>NZ_AOPX01000001.1:0-5759365 GCF_000419295.1 Mycobacterium sp. 012931 | reverse complement strand
GGCAACGGTGGTACCGGTGGGGTCGGCCCCGACGCGGCCACCTCCGGGGGCATGGGCGGCACCGGTGGTGACCCCGGCGCGGTCGGCGGTGGCGGCAACAGCGGGGCGGCCGGTGGCGCGGGTGCGGTCGCCGGTGCCAGCGGTGCCGCCGGCACCATCATCGCCGGCAACGGAGGAAATGGCGGTGCCGGCGGGACCGGCTATGCCGCCGATGGCCCTGCCGGCCCCGCCATCGGCAACGGTGGCGACGGCGGACATGGTGGCGCGGGCGGCTTCTACGGCAACGGCGGTGCTGGCGGGGCGGGTGGTAACTCCGCACCCGGCGGCGGGAACGGCGGCAATGGCGGCACCGGCGGCGACAGCGGTGCGATGGGAAGCAGCGGCGGTCGGGGCGGCGATGGCGGCGTCGGCACCAACGGCGGGGCCGGTGGCGGCGGCGGCAACGCAACTAGCTACGGAACCGCAAACGCCACCGGTGGCGCGGGTGGCGATGGCGGCGCCGGTAGCAGGGGTACCGGGGGCACTGGCGGTGCCGGGGGTGGGGGCGGCGCCGCGCAGATCCTCAATGGCGCCTCGGCCGCTACTGCCACGGGCGGTGCCGGGGGTGCCGGTGGCGACGGGAACGATGGCGGCAACGCCGGTGTGGGCGGTGCTGCGTCGACTAGGGGGACTGGAAACGTCACCGGCGGCACCGGCGGCGATGGCGGCACAGGCAGCACCGGCAACGGCGGTTCCGGCGGTGACGGCGGGAACGTGGAAGTCAATAACGACGCTTCTACGGTTTCCTTCGTCGGCGGCGCCGGTGGCCACGGTGGGGACGGCGCCACGGACGGCGGCGCCGGTGGGGATGGCGGCAGGACCACTATCGATGGCGCTGGCTCCAGGGCCACCGCCACCGGAGGCACTGGCGGGGACGGCGGCAACGGCGGTACCGGCCACGGTGGGGGTGGCGGTCCCGGCGGCACCGCGATCAACTACGGAGCCGGCGACGCCTTCGGTGGCGCCGCTGGGAAGGGCGGCACCGGTGTCGTCGGCGGCAACGGCGGCTCGGGCGGTGCGGCGTACAACTACGGAACCGGAAACGCCACCGGAGCCGACGGAGCGGCCGGCACCGACGGCACTACCGGAGCCGGCGGGTCCGGCGGGTCCGCCGCCGCCGCAAGCGTCCTCAACAGCGCCTCGACCGCCACTGCTACCAGCGGCAGCGGCGGTGCCGGTGGCGACGGTACCGACGGCGGAAACGGGGGGTCGGGCGGTTTTGCCTTCACCTTCGGGACCGGAAATATCATCGCCGGCGTCGGCGGTGATGGTGGCACCGGCAGCACCGGAGTCGGTGGGATCGGCGGTTCGGGTGGCGGCGCGGACATCAACAACGGCGCCTCCACGGTTGTCCCGCAGGGCGGTGCCGGCGGTCACGGCGGCGATGGCGCCACCGATGGCGGGGCCGGCGGTGCCGGTGGATTCACGGAAATCGACAGCAGCGCCTCAGTGCTCGCCGCCACCGGCGGAGCCGGTGGTGATGGCGGCAGCGGCGGCACCGGCCGCGGCGGGACCGGCGGCGTCGGAGGTGTTGGGATCAACAACGGAAGCGGAGAGGCCATCGGCGGCGCCCCAGGCGCCGGCGGTACCGGCGCCGTCGGGGGTGACGGCGGCCAAGGCGGTGCCGCATACACCCTTAATGGCGCCTCGACTGCCACGGCCACCGGCGGCATCGGCGGGAACGGTGGTGACGGTGGCACAGCCAACGGTTCCAACGGCGGAAACGGCGGCGCCGGCGGTTATGCCTCGACCACGGGAACCGGAACCGCTAGTGCCGGCAATGGCGGTCGCGGGGGCGACGGTACGGCAACCGTCGCCACCGGCGGCACCGGCGGGGTTGGCGGTAATGCCCACGCGCCCGCGGGCAGTCCCGTCCCCGGCGTCGGTGGCAAAGGCGGTAACCCCGGACCCGGGGGTAAGCCCGGCCCGAACGGCGCGGACGGCATCGTCGTATAGCCGGCAATGCGCCACGGTGGTGCAAACGGGATCGGCACCGGCGGATGCGCCGAATCGACAACGAGCGGGGCGCCCGCAACTCCGGATTCGGTGCTACTGCCGGTAGCTGACTAGGAAGTTGCCCAGGCGCTCGATGGCCGCTGCTAGATCACGCGACCACGGCAAGGTCACCAGACGCAGGTGATCCGGCTCCGGCCAATTGAACCCGGTCCCCTGGGTGACCAGGATCTTCTCGGACAGCAGGAGATCGAGCACGAGTTGTTCGTCGTCGGCGATGTCGTAGACCTCCGGGTCCAGCCGGGTAAACGCATACAGCGCACCCTTGGGCTTGACGCAGGACACCCCGGGAATTTCGTTGAGCTTGGACCAGGCGACGTCACGCTGTTCGAGCAGACGACCGCCGGGGAGCACCAGATCATCGATGCTTTGGTGGCCGCCCAGGGCGACCTGGATCGCATGCTGGGCCGGGACGTTCGGGCACAAGCGCATGTTGGCCAGCAGGCTGATTCCCTCGATGAAGCTGCTGGCGTGCTCCTTGGGGCCGGTGATCGCCAGCCAACCCGCCCGGTATCCGGCAACGCGGTAGGCCTTGGACAGGCCATTGAAGGTCAGGCACAGCATGTCCGGGGCGAGCGTGGCCACGCTGATGTGCTTGGCGTCGTCGTAGAGGATCTTGTCGTAGATCTCGTCGGCGAGCAGCAACAGTTCATGCTTGCGGGCCAGCTCCACCATCTGGGTGAGGATTTCGTGGCTGTAGACCGCGCCGGTGGGGTTGTTGGGGTTGATGATCACCAGCGCCTTGGTGCGCTCGGTGATCTTGGACTCCAGATCGGCGATGTCGGGCTGCCAGTCCTGCGTCTCGTCGCATAGGTAATGCACCGGAGTGCCGCCGGCCAACGAGGTCGACGCCGTCCACAGGGGATAGTCGGGTGCGGGAATCAGCACCTGATCGCCGTTGTCGAGCAAGGCCTGCAGCGTCATGGTGATCAGCTCGGAGACACCGTTGCCCAGGTAGACATCGTCGACGTCGAATCGGGGAAAGCCGTCGACGAGCTCGTAGCGGGTGACCACGGCACGTCGGGCCGGCAGGATCCCTTGCGAGTCGGAGTACCCCTGCGCATAGGGCAGCGCCTGGATCATGTCGCGCATGATCACGTCCGGCGCCTCGAAGCCAAACGGTGCGGGGTTGCCGATATTGAGCTTGAGGATCCGATGCCCTTCGGTCTCCAGCCGCGCGGCCTGCTGGTGCACCGGACCGCGGATTTCGTACAGGACGTCCTGAAGCTTGGACGACTGCGCGAAGGAACGCTGGCGCTGGTGGCTGGAGGCGTGCCAGGGCAGCTGGTGAGTGGTCACGTCAACCATGGTCTCATCGCTGTCCACTGATATTTGCTGACAGGTGTCAAGCCACGGTCAGCGCTTGCCCGGCGGACGCGCACCCCGTGCCATGCCCAGACCCTTGACCGGGGCGGCCGGCGCCGCAGGTGGAGTCGGTTCCCCATCCTGCTTGCTGGCCGGCTCGGGTTCCGGCGTTGCCTCGGGCTCCGGCTGGGCGGGGGCCGCCGCGGAGGGCGCTTCCGCCCGCGCGGGTGCCTTCTTCGCCCCCGGACGCTTGGCGCCGGTGGCGATTCCCAGCCCTTTGACCGGGGCGGCGGGTGCGGCAGGTTCCGCGGGCGCGGCCGCGGCCTCGGGAGCCGGTGCCGTCGCGGCCGCTTCCGGTGCCGCAGCAGCTGGTGGCGCTGCCTTCTTGGCCCCAGGTCGCTTCGCGCCCGAGGCCATACCCAACCCCTTGACCGGTGCGGCGGGTGCGGCCGCCTCGGCCGGCTTGGTTTCGCCGGTGGGCGCGGCCGCCTTCTTGGCGCCGGGTTTCTTGGCGCCCGCGGCCATACCAAGGCCCTTGGCCGGTGCGGCCGGGGCCTCCGCTGCCGCGGTTTCGGCTGCTGGCGCCGGAGCTGCCTTCTTGGCGCCCGGTCGAGCCATGCCCAGCCCCTTGGCCGGTGCGGCCGGGCTGGCCGCTGTGGCGGCGGCCGGGGCCTCAGCAGCCTTCGCGGGTGCCTCGGCGGGCGCCGGGGCGGGCGCGGCCGGGGCGGCGGCCTTAGGCGCAGCTTTCGCCCGCTTTTCGGCTTCCTTTGCGGCCGTGCCTTTCTCCGGCAGCGTTGCCTTTTCGCGGTCGAGCGAGCCGAGCAGCACCTGGGCCACGTCGAGTACCTCGACACCGGAACGGCCCGCTTCTTCCTGCCGGTCGTTGACACCGTCGGTCACCATCACCCGGCAGAACGGGCACGCGGTGGCGATGGTGGAAGCGTTGGTGGCCAGCGCCTCGTCGACGCGTTCGTGGTTGATCCGCTTGCCGATGTGTTCTTCCATCCACATGCGGGCCCCGCCGGCGCCACAGCAGAAGCTGCGCTCGGCGTGGCGTGGCATCTCGGCAAGGTTGGCCCCGGCGGCGCCGATCAGCTCACGCGGCGCCTCGTAGACCTTGTTGTGCCGACCCAGGTAGCACGGGTCGTGATAGGTGACATCTTGGGAAACCGGGGTGACCGGGACCAACTTCTTGTCGCGGATCAGCCGGTTGAGCAGCTGGGTGTGGTGCAGCACGCTGTAGTTGCTGCCCAGCTGCCGGTATTCCTTGCCCAGGGTGTTGAAGCAGTGTGGGCAGGTGACGACGACCTTGCGGTCGACGGTCGCCACGCCCTCGAAGACGCCGTCGAGGGTCTCGATGGCTTGCTGGGCCAGCTGCTGGAACAGGAACTCGTTGCCGGACCGGCGGGCGGAGTCACCGTTGCAGGTCTCCCCGGCGCCCAGCACCATGAACTTCACACCCGCGGTGGCGAGCAGCTCGGCGACGGCCTTGGTGGTCTTCTTGGCCTTGTCGTCGTAGGCGCCGGCGCAACCCACCCAGAACAGGTACTCGTAGCCGTCGAAGCTATCCACGTCCTCGCCGTAGACCGGGACATCGAAGTCGACTTCGTCGATCCAGTTGGTCCGGTCCGAAGCGTTCTGGCCCCACGGATTGCCCTTGTTCTCCAGGTTCTTGAACAGCACCGACAGCTCGGAGGGGAACTCCGACTCCATCATCACCTGGTAGCGGCGCATATCGACGATGTGATCGATGTGCTCGATGTCCACCGGGCATTGTTCGACGCAGGCGCCGCAGCTCACGCAGGACCACAACACGTCGGGATCGATGACACCACCCTGTTCGGCGGTACCGACCAGCGGGCGCGCGGCCTGCTCGGGACCGTCTCCGGGCACCCGGCCGAAGCCGGATTCGGGCACGTGGTGGCCTTCTTCGGCGGCGGTCTCGAGGTCAAGACCCTCGAGCGGATCCGCGGTCTTCTCACCCAGGATGTAGGGCGCCTTGGCCATCCAGTGGTCGCGCAGGTCCATGATGACCAGCTTGGGCGACAACGGCTTGCCGGTATTCCAGGCCGGACACTGTGACTGGCAGCGCCCGCACTCGGTGCAGGTCGCGAAGTCGAGCATGCCCTTCCAGGTGAAGTCCTCGATCTTGCCGCGGCCGAAAATGGCGTCGTCGGGCGGGTTCTCGAAGTCGACCGGCTTGCCGTCGGCTTCCACCGGCAGCAGCGGACCCAGCCCGTCGGGCAGGCGCTTGAAGGTGACGTTGATCGGAGCCAAGAAGATGTGCAGGTGCTTGGAGTGCAGCACGATGATCAAGAACGCGAGCATGACCGCGATGTGCGCCAACAGCGCCGTGGTTTCGATGATCTCGTTGGCGGGCTGACCAAGCGGGCGCAGGATCGCCGCGAACAGCTGGGACAGGAATGCGCCCTTGCCGTAAGGAAGCGTTTCGTTGTTGACCGCTGAGCCCCGGACCAAGACGTAAGTCCAGATGACGTTGAAGATCATGAACAGAACGAGCCACGCACCGCTGTTGTGCGAGCCATAGAAGCGCGACGCCCTACCGATCTCGCGCGGGTTCCGCTTGATCCGGATGATGGCGAAGGTAGCGATGCCCAGGAACACCGCGGTGGCGAAGAAGTCCTGCAGGAAGCCCAGCGCGTCCCAGTGGCCGATCACCGGGATGGAGAAGTTCTCCACGAACAGGAACCCGTAGGCCTCGATGTAGACCGTGAGCAGGATGAAGAAGCCCCACATGGTGAAGAAGTGCGCGATGCCGGGGATCGACCATCTCAGAAGCCGCCGCTGACCGAACACCTCGGCGATCTGCGTCCAGATCCGGGCGCCGATGTCATCGGTACGTCCCGAGGCTGGTTGCCCAGACATGATCAGCTTGTACAGCCACCAGACCCGACGCAGTGCGAGCACGACCACGACCGCGGTCATGCCCATTCCAACTGTCAGTCTGATGAGCATCTGCGTGGTCACCGAAGTACTCTCCAATGCATTTCAGTGTGCTTACTGGCAGCTCAACCTGCTCATACTGACATCTTTGCTTAATTCGCCGCGAGAAAGGCTGTCCTAACCTAGGCTCGCTCGCTTTAGGACATTTTTGTCTCAGCCCGGTGCCGTCAACATCGCCCGCAGCATCGACAACATCTCCGAGCGAGAGCCCGCGCCGAGGCGACGACGGATCCGCGCGACGTGGTGTTCAACCGTCTTCGCGGAGATGAACAGCTGGGCGCCGATGTCGCGGTAAGGCATGCCCAACAGCAGTAGCTCGGCGACTTCACGTTCGCGATCGGATAGAGGGGATCCGGCCGGTGGCTGGCGGGGTGCGGGCGCCGCACCGGCGACCGGTTCCGCATCGGTGAGATCGTCAAAGCCGCTGGCCAGCTTCAGGTCTCGAGCCAGTTGCAACATGGCTCCAGAGACCCGGGCATCGGGCGTCTGCAGGGCGGCTTGACCGGCCAGCCTGGTCGCGTCAGACGTCAGTCCCACGCCCGACAATGACCGGGCGGCGACGGTGACCTCCTCGACATCCACCTGGTCGGCCAGCACTCGCAGCCACGTCCGTCCGGCGACCGACAGGGCATGCGCCAGAGCGTTCTCGGCAGCGGCCGCGCCAAGCGCCTGTCCGTGTGGTGCAACAGCACCTGGCGAGTTGGCCAGGATTCCCGCATGCACCCCGGCCCAATGAAGTGAGTTTGACCACAAGACCGGGTTGCCAAGTGAATTCAGCAGCGAAAAGGCCTGATCCAAAGTGTGTTGAAGCTGGTCCACCTGGCGATTACGGGCGGCCGCTACCCACAATTCGCCCAACGGCAGCAATGCGAACAGGTCGAGGGAATACTCGCCGAGCACCTCCATGGCCGCATTCCAATGCTTTTGCAGTGCACCGGCATCACCACTGCGGCGTGCGATCGCGGTTTCAAGTGCCGCGGCCCACAGTGCGTCGCGTCGATGCATTGGTGCACCGGAGCAAGCCGCGGTGACATCAGCACTGGCCGACGGGAGTTGCCCCTCTTGCATCTTGATCCAGCCGGATAGCAGCAGGTGGCGCTGATGGAACACCTGGTCGGTTCCGGAGCGCACCGCACGCCCGATCACGCTGCGTGCGCGGACCGGATCACCGCCATGAATCGCGGCCAACGTCACCAGCGCGGCCGGGCTGTCGGGGATTGCCTCGGTGATCGGTTGGTCCGCCGCGATGGCCTGCCCCAGCTTCGCCATGGCCACCGGATATGGCTGATCCATGGTCAGCAGCAGTCCGTCGGCAAGACCGCGCGCGGCCCGCGCCGCCATGGTCGGCGGGCCGGTGTCCTTCACGTCTAGCGCGGCGCGGGCGGTCTCCAGATCACCCACCGCAGCGAGCACGATCGCCGCTGACGAACCAACGACCGCATCCGGGTAGGGGCCCAACCACCCGAACAGCTCGGCCGCTTGACCCGCGTTGCCCTCATAGGTCGCCACGCTGGCCGCGATCCGCACCGCCGCGGCGCGTTGCGCGGAATCCGCGGAGCCAAGCAGCTCGTCGGCCAACGCCGCCGCGCCCGCACAGTCGCCGGTGCGGGCCAGCGCATCGGCCAATTGGGATTTCAGTTCTGTTGCGCCGGCACTGACGGCCGCCCGGTAGAGCCGCGCCGTCTGCGCGGGTTCACCGCGCGCGGCCGAGGCGTATCCGGCGAGGGCGGTCGCCAATCGCTCACCGTGCAGCCCGTGCTCGGCCAGCCGCAGCGCGAGATCTTGCGACATCGGCGAGATGTCGAGTTGTGATCGCAGCAGGGAGGTCTCGACCTCATGGTGGTGTGTGTTGCCGACGATGTGTACGACCGCCTCATGTACCAGCCGCAGGAAGGCGGGCGGATGTGACGGCTCGACCAGTCCGCTGGCGTGCACACGATCGACGAGCTGACGCGCTTCCGAGGTGGACACGCCAAGCGCGGCGGCCACGTCAGTGGTTCCCGATTCCTGGGTCAACGACATGATGAGCAGCGCATCCAGGGTGGGTTCGTCGTGTCGGCGCAACCGCTCGATGAGGGCAAACCTGGCCGCCGGTACCGGGGAGTCGGTCTCGCGGGATACCGCCTCGACCAAGAACGGCATACCCGCGGTGCTATCCCGAAGTTGGTCGGCGACCGGCAACGGACCCAGCGATATCTGAGGTCGTTCGCGTTCTATGGTCGTCGCGAGCGCACGCAGCGTGGGGTGTTGCTGATAAAGCTGTGTGCCCACCACCACGGTGGCCTGGGGATCTGCGGCCCACTCGGCCAGGCGCAGTAGTTCGTCCTCGGTGAGTAGGTGGGCGTCGTCGACCACGAGCGCCGCCTCGGAGGGTTCGCAGTCCTTGATGGGATGGGTACGGACGGTAACCCCGGTGCGGCGCAGGGCGTCGCGGACGGTGCCCAGCACGGTTGTCTTGCCGGTCCCGATGCCGCCGCCGATCAACGCCTTCACCGGGGTCGCGCCGCCGCTTGCGAGTTCATCGATCAGCCCGCGTGCGGGAGCGGGAACCGCGGCCGAGTTAGGGGGCGCCGACGTGTCGTCGCGCGAAGCGTGGCCCTCGGACACCCCATCTCGCTCTCCCCGGGCATCACTTGCGGGTGACAGCGGATTTCTGGCCATACTGTTTCTTACCCCGGAACCCCAAAATCCCCTAACGCGCCACCCCCTAATGGGGTCGCGGGATACGCGGGTTGGACACCGAACACATTGGTGGCATCACCGGATAGCATCGTCCCCGACGCGGAAAATGTGCGATTTGGAGGCGCGAGATGGCTAACTCGTTGCTCGATTTCGTCATCGCGCTGGTGCGTGACCCCGCGGCGGCCGCACGGTATGCGGCCAACCCCGCGCAGGCTATCGCCGATGCCCACCTTACGGACGTGACCAGCGCCGACGTCAACAATCTGATCCCGATGGTGTCGGATTCACTGTCCATGGCCGGCCCGAGCGGGGCGATTGCCGGGGCACAACCTGCCGATCACGGCAACGTTTGGGCGAGCGGTGCGGCGGCGGCCGCGCTGGACTCGTTCTCGCCGCATGTTGCCGGGGCGGTCGTCCCACAGCACCAACCGTCGGGCGGCGTGATCAACGAACCAACACCCGTCGCCTCCGGTGAAGTAACCGCCGATCCGCATCCCGTAGCGTTCGAACCCCATCAGCCATCAGTGCTGTTCACGGGTGCTGAGACGCCCGACCCGACCTTTGACCACGGCGTCCTGCCGGCGGCTGATCCGGCTATCTGGGATCACCCAGTCGATCACCCGCATGTCACCGAGCCCGATCACCACGGCTTCGGCATCCACGGGTGAACTCCGTTCGCTAGTGATCTAGCTAGCCGCCTCTTGCGGCCCGTCATTGGTATGTGACGTGCAGAAATGCTGGTTTTTTTGGGGGCGGTTCCCGCATGCGCATTGGGGGTGCTCAATTTCCCCTAATCCCCTAATAGGGTGGCCCGGTCGATCCCGGTGGGTACTCGTTGGGCTGGGGGATCTGGCCCCGATTTCGAGGAAGGGCCAAATCCATAGCGTTTATGGCAGAGCGCCGGTCGTTTCGGCGAACAACTTCACACATTCGATTGAAGGGACAATGAAGATGACCTCGCTTGTCGACTACATCCTGAGCCTGTTTCGCAGCGAAGACGCGGCACGGTCGTTCGTCGCATCTCCCGGGCAGGCCATGACAAACGCCGGACTGGTCAACGTGTCTCCGGTGGAGATCTCGTCGGCCGCGGCCAATGCGCTGCCATTTCTTAACCTTGGTGCTGGGGACCCGATTGGGGGATTGCAGCAAGCGGTGGCGGACCAATACGGGCTTGCGCCGGCCTCGGAGGTGGGCGCCGCGTCGAGCTACGTTGCTCAAGATGCGGGTGCTGTCGTTGCTCAAGACGCTGCCGCGGTCGTGAGTGACGCGGGAGTCGCTGCGGCTGATGCGGGCTTTGCCGGTGCAGACATCGGTGCCTCGGTGGCGAATGTCGTTGCGGCCGACATTGGGGCAGGCCTGGCCAGCGGGCTGACAAGCGGTCTGGGAGCTGGGTTTTGGAGCCAGAGTGGCCTCGGGTGGCAGACCGGTGTCGGCGGAGTTGTTCCGGGCCTTGCTTACACGCAGGCAACCGGAGACTTCGGCGGCCAGGTTGGGCTTGCCAGCCAGGTCGGCCTGGGCTTCGGGGCCGGTATTCAGGCCGGGTTCGGTGCGCAAGCCAGTGCCGGTCTCGGGCTCGGGTTCGGCGCCCAGACCGGCCTGGGCGCACAAACCGGGCTGGGCATCGGAGCCGGTTTTGAGGGGGGATTTGCCGGTCAGGCTGGCGCCGGTTTGGGCCTTGGGATCGGCGCGCAAACGGGTCTGGGAGTGGGCCTTGGCGGTCAGACCGCTGTCGGTGGTGGGCTCGGACTTGGACTCGGCGGCGGGTTGGGTGGTCAGGCTGGGCTTGGTCTCGGCGGCGGGTTCGGCGGCGCTGGTGAGTTTGGTCTGGGCGGTGGATTTGTGAGCCAGGCTGGGTTTGACGCGCAGCTGGGCGCTCAGGCCGGCGCCACGGTTGGCGCCGGGATCGGCGGCAATGCTGGTCTTGATGTTGGTGGCGCGCTCGGCGGTCAGGCCGGGCTTGGTTTGGGGGGTGGGTTTGTGAGCCAGGCTGGGTTTGACGGGCAGCTGGGTGGTCAGGCTGGCGTCGGTGTTGGTGGCCAGGCCGGTGGTGCGGTCGGCGGTAGCGCTGGCGGTGCGATCGGCGGTGGCTTCGGTGGTGGAGCTGGCGTGGGTGGTCAGGCTGGGCTTGGTTTGGGGGTGGGTTTGTGAGCCAGGCTGGGTTTGACGCGCAGCTGGGCGCTCAGGCTGGCGTCGGTGTTGGTGCCGGTGTTGGTGGCCAGGCTGGTGGTGCGGTCGGCGGTAGTGCTGGTGGTGCGATCGGCGGTGGCTTCGGCGGTGGGGCTGGCGTGGGTGGTCAGGCTGGCGCCGCTGTTGGCGGTAGCGCCGGCGGTGCGGTTGGCGCAGGTGCGGGCTTTGGAAGCCGCGTCGTTGGCAATGGCCAGGTTGGCGCCGGTGGCCAGGTAGGCGGTGGCATCGCGGGCCAAGCGGGCGGCGGCATCGCTGGCCAGGCAGGTGGCGGCATTGCTGGTCAGGCCGGTCTTGCTGGTCAGGCGGGTCTTGCTGGTCAGGCGGGTCTTGCTGGTCAGGCGGGCATCGCCAGTCAGGCAGGTCTTGCTGGTCAAGCCGGTCTTGCCGGTCAGGCGGGCATTGCCAGTCAGGCCGGTCTTGCCGGTCAAGCGGGCATCGCTAGCCAGGCCGGTATCGCCAGCCAGGCCGGTATCGCCAGTCAGGCAGGTCTTGCTGCCGGTGGTTCGGCAGGTATCGCTAGCCAGGCCGGTCTGGGTATTGGTGGCCAGGCGGCGCTGGGTGGGCAAGCGGGTGCCGCGGTCGGTGGCGGGCTTGCCGGCGTGGGCAACATCAGCGGCCTGACCGGCATCGGTGGCAACGCATCGCTGGGAGCCACCGGTCAAGCCGGATTGATTGCCAGCGAAGGCGCCGCGCTCAATGGTGCTGCCACCCCACATGTTTCAGGCCCGTTGGGCGGTGTGGGAGTTGGCGGTCAGGCCGGCGCAGCCGGCGGTGCGGGCTTGGGCCTCGGGGCTGGCAGCCGGGGCAGCATCCTGAGTGGTGACAGCACCACCTTGGGCGGGCATCCCAATCCGCAGCCCGCCGCCCTGGGCGCAGCCGGTGGTACGGGCATAGGGGTCCATTCCGGTGCGGGCGGCGGAATGGCCGCCGGGCTGGGCGGCAGCGTCGCGGGCGGTGCAGGCGCCGAGGCGGCTGGCGGATTTGGTGGCGGTACCCACATTGGCGGCCAGGCCGGGCTGGGTGGCAGGCGCGGCGGGCGGCGCGGGAACGGAGCTGGGTGGCACGGCGGGTAGCCCGGGAGCCGGAATGGGCGCCGGAGTTGGCGGTGGCACACACGCTGGCGGCCAGGTAGGCCTCGGTGGCGGGAGCACCGCTGGCGGCCAGGCCGGCCTCGGTGGCGGGAGCACCGCGGGTGGATCGGTGGGCCATGGAGACATCCTTGGCCAGGAAGGCACCACCCTCGGGGGCAACGGCGGCGTCAGCGGCGGGATCCCGCCGGTAGAGCACGGGCCGACCATCCCTACCGGTCAAGGGCCCGTCATCCAGGGCGGCGGGGGTGCCGGAGCCGGGGCCGGCGGTCAGGTGAGCCCACCGTCGGGCAACGGTCCCGTCATCCAGAGCCCGGGCGCCGGTGCCGGTCACGGTGGCGCGAACCCGCCGGTGATCAATGCGCCCGCGCCGCACGTCGCGACGCCGACGCCGGCGCACACTCCGCCGGTTGAGCACGCACCGGTGGTGACACCGCAACCGCACGTGCCGGCCGAACAGCCGGCGCATCACGAGCCGCCGAGCCCCTCGGTGTTCGGTCACGAGCCTCCGGTGACCCACACACCGCCGGTGCATGTCGATCCGCCGTCACACGGTCCGGTTGACCCGCACGGGTTCCGAGCCGTAATCGCGAAACCGGCGGGGACCTTCGTGGTCCCCGCCGGTTTATGCGCATACCGTGATCTGAAATACGCAGCGACCGAGAAAGTGGGGCAATGCGGTGACCCAACCCGATGACCCGCGTCGGGTCGGCGTGATTGTCGAACTCATCGACCACACCATCGCGATCGCAGAACTCAACGAGCGCAATGACCTGGTGGGGCGCTTGCGCCGTGCTCGCCAGCGGATCACCGATCCACAGATCCGTGTGGTGATCGCTGGGCAGCTCAAACAGGGCAAGAGCCAACTGCTCAACGCTCTGCTCAACCTGCCCGTGGCGCGAGTGGGAGATGACGAGGCCACCGTGGTGGTCACGGTGGTCAGCTACAGCCCGCAGCCCTCGGCCCGGATCATCGTGGCCGCCGGGCCCAATGGCGAAACCACCTCGATCGACGTCCCAGTCGACGACATCAACACCGACTTGCGCCGGGCGCCGCAGGCGGGTGGCCGCGAAGTCTTGCGGGTCGAGATCGGCGCACCCAGCCCGCTGCTGCAAGGCGGGTTGGCTTTCATCGATACCCCTGGCGTCGGCGGCCACGGGCAGCCCCATCTGTCTGCGACTCTGGGGCTGTTGCCAGACGCTGACGCCATGTTGATGGTCAGTGACGCCAGCCAAGAATTCACCGAACCGGAGATGTGGTTTCTGCGAAAGGCGCATCAGCTCTGTCCGGCCGGGGTGGTGGTTGCGACCAAGACCGACCTCTATCCGCACTGGCGCGAGATCGTCAACACCAATGCCGCGCACCTGCAGCGCGCTCGGGTGCCAATGCCGATCATTCCCGTCTCGTCGCTATTGCGCAGTCATGCGGTCACGCTCAACGACAAGGAACTCAACGAGGAATCCAACTTCCCGGCGATCGTCAAATTCCTCAGCGAAAAGGTGCTCTCCCGTGAAACCGACCGGGTGCGCGATGAGGTGCTGCGCGAAATACGTTCGGCTGCCGAGCAATTAACGATCTCC
Source organism: Mycobacterium sp. 012931 (assembly GCF_000419295.1). Classification (NCBI taxonomy): domain Bacteria; kingdom Bacillati; phylum Actinomycetota; class Actinomycetes; order Mycobacteriales; family Mycobacteriaceae; genus Mycobacterium; species Mycobacterium sp. 012931. Next base: position 5,745,507 of record NZ_AOPX01000001.1, on the reverse strand, counting down.
GTGGACTCCGAGCTGGCGGTCATCAACGATCCCGCACTGCGGGACAGGTTGGCGGGCGACCTGGAGCGCCGCAAGCGCGAAGCCAACGATGCCTTGCAGCAGACCGCACTGTGGCAGCAGGTGCTCAACGACGGATTCACCGACCTGAGTACCGATGTGGATCATGATCTGCGGGCCCGGTTCCGTGCCGTTACCGAAGACGCTGAGCGTCAGATAGATTCCTGCGATCCGACCCTGCACTGGGCGGAGATGGGCACCGATGTGGAGAACGCGATCGCCACCGCCGTCGGCGACAACTTCGTCTGGGCATATCAGCGCGGCGAGGCATTGGCCGACGACGTTGCCAGGTCTTTCGCCGACGCCGGTCTGGACTCGGTGCTGTCCCCGGAACTGAGCAAGCGGGCCATGGGGGCCGAGTTCGGTCAGCTCAAGGCCCCCGCCCAACTGGAAGCCAAGCCGGCCGGCAAGGCCCAGAAAGTGGTGACCGGCTTGCGGGGTTCCTACGGCGGCGTCGTGATGATCGGCATGTTGTCCTCGGTGGCTGGGCTGGGTCTGTTCAATCCCGTGCCAGTGGGGGCCGGGTTGATACTCGGCCGGATGGCCTACAAGGAAGACCGTGAAAATCGGCTGCTGCGCGCGCGTGCTGAGGCCAAGACCAACGTGCGGCGCTTCGTCGACGATGTCTCGTTCGTGGTTGGCAAGGAATCGCGCGACCGTCTCAAGATGATCCAGCGGACCCTGCGTGACCACTACCGCGAAATCGCGAACGAGATCACTCGGTCGTTGAACGAATCGCTGCAGGCCACGGTCACCGCCTCGCACTTGGAAGAAGCCGAGCGCGACAACAGGGTTCGCGAACTCGAGCGACAGCGCAACATCCTCGGCCAGGTCACCGACAACCTGCTGAAATTGAGCCCCCGGGCGAACCTAGGACGAGCGTGAGCACCAGCGATCGGGTCCGCGCAATTCTGGGCGGAACCATTCAGGCCTACCGTGGTGAGCCGGCCTACCGCCAGCGCGCGGACGTCTTCTACGAACTCGACCGCATTGGTGCCCGGCTGAGCGAACCGATCCGCATCGCGCTGGCCGGCACCCTCAAGGCGGGCAAATCCACGCTCGTCAACGCGTTGGTCGGCGACGATATCGCGCCGACGGACGCCACCGAGGCCACCCGTATCGTCACCGGGTTCCGGCACGGCCCGACTCCCAGGGTGGGGGCCAACCACCGTGGCGGGCGCCGCGTCAACGTGCCCATCACCCACCGGGATGGTCTCAGCTTCGATCTGCGCCGGCTCAACCCGGCCGAGATCGCGGATTTGGACGTCGAATGGCCAGCAGAAGAACTCGTCAATACCACGGTCATCGACACCCCCGGAACGTCGTCGCTGAACCGGGATACCTCCGAACGCACGTTGCGGCTGTTGGTGCCCGCGGACGGGGTGCCCAGGGTGGATGCCGTGGTCTTCCTGCTGCGAACCCTCAACGCCGCGGATATCGCGCTGCTCAAACAGATTGGCGGCTGGGTGGGGGACTCGGCGGGAGCGCTGGGCATCATTGGGGTCGCCTCACGGGCCGATGAGATCGGTGCGGGCCGGATCGATGCCATGTCCTCGGCCCAAGACGTGGCGAAGCGATTCACCGCCGAGCTGAGTCAAACGGGCATCTGTCAGGCCGTGGTGCCGGTATCCGGACTGCTCGCGCTCACCGCACGCACGCTGCGCCAGAGTGAATTCGCGGCGCTGAAGAAGCTGGCCGGCGCCGACAGCACCGAACTCAACAAGGCACTGCTCAGCGTGGATCGCTTTGTCCGGCCGGATAGTCCGTTGCCGGTGGACGCGGGCACCCGCGCGCAGCTGTTGGAGCGGTTTGGCATGTTCGGAATTCGTATCTCGATCGCCGGCCTGGCGGCGGGGATCGCGGATTCGGCTGGGCTGGCCGCCGAACTGCTCGAACGCAGTGGGCTGGTGGCCCTGCGGGAGGTGATCGATCAGCAGTTCGCGCAGCGCTCAGACATGCTCAAGGCGCATACGGCGCTGGTCTCGCTGCGCCGGTTCGTGCAGGCGCACCCGGTCATGGCGACGCCGTACGTGATCGCCGATATCGATCCACTGCTGGCCGACACACACGCCTTTGAGGAACTGCGTGTGCTGAGCCTGTTGCCTTCGCAAGCAACGACATTGAATGACGAAGAACTCGTCTCGCTGCGGCGCATCATTGGCGGCTCAGGCACCAGTCCCGCCGCCCGGTTGGGGTTGGATCCGCAGCACCGGCACGACGGTCCGCGGGCCGCTTTCGCCGCGGCGCAACGCTGGCGCCGGCGTGCGGATCATCCGCTCAACGACCCATTCACCACCAGAGCCTGCCGCGCCGCGGTGCGCAGCGCCGAGGCGATGGTGGAGGAGTTCGCCGCACGCCGCTGACCGGCTAGGCCCCTGGCGCCTCGGTGGTCGGCGTGATGGGCGCGGCCGTCGTCGTCGACGGTTGTTGGGTGGTGGTCGGCGGGGCGGTGGTCGTTGGCTGCGTGGTCGTGGTTCGGGTGGTGGGTTCGGCTGGGTGGTCGTGGTGGTCGGGGGCGTGGTCGTGGTCGTCGTCGTGGTGGTTGGTCGTGGAGGGCGGCGTCGGGGTTATCACGGTCACGGTGGGGCTGCTGTTGGGCCCCAAGATCGTCGTCGTGATGGGTTCCGGTGGGGGCGCCGGAACCGTGGTGTTGACCGGCTTGTTGTTGGACGTGCCCAGCGTCAGCCCCAACACCACCGCGACCAAGATGGCTAGCCCGGCCGCGGCCAGGCTGAACACCACCGCCGCGCGTTTGTACCACGGCAAGGGGGCGGCTTCGGCGTAGCGGTCCTGATCGGGGTAGTCGTAGCGGGGCGCGTAGTCGGTGGCTGGCTCCCGGCCGTATTCGCCGGTGGCGTCGGGGCCGGTGTAGGGCACCGGTTCGTTGCCGGTGTCCGCGTCCTGGGACCAGGCGAGGGCTCGATATGTCGCCGATTTGGCGTTGTCAGATGCGGATTCGGAGGCCGCCGCACTGCCGGCCTGGTTCGCCCACGCTGTGGGCGAGACCTCGGTCATGGCGCCGATCGTGCCGGCGGCGCCGACAATGTTGGTTGGCATGTCGACCGCGGGCCCGGCGCCGGTGGGAGCACCGGCCGACGATTGATCTTGGCCGAGCATCGCCGCGCCGATGGCCGCGCTGAATATCGGTTGTGCCGTGGTGAATACGGGTACCTGCAGGCGTTCCGACAGCCGGTTGCCGATCAGCGGGATGGCAGCGCCTCCGCCCACGGCCGCCACCGCGGCCAGGCTGGGCCGTGGCACTCCGCTGCGCTGCAGCATGTCTTCGACCGAGCCGATGAATCGGTCCAGGGGTTGGGTGATGAGCTGTTCAAGCTCGTTGCGGGAAAACCTGATATCGGCACCCGGCTGCCCCGCCGCGCCCGTTGCGATGGTGGCCACCGGCGCCGCCGACAGGTGTTCTTTGGCGAACCGGCACCCGCCGAGCAGAAGCGTGACCGACCCCATGCTGGTCGCCGTACCGGAAACCTCGGCGCTGTCGATACCGGGGGTGACCGTCAGGAGATGACTCAAGATGAGTTGGTCGATCTCGTCGCCGGAGAACTCCCGGTACCGGAAGGTCGGGCCGATCTGCTGAAGACTCGAACCAACTTGGGCCAGCGTTACGCTGGTGCCGCCGGCGCCGAAATCGCACAGCGCCACCACGCCGCTGGCCGGGAATCCCGGTGTGGGCCGCAGCGCTGCCAGTGCGGCCGCCGCATCCGAGACCACCGCCGCAGCAACACCGTTGGGCGCCAAGGCCGGCTCGGTCAGCAACGCCCCGCGCAACGCGCCAAGTTGAGCCCCCGACCAATACGCGGGTGCGGCGATTGTGACCGGCGAACCGTAGCCGACCGTGCGCGCCAACGCGCTCAGGGCTTGCACGGCCAGCGCCTCGCCGAGGTATTTGGTGCCGTCGGCCGCGATCAGCGGCGACTGGTCCCCAACTCGTTCGACGAATCCCCGTAGCACTAGGCCAGCGCCGGCGAGACCGGGGTTTTCCTCTGGCAGACCGACTTCGGCCGCTTGGTGCTGAAATAGATGCAACACCGATGCACGTCGCAGCGGGGCGCCGCCTGCCCGGGTAGCGACCAGGTTGGCCACCCCGATCGACAGCCCGAGCGACTCGCTCATATCCCACACCCCTGTGTCCCTTGTCTTTGCCAGCGATCGCTGGCCGCTGGCCGTTCCCCACCATAACCGCCGCCGATGCGGCGAAATCGGCTCACAGGCCCGGCGGCAAATTGATCACGGTGGGTATCGACGGCGTGAGCTGCGAAGGGAAAGTTGGCATCGCTCCGGGGGGCATCGGGTTTGTCGTGGTCGTCGTGGTGGTGGTCGGCGCCGTGGTGGTCGTCGTGGTGGTGGTCGGCGTCGTGGTGGTGGTTGTCGTCGTGGTGGTGGTTGTGGTGGTCGTGGTGGTGGTCGGCGTCGTGGTGGTGGTTGTGGTGGTCGTCTTGGTCGGCGCCGTGGTGGTGGTCGGCGTCGTGGTGGTCATGGTGGCGGTCACCGTCTTGGTTACCGACGCGGGGGTGGGGCGACCATGGGCAAGCTGGATGATGCCGAAAATGATCAGCCCGATCAGGACCGCGATCAACACGCCCCAACCCGCCAACGCCAGGGGCTTGCGCCACCCCGGGGTGGGTTCGGGCGGTGGCTGTTGGCCGTAGCCGCCACCTTGGTCGCCGTAGCCGTAGTTGCCGTACGCGGTTGGATCACCGGCGCCGTAGTCCGGCGGATCGTGCCTTGCCACGGCCGCTGATGGTAGCCGCTGCGGTCAGCCCGACCCCGCAGCAACGCGGTTCGTTACCGGACGGTAGCTCAATTGCGTCTCTAGCCGGTCGGCCTGGGCATTGACGGCTAGGGCAGGTGGGGCGGCAGGGTGATCGTCGTCGGCACTCCCGGGATGGTGATCACAGACGGCAGCGGCGGCAGATGCGGGAAGCGATGCGTCGGGGGATGCGTGGGTTGTTGGGGTGGCGGCTGGACCCGGGGGGTAGTGGCCGGCGCGACCGTCGTCGTCGTGGTGGTCGGCGGGGTTGTGGTGGCCGTCTCGGCGGTGGTGGTCGACGTGGTGGTGGAAGGCGTCGTCGTGCTCGGGTTGCCGGTGCCCTGCCGGTCGCTGATCAGCTCGATGATGCCGTAGACGATCAGCGCGATCAGGATCATGACCAGCAGTGCCCAGCCGGTCAGCGTCACCGGATTGCGATACCACGGCTTGGGCTCGGCCTCCGGCTTCTCCTGGTCGTAGCCCTCAGCGGATGCGAACTGCTCGGACGGATTGGGTGAATCGGGGCCCGGCGGGGCCTGCGGGGGTGGCCCGGACTGCGGGCCGGCCGGCCGCGACGGTGGGGCACCGGCCGGCGGCCTTCCGCCCGCTGGGTAGCCGCCGTATTGGGTCGGTTGGCTGTGGAAGTCGTCAGGTGGGTCGTAGCGTGCCACGGAACCGATGGTACTGACGCCGCGGCGCCAGTCAGGTCAGAACGTCTCTACCTTGTCGATGCTGACGAACATGCCGTGCCCGGTGCCGTTGTTCTGGAAGCGGGTGCCGTCGGTGGTGGCGGTGATGATCCAGCCTTGCGCGTCATAGGTCTTGTAGTCGATGGTGACGGTCGGGATCGCGCCGAGGTTGCCCAGCACCCACTGCACGTTGCCGGCTGAGGTGATGTGCACACCGTTGGCGTGCTCCCCGTCCTTGATAGGGGAATTGGTGAACGGCGCTTCGCAGCCCACGCTGTCGTGGTTGATCTGGCAGCGTGTCTGGCCGGATTTGGTCTCGATGAAGACATAACCGTTGTCGTCGGGCGGCAACGGGATGGCGCCGGCGGGCGAGGTCGGGCTGGCCGGCGACGTGGGCTGGCTGGGTGACGTGCTGGTCGGCGGCGACGTCGTTGGTCGGCGCGTCGGAAAAGACGGCTCGGTTGGCCCCGCTCCCGGAGTAGCGATCGGCTTGCCGTCGATGGTGGCGTCGCACCCGGCGGCCAGCACAGCAGCAGCCGACAGGGCCAGCAGGCCCCACCGTGTTTTTTGCGGTAAACGCACGCGTTACTCCCCGAGAAATCCAGATATCAGAATTCAGATTACGCACGAGCGAACGCAAGTCACCGCAGTGACGCACCTTGGGACCAGCCCATCATTGCGACATCAGCTCCGAGGCCCGTCGGGTAGCCGCGACAATGCCCTGGTAGCCGGTGCAACGACAGAAATTCCCGGACAGGCCTTCACGTATCTGCTCGTCGGTGGGATCGGGATTGTCGCGCAACAGCGCGGTTATCGACACGACGAAACCAGGGGTGCAAAAGCCGCACTGAAGTCCATGGCACTCCCGCAAAGCCGACTGCACCGGCGAGAGCTCGCCGTCAGCTGACGCGATGCCCTCCACCGTCGTCACGTCGGCCCCGTCCGCCTGCACCGCGAACAGCAGGCACGAGCGCACGGCATCGCCTCCCACCAACACCGTGCAGGCGCCGCACGCCCCGTGCTCGCAGCCCAGATGGGTACCGGTGAGTCCGCACTTCTCCCGTAGAAAGTCGGCCAATGTCATCCGCGGTTCGACCCTGGCGGCAACGCGACTGCCGTTGACTGACAACTGGACTGATCGTTCATGCATGGGCGGTCTCCGCGTTCGCTTCCTGGACGGCCCGCGACCAGGCGCGGGCCGTCATGACCGCACCCACCTGGGCGCGGTAGGACGCTGACCCCTGCAGATCGGACGCAATGTCATCCAGGCCGGACATGGCGCTCTGGCCGATCTGCTCGGGTACCAGCTCGTCGATCGGCTTGCCGAGAACGGCCGCCTCCGCCGCCGTCGCCCGCCGAGGGGTAGGGCCCAGGCCGAGTAGCCCTATCGCGCAGCGCGATACCCGGTGCTCGTCGTCGAGTCGGACGGCGACCGCCGCGCCGGCGATCGCAAAGTCGCCGTGCCGGCGCGAGAATTCCCGCATCGCGAAGCCGGACTTACCCGTCCAGGTGGGAAAGCGGACCCCGGTGAGCACCTCATCGGGCTCCATCGCGGTCTCCCAGAGCCCGGTGAAGAACTCCGCTGCGGGGATCTCGCGGTGTCCGCGCGGTGACAGCACCTCCATGACCGCATCGAGGGTGAGCGCCACCGTCGGGTATTCGCCCGCGGCATCGGCATGCGCGATCGAACCACCCAACGTGCCTCGGTTGCGGATCTGAAAGTGCCCGATGTAGGGGGTTGCCCGGGCTAGTAGCGGAATCGACTGGTGCACTTGGGAATTGGTCCCCACCTTGCTGTCTGGAGTCCCCGCGCCGATCCACAGTTGATCGTCGCGGAGCTGGATTCCCTGCAGTTCCCCTAACCGGGAAATGTCGATGAGATGGTCGAAGAAGGCCAGGCGCATCGACAGCATTGGCACCAGGCTCTGCCCGCCCGGCAGAATCTTGGCGTCCTCACCCAATTCGGCCAGGAGGCCCACGGCTTCCTCGGCTGTATCGGGGCGGTGATAGTCGAACGACGCCGGCTTCATCGGGACGCTCCGGCCAGCAGCGAGGCCACCGATGCGGGGCTGGCCGGCAACCGGGTGACGGTCACCCCCAACGGTGCCAGGGCGTCGTTGATGGCGTTGATGACCGCAGGCGCGGAACCGATCGCCCCGCCTTCGCCGGCGCCCTTGTAGCCGCCCGGCCCCGGGCCGGGTATTTCGACGTGGCCGTACTCGATCGGTGGGACCTCGGTGGCGGTCGGCAGCAGGTAGTCGACAAACGTGGTAGCCAGGGGGTTTCCGTCGTCGTCGTAGGCGAGGTTTTCCATCAACGCGCCACCGATGCCCTGCACCGTGCCGCCGGCGATCTGCCCCTCTACCACCGCGGGGTTGATCATCGGTCCCACGTCTTCGCTGACCACGTAGCGCAGCAACGTGACTTTGCCTGTCTGGGTATCGACTTCGCAGGTGCAGGCGTGTGTTGCGTTGGCCCAGTGAATGGGATTGGGCGACTTGAACCGAGCGGTCCCCTCCAACTCGGTCGACATCGCTGACGGCAACTGCTGCGGCGAGTAGTAGGCGGTATAGGCCAGCTCGCCAAAGGTCACCTGCCTTGCCGGATCGCCGCGCACCGCTGCTTTCGAATGCGCCAACTCCACTTCGGATTCGGCCACCTCGAGGTGGTGCGCGGCCAGCGCCACGATTTTCTCGCGCAGGATCTTTCCCGCCTCGTTGACGGCTCCGGCGGTCATCGGGCCGCTACGGGAGCCTTGGGTCCCGGCGCCGTAGGGCGTGATCGCGGTATCGCCCTGGATCGTGGCCACGTCGTCGATATCGGCGCCGAGCGCGTCGGCGGTCAACTGAATGACGGTGGTTTCCAGGCTGTTTCCGCTTGACCCGCCGTTGACGTAGACGTTGACCTTGCCGGTCGGTTCCATGCGAATTGTGGCCCCTTCGGTGGCCAGATGGCCGGTGGCGGCGCCGGTTGGCTCGATGTAGGCCGAAAGCCCGAGACCGAGGTATCGGCCGTGTGCCAGCGCCTCTCGCTGTTCGCGACGAAAGCCTTCGTAATCAAGGATTTTCACGGCCTGTTCGAACGTCTCGATCGGGGCGACGTGGTCGTAGGGCATGCCGTTGGGGTTGACGTAGGGCATTTCTTCGCGCCGCAGCAGGTTGCGCCGGCGCAGTTCGATCGGATCGATACCCATCTTGCGGGCCGCGATGTCGAGAAGGATCTCGCGCGCCAGCGTTTCGTATTGCCAGGGACCTCGGTAAGCGGCCAACCCGCTGGTGTTGGAGAAGACCGTCTTGTAGCTGAAGCTGGCTTTGGGTATCCGGTATGGCCCAGGGAAGAACATTCCGATGGCGGCCGTGGTCAACACCGGATACGGCGTCGGATACGCGCCGATGTCCATGATGAAGTCGACATCGGCCGCCTGGATGTTGCCGTCGCTGTCGAAGGCCATCCGTGCGGTGCCGTCAACGTGGCGGGCTTGCCCGGCCGACATCAGGTTTTCGCGCCGATCCTCGATCCACTTCAGCGCCCCGGGTACCTTGCGGGCCGCCAGCATGATGCACATGTCCTCGCGCATCGGGACGACCTTCTGGCCAAAGCCGCCGCCGGTATCGCGCATGATGACTCGAACCCGTTGTGCGGCAATGCCTAACAGGCGTGCGCAGAATGCCCGGAGCTCATGGGGCGTCTGGGTGGAAGCCCAGAGGGTGAGTTCTTCGGAGGCGCGCGCCCATTCGGCGACCAGCCCGCGGGTCTCGATCGGGACCGGCGCGTACATCTGTTGGTAGATGTTCTCGGTCACGACGCACGGCGATGTGGCGAAGGTCTGCTCGTCGGGTGGCGCCCCGGCCAGGCCACCCGCGACATTGTCGGGGTAGCTCTCGTGCACCAGCACATCCGACGATTGGGCTCGGGTGAAATCGGTGATCGCGGGCAGCGGTTCGTAGTCGATGTCGACGAGCTCGATCGCATCCTCGGCGACATAGCGGCTCTCGGCGACGACCAGAGCAACCGGGTCCCCGACGAATTTCGCGTCCCGCTCGGCCAGCGGCGGTCGGGGTGTGTCCGCAACATCCCTGCCCGCGACGGCGTGCCAGGCCTCCTTGACGTCCGCGTTGAGGTCGGCCGCGGTGAATACCGCGTGCACGCCGGGTAGAGCCAGTTCCGCGGTGGTGTCGATGCCGTTGATCCGGGCGTGGGCGAAGGGGCTGCGGACGAAGCAGGCGTGCAGCATGCCGGGCCGCGAGATGTCGTCGACGAAGCTGCCGTGACCGGTCAGCAGCCGGCCGTCTTCAACGCGCGGTACGCGGGTCCCCGCGTACCGGGGTGCGGGGGCCTCTTGCATGTCCTGGGTCATGCCGCTCCGTCCGATTGTCGCCCAATGAGAAGATCAATGTCATCATAGGAGAGTGTTGTTGCCGTAGTCGATAGTCGCCATTGCGCGTGCCGTCGCAGGTTGGGGGCGCGATGACATCATGGGCGGTGTGGTGGTGATCGGAGTTGACAGTCGCCGGCGATGTGCGAGCTGACCCGCGTCGTAGCGGTGTTGCTGGCCGCGGGGGCCGGCCGGCGCTACGGGAAGCCGAAAGTTCTGGTTGAGGGTTGGCTGGAGACCGCGGTGGCCGCGCTGCGCGGCGGCGGTTGTGCCGATGTGGTGGTGGTGCTGGGCGCGGCCCCGGCGGCCGTTCCCTCGGGCGTCACCGCCGTCACCGCCCCGGATTGGCGGCAGGGCCTGAGTGCGTCGGTTCGCGCCGGCTTGGTGCAGGCCGACCGGATGAAGGCCGATTACGCCGTATTGCACGTGATCGATACACCCGATGTCGATGCGGCGGTAGTAGCACGAGTTGTTGGTCGTGCGTTGGGATCAAGTAGCGGTCTGGCGCGGGCGTACTTCGGGGATCGCCCCGGCCACCCCGTCGTTATCGCCCGCCGTCACTGGCCGGAGATACTGGCCCGCATGACCGGCGACCATGGCGCGGCCGCCTACCTGGCTGCCCGGCGAGACGTCGAAAACGTTGACTGTCTTGATCTGGCCAGCGGCAGCGACATTGACCGACCCGTCTGACCTGGTTCGTGGGCGCTAGCCGCCGCCACCGGCGGGGCTGGCGTGATTGGGGTCTGGTTGCGGGCTCGGAAGGGACGCGCGCTCGGCTTGCCGGGTCGCAAGCAGGGCGTAGAACTCGGCCTCAGCGGCTTGATACCGTTCCGCTGCGCACTTCACGGCCTGCACGAACGAGCCATGAAACTCCGCTGCATGGATGCTGACCACCCGGTAAGCCTGGGCGCACTCGGAGAACAACGACGCAATGGCTGCCGAAACCTCATCTTCGGCGGCGGCGACCACGCTCGTGATCGCTGGCGCCGCCACCACATTGGCCGCGCCCAGCGCCGAGCCGATGCGCTCCATCTGCGTCGCCGCCCCCACCAACATCTCCGGCGTGGCAACCACAAACGACATAACGATCTCCCGTCGATCATGTCGACGAAATCACGATAGGTCGCCAGTTAGCCGATGACGCCGCGGGCGCTCGCGTTCTTGCCAAGGTCAAATATTCCCCGCGCCGTCGGTGGGCGCGGCTTCGGCGTTGCGGGGATGCCCGTGTCTACCGGCGGTGGCCACGACGGACGTGCCGGCTGGTGGAGCCCAGCGGGCATCACATGGGTAAACCGGTGTGACCACTCTCCGGCTGGGCCGGTTCGAGGGTATCGCGGGCGGCCACTTTTACCCGGTTTCGAACCAGATACCAACCGCCGACCAGCGCGGGGACACCCACCAAGATGGCGGCCAGCATCCAGCGACCGTAGGTCTCGTCGAACAGCATCAGAATCAGCACGCTCGCCAGGAAAGCCAGCGTGATCCGGCCGCTGTAGGGGGACAACGGCATCCGGAAACTCGGCCGCTGCAGCACGCCGCTGATGGTCAACCGGTGGAAGCGCAGCTGGCAGGCAACGATGGTGGCCCAGGCGGCGATCACCCCCGTCGCCGCGATGTGCAGCACGATCTCGAAGGCCTGACTGGGTTTGACGGCGTTGAGCACGATGCCCAACATGCCGATCCCGGCGGTCAGCAGGATTCCGCCGTACGGCACCCCATTCTTCGACATCGGCGCGGTGAATTTAGGGCCACTGCCGTTGATGGCCATCGATCGCAGGATCCGGCCCGTCGAATACAAGCCGGCGTTCAGGCTCGAGAGAGCGGCGGTGAGCACGACGATGTTCATCACGCTGCCCGCGCCCTCAATTCCGACCTTGGAAAAGAACGTCACGAACGGGCTGACGTGTTCGCGGTAGCCGTGTAGGGCAGCAGCAGGGCCAGCAGAACTGTCGACCCTATATAGAAAAGCCCGATGCGGAACACCACCGAGTTGATCGCACGCGGCATGATCTTCTCGGGCTCGGCCGCCTCTCCGGCGGCGGTACCGACCAATTCGATGGCGGCATAGGCGAACACCACCCCAGAAGTGACCAGCACCAGCGGCACCAGGCCGGTCGGCAAGAATCCGCCGTGGCTACGCCACAGCCCTAGCCCGATTTCCTGACCGTCGACGTGGAAGCCTCCCGCTAGGAAGATCGACCCGATGATCAGGAATATCACCAGCGCTATCACCTTGATCAGGGCTGCCCAGAATTCCAGCTCGCCGAAGAGCTTGACCGAGATCAGGTCCATCAACAACACGCTCACTAGCGCGACCAGCGCCAATGTCCACTGCGGGACGAATTGCAGCGCTTTCCAGTAATGGCAGTAGTGGGCGATCGCGGTGGTGTCCACGACCCCCGTCATGGCCCAGTTCAGGAAGTACATCCAGCCCGCGACGAAGGCCACCTTCTCGCCGAAGAATTCGCGGGCGTAGGACACGAAAGATCCTGACGAGGGGCGGTGCAGGACGAGTTCGCCCAGGGCTCGCAGGATCAAGAAGACGAAGAAGCCGCAGATCCCGTAGACCAGGAACAAGCCGGGTCCTGCGGATGCGAGCCGACCGCCCGCGCCGAGGAAGAGTCCGGTCCCGATCGCCCCGCCGAGCGCGATCATCTGCAGCTGGCGGTTCTTGAGGGACTTGTGATAGCCCCTGTCTTCGCGGGTGAGTCTCGCGGTCGCGGCGGTGTCTAGCGGTGGCATCAAGCTCCTGCTGTCATGGCTTCCCGGAACGCGTCGACGCGAACACCCCCAAGCAACGGATGGGTGTCAGGCTAGCGCACGATTGCGCTGATGGCCCAGCGTTAACCGGTACGGAACATTTCGCCATCTGGGCTCACTCCGACCATGCGCTGCGGCGGGCCGGATGGGGGAGTGCGTACCCCCGGGAACAAGACGCGAAGGACCGGCGTTAACATGTTCGACAAGTTGAGCGAACCATACTCAACCTTGAGGTTGACAGCCTTGCTGCGGCCGGAGCAGGCTTGAGCGGGGTTCACTCAGTATAGTGCAGTAACAAGATCTACCTACTCAGGAGGAATCACTATGGCTCGTGCGGTCGGTATCGACCTCGGGACCACCAACTCCGTCGTCGCGGTTCTAGAAGGTGGCGACCCTGTCGTCGTCGCCAACTCTGAGGGCTCTAGGACGACTCCGTCCGTCGTGGCGTTCGCTCGTAACGGTGAAGTGCTGGTCGGCCAGCCCGCCAAGAACCAGGCGGTGACCAACGTCGACCGGACTATTCGCTCGGTCAAGCGCCACATGGGTGGCGACTGGTCCATCGAGATCGATGACAAGAAGTACACCGCGCCGGAGATCAGTGCCCGCGTGCTGATGAAGTTGAAGCGCGACGCCGAGGCCTACCTAGGTGAGGACATCGCCGACGCGGTGATCACCGTCCCGGCGTACTTCAACGACGCCCAGCGTCAGGCCACCAAGGATGCCGGTCAGATCGCCGGCCTCAATGTGCTGCGGATCGTCAACGAGCCGACCGCGGCCGCGCTGGCCTACGGCCTGGACAAGGGCGAGAAGGAACAGACCATCCTGGTCTTCGACCTCGGCGGTGGCACCTTCGACGTCTCCCTGCTGGAGATCGGCGAGGGTGTGGTTGAGGTGCGCGCCACCTCGGGTGACAACCACCTGGGCGGCGACGACTGGGACGACCGCGTTGTCGAGTGGCTCGTCGACAAGTTCAAGGGCACCAGCGGCATCGACCTGACCAAGGACAAGATGGCCATGCAGCGGCTTCGGGAAGCCGCCGAGAAGGCCAAGATCGAGCTCTCGAGCTCGCAGAGCACCTCGATCAACCTGCCCTACATCACCGTTGACGCGGACAAGAACCCGCTGTTCCTCGACGAGCAGCTGACCCGCGCCGAGTTCCAGCGCATCACGCAAGACCTGCTGGACCGCACCCGCAAGCCGTTCCAGTCGGTCATCGCCGACACCGGCATCTCGGTGTCCGACATCGACCACGTGGTGCTCGTCGGCGGCTCGACCCGTATGCCGGCGGTCACCGAACTGGTCAAGGAGCTCACCGGCGGCAAGGAGCCCAACAAGGGCGTCAACCCCGATGAGGTGGTTGCCGTGGGCGCCGCGCTGCAGGCGGGTGTGCTCAAGGGTGAGGTGAAAGACGTTCTGCTGCTGGACGTCACGCCGTTGTCGCTCGGTATCGAGACCAAGGGTGGCGTGATGACCAAGCTGATCGAGCGCAACACCACGATCCCGACCAAGCGGTCGGAGACCTTCACCACCGCCGACGACAATCAGCCGTCGGTGCAGATCCAGGTGTATCAGGGTGAACGCGAGATCGCCGCGCACAACAAGCTACTCGGGTCCTTCGAGCTGACCGGCATCCCGCCGGCCCCGCGCGGTGTGCCCCAGATCGAGGTCACCTTCGACATCGACGCCAACGGCATCGTGCACGTCACGGCCAAGGACAAGGGCACCGGCAAAGAGAACACCATCCGAATCCAGGAAGGCTCGGGCCTGTCCAAGGACGAGATCGACCGGATGATCAAGGACGCTGAGGCGCACGCCGCCGAGGACCACAAGCGTTGCGAGGAAGCCGACGTCCGCAACCAGGCCGAGACGCTGGTCTACCAGACGGAGAAGTTCGTCAAGGAACAGCGCGAAGCCGAGGGCGGGTCCAAGGTTCCCGAGGACACGCTCAACAAGGTGGATGCAGCCGTGGCGGAAGCCAAGTCGGCGCTGGCCGGCACCGACATTGCCGCAATCAAGTCGGCGATGGAGAAGCTCGGCCAGGAGTCGCAGGCGCTGGGGCAGGCCATCTACGAAGCCACCCAGGCTGACGCGGCGGCTGCAGGCGCACCCGGCGGCCAACCCGGCGGTGCCGAGCCCGGCGCCGACGACGTGGTGGACGCGGAGGTGGTCGACGACGACCAGGAGTCCAAGTGAGCGAGGGCAATCCACAGGAACAGGTAACTGTTACCGACAAGCGGCGGGTCGATCCCGAGACCGGTGAAGTCCGGCACGTCCCTCCCGGCGATACGCCGGGAGGGACGCCTCCGGCGGGCGCGGACAGTTCGGCCGCCAAAGTCGCCGAGCTGACCGCCGATCTGCAACGCGTGCAGGCTGACTTCGCCAACTACCGCAAGCGGGCGTTGCGCGATCAGCAGGCCGCCGCGGATCGGGCCAAGGCCTCGGTGGTCAGCGAATTGCTGCATGCCGTCGACGACATCGAACGGGCGCGCAAACACGGGGACCTGGATTCCGGTCCGCTCAAGGCGGTCGCCGACAAGATGATGAGTGTGTTGACCGGGCTGGGGCTCAAGTCGTTTGGCGCCGAGGGCGAGGACTTCGACCCCGTGCTCCACGAGGCCGTGCAACACGAGGGCGACGGCGGGCAG
The DNA here is from genome assembly GCF_000419295.1 of Mycobacterium sp. 012931. Taxonomy (NCBI): domain Bacteria; kingdom Bacillati; phylum Actinomycetota; class Actinomycetes; order Mycobacteriales; family Mycobacteriaceae; genus Mycobacterium; species Mycobacterium sp. 012931. The sequence continues at coordinate 5,730,213 of NZ_AOPX01000001.1, read as the reverse complement.
GACGCCAAACCGGTGATCGGCACCGTCATGCGTCAGGGTTACCAGCTCGGTGAGCACGTGTTGCGAAACGCGCTGGTCGCGGTCGTCGAAACGATTGCCGACGACACCTCCGAAGCGGGATCCACTCAGCAGCCGGCCGATAGCGGCGAAGCCGGGCGACCCGACACCGCCGATAACGCCGACGCCCCAGCTGAATAGGGCCCAGAATCAGGACGACAACAAAAAATGGACATGAAGGTAAGGAGGTGACGCGGCATGGCCCAGCGTGAATGGGTCGAGAAGGACTTCTACAAGGAGTTGGGCGTCTCCTCCGACGCCGCACCTGAAGAGATCAAGCGGGCGGCTCGCAAGCTGCTCGCCGAGAATCATCCCGACCGCAACCCGGGGAACAAGTCGGCCGAGGACCGCTACAAGGCGGTATCCGAGGCCAAAGAGGTGCTCACGGATCCGGCCAAACGCAAGGAGTACGACGAGACTCGTCGGCTCTTTGCGGGAGGCGGATTCGGGGGCCGCCGCTTCGACACGGGTGGCTTCGGCGGCTTCACAGGGGGGGCCGCATATGGCTCCGATGGCGCCGAGTTCAACCTCAATGACTTGTTCGACGCCGCCGGCCGGTCCGGGGGCACCAACATCGGCGACTTGTTCGGCGGCCTGTTCGGACGCGGCGGCAGCGCTCGTCCGAGCCGGCCCCGCCGCGGCAACGACCTGGAGACCGAGACCGAACTGGACTTCGTGGAGGCAGCCAAAGGCGTGGCGATGCCACTGCGGCTGACCAGTCCGGCGCCGTGTACGAACTGCCACGGCAGTGGCGCGCGGCCGGGCACCAGCCCGAAGGTGTGTCCCAACTGCAACGGTGCGGGTGTGGTCAACCGCAACCAGGGCGCGTTCGGTTTCTCCGAACCTTGCACCGATTGCCGGGGAAGCGGCTCGATCATCGAGCACCCCTGCGACGAGTGCAAAGGCACCGGCGTCACGACCCGCACCCGCACCATCAATGTCCGGATTCCACCCGGCGTGGAGGACGGGCAGCGGATCAGGTTGGCCGGGCAGGGCGAGGCCGGGTTGCGCGGTGCACCGTCGGGAGATCTCTATGTCACCGTGCACGTGCGGCCGCACCAGGTCTTCGGCCGTGACGGCGAAGACCTCACCGTCACGGTTCCGGTCAGCTTCACCGAACTAGCTTTGGGCTCAACGCTTTCGGTGCCAACGCTGGACGGCAGCGTCGGTGTCAAGGTGCCGCAGGGCACCGCCGACGGGCGCATCCTGCGGGTTCGCGGCCGTGGCGTGCCCAAACGCAGCGGAGGTAGCGGCGACCTGCTCGTCACGGTCAAGGTGGCCGTCCCGCCGAATTTGGAAGGGGCTGCCAAGGAGGCGCTGGAAGCCTACGCGGCGGCCGAGCGGTCCAGTGGGTTCGATCCCAGGGCCGGTTGGGCAGGTAATCGCTAGATGGCTAAGAACTCGAGAGAAGGGGAAGCCCGAACGTTTCTGATTTCGGTGGCGGCGGAGCTGGCCGGAATGCACGCGCAGACGCTGCGCACCTATGACAGGCTTGGTCTGGTCAGCCCGCGCCGGACATCCGGTGGCGGGCGCCGCTATTCGGAACATGACGTCAATCTGCTGCGTCAGGTTCAGCAGCTCTCTCAGGAAGAGGGGGTCAACCTCGCGGGCATCAAGCGCATCATCGAGCTGACCAACCAGGTCGAGGCGCTGCAGTCGAGGTTGCAGGAAATGGCCGACGAGCTCGAGACGATGCGGGCAAAGCAGCGCCGCGAGGTGGCGCTGGTGCCCAAGAGCACGGCGCTGGTCGTGTGGCAGCCGCGCCGGCCCCGCTGAGCCGGCTTTCCGCCACACCCCGCCGGGCTACGGCCCGGTGCCGGTATTGAAGAACCCGGAGAGGTTGGATCCGGTGTTGAAGAAGCCCGAGATGTAAGCTTCGGCGTCTTTGACCTTGCTGGTGTTGAAGAAGCCCGAGACGGTGTTGCCCACGTTCACCAGGCCCGATTGCAGCTCGCCGAAGTTGTAGACGCCCGAGGTCTGGCTGCTTCCGGAGCCGAACGGATCCATGCCGCCGTTGAGGAAACCCGAGTCGTAGCCGCCGATGTTGCCAAGCCCCGACGTGAAGCCCTTACCGGAGTTGAAGAATCCCGACGAGTCGTTGTTGGTGAAGTTGAAGAAGCCCGGCGCCGGGTCCATGTCGACCGCGATGTTCAGTGGCCCGCCATCGAAATTGATGGTGGTATTGAGAGCCGGGGGACCCACCGTGAAGTTCTGGCTGGACCCGCCGATCTGGATGCTCGGGATCGTGATCGCGGGGATGTCGAAGGAATACTTGAACGGGTAGTTGAACTTGATTCCGAGGACCTTGTACGAGTAGCCGTACTTTCCGGAGATGGTGAACGCTGAAATGTCGAAGCTGTGGATGGTCGTTCCACCGACGTCGAGGCTGATCGGTGTCTGGAAGTTGGCATAAATATCCAGGTCCACGGGCAGAGTCGGGATATTGAGCGTGTAGTTGAAGCCCAGCTGGCCTAGCTCGTCGCCCCTGAGTAAGAAGCCGTTGTTCATGCTGCCGGAGTTGAAACCACCGGTGTTGATATCGCCGAGGTTGGCAATTCCGGTGTTGGTGTCGCCCACATTGAAGTAGCCGGTATTGCCGACACCGGTGTTGAACGAGCCGGTGTTGATGTCGCCGGCGTTGAGGTTGCCGGTGTTGTAGCTGCCCGCGTTGGCCACGCCGGTATTGGCGATGCCGGAGTTGAACATGCCCGTGTTCGCGGCGCCGGTGTTCCCGACGCCGGTGTTGTAGTTGCCCGAATTTCCGATGCCCCAGTTTCCGGTGCCCGAGTTGCCGATGCCGACGTTGCCGGTGCCGGAGTTGAACAAGCCGACATTGTCGGTGCCGCTGTTGAGGGCTTCGAAACCGCGCAAGCCGTCGCCGTTTAACCCGATTCCGATGTTGCCGTCACCGGTGTTGCCGAAGCCGATGTTGCCGTCGCCGGTGTTGCCGAAGCCGAAGTTGTTGCTGCCGGTGTTGCCGAAGCCGATGTTGTGGTTGCCGTTGGCCAGCGAGACGCCGGAGTTGCCGAAGCCGAAGTTATTGCTGCCCAGGTTCCCGAAGCCGAAGTTGGTGCTGCCGAGGTTTCCGGCGCCGAAGTTGAGGTCGCCGATGTTTGCGCCACCGAAGTTGATGCCGCCGACGTTTGCGGTGCCCACGTGGTAGTCGCCGACGTTGGCGGCACCGAGGTTCAGGACGCCCAGGTTGGCGAAGCCCACGTTGAGGGTGGTGCCGCCCGCGGAGTCCCGGAACAACCCGGCAAGGTTGGCGCCGGCATTTCCGACGCCGGAGACGTAGGCCGCCGTCGCGGTGTCCAGGCTGCTGGTGTTGAACAGGCCCGAGACGCTGTTGCCGTAGTTGGCCAGGCCGGATTGCACCGCGCCCAGGTTTCCGTAGCCCGATACGTCGGTGCCGGAGTTGAAGAAGCCCGATCCGCTGCCAGCACCGTTGTTGAAGAAGCCCGAAGAGTAGCTGGTGGTCGTGTTTCCGAAGCCCGGCGCGGCGGCGATGTCGAACAGTGGGACGCCGACCAAGCCCTGGTAGTCGCCCCTTGCCAGGATGCCGTTGCTGTAGTTGCCGGAGATGAAGATGCCGGTGTCGACATCGCCCGTGTTGGCCCAACCGGTGTCGTAGTTACCCGAGTTGAAGCCGCCGGTGTTGTAGCTGCCCGAATTCGCGTTGCCGGTGTTGGCGTCGCCGGCGTTGAAGGTTCCGGTGTTGAAGTCTCCGGCGTTGCCGATGCCCGTGTTGACGATGCCCGCGTTGAACACGCCGGTGTCGTAGTTGCCCGAGTTGAACAGCCCGGCGTTGCCGATGCCCGAGTTCCCGATGCCGATGTTGTCGCTGCCCGAGTTGAACAGGCCGATGTTGTTGGTGCCGGAGTTGAACAGGCCGATGTTGCCGAAGCCGATGTTGCCGTCACCGGTGTTGCCGAAGCCGATGTTGTGGTTGCCGTTGGTCAACGAGGCGCCGGAGTTGCCGAAGCCGAAGTTGTTGTTACCGATGTTGCCGAAGCCGAAGTTGGTGTCGCCGATGTTTGCCCCGCCGATGTTGGTGCTGCCGAGGTTCCCGGGGCCGAAGTTGGTGTTACCGACGTTGCCGAGACCGAAGTTGTAGTCGCCGAGGTTGGCGCTGCCGATGTTGAAACTGCCGTCATTGGCCACACCCACGTTGAAGATTCGATCCGCAGAGTCACCGGCGAGGAAGAAGCCCGAAAGGTTGCTGCCGAAGTTTGAAACACCCGACACATTGGCCGCCGTCAGCAGGTCCAGCGCGCTCGTGTTGAACACACCGGAAACGTTGTTGCCCAGGTTTGCGATGCCGGACTCCAGCGTGCCGTAGTTCTTGAAACCGGAGTTTCCGAGACTGTCGGTGGCAAAGTTCAGGAAGCCGGAGTTGCTGCCGCCCCCGTTCCCGAAGCCCGACGCGCTACCGTCACCCGAGTTGAAGAAACCCGACGACTCGACGCTGGTCGAATTGCCGACTCCCGGGCCAGAAGGCAGGTCGAGGACGATCGCCTGGACCAGCCCCGTGTCGACAACAAAGCTGGGCGTGAACACGGACTGTGTCCCGCCCACGCCGATGTCTATCGTTGGACCGACAATCGTGATGGTCGGGAAGGTTTCCGGCCCGATGTTGCCGCTGACCACTCCGTACGCGCCGATCGGGATCTCCGGAATGGTGAAGCCCTCGATCACGGTGTTGCCGACGGTGGCGCTGATGGGGATGTCTATCGGGACGCTGAGGTTGAGGCTGGTGGTGATGGGCACCAGGCCAATCGCGTAGCTGAAGCCGCCTTGCGCCCGGTAGTCGGATCTCCACAAGATGCCGTTGTCGTAGTTGCCGCTGATCAGGGCGCCGGTGTTGACGTTGCCGACGTTTGCCAGTCCGGTGTTGTAATCGCCCAGGTTCAACCAGCCGGTGTTGTAGTCGCCCTGGTTGGCGCCGCCGGTGTTGGCCGTTGCCGGTGTTGCCGAAGCCGATGTTGTTGTCGCCGGTGTTGCCGAAGCCGATGTTGTTGAAGGCGGCCGTCAACCCGGGACCGGCGTTGCCGAAGCCGATGTTGGCGCTGCCGAGGTTTCCGCTGCCGAGGTTGTAGTCGCCGACGTTGCCGAACCCGATGTTTGCGCTGCCGAGGTTGAGGTTGCCGATGTTCGCGTTGCCGAAGTTGTAGTCGCCGATGTTTGCGCTACCGAAGTTCAGCCCGCCGTCGTTGCCGACGCCCACGTTGAAGGTGGTCGCGTCCGGGCCGTCCCGAAACACACCGGCCAGATCGCTGCCGATGTTGCCGACTCCCGATATCCGGGCCGGCTCCAGGGTCGCGAGTTCGAGCCCACTGGTGTTGTGAATGCCCGAGATCGTGTTGCCGAAGTTCAGCGCGCCCGATTCCAGATCGCCGTAATTGAGCAGCCCGGAGACGCCGAACGGGCCGGAGGTGGTGTTGAACAAGCCCGACGAGCCGCCGTCGCCCTGGTTGAAGAATCCCGACGACGGGCTCGAGCTCGTGTTCCCAAGCCCCGTGGTCGGCGGGATGTAGAGAAGTTGCAGCTGGATGGGGCTGACGTCATAGGAAAGGGACAGATCCAGCGTTGCGGGGCCCACGGTGGCATTGATCGGGGGACCGACGATCGTGATCGATGGGATGGTGATGGGGCCGATGTATCCCCCGTTGAGGAAGGTCTGCTTGGGAATGGTGGTGCCCGGGGTGGTGATGGTGGGCACGGTGGCGCTGAACGTGTTGTCCAGGGGGATGCTGACGGCGTAGTCGCCGCTGGTTCCGCCGAAGTTGATCTTGAGATCGATGCCGAGCAGCCGGTAATCGTCCTGCCAGAACAGGCCGTTGCTATAGCTGCCCGAGATGAATGCGCCGGTATCGACATCGCCGGTATTGGCCCAGCCGGTGTTGAGGTTGCCCGGGTTGAAGCCGCCGGTGTTGGTGTTTCCGGCGTTGAAGCTGCCCGTGTTGTGGTTGCCGGTGTTCGCCCAGCCGGTGTTGGCGTTGCCCGGGTTGAACACCCCGGTACTGGCCTCACCCGAGTTGCCGAAGCCCGTGTTGTAGCTGCCCGAGTTCAACACACCGAAATTGCCGGTGCCCGAGTTGAAGAAGCCGATGTTGTTGGTGCCCGAGTTGAACAGCCCGATGTTGCCGCTCCCGGAATTCAAGGAGCCGAACCCGATCTTGCCGTCACCGCTGAGCCCGATGCCGATGTTGTTGCTGCCGGTGTTGCCGAAGCCGACGTTGAAGCTGCCGGTGTTGGCGAAGCCCTGGTTGTTGCTGCCCGCGTTGCCAAAGCCCTGGTTGGCGCCGCCTAGGTTGCCCCAACCGAGGTTATAGCTGCCGAGGTTGCCGCCACCGAGGTTGCCATCACCGTTATTGCCGTTTCCGATGTTCCCGCTACCGATGTTCCCGAAGCCCAGATTGGATGTGCCGACGTTGGCCGCCCCCAGGTTCAACGGGGTCGCGGCGGCCAGGCCCAAGCTGGGCAGGCCCAGCGCGCTCACCGGGTCGGCGACCGCGGCCTGGCAAAGGGCGTCAATGCTGGGGCGGCCGCCGAGGCGCCGGCGTGGTAACCGAGCATGGCGGCGACGTCCTGGGCCCACATTTGCTCGTACTGTGCTTCGACGGCCGCGATCGCCGGCGCGGCCAGGTCCAGCACGTTCGCATTCACCAGTGCGGTCAGGACGGTGCGGTTTGCGTCGATAGCCGGCGGACTGACCGTGGCCACCAGCGCCGCTTCGAAAGAAGCCAACGCCGCCCGGACCTGACTGGCGGCCTGCTCGGCCTGGGCGCTTGCCGTGGTCAGCCACACCAGATAGGGCTGTGCGGCGCTGGCCATCGCGGTCGACGCCGGACCTTGCCAAGACCCGCCCGCCAGGCCGGAGGTCACCGCCCCGAACGCACTTGCCGCGGCGAACAACTCGGCCGCCAGCCCATCCCAGGCCGTCGCTGCCGCCAGCATCGGCCCCGGCCCAGCACCGAGGTGCATCCGGGCCGAATTGATCTCCGGCGGCAACAGCACAAAACTCATCGGAAACGCCTACTCGCCGCTACTAGGCGGATGGCGAGCTGTCTCATAACACTCCCCGCGCACACGGCAAATGCGAAAACCATTCGCATAGCAAAATGTGAAACCTATTCACAATTTCCAATGGCTACTCTCTGCTGGCCAGGCTAGCCCGATTTGTCTTGTCCGTTTTGGATTTGGATTGGTTCGGCAGGAATCGGCGGGATATTCGATGCGGCTTTGTCCGCTGCCGCACCTCGAATTGTCCGCTGGGCCAACTTGCGGCAGGCGCGGCCGATCAGGCGGTGCCGCAGGTGGATTGAGCGACGTCCCCGATCGCGGGTCCGGGTGCCGTTACGCCATCGCGTCGTTCAGGAAGCCGGAAAGCTCATGGCCGGTGTTGCCCAAGCCGGAGAAAAAGGCCTGGGCCATCAGGTTCAGAATGCTGGTGTTGTAGATGCCCGACAGCGAGTTGCCGAAGTTCGCCCAGCCTGATTCGAGCGTGCCGACGTTTTGGAGGCCGGACAGTCCCGGGCCGCCCGCGTTGAAGAATCCCGAACTCTCCAAGAAGGCGTTTCCGATCCCCGAGACGGCCCCTTGGGCGTCGTTGAGCAAGCCCGACGCGCCTCCGGCTCCGGAATTGAAGAAGCCCGACGACGGCGTGTCCGACGAGTTGAAGAATCCAGGGCTCTGCTGCCAGTTGAAGCCGAAGGTGGCGGGGCCGACGGTGCCCGCGTCGGAGAAGTCGATGGTGTCCGTGATGGCCGTGTTTATCGGGCTTTGCGGGTTGATCACACTGGGATCGATGACGAACGGCCCGACGTGTTCGGTGGTAATCGGAACGGTGACCGATACGTGCAGCACACAGCCGACGAACGGAACATAGATCAGGCAGATCGTGGTCTCCAGACTGATTGGTATCTCGAATTCGGCGATGGTGAACATGTCCTGGGTGATGGTGTTGATCGCGCCGGTAATCGGTATGTCGATGTCGGAGTGCACCCAGGGCTCCGGCGTTCCCTGGGAGTGCACCCCGATATTCCACGGGATCGCTGGAACGGTGGACTCGTAGGTGAAGCCGAGCAGGCCCTGGTAATCGCCGCGCCACAGCAACCCGTTGCTGTAATTGCCCGAGATGAACGCGCCGGTGTTGACGTTGCCGGAGTTGGCCAGGCCGGTGTTGGAATTGCCCTCGTTGAAGTAGCCGGTGTTGTAGTTGCCCGGATTGAAGCCGCCGGTGTTGTAGTCGCCCGGGTTGAAACTGCCGGTGTTGAAGTCGCCGCTGTTGTAGCAGCCGGTGTTGTAGTTGCCCGCGTTGCCGATGCCGGTGTTGACCATGCCGGAGTTGAAGAACCCGGTGTTAGTTGTGCCGGTGTTGCCGATGCCGGTGTTGTAGCTGCCGGAGTTGCCGATGCCCCCAGTTGCCGGTGCCGGAATTTCCGAAGCCGATGTTGTTGGTGCCGGAGTTGAACAAGCCGATGTTGCCGCTGCCCGAGTTCCAGCCCCCGAATCCGGTCATAGTGTCACCGGCGAGTCCGATCCCGATGTTTCCGTCGCCGGTGTTAGCGAAGCCGAGGTTGCCGTTGCCGGGGTTGCCGAACCCGATGTTGTAGCTTCCGGTGTTGCCGAACCCGATGTTGCCGATGGCGTCCGACAGCGCCGGGCCGGTGTTGGCGAAGCCGAAGTTGTAGCTGCCGATGTTGGCGCTGCCGAGGTTGAAGCCGCCGAGATTGGCGCTGCCGAGGTTGGCGCTGCCGAGGTTGCCGAAGCCGAAGTTGGAATCGCCGATGTTGGCGTTTCCGAGGTTGTAGCTGCCGATGTTGGCGCTGCCCACGTTCCAGAATCCGGGGTTTGCGATGCCGAAGCTGAAGGTCGTTGCGTCCGGCCCATTGCGGTACCAGCCGGCCAGGTCGGTGCCGATGTTTTGGAATCCGGAGAGGTTGGCCGGCGTTGCGCCACCGGTGTTGAGGAAACCGGAGATGGCGTTGCCGAGGTTGGCCAGGCCGGATTGCTGCGACCCGATGTTTTGGAAGCCGGAGTTGCCCAGGGCGGCGGTGGCGACGTTCCAGATGCCCGAGTTGTTGGCACCCACGTTGGCGAAGTCGGACGCGCTTCCGTCGCCCAGGTTGAAGAAGCCCGACGACGGGCCGGTGGTCGCGTTGAAGAAGCCGGCGGCCGGTTTGATGTCGATGAGCGGAATCTGGCCGGGGCAGAAGTTGAAGTAGCCACCGACGTGAACGACGGTGGAACCATCGGGATTACCGAGATTGAGCTGCAACGCCGGTTGGGTGCCGAAGTCGATGACGATGGGTGTGTTCAACGGGGCCGACGCGTCGCCACCGTGGATGGTGATGGGGCCGATCGGTGCGATGACCGTGCCACTGATGATGGCGAGGTCGACCTTGCCCGTGGCGGGCACTTTCGGGAAGGTCACGGCCGGGATCGAGATGTCGGTGATGGTGCCGGTGATAGGGATGTTGACCGGGGCATCGATGGTCATGAATGCCGGAATCCTGTTGACCGTGATGGCGTAGTGGGCGGACAGCTGCCCCATGCTGTCGGCCCGCCAGAAGACGCCGTTGGCCATGTTGCCGGTGATGAAGGCGCCGGTGTCGAAGTTGCCGATGTTTGCCAGGCCGGTGTTGTAGTCACCGGTGTTGTAGAAGCCGGTGTTGTAGTCGCCGGGGTTGGCGATGCCGGTGTTGAAGACGCCGATGTTGAACAAGCCGGTGTTGAAATTGCCGGGGTTGGCGATGCCGGTGTTGAAGGAACCGGAGTTGAACAAGCCGGTGTTGTAGCTGCCCGTGTTGCCGATGCCGCTGTTGTGGCTGCCGGAGTTTCCGATGCCCCAGTTGCTGGTGCCGGAGTTGCCGATGCCGACATTGCCGGTGCCGGAGTTGAAGAGGCCGACGTTGAAGCTGCCCGAGTTCAGGCCGCCGATGCCCACCAGGTTGTCACCCTGCAGACCGATGCCGATGCCGCCGGTACCCATGTTCCCGATGCCGACGTTGCCGGTGCCGGAGTTGAAGAAGCCGACGTTGCCGGTGCCGGAGTTGAACATGCCGGCATTCGAGATCCCGGAGTTGAAGAAGCCGGTGTTGCCGGCACCCGAACTCAGCGACCCGAACCCGACTCGGCCGTCGCCGGTGAGCCCGATGCCGACGTTGTTGTCCCCGGTGTTGAACAGCCCGATGTTGTTGCTTCCGGTGTTCGACCAGCCCTGGTTGTCGTTGCCGGCGTTGGCCAGTCCCGTGTTGAAGTCGCCCAGGTTGAACAGGCCCGCGTTGCCGACGCCGTCATTGAGCGGGCCGAACCCGATCTGGCCGTCGCCGCTGAGCCCGATGCCGATGTTGCCGTTGCCGGTGTTGCCGAAGCCGAGGTTGCCATTGCCGGTGTTGCCGAACCCGATGTTGGTGTCGCCGACGTTGCCGAAGCCGATGTTGTTGAACGCCTCCGTCAAGCCCGCTCCGGCGTTTCCGAACCCGATATTGCCGCTGCCGATGTTCCCGCTGCCGAGGTTGTCGGCGCCGACGTTTCCGAATCCGACATTGAAGCTGCCGATGTTTGCGCTGCCCACGTTGAAGTCGCCGACGTTTCCGCTGCCCAGGTTCAGCTGGCCCAAATCGCCCAGGCCCGCGTTGAAGATCGTGCCGGCCGAGTCGCGCAGCACCCCCGATAGCTCCGTGCCGATGTTGAAGAGGCCCGAGAGGTTGGCCGCGGTCGGAAGATCCGCCGTGCTGCTGTTGTACCAGCCCGAGACGGTGTTGCCCAGGTTCGCCCAGCCGGAGAGTTGTTGGCCGTAGTTCTGCAAGCCGGAACTGCCGATGTCGCCGAAGCCGGTGTTCCAGAAGCCCGAATTGTTTGCGCCGACGTTTCCGAAGCCCGAGGCGGTTCCGGTGCCGGAGTTGAAGAAGCCCGACGACGGGGCCGAGGTCGAGTTTCCGAACCCGGGCGCCGCGGGGATGTCGAGCAAGACGATGCTGATGGGTCCTAAGCCGCTGCGAATCGCGATGGGGATCGAGCTGGAACCGTCGGGGTTGCCGATGTTGATATCGATGACCGGCAGAATGCCCTTGATGGTCGGGATGGTGATCGGCCCGATTTTGAAATCGGTGATCGACAGGGCGTCGATCGTGATGGTGGGAATCGTGAAGCCGTTGAGGGCCAGGCTGCCGAGATCGAGGTAGATCGGGATGTCGACCGGGATGTTCAAATCGAAGTTGAGCACCGGGAATTCGGGAATGAAGATCTCGTAGTGGGCGCCCACTAGCCCTTGGTAGTCCCCGCGCCAGAACATGCCGTTGCTGTAGTTGCCGGAGATGAATGCGCCGGTGTTGACGTCGCCCGTGTTCGCCAGGCCGGTGTTGTAGTCGCCGGTGTTGAAGAAACCGGTGTTGTAGTTGCCTGCGTTCGCCAGGCCGGTGTTGTAGTCGCCGGTGTTGAAAAAGCCGGTGTTGTAGTCGGTGGGGTTGGCCAGGCCGGTGTTGGTGTGGTCGGCGTTGTACAGACCCGTGTTGTAGTCGCCTGCGTTTGCGATGCCGGTGTTGCCGGTGCCCGGGTTCCACAGGCCCCAGTTCGTGCTGCCCGAGTTGGCGATGCCGGAATTGGCGGTCCCGGAGTTGCCGATGCCCCAGTTTGCGGTGCCGGAGTTGAAGATGCCGGTGTTGCCGGTGCCCGAGTTGAAGATTCCGGTGTTGTTGGTGCCCGAGTTGAACAGGCCGGCATTTCCGGTGCCGGAGTTCAGCCCGCCGGCGAAGTTGATACCTACCTGGTTGTCGCCGGTGAGCCCGATGCCGATGTTGTTGTTGCCAGTGTTGCCGATGCCGATGTTGTGGTCGCCGGTGTTGGCAAAGCCCTGGTTGAGACTGCCCGCGTTCCCGAAGCCGACGTTGTAGTCGCCCAGGTTTGCCAGGCCGACGTTGTAGTCGCCCAGGTTTCCCAGCCCGAAGTTGTATGTCCCGTGGTTACCGGAGAGGAAGTTGAAGCTCCCGATATTGCCGCTGCCGAAGTTGTTGGCACCGACATTGCCGAAACCGGCGTTGTTGCTGCCGATGTTTCCGTCGCCGATGTTTCCGTTGCCGAGGTTGGCGATGCCCAGGTTGCCGATTGGGTTGTCATTGAAGAACCCTGCGATGTTGGTGCCGATGTTGGCGGCGCCGGAGATGTCGGCCGGTATCGATACGCCCAGGGAGCTCGTGTTGAAAAAGCCCGAGACGCTGTTGCCCAGGTTGGACATGCCCGACACCAGATCGCCGAGGTTCTGGTAGCCCGATATTCCGGAGCTGCCCGAAGCGAGGTTGAAGAACCCGGAATTGTTGCCGCCTGTGTTACCGAACCCGGAGGCGGTGCCGCTGCCGGTGTTGAAGAAGCCCGAGGACGCAGTTGTCGTGGAGTTACCGAAACCGGGGGCGGCCGCAATGTCGATGATCGGGATCTTGATCGGCAGCAGGCCGCCGGTGCCGACGATGTGGATCAACGGTTCCGGTCCGGTACCGATGTTGATGTCAATTGCGGGTAGGCCCAGCTCGAGGTTGGGGAACTTGATCGCGCTGACATGGACGGCCTTGAACCCGATGCCGACGATGTCCAATTCGACGGTGGACGCCGGGATGGTGAATCCGTCGACGGTGAAGACCCCGAGTGTGCCGGTGATGGGGATGTCGAGGTAGACCGGCACATCCAGGTTCAGTGGGATGGCGGTGTCGGGAATGGTGATCGCGTAATCGATGCCCCACAGGCCCTGATAGTCGCCCCGCCACAACAAGCCGTTGCTGTAGTTGCCCGAGATGAATGCGCCGGTGTTGACGTCGCCGGAGTTGGCAAAACCAGTGTTGTAGTTGCCGCTGTTGAGGTAGCCGGTGTTGTAGTCGCCCGGGTTGAGACCGGCCGTGTTGAAGCTTCCGGTGTTGAAGCTTCCGGTGTTGAAGCTTCCGGTGTTGTAGTTGCCCGGGTTGCCGATTCCGGTGTTGACGTTGCCCGCATTCCACAATCCGGTGTTGATCTGACCCGAGTTGAAGACGCCCGTATTGGTGACGCCGGTGTTGCCGATGCCCCAGTTTGCGTTGCCGGAGTTGAACAGTCCGGTGTTGCCGGTGCCGGAGTTCAGGCCGCCACCAAAATTGAAGCCCTGCTGGTTGTCGCCGGTGAGCCCGATACCGATGTTGTTGTTGCCGCTGTTGGCAAGGCCCTGATTGAAGCCGCCCGCGTTGCCGAATCCGACGTTGTAGTCGCCGAGGTTGGACGAGCCGATGTTGTAGCCACCCAGGTTCGCCGAGCCGACGTTGAAGTTGCCGAGGTTGGCCAAGCCGAGATTGTTGAATCCACTGTTGCCAAGGCCCAGGTTCTCGTCGCCAAGGTTGGCGAAGCCGAGATTGAAGTCGCCGGTGTTGCCGAAGCCCACGTTGGCCTGGCCGATGTCGGCCAGTCCCAAACTGAAGGTTGACATTCCAGACGCCTGGTCGACGAGGATGCCCGTGAGGGTGGTGCCGATGTTCGACACGCCCGAGACATTGGCGGGTGTCCCGATGCCGGTATTGAACAGGCCGGAGACGGTGTCGCCGATGTTCAGCAGACCCGATTGCAGCGAGCCGACGTTCTTGAAGCCCGATACTGCCGAGGTCCCGAAGTTCTGGAAGCCGGAGATGTCGCCGCCGAAATTCGCGATCCCCGATACCGTTCCGGTGCCGCCGTTGAAGAAACCCGATGACGGGCTGCTGGTGGAGTTGAACAAGCCGGTGACCGCCGGGATGTCGAATATGGTCCAGTCGACGGGGCCGAGACTGGCCGTGGCGGGGATCGACACCACCGTCGTCCCCTTGGGGTCGCCGATGTTGAACGAAATCGCCGGACCGGTGGCCGTGATCGGGGCAAGGGTGACGGAGTCGATCGTTCCGGTCAAGACAGGTAGCGGCCCAATCGCGACGGTAAAACCGAAGTTGATGTCCTCCATCGTTATTCCGCTGTACAGCGTGTTGGTGAAGTTGGCGGTGAGCGGGATGTTGATGGGGGCGCTGGCGTTGACATGCGCTGGAATCTCCGGAACATGGATGACATAGCTGGCGCTCACCTGGCCCTGCTGGTCGCCGCGCCAGGCGAAGCCGTTGCCCATGTCACCACTGATCAGCAGGCCGGTATCGATGTTGCTAGCGTTGGCAAAGCCGGTGCTGTAGTTGCCCGTGTTGTACCAGCCCGTGTTGTAGTCGCCGCGGTTGGCGGCGCCGGTGTTGACGTCACCCGTGTTGAGCCAGCCGGTGTTGTAGTCACCCACATCGGCGATACCGGTGTTGACCATCCCGGTGTTGAACAGGCCCGTATTGGTGCTGCCGGCATTGCCGAATCCGGTGTTGAGGCTGCCGCTGTTGCCGATGCCCCAGTTTCCGGTTCCGGAGTTTCCGATACCGACGTTGTTGGTGCCCGAGTTGAACAACCCGATGTTGCCGCTACCCGAGTTCAACCCGCCGGCGAAATTCACGCCCCGCTGGCCAGCACCGGTAAGGCCGATGCCGATGTTGTTGTTGCCGGTGTTGCCGAAGCCGATGTTGTTGTCGCTGGTGTTGCCGAAGCCGATGTTGTTGAACGCGTCCGTCAGCCGCGCTCCGGCGTTTCCGAACCCGATGTTGCCGCTGCCGATGTTCCCGCTGCCGAGGTTGTCGGAGCCGACGTTGCCGAATCCGAAGTTCGCGCTACCGATGTTTGCGCTGCCCACATTGAAGTCGCCGACGTTTCCGCTGCCCACGTTGAGGTGGCCCAGGTCGGCAAGGCCCAGATTCAAGATTGTTCCGTTGGCGTCGCGAAGCACACCCGCCAGGTCGGTGCCGACGTTGAATAGACCCGAAAGATTGGCTGGTGCAGCGAGGTTCGCCGTACTGGTGTTGTAGAAGCCCGACAGCGTGTTGCCCAGGTTCGCCCAGCCTGATGCCAGCGAGCCGAAGTTTTGCACGCCCGAGTTTCCGGCCGCCGCCACCCCGCTGTTCCACAGGCCCGAACTGGCGGCGCCAAAGTTGGCGAAGCCGGAGTCGCCTCCGGTGCCGGCGTTGAAAAAGCCTGACGACGGGCCGGCGGTGGTGTTTCCGAAGCCGGGCGCTGCCGGGATGTCCAGGAAGGTGATCGCGCGGCTTTCGACGGCGCCGACGATACTGATCGGTATGTTCGTGCTCGGTCCACCGAGGGCGATTGTCACGGTGGGAATCGTCAGGGTGGAGGCGCCGAGGTTGATCGGTCCCAGGAAGAACAGGCCGCCCAGATAGTAGGTCCTGGGGAAGACCGATCCAGCCTCGCTGACTTGTATCGTGTTGCCGCCCAGCGTGTATACCTGATTCACCGGCACGATCGACTGCACATCGATGGGAATGTGCGGAGTGGTGACCGATAGGTTGATCGCGATCTGACCTTGGTTGTCGCTGGTCACGAAGAAGCCGTTGTTGTAGTTCCCGGTGTCGAAGAAGCCGGTGTTGACGTTCCCGGGGTTGTAGGAGCCCGTGTTGGTGTCACCGGGGTTGAAGTTGCCCGTGTTCGCACTACCCGCATCGAAGCTGCCGGTGTTGGTGCTGCCCACGTTGAAGCCACCGGTGTTGTAGCTGCCGTTGTTGTAGAAGCCGGTGTTGGCCGCTCCGACGTTGTGCAGGCCCGTGTTGTACTGGCCGGCGTTACCGATACCGGTGTTCGCGGTGCCGGGATTCTCCAGGCCCCAGTTCGCAACGCCCGCATTGAGCAGGCCCGTGTTCCCGCTGCCCGAATTTCCGATCCCGATGTTTCCGCTGCCCGAGTTGAACAGGCCGACGTTGTCGGTTCCCGAGTTGAACAAGCCCGCGTTGCCGATGCCGGAGTTCAGTGCGCCGATTCCGATCTGGCCGTCACCGGTCAGTCCGATGCCGATGTTCCCGTTGCCGGTGTTGGCGAACCCGGTGTTGTTGCTGCCGGTGTTGGCCAGACCTTGGTTGTAGCTGCCGGCGTTGCCGAAGCCGGTGTTGTAGTCACCGAGGTTTCCGAATCCGACGTTGTAGCTACCGAGGCTTGCCGAACCGATGTTGTAACTGCCGATATTGGCCGAGCCGAGGTTGAGGCTGCCGATGTTGCCGCTGCCGAAGATGTTGTAACTGCCGGCATTGCCGCTGCCGAAGATGTTGTAGTCGCCGACGTTGCCGTTTCCGCCGATGTTGTAGTTGCCAACGTTGGCATGGGCCAATATGTTTCCGACGCCGTCGTTGGCGAAGCCGATGTTGAACAGTGTTGGGCCAAGCAGGAATCCGGCTAGGCTGCTACCGGTGTTCAAGAC
Source organism: Mycobacterium sp. 012931 (assembly GCF_000419295.1). Lineage (NCBI taxonomy): Bacteria > Bacillati > Actinomycetota > Actinomycetes > Mycobacteriales > Mycobacteriaceae > Mycobacterium > Mycobacterium sp. 012931. Next base: position 5,713,880 of record NZ_AOPX01000001.1, on the reverse strand, counting down.
ACCGGAGATGTAGGCCGGCGTCGTTATGGGCACCAGGCTCGAGTTGAGCAAACCGGATATGGTGTTGCCCGAGTTCACCAGACCTGACTGCAGCACGCCGGTGTTGGCGAAACCCGAGTTGCCGACGGGCCCCGAGGAATCGTTGAAGAAGCCAGAGTTGTTGGCGCCGGAGTTGAAGAACCCTGAGGCGCTACCTTCGCCACTGTTGAAGAAACCCGAGGAGGGGACGGTGGTCGAGTTCCCAAAACCGGGCTCTCCGAAGATCAGACCCTGGTTGTCGCCGCGCCAGAGGAAGCCGTTGTTGTAGTCGCCGGTGTTCAGGGCGCCGGTGTTGACATTGCCGAAGTTCGCAACGCCGGTGTTGTAGTCGCCGCGATTCAGGTAACCCGTGTTGTAGCTACCCGTGTTGAAACCGCCGGTGTTGGCATCGCCAGGGTTGAAGCCACCGGTGTTGTAGCTGCCCACGTTGCCGATGCCGGTGTTGGCGACGCCGGCATTGAAGAAGCCGGTGTTGGCGTCACCCGAGTTGCCGATGCCGGTGTTGTAGCTGTTGCCGGAGTTCCCGATTCCCCAGTTGCCGGTTCCCGAGTTCCCAATACCGAAATTGCCGGTGCCCGAGTTGAACAACCCGATGTTGCCGCTGCCCGAGTTCAGGCCGCCGAACCCGAATCGGCCGGTGCCGGTGAGTCCGATGCCGCGGTTGTTGTCGCCGGTGTTGCCGAAGCCGATGTTGTTGAGGGCCGCTGTCAGTGCGGGCCCCGAGTTTCCGAAACCAATTTTGCCGCTGCCGATGTTGGAGCTGCCGACATTTTCCGAGCCGAGGTTTCCCGAGCCGAGGTTGTAGTCGCCGACATTTCCATTACCGAAGTTGCGGAAGCCGACGTTTGCAAAGCCCAGGTTGGCGGTGACGACCGACCCGGCGGCCTGCAGCGGGAATGGTGTCAACGCCGCGGCGATCGATTCCGCTCCGGAACGGTAGCCAAACATCGCGGCAACGTCTTGGGCCCACATCTGCTCATAGGCGGCCTCAGCGGCGGCGATCGCGGGGGCATTCTGCCCCAATAGGTTAGAGACCACCAGGGATACGAATTGGGAGCGGTTGGCGGAGATCGCGGCTGGGTGCACCGTCGCGGCCAGCGCCGCCTCGAATGCGGCCGCAGCCAATCGGACTTGCGTCGCGGCTTGCCCGGCCTGAGCTGCCGCGGTCGTCAGCCACTTCAGGTACGGCGCCGCCGCACTCGCCATCGCTGCCGACGCCGCACCCTGCCAGCCGCCGCTCACCAGATCGGTGGTTACCGACGAGAACGCCGAGGCGGCCGAGCCCAGCTCACCAGCCAGACCCTGCCAGGCATTGGCCGCCTCCAGCATCGGTCCCAGCCCGGCGCCGATGGTCAAGCGCGCCGAGTTGATCTCCGGCGGCAGCACCGCGAAATTCATCACCCGTCCCTAACTCAGATCCTTAACTCGAACCGTTTGACCGGTACGTGCAGTGGCGCTACGGCATCCGCACGACCTCCCTGAGTCCGGTGCCGACAGCAGCAAGATTATTCAGTTGCGCACGGCGAAAAAGCCACTGATTTGCTCAAAAAAATCTGGGTTTCTTAATCCCGCCGGATTCGACTCGGAGTGCCGTCGGCATGCTCCAGGGTTTGGGGCAAACACGCGACGTTGACATGCGCGTTGTGCGCACCTATCGCCGAGCGAAATTCATCCAGGTATAAATGAAACTGTCAAAAATGTCGTCGAACGAGGCAAATTCGAGCACCGCAAGTGTGAACGGCTTTCGGTGTTGGCTACGGGCCTGGCGCGCGCGGGCCCGCCATCGTTGCGCGTGAGGTTCATGCCCCAGCAACCAGCGGCACCGCGCGGGCTCGAACGAGGGCGCGTTGTGCGCCAAGTCGCCCCAGGCCGGCGAACGGACCGCCATTGCGTCGGCGATGGGGATGCTCCCGGTCGGTCGTGCGGGTGGAGGTAGCCGCGTCATTCAAGCGACTGGATCAGCCAAAATATTCATCAGTGTCGGCGCCGAATGGTGCAGTGCCCCATGGCTCCAGGGTGCCGGTACTCGAAGCTGGTTCTAGAACAATGCTCTAATCGGTAGGTGTTGGGCGCGCTGTGCCACGCGACCGTGGGCGGTCCGCGCACCCCCGCGTGACGGTTCGTGTCGGGTGGTCGCAGGTATCGCCTGGCCAGGTGATCTGGCCGCTGACGACGGCGCCTGCATCGGTCCCGTCACGCGCATTGTCAGGGCTCGGAAATGTTGGAGATCGGGCCGCCCGCCGAGCGCGGCGGATTGGGGAGTGTGGTGCGGCCAGCCCCAGGGCTCCGGCGTTCCCTGCGGCCAGCCCGAATCGAGGGGGCCGAATTCTGCGCGGCTGCCCTGTTCATTTCGGCGCCGTGGGCTTTGGTCAATATCGGCAACCGCGCCGTATCCGAGTGGCCAACGGTGATGCGCGTAGATATCCGGAGTGACACTAAATGGGCTGTGCGGCAGGAAGCGGAAACATCAACCCGGTATTGCGGCTTTTGTGAAAACAACCTGTGTTGGCGGATATTGATGGACGGCGAAATATGCGAGCCGCGGTGATCGGTTGTTGCACCCAGCGCTCAATTTCGGCCGCGCTCTCGATATCCGCCGCCGCGGGGCGAAACCAGACTAGGCGACTTGTTCTGGCTAGACGTGGATTGAGAACACCGCGATCGCCGACTCGCCAATCGGCGCACAACGGTAGCCGCCGCGCCGGAGCGCGTCGGTCGGGGTGGCCATCGATTCGAAGCAGATCACGTCCTCGGCGATCGGCGCGAAGATCTGCGCCGCGGGATACCCCTGTTCGAAGTGCACCTCCAGGCGGCGCCCGCCACCGGACGCGGTGAACACCGCTCCCTCGGTCACCTGGTCATAGCCGTCGTCAAAGGTGCCCTCGCCCAGGGGCGCTGTCTTCGCCGGCCGGTGGTCCGACTCGCCGGTGGGCAGTCCGCGCTGGTCGAGGCAGAGCTGCCGCAGCGGGGGTGTCTCGATGACCCACTCGGTGCGGGGCACACCCGGCAACTGCAGATACGGGTGGAAGCCGAAGCACAACGGCACGGCCGTGTCACCGGTTGGGGTCACCGTGGTGCGCAGTGTCAGCACCCGTTCGGCCAGCCGCGCCGTCAACGACAGCACGTGCGGATACGGAAAGCTGGCCAGCAGCACCGGGTCGGCCCCGAAGTCCAGCTCTGCGGTGAGCTCGTTGCCCGATTGAGCCGTGACCCGCCAGCCGGGATAGGCGGCCAGGACCCCATGGATCGGCAAGCCGGCGGGGTCCACCCGAACCCCGTTTGCGCCGGGGTTCAGTGTTACCTCCTTGCCTTCGGCGTCATATGTGTTCTCGCCCAGTCGATTTGCCCAGGGGTACAGAATCGGTATTCCCATTGTCTTGCCCGCGGCAAGGTAGCCGTCCAGGCCGCGCCGTTGGCCGAGCAGTTGCACTCCGGCGTCGGTTAGCGAGGTGCCGATCATTCCAGCCGCGGGCACGAACTGTGCTTCCACCGATGACAACGGGTCGCGCAGAGTTGCGGCATGCACGCCGGCCAGACTAGCGTGCGTGCCCCGCTGCGGTGGCTGAGCGCGGGGCCTTTCCTGGTAGTCGTGGCTTGCCGCTAGGGCAGTGGATCATGCTGGATGTGTTCGCGCGGAGCGCCTTTGGCGATCAGTGCGGCCTTGGTGGTGCGAACCATGGCCGGCCCGCCGCAGATCAGGATTTGCCGATCGCCCCAGTTGCCGTAGTTGGTGACCACTTCGGCCAGCCGGCCGGTCTGGCGCACGTGCAGGCCGCGCGGCGGTGATACATCGGGATAGTCGGTGGCCCAGGACGGGTCGAGTTTGTATTCGGCGACTGGAGAAACCGAAAGCCACGGGTTGTGCGCCGCAACCTGCCAAAGCGTGCGCAGGTCATAGAGTTCGCAGAAGTAGCGCGCGCCGAAAAACAGGTGCACTCGTGGATTCTCGACAAAGCGGCCCATATCCAAAATCAGCGCCCGCAACGGGGCCAGACCGGTGCTGCCGGCGACCATGAGCACGTCACCGCCGGTGCGGTCGACGTGCAAGCCGCCGTGCGGGCTCGCCAAGCGCCACCGGTCGCCGGTCCGAGTTTCGTTGACCATCGCGGTGCTGACCAGCCCGCCGGGTACTACGCGGACATGGAATTCGATCCGCCCTTCGAGGTCGGCCGGAATGGCGGGGCTGAGGTAACGCCAGCGACGCGGACACTGCGGGACTTGGACATTGACGTATTGGCCGGGGCGATAGGGCATTGGGTGGTCCAGTTGCAGCCTGATCACCGCCAGATCGCGCGACGCCGGGATGTGCTCGATTACCGTTGCGTCCCACCACGCGGGTCCGTCCTCGGAATCGGCCGCGCCGCTCATCACCCCGACGATCAGATTGAGAGATTGCTCAGCGGCGCGCGCGACCGAATCGGTCCAGGAACTGCCGAGATGACTGCGCAACGTGGTCTGCAGGGCGCGCCGCAACGTCTCGTATTGGGTTGGCTGCACACCGTATTTGCGGTGATCCCGGCCGAGCTGTGCCAGGAAGGCAATCGGCTCCTCGGCGCGCTGTGCGACGAGCTCGCTGTACACCCAGCGCAGCGCACGTGTGAAAGCTGCGCGCTGGCCGCTCATTTCGGGTGGGAACAAGTCGCGCACCGAACTGTCCAGGGAAAACCAGTTGGTGTAGAAGCTGCGGACGAGTTCGCTGGATTGCGTTTTGTGGTCTAAGTCGGGTTGCGGTGCGAAGGCGTCCCGCAGCACCCGCAGCGCGTCTCGGTCCTCAAGGCCCACGGACCACGATTCTAGGCTTGCCGGGACGCACCGGGGATCGCGATTGGGCTACTGGCGCGCGGTGCACGGCCCAAGGTGGTCCGCGGTGCCGCTGGAACTCGCAGCTAGTCGCCGATGAGAGATGGTCATGCGGGGCCCACCCGACCCCGCGCCGCCATGCCCGCCGGGGTTGCCGAGCTATTTGCCGGGCGCTGGCCGGTAGGTCGGACCCGCCCTGGATTACCGGCAGACAAAAAAGCTAGAGTTGAGCGGAACGGACTCAATCTTGACGGCGTTGCACAACCCGAGAACCATTTTTTCAGATACTTACCCCGAACGGAGCTGTCGTGGATTCTTTCAACCCGACCACCAAGACGCAGGCGGCCCTGACGTCGGCTCTGCAGGCGGCTTCGGCTGCCGGCAATCCCGAAATTCGGCCGGCGCATCTGCTGATGGCCCTGTTGACGCAGGCCGATGGCATAGCCGCGCCGCTGCTCGAGGCCGTTGGCGTCGACCCCGCCACCATCCGCACCGAGGCGCAGCGCCTAGTTGACCGGTTGCCGCAGGCCAGTGGGGCCAGCACGCAGCCGCAGTTATCCCGCGAGTCACTGGCCGCCATCACCACCGCCCAGCAACTGGCTACCGAGATGGACGACGAGTACGTCTCCACCGAGCACGTGCTGGTCGGGCTGGCCACCGGCGACTCCGAGGTCGCCAAGCTATTGACCGGGCACGGAGCCTTGCCGCAGGCTCTGCGCGAGGCGTTCGTCAAGGTACGCGGTAGCGCCCGGGTGACCAGCCCCGAACCGGAAGCGACGTACCAGGCGCTGGAGAAATACTCGACCGACCTGACCGCGCGGGCCCGTGAAGGAAAGCTCGACCCGGTGATCGGGCGAGACAACGAGATTCGCCGCGTGGTTCAGGTCCTGTCGCGGCGCACCAAGAACAACCCGGTGCTCATCGGTGAACCCGGCGTCGGCAAGACCGCGATCGTGGAGGGTCTGGCCCAGCGCATCGTGGCCGGCGACGTCCCAGAGAGTCTGCGTGACAAGACGATCGTCGTGCTGGACCTCGGCTCGATGGTGGCCGGCTCGAAGTACCGGGGTGAATTCGAGGAGCGGCTCAAGGCCGTCCTCGACGACATCAAGAACTCGGCCGGGCAGATCATCACCTTCATCGACGAGCTGCACACCATCGTCGGTGCCGGCGCGACCGGTGAAGGTGCGATGGACGCCGGCAACATGATCAAGCCCATGCTGGCCCGCGGCGAGCTCCGGTTGGTCGGTGCCACCACGCTCGACGAGTACCGCAAGCACATCGAGAAGGACGCCGCACTGGAACGCCGCTTCCAGCAGGTGTACGTCGGTGAGCCCTCGGCGGAGGACACCATCGGCATTCTGCGCGGACTCAAGGACCGCTACGAGGTGCACCATGGCGTCCGGATCACCGACTCCGCGCTGGTGGCCGCCGCGACGCTGTCCGACCGCTACATCACCGCGCGGTTCCTGCCGGACAAGGCCATCGACCTCGTTGACGAGGCTGCCAGCCGGCTGCGGATGGAAATCGATTCGCGCCCCGTCGAGATCGACGAGGTCGAGCGGCTGGTGCGCCGGCTGGAGATCGAAGAAATGGCGCTGTCCAAGGAAGAGGATGACGCCTCCAAAGATCGGCTGGAAAAGCTGCGCGCCGAGCTGGCCGACAAGAAAGAAGAGCTGGCAGAACTCACGACCAGATGGCAGAACGAGAAGAACTCCATCGAGATCGTCCGCGAGCTCAAAGAGCAGTTGGACGCCCTGCGTGGGGAATCCGAGCGCGCTGAGCGCGATGGTGACCTGGCCAAGGCAGCCGAGCTGCGCTACGGGCGCATACCGGAGATGGAGAAGAAGCTCGACGCTGCCGTGCCGCACGCGCAAGCCCGAGAGCAGGTGATGCTCAAGGAAGAGGTCGGTCCCGACGACATCGCCGAGGTGGTGTCGGCATGGACCGGCATTCCCGCCGGACGCATGCTCGAAGGCGAGACGGCCAAGCTGCTGCGAATGGAAGACGAGCTGGGCCACCGCGTCATCGGGCAGAAGAAGGCAGTGCAGGCCGTCTCTGACGCCGTGCGGCGCTCTCGGGCCGGGGTCGCCGACCCCAACCGGCCGACCGGCTCGTTCATGTTCCTCGGCCCCACCGGTGTCGGCAAGACCGAGCTGGCCAAGGCGCTGGCGGAGTTCTTGTTCGACGACGAGCGCGCGATGGTGCGCATCGACATGAGCGAGTACGGCGAGAAGCACTCGGTGGCCCGCCTCGTCGGGGCCCCTCCCGGCTACATCGGTTACGACCAGGGCGGTCAGCTGACCGAGGCGGTGCGGCGGCGTCCCTACACGGTGATCCTGTTCGACGAGATCGAGAAGGCCCACCCGGACGTGTTCGACGTGCTGCTGCAGGTTCTCGACGAGGGCCGGCTGACCGACGGGCAGGGCCGTACGGTCGACTTCCGCAACACCATCCTGATCTTGACGTCCAACCTCGGGTCGGGCGGCACCCCGGACCAGGTGATGGCGGCGGTGCGGGCGGCCTTCAAGCCGGAGTTCATCAACCGGCTCGACGATGTGCTGATCTTCGACGCCCTCAACCCCGACGAACTGGTGCAGATCGTCGACATCCAGCTCCAACAGCTGGACAAGCGGCTGGCCCAGCGTCGTCTGCAACTCGAGGTGTCGCTGCCGGCCAAGGAATGGCTGGCGCAGCGCGGATTCGACCCCGTGTACGGCGCCCGCCCGTTGCGCCGGTTGGTGCAACAGGCGATCGGCGACCAGTTGGCCAAGATGCTGCTGGCCGGTCAGGTGCACGACGGCGACACGGTGCCGGTCAATGTCAGCGCCGACGGCGAGTCGCTGGTCCTCGGTTAAGTCGCAGGAGGTTTCGGGGCGGCGCCCAGCTCGAATTCTCGGGTCTGGGCGCCGGCCTCGATGACCGCCTGCAATCGCCGGCGGGTGTCCGGCAGCGCGAGCGTTTCGCGTAAGAGCTGATCCTCGATGCGCAGACCGGTAGTCAGATCTGTTCGCGGGTCCAGTGCGACGTCCACGGCGCGCTTGGCCGCCGCGATGGCCTCTTCGGGATACGACGCGATGCGCCCGGCGAGCTTGTCGACGAATCGCCACAGCTCCTCGCCCGGCAGCGCCCGATTGACATACCCCCAGGCCTGGGCCGTCGCAGCGTCGATGTCCCGGCATCCGAGGATCACCTCGAGCGCCCGTGCACGGCCGACCAGGTGCGGTAGCCGTTGGGTGCCGCCGCCCCCGGGGATGATGCCCACCGACACCTCGGGGTGGCCCAGCACCGTCGTGCCCAGCGCGGCGTAGCGCATGTCGAACGCCATCGCGAACTCGCAGCCGCCGCCGCGGCACGCGCCCTCGATGACGGCGATCGTGGCCTTGGGCAGGCCGCGCAACGCTTGCATGGCGGCATTGAATCGCGACAGCTCGTCATGGCGGGCGGTGTCGTCGGCCGGCAAGTCACTGATTAGCGAGACATCGGCGTGCGCGATGAAGAATTCCGGATCGGCCGAGTCGACGATCAACACCCGCACCTCGTTGTCGGCCGCGACTTGGTTGGTGAGGATTTCGATTTCGGTCAGCAGGTCAACGTCTAAGAGGTTGACCGGCGGGTGGTCGATGGTGGCCCGGCAAATCCCGTCGGCGCTGACGACTCGTAAGAGCCGGAAATCCTGGTGCATCCCTAGGCCTCCGAGAAATTCACGTACCGCCGATATTGCCATCGCCGTGCTGTCTGGCCATTACTGCGGCAAAGAGTTCGCCCATTGCGTCACCCGGGGAGCCCCTGCCGGCGTCGCGCACCAGGCCAAACTCCCGTCGCCGCGCACGCCGCCTTGCGATTCATCGCAAGGCGACAAACCTCACATCGGCTCACCCAAGGCTCACATCAGCGCACCGCAACGGGTGTCCAACCCGGCACATCAAACCCGAAAAGGCGGGTTACCGGGTGGGGGCAGGCCGGGGTATAAAGTCCTGTGATTGGGTTGTGACCTGCTCGGATTATTTACTGGGTCCGCAGAGCAGATAGGCTGTGCGGAATGGTCCCGCTTTGGTTCACGCTCTCCGCACTGTGCTTCGTCAGTGCGGTGGTGCTGTTATACGTCGACATCGATCGACGCCGCGGGCGCAGCAGACGTCGTAAGTCTTGGGCGCGGTCGCACGGATTTGACTACGAGCGCGAGTCGACCGACATTCTGCAGCGCTGGACGCGCGGCGTGATGTCCACGGTCGGCGAAGTCCCGGCCAAGAACGTGGTGCTTGGTCAGATTCGGGGCGAGGCCGTGTACATCTTCGATCTCGAGGAAGTCGCCACGGTGATCGCGCTGCACCGCAAGGTGGGCACCAACGTCGTGGTTGACCTGCGGCTCAAGGGCCTGAAGGAGCCGCGCGAGAGCGACATCTGGCTGCTCGGCGCGATCGGGCCGCGGATGGTGTATTCCACCAATCTCGATGCCGCCCGGCGGGCCTGCGACCGGCGCATGGTGACCTTCGCGCACACCGCTCCGGACTGTGCCGAAATCATGTGGAACGAGCAGAACTGGACGCTGGTCAGCATGCCAATCGCCAGCTCGCGCGCGCAGTGGGACGAGGGGCTGCGCACCGTGCGCCAGTTCAACGACCTGTTGCGGGTATTGCCGCCGCTGCCGCAGGAGAGCCCACAAGAGGCCGAGGAATCCGAGCCGGCCCAAAGCGGGAACCGCTCTTTGACTCCGTCCCGCCGCCCCGAGCTGCCGCCGCGGCGTGCTCAGGTCGATCCCGCGGCCGGCTTGTTGCCCGACGCGTCGCGCCGCACCCCCGAGCCGATGCGTCGCGAGGAGGGCCGTTCCGAGGGCTCCCGGCGGCCACCGCTGGGGGGCCGTAACGGCCAGCAGGCCACGAAGTACCAGCGCTAATAGCGCGCCGGGGACGCCAGCACCCGGTCAGTAGACTGACGCTCATGCCACGCCCCGTTGCGTTGATCACCGGGCCGACGTCCGGGATAGGCGCCGGCTATGCGCGCCGCTACGCCCAAGACGGTTACGACCTGATACTGGTTGCCCGCGACGTCGACCGGTTGAAGCAATTAGCGGTCGAGCTCGAGGACGATGCCGGCAACGTGGAGATACTGCCTGCCGATCTCGCCGACGCGGCCGGTCGCGACAAAGTCGCCGAGCGGCTCTCCCGTGGAGTCCGGGTGTTGGTGAACAATGCCGGGTTCGCCACCTCCGGGGAGTTCTGGGAAACCGAGCCCGCCGCTTTACAGGCACAGCTCGATGTCAACGTGACCGCGGTGATGCAGCTGACCCGGGCGGCGCTGCCGCCCATGCTGGCCGCCGGTGCGGGCACGGTGATCAACATCGCCAGCGTTGCCGGGCTGCTCTCCGGGCGGGGGTCTACCTATTCCGCGTCCAAGGCCTGGATCATCTCGTTCAGCGAAGGGCTCTCCACCGGGCTGGAGGGCACCGGCGTGGGCGTGCACGCCGTCTGCCCGGGCTATGTCCATACCGAATTTCACGCCCGGGCCGGTATCGACATGACCAAGTTGCCGTCGTTCATGTGGCTCGACGTTGACGATGTGATCCAGGAAAGCCTGGCCGACATCGCCGACGGCAAGGTGATCAGCATTCCGGGTGTGCAGTACAAGGCGCTGGTCGGTGCCGGACGAATGATTCCCCGAGGCCTGCTACGGGCCGTGATGAAACGAGTAGGTGGTGGTCGTGGCCGTACGTGAGCGTGAAGAGCTTGCCGAGCTGGTGCGCCAGCTGGCGGTCGTGCACGGCCGTGTCACGCTGTCGTCGGGGAAGGAAGCCGACTACTACGTCGACCTTCGCCGCGCGACGCTGCACCATCGGGCGGCGGCGCTGGTCGGCAGCCTGATGCGCGAACTGACCCAGGACTGGGACTATGCGGTCGTCGGGGGTCTGACCCTGGGGGCCGACCCGGTGGCGACCGCAATGATGCACGCACCGGGCCGCCCGATCGACGCCTTCGTGGTCCGTAAGGCCGCGAAAGTGCATGGCATGCAACGACTTATCGAAGGGTCCGAGGTATCGGGCAAGCAAGTGCTGGTGGTCGAAGACACCAGCACCACCGGCAATTCGGCGCTGACGGCGGTGCATGCCGTTCAAGATGCCGGAGGCGAGGTCATCGGCGTGGCCACCGTGGTGGACCGGGCCACCGGCGCGGCCGAGGCGATCCAAGCCGAAGGACTGCCGTACCGCAGTGTGCTGGGCCTTGCCGATCTGGGGCTGGGCTAGGCCGCCTGCCGTGCGTTTCCTGATTGCGCTGGCCATCGCTTTGTCCTGCTTGGTGGCCTGCTCGCGATCGGAGTCCGATCTGGTCTACGGCGCCCAGCGCGCGCGGTTCGGCCAGGCGCTGCCGGTGCTGGGCTGGAACATGCGGGTGTCGAATTTGCGCTGGTCGGGGGACTACGTACTGGTCAATGTCGACGCATCGCCGACCCAGCAGGACACACCCCACGCCAAACCCGAGGATGTTCGCTACGGCCTCTACGGAGCGCTATCGCACCCGATGGAGGCCAACGGCCTGGGCAGCTGCGACGACGCGATGACCAAGGTGCGCGACATTGGCTCGCCGCTCTCGGGGGCACAGGATCGGCTCCTTGGGACGGTGTGTCTGGGCCCGCTCACCGATCGCAGCGCGGTCCGCGGTGTCTACGCGTATTCACCTCATGACCGGATCGCCAAGACCGCGGCCGCCTATCCGGCTGCCTTTCCGGTGGGAATGCTGCCGACCAACCAAAACGACACCGGTCTTACGGTCAAGACCACCAGCCTGTCGGCATGGCGTGCGGACGGTACGCCGCTGACCAAGGCGCAGCTCGGCGACCCGGCGGCCTTCACCGGCAACGGGTTCATGCTGCTCGGCTTGCAGGTGGACGCCCTGGCGGCCCGCTATCGCGACGACTCCGCCGCCCGCGGCGGTCCGATGATGTTGCTCACCTCGCCGACGCTGCCCGGCCGGGGGCTCAGCCCGTCCTGTGCGGTCTACGGTTCCTCGGTGCTGATCCTGCCGGACGCATCGATGGACGCGGTGCAGGTCAACGCGTCGCTGTGCACGCAAGGCGAAATCAACGACGCGCTGCTGTATGCCACGGTGGCGGTGGTGGGTACGCATGCCGCGGTGTGGACGTCGCGATGAGCGAACCTGGTCCCACCGAATGGGGGGCGTCGGCCGCCGGTGTCGGCCCGTGGCCGGGTGAACACCCGGACGACCCGAGATACGACCCGGACCTGCTGCGCGACGGCGATGCCCGCAATGTCGTCGATGCCTACCGGTATTGGACGCGCGAGGCGATCGTTGCCGACATCGACAAGCGGCGGCACCCGCTACACATCGCGATCGAGAACTTCGGCCACGATGCCAACATCGGCTCGGTGGTGCGTACCGCCAACGCGTTTGCGGTGGACACCGTGCACATCGTGGGGCGTCGGCGCTGGAACCGGCGCGGCGCCATGGTGACCGATCGCTACCAGCGGTTGCGCCACCATGACAGCATTGCGGAGTTGCTGGAGTTCGCCGTGGGGGCCGGGTTGACCGTGGTGGCGGTGGACAACGTGCCCGGAGCGGCGCGACTCGAAGAGACCACGCTGCCGCGGGATTGCCTGTTGGTGTTCGGCCAGGAAGGGCCCGGCATCACCGACGACACCCGGGTCGGGGCCGTGGTCACCGTGTCGATCGCCCAGTTTGGCTCAACACGCAGCATTAACGCCGGAGTTGCGGCAGGGATCGCGATGCACGCCTGGATCCGCCAGCACGGAGACCTCTCACACGCCTGGTGAGTGACTCGACGCTGCGCTGACGGCTTCGAGTGTGCGCCGGCGGCGAGCATTTCGTGATTCCACCGCCCCCGGCGCACTGTCAAGGCCCAGGACGCGCATTCGGCGGGATCAGCGCGGTTGCGAAGGCCTCATCTTGAACGAGATCTCGAGCTTGATGCGATAAGTGATCTTCCCGCTGGAATCCACCGCCATGTCCTGCTCGATGACCCGGGCTACGCGGATGTCATCGACGCTTTCCCGCGCTCGCTGCACCGCTTCGGCCGCGGCCTGCTCCCATGACGTGGGGCTGGTCCCGATGATGTCGATCACCTTGTACACGCTCATGGGGGTAAAGCGTATAGCTAACTCCACAGCGTGACGTGCACCTTCGGCCGGAACCGCGTCACACCGACCCCGCTGCCCCGGATCATGGCTTGAATGCACCTCGGCGTGGTGATGAAGCGGACCAGCTCAGACACCGCGGGTTGACGTGCGGCCGGCGGCAGGGTCGCCACGCACCACTCACCCGCCTTGTCCAGCCCCGGACTCGTCACGTGCACCAGCCGCCCCGCGGCAAGGTCCTTGGCGACCGCAAATCCGATGGTCAGCGTCGCGCCACCAACGCGCATCACCTCTTCCAGCGCGGCGGCGTCGCTCTGGAAGATGCGCTGCTGTGACTCCGGAATCGCCAAGTCGCGCAACATGGTTGCGATCTCACCGGCCACGCTTCCCGCCGGTGGGCCAAGCATCCACTGTTGCTGGCGCAGCAGGGAGGGCGTTGGAATCCCCACGGCCAGTGGGCTGTTGGGTGCCACGACGGTGATGATCTGGTACTTCAGGAATGGCCGCACGAACAACGAGGTGTCCGAACCGATCGAACTCTCGCTGGCCGGGCCGATCGCGATGTCCACCGCCCGCGAGCAGATCAGATCGCGGAATTGGCTGGTGGGATGCACGCTCAACTCGACGGAGAGGTCGTCGGCTCGCGACGAGAACAGCTCGATCAGCCCCGGCGCCGCGTGCTCGGCGAAAGTGCTGGACGCCGCGATGCGCAACAACCGGCGGCCATGAGCCGCCTCGGTGACCTCGATCGCCGTTTGCTGCTGCAGCCCCAGGATCTCCACCGCGCGACTGGCCAGCCGCAGGCCGCCAGGAGTGAACGCCAGCCCCGCGCCGGTCCTGGTGAACAGCGGGTCGTCGAGTTCTTTGCGCAATGCCGCGACGTGCATCGAGACGCCGCCATCCGAGAGGCCGAGTTCGGTGGCGGCAGCCCGCACCGAGCCCAAGCGCACCACCGCCGAATAGGCCCGAAGTTGAGCCGGGGTCACGAGTTTGAGCTTACTTTGGGATGTGTGCGGGATGTGCTTACCGACCTGATAACGATCTGGCGCGCGGGTGACACGGCCGGCCTGGCCACGGTGGTTCGCACATTGCGCTCGGCGCCCCGGCCTCCGGGCGCGTCGATGGTGGTGGCGCCGGATGGTTCGGTGAGCGGCTCGGTGTCGGGTGGCTGTGTGGAGGGCGCGGTATACGAGAGCGCCGGCGAGGTGACGCGCACCGGCATACCGAGGCTGGAGCGCTACGGTGTCAGCGACGACGACGCGTTCGCGGTGGGCCTGACGTGCGGCGGCATCATCGACATCTTCATCGAAGCCGTCTCGCCGGCGACGTTTCCCGAGCTGGTCGCGGTGGCCGAGGATATCGCGGCCCATGTGCCGGTCGCTGTCGCCACCGTCATCGCGCACCCGGACCCGCAGTGGGTAGGCCGCCGGCTGGTGGTCCGGACCGACCCCAGCAGGCCGACGGCGGGATCGCTGGGATCGGTGCGTGCCGACGCTGCGGTCACCGATGATGCGCGGGGTCTGCTCGCCCTGGGGCGTAGCGAAATCCTCAAGTACGGGCCCGACGGGCAGCGGCGCGGCGAAGGGATGGAGATCTTCGTATCCAGCTTCGCGCCGCGCCCGCGGATGCTGGTGTTTGGTGCCATCGACTTCGCCGCGGCGCTGGCCCGGCAGGGTTCGTTTCTTGGCTACCGGGTTACCGTCTGCGGCGCCCGCGCGGTGTTCGCGACGCGGGCGCGCTTCCCGACGGCCGACGAGGTTGTCGTCGAATGGCCCAGCCGGTATCTCGCCGCCGAGGTGCAGGCGGGTGCCATCGACGAACGCACGGTGATCTGCGTGCTCACTCATGATCCGAAGTTCGATGTCCCGGTGCTTGAGGTAGCGCTGCGCCTGCCCCGGATCGGCTACATCGGGGCGATGGGATCACGCCAAACCCATGACGATCGGATGAGCCGGCTGCGCGCGGCGGGGCTGACCGACGCCGAGCTGAGCCAGTTGTCCAGCCCGATCGGCCTGGATCTGGGAGCCCGCACCCCAGAGGAGACCGCGGTCTCGATCGCGGCCGACATCATCGCCCGGCGTTGGGGCGGCGGTGGCCGCCCGTTGGCCGAGACATCGGGGCGCATCCACCGAGATCTGCAGGTCGCAGACGATTTCGAAGCAAGTGCGGGCTAAGTTCAACGATTACTTAATTCGATATTGACGGCCATTTCGGGCGGGGCCGACACTTTCGACATGCAAGTACCTGGGCCCTTCGAATACGAGCGTGCGACCAGCGTCGATCACGCCATCGGACTATTGGACCGGTTGGGGGAGGGGGAGCGCCTCGTCGCCGGCGGCCACAGCCTGCTGCCGATGATGAAGCTGCGGATCGCAAACCCCGAGTACCTGGTCGATATCAATGACCTGGCGCCAGAGCTGGGGTACCTGATCACCGATCCGACGCTAGTGCGCATCGGGGCGATGGCCCGTCATCGCGAGATCCTCGAGTCCGAGGCGCTGGCGGCGGTGTGCCCGATCTTCCGCGACGCCGAGCGGGTGATCGCCGACCCGGTGGTGCGCAATCGCGGCACCCTGGGGGGTTCGCTGTGTCAGGCCGACCCGGCCGAGGACCTGTCGACGGTCTGCACCGTGCTGGACGCGGTGTGCCTGGCCCGCGGGTCCTCGGGGGAGCGTGAGATCGCCATCGACGAATTCCAGGCCGGGCCCTACGAGACCACCCTGGCCCCGAGCGAGATGCTGGTCGAGGTTCGCATCCCGGTCCGGCGCAACACGTCCAGCGCCTACGCGAAGGTGGAGCGGCGGGTCGGTGATTGGGCGGTGACGGCGGCCGGGGCGGCCGTCACGCTGAACAACGACACCATTACCGCCGCCCGGGTCCGGATTGACCGCGGTCAATCCGGACCCGGCCGCGCTGGCCGAACTCGCGGCGGCGCTGGTTGGTCGGCCGGCCAATGAAGACACGTTCGCCGAAGCGGGCCGCCGTGCCGGGCAGGCATGCGAGCCGGTCACCGACATCCGTGGCACCGCCGACTACAAGCGGCATCTGGCCGCGGAACTGACCATTCGAACCCTGCGCAGCGCCGTCGGGCGAGTGCGCAACCAGCCGGCACCGGAAGGGAACTAATGATGCAGGTGAACATGACCGTCAACGGCGAACCGGTCAGCGCCGAAGTCGAACCCCGAATGCTTCTGGTCCACTTCCTGCGGGATCAGCTGCGGCTCACCGGAACCCACTGGGGCTGTGACACCAGCAATTGCGGGACCTGCGTGGTTGACGTCGACGGTGTGCCGGTGAAGTCCTGCACCATGCTGGCCGTCATGGCCTCCGGGCGCAGCATTCGCACCGTGGAAGGGCTAGCGGCGGCCGATGGCTCACTCGACCCGGTGCAGGAAGGGTTCATGCGTTGCCACGGACTGCAGTGTGGTTTTTGCACGCCGGGAATGATGATCACCGCCCGCGCCCTGCTCGACCGCAATCCGGACCCCGATGAAGAGACCATTCGCGAGGCGATCTCCGGGCAGATCTGCCGGTGCACCGGCTACACCACCATCGTGCGGTCCATCCAGTGGGCCGCCAAGAACGCCAAGGAGGTGGCCAGCTCGTGACCACCATCGAATCACGGCCAGAAGACCTGGCCGACAACGACCAAAAGCCTTGCGGCCACGGCCGGATGCTGCGCAAAGAGGATCCTCGCTTCATCCGCGGCCGCGGCAACTATGTTGATGACGTCGCGTTGCCGGGCATGTTGCACCTGGCGATCTTGCGCTCACCGTATGCGCACGCCCGCATCGTCAGCATTGATGTGACTGCGGCCCTTGCCCATCCGAAGGTCAAGGCGGTGGTGACGGGCGCGGATCTGGCCGAGAAGGGCTTGGCCTGGATGCCCACGCTGTCCAACGACGTGCAGGCCGTGCTGGCCACCGACAAGGTGCGCTTCCAGGGCCAGGAGGTGGCTTTCGTCGTTGCCGAGGACCGTTATTCGGCCCGCGACGCGCTCGAGTTGATCGACGTCGAGTACGACCCGCTGGACCCGGTTGTCGACGTGCGCAAGGCCTTGGACCCGTCGGCGCCGGTGATCCGCACCGACCTCGACGGCAAGCAGGACAATCACATCTTCGACTGGGAGACCGGTGACGCGGCGGCCACCGACGCCGTGTTCGCCAAGGCTGACGTGGTGATCAAACAGGAGATGGTCTATCCGCGTGTGCACCCGGCGCCGATGGAAACCTGCGGAGCGGTAGCCGATTTGGACCCGGTCACCGGCAAGCTCACGCTATGGACCACCTCGCAGGCGCCGCATGCCCACCGCACGCTGTATGCGTTGGTCGCCGGGCTGCCCGAACACAAGATCCGGGTCATCTCGCCCGACATCGGCGGCGGCTTCGGCAACAAGGTGCCGATCTATCCCGGCTATGTGTGTGCCATCGTCGGTTCGTTGGTGCTGGGTAAACCGGTCAAATGGATGGAGGACCGTAGCGAGAACCTGACCTCGACCAGCTTCGCGCGCGACTACATCATGGTCGGTGAGATCGCCGCGACCAACGAGGGCAAGATTCTGGCGCTGCGCTCTCACGTGCTGGCCGATCATGGTGCCTTCAACGGCCAGGCGGCACCGACGAAATACCCGGCCGGTTTCTACGGCGTGTTCACCGGCAGCTACGACCTGGAAGCCGCCTACTGCCACATGACCGCGGTGTACACCAACAAGGCGCCCGGCGGGGTGGCCTACGCGTGTTCGTTCCGCATCACCGAGGCGGTGTATTTCGTTGAGCGGCTGGTGGATTGCTTGGCCTTCGAACTCAAGATGGACCCCGCCGAAGTGCGGCTGCGCAACCTGCTGAAGCCCGAGCAGTTCCCGTACACCACCAAAACGGGATGGGTCTATGACTCGGGCGACTACGAGTCCACCATGCGCCAGGCCATGGACATGATCGGCTATGATGCCCTGCGCGCCGAACAAAAAGAAAAGCGCGATCGCGGTGAGCTGATGGGCATCGGCATCTCCTTCTTCACCGAGGCCGTCGGCGCCGGCCCGCGCAAGGACATGGACATCCTCGGGCTGGGCATGGCCGACGGATGCGAGCTCCGGGTGCACCCGACGGGCAAAGCCGTGGTGCGACTGTCGGTGCAGACCCAGGGCCAGGGCCATGAGACGACGTTCGCCCAGATCGTCGCCGAGGAGCTGGGGATCCAACCCGACGACATCGACGTGGTGCACGGTGACACCGATCAGACCCCGTTCGGGCTGGGTACCTACGGCAGCCGCTCGACCCCGGTCTCGGGCGCCGCAGCGGCGTTGGTGGCCCGCAAGGTGCGCGACAAGGCCAAGATCATCGCTTCGGGCATGCTCGAGGTATCGGTTGCCGACTTGGAATGGGAGAAGGGCTCATTCCACGTCAAGGGAGATCCGTCGGCATCGGTCACCATCGCCGACATCGCGATGCGGGCCCATGGAGCCGGCGATCTGCCGGAGGGCATCGAGGGCGGCCTGGACGCCGAGGTGTGTTACAACCCGTCGAACCTGACCTACCCGTACGGCGCGTACTTCTGTGTGGTCGACGTCGATCCGGGCACCGGGGTGGTCAAGGTGCGGCGCTTCCTGGCCGTCGACGACTGCGGCACCCGCATTAACCCGATGATCATCGAGGGCCAGGTGCATGGCGGCATCGTCGACGGCATCGGCATGGCGTTGATGGAGATGATCGCCTTCGATGAGGACGGTAACTGTCTGGGCGGCTCGCTGATGGACTATCTGATCCCGACCGCGCTCGAGGTGCCGCACCTGGAAACCGGGCACACGGTGACGCCCTCGCCGCATCACCCGATCGGGGCCAAGGGAATCGGTGAATCGGCCACCGTGGGCTCGGCCCCCGGCGGTGGTGAACGCGGTGGTGGATGCGTTGGCGCCATATGGGGTTCGCCATGCCGACATGCCGCTGACGCCGTCCCGAGTCTGGGAGGCCATGCAGGGCCGGGCCACACCTCCGATTTAAGGGTTGCAGATGACCATTAGTGAGCGGGCGGCGCAGCTGCTGGCTGCGCGGACACCGTTTGTGCATGCCACGGTGGTCCGAGCCCAGCCGCCGACCTCGGCTTACCCCGGTGACGAGGCGATCCTGTTGCCCGATGGCACTATCGAGGGCTTCGTCGGCGGGCAGTGCGCGCAGAACTCCGTTCGCAAGGCGGCGTTGGGGGTGCTTCAGGCGGGCGAAAGTGTGCTGCTGCGCGTGCTTCCCGATGGGGACGTGCACTTCCCCGAAGCCCCCGGCGCATGCGTGGTGGTCAATCCGTGCCTGTCGGGCGGGTCGCTGGAGATCTTCTTGACCCCGCAGCTGCCGGCGCCGCTGGTCCGAATCTACGGTGCCACGCCGATCGCCGAGGCGTTGATCGAGGTCTGCGGCGTGCTGGGCTACGACGCCCGCCGCGACAGCGACCCGGTCGGCGCCGCCGCCTTGCCGACTGCCGTCGTGATCGCCAGCCATGGCGGCCCGGAAGCCGAAAACATCCGCGCGGCATTGGATAACGGCGTTGGCTACATCGGTCTGGTGGCCAGCAAGGTCCGTGGCGCCGCGGTCCTGGACTCGCTGGGCCTCTCGGCGACCGAGCGGGCGCGCATCCGCACCCCGGTCGGACTGGCTATCGGTGCCAAGACGCCCGCCGAGATCGCGGTGGCCATCGCCGCCGAAATCATTGCGGCGGTGCGCGCCGGCGGCGGGGGCCGGCCCGCGCCGGTGGATGCGACTGCCGCCGAGGCGGTGGACCCGGTGTGCGGGATGACGGTCCTGATCGGGCCGGCGACCGAACACCTGCGGCTGGCGGGTGCCGACTACTGGTTCTGCTGCCCCGCATGCCGAACGGCGTTCAGCGACAGAAACGGCGGCGCGTGAGGGCGCCTAGCATCACCGGTGTGGTGCTGGCGGCCGGCGGATCCCGTCGTCTGGGCACGCCGAAACAGCTGCTGTCTTATCGCGATACGACGCTGCTCGGGGCTACTCTGCGGGTAGCGCGGGGCGCCGGATTCGATCAGCTGATCGTGACCCTGGGCGGGGCCGCCCAACGGGTCCGCGCGCTGGTGCCGCTGGATGAGGCCGAGGTGGTGACGGTCGAGGACTTTGGTGCCGGGTGTTCGGCTTCGTTGCGCGTTGCGCGTTGCGCGTTGCGCGTTGCGCGTTGCGCGTTGCGCTGGGACGGGTGGATCCGCAATCCGCCGGCATTGTGCTGATGCTTGGGGATCAGCCGGGCGTCGACCCGGCCACCGTCGCCCGCCTGGTCGGCCAGGGGCCGGGCTGCGACCTCATGGTGTGCCGGTACAACGATGGAATCGGGCATCCATTCTGGTTTAGCCGCAGACTATTCGGTGAATTAACACAGCTGCACGGCGATAAGGGAGTGTGGAAGCTCATTCAATCCGGCCGGCACCCGGTGCGGGAACTGGTGGTGGACGATTCGGTACCGTTGGACGTGGATACCTGGGACGACTACCGGCGGCTCGTGGAATCGGTGCCTTGAATGAGCGTGACGACCTTTGCAGACCCCCAAGATGTGGTTCGCCGGTTCGACGCGCAGAACTATCTGCTGGACACCGGGACCGCATCGGCCATCTATCTCGCGGTCACCCTCGGGCGCCCGCTACTGCTCGAGGGTGAGCCCGGTGTGGGTAAGACGACCGCTGCGAAAGCCCTTGCCGCGGTTTTGGATACCTCGTTGATCCGGCTGCAGTGCTATGAAGGGCTGACCGCCAACGAGGCGCTCTACGACTGGAACTACCAGCACCAGCTGTTGTCCATCCGGCTCGCCGAGGCGCGTGGCGCCGATATCTCCGAGGCCGATCTGTACAGCGAGGCGTATCTGGTGGATCGGCCCATCCTGCAGTGCGTGCGCCATCGCGGCTCGACACCGCCGGTGCTGCTGATCGACGAAATTGACCGGGCCGACGATGAATTCGAGGCGCTGCTACTGGAGTTCCTCGGTGAGGCGGCGGTGACGGTTCCCGAATTAGGCACCTTCGTTGCACCGCTGCCGCCGATCGCGGTGTTGACCTCCAACCGCAGCCGCGATCTGCATGACGCGTTGCGCCGGCGTTGTCTGTACCACTGGATCGACTACCCGGAGCCGGCTCGGGCGGCCGCGATCGTGCGGCGGACGGTTCCCGGGGCCCGCGCCGCGCTGATCGAGCATGCCACTCAATTCGTCGGCAGCGCACGAGATCTCGATCTGGACAAGCCGCCGGGCGTGGCCGAGACTATCGACTGGGTCGCCGCACTGGTCTCGCTGGGTGTCGCGGACCTCGTCGACGCATCGGCATTGGCCAGTCTCGGGGCATTGGCCAAGACTCCTGATGACCGAACCCTGATACGCGACGCGTTGACCGAATACAGCCGAACATGAGAGGACTCATCGAATGAAGATCGCCAACCAGTTCACCGTCAGCGCGCCGATCGAGCAGGCCTGGGGATGTGCTGTGCGACCTGGAGCAGGTGATCCCGCTGATGCCCGGCGCGCAGCTGACCGGTCACCAGGACGACGCCTACCTCGGCAAGGTCAAGGTCAAGGTGGGGCCGGTGACCAGTGAGTTCAGCGGCAAGGTGCATTTCGTTGAGCGGGATCGCGATCAGCATCGCGCGGTCATCGACGCCAAGGGCAAGGAGTCGCGCGGCACCGGCAACGCGGCCGCGACGGTGACCGCTCAGTTGGCGGAGGCGGGCGAGCGCACCCAGGTCACCGTCGACACCGACCTGAAGATCGTCGGCAAGCTGGCGCAGTTCGGCAGCGGAATGCTGCAGCAGGTGTCGGAGAAGTTGCTCGGTCAATTCGTGGACTCGCTGGAAGCCGAACTGGCCTCCCGCAATGCCGCGACGGCGGCTCCCGAAAGCCCGGAAAGCCCCGGAAGTCCGGAAAGCCCGGTCAGCCCGCAGCCGCGGCCCGTCGAGGCCCGCAAGCCCACCACGTCTGCGGAGCCCGAGCCGATCGATCTGCTCGAGCTCGCCGGCGGTGACCAGCTCAAGAAGTATGGCCCCGCCGTGCTGGCTGTGCTGGCCGTGCTGGTGCTGATCTGGGTGCTGCGCAGACGGGGCTGAACGCCGATGACCGCTCCGTTGCTGCTGCGCGGCGTCGACCTGGCGGCGTTCGCCGCCGCGCTGGTGGCACGGCTGCGCGGGGTCGGGGTGCTGGTGTCGGCCAGCGGTCAGGCGAATTTTGTGCAGGCAATGCGGCAGTTGGTGCCCGACTCCCGGTCCGCGCTGTATTGGGCCGCGAGGTTGACCCTGGTCAATCGGATGGAGGATCTGGTTGCCTTTGACCTCGCCTTTGCCGCCGTGTTCGGCGCGCTCGATGCGGCCGGGCCTGAGGCGGCCGATGCTGCCCGGCCGCTGCCGGGCCCCAAGACACCGGCGGCCGGCATCGTGCATCGCAACGGCGGGCCCTCCGGTGCCGCCGGCGGCCAACCGCTGCCCTGGGCCAGCCGGGTCGGGGATCAGGACGGAAGTGTTCGACCCAGCATCAAGTTGCCCGACTTGCTGCCCAGCCGGATCGCCGCACTCGCCGAGGAACCGTTCGACCAATTCGACGCCGAAGACTTGCGGCGTATTGGTGGCTGGCTGGAGTCGACGGTGGCGCGCTGGCCGCGCCGGCGCAGCCTGCGCTTCGAGTCCAGCCCGCACGGCAAGCGCATCGACTTGCGAGCCACGATGAACGCTTCGCGCGCCACCGGCTGGGAAGCGGTGCGCCTGGCGCGGATCCGGCCGCGCCGACGGCCCAGGAGGGTGGTGTTGCTCTGCGACGTAAGCCGCTCGATGCAGCCCTATGCGGCGATCTATCTGCATCTCATGCGGGCGCTGGTGGCGCGCCAACCCGGCATTCGCCCGGAGGTCTTCGCGTTTTCGACCTCGCTGACCCGGCTCACCCCGGTGCTGGCTCATCGTTCGGCGGAGGTGGCCCTGGACCGGGCGAATGCGAAGGTAGCCGACCGGTATGGCGGCACCTTTATCGGTCGTAGTGTCGGTGCGCTGCTGGAACCGCCGCACGGCAACGCGTTACGCGGCGCGGTGGTGATCATTGCCTCCGACGGTTGGGACAGCGAAGCACCTAAGGTCCTGTGTCACGCGCTGGCTCGCGTGCGCAGGCGCGCCCAGTTGCTGGTCTGGCTCAATCCGCGTGCGGCACAGAGCGATTTCGAGCCGCTGACCGGCTCGATGGCCGCGGCGCTGCCCTACTGTGACCTGTTCTTGCCGGCGCATTCGTTGACCGGGGTACAGCAGTTGCTCCGGGAGCTGGGCGGCGATCTGCGGTGACGTCAGCCGATGCCGAGCGTGTCGTCGGCGGTCAGTTCGGTGCGCGAGGTGTCTTTGAGGGCCACCCCTGAGCGGCCGAGTTTACGGGCCCCGGTGACCAGGGCAGCGGCGATGCCGGCGGCGGTCTGGTAGTCGAGGCCGTCGGGAGGGTGGATGTTGGAGATGCAGTTTCGATCCGCATCGGTCAAACCCGGTCTCGGCAGGTGCGTCAGGTAGATGCCCAAGCTGTCCGCAACCGATAGCCCGGGGCGTTCGCCGATGATCACCAGCAGCGTGCGCACTCCCAGCGCCTGACCGATGTGGTCGCCGAGGGCAACGCGCGCCTGGGTCGCGATCACTGGCGGGGCAATGCGATAGCGGTCATGGAACTCGCGCACCAGCGCACCCAGCAGGCCGGCGCCGTGATCGGTGAGGGCGCGAGGCGATAGGCCGTCGGCGAGCACGATGCCGATGCCGGCGCCGGTGTTGGGCAGGATGGACAGGTCCGCCGGAGCGCGGCCTAGATCAGGCCGGCGCAGGTACTCGCTACGTGAGCTGGCCTGACTGCGCACCACCAGCGGTGCGCCGAGGCCCAGGTCGCGGACCTGTTCGGTGAGCCCTGCGACGTCGAGCGGGTCGTGCACGGCGTCCCGCGCGGCGGCGTGGGCGGCCTGGAACTCCAGGACCCGCCGGGTGGGCAATGAGTTGCCGGCGCGGCCGAGTCCGATGCGCGCTTGGGTGACGTCGCGCAGCAATGCCCACACCTCATCGGCGGCCCGTGCGTCCGGTGCGTTCATGCACCGGTTGCCAATGCCCGCAGCGGCGAGGTCGCCAGATCGATGGGCAGAATCCGTCCGTTGGCGTCGGCCATCCCCAGACCGGTTAGCCAGGCTTCGAATTCGGGTGCGGGGCGCAGCCGCAGCACCTGTCGCACGTACAACGGATCGTGAAACGACAGGCTTTGATAGCCCAGCATGATGTCATCGGCGCCGGGGACGGCGATCACAAAGGCCGCGCCCGCCACGCCCAGCAGGGTGAGCAGCGTATCCATATCGTCCTGGTCGGCTTCGGCGTGGTTGGTGTAGCAGACGTCGACGCCCATCGGCAGGCCCAGTAGTTTCCCGCAGAAGTGGTCTTCGAGCCCGGCCCGGATGATCTGTTTACCGTCGTAGAGGTACTCCGGACCGATGAATCCGACCACGGTATTGATCAACAGCGGCTGCAGCGTCCGGGCCACCGCATAGGCCCGCGCCTCCAATGTCTGCTGATCGACGGGCTTGCCACCGGTGCCCAGGTGCGCACCGGCAGACAGGGCCGAACCCTGTCCCGTCTCCAGGTACATGACGTTGTCGCCAACGGTGCCGCGGCCCAGCGACCGCGCGGCTTCGTTGGCTTCCAACAACATTGGGATGTTCACACCGAAACTGGAATTGGCGCCCTCGGTGCCGGCGATGGACTGGAACACCAGGTCAACGGGCACACCCTTGTCGATCAATTCCGTGGTGGTGGTGACGTGGCACAGCACGCACGACTGCATGGGGATCTCGAAACGTTGCCGGATGTCATCGAGAAGGTGAAGCAGGTCCGCGGTTGCCTGAGGCGAGTCGGTCGCCGGATTGATGCCGACCACGGCGTCGCCGCAGCCCATCAGCAAGCCGTCGAGCATCCCGGCCGCAATTCCACGCGGGTCGTCGGTGGGATGGTTGGGCTGCAGCCGGGTGGCGAGCCGGCCCGGCAACCCGATGGTGGTGCGGAAGGCGGCGGTGGCGGTCGTGGCCGCGGCGACCAGAATCAGATCCTGATTGCGCATGATCTTGCAGACCGCGGCAACCATCTCCGGGGTCAGGCCCGGCGCGATCGCCGCGATGCGTGCCGCACTGTCGTCGCGAGCCGCGGTGTCCAACAACCAATCGCGAAGGCCGCCGACCGTCAGATGGGAGATCGGAGCGAATGCCTGGCGGTCATGGCTGTCGATGATGAGCCGGGTGACCTCGTCGGTTTCGTAGGGCACGACCACGTCGCTGAGAAACGTTGTCAGCGGCATGTCGGCGAGTACCCAAGCGGCGGCGGCACGTTCGGCGTCATGTTCGGCGGCACAGCCGGCGAGCTGGTCACCAGAGCGCAGCGGCGTTGCCTTGGCCAACACGTCGACCAGCCCGTCGAAGGCATACGTGGTACCCGAAATAGTCTGCCGGTAGCTCATTGCAGTTCGCTTTCGAAATCTTGCGAGCCCGCCAATTCTTCGTCCGGAGAATTGGCGACCAGTTGATGCCGACTATATAAGGCGAAATACAGTATGAACGCACAGAATACGCCCAGGCAGCACAAAGCGGCCACGGTGTCCACCAGGAATGTGGCAATGAGCGCGGTCGCGGCGACCAGCAATGCGAAGCCGGACGTGGCAATACCGCCCGGGGTGCGGTAAGGGCGGGCCATATCGGCTGCCCGCCGCCGCAATACGATATGGCTGATCATCATCAACACGTAGCTGAGAGTGGCTCCGAAGACCGCCATGTTCAGCAGAAGATCACCTTCACCGGTGACCGACAGCGCGAAACCGATGACACCGGGAACGATCAGGGCCAGCGTCGGCGCCTTGCGGGAGTTGGTGATCGACAGCGCGGTCGGCAGGTAACCCGCCCGCGACAGCGCAAACAGCTGCCGCGAGTAGGCATAGATGATGGAAAAGAAGCTGGCGACCAGACCGGCCAGCCCGATGTAGAGTGCCACACCGGTGATGATGAACATTACCTTCAGTGCTTCACCCACACCCGACAGATGAATGCCGATAAAGAGTGCATAAATGGTCAGGTAAACCCACCATCCATTGCGAATGCCGAACAGGCCCAGCGATTGTACGTATGCGTCGATGAAGGTGGCGATCGCCGCCGGTGCGATTGAATACTCGATCAGGACGGCGGTGCCCGTTGCGAATCCGCCCCACGGCCCCAGCGCGCGCCGGGCGAAGGTGTACCCGCCGCCCGCGGCCGGCAGTGCCGAGGACAATTCGGCCATGCTGAGCACCAAGGCCAGATACATCGCGGCGATCACCACGGCCGCGATCGCCAATCCGCCGAAGCCGCCGCGCGCCAGCCCGAAGTTCCAACCCGAATAGTCCCCCGAGATCACGTAGCTCACGCCCAGCCCCGCCAGCAGCAGCCAGCCGGCACTACCGGTCCACAACTGTCGTTTCTGCAGATAGGTCGGTGACTCCAGGTGGCTGTCGGTGCCAGCCAAGTGTCCCCCCGCGAGGTGTGCAACCTCGTGATCGCCTGCCACCTCGTCGACCTCCGTTCAATCGATGGGCCTTCAGCATCTGTTCCGGCCCGCGGGAAAGCCAACCGGTGCAATACAGACTTAACTTTTTGCGCCGGGTCGACAAGGGTTGGCGGTCGGTCTACGAGCAAGCCTGGGACGGCTGGGTCAACGGTGCAGCCCGCCCGGTTGGTGGTGACCGGGCACGGGCAAACCGGGGCCGTGAGCCCCAGTCCGCCATCGGCTGCGCGCCACCTTAGACGACGGTGGGTGCCGCTGGGAACCCTTCGGGGAGTGGCGGATCGAGGCGGTGCGCGGCGGGCGGTCCGGATTCATTCTGGGACCAGCGGTCTCGGTATTTGGCGGCCGCAGCGAGGGTGCGTGTCGGGCTTGATAAATCGGATCGGCGATTGGCGTCGATCGTGCGCGGGTAGTGGCCGAACTGCGAATTGTCGAGGTGAAGCCGGTTAATTCGGGGCCTTTTCCGATAGGCTTCCGGTGTGGCTCACGTCGATGTCGAATCCACGGAGCTGACAGCGGAGCCGGCCGGTTGGTCGTTTAGCGGGCCGTTGCTGTGGCTGAAGTCGGCGATTGTCGATCGCGACCGCCAATACGCCGATAGCCTGACCAGGCGTCGTCGCGTCGTTGCCATCGTTGCGTGCACCGCTTCGGTGGTCAGCGCGAGTTTCGCGGTGATCGAGGTGCTGGCCACCAGTCAGTGGTACGTGGTCTCGCTCAACGCCGTAATGGCCGTGGTGTTTGCGGTGATACCGCTGCTATACCGGCTCGGCGAGCTGGTTCCGGCGCTGGCCTTGGTGATTGCCGCCAACGTGTCACTGGTCGTGGTCAGTTGGATGATCGACTCGCACGTCGGGATCGCGTTCTACTTCCTGATGTCGGTGTTGGTTGCGGCGCTCGTGCTGGGCATCGATCACCTCATGTTGGCGGCGGCGGTGGTGACCTTCGGGGTCGTGATCAACATCGCGGCGCGAGTCGTGGCCCCGTTCCATGCCAGAAAGATGCCGGTCTGGGCCACCGATGCGGGCTTTGCGGTCACCACGATTTCGGCATCGGTGGTAGTCATGGCGACGATCTGGTACCCGCTCAATGAGATTGAGCGGGCCAAGGAGGCCATCGAGCTCGAGTATGAACGTGCGGAGTCGTTGCTCACCAACATCTTGCCGGCGAGTGTGGCGGCCCGGCTCAAGGACCCGGCGACCAAGATCATTGCCGACAACTACGACGACGTCTCGATACTGTTCGCCGATATTGCCGGCTACACCGAACGCGCCAGTCGCGCCACTGCGGAGGAGCTGGTGAAGTTTCTGAACCGCTTCTATGGCGAATGCGACGACCTGGTCGAGCGCCACGGGCTCGAGAAGGTCAAGACCTCCGGAGACTGCTACATCGTGGTGAGCGGTGTGCCGCAGCCCAAGTCGGACCACCTGGAGGCGCTGGCCCGGTTTGCGCTCAGCCTCTCGGATTCGGTGGGTCACCTTACCGATCACACCGGTGAGACGGTATCGATCCGGATCGGCCTGGCGGCCGGTCCGGTGGTGGCCGGCGTGGTCGGCACCAGCCGGTTCTTCTATGACGTCTGGGGCGATCCCGTCAACGTCGCTGCCCGCATGGAGTCCACGGGTTTCCCGGGACGCATTCAGGTTCCGCAGGATGTGTACGAGCGCCTCAGGGAGCGTTTTGTCTTCGAGGAGCGCGGCACCGTGGCGGTGAAGGGCAAGGGGATGCTGCACACCTGGTTTCTGGTCGGCGAGCGCACCTCCGAGTCATCGCCGGTGGGTGGGTCCGTCGTGGCCGCCGGTGATTGACGAGCGTCCACGTCTGCGACCCTGGTTCTTGGATGCCAAGCCGGCTGGTGCCGCACTGGCGGCGTGGGCCCGGAATGTCTGAGGCAGGATCGGGGGCTATGGACCAGCTATGGGCGAACCGGGCCGCGAGTTCTGAAGCCGCCATCACCGGGCGTCACTTCAAGCGGCTGTGGGGGCTACCCGGAACCCAGTTGGGCGTGGTGTCATGGCCGTCGGAACGCAAAGACCGCATGTTCGGCACTTGGCATTACTGGTGGCAGGCGCATCTGCTGGACTGCCTGATCGACGCGGAGTTGCGCGACCCGCAGGCCGAGCGGCGCAGCAGGATCAATCGGCAGGTCCGCTCACACCGGTTGCGCAACAATTTCTCCTGGACCAACAGCTATTACGACGACATGGCCTGGCTGGCGCTGGCACTGGAACGGGCGGCGCGGATAGCAGGTGTGCAGCGGCGCCGGGCGCTGCCCAAGCTCGCCGACCAGTTCGTCAAAGCCTGGGTGCCCGAGGACGGTGGCGGCATCCCGTGGCGCAAGCAGGACCAGTTCTTCAATGCTCCTGCCAATGGTCCGGCGGGGATATTTCTGGCCCGCTATGACGACCGGCTTGCTCGCGCCGAGCAGATGGGTGACTGGATCGACCGCACGCTGATCGACCCGGAGACGCACCTGGTCTTCGACGGCATCAAGGGCGGGTCGCTGGTCCGCGCTCAGTACACCTATTGCCAGGGGGTGGTGCTCGGTTTGGAGACGGAGCTGGCGGCGCGGACCGGAAACGATCGGCATGCGCCTCGCGTCCATCGACTGGTCGCCGCTGTTGCCGAACACATGGCTTCCGCAGGCGTGTTGAAGGGGGCGGGCGGCGGAGACGGCGGCCTCTTCGCGGGAATCACCGCTCGGTATCTGGCTCTGGTGGCCACCACCCTGCCGGGTGATTCCGCCGACGACGCGCAAGCGCGCGACACCGCCCGCGCGATAGTCCTCGCGTCGGCGAAATCAGCGTGGGATTGCCGGCAAACAGCGGACGGGCTGCCGGTGTTCGGGGCGTTCTGGGACCGCGACGCCGAGTTGCCCACCGCCGAGGGGCAGCAGGCACAGTTTGTCGAGGGCGCGGTGCAGGGCTCGGAGATCGCCGAGCGAGACCTGTCGGTGCAACTGTCGGGCTGGATGCTGATGGAGGCGGCCCACAGTGTCGCGGCGGTCAGCTCACTCGGGTAGCACTACCGGGTTGGAGGAGTCGGACTCGTTGTTGGGGGAGCGCCGCCGCGACCGGTAGCCCCGCCAGGCCGCAGTCACGGCCGGGATCAGGGACACGATCAGAATGCCCAAGATGATCTTTTCCAGGTTGTGGTGCACAAATGGCACATTGCCCAGGAAGTAGCCGGCCAGCGTGACTCCGGCGCCCCAGCTGATCCCGCCGACGATGTCGAATGCCAGAAACACCGGATAGCGCATGTAGGACACGCCGGCGATCACCGGCACGAAGGTTCGCGCGAACGGCACGAAGCGGGCCAGGATGACGGTCCAGGGCCCGTACTTCTCGAAGAAGGCGTGCGATTCGGTCACATAGTGCTTCTTGAAGAACCGCGAATCTTCCTTCTTGAACAGCGCGGGTCCGATCCGGCGCCCGATGAAATATGCGGTCTGGTCGCCCAGGACCGCCACCACAGCCACGGCCGGGGCGAGCACACCGATCGTGACCGGTGGATGCGCACTGGCGGCCAGTAGGCCCCCGGTAAACAGCAGCGATTCGCCCGGCAGCAGCGGAAACAGCAAACCGGTCTCGATAAAGACGATGAGCAATATGCCGGGAAGCACGGCGGACCCGAAAATTCCGTCGGCGCCCAGCCAATACATCGGGTCGAGAATGTCCGGCAAGGCCATCTCGGCGGTGTTCATGGTGTCTCAACATACCGGCTTGAACAGGTGGCCCACCGGAGTGGACACATTCCCCGGTCTTGCAATACTGGGTACACCCAGCCTTCAGGAGGAGTCTTTCATGCCCATCGCAACGCCCGAGGTCTATGCCGAGATGCTGGGACGTGCCAAAGAGAATTCGTACGCCTTCCCTGCCATCAACTGCACATCTTCGGAGACAGTCAACGCCGCGCTCAAAGGCTTCGCCGACGCCGGCAGTGACGGGATCATCCAGTTCTCCACCGGTGGCGCGGAGTTCGGTTCCGGCTTAGGTATCAAGAACATGGTGACCGGCGCCGTCGCGCTGGCCGAATTCACTCACATCGCCGCGGCCAAGTACCCGATCAACGTGGCGCTGCACACCGACCACTGCCCCAAGGACAAGCTCGACACCTACGTCCGGCCGCTGCTGGCGATCTCCGCCGAACGGGTGTCGGCCGGAAAAGACCCGTTGTTCCAGTCGCACATGTGGGACGGTTCGGCGGTCCCGATCGATGAGAACCTGGTCATCGCGCAGGAGCTGCTCAAGGCGGCCGTAGCCGCCAAGATCATTCT
This sequence comes from Mycobacterium sp. 012931, assembly GCF_000419295.1. Taxonomy (NCBI): domain Bacteria; kingdom Bacillati; phylum Actinomycetota; class Actinomycetes; order Mycobacteriales; family Mycobacteriaceae; genus Mycobacterium; species Mycobacterium sp. 012931. The sequence continues at coordinate 5,683,117 of NZ_AOPX01000001.1, read as the reverse complement.
CGAGATCGAAATCGGCGTGGTCGGAGGCGAAGAGGACGGCGTCGAGGCCGAGATCAACGAGAAGCTCTACACCACCCCCGAGGACTTCGAGAAGACGGTTGACGCGCTGGGCGCCGGTGAGCAGGGCACCTACCTGCTGGCCGCGACCTTCGGCAACGTGCACGGCGTCTACAAGCCGGGCAATGTCAAACTGCGCCCCGACATTCTCGACCAGGGGCAAAAGGTGGCCGCGGCCAAGCTCGGGCTGCCCGACAGCGCCAAGCCGTTCGACTTCGTCTTCCACGGCGGCTCGGGCTCCCTGAAGTCCGAGATCGAGGAGGCACTTCGGTACGGCGTGGTGAAGATGAATGTCGACACCGACACCCAGTACGCGTTCAGCCGACCGATCGTCGGGCACATGTTCACCAACTACGACGGCGTTCTCAAGGTAGACGGCGAGGTCGGCAACAAGAAGGTCTACGACCCGCGCAGCTACCTCAAGAAGGCCGAGGCCGGGATGACTGAACGGGTGATCGAGGCCTGCAACGACTTGCACTGCGCTGGGAAGTCGCTAGCCGGCTGAGCGGAGCCGGGCCAGCCGGCTGAGCGGAGCCGGGCCAGCCGGCTGAGCGGAGCCGGCTAGCGGAGCAGGTCAGAGGCCCTGCAGCTGCGTCAGGGTCAGGTGCGCGATCATGAAGTAGATGATCAGCCCCGTGCCGTCGACGATGGTGGCGATCAGCGGCCCCGAAACGATCGCGGGGTCGATGCGCAACTTCTTGAGCAGCGGCGGCAGGATCGCCGCCACCAGCGATGACCACACCACGATGGCGGCCACCGTGACGGCCACCGTCACCGTGACCTGCGGACCCACGTTCAGCGTCCAAGCGCGGATCACCGCGGCCACCGCCATGGTGAAGCCGACCAGTGCGCCCGTGGACAGTTCCTTGACCAGTACCGCGGGGACATCGCGGAACCTGACCTGACCGGTGGCCATCGCGCGCACCAGCGTGGTTGCGATCTGGGTGCCGGTGTTGCCGCCGGTGCCGATCAGCAACGGGATGAAGAAGGCGAGCGCGATCACCGCCTCCATCTCGTCGGAGAACGCCCGCAACACGCTGCCGGTGTAGGCCTCGGCGACAAAGAGCACGAGTAGCCACACCACGCGCTTGCGCCACAGCAGCCATGGCGACGCACGCAGATACGGCACCTCCAGCGGGGCCGACCCGCCCTGACGCTCGGCGTCTTCGGTCGCTTCCTCCTGGGTGATGTCGAGGGCTTCGTCCTCGGCGATGATGCCGAGCAGGCGGTTTTCCCCATCGACGACGGGGACCGCCATGAGGTTGTGAGTCATCAGCGTCTGTGCCGCCAATTCCTTGTCGGTCAGCGGTGAGACGACGATGAGATCCTCGGTCATCAATTCGGATACCAGGCGCTCGGGGTCGGCCAGAACCAGGGCCCGAAAGGCGACGACGCCCAACAGATGCGAGTCGGCGTCGATCACGTAGACGTAGGCGGTGGTCCGGGAGTCGCTGCGCAATCCTGCGGCGTGCTCGCGCACGGTAGCGATGGCATCCAGCACAGTCATATTGGCGCCCACGGTCAGCGTTTCGGGCACCATGTGCGCCGCGGCGGAGTCCTCGGGCCAGCTCAGCAGGCCACGCAGGACAACCGCGCGCTTCAGCGGCAGCGAGGCCAGCAGGGCATCGCGCTTGGCGGTCTTGAACTCGCGCAGAATGTTGGCGGCGTGATCGGAGTCCAGCGCATCCAGCAGGCTGGCCGCCACCGCCGAGTCCATCGCTTGCAGCGCCTCGGCAGCCAGCATGTCGTCAACCGATTCGAACAACTCAACGCCGCTGGTGGTGTCGAGCAGGTCACCGAGCTTGGCCAATTCAGCTTTGGACAAGGAGGCAAGTTCACGGACGCGATCCGGCGCGTCGGTGACCACATCGAGCCACAAATCGACGGCTTTGGGCGTCCCGATGCCGACAACTTGTCGGATATCAATAGTCGATTGCTCGACGGTCGGGTAGTGGATCAGGGAACGCCGGAGCCCTGGGTAGTGGATGCTCACGTGAAACTCACCTGCCTCTCCTGGAACAGCGAATCGGGTCGAAATCCCCGCAGGAGCAGGCAATTCGCCAACACCCTGCCACAGAATGCATGTCGGCGCATTTCGGCAGCAGTCGATCCCCCACGCTGGAAACCGAGCTACTCCGTCAATTTGACGAACGGGTGGTGCGGGCCGGAACTAGCCCGAAACTACAGGTAACGAATGGGCCAATTGTTCGGCTAGTTCCGCAACTGTGGTTCGCGTGTTCTGGCATGTCTGCACTGATGGGGGGCGGTGACCGCGGCATTCTTCGGTGTTTGTGGAGACATCCGAATATGCAGTAGCCGCCGCGACTCACAGGGTAGACCCCCGGCGGTGGTAAACGAATAGTCGAGGTCATTGCGAGCGGATCACTGCGCGCCTTTTACCGTCGTGAAGCCCGCCTCAATCCTGGCGGGACGCAGCTTGCCCGGCGCGGCCGGTGCGACGTGGGTCCCGCTGGATGGGGCTGGATGGGGAATGCCTCGGGGGAGTCGTGGTTCCTCGACGAACAGTGCAACCGGTCGCCGCCGAAAGCCCCCGCGGCGAATCTGTTCTTGATCGAGTCCGGGAATTGGCCACAAATGGTTGGACCTGGAAAATGCGCGCTGGCGCACCCGGGGCCAGTGCTAACCGCGGTCATATTTGAAAGTTATTGCAGTGCAACAGATTTTGCGCGAAGCGCAGGCGGGTCGAGCGGGAGAATTGTTGCCCGGTGGAAGCTGCGGCGTGCGCTACTAGCTGCTCGGTGACTGGCAGATTTTCCACTGATCATCGCGGAACTGCAGATCAAGGCTGCGCGTCGAACGAACCTGCGGGTCGTAGGCCATGAAGGTGGTGATGTTGGCCTCGGCGTGCTGGCCGTTGACCACGACCTGGTCGATGCTGGCGATGACCGGATATTGCTTGGCCGCTGAGACCCGGCGGTAGGTTTCGTCCCACGAGCGTTCGTCGTAGTCCACATAGCCGTCGCGGGTGGTACCGCAGGTGATGCTGCGCAGAGCGGTTAGATCGCCGGTCTGCACCGCGGCGTCGAAGTGCTGGATGGTTTGGCGCACCCGGTCTTCCTGGGACACGTTCGGGTGCTTGTTGCGGGTCAGTAGGACGGTGCCCAGGATGGCGATCGCCGCCAACGCCAACACGATCACGACAATTGCCAGTACCCAGCCCCAGTTGTGCTGTTTCAGGGCAGCCGGTCTGCCGCTATCGCGCGGCGGGATCGATTGCGGCACCGCAGTTTTCGGTGGCATGCCGATTGGCGGTGGGCCAGCGGGCGGCGCTTGGTGGGTTTGGAACACCTCGGTGGCCGGCTCGGGTGCGGTCGCAATGACCTGGGTCTCCTTGGCGTCGAAGCCTGGCGCGGTGAAGCGCCGCTCAGGTTGCGCGTCCGCGCCTGACGGTTCGGGATCGGTAACGGGATCAGCCTTGGAGATGACCACAGTCTCGGTTTCAGTGTCATCGGGGATCAGGGGAAAGCTCTCGGTGCCTGCTTCCCCGGCCGCTGCGTCCCTGGTTTCGGTCCCGTCGCGGTCGGGCTCGGGTGCGTTGGGCATGAGTGCTGCTTTCCTCCCGCTATTGAGTGGGTAGGTTGGAGCTTAGCGACCCTACCCCCGCTTGGGGTGATTGCCGAGCTAGGAACCGTTTGAGTGGCGGCCAGGCAGGCGGGTTTGGCCACGCCCAAAGCGGTTGGCAAAATGACGCCCATGACGTCGATGGGTGATCTTCTGGGGCCCGATCCTATTCTGCTGCCCCCCGACAGTGAGGCTGAGCAGAAGTTGCTGGCAGACGAAAGTCCCGCCACCGTCGCCGCCGCCCATCCGTCGGCGTCGGTGGCCTGGGCGGCGCTTGCCGAGGAGGCGCTCGACGACGACAAGGTCATCACCGCCTACGCGTACGCGCGCACCGGCTATCACCGTGGCCTGGACAAGTTGCGCCGCAACGGCTGGAAAGGCTTCGGGCCGGTGCCCTACGCGCACGAATCCAACCAAGGCTTCCTGCGGTGCGTGGCCGCTCTGGCGCGTGCCGCTGACTCCATCGGCGAGACCGACGAGTACCGGCGGTGTTTGGACCTGCTCGACGATTGCGACCCGACGGCCCGTTCGGTGCTCGGGTTCTAGGCGAGCAACTCTGCTTGCTGGGCGGCTTGCTGGCCAACTGGCGCCGGCCGTCGAGGCTGCGAACCGGGCCCAGGCGTTATCCCGACACTTCCGAGCTTGGCGACGCTAGCCGCTTCGCGGGCATCCGTGTGTCATGCACCGAAGCCACTTCGCGGCACCCTTCGTGCGGTTCGCCATCCAATAAGGAGCCCCGAAGCCCTGAGAAGCCTTGATAACGTGAGGCGTGGCAAGAACGTTCGACGATCTGGTGGCCGAATCTACGTCAGTGCCCGTGGCGGGCTGGGACTTCTCTTGGTTGGTTGGCCGCGCGACCGAAGAACGACCGTCATGGGGCTATCAACGATTGCTAGGTCAGCGTCTGGCGAACGCGACGGCCGCCTTGGACCTGGAAACCGGCGCCGGCGAGGTGTTAGCCGGTGCGGGCAACTTCCCGACCACCATGGCCGCCACCGAATCATGGCCGCCCAACGCGGCTCTGGCCACCAAGCTGCTGCATCCGTTGGGTGTGGTGGTGGTCGCCACCGGTGACAAGCCGCCGTTGCCGTTCACGGACGCCGCGTTCGACTTGGTGACCAGCCGTCACCCGTCCAACCTGTGCTGGGGAGAGGTCGCCCGGGTGCTGCAGGCGGGTGGCACGTATTTTGCCCAGCACGTCGGGCCTGCCACGTTGTGGAGCCTGCGCGAGCATTTCCTGGGGCCGCGACAGCACGGCCGGCCCGATCAGTACGCCGACCGGGTGCGCACGGAAATCACCGGCGCCGGCCTCGAGATCGTCGATATGCGGATCGAGCGGCTTCGGGTGGAGTTCTTCGACGTCGGGGCCGTCATCTATTTTCTGCGAAAGGTGATCTGGTTTCTGCCGGACTTCACCGTCGAGTGCTACCACGATCAGCTGCGGGCGCTGCACGACCATATCCAGTCCGAAGGCTCGTTTGTCACACATTCAACCCGGGCACTCATTGAGGCTCGCAAGCCGCTCTAAGGCCGGTCGGCGGGTTGCCGACGGCAACTGAATCACTAAGGGCGCAAGCCCATCTCGGCCTCTCCTGCGGCATCGTCGCCCGTCGGGTGCTGCCTCCACTGCCCTGGTACGAACTATTTCGTATGGACAACCATACGTTTTTGTATATAGGCTGCGCCGACGTGCATCGTCGAGCACCGACAGGAGGTGAGGGTATGTCCCACGAAGTGTTGTTCTGCGAGAAAGAGAGCACCCACTCGTGCTACGTGTTCAGCGCCAACGAACTCACCGAGTGAGAGTTGGCTTCTGACCGGCACAGTGAGACGCCGATCCGACGGGATGTGGGCAAGTTGGGCTCACATCCCGTCGGTATCGGCAACAAGTCAGCGCAAATGCTTCGTGGCGAGTGGGGCCACGATCGAGAGAAGTTGCCCTAGATGGCCGGACCTGTCCTGTACCGCTCGTTGATGAGCGACAACCTGCGTTGGTACGCGCTTGAACTGCGCGAGGGCGACATCGTCATTTCCGCGCCGTGGAAATGCGGCGTGACTTGGACCCAGCGGTTGGTCTCACTGCTCGTCTTCAACGGCCCGCAGCTGCCGGCGCCAATGTCGAGGGTGTCACCGTGGCTCGACCAGACGATTCGCCCGATCGAGGATGTGGTGAGGGCCCTGGATGCGCAGCGGCATCGCCGGTTCATCAAGACTCACACGCCGTTGGATGGTCTGGTGCTCGACGATCGGGTTACCTACATCGGTGTGGGCCGCGATCCGCGTGACGCCGCGGTATCGGAGCTGTTCCAGTGGGCTAACGTGGAAGCCAGCGCATTGCGGACCCCCGAAGTGACGGCGATGCCGCACCAGCGATTTGTTCAGTCAGGCGCCGACTTCCGGCTCACCTTGGATTGCGCCCCTGACCGGATTGAGGCGTTCCGAAGCTGGATGGACGCGGCGGCCGTGCCGTCGTCGGAGATGCGGTTTCGGCCGCCTACCGAGATCGGATCCCTGGCCGCCATCCTGCATCACTTCGGCTCGCTCTGGCAGCGGCGCCATCTGCCCAACGTCGCCATGTTCCACTTTGCCGACTATCAAGCGGATTTGGTGGGTGAGCTGATCCGGCTGGCCGAGGTGCTCGGTATTGAGCTGGGGTGTGCTCGCGCCCGGAAGCTGGCCGCCTACGCCACGCTGGATGCCATGCGGGAGCGCGCTTTCGACTTCGCTCCCAACGCCACAGACGGTGTGTGGCGTAGTAACGAGCGCTTCTTTCGGGCGGGGGGTCGGGGTGAGTGGCGGGAGATCCTTTGTGGGGCTGAGCAACAGCGATACGAGGAGCGTGTCGCCGCACTGGCTCCGCCGGATTTGGCCGCCTGGGCGCACGGCGGTCGGCACGCCCGCGACCCCGCTGTCGGGTAGGCAGGCTGGCCGAAGCGGGCCCGCTTGGCTCAGCCGATCGCGGGCACCGCGTCCGAACAGCTATCGGGACATTCCTGGATGCCCGCGGTGTGCTCGATCTGGACCGTGGCATGGTGCAGCCCACGGTCGGAGAGCACGGCCCGCGCGTCGTGCAGCACCCGCGCGGAGTCCGCGCTGCTGGTCAGGTGGGCGGTAGCCATGTCCTTGCCGGGGGCCAGCGTCCACACATGCAGGTCGTGCACCTCGGTCACGCCGTACACGGCGCGCAGCGCCGAACGAAGCTCGTCGACGTCGATATGTCTCGGCGAGGATTCGGAAAGGATTCGTAGCGCGGCGCGGGCCAACGAGACCGCCCGCGGTGCCACCCACAGCGCGACCAGCACGGCGACCACAACGTCCGCGTAAGGCCAGCTGGTCGTGACCGTAACCACGCCCGCGGCCAGCACACCGAGGCTGCCGACGGTGTCGGCGACCACTTCCATGTAGGCGCCCTTGACCGCCAGGCTGCTATCGGCGTGCGAACGCAGCAGCAGCGCAACCACGATGTTGGCGGACAGGCCGGCGAGTGCCACCACGATCATCGGCAGGCCGGGCACCGAGGGCGCCTCGCGCAGGCGATCGATCGCTTCATAGACGATGAACAGCGCGACCCCGATGAGCAGCGCCGCGTTGGCGACCGCGGTGAACACCTCGGCGCGATGCCAGCCGTAGGTGCGGTTTGGTGACGAGCTGCCCCGCCTGCCCAGGATGACGGCAGCCAGTCCCATGAACACCGCGACCACGTCGGTGAGCATGTGGCCCGCATCGGCGAGCAGCGCGATCGAATTGATCAGCCATGCGGTGGTCAGTTCCACCACGAAAAACATCGCCAGGATCGTCGCCGCACAGACCATCCGGGGAATCATCCGTGAGGCGTAGGCCGTAGCGGGGGTGTGATTGTGTCCAGCGCCCATGGCAGAGCAATATATGCTTACTTATGCATATATTGCAACCGCGGTCAGATCCACTGACTCCAGAAGCGGGTCAGCGAGTTGCCGACCATCGCCAGTAGATGGGGCACCCCGGAAAAATCGAAGACCCAACCGACAAACTCGAACAGCCACTGGTTGAGTACCGGCGCCAAGAGCAAGAACAGCAGGATGAAGATGCCAAATTGCTTGGCGGGTGCCAGCGCGCGCTGAGTCTGTGGGCTCAGATGGGGCTCCAATGCGTCGTAGCCGTCCAGACCGGGGATCGGCAGCAGGTTCAGCACCACCGCCATGATCTGCAGAAAACCCAGGAACGCCACTCCGGCCCACAACACCCAGTGGTCCTGGTCATAGAACAATCTGGTTGCGGTAAGCAGCAACACCGCCAGCACCACGTTGGCGGCCGGCCCCGCCAGACTGACCAAGGTGCGCCGGGTCGGCGTCATGAACCACGTCCGCACGTACACCGCGGCACCCGGTAGTCCGATTCCGCCCAACGCGATGAAAACCATCGGCAACAGCAGCGACAGCGCGGGGTGGCTGTAGCGCCGCGGGTCCAGGGTCAGGTAAGCGCGCACCGCGACGTCATGATCACCGAATCGCCAGGCGGTGAACGCATGCCCGAACTCGTGCAGGCATAGCGAGACCAGCCAGCCGGCGATGACGAAGACGAACACCCCGGCATACGCCAAGGGGCGGACGCTGGATCCCGCCAGCCAGGCCAGCGCCGCTCCAACTGTCGTCAGCCCGACCAGGCCCAGAAAGATCGGGCTGGGTCGCACCGACTCGTGCAGGCCCATTTCGCTCACCGGTCGAAAGCTACCGGACCAGCAGCCAGCCTTCGACGTTGCGGTAGAACGTGGAGCGCCGCACGGCCCGGGGTGCCGGGATACCGTCGCGGATCACTCGGGCGCCGCTGGTGCCCAGCTGGGCGGCGCGTCCGCCAATCCAACGTCGCCATGGTCTGCGCTCGTGCAAGGCGGCCCGCAGGCCGGGAAGCTCCAGCGTCGGCTGGATGTAGACACCGGCAATGTCGCCGTCGAACAGCGTGTTGTCGTCGACGACCGCCTCGCCGTGGATCGTCTGCTCGTCATCGGCGGGTAGCCAGCGGGCGCGGCCGACGATCACCGTCGCGGTTTCGTCGCGAATCAGCGGCACCCGCCCCGCGCTGCCGCGCCGGGCGCGCCATGCGCCGCGGCGTCCCGCGGCCAACCGGTACACCCGGGTCGCTGTGGTGCGCCGGCGCGGCACATAGGCCACCTCGATGTCGAGTCGGTCGGTCCGCAGTAGCCGGGTCAGCATCGCGGCCAGGTCGGCATCACCGCCGATCACAGCGAGCCGTGGGTAGGCGGCCAGCGCGGCGTCGATGGAGGCGGAATCGCCGACTTGATGGGCCGGCAGGCCGGTCAGTGCGGCGGGCACGGCTTGACCATCGAACACCAGTACCGCCATGCTTGGCGTGTTCGCGGCCGATTTCACCCCCATATTGCTGCCCATTCTTGAAGCTCCTCCTGACCTCCTGGGTAGGGTAGGTCACCGGCTGGAACACAATAAAACAAGCGGGCTTAACCCGTGAGACCAGGGAGCGCGTCATGCCGGCAATCGTCCTCATCGGAGCCCAGTGGGGCGACGAGGGCAAAGGTAAAGCCACCGATCTACTCGGTGGACGGGTGCAGTGGGTGGTGCGCTACCAGGGCGGTAACAACGCCGGGCACACCGTGGTCTTGCCCTCCGGCGAGAACTTCGCGTTGCACCTCATTCCGTCCGGCGTGCTGACGCCGGGGGTCACCAACGTGATCGGCAACGGAGTCGTGATAGACCCAGGGGTCCTGCTCAGCGAGCTGAAAGGGCTGGAAGATCGCGGGGTCGACACCTCCAAGCTGTTGATCTCCGCGGACGCGCATCTGCTGATGCCGTACCACGTGGCCATCGACAAGGTGACCGAGCGCTACATGGGTAGCAAGAAAATCGGGACCACCGGTCGCGGTATCGGCCCGTGCTACCAGGACAAGGTCGCCCGAATGGGCATTCGGGTGGCCGATGTGCTCGACACCGACCAGCTCGCGCACAAGGTCGAGGCGGCCCTCGAATTCAAGAACCAGGTGCTGGTCAAGATCTACAACCGCAAGGCGCTGGATCCGGACCAGGTGGTCGAGTCGCTATTGGAGCAGGCCGAGGGTTTCCGCCATCGCATCGCCGACGCTCGCTTGCTGCTCAACAACGCGCTGGAGGCCGGCGAGACGGTGTTGCTGGAAGGTTCCCAGGGCACCCTGCTCGACGTCGACCACGGCACCTACCCGTACGTGACGTCCTCCAATCCGACGGCCGGCGGGGCTGCCGTTGGTTCCGGCATCGGACCCACCCGGATTCGCACGGTGTTGGGGATTCTCAAGGCGTACACCACCCGGGTGGGCTCCGGCCCGTTCCCCACCGAGCTGTTCGACGAGAGCGGCGAATACCTGTCCAAGACCGGTGGCGAATTCGGCGTCACCACCGGCCGGCGCCGCCGCTGTGGCTGGTTCGACGCCGTCATCGCGCGCTACGCCACCCGGGTCAACGGCATCACCGACTACTTCTTGACCAAACTCGACGTGCTCTCCAGCCTGGAAACGGTGCCGGTGTGCGTCGGATATGAGATCGACGGCAAACGCACCAGTGAGATGCCGATGACCCAAAGCGATCTGTGCCGTGCCAAACCGGTCTACGAGGAGCTACCGGGCTGGTGGGAGGACATCTCGGCGGCACGCGAATTCGACGACCTGCCGGCCAAGGCCCGCGACTATGTGCTGCGGCTCGAAGAGATTGCCGGAGCGCCGGTTTCGTGCATCGGTGTCGGTCCCGGACGGGACCAGACCATCGTTCGACGGGACATCCTGCAGGAACGCGCGTGACCCATTATTCTTCGCTCGGATCGGAAGGATCCGGGGAAGAAGTCGATCCCGAATACGAGCATCACGGCGGGTTCCCGGAGTACGCACCCGCCAGCCCCGGTCCTGGCTTTGGCCGATTCGTGGCAGCGATGCGCCGATTGCAGGATCTGGCCGTGTCTGCCGATCCCGGTGACGGCGTGTGGGACCAAGCCGCCGAGCAGGCCGACGCACTGGCAAGCCTGCTCGGTCCGTTCCAGGCCGATGAGGGACAAGGGCCCGCCGGGCGAACACCCGATCTGCCCGGCATGGGCAGCCTGCTGCTGCCACCGTGGACATTGACCCGCTACGCCCCCGACGGTGTGGAAATGCGGGGATCGTTCAGCCGATTCCATGTCGGCGGCAACTCGGCGGTGCACGGTGGCGTGCTGCCGCTGTTGTTTGACCACATGTTCGGCATGATCTCGCACGCGGCGGCACGGCCCATTAGCCGAACCGCCTTCCTGCACGTCGACTACCGCAGGATCACCCCGATCGATACCCCGTTGCTGGTGCGTGGGCGGGTCACCCGCACCGAGGGCCGCAAGGCGTTCGTGGCCGCGGAACTGGTCGACGCCGACGAGGTGTTGTTGGCCGAAGCCAACGGTCTGATGGTGCGACTGCTACCGGACCAGCCCTAGCCCGTCGCCTGGCGGATGTACTCGCCGATCTGGCGCAGGCTGTACGTCGCCTCGGGCAGCATCGGCGCGGCCACCTGGAAGTCGTGCAGTTGGCCGGGCCAGACGCGAACCTCGGCCCGAACCCCCGCTGCCGCCAACTTGCCCGCGGCCAGCCGTGCGTCGTGCAAGAGCGCTTCGGCCCCAGAGACGTGGATGAGGGTAGGGGGCAGGCCGGGGGCGATGTGTTCGAGCGGCTCGTAGATTTCTTCACGCCGGCCGGCGGTTTCGTTGCGGGCGGCAGCGCCCGCAACGATGGCGACCAGCGCATCGAACGCCCTGGCCGGAAACATCGCGTCTGACTTGATGTTGGGATGGGCCTTCTTGGACCGCATTGCCAGCTGCAGCAGTGGTGAGATTGCCACCAGGGCGGCCGGTTCCTCGCCGCGTGCTCGCAGGCGCTGCGCCAAGGCAAACGCGAGGTAGCCGCCCGCAGAATCGCCGGCCAGCACGATCTGCTCCGGGGCATGTCCGCGCAGCCGCAGCCACAGGTACGCGTCATGACAATCCTCGAGCGCCATCCCGACCGTGTGCTTGGGCACCAGCCGATAGTTCACGACCAGAAGAGGTGAGTCCGCAAATTTTGACAGCGTGCCGGCGAGCCTGGCGTGCGAGTGAATTCCACCCTTCAGGAAGGCGCCGCCGTGCATGTAAAGGACTACCCGACGGCTGCCGTCTGGCGGTGGCACGCCCGACGCGCGGACCAGATGTCCCGAGGCATTTGGCAGGCTCACCCTTTCCCCGATGATGCCCGATGCCCAGGTGATGGGCAGCAGCGCGAAATCGACCAGGCTCCACGGCCACGGTAGGTGCGGGAAGTGGCTAGCGACCGCAATAACCGGGCGGACCGTCAGTCGGGATGCCAGCGAGACCACCCGGGCAGCGATACTGGGGCCGGACTCGACGACCTCGACGTGGGCACCGTGGCCGCTCGCAGCTCTGCGCCCCACACGTCGATTCCGACGCGGGCGAATCGCGTCGTACGGCGGGCCGAATAGCTTGTCAAATGTGGTCACTCGTGACACTTCACGCGTTGTTGTTCTTTCCGCAAGAATCGTTGCCTCAACAATTGATGTCGGCAGTCAATACTCCCTCTAGACCCATCGTTCGGATGTTTCTAGAGCGCTATGGATAACACAAATTCTCGATCGCGTTCTATTCGCATTTCTGGGCGCCGCGCGCGGCGGCGGAACGGCTGGTCAACGCGGTCGCGGTGGCGCGGCGGGGGGTGCCGGCTCGGGCGCCGCTCGCCAGCTAGGGTCGCCGGGATTGCCGCACGTCCCACGGCGGTGGCGTGCCATCCGAGTAGACGTGCTGTGCGGATTATGTAGCCAAAGGCCAACTTTAGGGCGGCTGGGCCCGGAGTCCGGTCCGGGCTCTGGCGATCCGCGGACACCCTCTGGTGGTGGTGTCTCCCGCGAGCTGTCCCGAGCGGATGGTTGAACAATTCGGGCCAAATTCGGCGGGCGGTGCTACGAGCGGGCGGCGAGTATTGGCGACATCAGGTTTGGCTCCGGCGGCGGATCACCGAAAGAAAATGAGCAACAACGTCGATGTTCTCGCAATTGCCGACGGCAAGTTCCCCGCGTTTTAAATGCGAGTTGTACACGAATTTTTAGCGATGCTAAATGTAGCTGGTGCCGAGATCGGCTCGGCCCCGTCGTCGCGGATCAACCGATCCGGGCTGAGCGTCAGATCCTTGGAGAGGAAATCGTCAATGCCGTTGCGCCCTCCCGGTCGGCCGACGTTGGCGGGGCCCACCGGTACCGCGGCGGATGCATCATGACCAAGCGGATCGCGATAGTCGGCGCCGGAGCCGCCGGACTGAGTGCCGCGGTGCGGTTGCGAGATCGCGGCTACGACGACGTCACCGTGTTCGAAGGCGCGCAACAGGTGGGGGGCAAGGCTTGCTCGGTCGAAGTCGATGGTCGCGACTACGACCTGGGTGCCGTCGTCATCACACCGCAGTACCCCAATGTGTTGGCCGCTCGCGGACCGCTACCGCGTGCCCACCTTTCCGCGCAGCGAGGCGGCGCTGGCTGTCGACCTCAAATCGGCCGACTGGATGGGGTTGGAACAGATGACCAGGGCTCCGGCGTTCCCTGGGTACTTTGCGAAACGTTGCGCTCTTTCGGGGCATTGGTACTCCGGTACTCCTTCGCATCTGGACGCTGCGGTCCACTGGACGCGGTCGTTCGCGCGCTTGACGGTGCACTCGGCTGGCCCCGACGACATGAATCAATGTCAGGCAACCATGCCTCCGGCACATAAATGCATAGCGAATCTATTTTATAGGGACGGATTACGCATGCACACATGCGCACCCGGCTATGTATATTAGCGACGCTCGCTAGAGTAGGCAACCGTAATTGACAACTATCTGCAAGCCCGCAACCGAAGTTGGTGACGGGCGTGCGGCAGTTCGGGCCGGTCGCCGGCCGTCGCGGTGGGGTTATTGGGCGGCGTTCGGATCGGGCGGAACCACGATGATGGTCGCTCCGGGAATTGCCGCCAGGGTGGCCGCCAGGTTGGCGACGACCCCCGGCGGTAGACCAGAGGGCAACCCCGGAATGTTTGCCGCGGCGGCGGCGGCCGGAACCGATGGGGTGTTCGCGGCCGGTCTGGCGGCCGCCGCGGCCCCACCGCCGCCCGCTGATGGCGCTCCCGTGGTTGGCGCGGGTGCCGAACCGCTGCCCCGGGCGGCAAAACCGGCCAGGCTGGCCCCGGCTATCCCCGCCGCCGCGATACCGGTGTATTGGCCATCGGACCCGCCGGTCAGATACATCGGGGTTGCGCCGGGGAACATCGCCGCCACCTGGCGCACCGCCGGAGGAAGATTCCAGGCCGGTGGCACCGAGAGTCCGCCGATGTTGGCCGAGTAGCCCGAAAGTGCAGCCACCGGCGGCGACGGCGGGCTCGCCGGCCGTTGCCCGCCCGGTGTGGTGATGGCGTCTCGGTCCGGGTTCCTCAGGCCCGCGGCCGGTAGCTCGTCGTACTCCCCGCCGCAGAGCGGAGCGTTCTCGTCTTCGTCGACGATGTCGTGGCGGTACACCTCGCCGAGCTGAATCGCGGAGACGCCCAAGGCGCCCAGGGAGACCACCACGGCTGCGAGGACCAGCAGGTCGAGGTCCTCGAATGGGTTTGGTATGGCGTTGAACGGGGCGGGCAGGAACGACTGGAGGAGGGGCAAAATGCTGGTTTCCGCCGGTGCGGCAGCGGCGGCGGCCGCCGGCACCGTGGCCGCGCTGAGCGCTTCGGTCCCGGTGGTTGTCGCAGGTGGCGAGGTGAAGGGTGCCAAGTCCGTCGCGGCCGCCGAGGTGCCGGCGTAGCCGTCCATCGCGACGATGTCCTGGGCCCACATTTCGCTGTAGTCGGCTTCGCTGGTTGCGATCGCCGGGGTGTTCTGCCCGAAAATGTTGCTCCGCACCAACGACAGCATGGTGCTGCGATTGGCCGCGATCTGGCCAGGAGGAACGATCGCCGCGTGCGCGGACTCGTAGGCGTTGGCGGCGCTGATGGCTTGGGCCGCGGCCTGCTCGGCCTGTGCGGCGGTGGACCGCATCCACGCCACATAGGGGGCCGCGGCGGCCGCCATTGACAGTGCCGAGGGGCCTTGCCAGTCAGCGGCGCCAAGCCCGGCGATCACCGAAGAATAGGAGGCGGCCGTGGCGTTCAGTTCGTTTGCCAGCCGCCCCCAGGCCCGGGCCGCCTGCACCAGCGGGGCCGAGCCCGGACCGGCATACATCCGGGCGGAATTGATCTCCGGGGGCAGCGCCCCGAAGTCCATCCCCATGGTCATTGCGGCCTACCTCCCCGGCTGGCCGCGGCGACGCCGGCGACGGCGTCTTGGGCGTGGGAAGCCGCGTCGGTGACGACCCGAGCGACGTTGGCTGGTGCCAGCGTCTCAGGCTGCGTCGTCAGGAACATCGGCTTCTCCTCGACGGATTGGGTGGGACCGCGAAGGCCCCCGTTGCCGCTGAAATCGGATGGGGCCGCGCTGACCGGTTCAGTCCGCGCCTGCGGCCGTCAGATTTCGGGTACCTCGGACCATCGCTCGTCGCTCACTCGCCCCCACCTCCTTATGGCCAAGTTACACAGCGAGCTGTTTGCAGAGTTACACAATTTGTCAAAAAATGAGCACGGAAGCGCCGTTCTCCTATAGAGCCCTCTGGTAGAGGAGTCCTAGCGCCGTTCGCTGCTCCATCTGGCGCCCCTATCCTTGAGCGGCAGGGATGAAATTCCGAGCGAGAGGGTGAGCTGGTGACTGACGGCTTGACCGAAGGACACGACGAAGCCATCGGCAAGCATCAACGCCCGGCGACCGAAGGCGCCAACGCTCCCGAAGGCGACAAGACGACCACCATCGCGGTTCCGCCCGTTGGGACACCACGGCGAGCCGAAGCCGACGTCCACGTCAGGCCTCGGGTCGTGCTCTTGGGAGGTGGCGAGCAGGGCCGCGAGCTGACGATCGCGCTGCAGGGCCTTGGAGCCGAGGTGATCGCCGTTGACACAGACGCCGATGCGCCCGCGCGCCGCGTCGCCGATCAGGCGCTGGTGGTGGCGATGACCGATGCCGACGAGCTGAAGGTGGTCTTCACGCGGCTACGGCCGGATCTTGTGGTGCCGCTTACCGACGCGGTGAGCGTCGCTGCCCTCGACGCCCTGGCTGACCGCGCGCCCTCCGAAGGCGGGTCGATCGGGCTGGTGCCCAGCGCCCGGTGTGTCCGGCTTGCTGGCGATCGCGAGGCCCTGCGCAAGCTGGCCGCCGACCAGCTCGGCCTGCCCACCGCGCCGTTCTGGTTCGTCGGATCCCTTGGCGGGCTCGAGGCGGTCGCCGCACACGTGGGCTACCCGCTGCTCGTCAAGCCGGTAGCCGGCGCCGACGGTCCGCGGCGGTCTTTGGTCCGTGGGCCCGACGAAGTGGAGGCCGCCTGGGCGCGGGCTGTCGCGGGCGGGCCTGCGGGAGCCCCACCCCGGGTGTGGGCCGAGACCCAGGTTGAGGTCGAGTTTTTGGTCACTTTGATCGCGGTGTGCAGCCAGGGGCCGCAAGGTCCGCGCATCGACTTCTGCGCACCCATCGGCCACGGTGGCGACGGTGGTGACCAGGAATCCTGGCAGCCGCAGAAGGTGAGTGTGGCCGCACTCGATGCGGCGAAGTCGATCGCCGCCCGCATCGTCAAGGCGCTGGGGGGATGTGGGGTTTTCGGTGTCGAGTTGATGGTCAACGGCGACGAGGTCTACTTTGCCGACGTCCAACCATTCCCGAGGGATACCGCGCGGGTTACCCTGCTTAGCCAGCGCTTTTCTGTCTCCGAGTTGCAAGCAAGGGCGATCTTGGGCTTTGCGGCGGACACGTTGATGGTGTCACCCGGTGCCGCTCGGTTGATCGGTGCGGCGACCGTTGGTCCGGTGCCGGGCGCCGATGCGCTGGCCGCGGCACTCGCCGTGCCCGAAAGCGATGTCCGGGTGTTCGGGCGTCCGCGTGCCGGTTCCTCCGGCCTCGGCGTGGCACTGGCCACCGCACCCGATGTCGCTGTCGCTCGCGATTGCGCCCGCGAGGTCGTGCACCGGCTGAATGTGCGAGACTCACGCGGGTGAGTTACGCGGGAGATATCACGCCGCTCGAGGCCTGGACGATGCTGCGCGACAACGCTGCGGCGGTGCTGGTCGACGTGCGCACCACCGCCGAGTGGCATTTCGTCGGCGTACCGGACCTGTCGAGCCTTGGCCGGGACGCGATCTACATCCAATGGAGCACTCTCGACGGTAGGCCCAACGCGGACTTCCTCACCGAACTGCAGGATGCCGTCGCGCCAGCGGGTTCCACCGCGGAGGGGGAGCGGCCCGTCGTTTTCCTGTGTCGCTCCGGCGCCCGCTCGATCGGCGCCGCAGAAGCCGCGACCGCGGCGGGGATCACGCCGGCCTACAACGTGCTGGACGGGTTCGAAGGACACCTGGACGCCCAGGGGCATCGAGGTGTGGTGGGCTGGCGGGCGGTCGGCTTGCCCTGGCGGCAGGGATGAAGCCGCGATGACCTGCGTCGACAAGTACGTGGAGGCGCTGCCGATGCTGGCGATGCCGACGACGGCTTGTGTCGCAGGACTGCGCCCGTGACCGACGATCGGTCGGTGCCAGAGGCCGAGCGGCCCAAGAATCCCCGGAAGTTGCCCGATGGCGTCAGCCAGGCCACCATCGGCGTGCGCGGGGGCATGTTGCGGTCTGGATTCGACGAGACCGCCGAAGCGCTGTATCTGACCTCGGGCTACGTATACGAGTCGGCCGCGATGGCCGAGCAGTCGTTCGCCGGCGAACTCGACCACTTTTTGTACTCGCGCTACGGCAATCCGACCGTGGCCATGTTCGAAGAACGCCTTCGGCTGATCGAAGCAGCTCCGGCCGTGTTCGCCACGGCCAGCGGTATGGCAGCGGTATTCACCGCTCTGGGTGCGCTGCTGGGTGCGGGCGACCGGCTGGTGGCGTCTCGCAGTCTGTTCGGGTCGTGCTTTGTGGTGTGCAACGAGATCCTGCCGCGCTGGGGCGTGGAAACGGTGTTCGTTGACGGTGACGACCTCGAGCAGTGGGAGCAAGCGCTATCGGTGCCCACCGAGGCGGTGTTCTTCGAAACGCCGTCCAACCCGATGCAATCGCTGGTCGACATCGCCGCGGTGACCGAGCTGGCGCATGCCGCGGGCGCAAAAGTTGTGCTGGACAACGTTTTTGCTACTCCGCTGCTGCAGCAGGGAATTCCGCTCGGGGTCGATGTGGTGGTGTACTCGGGTACCAAGCACATCGACGGTCAGGGCAGGGTGCTGGGCGGTGCCATTCTTGGCGGCCAGGACTACATCGATGGGCCGGTGCAGAAGCTGATGCGCCACACCGGTCCGGCGCTCAGCGCTTTCAACGCCTGGATTCTACTCAAAGGTCTTGATACGCTTGCGATTCGGGTTCGGCATAGTAATTCCTCGGCGCTGCGCATCGCCGAGTTTCTGCAGGGCCACCCCGCGGTGCGATGGGTGCGTTATCCGTATCTGCCCTCACATCCGCAGTATGACCTGGCCAAGCGTCAGATGTCTGGCGGCGGAACCGTGGTGACGTTTGCACTCGACGCCCCGGAAAGTGCGGCCAAGCGGCGCGCTTTCGAAGTGCTCGACAAGCTGAGATTGATTGACATCTCCAATAACCTCGGCGACACCAAATCGTTGATCACCCACCCGGCAACCACGACGCACCGGGCGATGGGCCCGGAGGGTCGCGCCGCGATCGGGCTCGGTGACGCAGTGGTGCGCATTTCGGTCGGGCTGGAGGGCGCCGAGGATCTGATCGCCGATATTGATCAGGCACTCGGCTAGCGGCAACGCGGATGCACCCGCTAAAGCCGTTGTGCTAGGGCGAATTTCGCCGCATCAACCGGTCGCCCGTTGCTCGGCCTGTTCGGCGTGTTCGGCCGCCGACAGCGCGTCTTCTTCGGTCCGCGCCTGAAGATAGCGCATCGCCAATCTGGCGTAGACCATCTGGCTGGTGATCGCCATCTGACCGCGAGTGCGGCCCAAAAAGGCTAGCCCCCAAGAGAACGCGGCGGCGACGCGATTGCGGTGGCCCACCAGGTACAGCAGATGCAGGAACAGCCATGCCAGCCAGGCGATGAAGCCGGCGAACTCCACCTTGCCGACTTTGGCGACGGCACTGTAGTGGGAGATAAGTGCCATGCTGCCCTTGTTGAAATACTGGAATGGCTTGCGGTTGGCCGGGTCGTCGTGACCTTTCACCGCTTGCTTGATGGTCTTGGTGGCGTAGTGCGCTCCCTGGATCGCGCCCTGGGCCATCCCGGGTACGCCGGGTACCGACATCAAGTCGCCGATCACGAAGACGTGCGGGTGCCCCTTGACGGTGAGGTCGGGTTCCACGATCACGCGTCCGGCGCGGTCCGTCTCGGTTCCATCGGACTGCTCGGCGATCATCTTGCCCAGCGGACTGGCCTGCACCCCCGCCGCCCACACCTTGCACGCACAGTCGATGCGGCGCTCGGTTCCGTCCTTGTCCTTGACGGTGATGCCTTTGTAGTCGACGGCGGTCACCATCGCGTTGAGCTGAATTTCGACGTCCATCTTTTCCAGCTTTTTCTGCGCCTTAAGGCCCAACTTCGGGCCCATGGGCGGCAACACCGCTGGCGCGGCATCCAGCAGGATGACCCGGCATTCGCTGGGGGTAATGGTCCGAAATGCCCCGGCCAGGGTGCGCTCGGCGAGTTGCACGATCTCTCCGGCGAGTTCGACACCGGTGGGCCCGGCCCCGACCACGACGAAGGTCAGGCGCCGCTCGCGCTCGTCGTGATCGGTGGCGACTTCGGCGGCTTCGAACGCGCCGAGGATGCGGCCGCGCAGCTCCAGCGCGTCATCGATGGTTTTCATGCCGGGGGCGAAGATGGCGAAATCGTCATT
Organism: Mycobacterium sp. 012931; assembly: GCF_000419295.1. Lineage (NCBI taxonomy): Bacteria > Bacillati > Actinomycetota > Actinomycetes > Mycobacteriales > Mycobacteriaceae > Mycobacterium > Mycobacterium sp. 012931. The sequence goes on along the minus strand of NZ_AOPX01000001.1, from coordinate 5,663,570 downwards.
GCCGAAGTAGGACTGCTGCGCGCCGGCCGCCACGATGAGGCTGTCATAGGGCGACACGATCGTCATGTCCATCAACTTCGAGGTGACCGTCTGCGCGTTCAGGCCGATGCCTATGACCTCACCCAGCAAGACCCGCACGTTTTTTTGCCTGCGCAGGATCAGCCGCGTGGTCGGGGCGATGTCACCTTCGGACAAGATCCCGGTGGCCACTTGATACAGCAGCGGCTGGAACAGATGAGTGGTCGTCTTCGAGATGAGGGTGATGTCGACGTCGGCCCGCTTGAGCGCTCTGGCCGCGCTCAGTCCGCCGAATCCGCTTCCGATGATGACGACGTGATGGCGCCTGCCTGCGGCCGAGGATTCGCTGGATGGGGGCGTCATGGTCCTCCTTCAGTTCTCCGTCAGCCGTGGTGATCACTGCGGCGCATGTACACCGTACGACTCCGCCGTGGCCACGTCGATCGTTTGGCCGCGGCGTCCGCCGATGCTGGGCGCGATAGTCGCGCCCGTGCCTTCCCGAGACCTTTGGCCGCACAGACATACGGGTATGCGGTATGTCCGGAATCCGGCATCGCCCCACCGAGCTGGGACTATCCAATAAGCTGCGGCGGCTTGCTGGCCAGGACAGCTCATCGATGCTCGGACGGCTGCCGGCCGGTGAGTGGTGCCGATATTTGGGCTGACGGCGGTATGGCGTCACACGCAATTTACGGAGTGCTTACGAAATGGATTTCCGGATCGGGTCGTTGCCCCATCATTCGGGCATCCTTTTCGGTGATAACCCCACTTCCATGCCGACGTTCCACGACAATATTCTCTTATGGTGGTGACGCTTCTTGCTCGGTTATCAAAGAAGCGTCACCGCTACAGCGAGCGGGTCGGCTCGAGAGCGGCTTCGCCTCGACCACGGGTCGGGTGCCCGACACTTTCCGGGCCGGAAGGCCGGGGGCGGCAGTCGCGAAGTTCCGGGTGGCGCCACCCGATCGGGCGGATAGAGCCGGTCACCGCGACGATGACCGACTCCTCGCGGCGGGTGGTCCTAGCCGCCGTCGGCTTCACGTTCTTCATCGACATGCTGGTGTACGGCATCGTCGTGCCGGTACTGCCGAGGTTGGCCAAACCCGCCGGGCTCGAGTTCTTGGGTGTGGGTGTGGTCTTCGCGTGCTACGGGTTGGCGTATTTCGTCCTGACCCCCGTGGCCGGATGGCTGATCGATCGTCGCGGAAGCAGGTAGGTGTTCCTGTCCGGGGCCATCATCCTGATGCTGGCGACGCTCGCGTTCGGTTACGCCAGCAGCCCCGTCGGACTCGTGACCTGCCGCGTACTGCAGGGTGGTGCGGCGGCGGCAACCTGGGTGGCGGGCTACGCGACCCTGGTCGAGATATTCCCGCGTGAGCAGCGCGGTCGCGCGGTGGGGCTGGCGAGCATCGGTACCGCGCTGGGCGCGCTTCTCGGACCCGCGTTGGGCGGCCTGGCTTATGAGGCCAGCGGACCCCACGCGCCCTTTCTAGGCGCGGCCGGGTTGTCCGCGCTGGCGGTGGCCGCCCTCGCCGCGTCGCTACCGCAGGCGGCGGGCGGCCAGGCGTCGGGGCCGGGCATGTGGTCCGGTGAGCGGGCGTTTCCGGGCCTGGCGGTCCCGTGGCTGGTGGCGGGCCTGGCGGTGGGGCTCGCGCTGGGCGCCGTCGAGGCAACACTGCCGATCGACCTGGTCGCCCGCTTCGACGCCTCGGGGGTAACCGTTGGGTTGCTGTTCGCGCTGACCACGGTGGCCTTCATCGTCACCTCGCAGTACGCCGGCCGACTATCAGACGCCGGGCGCCGGGCGCCGGTCCTGGCGGCGGGCTGGGTCACCCTCGGTGTCGCCTTGGCCGTCATGGGCGTGCCGTCGGCGGTGGGCATCCAAGCGGCCGCGTTGGTCTTGCTGGGGGCCGGCCTCGGGGCGATGATCGCGACGATCATGCCCGCCCTTGCCGATGCCATGGAGTCGGCGGGGGGAGCCCAGCGGCCCGGGACGGCCGCGGCCGCCTACAACCTCGCCTTCAGTGCCGGCACGGTGGCAGGTGGCCCGCTTGCCGGCTGGATGGCCGACCTTCGCTCATTTCAAGATGCCGCGATGCTGATCGCCGTTGTGACGTTGACCTGCGGTGTGCTGGCGGCACTCGTCCACGCCGCAGTGGTCCGGCGAGCGGTCAGCGATGCCTGAGGGCGTCGGTCACTGCAGCTGTAATTCCGGTGCGGGCGCCGGGGTGGTCGCCAGCTCGGCGTGGCCGCTCAAAACGCGCAGCATGTCACGCATGGCTGCCCCGACGGCGTCGCAGAACCGCTGAGCGGAAGTCTGGTCGCAGCCGTTGGACGCACTCACGAACAGGTACACGTCGTCGTCGCCGACAAAGGCGTATGAGACGCCGTAGCCCGTTTGCGTTATGGGCAGGAACCCGACCCCGCGCGAGGAGCTCTCCGGGCGTCAGGCGGCCGTCTGGCGCACGGGTGATTGTGACGTCGCGAGCTCGAACGGCAGGCTCCACGCGTCCGTGCCGAACAGCGCAACGTCCTTGCCCTCGCGCAGTGCTTCGATGAAAAGTCCGAGGAGGTGGCGATCGCAGCCTCGTCCACGCATCGCCCGCAACCGATTGGCGCGGTGGGCGCTGGCGGCGGCCCGGAGCAGGCGGGCGCGGCGGGCCCTGGTGCAGGTGGGGTCCATCATCGCCAGCACGAAGGCCCGACTTTGGGCGGTTGCCGAGCGCAAGCATTCCGTTCGTCCCGCCGCGAACAGCCGCGTGGTGGCCGTCTCATAGGTAAGGCACGGTCCCCGGTCGGGATGCAGGCGGCCATAAGCGAGCTGCAGCGCCAACTGTATGAAGGCATCGGGGGAGCAGCGCGCCGCCTTGATTGCCGCGGCCCCGGCGGCGCCGAGGTCATCGGCGTAGACGTCGACGTCGTCGATCAGGGTGCGGGCATTGGCGACGGCAGCGCTGATGGCCCGGTCCAGGGTGGGGGTCACCTCGAACACCAGGCGGCGCGGGGGCGATGGCGGTGGCGTCGGCTTCTGGTCGAACGCGGAGGCAAAGCGGCGCTCGTAGAGCAGCCGTTCCTCCCACAGCAGCATCATCGCTTCGCCGTCGCCTCTGCTGTGCTCCATGATGCCGCCGGTTCGCTCATTGGCGAACACAACAAGGTTCATCGACTTGTCCAGCCAGCGGTTGGCGCCGGTACCGCACAGCGACGTGCGCCCCAGCTCGGTCAGCCCCTCGGGCTCGGCGTCATCGAGGATGACGACCAGCAGAGCCCGCTCGATGCGGTCGAGACTGTCGGCGTTGACCCCGCCGTCCCGGATCAGCCCCGCCCGCGCCCGGGACCAGACATCGCGTTGTTCCAGAGTCAGAGCGGGAATCGGTGGACCGGGCGGCAGCGCGGTGGCCACTTGCTGGATTTCTTCTAGGGCCGCCAACAGCTGCGGGTAGGAGATGTCGCGTCGGCCCTCGTCAAAGATCACCTCGACCTCGAAGAAGTGTCCGTTGACCAGCACCACGATGGCGCGTTGGTCGTCGAAGCGCTCGATGGTGTCGACGTCGATGCCGGGCAGTCGAACGATCGAATAGCAGTTGCGGAGCTGTTTCATGCACAGCGGCACCACGCCCTGAATTCGCTGGGGCGCGACCTGCCCCGCAGCGAGGCGGCGGCGAATGTCGAGCAAGGCCACCGTTGTCATGGCGGCCTGCTGCAGCTGGGAGACGCCGAGGCGAGCCATCGTCGGGGAGTCGACCGTGTAGCCGGTGCTGTAGAGCAGCGAGCGGCGGTCGATGAGGTAGGCGTAGTGCTCCCAGTACTCCGCCAGCCAGTTTTCGTGCCGGGCTCGCCGTGTCTCGAGGCGGTCCTGCAGGTATGCGGCGGTGTCACTGCCGCGAAATTGGTCCGCGGCGGTGCGCACTTCGGCCCGTCCGGTGGCGTCCAGCAGTGGGTCCACCGAGGCGATGAACGTCTGCAGCGTCTCCTCGATCGACGGAAGTGGCAGCCGCGGAAGTACCTGCTCGAACCGGTCGAGTGCGCCTGGCCCGGTTTGGTTCGGACTCAGGGCGCGCACCGCCGCCCCCCCATGCCTTGGTGCGCCGCGATGACGGAGCGTCCATCCAGCCCTGCCAGGTGAGCAGCCGACGCAGTAGTTCCATGCGTAGACCCAGGTAGGTCATGTCGTCGGCCCCGTCCCCACCGGTGCCGGACGGGTCCGCGCCAGCAGCCGAGATCGGTTTGCGACGTCGTCCGCCGACAGGTAGCAGTCCTCCAGCACGCGTCGGGCCGATGCGGTCGGCTGGGTGTATGCCTGGCGTGCGTGCAGCGTGCGACGGTTCTGGAACACCACGATCTCGCCCGGCTGCAGCCGCAGAGCCAGCCGTGGTCCGTCCTCGACGGCGCTGGTGAAGGTCTGGTAGGCGTGGCGGTAGCGCTCCTCGTCGGCCGGGTCGCCGGCGAACGCCCCCTCGAACGGGGGCGCCCAGTTGATGCCGACCAGATTGGCGCGATCGTCGACCACCAGGTGGGGCTTTCGGACCACCATGTGCTGTTGGCGATTCACCGTCGCAAACGTCGCCCATACCTGACACAGCGTCTCGAAGTCGTCGGGTGCTTGGGCCCGCACCCGCTCGGCGGCGGCCAGTCCGTCGCAGAACCACGTCTGCCCGCCGGTTACCGCGGCGTCGAACGCGATGCAGTGCAGCAGCTGCAGGCCGGGGGGGCGTCTCGTAGGCGCACAAGTCTTGGTGAAATGGCAGCGCGCAAGCGGTATAGGCGATGTTGACCGGCCTGTCTTCGACCCGCACCAGCCAGGTGTCGCCATAGATGGTCGGCATGACGGGCGCGATCTGGGCCGCCGTCGGGCCTACCACTCCGACCCGGGTAGGGGCTCCCTCGAGCACCAGCACCCGGTTGTCCGCCAGGGCGCCGAGCCAGTCACCGATCGTGGCCGCATCGGGGTCGGGTTCCCAGCGCCGCCGCTCGAGCCCAAGCGCGGATCTGCTGGCGAATCCGAACGGCAGTGGTTGCTCGCGCCAGTTCGCGTACCGTATGAGCTCCTCTTCGGCAAAAGTGCTGCGGTGTCCGTCCCGGAACAGGACCTCGACTACGCGGCCTCGACCACGCCGCAGCTCGGCCAGCCGGGTGTCCTGCGCCGTCGCTGCTGTGGTGCGCTGTCCGCTTTCGGTTCGGCAATTCCGGCAGGGGCATTGGCTTCGCAGCCACCACGGGCTCAGTTCGGTTGATCGCCCATCGAAGTCCAAGCGAACCGATCCGAGCGGGGAGACCTCGAGGACCACGTCGCTGTGCATCAGTGCGGCCCGTCGAGCAGCTGTGTTTCGGCGCGCAGTAGCAGATCGGGCTGGGCCGGGATGTCCCCATAACAGCCGCGCACGCTGTATCGAAGACGGTCGTCGTCCTGCTCGAGGACTTGTTCGAACAAGCTCTCGACGCGGTTATCGGCGTCGCTGAGCAATACCCGAGCCACGTGCGGGCGGCGACGCAGCACGCCGCTGCGCACGGTTGCGTAGCTGAAGATGATCAACCGGTCGCCCGGCTCGCACAGCAGCGCCCCGCCCCCGTTCGGGCAGATCCGCGAAGATCCACGGTCGGCCGGGATGAGGTAGGTCGACCACCGATTGCCGTTTTCGAGGTTGACGACTTCGACTTCCTCCAACGGCAGCATCCCGACTTGTTCCATCAGGTCGACGTCGACGGCGATACTGCCGACGTAGTCGCGTTCGCGGTGCGTCACCCGCACCTGATGGAGCTTGGCGCGCAACAGTCTGATCCGGCTCATCGCGATGCGCCGTCGTCGTTGATGGGCTTGCGGCAGCCGAGCGCGACCATTGGCTCGGCGTCAAAGATCTCGTATTCGTCGCGTGCCTCGATCCGGTAGCCGAGTTTGGCGAGCGTTTGTTCTAGCGTGCGATGTTGATCGAGGTAGTCGGCGCGCACCGCGATGACCAGCCAGCCGCCGGGCTCGAGGACCCGGTCCAGCGCCGCGAGGTCCTCCGGCCCGGCGTGGGCGAACGTGAAGACGCCAACGGCGACGATCGCCGCGAAACGTTGATCCGGAAACAGGGTCGGCGCTGCTCCCAGCGCGCCGTGAACCACGTCGCGGTAGACATTCTTGGCACGCGCGTGGGAAAGCATGCCGAGTGAGCGATCCAGCGCGGTCAGGTTGTCATAGCCGAGCTTGTGCAGTTCCTCGCCCACCAACCCGGTGCCCGCACCCGCATCGAGCACGGGTCCGCTGCGCTCGGGCAGGTGCGCCGCCAACAACGCCGCCGCCCGACGGGGATTCTCCTGATAGTTATCGCGCAGGTCGGAGTCGTAGCTTTCGGCCCAGGCGTCATATTTCTGTTCGAGGCTGAGGTCAGGATCGCTGTTGTAGATCCACTCCAGCCGGTCGACGACTTTCTTGCCGAGGAAGAAGCTCCAGCCGACCTCCGCGTCCTGGATGACTTCCGGGATCTGTCGGTAGGCCGTGGCCAGCCGTGGACACGATGGCTCGGCCAGATCCGCCAGCAGTTTGTAGCTTTGCGCCAGGTGTGGGCTCAGGTCGCGGGTCTCGTAGACGACGAAGCCGTGCCGGGCCAGGGCCTTGCGGTAGTCGTCGGCCGAGAACGTTGGCTCGAATAGCAGCCGGTCGTAGACCACCTCGCGGGCGAGCGCGCTCACCGGGCGCTGCGGTGTCACCAGATCGTCGAACACGAACAGGCCCTGGGGTTGCAGTACCCGCGCCACCTCGGCAAGCGCTCGCTCGCGGTCGTGCACGTGGTAGAGGACGGCCTGGCTGAAGACGTGGGTGAACGTGCCGTCGGCGAATGGCAGCGCCGACGCCGAGCTGGCCATGAATTCGAGCTGCAACTGCGGATTGTCCGCCGCCAGCCGTTGCGCGTTGGCGATCCGCACGGCGCTCAGGTCGATTCCCGTGACCTGTGCACCCGTTTGTCGTGCCAGCCATGCGGAGACGGTCCCATTGCCGCAGCCAAGGTCGAGCACTCGCGACTGCGGCCCGATGCGCGCGGCGCGCAGCATCTGTTCGTTCCAGTGCTGGCAGCCGGCGATGAACCCGGTGTCGTCGTCCTCGAAGACACCCCAATGCAGGCTGCCGTCTGGATCCCAGAATCCGCGGTAGGTCGAGTCCTCGTGGTCGTAGAAGTCACGGGTCATGGCGTCGGTGTAGTCGTGACTCGCGGGCCCGCCCGACTCCGTGCTGGACTGGGGTTGGGCTCCGCCGCTGGAGGGGATGGCGCAGGCGGCACCCGATTCCTGTTGTGCGTCTGGCGATAATGCATTCAACATTTGACAGTGCCCTCCGTGTTTCGCTGACTTGGGCAGCAGTATTTCAATGAATGGTTTCGCTGACATCACGAATAGGGAATTCATACTATTAGTCAAATGATTTGACATTGAAGTCATATCGAAAATCTCGAAACGAGAATGTCTAATTTGATACGACAATGTCAATTTTTATAGCCGAATGTCTCAAGAATCGTGCGGGCAGGTTCTCCTGGCCTCGGCACCGGTTGTCGAGCGCCGGTCTGAGGGTGTGCCCTCGGGCCCACCTGCCGCGATGAGTGTGGCGGGCGGGCGTCGTAGCCGCAAATTCCTAGTACGGGTATGGGGTACCGGACCGCCCGGCGGTGGCCGATCCCCTCAGTTCGGCGTCATATCGGCCAGGAGCTGGCCGTCGTTCGGTATTTGGCGTTGGGCACGCTGCAGAAGTCCGAGGCCGTTCCGGCCAACAAGACGAAGTAGCCTTCGCCGCCGCGGCGGCCGGTGAAGGGGGGATAGGTCCAACCGCTGTTGCACATCGAATCCGGTCCGCCCGCGGTGGCCCGGCGCCAACCGGACTTGATGCAGGCCTTGAGGGCGTCGACGTCGGTGACGGTGCTCTTGGCGATGACCAGCATCGCTCCACCCCACTGCCCGTCGCTGCGACGGTAGGCGCGGGCCCCGAATCCGGTACCAGATCCTGCTGGGTCCGGCTGGCATCCCAACGCCCGTTGCAGCAGCAGGAAAACGGAGGCAAGTTCACGGTCGTCCACCCCGGCCGCGGCCGCAACGAATTGCGCGGCATCGGAGCCGTCGACCTCCTGGATGTCAGGTTTGTCGAAGCTGATCAGTTGCTGCGAGATGAGCTGCCCAAGCGATGTACTGCCGCCGCCGATGATCGGTCCGCTGCCGGTTGAAGTCATCGGCGGCAGCGTCACGGTCGGATCGGCCGCCGCTGTGGCCGGCGCCGCCAACGTGGCTAGCGACAGGACGCAGGTGGCGACGGTGGCAATGCATCTGATCCGAGGTGCGACAACTTTCATTGGCTATCTCCCTGGCGGCATCGGTGGGGCGTCATCGGGGACTAGTGCCGCGGCGATCTTGCGAAACAAGATATCCGCTTGGTTGGGGTAGTTGCATTCGTCGTCGAAGGCCTCGGGGGTGTAGGTGAGGGCGACCGCGATCGCGACTCGTTGCGATGGCAGGTACGCCTCGGTGGCCGCGTACCCGGAGAACAAGGGGTTCTGCAGCAACCAGTGGCCGGAGATGACGATCCCCAGGCCGTAGGTGTAACCCTCGCTTTGCCCGAAACAGGTGGGGCAGTCGGGCTGGGCGCGGGTCTTGCCACGCAGCGCAGTGGACACCATTTTCTGGTAGGAGTCCGCCGAGAGCAGCTTGCCTGATCCGATGCCTACCGCCGTGGCCTCCATGTCGTAGATAGTGGTGGTTTGGATGGCTCCGTGAGTGATGGTCCAGGACGGATTCCAGAACGTCGACTCCTCGGAAAACGGGGTATCCGCCGGGATTTTCAAGAACGCGCGACGCTCCGCGCTGAACGCGTGCAGGGCCGGGTCGGGGATGCTGGGTGTTTCGGAGTTGGCGGTGGCAGTCAGCCCCAGTGGCGCAAGCACCTTCTGTTTCAGCAGCGTCGCCATGTCTTGGCCGGTGGCCTTCTCCAGCGCCAGCCCCAACAGCACGTAGTTGGTGTGCGCATAATTCCAGTTCGTGCCGGGTTCGTAGAGCAATGGCCGAGAGGATATCTGTGCAAGGAGCTCCTGGGGCGTCCACTGCCGGAACGGGTCGGCATAAAGCGCGTCGCCGAATTCATCGTTACCCAGGACGTAGTCCGGATACCCCGACGTCATCTGGGCGAGTTGGCCCAAAGTGACCCGGTCGGCGTGCGGAAAATCGGGCAACCACTTCGACAATTTGTCGTCGAGGCTCAGTTTGTGTTCGTCGACCAGCTTGAGCAACAGCGTCGCCACGTAGGAAATGGCGACCGCGCCATTGCGGAAGTGCATGTCGGTGCTGGCCGGTACACCGGTCATCGAATCGCCCACGGCCTCGGTGACGATCTCCTTGCCATCCACGCTGACTCGAACGATCACCGACCGCAGGTGAGCTGGCCCCATGAAGTCGCGGACGACCTTCATCACCGCATCTGCCTTGGTGCCCTTGCCGTCCGGTCCGGTCGGTGCGGAGGATTGTTGCGGTGGGTGCAGCGCTGCGCACCCTGCCAATAGACAGACGCCGAACACCACACCAGCAACTCGCCGCAGAATTGGCATGTGCTTTGTTCTACCGCAACCCACCCGACCGCACCGATTTCGGGGTAATTCAGATACCCAAGTCCTTGGCGATGATGGTCTTCATGATTTCGTTGGTGCCGCCGTAGATGGCCTGGATGCGGGCATCGACAAATGCTTGCGACACCCGGTATTCCCGCATATAGGCGTAGCCGCCATGCAGTTGTAGGCAGCGGTCTGCGGTACGCACCTGAAGTTCGGTGGTCCACCATTTCAGCCGTGCCGCGCGGGCGGCGGTCAGCTCGCCGGCGAGGTGTTGGGCCAGGCAGTCATCGAGATAGGTTCGGGCGATGTCGATCTCAGTGGCTAGTTCGGCCAGCAGGAACTGGCTGTGCTGAAAGCTGGTGATCGGCGAACCGAAGGCTTTGCGCTGCCGCACGTAGTCCAGAGTCTCGGCCAAGATGCCTTCGGCGGCGGCGACCGCGCCAACTGCCAAGGCCAGTCGCTCCTGCGGCAGGTTCCGCATGAGCTGGTAGAACCCCATGCCCTCGTTCTGCAACAGGTTCTCCACGGGAACCCGCATATCGGTGAAACTGAGTTCGCTGGTGTCCTGGGCGTGCAGGCCGATCTTCTCCAGACTGCGGCCGCGGTGAAAGCCCGGTGTGGTTGCGTCCACCACCAGCAGCGAGAGCCCCTGGTGGCGTTCCGGTGAGGTGCGCACCGCGATGACGAACAGGTCGCCGCTTTGACCGTTGGAGATGAATGTCTTGGCGCCGTTGACAACGTAGTGCGAACCGTCTCGTACCGCTGTCGTGTGGATGCCGGCCAGGTCGCTGCCGGCGCCGGGTTCGGTCATCGCGATGCCGAGCACGGTGTCACCGGTCACCACGCCGGGTAGCCAGCGTTGTTGCTGTTCGAGTGTGGTCAGGTCGGTGAGATAGGGCAGCACGACATCGTTTTGCAGGGTGAAGGCGATGGCTTCGGATGCGGCGCCGGCTCGCTGCAGTTCGTCGATGACGATCGCGTTGTAGCGGAAGTCGTTCACTCCCGGTCCGCCGAACCGTTCCGCAACCGAGAATCCCAGCAGCCCCAGCCTTGCGGCTTCGGTGAACAGTGCCCGATCCCACTGCCCCCGGCGTTCCCCGGGTTCGTGGGCCGGGACGACGATGCGGTGGACGAAATCGCGGACCAATTGCCGGAACTGGTGATGCTCGGGTGTGTAGTCGGGCCGGGAGGTCATCGCGGACCGGCTCAGCGGAAGGCGGCCAGACCGGTGAAAGCCTGCCCTAGCACCAGCTGATGCATCTCGGGTGTGCCCTCGTAGGTCAATACCGATTCCAGGTTGACCATGTGCCGAATTACCGGGTATTCGAGCGAAATTCCGTTGCCGCCCAGTATGGTTCGGGCGGTCCGGCAGATCTTGATCGCCTCCCGGGTGTTGTTGAGCTTGCCGAAGCTGACCTGCTCGGGCCGCAGGCCGACACTGTCTTTGAGGCGGCCGAGCTGTAGCGCTAGGAGCTGTCCCTTGTGCAGTTCGACCGCCATGTCGACCAGCTTGGCCTGGGTCAATTGAAACCCGGCGATGGGACGGCCGAATTGGGTGCGTTCTTTGGCGTAGTCCAACGCGCATTGCCAGGCCGAACGCGCCGCGCCCATCGCTCCCCAGACGATTCCGTAGCGAGCCTCCGACAAGCAGGTCAACGGTCCCCTGACGCCGGTCGCGCCGGGCAACATCGCCTCGGCCGGCAACCGCACATCGTCGAGGACCAACTCGCTGGTGATCGATGCCCGCAGGGACAGTTTGTGGTGGATGGTGTTGGCGGCGAAGCCGGCCGTTTCGGTGGGCACGACGAAGCCGCGGATTCCCTCCTCGGTGGCGGCCCACACGATCGCCACGTCGGCGATCGAGCCGTTGGTGATCCACATCTTGCGGCCGTTGAGCACCCAATCCGAACGATCGCGGCGCGCCCGGGTTTTCATCGCGGCCGGGTCGGAACCGACGTCGGGTTCGGTCAGGCCGAAGCAGCCGATCAGCTCACCGGCGGCCATGGGCGGCAACCACCGCTGCTTGTGCTCCTCGGAGCCGAAGTGTGCGATCGCGAACATTGCCAGCGATCCCTGCACCGAAACCAGCGACCGGATCCCGGAATCGGCGGCTTCCAATTCCAGGCACGCCAAGCCGTAGTGGACGGCCGACGCGCCGCCGCAGCCGTAGCCCTGCAAATGCATTCCGAGCAGGCCCAGTCCGCCTAGCTGCTTGGCCAGGTCGCGCGCGGCGGGCAAGTCCCCGTTCTCGAACCATTCGGCGACATGGGCAGTGATGTGCTCGGCGCAGAACTTTCTTACGGTGTCGCGGACCGCGATCTCGTCGTCGGATAGCGAAGCATCCAGTCCGAGCGGGTCGTGCGGGTCGAAGGTGGGCGGTGTCTCGGTGCTCATGACTCAATCCTGCCTGGGCCCGGTAGTCTCGCTGCATGCAACCACGCCGCGGGCTCTCCTGGCTGGGTTGGCTGGCCGCCGACATCGTCGGGGTACTGGTTTTTTGTGCCGTCGGTCGCCGCAGTCATGCCGAAGGCGTCACCATCGGAGGCGTTGCCAGCACGGCTTGGCCGTTTCTCACCGGGACCATCCTGGGTTGGCTGGTGGCGCGCGGCTGGCGCCGACCTACCAGCGTGGCTCCAACCGGAGTGATCGTGTGGGTATCCACCGTCACCGTCGGGATGGTGTTGCGCAAGGCCAGTTCGGCGGGTGTGGCTACCAGCTTCGTCATAGTGGCATCGTCGGTCACCGCGGTGCTGTTGCTCGGCTGGCGGGCGGTCGTCGGGCTCAGGCTGCGACACCGCCCGGACGCCTGACGAAGCCGAGCCTGATGGTTCGGACGGGCGAGGAGCGGGGTACGGCCACCGGTGCCGAGATCACCGCGATCTTCGGCGCTACCGCCAGGGCGGTGCGCCCACCCATGGACCTGGTCGCCACCCGCACTCGGCTACTGGTCTAGCGGCGAGTGAAAGCGTTGGAGCGATAACCGATGCCCGAAGCCACCCAGCCAACCGGAGCCGTCGAGCTGCGATTTGTCCCGGTGGCCCTGGGGGATCCGCTGGCTCAGCCGTTGCTGACGGAACTGGCCGCCGAATACGCGCAGCGATACGGTGTCGAGCAGCCCGCGGTGCTGGCCTGGCTGCAGGACGGCGCGGCGCTCGAGTTCGCCCCGCCCGATGGCGGCATGCTGATCGGGCTGCGGGATGGGCGCCCGGTCACCGGCGGAGCATTTTGCCGACATGACCCTGACACGGCCGAACTCAAGCGCATCTGGACGCACCGCGAACATCGCCGCCGCGGACACGCTCGAGCACTGCTGGCCAGGTTGGAGGGCGAGATCGCCGCTCGCGGCTATCGGAAGGTCTATCTGGTGACCGGCAATCGTCAGCCGGAGGCCGAAGAGCTGTACCGGGCTTGCGGATACACCCGGCTGCCTGCACCGCAGCCTTCGGAGGGCCCGGTTCTGCCCATCGCGTTCGGCAAGGCGCTGCCATGACGCGCCCACTGCATCTGGGCGTGGCGCTGGACGGGTACGGGTGGCACCCGCAGGCATGGCAAACGACGTTGGCCGCCGACGCACAGACCCGGTCGGTGCTTAGCGGTGACTACTGGGCCGATCTGGCGATCACAGCCGAACGCGGGCTGCTCGACTTCCTCACCATCGACGACACCTTGATGCCGCAGCCAGGCCGCCGCGAGCGGATCGACCCCAAGCGGCTGGCGGGACGCGCCGACGCGGTGCTGGTGGCCGCCCGCATTGCCCCGCTGACGCGGCACATCGGGCTGATTCCGGTGGCCACGGTAACCCATACCGAGCCCTTCCATATCTCCAAAGCCATTGCCACTCTGGACTATGTCTCGCACGGCCGGGCGGGCTGGCAGGCTCGGGTCAGCGCAACGACGCACGAAGTGGCCCTGTTCGGCCGTCGTACTGTGCGCCGCGGCGAGTCATCCGCCGAGGCCTTCGGCGAGGCCCGCGACTTTGTCGAAGTGGTGCGCAAGCTCTGGGACAGCTGGGAGGATGACGCGGTCATCCGCGATGTGACCACCGGCCGATACATCGACCGGGACAAGGTGCACTACATCGACTTCGTCGGAACATACTTCTCGGTCAAGGGCCCCTCGATAACCCCGCGCCCACCGCAAGGCCAGCCGGTGGTGGCTGCCCTGGCGCACGCGGGGCCCATCTACGAATTTGCCGCGGCCAGCGCCGACGTGGTGTTCATCACGCCCACCGACGAAGACTCGCTGCGCAGCATCCTCGGCGAAGTGCGGGCAACCGGTGCGGCGCTGAAAGTGTTTGCTGACGTGGTGGTTTCGTTGCATGATGGCGCCGACTTCAGATCTGATGCGCTGGTCTGGGCGGGCAGCCCCACCGAGTTGGTCGAGATGCTGCTGGATTGGCAACGCCTCGGCATCGACGGAGCCCGATTGCGGCCCGCCGTCAACGCCACCGACCTGGCCGGCATTGTCGATGAGGTGGTGCCGCTGTTGCAGCGCGCCGGGTGCTTCCGCACCGGCTATCGGGACGGCGAAACACTGCGGGAGCGACTCGGCCTGCCCCCGGCGCCCAACCGCTATGCGGCGGTGAGCCGATGATCCCGCTGTCCATCCTGGATCTGTCACCGATCAGCGCCGGCAGCACCGCCGCGACCGCGCTGCGCAACACCATCGAGCTGGCCCAGCACGCCGAGCGGTGGGGCTATCGCCGCTTTTGGGTCGCCGAGCACCACTTTGTGGCTGTCGCCAGTGCGTCACCGGCCGTACTGATCGGACAAATCGCCGCGGCCACCAATCGAATCCGGGTGGGATCGGCGGCCGTTCAACTCAGCCATACCACTGGGGCCGCGGTTGTCGAGAGCTTCGGCATGCTTGATGCTTTCCATCCCGGACGGATCGACCTGGGCGTTGGCCGATCGGCGCAGCGACGCGGCGTGAAGCCGAGGGACCCAGCCAAATCCCGTGCCCCACAACCTGCTCCGGAGTGGCGGGAAAGCGATGGCGTGGTGATCCCGCCGCCGTTCGACCTGCGCACGTTGCTATCGGGCGGCCGGGTCCAAGCCACCATGGCGATCCTGCAGCAACCCGAGGCCGTCGCGCCCGACTTCGCCGAGCAGGTCGGCGACATCCTCGCGCTGCTGGCCGGCACCTACCGGGCGGAGGGTTTTGACGTACATGCGGTGCCGGGTGAGAATGCGGCACTTACTCCGTGGATCTTCGGCAGCAGCAAGGGGCGAAGCGCCCAGGTCGCCGGCGCGCTGGGGCTGCCCTTCGTGGCCAGCTATCATCTCACCCCGGCCACCGCGCTGGAAGCCATCGAGACCTATCGCGATGCGTTTGTTCCGTCGGCGGCGCTGCAGCGCCCATACGTCGTCGTGTCGGCCGACATCGTTGTTGCCCAAGACTCCGCGACCGCGCGGCGGTTGGCATCCAGCTACGGCCACTGGGTGTATTCGATTCGGGCTGGTGGCGGCGCAGCCCCCTACCCGGATCCCGACGATTGCGCCGCGCTGACCGATGACCAGCTTGCGGTGGTGTCGGATCGACTGGCGACGCAATTCGTCGGTAACCCGGACGAGGTTGCCGAGCGGATGCTGGCCTTACAGCGGGTCGCCGGCGCGGACGAACTCGTCGTGACCTCGGTAACGCACGGGCACCAAGACCGCCTTCGTTCCCATGAGCTGATTGCACGGCGTTGGGGGCTGTGGTCATGATCCGCAAACCGGTTCACCTGGCCGCCCACTTCCCGGGCGTCAATAACACCACCGTGTGGGCCGATCCCGGCGCGGGCAGTCAGATCGAGTTCGAATCGTTTGTGCACCTTGCCCGTACCGCCGAACGCGGGTTGTTCGACTTCTTCTTTTTGGCCGAGGGCCTGCGGCTGCGTGAGCACCGTGGCCGAATCCACGACCTGGATGTGGTGGGACGCCCCGATGCTTTTACCTTGCTGGCGGCTCTGGCGGGGGTCACCGATCGTATCGGTCTGACCGGTACGATCAACACCACCTTCAACGAACCATTCGAAGTGGCGAGGCAATTCGCGACGCTGGACCACTTGTCCGAGGGGCGCGCCGGCTGGAACATCGTCACCTCATCGGACGCATTCACCGGGGCTAACTTCCGGCGCGGCGGCTATCTCGATCATGCTGACCGCTACCAGCGGGCCGAGGAGTTCTTGACCGTAGCCCGAAAGTTCTGGGACAGCTGGGCGCCCGGCGCGGTGCTGGCCGACATCGAGAACGGCGACTACGTTGATCCGGAGCGGATACGCAGCGTTGAACACTCGGGCCCGCAGTTCGAGGTGCGTGGATTCGCCACCCTGCCGGCGGGACCGCAGGGGCACCCGGTGTTGTTGCAAGCCGGCGATTCCGAGCAGGGGCGTGCTTTCGGCGCCAGGCATGCCGATGCCATGTTCACCCTGCACTCGTCATTGCGGGACGGCCAACGCTACTACGCCGACGTCAAAGGGCGGGCGCGGTCCTACGGGCGAGATCCCGACCAGCTCAAGGTTTTTCCGGCGGCAACCTTTGTCATCGGCGATACCCCGGACCAGGCGGGGGAAAGGCCCGCCAGATCAGTTACCAGCAGGTCAGTGGCGCGACCGCGATCGCGATGCTCGAGCAGGTATGGGGTCGTGATCTCTCCGATTACGATCCGGACGGTCCACTACCCGACATCGACCCGATCGCCGATGCCGCCATCAGTCAGGGG
Source organism: Mycobacterium sp. 012931 (assembly GCF_000419295.1). NCBI lineage: Bacteria > Bacillati > Actinomycetota > Actinomycetes > Mycobacteriales > Mycobacteriaceae > Mycobacterium > Mycobacterium sp. 012931. Next base: position 5,647,284 of record NZ_AOPX01000001.1, on the reverse strand, counting down.
CGGGTCCGCCATGCCGATCCGGTCGCCGTCGCCCGCCGGTACCGCGAGCGCTCCCAGGCCGAGAACCTCTCGATCCGTGAGCTGGTCATCGCGGTGACCAGCCGTCAGCAGTTCGTCGGTACCCCCTCGCACATCGCCGACGAGATCGACCGCTACGTTCAGGCCGATGCCTGTGACGGGTTCATCCTGGTGCCACATCTGACACCGCACGGTCTGGATGAATTCGTCGACCGGGTGGTGCCGCTACTGCAGGAGCGCGGCGCCTTTCGCACTGCCTACACCGGTCAGACGCTGCGAGACCATCTGGGGCTTGCGGGTTTGCCCAGCTAGTGGGCGTGGCCACCAGAACCAGCGGCCCAATAGCGTTGCGACGGCGGGCATCATGAACGACCGCACGACGAGGGTGTCGAACAGCAGCCCGATCATGATCGTGGTTCCGATCTGGCCCACCACGCGTAGATCGCTGAACAGCATCGAGCCCATGGTGAAAGCGAAGACCAGGCCGGCGGTGGTGACGACGCGCCCGGTGCTGGCCATCGATCGAATCATGCCGGTTTTGAGGCCGGCACCGATTTCCTCCCGAAACCGGGCGACCAACAGCAGGTTGTAATCCGAACCGACGGCCAGCATGACGATGATTGCCATCGGTAGCACGAGCCAGTGCAAGGGCATATGCAGGATGTGTTGCCAGATGAGCACGGACAGCCCGAACGCTGAGCCCAGCGACAGGGCGACTGTGCCGACGATGACCGCGGAGGCGACCGGGCTTCGGGTGATGCCCAGCATGATGATGAAGATCAGGCAGAGCGCGGCAACGACCACGATCATCAGGTCATACGTGGTGCCCTCGTGGATGTCCTTGAATGTGGCCGCGGTGCCGGCCAGGTAGATGTGAGCCGCCTGCAGCGGTGTTCCCTTCACGGCCTCGTCGGCGGCCAGCATGATCTTGTCGATATGTGAGATGCCTTCGGCGGTGGCGGGATCACCCATGTGGGTGATGACGAATCTGGCCGAGGCGCCGTCGGGGGACAGGAACAGCGTCAGTCCGCGCTGAAAGTCTGGGTTCTGGAAGGCTTCTGGTGGCAGGTAGAAGGAGTCGTCGTTTTTTGACCCGTCCAGTGCCTGGCCCATCTGGGTCGAGTTGCGGGTCATGTCCTCCATTTGAGTGATCAGTGCCGAGAAGGTGCTGGCCAGGGTTTAGGCAAGCGTCTTGACGGTCTGCATCGTGGCGATCAACTGGGGTAGTTGCGCGAGCAGCTGTGGCTGGATCATGTCGATTCGATCCGTGGCACGAGCCATACCGCCGACGTCCTCGCTGAGCTTGTCGACACCGTCGATGGCGTCGAACAGGGACCGCAGCGACGCGCAGATCGGGATATCGAAGCAATGGCGTTCCCAGTGCAGATAGTTTCGAATCGGCCGCCACGTGTCGTCGAAGTCCGCGAGCTGGTCGCGGAACTCGTTGGTGTTCTGCTCCATCCGCCTGGTATGAGCGGTGACGTCGTGGTTTGCCTCGGTGAGCTGTCGGGTTAGGTACTCCTGACGCTGGGTGATGTCGATCATGCGTTGAATCTGATCGGTCAGCGTGGACAGATCGGTGACGCGTTCTTTGAGGTCGCTGAGGTTCTCGAGTGTCACCGCGCTTTGCATGTTGAGCTGGAACGGGATCGAACTGTGCTCGATGGGGGAACCCAACGGCCTGGTGATGCCCTGTACTCGGGCGATGCCGGGGGTGTGGAAGATGCCTCTGGCGATTCTGTCCAGGATCAGCATGTCTGTGGGGTTGCGCAGGTCGTGGTCTGCCTCGACCATCAGAAGCTCTGGCTCCATGCGGGCTGGTGGAAAATGCCGGTCTGACGCTCGGTAGCCGATGTTGGAGGGTGCCTCGGCGGGGATGTAATGGCGCTCGTCGTAATTGGTCTCGTACTTGGGCAAGGCGAGCAACCCGATCAGCGATATCAGCAGGGTGGCCACCAGCACCGGGCCGGGCCAGCGGACCACGATGGTGCCGATGCGTCGCCAGCGGCGGGTGGTGGTCGCGCGCTTGGGGTCGAACGCACCGAAGCGGCTGGTGAGCACGATCACGGCGGGCGCGAAGGTCAGCGAAGCCAGGACTACCACGAACAGACCTATCGAGCACGGCAGTGCGAGGGTTTGAAAGTAGGGAAGCCGGGTGAAACTCAGGCAGTACATCGCGCCGGCGACGGTCAGGCCCGAGGTCAGGACTACGTGACCAGTGCCGCGAAACGTGGTGTAGTAGGCCAGTTCTCGGTCCTGGCCAGCAGCTACCGCCTCCTGGTAGCGGCCGACCAGAAAGATGATGTAGTCCGTTGATGCGGCTATCGCCAGTGCCACCAGGACATTGACGGTAAACGTCGACAGGACCATCAGTCCGTTGGTGGCAAGCACCGCGATGACGCCACGGACCGTGATGAGTTCAATCCCGACCGTCAGTAGCGTGAAAAGAACCGTCCAAAGTGAGCGGTAGGTAATTGCCAACATCAGTGCGATCACCGCGATGCTGATACCGGTAATCACTTGCAGGCTTCGGTCGCCGTAGATGACGCGATCGGCGCCTAGCGGGCCCGGGCCGGTTAGATATGCCTTGATACCGGGCGGCGGCGGCATGTCGCCGATGATGCGTTGCACAGCGGTGACCGACTCGTTGGCTTGCGAGCCGCCCTGATCCCCGGCGAGATAAAGCTGGACGTAGGCGGCTTTGCCGTCGGCGCTCTGCGAGCTGGCCGCGGTGAGCGTATCGCCCCAGAAGTTATCGATATGTTCGACATGAATCTTGTCTTGCGCCAGCTTGCCTACGAGCCTGTCGTAGTAGCGGTGCGCGTCCTCGCCCAATTCGTGCTGCCCTTCCAACACCACCATCGCTATGGTGTCGGACTCGAATTGCTGAAAGTTCTTGCCGATGCGCTTCATTGCGAGTAGCGACGGAGCGTCGTGTGGCCCCAGCGCCACCGAACGCGCCTTGACGACCGCTTGCAGTTGCGGTGCGATGACATTCACGAGGACGGCTAGCCCCACCCAGAACAAGACGATCGGCAGCGACAATCTCCGCACCCACCGGGCGGCGCCAAGTACGTACCCGGTTGAATTCAAGGAACTCATGCCGATTTCACCAGGCAGCTTGTATGAGCGTTATATGACTCGACTTCCCGTTCGGCGCGGACCACGCCATTGACGGTGATGCGACAACCCAAAGATGTACTGTCGCTTCGCGCCACCACATTTGCGATGACGGCTGAAAGTGTGGTCACGACGGTAAGCGACCACGGTATCGCCGTATTGGTGACTTCGTGTGGTTGGGCCTCGGCGTCCAGGTAGTTGATGGTGGCCAACGATCCTGGCGGGCCGGTGACTTCGTACAGGACGCGCTTCGGATTAAATGCAACAATCGAATCGGCATTGCTCGCCGCCGTCGTTGTGCGACTACATGGAGCATTCGGCTCGCCTCGGAATCGGCCGGGCACACCGACCACCAACAACGCCGGAGCCCTGAGTAGGGCCGCTATGGGACTTTCTCGCCGAGAAGAAATCGGCAATCACCGAATATCCGGCTCGCAGGTTGGGTGCGGCAGCGGCGGACTGGCTCGGCGACGAACAAGAGACGATCTATGGCTGTTTCTTGGAAGACGTCGAAGGATTCGACAACAAGTTCTTTGACATTCCGCCGGATGAAGCCGCGCTGATGGATCCGCAGCAGCGCTTGCGGCTGGAGACGTCATGGGCCGCGCTGGAGCACGCGGGGATTCTTCCCAAGACATTGAAGCTTTCTCACACCGGGGTATTTGTCGGGGTCTCGTCGACCGACTATGTGCGGCTCTTGTTCCCCGGCGGGCGAAAGCCCACCATTTGGGACAACACGGGTGGATCGTCAAGCATCATCGCCAACAGGCTTTCGTACTTCCTGGACGTGAACGGGCCGTCCCTCGTTATCGACACGGCTTGCTCATCGTCGCTGGTCGCCGCACACCTGGCCCGCAAGAGCCTGGCTTCGGGGGAATGCGACCTGGCCGTCGTGGCGGGAACAAACGTTCTTATCTCGCCGGAAGTATGGCGCGGATTTCAAGAAGCCGGCGTGGTGTCGCCCACCGGATCCTGCCGCGCTTTCGACGCGCGAGCCGACGGAATGGTGCGCGGTGAGGGGTGTGGCGTTGTCGTCCTGGAACGTCTCAGTGATGCGCGACGTGCCGGGCGAACCGTGCTGGCGGTCCTGACCGGTTCGGCAGTCAATCAGGATGGCCGGTCCAACGGGATCATGGCCCCCAATCCCAGAGCGCAGATTTCTGTTCTTGATAGCGCCTGCAAGTGTGCCGACATCGATCCCGCGGAAATCGACTATGTCGAAGCCCACGGCACCGGAACATCGGTGGGCGACAGGATCGAGGCGCACGCGCTAGGCCAAGTCTTTGGCCGCGGGCGACAGGCGGCCAAGCCCCTGATGATTGGCAGCATCAAGCCCAATATCGGGCATCTGGAAGGCGCAGCCGGAATCGCCGGCCTGATAAAGACCGTCTTGATGCTGCAGCGCGGACAGTTGTTGCCCAGCGGCGCGTTTGAGGTTCCGAACCCCAATATTCCGTTCGCAGAATTGGGACTTGCGGTCGTCGAAGAGTTTCAGGAGTGGCCGGCGGTGGTGGGGCGGCCGCGGCGGGCTGGGGTGTCCTCATTCGGTTTTGGTGGCACGAATGCGCATGTGATTGTTGAGCAGGCTGTTGAGCGGGTTGTTGAGCGGGTTGTTGAGGTGGGTCCGGGTGTGTTGGCGTGGGTGGTGTCGGCGCGGACGGCGGCGGGGGTGGGTGCTCAGGCGGGGCGGTTGTTGGAGTTTGTGCGGGCTGGTCGGGAGCTTGATGCGGGGGATGTTGGGTATTCGTTGGTGACGACGCGGTCGTTGTTTGAGCATCGGGCGGTGGTGGTCGGTGCGGGCCGTGATGAGTTGTTGGCGGGGTTGGCTGAGGTGGTTGAGGGCCGTCCGGGTGTTGGGGTGGCTAGTGGTGTGGCGATGCCTGGGGGCAAGACGGTTTTCGTGTTTCCCGGTCAGGGTGCGCAGTGGCTGGGTATGGGTCGGGAGTCGTGTGCGGGGTATCCGGTTTTCGCTGCGGCTTTTGATGCGGTGGTTGCTGAGTTGGATCGGCATTTGGCTCGTCCGTTGCGTGAGGTGGTGTGGGGTGCTGACGCGGAGCTGTTGAACACCACCGAGTTTGCGCAGCCGGCGTTGTTTGCCGTGGAGGTGGCGCTGTATCGGTTGTTGGAATCGTGGGGGATGCGGCCGGGTTTGGTGATGGGCCATTCGGTGGGGGAGTTGAGTGCTGCTCATGTCAGTGGGGTGCTGGATTTAGCGGATGCGGCGTTGTTGGTGGTGATGCGGGGGCGGTTGATGCAGGCGTTGCCCGGTGGTGGGGTGATGTATGCGGTGCAGGCTGGTGAGCAGGAGCTGCGGCCGTTGCTGGGTGAGCAGGTCAGTGTGGCCGCGGTCAATGGTCCGGGGTCGGTGGTGCTTTCCGGTGCCCGGGAGGCGGTCAGTGTGGTCGTGGATCGGTTGGCGGCTCAGGGGCGGCGGGTGCGTCGGCTTGCGGTGTCGCATGCTTTTCATTCGGTGTTGATGGAGCCGATGCTCGAGCAGTTCCGGGCGGTGGCTGATGAGGTGTATGCGGGGCGGCCGGCTATTCCGGTGATCTCGAATGTGACCGGTCAGTTGGTGGCTGAGGATTACGGGTCGGCTGATTATTGGGTGCGCCACATTCGGGAGGCGGTGCGTTTTGCCGACAGTGTGTGTTTCGCGCATTCGGCGGGGGCTACCCGGTTTGTTGAGGTGGGGCCGGCCGGTGGTTTGACGCCGTTGATCGAGGAGTCGTTGGCGCAGGTGTCGGTGGTGGCGGTGCCGACGTTGCGTAAGGATCGGCCCGAGCCTTTCGCTGTGGTGGGCGCGGTGGCGCAGGCGTTTGTCCGGGGTGCGGGTGTGGATTGGGCTTCGGTGTTGGCCGGGTGTGGTGGGCAGCGGGTGGGGTTGCCGACCTATGCCTTTGCCCATGAACGGTTTTGGCTGGCCGATCGGTTCGGGGTGGGGCAGCAGGTTTGTGTTGGGCAGGTGCTCGCCGATGAGGCCGGTCCGGGCGCCCACGAGGCTGCTGGCGCGGCGGTGGGCCAGGGGTTTGCCGCCCGGTTGCAGGGTTTGTCCGATGCCGAGCAGCAGGCGGCGGTGCTGGCGATGGTGTGTGAACACACCGCGGCGGTGTTGGGTCGTGACGGGGCAGCCCAGCTCGATGCCGGGCAGGCGTTTAGCGACGCCGGGCTCACCTCGCTGAGCGCGGTCGAGTTACGTAACCGGCTCAAGACCCTGACCGGGGTAACACTTTCAGCCACCACCGCTTTCGACTACCCCACCCCAACCCAACTAGCCGATCACCTGCTATCGCACCTACACCACCAAAACCCCACCGGTGCAACGCCAGAACTCGATCGAGTCGATGCGCTCACCGACCTGTTTCTTCAAACGTGCGACGCGGGTCGGGATGATGACGGCTGGCAGATCGTCGCGCTGGCGGCCAACGGCCGCGAGCGGATGACCACGCCGGTCCCCAAGCGGGAGTGGAAAGAGGTCGTTCTACTAGCGGGCGGCGGATCGGATGTGGCCGTGGTGTGCCTGCCCACCTTGACAGTCCTGTCCAGTCCGCATGCGTATCTCGATGTTGCGCGTGCGATGGCGGGCCGCCATTCAGTCCACGCTCTTTCGCTACCTGGTTTCGATCCCGACGACGCGTTGCCCCAAGACCGAGAGGTGGTTCTCGAAGGCGCCGCCCAGGCAATCCTTCATGCCGTGGGCGACCATCCGCATTTGGTGCTGGCCGGCTCTTCCTCGGGTGGGGTGTTGGCCCATGCCCTCGGCTCCTATCTGGCCGAGCGACACCAACGGACACCGCTCGGAGTCGCCCTCATCGACACCTATCTGCCGAGCCAGATCGTGAACGCCGACAACCCCGATCAGGTCGGCGTCAACGAAACGGGAGCCCTCTTTTCCCGGCGAGTGACCAGCATGGCCCGCGAGCTGGATCAACTGAATGCGACCCGGTTGACCGCTGCCGCAAGCTACGCCGCGCTCTTTGGTACCTGGGAACCCGTCGTGTCGGCTGTTCCGCTGCTCAACATGATCGCGATGGACGAAACAGCTGCCTGCGAGCGGGTGCGCGCAGAACGGATCAATCGCTGGCGAGTCGCCACCGCAGAGGCTTCCTACTCTGTGGTTGAAGTCCCCGGTGATCATTTCGACATGATCACCACATCCAGTGATGCGACAACGACGGCGCTTCACGGGTGGATTTCTGGATTGATCCGCGCCGGGTAAAGGGCGCGATCCCAGACGCCGGCTCAGCGTTGGGCGCGAGCCCGGGCCTCCTCTGTGGCCAACCGAATTGGCCCGCGCCAGAGGCTCCCATGGCCGGGCGCCAAGGTGTCTGCTTCCACCTGGGCCAGCGTGGACAGGCTGCGGATGCACCTTTCCTGGACCTTGCTGAACACCGCCGGTAGCAGTTGGGGCCCCCGATGGCGCAGCATGGGATGACCGGTGATCAGTGCGTCGCCGCTGGCTAGTACGCCGTCGACCAGATATGAGCAATGTCCGCTGGTGTGACCCGGCGTGGGAATGGGTATCGGGTGACCTGGCAGGGCCGCAGCCACTTCGGCGCTCAGGGCCTGCGTGCTCGGAACGCCGGCGCGCCGTAGGCCGCCCCTAAACACCAGATGAATGCCCCACAACGCGGTGCGTGGGCGCCAACTGCGCAACACGACGTCGAGCGGCGAGGCGCTCTCGTGGTACTCGCGCTTGGCGTGCCCGACTTCGTTGGCATCGCAGTACACCGGGGTGCCGTGCTGGGCGGCGAACCAGATCGCGGTGCCCAGGTGATCGATGTGGGCGTGAGTCAGCAGGATCGCGCGTACGTCGCCGGGGCCGTAGCCCAGCGTGCGCAGCGACGTCAGCACGTTGTTGCGGTCGCCGGGATAGCCGGCATCGATCAGCATGACACCGGTCTCGTCGGTGACCAGCACCCAGTTGACCGCGGGTCCTTGGGCGAGATGGACCTTGTCGGTGACCTGGACGAGCTCCGTGCGCTGGTGGGGCATGCCCGCGAGTGTAGGACGGGCGCGGCGGGTCGCGACCGAGGGCGTGGAGCGATCGCGAGCGCGGCGGAGCCGGGCGCGGCGGGTCGCGACCGAGGGCGTGGAGCGATCGCGAGCGCGGCGGAGCCGGGCGCGGCGGGTCGCGACCGAGGTCCTACTCCCAGCCCGAGGGCCTAGGAGTAGAAAGAACTAGTGGCTGAACTGAAACTCGGATACAAGGCATCGGCCGAACAATTTGCGCCGCGTGAGCTCGTCGAGCTTGCCGTGGCCGCCGAAGCGCACGGCATGGACAGCGCCACCGTCAGCGACCACTTTCAGCCGTGGCGTCACGAAGGTGGGCACGCCCCGTTCTCGCTGGCCTGGATGACCGCGGTGGGCGAGCGGACCAAACGGATGCAGTTGGGGACCTCGGTGCTGACCCCCACCTTCCGCTACAACCCCGCCGTCATCGCCCAGGCGTTTGCCACCATGGGCTGTCTCTACCCGAACCGGATCTTCCTCGGCGTTGGTACCGGTGAGGCGCTGAACGAGGTTGCCACCGGCTACCAGGGCGTCTGGCCCGAATTCAAGGAGCGATTCGCCCGGCTACGCGAATCGGTGCGATTGATGCGCGAACTGTGGCGCGGCGACCGCGTCGACTTCGACGGCGAGTACTACCGGCTCCGAGGGGCTTCGATTTACGACGTGCCGGAAGGGGGAGTGCCGGTCTACATCGCCGCGGGCGGTCCGGCGGTGGCCAAGTATGCGGGCCGTGCCGGCGACGGTTTTATCTGCACCTCCGGCAAGGGCGAGGACCTCTACAGCGAGAAGCTGATGCCAGCGGTCCGCGAAGGCGCCGCGATCAACAACCGCAATATCGACGACATCGACAAGATGATCGAAATCAAGATCTCCTACGACCCCGATCCTGAACTGGCCTTGAACAACATTCGGTTCTGGGCGCCGCTGTCGCTGAGCGCCGAGCAGAAGCGCAGCATCGGGGACCCGATCGAGATGGAGGCGGCCGCCGAAGCACTGCCCATCGAGCAGATTGCCAAGCGCTGGATCGTGGCCTCGGACCCCGACGAAGCCGTCGAGAAGGTCGGCCAGTACGTGGCCTGGGGTCTGAACCATCTGGTGTTGCACGCGCCCGGCCACGACCAGCTCCGGTTCCTGGAACTGTTCGAAAAGGACCTGGCCCCCAGATTGCGGCGACTTGGCTGACCAACAGGTGTCGACCGGCTCGGGCGCCACCGGCATATACATCGCCGCCCCGGAACCGGAGAGCGGCAAGTCAACCATTGCCCTGGGTATCCTGCACAGATTGGCCGCCACCGTGGCCAAGGTCGGTGTGTTCCGGCCGATCACCCGCCGCGGCGAGCGGCGTGACTACATTCTCGAATTGCTGCTGGAGCAGACCACTGCCGGACTGTCCTACGAGCAATGCGTCGGCGTCACCTACCAACAGCTGCACGACGACCTCGAAGCCGCGATAGCGGACATCGTCGCCGCCTACCACGCGATGGCCGATGCGTGCGACGCGGTGGTGATCGTCGGCAGCGACTACACCGACGTCACTACGCCCACCGAGCTGTCGGTCAACGCGCGCATCGCGGTCGACCTCGGAGCCCCGGTGCTGCTGGCCGTGAGCGCAAAAGGCCGTGACGCGGATCAGGTCTCCGGAGTCGTCGCGGTGTGCCTGGCCGAGCTGGCCGCACAGCACGCCCACACCGCGGCCGTGGTGGCCAACCGATGTGAGCCCGCGCAGTTGGCGGCCGTCGGTGATGCGTTGCGGGCCTTCGCCCCGCCCAGCTATGTGCTGCCCGAAGAACAGTTGTTGTCCGCGCCGACGGTGTCCGAGTTGGAGAAGTCCGTCAACGGAACACCGATCAGTGGCGATGCCTCGCTGTGGGGCCGGGAGGTCACCAGCCTGCTGGTCGCCGGGATGACCGCCGATCATGTGCTGGAGCGGCTGCGTGACGGCATGGCCGTGATAACTCCCGGTGACCGCTCCGATGTGGTGCTCGCCGTGGCCAGTGCCCATGCGGCCGAGGGCTTTCCATCGCTTTCCTGCATCGTCCTCAATGGCGGGTTCGAGTTGCACCCGTCGATCGCCTCGCTGGTTGCCGGGCTGCGGCTGCGACTGCCCATCATCGGAACCGATCTGGGCACCTTTGACACCGCCAGCGCTGCCGCGACGGCTCGCGGCCGGGTCAAGGCGACGTCGCAGCGCAAGATCGACACCGCTCTGGGATTGATGGACCGCTACGTTGACATCGAGGATCTGTTGGCGAAGCTTGCGATCCCGATCCCGACGGTCACCACACCGCAGATGTTCATGTACCGCGTGCAGCAGCAGGCGCGTTCGGATCGCCAGCGCATCGTCTTGCCCGAAGGTGAAGACGACCGGATTCTCAAATCCGCTGGGCGGCTATTGCAGCGCAACGTTGCCGATTTGACCATTCTCGGTGACGAGGCCGAAATCCGTTTGCGTGCGGCTGAACTCGGTGTCAGCCTGGATAGCGCCACGGTGATCGACCCGCGTACCAGTAGCTTGTGCAACGAGTTCGCCGATCAGTATGCGCAGCTGCGTAAGGCCAAGGGGATCACCCACGAGCAGGCCCGCGAGATCATGAACGACGCAACCTATTTCGGTACCATGCTGGTATACAACGGCATGGCCGACGGCATGGTTTCCGGCGCCGCACATACCACGGCCCACACGGTTCGCCCCGCGCTGCAGATCATCAGAACCGTTCCGGGCGTGTCCACCGTCTCCAGCATCTTCTTGATGTGCCTGCCCGATCGGGTGCTGGCCTACGGTGACTGCGCGATCATCCCGAACCCGACCGTCGAGGAGCTGGCCGATATCGCTGTCTGTTCGGCGCGCACCGCCGCGCAGTTCGGCGTCGAGCCGCGAGTGGCCATGCTCTCCTACTCCACCGGCGCATCGGGATCCGGGGCGGACGTCGACAAGGTAAGAGCGGCAACCGAACTAGTGCGCGAAAGGGATCCGCAGCTAATGGTGGAAGGCCCCATCCAGTACGACGCCGCGGTGGACCTGTCGGTCGCGGCTACCAAAATGCGCGATTCTGCGGTTGCCGGCCGGGCGACGGTGCTAATCTTCCCGGATCTCAACACCGGCAACAACACCTATAAGGCGGTGCAGCGCAGCGCCGGTGCGGTGGCGATCGGCCCGGTACTGCAGGGCCTGCGCAAGCCGGTCAACGACTTGTCCCGGGGTGCTCTGGTGGAGGACATTGTCAACACCGTCGCTATCACCGCAATTCAAGCTCAGGGTGTTCATGAGCGCTAGCCGTCCGAATCGTGTTGTGCTGGTCCTCAACTCTGGATCCTCATCCCTGAAGTTTCAGCTCGTCGAACCCGATTCAGGTATGTCACGGGCGACGGGAAACATCGAGCGCATCGGCGAAGAATCGTCATCGGTGCCCGACCACGACGCGGCCCTGCGCCGAGTGTTCGAGATCTTGGCCGAAGACGACATCGACCTTCAGTCCTGCGGCCTGGTCGCGGTGGGGCATCGGGTAGTGCACGGCGGCAAGGACTTTTACGAACCGACGTTGCTCAACGATGCGGTGATCGGCAAGCTCGATGAGCTATCGCCGCTGGCCCCGCTGCACAATCCGCCCGCGGTGTTGTGCATCAGGGTGGCGCGTGCGTTGCTGCCCGACGTACCGCACATCGCGGTCTTCGACACCGCCTTCTTTCACCAGCTCCCGCCCGCGGCGGCCACCTACGCCATCGATCGCGAGTTGGCGGACGTCTGGAAAATTCGCCGCTATGGCTTTCACGGGACATCCCATGAGTACGTCAGCCAACAGGCCGCGGAATTCCTGGGCAAGCCTATTGGTGATCTGAATCAGATTGTGCTGCATCTGGGTAACGGCGCGTCGGCTTCAGCGGTTGCGGGAGGACGGCCGGTGGAGACGTCGATGGGTCTGACGCCGCTGGAGGGTTTGGTGATGGGCACCCGCAGTGGTGACTTGGACCCCGGGGTTATTGGATACCTTTGGCGCACCGCAAAGTTGGGTGTTGATGAGATCGAATCAATGCTTAACCACCGGTCCGGGATGTTGGGGTTGGCAGGCGAGCGGGACTTTCGCCGGCTGAGGGCAATGATCGACGACGGCGACCCGGCGGCTGAATTGGCTTACGACGTCTTCATTCACCGGCTGCGCAAGTACGTTGGCGCTTACCTGGCGGTGCTGGGCCACACCGACGTGGTGAGCTTTACCGCCGGGATCGGCGAGCACGACGCGGCGGTGCGCCGAGACGCCCTGGCCGGGATGGCCGAACTGGGGATCAGCCTGGATGAGGGGCGTAACGCCTGCCCGTCCGGTGGCGCGCGCCGGATCTCCGCCGACGACTCGCCGGTCACCGTTTTGGTGATACCGACCAACGAAGAACTGGCTATTGCCCGGCATTGCTGCTCGGTGTTGGTCGCCGTATAGGAAGCCGAGCGCGGGAGATCTGTGAGCGTGCGTCCAGGGCTTTGAGCGTGCCTGTCGGGCGGAATCTGCCCAGCCGCGGTGCCGTCGGCGCACGCCCGAAGCCCACAGCGCACACTCGATGCCGAACCTGTGCAAAGACGAAGACGCCGAACGCGGTTGGCGTGCGAGTCTTCGCGTCATGTGTGATTTGAGAGCTCCGTTTATCGGTAGTAAGGCACTGGCGTGTGGAGCGGTTACGCGCCATCAATTGCGGACCCGGTACCGGCCGGTCCTGCCGAACGTCTATCTGTCCGCCGGGGTGCACCCGTGCCTGCAGAGCAGGATTGCCGCCGCCTGGCTGTGGTCGCGCGGTTCGGCGACGGTCGGCGGTGCGGCGGCAGCGGCCTTGCACGGCGCGAAGTGGATTCCCGAGGACGTCCCGGTTGAGCTGATCTGTGCTCGCTCCCGCCCACCTCGTGGCGTGCTGACCCGCCGCGACGTGCTGATCGATGGCGAAACTCAGTTCCTGGGCGGGTACTCGGTCACCACGGCCGAGCGCACCGCTTTCGACATCGGCCGCCGTGGAGCCATGCGTTCGGCGGTGGTACGGCTGGACGCGCTGGCGCGCGCAACCGGGTTCACGGTGGCCGATGTGCTGCAGGTCGCCAGAAACCACCGCGGAACTCGTGGATTGCGGCAACTGGAGACCGCGCTGGAATTGGTCGACCCGGGAGCACAGTCGCCGCGAGAGAGCTATCTGAGGCTGTTCCTGATCGACGCCGGACTCCCTCGGCCTCAGACCCAGCTGCCCGTGCTGGGCGTCAACGGTATGCCCGTCGCGTATCTCGACATGGGGTGGGAGCGGTACATGGTGGCCGTCGAATACGACGGCGATCACCATCGCAGCGACCGCCAGCAGTACGTCAAAGACATTCGGCGCGGTGAAATGCTCGAGCGGATGGGGTGGATCGTCATACGGGTGGTGGCCGAGGACCGCCGCGTCGATATCCTGCGCCGGGTGACCGCTGCCCTGGCTGAGCGCAGATCGGCCGTGCCGTAGCGAGTTTGACTGCGCGTGTGCGGCTTCGAAGGTGCCGGCAGGGATATGGTTCCCGGATTTTTACGCCCGGATCGCACACCCGAGTCCACCGACACACACCCGATGTAAAGAGCGTGAGCGCACCCTAGAACGTGCTGGTGGGCCGCACCTTGTTGGCCATGTCGACCAGGGTGTAGCGGTGCCGCTGGGTGGGGGCGACGCGGGCCAGGCTGCGCAGCGAGGCCTCCACGCCCAGCCGGAGCCCGTGATCGGTGAAGGGAAAGCCAAGGATGTGGTTGGTGCTGGCCTCGTTGTCCTGCAACCAGTCCATCGCGCCGCCCAGTACCAGGGCGCGGATCTGCAGCACACGCGGTTCGGTAGGTGGCAGTGCCTCGACTCTGCGTGCGGCGTCGCGGATCTGTTCTTCGGTGATCTCGCCGTGCGACCGTCCCGAGAGCAGGGTCACCGCACTGGTCAACCGCGCCGTGGTGAAATGCCTCGAGCTAGGTGGGACTTCATCGAGGGTGCGTACCGCACCGGCGCGTTCGCCTTGCGCGGAAAGGGTTCTGGCCAGTCCGAATGCCGCCGAGATGACGCCGTCGTTGGTGCTCCACACGGTCTGGTAGAAGTTGGTCCCGTCGGTGTATCCGGCCAGTTCGGCGGTCGCGGCCAGCGCCAGTTTGGGCGCAAGTTCACCCGGGAAGGTGTCCAGAACTTCGGTGAAGTGTTTGATCGCGGCGTCATAGGCGCCAGTGAGTAACTCGGAGACGGCCCGGTACCAGACCAGCCGCCAGCGCCAGCCCACCCGCTCGGACAGGTCGTCGAGTTTGCGGGTGGCCTTGGCGACGTCGCCGAGATCCAGCAGGGCACGAACCTCCATCAGCGGCAGTTCCACCGATTCGGAGAGGTCGGTGCCGTCGGAGTCCAGCGCGCCGTGTCGGGCGGCGCGCAGTGAGTCCAGGGTCTGGACGGGCTGGGAGAGCACCGTCGCCTGCAGGACGGAGGCCGCGACGTCGGTCCGATCGACCAGCGGTACCTGCAGTGCCGTCACGATCTCCTTGGCGGTCAGCTTCTCCGAATGCACCTGACCGTCCTGATATACGTCAGTGTGCGCGACCAGCAGGTCAACCCCAAACGTCGAGCGGCTGGGGCTGAACACTGTCGACAGGCCGGGGCGGGGGACCCCGGTGTCTTGGGCAACCACCTCGCGCAAGACACCCATCAGCTGCCCGGACATCTCCTCGGCGCTGGCGAACCGCCGCCGTGGGTCCGGGTCGATGGCGCGGCGCAGCAGGCGGCCGAACGAGTCGTAGCTGGCCAGCACCGGATCGTCGTCGGGCAATCCATCGAGGTAGCGGCCATTGCGGGTAGGCAGGTTCAAGGTGAGCGCGGCCAGCGTGCGCCCCACCGTGTAGATGTCGGTGGCCACGGTGGGGCCGGTCCGCACGATCTCGGGCGCCTGGAAGCCGGGAGTGCCATAGAGGTAACCGAAGGAGTTGATCCGCGACACCGCACCCAGGTCGATGAGCTTGAGCTGTTCTTCGGTGAGCATGATGTTCTCCGGCTTCAAGTCGTTGTAGACCAGGCCGAGAGCATGCAGGTAGGCCAATGCCGGAAGGATTTCCAGGAGATAGGCGATCGCCTCGGAGACCGGAAGCTTCTCGCCCTTGCGCCGTTTGAGCGACCGCCCGCCGACGTACTCCATGACGATGTAGCCGACCGGATCCCCGTGCTTGTCGGTGTGCTCGACGAAGTTGAAGATCTGCACGATCGACGGGTGGACCACCTCGGCGAGGAACTGTCGCTCCGCCATTGCGATGGCCTGGGCCTCGGCATCGCCCGAATGCACCAGGCCTTTGAGCACGACTGGCCGGTCGTTGACGTTGCGGTCCAGGGCCAGGTATATCCAGCCCATTCCGCCGTGCGCGATGCAGCCCTTGACCTCGTACTGGCCGGCAATGGTGTCACCGGGGCTGAGCTGGGGCAAGAAGGAATACGGGCTGCCGCAATACGGGCACCAGCCTTCCGATGCCCCCTTGGTCTCCGAGTCGCTGCGGCCGACCGGACGCCCGCAGTTCCAGCAGAACCGCTTGGCTTCCGGGACTACCGGATCGGTCATCAGCGCTTTGAGCGGATCGGTATCGGGCACCCTCGGGATCTCGACGAGGCCGCCGCCGAGTCGTCGGACCGGTAGCCGCGCTCGCGTCGCGGCCGCCAGCGGTCCCTGCGGCTGCATATCGAGGGTGCCCAGCGTGATGTCGTCTTCGTCGTCATCGTCGAAATTCGGCCGGAACAGTGCCTGGGTGCCGATCGGCCGGCTCCAGGCGGCCGCGCCGGTCTGCACGTCGGCCGGCGGCGTTCCGGGGCCCGCTTCCTGTTCGTCTTCGGCGGGCCGCGGATTCTCGGTTCCCGACGTGTCTTGCAGGCCCTTCTTGACCGCCTCGGCCATCAGTCCACGTACCTAGGCCGGGGCGGTGCGGGCGCCGGCCCGAGCACCGACAACCATTTGCGGTAGAGTGTGTTCCAGGTCCCGTCATTGCGGATGCGTTCGAGCGTGCCATTGACGAATCGGACGAGTCCGGTGTTGTCCAGATTGATCCCGATGCCGTAGGGCTGATTGGCCATGTTTGGCCCGACGATATGCAGGTAGGGGTCCTCTTCCACCAGCCCGGCCAGGATCGTGTCATCGGTACTGACGGCGTCGATCTCGCGTTGCTGCAGTGCCACCAGGCAGTCAGCCCAGTTCACCACCGACACGATGACCGGCGGCGGTGCGATCTCGCGGATGCGGCGCAACGACGTGGTGCCGCGGGCCACGCAGACTCGCTTGCCGGACAGGTCGGACACCTTGAAAATCGGCGAGTCGCGTGAGGTCAGAATCCGCTGGTTGGCGTCGAGGTAGACGGTGGAAAAGTTCACCAGCTTGCGCCGCTCGCAAGTGATCGTCATGGTCTTGACCACCACGTCGACCTGGGAGCTCTGCAGCGCGGTGATGCGTTCGGCCGCCGACAAGATCCGGTACTCGACATGGGTGGGGCCGCCGAAGATGTCGCGTGCCACTTCGCTGGCGATGTCGACGTCGAAGCCGGTGATCTCGCCGGTGATCGGGTCGCGGAAACTGAACAGGTTGCTGCCGATGTCGAGTCCGACGATCAGCCGTCCCCGCGCGCGGATGTCGGCCACCGCGGCGTCGGCCTCGGCTTTGGCGGGAAAGGGGCGCAGGCTGGCGGTGGGATCGCAGTCCTGGCTGGAGCTGTCCGCTGGAAGCGGAGGCTCCGGCGGCATGACTTCCATGCCGACCGGGGTGGGCAGCGGCAGGGTGGGCGTCGACTCGACTTTCAGCGGCTCGGAGTGACCACACCCGTCCAGCGTGATGACCAGGGCGAGCACTGCGAGCGCAGATGCCGCCCTCCGGAGTCCGGGCAGGCGCCTCATCAGCGATATTCTTTCAGCCTGGGCCACAGACCGAGGGCCACCGCGATCGCGGCGCTCAAGCTCAGCACGACACCACCCATTTGGGCGCCGGCCAATCCTCGGCGCGCGTTGCGGACGTCGGTACGCAGGTGATTGCGGCTTTGATCCATGGCCCTGGTCAGCGCTTCGTCGAGCTTGTCGAAAGCCGGGGTGGAATCGTCCTCACTCTCGCCCAGTGCCACCTGGGTAGCGGCACGATAGTTGCCGACCGAGATGTAGGAGTTGATCCGGTCGTTGGCCTGTTGCCAGCGCACCAACAGCTGTTCGGCGCCCTGTAAGTCGGGCTTGTCGACCGCATCGGGGCGGGCCATGTACTCGTCGAGCTGGCGATGCATGTCCTCGATGCGCTGGTAGAAGGATTGCTTGCGGACCTCTTGATCACCGCGCCGGATCAGCGACAGCGTTTCATCGGCTCGTGCCTGCTGGGCGGTGATGGCCAAGTTGGTGACCGTCTTGAGGGACTCGGCCGCGGTGTCTTTAGCGATACGGCTCGCGGCCGTTGAGAGTGTCAGCGCAGTTCCTACCCACACCACCATGACGAGAATACCGAGCGCTCCGACCACAAGGCCGGGGTTGATTCGTCGCCTGGTCCGGCGGGCCAGCCAGCGGTGCGCGAATGCGCCGAACGCCACCGTGGTGGCAACGACGAGGATCACCGGAGCCGGGATCTGGGTGGACGCGATGGTCTCGCTGTCCACTCGCGTCGATGTCGCCTCGTAGAGCTGTTGCGCGTCGGGCAGGATCGTCGACTGCATCAGTCCCGATGCTTCGGACAGATACGAGGACCCGACCGGGTTACCCGCTCGGTTGTTGGTGCGCGCGATCTCGACGAGTCCGGTATAGACGGACAACTCGGCGTTGATTCGGCCCAGCAGCTGCACCAGCGATTCATCGGTGAGGCCGCTGGACGCGCGGGTCACCGCCACCGACGCGTCGGTGATGGCCTGTTCGTAGCGGAGCCGGACGGCGCGGGGTTCGGCCTGTGCGATGAATGCGGTGGCCGCCGCGGCGTCAGCCACCGACAGCGTGGTGTAGAGCCGTCCGGCCGCGAACGAGAGCGGCTCGGTGTGGTCGAGCACCGTGGTCAGCACCTGCTGGCGGTGGTTGATGGTCGTCGAGGTGGCAAACGCGCTGGCAACGCCAAGCGCCGCCAACACGATGCCAATCGTCAGAATGCGCCCGGGCGTCGTCGAGACGAACCACCAGCGGGGATGGGCCGGCTCGGCCGGTGACCGCGATCCCAGCGGTTCGGTCGACGGGTGCGCCAACTCAACCGTCACGTCTGCTTGGACCTCGTCTTTCGGCCGTGTCAGGAAACCGTATAAGCGGATTCTAAGAGAATGTTCCGACAGATGCCGGTGGCGACGGACCAAATTTGGCCCCCAAATTCCCCGGAACTTCGTTGAACCTCCGCCTGCCTATCCTTGATCCGTGCGGGGCGACGGCGACGGTTGGGTCATCTCCGAGAGCGGTGTGCACTACTGGGGCCGATTTGGCTCGGCCGGGCTGCTGCTTCGAGCGCCGCGACCCGACGGCACCGCAGCCGTGTTGTTGCAGCATCGAGCGTTCTGGAGCCATCAAGGCGGCACCTGGGGCTTGCCGGGGGGCGCCCGCGACAGCCACGAGACTCCGGAACAGACGGCGCTGCGCGAAGCCCACGAAGAGGCACGACTGCCGGCCGAGCGGCTGACCGTGCGGGCGGTGACGGTGACGGCCAGGCCCAGCGGCACCGCATGGACCTACACGACGGTGATCGCCGACACCCGGGAGTTGCTGCACGCGGTCCCCGATCGGGAGAGCGCGGAGCTGCGCTGGGTTGCCGAGGCCGAAGTGGTGGACTTTCCGTTGCATCCCGGATTTGCCGCCAGTTGGCAGGGGCTGCGCTGCGCCCCGGTGACCGTGCCGCTGGAGCGGGGCGATCAACGTCGTGAACTCCTGCCGCGCACTGTGGAGGTTGAGCCGGGCGTGTTCGTCTGGTGCATGCCCGGGGACGCCGATCAGGTGCCCTCGCAGCTGAGTCCGCGGGTCATATCGCTGCTAGAAGCTCTGACTTGAGCTTTGCCGCGGCCTCCCGCGGGTCGTCGGCCGCGGTAATCGCCCGCACCACCACGATCCGTCGGGCACCGGCGGCGAGAACCTCGGGCAGGCGCACCCCGTCGATGCCGCCGATGGCAAACCACGGTTTGGCGCCGGCGACGTCGGCGGCGAAACGGACCAAGTCCAGGCCCGGCGCCGTGCGGCCCGGCTTGGTCGGGGTGGGCCAGCAGGGCCCGACGCAGAAATAGTCGACCGCCCCGATCGCGGCCGCGGAAACCTGGTCGCGGTCATGAGTGGATTGGCCGATCAGCGTGGCCGGTCCGGTGATTGCGCGTGCCACGTCGACCGGAAGGTCACGCTGACCGAGGTGCAGCACGTCGGCGCGCGCCGCGCGGGCGATATCGGCGCGGTCGTTGACCGCGAACATGGCTGCGTGTCGAGCGGCCGCGTCGGCCAGGATCTCGCAGGCGGCGAGCTCGTCACGCGCTTCGAGGGGGCCAAACCGCTGTTCACCGGCCGAACCTTTGTCGCGCAGCTGGATGATGTCGACACCGCCGGCCAGGGCGGCGTCAGCGAAATCAGCCAGGTCACCGCGCTCACGGCGGGCATCGGTGCACAGATAAAGCCTTGCGGTAGCCAGTCGGGAGTGCATACCGAGACGTTAGCGCGCTAGCTTAGAACCGGAGCGCAACCCTGAAGAACACGGGAATCCCGGGTAACCAGCGGGGCTGAGAGTGGGCACAGCCGGTGTACAACCGGGCCTGTCCTGACCGTCACACCTGATCCGGGTCATGCCGGCGAAGGGAGCAGTAGATGTCATCCCCATCCATGGGGTCGCTGGCTGTCATTGGTGGCGGCGTTATTGGCCTGTCGGTGGCACGGCGGGCAGCACAGGCCGGATGGGCCGTGCGGGTACATCGCCGTGCCGAACCGGGCGCCTCCTGGGCAGCCGGTGGAATGCTTGCCCCGCACAGCGAGGGTTGGCCCGGTGAAGAACGGTTGCTGCGGCTCGGGCTGGAGTCGCTGCGGCTGTGGCACGAGAGCGGCTTTCTGGACGGGCTGCCACCGCAGGTGGTTACCGCGCGGGAATCGCTGGTGGTGGCGGTGGACCGAGCCGACGTCGCTGACCTGCGCACCGTCGCGGATTGGTTGTCCGAGCAGGGGCACCCGGCGAGTTGGGAATCGGCCGCCCGCGATGTCGAACCCCTGCTGGCCCAGGGCATCCGGCACGGCTTCCGTGCCACCACCGAGCTGGCGGTGGATAATCGCGCCCTGCTCGACGCACTGGCCGTCGACTGTGAGCGACGTGGCGTCACCTGGGCGGGGCCGGTCGCCGATTTGTCCGATGCCACCGGTGACGCGGTGGTGATTGCCAATGGCATCGACGCTCCCGCCTTGTGGCCGGGCCTGCCGGTTCGTCCGGTGAAGGGTGAGGTGCTGCGGTTGCGTTGGAGAAAGGGTTGTATGCCTTTGCTGCAGCGGGTGGTACGCGCCCGCGTACACGGGCGCCAGGTGTATTTGGTGCCGCGCGCGGATGGGGTGGTGGTGGGGGCGACCCAGTATGAGCACGGACGTGACTTGGCCCCGGTGGTGTCGGGCGTGCGTGACCTGCTCGAGGATGCTTGTGCGGTAATGCCGGCCCTCGGCGAGTACGAGTTGGCTGAGTGCACAGCCGGATTGCGTCCGATGACACCGGACAACCTGCCCATCGTGGGCCGCCTGGACGCACGCACGCTGGTGGCCGCGGGCCTAGGCCGATCGGGATTCCTGTTGGCACCGTGGACCGCCGAGCAGATCGTGTCCGAGCTTGTTCCGATCGGAGCGCACTCATGATCGTCGTTGTCAACGAGCGCCGTGTCGAGGTCGAGGAGCAGACCACCGTGGCAGCGTTGTTGCAGTCGTTGGGTTTCCCCGATCGGGGCATCGCGGTGGCATTGGACTTGGCGGTGCTGCCACGATCTGACTGGGCGACAGAGCTTTCCGAAGGTGATCGACTCGAGGTGGTAACGGCGGTGCAAGGTGGTTGAGTCCAAGCTGACGATCGCCGACCGCAGCTTTGCTTCGCGGCTCATCATGGGCACCGGGGGAGCGAGCAATCTGGCGGTGCTGCAGGAGGCGCTGGTGGCTTCGGGTACCGAACTCACCACCGTCGCGATCCGCCGGGTTGACGCCGAGGGCGGCACCGGACTGCTCGACCTGCTCAACCGGCTCGGGATCACGCCGTTACCCAACACCGCCGGGTGCCGCAGCGCGGCCGAGGCGGTGCTGACCGCGCAATTGGCTCGCGAGGCGCTCGCCACCAATTGGGTAAAGCTCGAGGTGATCGCCGACGAACGCACCTTGTTGCCCGATGCGATTGAATTGGTCAGAGCGGCAGAACAGTTGGTCGACGACGGCTTCGTCGTGCTGCCCTACACCAATGACGACCCGGTGCTGGCCCGTCGCCTGGAAGACGCCGGTTGCGCGGCAGTGATGCCGCTGGGATCGCCGATCGGGACCGGCCTGGGGATCACCAACCCGCACAACATCGAGATGATCGTTGCCAGCGCGGGTGTTCCCGTGGTTCTGGATGCGGGTATCGGCACCGCCAGTGATGCGGCGCTGGCGATGGAATTGGGTTGTGACGCCGTGCTGTTGGCCACCGCGGTGACGCGGGCGGCGGACCCGGCGGCGATGGCCGCGGCGATGTCGGCCGCCGTCACCGCCGGCTACCTGGCGCGTCGTGCCGGCCGGATACCGAAGCGCTTCTGGGCCCAGGCGTCGAGCCCCACCCTGGTGACGACGCAGTCACCCGGTGCGGAGTCGGGCAATTGAGTTCCATCCCCACGGCGATGAAACGTTATGTCGCCCTCGGTAGTTCGATGGCGGCAGGTCCAGGCATCTCCCCGCGCGCACCGGGCGCGCCTCGGGGATCGGGGCGATCGGCACGCAACTACCCGCACCTGGTGGCCGAACGACTGAATCTGGATCTGGTCGACGTCACCTACTCGGGTGCGACCACCGCTGCCGTGCTGACCGACAACCAGCGGGGGGCGCCGCCCCAGATCTGCGCATTGGACGGATCGGAAGCCCTGGTAACAGTCACCGTCGGGGGCAACGACGTCGGCTACATCCCGTTGCTGATAGTCGCCTCGCTGCCCAACTTCGCGCGGCGACTACCGATGCTTCGCGGCTGGGTAGCAGATCTGCTTGACCGTGACGCCCGGGATCGTGCCTTGGCAACGGTATTCGATTCACTGTGTGAGGTTGGCCGTTCGATACGGAAGCGATCTCCAAGTGCCCGGGTTCTGTTTGTCGACTATCTGACGTTGTTGCCGCCGGCGGGAGTTGGCGCCCCGCCGTTGTCCGAGGCCGACGCGGCGCTTGGTCGCCATGTCGCCGAAACGCTGGAGCGACTCACCGCCGAGGCCGCCGTCGAGACGGGTTGCGAGATCGTGCGTGCCGCGGCGGCCAGCCGCGACCATCACGCGTGGTCGGTGCAACCCTGGGCGGAAAAAACCGGGAGACTCGCGAGATACGTTGTCCCGCTGCTGGGCCGGCCTGCGCCACTTCACCCTAACGAGGCCGGGATGCACGCGGTGGCGCGGGCGATCACAGCGCAGTGGGGGCGGTGAGGTCAGCCGTTGTTCTGCCACCACCGGTAGAGCGAGGGCACGTCGGTATTGGCGCCACGTATGTCGCTGAGAACGTTTTTGGCATCGGTGGTCCAGATGATCTCGGCCGCACCGTCGTGGGTGCCGCAGGCCACCTGTCCAGCTGTCCCGGAGGTGCCCTGGTGCCAGGTGGTGGGTGACTGGCTCTCCCCACAGGAGGTCAGTGTCTCGTCGTTGAGACCCGCTTTGAACTTGCCGTTCATGGCGTCGGTGTTGGCAAACAGGATGTACCTGGCCTCAGCGGGTCCGGCGGAGTCGGCGCTCTGGTCGCACACGAGTTCGGCCAGCTCGCCTGGGTTGATGGGTTGGGGGGCGCAATTGGTGAGGTCGTAGCCCTTCGACAATGACTCGGCAAGCGTGTCCACATCGGCCGGGTTGCCGTTGGCGGATTCTGCGCTTGCGGTACCGATGCCAATACCTAGGTAGGCGAAGCTTCCCATCAGTGCGGCAGTCGTGGCGGCGCGCAGCACGGTGGTGAGGTGAGTCATCCATGACTCCTTCGGGTCGTCGGGGCGAGGCGGATTCACGCTGGCACCCAGGAGTTTATTTGTGTTGCACATGGGAAAACAGACCCTTTCCGGCAATTGGCGGCATGACGATGTGACCATGCAACATGTTCCGATAGCAATTGTCTGTCTTGGAATCGATAGTGATACGCGGTGCACGCGCTCGTATTCGCGACTGTTTCGAGGTACCTCCAGGCGAGCCCCGGCGCGAGCTGATGTCTCGCTGAAATAACAAGGGGAGCAGTCTATTTAGTGGATACTCCGGGGCGGCGAAACCGGCGTCGAGGCTCGGCCGAACGGGCCTGGTTCAGGCTCCGGCGCGGCGGCCAAGCGGGGCCGAAAATTTCGACGAGTGCATGGGTGCTTGGACCGCAGATGCGTGGCCGCACAATTTGCTCGTAGTTGCTGCCATCGAGACGGTCACTCCGGTATGGTAGGCACCGCTTTACGTCAGCTAACTTCTCTTGATCTGGAGAATCCATGACACAGCCACCACCGCCCGGATACCCGCCGCAGCAGCCGCCTGCCGGGCAGCAACCCGACAACTATTTGGTCTGGTCCATTCTGGTGACGTTGTTCTGCTGTCTTCCCCTCGGGATCGTTGCGATCGTCAAGTCCACGCAGGTGAGTGGCTTGTGGGCGCAAGGGCGTTACGCGGAGGCCCAAGCGGCTGCTGACTCTGCCAAGAAGTTCACCATGTGGTCGGCGATCGCCGGGATCATCGTGTTCGTCATCTACGGCATCCTGATGGCCGTGGGCGCGCTGAACGCGGGGACGTCGAACGCTGCGATGCTCGCGGCGGGGATGTTCTAAGCAGGGTTGAGTTCATGGTGACCCACCAAGGGGCGGTCCGGCTGAGTCTGGGCGCGCCGCTGTCGGTGGCGGCGTCCACGACATTGGTGTGCGCCGCCATCTGGGTGGGGGATCCAACCACTCCGCACGGCCCACTACCGGTGTGTCCCACCAAGGCACTACTGGGAATTGACTGCCCGGGCTGCGGCAGCCTGAGAATGCTGTACAGCCTGATGCACGGCGATCTGTTGGCCGCAGCCAGATTCAACGCGCTTGGTCTGGCGGCCACAGCGCTCTTGGTGTGGGCCTACCTGGTTTGGACGTACGGTCGTTTGGTTGGCCGGCGAATAGGCGGTTGGCAACGCAGTCGCTGGGCAGCACCAGTGACGTTGTCGCTGGTGCTGGTCTGGTTCGTGGTGCGCAACATACCGGTTGCGCCGTTCAACGCGCTGTTCGTCTGATTTGATTTGGTACGCCACGAAAGCCGTATCCGCTTGTGCGGGTGCGGCTTTCGCAATAGGGAAGGGTTCACGCCCCGGTCCGGCGGCCGGTCAAGCGGCGAAGCGCATCCGATGCGGTCTAATCTGGGCGCGATGGTGAAAAAATCACGGACCATGCCGGCGATGGTTGCCGTGGCTGTTGTTGCTTTCCTTGTGGTGGGTTGCGTTCGCTGGTCGACGCAGACGCAGACGCAGACGCAGACGCAGACGCAGACGCAGACACAACCGCAGCCTGCTATCAGCAACCCCGCCGCAGCCGAGTTCGCCGAGGCGTTACGCAATCGGGTGACCACCGAGGCCATGATGGGGCACCTGGCCAAGTTGCAGGAGATCGCCGACGCGAACAACGGCACGCGGGCGGTGGGCACGCCTGGCTATGAGGCCAGTGTCGACTATGTGGTCAACATCCTGCGCAACAGTGGTTTTGACGTGCAGACGCCCGAGTTTTCGGCCCGGGTGTTCCATTCCGAAAAGGGATCGGTGGACGTCGGCGGGATGACTGTGGAGGCGCACGCGCTGGAGTACAGTCTCGGCACCCCGCCGGACGGGGTAACCGGGCCGTTGCTGCTCGCGCCGTCGGATGACAGCCCGGGTTGCACTCCCTCCGACTACGACAACCTGCCGGTCAAAGGCGCGGTGGTACTGGTGGACCGCGGCGAGTGTCAGTTCGCTCAGAAAGAAGACGCCGCCGCGCAGCGCGGCGCCGTTGCACTGATCATCGCCGACAATGTCGACGAGCAGATGATGGGCGGCACCTTGGGGGTGAACACCGACGTCAAGATCCCGGTAGTGAGTGTCACCAAGTCGGTGGGGCTGCAGCTGCGCGGCAAGTCCGGGCCCGCGACGATCAAGCTCACGGCGAGCAGTCAGAGCTTCAAGGCCCGCAACGTCATTGCTCAGACCAAGACGGGGTCTACCAGCGATGCCGTGATGGCGGGTGCGCATCTGGACAGCGTGCCGCAGGGGCCAGGCATCAACGACAACGGTTCGGGCGTGGCTGCGGTATTGGAAACCGCGGTACAGCTGGGTAATTCGCCACACGTGCACAACGCTGTTCGCGTTGCGTTCTGGGGCGCCGAGGAGCTGGGCCTGATTGGATCGCGCAACTACGTCCAGTCCCTGGACCTCGATGAGCTCAAGAACATTGCGCTGTATCTGAACTTCGACATGCTGGCCTCGCCCAATCCCGGATATTTCACCTATGACGGTGATCAGTCGCTACCGCTGGATGAGCGCGGCCAGCCGGTGGTGCCCGAAGGTTCGGCGGGAATCGAGCGCACTCTGGTCTCCTATCTCAGGTTGTCCGGCAAGATCGCGCAGGACACCTCGTTTGACGGTCGTTCCGACTACGACGGATTCACCTTGGCGGGGATCCCGTCGGGCGGCCTGTTTTCCGGTGCTGAGGTCAAAATGACCGAGGAACAGGCAAAGCTGTGGGGCGGCACCGCCGATGAGCCCTTCGATCCCAACTATCACCAGAAATCCGACACCATCGACCACATCGACCGCACGTCGCTGGGCATCCAGGGAGGCGGCGTGGCCTACGCCGTGGGTTTGTACGCGCAAGACCTGACCGGCCGAAACGGCGTTCCAGTCATCGGGGACCGTACCCGCCACGTGCTCGCCAAACCATGATCCGGGCAACGGTGCAGCGTTTCGGCGCGACACTGGTACTGGCTTGTGCGTTGGCGGGATGCGCGGCGCCTAAATCACTACCCCCGACCGCGGCGCCGGACCTCAGTCGTGACCTGGCGGCAAAGGTCACCGGCGACGGCATGTTTGCGCATCTGCGGGCGCTGCAGACAGTCGCCGACTCAAACGGCGGAAATCGGGCAACGGGGACACCGGGTTACGACGCAAGCCTCGACTACGTGGTGAAAGCGTTAAAGGCCAAAGGATTTGAGGTAACCACCCCGGAATTCCAACGGTTGTACACCGTGTCGGAGGGGAAACCGACACTGACGGTCGCCGGCCGCAGCTATTCGGTGGACCAGGCCTCGCTGCTGGTCCAGACGCCACCGGGCGGGCTGGCCGGACCGCCGGTCCGGCCCAGCCGGTCAGACGGTTGCGCCGTGGCCGACTACCCGCCAGCGCTGCCCGACAACGCGATCGCCGTGGTCGACGATACGGGGTGTTCGGTGGTCGATAAGCACAACAGTGCGGTGGCCAAGGGCGCTGCCGGGCTGATCGTGATCAGTGCGGCACCGGATCGGGGAAGCTCGGCCAACCTGTTCGGTCCCGGTTACTACAACCAACTCAAGGTGCCGGTCGCGGTGGTCGGCGTCAGCGGCGCCGCAGCCCTGGCCCGCACCAACGCGCCGATCCGGCTGGTGCTCGATACCGAGAACATCCAGATCAAGTCCCGGAATGTGCTGGCACAAACCAAAACCGGCACGCCGGATGAGGTGGTCATGGTCGGCGCGCGCCTGGACAGCCCGCCGGGAAGTCCGGGGATCAACTCCGCGGGTTCCGGGGTGGCCGCTGTGCTGGAAACGGCGTTGCAGTTGGGTCCGCTGCCGCCGGTGACCAATGCGGTGCGGTTCGCTTTCTGGGGGGACGGGATCAATGGCGCCATGGACTACGTCTTCGGAATGGATAGCGAACAGCTCAACAGCATCGCGTTGTATTTGAACTTCGACATGCTTGGATCCCCCAACGCCGGCTATTTCACCGATGACGGTGATCAGTCCGGTCTGCCCGGGACCGGCGTGAGATCGGCAGATGTGCCGGAAGGCTCAGCGGCCATTGAGCGGACGTTGGCCGGGTATTTGAACCTGGCGGGAAAGCGCCCAGCGGACATGCCGCTGAGTATCAGGTCCGACTACCACCCGTTTCTGGTGGCGGGGGTGCCGATCGGGGGCATGACCACCGGCGCCTCGCAGACGAAAACTACTGTGCAGGCCAGGCTTTGGGGTGGACAGGCCGGTGTCGCGTTCGATCCCGAGTATCTGAGCGTCGGCGACACCATCGACAACATCAACAGACAGGCATTGGAGGTCATGGGCTCGGGAGTGGCGTTCGCGGTGGGGGCGTATGCGGAGTCCATCAGGGGTGTCAACGGCGTCACCCCGCACGACAAGCGCCACCGCGCGCGAGTGTCGTGATGATGGCCGACATCGCTCGTCGGCGCATTCCGACGGTAACCGCAGGGCAACCGAACTAGGATAATTTCCTTTGTTGCTGCCGTGCAGACCAGTGTGGGACGGGGTTGGTCGAATGGATAATCGCGGGCGGAAATGGCTTGGTGTGCGTCGGTCGCGCCACAGCGGGCTGATCGCCTCGCTGTGGGCGGCCACGGCCTTCCTGACAGCACTGTTGGTGGTGGCTGGCTGTACCACGATCGTCGACGGACGTGCGCTGTCGATCCTCAACGATCCGTTCCGGGTCGGGGGTCTACCCGCGACCAACGGGCCTAGCGGCCCTCGGCCGGATGGACCCCCGCCTACCGGCACGGTGATCAATACCAACAACGGCCCGATCGACAAGCTCTCGCTACTGTCGGTCAACGACATCCAGGACTACTGGAAAACCAACTACGAGCCCCTGCAGGGCACGTTCAGGCCGGTCAGCAAACTGGTGTCCTACGACTCCAACGACCCCAACAGCCCGATTGTCTGCCACAACGACACCTACGAGCTGGTCAACGCCTTCTTCACCTCCCGCTGCAACATGATCGCCTGGGACCGCGGCGTCTTCATGCCGGTGGCGCAGGAGTATTTCGGTGAGATCTCGGTGACTGGCGTGCTGGCGCATGAGTTTGGGCATGCCCTGCAGGTGATGGCCAAGCTGGTCACCAGGCGCGACCCCACCATCGTCCGTGAGCAGCAGGCGGACTGCTTCGCGGGCGTCTATCTGTACTGGGTGGCCGAAGGTAAGTCGCCCCGGTTCCGGTTGAGCACCGCGGACGGGCTTGACCACGTGCTCGCCGGGATCATCACGACGCGGGACCCGGTGATGGATACCGATGAGCAAAACGACGACGAGCATGGGTCGGCGCTGGACCGGGTCAGCGCGTTTCAGATGGGCTTTCTCAGCGGCACCCCCGCCTGTGCGGCGATCAACGAGTCGGAGATCGTGCGACGCCGCGGAGATCTGCCGACCGGCTTGCGGGTGGACAGCAGCGGGAACCCGGAGACCGGTGAGGTACCGATCAATCAGGACACCTTGACCACGCTGATGGAGCTGCTGGGCAAGATCTTCTCGCCGACGGATCCGCCGACGTTGTCCTATCAGCAGGCCGGTTGTCCGGACGCGAAACCCAGCCCACCGGCGTCCTATTGCCCGGCTACCAACACCATTACGGTCGACCTGCCCGCCCTGGCCGCGATCGGCAAGGTCGCCGACTCCAAACAGCACAGCCTGCCGCAAGGCGACGACACCGCACTGTCCATCGTGATGTCGCGATACGCGCTGTCAGTGCAGCATCAACGTGATCTGCCGATGCAGAGCCCGTGGACTGCGCTGCGGACCGCGTGCCTGACCGGAGTCGTGCACCGCGAGATGGCCGAGCCCATCGAGTTGCCGTCCGGGCAGCAACTCGTCCTCACCGTCGGGGACCTCGACGAAGCGGTTTCAGGGCTGCTTACCAACCGCATGGTCGCCAGTGATGCCGACGGAATCAGCGTGCCGGCCGGGTTCACCCGGATCGCCGCGTTCCGTGCCGGAGTCAGTGGCGACATGGAGGCGTGCTACTCCCGGTATCCGGGATAACGCTTCGGCGCGCGATCAACGGGGACGACATCAGGCCGGCCGCCGCGCATCGGTGCGGAGCGCGCGGGCGCTGCGGTCAATGGCGCGGCCGGTGGTCTGACCGGCCGGCCCCGATCGCAGCAACGGAATGATCTGTGGCAGTGCCGCACGGGCCGCGGCGCGCCCGGCCTCGCGGGCGGCGTCGATCTGGTGGAATTCCAGCAGTCCAACCGCACGGGTGTCCGGCCGGATGACGACCAGAGCCTCCGCTTGTGCGGCGTCGGCCACCGTGCGGCTGCCCATCATCATCGTGCGCATCAGGGTGTCGCCAATGCCGGGCACCTGTATCGGGCCGCTGCGTCGGGGCTGGCCACCGGACGGGTTTCCGCCAAACCCCACGCTCACCGCGATCATCGGGCCTTCGGCGCGGGTGAGCGCCGTGACCGGCAGGTTGTTGAGCACTCCGCCGTCCACGTGTAGCTGGCCGTTGTAGATCTGGGGTGGGTAGAGTCCCGGCACCCGCAGGGAACACCCGACCACCTCGGCGACCGGCCCACGCCGGTGCACGACGGCCTGCCGGGCGAGCAAATCGACACTGACGCAACGGAATTCCTTGGGCAGCTCCTCGACCATCCGTCCCGAATAGGCTTCGCGCAGCAGGGCCATCGTGCGCCGGCCACGAACCAACCCCTTGCTCGGCAGCGTGTAGTCGCCGAGTGGGTTGTGCCGCACCAGGTATTCGAATACGTGCGCGTCCACTCCGGCCGCGTCGAGGCCACTGGCGGCCAGCGCGGCGATCACCGCCCCCATGCTGGTGCCGGCGAAGCGGTCGACGACGATTCCGGCGGCCTCCAGTTCGTCGAGAACACCTAGGTGGGCGAAGGCCCGCGCGCCGCCGCCGCCGAGCACCAGTCCGACAGAGCCGCCGGTGATGCGTGCGGCGAGCGGGCGCACGTCGTCCTTGAGGCTGCGGTAGCTGACCGAATGGACCGAGCGCGGTGAGATCAGCTCTTCCCATCGGCTGCGATCCTCCTGGCTGGCGGGGGCACCGATCAAAACCAGGTCGGCGCCCACGGCACGCGCGGGCAGCTGCGTGTCCCGCGGCGCCGGCCCCTCCGACACCAGCACGATTCGATCCGCTGCGCGCAAGCAGAAGTCGCGCCAGCCGCTGTCATTGGCACTGGCATGCAGCACCACCTTGTCCGCGGAGGCTTCCGCGCGCTCCAGGCCGGCGCGGTCGACCCGACCGGGATCGACCGCGGTGACCCGCGCTGAAAGCGCATTGAGCAGCGCCAGGGCCACGGGTCGTACCGGCACCGCGGCGCCGAGACCGATTACCGCGATGACCGCTTCCGGCGACGCCGGGCGGCCAACGGTGGGTGGTGGTGCGGTGTGCAGCCGAGTGGCCAGCGTGCCGACCAGTGCCGCCAATACGCCCCGGTCGGCAATCCGATTGAACTGCGCCTTGCTCAGCCGTATCAGCACGGAGTCACGCATCGCCTGAACCGACGCCGAGCGCGGCGCATCGATGAGCAGCCCGAGTTCGCCGACGACTTCGCTACGGCCCAGTTCGCGAAGCACCAAGTCGCGCTGCACCACCCGCAGGCGGCCACTGCGCACCACGTAAAGAGCATCGGACGGGTCGGCCTCGTGAAACAGGTACGAACCCGCTTGCAGCTCAATCTCATCGGTGTGGTGCCTGAGTTCGGCCATGGTGGCCGCGGGCAGTCCGGCAAATAGCGGCAATTGCCTGAGGAGGTCGCCGTCGGCCGTGGTCTGAGGCAGCCGCGCTGGCGCGGCGGCGGGCCGTGGGGTAACCGGCTGCGGCCGGGCCGGCGCACGGGCGACGCCGGACTCGGGCGCACCGGCGACGTCGGCGCCCTGTTGGGTGCGGCCCAGAAAACCGGCCAAGACCGCCACCGCGGCGAAGCACGCCGCCGCCAGCACCCAACCGTGTCGCAGCGCGTCGACGCCGGTGCCAGGAGCCGGTTTGCCGATCAGGATGACCAGCAGCGCCACGCCTATCACGGCACCGAGCTGGCGGGTGGTGCTGACCACAGCCGACGCCGTGGCGTAGCTGCCTCCCTTGGTCAGACCTGCCAACGCGGCACTGCCCAGCACCGGCAGGGTCGTGCCGACTCCGATCCCCTGCAACAGCTGGCCCGGCAGCCATTCCCGCAGAAAATTGGGTTCGGTCCCGACCCGTTGCAGGTACCACACCAGGCTGCCGGCCCAGATGATCGCGCCGGCCATGACGACCAGCCGGTGGCCGCGCTGGTCGGCGATGCGCCCCAGCACGGCCGCGACCACCGCGGCGATCAGCGCCGCCGGTGCGATCGCGAAACCCGCCTTGAGCAGCGAGTAGTGCCATACATAATTGAGGTAGAGCACGTGGGTCAGGACGTAGCAGTAGAAGCCGGCCGCCGCGACCAGGGTCAGTAGGTTGCCTGCCACAAACGAGCGGACTCGCAGGAATGCCGGGTCGATCAGCGGTGTGGGATGAGACCGCGAACTCGCGACGAATGCGACCAGGGCGACGGAGCTGGCCACAAACGACCCGATGGTTGCGGTGCTGATCTAGCCCCACTCGGGGCCCTTGACCAATCCGAGGGTCATCAGGCCCAGGGCGACACCGAGCAGCATCGCACCCCGCAAGTCGGGTACTCGCCGTCGTCCCGACGCGCGACTTTCGGTGAGCACACGACCGGCCACCAACACCGCGACGATGCTGAGCGGAATGTTGACCAGAAACACCAATCGCCAGCTGGATGCCTCGACCAGCATCCCGCCGACCGGCGGGCCCAAGCCGGATGCGACGGCCGCCGCCGCTCCCCACAGCCCAACCGCATGCGCACGGTGCGAGGCATCGAATCCCTCGACGACCAGGGCCAGCGAGGCCGGTACCAGCACCGCCGCGCCGATGCCCTGCAGCACCCGGAAGCCCACCAACTGTTCGACGTCACCGGCGACGGCGCACAGCCCGGATGCGATCGTGAAGAGCACCACTCCGAACACGAACATTCGTTTGCGGCCCAGCACATCGGCCAGCCGACCCGACGCGACCAGGAAGGCCGCGAAGACGATGGTGTAGCCGTTGAGGATCCAGGACAGGCTGCTGATGTCGTAGGACGGGAACGATCTCTGGATGTCGGGGAAGGCGATGTTGACGATGGTGGAGTCGAGAAACGCCAGGAATGCCCCGAACGATGCCACCAGCAGCACGGCGGTGGCCGAAGGTTGGCGGCGGCTGGTGAGCGCGCTGCGTTCCGCCGGTGCCGAAAGGTGCACTCGCGCCGGTGTTCCGCCCGCGCTCGTGCGGTGACGGGGCGTCACCCTATCTGCGGTCTTGATGGTCATTGATGTTGGTGTAGTTGCCATTTTTACTTCTCTTTTTCACGCTGCGAGATCGGTGTCTAAGCTAAACAAATTCACCATTGTCTCCATTCACCTCGTGTCTATCGTGAATCGGACTGGGTGGCCGGTAGTCTACGATTAACAGCGCGCAAGTAAACCCCTTTAAATCATTTTCATAATTCTTTATCTGGTGAATTTCCGACGCCCAGATCGGCCGGTGAACAGTGCGTATACGCCGCGTTTCGGCCAGGTAATAATTCGCCGTAGCTGGAATTAGAATTCATCGTACTGGGAATAAAAAAGCAATATTTCGAGTGGAATTTGGGCTAGGTTGAACGTATTCTGCGCAACAACCAAATCAGGGTTGCCGCCAGGGTTGC
This sequence comes from Mycobacterium sp. 012931, assembly GCF_000419295.1. Classification (NCBI taxonomy): domain Bacteria; kingdom Bacillati; phylum Actinomycetota; class Actinomycetes; order Mycobacteriales; family Mycobacteriaceae; genus Mycobacterium; species Mycobacterium sp. 012931. The sequence continues at coordinate 5,614,303 of NZ_AOPX01000001.1, read as the reverse complement.
TGCGACCACGCGGAGAACCCAGTCGCCGTAGGGGGCGTGTGATGCACGTGAACGGTTTTGGAGGCCTCGCGGCGCAGCAGGTGGCCGCATCGCCGATCTGCTGTGCGCCCCTGGACGAGCGATCCGCGATACCGGGTCCCCAGCCGCCGGTGCGACTTCTCGTGGTCGATGATGCCGACGGTGTGGAGACGCTGTTCGGGGCCCGCTTTCGCACTGAGCTGCGCTGCGACGAATATGACTTGAGCTTCTCCAACGACCCGGTTCAGGCGCTCAAGATGGTCGGGGACAGCCCAGACATCGAGGTCCTGGTCACCAATCTCAACATGCCGCAGATGAACGGACTCGACCTGCTGACGGAAGTCGCCAAACTCGGGCGCCCGCTGAAGACCATCGTGCTCACCGCCTGCAATGACCTGGCAAACATCCGAGCGGCAATGATGCGCGGCGCCTTCGACTTTCAGCTGACACCGCTGGATTTGGAAGATCTGCGGGTCACGATCTCCAAGGCGGTCACGATTGTGCGGGAACTGCAGGCCGGTGAAGCGGCACGCCAGCGCGCCCTGGAACTCGCCGACCAAAATCGCCGGGTGGAAAACATCTTCGGCCGCTATGTGAGCGAGGAGGTGAAGACGCACCTGTTGGCGTGCCCGGAAGGACACCAGAACAGCGAACGGCGCACGTTGACGATGCTGATGGCCGACATCCGAGGTTTCACCCGACTGTCGGAGATACTCTCGCCCGAACGAGCGCTGCAGGTGCTCAACGCATACCTGGAACGCGCGACCGATGTCGTCATCCGCTGGAACGGGACGATCAACGAAATCCTCGGCGATGGTCTGCTCGTCTTCTTCGGTGTGCCCAACACGGACGGCGAAGCGGCGGAGCATGCGGTAGCGGCCGCTCTGGAGCTACAGCTGGCGATGGGCGAGCTCAACGTCAGCCACCGCGAACAAGGGCTTCCCGAGCTGGGGATCGGGATCGGTGTTCACACCGGCGAGGCCGTGGTCGGCACCATTGGCTCACCGCGCCGGCAGAAGTACACGGCGATCGGCAAGAACGTCAATCTGGTGGCCCGGATCGAGTCGAATACCGTCGGCGGGCAGGTGCTGGTTTCCGAGTCGACCTATCACGAGATCTGCGCGATCGCAGACACTTCGGGCTCAACTCAAGTGCGGGTCAAGGGGCTCACCGAACCCATCACCGTGCACGACATCACCGGGCTGGCGGGCAGGAACAACCTTCGGCTTCCCAGCATCGACCGGAAGGTAATTCCGCTTGTGGTGCCCAAGCCGATCGGCATCGCGGTCATCGAGAACAAGATCATCGGCGCCGCGCATCCGGCGGAAGTGGTCGGCAGCGGCGACGGCGCGGTTCGGGTGCGCACCGGCCTGCAGGTCGCGCCGTTTTGCGACCTGGTGCTCGATGTGGCCGGCGCGCAGGTATTCGCCAAGGTCGTCGACTGCGGCGTCGATGGCGGGATTTGCGAACTGATGGCGGTGTTCACGTCGGTCTCCGACGATATCCGCCGGGCGCTGGCAGCCCCCAGCACCGCCAACTCGCTCAGCTGAGCTGTTCTTCGCGCTGACCGTGGTGCACCCAGCTCACCAGGAACGCCGTGACCAGCAGCCATCCAATGGCAACGGCCGGAATCGCCCAGGCACGGCGGAACAACAACGCACTGTCGCACTGATCCACCAGGGCGCCACCGCCACCTTGGGTCGCCTGGGTGAGGTCTGAGGTGAAGCCCCGGCCGCAGCTGACCTTCATGCCATACAGGTCGTAGTGATCGAGATAGACCGGCAGCCATAGCGCGAACAGACCGATGATCCCCACTACAACGCCGGCGATTCCCAGGTACAACTGGCGATGAGTCACAGCTTCTCCACGGCTCTCTATGTGAATGCCTGATCCTGCCGTTGGGGTCATGTCATGCACACATTCGAGAACAGCAGAACCGGCCACGACACGATCGACCCCAAGAACGACACCACCAGATCCATTCCGTGCATCTGGTGTAAATGCTCAGCGTGTGTCGTTGACCATATGACACCCACCAGCAGATATGGCGTGCCGAAGGCCAGTGCAATGCCGAGAAGTTGGCCGATGGAGAGCTGGTAGGCCAGCACTCGGCGTACGTTCTCCAACACGCTTGGTCCCTCCGGCGATAGGTCCGGGAAACCGCCTGCGGCCCCCCGGTGGGGATTTATGTTAATGGAGATTCTGCAACCGCGATAGGTCGTTGGAGGGTTTGGTCGGGACGGATTCGGGTTATGGTGAGGTGATGTCCGCTGCCAGCGTCTCGCCCGGCGCGGCCGCAGACGGTATTCGCCGGCGGTCCAAGGACCGCAAGGCGCAGATCGCCCGTGCGGCAGCTGAGTCGTTCAGCGCGCAGGGCTATCACGCGGTGAGCATGGAGACCATCGCGGCCAAGGTCGGCGTCTCGGCGCCGGCGCTGTACCGGCACTACGCCGGCAAGTACGAGCTGTTCCGCGGTGCCGTGCTGGCGCTGAGTCAACAACTGGTCGACTGCACGCAACTGGATGACTCCGACGATCCGGCGCAGCTGCTGGACCGGTTGATCGCGTCGCTGATCGAGGTGACGCTGGACAACCGCCTGTCCGGAGGCTTGTACCGCTGGCAGTCCCGGTATCTGCGGGCCGAGGATCAGGCCGCGGTGGCCGATGTGCTCAAGGTGGTCAACCGCAGAATCCAAAAGCCGCTCACGGTGATTCGTCCGTCATTGCGGCCCGCCCAGCGGTGGATGCTGTCGGCGGGCGTGCTGAGCGTGATCGGCAGCATTGTCGATCATCCGGCGCGGCTGGCGGCCGACGAGATCCGGGCATTGCTGGGCGAGGCGGCGTCGGCGATTGTCTGCGCCGAGCTTCCGGAGCCAGGAGACGTCGCGGTGCGCAAAGCCAGTTGGCGGATCTTCGCCGAGGATGCCAGCGTCTATGAAACGTTGCTGCACGCCTCGATGGTCTTGTTCAAAGACCGTGGCTACGCCCAGACCAGCATGGCGCAGATCGCGTCGGCGGCGGGGGTGCCGGTGTCGGGGATCTATCGGTATTTCTCCGGAAAGTGCGAGATCTTGGCGACCGGACTGCGCCGGGCGGCCGATCGGGTGTCCGGCCAGCTCTCGCCGATCGTGGGCGCGCTCACCGAACCGCGCCAGGCTTTGACGCTGCTGATCGACGCCTATGTGGCGACGTCGTTCGCCAACCCGGAACTGGCGGCCGTCTACTACACCGAGCGGGCCAACCTGACACCTGCCGACCAGATGCTGCTGCACAATATTCAGCTGTCGATCATCGATTCGTGGGTGCGGCTGCTGACTTCGGCGCGCCCGTCGCTGTCGGCGACGCGGGCGCGCTTCCTGGTGCATGCCGCCATGGCGTTGGTGGTCGACTTGGGCCGGATGGTTGACCCGCAAGACTCGGCGGGACAGTCCGCCTACGTGCAAGCATGTGTGCGGGAGCTGATGGAGCTCACCTTGTTTGGCCCTACGCCGGCCCAAGCAGACGCAGCGCCGCCGCCACCGCCAGGCCGGCGACGTCGAGGGTCTTCGAACCCAGGTCATGTCGCGCGCCGGTGATCTCGACGACCTCGGTAGGTGCGGCGATCAGCGCCGCGGCGGCGCGGACCTCGGCGGGCGTGCCGAACGGATCCGACGTGCCGTGGGTGAAGACGGTGGGCACGGTGATGTCCGGCAGGTGTTCGGTGCGGGCCCGCTCCGGCTTGCCGGGCGGATGGACGGGGTAGGAGAACAGCGTCAGCACATCCACCGGGGCCTGTGCGGCGGCCACCACCATGGATGTCTGCCGACCGCCATAGGAGTGCCCGCCGGCGATCAACGGGCCCTCGGCCAGGCCGCGGCACAACTCGATCGCTTCGACGATGCCGGCCCGGTCGGTGGCCGCTGACCCCGATGGCGGCCCCTTGGGGCGCCGGCGCCGGTAGGGCAGGTTGTATCTGACCGCAAGCCAGCCGCGTTGTGCCCATGCATCGCAAACCTGTTGCAGCAGTAGTGAATCCCGGTTTCCTCCGGCGCCGTGGGTGAGTATGACTATGCCGTTTGGTGGCTGGCCGGGGCCGGTCACGGGTTCGTGTGCGATACCGGCGATCTGATCGAGGTTCATGACAGCCTGAACAGGGGTGAGACCGGGCCATGGCCGCGGCCCAGCGGATAGGCGGCGCGAATGCACTCGGTCACCCACTTTTTTGCAAAGCTGACCGCGTCGGGCACGGTGAACCCGTGTGCCAGTGCGCACGCGGTCGCGGCCGCCAGGGTGTCGCCACCGCCGTGGTCGTTGCCGGTGGCCACTCGCGGCGCGTCGAACTCGAAGAAGTCGGTGCCGTCATAGAGTAGGTCGCAACTGCGCGTCGAGGATCGCAGGTGTCCGCCCTTGACCAGTACCCACCGCGGGCCCAGCCCGTGCAAGGCCCGCGCGGCCGCGTGCTGCGACTGGGTGTCGATCACGTCGATGCCGACCAGCAGGCGCACCTCATCGAGGTTCGGTGTCACCAAGGTGGCCAGCGGAAACAGTTGTTCCCGAAGCGATTCCAGCCCGGACGCGGCCAACAGCGCGTCGCCGTGCATGGATGCGCAGACCGGGTCCACGACGAGCGGAACCGCCACTTCGAGCTGACGCCAGGTGGCCGCGACCGCATCGATGATGCGGGGCGAGGCCAGCATCCCCGTCTTGGCTGCCTGGATGCCGATATCCTCGACCACCGCGGTGATCTGGCCGGCCACCACGTCCTCGGGTGTTTCGTGAAAACCTTTGACGCCCAGCGTGTTCTGCACGGTCACCGCGGTCACCGCAACGCAGGCGTGGACGCCCAGCAGTGCCATGGTCCGCATGTCGGCCTGGATGCCGGCACCGCCACCGGAATCAGAGCCGGCGATGGTTAGCGCACGCAACGGCGTCGCCCCGGGCGGCGCCAACGGCAACCAACTCACTGGGTGATCGGCAGGTACACCCGGTTGCCGTGGTCGGCGAACTCGGCTGACTTCTCCGCCATCCCCGCTTCCAGGGCCGCCTCAATGGCTTCCTCACTGTCCAGCCCGTGCTTGGCCGCGTAGTCGCGGACATCCTGGGTGATGCGCATGGAGCAGAACTTCGGCCCGCACATCGAGCAGAAGTGGGCGGTCTTAGCGGGCTCGGCCGGCAGTGTCTCGTCGTGGTACTCGCGCGCCGTGTCGGGATCCAGCGACAGCGCGAACTGATCGTTCCACCGGAACTCGAAACGCGCCTGTGACAAGGCGTTGTCGCGCTCCTGCGCATGCGGGTGGCCCTTGGCCAGGTCGCCGGCGTGCGCGGCGATCTTGTAGGCGATGACCCCGTCCTTGACGTCTTTGCGGTCGGGCAGTCCGAGGTGTTCCTTGGGAGTGACGTAGCAGAGCATCGCGGTGCCGGCCTGCGCGATGATCGCTGCGCCGATCGCCGACGTGATGTGGTCGTATGCCGGGGCGATATCGGTGGCCAGCGGGCCCAGCGTATAGAAGGGAGCCTCCTCGCACAGCTCTTCTTCCAGCCGCACGTTCTCGACGATCTTGTGCATCGGAACGTGCCCGGGGCCCTCGATCATCACCTGCACCCCATGGGCTTTGGCGATCTTGGTCAGCTCGCCCAGGGTGCGCAACTCGGCGAACTGCGCGGCGTCGTTGGCGTCGGCGATGGAGCCCGGCCGCAGCCCGTCACCAAGCGAGAAGGTCACGTCGTAGCGCGCGAGAATGTCGCAGAGTTCCTCGAAGTTGGTGTACAGGAACGATTCCCGGTGGTGCGCCAGGCACCACGCCGCCATGATCGACCCGCCGCGCGAAACAATTCCGGTGACCCGCTTGGCGGTCAGCGGCACGTAGCGCAGCAGCACCCCGGCGTGCACGGTCATGTAGTCCACACCCTGCTCGCACTGCTCGATCACGGTGTCGCGGTAGAGCTCCCAGGTCAACTCGGTCGGGTCGCCCTTGACCTTCTCCAGCGCCTGATAGATGGGCACCGTGCCAACCGGCACCGGCGAGTTGCGCAGGATCCATTCCCGCGTCTCGTGAATGTTCTTGCCGGTGGACAGGTCCATGATGGTGTCGGCCCCCCAGCGGGTGGCCCACACCATCTTGTCGACCTCCTCGGCGATCGAGGACGTCACCGCGGAGTTGCCGATGTTCGCGTTGACCTTCACCGCGAAGGCCTTGCCGATCATCATCGGCTCACTCTCGGGGTGGTTGTGGTTGGCCGGGATCACCGCACGGCCGAGGGCCACCTCGTCGCGCACCAGCTCGGCGGACATGCCCTCACGGGCGGCGATGAAGGCCATCTCGGCGGTGATTTCGCCGGCGCGGGCGCGCTGCAACTGGGTGCCACGGTCGCGGACCAGCCCCGGCCGGGCCGGCAGGCCGACGGCAAGGTCGATCACGGCATTCGGGTCCGTGTACGGCCCGGAGGTGTCGTACAAGTCGAAGTCGGCGCCGGTGGACAGGTGTACCCGCCGCAACGGGACGCGCAGCGTAACCCCGTCGGGGCCGGCCACCTCGCGATAGGCCTTGCTGCTGCCCGCGATGGGGCCAGTCGTGATGGACGGCTCAACAGTAACGGTCATTGTCATCTCCCTGTCATCTCCCTACGCCGGCATTATCCGGTCAGGTTCCTACGGTCGACGGCCTCCAGCCGTCCTCTCAGCGCAGTTGGTGTGCGCTCCCGCGTGCGTTAATTGGGTCGGCCTCCACGCTAGCGCAGTGCGGCGCCGGTGTGCAGGTGCGTCTTGGATCGTGGTGGCTGCCAGGCGGGTCGGGTGCGATGATTTCAGACGTGCAGCAGACCGCCCACACCGGCGAGGAACGCCCTGACCGCGGTACGCCCTCGTTTGCCACCCCGATATCGGGGGCGGTCGATAACCATCTGAGCATCGGCAGTTTCCGTTTCTGGTTCATCGGCCAGCGCTGGGAGTGGTCCGACGAGGTGGCCAGGATGCACGGATATGAGCCCGGCGCCGTGATGCCGACGACGAAACTGTTGTTGTCGCATAAGCATCCCGACGATCGTGCCCACGTCCAGGACTTGCTGGACTATGCGTTGCGGTCGGGGGAGTCGTTTTCCAGTCGCCATCGCTTTGTCGACACGGCGGGCGTGGTGCACGACGCAATCGTGGTGGCTGACCGCATGGTGAACGAATCCGGCGTGGTCCAGGGAACATCCGGCTATTACATCGACCTCACCAACACCTTCGACGAAACGCGTCAGGAGGTGCTTGACGAGGCGCTGCCCGACCTGTTCGAGAACCGCGCCGCGATCGAGCAAGCCAAAGGTGTGCTGATGGCCGTCTACCGGGTCAGCGCCGAGCAGGCCTTCCGGGTGCTGCAGTGGCGGTCGCAGGAGACAAACACCAAGCTTCGTGCGCTGGCCAAACAAGTGGTCGCCGAAGTCGCGTCCTTGCCGCCGGTGTCGGCGTTGGTGCAAAGCCAGTTCGACCACTTGCTCTTAACGGTGCACGAGCGTATTCCCGCCGAGTCCGCGAGCTGATCGTCGCGGGTTGCAGACCGCGCGGTGGGGATCGGGTTAGGCTCTAGCTAATCCTGGACGGTGCAGACGGTGGATCGGGCTCCCTGTCTCAGCCGCCTAACGTTTGACACATTCGCGGGCGGTGAAGGCCATGGACCTGCTGGCGGTCGAGCATGAGGTTCGCCAGGACACCGTCGTGGTGCGGGCCAAGGGTGATGTCGATTCGAGCACCGTCGAGCAGCTCGTCGTCCATCTGGCGGCTGCCATGCAATTGGCGGCGACCCACCCTGCGCGCCTGGTCGTCATCGATCTGCAGCCGGTGACCTTCTTCGGTAGCGCGGGATTGAACGCGGTGCTGGAGTGTCATGAACAGGGGATGGCGGCGGGCACATCGGTGCGGCTGGTGGCCGACCACGGGCAGGTGCTTGCGCCGATCCAAGTTACCGAGCTGGATCGCATCTTCGAGATTTACCCGACGCTGGCCGGGGCATTGCGGCCCGGCAAACCCGGTGAGCACGATCTCGAGGATGTCGAGCGGCCACGATGAGCGCCAACGCTGCGGCCCCGGGGACGCCCAATAGGCAACCGTTGCCCGAGGACCTGCAGGCCGCGATCGCGCTGGGCGGCGAGATGGGGCGCCGCTTCGCCGAGTTCGACTGGGCACACCATCGGTTGGGCCCGCCCGGGGACTGGGCACCCGAAGTGCGTGCGGCGGTGGCGATGACCCTGACTTCGCGGTTTCCCATCGTGTTGTGGCTGAGCCCGACCGACCTGTTCCTGATGTACAACGACGCCTATGCCCAGATCTTGGGCGACAAGCACCCGGCGGCGCTGGGCAGTGCCGGGAAGGCGGTGTGGCCCGAGATTTGGACGGGGATCGGGCCGATGCTCGCCGGCGTCGTTGCGACCGGCAAGGCCACCTGGTCGACCGATCTGATGCTGCTGTTGATGACGGCAGGCGTTCCGCAAGAGCGCTACTTCACCTTCACCTACAGCCCGATCATCAGTGGCGGGGCCGTCCCGGCCATCTTCTGCGCGGTCATCGAAACGACGCAACGGGTGTTGAGCGATCGGCGTCTGCATCTGCTCAATGCGGTGGCGTCGGCCGTGCTGGAGACCCACACCATCGACGACGCGATCGGTGCGGCCGTCACCGCGTGTGCCGCGCAGCCCGCGGACCCTCCGTTCATCGCGGTGTATGTGGCCGCCGACGGTGCCGATGCCGGCGCCGGCCAGCATCGGATCACGCTGCGGGGAGCCACACCGTCGGTTTTGCCCGTCTTGCCCCAGCTGCTGGCCGAGCTGACGGACTGGGACATGGCTTCGCGGTCACGGGAGTCGGCGCATGTGGTCGGTGAGCTTGCCCGGGTGATTCCCGGCATCTGCGAGGTTTTCACCGACGACTGCCCGACCCAGGCGCTGGTGTTGCCGTTGAGTGAGGGCTCGACCCCCGGGGCGGTGGTGATCGGCATCAGCCCGCGGCGCCCATTGGATGCGCTGTATCGGGGCTTCTGCCAGCTGCTCGTCGATCAGCTGTCGGCGGCGCTGGCATCGGTGGTCTCCTACGAACGGCAACGGCAGCGAGCCGATGCGCTAGCGGAGCTCGATCGCGCCAAGACCGCGTTTTTGACCAACGTCAGCCACGAGTTCCGCACTCCGCTAACCCTGTTGCTCGGTACGGTCGAGGATGCGCTCGCCGACGCCGGCGGCGACACCGTCTTGGCCGATCGGCTCGATACCGCACGACGCAATGCGCGGCGTTTGCAACGGATGGTCGACTCGCTGCTGGCGTTCTCGCGGATCGAAGCCGGTCGCGCAACCGCGCGGCTGGTGTGCACCGACGTGGGCACGCTGACGTCGCATATCGCGTCGTCGTTCACCGAACTCTGCGCCCGCGCCGGGCTCGACCTTGCACTCGACTGCGCGCCAGCGCTGGCCGATGTCGATCCGGGCATGTGGGAAACCATCGTGCTCAATCTGCTGTCCAACGCGGTCAAATACACAATGAAAGGATCGACCGCCGTCGAGGTGCGCAGCGAGGCCGCGCACTGCCGACTCGTGGTGCGCGACACCGGAACCGGGATTGCGCCAGCCGACCTGCAGCGTCTGTTCGAGCGGTTCTATCGCGCCGAGAATGCCGGCGACCGCAGTGCCGAGGGCAGCGGGATCGGGCTGTCCCTGGTACGCGGTCTGGTTGAGCTGCAACGCGGAACCGTGCACATCGACAGCGAACCGGGGCGCGGCACCGCGGTCACCATCCGGCTGCCGAGGTCGCCGACCGGTGCGGCCGCCGACCAGTCGCCGGCCGCCTTGCTTGATGAGACCAACCCGTACGTGGAGGAGGCCAGCCAGTGGTTGGTCTCATCGCCCGCGCAGGTACAGGCGGCACCGGAACAGCCCCGCCAGCTGGTGCTGATCGCCGACGACAACGCGGACATGCGGGCCCATCTGCATCGAGTGCTATCGCCGCATTGGGAGACCGTTCTGGTCGCCGATGGTGAGTCCGCGCTCAACGCAACCCGCAGCCTGCACCCCGACCTGGTGGTGACCGATGTGATGATGCCCGGTCTGGACGGTTTCGAGTTCATCGCCGCCATCCGCGCGGATCCGGGCTGGCGGCCACGCCAGTCCGGATGTTGTCGGCCAGGGCCGGAGCGGAGGCCGTCAGCGATGGCTTCGCCGGTGGCGCCGACGATTATCTGTTGAAGCCCTTCCGTTCCCAGGAGCTGGTGGAGCGGGTGACCTCGCGGCTGGCCGCCGTTGCCCGCGAGCGCACCCGTCAGGGACTCGCCGCCAGGCTCATGCAGCTCGACGCCGCCCTACAGGCCACCGACTCGGTGGCCGGAATCCTCGCGGCCGTCCTGCACTACCGCCTGGCGTCGGGTGACGCGGCCGCGGCGGCAATCGGAGTTGTCGACGGGGACTATGTCCGGTTCGAGTATGCCGGCGCAATCCCCGCGGAATTGCGCGATCGCTACCACGTGGCCAGGCTGGACAGCCCGCTGGTGGGAACCGACGTCATTCACCGCGGCGAGCCGATGCTGATCACCGACACGCTGGACCTGCCCCCGCGCTATCAGCACGCGGTGCAGGACACCGCCGAAATTGTTCGGGCCTGTGTCGCCCAACCGCTGCGCAACGCCGACGGACGTGTCATCGGGGTGCTGACCCTGCTGTGGCCCACTCCGCGACAATTCGACGCGTCCGAACTCGAGATGTTCACCCGGACCGCCGAGATTACCCAGATCGCACTGGATCGGGTGCGCGTCATGACCCGCGAACATCGCATTGCCGTCGACTTCCAGGAGCATCTCCTGGACCTGGACCGGGGATCGACCAGCGCGGTGGTATCGGCGGTGTACCAACCGGCCGGCGAAGCGATGCGCGTGGGTGGTGACTGGTATTCGGTGACGCCGCTGGCGCATCCGGGCAGGATCGCGATATCCGTTGGTGACGTCGTCGGTCACGGCCTGGCCGCGGCGATCGTGATGAGCAGACTTCGTGCCGCCGTGGCCGCCTCCGCGCTGAACACCGCCGAACCCGCCGATGTTCTGGGAGCGCTGGACAAATATGCGGCAACCGTTCCCGGCGCCAGCTGCGCCACGGTCGCCTACGCCCTGATCGACACCACACCGGCGGGTGCCGGCGCCATGAGCTACATCTGCGCGGGACATCCGTATCCGTTGGTGGTCTCCCCGAATGCCAGCCCGGTCTTCCTCAAGTCGGGACGGCGTCCGCCGGTGGCCACCCGTGGGACCGACTCGACCGACGTCACCGCGCGTGCGGACCTGCCCGCGGGAAGTTTGATCATCTTCTATACCGACGGGTTGATGGAGCGGGCGGGGGGAGACTCTCGACGACGGCTTTGCCCGGCTGGCGGATGCGGCGGCGGACTGCTCCGCCATGCCGGTGGCGGCGGTGTGCGCCGAACTCCTGCACCGGATGTGCCCGGCCGAGGGCTACCGCGATGATGTCGTGGTGCTGGCGCTGCGTCCCAGCCATGCCGGTCCGCGCAGCTTCGCCACCGTGTTGACCGCCGTCCCGGCCGAGATCCCGGTGGCGCGCCGGCGGATGGCGCAGTGGCTGACCGCGATCGGGGTCGAACCCGTGCGCAAGGGTGCCATCCTGCTCGCGACGGGCGAGGCGGTCACCAATGCGATCGAGCACGGCAGCGGCTGTGACGCCGGCAAGACGGTGTCCGTCGAGGCATTCCTGGATCAGGATGCGATTGCGGTCACCGTCAGTGACCAGGGCCGGTGGACCGGAGACCCGTCGGCCAGCCTGCGCAGCCAGCGGCGCGGGCGCGGTCTCACGGTGATGAGCGGGCTCGCGAACCAGGTCGAAACCGTCCGTACCCCGCAGGGCACACGAGTCGTGTTGCAGTTCGACGCCGCCACCGTGGACTGGCCGTGAACTGGCCGTGAACTCTGGCCGTGAACTAGCTAGGCCTCCTCCATCGCCTCGCCGAGCTCCTCGAGGAGCCGGTTGTGGTGATTGCTCGCCATGACGTGACCGGCGGCGATGACCACCGCTACCGGCCATTCGATGAGTTCGAGTGCGGCCAGTGCGGCCAGACCGCCGTAGTAGGCCAGCTGCTCAGGCCGGGGGACCTCAACCTGGCCGACGAATGGCAGATTCACCACGAAAGTCTCGCCTTCCCTGATTTTCTTCACCGCATCGCGCTGTGAAACCGCTCTGCGCGCCTGCTTTTCCACCATCATTTGCCTTCCAGTAACGAAGGGTTTGCCGCCGAGCAGGGTCGTGCGGTCACCGTCTGAAGTATGTCGAGGACCGACGCCCTGGCCGATCCGCTAGTTTCGTCGTTTGCTGCGGTGCTGACTGTGCCGTTGCGGGAGATTTATGCGCTGTCGTGGCGCGTCGGGCTCGTGGAGATCGTCCAGCGGGAGCCGTCGCGGGTTCGGGTGTCGGTGACGTGCTCGTGTTGGGTGCAGGAGGGGCTGGAGGATCCGGCTGCTGAGCACGACCATCCAGAACACGGTCCACAACGGCCATCGCGGCGGTCGCAGCAGCGGCGGCTCCCAGGGCCTGCGCCCACCCGACCGGGTCGAGCGGGGTACAACCGAGCAGTTCGCTGACGATAGGAATACTGATCAGGGTACCCATCGCGGCCAGTGAGCCCAGCGCGGTGAGGACCACCAGCCAGTCGTGTGAGTCCAGCAGGGTTTGGCCCAGCTGCGCGCTCACCAGGGCGACCAATCCCACCGTGGATGCCCGACGCGGCAATCCGGTCACCCCGGCCATAATCCAGGCGGCGGTGGCCGCCGCAGCGGTGGTGGTGCCGCGAACGCCGACCGCTCGCCACAGCGCCTGCTGATCCGGTCCGCGCGCGTTGGGGTCGGTCTGGCCGCGCGGCTTGCTGACCGCCAGCGCCGCGGCGGGTAGCGCATCGGTGAGCATGTTCACCAGCAGCAGTTGCCGGGTGTTCAACGGCGAGGTTCCCGTGATGGCGCTGCCGATGATGGCGAATGCCACTTCACCGGCGTTGCCGCCCAACAACACTGAAACGGCCGCCTGCACCCGCTGCCACAGTTCACGCCCTTCCAGGATCGACGGGAGCAGTGATTCGATGCGACCGTCGAGCAACACCATGTCGGCGGCCACGCTGGCGGGGTCACTGCCATGCGCGACGACACCGATGCCCACGGTGGCCGCCCTGATCGCGGCGGCGTCGTTGGAGCCGTCGCCGACCATCGCGCAGACCCGCCCGACACGCTCTAGCGTCTGCACGATCTGCACCTTGTTCTCGGGTGTCATCCGGGCAAAGATCACGCGCTCGGCGACCGCACGCTCCTGGTCCTTGCGCGACAGGGCATCCCACTGCGCGCCGCTGATGATCTGTTTGGCGCTCACCCGCAGGCCCAGCTCTTCGGCGATGGCCGCGGCGGTGATGGGGTGATCACCGGTGATCAGCCGCACGTCCAGCCCGTGTCCGCTCAACTCGGCGAGCAGACCCGCTGCCGTGGGGCGCGGCGTGTCGGACAGCCCTAGAAAGCCCACCAGGGCCAAGCCGTCGTGGCAGAAGTTAGCGATGGCGTCCGGGTCGTCGACAACGGTCCGGGCCTGCTGTGGGCTCAGCTCGCGCCGCGCCACCGCGATCACCCGCAGCCCGTCGGCGGCCAGTTCAGCGACCTGGCGGTCAATGCTCGGGCCGTTGGCTCCGCAGGCGGCCAACACCACCTCCGGGGCGCCTTTGATGCCCAGTTCGGTGTCTGACACCGAGGCGGAAAACGACCTGCCGGAGCGGAATGGCAGGTGAGCGTCGGACCGGTCGAGTTCGGCGGCCAATTCCGGTGGTGCCGCTGCCACGATCGCGACATCGGTGGCGTGTACCTGCGGTCCACCGTTGGCGGCCGGCGCGGCATGGACCGCGCAGCGCAGTACATCGTGATCCGAAAAGCCGGGGCCGGGATGTACTTGCGCCACGCGCAGCCGGTTCTCGCTGAGCGTTCCGGTCTTGTCGAAGCAAACCATGTCGACGCGACCGAGGGCCTCCACCGATCGCGGGATGCGGACCAGGGCGCCGAAGTGGGTGAGCCGGCGCGCCGAGGCTTGTTGCGCCAAAGTCGCCACCAGCGGCATGCCTTCGGGCACCGCGGCCACGGTGACGGCAATGCCGCTGGCCACCGCTTGGCGCAGGCCTTGGCGACGCAGCAGACCGAGTCCGGTGACCACGGCGCCGCCGGTCATGCTGACCGGCCAGGCCCGGTTGGTGAGCTGGCTGAGCTGGTGTTGCAGACCGACGTTGGACAGGTCGCCGGACACCAGGTCGGCGGCCCGCCGCTCCTGGGTGTCCGCCCCGACCGCGGTCACCACCGCAACTGCGGTCCCGGCTACCACGGTGGTGCCGGCATAGAGCATGCAGCTACGGTCCGCCAGATCGGCTCCGGGTGTGGGCTCGACCTGTTTGGTCACCGACAGCGATTCGCCGGTGAGCGCGGACTCGTCGACTTCGACATCGGTCTCGTCGATCACCCGGGCGTCGGCGGGAACCACCTCGTGGGTCCGGACCTCGATAACGTCGCCGGGCCGCAGTTGTTCGGCGACGACGTCGACGTAGCCAGGCTGTCCGTCCTGGCCGGTGACCACCTTTCGCGCGGGCGGAATTTGCAGCGCCAGTAGGCGGTTGAGCCGGCTCTCGGCGCGGAGTCGCTGCGTTGCGGCCAGTATCGAGTTACCGGTCAGCACCGACCCGACCATCACCGCGTCAACGGGTGAGCCCAATACCGCGCTCGCCGTTGCGCCCAGAGCCAGCATCGGTGTCAGTGGGTCGGAAAGTTCTGCGCGGACCGCGCCGAGGAACTGTCCGATCGCCTGCATGGGCTCGGCGCCGAGTTGTGCGCCACGCTTTGCCGCGTGCGCGCCGCTGCTGAGGGCGCGGGTCGCCAACGTCGAATGGGGTGCGCCCGGTTGAGGCGAGGTGTCGGTTGGCGGCAACAGTTTCTGGACCTGCTCAACGGACATGGCATGCCATTCGTGGAACGCGGCGGGTCGAGGCGGGCGCGCGCCGACAACCTTTCGCGCCAGCAGATACCCCGACAGCAGTCCGGCGCCCGCGCCGGTGGTCACCGGTCCCGGGCCGAGTCCGCGAACGCCCGGCACCATCAGTAGGGCACCCAAAGCCGATGCGCCACCGGATATTTCGATACCCCGCCGGCGTGCCGCCTTGGCGGCAGGAATCGCATGCATGATCCGCCATGCGGCACCAAGATCGGGCAGCAGCACATCGGCGTACCAGGGTGGGACGGCGTCGGCGGTCCGCGGCAGTACACCAAGTGCCACGTCGGCCAACGAAATGGCGCGGCTCTGCGACGACAACAGCGCAACGGTGCGCCCCGCCTGCCTGAGTGCGACCACCGCGTCGGTCAGGGCGTCATCGATGGATCCGTGTCGCAGCGGCCGGATGTCGTCGAATGCCGGCCGCAGCTCGCCCAGCGAGTCGTCATCGACCGACACCAGATCCGCTCCGGTGCGATGCGCCTCGGCGACCACGGCCGAGGCGAGCGGATCATGCGCGGGCAAAAAGAGTGCTTCGGCTTCGAAAACCCCGGTGCTATCCGGATTTTCCGGGACCGCATGCCACCCCGGGCTCAGATCGTCGCGCTCCAGCAGCAACTGGGCCCGGTTCCACGCCGCCGACAGTTGGTCCTCATCCGCGCCGCGAATCCGGGCGACCCGTAGCTTGTTGGTGCACAGCACTCGCGGGTCGATGACGACCGCGTCGACCTCGTCGAGGCGGCGCAGGCAATCCGGCCGCATGGGCAAGACCCCGTGCCGCTGTGCCAGACCCTGACCAAGCGCAGCGGCAAACGCCTCCGGGGTGGTTCGGCTGGCCTTCGGGGTCGCCACCAGCGCGGCGGTCGCCGCCATGTCCATGTTGCGGGTGGCCAGCCCGACCAGCGCCGCGCTGATCGTCTGAATGTGCGCAAAGCGATCGGCATTTCGTTCGGCGGCACGCGCCGGTGCCGGCCGGGGCGCGGTGTAGGGCGCGCTGGTCGCCGGTTGCTCCGCGTACTGGGCCAACTCCGGTTCGTGGTGCTGCCAGGCCAGTGCCCCCGCCCGGGCTTCGGCGGCTTTGAGGGTTTGCATCGCCAGCCCCACCGACAACGATGCCGGTGCCTGGGTGAGCGTTTCTGCCGCGGCTACGGCCAATGTCATGACCGTGTCCGTCGCCGGCCCGCCGATGCGGTCCTCGAGCAGGCTGCGCAGCCGGGGCTGGTAGTCGACCGCCACCACGCCGGCCAGCAAGGTGATCGGCACCCGCGGCCAGCGCAGCGCCCGGCCGGTGAGTGCCAGCCCGAGCCCGGCGGCGTTGGTGGCGACGGTCACGGCCCGGTTCACCAGTACCACGCTGTCGCCCGGCAGGCTGATAGCGGGCGTTGGCCGGTAAGTGTCTTGCGTTGCGCGATAACGCTTTTCGGTGTCTTCGACTAGGCGGCATAGCTGCGGCAACGAGGTAGCCGCATCGATGTCCACGACAACCCGCGACAGCGGGTAGTTGATCCGAACCGACGCGATGCCCGGGTGGGTGCGCATGGCCTCGCGCACCATGCGTGCGAGTTCACCGTCGGGTGTGTCATTGAGGCCGCGAACCTCGATCCAGGCGCGGCCCGCACCGCGCCAGCAGTGCCGGGTGAGTGTCTCGGGGGACAGCTCACCGGAGAGCGCCTTGGCGCCCTCGCGTAGCGGCGCGGCACCGAACTCCAAACACGCCTTGGTTACCGAACCGGTCGTCCTGCCCAGGGTTGCGGCGACGGCTGCGGTGGTCATCACCGACGCGGTGGCCATCGCGCTGGTTGCCTGGATGCCCGTGGCGAGCGCGCGCAGCGGCAGAGCCCCTTTTATGGATGTAGCAATGCTCAATGGGTGCTCAGCGCCGCCATCAATTGGTGCTGCGCAGTTCGGCGGCGCCCGCTCGACGGCCGGTTGACTTCTTGGCCGCGGTCTTGGCCGGCGCCTTTTGCGGGGCGGCCTTGGCCGGCTCCTCCTGGTCGGGTACCGGCGCGAGTTTCGCCTTTGCCGCTGGTGCGGAGGCCTCGGGCCGCTGACTCATCCGGCGCAACAGCAGCGCGCTGCCGCCGACGGCGAGCAGGATCGGCCATTCCACGATGCCCGCGACTCCCAGCGCGCCCATGGCCAAGGCGGCGGCCGGTGTCGACTTGCTGCCGGTGCTGAGCCCGCGCTGGATGCCTTCGGCGGCTCCCTTGACGCTACCGACGACGCCGTTGACCGCCGCGCCGCCCACCGCACCCGCGGCCGCCGTCGCGGCCCGATTCACCGTTTGACCAACGTTGCGGACTGCTCCGCCGACGACTCCCATAATTGCTCCCTGACTTCTCACCGATCTATCGCTGCGTCCCATGCTGCACAACATCGACAGCGCTGTCTTCAGCATGCATCTATTAGAAGCCTGCCACGTTACAAACGCGCAGACAACGAACATTGTTAGGGAGTGTCCAGTGGCTAGGCGGCTGGGCCGGGGCGCAGGTCGACGAAAACCGGTGCGTGGTCGCTGGGGGCTTTGCCTTTGCGCTCGTCCCGAACGATCTGCGCGTCGACCACGCGGCCGGCCAATGCCGGCGAGCCCAGGATGAAATCGATGCGCATTCCCTCCTTTTTGGGGAACCGCAGCTGCGTGTAGTCCCAGTAGGTGTAGACACCCGGCCCCGGGGTGAAAGGCCGTACCAGATCGGTGAACTGTGCATCGACAATGGCGTTGAACGCCTTGCGTTCTGGCTCGGAGACGTGGGTGGCCCCGGTGAAGAACTCGGTGCTCCAGACGTCCTCATCGGTGGGGGCGATGTTGAAGTCGCCGGCCAGCGCTATCGGCGCGCCGGGATCGTTTTTCAGCCAACATTGGGCCGTATCCCGCAGCGCAGCAAGCCAATCCAACTTGTATGTGTAGTGCGGATCCTCCAGCGCGCGGCCGTTCGGCACGTACAGGCTCCACACCCGAACGCCGCCACAGGTTGCGCCCACCGCGCGAGCTTCGGCGGCCGCGGCGACCTCTGGCTTGCCGCTCCAGGCGGGCTGGCCATCGAAGCCGATCTGGACGTCGTCGATGCCGACGCGCGAAGCGATGGCCACGCCGTTCCATTGATTGAAACCAACGTGGGCGACCTCGTAGCCGAGTTCGAACAGCGGCAGCGCCGGAAACTGGGTGTCCGAACACTTGGTCTCTTGAATGGCCAGGACATCGACGTCGGCGCGCTCCAGCCAGTCCAGGACGCGGGGTAGGCGGGTGCGAATGGAGTTCACGTTCCAGGTGGCAAGCCGCAGGGTGCCATCGGGCATGGCTAGAGGCTAGCGGGTGTCCGCAGATAGCGACGACGATGGTGCGGCCGCAACCCCAGCGACTCGGCCCAGCCGGGCGTGGCGGTGCCGGGCACGCAGGTGTAGCCACGGGTCGCACCTCGGCCGGCGCCCCAGGCCAGCAACGCCGTGTAGAGCAGGGCGGCCGGACCGGTCGGGGACTGGTCATCGATGGTGCAGGCGGCCGACACCCCAACCCAGCGGGTGCCGTCCGGCGCGTCGGTTACCGCCGCGCGTGCGACCACCGCTTGCGGGCCGGAACCGAATGCAAGCTCGCCGTCGATGACCGCGGTGAGGGCATGCTCGGCGATCTCGCGGTCGCAGTGGCCTCGCCACACATCGTCGGGCCGGGGCGACACCGTGATCGACGGGTCGGCTTGGCGGGTCGCGACCTCGCCGACCAGGACACGTTCGGTGTGCTCACCGGTCAGGCCGGCCGGATCCGGCATGAGCCGGTCGGGAATGGCCAGCCGCGGCGTGCGGCCGCGCTGCGTGTACCAGTCGAGGATCGCGGGTATCGAGTCGGGGCGGGCCGAAATGTCCAGCGGGACCGCCGAATTAGCGCATAGCGGGGCTCCGTGGCAGGCGCGTAGCAGCCAGCCGTCCAGCCAGCTCCGGTCGGTGCCGGGCCACGCCGCGGCCGCCGCATGTTCGAGGGCCCTGATCTCGGCGGTGCGGATGGGCGCATCGGTGAGCACCCGCAGTGCCACCACGTCGGCCGGCGCGAACTCGGCGATCGCTCCGGTCTTCGTTTGCACGCGCACCGTCGGGGCAATCGCGAGCAGATGTCCCACCGCATCGGTCAGCGGCGGGACGGACCCGGCCGGTCGGCGGTAGCGAATCGTGACTCGCGTTCCGAGGTCCGGCCACGGCGCCGTCATCAGTGACCGAACGGATCGGGCCCCTCGCCCGGCAACCACGACAGGCCGGGAACCCCCCAGCCGTGTGACTTGACCGCACGCTTTGCGCTGCGGGCATGCCGGCCGATGAGGCAGTCCAGGTATAGATAGCCGTCGAGGTGCCCGGTTTCGTGCTGCAGCATGCGCGCGAACAGGCCGGAGCCTTCGAGCTCGACGGGGTTCCCCTCGGCATCGAGCCCGGTAACGCGGGCCCAGGTGGCGCGGCCGGTAGCAAACGACTCGCCGGGAACCGACAGGCACCCTTCGTCGTCGTTGTCCGGGTCGGGCATGTTCTCGGGGATCTCGGACGTCTCGAGCACCGGGTTGATGACCACGCCCCGGCGGTGCGCGGCCTTTCCGCGATCGTCGGCACAGTCATAGACAAACAACCGCAGGCCGTATCCGATCTGGTTGGCGGCCAAGCCGACGCCGTGCGCGGCATCCATGGTCTCGTACATGGTGGCGATCAACTCGGGCAGATCGGCAGGTAGCGAACCGTCGGCTCCGACCGGGACGGGAGAAGTCGGAGTGTGCAGGACTGGATCGCCCACGATCCGAATAGGAACCACTGCCATGGTCGGCTAGCTTATGCGGGGCGACTGGGCCCGGTGACGACGCCCGCCGCTCGGCGGCGGAGGAGTCGGGTGGTTGGGCGCGACGCCGGGTCGGAGGCAATCCGCCCAATCTGCCGACTCGCGGGTCGCGGTTACGGGGCAACAGTTCCCGGCGTGGTTGAATACGTCGGAACATGCCCCTTTGTAGGTCAAGTCATTCGAGCAAATAAAGCAAATAAGCATTCGCCGGAAGGGTCCAGGGGAAGCGATATGGACGGCGCTATGGCGCGGGCAAATCGAGCGGGGGACGACTCTGAAATTGCCGACGGTTTGACCCGTCGGGAACATGACATCCTGGCGTTCGAACGCCAGTGGTGGAAGTTCGCGGGTGTCAAGGAAGACGCCATCAAGGAGTTGTTCTCGATGTCGGCGACGCGCTACTACCAGGTGCTCAATGCGCTGGTTGATCGGCCGGAGGCGCTGGCGGCGGATCCGATGCTGGTGAAGCGGTTGCGCCGGCTGCGGGCCAGCCGTCAGAAGGCGCGGGCCGCCCGGCGGCTCGGCTTCGAGGTGACCTGACACTGGTCCCGGTTTTGTCCGTGCTTTTTCAAGTTCTGGGCCTCTCCTGGCTACAGTGGGCTCGATGAACGAGCGCGTACCCGACTCTTCGGGGCTTCCTCTGCGGGCCATGGTGATGGTGCTGCTGTTCCTGGGCGTCATCTTCTTGCTGCTGGGTTGGCAGGCCCTGGACTCGTCCGGGAAGGCGGTGGATGACTCATCGTCGCTAACCACGATGCCGACGTCGCCCAGCGCCACGAAGTCGCCGACCTCGACGAGTGCCAAACCCGCTGCCCCCCAGGCGGAGGTGCGGGTCTACAACATCTCTGGTCTCGAGGGTGTCGCTGGGCGCACCGCCGACCAACTCAAAGAGGCCGGCTTCAATGTGACTGAGGTCACCAATCTTTCGGTATCGGACGTGCCGGTCACCACCGTCTATTTCGGCGATGCCGAAGGCGAACAGACCACCGCCGAAGCGGTGGGTGAGAAGCTGGGCGTGCCCGTCGAACGGCGGATAGCCGAAATTTCCGACCAGCCCCCCGGCGTCATTGTCCTGGTCACGGAGTGAGCCGGCGCGACACCAGCCCGGGTCGTTTCGGCCCGCTCGATGACTCGAGGGTCGCCAGGTTAGGCTCTCGCTATGCCTAAGCCAGCCGGTCATCGCAATGTCGCAGCTGTCACCATGTCCGCTCTGTCCGCGACCGCTTGTGTCGCGTTGTTGAGCGGGTGTTCGTCGCCTCAACATGCGTCGACGGTTCCGGGCACCACACCCTCGGTGTGGACCGCTTCACCCGCGCCGGCCGGCACCAACGAGCATCGCGAGGGGGCGTCCGAATCGGAGGGTCTGGCGACTCAGCTGCGGGCACCGGATGGCACCGAGGTTGCCACGGCCAAGTTCGATTTCGCGGACGGATTCGCCACCGTCACCATCGTGACTACCGGCACCGGCTACCTGGCCCCTGGCTTTCATGGAGTGCACATCCACAAGGTGGGCAAGTGCGAGGCCAATTCGGCCGGTCCGACCGGCGGCCCGGTGGGTGACTTTCTGTCTGCGGGAGGACACTTGCAGGTGTCCGGGCGCCCCGTGCCCGGGCAGTCCAGTGGTGACCTGACGTCGCTGCAGGTGCGTAGTGACGGCAGCGGGACGCTGGTGACCACGACCGATGCATTCACCATGGATGACCTGACGAGCGGGCAGAAAACCGCGATCATCATTCACGCCGGCGCCGACAACTTCGCGAACATTCCGGCGGATCGCTATAACCAGACGAACGGGACCGCGGGTCCCGATCAGACCACGCTCGCCACCGGTGATGCCGGTAAGCGGGTGGCGTGCGGTGTCATCGGCTCCGGCTAGCTCGTCGGCGGGTCGGACCGCAAACCGGATAGATTTCGCGCGTTCGCAGCGGCCGACCGTAGGAGTGGAGTGGGAGTTCGCCCTGGTCGACGCCGAGACCCGGGATCTGAGCAATGAAGCCACGGCGGTCATCGCCGAGATCGGTGAAAACCCCCGGGTGCACAAGGAGCTGCTGCGCAACACCGTCGAGGTGGTCAGCGGTGTGTGCGGCTCTGCCGGCGAGGCGATCGAGGATCTGCGCACCACCCTGGGCCCGGCCCGCCGGATCGTGCATGCCCGTGGCATGGAGCTGTTCTGTGCGGGCACCCATCCGTTCGCGCAATGGTCCACCCAGAAGCTCACCGACGCACCGCGTTACGCCGAGCTGATCAAGCGCACCCAGTGGTGGGGCCGCCAGATGCTGATCTGGGGCGTCCATGTCCACGTCGGCGTCTCCTCGGCGAACAAGGTGATGCCGATCATCTCTGCGCTGCTCAACTACTACCCCCACCTGTTGGCGCTGTCCGCCTCCTCGCCCTGGTGGGGTGGCGAAGACACCGGTTACGCCAGCAACCGGGCGATGATGTTTCAGCAGTTGCCTACCGCCGGGCTGCCGTTCCAGTTCCAGACCTGGTCGGAGTTCGAAGGCTTCGTGTATGACCAGAAGAAAACCGGCATCATCGATCACATCAACGAAATACGTTGGGATATAAGGCCTTCGCCGCACCTGGGCACCATCGAGCTGCGGATCTGTGACGGTGTTTCCAATCTGCGCGAGCTCGGTGCACTGGTGGCCTTGATGCATTGTCTCGTGGTGGACCTGGATCGCCGGCTTGATGCCGGTGAGACGCTGCCGACGATGCCGCCCTGGCACGTCCAGGAGAACAAGTGGCGCGCCGCGCGCTACGGCCTGGACGCGGTGATCATCTTGGACGCCGAAAGCAACGAACGGCTGGTTACCGACGACCTCGACGATGTGCTGACGCGGTTGGAACCGGTTGCGCGGTCGTTGAGTTGCGCGGACGAGCTGGCCGCGGTCGCAGAGATCCCGCGAGTCGGCGCCTCTTACCAGCGCCAGCGGCGGGTGGCCGAGGAACACGACGGAGACTTGCGGGCGGTGGTAGACGCACTGATCGCCGAGCTGGATATCTGACCTGCCGGACACGCCGTCGGATGGATTCGCGCGCTAGTTCGACCGCCACGCTCGCCCCCGCGATGCGGTGGGCGCACACGACCGGATCCGGGCTGCCGCCGGATTTAGGCGCGCAGTCGCGCGATGAACACCTGTGCCGCCGCCTCTGCGCGCTGTGGGTCACCGGCGATGATGGCCTCGACCAGCTCGGTGTGTTCGCGCTCGTATGAGGTGCATGTCCCCACCGGGCCCGCTTCCACCGCCCGATGGATGGTTGGCAACAGCAGGTCATAGAACTG
Organism: Mycobacterium sp. 012931; assembly: GCF_000419295.1. NCBI lineage: Bacteria > Bacillati > Actinomycetota > Actinomycetes > Mycobacteriales > Mycobacteriaceae > Mycobacterium > Mycobacterium sp. 012931. The sequence goes on along the minus strand of NZ_AOPX01000001.1, from coordinate 5,591,199 downwards.
TAGATATATCTCGTTGTGGCTGGCCGCGACGATGGCGCGGTGCAACGCCGTGTCGGCCGAAGTCATCTCGGTGCGTTCTTTGTCGTTCGCCGGCTCTCGGCTCCACAGTTCGTTGCGCCGGGCGAGCAGGGCCCGAAGGTCCTCGATGTCGGCGGCATCACGCCGGCGCGCGGACAGGACGGCGGCGGTGACCTCTACCGCCTCGCGCAGTTCCCAGAGATCACGTTCGCGGGCGGCCGCGAAATATTCGGCGAGGGCGCTGCCTTGTTCTACGTCGGCAATGACGTAGGTGCCCGACCCTTGTCGTCGCTCGAGTATTCCCACGTGCACCAGGGCCTGCACGGCTTCGCGCACCGTGTTGCGGGCGGTTCCGGTCATCTCGCAGAGTTCGGGTTCGGTGGGAATGCGATCACCGACTTTCCAGCGCCCTGACGTGATCTCATCGCGCAGCTGATCGCTTACCTGGGCGATGAGTGTCCGGCGGCGCACTGTCTGCATGCCACCAGCATAGGCAGTTTGCCCAATACATCCATTCATCCCATGATGCCTACCGTTGTCCAACACTGGATTGGGGGAATTCCGATGACTGCTGTGGCGGCACCGGTGATCCACGACCCAACCGCCAGCCGGTCGTTGTTTGCCAGCAGGGTGACGGTCTTGCTGGCGATCGCACTGTCCGCCTTCACCATACGGTCCGCCGTCACCTCGATGGCGCCCCTGCTGGCGAGGGTCGCAGACACGATGGGCTTCGGCGGTACCGTCATCGGCGTCTTCGGGATGCTCCCCACCGCCATGTTCGCCTTGGCCGGGTTCGCCGCGCCCCTGAACCGCCGGTTCGGCCCGGAACGTCTGGCGCTGCTCAGTGTCTTGGCCACAGCGGCGGGGACTGCCGGCCGCTCGATGGCGTCCGACACGTCCGAGCTGATGGCGTTCACCACGCTTGCCCTCGTCGGCATGGGCATCGCAAACATTGTGGTCCCGCCGCTGGTCAAGAAGTACTTCAACGATCGCGTCGCCTTGATGAGCGCGATCTACCTCGCCTGCCTACAGCTGGGCACCATCATGCCGGCCGTGGCCGCGGTGCCACTGGCCGAGTCCTATGGATGGCGGGCCTCGCTCGCAATCTGGGCGCTCATTCCCGCGGTCGCAGTTCTACCGTGGATACTCGTCCTCGTCCGCCGCCGCACCAATGGCACCGATCACGCTGCCCGGACGGGAAAAAAGATCGGGCCGATCTGGCGCTCGCCGATCTCCTGGGGCCTGACCTTCATGTTCAGCATGACGTCGCTGATCACCTATGCGATGTTTGCCTGGCTTCCCGTGATCGTGACATCTGCCGGAGGCAGCGAAGCGCTCGGAGGCGCCATGGTTGCGACTTTCTCCGGCGTCGGGTTCCTTGCAACGCTGGTCACGCCCAGGCTGTGCGCTAGGGCTGCCAACCCGTTCCCCATTGTCGCCGCTTCTGCGTTGTGCTTTCTCGTCGGTTTCGCGGGATTGCTGTGGGCTCCGCTGACCGCGCCCATCGTCTGGGCGATATTTCTCGGACTCGGCCCAAGCACCTTCCCGGCCGCGATCACCCTCATCAATCTGCGGTCGCGCACCGAAAGCGGCTCCGCGGCGCTGTCCGGTTTCACCCAGGGCATGGGCTATCTGTTGGCCAGCCCAGGACCACTGATCTTCGGAATCCTCTACAACGCCACCGGACGGTGGGAACTGTCGTTCGGATTTCTCCTGGTCCCGCTGATTGCACTGCTGGCCGGTGGGTATCACGCCTGCAAGCCCCGCTATCTGGAAGACACGTTGACCCCTTCCCGGAAGTCGGGATCGGACGCTGTCGAGGACGTTGTCGAGGGAGAACGTCTGCAGGAGTGTTCGACGAGCTGCGCTTGACCTTGCGACCGGCCGGTGAGCCGGGGCTTGGTGATCACCCCGCCTTGCGCGATACGCTGCCTTTCTGCACAACCCTGCGATCGTGGCGTGGCCGCGACTGTTGTCTGGCAGGTGTGGCAGACCCGGATTGAGGGGGCATGGTGGCCGTTCCGAAGCCCTTCGAAGCACCGATGTTTCCGCTGGAGGCGGCGATGCTGCCCGGCCAGGATCTGCCATTGCGCATCTTTGAGCCTCGCTACAGCGCGCTGGTGCGACACTGCCTCGATACTGGTGATCCGTTCGGTGTGGTCCTGATCGCCGGTGGGCGCGAGGTGGGTGGCGGTGAGTCACGATACGACGTCGGGACGCTGGCCAGGATCACCGAATACGTCGACGAGGGCGCGGGTCGTTATCAGTTGTTGTGCCGCACTGGGGAACGGATTCGGGTATGTGACTGGCTCCCGGACGACCCCTATCCGCGCGCGACGGTACAGATCTGGCCAGATGAGCCGGGCGCAGCGGTGAGTGCGGCCCAGTTTCGCGACACCGAAGACCGGGTGATGGCGTTGTTCGAACGGATCGCCACCGCCCGTGGCATCGAGTTGCCGGGTCGCGATGTGGTGTTCGACTACCAGTCCGACGACATCGCCGCTGACGCGGGAACGTTGTTGTACGAGTTGGCGTCTCGGGTTCCGATGGGCCCGGCCGACGGCTACGCGGTGTTGTCGGCGCGGTCGGCCGCTGATCGGCTGGCCGCACTTGCCGAGGCGGTGGACTCGGTCGAGGCGATGGTCGATTTCCAGCTGTCCGACTAGTCCGGCTCAGAGCTCTTCGCCGAACGCGCGCAACGCATCCACCTGCAGCGGATCCAATGACGGGCGGACGGCCTGGCGCGCGGCGGCGAGGTCCGCGGCGGTGACGTCGGCCGCGTCGATGGAACGGCGCATCGCGGTCAGCGCCGCCTCGCGCAGCAATGCCACGCAGTCGGCGGCGCTGTAGCCGTCGAGCCCCGCGGCCACCTCATCCAGGTCGACGTCGGCGCTGAGCGGGATGGACTTGCCTGCGGTGCGCAGGATCTCGAGGCGCGCCTCGGCATCGGGCGGCTCGACGAACACCAGACGTTCCAGCCGGCCCGGGCGCAGCAGCGCCGGATCGATCAGATCGGGGCGGTTGGTCGCCCCCAGCACCACCACGTCACGCAGCGGCTCGATGCCGTCGAGCTCGGTCAGCAGGGCGGCGACCACCCGATCCCCAACACCCGAATCGAAGCTTTGCCCGCGTCGGGGCGCCAGGGCATCCACCTCGTCGAGAAACACCAACGACGGCGCCGAATCGCGGGCCCGACGAAAAAGCTCACGGACGGCTTTTTCCGAGGAGCCAACCCATTTGTCCATCAGCTCGGAGCCCTTGACCGCGTGCACGCTCAACTGCCCGGTGCTGGCCAATGCCCGGACCACGAAGGTCTTGCCGCACCCGGGAGGGCCGTAGAGCAGTACCCCCCGCGGGGGCTCCACCCCTAACCGGGCGAACGTGTCCGGATGCTGCAAGGGCCACAGCACCGCCTCGGTCAGGGCCTGCTTGGCCTGGGCCATGTCCCCGACATCGTCGAGGGTGATGCTTCCCACCGCGACCTCCGAGCTCGCCGAGCGCGACAGGGGGCGGATGACGGTCAGCGCGCCAAGCAGGTCTTCCTGGTTGAGCTCTGGTGGCTGACCATCGGTACTAGCTCGCGAAGCGGCCCGCAGCGCCGCCTCGCGCAGCAGCGCGGCCAGGTCGGCAACTACGAACCCCGGCGTCCGGCTGGCTATTTCGTCAATATCCAAGTCGCCGGTAGGTACGTGCCGCAGCAGGGCTTCCAGCAGGGCCTTGCGGGTGGCCGCGTCGGGCAGCGGCAACCCCAATTCCCGGTCGCACAGGTCGGGCGCGCGTAACCGGGCGTCGAGCTGGTCGGGCGCGGCGGTAGTGGCGATCAGCACCACGCCATCGGTGGCGACCGCGGTGCGCAGCTCGCCGAGGATCAGCGCGGCAACCGGTTCCGCGGTGGCCGGCAGCAGCGCGTCCACGTCGGTGATCAACAGCACCCCGCCGCCGTCGCGAACCGTCGCGACGGCGGCGGCCACGGCCTTGAGCCGATTCTCCGGGGCCAGCGCACCAACCTCGGGACCGTCGAGTTCGACCAGCCGGCGTCCGGCACACACCGCGCGCACCAGCGTCACCTTGCCGACGCCAGCCGGACCGGACACCAGCACGCCCAGATTGGTGCCCGCACCCAAAGACTGCAGTAGATGAGGTTCATCGAGGGCGAGCTTGAGCCATTCGGTGAGCTTGGCCGCCTGCGGCTGGGCACCCTTGAGCTCCTCGACCTGGATCTCCGGGGTCGCCACGCTGACCCGCTCGGCCTGGGATGACTGCGCGGTGTGGGGCACCCCGGTGCCCCAGGTGACCAACGTGTTCGGCTGCACACTGACCGGCGCATCGGGATCGACGCCGGTGACGGTCAACAGCTCCGATGTCCAGCTGATGCCGACCGCCGACGCCAAGGCCTGGCTGGCGGCCGAAGTCGAGGTGCCCGGGCCCAGGTCGCGGGGCAACAGCGACACCGCGTCGCCGACGGTCATCACCTTGCCCAGCAGCGCCTGGCGCAAGGTGATCGGCGAAAGCGATTGGGTGGCCAGCGACGAGCCGCTCAGCGTCACGGTCCGTGCACCGTAGACGGTGACCGAGTTGACCAGCACCGCAGTGCCTTCGCGTAGTCCGGCGTTGGACAGGGTCACGTCGTCCAGCAATATGGTGCCGACCGGGACCTGGTCATCAGCCATGCCGGCCACCGCCGCGGTCGTTCGGGACCCGGTCAACGAAACCGCATCCCACTCCCGGATCCCGAGGGCGGCAATGGCGCTCGGGTGCAACCGCACCACGCCGCGACGTGAGTCCACCGCCGACGTGTTCAGCCGGGCGGTCAGCGTCAGCTGTGGAGCCCCATAGGGGCTGGTCACAACCGCCCGCCCGGCTTGCGCAGCCCCAGCCGCGCCACCGAACGGCGCGCCACCGACCGGCGATGCGGCTGCGCTCTGCGAATCGCGCGCCGCGCGGCGCGTCGTTGCTTGGGTTTGTCGCCCCACACCTCGGGATGCTCGGCCAGCCAGCGCTTGCTGCGCACCGCGAACGGAATGTGACACACGTAGGCGATGATGATCACCCAGATCAAGATGTAGGGAGCCAGCACCGCGGCGGCCGCCATGATGGCCAGCACCGCCAGCAGCACCGCGGCCAGATTGGGCGGCACCGCCACGGCATGCATCTTCTTCATGGGGATCCCGCTGACCATCAGCATCGATGTGCCGGTGATCCAGAAAGCCAGGAACCACACCGAGGTCCACCAGCCCTCACCGAACTGCATCTTCAAGGCCAGCAGGCCGATCATGGAAACCGCGCCCGCCGGTGCGGGCATTCCGACGAAGAATTCGTGTGCGTACGCGGGCTGGGTGCCGTCATCCAGCAGCGCGTTGAAGCGCGCCAGCCGAAGCACGACGCACACCGCGTAGAGCAGCACCACAACCCAACCGACCTGCCACTTCGACAGCATCGTGACATAGAGCACCAGCGCGGGCGTCACGCCGAAATTCACCGCATCGGCCAGGGAGTCGATTTCTGCGCCCATGCGCGACTGGGCGTCCAGAATGCGGGCCACCCGGCCGTCGAGTCCGTCCAGAATGGCCGCCGCCGCGATCAGCGCCATCGCGGGCACCGGCTGGTGTTCGAGGGCGAATTTGATCGAGGTCAGCCCGGCGCAGATGGACAGCACCGTCATTGCGCTGGGCAAGATCTGCAGGTTTACCGCGCGCCTGCTCCGAGGCTTGGTCGTCATGGCAGGTCAGCCAATATGGTCTCGCCGGCAATCGTGCGCTGGCCAACTATGACCACCGGCTCGGTGCCCGGTGGCAGGTAGGTATCCAGGCGAGAGCCGAAACGGATCAGACCGTAAGTGTCGCCGATCGCCAATTTGTCTCCGACGTGTGCGTCGCACACGATGCGGCGCGCTACCAGCCCGGCAACCTGTACCGCGACCACTTCAGCACCGTTGGCGGTGCGGATGCGCACGCTGTTGCGTTCGTTGTCGTCGCTCGCCGCGGGCAGGTCGGCCGACCCGAAGCGGCCGGGCCGGTGCTGGACGGCGACGACCTCGCCGCTGACCGGGGCCCGCTGCACGTGGGCGTCGAATACCGACAAGAAGATGCTGACCCTGGGGAGCGGCGCGTCGCCCATACTGAGTTCGGCCGGTGGTGCCGCGGTGTCGATCACGCAGATCACGCCGTCGGCGGGTGCCACGATGGCGCCGGCCCGGCTCGGTGGTACCCGGGGCGGGTGACGGAAGAAGCCGGCGCAGGCGCCGGCGGCCAGCAGCCCCGTCCGGCGCGCCCAGCGGTGCCGGTATCCGACACCGGCCACGGCTAGGCCCGCAGCGATGAAGGGGCGCCCGGCCGGGTGTATCGGCGGGATGGTGGATCGCACCAACGCCAGCAGATGCTGCGGGCTCAGAGTCGGTTCCGCGGAGGATGAGTCGGAACGGCGGGGACGTCGTGCCACGCGGCCATCTTACGGAGCGCCGTGGCGGTCAGTGTACGGACGGCGCCCCGATGTGCCTGAGCACACCGGGGCGCCGTCAACAAGGTCATGCGCCGTCGTGCCCGTTCTCGCCTATCAGTGTGCCGCCAGTGCCTCCCGTTCCGGCGGTGCCCGGTGGCAAACCAAGACCGAGAATGCCTCCATTGCCGCCCGTGCCGACCAACTGGGCGTCGCCGCCCTTGCCGCCGTCACCACCCGGCGCAGCCCCGAGGCCGATCCCGCCCGCGCCGCCGTTGCCGCCGTCTCCGATCAGGGCGCCGGTGCCGCCGTTGCCGCCGTCCCCGGAAGTGATACCGCCAAAGCCGCCGTCGCCGCCGGTCCCGCCGTCGCCAAGGAGCCCGCGAGCCCTGCCGCCGTCGCCGCCGGTCCCGCCGGTGCCGCCACCTGCGCCGTTTCCGCCTGCCCCGCCGGACCCGCTGAGCCCCCGCCGGCTCCGCCGGCCCCGCCAGTCACCAGGCTGAACCCGCCGGTGCCGCCATTGCCGCCGGCCCCGAACAGTCCAACGCCTCCAGCGCCGCCGGCCCCGCCGCTCTGGCCGCCTCCGCCCTCACCGCCGGCACCGCCGGCGGTGAATAGACCTGCCATGCCGCCCGTGCCACCGGCCCCACCGAGAACGGCCCCGATTCCGCCGGTGCCACCGACCCCTGCGCCGCCCGACAGCAGCCCCGCGGCCCCGCCGTTGCCGCCGGCCTGGCCGGTTCCCAGGCCGTTGACCGCGCCGGAACCACCGGCGCCACCGTTGCCGAACAAGATCCCACCGTCGCCGCCGTTGGCCCCGCTTCCCGCGGCGCCGTTGGCGCCGTTGCCGATCAGCGGGCGATCCAGCAGCGCCTGGGTGGGCGCGTTGATTAAGTCGAGAAGAGCCTGGTTTGACGTGGCCAGCCCGGGAGCGCCGGCTTCGCCCGCTGTCCCAGCTGGGACGCCCAAGCCGGGATTGCCGCCGTTGCCGCCGGTTCCGAATAGCTGGGCGTCACCGCCTCGGCCCCCGTTACCGCCGGGGTCCACGGTGCCGGATCCGCCCGCGCCGCCGTTGCCGCCGCTGCCGATCAGTGCTGCCTTGCCGCCGGCCCCACCGTCGCCGCCGGCCCCACCCGCGGTGGCCAGGCCGCCGTTGCCGCCGGTCCCGCCGTCGAGCCCGGCGGCGCCGCCGTTGCCGCCGGCCCCGCCGGTGAGGCCGGTCGCGCCCGATCCGCCGGCCCCGCCATTGCCGATCAGTATTCCGCCGTCGCCACCGCTCGCGCCGGTTCCCGCGGCCCCGTTGGCTCCGTTGCCGATCAACGGGCGATTCAGCAGCGCCTGGGTGGGGGCGTTCACCAAGTTGAGCAGATTTTGCGACGCCGCCTCGGCGCTCGCGTATGAGCTCGCGCCGGTGGTCAAGGCCTGCACGAATTGATCATGAAATAGTGCCGCTTGGGAGCTGACTGCCTGGAAAGATTGGCCGTGCGCGCCGAAAAGCGCCGCGATCTGCATTGATATCTCATCGGCGGCGGCGGATATCACCGCGGTCGTCGGGGCGGCCGCCGCATAGCTGGCCTGGCCGATGGTGTTGCCAATACCGGCCAAATCCGTTGCCGCCGCGCTCAATAAATCTGGTGTCGCTATCAGATAAGACATGCGTATCCCGTTCGTTTCCCTGGCTTTTGGCGATTAAGCAGCAGTCAAACGGATCGTATTTGTTTCGCATTCTTGATCACTCTGGAGATCTGTCAAGAGTTATCAAAACGTTATATTTAGTAGGCTAAATGTAAAGCCTTTTTACAGAGGCGGGTTTATGCCAGATCCATAAATGTAATTGTCGAGACAATATCGTCTCATTTTTGCGTTCGGTATCTCATTTTCTGGGGATAGTCGATCCGCGGGCTCCCGGCCTGGATCCGGGGCGCGATCAGTCGGGCGTTGGACCGATATCGGGCGCGGTCGCCGCGGTTTAGGTCAAATCCCAGACTTGTACCTGGGTTCCGGCGGACACCTCCACATCATCCTCCGGAATCTCCAGCAAGGCGTTGGCCGAGGCCAGCCAGCGCAAGTGGTGCGAGGCCGGCGGCCCGTAGCTGGTGACCTGTCCGGTGCCTATGTCGAGGATCGCGCGCCGGAACTGCCGCTTGCCGCGCGGTGAGGTGACCGTCTCGGTCATCACCGCGGTCCGCTGTGGTCGCCGCGGATCCGGCAGACCCATGGTCAGGCGCAGCGCGGGACGGATGAACACCTCAAAGGACACCAGCGCGCTGACCGGGTTGCCGGGCAGGGTCACGATCGGCGTGCCGGCCACCAGGCCGACGCCCTGGGGCATTCCCGGTTGCATCGCCACCTTGACGAACTCGACGCCCTGATCGCCTTCGCGGCCGAAGGCGTCTTTGACAACCTCATAGGCTCCGGCACTGACGCCCCCGCTGGTGATGATCAGGTCCGCGGCACCCGCGTGTCGGTCGAGAATCGCGACGAACTGCGCGACGTCGTCCCCAGCGGTGTCGGTGGCTACCACGACCGCACCGGCGTCGCGGGCCGCGGCAGTCAGCATGACCGCGTTGGACTCGTAGATCTGTCCGGGTTGCAGTGGCGTGCCCGGCGGTACCAGCTCCGTGCCGGTGGAGACCACCAGCACGCGCTGGCGGGGGATCACGCTGAGCTCGGCCAGCCCCAGCGCGGCGGCCAAGCCCAGCGCTGCCGGTGTCACCAGCTGGCCGGCTTGCAGGACGGTGGTACCGGCGGCGACATCTTCACCCGCGCGCCGGATGTGCTTGCCCGCGACAGCGGGCTGGCCGATCTGTACCGTCTCGAGGCCCCCGTCGGTGGCTTCCACCGGCACGATCGCCGTCGCGCCGGCGGGTACCGGCGCCCCGGTCATGATCCGGTGCGCCGTCCCCGGGTGCAGCCTCAGTTGGTCGACGCGCCCCGCCGGAATGTCCTCGGCCACTGGCAACACCACCGGGTGCTGCGCACTCGCGCCCACGGTGTCCTCGGCCCGCACCGCGTAGCCGTCCATCGCGGAGTTGTCGAACACCGGTAGCGGCAGTGAGGCGACCACGTCGTCGGCGAGCACCAGGCCCTGCGCTTGCTGCAATGGGACCTTGGCGACGGGACGGGCCCGGACCATGTTGGTGACGACCCGCTGATGCTCCTCGACCGACCGCATGCGGCCATTATCGGCCCGCTAGACGGGGAAGCTGACCCCGGTGAGCTCCTCGGAGACCGTCCAAAGCCGACGTTGCAGGTCCTCGTCGTGAGATTGAGCGCTGGACTGGACGATTTTCGGGTGGCCGCGCTGCTCGGCGAAACCGTCCGGACCGTAGTACTGGCCGCCGGCCGCCGAGGGATCGGTGGCGGCGCGCAGCGTCGGCAGAGCACCCATCTGCGCGCTCTGGAACAGCGCCGGGCCGAGAATGTTGGCTAGCGGAACCAACATCCGTGGCAGGTTTCGGGCCAGTTCGGTATTGGAGCCGCCGGGGTGGGCCGCGACGGCGATCGTCGCGGCCTGGGAGTCCGCCGCGAGCCTGCGCTGCAGCTCGTAGGTGAACAGCAGGTTGGCCAGCTTGGACTGTCCATATGCCGCGACTCGGTTGTAGCTGCGTTCCCACTGCAGATCGTCGAAGTGGATCGCGGCCCGAATGCGGTGGCCCAGGCTGCTGACCGTGATCACCCGCGAGCCGGGTACCGGCAGCAGGTGATCGAGCAACAACCCGGTCAGCGCAAAGTGGCCCAGGTGGTTGGTGCCGAACTGCATCTCGAAGCCGTCCTTGGTCACCTGCTTCGGTGTCCACATCACGCCGGCGTTGTTGATCAGCAGGTCGATGCGTGGGTAGGCCGAACGCAGTGCATCGGCGGCGCTGCGCACCGAGTCCAGTGAGCTCAGGTCCAGGGCCTGCAACGTGACGTCGGCCTGGGGCTTGGCCGCAACGATCTGTGCCACGGCGGCGTTGCCCTTCTCGGGGTTGCGTACCGCCAGCACGACGTGGGCGCCGCGGCCGGCCAGCGCCTCGGCGGTGTGGTAGCCGAGCCCGGTATTGGCGCCGGTGACCACCACCACCCGGCCGCTTTGATCCGGGATGTCGGAGGCCGACCAATGACTCTTGGCTTTCCCCTTAGCGCTCATGGCCAGAACATACTCACTTCCGGCCCGGGCGGCCCGGCCGCCAGAACTATTGGACCCAGAAGTTGTCGTGCGCGACGAAGAACTCCCGGCGTTGGTCGTCGGTCATGTCGGCCAGGCCCGGGAACCCCTCGAAGTAGTCCTCGCGCGGGGCGCCGGGGGCGAACAGGATCAGGATCGATGCCGGCTGGTCGGACTCGTTGCGGAAGCCGTGCACTCCGCCGGGCGGTACATAGAGGTAATCGCCGGCGGATGCGTCGACCCAGTCTCGCCCGTCGTGCATGCGCATCGACCCGGACAGGACGAAGAAGGACTCCGACATCGTCTTGTGGAAATGCGGACCCGGCCCACCTCCGGCCGGTGCGATATCGACGCGGTAGAGCCCAAAATCGCCGTCAGTGGTTTTCTGGGTGGCCAGGTAGTGGTACTTGGTGCCGCCCAACTCCAGGTTGGGAGGTTCGTCCCGACGTTTCAGCCGAGCACTGACCTCTCCCTTCTCGCCGGTGTAGCGCGCTGGCGGATAGGGCGGGTAGGCAGGCATGGCGAGCGACATCACCCCAGTGTGGCCCAACGCTTCACGCGACAGGCTGTTGTTCGGGCCGAGCGCCCGCCCGCCGCGGCGCGCGCCGTATCGTCGGCGGGTGGGGGCGTCCTTGCACTCGACATAGGCGAGTGCTAAAAATGACGTTGGCACTCGCGACCCGCGAGTGCTAGGTCGGGACGGTGAGAACGGGCCTGGTCGTGATCTGCGACCTGGCTTCGGTCGTCCGTCGCGGGCACTGCGCCCGGCCAGCGTAAGTAACGGGGTTGCCATTACCCGGTGACCCCCGTTTCATTCCCAATCCGGAGGAATCACTTCGCAATGGCCAAGACAATTGCGTACGACGAAGAGGCCCGTCGCGGCCTCGAGCGGGGCCTGAACGCCCTCGCCGACGCGGTAAAGGTGACGTTGGGCCCCAAGGGTCGCAACGTCGTCCTGGAGAAGAAGTGGGGTGCCCCCACGATCACCAACGATGGTGTGTCCATCGCCAAGGAGATCGAGCTGGAGGACCCGTACGAGAAGATCGGCGCTGAGCTGGTCAAGGAAGTTGCCAAGAAGACCGACGACGTGGCCGGTGACGGCACGACGACGGCCACCGTGCTGGCCCAGGCGCTGGTCAAGGAAGGCCTGCGCAACGTTGCGGCCGGTGCCAACCCGCTCGGTCTGAAGCGCGGCATCGAGAAGGCAGTCGAGAAGGTCACCGAGATCCTGCTCAAGTCGGCCAAAGAGGTCGAGACCAAGGAGCAGATCGCGGCGACCGCAGCCATCTCCGCCGGCGACCAGTCGATCGGCGACCTGATCGCCGAGGCGATGGACAAGGTGGGCAACGAGGGCGTCATCACCGTCGAGGAGTCCAACACCTTCGGCCTGCAGCTCGAGCTCACCGAGGGGATGCGGTTCGACAAGGGCTACATCTCGGGCTACTTCGTCACCGACGCCGAGCGTCAGGAAGCGGTCCTGGAGGACCCCTACATCCTGCTGGTCAGCTCCAAGGTGTCCACTGTCAAGGACCTGCTGCCGCTGCTGGAGAAGGTCATTCAGGGCGGCAAACCGCTGCTGATCATCGCCGAGGACGTCGAGGGCGAGGCGCTGTCCACCCTGGTCGTCAACAAGATCCGTGGCACCTTCAAGTCGGTGGCGGTCAAGGCCCCCGGCTTCGGTGACCGCCGCAAGGCGATGCTGCAGGACATGGCCATCCTCACCGGTGGTCAGGTCATCAGCGAAGAGGTTGGCCTCTCCCTCGAGACCGCCGACATCTCGCTGCTGGGTAAGGCCCGCAAGGTCGTCATCACCAAGGACGAGACCACCCTCGTCGAGGGCGCCGGTGACTCCGACGCCATCGCTGGACGGGTGGCCCAGATCCGCGCCGAGATCGAGAACAGCGACTCCGACTACGACCGTGAGAAGCTGCAGGAGCGCCTGGCCAAGCTGGCCGGCGGTGTTGCGGTGATCAAGGCCGGGGCTGCCACCGAGGTGGAGCTCAAGGAGCGCAAGCACCGCATCGAGGACGCGGTCCGTAACGCCAAGGCTGCCGTTGAGGAGGGCATCGTCGCCGGTGGTGGCGTCGCCCTGCTGCACGCGGTCCCGTCGCTGGACGAGCTGAAGCTATCCGGTGACGAGGCCACCGGCGCCAACATCGTCCGGGTGGCTCTCGAGGCTCCGCTGAAGCAGATCGCTTTCAACGGTGGCTTGGAGCCCGGTGTGGTGGCCGAGAAGGTCCGTAACTCGCCCGCCGGTACCGGCTTGAACGCCGCCACCGGTGTGTACGAGGACCTGCTCAAGGCCGGCGTTGCCGACCCGGTCAAGGTGACCCGTTCGGCGCTGCAGAACGCGGCGTCCATCGCGGGTCTGTTCCTGACGACCGAGGCCGTTGTCGCCGACAAGCCGGAGAAGGCGGCCGCTCCCGCGGGCGACCCGACCGGCGGCATGGGCGGCATGGACTTCTAAGTCCGCAAGGCGCGCAAGTTCGCAAGCACGAAAAAGCCCGGTTCCCTTCGGGGGGCCGGGCTTTTTCGTGTGTGTACGGGCGCGCTAGGAAGGCTCGGAGAACACGACGCAGTCATGCAGGCAGCCGCTGGCTGTGGCGGCAGAGTCGGCGTTGCGGTGCAGCAACGCCTTGGTGGGCAGCACAGCGCACTGGGCCGTTTCGGTGCCGGCGTCGGATACCTCGGCGCGCCCATCAACGATCAGCGAATAGCCGCCGGGTTCGGGTGGCGGCCACAGGAGCGTGGCATCACCATGGCTGGTCAGGTTGGCGCGGGTGCGGCCGCCGATCAGCCCGACCTCGATGACCGCGCGCGGTCCGTCCGGTCCGTCGGGCAGGCCACGCAGCACCGGTTCCACGGTCACCGTGTGCACGTGGTGGTCGTCGTCAACGGTGATCAGGTAGGCGAACGGGTAGTCGGTCAAGGCGTCGGCCAACCGCTTGAGGTCCACCTTCTTGGCAGCCATGCAATCGAGGATAGATGCCGGCCGGATGGGGTGTGACTACTCCGTGCGCAGCGGCAGCTGGATGTCGGCTTCGCTGTCAGCCGTCTCGCGGTTCGGATAGAAGCTGGACCTGGGGATGCCCGCACCGGCGTTTGCCGGCGCTTCACGGGTGGCGACGCTTCGCGCACCCGCATCGCTGTTAGCCGAGTTGTACAGGCCGGAGTATCCGGCAGCCGGGCTGCGTAGGCCCGCGCCCGCGGTGGAGCCACTGTTTGCACCCGCAGAGACGGGGCCGGCGTCGGCAGCCGCCGCCGCTACCGGCGCCGCGGCCGCGGGAGCGGCGGCAGCCGGGGTGGCTGCGGTGGGGGTCAATCCGCCGGCCAGCGCCGGATTCAGGCCGCCGGTGTGTGCCAGCGCCGAACTCAGGATCCCCGAGCTCAAGGTGGCCGTGCCGCCCGTTGCGTAGGTGGCCGAGCTGGCCAAGCTGGTAGAGCTTGCCATGTCGCTGCCGTGCATCGATTGCCACATGCCGCTGCTCATGCTGGCGGTGCCGAAACCGGTGCTCATGCTCCCGGAGTTGCCCAGGCCCGAATTGAGGGAGCCTGAGTTGCCGATACCCATGTTTCCGTTGCCGGAATTGAAGAAGCCGACGTTGCCGGTGCCCGAGTTTCCGATTCCGACGTTGCCGCTACCCGAGTTGAAGCCGCCGAAGCCGAACTGATGATCGCCGGTCAGGCCGAACCCGAAGTCGCCGTTGCCGGTGTTGCCGAAGCCGACGTTCCCGCTGCCCAGGTTGCCCAACCCGACGTTGCTGTTACCGGTGTTGCCGCTACCGATGTTGCTGCTTCCGGTGTTACCGGTGCCGACGTTGCTGCTTCCGGTGTTGCCGCTGCCCCAGTTGTTGTTGCCGACGTTGTTGTTGCCGACATTGCCGGTGCCGCTGTTGCCGAAGCCCAGGTTGATCTGGCCGTTCTTGCCGATGTCGATACCGAGGTTGCGCAGCACCTGCTTCCAGGGCGCCAGCGCCGAAGCGGCCGCCGACGCTTCGGCGTGGTAGGCGGCCATGGCCGCCACGTCGAGCGCCCACATCTGCTCGTAGGCGGCCTCGATGTCCATGATCGCGGGGGTGTTGAAACCCAGCCAGTTCGTGGCCGCCAGCACCTGCATCAGCCCGCGGTTGGCCGTGACCACCGCGGGCTGCACCGTCGCCGCCAGAGCCGATTCGAACGCGCCTGCCGTGACAGCGGCCTGTGCGGCCGCCTGCTCCGCCTGTGCCGCAGCCGCACCGAGCCACGCCATGTATTGGGTGGCGACAGCCATCATGGCTGCCGCCGAGGGGCCCAGCCATGAGCCACTGGTCAACTCGGAGGTGACCGAGCTGAATGACGACACCGCTGACGCCAATTCCTCGGCCAAACCGCCCCAAGCCGCGGCAGCGGCAAGCAGCGGCCCCGCTCCGGGACCGGCGAACATTAGTGCCGAATTAATCTCTGGCGGCAACCACGCAAAATGCGGGTTTGTCACCAGCCCAAACTACCTGGCGACGGCCGCTACCGTGGCCGTATCGGCATCGGAAAAATGTCGATCCATAGGGGGTTTACAGGAACCCCCAAGTTCCCTCACGCCGGGACCGGGGCTGGCTGCCGTCCGCGGACCAGCTTGCCGGGCCGGGCAGCGGTCGGCACCCCGTTCTCGGCGATCACCTGACCCGATACCACGGTTGCAACATAGCCCTCGGCGGTCTGATCCAAGCGCCGCCCGCCCGCGGGCAGGTCGTACCTGATGACCGGCTTGTGCAGTCGGAGTGCGGCGTGGTCGATGACGTTGAGGTCGGCCTTGTAGCCGACCGCGATGCGTCCGCGGTCGCCCAGGCCGGCCACCCGGGCCGGCACGGATGTGAGTTCGCGGACGGCTTCGGCCACGCTGAATCGCCCGGATGCCCGATCGCGAACCCAGTGCGTCAGAAAGTAGGTCGAGTAGCTGGCGTCGCAGATCATCCCGTAGTGGGCGCCCCCGTCGCCGAGACCGAGCACCACGTCTTCGCGATGCAATAGTTTGCCGACAGTGTCCAGCGAGTTGTTCTCCATGTTGCTGGTCGCGACCAGCAACATGGCGTGCCCGTCGTCGTCGAGCAGCCGGTCGTAGGCCTCCTCCATCGGGCTGACGCCGCGGGCGCGAGCCCGAGCCCCGATGCTGTCGGCCGCCGCCGGCTCGTAGTTGGGGTCCTCAGTCAGCGGAAAGATCCAGTCCCAGGCCTGCGCCACATACAGAATCGGATGCCCGACGCCGGGCTTATCGGCCAGGATGCGGGCCCGGACGTCGGGTTTGCGCATTTCGGCGACACGCTCGGCCAACGGCAGATGTGCGATCTCGCGGTAGCTGGGATAGAGCACAAATGGGTTTGCCGACAGCTGCAGTCCGATGATCAGCCCGATCGGACGGGGCAGTAGCTGCGCGGTGAAGCGGGTTCCCTCGCCCGCGTTCTTGTTCGCGTTCTCGACCATTGTGATGGCATCGGGCCAGCTGGGTTCGCCGACGTTGCCGACCACCAACGAGAACGTGACTGGCAGCCCGACCTCCTCGGCGACATCGAACACGGTCTGCAACACCGGCTGGTAGCCGCCGGCTGGGATGTCGGGCACAAACTGCAACAGGCCACCGCCGCCGTCGACGACGCCCTTGGCGATCTCTTCGATCTCCGCACGGGCGGCGTCGTAGCTCGGAATCGGCGATCCGCTCTCGGTTTTGTGGATGGTCAGCCGCGACGACGCGAACCCCAGCGCACCGATCTCGATGGCCTGTTTGGCCAGTGCCCGCATGGTGGCCAGGTCTTCGGGGGTGGCCGGCTCGCGGTCGGCGCCGCGCTGACCCATGACATAGACCCGCAGCGGGGAGTGCGGCAGAAAGGCGGCCACATCGATGTCGCGTGCTCCCGCCTCCAACGCGTCCATGAATTCGGGGAACGTCTCCCAGGTCCAGGGCAGGCCATCGGTCATGACAACGCCGGGGATGTCCTCGACACCGGCCATCACGTCGACGAGCACGTCGTGGTCCTGCTGGCGGCACGGCGCAAAACCCACCCCGCAATTGCCCATCAGCACGGTCGTCACGCCGTGCGCCGATGATGGTGTCAGT
Source organism: Mycobacterium sp. 012931 (assembly GCF_000419295.1). Taxonomy (NCBI): domain Bacteria; kingdom Bacillati; phylum Actinomycetota; class Actinomycetes; order Mycobacteriales; family Mycobacteriaceae; genus Mycobacterium; species Mycobacterium sp. 012931. The sequence continues at coordinate 5,574,511 of NZ_AOPX01000001.1, read as the reverse complement.
CGGTCTGACCAGATTGACTGACCGTCGTAGTGGGTGTGCAGGTCGACGAACCCCGGGGTGACCAGCAGGCCGCTGGCGTCGATCACCCGCCCGGCGGCGTCGCCGTTGACCGAGTCGTCGGGTGGCCCGACGGCCACGATGATGCCGTCGCGTACCGCGACGTCGCCGACGTACGGCTCACCCCCCAGCCCGTCAACGATGGTTCCGTTACGGATGAGGAGGTCGTAGCTCATCTAATCAATTTACGACCGCGGCGGTCGGTGGTGCCAGGTCCGATGGCGCTCGTAGAGTCGGCCGTATGGCTACCTCCGATGCCGCGGCCCGCGAGCTGCTGCGCGACGCGTTCACCCGAGTGATCGAACACGTCGATGAACTCACCGACGGTCTGACCGAGCAAGTGGCCAACTACCGGCCAACACCGGCCGCCAACAGCATCGCCTGGCTGATCTGGCACAGTGCGCGGGTCCAGGACGTCCAGGTGGCCGACATCGCCGGGGTCGAACAGGCGCGGACTCGTGATGGCTGGGTGGACCGGTTCGGGCTGGACCTGCCCCGCGGCGACACCGGCTACGGGCACGGCGCGCAGGATGTGGCTAAAGTGCGTGCGCCGGCCGAGCTGCTGGCCGACTACTACCACGCGGTGCACGCCCTGACGCTGCAGTACGTCGCGGGTGTGACCGCCGAGGAACTGTCCCGCGTGGTGGACACCCATTGGGATCCGCCGGTCACCGCGAGCGTCCGATTGATCAGCGTGGTCGACGACTGCGCCCAACACCTGGGACAGGCTGCCTACCTGCGCGGGATCGCCCAGTAGGTTCTAGGCGTGCGATTGCTTGCGACGGTGGTCTTATGGCTGGCCACCACGGTCGCGCTGGCGGTGGCGGTCCCGGCCGCGTGGGCGCAGACACACATCATCGATCGTGACGGCTACACCGCGCTGGCCGGCCGGGCCGCCGATGATCCGGTGCTGCAGTCGGCGATGGCCGCTGAACTCAGCACCCGTGCCATGGCGCTCATCGCCAAGCGCGGCGGCCAGCACGACGCGATCGACGGGTCGGCGGTGCAGGAGGCGGCCATGTCGTTTACCACCAGCGCAGCATTTCCGCCGTTGTTCGCTCAGGCGAATCGGGTGGCACACGACTGGTTGTTCAGCGAAGCGCAGTCCGCGGCCGACGGCGAGCGCTGGGTGGTCGACCTGGCGCCGATGCTCAACGACAGTTCCATCCAGCAGGTCTTGAGCAGCTATCACGTGACGGTGCCCGACACCTTGCGAGTTCCGTTGACGGTGTCGACTCCCCAGCCCCTGCATCAAGGCCAATTGCGCCGAGTCGCGGTCTGGGGTCCCTGCGTCAGCATCGGGGCGGCGGCCCTCGCGGTGGTCTGCGGGCTGCTGACGCTGATCACCGCCCGCCGCCGCGGCAAGGCGCTGAGCAGTCTGGGTGTCTCGGCGCTAATGGTCGGCGCTGCCGGCTGGGCGGGCATCGAAGTCGGCGGCCGATACGTCAACGAAGCGCTCAACCGCACCACGGGTGACATCCGCCGCATCGCCGATGTCATGGTCAATACCGCGGAGGGCAGCCTGCATCTATGGCTGAATTTGACGCTGCTTGCCGGCGTCGCGCTGGTGGTGGTGGGTGCCGTGGCCGCGATGATCAAGAGCCTGTGGAACTAGCGCCGGACGGGTCAGCGTAGCGGCAGCTCGGCCAGCACCGTGCCGGTCGGCTTGGTCGAACCCGTGCCGGGCTCGACGGTGAACGCCAGCGTCGTCGAGTCGCCGAGATAGGTCAGCGTCGCTTTTGTCGACGGCGTGACCGCCGTGGGGCCCATGGTTCCCGCCGATGTCGGCCCCTTGGCGTCGACCAGCCACATCTGATAGACGGTGCCCGGAGACGGCGGCGGCACATTGTTCATCACCAACACACCCGCGTTGCGATCGCGGGAGAACATCACGGTGGCCGTTCCGCCGCCGAGCCGGCCGGAGACCGTCTGCACATCCGGCGCGGCCAGCACCTGCTCGGCGACCGTCGGCGATGCCGACGGTCGGGTCAGGACGCCCAGGCCGAACGCGCCCAGCCCCACCGCGATCGCCGCGGCGGAAGCGAAAACTGCAGTGCGCCAACGTGGTTGACGGCGGCTCTGAGCGGGCTCCGCGGCTGCGAGCAGCGCCTGGCGCAGCTCTGCTGGTGGCTGCGCGGCCGTGGCGGCCGATACCACCGACATCGTTTCGCGCACCGACCGAACTTCTTCGTCGAATGCGGCGGCCACCGGCGCCGGTGCTGCGCTAAGCCGGCGCTCGATGTCGAGTCTCTCCTCGTCGGAGACCGCATGCAGGGCATACGGTGTCGCCAGCTCGAGCAGTTGGAAGTCGGTCGGCTCGGTCATGACGCATCCAGGCAGTTGCGCAGACCGCGCAGCGCGTCGCGCATGCGTGATTTGATCGTCGAAAGATTGGTGGCCAACCGCTGCGACACTTCGGCATAGGTCAGCCCGCCGTAGTAGGCCAGCTCGATGCACTGCCGCTGGGTATCGGTCAGCCCATCCAGGCACTCCACCACCCGGCGACGTTCATCACCGGCGATCGCCGAATCGGCGACCACGTCACTGGCCAGATCGACATTGGCCGCGCCATAGCGCGACTCCCGCTGGCTGCCGGCCTGCTCGGCGCGCACCCGGTCCACCGCGCGCCGATGCGCCATGGTCAGCAACCAGGCCAGGGGAGAGCCCTTGGTGGCGTCGTAATCCGATGCCGTCCGCCACACCTCGAGATAGATCTCCTGGGTGGTTTCCTCGCTGTAGCCGGCATCACGCAACACCCGTGCCACCAGTCCATACACCCGCGTACAGGTGTGGTCGTAGAACATGGCGAACGCGTCGCGCTCGCCCCGCGCGATCTGGCGCAATAGGGCGTTGAGGTCGTCGCTGCGCCCCGGCGGTCCGGTCATCGATCGGTAGCCTATCGCCAGTTGGCGCCAAGATCGTCGGGCCGGTCATTGATGACGCGCCGATCGAGGCGGCCGGGGCACGAAATACGCCGTCCGCCGTTGATATTCGCCGAATCCGGGACGATCCTTCATGTACTTCTCGGTCAGTCGCGCGCCGCTGACGTCGACCAGGAAGTACGTCATCAGCAGCGGTGAGCCCACGGTGATCAGCGGGACCCAGCCGGTGATGGTGACCAGCCACAATCCCCACCAGACGCAGGCGTCGCCGAAGTAGTTGGGGTGGCGCGTCCAGGCCCACAGGCCGCGATCCATGATGGCGCCCCGGTTGGCGGGGTCGGCCTTGAACGCCCGCAACTGGTGGTCGCCCAGGGCCTCGAAGACGACGCCGAGCAGCCACACCGCTACGCCCAGCGCCCCGACGGCCAGCAGCGGCTTCGGCGTCGGCCCGGTGACGGCAGACAGCTGCAACGGGAAGGAGATGAACAGCGTCAAGAATGCTTGCAGCACGAACACTTTGCGCACCACCTGCCCCAGCGTGGCGCCGCGGAGCAGATCCGTGTAGCGCGGATCTTCTCCCTTGCCGACCGTCTTGCGGTGGATGTGCCAGCTCAGCCGCAAACCCCAGATAGCCACCAGCGCCAGCAGTAGCCACCGGCGGGTCGGGTCGCCGCTGCCCAGTACCGCCGAAACGGCGGCAACGGCGACGAACCCCAGACCCCAGGCCGCGTCGACGACGTTGTAGCGGCCGATGCGGTGGCCGATCGCAAATGTCACCGAATGCACGACGATCAGCGCGGCGGCCGATGCGCCGGAGATCAGCAGAATTCCGTCTCCGATCACCGGCCATCCTCACGTTCGAACGTCCACTGGTAGACGTCGAGGTAACCCGACCGGAATCCGGCCTCCGAGTAGGCCAAGTACAGCTCCCACATCCGTTTGAACACGTCGTCGAAGCCCAACTGTGCCAGCTCACCCTGGCGCTGCAGAAACCGCTCCCGCCACAGCCGCAAGGTCTGCGCGTAGTGCGGTCGTAGTGAGGCCGTGTCGATGGTGCGCAAGGCGGTGTGGCGCTCGGTGATGTCTGCGATCGCCTGGGTGGACGGCAGCAGTCCGCCCGGAAAGATGTACTTCTGCACCCAGGTCAAGGTATTGCGGCTGGCCAGCATCCGGTCATGGGGCATGGTGATCGCCTGGATCGCCACCTTCCCGCCCGGCCGTACCAGCCGCTGCAGCGCGGCGAAATACTTTGGCCACGAGTGGTATCCGATCGCCTCGATCATCTCGACGGAGAGCACGCTGTCATAGGCTGCGCCCTCGCTGCCGACATCGCGGTAGTCGCACAGGTCGATCTGGACCAGATGGGATAGGCCCGCCTCGGCGACCCGCCTGCGCGCCAGCCGCTGCTGTTCGACCGAGAGGGTTATCGATCGGACCTGCGCGCCCCGCGACGCCGCCCGGATGCACAGCTCGCCCCAGCCGGTGCCGATCTCGAGCACCCGGCTACCGTCGCGAACCTCGGCCATATCGAGTAACCGATCGATCTTGCGCCGTTGGGCCGCAGCCAGATCCGGCCAGGCGGCGGGTAGCTGGTCGAAGAGCGCCGACGAATACGTCATGGTGTCGTCGAGGAACTGCGCGAACAGCTCATTCGACAGGTCGTAGTGTTCGGCGATGTTGCGCCGGGCCTCATCGCGGCTGGGGTCTCGCCAGCGCGGCCGAAAAGCCGGTGCAATGGGTCGCAGCCACTGGAGGGAGGGTGGTATCAGCTCGGCCACCGACTCGGCGAACACCGTCAGCGCCGCGGCGAGATCGTTTGATGACCACTCCGCGGCCATGTAGGACTCGCCGAAGCCGATCAGGCCGTTTCGCCCGATCCGCCGGGCCAGCGCGGCCGGCTGGTGCACCACGATGGTGGGCCCATCGGCGGCACCGATCGAGGTGCCGTCCGGGTAGACCAGTCGTAGTGGCAGGCGGGCAACCGCGCGGCGCAGCAGGCGGTGCGCGATTGCGGCAGCCACCGCGGAAAGCGGGCCCGACGGCGGCTTTGCCACCGCCGGCCAGCGCCGCGAATCGATGACTTCGGAGCGTTCTTGGAGGGGCTCGCGGACGGTGTCGACACTCATCGCGGTACCACCGGAACTCGACGCAACCACAATTTGATCCCCTGTATCCGGATGCGGGCGGCCACCACCAACGGGGCCAACGGCGCAATGATTTGCATGATCGCGACTTGCTTGGTTGTCGCTGGTAGTCGTTTCCCGTGCAGGTTGGCGGTGAAGCTCTGCCGGTTCTCGCGGTGCAGCGAAACCGTGACGTCCACCTCGGCTTCGGGCCGTGGCGCTTGTATCAGGTAGTACCCGTCGACCTGGTTGAACGGTGAGACGTAGAAATTCTTGACGGCGGCCACCGGCAGCTCGGCCGGCGGTAGCAGGTAGGCATGGCGTCCCCCGTAGGTGTTGTGCACCTCTGCCACCACGTGGCGCAGCCTGCCGTCGCGGTCGTGGCACCAAAAGACGCTCAACGGATTGAAGACGTAGCCGAATACGCGCGCCTGCAGCAGCGCGGTCACGCGGCCGTCAGGGATTTCGGCGCCCTGTTCGGCGAAGAAAGCCTCCAGGCGGTCCCGAAGGGATCCCTGCGGCGGGGAGATGAAGTGGTCATCGGCGTGGAACCGGGCCATCGGCCGTAGCCACCACGGCAGCCGGGGTAAGTCGTCAACGTCGACATACCAGCTGTAGCTGCGGTATCCGAACGAGTGGTGCACCGGGACCCGCCGCGCATGGGTGATGGTGGTGCGGTAGATCGCCGGTGCCATTACCCGGGTTTGAGTCAGCATGACAACATCGCCTCCGGTCGGGTTCGGGCCGGCCAGTCGGCTCCGAGCCGCCGCGCCGCGCGTAGTCCCGATGCGGCGCCGTCCTCGTGGAATCCCCAGCCGTGGTAGGCCCCGGCGAACACCACCCGATCGTCGTCGAGCGTCGGCAAAACACGCTGGGCGGCAACCGATTCCGGCGTGTAGAGGGGATGGCTATAGGTCATCTCGGCGATCACCGATCGGGTATCCACCCGGTCGTGGCCACCGAGGGTGACCACGAAACGGCGGTTGCCGCCAATGCGCATCAACCTGCTGACGTCGTAGCTGACCACCACATGGTCCTGTCCGGGGGCCACCAGGTAGTTCCACGATGCCCGGGCCCGGTGGTGCCGTGGCAGCACCGATTCGTCGGTGTGCAGCAGGGCGCGATTGGTCGAGTAGGGGATTGCCCCCAAGACGTTGCGCTCCCAGGTCGTCGGATCATCGAGCAACAGCAGGGCTTGATCGGGGTGCACGGCGACGACAGCGGCATCGAAACAGCGGGGCGCGTCGCCACCGGCCCGTATCACGACCCCGTCGGCCGTCCGGCGCAGCGAATGCACCGCGGCGCCGGTGCGAACCTCGTCCAGACTCGAGGCGATGGCACGCACATAGTTGACGCTGCCGCCGGTGACAGTGCGCCACGTCGGTGACCCGAACACCGACAACATGCCGTGATGCTCGAGAAAGACGAACAGATACCGGGCCGGGTAGCGCAACGCATCGCCAGCGGCACACGACCACACGGCGGCCACCAACGGCGTGATGAAGTAGTCGACGAAGAACGACGAGAAGCGGTGCCGCTTGAGAAACGCCTCCAGCGTCTCCAGATCGTCCCCAGCGCTGCCGGCGGTGTCCTCGCGCAGCAATCTAGAGGCGGCCCGGTGGAAGCGCAGGATCTCGGCCAGCATCATCAGGTAGCGCGGCCGCAATGCCGCCGAGCAGGCAAACAGGCCGCGCGGTCCCAGCGCTCCGGCATATTCGAGCCCGATGTCGTCGGCGCGCACCGACATCGACATCTCTGACTCTTGGGTGGCCACGCCGAGCTCGGCGAACAATCGGCACAGCGTCGGGTAGGTCCGGTCGCTATGGACCAGAAACGCCGAATCGACGCCCACGAACGTGCCGTCGCCGGCGTCCAGACAGTGGGTATGGGCGTGTCCGCCGAGTCGGGTGTCCGCCTCGTAGAGGGTGACCCGGTCACGTCCGGACAGCAGGTAGGCGGCGGTCAGTCCGGCGACGCCGCTGCCGATGACGGCTATCGAACGCTGGGTGAGAGTTTTCTGCTGCACATGAGGTATTCGGAGCCGCCGGCCGCTTGGTTGGCCGCTCCGGAAATGCGCAACATCGTTAGCGTTCGCCGCTCATGGCCAAGGCCCGGTCGGGCTCGGGGTCTGCCGTCGGCGACGACGGGGTTCGAGCGGGCCGAGTGCGCACCCTCATCGGCCACCAGAACCAGCGGCCCAGCAATGCCGCGATGGACGGGGTCATGAAGGCCCGAACGATCAAGGTGTCGAACAGCAGGCCCAGGCCGATGGTGGTGCCGACCTGGCCGATCACCCGCAGATCGCTGACGGCCATGGACGCCATGGTGAACGCAAACACCAGGCCTGCGTTCGTCACGACCTTGCCGGTACCGCCCATCGCGCGAATGATGCCGGTCTTCAACCCGGCCGGTATCTCCTCTTTGAACCGGGACACCAGCAGCAGGTTGTAGTCGGACCCCACCGCCAACAACACGATGACCGACATCGCGAGCACCATGTAATGCAAATCGATGTTGAGGATGTGCTGCCACAACAGCACCGACATGCCGAATGAGGCGCCCAGCGAAAGCGCCACGGTACCGACGATGACCGCGGCCGCGACGAAGGCACGGGTGAGGATCAACATGATGATGAAGATCAGGCACAGCGACGATATCCCCGCGATCAACAGGTCCCAGTCGGCGCCTTCGGAGATGTCCTTGAAGACCGATGCCGTGCCGGCCACATAGATCTTGGCGTCCTCCAAGGGGGTCCCCTTGAGTGATTCCTCGGCCGCGGTTCGAATTTGGTCGATGCTCGCGATTCCCTGGGCTGATTGGGGATCTCCGCGGTGCAAGATGATGAAGCGGGCGGCATGCCCGTCGGGGGACAGGAACGATTTCATCGCGCGCTTGAAGTCTTCGTTCTTGAAGACCTCGGGCGGAAGATAGAACGAATCGTCGTTCTTGGCGGCGTCGAAAGCCTTGCCCATGGCGTTGGCGTTTTCGCTCATCTCGCTCATCTGGTCGTAGAGACCAGACATGGTGCTGTGCATGGTGAGCATCATCAGGCGCATGCTCTCCATGGTTTCGATCATCGGCGGGAACGTCTCGATCATCTGGGGCATCAGCCGATCGAGCTCTTTGATGTCGACGACCAGGTTGTCCAGCTTTTCGTCGATCTGATCGATTCCGTCGAGCGCGTCGAATATCGACCGGAACGACGAACAGATGGGAATGTCGTAGCAGTGCTTTTCCCAGTAGAAGTAGCTGCGGATCGGACGGAAAAAGTCATCGAAATTAGCGATATGGTCGCGCAGTTCTTTGGTTATCTGCTGCATCTCGATCGTGTCGCCGACCATCTTGTGGGTGTTGTTGGCCAGCTGGGTCATGAGGCCGTACATGCGTCGCATCAACGCGATGGTCTTGGCCATTTCCTCGGCCTGCGTGAGCATGTCGTTCATGCGGTCGCGCTGGTACTTCAGCGTCTGGATCTGCCCGGCATTTTGCATGCTGATCTGAAACGGTATCGACGTGTGGTCCATCGCCGTTCCGTCGGGCCGGGTTATCGCTTGCACCCGGGATATTCCTGGGACGTGGAAAATTCCCTTGGCGAGTCTGTCGAGGACGAGAAAGTCCGCGGGATTCCGCATGTCATGATCTGACTGGATCATGAGGATGTCGGGCTTCATCCGGGCCTGGGAGAAATGCCGTTCCGCGGCCGTGAACCCTTGATTGGCCGGGATGAAGTTGGGCAGATAGTCACGGTCGTTGTAGTTGGTGCGGTAGCCGGGCAACGCGAGCAGACCCACCAGGGCGACGGCCAGCGTTGCGGCGAGAACCGGCAGCGGCCAGCGCACCACCACGGTGCCGACGCGTCGCCAGCCCCGAACTTTGATCAGGCGCTTGGGGTCGAACAGTCCGAAGCGGCTGCCCACGGTCAGCACGGCCGGACCCAGGGTCAACGCCACCATCACCGCGACGAGCATCCCCACCGCGCAGGGGATGCCCAAGGTTTCGAAGTAGGGCATCCGGGCGAATTTGAGGCAGAAGGTCGCGCCGGCGATCGTCAGTCCAGAACCCAGAATGACGTGGGCGGTGCCTCGATACATCGTGTAGAAGGCCGTCTCTTTGTCCTCACCGGCCTGACGCGCTTCCTGGTAACGCCCGAAGATGAAGATCCCGTAGTCCGTGCCGGCCGCAATCGCCAGCGAGGTGAGCAGGCTTACCGCGAAGGTGGACAGCCCGATGGCCCCGCTGTGCCCGAGCAGCGCGACCACCCCACGCGCGGCGGTTAGTTCGACTCCCACCGTGAGCAGCAGCACGACAACGGTGATCACCGATCGGTAGACCAGCAGCAACATAATGAAGATCACCGCCACCGTCGTCACGGTGATCTTGATCATGGACTTGTCGCCGCTGCTGTGCATGTCCGAAACCAGCGCTGCCGCACCGGTGACATAAGTCGTGACCCCGGGGGGTGCGGGGGTTTCCTTGGCGATCTTGCGCACCGCTTCGACGGACTCATTGGCCAGCGGCTCGCCCTGATTGCCGGCGAGATTGAGCTGTACGTAGGCGGCCTTGCCGTCGTTACTCTGCGCTCCGGCCGCCGTGAGGGGATCGCCCCAGAAGTCCTGGACGCTCTGCACGTGTCGGGGATCGGCCCTCAGTTTGCGGATCAGAACGTCGTAGTACTTGTGCGCGCCATCACCGAGAGCGTCCTTGCCCTCCAGGACGATCATCGCCTGACTGTCGGAGTTGCCTTCGTTGAAGGCGGCGCCGATGCGCTTCATCGCTTCGTAGGAGGGCGCGTCTTTTGGGCCCAGTGACACCGAACGCTCTTGGCCGACCACTTCCAGCGATGGGATGAATACGCTGAGCGCAACGCAAACCGCGACCCAGGCGAGAATGATGGGCACCGCGAACGCGTGAATCATTCGCGCCAGAAACGGCTTTTCGGTGTGAGCGCGGGTGTCCGGGTCGTTCGCGTATTTGACGGTCACGCTGATTTCACCAGGCAATAGGTGTAAGCATTGACCTCGTTGGACACCCGCTCGGCCTTGACCTTGCCGTCTGCCGTGATTCGGCAGCCAATGCTGTTGGTATTTCCTTGTGCGACAAGGTTACCCATCACGGCCGCCAAATTCGTGGTGAAATGCAACGTCCAGGGCAACACCGCACCCTCTACCTGCTGCGGGTCGGAATTGACATCAAAATAGCTGATATCGGCGACCGTGCCCGGAGGGCCAAAGACTTCGTAGGTGATCTCTTTGGGGTTGAAAGGCTTGTTGTCGAGATTGCTGTCGGAATACGATTCGCGTTTTTCCGAGGCAAAGAAGCCGCGGATTCGGTGCACGGAGAATCCCCCGACGATGATCACCGCCACGATCACCAGCACGATCCACGTTCGCGACAGCACCCTGAAAATCTCAAGTCCCCTTTACCGGTTGGCGAAGCTACGGGGCGCACGATACCCGTATGTTCAACGCCGTTCGACCATGTTCAATCTTTGGATCGCGGTGAGGGGTGGGAGTGCCCGCAGGTAGATCCAGTAGATCTAGTGGCTGTCGCAACCTCGGCGGATCTATCGGCCGATTTACGGGTTGTCACCCCGTCTCACCTCGGGCTGGCTGCATCGCGCTGAGACGCGCAACCAAGCCTAGCCTAAGTAAACCATGGCGATGGGCGGAATTGTCGACCCCTTCCGTCATCTTGGGGATGTAACGCATATCACGTGCGTAAAGGTACGGTACCCGGTCGGCATTACCCTCGCAAATCACGCAGTGTGCGTTATCCTCTGGCGGTGGCGCAACTAACCTTCCGGCGCGCGCGCACCGAGGAGAACAAACGCCAGCGTGCGGCCGCTTTGGTGGAGGCCGCGCGCTCGATGGCATCCGAGACCGGTGTTGCGTCGGTCACGCTGACTGCGGTTGCCAGCCGCGCCGGAATCCACTACTCGGCGGTGCGTCGCTATTTCACTTCGCATAAAGAGGTATTGCTGCACCTTGCTGCCGAGGGGTGGCAGCGGTGGTCGAACACGGTCTGTGGGGAGCTGAGCCAGCCCGGTCCCATGACCGAATCGCGGGTGGCCGCGGCGTTGGCTGACGGCCTGGCCGCGGACCCGTTGTTCTGTGACCTGCTGGCCAACCTTCACCTGCACCTCGAACACGAAGTGGAGGTGGACAGGGTTGTGGAGGTCAAGCGCACCAGCACCGCCGCCGTGATTGCGCTTGCTGATGCGATCGAGAACGCACTGCCGGGGGCGTTCGACGTTCTGCTGGCGGCCTACTCGCTGGGGGCCACGCTTTGGCAGATCGCGAATCCGCCGCAGCGGCTCACCGACGTCTACGCCGAGGAGCCCGACGTGCTTCCGCCGGAGTGGAATCTTGACTTCGCGGCCGCTCTCACTCGTTTGCTGACCGCCACCTGTTGCGGCTTGACCGCCAAATCGTCGTAAGTTACCGGCGAATGGGCCATTTGAGCGGGCGTCGGTTCCGGCGCCATCCGTGGAGCGGAAATTCTGCGGCCTACCCCATGGTGTGTTTAAGATGCTTAGCGCAACAAACAAATGGATGGGATGGCTAAGTAAGTCAGCTTTTGTTCCAACACCGTTGGAGTCGCGGCGTGGACACCGTTGTCCAACCTGACGCCTGCGCGCCACGGCTGCAGTACTTGATTGGAACGGACCTGCCCCCTGCTAGCGGAAGGTGATTGGGTGCCCAATATCTCGGTTCTCAACGCGCTGAAGCGAACGTGGATCGCGCTGGTCATCCTGGCCGTAGTCGTGATCGCGGCGTTCAGCGTCAATCGGCTTCGCAGCTACTTCGGTGTCCATGACGACCGTCCCCTCACCAGCGGCGTCTCCGATGACATCAAGCCGTTCAACCCCAAGCACGTGGTCTATGAAGTCTTTGGTCCGCCGGGGACCGTCGCCAACATCAACTATCTGGACGTTGAAGCCCAGCCTCAGCGGGTCAGCGGCGTGACGTTGCCCTGGACGCTGGCGGTGACGACCACGCTCCCGTCGGTCAGCGTCAATGTCGTCGCTCAGGGTGACACCGACCAGATCGGGTGCCGGATCATCGTGAACGGCGAAGTCAAGGACGAAAGGTCCGAGAACGAAGTGAACGCCCAGACCTTCTGCCTGGTGAAATCGGCATGAGCGACGATCAGGCGGTAAGCGAACGTGCGGCCTCGAACGGGGCCTCGAACGGGGCCGGAGCCGAGAACGGGAACGGGAACGGGAACGGGAACGGGAACGGGAACGGGAACGGGAGCCTCCCCTCGATGGCCCGGCTGATCCGCCGGATGGCGGTGCCCATCGTTGTGTTCTGGGTGGGACTGGTCGCCGTCCTCGTGATGTTCGTTCCATCGCTCGAGGAAGTCGGCAAGCAACACACAGTTTCGCTGAGCCCAAGTGACGCAGAGTCGATGATCGCGATGAAGCGTGTCGGAAAGGTGTTCAACGAATTCGACACCGACAGCGCGGTCATGATTGTGCTGGAGGGCGATCACCCACTGGGTGATGAGGCACACCATTACTACGACGAGCTGGTCCGCAAACTCAAGGCGGACAAAGACCATGTGCAGCACGTCCAGGACTTCTGGGGTGACCCGCTGACGGCGGCGGGATCACAGAGCCCGGACGGCAAGGCGGCTTACGTCCAGGCATACCTCGTTGGCAATCAAGGGGAAGCCAAGGCCAATGAGTCCGTCGACGCGGTACGCGAGCTGGTCAACGACACCCCGGCCCCGCCGGGGGTCAAGGCGTATGTCACCGGCCCGGCCGCGCTCATCGCCGATCAATCCACGGCGGGCGATGCGAGTATCCAGCGGGTCACCTTCATCACCATTGGGGTGATCTTTGTGATGCTGCTTTCTGTCTACCGATCATTGATCACCGTGATCTCGGTTCTCGTGATGGTCGGGATCGAGCTGATGGCGGCACGCGGAGTGGTCACCTTCCTAGCGGATAACAACGTCATCGGTCTGTCGACCTTCGCGGTCAATCTCCTGGTGCTGATGGCCATCGCCGCCGGAACCGACTACACGATCTTCGTCCTGGGCCGATATCAAGAGGCGCGCGGCGAGGGGGAGAGTCGAGAGAAGGCTTTCTACACGATGTTTCACGGGACGGCGCACGTTGTCCTGGGCTCGGGCCTCACCATCGCGGGCGCAATGTATTGCCTGAGCTTCACCCGCCTTCCCTACTTCCAGACGCTGGGCGCTCCTTGTGCGGTCGGAATGTTGGTTGCGGTGCTGGCCGCGCTCACCCTGGGGCCAGCGGTCTTGGTAGTCGGGAGTTTCTTCAAACTCTTCGACCCGAAACGCAAGATGCGAACCCGGGGATGGCGGCGGGTGGGAACGGCAATCGTCCGCTGGCCCGGGCCGATTCTGGCGGTTTCCATCGCGATCGCCCTGATCGGGTTGCTGGCCCTGCCCGGATACCGGACCAACTACGACAGCAAGAAGTATCTACCGGCCTCGACCCCGACGAACGTCGGCTATACGGCAGCCGACCGACATTTCTCGCAGGCCAGAATGAACCCCGAATTGTTGATGGTCGAGACCGACCATGACATGCGGAATCCGGCCGACATGCTGGTAATCGACCGCATTGCCAAAGGGGTGTTCCATCTACCCGGAGTCGCCCGGGTGCAGGCGGTAACCAGGCCCCTCGGGAAGCCCATCGAGCATTCGTCGATTCCGTTTCAGATCAGCATGCAAAACACCGTCCAGGTGGAAAACATGCAGTACATGAAACAGCGGATGGCAGACATGCTGATCCAGGCCGCCGCCATGCAGGATTCCATCGACACCCTGGACCGCATGTACGACATCATGGGCAAGATGGTCGAAACCACCCACGATATGGATGGTCTGACCCATGACATGGTCGAGATCACCGACGAGTTGCGGGACCACATCGCCGATTTCGATGACTTTTTTTGGCGTCCCATTCGCAGCTACTTCTACTGGGAGAAGCACTGCTACGACGTTCCCATCTGCTGGTCGCTGCGGTCCATATTCGATGCCCTTGACGGCGTTGACAAGATCACCGAGAAACTGGCCGCGCTCTCCCGTGACATGGATCGGCTCGATATCTTGATGCCGCAGATGCGAGCTCAGATCCCCTTCCAGATCGCGTCGATGAAAACCATGAAGACGATGATGCTGACCATGCACAGCTCGATGTCCTCGCTGTATGACCAGATGGACGAGATGTCCAAGAATTCCACCGCGATGGGGAAGGCTTTCGACGCCGCCAGGAATGACGATTCGTTCTACATTCCGCCGGAGGTGTTCGACAATGCCGATTTCAAGCGTGGTCTGAAAATGTTCCTGTCACCCGACGGGCACGCGGTCCGCTTCATCATCTCGCACGAAGGTGACCCCGCCAGTACCGAGGGCATCTCGCACGTCAAGCCGATCATGGACGAGGCCAAACAGGCCATCAAGGGCACCCCACTCGAGGGCGCCAAGATCTATCTGGCGGGTACCGCCTCGGTCTACAAGGACATGCGGGACGGGTCGCGGTGGGACCTGCTGATCGCGGGAGTTGCTGCGGTCGTCTGATCCTGATCATCATGCTGATCATTACCCGAAGCCTGGTCGCTGCGGTGGTCATTGTGGGCACCGTATTGCTGTCGCTGGGTGCCTCGTTCGGGCTTTCCGTCCTGGTATGGCAGGACATCTTCGGCGTTGAACTGCACTGGATGGTGTTGGCGATGTCGGTGATTCTGCTGTTGGCGGTGGGTTCGGACTACAACTTGTTGCTGGTTTCGCGCTTGAAGGAGGAAATCGGTGCCGGATTGAAGACCGGCATCATCCGCGCGATGGCCGGCACCGGTGGGGTGGTGACCACTGCCGGTCTGGTGTTTGCCGCCACCATGGCTTCGTTCATTTTCAGCGATTTGCGGGTAATCGGGCAGGTGGTTACCACCATCGGGCTGGGGCTGTTGTTCGACACGCTGATTGTGCGTTCGTTCATGACCCCATCCATCGCGGCGCTGATGGGCCGCTGGTTCTGGTGGCCGCAACAAGTCCGCACTCGACCCGCCAGTCAGTTGCTCCGTCCGTACGGACCGCGCCCGTTGGTGCGGGCGTTGCTGCTTCCCCGCAACGGTGATTCCGCCGACGGACCTGAAGACACCAATACCGAGCGGTTGGCGGTGAGTTCGCCGCACTACTGACGCGGTCGGTGACAGCCGCCGTCGGCCCGGGCTAGACCCCGGGCTGGTCGTTGAACCCGCACCGGCGCACGTCGCGGATGATGTCGCCGGGGTCGGACAGCGGGGCCCCGCAGGTCAGACAGTATGCGCCCGACGAGCGGCCCAGACGGTTCACTCGCACCAGCGCTGCGGCTCGGGCGCGCCCGAGGCAGTCGCCGCACAGGATGTCTATGACGTTCCCGAACGGATCAAGATTGGGCCGGTTGCAGTGGTCCAATGCGTGGGTGTGGACGACATGCGTCGCGCGATTTGTGCAACCCGCGTCGGACTGGCAGGTCAGCGTCTGCCAGTCGAGCGCGACCAGAACGCCGGGGACCTCATTGCCGGTTGCCTGACTCATGCGAATACCTCCGACTTTCCGGACTGCATTCGCTACTTGACAAGGTCAGGGAACAATCGGCTGGCCGGAGTACCGCGCGGCCATGTCGGCAATGATCTGCATCCCGGGGGGCTCGGCTCGGTAGAGATACCGTCCGAATTTGGCTACGGATGCCAGTATGGCCACCGCGTGAGCGCACTAGCTGTCCGCCGAACGGCCAATGCAAGACTGAATCACCCATCCCCCAAACAGCGGACGAGAACCCCGGTGAACCGACCCGGCCGGGAGGGTGTTGGTTATGCTCAGTTCCACACGGACATGTCGCCCGCGGGGTATTGGTTGCAGACCTCGGTCGACTTGGCGACAACGCCCTTGTTGTTGAAGAAGATCTTCATGTGGTTGCGCCAGCCCCACCACAGCGGATCGATGGAGTCATAGAAGTGCTCGGAATAGTCCCGGCGATCCGCGGGGCTCAGCGAGAAGAACCAGTGGGCCTTGTCTTGGGTTGCCTGCTGAAACTCCGGGTGGTTGTTGTAGTCGATCATGTACCGCTGGTAGTACACCGGGCTGGTGTCCCTGGTGGCCGCGAGCACCTGCTCGGCGTCGCAGCTGGTCGCGATTATCCGGCGAGGTATCGGGAAGTCGTCTGTTGAGTCGGCTGCGGCGGTCTTCGGAAACACCGCCGCGGCGATCCCGATAGTGAGGAAAACGGCGCCTGCTCGCAGGCTAGAACTCAGCCGAGACATAGTTGCAACGTTAGCACTTCCAGTGCTGGGGCGTAGGGGCCAAGGTCACATTCGTAGTCCATCTCACTATCGGTCGCGATCAGGGACTATCACGTGATTGGGGTTGGGCCGCAGCTCCGGTGGGGCCTGGCTGTAATCACCGAACGGTCCATCTCGACGCTCGACCGCGGCCCGCACTCCCTGGTTTTCGGCGGTTTTGATGAAGTCCAACGCGTCCGGCGTATTGCGCATCAGGCCGTCGAGAATGCCGCCCAGGGTCTGGGTGGATGCCAGCCCCATATTTTCGTAGGCCTGATTGACCATCAGTTTCTGCGCCTGTAGCTGGGACAACGGAATCTGCGCCAGCTCGGCGGCAACCTCGGCGACCCGGGCTTCGAGCCGTTCGAACGGCACCGCCTCGTTGATCAGCTCGATCTGCGCGGCCTGGACGCCGGACAGCGGCCGACCGGTCAAGGAATGCCATTTGGCCTTGGCAAAGCTCAACCGGTAGAGCCACATCCCGGACAGGTACGCGCCCCACATTCGGCTGTACGGGGTTCCGATCACGGCGTCATCGCTGGCAATGACGATGTCGGCGCACAACGCGTAGTCGCTGGCTCCCCCGACACACCAGCCGTGGATCTGCGCGATCACCGGTTTCGACGCCCGCCAGATGGCCATGAACTTCTGTGTCGGGGCGGTCTCGCGGGCGGTGACCATGGCGAAGTCTTTGCCCGGATCCCATTGCCCGTCGGTCATCATGGTTTCGCCCCAATGCTGGAAACCCCCGCCAAAGTCGTAACCCCCCCAGGGCGGTAGGCACGGGCAACTCCAGACCAACGACGAACAGTAACCAACTCGATCGTTCTCCAGATAGCCCGTGCCTACACTCCGGCCCCAATAGCGCGGCACCAAAGATCATCAACCCAGCTCACAAGCCTGCTAATCAACAACGCCGGAGCCCTGGTAACCCCCCGAGAAGGCGCGGCCGGCACCGCGTAACACGATGACTTTGATGCCCTGGTCCCGTTCGGCCAGCCCCACGGCTGCCTCGATCTCATCGGGCATGGGCGGAACGATCGTGTTGAGGTGCTCCGGGCGATTGAGCGTGATGGTCGCCACCGGGCCCGCTGTCGAGTACAGCAGCGTCTGGAACTCAGGAGTTGGCATAGCCGAAGCGAAGCCGCTGCAGGGCGCCAGTGTCAAGCATCGACATGCCGTGTCAACTGGCGCCGTGCCGGCGCAGTGGCCAAGCGGGAAACTATTTCCGGCTGCCCAGCATTCGCCACAGGAACGAGTAGCTCAGCGCCGATTTGAACGCGAGTTGCTCGTTGTCGGCCGCACCCCCGTGCCCGCCCTCGATGTTCTCGTAGTACCAGACCTGGTGCCCGCTGACCTGCAGCGCGGCGGTCATTTTGCGGGCGTGGCCGGGATGCACCCGGTCGTCTCGGGTGGATGTGGTGATCAGGATCGGGGGATAGGTCCGGTCCGCTGAGATGTTTTGGTAGGGGGAGTATTCGGAGATGAACGCCCAGTCGTCGGGGTTGTCGGGGTCGCCGTATTCGGCGACCCACGAGGCGCCCGCCAACAGCAAGTGGTAGCGCTTCATGTCCAGTAGCGGCACGTTGCAGACCAGCGCGCCAAACTTCTCCGGGTACTTGGTCACCATGATGCCCATCAGCAGTCCGCCGTTGCTGCCGCCCTGCGCGCCGAGCTGGTCGACCGTGGTGATGCCGCGCCGCACGAGGTCGTCGGCTACGGCTACGAAGTCTTCGGCCACCTTGTGCCGGCCCTCCCGCATCGCCTGGGTATGCCAGCCGGGCCCGTATTCACCGCCGCCGCGGATATTGGGCAGGACGTAGGTGCCGCCGCGGGCCAGCCATAGCCGGCCCATCACGCCGCTGTAGCCCGGGGTATTGGATGTCTCGAAGCCCCCGTAGCCGTAGAGCAAAGTCGGGCCGGGTCCATCGGAGCCGGTGGGGCGCACCAGGAAGTACGGGATCGACGTTCCGTCTTCGGATGTCGCGAAATGCTGTGATACCGAGATGTTTTGGGCGTCGAAGAAGGTGGGTGCGGACTTGATCTGCTCCAGCTGCGTCGTCGCGGAACCGGCGGTGCCGCGCAGCAGCCGCGACGGTGCATCGAAGCCGCTGGAGTCCAGGAAGAACTCGTCGCCGGTGTCGTCGGCGGCGACGATCACGGTGTTGGTCGATGCGGGGATGCCGGCGATGGGTTCGCGGCGCCAACTTCCCGGCGTGACGATTTCGACTTGGCTGGCCACATCGGCGAGTGAAACCATCAACAGTCGGTCCCGAACCCAGGCGTAGTGGTACAGGCAGGTGTGTTCGTCGGGCTCGAAAACGACGTGCAAATCGCTTGTGCCGCTGAGGAAATCATCGTAGTTCGCGGCAAGCAGCGAGCCGGCGCGGTAGGTCTTAGCGGCGTCGTCCGCGCCGGCTTTGGGGGACCAGTCGGTGCGTAGCTCGATCAGCAGCCACTCGCGGTGAACCGACATGCTGCTGGCATCGGTGGGCACGTCGAGGGGGATCAGTTCTGTCCCCCGCAATTCGTAGCGCTGTCTGTTCCAGAAGTCCAGGGACCGCGATACGAAAGTGCGTTCAAAACCGGGTGTGCGATCGGTGGAACCGCCCGCGCTGACATCGGTGTGTGCGCCCTGGAAAATCATTTCCGCGTCGCTCAGTGGTGTGCCTCGCCGCCACCGCTTCACGATGCGTGGGTATCCGGACTCGGTCATCGAGTCGGGACCGAAGTCGGTACCCACCAGGATGGTGTCCGGATCGTCCCAGCCGACTTGCGACTTGGCCTCGGGCAGCTCGAATCCGTCGGCGACGAATTCGCGCGTCACCATGTCGAATTCGCGCACGATGACGGCATCCGAACCACCGGGGGACAGGCTGATCAGTGCGCGGGTGAACTCGGGTTCGATCACGTCGGCGCCGGCCCACACCCATTTCTTGTTGTCCGTGCGCCCTAGTTCGTCCACGTCGATGAGCACGTCCCACTCCGGTGCGTCGGTGCGGTAGCTCTCCAGCGTGGTTCGCCGCCACAGCCCGCGGGGGTTGTTCGCGTCGCGCCAGAAGTCGTAGAGGTAGTCCCCGCGCCGACGCGCGTATGGGATCCGGGCGTCGGTGTCGAGCACCTCGAGTGCCTCGGTGCGCATCCGCTCGAATTCGTCCTCGGACTCACCGCCGCAGAACTGCGCCTTGGTCGGTTCGTTGCGTGCGCGAACCCAATCCAGTGCCTCTTCGCCGGTGACGTCTTCGAGCCACAGATACGGATCGGTTGTGGTGTCTGCCGCGTCGGGAGCTTGGGGAGCCTCAGGAGCCTTGGGAGCCATGGAAGCCATTGTGGCCCCGGCGGTAGTGTGAGCTGTATTACATGAACTAACGAGGAGCCGATCAGATGACCATGTTTGCACGTCCGGGTTCGGCCGGGGCGCTGATGTCGTTTGAGTCCCGGTACGGAAATTTCATCGGGGGTGAGTGGGTTGCCCCGGCGCGGGGCCGTTACTTCGAAGACCTGACCCCGGTGACCGGCCAGCCATTTTGCGAGATACCGCGCTCTGATGAGGCCGATGTCGAGATGGCGCTCGACGCCGCACATGCGGCGGCCCCGGCCTGGGGCAAGATGGCCCCGGCCGAGCGAGCCGCGATCCTGAACAAGATCGCCGACCGGATCGATGAAAACAGGGCCGCGCTGGCGGTGGCCGAAGTCTGGGACAACGGCAAACCGGTCCGAGAGGCAATAGCCGCTGACATCCCGCTGGCGGCGGATCACTTCCGCTACTTCGCAGCGGCGATCCGGGCCCAGGAAGGTTCGCTGTCGCAGATCGATCAGGACACGGTCGCCTACCACTTTCACGAGCCGCTCGGGGTGGTGGGGCAGATCATTCCGTGGAACTTCCCGATCCTGATGGGTGCTTGGAAGCTGGCGCCGGCGCTGGCGGCCGGTAACGCGGTGGTGCTCAAACCCGCGGAGCAGACGCCCGCGTCGGTGCTGTACCTGATGTCGCTGATCGGCGACCTATTGCCGCCCGGGGTGGTCAACGTCGTCAATGGTTTCGGCGCCGAAGCGGGCAAGCCGCTGGCGTCCAGCAACCGAATTGCCAAGGTCGCGTTCACCGGAGAGACCACCACCGGGCGCCTGATCATGCAGTACGCCTCACAAAACCTGATCCCGGTAACCCTGGAACTCGGCGGCAAGAGCCCCAACATCTTCTTTTCTGATGTGATGGCCAAGCCCGACGACTTCCAGGACAAGGCGCTGGAGGGTTTCACGATGTTCGCCCTCAACCAGGGCGAGGTGTGTACCTGTCCGTCGCGCAGCCTGATCCAGGCCGACATCTACGACGAGTTCCTGGAGCTGGCGGCGATCCGGACCAAGGCGGTTCGGCAGGGCGATCCCTTGAACATCGAGACGATGCTGGGGTCACAGGCCTCCAACGACCAGCTGGAAAAGGTGTTGTCCTACATCGAAATCGGCAAGGAAGAGGGCGCCAAGGTCATTACCGGCGGCGAGCGCGCCGAACTCGGCGGTGACCTGTCCGGCGGCTTTTACATGCAGCCGACGATCTTCAGCGGCACCAACAAGATGCGGATCTTCCAGGAGGAGATATTCGGTCCGGTGGTGGCGGTCACGCCGTTCACCGACTACGACGACGCGATGGGTATCGCCAACGACACCCTCTACGGGTTGGGGGCGGGGGTGTGGAGCCGCGACGGCAACACGGCCTACCGGGCCGGCCGGGACATCCAGGCGGGCCGGGTGTGGGTCAACTGCTATCACGTCTACCCGGCGCACTCGGCGTTCGGTGGCTACAAGCAGTCCGGCATTGGCCGGGAAGGCCATCAGATGATGCTGGGCCACTATCAGCAGACCAAGAACCTGTTGGTGTCCTACTCGGATAAGGCTTTGGGGTTGTTCTGATGCCGGAGCCGTCGGCACCGTCGGGGGTGGTGATCACCGCGGGCGCCGCTGAATTGCTCGCCCGATTGCAGGACCGGCACGGTCCGGTGATGTTCCATCAGTCGGGCGGCTGCTGCGACGGGTCCTCGCCGATGTGTTACCCGCGCGGCGACTTCCTCGTCGGTGATCGCGACGTATTGCTCGGGACGCTTGATATCGGCAAGCAGACCGGGGCAGAAGGCGTCGCGGTGTGGATCTCCGGTCCGCAATATCAGGCGTGGAAGCACACCCAACTGGTCATCGATGTGGTGCCGGGCCGTGGCGGCGGGTTCAGCCTGGAAGCGCCGGAGGGTATGCGGTTCCTCAGCCGCGGCCGAGTCTTCACCGGCGAGGAGCAGGCGCTGCTGGAAGAGACGCCGGTGATAACCGGTGCCGCCTATGAGCGTGGTGAGCGTCCGGCGGTGCCAGGTGAGGTGGTGGCCGACAACGCGCCGGGTGCGTGCCCGGCCAGTCGGCCCTAGCCGCAGTAAGGTCGTAAGGCGTGATACCCCTTCCACGTGCGTGGCTGCTGACAAGCGCCATGCTGGTCGGTGGCGCGGTCGGGCAATTGGCCGGGGTGGGATCCAGCATTCTGGTTCACACCCGGGTCCGGCCGGACCTCGTTATTGCGCTGGTGGTTGGGATTCCCAGTGTGATTGGCATGTTGGTGATCTTGTTCTCGGGGCGCCGCTGGGTGACGGTGTTGGGCGCGTTCATCCTCGCGTTGGCTCCGGGTTGGTTGGGTGTGCTCGTTGCGATTCAGGTGGCCTCTCATGGCTAAAGACGATCTCGATTCGAACCCGGGAACCGAGCCGTTCGTGCCGGAGTTCGATACCGGTGAACGCTCGGTGCCGTTCGTGCCGGATTTCGATACGGACTCCAAGCCGTTTGCCGGTTTGGCCGCGGTGGTGACGGAGTCGAAGAAGTCATCGGTCGAGCTGGTGGACCTGTCCGAGGTGTCGGCGCCGCTGACAACTCTGGATGGGGATTCTCTGGATGGGGATTCGCCGGCCGAGGGCACCGCTACCCCGGCGCCATCGGTTACCGTGCCGAGTCGGTACGTCTACCTGAAGTGGTGGAAGTTCGTGCTGGTCGTGCTGGGCGTGTGGTTCGGCGCGGCCCAGGTCGGGCTCAGCCTGTTCTACTGGTGGTTTCACACCATCGACAAGACGCTGCCAGTCTTCGTGGTGCTGGTCTACCTGGTGCTGTGCGCGGTGGCCAGCTTGCTGCTGTCAATGGTTCAGGGCAGGCCGCTGATCACGGCGTTGTCGCTCGCGTTGATGTCGGCACCGTTTGCCTCGGTCGCGGCCGCGGCGCCGCTGTATGGCTCCTACTTCTGCGAGCATGCGAGCCGCTGCCTGGCCGGCGTCATTCCCTATTAGGCCACGGGCTGCTGAAGCGCCGCGCCTGCGCCTTCCGGAATATCGGGGGCTTATCGGTCATGGTCTGTTTATCGTTTCCCGGACCAGCCCGGCGGTCGCAACCAAATCGGACACCGAATGGTTCACATTGATGAAGAACCGAAGGCGGGTCGCATCCTTGGATACCGCGGGATACGTGATCGGAAATACTCGTATGCCATTGCGCATGAGTTCGTCATAAAATGCATAGACGCGGTTGAAATCGGCGATCACGGGAACAATGGGGGTGGTCTGGTTGGGCGTGTCCTGTCCTAATGCGCGCCGAAAAGATTCGCTTTTCATCTGTAGCTCCGAAACTAATTCCGGTCGATCTCTGAGTAGCTCTACCGCGCGCAGTGCGGCCGCGGCGAGCGGGCCGGGTAGCCCGGTGCTAAACACGAATCCAGGGCAATTGTATTTTAGATACATAATTAAGTCGGCCGACCCGGCGATGTATCCTCCGCAGCTGCCGAAAGTCTTGCTCAGCGTGCCCATCTGAATATCGACTACTTGGGGTGGCAGCCCGAAGTGTTCGGTGATGCCGCGGCCGGTCTTTCCGACCGTGCCGATGGCGTGTGCCTCGTCAACGAACAGCAGAAACCCGTACTTCTCCTTCAGCTCCGCGATCTCGGCGAGCGGTGGCAGGTCGCCGTCCATGCTGTAAAGGCCCTCGATGCACACCGCCACTCGTCCGGGATGGTCCTTGTGCTGCTCGAGTAGGGATGCGAGGGCGCCGACATCGTTGTGCGGGAAGTGCAGCGACCTGGCCCGTGCCAGCTTCACGCCGACGGCGATGCTGTTGTGGACCCAGTGGTCGCAGATGATCACGTCTTCCTCGGAGAGCAGGAAGCCGAGGGTGGAGACGTTCGTGTTGTATCCGCTGACGAAGGCGAGCGCTTTCTCCTGTCCCAGCAATTCGGCCAGGGCATTTTCCAGGGCGCTGTGAATGTCGAACTCGCCGGCGACAAGTCGGGAAGCGCCCGCGGAGCAGCCGTATCTTTGCGCCGCCGCGGTAGCGCCCTCTTTAACGCGGGGATCCGCACTCAGTCCTAAATAGTCATAGCAGGCAAAGTTGAGGACCGGTCCGTTGCTTCCCTCATATTTTGCGATGTTGCCGTGTGACAGGCTTTGAAAATACGGGTATTCGTCGGTAATGTCCTCGATGCGCTCCAGCAGCTCCATGGGCTCGTAGTAGCTTCGCAATTTCCATGTTGACACTGGCATTCTGATTCCTTGGGTCGCTCGGCCTGGGGTGGAGGCTGCGGAATATTTCTGGATCGAGGCGCAGTTCATCGGCGGCGGTTGCCGAATCCTGGAAACCAGCAGGCGGCCCGACGCGTGTATGTTAGCGAGACTAAAATTTTCGGTGCGGGTAATGGCGTGGTTGAGCTTAAGTGGAATTGTCCACATCGATATACGTTTCCGCACGATCCGACCTTGTGAATGTGCAAATTAGAATTAGTTTCGATTATTAGAAATCATTCGCTTCGCGGGATCTAACTTCACTCCGGACGCGCGCAATGCCGGGCAGCTGATTGGGTGATGGGGCCGGTGTCACCGGCCCGCACCCGCCTCACCCGATGCCGCTGCGGTACGGGCGTGCCGACCGGGCCGCGGTGTTGACCCGGTAGGTCGGTCCAACGCCGTACCCGGCCGTTATGGTGGGTGCCGTGACCCACTATGACGTCGTCGTCCTCGGAGCCGGTCCAGGCGGATACGTGGCGGCCATCCGTGCCGCACAACTTGGCCTGAACACCGCAATCGTCGAACCGAAGTACTGGGGCGGAGTCTGCCTCAACGTTGGCTGCATCCCGTCCAAGGCGCTGCTGCGCAACGCCGAACTTGCGCACATCTTCACCAAGGACGCCAAGGCTTTTGGCATCAGCGGCGAGGCCACCTTCGATTATGGTGTGGCGTTCGACCGCAGCCGGAAAGTGGCCGAGGGCCGCGTGGCCGGTGTGCACTTCCTGATGAAGAAGAACAAGATCACCGAGATCCACGGCTACGGGAAATTCACCGACGCCAACACGCTCTCGGTGGATCTCAATGACGGCGGTACCGAGAAGGTGACGTTCGACAACGCCATCATCGCCACCGGCAGTAGTACCCGGCTGGTGCCCGGCACCTCGCTGTCGACCAACGTGGTGACCTACGAAGAACAGATCCTGACCCGCGAATTGCCCAAGTCGATCATCATCGCCGGAGCCGGTGCCATTGGCATGGAGTTCGGCTACGTGCTGAAGAACTACGGCGTTGACGTCACCATCGTGGAGTTCCTGCCGCGCGCACTGCCCAACGAGGACGCCGAGGTGTCCAAGGAGATCGAGAGACAATTCAAGAAGCTGGGCGTCAAGATCCGGACCGGAACCAAGGTCGAGTCCATCTCCGACGATGGCTCTGCGGTCACGGTGGTCGTGAGCAAGGACGGTAAGTCCGAGGAACTCAAGGCCGACAAGGTATTGCAGGCCATTGGGTTCGCCCCGAATGTCGAGGGCTACGGGCTGGACAAGGCCGGTGTCGCGTTGACCGACCGCAAGGCCATCGGTATCGGCGAGTACATGCAGACCAGCGTCGGGCACATCTATGCGATCGGTGATGTCACCGGGCAGCTGATGCTGGCGCACGTGGCTGAGGCCATGGGGGTCGTGGCGGCCGAGACCATCGCCGGCGCTGAGACCCTGTCCCTGGGCGACTACCGCATGCTGCCGCGCGCCACGTTCTGCCAGCCGCAGGTAGCCAGCTTCGGGCTCACCGAACAGCAGGCGCGTGATGAGGGCTACGACGTCAAGGTTGCCAAGTTCCCATTCACGGCCAACGGAAAAGCCCATGGCCTGGGCGACCCCAGTGGCTTCGTCAAACTGGTGGCCGACGGCAAGCACGGCGAGCTGTTGGGTGGGCACCTGGTCGGACACGACGTGTCGGAGCTGTTGCCGGAGCTGACCTTGGCGCAGAAGTGGGACCTCACGGCAACAGAGTTGGCGCGCAACGTGCACACTCACCCGACGATGTCCGAGGCGCTACAGGAGTGCTTCCACGGCTTGGCCGGGCACATGATCAACTTCTGAGCATGATTCGCACCGAAGCGGTGTTGGGCGGGGCCGGCGGTGTGACCGCCGGCTACCTCCTGTGGCTGGTGGCCATATCGATCGGTGATGATCTCACGACGGTAGGTCAGTGGAGCCTGGTCATATTGCTGCTGTCGGGTCTGCTCGCGGTTGGTGCGGCGCTGGTGGGTTTGCTGATGCGCTGGCGTAACAGGTACGGCTGGTCGGCATTCGTGTTCGGCCTGCCCGTGCTGCCGGTGGTGCTGACCCTGGCCGTGCTGGCCGACATCTACTTCTGAGGCTTTCAGCTGTTGGTGCTGGTCAGAAGTGGGTTGCCGAGCCGATTTGGCGATCCACGTGGACAGGATTTCGCGGTGGGTTGCGGTGTGCGCGGATTGAGCCATGCCACCGCGGCGCCGCTGCGGCCTTCGTGCCGCCCCAGAGGCCGCTGATCACCGTCCAGGTAGACCAGCCCGGAGTCCCGCGAGCCGATCCGCACCCACTGGACCGGTAGCTATCCTCGCCGCGATGGGGTTGAACTACCGGTCCGGGGCGTCGGAATCCAGATTATTTATGTGGGTAATGCCCTACCGCTGGTCGCTTCGGTCAAGCCGTGTTCCCAGGCGGCCGGCAACATCGGCACTCGTGAACCATGGCCGGACTCGCCATTGCCCAGAATCGTCAGCCCCGCGGGCGATTGAACGGGTCGATTGACAGCGGTACCGGCAAAGCCCATTGCATTTTGCCCGGAAGCCACTTCCGGAACCTTGCCGATGGTCGGGGCAGGCATTGTAATTGACGCCAGCCCGGCGTCGGGCATGCCACCTAGCTGCCAATTATCTTCCGCTGCCGCAAGCTCGGTACCTGCGGTTTCTTGGCGTTGGTCGACGGACTTCGTCTCCAAACGTGTCTGGTCAGCAAGGTACTGGCCGATGCCGACCGGCAAGGCGATCGGCAACGTCGTCGCAAGCGCAATCGGTATTCCGATCAGCGAGCTGACGAGCGCAACTGGCAACAGGGCCGCCAAAAGCGGAGGCGTCACGATAATTATCGCGATAGCGATGTAAAACGCGAAGACGACCACAGAAAACGCGAGGGCAATAAGAATCGGGATGAGTAAAATTGCAAAAATTATTGTGCACGCGTTGATTGCGAAAACCAAGAAGAATGTTATCGCAATGAGGTTGATCAATATCGCAAGAATGATTTCGATAATATCCAACGGTTGTGCCAGTAGGGGGGGCGCGACGTTGGTGGCTGTGCCGATCTGGGTGTTGAGTATGGGCGGGGCTGGTGTGGTGTGGGGCATCGAGGCCAGCGTCGTGCCCGAGACGACTTGATAGGCACTCATGGTGGTGGCCGCTTGGACCCACATCCGCGCGTAGTCGGCTTCGTTGAGCGTGATGGGGATGGTGTTGAGCCCAAAGAAATTGGTCGCGACCAGCGCCGTGTGGGTGGTGTGGTTGGCGGTCAGCTCCGCCAGTGTCGGCATCGCAGCCAGCGCACTGGTGTAGGCCCCGGCCGCCACCTCGTGCTCGGCCGCCGTCGCCGCGTAGTCGGCGCTGGTGGTGGTCAGCCACGCCAAGTACGGCGCGTGCGCGTCGACATAGCTCTGCGCGCTGGTCCCCTGCCATGCTGCGGCCTGTACCCCGCCCAGCAAGGTGGTGAGTTCTTCTGCCGCCGAGGTGTGTTCGGCGCAAAGTGCCGTCCATGCCGTCGCGGCCTCGTGCAGGGGCCCGGGGCCCGGTCCCGCGCTGAGCAACGCCGAATGTACCTCCGGCGGCGAAGCCATCCAGACGGATGCTGTCACAGTATTCCTCCCGAAATTTGATCCGCCACTGAACATCTCCACGACCAACGCAAGATCAAGCGACGCCTACCAGGCAACGGCGTAGTGCGAGAACGGGTCTCCCTCGCGCCGCAGCGTCAGAATTGTCGTGGGGTGCTGAAATTTACCAGGGCGTAGATGAGACCGGTAACCGAGTCCCGTGGGCACGCGGGTCCCATCTTGTGGCGCCTGCTGCTGCTGTGCGCGACGGCCTAGCGGGGGTTGTCCAGCGGTACGCCAAGCGCGGTGATTGTCGCCGCCAACGCATCGTATTGGGTTGCCAGCAGGCAGAACTCGATCAACCGGCGGCGGTTGAGGTGAATCTCGAGCTGCTCCCAGGTGGCGGGTGTGACCGATCGGTTCTTGATCAGTTCGTCGGTGGCAGTGAGCAGCGCCTGTTGTCGGGAGCTGAGGACCCTTCGGGGGCCGTCTCCCTGCGGAGCGTCAGGCCACGCGAAGATCGTGGCCTGCGCCTGGGCGTCCAGCCCGGCGGCGCGCGCCATCCGGCGGTGATGCTGCAGCTCGTACTCGCAGGACCGCAGGTGCGCTACCCGCAGGATCACCAACTCGGTATCGATCCTCGGTAGCCGTCCGTGCAGCAGACGCCCCGAGTAGATCGCCCAAGTCCAGAACAGGTACTGCCGGTAGCCCAGCGCGGTGAACAAGTGCATTTCCGGCGCCCGGACCGAACGGGCGGCCAGCTTGGCCAGCGCCCAGTTGACGGGCCCGAGCTGGCGGATGCCGCCCGACGGGATGCGCGCGACCTGGTCCCCCGTCATGGCTGCTTCACCAGGTAGGGGGACACGGTGCTGCGATGCTCGTCGAGATCGAGTGCGCGCCCGAGGGCGGGGAATGCCCGTTGGGGACAGTTGTCGCGTTCGCAGACTCTGCAACCGGCGCCGATCGGCGTGGCCGCGATATTCGGATCGCCGGACAAATCGAGTCCTTCCGAGTAGACGAGCCGGTGCGCGTGGCGAAGTTCGCAACCCAACCCGATCGCGAACGTTTTACCCGGCTGACCATACCGGGCTGCGCGACGCTCGACGGTCCGGGCCACCCACATGTAGTTACGGCCATCGGGCATCTGCGCGATCTGCACCAGGATTTTGCCCGGGTTGGCGAAGGTCTCATAGACGTTCCACAGCGGGCAGGTTCCGCCGCTGGAAGAGAAGTGAAAACCCGTGGCGGACTGCCGTTTTGACATGTTGCCGGCACGGTCGACCCGGATGAACGAAAACGGGACGCCGCGCATCGACGGTCGCTGCAGCGTCGAGAGCCGGTGCGCGATGGTTTCATAGCTCACCGAGTAGAACGCCGACAGCCGCTCGACGTCGTAGCGGAAATTCTCGGCGACGTCATGAAACTGGCGGTAGGGCAGTACCGCGGCCGCGGCGAAGTAGTTGGCCAGTCCGAGGCGCGCCAGCGTGCGTGACTCATCACTGGTGAACTTGCCGTCGGTCACCATGGCGTCGATCAGATCGCCGAACTCGAGATAGGCGAGCTCGGCGGCCATCTTGAACACCTGCTGGCCCGAGGCGAGGTGATTGCTGATTTCCAGCGTCTTGGTCGCGGGGTCGAAGCGATGCAGCACCGTGTCGCCCAGATCGATCCGTCTGGTGATTCGCACGCCGTGCACCTCGGTGAGGCGGCGCGTCAGCTCGCTGCGCAGATCGCCATGGTGCAACCGCATCTGGATTGTCAGATCCTCGGCCGCGGCGTCGAGCTCGTGCAGATAGTTCTGGCGTTGGTAGAAGTAGTCGCGCACCTCTTCGTGGGGCATGGTGATCGACCCGGTACCGCTGCCGTCGGAGTAGCGCTCCTCGGTAGCGGCGGCCAGCTGTGCGGTGGTGATTCGGTAGCGGCGGTGCAGGTTGACCATCGCGCGGGCCAGGCTGGGATGCGCGCTGACCATTTCGGCGACTTCGGTCGGGTCGACGCTGATGTCCAGATCCCGGTCCATCGTCACCTCGCGTAGCTCGGCGACCAGCCGAGTGTCGTCTTGCGAGGAGAAGAAGGTGGCGTCGACTCCGAATACCTCAGTAATGCGCAGCAGCACCGCGACCGTCAGTGGGCGAACGTCGTGCTCGATCTGGTTGAGGTAGCTCGGCGAGATTTCCAGTAGCTGGGCGAGCGCGGCCTGGCTGAAGCCCCGCTCGTTACGGAGCTGGCGGACCCGCGAGCCGACGAACGTCTTGGACACGCAAGCGAGCCTAGTGAGACAGGTCGGGTCATGTGAAGGCCTGGTTAGCAGAGTTGGCACGCCGACGGGGACAGGTAGTCGATTGGTGTTTCCGGTGCGTCGTTGGCATGATTCGCAACGAGACTCCCAGGGATTAGCTGGGGTTCACGCTAGGAGGAAACGGGGAGTTAAGCCGTGAGCCTGGACAAAGAAATGATGCCGGTGCCGGACGGTCACCCTTCGGTGTTCGATCGTGAGTGGCCGCTGCGCGTCGGCGATATCAACCGCACCGGAAGGTTGCGGTTGGACGCGGCATGCCGGCACATCCAGGACATCGGTCAAGACCAGCTGCGGGAGATGGGTTTCGAGGAAACCCATCCACTCTGGATCGTTCGGCGCACCATGGTCGACCTGATCCGCCCCATCGAATTCCAGGACATGCTGCGGTGTCGGCGTTGGTGTTCGGGAACCTCCAACCGGTGGTGTGAGATGCGTGTTCGCATCGATGGCCGCAAAGGCGGGCTGATCGAGTCGGAGGCGTTCTGGATCCACGTTAATAAGGAAACCGAGATGCCGGCGCGCATTGCCGACGACTTCCTGGCGAGTCTGCACAAGACCACCGCCGTGGAGCGGCTTCGCTGGAAGGGCTACCTCAAGCCCGGTAGCCGCGACGATGCAACCGAGATACACGAGTTCCCGGTCCGGGTCACCGACATCGACCTGTTCGATCACATGAACAACTCCGTGTACTGGAGCGTGATCGAGGACTACCTGGCCTGCCACAGCGAGTTGCTGCAGGCGCCGCTGCGAGTCACCATCGAGCATGAGGCGCCGGTCGCGCTGGGCGACAAGCTCGAGATCATTTCGCACGTTCACCCGGCCGGCTCCACCGATAAGTTCGGCCCGGGCCTGACCGACCGCACTGTTACAACTCTCACATATGCGGTTGGCGACGAGACGAAAGCCGTCGCCGGACTCTTCTCGCTTTAACCGGACAAGCGTACGGGTAAATCCCCTTTGATCTGCGAATTTTAGTTACTGGCGGGTAGCTTCTGTAACGGTTCAGTAATCACCCGACTTCGCAAGCTTTGCAAAATGGCCGGAAGTCGTAGCCGAAATTTGCAAGTGAAATGGGTGGACCAGGGGGAATGGGCTATGTCATGGTCGTGTTAGCACACGAGTGAAGTTGAGCCCACGGAGAACTTTCTAGATGTCTTCTAGAAGCTCTCTAGGCCGCCGCCCGGCGGTGGTGGTCTCAGAAATTCAGCAATGTAGTGACCGTAAAAGGAGCCGTCCAATGTCTGTCGTTGGCACCCCGAAGAGCGCTGAGCAGATCCAGCACGACTGGGACCACAACCCCCGGTGGAAGGGCATCACCCGCACCTACACCCCGCAAGACGTCGTCGCCCTGCAGGGCCACGTCGTCGAGGAGCACACCCTGGCCCGTCGCGGCTCCGAGGTGCTCTGGGAGCAGCTGCACGACATGGACTTCGTCAACGCGCTGGGCGCGCTGACCGGCAACATGGCCGTCCAGCAGGTGCGTGCCGGCCTGAAGGCCATCTACCTGTCGGGTTGGCAGGTCGCCGGTGACGCCAACCTTTCCGGCCACACCTACCCGGACCAGAGCCTGTACCCCGCCAACTCGGTGCCGCAGGTCGTCCGTCGTATCAACAACGCGCTGCTGCGCGCTGACGAGATCGCCAAGGTCGAGAACGACCGCTCGGTCGACAACTGGCTGGTGCCGATCGTCGCCGACGGTGAGGCCGGCTTCGGTGGTGCGCTCAACGTCTACGAGCTGCAGAAGGCCATGATCGCCGCCGGTGTCGCCGGTTCGCACTGGGAGGACCAGCTGGCCTCGGAGAAGAAGTGTGGCCACCTGGGCGGCAAGGTGCTGATCCCCACCCAGCAGCACATCCGGACCCTGACCTCGGCCCGTTTGGCAGCCGACGTTGCCGATGTCCCGACCGTGGTCATCGCCCGGACTGACGCCGAAGCGGCCACCCTGATCACCTCCGACGTTGACGAGCGGGACCGCCCGTTCATCACCGGCGAGCGCACCAAGGAAGGCTTCTACCGGATCAAGAACGGTCTGGAGCCCTGCATCGCCCGCGCCAAGGCCTACGCGCCCTTCTCCGACCTGATCTGGATGGAGACCGGCACCCCGGACCTGAAGCTGGCCAAGCAGTTCGCCGAGGGCGTCAAGGCGGAGTTCCCCGACCAGATGCTCGCCTACAACTGCTCGCCGTCCTTCAACTGGAAGAAGCACCTCGACGACGAGACCATCGCCAAGTTCCAGAAGGAGCTGGGTGCGATGGGCTTCAAGTTCCAGTTCATCACCCTGGCCGGCTTCCACGCCCTGAACTACTCGATGTTCGATCTGGCCTACGGCTACGCCCGCAACCAGATGTCGGCCTACGTCGAGCTGCAGGAGCGGGAGTTCGCCGCCGAGGAGCGCGGCTACACCGCAACCAAGCACCAGCGTGAGGTGGGTGCCGGTTACTTCGACCGCATCGCCACCACGGTGGACCCGACCTCGTCGACCACCGCGCTTGCCGGTTCGACCGAAGAGGGCCAGTTCCACTGAGCTGACTGATTGCCGAGCAGACGCAGACTCGCACTTCTGCAGCGCAGTTGATGTGAGTTTGTGTCTGCTCGCCAGGGAAGTTGACAGCGTAGGCCCCGCCCAGCCAACCTGGGCGGGGCCTATTGCAATGCGTCACAAAATCGATTCGCGGGAGAGAAAATAGATGGGCAGCGATGCAGCAATCCAGCGAGTAGGGGTTGTCGGTGCCGGACAGATGGGATCCGGCATTGCGGAGGTCTCGGTGCGTGCCGGCGTCGAAGTCACGGTGTTCGAGACCACCGAGGCGTTGATCACCGCGGGCCGCAACCGCATCGTCAAGTCGCTGGAGCGTGGCGTCAGCTCAGGCAAGGTCACCGAGCGTGAGCGTGACCGCGCCCTGAGCCGGCTGACGTTCACCACCGACCTGAATGACCTGGCCGACCGGCAGCTGGTGATCGAGGCCATCATCGAGGACGAGGCCGTCAAGACGAAGGTCTTTGCCGACCTCGACCGCGTGGTCACCGATCCTGACGCGGTGCTGGCGTCGAACACGTCGAGCATCCCGATCATGAAGGTTGCCGCGGCCACCAAGAATCCGCGGCGAGTGCTGGGGCTGCACTTCTTTAATCCGGTACCGGTGCTTCCGCTGGTCGAGTTGGTCAGCACGCTGGTCACCGACGAAGCCGCCGTGGCTCGCACCGAGGAGTTTGCTAGCGCGGTGCTCGGGAAACAGGTGGTGCGCTGTTCGGATCGCTCCGGCTTTGTGGTGAACGCACTCCTGGTGCCGTATCTGCTGTCGGCGATCCGCATGGTGGAGGCCGGATTCGCTACCGTCGAAGACGTCGACAAAGCGGTTGTTGCCGGGCTGTCTCATCCAATGGGCCCGCTGCGGCTTTCCGATCTTGTCGGCTTGGATACCCTGAAGTTGATTGCCGACAAGATGTTTGAGGAATTCAAGGAACCGCATTATGGTCCGCCGCCACTGTTGTTACGCATGGTAGAGGCGGGTCAGTTGGGTAAGAAGTCGGGCCAAGGTTTTTATACCTACTGAAATTTCCAGCTGCCTCACATGCGGCTCACGTGAAGGTCACAGCCCCGAGGTGGCGTCGTTGCAGTCGTGTGACAGGCGTTTTGAACATCGGGTAGTATTTGCCCCGGATCGACAGATGAGAGGTAGTTTTCCGGAATGACCGAGCTGAGGCCGTTTTACGAAGAATCGCAATCAATCTACGACGTTTCGGATGAGTTCTTCGCGCTATTTCTAGACCCGACGATGGCGTACACCTGTGCGTACTTCGAGCGGGACGACATGACGCTGGAGGAGGCGTCCAACGCGAAGTTTGACTTGGCGCTGGGCAAGCTGAACCTCGAGCCCGGGATGACTTTGCTCGACATCGGCTGCGGCTGGGGCGGCGCGCTGCAGCGGGCGGTAGAGAAGTATGACGTCAACGTCATCGGTATCACGCTGAGTCGCAATCAATTCGAGTACAGCAAGGCCAAGATGGCCAAGATTCCCACCGAGCGCACCGTCGAGGTGCGGCTGCAGGGATGGGAAGAATTTGAGGACAAGGTCGACCGCATCGTCACCATCGGCGCTTTCGAAGCGTTCAAGATGGAGCGCTACGCGGCCTTCTTCGAGCGCTCGTACGACATTCTCCCCGACGACGGCCGGATGCTGCTGCACACGATTCTCACCTATACGCAGAAACAGCTTCATGAGATGGGCGTCAAGGTGACGATGAGTGACGTCCGATTCATGCGATTCATCGGCCAAGAGATATTTCCCGGCGGACAGTTGCCGGCGCAGGAAGATATTTTCAATTTTGCGCAGGCGGCCGGATTTTCCGTTGAAAGAGCGCAATTGCTGCAGCAGCATTACGCGCGGACGCTCAACATCTGGGCGGCGAATCTGGAGGCCAGGAAGGAAGAGGCCATCGCCATGCAGTCCCAGGAGATCTACGACAAGTACATGCACTACCTGACGGGATGCGAGAACTTCTTCCGCAAGGGCATCAGCAACGTGGGGCAGTTCACCTTGGTCAAGTAGGTCACCCAGACCTGGAAGTACGCGGTACGCCCGGCGGATGATTCCGTCGGGCGTTTCTGCGTCAATTGGGGGGTGTCAGACGGGTCAAGCTGGGGCGGCGGGGCCGCGGCGCGATACACCAAGACACTCGCAAGCGCTCATGCGGCCGGCGCACGGCCCGTTCCCGACAACGCCAACGCCAAGCCGCCGATCGCGTCCCGCGGAACGCGACCGGGCGGCTAGCCGGTGTGGCTACTTCTCCAAAGTGAACTGATCGATGTCGGTGTAGCCCTGGCGGAACAGCTTCGCGCAACCCGTGAGGTACTTCATGTAGCGGTCGTAGACCTTCTGCGACTGGATGGCGATGGCCTCTTCCTTCTTGGCTTCCAGCGCGGCGGCCCAGATTTCCAGCGTCCGTGCGTAGTGCAGTTGCAGCGACTGCACCCGAGTCACCTTGAAGCCCGCCGCGGTCGCGTGCTCTTCGACCGTCGGGATTGTTGGCAGCCAGCCGCCGGGGAAGATCTCGGCGAGGATGAATTGTGAGAAGTGCACGATTTCGTGGGTCAGCGTCAGCCCCTTCGCCCGGGCCTCCTTGAAGGTGGGGCGGGCGATGGTGTGCAGCAACATGATTCCGTCGGCCGGCAGCGCTTGGTAGGCCATCTTGAAAAAGTGCGCGTAGCGCAGGCGGCCGAAGTGTTCGAAGGCGCCGATCGAGACGATGCGGTCGACGGGCTCGTCGAACTTCTCCCACCCTTCCAGCAGCACCCGACGGCTGCGGGAGGTGTCGATCTGGTCGAACATCTGCTGAACGTGGGCGGCCTGGTTCTCCGACAACGTCAGGCCGACAACATTGACGTCGTACTTCTCAATGGCACGCCGCATCGTGGCGCCCCAGCCGCAGCCGATGTCCAGCAAAGTCATCCCGGGCTCGAGGTTCAGTTTGCCCAGCGCCAGATCGATCTTGGCGATCTGCGCCTGCTCGAGGGTCATGTCGTCACGCTCGAAATATGCGCAGCTATAGGTCTGGCTCGGGTCGAGAAATAGCCGGAAGAAATCGTCAGACAAATCGTAATGGGCTTGCACATTGCCAAAATGCGGCGTGAGCTGGACGGACATAGTGATGGAGCCTTTCTGTTCCACAGGGCTTAGCTCAGCGCACGCTGGCGTGCCCCCCGGTTGCCCCCATGAATGGTAGCTGCTTTACAGCGGTACAGAACCCACGCCGGTATCCGGCGGATATCGCGGATGCCTGGTAGGAGGCTAGGCAGTTGCCTAGTCGTCCACCCGTGGGGGCACGATCGGCGACGGGTGCGGCTGGTCACGGAACTTCTCCAGAGAGCCGCCGGCCTCCACGATGCCGCACAGTGCGCTCCAGCTCAGCATTGTCAGGTAGTCGATGAGTTCGTCGCTGGTCATCCGCGGGTCCGACATCCAGGAGTGGGTAGCCAGCTGCACACCGCCGACGATCAGGTATGCCCACGGTTCCACGCCGCCGGTGTCCATCCCGGCCTCGGCCATGCGCCGGCGCAGCATCACCGCGAGCATGCGGGCGATGATGCGCTCCGAGTCGGCGATGACTTTGCTCTTGCTGGCCGAGCTGTTGGCCATCACGAACCGATACGGTTCCGGTTCGGCGGCGACGGTTTCGACATAGACCCGGATGATCTCGCGAGCCAGGTCGAAGCCGTCCAGGTTGGAGGACAGCGCTGCCGCCATGTTGGGGATCAAGGTGGTTTGCGCAAAGCGCATTATCACCGCGGTCGTCAGATCGTTCTTGTCGACGAAGTAGCGGTAGAGGACCGTCTTGGAGACCCCGATCTCGGCCGCGATCTCATCCATGCTCAGGAAGCGGCCGTGTCGGCGGATCGCGACGATCGTGCCGTCGACAAGCTCGTTGCGCCGCTCCACCTTGTGTTGGTGCCAGCGCCGCTTGCGACCATCTGTTTTCCCCGTCATAGCCGGGATACGCTCTACCACTTTCTGCTGGTTTCCACTTACTAGACGCCCTTGATACTACGGCTTGTGCAGTTACATATGGCGCATCGGCGGTGCGTGCGCGAGGCCCCACAACAGTGCAGTCACACTAACCCGTGGCAGTTATAGCGGATGATGGTGTGGTGGCACACAGAGCCGAGCCTTCGAGTTCGCCGCCGGCATCGATACACCGGATGTCTTTTGCTGAGTCGTTCGCCGGCGCCGATCCGCAGGAAGATGCGGCCCGGCGGGTGGGCCTGCGTCGGATGAAACTGGTGGCGCTGGGGTTCCTCGTCGGCGCCACCATCGTGTTCCTGGCATGTCGGTGGGTGCAGGCTCAAGGTGGGGCGCCGCTGTGGGTCGGTTACCTCGGTGCCGCCGCGGAGGCCGGCATGGTCGGTGCGCTGGCCGACTGGTTCGCGGTGACGGCGCTGTTCAAGCATCCACTGGGGATCCCGATCCCGCACACCGCAATCATCAAACGCAAGAAAGACCAGCTGGGCGAGGGGCTGGGCACGTTCGTCCGGGAGAACTTCCTGTCGGCCCCGGTGGTGGAAACCAAGTTGCGCGATGCGCAGGTCCCCGGCCGGCTGGGGAAATGGCTCGCGGATTCCGGGCATGCCCAACGGGTGGCGGCCGAGGCCGCCACGGTGCTGCGGGTGCTGATGGAGCTACTGCGCGACGATGACGTCCAGCACGTGATCGACCGGATGATCGTGCGTCGTATCGCCGAGCCGCAGTGGGGTCCGCCGGTGGGGCGGGTGCTGCAGACCGTCCTGGCCGAGAACCGGCAGGAAGCCCTGATCCAGCTGCTGGCCGACCGTGCCTTTCAGTGGTCACTGAACGCGGGGGTGATCATTCAGCGGGTGGTCGAGCGCGACTCGCCAACGTGGTCGCCGCGATTCGTCGACCACATGGTTGGCGACCGCATCCACCGCGAGTTGATGGATTTCACCGACAAAGTTCGGCGCAACCCCGATCACGAACTGCGCCGTTCGGCGACCCGCTTCCTGTTCGAGTTCGCTGACGATCTCCAGCACGATCCGAGCACCATTGCGCGCGCCGACACCATCAAAGACCAGTTGATGGCCCGCGACGAGGTCGCCAATGCCGCGGCGACCGCATGGAAAACCATCAAGCGGCTGGTGCTCGAGGGCGTTGACGACCCGTCCAGCGTCTTGCGCAGCCGGATCGCCGAAACGGTGGTCCGAATCGGCGAATCACTGCGCGACGACGGCGAGCTGCGCGACAAGGTGGACGACTGGATGGTGCGGGCGGCGCAGCACTTGGTCTCGCAGTATGGGGTCGAGATCACGGCAATCATCACCGAGACGATCGAGCGTTGGGACGCCGAGGAAGCCAGTCGGCGCATCGAACTACACGTCGGCCGTGACCTGCAGTTTATTCGGATCAACGGCACGGTTGTGGGGGCGCTGGCCGGTTTGGTGATCTTCGCTATCGCGCACTTGCTGTTCTGAGGGTGCTAACAAGCGCTTGCAAAAGCAAGCACCTCTCCGTACCCTTGGGTGCGTAAACGACTACCACTAGCGAGGGAGTGCACCGATGCCGGGGGAGGAAAAGCTGGGCGCCAAGGTGTCCGCGGTGTCCTCTAAGGCCTCCGATATTGGCAGCTTCATCAGGACGCAACGCGAGAATGCGCACGTCTCGATGCGGCAGCTTGCGGAGCGCTCCGGTGTCAGCAATCCTTACCTGAGCCAAGTCGAGCGTGGGCTGCGCAAGCCGTCCGCTGATGTCTTGGC
Source organism: Mycobacterium sp. 012931 (assembly GCF_000419295.1). Classification (NCBI taxonomy): domain Bacteria; kingdom Bacillati; phylum Actinomycetota; class Actinomycetes; order Mycobacteriales; family Mycobacteriaceae; genus Mycobacterium; species Mycobacterium sp. 012931. The sequence goes on along the minus strand of NZ_AOPX01000001.1, from coordinate 5,536,455 downwards.
CCAGATTGCGAAGGCGCTGCGGGTATCCGCCGAGGTCCTTTATGTGCGTGCCGGGATTCTCGAACCGAGCGAGACCAGCCAGGTGCGTGACGTCATCATCACCGACACGGCCATCACCGAGCGTCAAAAGCAAATTCTGTTGGATATCTATGCGTCGTTTACCCAGCAGAACGAAGCCGTCCGTGAGGAGTGTTCGAGCCCATCTGAAATTGACGATTGATTAAGTGGTCGGCCGCCAGATGTGAGATTGGCGACGTCTAGAGCGCCGGCCGTCGGGTAACTCAATAGGGATAGACGTTGCGAATGCGCCGTCGAGTACGCGTCTGCGGGTTTGTGTGACCGGCAATCGCGAACCGCGGGAACGGGTTCTGACCAGCGAAAAATCAGGCCTGTATTGGCAACTGGAAACTGGACCGTCCACCGATCCGACGACTCAGGAGGTTCCCCGCAATCCGCGCGCTACGGCAATCCGTGGGTCTTGACTATTCCCCCAGAGGAGCCGACGCATGCCCCAACTTCCATTTCAAGTCTCGATAGCGCCAATAACGACAAACAATCCATGAAAGGAAACAACATGGCTGAAAACACGAACATCGAGGACCTGCGGGCGCCGCTGCTTGCCGCGCTCGGTGCCGCCGACCTGGCTCTGGCCACCGTCAACGACCTGATCGCCAACCTGCGTGACCGCGCCGAAGAGACCCGCACCGACACCCGTAGCCGGGTCGAGGAGAGCCGCGCTCGCCTGACCAAGCTGCAGGAGGACCTGCCGGAGCAGTTCACCGAACTGCGTGAGCGTTTCACCTCCGACGAGCTCCGCAAGGCTGCCGAGGGTTACCTGGAGGCCGCCACCGGCCGGTACAACGACTTGGTTCAGCGCGGCGAGGCCGCCCTGGAGCGGTTGCGTAGCCAGCCGGCCTTCGAGGACGTGTCGGCTCGCGCCGAGGGTTACGTGGACCAGGCTGTGGAGCTGACCCAGGAGGCGCTGGGCACCGTCGCGACGCAGACCCGCGCCGTCGGTGAGCGCGCCGCCAAGCTGGTCGGCATCGAGCTGCCGAAGAAGGAAGAACTCGAGGCTCCCGCCAAGAAGGCTCCCGCCAAGAAGGCTCCGGCCGCCAAGAAGGCGCCTGCCAAGAAGGCTCCGGCCAAGAAGGTCACCCAGAAGTGATCCGGGCCGAGCTCGGCTCGGACCGATAACATTCACGATTCGACTCCGAGTCGCCCAGTCGGGCGGCTCGGAGTCGGCGTTTTTGGCCCGCGAGTCGCCGGTAAGGCGGCTCGGAGTCGACGTTTTGGCCAATGCCCGCATAGTCTTTAGGGGTGAGCCAACTCGTAGGTACCGTCCTGTTGGTCCTGCAGATCGCCGTCCTGGTAACGGCCGTGTACGCGTTTGTGCATGCAGCGATGCAGCGGCCTGATGCCTATACCGCCGCTGACAAGCTGACCAAGCCGGTGTGGTTGGTGATTCTCGGCGCGGCTGTGGCACTGACCTCCATCCTGGGCTTCGTCTTCGGCGTGCTCGGGATGGCGATAGCCGCGTGTGCGGCCGGGGTCTATCTGGTCGACGTGCGGCCCAAGCTGCTCGAGATTCAGGGCAAATCCCGCTAGCCGGATGAAAGTCCTGTTGGCCGCGCCAGTCGCGGTGCTTATCGCCATGCTGAGCGCGCCTGATGCTGCGGCCGATGCGGGTGCCGGAGATGCCAGCGCCGCGCAGCCAGTTCATTCGCCGCCGTTCGTGGACCACACCGAATGGGCGCAGTGGGGGTCATTGCGGGGCCTGCGCGTGTTCCCGACGTCGGCCGGGCGCGCGGCCGCCAGCCAGTTCGGCATGACCGCCGCGGCCGCGGAGGAGGCGTGGGCGGAGGTACTGGCGTTGGCTCCGGAGGCCGACACCCCTGGCATGCGGGCACAGTTCGTCTGTCACTGGGATTTCGCCGAGGTCGCAGCACCCGGCAAGAGCAGCTGGAATCTCGAGCCGTGGCGCCCGGTGGTCGATGACGCCGAGATGTTTGCCTCAGGCTGCAATCCGGGCGGCCCTGAAGAGGCCGAACTTTCACGGGCGGTTGTGTCGTCTGCAGACGGGGGTCAGTCTTGATGCCGGGTCAACCAACCCGAGACCAGGTGGCGGCGTTGGTGGATCACACCCTGCTCAAGCCCGAGGCTACTGCCGCCGATGTGGTGGCCCTGGTGGCAGAAGCCGCCGACCTCGGCGTTTACGCGGTCTGCGTTTCGCCGTCGATGGTGCCCGCCGCGGTCTCGGCCGGCGGCGTCCGGGTAGCCACGGTGGCGGGTTTCCCGTCGGGCAAGCATGCCTCGGCGATCAAGGCGCATGAGGCGGCGCTTGCCGTTGCCTGCGGTGCCGTTGAGGTCGACATGGTCATCGATGTCGGTGCCGCGCTGGACGGGCACCTCGATGCGGTGCGGTCCGACATCGAGGCGGTGCGTTGCGCGACCTCCGGGGCGGTGCTGAAGGTGATCGTTGAGTCGGCGGCGCTATTGGGTCTGGCCGACGAGTCCACGCTGATCGGCGTGTGCCGGGTCGCCGAGGACGCCGGAGCGGACTTCGTCAAGACGTCTACCGGCTTTCATCCCGCAGGCGGCGCCTCGACGCGCGCCGTCGAAGTGATGGCCAGCGCCGTCGGCGGACGACTCGGGGTCAAGGCCAGCGGCGGCATCCGGACCGCCACCGACGCGGTCGCGATGCTCAGTGCCGGTGCAACCAGGCTGGGCCTGTCCGGCACCCGAGCGGTCCTCGAGGGGCTCGGCCAGAACTGATCTGCGGTTACACCGCGCTCAGAGGTTGGCGAAACAGGGATTCTGGCTACCGGTCGGGATGGTGGCGTTGCGGGTGGAGAAGTGGCTGACCACACCGGTCGTGGTGACTTGAACGCTGTCCGCGTGGATCCCCAGCGGATAGTTCCTGGTCAAGTCTGCGGTGAAGTCGTTCAGTGTCGACTGCACCGCTTCCTTCGGCAGTGAGAAGCCCAGCGTATTGAAGCTCACGATCTGCAGCTCCAACCCCTTGCCGGACACCACTGGCCTGGCGATGATGTCGTTGAGCATGCCCTTGAGTTCGATGGTGCCGTCGGCGGGGTGTGTCACCACGCTGTTGGTGACGAACTCGCCGAGGATCGGGATCGCGTTCTGCACCGATTCCTTGATGCCATCCGATGTCCAGGAAATGGTGGCATCCAGTGCTCCAAGTGTGCCCGCGGAGTTCGGCGTGCTCTTGAGATGGACATCTTGAATGCTGATTCGAAGCTTCATGCCCTTGGCGTCACGCACCTGGTTGCCCGCCGTCTCGACCGTGATGTTGGTGAAGTGGCGGGTTGCCAACTGCCACAACAACAGGGGCGCCACGCCGAACGACGCGGTGGCCTTGTCTTTGACCTCACATGCCACCGCGGCGGCAACCTTGCCGTTGGCGACATGGCGAGCGTAGAGCTCGCTGGCGATCACGCCGGCGAGGACCAGCGAGAACACGATGATCAGAATCAAAAAGATGGATAGTGGGTCCCGGCGTGAGCGTCGTTTGCGCGTTCCCGCCAGCGGCTCTTCCTCTGGCGTGGCAACCGACGTCGTCTTACTGGCGCTCGAGGCGGGCGGAGAAGTGGATTCCGGCCGCCGCGAATCGGCGTTGCTGGCGGCGATGGGCTCCGTCTGCTGCGGGCCGATGCCGGCCATCGTCGGCGGCTCTTGCTGGGGGTTGGCGGGCTCGCCCGAACGGAACGGCCCACCAGACGGGTCAACCGGGGACGGGGCCCGGCCAAGGGGGCCTTGATTGCTGGGACGCGACCAAGTCGACGGGCCCTCGTTGGGTGGGCCTTGCGGGTTCGTCACCTACGCGATTGTGCCTTATCAGTCTGAGTGAAGCGCGATTGGTTGCGCAGCATTCCTATGTTGTCGCGTGCCGCACCTACCTTGGCGAGGTCGATGTCGGCGACAACGAGTTGCGGGTCCGACCCCGCTGACGCCACCACTTCACCCAGCGGGGAGGCGACCAGGCTGCCGCCCACCCCTCGCGGTGCACCGGAACCTCCGCCCGGATCCGACGCGGTGTCTCCCGGGTCGGCCTGACCCGCCGCGGCCACATAACTGGCCGAATCCAGGGCCCTGGCGCGGGCCAGTAGCGTCCACTGGTCAAGTTTGCCAGGGCCTGAGCCCCAGGAGGCGCTGACCACGATCAGTTCGGCGCCGCGCCGAGCCAGCTCGGTGTAGAGGGCCGGAAAGCGGATGTCGTAGCAAACTGTCAAACCGACCTGGACGTCGTCGACCGTGACCACTACCGGCTCGTGTCCCGGCGCGACGGTACGCGACTCGGCAAAGCCGAAGGCGTCGTAGAGGTGGATCTTGTGGTAGTGGTCATCTGGCTGATTCGGTGCGCCCGGACCCGCTGCGAACAGTGTGTTTGATACCCGTCCGGCATCGGCGGGGGTAAACATCCCCGCCACCACCGTTATTCCGGTCTGGGCGGCGATCCGGCGCACTCCGTTGGCCCAGGGGCCGTCCAGGGGCTGTGCGACGGGTCCCAACGGGACGCCGAACCGGCACATGGTCGCTTCGGGGAACACCACCAGCCTGGCGCCGGCATCCGCCGCCCGCTCGGCATAGTCACGCACCAGCTCAAGATTTGCTGTTGGGTCAGTGCCACTGAGAATCTGTGCCAGCGCGATTCGCATAGCAGCCAGCTTAGGACCCCTGGAAGCGGGTCAGAGGCCGCCAGGGTGGCCGCCCGTGCCGCCGGAGCTGCCTCTATTGCCTACTGGCGCCTTACTGGAGCCGCCGCTGCCGCCCGCAACCTGTTGGCCGTTCAAGGTGCTGGCGCCGCCCTTGCCGCCGGTGCCTCCGCTGCGGCCGACGCCACCGCCAGTGTCACCGCCCTTACCGCCGTCGCCGCCGTATCCGCCGTATCCGGCGTTGCCAAGGCCGCCGGTGCCCCCCATACCGCCACCACCGCCGAAGCCGGTGCTGGAACCGCCGTCTCCGCCGCGACCAGCATTGCCTCCCGTGGCACCGATACCGCCGTTACCGCCGTTGCCCCCCGCTGCCGGCAACGCTTTCGAGATCGGTGGCGCCCCCGCCTTTGCCGCCGTTACCCCCAACGCCACCAGTGGAGGTGCCGTTACCGCCGCCGCCGCCGGTGCCGCCGGCGCCGCCGGTGGCTTGGAAACCGTCAGCTGCGCCGCCGGCGCCGCCGCGACCCCCGGTGCCTCCGGTGGTACCAGAGCCGCCAGCGCCGCACCGCCGTCAAAGCCGGCCGGGTGGGCGGTGGTGCCAGCGCTGCCGCTGCCGCCGTCGCCGCCGTCGCCGCCGTTGCCGCTGATGGGGCTGTAGCCGCCGAGGCCGCTGAGTCCGATGGTCTCGCCGATTCCGCCTTTACCGCCGGCCCCGCCGACCCCGGGGTAGCCGCCGTTGCCGCCGTCACCACCGTCGCCGCCGTCGCCGGCCAGGGCCCCACCGTTGCCCCCGTACCCGCCGGCGCCGCCGGCGCTGCCGGCGCTGCCGTCGGTGCCCGAGCCCCCTGGGGTGATCGCGGTCAGCCCGCGTGTTCCGTTGACACCGTCACCGCCGTCACCGCCGTCGCCGCCGTCGCCGCCGTTGCCGTAGGCCCCGCCGTTACCTCCGGTCCCGCCGGCCCCGCCGGCGATATCGACCGCACCCCGCCCGCCGTTTCCGCCGCTTCCGCCGTCCCCGCCGCTGGTGGGGCTGTGCCCGCCCAGGCCGGTGAGTCCGGTGCTGGAGCCGACACCGCCCGTGCCGCCGGCCCCACCGGCCGGCGCCGCCGCGACCCCCGGTGCCTCCGGTGGTACCAGAGCCGCCAGCGCCGCCGTCGCCGCCGCTGCCGCCGGTGGCTTGGAAACCGCCACCTGCGCCGCCGGTGCCCCCGTCACCCCCAGCGCCGGCGATCACACCGTTGCCGCCCTCGCCGCCCTTGCCGCCGTTGCCGCCGTTGGGGTTGACAGTGTTAAGGGTCCCGACGCCGTTGCCGCCGTTGCCCCCGGCGCCGCCATCACCTCTGATCGCGCCGTCGCCCCCGTCGCCCCCGTCGCCCCCGTTGCCCCCGTTGCCGGCGTTGCCGCCGCTGCCGCCGTTGCCTCTGACCACGCCGTTTCCGCCGCTGCCGCCGTTACCGCCGTCGCCGCCGTTGTTGAAACCGTTGCCACCGGCGCCGCCGCGCCCGCCGGCGCCACCGGTGGCACCGGTACCACCGTCGCCGCCGCTGCCGCCGTTGCCTCCAGCGATATTTGACCCGTTGCCGTGCCCTCCATCGCCGCCGTTGCCGCCGTTGCCCCCCAAGCCGGTGACCACGGTGCCGTTGCCGGCGTTGCCGCCCTTGCCGCCGTTGCCGCCGTTGCCGCCGTTGCTGCCGTTGCTGCCGTTGCTGCCGTTGTCGCCGTTGTCGCCGTTGTCGCCGTTGTCGCCGTTGCCGCCGTTGCCGCCGGTGCCCCTGATGGTGCCGCCGCCGCCGAAGCCGCCGTTGCCGCCGTTGCCGCCGATGCCACCACTGCCGCCGTTGCCGCCCTTGCCCCCGGTGCCGCCGGTAGCGCCGTAGCCGCCCAAGCCGCCACCGCCGCCGTTGCCGCTGTTACCGCCGGTGGAGCTGTTGCCGGGGCCGCCGTTGCCGCCGTTGCCACCGCTCCCGCACGCCGCCCACCAGCGTCTTAGCCACCCCAACCCGAACTGCATAAACAACCACCGGCAGCCACCAAACCCGTCTCAACATCGAGACGGACGGACACGCCCTGCAGTTGGGACTACGCGGAGCTCAGGGACTGTGGCGCTCGCATCATCGCCGGCTGAGGTGACCAATTCCGGTCGATGCATGTTGCGGCGAAGGCGTTGAGAGCCGGCTTGCGGGCGTCTCCCGGCGATCGGAACCGGGATCGGTTGCGGCACGTGTTAGCGCGCCTAGTTGGGGCTACTTAGGCGTTGTCCGCGATCCACTCGGTAGTGAACTTCTGCTCTACGGTCACCAGCTGGCTCAGCTCGGTGCCGATCATCCGTTCCAGCTTGCCGCCGATCAAAGGGATGCGTACCTGGACGGTGAGTTGCAGCGACAGTCGGGAGCCGCCCGACTTGGGGTTGGGCGTGAGGACTCCGGTGCCCCATAGATTCACCGGCGCATCCACGATCGACCCTGCGATGGACGCCGTTGCGGTTCCATCGTTGACCGGCCCCCAGGTTTCCTCACGCCGGATGCACAGATCTCCGCGGTGCAACTGGGTGACCAGGCCCGGCAAGTTGTGGCTGAAGACGGTCTGCAAGGTGACCACTTCGATGGTCCCGTCGTGTCCGGGCTTGCCGTCCACCCGCATTGACTCCAGGGTTGCGACGTCCACTGGAGTTTCTGCCAGCCGGGCCCGCCAGTATTGCTCCTCGTAGAAAGCCTGGAGGACTTCGGTGACGCTGCCTTCGTAGTCGGCTGACACGTCGAATGAACGCGGCATAGCTGGCCAGGCTACCGTTACGGGCCATGAAACGGCGCGATGTCGGTTCGCTATTCGCCGGTGCGCGCGTCGCCGAGTCGGTGCCGCTGGCGCCATTGACCACGTTGCGGGTGGGGCCGGTCGCGCGGACGCTGGTCACCTGCGACACCACCGATCAGCTGGTTGGCGTGCTCCGGGAGCTCGATGACCGTGCCCGAAACGGAGACTGCGGGCCGGTGTTGGTGTTCGCGGGCGGCTCCAATGTGGTGATCGGCGACGCCCTTGCCGACCTGACCGTGGTGCGGGTGGCCAACGACCGGGTCACCATCGACGGAAACCTGGTGCGCGCGGAGGCCGGCGCGGTGTGGGACGAAGTGGTGGTCGCGGCGATCGAACGCGGTCTGGGCGGTCTGGAATGCCTGTCGGGCATTCCCGGATCGGCCGGGGCGACGCCGGTACAAAACGTTGGCGCCTACGGCGTGGAGGTGTCCGACGTCATCACCCGGGTCCGGCTATTGGACCGCAGCACCGGCGATGTGAGCTGGGTGCCCGCCGCCGACCTGTCTTTCGGCTACCGAACCAGCGTGCTCAAGCAAGCCGACGGGCTGGCGCTGCCGGCGGTGGTCCTAGAGGTGGAGTTCGCGCTGGATGCCTCGGGCCGCAGCGCCCCTCTGCGCTACGGCGAGCTGACGGCTGCGCTGGGCATGAATAGCGGCGAGCGTGGCGAGCCGCGGGCGGTCCGCGATGCGGTGCTGGCGCTGCGGGCGAGAAAGGGCATGGTGCTTGACGCCGCGGACCATGACACCTGGAGCGTGGGGTCGTTTTTCACCAATCCCGTGGTCGCGCCCGAGATCTACGAACGGCTGGCGGCCCAGACCGGGGAGTCGGTGCCGCACTACCCGGCACCGGACGGCGTCAAGCTGGCTGCCGGCTGGCTGCTGGAGCGGGCCGGGTTCGGCAAGGGCTATCCCGGCGACCCGCACGCCCGATGCCGACTGTCCAGCAAGCACGCACTGGCTTTGACCAATCGCGGTGGCGCGACGGCAGCGGACGTTATGGTATTGGCCAGGACAGTGCGTGACGGAGTTCGTGATGTGTTTGGTATCACACTGAAACCGGAGCCCGTTCTGGTTGGTTGCGCGTTGTAGCTGCTACTTTTGGCCCGGAGCCCGTCTGGAGCATCGTGCTGCGACGGGTACGGGGCCGCTTGAGGACCGTTTGCGCGCTATTGCGCCCGGTATCTTGGAATCCCGTGAACACATCCAGCGCACCCAAGAGTCAGGCGCCGATCAATAGGCGCATGGCTTTGATGGCCCTTGGGGCCGGTGTGTTGGCGCCAAATGTTTTGGCCGCCTGTTCGGGCAAGGTCGCCAAGCAGGCCGAGCAGAAGGCGCCCGAGGCGCCGCGGCTGATCTTCCGGCCGACCGATGCCGCTGGTGACGTGCTGCCGATCGATCCGGTCAGTGTCGAGGTCGGCAACGGCTGGTTCCAGCGGGTCGTGCTGAAGAATCCGTCCGGCAAGGTCATCGCCGGTGCCTACAACCAGGAACGCACCGTCTATACGGTCACCGAACCACTGGGCTACGACACCACCTACACCTGGAGTGGTGCGGCTGTCGGCCACGACGGCAAGGCGATTCCGGTGGGGGGCAAGTTCACCACCGTGACGCCGGACAAGCAGATCGACGGGGGCTTCCAGTTAGCCGACGGGCAGACTGTCGGGATCGCGGCGCCGGTCATCATTCAATTCGATGCACCGATCACCGATAAGGCGACAGTGGAACGTGCGCTCCACGTCACCACCAACCCGCCGGTGGAGGGGAGTTGGGCCTGGCTGCCCGATGAGGCCAAGGGCGCCCGGGTGCACTGGCGCCCGCGCGAGTACTACCCCGCGGGCACCACGGTCAGCGTCGACGCCAAGCTCTATGGGCTGCCGTTCGGCGACGGCGCCTACGGTGCCCAAGACATGACGTTGAACTTCCAGATCGGGCGCCGCCAGATCGTGAAGGCCGAGGTCCCCTCCCACCGCATTCAGGTCGTCACCGATGAGGGAGTCATCATGGACTTCCCGTGCAGCTACGGCGAGGCCGACCTGGCGCGCAACGTCACCCGCAACGGTGTCCATGTGGTGACCGAGAAGTACTCGGACTTCTACATGTCCAACCCGGCCGCCGGATACAGCAACGTGCACGAGCGCTGGGCGGTGCGGATCTCCAACAACGGTGAGTTCATCCACGCCAACCCGCAAAGCGCGGGCGCGCAAGGCAACAGCAATGTCACCAACGGCTGCATCAATCTGTCGACGTCCAACGCTGAGGAGTACTTCCACTCGGCGATATACGGCGACCCGGTTGAGGTCACCGGCAGCACGATCGAGCTGTCCTACTCAGACGGCGACATCTGGGACTGGGCGGTGGACTGGGACACCTGGTTGTCGATGTCCGCGCTGCCGGCTCCGTCGGCGCGTACGCCTGGTACGCAGATCCCGATCACGGCGCCGGCCACCCCGTCGACTGCCCCCAGCCTGTCGGGTACACCGACCACACCGAGCACTACTACACCTGGCGGTTAGCCCGTCGGGTCGCTGAGGCCTGGTCACGCGGCCGGATGATGATCTGATCCAGGTTGACGTGCGGGGGGCGTGAGGCCACGAACCCGATCACTTCGGCGATGTCGGCGGCCACCAGCGGAGTCATCCCGGAGTAGACCGCGTCCGCGCGTTGCTCGTCGCCGTCGAACCGGACCAACGAGAACTCCGTTTCGACCGCGCCGGGTGCAATCTCGGTGAGTCGCACCGGCAGGCCCAGGAGTTCGCCCCGCAGGGTGCGGTGTAGTGCGCCCTGGGCGTGTTTGGCGGCGGTGTAACCGGCGCCGCCGTCGTAGATCTCCAGCGCCGCAATGGAGGTGACGGTCACGATCAGCCCGTCGCCGGAGGCGATCAGCTTGGGTAGCAGCGCGCGGGTTACCCGCAGCGTGCCCAGCACATTCGTCTCCCACATCCAGCGCCAATGCTCGAGATCGGCGTCGGCCACCGGTTCCAGCCCTTTGGCGCCACCGGCATTGTTGACCAGGACGTCAACGCGGCTCAGTCCGTCCGCCAAGGCCGCCACTGCCGCACCGTCAGTGACATCCGCCACAATTGGGGTGCCCCCGATCTGATCGGTCAGCGCAGTTATCCGGTCCGCGCGACGAGCCACCGCGACCACGTGAAACCCTTGCGCGGCAAGAGTTCTGGCGGTTGCTTCGCCGATCCCGGAACTGGCGCCGGTGACCACTGCGACTCGGTTTCCAGCGTCAGTAGTTGTCATCGGGCACACTCTAGTAAACGTGCTAAATTCGCGGTGTGTACCACAGTGCCATGTTCAGCAGCACCGCCCCGCGTCGCTTCGCGGGCGCCTGTTGTTGCCGCTGACTTTGCCGCGCCTGACTCAGCTCAGCATGTGCGGCCAGGGACCCGGCCAGTTGACTCAGAACAAGGACGCCTGTGCACTCGACTACCCTCACCGCCCATCATTCCGGTCATAACGGCCAGCCACGTTCCTACCGTCAGGTGGTGGCCCCGTCATTGCACCTCGCGGATTCCGCGGCGGCCTCCGTGTTTCGGGCCGTGCGATTGCGCGGACCGGTTGGCCGCGACGTCATCGCCACCACCACCTCGCTGAGCATCGCGACGGTGAACCGCCAGGTCATCGCGCTACTTGATGCGGGCCTGCTGCGGGAGCGCGCCGACTTGGCGGTTTCGGGGGCCATCGGGCGTCCGCGAGTGCCGGTCGAGGTGAACCACGAGCCGTTCGTGACGCTGGGTCTGCACATCGGTGCGCGTACCACCAGCATCGTGGCCACCGACCTGTTGGGGCGCACCCTCGACACCGTCGAAACCGCGACACCGCGCAGTTCGGCCAGCAGTGCGCTGGCGTCCCTGGCCGACAGTGCGGGCCGGTATCTGCGGCGCTGGCATCGTCGTCGTGCCCTGTGGGTGGGGGTCGCGATCGGTGGCACGGTGGATGACGCCAGCGGCCACGTCGACCACCAACGACTCGGCTGGCGGCAGGCACCGGTGGGGCCCGCGCTGGCAGACGCCTTGGGGCTTCCGGTCTCGGTGGCATCCCACGTCGACGCGATGGCCGGAGCCGAACTTCTGCTCGGTACCCGGCGCCTCGCGGGGGGGTCATCGACCAGCCTGTATGTCTACGCTCGCGAAACCGTGGGTTACGCGCTGGTGATCGACGGGCGGGTGCACTGTCCGGCCAGCGGCCCGGGCACGATCGCGGGTTTGCCGGCCCACTCCGAACTGCTCGGCGGTACCGGCCAGCTCGAGTCGACGGTGAGCGACGAGGCGGTGCTGGCCGCTGTCCGCCGTCTGCGCATCATCGCGGCCACCCCGCAGGCCCGTACGAACGGCTCGGTCACCGCGATGACCGACTTGCTGCGCGTGGCGCGGGCGGGAAATCAACAGGCCAGGGAGCTGCTCGCGGAGCGGGCTCGAGTGCTCGGCGAGACGGTTGCGTTGCTGCGCGACGTGCTCAACCCCGATGAACTCGTGGTGGGTGGCCAGGCATTCACCGAGTACCCGGAGGGGATGCGCCAGGTGGAAGAGGCGTTCACCGCTCGATCGGTGCTGGCCCCGCGCGACATCCGCGTCACGTCATTCGGAAACCGGGTGCAGGAAGCGGGAGCGGGCATTGTGTCCCTAGGCGGGCTGTATGCCGATCCGCGCGGGGCGATGCGTCGTTCTGGGGCACTGAACACCCGGCTGCGGCAGGCCGAACCCGAAGCCTCGGCGTAGGAGGGCCTGACGTGCGCCCCATGCGTGCGGGGGCCGGTGCCGCGGGCGAGTCCTGTAAAGATGATGGTGTGCGGCCCGATGATGTCTCCCGGCTAACCGCCGACGCCGTCGTGCGCAGGGTTGCCCTGCTGGCTGTGCACACCTCGCCGCTGGCGCAGCCGGGCACCGGTGACGCCGGGGGCATGAACGTCTACGTGCTGCAAAGTGCGCTACATCTGGCCAAGCGGGGGATCGAGGTCGAGATTTTCACCCGGGCCACCGCTTCGGCGGACCCGCCGGTCGTGCGGGTGGCGCCCGGTGTGCTGGTGCGCAATGTGGTGGCGGGACCATTCGAGGGTCTGGACAAGTACGACCTGCCCACCCAGTTGTGTGCGTTCGCGGCCGGGGTGCTGCGCGCGGAAGCCGCCCACGAACCCGGGCACTACGACATCGTGCACTCGCACTATTGGCTGTCCGGCCAGGTCGGCTGGCTGGCCCGTGACCGCTGGGCGGTCCCTTTGGTGCATACCGCCCATACGCTGGCGGCGGTGAAGAACGCGGCGCTGGCCAACGGTGATGCACCGGAGCCGCCGCTGCGCACCGTTGGCGAGCAGCAGGTGGTCGACGAAGCTGATCGGCTCATCGTCAACACCGACGATGAGGCCAAGCAATTGATCTCGATTCACCATGCGGATCCGGCCCGGATCGACGTCGTGCATCCCGGTGTCGACCTGGAGGTGTTCCGCCCCGGCGACCGTCAGCAGGCGCGAACCGCGCTGGGGCTACGGCCCGAGGAGAAGGTGGTGGCCTTCGTCGGGCGGATCCAGCCGCTGAAGGCGCCCGACATTGTGCTGCGTGCTGTGGCCAAACTGCCCGGGGTGCGGATCATCGTTGCCGGGGGCCCCTCGGGCAGTGGACTGGCATCCCCGGACGGTTTGGCTCAACTCGCCGACGAACTCGGCATCGCAGAGCGGGTGACATTCCTGCCGCCGCAGTCCCGCACGGATTTGGCTCGCGTGTTCCACGCGGTTGATCTGGTCGCGATACCGAGTTATTCCGAGTCGTTTGGCCTGGTCGCTGTGGAGGCCCAGGCGTGCGGAACGCCGGTGGTGGCGGCCGCGGTCGGCGGGTTGCCGGTGGCGGTACGTGACGGGGTCAGCGGGACTCTGGTCTCCGGACATGACGTCGACCAATGGGCGGCGGCGATCGACGGGCTGCTGCGAAGCAATGCCGGCGCGCAGGGCGCGCTGATGAGTCGGGCTGCGGCCGAGCATGCGGCCACGTTCTCTTGGGAGAACACCACAGACGCGCTGCTGGCCAGTTACCGCCGCGCGATCGGCGACTTCACCGCCGGGCGCCGCCGCAAGGTTCGCGACCCGGTGGCGGCTCGCAAACCGCGTCGCTGGACGGCTCGGCGCGGAGTCGGCGCGTGACCCCCACCACGCCGCAGAGCCAGTCCGTGCAAGCGGTGATCGAGGACACGCTTAAGGTCAACGATCTGAGCTACACCCGGCATCAGGGCGCCCACGGCGGGCTGGCCGGCCTGATCGTCGAACTGCCGGGGGAACGCAAGCTCAAGACCAACACCATCCTGAGCATCGGTGAGCACTCGGTACGCGTGGAGGCTTTCGTCTGTCGAAAGCCGGACGAAAACCATGAAGGTGTCTACCGGTTCTTACTCAAACGCAACCGCCGCTTTTACGGGGTGGCATACACGCTAGACAACGTCGGCGATATCTACCTGGTTGGGCGCATGTCCTTGGCCTCCGTCGACGCCGACGAGATCGACCGAGTGCTCGGGCAGGTGCTCGAGGCGGTGGACTCGGATTTCAACACGTTGCTGGAGTTGGGTTTTCGGTCTTCGATTCAAAAAGAGTGGGAATGGCGGATTTCCCGGGGCGAGTCGTTGAAGAACCTGGAGGCGTTCGCGCATCTGATCGACGACGAGGATGACCGAGAGGACCGGGCTCCGGCGACGTGAGAGACTTGCCGGCATGGGAGACACCGGGACGTTGGTGCTGCTTCGCCATGGCGAGAGCGACTGGAACGCTCGCAACCTGTTCACCGGCTGGGTCGACGTCGGCCTGACCGAGAAGGGCCGGGCCGAGGCGGTACGAAGCGGCGAATTGCTGGCCGAACAGGATCTGCTGCCCGATGTGCTCTACACCTCGCTGTTGCGGCGCGCGATCACCACTGCGCATCTGGCGCTGGACAGCGCCGACCGGCTGTGGATTCCGGTGCGGCGCAGCTGGCGGCTCAACGAACGTCACTACGGGGCGCTGCAGGGGCTGGACAAAGCCGAGACCAAGGCCCGCTACGGCGAAGAGCAGTTCATGGCCTGGCGGCGCAGCTATGACACTCCACCGCCACTAATCGAGAAGGGCAGTGAGTTCAGCCAGGACGCTGACCCCCGCTACGCCAACATTGACGGCGGGCCGCTGACCGAATGCCTGGCTGACGTGGTGGCCCGGTTTCTGCCCTACTTCACCGACGTCATCGTCGGTGACCTGCGGGCCGGCAAGACGGTGTTGATCGTCGCGCACGGCAACTCGCTGCGCGCGTTGGTCAAGCATCTGGACCAGATGTCCGATGAGGACATCGTCGGACTCAACATCCCGACGGGCATTCCGCTGCGCTACGACCTGGACGAACGGCTGCAACCGGTGGTGCCCGGGGGTACCTATCTGGACCCGGAGGCGGCCGCCGCGGGGGCTGCCGCGGTGGCGAGTCAAGGCGCGGCAAAAGCCTGATTTCTGGCGCCGATAGGGCCAGTCGCTAAACAATGCGTGAACGGCAGCAGAACACATGCGGCCGAGGATGTGACTTGTCCTGATTTGGCCGCGCAGCGCTAGGGCTGCGTTCACCAGATTTGTAGGATTTTGTTTGTGACTGTGTTCTCGGCACTGTTGCTGGCCGGGGTCTTGTCCGCGCTGGCGCTGGCCGCAGGTGTCGCGGTCGGGGCCCGGCTGTCACAGCGGCTGGTGCGGCGCCGCCAACAAGCGTCCACCGAGTGGACTGGCATCACCGTCGCGCAGATGCTGCAACGCATCGTCGCGCTGATGCCGATGGGTGTCGCGGTGGTCGATAGCCATCGGGACGTCGTCTACCTCAACGACCGGGCCAAAGAGCTGGGCCTGGTGCGCGACCGGCAGCTCGACGACCAGGCGTGGGAGGCCGCACAGCAGGCGTTGCGGGGCAGCGACGTCGAGTTCGATCTGTCACCTGGAAAGCGTCCGGGCGGCCGGTCCGGGCTATCGGTGCACGGGCAAGCCCGGTTGCTCAGCGAGGAAGACCGGCGCTTCACCGTGGTCTTCGCTTACGACCAGTCTGACTATGCCCGCATGGAGGCAACCAGACGTGATTTCGTGGCCAACGTCAGCCACGAACTCAAGACCCCGGTCGGTGCGATGGCCCTGCTCGCCGAGGCCCTGCTGGCATCTGCCGATGACTCCGACACGGTTCGGCGGTTCGCCGAGAAGGTGCTGATCGAAGCCAATCGGCTGGGCGACATGGTCGCGGAATTGATCGAACTATCGCGCCTGCAGGGGGCCGAGCGGTTACACAACGTCACCGACGTTGACGTCGACACCATTGTCTCGGAGGCGATTTCTCGCCACAAGGTGGCCGCTGACAACGCCGAGATCGAGGTGCGCACCGATTCGTCCTCCGGGCTGCATGTGCTGGGGGACCAGACCCTGCTGGTGACCGCGTTGGCCAATCTGGTCTCCAACGCAATCGCCTACTCGTCACCGGGCTCACCGGTGTCGATCAGCCGCCGTAAGCGCGGCGACAACGTCGAGATCGCCGTCACCGACCGGGGTATCGGGATCGCGCTGGAAGACCAGGAGCGAGTCTTCGAGCGGTTCTTCCGGGGCGACAAGGCTCGTTCGCGGGCTACTGGTGGGAGCGGACTGGGGCTAGCCATCGTCAAGCACGTCGCCGCCAACCACAACGGCAGCATCGGCGTGTGGAGCAAGCCGGGAACGGGGTCCACGTTCACCCTGTCCATCCCTGCCAGTTCGGCGCCCGACGACAGCGATCAACCTGACCAGCCGCGGGCCCGCGACGCGCGGCCCAATCGGTCACAACGAGAGGAAGAGCTAAGTCGATGACCCGCGCTAACGACCATGCAGAGCGAAGCGATGAAGAGGAGTGGCGCCGATGACCCGCGCTTACGACGATGCAGAGCGAAGCGATGAAGAGGAGTGGCGCCGATGACTAGCGTGCTGATCGTTGAGGACGAGGAGTCATTGGCCGATCCGCTTGCGTTTCTGCTGCGCAAGGAGGGCTTTGAAGCCACCGTGGTCACCGATGGCCCGGCCGCGCTGGCGGAGTTCGATCGCTCGGGTGCTGACATCGTGCTGCTCGACTTGATGCTGCCGGGCATGTCGGGCACCGACGTGTGCAAGCAGTTGCGTGCCCGCTCCAGCGTGCCGGTCATCATGGTGACCGCCCGCGACAGCGAGATCGACAAGGTGGTTGGGCTCGAGTTGGGCGCCGACGACTATGTCACCAAGCCGTATTCGGCGCGCGAACTGATCGCCCGAATCCGGGCGGTGCTGCGCCGGGGCGGCGACGACGATTCCGAAGTCAGCGACGGCGTGCTGGAGTCCGGACCGGTGCGCATGGACGTCGAGCGCCATGTGGTGTCGGTGAACGGTGACGCGATCACCTTGCCGCTCAAGGAATTTGATCTCCTCGAATACCTGATGCGCAACAGTGGGCGGGTGCTGACCCGCGGCCAGCTGATCGACCGGGTCTGGGGCGCGGACTACGTTGGCGACACCAAGACGCTCGATGTCCACGTTAAGCGCTTGCGCTCCAAGATCGAAGCGGACCCGGCCAATCCGGTGCATCTGGTCACAGTGCGGGGCCTGGGCTACAAGCTGGAGGGCTGATATAGATCGAGCCCGAGCGGTCGGCGACCACCTCGTCGGCGACCGCCAGCGCCAGCGCCATGATCGATATCTGCGGGTTCACCTCCGGGCAGCTGGGCAGGATCGACGCGTCGGCGACCCATACTCCGTCGACCCCGCGCAGCCGGCCGGTTGCGTCGACGGGGCAGATTTGCGAGTCGGCGCCGGCGGCGGCGGTTCCGGTCGGGTGGAAGGCGGCCAGGTGCAGATTTCTCGGGTCGCTGCGCTGCAGCGCATCCTGCAGTGCTGCCGGTGATGTCACCGTGGGGGCACCGGGCAGTCCGGTGAGCACCTCGACCGCACCCGCGGCAAAGAGCAGCCGGCCGATGGCCTGTACCGCCACCCGTAGTTTGGTGATGTCGTCCGGGGCCACTTGATAGTGCACAACGGTTTCGCCGCGTACCGACCGCACCGAACCGGCACCACGATCGGCGACCATCGCACCGAAAGTCGCGACCTGAGGCGCCCGATCCAGCCAGTCGAGCAGCTCGGTGCCGTAGCCGGGAAAAACCATCGAACCCATCCCCGGTGGTGTGGCGGTCGCTTCGATCAGGACGCCGTCTGACTCGTGGAACTCGTGAACCGCCGCGCTCTGCAGGACGCCGCGCCAAGCGTAGACATCGTCGTCGAAGCCGCCGGCCAGCATGGTGGCCGGATGCAGCGCGAGGTTGCGGCCGAGTCGAGGGTGGCTGCCAAGGCCGCTGCGTCGCAACAGCGTCGGTGTTTCGGTGGCCCCGGCGGCGATGATGACGATGTCGGCGCGCACGTCGATCGCGGTGCCGTCCGGGCGGCGGGCGCGCACGCCGCGGGCCCGTCCCCCCTGATGCAGCACCCGCTGTACCCGCGCGTCGGAGATGATCCGGGCGCCGGCCGCGCAGGCCTGGGGAAGTGCGTTGAGATGCACGCCGAACTTGGCGTTGCTGGGGCAACCGATCGCACATTGGCAACAGTCGGCGCATCCCGGAGCATTGCGGGGGATAGGTGCGGCCTGCCAGCCCAGCGATGCGGCGGCATCCAGTAGCAGGTTTCCGTTGCGGCCCATGATGTCGCGCGGCGCGGGTGCGACCTGCAAGGTGTGTTCCACGTCGTCGAGGCGGCCGGCCAGTCGGTCCGGATCGGCCAGATCGAGCCCGAACTCATCGCGCCAGCGTTGTTGCACGGCCAACGGCGGCCGGAAACAGGTGCCCGAGTTGACCACGGTGGTGCCACCGACCGCTCGGCTCATCGGCAGTATTACGGCCGGACGTCCCAGCGCGATGGTGGCCCCGCCGCCGCGATACAGGCCGGCGTAGCGGTCTATCGGGTGGGTGGTGCGGAACTCCCGCACCGTCCAGCGGCGGCCCTCCTCCAGCACGACGGTGCGCAAGCCGGCACGGGCCAGGGTGCGGGCCGTCATGGCGCCACCGGCGCCGGACCCGACGATCACCACGTCGGCGGTGACCACCGAAGGGCTATCCGGGGAAGCGGTGATGTCCAGCGCCGCATCGGAACGCGCGGCGTCGTGTGCCTGGGCGCGGGCAAGCAAGTCCGGTGCGTAGGTGTCGGCACCGTTGGCCAGCAGCGCGACCGCTTTGAGCCCTTCCAGCGCGGCGCTGGTGTCGGGATTGATCGCCGCGACTCGGCGCAACACCTGTTCGCGTTGGGCGGGTTCAAGCCGGGCCAGGGATCGGCCGGTGGTCAGGTAGCTCGCGGCCGCCAGCGACACCAGCCCGGCGCGCACGGCCAGCCGTGAGGTGGTCGGCAGCTGCGACAGGTACCGGTCGACGCGCTCGGCGAATTCGGTCGACGTCGGGCCACCGCGTTCCTCGGGCAACAACGCGGCGCCGAACGAGGCCAGTGCGGCCTGGGTGCGGCTCATATCCGGGTTGCCAGCCGGCTACCGAGCCGTCGGCCGAGCTTGATGAAGAACGGATACGTCGCGAAGATGCCTCCGGCCGCCGCGTGCAGCGGCCACTGTGCCTGGTCGGTATCCACGTTGAACACCCCGCTGTTCCACATGAAGTCGCGGCCGTTGCGGGCGCGGAACGGCCGCCACAGCAAGCCCAGCCCGGGCACGTTGTTGTACAGGCCGAACGAACCCGCGAAGAAGACCCCGAGGGCGGCGGCTTCGGCGAGGTCGCGGCGGTCTTCGTCGAGGTGGCGCTCGATGAGCACTCCGCAGGCGAACAACAGCGGTGGGTCCAGCAGAAAACTCATCGGTACGTCCTTTCATTCATGTTCATCGACGTTCATCGACGTTCATTGACGGCCGGCGCCTTGGCATCGCGGGTATCGCGCAGGCCGACTTCGGCGTGCCCGGTTCCCAACACCGACCAGCTGCGCTCGATGACCCGGTTGCGGCTGATTTCGACGTGGACGTCGGCCCGTTCGGTGTTGGTGCACACCGCTTTCCCCCCATCGGGATCGGTGTATTGCAGGCTCACGCACCTCTCGGCCGGTTGGTCGACCCGGATCAGCACGTCACGGCCATCGATGCGGCCCTCCAGCTGCCAATGTGCAATGCCGAGGGTGGTGCGCATCCGCAGGGACGGCAACGGGCTTGCGGGCCAGTCTTTTCCATCGATGCGGAAGCGGACGAACGCCATCGGTGCGAGCCGGCGCAGTCCCGGCTTGTGCGACACCGCGGTGACGACCTCCAGCACGTCACCGTGACCGAGGTCGGCGTGGATCCACCCCCAGCGTTTGGCGTTGCCGTGCCCGTAGATGTGGGCGACCCCGCCGCGCCAGCCGCCGATCGGGTGGCTGGTATCGCCCACCGTCAGCGAACCGCTGAATTCAGCGGTGGGGGCGAGCACCACCTGGGCGCCCGGCAACAACTCGCGCTCCCATGCGACCCGCGGGAACGTCCACAGCGGCGCGGCGGCGTCCTTCCACGACAAGTCCCAACTCAGTGAACCCGCTCGGCCGGTGAGCGATTCGTGAGCCGCCCGCGCGCCTGCCGCCTCGAACCAGGCGGCTCCCGTCGCCGGCCCGACCGGCGCGGGGCCGAAACGTCCGGTGCGGGGCGGGCCGTCCGGCGGGAACCACGTTGCCCATCCGTGCGCGTAGGGCGCGTCACCGCTGGTGGGTGCCACGGTTTCGTAGTGGACCCATAGTCCGGCCTGGGTTGAGGGATCCGACAGGGTCGCATACCAGACTTCCAGGCGTCCGGGTTTGCCCTGCCAGCGTGGGGCTACCGCCGATCGCATTTCCTCGTCCACCCGCTTCACCTCCGGTGTTGCCATGCGGCGCGACACGCTCTTGGTTGTGGTTGTGCCGTCGGTCCATCCACTATATTGGTTGAGCCAATGAACCAGTCAAGTATTTTGCAGCCGCCGGATCGTCAACGGGTCGACGAGCAGATCGCCACATCGATCGCCGACGCGATCCTCGATGGCGTTTTTCCACCTGGCTCCGCGCTGCCGCCCGAGCGGGAGCTGGCCGGGCAGCTCGGTGTCAACCGGACGTCGCTGCGCCAGGGTTTGGCCAGGTTGCAGCAGATGGGGCTGATCGAGACCCGGCAGGGGAGCGGCAACGTCGTGCGTGACCCGCAGAGCCTTACCCATCCCGCGGTGGTCGAGGCGCTGGTGCGCAAGCTCGGTCCCGACTTCCTGGTCGAAGTGCTTGAAATTCGGGCCGCCCTGGGGCCGCTGATCGGCCGTCTGGCCGCCGAACGGAACAGCTCCGGGGACGCTGAGGCGCTACGCGCTGCGCTGGCGGAGGTGGCCGACGCCGACACTGCGCCGGCGCGCCAGGCCGCCGATCTCGCCTATTTTCGGGTACTCATCCACGGCACCCGCAACCGCGCTTTGGGTTTGCTGTACCGCTGGGTCGAGCAGGCCTTCGGGGGCCGCGAGCACGAGCTGACCGGCGCCTATGAGGACGCGGACCCGGTGATCGCCGATCTGACGGCCATCAACGACGCTGTGCTGGCGGGTGACCCCGAGACGGCCGCCGCGGCGGTTGAGGGATACCTGAACGCGAGCGCATTGCGCATGATCATGTGCTATCGCGCCGCCTATGCCGGCGAGGATCCCGAGCGGTAGCGTCGCGCGCCGCTACTCGGCCGCCCGCGTCGCCGGATGTACGGCGACCAGACCCAGCTGGCTTCGGCGTTTGCACACGGCGGCCAGTTCGGCGTACGCCTTGGCGCCGAGCAATTCGGTGAGCTCATCGGCCAGGCTCTCCCACACCTGCTTGCTTCCGACATGGGCGGCCGGATCGCCGGTGCAATACCAGTGCAGGTCGGCGCCACCGGAGCCCCAGCCGCGCCGGTCATATTCGGTGAGCGTGGTTTTGAGGATCTCGGAGCCGTCTGGCCGGGTCACCCATTCCTGGCTGCGCCGGATCGGCAATTGCCAGCACACATCGGGTTTCATGGTCAACGGAGCAACACCGAGTTTGAGGGCTTTGCTGTGCAGCGCACAGCCGGTGCCGCCGGCAAATCCGGGACGGTTCAAGAAGATGCAGGCGTCCTTGTGCTTGCGGGTGCGGTACTGAGGCTGATCGTCGCGCTCATCGAGCTCTAGGTAGCCCTTGCGGCCCAAGCCTTTGTCCCGATATTGCCAATCGTCGTCGGTCAGCTTCTTGACCGCGTCATCCAACCGGGCGCGGTCGTCATCGTCGGACAGGAATGCGCCGTGTGAACAACATCCGTCGTTCGGCCGGCCGGCCACGGTGCCCTGGCAGGCCGGGGTGCCGAAGGCACAGCTCCAGTGCGACAGCAACCAGGTCAGGTCGGCCGCGATCAGATGCTCGGGATTGTCGGGATCGTAGAATTCCACCCACTCGCGGGGGAAATCCAGTTCGACCTCTTGTCCCGGCTGCACCGTCTTCAGGCACGAGTTTGCCACGGTTACAACGTTAGTCCACAGTCATGCTTCGCGGCGCTGCTGCGGTTGCGCGCGCGTCGGCGAGCTTGCCGGCCGGTATTGCCGGGCAACTCAGCGGGTCGCACGGCGGGCCGCATTGCCGCACGACTAGGTTGATTTCGTGCGATTGGGCGTGCTCGACGTGGGCAGCAACACGGTCCACCTACTGGTGGTTGATGCTCACCGTGGTGGCCATCCGACCCCGATGAGTTCGACGAAGGCGACTTTGCGGCTGGCCGAGGCCACCGATAGCTCGGGCAACATCACCAAGCGTGGCGCCGACAAGCTGGTGTCCACGATCGACGAGTTCGCCAAGATCGCCGCCAGCTCGGGCTGCGCGGAGCTGATGGCCTTCGCGACATCGGCGGTCCGAGAGGCGGAGAACTCCGATGACGTGTTGTCGCGGGTGCGCAACGAAACCGATGTCGAATTGCAGGTTCTCAGCGGTGTCGACGAGTCGCGACTGACCTTCCTGGCGGTGCGCCGCTGGTTCGGCTGGAGCGCGGGGCGCATTATCAACCTCGACATCGGCGGCGGCTCGCTGGAGTTGTCCAGCGGCGTGGACGAAGAGCCCGAGGTGGCGCTGTCGCTCCCGCTAGGCGCGGGACGGTTGACGCGGGAATGGCTGCCCGACGATCCGCCCGGCCGGCGCCGGGTGGCGATGCTTCGGGATTGGCTGGATGCTGAGTTATCCGATGCCAGCGTGACGATGTTGGACGCGGGCATCCCGGACCTCGCGGTGGCTACGTCCAAGACATTTCGCTCGCTGGCCCGACTCACCGGCGCGGCGCCGTCGGCCGCCGGACCACGGGTGAAGAGGACCCTGACGGCCAATGGCCTCAGACAACTCATATCTTTCATCTCTAGGATGACGACCGCTGACCGTGCAGAACTGGAAGGAGTCAGCGCCGAGCGGGCGCCGCAAATCGTGGCGGGGGCTCTGGTGGCGGAGGCAAGCATGCGAGCGCTCTCGATAGAAGCGTTGGATATCTGCCCGTGGGCGCTCCGAGAAGGTGTTATTTTGCGCCGACTCGACAGTGAGGGCGACGGGACCGCCTTCATGGAAACTTCGCCGGTGTTGACTTCGGTGCGCGATGCTAGAGGTCAGGTAGTAGATCGGAACGCTGCAGGCCGATCGAGAGGCAACAAACCATGACTGGACCACACTCCGAGACGGAGGACACCAAGCAGATCTCGGTGGCCGAACTACTGGCCCGCAATGGTAACGTCGGTGCCCCGGCGGTGACCCGGCGGCGCCGCCGCCGCCGCGGCGACACCGACTCGATCACGGTCGCCGAGCTCACTGGTGAAATTCCGATCATCCGTGACGATCATCACGATGAGCGAAGCGCGCCCAGTGCGCCCGCCGAAACCACCGAGACTGTCGCGCCGACAAGCCAAGCCAAGCCCGGCAACGGCCGAGTCGAGGTCGACGAGCCTGCACCCGCATCGCGCGTGCAGCCCGAATCGGTCGTGGCACCGGCCGAAGCCACCGAGCCCCCGCAGGCCGCCGAGGAACCGGCGGCCGGGCAGGCCGGCAGGGCGGCGTATTGGTCGGAGCCCGAGCCGCGCTGGCCGAAATCGGAGCCGATCACCCGGACCAAAGCGGGTCCTGAGCGCAGTGAGTACCCCAGACCCCTGCGCCACACCGGGGATAGCGATGCCGCGGGGCAAGGGCCCGGGGCTGAGGACATGAGCCCCGACCCGGTGGGCCACTACGGCGATACATCGGTGGATGTCTCCGACGCCGAAGCGGAATCCGAGGTCGAGGATTCCGCCTACGTGCGTTCTTTTCTGCAGGCGTCGGAGGGGATCTCCGATCAGGCCCTCTATGGCGGGCAGTCCCTGGCCGACGAGGTGGCGCGGCGGCGCGGGGAATCGTCCCCGTCGACGTTCGACGAGGAAGAGGCCGAAGCCGACGAGGAACAGGGTGCGCGCCCGTTGTCGGGCAAGCTCGCGGCCCTGTGGCGCGGCACGCTGGTGGTGCTGCAGTCGATCTTGGCCGTGGTCTTCGGTGCGGGTCTGTTCATCGCGTTTGACCAGCTGTGGCGATGGAACAGCATCGTCGCTCTGGTGCTCTCGGTGCTGGTCATCCTCGGTCTGGTGGTCGGGGTTCGGGTGGTTCGCAAGACGGAGGACATCGGAAGCACATTGATAGCGGTTGCCGTGGGTGCGTTGATCACCCTGGGGCCGTTGGCCTTGCTGCAATCGGGCTAGGCGGCCCCCACTCACAGTGCGCCCAGCAATCAAAGTCGGTCTGTCGACGGCCTCGGTGTACCCCTTGCGGGCCGAGGCCGCGTTCGAGTATGCCGCCAGGCTCGGCTACGACGGCGTGGAGCTGATGGTCTGGAGCGAGTCGATCAGCCGGGACATCGATGCCGTCCGAAAGCTGTCCCGGCGCTACCGCGTGCCGGTGCTGTCCGTGCACGCCCCGTGTCTGCTGATTTCGCAGCGGGTGTGGGGGGCCAACCCGATCTTGAAGCTGGACCGCAGCGTTCGGGCTGCCGAAGAGCTGGGCGCGCAGACCGTCGTTGTGCATCCGCCCTTCCGCTGGCAACGGCGCTACGCCGAGGGATTCAGCGACCAGGTTGCGGCCCTGGAAGCGTCCAGCGACGTGGTGGTGGCCGTCGAGAACATGTTTCCGTTCCGGGCGGACCGGTTCTTCGGGGCCGGCCAGTCACGAGAACGCATGCGCAAGCGCGGTGGTGGCCCAGGTGCGGCGATTTCGGCTTTCGCGCCGTCCTATGACCCGCTGGACGGCGATCACGCGCATTACACACTGGACCTTTCGCACACCTCGACAGCCGGAACCGACGCGCTGAGCATGGCCCGGCGGATGGGCTCGGGTCTGATGCATCTGCACCTGTGCGACGGCAGCGGGCTGCCCGCCGACGAACACCTGGTTCCCGGCCTCGGAACGGAGCCCACCGCCGAGGTATGCCAGATGCTGGCCGGTGGGGGCTTCGCCGGGCAGGTGGTCTTGGAGGTATCCACCTCCTCAGCCCGTTCGGCGGCGGAGCGCGAAGCGATGCTGTCGGAGTCCTTGCAGTTTGCCCGTACCCACCTGATGCGGTGATATGAACGCGTTATTCACGACGGCGATGGCGTTGCGCGAGGTCGAAGCACCCGCGGGCGGGCAATGCCGGATATTCGACGGTGAGTTCGACGAGAACTGGACCATCGGTCCCAAGGTGCATGGCGGCGTGATGCTGGCCCTGTGCGCCAAGGCGGCGCGCGCCGCCCATGGCGGTGACGCACTGCAACCGGTCGCGGTGTCGACCAACTTCCTGTGGGCCCCCGATCCGGGGCCGATGCGACTGGTGACATCGATCCGCAAGCGTGGCCGCCGGATCAGCGTGGTCGACGTGGAGCTCATGCAGGGCGAGCGCACCGCGGTGCACGCCGTCGTCACGCTGGGTGAACCCGAGCATTACGAGTCCGGCCCGGCGGCACCGCTGCTATCGGCCAACCCGGTGCTGGAAATGATGGCCCCCGAACCGCCCGACGATGTCACACCGATCGACCCCGGTCATGCGCTGGCCGGTCTGGCCCACCTGGGTGCGGGCTGCGATGTGCGGCCCCTGGCGTCGACGCTGCAGACCCCGGCGAGCGGGTGGGGCGGACGGGCGCCGACCTTTCAGATGTGGGCCCGGCCGCGTGGCGTCGCCCCGGACGCGCTGTTCGCCCTCATGTGCGGCGATCTGTCGGTCCCGGTCACCTTTGCCGTCGGACGCACCGGTTGGGCGCCCACCGTCCAGCTGACCGCCATCCTGCGCGCCCTGCCCACCGATGGGTGGCTACGGATCGTCGCCACCTGCGTTGAGATCGGGCAGGGCTGGTTCGACGAGGACCACATCGTCGTCGATCAGGCGGGCCGCATCGTGGTGCAGACGCGCCAGCTGGCGATGGTGCCCGCCCGGTAGCGGCGCCACTGCGGACCGTCTGCGATGCTGTCGGGCATGCCAAGAATCGCGATCATCGGCGGCGGCAGCATCGGTGAAGCATTGTTGTCCGGACTGTTGCGGGCCGGGCGGCAAGTCAAAGATCTGGTGGTGGCTGAGCGGGTACCGGAGCGCGCCAAATACCTGGCCAGTACCTATTCGGTATTGGTGACGTCGGCCAAGGATGCGGCGGAGAGCGCCTCGCTGGTTGTCGTCGCGGTCAAGCCCGGCGACGTCGACTCGGTGATGGGCGACCTGAGCGCGGTGGTTGCCGCGGCCGAAAGCTACAGCGGCGAGCAGGTGTTCGTCACCGTCGCGGCAGGGGTCACCACCTCATATTTCGAATCCAAGTTGCCCGCGGGCACCCCGGTGGTTCGAGCGATGCCCAACGCGGCCGCACTGGTGAGTGCGGGGGTTACCGCGCTGGCCAAGGGCCGCTTCGTCACGCCCGAACAGCTCGAGGAAGTCTCAGCCCTGTTCGATTCGGTCGGCGTCGTGCTCACCGTTCCCGAGCAGCAACTCGACGCTGTGACCGCGTTGTCGGGGTCCGGGCCGGCGTATTTCCTGCTGATGGTCGAGGCATTGGTGGACGCGGGTGTGGCGGCGGGCTTGAGTCGTCAGGTGGCAACCGACCTGACGGCCCAGACGATGGCCGGTTCGGCGGCGATGCTGCTGGAGCGGATGGATCAAGACCGACGCGGCGCTGCCGAGCCGTTGGGTTTGCGGGTGGACACCTCGCCGGCGCAGCTGCGGGCGTCGGTCACCTCACCCGGCGGGACCACCGCCGCTGCGCTGCGCGAACTCGAGCGCGAAGGGTTCCGGGGGGCGGTCGATGCCGCCGTGCAGGCCGCCAAAAGCCGCTCTGAGCAGCTAAGAATTACATCGGAATAATTCAAAAAATTTGAACTGATTGTCCCCCGCCAGTACCAGTAACCCCACTAGTCCCGCTATTCTCCTCTTTGTATGCACGCGTGGGTGCCAGCGGAGGGGAAGCCGCTGGGATTGCGTGTGCCTGACACGATTGGGTTAGCGATGACGTCTACGAACGGGCCATCGGCGCGCGATTCTGCTGGTAAGTCGGTACGTGATAGCGGTTCAGGCGAAGGCCAGCAGGCCGGCAGCCAGTTCCTCACGGTGGCCGAGGTGGCTTCGCTCATGCGGGTGTCCAAAATGACCGTCTACCGGCTTGTGCACAACGGAGAGTTGCCAGCGGTTCGGGTCGGGCGGTCATTTCGGGTGCACGCCAAGGCAGTCCACGACATGCTGCAGACCTCGTATTTCGCCGGTTAGCCGAATACCGGCCGCACGCCGCCAGGCTTGGCTTCGGTTGGTTAGGTGGCGCCGGTTTGGTGTTGGGTACGGCGGGCTGGGTAAGGTGTCCGGGTCATTTGTTGAAGCAAGCCGGTCACAGGTCAGATAGCGGAGTTCATGGGTTCAGTAATCAAGAAGCGGCGCAAGCGCATGTCCAAGAAGAAGCACCGCAAGCTGCTGCGCCGCACCCGGGTGCAGCGCAGAAAACTTGGCAAGTAGGCCTCGACTGGCTCGGGTTGGCGGCTGCCGTCACCAGGCTGTAACGCCTATGCCTCTAGCCGCGGCTAGGCTGTCGGGGTGAATTCGTCGAACGGCCAAGGGGGCGGCGCCGGAGGAATCGGTGGCGGCGGTGACAGCGTCCACCATCCCAAGGTGGTGCTGGTTACCGGCGCCTGCCGATTTCTCGGCGGCTACTTGACCGCGCGACTCGCACAAAACCCGTTGATCAGTTCGGTCATCGCGGTGGATGCGATCGCGCCGAGCAAGGACATGCTGCGGCGCATGGGCCGAGCCGAGTTCGTGCGCGCCGACATCCGTAATCCCTTCATCGCGAAGGTGATTCGCAACGGCGATGTCGACACGGTGGTGCACGCCGCGGCGGCGTCCTACGCTCCGCGCTCCGGTGGTAGCGCCGCGCTGAAGGAACTCAACGTGATGGGCGCCATGCAGCTGTTCGCGGCGTGCCAGAAGGCGCCGTCGGTGCGTCGGGTTGTGCTCAAGTCGACTTCCGAGGTGTACGGGTCCAGCCCGCACGATCCGGTGGTATTCACCGAGGACAGCAGCAGCCGTCGTCCATTTCGCGAGGGCTTTGCCAAGGACAGCCTCGACATCGAGGGTTATGCGCGCGGCCTGGGCCGGCGTCGCCCCGATATCGCAGTGACGATCCTGCGGTTGGCCAACATGATCGGCCCGGCGATGGACACCACCCTGTCGCGGTATCTGGCCGGGCCAGGGGTGCCCACCATGTTTGGCCGCGACGCGAGGTTGCAGCTGCTGCACGAGCAGGATGCCCTGGGCGCGTTGGAACGCGCGGCTCTTTCGGGCAAGGGCGGCACCTACAACATCGGTGCCGACGGCATCATCATGCTGTCCCAGGCTATCCGTCGGGCCGGCCGAATTCCGCTGCCGGTTCCGGGCTTTGGGGTGTGGGCTCTCGATTCGCTGAGACGAGCTAATCGTTATACCGAGATCAACCGCGAGCAGTTCGCGTACTTGAGTTATGGCCGCGTGATGGACACCACCAGGATGCGTTCCGAACTCGGCTACCAGCCCAAGTGGTCGACGGCGGAGGCCTTTGACGACTACGTTCGCGGCCGCGGCTTGACTCCCATAATCGCCCCGCATCGGGTACGCTCCTGGGAGGGGCGCGCCATAGCGGTAGCGCAGCGCTGGGGTAGCCGAAATCCAATTCCATGGGGTGGGGTCAGGTAGATATCGTGGCGGGTAATACCAGAGCGAATGTCATTCCCCTGCACGCCAATCGGGGTCGTGTGGCGGCGCGTCGTCGCGCCGATCAACGGGCAGACACGTCTCGTCAACATCCCTCATTGCTGTCCGATCCGGGCGGCCGCGCATCGGCCGAGCAGATCGCCGCTGTCGTCCGCGAAATCGATGAACACCGGCGTGTCGCGGGTGGGAGTTCAACTGCCGAACCGCCGCTGAACGAGCTTGCGCAGCGCGTTGCCGCGGTCGCGGGTTTTCTCCGTCAGCGACTGATCGGTGACTACAGCGTTGATGAGTTCGGGTTCGATCCGCACTTCAACGATGCGATCGTTCGGCCTTTGCTGAGGTTCTTTTTCAAGTCTTGGTTCCGGGTTGAAGTCAGCGGCGTGGAGAACATCCCCAGCGAAGGCGCCGCACTGTTGGTGGCCAACCACGCAGGGGTGCTGCCGTTCGACGGGTTGATGCTGTCGGTGGCGGTGCACGATGAGCATCCGGCGCAGCGGGATCTGCGGTTGCTGGCCGCCGACATGGTGTTCGATCTGCCGGTGGTCGGTGAAGCCGCCCGTAAAGCGGGGCACACGATGGCCTGCACGACCGACGCGCACCGCCTGCTGGCCTCCGGCGAACTGACTGCCGTTTTTCCCGAGGGCTACAAGGGACTGGGCAAGCATTTCTCTGATCGCTACCGGTTGCAGAGGTTCGGCCGCGGCGGCTTCGTATCGGCAGCGTTGCGAACCAAGGCGCCGATTGTTCCGTGTTCGATCATCGGCTCCGAAGAGATCTACCCGATGCTCACCGACGTCAAGTTGCTGGCGCGGCTGTTCGGCTTGCCGTACTTCCCGGTCACCCCGTTGTTCCCGTTGGCGGGTCCGGCCGGGCTGGTGCCGCTGCCGTCGAAGTGGCGCATCGCATTCGGCGAACCGATCTACACCGCCGACTACGGGTCCGGTGACGCCGAGGATCCGATGGTCACCTTCGAGTTGAGCGACCAGGTCCGTGAGACGATCCAGCAAACGTTGTACCGGTTGCTGGCCGGGCGGCGCAACGTCTTCTTCGGCTGACCTCGCGCGGCCACGTCACCGACGCTGCACCGCTACCTTGGTGGGCGGGCCAGCTACTTGACCATCGTGAACTGGCAAACGTCGGTGTAGTGGTCGCGGAACAGGTCCGAGCAGCCCGTCAGGTAGTGCATATAGATGTCGTAGACCTCTTGGCCCTGCAGTTCAATGGCCTTTTCCTGGTTGGCCTGCAGCGCCTGAGCCCAAGAGTTCAGTGTCGGAACGTAATTCGACCCAATCCGGTGATACCGCTCAACCTTGAAACCCGCCCTCGACGAATACTCATCGATCTGCGGAATCTGGGGTAGCCGCCCGCCGGGGAAGATCTCGGTCAGGATGAACTTGATGAAGCGCATCAGGCTCATCGGCGCCGTCAAACCAAGTTCCTTGGCTTCCTTGGCGTCGGGCACGATGATCGTGTGCAGCAGCATCCTGCCGTCATCGGGCAGCACGTTGTAGCACATCTTAAAGAAGCGGTCATACCGCTCCCAGCTAGCGTCACCGGCGCCGTCGGCAAAGTGTTCGAAGGCGCCCAGCGACACGATGCGGTCGACCGGTTCGTCGAATTGTTCCCAGCCCTGCAGCCGCACCTCTTTGTGCCGAGGGCTGTCCATGTCAGCGAACTTGCGCTCGTCGTGGACAAGTTGATTCTCACTGAGCGTCAAGCCGATGACGTTGACGTCGTACTCCTCGATCGCGTGGCGCATGGTCGAGCCCCAGCCGCAGCCGATGTCGAGCAGCGTCATGCCGGGCTCGAGGTTGAGCTTGTCCAGTGAAAGTTTGCGCTTGGCGTACTGAGCCTGTTCCAGCGTCATGTCGGGACGCTCGAAGTAGGCACAGCTGTAGGTCATCGATGGATCGAGGAAAAGCTTGAAGAACTCGTTTGAGCGGTCGTAGTGCGATTGGACCGCCTCGACAGGTGGCGAGAGCTGGTCCGGAAGAGAAGGTTGGTCGCCCCTTTTCCCCATCAACCGGACCCTACTGGCCCTCCTAGATGGATGCAATCGCCGCCACAGCGGCATCCGCTTCGGCCTCGTGATGGGCCGCCTCGCCCAACATCGTGACCACACTCGTCACCACCGGCTTGCCCTCGTCGTCGGTGACCTCGCTGCGGATTTCGGCTATCACCGTCCCGTGAGACTCCAGGACAGAGTCGAGATAGGTGTGG
This sequence comes from Mycobacterium sp. 012931, assembly GCF_000419295.1. NCBI lineage: Bacteria > Bacillati > Actinomycetota > Actinomycetes > Mycobacteriales > Mycobacteriaceae > Mycobacterium > Mycobacterium sp. 012931. Next base: position 5,505,579 of record NZ_AOPX01000001.1, on the reverse strand, counting down.
AAGTACAGCTTGTCGCCGGTCACGATGGGCCGGTAGAAGCGGAACTTCTGGTCCCGATGGAAGACCCGGGCGATGTTGATCGGAATATTGAATTTATTGAAGATCTCCAGCTGCACCCGACGCCCTGCAATTGCCAGGAAGGTCAACGGGGCGACCAGCTCGGGGTAACCCAACTCGGCTGCGGCGGCCTCATCGGAGTGCGATGGGTGCTCGTCTTGGATCGCGGTTGCGAATTCCCGGATCTTCTCGCGGCCAACCACGAAGTAGTCCGGTGCCTGGTAGTGCTTGCCGATGAGTCCTGCGGCTTCTGGGGGGACTGTCATGCCCTTTGCTCTCTGCTCGAATATATGCTCAGCGGCGCAGCTTATCAGCGTGATTGCCGTCGAGACGCCAGTGCTGCCAACGCGCCGCCCGCCGCGCCCAGAGCAAGGGCCGAGGGCACCCCGATCCGGGCGGCTTTACGAGCGGTGCGGAAGTCCCGGATTTCCCATCCTCGTTCGCGGGCCAGGCTACGTAACCGGGCGTCGGGGTTGATGGCGACTGCGGTGCCCACCAGCGACAGCATTGGCACGTCGTTGTAGCTATCCGAATATGCGGTGCAGCGTTTGAGGTTCAGACCCTCCCGGATCGCCAGCGAGCGCACCGCATGAGCCTTGCCGGTGCCGTGCAGGATCTCACCGACCAGCCGTCCGGTGAACACCCCGTCGACGGACTCCGCAACGGTGCCCAGGGCACCGGTCAGCCCCAGCCGGCGGGCGATGGTCGCGGCGAGCTCGTAGGGCGTGGCCGTGATCAGCCACACCTGCTGGCCGGCATCAAGATGCATCTGCGCGAGCTCGCGGGTGCCAGGCCAGATCTTGTCCGCGATGATCTCGTCATAGATCTCCTCGCCGAGGTTCAGCAGTTCGTCGACCGAGCGGCCTTCTATGAAGGCGAGTGCTTTGCGGCGGCCGGCGGCGACGTCTTCGCTGTTTTCGGTGCCGAGCAGCTGGAACTTGGCCTGGGCATAGACGAAGCCCAGCACGTCGCGGTAGGTGAAGTAGTGGCGGGCGGCCAGGCCCCGGCCGAAGTGCACCGCGGACGAGCCTTGCACCAGGGTGTTGTCCACGTCGAAGAATGCGGCGGCGGTCAGATCGATCGGTGGCTGCGGGTCAGCGGCCGAGCCTTCGGTGGGGACCGTCATATCCGCTAGCGCTCGGGTGGCGCTGGCATTCTCGGCCAGCGACTCCAGGTCAAAATGACCGCCGCCGCTCGAGCTGCCCAGGTCAGAGGAAGCCATCAGAAACCTCCCGGAATCGCGGTACCGGCCGATGACTTGCTGCGGCCGATCTCAACCCTATCCGGCAACGGTTGGCAACCGTCCGAGCTACCTGGGGGACAGCTAACGCTGCCCGGTAAACAGTGCGGCGGATGGCCGAGATTTCGATCTGGCGATGCGCACCGATCTACCCGTTCTAGAGTAAATCCGTGGATGACGGACTCGGGTTACGAGTCAACCGCCGGACGTTCGTGGGTACCTCCGTTGCGGTGGGGGGCGCCGTCGCGGCTGTCACTGCCATCCCCGGATCCGAACGCGTCCACCAGGGCGATGGCCACACCGCTGTGGTGCGCCTTCAGATCAATGGTGAGCATCGGGAGATCGCCGTCGATAACCGCACCAGCTTGCTGGACATGCTGCGGGAGCGAGCGGGGCTGCCGGGAACGAAGAAGGGCTGCGATCAGGGCGCGTGCGGGTCGTGCACGGTGCTGGTTGACGGTCGCCGCATCAACTCCTGCCTGGCTCTGGCGGTCATGCACGACGGCGCACAGATCACCACGATCGAGGGGCTAACAGGTTCGGCCGGCCCGGACGGCCGGCTGCATCCGCTGCAGCAGGCCTTCATCGATGAGGACGCGTTGCAGTGCGGGTACTGCACCCCAGGTCAGATCATGTCCGGCGTCGCGTGTATCGCCGAAGGTCACGCGGGTTCACCCGCGGAAATACGCGAGTGGATGAGTGGCAATCTCTGTCGTTGCGGTGCCTACCCGAACATCGTCAAAGCTGTCGCATCGGTGGCTCGAGACGACTAATCCGTGTTTCCGTTTCGCTACAGCAAGGCCTCCGACGAGCAGTCCGCGTTGCGGGCAGCCGCGGCCGGTGGCCGTTACATAGCCGGCGGTACCACTCTGGTCGACCTGATGCGTGAGACGGTCGAACGTCCCGATTCGTTGGTGGATATCAATGCGCTGCCCTACCAGTCGATCGACGTGCAGCCCGGAGTGATCCGTGTTGGATCCCTGGTGCGAATGTCGGATCTGGCGGCTCATCCCGTTGTCCGGCAACAAGTTCCGATGGTCAGCCAAGCCTTGGAGCTCAGCGCTTCGGCGCAGTTGCGCAATATGGCATCGATCGGCGGCAATCTGTTGCAGCGCCCGAGGTGTCTGTATTTCCGCGACGTCTCGGCCGCATGTAACCGACGTGGTCCCGATGCCGGCTGTGCGGCAATCGAGGGCCGCAACCGAACGCACGCAATCTTCGGCGCCAGCCAACACTGTTGCGCAACCCATCCCTCCGACCTCGCGGTGGCATTGGTGGCACTAGACGCCGTTGTGCTGACTCGCCAGATCGCTGGACATCGGAGGTTTGGGCTCGCGGAGTTATATCGCCATCCGGGTGACTCTCCGCACTGGGAACACAACCTGCACCCGGGTGAGCTGCTGGTTGCCATCGAGATTCCGGTCGGGCCCCAGCTGCACCGGTCCGGATATCTCAAGGTGCGCGACCGTGAGTCGTACCAGTTCGCGCTGGTGTCCGCAGCCGTGGCACTCGACATCGCCGCCGGCACCATACGCACCGCGCGGGTGGCCGCCGGCGGGGTGGGCACCGTGCCGTGGCGCCTGCCGGCGGTCGAAGCCGCGCTTCGGGGCCGCCCATCGGATGCGGATCTGTTCCGCCGCGCCGCCGCGCTCTCGGCCATTGGGGCAAAACCCTTGAGCGAGAACCGCTTCAAGGTAGAGCTGCTCAAGCGCGTCGTCGAAAAGCAGCTGACGGTCGTGGCGGCAATGCCATGACCCACGCCTTCTCCGCCGCCGGAGGCATCAGTGGCCAGCCGATCAACCGGGTGGACGGCCCGCTGAAGGTGACCGGAAAAGCCCGCTACGCGGCCGACCACCCGATTCCCGGGTTGGTGTATGCGGCGTTGGTCTGCAGCACGGTGGCGCGCGGTGCCGTCGACCACATCGCCACCGGAGCCGCCATGCGCCAGCCTGGCGTGCTTGCGGTGCTCACCGATTTCACCGGGGTGCGTCTGCCCTTCGGCACCGGCCAGGTCTTCTTCTTTGGACAGCCGATCGCCGTGGTGGTCGCCACCACGCATGAGGCTGCGGCGCACGCGGTATCGCTGGTCGACGTCAGCTACTCAACGTGGCCGCAGCTAACCGATATCGATGCGCCGCAGGCAGTCGGCTATCCCGGCCGACTCATCGCCGACTACGTTCGCGGCACCCCCGATCAGGTGATGATCCGCGCTGCGGGGATCAGCGACCTCAATTTCAGCATCGCCCGCAACAACCACAACGCGGTGGAATTGCCCGCCACCATCGCCAAATGGGATGGCGACCGGCTCACACTCTGGGACAAGGTCCAACACATCAACGGAGCGCGGCGGTCCTATGCCCGGGCATTCGGGATGTCCGAAGAGCGGGTGCGGCTGATCTCGCCATTTGTTGGTGGCGCGTTCGGTAGCGCCGGCCGCATGTGGCCGCATCAACTGCTGACCGCGTTCGCCGCGCGCCGAATGCAGCTGCCGGTCAAGCTGGTGCTGACGCGAAAACAGATGTACAGCTCGGTCGGTTTCCGGCCGACCAGCCGCCAACGCATGGCGATTGCGCAGACCCCTCCGGGCGCCTGATGGCGATGATCCACGAAGGGCGCACGGAAACCGCGCAGTACGGCATCTATGAAGACGGCATCGTGCGCAGCCCGCAGCTGATGTACCAGGTCCCCAACATGAGTTCGACATACCGCGTGGTGCCACTCGATATCAACCTGCCGTGGTTCATGCGGGGACCCGGTGCGGTCACCGGAACGTTTGCGCTCGAGTCCACCATGGACGATCTCGCGCACCGCCTGGGCATCGACCCCATCGAGTTGCGCTTGCGCAACGAACCTCGAATCGACCAGATCAACGGCTTGCCCTTTTCCACCAGGCGGCTGGTCGATTGCATCAAGCAGGGCTCCACCGACTTCGGATGGCACCGCCGAAACAGCATCCCCGGAGCCAACCGCGACGGCGATTCCTTTGTCGGTATCGGGATGGCGACCGCGGCGTACTTCACCTATCGCAGTAAGTGCGCGGCCATCGCAAGGATCTCGGCGGACGGCACTGCCGAGGTGTGCAGCGCCGCCAGCGACATGGGACCGGGGACCTACACCTCGATGACCCAGATTGCCGCGGATGCGCTCGGCCTGCCGTTGCAGCGGGTGCGATTCTCACTGGGCGACAGCCGCTTCCCGCCGGCGCCGGCGCACTCGGCCTCGCGGACTACGGCAAGCGTGGGCTCGGCTGTGTTCACTGTCGCAAATATGCTGCGCGACAAGTTCATTCGTGCGGCGGTGACTGACCCGCAATCGCCGCTGGCGGGCCTGCGCCCGGAAGACGTGATGGTAACCAACGGCCACATGTTTTCCACGGTCGCCACGGACGGGCCGGCGCGGGGCGAGTCGTATCAGGATCTGCTGCGCAGGCGTGGCTGGCCAGCCCTGGAATCCGAACACACCTGGACACCCGATGATGCCGGCAAGCGATACTCCACCTACGCCTACGGAGCCGTATTCGCCGAAGTCGCCATCGACGCATTGCTGCCTACGGTGCGGATCCGCCGCATCCATGCCTGCTACGACGCGGGCCGGGTGATCAATCCCAAACTCGCGCACAGCCAGGCAATCGGAGGCATGATCGGCGGAATAGGGATGGCTCTGTTGGAAGGGACCGAGTTGGATTACCGAGACGGTCGCGTCGTCAACGCGAACATCTCGGATTACCTGGTCCCGGTCAACGCCGACGTTCCCGCGCTGGACGCAAGTTTTCTGCCCGCACAGGACACCATCGCCGACCCGATCGGGGTGAAGGGACTCGGCGAGTTGGTGATCATTGCGGTGCCCGCGGCGATCGCCAACGCGGTATTCAATGCCACCGGAAAACGGGTCACCGACTTGCCAATCAGGGTCGAGCAGCTGCTCTGATCCGGGCGGGCGAACCCGCACGCGATTGGTTACCGAGCGCTACCCGTAGCGCGCCGGGCGCACCCCCGCCGTCGCCGCCGGTCCCGCCGTCGCCCACGAGCCACCCTCCGGACCCGCCGACGGCGCCGGTGCCCCCGGTGCCACCAGCACCGAGGGAGCCGTCAAACCCTCGGCCACCGCCGCCGCCCTGTCCGCCGGTTCCTCCGGCCCCGCCGTTGCCGAGCAGCCCGGTAGCGCCGCCGCTGCCGCCGCTGCCGCCGACTCCGCCGTCCACGCCGCCCTCGGAGCTACCAACGACCCCGCCGGCCCCGCCGATACCGCCGGCTCCACCGTTGCCGTAGAGCCAGCCGCCGTGCCCGCCGGTGCCGGCGGGCCCTCCTGCCCCAGCGGTCGAGGCGAAGTTTTCCCCTCCGCCCTGCCCGCCGTTGCCGCCGGCGCCGCCTTGGCCAAATAGCCCAGTGCCACCGCCGAGACCACAGCTACCCCCGTGACCGCTGGGAGCGCCGATGGTGCCGCTGCCACCGACGCCGCCGATTCCGCCGGAGCCGCCGGCCCCGCCATCGCCTCCGACCGCGCCGGAACCGGTGGTCGGGCTGTAGCCGGTTCCGCCGGCGCCGCCGTTGCCGATGAGTCCGGCCGCCCCGCCGTTGCCACCGTCGGCGTTCGCCGCGGAGCCGGTTCCGCCGGCGCCGCCGTTGCCCAAGAGCAGTCCACCGTCGCCGCCGTCCTGTCCGGGGGCGCCGGCGGCGCCGTCACCGATCAGGGGGCGGCCCAACAGGGCTTGGGTGGGGGAGTTGAGCACGCCGAGCAGGTGTTCTTCGACGCCCTGTAGCGGGTTGGTGTTGGCGGCCTCGGCGGCCGCATAGGAGCTCCCGCTGGCGGTCAACGCCTGTACGAACCGTTGGTGCACCCCGGCCATCTGGGCGCTCAGGGCTTGATAATCCAGGGCGTGGCCGGAAAACACCGCCGCCAGTGCGGCTGAGACGTCGTCCGCGCCGGCGGCCGGCACGCCGGTGATCGTGGCGGCGGCGGCCCGGTTGGCGATCTGCAGCGTCGAGCCGAGACCCGCCAAGTCCGTAGCTGCGCCTGCCAGCAATTCCGGGGCCGCGATCACATATGACATGGTTTCCTTCGGGCCCGTCAATATCGGATGGGCACTGTATCGCTGGTTAATAGTGGTAGATGGCAATAACCTATCGGTGCTGGTCCCGAATTTTGGGCGTTCGGCCGATTCCGTCAGCCGCGTGACCGTAGGTGGCGGATCGGCCGTTCTGGCCAGAGGCTCACGCAAAATGCGCGATGCGCAGATCATTTTCCCTGATATTTCTCGATTCCGTATGTCCGAGGCGATCATGCCAAGACGTGAAAGCGTGATTCCTGAACTTCGGTGAGGAAAAAACTTCGGGACCTGTCATTTAGTGGAAGAGGTCGGCCGACGGGAAACTGCTTTTTGGTCCGGCATATTTTGCGGCACCGATGTGAGTCCGATGGGCTCCGTCGCTCGCTGGCGGGTGTCCGTTCTATCATGCACTTTCGTATCGCCGACAGAAATAGATCGGCATCAATTTTCTGATGACTGAGGCGAATAAAAAGACCCGATGAGATCGAGCGCATCGATCTCAGTCAACAGCAGGCTCAGGATTGCGGATCGGGCTTGGTCGATGTCGCGATTCTGCCCCCACGTGGCGCGTGTCTCCACCGCCATCAGGAATGCTTCGCGAGCGATGTCAGGGATGTCTCGCGGCAGCCGGGTGAGGTTCGCGGCATGGGTGAAGCAACTCCCGGGGTAGGGGCTGACGCATTGCTTGAGCATCTTCAGAAGCGTCTTCACGGCGAGCTTGTTGGTTTCGGGCTCGTCGTCCGCAAAGCATGCCCGCCGCCAGTTATGCATCTCCGCGAGCAGCAGTACAGCGCGTTCCTGTCGAAGTTTTTCGACGACGGTATGCATCGGCGCGGCGGCAGCAAACGGTGCCGGGTTGATATGGAACTCTCCGCATTGAGCGACTTCGTACGTCATCGCCAGTGGTCGACCGCCGATTTTTGATGACCGGTCGAATTCTGTGCGCCACACGAGGTCAAACCCAATTCCGATGGCGGTGCGCTCGGTGAGGTCTTTGACGATGCGGTTGAGTTCACCCAGCGTCTCCCCGCTTGGCGCATCGTCTCGGGCGATGCACACGATATTCAGGTCGCTCCATCCGGGTATTACATCGTCTTTAGCCAGTGAGCCACAGATGGCATTGGAGTCCAGAAAACCGAGGCTAATTGCCGCCGCCAAGAAATCGTCGGCCGCCGCGCGGTAGCATGACTTTGGCGCCCACCTGGTGATTACTCGATGGTCGGTCGATACACGCATCGATGTTGTCCCTTTCGCCCAATTGAGTTGCGACCGATGACCGTGGAATTTTTTTAGAGTTGACCGAGCGGCCTGTCGCAGACGCTGAACAGTGTGCTCTACAAGCGTTGAATCGTCAACCTTGCCCCCGAATCATTGCGCTCCCTAATTCATTCGGCGGTGACATCCGATGGCTAATTCACGGACCGCTGAAATAAGCGTGGAACGCGTCGTTGTGGGGCAGTGCGGGCCATCGATAGCGGCTGGGGTTGCTGCGCATCCGATGCCGCTTCCGGCGCAGTGCTTAGAGCGACGGTTGATGGCCCCGTCGAGGCATTTTGGGGCCTAGCGCGAAGCGCCGATGGGTGGGGAAGTGCCGCCTGGACGTGACGGCCGCCGCAAGCCGGGCCGGCAGACAACGGTTGCCATCGGGCAAGCCGTTGGGTTGCACCTAAATCCCGCGCGCGAGGTGCCGCGTGCGGAAATCCGAAATGCTTCAGCAGGTCGCCATTAGCGTCTACGCTAGTTAGCGCAACGAGATATCTGATAGCGACGCATATGGAGAATATTGGGCGGTACAGGCCCGCGTGATGGGCGGTCTCAGCCGAGCCCCTTTTTAAGGGTCCAGCCGCGGCCGGTGTTTTTGGTCGCGCGGGCGATTTTGTGACCCGGTGGCGGAACACGAGGGTGAGGATGATTCCGGTTACCAGCGTTGTGAGACGAATGTGGCTGCTGCTTGCTGTCATGGGCGTGGCCCTTGTCGCCGGGCTTGGTATTTACCGGCTCCATCGCGTTTTCGGTGTTCATGAGCAACCCAGGGAACGCCGGAGCCCTGGTCAGCCCCCTAGACGACAACACCGAAAGCGACGGCGTTTCCGCGCCGGTGCAGCTGAATCCCGCGATCGTCACCGGGGTGCAGAAACTTTGCCGGGCGCTAGGAGTGCGCCGATCGGCGATATTAACCGCGGCGTGCGCGCTGCTGGTCGGGAAGTGGTGCGATCACCACTCTGAGGTTGTCATCGATTTCCCGGTGAGCCGCCGTGTCGAACCTGAGTCAATGACCTTCACCGGGTTGATGGTGGGCACTGTCCCGTTAACGTTGATCTCCACACCGGGATCCAGCATCGCCCAGTTCTGCAGACACACCCATGCCCGGATCGAAAAAGCGGTGCAACATCAGCGATTCCCCGTAGAAACCCTGCAAAACCAAGACCACAGGCACATGCGCGCGCAGGGCTCCGGGGCGAACCCTGATCAACGCCTACGGCCCCACCGAAGCCACGATCTACCTCACCGCCGCACCCCCGCTGCACGCCGGCGCCACTGTGGTGCCCATCGGCGCACCCGTGCCCGGGGCCGGGGTGTTCGTCCTCGACAGGTGGCTGCGTCCGGTGCCACCCGGGGTGGTGGGTGAGTTTTATGTCGCCGGTGCCGGTGCCGGTGCCGGTGCCGGTGTGGGTGTCGGCTATTGGCGCCGCGGCGGGTTGAGTGCGGCCCGGTTTGTCGCCTGCCCGTTCGGGGCAGCCGGGTCGCGGATGTATCGCACCGGCGAGCTCGTCTGTTGGGGCCCTGATGGGCAACTGCAATATCTGGGCCGCGCTGATGACCAAGTCAAAATCCGTGGCTACCGCATCGAATGCGGAGAAGTCACCGCCGCCCTGACCGCACTCGATGGGGTGGAGCAGGCGGTGGTGATCGCCCACACCGACACCGGCCAACCCCGGCTGGTGGCCTACTACACCACCACCATCGGTGGCGGTGGGATCGATACGGCGTGGCTGCGGGACCGGCTAAGTGAGGTCCTGCCGGCGTATATGGTTCCGGCCGCCTTCGTGGTGATCGACGAACTACCGTTGACGGTCAACGCCAAACTCGACCGCCGCGCCCTGCCCGCCCCCGACTACACCACTAGCGCGCAGGCTTATGTGGCGCCGCAAGGCCCGGTGGAAGAAACCCTGGCCAGCCTCTACACCCAGATCCTCGGCGGTAGTGACCGGGTCAGCGCCGCCGACTCCTTCTTTGACCTGGGTGGAGACTCCGTCTCAGCCATGCGTTTGGTCGCCGCCGCCAACACCACCCTGCACGCCGGTCTGCGCGTTGCTGATGTGTTCGAAGCCCCCACCATCACCGGGCTAGCCCACCGTGTCGGGGCCGACCCGGTCGCTCAGCTGCCATTGATCGCCGGTGAGCGCCCGCCACGGGTGCCGTTGTCGTTTGCCCAGTCCCGGCTGTGGTTTCTTGAACAGCTTCAAGGCCCCTCGGCGGTCTACAACATCCCGGTCGTCCTGCACCTGGACGGCCCGCTGGACACCGAGGCACTCCGAGCCGCACTCGACGATCTGATCACCCGCCACGAAACCCTGCGCACCCGCTTCAGCACCACGAGCGAGGGGATCGGCTACCAAGACATCCTCACCCCCAACCAAGCCGAAGTCTTCTGGCAGGTCGTGGATGCCCGCGGGTGGACACCCCAACACCTGCACACCGCCATCGACGAAGCCACCAACTACCACTTCGATCTAGCCGCCGAGATCCCGATCCGCGCCACCATCTTGCACACCGCCGACCACCAGCACGTGCTGGTACTGCTGATCCACCACATCGCCGCCGACGGCTGGTCGCTGGGCCCGCTGGCCCGCGACCTCGACACCGCCTACACCGCCCGCACCGCCGGGCACCCGCCGGTGTGGGTGCCGTTGCCGGTGCACTACGCCGACTACACCCTGTGGCACCACCAACTCCTCGGCGACCCCCACGACCCGGCCAGCCTGCTGGCCACCGACCTGGCCTACTGGCAGCACACCCTGGCCGGACTCCCCGAACACCTGCCCCTGCCCACCGACCGCCCCTACCCCCCGATCGCCGACTACCGCGGCGCCAGCCACTAATTCAGCTGGCCCCCCGGAACTAACCACCGCAATCCACACCCTGGCCCACACCCACCACGTCTCGGTCTTCATGGTCATCCACGCCGCCCTGACCGTGGTCCTAGCCACCCTCGCCGACACCAACGACATCGCCATCGGCGTCCCGATCGCCGCACGCACCCACCCCCACCTCGATGAACTGATCGGGTTCTTCGTCAACACCCTGGTGCTACGCACCCACACCCACCCCGCAGACACCCCCACCGACCTACTGGCCCACATCCGCGAGGACAGCCTGACCGCGTTCGAACACCAACACGTGCCCTTCGAACTCCTCGTCGAACACCTTCAACCCACCCGCTTCCGCACCCACCACCCCCTCATCCAGGTCATGCTCGCCTTCCAAAACCACCCCTGGACCCAACACACCAACGACGGTGCTGAAATGCGCCTGGGTCAGGCCCGGATCAGCCCGTATCCGGTCGCCACCCACACCGCCCGCATGGACCTGGTCATCTCCGTGGGCGAACACCCCACCAGCCCCGACACGGCACCGGCCCTGACCGGCACCATCGAATACCGCACCGACGTCTATAACCCCACCACCATCGAAACCCTGGCCACCCGCCTGCACCACACCCTCACCACCTTCACCACCCACCCCGACCAACCCCTGCACCACCTCGACCTACTCACCGACACCGAACACACCCAACTACACACCTGGGGCAACCACCCCACCCTCACCGCTCCCACCACCACGGCGATCTCGATTCCCGCTGCCTTCACCAACATCGTCGCCACCCACCCCCACGCCCCGGCCCTCACCTTCGAAGACCACACCTGGACCTACCACGACCTCGATACGGCCAGCACCCAACTCGCCCACCACCTCACCACCACCCACGGGGCTCGAGCGGGTGCGGTCGTTGCGCTGCTGCTACCGCGCAGCGACCACGCCATCCTGGCCGTCCTCAAAACCGGGGCCGCCTACCTACCCATCGACCCCCACCACCCCCCAACGCGTATCGCGTTCATGCTCACCGACACCACCCCCACCGCAGTACTGACCACCACCGAACTGACCACCCACCTCCCCACCAGCACCGGCACCGGCAGTGGTGTTCCGGTGATCACCCTCGACACCCTCACCAACCTCGATGACTACCCCACCACCCCACTACCCCCACCCAACCCCCACGACCTGGCGTACCTGATCTACACCTCCGGCACCACCGGAACCCCCAAAGGCGTGGCCATCACCCACCACAACGCCACCACCCTGACCACCCAACTCGATCTCGACATCCCCACCAACGCGGTCTGGTCGCAATGGCACTCCTACGCCTTCGACGTCTCCGTCTGGGAAATCCTCGGCGCCCTCCTCAGCGGCGGACGGGTCGTGGTCGTGCCCGAACACATCGTCACCTCACCCGAGGACTTCCACACCCTGCTCATCGACGAACACGTCAGTGTGCTCACCCACACCCCCTCAGCATTAGCCCAACTCCCCGATCACGGGTTAGAGGCAACCACCGTCATCACCGTGGGAGAGTCCTGCCCGATCGACCTCGCCCACCACTGGGCCACCGAGCACACCCTGCTCAACGCCTACGGCCCCACCGAAACCACCATGTGCACCACGATCAGCAACCCCCTACACCCCGCGGACACAGTGGTGCCCATCGGCGCACCCGTGTCCGGGGCCGGGGTATTCGTCCTCGACAGCTGGCTGCGCCCAGTCCCGCCCGGGGTGGTGGGTGAGTTGTATGTCGCCGGTGCCGGTGCCGGTGCCGGTGCCGGGGTCGGTGTCGGCTATTGGCGCCGCGGCGCGTCGAGTGCGGCCCGGTTTGTCGCCTGCCCGTACGGGTCGGCCGGGTCGCGGATGTATCGCACCGGCGACCTCGTCTGTTGAGGCCCCGACGGGCAACTGCAATACCTGGGCCGCGCCGACGAACAAGTCAAAATCCGCGGCTACCGCATCGAATGCGGCGAAGTCACCGCCGCCCTAGCCGCCCTCGACGGGGTCGAGCAGGCGGTGGTCATCGCCCGCGACGACGCCCCCGGCCAAACCCGGCTGGTCGCCTACTACACCACCACCACGGGGACCGGGCTCGACACCGCCGACATCCGCGCCTCGTTGAGCCAGGTGTTGCCGGCGTATATGGTTCCGGCCGCCTTCATGCTGATCGACGAACTACCGTTGACGGTCAACGGCAAACTCGACCGCCGCGCTTTGCCCGCCCCCGACTACACCACTAGCGCGCAGGCTTATGTCGCGCCGCAAGGCCCGGTGGAAGAAACCCTGGCCAGCCTCTACGCCCAAATCCTGGGTGTGGAGGACCGGGTCAGCGCCGCCGACTCTTTCTTTGATCTGGGTGGAGACTCCCTGTCGGCGATGCGCCTAATCGCCGCCACCAACACCACCCTGCACACCGACCTGCGCGTCGCCGACATCTTCGACACCCCCACCATCACCACCCTCGCCCACCGAATCGACACCCAAGCCCAACCCGCCACCATCCCCCCATCCAAACCCTGCACACCGGCACCGGCACACCCCTGTTCTGCATCCACGCCACCAGCGGCATCAGCTGGCCCTACCAAACCCTCGCCACCCACCTCACCAACCCCCTCATCGGCATCAACCAAACCCTCAACGCCGACGAAACCCCACCCCACACCCTCCAAGCCATGGCCCGCAACTACGCCACCCGCATCCAAAACACCCACCCCACCGGCCCCTACCACCTCCTCGACTGGTCCTTCGGCGGTGTCCTCGCCCACCAAATCGCCATCGAACTACACCACCGCGGCCACACCGACACCCGACTCATCCTGCTCGACTCACTACCCACCCTCGACACCAACACCGACCCAACAATCACCCCCCGCAACAACCGCCAAACCCTGCAAACACTGCTCGGCCACCACCACACCACCATCCCCGACGACCAGCTACACCACCTCACCACCAACCACCAACCACAACCACAACCACAACCACAACCACAACATCACCCTCTACCAACACCACCAACCCCACACCTACACCGGCCCCACCCTGCTCATCGCCGCCGAACACACCCCACCCCCCAACCACCCCACCTACGAAAGCACCCACACCAAAGCCGCATACCTCCTCCAGGCCTGGCAACCACACCTCACCGGCCCCACCACAACCCACTCAACCAACTGCACACACCACCAACTCCTCCACCCCAACCACACCCCCACCTACACCAACCACCTCAAAAACTTCCTCCAGTGACACACAAGTGACCCAAGAAGACATCTGCGAAACGGCCTGTGCGCGTCTTACCGGATCCTAGGGTTCGACTCAACCATCTATAGCGACAACGTGTTTCGTGATGGCGCGGATCATTGGGCCCAGCACCATGATCGACACCGAACGAGTGCTCACCGAGATCGGGGTCCGGCCGATCTCCTATGCCACCGTCAAGCGGCGGATGCCGATCTAGGCCCAACGCCGGTGGCGGCAAACCTTGGCTACGGCCAGCGTCCGTCGTGGCGGGTGGGGACCCGCACGGTCAAGATCAAGGCCGGCGACCACACCCTCACTGCTGCCGACCCGTCCTCCAATTGAGCCAACTCGGAGCTCGGTGCACGAGGCGCTGCGCGACCTGGCTCAGGCCAACAGCATTCACCGTCAGCTAATGTTGTCGCTGGTCCGAAAAACCGCTTAGCGCGCGAGATCCGAGCTGTTGTCGGCAGGCGCACTGGGCGATTGTCGCGCCCGCCGCAACCGGCAGACTCCCACGACCGCGAGCACCCCTGCCAGGGTCGCCAGGGCCAGGGTCGGCACCAATTGCTGCGGGTGATAGATCACCGACGTCGTGACGGGTTGACCTGCGGTAACGGGAGCGACCGCCACCGTTGAGGTGGTCTGTAGCCAGCTCGCCGCGGTGGCCCACACCGCGACGAGGGCCAGAGCCAGCTCAATCACGGCCCGGTTGCGGGGGTTCACAGTGCCGTCTCGGCGTCGTCGCCAGCGCCGCGGTCGACCTGGGTAGGCCCGACTCGTTCCTGCACCAATGGAGTCAGCGCCGCACGCAGATGGCGATGCCGACGCGCCCAGGCCTGCGCGGTGCGTCCGCCGGTGAGCTTGATGCCGATGCCGACCCGGCCGCGTGGTACCCCGGCCAACTCACCAAGCGCCCGCGCCGACTGCCACTTGGCCAGCGACTTTCCAGATGCGACGGAGTTCTCGGGTTCGGGGAACACCCTCACGATTTCGGACACCAGGATGGTCTCGGTGCCCTGACGTAGGGATTCTTCGGTCAGCTCCACCGAGGTGTGGATTCGCGCCGCCTTCACCTGAATGCCGACGAATACCGACACCAGGACCAGGAAGATCACTGGGGTGATCAACTGGATGCCGGCGCCGGTGGACTTCTCGATCAAGATCAACGACAGCGCCGAGAACGGGCCGGCCAGCAGCCAATACCAAGAGGCGCCGGATTCGTAGAACAACGTCTTGGGTTCCCCCGCTGATGTCATGTGAGCCTCCGTCACGACAGCCAACTCGCTGCATCGGCGGCCCAATAGGTGAGCACGATATCGGCCCCGGCACGCCGGATGCTGGTCAGCGACTCCAGGGCCGCGGCCCGCTGGTCGATCCAGCTGTTGGCCGCCGCCGCACAAATCATCGCGTACTCCCCCGAGACCTGATAGGCGGCCACCGGCACCGGGGAAATGTCTGCGGCCGCGGCGACGACGTCCAGATACCCCAAAGCGGGTTTGATCATCACGATGTCGGCACCTTCGTCCAGATCCAGCTCGACCTCGCGCAGCGCCTCCCGCATGTTGCCCGGTTCCTGCTGGTAGGTGCGCCGATCCCCGGACAGGCTGCAGCTCACCGCTTCTCGGAAGGGGCCATAGAACGCCGAGGCGAACTTGGCCGCGTAGGCCAAAATCACCACGTCGGCGTAGCCGGCCTCGTCCAGCCCGTCGCGGATCGCACCCACCTGGCCGTCCATCATCCCGCTCGGTCCCACCACATGGGCGCCGGCCTGCGCCTGCGCGACCGCCAATTCGACGTAGCGGGCCACGGTCGCGTCGTTGTCGACACGGCCCCGGTCATCGAGCACCCCGCAGTGTCCGTGGTCGGTGAACTCGTCCAGGCAGGTTTCGGCCATCAGCACCGTCGCGTCCCCGAGATCCTTGGCCAAGTCGCGCAGGGCCGCGTTGAGAATGCCGTCGGGATCGGTACCGGCCGAGCCGACGGGGTCCTTCGACGTGTCACGGGGCACCCCGAACAACATCAGGCCGCCCACCCCGGCGGAAACGGCGTCCGCGGCGGCGCTGCGCAGCGAATCGCGGGTGTGTTGCATCACCCCCGGCATCGACGCGATCGGGCGCGGCTCTTCGATACCGTCGGCGACGAACATCGGCAGCACCAAATGCCTTGGCTCCAAGGAGGTCTGCGCTACCAAGCGGCGCATCGCCGCAGTCGAGCGGAGCCGGCGCGGCCGCTGCCGCGGGTAGGCGCCCATCAGTGGCGGCCCGCCACTAGCATCCCTCCGCGTGCACCACTAGCGCCGGCGACTCTTCTTGCGAGGCGGGGGCAGGGCTCCTTCGGCGCGCAGCCGGGCGGCGTGCTCGGCCAGCGCGTCCACCAGCGGACCCACCGCGGCAGTCTCGGGTTGGACATCCACCCGGAGCCCGAACTCGGCGGCCGTTTCGGCGGTCTTGGGTCCGATGCAGGCGATGATGGTCCGCGCGTGCGGCTTACCGGCGATACCGACCAGATTGCGCACCGTAGAACTCGAGGTGAAGCAGACCGCGTCGAAACCGCCCGTCTTGATCATCTCGCGGGTGGCCGCCGGCGGCGGAGCGGCCCGCACCGTGCGGTAGGCCGTCACGTCCTCGATCTCCCAGCCACGCTCGCGCAGCCCCTCGGCCAGCGTCTCGGTGGCGATGTCAGCGCGCGGCAGCAACACCCGGTTGACCGGATCGAAAATGCTGTCGTAGGGCGGGAATTCGTCCAGCAGGCCCAGCGAGGACTGTTCCCCGGCCGGGACCAGCTCCGGGCTGATCCCGAAAGCGCGAACCCGGTCGGCAGTCGACTCGCCCACACAGGCGATCTTCACTCCGGAGAACGCCCGGGCATCCAGGCCGAACTCGCCGAACTTCTCCCACACCGCGCGCACGGCGTTGGTGGAGGTGAACACGACCCATTGGAACCGGCCGTCGACCAGGCCTTTGACCGCGCGTTCCATCTGCGCCGGGCTGCGCGGCGGTTCGACGGCGATCGTCGGCACCTCGACCGGCAGGGCGCCGTAGGACGTCAGCCGCTCGCTCATTTCGCCGGCCTGGTCTTTGGTTCGGGGTACCAATACGGTCCAGCCGTACAGTGCCCGGCTCTCCCACCAGTTCAGCTTGGCGCGATTGCTCACGGTCTTGCCGATGGTCACCACCAGCGGCCCGGTCAGCGGGCCGGCAGGGTCGGTTCCACCCAGGATGGCCGGATCGGTCAGCCCCTGCAGGGTGGTTTCCACCGAGCGCTGTTGGCAGGTGGTTCCGTGCGCGGTCACCACGCACGGCGTTGTGTCCGCCAGCTCGTGCTCAACCAGCGTGCGGGCCGCGTCAGCCAGATGTGACGCGGTGGCCTGCAGGATCAGCGGACCCGGTGCGGCGGCCAGCGCCTCCCAGTCCACGTCGCCACGCACGTCGGCAACCGTGTGCGCGGAGCCCAGGGGCAGTCCCGCATAGGTCGGGACCGCGCTGGTTGCCGCCAGACCGGGCAGGATCTCGATCTGCAGGTGGCTGCGGGTAATGGCGTTGACCTCGGCGATCACCGCGTCCACCGACATCGGGTCACCGGCCACCAAACGCACCACGTCGGCGCCCGAACGGGCTTCGGCGGTCAGCGTTTTGGCAACTTCGGTGGGATCACCCAGCGCCGGGCGGATGTCCGGACCACTAGAGACCACCGCCGGAACCGCCTGGTCGGACTCATCCTCGGCGGGGCCGCCGGTCGCAGCGTCAGCATTGTCGGCCACTGCAGTCGCGGGCGCCGGCCCGGAGACGGGCGGCAGATCGTTACCGATCAGGGCCAGCACCGATTCAGGCACATCGGGGTCCGTGAACACCAGGGCGGCGTTCGCCAGTACCGCGGCGGCCCGTGTGGTCAACAGACCCGGGTCACCTGGGCCAGAGCCCACATAAGTAATGCGGCCCGGCCTCGGCTTGCGCCCTCGCGTCATCATTGTCGCTCCCAAGTCACTCACTCAACTTCCTTGCGGGGAATTGCCCTCTCCCCACATCAGCTCTCGAGCGCCCAGCTCGAACAGCTCCGCGGCAACGGCGAGCCCAAGCTCCCGTGCCCGACCGGAAGTGCCGATTCCGGACGCGCGGATCACGTCGGATCCGTCCAGTGCCGCCACGCAGCCGCGTAGCGACAGCTCTTCGAAAACCCGTCCCTCCTCGTCGATGGACTCGACCACCTCAGCGATCGCACCCACCGGCGCGGAGCAACCAGCCTCCAGTTCGGCGAGCAGGGCTCGCTCGGCGGTGACCGCTGCCCGCGTGTCGGCGTCGTCCAACTCCGCCAACACTGTTGCCAGCCGACTATCGCCGGCTCGACATTCGATCGCGAGCGCACCTTGAGCAGGCGCTGGCAACATCTGTACCGGCTCCAGCGTCTCGGTGACGTCGTCGAGACGGCCCAGCCGGGCCAGCCCGGCCCGAGCCACCACGATGGCGTCAAGATCACCATTACTTACCCTGTTCAACCTGGTATCTAGGTTGCCTCTTAGGGGGCGGATTTCCAAACCGAGACCCAATGCTCTAAGCTGCGCGGCCCGCCGCGGCGACGAGGTTCCCACCAGCGAACCGACCGGCAATTCCCCGAGCACCAGCCCGTCGCGGGCAACAACTGCGTCGCGGGGGTCCTGTCGTGGCGGAATGGCCGCAATGGTGAACCTGGGGTCCTGGGCGGTTGGCAAATCTTTGTGCGAGTGCACAGCGGCGTCGACGCGGCCGTCCTCGATAGCCTCGCGCAGCGCGGTGGTGAAAACCCCCACACCGAGAGTTTCGATCGGCGCCGAGGATCGATCGCCGAGCGTGCTTATGGTGACCAGCTCGGCGGCATGGCCATTGGCGATGAGAGCGTCTCTAACGGTCGCAGCCTGGGTGGTGGCCAGCAGGCTGCCCCGGGTGCCTATCCGGATCACGTGCGCCAATCAGCTACTCGGCGGAAGGGTTGGGGGCAGACGGGGTCGGGCCGGCCGACGGGCCATCAGCGCCCTGCGGGCCGGCTCCGGCATCCAATCCGCTTGAAAAGACGGGCAATTCGCCGGCGGTCGCTACGGCGTCGACGGCGGTCTGGTCCAGTTGGAACAGGTCGCGCAATGCCTCGGCATAGCTGTCGCCACCAGGGGCACTGGCCAGTTGTTTGATCCGCACCGTCGGCGCATGCAGCAGCTTGTCGACCACCCGTCGCACCGTGCGGGCCACCTCGTCGCGTTCGGCGCTGTCCAGCCCCGGCAGCCGGTTGTCCAGGCGCAACAATTCCGCCTCGACCACGTCCGCGGCACGCTGGCGCAGCGCCGTAACGGTCGGAGTGACTTCGGCCATCCGCTGCCCCGCCAGATAGCCGGCGACTTCGGCCGCGACAATGTGGCGGGCCGCAGCAACGTCGGCGGAAGCGGCATGGGCCGACGGTTCGCGTTGCACCCGCTCCACGTCGATCAGCCAGACACCGGGCAGCCTGGCCACGGCCGGGTCGACATCGCGGGGCATCCCCAGATCACAGATGACCAGGGGCCGGGTCGTCTCGTCGCGGCGTGCGGTGGCCAGCGCGTGGTGCACGTCGGCCAGGGAAACCACCGGAGCCACCGCCCCGGTGCAACTGACCACCGCATCTGCGTCGGTCAGCACTTCGGCCAGCCGGTCCAGTGTCCGGGCTTCGGCGAGCACGCCCGACTGCCTGATCTTGCCGGCCAGCCGCTGTGCACGGGCCAGCGAACGGTTCAGCACGTGGACTTTGCCGATGCCGGCCCGGGTCAGATGTGCGCTGGAGAGCGCCCCCATCGACCCCGCTCCGATGACCACGGCGGTCTTGGCGCCCAAACCGCCCAGCTTGCGTTCGGCGATGCCCAGCGCGACCGACACCACCGAGGCACCCGCGGCGTCGATCGAGGTCTCCGAGTGCACCCGTTTGCCCACCGACAGCGCGCGCTGGACCAGCTCGTGCAGCACCCGGCCGACGGTGCGGTTGGCCTCGGCGGCGGAGTACGAACGGCGCACCTGGCCGAGCACCTGCTGCTCGCCGACCACCGCCGAATCCAGTCCGCTGGCCACCGCGAACAGGTGCTCGACGGCCGCCTCGCTATAGCGCACGTAAGCGTGTTTGGTCAGCTCCCCCATCGACATACCGGAGTGATCGGAGAGCACCTGTCCAATCGCCGACAAACCGCCGTGGAACGCCTCGACAACGGCGTATACCTCGACGCGGTTGCACGTCGACAGCACCATGGCCTCGGTGACCAGCGGCGACTGCAGCACCCGGTCGACGATTTTGACTTGCTCGGACTCCTCGATGCTGAGTTGTTCCAGGACGGAGACCGGCGCACTACGGTGCGAAACCCCGAAGAGCAAGATGCTCACGGCAGCATCACCTGGCCCGCTCCCTTGCGTCTCGAGAAAGTGAACTGCTCTCTACGGTAGACGCTTGGTAGTTGGGCTACCAAATAATCGACTAGACGGGTATGGGCTCCTCAGCTGGCCAGGTCAGCCCGCAGCCGGGGTTCGTCGACTTCCCAGTAGCTGTGCTCGCGCCCATCCAGCAGAATCACCGGCAGCCGGTCGCCGAACTCGGCCCGCAATTGTGCGTTGCCGGCCGACGCGGCAACGTCGACATCGGTGCTGACCAGGTCAAAGTCGAGCTCACCGGCCAACTCGGCCAACTGCGCGTGCACTCGCAAGCAGATCGCGCAACCATCGCGGGTCAATAGCTCCACCTGCCGGCGATGTGTTGGCTCTGTCATGGGCATCAGTGTGGCAGCTAACCTGACGGCTGAATTGGCGCACGTCCGGCGACGGTGACATCGCTGCTGTTCGGCGTGCCCGGGGCACCAGGTTCGGGAAGGCGATGGCCCTCTGGCGACTTGTTCTCCGGCGACAGCAAGAGCGCACGAACCAGGCTGCGGGGTCCCGACGGCCGCAGCATTTGGCTGGCCGGGCGCGGGCGAACTCGTTGCGGCCACCAGAACCAACGGCCCAGCAACGCCGCGATGGACGGCGTCATGAACGAGCGCACGATCAGCGTGTCGAACAGCAGGCCCAATCCGATGGTGGTGCCGATCTGCCCGATGATCCGCAAGTCACTGAACACGAACAGCGACATCGTCACAGCAAACACCATTCCGGCGGCTGTCACCACGCTTCCGGTACCGGCCATGGCACGAATGATCCCGGTATTGAGGCCGGCGCCGATCTCCTCTTTGAGCCGGGAGATCAGCAGCAGGTTGTAGTCCGATCCCACCGCCAGCAGCAGGATCACCGACATCGCCAGCACCATCCAGTACAGCTCAATGCCGAGAATGTCCTCCCAGACCAGCACGGATAGGCCGAACGAAGACCCCATGGAAAGCAGCACGGTCCCGACGATCACCGCGGCGGCCACCACGCTTCGGGTGATCAGCATCATGATGATCACGATCAAGCTGATCGCGGCCACGCCGGCAATCAGCAAATCGAAGGTCGCGCCCTCGCTGATGTCCTTGAACGTCGCCGCGGTGCCGCCCAAATAGATCGCCGCACCCTGCAACGGGGTGCCCTTGATCGCCTCGCGCGCCTCCTGCTTGATCGACGCGACGCGCGAGATGCCCGCTGACGTCGCGGGGTCGCCGTCGAGCGCGATGATGAACCGCGCCGCCTTGCCGTCCTTGGACAGGAACATCTTCAGACCACGTTGGAAATCCGGATTCTTGAAAGCCGACTCCGGCAGATAGAACGAATCATCGATTTGGGCCGCGTCGAACACCCGCCCCATTGCGCCGGGATCCTTGCTGCCCGAGTCCTGTTGCTCGTAGAACGACTGCAGTGTGCCGTGCCAGACGAGCAGCATGTCGCGCATGATCGTCATGGTGTTGATCATCGGCGGAATCTGCGCACGCATCTTGGGTAGCAGCCAGGGCCTGGATGCCCAGCTGGCCGCGGGTTAAAGGCAATCCGCCCTGGCGTGGCCCCACTGATCAACCTCCGATAATACCTATAGCAAGCGGGAAATGGCGCCCATGCAAGCTGGAAAGCTATGCGTTTAGACTTTCCGCAACCAACCTCACCAGCAATAGCAGGCAAAGATCTCATCTACCTTTGCCCGGGCGGTCAGGGCCGCCCTGGCTTTCGAGCATCTGCGGAAAACGTCTGTGGACGACCCAGGGCATATGTCGCGATTCTGTATAGGTCGACTCGAATTCAAAATATGAACACAAATTGTCGCGCCGGGGTTGAAACTGTTCAATATAAGACATGAATGTCTCATTGATGGGTGCGCATGGCCGCCCATCGGGCGGGGAAGCCAGTCTCGGGGTTAGGCGGGTTGTCTATCGCCGGTGGTTGCGTTGCTCCGTCTGCCGGCTCCGGTGTGATGTCAAAGGGCACCCTGAACAGTAAGCTTATGCTGAAATTCCGCGCCTGGGTGCACCCGTCGCACGGTTTGGGTTGCGTCACCACTGGTTGTGGTCACGCGGAGAGGCGCCCACCGGGGATGGGTTGAATGGGCTTTCCAAACACAGGTATTTTCCGCTGCTCTGTGGTCCACGGCGGCTCCGGTCCGTGCCCCGAAGATGTGCCTCTGATAGTTCGGCGGGCAGCGTAACTACGGGTGGAACTGAGATTGGTTTTGAAAAAATACTGGGTTGCATACAATTTGTTGCCAGGGCGCATAGGTGTCGTTAGCCGCTGACATGCCTCGTATAATAGAGGCAATCTGGTCAATGACATCATTCTTATCCTTCGGCATAATATAGTTTCGGTGTTGGGGCGGCGGTAGATCCCTATTGTCGCTGTCTTGGTGATTGTCAGACCGGCACTGGTGGTAGTGCGGATGCAACCCGAAAATGGTGACGTATGATGTGTCTGATTCTGGTGCCTATGCGGATATTGACCACCTCGACCCGGAAGTGATACCGCGTGACCTCAACAAAATAGCATTGCCGTGGCCTATAACTGTCAGGGCGACAGCAGAATCGGTCGCCCCGATATTGGTAGCCCAGGGTGATGGTTCGACGATAAGTGGTCGTATTAGCATTGATGGCGAGGTTAAGGGATGAACGTACGTCGAACGGTGTGAATGCGCGGACCTTATGTCCGGTGAAGGGGCTAGGACAAAAACGCAGGAGAAGCCGGGCAGATCAGCAGATACACGCTGCCTACGACGCGAAGCGCGCCAAAGATCAGTCCTCAGACACCTCAGCGAGTCGATCCACGATCCTGGCGAAATCACGACGCTGAAGAAGACGCTGAAGAATCAGACAACGTCGTCGTACACACCTCTTGGCTTGGCCTGCGTTGGTTTACCCGGGCACGGATAGGTCCGGCAGGGACGATGGGTAGTGGAATGGCAACGGGGAAATCCCCATCGAGTGAGTGGATTTCAGCCTCGCGGATGATCGTGGCTAGCGCTAGGCTCGCTTCGAGCATGGCGAAATGATCCCCGAGGCAGGAACGCCCGCCGCCTCCGAATGGCAGATACTGCCAGCGGTCGCGGCCTTTGGATTTCTTCGGAGCGAACCGATCGGGATCGAACGCTAGCGGATCGTCCCAGAGTGCGGGGTCGCGGTGCATGGCGTACACACCGACAAGGCAGTAGGTGCCAGCTTGCACGCGATACCCATCCACCTCGATATCTTGCATGGCTCTTCGCGCCACCGTGGGGCCCGGCGGGCACAGCCGCATAGCTTCTTGCAGCACTTGGATCGTGTATCCGAGGCGAGGGACTTCGGCAGGCGTTAACGGACGATCGCCCAGTTCAGCAGCCTCAGCGGCGAGTCGATCCTGTAGCTGGGAATGTTGCCCTAGCGCCCACAGTGCGTAGGTCAGCACCGTCGAGGTGGTGTCTTCGCCGAGGATCATGAAATAGACCATCTCGTCACAGATCTGCTGGTCAGACAAGGACTCTCCGGTGTTGGGGTCAGTCGCATCAATCAGGGCCCTAATCAGCGGTGCTTCTCGACTCGGATCAGCCCCGCACGCCGCCAGCATGTCGGCCGCGATCTTGTACATAGCGTCGTAGGCGCCCCGAGCCCTTCGTCGCGCTGGGGTCGGTAGCCAGTGCGGCGCGCGCACAGGTCGTGCGGAACGATCAGCCGCCCATTTCGCCGCCAATGTCACGCCAGTGGTGATCACGTCAGCCTTGTCCTGTAGGTCCAGCCCAAAAACCGAGTGCCCCACGACACGAAGAACCAGCGCGTGAGAAGCCGCGTTCAGATCGACCTCCGCGCCGTCAGGCCATCCCAGGAGTATGTGATTGGCTGCCTCGGACATGTGTCCAGCAAATCCGGCGACGCGCTGCTTGGTGAATATCGGCTGCAGTGTGCGCCTTCGTGGAAGCCAGGTGTCGTGCGGGAGGTTCAGCACGCTCTCGCCGATGGTGCGACGCAGATCCTTCAAGAGTGGCAGCGTTCCTCGGTCCGACAACGCACCTGAGCGCCCCAAGACGTCGCGAGCCCCTTGGGGTGAAGTGACCATGACCATTGGTGGTACGAGCCGTTTGGGACCCAGCCCGATACGAGTCACCGACCCACCAGCGTCACGCAGGGC
This sequence comes from Mycobacterium sp. 012931, assembly GCF_000419295.1. Taxonomy (NCBI): domain Bacteria; kingdom Bacillati; phylum Actinomycetota; class Actinomycetes; order Mycobacteriales; family Mycobacteriaceae; genus Mycobacterium; species Mycobacterium sp. 012931. The sequence goes on along the minus strand of NZ_AOPX01000001.1, from coordinate 5,481,362 downwards.
CTCACTGCCAACATGAAGCGTCTTGAGCGCCTTCAGCTGTTGCCAGTAAGGCAGTGGGTTTCTCGGCGCCAAGGGCAAAGAACGGATATCGGGCGGATCAACCACCAAGACAACCCTTTCAACCAAGTATCTCGTCGGACGTTGCGTTCGATCAAAGGCACTGAACTCCATTTGGCCAGCCCGAAGCCTTCGGCCGCTGTACTGCCGATAGGGCGAGAGGCTGCTGAGATTTCGACACCAATCAAAGAGCGTTGGGCTCAAGGGATTCTCAATGAATCTGGATGACCCAGCATGGTCGCGTTGGTTTCTTCCCCGACCGTCCGTGCCGGGCCGCGATGTCGACGATCTGCTCACATCAGACTGCGCCGTACATGCGTTTGTGTTCGGAGATCGCTGTTGATCGGAACGGGTGGGAGGTTTCGTCGGGAGGCTGTGGTGGTTGTCGTTGGTGGGTAGCGTGAGGTTGCGCGGTCTGCGATAGTGCTTATAGATCAGCGGGATTCGCGTTTCCCGTGCTGCGCGGTGCGGGTCGGTGGGTCGATGTTGCTGATGGCCGAGAGTGTCGGGTCTTGCGAATAGTTCTGCTACACAACATGATCCGTAACTCAGAATCGTTATCTGCTGATGTGAGAGGTGTTTAGCGGCGTCGCGAGGGTCAGATGCAACGATGCGGTGTAGCTGTTGCCCCGAGTTGGCTCACTTTAGTGCGCCTCGTCAGCGAGGACGTGAATCGGCAGCGGCTCGGAATCCGCCGGCGAGGCGCCGTATTAGTGCGCAAGCCTCGGCTAAACCACTCCCAAAGTTCAAGGCGCCACAGCTACCGCGAACCGCCAATCGTGAGCCAAATCAGGACAGGCCACCTCAACGGTGGCCGGCGCTCCCGTTACCGCAGGTCAATCCGTCACGGCGTCGGTGATCTATCACCCACAGCAAATGGGTGCTGACCCTGACCCTGGCGACCCTGGCGGGGTGCTCGCGGTCGTGGGAGTCTGCCGGCTGCGGCGGGCGCGATTCGGGCGCGATAACTGCCCAGCGGGCCTGCCGACAACAGCTCGGATCTCGCACGCTAAGCGGTTTTGCGGACCAGCGACAACATCAGCTGACGGCGACTGCTGTTGGCCTCAGCCAGGTTGCGCAGCGCCTCGTGCACCGAATGCGCGACCGGAAACATCGTTGCCATGTCCTCACCCAGTAGCTCAACCACGGCCGGGCCTGCGACCAAGGTCCATTCCGCTCCCGCGGCGTGGCACTCCTCATCGATGGCGGCCAGCAGCGAGATCCCGGCCGGAGAAAAGTGACTGACGTCGCCGACATCGAGGACCACCGGGTTCGTCCCGTGGATGAAGTGCTGGATGCGCTCGGTGACCTGATCGACATTGACGGCATCGATCTCGCCCCGGATGGTCACGATGGTGGCCAGGTGGCGGCAGTGCGCGCGGACCACCGCGCCGCTGCACTCGAAGGTGCCATTTTTCTGTCGATCGGCGAAGCTCGACGCAGTGATCGCGATACCCATCAGCGGCCCCCATTCCCCTTGGCGTTGTGTAGCTCGGACCCGGTCAAATTCTGTCTCCCAACGCTGCACGTCAAAACTAACGAGACCAACAGTTGCGTCTAACTCTTTGCTAAAGATGTGAGGCCGGCGACCCGCCGCGCGCTTCCCAACCGGTGCACAGGCTTCGTGCGGCATTTCGGGCGAGCGGAGCTGCTAGGCTGCCGATTGCCCGTCGGGGGGCTCGTGAGGTGGCTGGATCCCCGGGTCAGCCGCACTAGCAGGCGAACCAGACAGCGGATTTCTAGATGGTAGAGAGCGCGGAAAGACCATCGTGCGCAGCCCAATGCTCCAGGGTGAGATCAAAGCCCTGACGGGACTCCGCATCGTCGCCGCGGTGTGGGTGGTGCTGTTTCACTTCCGCCCCATGCTGGCCGATGCATCGCCGGATTTTCGGGAGAACCTCGCTCCGGTGCTCAACTGCGGCGCACAGGGCGTCGACCTGTTCTTCATCCTCAGTGGGTTCGTGCTGACCTGGAACTATCTCGATCGCATGGGCCATTCGTGGTCGACGCGGGCGACCCTGCACTTTCTGTGGCTGCGGCTGGCCAGGGTGTGGCCGGTGTACCTGGTCACCATGCACCTTGCCGCGCTGTTGGTGATCATGACCCTGCACGTGGGGCATGTGCCGCTGCCCGAGGTCGGTCAGCTCACCGCGGTCAGCTACATACGCCAGGTGCTGATGGTGCAATTGTGGTTTCAGCCCTTCTTCGACGACTCCAGCTGGGATGGGCCGGCCTGGTCGATCAGCGCGGAATGGCTGGCCTACCTGCTGTTCGGCGCACTGGTTCTGGTCATCTTCCGGATGACGCATGCCACCCGGGCGCGCAACCTGATGTGGTTGGCGTTCGCGGCGTCGTTGCCCCCGGTGATCCTGTTGCTGGCCAGCGGCCAGTTCTACACGCCCTGGAGCTGGTTGCCCCGAATTGTCACCCAATTCGTTGCGGGTGCGCTGGCCGCCGCCGCCGTGCGCCGATTGCGGCTGACCGACCGGGCCCGGCGGGCCTCCGGCTACCTGTCGGTCCTGCTGATCGCTGCCATCGTGGGCATCCTCTACCTGGTTGACGCGCACCCGATAAGCGGAGTCGTGGACAGCGGCGGGGTGGTCGACGTGCTGTTTGTGCCGTTGATAGTCACCCTCGCGGTCGGCGTGGGTAGTCTGCCGAGGTTGCTGTCGACTCGGGTCATGGTTTACGGCGGTGAGATCTCGTTCTGCTTGTACATGGTTCACGAGCTGGTGCACACGGCATGGGGTTGGGCGGTGCTGCAATTCGAGCTCACGCCGCAGGACAATCCGTGGAAATGGAATGTCATCGGCCTGCTTGTGATCGCCGTGGCGGCCTCGGTACTGCTGTACCACTTCATCGAAGAGCCAGCCCGGCGCTGGATGCGTAGGATGGTCGATGTCAGAGCCGTGACGGCCAGAATCGAGCCCAGCGAGCCGGTGAACGGTAAGCGCAATCAGGCCGATGGTGCGCTGGAAGGGTTTTCGGCTCGCGCGGTTTGAACAGTGGCGCGCTTGGCCGTGATTCATCGGGCGTGACACGTGGGATGCGTCATTTGCGAGGTAGCGACGGGTTCCCCGTATGATTTGATTTGCGTGCGGCACACAATGATTCGGTCTGTGGTGGAGGTGGTGGTGAGTCGTCTGGTCATGGTCGTGATCGGTCTCACCCTGCTCGTCGGTGTGGTCGTTGGATTTCCGCTGCGCCCGCTGCACCCGGCGCGGGCGCGCGCATACGACGCCCTGACCGTGGACTATCGGCTCAGCCATATCGCGGTGATCGGTGATTCCTACACCACCGGCACCGATGAGGGCGGCCGGGGACCGAATGCGTGGACTTCTCTTGCCTGGCGAGAGCTGGCCCAGCGAGGCATGCGGATCAACGCCGACGTCGCCGCGGAGGGCAGGGCCGGTTACGGCATGCCCGGCGACCACGGCAGTGTGTTCGAGGATCTGACCGCCGGTGCGGTCAAACCCGACGATGCACTGGTCGTGTTCTTCGGCTCGCGCAACGACCAAGGGGTGGACCTAGGGCTGCTCGGCGACCGGGCGCGCAATGCATTCGACCTGGCGCACCGCGTCGCGCCCTCGGCGCGGCTACTGGTGATCGGACCGCCATGGCCGACCCCTGACGTACCCATTCCGGTGTTGCAGATTCGCGACGTCGTCCGCGCGGCCGCCGGCTTCGCACAAGCCGAGTTCGTCGATCCGATCGCAGAAGGCTGGTTCTTTGACCGCCCCGACCTGATCGGCGCGGACGGTGTGCACCCCAACGACGCCGGACATGCATATTTGGCGGATAAGATTGCGCCGCTGATCGGCGCGCGGCTGGCCGGTTAATTCCAGGTAACTTGATTAGCTCCAAACGCGAAGTTGCGCTGGGTGTTTAGCGAGCATGCGGCTGACTTCTCAGTCTTCGGCGTGCCGTTCGTAGTCCCAACGCTCAAGGCGCGCTTGCAATTGCATGAGGCCGAGTCCCGCGAGCGGCGTGACGACCGTGGCGAATACCAACAGCATCGGACTCATATCTGAACCTCCAAAGCTCTTTTATTCCTAGCACGTTCGGCGCCCCCGCGTGGTTCATTCGCCAGAAAACTCGCCGAGGAATTTGGCCGTGATGACCGGCAATCGCCCGGGTCAGCCCGCGGCCAGGGCACGATCGGCGAGCGCGCCGATGACGGGTGCCAGTAGCTGCGCGTATTCGGTCGTCAGGTGATTGTCGTCGCGGAACACCAGGGTGTTTCCGATGATCGTGGGGCAGCGATCCGGGGTGCAGAACAGGTCGGTCAGGTCCGCGTAGTGGCCCCCGCCGGCTTCGGTGGCAGTCTGTTCGGCGGCGACGCCGCCGGCGTTGGTAGCAGCGGAGCGCGACGGTGCGCATGCGCCGGCGTCGTCGAGATGGGCGGAAAGGCAGGTGGGCACCGACGACTGCGGATCCGCGACGGGCCCCAGGACCAGGACGCTCGAACCATTGCGACGCAGCTGCGCCACGGTCCGGTTCAAGGTGTCGATCCATGCGGGGTCATACGAGGCGAAGCTGAAGTCCGGTTGATAGCGCCGGCTCATGCTCAGCACCACCAACCGTGGCCGTTCGCTCTGTAGCCGCCCCATGATCTCGCCGCGCCACTGCTCACACTCGGTGTACTCGCGGCCCAGATACGGGCTGAGGATTGGTAGATCCTGCATCGGGCAGGTCACTTTGGCCAGCGTTTCAAGGCGCCAGTGGCGCTGTTCGGCAACCAATTGCAGCGCCGGGTCCCACATCGCGGCGTGCGAGTCGCCGACCAGGGCCACCGTTGTCGGCGAGGCGGTGTCGGCCGTTGCGCACTCGCTTTGACCGAGGTCGCGCCAGGAGCGCAGGCACCCGTTGACGAACACCGCCGCCTTGTCGCCGGGCGCGGCGGCCAGCGGTGGATTCAGGTTGGACGGGACCGCGCCCAGGCCGGCGGAGGCCGCGACCGCCGCGCGCACCGCGGCGAACGCCTGCTGGACCGCCGCCTCCTGTGGGCTGAGTGCTCGCTGGGGTAGCGCGGCCGGGGGCAGCGCAATGATCTTGGCTTCCGGGGCCGCGGTTCCATGGCCGTCCGGTACCGGTATCGCGGTGAGCAGCAGCGCGCACGCGCACGCCGCGGCCGCGGTGGCCGCCGCCGCCAGTGTCAGGCTGGCCCGGACCGATCGCAATGCCGCGGTGAACCGCCCTGGATTCTCGACCAGATACATCGTGATCACCGCCAGGCCGGCGGAGACGGTCGTAGCGGCCAGCCGGGCCGGCAGGCCCGCGGGGTCACCCAGCAGCGTCGGCAGGAGCAGCAGCACCGGCCAGTGCCAGAGGTACCACGAGTAGGACACCCGGCCGATGGCGCGCATGACGGGCCGGCACAGCACCCGCCCGACCCCCATGGCACCGGTGACGCAGCCACTGCCGATCACCAGCGCGGTGCCCAGTACCGGCAGCAGCGCCGCCGTGCCGGGATACGGGGTGTTCGGGCCCAGTTGGGTGCAGGTGAGTAGCAGCAGCGCCAAACCGCCCCATCCGACGATGGTCGCCGGGACCAGCGGAAGCCGGCGCCACTGCTGCATCGTTAGGGCAACCAGGCCACCGACGGCGAGTTCCCAGGCCCGGGTCGGCAGCGAGAAGAACGCCCATGGCGGCGAGGTGCGGGTCCAGATTGCCGCGGCTGCCAGCGATGCCGCGGCCACCAGCACCAGGACCACCGCGTACGGGGTGGCGCCGCGGTTGTTCTTCCCGATACGTCGTAGCAACCACGCGGTTGCGATGATCAGCGCCGGCCAGACCAGATAGAACTGTTCCTCCACCCCGAGCGACCAGTAGTGCTGGAACGGCGATGGCGGCAGATCGGAGGCCATGTAGTCGGTGCCTTGCACGGCGAACCGGTAGTTGCCGACATAGAGGGCGCTGGCGATGCCGTCCACGAAGACCCGTCGTGCTTGTAGCGGCGGCAGCACAATGGCTGAGACGATCGCCGTGGCGACGCCCACGGTTGCCGCGGCCGGCAGCAGCCGGCGAGCGCGCGCACCATAGAAGCGGCCCAGCGCGACCGTATTCGTGGTGGTCACTTCGCGCCAAAGCAGCCCGGTGATCAGGAAACCGGAGATGACGAAGAACACGTCCACGCCGATGTAGCCGCCGGAGATCCCCGGAATACCCGCGTGGTACAGGACAACCGCCACCACCGCGATCGCGCGCAGGCCCTCGATGTCGGGGCGAAACGCGATTCGCGGACCGGGCCGCTGCGCTGCGCGGAGCTGGCTGGCGGACCGATCCTGCCGGATTGTCATCAACGTCGTCTTGTCATCAATTTGGTCGGTTCGTGGGGGCCGCACGCATGGCTAGGACGCCATCCAGGCGAGTTCACCGGGAAGGTGCTCGCGCCAGTACTCCGCGTCATGCCCGCCGGGGGAGAAACTGCCCGCCGGTGGATTCTTCAGCTGGTTCACGAATTGGCGGGTGGCGAAGTAAAAGCGGTCGCTGGTGCCGCAATCCACGCGCAGTGGAATCTGGTTGAGCGCCGGCAGACCCACCACGCGGTGCGCCATCCAATCGTCGTAGCTGTCAAAGGCTCCCGGCGCGCTGCCGGTGAAGGAGCTGAACAGGGCCGGGCTTATCGCACAGATCCCTGCGGTCCGTGCCGGGCCCAGCCGGGCCCCCAGCAGCAGCGCCCCGTATCCGCCCATCGACCAGCCCAGAAAACCTACCCGGGAGGTGTCCATCCCCATCGCGGCCAACATCGGCAACAGCTCCTCGAGCACCATTGCGCCGGAGTCCCCGCCGGAGGCCCTGCGGTGCCAGTAGGAGGTCTTGCCGCCGTCCACGCCCACCACGGCGAAGGGCGGCTTGCCGGACTTCACCAGCTGTGCGAGGCCTTCTTCGACACCGAGGTCGAGCATCATGCCCGCGTTGCCGTCCTTGCCGTGCAGGGCGATAACCGGACGCAGCAAGCCGGTCTGGCCGGGCGGAAGGGCGATCACCCAATTCGTCTTGATGCCGCCGCGAGCAGCCGAGATGAACGAGCCGGACAACCTGGTCGGCAGGCTGCTCCCGGCCGCCGGGGGCTCAAACGGAGCGGGTGCCTGCGGTGGGGCCGCCTTGGGTTCGAGGGGATTCAGCCATGCGCTCAGCGCCCACATCCCGGCGGCTCCTGCGCTGGTGCCGGCTCCCATACGCAGCACCGCGCGACGGGTCAGGTCAGCCACGAGCGCCATGATGCCGTGCCGACACCGGGTTTCCGGCCGAGGCACGCCGGACAACCGGGCAACGTAATTGTCGCGTGACATCCCGGCGTGCCCGGTGAGCGCGGCTAATCCACAGCGAGCCGTTGTGTAGCGAAGTTGCCGAAAAGTGCGGCGCGTAGATTCCGTTGTGGAGCAATGCGATGTGACCAGTGATGGCGGGCCTTGTTGCCCGGGACCTATCCAGGAGGTGCACCGTGCCGGTGAACGCGGTTGTGGGATACGACGGCTCGCCGGGGGCGAGCACGGCGATAGACGCCGGTGCGTTGTTGTTCCCAGGAGCGCGCGGATGGATCACCTATCTCTGGGTTCCGCCGTTCGCCAGCGAAAAGGTGCGCCGGCGTCTGCGGCCCATGGCCAGCAACACCAACGAGTTGGTCGAGATGGTGGAGCGCGAGGGGGAGCTCGAGGCCCGGCGAGTGGTCGCGATGGGCGCGACCCTGGCCCGCGCCGCCGGATGGGATGCCGAACCGGTGCTCAAGCGGACTTGGGGGCCCGAAGGACTGCGCATGGCCGAGGAAGCCGACGAAGTTCAGGCAGACCTGGTACTCGTCGGCACCCGGGGGCTCGGCGGGACGCAAGCGGTGCTGGGCAGCGTGGCCGACATGGTGCTGCACCGCTGCCCGCGACCGGTGGTCGTGGTGCCCAATCCGATGCTGGCAGCCGAGTACGACGCGCTGCCGAAGGGGCCGATGGTGGTGGGATGGGACGGCTCGGCCGGCTCGGAAACGGAGTTGGCGGCGGCCAGACGCCTGTGCCCGGACCGGGAGGTGGTGCTGGTGTTCGTCGGCGACGGTAGTGCGCCTCCGCCCGCGGCGGGCGTGGGAGAGCTTCGGCAGCTGAGTGTCGAACGTGGTCGCGGTTTCCACGCTCGAGCCGTCTCCGAAGCGCTCGTAGCGGCCGGACAGGACAACGGCGCGGCCCTGCTGGTGGTCGGCTCGCGGGGACATTCCGGCGCGCGCGAGACATTGCTTGGCAGCGTCGCAATGGGCACCGTGCACCACTCCCATCGGCCGGTCCTGGTGGTGCCGAGCGGGTGGCAGGTTCCCGCCGACTCCTGAGCGCCGACGGGGCGCTTGGACCTAGGTCCGCGCGGTGGGTGACTTCCGGCTCTGACCCCGCAGGGGTTTGATCAGGCAGGGTGGGAGCCATGACTTGTCGGTTTCCTGGCGAGGTGAGGTGATTGTCGGTATCGGTGACCGCCACCGCGGCCCATCACGGTCTGCCGGCCCACGAAGTGGTGCTGTTGCTGGAGACCGATCCGCACCGCGGATTGTCCGATGGCGAGGCGGCCGAGCGACTGCAGCGATTCGGGCCCAACGCCCTGCCGCTGGCCAAACGTGGTGGCTTGCTGCTGCGCATTCTGCGGCAGTTTCACCACCCGCTGATCTATGTGCTGCTGGTTGCCGGGGCGATCACCGCGGGCTTGCAGGAGTACATCGACTCCTCGGTGATCTTCGGGGTGGTCGTCCTCAACGCAATCGTGGGTTTCATTCAGGAGTCCAAGGCCGAGTCGGCGCTGGAGGGGCTGCGGTCCATGGTGCGCACCCAGGCCACGGTGATTCGGGACGGCCACGAGCACACCGTGGCTTCCGAAGATCTCGTTCCCGGAGATTTGGTGCTGCTCGAGAGCGGCGACAAGGTGCCGGCCGATCTGCGACTGGTGCGAGCAACGGAACTGCACCTCAACGAGTCGGCGCTGACCGGGGAGTCGGCGGCGGTCCACAAATCCGTGGCCGTACTGCCGGAGGCAACTCCGGTAGCCGACCGACTCAACATGGTCTATTCGGGCACCTTGGTTACCGCGGGCCGGGGCGCGGGCATCGCGGTCGCGACCGGCGCCGAGACTGAACTGGGCGAAATTCATCGCCTCGTCGGGGCTGCGGAAACGCTCATGACGCCGCTGACCGCCAAACTCGCCTGGTTCAGCAAGGTCCTGACCATCGCCATCCTGGGTCTGGCGGCGGTCACCTTCGCCGTCGGGCTGCTTCGGCAGCAGGACGCCGTCGAGACCTTTACCGCCGCGATCGCGCTGGCGGTCGGTGCGATTCCCGAAGGCCTGCCGGCCGCGGTGACGATCACCTTGGCGATTGGGGTGGCCCGCATGGCCAGGCGCCGCGCCGTCGTCCGGCGCCTGCCGACGGTGGAGACGCTGGGCAGCACCACGGTGATCTGTACCGACAAGACCGGAACGCTGACCGAAAACCAGATGACCGTTCAGGTGATCTGGACCCCCGACGACGTCGTTGAGGTGACCGGCACCGGCTACGCACCCGACGGCATCCTGCAGGATTGCGATGGCGCACCGATGTCGATGGACGCGAATGCGGCGTTGCGCTGGTCCTTGATCGCCGGGGCGAGCTGCAACGATGCCGCGCTCACCCATGACGACGCGCGCTGGGACATCGTCGGCGATCCCACTGAGGGGGCGATGCTCGTCGTTGCCTCAAAGGCCGGGCTCGACCTCGGGCGACTCGCGTCCGGAATGCCACGAGAGGCGGCCATCCCGTTCAGCTCCGAGCGCCAGTACATGGCCACGTTGCATCGCGACGGTGCCGATCGTGTGGTGCTGGCCAAGGGCGCGGTGGAGCGAGTGCTCGAGCTGTGCAGCTCGCAGATGGGTGCCGACGGCGCATTGCGCCCGCTGGAGCCTGGCGCTGTCGTGGACGCTGCTGAAATGCTCACCGCCCGAGGTTTGCGGGTCCTGGCCACCGCGGTGCGTGTTGGCGGCAGTCCCCTGGAGCTCAACGAAGACACGCTGCCGGGCGACCTGGCGTTCACCGGGTTGCACGCGATGCTCGATCCGCCCCGGGGGGCCGCGCGGCGTGCGGTGGCGGCCTGTCACACCGCCGGCATCGACGTGAAGATGATCACCGGTGATCACGCCGGCACTGCCACGGCGATCGCGGCGCAGGTGGGGTTGCTCGACGATGGCGGACCCGGCCCGGGTGCCGTTCTTACAGCCCCTGACCTCGCCGCGCTGGACGCCGAAGACTATTCCGACGCCGTGGACCAGGCCACCCTGTTCGCCCGGGTCTCGCCCGAGCAGAAGCTGAGACTGGTCCAGGCCCTACAGGCCAGAGGGCACGTGGTCGCGATGACCGGCGACGGCGTCAACGATGCGCCGGCGCTGCGGCAGGCCAGCGTTGGTGTCGCGATGGGCCGAAGCGGCACCGAAGTCGCCAAGGACGCGGCTGACATGGTGCTGACGGATGACGACTTCGCCACCATCGAAGCTGCGGTCGAAGAGGGACGCGGGGTATTCGACAATCTGACGAAGTTCATCACCTGGACACTGCCCACCAACATCGGTGAAGGGTTGGTGATCCTTGCCGCCATCGCATTCGGCACCGCCCTGCCGATCTTGCCGACTCAGATCTTGTGGATCAATATGACCACCGCGATCGCGCTCGGACTGATGCTGGCGTTCGAGCCCAAAGAGGCGGCCATCATGTCCCGTCCGCCGCGCGACCCGGACCAGCCGTTGTTGACGCGCACGCTGGTGGGGCGCATTCTGCTGGTCTCCACGCTGCTCGTGGCCTCAGCCTGGTGGCTGTTCGAATGGGAGGTCGGCAAGGGCGCCAGTGTCGAAGCTGCCCGGACCGCGGCGCTGAACCTCTTTGTTGTCGTTGAGGCGTTCTACCTCTTCAGTTGTCGGTCGCTGACCCGCTCGGCCTGGCGGATCGGCTTCTGGTCCAACCGCTGGATCATTTTTGGGGTCGCTGCTCAAGCGATCGCTCAACTTGCCATCACCTACCTTCCCGCGATGAACGCGGTCTTTGCGACGGCGCCGATCGGCGCCCCGGTATGGCTGCGTATCTTCGGCGTCGCCACCGTGGTCAGCTTGGTTGTGGCCGCCGACAAGTTGGTGCGCAGGATAGCCCCAGCACAGCGCAGGTAATTCTGACCTACGTGCACTGTTGCTCACGGACATCACTAGACTCAACGGCGCGGTGCGGGAGCGATGGGCTGGTGCGGTTTTTGGTCCGCTTCCCAGGAGTGGCACATAGGTGCTGTCGGGATGGCGTCGTTTTCGCTCGGCGGAATGCATCGCAGGATTGAACTCGCCCCCGGGCCCGTGGGTGGGTATCGAGGCATTCCATGGCCACAAGTACACCGCGCGCGATCGGGTCGCGGTATTTGCGTGCGGGCTAGCGGAGAAGAAAGGCTAGATGACTAGTTTATCTATCCATCAAGAAAACGCTGAACTGCAATTAAACGATCAAATCTACGGCGACGATCCGTTGTCCGATCGTGAAACGGGACTTTATCGCGCTGAATACGTGATGAGTTTTATGGAGAAATGGGGCGAGCTGATCGACTGGGATGCTCGCTCCGAGTCCGAGGGGCGGTTCTTTGTTGACGTGCTGCGCGCCCGCGACAAGCAGAACATTCTCGACGTCGCGACGGGCACCGGGTTTCACTCGGTGCGTCTCACTGAGGCGGGATTCAATGTGACCAGTGCTGATGGTTCGGCGGCGATGCTGGCCAAGGCATTTGAGAACGGTCGCAAGCGGGGCCTCATCCTGCGAACCGTGCAGGCCGATTGGCGGGAGCTGAACCGCGACATCCAGGGCAAGTACGACGCCATCATTTGTCTTGGCAACTCGTTCACTCACTTGCATGATGAACACGATCGGCGTCGGGCCCTGGCCGAATTTTATGCGGCATTACGCCATGATGGGATTCTCATCCTCGACCAGCGAAATTATGATGAGATACTCGATCACGGGTTCAAGTCAAAGCACAAATATTACTACTGTGGTGATCAGGTGACGGCGGAGCCGGAATATGTCGATGAGGGCCTCGCTCGTTTCAAGTACGATTTCCCGGACGGCTCGGAATACACGCTGAACATGTTTCCGCTGCGGAAGTCCTATGTTCGTCGCTTGATGCGCGAAGCGGGCTTTACGACGGTGCGCACCTACGGGGATTTCCAGGAATCCTACGAGGAGACCGAACCCGATTTCTTCATCCATGTCGCGGAGCAGGGCTCCGGCGTTCCCTGTGTCGCGGAGAAGTCCTTGGCCAGTGAGGCGCTGGCCGAGCCCGATATTGATGCGGCGTTGACCGGCACTCGGGCCGAGCCCGCGGCCTACTACGACAGCGATGACGCCAACGCCTTCTACTCGATGATCTGGGGCGGCGAGGACATTCACGTCGGCTGCTACGAGGACACCCGCGATATCGGGGCAGCCGCGAGAAAGACCGTGGACCGCATGGTGCGCCAGTTGACCCGGTTCGACGGCGATACCCGGGTCTTGGACCTGGGGGCCGGCTACGGCGGCTGCGCCCGGCACCTCGCCAGCGACTACGGCAGTTCGGTGACCTGTCTGAACATCTCCGAAGCGCAGAACGAGACGAACCGGGAGCGCAACCGCAATGCGGGCCTGGACGCCAAGATCCGGGTGGTGCACGGCAGCTTTGAAGCGATTCCCGAGCCCGACGGCAGCTACGACGTCGTCTGGTCGCAGGACGCCATCTTGCATGCCGCCGACCGCCGAAAGGTGATCGAGGAGGCGTTCCGGGTGCTCAAAGCCGGTGGCGAGTTGATCTTCACCGATCCGATGCAGGCCGACGAGGTGCCCGACGGTGTGCTGGCGCCGGTGTATGACCGGCTGAACCTGGCCGACCTCGGCTCGATGCGTTTCTATCGCGAAACCGCGTTGGCAGTGGGTTTCGAAGTGGTTGATCAGATCGACCTGGTGCACAACCTGGGGGTCCACTACCAGCGGGTGCTCGAGGAACTCGAGACCCGCCGTCGTGAACTCGAGGAGCATTCGTCCACCGAGTACCTGGACAAGATGCGGGTCGGCCTGCGGAACTGGGTGGACTCCGCGCGTGAGGGGCACCTGGCCTGGGGCATCCAGCACTTCCGCAAGCCCCACTGACGTACCCGAGCCACCCCGGCAACTCGGTCGCACACCGATTTGCCGGGGTGGCCCGTTTCGTGAGTCAATCGGTCGATGCGCGGTCTGGACCGCCCCGGCCTCCTGGAAGGCAGCCGTCAATAGATAACCGATTAGGACTGCGGCAAGGGTTAACGCAGCGTCAGCTCAACATGATCGCGATCGGCGGTGTCATCGGGGCCGGCCTTTTCGTCGGGTCCGGTGTGGTCATCCGCGCTACCGGTCCCGCCGCCTTCCTGACCTACGCGCTGTGCGGTCTGCTGATCCTTCTGGTGATGCGGATGCTCGCCGAGATGGCCGCCGCGAATCCGTCCACCGGGTCGTTCGCCGACTTTGCTGCCGACGCCCTCGGCGGCTGGGCCGGGTTCTCGGTCGGCTGGCTGTACTGGTACTTCTGGGTGATCGTGGTCGGCTTCGAGGCCGTCGCCGGAGCAAAAGTCCTGATGTACTGGATTCATGCGCCGTTGTGGCTGCTCTCGTTGTGTCTGATGATCATGATGACGGCGACGAACCTGTTCTCGGTGTCGTCCTTCGGTGAGTTCGAGTTCTGGTTTGCGGGCATCAAGGTGGCCGGCATCGTGGTGTTCCTGGCCCTCGGCGCCGCGTTCGCCTTTGGTTTGCTACCGGGTCACCATATGGATTTCGGCAACCTCACCTCACACGGCGGACTTTTTCCCAAGGGCGTGGAGCCGGTCTTCGCCACCGTTGTGATCGCGATCTTCTCCATGACCGGAACCGAAATCATCACCATCGCTGCCGCCGAAACGCCTGACCCGGAATATGCGGTGCAGCGAGCGATGAGCACGGTGATGGCCCGCATTGCGGTGTTTTTCGTCGGGTCGGTTTTTTTGCTCGTCGTGATTCTGCCGTGGGACACGATCGACCCCGGCACCTCACCCTATGTTGCGGCCTTCCAACGCATGGGGATTCCCGGCGCGGACCAGATCATGAACGCGGTGGTGGTCACCGCGGTGCTGTCCTGTCTGAACTCGGGCCTCCACACCGCGTCGCGAATGATGTTCGTGCTTGCCGGGCGACGGGAGGCGCCGGCCTCGCTGGTGAAAGTCAGCCGCCGGGGGGTGCCCTACGTGGCCATCCTGGCCTCGTCGGCGGTGGGCTTTTTGTGCGTGATCATGGCCTGGATCGCGCCCACCACGGTATTCATCTTCCTGCTCAATTCCTCTGGTGCGGTTCTGCTTTTCGTCTACCTGCTGATCGCTTTCTCCCAGATCGTCTTGCGCGGCCGAACCCCACCGGAGAAGCTGCGGGTGCGGATGTGGTTTTTCCCCTGGCTGCCGATTCTCACGGTGGTCGGCATCTTCGTTGTGCTGGTCCGCATGGCTTTCGACGACGCCGCGCACAGCCAGTTCTGGCTCAGTATGTTGTCCTGGGTTGCCGTGCTCGGGATCTACGGGATAACCAGGCTGATCAACCGCAACAGCCGGATGCGGCCCCGGGGCCAAACCAGCGACGTGTGACAACCCCTAATCCGAATTCACTGCACTCCATTGCCGTTCGACCGACTTGACCAACGCGGTCAGTGTCGTGTTCACCGGTGTCGGCACCCCGACCCGGGCGCCGTGGCGCCCGACCGCGCCGTTGATCACGTCTATCTCGCTGGCCCGGCGCGCCTCGTGGTCGAGCAGCGCCGACGGTTTTGCGTTGGGCATTGCGGCGCCGAAGGCGCGCGCGTGTGCGACGGGGTCGGTGACGGCAACCGCGATCCCTGATGCCCGCGCCACTGCCCACGCTTCCGTTGCCGCCGCACGGCTGACCGGGCCCATCTCCGCGTCATCGAGCACCTGGCCCACGGTCATCCCGGTCAATGCGCATGGCGCGCTGTAGGCGACATTGCAGATCAGCTTTTCCCACTGCATCGCAGCGATATCGGTGACGGCCGCAGCGTCGAAGCCCGCCTCGGTCCAGGCGTGGGCAATGCGCTCGACGGTCTCGTGCGGCAGCGACGAATAGGCGCCGAAGCGCATCGCTTTCATCGCGTTGTGGTGCACGTGCCCGGGCGCGAGCCGGGCCGCGCCGAATCCGCTTGCGATCCCAACCGCGACCCGCTGCTCACCGACGATGTCGGCGACCGTCTCGGCCGAACCGAGACCGTTTTGAATGGTCAGCACTGGTGTGTCGGCGCCAAGCATGCACAGCGCTTGCCGTGCGCCCGCCGCCACGTCCGCGGCCTTGACGGCAAGCACCACCAGGTCCATCACCTCGGTGGGCGCAGTGGTGGCTGCTCGCAGCGACACCAGCTGGTCAGTGCCGGGGCCGCTGACCCGCAGACCGGTTCGGGTGATCTGGTCGACGTTGGGTTGGTGACGGTCGATCACCGCGACGTCGTTGTCCGCTCCGGCGAGTCTGGCGGCGTAGATGGAACCCATTGCACCGCAGCCGATTATCGCAATCTTCAACGCACTCTCCCGAGGCTACCTCGTCAGTTCGCTGATCAGCTCGCCAAGGCCGGGTTTGCGTTCGAGCCCGAACCCCGGCGCATCCGTGGGCACGATCTGCCCGTCGCGCAACACGCAGCCATCGCAATAGCCGCCGAAGGGCTGGAACACCCCCGGATAGGACTCGCATCCGCCCAATCCGAGGCCCGCGGCGATGTGCAGGTTGATCATGTGTCCGCCGTGCGGGTATGCGCAACGGCGGTCGAACCCGTGCGCCTCGATCAACTCGAGCATCCGCACGTACTCGCCCAACCCGTAGCTCAGGCCGGCGTCCATCTGAAAGATGTCACGGCCCGCGCGCATGCCGCCATAGCGGACCAGATTGGTTACGTCGGGTACCGAGAACAGGTTTTCGCCGGTGGCAACGGTGCCTGCGTAGCAGCCGGTCACCGCACGGTTCAGCTCGAAATCCAATGGGTCACCGGGTTCTTCGTACCAGCGCAGTCCGTAGGGGGCCAACCTCGCGGCCCAGCGCGTCGCGGCGGCCCGGTCGAACCTGCCGTTCGCGTCCACCGCCACCCGATCTGCGCCCACGACGTCGATGACCGCCTCGATGCGCGCCAGGTCGTCGCGCTGCGCCACGCCGCCAATCTTCATCTTGACCGCGTCATAGCCCAGATCCAGATAGCGGCGCATCTCATCGCGCAGGGCGTCCAGGCCGCCGCCCGGGTAGTAGTAGCCGCCGGCGGCATACACCGAGACCAGCGGGGCCGGATCCCGTCCGAAGCGGCGCGCGATGGTCGCGTATGCGGGCTCGTCATTGAGCTTGGCGGCCAGATCCCAGCACGCCAGTTCCACGGCGGCGGCCGCGCCGGCCCGGTCCCCATGTCCGCCGGGCTTCTCGTCGCAAAGCGCATGCCGCAGCACAGCGGCCGGGTCGAGGTGTCCGCGCTGGTCCAGCAGTGCATCTTCGGGCGCCGCGAGCACGCGGGGGATCATTCGGTCGCGCAGGATCCCGCTTTGGGCGAATCGCCCAATCGAGTTGAAAGCCACCCCCGTCAACGGTTTTCCGTGCCGGATCACGTCGCTGACCACGGCGACGAGCGAGACCGTGTGCTGGCTGAAGTTGACGACCGCGTTGGCGGGCCCACCGAGTAGCCGGACCGGCCGCTCCAGGATCGCGACGATCCGCATCACCAGGGGCTCAAGGAGTCCGGGTCAGTAGCACGGCGCTGTCATTTGCCCTGGGGCGAATCGCGCGAGGCGTTCGGGGAATTGCATGTCACCATCGAACTCGTTGCGCAGGGCTGATCTCAAGGTCATGGGCATTACTCGCGGCAATTCGCCCACTCAGCACGCGAACGGGTGGACTATCGATCAGACAGAAGTGTCGAGGAGGTGGGCCAATGATCCGCGCCGTGTGGAACGGAACCGTGCTGGCAGAAACGCCCCGGACGGCAAGGGTGGAGGGCAATCACTATTTCCCGCCCGAATCGGTGCATCGGGTGTACTTGCGGGAAAGCACGACCACTTCGCTGTGCCCCTGGAAGGGCGTGGCCCACTACTACACCGTCGTGGTCGACGGCCGTACGAATCCCGACGCCGCCTGGTTCTATCCGCGTCCTAGCCCGCTGGCCCGTCGCATCAAGAATCATGTCGCGTTCTGGAACGGCGTGGATGTCGAAGGTGAACCCGAGGGCGAGGCGACCGGCCTGGTGTCTCGGGTGGCCGGCTGGCTTGGCGGCAAGCGTTAGCGTCGGGAAAACCAGCCCCTGCTGGTGTTGCGTTGTTCCAGGAGTTCCGGTGCCTGGGTGCGCACCGCGTCGATGACTTGGCCGGCCGTCGGGTTGACCATCGCCACGTCGCCGACCACCACGGTCGGCACCGTCTCGTTGCCGTCTGCGACTGAGCGAACCGCCGCGGCCGCATCTGGATCCGTCCAGATGTTGATCTCTCGGGTCGGTAGCCCGCGCCGGCGGAGCCCGCGGCGCAGGCGCCAACAGAACGGACAGCCAGGCCGCCAATAAACCACCACTTCGTGCTCGCTCATAACCTCACGTCCTCATCCAATGGACCACTGATGGCCAGCGTGATACCCATACTGCACGCAGGCAACGGCCGCGCCGGCCAATCCCAGAAGTGATCGCGGCCGTCAATCCGGTGCCGCCCGGTCGTCCAAGAGGCGTTCGGGATGGTGGTAGTCGTTGGTGCGGGCGCCGCGACGAAGTTGGGGTGGCGGGAGCCATGCGGTGCGGCTGTTGGGGAGTTTTATTGTCTGCCAGCTCTTTCCGGCAAGCCTGTGGTGCGGTGTGCAGGCGAAGGTGAGGTTGTCGACGTCGGTCGGGCCCCCGGCGGCCCAGTCGGCGAGGTGGTGGACTTCGCACCAGTAGCCCGGGGCGTCGCAGCCGGGGTGGGTGCAGCCGCGCTCGGCGGCGTAGAGGACCACGCGCTGGTCGGGCGAGGCGATGCGCCGGGTGCGCCCCAGATATAGGGGCCGGTTGGAGTGCTCGTCGAAAACGGCCAGATAGTGGTAGGCGTGCCGGGCCATGCGGATGGCATCGCGCATGGGGAGCAGGGTCCCTCCGCCGGTGACGGCGCGGCCGGTGGCCGCGGTGAGTTCTTGCAGGGTGGTGGAGACGATGACGGTCACCGGCAGCCCGTTGTGAGTGCCCAGGGCTGGGTCACCGAGTTGGCCGCGCACCAGCGCGTTGAGGGCGTCGTGTTGGCGTTGGGCGGGGCGGCGGGCGTCGGTAGCGGCGGCGTCTTCGGTGGGTTCGTCAGTGACACAGGGGGTTTGGTTGTCGGGGTTGCACATGCCGGGAGCGGCGAAGCGCGCCAGCCAGGCGTCGAGGTTGGCGCGCAGTTCCGGGGTGGCGATCAGTTTCCCGATGCTCATGCCGTCGCGGCGTTGGGCGCACCAGGTGAAGCCACGCTGACGTGCCCGGTCGGCATCGGAGAACCTGCCGTCCGGGTTGATCAGCAGGGCGCAGCGGTGTGCCGCCTTTTCCAGTTGGTCGGGACGCAGTTGCGGGGCCTGGTGGGCCAGCAGCTTCTCGGCGCCCGCAACGATTTGCGGCGCGGTGTCCTGCGGTAGATCGCGCACGAAGGTCGCAATGACGCGCAGGTGCTGGCCATCGAGCTGACCGTCGCGCCAGGCCCGCGCGGTGGCGGGCAGTTCCGGGGGCAGCACCTGCCCGGCCAGGGTGGTCCGGGCAGACAGTTGTTGAGCATCACGCAGCCGGCGACGGGCGTCCGTGGGGGTGATGCGTAGCCAGTCGGCGACGACCTTGGTCACCGGCCCACCGATGGCGGCGGGATCCTCGGTGTACAGGCCGGCGATCACGTCGTGGCTGATCACCGCCTGCAGGCGTCGAGCGGTTTCCAGCCGCGCCAGCATGCGCAGCCGTTCGACAGGCTGCAGACCCTCGAGGTGGGCTTCGCCGATCGCCGCCACGGCGGCATCGAGGGCGTCCAGAAGACCGGCAATCGAACGCATATTCGAATGCTAGATCGTCCGCACTGGTAGCCACCACGCCATAGCGGCCGGTTGTGGATGAACGTCCGGGTGTGGATAGATTCGGTCGCCCGGATCAGATCGCGATTAGCCTGGCTTGGTGCAGGTGGGCCGTGTGAGTCGGATCGACGAGGCGCACACGGCGGCGTGGGGATGGCGGTGACCACCGGGGCTCGCTCCGAGCTGCAGAAGGCGCTGGGGCAGCGGTCGGCCGTGCTGTTCGGTCTCGCGTATATGACGCCGATCATCGTGCTGGGCATCTTCGGGGTGATCGCCGAACGATCGAAGGGCGCCAGCGCCGGGTCCTACCTGCTGGCCACCGTCGCGATGCTGTTCACCGCGCAGAGCTACGGGGTGATGGCACGGCACTTTCCGGTCGCCGGCTCGGCCTACACCTACGTGCGCAAGGCGCTGGACGCCCGGGTGGGCTTCATGGTCGGCTGGGCGGTCCTGTTGGACTACCTATTCTATTTTTGCCGTTGGTGATCTGGCTGATCGGCGGCTCCTATTTGCAAGACCGGTTTCCCGCCGTGCCGTTTTGGACATGGATCGTGGGCTTTGCCGCCCTGACCACCGTGCTCAACCTCATCGGGCTCAAAGTCGCCGACCGGGCGAACTTCATCCTGTGACGTTTCAACTGCTGATCCTGGCCTCCTTCGTGGCGCTGACGATTGGGTATCTGGTCGGTGACTCGCGGTCACTGCTTTCACTGACCCCGTTCACCGGCAACGGAGGGTTTACGGCGATCACCGCGGGAGCGGCGGTGGCCGCCTACTCATTTCTGGGTTTCGACGCTGTCAGCACGCTGACCGAGGAGACCCACGATGCCGAGCGCACCATCCCGCGGGCCATTGTGCTGATCGCGCTGATCGGCGGGGCCATCTTCGTCACCGTCGCCTACGTTGTCAGCCTGGTGGCCCCGGGCAGTTCGTTTCCCGATGCCGATTCGCTTTCCGAGGGTGTCGCCAGGACCATCGGCGGCAATCTGTTCGCGGCGGTCTTCCTGGCCGCCTTGATCATCGGCCAATTCACCTCCGGGCTTGCCGCGCAGGCGGCGGTCTCGCGCCTGCTCTATGCGATGGGTCGCGACGGCGTCCTGCCCAGGCGGGTGTTCGGCGTGGTCTCCGCGAAGTTTCACACCCCGATGTTCAACATCATGCTGACTGGCGCGGTGGGCATGGCCGCGATCCTGCTCAGCGTCGCAACGTCGACGTCATTCATCAACTTCGGTGCGTTCACGGCCTTCACGCTGGTCAACGTGTCGGTGGTGGTGTACTTCGTGCGGGAGTGCGGGGCCGGGTTGCCCCGATGGCGCTATCTGGTGCTCCCGGTGATCGGCGCCGCCGCCGATATCTACCTGCTTGCCCACCTGGCATCCGACGCGTTGATCGTCGGATTGTCCTGGGCCGCCATCGGCTTTCTCTATCTGCTGTGGCTCACCCGCGGCTTGACCAGGCAGCCACCGGACCTGGCGGGCGCGGCCGAGCGCGGGTAGCGAGCTCACGAGGCAGCGGCAAGTCTTACACCCTGTAGTTGAACCGGTCGGCGAGGCTGGGACACTGGTTGCCATGGGCGGCACTGACCAGGCGGTCACCAGCGTGCGCAGGTCGGCGCAGCTGTTTACCGACGCGTGCGCGGTTATCCCGGGTGGGGTGAACTCCCCGGTGCGGGCGTTTACCGCCGTCGGCGGCACCCCGCGGTTCATCACCGAAGCGCACGGCTGTTGGCTTACCGGCGCGGATGGGAATCGCTACGCAGACCTGGTGTGCTCGTGGGGCCCGATGATTCTCGGTCATGCGCACCCCGCCGTGGTCGAGGCGGTTTCCCGGGCCGCCGCCAACGGATTGTCGTTCGGGGCGCCGACGCCCACTGAGACCGAGCTGGCCGCCGAAATGATCGGGCGGGTGGCACCAGTCGAGCGGCTGCGCCTGGTCAACTCCGGTACCGAGGCCACCATGAGCGCCGTGCGGCTGGCGCGTGGGTTCACCGGCAGGTCCAAGATCATCAAGTTCTCCGGCTGCTACCACGGGCATGTGGACGCGCTGCTGGCCGACGCGGGTTCGGGCGTGGCCACCCTGGGCCTGCCGTCGTCGCCGGGGGTCACCGGCGCCGCGGCGGCCGACACCATCGTGTTGCCCTACA
Organism: Mycobacterium sp. 012931; assembly: GCF_000419295.1. NCBI lineage: Bacteria > Bacillati > Actinomycetota > Actinomycetes > Mycobacteriales > Mycobacteriaceae > Mycobacterium > Mycobacterium sp. 012931. The sequence goes on along the minus strand of NZ_AOPX01000001.1, from coordinate 5,460,094 downwards.
ACGACCTCGAGGCCGTGCGGCAGACGTTCGCACAGCACGGGGAACAGATCGCCGCGGTGATCACCGAGGCCAGCCCGGGCAACATGGGGGTGGTCCCACCCGGGCGCGGCTATAACGCGGCGTTGCGTGCGGTCACCGCCGAACACGGTGCGCTGCTGATCGTCGACGAGGTGATGACCGGATTCCGGGTCAGCCGCAGCGGTTGGTATGGAATCGATCCGGTCGACGCCGACCTGTTCACCTTCGGCAAGGTGATGAGCGGCGGGCTGCCCGCGGCCGCATTCGGCGGACGGGCCGAGGTCATGGAGCGCTTGGCGCCATTGGGGCCCGTTTACCAAGCCGGCACCTTGTCGGGCAATCCGGTGGCGATGGCGGCCGGACTGGCGACCCTGCGCGCGGCCGATGACGGTGTCTATGCCGCACTGGATGCCAACGCCGATCGGCTGGCCCGGCTGCTGGCCGGGGCGTTGACGGATGCCGGTGTGGCGCATCAGATTCCGCGCGCGGGCAACATGCTCAGCGTGTTCTTCAGCGAGACGCCGGTCACCGATTTCGCCGCCGCGCGCAATAGTCAGACGTGGCGTTTCGCTCCGTTCTTTCATGCCCTGCTGGATGCGGGCGTCTACCCGCCGTGCAGTGCATTCGAGGCGTGGTTCGTCTCGGCCGCCCTTGATGACACCGCGTTCGAGCGGATCGCTGACGCGTTGCCCACCGCAGCGCGGGCGGCCGCCAACGCCACCCCGGAGAGCAGACCCTGATGGCTGAACAGACTCGAGTCCACGTCGTGCGCCATGGCGAGGTGCACAACCCCACCGGGGTTCTCTACGGTCGGCTGCCTGGATACCGCCTGTCCGAGACCGGCGCGGCACAGGCGGCCGCGGTGGCCGAATACCTGGCTGACCGCGATGTTGTCGCCGTTGTCGCATCTCCACTGCAGCGTGCGCAGGAGACCGCCGCGCCGATAGCCGCCGCGCACGAACTGGCGATCGACACCGATCCCGACCTGATCGAATCGGCGAACTTTTTCGAGGGCCGCCGTGTCGGCCCCGGGGACGGCGCCTGGCGTGACCCGCGGGTGTGGTGGCAGCTGCGCAACCCGTTCACCCCGTCCTGGGGCGAGCCCTACCTCGAGATCGCGCAGCGGATGGCGACCGCGGTGGACAAGGTGCGCGCTCGCGCCGCCGGGCACGAGGCGGTCTGCGTCAGCCACCAGCTGCCGGTCTGGACGCTGCGGTTGCATCTGACCGGTAGGCGGCTGTGGCATGACCCGAGGTGCCGAGACTGTTCGCTGGCATCGGTGACCTCCCTGGTTTATGACGGTGACCGGCTGGTCGACGTGGTGTACTCCGAGCCGGCAGGCGCTTGACGATGCGCCGGCTGGTGATTGCCGCGGCGGTGCTGGCGGCACTGCTGACCGGTTGTTCCGGCCGGGACGCGGTGGTGCAGGGCGGCACATTCGAATTCGTTTCCCCCGGCGGCAAGACCGACATCTTCTACGACCCGCCGGCCAGTCGAGGCCACCCCGGGCCGCTGTCGGGGCCGGACCTGATCGACCCGGATCGCACGCTCTCCCTCGACGATTTCGCCGGTCGGGTCGTGGTGGTCAACGTGTGGGGCCAATGGTGTGGGCCGTGCCGGGCCGAGATCACCCAGCTGCAGCAGGTCTATGACGAGACCCGGGCCGCCGGGGTGTCCTTCCTGGGCATCGACGTGCGCGACAACAGCCGGGCCGCGGCCCAGGACTTCGTCCGCGACCGTCATGTGACGTTCCCGTCGATCTACGATCCGGCCATGCGCACGCTTATCGCCTTCGGCGGCAAGTACCCTACCACCGTCATCCCGTCCACCTTGGTGCTGGACCGCCAGCACCGGGTCGCGGCGGTCTTCCTGCGTGAACTGCTGGCCGAGGATCTGCAGCCGGTGGTGCAACGGTTGGCCCAAGAACCGGCGGCGGGTTCGACGCCGCCCGGACCGCAATGACCGGGTTCGCTGAGGTTGCCGCCGCGGGCCCGCTGCTGGTGGCCCTCGGATTGTGTGTGCTGGCCGGACTGGTTTCGTTCGCTTCCCCGTGCGTGGTGCCGCTGGTGCCGGGTTACCTGTCGTATCTGGCCGCGGTGGTCGGTGTGGATGGGTCCGGCGATGGTCGGGCAGCCGGGGTCGGGGTCAAGGCGCCCGCCGGGGTCCGGTGGCGGGTGGCCGGCTCGGCCTTGCTGTTCGTGGCCGGGTTCACCACCGTTTTCGTGCTGGGCACCGTTGCGGTGTTGGGCATGACCACCACCCTGATCAGCAACCAGCTGGTGCTGCAGCGCGCCGGTGGCGTGCTGACCATCATCATGGGACTGGTGTTCGTGGGACTGATCCCCGCGCTGCAGCGCCAGGCGCGGTTCAGTCCGCGTCAGGTGACGACGGTGGCGGGAGCGCCGCTGCTCGGCGCGGTGTTCGCGCTGGGGTGGACGCCTTGTCTGGGGCCGACGCTGACCGGGGTGATCACGGTTGCTTCCGCGACCGATGGCGCCAGCGTGGCCCGCGGAATCGTGCTGGTGATCGCCTACTGCCTGGGGTTGGGCATTCCGTTTGTGCTGCTGGCGTTCGGTTCGGCGGGGGCGGTCGCGGGCCTGGGCTGGCTGCGCCGCCACACCAGGGCCATCCAGATCTTCGGCGGCGTGCTGTTGATCGTCGTCGGCCTGGCGCTGGTCACCGGGGTGTGGAACGACGTGGTCTCCTGGCTGCGCGACGCCTTCGTGTCCGACGTGAGGTTGCCGATTTGAGCGCGCGAGCAGACGCAGAATCACCCAAAACGGCACGTTTTGGTGCGATTCTGCGTCTGCTCGGCCAGAAGGCACGCAACACCTGGCGGTCCCTGACCTCGATGGGCACCGCGCTGGTGCTGTTGTTCCTGCTCGCATTGGGCGCAATACCCGGGGCGCTGGTGCCGCAGCGCAGCCTCAACGCCGGCAAGGTCGACGACTACCTCAAAGCCCATCCGCTGATCGGCCCGTGGTTGAACAAGCTGCAGGCCTTCGACGTGTTCTCCAGCTTCTGGTTCACCGCCATCTACGTGTTGCTGTTCGTCTCCCTGGTCGGCTGTCTGACCCCGCGGATGATTGAGCACGCGCGTAGCCTGCGAGCCACCCCGGTGGCCGCACCGCGCAACCTGGCGCGGCTGCCCAAACACGCCGGCTCCCGGGTCGCGGGGGAGCCCGAGCTGCTGGCCGCCACCATCGTCGGCCGGTTACGGGGCTGGCGCACCGCCATCCGCCGCTCCGGCACCACCGTCGAGGTGTCCGCCGAAAAGGGTTACCTGCGCGAATTTGGCAACCTGGTCTTCCACTTCTCCCTGCTGGGTCTGCTGGTCGCCGTCGCCGTCGGCAAGCTGTTCGGCTACGAGGGCAACGTGATCGTGATCGCCGACGGCGGACCGGGTTTCTGCTCGGCATCCCCGGCCGCCTTCGACTCGTTCCGCGCCGGCAATACCGTCGACGGCACGTCGCTGCACCCGATCTGCATCAGGGTCAACGATTTCGCGGCCCACTACCTGGCTTCCGGGCAAGCCACCTCGTTCGCCGCGGATATCGCCTATCAAACCGGCAATGACCTGAGCGCAAACACCTGGCGGCCCTACCGACTGGCGGTCAACCACCCGCTGCGGGCCGGCGGTGACCGGGTGTACCTGCAGGGCCACGGCTACGCCCCCACCTTCACGGTGACGTTCCCGGACGGACAGACCCGCACGTCGACCGTGCAATGGCGGCCCGACAACCCGCAGACGCTGCTCTCCTCGGGGGTGGCGCGCATCGATCCACCGGCGGGCAGCTATCCCACCGCCGCCGAGCGTCGGCAGCACGAAATCGCCATCCAGGGTCTGCTTGCCCCGACCGAACAGCTCGATGGGACGTTGCTGTCGTCACGATTCCCGGCGCTGAATGCCCCCGCGGTGGCCATCGACGTCTACCGCGGCGACACCGGGCTGGACACCGGACGGCCACAGTCGCTGTTCAGTCTCGATCCCCGGCTCATCGAGCAGGGCAGGCTGGTGAAGGAAAGGCGAGTCAACCTGCGCGTCGGCCAGCAGGTCCGCATCGATGCGGGTCCGGCCGCGGGCACCATCGTCCGCTTCGACGGCGCGGTGCCGTTCGTCAACCTGCAGGTATCCCATGACCCCGGTCAAACCTGGGTGCTGGTCTTCGCCATCACGATGATGGCCGGCCTGGTGGTGTCGCTGCTGGTTCGCCGCCGCCGGGTGTGGGCTCGACTTACGCCGGAAAACGACGCGCCAGGTACGGTGAACGTCGAGCTGGGCGGCCTGGCGCGCACCGATAACTCCGGATGGGGTGACGAGTTCGAGCGGCTGACCGAGAGATTGTTGGCCGGGCTCGGCGAGTCCGGCACGCCCGATTCGGCCGCAGCGGCCGCCATAAGGAGCTCCCAGGTGGACGTCACATGAACACCGCGAACATCAACATCGACCTGGCCAGGTATTCGGACTGGGCATTCACCTCAGCGGTGGTCGCGCTGGTGGTCGCGCTGCTGCTGCTCGCCTTCGAACTGGCCTACGTCCGCGGCCGCAAAGTCGACGAACGAGAACTGGTGCTGGCCGGATCGGTTGCCAGCGACGCCACGACGCCCGGAATCGTGCTGGACGGCCCACGGCGGCCGTTGGACGAGCGCGTCGGGCGGGCCGGACTGGCCGTGGTCTACCTGGGCATCGGGCTGTTGCTGGCCTGCATCGTGTTGCGCGGCCTGGCCACCATGCGGGTGCCCTGGGGCAACATGTACGAGTTCATCAACTTGACCTGCATGTCCGGCCTGATCGCCGGCGCGGTTGTGTTGCGCCGTCCGCAATACCGATCACTGTGGGTCTTCCTGCTGCTGCCGGTGCTCATCCTGCTCACGGTGTCCGGGCGCTGGCTCTATACGAATGCCGCCCCGGTGATGCCCGCGCTGCAGTCCTACTGGCTGCCGATCCACGTGTCGGTGGTCAGCCTGGGCTCCGGGGTTTTCCTGGTCGCCGGGATCTCCAGCATCCTGTTTTTGCTGCGCACCTCGAGACTCGGCGCGCCGGACAGTCAACCCGCCGAGAGCACGCTGGGCCGCCTGGTGCAACGACTCCCCGACGCCCAGACCCTGGACCGGATCGCCTACCGAACCACGATCTTCGCTTTCCCAGTGTTCGGGTTCGGGGTGATCTTCGGTGCCATCTGGGCCGAACAGGCCTGGGGCCGGTACTGGGGCTGGGACCCCAAGGAGACGGTGTCGTTCGTCGCCTGGGTGGTGTACGCGGCCTACCTGCACGCCAGGTCGACGGCAGGCTGGCGGGATCGCAAAGCGGCCTGGATCAATGTCGCCGGATTTGTAGCGATGGTCTTCAACCTGTTCTTCGTTAACCTGGTGACGGTCGGCCTGCATTCCTACGCGGGCGTGGGCTAGACGTTCGAGCCCAACCGACCCGCGACGGCAAGCAAGGGGGAGTGGACGTGTCAGACCATCCGAGCGCGGGCGTGGGGGCGTCCAATGCCTACCAGGGCGAAGGCGGCAAGGATCATCCGACCATTCAGCTGCCGCCGGTGCCACACCAGCCGCCTCAGCTGGGTGAACCGCCGGTAGCGGGCGGCAGCGACGCCCCGACCCGGGCCTTCGCCGGATTTCGCACCGAGCGCCGGTCGGCCGCACGCGCGGAGGGCGCAGAGGCCCCCGACGTCGCGCAGTGGGAATCCGGACCGGATACCGGACCGGTCGCCGGTCTCCCGCGGGTGGACCCGACCGCGTACGGCGCCTACTACAACGGTCCGCCCGAGCCCCCCCGCCGAGCCCCAATACCGTCCCGAATCGGTGCCGCAAACCCCGTATCCGGAGTTGTCCACCAGCATGCTGCTGCGGCCGGTCAAGTCTCCGCCGACCGAAGGCTGGCGCCGGCTGGTCTATGTGCTCTCTGGTCAGTTGGTCAACCTGGGGGAGAGCCCGCGGGCCACCCGCTACAACAACCTGGTTGCCCAGATCAACCGGCCCATGCGCGGCTGCTACCGAATTGCGCTGGTTTCGCTCAAGGGTGGTGTCGGCAAGACCACCATCACCGCGACGTTGGGTTCCACCTTCGCCTCGGTTCGCGGTGACCGTGTGGTGGCGGTGGACGCCAACCCCGACCGCGGCACGTTGAGTCAGAAGGTACCGCTGGAGACCCCGGCCACGGTGCGCCATCTGATCCGGGACGCCGAAGGCATCGAGCGCTATAGCGACGTGCGTTGCTACACATCGCAGGCCAAGAACGGGTTCGAGGTCCTCGCGTCGGACACCGATCCGGCCGCATCCGAAGCGTTCAGCGCCGACGACTACACCCGCACCCTGGACATTTTGGAACGGTTCTACGGCTTGGTGCTCACCGACTGCGGCACGGGACTGCTGCACTCGGCGATGTCGGCGATATTGGCCAAGTCCGACATCTTGATCGTGGTGAGCTCGGGTTCCATCGATGGGGCCCGGAGCGCCTCGGCGACGTTGGACTGGCTCGAGGCGCACGGCTACGAGGAGTTGGTGCGCAACTCGATCGCGGTGATCAACGCCGTTCGGCCCCGCTCGAGCAAGGTCGACATGCAAAAGGTGATCGATCATTTCGCGCGGCGTTGCCGTGCCGTGCGGCTGGTGCCGTTCGACCCACATCTCGAGGAGGGCGCCGAAATCGTCCTGGACCGGATGAAGCGGGAGACCCGTGAGGCCCTCGCCGAACTGGCGGCGGTGGTTGCCGAGGGATTCGGTCCGGACCAGCGACGATCCAGCCCGAGCTTCGGCTGACCAGGCTACTGCCCCCCTTGCCCCAACTTTCGCAGGAACTCCGGATCGTCGTCGGGCCCGATGACGCGCGTCTTCGGTCGGCTCGCCTGCGACCGTGCCGCACGCCAGCCGATGTAGATCAACGTCCCCAATACCAGGACGACGAACAGGTAAAGCACTCGACACCTCCTTTGAGCGAATATACCCGCGCCGTAGGCTCGGGCTGTGTCAGAAGCACCCGATGGCGGCAATAGCACTGGCCGTCCGCAGATCTTGACCACCCGCGGTGTCGTCGACGTAGCCGTCTACGCCGTCGCGCGGTTGCTGCTGGCGGTGGTGGTCAGCGCGGCCATCTATGGGGTGGCTCGACTGGCCGGGTTGGCCCAATTTCCGCTCGTGGTGGCGGCATTATTCGGTCTGATCATCGCGATGCCGTTGGGCATCTGGGTGTTCGCTCCGCTGCGCCGGCGCGCCACCGCCGCGCTCGCGACGGCCGGTGCCCGCCGGCGCGCCGAGCGAGAGAAGTTACGCGCCCGACTGCGTGGTGAGGCGGCGCCGGACGAGGGCGCGGGCTCCGAAACCGGCGCAGGCTAATTCGCCCCTAGCTGTTGGGCATGCGCACCACTTGCGCCGCATAGCTCAACCCGGCGCCGTAGCCGATCAGCAGCGCCAGATCGCCCGGCTTGGCCGCACCGGTGGCCAGTAGCTCGGCCATTGCCAACGGTATGGAAGCCGCCGAGGTATTTCCGGTGTGCTCGATGTCATTGGCGATAACCGCATCCGGGCGCAGCTGCAGGTTCTTGGTCAGCAGCTCGTTGATGCGGCTGTTGGCCTGGTGCGGGATGAACACGTCGATCTCGTCGGGTTTGACCCCGGCCGCGTCCATCGCCTGTTGTCCGACCTTGCCCATCTCGAACGCTGCCCAGCGAAAAACCGCGGTGCCCTCCATGCGCAGGAACGGGCGCGGACCGGCCGGGTTCTCGGCGTGGCTGATCCAGTCGATGTCCTGCCGGATGGCGGCGGCCTGTTCGCCGTCACTACCCCACACCGTGGGGCCAATCCCTTGAATCGGGCTGTGACCCACCAGCACCGAGGCGGCGCCGTCGGCGAAGATGAAGCAGTTGCTCCGGTCGGTCATGTCCACCGTGGGGGACAGTTTCTCGGTGCCGATCACCAGTATCGTGGCGGCGCTGCCGCCCCGGATCATGTCGGCCGCAATGCCGAGCGCATGCCCGAAGCCCGAACAGCCCGCCGAGATGTCGAATGCGGGAACGTTCTGGCAGCCCAACGCTGCCGCGACGAGCGGGGCGCAGGCGGGTGTCTGCAGAAAGTGCGTGCTGGTAGCGACGATCACACCGTCGATGTCAGACCCGGTGAGCGCGGCTTTGGCAATCGCCTCCCGGCTCGCCTCAATGGCCATCGAAGCCGCCGACTCCTCGGGAGCGGCGAACCGGCGCGTTTTGATTCCGGTACGGGAGTAGATCCATTCATCGGAAGAGTCGATGTTCTCGCAAATTTCGTCGTTGGTGACCACACGCGTGGGCCGGTAGGCCCCCACACTGAGCAATCCGACGCTGCTAATCCCACTGGTGGTGGCGATCTCCGTCATACCCGTCCTCGGTTGGTGTTATGCACAGTGTGCTCCCATGGCGGCGACTCGCCCAAAACACCCGCCGTCGGCGCGCAGTCGAAGCCGCTGCAGCACGGTCACGCGGCCAACGCTAGCGCCGCCGACATTGCGATCGCCCACACCATCATCGCCAGCCCGGTATCGCGAAGCACCGGGATCAGCGCGGCACCGCCGCGGCCCGCTCGCACCGGGGCCGCGGCACGCAGGGCCACCGGTGTCGCCAGCAGGCCCACGGCGCACCACGGCGTCGCCAACGTCAGCGCCAGGGTCAGCACCGCGGCGGTGACCAGCAGCGCCTGGTACAGCACGCGGGTACGCGCGTCGCCCAGCCGCATAGCCAGGGTGATCTTGTGTGACTGCGCATCGGTGGGAATGTCGCGCAGGTTGTTGGCGACCAGTACCGCTGACGACAGCGCGCCCGTGGCCACCGCCAGCGCCAGCCCCACCCAATCAACCCGCAGCGCTTGCGTGTATTGGGTGCCCAGCACGGCTACCAGGCCGAAAAACACGAACACCGCGACCTCGCCGAGGCCCGAATATCCGTAGGGCCTGGAACCGCCGGTGTAGAGCCAGGCTCCGGCGATACAGCCGGCGCCGACCGCAATCAGCCACGGTGCGCTGGCCAACGCCAGGGCCAGACCGGCGGCCGCGCCGATCATCAGGCTCACAATGGCCGCGATCAGCACCGACCGCGGGGTCGCCAGTCGCGAGCCGACCAACCGCATCGGCCCGGTCCGGTCGTCGTCGGTGCCGCGAATGCCGTCGGAGTAGTCGTTGGCGTAGTTGACGCCAACGGTCAATGCGACCGCGACAACCAGTGCCAACAGGGCTTTCCACCACACGGCGGCGTGCAGCCAGGCTGCGGCGCCGGTGCCGGCGACCACCGGGGCCACGGCGTTGGGCAGGGTACGGGGACGCGCACCGGAGATCCACTGCGCAATATTGGCCACCATGGCATCCTGCCGCGGCCCGCGCTGACGATCGCATGGGGGCATGCACAACAATGAGCCGATGCTCGCAGTGATCGGCGGTAGCGGCTTCTATAGCTTTTTTGAGTCCGATGTACGAACCGTCAATCCAGACACCCCGTACGGCCGGCCCAGCGCCCCGATCACGATCGGCGCGGTGGGGGAGCACGAAGTCGCGTTTCTGCCCCGCCACGGAGCAAGCCACCAGTACTCGGCGCACACCGTGCCGTACCGGGCCAACATGTGGGCGCTGCGAGCGCTCGGTGCGCGGCGAGTGTTCGCCCCATGCGCCGTCGGCAGCCTGAACCCTCGGCTCGGGCCGGGCACGGTCGTCGTGCCTGACCAGCTGGTCGATCGAACCCGCGGGCGGGCCGACACGTACTTCGACTCCGGCGGTGTGCATGCCGCCTTCGCCGATCCCTACTGCCCGACGCTGCGCAGCGCGGTCACCGACCTGCCCGACGTGGTCGACGGCGCCACCATGGTGGTGATCCAGGGCCCCCGGTTTTCCACCCGCGCGGAAAGCCGATGGTTTGCCGGGGCCGGGTTCAGCCTGGTCAATATGACCGGCTACCCGGAGGCGATGCTCGCCCGTGAACTTGAACTGTGCTACGCGGCAGTCGCTTTGGTGACTGACGTGGATGCCGGCGTTGCGGTCGGTGAGGGTGTCAAGGCCGCCGACGTCTTCGCCGAATTCGGGGAGAACATCGAGATGCTCAAAAAGCTGGTCCGTGCCGGGATCGGGCGGGTGGCCGCCGAACGCGCGTGCACGCACTGTCTGATGCACGCCGGTGTCACGCTGCCGTTCGAGTTGCCATGAAGGTGCTGCTGACCGGCGCGGCCGGTTTCATCGGATCCCGGGTCGGCGCCGCACTCAGCGCCGCGGGCCACGAGGTTGTCGGCGTCGACGTATTGTTGCCCGCCGCCCACGGACCGAATCCGGTGTTACCGCCCGGGTGTCATCGGGTCGATGTCCGGGATGCCGATGCGATGGCACCCTTGCTGGCCGGTGTGGACCTGGTGTGTCATCAGGCGGCGATGGTGGGCGCGGGGGTCGATGCGGCCGACGCGCCCGCATACGGTGGCCACAACGACCTGGCCACCACGGTATTGCTGGCACAGATGTTCGCCGCCGGCGTACGTCGTCTGGTCCTCGCATCCTCGATGGTGGTGTACGGACAGGGACGTTACGACTGTCCCGAGCACGGCCGGATCGACCCGTTGCCACGGCGGCACAGCGATCTTGATGCCGGCGTGTTTGAGCACCGCTGCCCACTGTGTGCGGAGCCGGTCAGGTGGCGGCTGGTGGGTGAGGAGGCCGAGCTGCGGCCGCGCAGCCTCTATGCGGCCAGCAAGACGGCACAAGAGCACTACGCGCTGGCGTGGTCGGAGTCGACCGGGGGTTCGGTGGTGGCGCTGCGCTATCACAACGTCTACGGCCCCGGGATGCCGCGCGACACCCCCTATTCGGGGGTGGCGGCGATATTTCGTTCGTCGCTGGAAAAGGGCGAACCACCGAAGGTCTTCGAGGACGGCGGTCAGATGCGTGACTTCGTGCACGTCGACGATATCGCCGCCGCGAACCTGGCCGCGGCGCAGCTGGGTGAGGTGGATCGACACGGCTTTGTGGCGGCGAACGTCTGTTCCGGGCGCCCCATCTCGATCCTGCAGGTGGCCAGCGCGCTGTGCCAGGCGCGCGGCGACGCACTGTCGCCGGTCATCACCGGGCAGTACCGCAGCGGCGACGTGCGACACATCGTGGCCGATCCGTCGCGAGCCGCCGAGGTGCTGGGTTTCCGTGCCGCCGTGGAGCCACTCGAGGGTTTGCGCGGCTTCGCGTTCGCGCCGCTTCGTTAGCGGCCGTTTAGGACGGGTCGTCGGGTCGCCGGTAGATCTTTGGCGGCAGGGGTCCGGTGGATTCCCCGGAGCGGAAGATCCGCGGCGCCCGACCCGGCCCGGACAAAACGGTGGTGGGCGCGTCGTCGTGGGCATCGAGCGCGGCCGGGCTGCGAAATTGGGTTGTCTCGGCCTCCGATGGGACGGCGGCCCCGCCGCGGGCCGGCCCGGGTTGGCCGGTACGGCGCTGGCGCCGCCGCGGGCGCCCCGGTTGTTTGGTCTGCGTTGCTGAGCGTCGCCCGCTGATGAGGACCGCAACGACGATGCCCAGCGCCAGGCCGCACAGGGTCACGTCGAAGGTGCTGGTGATCTGCTGGGCGAGATTGTTTCCGTAGACCGGGTTGGGTCGCGCGTCCGGTGACGCCGCGAACCGGGGGGCGAGCACTACGCCCACGATGACGCGAGAAACGGTCAGGGTGAGCAGAAATCCGCATAGCGACGAGATCAGTCGGGCCGGTAGTGCCTGATTGACCAGGTTGATCCGAAGCCAGAACGCCAGCGCCGCGGTAACCAGATCGAACGCGGCCAAAGTCATGGTGTCGTATCGCGAGTAGGGGAAGTTCAACATCACCGCGGTGCTCAGATCGGTGAGCCTCATCACCACCGACCCCAGGCACCATACGGCGATGAGCAGCAGCCCGTTTCGGGCCGCTGCCCGCCAAATGTCCCTACCGATCGGATGAGTGTGGGAGCGCACCAGCGCCATTGGCGCAAAGATCGCTGCGCCCGCCGCCCAGACCAGGTAGCCCTCGTATCCGACCCCGGCCGTCGACGTGTTCTGCGCGATGCCGTGAAATGCGTCGATCTCGCGGCCGACGGGAAGGACCCACACGATGATTCCCGCGACCATGGCCGAAGCGCCGAGCGCGATGGTGGGCAGCTGGTATTCCCTGGTGCCCTTGAGCAGCCACCGGGATGCGACGAGGACCGCGACGAGCGCGACCACTCCGTAGACCAGCGCCGTGTCGATCACCGCGATGTTCTGCCTGCCGAAGCCCGATGCCGAGTTCGTCGGTTGCAGCGCGTACCGCACCCGCCAGGCCAGGTTGAAGCCGGAGCTGAGCGCCGCACCGAACATCGATGCGTAGCCCAGAATTCGGGCGGTGAACAGCCAGTTGTCGTAGTTCTCGTTGTCGCCGGGCTGCCCGGTGCTCACCGGCTGTGCGCACAGCATCGCGCCGGCGATTCCCAGCCAGCCGCCCGGCCCGACACCGCCGGGCACGTTGACGGTGCCACCGGATCGGATCGTCTGGAAGATGTCGTAGACGACGAACGCCAACAGCAGCAGCAGATAGGGGATGTTGAGCCCGAGACGCAGCCGGTTGGTCGCGGTGGGAGCAAATCGGGTGCCAGACAGCCGCCAGGGCCCCACATAGGGCACCGCGATAGCGATCAGGGACAGCAGCGTCACCGCCAGCAGCACCGCCAGCACGTAGTTGCTGCTGCCCGGGATGCGAAAGCCGAAGTAGAGGTTCCACGGGAAGAACACCGCCAGTACCAGCAGTGCTCCGCCGGTCAGGTCCCGGACCATGTTTCGCCGGTGTGCCAGGTCGAGTGTCAACTGTCCGGACTGCCCTTGTTGCGGTTGCGCACCCGCAATGGGGCCGGTAGGGGTGTCGTCGCTGCCCAGACTCACGGTGTCCCCCAGGGATCGAGGTAGGTTACGTATTGCTCCGGCTTGGTCCGGCGGTGGGGGAACCCCCTGACGGACCCGCTGCGTTGTTCGATTGCGAACATATTCTCCATTCGGACGACGCGGCAGTGGCTGAGATCGAGTGATCCGCGGACGGGTTCCGTGGTGAGCGTTCCCTAACCGTTCGGGAATCCGGTTACCCTGCGCTCAGGGGCAACCTTGTCGCTCGAATGACGAATACAGCCGACGGTATCGCAGTGTAATGATGCCGGACATTGCTGGTTGCGGGGTGGCCAGCCGAAGGAGAACCGCAAATGGACGTCGTGTTGGGGGTTGCGATCGCAGGTCCGATCGCACGCTTGGCGCTCGTCGGGGCGGCCGCCGAAGGCAGTGCCGTGATCGACCAATCCTCGGTAGATCTGGCCGAAGGCCCTGTCGCGGTGCTGACCGAAACCATAGTCGGCACGAACCAGTTGCTGGCCGACGAGGGACACCACCTGGTCGCCACTCGGTTGTGCTGGTCGGATCAGGACAGGGCTGAGGACCTGCGCCGGGCGCTCGACGATTCCGGCGTCCTCGATGTCGCCGTGCTGTCGGAGTCCGAGGCCGTCACCGCGCTGCTCGGCCCGGCGCACGCCGGCTCCGCCGTGTTGCTGGTCGGCGAGGAGACCGCCAGCCTGTCGGTGCTGGGGGGAGGGGACGCGCCGCCGACGATGCTGGCCGCCGCGCCGGTTGAAGGCGACGCGACGTCTACTTTCGACACGCTGATGACCCACCTCGATGACCAGGGCGGTGCGCCCGGTGAGGTGCTGCTGGTGGGCTCTTCGGAGCACACCACGGTGATTGCCGACCAGTTTCGTGACGCCTCGACCATGCGTGTGGAGGTTCCCGAGGACCCGACGTTCGCGCTAGCCCGCGGCGCGGCGATGGCTGCCGCCGGGGCAGGTTCGACGATGGCTCAGCAGGTCTTGGGCGGCGATGCCGGCGAAGCAACCACCTATCTGCCCCCGGAGCTGGCCGCGACGGCGTCGGGCCAGGACGAGGACGAACAGCTGGCCTATTCGCAAGCCGGCGAGAACGAGTTGCTGCCGGTCACGGGCGCGGATGAGTACGGCGACTATGGCCCCGACGATGACGAATTTGCCGATGACTACGAAGACGAAGCGCCGGCGGGTACGCGGCTCAGTTCACGGTCTTTGCTGATCAGCAACGCTGTGGTGGCGTTCGCTGTGATCGGGTTCGCGTCGCTGGCGGTTGCGGTGGCGGTGGCGATTCGGCCGACCGCGGCGTCAGAGCCGGTCGAGGGGCATCAAAACGCGCAGCCGGGCAAGTTCATGCCGCTGTTGCCGACTCAACAGCAGGCGCCGGTCCCGCCGCCACCGCCAGACGCGCCCACCGCCGGGTTCCAGGGCGGCACGATTCCGACCGTGCAGGGCGTAGTTCCCAGGCAGGCGACACCGACGGTGCCGAGGCCGGTTGCGCCGGCCCCGGGTGTGGTGCCCGCTCCGATCCCGCTGCCGATCCCGATCATCATTCCGCCCTGGCCGAATTGGTCGCCGGGGATGCCTACCCCGTCGACCGTGACGGTGACTCCGACCACGCCGACTACCACCGCGCCGTCGACGGTGACCCCGACCACTCCGACTACTACCGCGCCGTCGACTCTGACCCCGACCACCCCGACCACCACCGCGCCGTCGACGGTGACCCCGACCACGCCGACCACCGCGGTGCCGTCGACGGTGATCACCCCGACGACGACCGCGCCGATCACGCCGACAACGGTCGCCCCGACGACGGTTAACCCGACGACCGTCGCCCCGACGACCGTCGCGCCGACGACGCAGCAGACCGTGGTCCCGCAGCCGACCCAGGAGACGGTCGCCCCGCTGCCGACGCAGCAGACCGTCGCCCCGCAGCCGACCATCGCGCCGCAGCCCACGCAGCAGGCTCCCGAGCCGCCGTCCGGGGGCAGCAGTGGTGGCTCCTCCGGTGGGGGCTCGTCCTCTGGTGGGGGTTCGTCTTCTGGTGGTGGCTCGTCCTCTGGTGGGGGTTCGTCTTCTGGTGGTGGCTCGTCCTCTGGTGGTGGCTCGTCCTCTGGTGGGGGTTCGTCGTCTGGTGGGGGTTCGTCTTCTGGTGGTGGCTCGTCCTCCGGTAGGGGCTCGTCCTCCGGTGGTAGTTCCTCGGGCGGGCACTCCTCAGGTGGGGGCTCCTAGCGGCGCTGATCAACCCCTAAGGTCGGGGCATGCCAGGCGAAACGGTGACAGTGGTCTTGCCCTGCCTCAACGAGGCAGAGTCGCTACCCGGGGTGCTGGCCGCCATCCCGGGTTCCTACCGAGCGTTGGTGGTCGACAACAACAGCACCGACGACACCGCCGCGGTGGCTGCCCGGCATGGCGCGGAGGTGGTCGCCGAGTCGCAGCCGGGCTACGGCGCGGCGGTGCACGCGGGCGTGGTGGCGGCGAAGACCCCGATTGTGGCGGTGATCGACGCGGACGGCTCGATGGATCCCGCCGACCTTCCCCGGTTGGTCGCCGAACTCGACCGGGGCGCGGACCTGGTGACCGGTCGCCGGTGTCCGATACCCGGCCTGCACTGGCCGTGGGTCGCCCGCATCGGCACGGTGGTGATGAGCTGGCGGCTGCGTACCCGCCACGGGCTGCCGGTGCATGACATCGCGCCGATGCGGGTGGCGCGCCGGGATGCCCTGCTCGCCCTGGGGGTGGTCGACCGGCGGTCCGGCTATCCGTTGGAACTGCTGGTGCGCGCCGCGGCGGCGGGCTGGCGCGTGGCGGAGTTCGACGTCTCCTACGGTCCCCGTACCGGCGGGAAGTCCAAGGTCAGCGGTTCGTTGCGGGGCAGCATGATCGCGATCCTGGACTTCTGGAAGGTCATCTCGTGAGCCACGTACCGGTGACCCTGCTGGTGGTCGCCAAGGCTCCGGAGCCCGGCCTCGCAAAGACCCGCCTCGCCGCGACTGTCGGTGATCAGACCGCCGCCGACATCGCCGCGGCCGCGCTGCTGGACACGCTGGATGCGGTGGCCGCCACGCCAGCGGCCAGCCGCGTGGTGGCGCTCACCGGCGATTTGGCGAATGCGGCCCGCGGCGCCGAGATTCGCCGACGGCTCGAATCGTTCACCGTGATCGGCCAGCGCGGTGACGACTTCGCCGACCGCCTCGCCAATGCGCACGCCGATGCGGCCGACGGATACCCGGTGCTGCAGGTAGGCATGGACACCCCACAGATCAGCGCCGCCCTGCTCGCCGAGTGCGCGCGCCGGCTGTTCGAGACTTCGGCGGTCCTCGGGTTTGCCGTCGACGGTGGTTGGTGGGTGCTGGGGGTGCACACCCCGGCCGCGGCCGAATGCTTGCGCGGTGTGCCCATGTCCCAGCCCAACACCGGTGAGCTCGCGTTGAAGGCCCTGCGTGAGGGCGGCATTGACGTGGCTACCGTGCAGCCACTGGCTGACGTCGACGTCGTTGCCGACGTCGCGGTGGTGCGTGGCGCCTGCGGTCCGGACAGCCGTTTCGCACGCGTCACCCGCCTAGCCGGAATCTGAGCTCGCCCACGAATCGATCGGCGAGCGACCCCTACCAGTTGGTGAAGATGATGCTGTTCACCGCCAACGCCCCGGCCGCGTTGACCGCCAGCCACAGCCGATCGGACCGGGGCCTGAGCAACGCCGGGGCGGTGGTCAGCCAAACGGTGAACGGCAGCCAGATTCGCTCGGTCTCGGCCTTGCTGAGCATGCTCAAATCGGCAACGAGGATGGCGGCCACCATGCCCAGCAGCAGCAGGTGCAAACCGGAGCGGCGGCGGATCGCGGCGGCATCGACCACCCGGCTGATCCCGGCGACGCTGCCCAATCCGATGGCGCAGACCACGCACGCGAGATTGGCCCAGGACCAATACTGAAACGGCCGGTCATGGGCGATGCCCTGCCAGTAGCGCTGCTGCACCAGCGTGTACCCGTCGAACCACCAGAACCCCGCGACGGCGAAGGCCAGCGCCACCCCCAACGCCGCCAACACGGCCGGCCACAACGCCTTCAGGGCGGTGCGCCAGTGGTTCGCGGACGCCAGCACCGCCAAGGCGGGCAGTCCCATCAGCGCCAGGCCATAGCTGAGGAAGATGGCCCAGCCCAGCACCAGACCCGCTCCGGCGGCCCACAGCGCCCTGAACCGGGATCCGCCGTGCACCGCAATGGCCAGCAGCGTGATACCCCACGCCGTGACCCCGGCGAAGTATCCGTCGGCCGAGACCGCGATCCAGATCGCCGTCGGCGCGATCGCCACAAACGGTGCGGCCCGGCGCGCGACGTGCTTGCCGGCCAATGCGCCCACGGCGATCACCATCGCCGCCGCCGCGCTGGAGCCGACCAGCAGGCACAGAAATCCGGCCCAGGCGCCGCCGCCCAGACCGATCCGATCCAGCCAGACGAACGTCAATAGCGCGCCCGGCGGATGTCCGGAAACATGGGTGGTCCAGGAGTTCGGCTGGTAGTCAACAATCCGGCTGGCGAACGTGCGCAGCATGACGGGGATGTCGGTGACGCCGCCGACCTCCGAGAGGTACTCGTCCTTGGTGGTCAGCCGGCCGGCGAAACCGCGCTCAAACCCGTCGATCATGGCCAGCGAAAAAGCCCATCCGCACGCGGTCGCCCAGGTGGCCAGCGGTAGCACCCGCCAGGAGAGCTTTCGTGCCACCCGCGGACCCCAAACCAGGACGGCCAGCGCCAGCAGGATCGCGGCAATGGTGCCCCAACTGGCGTGGATGTCCCAGTAACCGAAGATCGGTGCCGCGCCGGCTCGCGACGCGAAGCGCTCCAGGCCGATGTCACGGCGTGGTTTGACGCCCAAGTCCAACCGCGGCAGCACGAACGCGGCGGCAACCAGGACGACACCCACGGTGACGGCTGCTGTTTCCCGGCGGGCGATCCTCACGATCGCTCAGCCTATTGGTCGGTTGCGGCGGCGAATCGACGCACCAACGCCCGCCGATCGATCTTGCCGATGCCGCGCCGCGGCAGCTCGTCGACGACGTGCAGTTCTCGGGGTGCGGCGGTGATGGCCAGCGTGCCGGCGACGTGTGCCCGAAGTTGATCCAGCGTTGGGGTGGGGCAGTGGGCGCGGACCACGATCGCCGCGGCGACCCGCTGACCCAGCCGGTCATCGTCGAGTCCGAACACCGCGCAGTCGCTCACAGCGGCGTGGGTGGCCAGCGCGGATTCCACCAGCTGCGGCAGCACGGTGAGCCCGCCCGTGCTGATCGCGTCGTCGGCGCGGCCCAGCACGCTGAGCACGCCCGAATCATCGAGCGCCCCGAGGTCGTCGGTACGAAACCAGCCGGGCTCGGCGAACGGGTCGGGTTGTACCGGGTTGCGGTACCCCTTGGCCAGCGTTGCGCCGCCGATCATGATGCGGCCGTCCGCGGCCACGCGCAGTTGCACGCCGTCGAGGGCAACACCGTCGTACACGCAGCCTCCGCAGGTTTCGCTCATCCCGTAGGTGCGAACGATCCGGATGCCGGCGGCGGCAGCGGCGTCGAGCACCGGACGCGGAGCCGGTCCACCCCCGATCAGCACCGCGTCCAGTTCGGCCAGGGCGGCGGTGGCGGCGGGGTCGCCCAGCACCTTGGCCAGCTGAGCGGCGACCAGCGAGGTGTATCGCCGGCCGGAACCCAACTTGTCGACAGCGCGGGGCAGTTCGGTGATGTCGAACCCGGCGGACACATCGAGTTCGACCGGGACGGTACCGGCGAGCGCGCTGCGCACCAGGACCTGCAGGCCGGCGATGTGAATCGCGGGCACGGCCAGTAGCCAGTTGCCGGCTCCGCCGAGGCGGTGATGGGTCGCCGACGCGCTGGCGATCAACGCGGCCGCGGTCAGGAGCGCCCCCTTGGGCGCCCCGGTGGTTCCCGACGTCGTGACGACCAGCGCCACATCGTCATCGATCTGGTCGCCGACCCGCAACGCGCTCACCACCGTGGGGTCAGGTCTTGACCCCACCGCGACCGTTGCCGGAGCCCGGCCGGCAAGAATCCGCTCCAGGGCGGGCAACAGCACCGGGACCGCGCTGCCGTCGGGGACGGTCAGCGCCCGCAGGACGGTTATGCGCGGTCCTCGCGGGCGTCGTCCAATGGCCAGCCCGTGGCGGCCAGCCGGGCCCGGACTCGCTCGATGTCCTCCGGAGACGGCAAATCGTCGGTGATCTGGGTGATCGCCACCCCGATGTCGATCTGGTCGAACTCACCGCGTCGCATCAGTTCGGTGGCGACGGTTGTGACGTCCTCGTTGGACAGCCGCCGGCAAAGTAGTGCAAGTAACGCAAAGGAGTCGGTCGGTGGAACTCCGTCGGGATAGCCCGCACGCAGCCACGACACGATCGAGGTAAGAAATCGATTCACGCCGCCAGAACTTCCCGTTGAGTCAGTGGACAAACACTGTGTCAAGGCCCCCCTTGACGTTACTTGGTTTTCGCCCCCAGGATGTGCCAACCGATGTGATGTGCAATGAAGTCGCGGGCGATATAGAGCACGCCGATGACCACCACAGCCAGGATGATCGCAAAGATCATCCAACCGAGAGCGGTCAGCACGGTACGCCGCAGCGGGGCATGTGTGCCGGTGATCTGGCCGCTGTCGGCCTGCAGCCGTACACCGACTGCAAACAGTGCGGGTATCCCGGCCCCGGCCAGCACGCTGAAAATCAGGATCTTGCTGGTGGCCTCGTAGTTGAACCAGTGATTCATGAGGGGTTACCAGCCGTGAGCGCGTCGTCACCGCCATATCTCGGCGTGTGACCGTTGGAGTGAGGACTCGGCGGTGGTGGTGGCGGCGGCGGTCGCTGCCGATCCGACGGCGATGGCGCGGTCGGTCCCGGCGCCCCGTCCAGCCCGGCAGTGAGGCTGCCTTCCCACTCCGCGTTCACGTTGGTGTGGTCGACCCGCGCCTTGCGCGAGCGGAGCCAGATGGTGGCGGCGACCAGACACAGCAGGGCGAAACCGATGATGGCGCCGGGGTACCCGCCGATCATGTGGACCAGCCAGTAGGTGATCGCTCCGACCAGGCCGGCCAGCGGAAGCGTGATCACCCACGCTGCCACCATCCGGGTGGCCACGCCCCAGCGGACCTCGGCGCCGGGCTTGCCGACGCCACTGCCCAGCACCGACCCGGTGGCGACCTGGGTGGTTGACAGCGCGTAGCCGAAGTGCGCCGACAACAGGATGACCGCCGCCGATGACGCCTCGGCGGCCATGCCCTGGGGCGGCTTGATTTCGACCAGGCCCTTGCCCAGCGTCCGGATGATGCGCCAGCCACCGAGGTAGGTGCCGCCCGCCATCGCCAAGGCGCAGGACACAATCACCCACAACGGAGGCATGGTGGCAGAGGTGCTGACCGCGCCGTAGGATATCAGGGCCAGGAAAATCACGCCCATCGTCTTCTGCGCGTCGTTGGTGCCGTGCGCCAGGGAGACCAGGGACGCGGAGCCGATCTGACCGCGACGGAACCCGCGCTCGGTGTCCTTCTCCGAGACGGTCGCGGTGATCCGGTAAACCAGCCAGGTGCCGATCGCCCCGACCAGGGTGGCCAGCAGCGCGGCCACCACCGCGGGCGCGATGACCTTGGACACCACCCCGCTCCAGATGACGCCGCGGCCGCCGACGGCGGCGATCGTCGCTCCGACGATGCCCCCGATCAACGCGTGCGACGAGCTCGAGGGGATGCCCAGCAGCCAGGTCAGCAGGTTCCACACGATGCCACCGACCAGGCCGGCGAATACCAACTCCAAGGTCACCAGGTTTGCATCGATCAGACCTTTGGCGATGGTCGCCGCGACAGCGGTGGACAAAAAGGCGCCTAGCAGGTTCAACGCGGCCGAAAGTATGACGGCTGTTCTGGGCGCCAGGGCGCCGCTGGCGATGGAGGTCGCCATGGCGTTGCCGGTGTCGTGAAAGCCGTTGGTGAAGTCGAATGCCAACGCCGTGATAACGACGATGATCAAGAGGAACAAATCGATGTTCACAGTGCCTGATTCTGCGGGTCGGGGTAATCCATTGTCGAACGGGGAAATGTGTGAAACCCAGGTGGGCTGCGACTCGTCGCCAGATGTTACCTAGCAGTTAACCTTGCGTTCGTTGTCGTTCACTTCGGGTGTCCCTGCGCAACGGGTGGTCGCCGGGTATCTCCACAAAAATCAGCGTGATTCCATCCGGATCTGTGACGTGCATCTCACGCAGACCCCATGGCTCGCGACGCGCCTCACGGGCGATCGGCACCTGGCGGCTCTCCAACTCGGCCTGGGTTGCCGCGATGTCACGCACCTGCAGCCACAACGCACCGGGAAATGGTCCCAGACCGTGCTCCGGCTCGCCGTACCCGGCCAGCTCGAGCAGCGACTGCCCGGCGAAAAAGACTGTTCCGGAGGGGTATTCGCGTGCGATCGCCAGACCGATCTGATCGCGGTAGAAGGTTAGTGAGGCCTGATAATCCACCGGCCGGAGCAGCATCCGGCTGGCCAGAATCTCCATGCTGTCGTGTCTATCACGTTCCGGAGCACCTGCTGCGCAGGAGTTGGGCTCCCGGGCCGGTGAGATCGACGCAGCCCGCGGCCCGCCCGGTCATGGCGAGCAGCAGCGACAACAGTGGTCCCTCGACGCGCTCGCCCTGGCCGTGTCGCCAATCGTCATCGGTGGCGCATAGCTGGAGTCCTGAAATTCGCTTCTTGGCGCCGCTGAGCAGGTTGGAGCCCCGCTAGAAGTCGATGGTCTGGCGAAGCGCCCCCGGCGAGTAGGTATGCGGGATGCCCAGCGGCTGCCGGATGTCGGCGCCATGCAACACGATCTCGCCCAGCCACGACACCTTGGGGCCCGGTGGCGCCGACGTCGCGTGCTGCAGGCCGCGGAATTCGTCGAGGGTGGCGGCCGGATCGGGGCCGAGGTGCTTGGCCAGTTGTCCGTTGGTGAACCTGTCGAAGCTGAATCCGGCGGCTGCCATCCCGAGAAAGAACCGGGCCGGATTCAGCGATGCGGTCGCGCAGAGGTGCGCCACCACGTCGCGCACCCCCCACCCGGCGCACAGCGACGGGGTTTCCCATCGATCTGCCGGCAGCGTGGCCAGGTCGTCGGCGAGTGCGCCGCGCTCGGCCGCGATCGTGGTCCAGATGTCAGCCATGGCGAACTCCCGAGTCAGTCAGCGATCGTTGAGCTGGTCGTCACGCTGTTGCATAAGTGTATTGACCCACCGGGGGCCCAGGGTGTTCAGCGCCTTGGCCATCAGGGCGATCCTGGGCGCGATCCGCACCGGACGGGTGCGCGCGGCGGTGATCATCCACTCCGCGGCCTCCTGTGGGGTCAGTGCGGGCATCCCGGAGTAGGCCTTGGTCGGCGCGATCATCGGTGTGGCCACCAGCGGGTAGTAGAGCGTGGTGGAATGGACGCCCCCGCGGCCCCACTCCGTTTCGATCGTCCGGCTGACCGCCGACAGTGCGGCCTTGGACGCGTTGTATACCGAGAACAGCGGCGAGGCCTCCGACAGCACGCCCCAGGTCGTGACGTTGATGATGTGCCCGTCGCCGCGTTCGAGCATCCCCGGTGCCAGCCCGCGGATCAGCCGCAGCGGGCCGTAATAGTTGAGCACCATGGTCCGCTCCACGTCGTGCCAGCGCTGCAGCGATTCGGCCAGCGGCCGGCGGATGGAGCGGCCGGCGTTGTTGATCAGGATGTCGACCCCGCCTAGACGGTTTTCGACGTCGGCGACCAATGCGTCGACGGCGTCGAGGTCGGAGATGTCGCAGGGCGCCGACATCGCCACCCCACCCGAGGTGGTGATGCGGTCGGCCACCGCGTCCAGCAAGTCCTTGCGGCGGGCGACGGCGATCACGGTGGCGCCCTGGCGGGCGAACTGCTCGGCGGCGGCTTTGCCGATACCCGAGGAGGCGCCGGTGATCATGACGCGCTTGCCGTCGAGGGCAACCGGTTTGATCGGTGGCCGGTTGACCAGCAGTTGTGGTGCGATCGGCGGCCGCATGCCGGCCAGCGTGATCTGCTCGGTCAACCGGCGCAACGGGCTCTTGCTCACGGGTGGGGAGTCTAGGACGAAGACCTATGCGCCGCGGCGGGCACTAGAAATACCGTGGAAAGCCGCTCCAATCCGGTGCGCGCTTTTCCAGGAAGGCGTCGCGGCCCTCCACGGCCTCGTCGGTCATGTATGCCAGCCGGGTGGCCTCCCCGGCGAACAGCTGCTGACCCACCAGCCCGTCATCGAGCAGGTTGAACGCGTACTTCAGCATTCGTTGCGCCTGCGGCGACTTCGCGTTGATGTCCGCCGCCCATTGCAGCCCCACCCGCTCCAGCTCGGCATGGTCGACGACCTCGTTCACCGCGCCCATGTGATGCATCTGCTCCGCCGTGTACGGCCGGCCCAGAAAGAAGATCTCCCGGGCGAATTTCTGGCCGACCTGGCGGGCCAGATACGCGCTGCCGTAGCCGCCGTCGAAGCTGCCCACGTCGGCGTCGGTCTGCTTGAAACGGGCATGCTGGCGGCTGGCCAGGGTGAGGTCGCAGACCACGTGCAGGCTGTGCCCGCCGCCGGCCGCCCAGCCGTTGACCAGACAGATAACGACCTTGGGCATGAACCTGATCAGCCGTTGCACCTCGAGGATGTGCAGCCGGCCCGCCCGCGCGATGTCAACGGTGTCTGCGGTGTCTCCGCTTGCGTACTGATAGCCACTGCGTCCCCGGATGCGTTGGTCCCCACCGGAGCAGAAGGCCCAGCCACCGTCTTTGGGGGACGGCCCGTTGCCGGTCAACAGCACCACGCCGACGTCGGGAGACATTCGCGCGTGGTCCAGCACGCGATATAGCTCGTCGACGGTGTGCGGCCGGAACGCGTTGCGCACTTCGGGACGATTGAACGCCACCCGGACGGTGGCGTCTTGGACGTAGCGGTGATAGGTGATGTCGGTCAGCTCGTCGAAACCGTTGACGAGTCTCCACACGCCAGCATCAAAGGGGTTGTCGCTCAAGGCTCTTGCACTCCATCCTGGTCAATCGTGAGGTTGCCGCAGCTGATCGTCTGTGCCGATGTGACTATCGAGTCTCTAGCGGAGTCGGCCGTCAGCGTGTCCGAGGGTCCGATGGTGGCCAGCGTCCCGTCCAGATCGACCTCGGTGCGCCGCACCGTGTCCGGGTCCGGCAGTGCCTGCAGTCCGACCAGCCGGCGACCGTCGCCCATGTTGCTGCAGCCGACACCGGTGCCGTGGCCGCGCAGATTCTGCAGATCGAAAAGGAAAGGGTGGCCCCGGCTGTCGACGGCGGCTTGTAGCCGGCAGGCGGCGTACACATACAGGTGCGCGGCCCGGCCGTCGCTGACGATCACCTGGTGACTGCCGTTTTCCTGCGCATCGATGGCCAACGCGCGCAGGGGGATCGGGCTGGCCGAGGCGATGTGGACATCGGTGCTGGCACCGCCGGCGGTGGTGATGCCAACGATTCGGATGGTGTCTCCGGTTCCGCTTTGAAAATCCCCGACCCACAACGTATCCGGCCGACCGTCGCCGTCCAGGTCACCGACCCGCCGTTCGTTCACGTCGGCCGGGGCGGGGGTGCCGCCCGGCGGGCATCCCGGTGCGGCCACCGCCCGCGGTGCGGACAACCCGATCGGGCTGGCCGCCAGCAGCATCGCCGCCAGCAGTAACGCGCGACCCATCGGCCTACACCGGCACCGTCAGTGCCACGGCGTCGACCACCACGGCGGCTTGATTCGCTCTCTCATGCAAGCCACAGTAGCCAGGCCCGAATCGGTCCGAGCCGGCCATTCAGCCCACAGCGCGGCCGGCGCCCTCCCAGAACCGTGCCCGGACGGCCTTCTTGTCCGGCTTGCCCAGCCCGGTCAATGGCAACGAGTCGACGACCACCACCTGCTTGGGCGATTGCACCGAGCCCTTGCGCTGCTTGACCGCGGCCTGGATCTCGGCGGTCATGGTCTCGATCGCGGCGTCATCGCGGGCCGCGTCGGCACGCAACACCACCACCGCGGTGACGGCCTCGCCCCACTTCTCATCCGGTGCCCCGACCACGCAGACCTGCGCGACCGCCGAGTGCTCGGCCACGACGTCCTCGACCTCACGGGGAAACACATTGAAGCCGCCGGTGACGATCATGTCCTTGACCCGGTCGACGATGAAATAGAAGCCGTCCTCGTCTTCGCGGGCCATGTCGCCGGTGTGCAGCCAGCCGTCTCGGAAAGTCTGCGCGGTGTCGTCCGGTTTGTTCCAGTAACCGCCGGCCAGTAGCGGCCCGCTGACACAGATCTCACCCGGCTCACCCTGCGGTACCGGCTTGCCGTCCTCACCCAGCAATGCCACCCGGGCGAACAGCGTCGGGCGTCCACAGGAGGTCAGCCGCTTCTCGTCGTGATCGGCCTTGGGCAGGTAGGTGATCACCATTGGCGCCTCGGATTGCCCGTAGTACTGCGCAAAGATGGGGCCGAACCGGTCGATCGCCTCGGCCAGCCGCACCGGGTTGATGGCCGAAGCGCCGTAGTAGACGGTCTCCAGCGAGGACAGATCGCGGGTGTGTGAATCCGGGTGGTCCATCAACGCGTACAGCATCGACGGCACCAGCATGGTTGCGGTGATGCGCTGTTCTTCGATGACCCTCAACACTTCACCCGGGTCGAACTTGGCCAGCACGATCATCTCGCCGCCCTTGACAACGGTGGGGGTGAAAAAAGCGGCCCCGGCATGCGACAGAGGTGTGCACATCAGGAACCACGGGTGCTCGGGCCATTCCCATTCGGCGAGCTGGATCGAGGTCATGGCGGTGATGTTGCCGGCAGTGCCAATCACTCCCTTGGGCTTGCCGGTGGTGCCGCCGGTGTAGGTCAGGCCGCCGATGTGGTTCGGCGGCAGGTCGGCGACGACCAGCGGCTTCGGCTGGTATTTGGCCGCTTCCGCGGACAGGTCGACCGCTCGGTCCTCGAGGGCTTCGGGTACCGGTCCGATGGTCAGGACCTGCTCGAGCGAGTCCACCTTTTCCAGCAGTCCCAGCGCCCGCTCGACGAACATCGGGTTGGGGTCGATGATCAGCGCGCTGGCCCCCGCGTCGGAGAGCACGTAGGCGTGATCGTCGAGCGAACCCAGCGGATGCAGCGCGGTACGGCGATAGCCGCGAGCCTGGCTGGCGCCGAGGATCATCAGCACCTCGGGGCGGTTGAGTGACAACAGGCCGACGGTGACCCCGGTGCCGGCGCCCAGTGCCTCGAACGCCTGGATGTACTGGCTGATCCGCTCGGCCAGCTGTCCACCGGTGAGCGTGGTGTCGCCCAGGAACAGCACCGGCCGGTTCTTGTGTCGCTTGAGCGCGCCCACCAGCAGGTGGCCGTTGTGAGTTGGATTGCGCAACAGATCGTCACTCATATGGCCAGACTAGAACGTGTTGCAATTCTGCTCAGCTGCGCCCTCGGGCCTGACCTTTTCCGGGCCCGAATCACTAGGATCGCTGTTCATGGCCGATGCAGATGTCGTCATTACCGGAACCGTGCTCACCGTCGACGACACCAGGCCCACCGCCGAGGCGATCGCCGTCACTGACGGCAGGATCGTCGCCGTCGGGGACCGATCCGAGGTCGCGGGCCTGATCGGGGAGGGCACCCGCACCATCGACTTGGGTTCGGGTTGTCTCATGCCGGGGTTCGTCGAGGCACACGGCCATCCGCTGATGGAAGCGATTGTGCTCTCGGGCCGGATCGTCGATATCCGGCCGGTCACCGTCCGCGACTCCGAACGCGTGGTGGCCGAGATCTGCCGCGAAGCCGGTGAGCGCGGGTCGGCCGGTGCCTACCTGATCGGCTGGGATCCGTTGCTGCAGCCGGGGCTGCCGGAACCGACGCTGGCCTGGCTCGACGACATCGCGCCGAACGGGCCGCTGGTGATCATCCACAACTCGGGTCACAAGGCCTACTTCAATACGCACGCTGCCTGGCTCAACGGCCTGACTCGCGACACCCCCGATCCCAAGGGAGCGAAATACGGCCGCGACGCCAACGGCGAACTCGACGGCACCGCCGAGGAAACCGGTGCGGTGCTGCCGCTGCTGGCCGGTGTGACCGATCCCAGCAACTATCCGGCGATGCTGCGCGCCGAGTGCGCCCGGCTCAACCGGGCCGGGCTGACCACGTGTTCGGAGATGGCGTTCGATCCAGGGTTTCGGCCGCTGGTCGAGCAGCTCCGCGATGAGTTGACGGTCCGGCTGCGCACTTACGAGATTTCCAACGCGCAGCTGTCCACCGAGGCCTCGCCGGGAGACGGCGACGACATGCTCCGGCAGGTGGGTATCAAGATCTGGGTGGATGGCTCGCCCTGGATCGGCAACATCGATCTGAGCTTTCCCTACCTGGACACCGCCGCCACCCGCACCATCGGTGTGACACCTGGTTCCTGCGGATGCGCCAACTACACCCGCGAACAGCTGGCCGAAATCGTGGGTGCCTACTTTCCCCTCGGTTGGCCGATCGCCTGCCACGTGCAGGGCGACGCCGGGGTCGACACCATCCTGGATGTCTATGAAGAGGCGCTGCGGAGCAACCCGCGTCCGGACCACCGATTGCGGCTAGAGCATGTCGGTGCCATCCGGCCCGAACAACTCCGCCGGGCCGCCGACCTCGGCGTCACCTGCAGCATTTTCGTCGACCAGATCCACTACTGGGGTGACGTCATCGTCGATGGGTTGTTCGGCCCCGAACGGGGGTCGCGGTGGATGCCCGCGGGTTCCGCGGTGGCCACCGGCATGCGCATCTCCTTGCACAACGACCCGCCGGTGACACCCGAGGAGCCGCTGCGCAACATCAGCGTGGCCGCCACCCGGGTCGCACCCAGCGGCAGGGTGCTGGCTCCCGAGGAGCGTTTGACGGTGGAGCAGGCGATCCGGGCGCAGACCATCGATGCCGCCTGGCAGATGTTCGCCGACGACATCATCGGCTCGCTGGAAGTCGGCAAGTACGCGGACATGGTGGTGCTCTCGGCGGATCCGCGGACGGTGCCGCCGGAGGAGATCGCCGACTTGGAGGTGCGAGCCACCTTCCTGGCGGGCCGCCAGGTCTATCGGAAGTGATACCCGGGCCGGCCACCCTGCCGGATCTACTGGACCGACTGCAGGTCGTGGCCCTACCGATGCGGGTTCGTTTTCGCGGCATCACCACCCGGGAAGTGGCATTGATCGAGGGGCCCTCGGGGTGGGGCGAATTCGGGGCGTTCCTCGAATACCAGCCCCCGGAAGCGGCCGCGTGGCTGGCATCGGCCATCGACGCCGCCTACGGCCAGCCGCCACCGGTGCGACGCGGGCGCATCCCCATCAACGCGACGGTGCCGGCGGTGCCCCCCGCCCAAGTCCCCGAGCTTTTGGCCCGGTTCCCCGGCGCCCGCACCGCCAAGGTGAAGGTCGCCGAGCCCGGACAGACGCTCGCCAGCGATGTCGAGCGGGTCAACGCCGTGCGCGCTCTGGTCCCGACCGTTCGGGTGGACGCCAACGGTGGCTGGAGCGTCGACCAAGCGGCGCAGGCCGCCGTTGCCCTGACGGCCGACGGCCCGCTCGAGTACCTCGAACAACCCTGCGCCACCGTCGGTGAACTCGCCGAGCTGCGCCGGCGCATCGAAGTGCCCATCGCCGCCGATGAGGCCATCCGCAAGGCCGAGGACCCGCTGGCGGTGGTGCGCGCGGGGGCTGCTGATGTCGCGGTGCTCAAGGTCGCCCCACTGGGCGGGGTCTGGGCGCTGCTGGACATCGCCGCGCAAATCGGCATCCCGGTGGTGATCTCCAGCGCGCTGGACTCGGCCGTCGGAATAGCGGCCGGGTTGAGCGCCGCCGCGGCCCTACCGCAACTGCAGCACGCCTGCGGATTGGGCACGGGCGGGCTTTTCGTCGAGGACGTGGCCGAGCCCGCCATCCCGGTCGACGGCGCGCTGGCCCCGCAGCGGGTGGCGCCGGACCCGGCCCGGCTGCGGGCGTTGGGCGCCGCGCCGGATCGGCGGCAGTGGTGGATCGACCGGATCAAGGCCTGCTACCCGCTGCTGTACCGTCGATCGGGTGATTAACCTCGCTTACGACGACAAAGGGACCGGTGAGCCGGTCCTTTTTATCGCCGGTCGCGGCGGTGCCGGACGCACCTGGCAGCCCCACCAAGTTCCGGCGTTCCTGGCGGCGGGATACCGATGCATCACCTTCGACAACCGTGGCATCGGTGCTACCGAGAACGCCGAGGGCTTTACCACGCAGACGATGGTCAACGACACCGCAGCGTTGATCGAATCCCTGGGCATCGGCCCGGTGCGCATCGTCGCGGTGTCGATGGGCTCATTCATCGCCCAGGAGCTGATGGTGGTGCGTCCCGAGCTGGTCAACTCCGCCGTATTGATGGCCACCCGCGGCCGCCTGGACCGTGCCCGCAAGTTCTTCCACGACGCCGAGGCGGAGTTGTACGACTCCGGCGCCAGGATGCCGTCGACCTACGATGTGAAAGATCGCCTGCTGGAGAACTTTTCCCGCAAGACGCTCAATGACGATGCGGCCGTTGGCGACTGGCTCGCGATGTTCTCCATGTGGCCGATCAAGCAGACCCCGGGCTTGCGCTGCCAACTCGACGCCGCGCCGCTGACCAACCGGTTGCCCGCCTACCGCAACATCGCCGCGCCGGTGCTGGTAATCGGCTTTTCCGACGACATCGTCACCCCGCCGTACCTGGGGCGCGAGGTCGCCGACAGCCTGCCGAACGGTCGCTATCTGCAGATACCCGACGCCGGGCATCTCGGGTTCTTCGAACGCCCCGAAGCCGTCAACACGGCCGCGCTGAAATTCTTTGCCGGCACCAGGGGCTGAGCGCCGCGGTAGCCGGTGCGGCTCGATAGCCGGCGCAGCGTTCGGCTGTGACACCCTGTACTGGTGAACCCTTCGACGACACAGGCCCGCGTTGTCGTTGACGAGTTGATCCGCGGTGGGGTTCGCGATGTGGTGCTGTGCCCCGGCTCGCGCAACGCGCCGCTGGCCTTCGCGTTGCAGGACGCCGACCGGTCCGGTCGCATTCGGCTGCACGTTCGCATCGACGAACGCACCGCCGGCTTCTTGGCCATCGGGCTGGCCGTCGGGGCGGGTGCGCCGGCGTGTGTGGCGATGACCTCCGGTACCGCGGTGGCCAATCTCGGCCCGGCGGTGGTGGAGACCAATTACGCCCGGGTGCCGCTGATCGTGCTCTCGGCGAACCGGCCCTACGAACTGCTGGGCACCGGGGCCAACCAGACCATGGAGCAACTGGGCTACTTCGGCACTCAAGTGCGTGCCACGATCAGCCTGGGTCTGGCCGAGGATGCGCACGAACGCCTGGACTCCCTCAACGCGTCGTGGCGATCGGCCACGTGCCGGGTGCTGGCGGCCGCCATGGGGTCGCGTACCGCCAACGCCGGCCCGGTGCACTTTGACATTCCGTTGCGGGAACCGCTGGTGCCCGACCCGGATCCCCACGGTGCGGTGACCCCGCCGGGACGCCCGGAGGGCCGGCCGTGGACCTACACCCCACCGGTCACCTTCGACCAACCGCTGGAAATCGACCTGTCCGCCGACACCGTCGTCATCGCCGGGCACGGCGCCGGTGTGCACCCCAACCTGGTGCAGCTACCCACCATCGCCGAGCCGACAGCACCGGCTGCGCCGTCCGGTGGCAACCCTTTGCACCCGTTGGCACTGCCGCTGCTGCGGCCCCGGCAGGTGATCATGCTGGGGCGCCCGACGCTGCACCGGCCGGTATCGGCCTTGCTGGCCGATCCCGAAGTGCCGGTCTTTGCGTTGACGACCGGGCCCCGCTGGCCGGATGTGTCGGGAAACTCGCAGGCCACCGGAACCCGGGCGATCGTCACGGGCACCCCGAACCCGTCGTGGCTGGACCGCTGCGCGCAGATGAACCGCCACGCGGTTGCGGCGGTACGCGAGCAGCTTGCCGCGCACCCGCTGACCACCGGCCTGCACGTCGCGGCGGCCGTTGCCGGCGCGCTTCGCCCCGGCGACCAGCTGGTGCTGGGCGCGTCCAACCCGGTGCGCGATGCGGCCCTGGTCGGCCTGGACACTGCGGGCCTGCGGGTGCGATCCAATCGAGGGGTCGCCGGTATCGACGGCACCGTGTCCACGGCCATCGGGGCCGCGCTGGGCTACGAACGCGATCATCACGGGCGCACCGTCGCGCTGATCGGTGATTTGACGTTCGTCCACGACAGCTCCGGCTTGTTGATCGGCCCTACCGAACCGACACCGCGGCAGCTGGCGATCGTGGTGTCCAACGACAATGGCGGCGGCATTTTTGAGCTGCTCGAGCAGGGGGATCCGCGGTTCTCCGATGTCTCGTCGCGGATCTTCGGCACCCCCCACGACGTCGACGTGGGCGCACTGTGCCGGGCCTACCACGTGGAGAACAGGCAGATCGAAGTGGACCAGTTGCCGGCCGCGCTGGACGAGCCGGGCAGCGGCCTGCGGGTGCTCGAGGTCAAGGCGGACCGCTCCTCGCTGCGGCAACTGCACGCCGCCATCAAGGCCGCGCTATGACCTCGCCCAAGAAGCTGCTGCGCATCCTGATCCACGGCACCACCGAAGAGATGCCGGACACGCCGGCCAGGACAGTGGTGCGCTGGATCCGGATCTCGGTGTTGATCCTCACCGGGTTGGTCACGCTGCAGTCGATATTGCTGGTGGCCGGCGCGTGGCGCAATGACCTGGCCATCGATCGCAACATGGGGGTCGCACAGGCCGAGGTGCTCAGCGCCGGGCCACGGCGCTCAACCATCGAATTCGTCACCCCCGACCGCGTGACCTACCGGCCCGAATTAGGTGTGCTGTACCCGTCTGAGCTGGCCACCGGTATGCGCATCTACGTCGAGTACAACAAGAGGGATCCCAATCTGGTGCGCGTGCAGCACCGCAACGCCGGGCTGGCGATCATCCCCGCCGGCTCCATCGCGGTGGTGGCCTGGTTGGTGGCGACTGTTGCGCTCGTCGGTCTGGCCCTGCTGGATAGGCGGCTGGACAAACGGCCGGACCAGCGGGCGGACACGATGTCCACGCCATAGGGCGTGCCGGCAGATTTCGCGCCCCGTATGCCCGGCGGCAACCTTGCCGACAGTCGACGCTGACACGGTGGTGGCGTGCGCGTTGCGATCGTCGCCGAGTCGTTCTTGCCCAACGTCAATGGTGTCAGCAACTCGGTGGTTCGGGTACTCGAGCATCTGCGCCGGACCGGTCACGAAGCCTTGGTCATCGCGCCCGACAATCCTCCCGGTGAGCCCAGGGCCGACCGGCTGCATGACGGCGTCCGAGTGCACCGGACGCCGGCGCGGATGTTCCCGAAAGTGACCACCCTGCCGCTGGGGGTGCCAACCCCGCGAATCCTGCGGGTCTTGCGGGGATTCGAACCTGACGTGGTGCACCTGGCCTCACCGGCGCTGCTCGGCTACGGCGCGCTGCGGGCGGCGCGACGTCTTGGCGTGCCCACCGTGGCGGTGTACCAAACCGATGTGCCGGGCTTCGCGGCCAGCTACGGCATCGCGGCAACCTCACGGGCGGCCTGGGCCTGGTTTCGCCACCTGCATGGCCTTGCCGACCGCACCCTGGCGCCGTCCACTTCGACCATGCAAACCCTGCTCGACCAGGGCTTCCCGCGGGTGCACCGATGGGCGCGGGGCGTCGATCTGATCAGGTTCGCGCCGTCGGCGCGAGACGAGTCGCTGCGCCGGCGATGGTCGGCGGACGGGCGGCCGATCGTCGGATTCGTGGGTCGGCTGGCGCCCGAGAAGCATGCCGAACGGCTCGCTGGGCTGGCGGCATCGGGCGCGGTCACGCTCGTGATCGTCGGCGCCGGAGTCGACCGGCGCAAACTCGAATTGGCTATGCCCACAGCGGTTTTCACCGGCGCCCTGTACGGTGACGAGCTCGCTGCGGCGTACGCCAGCATGGACGTCTTTGTGCACGCCGGTGAACACGAGACGTTCTGTCAGGTCGTGCAGGAAGCGCTGGCGTCGGGGCTGCCGGTGATCGCCCCCGACGCCGGCGGACCCCGCGACCTGGTTACCCCACAACGGACCGGCCTGCTGCTTCCCGTCGACGGGTTCGAGACGCAGTTGCCGGCCGCGGTCGCGCACCTGGTCCACGAACGCCAGCGCTATTCGCAGGCGGCCCGGCGCAGCGTGTTGGGCCGCAGCTGGTCGGTGATCTGTGACGAGTTGCTTGACCACTATGCGGAGGTGCTCGCACCGACCGGGCGGGCCCAAGACTGGTTGTGGCGAAGGCGGCGCGCCTAGCGCGTTGCGGTATCGACGATCGGCGTCTTCTTGATGTCGGTGAGGAACTTCGACAGGAGTCGGTTGAACTCGTGGAGTTCGGCCGCCGACCAGCCCGAGAGCGCTCGCGCCAAGTGATCCCTTCGCACCTCGTGCAGTGCCCCCGCGGCACGCCGGCCCTGCGGCGTCGCCTCGATCACCGACACCCGCCCGTCGTTGGGATCGGTGTGCCGGGTGACCAGCCCGGCCTCGACCAGGGCTCGCGCCCGGCGGGTGGCCATCCCGGCATCCATGTGCGCCAACCTGGCCAGTCGACTCAACGGCAATGGGCCCTCGTCGATCAGGACGCGAAGCAGAACATAGGAAGGCTGCGACAGCTCGGTGTTGGCCGCCGATGCCTGACCGGCGAACGCCGATCGACTGATGCTGAGCCGGACGATTTGGGCGAGGGTGGCACTGATGGCGGCAACCGCCGTCAGCTTGCGTGCAGACGCCACATTCGCCCCGGTCTGGCCAGCGCGCACCCGCCGGTAGTGAAGACCCGCATGAACGCGACAGTATCGGCAACTACTTGACATAGTCAATAAAGTATAGATAGCTGGACCGCGACATCCGGCCACCGAAATTGGCTTGCGCGCAGGAGTGTTCATGCTGGGAACGGGTTTCTATTTCGACTGGCCCAACTACCGCACGATGCTGCGGCTGTTGCGCCGCGACCCGCCCGCCGCGGCGCGTTGGCGGCGCTTCTTCGGGTTCGCGGTCGCGGTGCCGGCCATCGCCGCGATCCACGCGGTGTGCTTCGCGCTCGATCCCATCCTGTTCGGGTCATTGCGCCGCACCCAAGTGGTGGCACCGGTGTTCTGTATCGGGCACGCCCGCAGCGGCACCACCTATCTGCATCGGCTGATGGCCAATGACCCCCAGTTCAGCTACGCGATGATGTACGAGCTGTTCTTTCCGTCGTTGTTGGAGAAACGCTTGCTGCGCCTGCTTTTTCGGGTCGATGCCGCGGTATTCGGAAAGCGTCTGCGGCACCGGCTCGACGAGATCGAAAAGCGTCGCTTCGCCCCGACCGGCGACATGCACAAGACCGGGTTCTTCGTTCCGGAAGAGGACGACGCGTTTTTGACTTGGTCACTGTGCTCAGGGTTCTGGATCCTGATGTTCCCGTTCATGGGCGAACTCGATTTCTACCATGTCGATCGCTGGCCGCAACGCAAGCGGCGACGGGCGATGGCCTTCTACAAGGGGTGCGTCCGGCGCCAGATCGCGGTCAATGGTGGCGGTACGCACTTGAGTAAGAACCCCACCTTCTGCGGTCGGGTCGAAGCGCTGATCGAGACCTTTCCGGACGCCAGGTTTATTGTGCCCCTGCGCAATCCGGATGAGACGATTCCGAGCCTGCTGAAGTTGTTGCAGACCGAATGGGGCCTGCGCGGCCGCGATCAGCGCTTGGTCGAGAAGTCGCTGCGGGTGCTGGCCGAGCAATCGTTGGATTCCTACCAGCATCCACTCGACGTCTTGGCCCGACATCGCGAGGTTCGTTCGGTCCTGGTGGATTACCGCGAACTGATCGCCCAACCGGAGGTCACCATGCGCCGGATCTACCGGCAGTTGGAACTCGACATGGGGCCGGCGGCCGCCGAGGCGTTCGCGGCGGCCGCCTCGGGCAGCGGGCACGAATCAACCCACCGCTACAGCTTGGAGGAATTCGGACTGGACTCCCGCGAGATTCACACCCGGCTGGCCGACTTGTTCGATGAATACCACTGGGACACAGAGGCAGCGGCAAGAACAGAAGGAACAGACGCGCATGTCCGCTGAAACAAGCCAAGCCAGCCTGCACGCGGCCTGGACCGACATGATCGACGCGCTGACCCGGGCGCGCGATGCCGTGGACTCCGCCGAATTGCATGCTCCTCCGGTCACCGCCGCCGGCCTCGCGGACGGATACGGATACCTGCTGGGATTTGTTTTCAGTGGCATCGAACGCGCCTTCGGCGAGAATCCCGACTTCCCGTATTTTCGGCGTGCCATCCAACCGCTGGACAAGGCGACCATCGACAACGCCGACGCCTTATACCTGTCGGCGCCGATCGACGGCGCGCAGAGTTATCGGGTAACCGGCCGGTTCGTCGGCCCAAAGCCTCCGCAATACCTCATCTTTGAGGCACACACCGACTATGCCGGAGACACCGGCGGCCTTGCCGAGCTCATGCCGGGCGGACGCGTGGTAACCGGGGCGCTGGACACCGCCGATCTCGCCGTCGGCGAGGATGGCCGATTCGAGATCCTGCTGGGCCCGCGCCGGCCCGGCGAGCACACCGGCAACTTCATTGCCACCCGCACCCCAGACGGGACCGCCACCGCGCGTTTTCTGATCGCCCGCATACTGTTTCACGACTGGGAACACGAGATGTCGCCCGATCTGCACATCGTCCAGATCGGCAAGCAGGGAGCCCAGCCCGAGCCGGCCGATCCCGCCGTCGTGGCCCAGAACATGCGTCGCCTCGGCACGATCGTCGAGAACCAGATGCGGTTCTGGAACGAGTTTTACGACGTGGTCCTCGAGGCGCACGGTGACAAGAACGGCGATGGGTTCACGCTGATGCCCCGTAACTCACTCAATGAGCCTGCGCTGGCCAACCTTGCCATGGGTGGCGGCCAGAGCACCAACGTCTACTGCGGCGGGGTCTATGACCTGCGCGCCGACGACGCGCTGCTGGTCGAGGTCGTCGTTCCGGTACCGCCGGCCTACATGGGATTTCATCTGTCCAACCTGTGGGGCGAATCCCTGGATTACGCCAACCACGCGTGCAGTCTCAACGGATTTCAGTCCGAACCCGATGCCGACGCGAGGATCCGCTACGTCATCGCCGACACCGACCCCGGCGTGCCCAACTGGCTCGACACCGCCGGGCGCCTGGACGGATTCCTGACCCTGCGGTGGACGTACTGCGACCCGCCGTCCGAATTGCCCAAGGCCAGCGCCGTAAAGGTGCCCCTGGCCAGCGTGCGTCAGCACCTGCCCGCGGACACCCGCACCGTGTCCGTCGAGGAAAGGCGCCGGCAGATCAGCGTCCGCCAGGAGCACGTCCAGCGCCGATACCGCCAGTATTGACGCGACGCTGTCGGGTAGCGTCTCCGAGGTGAGTCGCGCGGCCCTGGACAAAGACCCCCGAGACGTCGCGTCGATGTTCGACGGCGTCGCTCGTCGTTACGACCTGACCAACACCGTGCTGTCGCTGGGGCAGGACCGATATTGGCGGCGGGCCACCCGATCGGCGTTGCGCATCGGTCCGGGTGACAAGGTGCTGGATCTGGCCGCGGGGACTGCGGTATCCACGGTGGAGCTGGCGAAGTCCGGGGCCTGGTGCGTGGCGGCTGACTTCTCGGTTGGGATGCTCGCCGCGGGCCATGAACGCAAGGTGTGCAAGGTTGCCGGTGATGCCACCCGGCTGCCGTTTGCCGACGATGTCTTCGACGCGGTGACCATCAGCTTCGGGCTGCGCAACGTGGTCGATTTCTCCGCCGCACTGCGCGAGATGGCGCGCGTGACCCGGCCCGGGGGACGGCTGGTGGTGTGTGAATTCTCCACGCCCGTCAGTGCGTTGTTCGCCACGGTCTACAAGGAGTATCTGATGCGGGCGCTGCCGCGGGTGGCGCGCGCGGTGTCCAGCAATCCCGAGGCCTACGTATACCTGGCCGAGTCGATCCGGGCGTGGCCGGACCAGGCGGCGTTGGCCCAGCAGATGTGGCGGGCCGGCTGGTCGGCGGTGCGCTGGCGCAACCTCACCGGCGGAATCGTGGCATTGCACGCCGGGTACAAGCCCCAGCCGGTCTAAACGACCCGGCCAATAGACCTAAGCGCCGACCCGCTGCAGGACCCCGACATGCGCGGGGCAGTAGTGGTCGATCGCCGCGCCCAGGAACTGAAACGCCTGGCCCTGGGTGGTGCCACGGGGCAGGTTGCGCTGCAAGAAAGTCGCCGACTTGTACGCGTCGCCGTCAACGCCCCGGTCCATTCGCTCGCAGCTGATCTTGGCCAGCCAGGCGTTGTAGTCCTGCGGGCCGTAAATCCCGAAGCTGTGCAGCGTGTTGTTGAAAGGGGCGTCGTAGTCGTCAGCCTGCGCCGGCGCCGCCAGTCCGACGGCAGCTACCGCAGTCGCGGCGATTGTGGCCAGCCTTCTACCCTTCATTAGCTGGACTATACACCGCATGGGGTGTGCCATCAGCCCAAATGGGCTGAGAGCAACCACGCACCGACGGACTTGCGGCCCTCGGGTTCGTCGCGAGCGTCGAAGGCGGGCATCCCGGATACTTCCGGCGGGAGATTGGCGTGAATGCGGGCCGGCCGGATCTCGTCGATCACCCAGTGCTTGGACACCGCGTTACGCAACTCTTCTTCGGTGACGCCATTGATCGGGCCGTCGCCGGAAAGCGCGGCCTTGTCGAAGACCAGCACAAAGTAGGACGCGCCCGGGGCGGCCGCCCGTACGATCGAACGCTGGTAACCCTCGCGGAGTTCGACCGGCATGGAGTGAAACAGCGTGCTGTCCATGATGGTGTTGAACCGCCCCGCCGACTCCGGCGGATAGCTGGCGAAATCGGTGATGTCGGCCACCGCGAAGCTGGCGTTGGTCAGGCCGCGGCGCGCGGCCTCGCGCCCGGCCAGCTCGACGGCGGTGGGGGACATGTCCAAGCCGACCACCGGGTGGCCCCGTCCTGCCAGCGCCAATGCGAGGGCGGCCTCCCCGCAACCCGCGTCGAGCACCTCGCCATGGACCTTGCCCTGCTCGATCAGGGTGGCGAGTTCGGGCTGGGGTTCGCCCAGGCTCCACGGGGGCCTGATGCCCGCGCCGAACTCTGCGGATTCGCCGCGATAGGCGGTTTCGAATTGCAAATCCAATGATTCAGTCATGCCTCTTGTATATCAACGAGCCTGATACATGTCAATGAAATTGATATAGGGCCTCAGTGGAACGGCGGGCGACGATCGATCAGCCG
The DNA here is from genome assembly GCF_000419295.1 of Mycobacterium sp. 012931. Classification (NCBI taxonomy): domain Bacteria; kingdom Bacillati; phylum Actinomycetota; class Actinomycetes; order Mycobacteriales; family Mycobacteriaceae; genus Mycobacterium; species Mycobacterium sp. 012931. Next base: position 5,421,885 of record NZ_AOPX01000001.1, on the reverse strand, counting down.
TGATGCCCGTCCGCCGCCGCGCCACAGCCGTGCCACCCAATCGCTGTCCTCCTCGGTGACCAGGTTGGCCATCACCCGCACGGCGACCTTCATCAGTGCCGTCGAGCGCATCGCCACCGGTCCGGTGGTGGGCAGGAACCGTTGGTAGGTCAGCAGCAGCGCCAGCCTGCGTGCGACCGAGAACCCACGACCGTAGTGCGCCTGCAGTAGCGACGGCCACAGCTGCGACAGGTCGGGGGAATCCAGGAGTTCGGCGGCAAGCCGCCCGGTCTCGAGGCCGTAGTCGATGCCCTCCCCGTTGAGTGGGTTGACGCACGCTGCGGCGTCACCGATGAGCATCCAGTTCGGCCCGGCCACCCCCGACACCGCGCCGCCCATGGGCAGCAACGCCGAGGCGACCGCACGGGGCTGGCCGGTAAAGCCCCATTCGTCCCGGCGCAGGTCGGTGTAGTACGACATCAGCGGTCGTAACGCCAGGTCCGCCGGCCGTTTGGTGGTCGACAGCGCTCCCACCCCGATGTTCACCTCGCCGTTGCCCAGCGGGAAGATCCAGCCGTAGCCGGGCAGCACCGCTCCGTCTGGCGAGCGCAGTTCCAGATGGGAGGTCAGCCACGGATCCTCGCTGCGGGCAGTGGTCAGGTATCCCCGTGCGGCGACGCCGTAGACGGTCTCCTGATGCCAGCGGCGGCCCAGCTTGCGCCCCAGGGACGACCGTGCGCCGTCGGCGACGATCAATTGTCGGCAGGCTACCTCGGTCCGATCGGCCAGCGTCAGCGATACCACTCGCCTTGACGAGTCATGATGGGCCGCGACGGCTTTTGTGCCGAGCAGCATGCGGGCCCCGGACTCCTCGGCGACCTTGCGGATCCGATCGTCGAGTTCGAGCCGGGCCACCGCGCTGCTGTACGCCGGAAAAGACGGGCCGGGCCAGCCGATTTCCACCTCGCCGCCGAATCCGCTCATGCGCAGACCCCGGTGCTGAATACGGCCGGCCAGCCATTCGCCGAGGCCCAGCTGCTGCAGCTCGGCGATCGCGCGCGGGGTCAGCCCGTCGCCGCAGGCCTTGTCGCGGGGGAAACCGGCGGAGTCGATGACAAGTACATCCCGGCCCGCTCGGGCGGCCCAGGCGGCCGCCGCCGACCCGGCCGGTCCGGCGCCCACGACCACCAGGTCGGCGCCAAGGGCTCTGGGAACTCTGGTTTCCACGCTCCCCAGTATGTTGGTCGGATGAGAACCTCGGCGACGGTGGTGGCGGGCGTTGACGTCGGCGATGCTGAATTCGCCACGACGGTGCGAGATGGTGTCGCCAGTATCGAGCGGCTGATGGACGCTGAGTTGCGCGGTGCCGACGAGGTGATGACCGATTCGCTGCTACACCTGTTCCTGGCCGGTGGTAAGCGGTTCCGTCCACTGTTTACCGTCTTGTCGGCTCAGGTCGGGCCGAACCCGGGTGCCGACGAAGTCGTGATCGCCGGAGCCGTCATCGAGATGATTCATCTCGCGACGCTCTACCACGACGATGTGATGGACGAGGCGCAAGTACGTCGCGGAGCGCCCAGCGCCAATGCGCGCTGGGGCAACAACGTCGCCATCCTGGCCGGTGACTATCTGCTGGCGACGGCGTCGCGGTTGGTGTCGCGGCTGGGGCCGGATGCCGTGCGGATCGTCGCCGATACGTTCGCCCAGCTGGTGACCGGTCAGATGCGTGAGACCCGGGGCGCGCCCGAGGGCGTGGACATGATCGAGCAATACCTGAAGGTGGTTCACGAAAAGACCGGCTGCCTGATCGGGGCCGCCGGCCGGTTCGGTGGCATGTTTTCTGGCGCCGACGGCGAACAAGTGGAGCGACTGAACCGTCTCGGCGGCATCGTCGGCACCGCGTTCCAGATCGCCGACGACATCATCGACATCGACAGCGATACCGAACAGTCGGGGAAGCTACCGGGCACCGACCTGCGTGAGGGGGTGCGCACGCTGCCCATGCTCTACGCCCTGCGCCAGACCGGCTCCGACGGCGCCCGGCTGCGCACATTGCTGGCGGGTCCGATCCGCGACGATGCCGAGGTGTTCGAGGCCCTCGCGCTGTTGCGGGCGTCGCCGGGTATGGGCCAGGCCAAAGAGGTCCTGGAGCAATATGCCGCTCGGGCACGTCACGAGTTGGATTTGCTGCCCGACGTCCCGGGCCGCCAGGCGCTGGCCGCGTTGGTCGACTACACGGTCAACCGGCACGGGTAGAGCGCGGCGTTTCGGAACCCCGAGGGCCGTTTCGGGCGTTAAATCAGCTGTAATAACCAAGTTGCCGTGTTCGTGGGAGGACACACACCGATGACCTGGCATCCGCATGCCAACAGGCTGAAGACTTTCCTGCTGCTGGTCGGCATGTCCGCCATGATCGTGTTCTTTGGTGCGCTGTTCGGCAGGACGGCCCTGATCCTGGCGGTGCTGTTCGCCGTCGGGATGAACGTCTATGTCTACTTCAACAGCGACAAGCTGGCCCTGCGGGCCATGCATGCGCAGCCGGTTTCGGAGCTGCAGGCTCCGGCCATGTACCGGATAGTGCGTGAGCTGGCCGCCAGCGCCCACCAGCCGATGCCGCGGCTGTACATCAGTGACACCGCCGCACCCAACGCCTTCGCCACCGGGCGCAACCCGCGCAACGCCGCGGTGTGCTGCACCACGGGCATCCTGGCGCTGCTCAACGAGCGGGAATTGCGTGCCGTGCTGGGCCACGAGCTGTCACACGTCTACAACCGCGACATCCTGATTTCCTGTATCGCCGGAGCGCTGGCGTCGGTGATCACCGCGCTGGCCAACATGGCCATGTGGGCCGGCATGTTCGGTGGTAACCGAGACGGCCAGAACCCGTTCGCCCTGCTGCTGGTTTCGTTGCTGGGCCCGATCGCGGCGACGGTGGTGCGGATGGCGGTGTCGCGTTCGCGCGAATATCAGGCCGACGAATCGGGTGCGGTCTTGACCGGTGACCCGTTGGCGTTGGCGTCGGCACTGCGCAAGATCTCCGGTGGCGTGCAACTGGCTCCACTGCCGCCCGAGCCGCAGCTGGCCAGCCAGGCGCACTTGATGATCGCCAATCCGTTCCGTGCCGGTGAGCGGATCGGATCGCTGTTCTCGACGCATCCGCCGATCGAGGACCGGATCCGGCGTTTGGAGCAAATGGCCCGCGGATAGCGGGGTTCGGCCGGCCGCCGTCAGGCGGCGGCTTCGGACTTTTCGTCGTGGACCAACTGTGTGCCGTCGTTGGCGAAATGACCTCTGCGCAGGGCGCCATCGATGCGAACCTTCCCGCCGGTGGCGTGATGGCGTCGCTGCCAGTCGGTGATCGCCTGGTGCGCGGCGTGGTCGAGGTAGTTGACCGCGATATGAAGAGTGACCGTCGCGCTGTCAGGCACCGAGGCCAGCACCCGGGTCAGTCGGGGTAGGGACAGGAAGGTGCAGGCGCCCTCGACGACCACCCGCCATTCGCCGTCGATTTGGTGTGCTTCGACCTTGGCCCGCAGCACTCGCCACCCCGTCATCGCGATGGCCAGGGCCAGCCTGATCATCACGCCGTGCAGCAGATTCAGGAAGACCACCGCGACAATCGTCACCAGGTAGATGGCGAAGTCGCCGGTCTTGACCGCGGTTTCGATGTGTGCGGGCTGCAGTAGCTGAATACCGATGACGATCAGCAGTCCCGCGAGCGCAGCGCTGGGGATTTGTTCGATCAAACCCGCAAAGGGGAGTGCGAACAGCAGGACCCAGAAACCGTGCAGGATTGTCGACGCCCGAGTTTTGGCACCCGCCTTGATGTTTGCCGCGCTGCGGACGATGACACCGGCGATGGGGAGGCCGCCGATTGCCCCCGACACGACGTTGGATGCGCCCTGGCCGATCAATTCACGGTTGAGTTCGGTGGTTGGGCCGCTGTGCATTCTGTCGGTTGCCACCGCTGTCAACAGGCTCTGGACGTTGGTGATGAGCGTGACGGTGATGATGCCGATCACGATGGCGCCCCAGTTTCCGAGCGGAATTGCGGGCAGCTGCAGTGCATCCACGACCGAGCCCTCGAGAGTGATGCGGGACACATGGAACGGAAACACCACCGAGACAACGGTTACCACCACGATGGCGACCAGCGGGCCGGGAACGGGAGCCACCTTGGCCGGAGCCCAGCGCCAAGCGGCCATGATCGCGATGACCAGCAGCCCCAGGATCACTCCGGGCCGGTGCGCGCCGACAATCTGTGCGGGCAGCTCGACCACGTTGGCCCAGGCCGTGCTATGTGATTCGCCACCGAGCAACACGTGCGTCTGTTGCAGCGCGATGGTGATCCCGATACCGGCCAGCATGGCGTGCACCACCACTGGCGAGATCGCAAGGGCGGCTCGCGCGACCCGGCTGAACCCCAATAGGATCTGCATCAGCCCGGCGACCGCCGTGATGAAACAAGTGATTCCCCATCCGAATTCGGCGATGAGGTCGGCGACCACGACCGCCAGGCCGGCGGCGGGCCCGCTGACCTGCAGCGGAGATCCCCCCAGTGCGCCACCGATGATCCCGCCCACCACGGCCGCGATCAACCCGGCGAGCACCGGAGCATCCGAGGCAATGGCGATGCCCAATGACAACGGCAGTGCTACCAGGAAAACAACCAGCGAGGCTGGCAAGTCGTGCCTGATGACTGATCGCACCCGGTCGGGTCGCGATATCTGCGATACCCGCGACAACCGCGATGTTGTTGGGGGTTCCGGGGTGCCCGGGTGCTGAGCGTGATCAAGACCTTGTTTATCGAGCTGTTCGATGTGTGGCATCGGCCGATCCCCTCGTTGGGCCTTAGCGGGGGATGTTGCGATATCCCGCCCCACATGCTGTAACGGACTCGTAACGTGTTCGCGCACTAGCAAATACGAATGGCCGAACTCCGCCGAACTTCATTGTGTCAGTCTGCTATGCGTCCGATCATCCGAGGCTATTGAGCGGGCCAAGCGACGGCAACCTGGTTCGCCCGCTGCATAGCGAATGCAAATGTTAGGCGTGACCAGGCGCGCAAGTCCAAGTGTGATGCGAACCAGGCCGGCCGGCGATGGTCCGGCGAATCCTTCGCTAAGCGGGAGTCTCAGTGCCTGCATTCTCGACCAGGTCGTCCATCGCCCGGCGAGCGCGGTGTCCGGTATGGACGCCACCGTGGATGTGAACCGACCCGCCAGTCGAAAGTTGTCGCTGCTGCCAGTCGGCAATCGCTTGATGCGCGGCATGATCGAGGTAGATGACCGACATCGTCACGGTAACCGCTTTGCCCGCGGGGATGGACGCGAGTACGTGGGTCAGCCGGGGCACGGACAGGAAGGTGCATGTCCCAGCGACGATCACGTGCCATTCGTCGCCCGAGGGCTCGGCGTGGATCCTGAACCACATCACCCGCCACGCGGTCAGCGCGATGGCCAAGGCGAGTCCGATCAGCACGCCCTGCATGAGATTGAGGAACACGACGCCGACGATGGTCACCACATAGACGGCCAGATCACCATTGCGCATGGCGGTTTCGATATGGGCAGGCTGCAGCAGCCTGATGCCGACGAAAACCAGCATGCCGGCAAGTGCGGCGGTGGGGATCTGTTGGATCAACCCCGCGAAAAACAGCGTGAAGACGAGGATCCACACACTGTGCATGATTGTCGAGGCGCGGCTCTTGGCGCCCGCCTGGACATTGGCCGAACTACGGACGATTGCGGCGGCGATGGGGAGACCACCGACCATACCGGATGTCATGTTTGCCACACCTTGTCCGGCCAGTTCGCGGTTGAAGTTGGTGGGTGTGCCGGGGTGCATTCTGTCGATCGACACGGCTGCCAGCAGGCTCTCGACGCTGGCAATGAAAGCGACGGTGACCACGCTCATCGCGATAGCGCTCCACTTGCCATCGGGTAGGGCCGGCAGCTGCAACGCATCCAGGGGCGATCCCGTGAGCGTGATCCGGGTCAGGTCGAACGGGAACACCAACGAGATGACGGTTGCGGTCACGATGGCCACCAGCGGCCCCGGAACGGCAGCCACTTTGGCCGGGGCCCAGCGCCAGGCGACCATGATGCCGATTACCAACACGCCCAGGAACACTCCCGGTTTATGCGCCTCGACGATTTATTCGGGTAGCTCAACAACGTTTTCCCAGGATGTGGTGTGGGACTCCCCGCCCAGCAACACGTGCGTTTGCTGAAGTGCGATCGTGATTCCGATGCCGGCCAGCATCGCGTGTACGACGACAGGCGAGATCGCCAGTACCGCTCGCGCAATGCGGATGAGTCCGAAAGCGAGCTGCAGGACACCTGCGACGACCGTGATGAAACACGTTTCCCGCCAACCAAATTGGGCGACGAGGCCGACCGTGACCACCATCATCCCATTCGCGGGACCGCTGACCGCCAGTGGTGCTCCGCCGATGAGTCCAACCACGATCCCCCCGATCACCGCCGAGATCAGGCCGGAGAGCACCGGTGCGCCCGAAGCGATGGCGATTCCCACCGATAGCGGTAGCGCGATCAGAAAAACCACAATCGACGCGGGCACGTCGTACCGGAGGACCGAGCGCAGTTGCTGAGTTCGCGACACCGGCGCGCCGTCGTCTTGGGCTTGCTTGCCAAGTCGTTTGATGGACGGCATCAATCATTCCCTCGTCGGTCAGTGCGGGGGACGGTTGGACAGTCAGCTCCGTATCACCCGGGTCACCCACCCGTAGGGCCTCCGACGAAACGGGAGCGTCGTTAGTTGGCACTGCTGTCGTATCGACAGTATACAAGCGGCCAAACCGGGGTCAACCTCACATGCGGCGCGCATACCAAACGCAGATCTCCCGGCGCACCGGCTTGCCAGCTGTGCAGAAACCCCAACCGGGCTAGAACCCGGCCCCGTACACCTCATGGCCGGGTACTTCGGCGGCCAGCCCGTGGTAGGCCTGTTCGACGGTCGATCCGTGATTGATCACGGCGTCGACCTCGCGGGCGATCGGCATGGGCAGCCCGAACTCATTGGCGAATTCCATGATGACGCTGGCCGCCTTGACCCCCTCGGCGACCTGGTTCATCGAGGCGATGATCTCATCGATGGGTTTGCCGGCGCCCAATTGTTCACCAACGTGGCGGTTGCGGCTGCGCTGGCTGGTGCAGGTGACGATGAGGTCACCCAGGCCGGCCAGTCCGGGGAAGGTTTCGGTGTCACCGCCCATCGCCACACCGAGCTTGGTCATCTCGCGCAGTGAGCGGGCGATGACCAGGGCGCGGGTGTTCTCGCCGATGCCCAGCGAGTAGCCCATGCCGACGGCGATGGCGAACACGTTCTTGAGCGCACCCGCCATCTCGACTCCGATGACGTCATCGGTGGTGTAGACGCGGAACCGTCGGGTGCGAAACAGCGCGGACAGTTGGGTGGCCAGATGCTGGTCGGGCATGGCCAGCACCGCGGCGGCCGCGTACCCTTCGGCCACCTCGCGTGCGATGTTCGGCCCGGCCAGGATGCCTGCCGGATGGCCGGGCAAGATCTCCTCGATAATCTGCGACATCCGCTTGTTGGTGCCCTGTTCGAGCCCTTTGACCAGCGATACCACCGGCACCCACGGGCGCAATTCCTTGCTCAGCTCGGTCAGTACACCCCGGAAGCCGTGCGAGGGCACGCCCATGACGACGACGTCGGCACAGTTGGCGGCCTCGGAGAAGTCGGTGGTCGCGCGCAGCGTTTCGCTTAGCACGACGTCGTTTCCGAGGTAGCGGCTGTTGCGGTGGTTGTCGTTGATGTCCTTTGCGGTCGCTTCCGAACGCACCCATTGCAGCGTCGGCCCCCGCCGTGCGCAGATCGATGCAACCGTGGTTCCCCAGGAACCGCCACCGAGGACAACGACGTTGGGTTCGCGCGTAGCAGGTGCCATGGCACCCAGCGTATTGCCGAGGCTCGACATTGAGAAGCAGCCAGTGTCAGGTCGCCAAAGTCGAAACCAATGACCACCCAGCATGGGACTTCGGTCCCTACCGTCTGACACCGTCGAGGCCCGATGGTGGAGATCAAAGGATGCCTACCAGGAGGAGTCATGGTCAGCCGCGCGCGCCCGGCAAGGTTTGGGTCCGGGCCTGTTGGCGGCCGGATATTTGCACTGCTGGCGGTGGCCGCGCTGCTCATGGCCGGCTCGCCGGGCATCGCGTACGCCGATGACGGTCGGCCACAGGCCAACCCGGAGGAAAGGGCTGCGGCGCTGATCCGGCCGGCGGTCATGTACATCGTGATTGGAGCCTATGGCTGGGTGCGGCTGCCCACCGGCCAGCGGCTCTCCCACTACGGCGACAACCCGACCAAGCCGTTCACCGCGGGCTGGGGTTGCACCGCGTTCACCGTGAACCCCGACGGCTGGCTGGCGACCGCCGGGCACTGCGTTGATCCGCAAAGCGCCAGGGACCTGATTTTCGAGCATGCGGCGAGCGACTACGTGAAGCAATTCCCGGACTCGCCCGAGGCGCTGAATCCGGTTGGTGCGGTGCAGTGGCTTCGCAAGAACGCCAGGGTCGAGGGTGAAACCGCCGAGCAGGGGCCAGAAGTCAGCATCACGGTGTTGTACGGAAGCGGGGCAAAGGTGGCCGCGACGATGAACGCCGACGTCGTGGACTTCCGGCCGATCGACAAGGGTGACGTCGCGCTGCTGCGGGTGGACCGGCGCAACATGCCCTCCTCGGAGCTGACCACCGACGCCGACGTCAGCATCGGCACCCGGATTCTGGCGGTGGGATATCCGAAGAGCACCCAGGACATCACCGATCCCTCGCTTGACCCCACCTACAAGAGCGGCACGGTCAGCAAGAAATCACTTCGCCAGACCATTCCCGAATACGAGATCGATGCGCCGATCTCCGACGGCATGAGCGGCGGGCCGACCATCGAACTCAACGGCAAGGTGATCGGGCTGAACAGCTTCCGCCCGGCCAGCGAATCGCAGCCGTTCAACTTTGTCGCGCCGGTGGCCGGCCTGGCCGCATTGCTGGCCGCCAAGGGGGTCGTGCCCACCCTGGGCCCGGCCGATCTGTCCTATCGAAAGGGGCTCGACCTGTACTACTCGGGCCACTACAGCGCGGCGATCAAAGAATTCGACACGGCGTTGTCGATGTCACCGGATTTTCCCGGGTTGGTCGATCTGCGCACCAGCGCTGTCAACCTGCGTCAGCAGTACGGCGACGTTTCGGTGCTACGTGGCTCGAATCTGATGTGGTACATCGGCCTTGTCGTGGTGCTGGCGGTCGGCGGTGGCGTGACCTTCACGGTGTTGAGAAGTCGCCGGCAGCGCTCGGCGGCCTCTCCGGTGCCCGACTTTCAGCCGATTCCGGATGGGTGGGCACCGGTTGGCGGCGGCGCCGAAGGTGCCGGTGAGCACGCGGCCGATGCCGCGGCTCCCGCGGACGCGGAGCATCTGACGGCCGGTGAACCCCACTTCTGTGCGAACTGCGGGGCGCAGCATCATCACACCGAAAAGTTCTGCCCCAACTGCGGTGAGCCGATCGTCATTGACGCGTCCGCGCACGGAAAGCACGAGAAGCCCTGACGCCGCCGCGACTATCGGCTACCGGTGTTCAGCCCGCCAGGGGCGCGCGGTCGGCGGCGCGGCCGAACACCATGGCCTCGTCGATGCGGTCGAACCGGTAGTCGATGGCGTCGGCGAAATAGTTTTGCCGCACGTTCCAGGGCCGCTTGGTCCCCGATTTGGGCAGTGCGTGCAGCGACCGCAACACATAGCCGGCCCGAATGTCCCAGGACGGTTTTTCCGGCATCGCCTCGTTGCCCCGGTCCGGGTAGGCGTGCGTATAGCCGTTGGCGGCCATGTGCGCCAGCAACTTCGCCGTGGCCCGCGCGGTCATGTCGGCGCGCAGCGTCCACGATGCATTGGTGTAGCCCACACACCAGAACAGGTTGGGCACCCCTTCGAGCATGTGCGCTTTGTAGACGAACCGGTCACAGGGGTTGATCTCGGTGCCGTCCAGACTGATCTGCACTCCGCCAAGTGCCTGCAACTGCAGGCCGGTGGCGGTGACGATGATGTCGGCATCAAGATGTCGGCCGGACTCGAGTGCGATGCCGGTGGCGTCGAAATGGTCGATGTGGTCGGTGACCACTTCGGCGCGCCCGCCGGCCACGGCGTTGTACAGATCGGCATCGGGGATCAGGCACAGGCGCTGATCCCACGGGTTGTAGTTCGGCTTGAAGTGGGTGTCGACGTCATAGCCGGCGGGCAGGTTCTTGATCGCAATGCGCCGCAGCAGCCATTTGATGAAGCCCGGCAGCTTGCGGGCCAAGAACCAGAGCACCGCTTCCAGCAGGGCGTTGTATGTTCGGATCGTCAAATGAGATGCTTTGCGGGGTAATACTTTACGCGCGATGGCAGCGAATTTGCTGTACTTGGAAGACGAGATGAGGTAGGTCGGCGAGCGCTGCAGCATGGTCACCTTGGCGGCCTGCTCCGCCATTGACGGGATCAGCGTGACCGCGGTAGCGCCGCTGCCGATCACCACGACCTTCTTGCCGGTGTAATCCAGGTCGGCCGGCTAGTGCTGTGGGTGCACCACGGTGCCGGTGAACCCCTCGATGCCGGGGAAATCGGGCGTGTAGCCCTGGTCGTAGTTGTAGTAGCCGCTGGCGAAGAACACGAACCTGCTGCGGCATTGCCTCTGCACGCCGTCCTGCTCGAAGGTGACCGTCCAGCTGTCGGTGCCCGAATCCCAGTCGGCCGCCCGGACATAGCTGTTGAACTGGATATGGCCGTCGATGCCGTACTTGTGAGCGGTGTTGGCCAGGTACTCCCGGATGTGCTCGCCGTCGGCCACGCCCTCCCTGCGGGTCCATGGTTCGAACGGAAAGCTCAACGTGAAGATGCTGCTGTCGGAGCGCACGCCCGGATAGCGAAACAGGTCCCAGGTGCCGCCGATTCGCTCACGGCGTTCCAGGATGGTGTAGGTCAGTTCGGGGTCGCTCTCGAGCAGCCGGTAGGCCGCTCCGAGGCCGGAGATGCCGGCGCCGACGATGACGACGTAGAGCAAGCTCCGCTCGACCGGAGTGCGTTGGGCTTTGGGGGGTCACGCTCATCGTGGACCTCGCCTGTTTCTGGGTTGCGTCATCAGAGTAGACACCCACCGGTTGGTCGAGCCAGGGCAGTTCGGCACTAGTGCTGCGGCGGTTGTTGGACGGTGAACCGGCGCCGAGCGTGGCATCCGGCCAGGGCGCCGCGGTTTGACGCATTGCGCAACCGAGCTTGACAAAAACGTTTAGATCGGGAAACAATGCGAAACCATGATGACCACTCTTGCCATGGAACTGCCGGCCGTTGACAGCATCCTCGACTGCCGCCTCACCGACGACATGATCGAGGCCGCCGCGGGAATGAACGGCCTGGGGCCTTGTGTGGATCAAGCTTTGACCGCTCCCTGCCTGGGTTTTGCACGCCTCTCCTGAGAGTTCGGGCGCTCTGGTAGCGATCGCCTGAATTTTGTTGAGGGCCTTGATGAATGGCCCGTCTCAATCCCGGTTGCCGGTGTCTATTCCCAGAGCAGCACATTGGGCAGGGGCCGGTTGATGCGACGCAGGGCGGTATAGCCTATGCCGGCGATTCCGCGAAACAATCCAGGGTTGAATGCTTGATCGCCGCTGTTCCATCGATAGTCGCCGCGTTGGGTCGCCGCGGACACGATGTCGCTCAGGCAGCGTGCCGCAAGACCCTGAAGATCAGGCTGGTCCAACGTCGTCGCGGCTTCGCTGAGCAATTCGATGCTGCCCAGAGCACCACAACAAAGCGTGTCCAATTGTTGCTCAGCCCAGCCTTGACGGACCGAAGTCACGGCGTTGGCAATGTCGGCCGACAGTGGCTGCGCCCAGCCGCGTCGTGCCAAGCCGATGCGCCCCAAACCGATTCCGGGTGCGCCGTGGCACCACTGCGCGGGCCAGCCTTTCCCCCCGTCCACATCCAGTGCGGGCCAGCCGCCGCGCTGCCGGTCGTAGCTGGCGTTTTCAAAGGCCAGGCACTCCGCCGCGTATTGTGCGAACTCCTCGTGACCGGTTGCTGTGGCCAATGACCCCAGGGCGTACGCATAGCCCGCTGCACCGTGCGCCATGCCGTTCAGATCGCAAGAGCCGGGCACCTGTCGGCGCCAGGTGCGCCTTCCGTGCGGGCCGACGCGGGGTTGGCGCAACAGGTGCTCGCCACACCGAATCGCACGCGCGAGCACGTCGCCGGAGCCGGTGTCTCGATAGACCCGGAGCAGCCCAAGGATCGCGCCGGCGCTACCCCCGACGACATCGAGTTGCCGGTCGGTCTCGATCAGATCGTCGGTGACCAGCAGCGCCGCCCTATGCGCGTGGGCGAGCAATTCGTCGTCCTCGAGGCACTTCGCCATGACCGCCAATGCGTAGGCGATCGACCCCAAACCGGAGCCGCCGCTGATTCCCAGCGAGCGGGCCACGCGCGGCGCGTTGCGGCCGGTCAGTTCGGTGCACACGTGTGCGACCCCGGCCCGGGCCAGCTCGGCCGACCGCTGGCAGCCCGAGCCGGCCGCGTGCGCGGCCAAGAAGAGGCCGATGCCGGACACGCCGTTATAGAGGCCGGCGCCCAGGCAGACGAGCTGGGCGGCATCCGAATCGCCTGACCAGTCCAACCCGATCCAGGCGGCGCCCGCATCTCGGCGAATCGCGTGAAGAGCCAGTTCCCCGGCGATTCTGTCGGCCTCGGCGGAAAAGTCCGCTTCGGCCGGTCGCCAGGCGCCACCGTCGGGCTGGGGCGGCTGCGGTGCTGGACCCGCTGTGCCCGGTGACCGCGCTTGTCCCGCATAGGTTTCCGTATTGTGCCGGATGACCGTGACTTGCCAGTCGATCTGTCGATCATCGAGGTCTTGAACGCGCGCAGACGCGCGTTCCAGGCCTGACATGCCCGCGCACCGGAACGAGACTCCAGCGAAATCATGGGCTTCGACACCGTCGCTGGCCATAAAAAAGTAGGGGACGTTCAACGACAACAGGGCCGATCTCTCCGCCTGTAGGAGCGGCCAATGCGGATCGCTGTCTTGGTTCCAATCAGCCAGTCTGGCAACGAAGTCCGCTTGCGTCGACCAAGCAACACCATCATGCATGGTGCGATGATCGGTGAGCTGCTGCAGCACCATGGTGTAGAAGGTGGTCGGGCGCCACACCCTGCGCACCGGCAAGCCGGCAAACTCCTGGAACAAACCGCCGGCCCCAGCATCGGCGCCTTGTCGAACCAGGAACTTGGCGTAGGCCACGAAACCGGCAATGAAGGCGTCGACGTAGTCGCTGAACTTGGCGTAGTGCCCGTTGACGTGGGGTAGGTTCGGCATGCTCGTGGCGGGCCGCGCCGCTTTTTTCGGCCGCATCGCGTCAGTGTTGACGTGCTCCCAACGGATCGTCGGCGTGGTGTTGTCATTCGCGATCAACCCACCGACCGCGGAACGCCCGTTGACGCCGGAGCTCCGATAGGACGGGATCAAGCCCACCGCCATCACCGAATCGGCGATGAGGTTGCATGCGGCTTGGTGGGCACGGCCTTCCCGATCACGGTCGTCGGGGACCTGCGTGCTCGCCTGCAGGATCGTCTCGATGTCCAGCGGCATCGGGTAGTCGCCGTGTGCGATGAAGTTTTCGTGGTGCATGTCGGTGGCGGCCAGGCAGTGCAGCAGTGCCAGCCAGGCGCCGGCGCGCCGGAAGTACAACTCGAGGCCTTCTTCGTCCGCGCACGATGCATGCTCGATGAACTCGCACCAGCCGTAGCCTTCGCGTCCGATCGTGCGGACCGCACGCAACGCCAGCGGGGGAGCGGCCCGGTTGAGCCTGCCGACCAGGGCGTGCAGGGCGGCATCCACCCGCAAGTCCTTCGGCTTGTAGACCACCTGCGCGCCGTTCTCGAACACGACGATCCGTACCGAGCGGCCGCCATTGTGTGGATCGGAGAGCCCGCCATCGATTCCGGCCACCTTCGTTTCGGGGGCGCCCGCGAGCAGGCCAGCGCGGATGGACGGCAGATCGGCGGCCAGACGTTCGATCAGCTCGCGCGTGGTGTCAATCCATTGGCGGGTGATCGTGGCGATCAGCCGCCACAGCACCGGTTTGGCTTCCAGCAGCCGGGACAGGCCCGCCGCTTTCATCTCTGCGACAAACCGCTGATAGAGCGCGACTCCCGAGTCCGGTCTGGGCTGCGCGTGAGCATCGTCTGGGGCCGCGAGCTCGCGCACCGAGTCAAAGAGCGCATACAGCGCCGGCGCGCACAGGTCGGACAGTTGTTGCAACAACGATCGCCGAATGCCTGCGCGTGCCGAATCGCTCAGTATCGCCGTGGCGGCGGCGTCCGTGGTTGACCAGAGTCGGGCCTGCGCCTCGTCGACCAGTGGCAACAGCAGGGCGTCGAATTGGCTGGGGGGCGTGGGCTCGGGCTCGGGCGAACCGGTGGTGGTGGCTCGGCCGGGTGAGCCGCACAACGACGCTCGGGACCACATCGCGTCAGCCACCCACGCCGGCAGCGGCAAGGACCGGGTGTGCCGGGCATTGGCGAAACGCGCCAGCACGCTTGCGAAGTCCCAACCGTCGCGAGCCAATCGCGACTCGAACTGCGCCCAGTCACGGCTTGCGCTGGAACGACACCACGCGGCAAGTCGGCGCGCGGCGGCATCGGTGTCGGCCTTCCGGCCGGGCAGCGCCTCGAAACGGGTAGACAACAGTTCATCGATCGTCGCGGCATGGACAACCAGCCACTCGCGCAGCGCATGGCGATCATGTCGCGCGGCTACCGAGCCGTCGACCCACTCATCCCCGACACCGTCACCCATCGCCCATCTGTCCAACCATCGGACCCGCGCCCGGCATTCGCAGTACCCAAGCTACGACTTCGCTGCCCGTGGTAATGCCGAATCGCGCAACCTGTTGCGGGCAAGCCGCTTTCGCGCGGTGGCCAAGGCTTGCGATGCGGCGATGAAGCTATCTGAGCGTCCTTGCGAACCGAAAGGCGTCCTGCGGCTCCGCGCCGAGGTTGGGGAACACGCAGTAGCGCTCCAGCCGGTCCTGCATGGACAAACCGTTGCGCTCCAGCGCTCGTGCGGCTCCGATGTTGTCAACGTGGCATGCGGCCCACACGCGATGCACGCTCGGATCCCGCTGTGCCTGTTCGATGAGCAAGTCCAGCGCCTCGGACGTGACATGTTGCCCCCACCAACGGCGGCCGAGGGAGATGCCCAGTTGAACCTCGGGGCCCTCCGGCCGGATCCAGGTGCAGAACCCGACCGGATCGCCGGTGCTGCGCCAGTTGATGATCCAACCGCGATTGTTGTCGTCCATGCACAGCTCGGTGATGAAGTGCCTGGTCTGCTCGACGTCGGAATGCGTGTTGCACGAAAGGTAGCGCATCACTTCGTCATCCGAGGTGACCTCGAAGAACACGACATCGGCGTCGGTGGGCCGCAGGGGGCGCAGGATCAGCCGCGGGCCGGTGAGGATTTCATCGTCGGCAGTCGCCATAGGGGCCCCCTAATGCGGACCTTCATAGCCTACGTGGCCAGCGTGTCCAGCACTTCTACGACCCGGACGACCATGATCGCTTCGGGCGCCCGCAGGGAGTTCTATCGGTAGTTGACGAACTGCAGCGCGACGTCCAGGTCGGCCTGCTTGAGCATGGCGATGACGGTCTGTAGGTCGTCGCGCTTCTTGCTGGTGACGCGAATCTCCTCGCCCTGGATCTGGGTCTTGACGCCCTTGGGGCCCTCGTCGCGGACGAGCTTGGTGATCTTCTTGGCGTCGTCACCGCTGATGCCCTGCTTGATGTCGCCGGTGACCTTGTAGGTCTTGCCGGACGCCTGGGGCTCGCCGGCGTCAAAGGCCTTCATCGAGATGTCGCGGCGGATGAGCTTTTCCTTGAAGACGTCCACCGCGGCCTTGACCCGCTCCTCGGTGGACGAGGTCAGTTCCACTGCTTCGTCGCCCTTCCACGCGATCTTGGTGTCGGTGCCGCGGAAGTCGAATCGCGTGGCCAGCTCCTTGGCGGCCTGGTTGAGCGCGTTGTCGACTTCCTGGTGGTCGACCTTGCTGACGATGTCGAACGATGAGTCGGCCATGCGATAAGTCCCTTCTTTGGAGAGCCGTTTGTGCTCTGTCTACCCGGTCGTTGTACCCTGCTATGCGGCAGGTTGCCCGAGCGGCCAATGGGAGCGGACTGTAAATCCGTCGGCTTACGCCTACACAGGTTCGAATCCTGTACCTGCCACCAACTTGAGCACTGCGCGCGTGCCCGCTGACCCCGGTGGATGTTATTGGGCCCGTTCGCGCACCACGCGCGCGATGTCGACATCGCGCACCATCCGCATGGCGGGTAGCTGCGAAATCGCGGCGGCGGCGAGCACGGCGACCGCCGCCAGCGCCAACGTCGACCACCCGAGGGCCAGCTGCATGTTGAACAGATCACTGTTGAAGGACTGCAGGAACAGCCACGCCGCCCCCGCGCCCGCGGCCAGCCCGAAGGGAAGTGCTGCCGCGGTGGCAAGCAGGTTCTCCAGGGTCAGCGTCGCGGTGAGCCGCGGTGTTGACACGCCGGCCGCGCGTAGGGTGGCCAACTCCGTGGTGCGTTCGGCCATGTTCACCGTCATCGTTACGTAGATCACCACGAAGGCCAGTGCCCCGCCCAGCGCCAGCATGACCCCGACGAACGCCCAAAACAACCCGAGGTAGCGGTTGACCGTGTTCTCGAGTGCGTGGGTGTCGGTGTAGGCGAGCACACCGGGCAGCGAGGTGATGTCCGCGCGCAACCCGGCGCGGTCGGCATCGGCGCCGAAGCGCAACAGGTACCCGTTGACCACGCTGCCGGTGATCGCGGCAACCGTCGAGTTGGTGGCATAGAGCACCGTTCCCAGCGGTTCGTCGACCAGGCCGGCCAACTTGGCATGCTGTGGCGATCCCCCCGCAGGGATGACGATCAGATCGGAGCCGACCCGCACGTCGAGTTTGTCGGCCAGTGCTGCCCCGGCCAGCACACCGTTTTCGGACAGGGCCAGCGTGCGCCCGTCGGTGCCCCGGAATCCGTGCATGGAGCTGTGTGGCACGAAACCGGTCAGCGTCGTCGCATAGGTGCGTCCGCCGGCGCGTACGGTCACCGCGACGGTGGTGCTGGGTTCGACCGCCGACACCCCGGGTAGGGCCGCCAATTGGCTCGCCAAGCCGCCGGGGCCCGCCGCGCTGGGCGCAACGAGCGCCGAAGCGTCCTGCCGTTGCATCTCACCGAACTGGACGTCGAGCATGGCGCGCATGCTGGTCATCATCCCGACCGAGGCCAACACCAGGATCAACGCCAGCGCCCCGCCCACCATGGTCGCGACGGTGCGCCCGCGGCTGCGGGTCAACGACCGCACGGCGAGTTGGATCACCGCGGGCAGCCGCCACCGCGCGGTCAGCCGGGTAAGTGGCCCCATCGCGGTGGCGAGCACTCGTTGGCCGCGCATGGCGTCAGCCGGCGCGGTGCGTGCCGCGGTGATGGCCGGCACCAGCACGGCGACCAGGCCGGTTGCCAGGCCGAGGGCGAAGCCCAGGACCGCGGTGGACACGTGGTGTCGGACCACCGTGTCGGGGACCCCGATGGCCGCGGTGTACAGGCCGGTGACCAGCGAGGTGGCGCCCGCACCGAGAACGACGCCGAGCAGCGCGCCCATGGTGGCCACCGCGACGCCGTATCCCAGGTAGTGCCGGATGACCGTGGCCGGCCGGGCGCCCATGGCCAGCATCGCGCCCATGATCCGCGGCTCGGCCTGCACGACCCTGGTGACGACGACGTACTCGGCGATCGCGGCGGCGGTCAGGAAGAGCACCGGGAATCCCACCGCGAGTTCGGAGAAGCCATTGAGGTCTTCGTGCAGCGCTGCGTTGGAAGGTTGCTCGTCGCGGGTCTGCACGTCCAAGGCGCCGCGGGACAGCAGTAGCCCGGCCACCCGGTCCCGATCGGCCGTGGTCGCTCCGGCGGCCATCTGGACCAGGGTCTGATTGGGCCCTGGCTGCCCGGTGAGCTGTGCGGCGAGCCGCGGTGGCGCGAACAGTACGGCGAAGGAATGTGGGTCGGGCAGGATGTCTTGACGACTACGCGCCGGCCACAAGTACTCGGGCGAGCGGGCCACCCCGGTGATCTCGGCGGTGCGCCAACCGGAGCCGTTGTAGACATCGACGCGATCGCCCGGGCTCAGCTGAAATGACTCGGCTGCGTGTTTTTCGATCGCGACCTGTGCGGGGGCATCGGGATCGGGTGCGCGTCCGTCGACGATCTCCACGTCGTCGACCCCGTGGCCGCCGCCGGTCAACCCGACCACCCGACCGATCAGTTGGGTGCCGTCGATGTTCACCGGTCGGTCCCGCACCACGCGGGTCGCGACGTTCTCGACGCCGGCGAGCTCCCGCGCGGCGGAGGCCAGCTGGGTGGGGTCGCCTCCGGAGGCGGTGAGGTCGGCGAAATGCAGCCGGTCATAGGTGCGGTTGTAGGACGCCGTGAGGTTGCGGAACGAGTCATAACTGGCGATGAAGAGCAGCACCCCGAGCATCACGATGACCGCGATGGCCACCGATTGAGCGGGGCGTCGCCGCAGATCACGGACGGTCTTGCGGAGCACGGTCCAGTTCGGCCGGGCGCGGGGCGGTTCGGTTGGCACCTCAGTCACCACCGCACGCTGCTTGCCTCGGCCGGGGCTGAGTTGCGACGCTGCTCGACGATCGCTCCGTCGCGCATCTGAATGATGCGGTCGGCGACATCGGCGGCCGCCCGGTTGTGGGTCACCATGATGACGCCCAGACCCGACCGGTTGGTCTGCTGCAGCAGTTCGAGCACGCGTCGGCCGGTGGCCACGTCGAGCGCCCCCATCGGCTCGTCGGCCAGCAGCAGGTCCGGGTCGGTGATCAGCGCACGCGCGATGGGCACCCGCTGTTGCTGGCCGCCGGAGAGCTGGCCGGGGAAACTGCCGGCCCGATCGGCCAGCCCGACCGCATCCAGCAATTCGGTCGCGCGGCGCCGATCACCTCGGCCGGTCAGCTCGACGATCACTTCGACGTTTTCCTTGGCGGTCAGCGTCGGGATCAGATTGAAGAACTGGAAGATGAACCCCACGTGGTCGCGGCGGAACTTGCTCAGTGCGCGCGGCCGGCACCCCGAAATATCTTGTCCGGCAACGTTAATAGAACCGCTGTTGGCCTCCTCGATGCCGCCGATGACGTTGAGCAGGGTGGTTTTGCCCGACCCGCTTTCCCCGACGATCGCCACCAGTTCACCGGGTTCGATGTCCAGGTCGATGCCGCGCAGCGCATGTACCGACGCTGCTGCGGTTCCGAAGGTCTTGTCGACACCGTGCAGAGAAACCCCACCGCGCGGTGAGGTAGGCGCTTGCGCTCGTGTCATGGTGGCGTCCTCTCGTCGGTCTGGGCCGTCGGCAGTCCCGCCAGCCGGCGCAACGCCGGCCGGATGGCCAGGGTGCGCAATCGCGGGTCGATCACCCGATGCAGCGCCAATCCGTCGATGGCCGCGAACATCAATGCCGCGGTCGCCTCGGGATCGATGGCGCCGCCCTGATCTGCGAGCCACTGACGCAGTGTGGATCGGTAGTCGCCGAGGATTTCCGCCAAGCCCATTCGCAGCCGCTCGTATCGTGTTGCTGCCAAGAGCATTTCGCCAAACACCAGGATCGCCGGGTTTTGGTTTCGATCATCGACGTCGTAGGACGAGACCGCGTCGATCAATCGGTCTATTCCCTGCGACGGTGAATCGCCGGCCAGTCCGTCCAGCACCTGAGCGGCTTCCTCGCGCGCTGCCTGCAGGGCCGCATCGATCAGCAGGTCGTTCAACGATGCGAAGTGATAGTGCACCAACCCCGGCGGAAGTCCGGCCCGTTCGGCCACCATCCGGGTGGTGGCCGCCCCCCAGCCTCGTTCGGCGATCACCGCTACCGCGGCGGCCATCAGCGCGGCCCGGGTTTGTGCGCCTCGCTCGGCAGCTGTTGGCATGCGACTACCTCAATTTGGACGATCACATTGGGCGTTTGACCAAATTGTACGCCGCGTGGAAGCGGGTCGCGAGGGTCAAAGTGGCTTGAACGTCGTTCGGCGCCGCTTCGGGCGCCGCCGAGTCAGTGCATGCGAGCGCTGCCGCCGAGCCCGACTTCCAGCACGCTGCCGGTGATGACACCCGGGTCGGTGACCAGATAGACCACCCCGCGGCTGACGTCCTCCGGTTGCAGCCACGGTTGAGGGATGGGGTTGGCCTTCATCATGCGCCGCACCAGATCGTCGGGAACTTCCTGATCATCTCCGATCCCGGCGGGCTGCACCATCGGTGTCTGCGTCGTGGTCGGACAGATGACGTTGGCCGTGATGCCTTCCTTGGCGACCTCGAGGGCGACGGACTTGATCAGGCCGATGATCCCCCACTTGGTGGCGTTGTAGGCCGCCAATTCCGGGATGCCCATTCGGCCGCCCATCGACGATGTCGCCACGATCCTGCCGAAGCGTTGTTGGCGCGTCACCGGAATGGCCGCGCGCAGGGTGTGGAACACGCCGGTCAGGTTGGTGTCCATCAGCTGCTGCCAAACCTGGTCACTTACCTCTTCGAGGCGCCCGGTGCTGACGATGCCGGCATTGGCCAGCACGATATCGAGGCTGCCCAATTCGCGCACCGTCCGCTCAACCGCGGTGTTCACCTGGGCCGGGTCGCGCACGTCGACCACCATCGGCAGGCAACGCCGGCCCAGCTGGCCGACGAGTTCGGCGGTGGCGAGCAGGTCTTCCTCGCTGCCCAGCGGGTAGGTCAGCTCCGCCATCGGGCCCGGCGCGTCGGCGAGGGAGATATCGGCCCCCTGGCCCGCCAGGGCCAGCGCGTGCGCGCGGCCCTGCCCGCGGGCTCCGCCGGTGATCAAGGCGACACGTCCGTCCAAGGCACCCATAGCGGGTTAGGTTAGCAGCCTGGCGGGCCGGCGACGGCGGCCCACGCCGACCAATTGTGGCTGCGAAATATGCTGTGGGGGAGTCGATTTAGTGTCGCTGCGGCCAACATTGCCGGCGGGATCAGACTTCTGCGGTCGCCTCTTCGTCGGCATCGGCGGGCTCGCGGCAGCCCGGCAGGTCGTCGGGGGGTTCGACCTGCAGCACCTTGGCTATCGGTACGTCGGTTGACGAATGCAGCACGATCGAGAGCGCAATGGTGACGGCGACGATATCGAACACCAGCTCCTTGCTGGCCAATCCCGACTGCAATGCCAGCAGGCCGTAGACCACCGAGGCAAAACCCTTTGGCCCGAACCATGCGGCAGTCAACCGCTCCTGTCGGCTGAGCTGGGTCCGCACCAGCGACAGCAACATCGCGGCCGGCCGGATCACCGCGATCACGACCACGGCCAACAGCCAATCGCGCCAACTGAGCCCGGACAACCGATCGGGGGTGATCAACGCGCCGAACACGATCAGCGCGGCGAACTTGGTGACTTCGGAGAGAAGATCACCGAACGGTTGAAACTGCTCGGCGGCGACATGGTCCAAGGTGGCCAGCGTGGAGCCGGCGGCAAAGGCGGCCAGGTATGGGTTGGCGTGGGTGAGGTGACAGGCCGAGTACACCACCACCGCGATCGCCAGTGGGCCCAACGGCTGCAGGTGCGTTTCGGCCGTCAGGATCTTTGCCCGCCACGCGAACGCCACGGCCGCGGCCACCCCGACCCCGAGCGCCAGCCCGAGAACGAGCTCCACCCCGACCCACAGCACGTCGGAGCCGGCGCCCTGGGCGGTGGCCAGGAAGATCATCACGAACGGCAGCGTCAATCCGTCATTGAGGCCGGACTCGACATTTAGCAGTCGGCGCAACCGTTCCGGGATGTCCGAGCGCCCGACGATGGCTGCCGCAAAGACCGGATCGGTGGGGGACAGGATGGCGCCCACCAGGAATGCGGTCGGCCAATTCAGGCCGGTGAGGAAGTGGGCCGGCACCGCGATCCCGATCATGGTCAACGGCATCCCGACGCCCAGGGCGCGCCCGGACAGCGTCCAGGTCTCACGCAATTCGCGGACATTGGCCCGCTGGCCGTCGGTGAACAGCACGGTAAACAGCGCCACGTCTGCGAGCGCGACGACGATCGGGTCGTTTGGGCCGATGTTGTCCAACCCGAGAATCCCGGGTCCCAGCAGGGCGCCGGCGACCAGGAACAACAGCGCGCTGGACAGCACCGTCCGGGCGGCGACCCCGGACAGGGACACGCTGATGAGCAGTACCACGCCGAACGCCAGGACAAGGCTCACAGTTACTCCGCTTCGGTCGTCGGTAGCCGGCTGTGGCTGCTGCGCGAAAACGCAGCCGCTAACAGCTTCCTCGATCACCCGAGTGTCAGCCACTCCGGTCAGCGGGCGTGAGCGCGGGCAAGGCGACCCAGGGTGAGTTTGTGAGTGGCGCCGCCGTTCACGCCGGGTTGAAGAACCCCGATTGCCCGCTGCCAGCGTTGAATCCACCCGAACTCGAGGTGCCGGAGTTTCCGAAGCCCGAGTTGCCCAAGCCTTTCACCTGGCCCGAGTTGCCCGAGTTGTCCCAGCCGCTGTCGTAGGCACCCGAGTTGAAGAATCCGATGTTTTCCAGGCCGGAATTCAACAAGCCGGCGTTGTGGGTGCCGGTGTTGAAGATGCCCGCGCTCAAGGAGCCGTCGCCGTAGTTGAAATAGCCGGTGCTTCCGCCGCCGGTGTTGGAGTTGCCGAAGCCCGCGTTGTATCCGCCACTACCGGAATTGGCGGCGCCGGAGTTGTGGCCGCCGCTTGACGAGTTGCCGAAGCCCGAATTGTCATCGCTGGAATTGAAGAATCCGGAGTTGCCGGTGCCGGAGTTCACGTTGCCGCAGATTTCGACTCCGCCGATCAGTACGGATCCGTTCACGATTGATCCAATCGCGGTTGCCGGGTTCACCCTGCCGCAAATCAACATCCCGGCATTCACCACGAACGAGTTCACCATTGCGCCAATCGGAATCGGTGGGTTCACGACGCCCCCGATCACCATCCCCAGCATCCACCTGCCCAGCACCACTCTTGCCGAATTCGCCATCCCGGGTGGACCGGGCTACCTCAACACAAGCGCCACACCTTCGTCGGGCTTCTTCAACACCGGCGCCGGCGGGAACTCGGGTTACGCCAACAACGGCTCGAGTTTGTCGGGTTGGTTCAACACCAACCCGGCGGGGCTGCTGGGCGGCTCGGGCTACCAGAACTACGGTGGCCTGTCCTCGGGCTTCTACAACCTGGGCAGCGGCGTGTCGGGGATCGCCAACACAGGCGTCCTGCCCTTCTCCGTCACCAGCCTCGTGTCGGGCGTTTCCAACATCGGCAACAATCTCTCGGGCTTCTTCCGAGGCATCTGGTAATGGCTGGTCGCATCGGCACTCAGGTCAGTGACGTGGGATTGCACCCAACCGGATGTGCTCAGGGTGGCGGCGACTCGGGCCCGCGTTGCGTACTTGAGCGTGTGGTGCGCCAGAGTCCTTCGCGAAAAAGACATGGCGAACAGCGTTAGCGGCATCAAGCCTTGGGTATCAAGGCCGTTCAGTTCGGTTCCAACGATCAGGGAGAAAACAACGATGATTGGTATCAGCAAGAATCGTCGGCCGGTGGCGCGCGGGTTGGTGGTGCTGGCCGCCGTGTTCGGGGCATTCGGGCTCGCCGGCTGCACGGTTGACACCTGGCAAGACAACGCGGCGCCAGCTCACGGTGTGGCTCCGCAAGCGCCGGCGGCCGCCGTCGACTCCGGCGCTGGATAGTCCGTTCCCGACCGTTGTGACGCGGACCGGCCCGGCACAGCTCGGTGACGGCCATAGACTGCTTGCTTGATGAGGTTGATGGACTGGGCTCGGCGGGGCGCGTAATGGATCAGTCGAGCCCCGATCGGATCATGGCAATCGGCGCCGGATACGGCCCGTCGAAAGTGCTGCTCACCGCGGTCGGACTTGGGTTGTTCACCGAACTGGGCGACCGGGCGATGACGGCGCAGGCCCTTGCCGAACTTCTCGGGCTGGTGCCGCGGCCGGCGACGGACTTCCTCGATGCCTTGGTATCGCTGGACCTGCTGGCGCGCGACGGCGACGGACCAGACGCTCGCTACCGCAACACAGCGGAGACCGCGCGATACCTGGATGAAGCCAGCCCCGAGTACCAGGGCGGTCTGCTCAAGATTTGGGACCAACGCAACTATCGGTTCTGGGCGGACCTCACCGACGCGCTGCAGACGGGCAAGCCGCAGAACGAGATCAAGCAGACGGGCCGGCCGTTCTTCGAGACGGTCTATGCCGATCCGCGACGTCTCGAGGTCTTCCTGGGTGCCATGGATTCCGCATCGCGGCGCAACTGCGAGCTGCTGGTGAAACGCTTTCCGTTCCAGCGCTACGGCAGCCTCTGCGATGTCGGCGGCGCCAACGGGCTGCTGTCACGGACGGCCGCCGCCGCCCATCCCCACCTGCAATGCATCAGCTTTGATCTGCCCGCGGTAACCGACATCACGCGGCGCAAGCTCAGTGAGCAGGGACTCGGTGACCGGGTGCGTGCGGTGTCCGGCGACTTCTTTGCCGATCCGCTGCCGAGCGCCGATGTCATCACGATGGGCCAGATCCTGCATGACTGGAACCTCGACGGCAAGCAACGGTTGATCGCGAAAGCCTACGAGGCCCTGCCCGAGGGCGGGGCGTTCATCGCGATCGAGACGCTGATCGACGACGCCCGCCGGAAAAACACCGCAGGACTGATGATGTCGCTGAATATGCTGATCGAGTTCGGTGACGCATTCGACTACACGGGCGCCGACTTCCGAAAATGGTGCGGTGCAGCCGGATTCCGTTCCTTCGAGGTGATCGCACTGGCCGCCGGCTCGAGCGCCGCCGTTGCCTACAAGTAGATGTCCGATGGCTGCGTCGACAGGGCCAGTGGTGTAAGAATCGACTGATGGCGCGCGGACGCACCCCACCGCGCCCGGACGGGGTGCAGGCCAACGCGGAGGAATGGGAGCGTTTCTTCGAGTACTTTGGCCACGCCTCGGTGCGTCGGGGAATTCGACTCATCTCCAGCCTTCCCGCGGCCCCGCGGTGCGAAGCCTGCGGCAATCCGTTCGCGGGATTCGGCGGCTGGCTGATGCGTCGCGTGGGCAAGAGCCCATCGCGAAAAAACCCGCGCTGGTGCCAACTCTGTTTTGAGAAGGCGCCCGGCGGTGGGGTCACGCTGCCGATCGGGGTTCTATTCGCCGACGTCCGCGGCTCCACCGCGCTGGCGGAGACTGTGCCGCCGGATGAAATGGTCGCCGCCCTCAATCGCTTCTACTCGAAACTGACGCAGGTGATTGTTCGGCACGGGATTGTCGACAAGCTCATCGGTGACGAAGTCATGGGTCTTTACTTTGCACCGCTCACCCGGGACGGCCGCTACGTCAATTCCATGGTGAGTGACGCCCGCGCCATCCTGCGGGCGCAGGGCTACGGCACTGCCGAGGGGCCGCAGTTGAAGGTCGGCATCGGTCTGGACGTCGGCCCGGCATACGTCGGCATCGTGGGTGAGGGCGAGATCCGCGACTTCACCGCGATCGGGGATGTCGTCAATACGGCGGCGCGACTACAGGCCGTGGCCGCGGGCGGGGAGATCGTGATGTCTGAGCGGGTGGCTGGTCTTGCGGGCGTGCAGGACGGCGAGGTCGTCACGCTGACCCTCAAGGGCAAGGCAGAACCCGTTGTAGCGCGCCGGATTACGGTCGACGGCGCGGCCCCGCCGACGCCGTGATACAGCCATCGGGCGTTGTCGTGCGGCGCGGCCGCCCGAAGCCACTGTCGTCAACTTGGCCTCCGAGAGTCCCAACCGACCTAAGCTGCTGTTGACGCGATTTCTGGACGGGTGGTGACGCGAAGTGGCGCAGTGGTCTGGGCGAGTGGCGACCGATATCCGCGATTCCGAGCCGGACTGGGGGCCGTTCTTGGCGCCGGCCGCACCCGCCGGCGCTCCCAACGTGCTGATGATCGTCTGGGATGACGTCGGCTACGGCGCGCTGGAACCGTTCGGCGGGCCGATCGAAACCCCGGCGATGCGCCGAATCGCCGACAGCGGCGTGCGCTACTCCAACTTCCACACCACCGCGTTGTGCTCGCCGACGCGCTCGAGCCTGCTCAACGGGCGCAATGCGACATCGAACAACATGGCCTGCATCACTGAGGCCTCGGCGGGGTTCCCAGGATTCTCGGGTCGGGTTCCGTTCGAGAACGGGATGATCTCGGAGGTGCTCAACGCGCGCGGCTGGAATACCTACGCGGTGGGCAAGTGGCATCTGACGCCCAGCGACGAGAGCGATGCGTCGTCATGGAAGGGCCGGTGGCCGCTGGGACGCGGATTCGAGCGCTTCTACGGATTCCTGGGTGGTGAGACCAACCAGTGGTATCCGGACCTGGTCTATGACAACCACACCGTCGAACCCCCGGCGACGCCGGAGCAGGGGTATCACCTGTCGGCCGATCTGGCGGACAAGGCGATCCGGTTCGTCCGCGACGCCAAGGCCGTTGCCCCCCAGAAGCCGTGGTTCATGTACTTCTGTCCGGGCTGCGGCCACGCGCCCCACCACGTGTTCAAGGACTGGGCAGATCGCTACCGCGGCCGGTTCGACGAAGGCTACCAGGCGATTCGGGTGGGGATCCTGGCCAACCAGAAGCGAATGGGATTGCTACCCCAGGACCTCGAACTGTCGCCGATCAACCCACACGGTGAACCCGATATCACCGGTCCAGACGGCCGGGCCTGGCCCGCACTCGATTTCGTGCGGCCGTGGGACTCATTGACCGACGACGAACGACGGCTGTTCGTGCGAATGGCCGAAGTGTACGCGGGCTTCGTGTCCTACACCGACGAGCAGATCGGCAGGCTCCTGGACTACCTGGCCGAATCCGGGCAGTTGGACAACACCATCATCGTGGTCGTCTCCGACAACGGCGCCAGCGGTGAGGGCGGGCCCAACGGTTCGTTCAACGAGAACAAGTTCTTCAACAACGTCCCCGACACCATCGAGGCGAATCTGCCCCGGATCGACGACCTGGGTGGCCCGTCCGCCTATAACCACTACAACACCGGGTGGGCGTGGGCGTTCGACACACCGTTTCCGTACTGGAAGCGGTTCGCCGGCTACGAGGGCGGGGTGGCCGATCCGCTCATTGTCTCGTGGCCGGCCGGCATCGCCGCGCGCGGCGAGGTTCGCGACCAATACGTGCACGCCGTCGACATCGTGCCGACGCTTTATGAACTGCTTGACGTCGACCCGCCCGCGGTTCTCAACGGCTGGACCCAAAGTCAGATCGAGGGCCACAGCTTCGCCGCTTCGATCAGCGATCCGCAGCTGCCCGGCCGGGCCACCCAGTTCTACTCCATGCTGGGCATGCGGGCGCTATATCACCAGGGCTGGCTGGCCACCACCCTGCACCCGCCGCTGTCGGGCTGGAGCAATTTCGACAAGGACCGCTGGGAGCTCTACGACCTGCGTACCGACCGCACCCAATTGCACGACCTGGCCGACGAAAAGCCTGAGCTGCTCGAAGAACTCAAGGGGCTGTGGTTCTACTACGCGGGTGTGTACAAGGGTCTGCCGCTCGATGACCGCACGGCGCTCGAGATCATGGCCTCACCGCGGCCGGAGCCCGGCGAGCCGCGGTCCCACTAGGTCTACTACCCGGACTCCGCCGATGTTCCCGAGGCGGTCGCGGTGAATGTCCGGCGCCGCTCCTTCACCATCGCCGCCGCCGTCACCATCGACACCCCGGAGGCCGAGGGCGTGCTGTTTGCCCAGGGCGGGGTGGCCGGCGGGCACAGCCTGTTCCTCAAGGACGGTCGGCTGCACTACGTCTACAACTGGCTCGGCGAGCGAATCCAGACCATCAGCGCACCCGAGCCCGTTGCCACCGGGACGCATGTGCTCACCGCCGAGTTCCGCAAGACCGCCGATGACCCGGACACATTCAGCGCCCTCGGCACACTGACGCTCTACATCGACACTGAAGCCGTGGGCGATGCCCAAATCGCCACCCAGCCGGGCACGTTTTCGCTGACCGGAGATGGACTGTGCGTCGGGCGCGACAGCGGCTCGGCGGTCGCTGACTACCCGGCACCATTCCCGTTCGTCGGCGGCACCATTGATCGGGTCATTGTCGATGTCAGCGGTGATCACTACGTCGACCACGAGAAGCAAGTCCTCGCCTATATCGCCCGCGACTGAGGCGGCAGCGGGCCGATCTGAACCGAACTGGACCCGCCGCCGGCGTGGCACCGCTTCCGGAGGGATCTCATGGAGTTGCCCGAGTTCACCATCGCCGAAACCCAGACGGCCTTCGAGCGGGGGGAGTGGACCGCCGCCGGCCTGACTGACTGCTACTTGAGACGGATCCGCGAGATCGACCAATCCGGTCCGATGCTGCGGTCGATCATCGAGGTTAACCCCGACGCCCTCGCGATCGCCGAGGCGCTCGATGCCGAGCGAAGCGGGGGACGGATTCGTGGGGCGTTGCACGGTGTCCCCGTCGTCATCAAAGACAGCATCGACACCGGTGACAAGATGGCCACAACGGCCGGTTCGCTGGCCCTAGAGGGCAACATCGCTACTCGAGATGCATTTGTGGTCAAGCAATTACGCGATGCTGGCGCAGCGATCCTCGGAAAAGCGAACATGAGCGAGTGGGGATATATGCGCTCCACGCGGCCGTGCAGTGGCTGGAGCAGTCGCGGCGGACAGGTGCGAAACCCCTACGTGCTGGACCGAAGTCCGCTGGGCTCCAGCTCGGGTTCGGCGGTCGCGGTGGCGGCCAACCTGTGTGTGGCCGCCCTCGGCGCAGAGGTCGACGGTTCCATCGTGCGGCCGGCATCGAGCAACTCGATCGTCGGTCTGAAGCCAACGGTGGGCCTGCTAAGCCGTTCCGGAGTCATCGGTGTGGCATCGCCACAGGACATGGTGGGCCCGATGGCGCGCACCGTCACCGACGTTGCGACGCTGTTGACGGTGATGACGGGTGTCGATGACAGTGACCCGACAACGCGAGCGGGCGGCGCGCACACGGCAACCGACTATCGCCGATTTCTTGACCCGGCAGCCCTGCAGGGGGCCCGACTCGGTGTGGCCCGGGAGCGCTTCGGTGCGCACGAGGCGACGGATGCACTGATCGAGGGTGCGCTCGGTCAGCTGGCGGCGCTGGGCGCCGAGATCGTCGATCCGATCCAGGCCAGTTCGCTGCCCTTCTTCGGCGATCTCGAACTCGAACTGTTCCGCTATGGGCTCAAGGCGAGTTTGAATGGCTATCTCGGCGCCCATCCGCGCGCCGCGGTCGGCAGCCTCGACGAACTCATCGCGTTCAACAGAGCCCACGCCGGCCAGGTGATGCCGTACTTCGGGCAGGAGTTTCTCGAGCAGTCGCAAGCCAAGGGCGACCTCACCGACTCGCAGTACCTGCGGGTGCGGGCCGAACTGCGCCGCCGCGCAGGTGCCGACGGCATCGACAAGGCGCTGCGCGAGCACCGGCTGGATGCGATCGTCGCGCCCACCGAGGGTTCACCGGCGTTTGCCATCGACCCGGTCGTCGGTGACAACATCCTGCCCGGCGGTTGCTCGACGCCACCGGCGGTCGCCGGCTACCCCCACATCTGCGTTCCCGCCGGTTATTTCTGTGGTCTGCCGGTCGGCCTGTCGTTGTTCGCCGGCGCATTCCAGGAACCCAAACTCATCGGGTATGCCTACGCCTTCGAACAGGCCACCGGGGTTCGGCGGCCGCCTCGGTTTGTGCCGACGCTGTCAACCTAAGTCAACCTAAATGGCAAAGAGCTAAGCGGTAGCGACTGTCTTTCAAGATCATTCACCGAATCCGGAAATTGAACAGCGTGAAATATGTTGGTGTAATTTATATTTGGACCGGGTAGCAAGTAGTTGCCGCTAGCGCAACAATTTTGCTCTCTGTGAAACCCGATCTTTGTTCTCGACAACGCCCGTAAAATCACCGTCATGACGAAAACCGCCACGCTGCCACCCGGACCTTGTCTTCCCCGCGCGGTGCAGGCTGCGCTCATGTTGCGGCACGCCCCGAGATTCCTCACCGCCTGCAAACGCCGCCACGCGCAGCGTTTTCACGCTGCGCGTGGCGGGGCTGGGCACCATGGTCAATGTGACCGATCCGGTGGTGATCAAGAAGGTGTTCGCCGGAGATCCGCGCGTCTTTCATGCCGGCGAAGCCAACACGATGCTGGCCGGACTGCTCGGAGAGAGCTCGTTGCTGGTGGTCGACGACGATGTGCACCGCGACCGGCGTCGCATGATGCTGCCGCCCTTCCAACGTGAAGCCGTTGCGCACCAGGCTCAGCTGATGTCCGAGATCGCAGCGGAGAACATCGCCGGGTGGCCGGTGGGCCGGACCTTTTGCGGTCGCTCCCAAGATGGCTGAGAGCACCCTCGAGGTGATCCTGCGCACCGTGATCGGTGCCACCGACCCGGACCGGCTGGCCGCCCTGCGCAAGGTCATGCCGCGGCTACTCAACGTGGGGCCGTGGGAGACGCTGGCGCTTGCCAAGCCGGACCTGCTGAGTCGCCGTGCCTGGCGCCGGTTGCGCCGCGCTATCGACGAGGCCAACGAGCTGCTTTACGCCGAGATTGCCGAGCGGCGCGCCGACCCGAATCTCGCCGAACGCACCGACGTGCTGGCCACGCTGGTCCGGGCGGTCGACGGGGACACCGCCAAACCGTCGGGCCGGATGACCGACGAGGAACTACGCGACCAACTGATGACTCTGCTGGTAGCCGGGCACGACACCACGGCCACCGGCTTGGCCTGGGCGCTGGAGCGGCTGACCCGCCACCCGGCGATACTGGCCAAGGCGGTGCGGGCGGCCGAGGCCAGCGCGGCGGGTGATCCATCCGGCGACGAGTATCTCGACGCCCTGGCAAAAGAGACGCTGCGCATCCGCCCGGTGGTGTTCGACGTGGGCCGCATCCTGACCGAACCCACCGAGTTGGCCGGCTATCAACTGCCGGCCGGAACCATGGTGGTGGCCGGTATCGGTCTGGTGCACGCCAATGCCGAGGTGTATCCGGACCCGGACCGGTTCGACCCCGATCGGATGATCGACGCGACCCTGACCCCGACCACGTGGCTGCCGTTCGGCGGCGGAAATCGACGCTGCCTCGGGGCGACCTTCGCCATGGTCGAGATGCGGGTCGTGCTGCGCGAGATTCTGCGCCGGGTTGACTTGGCCACCACCACAGCACCCGACGAGCGCTACAAGCTCAAACACGTCATCTTGGTGCCGCACCGGGACGCGCGCATCCGTGTCCGCGCGATCACCGCGGTGTCACCGGCGGTGCCGGAGGCGCCGGGCTGCCCGGTCGCTCACGCCAAGTCGTAGTCGGGCAGTTCGAAGTCGTCGCGCACGCTACCGGCGAAAAGCGTTGCCAACGGGCCGATGTTCATCGTGCGCATCGCAATGTTGCGGAACCACAAACCAAATCGGGTGCGCGTGGCGAAAAACCCGATGAACCTGGCCGCCCCGGCCTGCTTGTCCGCGATGAAGGGGCGCAACTGCGCCTCGTAGGCATCGAAAGCGCGGCGGTGGTCGCCGCCGGCGCGCTCCAGTTCCCCGGCCAGCACATACGCCTCGGTCATGGCCAGACCGGTGCCCTCGCCGCCGAGCAGTGAGATGCACCCGGCCGCGTCTCCGATCAGCAGCACCCGATCGCGTGACCAGCGGTCCATCTTGATCTGGCTCACCACATCGAAGTAGAGGTCATCAACGTTGTCCAGTGCGGCCAAGATTTCATTACACTCCCAGCCGGCATCACCGAATTGGTTGCGCGACTGCTCTTTTGGTGTGAGGTCGGCGCCGTCGTGCTCATCGCGAAAGATGAACAGAAACATGGTGCGCGCGCCGCGCAGCGCAACGCGCCCCACTTGCTTTCCGGGAATGTTGTAGAGGACGTACGTCAGCTCGTCGCGCGGCCAGTAATCGTTAACCACGCAGGCCGCGACCTTGCAGCCAAGGTAGTGCTCATAGTCGTGCTCCGGTCCGAAAACCAGACGGCGCACGTTGGAGTGCAATCCGTCGGCGCCGATGAGTAGATCGAAATCGCGCGGCGCATTTTTCTCGAAGGTGAGATGGACGCCGTCGCTGTGCTGGTCGATGGCGGTGATGGAGTCGCCGAAAATCGTTTCGACCTTGTCCTCGACCGTGGCATAGATCGCGGCGGCCAGGTCACCGCGGGGCAGGCTGGTGAAATCCTCGCCGATCATCCGGCGAAAGACGTCCACGTTCAGGTCGGCCTTGACTTCGCCGCGGGAGCCGACCGAACGCAATCGCTCAATCTGGTATCCCGCGGCGCGGA
Source organism: Mycobacterium sp. 012931 (assembly GCF_000419295.1). NCBI lineage: Bacteria > Bacillati > Actinomycetota > Actinomycetes > Mycobacteriales > Mycobacteriaceae > Mycobacterium > Mycobacterium sp. 012931. Next base: position 5,389,475 of record NZ_AOPX01000001.1, on the reverse strand, counting down.
CCGGGTCCTCGATGCCCATTCGTTTGGCCGCCTGATAGCCAACGCCCCAAAAGTCGATCATGTAGCCGCCGGTACGGAATTTCGGTGCCCGCTCGATCAATGTCGGGGTGTGGCCGGTTCGATGCAGCCAGTGGGCAAGTGCCGCTCCCGCTACGCCGGCGCCGCTGATCGCTACTTTCACACTGCAATTGTGCCCCGCGGCATGATTCTGTGTGCGGCGGGGATCACACCGCACGCCAGCAACGGCGGGGATGGCCGCTGCCCTCGCCTCGGTTCGGTTAGTGTTCGATATCGTGACGGCGCCGACCCGGGCGAAGCTGGCCGATGGCCGTGAGGTGCTCTTTTTCGCGTTGCCCGGGAACGTTCCGGCGGCGGTGGCCGACCGCCGCCCGCTGCCGCCACGGCATCCGCATCAATCGGAGCTGCGGTTCGACCGATCAACGGGGCAGTGGGTGATCGTCGCGGCCCTGCGTCAGGACCGCACCTACAAACCGCCGCCGGATCAGTGTCCGCTGTGTCCGAGCCCGACCGGGCTGACCAGCGAGGTGCCGGCGCGCGACTATGACGTCGTGGTCTTCGAGAACCGATTTCCGAGCCTGTCGGGCAGTGGTGGGCCGCCACCGGGTGGCGACGGCTTTGTGTCGGCGCCGGGCGATGGCCGCTGCGAGGTGATCTGCTTCTCCAGCGACCACGGCGGCTCGTTCGCCGATCTGCCGGCTCCGCATGCCCGCCTGGTCATCGAGGCGTGGCGGCATCGCACCGGCGACCTGATCGGTCAGCCGGGTATCGAGCAGGTGTTCTGCTTCGAGAACCGTGGTGAGGAAATCGGCGTGACCCTCACCCATCCGCACGGTCAGATCTACGGCTACCCGTTCCTCACCCCCCGCACCTCGGTCATGCTCGAGCAAGCCGGCCGGCATCGAATGCGGCACGGCTGCAATCTGTTCGAAGATCTGCTGGCACGCGAGGTTGCCGACGGTAGCCGCATCGTCGCCCGCGGTGACCGGTTCACCGCGTTCGTGCCGTTCGCCGCGCGCTGGCCGGTCGAGGTGCACATCTACCCGAATAGGTTCGTGCGCAACCTTGTTGATCTCGATGCCGCTGAGTGCAACGAGTTCACCGAGATCTATCTCGACGTGTTGCGCCGGTTCGACCGGATGTATTCGGGCCCGCTGCCCTACATTTCCGCGCTGCATCAATACCGCGACACCGAAGCCCAGCGCGAGGGCTATTTTCATGTGGAGCTGATGTCTATCCGTCGCAGCGCGACGGCGCTGAAATACCTCGCCGCCTCCGAGTCGGCGATGGGCGCGTTCATCAGTGACGTGACACCGGAAACGGTGGCCGAGCGGCTGCGGGAACTCGGGTGACCATCCGCTACGCCGCACCGGGGCGGATCAATCTGATCGGGGAGCACACCGACTACAACCTGGGCTGGGCGCTGCCGATCGCGCTGCCGCAGCGCGCGGTGGCGACGCTTGTGCCCGACCACGGCGATGCGCTCACCGCCAGCAGCGACCTGATGGACGGCGCGGTGCGGATTCCGCTGGACACCGTGCCCGGTGGGGTGAGCGGCTGGGCCGGATACGTGGCCGGGGTGATCTGGGCGCTACGCTGCGCGGGTCATCCGGTGTCCGGTGGCGCGATATCGATCAGCAGCGACGTCGAGATCGGCTCGGGGCTCTCATCCTCGGCCGCGCTCGAGTGTGCGGTGCTGGGGGCGATCACGTCGGCGGCCGGTGTCGAGATCGACCGGATCGAGCAGGCCCGGCTCGCGCAGCGGGCCGAAAACGAATACGTCGGGGCCCCAACGGGTTTACTCGACCAACTGGCCGCGCTTTTCGGGGCGCCGGCGACCGCGCTGCTGATCGACTTCCGGGACCTGAGCGTGCAGGCGGTCCAGTTTGATCCGGATGCCCACGGGGTTGCCCTACTGCTCATCGATTCCCGGGCCCGGCATCGGCACGCCGGCGGCGAATACGCGGCACGGCGCGCCTCGTGTGAGCGGGCGGCCAAGGCGCTGCACGCGCCGTCCTTGCGCGACGTCGCGGAGCTCTCGTCGCTGACCGCGATCGGCGACCCCATCGATGCTCGTCGCGCCCGCCACGTGCTGACCGAAAACCGGCGCGTGCATGAATTCGTTGCCGCGCTGCGTGATTGCGACTTCACCGCCGCCGGGCGCATCTTCACCGCCTCGCACGCGTCGATGCGCGACGACTTCGAAATCACCACCGAACACATCGACCTGATCGCCGATGCCGCGGTCCGCGCGGGTGCCCTGGGCGCCCGAATGACCGGCGGGGGGTTCGGCGGCTGCGTGATCGCCTTGGTGGTCGAAGCCGGAGTGGAAGCCGTGATCGCAGCGGTGCACCGCGAGGTGCGTGGCGCCGGTTACCCACCGCCGGCGATCTCCCGAGCCCATGCCGCGGCGGGAGCCGGCCCGCTGCGCGGCAACGCGCGAAGTTGAACTCGCCAGAGAGCCTAGACTCGGGCTATGAGCCAGCCTCGCCTGGTCGACCGGCGGAAACCGTCTCAGGAGAGCGCGCCATGCCGTTGGAAAATGCAGTCGTTCTGCCGGTGGATCCAGCCCAGAGCTTCGCGCTGTTCACCCGACCCGAAGGCCTGCGGCGCTGGATGGCCATCACGGCTCGCATCGAGCCTTACGACGCGGGTGTGTACCGCTGGACGGTGACTCCGGGACACACCGCGGTGGGAGCCGTTGTTGAAGCGGACCCGGGTCAGCGGCTGGTCTTGTCCTGGGGCTGGGAAGGCTACGGCGATCCAGCGCCGGGGGAGTCGACGGTGACCGTCACGCTGGCGCCGGCCCCCGACGGCACCGAGATCCGGTTGGTCCACGAGGGGCTGACCGAGCAACAGGCCGCTCGTCACGCCGAGGGCTGGAGCCACTATCTGGATCGGCTGGTCGCCGCCGCCCTGCAGGGGGACGCCGGCCCCGATGAATGGGCGGCGGTTCCCGATCCGCTTGACGAATTATCCTGTGCGGAAGCGACATTGGCAGTGGTTCAGCACGTGCTGCGTGCGCTCGAGCCTGCCGACCTGGCGCGCCAAACGCCGTGCAGCCAATACGATGTCGTGCAGCTTGCCGACCACCTGATGCGTTCTCTGACGATCATCGGCAGCGCTGCCGGTGCACAGCTGGCACCGCGCGATCTGGATGCGCCCCTGGAAACCCAAGTGGCGGATGCGGGCCAGGCCGTGCTGGAAGCGTGGCGGCGACGGGGCGTGGACGGCACCGTCGAACTGAACGCTAACCAAGTTCCTGCCGCGGTGCCGGTGGGCATTCTCTGTCTGGAATTGCTGGTTCATGCTTGGGATTTCGCGTTCGCAACCGATCGGCGGGTGGTGGTGTCCGACACGGTGACCGAGTATGTGCTCACGGTCGCCGGCAAGGTGATCACCCCGGCAGCACGCAATTCCGCGGGCTTCGCCGCGCCGGTGGCGGTCGGCGCCTTTGCCCCGGTGCTTGATCGGCTGATCGCCTTCACCGGCCGCCGGCCGGTGCACCCAACGGGCTTGACCAGCCCGATACGGGCAGACCCGGGGAGCTAGAAGCTGCCGCCAGCGCCGCCAGGCCCACCTTGGCCGCCGGCTCCGCCGTTGCCGTCAACCACGGGGGCCCCGACTGACCGGGATCGCCGGATTGGCCGTGGATGGCCAACGGGCCCAGGTGCGCGGTTCCGCCGGTGCCACCGGTTCCGCCCTTGCCGCCCGCGCCGTCGAACGAGAAGCCGATGGGGGCGTTGGAGCCCTTGCCGCCCGTGCCGCCGTTGCCGCCGTCTCCGGCCGTCCCGAGGCCGTCGCCACCCTGGCCCTTGTTCCCGCCGGCCCCACCAGCACTGCCGTCGAACCCGGTCCCGCCGGCGCCGCCGGTCCCGCCGCCACCGCCGGCGCTGGTGCTGCTGGAGCCGCCGCTGCCGCCGTCGCCGCCGGTGCCGCCGGGACCGAAGGCCGAGCCCAAACCCCCGTTCCCGCCGAATCCGCCCGTTCCGGCGCGGCCGGTTGCACCCGCCGCGCCAGTGCTACCCGGGATCAAACCGGTGCCGGGAGCGCCGCCCGCACCACCGGCTCCACCGTCGCCGCCGGTGCCGCCGTTACCGCCGGTGCCGCCCGTCCCGGCCAGGCTGCTGAACAGCGTGCCGTCCGCGCCGCTGCCTCCGCTACCGCCGAAGCCGCCGTTTCCACCGGTGCCCCCGGCTCCGCCATTTCCGCCGGCGCCCTGGGCGCCATCCTGGCCCGTTGGCGAGATCGCCTTGCCGCCCGCCCCGCCATTTCCGCCTACGCCCCCGTTGCCGCCGGTGCCGCCGGTACCGCCGGTGCCGCCAGCGCCGCCGCGACCATCCCCGCCATTGTCGAAAGTGCCGTTGGCGCCGGTGCCGCCGGTGTTGCCGAACTGCCCCGCACCTCCAGTGCCACCGGACCCACCCTTGCCGCCGGCGCCGCCGTTGCCCGAGCTACTGCCCCCGCTGCCGCCGGCGCCGCCCTCGGCGCCGTTGCCGCCGATCCCGGGCCCGCCGCCCGCATTGCCGTTGCCGCCGTTGCCGCCGTTGCCGCCGTCACCGCCGGTTCCGCCCCCACCCTCCTGCAGCCCGGCGTCGCCTCCGGTACCGCCGGCGCCGCCGTTGCCGCCGCCTCCGCCGCTGCCCTGCGGGCTGGAGCCGCCCGCGCCGCCGTTGCCGCCCTGGCCGCCATTGCCACCGTTTGCGACGACGTTGCCGGTGGCACCGTGTGCGCCCACGGTCAGCCCGGCGCCACCATCCCCGCCGGAACCGCCGACCCCCGCGTCGCCACCATCGCCGCCGTTGCCGCCGGCCTGGCCGCCGAGGCCCGAAATGCTGCCGTCCGCGCCGTTGGCGCCACTGCCGCCGTTACCGCCCGCACCGCCGCCTCCGCCGTTACCGCCCGCGCCGCCGTCGCCGCCAGCGCCGCCCTGCCCGCCAGTCCCGCCTGCACCGCCGTTGCCGACGGTGGCGCCGTCGGCACCGGTAGCGCCCGCCGTCTTGACCGTTGGCACCCGCGGTGGCGCCGGTGCCGCCGGTAGCGCCGTTGCCGCCGTCACCGCCGGTGCTCCCGACCCCACCGGCGCCGCCGTTGCCGCCGTCACCGGCAAAAAAGCCGCCGGTGCCACCGGGATCGCCGCCGGTGCCCGACGAGCCGGGGAAGCTGTTGGTCAGGCCCCCCAGGCCGGTCCCGCCGGCCCCGCCCGTCCCGCCGTCGCCGCCGTTGCCGACCAGGCCACCATTGCCACCACGACCGCCATTACCGCCGGTTTGGCCAAAGCCGGTGGCATCAGCGCCGTCGCCACCCTTTCCGCCGTTGCCGCCGCTGTGGGGGGTGGCGCCGTCGGAGCCGGTGGCCCCGTGGCTGCCGCCGCCGCTGTCGCCGCCGGCCCCACCGGTCCCGCCGATGCCAGGGGTACCGCCGTCGCCGCCATTGCCGCCGGTGCCGTTGTTGACGCCGCTGACTCCCTTGGCGCCGTTGCCCCCGTTACCCGCGGAGCCGCCCGCCCCGCCGTTGCCCCCGGCCCCACCCGTACCGTGGCCGCCGTCGTGACCCGTGGCCGCCAGCGCCAGACCGGCGGTCCCGCCGTTGCCGCCGGCTCCACCCGTGCCGCCCTTGCCCCCGTTACCGCCGGGCGAGCCGTCGGCGCCTGAGAAAGCCTCGTCAAAACCGTTGGTGCCGCTGCCGCCGGTCGCCCCGGCACCACCGTGTCCGCCCGCGCCACCATCACCGCCGTTACCGGCCTGGATGCCACCGTTTCCGCCGGCTCCGCCGGCCCCACCGTTGCCGCCGTTGCCGCCGGGATTGCTGGAAAATGCGGGTGCCCCCAGGAAGCCATTACCGCCGGCCCCACCGTTGCCGGCGTCCGCGCCGGCCCCGCCGTTGCCGCCGTTGCCGCCGCTGGTGGGACTGTTGCCGGTGGCGCCGTCTGCGGCGCGCGCTCCGCCGGCACCGGTGCCGCCGGCTCCGCCGGCCCCGCCGACGCCCGGATTGCCCCCGTTGCCGCCGGAACTCCCGTCCCCCCCGCTGACGCCGGTAGCGCCGTCGCCGCCGTCACCGGCAGCCCCACCCGCGCCGCCGGATCCGCCCGTCCCACCGCCGCCGTGCGCACCCGCGAGGCCGAGCCAGCCGCTCTTGCCCCCGCCGCCACCATCCCCGCCGGCCCCGCCGGCCCCACCGTTGCCGCCATCCCCGCCGACCCCACCCAATCCGCCGAGGCCGCCGGCCCCGCCATTACCGATCAACAGCCCGCCGGCGCCGCCGGCTCCGCCATCACCGCCGATGCCGCCGGCCCCGCCATCGGTGCCGGAAACACCCGCGCTGCTGGCCGTGGTTCCCGCGGTGCCGGCCACTCCGTGGCCGCCGGCGCCGCCGGCCCCGCCGATGCCGAAGAGCCGGGCGGCCCCGCCGCTACCGCCCGCCCCGCCCAGCGCACCGGCTCCACCCTGCCCACCGATTCCACCGTTTCCGTAAAGCCATCCGCCGGCGCCGCCCTGCCCGCCGATGCCACCGGTTGCTCCCGCGGCGGCCCAACCGCCTGCCCCGCCGGTTCCACCGCTGCCGCCGGAGCCAATGAATCCGGCGGCCCCGCCGTTGCCGCCGGACTGGCCGGGCGCTCCAGATCCGCCGGCGCCGCCATTGCCCCACAAGAGCCCGCCCGCCTGTCCGGTCTGTCCGGTACCGGGTGCGCCATCGGCACCGGGTGCGCCATCGGCGCCGTTGCCGATCAGTGGGCGACCGAACAGCGCCTGCGTCGGCGCGTTGATCAGCCCCAGCAGGTTCTGCTCGACGCTGGCCACTTCGCTGGCCGCATACCGACTCGCCGCCCGCGACAGCGCTTGCACAAACCCGTCATGAAACGTCGCAGCCTGCGCGCCAATGGCTTGATACGCCAGGGCATGGGTGCCGAACAGTGAGGCGATGGCCGCCGACACCTCATCAGCGGCCGCGGGCAGCAAGTTGGTGGTCGAGGCGGCTGCCGCGGTGCTCACCGTATCGATCGCCGCACCAATCTTCGCTAGATCCGCGGCGGCCGCCGTCAACATCTGCGGCTCCACGACCGTGAACGACATGTGCCCCTCCGAGAGATCCTGGTAACCCGCTTATCGGCTTAGGTTCAATGCCAGCAAGGCGTATTGCAGTCAGATGCGACGCTGCAGCCGAATGCATCCCGGTCGCGATGTTTCTGCTCGAAGAGTCCCACTCACAGGTAGGCGGCGAAAGGGCAAATTGCACAGTGCTCGGACGTGCGGTGGATGGGCCGATCGTCAAGGCCCGGACTTGCCGGGGGTGACTTTCCGTCCCTGGCGCGAGGACCTTTGGCCCTGCCCCGCATCCAGATTCGCCGCGTAGGAATGAGTCATGCGGCACAAAGCAGATTTGCCACCCGTTATCGATGTCGAGGTGAGCGCCCGCGGCGACTTGCCCGGTGCGGCCGAATACGCGCGCACCAAGATCGGCCAACTCGGCCGCTTGGCGCACCGGCCGGTGCTTTCTGCCCGCGTTCGAATCTCCCAGCATCCCGATCCGACGGTGTCGCGACCGGTGGTCGCGCAGGCCAATTTCAACGTCGACGGGCGGTTGGTCCGCGCCCAGGTTCATGGCGCTACCGCGCAGGAGGCGATCGATCGGCTCGATGCGCGACTGCGGCGCCGGCTGGAGCGGGTGGCCGAGCACTGGGAGGCGCGACGCGGTCAGCAGCCCGACGCCGGTCGCGCCGAATGGCGGCACGAATCCGAGCCCCGGCAACGCGACACCTACTTTCCGCGTCCGCCCGAGGAACGCGAGGTCATCCGCCGCAAGTCGTTCACCATGGCGCCCTGCACGGTCGATGACGCCGCCACCGAAATGGGTTTGCTCGACTACGATTTCCACCTTTTCACCGAGCAGGGCACGGGCATGGCCGGCGTCCTCTACCGCGGCGGTCCGACCGGCTATCGGTTGGCGCTGGTTGCACCCGCTACCGCCGATCAGCTCAGCCCGTTCGAGCTGCCGCTGTCCATCAGCCCGCATCCGGCGCCCATTCTGACCGAGGCGGAGGCGGCCGAGCGACTTGGCGTCCTTGGTCTACCGTTTTTGTTCTTCATCGATGCCGCCCAGGGCCGCGCCGGGGTGCTATACCGCCGCTATGACGGGCACTACGGGTTGATTACGCCGGCCGGTTAGCCGCGGAATTGCGGACCGACTCGGCAGCCGCGCCGGCGCGATTCACCCTGGCTGATCGTGCGCCATCAGGTCTGCGTCGGCGCCGAAATGGACGGCCGCGTTGACGACAGCACCTTCGATCCGGCGCAGCGAGTTCACCGCGGCCAGCAGGTGACGCGGATTGGACCCGGGGTCGGCCCGATCGAGGCCATCGGCGTGCTGCCTGACCACCGCCTCGGCCGCATCGAGGGAGTCGGCGGCGGGCGTGATGGCCACGTCCTGGGTCCCGTCGAGGGCAGTGACCAGCGCGTCGATGTTGCGCCGGATCTGGGCCGCCGCGGTCGTGATGGCATCGGAAAGTCCGTGGGGACATCCCGGATCCAGGTATTGCTCGCTTCGGCGGGCCAGAATCCGTGCGTAGCGGTCACAGATGGTGAGCAACCGCACCGAGTGCTGGATGCTTCTTCGGCCGGCGAATCCGGCGACACCAGCGAGCATCGGTTTGGCCGTGACCCGGAACTGCTGCAGGTCTCGGTCGAGTTCACGCGCCCGCTCGGTGGGGCTGTCGGTCACGTCGTCGTCGAACATGGTCGCGATGGAGATCTCGATCAATTCGGACAGCGTCGTCAAGAAGGCCCGGGTATCGCGGCGTACCACCGTGCCAATGGTGGTCGGCAGCACCAGGATTGCGACGGCAACGCCAATGACGGCGCCGATCGCGGTCTCCTCGATCCGCAGCATCAGCACACCGAAGGTGAACTTGCCGAGCAGCCCGTAGAGCAGCGCCAGCATCGTGGTGATCCAGAACGTCATCAGGCTGTAGGTGACCTGCATGAAATAGACGGCGAAGAACAGGCACGCGAAGATCATGACGACCGAGAAGACCTTGTCGCCGGCGACCACCGTGGCGACCAGCACGCCGCAGGGCACGCCGAGCACGGTGCCCAGTAACCGCTGCCAACCCTTGGTGAGGGTTTCGCCCCACGAATTGGTGCCGGCAAAGACCACGAATGCCGCAATCACCGCCCAATACCAGTGCAGCGGCGAAACCAACTCGCCGGTGACGATGGCCAGTGACGCCGCGATGCTGACCTGGATGGCTTGTCGTGTGGTGGGCGCCAGCCCGGCTTCGCCGGGCCCACCATCTGCCGCAGTGTCCTCGGGTACCGGCTGCACCACGTCGTTGTTGTCCGGATCGGGCGGGGCGCACGGCGCCCTGGCTCGGGTCGTCGGTCGGGGCCGGGGCGGGCTGACCGTCCAGGAGCCGCTGAGCCCGGCTGGCGGCCTGGTGCAGGCCCTCGGTTCGCGGCCCCCGGATGGCCCACGCGAGTTGGGTAAGCGTGTCAGCCAGCTCGATACGGGTGGCGGCCGGTATCTCCTCGGCGATGGCCATGGCACGGTGGCCCGCGATGGCGACCCATTCGACCGAGAGTTCGGCGTCGAACAGCCACGGTGCGAGTTGCTCTGCGCTGATCCCCGGCCACAGCGTGGCGGGATGGGTCTTGTCCTCGATCTGGCTCTGCACCAGCAAAGCGGTCTCGTTGAGCCGGGCAATCCGGGCCCGCATGCGGCGGCGCCGCCGCTCATCGAGCCGACCCGCTCGCACGGTGTCGGCGGCGGTGTCCACCACGATCGCCATCCGCGCTCGCAGCGAGCGAATCGTGGCGCGCAGCACACTTTCTGGGCGGTCGGGCAGCACATGGGTGCTCATCACAAACGTGCACAGGGTGCCCACCAGCACGGCGCCGATCATCCAGGGCAACTGGGCCACCCCGGCCCGCAGATACAGGCTGAAGAAGTAGGCCATGAATGCGACCATGCCCAGCGCCCGTCCACGCGGCCCGAAGCGGCGGACATAGACCGCGGCGAACACGATCACCACGAACGCCACCTCGGCGGCGATCAGGTGCGGCGCGAGCAGCGCGGCCACGCTGATCGACAGCGCCGCGGGTACCGGCAGCAGCGCCATGGTGATCTGCTGTTGTCGGGAGTCGGGATCATCGACGGAACGGGCCGCGATCATGGTGATGACGACACCGATCAGAGCGACGGTCAACGGCTGCCCGGTCGCCATCGTCAGCAGGTACAACACCAGCAGCGAACAGCCCAGCGCCGCGGTGGTCCGAGTGGCCATCCGTAGCCGCAGCAGTCCGGGGTCGGAGCCAATTGCCCAGCTCTGTGCCCGCTGCAAACGTGCCGCCATCGACTCCGGTATCCGGGTGTCAACGGCCGGCCGGCCCTGCACGTCATCTCGACGGGACACCCCGAACCATCCTTCTTGTGGTCTAGTCGCTGCTCACGACGTTACGGAAAGCATGCCGCGGATCGGGTGGATGGGCTCGCCGGGCGTCCCGCGCGGTACATATGAATGATGGACGGCTATCTGGACGTCCGGGCCTACGCCGAACTCGGCGACTTCCTGGAGCCCCAGGCACGCGGCGCGACCGTGCGCCGGCCGTTCCGCAGCCATCAGACGGTCAAGGATGTGCTGGAGGCGATGGGCATCCCGCACACCGAGATCGATCTCATCCTGGTGAACGGAGAACCCGCAGAGTTCGGCCACCGGCCACCGGCCACCGGCCGGCGGCCGGCGACCGGATCGCCGTGTACCCGATGTTCGAGGCGCTCGACATCGGGCTGACCAGCAGGCTGCGGCCGGTGCCGCTGCGTCATCCACGGTTTGTGGTCGACGTCAATCTCGGTCGGCTCGCCCGGCTGATGCGACTACTCGGACTCGATGTTTGGTGGTCCAGCGTGGCCGACGACCCGGCGCTGGTCGACATCAGCCTGGCCGAGCAGCGGATCCTGCTCACCCGCGACAGCGGGCTGCTGAAGCGTCGTGCGGTCACCCATGGCCTGTTCGTGCACTCCCAGCAACCCCAGGAACAGCTGCTCGAAGTGATACGGCGATTGGACCTGCGGCAGCGGTTGGCGCCCCTGTCGCGCTGCGTGCGGTGCAACGGCCGCTTGGTCCCGGTTGCCAAGGAAGAGGTCATCGATCGCCTGGAGCCGCTGACTCGCCAGCACTACGACGATTTCAGCCGTTGCTCGGACTGCGGACGGATCTACTGGGCCGGCTCCCATCATGCCCGGCTGGCCGGGCTGGTGCAGGCAATCCTCGGCCAGCTGGCTAGCGGGCCGGCTCGGGCAGACTGAAGGTGGGCATCGTCATTTTCCAGACACAGGATTTGTCGATGTCGCGGCTCGGATCGTCGACGAATGCCGTCACGATCGACTGGGCGCACGCCGAATTCGGCAGGACACCATGGCCCACCCCGGGAAACCGCACCAGCTGCGAGTTGCCCAGCCCGGGGGTGATCTCCTCGGCCCACTGTGGCGCGGTGCTGGAGTCGAACGTGCCCGACAGGATGAGGGTGGGCACCCCGCTGGACACCGACAGACGATCGGCAGTGTCGGATCTACCCAACCCCCAGGCGGCGCACTCGCGGAAGATCCAACTGCCGGTCGGGGTGATGCGCAGCACCGAATCGGGCAGGCCGGGGATCGCTGTTCGTGCCCGCGACAGCGCCTGCTCCGGCGTGGTCCAGTTGGCCATCTCCTGGCAGTAGGTGCCCAGCGCCAGACCGGCGCCCAGCAGGCCGCGTTGCTCGGGTGGCGGGACAGTCTCGGCAATCCCGGCGGCGGCCAGCCTGCCCTCACCCCTGGCCAGCGCGAATATCATCCGCGGAATGTCGGTCACCTTGGCGGGGTCGGCGCTCCAGCTGAGCGCCAGGGGCACCACCTTGAACCCATCGATAGTGACCTGCACCGGGTCGCCGTTGGCATCAGAGGTGCTGACCTTCAAGGGTTTCCGGCTCAGCGTGCTGACCACGTTGACGAACACCGTTGCCAGATCCGGATAGGCTTGCGCGCACCCGGGTTGGTCATTGCACGCTCCAATGATCGCGGCCAGGCCGCTTGCGGGGGCTTGCCACCAGCGGTCGATCAGGTTGAACGACGTCGGGACCACCGAGTCCAACACCATAGACCGGATGCCTTCGCGGTGGGTACGCAGCAGCTGCTGCGCCAGGTCGCTGCCGTATGAGACCCCGTAGATGTTCCACTTCTCGATGCCCAGTTGCTTGCGTAGCGCAGCGATGTCCGCCGCGTTCTCCCGTGAGCTGTAGGACGCCAGATGAAAGCCCTCAGCCACCAGCCTGTTTCGGCATGCGGTGACGGCCGCCGCGTCCAGATCCGCGGTAGCCGGGGCCTCGAAGTCCAAATCGAGGGCCCGCACCGCGAAGTCATCCATTTCCGGACAGCTCAGGTGTGGATCGCTGTGTAGGGTGCCGCGCTGGTTGACGAAGATGACGTCGCGGTCGGCGTTCAAACCGCCGGCGACAACCCGGGGTGCGCTCAGTGTTGCGGCGCCCCCGGGTCCACCCGCGAGGTAGACGATGGGGTCGGCCTTGGGCTTGTCGCTGACCGCTTTTACCCGTGCCACCAGGAGTCGGATGGTGCGACTCTGCGGATCCAGGCGATTTTCCGGGACGGTGAGATAACCGCAGCTGTAGTTGGCTCCCAGCTCCGCCTGGGGCACGCCGGGAAAATTCGGCTCCGGACATGGCGCCGCGTCGTAGTGAGTCTTTTGGCGCCCACCGCCACACGCGACCAGGCTCACCGCTATCACCACACACAACAGCCAGGCCATGGTCCCGCGTAGAACATGGGAAGCGTTATTTCGCAATGTATTTCGCACGGTTTCTGAAGTGTCACCCGGCCGGAGTCAACTTGATCGCGGCAAACTGCAGCCGGTCGACGGCCTCGGTGAACTCCTCGAGCGTGGGGATCCGCCGGTCGCGAAACTTCAAACCCATCATCCGCTGCGCGCGGCGCAGGCCGTAAGACCGGGCACATCGCAGACACAGGTCGGCGACCACGTCCGGGTCCCGGATGAGGTCGCCGCGCATGGCGGTCGTCTTCCCGTTGTGCACTACCTGGGCGGTGGCGCCACCGCTGAAGTTGTACTTCCATGCGGCGCCGGTCAGGGCGTACAGCACGTTGTCGATGACATGGGCGCTCAACGGAAGTGAGAAGTGCCGTCCCGACTTGCGGCCGGTGAAGTCGAGCACCATCAGCTGGTTGCCCAGTGAGCCGGCGAGCGGTGTGCGCAAGAGAAAACCGAGCACCGGGTTGATGGCACGAAGTAGTGCTGACGGTGGATGCTCCACCTCCACCGGATACGACTGCTCTGTCATGCAAACACCGTAGGACAACACGATGGTGCGCGGTAGTGCCGCCGCGAGTGCAGCTCTGTTCGGCGATCACGCCGGCCCCGCCCAGCAGCGTCGCAGTGGCAGGCACCCACCGATCAGAAGATCGAGTCGACCTGGTCCGCGATGGGGTTGCCGGCGGCGTCGCGGACCGGTCCTTTCGACCCGTCGGAGTTGACGAACGCCTGCCCACACGGATACGGCGGGTGCTGGGGGAGCGGGTCCATGAACATCGGGTTGACGGCCCACTTGCCGCCTTTGGCGTACAGGCCGTCGTAGGCCCGGCACATGAGCTCGGCTTTGTTGCGGTTGATGGCCAGTGACACCGCGGTCGCGTCGCCCACGAAGGTGGCGTCGCTGTTCGAGTCACCCGCAGCAAGCACCTGGCGACGGTCCTGCGGGAGTTGGTCGAAGGCTTGCGGGCCGTCAACGCCGAAGATGACTTGATTGGCCCAACAACGCTTGCCGTCGGCAAACGGCATCACCGAATCCTCGCCGTCGCGAACCCCGCCGCAGCCGAGGAGATGAGCGGTCAGTTTCCCGGATCGGTCGGCAACGCTGCGGACACCCACGACGTGCTGGTCATCGATGCCCACTTCGCCCGCCCACACCTTGATGACCGGTTCGGGAGATGCCGACACCACCCAGGCGTCGATGCCATGGGCCTGCAGAGTCGCGATGAGGTCTTTGATCTGCGGATAGACGCGAATGTAGCCGTCGACATCCTCAGTGCCCACCTTCTGGGTGGCGCCGACATCGGCGGCGAGGTTCTGTTGCTTTGCCGCGGCGGCGAATTGGGCGAGTTCCTCGGCGCTGTAGCCGGCCGACAGCGCGTTGCCCCAGGCGTAGGAACCCTCCAGGCGACGCGCGTCACTGCCGGCAAAAGCGGGCCGTCCCGTCGTCGTTTGGCCCCCAAGAAGCGACAGGATCTCGTCCGCGCACAACGCATTGCTGCTGGTCGGAAGCGGCTCGCCGGCGGGCGCATCCTTGCCGCAAGCCGCACTCAGCGCGTCGGCGGCCGCATCGGTCAGGTAGCGCCCCGTGTTGTGCCAATCCTGGTTGGCGGGCTGCAGCACCAAATCGTGCGTCAGCATGTAGTAATTGGTCGCATAACCGATGTCGTTCTTGACGACGGTGTTGTCCCAGTCGAAGATCGCGACCTTGTGTGCAGCGCCGTCGGCGGTGCCGGTGCACTTGCTGTTGGCATTGATGGCGGATTGCAGAAACTCGCGTACGCCGTCATGCCATTCAAGGGACGCGTCGAGTTCACGACAGCCGGACCCGTGATCGCCGGATGCTGGGCTGGTGGGTCGATCGGTCGAGCAACCGCTGACGCCGCCAAGCAGAGTCGCCACTGCCAACAGCGCAACGATGAGTCGGGCCGGTGGTATCAATGGGCGCCCTTCGTCATGTCAACGAACACCGGCCAGCGGCTTGATCGGAAGCTGAGTCGCTTGTCCGACCTGACGATTGTGACTGATTGCGGGTCGGCCTGCCCCGCAAGGCGACGGCGCCACGCCGGCCTGGCGGACGGGATAGGAAAAACGCACCGCGGAGTGCGTGCAGCTCCGCGGTGCGTTTTGGTTGGCGCGCCCGGCTAGGGGGTGATCTTGGTCTGGTCGTCGATCACGCTGGTGGCATCCATCAACACGTCTTGCTCGCTGTCGAGGGCATCGGCGTCGAGCTGAAGCACGAACAGGCCGTCCTGGCTGGGGATCACCACCGTCTTCTGCGCGACCGCCCGCTGCTTGCCGTTCTTGGTGTAGGAACCGCCGAGCTGCCATGCCTGGAAGCCGCTGAGTGTGGAGGCACTGCCGTTGTTGCTGCCCTCGTACCCGGGCAGGTTTTTCAGCTCGCCCGGGGCGAATTCGAGAATCTTGGCGGCCTCGACGTTGCCGGTGAGTTTGGACAAGATCGCCACGATGGTGGGCGGGTCGCTGGGATCAGCGGGTTGGGTGTAGGCGATGCCACCGTAGGGTGCGCCCGAGCCTTCGGGTAGCAGTTGCCAGCCGTCGGGTACCGGCAGATCGATGTTCGGGGATCCGGGGTCGCCGTGGTGCACGGGGGTTTCCTGGATGTCGTTGTCCCGGATGTAGTCAGCGATCGTGTAGTTGGCTTGGGCGCCCGGTGTTGGGCTGGTCGCCGACGTCGTGGTGGACGTCGACGTGGACGTGGACGTGGACGTCGATGTGGAGGTCTTGTTGTCACTCGTCGTGCCAGACCCGCAGGCAACCAGCGTCAGGCTTAGCGCCGCAGTTGCCAGCACCGCGGTGAGGTCCTTCATGTCTTGCATCTCCTGAATTTTGGGGCCCCGGTATCTGCTCCGGCGACATCCGGACCGACATTAGCCCAACCGGTGCGCAGCGTTGCGGCAATGCCCCAACTACCGGTGCTAACGGTGTCGAGCCGGCGGATGCCGGCGGTTGCCCTGGAACCGATCGCCGAAAATGTGATGGCGCGCATTGTCCTGTCATCGGCCTGGATTAATGCCGAAATCCCCACGGGAAGGCTCGGCGTGCAGTAATGAGACACGTATGCGGTCACCGAGGTTGCTGCGGGGCCTTGCTGCGCTCCTCGCGGTGCTGGGCCTGTTGCTGCCGTTGATTGCGGCCGCGCCGCCGCGTGCCTACGACGGGGAACCGTCGTTGGTGGCTAACCCCGTCGACTACGTCGACACGCTGGTCGGCACCGGGACCGGGGGCGAGATCGTCGGGGAGATCAACAATTTCCCCGGCGCAGCGGTGCCGTTCGGCATGGTGCAGTACTCGCCGGACACCACCGACAACTATGCCGGCTACGACTACCAGAATCCCCGTTCCACCGGGTTCAGCATGACGCACGCCTCGGTGGGCTGCGCTGCCTTCGGCGACATTTCGGTGTTGCCCACCACCACCGCGATCAGTGTGCAACCTTGGCGCGGGGCCGAGCGGATTGCCCACGATGACAGCGAAGTGGGGGTCCCCGGCTATTACTCGGTGCACTTTCCGGCCACCGGGGTGACCGCGGAGCTCACTGCCACCACCCGCACCGGCTTCGGCCGGTTCAGCTACCCGCGCGATGGCCGGCCGGCCTTGCTGCGGGTGCAGTCCGGGGCGTCGCTGGCGGGCAACTCGCGCTCGACAATCCAGCTCGGGGCGGACAACACCACGATCACCGGTTGGGCGACCAGCGGCGGATTCTGCGGCAAGAACAACACCTACACCGTGTACTTCGCGATGAAGTTCAACCAGCCGTTCATCTCCTACGGCGCGTGGGACGGCTACGCCGTCTACGCCGGGGTCCGCGGCGCGCATTCCCGGCGCAGCGGGGCTTATGTGGAGTTTCCGTCCGGCGCCGCACTCGAGGTGCAAACCGCGATCTCCTACGTGGGCATCGACGGCGCACGAGCGAACCTCGCGGCCGAGGGGGCGGCGAGTTTCGACGATGTTCGCACCGCCGCCGCGAGGGAGTGGAACGCGGCGCTGCTGCGCATCGCGGTGGCCGGCCGTGACCCCGACGAACTGGTGACCTTCTACAGCTGCCTCTACCGTTCACTGTTGCACCCCAACACCTTCAACGATGCCGACGGTCGATACCTCGGGTTTGACGGTGCCATTCACACGGTGCCCCAGGGCCATACCCAATATGCCAATTTCTCCGACTGGGACACCTATCGCAGCCTGGCCGCTCTGCAAGGGCTGCTCTTCCCCAGCCAGGCCAGCGACATGGCCCAGTCACTGGTCAACGACGCAGAGCAGAGCGGTGCGTTTCCGCGCTGGCCCCTTGCGAATTCGTCGACGGGCATGATGACCGGGGACAATGCGGTGCCGCTGATCGTAAATCTCTATACCTTCGGCGCCAAGGACTTCGACGTTCACACCGCGCTGCGTTACATGGTGAACGCGGCGACGCGGGGCGGCGTCGGCCTCATCGGTTATGTCGAGCGGCCGGGAATCACCACCTACCAAGAGTTGGGTTTCGGGCCGCAGGTGAGCGAATTCGCTACCGGCGGGCGCATCGCGGGCGCATCGATCACCCTGGAATGGGCCATCGACGACTTCACCATCTCCCGATTCGCGCAGGCGTTGGGCGACGACAAGACCGCCGCCGAATTCCAGCACCGGTCGCAGTACTGGCAGAACCTGTTCAACCCCAGCACCGGTTTCATCTCGCCACGGGATCGGATGGGATTCTTCCCCGACGGCCCGGGATTCACCGAGATCCCGGAGGGGTTTGGTCAGGACGGATTCGACGAGGGCAACGCCGAGCAATATCTGTGGATGGTGCCGCAAAACATCGCCGGCCTGGTGACAGCGCTGGGCGGCCGTGCGGCGGCGGAAAACCGGCTGGATCGCTTCACCAAGAAGCTCAACGTGGGCCCAAACCAGCCCTACCTGTGGGCCGGCAATGAGCCGGGTTTCGGGGTGCCGTGGATCTACAACTACCTGGGAGCGCCGTGGAAGACGCAGCGGACGGTCAACCGAGTGCGCGGCCTGTTCGCGGCCACGCCCGACGGCGCGCCCGGCAACGACGATCTGGGCGCGCTGTCCAGCTGGTATGTCTGGGCGGCCCTCGGTCTGTATCCGATCACGGCGGGGACTCCGATCCTGACGGTGAATACCCCATTGTTTGACCGGGCCGTAATCAGCCTCCCCGCAGACAAATTCATCCGGCTTTCCGCGCCCGGCGCGTCCGCGCCCAGCCACATGAGGTACATCAGTGGGCTGCGCATCAACGGTGCGGCCACTGACCAGACCTATCTTCCGGAGTCGATCATCACGACAGGCGGCGACGTCGCCTTCGAGCTTGCCGCCGTTCCCAACAAGCAGTGGGGTAGCGGACCGTCATCGGCGCCACCGTCGTTCGGCGCGGGCGGCTCGGCGGTGACGGTCAATGTCCCGCAACCCATCATCAGGATTGCGCCCGGAACGACACGAACCGTCAGGGTCGACCTACAACGGATGATCACCGGCATAGACGAGTTCACCATCACCGGAGAGTCCTCGACCGGCGGGATCACGGTGGTACCCACCTCGGGACGATTCGCCGAGAATGGATCGGCCACGACCCGGGTCGGAATCACGGTGGACAAGTCGGTCGACAACGAGTACTACCTGACGTATCTGACCACCACCGCCGGTGCAACCAGCCGGACATCGACCGTGCTGGTTGTGGTCCTCGGCTATGACGAGTGACCCGCGCGCGCCGCGGCCAGCGCTAGATCATTTCGCTCTTGGTCAGCCACCGCATTATCGGCCAGCCCAGAAACACCGGTAACCAGCAGGTGAGCACGCGGTACAGCAGTACCGAGGGAACGCCGATCGCCGCGGGCACCCCGAACGCGGCCAGTCCACCGATCAGTGCCGCCTCGACGGCGCCGACACCGCCGGGTGTCGGCGCGGCCGAGGCCAGCGTCCCGCCGACCATCGTCACCACCGTGACGGTGACAAATGTGGTTCCGCCGCCGAAGGCTTCGATGCTGGCCCACAGCGCCAGCGCGGCACCGAGAGTGGTTCCCGCACAACCCAGCAGGATGATGGCGAATCGCTTGGGCTCCCGGCCCAGCACAATCAGGTCGCTGGTGACCTCTTTGAGCTTGGGCCGCACCTCCGTCGACAGCCAGCGCCGCAAGTTGGGCACGAACAAGAACGTTCCGATGATGCCCAGCGCCACACCCGCGATCAGGTACACCACGGTGCCGGTGGGCACGAAATGCGATAGATCGGTTGAGGTTCCCGCGACGGTGCTGAACAGGATCAGCAACGCCAGGTGAACAATCACCTGGACCGACTGCTGCAGCGCTACGGCTGCGGTGGCCCGTAACGCGCTCAGACCGCTCTTCTGCAGGAAACGGGTGCTCAGCGCGAGGCCACCGACGCCGGCCGGGGTGGTTGTTGCCGCAAAGGTATTGGCCACCTGCACGATCGAGAGCTTCCAGAAGCTGACCTGCCCGTCGGCGCAGGTCCACAATGCCGCCGCAGCACCGACATAGGTCAGTGCCGACACCGCCAACCCGAGCAGTGCCCACGTCCAGTTGGCGGTTCTGAGCTGGGAGAAGAAGGTCGGCACGGTGCTGATGAACGGATACGCGACGTACACCAGCGCGCCGATCAGCACCAGTTGGATGAACTGGCTGCGACTGAACCGGGTGATCGTCTGGCTCTCGATCTGATCGGCACCGGTCTGGCGCTTGACCTCGGTGCGGGCGCCGGCGATGACGGTCTTGGCGTTGGCCACAGATTCGCGGATGCGCTTGGGCACGGCGGATTTGGTGAGCCGGCGCGAGGCCATCAGGATGGTGTCTTTGCCGAATGCTTCGATCGCGGCGCTCACCGCGGGCTGCGCGCCGTACAGTGCCGAGGTGGTCACCAGGAGTTGGGCGATATCCGACTGGAGTTGGGCGTCGGTGGCCCCATATTCGGCGTTGCCGAACCCCCCGAACAGGACCTTGTCCTCATCGACTGTGATCTCGTGGCAGCGCAAGTCCCCGTGCGAGATCTGGTAGTCGTTGAGCGTTCGCAACGATTCCCACACCCGGCCAACCGGTGTCTGGGCGGTGCATTCATCCAGCGGTGTCCCGCGTACCGGGTTGTGCGCGTACAGCGTCCATTCGCGGTCGAGCGCGGCCAGCGCGATGGTCGAGGTATTGGCGACACCCGCTTCCCCGATCGCGATGGCCATCAGGGCGCGGTGCTCGACCGCGCGGCGCATGGAGGCCTGCAGCGGCGCGGTTTCGGAGCCGCGCAGTCGCAGCTTCCACCAGAGTTGCCGCAGCGCGCCGCCGCTGCGCTGATGCGGGCCGTACAACTCGATAGCCGCCCGGCATTCGGGGTCGGGGGAGGTGGCCGCCAGCACTAGTGGACCGGCGCCGCCCGGCCGCACCACCGTGAGCATCGATACCGCGAATCCACGCTTGGCCATGGCGCGGACCGCACCTTCCAAGGGCACCTCGAGAGCGGGCGTGCCAACGACTAGGACCACCAGCGCGCCGACTAACCACCCCACGGCCAGTCCCAGCAACGAACGGGCCGGCACGATGGCGCTGATGACCAGGTGGATCGGCACGAAGGCCAACAACAAGCCCCACCACCAATGTCGCCAGCGGGCGGGCAGCCAGGGGCCTGACACGGTGAGTACCGCCGCGACCATCGCTATCCACCGCGGGTCATCCAGAAACTGGGCCGGCAGGGTGGTGAGCTTCTCGGACAGGTTGAAATGCCACCGGGGGGCCGAAATTCGGTTGCTGCTGATCGACAACGGCAGAGCGGCCATGATTGCCGCGACCGCGTAGGCGCCGAGCAGTTTCCATTGTCGGCTCACGATCAGCCCGATCAGAATCACGAATGGCAACGCCAGAATCGCCGCACCGTAAGCCAGGTAAACCAGATCGGATTGGGTGGGGGTAAGAACGCCGACAATTTCGGAGATCGATTTCTCCAATGCCACCCACCGCGGGCGGGTGATCACCGAACTCGTCACCACGACCACGAGGAAGACCACCGCTACGACCAGCCAGATGATGTCGTTGGTGCGTCTGGTTATCGGAGGCAGCAAGCTACCGGAAACGGTGATCTCGCGTCCGTCAACTCGCATATGCCCAACGGTCCGGTGGACCGATTCCCCTCTCCATGGCTCGCTGACAACTTACCTGTGGGAACAGGATTACAGGTGGGCCTAGGCAATCCAAACCGCCGCACGCGAATCGGCGCCCGCGATGTTCATGGACCTTCCTTGTCGCTGCGTCAGAACCGCTGCGGATGAAAAAGGCGTTGGTGCGGGCCCGGTTACCCACAACCGCGTCGAGGTGCGCCGCAGGAATCCATTCGGTGGTGGGGTTGTTGAGCTTTCGGTTCGCCCACACTCGGCCCAGTCGCTCACCTGATGCACTTCGGTGAGGCGACCGGCAGGTCCAGCCGGCGAACGAGTAGCCACGGTGCTTGGCGTGCAGCACAATTCGATGCCAGCGCGAGGCAATGTGGCGGGTGTGATACGGGCCGGGTCAACGTCTGGCGGTGAAGACCCGCGTGACTGGGCACCTGATGCTTGGGAAATGACCTAACGGACACCGTTTTCCGGTGCCGTTGCTGGACTAACTCGCCGCACCCTTGACCACCCGGCCGTTCTTGATGATGGTGGTGAACGTCTCGTCGGGTCGGGCGATCAGCGAGATGTCGGCAATCGGATCCCCGTCGACCAGGATCAGGTCGGCCAGCGCGCCTTCGGCAACCACGCCCAGCCGCCCCGGGTACGGGTTGCGCGGCCCCGACATCGCCAGCAACTCGGCGTTGCGGATCGTCGCCTGCTGCAACACCTCGGCGGGCGTGAACCAGCGCGTGAGCTTTGCTAGCTGAGCACCCTGGCGGCTGGCGAGCTTGGCGTCGAACAACGTGTCGGTACCGAACACGATCTTGACGCCGTGCTTGATCGCCAGCTGATACGCGGTGTCGGCGCCCGCGACCATCTGCTTGAACTTGGGCACGCTCGGGGGAGGCACCGCCACCGCGTCCTCGTCATCCAGGAACGGTTGCAGGCACCACCAGATGTCCTTTTCGGCGAGCAGCGCGGCGGTCGGTTCATCGATCAGTTGACCGTGTTCGACGCAGCGGACACCGGCGGCGATCGCGGCCCGGATGGCGCGAGGGGTGTAGGCGTGCACGGTGACGTAGGTGCCCCAGTTTTCGGCGGCCTCCACCGCCGCGCGCATTTCGGTCTCGGTGAACTGGGCAACATCGAGCGGGTCGTATGCGGAGGTGACGCCACCGCCGGCCATCAGCTTCAGTTGTGACGCGCCGCGGCGCAGCGTCTCCCGCGCCCCGCGCAATACCTCGGCCTCGCCGTCGGCGATCACGGCCGCGCCGATGATCTCGGTGTAGCTCAGGTGGCCGCACACCCCACGCGGCACCTCGTTGGGCAGCCGGAAATCCCCGTGCCCGCCCGACTGGGAAATGAAGCCGCCCGCCGGGTAGATCCGCGGGCCCGGAATCGAGCCCTCGTCGATCGCCTGCTTGACGCCGAACACCGGACCACCGAGGTCGCGGACGGTGGTGAAGCCGCGCAACAGTGTCTCGCGGGCACTGACCACGGCCCTGGCGACCACGTAGCCGAACTCGCTGACCTGGGCCAGCGCTGCCGGGATGGTGGTGAACATCGCATGCCAGTGCGCATCGATCAGCCCGGGTAACAGTGTCTTGCCGGTGCCGTCGATGGCTGGGCCGGACAATGCCGCGGCGCCCGCCGGTGCGATGCTGGCGATCACGGGGCCGCGGACGGTCACGTCGACCGGCCCGGTGATCCGGCCGTCGACGCTGTCGAAGACCTTGACGTTTGAGATATGCAGCTCGTTTGGTTCCATCCGGGCTCCTCGTCGAGTGTGCTTGTAGGTTACGTGTATCCCCGCGCCTGAACCGCCGGCGGCTCACGTCGGTGCGCGTGCTGCTGACGTATGTTCGCCAGGGAGGCGTTGATCGACGGGAGGAGCCGGGCATGGCGCGGACCGAGGACGACAGCTGGGAAATCACCGAGAGCGTCGGGGCGACGGCGCTGGGTGTGGCTTCGGCGCGGGCGGCCGAGACTCGAAGCCAGCATCCGTTGATCAGCGATCCATTCGCACAGGTATTCCTCGACGCGGTCGGCGACGGCGTGTGGAACTGGCACTCGGCGCCGCAACTGCCGGCCGAACTGCTCGAAATCGAACCGGATCTGCCGCTGCAGATGGAGGCGATGGTCAGCTACATGGCCTCGCGGACGGCGTTTTTCGACGAGTTCTTCCTGGACGCGACGCGCGCGGGGATCGGTCAGGCGGTGATCCTGGCGGCCGGACTGGACTCGCGCGCCTGGCGGCTGCCCTGGCCAGCCGGCACGACGGTGTTCGAACTCGACCAGCCCAGGGTGCTGGAGTTCAAGGCTGCGACGTTGGCCGAGCACGGGGCCGAACCCGCCTGCGGCCGGGTCGCGGTCGCGGTGGACCTTCGTCAGGACTGGCCGACCGCGCTGCGCCAGGCCGGTTTTGACCCTTCGGTGCCCAGCGTCTGGTCCGCCGAAGGGCTGATGCCGTACTTGCCCGCGGTGGCCCAGGACCTGCTGTTCGAGCGGGTTCAGGGACTGACCGTGCGCGCAAGCCGCATCGTCGTCGAGGCGCTGGGGCCGAAGTTCCTCGACCCGCAGGTTCGGGCCAACCGAAGTGCCCGGATGGCGCGGATCCGGGCGGTGATGGCGCACGTGGAGCCGCAGCGGGAGATCCCCCGCACCGACGAACTGTGGTACTTCGAGGAACGCGAAGACGTCGGCGACTGGTTCCGGCGTCACGACTGGGACGTTACGGTGACGCCGTCGGGCGAGCTGATGGCCGGCTACGGCCGCGCGGCCGCAGCTCAGGTCGAGGACCGGGTGCCCACGAACCTGTTTGTGGCCGCGCAGCGCAACTAGTCGCGACTAGGCGGGCGCCGTCACGGCTGCAATCGGGAACGCAACCCGGTCGCCCGGATCGCCCGGCGCGCGATCGCGGCCCGTACGTCGCACTCCGGCCCGACGATGCGCACCTTGCGGGCGGCCCGGGTGACCGCCGTGTAGAACAGTTCCCGGGTCAGCAACCGGGAATCCGCCGGCGGCAGCAGCACGGTCACGTCGTCGGCTTGACTGCCCTGGCTCTTGTGGATCGTCATGGCATGCATGGTTTCCACATCAGATAGTCGGCTGGTCGCGAACTTCAGCGGCTCCTGCGCGCCGGCGATGACGACCCGCAGCGCGCCCGGAGCCGCGGCGCGGTTCGTGCCATCCAGGACGGCCACCCCGGTGTCGCCGTTGTACACGCCGAGCCCATAGTCGTTGGCGGTCACCAACACCGGCCGTCCGGCATACCAGTTCGACCAGATCGGCTCGCCCGTTGCTTCGGTGAGCCATCTCTGCACTTGGTGGTTCCAGTGCGCGATTCCATACGGTCCACGCCGGTGTGCGCACAGCAGCCGTTGCTCGTCGAGTGTTGCCAACGCGGCCGCGGTATCACCGAGCGCGCCGGCGCGTCGAAGCTCAAGGGCGTGTGGAAGCAGCACATTGCGCAGCTGCGGGGTCGGGTCGGCGGCGTTGATCCACTCGATGTGGTCGTCGCCCGCCCGCAAGATCTCGACAACCCGGTCGGCGTCGCCGCCGCGGATGGCCGCCGCCAACTGGCCGATCGACTCGCCGAACCGATGCAGTCTGCGCAGTGCCGCGACGTGGGTGTCGTGGCGCGCGCCCAGCCCGTCCACCAGGTCGGCCAACACCGCGCCCGCCTCCACCGACGCCAGTTGGTCGGGATCGCCGACAAGAAGCAGCCGCGTCTGCGGACGCACCGCTTCGAGCAGGCGAGCCATCATGGTCAGCGACACCATCGACGTCTCATCGATGACGATCACGTCATGCGGCAGCCGGTTGCCGCGATGATGGCGAAACCGTGATGAGGTGTCGGGCCGGCTGCCCAGCAGCCGGTGCAATGTGGTCGCCTGTAGCCCACGAACCCTTTGCTGATCGATGGCATCGAGTTTGTCGATCTGCGACTGCACCGCCTCGTGCAGTCTGGCCGCGGCCTTGCCGGTCGGTGCGGCCAGTGCAATGCGCAGTCGCGCCTTGCCGGCGAGCTGTGCCTGCTCGGCGAATAGGGCCAACAGCCGCGCCACCGTGGTGGTTTTGCCGGTCCCCGGTCCACCGGTCAGCACCGTCAAGCCCTGCGCCAGCGCAATCTTGGCGGCCGCGCGCTGCTCTTCGTAGCCGGGTGGAAACAGCCGGTTGACCTCGATAGCCGGGCCCGATGCGCTGGCCCGGGCGGCCAGCAGGGCCAGGATGTCGTCGGCGACCTGCTGTTCTTCGCGCCAGTACCGGTCCAGATAGACCAGATTGTCCTCGTACAGGCGCAGCACCGCCGGTGACCCGACCAGTGGGCTGGCCCGAACCGCGGCCAGCCATTCGCCGGCCGCCGGCCAGGGGAGGTCGGCGATCCCGACTTGTGCCTCGATGGTGGACAGGTCGACACACACAGAACCGCCCCGCAGCGCGCGCACCACGAACGCGATGGCCAGCAACACCACCGGGTCGGACTCGCCAGACATGGCCGCAAGGCGTTGCGCGACATGGACATCGGCCGCATCGATGACACCGGCTTCGTTGAACGTCCGCAGCGGTCCGGACGCGCTCGCCGCCTGCCGCCAGTCCGCCGGGTCGACAACCTCGATGGTCATGCGACCGCCCTGCCCGCATCAAGCAGATCGGACAACGCCGTCACCAGTGCGGCCGGAGGCGACCAGCTGAACACCCCGGCGGGGTGACTGTCGAGCATGGGAGTGTCGGGACCGCACATCCCGCGGACGAACAGGTACAGCACGCCGCCCAGGTGTCGGGCCGGATCGTATCCTGGCTGGCGCCAGCGCAGAAAACGGTGCAGCACAACGGTGTACAGCAACGCCTGCAACGGATAGTCGGAGTGCAGCATCGCCTCGATCAGCCGGGGACGGTGGTAGTCGGCGGCGGTCAACGGGCGGTCGGGGTCACCCAGCCAGTTGGTCTTGTAGTCGACGACCAGATACCGCTGGCCCGGCCCGTCGGGAATCCGTAACACCACGTCGACCGAACCGCTGAGATATCCGCGCAGCGTCTGACCACCAAGCGCGTCCCCGCTCAACCGATCGGCATATGGCGCCAGCGGGTCGGATGCGTCCAGGTGCGCCCGCAACAGCGCCCCGACGTCGGCCAGCCGGAGATCGGGTGCGTGGCCCCCGGCATCAGCCTCATCGCCTCCGGCCAACGGAAACTCGAAGTCCATCTCCCGCAATCGGTCCGGTAGCCCGATTTGGCGCAGCGTCAATCCGCCGGCCAGCGGGCCCAGCGGGGTGTCGTGCATCGGGACCAACGCCGCGGCAAGCTGGGCCGCGGGCACCTGCACCGGCCACCACGCGGATTGCACCCGGATCTGGGATTCCAGCTCGGCGGCGAGATCGATGGCGAAGGGATCGCTGGTCTCCAGCACGGCGTGCACCAGCGAGCCGAACTTCGCGCCGGATGGGAGATCCGCCATGGGAGAAGGCTGCTCGGGCCCGGACATCACCACCTCGGTCAACGGAACCTCGGCGACTTCATCATCGCGTTCGGTCACCTCCGGCTCACTGCTGACGCCGGTCGCCTCGGCCATCCTGATCAATCCCGAATACGACGTGCGCCGCCACCTGATGTCGATGCCGCGGTCAAACCGGCGGGTGGCCAGCTCGGACGGCGCCGGCTGGCCGGCAATCGCCGGTGCCGCGGCGATGACGGACTCTTCCACCGTCGGCCCTCCGGCGGCCTGCCATTGCTGAAACCGGTCCCAGGCATCCTCGTCGGTGATCTTGGCAGGGGTGGCGCGGTCAGGTACCACCGAGTCGCCGGGACGCCGGCCCCGCAGCAGCCGTGACAGCCCGCCGTTGGGTTCGTCATAGGCCGGTGACCACCAGGCCACCACTTGCGACTGCGCCCGCGTCATCGCAACGTAGGTCAATCGGCTGTCGTCGTTGGCAGCCTCTTTGGCGCCCAGCCTCTCGACCGTGCCGAAATCAGGGGAGTCCTTGCCGCCGATATGCAGGCAGCGCGTGCCCCGGTCGTGAAACAGCACCAGTTCGCGTTCCTGAATGTTGCGGTTGAAGGCGAATGGCAGGTACACCACCGGATACTGCAGACCCTTGCTCACCCACACCGTCATGATCTGGACGGCCGCGGCGTCGCTATCGATCCGGCGGTTGCGCTCGGTAGCGCCACCGCGATCCTTGCGCTGGCCGCGCAGCCAGTCTCGCAGCGCCGGAAGGGTATAGCGCTCCCGGTGGGAGACCTTCTGCAGCAGCTGCGTCACGTGGGCCAGGTCGGTCATGTGCCGCTGGCCCTCCTGCCACGACAGCACGCGGTCGCTCATACCGCCCAACTGCGCGGCCTCGAAGATGGCGGCCACCCCCCGCTCGCGGGCGTAGTCCGCCCACTCCCGCAGGGTCTCTGCGACGCGATCGGTGAGCGCATCGCCGCCGCGGGCAAGATCGTTGGCGGTCTTGCCGAAGAACATCGTCGCGGCGGCGGCGCGCACGATCCCGGGGCGATGCGGCTGGTCGAACGCCTCCAGCAGCGCTAGCCAGTCGTCGGCGGCTTCGGAGCTGAACACATCGGTGTCGCCGGTGTAGACCGCGTGAATCCCGGCGTCGGTGAGCGCGCGATGGCAGGCCCGCGCGTCCTTGTGCTTCTCGACAATCACGGCGATGTCATTGGCCTGCAGTGCTCTGCCGGCAAATGTTGCCCCGGAGGCCAGCAACGCACCGATGTCGGAGGCGAGATCACGGCCGATGTGATCGCGCAGAATATCGATGGGCAGGTTCTGGATTCCCCTGCGGCCCAACGTGGCCCGGCGCACCACCCGCAGCCGCAGGGCGTCGTTGTACGGCGCGCCCGCGAGCCGGTGGCCCTGGTGGTGGGCCTTGACATCGCGCACCACGATTGCGGGATCGCCGAGTTCAGCGCCACGCAACACCACCTGCAACCGATCGACCAGCGCGCTGTCGCTGCGCCAGTTGGTGGCCAGTGTCCGCTTGTCCCCGGCGGTTTGCGCCGCGTGCAGGTAGGTGACGATGTCGCCACCGCGGAATGCGTAGATGGCCTGCTTGGGGTCGCCGATGAGAATCAGTGTGCAGCGCCCACTGAACGCGCTGTCGATCACCTGCCACTGCACCGCGTCGGTGTCCTGGAACTCATCGACCATGACCACCGGCCAGCGCTGCTGCATTCGCGCCCGGGCCGCAGAGTCCTCGCTAGCGAGGGCATCGGCCAGCCGCAGCAGCAGGTCGTCGTAGCCGAGGATGCCCCGACGCCGCTTGCGGGTTTCCAGCTCTTCGAGAACGTGATGGGCGAAACCGGCACAGGCCGCGGCCCGGGATCTGGGCGGCGCATCCAGCGGCCGCAGCTGGGTGGACGGGTTGGCGACCACCGCCCTGGCGATCCGCAGTGCGTCGCGGTAGGTCAGCGGGGGGTCATCGCGGTCACGGCCGAAGTGCACCAGGTAGAGATCGTCGATAATCTCGGTGACCAGCTCGTCGAGGTCTTCGACCAGCGTCACACCCGCGTCGGTGTCACCCGCGACGCCCAAAGACTTGAGCACCAGCTGGCAGAACTGGTGTGTGGTGGCAATGGTCGCCGCATCGAATCCGGCCAGCGCGTCGCGCAGGCGCTGCTGACGCGCGTCGCGCTCGGCGGCGGTGCCGTCGAGCAGGTGAGCCAGCAGTTGGTTGTCGCCGGCGGGGTCCGCGTCATCGGAGCCGTTGCGGGAGTCGTGGAAAACCCGCACCGCATTGACCATTTGGCATCGGACCCGCTCACGAAGTTCCTGACTGGCCGCCCGCCCGAAGGTGATGAGCAGCATCTCGTCGAGCCGGGCCCGTCCCTCCGCGACGTAGCGGGTCACCAGCGCGGCCAACGCGAATGTCTTGCCCGTTCCGGCGCTGGCTTCGAGCACCGTGGTGGAATTCTCGGCGGGCAGTGGGCCGAGCAGATCGAAGGGGCGCATCAGCCGGGGTCCCGCTCGGCGCGCAGCATCGGCAGCCAGAGCCGCGCGGCGAAGGCCCCCAGCCGGTTGTCTTCACCGTTGGGGCAGGCCGCACGCTCGGATTCGGCATGCACCGGTTGCATCAGATCGGTCAGTCTCGCGTTCCTTCCCCAGGTCCGAACGTGAGCCGGTGCCTGGTCCTCAGCCGGGTAGCGGTCGCTGGACTTCCACCGAAATGACGCCTCCCGCACCGGATCGTCGCCGCAGTGCCGGGCGGCCGCCCAGGCATAGGATGTCTTGATCGGCAACGGAATTGGCTCACGGCGTCCAGCGTCATAGATCGCCACCAAATCTCGAAGCAGCTCCACCGGCTGTTCGCGGGGGCGCCCCAGCCCCGCCTGGCGGGGCACGGTACCCCGTTTCTGCCGGCCGATGCAGACGGCCGACCAGTCGTGGGCCCCAGCGTGAGCGAACAACGCCAACAACGGTATCCAGGATTCGAGTAGATGTTTGCCGTCGAGCTTGGAATAGGTCACCGACACCAGACGATCGCCGAACACTTGCGCCACCGTGCCGGTCAACCTTCGCGAACCCAGGTCGATGTCAACGTCATATGCCGCCGCGTCGTCTCGGCGGTGCCGCAGCGCCGCGGCGGCCAGCAAGGCCGCTTGGTCACGGATTTCGGTCACTTTGCGCCAGCCGAGCTGGCCGGGCGGCAACGTGCCGCGCCGCCATTCCGCCTGTCGGGCCTCATCCGGTGCCATGCCGCTGAGGATGTCGGCCAGCATCCGATCGCCGACCGTCCACTCCTCGAGCGCGTTGATGTCGACCGGCATGGCGTCTTCGACACCGTCGACATCCCACGGCAGCGTGTAATCGAGGGCCCGGAAGAAACCCTTCACCGGGTCCTTGAAGAAGGCGACCAGGTCGGCGAGCGCCACGTCATCGGCGGGTGGGGGTGCCAAGGGTGCGCCGATGAACCTCGGCTGCTGTGCGCGTTCGCCGGCGGCCGCCCGCGCCGCCCGCAGCACGGTCGGATCGAAGCTGAACGGCACGCCGGGCATCAGCGCCCCGCGCGTCACGTTGCGAACGTCGAACGGCTGCAACGGGTGCTCGACCACGACGCGGCCGCGGACCTGCTCTGTTGTGGTCATGTCCAGGGTGTCGAGTAGCTCGGCCAGCGGTACCGCCGGTGGCTTGCGCTGACCCGAATACTCATTGGCGCCGGTATAGGTGATGACCAGGTTCTCGGTGGCCGCACCGATCGCGTCGAGCAGCAATTGGCGATCCTCCGAACGGATGTCACGCTCACCGGTCATCGGGCTGCGGGCCAGCACGTCGTCGCCGTCGACGACACCTTGGCGTGGAAACACGCCGTCGTCGAGGCCGACCAGGCAGACCACCCGGTGGGGGACCGAGCGCATCGGAACCATGGTGCAGACGGTCAAGGTACCGGTGCGGAAGTTGGCGCGGGTGGGCCGTCCGGCGAGGTGCCGTTGCAGCAGCGCGCGGATGTCGGGCACCCGCAACATCGTCTCGACCCACCGTCCGGCTGTGCGCGATACCTCGGCGAACTCGCGTTGCATCTGATCAGACTGCCAGGCTTCGCCCTCGTCGACGCGGGTCAGCAGGGCGATGCCGTCGGTCAACGCGGCCAGCCACTCCCGCAGCGGTCGGGTGCCGGTGAGCGAACCGACCACCTGTCGCAGCCGGTCGATGTATTCGGCGAATCGACCGGCCAATTCCACCCGGTTGCTGCCGACATCGTCGAGCGGCAGCGTCGCGTCGATCCAGGCGTGCGACGCTTCCGACATGGCGACGCCGGCCAGCACCCGGTCGATGCCGAAACGCCAAGTGTTGTGCACGAAGTCGACCCCGTAGGGCTTGCGGTGCTCCTGGTCGAAACCCCACCGGATATTCGACTGCCGGACCCATCTGGTGATGTCCTCGAGGTGGTCGTCGGCGAAGCCGAACCGGGCCCGCACCGGGGCGGCCTGGGCGAGGTTGAGCACCTCGCTGGCGGTGACCCTGCTACCGGCCAGCATCAGCAGCTGCGACGCCACGCCGAGCAGCGGATTGGTTTGCAGCAGTGAGCGGTCGGCGAGCCGTACCCGAAGCCGATGCGCGGGGTGCACGCCGTGCATCACGTCACCGAGCCCGAAATCCGCGACGATCAACGGCGCATACGTTTCGATGTCGGGGCACATCACCAGGATGTCGCGAGGTTCCAGCGTCGGGTCATCGGCGAGCAGGCCGAGCAGGACCTCACGCAGCACGTCGATCTGACGGGCGGGCCCGTGGCAGCTGTGCACCTGGATGGACCGGTCGCCGGCGACCAACGTTCGGTTTTCCGGCCGGACCTGGTTGGCGGCCAAGTCGGACTGCAGCCAGCCGAGCAGGGTGTCCGGTCGGGTAGTGGCGCCGAGTGCCTCGTCGGTCGCCGGATCGGCGGGGAGGCCGCGTTGCAGCTCGCGCAGGTCCCGCCCGAGGGTCGCCAGCAGCGGATGGACGACGCGGCGATGGCTGGCGTCGGCGCGCCGCGGCACCACACCGTGCAGGTCGGCCAGCGAGCGCCACAAGGCCGCACTGGGGTGGGGCAGCCACAGGTGCAGTTCGTGATGGGTGGCCAGCGCGCCCAGCAGCTCGATGTCGGTGACCGCCATCCGGGTGTGACCGAATAGCGACAGCCGCGGCGGCAGGCCGGCCGGTCGGGCACGCAGCGCGGTGAGGGTCTTTTCGTGGCGGAGGTGTGGGGGATCGGCGCCCACGACCGCGACCAGCGCGCACCACAGTTCGGGCTGCCAGCTCAGATCGGGATCCAGGTCGCCCCGCCCGCCATCGAGCCAATCGGACAGCACCCGGGGACGCTGCCGGGCGTAGGAGGCGAACAGTCCGGCCAGGCGGCGCGCCACCGAATACCGGCGTCCCCGACGCAACTCGGCCTCAGGCCCGACGTCGAAGTGGCCCAGATGTCTTGCCAGCGTCGCGCACCAGGGTTCTTCCAGTGAACCGTCGATGACTTCCAGCAGGGGCCAGGTCATCGCTTCCGCTGACCAGGGATCGTCGGCGGCGGTGCCGGTGATCTCGGCGATCAACGATCGCGGATTACGGAAGGACACACCCGCACACACCCCGTCGCCGCCGCCGGGTGCATGTCCCAACAGGTGCGAGAGACGCTGACTGAGCCAGCGTTCCACGCCGCGTGCCGGAACCAATACCAACTCTTCGGCGAACGGATCCGCCAGCGGTTGAGCCAGGAGCGCGCCGAGGCCATCGGCAAGTAGATCGGTGCGCTCGGCGCGGTGGAGGTGAAGGGGCATCGGCCGCCACGATAGACCGGCCCGACCACGGCGATGGCAGCATGGGTTGCATGCAAGCTTGGGATGCGATCTGCGCGCGGCGCAATGTGCGTCAGTACCTGCCGGCCGGTGTCAGAGGACGACCTGAACCGGATCGCCGAGGCCGGGTGGCGGGCCCCATCGGCCAAGAACCGCCAACCGTGGGACTTTGTCCTCGTCACCGAACGGTCTGCGCTGCAGGAACTCTCGACGGTCTGGATGGGCGCCGGCCATATTGCCGCGGCCGCGGCCGCGATCGCCCTGGTGATTCCGGTCCCGCCGGATGAGCGCAGGAAGGTGATAGACCAGTACGACGTCGGTCAGGCGACGATGGCGATGATGATCGCGGCCACCGACTTGGGGATCGGCACCGGTCATTCCTCGGTGGGCGACCAGGACAAGGCGCGCGCGATCCTCGGTGTCCCCGACGACCACCTGGTCGCCTACCTGCTTGGCGTCGGATATCCCGCTGACCGCCCGCTCGTTCCTATCCGTAAGCCGAATCGGCGGGCCTTCGCCGAGGTCGTGCACTACGGACGCTGGTGATCCACCCGGGCGGGCCGGCGGCGGCCGGTCCTGCCGGTAGCACCTGAGGCAGGCGGCGTCGTCGCCGACCGGCATGCTGGGGGCCATGAACAGAAACCAGATCACCGAAGAGATCGTCGTCGCCCGGTTGGTGCGCGGGTTGACGTGGCAACAACTTGCCGATGCCATCGACCGGCCGGTGCTGTGGACCACCTCGGCGTTGCTCGGCCAGCACCCCATTCCCGTCGAGCTGGGCAAGGTTCTGGTCGAGATGCTGGCCCTGGACGAGTCCGTGGTTGCGGTGCTCGCGGCGCCGCCGATGCGTGGCGGGCTGCCCGACGCGGTTCCGACCGACCCCACCATCTACCGCTTGTACGAGGCGCTTCAGGTCTACGGCGGAGCCATCAAGGAGCTGATCCACGAGCAGTTCGGCGACGGCATCATGAGCGCGATCAACTTCAGCGTTGACATGCACAAGAAATCCCATCCGACGGGGGACCGGGTGGTGCTGACCCTGGACGGAAAGTTCCTTCCCTACCAGTGGGTTTCGGCAGAAGACAACCGCGGGTAACGGTATTGCGGGCGGTCAGTCGATGAAGCACGGTTCCAAGCCCGTGGACCTGGTCTTGTCCGGGGGCGGCGTCAAGTTCATGGGCTTGGTCGGAGCGATCGCCCGGCTCATGGACGACGGCTATCAGCCCTATCGGGTGTCGGGCGTTTCGGCCGGATCGGTGGTGGCGGTGATCGCGGCCGCCGGGACGCAGGGTAACCAGCTCTCCAGCGACCAGATCCGCGAACTCGCATTGTCGGTGCCGCTGAGCACATGGCGTGACGCGGCACCGGTTCCGATCCTCGGTTCCGCGTGGGGGTTGGTGCGAGATTCGGCAATGTACCGCGGCGACGCCGCATATGACTGGATCCGTAGCGAACTCGAGAACCTCGGCGTGACGACATTTGGTGATCTAGCCCTCGATGACGACGAGCTGCCGGCCGAAGAGCGCTACCGGGTGGCGATCACGGTCGCGGATGTGACCAGGGCGCAGCTGGTGCGGCTGCCGTGGGACTATCGCCGGGTCTACGGGGTGGACCCGGCCGAACAATCGGTGGCATCGGCAGTTCGCGCATCGATGGCGATTCCGTTCATCTATCCACCGGTCACGCTGACCAGCAGCGATGGGCTGCGCTCCACCCTCGTCGACGGCGGTGTGCTGTCGAACTTTCCGGTCGACTCACTGGACCGCACCGACACCAAGCCGCCGCGCTGGCCCACCTTCGGGATCACGGTGATACCCAAACTGGCGGAGGGCATCGAACAGGCGTTTCCCGCGTTGCGGCCGCTGCGTTTCCTGCAGCAGTCGGCACTGCTGGAAAGCCTGTTCACCACCATGCTGGTCGGTCACGATCAAGCCCATCTCAGCCAGCCGTGGGTCAGAGCCCGCACGATCGCGGTGGCATCGACCGACGTCGGCGTGCTCGATTTCGGTATCGGCAGAGCCCGCCTGGAAGAGCTATACCAGCGGGGCTATGCGGCGGCGGAGGCGTTTCTGTCGACCTGGGACTGGGCCGACTACCTGCACCGGTTCCGGCGGTTCGGCTAGCCGGCGCGGTGGCCGGCGACGGGGACTTCTACAGTCCGAACTCTGCTTCGATCCCGTCGATGGCGGCGCGGATGGCCTTGAGTGCCTCAGCGCGGGCCCGCAACTTGGTGGCGTTGTGGGCCTGCTGATTGAGTCCGGCGAATTCGCGCGCGGCCTCTTCGGCGCGGCTGAGCACCACCTCGGGAAGCGAGATCTCATCGATGAATCCGGCCGCCAGCGCGGTTTCGCCGAAGAAGGTCTTGGCTAGTCCGGCGGCTTGCTGGTATGCCGACGGGGTCAGCCGCAGCTTCAACACTTCCATCGCCGCGTAGGGGATCGTCATACCGATCGCGACCTCGTTGGCCTGGATGTTGTAGGCGTGGGCGGCCACCCGGTGGTCGCCGGAGCACAACAGGAATGCGCCCATCGCGATCGCGTGGCCGGTGCAGGCGATCGCCACCGGCTTGGGGTAGGACAACAGCCGGTAGGACAGCTCGAATCCGCCGCGGAGCATGTCGATCGCGGGCTTTGCCTCGCCCGAAGTCAGCACCTTGAGGTCGAAGCCGCCGCTGAACACTCGATGGTTGCCCGCGATCACCAGCGCACCGACGTTGTCGCGGTCGGCGGCGTCAATCGCTTCGTTGAGTGCCTGCTGCATGGTCGGGCCCAGCACGTTGACTTTGCCGTCATCCATTCGGATGACGCCGATGGCGTCGTCGTGGGTGTAGGTGACCGGCCCGCTCATGGTTACTCCTTCGATACGGCAGCCCGTCGATTGAATCAGATCACCATGGCGGCGTGCCGCGCGACCGGATGTTGTGGACCGTCAGACCTGTTGGTTGCGGTGTTTGCCCAGCTCGTTTTCGACATCGCCCCAGCGCAGGCTGACGTCGGTGGGCTGGTCGACCTGCCGGGTGCGCCACCGGTCCTGGGTTTCCGCCACGGCGCGATTGATCCGCTCGATCTCGCTGCGGAAGACGTCGGGGCGCGTCTCCTTGCTGGCGTAGTGGAAATAGGTCAGCACGCTGCGCAGCAGCTCCAGCTTCTGCTTCTCCCGCTTTGCCAGATCGTGGGTGGTCATCAGCTCGATCCGCTGGACGGGCGGCAGCGCCTCCCAGTCGAGCACCACCTGCGTTTGCAGTTGGCGCCGCGGCCGATGCCAGAATCGCCACCCGCGCGGCTGGTCGGGACGGTCGTAGTAGGTCACGGTCCCCTCGAAGCGGGATTCAACCCCCTGACCGATTTCGGCGCGGTCCAGCGCGGAGTCCCACACCATCCGCCATTCCTGACCGGGTGCCAGCGTCGGCAACTCGCGGGGCAACTGCAGTTCCACGACATCGGCGTAGCCGTCGGACGCATTCTCGTATTCGGCCACTGTGGGAGGACGGGGAAAGGAGAACTGAACGTTGTAGGCGGCGGTGCGGCCGAAGTTCCTGACCACCAGCTCGATCACATGCCAGTCCGTGATGTGCGGCCCCATCAGCATCGATACGTAGGGTCTGGCCTGCTCGGAGGTCAGCTGCTGGTTGCGCTGGATCTGGCGATACATCACGATCAGCG
Organism: Mycobacterium sp. 012931; assembly: GCF_000419295.1. Lineage (NCBI taxonomy): Bacteria > Bacillati > Actinomycetota > Actinomycetes > Mycobacteriales > Mycobacteriaceae > Mycobacterium > Mycobacterium sp. 012931. The sequence goes on along the minus strand of NZ_AOPX01000001.1, from coordinate 5,353,603 downwards.
CCACGGCGACAACCGCCAGCGCTGCCCAGGCGGCAATGGCCAACCAGGTGCTGGACTCGACGTTGCCTAACCCGGCCGTCCCGGCTTTCCCAGCCATCACTTGCCAGCTATTGCTTTGCCCCCACCCCATGGACTGCACCTTTCGCTTGTACCACCGCAGCGATTACGCGGCGAACTCCAACTGACCTGATCGTAGACGGCCGTCCCACGCATTGTCGTGGGTGTAATCGGCGGCGACGTGAGCGATGGCCGCCTCGCGGGTACCCGGCAACCGGACGCGAGCGGGCCCGTCAGCCACCCATCAGCATGCGCCACTGGGCCAGATCGGCGGCGCGGTAGACGAAATTGGAACGCTTGACCTCCGACAGCGACGCGCTCGGTTCCGCCGAATACCAATGCCCGGGGAACACCGTCGGATCGCCCGGAAGCGCGGCAAGCTGTTGCAGGCTGCGGAATATCTCATCGGAGTCGCCGCCCGGAAAATCGGTCCGTCCACAGCCTTCCAGGAATAGCGTGTCGCCGGCCACCAACCGTCCATCGAGCAAGAAACACTGACTGCCCGGGGTGTGGCCCGGCGTGTGCAGGAGCTCAATTTTGATATCGCCGACGCTGACCTTGTCGCGGTGCTCGTGGGTGGTCAGGTCGCTCATCGGGATGCCGGTGACGCGCGAAACCCACACCGCTTCATGGGTGTTCACGTGCACCGGCACGCTAACCCGCTCCAGCAGCTCGGCCAGTCCCTTGAGCTCGAAACCCATCATTGAGCCGCCGACGTGGTCGGGATGATGGTGGGTCACCAAAACCCCGGATAAATGCATGTCATCGGCTTCCAGCGCGTTGACGAGATCTCCGGCGGCGTAGGCGGGGTCGACCACGACGCAGTCCCCGGTCTCGCGGTCGCCGATCAGGTAGGCGAAGTTGCGCATTTGCGCGGCGATCATGTCGTTGACGGCGAAGTCGCGGCCGGAAAGCAGCTGCCGGAAGTACAACCGATCCGAATCTGACACGCCTTCAGCCTAGATCCGCGCGGTTACAGGTCCAATTCCGGTGGGGCGGACGCAGTGACTTCTGCGGGATCTCTGGGTTCTCCTGGTCGCTCCTCATGGCATCCCTGTGGGTATTGTTGGCCCATGCTGAAGAAGGTCGAGATCGAGATTGACGACGATCTGGTCCAAGAAGCGATCCGTCGCTACCGTCTGGCGGGTCCGCGAGAGGTCGTCCACCTCGCACTACGAACCCTTCTCGCCGAGGCCGGCGAGAACGGTGGTGGCGACGACGAGTACGACGAGTTCAGCGATCTCAGCGTCTGGGATCCGCACAAAGGCGGTCGTAGCGGCTGATCCCAGTGGTGCGCGACCCTCCGGCGGTGATGGGAAGATCGGTGGGCGACGCACGCGATCTTGCTCGTGGTTTGGTTAGGCCACGGGGCAGGTTGTACCCTCTTTTTTGCCCGTGACACGACCGGTCGCCGCGGGTGCACGGCCCCCTTAGCTCAGTCGGTAGAGCGTTTCCATGGTAAGGAAAAGGTCAACGGTTCGATTCCGTTAGGGGGCTCGGCGGACGCCGAGCAGGCGGGCGGCCCCGACCCAAGTCGGGTTGGGTCAGAGGCGATGTAGCTCAGTCGGTTAGAGCGAACGACTCATAATCGTTAGGTCGCCGGTTCGAGTCCGGCCATCGCTACAACACAACAACGAGATTTTTGACAGAGATTTGAGAGAGAAAGCGCCATGGCTTCAAGTACCGATGTCCGGCCGAAGATCACCTTGGCATGCGAGGTGTGCAAGCACCGCAACTACATCACCAAGAAGAACCGTCGTAACGACCCGGACCGGCTGGAACTGAAGAAGTTCTGCCGCAACTGCGGTTCGCACCAGGCTCACCGCGAAACGCGTTAACCGACCGTGCTCGACGAGTCGTTTGCGGTGATTAGGTAGGTTTTAGAACCGTGGCCTTGACCGAAGACATCGTCGGGATGCATTTCCGGTATCCCGATCATTATGTGGTGGAGCGGGAAAAAATCCGCGAGTATGCCGTGGCTGTCCTGAACGACGACGCGTCGTTCTTTGAGGAAGGGGCGGCCGCGGACCTCGGACACAAGGGTTTGTTGGCTCCGTTGACGTTCATCAGCGTGTTTGGGTACAAGGCCCAGTCTGCCTTTTTCAAGCACGCGAATATCGGGGTCAGCGATCAGCAGATCGTCCAGGTGGACCAGGTCCTGAAATTCTCCAAGCCGATCGTCGCGGGCGACATCCTCCATTGCGATGTCCATGTGGATTCGGTACGTGAGGCGCACGACACGCAGATCATCGTGACCAGGAACATTGTCACCAACGAAGCAGGCGAGATCGTCCAAGAGACCTTGACGACCCTGGCGGGTCGGGTAGGCGAGGACGGGGGAGAAGGATTTTCTGATGGCACTGCGTGAGTTCAGTTCGGTCAACGTCGGAGACCAGCTCCCCGAACGGACCTACCCGCTGACCCGCCAGGATCTGGTGAACTACGCCGGTGTTTCGGGCGACCTGAACCCGATTCACTGGGACGACGAGATCGCCAAGTTGGTCGGGTTGGACACCGCGATCGCCCACGGCATGCTGACGATGGGTATCGGCGGCGGTTATGTCACGTCCTGGGTCGGTGACCCGGGCGCGGTGACCGAATACAACGTGCGTTTCACGGCGGTGGTGCCGGTGCCTAACGACGGCAAGGGCGCTGAACTCGTTTTCAACGGCCGGGTCAAGTCGGTGGATCCGGACAGCAAGTCGGTGACTATCGCGCTGACGGCCGCCACCGGTGGCAAGAAAATCTTCGGTCGGGCGATCGCTTCGGCCAAGTTAGCTTAGGAGGGCAGCTATGGCTCTCAAGACCGATATCCGCGGGATGAGCTGGAAATATCCAGACTGCTTTGTGGTCGGTCGCGAGCAGGTTCGCGGGTTCGCGCGGTCGGTCCAGTGCGACGATGCCGCCTGCTACGAGGAGGATGCGGCCGCCAAACTGGGCTATGGCGGCATCGTCGCGCCGATGACCTTTGTGTCGATCCTGGCCAAGCTGGTTCAGTCCGATTTCTTCCGCAACGTTGACGTCGGCATGGAGACCATGCAGATCGTCCAGGTCGACCAGCGCTTCGTGTTCTACAAGCCGGTGTTGGCCGGGGACAAGCTATGGGCCCGGATGGAAGTGCACTCGGTGGATGAGCGTTTCGGTGCCGACATCGTTGTCACCAAGAACGTCTGTCACAACGACGACGGGGAGGTTGTGCTGGAGGCCTACACCACCTTGATGGGCCAGCAGGGTGACGGCTCCGCCAAGCTCAAATGGGACAAAGAGACCGGGCAGGTCATCAGAACCGCGTAATTAGTATCTGACTCCTGTGCCGATGTACACTCGGACCTCGGGGTTTTCCCAACATCAGCGCGCTGTCCGTCGGTTCGCGATCACCGACCGGAGGGCGCGCGTGTCATGTAAGCCCCGAGCACAAGCTGGTTGGCTCGCCAACCGCGAAGGGGCGTAGCTCAACTGGCAGAGCAGCGGTCTCCAAAACCGCAGGTTGCAGGTTCAAGTCCTGTCGCCCCTGCTGAAGGCAAGACGTCCGACGACGATGCAGGTCCCGATGGCCTGAGGAGGAGACGGACCATAGGTAACGTGCCATGCTGGACACTGGGAGGGTCCCCCGGTGCCGGCGGGACGGCCAGCGGGACAGTTAGCGAACAAAGGAGCACGCGGTGAGCGACGAGGGCGACGCTGCCAACGACGCCACGAGTGACGGCGGCGCAACTGGGGACGACCGCGCCAGCGGTGGCCGGACTGCCCTGGTAGCCAAATCGGCGGCGCGTCCCCAACGCCCGACCGGCAAGCGGTCCAGGCAGCGCGCGACGGCAGCCGAAGACGCCGACGACGAGCAGTCATCGACCGAGCCCCAGGCGTCCGAGGAAGGCGCCAAAAAGGAAACGTCGAAGGCTGCCAAGGACAAGAAGCCGAAGACGGCCAGCAAGCCGGCGGCGCGGGCCGCCAGCCCGTTCGTATTCGTCTACAACTACCTGAAGCAGGTTGTAGCCGAGATGCGGAAGGTGATCTGGCCCAACCGCAAGCAGATGCTCACCTACACGTCAGTGGTGCTGGTGTTTCTGGCCTTCATGGTGGCGCTGGTCGGCAGCGCCGATTTGGGCTTGAGCAAGCTCATGCTGTTGGTGTTCGGCTGAGACTTCGAAGTGATAGAGAGGACTGAAGACCGTGACTACCTTCGACGGTGACACGTCCGCGGGTGAGGCGGTCGACCTGCAAGAGCCCGGTATCCCTGCGGACGTAGAGGTCCCGGCTGAAGAGGTCGACCCGGCCGTTGCGCTCAAAGCGGAGCTGCGCAGTAAGCCCGGCGAGTGGTACGTCGTGCACTCCTACGCGGGCTACGAGAACAAGGTCAAAGCCAACCTCGAAACCCGTGTGCAGAACCTTGACGTCGGCGACTACATCTTCCAGGTGGAAGTGCCCACCGAAGAGGTGACCGAGATCAAGAACGGCCAGCGCAAGCAGGTCAACCGCAAGGTGCTGCCCGGCTACATCCTGGTGCGGATGGACCTGACCGATGATTCCTGGGCCGCGGTACGCAACACGCCCGGAGTCACCGGGTTCGTCGGTGCGACCTCGCGTCCGTCGGCGCTCACCCTTGACGACGTGGTGAAGTTCCTCTTGCCGCGGGGTGCCGCGAAGAAGACCGCCAAGGCCGCCCGCACCGCTGCCGTCGCCGAAGCGGGCGGCTTGGAACGCCCGGTGCTCGAGGTCGACTACGAAGTCGGCGAATCGGTCACCGTCATGGACGGACCGTTTGCCACCCTGCCGGCGACAATCAACGAGGTCAACGCGGAGCAGCAGAAGCTCAAGGTGCTGGTCTCCATCTTCGGCCGGGAAACACCGGTGGAATTGACCTTTAACCAGGTCTCCAAGATCTAACTGGGCAAACCAGGTCTTTAATCAGGGAAGGAACAATCGAGACGTCATGGCCCCGAAGAAGAAAGTCGCCGGTCTGATCAAGCTGCAGATCGTAGCTGGGCAGGCCAACCCGACACCGCCAGTCGGCCCCGCGTTGGGCCAGCACGGCGTCAACATCATGGAGTTCTGCAAGGCGTACAACGCCGCGACGGAAAGCCAGCGTGGCACCGTTATTCCGGTGGAGATCACGGTCTATGAGGACCGTAGCTTCACGTTCGCGCTGAAGACGCCGCCGGCCGCCAAGCTGCTGCTCAAGGCCGCGGGCGTGGCCAAGGGCTCCGCGGAGCCGCACAAGACCAAGGTCGCCAAGGTCACCTGGGATCAGGTTCGCGAAATCGCCGAGACCAAGAAGACGGACCTCAACGCCAACGACATCGACGCCGCTGCCAAGATCATCGCCGGCACCGCCCGGTCGATGGGCATCACCGTCGAATAGGTTTGCAGCACCGACAAATCAAGACCCGTGGGAGGGCCAGCTTCGGCCTGCTTGATAACCACGACCCAACATCGGATTGGATAACACATGAGCAAGAACAGCAAGGCATACCGCGCCGCGGCCGAGAAGGTGGACCGCAGCAACCTCTACACCCCCCTGCAGGCCGCCAAGCTGGCCAAGGAGACCTCATCGACCAAGCAGGATGCGACCGTCGAGGTGGCCATCCGGCTTGGTGTCGACCCGCGTAAGGCCGACCAGATGGTGCGTGGCACCGTCAACCTGCCGCACGGCACCGGTAAGACGGCCCGTGTCGCGGTGTTCGCAGTGGGTGAGAAGGCTGACGCTGCCGTCGCCGCCGGAGCCGACATCGTCGGCAGCGACGACCTGATCGAGAAGATCCAGGGCGGCTTCCTGGACTTCGACGCCGCGATCGCGACGCCTGACCAGATGGCGAAAGTTGGGCGCATTGCCCGCGTGCTGGGCCCGCGCGGTCTGATGCCCAACCCCAAGACCGGCACCGTCACTCCCGACGTCGCCAAGGCCGTCGCCGACATCAAGGGCGGCAAGATCAACTTCCGGGTGGACAAGCAGGCCAACCTGCACTTCGTCATCGGCAAGGCGTCCTTCGAAGAGAACAAGCTGGCGGAGAACTATGGCGCCGCTATCGATGAGGTGCTGCGGCTCAAGCCGTCGGCGTCCAAGGGCCGCTACCTCAAGAAGATCACCGTGTCGACGACCACGGGGCCGGGCATCCCGGTCGACCCGTCGGTCACCCGGAACTTCACCGAGGCCTAACCCCTCGCGACCCCCTCGCGAGCAGACACAAAATCGCACCCAAATCGCCGAGGCGATGCGATTATGTGTCTGCTCGGCGGGTAGGTCTACCCCTGGCATTCGGCGATGCGCCGTTGCAGGAACCCGCGGCTCGGTTCGGAGCCGTTGGAGTCCAGCGCAACTCGATACCACCGGAGCGCGTCGGCGCCTCGTCCGGCGCGTCGCAACAGGTCGGCCCGCGCCGACGCAACCAGGTTCGAGTGGCTCAGCCGCGGGTCGTGGGCCACTTCTTCCAGCGCGGCCAGGCCGGCGTCGGGACCATCGCGGAAACCCACCGCCAGCGCGCGGTTGGCTACCACCACCGGCGAGTCCGTCAGCTGCAACAGCCGGTCATATGCCGCGCAGATGGTGGTCCAGTCGGTGTGCTCCCAGGACGGCGCGGTCGCATGCAATGCGGCGATCACCGCTTGCGGTAGATAGGGGCCCCTGGATCCGCTGGCCCGCCGCAGCCGGTCCAGCCCACGGGCGATGCGGCCGTGATCCCATCGGGACCGGTCTTGCTCGTCGAGGGGCACCAGGGCCCCGGCCTCGTCCACCCGCTTCGCCCGTCGTGAATCATGCAGCAACACCAGCGCCGCCAGGGCATGCGTCTCCGGCTCCTGCGGCATCAGCGCGCACAGCTCTTGCGCCAGCCGGCCCCCCTCATCGCAGAGCTCGTCGCGAATCGCCGACGGGCCTCCCGTCGCCCAATACCCCTCGGTGAACACCGAGTAGATGCAGCCCAGTACGTGAGGCGTGCGTTCGGGCAACAGTTCCGCGGGCGGCACCCGCAGCGGGATGTTGGCATGGCGGATCTTGTTCTTGGCGCGGGTGATGCGCTGGCCGATGGCCGCATCGGTCTGCAATAGTGCCCGGGCGATCTCGGTGACGGTCAACCCGGACACCAACCGCAGCGTCAGTGCCAGTTGCGATTGGCGGTCCAGTGCCGGGTGCGCGCAGGTGAACATCATGCGCAGCTCATCGTCGCGAACCGGATGTGGGTCGCTGTGTTCGGTTCGCGCCCGGATAGCACCGATGTCGTTCACGACGTAGGCCAATTCTTTCGCGGGACGAGCGGATTCGCGTCTGAGCCGGTCTCGCGCGCGGTTGCGCGCCACCGTGACCAGCCAGCCGCCGGGACTGTCGGGTAGGCCGTCCCGGGGCCAGGCGCGCAGCGCCTCGGCACAGGCTTCCTGGGCGGCGTCCTCGGCGATGGTGAGGTCGCCGGACCACCGCGCCAGCGCGGCGACGGCAGATCCCCACTCCCGGCGGAAGACGCCGTCCAGGTTGGCCATTGGTGACGTCTGAGGCTAGAGGCCCGAAACGCCGGCCAGTCCTCGCACCAGCACGGTCGAGGCGGGGATCATCGATGCCAACTTGACGGCCTCGTCCCGGTCTGCGGCGCTGAGCACGTAGTAGCCATTGGCGACCTCGGCGCCTTCGACATACGGGCCGTCGGTGATGAGAACCTGGCCATCGCGCACCCGCACCGTGGTGGCCGTGGACGGCGGATGCAGGCCGGCGCCGGCCTTGATGTGCTCGCTGGCCGCCGCGCCGAACTGCTGGTGCTGTGCGGCCATTGCCTCCCACTCCGGGGTGCCGGGCGCGACCGCTCGCTCGGGCGGCTCGAGCAACAGCGCAATCCAATTGCTGCCCTGCAGTGGCTGTGTGGGCAGACCCGGCCCGGCCATCGGCCACACCTCAACCGCACCGTACTTGGCGGCCGGAATAGCACGGGCCAGTTCGAGTACCTCATCGAGGTTCTCGGTTTCGAATACGTAGTATCCGCCCGCGACCTCGGCGCCTTCGGCGAACGGGCCGTCGGTAATGACCGGCGCATTCGGGCCCCCGGTGATCTGCGCGGCGTCAGCGGCGGATAGTAGCGCGTCGCCGCCGCGGATCGCCGAGGCGGCCTGGGCATGGAACGCTTCGTAGGCCGCCATCTCGGCTGCCCCCCTCGCTGGGTGTGCGGTCGCGCTCCTTGCTGATCAACAAGGCGAAGTAGTGCATTTGCGGTCACCTCCGGATAGCGAGCGAAACCCGTTGTCTCACTCTCTACCCTTTTGCCGAACAAGGTGGCGGCAATCCGACACCCGCGCCCGGATACGCGGAAATCAGGCGCTAACCGCACCTGGTTTGAGGTAGGTCACCAGGCTGCAGTCCAGCATCTCGTCGGTGAAGTAGTGTTCGCAGCCGCGCAGATACTTGATGTAGCGGTTGTAAACCTCTTCGGAGGTGACCTCGATGGCCTTTTCCTTGTTGGCCTCGAGGTTGTCGCCCCAGATCCGCAGCGTCTTGATGTAGTGGGGGCGCAGCGAAAGCGGCTCGGGGACGACGAAACCAGCCTTCTCGCCGTGTTCGACCATCATCCCCGTCGACGGCAACCGCCCGCCCGGGAAGATCTCGGTCACGATGAACTTGATGAAGCGCGCCGTCTCGAAGGTCAGCTTCTTGCCGCGGGCGGCCATTTCGAAGGGGTGGTAGCTGACGCTGCTCTGGACGGTCATCCGGCCGTCCTCGGGCATGATGTCGAAGCATCGTTTGAAGAAGTCGTCGTAGTTCTCGTGCCCGAAGTGCTCGAAGGCCTCGATCGAGACGATCCGGTCGACTGGCTCGTTGAAGTCTTCCCAGCCGTGCAGCCGCACCTGCCGTGAGCGGTTGGTGTCGATCTCGCCCAGCACACTCTCGCAGCGGGCGTGCTGATTCTTGGACAACGTCAGGCCGATCACGTTGACATCGAACCGCTCGACCGCGCGCTTCATGGTGGTGCCCCAGCCGCAGCCGATGTCCAGCAGGGTCATGCCCGGCTTGAGGTCCAGCTTGTCAAGGTTGAGGTCGATCTTGGCGTACTGGGCTTCTTCGAGGGTGAGCTCCGGCGGCTCGAAGTACGCGCAGCTGTAGATCCGGGTGGGGTCCTGGAACAGGGCGAAGAAATCGTCGGAGACGTCGTAGTGCGCCTGGATGTCTTCCGAGCGCGTCCGCATCTTCGTTGGTGTCGGCGGAATTTCAGCCATTGTCGTCCTGTTCTCCTGATGTTCGCAGCTCCGACGCACCCGCGAAGCCTCGCCCTGACTATGCGCCCGTACGGGATTCTCGCATTAACTGGCGGCGCGGAAGGTTAGCCCGCGCCCGTACCCCTTACTGTGGCAGGAAAGTCTACTTGGCCAGAGTGAACTGATTGCAGTCGATGTAGCCGATCCGGAATGCGCGGGCGCAGCCGGTCAGGTACTTCATGTACCCCTCGTAGACCTCTTCTGACTGGATCTTGATCGCTTCGTCCCTGCGCTCCTCCAAGGCCTCGGCCCAGAAGTCCAGTGTCTTGGCGAAGTCGAGTTGCAGCGACTGCCGCCGGGCCACCTTGAACCCCACCTTGTCCGCGTGCTCTTCGACGGTCTCGATCATCGGCAACCGCCCACCCGGGAAGATGTCGGTCACGATGAACCGGATGAACTTGGCCATCTCCATGGTCAACGGGATGCCGCGCTCCATGACCTGCTTGGGGTGCAACCCGGTGATCGCGTGCAGCAGCATCACACCGTCGGCGGGCAGGGCCTCGTAGGTGAACTTGAAGAAGTCGTCGTAACGGTGAAAGCCGAAGTGCTCCAACGCTTCGATGGTGACGATACGGTCAACCGGCTCATCGAATTCCGCCCAGTCGCGCAGCAGGACCCGGTGGGAGCGATTGGTGTCGACCTCGTCGAGTACCTGCTGGCAGTACGCGTGCTGGTTCTTGGACAGGGTCAGCCCGACGACGTTGACGTCGTACTTCTCGACGGCCCGCTTGAGCACCGAACCCCAGCCGCAACCGATGTCGAGCAACGTCATCCCGGGTGTCAGTCCCAGCTTGTCCAGCGTCAGATCGATCTTGGCGATCTGCGCTTCCTGCAAGGTCATGTCCTCGCGCGGGAAGTAGGCGCAGCTGTAGGTCCTGGTCGGGTCCACGAACAGCGCAAAAAACTCGTTGGACAGGTCGTAATGAGCCTGAACATCGTCGAGATTGGACCGCTTGCGCGAAGCGGCTACTGCTTTACCGGACATTTGCCCTCCCGATCGGGACCGACACCCTCACGAGGTGACCATTCATCGGCACCCTACACGCGGCGAAGCGTTTCCTATGCATTTGACGGCGTTCCCGCTGGTCCGCGTCGATCCGAATCGGACCGCCGCGATATCACGACTTCTCCAGGGTGAACTGGTTGACGTCGATGTAACCGACGCGGAAGCCGTCGGCGCAGCCGGTCAGGTATTTCATGTAGCGCTCATAGACTTCTTCGGACTGAACCTCGATGGCCTCGTCCCGGCGGGCTTGCAGGGCTTGGGCCCACAGGTCCAGGGTCCTGGCGTAGTGCGGCTGCAGCGACTGGCGGCGCGTCAGCGTGAAGCCCGCCTTCGACGAATGGTCGGCCACCTTCTCGATCGACGGCAACCGCCCGCCCGGGAAGATCTCGGTCACGATGAACTTGATGAACCGGGCTATCTCGAACGTCAACGGCATGCCGCGGTCGGTGGCTTGCTGGAAGGTCAGCCCCGTGATCGTGTGCAGCAGCATCACCCCGTCGCTGGGCAAGATGTTGTGGGCCAGGGTGAAGAAGTCGCCGTAACGGTCGTGACCGAAGTGCTCGAACGCGCCGATCGAGACGATACGGTCGACGGGCTCATCGAACTGCTCCCAGCCCTCCAGCAGCACCCGCCGGGTGCGTGCGGTGTCCAGCTGGTCGAACGATTTCTGCACGTGGGCGGCCTGGTTCTTGGACAGGGTGAGGCCGACGACGTTGACGTCGTATTTCTCGATCGCGCGGCGCATGGTGGCGCCCCAGCCGCAGCCGACGTCGAGCAGTGTCATGCCGGGCTCCAAGCCCAGCTTGCCCAGCGCCAGGTCGATCTTGGCGATCTGCGCCTCTTCCAGCGTCATGTCATCGCGCTCGAAGTAGGCGCAGCTGTAGGTCTGGGTGGGGTCCAGAAAAAGTCGGAAGAAATCGTCGGATAGGTCGTAATGCGCCTGTACGTCGTCGAAATGCGGCTTTAGCTCTTTGGCCATGACCCTGATGCCTTTCCGGGCCGAAACCGACCCTGCGGTGCGCGCATTGGCACCGGAACGTCCCCCTAGCGTTCTGGGGGGATGTTATCCGATTCGGGGGTGACACACGAAACCGCGAACCAGTGTGGTGAGCGCCTCCTTCGCCGCTATTTGGTGAGGGTGAACTGGCCCACGTTGACCAGGCCTCGGCGGAATCGCTCGGCGCATCCGGTGAGGTAGTGCATGAAGTTGTCATAGACCTGTTCGGACTGCACGGTGATGGCCCGATCCCGGGCGGCCGCCAGATTGGCGGCCCAGATGTCCAGGGTGTGCGCGTAGTGCTGCTGTATGAGTTGGATCTGTTCGACGGCGAAACCGGCGGCCTGGGCATTGTCGACGATGTCGGATTCGGACGGCACCTCGCCGCCCGGGAAAATCGACTCCCGCAGGAACTTGAGGAACCGCAGATCGCTCATGGTCAGGGCTATGCCCTGTTCGTGTAGCCACCTGCGGTCGTAGGTGAACAGGCTGTGCAACAACAGGCTGCCGCCAGCAGGGAGGATGTCGTAGGAGCGCTGGAAAAATGCGCCATAGGGTTCTTTGCGGAAGGCATCGAACGCCTCGAATGAGACGATCCGGTCCACCTGCTCGTCGAACTCTTCCCAGCCCTGCAGCCGCGCCTCGGCCCGCCGCTTGGTGCCGAGCGCGGCCAGCCGGTCCTGGCTGCGCTGGCAGTGGTTGCGGCTGAGGGTCAGACCGATGACGTTGACGTCATATTTCTCGACCGCCCGGACCAGCGCACCGCCCCAGCCGCAGCCGACGTCGAGCAGGGTCATCCCGGGCTCGAGGTGCAGCTTGTCCAACGCCAAATCGAGCTTCGCCAATTGAGCTTCTTCGAGGGTCATGTCGTCGCGCTCGAAGTAGGCGCAGGTATATACCCAGGTGGGGTCCAAGAACAGGCCGAAGAATTCGTCTGAAATGTCGTATGTTGCTTGGGAGTCTTCAAAATACGGTTTCAGTTCGGCCATTTGGCGCAACCTCCTGCGCCAACGGTACCGCTCGGCGGCAATCACCGAAACTGGTCGTGAGAAAGCCGTATCAGATACCGGGCGCCCTATTACGGGCTATTCGGCCTGCTCGAAGTTGCCCGTGAGGACGCCGATCACCTGGTCCCAGAGTTGCCGTGGCAGGTCATGGCCCATCCCGTCGAATTCCACCATCCGGGCGCCGTTGATGGCTTTGGCGACGGCCCGCCCGCCGAAGGGGCGCATCAGCTTGTCGGCGCGTCCGTGGATCACCACGGTGGGTGCCACGGTCCGGCGGTTGTAGCCCAACAGGCTGCCACTGCCCAGGACCGCGCTGAACTGTCGGCGGATGCCCCACGGGTAGTAGCTGCGGTCGTAGTTCTCCGCGGCGTCAGCGCGAATCCACTCCTCGGTCGGTTGGTAACCCGGACTGCCGGTGATCCTGGTGACCCGCACGACGTTGTCGATGATCACTTCGCGCGGCGAGCCCGGGGGCGGGCCGTTGAGCACCGCGAGCAAGGCCCGGGGTGCCGGCGGCGGCAGAAACGGGCGATTGTTGCTGGAGAAGATGACCGCCAGCGAGTTGGTCCGCTCGGCAAAGCGTGCGGCGAAGATCTGGGCGATCATGCCGCCCATCGAGGCCCCGACAATGTGGGCCCGCTCGATATCGAGGTGGTCCAGTAGCGCCGCCGCATCGTCGGCCGTGTCTTCCAGCGTGTATGGCGTTTGGCTGCGCCGGCCCAGCCAGGAGCGGATCAACTGCGGCATCAGGGGTTGCCTGGCGCTGGGCTGCTCCATCTTGGTGGACAGGCCGACATCGCGGTTGTCGTAGCGGATGACACGCAGGCCCTGGTCGACCAGCTTCTGGCAAAACCCGGTGCGCCACAGCAACAGCTGGGCGCCGAGGCCCATGATCAGCAGGACGGGCGGGGCGTTGATGTCGCCCATGTCCTCGTAGTATAGCTTCAGATCACCGGCGGGCTGCCGCTCGGACGTGGCCCCCGATCCGACCCCTGATTGGGCATAGCCGGTGCGGATTTCCATCGCGATTCGCTACGCCTCGACGTCGCTGGCATCGCCGCTGGCGTCGCTGGAGTCGCCCTGATGCTCGCGGCTCACCTCGACCATGAAATTGGCGAAGTAACCGGTCAGCTGCGGATCGGACATCATCTGCCACTTCGGAGCCAGCAGCTTCATGTACCGCTCGACGTAGAGGAACTGTTTGCCGATCAGCACCAGCTCGCGAGGCAGCTTGACGTCGTAGGCGTCGGCCAGCGCCGAGAGCTGACGACCGATGTCGGCGTAGGACATGTCGCCCAGCGACTGCATCGTCAGCGGCGTGGCGAATTTCTCCAGGTCCTTGGCGGCCTGCGCCTCGGGCTTCATCGTCCCGACGGCGCCCATCAGCACCACGATCTTGCCGGCCGCGGCGTGGTCCTTCTTCACCAGCAGCGCGTACACCAGCTCACGCAGCAGCCATCGGGTGCGCGGATCGATGCGGCCCATGATGCCGAAATCGAAGAAGACGATGCGGCCTTCCTCGTCCACGTAGAGGTTGCCCGCGTGCAGGTCGCCGTGGAACAGCCCGTGCCGCAGCCCGCCCTCGAACACGCTGAACAGCAGCGCTTTGACCAGCTCGGTGCCGTCGAAGCCGGCCTTGCGGATGGCGGCGACATTGTCGATGCGGACGCCGTGCACCCGCTCCATCGTCAGCACCCGTTCGCTGGTGAAGTTCCAGTGCACCTGTGGCACCCGGATGTTGCGGCCCAGCGGGGACGCGTGCAGGTGTGCGACCCAGGCATCCATCGACTGCGCCTCGAGACGAAAATCCAGCTCCTCGGCGAGGTTGTCGGAGAAGTCGGCGACAACGTCTTGAGCCGAGAGTCGACGGCCCAATTTCGCCAGTTCGACGGCCTGAGCAAAGCGCTGCAGGATTTGCAGATCGGCGGCCACCCGGCGGCGGATGCCCGGGCGCTGGATCTTGACCACCACCTCCTCGCCGGTCTTGAGCGTCGCGTAGTGGACCTGCGCGATGGAGGCCGATGCGAAGGGCTCTTCTTCGAAAGCGGCGAACAGTTCGGCCGGTTCGGCGCCGAGCTCCTCGACGAACAGCTTGTGCACCTGGTCGGTGTCGGCCGGCGGCACCCGGTCCAGCAGTCCGCGGAATTCCCGCGACAGTGACTCGCCGAACGCTCCCGGGCTGGACGCGATGATCTGACCGAACTTGACGTAGGTCGGGCCCAGGTCGGCGAACGTCTGCGGGATCTCCTTGATGATCTTCTGCTGCCAGGACGAGGCGAATCCTTTGCCCGGCAGCTTCGTGACGAAGCGAGCCGCGGTGCGGGTGACCTGCCAACCAGTGACGGCTACCCGGGCCGCTTCGACCGGCAACGGCACCCGGTCCAGCTTGGCCACCTCGCGGTGTTTGGTAGTAGTCATTTGAGCAGTGTGCCAAATCGACAGTGTCAAGTCACAATTGTTGTGAGCCCATTCACGCGCTGGGTAATGCTCGCCGAGCGTGCCTCCATTGCGAAAATCAGGCCGGAATTTCGCAATGATTACACGTGCGGCGGCGCGGCTCGCGAGAAGTTTTCGGTAAGGGTTTACAATATTGGGCGCCATACCGGCTGGGGGAGATCATGGCCCATTCCGTCGACAACGACGAAGCGTGCGTCCGGGATCGCCGCGGCGACCGCCCGCCCGTTGCGCAGCCGCACCATCGGGTCTGCCGAACCATGCAGCACCACCGTCGGCGCAGTGATCGCCTTGCTGTACCCGAGCAGGCTGCCGGTGCCCAGCACGGCATCAAACTGGCGCAGCATGCCTGGCGGGTAGTTGCAGCGGTCGGCGAGTAGCCGCACGCGCTGGCGCAGGTCGCTTTGAGGCGGCAAAAAGTTGGGCCCGTTGAACACGGCGACGTTGCGCACCTCGAATGCCAGCTTCTCTTCGGCAGACGCGTTCGGGCCGGGCTGGCCGAACGCCAGCTTGATGACCCGCCACGCCGGTGGCGCCGAGAACGCCTTTCCGGTGGTCGACATGATGATTCCCAACGACGCCACTCGCTGGGGCTGATCGGCGGCCAGGATCTGGGCGATCATGCCGCCCAGTGACGCCCCCACCACGTGTGCCCGGGCGATGGACAAGTGGTCCAGCAGGGCCGCAACGTCCTCGGTCATGTCGAGCAGGGTGTAGGGCACCGGGCTGGGCCGGCCCAGCAGGTAGCGCCCTATCCGTCGGTAGACCGAGCCCGGTGCGCGCATCCCGCGCATCTTGGCCGACAGACCGGTGTCGCGATGATCGAATCGGATGACGCGGTAGCCGGCCGCGACCAGGCGGGCGCAGAATTCGTCCGGCCACATCGGCAGCTGGGCGCCCAAACCCATGATGAGCAGCACCGGCTGACCGCTCGGGTCGCCCAGTTCTTCGTAGAACAGTTCGACGTCGCCCGTAGTCGTCTCGCGGCGCGCAACGCCGCTGCTGGTGCGCACGCCTCATTTCTACCTACCGCCGCGACGCCCGCGTCGCGGCGGCACGAGGCTCATTGCACGGGTGGGCGGCGAAGATGCCAGTCGGTGGCGCTTTGAAAGGCTCGCCCGGCCCGGATCAGCAGCGGTTCATCGAAGTGTCGAGCCACGAATTGGAAACCGATCGGTCCGCCGTGGGAATCGAAGCCGCCCGGCAGGGTGATCGTCGGGCTGCCGGAGAAGTTGAACGGTCCGGTGAAGCGCAGCAAGTCCGGCAGAGTCTCGGGATTGAACAGCAACTCCCTGAACCGATCGAGGGTCAGGTTCGCCAGCGGCAAGACGGGCGCGACGAGCAAGTCGACATCCTCGAACAGCGCCGCCAGTCTCCCGGCGAACAGGTTTCGCTCGCGCTGGATGCGGGCGATCTCCATGCCGGACACCGCGTGACCGGCGTCCAGGAGCTGGCTTGCGAATGGGCCGTACTCCGCGGATCGGGACGGATAGGTCCGCTCGTGCACGACGGCGATTTGGGCTCCCACATAAGCCCCCCACCCGGCCGCCAGCGCCGCGGTCGACGGCAGCGACACCTCGCGAATGTCCGCGCCGAGGTCCGCCAGCACGCGCAGCGCGGTGCGGACCACCCGCGCCACATCGGGCTCGACCCCGCCGAGCGCGTACTCCGGATCGAACCCGATCCGCACGGTGCGAATCTCGGGTGAACCCGTCACGTACTCGGGTACCCCAACTCTGGTGGCGGTTGGATCCTGCGGGTCGGCACCGGCGATCGCCCGCAACACATGGCCGGTGTCCTCGGCGTTTCGCGCCATCGGTCCGATGGTGTCCAGTGACGGCGCCATCGCGAACACACCGTGGACGCTGACGCGTCCCCAGGTCGGCTTGAGGCCGGTGGCTCCGGTCATCGTGCACGGAGTGCGAATCGACCCGCCGGTGTCGCTGCCGAGGCTGGCCGTGCACAACCCGGTGACGGTGGCCACGGCCGAGCCGCTGGACGACGCTCCGGCCCAGCGTTCGGCGCTCCACGGGTTCACCACCGCCGGGAAATCCGGGTGGTACTCGGCGCCGGCGGCCTCGCACATATGCAGCTTCCCCAGCAGCACCGCTCCGGCCCGCCGCAAACGGGAAACCACCGTTGCGTCGTAGCTGGGTCTGAAATCCCGATGGATCGCCATGCCCGCGGTGGTTGGGATCCCCTGGGTAAAACAGAGATCCTTCACGGCAATCGGAACACCATGCAGCCGGCCGCGGTGGTTACCGCGTGCGATCTGTTCCTCGGCTTGTCTCGCCTCATCGAGTGCGCTGTCGGCCAGCACCGTCATATATGGGTGCAGCACGGGATTGAGCCGGTCGATGCGTTGCAGGTGCGCTCTGGTGACCTCCACCGGAGAGAGCGCCCGAGTCGCGAACGCGTGCGAAAGCTCAGCGATCGTTGCGTAGCACGGATCGATGTCGCTCACATCCGCCACGGTTGATCAACGTAGCGAACACGGGCAGCATTCGATGGTCGACATGCTGTGCCAAAGGGCCGCCAAAGGGTTGCCCAATAGCTTTGTCGAGTCGCCACGGCGCCGTAGGGTGCGGTCATGCAGGTGGTTTCGGTGGAATCGACCGAACTTTTCGTGGGCCCGCCGGATGCCCCACTGCAGCTGGTCCGGGTGAGGATCGCCGAGTGCACCGAGCCGACATCAATCCGTGTCGACGGTGCCGGCCTGAGCGGACAGGCCCTCGCCGCGGTGGGGGCCGAAATCCTCGAGGTGCCGGTTGTGCTCAAGGACCCCGTCGTGGGACAACGGCGGGATGCGCGGGTCTGGGCGGGTTCCGCCGGCGCAGCCTGCACATTCACATTCACGTTCACCGTGGCCGAGCCGGGCTGGACGATGTTCATGGTCAGCCACTTCCACTACGACCCGGTGTGGTGGAACACCCAGGGGGCCTACACCAGCCAGTGGCACGAAGACCCGCCCGGGCGCGCCCGTCAGACCAACGGGTTCGAGCTGGTACACGCCCATCTCGAGATGGCGCGCCGCGATCCCGACTACAAGTTCGTGCTGGCCGAAGTCGACTACCTCAAGCCGTACTGGGACACCCATCCGCAGGACCGTGCCGACCTGCGCCGGTTTCTGGCGCAGGGCCGGGTGGAAGTGATGGGCGGAACCTATAACGAACCCAACACAAACCTCACCAGCCCAGAGACGACCATTCGTAATTTGGTGCACGGCATCGGTTTTCAGCGTGACGTGCTGGGCGCCGACCCGGCCACCGCATGGCAGCTCGACGTGTTCGGCCACGACCCACAGTTCCCGGGGATGGCCGCCGACGCCGGCTTGACGTCGAGCTCGTGGGCGCGTGGACCGCACCACCAATGGGGTCCCGCGCAGGGCGGCCGGGGCGAGGGTGTCGAACGGATGCAGTTTTGCAGCGAGTTCGAGTGGATTTCGCCATCGGGTCGGGGCCTGCTCACCCACTACATGCCGGCGCACTATTCGGCGGGCTGGTGGATGGACTCGTCGAGCTCGCTGGCTGAGGCCGCGGCGGCCACCTACGCGCTTTTCGACGAGCTCAAAAGGGTCGCCTTGACCCGTAACGTGCTGCTGCCGGTCGGAACCGACTACACCCCGCCGAACAAGTGGGTTAGCGAAATCCACCGCGACTGGGCCGCCCGCTACACCTGGCCGCGATTTGTCTGCGGCCTGCCGAGGGAGTTTTTTGCCGCGGTGCGTGCCGAACTGGCCGACCGTGGTGCGGTCGCGTCGCCGCAGACGCGCGACATGAACCCGATCTATACGGGCAAAGACGTGTCCTACATCGACACCAAACAAGCCAACCGGGCCGCCGAGAACGCGGTCCTGCAGGCCGAGCGCTTCGCCGTGTTCGCCGGGGTCCTCTGCGGTGCCCCGTATCCGCAGGCGGCGTTGGCCAAAGCGTGGGTGCAACTGGCCTACGGGGCACATCACGACGCCATCACCGGCTCCGAGTCCGACCAGGTCTATCTGGATCTACTCACCGGATGGCGCGACGCGTGGGAGATCGGCCGCACCGTCCGGGACAACTCGCTGCAGCTGCTCTCGCGCGCGGTGGCCGGCCCGGGGGAGGCGGTCGTGGTGTGGAACCCGTTGACCCGGCGGCGCACCGACATCGTCACGATTGAGCTGCAGCGGCCGTTGGGCGCCGGCGTGGCGGTGCGCGGACCCGACGGTGCACACACCCCGGCGCACGTCGATGCCGACGGGCGGACCGTCAGCTTCCAGCCCAGCGATGTCCCTTCGCTGGGCTGGAAGACCTACCAGTTGATCCCGACCGACGCGGCTACGGGCTGGGAACCGGTAACCGGGACCGAGATCGCCAACGAGCACTACCGCCTGCGCGTGGATCCCGAACGCGGTGGCGGCGTGGAATCGCTGGTGCGGGACCACCGCCAGCTCATCGCGGACGGGCGGGTGGGCAACGAGCTTGCGGTTTACCAGGAATATCCATCGCACCCGACGCAGGGCGAGGGCCCGTGGCATCTGTTGCCCAACGGGCCGGTGGTGTGCTCGTCGGAATCGGCCGCCGAAGTGCGCGGCTACCGCTGCCCGATTGGGCAGCGGCTGGTGGTGCGAGGCCGGATCGGCACGCTGCTGCGTTATACCCAGACCCTGACCTTGTGGCGGGGCGTGGCCCGGGTGGACTGTCGCACCACCATCGATGACTTCAGCGGCAACGACCAGCTGGTGCGCTTGCGGTGGCCCTGCCCGGTGCCGGGCGCGATGGCGGTCAGCGAGGTGGGCGATGCCGTCGTCGGGCGAGGTTTCGCGCTGCTGCACCCGGTCGGTGAATCGGGAGCTCGGTCGGTGGACACGGCCCAACACCTGTGGACATTGGACAACCCGGCCTACGGCTGGTTCGGATTGTCCTCGGCGGTGTGGGTCCGCGCCGGCAGCGACGCGGTGCGCGCGGTATCGGTGGCCGAGGTGGTGTCCCCCTCGGAGGCGACATCGGGCCCGCTGGCGCGCGAGCTGATGGTCGCGCTGGTGCGCGCCGGTGTGACGGCCACCTGCAGCGGCGCCGACAAACCGCGCTACGGAAACCTCGACGTGGACTCCAATTTGCCCGACGTCCGGATCGCGCTGGGCGGGCCCGCGCGCAACGTGTTCACCAAGGCCGTGCTGGCGGACGCGGATCCGGGCTACACCGCCGAGTTGGAGCGCCAGTTGGCCAGCGGCGGGCGGGCCCGGGTGTGGGTGCCGGCCGCGACCTCGTTGGCGTCGGTCTGGGTGCCCGGGGCGGACCTGCGCGCGCCACGTGCGCTGCCGGTGCTGGTGATCGACGGTCGCGACGACACGGATCTCGCCGCGGCGATCGCCGCGCTGGTCGACGATCTGGCCGATGCCGAGATCTCCGTCCGGCAGCAGGCGCCGGCAGACATGGAACCGTTCGAGGCCCGCACGATCGCGTTGTTCAACCGCGGAATGCCCAGCTTTGCCGTCGACTCCGAGGGCACCCTGCATACCGCGCTGATGCGGTCCTGCACCGGCTGGCCGTCCAGGGTCTGGATCGACGAGCCCCGCCGCACCGCGCCCGACGGCTCCAACTTCCAGCTGCAACACTGGACCCACGATTTCGACTACGCCCTGGTCTGCGCCGACGGCGATTGGCGGCGCGCCGACATCCCGGCCCGCAGCGCTGAGTTCTCCCAACCATTGCTGGCCGTGACTGCGCGCGACCGCGCGGGCAAGCTGGCGCAGGTCGGATCGCTGCTAGAGATCGAGCCGGCCGGCTCGGTGCAGCTGGGCGCGCTCAAGGCGGCGGGTAACCCGCTGACCGCCGGCAGTGCCCGGTCCGTCGACCCCGCCGCGGTGACGCTGCGCCTGGTGGAAACCACCGGGGCGGCGGCGCCGGTGACGCTGCGCTGCGAATTGGGCGAGCTGAGCGAGCTTCGGATGGCTGACCTGCTCGAGCATCCGCAGCGAGCTACCCCAGGGGTTAATCTGCATGGCTTTCATGTCGCCACCACGCTGGCCCGGCTCGAGATGCCCGCGGTGCTGTCGTGTTCTGACGCGCTTGCGCCGCAGCACGAGGCGGCTCAACCGCTCTACGCGCGGTATTGGCTGCACAATCGGGGCCCCGCACCACTGGGCGGGCTACCCGCCGTCGCCTACCTGCACCCCGAGCAGGTGACGGCCGAGCCGGGAAGCCAGGTGACGTTGCGTTTGACCACCGCCAGCGACTGCACCGATTCCTCGCTGTGTGGCCTGATCGAGGTGCGGTTTCCAGATGGCTGGTCGGTCGCACCCCGCCGGTTGCCGTTCGACTTGGGCGCCGGTGAGTATGTGGAGACCAACGTCATGGTGAGGATTCCGGCCACCGCCGGACCCGGGCTGTATCCGGTGCGCGCCCAGTTGAGCATTACCGAGCCGGAAGTCCCGGCGGCGTGGCGGCAGATGGTCGAGGATGTCTGTGTGGTGGCCGTCGGGACCGATCTCAGCCAGCTCGTCTATCTCGCCGAGGAACCGGCCGACCTGGAGCTGGCCGCCGGAAGTTCGGCCCGGCTTGCGGTGACCGTCGGCAGCCGCGCCCAAACCGACCTGACGCTCGAGGCGCACCTCATCAGCCCCTGGGGCACCTGGGAGTGGATGGCCCCGGCCGCGGCCGGGGCCGTGCTGCCTGCCTGCGGCAGCGCCGAACTCGTCTTCGATGTGGCCCCGCCGGGCTGGCTGGCCCCGGGACAGTGGTGGGCGCTGGTGCGGGTCGGCTGCGCCGGCCGACTGGTCTACTCCCCAGCGGTACGGGTGACGGTGACATGACCGGTTCCCTGGTCGCGACCGTCGCGGGCGCACCCATTGCCGTCGGTGAGGTCGACGCGCGCGAAGCGCGGCTGCGCAACGGCCCGCGGGCGGCCGCACTGCCGGTCAGCGGCACCAGCGAGGGGCGGCAGCTGCGGCGCTGGCTGGCGCAATTGATCGCGACCGAGCGGGTGCTTGCCGACGAAGCCACAGCGCGCGGCGTCACCGGGCATCCGGCGCCGTCGGGGGCCGAACTGCTGCCCGATGTCACCGCGCGCCTGGAGATCGGCAGTGTGGCCGCTGCGGTGCTTGCCGATCCGCGGGTGCGGGCGCTGTTCGCCGAGGTCACGGCGGACGTCCGGGTCGGTGACGACGAGGTGGCCGCCTACCACGCCCGCAACCCGCTGCGGTTTGCGGCTCCGGTGCCGGGGCGGCACGGTTGGCATGTCCCGCCGGTGGCCGCCCCGCCGCTGGAGCGGGTGCGCGACGCGATCGCCGAGCACCTGTTGGGGGCCGCGCGCCGACGCGCGTTCCGGGTGTGGCTGGACGGGCGCCGTGCCGCGCTGGTCCAACTGGCCCCGGGTTATGAGCATCCCGGCGATCCGCGCCAACCCGACAACACCCACCGGCACTGAGCGCTCATGTTGACCCTCTGTCTGGACATCGGCGGCACCAAGGTCGCCGTCGGGCTGGCCGACGTCGACGGCGCGCTGGTGCACACCGCCCAGGTGCCGACCCCGGCGCGATGCGCGGCCGAGCAGGTCTGGGCCGCGGTCGCCGAGGCGATCGCCGAGGCATTGCGGGTGGCCGACGCCACGGTGGCTGCGGTGGGCATCGCCTCGGCCGGGCCGGTCGACCTGGATAGCGGGACGGTCAGCCCGATCAATATCGGCTCCTGGCGCGGCTTCCCGCTGCGAGACCGGGTTGCGGCCATGGTGCCCGATGTGCCGGTGCGGCTGGGCGGCGATGGGGTCTGCATGGCGCTCGGCGAGCACTGGCTGGGTGCGGGACGGGGAGCACGTTTCCTGTTGGGCATGGTGGTGTCCACCGGTGTCGGCGGGGGGCTGGTGCTCGGCGGCGTCCCGTATCCGGGCCGCACCGGCAACGCGGGACACGTGGGGCATGTCGTGGTCGATCAGGATGGCCTGCGGTGTTCCTGCGGTGGCCGTGGCTGTGTCGAGACGATCGCCGCTGGCCCGTCGATGGTTCGATGGGCTCGGGCCAACGGTTGGTCGGCGCGACCCGAAGCGGGCGCCCGGGAATTGGCGGCCGCGGCAGCCGCCGGAGATGCCGTGGCGCTGGCGGCCTTTCGCCGGGGCACCCGTGGCCTGGCCGCCATGATCGCCTCGGTGGGCGCGGTGTGCGACCTCGACCGGGTTGTCATCGGGGGAGGGGTCGCCAAAGCCGGGCGCCTGTTATTCGACCCGCTGCGCGCGGCATTGGCCGACTACCTCGGGCTGGACTTCTTGGCCGGCCTGCGCGTTGTGCCCGCCGAGCTAGGCGGACAGGCCGGTCTGGTCGGTGCCGCCCGCCTTGCCGGGCTCGGCTAGCCGGCTGTGGCGAACGACGTCCGCGTCCCGGCCGACCCCTCGCACAGACGAGTTGGGGTCCCCGATGTTACGGGGGTTTCTCGTCCTCGTGTCGTGCTGATTTCACGCCGGTGTCGCGCAATCCCGACGGCGGTTTTTCTTGGGCGACGAGCCGGCAATTAGTGGCCCCTGGCTAGACGCGGTTCCCGCGCTCGAGCTCATTGATGCGTCTTAGCGGTGAGACGCAACCCCGCGCTTTGGCCGTCGTTGTTGCCGGTTGAGTTGCCGCGGTGAGACGCGTGCCGGCCGGGCGCTGCGCCGGGCATTGTTCAGTTTTTGGCGGTGCCGTCGATTCGCGTTGTACGCCGTTTACCTGCGTGTATAGCGTGTTGGCAGTCGCTTGGGGCGGCATTCTTGGCTGGGCTGATGGGGGTGGGGTCATGTCGTTTGTGAGTGTTTCGCCGGAGCTAGTGATCGATGGTGCGGCGGCCTTGACACAGATTGGGTCATCGATCGATGAGGCCAATGCGGCGGCTGGTGCGACGACGGCCGTGCTGCCTCCCGGGGTGGATGAGGTCTCGGTGGCGCTGGCGGCATTGTTCGTCGCTCATGGGCGCGAGTACGAGTCGCTCAGCGCTCAGGTGGCGCTGTTTCACCGGCGGTTTGTGCAGATGCTGGCCGCCGCCTCGGGGGGCTATGCGGAAGCTGAAGCTGCCAACATATCGGCGGTAGCCGGTTTGGAGACCGTCGAGCAGTGCGTCTTGGACGTGATCAATACGCCCACTCAAGCGTTGTTCGGGTGGTCGTTGATCGGCAACGGCACCGACGGCGCGCCCGGTAGCGGGCAGGCGGGCGGCAACGGGGGGTTGTTGTGGGGCAACGGTGGTAACGGTGGCTCAGGTGGAGTAGGTCAGGCCGGCGGGTCCGCGGGTCTACTCGGCCATGGCGGTGCCGGCGGCGCCGGCGGAGTCAGTGGAGTCTCGGCCGTGGGTGCGACCGGCGGCGCGAACGGTACCAACGGTGGTGATGGTGGTGCCGGGGGAGCCGCGGGGTTGTACGGCCTCGGTGGCGCCGGTGGTGCCGGCGGCGATGGTGGTGCTGGCCTTTCCGGCGGGGCTGGTGACGCCGGTGGTGCGGGCGGCCACGCGGGCAACGGCGGTGCCGGTGGTCGCGGTGGCTGGTTGGTCGGCAACGGGGGCGTCGGGGGGCTCGGCGGTGTCGGGGGCACCGGTGGTGCGGGTGGTGCCGGCGGGGACGGGGTTGTCCTGGGCAGCGCCGGCGGAACTAGCGGCGACGGTGGTGTTGGCGGGACCGGCGGAGTTGGCGGGACCGGCGGCGAGGGCGGTTTTCTGGGTCAGCGGGGCGCTGGCGGTGCCGGCGGAGCCGGCGGTGCCGGTGGATTGGCTGGCGACGGTGGCCGAGGCGCGGCGGGCACGTTTGCCGGCGGTACCGGTATCGGAGGTGCAGGGGGCGACGGCGGCAACGCGGGTGTCGGCGGGGCCGGGGGAGCCGGTGGGGCCGGCTCCGTGACAGGTGCCCACGGCGCGGAGGGGGCGCGTCCGATCAGTGGTAATGGTGGCGCCGGGGGCCGCGGCGCCGACGCGATAGCGGCTGGCAAATCGGGTGGGGCTGGCGGGGCTGGTGGTAACGGCGGGCTGTTCGGCCACGGCGGAGACGGTGGTGACGGCGGTGTGGGCAAGGCCGGTGAAGCGGGGGCCTCAGGTTTGCTCCCCGGTGAGGCTGGCTTCGCGGGCGAGGCCGGCGGTGCCGGCGGGAATGGTGGTGCCGGCGGTAGCGGTGGCGCCCTCGCCGGCGATGGCGGCGACGGCGGCGCGGGTGGTGCCGGCGGTATCGGCGGGAATGGTGGTGCCGGCACCACCGGCCTGGCCGGGCACATCGGCATAGACATGAACGGCGGTGCCGGCGGGGTTGGCGGTGCCGGCGGGAATGGTGGGGCCGGCGGCACCGGTGGCGACGCAGGTCATGCGCAGGCGGGCGGCTACTCCGATGGCCTCCAGGGCGCCGGTGGTGACGGAGGCCACGGCGGGAGCGGGGGCGTGGCCGGTGATGGCGGCCGTGGTGCCGATGCCGCGGCGGGCTCGGGGTTGGCTGGCGGCGATGGTGGGCGAGGTGGCGATCCGGGTGCTGGGGGCGAGGGTGGCGCCGCTGGGGGCGGCTCTGTTGCAGGTACCGCCGGCCTTGACGGGATTGGCCCGACCAGTGCGGTAACGGAGGCAACGGCGGTCACGGCGGCAGCGGCGAGTGCTGGCGGCGCCGGCGGCCGGGGCGGCGACGGCGGTGCCTATGGCAACGGAGGAGTCGGCGGTAACGGCGGTGCGGGCGGGGCAGGTAGTCCGGGCGCCCATGGCGGAACCGCGGGTGAAGACGGGTTCAATGCCGGTGATGGCGGGCACGGTGGTGCTGGCGGTGCCGGCGGCGGCGGTGGTGCAAAGGGTGGTGTCGGCGGTGCCGGCGGGTCAGGTGGCGTCGGCGGTCAGGGCGGCACCGGCGGTGATGGCGCCACGGGGTTGTCGGGGAAGGCCGGTACCGGCACGGACGGCGAATCGGGCGGCAGAGGCGGTCACGCGGGTAACGGTGGCAACGGCGGTGACGGCGGCGCGGGCGGTGTGTCCCACGCACCCGGATTCCTCGACGGCGCCGACGGTGCCGGCGGTTCGGGGGGCGCCGGCGGTAATGGCGGTAACGGCGCCAACGGTGGTAACGGCGGTTCCGGTCCGAATCCCATCGGGTTCGAGAACGGGCACAACGGTGGCAACGGTGGCAACGGTGGTTACGGCGCGGCGGGCGGTGTCGGTGGCACCGGCGGAATCAGTGGTGACGGCTCCACCCACGCCGCCCCGGGCGACGACGGAATCATGGGCAATGGCGGTCATGGCGGT
The DNA here is from genome assembly GCF_000419295.1 of Mycobacterium sp. 012931. Classification (NCBI taxonomy): domain Bacteria; kingdom Bacillati; phylum Actinomycetota; class Actinomycetes; order Mycobacteriales; family Mycobacteriaceae; genus Mycobacterium; species Mycobacterium sp. 012931. The sequence goes on along the minus strand of NZ_AOPX01000001.1, from coordinate 5,327,659 downwards.
CATGGCGGTCATGGCGGTCATGGCGGTCATGGCGGTCATGGCGGCCATGGCGGCGATGGCAGTAGAGACAATCCCGACGGCGGCGGCCACCCCGGCGACGGTGGCTACGGCGGCAACGGCGGATCCGGTTTCAACGCCGGCAACGGCGGCAACGGTGGCCGAGGCGGCAGCGCCCACGCCTCGCTGGTCGGCAAGGCCGGCAACGGCGGTTTCGGCGGCACCGGTGGTAACAGTTTTGGCGGGGTGTCGGGTAACGGCGGCGACGGCGGCCACGCCCTGCATGGGCAGCCGGGTGGTCACGGCGGTCAAGGCGGTCACGGTGGTGTGGCACATATCGACGGTTCGGACTATCCCGGCTGGCCCGGCCTGCCCGGCGATGTGGGTTACCAGGACGGCACCGGCGGTGGTGGAGGCACCGGCGGGGCCGGCGGCCACGCCCCATAGATCCGCGTTACTCAAGTGGCTGGAGTAGCTGAAGTGGCTTGGGCGGCCTCGCGTGGCGGTTCGGGCCCAACTTCCCGTGCGGCGCTGCGGGGGGCATACTCGCCCGTTTTGGCTGATCGGGCGGGCCGCGCTATTGTGGTGTCCGATCCACCGAAGACCGTCGGTCACCGAGAAATCGGTTGAAGGTCCGGGAGTAATCCCGGCGGCCCACGCAGGAGGACGAGGCAAGTATCGCCGGCCCGTGTGCTGGCGCGCATTCACGCCCCGGCCGCATCCTGCGCCGGGGCGTTCGACGTTTTGCGGCGATCACAGACGACACGTCGCACCAGCTAATACCGGAAACTTCCACCGGACTTCGACTTCAGGAGGCATGCATGGCCAGGGCTGACAAGGCCACTGCCGTTGCGGACATCGCAGAGCACTTCAAGGCGTCGACCGCAACTGTCATTACCGAATACCGTGGTTTGACGGTCTCCAACCTGGCCGAATTGCGCCGGTCGTTGGGCGAGTCGGCCACCTACGCCGTAGCCAAGAACACCCTTATCAAGCGCGCAGCTTCGGAGGCCGGTGTCGAAGGCCTCGACGAGCTGTTCGCGGGCCCCACCGCGATCGCGTTCGTCAAGGGCGAGCCGGTCGACGCGGCCAAGGCCCTCAAGACCTTCGCCAAGGAACACAAGGCGCTGGTCATCAAGGGCGGCTACATGGACGGTCACGCGTTGACCGTCGCCGAAGTTGAGCGGATCGCCGACCTGGAGACCCGCGAGGTGTTGTTGGCCAAGCTGGCCGGCGCGATGAAGGGCAACCTCGCCAAGGCTGCCGGGCTGTTCAATGCGCCGGCCTCGCAGTTCGCCCGGTTGGCGGCGGCGCTGCAGGAGAAGAAGGCAGCGGAGCCCGGCTCGGCGCCGGCCGCAGCTACCGAGACTCCTGAAGCCGCGGGGGCCGCTGAAGCCTCCGAAGCCCCCGAGGCGACTGACACGGCGACCGACGCCGAATAGCCACCTGTATCGAGAAACCACCAAATAACCCAAGAAACCCCCAAGAAACTAGGAAGGGACCCAAACCATGTCAAAGCTCTCGACCGACGAGCTGCTCGACGCGTTCAAGGAAATGACCCTGCTGGAGCTCTCCGACTTCGTGAAGAAGTTCGAGGACACCTTCGAGGTCACCGCGGCCGCCCCGGTCGCCGTCGCGGCCGCTGGTGCCGCCCCGGCCGGCGGTGCCGCTGAGGCCGCCGAGGAGCAGTCCGAATTCGACGTCATCCTCGAGGCCGCCGGTGACAAGAAGATCGGCGTCATCAAGGTGGTCCGTGAGATCGTCTCCGGCCTGGGCCTCAAGGAAGCCAAGGACCTGGTCGACGGCGCACCCAAGCCGTTGCTGGAGAAGGTCGCCAAGGAGGCCGCCGAGGAGGCCAAGGCCAAGCTCGAGGCCGCTGGCGCCAGCGTCAGCGTCAAGTAGGTCTGCACGCAGAACCCACGCAAACCCCCGGAGCCGTTCCTGGTTTCCGGGGGTTTGCTGTATTCAGCCCGCGCCGGTCGCCAGGCGCTGCGACCGCTTTGCCAGCTCGGGCGAATCTCCCAACGCGACAAGCAAGTTCGTTGTCATCGACGCGAGTACCGGCTCGATGGCCGCTCCCTCATCGCCGAAGAAGCCGGCTAGTTCGAGCATCACGAACCCATGGATCAGTGCCCAGAACTGGGCAGCGGTCGCGACGATCTCCGCGTCGGGAACGTCCGTGGCCAGACCATCGGGTGCCGCCGCCCGATTGCGGTCGTCCCCGCCGTTCACGGTGATTCGCCCGGCCAGCATCGACCGCCGGACACCCCGCACCACGTGCGCAAAGCTGGGATGGCGCTGCTCGATCTGCGAGATCGTCAGGGGCAGGACGTTTTGTGCGGGCGCGTTGATGCCGTGCGCGCTGGTGCTGCCGAACATCAGCCGATACATGTGCGGGCGCTCGATGGCGTACCGGCGATAGGCGGCGCCGGTGGCCACCAGATCGGCCACTGGGTCATCGGATGGTGGCACCGCGAGCGCGGTGTCGAACTGTCGCAAGCCCTCATCGGCGACTTCGGCGATCAGTTCGGGCATTCCGCCGAAATGGGTGTAGACCGCCATCGTGGAGGTGCCGGCGGCCCCCGCCACCTTGCGGGTTTGCAGCGCATCGGGTCCGTGCGCGTCGAGCAGCGCGACGGCGGCATGCAGCATCTCGTCGCGAACGCCGCTACGTTGGGTCGGTGACGTTGTTTCTCCAATCATCATTGCCATCTTCTCATTGGGAGCGTACGGTCTCAATAACAGAGAAATAACAATATTATAGTAGCTCAGACGTGACGACCATGCGCAGCGCCCAACCCCGGAATCCCTATCTCGAGGGCTTTCTGGCCCCCGTGCGCGCCGAAGTGACCGCAACCGACCTGGAGGTCACCGGGCGCATCCCCGACTACCTCGACGGGCGCTATCTGCGCAATGGGCCCAACCCGGTGGCGGAGGTCAACCCCGCCACCTACCACTGGTTCACCGGCGACGGGATGGTGCACGGGGTCGCGCTGCGCGACGGGCGGGCCAGTTGGTACCGCAACCGTTGGGTGCGCAGCATGCCGGTATGTGCTGCGCTGGGGGAGTCGCCGCCCGCCAGGCTTGACCCCCGGGCGGGCATGCTGGGGCTGGGGGCCAACACCAACGTGCTCAGCCACGCTGGGCGCACCCTCGCCCTGGTGGAGGGGGGCGTCGCAAACTATGAGCTCACCGACGACCTCGACACCGTGGGCACCTGCGACTTCGACGGCACCCTGCCCGGCGGTTACACCGCCCATCCGCACCGCGACCCCCAGACCGGCGAGCTGCACGCGGTGTCCTACTCGTTTACCCGCGGGCACACGGTGCAGTACTCGGTGATCGACACCCAGGGGCGGGCGCGTCGCACCGTTGACATCGAGGTCACCGGGTCGCCGATGATGCACGACTTCTCGCTGACCGATAAGTACGTCGTGATCTACGACCTGCCGGTCACCTTCGACTCGGCACAGGTGATGCAGGTGAAAATGCCCAGCTGGCTCGGGGTGCCGGCCCGGCTGGTGATGGCCTCGTTGATCGGAAATGTCCGGGTGCCCAGCCCGATCGCGGCAATGCTGAACCGCAATCCCAAGCCGTCCAACCAGCTGCCCTACGCATGGAACCCCGCCTACCCGGCCCGGATCGGGGTCATGCCCCGGGAGGGTGGTAACCGGGATGTCAGATGGTTTGATATCGAGCCCTGCTACGTCTACCACCCGCTCAACGCGTATTCGGAGCACCGCGATGGGGCCGAGGTGTTGATACTCGACGTGGTCCGCTACCGGCGGATGTTCGACCGTGACCGTCGTGGCCCCGGAGATACCAGTCCCTCGCTGGATCGCTGGGTGATCAACTTGACCACCGGCGCGGTCAGCACCGAGTGCCGTGACGACCGGTCCCAGGAGTTTCCCCGGATCAACGAGACGTTGTTGGGCAAGCGGCACCGGTTTGGCTACACCCTGGGCGTGGACGGCGGTTACCTCACGGGTGGCACGTCGGACATGTCGACCTCGCTGTACAAGCAGGACTATGCGACCGGGTCCAGCCAAGTCGCCCCGCTCGATCCGGACCTGCTGCTTGGTGAGATGGCCTTCGTGCCGAGCCCGACGGCCGCCGCCGAGGATCACGGGGTCCTGATGGGATACGGCTATCACCGTGGCTCCGACGAGGGGCAGCTGGTGTTGCTGGACGCCCAGACGCTGGAGCTGGCGGCGTGCGTGCATCTTCCGCAGCGGGTGCCGCTAGGCTTCCATGGCAATTGGTCGGCCTCGACATGACCGGCGCCCAATGACGGGCGCGTAACGGGCGTGTGACCGGTGCCTGCGGGTGGCTGGCGTGGCCTGCGGGAGATTTGTTATCTATCCAACCCTGATATCCCGCCCATGACGTGCGCTACAGTGACTCAAGCCACATCAACGGTGCAGGTCACGGGCATCGGCATTGGAAGGATTTCCCATGGGCGTCGCTATCGAGGTCAACGGACTGACAAAGTCCTTCGGATCCTCGAGGATTTGGGAAGACGTCACGCTGACGATCCCGGCCGGGGAGGTCAGCGTGTTGCTTGGTCCCTCCGGTACTGGCAAGTCGGTGTTCCTGAAGTCCCTCATCGGTCTGCTGCGCCCAGAGCGCGGCTCGATCCTCATCGATGGCACCGACATCATCGAATGTTCGGCCAAGGAGCTCTACGAGATCCGGACGTTGTTCGGTGTGTTGTTCCAGGACGGTGCGCTGTTCGGGTCGATGAACCTCTATGACAACACCGCCTTCCCGCTGCGTGAGCACACCAAGAAGAAGGAAAGCGAAATCCGTGACATCGTCATGGAGAAGCTGGCCATGGTCGGTCTCGCCGGTGATGAGAAGAAGTTCCCCGGTGAGATCTCCGGTGGTATGCGCAAGCGCGCCGGCCTGGCCAGGGCGCTGGTTCTCGACCCGCAGATCATTCTCTGCGACGAGCCCGACTCGGGTCTGGACCCCGTCCGTACCGCCTATCTGAGCCAGTTGATCATGGACATCAACGCCCAGATCGATGCCACCATCCTGATCGTGACGCACAACATCAACATCGCGCGCACCGTGCCGGACAACATGGGCATGTTGTTCCGTAAGCACCTGGTCATGTTCGGCCCCCGCGAGGTGCTGCTCACCAGCGATGAGCCCGTGGTTCGGCAGTTCCTCAACGGCCGCCGCATCGGCCCGATCGGCATGTCCGAGGAAAAGGACGAGGCCACCATGGCCGAAGAGCAGGCCATGATCGACGCCGGACAGCACGCCGGCGGCACCGAGGACATCGAGGGTGTGCCACCGCAGATCCAAGCGACTCCGGGCATGCCGGAACGTAAGGCCGTCGCCCGCCGCCAGGCACGGGTTCGCGAGATGCTGCACACGCTGCCCAAGGACGCCCAGGCGGCAATCCTCGAGGACCTCGAGGGCACCCACCGCTGACCGCCGTCCAGGGTCTAGCGCGTCGCGCGGCCGCGGGCGGCAAATCCGAATTGCGTTTCCGGGGAACCTACGTCGGGGTTTGGGTGGGCCAAATCGTCGGTATCCGGGGCGGCGCAAGCCCGTGTTGGCAGACGCTGCCCGGCGTGTCGTCCGGCGCATGTGGGCTGAACCGGTTCAGCGAGTCGAGGTTGCCGAAATTCCGGATAACTCGGCGTAACTTGCGGCCCGTCCCCCTTGACGGCGGGGCGCAAACGGGTCAATCTGTTGGTCAGCATGTGTCCTATGTGTCCTATGTGTCCGAGGGAAGTCGAGATCGCCAGCCAGCGCCGATGCCCGCGGATAGATAATTGTCATGGGCATTTGAGGAATGCGCCGTCCTGCGCTATTGTTGGACGTTGCGCTGGCTACTTCCTGCCCACCTCACCCGCCACTTGACGCTGTGGTCCTAGCCTGAGCCGCTTGCGGCTCAGCCGTTCGGTTGCGTGCGTGAGATCCGGGTAGTTCGTTCGCCGGCCAAAACCGACACAATTATCTGCGGCGAACAGGCTTTGGTGGGCACCGGCTCGCACCGGACTCTTCTTGGTCCTCGTTAGTCGCACGAGGTGCTGGAAGGACGCATCTTGGCTGATTTCCGCCAGACAGACGCTAGTCTCCATCAGGGTCGCCCGCAAAGTTCTTCAAACAGCTCCGTACCGGGGGCGCCCAACCGGGTTTCGTTTGCCAAGCTTCGCGAACCGCTTGAAGTGCCCGGGTTGCTGGACGTTCAGACCGATTCGTTCGAGTGGCTGATCGGCTCGCAGCGCTGGCGCGAATCGGCTGCCCAGCGCGGTGACGCCACCCCGGTAGGTGGGCTTGAAGAGGTGCTCTACGAGCTCTCGCCGATCGAGGACTTCTCCGGATCGATGTCGCTGTCGTTCTCCGACCCCCGCTTCGACGAAGTCAAGGCACCGGTCGATGAGTGCAAAGACAAGGACATGACGTACGCGGCCCCGCTGTTCGTCACGGCCGAGTTCATCAACAACAACACCGGTGAGATCAAGAGCCAGACGGTGTTCATGGGTGACTTCCCGATGATGACCGAGAAGGGCACCTTCATCATCAACGGGACCGAGCGTGTGGTGGTCAGCCAGCTCGTCCGGTCGCCGGGTGTCTACTTCGACGAGACCATCGACAAGTCCACCGACAAGCTGCTGCACAGCGTCAAGGTGATTCCCAGCCGTGGTGCTTGGCTGGAATTCGACGTCGACAAGCGCGACACCGTGGGCGTGCGTATCGACCGCAAGCGTCGCCAGCCGGTTACCGTGCTGCTCAAGGCCCTGGGTTGGTTCAACGAGCAGATCCACGAGCGGTTCGGTTTCTCCGAGATCATGATGGGGACGCTGGAGAAGGACAACACCGCCGGCACCGATGAGGCGCTGCTGGACATCTACCGCAAGCTGCGTCCGGGCGAGCCGCCGACCAAGGAGTCCGCGCAGACCCTGCTGGAGAACCTGTTCTTCAAGGAGAAGCGCTACGACCTGGCTCGCGTGGGTCGGTACAAGGTCAACAAGAAGCTCGGCCTGAACGCCGGCCAGCCCATCACCAGCTCGACGCTGACCGTGGAAGACGTCGTCGCCACCATCGAATACCTGGTCCGCTTGCACGAGGGCCAGACCGCGATGACCGCTCCGGGCGGTGTCGAGGTGCCGGTCGAGACCGACGACATCGACCACTTCGGCAACCGCCGGCTGCGCACGGTGGGTGAGCTGATCCAGAACCAGATCCGGGTCGGCATGTCGCGGATGGAGCGGGTGGTCCGGGAGCGGATGACCACCCAGGACGTCGAGGCGATCACGCCGCAGACGCTGATCAACATCCGTCCGGTCGTTGCCGCGATCAAGGAGTTCTTCGGAACCAGCCAGCTGTCGCAGTTCATGGACCAGAACAACCCGCTCTCCGGTCTCACCCACAAGCGCCGCCTCTCGGCGCTGGGGCCGGGCGGTCTGTCCCGTGAGCGCGCCGGTCTGGAAGTTCGTGACGTGCACCCGTCGCACTACGGCCGGATGTGCCCGATCGAGACGCCGGAAGGGCCGAACATCGGTCTGATCGGTTCACTGTCGGTGTACGCCCGGGTCAACCCGTTCGGGTTCATCGAGACGCCCTACCGCAAGGTGGTCGACGGGGTCGTTTCCGACGAGATCCACTACCTGACCGCCGACGAGGAGGACCGCCACGTCGTGGCGCAGGCCAACTCGTCGATCGACGCGCAGGGCCGCTTCGTCGAGCCGCGCGTGCTGGTCCGCCGGAAGGCGGGCGAGGTCGAGTACGTGCCCTCGTCAGAGGTGGACTACATGGACGTGTCGCCGCGCCAGATGGTGTCGGTGGCCACCGCGATGATTCCGTTCCTCGAGCACGATGACGCCAACCGCGCCCTGATGGGTGCCAACATGCAGCGCCAGGCGGTCCCGCTGGTGCGCAGCGAGGCACCGCTGGTCGGTACCGGTATGGAGTTGCGCGCGGCGATCGACGCCGGCGACGTCGTCGTTGCCGACAAGGCCGGGGTGATCGAGGAGGTGTCCGCCGACTACATCACCGTGATGGCCGACGACGGCACCCGGCACACCTACCGGATGCGCAAGTTCGCCCGCTCCAACCACGGCACCTGCGCCAACCAGAGCCCCATCGTGGACGCTGGTGAGCGCGTCGAGGCCGGCCAGGTGATCGCGGACGGTCCGTGTACTCAAAACGGTGAGATGGCGCTGGGTAAGAACCTGCTGGTGGCGATCATGCCGTGGGAGGGACACAACTACGAGGACGCCATCATCCTGTCCAACCGCCTGGTCGAAGAGGACGTGCTGACCTCGATCCACATCGAGGAACACGAGATCGACGCGCGCGACACGAAGCTGGGCGCCGAGGAGATCACCCGGGACATCCCGAACGTCTCCGATGAGGTGCTCGCCGACCTGGACGAGCGCGGCATCGTGCGCATCGGTGCCGAGGTCCGCGACGGCGACATCCTGGTCGGCAAGGTCACCCCCAAGGGTGAGACCGAGCTGACCCCGGAGGAGCGGCTGCTGCGGGCGATCTTCGGTGAGAAGGCCCGCGAGGTCCGCGACACCTCGCTGAAGGTGCCGCACGGTGAGTCCGGCAAGGTGATCGGCATTCGGGTGTTCTCCCGCGAGGACGACGACGAGCTGCCGGCCGGTGTCAACGAACTGGTCCGCGTCTACGTGGCCCAGAAGCGCAAGATCTCCGACGGTGACAAGCTGGCCGGTCGTCACGGCAACAAGGGCGTCATCGGCAAGATCCTGCCCGCCGAGGACATGCCGTTCCTGCCGGATGGCACGCCGGTCGACATCATCCTGAACACCCACGGTGTGCCGCGACGGATGAACATCGGTCAGATTCTGGAAACCCACCTTGGTTGGGTCGCCAAGTCCGGCTGGAACATCGACGTCGCCAACGGAGTGCCGGAGTGGGCGGGCAAGCTGCCCGAAAACCTGCTCTCGGCTCAACCGGACAGCATCGTGTCCACCCCGGTGTTCGACGGCGCGCAGGAGGCCGAGCTCCAAGGCCTGCTGTCGGCCACGCTGCCCAACCGTGACGGCGAGGTGCTCGTCGACGGTGACGGCAAGGCCAAGCTGTTCGATGGCCGCAGCGGCGAGCCGTTCCCGTACCCGGTGACGGTTGGCTACATGTACATCATGAAGCTGCACCACCTGGTGGACGACAAGATCCACGCCCGTTCCACCGGCCCGTACTCGATGATCACCCAGCAGCCGTTGGGTGGTAAGGCGCAGTTCGGTGGCCAGCGGTTCGGTGAGATGGAGTGTTGGGCCATGCAGGCCTACGGCGCGGCGTACACGCTGCAGGAGCTGTTGACCATCAAATCCGACGACACCGTCGGACGCGTCAAGGTCTACGAGGCGATCGTCAAGGGCGAGAACATCCCCGAGCCGGGTATTCCCGAGTCGTTCAAGGTGCTGCTCAAGGAGCTGCAATCGCTGTGCCTCAACGTCGAGGTGCTCTCGTCCGATGGTGCAGCGATCGAGCTGCGCGAAGGTGAGGACGAAGACCTCGAACGGGCCGCGGCCAACCTCGGAATTAACCTGTCTCGCAACGAATCTGCGTCTGTCGAAGATCTCGCTTGATCTTTTGGAACCAGCTAGTAGTTACTAAACCCGCAAGGGGAAAGGGAGTTACGTGCTAGACGTCAACTTCTTCGATGAGCTCCGGATCGGCCTGGCTACCGCGGAGGACATCCGTCAGTGGTCCTACGGCGAGGTCAAGAAGCCGGAGACCATCAACTACCGGACCTTGAAGCCCGAGAAGGACGGCCTGTTCTGCGAGAAGATCTTCGGACCGACTCGCGACTGGGAGTGCTACTGCGGCAAGTACAAGCGCGTTCGCTTCAAGGGCATCATCTGTGAGCGCTGTGGCGTCGAGGTGACTCGGGCCAAGGTGCGTCGTGAGCGGATGGGCCACATCGAGTTGGCCGCGCCCGTCACCCACATCTGGTACTTCAAGGGCGTCCCGTCGCGGTTGGGGTACCTGTTGGACCTGGCGCCGAAGGATCTCGAGAAGATCATTTACTTCGCCGCATACGTGATCACCTCGGTCGACAACGAAATGCGCCACAACGAGCTGTCCACGTTCGAGGCCGAAATGATGGTGGAGCGCAAGGCCGTCGAGGACCAGCGCGATGCCGATCTGGAAGCCCGTGCCCAGAAGCTGGAGGCCGACCTGGCCGAGCTGGAGGCCGAGGGCGCGAAAGCCGACGCACGGCGCAAGGTTCGTGACAGCGGTGAGCGCGAGATGCGTCAGCTGCGCGACCGGGCCCAGCGTGAGCTGGACCGGCTCGAGGACATCTGGAGCACCTTCACCAAGCTGGCCCCCAAGCAGCTGATCGTCGACGAGAACCTCTACCGGGAACTGCAGGACCGCTACGGCGAGTACTTCACCGGTGCCATGGGCGCGGAGTCGATCCAGAAGCTGATCGAGACCTTCGACATCGACGCCGAAGCCGAGATCCTGCGGGACGTCATTCGCAATGGCAAGGGGCAGAAGAAGCTTCGTGCCCTCAAGCGCCTGAAGGTGGTCGCCGCCTTCCAGCAGTCGGGCAACTCCCCGATGGGCATGGTGCTCGATGCGGTGCCGGTGATTCCGCCGGAGCTGCGCCCGATGGTGCAGCTCGACGGTGGCCGCTTCGCCACCAGCGACCTCAACGACCTGTACCGCCGCGTGATCAACCGCAACAACCGTCTCAAGAGGCTGATCGACCTCGGCGCACCCGAGATCATCGTCAACAACGAGAAGCGGATGCTGCAGGAGTCGGTGGACGCGCTGTTCGACAACGGCCGTCGCGGCCGGCCGGTTACCGGTCCGGGTAACCGCCCGCTCAAGTCGCTGTCCGATCTGCTCAAGGGCAAGCAGGGCCGGTTCCGCCAGAACCTGCTCGGTAAGCGTGTTGACTACTCGGGCCGTTCGGTGATCGTGGTCGGTCCGCAGCTCAAGCTGCACCAGTGTGGTCTGCCCAAGCTGATGGCGCTGGAACTGTTCAAGCCGTTCGTGATGAAGCGACTGGTCGACCTCAACCACGCGCAGAACATCAAGAGCGCCAAGCGGATGGTGGAGCGCCAGCGTCCGCAGGTGTGGGACGTGCTCGAGGAAGTCATTGCAGAGCACCCGGTGCTGCTCAACCGCGCGCCCACCCTGCACCGCCTCGGCATCCAGGCCTTCGAACCGATGCTGGTGGAAGGCAAGGCCATTCAGCTGCACCCGTTGGTGTGTGAGGCGTTCAACGCCGACTTCGACGGTGACCAGATGGCCGTGCACCTGCCGCTGAGCGCCGAGGCTCAGGCCGAGGCCCGCATTCTGATGCTGTCGAGTAACAACATCCTGTCGCCGGCCTCGGGTCGCCCGCTGGCCATGCCGCGACTGGACATGGTGACCGGGTTGTACTACCTGACCACCGAGGTCGAGGGTGACAAGGGTGCCTACCAGCCCGCTGGGCAGGACAGCCCGGAGACGGGTGTGTACTCGTCACCGGCGGAAGCCATCATGGCGGCCGACCGGGGCGTGCTCTCGGTCCGCGCCAAGATCAAGGTGCGGCTGACGCAACTGCGTCCCCCGGCCGAGATCGAGGACGCGCTGTTCGGCCACAACGGCTGGCAGCCGGGCGATGCGTGGACGGCCGAGACCACCTTGGGTCGTGTGTTGTTCAACGAGCTGCTGCCGCTGGGCTACGCCTTCGTGAACAAGCAGATGCACAAGAAGGTGCAGGCCGCGATCATCAACGACCTGGCCGAGCGCTACCCGATGATCGTGGTCGCGCAGACCGTCGACAAGCTCAAGGACTCCGGTTTCTACTGGGCGACCCGCAGTGGTGTCACGGTCTCGATGGCCGACGTGCTGGTGCCGCCGCGCAAGAAGGAGATCCTCGACTCCTACGAGGAGCGGGCGGAGAAGGTCGAGAAGCAGTTCCAGCGTGGTGCTCTGAACTATGACGAGCGCAACGAGGCACTGGTGGAGATCTGGAAGGAAGCCACCGACGAGGTCGGCCAGGCGCTGCGCGAGCACTACCCGGCCGACAACCCGATCATCACGATCGTCGACTCGGGCGCCACGGGTAACTTCACCCAGACTCGAACGCTGGCCGGCATGAAGGGTCTGGTGACCAACCCCAAGGGTGAGTTCATCCCACGCCCGATCAAGTCCTCGTTCCGTGAGGGCCTGACCGTGTTGGAGTACTTCATCAACACCCACGGTGCCCGAAAGGGCTTGGCGGACACCGCACTGCGTACCGCCGACTCCGGCTACCTGACCCGTCGTCTGGTGGACGTCAGCCAGGACGTGATCGTGCGCGAGCACGACTGCCAGACCGAGCGCGGCATCATGGTCGAGCTGGCCGAGCGTCAGGGCGACGGCACGCTGATCCGCGACCCGTACATCGAGACCTCGGCGTACGCGCGGACCCTGGGCGCCGACGCGGTCGATGAGGCCGGCAATGTCGTTGTGGCGCGTGGTGAGGACTTGGGCGACCCGGAGATCGAGGCCTGCCTGGCGGCGGGTATCACCCAGGTCAAGGTTCGCTCGGTGTTGACCTGCACCACGGGCACCGGTGTGTGCGCGACCTGCTACGGACGTTCGATGGCGACCGGCAAGCTGGTCGACATCGGTGAGGCAGTCGGCATCGTCGCCGCCCAATCCATCGGTGAACCCGGCACGCAGCTGACGATGCGTACCTTCCACCAGGGTGGTGTGGGTGAGGACATCACCGGCGGTCTGCCGCGTGTCCAGGAGCTCTTCGAGGCTCGGGTGCCGCGTGGTAAGGCGCCTATCGCCGATGTCACCGGTCGGGTCCGGCTCGAGGACGGTGAGCGCTTCTACAAGATCACCATCGTCCCCGACGATGGCGGCGAGGAAGTCGTCTACGACAAGCTGTCCAAGCGGCAGCGGCTGCGGGTGTTCAAGCACGAGGACGGCTCGGAGCGGGTGCTTTCCGACGGCGACCACGTCGAGGTGGGCCAGCAGCTGATGGAAGGCTCTGCCGACCCGCACGAGGTGCTGCGTGTGCAGGGCCCGCGTGAGGTGCAGATCCACTTGGTCCGCGAGGTCCAGGAGGTCTACCGGGCGCAGGGTGTGTCGATCCACGACAAGCACATCGAGGTGATCGTGCGCCAGATGCTGCGCCGGGTCACCATCATCGACTCGGGCGCGACGGAGTTCCTGCCCGGCTCGCTGATCGACCGTGCGGAGTTCGAGGCGGAGAACCGCCGGGTGGTGGCCGAAAGCGGCGAGCCCGCGGCCGGTCGTCCGGTGCTGATGGGTATCACCAAGGCATCGCTGGCCACCGACTCGTGGCTGTCGGCGGCGTCGTTCCAGGAGACCACGCGAGTGCTGACCGATGCGGCGATCAACTGCCGCAGCGACAAGCTCAACGGTCTGAAGGAGAACGTGATCATCGGAAAGCTGATCCCGGCTGGTACCGGTATCAACCGCTACCGCAACATCGCGGTGCAGCCGACCGAAGAGGCCCGTGCCGCGGCGTACACGATCCCGTCCTACGAGGACCAGTACTACAGCCCGGACTTCGGCCAGGCCACCGGTGCTGCGGTTCCGTTGGACGACTACGGCTACAGCGACTACCGGTAGCTAGACGTCAGGGAAGGCGACCCGAGGCCCTAGGCCTCGGGTCGCCTTGCTTATGTCGGTTGCCGAGGGCGGATGAGTACTCGCCTCGGTAGCACCACCGTCGCAGTGGCACCCTTTGCCGCGCTCGGCCCAGAGCCGACGGCGCACCGCTGTGGACGTTGCGGCCGTGCCCGTACGAGACCTGCAGCGATGTGAGATGGGCAGAGCCGTCTCATCCGCCTCGGGGCGCGCCCTATCCAGGTACGCGGCCCTGCAGTTCCTCATGCATTGCTCGAAAAGAATTCCACCACAACATATTTCGATGGATTCGGGCCCCGGAACGACCTGGGGGCCAAGGTGGCACTGCCGGGTGTGCAGGTCCGGCCACCCGTCGCGCCCCTGCTCGCAGCCTGGCGGCGATCGTTTTCGGGGCCGCGGACAATGGCGCGTTTCGGCCAATGGAATTTCGCGCGACGGTGATACGAGTGGAAGTCACCACGCGCCATTCAATTGCTTTCCAAGCAGCGGCTTTTGGGGCGCAACAAAGGTGGAGAATGCGACTTGAAAGCGAATTTTCCTGCCTGCTAACGATAATGCGCAAATGGATCTTCGGGGGCTCCGCAGGGCTCCGGCGTTGTTGATTAGCAGGCTTGTGAGCTGGGTTGATGATCTTTGGTGCCGCGCTATTGGGGCCGGAGTGTAGGCACGGGCTATCTGGAGAACGATCGAGTTGGTTACTGTCCCTGGGGGGCTCCGGACGCCAATGCGTATCGATTGACGCGAATAGTCGCCGAATAACCTGCAGGGGGGAACATCGGTGTCTTACGCCGTGGCGGTTCCGGAGATATTGGCCGACGCAGACGCCGAGGCCGCCAATCACTCGATCCTGCGGACTGCGCGCGACGAAGCGCTGGATGTTATCAACGCACCCACCCAGGCGTTGCTGGGGCCGTCCGTTGATCGGCAACGGCACCGACGGGGCGCCGGGATCGGTGGGGCGGGTGGCTGACCTTGCCGCGCGGCCACCTCAGCAGTGACTAGCTACCCGACGGTGAACTCGCGAGTCGTCGCGGTGAACGGTGTCAGCGCGCCGACCCCATTGCGCGCGGCCCCGTGGTGGACGATGCGGTATTGCCCAGGGGCGGTGTCGCAGGGGATCTCCCAGCGAATGCTGACCCGTGAGCCGGCTCGCCCTTGCCGTTCCCAGTGGAAGCTGGTCGACCAGTCGCCATCGTCGGCGACTCGCGCCCAGTCCTGGCCCTCGCGGCGCTGCACCTCGAGGTAGGTGTCGCCGCGGCGCAGATCATTGGAGGGCAGCGCGCTGACGAATGCGGCTTGCACCGCCTCACCGGGGCGGTAGCTGGCGGCGGGTTCGGCGATGACGGCTCCGAACGAACCGGTATCGGCGGGGGCGGCACGCCCCCAGCTCAGTGGCCGGGCAAGCCGCGGACGGGGACCGGGCGCGATCGGCCGACCGTCTCGCATCGCCTCGGCAAGGCCGGCCACGATCTGCATGAAGGCGGGCAGTTCCCATCGGCCAAAGAGCGTGCTGCCGCCCTCATAGCGCTGCTCCAGGTACTCCTCGGGCGTGGTCAGGTAATGGATGTAGGCATTGCAGTAGCCGACGCACAGGACGTCGGCCAGCTCGGCGCCGACGATCGAGGCCACGGTGCGCCGTAGCCGAAGCCCCGCGACCACGGTCGGCTCGCCCGGGATGCCGATGAGATAGAGCCGCCCGATGCGCACCAACTGCACAGGCGCAATTTCCTGGACGAACGGATGTACCCGGTTCGGCAGGCCCGCGGGTACCACGATGCCTTTGGGGGCCTGCGTCGCGCCGAGGGCCCCGGCCAATCGGAACATGGCCCCGGACAGCTTGTCCCAGAACAGGTTTTGGCCCTGGTGAAAGCCCTGGAAGCCCTTGCCTTCTTCGGTTCCGGCCATGCCACCGGCGCCGACGGTCGGAGACCCGGTGCGATGCTCCTGACCATCCGGTGTGAATTCGCCGCGCACCCGTACCGAGCTGAGATCGACATAGGTCAACCGGGCATCGATGCCGGTGCCGATGGATGTGGTGGCGCCCAATTGGGTGGAGGCATCCTCGAACTGGCGCAACCCAATCTGGCGGGTGTTCTCCAGAGCACATTGCGGCGCGGCGCCGGGCGGCAGCGGCCCGTCGACGTTCGGGCTCATGTCGCCGGGGTTGGTCTGCGCGAAAGCGGCGATGAAATCGGGCTGCCCGGCGAGGTAATCGGCGCCGCGGACGGTGCGTTCCCAGTGGTAGGCCGCGAAGCCCTTGTTGTCGCCGGAGATCATGCGGTTGCGGTTGGTCATGCTGGTGCCGTGGGTGGCGAAGAAATGGATGGCGCCCACGGTGTGCTCGCCCCGATCGATACGCACGAGCGTGGTTTGGGGGTCGATGCGGTTGGGGAAGAAAGCCTTGTCGGCCTCCGGGTTGCGGTCGAACGCCGATGGGGACCGGTTGATGCTCGCGCTGTGCAACTCGCCATGCGACAGCATCACCTCGGCGGGGGCCACGTCGTCATGGGCGTGGGTCACCGACTCGACGATTCCGTCGACGATCGCGGCAAAGGTCGCCGGCCGGAAACCGTTCGTCGTCAAGTTGTACATCAGGTATCCGCAGTACCCGCCGGGCCCGGCGTGCGTGTGCGTCGTGGTGATCAGGGTGTTCTGCTCGGTGTAGGTGTCGCCATAGGACTCCGCCAAGCGGCGCAGCACTTCGTCATTCACGTTTTGCATGGGCATCGGCAGCTCGGCCACCACCAACAGCAATCGTGGGTTCTCGTCTTGGGAATCATCGCGGAAGACAAACGCCCGTGACCGGAGCCGAAGATGGATGCCGGCGGTGCGCTGGTCGGACTTGCCGTATCCGAGCATGCCGCAATCGGCCGCCTCACCGGTGATGTCAGCGATGCCGCGTCCGACTGAAAGCATTGCCAAATCCTCATCCTCCACGACGCCGGCGAATTCACGGGCACTGGCAAAGTGCGGCCCGCGGGCATCCTATCCCCACCACAACGCGCCCCGCGCCGAGCGTGTGCCGGTGCTGGCCGGCCGCAGACCCCGTGACCAGACGTTGGCAGTAGGCCTAGCGTCATGGGAAACGCCGGGTGTGATTCTGGGAAGGACCGATGGAATCTCTCACGCTGGCCGATGGCCGGACACTGACGTATCTGACCTACGGCGATCCCGGCGGTCTGCCCGTCATCTTCAGCCATGGTTTCGCGGATTCGGCGGTGATCCGAAACCCCGACGACGATCTGACCGCATCACTGGGTGTGTGGATGATTGCCGCCGACCAGCCTGGTGTCGGAGGATCCACGCCCCGGCCCGGCCGCAGGATGGTGGATTGGGGTGCGGACATGGAGCAACTCGCTGATCACCTGGGTCTTGGCGCCTTTGCGGTCGCCGGCCACTCGGGTGGCAGCCCGCACGCGCTTTCGATCGCGGTGCGGCTGCCAGATCGAGTCACCCACGGCGTCCTGGCCGCACCGGTCGGGCCGTTGGACCAGGACGGGTTCGCCAAGCTGCTGGCCATGCGGGACCTCAGATACGTTGTCAGGCTTCGCCGCCTGCGGCGCCTGCTGAAGTGGATCTACCACATCGAAAGCAGGAAGGCCCAGCGCGACATCGGCGGCCACCTGGACAACATGGCCCATAGGGACGCCTCGGACGCGCCGACGTTGCTGTGCGACCCGCCGCAGCGGGCAATGTTTGAGGCCAACTTCATCGCCGGGACGCAGCAGGGCGGCGAAGGGCTCTACGAGATGACGCTGGCCCTGTGGGATTGGGGCTTCGAGCTCGAGGACGTGCGTGCGCATTTCGACGTCTTCTACGGAGACGCGGACGACATCATCTCGCCGGACATGCCAAGACGCGTCGCCGAACGGCTGCCCGACGCCACCGCGGGCGTTTGGCCTGGAGCCGGCCACTACGGTTTTGTCGACCGCACCCGCTGGTCGGAGTACCTGGACGCGCTTACCGATCGGGCACGGTAAGTCCGCCATGGCAACTCGGGCCGTCGCCCACAGCGATGTCATCGAGTTGGGCGACCGCAGTGCCTAGCTAGACTGACGTCGTGCTTATCGGTTCGCATGTCAGTCCGCAGGATCCGTTGGCCGCGGCTCAGGCCGAGGGCGCTGAGGTAGTGCAGATATTCCTGGGCAATCCGCAGAGCTGGAAAGCGCCCAAACCCCGTGAAGACGCCGCACAACTCAAGGCCGCCGCGCTGCCGATCTACGTGCACGCGCCCTACCTGATCAACCTGGCATCGGCGAACAACAAGGTGCGCATCCCTTCGCGCAAGATCCTGCAGCAGACCTGTGATGCGGCCGCGGACATCGGCGCGGCGGCGGTGATCGTGCACGGCGGCCACGTCGCCGACGACAACGACCTCGACGAGGGTTTCCAGCGCTGGCGCAAGGCGCTTGACCAACTGCAGACCGATGTTCCGGTGTATCTGGAGAACACGGCCGGCGGGGAGCACGCCATGGCGCGTCATTTCGACACCATCGCCCGGCTCTGGGACGTCATCGGCGACACCGGCATCGGATTCTGCCTGGACACCTGTCACGCGTGGGCGGCCGGTGAGCAGCTGGTTCATGGTGTGGACCGGATCAAGGCCGTCACCGGCCGGATAGACCTGGTGCACTGCAACGACTCCAGGGATGCCGCGGGATCGGGTCGGGACCGCCACGCCAATCTGGGCGCCGGGCAAATCGATCCGGAACTGCTCGTGGCGGCGGTACGCGCCGCGGATGCCCCAATCATCTGCGAAACCGCCGAAGAAGGCCGCAAGGATGACATCGCGTTCCTGCGGGAAAAACTCAACAGCTGATTTTCAGCAATTTTTTCGGCTTCGTTGGCGCGTAACCACGGCTAATGGCGCCTACGGTTAATCTGTGCGCCGCCATTTGTTCACGTTACTGGCCGTTCTGGTGGCGCTGGCCGGCTGTGGGCACCGGGGAGCACCGCCGCCCGCCGGCTTTGCCGAGGGCACCAGTTTCCACACGATCGATGTTGGCGGTGTCGATCGCACCTATCGGCTCTACCAGCCCGAGGGATTGCCCGCGGGTGCTGCGCTGGTGGTGATGCTGCACGGCGGGTTCGGCAATGCTCGCCAGGCCGAACGCTCCTACGACTGGGATGAGTTGGCCGACTCGGAGAAGTTCGTGGTCGTCTATCCGGATGGACTCAACAGGGCCTGGAACGTCAACGGCGGAGGCTGCTGCGGCCGGTCCGCGCGCGATGGCGTGGACGACGTCGCATTCATCGGTGCGGCGGTGGCCGACGTCGCCCACAACGTCGGCATCGACGCGAACCGGGTCTATGCCGCGGGGATGAGCAACGGCGCCATGATGGCCTACACCATGGCCTGTAACACCGGCATTTTCGCGGCGATCGGCCCGGTCTCGGGGACGCAGCTAGACCCGTGCCGGTCTCCACATCCGGTGTCGGTGATGCACATCCACGGCACCGGAGATCCGCTGGTTCGCTACGCGGGGGGCGCCGGGGCCGGCGCCGCCTCCCATATTGCGGGGCCGCCGGTGCCGGACCTGAATGCGTTCTGGCGCCACGTGGATCGGTGTGACGCGCCGGTCGCCACGGTCAGCGGTCTGGTTGCCACCTCCGTCGCAAGCTGTGCGAACAACCGCAGTGTGGTGCTGGTCAGCATCGATGATGGCGGCCATCGAGATGCTGTGGGAGTTCTTCGCCCTGCATCCCCGGTAGCCGGACCATCACCAGCATTACACCTTTTGTGCGGTTGTTGGAAAAATGTAACATTGATCGCATGTCAGATACCCATGTCGTCACCAACCAGGTTCCGCTGCTGGAGAACCACAACCCCGCGACGTCGCCGATGCTGGTCGAAGCGCTGATCCGGGAGGGCGGACAGTGGGGCCTGGAAGAGGTGAGTGAACTCGGTGCGATCTCGGGAAGCGCCCAAGCGCAGCGCTGGGGTGAGCTGGCCGACCGCAACCGGCCGATCCTGCATACCCACGATCGAGTCGGTCATCGCATCGACGAGGTGGAGTTCGATCCGGCGTACCACGAGCTGATGCGCACCGCGATCGGCCATGGCTTGCACGCGGCGCCGTGGGCCGATGATCGGCCGGGTGCCCACGTGGTGCGGGCCGCCAAAACCTCGGTGTGGACCGTCGAGCCGGGCCACATCTGTCCCATCTCGATGACCTATGCGGTGGTGCCCGCGCTGCGCTACAACCCGGAGCTGGCGGCGGTGTACGAACCCCTGCTGACCAGTCGTGAATACGACCCGGAACTGCGGCTGGCCAGCACCAAGCCCGGCATCACCGCCGGTATGTCGATGACCGAGAAACAGGGCGGCTCCGACGTGCGCGCCGGCACCACCCAGGCAACCCCGAACTCCGACGGCACCTACCGGCTCACCGGGCACAAGTGGTTCACCTCGGCCCCGATGTGTGACATCTTCCTGGTGCTCGCCCAGGCTCCAGGCGGACTGTCCTGTTTCATGCTGCCGCGCATCCTGCCCGACGGCACCCGCAACCGGATGTTCCTGCAGCGGCTCAAGGACAAGCTCGGTAACCATGCCAACGCCTCCAGCGAGGTCGAATACGACGGCGCTACCGCGTGGCTGGTCGGGGAGGAGGGGCGCGGAGTCCCGACCATCATCGAGATGGTCAACCTCACCCGGCTGGACTGCACCCTGGGCAGCGCCACCAGCATGCGTTCCGGGCTGACCCGGGCGATGCATCACGCCCAGCACCGCAAGGCCTTTGGCGCCTACCTGATCGATCAGCCGCTGATGCGCAATGTGCTGGCTGACTTGGCGGTGGAGGCCGAGGCCGCGACGACCGTGGCCATGCGCATGGCCGGTGCCACCGACAAGGCGGTGCGCGGTGACCAGACCGAGGCGCTGTTCCGCCGCATCGGATTGGCGGCCAGCAAGTATTGGGTGTGCAAGCGTTCCACGCCGCACGCCGCCGAAGCGCTGGAATGCCTGGGCGGCAACGGCTACGTGGAAGAGTCCGGCATGCCGCGGCTGTACCGCGAAGCGCCCCTGATGGGGATTTGGGAAGGGTCGGGCAACGTCAGTGCGCTGGACACGTTGCGTGCCATGGCAACTAAGCCCGAATGCGTCGAGGTGCTCTTCGATGAACTGGCGCACAGCGCGGGCCAGGATGCCCGCCAGGACAACCACGTCGAGGGGCTGCGGCGCCAACTGGGTGACCTGGAAACCATTGGCTACCGGGCCCGCAAGATCGCCGAGGACATCTGCCTGGCGCTGCAGGGATCGCTGCTCATCCGGCACGGGCATCCGGCGGTGACCGAGGCGTTCCTGGCCACCCGGATCGGCGGTCAGTGGGGTGGGGCATTCGGGACCATGCCCACCGGCCTGGATCTCGCGCCCATCCTCGAACGTGCCCTGGTCAAGGGCTGAGCCCCGAGATGACACATGCCATCAGGCCGGTCGACTTCGACAACCTGAAAACGATGACCTACGAGGTCACCGACCGGGTTGCCCGGATCACCTTCAATCGGCCCGAGAAGGGCAATGCGATCGTCGCGGACACCCCATTGGAGCTCTCGGCGCTGGTGGAGCGCGCCGATCTTGACCCGGCGGTGCACGTCATTCTGGTGTCCGGCCGGGGCGAGGGATTCTGCGCGGGATTTGACCTGTCGGCCTATGCCGAGGGGTCGTCCTCATCCGGCGCCGAGGGCGGCTATCGCGGAACGGTGCTCGACGGCAAGGCCCAGGCCGTCAACCACTTACCCAATCAGCCCTGGGACCCGATGATCGACTATCAGATGATGAGCCGGTTTGTGCACGGGTTCTCCAGCCTGATGCATGCCGACAAGCCGACCGTGGTAAAGATCCACGGTTACTGCGTTGCGGGCGGCACCGACATCGCGTTGCACGCCGATCAGGTGATCGCCGCCGCCGACGCGAAAATCGGCTACCCGCCGACGCGGGTATGGGGTGTTCCGGCGGCGGGCCTATGGGCACACCGGCTCGGTGACCAACGCGCCAAACGGCTGTTGTTCACCGGCGATTGCATCACCGGTGCGCAGGCCGCCGAGTGGGGCCTCGCGGTCGAGGCCCCCGACCCCAAGGACCTGGATGAGCGCACGGAGCGCCTGGTCGAGCGGATCGCCGCGCTGCCGGTCAATCAGCTGATCATGATCAAGCTGGCGCTCAACTCGGCACTGCTGCAGCAAGGGGTGGTCAACAGCCGGATGCTCAGCACGGTGTTCGACGGCGTGGCTCGGCACACCCCCGAGGGGCACGCCTTTGTCGCCGACGCGGTCGAGCATGGCTTCCGGGATGCGGTGAAGCATCGAGACGAGCCGTTCGGAGACTACGGCCGCCGGGCGTCTTCGGTTTGAGAAGGGTGCCACCGTGGCGGCGATGACAGCGCGATCAGTGGTGCTCAGCGTTTTGCTGGGTGCTCATCCCGCTTGGGCCAGTGTCAGCGAATTGATCAGGCTCACCGCCGATTTCGGTATCAAGGAGACGGCTCTGCGGGTCGCCCTGACCCGCATGGTCAGCGGCGGCGACCTGATCCGCTCGGCCGATGGCTATCGCCTCTCGGATCGGTTGCTGGCGCGCCAAGCGCGGCAGGACGAGGCCATGCGCCCGCGGGTGCGGCCGTGGCAGGGGAACTGGCACCTGGTGATTGTGACCAGTGTCGGCACGGATGCGCGAACCCGTGCTGCGCTGCGAACAACCATGCACGACAAGCGTTTCGCAGAACTGCGCGAAGGGGTATGGCTGCGTCCCGACAATCTCGACCTGGAACTGGCCGCCGACGTCGCCGAGCGGGTGCGGATGCTCACGGCGCGTGACGACGCCCCGGCCGAGTTGGCCGGGCAACTGTGGGACCTGACCGAATGGGCTGGGGTAGGTGACCGACTGCTCGGCGAGATGGCCGAAATGGCAGAGGCAGCAGACATTCCGGGACAGTTCGCCCTGGCCGCGGCGATGGTGCGCCACCTGCTTTCGGATCCGATGTTGCCCGAGGAGCTGCTGCCCGCGAAGTGGCCGGGGGCTCAGCTTCGTAGCGCCTACCACGACTTCGCCACTGAACTGGCGAAACGCCGCGGCACAAACCAACTCCTGGAGGCGAAGTGAGTGATCTAGTACAGGTCGAGCGCAACGGTCCGGTAACCACCGTGATCATCAACCGGCCGCAGGCGCGCAACGCGGTCAACGGTCCGACGGCTGCCGCGCTCTACTCGGCATTCGCCGAATTCGACCGGGATGAATCCGCTTCGGTGGCCGTCTTGTGCGGAAATGGCGGAACCTTCTGCGCGGGAGCGGATTTGAAGGCTTTCGGCACCGCGGAGGCCAACGCCGTGCACCGGACGGGTCCGGGCCCGATGGGCCCGTCGCGAATGATGCTGTCCAAGCCGGTGATCGCCGCGGTCAGTGGCTACGCGGTGGCCGGGGGACTGGAGCTGGCGTTGTGGTGCGATCTGCGGGTGGCCGAACAGGACGCGGTATTCGGCGTGTTCTGTCGGCGGTGGGGAGTGCCGCTCATCGACGGCGGCACGGTGCGGCTGCCGCGGCTGATCGGCCACAGCCGGGCGATGGACATGATCCTTACCGGTCGTGCGGTGCAGGCCGACGAGGCGCTGGCAATCGGGTTGGCGAATCGGGTGGTACCCAACGGACAAGCCCGGCAAGCGGCCGAGGAGTTGGCGGCCCAGCTGGCGGCGCTGCCGCAACAATGCCTGCGATCGGATCGCCTCTCAGCGCTTCAGCAATGGGGCTTGCCCGAATCCGCGGCTCTCGATCTGGAATTCGCCAGCATTTCCCGAGTGGCCGCCGAGGCCTTGGAGGGGGCCGGGCGCTTCGCCGCGGGTGCCGGTCGCCACGGCGCCCAGGCGAGCCACGACTGAGCGCAACCCGTTGAGCCGCCGGGCGGGCGCCGCATCGGGTTGCGTGCTGGGTGAACTCAGACGGAGGTGGTGGCCGGTGCCGGCGTGGGCCACGGCTGCGGAGCTGGCCGTTGGCGGACAACCTGGGGCCACCAGAACCACTTGCCCAGCAGGGCCGCAATCGACGGTGTCATAAACGATCTGACGATCAGGGTGTCGAACAGCAGGCCCATGCCGATAGTGGTGCCGACCTGAGCCATCACGGTCAGTTCACTGACCGCAAACGACATCATGGTGAAGGCGAACACCAGTCCGGCCGCGGTCACCACCGACCCGCTGCCGCCCATCGCACGGATGATGCCGGTGTTGATTCCGGCGTGGATCTCCTCCTTGAGCCGGGCAACCAGCAGCAGGTTGTAGTCCGCGCCGACGGCCAGCAGGATGATGACCGCCATCGCCAGCACCAACCAATGCAGTTCGATGCCGAGGATGTGTTGCCAGATCAGCACCGACAGCCCGAACGAGGCGCCCAGCGACAAGACCACCGTGCCGACGATCACCGCGGCCGCAACGACGCTGCGGGTGATGATCAGCATGATGATGAAGATCAGGCAGAGCGCGGAGATGCCGGCGATCATCAAGTCGAAGGTATTGCCGTCGGACAGGTCCTTGAACATCGCCGCCGTACCGCCGAGGTAGATCGTGGATCCCTCCAGCGGCGTGCCCTTGATGGCTTCCTTGGCGGCGGTCTTGATCTTGTCGATGTGGTTGATGCCCGCCTGGCTCATCGGGTCGCCCTCATGGCTGATGATGAACCGCACGGCGTGCCCGTCCGGGGACAGGAACTGTTCCAGCCCCCGTTTGAAGTCGGGGTTGTTGAAAACCTCGGGAGGCAGATAAAAGGAGTCGTCGTTGCGCGACGAGTCGAAGGCCTCGCCCATCGCGGACGAATCCTCCTGCATCGCGGCCATCTGATCCTGCAGCCCTTGCTGGGTGGAGTGCATGCTCAGCATCTGGGCCTTCATGCTTTTCATGGTCTGGATCATCTCGGGCATCATCGCCGTCATCTGGGGCATGAGCGTGTCCAGGCGTTCCATCAGCGGCAGCAGATTGTTGATGTCTTCGGTCATCAGGTCGACGCCATCGAGGGTGTCGAACACAGACCGTAGCGACCAGCAAACCGGGATGTCGAAGCAGTGCTTCTCCCAGTAGAAGTAGCTGCGGATCGGGCGGAAGAAATCGTCGAAGTCCGCGATGTGGTTACGCAACTCCTCGACGTCGACCACCATCCCCTTCATCTGGATGACCATCTGGTGGGTGACATCGGCCATCTGCTGGGTGAGATCGTGCATCCGCTCCATCTGGTCGATGTTGGTCTGAATGTCGTTGACCTGCTGCAGCATGCTGGTGGTCAGGTCTTGGTTGTACTTCTCGGTCAGCTTTTGACTGGTGCCCTGCATGCTGATCAAAAACGGGATCGAGGTGTGCTCGATCGGCTTGCCGTCCGGCCGCGTGATGGCCTGCACGCGGGATATCCCCTCGACGCCGAAGATGGCCTTGGCGATCTTGTTGATCACCAGGAAGTCAGACGAATTACGCATGTCATGGTCGCTTTCGACCATCAGGACTTCGGGGTTCATCCGGGCCTGGGAGAAATGGCGTTCCGCGGCCGAATAGCCTTCGTTGGCGGGTAGGTCGGCGGGTAGGTAGTTGCGGTCGTTGTAGTTGGTCTTGTATCCGGGCAGGGTCAGCAGTCCGACCAGCGCCAGGGCCACCGCGCCGATCAGGATGGGGCCGGGCCAGCGCACGATGGCGGCTCCGATCTTGCGCCAGCCCCGGACCCGGGCCATTCGCTTGGGCTCGAGCAGCTTGCCGAACCTGCTCATTACGGCGATCAGCGCCGGACCCAGGGTCAGCGCGGTGGCGACGACGATGACCATGCCGATCGCCAGTGGGACACCGAGGGTCTGGAAGTACGGAAGTCGGGTGAAGCTCAAGCAGAAGGTGGCACCGGCGATCGTCAGACCTGAGCCCAGCACGACATGGGCAGTGCCGCCGAACATGGTGTAGTAGGCCGATTCTCGGTCCTGACCGAGCCCGCGCGCTTCCTGATATCGGCCGATCAGGAAGATGGCGTAGTCGGTGGCGGCCGCGATCGCCAACACCACGAGCAGGTTGGTCGCGAAGGTCGAGAGCCCAATGATCCGGTGGTAACCAAGGAATGCCACGCCCCCACGGGTGGCGAGCAACCCGAGGACCACCATGGTCAGCATGATCGCCGCCGTGATGATCGACCGGTAGACCAGCAGCAGCATCACGATGATCACCGTGAACGTGACCATCTCGATCAACTGCAGGCTGCGGTCGCCGGCCAGCTGCTGATCGGCGACCAGCGCGGCCGAACCGGTGACATACACCTTGACGCCGGGTGGCGCCTGCAGGCTGTCGACGATTGTCTTCACCGCTTCCACCGACTCGTTGGCCAGGGATTCGCCTTGGTTGCCGGCGAGCTTCACCTGCACATAGGCGGCCTTGCCGTCGCCGCTCTGTGCACCTGTCGCGGTCAGCGGATCGCCCCAGAAGTCCTGCACCGACTGGACGTGCTTGGTGTCGGCGCGAAGCTTGGTGATCATCTTGTCGTAGAACTTGTGGGCGGCGGCGCCGAGCGGCTCCTGGCCTTCCAACACGATCATCGCCGCGCTGTCGGAGTCGCCCTCGCGGAACACTTTGCCGATGTGTTTCATCGAGATCATCGACGGCGCGGCGTCGGGGCTCATCGACACCGCCTGCATCTGCCCGACTACTTCCAGTTGCGGCACAACGCTATTGAGGACGGCGATGAGCAACACCCAGCCAAGGATGAGCGGCACTGCGAAGGTGCGGATCATCCTCGGGATGAACGGTCGGGGCGGGTGTTCGGCCGGTGGGACCACGTCGGTCGGCGTGTCGGTCGTGGTCGCGGTCATGCGGACTTCACAAAGCAGTAGGTCAGGGCGTCCACGCCGGTTGCGGTCCTCTCGTCCTTCACCACGTCATCGACGATGATCCGGCAGCTGATCGAACTGCCATTGCCTTGGGCCAGGATGTTGGGGGCGGCCGACGGTGCCGTGGTCTGTAAGGTGAGCGACCACGGCAGCGAGGCGCCGTCGATGCGCTGCGGCTTCGCGTCCAGATCCAGGTAGTTGATGTTGGCGTAGCTACCGGAGCCCGAGATCTCGTACTTCACCACCTTGGGGTCGTACGGTTCGGGGTCGTTGGCGAAGACCTTCGGCGTCACCAAGATGCCATCGGCCCCAAAGAAGGTCCGGATTCGCTGGACCGTGAAACCGGCGATCGCGACCACAACCAGAATGAGCAGCGGTATCCACGCACGCTTGAGAATGCCAATCATCGTCTTCCCCGAGGAATCTTGCAGATGGGCTTGCCGACCCGAAGCGGTCCGCTTCGATCGCCTTGCCCGGTGGTGAAGCCTGGAGCGCTCATCGGTGGCTTCCCCTCCTGCGCATGAAGTTGTTGTAGACCTACCGGGCAGTCTAGATGAAATCTACTAAGGTTTCAGAGTACAGTGAAATTTGTGAGCGTCAACGAGGGTGTCGATCGTGCCGGCACCGAGGCTGACATTATGGAATTCGTCGAGCAGATGGGCGGATATTTCGAGTCCAGCGGTCTGACTCGGTTGGCGGGCCGATTGCTGGGCTGGCTATTGGTGTGTGATCCCGAGCGCCAATCCTCAGAGGAACTGGCGACTGCGTTGGCGGCCAGTAGTGGTGGGATCAGCACCACTGCCCGGATGCTGATCCAATTCGGGTTCATCGAGCGACTCGCGGTCGCCGGGGATCGGCGCACCTTTTATCGGTTGCGGCCCAACGCCTTCGCGGCAGGCGAGCGTGAGCGTCTGCGAACCATGGCCGACCTGCAGAACCTGGCGGACACCGGCCTCAAGGCACTGGGTGGTGCCCCGCCGGAGCGAAGCCGACGCCTGCATGAAATGCGGGACCTGTTGGCGTACATGGAGAAAGTCCTCGCCGGTGCCCTGGGGCGTTACGGCCAGTGCGGCGAAGAGGGGGACGCCTGAGCGCCAACTTCGGCCCTGCTCGGGCCGCTCGTCGCGCGGTGGGCCCGCGTCAGCCCTTCTCGATGTTGTTGCCCGACCCGATGTTGTCGACTTTGGGTTCGCCCGCCTTGTAGGTGATCGTGTTGTCGATGCCCAAGACGGTGAGTCGCTGATCGATCTTGTCGAAGGTGATCTTGTTGTTGGTCCCGCCGATGGTCACCGTCGCGCAGGTGCCGGTCACGGTCAGGTTGTTCTCCGAGCCGGCGACATTCAACGACTTGCCGTCGGCGCAGTCGAGGGTGGCCGTGGTCCCGATCGATCCGTAGTTGAGCATGTTGCCGATTTCGATCGACGCGGTCGTGGTCGGGCCGCCGGAGGTGGTCGGCGCCGCGGTTGGGCCGCTCGTCGGCGTGGCTGACCCGGAGGTGCTGGAGGGCCCGGGGGGACTGGCGGTCTCACTGCAGCCGGCCAGCCCGAGAACTGTTGGGACGGCGATCGCCGTCAGCGCGATCGCGGCCAGTCGGGGCATCGGTAGGTGGGCGCGCATGGGCTCCTCAATTCCTAGGCGGGGGAGGGGACGATTACTTGGTGTGGCCTCAGGGGCCTACTCGCTGAAGCCGGTTTACCATGCCCAGCTCACGGCCACGATCCCAGATGAACGGATCGCCGTTGTGGAAGAACACCGTTTCGTCCCAGCCGTAGGCGGTGATGTCGTTGACCACGGTGTCGGCCACGACCGTGTTGGACGAACCCATAACCGTGACCGCCCAACAGGTTCCCTTCGCGGTGATGATGTTCCCCGTGCCGTTGACGAACAACGTGGAGTCGTTGCAGTCCAGCGTGCGCACGATGCCTTCCCCCGTGACATGGGTGTCACCGTTTTTGGCATTCGCGACCGGCGGCGGGGCAGTTGACAGGACAGCCACGGCGAGCGCGCTGGTCGCCAGCGATCCGGCGGCGGTTGTCCATTTCACTGCGGGCCCCCTTCGTCGGGCGCGTCTTCGCACTTGATTGAGCCGTGTACTCAGCCTAGGTGTACCGGCCGGCACGGCGACAGCCCTTCAACGGATTTTGCACCGGCTTCAACCGGTGCGGCCTCGGCTTTGCCCGGGCGACCTCCGACACCGCCTCATCGGGCCCGGTCGTTGTGGGTCCGGTCAACTAGAGTCATTAGTTCAACTGCAGTTCGCCGCGCAGCGGCGGCGACCAGCTCCAGTGCAATTGAAGGGCGATAGTCATGGCAGCTTCGGCGGAAGGGCCGTCTGCGGCTGGGTGCCCGCGGGCCGCGAAATCTACGTCGCGCCCCGCCAAGCTGAGCCGCGATGCCATTGTCGACGGTGCCCTGACCTTCCTGGATCGAGAGGGCTGGGATTCGCTGACCATCAATGCGCTCGCGACTCAGTTGGGGACCAAGGGGCCATCGCTGTACAACCACGTGGTCAGCCTCGAGGACCTGCGTGGTGCGGTGCGGGTCCGGGTGATCGACGACATCATCATGATGCTGAACAGGGTCGGCGAGGGGCGTTCGCGCGATGACGCGGTGCTGGTCATGGCCGGTGCATATCGCAGCTATGCCCACCACCACCCCGGTCGGTACTCGGCATTCACCCGGATGCCTCCGGGCGGCGAAGACCCCGAGTACGCCGCCGCGACCAGGGCCGCCGCCGCGCCGGTGATCGCCGTGTTGTCCTCATATGGCCTCGAAGGCGAGCAGGCTTTCCACGCTGCGCTGGAGTTCTGGTCGGCACTGCACGGGTTCGTGCTGCTCGAAATGACCGGTTTGATGGAAGAGATCGACACCGACGCGGTCTTCTCCGACATGGTGCTGCGCCTGGCGGCGGGGATGGAAAAGCGCATCTCGCATACCGGCGCGGAATCGCTCTGACGTCGCCCGATGATCTTGGGTGCCGGCCCGCGGCTCGAGTGTCTCGCGGGTGGGGTGGGGCCGGGCCGAGGGCGCTTGATTGGCTGTTCTATGGTCAGTTCAGCCGCCGCTTTGACCTGCCTAACCGCAGGCGGGTATTGTGGTTGTTCGTGCCTGGCGGCCTACAGCGCCTGACGTGAGGGCGTGGATGCCGGGCCAATTCGCATGTCCATGTTTTTGGCGGCCAAGCGGATTGAGTTCGGGGCCATCGTATGCAACACACCCGGCCGCGGGGTGCAACTGCGGGGCATAACTGCAGTACAGGAACTTCAAAATAGCGCGGGCAGTGTTACGGGGCCCGCAGCAAACGTGAACAGCGAGAAAGAAAGCCGGTAGATGCCAACCATTCAGCAGCTGGTCCGCAAGGGTCGTCGGGACAAGATCGGCAAGGTCAAGACCGCGGCTCTGAAGGGCAGCCCGCAGCGCCGTGGCGTATGCACTCGCGTGTACACCACCACCCCGAAGAAGCCGAACTCGGCGCTTCGGAAGGTTGCCCGTGTGAAGCTGACGAGTCAGGTTGAGGTCACGGCCTACATCCCGGGCGAGGGCCACAACCTGCAGGAGCACTCGATGGTGCTCGTTCGTGGTGGCCGGGTGAAGGACCTTCCCGGTGTGCGTTACAAGATCATCCGCGGTTCGCTGGACACCCAGGGAGTCAAGAACCGCAAGCAGGCTCGCAGTCGCTACGG
Source organism: Mycobacterium sp. 012931 (assembly GCF_000419295.1). Classification (NCBI taxonomy): domain Bacteria; kingdom Bacillati; phylum Actinomycetota; class Actinomycetes; order Mycobacteriales; family Mycobacteriaceae; genus Mycobacterium; species Mycobacterium sp. 012931. The sequence continues at coordinate 5,297,556 of NZ_AOPX01000001.1, read as the reverse complement.
CGCCAAGAAGGAGAAGAGCTAATGCCGCGCAAAGGGCCCGCGCCCAAGCGTCCGCTGGTCAACGACCCCGTCTACGGGTCCCAGCTGGTCACGCAACTGGTGAACAAAGTCCTGTTGCAGGGGAAGAAATCGCTCGCTGAGCGCATTGTTTATGGTGCGCTCGAGCAGGCGCGCGACAAGACCGGCACCGATCCGGTCATCACCCTCAAGCGGGCTCTCGACAACGTCAAGCCCGCGCTGGAAGTTCGTAGCCGCCGCGTCGGTGGTGCGACCTACCAGGTGCCCGTCGAGGTGCGGCCGGACCGGTCGACCACGCTGGCGCTGCGCTGGCTGGTCGGCTACTCGCGGCAACGCCGGGAGAAGACCATGATCGAGCGCCTGGCGAACGAGATCCTGGATGCCAGCAATGGCCTGGGTGCCTCCGTCAAGCGGCGTGAGGACACGCACAAGATGGCCGAGGCGAACCGCGCCTTTGCGCACTACCGCTGGTAAGAGTCCTGGGGCGAGCTGTCGGAGCAAACCCGGCGGCAACTGATAGCTAACTAAGCAACCGAAAGAGTGGGAAGACTTCTGTGGCACAGAAGGACGTGCTGACCGACCTGACCAAGGTCCGCAACATCGGCATCATGGCGCACATCGACGCTGGCAAGACCACGACGACCGAGCGCATCCTCTACTACACCGGTATCAGCTACAAGATCGGTGAGGTGCACGACGGCGCCGCCACCATGGACTGGATGGAACAGGAGCAGGAACGCGGGATCACCATCACCTCCGCGGCCACCACCTGTTTCTGGAACGACAACCAGATCAACATCATCGACACCCCGGGCCACGTCGACTTCACCGTTGAGGTGGAGCGCAGCCTGCGTGTGCTCGATGGTGCCGTGGCCGTGTTCGACGGCAAGGAAGGTGTCGAGCCGCAGTCCGAGCAGGTGTGGCGCCAAGCCGACAAGTACGACGTCCCGCGCATCTGCTTCGTCAACAAGATGGACAAGATCGGCGCCGACTTCTACTTCTCCGTGCGCACCATGGAGGAGCGGCTGGGCGCCAACGTCATCCCGATCCAGCTGCCGGTCGGTTCCGAGGGCGACTTCGAAGGCGTCGTGGACCTGGTCGAGATGAAGGCCAAGGTGTGGAGCGCCGACGCCAAGCTCGGCGAGAAGTACGACGTCGTCGACATCCCCGCGGACTTGCAGGAGAAGGCCGACGAGTACCGCACCAAGCTGCTCGAGGCCGTCGCCGAAACCGACGAAGCGCTGCTGGAGAAGTACCTCGGCGGCGAAGAGCTCACCGAAGCCGAGATCAAGGGCGCGATCCGCAAGCTGACCATCACCTCGGAGGCCTATCCGGTGTTGTGTGGCAGCGCGTTCAAGAACAAGGGTGTGCAGCCGATGCTGGACGCCGTCATCGACTACCTGCCCTCCCCGCTGGACGTGCCGGCCGCCATCGGCCACGTGCCGGGCAAAGAGGACGAGGAGGTCGTGCGCAAGCCCTCGACCGACGAGCCATTCTCGGCGCTGGCATTCAAGGTCGCCACGCACCCCTTCTTCGGCAAGCTCACCTACGTCCGGGTGTACTCGGGCAAGGTTGACTCTGGCAGCCAGGTCATCAACTCCACCAAGGGCAAGAAGGAACGTCTGGGCAAGCTCTTCCAGATGCACTCCAACAAGGAGAACCCGGTGGAGACCGCGTCGGCGGGTCACATCTACGCGGTGATCGGCCTCAAAGACACCACCACCGGTGACACGCTGAGCGATCCGAACAACCAGATCGTGCTCGAGTCGATGACCTTCCCCGATCCCGTTATCGAGGTCGCGATCGAGCCCAAGACCAAGAGCGACCAGGAGAAGCTCAGTCTGTCGATCCAGAAGCTCGCCGAGGAGGACCCCACCTTCAAGGTGCACCTGGATCAAGAGACCGGCCAAACCGTCATCGGCGGTATGGGCGAGTTGCACCTGGACATCCTGGTGGACCGCATGCGCCGGGAATTCAAGGTCGAGGCCAACGTCGGCAAGCCGCAGGTCGCCTACAAGGAGACCATCAAGCGGCTGGTGGAAAAGGTCGAGTTCACCCACAAGAAGCAGACGGGTGGCTCCGGTCAGTTCGCCAAGGTGCTGATCAGTATCGAGCCGTTCACCGGCGAAGACGGTGCAACTTACGAATTCGAGAGCAAGGTCACCGGTGGTCGTATCCCGCGGGAGTACATTCCGTCGGTCGACGCCGGTGCGCAGGATGCGATGCAGTACGGCGTCCTGGCCGGCTACCCGCTGGTGAACCTGAAGGTCACCCTGCTTGACGGCGCCTTCCACGAGGTCGACTCCTCGGAAATGGCATTCAAGATCGCTGGTTCACAGGTGCTCAAGAAGGCCGCGGCAGCGGCGCACCCGGTGATCCTGGAACCGATCATGGCCGTCGAGGTCACCACGCCCGAGGACTACATGGGCGATGTGATCGGCGACCTGAACTCCCGCCGTGGTCAGATTCAGGCCATGGAGGAGCGGAGTGGTGCTCGCGTCGTCAAGGCGCACGTGCCGCTGTCGGAGATGTTCGGCTATGTCGGCGACCTGCGGTCCAAGACTCAAGGCCGTGCGAACTACTCCATGGTGTTCGACTCGTACGCCGAAGTTCCGGCGAACGTGTCGAAGGAGATCATCGCGAAGGCGACGGGCGAGTGAGCCACGAGCACGGAGCCCAGCAGTAGGTAAAGGCCGGCAAGCCGGGAGCCTGGCGGTATGAGTTGGGAACCCGAGCAAGGCACCAGGGTGGCAGGGAGTAACCTGGCTCGGTTACTCCGCGGCATAAGTGAAAACATCAACAACACACTGCTTTTTTAAGCACCAACAGTCCAGGAGGACACAGAAGTGGCGAAGGCGAAGTTCCAGCGGACCAAGCCCCACGTCAACATCGGGACCATCGGTCACGTTGACCACGGCAAGACCACGCTGACCGCGGCTATCACCAAGGTGTTGCACGACAAGTACCCGGAGCTGAACGAGTCGCGCGCGTTCGATCAGATCGACAACGCGCCCGAAGAGCGTCAGCGTGGTATCACCATCAACATCTCCCACGTGGAGTACCAGACGGAGAAGCGGCACTACGCCCACGTCGATGCTCCGGGTCACGCCGACTACATCAAGAACATGATCACCGGTGCGGCTCAGATGGACGGCGCGATTCTGGTGGTTGCGGCCACCGATGGTCCGATGCCGCAGACCCGTGAGCACGTGCTGCTCGCTCGCCAGGTGGGTGTGCCCTACATCCTGGTCGCGCTCAACAAGTCTGACGCGGTCGACGATGAGGAGCTGCTCGAGCTGGTCGAGATGGAGGTCCGCGAGTTGCTGGCCGCCCAGGAGTTCGACGAGGACGCACCGGTGGTGCGGGTATCGGCGCTCAAGGCGCTCGAGGGCGACCCGAAGTGGGTCGAGTCCGTCGAGCAGCTGATGGACGCGGTGGACGAGTCGATCCCGGACCCGGTCCGCGAGACCGACCGCCCGTTCCTGATGCCCGTCGAGGACGTCTTCACCATCACCGGCCGCGGCACCGTGGTTACCGGTCGTGTGGAGCGCGGCATCATCAACGTGAACGAGGAAGTCGAGATCGTCGGCATCCGTCCGACCAGCACCAAGACCACGGTCACCGGTGTGGAGATGTTCCGCAAGCTGCTGGACCAGGGCCAGGCCGGTGACAACGTCGGTCTGCTGCTGCGTGGTATCAAGCGTGAGGACGTCGAGCGCGGTCAGGTCGTCGTCAAGCCCGGCACCACCACACCGCACACCGAGTTCGAGGGCCAGGTCTACATCCTGTCCAAGGACGAGGGCGGTCGGCACACGCCGTTCTTCAACAACTACCGTCCGCAGTTCTACTTCCGCACCACCGACGTGACCGGTGTGGTGACGCTGCCGGAGGGCACCGAAATGGTGATGCCCGGTGACAACACCAACATCTCGGTGAAGCTGATCCAGCCCGTCGCCATGGACGACGGTCTGCGCTTCGCGATCCGTGAAGGTGGCCGCACCGTCGGCGCCGGCCGGGTCGTCAAGATCATCAAGTAGATCCAACCGGATCCAGCACCAGTCAAAACCAGGCCCGGATAGCCGAGATCGGCTATCCGGGCCTGGTGTTTGTCTGCCCGCCGCCGAATTGCCTGCACCAGAACCGGATCACCTTTGCCGCCGTGCAACGTGCGCGGTCGGCGGCCATCGATCGCGGCACCGGCGCCACCCGACGGTCGTGTTTGGTCTTCGCCCAGTTCAAAGGGCGCTAATCTGGCATCAATTTCCCGGCGACCCGAGGAGAACAAGATGCTGGCGCGCTACCTGAAGATGCAGTTGCTGGTGCTGCTTTGCGGCGGTCTGGTCGGGCCGATTTTCCTGATCGTCTACTTTGCCCTCGACGTGGGCAGCCTGTTGTCGTGGATGTTGTATGTGGGCCTGCTCATCACCGTGGCCGATGTGTTGATTGCGCTGGCGCTGACCAGTTTCGGCGCGAAATCGGCGGCCAAGTCCGCTGAGCTCGAGCAGAGCGGAGTGTTGGCGCTGGCCCAAATCACCGGCCTGACCGAGACCGGCACCCGGATCAACGACCGCCCCCTGGTGAAGGTCCACCTGCATATCTCGGGTCCTGGGATCGCGGCGTTCGACAGCGAAGACCGGGTCATCGCCAGCGTGACCCGCCTCGGCAACCTCACCGCGCGCAAACTCGTCGTGCTGGTCAACCCCGCCACTCGGGAATACCTGATCGACTGGGAGCGCAGTGCGCTGGTCAACGGCCTGGTCCCGGCACAGTTCACCGTCGCAGAAGACAACAGGACATACGACCTCAGCGGACAGGCCGGTCCGTTGATGGAGATTCTGCAGATCCTCAAGGCCAACGGGATTCCGCTAAACCGGATGGTGGACATCCGATCGAATCCGGTCCTGCGCCAACAGATCCAAGCGGTGGTGCGCCGTGCGGCCCAGCAGCAGATGCCCGCGGGTGCGGCCCAGCCGAGTGCGACCCCACAAGCCTCCATCGCCGAGCGCCTCCAAGAGCTGGAATCGCTGCATGCCAGTGGGGCGCTGAACGCGCAGGAGTACGCCAGCAGGCGTGCCCAGATCATCTCCGAGATCTGAGCCGAATCCTGGCGCCCCGCCAGGCGCGTCGGGCCGGTGGCGTGCCGGGCGCCACGACATGCCAGCGCCGGCGGGCGCGTTAGAACACGTTTCAGTTTCGCTGCTAGCCTGACATTCGGCGAGAGGGGTGTACGTGGCTGCACAGACTGGATCACTGGATGGACGGGTGGCCTTAGTCACCGGGGCCGCGCGCGCGCAGGGGCGATCGCATGCGGTGCGGTTGGCGCGCGAGGGTGCCGACATCATCGCCATGGACATCTGCGGACCGGTATCCGAGAGCATCACCTACGCACCGGCCACCGCGGCAGACCTCAGCGAGACGATCCGCGCGGTGGAGAGCGAAGGTCGCAAGGTACTAGCGCGCCAGGCGGATGTCCGCGACAGTGCGGCGTTGCAGCAACTGGTCGCCGATTGGGTCGAGGAATTCGGTCGGCTTGACGTGGTGGTAGCCAATGCCGGGGTGTTGGGCTGGGGCAGGCTCTGGGAACTCACCGATGAGCAGTGGGACACCGTGATCGGCGTCAACCTCAGCGGCACCTGGCGAACGCTGCGCGCGGCGGTGCCCGCGATGATCGAGGCTGGCAATGGCGGGTCGATCATCGTCGTCAGCTCGTCGGCAGGTTTGAAGGCCACACCGGGCAACGGTCACTATGCGGCGAGCAAGCACGGGCTCGTGGCGCTGACGAACACCCTGGCCATCGAACTCGGCGAGTACGACATCCGGGTCAACTCCATTCATCCGTACTCGGTCGAGACGCCGATGATCGAGCCGGACGTGATGATGCAGGTATTCGGCGAGCATCCCCGCTTCTTGCATAGCTTCCCGCCAATGCCATTGCAGTACAAAGGTTTAATGACCTCCGAGGAGGTCTCCGATGTCGTGGTCTGGCTGGCCGGCGACGGCTCTGGCACGCTGAGCGGGGCACAGATCCCCGTTGACAAGGGCGCCTTGAAGTACTGACACGCCATCGTGTATGAACACCACGTGACCAGTAGTGAAGGCGTGACCCAGGATCCCGGCGCCACGGCGGCCAACGGGATTGTGATCATCGGCGGCGGGCTGGCGGCCGCCCGCACCGCCGAGCAGCTGCGTCGGGCCGGCTATGAGGGTCAGCTCACGATCGTCAGCGACGAGGTGCACCTGCCCTATGACCGACCGCCGCTGTCCAAAGAGGTGCTGCGCAGTGAGGTCGACGACGTGTCGCTCAAGCCACGCGAGTGGTACGACGAGAAGGGCATCACCCTGCGGCTGGGCTCGGCGGCAACCGGCTTGGACACCGCCGCGCAAACCGTGACGCTGGCCGACGGGACGGTGCTCGGCTACGACGAGCTGGTTATCGCAACCGGATTGGTGCCCCGGCGCATTCCGGCCTTCCCCGAACTCGAGGGCATTCGGGTGCTGCGCTCGTTTGACGAATGTATGGCGCTGCGCAGCCACGCCTCGGCCGCCAAGCGCGCGGTCGTGATTGGTGCCGGTTTCATCGGGTGTGAGGTGGCGGCCAGTCTGCGTGGTCTCGGGGTGGAGGTGGTGCTGGTCGAACCACAGCCAACGCCGCTGGCGGCGGTGCTCGGCGAGCAGATCGGCGAGCTGGTGGCGCGGCTGCATCGTAGTGAGGGCGTCGATGTTCGCACCGGGGTTGGGGTGGCTGAGGTCCGCGGCGACGGCCATGTCGACACCGTGGTGCTGGCCGACGGCACGCAACTCGACGCCGATCTGGTGGTTGTCGGCATCGGTTCGCACCCGGCGACCGGGTGGCTCGACGGTAGCGGCATCGCGGTCGATAACGGCGTGGTTTGTGACGCCGCCGGACGTACCAGCGCGCCCAACGTGTGGGCGCTCGGTGATGTTGCATCCTGGCGGGATCAAATGGGACACCAAGTCCGCGTGGAACATTGGAGCAATGTAGCCGATCAGGCACGGGTAGTGGTGCCGGCGATGTTGGGGCGCGAAGTGTCCTCGAACGTGGTGGTGCCCTACTTCTGGAGTGACCAGTACGACGTCAAGATCCAATGCCTTGGTGAGCCGCATTCGACCGATGTGGTGCACCTGGTCGAGGACGACGGACGAAAGTTCCTTGCCTACTACGAGCGTGATGGTGTGCTCGTTGGCGTGGTCGGTGGCGGGGTGCCGGGCAAGGTCATGAAGGTACGTGCCAAAATCGCCGCCGCCGTGCCCATCTCCGAGATGCTGGACGAATCGCAGGGCTAGACATCCGCGCGGATACCGGCGCCTGGCGCCGGCCCGGGTGGCCCGCTTGTGCGGTGGCCGACGCTAACGAAATCTGGGCGATGGCGCGCCGAGAAAGCTACTGCCAGTTCACCGGTGGCCCGTGCGGATGGCATTGGCCTAGAACCCGGGCCTCGCCGGACGGCCAGCTGGCCAGACGTACCAGGAACTTGAGCCGACCGCCCTCGTCGCGTGCGGGCTCGAGGGTGAGGTGGGCGAAGGGTGAGCGGGGGCCGGCCTGTGCGCCCAGCTCCGCGACTCGGTCGCGGATCGCGGCACGCTCCTGGGCGGCCAGGTATTGCCAGGTGATCGAATGCCACAACACCGTCAGCGTTTCGTCTTGCAGCGTCAGCCCGGCGGCGCCGTCGGCGGCGGTCTTGCGTTCGAGCTGTGCCGGGACGTCCCGCGCGACGGCGATCGCGCCGCGCAGCCGCTTCATCCGGGCGTGCTGGTCGGGCCAGACATAGCTCAACACGGTCATTTCGCCGTCAGTGCCGCAGATATCGATGGGTGCGATGTCGTAGCCGTGACGTTGGACGATCTGTAGTGCCAGCGCGGGCGGCAACTCACCGCGCCAAGCATCTTCGATAATCACCGGGGAGTCGATCGGGCCCCACGTCATTCCGGCGTAGCGGTAGTGGTAGCGGTCAGCCCGCAGGTTCAGTCCGGCACTGGCCCCAATCTCGAAAAGTCTTACCGGAAAGTTGAATTCGTGGCGAATGTGCAGCAGGCCGCCGATCAGTGCCGCCGACCGGCCGACTTCGTTGGTCTGTGGGGGCTGGTCAAGAGCGCCGCGCAAGGCTTCGGTGTGGTTGGCCGCGACGAGTTCGATTTCGGGCCAGGCGCTCTTGGCGTCCCAGCTGCCGTCAGTGCTGGGATACCAGCGGCGCAACGTGGGTGCCCGGCCGTCGAGCACCATTCGGTGCAGGCCGCCGAGCAGCCGCAGCGGGGTGGCATACCGGGACGGGTCGTCCTCGTGGCCGGCCAGGATGGGGGCGAATACGCCGCCCGCTTCGACATCGGCGGCGACCAATTCAAACAACTCGCCATACATCGGCGATCCGGATCGGGCGCAGAACCGGCCCTGTGACCGCAGGGTGTGCAGCAGATGCTCGATACCCCCACTCTTTGCCTCCTGCATCAGTCCGGCTTCTCCAAGCCGGCGCCAACGACGTCGAAGGCATTCCCGAGCGCTTCCGGTAACGAGACGGATTCGTCGCTGAGCCAGTGTTCGTAGGCGCTCAACGCGACGCCGAGCATCGTCCAGGCAACCGTCTGGGGCACCAGGTCGGTGGGTTTGACACTGAGTCGTCGGGCCACGAAACCGGCGATCACCGCACGCCAGCCGGCATACATCGTCATCGAATACGCCTGCAGCTCAGCGGTTTGCAGAATGATGCGCATCCGCTGGCGATGCCGAATGGTCTCGGATTCGTCGTAGGTGTTGAACGCCAACAGCGCCTCCCGCAGCGCTTTGCCCAACCGAACGTGCCCGTCGATGCGCTCGAGCAGATCCTGCAGCTGGGCAAGGTGGGTGTCGAAGTCGCCCCAGGGGATCGCGTTCTTCGAGGCGTAGTAGCGGAACAGGGTGCGTCGGGCGATGCCGGCGGCTTGGGCAACGTCGTCGACGCTGACCTCGGCGAAGGTGCGGGCGGCGAACAAGTCGATGGCAACGTCGGCGATGTGGCGCTTGGTCGTCGAGGGGCGCCGACCGGCCCGCGACTCATGCGCCATCGGTTCCACCCTTCCATTTCGGCACTCGATGCCATATTCTGGCATCGCTGACGCTGACGCTGACGCTGACGCTGACGCTGACGCTGACGCTGACGCTGACGCTGACGCTGACGCTGACGCTGACGCTGACGCTGACGCTGACTGTGACTGTGACTAGCGCCACCGCTCATTGTCACCTCATTGTTAACGCCCATGACGAAAGGCAACTCACATGGACCGCGAAACTGAAGCCGAGACTGCCGAGCTGGTCACCGAGTCGCTGGTCGAAGAGGTGTCCATCGACGGCATGTGCGGGGTCTACTGACCGTGCCCGCGCCGGCGCAGGCGGCGGCCGGGGCCGGGGCTTTCGACCCTGATCGGGGCTGGCGGCTGCACGCGCAAGTGGCGGTGCGGCCGGAGCCGTTTGGAGCGCTGCTTTATCACTTCGGCACCCGCAAGCTGTCATTTCTGAAAAATCGCACCATCTTGGCGGTCGTTCGGTCACTGGCCGACCATCCCGATGTTCGCTCGGCCTGCCGCGCCGCGGGGGTTGATGACTCCGAACACGCTCCCTACTTGCACGCGTTGTCGGTTCTGGCCGGCTCTCACATGCTGGTTCCCCAGGAGGCTGATCAATGACGACCGCAGTACCGCGGCTGATCGAGCAGTTCGAGCATGGGCTCGACGCGCCGATTTGTCTGACGTGGGAACTGACCTACGCCTGCAATCTGGCCTGCGTGCATTGCCTTTCGTCCTCAGGCAAGAGGGATCCGGGTGAGTTGTCCACCCGGCAATGCCAGGACATCATCGACGAGTTGGAACGCATGCAGGTGTTCTACGTGAACATCGGTGGTGGCGAACCCACGGTGCGTCCGGACTTTTGGGAGCTGGTGGACTACGCCACCGCACACCACGTCGGAGTGAAGTTCTCTACCAACGGGGTTCGGATCAACCCGGAGGTCGCCGCGCGGCTAGCTGCCAGCGACTACGTCGATGTCCAGATCTCGCTCGACGGCGCGACCGCCGAAGTCAATGACGCCGTCCGGGGTGCCGGATCGTTCGCCATGGCGGTGCGCGCGCTCGAGAACCTGGCGGCCGCGGGTTTCGCCGACGCGAAGATCTCCGTGGTGGTGACCCGGCACAACGTCGGCCAACTCGATGATTTCGCCGCGCTGGCGGACCGCTACGGTGCCACGCTGCGGATCACCCGGCTACGGCCGTCGGGGCGCGGTGCGGACGTCTGGGAGGAATTGCACCCCACCGCGGCCCAGCAGGTCGCGCTCTACGACTGGTTGGTCGCCAAGGGCGAACGGGGACTGACCGGTGATTCGTTCTTTCACCTGGCGCCCCTGGGGTCCTCGGGCGCGCTGGCCGGTCTGAACATGTGTGGAGCCGGGCGGGTGGTGTGCCTGATCGATCCGGTGGGTGACGTATACGCCTGCCCGTTCGCCATCCACGACCGCTTCCTAGCTGGAAACGTCCTGACCGACGGCGGTTTTGACCAGGTCTGGAAGAACGCGCCGTTGTTCCGGCAGCTGCGGGAGCCGCAGTCGGCGGGCGCCTGCGGCAGTTGTGAGCACTACGACAGCTGCCGCGGCGGTTGCATGGCAGCCAAGTTCTTTACCGGTCTTCCGCTCGATGGGCCCGACCCCGAGTGCGTCCAGGGGTACGGTGCGCCGGCACTGGCGCAGGAGCGCCATGCGCCGCGTCCGCGGGTGGATCACTCGCGGGGCAGCCGAGTGAGCGCGCCGGTGCCCCTGACGCTGACGACGCGCCCGCCCGCGCGCCTGTGCAACGAAAGTCCCGTGTAGTCATGGCCGATGAGTGGTTTGAAACGGTCGCCATCGCCCAGCAGAGGGCGAAACGGCGTCTCCCGAAATCTGTTTACTCATCCCTGATTTCGGCCAGCGAAAAGGGAATAACGGTGGCCGACAATGTGGCGGCGTTTAGCGAACTCGGCTTCGCACCGCATGTCATCGGCGCAGCTGAAAAGCGCGATATGTCGACCACCGTTATGGGACAGGATATTTCGATGCCTGTTCTCATCTCGCCCACCGGCGTTCAAGCGGTGCATCCCGACGGTGAGGTGGCCGTTGCCCGCGCAGCGGCCGCACGTGGCACGGCGATGGGCCTGTCGTCGTTTGCCAGCAAGACGATCGAAGATGTCATCGCCGCCAACCCCAAAATCTTCTTTCAGATCTACTGGCTCGGCGGGCGCGACGCGATTGCCGAGCGTGTCGAGCGGGCCCGTCAGGCCGGAGCGGTGGGCCTGATCGTCACCACGGACTGGACGTTCTCCCACGGGCGTGACTGGGGCAGCCCCAAGATCCCCGAACAGATGAACCTGCGGACCATCCTGCGCCTGTCGCCGGAGGCGATTGTTCGCCCCAGGTGGCTGTGGAAGTTCGGTAAAACATTGCGGCCACCGGATCTGCGGGTGCCAAATCAGGGGCGGCGCGGCGAACCCGGTCCCGCGTTTTTCGCCGCGTACGGAGAATGGATGGGCACCCCGCCACCGACCTGGGATGACATTGCCTGGTTGCGTGAGCTATGGGGTGGACCTTTCATGCTCAAGGGGGTCATGCGGGTCGACGACGCCAAACGGGCTGTTGACGCTGGAGTTTCGGCGATTTCGGTGTCCAACCACGGTGGAAACAACCTCGATGGGACGCCGGCGTCGATTCGGGCCCTGCCCGCCGTGGCGGCAGCGGTCGGCGACCAGGTCGAGGTGCTGCTGGATGGCGGCATCCGGCGGGGGAGCGACGTGGTCAAGGCGGTTGCGCTGGGTGCCCGGGCGGTGCTGGTTGGCCGCGCCTACCTGTGGGGACTGGCCGCCAACGGTCAGGCCGGCGTCGAGAACGTCCTTGACATTCTGCGCGGCGGCATCGACTCGGCGCTGATGGGTCTGGGCCATAGTTCGATCCATGACCTGCGGTCAGACGACATTCTGATCCCCGCCGATTTCGTCCGGCGCCTGGGCGGGTAGGAATCCGGGCCTGCCTTACCACAAAGTTGAGCGGCCGTATCAAGAATCTGTGAGGTCGGGCGCCGCCGCCGGTCCGGCGAGTTGAGTTCGGGCCGGTCAGGCGTCGACCCGAAGAAAAAAATCCGTAGAAAAGGTAACAATCGGTGCACGCCAGGTGAATTCGTCCTACCATCGGCGAGTGCCCGTACTCGGCGAATTGGGGACTTCGACGTCGAGCCAGCTACCAAGCACCTCGCCGTCAATATTGATCCCGCTGGGGTCAACTGAACAGCACGGACCGCACCTGCCGTTGGATACCGACACCCGGATCGCGACCGCGGTCGGCCGGGCGGTTGCCACGCGCATGCACGGCCGCCTGACTCAGTGTCAACCCGGTTGGCTGTTGGCGCCCCCGATCGCATACGGTGCCAGCGGTGAGCATCAGAGTTTTGCCGGAACGATCTCGATCGGCGCCGAGGCTCTGAGGGTGCTGCTGCTCGAGTACGGGAGGTCGGCCGCCTGCTGGGCTGATCGGCTGGTTTTCGTCAACGGGCACGGTGGCAATGTCGAGGCCTTGCGTGGTGCGGTTCGGCAGCTGCGCGCCGAAGGTCGCGACGCCGGATGGTCTGCCTGTGGCTCGGCGGGCGGTGACGCTCATGCCGGCCATACTGAAACATCAGTGTTGCTGCATATTTCACCGGAGGTGGTGCTGACCGACCGGCTGAGTGCGGGGAACGCGGCGCCGCTGGCCGAATTGCTGCCGTCGTTGCGCCGCGGTGGCGTCGCGGCGGTCAGCCCGATAGGTGTGCTGGGCGATCCGACCACGGCGACCGCAGTAGAGGGAAGGCGAATCTTCGCAGAGATGGTCGATGATTGCGTGTCTCGAATTGCCCGGTGGACCCCCGGGCCCGACGGGATGCTGACATGACGCAACCCCGACTACCTGACGGGTTCGCGGTTCAGGTTGACCGTCGCGTGCGGGTGCTCGGCGGCGGGTCGGCCCTGCTCGGTGGGTCGCCGACCCGATTGCTACGTCTGGCGCCTGCCGCCCAGGACATGCTCTGTGACGGCCGTCTGAAGGTTCGCGACGACATCAGCGCTGAGCTGGCCCGCACGCTGTTGGACGCGACGGTAGCGCATCCCCGGCCGGCGAGCGGGCCATCGCATCGCGATGTCACTGTCGTGATACCGGTGCGAGACAATGCATCCGGCGTGCGCCGGCTGGTTGCCTCACTGCGTGGCCTGCGCGTGATCGTGGTGGATGACGGGTCGTCGAGCCCGGTCGAGCTGGAGGACTTCGCGGGGGCGCACTGCGATATCGAAGTGCTGCACCACCGGCGCAGCAAGGGGCCGGCCGCCGCTCGCAACACCGGGTTGGCAGCCTGCACGACCGAGTTCGTGGCATTTCTGGATTCCGACGTGGCGCCACGCCGCGGCTGGCTCGAGGCCCTGCTCGGGCACTTCTGCGATCCCACCGTGGCGTTGGTCGCGCCTCGCATTGTGGGCCTGGCGCCGAGTGAGAATCTGGTGGCCCGCTATGAGGCCGTGCGTTCATCGCTGGACCTTGGTCAGCGGGAAGCGCCGATATTGCCGCACAGCCCGGTGTCCTACGTTCCCAGCGCCGCGATCATCTGCCGTTGCTCCGCCATCCGTCAGGTCGGCGGGTTCGACGAAACCATGCACTCCGGTGAGGACGTCGATCTGTGCTGGCGCCTTATCGAGTCCGGTGCCCGGCTGCGCTACGAGCCGATTGCACTGGTTGGTCATGAGCATCGGACCCAATTGCGTGCCTGGATCGCGCGCAAGGCGTTCTACGGGGGGTCGGCGGCGCCGCTGTCGGTGCGCCACCCGGACAAGACCGCGCCGTTGGTGATTTCCGGCTGGGCCCTGACTGCCTGGGTGCTGATGTCGCTGGGTACCCGAGCAACGCAGCTGGCCTCGCTGATCATCGCGGTGTTGACGGGCCGGCGAATTGCCACGGCACTGCGTAGTGCCCAAACCTCATCGTGGGATGTGGTGGTGGTCGCGGCGCGCGGATTATGGTCGGCCGCACTGCAGTTGGCGTCGGCCATTTGCCGGCATTACTGGCCGGTGACATTGATCGCAGTCATTGTGTCCCGGCACTGTAGGCGGGTCGTGCTGGTGGCTGCGGTCATCGACGGTGTGGTCGACTGGCTGCGCCGCAGAGAGGACCCCGACGGCGACTCCGAACCGATTGGGTTGCTGACCTACCTACTGCTCAAGCGCATTGACGACCTCGCCTACGGGCTCGGCCTGTGGTACGGGGTGATGCGTGAACGCAACGCGGGCGCGCTCAAGCCGCAGATCCGACGGTAACGGCGGCCTTGACCGCGGCGCTGCGCCACAGTGATGTCCTGATCGTCGGCGCCGGAAGCGCCGGATCGGTCCTGGCCGCGCGTCTTTCCGCCGATCCGAGTTGCGCGGTGACGTTGGTCGAGGCGGGGCCCGGCCTTGCTGATCCACGGTTGCTGGCTCAAACTGCCAACGGGCTGCAGCTACCGATCAGTGCTGACAGTCCGTTGGTTCAGCGCTATCAGAGCCAGCTCACGGATCATCCAGTTCGTCGAACTCCGATCCTGCGCGGGGCGACACTTGGCGGCTCTGGGGCGGTCAACGGCGGGTACTTCTGCCGCGGGCTGGCGCGGGATTTCGATGGTGCCGCGATACCGGGCTGGTCATGGTCGCAGGTGCTCCCACACTTCCGGGCGATCGAGACCGACCTGGACTTCGACACGCCCGTGCATGGCCGCACGGGTCCCATTCCGGTGCGCCGGACCCGCGATCAGACCGGAGTCACGCAGCGATTCGTCACGGCCGCTCAGCGTGCCGGGTTCGGCTGGATCGCCGATCTCAACGATGTTGGTCCGGATATCGCCGCGGGCGTGGGCGCGGTCCCGCTGAACATCGTTGACGGGGTACGGACCGGGTCGGGGGTCGCATATCTGCTGCCGGCGCTGGGCCGCCCCAACCTGACCCTGCTGGAAGAAACCCGGGCCCAGCAAGTGCGCTTTTCCGCCGCGACCGCGGTGGGCGTCGATGCCGTCGGTCCGAGGGGGCCGATGACTCTGTGGGCGGATCGAATTGTGCTTTGTGCCGGAGCAATTGGATCCGCACACCTGCTGATGCTCTCGGGTATCGGCGACCATGCGATGCTGCGGGCCGCCGGGGTCCCGGTGGTGCAGGCGTTGCCCGTCGGGATGAATTGCAGCGACCATCCTGAATGGGCGTTGCCGACCACATGGACCGTCGCCGCCGGACGGCCGGTGTTGGAGGCGGTACTCAATACCGCTGACGGCATCGAAATTAGGCCATACACAACAGGATTCGAAGCAATGGCGGGCGCAGCTGCTAAGGGGCATCGGGACTGGCCGCACCTCGGAGTGGCGCTGATGCGACCGCGGTCTCGCGCCCGGGTCACCTTGGCATCGCCCGACCCTTCAGTGCCTCCCCGGATCGGACACCACTACGACAGTGAGCCGGCCGATGTCGCGGCTCTGCAGCGGGGGACCGAGTTGGCGCGCGAGTTAGCGGGGTCGGCAGTGGCGGGGGAGCCGGGATGGTCGACATCGCAGCATCTGTGCGGTAGCGCACCGATGGGTGTCGATGCCGACCCGACGGCCGTCGTCGATCCCGAGTGCCGGGTGCGTGGTATCGAAAACCTTTGGGTGGTTGACGGATCCATCCTGCCGCTGATTCCCAGCCGTGGTCCGCACGCAACAATCGTGATGCTGGGTCACCGGGCGGCGGAATTCATCGGGTAGCCCGCGAGTTGATCATCGGCCGCATCGGCTCGCTACCGAGCCGGCGGCGCTCCGGGGCGTGGTGATTGTTGGTGCTCGGCTGACCGGAGTGGCTCACGCCGTGCAGCAGGAGTTCGGTAATCATGGGCGCAAAGTCGCGCGGGGCCGCCCGTCCGGTGTTTATCGACCAGCCCGCGCCGGAGACCAGGCTGTAGAACGCTTCGGTCAGCCACCCGGCCGCCAGGTCGGGCCGGAACTCGCCCTGGCGCTGACCGCGGAGGAACAGCTCCTTGATCTCGCTGTCGATTTCCAGCCAGCCCTGCTTGAGCTCATTGGTGTCGGAATCCTGACTGTAGGCGTAGAGCAACGTCAGGTACTCGGATACCGATTCGCATGCCGCCACCAGCCTCCGCAGCGCCTCGGTAGCCGATCCCTCTTGCCAGCGAGCGCTTTTCAGCGCTTCGCGCATCTGGCCGAACGCGAGCTGCTCTAGCGCATCGATCAGCGCGGCGCGGCCGGCGAAGTAGCGATGCAATGTCGCACGGCTGACGCCGATTGCCGCGGCGATCTCGTCTTGGGTTGCGCTAGGCCTCCGGCCGAGGAACTCTGCGGCGGCTCGAAGAAGGCGTTCGTGATCCAGTGCCATGAGACGATAGTGCATCATCTGAGACAAAATTGTCTCAGCGAATGCAATTTTGTCTCAATCTGCTGGGTTCGTGCGGGTGGCGGACTCCGGGCGCTGGGTGGGCGGCGTGGTCCCCGATCTGCGTCCGTAACTGATCAGCCGATGGGCGTGGTGATCGCATGTGCGATTGCCTGGCCCGCGTTTACCAGGACGAAGGCTTGCAGGAGGCCGGCCACGGTAATCAGGGCTACGTCCGCCGCCAGGGGGTATCCGACGGCGTTGACGAAACCCATCGGATCGCCGTTGGCGACTTGTTGGATGCCGTCGAGGAAGAGGTTGATGTTATAGGACGGCACGCTGGTGATGGCGGCATTGGCGATGTCGGCAGTGGGCAGCAGGGCTGCGTAGCTGGCGGCACCCACCTCGGTGATGGTGTTGGCAACCTGGCTATTGGCCGCCTGTAGGTCGTCGATGATGGTGTTGATCGAGACCATCGGCGCGGCGGGTCCGGTGGTGGGAGCGGCCTGCGGATTGCCCACCGGTGAACTGGACCCGTTGGTGATCTGCGGTAGATCCAGATGGCTGATGTGGTAGCCGAAGTCGTGAATTCCTTTCTGGGTGCCGGCGGCGAGTGCGTCGGCGATGGTCAGCGGGCTCACCTCGGGCCAGAGCCCGAAGGGGGTAGCGACGTTGGGCGGTGAGGTCGAGTATCCGTAGGCGGGGTCGCCGTAGCCCAGATTGACGATGACCTTGAGGTTGGGCTGGACCAGGTCGGCGAGCGGGTCTCCGAGTACGGGCAGTGCTCGTAGTGGTTCGAGCAGCGGGAGGTCTTCGGTGCGGATCACGTAGTAGTCGGTCATGGTCGGGCCCACCGTGTTGGTCAGGTGCACGGCCGCATCGATCTGGGCGGGAGTTAGGAATAAGTAGTCGGTGTGCACGTAGTAGGCACCCGCTAGCGCGTTGAGGGTGGATACCAGGTTGAGCGGGTAGCGCGGGAAGTCGGCGACGCCGTCGTACTCGAGGGTGTAAATCCTGGTCGGGTAGAGATTGTCCGGTGTGGCGCCGCTGGCGGTGATCCCCAGACTCGGCAGCGACAGTCCCGGGAACCGGGTGGCCACTCCGCCATTGGGATTGTTGGGGTCACCCACCAGCGTGAACGAGAGTTGATCTGGCGTGGGCGGGTTGATCGATGCGGCGAGCTTGGTCATCGTCAGCGACGAGATGGTAGCGCTCTGGGAGTAGCCGAACACGGTGACGTTGTTGCCGGCGGTGATCTGCTCGCGGATCGCGCTCTCCAGGATGACCACCCCCCCGGGCCACCGAGGTGTCAAACGTCAGGTTCTTGACCCCGGTCACCGGGTAGAGGCCTTCGGGGGTGAACAACGCCTGCGCGACCGCGCCCCCGACACTGCGGCCGATATAGAGGGAGTTGGCGAGTTGCACGTAGCGTCGCGAGGGCATCGGAATGCCACTGCCGCCCATCACTTCCGCAATCGTTTGTGCGGCAGCAACATTCGTGCCGATGGAACTGTTGTTCGCGGCGGTTGCGCTGAGGCCGGAGGCCCGGGAAAGCCCGGCGCCGGCACTGCCGCCCACAGCGCCTACGATCGTGCCCAATTGCTGGCTCCAGGGTGCCAACTGAGCGGCCACCGCCGCGGCGCCGCCGTAATAGCCGGCCATGGCCGAGACATCCTGGGCCCACATCTGCTCGTATGAGGATTCGGCGGCCGCGATCGCCGGCGCGTTCTGGCCGAACAGGTTGGTCATCACCAGCGACGCCAGCTGTGCACGATTGGCCGCGACCGCGACCGGATGCACCGTGGCCGCCAGGGCGGCTTCGAATTCGGCCGCCGCTGCGCGCGCGGCGGCGGCCGCCCCCGCGGCATGTAGGGCCGAGGTGCGTAACCAGCCGACATAGTGGCCGGCCGCCACCGTCATGGCCGCCGACGCCGGACCCTGCCACACCCCGGCTGCTAACCCCGACGTGACCGACCCGAAGGAGCCAGCCGCACCGGATAACTCGGCAGAAAGCCCGTCCCAGGCCGTCGCGGCGGCCAGCATCGGCGCCGATCCCGCGCCACCAAACAACCGAGCCGAATTGATCTCCGGGGGCAACACCGAAAAACTCGCCAACATCAGCACGGCCCTTCCTTGGTCCAGCGGTCAGCACCCCATAGCCCGCCAACCGGATCAAAACGCAACTCTCATCCGATGCGTCTGAGAAACAACGCATCGGATGAGAGTGCGAACGACCTCGAGTTAGCCCGCAGCTACCCCGCGTTAATCAGGTCCGCGGAACTCGCGGCGCCCTGTATCGTCGGAGCCTGGATGCCTGGATCCCCTGAGCTGCTGCAACTTGACAACGCCGCAGCGGCGATCGTGGCGGCTACCACGGCGCCCAGCGCGCGGAGTGTGAACAGTCGCCTATTTCGCGTAACGTCCATCAGTTATTCCTCCTTTTGTCGGTACGGCGAATTGGTGTACACCTGCCGGAAAGCTAACTCCGAAACAATGCGACGAGGCGTCGTTATTTGAGATTCCAGCCGCAATTGGAGACCGCGATGTCACGTTTGCAACACTGGCGTCTCGCAATGGACGGGGCTGGTTCATAACGCGCCCTATCAGCCGAAACGCTTGCGGCCCAACGTGAGCTGCCGCTATATTTCGATCTGCAGTCGGGGGAATGAATTTTTGGTACACCAAATTTTGTGGCGGCCCCGCGCCAGGATTGAATCACGCTTTCAAGCGGGAATTCATGCAGCGAAAGTGTGCTGAAGGCGACCATTGTCATTTCGCTGCTGCTTCGGAAGTCGATTCGATAAGCAAGGCGGTACTCGGCGCGAGTGCTGGCCCGCGGCCAGACCGGGAGGGTTGGGCGATGAACTTTTCAGTGTTGCCACCGGAGGTCAACTCCGCGCTGATATTCACGGGGCCCGGGGCGGAGCCGATGCGCACGGCTGCGACGGCCTGGGGCGGGATGGCCGTGGAATTGGAGTCCGCGGCAGACTCTTTCGCTTCGGTGACCTCGGGGCTGGTCGGTGGCGCGTGGCAGGGAGCATCGTCGGTAGCGATGGGGACCGCTGCGGCTTTCCTACCTCGGGTGGCTGAACGCGGCGGCGGCCCATGCCGAACAGGCCGCCGCCCAGGCTGAGGCGTTGGTGGCCGAGTTCGCCGCTGCGCAGTCAGCGATGGTGCAGCCCTTCCTGCTCGCGGCTAACCGTTCCAGCCTGGTGTCGCTGGTGCTGTCGAACCTGTTCGGCCAAAACGCGCCGGCGATCGCGGCCGTCGAAGCCGAGTATGAGCAGATGTGGGCGCTGGATGTGTCAACGATGGCGACCTACCATGCCGGTGCTTCAGCGGCGGCAGCATCGCTGACACCGCTGGCACAGCCTCTACAGAATCTGTCGGACCTGCCGGGCAGGGTGATCGCGGCATTCGGAAATGGTGCGCCCGGCAACCACGGTCACCGCTGCGGTCACGGCGCTGCGGCTACCGGAAGACGCCAGCACTGTCAACTTCGGGCTCGCCAATATCGGTAGCGGCAACGTCGGTAACGCGAACAACGGCATCGGCAACCTCGGCAGCGGCAACCTCGGCAACTTCAATCTCGGATCCGGAAATCTCGGCAGCTCCAATGCCGGCTGGGCGAACCTGGGTAGCAACAACATTGGTGGCGCAAACAGTGGTGGTAATAACCTGGGCTGGGGGAACCTGGGCGGTCTCAACACTGGGTTTGCCAACGCGGGTTCCGGCAACTTTGGATTTGCCAATACCGGAAACAACAACATCGGCATCGGGCTGACCGGCGACAATCAGGTTGGTATCGGCGGGTTGAACTCCGGCGTCGGCAACTTCGGCCTGTTCAACTCGGGCACCGGAAACGTCGGCCTGTTCAATTCAGGTACCGGGAACTTCGGCATCGGAAACTCTGGTGCCTACGGCACCGGACTCTTCAACTCCGGGCAGGCCAACACGGGCTTGCTCAATGCGGGATCGTTCAACACCGGCCTGCTTGACGTCGGCAACGCGAACACCGGCAGCCTCAACACCGGTAGCTTCAACATGGGTTCCTTCAACCCCGGCCCATCGAACACGGGTGCCCTCAACACGGGCACCGCCAACACGGGCTGGTTCAACACGGGCAGCCTCAATACCGGCGCATTCAACATCGGCGACATGAACAACGGCCTGTTCAACACGGGCGAGATGAACAACGGTATCTTCTATCGTGGCGTTGGCCAGGGCAATTTCTACTTCTCCATCACTACGCCCGACCTGACCCTGCCGCCTCTTGAAATCCCCGGAATTACCATCCCCAATCTGAGCCTGCCGCCGATTACGGTGCCCGCGTTGACGATTCCGGCGGCGACGACGCCGGCGAATGTTGTGGTGGGTGGGTTTGATTTGCCGGGGGTGACGTTGCCGGCGTTGACGATTCCGGCGGCGACGACGCCGGCGAATGTTGTGGTGGGTGGGTTTGATTTGCCGGGGGTGACGTTGCCAGCGTTGACGATTCCGGCGGCGACGACGCCGGCGAATGTTGTGGTGGGTGGGTTTGATTTGCCGGGGGTGACGTTGCCAGCGTTGACTGACGTTGCCAGCGTTGACGATTCCGGCGGCGACGACGCCGGCGAATGTTGTGGTGGGTGGGTTTGATTTGCCGGGGGTGACGTTGCCAGCGTTGACGATTCCGGCGGCGACGACGCCGGCGAATGTTGTGGTGGGTGGGTTTGATTTGCCGGGGGTGACGTTGCCGGCGTTGACGATTCCGGCGGCGACGACGCCGGCCAATGTTGTGGTGGGTGGGTTCGATCTGCCGCAGTTGGGTATTCCGTCGTTGACGATTCCGCCTTTGACGTTGGCGGAGGGTACGACGGTGGGTGCGTTTAGTCTGCCGGAGTTGGGTATTCCGTCGTTGACGATTCCGCCTTTGACGTTGGCGGAGGGTACGACGGTGGGTGCGTTTAGTCTGCCGCAGTTGGGCATTCCGTCGTTGACGATACCGTCCTTGACGGTGCCTGCTGGGACCACGGTCGGCGGCTTTGACCTTCCTGCCCTACAGGCGCGATCGATCACCGTCGGTGGAATAGACGCGGTCGGATTTAGGACCCCCGCCATCAGCACCGTGTCCAGCACCGGCTACCTGGAGTTGCCGACGGTGACAATTCCTGGAGTCAGGGTGAACAACTTTGTTGCCTTCATTCCCAACAACATAGAATTCCTGCAAACGGGTCAACCCGGAGTCATCCCCCAGGGCTCCGGCGTTCCCTGGGGTAGAAATGAAAGCGGTAATCGACAGACCGCAGATAGCCCCCGCGTCGAGGTTTGATATGGGACTGGCGGCGCAATCGGTGCGGCTGTTTTGTGGTCGTCGACTGTAATCTCCGGACGGCGAAAACAGCGGTTGTGAGTGCATTGAATGACGGTCCCTGCGCTGATCCGGGACCGGACAAGCGGGGGTGTGACGGCGGTCGGCCAGCCTGCGCGGGTAGTGCTGAAAGTACGTCTAGATAGCCGAATATGGGCGTTCTGTCGGCGCTGCTGTGCTCCGTGCGGTGACCGGAGACGCCGTAGTCGTATCGGCTGCCCACGGGCGAGCCGGCCTTGTCCGATTCGTCTGAATTACCTGGTCGCGATCGATCGCTGATGCATTTTTCTCAAGTGAGCGTCGTCCGTATGTCTTTTGTTGCTCACAAAATTGATCGGCCAAATATGATAATTGAGAAACGCGATTTATTCGTTCGTGGTATGCGTGCTGCGAGGGGTCGCCTTCAATCGCGGCTGCAGGTCGTGGTGGTGGCCATGTTGTCCTGCGCGACAATCACCGTTGTTGCGCCGGACTCGGCGCGCGCCGACGGCGGCTTCGAATCCGAAGGCGATCAAAGCCAATACGACCAGTTCTATACTCCGCCAGACCCGCTGCCGCCCGGCGAGCCGGGCGACGTGATCCGCACCGAGCCATCGCGACTGGTGCTGGAACCATCCGGTCAGCTGGGCGCGATCATGGCAACCGGAACTCGCATCATGTACCGCAGCACCGACACCCGGGGAAACCCGATCGCAGTCACCGGCACGTATTTCGAGCCCGATAACCCCTGGCCGGGAAGCGGGCCGAGGCCGCTGCTCAGCTACGCGCCAGGCGCCGTCGGGCAGGGGGATCAGTGCGCGCTGTCGCGGGTCTTCAACCAAGGCATCCACTGGTCGCCGTGGCTGGACCTGATGGTCAACTACGAAGAGACGTTCGTCGCGACCATGGTGGCCCGCGGGTTTGCCATCGTGATGACCGACTACGAGGGGCTGGGGACTCCCGGAACGCATACCTATGTCAATCGGCTGGCCGAGGGGCACGCGGTGCTCGACGCCGCGCGCGCCGCCCAGCGACTGCCGGGAACATCCTTGGACCCACACGGCCCCGTTGCCTTCTGGGGGTATTCGCAAGGCGGTGGGGCCGCGGCCTCGGCGGCAGAACTCGTGTCGAGCTACGCGCCCGAACTCGATGTGGTGGGCACGTATGCGGGTGCGCCGCCCGCCGATCTCGTCGAGATGCTGCCCTATATGGATGGCAACGTACTGGTAGGCGCCGCCGGCTACCTGATCAACGGATTCATCTACGCCTATCCGGAACTGGCGGATGCGATTCACGAACGGATGACCCCGCGCGGGGAGGACCTGCTCGCCAAGACGCGTCACCAGTGCGTCCAGGAGACGTCGTTCAAGTTCATGTTCCGCCATCTTCGGGGCTACTTCACCAAGGACTTGGACCAACTGGTCCGTGAGGAGCCGTTCAAGACGCTGTTCGAAGCCCAGCGACTCGGACGGCACCAGCCGTCGGCGCCGGTCCTGATCGTCAACAACCGCTACGACCCGTTGGCGCCCTGGACCCAAGCCAGCCAACTCGGGCGCGATTGGTGTGCGCAGGGTGCACAGGTCGAGTTCTGGACCAACGAGGAGCCGCCGTTTCTCAACAAGGCCTCGGTCAACCATGCGCTGACTTTCTGGGTGGACGGCGAGCGTGCTCTACAGTGGGTCGCCGACCGATTCAACGGCCTTCCCGCCGCGCCCAACTGTGGCCAGTTCTGAGCAGACGGCCACGGCGGCCGCGCCGGCCCTGGACAACGGGCGGGTGGCGTTGGGCAGGCGGGGCCCGACCGGTGCGGGGCGTTGCACCGCGCTGCCGTTGGTGAGCGCACCCGGTCGGTCGTCTTGGCATGATCGATGGTCATCCGGTCCGGTCCGGGCGCTGGCCAAACGGCCGCCCGAGGAGGGTCGCGCTGCGCCGATGATCCAGTTCGTCGGTGACGTCACCTGGGATTTGGCCGAACCGCTGATCTGAGGCATACTGTTCAGGTTGTCTTGAGCCGGGTTCACGCCTGGCCGGGCATCCGACCGGCGTCCACACGGGCGCGTCCGGTCCCATCCTTGGAGTGCGACCAGATTTTGGCGCCTACAAGGCTGCGTGCGGGTGACACGCCCGACCGCGGGGGCCGGTGTACCACGACAGGTAAACAGCGGCGCAGTATCCAGCGCGCGCAGTTCGACCCGGCAGAGACCGGGCCGATCGGCGGGCTGGGGGCACCAGGTCCGAACACGGGCCTCAAGTTTTTAGAGTGAGGTAGGAGAAGCGTGGCGGGACAGAAGATCCGCATCAGGCTCAAGGCCTACGACCACGAGGCTATTGACGCTTCGGCGCGCAAGATCGTCGAGACGGTGGTCCGTACCGGCGCCAGCGTGGTTGGTCCGGTGCCGTTGCCGACCGAGAAGAACGTGTACTGCGTCATTCGCTCACCGCACAAGTACAAGGACTCGCGGGAGCACTTCGAGATGCGTACGCACAAGCGGTTGATCGACATCATCGATCCGACGCCGAAGACGGTTGACGCACTCATGCGCATCGACCTTCCGGCCAGTGTCGACGTCAACATCCAGTAGGAGGTTCTGAGAGCATGGCACGAAAGGGCATTCTCGGTACCAAGCTGGGCATGACGCAGGTCTTCGACGAGAACAACAAAGTCGTACCTGTGACGGTGGTCAAGGCGGGGCCGAACGTTGTAACGCGTATCCGCACACCGGAGCGCGACGGGTACAGCGCAGTGCAGCTGGCCTACGGCGAAATCAGTCCGCGCAAGGTCAACAAGCCGGTCACCGGCCAGTACACCGCCGCGGGCGTCAACCCCCGGCGTCACCTGGCTGAGCTGCGGCTCGACGATGCCGAGGCGGTCACCGAGTACGAAGTCGGCCAGGAGCTGACGGCGGAGATCTTCGCCGACGGCAGCTACGTCGATGTCACCGGTACCTCCAAGGGCAAGGGCTTCGCCGGCACCATGAAGCGTCACGGCTTCAGCGGCCAGGGCGCCAGCCACGGTGCCCAGGCGGTGCACCGCCGGCCGGGTTCCATCGGTGGCTGTGCCACTCCCGCGCGCGTCTTCAAGGGCACGCGGATGGCCGGCCGGATGGGTAACGACCGGGTGACCGTGCAGAACCTGTTGGTGCACAAGGTCGATGCCGAGCAAGGTGTGTTGTTGATCAAGGGCGCGGTTCCCGGCCGCACCGGTGGGCTCGTAATAGTCCGCAGCGCGATCAAACGAGGTGAGAAGTAATGGCTGCGCAAAACCAAAGCGCCCAGAAAGACTTGGAAATTCAGGTCAAGGCGCCGGACGGCAAGGTCGACGGTTCCGTCGTGCTGCCGGCCGAGCTGTTCGATGTTCCGGCGAACATCGCCCTGATGCACCAGGTGGTGACCGCTCAGCGTGCAGCGGCCCGTCAGGGTACGCACTCGACCAAGACACGCGGCGACGTCAGTGGCGGTGGCCGTAAGCCATACCGGCAGAAGGGCACCGGCCGCGCCCGTCAAGGTTCGACGCGGGCCCCGCAGTTCACCGGCGGTGGTGTGGTGCACGGTCCGAAACCGCGCGACTACAGCCAGCGCACCCCCAAGAAGATGATCGCGGCCGCGTTGCGCGGGGCGTTGTCGGACCGGGCGCGCAACGGGCGTATCCACGCCGTCACCGAGTTGGTCGCCGGCCAGACTCCGTCCACCAAGAGCGCCAAGACATTCCTGGCCACCATCACCGACCGCAAGCAGGTGCTGGTGGTCATCGGACGCGATGACCAGACCGGCGTCAAGAGCGTGCGCAACCTGCCCGGTGTGCACATTCTGTCCCCGGACCAGCTCAACACCTACGATGTGCTGCGCGCCGACGACGTGGTCTTCAGTGTTGAGGCGCTCAACGCCTATATCGCCGCCAACACGTCCGAGGAGGTTTCGGCCTAATGGCGACCATCGTTGACCCGCGCGACATCATTCTGGCGCCGGTGATTTCGGAGAAGTCCTACGCGCTGCTCGATGACAACGTGTACACATTCGTGGTGCACCCCGATTCGAACAAGACCCAGATCAAGATCGCTATCGAGAAGATCTTTGCGGTCAAGGTCGCATCGGTGAACACCGCCAACCGGCAGGGTAAGAGCAAGCGCACCCGGACTGGGTACGGCAAGCGCAAGAGCACCAAGCGCGCCATCGTCACCCTGGAGCCGGGCAGCAAGCCGATCGATCTGTTCGGAGCGCCGGCCTAGCCGGGCGCGAGACAAGGACCTGATTAGACATGGCAATTCGCAAGTACAAGCCCACGACCCCGGGTCGGCGCGGCGCGAGCGTGTCGGACTTCGCCGAAATCACTCGCTCGACTCCGGAGAAGTCGCTGGTTCGCCCGCTGCACGGTCATGGCGGGCGTAACGCACACGGCCGCATCACCACTCGCCACAAGGGTGGTGGCCACAAGCGTGCCTACCGGGTGATCGACTTCCGTCGTAACGACAAGGACGGGGTCAACGCCAAGGTCGCGCACATCGAGTACGACCCCAACCGCACCGCCCGCATCGCACTGCTTCATTACCTCGACGGCGAGAAGCGCTACATCATTGCGCCCAACGGTCTTTCCCAGGGCGACGTCGTCGAGTCGGGTGCCAACGCCGACATCAAGCCCGGCAACAACCTGCCGCTGCGCAACATCCCGGCCGGCACCTTGGTGCACGCCGTGGAGTTGCGGCCCGGCGGTGGCGCCAAGCTTGCCCGCTCGGCGGGATCGAGCATCCAGTTGCTCGGTAAGGAAGCCAGCTACGCCTCGCTGCGTATGCCCAGCGGTGAGATCCGTCGGGTCGACGTTCGCTGCCGCGCCACGGTCGGTGAGGTGGGCAACGCCGAGCAGGCAAACATCAACTGGGGTAAGGCCGGTCGTATGCGGTGGAAGGGCAAGCGCCCGTCCGTCCGTGGTGTGGTGATGAACCCGGTCGACCACCCGCACGGCGGTGGTGAGGGTAAGACCTCCGGTGGCCGTCACCCGGTGAGCCCGTGGGGCAAGCCAGAAGGCCGTACCCGCAACCCGAACAAAGCGAGCAACAAGCTCATCGTCCGACGCCGGCGCACCGGCAAGAAGCACGGGCGCTAGGAAGTCGAGGAGTAGCGAACTATGCCACGCAGCCTGAAGAAGGGCCCGTTCGTCGACGACCACCTGCTGAAGAAGGTCGACGTGCAGAACGAGAAGAACACCAAGCAGGTCATCAAGACCTGGTCGCGGCGTTCGACCATCATCCCGGACTTCATCGGCCACACCTTCGCGGTGCACGACGGCCGCAAGCATGTCCCGGTGTTCGTCACCGAGTCGATGGTCGGTCACAAGCTCGGTGAATTCGCCCCCACGCGCACGTTCAAGGGGCACATCAAGGACGACCGAAAGAGCAAGCGGCGATGAGCGTTCGCGCTAAGAGCAGAGGGTATCGATGACAACCACCACTGAATTCCCGTCGGCGACCGCCAAGGCGCGGTTCGTGCGGGTGTCGCCGAGAAAGGCGCGCCGGGTAATTGACCTGGTGCGTGGCAGGTCGGTTTCAGACGCGCTCGACATCCTGCGTTGGGCGCCGCAGGCCGCCAGCGAGCCGGTCGCCAAGGTGATCGCCAGTGCGGCCGCCAACGCGCAGAACAACAACGGCTTGGACCCGGCGACCTTGATCGTGGCCACGGTCTACGCCGACGAGGGCCCGACCGCCAAGCGCATCCGCCCGCGGGCGCAGGGACGCGCGTTCCGGATTCGCAAGCGGACCAGCCACATCACCGTGGTGGTGGAGAGCCGGCCGAGCAAGGACCAGCGGTCTTCGAAGTCGTCGCGGGCTCGCCGCGCCGAGGGCAGCAAGGCCGCCGCAACGGCGCCCGCGAAGAAGTCCTCGGCCAGCAAGGCGCCGGCGAAGAAGGCCGCCACCAAAGCCGAGTCCAAGACTTCCAAGACTTCTGAGACTTCTGAAGCGAAGGGAGGCTCAGACTAGTGGGCCAGAAGATCAACCCGCACGGCTTCCGCTTGGGCATCACCACCGACTGGAAGTCGCGTTGGTATGCCGACAAGCAGTACGCCGACTACGTCAAGGAAGACGTCGCCATCCGTCGGCTGCTGTCCAGCGGCCTGGAGCGCGCCGGAATCGCCGACGTGGAGATCGAGCGCACCCGTGACCGGGTCCGGGTCGACATCCACACCGCGCGTCCGGGCATCGTCATTGGCCGCCGTGGCACCGAGGCCGACCGCATCCGTGCGGATCTGGAGAAGCTGACCGGCAAGCAGGTTCAGCTCAACATCCTCGAAGTCAAAAACCCTGAGTCGCAAGCGCAACTGGTGGCCCAAGGGGTCGCTGAGCAGCTGAGCAACCGGGTGGCGTTCCGCCGGGCGATGCGTAAAGCCATCCAGTCCGCGATGCGCCAACCCAACGTCAAGGGCATCCGGGTGCAGTGCTCGGGTCGTCTTGGTGGCGCGGAGATGAGCCGGTCGGAGTTCTACCGCGAGGGCCGGGTTCCGCTGCACACGCTGCGCGCGGACATCGACTACGGCCTGTATGAGGCCAAGACCACCTTCGGCCGGATCGGTGTGAAGGTGTGGATCTACAAGGGCGACATCGTCGGCGGCAAGCGCGAATTGGCCGCCGCCGTTCCCGCGGGCGCCGACCGTCCGCGCCGCGAGCGGCAGGCGGGCAGCCGTCCGCGCCGCAGCGGTGCTTCCGGCACCACGGCCACCGGCGCCGAAGCCGGACGTGCCGTGGGTAGCGAAGAGCCCGCCGCCGCAGAAAGCGCTACCACCCCCGAAGCGCAGAGCACGGAGAGCTAAATCATGTTGATTCCCCGTAAGGTTAAGCACCGCAAGCAACACCACCCCCGCCAGCGTGGCATCGCCAGCGGCGGGACGTCGGTGAACTTCGGCGACTATGGGATCCAGGCCCTCGAGCACGCCTACGTCACCAACCGGCAGATCGAGTCCGCTCGTATCGCCATCAACCGGCACATCAAGCGTGGCGGTAAGGTGTGGATCAACATCTTCCCGGACCGTCCCCTGACCAAGAAGCCGGCCGAAACCCGGATGGGTTCGGGTAAGGGCTCCCCGGAGTGGTGGGTGGCCAACGTCAAGCCGGGCCGGGTGCTGTTCGAACTCAGCTACCCCAACGAAGCGATCGCACGAGCGGCGCTGACCCGCGCGATCCACAAGCTGCCGATCAAGGCACGCATCATCACCCGAGAGGAGCAGTTCTGATGGCAGTGGGAATTTCCCCTGGCGAACTGCGCGAGCTCACCGAAGAAGAGCTGACCGAGCGTCTGCGCGAATCCAAGGAAGAGCTGTTCAACCTGCGTTTCCAGATGGCGACCGGACAGCTCAACAACAACCGCCGGCTGCGCACGGTGCGTCAGGAAATCGCACGCGTCTACACCGTGTTGCGCGAACGAGAATTGGGTCTGGCGGCTGGACCCGGCGAACCCTATGGTAAGGAATCGTGATGGCAGAGGCGAAGACTGGCGCGAAGGCCACCAAGTCCGCAGCGGCGGGCGCGGCCGATGGCGCTTCCAAGGAAAAGGGTCCCAAGCACACGCCGAGCACTCCTAAGCCGCGCGGTCGTCGCAAGACGCGCATCGGCTACGTCGTGAGCGACAAGATGCAGAAGACCATCGTGGTCGAGCTCGAAGACCGCGTGCGTCACCCGCTCTACGGCAAGATCATTCGCACCACCAAGAAGGTCAAGGTGCACGACGAGCACAGCGCCGCCGGCATCGGCGACCGGGTTTCCCTGATGGAGACGCGTCCGCTGTCGGCCACCAAGCGCTGGCGGCTCGTCGAAATCCTCGAGAAGGCCAAGTGACGGTCTCATAACCGTTGCGCCGGCGACATCGCCCGAGACTTGCAGTCTCGGGCGATTTTGCATTTGGCTGGCTACCCTGGCAGCGGGTGCACTCTGCACACGAGATAGGGCAAGCAGGTCCACAACGGGAGTGAGGCTGGCCAGTGGTGACTGGGACAACGGGGTCGACCGAATTCAAGGGCAAGATCGAGTTGGATATCCGCGACTCGGAAGCGGATTGGGGTCCGTACGCGGCGCCCACCGCGCCCGAGAATGCGCCCAACATCTTGTACCTGGTCTGGGATGACACCGGAATTGCCACCTGGGACTGCTTTGGCGGGCTGGTGCAGATGCCGACCATGTCACGAATCGCCGAACGCGGCGTGCGACTGACCCAGTTCCACACCACCGCGCTGTGCTCGCCGACGCGCGCGTCGCTGCTGACCGGGCGCAACGCGACCACCGTGGGGATGGCGACCATCGAGGAGTTCACCGACGGGTTCCCCAACTGCAGTGGCCGCATCCCCGCCGATACGGCGCTGCTGTCCGAGGTACTGGCCGAACGTGGTTACAACACCTACTGCATCGGGAAGTGGCATCTGACGCCGATGGAAGAGTCCAGCATGGCGGCGACGCGACGGCATTGGCCGGTCTCGCGCGGCTTCGAGCGGTTTTACGGGTTCATGGGTGGGGAGACCGACCAGTGGTACCCCGACCTGGTGTACGACAACCATCCGGTCAACCCGCCCGCCACCCCCGAGGATGGCTACCACCTGTCGAAGGACCTTGCCGACAAGACGATTCAGTTCATGCGTGACGCCAAGGTGGTCGCGCCTGACAAGCCCTGGTTCAGCTACGTGTGCCCGGGTGCCGGGCACGCGCCCCATCACGTCTTCAAGGAATGGGCCGACAAGTACGCCGGCAAGTTCGACATGGGCTATGAGCGTTACCGCGAGATCGTGCTGGAAAACCAGAAGGCGATGGGCATTGTGCCGCCCGACACCGAGCTGTCGCCGATCAACCCCTATCTCGACGTCAAAGGCCCCTCGGGCGAGTCGTGGCCGATGCAGGACACGGTGCGGCCCTGGGGCTCGCTGAACGAGGAAGAGAAAAAGCTGTTCAGCCGGATGGTCGAGGTGTTCGCCGGTTTCCTGAGCTATACCGATGCGCAGATCGGGCGGATCCTGGACTATCTCGAGGAATCCGGCGAGCTGGACAACACGATCATCGTGGTGATCTCCGACAATGGCGCCAGCGGCGAGGGCGGTCCCAACGGATCGGTGAACGAAGGCAAGTTCTTCAACGGCTACATCGACACCGTCGAAGAGAGCATGAAACTGTTCGACCACCTCGGCGGGCCCCAGACCTACAACCACTATCCGATCGGGTGGGCGATGGCTTTCAACACGCCCTACAAGCTGTTCAAGCGCTACGCCTCGCATGAGGGCGGTATCGCCGACACGGCGACCATCTCCTGGCCCGACGGGATCGCGGCGCACGGTGAAGTCCGGGACCACTACATCAACGTCTGCGATGTCACGCCGACCGTCTACGACCTGTTGGACATGACGCCGCCGGAGGTCGTCAAGGGCATCGCGCAAAAGCCGCTGGACGGTGTGAGTTTCAACGCGGCCCTTACCGATCCCGCCGCCGATACCGGCAAGAAGACCCAGTTCTACGCCATGCTGGGGACCCGCGGCATCTGGCATGAGGGCTGGTTCGCCAACACCGTGCACGCCGCGGCCCCGGCGGGATGGTCGCATTTCGACGCCGACCGCTGGGAACTGTTCCACATCGCCCAAGACCGCAGCCAGTGCCATGATCTGGCCGCCGAGCACCCCGACAAGCTGGAGGAACTCAAGGCACTGTGGTTCTCCGAGGCCGCCAAGTACAACGGGCTGCCGCTGGGTGATCTGAACATCATGGAGACGATGATGCGGTCGCGCCCGTATCTGGTCGGCGAACGCACGAGCTACATCTACTACCCCGACTGTGCTGAGGTCGGCATCGGTGCCGGGGCCGAGATTCGCGGCCGCTCGTTCGCCTTGGTGGCCGAGGTCACCGTCAATACCACCGGCGCCGAGGGCGTGCTGTTCAAGCAGGGTGGCGCGCACGGCGGTCACGTGTTGTTCATCGCCGACGGTCGCCTGCACTACGTCTACAACTTCCTCGGTGAACGCCAGCAGTTGCTGTCCTCGGTGGGGCCGATTCCGCTGGGCCATCACTTGTTCGGGGTGCGCTATGCGCGGACGGGCACGCTGGCCAACAGCCATACGCCGCTGGGCGACCTTACGATGTACTTCGACCACAACGAGGTGGGCTCGCTTGCAGATGTGACGACCCACCCCGGAACGTTTGGACTTGCCGGTGCGGGCATCACCGTCGGCCGCAATGGCGGTTCTGCAGTGTCGAGTCGCTACAAGGCGCCCTTTGCCTTCACTGGCGGAAGCATCGCCCGAGTGACCATTGACCTATCCGGACGACCATATGAAGACGTGGAAAAAGAACTTGCACTTGCCTTTTCAAGGGACTGACCGGCTGGCCCGATCGTTGTCCGCGGCTCTGGGTGTGGTGAGCCTGGTGTGCCTGTCCGGCGTCTTGTCCGCCTGCGCGGAGCGCGGCGGGTCGGGTTCACCCGGCGTGCATCCCGACCCCGCTAGACCAGTACCGGGAGTCGTAGCGACCCAGCCGGAACAAATACCGCCCCACACAGTCGGCTGCGCTCCGTCGCTGACGGGGGAGGGCCGGGCCACCACGGCCGCGGCGGCGGACCAGGACGCCCCCAGAGTCACACTCAGCGTGCCCAACGGCTGGACCGCGCGTGGTGGAAGCGGTGACACGGCGCTGAACCTGACCGGCCCCGATGGGATGGCGGCGACGGTGACCATCACCGCAACCGACGCGCTGCCAGAGCGTGCCTTCCAGGAGTACACCGCACATCTGGGAGGTTCGATGCGCCGGCTCAACTTCGCCGTCGCGGGGGCACCCTTCTGTGGGTACAGCAGCGAGTTGCTGACCGGCGCTCTGCAGGGTCCGTCGGGCGCAATCCAGTTCGCTGACCGCATCACCCACATCTGGACCAACACCAAGATGTACCTGGTGGCCGTGCATCTGGAGGGCCCGGCCGGGGTGGCTGGCTTCACTGCGGCGAAATCCGCATTGATGCAAAACTTTGCCGTCCTCATACCCTGAAGTTGTGCTGACCGAATTGGTTGACCTGCCGGGCGGATCGTTTCGCATGGGGTCGACGAGCTTTTACCCGGAGGAAGCGCCGATCCATAGCGTGTCCGTGCACGCATTCGCGATCGAGCGCTACCCGGTGACCAACGCCCAGTTCGCGGAGTTCGTGGCGGCGACGGGCTATGTGACGGTTGCAGAGCAGCCCCTTGACCCCGCGTTGTATCCGGGGGTCAATCAGGATGACCTACGTCCGGGTGCGATGGTGTTTCGTCCCACCGCGGGACCGGTCGACCTACGTGACTGGCGTCAGTGGTGGGATTGGGCGCCCGGCGCGAGCTGGCGTCATCCGTGGGGGCCGGACAGCGACGTCGACGACCGGGCCGATCACCCGGTGGTGAAGGTGGCCTATCCGGACGCCGCGGCCTACGCGCGGTGGGCGGGTCGTCGGCTACCGACCGAGGCCGAGTGGGAGTACGCGGCCCGCGGTGCCACCACCACCACCTACGCATGGGGCGACGAAGAGAAGCCCGCCGGACAACTGATGGCCAACACCTGGCAGGGCAAGTTCCCCTACCGCAACGACGGAGCACTCGGCTGGTTCGGGACCTCGCCGGTGGGAACCTTTCCGGCCAATGGGTTCGGCCTGTTCGACATGATCGGCAATGTCTGGGAGTGGACCACAACCCCGTTTTCAGCGCATCACCGCATCGATCAGCCGCCCAAGGCGTGCTGCGCACCGGCCGGGCCCGCCGATCCGACCATCAGCCAGACCCTCAAGGGTGGTTCGCACCTGTGCGCGCCCGAGTATTGCCACCGCTACCGGCCGGCGGCCCGTTCGCCGCAGTCCCGGGACACCGCGACCACCCATATCGGATTCCGCTGCGTGGCAGATCGCTAGCCGGCAACCGGACCGGTCGCGAACTGATTTGGAAACGCCGCCGCAAGGCACCCCGGTTGCTACGATCTGCCACCGTGTCTCGTGACGGGGGCTCGGCCGCATCAGTGCGATCTCCGGCGGTAACCGCGGATGGCAGATAACAACGCTGCGCCGGGTGCGGCCGCCGCCCCGGATCCACCGGCGAATGCCCGGCCCAAACCCAAGCACATGTCGCGGCGCAAGCACCTCGTGCTCGACACCACAATCATTGTGGGCGTCATCGTCGTCTACATCTTTTCGCTGGTCGGTTACCACTGGCTGGCCAGCACGCCGGGGCCGCTGCCCAAACCCGACGTCGGCACCACCGACGACACGGTGGTCCTGGTCCGCTTCGAGGCGCTGCATACCGTTGCAAATCGCCTCGATGTGAAAGTTCTGGTGATGCCCGACGATTCGATGATCGACCATCGGCTCAACGTGCTCACCGTGGACACCTCGGTGCGCTTCTACCCGGAAAATGAACTGGGCGACCTGCAGTACCCGGTGGGCAAGTCACCCGCACAGGTAGCCACCACCATCGAAGCGCACGGCGACCCCGGTAACTGGCCATTCGACCGGTACACCACCGACACCATCCAAGCCGATGTCCTGGTGGGAACCGGTGAGAACCGTCAGTACAAGGCCACCCGGGTGGAAGTGACCGGATCGCTGGAGGGCTGGGACATCAGCGTCGAGCGGGTAGGGGACGCCAGTCAGACCTCCGACCGCCCCGACAACGTCATCGTGACCTTCCAGCGGGCCAAGGGGTCGCTGGTCTTCGACCTGGGCATCTGCCTGGTCCTGATCACCCTGCCGACGTTGGCCTTGTTCGTCGCGATCCAGATGATCACCCGCCGGAGAAAGTTTCAGCCACCGTTCGGCACCTGGTATGCGGCGATGCTGTTCGCCGTGGTGCCGTTGCGCAACATCCTTCCGGGTTCTCCGCCCGCGGGTGCGTGGATCGACCAAGCCATCGTCATCTGGGTGCTAATTGCGCTGGCCACGGCCATGGTGGTGTACGTTGTCGCCTGGTATCGCGTGTCTGAATGAGCCGCTGCAAAGCCGGCCACAGTGCAAATTTGGCTCTGAGCAGCTCGTCCCCTAGACTCTAGGGGTTGCCTTGGGCAGACCTCGGCCGGTGCGTACAAGCCCCAAAGCTTGTCGGCTGGCCCAGCGTGCCCTTCGGTAACGAAAGACCGCGCATGTCAGGTTTGTGGTGGGCCTTGTCCGTTGAGGCTCGCTTAGGCCCATTTGGGCTGCATTCCTGCTGTGCACACGTCCACCCGAGTCAGGAGATCTAGTGATTCAGCAGGAATCGCGGCTGAAGGTCGCCGACAACACCGGCGCCAAGGAGATCTTGTGCATCCGCGTGCTCGGCGGATCGTCGCGACGCTACGCCGGGATTGGTGACATCATCGTCGCCACCGTCAAAGACGCCATCCCGGGCGGCAACGTCAAGCGCGGCGATGTCGTCAAAGCCGTTGTGGTGCGCACCGTCAAGGAGGGCCGGCGTCCCGACGGCAGCTACATCAAGTTCGACGAGAATGCCGCCGTCATCATCAAGCCGGACAACGACCCGCGCGGTTCCCGCATCTTCGGCCCGGTGGGTCGCGAGCTGCGCGAGAAGCGGTTCATGAAGATCATTTCGCTCGCCCCGGAGGTGTTGTAGATGAAGGTCCACAAGGGCGACACCGTGCTGGTTGTTTCCGGCAAAGACAAAGGCGCCAAGGGCAAAGTCCTGCAGGCCTACCCGGAACGCAACCGGGTGTTGGTCGAGGGTGTCAACCGAATCAAGAAGCACACCGCGATTTCGACCAACCAGCGTGGTGCAAAGTCGGGCGGGATCGTTACCCAGGAAGCGCCGATCCACGTCTCCAACGTGATGGTCGTCGACTCCGATGGCAAGCCCACCCGGATCGGCTACCGGGTCGACGAGGAGACCGGCAAGCGGGTCCGTATCTCCAAGCGCAATGGCAAGGACATTCAGGCATGAGCACTACTGATAGCGCAGTGAAGATTCCGCCGCGGCTCAAGGAGCGCTACCGCAGCGAGATCCGCGATGTGCTGCACAAGCAGTTCGGCTACGGCAACGTCATGCAGATCCCGACTGTCACCAAGGTCGTGGTGAACATGGGAGTCGGCGAGGCCGCGCGGGACGCCAAGCTGATCAACGGCGCGGTGAGCGACCTGGCACTGATCACCGGTCAGCGCCCGGAGATCCGCAAGGCCCGCAAGTCCATTGCGCAGTTCAAACTGCGTGAGGGCATGCCCGTGGGCGTGCGGGCGACGCTGCGAGGCGACCGGATGTGGGAGTTCCTCGACCGGCTCACCTCGATCGCGTTGCCGCGTATTCGTGACTTCCGCGGTTTGTCGCCCAAGCAATTCGACGGTGTCGGCAACTACACCTTCGGGCTGGCTGAGCAGTCGGTGTTCCACGAGATCGATGTGGACAAGATCGACCGTGTCCGCGGTATGGACATCAACGTTGTCACCTCGGCGACGACCGACGAGGAAGGACGAGCGCTGTTGCGGGCCCTCGGCTTTCCGTTCAAGGAGAACTGAGCAGATGGCGAAGAAGGCACTGGTCAACAAGGCCGCACGCAAGCCCAAGTTCGCGGTGCGCGGCTACACACGATGCAGCAAGTGCGGCCGCCCCCGTGCGGTGTTTCGCAAGTTCGGACTATGCAGGATCTGCCTGCGCGAGATGGCTCATGCAGGTGAGCTGCCCGGCGTGCAGAAGAGCAGCTGGTAAAAAGACCAACCCCCAGATACAGGTGCGCGGTAGGCCCTGACCGGGAACCGCCGCGAGGAAGGGTACAGACGCTGTCATGACCATGACGGACCCGATCGCAGACTTCTTGACTCGTCTGCGTAACGCCAATTCGGCGTACCACGACGAGGTGAGTTTGCCGCACTCCAAGATCAAGGCCAACATCGCCCAGATCCTCAAGAACGAGGGCTACATCAGCGACTTCCATACCAAAGACGCGCGAGTTGGCAAATCGTTGATCGTTCAACTCAAGTACGGGCCGAGCCGGGAACGCAGCATCGCCGGTTTGCGGCGGGTGTCCAAGCCCGGGCTGCGGGTCTACGCCAAGTCCACCAACCTGCCGCGGGTACTCGGCGGCCTGGGTGTGGCGATCATTTCGACCTCCTCAGGCTTGCTGACCGACCGCCAGGCAGCCAGACAGGGCGTGGGCGGCGAAGTCCTCGCGTACGTGTGGTGAGGGAGTAACCATGTCGCGTATTGGTAAGCAGCCGGTTCCGGTTCCCACCGGAGTCGACGTAATGATCGAGGGACAGAAGGTCTCGGTGAAGGGGCCCAAGGGCGCCCTGGACCTGACGGTCGCCGAGCCGATCACGGTGTCGCGCAACGATGATGGCGCGATCGTGATCTCCCGCCCCAACGACGAGCGGCGCAACCGTTCGTTGCACGGGTTGTCACGCACCCTGGTCTCCAACCTGGTGACCGGCGTGACTGAGGGATACACCACCAAAATGGAGATCCACGGCGTGGGTTACCGCGTGCAGCTCAAGGGCGCCAACCTGGAGTTCGCACTCGGATACAGCCACCCCGTTGTGATCGAGGCGCCCGAAGGCATCACCTTCGCCGTCCAGGCGCCGACGAAATTCACGGTCTCTGGGATCGACAAGCAGAAGGTCGGCCAGATCTTGGCGAACATCCGCCGGTTGCGCCGTCCCGACCCGTACAAGGGCAAGGGCGTGCGTTACGAAGGCGAGCAGATCCGCCGCAAGGTCGGAAAGACAGGTAAGTAGTCATGGCGCAAACACAGGCTGACACCGCCGCGCGGAAGCCGGTGGGGCAGAGCGTATCCGCTACCCGCCGGGTTTCCCGGCTGCGCAGGCACGCACGGCTGCGCAAGAGGATCGCCGGCACCCAACAACGTCCGCGCCTGGTGGTGCACCGGTCCGCTCGGCACATCCACGTGCAGTTGGTGAACGACGCCAACGGCACCACCGTGGCCGCCGCCTCATCGATCGAAACCGATGTGCGTGGCCTGGATGGAGACAAGAAAGCCCGCAGTGTTCGGGTGGGCCAGTTGATCGCCGAGCGCGCCAAGGCCGCCGGTATCGACACCGTGGTATTCGACCGCGGCGGGTACACCTACGGCGGACGGATCGCGGCGCTGGCCGATGCCGCGCGCGAGAATGGATTGAAGTTCTGATGACTGGGAACCTGAACAACACTGGAAGGACCGCATAATGGCGGAGCAGTCGGCCGGTGGGCAAGGAGCCCCTGAAGGCCGCGACAGCCGCGACTCACGCGAAGGCCGCGGCCGGCGCGACGGTGGCCGCGGTGGCCGCGACAGCGACAAGAGCAACTACTTGGAGCGTGTGGTTGCGATCAACCGCGTCTCCAAGGTGGTCAAGGGTGGTCGGCGATTCAGCTTCACCGCCCTGGTCATCGTCGGTGACGGCAACGGGATGGTCGGTGTCGGCTACGGCAAGGCCAAAGAAGTCCCGGCCGCGATCGCCAAGGGCGTCGAGGAGGCTCGCAAGGGCTTCTTCCGGGTGCCGTTGATAGGCGGCACCATCACCCATCCGGTGCAGGGCGAGGCGGCCGCCGGTGTGGTGCTGCTGCGTCCGGCCAGCCCGGGTACCGGTGTGATCGCCGGTGGCGCTGCGCGCGCCGTGCTGGAATGCGCCGGCGTGCACGACATCCTGGCCAAGTCGCTGGGTAGCGACAACGCGATCAACGTGGTGCACGCCACCGTTGCCGCGCTGAAGATGCTGCAGCGTCCCGAGGAAGTGGCGGCCCGACGCGGACTGCCCATCGAGGACGTTGCCCCGGCCGGAATGCTCAAGGCGCGCCGCGAAAGCGAAGCGCTGGCCGCCGCTGCTGTACGCGAGGCCCAAACTTCGGGGGCACAACCATGAGTGAAGCAACCAATCAGCTCAAGATCACCCAGGTGCGTAGCACCATCGGGGCGCGCTGGAAGCAGCGCGAGAGCCTGCGCACCCTGGGCTTGCGCCGGATCCGCCACACGGTGGTCCGCGACGACAACGCGCAGACCCGCGGGCTGATCGCGGTGGTGCGCCACCTCGTCGAGGTGGAGCCCGCCCAGAATGGCACCGGAGGTAAGGCACAGTGACCATCAAGCTGCACGATCTGCGCCCGGCGCCCGGATCGAAAACCCCGCGGACTCGCGTGGGTCGCGGTGAGGGCTCCAAGGGTAAGACCGCGGGCCGCGGCACCAAGGGCACCAAGGCGCGCAAACAGGTTCCGACGACGTTCGAGGGTGGGCAGATGCCCATCCACATGCGGCTGCCCAAACTCAAGGGTTTCCGTAACCGGTTCCGCACCGAGTACGAGATCGTCAATGTCGGCGACATCGCTAGGCTGTTCCCCGAGGGCGGCACCGTCGGTGTCGACGAGCTGGTCGCCAAGGGGGCGGTTCGCAAGAACTCGCTGGTGAAGGTGCTCGGCGACGGCAAGCTGACCGTCAAGGTCGATATCACCGCGCACAAGTTCAGCGGTAGCGCCCGGGAGCAGATCACCGCCGCCGGCGGATCCGTCACCGAACTGTAGTACCGCGAGCAGACGCTCAATCGCCGCCGCCGGCGGATCCGTCACCGAACTGTAGTACCGCGAGCAGACGCTCAATCGCACAACGCCACGGCGATTTGTGCGATTTCGCGTCTGCTCGCGAGCTAGCGCAGCCGCGGAATGACCTCCGCGGCGAGGCGCTCCATCTGCTCGTGGTTCTGCCCGACATCGGGGCCCACGGGATTGAGCAACAGCGTTTGCGCTCCCGCGGCGATCACCTCAGCCAGCCCGCGGGTGACGTCGTCGGGAGTGCCCGCCACCGCCACCGCATCCAGGCCGCCCATCTTTCCGTAGATACTGCGCAAACCCGCCAGCACGCGCTCGCGGGCCCGCTCGGGGTCGTCGTCCACCATCAGATAGACCCGTTTGCCGATAGTGAAGCCGGCGGGATCGCGGCCTTGTTCGGCCAGTTCGTGACGCAGTGTGGTCACCGCCGTGGCGAAGTCGGCCGTCGTCGAGGAGCCCGCGCCCAGGAATGCGTCACCGTGCCGGACCGCCCTGGCCAGGGCCTTGGGCGCGCGCCCGCCGAACCAGATCGGAGGGTGCGGGCGTTGCACCGGCTTGGGCTGGATGGGCAGGTCATCGACATCGCGGAAGCGGCCATGGAACCTCACCCGTGGCTCATCGGACCAGGCCGCCTTCATCAACTGCAGGCCCTCGGTGAAATAGCTGACATGGGTGGCGCGGTCCACCCCGAAAGCCGCGAACTTGCGTGAACCGCCGCCGGCCGCGACGCCGAGGTCGAGGCGGCCGTTGCTGAGACGGTCCACGGCGGTCACAGACGAGGCCAATTGCAGCGGATCGTGCAGGGACGTCACCAACACGGCGACCCCCAGCCGAAGCCGATTGGTGCAGGCAGCGCAGTATGCCAGTAGCTCTAGCGGTGCCAGCAGCGGCGAGCTGCCGATGATCTGCTCGAGTACCCACCCGCCCTCGAACCCGAGTTCCTCGGCGCGGGCGAGATAGGCGCGTAGTCCTGCGGCGTCAAAGCCGTCGGTGTCGAGTTGGGGGATCGCTATCGAAAACCTCACCTCGCCACCGTACGACGTGCCCAGGGGCCCGGTACCCAGGCCGATGGGCCACGATGCCGGGGCCTGGCCATCGGTACGCTAAAAATATGTTCGCCTTTCTGCCCTTCCTGCCCCGCTTGTCGAGTGTGGGGGACGACGTGCGCGCACTGGCCGAACGCGTCGACACCGCCCGTCACCACGGGGTACCCAACGGCTGCATCCTGGAATTCAACCTGCGCACCATGCCGGCGGAGAGCAACGGTTTCGACCCGTTTTTGATCATCTCCGGGGGCGGCCGGCCGATGGCGCTGCGCGATGCTGTTGCGGCGCTGCACCGCGGTGCCGAGGACCCTCGGGTCGGTGGCCTGATTGCCCGGGTGCAGCTTCCACCGGCGCCGATCGGGGCGGTTCAGGCACTTCGCGAGGCGATCGCGGCGTTTAGCGCCGTGAAACCGTCGGTGGCCTGGGCCGAAACGTATCCGGGTACGTTGTCCTACTACCTGGCGACGGCGTTTCGGGAGATCTGGATGCAGCCCTCCGGGGAGGCCGGGCTGATCGGCTTTGCCAGCAACGCGATGTTCCTGCGCGATGCGCTCGACAAGGTGGGCATCGAAGCCCAGTTCGTGGCGCGAGGCGAATACAAGTCGGCGGCAGACCTTTTCACTGAGGACGGTTACACCGACGCCAACCGTGAAGCCGTCACCAGGATGCTGGAAAGCCTGCAAGACCAGGTGTGGCAGGCGGTCGCCCAATCGCGCCAGATCGACGCGGGTGTACTTGATGGACTGGCTGACAAGGCTCCGCTGCTGCGGGATGAGGCGCTGTCCTCCGGTCTGATCGATCGGATCGGATTCCGCGACGAGGCCTATGCCAGGATCGCGGAATTGGCTGGCGTGG
Source organism: Mycobacterium sp. 012931 (assembly GCF_000419295.1). Lineage (NCBI taxonomy): Bacteria > Bacillati > Actinomycetota > Actinomycetes > Mycobacteriales > Mycobacteriaceae > Mycobacterium > Mycobacterium sp. 012931. The sequence continues at coordinate 5,256,436 of NZ_AOPX01000001.1, read as the reverse complement.
AGGGTGTTTCGCCGGAATCGATCGACACCGCAGACAAACTGCCGCGAATGCATCTGGCGCGCTATGCCGGCACCGCCAGGCCGCGTCTGGCGCCGCCCGTGCCGTCGATCCCGGGGCGCCGGGGCAAGCCCACGATCGCCGTTGTCAGCGTCGAGGGGCCGATCGTCAACGGCCGGGGTGGCCCACAGGGGTTGCCGTTGGGTCCGTCCAGCGCCGGTGGCGACACCATCGCATCGGCATTGGGTGAGGCGGCGGCCGACGACGAGGTGTCGGCGATTGTGTTGCGGGTGGACAGTCCCGGCGGCTCGGTCACCGCGTCGGAGACCATCTGGCGTGAGGTGCAGCGGGCCCGCGACCGGGGCAAGCCGGTGGTGGCCTCGATGGGCTCGATCGCGGCCTCCGGCGGCTACTACGTATCGATGGGTGCGGATGCAATCGTCGCGAATCCGGGCACGATCACCGGTTCAATCGGAGTGATCACCGGCAAGCTGGTGGCCCTGATCTGAAGGATCGGCTGGGCGTTGGGTCAGAGACGTTGCGCACCAACGCCAATGCTGACGCCTGGTCGATAGACGCGCCATTTACCGACGAGCAGCGCGCCCGACGTGAGGCCGAGGCAGACATGTTCTACACCGATTTTGTGGAACGCGTAGCCCGGGGCCGCAACCTTCGCACCGAAGACGTGGATGCGGTTGCCCGAGGGCGAGTTTGGACCGGTGCCGATGCCCTGGAGCGGGGCTTGGTCGACGAGCTCGGCGGCTTTCGCACCGCGGTCCGACGCGCCAAGGTGCTGGCCGGCCTGGATGAGGACACCGAGGTCCGCCTGGTCGGCTATCCGGGCTCGTCGCTGCTGGATCTGCTGTGGCCGCGCGGGTCGTCTCGGCCGGTGGCGGCCTCAGTGCCCGAAGCCGTGGGCGCGCTGGTTGTCCGCTCGGTGGCCAGCGCCGTCGGACAGGTGGAGCAGACGTTGACCGGGGCCAACGTGTTGTGGCTGGGGCGGTCGCGGTTCTAGCCGGTCAGGGCGGCGCTGATGAAGATGATTTCGCCGAGCGGGTCGTCGTCGGAGGGGGCGGGAACGGCCATGCCGTTGCGCTCGAAAAGCTCGCTTCGGGTCACGCCCTCGGCGTCCCAGCCCTTGGCGCGCAGATAGTCGACGACGTGATTGCGCGCGCCGGTGTAGACCAGCGACGACATGTCGATGTCCAAACCATGGTCGCGAAACGGACCTGACATCTGCCGCGCCCGGTCGACATCGAAATCCACAATGCCGGGCACGAATTCGGTAGCCACGGTGCTGCCCGGCGCGCTGAGCGCGGTGATGTTGTCGAACAACCGGTCTTGGGCCTCGGGCGGCAAGTAGATCAGCAGGCCTTCGGCCAGCCACGCCGTGGGTGCCGTGGTGTCCAGGCCGGCTGCCCGCAGCGCCACCGGCCAGTCCCCACGCAGATCGATGGGGATTGCGCGCCGGGTTGCCCTGGGTTCGGCGCCGAGGTCGGCCAGAACATTGGTCTTGAATTCGATCACCTGAGGTTGATCGAGTTCGTAGACCACGGTGTCGGCCGGCCACGGCAACCGGTATGCGCGGGCATCCAGCCCCGACGCGAGGATCACCGCCTGCCGGATCCCGCTCTTGATGGCGTCGCCGAAGTAGTCGTCGAAGTACTTGGTGCGTACCGCCATTCCGTCCACCATCGCCTGGGCCTTTGCCGACGAAACATTCTGCAGGACACTCAGATCGAACTCGCCGTCCATCATCTTGATGAAAAAGTCGACACCGACGGCGCGCACCAGCGGTTCGGCGAACGGATCGTCGATCAAACCACGGGGATCCCTCGATGCCATCGCCCGGCCCGCGGCGACCATGGTGGCGGTGGCGCCGATGCTGGAGGCCAGATCCCATTTGTCATCGTGCGTGCGTGCCATGTCGGTCCTATCTCAGGTTCTACTTGCGGATCCCGGTGACGTAGCTCATCCCGCCGAACAGCGCCATCATCTCATCGTCGGGCGGCTCAAACCCATTGTGTGCGTGCATCTCTTCAAACGTTCGGGCCCGCACCCGCCATCCGTGGTCGGCAAGGTAGTCGATGACGGTGTTGCGGTCGCCATGGTAGATCAGCTCGGCCATGTCCAGATCCAGCCCCATCCGGCGCCAGCGTTCGGAAAGCCGCTGTGCGCGCGGCCCGGAGAAGCCGTTGGGGTCGGGGAAGTGCTCGGTGGCGACCTGGCTTCCCGGCGTGCTGAGCTCGGCGATGTTGTCGAACAGCCGATCCTGGGCCTCGGGCGGCAGATAGACCAGCAGGCCCTCGGCGATCCATGCGGTCGGTTGCCCGGCGTCGAAACCGCGCTGCCGCAGCGCGCTCGGCCAATCCTCGCGCAGGTCGATACCGATTGGCCGATGGTCGGGGCAGGGGAGTGCGCCGAACTCGGCCAGCGTGCGCGTCTTGAACTCGATCACTTGCGGTTGGTCAATTTCGTAGACCGTCATGCCCGATGGCCAGTTCAATCGGTAAGCCCTGGTGTCCAGACCTGACGCCAGGATCACCGCCTGGCGGATACCGCGCGCACCGGCAGCAGTGAAGAAGTCATCGAAATACCTGGTGCGCACCGCGATCTGTTCGTTTAGCGACCGGGGGCTTGACGGCGGATCGTCGACCGCGGTGTCACCATCGATCATGCGAACCAACGGCTGCAGCCCCACCGCACGGACGAGCGGCTCGGCGAGCCGGTCGTCGAGCAGCGCATCGGGTCCCCGGGAGGCCCGTGCCCGCGAAGCCGCGACCATCGTCGCCGTCGCTCCCACGCTGGACGCCGGATCCCAGCTGTCCGCGTCCGTCCGCCGGTTCATGGCGCCGGGTCCGGCCGGGGCGTCGTGTAGAGGGTGCCACTGACGTAGAGCATGTCTACCGAGGGGCCGTCGTCGTCGACCGCAGCCGGTGCAAGTCCGTTTGCCGCGCGCAGTTCAGGCAACGGGGTGCTGGTCAAGAGCCAACCGCGGTCCGAGAGGTAGGGCACCGCCTCGTTGCGGTCGCCGAAATAGACGAGTCCGACCATGTCGACGTCGAAACCATGAGCGCGCCAGCGCGCGGAGACCTCTTGCATGCGCTCTTTGATCTGTTCCTCTTCGCCCGGATCCACACTGCTCAGGCATTCGGCGGCCAGCCGGCTGCCGGGGGCGCTGAGTTCGGTGACGGTGTCGAGCAGCCGGTCCTGGGCCTCCGGCGGGAGGTATCCCAGTAGACCTTCGGCGCTCCATGCGGTCGGCTGGTTCGGGTCGAAACCGGCGGCGCGCAACGCCGCGGGCCAGTCTTCCCGCAAATCGACGGCCACCACTCGGCGGTCTGCGGTGGGGGCGGCCCCCAGATCGGCCAGGGTGCGGGATTTGAAATCGATCACCTGCGGCAGATCAATCTCGTAGACCACGGTCTGGGGCGGCCATGGCAACCGGTATGCGCGGGCGTCCAGTCCCGAGGCGAGGATGACGACCTGCTCGAGGCCGGCCCGCGTCGCATCCAGGAAGAAGTCGTCGAAAAATCTGGTGCGTACCGCCATGTTGTCGGCAACGTCGCCGATGGGGCCAAGCGGGCGTTGGGGATCGTCATCGAGGTCGGCAACGTTGAATTCGCCGGTCGCCAGCCGGGTCAAGAGGTCCACTCCGACGGCTCGCACCAATGGTTCGGCGTAGGGATCGTTGATCAGCGGGTTCTCGGTACGGGTAGCCATCGCGCGGGCGGCGGCCACCATGGTCGCGGTCACCCCGACACTTGATGCCAAATCCCAGCTGTCGCCGTCATACCTGGTGGAACCGGTGGAGGTCATATGGTGCCCCGTTCGCAGCTAGTGGTTCAGCCCCGTCAATATTTAGATAGTTTAACAAGCTTTCGGGCGGTCGGCGTTGGCGCTGGACCGGGCAAAGATCCGGTGGCTGGCACCGCGCGGTCCTGCCATCACACCGGTCAACCAGGTGCCGCGATCGGATCCACTTTCCTGCCTAAACCGTCCCCGGGCTGAGTTCGCACGCGGCAACCTGGAGGCATGTCGTACACGATGGCCGGCCGGCGGGTATTGATCACGGGTGCATCGTCCGGGGTCGGCGCGGCCCTGGCCAGAATGCTGGCCGCCCGCGGCACGACGGTCGGGTTGATCGCCCGTCGGCGCGACCGGCTCGAGGAGGTCCTGGCCGATTGCCGCAAGACCTCGCCGCAATCGGTGATGTGGGTGGCTGATCTCTGCGACACCGCCGGGGCCGCCCGGCTGGCTCTGCAAGCCTGGCAGGCGATGGGCGGCATCGACGTGCTGATCAACAACGCCGCGATCCCGAAACGTCGGGAAGTGAGCGCGTTGCGGCCGACCGAGGTGGAGCAGGTCATGGGGGTCAACTTCTTTGCCCCGATGCGGATGACCCTGGCTTTGTTGCCGCGGATGTTGGCGCGCGGATCGGGCACCATCGTCAACGTGTCCAGCGTCGGCGGTCGCCTCGGCATCATTCATGAATCAGCCTATTGCGCAAGTAAGTTCGCGCTGTGCGGCTGGAGTGAGTCGATCGCGGTCGACCTGGCGGGAAGCGGTGTCTCGGTAAGACTGATCCAGCCTGGTCCCGTCGACACCGAAATCTGGGACCGGCCCGACACTGAGGATCCGCTCTACCGCGGGCCCAAGGTTCCGGCCGACTTGGTGGCCGAGGGCATCATCGCGGCCATCGGCAGCGACTGCTTCGAGCACTACCTGCCCGAGATGATGGCTTTGAAGGACATCGTGGATGCCAAGAATGCCGACCTCGATACGTTTCTCACCGCCGCGGCGGCCATGACCTGGCAATGAAAGCCCTGGTTTACGGCGTAGCCCCCGAGCCATTCGAGATCGATGAGCCGGCGAACCCGTTGGCGTGCAACCTGGCCCGCACCCCGACGGCGCTGCGTGAGCTGGCAGATCCACGGCCGCTGCGACCGGATTGGGTGATCACCCGGCCGCGGCTGACGGGCATCTGCGGGTCTGACTCCAAGCAGATCCTGCTCGACTTCGGCGAGCAGGACGCCGACAACGCCTTGGCCGCCTTCTGCTCGTTCCCGCAAGTCATGGGCCACGAGGTGGTCGCCGACGTGGTGGAGCTGGGGCCCGAGGCGGGTGGGCTCGAAGTCGGTCAGCGGGTGGTGCTCAACCCGTGGCTGTCGTGCCGGCCACGGGGGATCGAACCACCGTGCCCGGCCTGCCAAAGCGGTGACTACAGCCTGTGCTGGAGCTTCACCGACGGTGGCATCCAGCCGGGCATCCATACCGGGGTGTCGGCGGACGTAACCGGCGGATACGCCGAACTGATGCCCGCCCACGACAGCATGCTGTTTCCGGTTCCAGGGCCAATTAGCGACGAGGCGGCGGTGTTCGCCGATCCGTTCTCGGTGTCCCTGCATGCGATCACCCGCCATCCGCCGCCGCGATCCGGCCGGGTGCTGGTCTACGGCGCGGGATCACTCGGGTTGTGCGCGATCGCGATCCTGCGGGCGCTGTACCCGGACGTGGCGGTGGCCGTGGTGGCACGGTTTGCCGCCCAGGGCGAGCTGGCCGGCCGCTTTGGCGCCGCCAAAGTCGTGGCTCACGAACCGCGGCTGGCGATCATCGAGGAGTTGGTCGCCTGGGGCGGTGGCCGGCTACGGCAGGCTCTGCTGGGCTTGCCGATGGCGCACCCCGGGGCCGTCGACGTCGTGTACGACACGGTGGGCAGGCCAGAGACGTTCGAGGTAGGAGTGCGGGTCCTCAACTCGCGCGGGACCCTGGTCAAGGCCGGCGTTCACGCGCCGGGGCGGTGGGAGTGGAGTCCGCTGTATTTCAAGGAGATCAGCTGGGTCGGTTCCAACGCGTTCGGCGTCGAGGAGGTCGAGGGGGTGCGCAAGCATGCCATCGCCCACTATTTCGACCTGGTCGCCGACGACCGGCTGGACTTGCGGAGCATGCTCACCCATACCTTCGCGCTACCGCAATGGCGCGACGCCTTCCTGGCGATTGCGAACCAAGGCGAAAGCGGAGCGGTGAAGGTGGCCTTCGATCAACGTTGACCGAGGCCTCAGGCGCACGGGCGGGTGGCGCGGTAGTAGACGAGCCGGCCGAGCAGCGGGTGGCGTTGGGCGCCGACCTCGGCGACGTCGAACCCGGCGGTATCCAGCAGGCGTCGAATCCCATCGCCCAGGTTGCCCGCTACATGGAGGTTGTGCCTGATGAAGCGCGACGCCAGGCCGTCATGGGCGGACATGTCGCCGCCGACATCGACCAGATGCAGCCGGCCACCGGGCCGCAGCACCCGAAATGCTTCCGCCGCCGCAGCGGATTTAGCGTCCTCATCCAGATGGTGCAGCATCATCGAGGACAGCACCCGGTCGAACTCGCCGTCGGCATAGGGCAGCCGCTGAGCGTAGCCCTGGTCGAAACGAACTCCCTCGACATTGCCCGTCTTGCGTTGCGCGCGCTGCAGCGCGCGCGGGTCGGGATCGGATCCGATCACCTCAGCCCGGGGTTGAGCGCGCTTGGCTTTGATGGCGAGGTTCCCAGTGCCGCAGCCGATTTCCAGGATGCGACCACAGTCGGCGAGTTCGGCCTGGGTGATCAGCGTCCGATGGATCTTGTTCATGCCCAGCAGGCGGGACAGCAGGTCATACGCGGGAAGCAGCGCATCATGGCCGGCCGCGGGCAAGTAGTCGCGGGATTCGCCGCTGTGCTGGAGACCGAAACGTGGATGATGATTGGTCATACATCCAATTGTGTAGGCCTGATAGGAAACAAGATTTGGCAATCTTTGTTGAAACTTGGACTATCTTTGGCGCATGGCCCAGGCCGCACGGCTGATCCAGCACCGCAGTGGGGTACCCATCTATGGATATCGCACCGACCCGGATATTCCACGGGTGTCGGTGCTGCGGCCCGGACCTGAGGATCTGGGCGACCGCGCTCGTCACATCCACGACTTCCCTGCGCTGTGGTACGTACCCGAAGCCGGGCTGGTGTACATCGCCGCTGCCGGTCAGGTGCTCGAGCCCACGCAATTCGGGTCCCTCCAGGCTGGGGTTGCGATGTTTTTCGATCCTGCCGCCCTCGGCGGGGACGGAGGGTCGCCCTGGCCGTCGTGGCGGGCGCATCCGTTGTTGTTCCCGTTTCTGCACGGACACTCGGGCGGGATCCTGAGGCTGGAGGTGCCCGCGGCCCGACGATCGACGTGGGATGGTGCGATCGCGGCGATCGAAGCGGAGTTGACCACGCGTCAGCAGGGCTACGGCCAGGCCGTTACGGCGCACCTCACGCTGCTGCTCATCGAACTCGCCCGCCTCGCCCGCGACGTGGTCGGGGACTTGCGGCGCAGCGGCGAACCGCTACTGGCCGAGGTGTTCGAGGTGATCGACCGGCGCCACGCCGAGCCGTTGTCGCTGCGCGACGTGGCGGCCGAGGTCGGCATGACGCCAGGACACCTGACCACGATCGTGCGTCGCCGCACCGGACGCACCGTGCAGGAATGGATTATCGAGCGCCGCATGGCCCAGGCGCGCGAGCTATTGGTCGCCACGGACCTTGCGGTTGGCGAGGTTGCCAGACGGGTGGGGATCTCCGATCCCGGCTATTTCAGCAGACTGTTCAGCAGAGCGCATGGCACCTCACCGCGGCAGTGGCGGGCGCTACCGCCCCGGCACTGATCCCGCCGGCGCCCCACGGCGGGCTACATCGGATTGGCGCGCAGATACGCGTACACGCCGGCGAAGTTACGGTTCACGTCTTCGGGAATGGGTACCGGACCGCCGAGAGCTCTGGCGCCCCAGACGATTTGGGCGGTGCGCTCAACCAGTGCCGTGACGTGCAGCACCTTGTCGGGGCGGGGCCCGACGGCCACCAGTCCGTGGTTGGCGATCAACGCGGCGGCGCGGCCCTGCAACGCTGCAACCGCGTTGCGGCCGACCTCGGGTGTTCCGGATGCGGCGTATTCGGCGCAGCGAACGTCTCCGCCGCAGTAGACCGCGAATTCGTCGATGCAGGCCGGAATCGGTTGGTGCGCGATGGCGAACATGGTCGCCCATACCGGGTGACTGTGGATGACGCTGCCGATGTCGTCGAACGCCTGGTAACACGCCAGGTGCAGGTGCATCTCGGTTGAGGGCGCGCGCCCGGCTTTGGCATGCAGCACCGTGCCGTCGGCGTCGACCTGCACCAGGTCGTCCAGCGTCATGTCCGCATAGTCGACCGAGGAGGGCGTTATCGCCAGGTTGCCGTCCGCGCACCGCGCGGAGATGTTGCCGGCCGTTCCTTCCACCAGGCCGCGGCGCAGCATGTCCTTGGCCGCCGCCAGCACCGCGACCTGGGCGTTGTCAACGAATTTCACCGGGCCAGCACCTCCGGGTTGAGGATATGGGTGGGTCTGGTTCCGGACAGCAATGCTTGCAGACCGTCGGCGACCATCTGCGCCTGTCGCGCCTCGGTGTTCCAGGTGGCCCCGCCGATATGGGGAGTCAGCACGACATTGGGCATGCTGGCCAGTGGGTGATCGGTCGGCAGCCATTCGCCGACGAAATGGTCCAGGCCGGCGGCGGCGACCTTGCCGGCGCGCAGGGCCTGCACCAGTGCGTCGGTGTCGTGCAATTGGGCCCGCGCCGTATTGAGGAAGACGGCGCCGTCGCGCATCGATGCGAATTGTTGCGCGCCGATCATGCCGACGGTGTCGTCGGTGACCGGCGCATGCAGGGAGACGATGTCGGACTCGGCCAGCAGCTCCGCCAGACCGTGTCGCGCGTCCGCGCAGTACGGATCGTGCGCGATGACTCGCAGGCCCAGGCCGGTCAGCCGCCACGCGGTGGCACGGCCTACCGCCCCCAGGCCCACCAGCCCGGCGGTGCGCCCGGCGATTTCCCAGCCGCGGAATCGCCGATAGGGGATGGTTCCGTCACGAAAGATATTGCCGGATCTGACGTCTGCGTCCGCGGTCAGCAGGTGGCGGGTGCTGGCCAGCAGCAGTGCCACCGTCATCTCGGCGACCGCATCGGCGTTGCGGGCCGGCGTGTTGAGCACCGGGATGCCGGCCGCGGTGGCCCCGGCGATGTCGACGTTGTTGGGATCCCCGCGGGTGGAGAAGATGGCGCGCAAACCCAGCTGCAACACCGCTCCGCTGACCGAATCAGCCTCCACCACAACAATGTCGACAGACTCGCTGGTGATCCGCTCGGCCAGTTGCTCGGCGCTGTAGATGCGCAGCGGGCCCCCTTCGAGCCCGCCTATCCATGGGTCATAGACGACGTCCACCAGTTGCCGGAGTTTGTCCAAGCCGGAACCGCGAAGCGGGGCCGTCACCAGTGCGCGCGGTCGAGACCTCACGGGTGTCCATGCTGGCGTACCGTGGCGCCCGTGTCACGTGAAGACGCCACAATCGGCATCGACATCGGCACCATCGCGGTCAAAGCGGTGGTTGCCGACGCCGATGGCAACGTGACCGCTCGGCTGCGGATTCCACACCAGTTGCGGGTTGGTGCGCCCGACCAACTCGAGCACGACGCCGACCAGGCGTGGCGGCGGGGCCCGCTGACGGCGCTGGAGCGGCTGGCCGGGCCCGACATACGGGCGGTGGCCGTGTCGGCGATGGTGCCGTCGATGACCGCGGTCGATTCCGGCGGTGTTCCCATCACGCCCGGACTGCTCTACGGCGACAGCAGGGGCTGGGTACCCGGGGCAGCCAACCAGCGCGCCCAACCGCTGCCGTCGGTGGGCGAAGCCGCGCAGTTTCTGCGTTGGACCGCCGCACAAGCACCCGAGGCGGCGGGATACTGGCCCGCGGCGGCGGTGGCCAACTACGCGATGTCGGGCGAACCGGTGATCGACTTCGCCACCGCGATTACCAGCCTTCCCCTGTTCGACGGGACGGGCTGGAATCCCCAGGCGTGTGCGGACTGTGGTGCCAGCGCCGATCGGATGCCGCGGGTCGAGACGTTCGGCACCGCGGTCGGCCAGGTACACGGCACCGATGCGGTGCTGGGGGCCGGCGGCATCGATGCGGTGTGCGAGCAGATCGTGGCCGGAGCCGACCACCACGGCGATGTACTGGTGCTCTGCGGCACCACCCTGATCGTGTGGACGACCATCTCCGGGTCCCGTCAGGTGCCGGGCCTGTGGACCATTCCCCACACCGCCCCCGGGAAAAGTCAGATCGGCGGCGCCAGCAACGCCGGGGGCCTGTTCTTGAGTTGGGTCGACCGCGTTACCGGCTCCGCCGATCGCGACGGCGAGCAGGACCGGGTCGATCCGCGGCGGGTGCCGATCTGGTTGCCCTACATACGTGGTGAGCGCACACCGTTCCACGATCCCGATCGGCGGGCGAGTCTCGAGGGGCTCGACCTCACGCAAGGCGCCGCGGCAGTGCGGCGGGCGGCCTACGAGGCGTCGGGCTTCGTCGTCCGGCATCTGGTCGAGCTCAGTGGCGCGCCGGTGTTGCGCATCGTGGCATCCGGTGGCGGTACGTGTGTGCGGCCCTGGATGCAGGCCATCGCCGATGTCACCGGGCGGCCGGTACACGTCTCGGCCGTGGCCGAGGGGGCCGCGCTGGGGGCGGCCTTCCTCGCGCGGATGGCGGCCGGTCTGGAATCGTCAATCGCCGACGCCGATCGCTGGGCCCGCACCGATCGCATCGTGGAACCGCGCCCCGACTGGGTGGGCCCCACCAAGGACCGCTATCGCCGATTTCTCGAGCTCAGTGGATCACCACTGGCCTGAGTCGGCCCGCTAAAGCCAGTGCCCGCCAAGGTGGTTGGTGACGGGGCGGGGGTGGCCCCGGGGTCGGGGCGAGTCGCGCCGCGGGTGGGCCGGCCGGATGGGTATGCGGGTAGCGCAATTCCCACGGCGTCGTTCTACGCTTATGCCATGACAGACCACGGCCACACCGCAGCCCGTCGCGAAATCGCAGATGCCCTGCTCGCCGCACTCGAACGTCGGCATGAGGTTGCCGACGCCATCGTGGAAGCCGAGAACAAGGCCGCTGCGGTTGAGGCGATTGTGACACTGCTGGCTACGTCCCACCTGGCCGCCGAAGCGGTGATGAGCATGTCCTTCGAGCAACTCACCCAGGACGCGCGCAAGAAGATCATCGCCGAGCTCGACGACCTCAACAAGCAACTGAGCTTCACGTTGACCGAACGTCCGGCCAGTTCCGGTGAGAGCTTGGAGCTGCGCCCCTTCTCCGCCGCCGAGGACCGCGACATCTTTGCTGCGCGGACCGAGGAAATGGGCGCGGCGGGCGACGGATCCGGGGGGCCGGCCGGCACTGTCGACGATGAGATCAAGGCGGCGTTGGCTCGCGTCGATGATGAAGAAGCTGCCTGGTTTGTCGCCATCGATGCCGGGGAGAAGGTCGGCATGGTGTTCGGCGAGCTGGTCCACGGTGAGGTCGACGTCCGCATCTGGATCCACCCCGAGCACCGTAAGAAGGGCTACGGCACCGCGGCGCTGCGCAAGTCGCGGTCCGAGATGGCATGGGCATTTCCGGCGGTGCCGATGGTCGTGCGCGCACCCGCTGCCAACCCGGCCTGATCCGGGCCCACGGCACCCGGCGGGGTGCGGGGGAGCGCCGGCAGTGCGGTCTAGCCGGCCTCCCCGAACGTGGCGGTGACGGCGACGATGCTGCGCAGTTGCGACGTGTCGGCGTCCGGGAAAACGCGGCCGTAGTCGGTAAACAGGTCCTGGCGGGGCCGCGCGGCCACGTGCCAGCCGTGTTCGGTCAGGTAGTCGACGACGTTGCTGCGCTCACCCTCGTAGAACAGTCCCGACAGGTCGATGTCGCACCCCAATCTGACCCAGCGCTGGTTGAACTGTTGGGCGCGCTCGGCCATGGTTGAGCCAGGGTCGGGATGGTATTCGGTGGCCAGCCGGCTCCCGGGGGCACTCAGCCCGGAGATGGCATCGAACAGCCGGTCCTGTGCGTCGGGCGGCAGGTACATCAGCAATCCCTCGGCGCTCCACGCGGTGGGTTGCGTCGTGTCGAATCCGTTGTGGCGCAAGGCTGCCGGCCAGTCGTCGCGCAAGTCGACCCGGACGGTTCGCCGCGTTGCGGTGGGGACCGCGCCCAACGCCGACATGGTGGTGTCTTTGAAGTCGATGACGTCGGGCTGATCGACTTCATAGACCACGCTGCCGCTGGGCCAGGCCAAGCGGTAGGCGCGCGCGTCCAGTCCGGCGGCCAGAATCACCGACTGGCGCACCCCGCGGCGGGCCGCATCGAGGAAGAAGTCGTCGAAGAACCGGGTGCGTACGGCGATCGAATCGGCCACCAGCTGGCGATCGCGCTGGGCCTGTCCGTCGTGGTCGATCTCGCCTTCGGCCAGGCGGGTGAAGAAGTCCAGGCCGACTGCCCGCACCAACGGTGCCGCGAACGGGTCGTCGATGATGGGATTGGCCTCGGCGCTGGCCAGCGCGCGGGCGGCCGCGACCATGGTGGCGGTGGCCCCGACGCTGGATGCCAGATCCCAGCTGTCTTGATCGGTGCGTGTCATGTGCGTAGTCCCTCCCTTATGCCGCCGCTGCGGTGTCTTTTACCGCGCTGAGGTACAGCACCTCGCCGAACGGCGCGTCATCGCCGTTGAGCGGCTGCAAACCGTGTTGAGTGAACAGCTCGGAGTTACTGGCGCTGGTGACCTGCCAGCCCTGGGCCGCCAGATAGGTCCCCGCGTCGGTGCGGTCGTCGAAATACACCAGAGCCGCCATGTCGAGATCGAAACCATGCCGATTCCATCGCTCGTTCTGGCGCTGCATCCGTCGCCGCAGTTCTTCCTGTTTGACGTCGTTGACGTCCGGGAGGCCCTCGGTGGCAAACCGGCTGCCCGCAGCGCTTTGGGCGGCGATCTGATCGAGCAGTCGGTCCTGCGCCTCGGCGGGTAGGTAACCCAGCAGGCCCTCGGCGATCCACGCGGTGCGCTCGGTGGGGTCGAACCCGGCCTGGCGCAGGGCCGCCGGCCAGTCCTCACGGAGGTCGACCGCCACCGCGCGCCGATCTGCCGTCGGCTGGGCCCCCAACTCGGACAGGGTCGCGATCTTGAAGTCGATCACCTGTGGCTGATCGACTTCGAACAACGTGGTGCCCGCCGGCCAGGGCAGCCGGTACGCGCGCGAGTCCAGGCCGGAAGCCAAGATGACGGCCTGACGAATGCCCGACGCGGTGGCGTCGAGAAAGAAGTCGTCGAAGAACCGGGTACGGATCGCCATCGCGGCGCCGAAGTGGCGCATGCCGATTGCCGTTTCCTCGTCGAGTTCGGCGGCATCCAACTCGCCGGTGGCCATCCGGGTGAAGAAGTCGACACCGACCGCGCGCACCAGCGGCTCGGCGAAGCGGTCGGTGGCTACCGCACCGGCCCCCTCGGGGTCCCTGGCTGCCACCGCCCGTGCCGCCGCGACCATGGTGGCCGTCAGCCCGACGCTCGAGGCCAGATCCCAGGTGTCACCGTCGAAACGTGCGCTGCTCATCTTCGTCTGCACCGCCCCTCGCTTGATACTTAGCCAATGTAATTACCATTCGAGACTGTACGCTTCACTGTGCGGTTCTGCGCCGCCGCGGCCACCCTGGAAAGACCTGCCCGCACCAGCTGTTAGTCTCGTACACGGTTTGACGCGCGACGCCGTACGTCCTGGCCTGCGGGTGTGGGCGCGTAAACGCACGATTTAGCAAATGCCGGCCAGACCAAGCCCGGTTGGCATTACGGGACCAAGAGTTCGGCCGCGCAGGAGGAAGAGTGCTTTCGGCTTTCATCTCATCGCTGCGTACAGTCGATTTGAGACGGAAGATCCTTTTCACGCTGGGCATCGTCGTTCTGTACCGCCTCGGTGCAGCGCTTCCGTCGCCCGGCGTTGATTTCCCCAACGTCCAGCAGTGCATCAAGGAAGCCAGCAGTGGCGAAGCCGGACAGATCTACTCGCTGATTAACCTGTTCTCCGGCGGCGCGCTGCTCAAGCTCACCGTGTTCGCGGTCGGGGTGATGCCCTACATCACCGCCAGCATCATCGTGCAGCTGCTGACGGTCGTCATTCCTCGGTTCGAAGAGCTGCGCAAAGAAGGCCAGTCGGGCCAGGCGAAGATGACGCAGTACACGCGTTATCTGGCGATCGCGCTGGCGGTCTTGCAGGCGACCAGCATCGTGGCGCTGGCTGCCAACGGAGGCTTGCTGCAGGGCTGCTCGCTCGAGATCATCGCCGACCAGAGCATCTTCACTCTCGTGGTCATCGTGATGGTGATGACCGCCGGCGCCGCGCTGGTGATGTGGATGGGTGAGCTGATCACGGAACGTGGCATCGGCAACGGCATGTCGCTGTTGATCTTCGTCGGCATCGCGGCCCGCATCCCCGCCGAGGGAAACCAGATCATGGAGAGCCGTGGCGGGGTCATCTTCGCGGCGGTCTGCGCGGCCACGCTGATCATCATCGTCGGGGTGGTCTTCGTCGAGCAGGGGCAGCGCCGGATCCCGGTTCAATACGCCAAGCGCATGGTGGGCCGCCGGATGTACGGCGGAACGTCGACCTACCTGCCGCTCAAGGTCAACCAGGCCGGCGTCATCCCGGTGATCTTCGCCTCGTCATTGATCTACATCCCGCATCTGATCACCCAGCTGGTCCGCAGCGGCAGCGGCGGTGTCGGACACAGTTGGTGGGACAAGTTTGTCGGTACCTACCTGTCGGACCCGAGCAACCTTGGTTACATCGCGATCTACTTCGGGCTGATCATCTTTTTCACGTACTTCTACGTGTCGATCACCTTCAACCCCGACGAGCGTGCCGACGAGATGAAGAAGTTCGGCGGCTTCATCCCCGGTATTCGTCCGGGGCGCCCGACCGCCGACTATCTGCGCTATGTGCTGAGCCGGATCACCTTGCCGGGGTCGATTTACCTTGGTGTGATCGCGGTACTGCCCAACTTATTCCTCCAGATCGGTAACAGCGGGGGAGTCCAGAACCTACCCTTCGGGGGTACCGCGGTCCTGATCATGATCGGTGTCGGTTTGGATACGGTCAAACAAATCGAGAGTCAGCTCATGCAGCGCAACTACGAAGGGTTCCTCAAGTGAGAGTCGTTTTACTGGGGCCGCCTGGGGCGGGCAAGGGTACGCAGGCTCAGAAGCTGGCCGAGAAGCTTGGGATTCCGCAAATCTCCACCGGCGAGCTGTTCCGGAAAAACATCCAGGACGGGACCAAACTCGGCGTCGAGGCCAAACGGTATCTGGACGCCGGTGACCTGGTGCCCTCCGACCTGACCAACCAGCTCGTCGACGATCGGTTGGATCAGCCGGACACGGCTGCCGGTTTCATCCTGGACGGGTACCCCCGCTCGGTCGAGCAGGCCAAGGCCCTGCACGAAATGCTGCGGCGCCGCGACACCGACATCGACGCGGTGCTCGAGTTCCGGGTATCGCAGGACGAGTTGTTGCAGCGGCTGAAGGGCCGTGGCCGCGCTGATGACACCGACGAGGTCATCCTCAACCGGATGAAGGTCTACCGGGACGAGACCGCGCCGCTGCTGGAGTTCTACGACACCGAGGTGAAAACCGTCGACGCCATCGGCACCCTGGATGAGGTTTTCGCTCGCGCCCTGCAAGCACTGGGGAAGTAGTCATGCGGGCCCTGGCCCGGCTGCGGGGTCGCAGAGTGGTGCCACAGCGCACCGCCGGTGAGTTGGATGCAATGGCTACGGCGGGCGCCGTCGTGGCTGCCGCGCACCAGGCCGTCCGCTCGGCCGCGGTGGCCGGTGTATCCACCCTGCAGCTGGACGAGATTGCGGAATCGGTTATCCGGGAGGCCGGCGCCACGCCCTCATTCCTGGGCTATCACGGCTTTCCGGCCTCGATCTGCGCTTCGGTCAACGATCGCGTGGTGCACGGCATCCCGTCGGCGACCGAGATCCTCGGGCCAGGTGACCTGGTATCGATCGACTGCGGCGCGGTGCTGGACGGTTGGCACGGCGACGCGGCGATAACCTTTGGGATCGGCACGCTCATTCCCGTCGACGAAGCGCTATCGGAGGCGACCAGGGAGTCGCTGGAGGCCGGAATTGCGGCGATGGTGATCGGTAACCGGTTGACCGACGTCGCGCATGCCATCGAGACGGAAACCCGCGCCGCCGAGGCCCGTTACCAGCGTTCCTTCGGAATCGTCGACGGATACGGCGGTCATGGCATCGGCCGTGAGATGCACATGGATCCGTTTCTGCCCAACGAGGGCGCCCCGGGGCGGGGGCCGACGTTGGTCGCCGGTTCGGTGCTGGCCATCGAACCCATGTTGACTCTGGGCACCCGCAAGACGGTGGTGCTCGATGACCAATGGACGGTCATCACCGCCGACGGGTCACGTGCTGCACACTGGGAACACACGGTGGCGGTCACCGAGAACGGGCCACGCATCCTGACCCTCGGCTAGCCGGCTGAACCAAACACCTACTCGGCTCGTGTCAGAAGCGGGAGGTGATCGAGTGGCTCGCGTTGCTGGCGGTGGAGCGGCTGAAGCCGCCTTGATGCAGGCGCTCTACGACGAGCATGCGGCGGTGTTGTGGCGCTACGCAATGCGCCTGACCAGCGATGCCAGCTATGCCGACGACATCGTCCAGGAGACGCTATTGCGCGCCTGGCAGCATCCGGAAGTCATCGACGAGCGCGGGAGGTCTGCACGCGCATGGCTGTTCACAGTGGCCCGCAACATGATCATCGATGACCGGCGCAGCGCGCGGTACCGCTACGTTGTCAGCTCCACCGACGCGGACGGTGCGCCGGAGCAATCCACGCCCGACGAAGTGGGTGCCGCGCTGGACCGGCTGCTGATCGCCGACGCGCTGGCACAGCTCTCCGGCGAGCATCGCGCGGTTATCGAGCGGTCCTACTACCGCGGCTGGACCACCGCACAGATCGCGAAGGACCTGGAGATCGCCGAAGGAACGGTGAAGTCGCGCCTACACTATGCCGTGCGGGCATTGCGGCTCACTCTGCAGGAACTTGGAGTTACACGATGACGGCCGTGCTCATGGCGGGGTTTTTCGGGGGATCCATGCGCACAGCTGTTGGCTTGGAATGCTTGAGGGTGACCGGAAATGGATGACATCAGGACGCCAGTCACAGGACTGGGCGCACCCACCGAGGGGGAACACCCCTACTTGATGTGGGACGCCGCCTACGTGCTGGGGTCGCTATCGGCGGCCGACCGCCGCGAATTCGAGGCGCACCTGGCCGGCTGCGCGTCGTGCCGCGCGGCCGTGGCTGAACTCTGTGGTGTGCCGGCGCTGCTGTCGCAGCTGGGCGCCGACGAGGTGGCGGCTATCGGTGAGCCCGGTGTGGCGGCGGGGACCACATCGGGCTCACCGCAGATGTCGTCGCAGCTGCTGCCGACGTTGCTGGCGACGGTGCGGTGGCGCCGCCGCCGTACCCGGTTGGCGATCTGGGTGGCCTCATCTGCGGCCGCGGTGTTTTTGGGGATCGGTGTGCTGGTTGGTGTGGTGGGCCATTCTGCTTCTGCGCCGGTGCAAACCGCGTCCGCCCAGCCGATGGCTCAGGTCGGGACGCACCTGCTGGAGTCGACGGTTTCGGTCGACGGCATGCACTGGGGGGCGTTCATCAATCTGCGATGCGTCTGCCTGGCGCCACCGGATGCCCACCATGACACGCTGGCCATGGTCGTGGTCGGACGTGACGGCAGCCAAACCCGGCTGGCGACCTGGGTCGCCGAGCCGGGGCACACCGCCACCCCCGCCGGCAGCATCTCGATGCCGGTCGACCAGATCGCGGCCGTGCAGGTGGTCTCCGCCGATAGCGGCGAGGTTCTGCTGCAGCGTTCGCTCTGAGGCCGGCGACCCGCGCCCGACGGCGGTGCTCGCGCCAATATCGCAAGCAATAACCGGACCCGGGGGATTGTGCGGTAAGAAAGGGTGTGGCCCCGGACAACAAACGTGACCCGATCGCCGCGGCGCGGGCCAACTGGGAAGCCGGCGGTTGGGGTGACGTGGCGCAGGGCATGGTTGCGGTGACATCGGTCATGCGGGCGCATCAGATTCTGCTGGCCCGAGTCGAGGCCGCGCTGCGCCCCTATGACCTGAGTTTCTCCCGCTACGAACTGCTCCGGCTATTGGCGTTCAGCCGCACCGGCGCATTGCCGATCACCAAGGCCTCCGACCGGTTGCAGGTCCACGTCACCAGCGTCACCCACGCGATCCGCCGGCTGGAAGCCGACGGGCTGGTGCGGCGGGTTCCCCATCCCACCGACGGCCGGACCACCCTGGTGCAGATCACCGATCTGGGGCGCTCCACCGTCGAGGATGCGACCGTCACGCTCAATGAGCACGTGTTCGCCAACATCGGGATGTCCACCGGGGAATCGGAGGCACTGGTGTCATCGATCGAAACGTTGCGGCGCAGCGCCGGCGATTTCTGAGAAGAACACAGAGAGGCAGGACGATGGATCCACTAACTGCTCACCAGCGTGCCCAGGACGCGTTCGGGAGTGTCCTTGCCAATGTCAGCGCGGATCAGCTTGGGGCCGCGACCCCGTGCTCGGAATGGACGGTCAGCGATCTGATCGAGCACGTCATCGGCGGCAACGAGCATGTCGGGATATGGTCGGGCGGCGCCGATAGGCCCGCCGCCCGGCCCGACGACATGGTCGCGGCGCACCGGGCCACCGCCGCCGCCCAACAGGTCTTCGCCGCACCGGACGGGATGGCGACGGTGTTCAAGCTGCCGTTCGGTGAGATCCCCGGACAGGTCTTCATCGGGATGCGCACCAGCGATGTGCTGACCCATGCCTGGGACCTGGCGGTGGCAACCGGTCAGCCCAGCGATCTTGATCCCGACTTGGCCACCCAGCAGCTCGCCGCGGTGCGCGCGTTCGTCGGACCCCAGTTCCGTGGGCCGGGCAAGCCCTTTGGGCAGGAGCAGCCCTGCTCGGCGGAGCTTTCACCGGCCGATCAGCTGGCGGCATTCCTGGGCCGAAAGGTGCAGTGACGCCGCGGTGAACTAGCTGCCGCGCAGCATCTCGATCACCGCGCTGAAGTCCTGGTCGGCGTGGTCGGCGGCGAACTTGGCGTAGATCTCGGCGGCGTGGCTGCCCAGCGGTGCCGCCGAACCGGTCGAGGTCACCGCGTCCATGGCCAGACCGAGGTCCTTGTTCATCAGCGCGGTGGCAAATCCCGGCTTGAAGTCGTTGTTGGCCGGCGATGTCGGCACCGGGCCGGGAACCGGGCAGTTGGTGTGCACGGCCCAGCAATTTCCGGTCGCGCCGGTGATGACGTCGAACAGCGACTGCGCATCCAGCCCGAGGTTCTCGGCCAGGACGAACGCCTCACCGATGGCGATCTGCTGCACTGCCAGCACCATGTTGTTGCATACCTTGGCGGCCTGTCCCGCGCCGGCCGCGCCGCAGTGAATGATCTTGCCCGCCATCGGCTCCAGCACCGGCCGGGCCTGCGCCAGCGCGCTCTGGTCGCCACCGACCATGAACGCCAGTGTTCCGGCCACCGCGCCTTTGACCCCACCGGAGACCGGTGCATCGAGTTGAGCCATGCCGTGCGATTCGGCCAGGGCGTGTACCTCGCGCGCATCGTTGACCGAAATCGTTGAGCTGTCGATGAACAGCGCACCCGATCGGGCCGCGGGCAGCACCTCGGCGTAGCAGCGCTTGACCACCGCGCCATTGGGCAGCATGGTGATGACCACGTCGGCCCCGGCCACCGCCTCGGCGGCGCTGTCAAACATCGTCGCGCCCTTGGCGGCCGCGGCGGATGCGGCCGCGGGCACCGGGTCGAACCCGCGTACGGTGTGGCCGGCGCCGATGAGATTCGCCGACATCGGCGCACCCATGTGGCCGAGCCCCAAGAACGCGATCTGGCAGGACTTGGTCATGAGGCCCCTTTCCTATGCGCTAGCGCGAAACCGTGCGGCCTCGGCCCGGCCGACGACCACCCGCATGATCTCGTTGGTCCCCTCCAGGATCCGGTGCACGCGCAGATCACGGACGATCTTCTCCAGACCGTACTCGCGCAAGTAGCCGTAGCCGCCGTGCAGTTGCAGAGCCTTGTCGGCGACGTCGAAGCAGGTGTCGGTGACAAAACGCTTGGCCATCGCGCACAGCTCCACCTTGTCCGCGTCGTCCTCGTCGAGTGCGTTTGCCGCCCGCCACAACAGCATTCGCGACGCCTCCAGACCGGTAGCCATATCGGCCAGGGTGAACCGGACGGTGGGCTCGTCGAGCAGGCTGGCGCCGAACGCCTGGCGCTCGCGCACGTAGGCACCCGCCTTGGCGAAGGCGGACTGGGCGCCACCGAGCGAACACGCCGCGATGTTGAGCCGGCCACCGTTGAGGCCGTTCATCGCGATGCCGAATCCGGCGCCCGTTCCGTCAACGCCGCCCAGCATCGCGTCGGCAGGCACCCGAACTCCTTCGAGCACCACCTGTGCGGTGGGCTGTGCGTGCCAGCCCATCTTCTCTTCGAGCGCCCCGAAACTCAGCCCCGGCGTGCCCTTTTCGACAATGAACGCCGAGATGCCGCGCGGCCCCTCGGCTCCGGTGCGCGCCATCACCACGTAGACGTCCGAGGCGCCCGCGCCGGAGATGAACTGCTTGACGCCGTCGAGCACATAGTCCGACCCCGGGGCCGAACCCTGCCGCACCGCCCGGGCGCTCAACGCGCTGGCGTCGGAGCCGGCACCCGGCTCGGTCAGGCAGTAGCTGGCGATGGCGTCCATCGTGGCCAGCCGCGGAATCCAGTCCTTGCGTTGCTCGTCGGTGCCGAAGCTGTCGATCATCCAGGCGCACATGTTGTGGATGGACAGAAACGCGGCGGTGACCGGGTCGGCGATGGCCAGCTGTTCGAAGATGCGCACGCCGTCGAGCCGGCGCAGCCCGCTACCGCCCACGTCTTCTCGGCAGTAGATCGCCGCCATTCCCAGTTCGGCGGCTTCGCGCAGCACGTCGACCGGGAAGTGCTTGGTGGCATCCCATTCCAGCGCGTAGGGGGCCAGCCGCTTATCGGCGAAGGCGGCGGCGGTCTGGGTGATCACCCGCTCGTCGTCGTTGAGGGTAAACATGGCGGCTACTTCATCGTGGGGATGACGAACTCGGCGCCATCTTTGATGCCCGACGGCCACCGGGAGGTGACGGTCTTGACCTTGGTGTAAAACTGGATCGACGTCGGGCCGTGTTGGTTGAGGTCGCCGAATCCGGAACGCTTCCAACCGCCGAAGGTGTGGTAGGCGACCGGAACCGGGATCGGGACGTTGACCCCGACCATGCCCACCTGCACCCGGGACACGAAGTCGCGCGCGGTGTCGCCCTCGCGGGTGAAGACCGCCACGCCGTTGCCGTACTCGTGCTCGGAGGGCAACCGCAGCGCCTCTTCGTAGTCGTGGGCGCGGACCATGCACAGCACCGGTCCAAAGATCTCGTCGGTGTAGATGGACATGTCGGTGGTGACGTGGTCGAACAGGGTCGGCCCGATGAAGTAGCCGCCTTCCAGGTTCGCGTCGCCGAAGGCCAGATCGTCACTGGCCCGCTCGCGGCCGTCGACGACCAATTCGGCGCCGGAGGCGACGCCCTGGCCGATGTAGTCGCGCACCCGCGTGAGTGCGGCTTCGGTGACCAATGGGCCGTAGTCGGCTTTCGGGTCCAGGCTGTGTCCGACTCGCAGGTTGTTGATGCGTTCAACCAGCTTGGCGCGCAGCCGATCCGCGGTTTGTTCGCCCACCGGCACCGCGACGCTGATCGCCATGCAGCGTTCGCCCGCACTGCCGTATCCGGCGCCGATCAGCGCGTCGACGGCTTGGTCGAGGTCGGCGTCAGGCATCACGATCATGTGGTTCTTGGCGCCGCCGAAGCACTGCGAACGCTTGCCGGTGGCCGCCGCCCCGGAGTAGATGTACTGGGCAATGTCGGAGCTGCCGACGAAGCCGACCGCCTTGATCTCGGGGTGA
Source organism: Mycobacterium sp. 012931 (assembly GCF_000419295.1). Taxonomy (NCBI): domain Bacteria; kingdom Bacillati; phylum Actinomycetota; class Actinomycetes; order Mycobacteriales; family Mycobacteriaceae; genus Mycobacterium; species Mycobacterium sp. 012931. The sequence goes on along the minus strand of NZ_AOPX01000001.1, from coordinate 5,234,504 downwards.
TTGAGGATGGCGTCGACGGCCTCCTTGTCGCCGTGGACGACCTGGAAGACGCCGGGGGGTAGGCCGGCCTCGACGAACAGTTCGGCCAGTCGCAACGGAACCGACGGGTCGCGCTCACTGGGCTTGAGCACAAAGGCGTTTCCGCATGCCAGGGCGGGGCCGGCCTTCCACAGCGGGATCATCGCGGGGAAGTTGAACGGGGTGATGCCGGCGACCACGCCGAGCGGCTGCCGCAGCGAGTAGACGTCAATGCCCGGGCCGGCGCCCTCGGTGTACTCGCCCTTGAGCAGGTGGGGGATGCCGAGACAGAACTCGATCACCTCGATGCCCCGCTGGATGTCACCGCGGGCGTCGGGCACTGTCTTGCCGTGCTCGCGTGATAGCAGCTCGGCCAACTCGTCGGTGTTCTGGTTGACCAACTCGATGAAGCGCATCAACACCCGCGCCCGCCGCTGAGGATTCCAGGCGGCCCAACCTATTTGCGCTTCGGCGGCGCCTGCGACCGCGGCGTCGATGTCGGCCTGCGCGGCCATCGGTACCGTCGTCTGGACCTGGCCGGTATTGGGGTCGAGGACATCGGCGGTGCGGGTGGATTGCCCGGGAGTGCGGCGTCCATCGATGAAATGCGGAATTTGTGTGGTCATAGCGTGTTCCATAACGGTCGTGTGCGGCGGGGAGACCCGATACTTGGACATCCTAGTAAATCTCGTCGGTGGTACGCAACGGACTCTTGACGAACATGGCCCCAATCATCGTGGCAAGCGTGCCGATGCTGGTCCCGAAGGTGTGGTACCGACGCGGTAGCGGGCCGGTCGGCCCGGCGCTATGCGCTCGGATCGGGGGCATCTTGACCGGCCGGTTCGGGCAAGGTCTTGGTCGAGAGCAGGGCGCCGGCGGCCACGGCGGCTGCGGCGAGGATCGCTATCGCGACCACGATGGTGGTGTGAAAGCCGGCCAGAAAAGCGGTGTGCGCCTCAATACGGATCTGGGACGCCAGCGCCGGCGCGGAGGTCGCGTCGGCGAGATCATTGGCGGTTCGGATGGACTCCTGAGCGGTTGCCAACTGCGAGTCGGTCAGCCCCGAAATTGGGTCGAAAGCTGCGGTATAGGTGGCCGTGAGGACGGAGCCCAGCACCGCAATGCCCAGCCCACCCCCGAGGTCGTAGGCGACTTCTTCGACACCGGCGGCTTGGCCGACGTAATCCTCGGAGACCGCGGAGATGATCGCGTCGTTTGCCGAAACCAGCACCACATCGAGGGCGAACCCGACCAGCGAACCCACGAACACCAGAAGCTGCCCATTGTGGCCCAGGGTCAGCAGCGGGAGCAATGCGCTTGCGGTAAGGCCGAGGCCGGCGCCGATCGCGACACGGGTGCCGCAGCGACCCACGATCAGATGCGCGGACAGAGAACCGACGACCGTCGCGGCCGCCATCGGCGTGAGCAGGAGCGCAGCCTTGATCGGCGTGAAGCCGAGAAAATTCTGCAGATACTGCGCGAACACCAGGTCTAGGCCGACGATGGAAAACACCGCCAGTAGCACGGCCAGGACCGCAATGGTAAACGGCGCTCGGGTGAACAAGTGCACGTTGAGCAGCGGTTCGATCCCGCGGCGCTGCCTGCTGATCTGGCGGCGGATGAACCACCACAACCCGACGCTGGCGATGACGACGTAACCAACTGCCGCAGGATCGATCCCGTGGTGAGTCGCCTGCTTGATCGCCAGCACCGACGTGAGCACTGCGACGATCGACAGGCTGACGCTGAGACCGTCCAACACCAGCCGGGCCTGCGAGCGTGACTCCGGGACAAGCCGCCACACCAGCAGCAGAACCAGCAGCGCGAGGGGGACGTTGATCAGGAATATTGCGCCCCACCAGAAGTACTCGACCAGCAACCCGCCCATCAACGGGCCGATCGCCGCCCCCACCGCCGACACCGCAGACCAGATCCCCACCGCGCGCATCCGTTCGGCGCGGTCCGGGAACGCGACCCGCAACAGCGATACCGTGGCGGGAAGGATCATCGCCGCGCCCACTGCCATCACCGAACGGGCCAGGATCAGCATCAACGGTGTAGCCGCGAAGGCCGCCCGAATCGAGACCAGCCCGAAGATCACCAGACCAGTCATCAGCAGGCGCTTGCGGCCAAACCGGTCTGAAGCGGCTCCCGCCATCAGCATCAATGAGGCCATGATCAGCGGGTAGATGTCGACGATCCACAGGAATTCGGTGGGTGAGGGACTCAGCTCCTCGGCGATTCTTGGTGCGGCCACGTGCAGCACGGTGACATCCACCACAACCAAGAACAGGGCGGCGCACACGGTGAACAGCACCGCACCGGGACGCCCGACTACCGGCCTGCCCTCAGTCTCATTCACCTGCGGGCTCGCCGTCATCGACGCCGTCCCAGGCGATCTGTGTGGTTGGCATGCCTGGAAGGCTAGCGATAGCCACCCGGGCATTCGGCGCGGCCATGCTGTCGGTACCGCCGGCCACGGCGACAATTGGGCTCCGGCGGGGCGGTTCGCACGCGGAGGCTGGCTAGGTACCCCGCAGGCCGTCGATGAACCTCTGGGTCTCTTCCCAAGTGGGCAGGACCCCCGAAGCGCGCACTTCATCGAGGCTGCCGGCCGCCGCATCGCGTTCAGACAGGCTGGGAGGGGCGCCGTCGACCAGGGGCCAGTCGATCGCCAGTTCGGGGTCGGTCGCGCAGATCGTGTGCTCGCGCTGCGGGTTGTACTCGGCCGAACACATGTACATCACCGTTGATTTGTCTTGCAGCGCAAGGAAACCGTGCGCAAGTCCTTCCGAGATGTAAATCGATCGGTGGCGATCGTCGAGCAGTACCGAGTCCCACTGGCCGAATGTCGGTGAACCCAAACGGATGTCAACGACGACATCGAACACCGCGCCTGATACGCAGGTGACGTACTTGGCCTGGCTGGGGGGCAGCTCGGCGAAGTGCAGACCCCGCAGCACGCCGGCTGACGACACCGAGCAGTTGGCTTGGCGGACGTCGAAGCGATGACCGCAGAAGGCGGTGAACCCGCTGTCGGTGAGCCATTCGAAAAACATGCCGCGGGAATCACCGTGGATGGTCGGGGTGATCTCCCACGCGCCTGGAACTTTGAGTTCGCGTGCCTGCATGTCACTGACCGCGTTCTTGGTAACGGGCTTCTGCGGCGTCTTTCAACGGACGCCACCATGATTCGTTGGCCCGGTACCAGTCGATGGTGGTGCGCAAGCCTTCCTCGAAATCGGTGTGCTTGGGCGCCCACGCCAACTCGTTGTAGAGCAAAGATGGGTCGATGGCATAGCGCAGATCGTGGCCGACGCGGTCGACGACGTGATCGAAGTCGTCGGGGTCGCGATCCATCATCCGCAGCAGCGTGCGCAGCACGCTCAGGTTGTCGCGCTCGCCTTCGGAGCTGATCAGATAGGTCTTGCCGATCTGCCCCTTCTCCAGGATCCGCCGCACCGCGCTGTTGTGGTCGTCGACGTGGATCCAGTCCCGGACATTGGCGCCGGTGCCATACAGCTTGGGGCGCCGCCCGGTCAGCACGTTGGTGATCTGCCGAGGAATGAACTTCTCGATGTGCTGATACGGGCCGTAGTTGTTGGAGCAGTTGGAGATGGTGGCCGCCACGCCATAGGACCGAACCCAGGCCCGGACCAACATGTCCGCGCCGGCCTTGGTTGCCGAATACGGACTCGACGGGTTGTACGGGGTCGCCTCGGTGAATCGCGCGGGGTCGTGCAGTTCGAGGTCCCCGTACACCTCGTCGGTGGAGATGTGGTGCAGCCGTACGCCGTGCCGCCGCACCGCCTCCAGGATGGTGAAGGTCCCGAGCACGTTGGTGTGCACGAATGGTTCCGGGTTGTCCAGCGCATTGTCGACGTGGGATTCGGCGGCGAAATGCACCACCGCGTCGGACTCGGCCACCAGCTGGGAAACCAGCTCGGCATCGGTGATGTCGCCCTCGACCAGCCTGATGGCGTCTTCGAGATCGGCCAACGATTCGCGCCGGCCGGCATAGGTCAGGGCGTCGAGCACGGTCACCGCGTCGTCGGGGTACTCGCGCACGCTGCTGTGCACAAAGTTCGCGCCGATGAAGCCCGCTCCACCGGTGACTAGCAGTCGCATGGTCAAACCCTAACGGGTGAGCCCGAGCGCCCCTGACAGTTCGGTCAGCGCCGCCATCGGCTTGTCCTCCCGGGACGGGCGCAGCACCTGAATCGCCACATGGTCGGCGCCGGCTTCGTGGTGTTCGCCGAGCCGCCGGGCGATCTGATCAGGGGTGCCGTAGGCCACCAGGGCGTCGATCAATCTGTCGCTACCGGGCTTGCGCACGTCGTCTTCGGTGAAGCCCAGCTTCAGCCAGTTGTTCACGTAGTTGCTCAGTCCCAGGTAGAAATCGATGAACTTGCGGCCCACCGCGCGGGCTTGCGCCGCATCGGTGGTGAGCACGACTTTGTGTTCGGGCGCCAGGAACACGGTGTTGCCGACCAACTGGCGGGCGGTGCCGGTGTGCTCGGGCGTGGTCAGATACGGATGGGCGCCGGCGCTACGCTGCGCGGCCAGGCGCAACATTCTGGGGCCCAGCGCCGCCAATACCCGCCTGCTGTCCGGCACCATCGCCTTGTCCAGGTCGTCGAGATAGGCCACCAGCGCGTCATAGGGTTTCTGATACTCCTGGGTGTGCTCGGGATGGCCTACCCCGACACCCAGCAGAAACCGGCCCGGGTGGGCGCTCTCGATCCGCTGATACGACGCCGCCACCTCATCGGCCGGCGCCGACCAGATATTGACGATTCCGGTCGCCAGCTGCAGTGATGTGGTCTGCTCCAAGGCGGGCTCGACCCAAGCCAGATCGGCGTCCGGTGATGCGCCGATCCAGGCCGCGCCGTAGCCGAGTGATTCGATCTGCCCGGCGAGTTCGGGGGTGATGGAGCGGCTACCCAGCCATACGCCGAACCGGCCCAGCTCGGGTTTGAGTGAAACTGCGTTGGTCATCTGGTTCCCCCGTGCCTGCTTGAAGCTCAGGCGCCGGCCAGCCCGAGCGGCCCGGCCAACTCGGCGAGCGCTGGTACCAGGTTCTCACTTTTGGTCAGGACTTGTACGGGGACGTGGTCGGCGCCGGCTTGCAGGTGTTCGTTGAGGCGCGCCGCGATGGCCGCGGGAGTGCCGTAGGCGACCACGGCGTCAACCAGGCGGTCACTGCCCGGGCGGGCGATGTCGCGCTCGCTGAAGCCCAGCCGCTTCCAGCTGTTCAGGTAGTTCGCCAGGTTGAGATAGATGTCGAGGGCCTTGCGCCCGACGGCACGCGCCCGTTGCGCGTCGGTGGTCAGCACCACTTTGTGTTCGGGAGCCAGAAACGCCGACGGGCCGATGAGTTCGCGGGCCGCGCCGGTGTGCTCCGGTGTGGTCAGGTAGGGGTGCGCGCCGGCACTGCGTCGCGCCGCGAGCCGCAGCACCCGCGGGCCCAGCGCCGCCACCACCCGTCGGTTGGCCGGCACCCCGTAGTCGTCGAGCCTGTTGAGGTACTCGATGAGGGCGTCCACCGCGTTGCCGGTGCTGTGGTACTCGGTGATCGCTTCCGGGTGGCCCACGCCGATTCCCAGCAGGAAACGGCCGGGGTAGGCGGCCTCGATGCGATGAAACGACTCGGCTACCGGCTTGGCGGGCGCCGACCAGATGTTGACGATGCCGGTGGCTACCTGCAGCGTGGTGGTGGCCGCCAGGATCGGTTCCACCCAGGCCAGTTCCGCCGGCGGTGACCCGCCGACCCAGACCGCGCCGTAGCCCAGCGCTTCGATGTCTCTGGCCTGGGCCGGGGTGACACCGCGGCCGAAGGATCCGAACCGGCCGAGGTTGGGCTTACCGGCAGCTGGATTCGCGGAAGATCTGGCGTCAGAGTCGGTCTCAGGGGCGGGCATGCTAGGTCCAACCGGCTGGGTCGGGGCGGCTATTCCGGCCCGGCTTTGTGGCGTTTTGCGCCGAGCGCGGCAGTGCGGGTATCGTGGGACGACGGTGCGACGTCTCGTGCCGACTCCTGGCGTGCCCAGTCCCGAAATTTCTCGGATCGTTTCGCGGAATTTCCACCACCGGCTCACGTTTTGCGGTCAGGACGGGTGCTGCGCCAAACCAGGTGCACGAACAAGAAGTGAGGATCGCCGGAAAGTAATGGCCAAGAAGGACGGTGCCATAGAGGTCGAGGGTCGCGTGGTCGAGCCCCTGCCTAATGCCATGTTTCGCATTGAGCTGGAGAACGGCCACAAGGTGCTCGCCCACATCAGCGGCAAGATGCGGCAGCACTACATCCGTATCCTGCCCGAGGATCGCGTGGTGGTGGAGTTGTCTCCCTACGACCTGTCCAGGGGCCGCATCGTGTACCGGTACAAATAGCCAAACCACCCAGAGAACAGGACCGAGACTGCCGTGAAGGTGAACCCGAGCGTCAAGCCGATCTGTGACAAGTGCAGGGTGATCCGTCGGCATGGGCGGGTCATGGTGATCTGCTCCGATCCGCGCCACAAGCAGCGGCAGGGGTAGACCAGGGCTAGCAGCAGCTAGCTAGCGCGAAGCGCAGACAACTGAATGCAGACCTCCCAGCACCAATGAGCGGCTGGCATCAATAGTGATGGGCCAGCTCATCCGCGCCCGGACGGAGGCTGGGCCCCGCAAACCTTGCGGGAACGGACTGGGATAAGACCTCCGCTGAGAAAAAGAGGAAACGCCACCTATGGCTCGACTAGTCGGCGTCGATCTACCGCGCGACAAGCGGATGGAGATCGCCCTGACCTACATCTACGGCGTCGGCCGTACCCGGTCGAACGAGATCTTGGCAGCTACGGGCATTGACCGTAACCTGCGCACTCGCGATCTCACTGACGACCAGCTGACGCACCTGCGTGACTACATCGAAGCGAACTTGAAGATCGAGGGTGACCTGCGCCGCGAGGTGCAGGCCGACATTCGTCGCAAGATCGAGATCGGCTGCTACCAGGGCCTGCGGCACCGCCGTGGTTTGCCGGTACGTGGCCAGCGCACCAAGACCAACGCGCGGACCCGTAAGGGCCCCAAGCGCACCATCGCAGGCAAGAAGAAGGCCAGGTAACCGATGCCACCGAAGAAAGCCAGCGGCACGGGCTCCAAGAAGGGCCAGAAGACCCGCCGCCGGGAAAAGAAGAACGTCCCGCACGGTGCCGCGCACATCAAGAGCACGTTCAACAACACGATCGTGACGATCACCGACCCGCAGGGCAACGTCATCGCCTGGGCGTCGTCGGGTCACGTCGGCTTCAAGGGATCCCGCAAGTCGACACCGTTCGCAGCGCAGCTGGCCGCCGAGAACGCCGCGCGCAAGGCCCAGGAGCACGGTGTCCGCAAGGTCGACGTGTTCGTGAAGGGGCCGGGTTCGGGCCGCGAGACCGCGATCCGGTCGCTGCAGGCCGCTGGCCTGGAGGTCGGTGCGATCTCCGATGTCACCCCGCAGCCGCACAACGGTGTCCGCCCGCCCAAGCGTCGGCGCGTCTAGGTCTAGGAGGACATACCAATGGCTCGTTACACCGGACCCGTCACCCGCAAGTCGCGCCGGCTGGGCACCGACCTCGTTGGTGGCGACCAGTCATTCGAAAAGCGTCCCTACCCGCCCGGCCAGCACGGCCGCGCCCGGATCAAGGACAGTGAATACCGCCAGCAGTTGCAGGAAAAGCAGAAGGCCCGCTTCACCTACGGCGTGATGGAAAAGCAGTTCCGCCGCTACTACGAAGAGGCCGTTCGCCACTCCGGCAAGACCGGTGAGGAGCTGCTGAAGATCCTGGAGAGCCGGCTCGACAACGTCGTATACCGGGCCGGGTTGGCACGTACCCGCCGGATGGCTCGTCAGCTGGTCAGCCACGGGCACTTCAGCGTCAACGGCGTGCACGTCAATGTGCCCAGCTACCGGGTTTCGCAGTACGACATCATCGATGTGCGGGACAACTCGCTCAACACGGCGCCGTTCCAGATTGCGCGCGAAACGGCGGGTGACCGTCCGATCCCGAGCTGGTTGCAGGTCGTGGGGGAGCGTCAGCGCATCCTGATCCACCAGCTGCCCGAGCGGGCACAGATCGAGGTCCCGCTCACCGAGCAGCTGATCGTCGAGTACTACTCGAAGTAAGCCCCGTCTTCCGTCGCTGCGGCCGCAGCGACGGATCACCTAACGGCATCAAATAGCGGGTGCCGAGAAGGAGAACAAGAACACCATGCTGATCTCTCAGCGGCCGACTCTGTCCGAGGAAGTCCTCACCGACAGCCGGTCCCAGTTCGTCATCGAACCGCTGGAACCCGGATTCGGCTACACCCTTGGCAACTCGCTGCGTCGTACGCTGCTGTCCTCGATTCCCGGGGCAGCCGTCACCAGCATCCGCATCGACGGCGTGCTGCACGAGTTCACCACGGTGCCCGGAGTCAAGGAAGATGTCACCGACATCATCCTGAACCTCAAGGCCCTGGTCGTTTCTTCGGAGGAAGACGAGCCGGTCACCATGTACCTGCGCAAGCAGGGGCCCGGTGAGGTCACCGCGGGCGACATCGTGCCGCCGGCCGGTGTCACGGTGCACAACCCCAACATGCGCATCGCCACCCTCAACGACAAGGGCAAGCTGGAGGTCGAGCTCGTCGTCGAGCGCGGCCGCGGTTACGTCCCGGCAGTGCAGAACCGGGCTTCGGGCGCCGAAATCGGCCGCATCCCGGTCGATTCCATCTACTCGCCGGTGCTCAAGGTCACCTACAAGGTGGACGCGACTCGTGTCGAGCAGCGCACCGACTTCGACAAGCTGATCCTCGATGTCGAGGCCAAGAATTCGATCACCCCGCGCGACGCGCTGGCATCTGCGGGCAAGACGCTCGTCGAATTGTTCGGTCTGGCACGTGAACTCAACGTCGAGGCCGAAGGTATCGAGATTGGGCCGTCGCCGGCCGAGGCCGACCACATCGCCTCGTTCGCACTGCCGATCGACGACCTGGATCTGACCGTGCGCTCGTACAACTGCCTCAAGCGCGAGGGCGTGCACACCGTCGGCGAACTGGTGTCGCGCACCGAGTCGGACTTACTCGACATCCGCAACTTCGGTCAGAAGTCGATCGATGAGGTCAAGGTCAAGCTGCACCAGCTGGGCCTGTCGCTCAAGGACAGCCCGCCGAGCTTCGACCCGTCTGAGGTCGCAGGCTACGACGTGGCCACCGGTACCTGGTCGACCGAGGGCGCCTACGACGACCAGGACTACGCCGAAACCGAACAGCTCTAACCAAGATCCGTCCCGGTCCTACCTGATACGGGGACCGGCCCCGAATAGGAGATAGCCGCAATGCCCAAGCCCACCAAAGGCCCTCGCCTCGGCGGGTCGTCCTCGCACCAGAAGGCGCTACTGGCCAACCTGGCCACCTCGCTGTTCGAGCACGGCCGAATCAAGACCACCGAGCCCAAGGCGCGGGCGTTGCGGCCGTACGCGGAGAAGCTGATCACCCACGCGAAGAAGGGTGCACTGCACAATCGGCGCGAGGTGCTCAAGAAGATCCGCGACAAGGACGTGGTGCACACCCTGTTCGCTGAGATCGGGCCGTTCTTTGCCGATCGTGAGGGCGGCTACACCCGCATCATCAAGGTCGAACCGCGCAAGGGCGACAACGCCCCGATGGCGGTGATCGAGTTGGTGCGGGAGAAGACGGTGACGTCTGAGGCCGACCGGGCACGACGGGTGAAAGCCTCCCAGGCCGCATCGCAGGACGCGCCTTCGGAGCCGCAGGCAGCCGAGGAGCCGGCGGCCGAGGAGGCGGTGGCCGCTACCGAAGCCGAGGCAGCGCCTGCCGACGCCGAGGCCACCGACGCCGAGGCCGGCTCCGCTGACACCGACGCTGACGAGGCACCGCAGAATTAGTGACGCAGTTCGTCTGCGCTTCGACATTGCCTACGACGGTACGGATTTCGCAGGCTGGGCGACGCAGACGGGGCAGCGTACGGTCGCTGGCGTCCTTGATGAGGCGCTGACGACGGTCCTGCGCACACCGGTGCGCCTGCGTGCCGCCGGGCGTACCGATGCGGGGGTCCACGCCACCGGCCAGGTGGCCCACGCCGATGTTCCAGTCGACGCGTTGCCGAACGCCTATTCGCGTTCGGCGCGCGCGGGCGATCCGGAATTCCTGCCGTTGGTGCGACGTTTGGCCCGCTTCTTGCCGGCTGATCTGCGTGTCCTCGATATCGCGCGTGCGCCAACGGCTTTCGATGCCCGATTTTCGGCACTTCGCCGCCATTATGTCTACCGCTTGTCGACGGCCCCCTACGGTGTCGAGCCGCAGCAGGCTCGCTATGTGACCGTATGGCCGCGGGAGCTGGACATCGATGCGATGACGGTGGCATCCCGAGAGTTATTGGGACTGCACAATTTTGCCGCGTTCTGCCGCCGTCGCGAGGGGGCTACCACCATCCGTGACCTGCAACGGCTGGACTGGTCGCGCAACGGGCACCTGGTCACCGCGCAGGTCAGCGCCGACGCGTTCTGCTGGTCGATGGTGCGTTCATTGGTGGGCGCGCTGCTGGCCGTGGGCGAACACCGGCGTACGCCAGATTGGTGTCGCGAGTTGCTCACCACTACCGCGCGTTCCAGTGACTTCGCGGCCGCACCGGCGCACGGTCTGGTCCTGGCCAAGGTGGACTATCCGCCCGATGACCAGCTCGCATCGCGGGTCTTGATTACCCGCGATCTGCGCTCGCGTACCGACTGACTTATTACGTATCGACTAGGTCCGGGCTGAGGCATCGGGCGGGAGTACCCCCTCGGCGGTGCCGTTCATTTCGGCCTGGAACCGGTGGTATTGCTCGAGGTGGCCGGGGCGGCGCCGGACGAGCGCCCAGCCGATCCCGAGGATCACGAACCACAGCGGGAACCACACCAATGCGGTCGCGGTTTCGGTTTCGGTGGTGAGCGTCCAGATCACGAATACGAAGAAGCCGAGTATGGCCCAGCACATCACCACGCCACCGGGCACCTTGTAAGCCGAATCGGCGTGGCGTTGTGCGTGTCGGCGCCGATAGACGAGGTAGCTGATCACGATCATCGTCCAGACGAACATGAACAGCAGCGACGAGATGGTGGTGATCAGGGTGAAGGCACCGATCACCGAACCGCCGGCGTAGAGCAGCGGGATGGCGGACAACAACAGCGCCGCGGTGAGGATCAGGGCCGGTGCCGGCACTCCGCGGCTATTGAGTCGACCGAAGATTCCCGGCGCGCTGCCCTCGTCGGCCAGGCCATAGAGCATGCGGCCGGTGGAGAACACGCCGGAGTTCGCCGAGGACGCGGCCGAGGTGATGACGACAAAGTTGACGACGGATGCGGCCGCGGCGAGTCCGGCCAAGGCGAACATGGTCACGAACGGCGACTCGCCACTGGCGAACCGTCGCCACGGGACGACGGAGAGAATCGCCAGCAGGGCCCCGATATAAAAGATCGCCACCCGCAGCGGGATGGCGTTGATCGCACGGGGGAGAGTGTGGCTGGGATCGGCGGCTTCCGCCGCGGCCGCACCCACCAGTTCCACTCCGATATAGGCGAAAAAGGCGATCTGAAACCCGCTCGCCAAACCGACGAACCCGGTTGGGAAGAACCCGCCGTCGTTCCAGAGATTCGCCAGGGCCGCCCGGTCGCCGTCGGGCGAGGTGAAGCCGGTGATGACCAAGATCGCGCCCACGGTGATGAGGCAGAGGATCGCCGCAACCTTGATCAGGGCGAACCAAAATTCCGTCTCGCCGAACTTGCTGACACCGAACATGTTAATCGAGAGCATGACGGCGATAGTGACCAGTGCCGGTGCCCAGGTGGGTACGTCCGGCCACCAGAACTTGCTACAGCCGGTGATGGCGACGAGATCGGCGATGCCCGCGACGATCCAGGCGAACCAGTACGACCAGCCCATGAAGTAGCCGGCCGCCGGGCCCAGAAGGTCGGCGGCACAGTCGACGAACGACTTGTAGTTCAAGTTCGACAACAGCAGCTCGCCCATCGCGCGCAGCACGAAGAAGACGAAAAACCCGATGACCGCGTAGACGACTATCACCGCCGGGCCGGCCAGCGAGATGGTGCGGCCGGACCCCATGAACAGGCCGGTGCCGATCGCCCCGCCAATGGCGATCAACTGAATGTGTCGGTTGGAAAGACCCCGATGAAGATGCGGCATTGATTCGGTGGGTTGGCAGGTAGCAACATCTTCAGGCATCAATGAGCGTCCTCAGCAGATCGGGGCGGAGCGGTCGGGTTTATAGGCACCAGCCCCGTTGCGGTGCTGCACTGAGGCGTTATCCCCCGAATGGTGGACACGGCATCAGCCGACTGCGGGACGTCGAGGCGTGCTGGATGGGTGGGCGAGGGCCGGATCGGCGGCGGCGCCCGGAATCCGCGGGTGCTCAGTGATGTGGAATGGCCGGGGCAACCACCCAGACCCGGCGCTCGGGTGGCGGCTGCCCCATGCCCGAGATGTGTGCTCAACTCAGCCCGCCGACGGTGGGTGAGGCATGACGGTGAGGCGTACCCCGTAGCGGGGACCCGCACCCGCCGAACCTTCGCCTGGACCGGGCATCGGCACTCCGCCGATGACGTTGCCGCCCGCCTCCACGCTTTCCGGTTCGATCACGTCGCTGATGAATTTCGATGCGGTGGTGGGGCTTGTCGCCGGGGTGGCCCCTTCCCAGGTGTGGGGTACCGACAGCTTGCCGACCGTGCTGGCCTGAGCCAGACTCGCCGAAACCGGCCCAGCGCCCACCGCTTCGGCCGCACCCGTGGCGGCGACGGTGGCCGCTGGTGCGGCGGCCGCGGGGCCAATCGCCCCCGCCGTCTTGGCCGTTGCCGCGAAGAAACTGGTGATGCCGGCGCCAAAGAACGGCAGGCCGAGGGTGTCGTAGAAGAAATTTGCGAACGGCGCGTACCACTCCAAGAACCGCTCGATGGGGCCGGCCGTCGATGATGCGGCCGAGGCCAACGGCGACGTAAGGGCTTGCAGCACACCCGGTACCTCCGAGATCAGCCGTGACAAGGTGCTCTGTGCGGTACCGGCGGTGGTGGCGGCGGCCCGGGCGAGGGTGCCGGCTTGTGTCGCCGCCGCGGTCGGGCTGGTGGTTTGCGGCGGCGACACAAACGGTGTCACGGACGTGGCGGTTGCGCAGCTGGCGGCATAGGCATACATGGTCGCGGCATCCTGGGACCACATCTCGCCGTATTGGGCTTCCGCAGCGGCTATCGCGGCACTGTTTTGGCCCACCACGTTGGTTGAGATCAACCCGGTGAGTTCGGCGCGATTGGCGGCGATCTGTGGCGGCGGCACCGTTGCGGCGAAGGCGGCTTCGTACGCGCTGGCCGCTATGCGAGCCTTGCTTGCCGACTGCTCGGTCGCGGCGGCAGTGGCGCGCAGCCACGCGACATAGGGCCAGATGGAGTTGGCCATCGCTTCCGACGAAGGCCCGACCCAACCCTGGCTTTGCAGCCCGGAGATCACGGTCTCGTAGTCGTTGGCGGTAGCGCTCAACTCGGCGGCCAGGCCGCTCCACGCCGAGGCCACCGTCAACAAGGGTGACGAGCCGGGGCCGGAGTACATGCGAGCGGAGTTGATCTCTGGCGGCAGTATCCCAAAGTCCATTGCTATCAACTCCCTACCTGTGTGGCTGCCTGTGCCATCTGCTCTTCTCCTCGAAGCTTGGGTGCCTATCCGGCTTCCGGTGGGCGCAACATCACCGTCAGGCGGATGTCGTATCGGCGCCGAGCGAAGGTCGTTGCTCGGCTGTTGTCGCGCAGATTGGGAAGCAGGGCGTTGGGTGCTTGGGGGCGCCCGGGCGCGACGTCGATGCCAGAGATCGCGGCGCCCCCGGCGGTGGGTGCCGGTGCGGCGGTGGTCCAACTTGGCGGTACCGACATCGATCCGATGGTGTCCGCCCGCGCGAATACGGCCGAAACCGGCGTGGCGGCAACGGGTGCTGCCAGTTGTGCGGCCACGGCGGTCGATGCCGCGGCCGCGGCCGCGGACGGCGCCGCCGCAGCATCTGGCAAGAGTTGTTGGGCAAACAGGGTGCCCAACTGGAAGATTCCCGCGCCGAAATAGGCCAGGCCCCAGGTGTTGACCAAGGTGTTCCACTCCGCGGTCGAGAGGATGGGCAGCCAATGCCCGGCCGCGGCTAGCGACGACGAGACTTGGGTAAGCGCCTGGATTGCCGATGAGGAGGTCGCCGACGCCGCGGATTGGCTGGTCGCGGCGGCCTGTCCGGCCAATCCTGCCGGGTCGGTCGTGCGTGGTGGCCCGGGGAAGGCGGGTAGTGCCAGAAACGACGTCGAGGTGCTGGCGTAGCAGTACATCGCGGTGGCGTCATGCGCCCAGAACTCGGCGTACTCGGCTTCGGTAGCCGCGATCGACGGCGTGTTCTGCCCGAAGAAATTGGTTGCGATCAGCGCCAGCAACCGGACTCGGTTGACTGCAATCGCCGGCGGGGGCACGGTCATCGCGAAGGCCGCCTCATAGGCCGCCGCGGCGGCCCTGGCCTGCATGGCGGTCTGTTCGGCGCGCGTGGCCATCGTGGTCAACCAGGAGACGTACGGCGTGACCGCGGTAAGCATGGCCGCGGCGGCGGGCCCCGACCACGGCAAGCTCGTCAATTGGGTGATCACGCAGCTGTATCCGCATGCGGTGGCGCCCAACTCGGTGGCCAGCGCATCCCAGGCTCCCGCCGCGGCCAGCACTGGTCCAGATCCCGGACCGGCGTAGATGCGCCCGGAGTTGATCTCCGGCGACAGCGAGCCGAAATCAGAGAGGAGCACGGGGACGGACACGTAGCCGCCGGCGTCGACCGGCGAGGTGTCAACGACCACGAGATCCTCCTCAACAGCGGTGAGTGCAGCCTCCTGCGACATCGCCGTCGTCGGATCAACGGGAACTATTGATCACCCACAAGCAACAAGGCCCCGATTATATGACCAATAGAAACAATCGCCAAAGGCAAAAGTTCGGCACGATTTACTTGTGGCTCCACATCGTCGGGTTAGGGATGGGCTGACAAGACGTGTTCGGCCTGTTTGTCGGTGGACAGGCACAGCGAACAAACGTGAGCATC
The DNA here is from genome assembly GCF_000419295.1 of Mycobacterium sp. 012931. NCBI lineage: Bacteria > Bacillati > Actinomycetota > Actinomycetes > Mycobacteriales > Mycobacteriaceae > Mycobacterium > Mycobacterium sp. 012931. The sequence continues at coordinate 5,219,371 of NZ_AOPX01000001.1, read as the reverse complement.
GTGGGTCTGGCAGGCCGCCATATCGGGTCGCTCGAAGTTCTGCCGGCAGACATGGCAATTCAGGTGCTCGGCGGACGGGTTGCCGTGCTCGTCGTACATGGGCAGCTCGATGCCGTCGTGGGTGCGTCGCAGGTAGTACTTGCCCTTGGTGGCAATGGCCAGAATCGGTGGCATCACCAAGGCGACGCTGATCGCCACCAACGGCGAGTACGGGCGCAGCGTCTCACCGAGGCCGCCGAAGAACGCGACGATCGAAAGGCCCGCTGCCAACAGCATCGACCCGAAGCCAACCGGGTTGATGGCATACAACATGCCGCGACGGAACTCCGGTGTCTTCGGCGACAGGCCGAGCAGGAACTTGTTGAAGACGAACTCAGATGCCACCGTCACCACCCAGGCCATGCCGCAGTTGGCGTAGAAGCCGAGGATTGTGTTGAGGAAGTCAAACATGTTGGCTTCCATCAGGATCAGGGCAATCGTGAGATTCACGCCGAGGAACATCACTCGCCCGGGGTAGTGCTTGGTGACGCGGGTGAATGAATTCGTCCAGGCCAGCGAACCCGAATACGCGTTCGTCGCGTTGATCTTGACCTGGCTGAGCACCACCAAGATCACCGCCAATGTCAGCGCCAGCCAACCCGGCATGAAGTTGCGGTAGATCTGCATGAATTGGCGGACCGGTTGATTGGCGAAATCGGCCGCACCGGCGACGTTGGAGAGCAGATAGACCGCCAGGAACAGGCCGATGATCTGTTTGGCCGCGCCGAAGATGACCCAGCCGGGCCCGGCCAGCAGCATCCAGGCCCACCACCGACGTGAGTTCTTGGGCGTCCGTGGCGGCATGAACCGCAAATAGTCGATCTGCTCCGCGATTTGAGCGATCAGCGCCAGGCATACGCCCGCCGCCATCAGTGCGGAGCCGATGCTGGCCGTGGCGCGACCGTCCTTGCCTGCGTAGGCGAAGAACTGCGCGACCGACTCGGGATGGCTGATCAAGAGGTAGCCGAACGGGGCCATCATCAGGATCAGCCACAGCGGCGTGGTCCAAAGTTGCAGCTGTGAAAGAACTTTCATGCCGTATATCACCAGCGGAAAGATCAGCAGCGTCGAGAAGGCATACCCCAGCCACAACGGAATGTGCAGACCCAGGTTCAGTCCCTGGGCCATGATCGAACCTTCGAGTGCAAAGAAGATGAAGGTGAACGTGGCAAAGATGACGTTGGTCACCACCGACCCGTAGTAGCCGAAACCGCTGCCACGGGTGATCAGATCCAAATCGATGTTGTAGCGGGCCGCGTAGTAGGCCAGGGGCAATCCGGTGGTGAAGACCACCGCGGCGAAGATGGCTATGCCCCAGAGGGCATTGGTGGTTCCCCACGTGATCCCGATATTGGCGCCGATCGCGAAGTCGGCCAGGTAGGCGATACCGCCCAGGGCGGAGATCCCGACGACCGCCGGCGACCACCGGCGGTAGCTGCGCGGCGCAAACCGCAGCGTGTAGTCCTCGAGGGTTTCCTTGGCCGCCGTGATTTCAGCAAGATCCGCAGGGGCTGAGGGTGATACCTGCGATACGTCGGTATCCTGCATCGATCCTCCTGGGCGCAATCGCCGGACAATGGCGCATCAGAATCGCCACGGCGCGCATCGCGCACTTGCCTTCGTGTACAGCGGCAAAGAGAACCTTCGTTGGCGCGTTCGGTACGCCTCGTTGAGGTTCAGCGTGATCGTAACCCTGGTCGCAGGGGTCTGCCACCGGAAGCGTTCCGGTACAGGCAAGCCCAAGGGCTTGCCCAGTCGCCTCACAAGCGCGCTGAATCGGCTCGGCCGATTCGCGAGTGGGGCTGATTCAGATCCGGCCTGCGACGAAACTGGCGGCTTTGTTGGTCAGGCCCGGAACGTAGCCGGTGTGGGCCTTCCACTGGTCGCCGTCCGAGCAGATCGGGTCGCCGGTGTTGCACAGGTTGAGGATCTTGCCGCCGAAGTGCGGGCTCAGCGCCGTCATCAATCCACCCGCTCGGCCCGATGGGTTCCCGAACAGGGTGACCGCGGCCACGTGCTGGGCGGCTTGGGCCGGCAGCGGCTGGGTGAAGCCAAGGCCGGGAAGGGGTGCGGCGGTAACGATGTTGATGACCGCGGCACCCTGGGAATAACCACCGGGCACCAGTTTGGTGTTGGGGCATTCATTCGTCATCTGCTGGACGTGGTCGCTGGCGTCGTTGGCGCCGTCGGCGGCCGCCAGGAAGTCCTTGTTGGCGGGGTAGTTCACCGCGTACGCGCCGATGCTCTGGTCGGTCTTCTGCCGTAGCGAGGCCACCATGGCGTTGCCCACCCGGCCGAGACCGGGTGGTTCGCCGGTGCCCCTGGCGAAAACCACCTGGACATCGGGGCAGGCCGCGGCTGCCTTAGGCGCCAATGGAAACGCGAGCAATACCGCGCACGCCGCAATCGTGGTGGCCACCAACCCGGCACAGCGCCGTGCGAGTCGTGTTCGGCCGCGACCCGAGCGCGCCCACTTCTGTGCGTCCAGGGGAAATAGCCACATGGCGCAATTTTACGGGCTTGCTGACAGTGGGTCAGTGAGCGCCGACGAGGGTGCCTGTCGCCCCGACTGGGGTTCCGGGCGATGCCGTAGCGGGTCCGGGGGCCTGCGGAGCGGGGCCGGGCGCCCGCGGCACGGGCCCAGGCAACTGGACCACCGGTGCCATCGACGATGCGGCCAGCTTGGCCGCAACGAAACTCGCCGCTTGGGTGGTGTAGGTGGGGACGTAACCGTCGGTGTGCCCGTTCCAATCGTTGCCGGGGCCGGAGTGACAGATCGGGTCACTGGGGTTGCACAGGTCGATGGACTTGGAACCCAGCAACGAACTCTGGGTGGTCAATGATCCGCCGGAGCGGTTGGCCACGTTGCCGAACACCGCGACCGCCGCGATGTTGTCCGCGTACTGGGCGGGCAGCTCGTTGCCAAAGCTGATGCCGGCCAACGGGACTCCGGCCACGATGTCGATCACGTCGGCGCCCTGTGAATAGTCGCCCAGCACGATCTTGGTGTTGGGGCAGGAGGAGGCCATCGATTTGACGTGTGAAATCACGTCATTGGCTCCGTCGCCGCCGTGCAGCTGCAAACGGCTGGCGGGGTAGTTCACCGCGTACACACCGATGTTCTTGCCGGTCTGCTGGCGCAACGAGTCCACGAAGGCCTCACCCACCCGGCCGATGCCGGGTGGCTCGCTGGTTCCGCGTGCGAACACGACTTCGGCGTCGGGGCAGTCCGCTGCGGACGCCGACGGGATGGCGGTTCCAGTGATGCTGGGGGGCGGCCAACAGGCCGGTCGCGGTGACCAGAGCGCCGGCCAGCACGGCCAATGGGTGCTTGTTCACGCCGAAATTTTACCCGCAATCGGACTTCGTAAAACCTCGAACGAATCGGGCCCCGGCCCGGGCCTGTGGATGAACGCAAAGAATGTCGCGTTCACCTGCCTAGCGTGGCGGTGTGGATGCGGGGGATTCTCGGGGCTGGCCGCCTGGCCGGCCGACGACGTGGCTGCAGGTCAGCGCCTACCGCTTTCTGGTCCGGCGCCTCGAGTGCGCGTTGCTGCGCGGGGGTCTGGACCCGGCCGACGGGCGCCCGCGGGCGTCCGCGGTGTCATTGGCGGCGGGCTGCGTGCTTTCGGTCGTCGTCCTCGTGGGCTGTGTGATCAGCGCTTTGCTGCGGCCGCAGGTCGGGCTGGGCGATGCCCAGATCGTGGTGGGCCGCGAATCCGGCGCGCTGTATGTGCGCGTGGGCGATACCTGGCATCCGGTGCTCAACCTGGCCTCGGCCCGTTTGATCGCCGGGACCGGCGCCAACCCAAAACCGGTGCGCGAGGCGGAGGTGATCCGCGCCAAACGTGGCCCGCTGCTGGGCATCCCGGGGGCACCTCAGTTCGTTGGCCAGTCGCTGCCGGTGCAGGAGTCGGCGTGGACGATCTGCGACACCGACCGTGGTGCGGCGACCACCCTGTTGGTGGGGCGTCCGGCCCAGCAGTCGGTTCGTCGCCTTGTCGCCGAGCAGACCATTCTGGTGGCGACCGAGTCGGGTTCGCCGGCGTATCTGCTCTACGACGGGCATCGGGCCGTGGTCGATCTGGCCGATCCCGCGGTTCGGCGGGCGCTGCGGCTGGAAGGCCGGACCCCCTACCGCGTCTCGCGGTCGTTGCTGAGCGCGGTGCCGGAAGTTCCGCCGATCAGCGTGTTGCGGATCGGCCATGCGGGCGAACCGGCGCTGGCCGGGAAACTCGGTTTCTCGGTCGGCACTGTGCTGAGTATCACAGCGGGGGGTGGCGCTGCGTACTACGTGGTGTTGGCGCAGGGCGTGCAGCGGATCGGCCAGGTCGCCGCTGACTTGCTGCGTTTCAGCGACTCGCAGGGGGCGGCCAACGCGATCGCGGTGGCCCCCGACGTGATCCGTGCCGCGCCCATCGTTGAGACGTTGCCGGTCACCGGGTATCCCGACACGGTGTCCGAACCGCTGGACGCCGGCGTCACCACGTTGTGCCTGAGTTGGGTGAGCAGGCACGCAAGTCGCCCCGACGTCGCGTTTCTGGCCGGCGACGGTCTGCCCGTGCCCGCTGGGGCGAGGGCGCTGCCCCTGGTCCAGGCCGACGGGCGCGGCCCCGCGCTGGACGCCGTCTACCTGCCGCCGGGCCGCAGCGCCTATGTGACATCGCGCGGGCTCTCCGGTTCGGGTGCCCCCCTGGGCCGGCGCTACCTCGTCACCGATGCCGGAGTGCGGTATCTGATTCACGACGAGGACACGGCGCGTCACCTAGGGCTGTTGACTCCGACGGCGGCGCCGTGGCCGATGTTGGCGACATTGCCGGAGGGGCCGGAACTGAGCGGGGCGAGCGCGTCAGTCGCCTACGACGTCGTCGCGGTGGATCCGCCGGTGCCGGCTCCCGGACCGGCCACCGAATGCCCGGGAGGCCAATGCCGCCAGCAACCCCATCAAGCAGATCGCTGATCCGCTCAATGCGGTAATCCGGGCCCGGCGATCCGGTTGGGTGGGCGGCGTGGTGACCGGCGCGGCTGGGGTCGGCGAACCTGGCTGGGCCGGAGCCGGCTGCACGGCGGGGTCGCTGCTCACCGCCGCCAGCACATCGACGGTGCCGTTGCCGACGAAGGGATCCCAGCCATGGGGCGGATGATGGGCGGTCGAGATGATCCGCGCCATGACTTGGCGCGCGGTCAACGCTGGAAACCGAGCGCGAATCAGCGCGGCCAGTCCGCTGACCACGGGAGCGGCGTAGCTGGTGCCCGACAGCGGTCGGAAGCCACCGTGGTCGTCAAGGCCGTTCACGGTTCCGTCGCCGACGGGGTTGAGCGAGGTCACGTTCTCGCCGCCGGCGGCGACGTCGACCCAGGGTGAGGGCAGGGTGAACGCCGAGGGCTCCCCGTTGGCATTGACCGAACCGACGGTCAGCACGTAGTTGTCGTACCAGGCGGGGCTGACGACGACGGTCGCGGTATCCCGGGATGTCTCGGGGCGCTGGGATGGGCACTGGGCGGCACCGCCGGTGTTTCCGGCCGCGGCCACGATGACGGCATTCTTCACATCGACGGCGTACGCCAAAGCCGCGCCGAGGGCTCGGTCATCGGGTGGGCTCTCGGCCGCAACACAGGCAATCGTCGAAATGTTGATGACCGATGCGCCCAGATCGGCAGCCGTGCGAACGGCTCGGGCCATGGTGTCGACGTCGCCGACTCCGGTGCTGGAGCGGTTGCCGACGGGGGAGAACTTGGCGCTGGACTGGCGGATGCCGATCACCGTGGCATCGGGAGCCACACCGCTGAATTGGTCTGTCGCGGAGTCAGGTGCGGCGGCGATGATGCCGGCGACGATGGTGCCGTGCGCATCGCAATCCTGGGTGCCGTCTCCGGTGAAGACATAGTCGCCTCCCGCCACCAGGTGTGCCAGCCGTCGGTGGTGTGCCACCCCGGTGTCGATCACGGCCACCCGCTGACCGGATCCGCGAGTGAGCCGCCACGCTTCGGGTAGGTCGAGGCCGGCGAGTTGGGCGGCGGCCTCGGGTCGCTCGGGTGCCCAGGTAGCCGCCGCACACACCTCGCGCTGCTGGGTGCGGCTGGGCGGGCCCGGCGGCGCGGGTTGCGGCAACCATCTTTCGTCCACCGGGGGTGGTGTCACCGCGTGCGCCGCCGGCATGGCGCACCAGCACGGTGCGGCGAGCGCACACGCCGCCAGCAGGTGTCCGAATCGCGAGGTCATGTCCACGTCAGTCCCAGGCCACCAACGGCGCTGAAGACACCGCAGGTCCAGCAGGCCAGCGGCAGCAGGCTGGCCGATGCGCTGAACTCCAGCGCATCGATGAGTCGACAAGCGATGGGCGAAGGCGGCCGGGTGGGCGCGATGAACCCCAGATGCAGCGCCAGGGCGGTCAATGCCGCGGTCAGGATGGCGATCCACGGCCCGTGCTGGGCGAGGCCGGGGGCCGCGACAGCGAATGCGGCTGTGCCCGCGACATATCCGGCGATCAAAAACATCAACCGGGACCTCCCGTCGACCTGCGCGCGCGCACGTAGCAACAACACCGCGCCGGTGACCGCGGTGAGTCCGATGGCGCGCTGACTGCCAAGCACGGCGACGACGGCGCCCAGGGCCGCAGCCGATGAGAATCCGCCATGCAGGCCGTTCAACCAGCGATCGGCCCGGATGGCCCTGGTCGCCAACAGATCCGGGGCCGCCAACTCGGGTGCTTCTTCGGGCCCGGGCGCTGCGGGAAGCTTTGGGGACAAACCTGCCACGACCATCGACACGCGGGCCGACACTTCCAGCGCAACCAGGGCGGCCAACGTGGTCAATGAACCGACGACATACAACGCGGCGCCAGTGATCACACCGCATAGCGCGGCCGCGGCGATGACGATCGCGCAGCACATGACGGCGGTGAAGGTGACCCCACCACAACCGGTCAGCCGGATCGCCAGCGCCGCGGCGACCGACGCTCCCATCGCGGCGAGCATCAGATTCGGCACACCCAGCCGACCGGGAACCGCCAGCAGTGCGCCGACCGCCACGAACGTCGTGGCGATGACGTTCAGCGTGAACACCGCCGTAGGCTCCCGGCCGGTCCGTCGCGTCATGCCGGCGACGAGCAAGGCCAGGACGCCGGACGTGATCGCCACGACCGCGGTTGCCGCGCCGTGGCGGTCGGTGTTGCCCAGCGCGTCGCGAACCAGCAGCACGGCGCCGACCCCGCCAACCCCACCCGCGGTCAGCGCGCCGGTGAGTTCCTTGGCGCGCCGCGACGGCGGCCGGGTGCTACCGCGAAGCGTTGCCAGTACCGCCTCAGCGTCGTCATCATGCGGCCCGGGTGCCGGCTCGGCGCTGCAACGGCTCAACGACAAGACGGTGCCGTCTCGAATGCCGCTTTGCGCCAAAGACTTTGACGGCGGGAGCGCCCCCGCGCCCAGTGGACACAACTGATAGCGCGTGGGCGCCGCGCCGATATCGCGGCCGCCCAGACTCTCGACGATGGCGGGGATCAACTCGGCGACGGGGAGTGCCGCCGGTAGCGAAAGATCGACGACAGCAGTCCCGGAATGCACGGCGACACGGCACAATCCCGGTTCGGATCCAGACAACATCGGGCCCCCTGACAGGTGGATCACTGGCACGCTAGTTCGCCTCCGGCGCCGTCGTATCCGGTTGTGCACAGGCGACTTGCCGGCGCTCGGGCCGCTGCCTAGCGTCGTCGCACTGTGACCGAGGACCTCGTGGTTGCCGCACCACCGGAGCTGGCCCAGACAACGTCGACCGGTCCGCTGCTGCGCCTGGTGCCCCTGGCCATGTCGATCGCCACCTTGATTGCCATGGCAGCGACCTATGTCTCGGGCGCCCCGAGCGCGCGCAACCCAACGATGTTGATCCTCCCGGCGACGATGTCGCTGTCGCTGATGGTGATGGCGGTCAGCGCACGCGGTCGGCGCCGGGGTGCCGGGCTCGACCAAGACCGGGTGGGGTATCTGCAATATCTGAGCGAGCTTCGGCAACGCGTCACCGAAATCGCGGCAGCCCAGCGAATATCGTCGAACCGAACCCATCCCGAACCCGACACCGTGTGGACGTTGATTGGCGGCTCCCGGATGTGGGAGCGCCGGCCCGCGGATGCCGATTTCTGCCGAATCCGCATTGGCCTTGGAACCCAGCCGCTGGCCACTCGCCTGGTGGCCGCGCCGCTGCCACCCCCGCACCGATCGGATCCGGTCACCGTCAGCGCGCTGCGCCGCTTCCTCGAGGCCCACGCGCGGGTTACCGATGTCCCGATCGCCATCGCGTTACACGGCGCCGGTGTGGTGACCATCGGCGGCGACCCGGCGCGGGTACGGGCGCTGCTTCGGGCGATGGTGTGCCAAATGGCTGTGTTGCACGGTCCAGATCAGCTGCTGGTCGCCGCGGTGGTCAGCGACCGCAACCGGCCGGGGTGGGAGTGGCTGAAATGGTTGCCGCACAACCAGCATCCGAGTCACCACGACGAGGTGGGGGCCGAAAGAATGGTGTACCCCAACATCACGCAAGCCAGCGCCGCCTTCGATGCCGTGGCGCTGCCGGTCATGGTGATCGTCGACACCGACGAACACGGCAAGCAGTTGCCGGCCGGTGTCACCGTCCTCGAGGTGGGGCGCGGACCCGACGGCACGCAGGTGGTGGTCAAGCGGGCCGGAGAAACGACGACGTTGACGCGGCCCGACGAGTTGGATCAGGTCAGCGCATTGGTATGTGCCCGCCTATTGGCGCCGCACCGTTGCGGTGACCGCGCCGGCGGTCACCCCGGCGACTGGGCGAGGATGCTGGGCATCGGCGAAATCGCCACCTATCACCCGGTAAGCCACTGGCACAAGCGGAATCAACGCGAACGGCTTTGCGTGCCGATCGGCGCGACCGCGGACGGATCACCCGTGCTGCTGGACATCAAGGAGCCCGCGGCGCGGGGGATGGGGCCACATGGGCTCTGCATCGGGGCCACCGGATCGGGAAAGTCCGAGCTGCTGCGCACCGTCGCGCCGGGCATGATGGTGCGCAACTCGCCAGAGGTACTGAATCTACTGCTGATCGACTTCAAGGGCGGCGCTACATTTCTCGACCTGGAAAAGGCGCCGCACGTGGCCGCGGTCATCACCAATCTCGCCGACCAAGCGCTGCTGGTCGCGAGGATGGGGGAGGCGCTGGCCGGCGAGATGAACCGGCGCCAACACCTGTTGCGGACGGCCGGAAATTTCGTCAGCGTCGCGGCCTACGAGGATGCCCGCCGCCGTGGCGCCGGCCTGGCCGCGCTGCCGACGCTTTTCATCATCGTCGACGAGTTCGCCGAACTGCTCAGTCAGCATCCCGATTTCGCCGAGGTCTTCGTCGCCATCGGTCGGCTGGGCCGATCACTGGGGATGCACCTGTTACTGGCCAGCCAGCGGCTCGAGGAGGGGCGATTGCGTGGACTCGAAGCCCACCTGTCCTATCGCGTGTGCCTCAAGACCCTGTCCGCCATCGAGTCACGGACCGCCCTGGGAACGCTGGACGCCTTTGAGCTGCCCAACACCCCCGGCTCCGGCCTGTTGTCTTCTCCCACCGCAGAGCTGACCCGGTTCGAAACGGCGTTTGTATCGGGACCGGTTCCGGCGGGCCCGCCCGATGCCGATTCTCTGGCGCTACCTGCCGCGGTGCGGCCGTTCACCTCCGAAGCCACCGGAGACGTCAGGACGGGCGGCGCTGACGGCGCGGATACCGCAACCGGGCCAACCGTTCTGCAGACCGTGCTGGACCGGATCGCTGGCCACGGGCCGCGCGCGCATCAGGTCTGGCTGCCACCGTTGGACCGGGCGCCCGCGCTGGCGTCGCTGTTGAGCGACGGTGCGGCAGAGCACGCTGAACTGGCCGTGCCGATCGGGGTGGTGGACCGGCCGTTCGATCAGTCCCGCACACCCCTGACCATCGACCTCACCGCGGCCGCGGGCAATGTCGCGGTCGTGGGCGCGCCGCAGTCGGGAAAGTCCACCACGCTGAGCACGCTGATAACCGCATTGGCGGCCACCCACGACCCGGACCTGGTGCAGTTCTACTGTCTGAACTTCGGTGGCGGCGCCCTGGCCGCGGTCCGCGACCTGCCCCACGTCGGTGCGGTCGCCGGCCGGGGTGAACCGGACCTGATCCGGGGCATCGTCGCCGAACTCGAGTCTTGCCTGAGGACCCGCGAGTCGCTCTTTGGTGAGCAGGGCATCGACTCGATCGCCGCGTATCGCCGGCTCCGGGCCGATTCAGGCGCCCAGCGGCTCGCCGACCTGTTTGTGGTGATCGATGGTTGGGCCACGCTGTGCCATGAGTTCGAAGAGCTGCAGGAACCGATCACTGCGCTGGCGGGGCAAGGACTTTCCTACGGCCTGCACGTGGTGGTCTCCGCGACGCGCTGGGCTCACCTCAGGGGGTCACTGAAGGATCAGCTGGGCACCCGGATCGAGCTGCGCCTGGGGGATCCCGCTGATTCCGAGGTGGATCGCCGAGGCGCGCGCCAGGTACCCCGGGACCGGCCGGGCCGCGGCCTGTGCGACGACGGGATGCACATGATGATCGCATTGCCCAATGTCGCTGAAGTCGTTGTGAGTCAACAACATGCCGGCTCGGGGGCGCCTGCGGTCCCGCTGTTGCCGCAGCGGGTTGAGCATCGCGACGTGGTCGAGGCCGCGGGTGCGGCCCTATCCGGGCGGATCCTCCTGGGTCTGCAGCAGCGCCGGCTACAACCGGTCGCGGTCGATTTCGAACACCACGCCCATCTGCTGATACTCGGTGACAATGCGTGCGGAAAATCCAGCGCGTTGCGCACCCTGTGCCGCGAGATCACCCGGACCAAGACCGCTGCGCAGGCACGGCTTTTCCTGGTGGACTTCCGGCGGGAACTGCTCGGTCTCAGCGAGTCCGAGTACCTGGGCGGCCATGCGATAGCTGCGGGGGGATTGGGTGCATTCCTGCCGGGGCTGGTCGAATTGCTGCGGGCCCGGATGCCGGCCCCGCACCTGAGCCAGGTTCGGTTGCGCGACCGGTCGTGGTGGTCTGGGCCGGAGATCTACCTGATGGTCGACGACTACGACCTGGTATGCACATCGTCCAGCAATCCACTGCTGGCGCTGCTCGAATACCTGCCTTACGCAACCGATCTCGGATTGCATCTGATCGTGGCCAGGCGCAGCGGGGGAGCCACACGGGCCCTGTTCGAGCCGCTGCTCGCCGCGCTGCGAGATTTCGGCTGCATGGCGCTGATGATGAGCGGACGTTGCGATGAGGGACCATTGTTCGGCTCCGGTCGGCCGATGCCCTTGCCGCCCGGCCGCGCCGTCCTGGTCACCCGGGCCGGTGACGAGCGGCTGGTCCAAGTGGCCTGGACTGAGCCCGGATGAACGCGCACCGCGCCATGATCGAGGCGGGCCCGCAGGCAATCCGCCGACTGTGTTGTGGCACCGAGACTGTCGCTGACATCGAGGTGTGCGCGGCCGCGCTGGCTGCCATCGACGACCCGGTGGCGTTGGTGGGTGACCGGCCGGTCCAGGTGTGGTCCCTTTGGTCGACCACCCTGCGTCGCCTGGCCGAAGGCCATCGCGCCGGCATGATCGTTGTGCATCCGTCGTGGTGGTCGGCGGCGCGCGTCGCCGTGGTTACCCGCGCCGCCCGGGCCGCGGGCGACGAAGCCGATGACACACACGTTGACCGCGCAGCCCAGGTCTGGCTGCGACCGCGGTCCTGGCTGTTGCGGCGGGCCACAACCGAGGCCACCGTCGTGGTCGAGATCGCCGATCGGTTGGTTGCGGTCGTCGGCGAGCATCGAACCGCGGTGCCGCGTCGCGCCGAGCCCGAACGCACCGCCGAAGAGGTCGCCGCCGCCGTTGACGCGATGACGCCGGGCATCCGGACAGCGGTGGTCATCGACGCGCCGGGCGCGGTTGCCGGGGCATCCGAGCTTGGGGCATCGATCTGCGCCGCCCTGGTCGGCGGCCAGCGCATCGCGCAGGTCAACGATCCGCGACTGATCGGATTGGCGAGGTCGGCGACCACGGAGCCGGTGTTGGGGTCCGCTCCAGCACCGCCGCACCGGAGCATCACGAGATTGGCGGGCCCAGCGGTGGCCGGCATCGGCGCGACCGTTGTGGCCGTCCTCATGGTGGCGGGTCTTGCCCGGCCGGACCGGCGCGCGGTGTCCGCGGTTGCGGCAACGCCGACGACGGTTTTGGTGGAGGGCCACGTCGCGGTCGCGATTCCCACGGGCTGGCCGACGCAGCGTGTGATTGGGGGACCCGGGTCAATGCGGGTACAGATCACCTCGCCGGCAGATCCCGAGGTAGCCCTGCACGTGACCCAATCGCCGGTGCCGGGGGAGACGCTTGCGGGCACCGCGGAGCGGCTGAAACGGGCGATCGACGCCGAACCCGCCGGTGTGTTCGTCGACTTCGATCCCTCCGGTGTCAGCGCCGGCCGGCCTGCGGTGACCTACCGGGAGGTGCGTACCGGGCACGACGTGCGATGGACGGTGGTGCTGGACGCGGCGGTACGGATCAGCATTGGATGCCAAAGCCGAACCGGCGCGGCCGAGGCCATTCGCGAGGTGTGTGAACGGGCCGTGCGATCCGCGCACGCGGTCCACTGATCCGGGCACGGTGGGCGGCATCCGGGTGGAACCAAATCGGCCTGCCGCCGGTCTTAAGGGGTATGAGTAGTCCGGCAGGTGCCAATCCGTTCACTACGTCTACTGCGTCGAACACGTTGAGTGCCGACTTCGACCTGATGCGCACGGTCGCCGCCACCACCGACGCCCGCAACGAAGAAATCCGGGCGCTGCTGCAGGCGTTCATCGGCCGCATGAACGATGTGCCCGCCTCAGTGTGGGGTGGTGTGGCGGCGGTGCGATTCAAACACGCGATGGATCGATGGGGTGCAGAGTCGACACGGCTCTACCACGCCCTGCACACGATCGCTGAGACCATTCGGCACAACGAGGCCCTGCTGCGTGAGGCCGGCCAGAACCACGCACACCACATCGGCGCCGCCGGCGCGGACCTGTGATCGGAGGGATTCGCCGTGGACCCTGTCCTGTCGTACAACTTTGACGCGATCGAGCACACGGTTCGCCAAGAGATTCACATCACTTCGATGCGTTTCAACGCCGCACTCGAGCAGCTGCGGTCACAGATCGCACCGCTGCAGCAGCTGTGGTCCCGAGAGGCGGCGGCCGCGTATCAAACCGAGCAGTTCAAATGGCATCAAGCGGCCGCTGCGCTCAACCAGATCCTGGTCGAGCTGGGTAACGCCGTCCGTGACGGCGCCGACGAGGTCGCCGGCGCCGGCCGCCGCGCGGCCGGCGGATGGGCCCGCTAGCCACGCCATCTGACCCCGCGGCACCCGACAGACCCTGTGTGGTCCCCACGGAGGAGAGCCGTGGGGGCCACACAGTCATTTTGACCTGCGGGGATGCGCGTCGGTAAGCTGCTCGGTTGGCGTGCGGGTACGCCGGGGCCTCGGGTCAATGCCGGTCGCCGAGACAGCCCCTCCGTGAACGCCTGACCGGCACCCGGGTCACACCGGGATCCACCCGAGAGAAGAGAAGGTAAGCGCTGTGCCTACATACGCGCCCAAGGCGGGTGACACCACGAGATCGTGGTACGTCATCGACGCCACGGACGTGGTGCTTGGCCGCCTTGCCGTCGCAGCAGCCAACCTGCTGCGTGGCAAGCACAAGCCGACGTTCGCGCCCAATGTCGACGGCGGTGACTTCGTCATCGTCATCAATGCCGACAAAGTCGCCATCAGCAACGAGAAGCTGCGTAACAAGATGGCCTACAGCCACTCGGGGTATCCCGGCGGTCTGCGCAAACGTTCGATCGGCGAGCTGATGGAAAAGCACCCCGACCGCGTCGTGGAAAAGGCGATCGTCGGCATGCTGCCCAAGAACAAGCTCAGTCGGCAGATTCAGAGCAAGCTTCGCGTCTATGCCGGTCCGGAGCACCCACACACCGCGCAGCAGCCGGTTCCGTTCGAGATCAAGCAGGTGGCGCAATGACCGAAACCACCCCAGAAGTGGAAGTCGCTGTCGAGGCTGAAGTGACTTACAGCGAATCGTTCGTGTTCGAGCGGCCCATCCAGACCGTCGGGCGTCGCAAGGAAGCCGTGGTGCGGGTGCGCCTGGTGCCCGGAAGCGGCAAGTTCGACCTCAACGGGCGCAGCCTCGAGGCTTACTTCCCGAACAAGGTCCACCAGCAGCTCATCAAGGCTCCGCTGGTCACCGTCGACCGGCTGGAGAGCTACGACATCTTTGCGCTGCTGCACGGCGGCGGCCCCTCGGGTCAAGCCGGCGCGCTGCGGCTGGGTATCGCCCGGGCATTGATCGTGGCAAACCCGGAGGACCGGCCCGCGCTGAAGAAGGCTGGCTTCCTCACCCGTGACCCGCGTGCTACCGAGCGCAAGAAGTACGGCCTGAAGAAGGCCCGCAAGGCGCCTCAGTACAGCAAGCGCTGATCAACGATCACTTTCTGGCCGCGACCGTGCAACGTTGTGCGTTGTTTTCGGTGTGCCTTCGGCGTGTCGTCGCGTCAACGCGCACGGTTGCGGGCAGAAAGGGAAGCGCACGTTAGGCGCGAGAACGTCAACTGTGAGAGGTTTGTCCGCATGGGTCGACTATTCGGCACCGACGGAGTGCGCGGGGTCGCGAATCGCGAATTGACCGCCGAGTTGGCCCTGGCCCTTGGCGCCGCTACCGCGCAGCACCTGGCCAGTTCGACCGGACCGGGCAGGCGAGTAGCCGTGGTTGGCCGCGATCCGCGAGCCAGTGGCGAAATGCTCGAGGCCGCCGTCATCGCGGGCTTGACCAGTCAAGGTGTCGACGCCCTGCGCGTCGGGGTGCTTCCCACTCCCGCCGTGGCCTACCTGACCGGTGCCTATGACGCCGATTTCGGGGTGATGATCTCGGCGTCGCACAACCCGATGCCCGACAACGGCATCAAGATCTTCGGTCCGGGCGGACACAAACTCGACGACGCTACCGAGGACCGGATCGAAAGTCTGGTTGCGGCCGGACCCGGGTTGCGACCGGTTGGCTCGGAGATCGGCCGCGTGATCGACGCCGAGGACGCCGCCGACCGCTATCTGCGGCATGTGAGCAAGGCCTGCACCACGCGACTCGATGGGTTGACCGTCGTGGTCGATTGCGCCCACGGCGCCGCCTCGGAAGTGGGGCCGCGCGCCTATCGGGCCGCCGGAGCCCGGGTCATCGAGATCAACGCCGACCCCAACGGGTTGAACATCAACGACGACTGCGGATCGACCCACCTGGAGGCGATTCGCGCGGCGGTGCTTGCCCACGGCGCCGACCTGGGTGTGGCCCACGACGGAGATGCCGACCGCTGCCTGGCCGTCGACGCCAACGGTGACCTCGTTGACGGGGACGCCATCATGGTGGTCCTTGCTTTGGCGATGCAGGAGGCGGGCGAATTGGCCTCCGACACGTTGGTGACCACGGTGATGAGCAACCTCGGTCTGCACCTGGCCATGCGCGAGGCCGGCGTGAACATGCGCACCACCGGCGTCGGGGACCGCTATGTGCTCGAGGAATTGCGCGCCGGGGACTACAGCCTCGGTGGTGAGCAGTCCGGCCACATCGTGATGCCGGGACTCGGTTCGACCGGTGACGGCATCGTCACCGGATTGCGTTTGATGACGCGCATGGTGGCGACCGGCGCCTCGCTGGCCGCTCTGGCATCGCGGATGCAAACGTTGCCGCAGGTGCTGATCAACGTCCAGGTCACCGACAAGGCGGCCGCGGCTGCGGCACCTTCGGTTCAGGCGGCGGTAGACCGGGCCGAAACCGAGCTGGGTGACACCGGCCGCATCTTGCTTCGGCCCTCTGGAACCGAGCCGCTGATCCGGGTGATGGTCGAGGCGGCCGACGAGGAAGCCGCGCATCGGTTGGCCACCAGCGTCGCCGACGCGGTCAGTGCCGCGGGCTAGCCACCAGGCGTCTGAATTTCGTTGCTCGCTGCCGTCACCGCCATCGAGGTGACCAATCCCGGCTCAGCGGGAACCTCGACGCCCCGGCCGGCGTCGGACTATCCATGAGACCCGAACTCGCTAGAAACTCACGCATCGATGTTGCGGCGGTGCAGGTAGTGGCCGAGCGACTGTGCGCCGCGGCGGAGCTGATCGATAACGCCATCGCCGACCATTGGGCAAGGCTCACTTTTGATGGGGCCGCGGCAGGCCGGGACTACCCTTCGCACGGTGATGCACTGCGCGCCGGATTGGAGCGCTTGGGTGCGCAGCTATCCCAATGGTCCAGCGCCACAGTCGATATAGCGGTCGCCATGCGCGCCGCCGCGAACCACTACGTTGATGCCGATCGTGGCGCCGCGGCACGGATCGCCTGATCGTGACCAACGGGCTAGCGGTGGCACAGCGCCTCGACGAAGGGCGGCCCGCCGTGGACCACACGCGGCGGCACCTACGCGCCTGCCAACAGCTCGGCTACCAAGATCCCTTTCTGGCCAAGGGCTTTGATCCGATCGGCGACCGCTACGACAGCGAAGACGGCCTCGATCTCTACCTACTCGACGGTGACTGCGCGCGACTGCGCGCCGCCGGCGCCACGATCGCTGAGGCGCTTGGGATGCAGCGCGGCCAGGTCGGCGCGCTGGCGATGGCCTGGACGGGGCCTGGAGCCGACGCCGCGGTCAACTTTCTGCAACGCCATGTTGAGGCGGGGCAGCGCATTGTTGCCGAAGTTCGGGCGGCGGCTTTGGGCTGCGAATCGTTGCGCGAGGACCTATGGCGTCTGGTCGACATGAAGGTGGAAAGCGTGATCGCCATCGACGATCGCACACTGGCGCGGCGGCCGGCGTGGTTGGCCGCCTGCGCTGAGGTCGGTGCCGGAGCAGCGCCCGGCAGTGCGGCCGCCGAGCTGGTTCGCCATCAGATAAATCCCTATCTGGACAACGATATTCGTGACGACTGGCTGGGCGCGATGCGCGCAGCGACGGCCGGCATCGGCGCGGCCTACACGACGTTGGCCGATCGACTGACCTCGTCGGTGCCGGTGTCTTTCGACCACCCAGACGACCTCGGATCCGGACGCCAATCGCCGCCGGTCCCATCGGCGCTGGCGGCGATCGCACCTGCGGCCGCCACCTCCGCGCCTGCGCCGGATCCGGAACCGGCCTTCGCCGCGTCGCCGGCGGTGCCGGCTGGCATCGCGCCGGCGCCGGGAGCTGGCCTCGAACTACCCACAGATGCCGGCGATTTCGGAGCGCTCGGTGATTTCGGCGGCCCCGGCGGCTTGGGTGCCGCCGGAACCGGCGGGCTCGGTGGGCTAGCGGGGCTTGCCGGGCGCATTGTCGACGCGCTGGCAGAACTACTCGGTACGGCGGCGGTACCGATCGCCGATCCGCTCGGGTCGGTGGACCCGGCGGATGGGGGAGATCGGTCCGGTGCGGACGCGGTCGACGACGTCGGCGATGAGAACCCTAGCGAGCCGCGAAAGCCCGACGCGGCAACCGAAACCGGCGCGAGTGACGAGAAGTCCGATGACGGCGAGGCACCGGAAGCCGCCGACGGTTCACCGCCGGGGGCGCCGGCGGGCGATGGCGCCGAGCGGTCCGCGATGCCGATTGGCGAACAAGCCAGGACGCCGGTGCCCGAGGAGGCCGCCACGCCGGTCGCCCAGCCGCCGCGAGTTCCCGAGGCGCCGCCGCACGACGGTTCGGCGCCGGCCGGCGAGGCATCGAGTCCCTGCGAGATAGCCGCAGACGAGCTGCCCAAGGCCGGGCCGTAACAACTCGAGACAGCTCGCAGACCAACTCAGGCGCGACGCAGCCCCAGCAGCTGCTCGACGTGGCGCACGTATTCGCGGCGATCGGTGCTCAACGGGCTCACCAGCATGGTCGTCACACCCGCTTCGGCAAAGGCGGCCAGCCGTTCGGCGACGAACCCGCGTGGGCCGATCAGCGAGATTCCCCGCGCCAGCTCGTCCGGCACCGCGGCTATGGCCTCGTGCTTGCGCCCAGCCAGGTACAGCTCCTGGATTCGGTCTGCGACATCGCCGTACCCGTAACGAGTGGCCAGGTTGTGGTAAAAATTGCGGCCCTTGGCGCCCATGCCGCCCAGATACAGGGCAAGTTGAGGCTTCACCCGGGCCAGCCGCTGCTCGACGTCGTCCCCGATCGCCAACGAGGCGTGCACCGTGACATCCAACGGGCCCAGCGCGGGATCGCGTTTCGCGGTGCCCGACGCCAGCGCCTCGCTCCAGGCCGACGCGGCCTTCTCCGGATAAAAAAAGACCGGCTGCCAGCCCTCGGCGATCTCGGCGGTCAGCTCGACGTTGCGGGGGCCCAGCGCCGCAATGGATATCGGAATGCGTTCCCGTAGTGGGTGATTGATGAGTTTGAGGGCCTTGCCAAAACCCGTGCCGCGATTCGCGGGCAACGGGATCTGGTAGTGGGCGCCCGCATAACGCAGCGTCTCCCGCCGCCAGACGTGCCGGCAGACTTCCACCACCTCGCGGGTGCGGCCGATGGGCGCATCGAATTCGACGCCGTGGAATCCCTCGATCACCTGCGGTCCGGACGTACCGATTCCGAGATTGAACCGGCCGCCCGACACATAATCGAGGCCCGCAGCCGTCATCGCCAACAGCGAGGGTGTGCGGATATAGATGGGCAGCACCCCGGAGGCCAGCTGAACGCGGGTTGTTTTGGCCGCCAGATAGCCGAGTTGGATGACGGCGTCGAAGGCATATGCCTCTGCCACCACGGCGACGTCGATTCCGGATTTCTCGAGTTCCACGACGCGGTCGAGGCCCTCATGGAAGCCGCCCGAGTAGTCCAGGGCGATACCGATTCGCATCATGGGCCGCGCTCGTCACTTCAGTAGCGCGACAAGCTTCTCTTCGGGCGTAACCGGCGGGGCGTGCGGATCCACCGGGTCGGTCTTGGGCAGGTGCACGTCCGGATCGGCGAAGTCGCGATAGGTCTTGTCGCCACCGAGGGTGTGCAGCAGGTAGCCGGTCACCAGCGCCCTGACCGAACGCTGGGTTTTGCGGTCGGAGCCGGCCAGCCCCACCACCTTGGTCAATCGCCGACCCTCGATCAGACCGCCCGGATTGGCCTTGCTGACAACGCGCAGCGTGGCGGCGTCCCAGGCGTGCGACAGCTCGAGTGCGTTGGAATTGAGCGTCTTGGGATCCTCGGGTGCGCTCAGGATCAAACCCTTCGCCTTCAGGCCCGCGGCCGGCTGCTGCGCCGGGGGCGCGGTGACGGTCGGGAAGATCGCGACCACCCCGGCGGGCTTGGCCGGCATGCCGGCCGCCGCGAAGACCGCGGCCGAGCCGCCGAAACCGTGGCCCACCAGCCCGAGCTTGGCGGGGTGCACGCTGATATCGCCGGGCCCAAGGCGCACTCCGGCCACGATGTCGAGGGCAACGCCCATGTCGAAGGCCAGGTTGAGCACTGACGGCGCCACGCCGCGTTGGGTGTCGGGCGCACCGGCAACGATGCCCCAGGACGCCAGGTGCTCGAGCAGCCCCGAATAGCGGGCTACCCCGGTGAGCCAGTCATGCCCGAAGGCGACCGCCGGCAGGTTCATACCGGCTTCAGGGGTGTACACCACCCCGGGCAGTCCGGCAAAGGCCAGGTCACCGCGCAAAACGCGGTGTGGGCCTCGGCGGCTGAGGGCGGCAACGAGGTTGCGGATGCGGGCCACCCGTCGACGTTAGCGGTGGCGCGGGGGATGGGTCCAGTTCGTCCACGTTGTGCCGTCCCAATAGCGCTGTCCGGCCCCATGAGGATCGGGGTACCAGCCCGCCGGCATCGATACCGGCGTCGATACCGGCGCCGATGCGGGCCGCGAGGCAGGCACGGGCGCCGCCGGTGCCTGGCCACCCGAATTGACCGCGTTGCGCAGCTGGCGCATCGCGTTGGCATTGGAAATCAAGGCGATCCAGTTGAACAGCAGCAGCGACAGCAGGCTCCACCAACCGGCGAGCAGGTTGTAGGTCTGGGCCGAACGGTAGGCCACCTCACACTCCGGCAGCGTCCCGTAGACCGAATAACTGCGCTGCTGCCAGAAGATCAGGGCGCCGGTGTGCTTGATCAGCTTGAGGTAGTACCGATCCGCCTGGACAGGGGGTTGGTAAGGGTGGGACAAATCGGGCCTTTCGCGCCGTAGGGCCATTTCGACCATACCGCCGGATTCATCCGGGGGCTCGCGAGCCGCCCCGGTCAGTCGCTGGTCAGCTAGCGGTCAGCGTTATGCGGACGTCCGGATGGGGGTGGCTGCACTACCCTGGTCTGCTATGTGCGGAATTGTCGGCTACGTAGGCCAGCGTCCTGCCTGCGAAGTCGTCCTGGATGCGCTGCGCCGGATGGAGTACCGAGGCTACGACTCCTCGGGGATCGCATTGGTCGACGGCAGCGGCAAGCTCACGGTGCGTCGCCGCGCCGGCCGGCTCGCCAATCTCGAGACGGCGGTGGCCGAAATGCCGGCGGAGTCGCTGACCGGTACCACCGGCCTGGGGCATACCCGGTGGGCCACCCACGGGCGCCCCACCGACCGTAATGCCCACCCCCATCGTGATGCCGCCGGGAAAATCGCGGTCGTCCACAACGGCATCATCGAGAACTTCGCCGTCCTGCGCCAGGAGCTGGAGGCCGCCGGCGTGGAGTTCGCCAGCGACACCGACACCGAAGTTGCGGTGCACCTGGTAGCGCAGGCGTTTCACCACGGCGAGACGGCCGGCGACTTCCCGGCCTCGGTGTTGTCGGTGCTGCGGCGGTTGGAGGGCCACTTCACCTTGGTTTTCGCCAACGCCGATGACCCCGGCACCATCGTGGCGGCCCGCCGCTCCACGCCACTTGTGCTCGGCATAGGTGACGGCGAGATGTTCGTCGGCTCCGACGTCGCCGCGTTCATCACGCACACCCGGCACGCCGTTGAGCTGGGGCAGGACCAGGCGGTGGTGATCACCGCCGATGGCTACCGGATCAGCGACTTCGATGGCAACGACGACCTGCTTGCCGGTACCGACTACCGGGAGTTTCACATCGATTGGGACCTCGCGGCCGCCGAAAAGGGCGGCTACGAGTACTTCATGCTCAAAGAGATCGCCGAGCAGCCGACCGCGGTCGCCGAGACTCTGCTCGGCCACTTCGTGGGCAACCGCATCGTCCTCGACGAACAGCGGCTATCGGACCAGGAGCTGCGGGAGATCGACAAGGTCTTCGTGGTCGCCTGCGGCACCGCCTATCACTCGGGTCTGCTCGCCAAGTACGCGATCGAGCATTGGACCCGCCTTCCTGTGGAGGTGGAGCTCGCCAGCGAGTTCCGCTACCGCGACCCGGTGCTGGACCGCAGCACCCTGGTGGTGGCCATCTCTCAGTCCGGTGAAACCGCGGACACCCTCGAGGCCGTCCGCCACGCCAAGGAGCAGAAGGCCAAGGTGTTGGCGATCTGCAACACCAACGGCTCGCAGATCCCGCGCGAATGCGACGCGGTGCTCTACACCCGCGCCGGCCCGGAGATCGGGGTGGCCTCCACCAAGACCTTCCTGGCCCAGGTGGCCGCCAACTATCTGCTGGGCTTGGCGCTGGCCCAGGCGCGCGGCACCAAATATCCCGACGAGGTCGAGCGGGAGTACCGCGAGCTGGAAGCGATGCCCGATCTGGTGGCCCGGGTCATTTCGGCGATCAAGCCGGTGGCCCACCTGGCTTACCGGTTCGCGCAGTCCTCGACCGTGTTGTTCCTGGGGCGCCACGTCGGCTACCCGGTGGCCCTGGAGGGCGCGCTCAAGCTCAAAGAACTGGCGTACATGCACGCCGAGGGCTTCGCCGCCGGTGAGCTCAAGCATGGTCCGATCGCGCTGGTCGAAGACGAGCTGCCGGTCATCGTCATCATGCCCTCTCCCAAAGGCTCGGCCACACTGCACGCCAAGTTGTTGTCGAACATTCGTGAGATCCAGACCCGCGGCGCGGTCACCATCGTGATCGCCGAAGAGGGCGACGACACCGTGCGTCCTTTCGCTGATCACCTGATCGAGATTCCGGCGGTGTCGACCCTGTTGCAGCCGCTGTTGTCGACGATCCCACTGCAGGTGTTCGCCGCGGCCGTCGCACAGGCACGCGGGTACGACGTCGACAAGCCGCGAAATCTAGCCAAGTCGGTCACGGTCGAATAGTCCGGAGCAGGCAATGAGGGGGACCCTTGTCGGCGGTTGAGCGCGGTAGGTCAGGACCTGGCCGATGAAGCTGGGATTTGTCGGACTGGTGCTTTTCGTCGTGGCCTATGTCGGCTCGACACTGCTGTACGGCAACGCCGGCAAGGGGCCGCACGACCTGACCCAAGGCCGTCCGACCGCCGATGGGACCACGGTCACCATCAGCCTGGAAGAGGTTCAGTCGAGCAACACCGTGCTGTCGGCCAATCTCGCCGTCACGCCGGGGCCGGGGCTGCTGGATCCGCGAACCGAGGGTCTGTCCGACGACCTCAGCGTCGTGGTCACCTCCTCGGTGACGCCGACCAAGCGCACCTGGTCCAAGGGCATGCTGCCCGGTGTCTTCCCGTTCCGCTGGCCATCACCGGCAACGTGGCGGACTGGCCCTTCGATCACTACCGTTCCGGGCCGATCACGGTCGAGCTGTTCAGCGGTGCGGCGAAGGTGCCCCAGCGGGCGAAGGTGAGATTCGTCGACAGCCTCGCCGGCTGGCAGATCGACATTCCGACCGCAGGAGACGGCACCGGGGTTACGCCCTACCGGTTGGCGTTGCAGCGATCACCGAGCACCGCCGCGTTTGCCCTGCTCATCATCGGTGTCCTGGTCACGATCGCCGGGCTGGCTCTCTTTGTTGCGGTGCAGACCGCACGTGATCGACGACCATTCCAGCCGCCCATGACCACGTGGTACGCGGCGATGCTGTTTGCGGTGGTGCCGCTGCGCAATGCGCTGCCCAACGCGCCTCCCTTCGGGGCCTGGATCGATGTCCGGGTCGTGGTCTGGGCGATAGTCGTGTTGGTCATTTCGATGGCGATCTACATTTCCTGCTGGTGGCGGCACCTGAAACCCGCCTCCGACAAGCCGGCCTGAGACCACTGCCGATGTCGCATGGGCAACGGCGGGCGTGTAAGAGGCGTGTAAGAGTTGACGCCGTGGCGAGCGCATCGGTATCCGCACGAGTGCGAAGCATGGCGCTCGCGGTGTGGCATTTCGTCAGCAGCGCGCCCCTGACCTATACCTGGCTGGTCGTCTTGGCGATCACCACGATCATTCAAAACAGCCTGGCCGGACGCCAGCTGCACTCGGTGATCCTGCATCGGTCCACCAACATCAGCCACCTGGGGCGCGATCCGCTGGAAGTCCTGTTTTCCAGTCTGCTGTGGATCGACGGCCGGAATCTGGAACCGTATCTGGTGCTGTTCACGCTGTTCCTGGCGCCGGCCGAGCATTGGCTTGGCCACTTGCGCTGGCTGACGGTGGGATTGACTTCCCACATCGGCGCCACCTATATCAGCGAAGGCCTGCTCTACTACGCGATCCAGACGCGTGAGGCCGCCGAACGGCTGGTGTACTCGCGTGACATCGGGGTCAGCTACTTCTTGGTCGGGGTGATGGCGGTGCTCACCTATCACATCGTCAAACCGTGGCGATGGGGATACCTGGCGGTGTTGCTCGTCATCTTCGGCTTTCCGCTGCTCACAATGGACAAGACCGAGCTCGACTTCACCGCCATCGGCCATTTCACCGCGATACTGATCGGTTTGGCCTTCTATCCGATGGCCCGCGAACGCGGGAGCCCGACGTGGGGTCCCGCGAAAATCAGAGAAGTTCTGCGAAAACTCCGTTCCCGTGAGGCACCGGCCTGAGCCCGTCCCAAACATGCAATGCTGGCAGTGATGCGGCATTACTACTCTGTAGACGCGATCCGCGACGCCGAAGCGCCGCTGTTGGCCAGCTTGCCCGACGGGGTGCTGATGAGACGGGCGGCCTTTGGCCTGGCCACCGAAATCGGGCGTGAACTGACCCGCCGTAGCGGCGGAATTTTCGGTCGCCGGGTGTGCGCGGTGGTCGGATCGGGCGACAACGGTGGTGACGCGCTATGGGCGGCGACCTTCCTGCGCCGCCGCGGCGCCGCGGCGGACGCGGTACTGCTCAATCCGCAACACGCCCATCCCAAGGCGCTGGCGGCATTCACCAAGGCTGGTGGCCGCGTTGTACAAAACGTCTCGGCGGCAACCGATCTCGTTATCGATGGGGTGGTGGGCATCTCCGGCTCCGGGCCGCTGCGGCCCGCGGCGGCCGAGGTGTTCGCCGCGGTGGACGCCGCCGGCATCCCGGTGGTGGCCGTGGACATCCCCAGCGGCATCGACGTGGCGACCGGGGCGATTACCGGCCCCGCGGTGCGCGCCGCGCTGACGGTTACCTTCGGCGGACTCAAACCCGTCCACGCGCTGGCCGATTGCGGTCGTGTCGTGCTGATCGACATCGGACTGGACCTGTCCGACACCGAGGTGCTGGGGTTGCAGGCCGCCGACGTGGCCGCGCACTGGCCGGTGCCCGGCCCTCGCGATGACAAGTACACCCAGGGCGTGACCGGTGTGCTGGCGGGTTCTTCGACGTATCCGGGTGCGGCGGTGTTGTGTAGTGGCGCCGCGGTGGCAGCCACCTCGGGCATGGTCCGCTACGCCGGCAGCGCGGCGGGCGAGGTGCTCGCGCGCTGGCCGGAGGTCATCGCCTCGCCCACCCCCTCCACGACCGGACGGGTACAGGCCTGGGTGGTAGGGCCGGGCCTGGGCACCGATGAACCCGGGGCGGCCGCACTATGGTTCGCGCTGGAAACCAATCTCCCGGTGATCGTGGATGCCGATGGGCTGACGATGCTGGCGGCGCATCCCGAATTGGTGGTCGATCGCAGCGCCCCGACGGTGCTGACGCCGCACGCCGGTGAATTCGCTCGGTTGGCGGGCTCGGGGCCGGGGGACGACCGGGTCGGCGCAACCCGAAAGCTGGCCGATGCGTTCGGCGCCACCGTGCTGCTCAAGGGCAATGTCACCGTCATCGCCGATCCCGGCGGCCGGGTGTACCTGAGTCCGGCCGGGCAGTCCTGGGCGGCCACCGCTGGATCGGGTGATGTGTTGTCCGGAATGATCGGGGCCCTGCTGGCGGCGGGGCTGGCACCGGCCGAGGCCGCCGCGGCCGCGGCGTTCGTCCACGCCCGTGCCGCCGAGCTATCGGCCCTCGATCCGGGGCCCGATGGCGCACCGACGTCCGCGTCGCGAATTCTCCACCACATCCGGGCCGCCCTGGCGGCTCTGTGAAGTCAGTAGCTCGACTCGGCAATGAAAGGATCCACCGTGTCCCGTAGCCACCCGTCGGTACCCGCACATTCGATCGCTCCGGCCTACACCGGCCGGCTGTTCACCGCTCCGGTACCGGCGTTGCGGCTGCCCGAGGAGTCGATGGATCCCGAAGCCGCCTACCGGTTCATCCACGACGAGCTGATGCTCGACGGTAGCTCGCGGCTGAACCTGGCCACCTTCGTCACCACCTGGATGGATCCCGAGGCCGGCAAGCTGATGGCCGAGACGTTCGACAAGAACATGATCGACAAAGACGAATACCCGGCGACCGCGGCGATCGAGACCCGCTGCGTGTCGATGGTCGCCGACCTCTTTCACGCCGAGGGACTGCGCGACGACGACCCGTCCAGCGCCACCGGGGTGTCTACCATCGGCTCCAGCGAGGCGGTGATGCTCGGCGGCCTGGCCATGAAGTGGCGGTGGCGGCAGAAGGTCGGCAAGGACTGGAAAGGCCGCACACCGAATCTGGTGATGGGCTCCAACGTCCAGGTGGTGTGGGAGAAGTTCTGTCGCTACTTCGACGTCGAGCCGCGCTACCTGCCGATGGAGAAGGGGCGCTACGTCATCACCCCCGAACAGGTCGTCGACGCCGTCGACGAGGACACCATCGGTGTGGTCGCGATCCTGGGCACCACCTACACCGGCGAGCTGGAACCGGTTGCCGAGATCTGCGCGGCGCTGGACAGATTGGCGGCCGGCGGCGGCGTTGATGTGCCCGTGCACGTGGACGCCGCCAGCGGGGGCTTCGTGGTGCCGTTCCTGCATCCAGACCTCAAGTGGGACTTCCGGCTGCCGCGGGTGGTCTCGATCAATGTCAGCGGTCACAAATACGGGCTGACCTATCCCGGCGTCGGATTCGTCGTGTGGCGCAGCCCCGAATACCTGCCGGAGGATCTGGTCTTCCGGGTCAACTACCTGGGCGGGGATATGCCCACATTCACACTCAACTTCTCCCGGCCCGGTAACCAAGTCGTCGGCCAGTACTACAACTTCCTGCGGCTGGGCCGGGAGGGCTACATCAACGTCATGCAGGCCCTGTCGGAGACCGCGCGCTGGCTCTCCGCGCAGCTGCGTGAGGTAGATCACTGCGAGCTGATAGCGGACGGTTCGGCGATCCCGGTGGTCGCCTTCCGGCTGGCCGGCGACCGCGGCTACACCGAGTTCGACCTCTCCCACGAGCTGCGAACCTTCGGGTGGCAGGTGCCCGCCTACACCATGCCGGACAACGCCACCGACGTATCGGTGCTGCGCATCGTGGTGCGCGAAGGTCTGTCCGCCGACATGGCACGCGCTCTGCACGATGATGCCGTCACCTCACTGCGCACGCTGGACAAGGTCAAGCCGGGCGGCAACTACGACGGACAGCACTTCGCGCACTAAGCGGGGAGGTTGGTCGCCGGCCCGGCCGCCGGGGGTCAACGCGGACTGGGCGAGCACCTTCGCGCGGCTCTGGGACAATCGAGTCGATGACTACCACCCCGATATCTCTGACGCCCGGGGTCCTCGCCGAGGCGGTGGTGGACCTGGGCGCTATCGCCCACAACGTGCGGCTGCTGCGCGAACGTGCCGGCAGCGCACAAGTCATGGCGGTCGTCAAGGCCGACGGCTATGGTCACGGCGCCACCGCGGTCGCCCGCACCGCGCTGGCAGCCGGTGCGGTCGAACTCGGAGTCGCGTCGGTGGACGAGGCGCTGACGTTGCGCGCGGACGGCATCACCGCCCCGGTGCTGGCCTGGTTGCACGCACCCGGCATGGATTTCGGGCCCGCGCTGGCCGCCGACGTCCAGATCGCCATTTCTTCGATCCGCCAACTCGACGAAGTGCTCGATGCCGCGCGCCGGACCGGAACGACGGCGACCGTCACGGTCAAGATCGACACCGGCCTCAACCGCAACGGCGTGGCGCCGGCGCTCTACCCGGAGATGGTGACCAGGCTGCGCCAGGCCGTCGCCGAAGACGCGATTCGGCTACGCGGGCTGATGACGCACATGGTGCACGCCGACGCACCGGAAAAGCCGATCAACGACATCCAGTCCCAGCGGTTCAAGCAGATGCTCGACCACGCCCGCGACCAGGGAGTGCGATTCGAGGTGGCACACCTGTCGAACTCCTCGGCAACCATGGCTCGTCCCGATCTGACGCTGGATCTGGTGCGGCCCGGCATCGCGGTGTACGGGCTGAGCCCGGTGCCCAGGTTGGGCGACATGGGACTGGTTCCGGCGATGACCGTGAAATGCGCAGTCGCGCTGGTGAAATCGGTGAGCGCGGGCGAAGGCGTGTCGTACGGGCACACCTGGATTGCGCCCCACGACACGAATGTGGCGCTGTTGCCGATCGGCTACGCCGACGGGGTTTTCCGGTCGCTGGGCGGGCGCCTGGAGGTCTTGATCAACGGCAAACGCCGGCCGGGCGTCGGCCGGGTCTGCATGGACCAGTTCCTCGTCGATCTGGGCCCCGGACCGCTCGATGTGGCCGAAGGCGACGAGGCGATTCTGTTCGGGCCGGGTACCCGCGGTGAACCCACCGCGCAGGACTGGGCCGATCTGGTCGGCACCATCCACTACGAGGTGGTGACC
This sequence comes from Mycobacterium sp. 012931, assembly GCF_000419295.1. Taxonomy (NCBI): domain Bacteria; kingdom Bacillati; phylum Actinomycetota; class Actinomycetes; order Mycobacteriales; family Mycobacteriaceae; genus Mycobacterium; species Mycobacterium sp. 012931. The sequence continues at coordinate 5,191,378 of NZ_AOPX01000001.1, read as the reverse complement.
AGCCCGCGCGGGCGTATCACCAGGGTTTACCGCGAGGCCGAAACCGTTGAGCGCTGAGGAAACTCGCCGGCGCCAGCGAGCCTGGCTTGCCGGAGGCGCCGGGCTGACGGCGGTCGCCACCATCGTCGGCGCCTCGTCCCGGCGCTCGTTGGCCGAACGCGGCTCGGTCTGCGACGACCCGTACGCGGGTGAGGATTTCGAGCGGCTGGACAGCGATCGCGCCCGGGTGGTTACCACACCGGACGGCGTGCCGCTGGCCGTGCGCGAGGCGGGGCCGGTGGACGCCCCGCTGACCATGGTGTTCGCCCACGGCTTCTGCCTGCGCATGGGTGCCTTCCACTTTCAGCGCATGCGGCTCGGCGAACAATGGGGCTCGCGGGTGCGGATGGTCTTCTATGACCAGCGCGGGCACGGCCAGTCCGGCGAAGCCGATCCGCAGACCTACACGCTGACCCAACTCGGACAAGACCTGGAAACGGTGCTGCAAGCGACCGCTCCGCGCGGGCCGATAGTGCTGGTCGGGCATTCGATGGGTGGCATGACGGTGTTGTCACACGCCCGTCAGTTCCCGCAGCGTTACGGCCGGCGGATTGTGGGTGCCGCCGTCATCTCTTCGGCGGCCGAAGGGGTGACCCGCTCGCCGTTGGGCGAGTTCCTGAAAAACCCGGCGCTCGAGGCGGTCCGGTTCACCGCCCGGTCCGCGCCGAAACTGATGCACCGCGGCCGCACCGCGTCCCGGTCACTGATCGGCCCGATCCTGCGGGCCGCGTCCTACAGTGACCTGGAGGTGAGCCGCAGCCTGGATGCGTTCTCGCAGCAGATGATGAACGACACGCCCATCGCCACCCTGGTGGGTTTCCTGCACGCGCTGGAAGTGCACGACGAAACCGCCGGGCTGTGGACGCTGCTGCGGATCCCGACCTTGATTGCCTGTGGTGATCACGACCTGATGACCCCCGACGAATACTCTCGAAAGATGGCGGCCTCGTTGCCACAATCCGAACTGGTCATCGTGGGCGGGGCCAGTCATCTGGCCCTGTTGGACAAGCCCGACGCCATCAACGAAGGGCTGGTCCGGCTCGTCGACCGCGCCCTTCCGGGCAAGTTGACGCTGCGGTACCGGCGGGTCGGCGAGCGGTTGCGGGATCGGTGGCGCCGCCATGGCTGAGCAGCACGATTCGGGCACGGCAACGCTGGAACGCGTGGCGGACACCGTGGCGCTGGGAACCCGGCTGGGCGAGCAGCTGCGCGCCGGTGACGTGGTGGTGCTCTCGGGCCCATTGGGTGCTGGAAAAACGGTGTTGGCCAAGGGCATTGCCGCGGCGATGGACGTCGATGGCCCGGTCACCTCGCCGACCTACGTGTTGGCGCGGGTGCATCCGGCGCGTGGGCCGGGCCGCCCGGCGATGATTCACGTTGATGTCTATCGGCTGTTGGATCACGGGAGCGCCGACCTGCTCGGTGAGCTCGATTCGCTGGATCTGGACACCGATCTGACGGACTCGGTCGTGGTGGTGGAGTGGGGGGAGGGCCTGGCCGAGCGACTCTCCGAGCGCCATCTCGACATTCGGCTGGAGCGGGTCAGTCACTCCGACGTGCGGATCGCGACCTGGGCGTGGGCCGGCCGATGACCATCATTCTCGCTTTGGATACCTCTACCCCCGCGGTGACCGCGGGGGTGGCGCAGCTGACGGGGTCCGAGTGCGTCGCGTTGGCCGAGCGGGTCACCGTCGACGCCCGGGCGCACGCCGAACGGCTGACCCCCAACGTGCTGGCGGCGCTGGCCGGTGCGGCGCTGACGATGGCCGACCTGAATGCGGTGGTCGTGGGCTGCGGTCCCGGCCCGTTCACCGGACTGCGGGCCGGAATGGCCACCGGCGCCGCCTACGGGCATGCGCTGGACATCCCGGTGTATGGGGTGTGCAGCCTCGATGCCATCGGTGGACTCACCACCGGTGACACGCTGGTAGTCACCGACGCCCGTCGCCGCGAGGTCTACTGGGCGCGCTACCGCGATGGCGTGCGCACTCACGGCCCGGCGGTCAACGCCCCGGGCGACGTCGATCCCGGCACCGCGCACGCGGTAGCGGGATCACCCGAGCACGCCGGGTTGTTCGACCTGCCCCGGTGCGAGCCCAGCTACCCGACCGTGGCGGGCCTGGCCGCCGCGGTGAACTGGGCGCAGGACCCGGCGCCCCTGGTGCCGTTGTATCTGCGCCGGCCCGATGCCAAGCCGCTGGCGGCGCGCCCATGACCGCCGATCTCGGGCCCGTCACCATCGGCGCGCTGACCCGCGCCGATGCCCGGCGCTGCGCCGAGCTGGAGGCGCAACTTTTCGATGGCGACGACCCGTGGCCGGAGGTGGCCTTCGAGCGCGAGCTGGCCAGCGGGCGCAATCACTACGTGGGCGCCCGGTGCGCGGATAACCTGGTCGGCTATGCCGGTGTCTCGCGGCTGGGCCGTGTTGCGCCTTTCGAATACGAGATACACACCATCGGTGTCGACCCGGCCTATCAGGGGCGGGGCATCGGCCGCCGGCTGCTTGACGAACTGTTGGCCTTCGCCGACGGCGGCGTGGTTTTCCTCGAGGTCCGCACCGATAATGAGCCGGCGATAGCGCTGTATCGCAGCGTTGGTTTCGAGCAGGTCGGACTGCGCCGGCGCTACTACCGGGTCAGCGGTGCCGACGCATACACGATGCGCAGGGATCCAGGGGGTGCGCGGTAAATGCCGGGGACAGTCATCTTGGCCATCGAGACCTCCTGCGATGAGACCGGCGTCGGTATCACGCGACTGGAGGCCGACGGCACCTTGACCCTGTTGGCCGACGAGGTGGCCTCCAGCGTCGATGAGCATGTGCGGTTCGGCGGCGTGGTCCCCGAGATCGCCTCGCGGGCGCATCTGGAAGCCCTGGGACCGGCGATGCGCCGTGCGCTCACGACGGCAGGCATCGTGCGGCCCGACGTCGTCGCCACCACCATCGGGCCGGGGCTGGCGGGTGCGCTGCTGGTGGGGGTGGCCGCGGCCAAGGCGTATGCGGCTGCCTGGGGAGTGCCGTTCTACGCGGTCAACCATCTGGGCGGACACCTGGCCGCCGACGTGTACGAACACGGACCGCTGCCCGAGTGTGTGGCGTTGTTGGTCTCCGGCGGGCACACCCACTTGCTGCATGTGCGTTCGTTGGGCGAACCGATGGTCGAGCTGGGGGCCGCCGTCGACGACGCCGCGGGCGAGGCCTACGACAAGGTGGCGCGGCTGCTGGGGCTGGGCTATCCGGGCGGCAAGGTGCTCGACGACCTGGCGCGCTCCGGCGACCCCGATGCCATCGTGTTTCCGCGCGGCATGACCGGGCCGTCCGACGATCCATGCGCGTTCAGCTTCTCCGGTCTCAAGACCGCGGTGGCGCGCTACGTGGAGGCCCATCCAGATTTTCGGCCGGCCGATGTCGCGGCCGGTTTCCAGGAAGCCGTGGCCGACGTGCTGACTCGTAAGGCGGTGCGCGCGGCCACCGGCCTGGGGGTATCGACCCTCCTGATCGCCGGGGGTGTGGCGGCCAATTCACGATTGCGCGAGTTGGCAACCCAACGTTGTAGCGAGGCCGGCTTGACGCTGCGTATCCCCAGGCCGCGGCTGTGCACCGACAACGGCGCCATGATCGCCGCGTTCGCCGCGCATTTGGTGGCCGCGAAGGCGGCTCCCTCGCCGCTGGATGTGCCCAGCGACCCCGGCTTGCCGGTGGTCAAGGGCAAGGTCGGCTGATCCCGGTGCGGCCGCGGCGGCGGTGCGGAATACGCCGTGGGCGAACCGACACGCGAGAAGCACCGGGGCGCCCTTGAGTGCTAGCACTCTCATGTATAGAGTGCTAGGTGGCAGTCGGACGACCCCTGCGCCGGCACCCGCGACGACGACGCGAGGGCACGGACGGATGCCGAATCACCTGATAATTCGGACGGTTCGGGGCGCGCCCCGGACCGGCCGAAAACTCCGGTCCGGGCGAATAGTCCCGGATCCGAATCAAGATAATCCGGGGCGACAGCACCGGATCCGATCGAATTAGTGGAGGGCTCCAATCGTGGCGAAGGTGAACATCAAGCCACTCGAGGATAAGATTCTCGTGCAGGCCAACGAGGCCGAGACCACGACCGCGTCCGGTCTGGTCATTCCTGACACCGCCAAGGAGAAGCCCCAGGAGGGCACCGTCGTCGCAGTCGGCCCCGGCCGCTGGGACGAGGACGGCGAGAAGCGGATCCCGCTGGACGTGGCAGAGGGTGACACCGTCATCTACAGCAAGTACGGCGGCACCGAGATCAAGTACGGCGGCGAGGAGTACCTGATCCTGTCGGCGCGCGACGTGCTGGCTGTCGTTTCCAAGTAACCCCGTGTACCGCCCCGGCGATCCCCGTGTTCAAGCGCGGGTGATTTCCGGGGCGGCATGCGTTAGCGGACTAGCTGGGCATAAGGAGCCTGATGAGCAAGCTGATTGAGTACGACGAAACTGCGCGCCGCGCTATGGAGGCGGGCGTGGACAAGCTCGCCGACACGGTACGGGTGACGCTGGGCCCGCGTGGTCGGCATGTGGTGCTGGCCAAGTCGTTCGGTGGCCCCACCGTCACCAACGACGGCGTCACCGTGGCCCGTGACATCGACCTGGAAGACCCGTTCGAGAACCTGGGCGCCCAGCTGGTGAAGTCGGTGGCCACCAAGACCAACGATGTCGCCGGCGACGGCACCACCACCGCGACGGTGCTGGCCCAGGCGCTGGTCAAGACCGGCCTGCGGTTGGTCGCCGCCGGAATCAACCCGATCGCGCTGGGTTCGGGAATCGGCAAGGCCGCCGACGCGGTGTCGGAGGCCCTGCTTGCCTCGGCCACGCCGGTGTCGGGCAAGGACGCCATCGCGCAGGTCGCCACGGTCTCCTCGCGCGACCAGCTGATCGGTGATCTGGTCGGCGAGGCGATGAGCAAGGTCGGCCACGACGGTGTGGTCAGTGTCGAAGAATCCTCGACGCTGGGCACCGAGCTGGAGTTCACCGAGGGTGTCGGTTTCGACAAGGGATACCTCTCGGCCTACTTCGTCACCGACTTCGACGCTCAGCAGGCTGTTCTCGAAGACCCGCTGATCCTGCTGCACCAGGACAAGATCAGCTCGCTGCCCGACCTGCTGCCGTTGCTGGAGAAGGTCGCCGAATCGGGCAAGCCGTTGATGATCATCGCCGAGGACATCGAGGGCGAGGCGTTGGCGACCCTGGTCGTGAACTCCATTCGCAAGACGCTGAAGGCGATCGCGGTCAAGTCGCCCTACTTCGGCGACCGGCGCAAGGCCTTCCTGCAAGACCTGGCCGCGGTGACCGGCGCCGAGGTGGTCAACCCCGACGCCGGCCTGGTGCTGCGGGAGGTGGGCCTGGAGGTGATGGGCTCGGCGCGGCGCGTCGTGGTCAGCAAGGACGACACCATCATCGTCGACGGCGGCGGTGCCCCGGAAGCGGTCGAGGCGCGGGTGAATCTGCTGCGCTCCGAGATCGACAGAAGTGACTCCGAGTGGGACCGCGAGAAGCTGGGCGAGCGGCTGGCCAAGCTGGCCGGCGGCGTGGCCGTCATCAAGGTTGGTGCCGCCACCGAGACCGAGCTCAAGAAGCGCAAGGAAAGCGTCGAGGACGCGGTCGCGGCGGCCAAGGCTGCCGTCGAGGAGGGCATCGTGGCCGGGGGCGGGTCCGCCCTGATCCAGGCTCGCAACGCGCTCAAGGACTTGCGTGCGTCGTTGTCGGGCGATGAGGCGGTCGGCGTGGACGTGTTCTCCGAGGCACTGGCCGCGCCGCTGTACTGGATTGCCACCAACGCCGGTCTGGACGGTTCGGTCGTGGTCAACAAGGTCAGCGAGCTTCCGGCCGGACACGGTCTGAACGCGGCCACCCTGACCTACGGCGACTTGGCTGCCGACGGCATCGTCGACCCGGTCAAGGTGACCCGCTCGGCAGTGCTCAACGCGTCATCGGTGGCACGTATGGTGCTGACCACCGAGACGGCGATTGTCGACAAGCCGGCCGAGCCAGAAGACGATGGCCACGGCCATCACGGCCACGCGCACTAGCCGCAGGCATCCGAAACACCCCCGGTCCTTCGCGGCCGGGGGTGTTTTCGTGTCTGAGGCTGAAGGGGCGCTCACGCGAGATTGCCTCGGGCACGCGAGACTTAATCCCTTGCGAGCATCTACGGCGTGTTGTCGCGGAGGTTTAAGTGTCGCGGGCTGGCTGAACCGCGGCTAACCGGCCATGCACAAAACAGTCAAATCTAGGTGCTCGATGGTGCAGGAGTGTGCGCCCGCGGGCTACCGTGAGTGAGTGCTGTGGCAAGGTCCGTCCCCGCGGGTGGGTGAGCTGATCCGGCAGGGGGCGAAAGCCGTACTGGACGGTTCTCAGCAATGGTTGGACGAGTACGACCGGGTGACCATGGCGGCCAACCCCGCCATTGCCGATGATCCCGTCCTGGCCGAAGCGACCCGCCACAGCATCCGCTCCAGCCTGATTCACTGGGCCGCGGCCAACGTGAGCAACCCCGGTGCTCCGGTCGCGCCCAATCTCGGCCCCGAGCCGCTAAGCATTGCCCGCGACATGGTGCGCCGCGGCCTGGACCCGTTCACGTTTCGGATCGCGCAAACGGTGGGCTGGCGGTTGTGGATGGGCGTCGCCTTTGGGTTAACCAGCGATCCCGACGAACTGCGCGAGCTGTTCGAGGTGACCTACCGGTCGATCAGCGAGTTCGTCGAGGCCACCTCTGCCGGCATCGCCGCCCAGATGCAGCGCGAACGTGACGAACTGGCTCGCGGCACACACGCCGAACGACGAGAAGTCACCGCTTTGATCCTCGACGGTGCGCCGATCAGCCGCCAGCGCGCCGAGGCTCGATTGGGATACGCCCTCAACCGCACACATACCGCCGCCGTCATCTGGAGTGACGAGCCCGATGGCGACCTGAATCGGCTCGACCGGGTCGTCGACGCCTTCGGCCGCGCCGCCGATTTTGCGCGGCCGCTGACCGTGATCGCCGGCGCGGCCACCCGTTGGGTGTGGGTGGCCAATGCGGCTAACGCCACCCTTGACGTCGAACAGGTTGAGCAGGCGGTCCGAGACGTTCCCGGAGCGCGAATCGCCATCGGCGCCGCCGCGACGGGAATCGAGGGCTTCCGGCGCAGCCATCTGGAGGCGCTAACCACCCAGCGGATGGTGGCCGGGCTGAATTCTCGCCAGCGAGTCGCGTTGTTTGCCGATATCCAGTTGATCGCCTTGATTGCACAAAACCCCGAAGCCGCAAATGATTTCATCAAGAACACGCTCGAGGATTTCGAGTCGGCCGGTGCTGAGCTGCACAAGACGGTGCTGACCTTCGTCAATGAGCAGTGCAGCATCGGGCGCACCACCAAGGTGCTCTACACGCATCGCAACACCCTGCTGCGCCGACTCGACCGCGCTCAGCAACTGTTGCCACGGCCTTTGGGCCACAGCAGCGTGCATGTTGCCGTCGCCCTCGAAGCGCTGCAGTGGCGCGGCAATCCGCCCGCCTAGGCGATTCTGGTTTCGGGGGAGGGGGAGCCGGGACGACTAGTGTCGTCCCATCCCACCCATTCCGCCGATCCCGCCCATCCCGGCGTGCCCGCCGGCGGCGGTGGGTCCTGCGATTCCGCCGGGCCACCCCGGGGTTCCGGGCGCGCCAACTTGGGGCCCATACGGTCCATACGGTTCGCCGGGGGCGGGAGGTCCACCCGGTCCCCCGGGGCCACCCCATCCACCGGGTCCGTACACGCCGCCCGGGGTGCCTGGCGGCGGCGGCCCATTTTGGGCAGGCGCCGTGGTTGCGGGCACCGGGCTGATCACGCATTGTTGCGCCACGTTGTCCCAGGTCCACCCCGACATGCAGTTGTGGTCATCGGCCCGGCTGATCGCCGGTGCGCCGAGTCCGATCACCGGCGCCGCAGCGAATGCGAACGCGAATGCGGCGATCGCGGCGCCGCGTCGTTGAAAGTTCCTCATCGGGGTTCTCTTTCTGTCGCTATCTGGTCCGACCGGGTTCCGTCGCCCGGTGAAGTGCTTGATGCTCTCCATGATCAACGGCCCAGCGCCGCCTACCAAGGTGCAAAAACGACCAAATTGCGGGTATGGGTGGTGCAGAAGTGTGCGCGGCGGTGCCCGGTGATGTCGGCGGCTGCCGCCGGGTTATGCGCGTGCGTTGACGGCCGCCTGCCGCGATCTCGTCGAACCGAGGCGGGTGCGGGCTTCTAGCTACCCGGAACCGGGATCAGGACTTGATGGCCAGCTTGCTGAGGCTGAACAGGCCCGAGTTGGCGGTGCCCCAGTTGAAGAAGCCAGAGTTGAAGCCACTGACCTGACCCGCCGCGAAGGGGCCGATGGCCTCCGAGTAGCCGGTGTTGAAGAAGCCCGAACTGACGCCAACCTCGAATGCCGTTCCGACCGCGGTGTTTCCAAAGCCCGACACGCCGTGACCATAGCTGCTCTCGTCTGCCGCGTTTCCGAATCCTGAGACGCCGTAACCGGTGTTGAAGAATCCCGAGCTATCCGTTGCGGTGAGGCCGACCTCGCAGGCGTTGGTGGCGTTACCGATGCCGGTGTTGACATTGCCCGCGTTCAGGAATCCGGTGTTGATGTGGCCCGAGTTGCCGATGCCCGTGTTGACCTCGCCCGAGTTCAAGAAGCCCGTGTTGAGGTTGTTCCCGTTGAATCCACCGGTATTGATCGAGCCCGCGTTGCCGAAGCCGGTGTTGAGCAAGCCGCTGTTGCCGAAGCCGGCGTTTCCGCTGCCCGCGTTCCCGAACCCGAGGTTGCCGGTGCCGGAGTTGCCGACGCCAAAGCTGTTGAGCTGGCCCGGGAACACCGAATTGGTGCCCGAGCTGAAGGCGCCGATGTTGCCGTCGCCGGAGTTGAAGAAGCCGATGTTGTTACTGCCCGAGTTACCAATTCCGATGTTGCCGCTACCCGTGTTCAGGCCGTCGAAGTGGAACTGGCCGGCCGCCGTGTCGTAATACGCGCCCCCGACACCCAGGGTAGCGCGGCACCAAAGATCATCAACCCAGCTCACAAGCCTGCTAATCAACAACGCCGGAGCCCTGCCCCGACACTGACCAAATTGTTGCCATTGAGTCCGAACCCGATGTTGCCAATACCGGTATTGCCGCCGCCGATATTGCCGTCTCCGGTGTTGCCGAGGCCGAAGTTGCCGTTGCCGGTATTACCGATACCGATGTTGTTCTCGCCGGGCGTCACGTGGAAGGTGAACAGGTTGGGATTGGAGAGGTCTGCGGGGCCGGCGTTGCCGAAGCCGAAGTTACCGGTCCCGTTATTGCCGAAGCCAAAGTTGAAGTTGCCGATGTTTCCGGCGCCGAGGTTGTTGTTGCCGTTGTTTCCGCCGCCGATGTTGTAGTTCCCCGACTGCGGGGGCACCAGTGCGCTGTTTCCCTCGCCGCTGTTGCCGACGCCGATGTTGCCGATCCCGGTGTTGCCGCTACCGAGGTTCGCATTGCCCTTGTTGCCCAGCCCCAGGTTCGGCAGGCTCTGCAGTATCTGTTGCAACCCGCTCGGCAGGCTTGCCGCCGCGGATGACGCCCCGCCGTGGTAGCCGACCATCGCGGCGACATCCTGGGCCCACATCTGCTCGTACTGGCCCTCGGCGGCCATGATTGCGGGCGCATTGAGCCCGAACAAGTTGGTTCGAATCAGCTGGACGAACACGTTGCGGTTGGCCAACACCTCCAGCGGATGAATCATCGCGGCGCGCGCGACCTCAAACGCTCCGGCCACCGCTTTGGCCTGGGAGACCGCCCCTGCGGCTTGGGTTGACGCCGCGCTCAATAACTGCGCGTACGGGGTGGCCACGGCGTTCATCGCCGCCTTGGCCGCGCCGTGCCACGCGTCGCTGACTAAACCCGAGGTCACCGATGAGAACGATGATGCCGCCGTGCCGAGCTCGGAGGCCAGGCCCTCCCAGGCCGCGGCCGCATCAAGCATCGGGGCCGATCCGGCACCGGAGAACATTAAGGATGAATTGATCTCCGGCGGCAACATTGCAAAGTTCGTCATGGTAGACCCCTACCTGTAGCGTTTGCTGCTCTGGAAGCGACTGTGTCGCCGTGCAATCGAGCAATTCGCCACGAATGCTACGACGTTGTCTTCTTCGATATTGGCCTTTTGGCCAGAATTCCGATCAAGGTTGATCGGTCGATCTGGCACGTCAATTATGCTGAGCGCGCGCCCACAGGCGAGCAAATGGCACCCCTTGATGCGACGCCCACCTGAGGCTTCGCGGGGCGCCGGCCGGGTCGGCCCGGCCTTCGAGCGCTTCCGCGGATTTCCGGGTAACCCCTCGCGCCACAACATGACTCGTCGAGAGAGGGTGCTCCAGCCGGTCGCCGGGCAAGGGTGCGCAACAATGCGAGCGTGCGCGGCCGCGCCGGCGGGTTGTGCAGGGTGGGAGACGAAGTTCGTCCCGATACCGGCCGGGGTTGTCGTCCAAGTCCTCGCTGGAGATGCGCCTCCGGATGGGTTCCGCCGGCTAGACACGGCCAAGTTCGAAGATCTGCTCGCGGTGCAATGCGTGGGGGCGCAGTCCGGCGCCCGGGCCAATCCGATCATCGCGCCAGCTGACTGAGGCTGAATAAACCCGACACGGCGATGCCGGTATTGAAAATGCCCGAGTTGAAGCCGCTGAGCACACCGCTGGCAAAGGGGCCGATGGGGTCGGTGAGACCGGTATTGAAAAAGCCCGAGCTGACGCCGGTATAGCTGGAGCCGCCCGCGGCGGTGTTGAAGAAGCCCGACATGTCGCCGCTGCGGAAACCGCCCGTGGCCGTGTTTCCGAAGCCCGAGATTCCGACCTCGCCGGTGTTGCCGAACCCCGCGGTAGCCAGGCCGCTGTCGGTGGTGGCCCCGACGCCGGTGTTCACGTCGCCCGAATTCCAAAAGCCGGTGTTCTCGTGGCCGGAGTTCCCAAAGCCGGTGTTTGTCTTGCCCGAGTTCAAAAAGCCCGTGTTGAGGTTGTTCCCATTAAATGCGCCGGTATCAATCGAGCCGGCGTTCCCGACCCCGGTGTTCAGCAGGCCGGAGTTTCCGGCGCCGAAGTTTCCCGCGCCCGCGTTCCCGACGGCGAAGTTGCCGATGCCGGAGTTCCCGACGCCAAAGCTGTTGAGGTGACCCGGCAGAACGCTGTTGGTGCCCGAGCTGAAGGCGCCGATGTTGCCGTCGCCGGAGTTGAAGAAGCCGATGTTGTTGTTGCCCGAGTTCCCGATGCCGATGTTGCCGCTGCCCGTGTTCAGGCCGTCGAAATGGAACTGGCCGGCGGCCGTGTCGTAGTAGGCACCGCCGACGCCGACCAAATTGCTGCCCAGCAGGCCGAGCCCGATGTTGTTATTGCCGTAGTTGCCGCCGCCAATGTTGCCGTCGCCGAGGTTGCCCAGGCCGAAGTTGTTGTTGCCGGTGTTGCCCATGCCGACGTTGTTGTTGCCCGGCGCCGGTTGCAGGGCGAACGGGTTCAGTCTCGACAGGTTGGCCGGGCCGCCGTTGCTGAAGCCGATGTTCCCGTCGCCCTTGTTGCCGAAGCCGAAGTTGAAGTTGCCGTAGTTTCCGGCGCCGAGGTTGTTGTTGCCGTTGTTTCCGCCGCCGATGTTGTAGTTGCCCGCGATTCCAGGTGTGATCGGGGTGTTTCCCACACCGCTGTTTCCGGTGCCGATGTTTGCGGTGCCGATGTTTCCGTTGCCGATGTTTGCGTTGCCGATGTTTCCGATGCCCAGGTTGGGCAGGGTTTTCAGCAGCTGCTGCAGACCGCCGGGCAACGCGGCTGCCGCTGACGACACCCCGGCGTGGTAGCCGGCCATCGTGGCCACGTCCTGGGCCCACATCTGCTCGTAGTGGCCCTCGGTGGCCATGATGGCCGGTGCGTTGAGCCCCAGCCAATTTGACTGAACCAACTTGAGGAACGCGCTGCGGTTGGCCGCCACGGCCAACGGATGGACCATCGCCGCGCGCGTCCTCGAACACACCGGCCACCGCCTTGGCCTGGGTGGCCGCCGCGGCAGCTCGGGTCGAGGCCGCGCCCAACAATTTCGCATAGGAGCTGGCCGCGGCCGTCATCGCCGCGCTGGCCGCGCCTTGCCAGGCATCTCCGGCCAATCCGGAGGTCACCGACGAAAACGACGATGCCGCCACACCCAGCTCCGAGGCCATGCTGTCCCAGGCCGTCGCGGCGTCGAGCATCGGTGCCGATCCCGCACCGGTGAACATCCGCAACGAATTGACCTCGGGTGGCAACATCGCAAAGTTCGTCATGGTCGGCCCCTGCCCGTATCGTTTGCTGCTCTGGCGGCGACCAGGCCGCCGTGGAATCGCAATTCGCCAGGAATGCTAGGACCGCCACCGCGATGTCAACTCGGATTTTCGTCTTTGCGCCGGGCCGGACCCAGGTTGACGGCCAGCTCTAATGAGAGTTGTGGGTGCACGGTTTCCCCGAGTGTTGGTGGCGTCTCGGGGCGAGGTTGTCTGCCGGGTAATGCCTTGTGCCACAACATGGTCGGCCTTGACCGCTGGGCAGATGAAGCAACCGATGTTGCGCGTGTTGTTCGAGGTCGCAGTAGGATGACGGCAATCAAGAGGGGGTCTACGTGACCGGTGACGCCGATGCCATCTACACCAACGGTGACATCGTCACAGTTGACGATGAGCAGCCAATAGCCGAAGCGGTCGCGGTCAAGGATGGGCGCATCGTTGCGGTCGGGGCCCACGACGATGTGGTTCGCGAACATCTGGGGCCGCACACACGGCGCGTCGATCTTGCCGGAAATACCTTGCTACCGGGATTCATCGACCCGCACAGCCACTACATCAATGCACTGACGGTGGCCAACCAGGTCAACGTGTTCGCACCGCCAGCCGGCCCGGCGGCAGATGTCGAGGCGATTGTCGCGGAGCTCAAGAAGTTCCGGGACGCGCGCGACATCGCCGACGGCGAGATCATCATGGCCTACGGATATGACGAGACGGTCATGCCCGATGGACGCACACTGCATCGCGAAGACCTCGACGCGGACTTCCCGAACAACCCGGTGCTGGTCGGGCACGTATCCCTGCACGGGGCCGTGCTCAATTCCGCGGCGATGCAAAAGTTTGGCATCTCGGCGGACACCGAAACGCCGCCGGGCGGGGTGATCGTGCGCAAGGAAGGTTCCACCGAACCCGACGGCCTGATCGTGGAAACCGCGTTCCTGCCGATTTTCGCTTCGCTGCCCAAGCCCACGCCGGAGCAAGAGGTGCAATGGAGCATTGCCGGTCAACTGCTGTACGCGGCGGTCGGTATCACCACCGCGCACGAGGGATTGACCCACGCGGCCGACATTGCCTTGCTGCGGCGGGCGGCCGCCGGTGGCGCCGACCTCATTGACGTCATCGCGTACCCGTTCATCCTCGAACTCGACGAGGTACTGCCGGAAAATCCGGCCGACACATTCGGGACGTACCACAACCGGCTCAAGCTCGGCGGCGTGAAAATCACTCTCGACGGCTCGCCGCAGGGCCGAACCGCGTTCTTCACCACCCCCTACCTGGCCGATGGGCCCGGCGGCGAAAAGAACTTGTCCGGCGAGCTGCCCTTCTCACAGGAGACCGTCAACGGGTGGTTCAAACGGGTTTACGACCTCGGTTTGCCGCTGAACATCCACGCCAACGGAGATGGGGCGATTGACGTCCTGCTGGCCGCGCATGAGTACGCGGCCGCCGATGACCCCACCAAAGACCGCCACACCACGGTGATTCATTCCCAGTTCGTGCGGCGGGATCAGCTCGCGAAGTATGTCGAGTACAACCTGATTCCCTCACTGTTCACCGAGCACGCGTTCTACTTCGGCGACACCCACGTGCGGCTGCGCGGCAAGGAGCAGGCCCATTTCCTCAGCCCGATGCGGGCCGCCATCGACATGGGGCTACGTCCGACCAACCACACCGACTTCAACGTCACGCCCCTGGACCAGATGTTCGTGTTGTGGACGGCGGTCAATCGCGTCTCGCGCAGTGGGGAAGTCATTGGGGCGGATCAGCGCGTAACAGCGCTCGAGGCGCTGAAGGCGATCACCATCAACGCCGCATATCAGTACTCCGAGGAGCAGTCCAAGGGTTCGATCACGGTGGGCAAGCTCGCCGATCTGGTGATCGTGGACAACAATCCACTGACCGTGGATCCGATGAAGTTAAAGGACATCGCGGTCCTCGAGACCATCAAAGAGGGGCGCACGATCTATCGCGAGCCCGCGACGCAGTCGTCGTAGGCCCAGGCCGCGATAGCGGGCCAACCCGGGGGAGAGCCGGGACGATCAGGCAGTGCGGCGGATCCCCCGAGTGCGTCCGATGCCGCCCTTGAGCAGCAGGTCACGCTCGGACTCGGACAAACCGCCCCAAACGCCGTAGGGCTCGCCCACATCGAGTGCATGGGAGCGGCACTCTTCGATCACCGGGCAGCGCCGGCACATCTCTTTGGCGCGCTGTTCGCGTTGCATGCGGGCCCGGCCGCGCTCGCCGTCGGGGTGGAAGAACATCGATGAGTCGACACCGCGGCATAGGCCCTGCAACTGCCAGTTCCAGATGTCGGCGTTGGGCCCAGGTAGCTGCTCTGGCTGTGGCATTGCTGATTCCCTCTCTGCACGGCACACCCGAGGTTTTAGGTTCGCGACTCGCGAGTTGTGCACTGACTTTTCAGAGGCGTCAACGATGACTACCCGAACAAAGGTAAACGCTAGGGGCGTTGCCGAATTTCCGTCAATAGCCACCGTTGCCCGTGAAATACCTGGGCGTTGGATGAGAATTAACTCCGCGTTCATCTGCCTCGCATTTGTGGACGACAAAGCGTGCTAAGAAGACGACCTAGATATCCCGATTCCCCCAGGTCACTGGCCTACTGTGGGCTACCTGTAATTATTCTGAAGATAGCTGTGAGTAATACTGCCGTAACATGGAAAGCACAAACTTTTTACCATTGACGTCGAGTGGATGGTCGAATATCACAGTCTTGTTCGGCACTCGAGGCGTACCGCGTGCCTTTACCATATTCGCTCGAGCGCTTGTCATCCAGGTGAGTCGTGTTGCGCAGGTCGCGGACGCCGCCGGTCGCCCCGGGTGCCGGCATTGTCGGGGCGCCAACACCTCCGATAACTTCAAGGATCAATGGGCGCATGTGTGGGGCCCGGCATCACCGAGAGCGATGATCGAAACTTCGCGGTCGTCGCGTCGGCGATCGAGTCAACGCTCGACGATGCCGCGTTCGGAAGTAGGCCAGACCGCTGGCCGCTGCCTGCGGCGATCACGCCGCGTCAGCTGTGGCTGCGTGCCGTCGCCGCCGGCGGCCAGGGCCGCTACGGCAGTGCGTATAGCGATCTGGCGCTGCTGCGGCGCCGGGTGCCGGCCGATCGCTGGTCCTCGCTGGCACACAGCACGCACGCGTCATTTCTGCGCCAGCTGGGGTGGCACACGCGGGCGCGCCGTTGGGACGGTCGTGCCCTAGCGCTGGCCGGTGCCGATCCCGAGGCCGCAACCGATGCGCTGGTGGGCCTTGCTGCCGACGCGCTGGGTGTCGGCCGCTTCGCCGCGTCGGCGGCGCTGCTGAGTCGTGCCGACACCGTCGTCGTCGCGCAATTGCCGCCCCAGGTGGCCGACCGGCTGGCGGTGCGCCGCTGCTGGGTCGGGGCGGAGCTGGCCATGTTCTCCGGCGACGGCCGTACCGCGGTGGGTCTTGCCGAGCGGGGGGTCGAGCTGGCTCGCACCAGCGGCGGTGCGTCGGCCAGGCATCGGGTCAAAAGTGATGTGGTGCTGGCGGCGGCGTTATGCAGCGCCGGCGTCATCGATAAAGCGCGCGTGATCGGCGAGGCGGCCCTCGACGATGCCGGACGGCTGGGGCTGATCCCGCTGCGCTGGGCGCTGGCTTGCTTGCTGATCGATACCGAAAGCGTCACGCTTCCGGTAAGTCAGTTGCGCGAGATTCGCGATATCTGCGCAGATCAGGTGTGGCGCGCCGGTGGAACCTGGCGTCCCGCTTGAATTGCTTTTCGACCGTTATTGTCAATCCGTTAGCTAGCCCCGTTAGTTAGCCCGGGATGTGTCCGGTTCGTAACGTTGGAGATATCGCCGTCGATGACAATTGAAGGGGAACGTCTCGACGCTGTGGTTGCGGAGGCCGTGGCAGGAGACCGGAACGCGCTTCGGGAGGTGCTGGAGACCATTCGTCCGATCGTTGTGCGGTATTGCCGAGCTCGCGTCGGCACGGTCGAGCGCAGTGGCCTCTCAGCAGATGATGTGGCACAGGAGGTCTGTTTGGCCACCATTACGGCGTTGCCGCGCTATCGGGACCGAGGGCGCCCCTTCTTGGCCTTTCTGTACGGCATCGCGGCACACAAGGTTGCCGACGCGCATCGCGCCGCCGGGCGCGATCTTGCCTACCCGGCCGAATCGGTTCCAGAGCGCCGATCCGCCGATGCCGGTCCCGAGCAACTCGCCATCGAGGCCGATTCGGTCACCCGGATGAACGAATTGCTCGAGATACTGCCGGCCAAACAGCGTGAAATTCTGATTTTGCGCGTGGTTGTCGGTCTGTCCGCCGAGGAAACCGCGGCCGCTGTGGGTAGCACCACCGGGGCGGTCCGGGTGGCCCAGCACCGCGCACTTCAACGGCTCAAGGACGAAATCGTCGCGGCGGGTGACTATGCCTGAATCTGGATTTACTCTCGGCGACCAGCCGGGGTTGGACGAGGTGGCTCGCACCGATCTGCTTCTCGATGCGCTCGCCGGCCGCGAACGGTTCAGCCTCAACGATCCCGACGATGACGCGCTGGCCGCCCTGATGGGCGAATGGCGCGACGACCTGCGCTGGCCGCCGGCCAGCGCGCTGGTGTCGCAGAATGAGGCCGTTGATGCGCTGATCCTGGGGCTTTCCGAACGCCGCCGGTCGCGCCGCGCGTGGGCAGCGATCGGCTCGGTTGCGGCGACATTGCTGGCATTGAGCGGGCTTGGCGCCGTGGTGGCCGACGCCCGTCCCGGCGACCTGCTCTATGGCCTGCACGCGATGCTGTTCAACGAGCCGCGGGTCAGTGAAGACCAGATCATGTTGTCCGCCAAGGCCGATCTCGCCAAGGCCGAGCAGATGATCGCGCAGGGGCAATGGGACCAAGCCGAGAGCCAGCTGGCCGAGGTCAGCAGCACCCTGCAGACCGTCAACGACGGCAGCCGCCGACAGCACCTGCTAAACGAGCTGAATCAGCTCAACACCAAGGTCGAAAAGCGCGATCCGAATGCGACTCTGCCAGCTGGCGGGCCGCCAGAGTCCGGGCCCACCGGGGTGCTCGCACCGCAGGTTCCTCCGGGCAACTCGCTGACACCCCTGGCTCCGGAAACGGTGTCGCCCGTGCCGCCGAACGAATCGGGCGCACCGGAATCGGCACCGGCGCCCAGTGCGTCGCCAACCACGACGGGGGCCAAGCCGTCGGCATCGCTACCGCCCGCGGGCGCGACCGCGACCAGTCCGGCGCCCACGTCGGTCCCAACGCCGCCCGTTTCGGCGGTTGTCTCAGGCGAGACGCCCGCCGACACGTCTGTGGTGGCGCCTGGCTCGCCGGCGGCCGCCGGCGTTGCGGCACCGGGGCTGGCTAAGTCGGCAGCACCCGGCGACGCGACCAACCCGGGAAGTCCGGTGGTTCAAACGTCCGGACAGCCAGAACCGGTGGAACCCGCACCAGCAGGCCCAGTTTCCTGACGGGCTGGCGGGGGCGCTCAGTAGCGGATACGGCTCGCGTCCAGCCGTTGCAACACTCGCTCAGTGGCGGTGGTGGAACCCGTCCGCGTCGGATGTCGCTTCGTTGAGCGAGGCATCGGCGTAACCGCGGCAGTAATCCCAGGTGACGTAAGCGTCCGGCTCGGGGTCGTAGGCCGGCTCGTGTGGGCGGACGGTGCCGTCGATCAACAACTGCAGCAGGTTCGCGCGCAGCATGTCCCAGTCGTGATAGTGATCCTGTTGACACTCGTCGCAGCACACCACGAGTCCACGGATTCCCTTGTGGGCCAACAACGCCTCGTACACCGCGAGATCGGCCAGATCGGCCTCCACCGCCATCCGCTCTTGCTGATCCAGCGGCTGGCCGGGTTCTACGGCTTCCAGGGCTGCCGACGGATCGCAGGGGTCGTCGGCAAAGGGATCGGGCGGCAAACCCGGCGGGAGGTGGTCGCGCACCCCCCTAGCCTACGCAGGCAGGCAGCCATCGCGCCAGAAATTGCGTGGGCGCGCCTTGCGGTCTGTTTTGGACTCGCGCCACACCCCAAGCTGCGGCTCGGTCACAGTCTGGGAGCCGATAGGATGGGTCTTTCACTCCGCCATGCGTATGGAGGCCCCACCGATGTCCCGTGGCATGTCCCACTTGGAAGACAGTTCCGACCTGGTCGACAGCCCCTACATGCGCGATGCCCGTGTTGGGGACCTGTCCGGCGACTCGGTGCCCACCGGCGGCGACGATCCGCACAAGGTGGCGATGCTCGGGCTGACTTTCGACGACGTCTTGCTACTGCCGGCCGCCTCGGACGTGGTGCCCAGCACCGCTGACACGTCCAGTCAGCTCACCAAGAAGATCCGGCTCAAGGTGCCGCTGGTCAGCTCTGCGATGGACACCGTCACCGAGTCCCGGATGGCGATCGCGATGGCCCGGGCCGGCGGCATGGGGGTGCTACACCGCAACCTGCCGGTGGCCGAGCAGGCCAGCCAGGTCGAGACGGTCAAGCGCTCGGAGGCGGGGATGGTCACCGATCCGGTGACCTGCCGGCCGGACAACACCCTGGCCCAGGTCGACGCGTTGTGTGCCCGGTTCCGCATTTCTGGCCTGCCGGTGGTCGACGACGCGGGTGCGCTGGTGGGCATCATCACCAACCGGGACATGCGCTTCGAGGTCGACCAGTCCAAGCAAGTCGCCGAGGTGATGACCAAGGCCCCGCTGATCACCGCGCAGGAGGGGGTCAGTGCGTCGGCGGCCCTGGGCCTGTTGCGCCGGCACAAAATCGAGAAACTGCCGGTCGTCGACGGAAGCGGCCGGTTGACCGGGCTGATCACGGTCAAAGACTTCGTCAAGACCGAGCAACATCCGCTGGCCACCAAGGACAGCGACGGCCGGCTGCTGGTGGGCGCGGCCGTCGGTGTCGGGGGCGACGCCTGGGTCCGCGCCATGATGCTGGTGGACGCCGGGGTCGACGTGCTGATCGTCGACACCGCGCACGCCCACAACAGGCTGGTGCTCGACATGGTCAGCAAACTCAAACTCGAAGTCGGTGAGCGGGTCGAAGTGGTCGGCGGCAATGTGGCCACCAGGTCGGCGGCCGCGGCCCTGGTCGACGCCGGCGCCGACGCGGTCAAGGTTGGCGTGGGCCCGGGGTCGATCTGCACCACCCGGGTGGTGGCCGGTGTCGGCGCCCCGCAAATCACCGCGATCCTGGAAGCGGTCGCGGTGTGCCGGCGGGCGGGCATCCCGGTGATCGCCGATGGGGGGCTTCAGTACTCCGGTGACATCGCCAAGGCGCTGGCCGCCGGTGCATCGACGGCCATGCTGGGGTCACTGCTGGCCGGTACCGCCGAGGCGCCCGGTGAACTGATCTTCGTCAACGGCAAGCAATACAAGAGCTATCGCGGTATGGGTTCCCTCGGTGCCATGCAGGGCCGGGGCGGGGCGAAGTCCTACTCCAAGGACCGCTACTTCGCCGACGATGCCCTGAGCGAGGACAAGTTGGTACCCGAGGGCATCGAGGGCCGGGTGCCGTTCCGCGGCCCGCTGGCCTCGGTGATCCATCAGTTGACCGGCGGTTTGCGCGCCGCGATGGGCTACACCGGCTCGCCCACCATCGAGGTGCTGCAACAGGCGCAGTTTGTCCGTATCACGCCCGCTGGCCTCAAAGAGGGCCATCCGCACGACGTCGCCATGACCGTCGAAGCGCCCAACTACTACGCACGCTGACGGCAGATGATGGTTGAAATCGGCATGGGCCGCACCGCCCGTCGCACCTATGAACTCAGCGAGATCAGCATCGTCCCGTCGCGCCGGACGCGCTCGTCCAAGGACGTCTCCACGGCCTGGCAGCTCGACGCATACCGGTTCGAAATTCCGGTGGTGGCGCACCCGACCGACGCCCTGGTGTCCCCGGAGTTCGCCATCGAGCTCGGCCGCCTGGGCGGGCTGGCGGTGCTCAACGGGGAAGGTCTGATCGGTCGGCATGCCGACGTTGCGGCCAAGATCACCCAGCTCGTCGAGGCCGCCAGCAAGGAACCCGAGCCGACGGCGGCGATCCGGCTGCTGCAGGAGCTGCACGCGGCACCGCTGGACCCCGGACTGCTGGGTGCGGCGGTGGCACGGATTCGCGAAGCCGGTGTGACCACCGCGGTGCGGGTCAGCCCGCAGAATGCTCAGGCGCTCACGCCGGTGCTGGTGCAGGCCGGCATCGACCTGCTGGTCATCCAGGGCGCCATCGTCTCGGCCGAGCATGTTTCCAGCGATGGCGAACCGCTGAACCTGAAGACCTTCATTTCCGAGCTCGACATCCCGGTGGTTGCCGGTGGCGTCCTGGACCACCGCACGGCCCTGCACCTGATGCGGACCGGGGCCGCCGGGGTCATCGTCGGCTATGGGTCCACCGAGGGGATGACCAGCAGCGACGAGGTGCTCGGCATCAGTGTGCCGATGGCCACCGCGATCGCCGACGCCGCCGCCGCACGGCGCGAATACCTCGATGAGACCGGCGGCCGCTACGTGCACGTGCTCGCCGATGGCGACATCCACACCTCCGGCGAGCTGGCCAAGGCAATCGCCTGTGGCGCCGATGCGGTGGTGCTGGGTACGCCGCTGGCCGAGTCCGCCGAGGCGCTCGGCGAGGGCTGGTTCTGGCCGGCCGCCGCCGCGCACCCGTCATTGCCGCGCGGGGCATTGCTGCAGATCGCGATGGGCGAGCGGCCGTCGCTGGAGCGGGTCCTCAATGGGCCCTCCGACGACCCGTTCGGCACCCTCAACCTGGTCGGCGGGTTGCGCCGATCGATGGCCAAGGCCGGTTACTGCGATCTCAAAGAGTTCCAGAAGGTCGGTTTGGCAGTCGGCGGCTGACGCCACCCGCATCGGCTGGAGCGCCCGGACGCACTCGCCGATCGGTCTCGTCACCGATGGTCCGCGCAAACCACCAACATTGGGCTGGTATCCGAGTATGGTCCGCAGTTAGCGCAATGGGCTGCGGCCAGCAAACAAGCTCGTGCGCCGACGGCTCGGTTCCGGGAAGGGACTGCTGAAATGAACTTTCCGATGTTGCCCCCCGAGATCAATTCGGCGCGGATGTTTGCTGGTGCCGGGTCGGGGCCGATGTTGAGCGCGGCCATGGCCTGGGATGGGCTGGCGGTCGAGTTGGGATCGGCCGCCGAATCGTTTGGCTCGGTGACGTCGGGGCTGGTGGGTTCGTCGTGGCAAGGGGCGGCGGCAGCGGCGATGTCGGCCGCTGCCGCGCCCTATGTGAGCTGGCTCAATGCTGCGGCGGTGCGGGCTGGTGAGGCAGCGCTTCAGGCCAAAGAGGTGGTCAGCGCGTTTGAGGCCGCGCGGGCGGCCATGATCCATCCGTTGGCGGTTGCGGCGAATCGAAATGCGCTGGTGCAGCTGGTGCTGACGAACTTGTTCGGGCAGAACGCCCCGGCGATCGCGGCGGCCGAGGGCAGCTATGAGCAGATGTGGGCCGCCGACGTCGCCGCGATGCTGGGCTATCACGGCGGGGCATCCGCCGCGGCGTCGGGATTGGCGTCGTGGCAGCAGGCGCTGCAGGGGCTGGCCGGCCCGGCCGCGTCGGTCATCCCGGGTTTGAGCATTGGCAACACCGGCGTGGGAAACCTGAGCATCGGCAACATCGGCGACTTCAACCTGGGCGGTGGAAACGCCGGCAACCTCAATCTGGGCGGCGGAAACACCGGAAATGCCAACCTGGGTAGCGGGAACAACGGCTTCTTCAACCTGGGTAGCGGTAACACCGGCAACACCAACTTCGGCAACGGTAACCGCGGGAATCTGAACTGGGGCAGCGGAAATCTAGGCAACGCAAACGTGGGCTTCGGAAACTTTCTCGGCCAGGGAAACTTCGGCTTCGGAAACCGCGTCGGCGATGCCAACCTGGGCAGCGGCAACCTTGGCAACGCCAACTTCGGCAACGGAAATCTTGGTGACACCAACCTGGGTAGCGGTAACAACGGCTTTTCCAACGTGGGCTTTGGCAACCTCGGCAGCAACAATCTGGGCTTCGGGAACAACGGCGACAACAACATCGGCTTCGGCCTGACCGGAAACAACCAGGTGGGCATCAACTTCGCCGGACTCAACGGCGGCATCGGAAACATCGGCTTGGGCAACTCCGGTGACAACAACGTGGGGTTCTTCAACTCGGGCAGCAACAACGTGGGTTTCTTCAACTCCGGGGATCGGAACTTCGGTTTCGCGAACGCGGGTGACACCAACACGGGCTTTTGGAATGCCGGCCGGGTCAACACCGGCTTCGGTAACGGGGGCAACTTCAACCTCGGGTTTGGTAATGGGGGTGCCGCCAACGTCGGCGTCGGCAACGTCGGCGTCGGCAACGGCGGTGGCGGCAACCTGGGCTTCGGGAACTCGGGCACCGAGAACACCGGCAGCTTCAACTCTGGCGGCGACAATGGCCCCAACGGCGGAAACACCGGCAGCTTCAATTCCGGCTACGTGAACACCGGCTTTTTCAACTCCGGCTCCACCAATACGGGTCTGTTCAACGCGGGCAGCGTGAACACGGGCATCGGCAGTCCCGATACCCAACCGGGTTCGATCTCGGGTTTCGGTAACACCGGCGCGGGCGTCTCGGGCTTCAATAACTCGGGGGACGCCACCTCGGGCTTTATGAACGTCGCCACAACCTTCGGTTTTACCTCGGGAATCAACAACGTGGGCGACTACCAGGTGGGCCTGTTCAACACGGGCTTTGGCAACGCGGGAATCGCCAACTCGGGCAACGCCACCTTCGGCATCGCCAACTCGGGTGCGTTGAGTTCGGGCATCTCGAACTCGGGCACCAACAGCTCGGGCGGTTTCAACACCGGCGATGACCAGTCGGGTTTCTTCAACTAGGCGCGGCCGCACCGGCGTGCGAATAGCGTGTAGTGAAGTATCGGGTGCCCCGTAGCGGATCGAATGTAAAGAAGGTCATACTGCAGCCATGAAGCCGGATTACGACGTCTTGATTATCGGTTCGGGTTTCGGGGGCAGTGTGAGTGCGCTGCGCCTGACGGAGAAAGGCTACCGGGTCGGCGTGCTGGAGGCCGGCCGGCGCTTCAGTGATGCCGAATTCGCCAAGACATCCTGGGATCTGCGCAAATTCCTGTGGGCGCCCAAGCTGGGTTGCTACGGCATCCAGCGCATCCACCCGCTGAAAAACGTGATGATCCTGGCCGGCGCGGGGGTGGGCGGCGGATCGCTGAACTATGCCAACACGCTCTACGTTCCGCCGGACCCATTCTTCAACGACCAGCAGTGGAAACACATCACCGACTGGCGCGACGAGCTGATGCCGCACTACCAGCAGGCGCAGCGGATGCTGGGCGTGGTGAAAAACCCGACGTTCACCGACGCGGACCGCATCGTCAAGGAAGTCGCCGACGAGATGGGATTCGGTGACACCTGGGTGCCCACCCCGGTCGGGGTGTTCTTCGGTCCCGACGGCACCAAGACGCCGGGCAAGACGGTGCCCGACCCCTACTTCGGCGGTGCCGGCCCCGCGCGAACCGGCTGCACCGAATGCGGCGAGTGCATGACCGGCTGTCGCCATGGCGCCAAGAACACCCTGGTAAAGAACTACCTTGGTCTGGCGGAATCGGCTGGTGCCGAGGTGATTCCGATGACCACGGTGAAGGGCTTCGAGCAGCGGCCGGACGGGTTGTGGGAGGTTCGGACGGTTCGCACCGGCAGTTGGGCACGACGGGACCGGCGTACCTTCACCGCCTCGTACCTGATCTTGGCCGCCGGTACCTGGGGGACCCAGCATCTGCTGTTCAAGATGCGCGACAAGGGCAAGTTGCCCAGGCTCTCCAAGCGGCTGGGCGTGCTGACCCGAACCAACTCCGAATCCATCGTCGGCGCCGCGACGTTGAAGGTGAATCCGGACCTGGACCTGACCCACGGGGTGGCGATCACGTCGTCGATTCACCCGACGCCGGATACCCACGTCGAGCCGGTCCGCTACGGCAAGGGCTCCAACGCGATGGGGTTGTTGCAGACGCTGATGACCGACGGTTCCGGTCCCAGCGGCACCGACGTGGCGCGTTGGCGCCAGCTGCTCGACCAGGCCGGGGAAAGTCCGCGCAGGATGTTCCGGCTGATCAACCCCCGGCAGTGGAGCGAGCGCACGGTGATCGCGCTGGTCATGCAGCACCTGGACAACTCGATCACCACGTTCACCAAGCGCGGCAAGTTGGGCATCCGCTGGTATTCCAGCAAGCAGGGGCACGGCGAACCGAACCCGACCTGGATCCCGGTCGGCAACCAGGTGACCCGCCGCATTGCCGAGAAGATCGACGGGGTGGCCGGCGGTACCTGGGGTGAGTTGTTCAACATCCCGCTGACCGCGCACTTCCTGGGTGGTGCGGTGATCGGCGACAACCCCGACAGCGGGGTCATCGACCCGTATCACCGCGTCTACGGCTACCCGACCATGTTCGTGGTCGACGGTGCCGCGATCTCGGCGAACCTTGGTGTCAACCCCTCGCTGTCCATCACCGCACAAGCCGAGCGTGCCGCCTCGCTCTGGCCCAACAAGGGCCAAAACGATGAGCGGCCGCTGCAGGGCGACGGCTACAGTCGGCTGTCCCCGGTTCAGCCGGAACACCCGGTGGTGCCCGCCGACGCGCCCGGCGCGCTGCGCTGGCTGCCCATCGATCCGGTCAGCCGGGTCAGCAGCGCGGGCTGACGCCGGGCGGCGCGCAGGCCGGCGGCTAGCCGGCCAGCGCCAGCGGCGCTCCGCTGATCACTCGGCTGCGCTGCCCGTGCACGTCGACCGGAACGTCGCCCATCAGCGTCACCCGGTGCAACAGCCGATGCTGGTCGTCGTAGTCGTCGATGGCCCGATGCTGGGTTGCCCGGTTATCCCAGATGGCCACGTCACCTGATTCCCAATTCCAGCGGATGGTGTTCTCTGGCGAGGTGATTCGCCGTTGCAGCAGTTCGAACAGCGCGCTCGATTCCTGGCTGTCCAGACCGACGAAACCGCGGACGAAGTCGCCGGCCAACAGCGTGCGTTCGCCCGTTTCGGGGTGCACCCGCACCACCGGATGTTCGGTGCGGAAATCGGGTTTCTGGAATGCCTGCCGGAACGCCTGTTGGGTGTCGGTCAATGCCTGGACCGCCTCGTTGGCCACGTAGTCGTAGCGGTTGGTGTGCAGTGCCCACAGGTTCTCCACGAGGCACTTGAGCGGTTCGGGTAGTTCGGCGTAGGCCGTCGCGGTGTTTGCCCACAGGGTCGACCCGCCGTAGTTGGGCAGAGTGACCGCGCGCAGGATCGAGGCCGCCGGATAGTTCGCGGCGAAGGTGACGTCGGTGTGCCAGCGGTTGGCCTTGCCCCACTCGGAGTTGATCGGCGTGATGATCGGCGCATCGGGCAGCGCGGCCGCCGCGGCCGGGTGGCCGATCGGAGTGCCCAACAACCCGGCGAACTGGAGTTGTTGCTGGTCATCGAGGTGGTGTTGGTTGCGGAAGAAGATCACCTTGTGCTCGAGCAGTGCCGCGCGGATCTGGTCGACGGCGGCCGCGTCGAGATCGGCTCCCAGGCTCACCCCATCGACTTGGGCGCCTATCCGGCTGCCGAGCTTCTTGACTGTTATCAGGTCTGTCATTGCTGTTCCTTAAGCAAACGTAGGGTGTAGTCAGTTGACTACATCGGCTAGTGTAGTCGTGTGACTACAGGTTCGGCAATCCGTTCTCGAAAGACCCCCACCGGACGGGAAGAGGTAGCCGCGGCGGTGCTGGAAGCCGCCGCGGATCTGTTCGCCGAGCGGGGCCCGGCGGCGACGTCCATCCGCGATATCGCGGCCCGGTCAAAGGTCAACCACGGGTTGGTGTTTCGCCACTTCGGCGCAAAAGAACAACTGGTCGGGGCCGTCCTTGACTACCTGGGCACCCACCTGACGGAGCTGTTGCGTGCCGGGACACCCGCCGATGACCTCGAGCGGGCGCTGGATCGGCAGATGAGAGTGTGGGCGCGCACCCTGCTCGACGGATATCCGGCCGAGCAGCTGCAGACGCGCTTTCCCAACGTCGCCGAGCTACTCGGCCAGGTGCGTGTCCATCACGGCGACGACACCACCGCGCGGCTGGCGGTCGCCAATGCCATCGCGCTGTGCCTGGGCTGGCGCCTGTTCGAACCCATGCTGCGCTCGGCGACCGGTCTGGACGAACTGGCCGACGCCGATCTGCGGCAGGCGGTGACCGATGAGGTCGCGCGCATCATCGAGCCCTCAGGTCGCGGTTGACGCCCACACCTTGGCAGCCATGTTGCGCCGGTGCACCGGCTCACGGCCCGGCGGCTGTGGCGGTGGCGGCAATAGCGGCTTGTGCTTGTGCACCGAAATGGTGGTCGGCTTGGTCGAGCTGAGCTCGAGATCCTTGCCGGCATGGCGGATGGTCAGTTCCGCACCCGGCCCGTCGCGCAGGGTGAAGGTGACGGTGGAGTGGTTGGCGTCGACGGTCAGCCGGTAGCCGCGCCAGCGCAGCCGGAACCGCAATCGCGAAATGCCGTCGGGCAGTTGCGGATCGATGGACAGGATGCCCTCGTCGTCGCGCAGGCGGCCGAAGCCGCCGACCAGCGCGGTCCAGGCCCCGGCCAGCGACGCCATGTGCAGGCCGTCACGGGTGTTGCGGTGCAGATCGCGCAGGTCGATCAAGGCCGCCTCGTAGGCGTAGTCGTGGGCCAGCTCCAGGTGACCGACGTCGGCACACATCACCGCCTGGGTGCACGCCGACAGCGACGAGTCGCGCACCATGCGACGCTCGTAGTAGTCGACATTGCGGGCCTTCTGTTCCGCGGTAAACGCGTGGCTCTGCCACTGCATTGCCAGCACCAGGTCGGCCTGCTTGATTACCTGGGTGGGGTAGAGGCGCACATAGGCCTCGTGCAGTAGCAGCGGGTAGGTCGTATTGGTTTCGAAGTCCCACTCGGCCAGGGTGGTGAACCCCTCACACTGCTGGTGTACGCCCAGCTCTTCGTCGTAGGGGATGTTCACCGCGTCGGCCGCATCCCGCCAGGCCGCCATCTCTTCGGTGGTGACACCCATGTCCTGGGCGGCCTCGGGGTGGCGCAGACAGGCGTCGGCCGCGGTGATCAGGTTGTGGGCCGCCATCAGATTCGTGAAGACGTTGTCTCGAACGATCGCCGTGTACTCATCGGGGCCGGTGACCCCGTCCAGGTGCCAGATACCGTGGCGGTCGTGGTGCCCGAGCGAGATCCACAGCCGGGCGGTCTCGATCAAAACCGCTAGGCCACAATCCTTTTCCAGCGAGTGATCGCCGGTGACGGTGCGGTACCGCTCGAATGCCATGGCGATGTCGGCGTTGATGTGCCAGGCGGCCGTTCCGGCCGGCCAGTAGGCAGAGCATTCCTCCCCGCGGATGGTGCGCCAGGGAAAGCTCGCCCCGTCCAGACCGAGCTCGGCCGCGCGCTCCTTGGCGAGGTCCAACGTCGAGGCCCGCCACCGCAATGCGTCGGCCACCGCGTGTGGTGCCGTATAGGTCAGCACGGGCAGCACGAAGCCTTCCGAGTCCCAGAAAGCGTGGCCGTCGTAGCCGGTTCCGGTGAGCCCCTTGCTCGGGATCGCCCGGCGCTCGGCGCGGGCGCTGGCCTGCAGCAGGTGGAAAAGCCCGAACCGTACCGCTTGCTGGCACTCCGGGTCGCCCTCCACCTCGACGTCCGCGCTGTCCCAGAATTCGTCGAGGTAGGAGCGCTGCGTGTCGATCAGTCCCTGCCAACCGCTGTAGCGGGCACCGTGCAGTGCCCCGGCGACCTGGTCGCGCAGCGCGGGGCGCGAACGCAAACTCGACCAGCCATACGCCAGGTACTTGACGATGCGCAGTTTCTGTCCGGGCCGTAGTCCGCAGATCACCGTGGTGCGGGCCAGGTCGGGACGTGCGTCGGTGGTGATCTCGACCCGCCCGGGCACCTCGACCTCGTGGTCCATCGCGGCGGCCATCATCAAGGCACTGCTGCGGGTGCGGTGCATCAGCAGCGCTCCGCACTCGGTGTTCTCGTGGTCGACGGCCTGCAGCGGGTGCTCCAGGATTGCCGACACGCGCGGGTCATCCGAGGTTTCCGGCTGGTCCTCGTTGGTGACCAGTTCGGACTGCACGGTTATCCGGGCGAAATCGTCGACGGCCTCCACGGTGTACTCGATGGCCGCGACGCTGCGATGCGACAGCGATACCAGCCGGGTCGATACGACCTTGACCTGCTTGTCCGCCGGCGAGCGCCAGTGGGTGCTGCGGGTCAGTGTCCCGGCACGCAGATCGAGAACGCGCTCATGGGAGAGCAATTCGCCATAGCGCACGTCGAAGGGTTCGTCGTCGACCAGCAGTCGCAGGATCTTGCCGTTGGTGACGTCGACGACGGTCTGGCCGGCCTCCGGGTAGCCGTACCCGGCTTCGGCATAGGGCAGCGGGCGGATCTCGAAAAACGAGTTCAGGTAGGTGCCCGGCAGGCCGTAGGGCTCACCCTCGTCGAGGTTGCCGCGCAAGCCGATATGCCCGTTGGACAGGGCGAAGATCGACTCGGACTGGGCCAGCAGATTCAAGTCCAGCCGCGTCTCGCGAACCTGCCATGGTTCGACGGGAAAGGCTTCTTCGCTGATCATGATTGCAGCAGTTCGGCGAGATCGGTTATTACGACGTCGGCGCCGTTGCGCCGCAAATCTTCGGCCTGGCCCACTCGGTCAACACCCACCACGTAGCCGAAGTTACCGGCTCGACCGGCCTGCACGCCCGAAATTGCGTCCTCAAACACCGCCGCCGCATCCGGGGCGGTGTCGAGCAGCTGCGCTCCCCGCAGGTAGGAGTCGGGAGCCGGCTTGCCCGCGATGTGTTCCTCGCGCAGCCTCACGCCGTCCACCCGCTGTTGGATGAACCGGCTCAGGCCGGTGATCTCGAGCACGTCGCGGGTATTGGCGCTCGACGACACCACGGCGATGCTCAGGCCCGCGGCCGAGACTGCCTCGAGATAGCGCCGGGAACCCTCGAACACGTCCACGCCGTCCTTCTTCAGCACCTTTTGGAACATGTCATTTTTGCGGTTGCCCAGGCCGTACACCGTTTCGAGGTCGCCGGGATCATCGGGACTGCCGTCGGGAAGCTGGATACCCCGGCTGCTCAGAAAGGAGCGCACCCCGTCTTCTCGCTTCTTGCCGTCCACATACTGCCGGTAGTCGGCGGCTGGGTCGAAGGGGACGAACTGCCCGCCCGTGCGCTCGGCACGCTCGGAGAGGTATGCGTCGAACATGGCTTTCCAGGCCTTGGTATGGACGCTGGCGGTGTCGGTGAGCACACCGTCCAGGTCAAACAGACAGGCGCGGACCTTCTCTGGGAGACCCAGCACGGGGGACCTCGCTTCCGGGTTGTTCGGGCGCTACCAGTTCACCATGCCCGCTCGGGTACCGCGCAGGGTTACTGCCCACCGGTGTACCAAACGCGGCCGCTACGTGCAGGTGCGTCGCGTCGGCTTCGGGCGCTCGCGCAGGTCACTGGTGCAACGATCCGGAAAAGCCCGGAAATGCGTTGTCTGGTGGGGTCAGGCGGCGAGGGCGGCCAGGCGCTGCAATGGCGTGCGATCGAAGTAGACGTCATTGCGGCTCAGTCGATCGCCGTGCGTCAAAGCCAGATCCATGCCGTCGATCTCGACCTCGGTATCACGACCGATGAACCGAAAGCTGGCCCGCCAGAGCACCGCGGCGCCGTCCTCGTGGCGCAGGGGATAGGCCTCTCGCAAGGTCCAGTGCATCCGCCAGCGGTCGAAAAGCTTCGTCAAGTAGTGGCGCAGGGCCTCAGGCCCCTCCACGAAGCCGCGGGTGTTCGGGTCGCGATAGCGAACGTCGGCGGTGTAGCAGCCGACGACGCGGTCCACTTCCTGGGTGTTCCAGGCTTGCAGGAGCCGCTCGGCCAGCTCGATGGCCTGTTCTCGGTGCATGGGCACTCCTAGAGTAATTCTCTAGTTTTCTAGAGTGTTACTGCTAGCAGCATGGCCGCCACCCGGACAACCACCCGTGCCGGCGGTGATCGGCGCGCGGCGATCATCGAGGCCGCGCTGAATCGGTTTCTCAGCCAAGGCATCGACGCCACCGCACTGCGGCAGATCCAGCGCGATGCCGGTGTCAGCAATGGCAGTTTTTTCCACCATTTCCCGAGCAAGGAAGTGCTGGCGGCGGCCGTCTACGTCGACTGCGTAACGCGTTACCAGCAGGCGTTGCTCAAGGATCTGGCGCGCTACCCGGATGCGGAGTCGGCGGTGCGCGGGATTGTCGGCATGCACCTGAGCTGGTGCACCGAGCACCCGGAGATGGCGCGATTTCTCATCACGATGACCGAGCCCGCCGTGCACCGCGCGGCCGCCGACGAGCTGAGGTCGCACAACGAGCGCTTCGCGACCGCCGTGCAGACGTGGTGGCGCCCGCACGCTCACTACGGGGCGCTACGCCCCCTGAGCCCGGCGCACAGCCAGGCGCTCTGGCTGGGACCGGCCCAGGAGTTGGTGCGGGCCTGGTTGCTCGGCAACCTCGCCGCCCCCCGAATGCCGCTGACGCGGCGATCCTTGCCGACGCGGCGTGGTTGTGCCTGCGGGCCGGCCCGGCCGGTTAGACCTGCGCGAGTGCCGGCTCGGTCTGTGCTGGTGTCGGTTGCCCGGCCCGGGCCGGCAGTAGCCAGCCGACAACGATCGCCGCTGCCAGTGCGATGCCGGCGCAAACCAGGGTTGCGACCTGCAGGCCGTCCAGGAACGCATGATTGACGGCGTCGCGTACCCCGGCGGCCGGTCCGGCCGGCAACTGGTCGATCACCTTGTGCGCCACCGCCATCGAACCTTTCATGGCCGAACGCACGTCGGACGGGAGGGTGGCCAAGGCCGACGCCGAGCCGAGCTGGCCGGAGTAGACGGATGCGAAGACGCTGCCCGCGATGGCGACGCCGAGGGTGCCGCCGAGTTCGCGGGTGGTGTCGTTGACCGCCGAGCCGACTCCGGCCCTGTCGGCCGGCAACGATCCCATGATCGCCTCGGTGGCCGGCGCGGTGGTGAGGCCCAGGCCACCGCCCAGCAGCAGCATCTGCAGTGCGATCTGGGTATACGGGGTTGTCGCATCGGCCGTGGACGCCCACGCCAGCGCGGCGGCGAACACCGCCAAGCCGGCGGCGACCACGGCGGTGGTGCCCACCCGTTCCACCAGGCGGGGTCCCAGGATGGCGGCCAGTGCAATCGAGAGGGCGACCGGTAGCAACCGCACCCCGGTCTGCAATGCCGTGTAGTCCTTGATGAATTGGAAGTACTGGGTGATGACGAAGATGAACCCGAACAGCGTCAAAAAGCCCGCGGTCACCGCCAGGCTGCCACCGGAGAACCGGCGGTTGGCGAACACCGATACGTCCAACATCGGATTGCTGCTGCGCCGCTCCCACAGCGCGAATCCCACCAGAACGATTGCCGCCGCGATGAAGCCGCCGCTGGCGCGGGTGCTGGTCCATCCCCAGTTGGGCGCTTCGATGATGGTGTAGACCAGCGCCGTGATGCCGACCGCGGACAGCATCAGGCCGGGAACGTCGACGCGGGGTGCCGCCGGGTCGCGGGAGGTCGGTACGAACAGGATGGCGCCGGCCATGGCTGCGACCGCAATCGGAACGTTCACCAAAAAGATCGAGCCCCAGGAGAAGTGTTCGAGCAGCCAGCCGCCGGTGATCGGTCCGACGGCGACCCCGACGCCCACCATGGCCGTCCACAGCCCGATCGCCTTGGCGCGCGGAACCGGGTCGGTGAAGATGTTGGTGATCAATCCCAGCGTGGTCGGAAAGATGACCGCGGCTCCGACGCCCATGGCGGCGCGCGCCGCAACCAACGTATCCGCCGAATTCACCTGTGCGGCAAGGGCGGAAGTGAGCGCGAACAAGATGAGGCCGGCGCTGAGCCAGCCTCGCCTGCCGTAGCGGTCGCTAAGGCTGCCGGCCGACAGCAGCAGTCCCGACATGACCAGGGTGTACGCGTCGACGATCCACTGCAGTTGTGCGGTATCTGCCCCCAGTTCGCGCGACAGCGTGGGCAGGGCGACGTTGACGATGGTGGCGTCCACGCTGATCACGAAGACGGATAGGCAGATAACGGCAAGCGCGAGGATCGGGTGATCCCGGAAGACGGGCTGAATACGCATGGACAAAACGATAAAGCTGATAGACAAATAAATCAAGTAGAAATTTGAATAAAGTGTCTACGGTGGTACCGTGACGCAGTGTCTGCCCGCAACTACAACCAGAACTGCCCCATCGCTCGCGGGCTCGACATCTTCGGGGAGCGGTGGACCTTGCTGATCCTGCGCGAGTTGGTCGGCGGGCCCCGCCGCTACGGCGACCTGCGCGCCGAGTTGGCCGGCATTGCCACCAACTTGCTGGCGCAGCGACTCGCCGAGCTCCAAGAGCGCGGGCTCGTCGACCGAACCGAATTGCCCCCGCCGATCGGGCGGACCGTCTACACCCTCAGCGACGGCGGCTGGCGGCGGGTGTTGCCGGTCTTGCAGACCCTCGCGTGGTTCGGCCTGGACCTCATTGATCCGATCGACGACTCGAGCGTGGTTTCGCCGTTGAACGGCTTCCTCGCCGGAATCCTGCTGGGCTTCGACCCGGCCCGCGCCCCGGGGTTGGCTGCGACCTACCGTGCCGAGATCGACGGGCGCCGTTTCGAGTTCGCGGTGGAGCGCGGTCGCCTCGGGCCCGCCCGCGGGGCCCCGACGGTGACGATCAGCGCCGCTGCGCTAGACCTTGTCACGGCCCGTTTGGGGGCTGACGAAGCCACCCGAAAAGCGGCCCTGGGGCGGATCGACTTCGATGGCGACCCCGGCGCCATCGACGCGCTGTGCACCGCGTTTTCGTTGTCGGGGAATTCGCCGCGAGCCAGGGGCGCCGACGGCCGGTCCTAGTGTCGGGAATCGGTGCCGGCGGGTGAGGCAGCACCGGTCGGCGAACCCGCTGGTGCTCAGCCTCTAGACTGATTGCCCGTGGCAGAACCCGTTGACCTCGATGTGGCTGGACCGGTGGGCCGGCCGGTGTTGGTGGTGGATTTCGGTGCGCAGTATGCGCAATTGATCGCCCGCCGGGTCCGGGAAGCGCGGGTGTTCTCGGAGGTGATCCCGCACACCACCTCGATCGAGGAGATCAAGGCCCGTGACCCGCTGGCGCTGGTGCTTTCCGGGGGGCCGGCCAGCGTGTATGCGCCGGGCGCTCCGCAGCTTGATCCGGCGCTGTTCGACCTGGGTCTGCCAGTGTTCGGTATCTGCTATGGCTTCCAGGTGATGGCACAGGCGCTCGGCGGAACGGTCGCTCATACCGGGACCAGCGAGTACGGCCGGACGGAGCTGAAAGTCCTTGGCGGCGACTTGCATTCAGACTTGCCCGACATCCAGCCGGTCTGGATGAGCCACGGTGACGCGGTCACCGCGGCCCCGGACGGATTCGAGGTCGTGGCCAGCAGCGCCGGTGCCGCGGTGGCCGCCTTCGAGAACCGGGAGCGACGCCTGGCCGGGGTGCAATATCACCCGGAGGTGATGCACACCCCGCACGGGCAACAGATCCTCGGCCGGTTTCTGCATGACTTCGCCGGGATCGGCGCCCGGTGGACCCCCGCCAATATCGCCAATGCGCTGATCGAGCAGGTACGCACGCAGATCGGCGATGGCCACGCCATCTGCGGACTGTCCGGTGGGGTGGATTCCGCGGTGGCCGCGGCGCTGGTGCAACGCGCCATCGGTGACCGGTTGACCTGTGTCTTCGTCGATCACGGGTTGTTGCGTGCCGGCGAGCGTGCGCAGGTGGAGCGCGACTTCGTGGCCGCGACCAAGGCCAATCTGGTCACCGTCGACGTGGCCGACACCTTCCTGGCGGCCCTGTCGGGTGTGACCGACCCCGAGGGCAAGCGCAAGATCATCGGTCGCCAGTTCATCCGGGCGTTCGAGGGCGCGGTGCGCGATGTGCTGGATGGCCGCGACATCGAGTTTCTGGTGCAGGGCACGCTGTATCCGGACGTGGTGGAATCCGGCGGAGGCAGCGGCACCGCCAACATCAAGAGCCACCACAATGTCGGCGGTCTGCCCGACGATCTGAAGTTCACCCTGGTCGAGCCGTTGCGGCTGCTGTTCAAGGACGAGGTGCGCGCGGTCGGGCGGGAGTTGGGTCTGCCGGAGGAGATCGTTGCGCGCCAACCTTTTCCGGGGCCGGGCTTGGGCATCCGGATCGTCGGGGAGGTCACCGGGCAGCGGCTGGACACGCTGCGTCGCGCCGACTCGATCGCGCGCGAGGAGTTGACCGCGGCGGGCCTGGACAACCAGATCTGGCAGTGTCCGGTGGTGCTGCTGGCCGATGTCCGCTCGGTCGGAGTGCAGGGCGACAACCGCACCTACGGGCATCCGATCGTGCTGCGGCCGGTGTCCAGCGAGGACGCCATGACCGCTGACTGGACCCGGGTGCCCTTCGAGGTGCTCGAGCGCATCTCGACCCGCATCACCAACGAGGTGCCCGAGGTCAACCGCGTGGTGCTGGATGTCACCAGCAAGCCGCCGGGCACCATCGAGTGGGAATAAGAGTGGGAATAAGAGTGCCGCGACACTTAACCGGTTGCGAAGACGCGCCGGCGCGAGTCGCGGTGGTTTAAGTCTCGACGAGTTCGCGCCTGCCGTAGGTGATGGTCGCGGCGCGCCAGCAGCCCCCGGCCTCGTTGACGAGCCGACGTGCGATATCCACATCATCGTTGCCGGCGACCAGGATCAGGGTGTGGTCGTCAGTGCTGATCGATCCGCCCAGCAGTCGGTCCCGGGCAACCGCATCTGCCATCAGCGCCTGGCCCAAGCGCGGGGCATCGATGTCCGGCACGTCAATGGTGAAGGCATTCGCCGCCGCGGGCGCACCTTGCGGTAGGTATTCGAAGGTCAGCACAGATCCCTGGTCGAATTGGTTGCGCAGCGCCTCGGCGACGTTGTGCAACGTGGGTGCATCGACAACGCACACGTGGAATTCGCGCGAGCGTTCGTAGGTGTTCTGGTGCAGCTCGTCTGACCACAGCACCCCATTGACCAGTCTCGATCCCGTCATCGCCGCACCGTTTTGCGCGATCGTGGCGGCAGCTTGCATCTCGAACAGCTGCAACTGGTCGTGCGATTGGCTGGAGTCGGGATCGGTGCTGACGGCGGTGTTGTTGGTGGCGAATATCTCCGCCGGCCGGCATGCTGGTTCCTCGCCTCTGGCGGGGCCGGCGCCACCCAGGAAGACGAGCCGCCGCACGCCACCAAGAGCGCCGCCAGCGCTGAGAGGGTTCTTCGGGACCGCACAATGCAGCG
Organism: Mycobacterium sp. 012931; assembly: GCF_000419295.1. NCBI lineage: Bacteria > Bacillati > Actinomycetota > Actinomycetes > Mycobacteriales > Mycobacteriaceae > Mycobacterium > Mycobacterium sp. 012931. Next base: position 5,155,721 of record NZ_AOPX01000001.1, on the reverse strand, counting down.
TCTCATGGGCGTTTGAGGGCTGTCTTGACGGGGTTCGTGGCCCCGGTGTTTACTCGACTCTATCGAACATACTTTCGAAAATGCTCGGTTGGAAAGTCGGTAGGAGGCCTGTCATGACCACGGCTTTGGCCTCCGATCGGCGGCACGAAAACCGCGCTGAACAGCTGGAATCGCTGCGTCGGCAGATCGCCGTGTTGTCCGGGAAGCCGGCTGGGAAAGCCGTCGAGCCTTCCGCTGACCCGCTGGCGATTCCGGCTGGGGTGGCTGGGGTGGCCCTGCCCCGGGGCACGGTAGCGGTGCTGTCCGGGGCCCGGTCACTGCTGCTGAACATGGTGGCCGCGGTGACGGCGGCCGGTGGCAACGCCGCCATTGTCGGCCAGCCGGATATCGGACTGCTCGCCGCCGTGGAGATAGGGGCCGATCTGAGCCGGCTCGCGGTCATCCCGGATCCCGGAACGGATCCGGTGGAGGTGGCGGCGGTGCTCGTCGATGGCATGGACCTGGTGGTGCTCGGCCTTGATGGCCAGCGGGTGTCACGGACACGGGCGCGGGCGGTGGTGGCCCGGGCCCGTCATAGAGGTTGCACCCTGCTAGTCACCGACGGTGACTGGGAGGGGGCACCGACGCGGTTGGAGGCCCGGGTTTGCGGCTATGAGATCACGGTGGGTAACCGGGGCGCGCCGACACCGGGATTCGGGCGCATCAGCGCCGTGCGGTTACAGGTCAGCGGGATATGTGCGGGACGATCGATCGGCCGGGTGCGAACGGGGTGAGTTCGGGTGAATTCAGGGCCCCCTTCCCGAGTGTTGGCGATCTGGTGCATGGACTGGCCCGCCGTCGCGGCCGCGGCCGCCGCGGATCAGCCCGTGACGGCGCCGGTCGCGGTTACTTTGGCAAACCGGGTGATTGCCTGCTCGTCGACAGCACGTGCGGTTGGAGTGCGGCGCGGGCTGCGGCGCCGGGAGGCGGCGGCCCGTTGCCCGCAACTGCACATCGCGACCGCCGACGCCGACCGTGATGCTCGCTTCTTCGAAGGGGTGGTCGCGGCGGTAGACGATCTGGTGCCCCGCGCCGAGGTGCTGCGTCCCGGGCTCCTGGTGCTGCCGGTGCGAGGAGCGGCGCGATTCTTCGGTTCTGAGCAGCAGGCGGCCGAGCGGTTGATCGACGCGGTGGCCGCCGCCGGCGCCGAGTGCCAGGTCGGGATTGCCGATCGGTTGTCCACCGCGGTCTTCGCCGCGCGGGCCGGGCGTGTGGTGGAACCGGGACACGATGCACGGTTTCTGTCGGCCCTTTCGGTCCGTCAGCTCGCCGCCGAGCCGAGCCTGTCCGGACCCGGGCGTGACGAACTGACGGATTTGTTGTGGCGGATGGGGATTCGTACCGTCGGACAATTTGCCGCGCTCTCCCGCACCGACGTCGCTTCCCGGTTCGGCGCTGACGCGGTGGCCGCACACCGGTTCGCCCGCGGCGAGCCCGAACGCCTTCCCTCCGGGTGCGAACCACCGCCGGAACTCGGGGCGGTGCTGCGCTGCGATCCGCCGATCGATCGGGTCGACGCCGCGGCATTCGCCGGCCGGGCGCTGGCCAGTGAGCTGCACCAGGCGTTGCTGGCCGCCGGAGTGGGGTGCACCCGGCTGGCCATTCACGCCGTCACCGACAGCGGTGAAGAGCGCACCCGGGTGTGGCGGTGTGCCGAGCCGTTGACCGAGGAGGCCACCGCGGACCGGGTGCGCTGGCAGCTGGACGGATGGCTGAGCAGTCGCAACGCCAGGGACCGGCCCACCGCGCCAGTGACGCAGTTGCGTCTGCAGGCGCTCGAAGTGGTGTCCGCTGAAGCGCTGCAGTTGCCGTTGTGGGGTGGTTTGGGCGAAGAGGACAGGCTTCGGGCCCGTCGCGCGCTGGTACGGGCGCAAGGCCTGCTCGGTCCGGAGGCGGTTCAGGTGCCGGTGCTGTCCGGCGGTCGCGGGCCGACCGAGCGCATCACGTTGACCGCGCTGGGCGATGAGCCGGTGCCGCAGGCCGATCCGGGGCAGCCCTGGCCAGGGCAGTTACCCGCGCCCTCGCCGGCGGTATTGCTCGACGACCCGGTGGAATTGCTTGATGTCCAAGGAAATCCGGTACGGGTAACCAGCCGGGGGATGTTCTCCACTGCCCCCGCGAGACTGGTCGTCGGCGGCCGTGATGACCGGCTGCACTGGTGGGCCGGACCTTGGCCAGTCGACGAACGGTGGTGGGACCCCGATCTCGGTAAAGGCCGCACCGCCCGCGCCCAGGTGCTGCTGGGGGACGAGCGCGCGCTACTGCTGTGCTATCGGCAGCGGCGGTGGTACCTCGAAGGGAGTTACGAGTGACACCGCAGACCAGTCTTAACCGTGTCCAGCGTGACGCCGGTGTGAAAATCCGGCCGTAGTCTCGCAGCCAGTTCACGCTCGGCGCGCGAACGCTGCGACTCGTTGGATGAACCTCTCGAAGAATACGGCCGGGTCGACGCTGACCCCGATCCGCGCGTTGGGAGGGTGCTTCCCCGACCGGTCGGCAACCGTCATGCCGCGCGTCGGAATATCCGCCAACACCACGTCCACCGTCGCCACCTGGGTCGTCACCAGCTGCGGGTCGAGTGCAATCGCGGCCGCCAGCGGATCGTGCAGATACGCCAGATATCCAAATCCGCGGTCCCGGTGGGACTCGAAGTAGAACCGCATCGCGTCCTGGATCACCCGGGTCAACGCGGACGGGCCGGCGGCGCAGGTCAGCCTGGCGAGGATGTCCGGTGTCATCGCAACCTTGCGGGTCAGGTTCAAGCTGCACACGATTGGAAGTCGTTGTTGCCCTGTCCAGGCCGCGAACACCTCGCTGGCGGCCTCCGGGTCCACCCTGATGTTCCAGTCGGCCCCGACATCGTTGCCGTCCGCGTCGAACATCCCGCCCATGATCACCAGCCGGCTCAGCATCGCCGGCAATGCGGGTTCGGCGCGCAGCGCTCGCGCCAGGTTGGTCAGCGGTCCGGTGACCAGTCCGGTCAGTTTTCCGCGATAGGCGTGTGCCATTCGCACCCAAGCCGCCGCGGCGTCATAGGTGGCCAGCTCCCGGTTGGTCGGGGGTAGCTCGGCATACCCTAAACCTTTGGGGCCGTGCGTGTTTGCCCGATGCGGCCACTGCCCGGTTAGTGGTTGGTCGGCGCCTCTTGCCACCGGTATGTCACCGGCCCGGCACAGTTCGAGCACACCGAGGTTGTTCGTGCACACTTGATCGACCGAGGTGTTTCCACCCGTCGATGCGATGCCCACCAGATCGGCGTCGGTGCTGGCCAACAGATATATCAACGCCAGCGCGTCGTCGATGCCGGTGTCGGCGTCGACGAACACGGGGTTCACCGCGGCAACGATACGCCGCGGCCGGGCCGGAATCGGGAGTCCGCTTACCAGTGCACGCCGGGTGCCAACCGAACGAGCCGTTTGACGGGTCTGGGGATCCGCATGCCCGTCACGGCTAGGGCCGGCCGCTTGGGGCGGCGCACCGGCCGGTGCTCCTGAGCGTCATTGAGCGGCGAGATTCCTCGTGCTGCAGCAGAATCCGGGTAGCCCAGATAGAGCTGATGCAGAATCCGCCGGGACAGTTTCGGTGCGACGTAGTTGCCGACTTCGGCGAGCGTGCCCAGCGGGGTATCGATTCGCGCCGGCTTCTCGACGAGTCCGCGCACCACCATGGCGGCCGCGTGCTCGGCACTGATCGCGGGCGTCGGGTTGAGCCGTCGCGACGGCACGATCATCGGGGTGGCTACCAGAGGCATGTGGATGTTGGTGAAGGTGACGTGGTCGGACAGCGTCTCGGAGGCGACCACGTCGGCGAACGCGTCCAGCGCCGCCTTGCTGGGCAGATACGAGCTGTACTTGGGGTTGCGAGCCTGCACCCCGGCGCTGGAAACGTTGACGACATGCCCGAAACGTCGTTCGCGCCAGTGTGGCAACAGCGCCAGCACCATCCGGACCGCGCCGAAATAGTTGACGGCCATCACCCGTTCGTAGTCGTGCAAGCGGTCGGTGGAGTTGACCACCGAGCGGCGAATCGACCGGCCGGCGTTGTTGACCAGGTAGTCGACATGTCCGAAGCGGCCCAGGATGTCTTTGACGGTGTGTTCGACGGAGGTGGAGTCGGTGATGTCGCAGGTGAAAGCGTAGGCCTGGCCGCCGCCCGCGCGGATCTCGGCGACCAGTTGGTCGAGCGCGTCGGCGTTGCGGGCCAACGCGAATACGCATCCGCCCCGTTGCGCGACCGCGAGCGCCGAAGCTCGCCCGATGCCGCTGGATGCCCCGGTGATGATGACGTGCCGGCCCACCAGCGGGCCCCTTGGATCGTCGCGGAGGGCACGGTCGGGGTCAAGGTGTTGGGCCCAATAGCGCCACAACTTGGGGGCGTAGCCGGCGAAGTCGGGCAGTCGCACACCGCTGCCGCGCAACGCTTTCTGCGTTTCGTCGCTGATGAAGGTGGGCTTGAGGTCCAAGACGTCGAAGATTTCGGAGGGAATCCCCAGCTGGGTGGCCGCCATGTTGCGCAGCACCTTCGCGCGGCCCCGTGCCTTGAGCACCGGGGTGACCACCGAGCCGGGGAGTACCCCCCGCGCCGGGGGCAGTCCGGCCTCCTTGGTCACTGCTTGGTAGATGCCGCGCAATCCCACCGATTGTGGTGCGGTCAGATGGAAGGTCCGCCCGTTCGGGAATGCCATGTTGTCCTCGTGGATCAGGGCGACGAGCGCATCCACCACGTAGTCGACCGGGACGATGTTGGTGCGTCCGGTGTCGGGCAACAGGATCGGGGTCAGTGACGGCAGCGCGGCCAGCCGGGCCAGTACGCCGAAGAAGTAGTACGGGCCGTCGATCTTGTCCATCTCGCCGGTGCGTGAGTCGCCGACCACGACCGCCGGGCGGTAGATGCGGTACCGCAGCCCGGTGCTGGAGCGCACCAGCAATTCGGCCTCGAACTTGGTCCGGTGGTACGGACTGGGCAGCTGCTGGCCGACGTCGAAGTCGGCCTCGGTGTACTCGCCGGCGAAGTCGCCGGCCACGGCGATCGACGACACGTGGTGCAATGTCGCGTCCAGTCGCCGGGTCAGCTCGATCACGGCGCGGGTTCCATCGACGTTGGCGGCCCGCTGTTGGTCCTCCCCGGCGGTGATGTCATAGACCGCCGCGCAGTGCACGACATGGTCGATCTGCCCCAGTTCGGCGCTGATCTGCTCGGTCACCGGCAGCTCAGGTAACTCGCCGACCAAGGGTTTGACCCGATCGCCCCAGTCGGTGGCGAGGCGTTCGAAACGACTCAGCGATTGGCGCCGTACCAGGACCCACACCCGTGCGTCGGCGTCGCTCTGTAGCAGACGGGACACGACGCGGCGCCCAATAAACCCGGTACCGCCGGTAACGACATACCGCATGCAGCCATGGTGGCGGCCGCGGCCGCACCCGTCAACCGGTCAGCCGAAGTTACGGATGCCGTCCCAGTCCACCAGCTTCCAGCCGGTTGCCGGATTGCCGCTGATCACCACGCGGCCGATGTTCGGTAGGGGATGGGTGTTGAGCAGGTTGGTCTTGGGGTTTTTCACGTTCATCAGCGTCCACACCATGATCGCCGTGCCTTGGGAGAACACGACCGGCTTGTTGTGGCCGCCGTCGTAGATCTTGCGGATGGCGCCGGTGAATCGGCTGTTGAAATCGCTGCCCGAGGTTGACCCGGGGATGCTGGCTTCGACGTTGCCGTCGATCCAGCTGACCGGCGCCACCATGTAGGTGCGGTCGGCCATCGAATCGGGTTTGCCGTTGTACCAGCCGGCATCGATGGACTGCAGGCCCGGAACGATCTCGGCTTGCTTGCTCAACTCTCTGGCCAGGGGAGCGGCGGTCTGCTGGGCGGCCTCCATCGGCGATGTGTAGATGCTGTCGAATTCGCTGCGCCCAAACTGATGGGTCAGCTGCTGCGCTTGATCTTTACCGTCGGAGCTCAGTCCGGTTCCAGGCAACTCGGTAGCGATGATCCCCTCGGCGTCGGCCTGCGATTGTGCATTGCGAATGAAGGTCAGCGTGATGCTGCGGGCCTGGGGGCTTCCGCCGCCGCAGGCGCCGAGCAGCATTGCCGTGGCGAGTAGAGCTAGGACTTTGGAGGTGTTCCAGATCATGCTGCGCTTGGACATGGCGATAGCCTGCCCTGCCGACCGCACCGGTGGGAAGGGTTTGCGATGGTTGACTGCAGAAAAGGCTCGAATTTCCCAATCGAGAGGAGACCCGCATGGCGATCGATCCGGGTGCCGTTGGCGCGACGACCGAGCCGATGTCGTTCGAGTGGAAAGACCGGGAGACGCTGCTCTACGCACTGGGCGTCGGCGCGGGTATCGACGACTTGTCGTTCACCACTGAGAACAGCCACGACATCGCGCAGCAGGTGCTGCCAACCTACGCGGTGATCTGTTGCCCGGCATTCGGGGCGGCGGGCAAGATCGGCACGTTCAACCACGCCATGCTCTTGCACGGCTCCCAGGGCATCCGCCTGCATGCGCCCCTGCCCGCCGCGGGAAAGCTGTCGGTGGTCTCCGAGGTTGCCGACATCCAGGACAAGGGCGAGGGCAAGAACGCGGTCATCATGCTGCGCGGCCGTGGCACCGATCCAGAAACCGGAACCCTGATCGCCGAGACGTTCACCACGCTGGTCATTCGCCAGGCGGGCGGGTTCGGGGGAGTGCCGGGTGAGCGTCCGGCCGCACCGGAAATTCCCGATCGCGAGCCTGATGCCCGGGTTGTCCTGCCGACCCGGGAAGACCAGGCACTGATCTACCGGCTCTCCGGCGATCGTAATCCGCTGCACAGTGACCCCTGGTTCGCCAAGGAATTGGCTGGGTTCCCCAAGCCGATTCTGCACGGGCTGTGCACCTACGGCGTGGCGGGGCGGGCGCTGGTGGCCGAGCTGGGCGGCGGGGTGGCCGCCAACATCACCTCGATCGACGCGCGGTTCACCAAGCCGGTGTTTCCCGGCGAAACGCTGACCACGCTGATCTGGCGCACCGAGCCGGGCAAGGCGGCGTATCGCACCGTGGTGGCCGGCACCGATGGGTCCGACGCCCGGGTGGTGCTCGATGACGGTGCGGTGGAATACGTGCAGGGCTGAGTCGTCAGCCGTTTCACCCAAGCGTCGACAGCTGGCTCGCCAGCCGTCCGGTGAACTCGGCAACCCGAGCCGGACTCTCGAGCGCGAACAGTGCGGCGGTGGCGCGATCGCCATCTTCGTTGTGCCGCACCATGATCGCAACGCCATTGGGGCCTACCGTGTCGAACGCGTCCTCGTCGGTGATGTCGTCACCGAGATAGATCGGCACCAGGGGAGCGGCCCGCTGATCAGGCAGGTGATCGATTACCCAGCGCAGCGTCTTGCCCTTGTCCCAGTCGATGTCCGGGTGCAGTTCGATCACCTCGCGGCCGGTCGTCACCCGCAGCCCGTCGCGCTGGCCCGCGGCACGCACCACCGCAGCGATCTCGCCCACCCGGTCGCGGGCGGCATTGCGGTAGTGGGTGGCCACGCCGAACCGCTTGTGCTCCACCATCACCCCGGGGATGGACCCGAGCCGGTCGCGAAGCTGGGCGGCCGCCTGTTCGAGCACCGGTATCGCCGCCGCGGCGGCCTCGTTCTGGTGATGCGTTCCGTCCGGCGCGGTCAGCTCGAACCCATGACTGCCCGCATACCAGATTCCGGGCAGTCCCACGCGTTGGGATACGTCGGCGAGGTCGCGGCCGCTGAGTATCGCTACCGGACACTGCGCGGCCAACTGTTGCAGTGCCGCCACGGCGCCGGCCGTCGGCGTGGCCGCATCCGGATCGTCGACGATCTCGGACAACGTGCCATCGAAATCGAAGAAGACCGCGGGCCGCGGCACGGTCAGGCCGTCGGGTCGTCCGAGTGCCTGCAATGCGTCGGGAAGCTCGGACATGTGCCGGTCGCCGGCGCGCACCCGCACCTCGTCCAGATCGGCGAGGACGGTGTCGGCGCCGTGGTCAGGTAGCGCGTCGCGGTGCCCGGCCTGGTCCACCCCGATCACCAGCGCGAATCCGCTGTCGCGGGCGGCGGCTACGCTCGCCGCGTCTGCGGTGATGACCACGCAGCGGCCGGGCCGCGCGCCGACGCGGTCGGCCGATTCGGTCAGGGCCTGGATCGCGGCGTCGTGCCCGCCACCGCCGGAGGCAAAGGTGGCGGTGCCGACGCGGGCTTGCTGAAGTTGCCGGACCAGTGCTTGTGTCGAGTTCAATGCGGTGTCGAACAAGACGGCATCATGGCGGCGCGGGTCGATGGTGACCGACATGATCCCACCTTCTCATGGTGGGCAATGCCGTCTCTTACGGGTCGCTTCGGGTCAGCGTCGCACCCGGGCCGGCGACACCAACGTCCGCCCCGCCACCCCGCCGGGCCGGCTACGGTGCCTGCGCTTGCGGCGATCTTTGCCGAACAGCAGAACGGAGTCCTGGCTGAGTGCCACCAGCTGCGCCATCCCCCGTTCGATACCGGCGGCAAGCTGTCGCAGGTCGGTCGCGGCCTGGTAGTCGGCGGTGATACCGAATACCAGCTCGTCGTCGTAGCAGAGCACGGCAACTCCGGTGCTCAGCTGCAGAGCAGTCGGCGGGATCGGCAGCACCTGCTCCATCGGTTGTCCCATCAGCTGGAGCCGGTGGCGCGGCGCTGGTGCATCGGTTGCCAGCGTCACGACACTTCGCTGGGGGAGACGTACCAAGGTCTGAATAGCTTTGGTGCACAATGCAAGAGGCGTGTAATCGGCAAGACTGGCGGATTTTGTGCGGACCGCGGCCGGGGCCGGGTTCAGCTGGCTGTGCACGGTGCGCAGTCGGGTGATCGGGTCGTTCTGGTCGACCGGCAGGTAAGGCAGCAGGGCCGAGATCTGGTTGGCGGGTTTCTCCAGCGTGCGCAGTGAGTCGGCGCGGGGCTGTTCACCGCGGTGCAGCAGCATCGTCCGAAAGCCCTCGCTGATGGCTGCCAGCGCAACATCGTTGGCGGTTACCCCGAACTTGCGGCACACCCGGTCCACGTCGGCGAGCGCAAAGCGAACCGCGGTGTAGTGGCGCATGGTGATCGGCGAATCGGCCGACGACAACCACATCGTGGGCCAGCTGACGGCACGCGCGGCCGCCTTGACGATGTCTGTGGCCAGGGAGTCCGGCCAGCTGCGCGCGCCCGCATCTGAATCCGGAACCGGTTTAACGGCAACATGATTTGCGCCGGTGTGGTCGGCGTCGTCGCAGAGTCTGGTCAGGATCTGGACCGCCAAAATACCGTCAGCCATGCTGTGGTGGAGCTTGAGCAGGATCGCCCACCGATTGTGCTCGAGGCCCTCGATTACCCAGCATTCCCAGAGCGGACGGTCCAAGTCGAGGGGGCGTTCCAGGGCGTGTGCGATGGCCCGAAACAGTTCCGCTTCGTCGCCCGGCCCGGGCAGCGCCGCCCGTTGGATGTGCGCGTCAAAATCGAATTCGGGTTGGTCGATCCATTGCGTCCGCAGCACCTGCGCGTGCCGGGGGATTCACCTAAGCCGCTGTGCCAGAGTCGTTTTGAGAAGTTCGAAGTCGGGAACGGCGCCGTTGATCACGGCGACTGCGCCGATTGCCAGGCTTGCGTCCCAGTCCGGTTCTTGGGCCCTGCGCAGGCCAGCGTCCAGTGTCGTCAATTGTGCTATCACAAGTCCCCACCCGTCAGTTTGTGAATCAGTACCAGTATCTGTCCCGATGCGTTGGGCGCGATAGGCCTGCCAGGTTAAGAACGTGTTTTTCAGTTAAAGATGTGTTTAACGGCGGTGATATGTCTCACTTTTATGCTGAGCGATCGCTCGCTCCAACCCCCCTCGGCATTCGAACATATTTTCGATAAGCTGTGGGTGTGGGCTGGGGCAATGGCCCGCCGAGTTGGGCGGAAATGGAGCGGGTGCTGGATGGCAAGCCGCGTCATGCCGGCGTGCCGGATGCGGCCGGCCCCACGGCCGAGGCCGGGTGGGACGGTCCGTTGTCGCGCAAGCGCGAGACGTATGCGCCCAAGCCGGACGCCAACCGGGTCGACTCGTCCATCGCATACGCCGAGTTGCATGTGCATTCGGCGTACAGCTTTCTCGATGGCGCCAGCACGCCGGAAGAGTTGGTCGAGGAAGCTGCCCGCCTGGATCTGCGCGCCCTGGCGCTGACCGATCACAACGGCCTGTACGGGGCGGTGCGGTTCGCCGAAGCGGCCAGCGGGCTCGGCGTGCGCACCGTGTTCGGTGCCGAGCTGTCGCTGGGGCCGGAGGCCCGCACCGAGCAGCCGGATCCGCCCGGACCGCATCTACTGGTGCTGGCCCGAGGTCCGGAAGGCTATCGGCGGCTGTCACGGCAACTGGCCGCGGCGCATCTGGCCGGCGGTGAGAAGGGCAAGCCATGCTACGACTTCGACTCGCTGACCGAGGCCGCGGGCGGGCACTGGCACATCCTGACCGGATGCCGGAAAGGTCATGTGCGCCAGGCCCTTCGTCAAGGTGGGCCGGATGCGGCGGAGCGGGCGCTGGCCGATCTGGTGGACCGGTTCACGGCCGGCCGGGTCAGCGTCGAGCTAACCCACCACGGTCACCCGCTCGACGACGAGAACAACGCGATGCTGGCCGGGCTGGCGCCCCGCTTTGGTGTTGGCGTCGTTGCCACGACCGGGGCGCATTTCGCCCATCCGGCGCGCAGCCGGCTGGCCATGGCGATGGGGGCCATCCGGGCCCGCCAGTCCCTGGACTCCGCGGCCGGGTGGCTGGCGCCGCTGGGCGGGTCGCATCTGCGCTCCGGCGCGGAAATGGCCCGGCTGTTCGCGCAGCGGCCCGACGTGGTGACCGCCGCCGCCGAACTCGGCGAGCAGTGCGCGTTCGGGCTGGCGCTCATCGCGCCGCGGCTGCCGCCGTTCGATGTGCCCGACGGGCACACCGAGGACAGTTGGTTGCGGTCGTTGGTCATGTCGGGTGCCCGCGAGCGCTACGGTTCGACCGAGCGGTCGCCGCGGGCCAGGAAAGCTTACGCCCAGATCGAGCATGAGCTGAAAGTCATTGCACAACTGAGCTTCCCGGGCTATTTCCTGGTAGTACACGACATCACCCAGTTTTGCCGACGTAACGACATTCTGTGCCAGGGCAGGGGATCGGCGGCCAACTCCGCGGTCTGTTATGCCCTCGGTGTCACCGCTGTGGATCCGATAGCCAACGAGCTCCTGTTCGAACGCTTCTTGTCACCCGAGCGCGACGGACCGCCCGACATCGATATCGACATCGAGTCGGATCAGCGGGAAAAGGTCATTCAGTACGTCTACAACAAATATGGCCGGGACTATGCCGCTCAAGTCGCCAACGTCATCACCTACCGGGGGCGCAGCGCGGTGCGCGATATGGCTCGCGCGCTGGGCTTCTCGCAGGGCCAGCAGGATGCCTGGAGTAAACAGATCGGCCACTGGAACGCGACGCCCGACGATGTCGAGGGCATTCCCGAGCAGGTGATCGATCTGGCAGCCCAGATTCGGAATCTGCCACGGCATATGGGTATTCATTCCGGTGGCATGGTGATCTGCGACCGCCCGATCGCCGACGTGTGCCCGGTGGAATGGGCGCGCATGGCCGATCGCATTGTTTTGCAGTGGGATAAAGACGACTGCGCGGCAATCGGGTTGGTGAAGTTCGACCTGCTCGGGCTGGGCATGCTCTCGGCTCTGCATTACGCGAGAGACCTGGTGGCCGAGCACAAAGGCATCGAAGTGGATCTGGCCCGGCTGGACCTTTCCGAACCGGCGGTGTACGAGATGCTGGCCCGTGCCGATTCCGTCGGTGTGTTCCAGGTGGAGTCACGGGCTCAGATGGCCACGTTGCCCAGACTCAAGCCCCGAGTGTTCTATGACCTGGTGGTAGAGGTCGCGCTGATCCGGCCCGGGCCCATTCAGGGCGGGTCAGTACACCCCTACATCCGGCGGCGCAACGGTATCGACCCGGTCGTCTACGAGCACCCGTCCATGGAATCGGCGTTGCGTAAGACGCTGGGAGTGCCGCTTTTCCAAGAACAGCTGATGCAGTTGGCCGTCGATTGCGCGGGCTTCTCCGCCGCCGAGGCCGACCAGCTGCGGCGTGCCATCGGATCCAAGTGCTCGACCGAGCGCATGCGCCGACTGCGCGGCCGGTTCTACGACGGTATGCGCGCGCTGCATGGCGCCCCGGACGAGGTGATCGATCGGATCTACGAAAAGCTGGAGGCGTTCGCGAATTTCGGTTTCCCCGAAAGCCATGCACTGTCCTTCGCGTCGCTGGTGTTCTATTCGTCGTGGTTCAAGTTGCACCACCCCGCGGCGTTCTGCGCCGCGTTACTGCGGGCTCAGCCGATGGGCTTCTATTCACCACAGTCGCTGGTGGCCGACGCCCGCCGGCACGGTGTATTGGTGCACGGGCCCGATGTCAATGCGAGCCTGGCACACGCCACTCTGGAGAATGCCGGAATGCAGGTCCGCCTCGGTCTGGGAGCCGTCCGCCATATCGGAGATGACCTCGCCGAAAGTCTGGTCGCGGAACGAAACGACAACGGGCCGTTCGCTTCCCTGCTGAATCTGACATCGCGAGTGCAGCTCAGCGTGCCGCAGACCGAAGCGCTGGCGACGGCTGGAGCGCTGGGCTGTTTCGGGATGTCGCGGCGGGAGGCGCTGTGGGCGGCCGGGGCCGCGGCCACCCAACGGCCGGACCGGTTGCCCGGGGTGGGCTCGTCATCGCACATCCCGACGCTGCCGGGAATGAGTGAGCTGGAGTTGGCCGCCTCCGACGTGTGGGCCACCGGCATCTCCCCGGACAGCTACCCGACCCAGTTTCTGCGAGCAGACCTGGACGCCTTGGGGGTGTTGGCCGCAGCTGCGCTGCTCTCGGTGCCCGACGGGGAGCGGGTGCTGATCGCCGGCGCGGTGACCCATCGACAGCGACCCGCGACGGCCCAGGGGGTGACGTTCATCAACCTGGAAGACGAGACCGGGATGGTCAATGTGCTCTGTACGCCGGGGGTGTGGATGCGGCATCGCAAACTGGCGAATACGGCGCCCGCACTGCTCATCCGTGGTCAGGTGCAAAACGCCAGTGGCGCAGTCACCGTCGTGGCGGAGCGGATGGGGCGCATCAGCCTGGCGGTCGGCTCGCGTTCCCGTGACTTCCGCTAGTGCGCCCGAACGTGCGCAGAATGCCCGCCAAAGCGGCGTGTCGTTGTGCAGACCCGCACCTTGGCGAGTCGAACCTCAGCCCGTCGGCGTCGTCCACACTCGGGTCGGGGTGATCTTGAGTCGGGTGCTGTAGGAAGCCATCGCTTCGGTCAGACCGAACTTCGCGGCATCGTCGCGGTACTTGGCCCAGTACGGCTCGTCTTCGCGGCAGTCGACATCGGTGGCTGCCACGTCAGCCGTCCCGCCGACCACGATGATGCCCCCGCCGTTGCCGTCGGAATAGAGATTCAGGCTGACGTGGGGGCGCTGCAGGATATGGGCGACCTTGGCCGCCTTGGGCATCGAGTACACCGTGAGGTCGGCTCCGTCGAAGTAGAACCAGATCAGTCGCGGCACTGGCTGTCCAGATTTGGCGACGGTGGTCAGCCGCCCGTAGTGGTCGGAGGCCAGCCTGCCAGAAACCTCTTGAGTCAGTTCGATACCCATGAAGCTGAATATAGGGGGGTAATCTCCGCGACATGACCCTCAACCTGTCCGTCGACGAAGTCCTGACCACGACCCGCTCGGTCCGCAAGCGACTCGATTTCGACAAGCCGGTGTCGCGCGAAGTGTTGATGGAATGCCTCGATCTGGCGCTGCAGGCGCCCACCGGTTCCAACTCGCAGGGTTGGCAGTGGGTGTTTGTCGAAAATGCGGACAAGAAGAAGGCGATCGCCGACGTCTACCTGGCCCGGGCCCGCAGCTACCTGAGCATGCCGGCACCCGAGTACGCCGAGGGTGACACTCGGGGTGAGCGGATGGGCAAGGTCAGGGATTCCGCGACCTACCTCGCCGAGCACATGCATGAGGCGCCGGTCCTGATGATCCCGTGCATCCAGGGCCGGGAAGACAAATCGCCGTTGGGCGGAGTGTCCTTCTGGGCCTCGCTGTTTCCGGCGGTCTGGAGCTTTTGTCTGGCGCTACGGTCCCGCGAATTGGGCTCATGCTGGACAACACTGCATCTGCTGGCCGACGGTGAGCGGCAGGTAGCCGACGTCCTTGGCATCCCCTACGACGACTACAGCCAGGGCGGGCTGTTCCCGATCGCCTACACCAAAGGCACCGACTTCCGCCCGGCCAAGCGGCTGCCCGCCGACCGCCTGACGCACTGGAACAGCTGGTAGTCGGCGCCGCGTCAGCCCGGGTTGCCGTCGGCGCCGCGGGCGCCGTCGAAGGCGGGGCCCCCGAGGCCGTCGGCACCGCGGTTGCCATCAGACCCTTGACCGCCACCGGTGCCCGGATCGCCGCCCGCGCCGAAGGCGCCATGCAGACCGCCGTCACCGCCGGTACCGCCGTCACCGACGGTTCCGGTGACGCCCTGTGCGCCGCTCAGTAGCCCGCCGCGGCCACCGCTGGCTCCCTGGCCGCCGTTGCCGCCGTCGCCACCCGTGCCGCCATGACCGGCATCGCCGCCCGCCCCGCCATCGCCACCGAATGCCGCTACCGCGCTCGTGGCGTTGCCGCTATGGGCGCCGGCGACGCCGGAACCCCCCGCGCCACCGGTGCCGCCCATGCCGCCGACACCGCCCTGTCCGCCAGCACCGCCGTCGCCGATCAACCATCCGCCGTCGCCGCCGGCGCCACCGTCACCGCCGGCTCCGCCATGCCCACCGGTGCCGCCGGCACCGCCATCACCGCCGGTGCCGCCGTGGGCCCCGTACAAGGTGGAGGCCGCGCTGTCGTTGTTGGAGCCGGTAAAGCCGGCGGCTCCGCCGTCGCCACCGATGGCACCGTTACCGCCGGCATCACCGGCACCGCCGGCGCCACCGGCGCCACCGGCACCGCCGGCGCCACCGGCACCACCGTTGCCGATCAGCCAGCCGCCGCGTCCTCCCGCGCCACCAGAACCGCCCCCGCTGCCGGCTAGGCCGTCCGTACCGGTGCCGCCGGTGCCGCCGGTGCCGCCGTTGCCTCCGTTGCCCCCGATGGCGACACCGTTGTAGGAGGCGGCGACGCCGGCGACACCACTGGTGCCACCGTCGGCACCGCCCTGGCCGCCTTGCGCGCCGTTGCCGCCGTCACTGGCGGTCGCGGTAAGGCTGGTGACGGGTTGGGAGGCGGAGCCGCCGGCCCCGCCATTTCCACCGGTGACACCGGCTCCGCCGGGAGTGCCGTCGGTGCCCGGGGTCGCGGAGACGGTGTTGGTGGCGGCGTCGTAGATGTTGGATCAGTCCGGCGTTGCCGCCGTTGCCGCCGGCGGCTCCGGCGGTGGCGCCGTTGTTGAAGCCGGCACACCGCCGTTGCCGTAGAGCAGGCCGCCGGCGCCGCCGTTGGGGTTGGTGGCGGTGCCGGCGGCGCCGTCACCGATCAGGGGGCGGCCGAGCAAGGTTTGGGTGGGCGCGTTGATCAGGCCCAGGGCGTTTTGTTCCACGGTCTGCAGGGGTGAGGCGTTGGTTGCCTCGGCGCCGGTGTAGGCGCTCGCGCCGGCGGTGAGCGCTTGGGCGAATTGGTCGTGAAAGGCCATCAGCTGGTTGGCGAGCCGTTGATAGGCCTGGCCGTGGCCGGAGAACAGGGATGCCACCGCCGTCGATATCTCGTCGGTGCCGGCGGCCAGCAGGTTGGTGGTGGGAACCGTTGCGGCCGCATTTGCCGCGCTCAGCGCCCGGCCGATGTTTGCTACGTCAGCCGCCGCAGCCGATACCGCCTCGGGGAATACCGCTATTGACGACATTGCTGTCCTTTCGGGACGTCACATCCGGAGCCGGAAATTTCCCGCACGGTAAGGCGGTTGGGGGCACCCGATTGCCCTTACGGGATTTCTGCAGCTGATTGGCAGAAAACTCACAGGTCGGCGGATGGCGGAGCGTCGAAGTCCGGCCGGTTGCAGCCCGGTCTGCCTCGTGACGTGCCGCTAGAGCGCTCCCGGGTAGCCGTGCTGCCGCCACGCCTCATACACCGCGACGGCCGCGGCGTTGGCCAAATTCAGCGAGCGCCGGCCCGCCAGCATGGGGATACGCACCTGTTGGGTGATATGCGCGTCGGCCAGCGTCGCCGCGTCCAGGCCGGTGGGCTCGGGCCCGAACATCAGCACATCGCCGGGCCGGAAGTCGACGTCGGAGAACGTGACGCTGGCCCCGGCGGTGAAGGCGAACACCCTCGCCGGTAGCAGTGCGTCCCACGCCTGCGTGAGGGAGCCGTGGACGGTGACTGAGGCCAAGTCGTGATAGTCGAGCCCGGCTCGCCGGAGTTTGGGCTCGGACAGATCGAAGCCCAGCGGTTCTACCAAATGCAGCTCACAGCCGGTCGCGGCCGCGGTCCGGATGGCGTTGCCCGTGTTGGGGGCGATGCGAGGCGAGTAGAACAGCAGCTTGAACACAACACGCCATCCTTCCGCTAAGCCGGCCGCCCACGCCCAGCGCTCGCACCCGGGCGATAATGCTCGCATGGTCGAGCAGAGCATCTGGATGCAGAAGGTTGCTGCCGATCCCGGACATTCGCGCTGGTATATCGAGCGGTTCCGGGCCATGGCCCGCGCGGGCGAAGACCTGGTCGGCGAGGCACGCCTGGTGGACTCGATCGCGCCGCGCGGTGCCCACATTCTTGACGCGGGCTGCGGCCCCGGCCGGTTGGGTCGTCATCTGGCCGCGGCCGGTCACCGGGTGGTCGGCGTGGACGTCGATCCGGCGCTCATCGAAGCGGCCGAGCAGGATTATCCCGGCCCGCAGTGGCTCGTCGGCGACCTCGCCGAGCTTGACTTGCCCGCGCGCGGCATTGCCGAGCCGTTCGACGTAATCGTCTCCGCCGGCAACGTGATGACATTCCTGGCCCCGAGCACCCGGGCTCGAGTGCTCGGCCGGCTACGTGCGCACCTGTGCAGCGACGGCCGAGCGGTGATCGGCTTCGGCGCGGGCCGCGACTACGCGTTCGCCGACTTCCTCGACGACGCGCAAGCCGCCGGGTTGGTGCCCGATCTGCTGCTATCCACCTGGGATCTGCGACCGTTCACCGATGACTGCGACTTCCTGGTCGCGCTGCTTCGCCCGGCCTAGGCTCCGGCGGCCCGCGGGCCTGTTGCGGCCGAGGTTATCTGCTCGGTAACAATTATGGAGACCACGGCTCTGGGCTGTCATACTCGTCGAATTGCCAGGCGTTGCTTGGCGCCCAGCTGTTCGGGCGGGCGAAATTAAGCGGGAAGTTTGCATGGTTCTCTGGTTTGTGCGAGCAGGACACATCGGGGCTGCGGCCGGTAGCACGGCCGTAATCCCATGACAATGTTTGCCCGCCCGACCACACCGGTCGAGGCGGCCCCCGGCGCACCCGTTGCCAGCGGCGCCGAATCTGCTCCACCCAAACGCCCGCCCGCCTGGTCGTTGGGCAACTGGCCGGTGGGGTGGAAGGTCGTCGCCATCGCGGTGGTGCCGCTGCTGCTGGCGATGGTGTTGGGTGGATTGCGGATCCATGGCGGGATGGCCAACTCCAGCGGTCTGCGGCTGGCGGATGCTCGTGCCGACGTCATACCGGCCATCACCAAGTACATGTCGGCACTCGATGTCGCGTTGCTGGCCAGTTCCACCGGACGCGATGTCGAGGGACCCAAGAAGAACTTCGCGGCCCGCAAAAACGAGCTACAGACCAGGTTGGCGAACACCAACGTGCTCAGCGACGTTCGCTCCGGGGTCAACTCCGTGCTGAACGGCGGGCAGGCGCTGCTGGACCAGACGCTGGCCAACACCAGCAGTTTGCGCGATCGCGTCACGGCCTATGTGCCGCTGCTGCTGACGGCAGAGGACGCCATCAACGCCTCGGTACGCGTCGACAACGAGCAGATCCGGGCCGAAGTTCAGGGTTTGAGCAGGGCCGTCGGCGCCCGCGGGCAGATGACCCTGCAAGAAATCCTGGTGACTCGCGGCGCTGAAGCTCCCGAGGCGCAGTTGCGCAACTCGATGATCACCCTCGCCGGCACCGAACCTTCGACGCTGTTCGGAATGACCGAGGTGCTCGGCGTCGGTTCACCGGACGCCAAGACCCTGCACCAGCAGATGGTGACCCGGATGGCGATCATCTCGGATCCGGACAGCGTGCTGGCGGGTAACCCCCAGCTGCTGCAGTCGATCCAGATCACCCGCGGGATCGCCGAGCAGGTCATCAACGACGCCACCGAGTCGGTCACCAAGGCGGTGCAGGCCAGGGCCAGCGCTCGGCGTGACGCCGCGATTCGCGACACCGTGTTGGTGTTGGGCGCCATCCTGGTCGCGGTGGTCGTGGTGCTCCTGGTGGCGCGTGCGTTGGTCCGGCCGCTGCGCCAGCTGCGCGACGGTGCGTTGAAGGTCGCTCACACCGACCTCGAGGGTGAGATCGCGAAGGTGCGGGAGGGCGCCGAGCCGATTCCGGAGCCACTGCCGGTCTACACCACCGAGGAGATCGGTCAGGTCGCGCACGCGGTCGATGAGCTGCACGCCCAGGTCTTGGTGCTGGCGGGGGACGAGGCGCGACTGCGATCGCTAGTCAACGACATGTTCGAGACCATGTCGCGGCGCAGCCGGTCCCTGGTGGATCAGCAGTTGTCGCTCATCGACGGGCTGGAGCGCAACGAGGAGGATCCCGACCGCCTCGACACCCTGTTCCGGCTGGATCACCTGGCCGCTCGGCTGCGTCGCAACAGTGCGAACCTGCTGGTGCTGGCGGGTGCGCAGATTTCGCGTGACCACCGTGAGCCGGTGCCGCTGTTGACAGTGATCAGCGCCGCCGTCTCCGAGGTCGAGGACTACCGGCGCGTCGAAACCGGGGGAGTGGCCGACTGCACGGTGATCGGTGCCGCGGCGGGTGCCGTGATTCATCTTCTCGCCGAGTTGATCGACAACGCGCTGAACTATTCGCCGCCGACCGCGCCGGTTCGAGTATCGGCGGTGCGTGGCAGTGAGGGAGGGGTCCTGCTGCGGATCGCGGACTCCGGGCTGGGCATGACCGAGTCGGATCGGCGCATGGCCAACATGCGACTGCACTCCGGTGGCGAGGTGACTCCCGCCAACGCTCGACACATGGGCCTTTTTGTGGTGGGCCGGTTGGCTGCGCGGCACGGGATTCGGGTGGGGTTGCGCGGCCCGTCAACCGGGGAGGCCGGCGGCGGCACCACTGCCGAGGTCTACCTGCCGCGGACCGTCTTGGTGGACGGCCAGCGGCCGGGATCCGCGGCCGGTCAGCCGCCGCAGCGGAGCGCGTTTGTGGTCAGACCTCCGAGTTCGGAGCCTGCCCCCGCGCCGGATGCCGCCGGGTCCGCGCCCACCGGCGACAGCACCGCCGTCCCACCGCTTCCCCCGGTCAGTTTGCTGCCGCGGCGCAATCCCGGATCTAGTGGCATTGCCGACGTCCCCGGCCAGCAGCCCGAACAACAGCAGCCGCCACGGCGCCGCCGTGAGCTGAAGACACCCTGGTGGGAAACCGCGCAACCCGCGGGGCGACCGGAACAAGCGGCGCCGCAACAATCCGACACCGCCGCATTTTTTGCCAGGCGATCGCCGGCCGCCGGCGCGGGGCCCGATGAACCGGCACCTTCGGTCAAACCCGGGCCGCAGTCGGCACCGGCCGACCCCGTCCGCGACGACTCGATCTACCAAAAAATGTTGTCCGAGATGACCAGTGATCCGCATGAGCTGGCCAATAGCGCCGACCTGGATTGGCGGTCGGTATGGGACCGCGGCTGGTTGGCGGCCGCCGAGGCCCAGGAAACACCGGTGCAGTCCCGGACGGATCACGGCCTGCCGGTGCGTACCCCGGGTGCTCGGCTGGTGCCGGGTGCCGCCGACTCCGACGAGCCCACTCAGGACGAGGCGGATCGGCCGCCGGCGTCCGACCGCGGACTACCACCCGATCAGCCCGCCCAGCACACGGCCGCCATGCGTGACCCCAATGCGGTTCGGGCATCCATGAGCAGTCATTTCGGCGGTGTGCACACTGGACGGGCACATGCCCATAGAGCCAGTCAGGAACCGGATCAACAATGAACACCCGTTTGTCGGACAGCCCGCTGGACTGGCTGGTGTCCAAGTTCGCCCGTGAGGTTCCCGGGGTGGCACACGCCTTGTTGGTGTCGGTCGACGGTCTTCCCGTCGCCGCCAGCGAGTACTTGCCGCGCGAGCGCGCCGACCAGCTGGCCGCGGTGGCTTCCGGGCTGTCCAGCCTGGCCAGCGGCGCCGCCCAGCTGTTCGAGGGCGGACAGGTGCTGCAATCGGTGGTCGAGATGCAGAACGGCTTTCTGTTGCTGATGCGCGTCGGTGACGGCTCGCATCTGGCGGCGCTGGCGGTGACCGGATGCGACATCGGCCAGATCGGATACGAAATGGCGCTGCTGGCCGAGCGGGTCGGCAGCGTCGTGCAGTCCTCCCGCCGCGCGAGGCCCGCGCCGCAATGGACAGACGCGACCCGCCGCTAGCCGCGCCGGAAGCCGCGCGGGAGGCCAGCCTGGTCCGCCCGTACGCGCTGACGGCCGGCCGTACCGGAACCGACATCGACCTTCCGTTGGAAGCGCCGGTGCAGACATCGCGCGCGGGTCTGGCGCGCCGGTGGCAACCCAGCGACGTGCGGGGCAGGATTGTCCAGTTGTGCCTCACCAGTCCTTCGGTGGCGGAAATCTCCGCCCGTCTGGATCTGCCAGTGGGTGTCGCGCGAGTCTTGGTGGGTGATTTGGTCACCTCCAATTACCTTCGGGTGCATGCGACCTTGACCGAGCGTTCGACCCGCGATGAGCGCCACGAACTCATAGGAAGGACCCTGCGTGGCCTTAAAGCACTCTGAGGCGCACTCTGCGGCGCGCGGCACCGCATCGACGAAGATCGTCGTTGCGGGCGGATTCGGGTCCGGCAAGACCACGTTCGTCGGCGCGGTTTCGGAGATCATGCCGCTGCGCACCGAGGCGATGGTTACCGATGCGTCGGTCGGTGTCGACATGCTCGAGGCCACCCCGGACAAATGGACCACGACAGTCGCCATGGACTTCGGCCGCATCACCCTGGGCGAGGACCTGGTGCTCTACCTGTTCGGGACCCCGGGCCAGCGCCGGTTCTGGTTCATGTGGGACGACCTGGTGCGCGGCGCTATCGGCGCGATTGTCCTGGTCGACTGTCGTCGGCTGCAGGACAGCTTCGCCGCAGTGGACTTCTTCGAGCACCGCAACCTGCCATTCCTGATTGCGATCAACGAATTCGACGGTGCGCAAAAGTATCCCGTTGCCGAGGTGCGCAAAGCGCTGATGTTGCGGGCCGAGGTACCGGTGATCACCGTCGACGCCCGCGACCGCAGGTCAGCCACCGACGCGCTGATCGCGCTGAGCGAATACGCATTGGCCAGCCTGACAGCAGCAGGCGGCCAGCGTCCTTGAAACCGCAAGTGGAGCATTGGGTCGACTGCGAATTCACCGGCCGGGACTTTCGCGACGAGGATCTGAGCCGGCTGCGCACCGAACGAGTTGTGTTCAGCGAATGCAACTTCGGCGGAGTCAATCTCACCGAATCCGAACACCGAGGGTCAGCGTTTCGCAACTGCAGCTTTGAGCGCACCACGCTGTGGCACAGCACATTTGCCCAATGCAGCATGCTGGGCTCGGTGTTCGTCAGCTGCCGGATGCGGCCGTTGGTTCTCGACGAGGTCGACTTCACCCTGGCGGTGCTCGGCGGTAACGACCTGCGGGGCGTCGATTTGAGTGGCTGCCGGTTGCGCGAGGCCAGCCTGGTCGAGACCGACTTGCGCAAGAGTGTGCTGCGCGGCGCCGACCTACGTGGGGCACGCACCAACGGCACCAAGCTCGACGACGCGGATCTGCGCGGTGCGAACCTGGACCCGTCGTTGTGGCGAAGCGCCTCGTTGGCGGGTGCGCGTATCGACGTGCCGCAAGCGTTGTCCTTCGCCTTGGCGCACGGCCTTCGCCTGGACTCGTGACCTCACCGGACGGCCCGGGGCCGTCCTTGGGGCGAGCGCACGAAACGCCAATGGGTGCGAGTCGCCACTGCCGGACACCGGTTCATCTCAATTTTGAGACGTGCTCCGGCCGCCCGGATGTGAAACATGGTTGTCCGCAGCGAAAGTCTGACCATTACGAGGACGCGGAGACCGTGGCGCAACGTGCGGGATCCTCAAGTTCTTTCACATCGCTTGACAGTGTCAATCCTGGTGCGGTTAACTCCATACGCATGGGGATTGGGGTCGTTGCAGGTTTGTTCGGGAGCTGCTGGAATGCATTCTCCCGTAGTGTCTTTGGGCTTTACCACCGGGTGTTGGCGTGGGCGATTCACGATGACGGTTTCGCCCCGGTGTGGATACGGGGCCCCGCGCACCACTGATCCGAATCGCGGCACCCGCAATTCGACTCAACGGGGCGTCCTGATGTGTTGCCCACCCTACGGGCACTGCCCGCTCGCCTGGCCTAGCCGGAAACGCCGCCAGACATTTCGCCGGAATCGGTTGTCGCCCAGACCCGATCGGCTCCGGCGCGGTGGTTCGGAAATCTCGTGATCTCGAGCGTAGAGCCGCTCGAAGGTAGTGCTGGCGGCGCCACACTCCAACCGCAGAGAAATGAGCAGATATGTCGAGACCGACAGCCAAAGATCGGACGGCCGCCGAGGCCGTCATGTGCGCCATACAGGCCAACCCGGCCACCGACGCGGTGCGCTTTTTGCCCCGAGGTGAGGGGCCCGGCACGGTGATCAGCTACGAAGGGCTGCACGCGCGCGCCGCCCATCTGGCGGCGGTGCTGCAGGCGCGGGGGGCGCAAGGCGAGCGGGTGATCCTGGCCAGTCGCGACAACATCGAGATGACAGCGGGGCTGGTCGCCTGCCTGTACAGCGGCGCGGTAGCGGTGCCGGTGCCGGTTCCGAATATGAACAAGTCGGGGCCGGCATTGCTGCGACTGCAGGCCATTGCGCGAGATGCACAGGCGCGCGTCTTCTTGACCGACCTGCCGTCGGTGGACTCTCAATCAAACGTGCGCACTCTGCCCGACGGGCTTTCGGAGCTGACCTGGCTGAACACCGACGACGCCAGCGCCGACCGGGCCGACTGGCAACCCCCGCGGTATGCGCCCGAGAGCGCGGCGCTGCTGCAGTACACCTCTGGCTCGACCGGGCAGCCCAAAGGGGTGATGCTCACCCAGGCCAACTTGCTGTCCAATGCCCACCAGATCGAGCGGCATTGGGAACAAGACCAAAATGAGTTGCTTGTCTCCTGGCTCCCTCAGTATCACGACTTTGGGCTGATCTTCATGGCGCTACAAGCGCTCTATCTGGGGGCCACGTTGGTTTCGATGCCCCCCTCCGCCTTTGTGCAGGACCCGCTGCGTTGGCTTCGCTGCCTCACCCAGTACCGCGGTACCAACAGCGGCGCGCCCAACTTCGCCTTCGATCTCTGCGTGGAGCAAAGCACGCCGGCTCAGCGCGAGGGGCTGGACCTGCGTAGCGTCAAGGCGTTGAACTGCGGCGCTGAGCCGGTGCGGGCGGAGACGATGCGCCGTTTCCTGGCCGCGTTTGCCCCGTTCGGGCTGCGGCCGGATGCCCTTCGGCCCGGTTACGGTCTGGCCGAAGCCACGGTGTTCGTGACCGGCTGGCGCGGGCCCGCAGTCAAGACGTTGACGCTGGACCAGCGCCAGCTCAACGAGGGCCGGGTCGTGGAATGTGACGTTGCCGCAACGCCTTTGACGGAGGTCGTTTGCTGCGGTCCGGCGGGCCCCGAAGTGGAGCTGGCCATTGTCTCGACGCAGACCCAACAGCCATGCGCTGCCGACGAAGTGGGCGAGATCTGGGTGCGGGGGCCCAATATCAGCCGGGGCTACTTCAACGGTGCCGGCGCAAGCCAAGACTGCTTCGGCAACGTCGCGGGCCAAGGACAGTACTTGCGTACGGGCGACCTGGGTTTTGTGCAAGATGGCGACCTGTACGTGACGGGTCGGCTGAAGGACCTGGTGATCGTGCGCGGAGTCAACCACTACCCGCAAGACATCGAATTCTCGGTCGAGCAATCCCACCCCGCGATCCGGCCCGGATACTGCGCCGCCTTCACGCTGGAGGTCGATGGTGAAGAGCGACTGGGCGTCGCCGCGGAAATCGCGGCAGACGATCCGGCGCAAGACACCCTGGAAAGTGCGATGGACTCGATTCTTCAGGCCATTATCGGCCACCACGAGGTGGTGCCCTACCGGCTGGTTCTCTTGGCCCGCGGCGCCATTCCCAAGACCTCCAGTGGCAAGATCCAGCGGCAACTGTGCAAACAGCTGCTGTTGATCGATCAGCTGCCGATTCTCGGCGACCGTGTCAGTACCGCGACGATATCGCCGACGCCGCAGCAACCTGATGGTGGCGCGCGATCGCCAAAGTATCGCGCGATGGAGCAGTACCTCCTCGAGCTGTTGAATCTGAGTCCCGAAGAACTGGAGAGCGGCAACAATCTAGCCGCCTATGGTTTTGATTCCATCGATGGCGCAGCTTTGGCTAAGAAAATCAAGGCTGACTGGGACATTGAAGTCCCGATGGAAATATTGCCGCTCCTGACCATCAGAGATCTCGTGGATACGCTCGCCAACTAGTCAATTAGAAATCACACATCTTCTCCAGGAGGAATCGATGGCGCAGATCCGCCACCAAGATCCCTACGATGTCGTCGATGAAATACTCACGGATGCGAAAAATCGCGGTGTCATGTACTTTGTCACCGACACCGACGTTCCCATCGAGAGGCATCTCGAAATTGGTGTACGCAAATTACTGAACTTTGGCACCTGCAGCTACATGAGCCTGGGGCAGGATCCGAGGTTAAAGGAGGCGGGGTTCGCCTTCTTGGATCGCTATGGCCTGCAGTTCTCGGTATCACGCGGCTATTTGTCTGCGGGTATCAATGAGGTTTTAGAGCACGACCTGAGCAAAATCTATGACGACAAACCCGTCCTGGTCTATTCTTCCACCTCCGCCTGTCATATCTCCATCTTGCCGACGCTTCTTACGGCCAACGATGCGATAATCCTCGATCAAAGCGTCCACTTCAGTGTGCAGCACGCGGCGAATATTGCGCGAGCTAAAGGCGTTCCGGTCGAGATGATTCGGCATAGCAATCTCGACATGCTCGAGGACAAGCTGAAGGAATTTGGCAACAAGCGCCGCCAAATCTGGTACCTGATCGACGGCGTCTATTCCATGTACGGTGATGTCGCGCCCATGCTGAAACTTCATGAATTGATGCATGAGTACGAACAGCTGCATCTCTACATCGATGATGCGCACGGGATGAGTTGGTATGGCACCCATGGGTCCGGACGTGTTTATGGTGACTTCGGCATGCACCCGCGCACCATCGTTGTCTCCACTCTGGCCAAGGGTTTCGGCTGTACCCGGGGGATTTGCGGTCTTCCCCAATGCCGAGGCACAACGTAAGGTGCGGATGTTCGGGGGGCCGTTCAGCTACTCACACCCGTTGTCACCACCGGTGACAGGGGCCGCGATCGCCTGTGCCCGCATTCATCTCAGCGGCGAAATCTACGATATGCAGCGGGCGTTGGCGGACAATATCAGCCGCTGCAGTGCGCTGCTCCAGGAATACGACCTTCCGATTCTCTCCGATACACATACGCCGATTAATTTTGTCTGTGTCGGTACCCCGAAGCTGGGCATTAATGTGGTCAAGCGGATGCTCGATGATGGCTACTACTGCAACCTCAGTACATTTCCCGTGGTTCCGGTCAAGAACACCGGACTGAGATTCACCATCCAGCGGCAGCTGGAGCCCGATGACATTGAGCAGTTTGTTGCGGCGGTCGCACGGAATTTTCGGGCCGGTTTGAAGGACGAGTGCGTGAGCGAAGCGGACGTTCGGCGACAATTCGGTCTGGAGCCGCCGACGCACAAGATCAATGGGGCATCCCATGCCCATTCGACGCGCGAAACTACGCATCGACTGGACCATGCCACGAGCATCCGAGAAATTGATGCTGACGAATGGAACAGCCTGCTCGCCAGTGCGGGCATTTTTGACGCCGCCGGTTGCCTGGCATTGGAGCAGACGTTTGGTGGCCGAACACGGCCAGAAGAACGCTGGGACTTCGACTACTTTATTGTGCGGGACGGTTCGGGGCGGCCGTTATTGGCGACGTTCTTTACCACCTCGGTGTATAAGGATGATATTTTCGCCCAGGCCTCGATCTCGGCCCAGGGCTCCGGCGTTCCCTGGATCTCGGCCCAGATCGAGGAGAAGCGGAAACAGGATCCGATGTATCTCACCAGCCGGACGATGGGCATGGGGTGCTTGCTCTCCGAGGGGCAGCATCTCTACGTGGATCGCAGTCGCGAGGATTGGCCGGAGGTAATCCGATTTCTCCTCGGTCACGTGCTCGTGCGGCAGCGGGAACGCAACGCTACGGCGCTACTGCTACGCGACTTCGACGCTGCCGACGATGATATCCGTCAAGTGCTTACCGACGGAGGCTTCGTGAAGATTGATATGCCCCTGAGTAACGCCATCGAAAACATGCGATGGGAGACCCGCGATGAGTTTCTGCAGGCGCTGCCGAGCACGCGCAGAAGACGGCACATGCGGCAGGAGTTCATTCCGTACGAGCATATGTACGAAGTGGAGACGAAATCCGAGTTGTCGCCCGAGGAGCAGGAGTGGGCATACCGCCTGTATCTGAACGTGGCGAAGCGCAACTTGAGCATCAACATATTCCAATATCCGTCGGACATCTTGAAATCGTTGGTGGCGCAAGAAAATTGGGAATTCGTAGTGCTACGTTTTTACGCGGACTACGATGACCGGGCGGAACGTCTTCCAGTAGCTGTTTCGTGGAATTACCGCGGCAAGCTGGGCTATCACTGGGTAATTGTGGGAATCGACTACGAATACAATCGCAAATTCGGCGTTTACCGCCAGGCCATGTACCAGACGGTGCGGCGTGCCCGATTGCTCGGGTACGAGCACGTCAGCTTGGGACTGTCGTCCGACGAAGAGAAAAAGAAGGTCGGGGCGGATCAGACGGAAAAGGTGGCCTACTATCAAACCCGGGACACGTTTGCCATGGATGTAATGGCGGCGATGGCCGCGGTTACTCAGTAATATCATGCCAAGATCCGGATGCCCCCCTCAATTCGACGCCGTGGTGATTGGTAGTGGCATTTCTGGCAGGCCCTGGCATTTCTGGTCTGACCGCAGCCATCAACTTGCAGCGCAATGTCATTCGCACTCTCGTCGTCGAGCGTCGCGAAGTTCCCGGCGGGCTGTGCGGGACGTTCACCCTGGACGGATATGAGTTCGTCACCGGTTGCAACGACTTCGGTGGAGGATTGGTCCGCCACCTCGAGGAGCTGGGCGTCGGCACGGAGTTCCGCACGCCCGCGGCGCGATTCCATCTCGGCGAACACCGCATTGAAATGCCGCCAACCCTGCCAACCCTGGCAACGGTGGCCCGGCGCCTGCCCGCGCTTTTCTCGGCATTCCGAACCGTACGCAAGGGCCCGGGCCGAACGCTTGGCCAACTGATCGACGGCGCAGTTCAAGACTGGCTTCTGATGGCGGCCGCTGCTATCCTCGCGTATGCGCTGCTGCGTTCCCCCGATGACCTGACGGTCGAGCAGGTGGGCCAGGCCTACTCCAAACAATTCGGCTACCGCTACCAGAAGAGCTATACCGCGGTCGGCGGACCGGCCGCGATGATCGCGGCCATGTTCCAACGCTTCGAGGCGCTCGGAGGCGAGCTGTGGCTTGGTTGTCACAGCACGCAAGTCGAGCGCGTCGGGGCCGAAAAGCGCGTTCATACCTCGGACGCCTTGGTCCCTGTGCGAGTCGTCCTATCCAGTGCCGGGCGTTGGAGCGAGTTCCCGAAAACCACCAAGGCCGGGATGGAGTTCGCGGTGCTGCTTTTTGCGGTTCGCAAAGGCTTTACCTATCCCCGGGGTTATCACACCATCGCCTGGCTGCAGCAGGACATCGGCGAAGAACTCCGCAAACTCGATGCCGGGCAACCCATTTCGCGGCCAAGCTTTCACATCTTTCGATCCGATCTGCCGCAACCGCGCGACCACTACACGATCAACGCCTTCATTCCACTACCACGGGGTGAGGGTGATCCATCCGCGCGGCGACGCCAGGACTTGTCCGCCCATGCCGTGGCAACGATCGACAAAGATCTGCCCGGATTCAAGGACGCGCTGATGTATCAGCGGTTCCTGAGCCCAGTCGAGTACGCGAGCCGACTCGGCCTGCACAGTGCGCCGAGCCCCTTTGTCCCGCCCACCGGCTTTGCCGGCCTACCCAGCTACGACGCGGCGCGCGACACCTATTTCATCGGTACCTCAGTCGGTCCCGCCGGCGAACACGCCGGCGCGGCGTGCCTGTCCGGAAAGATGGCGGCGGATCTGGCCATCAAGCAGTTGCGCCGATGAGGATCTGCATCGGATGGGCTGATGCACTAGGCGACTGTGCTGCTCACCGCTTGAGCCGGATGCGCCACCACACCACCGCCGAGTAGACTACCGACAGCGCGGCAAGCATCGCCATATCGAACAGCCATGCCGTCGTCGAGTGCGTCCAGTGGCTGTCCTCGGGGCTCATCGAGCCGGGCACCAGTTCCCGCAGATTCACCGTGGCCGCCGACGCGGCGTAGCCCCAGCGGGCGGGTGTCAGCCACGACAGCTGGTCAAGAAAGATCCGATCGGTCACCGGCACGACACCGCCGGCGAGGACCAACTGGAGCATCAGCGACACCACCAGCAGCGGCATGATCTGCTCGTTCGAGCGCGCGATCGGGGACAGCAGCAGTCCGAGAATCGCTGATGCCATGCAGGTCGCCGCGACGGCGGTGAACAGCTCGAAACTCGGATTGCCGAGCAGTACCGCCGGTTGCGTCGGCGCGCCCTTGCCCAGCAACACGATGCCGGTCGCGATCGCCGCCTGGGCGACGGCAAACGCACAGAACACCGACACCTTGGCGCTGAGGTAGGCCTACGTCGACAAACCCACGGCCTGCTCGCGACGGAAGATGGCGCGTTCACCGATCAGGTCGCGGATGGTCAGCGCGGTACCCATGAAGACCGCGGCAATGCTGAGCAGATTCAGAATTTGGGCGGCTTCGTCGGGTGTCTGACTGGTCGCGTCGGCAATGCCGAACCCGGTGTCACCCGGAACCGTCAGCGACAGCGCACCCAGAATGAACGGCAGGATAGCGAGGAAGGCGAAGTAGGCGCGGTCGGCGATCACCAGCCGAACCTGTCGGCGGGTGATGGTGGAGAACTGGCGCCGCACGCTGGTGTGGGCGGGCGCACCGAGGTCGGTGGGCGTCTGCGGCTGCGCGGGTGCTGCGGCGCGGTGCTGGGCCAGGAAGCGGCGATTGGCCTCGTCCGGATCGGCGCCCACCTTGGCGAAGATGTGGGCCCAGTTGGTGGTGCCCATGGCTGGGCCGATCTGATCGGGCGGACCGAGAAACGCCGTCTTGCCCCCCGGGCGCCATCAGCAGCACCTGATCGCAGATATCGAGATAGGTCAGCGAGTGCGTGACCACCAGCGCCACCCGCCCGGCGTCGGCGAGTTGCCGCAGCATCATCATGACTTGCAGGTCCAGTGCCGGGTCCAGGCCGGAGGTCGGCTCGTCGAGGATCAGTAGCGATGGTCCGGTGAGCAGCTCGAGTGCCACCGACGCGCGCTTGCGCTGTCCGCCGGACAGCTTGTCGACTCGGGTGTCGGCGTGCTGGGTGAGCCCCAATTCGTCGAGCACACCGGCGACGACCTGGGCGCGGTCCTCTTTGCTGGTGTCGGGTGGCAACCGAAGCTCGGCGGCATAACCGAGGGCCTGGTTGACCGTGAGCTTTCGGTGCACGACGTCGTCCTGGGGGACCATCCCGATCCGGCTGCGCAAGGACGCGTAGTCGGCGTGGATGTTGTGGCCCTCGAAGGTGACCGTGCCAGAGCTGGGGCTGGTGTAGCCGGCGATGAGCCGCGACAGGGTGGTCTTGCCGGCCCCGGAGCCGCCGATCACGGCGGTCAAGGTACCGGGTCGGGCGGTCAACGAAATGTTTTCGAGCAGCCCGTTGCCGTTGATGCTGAAGTTGACCGCGTTGACTTCGAGTCCGCCGGCGCGGGTGGCCACCTGGGTGTGGCGCGCCAGGGTGCCCCCGGTGAACGCGAGGTCGACGTTGCCGATGGTGACGATGTCGCCGTCGCTGAGGATCGCTGACCCGACGCGGATTCCGTTCACGAAGGTGCCGTTGATGCTGTGCGCGTCGCGGATCTCGGTGCCGATCCGGGTCGGTGTCGAAAACGCGTGATGGCGCGACGCCAGCACGTCGGAGACGACGATGTCGTTGCTGGCAGCGCGGCCGATCGAGATGGTGTCGGCAAGCGCGGGCGCAAGGCCCGAGTCGGCGCCCAGGACGTCGACCGTTCGGTCCGGGTAGTGCGAGGCGGTGGTGTGCGCACCTGGGCGGGCGGGCGGCGGGAGCAGCGGTATGGCGCTGGTGAGCTGGGCGCTGGCGACCGGGTCGGGTGGACGGTCGGGCGGCGGGGACGGCCAGCTGGGACGGCTGGGATAGCTGGGCGGCCCTGGCCGGTACCCAGGCCCCGAGGGGGGGGATGGGCCGCCCGACGGCGGCCGGTCGGCTGGGGCGACTCCAGGCATGGTCTCCGGCGGCGGCAGTAGCCCGATCACCCCCTGGTGATGTCCCACCTCGAACGTGATGCGCGGCCCGTCGGCTCGGCCCAGGTTCATGGCCAGCCCGTCACGGATGTCGATCAGCGGGACCCGACGTCCGTCCACATATATCCCGCTTTGCGAATTGTTGTCGATCGGGACCCAGCTGCCCTGCTCGAAGCGCAGCAGCAGGTGCGCGCGGTCGATGAGCGGATGCGCGACACGCAGGTCGGCGTGCAGATCACTTCCGACGATCACGTCGGGGCCGGCGGCAAAGCTGCGCTGCGACGGGCCCGACCGGACCGTCAGCACCGGCCGCTGAGCTCGCGTCATCACTTCACCCTAGTTGTGCGGGTGTCAGCGCCGCTTGAGCCGAATCTTCCACCACACGATGGCGGTATAGGCGATCGACAACACCGCGAGCATGGCCATGTCGAACAGCCATGCGCTGGCCTTGTGGTCCCAGTGCTGGTCCTTCGGGTCGGTCGGGCCCGGCACCAGCCGGTGGGTGTCGATCGTCGACGCCGACGCCGCAAAAGCCCACCGGGCGGGCGTGAGCCAGGACAACTGGTCGAGCAGGAAGCGGTTGGTCACCCAGATCATGCCGCCGGAGAACACCAGCTGAGACATGATCGACACCACCAGCATCGGCATGATCTGGTCCTGGGACTGGGCCAGCGACGACAGGGCCATACCGAGCAGCGCCGAAGCGACGCACGTGGCGGCGACGGTGACGAACAGCTCGAATCTGACATCACCCAGCAGCACCGGGTCCGACAGCGGTTTGCCCCAGCCGACCACCGAAATCGTGGTGGCGATCGCCGCCTGAGTGACCGCAAAGGCGCAGAAGACCACGATCTTCGCGCCCATGTAGGCCGCCGTCGACAAGCCGACAGCCTGCTCTCGTCGGAAGATGGGACGCTCTCCGATGAGGTCACGGATGGTCAGCGCGGTACCCATGAACACCGCGCCGACATTGAGCATCACCAGAATCTGGTCGGGCTGGGCGGGATTGTTGCCCATCGGGTCCGACATGCCGTACCCGGTCTTGCCGCGCACGGTGAGGGTCAGTGTGCCGATCAGGAAGGGCAACAGCGCCAAGAACACCGTGTAACCCCGGTCGGAGATCACCAGCCGAATCTGGCGACGGGCCACCGTGGAGAACTGGTGCAGCACGTCGGTGTGCACCGGTTCGCCCAAGTCGACCGCCGGGCTGGCCTCGGACGGAAAGGCCGGCTGCTCCTGCTTCTGTTCCAGGAAACGGCGGTTGGCTTCGTCGGGGTCGGCGCCCACGTTGGTGAAGATGTCGGCCCAGTTGGCGGTGCCCATGGCCTGGCTGATTTCGCTGGGCGGGCCCAGAAAGGCCGTCTTGCCCCCCGGTGCCACCAGCAGAAGCTGGTCGCACACGTCGAGGTAGGCAACCGAGTGCGTCACGATGAGTACCACCCGACCGGCATCGGCCAACTGGCGCAGCATCAACATCACCTGCCGGTCCAGTGCGGGGTCCAAGCCGGTGGTCGGCTCGTCGAGAATCAGCAGTGACGGTCCAGTGAGCAGTTCCAGTGCCACCGACGCACGCTTGCGCTGGCCGCCGGAGAGTTTGTCGACGCGGGTTTCGGCGTGCTTGGTCAGTTCGAGCTCTTCGAGAACCTGGGCGACCACCTGGGCGCGGTCCTCTTTGCTGGTGTCGGGGGGAAGCCGTAGTTCGGCCGCGTAGCCGAGTGCCTGGCTGACGGTCAGCTGGCGATGCACCACATCGTCTTGCGGAACCATTCCGATCCGGCTGCGCATGGACGCGTATTCGGCATGGATGTTGTGGCCTTCGAAAGTCACCGTGCCCGAGCTGGGACTGGTATACCCGGCGATCAGCCGCGACAGCGTGGTCTTGCCGGCCCCGGACCCACCGATGATGGCGGTCAGCGTGCCGGGGCGCGCGGTCAGCGAGATGTGGTCGAGCAGCTGTTTTCCGCCGTCGACGGTGAAACAGACCGATTTGACCTCCAGGCCGCCGCTGCGGGTGGCCGCCTCGGTGCGGCGGATCAGGGTGCCGCCGGTGAACACCAGGTCGACGTTGCCGATGGTGACGACGTCGCCGTCGCTCAAGACCGCCGAACCCACCCGGACCCCGTTGACGAAGGTGCCGTTGACGCTGTGCGCGTCACGGATCTCGGTGCCCAACGGTGTCAGGGTCAGGAATGCGTGATGTCGCGACGCCAGAACGTCCGGGATGACGATGTCGTTATCGGTGGCCCGGCTAATGGTGACCGAGCCGGCCGGCCGCTCGGCGCCTCCGGACCTGGGTAGCAGCGCATGGAACATCTTGGTCGCGAGGTTGGCCACCTCGGGAGGCTTGGTGGCCTGCTGCGGCGGTTGCGGTCCGGGACGCGGTGGTGGCGGGGGGAAGTTCGACGGTGGTGGGGGTGCCGGGCTGGCGGGATACCCGGTGGGGCGCCACGGGGCCGAGCTACTCGGGTACATGGGCTGGCCCGTTCTGGCCGGACCGGGCGGTGCAGCCCCGGGGTGAAACCGCGCGGTCGGCGGCGCCTCGTGGCTGGTATGGCTTCCGGTCGATGTCGGCCCAAGCGCAACGGGGTGCTGACCGGAGGGGCGGACCATCGAAGGGGTGACCCGCATCGACTCGGTTTGGGGTGGGCGTCCCGCCATCCCCACGTGCCGCCCCACCTCGAAGCTCAGGAGCGGACCGTCGGGGTTTCCGATGTTCAGGCTCTGGCCGTCATAGATCTCGACCATGGGTACGCGACGGCCGTTGACGAACGTCTCGTTCAACGAATTGTTGTCGATCGCCAGCCATCGGCCCTGATCGAAACGCAGGAGGAGATGAGCACGCGAGATCAGCGGATGGGTGATCCGCATATCGGCGCGCAGGTCTCGTCCGACCACCACGTCGTGGCCCGCTGCGAAGGTGCGTTCTGATCCGTCGCAGCGAACGGTCAGCGCCGGCGGCGCAGGCTGAGGCATCGCATCAACTTTAGCCAAGCTCCCTTGTTACCCTGCTCCGCCGCGCTCACCGGAAACACCAGCATCCGCGCCGCAATGGGCCTGATACGGGTTGTCGCCGGCCGACCGAGCCTTCCGGCGCCTGCGCTTTGCTCACCGCAACCCTCGACGGGCAGCGATGGACAGGGCGGCTTGTTGTTCGGCAGCGGCGGTGGCACACCCATGCCGGGCAGTCTCATCGGCGGCACCGGCGGCACCGGCGGCACCGGCGGCGCCAGTGCCGGCAATCCGCCGGGAAGCCCCGGGGAAGATGGGAATGCGGGCATTGTCGGTGCCGGTGGGCTGTTGATCGGCGGGTAGGGCGAGCAGCACCGATTTCCTTGCCGGCACCCGACACGGATCGGGTCATCGGCTCAGTCCGGCGCCCCGGTGACCACACAGCGGGTGCGGCTGTAGATGGTCGGCATGCACTGGTTGCAGTGCGTGCAAGCCGAATGCACCCGGTTGCCTTCGGCGGCGATCCGGTTGATCAGATCCGGCTCGGCCAGCAGGGCACGTGCCATCGCGACGAACTCGAATCCCTCCGCCATGGCCAGATCCATGGTCTCGGGGTTGGTGATGCCGCCCAGCAAGATCAACGGCATCGACAACTCAGAGCGAAACAGCCGCGCATCCCGCAGCAGATAGGCGTCCCGATAGGGGTACTCCCGCAGGAACTTCTTGCCCATCATGCGCACCCCCCAGCGCATCGGGGGTTTGAAAGCGGCGGCGAACTCCTTGACCGGCGCATCGCCGCGGAACAGGTACATGGGGTTGACCAGCGAACTGCCCGCGGTCAGCTCGATCGCGTCCAGCCCACCGTCTTCTTCGAGCCATTTGGCGGTTCTCAGCGACTCCTCGGTGCTGATGCCGCCGCGAACCCCGTCGGCCATGTTGAGCTTGGCGGTCACCGCGACATGGCTGATCCCGTCCTTGTCCAGGGCGCCGCGGACGGCCCGCACCAATCCACGCGCGACCTTGGCCCGGTTCTCCAGCGAACCACCGAACTCGTCCGCGCGTCGGTTGATCAGCGGAGAAAGAAAGGAACTGGCCAGGTAGTTATGGCCCAAATGGATTTCCACGGCGTCGAAACCCGCCTCGACCGCCAACCGGGCGGCGTTGGCGTGCGCGGCCAGCACGCCGTCGATGTCATCGCGGGTCGCCC
This sequence comes from Mycobacterium sp. 012931, assembly GCF_000419295.1. Classification (NCBI taxonomy): domain Bacteria; kingdom Bacillati; phylum Actinomycetota; class Actinomycetes; order Mycobacteriales; family Mycobacteriaceae; genus Mycobacterium; species Mycobacterium sp. 012931. The sequence goes on along the minus strand of NZ_AOPX01000001.1, from coordinate 5,120,709 downwards.
TCTTGGCAAACCGCATCGCGATCGGATTGAAGAATCGCACCGGGGCCAGGGCGGTCGCCTTGTTGGAACGGGCGTCGGCCACCGGGCCGGCGTGCCCGATCTGGGCGCTCACCGCCGCGCCCTCGGCGTGGATCGCCTCGGTGAGTCGGCGCAGCCCCGGCACCGCTTCCCGGCGCATCCAGATCTGTTCCCCGCTGGTGCGCCCGCCGGGGGAGACCGCGCAATAGGCGACGGTGGTCATGGCGATCCCGCCCGCGGCGGGTTGGCGGTGATATTCGATCAGATCGTCGGTCACCAGCGCATTGGGTGTCCGGGCCTCGAAGGTCGCCGCTTTGATGACGCGATTGCGCAGCGTCAGCGGGCCGAGCTGGGCGGGGCTGAGCACGTCCGGCGTGGGGGACATAAGGGCGAGCGTAATGGCGATCGCAAGCGCCGCACCCGGGTTTGCCGGCCGGGTGGCGCGGGGTCAGCCTGACCGGGCCCCGATGCGCTCATGCCAGACTGTCTGGCGTGGGCGCAATAACGCTGGATGGCAAGGCCACCCGCGACGAGATCTTCGTCGATCTCAAACAGCGGGTCTCGGAACTGAACGCATCGGGCCGCACACCCGGGCTGGCCACCATCTTGGTCGGTGAGGACCCGGGGTCACAGGCCTATGTGCGCGGCAAACACTCCGACTGCGCCAAGGTGGGCATCACATCGATCCGCCGCGACCTGCCGGCCGACATCTCGACCGCCACGCTCAACGAGACGATCGACGAACTCAACGCCAACCCGGACTGCACGGGCTACATCGTGCAGTTGCCGCTGCCGAAGCATCTGGACGAGAACGCCGCACTGGAGCGCATCGACCCGGGCAAGGACGCGGACGGCCTGCACCCCACTAACCTGGGCCGGCTGGTGCTCAACACACCGGCCCCGCTGCCCTGCACCCCGCGCGGCATCGTGCACCTGCTGCGCCGCTACGACGTCCCGATTGCGGGGGCACATGTGGTGGTGATCGGCCGGGGCGTGACGGTCGGGCGCCCCTTGGGGCTGCTGCTCACCCGCCGCTCGGAGAACGCCACGGTTACCCTGTGCCATACCGGAACCCGCGATTTGCCCACACTGACCAGGCAGGCCGACATCATCGTCGCCGCGGTCGGGGTGCCCCACATGTTGACCGCCGACATGGTGCGCCCCGGTGCCGCGGTCGTCGACGTGGGCGTGAGCCGAGTCGACGGCAAACTGGCCGGTGATGTGCATCCCGACGTATGGGAGGTCGCCGGCCACGTCTCGCCCAATCCCGGCGGCGTCGGACCGTTGACCCGGGCGTTTCTGTTGACCAACGTCGTAGAGCTGGCCGAACAGCGATGACCGTGCGGGATTTCGCCGGGCGCGCGCTGCGCGCTCAATGGCCAATCCTGCTGGTCGGGCTGATCTTCGCGGTGGCGTTCGCGCTGGCCGGGGCAAACTTCTGGCGCCGAGGTTCGTTGTTGATCGGAATCGGTGTGGGTGTGGCCGCCGCGCTGCGGTTGGTGTTGTCCGACGACCGGGCCGGCCTGCTGACGGTGCGCAGCAAAGCGACCGACTTCATCACCATGACCTCGGTCGGCGCCGCGATGGTCTACATCGCGTCCACGATCGATCCGCTTGGTACCGGCTGAGCCCTAGAACCCGGGTACGCCCGGTACGCCGGGTATGGCCGGCACCCCCGGAATGCCCTGCAGGGGGAGATTGCCGCTGGTCACATTGGCCATCACCGACGGGCAGTACATGGAAATCGCGATACTGGTGAAGGTAGCCGCCATCTCCGGAGACATGCCGCTACCGCCGGCGACGACCTTCGACGCCGCCGAATTGAAGGATCCACCCGGCTCGGACAGGACCGGGCACACACTTCGGCCCAATGCCTCCGTACCTCCCGCGTCGCCGTAGTTGACCCCGGCCGCGTTCAACGCGTTGATGAACGCGTCGTCGACGGAGTCGGCCTCAGCCGGCGCCGCGAGCGCGGCAGAAGCGGTCAGCAAGCCCGCGGCCCCCGCCAGCAGCCGAACGGTCAATGGTTGGTAGCGCCATGCCCTCATGCTTGCTCCCATCGGATTTGGAGCGCACCAGGGCCATCCGGGCACACTCAAGCAACCTCAGAAACCTTGCTCGCTCGTTGTCACATTTCGAACACGATGCCGTAAAAGTTTGCGCTCTATGTGTATTGGATCTCGGCCGGTATCCCAGCCTTCCGGTAGGTGATGGTGTTGCAACGACACGATCCCGTCACGGCGTGACGCAACACGTGATGCGGCAGTGCGGTTGGCCGCGCGGTGTATAATAATGCGGCCCATGATTTCTCGCCAGACGTTTCTTCGCGGCGCCGCCGCAGCGACGGCGGCCGGGTTGGGTTCGGCCCTATTCGGATCCGCACGTGCTGTGGCCGAACCGGTCAGTGGTTGGAGCGCTTTGGCGTCCTCCATCGGGGGCCGGGTGCTGCTGCCGAGCAACGGCGCCTCATTTACTTCCGGCAAGCAGGTTTTCAACTCGCTCTACAACAACTCGAACCCGGCGGCGGTGGTGACAGTCACGTCGCAGGCCGACGTGGAGAAGGCGGTCGCGTTCGCGGCCGCCAACAAGCTCAAGATCGCCCCGCGCGGCGGCGGACACTCCTACATTGGCGCGTCGACCGCCGTCGGTGCGATGGTGATCGACCTGCGTGGGCTGCCGGGCGGAGTGAATTTCGATGCCGGCAGCGGAACCGTCACGGTGCCCGCCGGGGTGAGTCTGACCGACGTGCACCAGGTGCTGGCCGGCGCCGGCCGGGCAATTCCGACCGGCAGCTGCCCGACCGTGGGTGTGGGCGGCTTGGCGCTCGGCGGCGGAATGGGCGCCGACTCCCGCCACGCCGGCCTTACCTGCGATGCGCTGCGGTCGGCTACCGTCGTGTTGCCCAGCGGAGAAACGGTGACCGCCTCCGCGGAGGATCATCCCGATTTGTTCTGGGCGTTGCGCGGTGGTGGGGGAGGGAACTTCGGGGTTACCACGGCGATGACGTTCGAGACGTTCCCGGTCGCCGACTCCGATGTGGTGCGCGTCGACTTCACTCCTTCGTCGGCGGCGCAGGTGCTGGCCGGCTGGCAGACCTGGCTGGCAGCGGCCGACCGCGACACCTGGGGCCTGGTCGACATGTCGGTAAGTGCCGCACAGGCCAATTGCCATGTGCTGGCGACATGTCCGGCGGGTGCGGGGCGGGGAGTGGCCGACGCGATCAAGTCCGTTGTCGGTGCGCAGCCCACCGGCATCGAGACCAAGACGTTCAACCACATGGAATTGGTGAAGTACCTGGCCGGCGGCAGCTCCGCGAGTTCACCGCGTGGCTTCGTGGCCGGATCCGATGTCATCGGCACCGTGAATTCCGCTGCAGCACAAGCAATTGTCGCGGCGGTGGGGAAATGGCCGCCGGCGTCGGGGCGGGCGTCGGCGCTGGTCGACACGCTTACCGGAGCGGTGGGTGACATCGACCCGACCGCTACCGCCTTCCCATGGCGGCGTCAGTCGGCGGTCGTGCAGTGGTATGTCGAGACGCCCAGCAGTGGGCAAACGGCCGCTGCCACCAAATGGATCAACTCCGCACACCAAGCGGTGCAACAGTTCTCGGTCGGCGGCTACGTCAACTATCTGGAAGCCAACACCGCGCCCTCGCGATACTTCGGGTCGAATCTGTCTCGGTTGACCCAAATCCGCCAGCGATACGACCCCAGCCGGTTGATGTACTCCGGACTCAACTTCTGACGGCTACCCCCTCGGGATCGGGCCGCTCGGGGGGGCAGCAGACGGGGTTGGTGACCCAGTAGCCGCCGGTGGGGGGACGGGTTTCACCGGCGAAGCCGTAGAGGTTGGCTGGGTGCGGTTTGCCAGTCGTGGCCGTACGCCCGGCCTGCGGTGCGCGCCACGCCCGGTGCGCGGGCGGCTTTCGCTGGGCCGATTTGGTTCTCCGAACGGTCTATCCACCCGTCGGATCATCCCCTAACGTCTTAGCTGTGCTCGACCACTCGATTTCCGCAGTGTTGCGGGAACGTGCCAGTCTGCGGCCCAGCGAGACCGCATTCACCTTCATCGATTACGAACGGGACTGGGCGGGGATTGCGGAAACTCTGACGTGGTCACAACTGCATCGGCGGACGTGCAACGTCGCGCGGGAGCTCAAAGCCTGCGGGGCGACCGGGGACCGCGCCGTGGTGCTGGCGCCGCAGGGACTTGACTACATCGTTGCGTTTCTCGGCGCACTGCAGGCCGGTCAGATCGCGGTTCCGCTCTCGGCTCCGCTGGGCGGGGCCAGCGACGAGCGCGTTGGTTCGGTGTTGCGCGACGCGTTGCCCTCGGCCATTCTCACCACGTCCCCGATCGCCGGCGACGTCGCCGAGTGCATCACGTTGACGCCGGGGGAGCGCGCGCCCTCAGTCATCGAGGTTGACCTGCTGGACCCCGACTCCGGGCAAGGACCCGCCGCCGAGTCCGACAGCGGGTCAGACATTGCGTATCTGCAGTACACCTCCGGGTCGACCCGGACGCCGGCGGGCGTCGTGGTCTCGCACAGAAACCTTCTGGCCAATGTCGAACAGGGCATGTCCGCCTATTTCGGCGACCACGGGCGCGCTGCCCCGCCCGACACGACCGCGGTGTCGTGGCTGCCGTTTTTTCACGACATGGGCTTGATGTTCGGAATCATCATGCCGCTGCTGGAGGGATTCCACAGCGTGCTCACCAGCCCGATATCGTTCTTGCAGCGCCCGGCCCGGTGGATGCAGTTGCTGGCCAGCAACTGTCAGGTGTTTTCGGCAGCACCGAACATCGCTTTCGAATTGGCGGCACGAAAGACATCAGACGACGACCTGGCCGGGCTTGACCTCGGCGGCGTGCGCAACATTCTCAGTGGTGCCGAGCGGGTACAACCCGCGACGCTGGCGCGCTTCGCGCAGCGGTTCGCCCGCTTCCACCTTCATCCCAGGGCACTACGGCCGTCATACGGGCTCGCGGAAGCCACCGTGTTCGTGGCAACCCGCGAATGGGGCCAACCGCCGGTGACCGTTTACTTCGACTCCGACGAACTGACCGCCGGCCACGCGAAGCGGTGCGCAACCGGGACCGGTACGGCGCTGATCAGTTACGGCGCAGCGCAATCGCCGACGGTACGCATCGTCGACCCGCAGACCGCCACCGAGTGTCCGGCCGGCGTGGTCGGCGAGATCTGGGTGCACGGCGACAACGTCGCGGCCGGCTACTGGCACCGGCCCCAAGAGACCGAACGCACCTTCGGCGCAACGCTTGTCGGCCCGTCGCCGGGCACACCACCGGGACCTTGGCTGAGAATCGGAGATTTGGGCGCCTTCTCCGAAGGAGAGCTGTTCATCATCGGCCGCATCAAGGATCTGCTGATCATCTACGGGCGCAACCACTCACCCGACGACATCGAGGCGACGATCCAGGAGGTCACTCGGGGCCGCTGCGTGGCGATAGCGGTTCCCGATGACGGCGGCGTCGAGAAGCTGGTTGTCATTGTCGAATTCAAGACGCGGGAGACGTCGCACGAGGCCACGATGCACCGAATGGGCGTCGTCCGCCGTGACGTCATCGCCGCGATATCGAAGACACACGGTCTCAATGTGGCGGATCTCGTTCTGGTGCCGCCCGGTTCGATTCCCCTGACCACAAGCGGCAAGGTCAGACGACGGGAGTGCCTGCAGCGGTATCTGCACGACGAGTTCACCCGCTTGGACGGGCAGCTCCGCGAACCCGGGCCGCGGGTGGCCGATGCCGCGGCTGCGGATGCGGACGCCGGGGCCGACTCAGGGTTGGTGCAACGGCTGCGGCTGCTGCGCCACCAGCAACATGACCTGCTGGTGGGGGTGGTGTGCGCGCAGGCGGCGACGGTTTTGGACTATCCCAGCCCCAACGACATCGACCCCGAGTGGGCGTTCCAGGACCTGGGATTCGATTCGGTGAAAGCCACCGAATTGCTTGACCGTCTGCAAACGGTCACCGAGTTGACATTGCCGCCAACCCTGGCTTTCGACTACCCCACGCCGGTCGCCTTGGCCACCCACCTGGGCCAGCTGTTGAGCGGATCGGTTGCGGTGGCCGCGCCGGTGCAGCCTCGGGTGAGCACCGATGAGCCGGTGGCCGTGGTGGGGATGGCGTGTCGGTTCCCGGGCGGCGTGGATTCGGCTGCGGCGCTATGGGATCTGGTCGCCGGCGGCACCGAGGCGGTGGGGGAGTTTCCGGCGGACCGGGGCTGGAACCTGGCGGAGTTGTTTGATCCCGATCCGGATGTGGTGGGCAAGACCTACGCCCGCGCTGGATCGTTTGTGGCCGACGTCGCCGGATTTGACGCCGAATTCTTCGGTATCTCGGCGCGGGAAGCCCAAACCATGGATCCCCAGCAGCGGTTGCTGCTGGAAGTGTGTTGGGAAGCGTTGGAAACCGCCCAGATTGATCCGGCCGCGTTGCTGCGCTCGAAGACCGGGGTGTTCGTCGGAGCGTGGTCACAGCAATACGGGAGGGATACGGCTTGACCGGTCTGTCCACCAGCGTGGCTTCCGGTCGTGTCGCCTATGCGCTGGGTTTGCAGGGGCCCGCCATCACCATCGACACGGCGTGCTCTTCGTCGCTGGTGGCCGCGCATTTGGCGTGTCAGTCCTTGCACACCGGAGAGTCGACTCTTGCCCTCGCCGGGGGCGTCACCGTGATGACCACGCCGGCGGTGTTCACCGAGTTCGCCCGGCAGCGCGGGCTGGCCGCAGATGGGCGCTGCAAAGCGTTTTCCGCCGCCGCCGATGGCACCGGCTGGGGCGAAGGGGCCGCGGTGCTGGTGCTGGAACGGCTCAGCGATGCAAATCGCAACGGCCACCCGGTGTTGGCGGTCATCGCCGGATCGGCGATCAACCAAGATGGCGCCTCAAACGGTTTGACCGCCCCCAGCGGGCCCGCTCAACAACGGGTCATCACCCAGGCCGTCGCCAACGCGGGTGTCGGGCTCGATGAGGTTGATGCCGTGGAGGCCCACGGCACCGGCACCACGCTGGGCGACCCGATCGAGGCCGGAGCCTTGATCGCCACTTACGGCGCTGCACATCACCCAGACCATCCACTGTGGCTGGGATCGATTAAATCGAACATCGGCCACACCCAAGCCGCAGCTGGTGTCGCCGGACTGATCAAGATGATCGCGGCCCTCAACCACGACAGTCTGCCGCCGACCCTCAACGTTGATCGCCCCAGCCCGCACGTCGACTGGTCGGCCGGCACCGTCCGCGTCCTCACCGAGCCGGTGCCCTGGCCGGTCACCGATCATCCCCGTACCGCGGCGGTGTCCTCGTTTGGAATCAGCGGCACCAACGCACATCTGATCCTGCAACAGGCCCCCACCCCGTCGAGCGGATCGCCTGAGCCGGCCGGTCGGCCCCAGCACGGTGCCGAACTCGGGCTGCCCATGTGGCCCGTTTCGGCGCGAACCCCGGCAGGGTTGGCTGCCCAAGCCGAACGGCTGCACCAACACCTGCTCCGCCATCGGGACCTCGATCTCACCGACGTGGGCTACAGCCTGGGCTGCACCCGCACCCACCACCCGCACCGGGCTGTCGTGACGGTGCCGGCCGCGAGCCCCGATCCCCGGGCTGAGCTGTTGGCGGCACTGCAGGCGTTGGCCGCCGGCGACCCGCACCCTCAACTCGTCCAACACCACCTACGGTCGACATCGGCGGGAAAGACCGTATTCGTCTTCCCCGGCCAGGGCGGCCAATACCCGGGCATGGCCGCCGAGCTATACCGCCGTCACCAGGTGTTCTCCCGTGCGCTTGACGAGTGTGATCAGGCTTTGTTCGGCTGGACAGGCTGGTCGGTAGGTGCCGTGGTGCGCGGTGAGCCCAGCGCCATGGCGCTGGAGCGGGTCGATGTGGTCCAACCGGTGTTGTTCGCGGTCATGGTGTCTTTGGCCCGCACCCTGATCAGCTACGGGATCGAACCGGACGCGGTGATCGGACATTCCCAGGGCGAGATTGCCGCGGCCTATGTCGCCGGGGTGTTCACCCTCGAGCAGGCCGCCAAAATCGTGGCACTGCGCAGTGCCGCCCTCGCGGATCTGTCCGGGACCGGGGGGATGGCGTCGGTGTTGCTCGGCGCTGACGAAGTGGCGGCGCGGCTGCGGCCTTACGGTGACGCGCTGACGGTCGCTGCGGTCAACGGCCCCACCCACACCATCATCAGCGGTGATCCCCCCGCGATTGAGGCGTTCGTCGCCGCCGGTGAGGTCGATGGCATCCAGATCCGTTCCATCACCGTCGATTACGCCTCACACTGCGGACAGGTCGAGCCGGCGCGCGAGCGCCTACTCGGCGAGTTGGCCGGGTTGACCCCGGCGCCGGGACGGATTGCCTTGTATTCCACCGTGCATGGCGTCACGTCGGACCAGCCGTTGGACACCACCACGATGACCGCCGACTACTGGTACGCCAACCTGCGACAACCGGTCCGCTTCTACGACAGCATCAAAGTTCTGCTGGCCGCTGCCGAGCAGGTGTTTGTGGAAATATCCCCGCACCCGGTGCTGGCCCCGGCCATCACCGACACCTTGGCCGCCAGCAACGGGCGACGCCCCGGCTCGGTGGTGATTCCGACCCTGCATCGCGAGCGACCCGACCTGGACGCCCTGACTACGACGCTGGCGCGGTTGCAGGTTCATGGTCGTAGCCCGGCCTGGCCGGTGGTGTATCCGCACGCCCGCCCGGTGCCGCTGCCGACGTATCCGTTCCAGCACCATCGGTATTGGCTCACAACGGGACCGGGCAATGACGCGGCTGGTCTTGGTCTGGATCGCATCGGGCATCCATTGTTGGGGGCGATCACCGCGTTGGCGGACCGAGACGAGGTGATCGCCACTGGCCGGTTGGCTCTTGGTGTGCAGGGCTGGCTTGGCGCTCACCGGGTGGGCGATGTGGTGGTGCTGCCGGGCACCGCCTTCGTCGACATGGCGTTGGCGGTCGGGGATTACGTGGGGTGCCCGGCCGTTGCCGAACTGGTGTTGCACGCCCCCCTGGTGCTTGCCGAAGACACGCCGACCGATATCCAGATCGGCGTGGCCGGCGCCGATGGGGGTGCACGGCGCGCGTTCAACGTCCATGCCCGCACCGGTACCGGCCACCGCGGCGAGACGGGGTGGGTGTTACATGCCAGCGGAATCCTGGCCGCCGAACCAGCCGCTGCCGGCCAACCTCCCATGGCGGCCTTGCCGGTGACGGAATTCGATGTCGCGGACTTCTACCAGCGGCTGGCCGACCGCGGTCTGCACTATGGCCCTCCGTTCTGCTCGGTGCTCGGGATCGGCCACGAGCCGGCCGACCCCGACCACATCTACGCCGAGGTGGCCCTGCCCGCCGGAACCGACATCACCGGCTACGGAATCCACCCGGCTCTGCTGGACGCCGCGCTGCATCCGATGGCCGCCGCCCTGGGCGCCGGGGCGGACTCGGAGTCGGCGGCGGTCCGGCTTCCGTTCGTCTTGAGCGGGGTCACCCTGCATGCGACCGCGGCCACCCGGCTGCAGGTGTGGCTGACCCGCAGCAGTGCCGACACCTTCACCCTGTACGCCAGCGATCCCGCCGGCGCGCCGGTGATCAGCATCGACACGGTTGTTGTGCGGGCCCTACCCGACCTGGCGACTCTCACCCCACCCACGACGGCGACGTCATCCGGGCGGGGCTTGTGGGAGCTGGCCTGGCCACCGCTGTCCTCGGCCGGCGCGCCCGGTGCCGCCGCCGTGGCCGAGCCGCCGGCGTGGGTGGTGGTTGCCGAAGATCCCGATGCCGTCTCGGCTGGTCTGCGCAACGGCGTCAGGAGCCCCGATTTGGATGCCGTGCGGCCATGTCCCCCGGTGGTGATTTGGTCCTTGTCCCCGCCGGATCTTCGCGGCGATGACGATGCCGTCATGTCGAGCATGCATTCGCTGACCCGACACGCGTTGGCCGCGGTTGCGGCCTGGTTGGCCCGCCCCGACACGGCCGAGACGGTGCTGGTGGTTCTGACCTGTCGCGCGGTGGCGATCAACGCCTCTGAGCGGGCGCCGAATCCGGCTCAGGCAGCGGTGTGGGCGCTGCTGCACAGCGCCCAAAGCGGGCACCCGGGCCGGATCCGGTTGGTCGACACCGACCACGCCGCCAGCAGTACCGACACGCTGCTACAACTGCTGGGCAGCTGCACGGGTACGGGCGGTGAACCCCAGCTGGCCCTGCGCGCCGGTGTCGCTCACATGCCCCGGCTGGCCCCGGCCCGGGCGTTGACCCCACCCCCACCCCGCACTGGCGGCTAATCGCCAGCGGTAGCGGGGATTTGGCCGACCTGACCCTGGCCCCCACCCCCGCACCAGCAGAACTGGGGCCCGGCCAGATCCGAGTGCAGATCCGCGCTGCGGGCTTGAACTCCGATGATGTGGCGGTCGCGTCAGCCGCGACCAGCCACCGCGACGCTGGTGGTGAGGGCCAACAAGACCACCAAGGGCTTGGGGTGGAAGCTGCCGGGATCGTCATCGACACCGCCGGCGATGTCGACGACTTCGCGCCGGGGGATGCGGTGATGGGGATCTTCCCCAATAACGCATTCGCCCCCACCGCGGCCACCGATCACCGCGCTGTGGTGGCGATCCCGCCGGGCTGGTCCTGCCCCCAAGCGGCCTCGGTCCCGGTCGCGTTTGTGACCGCATACAGCGCTCTGATCGATATCGCGGCGCTCCGCGCCGGACAGCGGGTGCTCATCCACTCCGGCGCCGGTGCGGTTGGCCGGGCCGCGATCCGCATTGCGCAGCACCTGGGTGCCGAGGTGTTCGCGACCGCCGATCCCGCCGAGCAGCACATCCTGCGCGGGTTGGGCATTCCCGAGGATCACATCGCTTCCTCCCGCGCCCGGGACTTCGGCGACACCTTGGCCGCGGCCACCGGCGGGCGCGGGATGGACGTGGTCTTGAACGATCTGCGCGGCGATCTTGTCGATGCGTCGCTGCGGCTACTGGCCGCGCCCGGGTGCTTTGTCGAGATCGCCAGACGCGACATCCGGGAAGCCACCGACGTCGCACAAACCCATCCCGGCCTGAGATACGTCGTCTACGACATCAGCACGGCCACGCCCGAACGGCTGCAACGCACCTGGGCCGCGGTGAGCGAGCTGATCAATGCCGCGGTCATCGAGCCCCCGCCCGTGACGGCCTACGGGCTGCTGCGCGCTCGCCAAGCGTTTCGGGATATCAGCGAGGCCCGGCCTACCGGGAAAATCGTGCTCATCGCCCCTGCGGCACTCGACCCGGCGGGCACCGTGTTGATCACCGGGGGCACCGGCATGCTCGGCGGCCTGTTCGCCGAACACCTGCTCACTCACTACGGTGTGCGCCGGCTGCTGTTGACGTCCCGACGCGGCCCCAGCGGCGTCGGGGCGGCCGAGCTTGCGGAGCGCCTGAATGGGTTGGGTGCCCAGGTCACCATCAGCGCCTGCGACTGTGCCGACCCCGCCCAGTTGGCGGCCCTGATCGACTCGATTCCCACCGAGCACCCGCTGACCGCGGTCATCCATGCTGCCGGAGTGCTCGACGACGCGGTGACGAGCCAACTCACCGCACAGCAGCTCGACACCGTGCTGGCCGCCAAAGCCGATAGCGCCTGGCACCTACACCAGTTAACCGCCAACACCGAGCTGGCCGCGTTCGTGTTGTTCTCCTCTGCCGCCGGGGTCCTGGGGGCCCCGGGACAGGCCAACTACGTCGCGGCCAACGCCGTCCTGGACGCCCTGGCCCGCGAGCGCGGGCCAGGAGCCACCAGTCTGGCCTGGGGGTATTGGCAGCCCTCCTCGGGGATGACCGGCCACCTCGATGCCCGCGATCAAGCCCGCCTGACCCGCAGCGGCATGGTCCCGATCACCACCAGCGCGGGTCTGGCTCTCTTCGACGCTGCCCTTGGCGTGCAGCACCCCAATCTGATCCCGGCCCCGCTGAGCACCCGAGCGCTGGCGGCCCTGGCCCGCGAGAGCAGCCTGCCCCCGATCTTCTCGGCGCTGATCAGCACCCGGCCCCAAGCCGCCATGGCCGACTCACGCGCGCTCGGCGCCCGGCTGGCGGGACTGACCCCCGAGCAACAACACGCCATGCTGACCAAACTGGTCCTCACCGCCACCGCGGCGGTGCTGGCACACCCGGACCCGGCCGCCATGGACCCGGACCAGCCGTTCAAAGACCTCGGTATCGACTCGCTCAGCGCGCTGGAACTGCGCGGAGCCCTGTCGGCCCAATCCGGAGTGGACCTGCCGGCCACTCTCATCTTCGACCACCCCAGCCCCGCCAGCGTTGCCGTCCACCTGGCCGACCTGCTCAGCGTCGCCGCGGTGCCCGCGGCCGCGGCGGCTCAGGTCGGCAAGCGTGCCGCCGAGCCGGCCGACGATAGGCTCGCCTACCTGGATCAAGCGGCATTCCTCGGGCTGCGGGCGGGCTACGGCTCGCTGATCCAGATGATTTGGATCTACGACCGGGCCGTCGATGTCGAGGGGTTGCGGCGTTTCCACCGCAATCTCGGATGCGGGTTGTTGGGACGCCGGATCGAGCGGTCTCCGTTGCCGTTCGCGCGTGATCGCTGGGTCTCGGCTCCGGTTTCGCAGAAGATCGACTTCGCCACAACGCCACGACGGCGCGCAGATGTGGGCGCATGGGCCGATGAGCGGGCGCGCCTGCCCATCGATCCGGAGTGGGGGCCGGGCTGGCATCTTGGCGTCGTTGGACTCGATGACGGCGGCACCGCGGTGAGCCTGGTGGCTTCGCACACGATCGCCGACGCGATCGCTTTCGGCCAGGCGGTGGTCAATGCGGCCGAGGGGAGGACCCAGGATCTGGGTTATCCGGCTGCGGGGTCGCGCATCCTCCGGCGGGCGCTGCGCGAGGATCTCCGGCAAACCGTCAATGAGCTGCCCAAGATCGCGCACGCGTTCGGCGGTGTGGTTCGTCGGCTTCGCCGCGATCGCCAGGAACTGCAATCCTCGATCAAAGCGGCCCCGCCGCCGCCGCGGATGGCCGGTGGCGACCATTCCGTCGAGGTGCCTGCCGTGACCGCCTACATCGACCTGGCGGACTGGGATGCGTGCGCCAAAAGGCTTGGTGCGAAGAGTAACTCGCTTGTGGGAGGGGTTGCCTGCAGACTGGCGGCGAGGGTTGGGCGGGTTCAGGGCGACGGAACGGTCACCCTGCGCATTGTGGTGTCGCTTCGCACCCAAGACGACACCCGTGGCAACGCACTGACGGCCGTTGACGTCGCGGTCGACCCGGCACACGCGGCGACAGACCTCAGGGAGATGCACGCCAAGATCACCCGGGCAATCCTGGAAGGGATGGAGGATCTCGACAACGAGTTCTTGGCGCCGCTGCCACTGGCGGCGATAACTCCGAGGTGGGTGGCCAGGAGGCTGGTTGGGATGGCAGCGGGTGGCCCCACTCTCCCCGTCACTTGCTCCAATGTCGGTGACGTGCCTCCGGCCGCCAACCGGCCCGACGGCACCGATGCCGACTTCGCCTACATCAGACTGGTCGAGCCCGATATCGCCAAAAGCGTGCTCGAGGGCACCGGTGGACGAATGCTGCTGGCTTCGGGGCGGGGCCGCGGCAAGATGTGCATCGGAATCTCTGCGTATCTTGTCGGTCATTCCAACACCAAAGATGAGCTGCGCGAGGTCGTTTCACGTACCTTCGCCGAATTCGGTCTGAATGCGGAGATCGACTGTTAGCGGGCGGGGCCATTGCGCGGCTTGGGAACTCCGCTGACGCTAGCGCCCACGCCCCGGCAGACCGACATGCCCCGGGTTCACCTTGACGTTGGGCAGGTTGATGTTCGGCACGCTGACGTTGGGCACGACTTGTTCGACCGAGTTGAGGTTTGGCACCTTGGCGTCGATGTCCACCGACACGCCCGGGATGCCGAGGTCATCGAGGGGCAGGTCATGGATCGGGGCCGAGCTCGGTTGGATGTGCGGTGAGCTGGCGGGAAAGGCGGCCAGGGTCGCCGCCACACCAGCGGCGGCAGCCGCGAGGATGGTGCAGAGATAGATACGCCTGAGTTGCATGGCGGTTTCCTTCCGACGGGGCCGGGCTGGGGTGCCGGCTCGCGACGACGGGCGACTCGGCTTACTGGCACCGGTCCTTGAAGTCGACCACGGGCTGACGGATGCCGTCCAGGTCGGCTTTCACGTCCGGGTTGGCATTGAGGTAATTCTGCACGTTCTCACGCATTGCATCGCGTTCCTGCCCCCTGAGCCCGGTGAAGAATTCGTTGACATCGGGATGGGTGAACAGATAGGTCGAGGTCGCGGCGGCAACGCCGGCGGAGATGCCGGCCAGGTCGGCGGTCGTGCAGTTGGGTGGGGGATCGGCGACGGCGATCGCCGCGCTGCCCAGCAGCATCGCGGCGCCCAGCGCCCCGGTTGCGATCCCAACCGCGATCGTGCGGTATCCGGTAGGGGCTGCGAGCGACATGGCTGCCTCCTCGGGTTTGTCGAGCACTGCGATCAAGTTCATCGCGCAGACCAGCTGCCTGACGAGGGCCGAAAGTCCCATGCTGGTCGCGAGGCCGGCCGGAGGAGGCGGCCGGGATCTTCGTGTCGGTGCTGCCTGGCTAGGCGGCCAGGGTCGCGCTCACGCACACCGTGACGTACGGCAATGCCAGACCGGCCGAGTTGGCCAGCGCCGGATGCGTGGCCAACAGCTCACGCACCTGATCGAGGGTCTTGGTGCGGACCTCGGCCGGTGAGGTGATGCAGTAGCTGCGCGATGCGACCAAGTCGATCAACGCTTGCGGGGTCAGGTAATTGGTCCACTCCACGTGATGGCGCGCCACACCCGTGAACGGTTCGGGCAGCGTGACTTTGTCGCGCACCGGGTCGCTGTCGCGCCCGATGATCCGGCCCAACTCGCGTACCCAGCCGAGCCGCTCGTCGCGGGTGTTCCACACCAGTCCCAGCCGGCCGCCGGGCCGCAGCACCCGGGCCACCTCGGGGATCGCCCGCGCCGGATCCACCCAATGCCAGGCCTGGGCGACCAGAACGGCATCAACGCTGTTGTCTTCCAACGGTATCTCTTCGGCGGTACCCAGCAGCGCCAGCGTTCTCGGCAGCGACGCGCGCAGCACCTCGAGCATCTCGGGAATGGGGTCTACGGCGACCACATCGAGTCCGCGTTCGACCAGGCGGGTCGTCAACTTGCCGGTCCCCGCACCAAGATCGAGAACATCGCGCGCCCCTGCCGGCAGCAGCCAGTCGATCGCTTCGGGTGGATAAGACGGGCGGCCCCGCTCGTATGCGGCCGCCGCCGAACCGAACGACAGCGATGGGTCCTGGGCGGACCCGCTCACCATGGACGCGAGCTTCGGTCTTCGGCCAATCGCAGTGTCTTGTGGATCAATTCACCGACGGCCTCGGACTCCACCAGAAACCCGTCGTGGCCACGGATGGAATCGACGACCTCCAGCCCGGCGCATCCGGGCAACAGATCGGCCAGCTCCTGCTGCAACCGCAGTGGGTAGAGGCGATCGGAGGTGATGCCACCGACGACCACCGGGACCGGGCACCCCCGCAGCGCAGCGTGTATCCCGTCCCTGCCGCGGCCGACATCGTGTCTGTTGAGAGCCTCGGTCAGGATCACATAACTACCGGCATCGAAGCGGGCCAGCAGCTTGTCGCCCTGATGTTCCAGGTAGCTCTGGATCGCGTAGCGCCCGCCGTCCGCGGGATCCTCGCCGCCCTGACCGTCGTTGGCGAACCGGCTGTCGAGTTCGATCTCGCCGCGGTAGGTCAGGTGTGCGAAACGGCGGGCGACCTTCAGCCCGGCTTCGGGCTTGCAGCCGGTCTCGTGATAGTCGCCGTTTCGCCAATTCGGGTCAGCCTTGATGGCTGCGATTTGCGTTGTCTGAGTGCCGATCTGGTCAGCGGTGGCGCGCGCACCCACCGCCAGCAGCAGCGCCGAGCGCACCCGATCGGGATGGCCGACAATCCACTCCAGCGCGCGGGCGCCGCCCATGGATCCGCCGACCACGGCGGCAACCTGGGTGATGCCCAGCGCCGCCAGGGCGGCCATGTCGGCTTCCACCTGGTCGCGCACCGAGATCAAGGGAAATCTCGAGCCCCAGGGTTTTCCGTCCCGGGCAAGTGAGCTGGGGCCGGTGGAGCCGCGGCAACCACCCAGCACGTTGGTGGCTACCGCGCACCAACGGTTGGTGTCGATCGGCGCGCCCGGGCCGACGATCCCGTCCCACCAGCCCGGGGTGGAATGCCCGGGGCCGGCGGGGCCGGTGACGTGCGAATCACCGGTGAGCGCGTGCAACACCATCACCACGTTGTCGCGGGTGGGGGACAACTCGCCCCAGCGCTGCAACGCGATGCAGACGTTGTCGATGACCGCACCGCTTTCCAGGCGCAGTGACCCGATATCGACCAGGCGCACTTCGCCTTCGGCGGGCAGTGTTTGGGTGGGCACGTCGGAGATCGTCACGTCGGTGCTCCTCAGATGGCTGCTACTGCCTGTGAATCGCCGCTGAACTTGCGTGCCGCGGCGAACCCGAGCTCCAGGTCGGCCAGGATGTCTTCTATACCCTCGATGCCCACTGCTAAACGCACCAGTCCCGGACTGACGCCGGTGGACAGCTGCTCGGCCGGGCTCAGCTGGGCGTGGGTGGTCGATGCCGGATGGATCACCAGCGAGCGCACATCGCCGATGTTGGCGACGTGGCTGTGCAGTTTGAGCGCATTCACGAATGCTTTACCGGCCTCGACGCCGCCGGCCAACTCGAACGACAGCACCGCCCCGGTTCCCTTGGGGGACAGCTTCTTTGCCCGCTCATGCCACGGCGAACCGGGTAGTCCGGCGTAGTTGACCGTGACGACGTCCTCGCGGTCGGCCAGGAACTCTGCGACGCGCTGCGCGTTGGAAACGTGCCGTTCGATCCGCAGGCTCAGAGTTTCCAGGCCCTGGGCCACCAGGAAGGCGTTGAACGGCGAGGCCGCCGACCCCAAGTCGCGCAGCAGCTGGACGCGTGCCTTGAGGGCATAGGCCGGCGCGCCCAACTCGGCAAACACCACGCCGTGGTAGCTGGGGTCCGGTGTGGTGAATTCGGGAAAACGGCCCTGCGTCCAGTCGAATGTGCCGCCATCGACGATCACACCCGCGATCGCGGCGCCGTGCCCGCCCAGGTACTTGGTGGCCGAGTGCACGACGATGTCGGCGCCCTGCGTGAACGGCCGAATCAGGTACGGCGTGGCGATGGTGTTGTCGACGATCAGCGGTATCCCGTTGCGGTGGGCGACTTCAGCAACCCCGGGGGTGTCGAGCAGGTCGATCTGCGGGTTGGAGATGGTCTCACCAAAAAACGCCTTGGTGTTGGGCCGCACCGCCGCCTGCCACGAGTCCAGGTTGTCGGGGTCGTCGACGAAGCTGACCTCGATCCCCAGCTTTGCTAGCGAGTAATGGAACAGGTTGTAGGTGCCGCCGTAGAGGCGGGGGCTGGACACGATGTGATCGCCCGCGCCGGCCAGGTTGAGGATGGCGAAGGTTTCCGCGGCCTGACCGGAGGACAGGAACAGCGCGGCGACCCCACCTTCGAGCGCGGCGATGCGCTGCTCGACCACATCGGTAGTGGGGTTGCCCAGCCGCGTGTAGATGTTGCCGGGAACCTCCAGGCCGAACAAAGCGGCAGCGTGCGCCGTGTTTTCGAAGGTGTACGAGGTGGTTTGGTAGATCGGCAGCGCCCGCGCGTTGGTGGCGGAATCGGGCTGCTGGCCGGCGTGGATCTGCTTGGTTTCAAATGACCAATGCGCGGTCGGATCTGCGTCAGTGCTGGTGTTTTCGGCGCTCATGAGGCTACTTTCCCTGTCTGCTCAGGGGCCCGTCATGGCGGACCCGCGCTTGCCGTGTAGCCGACTGTGGCTACTCAACCTGGTCATCACCCGGGGCACCCCACCGCGGTTGGAGGGTTGCCGGCCAGCAAGCCGGGGCTTGACGCTGGCGCTCATGACCGATCTGAAGCCTACCGTATCGCGGCTTGCTCGTGCCAACTCTCTGGGCGGGCGGCATCGCCGTCGCATGCCCCGAGCCTGCGAACAGCCCTTGTAATCTGGGCGGATGAGCAACCGCTCGCCCAAACTCACAGCGCGGGAGGAATTGGGCTCAGATGTCTGGTGAACCCAAGATCACGGTCAGCGGCCCGGTCGTGGAACTCGACGGCGACGAGATGACTCGCGTTATCTGGAAGCTCATCAAAGACCGGCTGATTCTCCCGCATCTGGACGTGAAGCTGCTCTACTACGACTTGGGTATCGAGCACCGGGACCGCACCAACGACCAGGTGACCATCGACGCGGCGTATGCGATCAAGAAGCACGGTGTGGGCGTCAAGTGCGCGACCATCACCCCCGACGAGGCCAGGGTCCGGGAATTCAACCTCAAGAAGATGTGGCTGTCGCCGAACGGGACGATCCGAAACATATTGGGGGGCAAGATTTTCCGTGAGCCCATCGTGATCTCCAACGTTCCGCGGCTGGTTCCGGGCTGGACCAAGCCAATCGTCATCGGCCGCCGCGCATTCGGCGACCAATACCGCGCGACGAACTTCAAAGTCGACCGGCCGGGCACCGTGACGCTGACGTTCACACCCGCTGACGGCAGCGAGCCGATCGTGCACGAAATGGTGTCCATCCCCGAGGACGGCGGGGTGGTGATGGGCATGTACAACTTCAGAAAATCCATTCAGGACTTCGCTCGGGCGTCTTTATTCCTATGGCCTAAACGCCAAATGGCCGGTGTACTTGTCCACCAAGAACACCATCCTGAAGGCCTATGACGGCATGTTCAAAGACGAATTCCAGCGAATCTACGAAGAGGAGTTCAAGGAGCGGTCCGATGCCGAAGGCCTGACCTACGAGCATCGCTTGATCGACGACATGGTTGCTGCCTGCCTCAAATGGGAGGGCGGCTACGTCTGGGCCTGTAAGAACTACGACGGCGACGTCCAGTCAGACACGGTGGCGCAGGGCTACGGATCGCTGGGACTGATGACGTCGGTGCTGATGACGGCTGACGGCAAGACTGTGGAGGCCGAGGCCGCCCACGGCACCGTCACGCGCCACTACCGCCAGTACCAGGCCGGCCAGCCGACCTCCACCAATCCGATCGCCTCGATCTTCGCCTGGACGCGTGGCCTGGCGCACCGCGGCAAACTGGACAACACCCCCGAGGTCGTTCAATTCGCGCAGACGCTGGAAGACGTCGTCATCAAGACCGTGGAGAGCGGAAAGATGACCAAGGATCTGGCGATCCTGATCGGTCCCCAGCCAGGGGATGCGGTCCTTCCCGCAGATCACCAGATGCGCCGGGACGGCATTTTCGGCGAGCTCGCGCAGACCGCGCAGCAGTAGCGCCTTGACCAGCAGCTGAAGGTAGGCGGGGCAGTGCGCGACGTCATCGATGCAGCCGAGCAGTTCGGCGTCGCTGACGCCGTCGGGCGACGCGCTGATCGCGTAGGTCGCCAACCGGCGGCTAAACGGCAGGCGCATCACCCGCGGCCCGAGCAGCCAAGCCAGCGCTAGCAGCGGGATGCCCATGACGAACTTGATGATCACCTCGAACTTGGCCGGGCTCCACCGCGTCCAGCCACCGGCGGGTGCGATGTCGGTGACACTGCGCGCGCGCCCCCGGCGCTCGAGTTCGAATGCGACCCAGCCGCCCAGTGAATTGCCGACGATGTGGGCGCTGTCCCAGCCCAATTCGTCCATCTGACGTTCGACGTGATCGGCCAGCACCGCCGACGACAGGAACCAGGTACCGGCCCGCGGCCCGCCGTTGTGGCTGGCCATGGTCGGGGCAAACACCTCGTAGCGGCCGGTGTCGGCCAATCTCTGGGCCACTTGCTCCCACACCGCCTGGGACAGCAGGGAGGGGTGCAGCAGCAGCACCGGTTCTCCTGAGCCCAAGTGGATCGGCGCACGGGTCGGCGCCGAGGGTGAAGGGCCAAGCAGACGTCTCATATCACCGACAGTACAAGGTGGTACCGGCGGTATCGCAAGTGTCTGCGAATCGCCGAAATTTGCGCATGAAAGGATCGGGGACACCATGAGCACCCCGACCGGATCCCGCCGGATTTTCTCCGGCGTGCAGCCAACTTCTGACTCACTTCACCTCGGTAATGCGCTGGGCGCCGTCACCCAGTGGGTTGCGCTGCAGGACGACCACGACGCGTTCTTCTGCGTCGTCGACCTGCATGCGATCACCCTCCCGCAGGATCCCGAGGCGCTGCGGCGCCGCACGCTGGTCACCGCCGCGCAATACCTGGCGCTGGGTATCGATCCCGCTCGCGCCACCATCTTTGTGCAAAGCCACGTGCCGGCCCACAGTCAGCTGGCCTGGGTGCTGGGCTGCTTCACCGGTTTCGGACAGGCGTCTCGGATGACGCAGTTCAAAGACAAGTCGACGCGCCAGGGCGCCGATTCCGCGACGGTCGGCCTGTTCACCTACCCGGTGCTGCAGGCCGCTGATGTGCTGGCCTACGACGCGGAGCTGGTGCCGGTGGGGGGGGACCAACGTCAGCACCTGGAACTGGCGCGCGACATCGCGCAGCGGTTCAACGGGCGCTTCCCGGACACCTTCGTGGTGCCCGACGTCCTCATCCCCAAGATCACCGCCAAGATCTACGACCTGCAGGATCCGACGTCGAAGATGAGCAAGTCGGCCAGCACCGACGCCGGGTTGATCAGCCTGCTCGACGCGCCGGCGGTGTCGGCCAAGAAGATTCGCTCGGCGGTGACCGACAGCGAACGCGAAATCCGCTACGACCCCGAGGCCAAACCCGGCGTTTCGAACCTGCTGAGCATTCAGTCCGCGGTCAGCGGCGTCAGTATCGACACCCTGGTGGACGGCTACGCGGGACGGGGCTACGGCGATCTGAAAAAGGACACCGCCGAGGCCGTCGTCGCCTACGTCAGCCCGATCAAAGCCCGTGTCGACGAACTCACTGCCGATCTCAGCGAACTCGAGACGGTGCTCGCGGCAGGAGCCGAACGGGCCCACGACATCGCGAGCAAGACCGTGCAGCGTGTCTACGATCGGTTGGGTTTTCTTCCGCAACGGGGGTAAGTGTTTGACCACGACGACTGAGCCGGCCAAACCAGGAACTTTGGATAGGCTGCGAGCCCGGTATGGGTGGTTCGACCACGCGATGCGCGCCGCCAAGCGATTCAATGAGCAGCGCGGCGGCTTCTTCGCCGGAGGTCTGACCTACTACACGATTTTCGCGTTGTTTCCTTTGCTGATGGTCGGTTTCGCCGTATTCGGCTTCGTGCTGGCCAGCCATCCCGACCTGCTCAAGACGATTGACGGCAAGATCCGGGAGTCGGTCTCAGGGGCCTTGAGTCAACAGCTGGTCGGGCTGATGAATTCGGCGATCGATGCGCGGGCATCCGTCGGCCTGATCGGCCTGGCGACCGCGTCATGGGCGGGCTTGACCTGGATGTCGCACCTGCGGGTGGCGCTCAGTGAGATGTGGGCTCATCCGGTCCAGCGGGTGGGCTACGTGCGCACCAAGCTCTCCGATCTGACCGCGATGATCGGCACATTCCTGGTGACCATGCTGACAATCGCGCTCACCGCACTGGGCCACCTCAGGCCGATGGCCACGGTGCTGAGCTGGTTTGGGATACCTGAGCTTGCGATCTTCAACGTGGTCTTCCGACTGATTTCGATACTGATATCGGTGCTGGTGGCTTGGTTGATGTTCACCTTGATGATCGCCCGGCTGCCGCGGCAGCCGGGCCGTCTGGGCACCTCGATGCAGGCCGGTCTGATGGCCGCCATCGGATTCGAACTGTTCAAACAGGTGGCGTCGATCTACCTGCGAACGGTGCTGCGCAGCCCGGCCGGCGCCGCGTTCGGGCCGGTGTTGGGGTTGATGGTGTTTGCCAATGTCACCGCCTATCTGGTGCTCTTCGCCACCGCGTGGGCGGCCACCAAAGATCCATATTCCGAACATATTGAGCCACCCGGCCCCGCGATCATCAGCCCGCGCATACAGGTCGAGGAAGGCCTGGGGGTGCGGCAGACGGTGGCCGCGCTGATCGCGGGCGCCGTTGGAGCGCTGACGATATCGCGGCTGTTCCGCCGGCGCCGCTAGTCCTCGACGGCCTGCCACTCGCCGTTGGCCATCACCGCGGCCACGCGCAGATCGCGATCGAGCACAACGAGATTGGCGTCAAAGCCGGCCCGCAGGCTGCCCCGTCGTGCCAGCCCGACGGCGCGCGCCGGGGTCGCCGAGGTTATCTGCACCGCGGCGGCCAACGCCCCGGCATCGAGTGCGGCCCCCGCCCCAGCCCGAAATGCGGCGCGAAAGAGCCGGTCCATGGTGGCCGTGCTGCCCGCGATCGTCGGGGTGCCACACACCCGCGCCACGTTCGACTCGACCTCAATCGGCACCGATCCCAGACGATATGTGCCATCGCCACATCCGGCCGCGGCTATCGCGTCGGTGACCAACGCGACCCGGTCGGGGCCGACGGCCTCGATCACGGCCGCCACCACGGCGGGATGGACGTGTACCCCGTCGGCGATCAATTCGAGCGTCACCGCCGGGTCCTTCAGCAATGCCAGGGCGGGCCCGGGCTCGCGGTGGCCCAGGGGCGCCATCGCGTTGAACAGGTGAGTGGCGACGGTGGCACCGTGGCCGATGGCCTGGCAGGTCTGCTCGTAGGTCGCATCGGTGTGCCCGAGGGCCACCACCACACCGGCGGCCAAGAAGCGCCTTATCGTGTCGGCGGATCCGGGCAATTCCGGGGCCAGCGTCACCATGCGGATGGTGCCGTTGGCGGCCGCCAGCAGCGCATCGATTTCGGCGGGGTCCGGCGCACGCACTTGGGTGTGGTCGTGCGCGCCGCACCGTGCGGGGCTCAGCCACGGGCCCTCCAGATGGATGCCTGCGATGGTGCCCGAGCGGCCCGAGCTGATGGCTTCGGCCAGCTTGGCTACCGCCGAAAGCAGTTGCGCGGGTGCGGCGGTGACCAGGCTGGCCAGCATCGTGGTGGTGCCGTGGCGCAGGTGAAACTCGCTGGCTTGGATCAAGGCCCGGCCACCGGCGTCGGCGTCGGCGAACGACGCGCCCGCTCCGCCGTGCACGTGGATGTCGACGAACCCCGGCACCACGATCGAGTCCGGGAAGTCGAAGTCGGCCAAAGGCGCTGTGCCGGTGCCGCAATCCGCGATTTTGTGGCCCGCCGTCCGTATCCAGCCGGGTCGGCAAAGTTCTCCGTCGATGACCACAGACCCGGCACAGATGAGGGTCACGGAGCTTCCGTCAGCTTCTCCGGCCAGCGTCCGCCGTTCTCCCAGAAGTGCCGAATTTCCTCGAGCTGGCGGCCCTTGGTTTCCGGGGCGTAGCGGTAGACGACGCCGAACGCCACCAGCGCGAGCACCCCGAATACGGCGAACGCTCCCGAACCACCGAGTGAATGCAACATGGTGAGGAAGACGGCGGCAACGATCGCGTTCGCGATGAGGTTGGCGGTCAGCATGGTGCTCGACCCGATGGAACGTAGCCGGGTGGGGAAGCTTTCGCTGGCGTAGACCCAGCCCAGGGAGCCAAAGCCCATCGTGTAGCCGATGATGAACAGCAAGATGCCTGCGAACCCCAGTATCGCTGCGCCCTGTCCGCGGGCGAACACGGCCATCAGCGCGACGTCGGCAACGATCATGATGGCGATGCCCGACAACAGGATTGGCCGACGGCCCACGCGGTCCACCAGCAGCAGGGAGGTGATCACGGCCGCCACACCGGCGATCTGAACCAGCGCCGGCAATCCCAGGAGGGCGAAATCGCCAGTGAAGCCCATGGCTTCGAAGATCCGCGGACTGTAGTAGATGATGGCGTTGATCCCGGTGATCTGGATCAAGAAGCCCAGCGTGATCACAAAGATGGTGGCGCGCAGAAAGGGCGGTCGCAGCATTTCGGACACGCCGCCGCTACCTTCACTCAACGCGGTGCCGATCTCGGCCAGTTCTTCCTCGACATCGGCGGCGGGGTCCACCCGCAGCAGCGCCGCGCGGGCCTCCTGGATGCGGCCCTTCATCACATACCACCGGGGCGTGTCGGGCATGCGGATCAACAAGGGCAGCAACAGCATTGCGGGGACGGTGGCCAGTCCCAGCATCCAGCGCCAGCTGTGCGTACCGGCCAGCAGGTACCCGGTGAGATAGCCGACGATGAGTCCGCTGACGGTGGTGAGTTGGTAGACCGTGAGCAGCGATCCGCGCACCGCGGCCGGAGCGGATTCCGCGACATAGACCGGCACCACGACAATCGAGACGCCGACGGCCAGACCCAGCAAGAAGCGCGCCGCCAACAGCATCGGTAGCGACACCGACAGCGCGCCCAGCACCGCGAACATCGTGTAGGCGACGAGCAGCATCACCACCGACTTTTTGCGCCCGATCGCATTGGCCAGTACGCCGGCGCCCAGCGCTCCCACGATCTGACCGATCACCACCATCGTGGTCAGCAGCTCCTGCTGGTGGGTGCTCAGGCCGAATTCTTCGGTGATGAACAGCTGCGCGCCGGCGATGATGGATAGGTCGTATCCGTAGATGAGCCCGACGCTGGCCGCGGTCAGCGCGACCAGGATGCCCCGTTGCACGTCCGTGCTCAGCCGGCTGTGGCCTGGACCGTGGGCGGCTCAGCAACGCTGCCCGGATCGGTGAAAGCAAAGCCGAATTGGCGGCGGCCGGTGCGAATTGCTTCGCCATCCCGGCTTGAGCCGGCATCCTCGCAAAGGGCAGTCATCCCGATACCGTGACACAGCAGCCGGGGCTAATCAACAACCCGTCGGCCGTGAATTTCAGTGCTGCGGCCGGTTGTTCAGCGAGCGCGCGACCAGCATCAAACCGAACACGATGATGGCACCGATCACCGCGACACCGACTCGCACCGGCAGGGCGTCGGCCGATGACACCAGCCCGGCGGCCTGAGCGTCGGCGAGGCGGCGCGCTTCGGGAGTTTCCTTGGGGGCCACCAGGCTGGGATCGGGTTCGATCAGCGAACCGATCTGGGTGCCCTGGGCGGTGCTGAACCCGTAGTCCAGCAGGTGCGCGGCCTGTTCCCAGGGGGCGATCGGCTGGCGAGTTCCGTGTAGCAGCACCGCGAACAGGCGCCGGCCGTTGTGGTTTGCCGCACCAACGAAGGTCTGGCCGGCGTCATCGGTGTAGCCGGTCTTGCCGCCCAGCGCGCCCGGGTAGTTGTACAGCAGGTGGTTGTCGTTCTCCAGCTCGTAGCCGGGATGTTCGCCATGGCCGGGGAAGTCGAAGGTGCGGGTCGCGACGATGTCGGCGAAGATCGGGTTCTGCCAGGCGTATCGGTAGAACAGGCCGATGTCATAGGCCGAGGTGCTCATGCCGGGCCCGTCCAAGCCTGATGGGGTGGCGACGCGGGTGTCGCGGCCACCCAGCTTGGCGGCCAGCATGTTGATCTTTTCCAGCGCCGTCTGCATGCCGCCGAGTTGGATGGCCAGCGCGTGTGCGGCGTCGTTGCCCGAATGCATCAGCAGACCGTGCAGCAACTGGTTGACGGTGTACATGCCGCCGGCGTTGACGCCGACCTTGGTGCCTTCGGCCGCCGAGTCGTCGTTGGTTCCGGGCACGGCCTTGTTTTGGTTCAGCTCCTTGATGGAGACCATCGCGACCAGGACCTTGATGATGCTGGCCGGGCGGTGCCGGGCGTGCGGATCGCGGGCGGCGATGATGGCGCCGCTATCCAGATCTCCCACCAGCCAGGCTTCGGCGGAGACATCGCCGGGTACCGGCGGGGTGTCCGGCGCCGCGATGATCCCGCAGCCTCCCAGCGCGTTGCCGCCGACCGGCGCCGAGGGCACCGCCAGCGGCAGGGGAGGTTCGCCGGCCTGGGGGACCTCCGACGAGTCCACCGCGGGCGGGGTGGTGACCCGATATGGGCACTCCTGGGCTCCGCTGTTCGCTTCGGCATTGGGCTCGGCCGACGCCGACGGCAGGGCGGCGGGCATGCCCACCACAGCCGGCCCGGCCGCCATGAAAACGGCTGCGGCCAGGCACGATGCGGCGCGTAATAGGTACATCGTTGTGCAGATTAGGCGATCGCCGCCTCGATCCGGGGGAGCCGCGCTGTTACGGATGTGGCGGAAGTTATAAATAGTTATTTGACAGTGTCAGAAAATGGTATGACACTGTCAAATAACTATAGAATCGTTACTGACTCTCTCCGAATTCGCCGCGGCGGCTGGCTTGGCCGTGCAGGCATCTGGCGCCGTGCCCGACAATCGCCAGGCCAAGCCGATACCGGCGGAACGGATGATCCGCTACTACACCGCGCGCGGGTTGCTGCCCCGTCCCGGAACCCGCGGACGCGCGCTCACCTATGGCCGGACTCACCTGTTGCGGCTGGTGGCGATCAAGCGGTTGCAGGGCCAGGGCCTGTCGCTTGGGGAGATCGCCGAGCGTCTGGAGGCGCTGTCACCGGCGGAGCTGGAGTCGCTGGCGGCTATCCCGCCCAGCGCGATGCCGCCCGGCCTGGGCGACCCGGAGACGACCACCGAGTCCAGCCGCGCCGCCGGCCGATTCTGGCGAGAGGTCCCCGAACCCATCGCCACCCAAGCCGTCGCCGACGGGTCGGCCGAGCATCCGAGCGTCACCGATCTGCGGGCCATCCGGCTCTCCGACACCGTCACATTGCTGATCGACGGCCATGCGTACCCGTTGCCCGAGTTGGAGAGTCTGCGTCGCGCGGCCGCTCCGCTGCTGGATCTGCTTACCGCCGCCACCAACGGCGCCGACGGTGCCACCAACGACGCCCAGGAAAGGATTCGCCATGAGCGTTGAGTTACTGCCACTGATCACCTCCGAACCCGCGGCGCCCGCTGCCACGGGTGCACCCACCTGCGGTGAGCTCAGCGCGGCCGATGGCCGCCGGCTGCCGCTGAAGGCGGTGAGTGTGCAGACCGCCGTGGTCGGCATGACCGCGACGTCAACCGTGCGCCAGCGCTTCGTGAACACCGGCGATACCGCGATCGAGGCCACCTATGTGTTCCCGCTGCCGGCGCGCGCGGGTGTCACCGACTTTGTCGCCGATCTGGCGGGACGGCGCGTGGTCGGCGTCCTCGAGGAACGCGGTCAGGCGCGCGAAGACTACGAGCAGGCGCTGGCCGCCGGGCAGCGCGCGGCGATCGTGGAAGAGGACCGCCCGGATGTCTTTTCGGTGCGGGTCGGCAATCTCGGGCCGGGCGAGCAGGCCACCATCGAGATGTGCCTGACCGGCCCGCTGGCCTTCGAGGACGGCGAGGCCACCTACCGATTCCCGCTTGTGGTCGCGCCGCGCTACACCACCGGCCACCCGGTGGGCGGGGACCAGACCGGTTCCGGGGTGGCCCGCGACACCGATGCCGTACCGGACGCATCGCGGGTGACACCGCCGCTGCTCACCGACGCCGACGAACGTCCCGATCTGCAGATTTCCCTATCGGTGGACGGTGCCGGCCTGCCCGTCTCGGACCTGCGGGCCTCGCTGCCGACCGCCGTGCTGGCGCCCGCGGCCGACGGCCTGGCCCGGCTGCGCGTCGAGTCGGGTGCGCGGGCCGACCGCGATTTCGTGCTGCGTTTCCGCCTGGACCAGGGCCGGCTGTCGTCGTCGGCGCTGCTGGTTGCGGACGCGGCCGGTGCGGATGCCACCGATGCCGAAGAAGGCACCTGGTCGCTGACCCTGGTGCCGCCGGCCGAACCGTCCAGCGCCCCACGCGATGTGGTGGTCGTGCTGGATCGCTCCGGATCGATGGGCGGCTGGAAGATGGTCACCGCCCGGCGCGCGGCCGGGCGCATCGTCGACATGCTCGATGTCGGTGACCGGTTTTGTGTGCTGGCCTTCGACGACCGGATCGAAACGCCGCCGGCGATGCCGGATGGGCTGGTGCCAGCCAGTGACCGCAACCGGTTCGCCGCGTCCTCGTGGCTGGGTTCGTTGCGCAGCCGCGGCGGCACCGTCATGGCGCAACCCCTCACCAATGCCGTCGAGATGCTCGCCGACTCTGGCGAAGACCGGCAGGCCAGCGTGGTCTTGGTGACTGACGGCCAGATCAGCGGGGAAGACCACCTGTTGCGGTCGCTGGCGCCCGCGGTGGGGCGAACCCGGATCTACTGCGTGGGTGTCGACCGTGCCGTCAACGCCGGCTTCCTGGAGCGGCTGGCCGGATTGGGCAGCGGTCGAGCCGAGCTGGTCGAGTCCGAAGACCGCCTGGACGAGGTGATGGCCCGACTGGCTCGCACCATCGGGCGCCCGGCGCTGACCTCGATCAGGGTGCGCGCCGAAGGATTCGAGGCCATCGAGGACACCGTCACCCCAGACCGGGTTCCCGACGCCTTCGCCGGCGTGCCATGCGTGATCTCCGGGCGCTATCGCGGGCCCGCCGCCGACGCCGCGCTGCACGTGGAAGCCGACGGGGCCACCGGTCGCTACACCGCGACGGTGACCGCCAGGCCGGTGACGGATGCCCTCGCGGTACAGACGATCTGGGCTCGCTCGGTGGTCCGCGATCTGGAGGACGCCTACGCCTGCGGTCGCGGCACCGACGAGCTGGAACAGCGGCTGGTCGCGCACTCCATCCGGTTCGGGGTGTTGTCGCGGTTCACCGCGTTCGTGGCCATCGACCCCGAACGGTCCGAGGCCGGGCCGATCGCCGAGGTCATGCAGCCCGTCGAGCTGCCGTCCGGGTGGGCGCCGGTCACTGGCGGCTTCGTCGGGGCGGTCGCCGCCGTTGCCCGCGGCGGGGCTGCCGGCCCGCCGATGGTCTTGCCGGCCGCCGCCCCGATGCCCACCGCGGAGTCTGCTCCGGTGCCCTCGCTGCGGGATCTGCTGCGGCGGGTGGAGATGGGCATCGGTAGCGACGGCGCCGAACTCGACCCGGAACTCGACGACGTCTGGTCGGCGTTGACCGTTCATCGCGACCGGGCAACCGATCCGGTGTTGGCTTCGGCGCTCACGGTGCTCTGTGATGCCCTCAACCGCTACCTGTGCACCGCCACGAAGGAAAACGCCGAGCAGGTGAAGACCGCCCTCGAGGTGGTCACGCAGGTTGTCGATGCGCGCCTTCCCAAACATCGGGGCCGGCTGGTGAGCAAGCTGCGGTTCTGGGAGTAGATGGGGCAGTGGCGGGGTTGCTAGCCCAGCCCGGCGTTTCCATTGGCGCCCAGCAGGGTGCCGCCGGTGCCACCGGTGCCGGGGTCGCCGGTGGGTGTGCCGTCGGTGTCGGTGCCGGCGTTACCGCCGTTGCCTCCGTCACCGATCAGGCCTGCGTCGCCGCCGTCGCCGCCCTCGCCACCGGTGCCTGTGCCGCCGCCGGCATTGGCTTGGCCGCCCTGGCCGCCGGCTCCGCCGACGCCCAACAGTTCTCCACCGCTGCCGCCGGCCCCGCCACCCCCCCGTTGCCGTTGCGGGAGATCCCGCCGGTGCCCCCGGCACCGCCGTTGCCTAGCCAGCCGGCGTCACCACCATGTCCACTGGCACCGGCGGGGCCGCTGACGCTAAACGCGCCAGCTCCGCCGGCCCCGCCGCTGGACCACAGCAGCCCGGCGTGACCCCCCTGCCCCCCGTTCCCGCTCGCGGCGACGGCGAACCCGCCGGGCCCGCCGATCCCGCCGCTACCGAACAAGAATCCGGCATTCCCGCCGGCCCCGCCCGTTCCGCCCGTGGATGTGACGTCGAAAGCACCAGATCCACCGGTGCCACCGGCTCCGCCGGCCCCACCGAGCAATCCGGCGTCCCCGCCGGCGCCGCCAATCCCCCCGCCAGCGAGAGCGGCAGGTGTGGAAGGACTTACGCCGAGTCCGCCGGCGCCACCGTGGCCTCCACCGGCGCCGACCAGCCCGGACAACAGCCCGCCTGCCCCGCCGTTCCCGCCGGCCCCCCCGAACCCGGGATTGCCCAAGCCGGCCCCGCCGGCGCCGCCGTTCCCGCCGGCCCCGAACAGCCCGCCGTTGCCCGCGTCCCCGCCGTTGCCGCCCGTAGCTCCGTTGAAGGTGGCGGCGCCGCCGGTGCCGCCGGTGCCGCCGTCTCCGGATAGCCAGCCGCCGGCTCCGCCGGCTCCGCCATTACCGGTGGTGGATCGCGCACCGGCCCCGCCGGTGAGCCGCCCGCTCCGCCGTCGCCGAGCAGCCAGCCGCCGGGGGTGCCGTCGGCGCCGCTGCCGGCGGGTGCGGGGGTGCCGTTGCCGATTAGCGGCCGTCCGGTCAGGTCCTGGACGGGGGAGTTGATCGCCACCAGCGCCTGCTGCTGGGCGACATGGATGGGTGAGGTGCTGGTGGGGGCGTTGTATCCGTCCAGCCCCAATAGCAGCCCGCCGATGCCTCCGGCGCCGGTAGTGCCGGTGGTGGGGCCGGTTCCTCCGATGCCGCCGTTGCCGCCATTGCCGACTACCACGGCATTGCCACCGGTGCCACCGGCACCTCCGCCAGTGGGGCCGTGCCCGCCTGCGCCGCCGGCACCGCCATTGCCTAGCAGTGTCCCGCCGGTGCCGCCGCCACCACCGTCACCGCCACTCCCGATGTTGGCGGCTCCCCCGGTGCCCCCGGCGCCGCCGTCGCCCAGCCAGCCCGCACCACCCCCCGCACCACCCTCGCCCCCGGTCTCGCCGAAGCCGCCGGTACCGCCGGCGCCTCCGTTGGAGAACAACAGTCCCGCATCCCCACCGGACCCACCCGCACCACCGGCACCGCCGTACCCGCCGGTGCCGCCGGTGCCGCCGCTGCCGAATGCCCACCCGCCATCACCACCGGCGCCTCCCGCGCCCCCGGAGCCACCGCCGAAGGTGTCCCCACCGTCGCCGCCGGCGCCCCCCGGTCCGCCGAGCAACCCGGCATGGCCGCCGACTCCACCAGCGCCACCATCAAACGCTCCGTACCCACCGGTACCGCCATGGCCGCCACCGGCACCGACGACACCGGACAGCACCCCGCCGGCCCCGCCGGTTCCTCCCACACCGCCAGTCCCGCCGTTGGAAAGTCCGCCAGCGCCGCCTACTCCGCCACCGCCCAACAGTCCGCCGGCGCCACCGGCTCCGCCGGACCCGCCATCCCCCGGCGCCCGAGAACCCGCCGGCTCCGCCGGCTCCGCCGGTCCCCATCAGCCAGCCTCCGGCCCCACCGGCGCCCCCGTTTCCGCCGTCCCCGTTGAAGGTTCGGCCGCCGGCTCCGCCGGCGCCGCCGGTACCCCATAGCCCGGCCGCCCCGCCGTTGCCTCCGGCCATGCCGGGTGCTCCCGAGCCGCCGGCTCCGCCGTCACCGAGCAGCCAGCCGCCCGCGGCGCCGTTAGCTCCGGTGCCCGGGGCGCCGTTGGCGCCGTTGGCGCCGTTGCCAATCAACGGGCGTCCGGTCAACGACAACACGGGTGCGTTGATCGCCGCGAG
Source organism: Mycobacterium sp. 012931 (assembly GCF_000419295.1). Taxonomy (NCBI): domain Bacteria; kingdom Bacillati; phylum Actinomycetota; class Actinomycetes; order Mycobacteriales; family Mycobacteriaceae; genus Mycobacterium; species Mycobacterium sp. 012931. The sequence goes on along the minus strand of NZ_AOPX01000001.1, from coordinate 5,089,230 downwards.
CAGATCCCCAGACACCACCTGGGCTGGATTGGCCAACACCGCCGCCGCGGCGGCCTCGGCGCTGGAATAAGAGCCCGCCCCGGCGGCCAGGGCCTGGGCGAATCGCTGCCCAAGCGACTGAGCCTGGGCGCTGGCGGCCTGGTAGGCCTGCGCGTGGGTGGAAAACACCGCCGCGATCGCTTGGGATACCTCATCTTGCGCCGCGGCCAGGACCTGTACGGTCGGGGCGGCCGCGGCCGCGGTGGCCTCACCCAGCGCCGAGCCGATCCCGGCCACCTCGCTGGCGGCCGAGCCCACCACTTCAGGTACTGCGATCACAAACGACATTCCCGAAACCTCCGACAGGGTCAGCACCACCGAGCAAACGGCCGGTCACCGGTGACATCTTCGTTAATTAGCACCCTAGAGCGGACCGGGCCGCCGATCGTGGCTATCGCCAAAGTCATTGTCTTGATCCTTTTTTCGTCTGGACCACGGTGCGGACTTCGTCCTCGGCGAGGCGGCTCGCGCCTACCGCAATGTCCCTCCGCGGGGCAGCAGGGCCCGGCTATTGCGCGGCTGGCAAACAGGCCGAAGCTGGCCGTTGCGGTGCCCAGTGCCGGGGTTCTGGGAGCGTTACACTCGGGTGATGGCTGTGCTTGGGGCGCAGGCGGCGTCGACATTCGAGTCGCTGCGACCGCATCTCATGTCGGTCGCCTATCGGCTGACTGGAACCGTCGCCGACGCCGAAGACATCGTGCAGGAAGCCTGGTTGCGCTGGGACGCGGCACCGGGCCGCGACGACGTGGCCGACCTGCGTGCTTGGCTGACCACCGTGGTCAGCCGGCTTGGCCTGGACAAGTTGCGTTCGGCGGCCCGGCGGCGCGAGACCTACACCGGGCATTGGCTGCCCGAACCGGTGGTCACCGGGCTCGGGGACGCGGGGGCGCTGATCCGCTGTCGGCGGTGGTCGCCGCCGAGGATGCCCGCTTTGCGGTCATGGTGGTGTTGGAGCGGCTCAGCCCGGATCAGCGGGTCGCGTTCGTGTTGCACGACGGGTTCGCCATGCCGTTCGCCGAGGGGGCCGGGGTGATCGGGGCCAGTGAGGCCGCCGCGCGCCAACTGGCATCGCGGGCGCGCAAGGCCGTGGCGGCGGCGCCCCCGCCTCGGCCCGACCCCACCCACGACGAGGTGGTTGGTCGGCTCATGGCGGCCATGGCCTCCGGTGACCTGCATTCGGTGGTGTCGCTGCTGCATCCGGATGTGACCTTCACCGGTGACGCAAATGGCCGCGCCCCCACCGCGGCTCGGGTGATCTGCGGCGCGGACAAGGTGGCCCGGTTCATGCTCGGCCTGGCTCGGCGCTACGGCCCAGCGTTCTACACGGCGAATCAGTTGGCCTTGGTCAACGGCGAATTGGGTTCCTACACACTGGGCACGGCCGGCGACGGCGGGCATTGGGCGATGTTGCCGCGCATCACCGCGATGACAGTGCGCGACGGAAAGGTATGCGCCCTTTGGGATATCGCCAACCCGGACAAGTTCAGCGGTTCACCCCTGCGCGACCTCGTCGGCTAGTCGCGGCGGCGCGCCCCGCCTGACCGGCATGGCAGCCGATTTTTCGCGCGTGTAAAGGCTTGGCTGAAAGCCGAAACTTCGCCAAACCGCTGGCTAGCCTGAGCTTTCTGTACCTAGCCAACAGTGCCTGCGCGGAGGTCGGCGATGTCATACGTTCTAACGATTCCCGACGCGCTGACCTCAGCGGCCAGGGATGTGCGGGGAATCGGCGCGGCGCTGGACGCAGCAAACCTGACGGCGGCGGTCCCGACCGCAGGGGTGCTGGCCGCGGGTGCCGATGAGGTGTCGGCGGCGGTCGCGGCGGTGTTTTCTGCCCATGCCCAGGACTATCAAGCGCTCAGCGCCGAGGCGACGCAGTTTCAGAGCCGGTTTGTGTCGGCGCTCAGCAATGCCGGAAGCGCCTATGCGGCCGCCGAGGCGGCCGCCGCGTCGCCGTTGGCCACCGTGCAGGAGGACCTGCTGGCTGTGATCAATGCGCCGACCCAAGCGCTGTTGGGGCGCCCGCTGATTGGCAACGGTGCCGACGGGATGGACGCCAATCCGAATGGCGGGGCGGGCGGGTTGTTGTACGGCAGCGGCGGTGCCGGCGGCGATGGCGGATCGGGCGCCGCAATTTCCGCAGGCGTGGTCGCAGGTGCCGGCGGAGCGGGCGGGGCCGCGGGGTTGTGGGGCTCAGGAGGGGCCGGTGGTGCCGGCGGGGCCATGACCGGCGGCGGCCAAACCGGCGACGGTGGCGCCGGCGGGGCGGGCGGCCACGGCGGCTGGGTGCATGGCAATGGCGGCGCTGGGGGCGATGGCGGGCTTAGCAACAGAGGCGGCGGCGGCACCGCCGGTGCCGGGGGAGACGCCGGGCTATGGGGCGCCGGCGGGTCCGGCGGGGCCGGTGGGAACGCCCAAGGTTCGACCGGCAACGTGTCCGGGCCCGGCGGGGCCGGCGGTGCGGGCGGCCACGGCGGGTCGTTGTATGGCGACGGTGGTGCTGGTGGGGCCGGCGGGTACGCCACTGCCCAGCACGCCGGCGGCATCGGTGGTGCCGGCGGCTCAGCGGGGCTGATCGGCGATGGTGGGGCCGGTGGGGCCGGCGGTCGTGGACCGACAAGTGCCACTGTGCAGTCGGGCGGGGCCGGTGGGGCCGGCGGGTCGCTGTACGGCGCCGGCGGGAATGGTGGGGCCGGTGGCGACGGCGGCTCCGGCGGTCAACCAAACGATCAAGATGCCGGGAATGGAGGCTACGGGGGGCCGGCGGTGCCGGCGGTGCTGCCGGGTGGTTCGGTGCCGGCGGAAATGGTGGGGCCGGCGGGGCCGGTGGTGACAGCTACGGCGCCGACAGCGGCATCGGCGGACGCGGCGGCGCTGGTGGCGCAGCCGGATTGCTGTCCGGGGCTGGCGGGGCTGGCGGGGCCGGCGGGTCCAGCTCGGGCGGGAACGCAAATGGCGGGGCCGGCGGCGCCGGCGGTGCCGGCGCCCTCGGGGGCCTGCTGAACGGGGCTGGCGGTAACGGCGGCGCCGGTGGGGCCGGCGGCAACGGCGGGGACATCAGTCCTCTTGCGGGCGGTAACGCTGGAAATGGTGGTGTCGGCGGGTCCGGCGGGGATGCCGGTCTGTTCGGTTTGGGCGGAGCCGGCGGGTCAGGCGGCGGCGGTGGGGACAGCGTCGGGCTGCAGAGCGGAGCCGGTGGCGGCGGCGGGGCCGGCGGTGATGGTGGTTTGCTCAACGGCACTGGTGGTGCGGGTGGCGCCGGTGGCGACGGTGGTAGCGCGCTTTCCGGCGGTACCGGGGGTAATGGCGGGGCGGGTGGGGCCGGCGGGGACGCCGAGCTGACCGGAGATGGCGGCAGCGGGGGAGCCGGTGGCGATGGCGGAAGTCCCGGTGGCACCGGCGCGGCCGGCGGGGCCGGCGGGGACGGCGGGCAGCGCGGCGGCAGCCCCGGCGCACCGGGTGCCACCGGCGTCTGACTGCGCTTACCTCCCGAACTGCGGCTCGGCGGTGGCCCATGGCACGCGGCAGGCGTCACCGGAATTGAAGCCCTGCTCGGTGATGCCCAGCGCGGCGTTCATCCGCGCCCGCATGTTCTCCAAGCCGATCTGATAGGTCAGCTCGACCACTCCGGCGTCACCGAAGCGGCTCCGCAGCTCGGCCACCTGCTCGTCGGTGACGGTGTGCGGGTCGGTGGTTATCGCCTCGGCATAGGCGATAGCGGCGCGCTCGTCGTCGCTGAACAGCGGTGACGTCGCGTACTCGTCGATGTCCTCGAGCCGGTGCACGTCCAGGCCGTCGAGGCGCTGCAGCATCGATCCGAAGTCAACACACCATGAGCAGCCGATTTGGCGCGCGGTCCAGAACACGGCCAGTTCTCGCACGCCGGCCGGCAGCGTCCGTGACGCTCGCTCGACCATGGTTTCGTGCACGGCATTGGCAACCAGCAGACGCCGGTGCTGTGCCACCACGCTGAATGGCTCGGGAACTTCGCCGAGGCGCCGTTTGGCTATCCGATAAAGGGCGCCGACCAGCAGGCCGGCTCGCTTTGGGGGCAAGGGTTCGATACGGGTTTTCTGTGTCATACCCCTCAGACGAGACGGGCCGCCCGAATGTGACAGGCCGGCGCGGCGGCGCTCCAAGAATCTGCCAAGAATTCATCGAGGACTGTGCCGGAGCCTCGGGTCATGTCGTACTCGTATTTCGCGGAGCTGCCCCGGCTCGAGGACATCGAGCCCAGCGCACACACCAACGTGTTGGTCGCACACTCGCGGGTGGATCAGTCGCGCATACGAGCCGCGGTCGACACGGTCTTCGACGCTCATCCCGCCCTCGGCACCATGTTGGAACCCCGGGTGGATACCTGGACGTCTCGGCCCGGCGGCGGCTGGGGTTGGGCGGTGGAACCCCCGGGCGCGGCGGTGGCAGAGGTGGTCGCACGGCATCGGTCCAGCTTCGACATGTGCACCGGCCGGCTGTTCGCTGCGTCGCTATTTCCCGGGGCACCCGAGCGGTTGGTGCTCACCGCCAGCCAACTCTGCATCGACGGCCCGGGGTGGCAGTCGGTGGTCGACGAGTTGGTGCGCGAGTGTGACGGGGACGTCCTAAGGTCTGAAACGTCGAACGCATGAGGTAGCCAGCGCCGTGCGTTGGTGCGTGCCGGAGCGGCTCCGATACCCCGGGGCCAGTTGCGTCACTTGCCCGTTGGCCGCGCCATCCCAAGCATTCTAGAATGAAATTCTAAAATGTACTGCGGGCGAGACCGCCGCGTCTACTCTATTGATTAATCAACAAAGTGACCGGATGGCTCCGGTGAGTAGCTAAGACGTCCTGGAGGTCCCGAATGGGGTATGTGGTTGCCGCGCCGGAAATTTTGTCGGTCGCCGCGTCTGATCTGGCAAACATCGGGTCGATGCTTCAGGCCGCCAACGCGGCCGCGACAACCCCGACCGTTTCGGTGCTGTCGGCGGCCGCCGACGAGGTATCGGAAGCCATTGCGGAGCTGTTTGGCACCTACGCCCGTGACTATCAGGCCATCAGCGCACAGGCGGCTGGGTTTCACGCCGAGTTTGTTCAGGCCGTGAACGCGGCTGCCGAGTGGTATTCGGCCACCGAGGTCGCCAACGCGTCGCCACTGCAGACTCTGCTGGGAGCGGTCAACGCGCAAACCGAGGCCATGATCGGGCGCCCATTGATCGGCAATGGCGCCGACGGGACAGCGGCCAGCCCGAACGGCCAGGCCGGCGGGCTGCTCTATGGCAACGGCGGAAACGGCTACAGCCAAACCGAGGGTGGGCTAGCCGGTGGTAGGGGTGGTGGCGCGGGACTGATCGGCAACGGCGGTGCCGGCGGTGCCGGTGGCGCGAGTGCGGCTGGCCCGGGCGGCGCGGGCGGTGCCGGCGGCTCCGGCGGGTGGCTCTACGGCTCCGGAGGGTCCGGCGGGTGGGGCGGGAACAGCGTCACCGGTATCGGCGGAAACGCCGGGGCCGGTGGAAACGCCGGACTGTTCGGCAACGGCGGATTGGGCGGAAACGGCGGGAACTGGCTCAGCGGGGCGGCCGGTGCGGGTGGTGTCGGCGGCAACGGTGGCTGGCTGATCGGCAATGGTGGCGCCGGCGGCGCCAATGGGGGTGACGGGGGCAGCGCCGCGGGACTGTACGGCAGTGGCGGCCAGGGTGGGGATTCCGACGTCGATGGAGTCGCTGGGGGTCGCGGTGGCAACGGTGGTTGGTTGATCGGTCAGGGCGGTGCCGGCGGTGTTGGTGGTGTGGACGGTGACGGTTGCGGCGGGGGCAACGGCGGGTTGATGCTTGGCCGCGGTGGTGCGGGCGGTGTTGGTGGTGTTGGCGGTGACGGCGGTTTTGGTGGTAGCGGCGGGCTGGTGTTCGGCCTCGGTGGTGCGGGCGGTGCTGGTGGTGTTGGCGGTGACGGCGGCGCTGGCGGTAGCGCCGCGCTGCTGTTCGGTTGGGGCGGGGACGGGGGTGTCGGCGGCACCGGGGTAGCGGGGGCGGCCGGTGCGGTGGTCGCTGACCCCGGTGCTACGGGCTCGAGTGGTCTCAGTGGGGGTGACGGCGGTGTCGGTGGCGCCGGTGGTGCGGGCGGTGACGGTGGTGCGGGCGGTGCCGGTGGTCGTGGGGGTGCGCGCGGACTGTTCGGGCTGCACGGCAGTGCCGGTGCCGGTGGTATCGGTGGTGACGGTGCCCTGGGCGGGGCTGCTGGTGATGGTGGCTCCGGCGGCAACGGCGCCGCGGGACCGACGGGCGGTGACGGTGGTGCCGGCGGTGCCGGTGGCGATCCCGGCGCGGGCGGCAAGGGGGGCATTGGCGGTGACAGCGGCAACGGCACCCATGCCGCTAGCGGTGCCACCGCCGGTGATGACGGCACCGGAACGCCGGTGCGACCGGTGGTGCCGGCGGGGCCGGCGGCGGCGGCGGTGGTGCCGGCGGGGACGGCGGCAGTGGCGGCACGCATGCCGGCAACGGCGGAGATGGTGGCATCGGCGGCAAGGGCGGGGCCGGCGGTCTTGGCGGGCACGGCGCCACCGGTGCTGCCGGTACGCAGGCCGGTGCCAATGGAGACGATGGTGGCGATGGTGGCGTCGGCGGTGCTGGTGGTTCCGGCGGTGCCGGTGGGGCTGGCGGCGGTGCGGTAGCGGCTGGCTATGTCTCCGGCGGTCATGGCGCGGGCGGCGTTGGCGGTGACGGAGCGCTGGGCGGGGCCGCCGGTGACGGTGGTGCCGGGGCCGCCGGTAGCGCGGCGGTCAACGATGGCGCCGGTGGCGCTGGTGGCGCCGGTGGTGATCCCGGCGCGGGCGGCAAGGGGGGGCATTGGCGGTGACAGCGGCAACGGCACCCATGCCGCTAGCGGTGCCACCGCCGGTGATGACGGCACCGGGAGTCGGCGGATCCGGCGGCGATGGCAGTGCTGGCGGCAGCGGTGGTGCCGGCGGGGACGGCGGCAAGGGCGGCGCCGGTGCCGGCAACGGCGGCGATGGCGGGGTCGGCGGCAACGGAGCGGCCGGCGGCAACGGCGGGGACGGCGCTGACGGCAAGTTGATGTCGGTCCACAACGGCGCGGGCGGTAACGGTGGAGACAGCGGCGCTGGTGGCTCCGGCGGCAAGGGCGGCAACGGCGGCACGGCGGCGGCGGGCACCCAGGGTCATGGCGGCAACGGTGGTAACGGTGGACTGGCCGGGACTGCTGGTGACGGCGGAGACGGTGCCACCGGGGTACCTATGACTCGAGGCTGATCGGCGGGGGAGACGGATCCGGAGGGGGGACATATGGTGTCGACCCCACGGGCGGCGCCGGCGGCTCCGGCGGTGACTCCGGGTATAACGGGGCCGGCGGCGCGGGCGGAACCGGTTCCGGCATCAGTTTCAGCGGCTCGACCACGCTCACTGCAGGCAGTGGCAACGGCGGCAACGGCGGGGCGGGCGCTGATTCCGGATGGTCGGCCAGTTCCCCCAACGGCGGTGACGGCGGGGTAGGTGGCGATGGCGGGCGGCTCGGCAACGGCGGCACCGGTGGGGCCGGTGGAGCCGGGAGGGTCGGTGCCGAGGGCAGCGGCGGGCTCGCCGCGGGCGATAGCGGCGGCGCTGGTCAGGCCGGCGGGACCGGCGGGACCGGTGGCGCCGGCGGCAAGGGCGGTTCCGAGTTCGGCAACGGCGGTAACGGCGGGGCGGGCGGGGCCGGCGGCGACGGCGGTGTTGGCGGCACTGGCGCCGACGGGACGGTCGGCAACACGCTGTCGAACGATATCGGCGGCGGAACTGGCGGTGACGGCGGGACCGGCGGGGCTGGCGGGTCTGGCGGAGCTGGCGGGAAAGGGGGCACCGCGGCAGCAGGTCATGCCGGCGAACAGGGCCACGGTGGGGTGGGAGGTGACGGCGGGACCGGTGGCATCGCCGGCAACGGGGGCGACGGCGCCAATGCCGTCAACCCGGGCCAAGCCGGTGGGGCCGGTGGTAACGGCGGCGATCCCGGCGCCGGTGGTGCTCTCGGCAAGGGAGGCGCGGGCTCCGTGAGAGGTGCGTCCGGCGTCTCAGGCGCCGCCGCCGATCACGGCGGCAACGGCGGCAACGGCGCAACCGCCACTACTGCCGGGGCCGCCGGTGGCGCGGGCGGCGCTGGTGGCAACGGCGGCCTGGTTGGCGACGGCGGCGACGGTGGAAACGGAGGTAACGGCGCCAGCGGCGTGGCCGGCGCTGCGGGCGCGGATGGCTCCGTCGGTCGCCCAACGAACGGCGAAGACGGCGGCACCGGCGGGATCGGCGGTGCCGGTGGCAACGGTGGTATGGGCGGAAGCCTCGCAGGTGATGGGGGCTCCGGCGGTACCGGCGGCACGGGCGGGGTCGGCGGCCGGGGCGCCGATGGTGGCGATAATTCGGCCGCCGGTGCCAGCGGTGTATTCGGAATGGCGGGCGGTGCCGGTGGCACCGGCGGTGCGGGCGGGGCCGCGGGTGCGGCACCGGTCGGCGACGCGGGCAGCTTGGGTGCCGGCGGGGTCGGTGGAACCGGCGGCCAGGGCGGCGACGGCGGCAACGGCGGCAACGGCGCCAACGGGCAAACGGGTGGATACATCCACGGCGCTAGTGGCGGTAACGCTGGCGCCTCCGGTGCAGGGGGTGCGGGCGGGAGTGGCGGCGCTGACAGTAACGGAGCCACAAGTGCCAACGGTGCTACCGGCGCGGCGGGTACCTGGGGCAACGGTGGGAACGGCGGAAACGGCGCCGACGGTGCCGGCGGCGAGGCCGGCGGACGTGGGGGGCGTGGCGGTGACAGCCTGTACGGGACAGCGGGCGACGGCGGCGCCGGCGGCCGGGGCGGCGACGCCTATGCCGGCCACAACGCCGGAAATGGCGGAAACGGCGGGGTCGGCGGGGCCAGCAACGTCCACTCGGGCGATGGCGGTAGGGGCGGTGCCGGCGGCACCGGCCTACCAGGGGTCCCGCCCCCATTTGGGAGTGGCGACTACCTGGCCGGTAGCGGCGGGAACGGTGGTAATGCTGGTGCTCTGGGGGTCATTCCGGGTGCGCAAGGCGAATACGGCGGCGCCGCCAATGGCATCGATGGCGGCGGCGGCGGTGCCGGTGGCTTCGGCATCTCCCTATCTTGAGACGGACCGGCTCAGCGGGAGAACAGCAGCGCCCGCTTGACTTCCTGGATCGCCTTGGTCACCTCGATGCCGCGCGGGCAGGCCTCGGTGCAGTTGAACGTGGTGCGGCAGCGCCACACGCCGTCGACCTCGTTGAGGATGTCGAGTCGCTCGGCGGCCGCCTCGTCACGGCTGTCGAAAATGAAGCGGTGCGCGTTGACGATCGCCGCCGGGCCGAAGTAGCTGCCCTCGTTCCAGAACACCGGGCAGCTGGTGGTGCAGCACGCGCACAGGATGCACTTGGTGGTGTCGTCGTAGCGGGCGCGGTCGGTGGGGCTCTGAATGCGCTCCCGGGTGGGCGGGTTGCCGCTGGTGATCAGATAGGGCTTCACCGCGCGATACGCGTCGAAGAACGGCTCCATGTCGACCACCAGGTCTTTTTCCACCGGCAGCCCACGGATCGGTTCGACGGTGAGGGTGAGCTGTTTGCCCGATTTCTTGGGCAGCAGGTCACGCATCAGCACCTTGCAGGCCAGCCGGTTCACGCCGTTGATCCGCATGGCGTCGGAGCCACACACTCCGTGTGCGCAGGAACGTCGGAAGGTCAGGGTGCCGTCCAGGTAGCCCTTGATGTAGATGAGCAGGTTCAGCAGCCGGTCACTGGGCAGGCACGGCACCCGGAAGCTCTGCCAGCCGCCGGTCGATGCGAAGGCCTCGGGGGCATCCGGGTTGAACCGCGCGATCTTCACCGTCACCATCACCGCACCGTCCGGAACCGGCGGCAACGGTGGGGCCAGCGAGTCGGTGACGTCGTCGGAGGAGGCCCTCTCAGTGTCCAAAGACATCAGTACTTCCGTTCCTTGGGTTCGTAGCGGGTCTGCACGACGGGTTTGAAGTCCAGCCGGATGTCGCTGAGCAGGTCGGTGCCTTCTTTGTAGGCCATGGTGTGGCGCATGTAGTTGACGTCATCGCGGTTGGGGTAGTCCTCGCGGGCGTGCCCGCCGCGGGACTCCTTGCGGTTCAATGCGCCGACCACGGTGACTTCGGCCAGCTCCAGCAAAAAGCCCAGTTCGATGGCTTCCAGTAGATCGCTGTTGAACCGCTTCCCCTTGTCGTGCACGGTGATGCGGGAATACCGCTCCTTGAGCGCGTGGATGTCGGTGAGTGCCTGTTTGAGGGTTTCCTCGGTGCGGAACACCGCGGCATTGTTGTCCATGGTCTGCTGCAGGGCACCGCGGATGTCGGCGACGCGCTCGTTGCCGTGCTCGGACAGGATGTCGGCTACCCAGCTGACCACCATCGAGGCCGGCTCCGCCGGCATGTCCACAAAGTCGTGCCCGCGCGCGTAGCGAGCCGCGGCGATACCGGCCCGGCGGCCGAACACATTGATGTCCAGCAGCGAGTTGGTGCCCAGCCGGTTGGCGCCGTGCACCGAGACGCAGGCGCACTCACCCGCGGCGAACAGGCCGGGAACGACGTGAGTGTTGTCCCGCAGTACCTGTCCGGTGACGGTGGTGGGGATGCCGCCCATCACGTAGTGGCAGGTCGGATAGACCGGCACCAGCTCGTGCACCGGGTCCACCCCCAGATAGGTGCGGGCGAACTCGGTGATGTCGGGCAGCTTGGCCTCCAGCACGTCCTCGCCCAGGTGGCGGACGTCGATGTAGACGTAGTCCTTGTGCGGACCGGCGCCGCGGCCCTCCAACACTTCCAGCACCATCGAGCGGGCGACGATGTCGCGGGGCGCCAGGTCGACGATGGTGGGGGCGTAGCGCTCCATGAAGCGCTCGCCTTCGCCGTTGAGCAGCCGGCCGCCCTCGCCTCGTACCGCCTCGGAGATCAGGATGCCCAGGCCGGCCAGGCCGGTCGGGTGGAACTGATGGAACTCCATGTCCTCCAACGGGAGTCCCTTGCGGAAGACGATGCCGATGCCATCACCGGTCAGCGTGTGCGCGTTCGAGGTGGTCTTGTACATCCGGCCCGAACCGCCGGTCGCCAGGACGATGGCCTTGGCGTGGAAGATATGAATGTCGCCGGTCGCCAGCTCGTAGGCGATGACTCCGGTGGCGACCGGACCGCTCGGGGTCTCGGTGAGCGCGAGATCGAGCGCATAGAACTCGCTGAAGAACTCCACGTCGTGCTTGACGCAGTTTTGGTACAGCGTCTGCAGGATCATGTGCCCGGTGCGGTCGGCGGCGTAGCAGGCCCGGCGCACCGGAGCCTTACCGTGGTCGCGCGTGTGCCCGCCGAAGCGGCGCTGGTCGATGCGGCCCTCGGGGGTGCGGTTGAACGGCATCCCCATCTTTTCCAGGTCGAGCACCGCGTCGATGGCCTCTTTGCACATGATCTCGACGGCGTCCTGGTCGGCGAGGTAGTCGCCGCCCTTGACGGTGTCGAACGTGTGCCATTCCCAGTTGTCGTCTTCGACGTTGGCCAGCGCGGCGCACATGCCGCCCTGGGCCGCGCCGGTGTGACTGCGGGTCGGATACAGCTTGGTCAGCACCGCGGTGCGGACCCGCGGACCCGCTTCTACCGCCGCACGCATGCCGGCACCGCCCGCGCCGACGATCACCACGTCGTATCGGTGTTGCTGGATCAAGGCTTGCCTTTCCGGACTTTCTGGACTTTCAGGAGATGTTCGCGTCGAACGTCAACAGCACGTAGCTGCCTAGGGCCAGCGTGAACACGATCGACACCACCAGCAGCGAATTCAGCCAGAATCGAGTGGAATCCTTGCGGCTGTAGTCGTCGATGATGACTCGCAGCCCGTTGCCGCCGTGCAACTGTGCCAGCCACAACAGCAGCAGATCCCAGGTCTGCCAGAAGGGGGACGACCAGCGCTGCGCCACGTAGTTGAAGTCGATTCGGTAGACCCCGTTTTCCCACATCAGCCCGATGAACAAGTGCCCCAGCGCCAGGAACACCAGCACTACGCCGGAGAATCGCATGAACAGCCAGGCGTATTTCTCGAAGTTGGGCATGCCGGCGCGGCGACGCGGCGAACGTGGATTGTCCAGGCTGGCGGGCCGGTCGTGGCTGCGCTGCAACACCGGAGCGTGCTCGCCCCGGCCGAGCTGGTGGTCTGGGGCGCTCATAGGAAGTGCTCCGCCATGTGAATGCCCAGCACCACCGCCGACGGCACCAGGATCAGCAGCCAGGCCACGCCGACGACCGCCAACATCAGCCGCTGATAGCGCGGCCCCTCTGACCAGAAGTCGATCAAGATGATCCGGATCCCGTTCAGTGCGTGGTAGGAGACCGCGATCACCAGCCCGAATTCCATCAGGCCGACGATCGGTGTCTTGTAAGTGTCGATTACCGAGTTGTAAGCCTGTGGGCTCACCCGCACCAGGGCGGTGTCCAGAACGTGGACAAACAAGAAAAAGAAAATGGCGGCGCCGGTGATGCGGTGCAGCACCCACGACCACATTGCGGGATCGCCCCGATACAGGGTGCGTGGCGGTCGCCTTTTACGGGAAGATCCCGGCGCCTTTTTCGCGGCGGCCGGATCCACGCTTGTCACCGTTGTGCTCACCTTTTACTGACCCCTTCCAAGCCCTTCAAGCACCCCTAAAAGCCCCTCAAAACCACGGTCGAACAGCTCTTGTCGGGCAATTGAGCTTATCTTGACCGCGATGCGCGCGATACCGCACTCTGCGATCCAGATCATGTGTCGGCTACCGGGAGTTAGGGTGACTTACCTGAAACAGGCCATCGTCGAGCGGGGTTGGGAATGCCCGATATTGATTGGAAACAATTGCGCGACAAAGCAACTCAGGTTGCGGCCGGGGCTTATGCACCCTATTCGCGGTTCCCGGTCGGTGCCGCCGCGCTGGTCGACGACGGCAGGGTCGTTACCGGGTGCAATGTGGAAAATGTCTCATACGGGCTTGCCCTGTGCGCGGAATGCGGTGTGGTGTGCGCCCTGCATGCCACGGGTGGGGGTCGGCTGGTCGCGCTGGCATGTGTCGACGGCCGCGGAGCACCGCTGATGCCGTGCGGCCGGTGTCGCCAGCTGTTGTTCGAGCACGGTGGCCCGGAGCTGCTCGTCGACCATCTCGCCGGGCCTCGCCGGCTCGGCGATCTGCTGCCCGAACCTTTCCACGCCGACCTCACCGGGGAACCAACTTGACCGACTTCGAGTTCGATGCACCGACGGTGATCCGCATCAAGCGTGACGGCGGTCGGCTGTCCGATGCCGCTATCGACTGGGTGATCGACGCCTACACCGAGGGCCGGGTCGCGCCCGAACAGATGTCGGCGCTGCTGATGGCGATTGTCTTGCAGGGCATGGACCGAGGTGAGACCGCCCGGTGGACATCGGCGATGCTGGCGTCGGGCCCGCGGTTGGACTTCTCCGATCTGCGCGCGGGCGGTGCGCCGTTGGTGACCGTGGACAAGCACTCCACCGGCGGGGTGGGGGACAAGATCACGCTGCCGCTGGTGCCTGTCGTCGTCGCCTGTGGGGGCACTGTCCCGCAGGCGTCGGGTCGTGGGCTCGGCCACACCGGCGGCACCCTGGACAAACTGGAATCCATCAGTGGATTCACCGCGACGCTGTCCAACCAGCAGGTGCGTGAACAGCTTTGCGATGTCGGCGCCGCGATCTTCGCCGCTGGTGAGCTGGCGCCCGTCGATGCCAAGCTGTACGCGCTGCGCGACATCACCGGCACCGTGGAATCGCTGCCGTTGATTGCCAGCTCGATCATGAGCAAGAAGCTGGCCGAGGGGGCGGGCGCGCTGGTGCTGGACGTGAAGGTCGGCTCGGGAGCGTTTCTGAAATCCGAAACCCAATCACGTGAATTGGCACACACCATGGTCGAGCTGGGCGCGGCACACGGCGTGCCCACCCGAGCGCTGCTGACCGACATGAACTGTCCGTTGGGCTCGACCGTCGGCAATGCGCTCGAGGTGGCCGAGGCGCTGGAGGTGCTCGACGGCGGTGGGCCGCCCGACGTGGTGGAACTGACGGTGCGGTTGGCAGCCGAGATGCTCGACCTGGTTGGGATCGATGGCCGCGACCCGGCCGAGACGCTGCGCGACGGCTCCGCGATGGACCGGTTTCGCCGGCTGATCGCGGCCCAGGGGGGAGAGTTGGCCAAACCGTTGCCGATTGGTGCGCATTCGGAAACCGTCCGGGCCGGCCGCGGCGGCACAATGGGCGACATCGATGCGATGGCGGTGGGGTTGGCGGCATGGCGGCTCGGCGCGGGCAGGTCCCGCCCCGGCGCACGGGTCCAGCACGGCGCTGGCATTCGGATCCATCGGCGACCGGGGGAGCCGGTGGCGGCCGGTGAGCCCTTGTTCACGCTCTATACCGACACCCCCGAGCGGTTCGGCGCCGCGGTAGCCGAGCTGGCCGCCGGCTTCAACGTCGCTGACAGCGCGCCGACCACTCGGCCTCTCATCATTGATCGGATCAGCCGATGACAGACATGCCGACGCTAGACGCAATCCGGCAGGCGCCCAAGGCCCTGCTGCATGACCACCTCGACGGCGGGTTACGTCCGGAAACCGTGCTCGACATAGCCGGCCAGGTCGGGTACGACGGCTTGCCCTCCACCGATGCCGGGGAGCTGGCGAGTTGGTTTCGCACGCAGTCGCACAGCGGCTCGCTGGAGCGCTACCTGGAGCCGTTCTCGCACACCGTCGCGGTGATGCAGACGCCCGAAGCGCTGTATCGGGTCGCCTACGAGTGTGTGGAAGATCTGGCCGCCGACGCGGTGGTCTATGCCGAGATTCGTTTTGCGCCAGAACTACACATCAATCAGGGATTGACCTTCGACGAGATCGTCGACGCGGTGTTGGCGGGCTTTGCCGCCGGCGAACGGGCCTGTGCCGGTGCCGGGTGTCCCATCAAGGTGCGCCTGCTGGTCACCGCGATGCGACACGCGGCCATGTCGCGCGAGATTGCCGAGCTGGCGATCCGGTTCCGCGACAAAGGGGTAGTGGGCTTCGACATCGCCGGCGCGGAAGCCGGCTACCCGCCGTCGAGGCACTTGGACGCATTCGAGTACATGCGGGACAACAACGCGCGCTTCACGATTCATGCTGGTGAGGCGTTCGGTCTGCCGTCCATCCACGAGGCGATCGCGTTTTGCGGAGCGGACCGGTTGGGTCATGGGGTGCGGATCGTCGACGACATCGAGGTGGGTCCCGACGGCGATGTGAAGTTGGGCCGGCTGGCGGCAATCCTGCGGGACAAGCGGATTCCGTTGGAGCTGTGCCCCAGCTCCAACGTCCAGACCGGAGCGGTGGCCAGCATCGCCGAGCACCCCTTTGACCTGTTGGCCCGCAGCCGATTCCGGGTCACCGTCAACACCGATAACCGGTTGATGAGCGACACATCGATGAGCCAGGAGATGTACCGCCTGGTGGAGACGTTCGGCTACGGGTGGAGCGATATCCAACGCTTCACGATCAATGCCATGAAGTCGGCGTTCATTGCTTTTGACGAGCGCCTGGAGATCATCGACGAGGTGATCAAGCCGCGGTTCGCGGTGCTGATCGGCTAGCCGGGCGGCTACCCGCCGGAATTGCCGAACACCAGTCCGCCGGACCCGCCGGCACCGCCGACTCCGTCCTGTCCGTCGTTTCCGGCCGGGATGTCGGGCGGACTGTCGGGCCCGCCGGCCCCGCCGGTCCCCGCCGCTCCGCCGGAGCCGCCGGAGCCGATGACCTGTGCGGCTCCGCCGTTTCCGCCGTTTCCGCCGTTGCCGCCGGTGCTACCCGGGTAAAAGCTGGCCGTTCCGGCTCCGCCCGCGCCGCCGCTACCGCCGGAGCCGTAGAGCCATCCGACCGTGCCGCCGGTGCCGCCGGCTCCGCCAGTGCCTCCGAGCAGACCGTCGACCCCATCCGGGGTACCCGCTACTCCACCTTGTCCGCCGGCCCCGCCGTTGCCGATCAACCATCCGGCGGCGCCGCCGGTGCCGCCGCTGCCGCCGCCGCCGGCGAACACTACGGTGCCGGGCCCCCCTACTCCGCCGTTTCCGCCGCTTCCGCCGTCGCCGAATAGCCTTGCGGCCCCGCCGCCACCGCCACTACCACCGGTCCCGCTTGCGGAATCCCCCAACCCGCCGACACCACCGGTCCCGCCGGCACCTCCGCTGCTGGCCAACCAACCGCCGTAGCCGCCCTGGCCACCGTGACCGGCGTCGCCACCGGCGGGGGCGTTGCCATTGCCGCCGGTTCCGCCGGTCCCACCAGCCCCGCCGGCTCCGAACAATCCGGCGGCACCGCCATTGCCTCCCGCCCCGCCACCGCCGGCGATGTAGTTTGACGCCACGCTGGCGCCGCCTTGCCCGCCGGCCCCGGCGTCGCCGGACAGCCAGCCGCCGCCTCCGCCGTTGCCACCGGTGCCGCCATTTCCGGCATGGATTCCAGTCCCGCCACCAGCTTCTCCGCCGGTGCCGCCTTGGCCGCCGATGCCCCCGCGGCCCCACCAGCCGGCGGCTCCGCCGGCTCCGCCGTTGCCGCCGTTACCGCCGTTGACACCGGGCAAGCCGGCGACGGCGTCTCCGCCGGTTCCGCCGGTTCCGCCGTTGCCCAGCCGCCGTCGCCGCCGGCTTGCCCGGTGCCCGGTGCCCCGTCGGCGCCGTCGTCGATTAGTGGGCGGCCAAAGATGTCGGGGATCCCGTTGCCCGAGTACAGTCGTCCGCCCACGCCGCTGGCGCCGGCGCTTCCGGTCACCCCCGCGGCCCCGGTTCCGCCGACCCCGCCCTCCCCGCCGCCACCGCCGGCACCGATCAGCTGTGCCGCCCCGCCGTTGCCGCCGTTGCCGCCGTTGCCGCTGTAGCCCGAGACTTGGTTGGTATTGCCGGCGCCGCCGGCGCCACCATTGCCGATCAGCCCGCCGATGCTGCCGGTGCCGCCATTACCGCCGCTGCCGCCGGCGCCGCCGTTGCCGTAGAGCCACCCGCCAGCGCCACCGGTCCCGCCGGCCCCGCCGTCGCCGGTAAACGTCTGGCTTGCCCTGCCGGCCCCGCCGGCGCCACCGGCGGCGCCGTCGCCGAACAATCCGGCGGCACCACCGCTGCCACCCGCGCCGCCGTTGCCGGGAAAGACGGGGCTGGTACTGTCCAGGACCCCGCCGGCCCCGCCGGCCCCGGCGTTACCACTGAGCCACCCGGCGCGCCCGCCATCGCCACCGGCGCCGCCGTCGCTCGCGCCGACTAATCCCGCCGGTCCGCCGTCGCCGCCTTGTCCGCCGCCCCGCCGGCCCCGCCGGCCACTCCGGGGTTGGTGCCCGCGGCGCCGTTACCGCCGTTGCCGTAGAGCAGTCCACCGGCTCCGCCGGCCTGCCCTGGCGCGGTTCCGTCGGCGCCGTCGCCGATCAGCGGGCGCCCCAACAGTGCTTGGGTGGGGGGCGTTGACGACATTGAGCAGGTCTTGCAATGGCGTGGCGGCGGCGGCCTCGGCGCTGGAGTACAGGCCGCCACCCGCGGTCAGGGCCGCCACGAATTGATCGTGAAACGCTGTCATCCGGGCGCCGAGGCTCTGATAGTCCAGGGCGTGGCCGGAAAACAGCGAGGCGATGGCTTCGGAGACCTCATCGGTCCCGGCGGCCAGCAGCTCCGCGGTGGGTGCCGCGACCGCGGTATTGGCCGTGTTGATCGCCGAGCCGATATTCGCCAAATCCGACGCCGCGGCCGTCACCATCTCCGGAGCCACCAACACAAACGCCATCGCTGCCCTCCAAGTCGGATTCCCCATCAACAAGATCGACAGCGCATGGTGGCATCCGGGCGTTTCGATTGTGATTCATATGATTTGCTGAAGCCCCGTCCAATTCATGGACGCCCCGTCGTGCTTGCCCGCCATTGGCTGTCAGCCGGGTGCGGGGCATCTGTGATGATGGGCGGGTGGCAGCAGCGACCGAAAACCCCAAATCGGGGTCTAGACCCGTCGACTCGCCGGCTCTCGCACACATCGATGCGGTATTGGCGCAGGTTGACCAGGAGTTGGCGGCTCGCTACCCGGGCGACGGCCCCGGCGTGCAACCGGTGCACACCGTGTACGTCAGCGCCGCCGAAGCTACCTCCCAGACGCCTTCCCAGTGGGGTGCCGCCGCCGCCGCGTTGCTGCAGCGCCATGTCGACCTATTGAGCGAACTTGGCGACGATGCGGCACTTGGGTTGGTCCAGCGACGTCTGGCCGCCGGCCCCATCGAGGACCTACGGCTGGACTTCGAGGACGGGTACGGGATACGCGGTGACGACGTGGAGGACGACGACGCCGTGCGCGCCGGACAGACGTTGCGGTCGCTGGGACTGCCTGTCTGCGGCGTCCGGATCAAGGGCTTGACCAGCTCCGAGTGGCGTCGGGCGCTACGCACACTGGAGCTGGTGCTCGACGGTGCGGGTGGTGTTCCGGACGGTTTCGTCTTCACCGTGCCCAAGCTTCGCGCCGGGGACCAGGTCGGCGCGGCGGTGCAATTGTGTGAGGCCCTGGAAACAGCGCACGGCTTGCCGACGGGCGCTCTGAAGTTCGAATTGCAGATCGAGAGCCCGCAGGCAGTCATCGGCCCGGACGGCGCCGCTACCCTCGCACGAGCGATCCACATGTCGCAGCGCCGCTGCACCGGCCTGCACTACGGCACCTACGACTACAGTGCCGCGTGCGGGATCGCACCTCAGCACCAGGCGCTCGATCACCCGGTGGCCGACCACGCCAAGGCGGTGATGCTTGCCGCGGCCGCGCAGACCGGTGTCCGGGTCTCCGACGGATCCACCAACGTGGTGCCTGAGGGAACCGAAGAGCAAGTGGTGCAGGCGTTTCGGAGTCACTACCGGTTGGTCACCCGGTCGCTGGAACGCGGTTATTACCAGGGATGGGACATGCATCCCGGCCACCTGGTCACCCGATGGCTTGCCACCTTCACCTTTTTCCGGGCGGAGCTGGGCGTTGCCGCCCCGCGGCTGCAGGCTTATCTCGAGCGCGCCGGTGGTGGTGTCATCGACGAGCCGGCCACCGCGGAGGCACTGGCGGCGGTCGTGCTGCGTGGCCTTGATTGTGGAGCCTTCAGTGCCGACCAGGTGCGCGACGCCGCACCTGGCGCCACTGAGTCAGTGCTGCGAGCCCTAAAAATGCGAATACCGCAGGAGTACAACCCTTCATGACAGATACCCCGGACTTCACCTGGCTGCCCGATCTGGCGCTGCGACCGCTTGGCGGCGCGGTGATTTGGGCCAACGATGAGTCGTTCGCCGAAAAAGAGAACCTGATCAATCCGGGCCCCGCAAGCTATCGCCCGGCTTCCTTTGGGCACAAGGGCCAGGTCTATGACGGATGGGAGACCCGCCGTCGCCGTGAGCCTGGTCACGACCAGGCGATCGTGCGACTCGGTGTCCCGGGTGTGATCCGCGGTGTGGTGGTCGACACCGCGTGGTTCAAGGGCAACTACCCGCCCGAAGTCTCGATCGAGGCGTTAGCGGTCGACGGTTATCCGCCGGCCGAGCAGCTGGCCAGCGACGGTGGCTGGGAAACGATCGTGGCCCGTGCCAAGGTGGTCGGTGACGCCGACAATCCCTTTGTGGTCAGCTCCGAAAAGCGTTGGACCCATGTGCGGCTCAGCATCTATCCGGACGGCGGCGTGGCGCGGTTGCGGGTACACGGAGAGGGACGTCCCGACCGTCGGTTCCTAGGTGCCGGCCCGCTGGATCTGGCCGCGCTGGAAAATGGCGGGCTGGTGCTGGACTGCTCGAACCGCTTCTACAGCTCGCCGCAGCACGTCATCTTCCCGGGCCTGGCGCGAGTCATGGGTGACGGTTGGGAGACTGCCCGGCGTCGTGACGATGGCAACGACTGGGTGCTGATCAAGCTGGCCGGCCCCGGCGTGGTGCGGCTGGTCGAAATCGACACGTCGTATTTCGTCGGGAATAGTCCGGGCGCGGCGGCGGTGGTTGGTCGGCAGCCCACTGGCGAATGGATCGAGCTGCTACCGCGCACCAACCTCTTGCCCGACACCCGGCACCGGTTTCTGGTCAGCACCAAAGATGTTGTGGATCAGGCTCGTTTGGAGATCTATCCGGATGGCGGGCTATCGCGGCTGCGGCTGTTCGGGGACCTGGCGTGACCGGGTATCCGCGGGATATGACCGGGTATGGTCGCACGCCGCCCGATCCCCAGTGGCCCGGCGGTGCGCTGATCGCGGTGCAATTCGTGCTGAACTACGAAGAGGGGGCCGAAAGCAGCGTCCTCGACGGCGACTCGGGGTCAGAGACCTTCTTGTCCGAGATCGTGCCCGCACAGTCATTTCCGAACCGGCACATGAGCATGGAGTCGCTCTACGAATACGGATCTCGGGCGGGCGTGTGGCGGGTGCTGCGGGTCTGCGAGCAATCCGGCGTGCCGCTGACCATTTTCGCCGTCGCCCAGGCGATGCAGCGAAACCCAGAGGTGGCAAAGGTTTTTCGTGAGCTCGGTCATGAAATTGCTTGCCATGGGCTGCGTTGGAAGTCCTACCAAGAGATCGACCGGGATACCGAGCGGGCCCACCTGTCCGAGGCGGTGCGAATCCACCATGAGCTCACCGGGTCCGCGCCGCGCGGTTGGTACGGCGGTCGCGACTCACCGCACACCCGCGAGCTGGTGGTCGAACACGGTGGTTTCCTCTATGACTCCGATTCGTATGCCGACGACCTGCCGTACTGGGTGCGGGTCGGCGCCAGCGATCACCTGGTCGTGCCGTACACCCTGGATACCAACGACATGCGATTCGCCTCACCGGCGGGGTTCTCCAACGGCGATGAGTTCTTCGCCCATCTGCGCGACGCGTTCGATGTGCTGTATGCCGAGGGGCGTGCGGGCAGCCCGAAGATGCTATCCGTCGGTTTGCATTGCAGGCTGGTCGGCCGCCCGGCCAGAACGGCTGCCCTGCAGCGCTTCCTCGACCATGTGCGGTCCCACGATCGGGTGTGGCTGGCCCGGCGCGTCGAGATCGCCGAGCACTGGCGCGAGGTTCATCCGGCGCCAACCGGGTGATAGGGCGGCGCTATGGCGAGCCGGCCGCGGGTAGCCAACAGGTAGTAGACGACTAGCGCGACACCGCAGCCGATGAACCAGCTGTACTCCGCGGCGGTGTACATGCCGTAGACATCGCTGGCCAACACCGGGACCATGGCAATCGCCGCTGACACGGCCGTGGCGATGACCGCGGCGGGGTTGTATCCCTTGCGGTACCAGTAGGTTCCGTCGTGCGAGAGGCTGAACAGGTCGTCGACGACGACGTGTTGCTTGCGCACCAGGTAGTAGTCCGCGATCAGCACGCCGAACAGTGGGCCGATGAAGGCGCCAAGGGTCTCGAGCGTGTAGTGGATGACATCAGGGTGGTTGTACAGATTCCACGGCGTGATCAGCGCCGACCCCACCGCCGCGATCATCCCGCCGGTTCGCCAGCTGATCCGCTGCGGGTTGACGTTGGAGAAGTCGAACGCAGGGGAGATGAAGTTGGCGACGATATTGATGCCGATGGTCGCGATGGTGAATGTCGAAGCGCTCAGAATGATCGCGAAGGTGGAGTCGATGCGTGCCACCGTCTGCACCGGGTCGGTGATCAGTTCGCCGAACACCGGAACGGTGAGCGAGGCCGTGACCACCACCAGAAGCGAGAACAGCAGGAAGTTGAGCGGCAGCCCCAGGAAATTTCCCTTGCGTACCGCGCCGAACGAGCGTCCGTAGCGGGAGAAGTCGCCGAAATTGAGCATCGGGCCGGAGAAGTAGGACACCACCAGCGCGATGGCCCCCAACATCACCGGTATCGCATCCCATCCGGAGTACCTCACGTCGCCGAGATTCAAAACGATGGCAGCCCAACCGGCCTTGCTGATGAGATATCCGGACAGCGCGAACATCACGACGTATACCGCAGGACCGCAGAAGTCGATGAACTTGCGAATGGCCTCCATGCCGCGCCAGAACACGCATGCCTGCAGAACCCACAGAATCAAGTAGCTGGCCCAGCCCAGTGCCGGCAACCCCAGGAATCCGTAGTCCTCGACGACGGCGTAGCGGGCCAGGCCGGGAAACAGCTTGATCATGACCACATCGAGTGCGGCCGAAGCAAGGTATGTCTGGATTCCGTACCAAGCCACCGCGATCAGCCCGCGGATGATTGCCGGGATGTTCGCGCCGAGAACGCCGAATGCGGTCCGGCAGATGACGGGATACGGCACGCCGGTTGCCTGACTGGGCCGCGCCACCAGGTTGTACAGGAAGTAGACGATGGTGATCGCGATGACCAGTGAGACCAACACCTGCCAGCTGGCCAGTCCCAGCGCGAACAGGCTCCCCGCCGTCACGTAGCCCCCGACGCTGTGCACGTCTGACATCCAGAAAGCGAAGATGTTGTAGGTGCCCCACGTCTGCTCGCGCAGCGGCGCCAGGTCGTCGTTGGTCAGCCGAGGGTGATAATCGGGCTTGATGTTGGCGGGTCCGGCTCCATGGCTCGGCGAATGCACTGGACTGTGCGGTGCGGTGGTGTCGATCATGGCTCTTCCGTCGGGCGTCGATGAACCCATGACACTATTTCCAAGGTATTGCCGTCACATTTCGCGCGGGCTATGTGCCTATTGCGCGTGAGGCGGATGGGTCCAGCGTTAGAAGGGTGGCGGTTCCTCGTCATCGGATGCCGATGCGTCGCGCGGCCCGAAATAGCACTCTTCCCAACGCCGTCGCCGGGCTTCGCGGCGAGTCATGTTGTGGTTGCGTTCGGCCGCAATGCGTGCGGCCGAGCTTTGGGCGCGAGTTCGGGCGCGTTTGGGCATCATCGCGTCGCGGCTTCCGCAGTGATCCTGCGGCTTCCGAGCGGGGGCGGCAGCTCTGGGCTGGGCGCGAATAGTCCCGGGAGAAGCCATGCGCTGCCCGGCGTGGTGACGTAGGTCTGCCCATCGGGCAACGACCAGATGACAGTTGCATCCGGTAGCTGCTCGTCGTGCCAGCCCCAAAATGTCTTGAGCAGATGATGTTTGCGGCAGAGGCATTTCAGGTTCGACGGATGCGTCGCTCCGCCGTCGCTGTACGGGATTGTGTGATCGACATCGCACTGGGTTGCGGGTCGATCGCAGCCGGGAGCCCGGCAGGTCAGGTCGCGGGCGCGAACAAAGTCCATCAGTGCCGGGGACGGTACATATCCGGTTTCGGCCAGTATCGGCGTCGACATTGGTTGGAGCTTGGCTGATTTGGCCAGTTCGCGCACGATCTCGGCGGGGATGATCCCGTCGCTCGGAAGAACTCCCGGCGCCTCGCCCGCCCCGTCCACCGTCTCGCGACCGGCAACAACGTGAATCACCACTCGGCTGGGTTGTTGCGGAGCGCCCGCGGCCGGGCAGTCCGTCCTGCCGCAGTCGCATATCAGCCGGTCCTGACCGGCGGCCAACGTGCCCAGTGCGTCCGCACGCCGCTGTACGACGGTACGCGGATCATCGGCACAGACTGTCTTGGCGAGTTCATCGAGGCGACGCGCTAGCGCCTCGGCCGTCGCCGAGAAGACCTGGCCGTTGACCAAGGCCATCCCGGGCTCGAGCGGGGCGCAGTCCACATACCGGTCGGCGGCATCGCGTCGCGAGCGGCGTACCGCGTCGCGATCGAATTTTGCAACCACGCGATCGACCTCTGTCGCGAGCTTCCAACTGGTCATCGATGGCCAGCGGGGCGCCTTGATGGCCAGTCGAGCGTCCACGGCCGCCAGGGCGTCAGAGTCGGTGATCAGATCGGTGCGAAACACAATCGTGCGGAACAGCCGAAAGTCGATGCCGCCGGCCCGGAACTCCGCACCCAACTGCGGTAGCCGCTCACGCATCGCCCGCGCATAACGCAGGTTGCTGTGCCCCATCGCCACGCTGGTGTTTAGCGCTGCGGCGACCTCAGCCGCTACCGCGTCGCAGGTGTCGGCCACCCAATCCTCGCGGTTGCCGTGCTGGGACAGCCGCAACCGGAACAGATCGCCGATGGCCGCCAGGCGTTCCGCGGCAGCCCGGGCCTCGGCCCGCGCGGCAGCGGTGATCCGAGTCAGGGGCACGGAATCGTCAATATCGAACACATGTTCGATCATATGCTGGTCCACCGACACCGTGGGGCGCAGCGCCTGAGCACGCACATCGCGGCCTACCATCGCTCGTGTGCTGCGCAACCGGGTCACCGCCCCCGCCGGGGCGGCGCGCGCCTGATGCAGACCTTGCCGGAAGACATTCGCGCCGACGAGGCCAACGTGGTCACCTTGCCCGATGGGCGCGAACTTGCCTGCCTCGAATGGGGCGACCCCACCGGATACCCGACGTTCTACTTTCACGGCACACCCAGCTCGCGGCTGGAAGGAGCCTTCGCCGACGGCGCCGCGCGGCGTGCCCGGTTTCGGCTCATCGCCGTCGACCGGCCCGGCTACGGGCGATCGACGTTCCAAGAGGGCCGCACATTGCGGGACTGGCCGGCAGACGTCTGCGCTTTGGCCGACGCGTTGGGGTTGGACAAGTTCGGCGTGGTGGGTCATTCGGGGGCGGGACCGCACCTGTTCGCCTGCGGTGCCCGGATTGCCCTCTCGCGTCTGGCGTTCATCGGCGCACTCGGCCCCTGGGGGCCGCTGGCGACGCCGGAAATCATGGGTAGCCTCAATTTGGCGGACCGGTCCTACGCCCGTCTGGCCCAACATGGGCCGCGGTTGTTTCACGCCCTGTTCGCCCCGCTCGGTTGGTGTGCAAAGTACGCACCCGGACTGTTCACCAAGCTGATAACCGCTTCGGTACCCGCGGTCGACAAGCACCGGATGCGTGACAAACGCTTCGTCCAACACTTCCAGGCGGTGCAGCTCGAGGCGTTTCGGCAAGGCAGCCGGGGTGCCGCATACGAAGCGTTTCTCGAGTATCGGCCGTGGGAGTTCGACCCCAGTGAGGTGGACGTGCCCACCCATATCTGGCTGGGCACCCACGACAGCTTCGTGCCGCGCGAGATGGGGGAGTACCTCGAGCGTGTGATCCCCAACGTCGAGTTGCATTGGGCCGCCGGCAAGGGCCATTTCAACGTCGAGGACTGGGATGCGATTTTCGCTGCCTGCGCCGCCGACATCTGAGCTCGCGACGCTGTTCGCGCCTTAGCCGCGACGCTGTTCGCGCCTTAGCCGCGACGCTTTGGTTATATGTCGTCGCCGGCTGGCGGCGCTATTCGCGCCTTAGCCGCGACTCCACGAACCGCTCCAACTGTTCCCACTCGCGCACCGCTTTCGCATACGGAGCCGCCGGCTTGCTGCCCGAATCGGGGTCCAACACGTAGGCCACCAACTTGCCCAGCGGCTTGGCCGGGTTGAGCGCCTTGTCGACGGTGCCTTCCTCGGAGTAGTCGCCGATGTCGCGGAGCAATTCGACGGCCAGGTCGAGCTGGTCATGATCCACCGCCTCGGGTCCGTCGGCGAAATCGTCGGCCAGCCCGGTCAACACATAGATGTTTTCGTCGGTCACATCCACCGCCAGTGAGCCGTCCGTGGCGGCGGTGCGGATGTCGTCGTAGGTGGCCAAATCCGACAGATCGTGATCATGCTCGTCGGCAAGATAGCGCGCGAGCGCCCGCTCGGAGCTGAAGACGCTGATCCGGCCGTTGCGGCCCAGGAAGATCGGGCGATCGTCCAGGTAGCAACGAAGCGTGTAGAGGTTGCCCGCGCCGGTCATGATCCGGATCGGGTCAATCCCCACCTTCAGCCAGAAATCCTCGTCGCCGCCCAGCACGACGGTGTCGCCGGCGGCGCGGTCTTCTTCGACGGAGTCTTCCTCGTCTTCCTCGTCTTCCTCGTCTTCGTCCTCGGCGGCCTCGTCCTCGTCGTCCTCATCCGCGGAGTCAGCGCTGGCCTCGTCGTCCTCGCCGGCTGCGCCCTCGTCCTCTTCGGGCTCCTCGGGCTCCTCTTCCAATTCCTCGGCGGCCTTGGCGGATAGCTTCTCGTCAACCTCAGGGGTACTGACGACTTCTTCGATCGCCTTGAGCACGTCGTCCCAGCTGCGAGCGATGATCTCGGCGATCGCGTTCCAGCGTTTCTGGCCGGCTTTACCGGAGAAGTAATCGATGCCGCCCGACACGGTGCCCAGCGTGGGATTGCCGTTGAAGAACTTCGAAACCGCCGTCAGCTCGCAGACCGATCCGATCGACGACACGATCGCCAGGGTTGCGGCCATCGCGTTCACCGATTCCTCGGTCGGCTTTTCGGCCACCAGCTCCTCGACGATGACCAGATCGAACTTCTTGTCGTCGGCCGGATCGAAGTTGTGGGCGTGGGCCTCCGTCAGGTCCTGCCACCCCGGGTGATCAACCAGGTCGTTGTCGGTGTCGGTGCGTACGAATGCGACCAGGTCCGCGACGCTGTCGAAGACGTAGAGGTCCTCGTCCTTGCCCAGGAACGCCTCCCACTCGTCCCCGGAGTCACGCCAGCGCGGTGCCCACAGCGTGTAGTGGTCACCATCGGACAGGCTCAGGCGAATGGGCACGAGGTCAGCAGCCATGCGGCACAGAATAGCGACGGCCCGCCGGCGGGCCCGGCCCGGTAGTGGTTAGCCGCCCCAGATATCAGCGATGACCGGGGCGTTCGCCGCGAAACCCGTCTTGGGCAAGCCGTACATCTGCTCCAGCGTGGAAAGCACGTTGTAGTGGCTGATGGTCTGGTTGTAAGTGCCCGGCCGTACGTGTGCGCCGTAGAACACCGTGGGAATCTGGTTGCGGCTGCCGCCGTCGTCCTCATCCCACGTCACGATCAGCAGGCTGTTGTTGGATCGGGCCCAGTTGGCGTACGGCGACAGTTGACGGTTCAACCACTCGTCAGCTGCCGCGATGGTGCCGTCGTGCATGTTGTTATCCCCGTTGGGGATGACGAAGGACACCGTGGGCAGCCTGGCGTAGTCCGCCGGCGTCGGAAACGCGGAGAAGGGCATCGACAGCGTGGCCGGAACATTGCTGAAGTTCACCCAAGGCGCATGCTTGCGCCCGTACTTTCCGGCGCTGCAGACCGTCGAACCGACTTCGGGCAGGCTCTCGGCGAAACCTACGAACGTGTGGCCCGCGGCGAGCAACTCCGAAGCCAGGTTGGGCGTGCTGCCCGCATTGACCGGACACGTGTTCTTCTTCAAGCCGAAGGTGGTACCGGCGAACAAGGCCAGGTAGTTGGGTTCGCTGGGGTGCGTTTCGGCGAACGACTGCGACATCATCGCACCATTGGCGGCCAGCGCATTGATGAACGGGGCCGCCTTGTTGCCAATGATGTTGGCCTGCGAATGGTTCTCCTCCACCACGACCACCACATGTGAGAACGCCGGCAACGCAGTGGCGGTCAGGTCGATACGCGGGGGAGCGTCGCTACCGTGGGCCGGTAGGGATACCGCCACCGCGCCGAGCACCGCCAGAGCTCGAAATGTACTGGTAAAATGCTGTTTCAGGCCACACACGCCCGGAGTATATGGGCGGCTCGGCCTCGGCGCCGCGAGAAGGGGGAGCGTGTCAGCGGCTTGAATCCGATTGTTATATAGGGTCACCCATGTGGAAGTCCACGTCATTGATCACCCGCTGGCGGCGGCCCGCCTGACCGCGCTGCGTGACGAACGCACCGGAAACGCTGCTTTCCGCCAGGCCTTGCGTGAGCTGACACTGGTACTGGTCTATGAGGCGACCCGCGCAGCGCCCACCGAATCCGTCGCTATCCGTACACCGCTTGCGGCCACGACAGGCCTAAGACTGGCCAACCCCCCGCTTCTGGTTCCGGTGCTGCGCGCCGGACTGGGCATGGTCGACGAAGCGCATGCGGCGCTGCCGGAGGCGCGGGTCGGCTTTGTCGGTATCGCCCGCAATGAGCAGACCCACCAGCCCGTCCCATATCTTGAATCGCTGCCCGACGACTTGTCCGGGCTACCCGTAATGGTGTTGGACCCGATGCTGGCCACCGGCGGATCGATGACCTTTACCGTCGACTTGTTGTTGTCCCGCGGTGCGACGGACATCACGGTGCTGTGCGTGGTGGCGGCGCCGCAAGGCGTCTCGGCGCTCGAGAAGGCGGCACCGAACGCGTGGCTGTTCACGGTAGCCATCGATGACGGGCTCAACGAGGAGGCGTATATCGTGCCCGGGCTCGGCGATGCGGGCGACCGCCAATTCGGTCCGCGCTGAACTACCAACCGCTGACCGTGGAAGCCAGCTCACGACGCAGCTCCTGGGCCCGTTGACGGGTGGCCGCCAAGTCGCCGGCTACTTCGCACCGAACTTCGATGTAGCACTTCAGTTTCGGTTCGGTGCCCGACGGCCGCACGACCACTCGCACCGAGGTGCGGTCGTCCCCGCCGGCGAAGATCAGCGCGTCGGTGATGTCGGTCACGGTTGCGGTGAAACCGGCGAGCCGATCCGGCGGGGATTCACGCAGCCGACGCATCAGTGCCGCGGCCTGGTCGGCATCGGCAACCCGGCGCGCTACCGCGCCAACCTCGTGGACTCCGTACCGGTGGGCGAGGTCGTCGAGGACATCGGGAACCGATCGGCCCTGCCGCTCGAGGCTGGCCACCAGATCGCACGTCAAGACGGCGGCGCTGATGCCGTCTTTGTCCCGCACGGCGGTGGGGTCCACACAGTGCCCGATCGCCTCCTCGTAGGCGTACACCAGGGTGCCGGGCCGGTCGGCATCGGCGCGGGCCAGCCATTTGAAGCCGGTGAGGGTCTGCACGTGGACCACGCCGTAGTCCGCGGCGATAGCGGCCAGCATCCGCGACGAGACCAGCGTGCTGGCCACGATCCAGTCGCCAGGCGGTTGCTTCGAGAGGATGTAATCGCCCAGCAGCCAACCGGTTTCATCGCCCGATAGCATTCGCCAGCCGGAGGACGTCGGTATCGCGACCGCGCATCGGTCGGCGTCGGGGTCCAGTGCGATTGCCACGTCCGCCCGCACGCCGGCGGCCAGCTCCAACAGCGCATCGGTCGCGCCCGGCTCCTCCGGGTTCGGGAATGCGACGGTGGGAAAGTCCGGATCGGGCTCGAACTGTGTCGCGACGGTATGCACGTCGGTGAAGCCGGCCCGACGCAGCGTCGCCACGGCAACCGTGCCGCCCGCCCCGTGCATCGGGGTCAGGGCGACTCGCACCGAACCGGCGCAACGGCGGATCCCGGCCGCACGCGCGATGTAGTGCTCAACCAGATCGGTGCGAGCGGGTGTGACGGGTTTGCGGGCGATCTGGTCGGCCGGCGGAGCGGCGGCCATCGCGGCCTCGATCTTGCGGTCGGTGGGGGAGATGATCTGGATTCCGCCATCGAGGTAGACCTTGTAGCCATTATCGGTGGCCGGGTTGTGTGACGCCGTGATCTGGATGCCGGCCACCGCGCCGCTGTGACGTACGGCGAACGCGACTATCGGTGTGGGTAGCGGCTCGGGCAGCAGCACCACCTGGAATCCTTCGGCGGCAAGTACTTCGGCTGTCGCAGTGGCGAAAGACGCCGAGCCGTGACGAGCATCACGTCCGACGATCACTGTCGCGGGCCCCGCCGGGGTCTGCTCGGCGAGCACCCGTGCCACCGCCCAGGTGGCGCGCAACACCACCGCGAGGTTCATCGCGTCCGGCCCGCCGCGCACCGGTCCGCGCAGCCCGGCAGTGCCGAAGGCCAGCGGCCGGGCGAACCGTGCGGCAAGTTCTTGGGCGTCACAGGCCGCCAGCTCGGCGGCGGTCACCGGGTCAGGATCGTGCGCGATCCACTCCTCAGGCGTCACTGTTGCGCAACCCGGCGATGACGGTGGCTAGCAGTGAGCCGATCCGCGCCGCCGACGCGGCGCCCGCCGCAAGCACCTCGGCGTGGCTCAGCGGCTCACCGGTGATCCCGGCGGCCAGGTTGGTCACCAGCGAAACACCGAGCACCTCGGCCCCCGCCGCGCGGGCGGCAATGGTCTCGTGCACCGTCGACATGCCGACCAGGTCGGCGCCCAACACCCGCAGCATGCGGATCTCGGCGGGTGTCTCGTAATGCGGCCCCGGCAGGCCGGCGTACACGCCTTCGGCCAACTCGGGGTCGGCTTGCCGGGCGACCGCGCGCAGCCGCGCCGAGTAGGCGTCGGTCAGATCCACGAACTGCGCCCCGACCAGTGGCGATCGCGCGGTCAGGTTCAGGTGGTCGCTGATCAACACCGGCTGGCCGACCTGCATGTCCGGTCGCAACCCGCCGGCCGCGTTGGTCAGCACCACGGTCCGCGCGCCCGCCGCGCACGCCGTTCGCACCGGGTGCACCACATGGCGCAGGTCATGCCCCTCGTAGGCGTGAATGCGGCCCGCCAGTACCAGCACCCGGTGATCGCCGACGGGCACCGACAGCAGCTCGCCCGCGTGCCCGGCCGCGCTCGGCGGGGTAAACCCGGGAACTTCGGTCTGCGCCAGCACGGCGGTCGGGGATCCCAGCGCGGCGATGGCCGCCGACCATCCGGATCCGAGAACTACCGCGACGTCATGCTCAGCGATCCCGGTGCGCTCGCCGATGACCTGGGCCGCGCGGCGTGCGAGTTCGTCGGGATCGGGCTGGGGGCCAGTCACACTGGGGAGCCTAGCGAGTGTGGCCGGGCGTTGAGATGGCTGTTGTGCGGGGCCGGGCGCGCGTCGATGAGATACTGCCAGAATGCCCGCACTCGTCTTGGACACCGTCGAAGAGTTGGTGCGACGGCGTGCCGGTGATCTGGTCGAGCTCTCCCACGCGATCCACGCCGAGCCGGAGTTGGCCTTCGCCGAGCACCGCAGCTGTGCCAAGACACAGGCGCTGGTGGCCGAACGTGGCTTCGAGATCACCCGGGCCGCCGCGGGGCTGGACACCGCATTTCGGGCCGATTTCGGCGATGGACCGCTGGTGGTGGGAATTTGCGCCGAATATGACGCGCTGCCCGAAATCGGGCACGCCTGCGGGCACAACATCATTGCGGCATCGGCGGTGGGGACCGCGCTGGCCCTGGTCGAAGTCGCCGACGATCTCGGTCTGACGGTCGCATTGCTGGGCACGCCGGCCGAGGAGTCCGGCGGTGGCAAGGCACTGATGTTGGACGCCGGGGTATTCGACGACATCACGCTGGCCCTGATGGTGCATCCGGGGCCCACGGACATCGCCGGCGCTCGATCCCTGGCGTTGTCCGAGGTCACCGTGCGTTACCGGGGTAAGGAATCACACGCCGCCGTGGCGCCGCACCTGGGGGTCAATGCTGCCGACGCCCTAACCATTGCGCAGGTGGCAATCGGATTGCTGCGGCAGCAACTGGCGCCGGGGCAGATGACCCATGGAATCGTTATCGACGGAGGTCAGGCGGTCAACGTAATTCCCGGGCACGCGATGATGCAGTACGCGATGCGCGCGGTCGAGTCGGAATCGCTGCGCGACTTGGAGGGCAGGATGTTTGCTTGCTTTGCGGCGGGGGCGCTGGCCGCCGGATGTGAATACGACATCGATGCGGCCGCACCCGCATATGCGGAATTGAAACCCGACCACTGGCTGGTCGAGGTGTGTCGAGAAGAGATGCTTCGGCTTGGGCGCACCCCGGTGCCGGCCAGCGTCGAGGAGGGGCTGCCGCTGGGCAGCACCGACATGGGCAACGTGACACAGGTGCTGCCGGGCATCCATCCGGTGATCGGTGTCGACGCCGGCGGGGCCACGGTGCACCAGCGCGCCTTCGCGGCCGCCGCGGCCGGTCACAGCGCTGACCAAGCGGTCGTCGACGGCGCAATCATGCTGGCGCGCACCGCGGTCGCGCTGGCCGAGAATCCGGACCAGCGGGACCGAGTGCTGGCCGCCCAGCAGCGCAGGGCGGCGTCATGAGCCTTGTCGACACCGCTGAATCCTGGCTGGCCGCGCACTATGACGACCTGGTCGGCTGGCGCCGGCACATCCATCGCTATCCGGAGCTGGGCCGCCAGGAGTTCGCCACCACCCAGTTTGTCGCCGAACGGCTGGCCGACGCCGGGCTCAACCCCAAGATATTGCCCGGCGGGACGGGACTGACCTGCGATTTCGGTCCCGAGCATCAGCCCAGGATCGCGCTGCGTGCCGACATGGACGCGCTGCCGATGGCCGAGCGCACCGGTGCGCCGTACGCCTCGACGATGCCCAACATCGCCCACGCCTGCGGGCACGACGGCCACACCGCGATTCTGCTGGGTACCGCGCTGGCGTTGGCGACGGTGCCGGAGCTGCCGGTCGGGGTGCGTCTGATATTCCAGGCCGCCGAGGAGCTGATGCCCGGCGGCGCCATCGACGCGATCGCGGCCGGAGCACTGACCGGGGTGTCACGGATCTTTGCCCTGCACTGCGATCCCCGGCTCGAGGTGGGCAGGGTTGCGGTGCGGCAGGGGCCTATCACCTCGGCGGCCGACCATATCGAGATCACGCTGTATTCACCCGGTGGGCACACGTCGCGGCCACACCTGACCGCCGACCTGGTCTACGGGCTGGGCACGCTGATCACCGGGCTGCCCGGCGTGCTGTCGCGGCGCGTCGACCCCCGTAACAGCACCGTCCTGGTCTGGGGGGCGGTCAACGCGGGCGTGGCGGCCAACGCCATTCCGCAAACCGGCGTGTTGGCCGGCACCGTTCGCACCGCCAGCCGGCAGACCTGGATCGATCTGGAAGAGATCATCCGTGAGTCCATCACTGCGCTGCTGTCGCCCTTGGCGATCGAGCACACGCTGCAATACCGGCGCGGCGTTCCACCTGTGGTCAACGAGGAAGTCTCGACCCACATCCTCACCCACGCCATCGAAGCCGTCAGCCCGGATGCGCTGGCCGATACCCGCCAGTCAGGCGGCGGCGAGGACTTCTCCTGGTACCTCGAAGAGGTCCCGGGTGCCATGGGGCGTCTGGGAGTTTGGTCCGGCGACGGACCGCAGCTGGACCTACATCAGCCGACGTTTGACCTCGATGAGCGGGCACTGGGGATCGGCGTGCGCGTGATGG
Organism: Mycobacterium sp. 012931; assembly: GCF_000419295.1. NCBI lineage: Bacteria > Bacillati > Actinomycetota > Actinomycetes > Mycobacteriales > Mycobacteriaceae > Mycobacterium > Mycobacterium sp. 012931. The sequence continues at coordinate 5,056,184 of NZ_AOPX01000001.1, read as the reverse complement.
TCAACATCATCGAGCAGGCTGCGGCGTTCTAACCGCTCGCGAGGGTGCGTGTCTGGACAACGACACGCCGGTATTGCCGGCATTATGCGCACGCTCGTCGTGGTGAATTGTGGGCCCGTCAGTTGCGCCTCGACGATGGCCCCATGCACGCAGAGCTCGCCCGGTTGCTCGACGCCCAAGGCGGGGTGGCGACGTCCGCCCAGGTACTGACGTTCCTGACCCGGCGCGGGCTGGAAGCCGACCTGAAAAGCGGGGTACTGAGCAGAGTTTGGCATGGCATTTATGGCCGCGGTGAGTTGACCAGTGGGCTGCGGCTGCGCGGAGTGGACCTGGCAGTCGGCACACCGGTCGCCGCATGCCTGGGGACCGCCGCCGCGGCCTACGGCTTTGACACCGAGCAAACCGGGGATCTGCATGTGCTCAATCCCGAGGGGCGGCAATTGCGATCCACCGACGGCCTGACCGTGCACCGGCGCGCCGGTGCACCGTTGACTCGCCTCGCGGGGCGAGAACTCACGACGCCGGCGTGGACGGCGATAGAGGTCGCCCGGGGGCTGCGTCGGCCGCGAGCGTTGGCGACACTGGACGCCGCCCTGCGCAGCGGGACATGCGACCGTGACGACCTCGACCGAGCGGTCTGTCTGCAATCCGGCCGGCGCGGCGTCGTGGCCGTGCGCGAGTTGCTCGCCTTGGCGAGTCCGCTGGCGGAGTCGCCGATGGAGAGCGAGACCCGGCTGGTGATGATCGAAGGCGGACTACCCGCGCCAGTGCTGCAATACGAGCTGGTCGGCTCCGACGGCCGGCGCTGGCGACTGGATTTCGCGTGGCCGGGTCTGCGGGTCGCGGCAGAGTACGACGGCGTCGACTGGCATAGCGGGCCGCAAGCGTTCCTGTGGGATCGACGGCGCAGTGCGGCGCTGCAGGAGTTGGGGTGGGTGATAGTGCCCATCGTGGCCGGCGATGTCAGGCATCGGCCGGCCGAACTTGTTCAGCGGCTGGCCGGGGCGCTGGCCCGGGCTCAGGCCGCCTGATGGGCTCGCGAGGGTGCCCAAATTGCCGGCCGCAACGGCGTGTCGGCGTGCAGACACGCACCCTCGCGGCAGAGGGTGACGCAACCCCCGGCTAGGTTCCGGTCCCCGGGCCGATGTTGCGGGCCGGCCGGGTACGCAAATCGTGCACATAATCGCTTGGTGCGCCCGCGATCTCGGCGGCATCGGCCATCACGCCCAGGTAGCGCGCCGACGGCAGACCGCCCTCCCAGGCGTCGAGCACATACAGCCAGGCCAGGACGGGATCGGTGGTGGTGTCCGAGGACAATCGCTCCACCCGGCAGCGGATCTTCTGGTGGATGCCGAACTCCGAGCCCTCCCAGTGGTCGAGGTTCTTCTCGTCGGCCGGTGTCATGTCGTAGAGCACCACGAACACCTTGGAGTCGGGATCCTCGACGACGGTGGCCAGGGCTCCTTCCCAGCCGATGTCCTCGCCGCCGAAGGTCAGCCGCCACCCGGGCAACCAGCCGGTTCCGGCCATCGGGGAGTGGGGTGCACGCATGAGCATCTGATCGGGATGCATGTTCGATCCGTACGCGGCGTAGAGCGGCACGCAGAAATCTTAAACGTCACGTAAACGGATGCGGCTCATCCCTGGGTGTGATGCTTGGCTCTTCATGCTCAGGCGCGCCCGGTCGGGCTCTCACGGCGGCACGCGAGGCAGTTCTGAGCCCCTCAAGCTAGGTTATTGCGTGTGGTGACCCGCATCGTGATCCTCGGTGGAGGCCCAGCCGGTTACGAAGCCGCGCTGGTGGCCGCCACCTCACACCCCGAATCAGCCCAAGTCACAGTGATCGACTCCGACGGTATCGGTGGTGCCGCCGTTCTGGACGACTGTGTGCCGTCCAAGACGTTCATCGCGTCCACCGGCCTGCGCACCGAGCTGCGAAGAGCGCCTCACCTGGGCTTCCTCATCGACTTCGACGAGGCGAAAATCTCGTTGCCCAAGATCCACGCCCGGGTCAAGGAGCTGGCCGCGGCGCAGTCGGCGGACATCACCGCCCAGCTGCTCAGCGTGGGCGTGCACGTGATCGCCGGCAAGGGCGAGCTGCTCGACCCCGCACCCGGCCTGCGCCACCGCGTCAAGGCGACGGCCGCCGACGGCACCACCAGCGAGCACGACGCCGACGTCGTGTTGATCGCCACCGGAGCGAGCCCGCGGATCCTGCCGTCGGCGCGACCGGACGGCGAGCGCATCCTGACCTGGCGGCAGCTCTACGACCTGGACGCGTTGCCGCAGCACCTGATCGTGGTGGGCTCGGGGGTGACGGGCGCGGAGTTCGTCGACGCCTACACCGAGCTGGGTGTGCGGGTCACGGTGGTGGCCAGCCAGGATCACGTGTTGCCCTACGAGGACGCCGACGCCGCACTGGTCTTGGAGGAGTCGTTCGCCGAACGTGGCGTCCGACTGTTCAAGAACGCCCGCGCCCAGTCCGTCACCCGCACCGAAAACGGGGTTCTGGTGACCATGACCGACGGCCGCACCGTCGGGGGCAGCCACGCGCTGATGACGATCGGGTCGATCCCCAACACCAGCGGCCTCGGCCTGGAGCGCGTTGGTATCGAGCTCGGCCCGGGCAACTATCTGAACGTGGACCGGGTGTCGCGCACGTCGGTGCCCGGCATTTACGCCGCGGGTGACTGCACCGGCCTGCTGCCGCTGGCCTCGGTCGCCGCGATGCAGGGCCGCATCGCGATGTACCACGCGCTGGGCGAGGGCGTGAGCCCGATCCGTTTGCGCACGGTTGCGGCGACGGTGTTCACCAGGCCCGAGATCGCCGCCGTCGGCGTGCCGCAGTCGGCGATCGACAACGGTTCGGTGCTTGCCCGCACCATCATGTTGCCGTTGCGGACCAACGCCCGGGCCAAGATGTCGGAGGTGCGGCACGGTTTCGTCAAGGTCTTCTGCCGGCGGTCCACCGGTGTGGTCATCGGCGGCGTGGTGGTGGCGCCGATCGCATCCGAGCTGATCCTGCCGATCGCGGTGGCGGTGCAGAACCGGATCACGGTCAACGAGCTGGCCCAGACACTGGCCGTTTACCCGTCGTTATCGGGTTCGATCACCGAGGCCGCTCGCCGCCTGATGGCCCACGATGATCTGGACTGAAGCCCAACTACTGCCACGCCCCACCAATTAGCCTTGTGGTGCACCTAACGCCTACTGACAAGCAACCGACAGGAGTTCATTGTCGTGAGCAATCCGACCGGCGCATCGCAGCGTGACCAGACCGGGCCCGCCGGTTCGCTGGGGCCCGAGCAGCGCGCGTTGGCCTGGGAGCGGCTCGGTGCCGAGCAGTTCGATGTGGTGGTTATCGGCGGCGGGGTAGTGGGCTCCGGGTGTGCGCTGGACGCCGCCACCCGCGGGCTGAAGGTGGCCCTGATCGAAGCCCGCGATCTGGCCTCTGGCACGTCGAGCCGTTCGTCGAAGATGTTCCACGGTGGACTGCGTTACCTCGAACAACTGGAATTCGGCCTGGTGCGCGAAGCCCTTTTCGAGCGGGAGCTGTCGCTGACCACGTTGGCGCCGCATCTGGTCAAGCCCCTGCCGTTTCTGTTCCCGCTCACCAAGCGTGGCTGGGAACGTCCCTACATTGCCGCCGGGATCTTCCTCTACGACCGCCTCGGCGGCGCGAAATCGGTTCCCGCGCAGAAGCATTTGACCCGTGCCGGCGCGTTGCGGCTGAGCCCGGGCCTCAAACGCGGCTCCCTGATCGGCGGTATCCGCTACTACGACACCGTCGTCGACGATGCCAGGCACACCATGACGGTCGCTCGTACCGCGTCGCACTACGGGGCGGTCGTCCGTTGTTCCACCCAGGTGGTAGCGCTGCTGCGCGAGGGCGACCGGGTGGTCGGGGTGCGGGTGCGCGATTCCGAGGACGGCTCGATCACCGAGGTCCGCGGGCACGTGGTGGTCAATGCCACCGGGGTCTGGACCGACGAGATTCAGGCGCTGTCCAAGCAACGCGGGCGATTCCAGGTTCGAGCGTCCAAGGGTGTGCACGTGGTGGTGCCCCGGGACCGCATCGTCAGCGACGTCGCGATGATCCTGCGCACCGAGAAGTCGGTCATGTTCATCATTCCGTGGGGAAGCCACTGGATCATCGGGACTACCGACACCGACTGGAACCTGGACCTGGCCCACCCCGCGGCCACCAAGGCCGACATCGACTACATCCTGGGAACGGTCAATGCGGTGCTGGCCACGCCCCTGACGCATGCCGACATCGACGGCGTGTACGCCGGTCTGCGGCCGCTGCTGGCCGGGGAGAGCGACGACACGTCCAAGCTGTCGCGCGAGCACGCTGTGGCGGTACCGGCGGCAGGGCTGGTGGCCATCGCCGGCGGCAAGTACACCACCTACCGGGTGATGGCGGCCGACGCGATCGACGCCGCCGTGCAGTTCGTTCCGGCCCGGGTGGCGCCGTCGATCACCGAGAAGGTCAGCCTGCTGGGCGCCGACGGCTACTTTGCGCTGGTCAACCAGGTGGAACACGTCGGCGAGATGGTCGGCCTGCACCCCTACCGAGTGCGTCACCTATTGGACCGCTACGGATCGCTGATCAACGAGGTGCTGGAACTGGCGGCCGACGATCCGGACCTGCTGACGCCCATCAAGGAGGCTCCTGGCTACCTCAAGGTGGAGGCCCTCTACGCCGTCACCGCCGAGGGCGCGCTGCATCTGGAAGACATCCTGGCCCGCCGCATGCGAGTCTCCATCGAGTACCCGCACCGAGGTGTCGATTGCGCCCGTGAGGTGGCCGACGTGGTCGCACCGGTGCTCGGGTGGACCGTCGAGGACATCGAGCGAGAAGTCGCGAACTACAAGGCGCGGGTGGAAGCGGAGGTCTTGTCGCAGGCCCAGCCCGACGACGTATCGGCGGACATGTTGCGGGCCAGCGCACCCGAGGCGCGTGCCGAGATCCTCGAGCCGGTGCCGCTGAATTGAAACTAGCTGGACCTCAACACCGCTCGGCGCCGCGAGCCATGAGCATCGGGTCGTCCTCATCGCTGGCGGCCGGGGTCAGCTTGCTGGCGACCGCCGCCAACGCCGAGCGCACCGCCTCGCGAGATCGCGCTGTCAGAACGGCCGCGGCTCGCACACCGTCGGGCCGCATGTTGATGTGATCGGGCAACGACACCATTGGCCTCCTTCGTGGGAAGAGGACACCTGCGGCCCGGGATTTAAGGCCAGCGGCCCCGGTTCGCCGTCGAACCGTCACCCGGCCGCTGGTAGATCACGTTATTCATCGGTGACGTCAAATCCGACATTTGCGCGTCAAATCCACGTGAACAAATTTCTCCTGGGGATCAGCAAGGGGCAAACATGGTGATGACGACGAACCCGGGTTCGGCATGAAGCCGCGATCGGTGGCGGCGGTGCTCGGCGGCGGTATGGCCGGGGTAGCGGGCTGGGATCTCTGGCAGCGCCGGCACGCCATCCTGCGCAACTTCCCGATCATCGGCCATCTGCGCTTTCTGCTCGAAGCCTTTGGACCGGAGTTGCGCCAATACATCGTCACCGACAACAACGAAGAGCGGCCCTTCAGCCGTGACCAGCGGCGCTGGGTGTACACGTCATCGAAATTGACCAACCGATACTTCGGATTCGGCACCGACAACGACCTGGCGCGGGCCCACAACTACCCCATCATCAAGCACGCGGCATTTCCGGTATCGGCCCCGGACGGCGAGCCCGCTCATCCGGATCCCGCCGTCGCGCTGCCGGCGGCAAAGGTGCTTGGTGGCGCCCGCGGGCGTGCCAAAGCCTTCCGGCCCTCGTCTTTGGTCAACATTTCCGGGATGAGCTATGGCGCGCTCGGTGGCGCGGCCATCAGCGCGCTGAATCAGGGCGCGGGGATCGCGGGCGCCCTGCACACCACCGGTGAGGGCGCGGTGTCGCCCTATCACCTCAACGGTGGCGACCTGGTATGGCAGATCGGCACCGGATACTTCGGCTGCCGCAACGACGACGGGACGTTCAGCCTGTCGCGGCTGATCGATCGGGTGGCCGCCACGCCCTCGATACGCGCGATCGAAATCAAGCTGAGGCAAGGCGCCAAGCCGGGGCTGGGCGGCATGCTGCCCGGCGCCAAAGTCACCGCGGATATCGCTGCCATCAGGGGGATTCCGGTCGGAGTGGACTGCAAGAGCCCCGCCGGACACTCCGCGTTCGCTGACATCGACGGGATGCTCGAGCTGGTGGAGACCATCGCCGATGCGACGGGTCTTCCCGTCGGCATCAAGTCCGCCGTCGGCGAAGGGTTGTTTTGGCCCCAGCTTGCCGCGCGGATGGCACGCACCGGTCGCGGTGTCGATTTCGTGACCGTCGACGGCGGAGAGGGCGGCACCGGCGCGGCCCCGCTGGTCTTCAGCGACCATGTCGCCCTGCCCTTCAAATGGGCCTTCCCCAGGGTGTTTCGCGCCTTCGCCGAAGAGGACCTGCACCACGACGTGGTGTTCATCGGCTCCGCCAAGCTCGGTATCCCCGAGAACGCGCTGCTGGCCCTGGCGATGGGCGCCGACATGATCAACGTCGGACGGACCGCCATGTTCGCCATCGGTTGCATCCAGGCTCAGCGCTGCCACACCGGCCGATGCCCGTCCGGCGTGGCCACCCAGTCGGCGTGGTTGCAGCACGGTCTGGACCCGGCCCTCAAAGCGGTGCGCTGTGCCAACTATCTGGCCACGCTGCGCTTCGAGTTGCTGTCTTTGGCCCGGGACTGCGGCTACGTGCACCCCGCCCTCGTCCCGTTGCAGGCGATCGAGCTTCTCGACGTGGATCTGCAGACGGTGCAGGTCGACGACTTGTTCGGCTACCAGCCCGGTTGGGGCATACCCAGCCCCGCTGACGTGGCGGCGATCACGGCTCTCATGACCAAGGCGAGCCCGCCCCGATAGGGACGGTTCAGCGGCTGTTCGCCGGCTCGGGTGAGCGTTCCAGCAGCGGCGAGCGCGTCGCACCACGGGATTCGATCATGCGATTGCGCACGATGTGCTCGACCAGGATCGGAACGAACGTTTGCACCGGCGCATCGACGAACTGTGCTGCGGCCTCTTCACACCACCGCTTGATCTGGGCGGTCCGCTGATCGTCGTCGAGCCCCTCGTGGCGGGCCAGCTTGTCGGCGACGTCGGCGACGTTGCGCTCCACCAGGGAGCGGCCCGCGGGCGGGCTGCCGGCGCCGGTATCGACCCGCACCTCATCGAGGGTCCACTGCGCACTCTGGTCGCTGGCATCCGGTGAGATCACCCGCAGCGTCAGATGGTGACCGTCTTGGCCGATCAGGATGAGACTGGCCGGGTCGTCGCTGCTGAAGCCCAGCAATTCGACAGTGTGACCGGCGATCTCGGCCACCGTCGGGGTCTGTTCCCACCCATTGCGGTGGTAGCTGACCATCACGATCGGTCCCAGGCGTTCGGTAATCGAGGCAACCAGGCCCGGCAGCTCGTCCACCAACTGCCTCGACCGCGGCCACCACGCGCCATCGACATGTTCCAAAGCAGGCCGAAATGATCTCAGCTGCAAGAGAGTTTCGCGCTCCATCCCAACCACCCGTCGGTTGACTGTGCGGGTTGTCAGCCAACCCGTCGGACCCCGAATCAAAAACTACGGGCGTAGGGAACGCCCCGCGACTCGAAAGCTCGACGTCGGGGTAGCGGCTGAACGAACATTTGGTTACGTGGGCGCCCCGGCTTCGCGTTCCTGCACCGTTGCCTGCCCATCGGCGGTGACGCTGATTAGGCGCTGAGCTTGCCGCGACACCCGCATGAGCAGTTCGGGTGCGATGACCGACGCCGAACCCGCCACCGCGGCGGCCAGCAGCGCCTGCCCCCAGGCCAACGGGCCCACCGGGGTGCAACCGAACAGGTGACTGAGGCCCGGGGTGGTCACCACCACCGCGAGCACCCCGAAGGACCCGACCGTGGTCAGCACCACCAGCGGGCCGTGCGAGTCGGCCACGGTCTGCGTGAGTTGCGTGCCGACCAAACCGATCAGCGCGACCGTCGCCGCCCGGCGCCGGGTGCCGGTCGCGCTGGCCATCAGCCACGCCAGCATGGCGCCGGTCGTGGTGGAGGCGCCGCGTATCCCGATCGCTCGCCACATGGCCGCCTCGTCGCGTTCCACCTCGACGTTGCTGGTTTGGGGACTGACGGCCAACGCCGCCGCCGGCAGCGCATCGGTAAGCATGTTGACCAGCAGCATCTGCCGCGCATTGAACACCGAGCGGCCGGTCAGCAGCGTGGTGATTAGCGCGAACGACACCTCGCCGAGGTTGCCGCCCAACAGCACCGAGACCGCCGAATGCACGCGACGCCACAGCTGTTGGCCTTCGTCGAGAGCCTCCAGCAGCGCGTCGATCCGTCCGTCCAACAGCACCACATCGGCCGCCGTCCGGGCCGCATCGCTGCCGCGGGCGGCCATCCCGATACCCACGCTGGCCGCTCGGATCGCGGCGGCGTCGTTGACCCCGTCGCCGACCATCGCGGTAACCAGCCCGGCGCGCTCGAGAGCCTGCACCACCTCCACCTTGTGTTCGGGCGACATCCGGGCAAAGACCAGCCGTGATGCGACCACCGTGGCCCGCTGGTCGGCCGACAGCGCTTCCCATTCGGCGCCGGTGATCACCTCGGAGTGGGTGACGTCCAGTCCGAGCTCCTGGGCGGTTGCGGTGGCGGTGGCGGGGTGGTCGCCGGTGATCAGGCGGACCCCGATATCGCGGTCGGCGAGCCCATTGAGCACGGACTGGGCCGTCGGCCGGGGAGTGTCGGCCAGGCCCAGCAGACCGACCGGCGTGAGTTCGGACTGGCACAGGGATTCCAGCAGATCGGGATCGGCGGCGGCCGCGGTGGCTTGCTCGGGGCGCAGCTGACGCTCGGCCACCGCCAGCACCCGCAGGCCACCGGTGGCCATCTCGTCGATCTGCTTGGTGAAGGGGTCCGCGGCGGCCTCGGGGGCCCGCCGCAGCGCCGCCGAGAGCACCTCCGGTGAGCCCTTGATGGTCAGTCGGGTCCCGGCCAGGGCGGCGGCAAACGGGCGGCCCGACTGGAACGGCAGGAACGCGTCACGGGAGAGCCGCGGTTGCGGCTGGGAACCGTCGCCGCGAACCGCGGGGTCGTCGGCGGCCTGGAATATCGCGTCGTCGGTGGCATGCTCAACCCGGTGGGTGTGTCTGGAGTAGGTGGTGCTCAGCGCGGCATCCAACACCTGCCCCGGGGTGAAACCCGGCGCCGGGCGCACCGTTTTGACCTTCAGCCGGTTCTCGCTCAGCGTTCCGGTTTTGTCGAAGCACACCACGTTCAACCGGGCGAGCGCTTCGATCGAGTGGGCATTGCGGATCAGCACGGATTCGCCGGTGAGCCGGCGCGCCGCAGCGAGCTGGGCCAGCGTCACCACCAGCGTCAAGCCTTCCGGCACTGCCGCGACGACCAGGGTGACCGCACTGGCCACCGCCTCTCGCAGCGGAGTGCCGCGCGACATGCTGAGCAGCCCGACCAGGCCCCCGCTGGCGACGCTGAACGGCAACGCGCGCCGGGTGATTCGGCTCAACTGCCGCTGCAGGCCGATTTCCCGGGACTTGCGCGGGGCCATCGCCAGCGCCCGGCGCATCTCCGAACGCGAACCGACTGCGGTGACCACGGCCACCGCCGTGCCCGCCACCATCGTGGTGCCGGCATAGAGCATGCAGGCCCGCTCGGCCAGCGGGGCGCCCGGGGTGGGCTCGGTCTGCTTGGAGACCGGCAGCGACTCGCCGGTCAACGTCGACTCATCGACCTCGACACTGGATGCGTGCAACAGCCGGGCGTCGGCGGGCACCACCTCGTCGGCGTGGACTTCGATGATGTCGCCCGGACGCAGCCGCTTGGCCGGAACCTTCTCGCGGCGCTGGTCGTCGAGCGGGCCAAGTCGTCGCCGCGCGGGTGGATCCTGCACTGCCAGTAAGCGATTCAGGATGCGCTCGGCGTGCAGTTGCTGCTCGGCCGACAGCGCGGCATTGAGCAACAGCACACTGCTGACCAGGAAGGCATCCAGCGGAGAACCCAGCAATGCGCTGGCGGCGGCGCCGGTGGCCAGCATCGGGGTGATCGGATCGGACAGATCGTCGCGCATCTCGGCGGCGAAATCACGAACCAGGCGCAACGATGCTGCGGTGCCGCGGTGCACCATCCGAATCGGCGGCAACTTCTCCCATCGGTTCTCCGCGTCACGACGGTCTTCTTCGGCCGGACGCGGCAGCAGCCGCCGCACCTCCGCGATGGGCAGGCTGTGCCAGTCGTGGCCGGCTTCGGGCTCCGGCACCGTATCGTGAAAAACCTTGGTGCCCGAGCGGAATCCCAGATACAGGCTGACCGCCATGCCGACATTGACCGACGCCGAACCGCGCCCCGGCACACTGGGAATCAGCATCAGCGCGCCGATCGCCGAAGCCGACGCCGACAGGCGGATGGCGCTGTCGGTGGCGGTGCGCGCCGCCGGCAGCGCGTGCAGCACCCGCCAGGCGCCGGTCAGGTCCGAAACCAGGACATCGGCGCCCCACGGCGGCGGATGGCGCGCCCGGAGCACCCCGATGGTGACGTCGGACCGGTGCTCGGCCTGCAGCGCCGAGGTGGTCAACAGCGCCACCGTGGCCCCACCGGCTTTCAGCTCGGCAAGCGCGGCCGCCATCGCATCGTCGATCGACTCGGCCGAGGGATAAAGATGGTCGAATCCTTGCGCCAGAGAACGTAATCCGTCATCCTCCAGGGAAAAGACCCGAGGGCGCGCGCGGCGTGCTTCGGTGATCACCGCGGCCGCGTATGGGTCGCGAACGGGGCTGATCAGGGCCCGGCCGGTCCGCCCGGCTCCCGGGATGTCAGCCAGGTGGTGCCATCCGGGGGCCAGCCGTTGGTCGTCGAGGGCGGCCGCGACCGCCTCCCAGGCCTTGCCGCGCGCCGAATTCTGTACTCCCAAGACGCGGCTGACCGTCAACTCGTCGGTGTAGAGGGCGCGCGGATCGATCATGATCGCGTCGACCCGGTCGAGTGCCCGCAGGGCGCGGGGGCGCAGCACCAGCGCGTCGTGCTGGGAGGTCAGGCCGTTGCTCAATGCGCAGCCGAACGCTTCGCGCACGGTGCGCAACGGCTTTGGGACCGCGGCCAGGGCGGCGGCGCCGGCCGCGTCCGGGTTACGTGACAACAGCCCGACCACGGCGGCGGCGCCGAGACCGGTCAAACCGATCCGGTTGGCGTAGCGTTCCGCGGGTCCATCGGGCGGACTCGAGATGCGCTTTGGTGTTGCCGCGGTAGCGTCCGGGGTGGCGTAGCTGCCCAGGTGCGGCTCGTGCCGAAACCAGGTGGACCGGCCGTTCCACGCCTCGGCGGCGAGCATCGCCCGGGTGGCGGCTTCGGCGGCGGCGGCCGTCGGCGACAGCGTCAATGCGGCCGTGGTGGCATTGACGACGCCGAACAGGACGTCGGTGCCCTCCGGCCCGAGCCGCTTTTCCAGTTCACGCCGTAGCCGGGGAAGGTGGTCTATCAGCGTCGGGGGTACCGCGACCAAGTCGGGCAATCGGGGCAGCCGCAGCAGGCTGCCGGTCAGCGAAAGGCCAAGGCCCATGGTGGCGGCCCCGGTCGCGATCATGCGGCCCATCAGCACCACGTCGTCGCCCGGCAGGCCGGTCGGCTGCTGCCCGGTTGTCCGGGTCCGATGGCGCCCCTCGGCAGCGGCGACGATCCGGCACAGTTGCGCCGTCGAGGGCCCCTCGGCCTCGGCATCCAACGTGACCACCAGCCGTGCCAGGGTGCGATTGAGGAATGCGGTGTGCACGCCCGGTGTCTGGCGCACGGCCGCCAGTACGTCGCCGGCGATGGCCGCGGCGTCGTCGCCGCTCAAGCCGCGCACCTCGATCCAGCGCCGCCGACCATTGGTGCTGCAGCGCCGTGCCGGTGGGCCGCCCATCGCCTCGACCGCCACGGCCGCCGCCGCCCGGGCCAAGGCCGGCACATCGGGGGTGGCGCGGACCAAGGACTTTCCGATGCTGGCCGCAACGTTGCCGCCCAGCAGAGCCGTGCTGCCGGCGGTGGCCGCCAGCAGGGCTCCCGCCCGCAGCGGCGCCGTCACCAGGCCGAAACCGGGCAGATACCGCGTGATCGAGTTGTTCACGTTACCTAGCACCGATTCCCGATTGGTCTGTCAAGAACTTCCGAGCGGTCTGGCAGCCTCCCCGGTCGCACCACACTCGAATGCGTTAGCGCCGCTGCTCTCACTGGGAACACTAGTCGGGCGCGACGACATGCGCAGGAGCCATTCAGGCCCGGATCCGCGGGTCTTTCGTCACTAGCGCAAGTCGCGCGACGGTGACCGCGCGGGTTGAAAAATTTGGCTCGCAATCTCATGTCTGCGGGCGCCGCCTGGTCCATGATGGCCCTGTCGACTCCGCGGTGGCACTACCCGGAAATTCACGCCTAGAGAGGTTCTACCCATGCGGACCGCCTACCACGAGCAGCTCGCCGATCTGGCCGCGCGACTAGGAGGGATGTGTGGCATGGCCGGGTTGGCGATGAAGCGTGCGACCCAAGCCCTGTTGGAGGCCGATGCGGTGGCCGCCGACCAGGTGATCGCCGACCACGAGCAGATCGTGGCGATGCGCGCGAAAATCGAAAAAGACGCGTTGGCGTTGCTGGCGTTGCAGCAGCCGGTGGCCAGCGAGTTGCGGTCGGTCTTCAGCGCCGCGCAGATCATCGCCGATACCGAGCGGATGGGTGCGCTGGCGGTACACATCGCCAAGATCGCCCAGGTGGAGTATCCCAAGCAGGTGCTTCCCGAGGGAGTCCGCGGCTGCTTCGCCGAGATGGCCAAGGTGGCAATCGCGTTGGGGGACAGCGCAAAACAGGTGCTGCTGACCCGTGACCCGAAGAAGGCCGCGTTGCTGCACGACCAAGATGATGCGATGGACGATCTGCATCGGCGCCTGCTTGGTGTGCTGATTGACCAGGAATGGAAATACGGGGTCGCCACGGGTGTGGAAACCGCACTGCTGGCCCGTTTCTACGAACGCTTCGCCGACCATGCGGTGGAGGTCGGGCGCCGCGTCATCTTCATGGTTACCGGGGTACTGCCTTCCGAGGACGAGATATCCACGTATTAGGTCGGCGCGCCGCATCTGCTCTGGGCTGACAAGATGACCTCGTGCAGGTAGCGCCGAGTGTCCGGGGCCGCGTGTGGCGGTCTGGGCAGCTCCAGGATGAGTTCGATTTCGACAAGATCGCTGAGTACCTCAGCGAGGAGAACACCCTGGTCTGGGCCGATTTGTGCAATCCGGACCATGGCACGTTGAGCGACCTGGCCGAAAAACTCCGCCTGAACCACTGGGCCGTCGAAGACGCGGTGGCGGCGGCGGAGCGGGTCAAGTCGACCGCCTATGTGACCCACACCTTCTTCACCGTCTAAGACGCCGGTGTGGTCGGCGGCCTGGGCGAAGACACTGCGCCGATGTTGTCGATGCGCCGGATTTCGGCGTTCGTGCTCGAGGGGTTGATCACCGTGCGGCTGACGCCGGATTTCGACATCACCCAAGTCACCCGGCGCTGGGATGAGATCGGCGGGCAACAGTACGGCGTGGGTGCATTGGTGCACGGTTTGCTTGACGTGGTGGTCGACAGTCACTTCGCGGCGGTGGAAGCCCTCGATGACTGCATCGAGGCGATCGAAGATGAATTGTTCGAAAACAACTCGCCACGGGGGAGCTTTCAGCGCCGAACCTTTCAGATCCGCAGAGACCTGGTCAACCTGCGGCGCATCGCGCTACCGATGCGCGAAGTGGTCAACTCCCTGCAGCATCACCGCCTGCACGTTGAGGCCGCCCGGGAACTCGACCCGCTCTACGCCGATCTGTATGACCACGTGCTTCGGGTTTCGGAGTGGACAGAGTCGTTACGCGACATGATCTCAACCATTTTCGAAACCAACCTCTCGCTGCAGGACGCCCGGCTCAACGCCGTCATGAAGAAGCTGACCGGATGGGCGGCCATCATCGCGGTGCCAACCGCGATCACGGGCTTCTACGGCCAGAACGTTCCCTACCCGGGCTTCGGAACGCTAGCGGGTTTCCTCGCCAGTACCAGCGTGATCGTGGTCCTGATGGCGTTGCTCTACGTGATGTTCCGCCGTCGCGACTGGCTCTGATCCCGAATCACATGCGGGACATGGTGTTTTGCGTTCAAGGGCGCGCCCAGCACCAGTCCGTCCGGCATTTGGGTGAATGAACCCAAGGAGTCCGCAGCGCCAACCCCGGACGCGACGGCGCAAACTTTGCCGTTAGGGCCCCTATGCTCGGCTGGGTCGGTAGTCTCCCACCGGCGACATCGCCACCCGGCTAGGAGGACCGCTGTGAAGCCCGCACCGCTGCGCGTCCGCGACGCTTTGGGGCCGGCGCGGGTACGACTGCACGGTGGGCCGGTGCTGGCCGAGCTGAGCGAACGGTTCGGCGCGGCCGCCCGCGCAAAGGTGCTGGCCGGCGAGGTGGTCGACGCGGCAGGCGCCATCGTCGATACCGCGACGGTGGCGGAGCCCGGATCGCATGTGTACCTCTACCGTGATCTTCCCGAAGAAGTGCCGGTGCCCTTCGAGATGCCGGTGCTCCACCAGGACGAGGACATCGTGGTCGCCGACAAGCCGCACTTTCTGGCGACCATGCCGCGGGGTCGCCACGTCGCGCAAACCGCGCTGGTGCGGTTGCGCTGCGAGCTCGGGTTGCCCGAGCTGAGCCCGGCGCACCGGCTCGATCGGCTGACGGCCGGGGTGTTGCTGTTCACCACCCGGCGCGAGTTGCGCGGGCGATATCAGACGCTGTTTGCCCGGGGTGCGGTACGCAAAGACCTACCTGGCCCGGGCCGCGGTCGATGCTGACCTGGCATTCCCGCGGGTTATCCGCAGCCGCATCGTCAAGCGGCGGGGCCACTTGCAGGCGGTCTGCGAGCCCGGTGAGCCCAATGCGGAAACGCTGGTGGAGCTGATCTCACCCGAGGGCCTGTACCGGTTGACCCCGCGGACCGGGCGCACCCACCAGCTGCGGGTGCACATGGCCTCGCTTGGCCTGCCGATCTTCGGGGATCCCCTGTACCCCAACGTGATACCCGAGTCGCCACATGACCTTAGCGACTTCAGCTCGCCGCTGAGCCTGCTGGCTCAGCGCATCGAGTTCGAGGATCCGCTGTCCGGCTCGCGCCGCGAGTTCGTCAGTCCCCGAGAAATATGAGCCAACCACCGGGAGTGCCTCATGAGTGAAGAAAACACACTGGTCATCGTCGCCGGGTACCAGGATCTGGATGCGGCTCAACACGATTTCGAGAATCTGACCGGTCGGGCCAACGCCAAGACTCTGCCGCTGCAAGGCGCGGTGCTGGTCGGCAAGGACAATGAGGGCAATCCCGTCCTGATCGATACCGGCAACCGTCTCGGCCGCCGTGGTGCCGCCTGGGGGGCCGGCGCGGGGCTGGCGGTCGGCGTCTTCTCGCCGGCGCTGCTGGCGTCGACGGCGGTGGGTGCGGCGGCCGGCGCGCTGGCGGGCACCTTCATCCAGCACCGGGTCAAGAGCGGCCTGGCCGACAAGATCGGGCAGGCGTTGTCGGCGGGCAGCGCGGTGGTCATCGCCGTGACGCCGGCGCAGGGCCGGTTGCCGGTGGAGCAGACGTTGTCGGGCTCGCCGATGAAATCGGTTGCCGAATTGAGCCGGTCGACGATGCGGAGCCTGGGTGCGGCGCTGCAGGAAGCGATGGGCAAGTTCAATCCGGACCGCACCAAACTGCCGATCCCGCAGCGCAGCTTCGGTGGCACCATCGGCCGCACCATGGCGGAGTCGGTCGGCGACTGGACGATCGTCGCGGGCGCCAACGCCCCCGACGATGCACCCAACGTGCTCATCGTGCTCATCGACGACGCCGGATTCGGGGGACCGGATACCTTCGGAGGCGGCATCAGAACTCCGACGCTGTCGCGGGTGGCGAACAATGGTCTGGCCTACAACCGCTTTCATCTCACCGCGATCTGCTCGCCGACTCGTGCCGCGCTACTGACCGGCCGCAACCATCACCGGGTCGGCTTTGGATCGGTGTGCGAGTTGCCCGGCCCCTACCCCGGCTATTCGACGGTCAAGCCGCGCAGCTGCGCAGCGCTACCGCGTATCCTGCGCGACAACGGTTATGTGACCGGCGCTTTCGGTAAATGGCATCTGACCCCGGACAACGTTCAGGGAGCGGCGGGTCCATTCGACAACTGGCCGCTGGGTTGGGGGTTTGACCATTTCTGGGGATTCCCGTCGGGTGCGGCCGGCCAGTATGACCCGATCATCACCCAGGACAACTCCGTGCTGGGCATACCGCAGGGGGACGACGGGAAGCCCTATTTCTTCCCCGACGACCTCACCGACAAGGCCATCGAGTGGCTGCACACCGTACGGGCGCAGAACGCGACCAAGCCGTGGCTGTTGTACTACTCGACCGGCGCCACACATGCACCGCACCACGTGTTCAAAGAGTGGGCCGACAAATACCAGGGCCAGTTCGACGAGGGCTGGGATGTGTATCGGCAAAAGACATTCGAGCGCCAGAAGGAGCTCGGGATCATTCCGCCCGACGCCGAACTGACCGAGCGTCCCGACCTGTTCCCGGCCTGGGACAGCTTGTCGGAGGCGCAACAGAAGCTCTTCGCCCGACAGATGGAAGTGTTCGCCGGGTTCTCCGAGAACGCGGACTGGAACGTGGGCAGGCTGCTCGACGCGATCGACGGTCTCGGTGAATCGGACAACACGCTGGTCTTCTACATCTGGGGCGACAACGGCGCCAGCATGGAGGGCGCCAACACCGGATCGTTCAACGAGATGACGTTCCTCAACGGCCTGGATCTCGATGCCGAGCGGCAGCTGGAGCTCATCGAACAATACGGTGGCATCGAGGCGCTCGGCGACGAGTTCACCGCACCGCATTTCGCCAGCGCGTGGGCGCACGCCAACAACACGCCGTTCCAGTGGGGCAAGCAGATGGCCAGCCACCTCGGCGGCACCCGGGGCCCGATGGTGGTCTGCTGGCCCAGCCGGATCCCGCGCGAAGGCGGTATTCGAAGCCAGTTCACCCACTGCATCGATATCGCGCCAACTGTGTTGCAGGCCATCGGCTTACCGGAGCCCACCAGTGTCGATGGCTTCGAGCAGGAACCGATGGACGGCACCAGCTTCGTGCACACCTTCGATGACGCGCAGGCCGAAGAACGTCATACCGTGCAGTACTTCGAAAACTTCGGCAGCCGCTCCATCTACCAGGACGGCTGGTGGGCGTGTGCCCGGCTGGACAAGGCGCCGTGGGACCTGTCTCCGCAGACCATGGCGCGCTTTTCGCCCGGCAACTACGACCCGGAGAAGGATGTCTGGGAGCTCTACTACCTGCCCGACGATTTCTCTCAGGCCAGAAATGTGGCGGCCGAGCATCCGGACAAACTGGCCGAGCTACGTGAGCTGTGGTGGCAGGAAGCCGAACGCAATCGGGTGCTGCCGCTGCTGGGCGGGCTCGCGGTGATGTACGGCGAGCTACCGCCGCTGCCCACCATCACCCGGTTCGCCTTCCAGGGCGGCGTGCAGAACATCCAGCGTGGCATGGTGCCGCGCGTCTTCGGGCGCTCCTACGCGATCGAAGCACGGCTGCACATCCCCGATGGCGGTGCCGAAGGAGTGATCGTGGCCAACGCCGACTTCATGGGTGGGTTCGCGTTATGGGTAGACGAACAGCGGCGGTTGCACCACACCTATTCGTTCCTCGGCATCGAGACCTACCGGCAGGTGTCCACCGAACCCGTCCCCACCGGCGATGTCACGGTCCGGATGTTGTTCGAATCCGAAGCGCCCGTGGTCGGCTCCGGTGGCCGGGTGACGTTGTGGGCCAACGACCGTCTGATCGGCGAGGGCGAGTTGCCGCAAACCGTGACGCTGGCCTTCACGTCCTATGCCGGGCTGGATGTCGGTCGCGACAACGGTCTGGTCGTCGACCGGGACTACGAGGACAAGGCGCTGTACATGTTCAGCGGCACGGTAAAAGAGGTCGTCTTCGACCTCAAACCCGTCCATCCTGACGCGGAGAAGGCGTTGCATGAGCATGCCTCGATCCAAGCCGTGGGTCAGGGTGCTGCCGGCTAGCCCGAGACGCTCGCCCGACGCTTAGGCCTGGGAGTGATGCCTGGGGCAGTACGCGGCAATGCTCACGCCGACGAAGTAGCCGGCACGGTAGCCGTCCAGGCTGCTGCTGGCCGCCACGTCACCAGCGACATCGGACTTCTGCCTGCCGGAATCGAGCGCATTGCACACCTGGTGACCGGCCATGATCGCGGCTTGTGGCGATGCGAAGTTGATGCCGTGGGACCTCACGGCGTTCAAGAAGGCGTCATCCACCGCATCGGCGTGCGCGGTCGCGGTGGCCAACTCCGTGAGCCCGACCAGCGCGACCACCAAGACCAGGGCACGCGTTCTGCTGCTCCTCATTGCTGGAACCTCCCCGCCGAGAAGAGCCCTTCGGCCCTCGGCCGCCATACCCGCAACAGGTTGTAGTTGGCCATCCGGGCGCGGTGATGTCGGCCGTCTTTCGGGAGCGTGTACCGGTCGCAAACTGTGGCTGAATTTGCGAATGCGGCCCTGTTGCGGCTTCGCCGGAGCCGATCTTTGCATCGGAGATCTTGTTACGATGCGTCTGGCTGGCCGCGACCATGCCGACGGCGATCATTTCATCGTTGCAAGGAATTGAAGTGAGATTCAATCGATTTGGCGCCGCGGTGAGTGTATTGGCCCTCGGCGCATCGATACTTTCGGGATGTTCGGGTGACAACAACGTCGCCGGCAAAAGCGCGGCGCCGGGAACCACTTCGGCGCAAGTGACCTGCGGCGGCAAGCGGACTCTGGCGGCCAGTGGTTCCACCGCCCAGGAAAACGCCATGATCCGGTTTGTCCGTTCCTTCGAGCAAGCCTGCCCCGGTCAGTCGTTGAACTACACGGCCAACGGCTCAAGCGCCGGGATTAGCGAATTCATCCGCGGCCAGACCGATTTCGGGGGCTCGGATTCGCCGCTGAACAGCGACGAGCACACCCAGGCCGAGCAACGCTGCGGCTCGCCCGTCTGGAATCTGCCACTGGTGTTCGGCCCGATTGCCATCGCCTACCGGGTCAACGGTCTGACATCGCTGAACCTGGACGGCCCCACCGCGGCCAGGATCTTCAACGGCAGCATCACCAACTGGCACGATCCCGCGATCGAAGCACTCAATCCGGGCGCCGACCTGCCCACCGAACCCATTCGCGTCGTCTTCCGCAGCGACGGGTCCGGCACCACGGACAACTTCCAGCGATACCTCGATAGCGCTTCCAACGGTGGGTGGGGCAAGCGTGCCGGCAAGCATTTCAACGGCGGCGTGGGGGAGGGCGCCAAGGGCAACGCCGGCGCCGCCGCCGTCGTCAGCAGCACCGAAGGAGCGATCAGCTATGTGGAATGGTCGTTCGCTCGTGAGCAGCATCTCGACATGGCCAAGATCATCACCTCGGCCGGGCCCGCTCCGGTAGCGATCAGCGAAGAGTCGGTGGGAAAGACGATTTCGGCTGCCTGGTTTGTCGGGGAGGACAACGATCTGGCTTTCGATACCCTCTCGTTCTACCGGCCAAACCAACCGGGCGCTTACCCGATCGTGCTGGCGACCTATGAGATCGTGTGCTCGAAGTACCCCGATGCGCAGGTCGCAATGGCTGTCAAAGCGTTTCTGCAGAGCTCGGTCGGTGCCGGCCAGAATGCCCTTGCGGGCACCGGATACGTGCCGATTCCCGACGAATTCAAGTCGCGATTGTCGCGCGCCGTCAGTGCCATCGCCTGACGGTGACGCGCAATGTTCCAAGGCATTTCCCGCCGTCGTCAACGCGATGTTCCGGAAAATTTTCTCGCGTAGTCAAGGTGATGTCATGGACTTCATCGCGATGCCCCCGGAGATGACCTCGGCGTTGATCCACTCGGGGCCCGGTCCCGAATCACTGATTGAGGCCGCCGATGCGTGGCAGCGGCTGGGCGCCGATTTGGAGGAATCCGTTCGCGCTCACGATCCGGTGTTGTCCGTGTTGACCGATGTCTGGCGCGGCCCGTCCTCGGCGGCGATGGTTGGGGCCATCAGCCCGTATCTCACCTGGCTGCGAGCCACTGCCCAACAGTGCCCGCAACTGGCGGCATCGGCGCAGGTCGCCGCGGCCGCATTTGGCTCCACGCTGGCGACCGTGGTGCACCCCTCGGAGGTCAGGGCCAACCGGATTGCGCTGGCGCAGTTGTTGGCCACCAACCGACTGGGCCGAAACCTTGCGGCCATCGCCGAGACCGAAGCCCAGTACGAGGGCATGTGGGTGAACAACTCTGCGGCCATGTGTCGCTACGAGGCGGCCTCGGTACAAGCTGTCGCATTACCGCAGTTCTCTTCGCCGCTGTCGACGCCCGATCTGACCGGCCCGGCCACTCGAGCCAACGTGGCCGCGGCGGCCGCGGCTCCCGTTGCGGCCGCCTCCCCGCTTGATGTATTGCAGTCGCTGACCTCTATCGATCCCAACAGCGGCTGGTTTGGATTGGCCAACACCTATGCCAATCAATTTGTGTCGTCCGGTTTTCCGGTCAACCTGCTCAGCTACCTGGCGCAGAACACCTCGGCGCAGGCGTTGACGTCGGTGGCCCCCGACATCGCCGAGGGACTGTCGGAAGGTGAGTCGGCGCTGGGGGAGTCGGCGGCCACCTTGTCCAGCGCTGTGGAAGGTGTCGGCGCCGCGGCGGCGCCGACGGCCGCGTTGGGGGTCGGCATGCCGATAGGCAACCTCACCGCACCACCCGCTGCGGCCGGGCTGTTGCCAGCCGCCCAGACGCCGGTGCAACTCGCGTCGGTGGCATCACCGCTCGGGACCGCGGAGTCCGGGTTTCCGATGCTGCCACCGCTGATGCCGCCGCCGATCTCGGCGGGCAGCGGTTGGCGCAAGCGCAAGCAGCAGAAGTACGAAGACCTCGAATACGGCCTGGAACTCAAGGGGACGTTCATGCCCCGACCGCCATCGGCGGGCTGAACGGCGGGGAGGCCGTCAAGCACGTTGGGGCAGCGGTCGGTAACTTTGCGTCATGCTCGGGGTGCGCTGGCTATCACTGCTGGTTCTGGCGCTATGCCTGGTGGGGTGCGGTGAACAACAAACCTCGGTGCCCCGCGCGCGAAACGAGGCCGGAATGTTTGCGTTCGGCGGTCTCAAGCGGACCTACATCCTGCACGTGCCGCCCGGTCCGCCGACTGGGCTGGTACTCAATCTGCACGGTGGCGGCTCCAGCGGCGCCGGACAGCAACGCCTCACCGACTTCGACTCCGCGGCCGACGCGAACAACTTGCTGGTGGTGTATCCCAACGGCTACGACAAGAGCTGGGCCGACGGGCGGGGGGCCGCACCGGCCGACCGGCGCCACCTCGATGACATCGGCTTCCTGGTGGCCCTAGTGGGCAAGGTACAGAAGGACTTTGGGGTGCCGGCCGGGCACGTCTTCGCCACCGGGATGTCCAACGGGGGATTCATGTCCAACCGCCTGGCGTGTGACCGCGCGGACGTATTCGCGGCGATCGCTCCGATCGCCGGCACGCTGGGCGTGGGTGTGCCGTGCAATCCGTCCCGCCCGGTGTCGGTGTTGGCGGCGCACGGTACCGCAGATCGGGTGGTGCCCTTCAAGGGAGGCAAGGTGCGCGGGCGCGGCGGGCTCAGCCGCGCCATCTCGGCCGCGAGCATGATCGAGCGCTGGCGGGCAGTCGATGAGTGCCAAGGCAAACCAGCGGTAGCAGAGTTGCCCGAAGCCGGGGATTCAACGGTGGTGCTGCGCTTCGATTCCACCGCGTGCGCCCCCGGCACGGAAGTGATCTTCTACCAGATCGGCAACGGCGGGCACACCTGGCCGGGCAGCAGGCAGTACCTGCCCAAGCCGGTCATCGGGGCCACCACCCGCGCATTCGACGGGTCGGAGGCGATTGTCCAATTCTTCGTGACCCACGCCCGCGAGTAGCTGGGATCGCCGGCTCAGCGTTGGCAGGCCGGGCACCAGTACCGCACCCGCTCGCTGGAGCCGTCAGGCCCTTGGCGCTCGATGCCGGTCGCGCAGCGCCGGCATGGCTGACCGGCCCTGCCGTAGACCCACAACTGCCGACCGGCGCGGGTGTCGCCGGTGGTGGTGCGGTTCCAGCGCAGCCGGTTGGCCCACAGCATTTCTCGAGCGCGGGTAACCAGGCGCAGCGGCTTGGCAACGTCGCTGACCGGCGCGGTTGGCAGGTGTCCGCTGACGAAGCACAGCTCGTTGCAGTAAATGTTGCCGATCCCGGCCAGCACCCGTTGGTCGAGCAGTGCCTCGGCGATGCAACGATGCGGGTCGGCGGCCAGGTTGGCGGCCGCGATGTGTGGATCCCAGTCCTCACCCAGCAGATCGGGCCCCAGATGCGCGACGACGGCGCCCTCGTTGTCGCGCTCCAGCAGCTCCAGCACGCCCAGGTCAACGCCCACTGCCCGGATATCGTTGGCTTCCAGGATGATTCGTGCGTGGTGGTCTACCCGCGGCGGCCGGTCGCCGACTCGCCAGCTGCCGTCCATCTTCAGATGGGAGTGAATGCTGACCAGAGCGGTCCGGATGAACAGATGCTTGCCGCGGCTTTGCACCTCCTCCACCACTTGCCCGGTCAGGTCCACGGTCGCGAACCGCGGCACCCGAATATCACAGCGGGTCAGCGTTTTTCCGGCCAGGTATTGACGCAGCCTGGCTGCGGTGTGCCAGACGGTGTCACCCTCGGGGATGGCTCACCGAAGCCGCAGACCGCGAGGCGTGCGTAGGAAGCCGGCATCGGCCAGGGCGGTGACCGCCAGGCTCGCCTGGCCGGCCCCGGCCTGTAGCACCGGCACTCCGTTGATTCGCTCGACCAATAGTGACCCGACCCGCCGGGTGGCGACCAGGTCGGCCAGCGCGATGGCCGCCGCAGCGTTGGCCTCGGGGTCGTCGGTGAAGGTCAGCAGCGTTCGCCCGCCTCGTTCGAGGAACCAGGCCAGGGCGCCATCCACCAGCACGACCAGTGCCCCGGCCTTGCGGCCTGGGCGGGCCCCGACGTTGGAACCGTCGTCGTCCGAAGTGGGCCACGGCAGCGCGGCGCCATAGGGGTTGGCCGGGTCGGCGGCGGCCAGCAGCACGGCCTGATATTGCGGACGCCGGCTGTCGGTGAAAGCGCTCGGATCGTCGAGGTAGCTGCGTAATCTGTCGACGGTGGCCGCGACGGCGAATTGCGCACCACCGAGCGACTCGACGAAGTAGCCGCGTTGGCATCGCCCGGCATCCTCAAACGCGCTCAACACCTTGTAGAGGGTCGCGAATCCGCCCGGAACACCTTCGGAGGCCACCGCACCCTTGGTCAGCACACCGTGTCGGTTCAGCAGCAGCTCGGCTTGGTAGTGGGCCCGCACCGTCGAGTCCGGCTCCGGCGGCGGCAGCAGCGACCAGCGGCCGGCCACGGTCGGGTCGACGGAACGGGGCTGGGCATGGGCGACGCTGTATCGGCTGAGCCGGGGTGGGCGGTGTCCGCGATGCGCGGGGGCGGAGCGTTTTCGGCTCCCCGGGCCGCCGCCACCGAGCAATGCCCGCACCGGCACGAACGTGTCGCCGCAGACCCGGCCGGCCCAGATCAGTTCCCACAGGGCGGCCTTGATCGCCGCCTCATCCGGTATGTCGCCGATGAGCTGGCGGAAGAAGTAGGCACCTCCGCCGGCCAGCGTGTCCAGGATCGCCCGGTGGGCTTCGCCGAACTCGATCTCGGCGGGTGCGGCCAGGGTCAACGGAGCCGAATCGGCAAGGTGCAGCGTCACCCAACCGTCACTGCCCGAAATGGATCCGGCGCCCGCCCAGGTGACTTCGCCGGTGGCAAGCAGCTCGTCGAGTATCGCCGGGGAATAGTCGCGCACCCGCGGGGCCAGCACCAGCGGTTCCAGCGCGGACGCGGGGATCCGCACGCCGGCGAGCTGATCGATCACCGATGCCAGCCGGTCAATGCCGCCGTGGCCCGAGTCGGCGCCGCCCACCTGGTGCCACTCCGGTAGGAAACGTCCGTAGGCAGCGGTGCTGACCGGCTCAACCTGGGCCCGCAGCGCGGCCAACGAACGGCGCCGCAAGATGCGCAATACCTCGGCATCGCACCACTGCTCGGACCCCGCGCCGCCAAAGACCCCGGTGGCGACGAAATCGCCACGCACCAAGCGCCCGTCGCTGGCCAGCCGGCCCAGTACATCGGCGGTCACCCGCAGCCCCAAGCCGAACCTGCCCGCGGCCTCGGCGGTGGTGAACGGCGGGTGGGTGCGTGCATAGCGGCCCAGCAGCTCGGCCAACGGGTCGGCCACCGCCTCGGTAAAGGCGGCCGGTAAGCCCACCGGAACCGCCGCGCCGACGCCGTCGCGCAGCCGGCCGATGTCCTCGACAGCCACCCACCAACTGTGGCCCGCGTAGGACACCTCCAGCGCGCGCCGCGCGGCACGCAGGCCCTCTAGCCAGCCGCCGATGTCGGTGCCGCCGGTGGTGTCGGACCGCGCCGCGACCTCGTCCTCGGTTAGTGGACCCAGCAGCCGCAGCAGATCCGCCACCCCTTCCGCGTCGCGGGCGGCCCGATCGGCGCACAGGTGCTGCAATTGGCCGCCGGTCGCGGCGATCACCTCGGGGTCCAGCAGCTCGCGCAGCTCGACGCGGCCGAGCAACTCGGCCAGCAGCGTGCTGTCCAGTGACAGTGCCGCGGCGCGGCGCTCGGCCAGCGGCACATCGCCCTCGTACATGAACGCGCCGACGTAGCCGAACAGCAGCGACGCCGCGAACGGCGAGGGCTTGGTGGTTTCGGTCTCGGCCACCCGAACCCGACGCTGGGCGATGTCGGTCATCAGGGTGGTCAGCGTCGGAACGTCATAGACATCCTGCAGACACTCGCGCACCGTTTCCAGCACCATCGGGAAGTCGGGGTACTTGCGCGCCACATCCAGCAGCTGCGCGGCGCGCTGGCGCTGGTGCCACAACGGTGACCGGCGGCCGGGATGGCGGCGGGGGAGCAGCAGCGCCCGGGCCGCCGACTCCCGGAATCGGGAGGCGAACAACGCCGAAGCGCCCACTTCGGCGGTCACGATCGCGTCGATCTCGTCGGCGTCGAAAAGGAACAGCTCGGCACCCGGGGGCGTTTCGGTGCCGGTGTCGGAAATGGTGTCGGGCAATCGAACCACGATGCCGTCATCGGAGGCCGTTGGCTTCTCGTCGAGGCCGTAGCGATCACGCAGTCGCCGGCCGACTGCCAGCGCTAGTGGGCCGTGCACCCGCAGGCCGTAGGGCGAGTGCAGGATTACCCGCCAGTCGCCGAGCTCGTCGCGGAAGCGCTCGACCAGCAGCGTGGTGTCGGTGGGTACCACCCGGGTCGCGGTCTTCTGGTCGTCGAGCAGTCCCCACAGGTTGTCCGTCGCGAAATCGTCGAAACCCAACCCCGCACAACGCTTGTCAAATTCCGCGCGGTCTAGCCGGGCCAACTCGCCGGTGAGCGCGCCCAGTGCGGCGCCCAGTTCGGCGGGGCGGCCGACATCGTCACCGCGCCAGAAGGGCAGCCGAGCGGGTTCGCCCGGAGCGGGTATCACCAGCACCCGGTCGTGGGTGATCTCGGTGATTCTCCAGCTGGTGGCACCCAGCGAGATCACGTCACCCGGCCGGGACTCGTAGACCATCTCCTCGTCGAGTTCGCCTACCCGAGAGGGCTTTTCCGCTTCGCTGGCCAGGTAGACGGTGAACAGGCCGCGGTCGGGGATGGCGCCGCCGGAGGTGACGGCCAGGCGCTGCGCCCCGGGGCGTGCGGTCAGCGTTCCGGTTCCGCGGTCGTAGACCAGTCGTGGGCGCAACTCGGCGAATTCGGTGGACGGATACTTGCCCGACAGCAGATCCAGCGTGGCCTCGAAGACGCTGCGCGGCAGGGTGGCGAAGGAAGCGCTGCGGCGCACGGTGTCGAACCATTGATCGGCGTCGAGCGGCTCCAGGGCGGCGGCGGCGACCGTGTGCTGGGCCAGGATGTCCAGCGGGTTGGCCGGCACCCGCATGGTCTCGATCTGGCCGGTGCGCATGCGCTGCACGCTGATCGCGCAGCCGAGTAGGTCGGTGCGGTGCTTGGGGAACAGCACCCCGCGGGAAACCTCGCCGACCTGGTGGCCGGCCCGCCCGATGCGTTGCAGGCCGCTGGCCACCGACGGCGGTGCTTCCACCTGAATCACCAGATCGACAGCCCCCATGTCGATCCCGAGTTCCAGGCTCGAGGTTGCCACCACCGCCTTGAGCGCTCCGCGTTTGAGGTCCTCCTCGACCTGGGCGCGCTGTTCCTTGCTGACCGAACCGTGGTGGGCCCGGGCCAGCAGGGGCGCAGCGCCGAAGGTCTGCCCACTGGCCATGATCTGGGCCGGGGCGCCGCCGGCGACCTGCGTGTTGGCCTCCGACGGGAGCGTCATGCCGGACCGCTCCGCGTGAATCTCGTTGAGCCGTGCGGTGAGCCGTTCGGCTAGTCGCCGCGAATTGGCAAACACGATGGTCGAGTTGTGCGACTCGATGAGGTCGACCAACCGAGACTCCACATCGGGCCAGATGGTGTTGTTCGCCAAGTTGGCCATGTCAGCCACCGGAACCTGCACCGCGAGGTCGAAGGTCTTGGCCGAATGCGGGGCGACGATGGTGGTCGGCGCCGATCCGGACAGGAACCGGGCGAGTTCCTCGGGCGGTCGTACGGTCGCCGATAGCCCGATGCGCTGCGCGGGGGGCCCGACGCGGCGATCGGGGGCCAGTTGGTCGAGTCGCTCCAGGGATAGCGCCAGGTGCGCTCCGCGCTTGGTGGCCGCGATCGCGTGGATCTCGTCGACGATGACGGTCTGCACCCCGGCCAACGTCTCGCGTGCGGCCGAGGTCAACATCAGAAACAGCGACTCCGGGGTGGTGATCAGCACGTCGGGCGGTCGCGTGATGAGTTGGCGGCGCACCGCCGGCGGTGTGTCCCCGGAGCGGACCCCGACGCTGATCTGCGGTGGGGGCAGACCCCGGCGTTCGGCAAGCCGGGTGAGCCCGGCCAGCGGCGTGCGCAGGTTGCGCTCCACATCGACCGCCAGGGCCTTCAGCGGCGATACGTAGAGCACCCGGGTGCCGGCCGTGCGGTCGGGGCAACGGGCCAGGCTGTCCAGGGCCCACAGGAACGCGGCGAGCGTCTTACCCGAGCCGGTCGGGGCGATCACCAACGTGTTGTCGCCGGCCGCGATGGCGGCCCAGGCGCTGGCCTGTGCTGGGGTGGGCGCGGCGAAGGTGTTGGTGAACCATTCGCGAGTGATCGCGCTGAACCGCCCCAGGGGTTCGGGGCCCAGGGGTTCGGGGCGCGCGGTGCTCACCTAGCCATGGTGCCAACGGGCACCGACAAAAACTATTGCGGCGTGTGTCGGGCGGTCGCCATCGCCTCGGCGAGCTCGCCGGGAATCTCGGGCACCCGCGCGATCGAGTCCAGCAGCGTGTGGGCACAGGCGTCGGCGAGGCGGTCGGCGTCGGTGCCGGGGTCCATGATCCGCTGGCGGCAGATTTCGAAGGTGAACGCCAACCAGCCGTAGATGATCACCCGCAGGTCACGCTCGACATGCTGGTCCAGCGCGGTGCTGCCCGGAATGCCGCTCACGACTTGGCCGATCCGGGTCATGATGTGTTCCATCTGGCGGTTCTTGGCCTCGTCATCGATGCCCAGCAGAACCGGATCGGAGCGTCCCAGGCCCACGTAGGCGGCCCAGGCGGCCTCCGGGTTGTGTTGGTGGTAGGCCATGTAGGCCAACACGCCGAGGCGGATCTCCTCGAACATCGTCATTCCGACGGGGGACTCGATGCTGGTGGCCTCGTAGAGCCGATCCGCCTCGTCCTTGACGACCGCCGCGAAGAACGCCCGTTTGTCCGGGAAGTAGTGATACATCAGCGCGCGCGAAGCCCCGGCGCGCTCCGCAATCTCATCGATGCGGACCTCGTCGTAAGGTCGCTTGCCGAAAACTTCCGCCCCCAGGGCGAGCAGTTCAGCGCGTCGATCCTCGGGGGATAACCGCCTTCTGGCTGTCGCCATGGGGAAGATACTACTCACGCGGCCAACGCCCTCCGCTAGCGCGCAGGCTCACCCAAACTGGACGCCCTGGGCCAGCGGCAGCTCGGTGGAGTAGTTGATGGTGTTGGTGGCGCGGCGCATATACGC
The DNA here is from genome assembly GCF_000419295.1 of Mycobacterium sp. 012931. NCBI lineage: Bacteria > Bacillati > Actinomycetota > Actinomycetes > Mycobacteriales > Mycobacteriaceae > Mycobacterium > Mycobacterium sp. 012931. The sequence goes on along the minus strand of NZ_AOPX01000001.1, from coordinate 5,027,837 downwards.
CTTCCAGGCATCCGAACCGGACTCGCGGCCGCCGCCGGTCTGCTTCTCGCCGCCGAACGCCCCGCCGATCTCCGCGCCCGATGTCCCGATGTTGACGTTGGCGATCCCGCAGTCGGATGCGGCCAGGAAGCGCTCGGCCTCACGCAGGTCGTTGGTGAAGATCGCCGACGAGAGTCCCTGCGGTACAGCATTGTTGAGCGCGATCGCGTCATCTAGATCGTCGTAGGTGAGGACATAGAGGATGGGGGCGAAGGTTTCGGTCGCCACAATGGCGGTCTGCGCCGGCATCCGGACCACCGCCGGTGCGACGTAATAGCCGCCCGCGGGGCCGTCGCGGCGCGGGTTGGGGTCGATCACCTCGCCGCCCTCGGCGCGCGCCTGGTCCAGCGCGCCCAGCATGTCGCGGTAGGCGGTCTCATGGATCAGCGGGCCGATCAGGGTCGCCGGATCGCACGGGTCGCCGACGGGCAGCGTGCGGCAGGCGGCGACGACGCGCGCCACCACATCGTCGGCCACGGAGCTGTGCACGATCAGGCGGCGCAGGCTGGTGCAGCGCTGCCCGGCGGTACCGGCGGCGGCGAACACGATGCCCCGCACCGCCAGGTCCAGGTCGGCCGATGGCGTCACAATGACCGCGTTGTTGCCGCCCAGTTCCAGCAGTACCCGGCCGAATCGCCGGGCGACCCGGGGCCCCACCTGCTGGCCCATGCGCACCGAACCCGTCGCGGACAGCAACGCGATGCGCGGGTCATCGACGAGTTGTTCGCCCAGCTCGGCCCCACCCAGCACCACAGCGCCCACCGACGGCGGCGCGCCGACGTCGGCCGCGGCCCGGGTCAGCAGTGCCTGGCAGGCCAGCGCCGTCAATGGCGCCAGCTCCGAGGGCTTCCACAGCACGGTGTCGCCGCACACCAGCGCCACCGCGGTGTTCCATGCCCAAACCGCAACCGGGAAGTTGAACGCGGTGATCACGCCGACCACACCGAGCGGATGCCAGGTCTCCATGAGCCGGTGCCCGGGGCGCTCGGAGGCGATGGTGAGACCGTAGAGCTGGCGGGACAGGCCGACCGCGAACTCGCAGATATCGATCATTTCCTGCACTTCGCCCAGCGCCTCGGAGCCGGTCTTGCCGACTTCGATCGTCACCAGCTCGGCCAGGTCGTGCTTGTGTGCGCTGATCAACTCACCGAGGCGGGCCACCAATGCGCCGCGCACCGGCGCCGGCGTGCTTCGCCATTGGGTGAACGCGGCCTGCGCGTCGGCGATGCTGCGCTCGGTCTGTTCGGCAGTGGTGGCGGTCAGGGTGAACAGCGTCTCGCAGGTGATAGGCGTGCTCGACGGCATCCCGTGTCCGCCCGGCTCGTCGAGGCTGGCGGTCACGCCGATCGCCTCGAACGCCTTGCGTACCCGGTTACGTAGCTCATCTGAGTGGGTCATTGGCCCCGCTCGCTCCTTTTCACTGTTTGTCGCTGTCTGTGGCTGCTTGTTGCCGATTGTCGCTGCGCCGTGCACCGTCATCGCGCCCGCTCGGTGGCGAGTGCATCGTAGAGCGAGTACGGGTCGTGAATGTCGCGGTCGATGGCCCCGGCCAGCCACCCCACGTGGTAATCGGGGTCGCTGTCCACGGCGCCGGCCGCCTGCCCGGTGCGGGTATCGCCGTCCAGGTTGGAGCGGAAGATGCCGGCCGCCGAGGCGGGCAGGAAGTCCTCATAGACGATAGGCGCCGACGGGTCACCGCCGCGGTAATAGGCCAGACCCTGCGCCGCCATTTCGGCATCGGTCGCCGGAAAGTGGTCGCTCCAGATCGTGGCTGGGTCCCCGGCGCCGGCGAGCCGTGCCATCGCGGCGTCGTAGCGCTCCCGTCCGCGTCGCGTCAGCGCGACGCCGCGCGCCTCGACCTCGCCGAACCGCACCCGCAGGCTGCCTTCGGTGACGGTGCCATCGGCACCGCGGAACAGTCGCGGCTCGGCCAATGCGCGAAACGACGTCTGGCGCAACAGCACCGCGGGTCCGACGGTGCGCGGCGGACCCTGGATCGCCTCGATCATGGTGATGCCGCGCCCGGTCATCCTCGCGTAGAGGTCGTCGATGTCGAGCACGCGTGGCGTGAGGTGGTTGATGTGGGTCGAGCCGACCCCCGCGATGTCGGCCGCCACCGCCGATACCCGCGAGAGCTCGTCGTACCACGCCTTGTCGATCGGCTCGCGCGAGAGCGCGAACGCCGCCACGGCTTTGGCGACGAAGTCCGGTGCCTGCGCGGCGTCGCAGCCGCCTTCGGCGGCGATCACCCGGGCCTGGGCCAGCAGCGCGGGGTCGAACAGCTGCCGGCGGCCCAGAAATGTCAGCACTCGCGCGCGCAGCCCGGAATCGAAGAACCGGCTGTCGCCGGTGGCCAGCATCGAGGTGAACACCCGAAAGGGGTTGTTCGCCAATTCTTCGGCGTCGATTGGGCGGAATGCGGTGGATACCACGGGAATCGGCGACCGGGCCGAGCGCAGGTCGTAGAAGCCCACCGCGAACATGCCGAACGCGGCGAACAGGTCGGCGACGGCGGCAAGTTCGGCGGGGCTGCCCACCCGGATGGCGCCGTGGCGCTCGGCGGTGACCCGCTGCAGTGATCCCAGCCGTTCGGCGCCGGAGTGCGCTGCCACACAGTCACGGTTCACCTCTGCGGTGACGTCCACCAGCGTGCTGTATGCGGGGACTTCGCCGGCGTACATGGCCGACAGTCCCGCGGCGAAGCGGGCCCGCAGTTCCCAGGTAGCCAGCTTATTCGTCGAACTCATGGTGTGCCCTGGCTGCTGCGATAGTCTGCGCCCATGGGTGAGACGCTCGACGACATCGACCGGATCCTGGTGCGCCAGCTGGTCTCCGACGGGCGTGCGACCCTTGCGGAGCTGGCGGCCAGTGCCGGTCTTTCGGTCTCGGCGGTCCAGTCGCGGGTGCGCAGACTGGAGTCACGCGGTGTGGTGACCGGGTACTCAGCGCGCGTCGACCCCGAGTCGGTGGGGCACTTTCTATCGGCGTTCGTGGCGATTACTCCTCTTGATCCTTCCCAACCCGATGATGCGCCCGCCCGTCTGGAACACATCCATGAGGTTGAGTCGTGTCATTCGGTGGCCGGTGAAGAGAGCTATGTCCTGCTGGTGCGGGTTGTCTCCGCGCGGGCGCTGGAGGACCTGCTGCAGCGGATCCGGGCGACCGCTAACGTGCGCACGCGAAGCGCCATCATTTTGAATACTTTTTACAGTTATCGGCAGTTTATACCATAATCTTTCCGGCCCAAGGGTCATGTTTTCGTAAATAACACGCTAGCATGGTCGGCATGACCGCCGCCGTGAGATCCACCGTGCCTGCATGCCAGCAAATAGAAGCAGATGACGTCCAGGAGGTGCTGGGGCGCAGCATGCTGGTCGATGGCTTCGACCTGGTGCTCGATCTGTCCCAATCCGCCGGCTCGTATCTGGTCGACGCCCGAACCGGTCGGCGCTACCTGGACATGTTCACTTTCTTCGCCTCGTCGGCATTGGGGATGAACCACCCGGGGTTGGCCGAGGACGAGCAGTTCCGCGCCGAACTACTCGAGGCGGCGCTGAACAAGCCCAGCAACGCCGACGTGTACTCGGTGCCGATGGCGCGCTTCGTCCAGACCTTCGTGCGAGTGCTGGGCGACCCGGCACTGCCGCACCTGTTCTTCGTCGACGGTGGCGCATTGGCTGTCGAAAACGCGCTGAAGGTGGCTTTCGACTGGAAGAGCCGGCACAACCAGGCACTCGGTATCGATGCGGGGCTGGGCACCAAGGTGTTGCACCTGCGCGGGGCGTTTCACGGCCGCAGCGGCTACACGTTGTCGCTGACCAACACCAAGCCGGTCAATGTCGCCCGCTTCCCGACGTTCGACTGGCCGCGCATCGATGCTCCATACATTCGGCCGGATGCCGACATGGATGCCGTGGAGGCGGAGTCCTTGGCTCAGGCCCGCGCCGCGTTCGAGGCGCACCCGCACGACATTGCCTGCTTTATCGCCGAACCCATTCAAGGTGAAGGTGGTGACCGGCATTTCCGGCCCGAGTTCTTCGGGGCGATGCGACGGCTCTGCGACGAGCACGATGCGCTGCTGATCTTCGACGAGGTCCAGACGGGTTGCGCAATGACCGGTACCCCCTGGGCTTACCAGCAGCTCGGGGTGAAACCCGATGTGGTGGCGTTCGGCAAGAAGACCCAGGTGTGCGGGGTGATGGCCGGCCGCCGGGTCGACGAGATCGTCGACAACGTGTTTGCCGCCTCGTCGCGGCTCAACTCGACCTGGGGCGGCAATCTCACCGACATGGTGCGCGCCCGCCGCATTCTGGAAGTGATCGAGGCCGAAGGATTGGTCGATAACGCGGCCGAGCAGGGTCGCTACCTGCGTGCCCAATTCGACGAGCTGGCCAAGGACCTGCCGGCGGTGGTTCTGCATCCCCGTGGGCGTGGCCTGATGTGCGCCTTCGACCTGCCGACCACCGCCGATCGCGACGAATTGATTCAGCGTCTGTGGCAGCGGGCGGTCATTGCGTTGCCGGCCGGTAAGGTCAGTGTGCGATTTCGTCCCGCGCTCACCGTCGGTCGCGACGAAATCGATCTGGCAATTGCGGCCGTGCGTAGCGCATTATCGGCTATGACCTGAGCCGCGCGCTGTTTATCCCAGCTCCCGGCGGGGTATTCGGTTTGCTGTGTATCCGCAGAACGCAGGATTGGGGTTCAGGATGCAAAGGGTGCATGAGCGATCGGACGGTGATCGCCTCGGACAGGATGACGAAGAGGTCCGAGCTGCTATCCGCTTTGCGGCCCTGGCGGCCAGCGCTGTCGTCGGCTTCCTCATCATGGCGGCGTTATGGGTCAGTACGTGCGGCGGACGCGCAGGAGTCGACACCGCGGCGTGTGGCATGCCCGAGCGCACCTTGCTCGCGCTCGGGGCGCCGGCGATCCTGTTCGCCAGCGGGATATGGGCCTTCGTGCGCACCTATCGCGTGTGGCGTGACGGGGGCACCTGGTGGGGGTGGCACGGCGCCGGCTGGTTTTTGCTGACGCTGATGGTGGTGGCTCTTTCCCTGGGCGTTCCGTCAATTGCGGGTCCGGTACTGGCACTTTGACAAATAATTTGCCCTGATCACTCCACATCCTGTTCGGGGAGTTCTACCGTTGAAGGTAATGCCTGGTAATGGCAGCAATCGCGGGATAGAACGGGATAGTAGAGGAGGAGCCATGGGGGACACCTATCGTGACCCCGTCGACCACTTGCGGACGACGCGGCCACTCGCAGGCGAGTCGCTGATCGACGTGCTGCACTGGCCTGGGTACCTCTTGGTCGTGGCGGGCGTAATCGGCGGCGTCGGGTCGCTGGCGGCCTTCGGTACCGGGCATCACTCCGAGGGCATGGCTTCCGGCGTGGTCGCGCTCACTGTCGCCGTGGTCGGTTTGATCTGGCTGGCGTTCGAGCATCGACGGGTTCGCAGGATTGCCGATCGCCGGTACAGCGAACACCCCGAAGTCCGTCGACAGCGGCTGGCCAGCTAGACGCCATTGGTGAGCACCCCGTCGTCGCTTGGCGGCTGCGGAGTCCGCCCCCCTGCCGCGCCGGTGCTTGTTGGTGTTTGTCGCGGCTGCGGGGGTGGGGCATCTCGGCGGTACCCGGTGCGCGAAGAAACATGCAATCGAAAATCGATTCGCGGTTTTACCGGCGGTAGCGACTGGGTATCAGGTCTAAACCATGATGAGTACCGGCATTGTTGCGTCCGCGTTGTCACCCCATCATGGGGGACAAAATCGCCAAAGCACCGACCTAGATTTCCACTGCGACCACGATCACGACGACCGACGTCATCCCGGCAAACATCGCGATTTGCTCGAGCCGGCGCGTCCGGACTGTGTCGGTCCCGCCCGCCTCGCCGGTAGCTGGTTGAATACCCGGTGGCGATCATGACCAACCGGCTGCAACGCTGGGCCCAAAGCGGGACTCAAAGCGAGAGTACTGTCGGTGCAAAATTGCCGGGAGGCCAGATGACCGATGCGGATCCGCGCATCAACAAGCGCGAACGCGGCCACCGTGCCGTCGAACTCAACGTTGCTGCGCGCTTGGAGAACCTGTCGATGCTGCGCACCCTGGTTGGTGCCATCGGCACGTTTGAAGACTTGGATTTCGACGCTGTGGCAGACCTGCGGCTGGCAGTCGACGAGGTGTGTACTCGGCTGATCCGTTCGGCCACACCGGACGCCACGCTGACCCTGGTGGTGGACCCGCGCGACGACGAACTTGTGGTCCAGGCCTCTGCCGCGTGCGGTACGCACGACGTGGTGGCGCCGGGAAGTTTCAGCTGGCATGTGCTGACATCGCTGGCCGACGATGTTCAGACATTTCACGATGGTCGCCCACCTGAGGCAGCCGGCAGCGTGTTCGGCATCATGTTGACGGCTCGAAGGGTGGCCTCCGGCAGGTGACCTCCCGAACTGCCGGCGGTTCCTCTTCACGACCCAACGAATACGCCGATGTCCCGGAGATGTTTCGTGAGTTGGCCACCTTCGATGCCGACTCACCGAATTTCCAGCGCCACCGCGACACGATCGTCGAGCGCTGCTTGCCGTTGGCCGATCACATCGCCCGGCGGTTCGAGGGACGTGGCGAACCACGCGATGACCTGGTTCAGGTCGCGAGGGTCGGGCTGTTCAACGCGGTGGTCCGCTTCGATGTCGAGACGGGTTCGGATTTCGTCTCGTTCGCGGTGCCCACCATCATGGGCGAGGTCCGGCGGCATTTCCGCGACAACAGTTGGTCGGTCAAGGTTCCGCGGCGGCTGAAGGAACTGCATCTGCGGTTGGGCGCGGCCACCGCCGAGCTGTCGCAGCGGCTGGGCAGGGCGCCCACCGCGACCGAACTTGCCGCCGAGCTCGAGATGGACCGAGCCGAGGTAGTCGAGGGCTTGGTAGCGGGCAGCTCCTACAACACCTTGTCCATTGACAGCGGTAGCGGTAGCGAGGACGACGACGCCCGCGCTATCGCGGACACGTTGGGTGACATGGACGCCGGTTTGGATCGGATCGAAGATCGCGAGTCGCTTCGTCCCTTGCTCGAGGCGCTGCCCGAGCGGGAGCGAACGGTTCTGGTGCTGAGGTTTTTCGACTCGATGACACAAACGCAGATCGCCGAACGGGTGGGCATCTCACAGATGCACGTCTCGCGGCTGCTGGCCAAGTCCCTGGCGCGGCTGCGCGATCAGCTCGAGTAAGCGCGGCCGCGCGTCCCGTTCGCGGCCGGTTTTCGCGTGCCCTAGTGTCCGTTGACCGATGTCACGTCTCGAACAACATGAGCGCGACCCGCTCCGCAGTTGCGATCGGATCCGTGCATTCGCCCGGGTCCGACGGCAGCACGCCGTTGAGCCACAGCATCGAGAAGCCATGGATGAGCGACCAAGCCGCGAGTTCGGCGCCGTGGCGATCCGCCACGGCTTTTGGATCTTGGAGCAGTGAGGCGCCCCGGGCGAGCTCCATCGAGGCGGCCGCGTGCGCGGCGGCCAGATCGCTATCCGTGCGGTCGATCAGGGACCAGTCGAACATCACCGCGTAGTGGCCCGGATGCCCGATCGCAAAGCGGACGTAGGCGCGGGCACCGTCGAGGAAGTTTCCGCGGGCCTCACGCAGTGCTTCGGCAAGCAACATGAAGCCTTGCGCCGCTAGTGCGGTGAACAATCCGCGCCGGTCGGTGAAGTGGTGGCCATAGGCATTGTGCGACACGCCAGCGCGGCGGGCCAGCTCACGCACCGACACGGCGCCAACTCCGCGCTCGGCGACCAGGGTGGCCGCTTCGGTCAGGATCGCGTCGCGCAGACCGCCATGGTGATACTGCGAGCGTTCACTCATTCGAGCATCGTACGAGTTGGCCCTGAGCCGCCACGCGTTAGCTCATGGTAAGTCAACGAGGCGGGTCCGGCCCTTCGGTCGACAGGTAGGCCAACCCGTGGCGGGAGATTCGGCCCAGCTTATCGACGTTGGCGTGCCGCAGTTCCGCAGCGTCGGGACGCCGTTCGGCTACCGATACCGGTGGCTCATCAAAGTTTGCCGACTAACGCCTGCTTGTCTCGTTCTGACGCGCTGATCGTGGCTCTTGCCGGAAGATCCGCTGTGTTACGGACGTCACAGGCTAACTACGTTTGCCGATCAGCGGCGTTGCGTCGAATCCTCTATTGAATACCGGCGCCGCGAGCAAAAAGCTATGACCTGCTAGTAATTGATCGTTCTGGCTCTGCGTCGCGGCAGCCCGCCGTCTGCCGCCTCGCCAATCGGAACATTCAGCTAACTTCACGCCGAGCCGTGTAGCCAATGTCAAGTCGCCAATATCAATATTTCACGTTGACAATGACAACATAGCCATGTACCTAAAGGGGCGTGACCGCATCGCGCGGTCTTGTGGTCCCCCTGGGCAGGGAATGCGCGCCGCCCTTGTGTCGCGTGGCAGGTAGCCGTGGCGAATGAGCTGAGGAGTTTCATATGACGGCTGGTACCCCGACGGTCTCGCAATGCCCTGGTGAGGACGACGGGGACCAGGCAGCCCGGTGGGTAGCGGCTTCGGCATCGTTGACCCTTGATCGGTCGTTGCATGAACTCGCCGACGCGGGACACTTCGGACACATCAGTGCCGGAGCCGACGGATCCGCGGTCGATCTCGCCGAGCTCAGTGCGATCGTGGAGCGCGTCGGTGGCATCGATGTCGGCCATGCGGCCCTGCTCGCGGTACATCACGGTGCGATGCAGACCGTCTTGCTCCATGGCAGCAGCCAAGCCCGTCAGCGATTCATCGATCCGATGCGCACCGCCCGGCTGCTGGGTTCCCTGGCGATCACCGAGCCCAGCGTGTCCGGTTCCAACCTGCGTGAACTGGTCAGCACAGCGATCCCCGACGGCTCCGACTGGGTGATCAGCGCCGCGAAATCCTGCATTACCGGTGCGGGATGCACCGGCGTGTTCGTGACTCTGGTGCCGTTCGCCGTCGACGGTGGCACCGCGTTGACCGCGGTGGCGATCCCGGCTGACAGTCCGGGGGTCAGCGTGCTGCCCCCTGAGAGAACCTTCGGATTGCGGTCCGTTCCGGTGTCGGGCATCCGCTTCGATGGGGTGCGGGTAGCGCCCTGGCAGATCCTCGGCGGGATTGGCGATGGGCTCGAGGTGATCGACCAGGGCCTGCGGATCGGCCGCGCTAGCGCCGGCGCGATTGGCCTGGGCGTGATGAAGCGATGCGCGCAGTTGATCTACCGCTTCGCGTCACAACGGGAGGTGAGCACCGGCCTGCTCATCACCGACCCGGTTGTCCAGCGCCGCACGGCGCGCATCGCCGCAGAGATCGAATCGATCGAGGCCCTGCTCGGCGTCGTCGCGACCGAGCCCGACACCCCGCAAGAGATCTTCCTGACGCTCAAGGTCGCCGCCTCCGAGTTCGCCTATCACGCCACCGACAACGCGATGCAGACGCTGGGATGGCGCGGCTACGTGGAGCGCAACCGGGTCGCCGCATTGATGCGAGACGTCCGGTTCCTGCGGATCGGGGAGGGGCCTTCGGAAGCCCTGCTGACCGAACTGGGCGCTCGCTTGGCCGCGCGATCGGACACCGTCTATGACTGGATGGCCAGCCGCGGCTCAGGCCGCGATGCGGCAAACCGGCTGCGGGAAATCGTGGACGAACTCGCTGCCGATACCTCGGTCAACAATTTTCACGACCTGGGCCGGCTTGGGGGCTGGGCGATCCTTGCGGCGGTGGCACCGCAAGGGTCGGCGGCGCAGGCGCTCATCGAGCGGGGTTGGGGTTTCGAACGGACCAAGGTGGGCGGGCGAGACGAGCACGCCAGCGGCTACGAACAGGCGCTACCTGCCTACGCCGATGCGGTCGGCACGCTTGATGAATTTCTCGCCGGCGACGCCGAGGTTGACCCGGCCCTGCATCCGCTTCGCCGGCGGGAGGCTGAACCGATCGTCGGTCCCCGGCGGCCGGGCGGGGATCACAGCATTCACGAACTCGTTGCCGCCCAGATCGAGCGCACCCCCCAGGCCATCGCCATTGAAGACGTTCACGGGGCCACGGTCACCTATGCCGAGCTGGGCGAGCGGGTCGACGCGTTCGCCGAACACCTAGCCGCGGCGGGGGTCCGACCCGGTGATGCCATCGGCGTCTTCCTCGGGCGCAGCGTTCACCTGGCCGTCGCGGACATGATCACCGATGCCGGTGTCAGTCGCGTTGTCGTCGACGATCAGACCCGGCCATTGGTTCCGGTCAACGCACCCGAGCTGATCGCGGCCGACCGCGCCGGCGCAGCGGTCGCGTCGATGCCGCCGCCCCAGCTCGATCCTGCTGAGCCGGCCTACCTCAACTTCACGTCGGGTTCTACCGGCCGCTCCAAAGCGGTGACCAGTTCGCACCGTGCATTCTGCAATCAGCTGCTGTGGCGGTGCGACGAATTCGGCCTTGGCGGCGATGATGCGTTGCTGCAGACGGCCGCACCCACATTCGACATCTTCATGTGGGAGATCTTCGGCCCGCTGGTGGCCGGTGCCCGGCTGGTGTTCAACCCGGGGGAGTGGGATCCGCACTCTATCGTCCAACGCGTCAGGCAGTCGAGCATCACGATGCTGCAGATCGTTCCCTCGCAGCTGGATGTGCTGCTCGAGGAGCCCGATCTTGGCCAGTGCATGACCTTGCGCTACGTGTTCTGCGGTGGTGAACCGTTGTCGCTGGCGCTGTGCCGGCGGTTTGCCGCCGTGTTGCCCCACGCCGAGCTGGTGAATCTGTACGGACCGACCGAGACGACCATCGATGCGACCTTCTGGCGTGTCGAAGTCGCCGACGAGGCATCCTGGGCGCCTATCGGACGTCCGATCGCCAACGCGTGCCTCTACGTTGTCGATCCGGAGGGCGCGCTGGCCGCCCCGGGGGGCGAAGGCGAGCTGTGGATCGGCGGTGCCGGCGTCACGATGGGCTACCTCGGCTCCCCGGCCATCACCGCGCAGCGTTTCCGCCGCGACGTCCGCTGCGCGCATCCCGGTGCCCGGGTCTATCGCACCGGTGATCGGGTACGCCAAAGACCCGACGGGACGCTGGAGTTCCTCGGTCGGATGGACCGGCAGCTCAAGGTGCATGGCGTGCGGATAGAACCGGCAGAGATCGAGCGAACCCTGTGTGAGCACCCGGGTGTGCAGCATGCGGTGGTCACCGTCAAAGAGCGCGCGCCCGGCGACAAGGCCCTGGCCGCCTATCTCATTTCCGACTCCCCGAACATGGAGCTGGATCTGGAGGCCGTGCTCAAGACCTGCCGCACCAAGTTGCCCGCCACGATGGTTCCGGCCGCGGTGATGGTGCTGGACTCGCTTCCCCGCACCTCGACCGGCAAGGTGGATATGGCCGCGCTACCAGCCGTTCCCTTCGCCGGTGCTGTCGGTGCTGCCGATGCTGACGCCGATGTGCGCGATGTGCCGCAGCGACTGATCGGACTGGCCAGAATCTGGGAAGAGATCCTCGGCCGGCCCGTCCTCGATCCCAATGCGGACTTCTTCCGCATCGGTGGGCATTCCCTTGCTGCGTTGCGGGTGATCATGCGGGTGCGTGAACGGATGGGCGTGGTCCTGCAGATGCGCGACTTCGTTTCGGCCGGGACCCCGACCGGCCTGCAAGACCTCATCGAGCAGAAACTGCGACAGGTCGCCACCGCCGCCGAGGTCGAGATGCTTGAACCGGCGCCCGTGGACCGGCGGGCGCCCCTGCCGCTGGCACCCATGCAGGCCAATCTGTGGTACCTGCAGCAGCTGGCACCGACGATGTCGGCCTACAACATCGTCGAGGCCGTGCACATTCGTGGCGAGGTGGACACTCGACGCTTGGAAGCCGCGTTCGCCGCGGTGCTCGGGCGGCACGAGGCGCTGCGGACGATCTTCCCCTATCAGCAGGGGCAGCCGGTCCAGGTTGTGCTGGCACCCGGCGGCGCCGCGCCGATCGAACATGCCGACCTTTGCGGCGGCGGCCAAGACGACGGCGATGCCCGCGCCCACGAGCTCATCGCCGAACTGGGGGCGCGCCCATTCGACCTGCAAAAGGATCTACCCATCCGAGTGCTGCTCATCGCGCTCGGCGCCGATGACCACTACCTGGCCTGGAGCGTGCACCACATCGCCGCCGACGGGTGGTCGGCCGCCGGACTGCTCAACGCCGAGCTGAGCAAGGCCTACGCGGCGCTGGGTAGGGCAGCGCGGCTGCTCCAGCTAAGCCTGCAACCAATCGACTACCACCACTGGGTGGCCGGGCAAATCACCTCCGGCGACCGCGCGGCGCTGGAGGGCTATTGGAGTGAGTATCTGCGCGATGCGCCGCCGGCGATCGATCTGCCCAGGGATTTCCCGCGCCCGCTGCGGGGTAGCTTCCGCGGGGCGCGAGTGCCGATCGTGATCGACGACGACGACCGGGCGGCGGTGCGAGCACTGGCTCGCGAGCATGGCGCGACCCCGTACAGCGTGCTGGTCGCGGCCTTCATGGCGTGGATCGCCAGCCGTGGCCGCCAGCGCGACATCGTGATCGGCGGCGTGACCGCCGGGCGTGAGCATTCCGGCATCGAGAACGTGATCGGCAACTTCGCCAGCACCCTGCCGTTGCGCTGCCGGCTGCGCGACAACCCCACGTTCGCCGACCTGGTCGTCCGCGCCCGCGATGAGGTCCAAGCCATGGTCGACCACAGTGCTTTGGCATTCCCCGACATCGTCAATGTGGTCCGCGCGGAGCGCGCTGGTACCCGCAACCCGATCTTCCAGGCCGTGGTCACGTTGTTCGACGGCGATATCGCCCCGGTGCGCATCGAGGGTGCCGAGGTCAGTCACGTGGCGGTCGACCCGGGGTCGGCCAAATTCGACTTGGTGGCGTCGTTTGCCGACGACGGGAAAACGCTGGGCGGTTTCCTGGAATACGACCGCGAGCTGTTCAAAGCGGCCACGGCCGAACGGCTGGCGGCCGAGCTGGTCGCGACCATCGGTTCGCTCACCCGAACACCCGAATGCCGCATCGAGGACTACGCCGTGGGCGGTGGGGCCTTCGTTGCGGTCACCCCAGCCCCGCTGACCCATGCCCAGCTGCGGATCTGGCTGCTCGACCGGAGGAACGCGGGTGGCCCGGAACTGTGTGCGCAGCGGTATTTCGACCTGCGCGGCAAGGTTGACGTCGAGCGGTTGCACGACGCCCTGGAGCTCCTTGCACAGCGCCACCCCGTGCTGCGGACCAGATTCCCCGAACGCGCGACCGGGCCGGTCCAGATAATCGGGGATGCCGAGCCGGTGCAAGTCCGCGATCTGCGCGGCCATGACCCAAGCGATCAGGAATCGCTACTGCGAGAGCTGGTCTGCGCGGATGCCGCCAGACCGATCGACATCACCACCGACTCTCCGCTGCGTGCGCTCATTCTTCGGCTGGCCGACGACCGGGTGGTGCTCGGACTCAACTACCACCAAATCGTTGCCGATGATTGGGCCGGGGCGACGATCTTGGCCGAACTGTCCCGGCTCTACGGCGCCCTGGGCGACGGGCCGCTCGATGATGAACCCCCCGTCGCGCCGACCATGGGGCAGCTGGCCCTGGCCGAGTCCGCCCAACCCCGCCATCGGCTGGAGGAAACCGACCTGCCGTTCTGGGACGAGATGCTCTCCGGCCTCCCGGGTCGCCTGGAGCTTCCCACTGATTTCCCGGCGCCGTCGGTGGCGTCGTTTTCCGGGGCCAGGTTCGAATCGCCGCTGCCCGATGATGTGCTCGAGCGGCTGGACCGGTTCGCGGCGCAGATCCAGGTGCAGCGGTCCACGGTGGTGCTGGCGATGTGGCAGTACCTGCTGCACCGCTACTCCCAGCAAGACGCGTTGCTGGTTGGGCTGCCGTTCCCGGCCCGCCCCGCCGGGGTGTCCGAGGCCGCGATCGGATATTTCGCAAACCTCCTGCCGGTGCGCGCGGATTTCTCGCCGGCGCTCACCTTGCGGTCGCTGACGACCGCGACCGCCGAGCGGCTGGCCGCGACGACGGCCCACGCCGACGTGCCCTTCGAAGAGCTGCGGGAGCGGTTCGCGGCGCGGGACAAGGCCGCGTCGCTGATCGAGGCGGCGTTCGTTCCGGAGGTCCCCGGCTCCTATCGGCCGACGCTGGACGGGCTCGACGTCACCCCGGTGCCACACGACCCCGGCCGTTCGCTGTTCTGGCTTTCGCTGTCCTTGCAGTCCGATGGGACCGCATTGCGGCTGGTGTTCGAATACCGCGATGCGTTGTGGGACGCACAGAGCATCGCGCGGATGGCCGCTCATCTGGTGACACTGCTGGCCGCGGGTCTCACCCAACCCGACGCCACGTTGGCCGAGTTCTCCATGCTCACCCAGGGCGAGACCGACCAGTTGCGGGCTCTGGATGGACGCCGCGAGATTCGGCCCGCACACCCTGCGCTGCACCGATGGTTCGAGGACCGGGTGCGAGTTGATCCGGACGCCGAAGCCGTCCGGTTCCTGGGGCGTGGGCTGACCTATGCCCAGCTGGACGCCGAGTCGAACCGGCTGGCCAGGTTACTGATCGCCGGTGGCGTGCGCCCCGGTGACAAGGTCGCGATGCTGCTCGAACGCACCCCGCTGATACCCATTGCGGTACTGGCCATCATCAAGACCGGCGCCGCCTATGTGCCGCTGGACCCGAGCTGGCCACCGCAACGAGCCGAACTCGTGCTGTGCGACTGCGCCCCGACGGCAATCCTCACCGAGACCGCGCTTCAACACGTGGTGGCCGACCATGACGCGCCGATCCTGCAGCTGGATGCGCTGGACCTCTCCGACCAGCCCGGGACCGGGGTCGACATCGAGGTGAACGACGACGACGTCGCCTATGTCATCTACACCTCGGGCTCGACCGGCCGCCCCAAGGGTGTCGAGGTTACCCACGCCAATGTGATGCGGCTGTTCAGCGCGACCGAGGGGCTCTTCGAGTTCACCAGCGCGGACCGTTGGACGATGTTCCACTCCATCGCCTTCGACTTCTCGGTTTGGGAGCTGTGGGGACCGCTTCTGTACGGCGGATGCGTGGTGATGGTGCCCTATCTGGAGACCCGGACCCCGCGCGCGTTTCGCGAATTGCTGTCACGTGAGCGGATCACCGTACTCAACCAGACGCCGTCCGCGTTTCGACTGCTGCGCGACGCTGACGCCGAGGCCGACACACCGCTGTATTTGCGCTACGTGATCTTTGGCGGCGAAAGGCTGACGTCCTCGGACCTGATCCCCTGGATCGAGGCACACGGCGATTCCCATCCCGACCTGATCAACATGTACGGCATCACCGAGACGACGGTGCATGTGACGTTTCGTCGATTGCGCCGCGAGGATGTGCTGGGCGGGCGGGGTTCGCGGATCGGACGCCCGATACCCGACCTCGAGTGCCTGCTCACCGACGCTGCCGGCAACCTGGTCCCGCTCGGTGTGCGCGGCGAGATCTGCGTGGCCGGTCCCGGGCTGGCAAAGGGCTACCTGGGGCAGCCGGAACTGACCGGTCAACGCTTTGTCCCACACCCGTTTCGCCCTCGGGAGCGGCTGTACCGAAGCGGCGACGTCGGACGGCGACTGCCGTCGGGCGAGATCGAGTACTTCGGCCGCCTCGATCACCAAGTCCAATTGCACGGTTTTCGGATCGAGCTCGGAGAGGTCGAAAACGCCGTCTCGGGGCTGGAAGAGGTGGTGGCCTGTCATGCGATGGTGCGCCACGACGACGACAAACCCCGGTTGGTGGCCTACGTGGTGACCTCGACCGGCGAGCAACTGCCGATCAGTTCCAGCCGCCAGAAGTTGGCCGCCCGCCTTCCCGGCTACATGCTCCCGTCAGCGATCGTCACCGTCGAATCCCTGCCACTGACCGCGAACGGCAAGATCGATCAGCGGGCGTTGCCGGCACCGATGGTGGCGGCCGGGGCGCCCAGCGCAACGCCGAGTGAGACCACCGACTCCACCCGGAATCTCGCCGCCTCGACGGTTGACCAGATCCGGCAGGTGTTCGCCGAGGTCCTGGGACTTCCCTCGGTCGGTGCTGACGACAACTTCTTCGATATCGGCGGCGACTCGATGCACGCGGTGCAGCTCTCGGCGAAGGCCAGAGCGTTGGGGCTGGCGGTGGAGGTTCAAGATCTCTTCCAGTGCCAGACGCCCGAGCAACTCGCGGCCGGCATGATCCGCACCGGTTCGGCCGGTGCGGCGCTGCAATCGGAGCCGCGAACGCCGATGGTCGAGGGTCCGCAACCCAGCGATCTGCCGCCGGGTGTGGAGGATGCCTACCCCCTGGCCGCCCTACAGGCCGGGATGCTGCTGCACAGCCGAGTCGATGGGCCGTGCATCTATCACGACGTGTTCAGCTATCTGGTAGACGCCCCGTGGGACGAGATCGCGTTCCGCGCCGCCGTCGACGTGGTCACCGCCCGGCACCCGATCCTGCGGACGACCTTTGATCTGTCCGGCTATTCGCGACCGCTACAGGTGGTGCGTGAAGAGGCGTGCACCCCACTGACGGTGATCGACCTGTCCGGGCAGAGCGCCGCCGAACAGGAGGCCACCGTGGCGGCCTGGATGGAAGCCGAATCGAGTGCGGCCATGCAGTGGCAAACCCAGACTCCGTTCGGGGTGGTGATCCACGTGCGCGATGGCGAACGCTTCGAACTGGGGCTGACGGTCCACCATGCGCTTCTGGATGGGTGGAGCGTGGCCGAACTTCAGCGTGACCTGCTCGTCAGCTACGACGCATTGCGGACCACCGGCGCGCCCCCGGCCCGACCGCGGCTGCAGAACCATTTTCGGGAATTTGTCATGCTCGAGAGCGAAGCCGAGGCCAGCCCGTCGAGGGCCTTCTGGCTCGATCGGCTACAGGGCTTCCAAACGCTGCGCTTCGCGGGTGACCGCCTGCAGCACGTCCGCCCCAAGTTCCGGTGGATCGAGCTGCCCGAGCGCATCGAGGCGGGCCTGGTGCGGATGGCTCGCAGTCGACACGTACCGCTGAAAAGCACGCTGCTGGCCGCCCACCTGGCGGTCAACGGCCGTCTCGGCGCCACCGACGACGTCCTGAGCGGGGTTGTCGTCAACGGCAGGCCCGAAACCGACGACTCGGCCAGCGCCCTGGGGATGTTCTTGAACACGGTCCCGTTGCGGATCAAGATGACGGCACCGGACTACGCCGGGCTGGTCGACCAGGCGTTCGCCGCCGAGCGCGACCTGTTGCCGCATCGTCGGGTGCCGTTGCGGGCAATCCGGCGTGACATCGGCATCGGCGGATTGTTCGAGACGGCGTTTAACTTCGTCAGCTTCGACAAGGCCGGTGCCAGTGAGCGCACACCGGTTTCCGCGGGTGCCAGGGATTCGAGAACCTTGCGGCGCAAGATGATCGCCCACACCAATCTGCCGTTGGTCACCATATTCGCCCGCGAGTACGGTGCCCTCGGCATCGGCATCGAATACGATCCGCGGCTGGTTTCCGACGAACAGTTCGACGCGATTGTCGCCGCCTATCTGGATGCCATCGAAGCCATCGCCGATGGTGGATCAGCTCGACTTCCGGTGTTTCGGCACGAGACGGAGTTGAACTTCCTTCGCCCGACGGGTCTGGTGGCGCCACACGTGGCGGCCAACCCCCAGGAAGTCACCCGCAGGCAGCTGGAGCGGATCTGGGAGCGGGTTCTGGGCCATCCCGTGGTCGGTACGGATTCGGTGCGCGATTGCGGCGGCGACTCCATCGACGCTTTGGTCATCGGTGAGCACATCGCCACCGAATTCAAGTGCGATCCGCCCCTTGCCGAACTCCTCGACGGTGCCACCGTGCATTCGCTGGCGTCGACGCTGACGCCGGCGGGCACCGGGTGAAATCTGTGGCCGGGGGCGGCCCTACTTGATCTCGGCGAGCACCGTTCCCTGGGTGATGGCCGCGCCGGCCTCGACCGCAAGCCCGGTGATGACACCGTCTTTGTGAGCGGTGACCGGGTTCTCCATCTTCATCGCCTCGAGGACCACGACGAGCTCGCCGACGACGACCTCCTGGCCTTCTTCGACCGCCACCTTCACCACGGTGCCCTGCATCGGCGCAGTCACGGCGTCGCCGGAGGCGGCGGCACCGGTGTGGGCACCGCGCTTGCGCGGCTTGGGCTTGCGCCGGATGACACCCGCATCGGCGCCGGAGCCGTTGGACATCGCCAGATCGGCGGGCAGCGAGACCTCGACCCGGCGACCATCGATTTCGACGACCACGGTTTGGCGTGGGCGGAAGTCTTCGTCGTCGAGCGGTTCACCGGCGGTGAACGGTTCGATCGTGTTGTTCCATTCCGTCTCGATCCAGCGCGTGTGCACCGAGAAACCGTGCTCGTCGCCGATGAATGCCGGGTCGGAGACCACCGCGCGGTGGAACGGGATGACGGTGGCCAGGCCCTCGACCTGGAACTCGGCCAGAGCGCGTCGAGCTCGCTTCAGCGCCTCGGTGCGGTTGGCGCCGTACACGATCAGCTTGGCCAGCATCGAGTCGAATTGGCCGCCGATCACCGAGCCGGTCTCCACGCCGGAGTCCATCCGCACGCCAGGACCGGCCGGCGGGTGGAACTTGGTGACCGGACCGGGAGCCGGTAGGAAGCCGCGGCCGGCGTCCTCGCCGTTGATCCGGAACTCGATTGCGTGTCCCCGCGGGGTGGGGTCTTCGGTCAGGTCCAGCTTCTCGCCGTTGGCGATGCGGAACTGCTCGCGGACCAGGTCGATCCCCGCGGTCTCCTCGGTGACCGGGTGTTCGACCTGAAGACGGGTGTTGACCTCCAGGAAGGAGATCAGGCCGTCCTGGCCGACCAGGTATTCGACCGTGCCGGCGCCGTAGTAGTGGGCCTCTTTGCAGATCCGCTTGGCCGACTCGTGGATCTCCTTGCGCTGGGCGTCGGAGAGGAACGGCGCCGGAGCCTCTTCGACCAGCTTCTGGTAGCGGCGCTGCAGCGAGCAGTCGCGGGTACCGGCGACCACGACGTTGCCGTGCTGGTCGGCGATCACCTGCGCCTCGACGTGGCGCGGCTTGTCCAGGTAGCGCTCGACAAAGCACTCGCCGCGGCCGAATGCCGCGGTGGCCTCGCGCACCGCCGACTCGTAGAGCTCGGGAATCTCTTCCATGGTGCGGGCGACCTTCATGCCGCGCCCGCCGCCACCGAAGGCCGCCTTGATGGCGATCGGCAGCCCGTACTCCTGGGCGAAGGCGACCACTTCTTCGGCGTTCTTGACCGGGTCGGGAGTGCCGGGCACCAGGGGCGCCTTGGCGCGGGCGGCGATGTGGCGGGCGGTGACCTTGTCGCCGAGGTCGCGGATGGACTGCGGGCTGGGACCGATCCAGATCAGGCCGGCGTCGATCACGGCCTGGGCGAAGTCGGCGTTCTCCGACAGGAAGCCGTAGCCGGGGTGGATCGCGTTGGCTCCGGACTTCGCCGCCGCGTCGAGGAGCTTCTCAAAGTCCAGGTAGGACTCGGCGGAAGTCTGGCCGCCCAGGGCGAACGCCTCGTCAGCCAGGCTGACGTGCGGGGCCTCGGCGTCGGGTTCGGCGTAGACCGCCACGCTGGCCAGGCCCGCGTCCCGGGCCGCCCGGATCACTCGGACTGCGATCTCGCCGCGATTGGCCACGAGAACCTTGGAGATCCTGGAGCTGGCGTGACTGGCCACTGCGCCTCCTGTAGGGCTGGAAGTCTCTTCGTCTTTAAGAGAATTTCTTACAAGTCTTGTCCGGGGAAGTTTAAGCGGCGCGCCGGAAGCTCGGTCACGCGGTTCCCCTTTCACAAGGTCTCGCGCAGCCGCCGCTTGATTCGGGCGAGCATCGCCGACATCCCGCGCAGCCGTAACGGGCTGATCAGATCCGCCAGGCCCAGTTCGCTGTAGAAGTCCTCAGGCACGGCCAAGATCTCGGATGCGGGTTGCTCGTCGAGGCCGGCGGCCAGGATCGCGGCAAAGCCACGGGTGGTCGGCGCCTGCGCCGGGGCGCTGAAGTACAGCCGCACCCGGTCCGGGTCTTGCGCGTCGACATGCAGGAACAGGGGGGACTGGCACTCGGGCACGGGCTCCATGGCGGCCTCGGCGAGGTCGGACGGCAGCGGCGGTAGCTCGTTGGCGAATTCCAACAGCAAGGCGAGCTTGTCCTGGCCCTGGACTTCGCCAAAGTCGGACACCACCTCCGCCAGCGGAGCGGGCATGCTCATCGCGGCGACGCAAGTCCATCGGCGGATCCGGGGCTCTCGCCCCCGACGATCGGCACCCGCACGGTATTGCCCCACTCGGTCCAGGATCCGTCGTAGTTGCGCACCCCGGGCTTGCCCAACAGATGGGTGAGCACGAACCAGGTGTGGCTGGAGCGCTCGCCGATGCGGCAGTACACGATGGTCTTGTCATCGGGGTCCAGGAAGCCGTAAAGCTCGTCGAGCTCGGCGCGGCCGCGGAACCGCCCGCTCTCGTCGACCGCCTTGGCCCACGGAATGGACTGCGCGTGGGGATGTGGCCGCCCCGCAACACGCCTTCCTCCGGGTAGTCGGGCATATGCGTGCGCTTGCCGGTGTACTCGTCGGGGGAGCGCACGTCGATCAGCGGCTGGGTGCCCAATGTGGCCAGCACGTCGTCCTTGTAGGCCCGGATGGGGGCGTCGTTTCGCTCCACGATCGGATAGCCCGCGGAGGTCTTGGCGGGCACGGTCAGCGAGGTGTCCCGGCCCTCTGCGATCCACAGGTCGCGGCCCCCGTTGAGCAAGCGCACGTCGGGGTGGCCGAACAGGGTGAACACCCACAGGGCGTAGGCCGCCCACCAGTTGCTCTTGTCGCCGTAGATCACCACGGTGTCATCGCGGCTGATGCCCTTGCGGTCCATCAACTCGGCAAATTGCGCACCGTTGATGTAGTCGCGCACGCGCGGATCGTTGAGGTCGGTATGCTAGTCGATCTTGACGGCGCCCGGGATGTGGCCGATGTCGTAGAGCAGGACATCTTCGTCGGACTCCACGATTGCCAGGCCGGGAACGCCCATGTGTGCGGACAGCCAGTCGGCGGTCACCAGGCGTTCGGGGTGGGCGTAGGCCGACAGGGTGGGATTTGGGTCTGGGGGCAACGGCACGGTGTCAGCCTACCCATCGCACTATCAGGTCAAGCAGCATCAGGGGAGCGGATTCGACGCCCAAAGTGCGGCTATGGATATACCGGCGCGGCTGATCAGGTCCCGCGTCAGCGGCAGCCCAATTCCCACCACGGCGGACGGATCGCCCTCGACGCCGGTGATGAACCAGCCGCCCAAGCCGTCCAGGGTGAACCCGCCGGCCACCTTCAACGACTCCCCGGTGGCCAGATAGGCCTCCAGGTCGTCGTCCGAGGGGGCCGCGAAGTGGACCGTGGTGGTCGAGGTCTCGTCGTCGCGGTGCGTGACGCGTTGCTCGGTCAACCGTACGACGCTGTGCCCGGTGTACAGGTGCCCGCAGCGACCGGCCATCGAGCGCCACAATTGCCGGGCGTCGTCGACGGTCTCGGGCTTTCCGCACAGCCGGCCGTCAATGTAGAGCATCGAATCGCAGCCGATGACAAGGCAGTCCGCGGCGACGGAAGCCTGCTGCCCGGTCAGGGTGGTTGCTACCTGTTCGGCCTTTGCGCGTGCCAGCACACGCACCACATCCGCCGGTGTTGCGGCCGGACCCAGCCCGGCCATGATGGCGTCCTCGTCGACTCCGGAGACCACCACCAGCGGATCAACGCCAGCCTGCTGAAGCACCTTGAGCCGACCCGATGAGGCCGAGCCCAGTACCAGTCGGGTCATCGCCGCATGTGCGTCATTTCCTGCAACGTGATGCGCTGCCAACTGAAGACGGGGTAGCGCAATCTGTCTACCGGCAACCCCCACCGGGATGGCTCGGGCGCTGCGGCCGGGGCTGCGCTGCGCAGGCTGCCCAGCACCGCGACCAGCGCCGCGAGCTCCTGTTCGGTCGGCGCTCCCTTGAGCACGTGGATGTGCGGTTCCAGCGGGTCATGCGCCGGCGCGGTCACCGTACCCTCGCCGCCCTCGCTGGCCTCGGTGGCGTCGCTGGTCTCGGGCTGTTGATCGATCGGCTGGTTGCCGTTGTTCACGTCGCTCACAGGGGGATGTTCCCATGCTTCTTGGGGGGCTGCTGGGCGATCTTGCGTTCCAGCAGACGCAACGCGGTTCCGATGTACCCGCGGGTGTACGACGGCGGGATCACCGCGTCGACGTACCCGCGTTCGGCGGCGATGTAGGGATTGACCAGGGTGTCCTCGTACTCCTGCTGCAGCTGCAGCAGGAGCGCGTCGACATCCTTGCCGGCCTCGGCCGCTTCCTTGAGCTGCTGGCGATACACGAAGCCGACCGCCCCGGACGCGCCCATCACCGCGATCTGCGCTGTCGGCCAGGCCAGGTTGACGTCGCAGCCCATGTCTTTGGAACCCATCACGCAGTACGCGCCGCCGTAGGCCTTGCGGGTGATGACGGTGACCTTCGGGACGGTGGCCTCGCCGTAGGCGTAGAGCAGCTTGGCGCCGCGGCGGATGATGCCGTTGTACTCCTGGCCGGTTCCGGGCAGGAAGCCCGGAACGTCCACCAGCATCACGATCGGGATGTTGAAGCAGTCGCAGGTCCGCACGAAGCGGGCCGCTTTCTCGGAGGCATCGATGTCCAGGCAGCCGGCGAAGTGGGTCGGCTGGTTGGCGACGATGCCCACCGGCCGGCCCTCGATGCGCCCGAACCCGACCACGATGTTCTGCGCATAGCCGGCCTGGATCTCGAGGAACTCGTCCTCATCGAGGATCCGGGTAATGACCTCATGCATGTCGTAGGGCTGGTTGGGCGAGTCCGGGATCAGCGTGTCCAGCTCCAGGTCCTCGTCGGTGAGGTTCTCCTCGATGGGCCCCTCGGGGGCGGGAGCGGGGTAGCGCGGTGCGTCGGTGGCGTTGTTGGGCGGCAGATAGCTCAGCAGCTCGCGCACATATTCGAAGGCGTCCTGCTCGCCGGACGCGACATAGTGGGCGGTACCCGACTTGACCATGTGGGTGTGGGCACCGCCGAGCTCCTCCATGGTGACGTACTCGCCGGTGACGGTCTTGATGACGTCGGGTCCGGTGATGAACATCTGACTGGTCTGGTCGACCATGACCACGAAGTCGGTCAGTGCCGGGGAGTAGACGTGCCCGCCCGCGGCGGCTCCCATGATCAGCGAGATCTGCGGGATGACGCCCGAGGCCAGGATGTTGTTGCGGAAGATCCGGCTGTACAGGCCCAGGGAGACGACACCTTCCTGGATGCGCGCGCCGGCGCCGTCATTGATGCCGATCAACGGTCGTCCGGTCTTGACCGCCAATTCCTGAACCTTGACGATCTTCTCGCCGTACACCTCACCCAGGCTGCCGCCGAACACGGTGGCGTCCTGGCTGAAGATGCACACGTCGCGGCCGTCGATGGTGCCGTAGCCGGTGACCACACCGTCGCCGACCGGGCGGTTGCTCTCCAGGCCGAAGTTGGTGCTGCGGTGCTTTGCCAGCGCGTCCAGCTCCACGAACGAGTCCTCGTCGAGCAGCGCATAGATCCGTTCGCGTGCGGTCAGCTTGCCTTTGGCGTGCACCTTCTCGATGGCGCCCTCGCCGACCGGATGCAGCGACTCGGCGCGGCGCTTGTGTAGCTCTGCGAGCTTGCCCGCGGTGGTGTGGATATCGATGGCGTGCTCGGCAGCGGGCTCAGCAGTGTGGTCGGTAACGCTGGTCATGGGAGTTGATGGTATCGGCCGCACCCGCATCGGTTGGCCCGGGCGTGCCTGAGCACCCGACGGTCGCGCGGGGATTGCCGATGTGCGCCGCGGCGAACCGTCCGACAATTGATCTCCCACGGCCGGCCCGGCGTTCTCTAGGCTTGTGCCGTGACGGACCGCGATCAGCTCAGGTTGCCGTTGGACGCCAGCAAGCTGCGTAGTGAGGCGATCGACTCGGGATGGCGCCAGCTCGACGTCGTCGATGAGACCGGCTCCACCAACGCCGATCTGCTGGCCCGGGCCGCTGCCGGGGCCGATATCGAAGGGGCGGTGCTGATCGCCGAACACCAGACGGCCGGACGGGGGCGGCTGGGGCGCGGCTGGTCGGCCACGGCGCGAGCGCAGATCACCATGTCGGTCGGGGTGCGGGTGGACGGCGTCCCCACCGCCACCTGGGGCTGGCTGTCGCTGGCCACCGGGTTGGCCGTGGTGGACACGGTGACCCCGTTGCTTGACGGCACGGCGGCGCAAGCGGGTTTGAAGTGGCCCAACGATGTGCTGGCCGGTCTGCCCGGATCGCTGGGCAAGCTGGCGGGCATTCTCGCCGAGGTGGCGATGCCCTACGCGGTGATCGGCATCGGGCTCAATGTCACCCAGGCGCCCGACGAAATTGCGGGGCCCGCAGCGACCTCGCTGCTGGACCTCGGGGTGCCGGCACCGGATCGCAACGAACTGGCTGCCCGGCTGTTGCGCGAGCTTGCGGCGCGGATCGATGAGTTCAGACGCGCTCACGCGCGGCTATTGGCGGACTACCGGGCCCGCAGTCTGACCATCGGTTCGCGCGTGCGTGCGCAACTCCCCGGCGGGCGCGAGATCGTCGGGATCGCCCGCGACATTGATGAGCAGGGGCGATTGCGCCTGCAGACTACGCCCGACGAGGCGGGCAAGTCCGGCGAGACGGTCGTGGTCGCCGCGGGTGACGTGGTGCATCTGCGCTAGTGCGGCGCGGCCATCCGTCCAACTTCAGCAAACAGCAGCCAACGGGGGATAGGGTCGCCACCATGGGCTATCCGGACAATGCCATGGCCGCAGGCGAGCAGGTCGTCCTGCATCGTCACCCGCACTGGACCCGGCTGGTCTGGCCGGTCGTGGTGTTGATCCTGATCACCGGGCTGGCCGCGCTGGGTTCGGGGTTCGTCAACTCGACGCAATGGCAGCAGCTGGCCAAGAACATCATCCATGGCGTCATCTGGGGGATCTGGCTGGTGATTGTCGGCTGGCTCACACTATGGCCGTTCCTGAGCTGGCTGACCACACATTTCGTGGTCACCAACCGCCGGGTGATGTATCGCCAGGGCGTGCTGACCCGCAGCGGGATCGACATCCCGTTGGCCCGGATCAACAGCGTGGAATTCCGGGACCGGATATTCGAGCGAATGCTTCGCACCGGGACGCTGATTATCGAATCGGCGTCACAGGATCCGTTGGAGTTCTACAACATTCCGCGCCTGCGAGAAGTGCACGCGCTGCTCTATCACGAGGTTTTCGACACCCTGGGCTCCGAGGAAGCCCCCAGCTGAGCGGCCGATCGCGCATCTGAGCGGTTGGCCCTGGCGGACTTGTTGCGCCAGGAGCGCAGCAGGGTGACGTTGCCGCCCTCGATCTCGTCTTCGAAGACTTCGGCGATACCGCCCGCGGTCAGTGCCGACTCCAGCGCCTTGTCCGGGTTGCGTGCGAACTCGTCGGGGAACACCCAGCGGCGGAACGCCCAGAACCGGAAGGCCATCTGCAGCAGATTTCCGATGATGTAGGCCGAGACAAAGTCGGCCAGGTTCTCCACGGTCAGCGAGACCATCGGCACCCGTAACTGCAAGACATAGCTGGAGAACCACAGCGGGGCCATGCTCAGCAGCACACCCACGCCGCTGAACGCGAAGAACAGCAGCGCCTCGTGGTGGCGCTCCCGGCCGCCACGGTCGCGGAAGCTCCATTCCCGGTTGAGCACATAGGACGCGATGACAGCGACGATTCCGGCGATCACCTTGGCCGTCACCGGCTTGGGTTCCAGAATCGTCAACTTCAGCGTGTAGAAAATTGCCGAGTCGATGATAAAAGTAGTGCCGCCGACGATGGCAAATTTGATCAGTTCATGATGACGCTGCGCAAAGGGCTGAACCACCCTGGGAAGGCGCGCGATTGTGGCATCGGCAAAGGACACAACAAGTCAGTGTACGGATTGACACGAACATAGACGCAAAATGATACATAACGATTTGGTGTTGCAGCCGCCAAACACGCCGGTCATGGGCCATGACACCATGATGGCCGTGCCAAGTTCTCGCACCCCCCAGGTTGCCATGGTCGGTGGTGGCCAGCTCGCCCGGATGACCCATCAGGCCGCTATCGCCCTGGGTCAGAACCTGCGTGTGTTGGTTAACTCCGCCGATGACCCGGCGGCGCAGGTGACACCCAATGTGGTGATCGGATCGCACACCGATCTGGACGACCTGCGCCGCATCGCGGCCGGAGCCGACGTGGTGACCTTCGACCACGAGCACGTTCCCGCCGAGCTGCTGGACAAGCTGGTGGCCGAGGGAGTCGTGCTGGTGCCGCCGCCACAGGCTCTGGTGCATGCGCAGGACAAGCTGGTGATGCGCCGGCGGCTGCAGGCACTCGACGTCCCGGTGCCGCGCTACCTGGGCATCCACCAGCTCGAGGAACTCGGTGAGCTGGACGCGTTTGCCCGCGAGCTGGACGCGCCGCTGGTGGTCAAGGCGGTCCGGGGCGGTTACGACGGCCGCGGTGTGCAGATGGCGCGCGATCTGGCCGATGCCCGCGACATCGCCAGCGGCTACCTGGCCGGGGGTGTTCCGGTGCTGGTCGAGGAGCGGGTCCAGTTGCGTCGAGAGCTCTCGGCGCTGGTGGCACGCTCGCCGTTCGGCCAGGGGGCGGCGTGGCCGGTGGTCGAGACGGTGCAGCAGGACGGCATCTGCGTCGCGGTGATCGCGCCCGCGCCGGCGCTGTCCGCGCAAGCTGGCGCCGATGCGCAACAGCTGGCGCTGCGGTTGGCCGCCGAACTGGGCGTGGTCGGGGTGCTCGCCGTGGAACTCTTCGAGACCACCGACGGCGCTTTGGTGGTCAACGAGCTCGCGATGCGGCCGCACAATTCCGGGCACTGGACCATGGACGGATCGCGCACCAGCCAGTTCGAGCAGCACTTACGCGCGGTGTTGGACTACCCGCTCGGCGATACCGAGGCGATCGCGCCGGTGACCGTGATGACCAACGTGTTGGGGGCGGCCGCGCAACCGGCGATGAGCCTGGACGAGCGCCTGCACCACCTTTTCGCCCGGATGCCCGATGCCCGGGTGCACCTCTACGGCAAGGACGAGCGTCCCGGCCGCAAGGTGGGACATATCAATTTCCTCGGTTTCGACCCGGCGGCCGTTGCCGGGCTGCGAGAGCGGGCCGAGCTGGCGGCACACTGGTTGTCACACGGACAGTGGACGGACGGATGGGATCCCCATGGCTGAACAGCCCCGGGTCGCGGTGATCATGGGCAGCGACAGTGACTGGTCGGTAATGGCTGACGCCGCCAAGGCGCTGGCCGAATTCGACATCGCGATGGAGGTGCGCGTGGTCTCGGCGCATCGCACCCCGCAGGTGATGTTCGACTACGCGCGCGACGCGGCCGGTCGTGGCATCGAGGTGATCATCGCCGGCGCCGGCGGAGCCGCGCACCTACCCGGAATGGTGGCCTCGGCCACCCCGCTGCCGGTGATCGGGGTGCCGGTGCCGCTGGCCCGCCTCGACGGACTGGACTCGCTGTTGTCGATCGTTCAGATGCCGGCCGGGGTGCCGGTGGCTACCGTGTCCATCGGAGGCGCCCGCAATGCCGGCCTGCTGGCGGTGCGGATGCTGGGATCATCCGATCCTGCGCTGCGCGCGCGGATCGCCGCTTTCCAAGACCAGCTGGCGCAGACCGTGCAGGCCAAGGATGCGGAACTTCAGAAACTTGCGGGTAAGTTAACCCGCGACTAGAAGCCGACTAGGAGGGCTCGCAAGATGGCTGGTTGGGCCGGAAACCCGTCTTTTGATTTGTTCCAGCTTCCGGAGGAACACCAGGAGTTGCGGGCGGCGATACGCGCGCTGGCGGAAAAGGAGATCGCGCCGCACGCCGCGGACGTGGATGAGAATTCCCGGTTTCCGCAGGAGGCCCTTGATGCGCTCAACGCTTCCGGGTTCAATGCGGTGCACGTCCCCGAGGAGTACGGCGGCCAGGGGGCCGACTCGGTGGCGGCCTGCATCGTCATCGAGGAGGTCGCTCGCGTCGACGCCTCAGCCTCGTTGATCCCGGCGGTCAACAAGTTGGGCACCATGGGCCTGATCCTGCGCGGTTCCGACGATCTGAAGAAGCAGGTGTTGCCGTCGCTCGCCGATGGCGCCGCGATGGCCTCCTACGCGCTCAGCGAGCGCGAGGCCGGTTCGGACGCCGGAGCGATGCGCACCCGGGCCAAGGCCGACGGTGACGACTGGATTCTCAACGGCACCAAGTGCTGGATCACCAACGGCGGCAAGTCCTCCTGGTACACGGTGATGGCCGTGACCGACCCCGAAAAAGGTGCCAACGGGATATCGGCGTTCATGGTGCACAAGGACGACGAAGGCTTCGTCGTGGGCCCCAAGGAGCGCAAGCTGGGGATCAAGGGCTCACCGACCACGGAGTTGTACTTCGAGAACTGTCGGGTTCCCGGCGACCGGATGATCGGGGAGCCCGGCACCGGCTTCAAGACCGCCCTGGCGACGCTGGACCACACCCGCCCGACCATCGGTGCCCAAGCGGTGGGCATCGCTCAGGGCGCCCTGGATGCCGCAATCGCCTACACCAAGGACCGCAAGCAGTTTGGGAAGTCGATCAGCGATTTTCAGGCGGTGCAGTTCATGCTCGCCGACATGGCGATGAAGGTGGAGTCCGCGCGGCTGATGGTCTACTCCGCCGCCGCGCGCGCCGAGCGTGGCGAATCCAACCTCGGATTCATCTCCGCCGCGTCGAAGTGCCTGGCCTCCGACGTGGCGATGGAGGTCACCACCGACGCGGTGCAGCTGTTCGGTGGCGCCGGATACACGGTTGACTTCCCGGTCGAGCGGATGATGCGCGACGCCAAGATCACCCAGATCTACGAGGGCACCAACCAGATTCAGCGCGTCGTGATGTCGCGGGCATTGCTGCGCTGAGGTACCGAACCGCAGATTCGCTTCATCGCATCCGATCCGCCAGTACAGTCAAGGTCACGGCACCGCCAATCAATCGGGTGGGCAGGCAGGTGGCCGAAATAAGCTGGCGCGCCGAGTATCGTCGGCCTTCGTCTGACTCGAGCAAACGGGTTATCCGCGGCCAGGGGGTGTGAGGTAGAGGACGTGGTTACCTGTGCGCGTACCACATGAGCATGATCTGACTGCGGGGCTTGGTCCCAGCACCGGCCAGCGGGCTCAGTGGCAGACGTTGTCGCTGCTGCTGGTCGAGGACGATCGGGCCGACGCAATGCTGGTCGAGGAGCTGATCGCGGACGCGGCCGTCGACATCCAGGTGGTGTGGGCGCGCTCGATGGCTCACGCCGAGCGCGAATTGAGCGCGGCCCGGCCCGATTGCGTGCTGTTGGACCTCAACCTTCCCGACGCCAGCGGCATCGACGCGCTGGACCGCATCGCCAACCGCGATGCCACCGTCCCGGTGGTGGTGCTGACCGGGCTGAACGACGAGTACTTCGGCGCGACGGCGGTCGCCGCCGGTGCACAGGACTATCTGGTCAAGGGTCGCGTCGATCCGGAGATGCTGCGGCGCGCGATGCTGTACGCGATTGAGCGCAAACGTGCCGAGCTGATCGCCGCCGACCTGCACGCAACCCAGCTCCGAGCCCGCGAGAATGCGCTGCTGGAACGCGGCCTGCTGCCCTCGCCGCTGCTGCTCGACTCGCCGGGAGTCGACATCGTCGCCCGGTACCGGCCCAGCCGCGAAGACGCGTTGCTGTGCGGCGACTTCTATGACGTCGTGCAAACGGCCGACCGGGTGGTCCACGTGTTGATCGGTGACGTCGCGGGGCACGG
Organism: Mycobacterium sp. 012931; assembly: GCF_000419295.1. Classification (NCBI taxonomy): domain Bacteria; kingdom Bacillati; phylum Actinomycetota; class Actinomycetes; order Mycobacteriales; family Mycobacteriaceae; genus Mycobacterium; species Mycobacterium sp. 012931. The sequence goes on along the minus strand of NZ_AOPX01000001.1, from coordinate 4,997,947 downwards.
CCCCAATGAGGCCGCGCTGGGCGCGGCGCTGCGCATCGCGTTTCGGGCCCTGACGCTGGCCGGCGTGCACGGCGGCGAGCTGATGCGCCAGCTCGACCGGGTGCTGCGCGCCGAACGCACCGGCGAGGGGATCTTTGCGACGGTGCTCAGCCTGGCCATTCCGCCCCAGCCCGCCGGCTCGGCCGACGGCGCTCACATCCAGGTGATCCGTGCCGGACATCCCGGGATGCTGCTGCACGGCGGTGGCACCGTGCACTGGCTCGAGCCGCCGGCCGGGCCGGCGCTGGGGCTGAATTTGGGCAACTGGTGCCAGCATGAGGTGGAGCTGCCGGTGGACCACGGGCTACTGCTGCTCACCGACGGGCTCTTCGAGGGGTATTCGGGGCACCGTCGGGAACGGCTGGGCGAGCATGGGCTGCTGTCGCTGGCCCGTTCACACGCTGGCTTGTCGGGTCCGGCGTTCGTCGACGCACTCATCGACGGTGCGCAGCAACGCGCTCAATCACTCGGCGGGCTCACCGACGACATAGCGGTGCTGCGAGTGGAACGCACGCCTGCATGACTCCGGAACCGCCCATCCGGCCCCGCACGCGGCGCCGTATCGCGCTCACGGTGCGGGGATGGCAAGCCCTGGTGCTGTCGATCATGGGCGTGATGGTGCTCGCCGGCACCGTCGCCGGCGCGGTCCTGCTCAATCGCACCGACGGTGTATCGCGGGAACTCGGCGACAACATCGAGCCCGCACGGGTCGCGGCTTTCCAGCTGCAGTCGGCCTTGCGCGACCAGGAATCGGGGATCAGAGGCTATGTGATTTCCTCCGACAGCCAGTTCCTCAGCCCCTATTACGACGGCCGGCGCACCGAAGAGGCTGCGGCCCAAAATATCCGGCGACTACTGGGGCGCCGGGGTGACCTGCTTGCCGACCTGGACGCGATCGAGAAGGCGGCGCGCGCGTGGCGGGCCAGCTACGCCGAGCCGCTCATCGCACAGGTCAACTCGAATGCTCCGGTCATGCTCAACGGCGCGGCAACCGCGATCGGTAAGGCCCAGTTCGACCAGCTACGAACCCTTTTCGAGGACCAAAACCGGCATCTGGGTGCCGCCCGCGCGCAGGCCGCCGAGCGCCTGCAACGAATGGACGACTGGCGTGACCGGGTGCTGGCCGCAATGGTGCTGTTGTTCTTCGCGACGGCAGCGCTACTGGGAATCCTGACCAGGCGTGCGGTCACCATTCCGCTGGCCGCGCTGGCTGCGGCCTGCCGCCGGGTCACCGAAGGCAACTTCGGCGAAGGCATCGTTGCGCCGCGCTGGCCCAGAGACATCCGGGGTATCGCGATCGACGTCGAGAACATGCGCCAGCGAATGGTCGAAGAGCTCGACACCTCACGTTGCGCCCGAGCTCAATTGGACGAACAGGCAGAGGAATTGCGACGGTCCAATGCCGAGCTCGAGCAGTTCGCCTACGTCGCGTCCCACGATCTGAAGGAGCCGCTGCGCAAGGTCGCCGCATTCTGCCAGTTACTGGAGCGGCGTTATGCGGATCAGCTCGACGAACGCGGCATCGAGTACATCGGCTTCGCGGTCGACGGCGCCAAACGCATGCAGGTCCTGATCAACGACCTGCTCAGTTTCTCCCGGGTCGGCCGGCTGGGTGCCACCAGCGTCGAGGTCGAACTCGGCGCGACCCTCGATGCTGCCGTGGCCAATCTCGGCGCGGCCATCGAGGAATCAGACGCCGAGATCGTGCGCCTCGAGCACGGCTTCCCACCGGTTGTTGGAGATCCGACCCTGCTGACGATGTTGTGGCAGAACCTGATTGGCAACGCGGTCAAATTCCGGCGCGAAGACCTGCCGCCCCGGGTGGTCATCGATTGCCAGCTCGGCACGGGAGATCACCAGGGCCTGTGGCTGTTGAGCGTGTCGGACAACGGTATCGGCATTGCGCAGGAGTTCGCCGACAAGGTCTTCATCATCTTCCAGCGCCTGCATGGTTGCGATTCCTACGGCGGAACCGGTTTGGGCCTTGCGCTGTGCCGAAAGATCGTCGAGCACCACGGCGGCACGGTGTGGATTGACTCCTCGTACACCGATGGGACTCGCTTCCAGTTCACCTTGCCCGTCGCCGCGCCCGCGACCGCGGACCCAGAACACCTCGAACCTGCCGAAGGGATAGCCGAATGACAGCACCGGGTCGACCCATTGACATCCTGCTCATCGAAGACGATCCCGGGGATGAACTCATCACCCGGGAGGCGTTCGAGCACAACAAGGTCAACAACCGGCTGCACGTCGCCCACGATAGCGAGGAGGGGCTGGATTACCTTTATCAGCGGGGCAAGTACCAGCAGGCGCGCCGGCCCGATCTGATCCTGCTCGACTTGAACCTACCGAAGTACGACGGTCGGCAGTTGCTGGAGAAGATCAAGTCCGACTCCGAGCTTTGTCGTATCCCGGTGGTGGTACTGACCACGTCCTCGGCCGAGGAGGACATTCTGCGTAGCTACAACCTGCATGCGAACGCCTACGTCACCAAGCCGGTCGATCTCGACCAATTCATGACCGCCGTCCGGCAGATCGACGAGTTCTTTCTTCAGGTGGTTCGGCTTCCGCAAAGCTGAGTAGCGCGGCGGCTCAAGGTTTTCCGACAGGCTGGTTGGACGCCACGATCCCGAGTTGGTCGACCTCGTGTACGTGGACGGTCGAGAAATCGAAGAACATACCGACGATCTGTATCGCACCGGAGGCTATCGCGGGAGCCAAGACCTGGTTGTGCGCAAGCCTTTCCAGCTGAACCGCCACATTGACCACAGCTAGCTGGTCGAGTTCGCCGAACCCGACGGACGCCGCGCTCGCCCGTGCCGGATGACCGTATCGGAACGCGGCCAAACTATCGTGTGCGTGTTCAAGCCAGTGGTTCATCGGGCGGTCGACGTCACTCGCGCCGTTGTCCAGCAACGCCTGCATTGACCGGCACGACGAGTGTCCGCATACGACAACCGAACTCACACCGAGTTGGTTGACCGCGAAGTCCAGGGCGGCATCCACCGAGCGTTCGGTTGGATCGATCGGTACCAGGTTGCCGACGTTGCGGACGATATACAGGTCGCCCGGTTTGCTGGCCGTGATGACGTCGGGCAGGATCCGGGAGTCGGCGCAGGTGAGAAAGACCGTGTCCGGGTTGGCCGGATCCATCAGTTCCCGCACATGGTGGTGCAGCGTGCCGATGCCGTTGCGATGGTATTCCTCGACACCGTGCCGAATCGAGGGTTCGGCATCGGGATGGCTGTCGCGCCTCGATGTCCAGGGTTCCCGCAGCGCTCGAGACATGAAGTGGCGTTTCGGCGGACTGGTGTGCGCGCTGACCAGGTTGGCCGGCGACGTCTCGATGATGGTGACTTCGCCGCCGGTTGCTTCGTGAGCGGTCTTCCAGTCGGAAATGGCTTCGGAGACGGAGTGGTCGATGTAGTCGGCATTCAGGTTCAGCGTGATGTCGCTGCCCTCTGGCAGCTCGGAGAGCACGTTGGTCAGCCGCGGCAAGAGCAGGAAACTCAACGTGCCATCGATGTCGACCCGCCAGCGCTTCGCCTCTTCGCTCACCAGCCTGGCCTCGATCGGGGCGCGGATGACCCTGATCAACAAGAAGGCGATCGCAACACCGAGTCCAATGACCACGCCCTCGAGCAGGTTGAGGAATATGACGCCCAGGATGGTGATGACGTAGATCGCAAAATTGCCGGTCCGCCACGCAATCTGGATGTGTGCCAGCTGGATGAGCTGGGCGCCGACCACAATCAGGAGCCCGGCGAGCGCCGCTTTGGGGATGAGTTCCACCAGGCCGGTGAACAGCGAGGCGAACAGCAAGATCCACACCCCGTGCAGCACCGCTGAGGTGCGGGTGCGGGCTCCGGCTGCCACATTGGCCGAACTGCGCACGATGACGCCGATGACGGGAAGACCGCCGAGCAGCCCGGAGAGGACGTTGGCGCTGCCCTGCCCGAGCATTTCCCTGTTGAAGTTGGTCCGCGGGCCATGGTGCAACTTGTCCACACCGACCGCGCACAGCAGCGATTCGACGCTGGCGATCAGGGCGATGGTCAACACGCCGACGGCGATGATGCTGATGTCATTGCTCCAGGGCTGACCGTCGGGGGTCAGCTCGGGCAGCCGGGGCAGCGAGATGGCCTCGAAGAAGTTGCCCGAAAGGTTGATGCGCTCCACATCTAGATTCACCATCAACGACAGTGCGGTGGCTCCGGCGATGGCCACCAGGGGGCCCGGAACCATCCGCACCATGGCGGGCAACCGTGACCACACCAACAATATTGCGATCACCGTTCCGCCGACGATCACTTCGTGTAGCTCGTGATGAAGGATGCCGTTGGGCAACGCCGCAATGTTGCGCCACGCCGAGCTGTGCGCCGAGCCGCCCATCAGGACATGGATCTGTTGCAGCACGATGGTCACGCCGATGCCGGCCAGCATGGCGTGCACCACCACCGGTGCAATGGCCAGCGCGGCGCGTGCCATCCGGCTCAGCCCGAAAATGATCTGCAGGACGCCCGCGCCGAGGGTCATCAGGCACAACATCTGCCAACCGACCTGTTCGATCAATCCGGCGACCACCACGGTGAGGCCGGCGGCCGGGCCGCTCACCTGAACCGACGACCCGCCGAGCAGTCCGGCGACAATGCCACCCACCACCGCGGCAATCAAACCGGCCATCAACGGAGCACCGGAGGCAATGGCGATCCCCAGCGACAGGGGCAGCGCTACCAGGAAGACGACGAGCGACGCGGGGAAGTCATGGCGCAAGTTGGCCCGCATCCACTGGGATCGAGATTCGGGTGCCTCGGCGGAGTTCTTGACTGCGGTGGTCATTTGTTGACTCCTCAAAGCCGGTCAAAGAGGTCATCCCGGGCGGGCCGGCAATCGAGACCTGACACCCCTTCGACACCGGCTGGAATGTGGTCTGTCAAATCAAGTGTCCGCCGAGCGTCGTAGGTGCGTGTGAGGCAGTTCATATTTGTGCGCAGCAAATCTATGAGTCTGCAGGTTTTATATCCAAAATCCTCCACGCTTCACCGGCCCGTGCGGCAAACCCCCGCACTGATTCATTGACAACTCACAAGAAAGTTTCCGGTGCTGACCGCGAATTAGGATTCGCCCAGAAGTGTTTCGTTGTGCTCGCCGGTGGCCGGCGGGGGATCGGCGAGCACCGCGCTAAAGCTCGAGTAGCGCGCGGGCGTCCGGATCACCGTGACGGCGTCATCGCCACTGCCGACCTGCAATGCCAGCTCGTTCTCGGCGAACAACGGCGTTGTGACGACCTGTTTCCAGGTGTAGGCCAGGCAGGCCATCAACCCGCCTTCGTGCAGCAGTTCGACCCATTGCGCGGCGGTCTTGGCGGCCAGGGTCGATTCCAGTTCTTCGGTCAATTCCGCGTAGTTGATCGCCCGCGCGCGTTGGTCGATGAAGCGCTCGTCGTCGAGGAGATCGGGCTGGCCGATGATCTCGCACAGCCGCTGTCAGTGCTTGGGCACGTAGGCGCTGATCAGCAGGTAGCCGTCGGCGGCGCGGAAGGCATCCGATGGCTGGGTCGCAAAGGCAACCCGTTTGCGGCGCGCGCCCGCGGGTGTCTGCTCGGGCCTTTTCGGCGCGTCCGAACTGGGACGATTGAGGTGCATGGTGAGCTGGTTGGCCTGCAGCCCCACCGCGACGTCGTACATCGCCACCCGGACGGTGTCGGCCACCCCGTGCCGCTCGCGGTTGAGCAGCGCGGCCAGGACCGCCTGGGCCAGCACATGCCCGCTGGCATTATCGACCAACTGAAACGGGATGATCTGTGGCTTGCCGTCGGGGGTGGGCATTCCGGTGGTCATTCCCGCCTCGGCGGCGACTATCAGATCGACGCCCGGTCGAGTGCCGTGCGGGCCGTTGCCGCCGAATGCCGACAACCGGGCATAGATCAGTTTGGGGTTGCGGGCGCGCAGGTCCTCGGGGCCAAGGCCCATTCGCTCCATCACGCCGGGCCGAAACCCCTCCAGCACCACGTCGGCGGTGTCGGCGAGCCGCAGGATCTGCCGGCGAGCCGTGTCGGTGGACAGATCCACCGACACCGACTTCTTGCCCCTGTTGTTCGGTAGGAAATAGGTCGCTAGCGGCGGGCGGTGCGGCAGCACGGCGGTGATGTGCCGCGCCGCCTCACCGCCGGGGGCCTCAACCTTGATCACCTCGGCGCCCAGGTCGGCCAGGACCTGTCCGGCCAGCGGCCCGGCAACGTTCTGGGTGAAATCGAGCACCCGAAACCCATCGAGTGGTTTGGCGGGGTTGCCCTCGGGCATCGGCAAATCCTTCCCTGCGGCGCGTGTCACCAGGCGACCGGCTCGGCGCGCTCGGTTGGACGAGTCGCGACATCGTGACGTTCGCCCCGAAAACTCAAGCTGTCAAGTGGGACATCAAGATCGGCCACTGCTCAGCCCGGTTGACGAGCCGCCGGGGCGGCGCGGCACGACGTGGCTCACCCGCTGCCCTCCGGATCGCGCAGGATGGCGTTTTGCAAGGTGGTGGTGAGCCAGGCTTCAAAGCGCTGCAAGGTGAACCCGCCGTGGGTAACCATGATCTCGTGGCTGGCTGGACTGGTGATGGCCCAGGCGGTATCCACCGCGTCTTGACGGGGCAATCGCAGGGCGTCGTCGGGAATGGTCACCAGCAGTGCCCGCATCGTTTCCCGGCGCAGCATCTGGATCTGATGCCACTCCGCTGCGATGGCGCTGTCGACGCCGGATCCGTCGCGGTAGGCGCGCCACGCTATCGCCGAGCGCCGTGCCGCGTCGCAGACTAATGCCGAAACCTGGGCCAGGGTCCCGGCGGGGCTATCGGGTTGAAGTTGAGCGGCAAAGTGCTGTCCCGATGGCGCGGCGTCGGGGGCGAGGGTGCTCTCGAGATAGCCGCGGAGCAGCGCGCGTTTGCCGCCCCAGGCGAGGTAGAGCGTTTGCACGGTCACCCCGGCTCCCTCGGCGATCCGGCTGACCGTCGAGGCGACGTATCCGACACGAGCGAATTCTTCGGCGGCGGCCGTGAGCAGCAAGTGACGGGTCTGCGCGCGCGACGCGGCCCCCGCTTCGCGTACCCGGGTTGTATTTCGCTGCCGCTTTCTTTCCATCGAAGTCAGCATACTTCAGCGTGCTAGATTGTAACTCAATCAGGATTGAGTGCCACTCAAGTGTGTGCGTGAACAGGAGTTATCGTGCCGACGCGAAATCCAATCTACGACCGTCCATGGCGGCGGGCCGGGGTTGTCCGCTACGCGGCGGCTCGGGTACGGGCAATCCTGCGGCCGCCGGTGACGGTGTCGGCGGCGCCGCCGGACCTGGTGGTGGACCGCGACGTTTCGGTTCGGATGCGCGATGGCGTGGTGCTGCGGGTCAACGTCTACCGGCCCCCCGGTTCGGGGCCGTTTCCCGTCATCCTGGCGGCCCATCCCTACGGCAAGGACCGGCTGCCCAAGCGCAGATGGTGGGGCTGGGGCATCAATCCGCAGTTCAGGATCCTGCGCCAGCCCGGCCAGGTGGAGATCTCGAGCGAGACCAGCTGGGAGGCGCCCGATCCGGTCTGGTGGCTGGCCCATGGCTATGCCGTTGTCAACGCCGACATCCACGGCGCCGGGACATCCGATGGCGCCGGGGCGTTGATGTCCGACCAAGAAGCCGAGGACGTCTACGACCTGATCGAGTGGGCCGGCGCCGCGCCTTGGTCCAGTGGCGGCGTCGGCATGGCGGGCGTGTCCTACCTGGCGATGGCACAGTTCAAGGCCGCCGCGTTAAGACCGCCGAGCCTCAAGGCGATTTGCCCCTGGGAGGGGTTCACCGATGCGTACCGGGACATGTTCAACCCCGGGGGAGTGGCGGAAAAGGGCTTCTCGCGAGTCTGGCAGACCGGCACCAAGCATGTGATGCGGGTGACCGAGGACATCGGCGCGCAGCGCCGGGTGCACCCGCTGCGTGATCAGTGGTGGCAGTCCCTGGTACCCGACCTCGGCCGGATCGAGGTCCCGATGCTGGTCTGCGCCAGCTTTTCGGATAACAACCTGCATGGGCGCGGTTCTTTTCGGGCATTCGAAAAGGTCGGTGCCGAAGACAAGTTCGCCTACACCCACCGGGGCGGCAAGTGGACGACCTTCTACAGCCCCGAGGCCCGCCAGGCCCAGCTCGCCTTCTTCGACCGCTATCTCAAACACTTTGATGTGCCCAAACCGCCCCGGGTTCGGCTCGAGGTGCGCGAGCGGGGCGACGTCATCGCGGAGACTCGCGCCGAGCGGCAATGGCCACTGGAAAACACCGACTGGCGCGACCTCTACCTGGCCGACGACGGTGTGTTGGACCATGAGCCCTCGGCAGCCGAGGGATCGGTCACCTTCCACACTCGCAGGCGCGCAGCGGCATTCACCCTTCCCGTGGTGGCAGATCTCGAGCTCACCGGTCCGATGAGTTTGGCGCTGTGGGTGTCAGTCGAGGGCGCCGACGATGTCGCGTTGTTTGCCGGCGTTGAGAAATGGGTTGGCAACAAATGGGTTTCGTTTGAAGGGTCCTACGGTTACGGCCGGGACCGGATCACCACCGGGTGGCAACGCGTATCGCTGCGAGAACTCGATGTCGAGCAGTCGACGCCGTACGAGCCGGTGCACACTTTCGCACACTCCCAGCCGCTGTCGCCGGGTGAGGTTGTTCCCGTCGAACTCGCATTGGGCCCATCAGCAACCGCCTTTCACCACGACGATCGCATCCGGCTGGTCATCGCCGGTCGCCAGCTTGCCCCGCGCAATCCGCTCTACGGAAGTTTTCCCGCCCTGTACGCGCCCAGCCCGCCGGCGCGCTGCACCCTGCACTGGGGAGCGGACCGGCCGGCACGGTTGCGGGTGCCGGTCACCAGCTCCGGCGACAACGCCCCAGCCTGAGAATTACTACCGCCCAGCTCAACCGCGCCGCGCGCCAACCTGTCCGAGGGGCACAGAAACTTGACCTACCATCGCCTGATGAACACTTCCAGTTCGGTCGGCAAGGTAGGTGACTTGGCCGGCGACGCCTGCTGCGATGTGTCCACAACAGCTGCGCATACCGGGCACTCCGGCGATGCGGCCTGGCAACAGGGCGTTCGATGGGCGCGCCGACTGGCCTGGATCAGCTTGGCCGTATTGGTCACCGAGGGTGCTGTCGGGGTGTGGGAGGGCGTTGCCGTCGGGTCCGTCGCATTGACCGGATGGGCCCTCGGTGGCGCATCCGAAGGGCTGGCCAGCGCAATGGTGTTGTGGCGGTTCACCGGTTCCCGCACGTTGTCGGAGACCGCCGAGCGCCGCGCCCAACGTGGCGTCGCCGTGTCTTTCTGGTTGGTTGCGCCGCTGGTTGCCGCGGAATCCATTCGCCACCTCACCGACAAGCACGAGGTTGGCACCTCGGTGATCGGAATCGGGTTGACGGCCTTCGCTTTGGTCGTCATGCCCATCCTCGGCCGGGCCAATCACAAGCTGGGTGTGCTCTTGCAGTCCGGGGCCACCGAAGGTGAAGGCACCCAGAATTATCTGTGCGCGGGCCAAGCCGCCGGGGTGTTGCTTTGGCTTGCGATCACCGCGGCCTGGCCCGGCGGTTGGTGGATCGACCCGGGGATCGGGCTCGTCATCGCCGGCATAGCCGTCTGGCAGGGTGTCAGAGCCTGGCGCGGCCAGGACTGCGGCTGCTGAGTAAGGCCTCGCCGATCCGAGGCCCTACTCGAGCATCGAGGCCTCACTCCAGGCGGTACCGGATCAGCCGGGAGCTGTTGGCTACCACCGCCACTGAGGACGCGTTGTGCAGGATCGCGGCCAGCACCGGTGAGAGCGCACCGCCCGCACCGATCAGCAGACCGGCGGCATTGACGGCGATCGACATACCGTAGTTCTGCCGGATCACGTCGACTGCCCGCCCACCGAGATCGCGGACGTCGAGCAGCCGATGCAGATCGTCGTTGGCCAGCGCCACATCGGCGGTCTCCACGGCGACGTCGGTTCCGGCCAGGCCCATCGCGATTCCGATATCGGCGGCGGCCAGTGCCGGGGCATCGTTGATGCCGTCACCGACCATGCCGACCACGTAGCCCTCGTCCTGCAGGTCCCGCACCACTTCGAGCTTGTCCTCGGGCATCACCTCGGCGCGCCATTCGTCGATCCCCAGCTCTTCGGCGACGACTTTGGCGATGTCGGGGTGATCCCCGGTGAGCATGACGATCCGGCGAACTCCGTTGTCCCGCAACTTGGTCAGCACCTCGGCGGCCTCGGGCCGCACTTCGTCGCGCAGGCTGATCAGCCCGACCAGCATGCCGTCCACGGCGAGCAGCAGCGGTGTTTCGGCCTGTTGCCGCAGCTTGCCGACCCATTCCGATGCCTTCTTGGATACCTTGACCTGCTCCGACTCGAGCAGCGATGGGCTGCCGAGCAGCAGGGTCCGGCCGTCGGCCCAGGTTCGCATGCCCAGACCCACCAGGACCTCGCACTCCTCGTGCGGCGGGATGCTGATGCGGCGTTCCTCGGTCGAACGGATCACCGCCTCGGCCAGTGGGTGACGGGAGTGGATTTCCGAGCTGGCGGCGTAGGCCAGAACCTGCTCGGGCTCCCAATCCTTGTGCATCGCAATAATGTTGGTGACCACCGGACGTCCCACGGTGAGCGTTCCGGTCTTGTCGAACACGATTGCGTCGACCCGGCCGGCCTGCTCGAGGTGCGATCCGCCCTTGATCAGGATGCCGCGCCGGGCGCCGTTGCCGATGGCGGCGCTGATCGCGGTCGGGGTGGACAGGCCTACCGCGCATGGGCACGCGATCAACAGCATCGTCATCGCGCGCCGGACATCCCCGGTGACCAACAAGGTGATGGCCGAGACGATGAACGAGGTGGGCACGAAGCGGCGAGAGAAGTTCTCGCCCACCGTTTGAATCGGTGCCCGGTCGTTCTGGGCTTCTTCGACCCTGGTGATGATCCGCCCGATCGTGGTCTGGTTGCCGACCGCCTGCGCACGCACCACCAGGCGCCCGCGTACCACGACGGATCCGGCGTGCACGGTCGCGCCGGCCACGACGCTGACCAGCAGGTTTTCCCCGGTGATCGCCGACTGGTTGACGATGGCCTCACCGTCGACCACTTCACCGTCGACCGGGATGGCAACGTGATCGTGCACGACGACCTCGTCGCCGATCTGCACACTGTCGATCGGTACCTGGACCTCGGTTCCTGCTTCGGGGCCGTCGGTCAGCCGGATCCAGGCGGTGTCCTGGTTGCCGCGCAGTAGCTCCGAGATGGCGCGCCGGGTCCGGCGCAGGGTCAGATCCTGCAGGTACTCACCGATATTGAGCAGCCACAGCACGGTGAGCGCGACGACGTTTTCCCGCAGGATGAGGCTGGCGATCGTGGCCGCCGAGACCAGCGCGTCGGTGCCGGCCTTGCCGGAGCGCAAGGAGCGCAGGGCGCCGCGCAGGAAGGGATAGCCGGTGAAGATGGTGACACCGGTGGCCACCATCCTCCCGCTCGGCCCCAGCAGTGGTGGGCGCGCGAACACATACCGGCGAACGCCCAGCAGGGCCAGTGCCGCTCCACCGATCACCATGCGCAGCACATCGGTGTTGCGGATCTCGGTCGAGTGGGGTGCGCGCGCCGGGATCAGTTCGGCGGCAACGTGCTTGGCGCCGCCGATCGCTTCCAGTACCGCGGCGCGATCACAACGTCGCGGTGAGTACCACACCACGACCGACCCGGTGCGCGGGTAGGCGTGGACGACCCGTACCCCGTCCTGCTTGGCGACGGCCTCTTCGACGGCTACCGCGCGCCGGGAATTGCCGCGTACCCAGTCCGCCCGGACGCGCATGCGTCCGGCCGCGTCGGAAAGTACGACCAGGTCGGTGGTGTCGTCACCGTCCGCACCTGCTGGGACCTCTTTAACGATCGCTAGGGTCATGTCGCCGGATCAGTGGTCGTGGTCGTGCGCGCCGACGGCGGGGGTGGGCGCCTCTTCGCCAATGCGTTCGCGGGCCTCGGACATCACGTCGGAAATCTTGAGCCGGGCCGACTCCGCGGCCTCTTCGGCCTTGCGGGTTCCGCGCAAGCTCAGCTCCGCTGCCGACACCGCGGTCTGGCGCAGTGGTGCCTTCTTCGCGGCCTTGCGGACCACGTCATAGGCTGCCGCCCCGACCACACCGTGGACCACGAGTGTGCCTAGCTTCGCGAACAATCCGTACGCCACCATTACCTGAACCTACCTTCCGTCGTGTTCTCGCCTTGGGCCTTCGACGCTAACATCTAAATATCGCGATATCAACATGTATTGGGCGTGCCGAGTGCGGCGCTGATCACGCGCCGGATCACAAGACGCGCGACACCTTTTCCATCTCGATCCGGCGCTGCATGGCCGCCGGATCGGGGTTGGCTAGCTGCACCAACGACGCGCCCACGGACAGAATTGCCAGCAGGTGATCCACCAACTCACCGGGGCTGGTCCAGGTACCGGTGGACAGCACCCGGTCGGCCGCCGTCAGGTGCCGCGCCGCCGCCGACTCGGCGCACTCTCGCAGCACTTGTTCGACCGATCGGCCGGCCAGCGCCGGTCCGGGCAGCCGTTCGGGACTGATCTGGTCGCCGTGCACCCGCACCGAGGTCGCGTAGTCGGTGACGCCCACCGGTAGGTCGGGAGCGGGGCGGCCGAACGGGTCCAGTGACAGCACCGCCACCTCGCCGGCCGCGTCCTGCACGGCACTGTCGGCTTCATCGAGGCGCCCCGCGGTGCACAGCGCGACGTCGGCCGCACCGTCGAGCACCACTTCGGCCCCGATCCGCCACACCCCGAACAGCACCGCAGCGGTCTGCCAATGGGCCGGCAGCAGAATCGCGACCCGGCTTTGCGGCCCGGCGGCCAGTTCGTCGCGCAGCAGGTTGGCGGTCTTGGCGGCCCAGTTGGCCAGTGTCACCGCCGACAGTTCGATGTGCTCGCCGGTGGCATCGTCGTAATAGGTGATTCGGGGGCCGACGGGATCGGCCCGCAGCATCGGGTCGAGGATCGCCGCGCTGAGCGTGCTCAGTTGATGCACTCCGGCTGATCTGATCCGGCGGTCAGGATCGGCGACGGCGGGGGAGCGGTGTCGGAGTACCCGGGGTTGGACGCATGCGCGGGAGCCATCGCGCCGCCCAGCCCGGAGCCCGGGCCGCTGTAGTCGTTGGACAGCACCACCCGAACGGATCCGCTCGGTATCGACGTGTCGGCGACCACCGGTAGGCCGCCCAGTTCCTTGGCGACCTGCTGTGCTCCCAGATCGTCGGTGGTGGCGGCGCGAACCTGGCTGAGCTTGACATGGCCGGCCTCGTTGTTGCCGACCGAACCGGTGGTAAACCCTTTTGCGCTCAACACGTCTGACACCGCTGCCGCCAGTCCGTTGATGTCGGTGTCGTTGACCACGTCGGCGGTGGTCTTGGCGGGCGCGTACGCGAGTTCCGCGGTCTTGCCTTCGTTCTGCTCGTTGAGCAGGCTGCCGACCCAGTCGGCAACCTGGTGCGGGTCGACGCGGACCACGCTTTGCATGCCGTCGTCACTCCAGCCGGACCCGTCGAGCACCGGGATGGTGGCGAAGGCGACGTTGCCGCCGGTCAGCTGTTGTAGCTGTTGGACGAAGTCAATGATGTTCCAGCCGGAAGACAGCACCACCGAGCGCTGCACGGCCTGCTCCAGGCGCCGCACCGTCGTCGGGCTGGACAGTGTCTTGCCGGAGATGACCCGGTGGGCCAGTGAGGCCATCACCGCTTGCTGACGCACCACCCGGTCCAGGTCGCCTCGGGGCAGCTCGTGGCGCTGACGCACGAAGGCCAGTGCCTGCGGACCGGTGAGTTTCTGTCGCCCGGCCGGAAAATCCGCTCCCGAAAGCGATTCGTAGACGGGCCCGTTGAGGCAGACATCGACGCCACCGAGCGCATCGGTGATCAACGCGAAACCCAGCAGGCCGATCTCGGCGTAGTGATCGACGGTGACACCGGTGAGGTCGGCAACGGTCTTGATCAGCGCCTCACGCCCGGCCTCGGTACCCGCGGCCGCGGCTTCCGCCGCCGACGCGCCGGCCTGGACCAGGCCGGCCCGCTTGGTCTCCCTGGTCTGGCCGTAGACGCCGTTGATCTTGGTCTTGCCCAGGCCGGGGGCCTGGACATAGGAATCGCGCGGGATCGATATCGCGGTGGCCGACCTCCCGTTGTTGGGGATCCGGACCAGGATGATCGTGTCGGTGTTGGTGGCTTCCTCGTCGCCGGCCCGCAGGGTCGCCAATTCCTCGGGCGTCAGCGGGTTGCCGTGGGCATCGGTACGGCTGTCGAGGCCGACCAACAGAATGTCGATCGCTCCGTCGTTGGCGCCGTGTCCCAGCGAGGGTGCGGACATGTGGAAGATGCCGCCTTCGAAGGACCGGACGTTGGTCCACGCCAAACCGGTGCCCAGGACGACCACGACGGCCAATGCGGTAGCGACCGCACGAACCACACGTTGCACAGGCATCACTGTAGGTTACTTGTGTAACAGCCGCTTTCCTGTTAGCCCGCTCCGGCGTGCCAGACTCGAACGCATGGTTGGCAGGTCGGAGAGGCTGGTTATCACCGGCGCAGCGGGGCAGCTCGGCGGTGTTTTGGCTGCCCAGGCGGTGCGTGCGGGCCGTGATGTGTTGGCAAAAACGTCATCGGAATGGGACATCACCGACGCTGCGGCCACCGAGGAGATCATCGGAACCGGTGATGTCGTGATCAACTGCGCGGCCTACACCGACGTCGACAGCGCGGAAAGTGACGAGGCTCGCGCCTACGCCGTCAACACCACCGGCCCGGAAAATCTCGCCAAGGCCTGTGCGCGCGCCGGTGCGGCGTTGATTCACGTCTCCACCGACTACGTATTCGATGGTGATCACGCTGATCTGCCCGACGGGGCGCAGCCGCAACCCTACGAGCCCGGCGACAAAACGGCGCCACAGGGCGTGTACGCGCGCAGCAAGTTCGCCGGTGAGCGGGCGGTGCTGGCGGCCCTGCCCGATGCCGTCGTGGTGCGGTCGGCCTGGGTCTATACCGGCGGGACGGGCAGCGATTTCGTCGCCATCATGCGCCGACTGGCCGCTGGAGAGGGCCCGGTGGATGTGGTGGACGACCAAACCGGGTCACCGACCTATGTCGCTGACTTGGCGGCCGCGCTGCTGGAGGTGGCCGATGCCGGCGTGCGCGGGCGCCTGCTGCACGCCGCCAACGGGGGCGCGGTCTCGCGGTTCGGGTTGGCCCGCGCGGTGTTCGAGGAATGCGGCACCGATCCGCAGCGGGTGCGCCCGGTCAGCACCGCACAGTTCCCCCGGCCGGCGGTGCGGCCGGGCTACTCCGCGCTGGGCGGGCGGCAGTGGGCCGCAGCAGGCCTGACTCCGCTGCGTCCGTGGCGCAGTGCCCTGGTCGCCGCGTTGGCCGCGGCTTCGGACCGGGCGTTGGCCGGTCGACCGGTACCCTCGACGAGTGACTGACGTCCTGCCGGTCGTGGCGGTGACCTACTCGCCGGGCCCCCACTTGGAGCGCTTCTTGGCGTCTTTGTCGCTGGCCACCGACCGTCCGGTGAGTGTGCTGCTGGCCGACAACGGCTCCACCGACGGAACACCTCAGGCGGCCGTCGAGCGCTACCCCAACGTGCGGATCTTCCACACCGGGGCCAACCTCGGGTACGGCACCGCGGTGAACCGGGCCGTCGCCCAGCTCACCGAACAACCGGAGTCAGACGACTGGCTGATCGTGGCCAACCCGGACGTGCAGTGGGGTCCGGGCAGCATCGACGCGCTGCTCGAGGCCGTCGAGCGCTGGCCCCAGGCCGGGGCGTTGGGCCCGCTGATCCGCGATCCCGATGGATCGGTGTACCCCTCGGCGCGCCATCTGCCCAGCCTGGTCCGCGGCGGTATGCACGCGGTGCTCGGGCCGGTATGGCCCCGCAATCCCTGGACCAAGGCCTATCGCCAGGAACACCTCGAGCCCAGCGAACGGCCGGTGGGCTGGCTATCGGGTTCGTGCCTGTTGGTGCGCCGCTCCGCGTTCCGCCAGATCGGCGGTTTCGACGAGCGCTACTTCATGTATATGGAAGACGTGGACCTCGGCGACCGGCTGGGCCAGGCCGGCTGGCTCAGCGTCTATGTGCCGTCGGCGGAAGTGCTGCACCACAAAGGCCACTCCACCGGACGCGATCCGGCCAATCACCTGGCGGCACACCACCGAAGCACCTACATTTTCCTGGCGGATCGCCATGCCGGCTGGTGGCGGGCCCCATTGCGCTGGACTTTGCGGGGATCGCTGGCGGTACGCTCCCGTCTGATGGTGCGCAGTTCGCGCCGAAAGCTGGTAGAAGGGCGGCACTGACTTGGCAACCAACGGCGTCGACGCGGTGGTCCTGGTTGGCGGTAAGGGCACCAGGCTGCGCCCGCTCACCTTGTCCGCACCCAAGCCCATGCTGCCCACGGCTGGGCTGCCGTTTCTCACCCACCTGCTCTCGCGCATCGCCGCGGCGGGGATCGAACACGTGGTGTTGAGCACGTCGTATCAGGCCGGGGTGTTCGAGGCCGAGTTCGGCGACGGATCCAAGCTGGGCCTGCAGATCGACTATGTCACCGAAGACAAGCCGTTGGGGACCGGTGGCGGCATCGTCAACGTCGCCGGCAAGCTGCACCACGACACCGTGATGGTGTTCAACGGCGACGTGCTCTCCGGTGCGGATTTGGGCCAGCTGCTCGACTATCACCACCAGAACCAGGCCGACGTCACCCTGCACCTGGTGCGGGTGGGCGACCCCCGGGCATTCGGCTGCGTGCCCACCGAGGACGGCCGGGTCACGGCGTTCTTGGAAAAGACACAGGATCCGCCCACCGACCAGATCAACGCCGGCTGCTATGTCTTCAAGCGCGAGATCATCGACCGGATTCCCCGGGGCCGTGAGGTATCGGTGGAACGCGAGGTGTTCCCCTCGCTGCTGTCCGACCCCGACATCAAGATCTACGGCTACGTCGATGCCACCTACTGGCGGGACATGGGCACGCCGGAGGACTTCGTGCGCGGCTCGGCGGATCTGGTGCGCGGGATCGCGCCTTCCCCGGCGCTACAGGGCCAGCGTGGCGAACAACTGGTACACGACGGCGCGGCGATTGCTCCCGGCGCGGTACTGATCGGCGGCACCGTGGTGGGCCGAGGCGCCGAGATCGGACCCGGTGTCCGGCTGGACGGCGCCGTCATCTTCGACGGCGTCAAGGTCGAAGCGGGCAGTGTGATCGAACGATCGATCATCGGCTTCGGTGCGCGCATCGGCCCCCGTGCGCTGGTCCGCGACGGCGTGATCGGCGATGGCGCCGACATCGGCGCGCGCTGCGAGTTGCTGCGCGGTGCCCGCGTCTGGCCCGGCGTCTCCATTCCCGACGGCGGCATCCGCTACTCGTCGGACGTGTGATCGCCGGCCGCCCAGGCTGCGGTCGGTGTCAGGCCCTCTGTGCCGCGCGGTCGACCAGGTATCGCAGCGCGTGATCGGTGCCCGGCGGCAACGCATCCGGTGGCCACCACTGCAGATCGTCGGATTCCTCGCTGACCGTTATTTGCGCCCCGGCCGGCGCACGCGCCACGAACTGCAGGTCGAGATGACGTGTCGGCACGCCCAGTGAACAGGTCACCGGGTGGACATGCACGGCCACCAATTCGGGGTCGATGAGCAGGTTGTCGATGCCGGATTCTTCGGTCGCTTCCCGCAATGCCGCGGCGACGATGTCATGGTCGTCCTCGCAGTGCCCGCCCAGCTGCACCCAACGGCCCAGCCGCGGATGCAGGGTGAGCAGCACGTGGCCACGCTCGTCGAGCACCAGCGTCGACGCGGTGATATGACCGGCTTCGCACTCGCGCAGACACGCATCGGCGCGGGCGTGCAGGAAGGCCAGCACGGCATGACGTAGCGAGTCCTGGGCCGGGTCAGGGGCCCGCCACTGCGACAGCATCGCGATCGCGGACTCTCGAACACCGACGGGGGCAACCTTCATCGTGATCCCCGTTTGATCCGGCGATCACGCAGCGTCATCCAGGCCGAGCGGCATCGCGCCACGGCGTCTGGAGCCATGCCCAGTTCGCCGATCAGCACATGTCGGTCCACCAGGTCCAGCGCCTTGTCGATCTCATCGGCCTTGAGCAGCAGGTCCACATCGGTGGCCAGCTCGGCACCCGCACGGGTGGGCGGGGGAATCGGAAGTAGCTCGGCCTCACGGGGTTCCAGTTCCAATATGCCTCCTCCGTAACTGCGGCCCATGATCTCGGCGAAGGCGAACGTCACGCTGTTGTGGAACGCCACGGCCAGGGCCGTCGGGTCGACCCGGGGCCCTGCCGTCTTGATCCGGACCCGATGCACCGTGTCGGTGCTGGTTGCCGCCGCGGAATTGACGCTCAGACGCGGCGTCCGATGGATTTGGCGCAGCATGAACAAATCTGGGACCCACAGCGACGGTGTGCTCCACCACGGCTTGCGGATCGAGCACTTGTAGCCCAGGTGGACACCAGCCGCCTCGCCGGCGTCGATGTGCGCGATCAGCGCTGGGTCGGCCGGATCGGCGGGAGCGTCGAGCAACCAGGTCCGATGATCGGCGGCGATATCGCTTGCCCGGCAGTCCGGGTCGTAGACCAGACCACGCAACTGCGCGCTGCGCGAAACCAGCGGCACGCAATGTGCCGCCAGCCCCAATTGGCGGGCCACGGTGTCGGTGAAAGTGAAGAAGCTGTTGCGGCCCGTCACGATGCCCACATTCACATCGGCCACCGCGCCCAGCCGGATCATCGCATCGCATTGTTTGAGCGCGCGCATTGTCTGAATTTGACGGGGGTCAAGAAAGTATTTTGTCCACTTCTCATTTTCGTGACGCAGCGCGGCCGCGGGCTCGACTTCAAGATCAGCGGTCGCAAGCGCGTCGGCGTCGCCGAGGTTGACCGTGCGGATCTGCGCGGCGTCACTGCCGACGACACCACAGAACAAAACAACTTCCTGCAAGACTCCGTCGAATACCAACCGGTCGAAGGTCACCAAGGTGATTTCCCGGAACCGGTTCAGCAAGAATTCGCGTAATTGACCGGCGTAGCCGACCTGAAGCAGTTCGGCGGGTAGCACCAGACCCACTCGTCCGCCGTCGCGCACCACGATGGTGCTCGCCACAACGAACGGTACCCATGCGTTGGTCAATTTGGTGGGGTTCAGTCCGACCTGTCGCATGAGTTCCAAAGCCGGGTCTCGTTGGTCGGCCGGCCAGTTTCCGAACCTGATGTAGGGCGGGTTGCCGGCCACCCCGTCCCAGCGGCCGGTCGCTGACTCGTCCAGCCAGGTGAACAGGTTCGTATTGTCGACGGGCGCGAACCGTCGAGCCTTGGCCGCTTCGTCTGCGATGAGCTCCACACCCCGGGCGCTGCCACTGGCCGCGGCCAGCTCGGCCAGGATCCGGCCGTCGCCGCACGATGGCTCCAGGATCTTCGTCCCGGCCCGGCCGACCCAGCGCGCCAGAAATCGGGCTACCGGCGCCGGGGTGTAGTAGCCGCCGCGGACCTTGTCGGCAGACGCGGCGGTCTTGCCCGCGAACGTCTTCATAGCTCCAAGTATCGTCGCAGCCGTCGGCTCACTTGCGGATCAGCAGGTCCCCGGGGTGCACCGGGTCGCGTAACTCGGCCGGCTGCTGCGCGTAGCCGATCGCGATGGCGCCCAATGGCTCCCAGTCGGCAGGCAGCTGCAACTGTGCGCGTACCAGGTCGGCGGCAAAGATCGTGGAGCCGATCCAGCAACTGCCCAGCCCGCGCACCGCCAAAGCCACCAGCAGGGCCTGCACGGCCGCTCCCACCGCGACGGTGAACATGGTGTGCTCGGCTTGGGTGCGGGCCCCGTCGGGGTAGGTGTGCGCGCCGTCGGGGACCAGCATCGGAATCACGACCTCGGGCGCATCGTAGAGAATCTGACCGCGCGTGACTCGGCGTTCGATCGAATCAGCCGACCTGCCGTCGCCGGCGAGGTCGTGGCGCCACTTGTCTTTCATGGCGTCGAGCAGCGCAATTCGGGTGGCATGGGATTGCAGCCAGACGAACCGCACCGGGCGGGTGTGGTGTGGCGCCGGAGCGGTAAGCGCCTCTGCGACGGCGGCCTCCAGCAGCTGCGGAGGGACCGGCTCGTCGGCGAACTGCCGGATCGACCGGCGCATCAGTTGGGCTTGTTGGTGGCCCAGCTCGATGGCTTCGGCGGTGCCCAGCCAGAACAAGTCTTCCTCGCCCGGCCGCACCAGATTCCGGGCGGTTGAGCCGTCGTCGCGCACCGGCAGCCCGCGCACCACGGCCACTGGCATCGCGGTCAGTTTGCCCTTGACCAGATCCGCCGCGGCGGCGATTTCGTCGCCGACCGCGATCTCGGTGACAATCAACTCGTTGCCATGCCGGTCGGTGGCGCCCGAATAGTTGTGCAGTACCGAGACGCCGGCGGCGCCGACCGCGGCGTCGATCTGGCCGTTGCGCCAGGCGCGGCCCATGGTGTCGGTGATGACCACGGCGACGGTGACACCGAGCCGCTCCCGCAGGCCGGTCCGCAGAGCCGCCGCACTGGCGTCGGGATCGACTGGCAGCAATGCCAATTCAGATCGATCCACGTTGGAGCCGTCCACGCCGGCGGCAGCCTGGACCAGTCCGAGCCGGCTCTCGGTGATCAGGGTGCGGCCCTTGCGTGCGAGTACCCGCACCGCTTCGTCGTCGACCAACTTGCGGCGCAGCTGATCTCGGGCTTCTTCATCGGCAGGTGCGGTCACCAACCGGCCCTCGCACTTGGACACCACTTTGCTGGTGACCACGACTACGTCGCCGTCGCGCAACCACGGTGCGGCCGTGGCGATGGCCGCGCTGAGCTCATCACCGGGGCGGAATTCGGGCAGGCCCTCGACCGGCAAGATCTCGATGGCCGATGCCGTGCCGTGTTCGCCCGTTGGCGGTAGCGCAGGACCGCTCACACCGTCACGCCTGCAAGCTCGAGACCGGCCCGCACCATCTGTGCCGTCGCTTCCGGGTCACTCATTAGCAGCGGTATCGATCGCACCGTGACCGAGTCGATTTCGGCCTGATCGCCCTCGGCGACCAGCCAGTAGTCGAGTACACCGGTGGCGGCGCGGGCGCCGTAGTGCCGGCCGACCGCCTCCGCGGTGGTG
Source organism: Mycobacterium sp. 012931 (assembly GCF_000419295.1). Lineage (NCBI taxonomy): Bacteria > Bacillati > Actinomycetota > Actinomycetes > Mycobacteriales > Mycobacteriaceae > Mycobacterium > Mycobacterium sp. 012931. Next base: position 4,976,704 of record NZ_AOPX01000001.1, on the reverse strand, counting down.
TCCACACCGATCACCGAAAGGCAGGCATCGGCCATGCCGCGCACCGGCTTTCCGGCGATGATGGGGGAGTAGCCGATGATCGGGGCGCGGGTGGCCCGCAGCGCGGCGCGGATGCCGGGAACCGCAAGGATGGCCCCGATGCTGACCACCGGGTTCGACGGCGCCAGCATGATGCCATCTGCATCGGCAATCGCTGCCGTGACTTCTGTTGTGGCGCTAGCTATTTCGGTGCCGATGAAGGCAAAGCTATGTGTTGGCAGTTCGGCGCGATAGCGCACCCACCATTCCTGGAAATGGATCGCCCGCTGCTGCTGGTCGGTCGGATCGGTGACCACAACGTGTGTCTCGCAACGATCGTTGCTCACCGGTAGCAACGTCGCGCCCGGTTGCCAGCGATCGCACAGTGCCGTGGTGATCTGTGCCAGCGGGTAGCCGGCCCGCAGCATCTGGGTGCGCACCAAATGGGTTGCCAGGTCTCGATCACCCAGCTGGAACCAGTCGGGCTGGACGCCGTAACGTGCGAGTTCCTCTTTGGCATGCCAGGTTTCGTCTCGATGGCCCCAGCCGCGCTGGGGGTCCACGCCGCCGCCGAGGGTGTACATGCAGGTGTCCAGGTCTGGGCAGATGCGCAGCCCGTGGATCCAGGCGTCATCGCCGATGTTGACCACTGCGGTCAGTTCGTGGCGCGCGTTGTCGTCGGGTGTGGCAAACTGGCCCAGGCCGAGCAGACGCTGCGCCCCGAGTAGGAAGCGGGCGCCGCCCACTCCGCCGACGAGAACGGTGAGCTTCACAACGCAGGACAGTACCTGTTGGCTAAGGCAGGGTCGGGCGGGGTCAGGTACGCGGGATTAGTCGGGCGGGTAGTCTGTCGGCGCACATCGTGACCGACCCGTGACCGAGCCAGGAAGGACTTTCGGCAAGTACTGTGACGAGTTCCATTCGACACGCCCGGACCGCAACTGAAACAGAAACGCCGAATTTTCATCACGAGATGATATGGAAATGCGCCGTAGTGCTTGACCAGGCTGCCCAACCCGTGTCTAATCACGTCAGTGTCATTTCCCGGTTGGCCGGCCGGTTTCGGTGTCGCAGACCGAGATTCGATCACTAGTTCGAATTGGGTTGGCTGTACATCAAAACAGTGGGAAACCATTCATTATCTATTAGGTGAGGAGGCGGAGGCATGCCCTATGAGCACCTTCGGGGCGTAATGGGAGGCACACCGCACACCACGGCCGGTTCGGTGACGGTGTCGCCGATGGAAATTGCCCGGCCGCATTTGAGTTTGGTTCCCGATGCGTCTGCCGCATTCGAGCCTGAACCGCTGCCGGAGCCGGTAGACCCGCCCGCCGACCAGTGGCAGGACCGCGCCCTTTGCGCGCAAACCGATCCCGAGGCTTTCTTCCCGGAGAAGGGTGGCTCCACCCGGGAGGCCAAGAAGATTTGTCTGGGCTGCGAGGTGCGGCACGAGTGCCTGGAGTACGCACTGGCCCACGACGAACGCTTCGGCATCTGGGGCGGCCTGTCCGAGCGCGAACGCCGCCGCCTCAAGCGCGGCATCATCTGATCAGAGCTGAGTCGGATAGGGTCCAGATCTGATCCACTGCGGATGCGACTGGGCCAACCGTCGATCTAGTCGTCGCCGATGGTCGGATCGATGACCGAGGGTTCAACGTCCAAATGAATGGCCACCTGGGCCACCAAGATCTCATGCAGTAGTTCGCCAAGCTCGATGGTGTCTTTAGCCCGTCGCTCTATTGGCTTGCGGAACAAGACAATTCGCGCCCGCGTGGAGTTGCCGCGGACGTCCACTCCTGCCGGAATCAGCCGGGCAAGCGCAATGGGGCCGTCGGCGATCACTTCGGGCGGCCACTGCACACTGTGCGGATCCTTGGCTGCGATGCGGGGGATCTCGTCGACCGCGATGTCCAGTTCGGACAACCGATCTTGCCAACGACGCTCGATGGGTTCGTATGCCTTCAGCACCGCCATGTCGAAGCGCTCGGCGCGGCTGCGCCAGCCGGGCACCGTGGGCGGCAGCAGCGGGCCGCGCAAATCGCGACCCCGGCGTCTGGCTCGGCGCGACGCGGGCCTGCCGCTGGGCCGACCGCTTCGCTCGAAGCCGCGGTAATCGCTCACGCGCCGATGGTAACGGTTGGACATCGTGGCTAGAGCGGATGCGCGTGTCCGCCCCTTCGGCGGCGTTTCCGCACGATAGCCTTTGCCTCGTGAACGTACCCCGTCGCTGCTGCCGGCCCGGGTGTCCGCACTATGCAGTGGCCACGTTGACGTTCGTCTACTCGGACTCGACTGCGGTAATAGGTCCGCTCGCTACCGCGCGGGAACCACACTCCTGGGACTTGTGTGTTGGTCACGCTGGCCGAATTACCGCCCCGCGCGGGTGGGAACTCGTGCGCCATGCGGGCCCACTGCCTACCCACCCGGATGAGGATGACCTGGTCGCGCTCGCTGACGCCGTGCGCGAACAGGGCCCAACCGCGGATGCATCCTGCGCGGGTGCAACAGGTGCGGCACACAACGGATTCTCTGACCAGGTGATGCGTCATGCCGGAGCGCATGCCACCGCGCCGAGCGGTGGCGTGCTGGCTTCACCCGAACATCGCTCCGGCCGGCGCCGTGGACACCTGAGGGTGTTGCCCGACCCCTCCGATTAGTTCTGGGCCCGACTTCGGCCCAGCCCCGGTCGGTCGCTGTCGGCGGCCCCGGCAACTCGACACCGTTCGGGTCCCCGGCTGATTCGGCGGGCCGATAGGCTGGCGGCCAAGAGTCCAACCAATCTAGGTCGTCAGGAGCCCCCGCCATGTCTTGGCCCGCCGCGGTTATCAATCGTGTCATCAAGGCTTATGACGTCCGAGGGCTGGTAGGCGAAGAGATCACCGAAGCCCTGTGCGCCGATATCGGCGCCGCGTTCGCGCGGTTGATGCGCGGCGAGGGGGCGCGGCAGGTGGTGATTGGCTACGACATGCGCGACAGCTCGCCGGCGCTGGCCGCGGCCTTCGCCAGTGGGGTGGTCGCGCAAGGCCTCGACGTGGTGCGCATCGGTCTGGCATCCACCGACCAGCTGTATTTCGCCGCCGGGCAGCTCGATTGTCCGGGCGCGATGTTCACTGCCAGCCACAACCCGGCGGCCTACAACGGCATCAAGCTGTGCCGGGCCGGCGCCAAGCCGGTCGGTGCGGACACCGGGCTCAACGCCATTCGCGAGGACCTGGTCAATCCGGTGGCGATCGCCGTGGCCGAGACCGCCGGAACAATCGCCGACAAGGATGTGCTCGGGGACTACGGGGTGTTTCTGCGCTCGCTGGTCAACACCGCGGATCTACGACCGCTGCGCGTGGCCGTGGACGCCGGTAACGGGATGGCCGGGCACACCGCGCCGGCCGTGCTCGGTGCGATCGATTCGGTCACGCTGTTGCCGTTGTATTTTGAGCTCGACGGCACCTTCCCCAACCATGAAGCCAACCCGCTGGACCCGGCGAATCTGCTGGACCTGCAGAAGTTCGTGGTGGCAACCGGTGCCGACATCGGGCTGGCCTTCGACGGGGATGCCGACCGCTGCTTCGTGGTGGACGAGCGTGGGGAGCCGGTCTCTCCATCGACGGTGACCAGCCTGGTGGCGGCGCGCGAGCTCAGTCGGGAGATCGGCGCCACCGTGATCCACAACGTGATCACCTCGCGCGCGGTGCCCGAGCTGGTCGTCGAGCGCGGCGGCACGCCGCAGCGTTCGCGGGTCGGCCACTCCTACATCAAGGCCCTGATGGCCGACACCGGCGCGATATTCGGCGGGGAGCATTCGGCGCACTACTACTTCCGCGACTTCTGGGGCGCCGACTCGGGAATGCTGGCCGCGCTGTACGTGCTGGCGACCCTCGGTGAGCAGAGCCGACCATTGTCGGAGTTGACCGCCGACTATCAGCGCTATGCATCCTCGGGCGAGATCAATTTCACCGTGGCTGACGCGCCGGCGTGTGTCGAGGGCGTCTTGAAGTCATTTGGTAGCAGGATTGTGTCCATCGACCACCTGGATGGGGTGACGGTGGATTTGGGTGACGACAGCTGGTTCAACCTGCGCAGCTCCAACACCGAGCCGCTGCTGCGGCTCAATGTGGAAGCCCGCAGCGCCGAGGATGTCGACGCGGTGGTCCAACAGGTCAGCGCGGAAATCGCTGCCCAGTCACCCCGGGGAGAGGCGGGACCGTGAAGGCCACCCAGGCGATCGATCTGGAAGATGCCGATAGCCTGATTGCTGCTGATCGAGACGGCCTGTTGCGGGCCGCATCGACGGCCGGCGCGCAGGTGCGCGCCATCGCTGCCGCGTCCGACGAAGGCGAACTGGACTCACTGAACATCGATGACCGACCACGTACGGTTATCTGGGTGGCCGGCCGGGGCACCGCCCAGACCGCCGGGGACATGCTCGCCGCAACGCTGGGGGCGACGGTTGGTGAGCCGATCACGATCGCCACTGAGGCGCCGCCGTGGGTGGGCCCGCTCGACGTGATGGTCGTCGCCGGCGACGACCCCGGAGATCCCGCGCTGGTGGGAGCGGCCGCGATGGGAGTGCGTCGAGGTGCGCGGGTTGTGGTCGCGGCCCCCAACGAGGGGCCACTGCGCGATTGCGCGGCGGGTCGGGCCGCGGTGCTGGCACCGCGGTTGTCGGTTCCCGACGAATTCGGGCTGTGCCGCTACCTGGCCGCGGGGCTGGCCGTGCTGCGCACCGTGGATCCCAAGCTGCGCATCGACCTGGCGGCGCTGGCCGACGACCTGGACGCCGAGACGTTGTGCAACAGCGCCGGTCGCGAGGTATTCACCAACCCGGCCAAGGCACTTGCCGCGCGCATCTCCGGTCGCCGGATTGTGCTGGCCGCCGATGGTGCCGCGACATTGGCCCTGGCCCGCCACGGCAGTTCCGTGCTGCTGAGGATCGCGCACCAGGTCACCGCTGCCACCTGGCTGGCCGACGCGGTTGTCGCGCTGCGTGCCGGGGCGGCTTCCGGGTACGACGACGGTGTGGACGCGTTGTTCCACGACGAGGAGATAGACGGCCCGCGGCCGGAGCAGATGCGAGTGCTGGCACTGACGCTGGCCGCCGAGCGCACGGTGGTCGGCGCACGGGTCGCCGGGCTCGACAACATCGACCTGATTGCGGCCGAGGATGCGGCGCAGGTTCCAGGGGGACCCGGCGGGCCCGCCGGCTCGGACCGTGCGCCGGCTCCGACCGCCGAACCCCGTGCCGAACAAAAACTGGCAGTATTGGCCGTTCGCCTGGAGATGGCTGCGGTGTATTTGCGACTCGTGCGGGGATAGGTAGAAGGTGGAACTACTACGCGGAGCGTTACGGACATACGCGTGGGGATCGCGCACCGCCATCGCCGAGTTCACCGGTCGGCCGGTACCGGCCGCTCATCCTGAGGCCGAACTCTGGTTCGGTGCGCACCCCGGAGACCCGGCCTGGCTGGAAACCGATGGCGGCGAGAGCTCGCTGCTCGAGACGCTGTCCGCAGATCCGGAGGGACAGCTTGGGCCCGGCGCACGAGCCCGGTTCGGTGACGTGCTCCCGTTTCTGGTCAAGGTGCTGGCCGCCGACGAACCGCTGTCGCTGCAGGCCCACCCGAGTGCCGAGCAAGCCGTCGAGGGATATCTGCGTGAGGAACGAATGGGCATCCCGGTGTCCTCACCCGTGCGCAACTACCGCGACACCAGCCACAAGCCGGAACTGCTGGTGGCGTTGCAGCCCTTTGAGGCGTTGGCCGGATTCCGTCAAGCGGCCCGTACCCGCGAACTCCTGCAGGCGCTGGCGGTGTCGGACCTCGACCCGTTTATCGACTTGCTCTTTGACCAGTCCGACGCCGATGGCCTGCGTGCCCTGTTCACCACTTGGATCACCGCTCCCCAGCCCGACATCGACGTGCTGGTGCCGGCCGTGCTCGACGGCGCCATCCACTACGTCAGCTCCGGCGCGACAGAATTCGTTGCCGAAGCCAAGACGGTGCTCGAACTCGGTGAGCGTTATCCCGGTGACGCCGGAGTGCTGGCGGCGTTGCTGCTCAACCGCATCAGCCTGGCACCCGGGGAGGCCATCTTCTTGTCGGCCGGCAATCTGCATGCGTACCTTCGCGGTTTTGCGCTTGAGGTAATGGCCAACTCCGACAACGTATTACGCGGCGGACTGACTCCGAAGCACGTGGATGTCCCGGAACTGCTGCGGGTGCTCGACTTCGCTCCGACTGCCGCTTCCGACCTGCGGCCGCCGGTTCGCCGGGAAGGCCCGGAACTGGTGTATGAGACCCCGACCGACGAGTTCGCCGTCGCGCTGCTGGTGCTCGACGGCGACTACCTCGGCCATGAGATCGACGCATCCTCGAGCCACGAGGGACCGCAGATCTTGTTGTGCACCGAGGGTTCCACGGTGGTGCATGGGAAGTCTCAGTCGCTGACGCTCGAACACGGTAATGCCGCTTGGGTGGCGGCTGACGACGGCCCGATCCGGTTGCTTGCCCAGGAGCCCACCAAGCTGTTCAGGGCGACCGTGGGGCTGTGAGGGTTCGGCCGCGGCTGCTGGCCGATTGCCGGCGTTCGCGCAACCACAGTCCTACATTGTGGGCGATGGTGCGACCGATCAGCCGCGGTGGCGGGACGATGTAGAGGCTGTCCAGCAATGAGAACCTGCGCAGAAACCATTCGGCGAGAACGGGATCGGTTTCGGCGGCCCCGAGGAACTGATCGAACAGGGCCCCGGCCGGCCGCCACCAGGCCGGTGGCGACTGCGTGAGGCCATGGTGGAAGCTGATGTCGCCGATAGCGTTCATCGTCCACACCGGGTAGGTCGTTTTGGCGGTGGCCCGATTCAGTTGGGTGGCCAGGTCACCGTGCGGGGATTGCAGCGCGCGGCGCAGATGACCGGCTTGTAGCGATGTCATCGTCATGCCCTGCCCGAAAGTGGGATTGAAACTGGCCACCGCGTCACCGAACGGCACTATCCCGGCCGGGAAGCGGTCCAGTTTGTCGTAGCGGCGCCACTTGCTGGCGGGGAAGGCGTGAAACATCGGGGCCCCGATGGGTTCGGACTGTGCCAGCGCGGCGTTGAATCGGGCCGGGAGCAGCCGCTCGGCGAGCGCGCGCATCTCGCCGAAGGTCGGCGGTGGCTTGGCGCCGGCGACTCCGAAGGTGGTCATGACCCAGGTGCCGTCCTCGTAGCACAGCATCCCAAGCCCAAGCGAGCGGTCATGTGCGACACCGGCTACCACCACTTTTTCCTGGATCAGGCCGTCGGGGATGCGTAGCTGTTGACTCGCGTAGTTGATGCCGATGTCCATGCTTTGTTCGGCGGGGCGCTGATACCCCCACTTGCTCAACCAAACCGGTAGGCGGGTACCCCGGCCTGCCGCGTCGACCACGAGGTCGGCGGCCAGAAACTGTGGCTCAGCACCATCGTCGTCGTCGGGGGGTGCGACCAGCACCCCGCTCACTGTCTGGGTCGTCGGTTCGAAACGGGGCTCGATGACAAGTCCCCGCACGATTTCGATGTTGTCGAGTTCGAGCACTCGCCGGCGCAGCTGCCACTCCAGATGTGGCCGACTGGGTACGTAGGCGGTGAATTCTTTGCGCAGGGTGTGACCCGTGCCCAGGGCGTGGCCCGCGGCGGCGAAGTAGATGCAGTCCGGCCGGTTCTCCAACATGGGCACGCCCGCGGCCACCATGTCGGTCAGCAGGCCGGGGAACAGGTTCTCGAATTCGTTTGCCCCACGGGCCATCAACATGTGCAGGTGGCGGTCCTGCGGAACGGTCGCACGACCGTGTGGCACGCTAGGTAACTCGTCGCGCTCGATGAGAGTCACTCGGTGGAAAAAATCCGAGAGCACCCGTGCCGCGCAGAGCCCCGCGATGCTTGCCCCGATGACCAGCGCATGGTTATTCGAAGTGCTCAAGGTCCCCCTCATCTGCGCAGGGTACCCATTGCCATGCCGTTACTACCGTCATGTGGCCGGTGGTTTCGGCCGGCGCTGCCGAAGCCACATCCGCGCGTTGTGTGCGACGGCGCGGCCGATGATCAGTGGCGACGGCACCATGTAGAGACTGTCGAGCAGCGAGATCCGGCGCAAGAACCATTCGGCGAGAACGGGATCGGTTTCGGCGGCACCGAGGAATTGGTCGTAGAGCCCCCCGACCGGCCGGTACCACCGCGGCATCCGTCCCTCGGCGTGTTGGAAGCAAAGGTCGGTGAGTGCGTTCATCGTCCACACCGGTCGGATGGTCTTGGCGGTCGCCCGGTTGAATTCGTTCGCCGGTTCGGCGGGGTGGGATTGCAGGGCCCGGCGCAGATGACCGGCTTGCAGCGACGCCATGGTCATGCCCTGCCCGAAGGTGGGGTTGAAGCTGGCCACCGCATCCCCCAACGCCACGATTCCGGCCGGGAAGCGGCTCAGCTTGTCGTAGCGGCGCCATCTGCTGGCCGGAAATGCGTGAAACACCGGTTCGCCGATGGGTCCGGCCGCCGCCAGCGCGGCAACGAATCTGCTGGGGAGCAGCCGGTAGGCGAGTTCGCGCATCTCGCCGAACGTCGAGGGCGGCTTGACCTTGGCCACCCCGAAGGTCGTCAAGATCCAGCTGCCGTCCTCGTTGCACAACATGCCCAACCCCAGTGATTGTCCTGGGCCGACACCGGTGACCACGATCCTTTCCCGCATCAGGCCGTCCGGGATACGGAGCCGCTGGCTGGCGTAGTTGATGCCGATGTCCACGGTTTCCTCCGGTGGGCGCTGATATCCCCATTGGGTCAACCACACCGGCAACCGGGTGCCGCGTCCGGCCGCGTCGATTACCAGGCCGCTGGCGATCAGTTCTGGATCGCCGTCGTGGTCATCGAGCAGCAGTCCGGTAACCCGCTGGCGTACCGGATCGAAGTGCGGCTCACGAACCTTGCGCTGCCGGATTTCGACGTTGCCGAGGGCAAGCACCCGTCGTCGCAGCTGCCATTCCAGGTGCGGCCGGCTCGGCAGATAGGCGGTGTATTGCTTGCGCAGCTTTGCGCCGGTGCCCAGGACATGGCCCGCGGCACCGAGATAGATGCAATCCGGACGGTTGTCGAGCATGGGCACCCCCGCGGCCACCAGGTCGGTCAGCAGTCCCGGAAACAGGGTGTCCAACTCCGCCGCGCCGCGGACCATCAGCAGGTGTAGGTGCTGGTCCTGAGGAACCGTGCCGCGCCCGGATGGCGTGCTCGGTAAGTCGTCGCGTTCGCAGACAATGACCTTGGAATAGAAATCGGATAGCACCGGCGCGGCGCACAAACCACCGATACTGGCGCCGATTACGGTCGCGTGTTCGGCGGGATTTACGGCGCGCTTCTCTACGCTCGCGCCCATCCCGGAAGCGTACCCAGTACTGTGCGTTCACATCCGTTGATGAGAGGGACAAATTGATGGCCGGTCGTTTGCGCACGAAGTCGGTAGAACAGTCAATCGCCGACACCGACGAGCCGGAGACACGGCTGCGCAAGGACCTCACCTGGCGTGATTTGGTGGTCTTTGGTGTCTCGGTGGTGATCGGGGCGGGTATTTTCACGGTTACGGCGTCGACCGCGGGTGACATCACCGGCCCGGCCATCTGGATATCGTTTCTGATCGCCGCGGGCACCTGCGCGCTGGCGGCCCTGTGCTATGCCGAATTCGCCTCGACGCTGCCGGTGGCGGGGAGCGCTTATACGTTCTCCTACGCCACTTTCGGTGAGTTTTTGGCGTGGGTGATCGGCTGGAACCTGGTGCTGGAATTGGCCATCGGCGCGGCGGTGGTCGCCAAGGGCTGGTCCAGCTACCTCGGCACCGTATTCGGATTCTCCGGTGGCACCGCCGATTTCGGATCGATACGCCTCGACTGGGGTGCGTTGCTGATCGTTTCCATCGTGTCGCTGCTGGTTGCCTACGGCACCAAATTGTCCTCGAGGTTTTCCGCCGTGGTCACCACCATCAAGGTGGCGGTCGTGATCTTGGTCGTGGTGGTCGGGGCGTTCTACGTCAAGGCCGCCAACTATTCGCCGTTCATTCCTGAACCCGAGGCCGGGCCAGAGGGCAGAGGCGCCGATCAGTCTTTGCTGTCACTGCTGACCGGTGCTCCGGGCAGTCATTACGGCTGGTATGGCGTGTTGGCCGGGGCCTCGATCGTCTTCTTCGCGTTCATCGGTTTCGACATCGTGGCCACCATGGCAGAGGAGACCAAACATCCCCAACGCGATGTCCCGCGGGGAATTCTGGTGTCGCTCGGTGTTGTCACCCTGCTGTACGTGGCCGTTTCGATCGTATTGTCCGGAATGGTCTCCTATACCCAGCTACGCACGGTCTCCGGCGGCGGACACGCGAACTTGGCCACGGCATTCAAGGCCAACGGTGTGTATTGGGCCAGCGGCATCATCTCGGTGGGTGCGCTGGCCGGATTGACCACCGTGGTGATGGTGCTGATGTTGGGGCAGTGCCGGGTGTTGTTCGCGATGGCGCGCGACGGACTGTTGCCGCGCCAGTTGGCCAAGACCGGGGCACGCGGCACCCCGGTTCGGATCACCGTGCTGGTGGCGGTGGTGGTGGGTGCGACGGCATCGGTGTTCCCGATCACCAAGCTTGAAGAGATGGTCAACGTCGGCACGCTGTTTGCGTTCGTCCTCGTTTCGGCCGGCGTGATCGTATTGCGCAAGAAACGGCCTGACCTGGAGCGTGGGTTCCGCGCGCCCTGGGTGCCAGTGCTGCCCATCGCCTCGCTCTGCGCGTGCCTTTGGTTGATGCTGAACCTGACGGCCCTGACATGGATCCGATTCGGCGTCTGGTTGTTGGTGGGCACCGTGATCTACGTCGGGTACGGGCGCAAGCACTCGATGGTGGGTCGTCGGCAGCTGGCCGAAGCCGCGATGGACAAATAATGATCGTTTGATAATTAACTGGACAAAATAGGTAGCTGTGTCTAGACGGCCGACGAATAGGTGCGTATTGTCCAAACCTACGTGGTGTGACTCACGAGGAGGTTTGGCATATGACCACACAGTTCAGGTCCGACGTACCTGATGCGCCGGAAACCGAATGGCGAGACAAGAAGCGCTATCTCTGGCTCATGGGGCTCATCGCCCCCACCGCGCTGTTCGTGGTCTTGCCGATCGTCTGGGGGCTGAATCACTTTGGCTGGCACCTCGCCGCCCAGGTGCCCCTGTGGGTGGGCCCCATGCTCGTCTACATCCTGCTGCCGCTGCTCGACCTGGGGTTCGGGCCTGACGGGCAGAACCCGCCGGACGAGGTGATGGAGCGGCTGGAAAACGACAAGTACTACCGCTACTGCACCTACATCTACATCCCGTTCCAGTACCTCAGCGTGGTGCTGGGGGCCTACCTGTTCACCGCCTCGGACCTCGGCTGGCTTGGTTTTGACGGCGGCTTGAACTGGTTGGGGAAGATCGGTGTGGCGTTGTCGGTCGGGGTTCTCGGCGGCGTCGGCATCAACACCGCCCACGAGATGGGGCACAAGAAGGATTCGCTGGAACGCTGGCTGTCCAAGATCACCCTGGCGCAGACCGGCTACGGCCACTTCTACATCGAGCACAACCGGGGCCACCACGTGCGCGTCTCCACACCGGAAGACCCGGCATCGGCGCGCTTCGGGGAGACCTTCTGGGAATTTCTGCCCCGCACCGTTTTCGGCAGCCTCCGTTCGGCGATCGGGCTGGAGGCACAACGGCTGCGCCGGCAGGGGTGCAGCCCCTGGAACCCCAAGACCTATCCGTCCAACGACGTGCTCAACGCCTGGGCGATGTCAGTGCTGCTGTGGGGCGTGCTGATCGCGGTCTTCGGGCTGGGGCTGATTCCCTTCGTGATCATCCAGGCGGTGTTCGGCTTCTGCCTGCTGGAAGCGGTCAACTACCTCGAGCACTACGGGCTGCTGCGGCAGCCGACCTCCAACGGCCGTTATGAGCGTTGCGCGCCGGTGCACAGCTGGAACTCCGACCACATCGTCACCAACCTGTTCCTCTACCACCTGCAGCGACACAGCGACCACCACGCCAACCCCACCCGTCGGTACCAAACGCTGCGCAGCATGGACGGCGCTCCCAACCTGCCCAGCGGGTACGCGTCGATGATCTCGCTCACCTACTTCCCGCCGCTGTGGCGCAAAGTGATGGACCACCGTGTGCTCGAGCACTACGGCGGTGACATCACCAAGGTCAACCTGCACCCCCGGGTGCGGGACAAGATGCTGGCCCGCTACGGGGCTTCGCACCAAGGCATCGGGTGATGACCGCCTACCGGTGTCCCGTCTGCGATTACACCTATGGCGAGGGCAAAGGCGATCCGCGGGAAGGTTTTCCGGCCGGCACCCGGTGGGACCAGATTCCCGACGACTGGTGCTGTCCGGACTGCTCAGTGCGCGAGAAAGTTGATTTCGAAAGGATGGGAGGCAAGTAAGTGAGTGACTACAAGTTGTATCAGTGCGTCCAATGCGGCTTCGAGTACGACGAAGCGCTGGGCTGGCCGGAAGACGGTATCGCACCCGGCACCAGATGGGACGACATCCCGGAGGACTGGAGTTGCCCCGACTGCGGTGCGGCAAAGGCGGACTTCGTGATGGTGGAGGTGGCTCGACCGTGATCGACACCAACTCCTTCGCCAAAAGAGATATCGTCGGCCCTGTGAAGCGCGTTCCCTACGCCGAAGCCTCCCGCGTCCTGCTGCGTGATTCGGTCCTGGATGCCATGCGTGATCTGCTGTTGACCCGCGACTGGTCGGCGATCACCTTGTCCGACGTTGCCCGGTCCGCGGGCATCAGCCGCCAGACCATCTACAACGAGTTCGGCTCGCGGCAAGGCCTTGCGCAGGGCTACGCATTGCGTCTGGCCGACCGCCTGGTCGACAAGGTGCATGCCGCCCTGGACGCCAACGTCGGCAACATCTACGAGGCGTTCCTGCAGGGCTTTCGGTCATTCTTCGGTGAGTCGGCGGCCGACCCGCTGGTGATCTCGCTGCTGACCGGGGTGGCCAAGCCCGACCTGCTACAGCTCATCACCACAGACAGCGCGCCGATCATCACGCGTGCCTCGGCTCGACTGGCGACGGCCTTCACCCAGACCTGGGTGACGACCAGCGACGACGACGCCAATGTGATGGCGCGGGCGATCGTACGTCTGTCGTTGAGTTATGTGTCGATGCCGCCGGAGGCCGACCACAATGTGGCGGCGGATCTGGCTAGGCTGATGACCCCGTTCGCCGAGCGTCATGGTGTGATTAACGTCCCCTGACCTGCGCGGCTTGGGGGCCGAGGGATACAGTGGCGCGAGAGCATTTATAGCCAGAGTAGTCTGCTCAGTTTTTCATAGGTCCCCTAAGTAAGGATGTAACCCGTATGACGACTACCGAAACTTCGCTATCTGCCGACACGAAGAACGGCATCGATTTCAAGATTGCCGATTTGTCGCTAGCGGATTTCGGGCGCAAAGAACTGCGGATCGCTGAGCACGAGATGCCCGGCCTGATGTCGCTGCGCCGCGAGTACGCCGAGGTGCAACCTCTCAAAGGTGCCCGTATCTCGGGTTCGCTGCACATGACCGTCCAGACCGCGGTGTTGATTGAAACCCTCACCGCGCTAGGCGCCGAAGTTCGTTGGGCGTCATGCAACATCTTCTCGACCCAAGACCATGCGGCGGCCGCCGTTGTCGTCGGCCCGCATGGCACCCCCGAGGAGCCCAAGGGCGTCCCGGTGTTCGCCTGGAAGGGCGAATCGCTTGAAGAGTACTGGTGGTGCGCCGAGCAGATGCTGACGTGGCCCGACTCGGACAAGCCGGCGAACATGATCCTCGACGACGGTGGCGATGCCACCATGCTGGTGCTGCGCGGGATGCAGTACGAGAAGGCCGGTGTGGTGCCTCCGGCCGAGGAAGACGACTCGGCCGAGTGGAAGGTCTTCCTGGGCCTGCTGCGCAGCCGCTTCGAGACCGACAAGGGCAAGTGGACCAAGATCGCGGAGTCGGTCAAGGGCGTCACCGAGGAGACCACCACCGGCGTGCTGCGGCTTTACCAATTCGCCGCGGCCGGGGATCTGGCCTTCCCGGCGATCAACGTCAACGACTCGGTCACCAAGTCCAAGTTCGACAACAAGTACGGCACCCGGCACTCGTTGATCGACGGCATCAACCGCGGCACCGATGCGCTGATCGGTGGCAAGAAGGTGTTGATCTGTGGTTACGGTGACGTCGGCAAGGGTTGTGCGGAGGCGATGAAGGGCCAGGGTGCCCGCGTCTCGGTCACCGAGATCGACCCGATCAACGCGTTGCAGGCCATGATGGAGGGCTTCGACGTGGTTACCGTCGAGGACGCCATCGGCGACGCCGACATCGTCGTCACATCGACCGGTAACAAAGACATCATCATGCTCGAGCACATCAAGGCGATGAAGGATCATTCGATCCTGGGCAACATCGGCCACTTCGACAACGAGATCGACATGGCCGGCCTGGAGCGTTCCGGAGCCACGCGTACCAACATCAAGCCGCAGGTCGATCTGTGGACCTTCGGCGACACCGGTCGCTCGATCATCGTGCTGTCCGAGGGCCGTCTGCTGAACCTGGGCAACGCCACCGGGCACCCCTCCTTCGTGATGAGCAACAGCTTCGCCAACCAGACGATCGCCCAGATCGAGCTGTGGACCAAGAACGACGAATACGACAACGAGGTCTACCGGCTGCCCAAGCACCTCGACGAGAAGGTGGCGCGCATCCACGTCGAAGCCCTTGGCGGTCGCCTGACCAAGCTCACCAAGGACCAGGCCGAATACCTCGGCGTGGACGTCGAAGGCCCCTACAAGCCCGACCACTACCGCTACTGACACTCAACGGAAGCCACGCTGGTAGCTGCACCGCTGCCCGCGTGGCTTCCGCTTTTGGCGGGTACGGCAAGTGCCCGCTGCAATCGCGCTGTTGTGGCTTCGACCGTTAGGCGGTCGTGAGCGGACGCGCGACCCAAGTGTCGGTAGCGGCGATCGCCATGACGGCCACCGCGGGACTGCCCGTTCCCCCGAAGCCCCCATAGGCGGCCGCTGATCCGAGTGGCGACATCATCGAAGACCGCAACCCCAGACACCCGAGTGCATGAGTTGGGGTGTGGTGGGACCGGGGCGCGGGTGATGGTTGGGGTGTTTGTGGGTCTGTCTCGGTGTTGAGACGGGTTTGGTGGTTGCCGGTGGTTGTTTGTGCAGTTTGGGTTGGGGTGGCTAAGACGCTGGTGGGCGGCGTGCGGGAGCGGTGCTACTCAACTTTCGACAACCTGATTTTTCTACGGATACATCGCTGACCTGCGAATATAGCGTGTTTGGACCGGTTGGGTCCGGGTCGGGTCTTTGCCTTTGGGTGGATGGGCGGTGGGTGTTGTGTCGTTTGTGAGTGTGGTTCCGGAGTGGGTGGCGGCCGCGGCAACCGATGCGGCCGGGATTGGGTCGGTGGTGGGTGCGGCTAATGCGGCGGCGGCGGGGGCGACGACGTCGGTGACGGCGGCTGCCGGTGATGAGGTGTCGGTGGCGATTGCGGCGGTGTTTGGGGGGTTTGGCAGGGCTCCGGCGTTAACGCCGGAGCCCTGGGGAACCTGGGTAGCCATAACCTCGGCTTCGGAAACAACGGCAGCAACAACATTGGTATCGGGCTGACCGGCGACAACCAGATCGGCATCAACTTCGGTGCGCTCAACAGTGGCCACGGAAATATCGGCCTGTTCAACTCCGGCAACGACAATGTCGGTTTCTTCAACTCCGGCGACAAGAACATCGGCATCGCGAACTCGGGCTTGGGAGTTGGGCCGCTGAGCACGGAATTTTTCACCTCGGGGGAGTTCAATTCGGGTGTCGGGAGCTCGGGGACACTAACCACCGGCTGGGGAAACTCGGGTTCCACCAACACCGGCTACTTCAACGCGGGTCACACCAACACGGGCCTGTTCAACTCCGGTGACACCAGCACCGGCCTGTTCAATGACACCAACACCGGCCTGTTCAACTCCGGTGACACCAACACCGGCTTCTTCAACGCCGGCACCGCCAACTTCGGTAGCTTCAACGGCGGCAGCACCAACACCGGCGACTGGAACTCGGGCAGCATCAATACGGGCTACGCAAATTCCGGCGGCACGAATACCGGCATCCTCAATGCGGGCAACCTCAATACCGGCGCGTTCAGTCCCTTTGATCAGCCGGTGGTGAACTCGGGCTTCTCCAATGATTTCGATGGCCCATTCGGTAAAGGGGGCGTCAACCAATCGGGCGCCTTTAACCAGGGCGTCGGTAACTCGGGCTTCGATTCCGGCGACAACATAAAGGGCGGCACCGTGAGCTCTTCGGGCTTCGAGAACCACGGAAACTTCGGATCCGGTTTCCTGAATGCCGGTTCGTTTAGTTCGCAGGGAACGCCGGAGCCCTGGTTTAGTTCGGGCTTTCGCAACACCGGCCCCGAGGGCATCAACCCCGGCTTCATGTCGGGCTTCGTCAACAGTTCCGGGACGTTCATCTCCGGCTTCTTCAATGCGGGCACCTTCACCCCGGGGTTGTTGGAGACCTTCAATTCGGGGTTCGGGAACCTGGGTAACCAGGTATCAGGCTCGTTCAACGCCCAGAACGTCAAGTCAGGGCCGATTCACTGACCGTGCGGATGGGCACCGACATGCTCCGCAGAAGTGCCGCACGGCGCGCAATAGGCTGATGCCGTGCTGATCGCGATCGAAGGCGTTGACGGCGCGGGCAAGCGAACTTTGTCCGAGGGTCTGCGCAAGGAGTTCGAAGCCGCCGGAAGATCGGTGGCCACGCTGGCCTTCCCGCGCTACGGAAACTCGGTCGCGGCCGATATCGCGGCCGAGGCGCTACACGGCGAGCACGGCGATCTCGCGTCCTCGGTGTTCGCGATGGCGTCCCTGTTCGCGCTGGACCGCGCCGCCGCGGTCGACGAGATCCACGGCTTGTGTCTGGCCTACGAGGTGGTGATTCTGGACCGCTACGTGGCGTCCAACGCCGCCTACAGCGCGGCGCGCCTGCATCAGGACTCGGCGGGGGAAGCTGTGGCCTGGGTGGGGCGGATGGAGTATGAGCGGTTCGGGCTGCCCGAACCGGACTGGCAGGTACTGCTCGCGGTGCCTGTCGAGCTGGCCGACGAGAGGTCGCGTGGGCGGGCCCGCAGCGACCCGGGCCGGCCCCGCGACAGCTACGAACGCGACGATGGGCTGCAGCAGCGCACCGGCTCGGTGTACGCCGAGCTGGCCGCCGCGGGCTGGGGTGGTCGGTGGCTGGTTGTCGACGCGGACGTCGATCCGGGGGCTCTGGCGGCGACATTGATGTCGCCGACGGCCCCAGAGGGGGGAAATTGAGGGGTATTTGCCCTAATCAAGCGCGAAACGCCCGTGTGGTGCGCCAGTTTTGTCCCAATCTGGTGCCACCATGGACACCATGAGGCAAAGGATTCTGGTTGTCGACGACGACGCTTCGTTGGCGGAGATGCTCACCATTGTGTTGCGTGGGGAGGGTTTCGATACCGCGGTCATCGGCGACGGTACTCAGGCCCTGACTGCGGTGCGCGAGTTGCGCCCGGACTTGGTGCTGTTGGATTTGATGTTGCCCGGGATGAACGGGATCGACGTGTGCCGGGTGCTGCGCGCCGATTCCGGGGTGCCGATCGTGATGCTGACCGCCAAGACCGACACCGTCGATGTGGTTCTCGGCCTGGAGTCTGGCGCTGACGACTACATCATGAAGCCGTTCAAGCCCAAGGAGCTGGTGGCCCGGGTGCGGGCGCGGCTGCGCCGCAACGACGACGAGCCCGCCGAGATGCTGTCCATCGCCGACGTCGACATCGACGTGCCGGCGCACAAGGTCACCCGCAACGGCGAGCAGATCTCGCTCACGCCGCTGGAGTTCGACCTGCTCGTTGCGTTGGCACGCAAACCGCGCCAGGTGTTTACTCGTGATGTGCTGCTCGAACAGGTGTGGGGGTACCGGCACCCGGCGGATACCCGCCTGGTGAACGTGCATGTCCAGCGTCTGCGGGCCAAGGTTGAGAAAGACCCTGAGAACCCGACCGTGGTATTGACCGTTCGAGGAGTGGGTTACAAGGCCGGACCTCCGTGATCTGCACCGGCGACGATGCAGAGCGCGGCGATGCTGAGGATCGGTGCCAGTGATCTGGGGCTCGCGACGGCGCATGCGGGGTCGCTGGGGGCGTTCCGGTCCGATGACGCGCGGGTTGAGCGCGTTGAGCCGAGCCGTTGGCGTTGCGTGGCGTCGGTCGCTGCAACTGCGCGTGGTGGCGCTGACGCTGGGGCTTTCGCTGGCTGTCGTCATGGCGCTGGGCTTCGTGCTGACCAGTCAGGTCACCAACCGCGTGCTCGATATCAAGGTCAAAGCCGCCATCGACCAGATCGAGCGGGCCCGCAACACCGTTAGCGGAATAGTCAACGGCGAGGAGACCCGCTCGCTGGACAGCAGTCTTCAGCTTGCCCGCAACACTTTGACCTCGAAGACCGATCCGGCCTCGGGTGCCGGTCAGGCCGGTGCGTTTGATGCGGTGCTGATGGTGCCGGGTGACGGTCCGCGCGCTGCCTCCGCGGCCGGCCCTGTCGACCAGGTGCCCAGCGCATTGCGCGGCTTCGTCAAGGCGGGGCAGGCCGCATATCAGTACGCCACCGTGCATACCGATGGCTTCTCCGGGCCGGCGCTCATCGTCGGCACCCCGACGTCGTCGCGGGTGGCCAATCTCGAGCTGTACCTGATCTTTCCGCTGGCCAATGAGCAGGCCACGATCACGCTGGTGCGCGGCACGATGGCCACCGGCAGCCTGGTACTGCTGGTCCTGCTGGCCGGTATCGCGTTGCTGGTCTCGCGTCAAGTCGTGGTCCCGGTCCGGTCCGCATCGCGGATCGCCGAGCGCTTCGCCGAGGGACACCTGTCCGAACGGATGCCGGTGCGTGGTGAGGATGACATGGCGCGGTTGGCGCTGTCGTTCAACGACATGGCCGAAAGCCTGTCTCGTCAGATCACCCAGCTCGAGGAGTTCGGCAACCTGCAGCGTCGGTTCACCTCCGATGTCAGTCATGAGCTGCGCACCCCGCTGACCACGGTCCGGATGGCCGCCGACCTGATCTATGACCACAGCGCCGACCTGGATCCGACGCTGCGGCGCTCCACCGAGTTGATGGTCAACGAACTGGACCGGTTCGAGTCCTTGCTCAACGACCTCCTCGAGATCTCGCGCCACGACGCCGGTGTGGCCGAGCTGTCGGTTGAGGCGGTCGACCTGCGCACCACCGTCAACAGCGCGCTCGGCAACGTGGGTCACCTGGCCGAGGAGGCCGGCATCGAGTTGTTGGTGGAGATGCCGGACAGCGAGGTGATCGCCGAGGTCGATGCGCGCCGGGTGGAACGGATACTGCGCAATCTGATTGCCAACGCCATCGATCACGCCGAGCACAAGCCGGTGCGGATTCGGATGGGCGCCGACGAAGATACCGTCGCGGTCACCGTCCGCGACTACGGCGTGGGACTGCGGCCCGGCGAGGAGAAGTTGGTGTTCAGCCGCTTCTGGCGGGCGGATCCGTCCCGGGTGCGCCGGTCCGGCGGCACCGGGCTGGGTCTGGCCATCAGCGTCGAGGACGCGCGGCTGCACCAGGGCCGGCTGGAAGCCTGGGGCGAACCCGGCCAGGGTGCCTGCTTCCGGCTGACCTTGCCGCTGGTTCGGGGCCACAAGGTCACTACCAGCCCGCTGCCCATGAAGCCGATCCCGCAACCGGCGGCGCAACCGAATGCGCTGGAGCACACCGACCGCCTGCGCCCCCGTGAGCACGCGGAGTGGAGCGGCTGATGCGGGAGTTTCCGACGATGGTTCGGTCGGTATTTGCCCTGGTGTTCGCGGCTGTGCTGCTCGGTGGCTGCGCGAGCGTGCCGAGTTCATCAGCTCCACAAGCCATCGGCACCGTGGAGCGTCCGGCGCCGTCGAATCTGCCCAAGCCGATCCCGGGCATGGATCCTGACGTGCTGCTGCGGGAATTCCTCAAAGCCACGGCCGATCCGGCCAACCGGCATCTGGCGGCGCGGCAGTTCCTCACCCAGTCGGCCTCCAACGCGTGGGACGATGCCGGTAGCGCCCTGCTGATCGACCACGTGGTCTTCGTGGAAACCCGTGGCGCCGAACGGGTTTCGGCGACCATGCGGGCAGACATCCTGGGCTCACTGTCCGATATGGGAGTCTTCGAGACCGCCGAAGGCGAGTTACCCGACCCGGGGCCGATCGAGTTGGTCAAGACCTCCGGCGGCTGGCGCATCGATCGGCTGCCCAACGGAGTCTTCCTGGACTGGCAGCAATTCCAATCCACCTACAAGCGCAACACGCTGTATTTCGCGGACCCGACCGGCAAGACGGTGGTTCCCGACCCACGCTATGTTGCCGTGTCCGACCATGACCAGCTGGCCACCGAGCTGGTGTCCAAGCTGCTGGCCGGCCCACGTCCGGAGATGGCGCATTCGGTGCGCAACCTGCTGGCGCCGCCGTTGCGGCTGCGCGGTCCGGTGACGCGGGCCGATGGCGGCAAGAGCGGCATCGGCAAGGGATACGGTGGCGCGCGCATCGACCTGGAGAAGCTGTCCACCACCGATCCGCACAGCCGGCAATTGCTGGCCGCGCAGATCATTTGGACGTTGGCCCGAGCGGACATCCGAGGGCCCTATGTGATCAACGCCGACGGTGCCCCGCTGGATGACCGGTTCGCCGAAGGGTGGACCACCTCCGATGTCGCCGCCACCGACCCGGGGGTAGCCGACGGAGCCGGGGCGGGACTGCACGCCCTGGTGGGGGGGTCACTCGTGGCGCTGGACGGACAGCGGATCACCACCGTCGGGGGAGCCTTCGGTCGGATGGGGGACCAGACCGGTGCGGCGTTGTCACGCACCGGTCGCCTGGTGGCCTCGGTGGTGACGCTGCGGCGCGGCGCCCCCGACGTGGCCGCCTCACTGTGGATCGGTGAGCTCGGCGCCGAGGCGGTGCAAGCCGCCGACGGCCACAATCTGTCGCGGCCCAGCTGGTCGCTCGACGACGCGGTCTGGGTGGTGGTCGACACCAACAATGTGCTGCGCGCGATCCAAGAACCTGCGTCCGGACAGCCGGCCCGGATTCCCGTCGACTCCACCGCGGTGTCCAGTCGCTTCCCCGGGGCGATCACCGATCTGCAGCTCTCCCGGGACGGCACCCGCGCGGCGATGGTGATTGACGGGCGGGTGATTCTGTCCAGCGTCGAGCAGACCCAGGCCGGCCAGTTCGCCCTGACCTACCCGCGGCGGCTGGGTTTTGGGCTTGGTACCTCGGTGGTCTCGTTGTCCTGGCGAACCGGCGATGACATCGTGGTGACCCGTAACGACGTCGGCCATCCGGTGTCGTATGTGAACCTGGACGGAGTGAATTCCGATGCGCCGGCGCGCGGTCTGCAGATTCCGCTGTTCGCCATCGCGGCCAACCCCTCGACGGTGTACGTCGCCGGACCGCAAGGGGTGATGATGTACTCGGCCTCATCCGCCGAAGGCCAACAGAGCTGGGCGGAAGTGCCCGGCCTGATGGTGGCCGGGGCGGCGCCGGTGTTGCCGGGATAACCGCTGGGCTGCGCCGGGCCGGGCGGGCCAACTACCCTCGTAGTGAGGAGTCGCTTTCCGATGTCGCCCAAAGTTCCTTTCCTGCGTTGGGATGATCCGTTCCGCGCGCTGGAAATGCTGGGCTCGCTATGGTCATCAACCGGTTTGCAGTCGGTGAGCGCGGGAGCCGCCCAGGCCGTCGCCATGCCATACCGGACGCTGTTCATGACGCTGCAGCAACTGCTTGTCGGCAAGGAAGTCACCGTGCGCATGGGCGACCAGGACGTGGTGCTCACCGTCACCGAGTTGGACTCCGTGCTGGACCCGCAGGGCCTTGCCGTCGGGCAGCTCGGCGAGGTCCGGGTGGCCGCCCGGGATGTCAGCTGGGATGAGCAGCGGCTGCAGAGCGCGGTCGCGGTCCTGCGCAACGTGCACATCCGCCCGGGGGTACCACCGATGGTGGTGGCGGCACCGGTCGAGTTGTCCTCGGTGCTGCCGGCGGCGATCTTCGACGAGGTGCTGCAGCAGGTGGATCCGCAGCTGCGCAGCGAGCTGTCCGAGGATGGGACCGCCCGACTGCGCTGGTCGCGCCGGCCCGAGTGGGGCGGACTGGAGGTGGACGCCGACGTGGTGGGGACGACGCTGTGGCTGCGACCCCGCGCCGTGATGACCGGACGCCGACGCTGGTCTTTGCCGGCCCGGATGCCCGCCTACCAGGTACCGCTGCCGCCACTGCCGCACGGATTGCTGATCACCCACGTCAACCTCGGACTGGATGCACTGCAGCTGTCTGCGCTGCTGCCCGAGTGGCGCATGGAGTTGCCGCTGCGGCGCCTAGAGGACCTGATCACCCGGCTGAGCCAGGGAGCGCTCAGCTTCAGTTGGCCCTCCCCGTTGCGCGGCTCGGACTGAACGCCGGCCTCGGATGTCACCCCGAGCGGCGACACTTCTTTCGTGCTCGACCTCGTCTTGCCGCTGGAATGCGGCGGCTGCGGAGCCCCATCGACGCGGTGGTGCGCTGCCTGCGCCACCGAGCTCGCGGTGGCCGCCACCCGCCCGCATGTGGTCAGCCCCCGGGCCGACCCGCAGGTGCCGGTGTTCGCGTTGGGTCGCTACGCGGGTGCGCGGCGCCACGCGATCCTGGCCCTGAAGGAACGCGGTCGCGGCGACCTCGTGGCGCCGTTGGCCCGGGCGCTGGCCGTCGGTGTCCATCGGCTGCTGTGCTGGGGCATCGTCGGCACCCCGCTGACGCTCGTGCCCGCACCGACCAGGCGTGCCGCGGCGCGGCGCCGGGGCGGGGACCCCATCACCCGGATCGCGGACGCGGCGGTGGCGGCTCACCCTGACATCGCCGTAGTCTAGGCGCTGCGGATGAGAGCACTGGCTCGCGACTCGGTGGGCCTGGGTAGCTCGGCCCGGGAACGCAACGCCGCGGGCCGCGTGCTGATGCTGAAGGGACAGCGACTGGGCACCGAAATCGTCGTCGTCGACGACGTCGTGACGACCGGGGCGACGGTGCGGGAGTCGGTTCGGGTGCTGCGGGCCGCCGGGGTTCGGGTGGCCGCCGTGCTGACCATCGCGGCGGCGTGATGGGGCGAATCGAAAGCCGTGAATGTCAACGCATCCGCGCAACCCGATGAATCTGCCAAGAGACGGTGAAGAACACACAACACGTGTGCCAATTAGGTGGCACGGTAGGGCAAACACCAGCTAACGTCGAGAGCAGATTTCAGACTCAATGAGAAGACTCACGGTCGATTCTCCTAGGTTCCAGCAATACCCGCGGTAGGAGGTGAGCTACTCGACATCTTGCTCCGGCGGGCAGCCTGCGGCGGTGCTTGCTCCAAACCGCTCCAACCCCCGTCGGCGCGTATCAGAAAGCCGGGCACGCAGGGCGCGTGCGACGTGAAAAGAGAAACGAGTTGTCACGAATGACAAGGCTAACTGTGGATTCCGACCAGGTTCTGGACCAGGCGCCGGCACAATCCGGTCAACCGGAGGAACCGCAAGCGACCGCCGAGATCGTCTTCAAAGGCCGCAACGTCGAGATTCCCGACCACTTCCGTACCTACGCTTCGCAGAAACTCTCCCGCTTGGAGCGGTTCGACCGAACCATCTACCTGTTCGACGTCGAACTCGACCACGAACGCAACCGTCGCCAGCGCAAGTCTTGTCAGCGGGTGGAGATCACCGCGCGCGGCCGGGGGCCGGTTGTGCGCGGCGAGGCCTGCGCCGACAGCTTCTACGCCGCCCTGGAATCTGCGGTGGTCAAGGTTGAGAGCCGGCTGCGGCGCACCAAGGACCGGCGCAAGGTTCACTACGGCGACAAGACCCCGGTTTCGGTAGCCGAGGCGACCGCGACGGCGACAGCGCCCGAAATGGCTTTCGCCGCGGAGCCGGCCGAGCCGCACGAACATGATGGGGCGGTGTTGGACCACCAGCCCGGGCGGGTCGTGCGCACCAAGGAACACCCGGCCAAGCCGATGTCGGTCGATGATGCGCTCTACGAGATGGAACTCGTCGGACACGACTTCTTCTTGTTCTTCGACCAGGAGACCGAGCGGCCAACCGTGGTGTACCGCCGGCACGGCTATGACTACGGGTTGATCCGACTGTCGTGACCGGGCTCGACTGACGATCACCGGCCATTACCGCGTCGTCACCTACGATGGGAGTCGCCTAACCGAAGAAGACTCCTACCCACAAGGGACATTGCTGTGCTGTCGAAGTTGCTGCGCGTTGGTGAAGGTCGCATGGTCAAGCGCCTCAAAAAGGTCGCTGACTATGTCGAATCATTGTCCGGAGACGTCGAGAAGCTCACCGACGCCGAACTGAGGGCCAAGACCGACGAATTCAAGAAGCGGCACGCCGAAGGCGAGAGCCTCGACGAGTTGCTGCCTGAAGCCTTCGCGGTGGCGCGCGAAGCCGCATGGCGAGTGCTCGACCAGCGCCCGTTCGAGGTCCAGTTGATGGGTGCGGCCGCGTTGCACCTGGGCAACGTCGCCGAGATGAAGACCGGTGAGGGCAAGACCCTGACCTCGGTGTTGCCGGCCTACCTCAACGGCATCGGCGGCAAGGGCGTGCACATCGTCACCGTCAACGACTATCTGGCCAAACGTGACAGCGAGTGGATGGGCCGGGTGCACCGCTTCCTGGGGCTGGACGTGGGCGTGATCCTGGCCCAGATGACGCCGGAGGAACGTCGTGTCGCCTACAACGCCGACATCACCTATGGGACCAACAACGAGTTCGGCTTCGACTATCTGCGCGACAACATGGCCCACACGCTCGACGACTGCGTCCAGCGCGGGCACAACTTCGCCATTGTCGACGAGGTCGACTCCATCCTGATCGACGAGGCCCGCACCCCGCTGATCATCTCCGGTCCCGCCGACGGCAGCTCGAACTGGTACACCGAGTTCGCCCGGCTCGCACCGCTGATGGAAAAAGACACCCATTACGAGGCCGACCTGCGTAAACGCACCGTCGGGGTGCATGAGCTCGGGGTGGAGTTCGTCGAAGACCAGCTCGGCATCGACAACCTCTACGAGGCCGCCAACTCGCCGTTGGTCAGCTACCTCAACAACGCCCTGAAGGCCAAGGAGCTGTTCAACCGCGACAAGGACTACATCGTCCGCAACGGTGAAGTGCTCATCGTCGACGAGTTCACCGGCCGGGTGCTGATCGGCCGGCGCTACAACGAAGGCATGCACCAGGCGATCGAGGCCAAGGAGCACGTCGAGATCAAGGCCGAGAACCAGACGCTGGCGACCATCACGCTGCAGAACTACTTCCGCCTCTACAACAAGCTTGCCGGCATGACCGGTACCGCCCAGACCGAGGCGGCCGAGCTGCACGAGATCTACAAGCTGGGTGTGGTCCCCATCCCGACCAACAGGCCGATGGTCCGCGAAGACCAGTCGGACCTCATCTACAAGACCGAGGAAGCCAAGTACATCGCGGTGGTCGACGATGTCGCCGAGCGCTACGAAAAGGGCCAACCGGTGCTGATCAGCACCACCAGCGTGGAGCGCTCGGAGTACCTGTCCCGGCAGTTCACCAAACGGCGCATCCCGCACAACGTGCTCAACGCCAAGTACCACGAGCAGGAGGCCGGCATCATCGCCGAGGCGGGCCGGCGCGGAGCGATCACGGTCGCCACCAACATGGCCGGCCGCGGTACCGACATCGTGCTGGGCGGAAACGTCGACTTTCTGACCGACAAGCGGCTGCGCGACAACGGTCTGGATCCGGTGGAGACCCCCGACGAGTATGAGCAGGCCTGGCACCAAGAACTGCCCAAGGTCAAGGAGGAGGCCGGCGACGAGGCCACCGAGGTGATCGAGGCCGGCGGCCTGTACGTGCTGGGCACCGAACGTCACGAGTCGCGGCGCATCGACAACCAGCTGCGCGGCCGTTCCGGCCGCCAGGGTGACCCCGGGGAGTCGCGCTTCTACTTGTCGTTGGGCGACGAGCTCATGCGCCGGTTCAACGGCGCCGCGCTGGAGTCGCTGCTGACCCGGCTGAACCTGCCCGACGATGTCCCGATCGAAGCCAAGATGGTCACCCGGGCCATCAAGAGCGCCCAGACCCAGGTCGAGCAGCAGAACTTCGAGGTGCGCAAGAACGTCCTCAAGTACGACGAGGTGATGAACCAGCAGCGCAAGGTCATCTACGCCGAGCGCCGCCGCATTCTCGAGGGCGAGAATTTGCAGCAGCAGGCCAAGGACATGCTCACCGACGTCATCACCGCCTACGTTGACGGTGCGACCGTCGAAGGCTACGCCGAGGACTGGGACCTCGACGCGCTGTGGACGGCGCTGAAGACGCTGTACCCGGTGGGCATCAAAACCGACACCTTGATGCGGCGCGACCAAGACTCCGATCGCGACGACCTGACTCGTGATGAACTGCTCGAAGCCCTGCTGCAAGACGCGGACCAGGCCTATGCGGCACGAGAAGCCGAGCTCGAGGAGCTGGCCGGCGAGGGCGCGATGCGCCAGCTGGAACGCAACGTGTTGCTCAATGTCATCGACCGCAAGTGGCGTGAGCACCTCTACGAGATGGACTACCTCAAGGAGGGCATCGGCCTGCGCGCGATGGCGCAGCGCGATCCGCTGGTCGAGTACCAGCGCGAAGGCTACGACATGTTCATGGCCATGCTCGACGGCATGAAAGAGGAATCGGTCGGATTCCTGTTCAACGTCAGTGTCGAGGCGGTCCCGGCCCCGCAGGTTGAGGTCGCTCCCGTCGCCGAGCCCGAAGACCTGGCCGAATTTGCCACCGCGGCCGCGGCCGCGGCCCAGGAGGGGGGCGCTGGCCGCAAGACTGCGGCGGCGCGCGAAGAAGCGCCGAGTAGGTTGCGCGCCAAGGGGATTGAGGACGAGTCGCCCGCTCTGACATATTCCGGACCGTCCGAGGACGGCTCGGCGCAGGTGCAGCGCAATGGTGGTGGCGCGGCCAAGACCCCGGCCGGAGTACCCGCGGGTGGCAGCCGGCGTGAGCGACGTGAGGCCGCGCGTCGGCAGGGCCGCGGCGCCAAGCCGCCGAAGTCGGTCAAAAAGCGCTGATGTGCTAGCTACCCGCGGCATTGGTGATCGGCTATAGTAGGCACCCTCACCAGCTGCGCAGTGTCGCCAACAGGAGCTTGCACGATGAGCGGTGTGTCGATTTCTTCGTTCGAGAAGGTCACCTCCCGTCACAGCAAACGCCCCGGTGCGACGCCCGCGCGAACCCATCTGGCCGGTCATGCGCGCAAGGGGTTCGCCAATCTGACCCACCGCCGGCAGCCCTCGTCGGCGGCGGTTCTGCTGGTGGCCGCATTTGGCGCCTTCCTAGCCTTCCTGGACTCGACGATCGTGAACATCGCGTTCCCCG
Organism: Mycobacterium sp. 012931; assembly: GCF_000419295.1. Lineage (NCBI taxonomy): Bacteria > Bacillati > Actinomycetota > Actinomycetes > Mycobacteriales > Mycobacteriaceae > Mycobacterium > Mycobacterium sp. 012931. Next base: position 4,949,197 of record NZ_AOPX01000001.1, on the reverse strand, counting down.
ATATCCAGAAATCGTTCCCCTCCTATGATCTCGGCAGTCTGTCCTGGATCCTCAACGCCTACAACATCGTCTTCGCCGCTTTCCTGGTCGCTGCGGGCCGGATGGCCGATTTGCTGGGCCGCAGAAGAACATTCACGTTCGGAGTGGTGATATTCACCATCGCGTCCGGTTTGGGCCCGCCCATCGGCGGCATGCTGGTCGACTGGGCAAGCTGGCGATGGGTGTTTCTGGTCAACATTCCCCTGGGCGTCGTCGCGGTGCTGGCACCCAGTCGGGCGCTGGTCGAAAGCCGCGCCGCGGGGCGCCGGCGCAAACCCGACCTGCGTGGTGCGACGCTGCTGGCCGGGGCGCTGGGGCTGCTTACCCTGGCACTGGTCAAGGGCCCGGATTGGGGCTGGGTGAGCGTGCCCACCCTGGCCGTGTTCGCGGCCAGCGCGATCACCCTGGTCGGCTTCGTGCTGAGTTCGATGGCCGCGCCGGTGCCGCTGGTCGAGCCGGCGTATCTGCGCAGCCGGCCGTTCGTGGTGGGCAACGTGCTCACGCTGGTCGCCGCGGCCGGCTTCTACTGCTACGTACTGACCCACGTGCTGTATCTGAACTACGTGTGGGGCTACTCGCTGCTGAAGGCGGGGTTCGCGATCGCGCCGGCCGCGCTGGTCGCGGCGGTGGTAGCCGCGCTGCTCGGCCGGGTCGCCGACCGCCACGGGCACCGGCTCATCGTCACCCTCGGTGCTCTCGTCTGGGCCGGGAGCCTGTTCTGGTACCTACAGCGGGTCGGCACCGAACCGGATTTCCTGCGCAGGTGGTTGCCGGGCCAACTGCTGCAAGGTATCGGTGTCGGTGCGACATTGCCGGTGCTCAGCAGCGCCGCCCTCACCGGGGTGGCAAAGGGCGGCAGCTATGCCACCACCTCGGCGGTGGTCAGCACGACGCGTCAGCTCGGCGCGGTGATCGGCGTGGCGGCCCTGGTGATCCTGATCGGCAAGCCCGAGCATGGTGCCGCCGCAGACGCGCTGCGGCGGGGATGGGCGATGGCGGCGATCTGCTTTGTCGTGGTGGCGATCGCCGCGGTGTTGTTGGGCCGCACCAACAGCAAGCCCGGTCAGGAGCTCGAACCCGAGCCGGCGGCCGCGGCGCGCGCGGCGCCCACCACGACGGAGCCGGCGGCGGCACTGATCGCCAACCGGGCCACCGATGAGGCGGACCTGCTGGGAAATCTGCCACTGTTCGCCGGGCTGGATGCGGCCGCCCTGGCCGAACTCGCCGATCGAGTCGAAGAAGTTGAACTGCAGGCGGGTTCGTATCTGTTTCTTGCCGGCGACGCGTCCGACTCGCTCTACGTGATCCGCAGGGGCCGCGTGCAGGTGCTACACGGGGACATCGTGATCAAGGAGCTGGGCCGCGGTGAGGTCCTCGGCGAGCTTGGGCTGCTGATCGACGTGCCCCGCTCCGCATCGGTGCGGGCGTTGCGTGACTCCAGGCTGGTTCGGCTCACCAAGGCCCAGTTCGATCAGATCGCCAACCGTGGCGTGCTGGCGGCGCTGGTCAGGGTGCTGGCCACCCGGCTGCGCGAGGCGCCACCGCCCGCCGTTCACACCACCTCGCCCGGGGTGGTGGTGTCGGTTGTCGGGGTAGGGGCCAACGCCCCCGTGCAGTCGGTCGCGGCTGGACTGCTGACGGCCTTATCGAAGCAGCTGCGGGTGGTGGATCCCGGCCGGGTCGACATCGACGGTCTGGACCGCGCCGAGCGCGGTGCCGACAAGGTGCTCCTGCACGCTGGCGCCCAGGATACGGACTGGCGCGATTTCTGCCTGCGGGTCGCGGATCGGATCGTGCTGGTGACCGGGGATCCGGACCCGGGCGCGGCCGCACTGCCGGCACGAGCCCAGGGTGCGGACCTCGTCCTGGCCGGGCCGACCGCCAGCCGCGAACAACGGCGCAGCTGGGAGGAGCTGATCACGCCGCGATCGGTGCACGCGGTGCACTACCGGCGCGTGGTTCAGGACCTGCGACCACTTGCCGCGCGCCTGGCCGGCCGATCGATCGGGCTGGTCCTCGGCGGCGGCGGTGCGCGGGGCTTTGCCCACCTCGGAATACTCGAAGAGCTGGAGCAGGCCGGGGTCGCGATCGACCGCTTCGCTGGTACCAGCATGGGGGCGGTCATCGCGTCGCTGGGAGCCAGCGGCTTGGACGCCGCCACCGCGGACGAGTACGCCTACGAGTACTTCATTCGGAACAATCCGCTGCGTGACTACGCGGTACCGATCAAGGGGCTGGTTCGTGGCCGGCGGACCCTGACGCTGCTCGAAGCTGCGTTCGGAGATCGGCTGGTGGAAGAGCTTCCGAAGGAATTCCGTTGTGTCAGCGTGGATCTGATTGCTCGGCAACCCGTCGTGCACCGCCGGGGCAGGCTCGTTGATGTGGTTGGATGTTCGCTACGGTTGCCTGGAATCTATCCGCCGCAGGTCTACCAGGGTCGGTTGCATGTGGATGGTGGCGTGCTGGACAACCTGCCCGTGTCCACCCTGGCAACGTCGGACGGCCCGTTGATCGCGGTGAGTCTGGCCTCAGGCGAGGTGCCTGGCGCCCCGCTGCAGCCCGACGGCCCGCCCCGGGTGCCCGGAATCGGCGACACCTTGATCCGCACCATGACGATCGGCAGCCAGCGCGGGGCCGATGTCGCGTTGGGCCTCGCGCAGGTCGTGATCCGTCCCGACACTTCCGCCGTTGGGCTGCTGGAATTCCACCAGATCGATGCCGCTCGCGAAGCGGGACGTGCCGCCGCCCGAGAGTCGATGCCGCAGATCATGGCGCTGCTGAATCAGCGGCGTTAGGCGGCGACACCGGAAATTGTGGGTGCAATTGCTACTGCGGGGAGCACAATCGAGTAATGAAGCGTTATCTGATCATCGGGTATGGAGCGGCGGGCTACCTGTTGTTTTTGGTTGCCACTTTGTACGCTATCGGCTTCGTAGGTGCAATTGTGGTGCCGCGCAACATCGATCACGGAATCGACGGTCCCATATGGTTGACGGTGCTGGTCAACGTGGCGCTGCTGGGCCTGTTCGGTATTCAGCACAGCGTTATGGCGCGACCGGGTTTCAAACGTTGGTGGACGCGATTTGTGCCGAAGACGGTTGAGCGCAGCACCTACGTATTGCTGGCAAGCGCGATACTGCTGCTGCTGTTCTGGCAGTGGCGCACGATGCCGGCCGTCATCTGGGACGTGCAGTATCCGCCCGCCCGGGTGGTGCTGTGGGGGCTGTTCGGGCTGGGGTGGGTGGTCGTGTTTGCCTCGTCGTTCATGGTCAGCCATTTCGACCTGCTCGGTCTGCGCCAGGTGTATCTGGCCTGGCGTGAAAAGCCCTATACCGAAATAAATTTTCGCGTCAATTTCTTCTACCGGGTGGTGCGCCATTCGCTCATGCTGGGCTTTATCATCGCGTTCTGGGCAACGCCCACAATGACGGCGGGGCATTTGCTGTTTGCCATTGTTACAACGGCCTACGTATTGGTCGCCCTGCCCCTGGAAGAGCGCGACTTGGTGGCCGCGCTGGGGGATCAGTACCGCGATTACCAGCGCTCGGTACCGATGTTGCTGCCGGTACCGCACCGCGGCTCGGGTAAAACGGTTGGTCAGCACTGATTTTCGGCCACCCGGCCGGTGCCGCGCGGGCAGCCCGATGTCCGGCCGCCGGCTATGAGTTTGGTCGTTGCCACTATGATCTTGACGGCATTTCGTTAAGTATTGGGGTATGGATGTCAAGGAGGTGCTGCTGCCTGGCGTCGGTCTCCGCTACGAGTTCACTAGCCAGAAAGGCGAGCGGATCGGCATTATTGCCCGGCGCACCGGCGATTTCGAGGTCGTCGTATACGCCGCCAACGACCCGGATGCGGCGCGGCCGGTCTTCTGCCTGACCGATGAAGAGGCTGATGCGTTGGCTCAGATCCTGGGTGCACCACGGATCGCCGAGCGGTTCACCGAGCTGACCCGTGAGGTGCCCGGGCTCGAGGCGGGCCACATCATCATCGCGCCACAGAGCCCGTTCGTTGACCGGCCGCTCGGGGAGACCCATGCCCGCACCCGCACCGGCGCGTCGATCGTGGCAATCGTGCGTGGCCAAGAGGTGGTCGCATCGCCGAACCCGGCGGAGCTGTTGCGCGAGCGCGACGTCCTTATCGTGATCGGTACCGAAGAGGGCATTGCCGGAGTCGAGCAGATCGTCGACAAGGGCTGAATCGGTGGAGGTTTCGAGGGCGCTGCTTTTTGAGGTCGGCGCACTCCTGACAACGCTTGCCCTGCTTGGTGCCATCGCGCGCAGATTCGCGTTGTCCCCGATCCCGGTCTATCTGCTAGCCGGCCTCTCGTTGGGCAAGGGCGGCGTCCTGCCGGTGGCCGCCGCCGACGATTTCGTCGCCACCGGCGCGCCCATCGGCATTGTGCTGCTGCTGCTGACGTTGGGTCTCGAGTTCTCCGCGACCGAATTTGCCAGCAGTCTGCGCCACCACATGCCCTCTGCCATGGTCGATATCGTCCTCAATGCCACGCCAGGGGCGGTGGCCGGCTGGCTGCTGGGGTTGGACGGTGTGGCGATCCTCGCGCTGGCCGGGGTCACCTACATCTCGTCGTCGGGCGTGGTGGCGCGGCTGCTGGAAGACCTGCGCCGGCTCGGTAACCGCGAAACACCGGCGGTGTTGTCGGTGCTGGTGCTCGAAGACTTCGCCATGGCCGGCTATCTGCCCTTGTTCACGGTGCTGGCCCTGCACGGCGATGGGCTCCATGCGCTCGGTGGAACGCTGGCCGCGATCGCAGCCCTGCTCGGGGCCTTTGCGGCGTCCTTCTACTGGGGCCATCACTTCGGCCGGCTGTTCGCGCACCCGGATTCGGAGCAGTTGTTGCTGCGGGTATTGGGCATCACCCTGATGGTTGCGGCGCTGGCCGAGACGTTGCACGCCTCGGCGGCGGTGGGCGCGTTCCTGGTGGGCCTGACCCTCACCGGCGAGACCGCTGAGCGGGCCCGCAGGGTGCTGGGGCCGCTGCGCGATCTGTTCGCGGCGATCTTCTTCCTGGGCATCGGCCTGTCGGTCGCCCCCAAAGAGTTGATTCCGGCGCTCCCGGTGGCCATCTTGCTGGCCGTCGTCACCGCGGCAACCAAGGTGCTCACCGGAATGTTCGCCGCTCGACGCGACGGAGTGACCCGCCGCGGACAGCTGCGTGCGGGTACCGCCCTCATCGCCAGAGGCGAGTTCTCATTGATCATCATCGGACTGGTCGGCGCGTCGATCCCCGCCGTAGCGGCGTTGGCGACCGCGTATGTCTTCATCATGGCGGTCGCCGGACCGGTGCTAGCCCGCTATACCGGCGGGCCGGTGGCAACCACCGCCTGACCGGTCTCGGGTGGCACTCAACCGATATGCAGGGCGACGACCACCCAGCGCGGTGTGCCCAACGCGGCGACCCGCTTCACCCGGCAGGCGATCGCGTGAATCCGGTCTGCGCGGCTGTAGGTTCCAAAAACCTCGGCCGCGGTGTCACGGCCAGCGCACGCGACGGGCTGAAGCCCGAGCCGGCGCAGCGCAGCGGTGCCGTTGCGCCCGGCCATCGATTGACTGGCCGACAGCACCGAATCGACCAGGCCGGGCGTCAGCAGCGACCGGAGCTGCCCCGCCGGACGGCGGCGGTCGATGACCTCCAGAACGCGGCGCAGTGCCGCGTCGGTGAACGCGGCCGCCTGGCGCATCGGCGCGGACATGGCATCGGTCGCTGTGGCGGCTGGCTGTTCGCCGCGGGCGGGACCGCCGGTGCGGGCAAGGCGTGGCCGCGCCGGTGCGTGCGACGAGGGCCGGCACCGCTCGACGGTGCGGCTCGCAGGTTCGTATTCGACTACCGGGATGACGGCGAAGGCCGCCCGACGGGGCGCGGCGGCATCAGGACCAATACTCAAGTGGCACTCTCCAACTCGTAATGGCGCAAACCAACAACCGACCCAAAGATCGGGTGCGAGTGCCCGCTGGAGAGTGGCAGACAAACTGCGGGCCATCATCGCACAAATGACGGCGGCGCGTACCCGCGCCCGCAGGTGGCCACACCAGCGGTTACGGTGACCCACATCGGTTGACGCAACCAGTCGACAAGGAGGACAGGGCCGTAATGGTGACCCGGTTGTCCAACACCGATGCGTCTTTCTATCGGTTGGAGAACACCGCTACCCCGATGTACGTCGGGTCGCTGATGATCCTGCGCCGTCCGCGTGCTGGGTTGAGCTATGAGGCGCTGCTGGCCACGGTCGAGCAGCGGTTGGCTCAGATCCCGCGCTACCGGCAGAAGGTCCGTGAGGTGCGGATCGGCATGGCCCGGCCGGTGTGGATCGACGATCCGGACTTCGACATCACCTATCACGTCAGGCGGTCGGCGCTGCCGTCGCCGGGCAGTGACGAGCAACTGCATGAGCTGATTGCGCGGCTGGCCGCGCGGCCCTTGGACAAGTCGCGCCCGCTGTGGGAGATGTATCTCATCGAGGGGCTGGAAAAGGGTCGCGTCGCCCTCTACACCAAGACGCACCAGGCCTTGATCAATGGGGTGACAGCGCTGTCGCTCGGACACGTCATCGCTGACCGGACCCAGCGCCCACCGCCGTTCCCGGAAGACATCTGGATTCCCGAGCGCGATCCGGGCAACACCAGGTTGGTGATGGGGGCCATCGGCGATTGGGTGGTGGGACCCGGCGCGCAGTTGCAGGCGGTCGGATCGGCGATCGCCGGGTTGGCGACCAATCAGAGTCAGCTCGTCAACGCCGGCCGTCGGATCCTCGATGTCGCGCGTAACGTCGCGCGCGGCACCGCCCCCAGCAGTCCGCTCAATGCGCCCGTTTCGCGGAATCGAAGGTTGACGGTTGCCAGCGTACGCCTGGAGGACTACCGGACGGTGCGGGCCCGCTACGACTGCGACGTCCACGACGTGGTGCTGGCCGTGATAGCCGGCGCCCTGGGCAACTGGCTGATGTCGCGCGGTGAGACGGTTTCCCAGACGGCAACGGTGCGTGCGATGGTGCCGCTGTCGGTCTATGTGGAGGACCAACTCGACTCGTCCGGGCCCGGTCAGCAGATCAGCCAGGTGACGCCGTTCCTGATCGACCTGCCGGTGGGGGAGCGCAACGCCGTGGTGCGGCTGTCGCAAGTCGCTCACGCCACCGAATCGAACCCGACGGCGGCCAGCCTGGTCGATGCCCGCACCATCGTCACGCTGTCCGGCTTTGCGCCGCCCACCCTGCACGCGATGGGTATCCGGGTCGCCACCAGTTTTCCCAGCTTTTCCAAGCGGACGTTCAACTTGTTGATTACCAATGCCCCCGGAGCCCAGTCGCAGATGTATGTGGCCGGCGCCAAGTTGTTGGAGGCCTATGCGGTGCCGCCGCTACTGCACAATCAGGCCCTGGCCATCAGCGTGACCTCCTACAACGGCATGCTCTACTTCGGCATCAACGCCGACCGCGACGCGATGAGCGACGTCGAGCTGCTGCCGGCGCTGCTGGCTCAATCGCTCGAGGAGCTGCTGGAAGCTTCTCGGTAGTCGCCGGGGCAAAGGTGCTGCTTAGAGATAGCATTCGTTGATGTGAGCACCGCGACGAATGACGGCGCGCCGGCGAAGGCGAAGAAAAAGAAGAAGAAGTCAGCCGGGGCCGGCAGACACAAGATTTCCAAAGGCGTCTACGAAGCCGAATTATTCCGGCTACAAACCGAATTCGTGAGGCTGCAGGAGTGGGTTCGGCACGCGGGCGCGCGTGTGGTGGTCATCTTCGAAGGTCGAGATGCCGCCGGCAAGGGTGGCGCGATCAAACGGATCACCGAGTACCTCAGCCCACGACACGCCTACGTTGCCGCGTTGCCGGTGCCCAACGATCGGGAACGCGGGCAGTGGTACTACCAGCGCTATATCGCCCATCTGCCCGCGAAAGGGGAAATCGTTTTCTTCGATCGGTCCTGGTACAACCGCGCCGGTATCGAGAAGGTGATGGGATTCTGTACGCCCCAAGAACATGCACTGTTCCTGCGGCAGACGCCGATCTTCGAACAGATGCTCATCGATGATGGGATCTTGCTGCGCAAGTATTGGTTCTCGGTCTCCGATGAGGAACAGTTGCACCGGTTCAAGGCGCGCCAGACCGACCCGGTCCGGCAGTGGAAACTCAGCCCCATGGACCTGGAATCGGTCTATCGGTGGGAGGACTATTCGCGTGCCAAGGACGAGATGATGGTCCACACCGATACCCCGGTGAGCCCGTGGTACGTCGTCGAATCCGATATCAAGAAGCATGCGCGGCTGAACATGATGGCGCATCTGTTGTCGACGATCGACTACCGCCCGGTGGAGATGCCCAAGGTCAATCTGCCCGACCAGCCGATCGTCATCGGCAACTACAAGCGTCCACCACGCGAATTGTCCAAGTATGTCGAGGACTACGCGTCGACGTTGATCGGGCGCTGAATGACGATCCCAAATGCGGCGGGCCGGTGCTGGTGCAGACAACCGTGCCAACAGGTGGTCGGCCGATGATCCAGGTCTATGTGCCCGCGACGCTGGCCATGTTGCAGCAACTGGTGGCTGATGGCTCGTTGTGGCCGGTCAATGGCACGGTGTTCGCGGTGACTCCGACGTTGCGTGAGGCCTACGCGCAAGGCGACGACGATGAGCTGGCCGAAGTGGCACTTCAAGAGGCCGCGCTGGCGTCGCTGCGGCTGCTGGCAAACGATGAGGACGAGAAGCTGCCGCCGCGGCGGGCGGTGCTTACCGCGGAGGTGGACGACGCCATCTACCGGCCGGATCTCGACGATGCCGTCGTCCGGCTGAGCGCTCCGATTGCCATGGATCAGGTGGTCGCCGCCTATGTCGACAACGTTGCCGCCGAACCGGCCGTCAGCGCGGCCATCGCCGTCATAGATGCCGCCGACCTCGGTGACGAGGACGCCGACTTGGTCGTCGGCGACGCGCAGGATCACGACCTGGCGTGGTACGCGAACCAGGAATTGCCGTTCCTGCTCGACCTGCTGTAACCCCGCGGATGTGAGGTAATCAGCACCGCCGGGGTCTAGCTACGCAACTGTAACCTACGCTACCGTAGCTTTATCGCAAGGGCGTGCTGCCGCCCAAACCCGGGCGGCTACCGACTCCACGCCGCGAGCAGGAGCTTTTTATGGTCAAGAAGAACGCGGCACTGAGCGCCCAGATCATCGATACCAAGCGGCCGAGCATCGTCGGTGCGGACAAACACCCGGGCTGGCACGCGCTGCGCAAGATCGCCTCACGTATCACCACGCCGCTGTTGCCCGATGACTACCTTCAGCTGGCCAACCCATTGTGGTCGGCGCGCGAATTGCGCGGCCGCATTCTCGAGGTTCGCCGGGAGACCGAGGATTCCGCCACGCTGGTCATCAAACCCGGCTGGGGCTTTAGCTTCGACTATCAGCCGGGCCAGTACATCGGGATCGGGCTGCTGGTGGATGGGCGTTGGCGGTGGCGATCGTATTCACTGACGTCGAGCCCGGTTGGCGGGAAGTCCGGGCCGGGGTCGGCGCGGACGGTGACGATCACTGTCAAGGCGATGCCCGAAGGCTTCCTGTCCACGCATTTGGTGGCCGGTGTCGCGCCGGGGACCATCGTGCGACTGGTCGCACCCCAGGGCAATTTCGTTTTGCCCGACCCCGCCCCGCCGTCGATTCTGTTTCTCACCGCCGGGTCGGGGATCACGCCGGTGATGTCGATGCTGCGAACGCTGCTGCGCCGCAACCAGATCACTGACATCACCCACCTGCATTCGGTGCCTACCGAAGCGGACGTGATGTTTGGTGATGAGCTTGCCGGGGTGGCCGCCCAGCACCCGGGCTACCGGCTTTCGGTGCGCGCGACGCGCTCCCAGGGTCGTCTCGATCTTTCCCGGATCGGCGAGCAGGTGCCGGATTGGCGTGAGCGACAGACCTGGGCGTGTGGGCCCGAGAGCATGCTCAACCAGGCGGAAAAGGTGTGGTCCGCGGCCGGGATCGGCGACCGACTGCACTTGGAGCGGTTCGCGGTGTCCAAGGCGGCCCCCGCGGGCGCCGGTGGGACGGTCACGTTCGCCCGCAGTGGGCGCAGTGTCGACGTCGACGCGGCGACCTCGGTGATGGATGCCGGCGAGCGCGCCGGTGTGCAAATGCCGTTCGGTTGCCGGATGGGTATCTGCCAGTCGTGTGTGGTCGATCTGGTGCAGGGGCACGTCCGTGACCTGCGCACGGGCCAGGAGCACGATCCCGGGAGCCGGGTGCAGACCTGTGTCACGGCAGCGTCCGGCGATTGTGTGATCGACGTCTAAAGCTACCCACTGGTAACTTACGGAGTCGTAGGTTACGATTGCGTAGGTTCGTAGCAGATTTGGGACCGTACGACGCAGGGAGAAGACGATGGCGATTACCGACGTCGACGTATTCGCGCATCTGACGGACGCCGATATCGAGAATCTGGCGATTGAGCTCGATGCCATACGACAAGACATTGAAGACTCTCGCGGTGAGCGCGACGCCCGCTATATCCGCCGCACCATCGCGGCGCAGCGCGCGTTGGAGGTGAGTGGCCGCCTGATGCTGGCCGCCAGCTCGCGCCGTTCGGCGTGGTGGGCGGGGGCATTGACCCTCGGGGTGGCCAAGATCGTCGAGAACATGGAGATTGGCCACAATGTCATGCACGGCCAATGGGACTGGATGAACGATCCGGAGATTCACTCCTCGTCGTGGGAGTGGGACATCACCGGCGCGTCCAAGCATTGGCGCTACACCCACAACTTCGTGCACCACAAGTACACCAACATCTTGGGCATGGACGACGATGTCGGCTACGGCATGCTTCGCGTCACCCGCGATCAGCGCTGGAAGCGCTACAACATTTTCAACTTGGTGTGGAACACCTTGCTGGCGCTCGGCTTCGAATGGGGAGTCGCGTTGCAGCATTTGGAGATCGGCAAGCTCCTCAAGGGGCGGCTGGACCGCGACACCGCCAAGACCCGGGTGCGCGAGTTTTCCCGCAAGGCCGGTCGCCAGGTGTTCAAGGACTACGTGGCGTTCCCGGCGTTGACGTCGGTGTCGCCCGGCGCGACATACCGGTCCACCCTGACCGCCAACGTCACGGCCAACGTGCTCCGCAACGTGTGGACCAACGCCGTCATCTTCTGTGGGCACTTCCCGGATGGCGCAGAGAAATTCACCAAGACTGACATGGTGGGCGAGACCAAGGGGCAGTGGTACCTGCGGCAGATGCTGGGTAGCGCCAACTTCGAAGCCGGGCCCGCGCTGCGGTTCATGAGTGGCAACCTGTGTCATCAAATCGAGCACCACCTCTATCCAGATTTGCCGAGCAACCGGCTGGCCGAGGTTTCGGTGCGGGTGCGCGAGATCTGCGACAAGTACGACTTGCCCTACACCACAGGCTCGTTCCTGGTGCAGTACGGCAAGACTTGGCGGACCCTGGCCAAGCTGTCGCTGCCGAACAAGTACCTGCGTGACAACGCCGACGATGCTCCGGAGACCCGCAGTGAGCGGATGTTCGCGGACCTGGAGCTGGGCTTCGCGGGAGCCGATCCGCGGATCGGCCGGCGCCGTGGCCTCAAGAGTGCGATTGCCGCCGTGCGGGGCCGTCGGCGCGGCAAGCGTGTCCCGGAGGTAAGGGACAGTGGCGCAAACGATCTGGCGGCCTAGCTGATAGCATCCCGCTGCGGGGGCAGCCAGTTCGTTGCTGACGCGAGATTGGTGTCGCGGCGCGGATGGCCACCGCGGCCATGCCGCAAAGCGGTCGGTAACCGGGCCCGCGCCCGGATCGCATCAGGTGCTCGCGGGCGAGACATGATCCAGTTACCCGTAGGTAACCTACGGGGTCGAAGATTAGCATTGTCGTGGCTGATGGCTACGGGGCAGGAAGGTGAGAGGTGGCGATAACCGACGTCGACGTGTTCGCGCATCTGACGGACGGCGATATCGAAAACCTGAGCACTGAACTCGATGACATCCGCCGCGACATTGAAGAATCGCGCGGTGAACGCGATGCCCGCTACATCTACCGAACCATCGCCGCACAGCGGGCGCTGGAGGTCGGTGGCCGGTTGGTGCTGGCGGCCAGCTCGCGTCGCTCGGCGTGGTGGGTAGGTGCGGTGACGCTCAGCGTGGCCAAGATCATCGAGAACATGGAGATCGGTCACAACGTCATGCATGGCCAATGGGATTGGATGAATGATCCCGAGGTGCACTCCTCGACGTGGGAGTGGGACATGGCCTCGACGTCGAAGCACTGGCGGTATACCCACAACGTGGTGCACCACAAGTACACCAACATTCTCGACATGGATCACGATGTCGGCTACGGCATGCTGCGGGTGACCCGGGATCAAGGGTGGCGGCGGCGAGACGCCTTCAACCTGGCCATCAATGCTCTGCTTGCGATCGGGTTCGAATGGGGAATCGCGTTGCGGCACTTGGAGGCTCGCGACCTCTTCAAAGATGGGACAGAGCGCGAAGCTGCCAAATTCAGGCTACGGGAGTTCTCGGGTAAGGCCGGTCGTCAGGCGGTCAAAGACTATGTGGCCTTCCCGGCGTTGACGTCGGTGTCGCCTGCCGCGACCTACCGGTCTACCTTGACCGCCAACGCGTTTGCCAATGTGATCCGCAACGTCTGGTCCAACGCCGTTATTTTCTGTGGGCATTTCCCGGACGGCGCAGAGAAATTCACCAAGACTGATTTGGTAGACGAGACCCAGGGCCAGTGGTACCTGCGGCAGATGTTGGGAAGCGCCAATTTCAATGCTGGAACGGCGATGCGCTTCATGAGCGGCAGCCTCAGTCATCAAATCGAGCACCATCTCTATCCGGACTTGCCGAGCAATCGGCTGGCCGAGGTTTCGGTGCGGGTGCGCGAGATCTGCGATAAGTACGACTTGCCTTACACCACAGGCTCATTCCCGCTGCAGTACGCCAAGACATGGCGCACGCTCGCCAAGCTCTCGCTGCCGAACAAGTACCTGCGCGACAACGCCGACGACGCTCCGGAGACCCGCAGCGAGCGCATGTTCGCCGGTCTGGAGGCGGGCTTCGCGGGAACCGATCCGATGACCGGCCGTCGTCGCGGCCTCAAGGCCGCGATAACCGCGGTACGCGCCTGGCGGCGCGCCAAGCCCGGCAAGGCCAAGAAGGCCGGCGGCACCGACGGTCTGGCGGCCTAGCCTCGGCGGTGGCGGCGGCCGTCGGCGCGCGCTGCGGCTACCCCAGTCGCTCGATGATGGTCGCGTTGGCCATGCCGCCGCCCTCGCACATGGTCTGCAGGCCGTAGCGGCCACCGCGCTGCTCCAAAGCGTTGACCAGCGTGGTCATGATGCGCGCACCGCTGGCGCCCAACGGGTGGCCGATGGCGATTGCGCCGCCGTTGACGTTGGTCTTGGCCAGATCCGCCCCGGTGTCCTTCGCCCAGGCCAGCACGACCGGGGCGAAGGCCTCGTTGACCTCGAACAGGTCGATGTCGCGCAGGGCCAACCCGGCGCGGCGTAGCGCCTTTTCGGTGGCCGCGATGACCCCGGTCAGCATGTAGAGCGGATCCGAACCCACCATCGTGGTGGTGTGAATGCGCGCCAACGGGCGCAGGCCCAGCTTCCGGGCGACGTCGCTGCTGGTGATCATGATCGCGGCGCTGCCGTCGGACAACGGTGACGAGTTACCCGGGGTGATCGACCAGTTGATCTGCGGGAAGCGCTCTTTGATCGCATCGCTGTAGAACGCCGGCCGCAGCGCGGCGAGCGTATCGACGGTGGCGCAGGGGCGGATGATCTCGTCGTGGGTGAGCCCGGCGATCGGGATCAGCTCGTTGTCGAAGAGTCCGTCCTTGGTGGCGCGGGCGGCCTTGTCATGGCTGGCTGCGGAGAACTCGTCGAGTTGGGTGCGCGACAAGCCCCACCGTGCCGCAATCAGCTCGGCGCTGATGCCCTGGGGGACCAGCCCGTCGGGGTAGCGGTTGTTCATGTCCGCGCCGAACGGGTTGCTTCCGGGCAGCACCGAGGTGCCCATCGGGACGCGGCTCATCGATTCAACGCCGCCGGCGATCACCAGATCGTAAGCACCGGCCAGCACGCCCTGGGCGGCAAAGCTGATGGCCTGCTGGCTGCTGCCGCATTGCCGGTCGATGGTGACCCCGGGAACCGATTCCGGGAATCCGGCACCCAGCAGCGCATTGCGCGCGATGTTGACCGCCTGATCGCCGACCTGGGTCACCGCGCCGGCGATCACATCGTCGACTTGTACCGGGTCGACGCCGGTTCGGGCCGCCAGTTCGCGCAGGCTATGCGCCAGCAGGTCGGCGGGTAGTACCTGGTGCAGTGCGCCGTTGGCCTTGCCCTTGCCGATGGGGGTGCGGACGGCGCCGACGATGACGGCGTCGCGACTCTGGGACATGGCACCTCCTTAAGCTGAGTATTGGTAACTATACTCAGCTCTAACAGCTGGGTATACTCAACGCAACCTGGAGCGGAGGGTGATCTTCGTGACAATGCTTGAGGGCCCACTGGCCGACCGTGATGGCTGGTCGGCGGTGGGCGAGTGTCCGATTGAGAAGACCATGGCCGTCGTCGGTACCAAATCCGCGATGCTGATCCTGCGGGAGGCCTACTACGGCACCACCCGTTTTGATGACTTCGCCCGCCGGGTGGGTATCACCAAGGCCGCGACCTCGGCGCGGCTGGCCGAATTGGTCAGCCTCAAACTGCTGGCGCGGCGGCCGTATCGCGAGCCGGGGCAGCGCAGCCGCGATGAGTATGTGCTCACCGAGGCCGGGCTTGATTTCATGCCGGTGGTCTTTTCCCTGTTTCAGTGGGGCAAGCGTCACCTGCCCGGCGGCGATTGCCTGCAACTGACCCACCTGGGCTGTGGGGCGCAGGCGCAGGTTGAAATTCGATGTGCCAAAGGGCACTTGGTGCCCGCCGACGAACTCGGTATGCGGTTGGTCAGGTCTCCCTGAGGGCGGTCAGCAGCCGGCGGGCCGCTGCCACGCGGCGCACCGCGGTTCCGGACAAACTGTCCAGTACGCATTCGGGATCGGCCGGCGGCCCCATGTGCCCGCAGCCGCGCGGGCAATCGCCGATCGCCTCGGCCAGGTCGGTAAAGGCCAGCAGCACGTCGTCTGGCTGGATGTGGGCCAAGCCGAACGAGCGGATTCCGGGAGTGTCGATCACCCACCCGCCGCCCTGCCCGTCCGTCTCGAGAGGCAGCGCGACCGACTGCGTCGACGTGTGCCGGCCCCTGCCGATCTCGGTGACCTCGCCGACGGCCCGATCGGCCTCAGGGACCAGGCGATTCACCAGAGTCGACTTGCCGACGCCGGAATGCCCGAGCAGTACGGTCGTCTTGCCGTCGAGTAGGTCGGCCACCGCGAGGAGCGGATCGTCGCGGCCCGCCGCAACCACCTGAAGGTCCAGTTCGAGGAACTGCTCGGCGAAAGGTTCGGGCGGGGCCAGGTCGGTCTTGGTCAGGCAGAGTATGGGGGTCAGACCGCCCGTGTAGGCGGCGATCAAGGCCCGGTCCACCAATCCGCTGCGCGGTGGCGGGTCGGCCAACGCCACCACCATCAACAACTGATCCGCGTTGGCGACCACGACCCGTTCGGTGGGGTCGGTGTCATCGGCGGTGCGACGCAGCACCGTTCGGCGTGGCCCCCTGCGCACGATGCGGGCCAGGGTGTCGGGGCGTCCGGACAGATCCCCGACCAGGTCGACGTCGTCGCCGACCACGATCGGGGTGCGTCCGAGCTCGCGGGCCCGCATCGCGGTGACCCGACGCAGCGGGTCCCCGCCGAGCACGCATCCCCAGCGGCCGCGGTCAACGGCGACCACCATGGCGGCTTCGGCGTCAGCGTGTTCCGGACGGGTCTTGGTACGCGGACGTGAGCCGCGACCCGAACGGATCTTGACGTCGGATTCGTCGTAGTCGCTTGGCCTCAACCGCTGGACCCCTCGACCATCTCGGTCCACAGCTGTGGGAACTCCGGCAACGTCTTGCTGGTAGCCCCGATGTCGTCCACCTCGACCCCGGCCACCCGGAGCCCGACGATCGCGCCGGCCATCGCCATCCGATGATCGGCGTAGGCGCGCCAGCTGCCCGGACGCAGCGGCGTAGCGGTGATCACCAGACCGTCGGAGGTTTGTTCGCAGTTGCCGCCGAGGCGGTTGATTTCGGTGCTCAAGGCGGCCAGCCGATCGGTCTCGTGGCCGCGCAGATGCGCGATGCCAGCCAGCCGGGACACCGATCCGGGGCTCGCCAGCGCCGCCAGCGCCGCCACCGATGGGGTGAGTTCGCCGACATCGCGCAGGTCGACGTCGAATCCGCGGTAGGTCTGCGGACCCTGCACCTGAAGGCATGAATCAATATGTCGGACCGTGGAATTCAGTGTCTGCAGAATGTCGAGAATGTTCTTGGCGGGTTGCACGCTGTCCGCCGGCCAGCCGGTGATGGTCACCGTCCCGCCGGTGACCACGGCCGCCGCCAGAAATGCGACCGCATTGGTCAGATCCGGCTCGACGTCCCAATGCCGAGGCCTGAGGGCGCCGGGCCGGACCAGCCAGCGGTTGGGTATCGAGTCGTCGACATCGACGCCGGCTTGGCGCAGCATCTGCACCGTCATCGCGATGTGCGGTGCGGACGGCAGCTCCGAACCGGTGTGTTGCACCGTTAGGCCATCGGTGAACGACGCGCCGGACAGCAGTAGGCCGGAGACGAACTGTGACGACGCGGATGCATCGATGGCCACCGTGCCGCCCGCGACCGACCCGGTGCCTTGAACCCGGAACGGAAGGCCGGCACCATCGACGGGCACACCCAGGCCGCGCAGCGCATCCAGCAGCGGTGCGATGGGGCGGGCCCGGGCCTGCTCATCCCCATCGAAGGTGATCGGGGCGGCGCTCAGCGCCGCCAGCGGGGGAACGAACCGCAACACCGTGCCGGCCAGGCCGCAGTCGACCCGGGCCTCGGGGCCGGGCCGGATGCGGCCACTGACCGTCAGCTCGGAACCAGTCCCGTCGACCCGCAAGCCCAACGTCTGCAACGCCTCGATCATCAGATCGGTATCGCGGCTGCGCAGCGCGCCGGTGATGGTCGAGGAGCCTTGGCCCTGTGCCGCGGCCAGCGCCGCAAGCACCAGCGTCCGGTTGGTCTGCGACTTCGAGCCCGGGACGGTCACGGTCGCGTGCACGGGTGTCGGTGCGAATGGGGCTGGCCATGGCTCGATGCTGCTCACCGCTTCATCCTGCCGTGTCGGCGGGTGTCGTGGATACCAGGCACCATGGGAGTCATGTGTGGACGGTTTGCGGTCACCACCGATCCGGCCTTGCTGGCCGAGAAGATCAACGCCATCGACGAAGCCAGCGGCGCGGCCTCCGATGGCTTCGCCCCCAACTACAACGTGGCCCCAACCGACATGATCGCCACCGTCGTGACCCGCCACAGCGAGCCCGATGACGAGCCGACTCGCCGCGTCCGGATGATGCGCTGGGGATTTGTGCCGTCGTGGGCCAAACCGGGGCCTCAGGGTGCACCGGAGGGCAAGGGGCCGCTGCTGATCAACGCCCGCGCGGAGACGGTCGCCACGTCGCCGGCGTTTCGTGGCGCTGCGCAGCACAAGCGTTGTCTGGTGCCGATGGACGGCTGGTACGAATGGCGGGCCAACCCCGACGTTCTCAGCGGCGCAGGGAGCAAGAAGGTTGCCAAGACGCCCTTCTTCATCCATCGCGCTGACGGCAACACGGTGTGCATGGCCGGGCTGTGGTCGGTGTGGAAGCCGAATAACGCGGCCGCCCCGTTGTTGAGCGCCACGATCATCACCACCGATGCCGCGGGCGAACTGGCCGGGATCCACGACCGGATGCCGCTGATGCTGTCCGAAGGCGACTGGGACGCCTGGCTCAACCCGGATGCACCGCTGGACCCGGCGCTGTTGTCCCATCCGCCCGATGTGCGCGACATGGCGTTTCGTGAGGTGTCCACGCTGGTCAACAGCGTGCGCAATAACGGGCCGGAGCTGCTGGAGCCGGCCAAGCCGCAGCCCGGACAGATCACGCTGCTCTAGCGCGCCGGTACGGGCTGTCTCGGCA
Source organism: Mycobacterium sp. 012931 (assembly GCF_000419295.1). Classification (NCBI taxonomy): domain Bacteria; kingdom Bacillati; phylum Actinomycetota; class Actinomycetes; order Mycobacteriales; family Mycobacteriaceae; genus Mycobacterium; species Mycobacterium sp. 012931. Next base: position 4,931,057 of record NZ_AOPX01000001.1, on the reverse strand, counting down.
AGACAACAAGCTGTCGATCTTTGTGCTTTCGCGACACCGCCCGAGCATCCCGCGCGGACCTAGCATGCGGGTGTGACTGGCGCATACACGTACACCTTTGCAGACATCCGTAGCCGCCCGGTGGCGGTGATCGGCGCGGGCACTTTGGGGCGCCGTATCGCGTTGATGTTCGCCAGCCGTGGCGGGACCGTGCGAATCTATGCGCGCCGCGCCGAACAGCGGGCCCACGCAGTATGTGGCAGACAATCTGCCGAAGCTGCTGCAGGACAGAGGTTTCGGTGAAGTCGGTAGTGTCACGGCCACGGATTGCCTGGCGACCGCACTAGAGGGTGCATGGCTGGCGGTCGAGTCCGTTCCCGAGAAGCTGGAGATCAAGACTGCGCTGTGGGGCCAGATCGATCAGGCGGCGCCGCCGGACACCATCTTCGCGACCAACTCGTCGTCCTTCCCGTCCCGGCTGATGGCCGACAACGTGCGCGACAAGACCCGGTTGTGCAACACGCATTTCTACATGCCGCCTCAGTTCAATGCGCTGGACCTGATGTCCGACGGCGAGACCGAACGTGGTCTCCTGGATACCCTGCTGACCGCTTTGCCCGAATTCGGCGTGCATCCTTTCGAGGCGCGTCGGGAGTGCACCGGCTTCATCTTCAATCGGGTCTGGGCCGCCATCAAACGTGAGTCGCTGGCCGTGGTCGCCGAGGGAGTGGCCCGCCCAGAGGACGTCGACGGGATGTTCAAGGTCAATTGGCGGGTACCGGCCGGGCCGTTCCAGCTGATGGACCAGGTCGGTCTGGACGTCGTGCTCGACATCGAAAACCACTATGCCGACGAGTTTCCGTACCTGCCGACAAACGTGCGGGACTTGCTGCGGTCCTACGTTGACGCGGGCAAGCTCGGTGTCAAGACCGGCGAAGGTTTCTACACCTACCCGAATTCGTCGGATACGTAGCTGCGCGAATCCGGGACCGTCTTGCTGGCACCGAAACGTGACGGCAAGGGCTAACGTCGAGGACGTGGAGAATCCGCACCTCGATGGTGAGGTCGGGGTGAGCCGTTACGTCGCCGCTGTCGCCGTGCGACTGCACGACCGGTTGGGCGAGGTGGCTTCCCACATTCGGCGCTCGTTGGAGCGCACCATTCCCGAACTCGGCGGCGACCTTCGCATCGAGGAATTGCTGGGCACCAGCATCGAGGCCAACGTGGACACGATGCTGCATGCGCTGCGCTACGACATCGCCGTCGAGCGAGTCGAGGCGCCCACCACGGCATTGGAGTACGCGCGCCGACTGGCGCAGCATGGCGTGCCGGGCAACGCGTTGGTGCGGGCGTATCGGCTGGGTCAGCGCCTGATGAACGAGCTGATCTTCGACGAGTTGCGGGCCACCGACATCCCGGAGTCGATGCGGGTGCCGGTTATCGAAGCGATCAGTGTCGCGATGTTCGAGTACATCGATTGGATGTCGCAGCAGGTCGTCGTCTACGAAGACGAGCGCGAATGCTGGCTGGAAAACCAGAACAGTCTTCGTGGCGTGCGGGTGCGCGAGATCCTGGCCGCAGACAAGGAGATCGACGCCGACGCGGCGATCACTTCGGTGCGTCATCCGCTGCGATGGCACCATCTCGCCCTTGTCATGTGGTATCCCGACCAAGGCTCGGAAGTCGACGAACTGCCCAGGCTGCAACGCTTCCTGCGGGAACTGGGCGAAGCCGCCGGAGTCGACGCCAGCCCGTTGTTCGTGGCCGCTGACCCGAGCTGCGGATGGGGGTGGCTGCCGTACCGGGCGGCGCCGGAGCGCGCCGTGGCGGCGGTCGCTGACTTCGTACGGTCTCGCCCGGATTCACCGAACGTGGCGATCGGAACACCGGCCAGTGGGGTGGACGGCTTTCGCCGATCGCACCGGGAGGCGGCCGAAGCTCGCAGCGTTGGGATCCTGTGCGATCGCCGCCCGCCGCTGATGATCAGCGCCGGTGAACCCGGGTTGTCGGTGGTGGCGCGTTTTGGTGGTGACCTGGCCGGCACCCGAGAGTGGGTGGCCCAAGTCCTGGGCGAGCTGGCGCGCGACGGAGATAGCGACGCGCGGCTGCGCGATACCCTGCGCGTCTACCTGGCGTGCGGGTCGAGCTACAAGCTCGCCGCGCAGCGGCTCAACATGCATTTCAACACGGTGAAGTATCGCGTCGGCCGCGCCGTCGCCCGGCGTGGCCGGGCGATCGGTAGCGACCGCCTTGATGTCGAACTCGCGCTGCTGGTGTGTCACTGGTACGGCGGCTCGGTCTTGCAGTCGAAGTAGGCCAGGACGGCCGGGCCGCGCTATCCGGCCTCGGGAACCGCCAGCCCCTGAGACCGGGTGCGACGCAGGTACCGGGCTGCCCGCGAGCCCGGGTCGGTGACGGTGTGCACCAGCGTGATCAAAGCCGGCACGATCAGCGGGAACAAGACAAGAGCAAGCATTCCGGCGATGGTCAGGTACGGCGGGATGACGGTCATGATCTACTCACATTTCTCCGCGCCACCGATCTAGGACGCAGTGGGGCGGAATTAGTTTGTGGCTGTGGGTTATTCGAATGCGCACCGTTGCGCTCGGTACGTAAGTTAATTGCAGTCCGAGCGCGCTGCGATGTCGTCAAGCGACCAACTTTGGGTCCAGACTTGTTGTCTGGAGACGAACCCAAACCCATCGGCGGCACCACCATGGTCAGCGCGCCCGGCCAATCCTGAAAAGGGCCCGTGCCCGCCCTGAGCGCCAACCTCGTCGCATCAATAGATCGCCATCCGGAGCGTATTACCTTGCGCTGTAATGACTTACAGTCGGTCTTTGCCGAATTGGGTGCCGGTCCGGGTGATCGGGTAGCGGCCCTACCCGGTGATCGAACGCGACGCAGAGTTTGCGGACCTGCCTGCGAACTCTCCGGCGGCCGCTTTCGGCCATCCGCCCGGCCGCAGTCCTGTCCAGGGCTGACGGAAGCTGCCAGTCCTGGGCGGTCACGCGGGCCGCTCCACCTGGCCCGATGCGCGCGCTTGCTGGCAGGTAGCTGTCAGTTCACTGGCAGGTCGCTGCCGTACTCGCGGATCATCGGTCTTTGGTTGCTGAAATGACTTTGTGGACTTGGGTGGTTGTCGTCTTATCGAAAGGGTCGATGAACTAGCCGCGCTGGAGTCGTTTGTTAACGGTGGGACCGCTGACGGTTGCCTGGCGTTGCGAGGCGACTCCGGTGTCGGCAAGTCCATGCTGGTCCAAGCATTGTCGGAGCGGGCTGCGGTACCGGGCAGGCGGGTGCTGCGGTGCAGCGGGGTAGAAGCCGAGGCGGCCTTCGTGCTGGCCGGGCTGAGCCAGCTCGTTTACCCGCTGCGGGAGTTCATCGCCCAACTGGGCGCCGATGATCAGCGCACCTTGGCGGCGGTGCTGGGTGTGGTACCCGACCGGGTTCCGACAGTTACCGCGCTGACCTTTGCCTTGCTCAACCTGTTGGCGTTGGCGAGTGAGGTGACGCCGCTGCTGGTGGTTATCGATGACGCACATTGGTTCGACGACGTCAGCGCACGGGTCATCGCGATGGCCGGACGGCGGCTCGACGGTGCGGCGGTGCGGTTTCTGGCTGCGTGCCGTAATGAGGTCCCCAATGCGTTGGCGGACGGGGGATGGCCGCAGATGGTGCTGGCTCCGCTCGGCCCGGAGCAGGCCGAGCGGTTTCTGGATCAACTCGACGTCGACCTGCCGCACTCCGCGCGCGTTGGGGTGCTCGAGCAGGCCGCCGGAAATCCGTTGGCGCTGGCCGAGCTGTCGCGGTGCGCGTTGGAGAACAGCTGGGCGCCTGACGCGCCGTTGCCGCTGACTCAGCGACTGGTGGCCATCTTCGGTGATCGGCTGAACAAACTCGACGAGTCGGTCAAGGCGCAACTGCTGCGCGGCGCACTGGATGGGGCCGCGACGGGTGGCGTGGCATCGGCGCCGCCGCGAACGCGGTATGTGATGCAGGGAGTCGACGCCGCCATCGAACACGGCGTGCTGGTGGTCGACCGCGGTGAGCTGGTCTTCCGGCATCCATTGGCCCGTGCGGCAGTGATCCAGACCTCAACCGCCGGGCAGCGGCGCCATGCCTACGCGCAGTTGGCCGACCTGTATCCCGATGACGTGGTGCGCCGGGCCGCCTATCTCGCTCATGCCACCGTCGATCCCGATCCGGCGGTTGTCGATACCCTCGCCGCGGCGGCCGAGCTGACGATCCGCCGCGGCGATGCCTGTCAGGCGATCGAGTTGCTGCGGCGCGCGGGTGAATTGAGCGACCGACCACGGCGTCGCGAACAGTTGCTGGCCAGCGCGGCCTTTGTTGCGTTGCAGGCGGCGCAACTCGACGAGGCCGAGCGACTTCTGGCCGATGCGGGTTTGGGTGGCGGCGCGTCGGCAAGTGCGCTGTTGATCACGTCTTTCATTTCGCTATACCGCTATGGAGATGTCACCGCGACACATCGTCGCCTGGTTGAGCGGCTGCAATCGGCCGATGACCTCGACGGCGAAACCCTGACCCGGATGGTCAACCTGTTGCTCGCGGTCAGCATGTTTGCCGCGGACCCCGCGCTGTGGCAGATCACCGATGGCCTGGTCGACTCGCTAGCCGACCGGCTGGGCGAGCTGAGCGTCATCTACCGCGACGCCTGGGCCGATGCGGCCCGCCGCGGCCGCACCGTGACGCAGCGGCTGAAGGAGCAACTGGATCGGTTGGCGGAGCTGGAGCCATGGGATGTGATGCGCGTTGCCCTGGCCGGCTATTACGTGGACCTGATCGACGACTTTCGTTCGGTACTGGTTCCGCTGGCTGACCGCGAAATCGAGGGCGGCGCGGCCACCATTGCGCTTGCGACGCTCGCGTTGGTCACGGCCTATCAGCTGGCCAGCGGTCAGTGGGCCGAGGCGGTCGATACCAGTCAGCGCGGCGTGGCGTTGTGTAGTCAGCACCACTACGAGCTGTTTGGCTATCAGCTCAGAGGTTATTTGGGTGTCATATCGGCCTGCCGCGGCGATGTGGTGCGGGCCCGTGAGCTCGCCGCCCAAGTGCGGGTATGGGCCGAGCCGCGGCGGGTCGGCTTCCTCACCGGGGCCGTCGCGCAGATCGCGATCCTGTGTAGCTTTGCCGAAGGCGACTACGAATCGGCCTACCTGCAGGCCACCGCGATCACGGCGCCGGGGGAGTTCCCGCCGTTCGCGTTGCACGCCACCCGCACCCTGTTCGATCTCGTCGAGGCTGCGGTTCATACGGATCGACTCAACGAGGCGCGCCGGCACGTTCGGGCGGCCAAGCGCCTGCAATTCGCCGACGCCCCGCCGCGACTGGCCATCGCAACCGGTGCTGCGGAGGCCTTGTGTGCCTCGGACGAGCGGGCTCCAGCGTTGTTCGAGAAGGTACTTGGCCATCCGGCGGTCGCTTCATTTCCATTCGAGCACGCCCGTATTCGGCTGGCGTACGGAATGCGCCTCCGCCGGCTGCGCCGCTATCGCAACGCCCGCGTTGTGCTTCGTGCAGCCGCGGAGATCTTTGCCGGTCTGGGCGCCGAACCGTGGACCCAGCGGGCGCGCAATGAACTGCGTGCCGCGGGTACCGCGGTACGCCACTCGGCCGCGGTGGGTCCCGCTCCGCTCACCGCGCAGGAACGTCTGGTGGCCGAATTGGCCGCCAAAGGCCTGTCGAACAAGGAGATAGCCGCACGGCTATGCCTGTCGCCGCGCACCGTCGGTGCACATCTGTATCGGTTGTTCCCCAAACTGGGGGTCACAAACCGGGCCGGATTGCATGACGCCCTCGACGCCATCCATGCGGCACCCGATCAAATCTGATTGATTCCATCCGCCGGCCAGCGCAACCACCGACGTCTCCAAGCGGCCCGAACGCGGTGCGGTTGCCGACCATGACGGGCCGCACTTGTGGCAAAACGCCTGACAAACGAGTAGATCGGTGCAAAGCTGCGTCTATCGCAACGCACCGTTGGTGCGCAGCCGTATCGGCTGATTCCGATTACCTCACGCAATTGAGTCATCTGACCGATGCCGCCCGGTTCGCCAGGTGCAACCCTTGGCATGTCACCGCCATGAAGCGGGACTAGGGCAAGGAGCAGCGAATGCCGTGTACGTGGACACCGGTGGTGTTCATCCATGGGCTTTGGCCAGCCGTGTCCGCGTCCCGGCGAGGTTGCCCCGATGATGCCTGGCGCCCTCGCGTTGTTGCCGCACCGCGCGGTGCTCGGACACTGGAATATCAATCCCAGCAGTGATGTCCGCGCCGAATCCCAACCGGTCGCCCGGTATTCACCCATGCCGCAGCCAGCTGCGCCCAGTGGCACGCGGTCGGGGGAGCCTGCCGACGTCTGGCGCGACAACGTACGTTGCCCGGACACCTCGCACTGGATTTGCCGTCTCGAGCCACGTTCGGTTCGTGTGTGAACCATTCCTGGCGAGGGCAATTGGATCACCAGCCGCGTCGGCCGGCGGGCCGCGCGTGTGGCGGCGCGTGCGAAGCCAATTCAGTTCGCCGCGTTGCCTCACGACGATGTGATGGAAGTGGGTCGCCCCGCGGGGGCACCCGTACGGCGCCGAATCGCCAAGAACGAACAGTAAGGACATCTCTATGCCTGCAGGACTAATCGCCGCTGCGGTTAGGACCATCGTCAACCTCGGCAGTTTTGGTCAACAATTCGTCGGAGTTAATGATCCAAAGTTCACTAACCCTGAATATCTCGCGGCGAGTGCGACCGGCATGGCCTCGGACGGGCTGACCGCTGTTTTCGGACAAACTTGGGTGCCGCAGGCGCTGGCGAAGCGCGTAGGTCACTCTCAGTTGACCAGTCTTGCCAGTTCAAAAGCGGCGCAAGGGGCCAGTGCCATCCTCTGGACGATCAACATCGTCGAAGTGTTGGAGACGTTGATGGGGTTCGGGCCGCCAGCCGAAGGAGATGAACTCCTGGTCGGCTCGACGCAGTTCGCCAAGGCTCAGGCACAGTTGGGGTCGGCCCTTCCGGATAACAGTTGGCAGGGCTCGGCATCCTATGCCTATGCCAGCCAGAACACGGCACTGCAGAATCGCGGACAAGCGCTCGCCGAGCTCGACGTCAAGTTCGCGGCCCTGGTAAAAGATCAGGCCGAATGGGTGACCCATGGGCGCCTGGGGATTGCGATTCTCAAGAACCTACTTCTGGCGGCTTTCGCGGTTGAGATGGCCTTGATGTTTGCGGTACCGGCCGGCCCAGCCATGGCCTGGTCTTTCGGATTCACGGTGAGTGGGCTTGGCATCGCCATCGCCATGGGCCTGCTTTCCACCGTGCTCCCTGGGATCCGTACCAAGGAGCGGACCCGAGTATGCCGGTGGCGGCCAATATGCCCGCGTCGGCCGAGTCGGCGATCTCGAGCTTTGCGGCGTCGGGCACGGCGTTCACAGCTGAGGCGGCCGGGTCGCTCGGCCGCGCCAGCGGCGCCGCGGACGAATCCGCGTTCTACAGCGCTGCCGCCGATGAGGCTGTGCCGCTCGAAGATGCGCCGTCGGCGACGTCGGCGTTCACCATGCCCACCCTGGCCCAACTGATGGCGATTTCGGGGCAAGGCGCAAAGTTCTCGGGGCATGTCTCTCAGCACGCGAACCTGGCCAACCAGGCGATGGGACAGGTCCAGCAGGTCGCATCGATGGCCCAACAGGGCAAGGGGACTGCTCCCGCCGAGGACACCGCGCAGGCCGAGGCCACCACTGTTGAAGATGTCGAGGGCGCCGGGGCGGACTCGGCCGGCGCAGCTGCCGGGCGTGCACCGATCGAAGCGGCCGCTGCTGACACCCCACCGGCGCAGCAGCCGATCTTTGCGCAGCAGGTCGTGTGACGCTCGCCGTCGAGTCGAAGCCGCTGCAGGCCGATGCGATAGCGCACAGAAACGATATGACGAGGAGATAGATCCATGGCGAACTTGGTTGTCACACCGCAATACCTACAGACACTGGCCGCCACACAGACCCAAGCGGCGGCCACTGCAGCATCTGCGGGTGCCGCGTCCACGAATCTCAAGAATGAGGTCTGGGTGTCTCACGGTGTGATCAGTGGAGCCTCCAACACCTCATTTGCCAATGCCGAGGCTGCCCGCCGCGCGGCGGCCAACAGCATGAACACGACTTCTAGCAAGCTCGCCGCCAAGCTACGCACCGCCAGCAGCGCATACCAGGGAGTCGACGAGCAGGCCGGCGAAAGCCTCGACAAACAGATCATTGAGCGCTGATCGGGTCGGAACCCGCTGGTGGGCATGGTTACCGCGCCGGGGTCGACCATTAGCGCTTCAGATGCAGAAAGAAGGGACACCATGTCGCTCTACCACGACCACGATGATCTCGACGACCTGGATTTCTTTGTCGCCGAGGAGGTTTGCGAAGACGGCGCGGAGTCGGATGCCCTGGATGGCTTTGCCACCGATGACCCGACACACCCAGTACCGGACATCGATGCGATGGATCAGTTCATGCCTGGCGAGGTCGAAGACGAAGACACCGAGCCCGACACCGCCCCATTGCAGATCGAAGAGCCCCACGGTGCCGCCGAGACGGCGGGTGCCGAGGAAGGCGTCGACTCGAATGGCGCCCCGCTGTTCACGGTCGTCAACCCCCCTGGGACGGTGTCGGTGTCGGCGCTGATGGACGGCCGGATCCATCGAGTCACTCTGTCGGCAAAGGTGACCAGCATGAGTGAAGCCGAGCTCGCCGAGGAGGTACTGGTAATCGCGGCCCTGGCTCGACAAAACGGGTTGGCGGCCCAACACAGCTATATGTTGGGAAGCTATTCCGAGTGGGAACCCTTGGCGGAGATGGGCACTGACGAGCGCGAGGTATTGCGTGACTTCATGGAGAACACCATGGGTTTGATGTCCGAAGAACAGGCCACCGCAAAACAAGCAGAGGTTTTCTCCACCCGATACCGATAGCTGAGGAACTGCTGCAGATTTCGACGCCTCGGCCGTGTAGCGGATGCAACCCGAGCCGACGATCGCGAGATTCGTAACTCTGACCGGATCGACGGTGATCCCAGGGCCTCAACGCCTGCGCTAGGTGCGGATTCAGGCGTTTTGTGGCCCACCCCACGAAGACAGGTGCGGCGGCCGCGGGCCGCCTTAGCTCAAATAGCAACACATGTAAGGGGATTGGACATGGCTAAGGAGCTGGTCATCGATTCTTCCCGCCTGAAGATTGCTGGAATCGATTTGGCGGAGCTGACTTTGCCGACGCCCCCGCCGCCGATCGTTGCGACCGGACTGGATTCCGCGTCGGCAGCCATCAACGCAATCTTGCCGATTATCGAGTCGCCGGTGGCCGACTCGTTGCCCGTCGTCAACTCCGCCCTGACGAAGACGGGGTCCAATTTCGTCGCCGCCGCCGCGATCTATGCGGAAGCCGACCAGTCGCTCGGAAAACAATTGGGCCAGTTCCAATTCCGTTCCGCCGCAACGACGTCCGAGTATGCCGCTCGCGGCAACGCCTTGATGGCGGGCAGTGCGGCCCTCGGATATGGCTTGGCGGCTGAACCCGAGATACCGATCGCATCGAGGTTCACCTTGCCCACCATGGCCCAGATGGGTTCGCTGCCGGGGCAGGCCGCGACGCTATCGGGACACGCTTCTCAGTACGCGAACCTGGTCAACCAGACCATGGGGCAGCTGCAGGGGGTTGCGTCGATGGCCCAGCAGGGCCCGGGGACCGCGCCCGAACCCGCCGAAGACGGACCCGTTCTGCAGCTCGAACACTGAATTCATTGTCTATCAGCGTCTATCAGCCACTGACGGTGAATTTCAGGATTTTCAATAGCCCCTAGGAGGAGGATTCGCGTGACGCTAGCACAGGTGCTCGCCGTGGAAGGCGAGGAGCTCTTGGCCAGAGCGGTCCGGCTGGAGGCTCCGATACCCGGACTGCCGACGGAAGATCCCCAGCCCCCGTGCGACTTCGCACCGGCTAAGGAAGCTGCCGCAGAGCTTGCGCGCTCCGCCGGAGAAATGCGCAAGTATCTGGGCTATTTCGACACGGAGCGGGCGCGGCTGGCGCAGTCGTTGAGGAACGCGGCCAAGGCCTACGAGGAAGTCGACGAGCACGCTGCGGCCGACCTCGACACGGGCAGCGCCTCGGTGTCGGCGGCGACCCCCGGCCCCGCAGGCGCGGAGCCGGAAACGGAGGCATTCGACGACGCCGGGGTCTCCACAATGGCAGCTGATCACCGCCTTGACGGCTACGCAGATCTCAAGGTCAGGGCATTGACCATCGAGTGGGCCGACAACGGCAATTCATTCGAAAACTTCGCGAGGACGTGGCTGGACTATCGGCTGAAGCTGCTGGAGGCCACCGACCGCTTCGGACCCTTTCAGCGTTGGGACGGTGAAGCGGCGGCGGCCGTCGAGGACCATTTTGACAGGCAGATCGCGTGGCTGCGGCAGATGGCGGACTTGTGTAGCACCATGGCGAGTCAGGCCCAAACGGTTGCGGCCGCGCAACGCCAGCTTCATGCCAGCCATATCCAGTTCCAGGGAAAGACGGTTCGCTTCGCGGATCTGAGAGACCTCGACGACCTGTACTGCAGCGTCCCCAAGGCTGATGTCACGAATATGCGGAACCAGATCCTTGCGATCTATGCGGTGCTGCAGCAAACATCGGATGAGGAGCTGGCGGAATACGAACGGGCGGCGAATTTTCCATTGCCGCCCGTGCAGCCAACCAAGCCTCCCAAAGCCAATGAGGTCAAAATCGATCCGCCCGCGCAGGCCAAGCCGCCCGAGCAGATCGTGGTGCCGCCCGGGCCCGATCCGGTGCCCGCCCCGGCTGATGACTGGCCAGTGGACGAGGCCCTGCCCAACCCCACTGACATGCCCGTCGTGCCGTTCGCCGGCAGCCCCCAGCTGCCGGGCAATACCTTGGCCGATTCCTTTGCCGGTCGCGGCGGTGGGACGGGTCTTTCGGCGGGGGCGCCGAAACTCAAACCGGCCTCGTTCGGAGGAGCTGGAGCTGCGTCGATGCGGCCTATCTCATCGCAGCACGGTGGCCGCGATCTGTTGGGGGCTGGCGCCGCGCCGGGGGCCGCGATGGGGTCGGGCGGTGCGGGCATGGCGCCCATGGGAGCCCCCGGCGCCGGACAGGCCCCGGGGCAGACCGGTAAGGGCAAGCGCGCGGAGCCGGGGGACGAGTTGCTCTACACCGAAGAGCGGCCGTGGACCGAGGGCCTCATCGGCAAACGCCCACGTAAATCCGCCGCCGAGGTCGCCGGCCCGACGCGAGTGCCGCCCCCGATAGCAAAGCCGGGCCCGACAGCAAGGCCGGCTCCAACAGTAAGGACTCCAAATGGGCACCCAGATGCACCCGCAGGTGGCTGAGGCATTGCGCCAGGCGCAGCAGTTCCAGTCCGCGTTTGAAGACCAGATGCACCGGACCAACAGCGGATCCTTCGCCGGAACCGACGAAGCCAAGACCGTCGACGTGACTCTGAACGGACGCCAGTGGCTCACCGACCTGCATATCGAAGAAGGTCTGCTACGGCTGGGCGCTGAAGCCGTCGAGCAGCGAATCAACGAGGCGCTCCAAGATGCGGATGCCGTCGCGTCCGCGGGCATCGAGGCCCGCCAGCAGCAGTTCTTCGAGTCGCTTGCCGGAATTTCCAGTGAGCTCCAGAAGGGGCTGGGCATCACGTAACGAACAACGTCTGTTCGGGTGTCGGCGTGTGTCATCCGGCAAATCGCTGATTGCCGCAAGGCCGACCCAAGCGTCGATCAGCGGGTCAGGGCTGACGATGCCAGCGGCCGCGGCGAAGTTGCCGGCAGGTACGGATTGATATGTCGTGTCGAATATTGTGGGGAATAACGATGAGCATGCTAAGGCCGACGGGTGGGTATTTCGACCAGCTATTGGAGCCGGGCGGATGGCCAGAGATCGATGAGGACGCCTTTTATGAACGGGCGCAGGAATTTACGCAAGTCTTGCGGCAAGTCACCGAAGTGCTGGAGAGTTGCCAACAGCGTCGGACTCAAGTTTTCGACGACGGTGTCTGGTCGGGTGGTGCCGCCGATGCCGCCAACGGCGAACTCGGCACCAATATCGGTCACCTGATGACCCTGCAGAACGACCTTGCCACCGCGATTACGTGGCACAAATATGTTGCCGGTTTGGTTGTGCAAGCCAAGTTGGCCATTGATACAAACGCGGAGGTCGCACACCAACAGATCCTCGTTCTGCAGAACGAACCCGGCCTCACCGCCGCCGAGCGAGCCATTGCGATCGAAAGCTTGGTCGTCGCTACGCACGGGGCCAATGTCGCCGTGGTCGCCGACACCACCGAGCAGATTCTCGCGAGCAGGACGTGGACCCCCCCGCGTAATGCGCTGGAAGACTTGCTCAACCAGCGGACACCGCCACCGGCCGCACCCCCGCAGCGCCGTGACGTTCAGACCGGGCAGCCGATCGAGCAAGAACCGGCGCCGCCGGCGCCTGCACAACCGGTGCCGGTCACCCCGGTGATAGTTCCGGAAGCCGAGCAGTCAACACCCGGTGCCGCCGAGCCGGGGTGGATCCCGCCCGCGCCGGCGGCAATGTCGCCGGTGGGCCCACCGATGATGCCTTCGTCGCCGGCGCATCCTGTTCCCGGATCCGTTGCCGGGCCCGCGTCGCCGGCACCGGCTGCCGCCGATGGCGGGGCACAGGGCCCGGTGTTGAGGGCCGCGGCGGCCCGGTCCGCGCCAGGTGCCGGCGGGCGTGGCAACCCGCCGGCGCCGGCACCGTCGCAGCCTTCGGAGCCCCTGCGTGAGCAGGACAAGGCCACCGAGCACGCTTCGGCGGGGCCGGCCGGTGCCGCCGCGGGTCCGCGAGCCGGAGCGGCCGCACCCGTGGGGCAGAAGCCTTCAAGTGCGCCCATCAGGCCGGCGGCGGCGACCACCCGGGCCGCCGCAAAGACCGGGCCGACCATCGGCCTGGATGCCACCGATCGCACCGCCGCGGTCAATGCCGGGGCGGTAATGGAGCCGCTCATCCCGGTGTCGGCGGCGCGTGCCGAACGCGACGCCATCGCCGAGGCGTCCACCGCTGACGCGGCCCGTCGCAATGGGGCCGATCCGCTGCAACTGGCGCGCCGCATTGCCGCGGCATTGAATGCACCGGGCGGTGGCGGGCAAGGCGATCTCGGATTCTTCTGGGTGACCGCGGTGACCACCGACGCCACCATCGTGGTGGCCAACAGCTACGGGCTGGCCTACATTCCCGATGGGGTGCAGTTGCCCGAGCCGGTGCAGATGGCCAGTGCGGATGAGGCCATTTCCGCCACCGGGCGGGCCTGCTGGGCCACTCGACCAGTGCGGGCCGTGCAGCGCTGGGCGGCATGTCAGGGCAAGACACTGCGAGCGGTAATCGCCACCGAGCAACAGTTCGCCGATTCCGACCCGGGCGTGGCCAGAATTGTCCTGGACCCAGGAGACATCCCGGCCAGCGGAAAGATGACCGGCCGGCCCCGGCTGCAGGTGGTCAATCCCGAAGCCGCGCAATGGCTGGCGGACACCAGCGATGCCGGTTTGACCGATCTGCTGCCGCCGGCGTCGGCGGTTGACCCTGCGCACGCGGATGGACGCGCTACTCGCGCCACCTCGGAGACAATGAATTCCGAGGCGGTGGCCGCTACGGCGGAAAGACTGGCAGCCACCTTCAACCTGCGGTTGCCCGACCTGGGGTCCTCAGTTCAGCTAGCTGCCCCACCGCCGGGGGATCGCCGCCCGATGTTGTGGCTCGAAGTGATGAAGCCGATGGCCAGCAACGCCGTCGACCGCGAGGCGGCGCATCTGCGGGCGTTTCTGACCTTTGCCGAACACGCGCAACGGTTCGCCCTCGACCAGGCGCATTCCCTCGCCGAACCGGCCGATTCGCGGGCCGCCATCGCCGACTGGCTGTACTGGAAACACCTCAGCGGGCTGCTGCACGCCGCCCTGAACCCGAAGCTCGCGGCCTGCGGATGACGGACGGCACCGCGCGGTTCGTGCGCTAGGCCCGGATGTCGGCGGTGAGCGCGTCGGTCAATCTGACCAGATCCGCCGGAGGGACCGCGACGTCCCAATGCCGCTTCCCGGCGCTGCACAGCACCCGGTCCCACGTGAGGGCCGAGCTGTCTACCACCGTCCGAAGTTTCCTACGCTGACCAAACGGCGAGATGCCGCCGACCACGTATCCGGTTGTCCGTTCGGCGTCGGCGGGCTCGGCCATGCTGGCCTTGGCCGCCCCCAACGCCGAGGCGGCGGCCTTCAACGACAACCGCGACGGCACCGGCACGACCGCGACCGCAAACTCGCCGGGTAGCGCGATGACCAGAGTCTTGAACACCTGCTCGGGCGCGATATCTGTGCGGTCCGAGAGGTCCGTGACAGCCTCGAAGTGCAAGAGTTCGTGTGTCACACCGGCTTTGATGAGCGCGGCGACCCCCGGTGTTGCGGCCCTGGCCACGCTGGTGCACCTCAGGGCTGCGTGTACCCCGGCGGGTTGACCTCTTCCACCCACAGGTCCACGCCCAGCTTGGCCCCGGGCACGCAGTTGTAGATCGAGAGGTCGCTCACTCCCGACTCGAGCAGCACGTCCTCGCACAGCGCCGAGTTGCCGGTGTACTCGCGGGAGTTCTTGTTGAGGATGACGTAGGCCGCATCGGCATAGACATCGGGTTTGCGGGCCCGTCCCATCGCCTCGTCGCCGCCGAGCAGGTTCTGCACCGCGGCGGTTGCCACCAGGGTGCGGGGCCACAGCGTGTTCGAGGCGATGCCCTCGTCGCGCATCTCCTCGGCGATTCCCAACGCGCACAGCGTCATACCGAACTTGGCCATCATGTATGCGGTCGGCTTCAGCCACTTCTTGTCCAGCTGCACCGGCGGAGAAAGCGTCAAGATGTGCGGGTTTTCCCGGCCCTTCAGGTGCGGGATGCACGCCTGCGACACCGCATAGGTGCCGCGCACCTGGATGCCGTTCATCAGGTCGAACCGCTTCATCGGCACTTCGGTGATGGACTCGAGGTTGATGGCGGAGGCATTGTTGACGCAGATGTCGATGCCGCCGAACTGTTCCACCGTCTTGGCAACGGCGGCGCTGACGGAGTCCGGGTCGCGGACGTCCCCGACGATCGGCAGTGCCTGACCGCCGGCTTCCTCGAGCTCTTTGGCTGCCGTGTATACGGTGCCCGGAAGCTTCGGGTGGGGTTCGGCGGTCTTGGCGATCAGTGCGATGTTCGCACCGTCTTGTGCGGCCCGCTTGGCGATCGCTAGGCCGATACCGCGGCTGGCGCCGGAGATGAACATGGTCTTGCCGTTAAGGGACATGGCGTCACACTAACGCCACCCTGGATCAGCGAGGTTTGCGGGATCGCGGATCGGTCGGTAAATAGCGGGCGAGAAAATGCCGTTGATTGATTGCGGTCTCATCAACCGTGGGCGTTGGTGGGATGAGGGAGCCGAAGGAAAGGGCGGACTGACGCGGACATTGTCAGTCGTGGCCTTTAGATTGGGAGGAGGGAGCTTGGTGTCGACCTCGACGAGCCTGCTGGGCGAGGAGCGGTTGGGGCGCTTCCCTGCGAGTCCGGCGTCGGTAGCGACGCTGTCCGGTGGCACCTCGACCGAAGGGACCGTGTTTATCAAGATGGCCGACATCGATGGTGTGACCCTGGCTGAGGCGCCCGACCCGGAGCCGCCTGAGGAGACTGACGAGCAGCTGACTGCGCGCTTCGAGCGCGACGCGATTCCCCTGTTGGACCAGCTGTACGGCGGCGCGCTGCGGATGACGCGCAATCCGGCCGATGCCGAGGATCTGCTGCAGGAGACCATGGTCAAGGCCTACGCGGGTTTTCGTTCTTTCCGGGAGGGCACCAATCTCAAAGCGTGGCTGTACCGGATTCTGACCAATACCTACATCAACAGCTATCGCAAGAAGCAGCGACAGCCCGCGGAATATCCCACCGACGAGATCACCGATTGGCAGCTGGCATCCAACGCCGAGCATTCCTCGACCGGGCTGCGTTCGGCCGAGGTCGAGGCCCTCGAGGCGTTGCCGGACACTGAGATAAAAGAGGCGCTGCAGGCATTGCCGGAAGAATTCCGGATGGCGGTCTACTACGCCGACGTGGAGGGTTTTCCCTACAAGGAGATCGCCGAGATCATGGACACGCCGATCGGGACTGTGATGTCGCGGCTACACCGGGGCAGACGGCAGCTGCGCACCCTGTTGGCGGATGTGGCCAAGGAACGTGGCTTCGTCCGCGGTGAGCAGGCCCACCAGGAGGTGTCTTCATGAGCGAAGTTCCCGGCTCACCCGACTCGTTGCCGGACAATGAGGATTCGCACGGCTACTTTGGCTGTGCGGAGGTGATCGCCGAGGTGTGGACCTTGCTTGATGGCGAGTGCACCCCGGAAACGCGCCAGAAGCTGCGCAAGCACCTCGAGGCATGCCCCGGATGCCTGAAGCATTACGGGCTCGAGGAGCGGATCAAGCTACTGATTGCCACCAAGTGTCAGGGCGAGAAGGCCCCGGAGGGGCTGCGGGAGCGGGTACGCCTACAGATCAGCCGCACCACCATCATCCGGGGCGGCGAGTAACGAGCGATCGACAAAACCGCCCGCTCAGCGGGCTGGCCGCGGGGCGGGTAGCCTTCGGCTTGCTTGGCTGGGCGGGCGGGCGGTTATGCCGCTGAGCTAGGCGTTTGGCCGCTTGCCGTGGTTGGCCTTGCTGTGCTTGCGGTCGCGCTTCTTACGGCCACGCTTGGCCATGATGAACCTCCGTAGTTGGTCGATGCAGGGCGGCCAGGTTCCGCCCGGGTTGTCGCAAGTGTCTCACGCGGGAGTCAGTGCCACCGCACTAGCCCGCGCGCCGCGACCCCGGGTGGCCTTATGGTTCGATATACATGAGCCGATAGACCAGCAGCCGGCATGTGCAATGGCCGAACCGAGTGGGGTGAAGATGTCCGAGGATGTTCGCGCCGAGATCGTGGCCAGCGTGCTCGAAGTCGTTGTCAGTGAAGGTGACCAGATCGGCAAAGGCGACATAGTCGTGCTGCTGGAGTCGATGAAGATGGAGATCCCGGTCCTGGCTGAAATCGGCGGCACCGTGAGCAAAGTGAGTGTGGCCGTGGGTGACGTTATCCAGGCCGGCGACCTCATCGCGGTGATCAGTTAGCCCTTGAACCCAAAAACCCCGCGTCCGGGAGCGACTCTGGAGCCTGTTGATGTCCACTCTCGGTAATTTGCTGGCCGAAAACACGATGCTGCCCGGCAATGCGGTGGACCACCTCCATGCGGTGGTGGGGGAGTGGCAACTGCTCGCCGACTTGTCCTTTGCCGACTACCTGATGTGGGTTGCCCGAGACGATGGCGCCCTGGTCTGTGTGGCGCAATGCCGGCCCAACACAGCGCCGACGGTTCTGCAGACCGACGCGGTGGGCAGCGTCGTCGAAGCCGATCGGCTGCCGCTGGTCGCCGAGACGTTCGCCTCCGGTAGCGCCCGGCGTGACAGCGATGCCGACCAACAACACTTGGGCCAGCTGCCTAGGCCGAGCATCGAGGCCTCCCCGGTGCGCTACGGCGATCAGGTGGTCGCGGTGTTGACGCAGCATCAAACCGCGGTCGCCGCCGAACGCGCGTCCGGACACTTGGAGAGCGCCTACCGCGACTGCGCCACCGACCTGCTGCAGATGTTGGCCGAGGGCACCTTCCCCGATGTCGGTGACGTCGCCATGTCGCGTTCGACGCCGCGGGCCGGTGACGGCTTCATCCGCCTCGATGTCGACGGTGTCGCCATCTACGCCAGCCCCAACGCGTTGTCGGCCTACCACCGGATGGGTTTGACCACCGAGTTGGAGGGCCACGAGCTGATCGAAGTGACCCGGCCGCTGATTTCGGATCCGTTTGAGGCCGAAGAAGTGGCTGAGCACGTCCGAGATCTGCTGGTCGGTGGCAGAAGTATGCGGATGGAGGTCGACGCCGGAGGCGCGACGGTACTGCTGCGTACTTTGCCCTTGGTGGTGGGCGGTGTCAGCGCCGGAGCCGCCATTCTCATTCGTGACGTCACCGAGGTGAAGCGCCGGGACCGGGCCCTGATCTCCAAGGACGCGACAATCCGCGAAATTCACCACAGGGTGAAAAACAACCTGCAGACCGTTGCTGCGTTACTGCGGTTGCAGGCCCGACGCACCACCAATGCCGAGGGGCGAGAGGCGCTGATCGAGTCGGTGCGCCGGGTTTCGTCGATCGCGTTGGTGCACGACGCGCTGTCGATGTCCGTCGATGAGCAGGTCAACCTCGATGAGGTCATCGACCGGATCTTGCCGATCATGAACGATGTGGCGTCAGTGGATAGGCCGATCCGGATCAACCGCGTCGGTGACCTCGGCGTGCTGGACTCCGATCGCGCGACCGCCCTGATCATGGTGATCACCGAGTTGGTTCAGAACGCGATCGAGCATGCATTTGATCACGCGGCTCAGGGGGCGGTGACCATTCGGGCCGAGCGCTCGGCGCGCTGGCTCGATGTTGTGGTGCACGACGATGGACGTGGCCTTCCCTCCGGTTTCAGCTTGGAGAAGTCCGACAGCCTGGGCCTGCAGATTGTGCGCACCCTGGTGTCAGCGGAGCTGGATGGCTCGCTGGGGATGCGAGAAGCGCCCGGGCGAGGTACCGACGTGGTGCTTCGAGTGCCAATCGGTCGCCGGGGCCGGCTGCTGGCCTAATGCAGCGCGCAACAGTACGGCCCCGACGCGTTGTCGGGGCCGTACAGTTGCGTACCGAGTTGTCAGACTCCGCTGCGGGCCTTGGTCCGTGCGTTGCGGCGCTTTAGGGCGCGTCGCTCGTCTTCGCTCATACCGCCCCAGACGCCCGAGTCCTGGCCCGTGTTCAGGGCCCAGCTGAGGCAATCGGTGGTCACAGGGCACCGATTACAGACCAGTTTCGCGTCAGCGATCTGCGCGATTGCCGGACCGCTGTTCCCAACCGGGAAGAACAGCTCCGGATCTTCGTCACGGCAGACCGCCTTGTGGCGCCAATCCATTAGTCACTACTCCTCACTAAGTGCGCAGCAATGCGCACAGCCGATTTTTCCTTGGCGGTTAACGATGTGCACAAGAAAAGGTTTCTGTAGCCCTACATGTCTTCGCATGCAACCTTTTGATCGTTTCACAGGCTTCGCAGATGTCAATAGTGTTACGTGAGCGCGTGGGCTATCTCACTTTGGTGATCTCTTACCAAAGCCCTTATACAGTTGTACTACACTGCCCCGTCGGTTGAGGGTAGATTGGCTGTCGCAACCTTGTCACGACTTGGTTTTTCCCAGCTCAGCAGGGATTTTTGGGGGGAGGGGCGACCACCGCCACCGCTTCCGGAACGGCCCTGAACGTCATGGTTTGGCGCACCCCAAGGTAGTCCCCGTCGAACTGACAGGCCACCGGCGCGGCTGTGCTGGTAACACGCAGGCTTGGGACGTCGTCGTCGCGGACGAGGCGTTTGCTGTCGAACTTCGGTCGTTTGGCCAACATCTGCCGCAGCAGCCGCAGCGTCGGGATCGTCTTCATGTTCCTCATGGCAAACACTCCGAGGCCCGTTTCGAAGGTGCAGCCCGGATTGGTCCACACCGGCCGGTTGCCCACGAAGGTCCAGGGACTGGCGTTGGACACGAAGACAAAGCTCACCTCCGTGACCGGTTCACGGCCCGGAATCTCCAGCTTGAGTGCGGGTTCGCGGCCGGCGTTGGACAGCATGGCGGGCACCGTCGCGCGGACATAGCGCCAGGGGGTGACTTTCCTGCCGCCGTCGCGCTCGGCTTCTACCGCGGCGACCACCTCGGCGTCCACGCCCATGCCGGTGTTGAAGGCGGCCCAGCGCTCGCCGCAGTCGATCAGTCCGATTCGACGCCACTGCGGGCGGCGGCGGTAGTCATCGAGCAGCTGAAGCAGCTGGTTGGTGGCGGCAACGGGGCCGTGCGAGATCCCGAGCGACCTGGCCAGGACGTTTGCCGAGCCGCCGGGAATGACCGCGATGGCCGGCAGCGGGCCGGTCGGGGTTGAGCCGGGGCGGCCCAGGACTCCGTTGATCACTCCGCTTACCGTGCCGTCGCCGCCGTGCACAACCACCAGGTCCACGCCGGCGGCGGCGGCCGCTTCGCCCAGCTCGGTGGCGTGGCCACGATGTTTGGTGTGTTCGATGTCGAGATCCAGGCGGCCCTTGAGCGCGTTGACCACCAGTTCGCGATCCGCCGGTGTGATGGAGGTGGCGGTTGGGTTGACGATCAACACGGCGCGCATGAGGCATGAGCCTAGGCCGTGTAAACCTGCTGCGTCGGTGTCGTCTGTTTCGGGTTAGCCGCGCCATCGGACGCCCCGGCGCCGTGAGTGCGCCTCGGCGTGGCCCCACGACTACGCTGAGGCTGTGACTGTGCCAGCCCCGACCCCCATCCGCGGCGCTGGAGTGGTCGTGGCGGTGCAGGGGACCGCAGGGCTGATCGTGGCGGCGGTGTTGGCAGTGCGCGGGCTCGCAGGGGCCGATCAGCGCCTGGTCAACGGCCTGGGCACCGCGGTGTGGTTTGTCCTCATCGGTGCCGCGGTGCTGGCCGCTGGATGTGCTCTGGTGGCCGGTAGGCGCTGGGGTCGGGGGCTGGCCGTGGTCACCCAGCTACTGCTGTTGCCGGTTGCCTGGTATCTGACCGCTGATTCGCACCAGCCGGTGTTCGGCATTCCGCTGGGGGCCGTGGCACTGACCGTGTTGCTGCTGCTGTTCAGCCCCCCATCGCTGCGCTGGGCCGGCGCCGGGGATCAGCGGGGTCCGGCCAGTGCCACCAAATCCGGGCCAGACAGCCGGTAGGTGGTCCATTCGTTCTGCGGCTGCCCGCCGACGGCGTCGTAGACCGCAATGGCATTGGAGTTCCAGTTCAGCACCGCCCAGGACAGCCGCGTGTAACCGTTGTCCAGGCATTCGGCGGCCAGCGTCGCCAGCAGCCTTCGGGCCAGCCCACGCCGGCGGAATTGCGGCCGCACGTAAAGGTCTTCCAAGTAGATCCCGGCGGCGCCGTCCCAGGTGGAGAAGTTCAGAAACCACAGCGCCATCGCCGCGATCTGACCGTCGATCTCGACGATGTGTCCCCGCACCGTCGGCAGAGCTCCGAAAAGTGCTGTGAATATCTGCTTTTCGCTGACCGTGCATTGGTCGGCGGCGCGCTCGAACTCGGCGAGCTCGCGGATCATGGCGGTAATTTCAGCGGTGTCTTCCGGCTTGGCCCGGCGGATGTTCTCGGTCATTGTTTGACTCCTAGAGCGCTTAATATTGTGGCGAATTTCGTTGTGGTCTCGTCGACTTCGTCATCGGGATTGGATTCGGCGACAATGCCGCCACCGGCGTGCGCCAGCGCGGTGCGCCGGTCGGCTGACAACTGTGCGCAGCGAATGGACACCACCCAGTAGCCGTCACCGCCCGCGTCGCACCAGCCGACTGTTCCCGCGTAGAAACCGCGGTCGCCCTCCAGCGAGGCGATGAGCTCGCTGGCGGCGTTCGTCGGCACACCGCCCACCGCGGGGGTGGGGTGCAGTGCCAATGCCAGATCGATTGCCGTAGTTGCGGTATCGCGCAGTTTACCAATGACTGGAGTGCACAGATGCCAGACCGCGGCGGTACCGGTCAGTTCGGGCTCCGGTGCGATTTTCAGCTCGTCGCAGAGCGGCTCCAGCGCCTCGCGCATGGTGTCGATCACCAGTTGATGCTCGTGTCGGTTCTTGGCCGAACCGGCCAACGCCGTCGCGTTGGCGGCGTCGATCTCCGGATCCGCGGAGCGTGGCGCGGAGCCGGCGAAGGGTTGGCAGGTGACCTGATCGCCGAATCGGGCGACCAGCAGCTCGGGGCTGGCGCCCACCAGGGCCGCTCCGGTGTAGCAGTCTCCAGCCGCGGTCAGGTCGACCAGATAGCCGTAGGACGTGGGGTCGGCCGCCATCAGCCTGCGCAGGACGACTCGAGGGTCCAGAGCGGTCTCCGCGGTCAACTGCAGGGCCCGCGCCAGCACCACCTTGTGCAGCAAGCCCTGCGGTGCGGTCAGCTGATCTCGCGCGCGGGTGATCCGGGCGCGGTGTTCGGCAAGTGGCGGCACCGCGGCGCTGATGCGCACCCTGGGCGGCGCTTCGGTGGGCCAGTCGGGCAGCCCCGTCTCGCGTCGCACCGACGTCGGCACCATCAGCGCCGCTGGTTGGCTTACGTCGAAAGGCAACGCGCCCAACAACATTGGTGCTGATCCTGAGCGCAGTGCGGCCTGGGCCGCCGCAATTGCGGAGTAACTGGTACGCACCCCTTCGGCAATCAGATTTCCCCGGGGCCCGCACAGTGCGAACGGCGGTTCGCTGGCTCTCAACTGTCCGAAAACCCTTTCAATCCGAGCGCGCTCAGCTGACGCACCCCGTGCTCGAATCCGCAAATGGCGATGGAAGCGGTGGGCATGTAGAACCGGCTGCCTTCGACCAATGCCAATTCGACCCAACGCGTTGTCACCGACCGGGAGAAGTGGCTGTGGCTGGCGAACACCACATCACGTGAAGTCATGTGTTCCAGCGCAAGTGCGATGGCCCGGTCGGCGCGCTCAGTGACCTGCTGCACGGATTCCCCGCCGGGGCATCCGTGCGTCCAGACCAGCCAATTCGGCTCGAATTCGCGGATCTGCGGCGTGGTCAGGCCTTCGTAGGAACCGTAATCCCACTCGGCGACCAGTTCGGAGACCGTATCGACGGTCAGCCCGGCCAACTCGGCGGTGGCCAGGGTTCGCTTGCGGGGACTGCTGATCACCAGCGGATTGTCGAGTTCGAGCTCGTTGAGCGCCCGCCCAGCCAGCTCCGCTTGCGCGCGGCCGGTTTCGGTCAGCTCGATGTCGGTTCGACCCGTGTGCTTGCCCGATTTCGACCATTCGGTGTCGCCGTGGCGGAGCAGCAGGAGTCGGTGGTTGTGCACGCCCATGCCGAACGATTGTGCCGGACGACATGCCGGACCCATCGCCCCAGCCAGACTGACGAGTACATGCCAGGATGACACTGTGACAGAGATCCGGGTACTGGCGGTGGCCAACCAGAAGGGCGGAGTGGCCAAGACGACGACGGTGGCCTCCCTCGGCGCGGCAATGGTGGACAAGGGACGGCGGGTGCTGCTGGTCGATTTGGATCCGCAGGGGTGCTTGACCTTCTCGCTGGGCCACGACCCCGACAAACTGACGGTGTCCGTGCATGAGGTGTTGCTCGGGGAAGTCGAGCCGAGCGCCGCGTTGGTGACGACGCTGGAGGGAATGACGCTGCTGCCGGCCAACATCGACTTGGCCGGCGCCGAGGCGATGTTGTTGATGCGGGCCGGTCGTGAGTACGCGCTCAAACGGGCGCTGGCCAAATTGTCGGACGAGTTCGACGTCGTCATCATCGACTGCCCGCCGTCGCTGGGTGTGCTCACGCTCAACGGGTTGACGGCCGCCGACGAGGTCATCGTCCCGCTGCAATGCGAGACGCTGGCGCACCGCGGCGTGGGACAGTTCCTGCGCACGGTCTCCGACGTGCAGCAGATCACCAATCCAGACCTACGGTTGCTGGGCGCCTTGCCGACGCTGTACGACCCGCGTACCACCCACACCCGCGACGTGCTGCTTGACGTCGCCGATCGGTACAGCCTGGCGGTGCTGGCGCCACCGATCCCACGCACCGTGCGATTCGCCGAAGCCACCGCGTCGGGTTCGTCGGTGCTGGCCGGACGCAAGAACAAGGGCGCGCTGGCCTATCGCGAGCTGGCGCAGGCACTGCTCAAACACTGGAAGACCGGCAAGCCCCTGCCCGCCTTCACGGTCGAGCCCTAGCCGCGCCCGGGCACCCCGACACTCAGCCGAGCGCCACCACGGCGTCGCCGCGTTGCTCGATCACCGTGGAACCCACCACGACCGTGATCACCGCCGAGGTGTTCGGCTGTCGGTCCACCGGGATGTAGCGAATGCTGGCGCCGCTGACCGGGTCGTAGACACCCAAGGCGCCGGTGACCGGTACCAGCAGCTGGCCGGCCATCATCACCCCCGGGCCCAGGGGCGCGGCCGTGTCACCGGCGGCGATGGTGTACCGCTGGGTCAATTTTCCGGTGTTGAAGACCAGCAACGCATCGCCGGTCCACCAGGTCACCAGGTTGCCGGTCTGAGACACCACGGCCGCCGGTGACGGGGGTTTGGGCAGCAGGGTGCTTGCCGTGGTGGTTCCGGTTTCGTCGATCACCTCGACGTGGGGTTGCGGCGATGGAAGGTACACCGCGGTGTTGTTCTGCGAGACGATCAGCACGCGTGCGCCCGACCCGGCGCGAATCCCGGGCTCGGGCACGATCCGTTGCTCGGGTTCGTCTTCTTCCTTGCCGGGGCGCAGCAGCACCAGCCGCAGGTCCGCCTGGTCCTGGCAGGCTTCGAGCACCGAGACCGCCGAAGAGCTCGCCGCGGCCGACTCCAGCGTGCATCCGGAGTGCAGGCCCCGGTTTGCCGGTTTCACCCGAGCGTCGGTCTCGCCGTAGGACAGCATCCGAACCATGTCGGACCGCCACAGTTCCAGGCGGGTGCTGCCGGCCGACAGCACCGTGGTGCCATCGGAGGACAGCCGCACCTTTGGGTCCGCGTAGCTGCTGCGGGCGGGGCCGCGACGACCGGTCGATCCGTCGATGGTGCTCACCTGGCCGCAACCACGATCATCGCGGTACACCGCGACGGCATAGCGATACACCCAGCTCACGCCGCACAGGTCGGTGTCGCGCGAGTAGCTCCACAGCGTCTCACCGGTGGTCGGGTTCCGCCCTTCCACCAGGCGTCCCGCGCCGGTGGCCACGGTCCCGCCCGCCACCACCGGCACGCGGGTGGCCGGGCTGTTAGCCGTCCAGAGCTGCTTGAGCGTGCCCGGCACCTCCCGGGCGGGGCTCGGGTTGGGTGCCGGAGCGGCGGCCGGCCGGCTGACGGTCGCCCGCGCATCACTGGTCCACCAGATCAGCAACGTGACGAGCGCGATGACCACCACGATCGCTGCGGCGGCCAGGATGTCACCCCTGGTGCGCCGTTCCGGCTTCACCATGCGTGGGTGCAGGTTCAGTTAGCCGATGCGGCGGCGTTGTCTTGGACGCCGGCCGGCTTGCGGCGGCGGCGACGGCGCCGGGTGGCCCCGGCGTTGCCGGACGGAGAGCTCGCACCGAAACCCGACCCCGTCTCGGTGGCCGTCTCGCCACTGGCCACCGGCGTGGTGGCGGGATGTCCGGTGACCGGCTTGCCGCCGCGGGTGCGCCGCCGGCGCCCAGCGTCCGAGCGCGCACGCCCCGACTTCTCGCCCTGCTGGTCGTCCTGTTTTTCCGTCGTACGGGGCTTGGACCCGGACTTGCTCGGCGGGCCGACGGTGCCAGCGGCATCGGTCGGGATCGACAGCTCGGTGTAGAGATGCGGCGAGCTGGAGTACGTCTCGGCCGGGTCGGGTGAGCCCAGGCCCAATGCCTTGTCGATCATCGTCCAGCGGGGCAGTTCATCCCAATCCACCAGCGTGACGGCGACGCCGGTGCGGCCGGCCCGGCCGGTGCGCCCGATGCGGTGGACGTACATCTTCTCGTCCTCGGGGCACTGGTAGTTGATGACGTGGGTGACGTCGTCGATGTCGATACCGCGCGCGGCGACATCGGTGGCCACCAGCACGTTGACGCTGCCGCTGCGGAAGGACTTGAGGGCCTTCTCGCGGGCCACCTGTCCGAGGTCACCGTGCACGGCGCCCACCGCGAAACCGCGCTCGTTCAGCTCGTCGGCAACCTTCTGCGCGGTGCG
Source organism: Mycobacterium sp. 012931 (assembly GCF_000419295.1). Classification (NCBI taxonomy): domain Bacteria; kingdom Bacillati; phylum Actinomycetota; class Actinomycetes; order Mycobacteriales; family Mycobacteriaceae; genus Mycobacterium; species Mycobacterium sp. 012931. Next base: position 4,905,236 of record NZ_AOPX01000001.1, on the reverse strand, counting down.
CTTGGTGCGGGTGAAGATCATCGTCGCGCCCCGCTCCCGAGCCTGCAGCACCCGGGTGACCAGCTCGACCTTGTCCAGGGCGTGGGCGCGGTAGACGAACTGCTCGGTGGTGTCGTGCACCGCCAGCGAGTGCGGCGCCTCGGCCCGGATGTGGGTGGGCTGGATCATGAAGGTCCGCGCCAGCGTGATGATCGGGTCTGGCATGGTCGCCGAGAACAGCATCGACTGCCGGTCCGCGGGAATCTGGCGCAGGATGCGCTCGATATCGGGCAGGAAGCCCAAGTCGAGCATCTCGTCCGCTTCGTCGAGGACCAGCACGGACAATCCGCCCAGCTGTAGATGGCCCTGCTGGCTCAGGTCGAGCAGCCGGCCGGGGGTGCCGACCACGACGTCAGCGCCGGCCCGCAGGGCCTCGATCTGCGGCTCGTAGGCGCGTCCGCCATAGATCGAGACCACCGACAGCGGGCGCTGGTCGCCGGTCTCGGTGGTGGCGGTGAGGTACTTGGCGGCCACCGCCAGGTCCTCGGTGACCTGCAAGCACAGCTCGCGAGTGGGGACCACGACCAAGGCGCGGGGGGCGCCGGTCAGCGGTCGCACGCCGGTTCCGGAGCTGACCCGCTGCAGCAGCGGCACGCCGAACGCGAAGGTCTTGCCCATGCCCGTGCGGGCCTGGCCGATCAGATCGTCTCCGGCCAGTGCCAGCGGCAGGGTGAGTTCTTGGATGGCGAAAGGACACTCGATGTCCCGTTCGCCCAGTGCGCGTACTATTTCGTCGCGAACTCCAAGTTCAGCAAATGTTTTTGGGGTTGTTTCGGTTGTGCTTTTCAGCGCAGTCATACGGGAGTGAAGAGCCTTTCGGTGACAGTATCGGTATTTATTGGTCGGTCATCTCAATCGCGGTTCATCGCGCGCACGAGTTTCCGACTCCGATACGTCGCCGAGTCGCCGGCCCACCGCTCGTCTGGGCGGGGCCAGCTACGTGCACGCACATTGCACTGGTAGCGGCAGCACAAACATACGGCCGCTACCTAACCTTCATCATAGCTGGTCGGCTCACGGCCACCGGCTTTCCGTCGTTCTCGCCGACTAGAGTGTTGCCATGACTTCGCCCTCATCCGCCGATCAGGTGGCCGATTCGACCGGGCCACAGCTATCGGCGGATCACCCCGGCGTCAACGAGTTGTTCGCATTGCTGGCCTATGGCGAGGTGGCCGCCTTCTACCGGCTGACCGACGAGGCGCGGATGGCCCCGGACCTGCGGGGACGTATTTCGATGGCGAGCATTGCGTCGGCTGAGATGGGGCATTACGAGCTGTTGCGGGACGCGCTGGAACGGCGCGGTGTCGATGTGGTGCCGGCCATGTCCAAGTACGTCTCGCCGCTGGAGAATTACCACCGGCTGACCACGCCGAGTACGTGGCTGGAAGCCTTGGTGAAGACCTATGTGGGTGACGCACTGGCCGCCGATCTCTACCTGCAGATCGCGGGCGGGCTGCCCGATGAAGTTGCGGACGTGGTCCGGGCGGCGTTGGCCGAGACCGGCCACTCTCAGTTCGTTATCGCCGAGGTGCGTGCCGCGGTGACAACCAGCGGGAAACAGCGCAGTCGGCTGGCGCTGTGGTCACGTCGTCTGTTGGGCGAGGCCATCACGCAGGCCCAGTTCCTGCTGGCCGACCACGACGAGCTGGTCGACCTGGTGGTCGCCGGTACCGGTGGTCTCAGCCAGCTCGGCACGTTTTTCGAACGTCTGCAGCAGACGCATGACAAGCGGATGAGTGAGCTCGGCCTCGGCTGACTGCCCTCGGCGCTAGCGGGTGCACGTCGCGATGATCGACGTGTTGGTGGATGCCACCACCAGCTGTCCCTGCGCGTTGACAATCGCGCAGTTCAAACGGCCGTAGATGCTGGTCGCGACCACCGACTCGGTCTGCACGCCCGGGTTCAAGACCACCATCTTGGTCCAGGGCAGGGCCACATTGAACTCGGTGACGGGGAAGCCGCGTGCGTCGGTGTAGACGATGTTCACCATGTCCAGGAGCTGCTTGGTTCCGGTCACGCGATAGATGACGGTGCGCGGATTCAGCGCGGCCGAGGGGGGTTCGGCGGGTAGCGGCTGCATGCCCGGCAGCGGCGCCACGGCGGTGGGTGGCCACGTCGGCGCTGCGCCCGGTGGTGTCACCGTTGTGAAGGTTTCCGGGGGGAGTTGGGACGCGGAGGTGCCGGGGTCTGGCCTGGTGCTGGTGCTGGCGCTGGGATAGGGAGCCGTCCGCGGTGGCGCTGATGGCGCAGTGGTGCGCGGTGTCGTAGAGATGACTGTCCGCGGCGTCGGAACGCCAACCTTGCCCTTGGTGGTCGCGCTGTCGCCACTATTGATCACGAGCGCGGTCGTGATGGCGCCCAGGGCCACCACGACGCCCAGCACCGCGGCGACGGGGCGCCACCGGCGATCCGCCGGCCAGGCGAGGTCCGCATAGCTGTCTGGGTATTCGTCTTGGTCGTCTTGGCTGTCTTGGTAGCCGTAGTCGCTGTAGCCGCCATAGCTCTCATCGTCCGGGTAGTCCTCGACGTCCCGGACGGTGTCGTACTGGGTGTGAGCTGAGTTGCTGATGGGGCCGATGGTATCTACGCGACGGTGCCGCTTCAGGGCTGCGATGGCGTGTCGGGCCAGGTTAGACCCAATTGTGATGAACCAATCTGCTAGCCGTGACCTGCTGGTACGGGCCGACAGGCCGATGTGCGGCGCCTCGAACGCGTCTACTAGCCTGCTGCTGATACGTCGACGACGGAGTAGCAACGGAAGGGGCCCCCGTGGAGGTCAAGATCGGAATCACGGACAGTCCGCGCGAGCTGGTGTTCGGCAGCGCGCAGACGCCCGGCGAGGTCGAAGAACTCGTCAGCGCAGCGCTGCGTGATGACTCGGGCCTGTTGAGCTTGGACGACGAGCGGGGCCGTCGGTTCTTGGTCGCCGCCGCCAAGATCGCCTATGTCGAGATCGGAGTGGCCGACGCCCGTCGGGTTGGCTTCGGGGTCGGTGCGGAAGCGGCGCGCAGCTAAGACCGAGCCAGCGGCACGTGCGACAGTCCGCCCCAGGCGAACTGCACGGTGCCTTCGATGGCATCCGACTTGGAGATCGGCCTGTCGGAGTCCAGCCAGTATCGGGCGCAGTCGACGCTCATGCTGACCAGGGCTACCGCGATCATCCGCGCTCGGTGCGGGTCCAGCCCGGAATCGGCGCTGATCAGGGCGAACACCGCGTCGATGCAGGATTCGGTGGCAACCCGCACTTGCGCGGCGACCTCGGGTTCGGTGACGTAGTCGTTTTCGAAGATCAGCCGGTAACCCTGGCTGTCGTGCTCGATGAAGTCGAAGAACGCCTGAACCGCGGCATACAGCCGTCCCCGGTTGTCGGTGGTCGTGCGCAGAGCTTGCTGTACCCCGGCCACCAGCTTGTCCACGTGCCGATTCAATACCGCCAGATAGAGTTCGAGCTTGCTCGAAAAGTGTTGGTAAAGAACAGGTTTACTGACGCCCGCCCGTTCGGCGATCTCGTCCATGCCGGCGGCGTGGTAGCCGCGATCGACGAAAACGTCGCTGGCGACGATGAGCAGCTGGCCGCGTCGCTCGTCTCGGGGCAGTCGGTTACCGCGCGCTTTGGGGGTCGCGCCCTCAGTCGACCGCACGCGGTCGGCTGATCTGACGGCGCGGTGCTGCGCCGCCTTGGCGAGATCGCTCATCGGTCCTCATCTGCTTGTCGGCCACTTGCCAACCCCGCGGCCGCACTGTTTGTCGCAACGACATTACTACCCGCGCCGCCGGGTCGATCCTTACTGGACGCTATCGGTGCCGGTGGATAGTAGTCGGACGGTCCATTCGGGCGTGCCAGGGGTCTACTCAGCGATGGCTGTGCCATCCTGGGAGAATGACGCATCCGCGCCCGTCGCGCAGCTCCGGTCAGGTACCTGTGCTGCGTGATGAGTGGCGAGAGCCCTTACGGGCCCAACGTGACCCCCTCGGCCAGGCGGCCGGGCGGGCCCGCGTCGACCGGGACCGGCCGCGCCAGTGGCGCAAACAAAGCTGGCTGGGGCGCTTTGTGTCGACCTACGGGTGGCGGGCTTATGCCTTACCCGTTCTGATGGTGCTCACCGTGGTCGTCGGCTATCAGACGGTCACCGGGACCACGTCGCCGAAGCCGGCGGCGGCCGAGGCCGTTCATGACACGCCCAACATTGGTTCGGTCGGCACTTCCATCATCGACACGCCGCCACGTGGTCTGGCCACATTCGACGCGAATCTGCCCGCCGGCACGCTGCCGGCGGGCGGTCCCTATACCCAGGCGGGGGACAAGACTTGGCGGGTGGTTCCGGGTACGACACCGCAGGTGGGGCAGGGCACCGGCAAGGTGTTCAAGTACACCGTCGAAGTCGAGAACGGCCTGGACCCGACGATGTACGGCGGCGACGATGCGTTCGCCCAGATGATTGACCAGACGCTGGCCAATCCCAAGGGGTGGACGCACGATCCGCAATTTGCGTTCATGCGGATTGATACCGGAAAGCCCGACTTCCGCATTTCGCTGGTGTCCCCGGCCACGGTGCGCGAAGGATGTGGCTACGAATTCCCGCTGGAAACATCCTGCTACAACCCGTCCTACGGCCCGGACCGGCAGGCCAGGGTCTTCATCAACGAAGCCCGCTGGGTGCGCGGCGCCGTACCGTTCGAGGGCGATATCGGTTCCTACCGGCAGTACGTGATCAATCACGAGGTCGGTCACGCCATCGGGTACCTGCGGCACGAGGCCTGCGAGAAGCCGGGCGGCCTGGCCCCGGTGATGATGCAGCAGACCTTCTCGACGTCGGATGACGAGGCCGCGCCGTTCGATCCCGAATTCGTCAAGGCAGATGGCAAGACCTGTCATTTCAATCCCTGGCCCTACCCGATCGCCTGAGAGCGGCGGGGCGTCACCGTCCTTCGGCGCCGATCCGCGTGCCGAAATTGCGCCGACAGTTTGGCTGTTGAACACTGTTGCGCATCGTTGCCGCCTACCCGCGTACCTGCTGTGATTGGTTGGGCAACGTGTATCGGCGTTGAACCGCCATGATTGCCGAGGAGATGTTCGGTGTCCACGACAGCATTGCCGCCCCTGGTTGCGCCCGCCGCAACGCTGAGCCGCGAAGAGGTGGCCCGCTACAGTCGCCACCTGATCATCCCCGATCTGGGCGTTGACGGGCAGAAGCGACTCAAGAACGCGCGGGTCCTGGTGATCGGTGCCGGAGGGCTGGGTTCGCCCACGTTGTTGTACCTGGCTGCCGCGGGTGTGGGCACCATCGGCATCGTCGACTTCGACGTCGTCGACGAGTCGAACCTGCAGCGCCAGATCATTCACGGCGTCGCCGACGTCGGGCGCTCCAAAGCCCAGTCGGCGCGTGACTCGATCGTCGCGATCAACCCCCTGATCGAGGTCCGGTTGCACGAGTTCCGGCTGGAATCCGACAATGCGGTCGACCTGTTTGGCCACTACGACCTGATCATCGATGGCACCGACAACTTCGTCACCCGCTATCTGGTCAACGATGCCGCGGTACTGGCCGGAAAACCCTATGTGTGGGGTTCCATCTACCGGTTTGAGGGCCAGGTATCGGTGTTCTGGGAGGACGCCCCGGGCGGGCTGGGGCTCAATTACCGAGACCTCTACCCCGAACCGCCGCCGCCGGGAATGGTGCCTTCATGTGCCGAAGGCGGGGTGCTGGGCATCATCTGCGCCTCCATCGCGTCGGTGATGGGCACTGAGGCGGTGAAGCTGATCACCGGGATCGGAGAGACACTGCTGGGCCGGCTGATGATCTATGACGCGTTGGAGATGACCTACCGCACGATCAGGATTCGCAAGGATCCGGCGACGCCGAAGATCACCGCGCTGATCGACTACGAGCAGTTCTGTGGCGTGGTCTCCGACGACGTCGCCAGGGCCGCCAGCGACTCCACCATCACCCCGCAAGAACTGCGCGCGATGATCGACTCCGGCAAGAAGCTGGCCCTGATCGACGTGCGCGAGCAAGTGGAGTGGGACATCGTGCACATCGACGGAGCTCAACTGATCCCCAAGTCGTTGATCAGCACCGGTGAGGGCCTGGCGAAGCTGCCCCAAGACCGCACCACGGTGCTGTACTGCAAAACCGGCGTGCGGTCGGCCGAGGCGTTGGCCGCGTTGAAGAAGGCCGGTTTCGCCGATGCGGTCCACCTGCAGGGCGGGATCGTGGCCTGGGCCAATCAGATGCAGCCCGACATGGTGATGTACTAAGCCGGATGTCTTCTAAGCCGGATACAGGCCCAGCGCCCCGCGGGGCCTCCACTAGGCTGACTGCCGTGAGTGTCGAGCCACCGCCCGAGCACGTGTTGGCGGCATTTGGTTTGACCGGTGTGGAGCCCGCCTCTTTGGGCGCCAGCTGGGAAGGCGGCTGGCGGTGCGGTGAAGTCGTGTTGTCGATGGTGGCAGAGAATGCCCGGGCGGCCTGGTCGGCCCGGGTACGCGAGACCCTCTTCGTCGACGGCGTGCGCCTGGCCCGACCGGTCCGTTCCACCGACGGGCGGTACGTGGTTTCCGGCTGGCGGGCAGATACATTCGTGGCCGGAACACCGGAGCCGCGCCACGATGAGGTCGTTTCGGCGGCGGTGCGACTGCACGAGGCCACCAGCAAGCTGGAACGGCCGCGGTTTTTGACCCAGGGGCCCGCCACGCCGTGGGCGGCGGTCGACGTTTTCATCGTCGCCGACCGCGCCGCGTGGCAGGAGCGACCCCTGCAATCGATCCCGCCGGGGGCCCGCCCGACCCAGATGACCGAGGACGCAGAGCAGTCGATCGAACTCGTCAATCACCTCGCGACGCTTCGCAAACCGACGCGCAGCCCCAATCAGGTGGTGCATGGGGACCTCTACGGCACCGTGCTGTTCGCCGGAACGGCTCCGCCGGGGATCACCGACATCACACCGTATTGGCGGCCCGCGTCCTGGGCCGCCGGAGTGGTTGTCATCGACGCGCTGGCCTGGGGCGATGCCGACGACGGACTCATCGAACGGTGGGGTGCTCTGCCGGAATGGCCGCAAATGCTATTGCGTGCCTTGATGTTCCGTCTGGCTGTGCATGCGCTGCATCCCCGCTCTACCAGTGAGGCATTTCCGGGTCTGGCCCGCACCGCTGGGCTGATCCGGATGTTGCTCTAGCAACTGGGCGGGAATTCGTAACGCACCTGATCCAGCGCGATCTTGCCGTCCACGCTGAGCACCCCTTCGGCGCGCAGCAGCTCGAGTTGGCGGCTGGTCAGGTGCCGGGCCGGACGCCCGGAGGCAGTGATCACCCGGTGCCACGGCAGATCGACCGAGTCGGTACGCATGATCCAGCCGGCGATGCGGGGGCTGGAAAGCCCGGCGGCAGAGGCGATATCACCATAGGTGGCTACCCTGCCCGACGGAATCGCTGCGACCAGCCGGCGGACCCGCTCGACCTGCTCGTCGGTGACGGGGGCCATGGTCAGGGTGTTTTCAGCTGTTCGCGGATCAGTGTGGCGACTTCAGTGGGTTTGGCCTGGGGAACCATGTGTCCGCACTCGAATTCCCGCAGGGCGAAGTCGGCTCCCAGCCGTTCCCGCAGGGCCGCGATGAGTTCGTCGCTGACGTACTGCGGATCGGCACGCACCGCCCGCACCAGCGTGGTCGCGATTCCCGGGGGAGGCAGCGGGGCGTCGCGGGCGAGCTCACTCCAGTAGCACACCATGGCGGGCAGGCTGATTCGCCAGCTGTACCGCCCGTTCGGCAGGGTGATGAGGTGCTCGTCGAGTTCGGCGTCGAGCACCGCGGGATCCACGTCCGCCCACGCGCCGTATGCCCGCTCCATTCGCGCCTCGGCCGGGTCGGTGTAGTCGGGGAAGGCCACCATGGCGTCGACCACCTCGCGCACCCGTGAACCATCCAAACCGATCGCGGGATCCAGCAGTATCAGCGCTGCGACCAGGTCCGGATGCGCCGCGGCCAGTTGCAGCGCCACCGCCCCGCCAAAGGAGTGCCCCACCACCACTACCGGCCCGTCGGCTTGGTCCTTGAGCAATGCGGCCAATGCCGAAACGTTGGCATCGATGCTCCAGGGCGCGGCCCACGACGATCTGCCGTGGCCCAGCAAATCCGGTGCGGCGATGCTGACTTCGGGCAAGTAGCCGGCCAGGTATTCCCAGGATTGCCCATGCTCGGTGACGCCATGGATGGTCAGCACCCGCACGGGTTCCTCGGGGCCATAGCGGTGCACGTGCAGGTCGGTGCTCACGTGTCGATGGTGCCAGGTCGAGCACGAGTCGCCCCTCGAGGGAGGTGCGCGGCAAAAACACCGATCAGCGGTCAGCGCCCAAGTCGTCGTCGGAGGTCGCGACGATGTAGGCCTGATCGATCACATCGGCTTCGTTGGCATCGCGGTCCCCGGCGTCGCTCAGGTACTCGGTGTCCAACCCCGGCTCTTCGTCGTAACCGGCCGGAATGCTCTGTTCGGCGGCATCACCTTCAGGCACGGGATCGGGTGTACCTACTACTTCGGCATTGTTGTCGGCATTGTTCATGATCGATACTCCTGCCGTAGACATCCGGCATCAAGCCAGCTTAATCGGCCTGACCTGATGCCCGTCGCCGTTGCTGTTGCCGCGGGCTACGATAGCCGTTCACAGTGCGCGCCAGCGAACTTTTCGCGTCTGACGGCGTGGAGCGGGCCGAAATCCACCGGGAGCAGCAATGGACTGCATCAAGCGCGGTTGGGCGCTGACCGGGCAGAGCTGGCGGATCCTCAAAGGCGACCTGTCGCTGATGCTGTTCCCACTTCTTTCCACGCTTTTCGCGTTCCTGGCCGTGGTCGCCATCTGGGCGCCCACGCTGATCCTGCGGGGAGTGTTTGACGGCCAATACATCGACGAGCATGACCCGGTCTTCTACATTGCCGGCTTGGCAACGGCGTACGTGTCCACTTTCATCGCTATCTTCTTCAACGTGGCACTGGCCGCTTGCGCGGCGCGTTCCATGCGCGGTGAGGACACCAAGGTCAGCGATGGGGTCAGGGCCGCCATGCACCGCATCGGCCCGATCCTGGGTTGGACTCTGGTGGCCACCACGGTTGGGCTGATCCTGCGGGCCCTTGAAGAACGGATGCCGCTGTTGGGCAAGATCGCGGTCTGGCTGACCGGAGCCGCTTGGGCCATCGCAACGTTTTTCGTGATCCAAGTCGTGGCGCTCGAGGGCAGCGGGCCGATCGAATCCCTGAAACGTTCGGCGACCGTCGTCAAGGCGCGGTGGGGTGAAAGCGCAACCGGGGCCGCCGCCATCACGGTGATCATCTGGCTGGTCAGCATCATGATCGTGCTCACCGGCGTGGGGGGTGCCGTCGCGCTACTTGCGGTCAATCAGCCGGTGCTGGCTGCCGCCGTGGTGGCGATCGCGGTCGCCTGCATCATTGTCGTCTCGTTGATCTCGAGTGCGCTGGGCCAGATCTTCCGCGTTGCGGTTTACCAGTACGCCGTTTCCGGCCAGGCGCCGAGCGGGTTCGACGCGGGGCTGCTGCAGGCGGCGTTCGAGCGGCGCTAGCCGAGCCCTGCCGAGTCGGCTTGGCCGCACCGCGGTCAGCTTTGTACCTGAAACCACCTATGCACTAGCGAATTTGGTCCGATCTGGCGCCTTGGCCGCCATCAGCCGGGCCAACCTTGTCAGACCCCTGTGATTGCATGCCGTCATGTCACTGAGCTGGGGTGCCGAGGCGCGGGAGCTGCTGACGCCGGGGTCACGGGGACTGGTGCGGGTCCTGGGTGGTCCCGGCACCGGGAAGAGCGCCTTGCTGGTACAGGCGGCAATCGCTCATATCGCCGCGGGTGCCGATCCGGAATCGGTTCTGCTGCTTACCGGTTCCGGCCGGATGGGGATGCGGGCGCGCAGCTCGTTGACCACGGCGCTACTGCGCTCACACACCACCGGGAGCGGCCGCGCCGCGGTCCGTGAGCCGTTGGTGCGTAGCGTGCACAGTTACGCCTACGCAGTGCTGCGGCGGGCGGCCGAACGCACCGGCGATGCGCCGCCGCGGCTGCTGACCAGCGCCGAACAGGACGCCATCATTCGGGAACTGCTTGCCGGGGACCTCGAAGACGGACCGAGCGCCAGGTCGGCCTGGCCGCGACACCTGCTGCCCGCCCTGACGACCGCGGGATTCGCGACCGAGCTCCGAAACCTCCTGGCACGCTGCGCCGAACGCGGGGTAGACCCAATGGAGTTGGAGCGGCTGGGCCGTCGCAGCGGACGCCCCGAATGGGCCGCTGCCGGCCGATTCGCCCGACAGTACGAGCAGGTGATGTTGTTGCGCGCGGCGGTCGGGACGGCGACGCTACAAGCCACCGCACCGGCATTGGGTGCCGCCGAACTGGTCGGGAGCGCACTGGAGGCCTTCGCCAGCGATCCCGAATTGCTGGCCGCCGAACGTGCGCGGCTGCGGTTCTTGCTGGTTGACGACGCTCAGCAACTCGATCCGCAGGCGGCAAGGCTGGTTGAGGTGCTGGCGGCCGGTGCCGAGTTCGCCTTGATCGCTGGCGACCCCAACCAGGCGGTGTTCGGTTTTCGCGGCGGTGAGCCCGCCGGATTGCTGGGCGGCCCGCTGGACGGCGGTCCGGCGGTGACCTTGACGATGTCGCATCGCTGTGCCCCCGCCGTGGCGCGCGCCGTCAGCGGCATCGCCCGCCGGCTGCCGGGCGGCAGTGCCGGTCGCCACATCGATGGCACCGGAACCGAGGACGGGTCGGTCACCGTGCGCCTGGCCGCCACGGCGCATGCGGAGGCGGCGGCGATCGCCGCCGCGCTGCGACGGGCACATCTGGTCGACGGAGTTCCGTGGTCGCAGATGGCGGTGATCGTCAGGTCGGTACCCCGGGTCGCCGCGCGGCTGCCGCGGGCACTGGCGGCCGCGGGTGTTCCGGTGTCGATACCCCCGATCGGGGGGTCACTGGCCGAGGAACCCGCGGTAGGCGCGCTGCTTACGGTTCTGGCTGCGACCGCCGAAGGGCTCAACGCCGATCAGGCGCTGGCACTGATCACCGGACCCATCGGCCGCGTGGACCCCGTCACGCTGCGGCAGCTGCGCCGCACCCTGCGGCGCGCCGTCGCCGGTCGTTCGCCAGAGGATTTCGGGGACTTGCTGGTTGCGACGTTGTCCGAGGATGGGCGCCCTGCAGTCGGGTCAGCGGGGTCAAACCAGCCGCCAGGGCCACAGTTTGGGCCGCTACGGCGGGTGCGTGCCGTGCTGGCCGCGGCAACGCGATGCCACCGTGCGGGCCAAGACCCGCGCTACATCCTGTGGGCCGCATGGCATCGGTCGGGTCTGCAGAATCGCTGGCTCGCAGCCATCGATCGCGGCGGCCCGGCCGGTGTCCAGGCGACCCGCAACCTTGAAGCGGTAACGGCCTTGTTCGACATCACCGACCAGTACGTCTCGCGCACGTCGGGCGCATCACTGAGCGGACTCCTCGAGCACGTTGCGGCCCTGCAGTTGCCTCGAGTCAGCGAGGAGCCGGTAGCACAGAACGAGCAGGTCCGGGTGCTCAGCGCGCACGCGGCGCTCGGTCATGAATGGGACCTGGTGGTCATCGCCGGATTGCAGGACGGCTTGTGGCCCAACACGATTCCGCGCGGGGGAGTGCTGGCCACGCAGCGCCTGCTTGATGAACTCGACGGCGTCAGCGGCAATGCCTCGGCGCGGGCACCGCTACTGGCCGAGGAACGCCGGCTGTTGCTGGCGGCAATGGGCCGGGCGCGGCGGCAACTACTGGTGACTGCCGTCGACGGCGACACGAGCGGGGGTGGCCAGCAGGCCGCGCTTCCGTCGGAATTCTTCTTCGAGATCGCGCAGTGGGCCAACGGGGACAGCCAAGCCGTCGCAGCGCCGCCGGTTTCGGCGCCGCGCGTGCTGTCGGCCGCGGCGGTGGTGGGCAGATTGCGCGGCGTGGTGTGCGCGCCGGACGGCGCGGTTGACGACGCTGCCCGGCAATGTGCAGCAACACAATTGGCTCGGTTGGCCAAGGCCGGCGTGGCGGGGGCCGATCCCGCGGGATGGCACGGGCTGATCCCGGTGAGCACGACTGCTGCGCTCTACGGCGCCGGCGATGTTGTCACGCTGACGCCCTCCACCCTGCAGACCCTCAACGACTGTCCGCTGCGTTGGCTGGCCGAACGTCATGGTGGGACCAACCCGCGTGACCTGCGAGCCACCATCGGTTCGGTGCTGCATGCGCTGATCGCCGAGCCGGGCGCAAGTGAAGAGCAACTGCTGGCCGAGCTGGCCCGGGTGTGGAAGCTCCTGCCGTTCGAGGCGGATTGGTTTTCGAGCAACGAGCTTGCCCGGCACCGAGCGATGATCCAGGCGTTTGTCGAGTGGCGGGGCCAGACGCGCAGTGAACTGACCGAAGTGGGAGTCGAGATCGACATCGATGGAGTCCTGGACGCGGCCCGCGACGACGGCGGCGCAATTCGTCTGCGGGGACGGGTCGATCGGCTCGAGCGCGACGGTGCGGGGCGATTGGTGATCGTCGATATCAAGACCGCAAAGACACCAGTCAGCAAGGACGACGCACAGCAAAATGCCCAGCTGGCCATGTATCAGCTTGCGGTGGCCGAGGGGATGGTGGAGGCCGGTGCCGAGCCCGGTGGTGCGCGACTGGTCTATCCGGGCAAGAGCGCGGCCGCCGGTGCCGCCCAACGGGATCAGGATCCACTGACGCCGGCCGCTCGTGACCAGTGGCGCAATCTGGTCCGTCAGGCTGCCGAGGCAGCGGCCGGGCCGCACTTCATCGCTCGGCGCAACGATGGCTGCTCGCACTGCCCGATCCGGCCGTCGTGTCCGGCCCACACCGACCGGTCGCCGCGATGAACCCGCGCTACAGCCCGGATGAGATAGCAAGTGCGCTAGGAATTTTCCCGCCCACCGACGAGCAGGCCGCCGTTATCGCCGCCCCTCCGGGTCCGTTGGTTGTCATCGCGGGCGCGGGAGCGGGCAAGACCGAGACGATGGCCGCCCGGGTGGTTTGGCTGGTCGCCAACGGCTACGCCGAACCAGGCCAGGTGTTGGGCTTGACGTTCACCCGCAAGGCTGCCGGCCAATTGCTGCGCCGTGTCCGGTCGCGGCTGGCCCGATTGGCAGGTACCACCGTGGGTGTCGCCGTCGGCGAAGCAGCGGGTGCGCCCACGGTCAGCACTTATCACGCATTTGCCGGCTCACTGCTGCGTGACCACGGCTTGTTGCTGCCCATCGAGCCCGACACCCGGTTGCTCAGCGAGACAGAGCTGTGGCAGCTGGCGTTCGAGGTCGTCAACGGATATCGCGGTGAGCTGTGCACCCAGAAGACCCCGGCGGCGGTCACCGCCACGGTGCTGCGGCTGTGGGGCCAGCTCGCCGAGCACCTGGTTGACACCCGGCAGCTTCGCGATACCCACATCGAGCTGGAACGACTCGTGCACGCCCTGCCGGCGGGCCCAAACCAGCGCGATAGCGGCCCGAATCAGTGGCTGTTGCGGATGCTGGCCACCCAGACCGAGCGGGCCGAGCTGGTGCCCTTGCTCGACGCGTTGCATGAGCGGATGCGCGCCGCCAAGGTGATGGACTTCGGAATGCAGATGGCCGCCGCCGCACGGCTGGCAGCGACGTGCCCGCAGGTCGGCGGGGAGCTGCGCAGCCGGTACCGCGTCGTGTTGCTCGACGAGTACCAGGACACCGGACACTCCCAGCGCATCGCGCTGTCGGCACTGTTTGGTGGCGGCGTCGATGACGGGTTGGCGTTGACGGCAGTCGGTGATCCGATTCAGTCGATCTACGGCTGGCGTGGTGCCTCGGCGACGAACTTGCCCCGGTTCAGCACGGATTTCGCGCTGTCCGACGGTGCCCCGGCACCGGTTCTGGAGCTGCGGACCAGCTGGCGCAACCCGCCGCGCGCACTGCACCTGGCAAACGCGATCTCGGCGGAGCCCCGCCGGCGGTCGGTGGCCGTACATGCACTGCGTTCGCGCCCGGATGCGCCGGCCGGGACGGTTCGTTGTGCGCTACTCGCCGATGTGCAGGCCGAACGGGACTGGATCGCAGACCAATTGCAGGGTCACTATCAGCGCGCGGCGGCCGACGGGGTTAGCCCGCCGACGGCAGCGGTGCTGGTGCGCCGCAACGCCGACGCCGCACCCATCGCCGATGCACTGGTTGCGCGGGGAATCCCGGTTGAGGTTGTCGGGCTGGCCGGCCTGTTGTCCATTCCGGAGGTGGCCGACCTGGTAGCGATGCTGCGACTGGTGGGTGACCCGACGGCCGGGGTCGCGGCGATGCGAGTGTTGACCGGTCCGCGCTGGCGGTTGGGCGGCAGCGACGTCGCCGCACTTTGGCGACGGGCGGTCGCGTTGGTGGGCGGTCCTCAGGTGGGCGCATCGGTCTCTCCCGGCGCCGTCGCGGCGGCGGCGGGTCCGGACACCGATACGGCGTGTCTGGCCGATGCCATCTGCGACCCGGGCCCCGCCGACTGGTACTCGTCGGCGGGCTACGAGCGCATCGGTGCGCTGGCAGCGGAATTGAACGCCCTGCGTGGGCATCTTGGTCATTGGCTGCCGGATTTTGTCGCCGAGGTACGACGCGTGCTTGGGCTGGATTGCGATGTCCGTGCCGCGGCGACGGCTTCGGGGGCATGGGTCGGTGCCGAGCACCTCGATGCGTTTGCCGACGTGGTCGCCGACTACGCCGAGCGGGCCGCCATCTCGGCTGGTAGCGCCCTGTCAACCAAGGCATCGGTGGACGGTCTGCTCGCCTATCTCGATGTCGCGGCGGAGGTAGAGAACGGGTTACCGCCGGCCCAGTTGACGGTGGCACGGGACCGAGTTCAAGTGCTCACCGTGCATGCCGCGAAGGGCCTGGAATGGCAGGTGGCGGCGGTGGCACATCTATCGGCAGGTGTTTTCCCGTCGACCGCGTCGCGAAGCAGTTGGCTCACCGATCCGGGCGAGTTACCGCCGCTGCTTCGGGGGGACCGGGCGTCGGTGGGCGCGCTGGGCATCCCGGTGCTAGATACCTCGGCGGTGACAAACCGAAAGCAGTTGTCGGACACCATTTCCGCGCATCGGGAGCAGCTAGATCAGCGGCGCGTCGATGAGGAGCGCCGGTTGCTCTACGTCGGCGTTACCCGGGCCGAGGACACCGTGCTGGTATCGGGTCACCACTGGGGGGCCACCGGGCTGAAGCCGCGCGGACCATCGGACTTCTTGTGTGAACTCAAGGACATCATCGAGCGGTCGGCCGCGGCCGGCGATCCCTGCGGGACGGTGGATCAGTGGGATCGGGCACCGGTCGCTGGTGAACGGAACCCGCTGCTGGACGACGTTGTCGAAGCGGTTTGGCCAACTGATCCGTTGGCCACGCGGCGCGGCGATGTCGAACGTGGGGCCAGGTTGGTCGCGGAGGCGATCTCTGCCGATGCCGGTGTCGAGGCCCCCGCTGGCGGTGCCGCGGTCGCCGATATCGAGGGCTGGACAGCCGACGTCGATGCGCTGTTGGCCGAGCGGGCGCGTGCCGTGGGGCCGCCGACGCGAGCGTTGCCGAACCAGTTGTCGGTGAGCGGGCTCGTCGAGCTGGCCCGCGACCCGGTGGGGGCCAGGCAACGGTTGGTGCATCGCTTACCGACTCGGCCGGATCCGCATGCCCAGCTGGGCAATGCCTTTCACACATGGGTACAGCAGTTCTACGGCGAGGAGCTGCTGTTCGACTTGGGGGACCTCCCGGGTGCTGCCGACTCCGATGTGGGCCAAGTCGAGGATCTTGCGCCGTTGCAGGAGGCCTTCGCCGGATCTCCTTGGGCGGCGCGCACGCCGATCGCCGTCGAGGTGCCATTCGAAATGCCGGTCGGCGACACCGTGGTGAGGGGCCGCATCGACGCGGTATTCGAAGACCCCGATGGCGGCGCAACCGTCGTCGACTGGAAGACCGGTGAGCCGCCGCGTGGGCCCGAAGCCATGCGGCAAGCCGCCGTTCAGCTGGCTGTGTACCGGATGGCGTGGGCTGCCCTGCGCGGATGCCCCGAATCGTCGGTGCGTACCGCCTTTCACTATGTGCGCACCGGAGTCACCGTCATCCCCGATGAGCTGCCTGATGGGATGGCGTTGGCCGAGTTGCTCGCCGACTCCGATCCGCCTTGCAGTTGCTAATCGTGGTTACATGTTTCTCGTGCCTGTGTCGTGCATTGGGGTTAGCCGATGACGGATTTCCGTGGCGAAAGGTAGTTGGCGGCGGCTGAGGCGTCTCGACGAGAGACTGACCGCTCAGCCCAGTTACGCGCTTGTCGGCGTGCTGCGTATTCCTCAAGGGCAGGCCAGTCCTGCTCGCATCATTACGCGCAGGGTGACGATCGCCTTGGCGGCGCTGCTGGCGGGTGCCATCACGGTCTATCTGGATCGCGATGGGTATCACGATTCGCAGGGTGATGAACTGTCCTTCTTGGACTGCCTGTATTACTCGGCGGTGACCCTGTCGACCACCGGGTATGGCGACATCACACCGATTTCCGAACTGGCGCGCGCGGCGAACGTCCTGATCATCACACCGCTGAGGATTGCGTTTCTGATCTTGCTGGTCGGGACGACGCTCGAGGTTGTCACCGAAACGTCGCGTCAGGCACTGAAGATCCAGCGTTGGAGGAGCAGAGTGCGTAACCACACCGTGGTCATCGGCTATGGCACCAAGGGCAAGACGGCAATCAGCGCAATGCTCGGCGACGAGGCCGTTCCCGGTGAGATCGTTGTTGTCGACACCGACCGGGGCGCCCTCGACCGCGCCGCCGCGGCCGGGTTGGTCACCGTGCACGGTGACGCCACCAAATCCGATGTGCTGCGGTTGGCCGGTGCACAGCACGCGGCCTCGATCATCGTGGCCGCCAGTCGCGATGACACCGCGGCGCTGGTCACGTTGACGGCTCGCGAGATTTCGCCCAAGTCGCAGATCGTGGCATCCATCCGAGAGGCTGAGAACCAGCACCTACTCGAGCAGTCGGGAGCCGACTCGGTGGTGGTTTCTTCCGAAACCGCCGGCCGGCTGCTGGGGCTGGCCACCACCACACCCAGTGTCGTCCAGATGATCGAAGATCTGCTCACTCCGGATGCCGGGCTGGCCATCGCCGAACGCGAGGTGGAACAAAGCGAGATCGGTGGATCTCCGCGTCATTTGCGCGACATCGTGCTCGGTGTCGTTCGTGGCGGCCAGTTGCTGCGCATCGGCGCCCCCGAAGTGGACGCCATTGAGGCCAACGACCGCCTGCTCTACATCCGCAACACGGGGCACTAGTGGCGATCGCAAGCGCGGCGCAGCCGGGGGCAGCGGGTCGCCACCAAGGTGGCGGCGTGGCGATCGCAAGCGCGGCGCAGCCGGGGGCAGCGGGTCGCCACCAAGGTGGCGGCGTGGCGATCGTAAGCTCGGCGCAGCCGGGTCGCCAGGGGGGTGAGAGCTAGCGTGGACTTCCAGCTGCGCGAGGTTCCGTTGTTGTCCCGCATCGGCGCAGACCGGGCCGACCACTTGCGAACCGACGTCGAAGCGGCGGCCGCGGGGTGGGCCGATGCGGCGCTGATGAGGGTGGATTCTCGTAATCGGGTATTGATGGCCGACGGCCGGGTGGTGCTCAGCCCGGCCGCCGATTTCGCCGAGAAGCCGCCGCCGGAGGCGGTGTTTTTGGGCTGTCTCGAGGGCGGTCGCCATGTCTGGGCAGTCCGAGCCGCGCTGGAAGCTCCCGAGGATCCTGGAGCTCAGTCCGAGGTGGCCGACCTGCGCAAACTCGGCAGCATCATCGATGACACCAGCAGCCAGCTGGTGGCATCTGCCATGGCCTTATTGAACTGGCACGACGGTTCGCGGTTCAGCCCAGTCGACGGCAGTCCGACCAAACCGGCCAGGGCCGGCTGGTCGCGAGTGAACTCCCTGACCGGCCACGAGGAGTTCCCGCGCATCGACCCCGCGGTGATCTGCTTGGTGCACGATGGCGGCGACCGGGTGGTGCTGGCCCGCCAGGCAATCTGGCCGCACCGGATGTTCTCGCTGCTGGCCGGGTTTGTGGAGGCCGGCGAATCGTTCGAAGTCTGTGTCGCCCGGGAGATTCGTGAGGAAATCGGTCTGACGGTGCGCGATGTGCGTTATCTGGGCAGCCAGCCCTGGCCCTTACCGCGCTCGCTGATGGTCGGTTTCCATGCGGTGGGTGGCCCAGATGAAGACTTTTCCTTTAATGACGGCGAGATCGCCGAGGCGGCCTGGTTTACCCGCGATGAGGTGCGAGCCGCCCTTGCGGTCGGTGATTGGACGAGTGCATCGGACTCAAAATTGCTGCTGCCGGGATCGATTTCGATCGCCCGCGTGATCATTGAATCTTGGGCGGCAGCGCGCGACTAAGCGCTATTTGACTCGATCACAAATCAGGGCTCCCCCTGGATCACAAATGGCTTCGAGCACCGCATTCGCGATCCGCTCGGCGGGTTCGATGCCCAATACGCCAACGGATATTAGAACCGAATTCTTGGCCCGATACAGGTGGCTCCATCCCGCGTCGGTGATCCTCAGCGTGGTGGGATCCGACTTGTCCACATCGAAATCGTAATTGGGGTCGTGCATTGCCACACACGTCGTCAGGGACGTTTCGAGCTGATCGAGTGCATTGCGAGCGGCGTGCTCGTCCGGGTAGATGGCTACCGCCTGACTGACCGAGTCAATCAAGGCCTTTCCGCCGGGATCGATGTCGTCGGTGACCCCGCTGTAGCCCGCGCTACGAAATTCCAGCCATCCATTGGCAAAGGTGAGGTCACTGGTTCCGGCCGCCCGGCAGGGGCCCGGCGCGCTCAGGTCACCCGGCGGTGGATGGCGCAAGTCTGCGTGCGCGTGTGCGGTCAGTTCTTCGTAGTTAGCAATGCGACGCACTTCTTCGACGCTGATGATCAATGCGTCGGCGCCGCTGGGAGGTGTAGAAGTGGTGGTGCTGGGCTTGGCTGTGGTGCTCTGATGCGAGCAGGCTGAAATCGCCAACACCGCAATGCAGACGATGAAAGCCGACCTGTTGCGACGGCTAGACGCGGCACGAAAGACCATCTGCCACTTGCGCCAGCCTGCGAAACGCATCGCTGTCGTTCGGGTTGAGCCGTCTGGCCTCATCGTTGATAGCCGTTTTCTGCGGACTGCTGTCCGCGGTCGGAGTTGGCGTTGCTGTACCGGCGAGTCACCGGTACTCGACGACATAATGGCCATGGTACGGGCGGCTGCATTCTTTGTCGGGCACCCATGCATTGGGCGACAAGCTGTGTCGGAAACGCGCCGTGAGTGCGCGGTCCCCAATTAGCTAGCCGCCAATGTCGGCCATTTTTTTTCTTGACCTCCCGGGCGCTGGGGTTAGTCCGCGTCGAGCCGTCTGCGAACTTCACTGTCGGAACGGTCCGGTTGCCCCCGTTGACCGAGCCTACGAAATCCCCTGCGGCAGGTTCGCGTTCAATGTCGATCTCATCGTAGGCGATTCCTTCGGCTTTTAGGGCCGTCTTGAGCCGAAGACAATAACCACACCATGAAGTTGTGTAGATGGTGAGCGCGGCATTGGTCATGGGACGTAAACGTAGCCCGGTGATCGGGGGCTGCGCGCGGCAGGGCTGACCAGCGGCGGACGGCTTAGGGTAGAGGCGTCCGGCAGGGTGCCGGCCGCGTCTGGCGGCGTGGCGGGGCCCCCGGATTGTCAGCCCGCACTGTCAAGATGGAGACCATGCCGACGCTCGCTCAGCCACTGACCGCCGGGCTGGACGACGAGCAACGCGAAGCCGTGCTCGCGCCCCGCGGACCCGTCTGCGTGCTCGCCGGGGCCGGAACCGGCAAGACGCGCACCATCACGCATCGGATCGCTCAGTTGGTCGCTAGCGGCCACGTCGCCGCCGGGCAGGTACTCGCGGTGACATTCACTCAGCGGGCGCGGGGGAGATGCGCGCCCGGTTGCGAGGGCTGGATGCCGCGGCACAGACAAGCGCCGGTGTCGGTGCCGTCCAGGCGCTGACGTTTCACGCGGCCGCCCACCGCCAGCTGCGATACTTCTGGCCGCGCGTCGTCGGCGATATCGGCTGGCAGCTATTGGACAGCAAGTTTGCCGTCGTTGCCCGCGCGGCTGGCCGTGCCAGGCTCAACGCCAGCAGTGATAACGTGCGCGACCTGGCCGGCGAGATCGAGTGGGCCAAGGCATCGCTGATCACCCCCGAGCAATACCCGGCGGCGGTGGCCGCCGCATCCCGAGATACTCCGCTGGACGCCGCGCAGATCGCGGCCGTCTACGCCGAATACGAGTCACTCAAGGTGCGCGATGAGAGCCTCACCCTGCTCGATTTCGACGATCTGCTGCTGCATACCGCGGCCGCCATCGAAAACGACGCCGCGGTGGCCCAGGAATTCCGGGACCGGTACCGCTGCTTTGTCGTCGACGAATACCAGGATGTCACTCCGCTGCAGCAACGAGTCCTGTTGGCCTGGTTGGGAGATCGCGACGACCTGACAGTCGTCGGTGACGCCAACCAGACCATCTATTCGTTCACCGGGGCATCGCCTCGATTCCTGCTCGACTTTTCCCGCCGATTTCCCGACGCCACCCTGGTGCGTCTGGAGCGCGACTACCGGTCCACTCCGCAGGTGGTCTCGTTGGCCAACCGGGTGATCGCGGCGGCCCGCGGCCGGGTTGCCGGTAGCCGGCTGCAGCTGACCGGCCAGCGCGAGCCCGGCCCGGCTCCGTCGTTTGATGAATATCCCGACGAGGTCGCCGAAGCCACCGCGGTGGCGGCGTCGATCGCCCGGCTGATCCAATCCGGAACGCCCGCATCCGAGATCGCCATCCTCTACCGCGTCAACGCGCAGTCCGAGGTCTACGAAGAAGCCTTGACCGAGGCCGGTATCGCCTACCAGGTGCGTGGCGGCGAGGGATTCTTCAACCGCCAAGAGGTCAAGCAGGCGATGGTGGCCCTGCAGCGTGCGGCGGAGCGCGATATCGAGGCAGCGTTGCCCGATGTGGTCCGCACGGTCCTAGAACCCCTCGGGCTGACCGCCGAAGAACCCGCCGGGACCCGGGCCCGGGAGCGCTGGGAGGCGCTGAGCGCATTGGCGCAACTAGTCGACGACGAGGTGGCGCAGCGACCGCACCTGCAGCTTGCCGGATTGCTCGCCGAGCTTCGAGCGCGCGCCGACGCACGCCATCCACCGGTGGTGCAGGGTGTCACCCTCGCCTCACTGCACGCGGCCAAGGGTCTGGAGTGGGACGCGGTGTTCCTCGTCGGCTTGGCCGACGGCACGCTGCCGATCTCGCACGCGTTGGCGCATGGCCCCGAGAGTGAACAGGTCGAAGAGGAACGCCGGCTGCTTTATGTCGGAGTCACCAGGGCCCGAGTGCATTTGGCGCTGACCTGGGCGCTGACCCGGTCTCCGGGCGGGCGTCAGGGCCGCAAGCCGTCGCGCTTTCTCAACGGCATTGCGCCGCAGACACGTGCCGATCCGGGGCCGGCCAAGAACCGGCGCAACCGCGGCCCAGTGCGCTGCCGGATCTGCAACAAGGAGCTGACCACGCCGGCGGCCGTGATGCTGCGCCGGTGCGAAACGTGTGCCGGCGACGTCAATGAGGAATTGCTGCTGCAGCTCAAGTCCTGGCGGCTCAACACCGCCAAGGAACAGAACGTGCCCGCCTACGTCGTCTTCACCGACAACACGCTCATCGCGATCGCCGAGCTGCTTCCCGCCGATGATGCATCCCTGATCGCGATACCAGGCATTGGCGCCCGAAAGCTGGAGCAGTACGGGGCCGATGTGCTCGAGCTGGTGCGCCAAGCACGGTAAGCGGCAAAACCGCTGGTCAAAAAATCGGTTGTGATGTTCGGTCGCGACCGTTTAACCTCTAACAGGCTTATAGGTGCCGGCGCTGAACGCTGGCACGGCGGCGAGCAACACGAAAGGAGGCGGCCACGATGATGAACATGAATACGTTCGGTGTAGGCGTGGCTGCCGCCGTGTGGTACCCGGCCGCCCGTCATGCCGCCCGCACCGCCATCCCGGCGGCAGCGGGTAAGCACCGCGTCGCCGCCGCGACTGACTCGTCCGTGGATCGGAGCCCAACGTAGGCACTACGTAAAGCCCGATTTCCGCCCAAGTGGCCACGGACCTCAGTCACCAGGATCCGTGGCCAATTTTTTTTGGGTCAACCGCCCGCCGCCTGGTCCGGATCACTTCGAACGAAAGCCCCTAGACCAGGAAGCAGGTGAGCATGGACATGTCGGCACTGGCCGTCCCTAGACAGACGCTGCCGGTGTTGCCCTGTCATGTCGGTAATCCGGACTTGTGGTTCGCCGAGACCCCGGCCGATCTCGAGCAGGCCAAGGAACTCTGCGCGAGCTGCCCGATTCGCCCCCAGTGCTTGGCCGCTGCGCTTGAACGCGCCGAGCCGTGGGGAGTATGGGGTGGCGAGATCTTCGAGCGTGGCTCGATAGTGAACCGCAAGCGCCCGCGCGGGCGTCCGCCCAAGGTTGCCGCCTAGTAACCGCCCGAATCGCCGGGGCGCGGCCATCGCACCGATTCTCGATGGCCGCACCCTGGCGATCCTTACGCGGAACCCGGATCCCGCGGCCCGGGCGCCCGCTCAGACAGCGGCGGTATCGGGCTCGGCAAAACCGGGGATCAGCTCTTCGGACAGCGCCTTGATCGGCACATGCGCATCCAGCTGGCACAAAATGGCGGCCACCGACGCGATCACACGCATCGGAATGGCCAGCTTGGGCGGTAGATCCATTTGCCGAGCCGCTTTGATCTGCGCGACCGAGCGGTCAATCTGGCTCACGGTCATCCGCTGTAGCCACCTACGCGTGTAGTGGAAGACCTCGACTTGGATGGGTTCGACGTACTGGCGCAGCATCTCGTCGATCTCTCGCACCGAGACCTGTTGCCCCCGCTGGATGAGCCCGGCTTTCTCCATCGTCGGCAACAGCAGGTCATAGTTCTTGTCACGAGCCAACCGAATGGTCATCCCGAGCTCGATGGGGTAGCCGCCGGGCATCGGCGCCACCGCGCCGAAGTCGATGACGCCCATCCGCCCGTCTGGCAGCAGCATGAAGTTTCCCGGGTGCGCATCGCCGTGCAGCATCTCCAGCCGCCGCGGCGCGTCGAAGGTGAGCTCGAGCAGCAGCGTGCCCATGAGGTCGCGCTCCTGCTGGGTCCCGTTGCGGATGATCTGCGACATCGGCACGCCGTCGATCCACTCCTGGATCACCACCTTTGGCGCACTGGCCACGATGTGCGGTACCAGGAAGCGTGGGTGACCCGCGTAGGCCTTGGCGAAGGCACGCTGGTTATCGGCTTCGAGCCGGTAGTCGAGCTCCATTTCGGTCCGCTCGATCAGCTCGTCGACGACGCCCTGCACGTCGGCACCCGGCGAGAGTTGCTTGAAGACACCGACCATTCGCTGCATCGTCTTCAGATCGGCCTTCAACGCCTCATCGGCGCCGGGGTATTGGATCTTGACCGCCACTTCCCGGCCATCCGACCAGATCGCCTTGTGCACCTGGCCGATGCTCGCCGAAGCGACCGGGGTGTCGTCGAACGAGCCGAATCGATCGCGCCATTTGGTGCCTAGCTGCGCGTCCAGCACTCGATGCACCTTGGCCGCCGGCAACGGTGGTGCGTCTTTTTGTAGCTTGGTCAGTGCCTCGCGGTACGGTTCGCCAAATTGCTCGGGAATGGCCGCTTCCATCACGGACAACGCCTGTCCGACTTTCATCGCTCCGCCCTTGAGCTCACCCAAGACCGTGAAGAGCTGGTTGGCCGCCTTCTCCATCAGCTCGGCGTTGACCTCATCTTTTGACTTGCCGGCCAGTCGCTTGCCGACCCCTAGCGCTGCCCTGCCAGCAAAGCCGACCGGAATGCTGGCCAGCTTTGCGTTGCGCGCGGCCCGGCCGCGTTTGATGTCCGACACACCCCCATCATCCATTACGGACCTGTGCGCAGGGTATTGATCTGGCTACAACTGATTTCAATTGATTCAATCGCAATTGGTGCGGCCGTCCCAGCGCTGACGTTGCGTCGAGACCGGCGCGATCAGCAGCGCATATGTAATCTCTTGCAGGTCGCAATGGTGTGACTCATCGAAACCCACGTCCGGAGGGTGGACCCCGAGAAGCCATGTCAGCAAAACAGACGCAGCACGAGGCCGCAGATGCCCTGTTCAGGGCGATCATCGAAACGTTGGACAAGCACCGCAAAGATTGCACCTTGACCGAGGGCGTACTGGACGACTTGGCCAGGGCGTACGCGGCGATCTCCACCAACGTTCCCGAGCAGGGTCGCCTGGGCTAGCGGGCCCGCGGGGCCGGCGTCAGCACGAGCACAACGGGTGCCTGGCCCAATACCGCGCCACGACGGAGCCCGCCTGGAGGTCGAATTCCAACGTGGCATTCAGCGCCGACGGCGGATCGGACGGGTTTTCCTGATCTCGGACCGCGGCGATCACACCGTTGATTTGGCGCAGCGCCAGCGCCGCCGTCGCCAGCACGGTGGCCCGATCGGCCACCCCCACGGTGTCACGAAGCTGCGCCGCGATGGCCGGCCAGGCCGGGTCGCGGTCGCTGCGGTGTAAGTCGGCGCACCGCAGGCAGCTGGTCACGCCGGGAATCACCAACGGTCCGACCAGCCCGGTGCCGTCGCGAACCCGAACCGGCAGGTGCGCGATGCCCTCCCTTTGCAGGTCGCGCACCAGGCGCGGCTCGGCCACCAGGTTGTCGGACAACACCACCAGATCC
This sequence comes from Mycobacterium sp. 012931, assembly GCF_000419295.1. Classification (NCBI taxonomy): domain Bacteria; kingdom Bacillati; phylum Actinomycetota; class Actinomycetes; order Mycobacteriales; family Mycobacteriaceae; genus Mycobacterium; species Mycobacterium sp. 012931. Next base: position 4,880,387 of record NZ_AOPX01000001.1, on the reverse strand, counting down.
ACGGCGCTGCGGGTGACCGCCGCGTGTGGCTGACTGCTTTGGCCGATTCGTGCCCCCGAGCAACGCAGCGCCTGCACCAGCAGGTCGGACAACGGCCCGCGGCCGTGGATCCGGATTGACGCCGTTCGGCCGGTCCGATCCCGGTGCCGGCGGGTCGCGACGCCGGCACCGACCAGTTGGCTGACCAGGTTGGCCACGTCACCGGGCACCCATCCGCGGCCGGTGGCGTGGCGTTGCAGTTCGGTGATCGGTATCGGTGATCGCATGGACCGCAGCAGTTCGGCGACCGCCGTCGTCGTCAGCCCCTCTGGCGGGCGGATCAGCACGGCCCGTTGCGGATCCCAGCCCACCTGCACCGCACCGTCGGGACGCAGCAGCACCGGCATCGCCGGATCCAGCGAGTACAAGGCGGGCATGACCCGAGACTGTGCCAGGCCGGCCGGGCAGACCCCGCTCAGTTATCCACAGGACCGGCGCCCGGGTCCTCCCGGTTGCGCATGTCGCGGTCGAGCTCGGCTTTCAGGTCGGACAGTGCCTCGTCGATACCGGAGGTGTCGCCCCCGATGGTCCGATCGATGAACGCCGCCGGGTCATCGAGGTCCTCGATGGAGGGCAGCAGGTCGGGGTGCTGCCAGACCGCGTCGCGCGCGTCGATACCGGCGCCCTGAGTCAGCCGGTCCCATAGGGCCGCGGCCTCGCGCAGTTTGCGGGGCCGAAGTTCCAAACCGACCAGTGTCGTGAAGGTCTGCTCGGCGGGCCCGCCACTGGCCCGGCGGCGACGAAGTGTTTCGCTGAGCGCGGCGGTGCCCGGAATCCGGTCACCGAGTGCATCGGTCACCACGGTCTGGACCCAGCCTTCGATCAGGGCCAGCAGTGTTTCCAGACGCTCGAGCGCCTGGGTCTGCGCCGGGGTTGCCTGCGGCTCGAACACCCCTTGGCTCAACAACTGCTCCATGGCCGCCGGATCGCCCAGCGTGGCCGGGTTGAAGTCGCGGGCCAGCTCCTCGATGCCGCTCATGTCGATCTTCATGCCCGCGGCGTAGGCCTCGACCGCGCCCAGCAACTGGCTGGACAGCCAGGGAACATGGCTGAACAGACGATGATGCGCCGCCTCCCGGGCGGCCAGGAAGGTCATGATCTCGCTGCGCGGCTGTTCGAGGCCGGAGGCAAACGATTCGACGGCCTCGGGAAGGATCGCCGCCACGCCCTTGGGGCCCAACGGCAGACCGATGTCGGTGGAGGTCAGCACCTCACGGGACAGCCGGCCCAACGCCGGGCCCAGCTGCGAACCGAACGCCATGCCGCGCATCTGCGACATCATCGACAGCAGCGGTCCGGCCATGCTCTTGGCTTCCTCCGGCAGCGAGGATGCCCACACCGACGAGATCTGCTGGGCCATGGGATCGCACAGCCGCTTCCAGACGTCCATGGTGTTGTCGACCCAGTCGGTGGGGCCCCAGCCCACCGCCTTGGCGGTGCCGGCGGGCAGCGAGGTCGCCCCGTTGAGCCAGGTCTCAGCCAGGTGCACCGCGTCGGAGATGGCGGAGTTGGTCGCGTCGGGGATGGGCGCGATGAAGCCGATCGAGCTGGCGGCGACTTGCCGGGCCAACTGGTAGTTGACCGGGCCCGAGCTCTGGCCCGAGGTCATGGCGCTGCCGACGCCGCCGAACATTTCGCCCAGGCGGGTGAAGATCTGGCCCAGATCGGCCATGCCGAAATCCCCGCCGATGCCGAACGCGCCCAGCGGGTTGGCGTCCGACCCAGACTCGGGATCGTTGTTACCGGGCTTGTCGCGCCCAGATCGATCGTCGCGGGGGTCGTCTCCGGAGGAGAAGCCGAAAGGCAGGTCAGCCATAACCCCAACGGTACTCACCGGGGGAACAGAAAGCGCGAGGCACGGTCATGCTTGTAGCTGAACCGGCACCTGCTAAGGCCGTCTAGTGTATGCGGCGTGAACAGGCGGATATTGACGTTGATGGTGGCGCTGGTACCGATTGTGGTGTTCGGGGTGCTGCTAGCGGTGGTGACGGTGCCGTTTGTGTCACTGGGCCCCGGCCCCACCTTCGACACCCTCGGCGAGGTCGACGGCAAGCAGGTTGTCCAGATCGAAGGTACCCAAACGCACCCGACAACGGGTCACCTCAATATGACGACCGTGTCTCAACGCGATGGGCTGAGCCTGGGTGAGGCCCTGACCCTGTGGTTGTCCGGGCAAGAGCAGCTGGTGCCGCGCGACCTGGTGTATCCGCCGGGTAAGTCGCGCGAAGAGGTCGACAACGCCAACAGTGCGGATTTCAAGAACTCCGAGGAAAGCGCCGAGTACGCGGCCCTGGAGTACCTGAAGTACCCCGACGCGGTGACGGTGGCCACCGTGAGCGAGCCCGGTCCGTCCGCGGGCAAGTTGAAGGCCGGTGATGCCATCGACGCGGTCAACGGCACCGCGGTGGCCAATGTCGAGCAGTTCACCTCGATCTTGAAGGACACCAAGCCCGGCGACGTCGTGGTGATCGACTTCCGCCGGAAGAACGAGGCGCCCGGCGTCGCGCAGATCACGCTGGGCACCAACAAGGATCGCGACTACGGCTTCATGGGCGTCGCGGTGCTCGATGCGCCGTGGGCGCCGTTCGTGGTCGATTTCCACCTCGCCAACGTGGGCGGCCCCTCGGCCGGGTTGATGTTCAGTCTCGCCGTGGTGGACAAACTGACCACCGGCGATCTGGTCGGTTCGACCTTTGTGGCCGGCACCGGAACGATCACCGCCGACGGCAAGGTCGGCCCCATCGGCGGCATCACCCACAAGATGGCGGCGGCCCGGGCCGCCGGCGCCTCGGTATTCCTGGTGCCGGTCAAAAACTGCTACGAGGCGGCCTCCGATACGCCCAGCGGCCTTCGGTTGGTGAAGGTCGAAACGCTGGGCCAAGCGGTGGACGCATTGCACGCCATGACCTCGGGGACAGCGACGCCGAGTTGCTAGCACCAGGGGATGCGTAGAGTTGTGACCGTCTAGACAAATCTCTAGCAGCCGGTCGGGAAACGTCTCGTGGAACGACGGCCTTCAAAACGGCGCCAGCCAAACCGAGCAGGGAGCGTAGCTAGTGGGGATGCGGCCCACCGCAAGGATGCCGAAGCTGACTCGGCGCAGCCGGGTTTTGATCTTGATCGCTTTGGGTGTGATCGCCCTGTTGTTGGCGGGTCCGCGTCTGATCGACGCATACGTGGACTGGCTGTGGTTCGGCGAGCTTGGCTATCGCTCGGTGTTCACCACCGTGCTGGTCACCCGATTCCTGGTTTTTCTGGTGGCAGGAGTGCTGGTCGGCGGCATTGTCTTCGCCGGGCTGGCGCTGGCCTACCGCACCCGCCCGGTTTTCGTGCCGAACAACGACAACGATCCGGTGGCGCGCTATCGCACCGTCGTGCTGGCTCGGCTGCGGCTGTTCGGGATCGGGATTCCGGCGGCGATCGGCCTGTTGGCCGGCATTGTCGCCCAGAGCTACTGGGTTCGGATCCAGCTGTTCTTGCATGGCGGTGACTTCGGGATCACCGACCCGCAGTTCGGCAAGGACCTCGGCTTCTACGCCTTCGAGTTGCCCTTCTACCGACTGCTGCTCAGCTACTTGTTTGTCGCGATCTTCCTGGCGTTCGTGGCCAACGTGGTGTCGCACTACCTGTTCGGCGGCATCCGGTTGACCGGCCGCAGCGGCGCCCTGAGCCGCTCGGCGCGCATTCAGTTGGTCAGCCTGGTCGGGGTGCTGGTGCTGCTCAAAGCGGTCGCCTACTGGTTGGACCGCTATGAGCTGCTGTCACACACCCGCGGCGGCAAACCGTTCACCGGCGCCGGATACACCGACATCAATGCCGTGTTGCCGGCGAAGCTGATTCTGATGGCCATCGCCGTCATCTGCGCGGCGGCGGTGTTCTCGGCGATCGTTCTGCGCGACTTGCGGATTCCCGCCATCGGTTTGGTGCTGTTGCTGCTCTCGTCGCTGATCGTCGGCGCCGCCTGGCCGATGATCGTCGAGCAGATCAGCGTCAAACCCAATGCGGCGCAGAAGGAAAGCGAGTACATCAGCCGAAGTATCACGGCGACGCGGCAAGCCTATGGGCTGACCTCAAATGTGGTGACGTATCGCAACTACACCGGCGACGGCGAAGCGACCGCACAGCAGGTCGCCGCCGACCGCGCCACCACCTCCAACATCCGGCTGCTCGACCCGACGATCGTCAGCCCGGCATTCACCCAGTTCCAGCAGGGCAAGAACTTCTACTATTTCCCCGACCAGTTGTCGATCGACCGCTACTTCGACCGCAACAACAACCTGCGTGACTACGTGGTCGCGGCGCGCGAACTCAACCCGGACCGGCTGATCGACAACCAGCGGGACTGGATCAACCGGCACACCGTGTACACCCACGGCAACGGATTCATCGCCTCGCCGGCCAACACCGTTCGGGGCATCGCCAACGACCCGAACCAAAACGGCGGTTACCCCGAGTTCCTGGTCAACGTCGTGGGCGCCAACGGCACCGTCGTGTCCGACGGTCCGGCGCCGCTGGATCAGCCGCGGATCTACTACGGGCCGGTCATCTCCAACACCCCCGCCGACTACGCGATCGTGGGCAAGACCGGTGCCGACCGGGAATACGACTACGAGACCAGTGCGGACACCAAGAACTACACCTACACCGGTAGCGGGGGAGTGTCGGTCGGCAGCTGGATCTCCCGCACCGTGTTCGCGGCCAAGTTCGCCGAGCGTAACTTCCTGTTCTCCAACGTGATCGGCTCCAACAGCAAGATCCTGTTCAACCGTGATCCCGCGCAGCGGGTGGAGGCGGTGGCGCCGTGGCTGACCACCGACAGCGCGGTCTACCCGGCGATCGTCAACAAGCGGATGGTTTGGATCCTCGACGGCTACACCACCTTGGAAAACTACCCGTACTCGCAGCTGACCTCGCTGTCGTCGGCGACCGCGGACTCCAACGAGGTCGCCTTCAACCGGCTGCTCCCGGACAAGCAGGTCTCCTACATCCGCAACTCGGTGAAGGCCACCGTCGACGCCTACGACGGCACCGTCACGCTGTACCAGCAGGACGAGCAGGATCCGGTGCTCAAAGCCTGGATGCAGGTCTTCCCCGGGACGGTCAAGCCCAAGGGTGACATCAGCCCGGAGCTCGCCGCACACCTGCGCTACCCCGAAGACCTGTTCAAGGTGCAGCGCATGCTGCTGGCCAAGTACCACGTCAATGACCCGGTGACCTTCTTCTCCACCTCGGATTTCTGGGACGTGCCGCTGGACCCGAACCCGACCGCCAGCAGCTATCAGCCGCCGTACTACATCGTCGCGAAAAACATTGCGAAGAATGACAATTCGGCGTCATATCAGCTGATCAGCGCGATGAACAGGTTCAAGCGCGACTATCTGGCCGCCTATATCAGCGCCAGCTCGGATCCCGCGACGTACGGAAAGATCACCGTATTGACCATCCCGGGGCAGGTCAACGGTCCCAAACTGGCCAATAACGCGATCACCACCGATCCGGCGGTGTCCCAGGACCTGGGTGTGATCGGGCGAGATAACCAGAACCGCATCCGCTGGGGCAACTTGCTGACTCTTCCGGTGGGCCAGGGCGGGCTGCTCTACGTCGAACCGGTGTATGCATCCCCGGGTGCCAGCGACGCGGCCTCTTCGTACCCGCGCCTGATCCGGGTGGCGATGATGTACAACGACAAGATCGGCTACGGCCCCACCGTGCGCGATGCGCTCAACGGGCTGTTCGGGCCGGGTGCCGGTGATGCCGCCACCGGAATCCAGCCCACCGAGGGCGGAGCACCCGCCAATGTTCCGCCCAACAACGCGCCCTCGCCGGAGGCGCTACCGGGAACGCCGCCATCACCGCCCACAGCGGTGCCGCCGGCTCCCGAGGCGTCGGTGACGCTGTCACCGGCCAAGGCCGCGGCCATGAAAGAGATTCAGTCGGCCATCGGCGCGGCGCGTGATGCGCAGAAGAAGGGCGACTTCGCCGCCTACGGGGCAGCGCTGCAACGGTTGGACGACGCGATCACGAAGTTCAACAACACCCAGTAGGGGCGGGCTGGGGCTTGCCCTTGTCGCCCTTGTTGCTCTTGTCGCCCTTGCCGCCGCGAGCGTGCGTGTCTGTGCACTGACACGCCGCTTGGGCCGGCATTTTGCGCACGCTGGTGCTGGCCGTGGCCGACGTGGTGGTTGTCGTTACCCGTGCATGCGGCGGGCCACTTCGCCGTAGCGCTCGAATCGCCCAGGGTCGCCCAGGGCGTTGTACATCACCAGGCGGGTGGCGATGCCCCCGTATTTGTCGGTCAGCGCATCGGCCAGCCCATCCCAGCTGGACTCGGTGGCAAAGGCATCGATGTGCTCATCGGAGATCTGGGCCATCATGGCGGGGAAATCCCCGGCTTTCTGCTTTTCCCGAATCCGCGCGGTGGTCCCCTCGAACCCGGCCTCGTCCCAGATGAACGCGTAATTGGGCGTGCTTCCGTAGAAGGCCATGCTGGCGCGCACCGACTCGCGTTCGATCGCACGCTCCTCGTCGCTGTCGCCGACGATGGTCATCACCGGCAGGATGACGGCGATGTCCGCCGGTGAGCGCCCGGCTTTCGCGGCGCCCTTGGCGACGTTGGGCACGACATGGCGGGTGAGGTAGCCAAGCTCGCCGAGCGGATGGATGTGTACCCCGTCGGCCACCTCGCCCGCCATCCGCAGCATCCACGGATTCACCGCTGCGATATCGACTTTGGGGTCGGGGGCATCGATGGGGCCCGCGCTCCATTGGGGGGTGATGAAGTCGAGATCGTAGAACTCGCCATGGTGGTCCAGCGTCCCCGTGCGGAAGGCGGAGAAACACGCCTTGACGGCGAGCACGTAATCGCGCAGGCGCGGGCCGGGGCGTTCAAAAGCCATGCCGTAGCGCCGCACCACGTGGGTGCGTACCTGGGTGCCCAGACCGAGCCGGAACTTTCCGCCCGTCGCCTCCTGCAGCTCCCAGGCCGTGGCCGCGGTGACGAACGGACTGCGGGGAAAGGCCACCGCCACGCCGGTGGACAGCTCCAGGCCGGGCGCGGCCTGTGAGGCGATAGCGGCGTTGAGATAGGCCGTGCGGCCGGTTTCGGTGAACAGTAGACCGGAGAACCCCGCGGCCTGGGTGCGACGGGCCAGATCGCCGATCTGAGCCAATGGTTGCGGGATCGTCATCACATCGATGTGCACGCCGTCACAGTATGCCCGCGAAGCCGTCGCTGGCGATGCCTCCGCGGGCGGTAGTGCCCAAAACGTCCAGTTGAGCGCCGCTGTTGGGTCGTCTTGCCGCGGGCCGGATTGTTTGTTCGGTGTCGGGCGCCGACGGCGCCGCGTTTCCAGGCGTTTTCGGGCCGCGCGGGCCGCTGAGCGTGCGATTTGGAGAGCCCCGTACGTGTTCGGTAACCTTGCATTCACCAACGCGGGGTGGAGCAGCTCGGTAGCTCGCTGGGCTCATAACCCAGAGGTCGCAGGTTCGAATCCTGTCCCCGCTACCAGCGGAAATGGCCCTCGGAGGAGACTCCGGGGGCCATTTTCATTGGCGTCCATCGGACGACGATGGATGTGAGGACGGGCCGGTTGGTTTTGCCGGCGTAGAAGTGCTCGGATGCGGTAGCTGGTGAAGCCGCAGCCGATGCGTTTGATCAGCTTGTTTACATATTGAGCGAGTGCAACCACGCGTCTTCCCGCGCCAGAGCAACTCGCGACGGCACCCGCCGGCAAGTCCACCGGCGACCATCTGCCAGTGTGGTGGGCATGACTGCAAAGAAGCCTGAGATCGACTTTCCCGGCGGGGAGCCGCCCACCGACCTGGTCATCACCGACGTCGTGGAGGGTGACGGTGCGGAGGCTACCTCCGGCAAGACGCTGGTCGTGCACTACGTCGGGGTGGCCCACTCCACCGGCGAGGAGTTCGACGCTTCCTACAACCGCGGTGACCCGTTGATGTTCAAACTCGGCGTCGGCCAGGTCATCCAGGGTTGGGATCAAGGCGTGCAGGGCATGAAGGTCGGCGGCCGCCGACAGCTGCATATCCCCGCCCACCTCGCTTACGGCGACCGTGGCGCCGGAGGCGTCATCAAGCCCGGCGAGTCGCTGATCTTCGTGGTGGACCTGCTCGATGTCAGATAGCAAATGAGACCAGGCGAACATTCGACAACCTCTGGCCGCTAGCCCAGCGGCCGCAGGTTCGAAATTCGGTCCCCGCTACCAGCGAAGATGGCCCTCGGAGAGACTCCGGGGGCCATCTTCATGCGTTCTGCGAGCGTGACCCCGGTGCATTCGCGCCGGCGAGCGCGCCTGACCCCGCAGCGGCGCGGCCACTACCTACAATTGCCCAAGCCCGCCGACGGCATGTTCCAAGAGCGCCGGCGGGCGTGAGTGGCGCGTAGGTCATCAGCTCGATCGAGGGTGAAGTGGAGGGCCGCGATGGCGCATGACGCGACCGCGCATGACCCGGGCGAAAACCTGGACCGAACCCGACTACCGCTGCCGGATACACCGACCGGCGGCCATTCCGGCAAGACGGTCGCCGAGTCGAAGATGGCGACCATCACCCCCATCCGGCCCCCGCAGGGGGCGCCGAACGTGGTGATCGTGCTGCTCGACGACGTCGGCTTCGGCGCCACCGCAACATTTGGTGGGCCGGTTGAAACCCCGGCCGGTGACGCGTTGGCCCAGGAAGGGCTGCGGTACAACCGTTTCCACACCACGGCGCTGTGTTCGCCCACCCGGGCCGCGTTGCTGACCGGCCGCAACCACCACGTCGTCAACACCGGAACCATCACCGAGTTTGCCACCGGCTACGACGGCTACAACTGCATCATCCCGAAATCGGCGGCGACCGTAGCCGAGACGTTGCGACAGAACGGCTACAGCACAGCGGCTTTCGGTAAATGGCACAACACTCCGGTATGGGAAGTCAGCGCGGCCGGACCGTTCGATCGGTGGCCCACTGGGATGGGCTTCGAAGAGTTCTACGGATTCATGGGGGGTGAAGCCCACCAGTACAACCCGGGTCTGTATCACGGCACCACGCCGATCGAACGACCCGAAGACGCCGAGGACTATCACCTGAGCACCGATCTCGCCGATCGCATGATCGAGTGGGTCCACCGGCAGCGGGCCATGGCGCCGGACCGGCCATTCTTTGCCTACTGGGCGCCCGGCGCGACCCACGCGCCCCACCATGTGGCGCCGGAGTGGAGCGATCCGTTCCGGGGCCGCTTCGACCAGGGCTGGGACGTGCTGCGCGAGGAGATCTTCGCCCGGCAGAAGCGGTTGGGGGTGATTCCCGCCGATGCCGAGCTGACCGAGCGCCACGAGTCGCTTCCCGCGTGGGACTCGCTGCCCGAGCAGCGCCAGCGCATCGCATCGCGACTGATGGAGGTGTATGCCGGGTTTCTGGCCCACACCGACCATGAGGTCGGGCGAATCATGGACGCCCTCAAAGAGATTGACGTATGGGACAACACGCTGTTCATCTACATCATCGGTGACAACGGCGCCGCCCCCGGGGGCGGGCTCGGTGGCGTCTTCAACGAAATGGTCACCCTCAACGGACTCCAGGAGGACGTCGATGTGGTGCTGTCGAAGATGGACGAGATCGGCGGGCCGAGGGCCAGCAACGAGTATCCGGTCGGATTCGCCTGGGCCATGTGCACGCCGTTTCAGTTCACCAAGCAGTTCGCCAGCCATTTCGGCGGCACCCGCAACCCGATGATCGTGAGCTGGCCCGCGCGGATCACCGACCGCGGCGGGCTGCGTTCGCAGTTTCACCACGTCGTGGACATCGCACCCACCATCTTGGAGGCCGCGGGTATCCCCGCACCCGAGATCGTCAACGGGGTGGCGCAAAAGCCCCACGACGGGATCAGCCTGATGTACACGTTCGACGACGCGGAGGCCGCCGATCGTCGCCGCACCCAATACTTCGAGATCGGCGGTCTGCGCGGGATCTACCACGAGGACTGGATGGCCTGCACCTACCACGGTCGCATCCTGTGGCGACCGGGGGCGCTGCCCGCGTTCTCCGACGATCGCTGGGAGCTCTATGACCTGTCCCGCGACTACAGCCAGGCCGTGGACCTTTCGGCGCAATTCCCCGACAAGCTCGAGCAACTCAAGGCGCTGTTTGACGCCGAAGGCGTGAAGAACAACGTCTTTCCGCTCGATGACCGGGGCCGCCTCGCCCGCGCGCTGGAGCCCCGGCCCACGATCTTGGGATCGCGGACCTCGATCTCATTCCGCCAAGGCGCCACCCGCATCCCCGAAGACATCATTCGCAGCGCCTTCAATCGGTCGTATTCGATCACCGCAGTCATCGACACCCCCGGCGGCAGCACGGTCGAAGGGGTGCTGCTGGCGGCCGGGGGATACTTCGCCGGCTTGTCGCTGTATGTGCAGCACGGGATCCCCAAGTTCACCTACAACTATTTCGGGTCGACCTACACCACCGTCGCGGCCACCGAGGCCCTGCCCGCCGGCAAAGCCACCGTGGCGATGGAATTCGACTACGACGGCGGCGGTCTGGGCAAAGGGGGACTGGTCAGACTGCTGCTCAACGGACGCGACGTCGGGCAATCTCGCATCGAACGGACCGTGCCGCTGGGCTTCAGCGCCGACGAGGGCGTCGACATCGGCATGGACTGCGGAACCCCGGCCGCAGACACCTACGAAGGCACCTTCGTGTTCAACGCCACGATCGAGCAGGTGACCATCCAGTTGCGCTGATCCGCCGGCCGATGCGGCCACTCCGGCGCGACTGTTGCGGAGTCCGCCACGGCCCGCAGGCCTGGCCGGTATTGTCGACGGCGTCCCTTTCCCGGTTGGCTTTGGCATGCAGATGGATATCTCGACGGCAATTTCCAGTCCCGAGCTCGAAGCGCTGTCCCGCCGATACGCGGCAGCGGTCGATCACCGAGACAGTGCTGCCCTCATCGAGGTGTTCACCCCCGATGCGACGATGCGAATCCACCGCCCCGGACGCGAACCCGCACTGCTCACCGGTCACAGCGAGCTAGCGGGGATCATCACCATCGTGGCGCGCTTCCCGCGCACCGTACACCTGGTGGCGCAAAGCCTCTACGTCATCGAAGGGAAGACGGCCAGCGGCGAAGTCTATTGCACCGCCAACCATTTCAGTGAGAAGCAAGGTGCCTGGCGTAACCACGTGATGTACATCCGCTACCTGGACCGGTATCTGCTCGGCGGCGACGGGGCGTGGCGGATCTCGCACCGCACCGTCGCCATCGATGCCACCGAGGACCGTCCCGTGTCGATCACCGAAGGCGGGGCATGACCTCGGTGCAACTGTCGATGGGGATCCCCTCATTTTCGGCCGAGCCGCCACCGAGCTGGGAACACCTGACCGACTGGGCCCAACTTCTCGAGGGCTTTGGGTTTGATCGAGTGCTGGTTTCCGAGCACATCGCGTTCGGCGCGCACATGGACGCCTACGCAAATCCCGCGACGGGGGGAACCGCCGGTGGCCGCCAGCCCACCGGCCCGGACGGCCACTGGTTGGAGCCGCTGACCACGCTGACTTATCTTGCCGCTCGCACCGAACGAATCCGGTTGGGCACCAACATCCTGCTCGCCGCGCTGCGGCCCGCGGCGGTGTTGGCGAAAACCCTGGCCACCATGGATGTGCTGTCAGGTGGGCGCATCGACATCGGTGTGGGCGTGGGCTGGCAGCGCGAGGAATACGAGGCCGCTGGTGTCGACTTCGACCGCCGCGGGGCGGTCCTGGATCAGACCCTGGAAGTGTGTCAGCGCTTGTGGCGGGAGAACGAGGTCAGCTTTGAGTCTGCGGGGCTGAATTTCGAGCGGATCCATCAGATGCCCAAGCCCGCGCAGCCGGGGGGAGTGCCGATCTGGGTGAGTGGGACGGTCAACCGGGCGGTCGCCCGCCGGCTGGCGCGCTTCGGAGCGGGCTGGATTCCCTGGGGTCCCGACGCGCGCGATGTCGCCGCGGGAATCGCGCGGATGCGCGCGGCGGTGGCACATGCCGGTGGCGACCCGAACGGTTTCGGCGTAGCGGGCGCGCTGCGGGTCAAAGCTGATGCGGATGGCCGACCCGACCTGGCCGACGTGGCCGAGCGGGCAAAAATGCTGCGGGACGCGGGCGTCACCGAGCTGAGGATGACCCACTGGCCACTCGCGCCGGAAAACCGCGAACGTGACATCAGCGCCGTCGTCGAAGCGGTGCGCGCCGCCACCGGCGGCTGAGGCCACTTGCGCTGGGGCCCAACGTTCGTCGCCTTAGCCGAGAGGGCGCCCTAGCGCTCTGTGCTGATCGCCGGCGGATAAGGCAGATCGGTGCTGGTGTGCGGATCTACCCGCACCGGGCGGCCCAGGTAGGGGAAGGCGCGTTGCGGGCAGGAGGGGCGATCGCAGATCTTGCAGCCCGCGCCGATGGCGGCGATCGCCTCGGTGTCGGTCAGGTCGACCCCGACGGAGTAGATCAGCTTGTCGGCGTGGGCCAGGTCGCATCCCAGGCCGATGGCAAAGCTCTTCCCGGGTCCGAGGTAGCGGCTGGGCTCGGCGGTGGTGGTTCGGGCGATCCAGAAATAGGTTCGCTCATCGGGCATCTGGGCCACCTGGGTCAGGAACTGACCGGGCCGGGCGAACGCTTGGTGAATCACCCACAGCGGACAGTTCCCGCCGACTCGGGAGAAGTGAAATGCCGTGGCGGATTGGCGCTTGGAGATGTTTCCGGCACTGTCGGTGCGGACGAAGATGAACGGGACCCCGCGGGCGTTGGGGCGCTGCAGGGTGGACAGCCGGTGACAGATGGTCTCGAAGCCGACCTCGAATCGGCGCGCCAGTTGATCGATGTCATAGCGCGTGCTTGCGGCCGCGTCCAGAAACGGCCGGTAGGGCAGCAGCAACGCTCCGGCGAAGTAGTTGGCCAGACCGATGCGGGCCACCCCCCGCGCCTCATCGCTGAGCTGATCGTCACCGGCGATGATGCCGGTGATCAGGTCGGCCTGGGTCAGCAGCGCGATCTGAGTGGCCAGCTGAAAGGCGCGCTGGCCGCGGTTGAGCCAGCGGGCCAGGTAGAGCGTCTTGGACTCTGGCTGAAACATGCGCTTGGAGTTGGGGTTTAGCGACTGCCCATCGTCGAGCACCACGGTGATGCCGAGGTTGTCGCCGAGTAGCCGCGCCAATTGCGCGTCAAGCCCCCCGAGGTGCAGGCCGTGGCGGCCGAACATCTGCTCCGCGGCGATGTCCAACTCGCCGATGTAGTTCTTTCGGTCATAGAAGAAGTCGCGGACTTCTTCGAAGGGCATCGGCTGCCCGGACACCGCCGAAACGTCGGCGGTGGCGCGGCTGTGCAGCGCTTCGAGCTCGGCGGTGGCGTCGTAGAGCCGTCGATGCAGGTTGACCAGCGTCTGTCCCACCGCGGGCATCCGGGCCACCAGTTCCTCGATCTGCGCCGGGGTGGCGGGCCCCTCGGCGAAGACCTCACGCAAGTCCGAGACCAGCCGTGCATCGGAGTCCGGCGCGAAATAGTGGGTCGGCAAGTCGAAACGTTCGGCAAGAGCGAGCAGCACCGAGACCGTGATCGGGCGCTGGTCGTTTTCCAGCTGATTGACGTAGCTGGTCGACAGGCCCAGCGCGCGTGCCAGCGCCACCTGGGTCAGCCCGTGGTCCTCGCGGAGTCGCCTCAGCCGCGCCCCGGCGAAGGTCTTTGGCACGTGTGACACCCTACGCGTACCGCCTTTCACAAGATTTGCAAAATCGCGCCGGTGAGGACACAAAATTACGCCCTTATAGGGCATTTACCCCGAATGTGTGGCTGCGTACTGTGCGGTTTATGCGGATGCACGACGTTCGAACCAGGCGCAGCGCCGAGGACTTCCCACGCCGCGAACACCTGGCGTACCAGATCGCCGAGGTGGCGGCGGACCCGGTCGCGGTGCCCGCCGAAACCGAGGCGATGGTGATCAACCGGATCATCGACAACGCTGCGGTGTCGGCAGCTTCGCTCACCCGCCGCCCGGTGGCCGTGGCCCGGGCGCAGGCACGGGCGTATCCGCGGTCAGACAGGGGCGCAAAGGTTTTCGGCATCACTGGGAACCATGCGCCGGAGTGGGCGGCCTGGGCCAACGGAGTCGCGGTGCGCGAGTTGGATTTTCATGACACCTTTCTGGCTGCCGAATACTCCCACCCGGGCGACAACATCGCACCCTTGGTCGCCGTCGCCCAGCACCTCGGCCTGGATGGCACCGACCTGATCCGAGGCATCGCCACCGGCTACGAGATCCAGATGGCCCTGGTCCGCGGAATCTGCTTGCACGAGCACAAGGTCGACCACGTGGCACACCTGGGCCCATCGGTGGCGGCCGGTCTGGGCACCATGCTCGGGCTGGACCCCGACACCATCTACTCCGCGGTCGGCCAGGCCCTGCACCTGACGACGTCCACCCGGCAGTCGCGCAAGGGATTGATCTCCAGCTGGAAGGCGTTCGCACCCGCCTGGGCGGGCAAGGTCGCCATCGAAGCGGTTGACCGCGCGATGCGTGGGGAAGGGGCGCCGGCGCCGATCTGGGAGGGCGAGGACGGCGTGATCGCCTGGCTACTGTCGGGCCCCGAGCACACCTACCACGTCGCACTGCCCGGCCGCGGTGAACCAAAGCGGGCCATTCTGGACAGCTACACCAAAGAGCATTCGGCCGAATATCAGAGCCAGGCCCTCATCGATCTGGCCCGGCGGATGCGCGGGCGCATCGGTGACTCAGACCAGATCGAGACCATCGTGCTGCACACCAGCCATCACACGCACGTGGTGATAGGCACCGGCTCCAACGACCCGCAGAAGTTCGACCCGGATGCCTCGCGGGAGACCCTCGACCACTCGGTGATGTACATCTTTGCGGTCGCCCTGCAGGACGGCAGCTGGCATCACGTGCGCTCCTACTCGCCGCAGCGGGCGCACCGACCGGACACGGTGGCGCTGTGGCACAAGATCTCCACGGTCGAAGATCCGGAGTGGACCCGGCGCTACCACAGCGCCGATCCGGCGGAAAAGGCATTCGGTGCGCGCGCGGAAATCACCCTCAACACTGGCCAGGTGATCGTCGACGAGCTGGCCGTCGCGGACGCTCATCCGCTGGGGGCCCGTCCTTTTGAGCGCAAGCAGTACGTGGCCAAGTTCCTCGGCCTGTCCGACGGGGTGATCGGTGAAACCGAGCAGCGACGGTTCCTCTCGACGGTCGAGGGCCTGTCGAGCCTGCCGGCGGGCTCGCTGGGTGGGCTCAACCCGATCGCCGATGCGGGGGTGCTGGACCGGTCCCCGACGATTCCGCCCGGGATCTTGTGATGAAAACGGTGTTGGGCACCGCGGTGTCGGCGACCGAGAAGCGCACCGGGTTTCGCGCTGCGCTGGAAAGTGGCCGGCTGCTGCGATTCCCGGGAGCCTATTCGCCGCTCGTGGCCCGATTGGTCGCCGAGATCGGCTTCGACGGGGTGTACGTATCCGGTGCTGCGCTCTCGGCCGACCTGGGGTTGCCCGACATCGGCTTGACCACCCTGACCGAGGTCAGCGCGCGGGGAGCGCAGATCGCGGCCGCCAGCGAGCTGCCCACTTTCATCGATGCCGACACCGGTTTCGGTGAACCGATGAGCGCGGCCCGCACGGTGGCCGTGCTCGAAGATGCCGGGCTGGCCGGCTGCCACCTGGAAGATCAAGTCAACCCCAAGCGGTGTGGGCACCTGGACGGCAAGGCGGTGGTGCCCGTCGGCGTGATGGTCAGTCGGCTGCGGGCCGCGGTATCGGCGCGGCGCGACCCCAATTTCATCGTCTGCGCTCGCACCGACGCCGCGGCGGTCGAAGGGCCCTCCGCTGCGATCGATCGGGCCAAGGCCTACGCCGACGCGGGCGCCGACCTGATCTTCACCGAGGCGCTGCGCACCCCCGCGGAGTTCGAACAGTTTCGCGCGGCGGTGGATACACCGTTGCTGGCCAACATGACCGAGTTCGGAAAGTCTGGGCTGCTGAGCGCCGATGAGCTCCGCGGGATCGGCTACAACGTGGTGATCTATCCGGTGACCACCCTGCGACTAGCCATGTACGCTGTCGAGGCCGGTCTTCGCGAAATCGCCGATGCGGGAACCCAATCCGGACTTCTGAACCGCATGCAGCAGCGTAGCCGGCTCTACGAGCTACTGCGCTACGCCGACTACCAGCAGTTCGACTCCAGCATCTACAACTTCGTCCGCCAAGGAGATCGGCCATGAGCACCCTCGACGACACACCTCGAATCTGTAAGGGCCTGGCCGGCGTCGTGGTCGACAACACCGCCATCTCCAAGGTTGTTGCCGAGACCAACTCGCTCACCTATCGCGGGTATCCGGTTGAGGACCTCGCCGCGCACTGCAGCTTCGAGCAGGTGGCCTACTTGTTGTGGCACGGCGAGCTTCCCGACGACCAGCAGCTGGCATTGTTCATGCAGCGCGAGCGCGCCGCCCGCCGGTTGAACCGATCCATGTTGTCGCTGTTGGCGAAACTGCCCGATACCTGCCACCCGATGGACGTGGTGCGGACATTGATCAGCTACCTGGGGGCCGAAGACCCCGACGAGGACGACAGCAGCCCGAGGTCCAACTACGCCAAGTCGCTGCGGATGTTTGCGGTACTGCCCACCATCGTTGCGGCCGATATGCGGCGTCGGCGCGGCTTGGCACCCATCGCGCCCCACAGCCACATGAGTTACGCGCAGAACTTCTTGCACATGTGCTTCGGCGATGTCCCCGAGAGCGCGGTTGTGGATGCCTTCGAGCAATCCCTGGTGCTCTACGCCGAACACAGCTTCAACGCTTCCACGTTCGCCGCCCGGGTCGTCACCTCCACCCAATCCGACATCTACAGCGCGGTAGCGGCGGCGATCGGTGCGCTCAAGGGGACGCTGCACGGCGGGGCAAACGAAGCGGTGATGCGCGACATGCTCGAGATCGGTTCGGCGGACCAGGCATCGGAATGGTTGCGGCGCAAGCTGGCTCGCAAGGAAAAGGTGATGGGCTTTGGCCATCGGGTGTATCGCAACGGCGATTCCCGGGTCCCGACCATGAAACGGGCCCTCGACCGGGTGGCTGCCGTGCGTGATGGCCAGCGGTGGCTGGACATCTACCAGGTCTTGGAGCGGGAGATGCTGGCCGCCACGGGAATCAGGCCGAATCTGGACTTTCCCACCGGTCCCGCCTACCACTTGATGGGATTCGATATCGGCTCCTTTACCCCGATCTTCGTGATGAGCCGTATTACCGGGTGGACCGCACACATCATGGAACAGACCGCGTCCAACGAGTTGATCCGTCCGCTCAGCGAATATGTGGGTCCGGCCCAACGCACGCTGAAGTTCGCCCGATAGAGACGTTGGGCCGCGAGCGGCTGCCCGCCGGGGCGCCGGACGATGTCAATCAATACGGGATCCGGCGCCGTGGCAGCTGGCGACGGTGTAACGTCGGTCATGAATCCATTGGCCAGGGCTGACCGGAGTGCTTGTTCATAACTGAGACGCCAGGCCGTGCGTGGTTTTGTTTGTCGATCCTCACATGCGTGTGCCGGGTCTACCCGAAGCGAAGGGATCGCGGATGGATCGCCAATTGTCTTGGCCGGGCCAACGGGAGGCGGTACCCGTTCCTGCGCCGCCAATCTCGCCGCGGCAAATTGGGCGCCAAGGTCTTGACGGCACAAAGCGTGCTGTCGCCGGCGCGATGTTGTTGACGCCATGAGCGCAACTGCGGCTGCTCGGCGCTTGGCTAGTCCGGTGCGGGTTGCCGTGGCGATCGATCTGGGTGCGGTCCTTGACGGGGCATGGTGGCCACGTACAGCCTCGATATCCCAGGAGCTGCCCGAGTTGGTCGACGCCCTGTCCTCGCGCCTGGGCAAGATCATCGAGATCGGCGTCAACTGGTCTTCGCTGGACGGCTCACCGGATCTCGACGCGCTGAACCCGCTCAGAAGTGGTGAACCCGCTCGGCCCGCCGGGCGCCAGCGGCTGATGATGATCACGGGTAGCCGGGCCTCGGCAAACCTGCTGGTCGTACCGTGCCGAACCTCGGTCGCCCTGGCGAAGATGATCCTGCGCAGTGCCGCGCGGCTGCCCATCATGCCCATCGAACGCGAAACCCAGGAATTCCGGACCAGCGACGACGTGGTGCGGGCCGCGCGTGCACAGAGCGCCTTGGGTGGGCAACATCCGCCCGATTGCGAACCTGACCCCGCTGCTCCAGCGATTCCCGATTGATCAATCCGCCCGAACCCCGGGGCGTCGGCGAGCTTACGTGCGGGTACCACAAACTCCGGTCCGCCCAATGCGAGCGACCGTATCGGCAACGCGTCACCTTTGGCGCGCAGTGAGAAAAGGATGGGTGTTATGGCCATGCGGGACAGGTGTGATGCACCACAGGTTCATCCATCCGAGATTCGGATCGGTGACACCATCGGCACCATGGACGACGAACATCTTCCATTCCTGGTCAAGCTGATCAGCGAACCGCAGCGAAGTCCGCAGCGCTGGACATTTTTCGGCAGCGACGAGCGGGGTCTGCAGCACGTGAGCACCTGTGGCGAGGACCAATTGGTTCACCGATACGGCAAGGCGTCGTGACGGCGCCGTTATCACCCGATTGCCAGTGCCCCTACCTCGACCGGGATTGAGTCACTAGACTCCGGAGTTCATGGCCATTCGTCGCGCTGTGCTCGCCATCTCCGACATCGGCGGATACACCAATTACATGAATTGGAACCGGATGCACCTGGCCCACGCGCAGTGGGCGGTCGCCGAACTGCTCGAGGCGGTCATCGACGCCGGCAAAGGCCTCAAGCTGGCCAAGCTGGAGGGGGACGCGGCATTCTTCTGGGCCCCCGGCGGAGACGCGAAAGTCGTTGTTTGTGAACGTATCGCGGCCATGCGGCAAGCTTTTATGGAACGACGGGAACGGATCAAGAAGGACATCTCCTGCGACTGCAAGAGCTGCGCACAGATCGATGATCTGTCGCTGAAGTTCGTCGCGCACGAGGGCGAGGTTGCCGAGCAAAAGGTCAAGCGCCGACTTGAATTGGCCGGGGTCGACGTCATCCTGGTGCACCGGATGCTGAAAAACTCGGTGCCGGTGTCGGAGTACGTGCTGATGACAGAGTCCGTTGCGGAATGCCTTGATGAGTCGATACGCGGGCTCTCGATGCCGCTGACCCACGATTTCGAAGGCATTGGTCAAACGCCGACGTACTACATCGATCTGGCCACCGCCGAGGTGCGTCCCGTGGTGCCCGAACGCGGTTTCGTGAGCCGGTTTTCGGAGATGTTCAAGTTCGAGCTGAAGTCGCTGCCATTCATCCTGGGCGCCAAGCAGGCGTGCGCGGGCTTCCGCAACCTCGATCGCGGCCGAGCCGAGGGACTGCCGGCGGCCTGACGTGGCGCCGCCGTCGTAAGCCCACCCTAGCCTGGCTAGGATCACGGGGTGTCGATTGCGCTGCTTCGTGAGATGTTCGAGAAGATGGTCGTTGCCAAGAACGCCGAGTTGATCGGGCATTACTACGACCCTGACTTCGTGATGTATTCCGACGGGCTGCGCCAGGAATTCGCCGAGTTCAGCGAGGGGCACCGCAAGATCTATGCGAGCGCCATCAGCTACGCGATCGAATACGACGAGGACGCGTGGGTGCAAGCCCCCGACCGGGTCGCCGGACGCGTGTGGATCACCACATCGCGGCCCGGGGAAAAGCCGACGCGAATCGAAGTCATACTCATCGCCGCATACCGAGACGGCCGCATCCACCGAATCTGGGAGACAACATGGCCGAGTTGGCGCAATGTGGCCGCGCTCGAAGACTACTGATCGGCCCCGTCCGGTAGCACCGCGACGGCCTGATGCGCGCGCCAGCGACCACCGATCGGGCGGTGGTGGATGAGGCCTGAACCTGCGGCGGTCGCCCGGGACTTCATTGCGGCGTTCTCGGCGGCGGACTTTGGCGCGATGCGACATCTGCTCGCCGCCGACCTGATTGCGCACATCACCAACGCCGATGGCGGTGCGGACGTCGTCAACGGACGCGAAGACTACCTGCGCCGCATCGAGGCAATGGATCTGGATGCGGCGCAGTTCCGGGTCGAGTTGACCCAGCCGCCCCAGCCCGTCGATACCGATCGTGTCCTGGTCATGGTCGAGGTCCGTGCCCGTAAAGGCGACAGTGACCAGCTCCAAGACCTGCACAACTACGCGGCCCACTTATTGCGGGTCGTGCGCGGACAGATCGCAGAACTCCACATGGTTGACGCGAAACCCGCTGAAAGCGCCAGGTTTTGGGCCTAGCGCGGCGTCGTCACTGCAGCTGGCGCATCAACTCGGCGGCCGCGGATCGGCCGCTGATCAGCGCTCCGTGCACGGTGGCGGGATTGTCGACCCCCACGGCCTCACCGGCCAGGTAGAGCCGATCGCTGATCGGTTCCTACAGCTGGCGGCGATCGTCGAGGCCGGATCCCGGTGCGTGAAAGGAATACGAGCCGAGGGCAAGGGGATCGGTGCTCCAACCCGACGATCGGACCTCGGCGGGGGCGATGTCTTTGCCGAACAGCTGCCGGGCGACCGGTAGCGCGCCAGACATCAACTCACTGGGGGAGCAGGACTCCACGTGCCGGCCACGACGGCCGGCGTTGAAGGCCAGCACAATTGGGCCCGCGGCGGCCGGCAGGGTAAGCCACTGTGACCACATGCTGCCCGGGGGGCCGAGGAACTGGTAGAAGGCGTTGTCGGCATCCCAGGTGCGTCTGTCGAACCGGAAGTAGCTCTTGGACAGGACTCCAAATCCCAACGCGACTATGGCGCGACGGTGGTCATCGGGCAGGGGAGGATCAAAGGTGATGGCGCCGGCTTTCAGGACGCCCAGTGGGGCGGTGACTATTGCCGCGGGCCCCTGGAAGGTTCGGCCCGCCGCCCGCACCAACACCGAGTCATCCTTGTGCACAATGGAATCGACCTTCGTGCCGAAGACGATCGGCAGCCTGTCGGCGAGGCGCCGCGGCAATGCGTCGTAGCCGCTGGTGATAACGACCTGCGGCCCGCTCGAATACGTGCCCTGGTCGTAAGTCGTCGCGGAGAGCTGATCCGCGTCCGCGGCGTACTCGTCTTCGATCACGGTGTTGACGTAGTAGGCCAACTCGGCGCGCTCCCGGTCGGACAGGTCGTCACGGGGGGCCTGAGCGTCCAGCGCCGCGGCCAGACTCCCGTCGTCGACATCGCGGCGAGCTTGGGCCACCAGCCGTCGCCAGGTGTCGTCGTCGTAGCTGATCGGCTCGAGGCGCGGGTCAACCGCCAGCTTGGCCGGGGTGTCATAGTCGGTTGGCGCAAGCCGTGCCTCGACTTGGCCGGCCAGCTCGACGAGCGGATTGTCGGTCGTGCCGTGGATCCAGGAGGCGCCCATTTCCAGCGGCACGCCCCAGTCCCGGACGGTATTGACCCGGCCGCCGACCCGATCGCGGGCCTCGATCAGCCGCACCGGCCATCCGGCATCGGCAAGTGCACGCGCGGCGCCCAGCCCGGCCATCCCGGCGCCGATGACCAGAATCGACCGCGTATCCGTCTTATCCGCCGGCGTTGCGGGGGCGCTCGGCCGGGCTGCGTGATCCGACGCGCATCCGGCGCCCAACTCGGCAGCGGCGCCGCAGCTCAGGCCCGCTGTCGCCGCCAAGAATTTCCTGCGGGGTACCCGGGACACGTCGTCAGCGTCTCATATTTCACCCGATCGCGGCTGGTCCGCGGCCCGGGGGTCGTTATCGGACCGTGTTCGGGGATTGTGATCGGCGGCACATTGCGCTCATGTAAACTTTCGCCCATCCAGAAGGCGGCAACGGGGCCGCGTTGAAGGGGGAGCGGCGATGAGTGCTCGGAAGGCCACCGACGGCAAGGCGCATACCAAGGCGCCCGCTGCATTGCCGGACGTTCTACCCCCGAGCCGCAGCCTTACCGTCCGCGCGGCGGACGGCACCGCACTGCACACCCAGGTCTTCGGGCCGGCCGATGGCTACCCGATCGTGTTGACGCATGGTTTCGTCTGCTCCATCCGGGCCTGGGCCTACCAGATCGCCGACCTGGCGACCGACTACCGGGTGATTGCATTCGATCATCGTGGTCACGGGCGCAGCGGCATCCCGCGGCGCGGCGGCTACACCCTCGAACACCTTGCCTCCGACCTGGATTCGGTATTGGATGCGACGTTGGCCCCGCACGAGCGGGCGCTGATCGCCGGACATTCGATGGGCGGCATCGCTATCTCCGCTTGGTCCGAGCGCTACCGGCACAAGGTGCATCGGCGTGCCGACGCCGTCGCATTGATCAACACCGCCACCGGCGACTTGCTGCGCAAGATCAGAATGCTGTCGGTGCCGCGGGAATTGTCGGCGGCTCGAGACTTTGCCGGCCGGGGTCTGATCAACGCGTTCGGCGGGTTTCCGCTCCCGAGCGCAGTCCGGATTCCCACCCAGTACTTGATCGCGATGATGGCGGTCGGGGCCGACGCCCATCCAACCGCGGCACGCCTGCTCTACGAACTGTTCGCGCAGACGTCGGCGGCGGGCCGTGGCGGCTGCGCGCGGATGCTGGTCGGCGAGGTCGGATCGCGCCACATCAGTCTGGACGGTTTGACGGTACCGACGCTGGTGATCGGCAGTGAGCGTGATCGGCTCACGCCGATCAGCCAGACCCGCAAGATCGCAAGCACTGCGCCCAACGTCTTCGATTTGGTCGAATTGCCGGGCGGGCATTGCTCGATGCTGGAACAGCACCACGAGGTGAACCGGCACTTGCGGACACTCGTCGATTCGGTCGGCGGCCGCTCCCGGGCCCGCATCAGCTCATAGCAGGGCGGCGACCTCCGCGGCAGCGCGTTGGCCCGACCTGACCGCCCCGTCGAAGTAGCCGGTCCATTCGTCCGCGGTCTCGGTACCGGCCCAGTGAATCGGCCCGACCGGTTTTCGCAATAACTGGCCGTATCTGGTCCACGACCCTGGCGGTACCGCGGCGGTGGGTCCGCCTGGCGCGAATTGTTCTGTGCCCCAGCAGTAATCGGCGTAGTCGAGGGGCTCGAGCTCGTCATCTCCGAACAGCGAGGCGAAACAGCGCAGCGTCCGGTCGCGACGCTGGTCGGCAGATAGCGAGTCGAATTCACGGGCGTCGACGAAGCCCATCAGAATGCCGGGACCGTCGTCGTGCGGACTGGCGTCGAAGATGATGAAAACGGGGCCCATGTCTGACAACGACTGCCCGGTGAAGCCGTTGATGCGCCAAAATGGCGTCGAATACGCCGCGTAGGCCTTGCTCAACCGGCCCTGCGGCCAGTTGTCGGCGAGTTCCTGGTACCCGGTGGGCAGCGGGGGGTTGAACTCGATGGCGGCGCGATGCGCGGGCGGAATCGCGACAATGACAAAGCCCGCCTCGGCCTGGCCTTGATCGGAGGTGACGGTCACACCGGCACCGTGTCGGTCGATGCGACGAACGGGTGCGTCCAGCACGACATGGGTGCCCAGTTCGGCCGCGGCCAGTTCGGCGATCTGCTGGGTGCCGCCGGGGATGAGCTCCTGCTGGGCCCCGTTTTCCACATCGAGCAACCGGTCCAGCCCGCCGGCGGCCCGCACGTAGCGGGCCGCGTGCAGCATGGACACGTCGTCGGGCTCGCACCCCCAGGTCACCCGGGTCATGATCGCCATCAGGTCGTGTGAGGACGCAGAAGCGCGAACCGATCTCAGCCATTGCCGCAGCGAGACACCGTCGAGGTCGGCGGCCCGGTTCGCAGCCCAGGGAGCCGATATCGGGATGCTGCGGGCAAGCCTCTCGAATTGCCAGCGTAGCCGCGCGATGTCGAGCAGCCCCGTCAGCGAAAGTCTGGGAATGGTGCCGCTGTAGGGGCGGACCCCGCCGCGCCAGCGGATCACGTTCTTGCCGTCGTGGAAGGTCGGAACGGTGGGAACACCCAACTCGGCGGCCAGCGCCAGGACTGCGTCCTGGGTGGGGCCAACGAACGAGCCGCCCATATCCGCCGGCAATCCGGCGATGGAGCCGGTGAAAGAGCGGCCGCCAACGCGATCGCGACCTTCTAGTACCAGCACATCATGACCTTGACGCGCCAGGTCGCGGGCTGCGGCCAGACCGGCAAAGCCGGCGCCCACTATCACCACGTCGACAATCCACGATGGGTTTGTCACGCCCTCCAGTGAACAGCATCTCAGCCCATCCGTACGCTAAATTTCGACTGCCCGAAATTCCGGCGGGCGGCGGCGCTGCCCACATTGTCGACAGGCAGGTGCGTTGAGGGTCTTCACCGCGTTGTACGGGTTAGCCGACGCCGCCGAGCGGGCGCGGGAGCTGCGGGACGCCGGTGCGAGTGGGGTAGCCACCTTTGAGGGCCCACACGACGTATTCGCTCCACTGACCCTCGCCGCCACGGTAGGCGGCCTGGATCTGATGACCAACGTGGCGATCGCTTTTCCACGCAATCCGATACACCTGGCCCATCAGGCCTATGGCCACCAGCTGCTCAGCGGCGGCCGATTCATCCTGGGCCTTGGCACCCAGGTGCGCGCCCAGATCGAGGATCGGTTCGGCGCCGCGTTCGACCACCCGGTGGCCCGGATGACCGAGCTGATCGCTGCCTTGCGGGCAATCTTTGCTGCCTGGAATTGCGGTGACCGGTTGAACTTTCGCGGACAGTTCTACCGGCACACGCTGATGACACCGACTTTCAACCCCGGCCCAATTCCCTTCGGCCCGTCCCCGATATACGTCGGTGCGCTCGGGCCCAGGCTGACCCGGGCCGTCGCCCAGCATGCCGACGGTCTGCTGGTAATGCCGTTTGGCTCCAAGCGTTTTCTGCATGCCAACACGATGCCGGCGGTACACGAGGGGCTGCGTGCCGGCGGGCGTCAGGCCGGCGAATTCACGATAATTCCGGAGATCATTGTGTCGGCCGGCGACACCGAGGCCGACCGGGAACAAGCCGCCGCGGGCACCCGACGGCTGCTGGCCTTCTACGGGTCTACCCCCGCCTACCGGCCGGTGCTGGCGGCGCACGGCTGGGAAGGCTTGCAGCCCGAACTCAATGCCCTGTCCAAGCAGGGGCGCTGGCAGGAAATGGGCGCGCTGATCGACGACACCATGATGCACACCTTGGCGGCCTGCGGCACACCCGCCGACGTTGCGGCGCACATCCGCGATCGGGTGGATGGGATCTCTGACACCGTGTGCCTGTATCAGGCCGCACCCATTGGGCTTCGCACGCTCGCTGCGATCATCGACGAGCTGCGCTGAACCAATTGGGTTGTCTGTCAAGCGCTTCGGGGCCCTGATGGATTCGGGGCGGGTGCATCGGCTAGGGCAGGCCGTCGCTTCCGTCTTGGCCGAGCAGCAGCCCACCGGAGCCGCCGGCACCGCGAGTGCCGGTGCCGGCGCCCACACCGCCGTTGCCGCCGTTGCCGCCGGTGCCGATCAGCACGGCGTTACCGCCCATGCCACCGGCCCCGCCGCTATCGCCGACACCCAACGATTCTGCGCCGGAACCGCCGGCCCCGCCGGTACCCAGCAGTATTCCGCCGGTGCCGCCGGCCCCGCCGGAGCCGCCGGTTCCGGCGATACCGAGCCCGCCGGCCCCGCCGGCTCCACCGCAACCGAGCAAGCCGGCATTGCCGCCGGCCCCACCGGAACCGCCGCCGTTGGCGACACCGAATCCGCCGAAGCCACCGGCCCCGGCGCTGGAGAACAACAACCCGGCATTGCCGCCGGCCCCACCGGTGTTGCTGCCGAACCCGCCGTCGGCGACGGCGCCCGCTCCGCCCGTTCCGCCGGAACCACCCGGGCCGCTGAGCAGCCCGGAATTGCCGCCGGCCCCGCCGGCGCCACCAGCACCGGTAAGGCCGTAACCACCGGCCCCACCGTCACCGCCGCCGGCTCCGACCAGCCCACCCAGCAGCCCGCCGGCTCCGCCAACACCACCGGCCGCGCCGTTCAACGCGCCGAAGCCGCCAGTCCCGCCGATCCCTCCGCCGCCCCACAGCCCGCCGGCGCCGCCGGCCCCGCCGACGCCGCCATCCGCGGTCGATGAGTATCCGCCGGCCCCGCCGGCCCCACCGGCGCCGCCGTTGAAGCCGAACAAGCCGG
This sequence comes from Mycobacterium sp. 012931, assembly GCF_000419295.1. Taxonomy (NCBI): domain Bacteria; kingdom Bacillati; phylum Actinomycetota; class Actinomycetes; order Mycobacteriales; family Mycobacteriaceae; genus Mycobacterium; species Mycobacterium sp. 012931. The sequence continues at coordinate 4,854,186 of NZ_AOPX01000001.1, read as the reverse complement.
GCCCGCCGGCCCCGCCGGCCCCGGCGTTACCCGACAACCATCCGCCGGCTCCGCCGACTCCGCCGGCACCTCCGTCGCCGAACGCCGAGCTCCCGCCGGCTCCGCCGGCGCCTCCCGAGCCCAAGAGTCCCGCCGCCCCGCCAACCCCGCCGACCCCGCCGGTCGGGTTGGCGACGGTGCCCGGTGTCCCCGAGCCGCCGATCCCGCCGTCACCGAGCAACCAGCCGCCATCGCCACCGTTGGCTCCGGTCCCCGGGGCCCCGTTGGCGCCGTTGCCGATCAGCGGGCGTCCCGTGGCCGCCAGCAACGGCGCGTTGATGAGGGTCAACAGCTGCTGCAGCGGGCCGGTGTTGGCCGCTTCCGCGGCGGAATAGCCGCTGGCGCTGGCGCTCAGGGCCGCCACGAACTGGTCGGAAAAGACCCCCACCTGGGTACTGAGTTGCTGGTAGGCCAGGCCATGGCCGGAAAACTGCGCCGCGATCGCCGCCGACACCTCGTCTTGGGCCGCGGCCACGACCGTTGTTATCTGGGTAGCGGCGGCCGCATTGGCCGCATTGAGGGTCGTATTCAGGCCTGCCAGATCGTTTGCTGCGGCCTGCACCATGCCGGGCACCACGTCAACAAGCGTCATGTCACACCTCCGCTGGGTCGTTACACCCGGGCTGCGGCTCGGATTTCCATCGATACGCTCGGCAAACTGGAGCCTACTGCGGATGCGGTGTGAAATACCAGGTTCTTGGCGCTCTGATCGCGTACGCCGGGCGTCGAGCAACGCGCGGTGCGGTCAGGGTGCAACCGTGAGCCAGTCGGAGAATCCCGACGGGTCGTGGCGTCCCAGCGCCCCGTGCTCGTAGAGGCCCCAGCCTTCCACCGGATCCGTGTCGCCGTCACGGCATACCGCGCGGCCCACGTGGTCGATGACGCCGAAGCCGGACCGCGCGATGATCGCCGGATCGGTCATGCCGTAGGTCAGCCGCTCGACGAACTTCTCGCCCTTCCACATGCCGTGCAGCCAGTCCGAATCGCCGCCGTAGCCACCGCCGACATGAATCGGAACCGCCAGCTTGGATTCCACATCGAAGTGCACCGGCGTGCCATCGGGTCTGGTGGCGTCGATGGTTGCCCCGGTCGGGATGCGGGTGCCCGAGCGGTAGTGAATCTTGACCCGCGGCCAGCCCAGCTGTTCGACGCGGCCATCACGCCAGATCCGGGTGCAGTCATTGAGCGAGCGGAATCCGCTGGGCTCCTCTTGAATGATCAGCACGATCGCGAAGTCGTCGAACGCCATGGGGACATACAGCCACCGCATGCCCTCAAACGGCGGGTCCGCGGGTCGCCCAGCCGGCTCGGGCTCGCCGACCGGCCGGATGCCCCACGATCGGTCCCGACTACCGATCCAGGTCGCCGGGTCGACGTCGATCTGCTGCCCGTCGACCTGGATTTGGCCGCTCCAGGTGCCGAGCTGGGCGAAGCGCTGCGCATCCAGGGTCACCCGGTTGCCGGACCGCAGCAGATGCGGCTGCTCCGCAACGACGTCGAACAACCCCTCCCAGGTGAGATCGGCTGACACGCCTTCGGTTTCGTTCAGCACCAGGCGCAGCTTGCGCAGCGGCTCTATCACGTCGATCCGGTAGCCGTTGACATGCTGGTGCAGCCGGTCCTGATCGATCGCGTCCGAAAGGTGCACCGCGGTTTGGGTATCCCCGCGCCTGATCAGCAGGAACGCGTCCTTGACGCCGAGGTTGGGGTAGTAGCCGATACCGCTGATCACAAAGATGTTTCCGGTGCGGTCATGGGCGTTGAAGTAGGAGCGGTCGTAGAAATTGCGGTCGGAGGAGCCGGGCCAGGCGATCGGTTGGCGAAGTTGATGTACCGGGTACTCGTCGAGGGGGCCAAGTGGTTGCGGCATCAGCGCTCATCTCCGATCAGACGTTTCATCAATCCAGCGTGGTAGAAAAGTGATTCGACATCGTCGGGCTTTTCCACCTCACCGAAATGCACCCGACGCGCCCCGGTGCGCATGAAGACGCAGGCCCACATGACTCCGGAATAGACGTAAAACCAGTGCAGGTCACCAAGTTGGGTACCGGTGAGTCGCTGGTAGGTGCGGCGTACGTCGTCCTCGCGCATCACCGTGGGCAGCCCGGGCAACGTCGCCAATCCGGCAAGTTCTTCAAAAACCATGTGCGCAAATATCATCCACACGACATCGAGTTCGCGGGGTCCCAACGTGACCATCTCCCAGTCCAGTACCGCCACGGGCCGAAAGTCGCGGTACAAGACGTTGCCCACCCGGGCGTCGCCCCAAAGCAGCACGGGTTCGCGTGCGGCCACCTCGCTGGGCCAGTGCTCTTGCAGCCACTGGAAGGTCCGCTCTATCAGCGCGGAGTTGCCGATGCCAGGTACCGCGAAGTCGTACCACGAGCGCACCCAGTCGAAATGCCTGCGCAGCGCGGTGTCACCGGACGGCCCGTCGGACAGGAAGCCAAATGTGTCTTGCGGCTTCGGTATTGAATGCAGCATGGCCAACAGTCCGACGGTGGCGTCCTGTAGTTCACGCTGCCGCTCGGCCGGCGCATCGGCGAACCAGTTGTTGCCGAACGTGTAGGGCATCACGTCGGGCGGTACCACGCCCTCGACGTAGTCCATCAGAAAAAACGGCGTCCCCAGCACTTCTCCGGTGGGTTCCATCCAGCGCACTCGGGGCACCGGGACGTCGCTGAGTTCACCCACCAGCTTGATGACTTCGAATTGGTGGTCGAGTCGGTAGCTGGGGAACACGGGCACATCTCCGGCGGCCGGCGCCACCCGGGCCACCAGCTTCTGCTGCACCGGCCGGTGATTCTCGTGCCAACGTGCGGTCAGGATGATCGTTTCCGAAGACATCCCCGTCGAGTCGACACCGCTTTCCACGGTCACCTCGGGTGCCGCGTTGCCGGGCAGCACGCCCGCCAGCCACCGTGCCATCACTGCCGGCAAAGTCGTCATGTCGCGGCTGGAGCGCTGTAGGTGGGCTACATCTTCGACCGGCGTTTCGTTGGCCACAGCTGCTTCCTTCAAGAGGCAATTACGATACGGTAGGTAGCGTTATGAAAGCAGACCCCTCTTCCCTTGACAAGGCCCCCGGCGCCGGGCGGCCGCGGGATCCCCGCATCGACTTTGCCATTTTGAGCGCGACCATGGAACTGCTTGTGCAAATCGGCTATTCCAACCTCAGCCTGGCTGCTGTCGCGGAGCGGGCGGGCACCACCAAGTCTGCGTTGTACCGGCGGTGGTCGAGCAAGGCCGAGCTGGTCCATGAGGCCGCGTTTCCGGTGACGCCCAGCGCGCTGTCGGCTCCGGCCGGCGACTTCGCCGGAGATATCAGGATGATGGTCGCGGCGACGCGCGATGTCTTCACCACCCCGGTGGTTCGAGCCGCATTGCCGGGGCTGGTCGCCGACATGACCGCGGACGCCGACCTCAACGCCCGGGTGCTGTCGCGTTTCACCGAGTTGTTCGCTACGGTGCGTATCCGGCTGCAGGAGGCCGTCGACCGTGGCGAGGCGCATCCCGACGTGGATCCGAACCGGATGATCGAATTGATCGGGGGAGCCACGATGCTGCGGGTACTGCTGTATCCGGACCAGATGCTCGACGAGGCATGGGTGGATCAGACCACCGCGATACTCGTGCATGGTGTGACCCGGTGACGGGTGCGCTCGCCGGGCGGGCGGCCATCGTCACCGGCGCCAGCCGTGGGCTGGGGCGCGCCATTGCGCTTGCCTTGGCCGCCGAAGGGGCCGCCGTTGTCGTGGCCGGGCGTACCGAGCAGGTGTGGGACAGCCGCTTGCCCGGAACCATCGGTGACACCGTCGCCCAGATCGAGGCGGCAGGGGGACGTGCGGTGGAGGTGCGCGCCGATCTGACCGACCGCGACGACGTCGCGGCGCTGGTGACGGCGGCCCGGGACAGCCTGGGCCCCATCACAATTCTGGTGAACAACGCCGCGTTCACCGCCCCCGGACGGCCACCGGTGCCCGGTGCGGCACCGCGCGCCAAATCCAGCAGAGCCGCGGTCGGCAAGCCGGGCTGGCCCGGATTCGTCAGCGTCCCGTTGGCGGCGTACCGCCGGCACTTCGAGACTTCGGTTTTTGCCGCATACGAGTTGATGCAACTGAGCTGCCCCGACATGATCGCGGCGGGGGCCGGCTCGATCATCAACATCACTTCGGTGGCATCCCGGCTACCCGGCGACGGGCCCTATTCTGACCGCAGCGGCGGCGTCCTGCCCGGATACGGCGGCTCCAAAGCCGCGCTCGAACACCTGACCCAATGTGCGGCTTTCGATCTCGCCGACCACCACATAGCGGTGAACGCGCTGGCGCCTTCGAAGCCGATTCCGACCCCGGGGCTGTCCTATTACGCACGCGAATTCGATGACACCGCTTCGGCGGAGGAATTCGCGCGGGCGGCCGTGGTGCTGGCGTCGGTGGACGCCGACCTGGTTACCGGGCGCACCATCGGCCATCACGAAGTCCTCGACGGTAGCTTTCGGGCGTTCGGGCGCGACTAGCGCCCAGGGCGCCGAGGCGGCCAGCGATAGTGTGCGTGTTCCTGGCGGCGCGGACTCCTGACGTGCAACTATGAACAAATACCATGCCGCAGATGGCGGCAGGCAGGTGTGTGCCGATGCCCGGAATTGACAAGCCGACGGGACGCGTTGTTGCGCTGATCGTGTTGCTGATTCTGGTTGCCGCTGCCCTGCGCGGCTATCTCCCGGACGACGATGGCACCTCTCACACCGAACCGGCTACCAGCCGTCCGGCGCTGGTATTCGTCATAGCGGTCTTGAGCGGCAGTGTCGCTTTGATGGCATTCGCCATCATTGCGCGGCTGCGGGATCCGCGCGCAGTGGCGCCCAGCGCGGGGGACCTCGCCCAAATGCTTGGCGGCGGACACCGACGAACCAGTTGGCGGGTGTTGCTGATCGGACTCGCGGTGATTGCCGCCTATCTGCTGTTCACGCTGCTGCTGTCGCGCCTGTTTACCCCGGACGAAGTCGCGCCGTCGGCGCCCGCTTCCGATCCCGGCGTGCCGGCGCCGACCGGCGACGGTGCGCCCAGGCCGCAACAACCACAACAGCCTTCCGACGACAACATCAATACCCTCGAAATTCTGCTCGCAGCAACAGCGCCGTTGCTCCTGACCATCCTGGCTGCGGTGGCGGTTCTGTGGCGGCGCCGATGGCGTGCCGAGACCTCCAATACCCACACCGACGTTGCCGGCGAATCCCCGGAGCCGCCGCAACGTTCGCAACTGCTGGTGCGGGCGGCCAAAGTCGGACTGGCCGAGATGGCCGACCTCGAGCGCGATCCACGCGAGGCGATCATCGCCTGCTATGCGGCCATGGAACGCGAACTGGCCAATGTCCCCGCGGCCGCGCCGCGCGACTTCGACACCCCAACCGAGGTGTTGGCGCGCGCAGTGCAACATCATGCGCTGCAGGCCGATAACGCCGTACAGCTGGTGAACCTGTTCGCTGAAGCGCGGTTCAGCACGCATGTCATGAACGAGGGCCACCGCGAGTTGGCGGTGCGCGTTCTGCGGCTAGTGCTCGACGAACTCGCGGCGCCCGTGGGTGCCTCGACCGGCCGAGGCGATGAAATGTGAAAAGGCTTATTGTGCTGGGCGTTTTGCTCATTGTCGCGGTGGAGCTGCTGACGCTGGCCGTGCGTGACCACCGACTGGTCCTGGCGGCCTCGGGGGTGGCCGTCGCCCTGGTGCTGCTCAACATTCGTCGAGTGGTGGGGCACGCAATGGCGCCGCCGGCGGAGACGGACCCCGATGACGTGGGCGACGGACTGCGTCGCTGGCTGTCGGGTACCGAGACCACGATCCGTAGGTCGGAATCCACCCGGGCGGACTGGGACCGGCATCTGCGTCCGATGCTCGCGCGACGATACGAAATCGCGACCGGGCAGCGGCAAGCCAAAGATCCGGCGGCATTTCACGCCACCGGGCGCATGCTGTTCGGGGAGGACCTGTGGGAGTGGGTCAATCCGAACAATGTCGCGCGCACCGGGGATCGCCAGGCCGGTCCCGGTCGTGCGACCCTCGAAGCGATACTGCAGCGGTTGGAGCAGGTGTGACAGGCCCTTGGCATCGGGAGTTGAAGCGGGAGCGGATGTGAGCCGAACATGACCATGCCGGCCGCGCTGACGACCGCTGCCTGCGAGGCGGTGATCGATGAGATCGAACGCGTCGTGGTCGGCAAACGCGCGGCACTGACCCTGATACTCACCGCGGTACTGGCTCGGGGCCACGTTCTCATCGAAGACCTCCCCGGCCTGGGTAAGACGTTGATCGCGCGCTCGTTTGCCGCCGCGTTGGGGCTGGAGTTCAAACGGGTGCAGTTCACTCCCGATCTGCTGCCGGCAGACCTGCTCGGCTCCACCATCTACGACATGCAATCGGGTCGCTTCGAGTTTCGGGCGGGGCCGATCTTCACCAACCTGCTGATGGCCGACGAGATCAATCGCACGCCGCCCAAGACCCAGGCGGCGCTGCTGGAGGCGATGGCCGAAGGACAGGTCAGTATCGACGGCCAAACGCACAAGTTGCCCATGCCGTTCATCGTGTTGGCCACGGACAACCCGATCGAGTACGAGGGCACCTATCCACTGCCGGAGGCGCAGCTGGACCGGTTCGCCATCCGGCTCGAACTGCGCTACCTCTCCGAACAGGATGAGACGGCGATGCTGCGGCGCCGGCTCGAACGCGGGTCAGCCGAGGCGACGGTGAACCAGGTGGTGGACCTGCACGACCTGTTGGCCATGCGGGAATCGGTCGAGCAGGTGACCGTTCACGACGATGTCTTGCAGTACGTGGTGTCGTTGGCCACCGCGACCCGCAACCATCCGCAGGTCGCCGTCGGTGCCAGCCCTCGGGCCGAACTCGACCTGGTCCAGCTCTCCCGCGCCCGGGCGCTGCTACTCGGGCGCGACTACGTGATCCCCGAAGACGTCAAAGCGCTGGCTACCGCGTCAATCGCGCACCGGATCACCTTGCGTCCGGAAACGTGGGTGCGCAAGATCCAGGGAGCCGATGTCATCGCAGAACTGTTGCGGCGCTTGCCCGTTCCGCGCACCAATGCGGGAAGCCGATGAGCGACGGCGCGATGTGATCCAAACTCGTGATGTCGAGTTGCGCTGGCGTGCTTCGCCACTGACGCTGGCCGTCGCCACGTGCGCCGGAGTGGCCCTGGCCGCCGCCCTCATTGCCGGCCGGTGGCAACTGATCGCGTTCGCGGCGCCACTGCTCGGCGTGCTGTGCTCGATCTACTGGCAGCGGCCGGTCCCGACCGTTCATGTGCACGCCGAGCCCGATCTGCAGCGTTGCTTTGAAGACGAGCGGGTGGGCGTGAAGGTTTGGGCAACAGTGGATTCGGCGGCCGGGGAGGGAAGCGAGGCGGTCCTGGTCACCGTCCGGGCGCCGGCCGGCATGCAGCTCGACATCGACGCGTCGAGTTCACGCCAGGTAAAAAGCGTTGAGGTGGTGACACGGCGGTGGGGCCGCTATCCCATCGAGGCGCGCGTCGATGTCGTCGCGCGCGGCGGGCTGTTGATAGGCGATGGGACGGTCGAGGCCGCCCAGGTGGTCGTCTTTCCGCTCACACCGCCGCAGCCGACGGCCATTCCGCAGACCGAGCTGCTCGACCGGTTGGGTGCCCACCTCACCCGGTACATCGGCCCAGGCGTCGAATACGCCGACATTCGCCCCTATGTTCCGGGGGGACCAGCTGCGGGCGGTGAACTGGGCGGTCAGCGCGCGGCGCGGACGTTTGCATGTGACGCAGCGGTTGACCGACCGAGCCGCCGACGTCATCGTGCTGATCGACACTTACCGGCAGCCGCCGGGCCCGGCCAGCGAAGCCACCGAGCGAGTAGCGCGCGGGGCGGCTCAGGTGGTTCAGACCGCCCTGCGCAATGGTGATCGGGCCGGGATCATCGCGCTGGGCGGCAATCGCCCGCGGTGGATGGGAGCCGACATCGGCCAACGTCAGTTCTATCGGGTGCTCGACACCGTGCTCGGTAGCGGCGACCGGTTCGAGAAGACGACCGGGACACTCGCTCCGCGTGCCGCCGTTCCGACCGGGGCCATTGTCATCGCGTTCTCCACGTTGCTGGACACCGAATTCGCGCTGGCGCTGATCGACTTGCGTAAGCGGGGCCATGTCGTGGTTGCCGTGGACGTACTCGACGGCGCTCCTTTCGAGGGGGAGCAGGACCCGCTCGTGGTCCGGATGTGGGCGCTGCAGCGTGCCGGGATGTATCGGGACATGGCAACGGTGGGCGTCGACGTACTCGACTGGCCGGGAAACCGTGCACTCGAGCAGTCGATGGGGGCGTTGCCCGATCGCCGCCGTCGGATCCGCGGACGGCTGCGGGGGAGCGTCTGACATGGGATCGGTGGCCGGAACCGGCAGTCGAGTCCTGTCCCCGGTATTCGGGCTGCTCATGGTGGGCGCCGCCGGTGCCGGAGCTCAGGGGCCGGTATCGCCGCCGTCGGATCCGCGGACGGCGTGCGGGGGAGCGTCTGACATGGGATCGGTGGCCGGAACCGGCAGTCGAGTCCTGTCCCCGGTATTCGGGCTGCTCATGGTGGGCGCCGCCGGTGCCGGAGCTCAGGGGCCGGTAATCGTCGCTCTGGCCGGAGCCGTCATTGCCTTGGTAGCGGGAATCTTGGTGCGTACGGCGGCAACGGTTGCGGTATTGCTGACGGTGCTGGCGCTGGTGTTGTCGGCGCCGCCGCAATTGCTTGCCGCACTGTGTGGCCTTTGCGCCGTGGCCTACCTGGTGAGCCGGCACGCGGCCGGGGCTCCCGCCGGCGTCGCGATGGCTACCTGGCCGACTATCGTTGCCGCCCTTGGATTTGCGTTCGCAGGCCTGGCGGCCACCGCATTTCCGCTGCAGGTGCCGTGGTTGCCATTGGCGGCGCCGTTGGCGGTGCTGGCAATCTATGTATTGGCCACCCGTCCGTTTCTGCACTGAACGTTTTTGCGGCGCCGGCGAGGATTGCGGGCCGGCGCGGACTGGCGTATTTCCGGCACGTAAAAGAAATTTCGCGAAACCCCGGATATCGGACTCCGATTTTCCTAGAGTCCTGTTCTACAGGCCGGGTCCAGGGGCCGACCGTCTGAGCAGGGCCAGATGTGGACGTGTCCGGGTGCGGGGCCGCGGTCTGTAGCGACTTCGAGAAAGGGATGGGCTGATGAGCTTTGCAGTGTTGCCTCCGGAGATCAATTCATTGCGAATCTTCGCTGGCGCGGGGTCCGCGCCGATGTTGGAGGCAGCGGTGGCCTGGGATGGGCTGTCGGCAGAGTTGGGGATGGCGGCGGAGTCGTTTGCATCGGTGACCTCAGGATTGACGGGTCAGGCGTGGCAGGGCGCGGCGGCCAAGGCGATGGCGGCGGTCGCGGCGCCCTACTCCAGTTGGTTGAGTGCGGCGGCCCGGGCGGCGGGGGCGGCCGGGCAGGCCAAGATGGTGGCGTCTGCGTTTGAGGCGGCACGGTCGGCGATGGTGCATCCGCTGGCGGTGGCGGCCAATCGCAACGTGTTTGTGCAGTTGGTGATGTCGAATCTGTTCGGTCAGAACGCGCCGGCGATCGCGGCGACCGAAGGCACGTATGAGGAGATGTGGGCCGCGGACGTGGCCGCGATGGTCGGGTATCACGGTGGCGCCTCGGCTGCCGCGTCGGGGCTGCCGTCGTGGCAGCAGGCGTTGTCGGGGTTGCCCGGCATAGGTCAAGCGGCGGCGGCGCCCGCGGCAGCGTTGTTCAACTTGCCTACCGTCAACACTGGCCTGGGCAACTCGGGCCAGTGGAATCTCGGCGGCGGAAACAACGGCTCGTTCAACCTGGGCAGCGGAAACTTCGGAAATCTGAACCTGGGCGGCGGCAACATCGGCAACCTCAACCTCGGTGGTGGGAACTTTGGTTTCGCCAACCTGGGCAATGGCAACATCGGCAATACCAACTTCGGTAGCGGCAACAACGGCAACCTCAACTTCGGCGGCGGAAACTTGGGGAACGGAAACTTCGGTCTCGGCAACTTCGGGAGCGGAAACTTCGGCAACGCCAACGGCATGGACCCCGTGTCGTTCAGCACCGGGAACAACATCGGTGACGCAAACCTCGGTGCCTTCAACCTCGGCAGCGCCAACATCGGTTTGTCCAACATCGGGTTGGCGAATATCGGAAATAACAACTTCGGATTCGGCAACGTGGGTAACAACAACATCGGTTTCGGTCTCAGCGGAGATAACCAGGTCGGCATCGGTTCCAGGGAACGCCGGAGCTCTGGCATCGGTTCGTTGAACGCGGGCACCGGGAATTTCGGTTTCGGCAACTCCGGTGACAACAACATCGGATTCTTCAACTCCGGCAGCGGCAACGTCGGGGTGTTCAACTCCGGGGACGGCAACACCGGTTTTGGCAACTCCGGCGGCGTGAACTCCGGCTTCTGGAATTCAGGCGGGCTCAACACCGGTTTCGGTAACGCGGGCGCCAACAACCTCGGTTTCAACAACGCGGGCTCCAGCAATGTGGGTGATAGCAATGCCGGTGGTTCCAACATGGGCTCCGGTAACGCCGGCTACAGCAACACCGGTTTCTTCAATTCCGGGGGCTCAGCCACGTTCATCGGTGGGAACACGGGATTCTTCAACTCGGGTGACCTCAACACTGGCGGCGGCAACGCCGGCAGCGTCAACACCGGCTTCCTCAACTCGGGTGATTTCAACACCACCGTGGGCAGCGCCGACACCCCAGCCGGTGCCACCCAGTCAGGCTTCGGGAACACCGGCGACAACGTGTCCGGCTTCAATAACACCAACGATGCGATGTTCGGCGGCGGCGTATCCGGCTTCCAGAACATGAACACGGGCTTCTTCAGCGTCGGTTCGGGCTTCGGGAACACGGGTGAGTATCAGGTCGGCTTCAACAATGCCGGGACCGGATTCAACACCGGAGTCGGGAATACCGGCTCGTTCAACACGGGCTTCAATGTGACGGGTTCGGGTAGTTCGGGCTTCGGGCACTCCGGCGACGGCAGCTCCGGCCTTGCCAACTCGGGTGATAGCTCATCAGGAGCGTTCAACGAAACCGACAACACGGCGGGCTTCTTCGGGCAGTCCTAGGGGCTCCCGTATCGGAAGATCCGTCCGGCGGCTCCGCGCCAGCCATTGGTCACGCCTGGTGGCGCCCAGCAATCTGCGCTGCCTAGTCGGTTGCTCATGAGGCGCGTGGCCGTGCACACGGTCGAAGCGGGCGCTGTTCACGTTGCCCACCGTCAACGCCGGCTCGGGCAAACACTGGCGAATGGAACCTCGGCGGCGAAAACATTGGCCCTTGAATTTTATTGGTTAACTGAACACCGGCGGCAGAAATATGGGTTTCGGTAATCCGGGTAACAGCAATATTGCATTTTCCACTCCGGAGATCCAAATGTGGGCTTCTTCAAACCGGGAGATGGCGACCCGGTTTAAGCAACGGTGGCGCGGAGAATGCGGGCTATGAGAATTCCGGCGATAACAACGCGGGTTCTAGAAGCGTGGGCAACCGCAATGCCGGGGATTTCCACTCAGCTAGCGTGGGTCTCGGGAAGCCCGCACTGGTGAAGCTGCAGTGCCCATGAGTGCCCATGCCCATGCCCATGCCCATGCCCATGCCCATGTCGCTTGGTGCCGCGGTGAGGGTGGCGGGGCGGTTTGGTAGGAGCCGGTGCATCGACGGCCGCCGCCACAACGTCGGGCCGGCCATGCGGGGCGGGATATTTCGGGGGCCGTGCCAATGCGCGCGATAAATTGAAATAGCATTCTGGAATTGTGTGCACGATCGGCAGCCGGATTCGAGCAATTTCTCGTGCAATTGCCCAGAAACCGACGGAATTTGACAGAATCGCTGGCAAAGCGGCAAGTTTTGCCTACAGTCTATTGCTACTGGTCGAGCGGAGCGCATGGCCACGTGTCATGGCGAACCGCCGCGGACAGACGCTTGGTGTGGTTCACGGAAGGACTGAGTGATGAGCTTCTTGCTGCTGCCGCCGGAGATCAATTCGGTGCGAATGTTTGCCGGTGCTGGGGCTGCGCCGATGCTGGATGCCGCGGTGGCCTGGGGTGGGCTGGCTGAGGAATTGGGGACCGCGGCGCGGTCGTTTGAGTCGGTGACTTCGGGGCTGGCCGGTCAGGTCTGGCAGGGTGCGGCGGCCGCGGCGATGGCGGCTGCGGCGGCGCCCTATACGGGTTGGTTGAGCGCGGCGGCGGCGCGTGCGGTGGGGGCTTCGGCCCAGGCCAGGGCGGTTGCCGAGGTTTTTGAGGGATCGCGCTCGGCGATGGTGCATCCGGTGGCGGTGGCGGCCAATCGCAATGTGTTTGTGCAGTTGGTGATGTCGAATCTGTTTGGGCAGAATGCGCCGGCGATCGCTGCGACCGAAGGCGCCTATGAGCAGATGTGGGCCGCGGATGTGGCGGCGATGGTGGGCTATCACGGTGGGGCGTCGGCGGAAGCGGCAGCATTGCCGTCCTGGGAGGCGGGGCTACAGCAATGGATCTCGGGCCTACCGGGGGTAGCTCAGCTACAGGCCGCCGCATCGGCAATTCCCGCTTTCAACCTGGGGCTGGGCAATATTGGCGACTTCAACCTGGGCAACGGCAACACCGGGGATAACAACCTGGGCAGCGGCAACATCGGCAACCTCAACCTCGGGAGCGGAAACACCGGCGGCTCCAACGTCGGCAGTGGCAACTACGGCGACGGAAACCTGGGCAGCGGCAACTACGGCAATTCGAATCTGGGTAGCGGAAACGGGGTGCTCTCATCGGTCGGCAGTGACAGTAATGTCGGCAGTGGCAACCTCGGCAGTCACAACTTCGGCAACGGTAATACCGGCAGCAGTAACATCGGCAGCGGAAATATCGGCGACACCAACCGCGGCTTTGCCAACCTTGGCAGCAACAACTTTGGTTTCGCCAATCTCGGAGATGGCAACGTGGGGTTTGCCAACACCGGTAACAACAACATTGGCTTTGGGCTCACCGGCGACAACCAGATGGGCATTGGCGCGTTGAACACCGGACTCGCCAACACGGGTTTTGGCAACTCGGGAAGCAACAACATCGGGTTCTTCAACTCTGGTGACCACAACGTGGGCTTCTTCAACTCGGGCAACGGTAACTACGGCTTCTTGAACTCCGGTGATACCAACACGGGATTCGAAAATTCCGGCAGCGTCAATACGGGCGTTCAGAACGCTGGTGCCGCCAACTTCGGCGCCTGGAACGCGGGAGGCGGCAATTTCGGTTTCGGCAACGGTGGCGGCGGCAACTTCGGCTTCGGAAACTCGGGCCTGTCGAACACCGGCAGCTTCAACGCTGGCGACGTCAACACCGGTGACTTCAACTCGGGCAGCACCAACACCGGATGGGGGAATTCGGGGGACATCAATACCGGTCTGTTCAATTCGGGCAACCTGAACACGTCCATCGCGAGCTCCGCCACCCAGGCTGGCCCGAACTCGGGCTTCGGCAATACCGGTGCCGGACTCTCCGGCTTCAACAACTCCGGTGTCGATACCTCCGGTATCCAAAACGCCCAGTACGAAACCACCAAGACGCTTCCGCCGCGGGCGCCGCCGATCCTCATTCATTTCAACCAGGGGACATCGGGCTTTTTCAACATGGGCCCCGGCACCGCGGGCATCGGTAACTCCGGGGGCGGCCTCAACAGGGGGCTGTTCAACAACGGCTTTCTGAACATCGGTATCGCAAACTCCGGTGACAACGGTTATGTGTACGTGGCGCCGTTCATCACCATTTCGTTCACCTCGGGCGTCTTCAGCTCAGGAGCCTTCACTTCGGGCTTCTTCAACACCATGGACAACCAGTCGGGGTTCTTCCACCTCTAGCCCGCTGGTAGGGGCGATTACCCCCGTGAGTCACCAGCCGGGTCACCCCACAGCTGGTTCAGTGCAGCAAGTGGGCGGCCTGGTTGGCGAGGTCGAGCACCGGTTGCGGCAGGATCCCCAGCAGCACAGTGACCGCCGCACAAACCGCGATCGCCGCCTTGCTCAAGATGCCGGGCGCCACCACTTGCGGTGTGTCGCTGGACTCTTCGGTGAAGAACATCAACACGATCACCCGGACGTAGAAGTAGGCGGCCACTCCGCTGGAGATGACACCGATGACCACCAACGGAGCCGCACCGCCCTCGGCGGCGGCCTTGAACACGGAGAACTTGCTGATGAACCCGCTCGTCAGCGGGATGCCGGCGAAGGCCAGCAGGAACATCGACAGCATCACGCCCACAATCGGGGAGCGCTGACCCAGCCCCGCCCAATGGGACAGGTTGGCGTCCTCGACCCCGTCCGCGTCGCGGACCAAGCCGACGATGGCGAATGCGCCCACCGTGCTGAAGCTGTAGGCAACCAGGTAGAACAGCGTCGCCGACAGACCCGCCGAGTTGTCGGCGATCACGCCGGTCAGGATGAAGCCGACGTGTGCGACCGACGAATAGGCAAGCATCCGTTTGACATTGGTCTGGTTCACCGCGGTGATGGTGCCAACCGCCATGGTCAATATCGAAATCGCCCACAGCACCGGCCGCCACTGATCGTGCAGCGGGGGCAGCGCCACGTAGACCACCCGAAGTAGGGCGCCGAAAGCGGCAACCTTGGTGGCCGCCGCCATGAACCCGGTGATCGGCGTGGGTGCGCCTTGGTACACATCGGGAATCCACGAGTGGAAGGGGACGGCGCCAACCTTGAACAGCAGACCGACCGACAGCAGACCGACGCCCACCAAGGCCATGGACATATCGCTGCGTGCCGCCAGCGAATCCCGGATACCGGTCAGGGTCAGCGAGCCGGTAGCGCCATAGAGCAACGCGACACCATAGAGAAAGAATGCCGAAGAGAACGCGCCCAGCAGGAAGTACTTCAGCGCCGATTCCTGCGACAGCAACCGGCGGTGTCGCGCCAGTCCGCACATCAGATACAGCGGCAGGGAGAGCACTTCGAGCGCGACAAACATGGTCAACAGGTCGTTGGCCGCGGGAAATACCATCATGCCGCCGACGGAAAGCGTGAGCAGCGGGAAGATTTCGGTTTGCGCTGCCCCCGCACGTTGCGCCTCGCGTTCGGCGTCGCTGCCGGGCACGGCCGAAGCCTGCGGCGTGAAGGAGTCGAGTCCGCCGCTGCCCGCGGCGACCGCCGTCTTGGTCTGGGCGGCCACCCGGTGGGCGCTGCGTTCAGCGATGAAGATGACCGCCATCACCGCCACCAGCAACACCGTGCCCTGCAAGAACAGCGTTGGCCGATCCACTGCCATCGACCCGAGCACGGCGCGGCGGCCAGTCACCGGAATCGACCGGGCCACCACGATGACCGCGACGAATGCGGCCACCAACCCGCTCAGGGCCAGTGTCACCTGCGCGCCGTATCGCAGCCGGCGCGGCAGGAACGCCTCGGCCAGCACGCCGACGACGGCGATGCCGAAAACGATGAGCATCGGACACAGCAGGAAGTATTCGATGCTTGGGCTGGGCAAAATCATTCGTGTGGTCCTTCGGCTGTCCGGGGGGCGCTCACGCCCGAAGCCGGGTGTGGCACCTTGGGCGCGGGATCGTGCTGGCCGATGGTGCTCATGGTGTGCTCGACCGCCGGGTTGATGACATCGAGCACGGGTTTGGGATAGACCCCGAGGATCAGCAGCATCGCGATCAGCGGCGCGACCACGATCATTTCGCGTGGCACCAGGTCACCGATGCGCTCGTTGTCCTTGGCCAGCGGTCCGGTCATCACGCGTTGGTACAGCCACAACATGTAGATGGCGGAAAGCACCAGCGCGGTGACGCCAAAGGCTGCGGCCAGCCAGTAGCGGTTGAAAGTGCCAAGCAGGACCAGGAATTCACTGATGAATGGGGCCAGGCCGGGCAAGGACAGGGTGGCCATGGCCGAAACCAGGAAGGTGCCGGCCAGCACCGGAGCCACCTTCTGCACACCGCCGTAGTCGGCGATCGCCCGGCTGCCGTGGCGCGAGATCAGGAAGCCGGCGATCAGGAAGACCGCGGCCGTCGACAGTCCGTGGTTGAGCATGTACAGCGTCGAACCGCTCTGGCCCTGGGTGGTCATCACGAAGATCCCCGCGATGATGAACCCGAAGTGCGAGATCGACGTGTAGGCGATCAGTCGCATGATGTCGGTCTGACCGATCGCCACGACTGCGCCGTAGATCACGCCGATGATGGCCAGCGTCACGATCAACGGGCGGAAATAGGTTGAGGCGTCCGGGAACAGCTGCAGGCAATAGCGCAGCATGCCGAACGTGCCGACCTTGTCCATCACCGCCATCATCAGCACCGCGGTCGCCGGCGTGGACTCCACCGCCGCATCGGGCAACCAGCGGTGGAAGGGCCACAGCGGGGCCTTGATGGCGAACGCAAACATGAATCCGAGGAACAAGGCTTTGAAGACCGCCGGATGTTCGCCGTAATGCCCGCCCTGCACGCCGGCCACGATGTCGCGGAAGTCGAAAGTTCCAGACCCGTTTTGGGCGGTCACCACATAGAGCCCGATGACCGCTGCCAGCATGATCAGCCCGCCGAACAGGTTGTACAGCAGGAACTTCACCGCGGCCCCGGAGCGCGCGCGGCCCTGCCCGAAAACCCCGATGAGGAAGTACATCGGAATGAGCATGGCCTCGAAGAACACGTAGAACAGCAAGACGTCCAGCGCGACCACCGAGATCAGCACCATCGACTCGATGGCCAGCGTCAACGCGACGTAGGCGTGCACACCCCTGGTGCGTTCGCCGCCGTCATTCCAGCCGGCGATCTGCAGCAGCGGGATCAGCACCGTGGTCAGCAGCACCAGCACCACCGCGATGCCATCCACCCCGAGCGTGTAGCTGGCGCCGAACGCCGGGATCCAGGAACGGTTTTCGACGAACTGGTAGTGCTCGCCGCTCGGCTTGAACCCGGTAGCGACGACAACCGACACCGCCAGCGTCACGACGCTGGCGATCAGGCCGGTCCACTTGGCGAGCTGGCGCAGCCCCGGGGGCAGCATGATGATGAGCACCGAAGCGGCCAGCGGGACCAGCCACAGCAGCGTCAGCCACGGTACGTGTGAGTTCACCACAGCTGCACCGCCAAGAGCACCGCGGCCACCAGGACTGCACCGGCCAGCATCGACAACGCGTAGTTGCGGGCGAAGCCGGTTTGCATTCGTCGCAACCGATTCGACGTCATGCTCACCAATCCGGCCAAAGCGTTGACCGAGCCGTCCACACCCGCGTTGTCGACCTCGACCACCGCGTCGGTCAGTTGCGCGCCAGGGCGCATGAACACCTCCTCGTTGAAGGCATCGGCATACATGTCGGCGCGCGCGGCCGTCGTCAGCACCGAAACCCGGACGGGGGCCACCCGGGGGATGGCAGCGGTGCCGTACATCCGGTAGGCGACCGCGATACCGACGGCGACGACACCGAGCGCCACCGTGGTGCTGACCCAGGTCGGGAGCGCATGGGTGGCTTCCTCATGGGCTCCGACGACGGGCTCGAGCCAACGCTGCAGCGTGCCGCCCATCGCCAGCAGACCACCGGAGAAGACGGAGCCGAAGGCCAGCAGGATCATCGGCCAGGTCATCAGGGCCGGAGCCTCGTGCGGGTGGGCTCCCGGCGCCCACCGCTTCTCACCGAAGAAGGTCATCAGCATCACCCGGGTCATGTAGAACGCGGTGACCCCCGCTCCCAGCAGGGCCGCGCCGCCGAGCACATAGCCGCGGGTGTCGCCGGCGCCCAGCGCTGCCTCGATGATCGCGTCCTTGGAGAAGAAGCCCGCGAAGGGTGGCACACCGATGATCGCCAGGTAGCCCAGCCCGAAGGTGACGAAGGTGACGGGCAGGGCGGCGCGCAGCCCCCCGTACCGGCGCATGTCCTGTTCCTCATGCATCGCGTGGATGACCGATCCGGATCCCAGGAACAGTCCGGCCTTGAAGAAACCGTGGGTGAGCAGGTGCATGATCGCGAACGCGTAGCCGGCCGGGCCCAGGCCGGCGGCCAGCACCATGTAGCCGACCTGGCTCATCGTTGAGGCGGCCAGCGCGCGTTTGATGTCGTCCTTGGCGCACCCGATGACCGCCCCCAGCAGCAGCGTGACGGTACCCACCACGACCACGGCCAGCTGTGCGTCCGGCGCCAGGTTGTAGAGCGGGTTGGACCGCACGATCAGGTACACCCCGGCGGTCACCATGGTGGCGGCGTGGATCAGGGCGGATACCGGGGTGGGGCCCTCCATCGCGTCGCCCAACCAGGCCTGCAGCGGCACCTGGGCGGACTTGGCGCACGCCCCCAGCAGCAGCAGCAAACCCATCGCGGTCAGCGCTCCCCGGCTGGCGGCCGGCGCACCGGCAAAGACCCCGGCGTAGGACAGCGTGCCGAAGGTGCTGAACATGACGAACATGCCCAAAGCCAGCCCGGCGTCGCCAACCCGGTTCATCACGAACGCCTTCTTGGCCGCCGTGGCGGCCGACGGCTTGTGGTACCAGAAGCCGATCAGCAGGTAGGACGCCAGGCCCACGCCTTCCCACCCGACGTAGAGCAACACGTAGTTGTCGGCGACCACCAGCAGCAGCATCGAGGCCAAGAACAGGTTGAGGTAGCCGAAGAACCTACGGCGATCGGGGTCTTCGGCCATGTAGGCGACCGAGTAGATGTGGATCAGCGATCCGACTCCGGTGATCAGCAGCACGAAGCAAATGGACAGCTGATCGATTTGCAGTCCGAAGTCCACCTGCAGCTGGCTCACCGGCATCCAGGTGAAGACCGTTTGGTGGATGAGCCGATCGTCGGCGGAGCGCCCCACGAGGTCGGCGAGCATGGTCGCGCCAACGCCGAATGAGGCAAGGGCCGCCGCACAACCCAACCAGTGTCCCCACGCGTCGGTCCGCCTACCGCCGAACAGCAAGATCGCGGCACCCGCCAGCGGCAGCGCCACCAGCAGCCAGGTGTGTTGAGTCCCCAGAAAGTTCGTCACTGTGGCGCTATCAGCCTTTGAGTAGGTTCGCGTCGTCGACCGACGCCGATTTGCGGGTACGGAAAATCGTCATGATGATGGCCAGACCGACGACGACTTCGCAGGCTGCGACCACCATCGTGAAGAACGCGATCATTTGTCCGTCCAGATGCCCGTGCATTCGGGCGAACGTGACAAACGCGAGGTTGACGGCGTTGAGCATCAGCTCGACACACATGAACATGACTATCGCATTGCGGCGCAACAACACCCCGGAGGCGCCAATGGTGAACAGCAGCGCCGAAAGATACAGATAGTTGGCGGGATTCATGACGCACCACCTGTGATGGCCTCGGGCGAAGGCGTCTGGAGTCCATCCGCCCCGCGGGTCTGCAGGATCCCCGGGACCGACAACTCGGAGTAGGAGCCGTCGGGCAGCAGCGCGGCCACATCGACCGCGTTGTGGCGTGCGTAGACGCCGGGGTTCGGCAGCGGTGTGGGGTGACCGCCGGGGCGGAAGCGCTCCTGGGAGAGTTCGCGTTGGGACTTGCGGCGCTCGAAGCGCTCCCGGTGGGCCAGCGCCATCGCGCCGATGGCCGCGGTGATCAGCAGTGCGCTGGTCAACTCGAAGGCCCACAGGTAGCGCGAGAAGATCAGCGCCGCCAAGCCCTCGACGTTGCCGTTGGCGTTGGCGGCCGTCAACCCCGCGAAGCCTCCGGCCGCCACATTGCCGATGGCGGCGATCAACAGGACACCGAATCCGACCCCGATCACCAGCGCGGCGACCCGCTGCCCGCGCAGCGTCTCTTTGAGCGACTCCGCGGAGTCCACACCGATGAGCATCAGCACGAACAAGAACAGCATCATCACCGCGCCGGTGTAGACGACGACCTGGACCACCCCCAGGAACAGCGCGTCCTGGATCATGTAGAACACGGCCAAAATGATTATCGTCATCGCCAAGAACATCGCCGAGTACACGGCATTGACGGCCATCACCACCCCGAGCGCGCCGACCAGCGCCAGCGCACCCAGAATCCAGAAGGTCACCGCCTCACCGGTCGAGGTAACGGTGATGGTGTCCGCGGCCAGACTGGAAGCCAGGGTCGAAGTCACCGCGACTCTCCGGTTTTCTGTGTTTCGCGCAAGCCTTCGGCGGTCACGTTGCCCAGGTAGTAGTCCTTGTCGGTGGCGCCGGCAGCCCTGGGATGCGGCGGCGCGGTCATCTCGGGCTGCAGCGGGGCCAGCAGCCGGTCCTTCTCATAGATCAGGTCGGCACGGTTGTCGTCGGCCAACTCGTAGTCATTGGTCATGGTCAGCGCCCGGGTCGGACAAGCCTCGATGCACAGACCGCAACCGATGCAGCGCAGGTAGTTGATCTGATACACCCGGCCGTAGCGTTCACCCGGGGAAAACCGTTGCTCGTCGGTGTTGTCCGCGCCCTCGACGTAGATCGCGTCAGCCGGGCAGGCCCAGGCGCACAACTCGCAACCGATACATTTCTCCAGGCCGTCGGGGTAGCGGTTGAGCTGATGGCGGCCGTGATACCGGGGAGCTACCGGACCCGGCTTCTCCGGGTACTCCTCGGTGACCGTCTTTTTGAACATCGACCCGAAGGTCACGCCGAATCCGGCAATGGAGTCCAGGAATTTAGCCACGGGCGTTCTCCTTGCTCGCACCAACTGGCTGAGCCAGCGGCTTCATGGGCAGCGGCGGCGTCGGGAACAGCGGTTCCAAGGCGCCTTGCTCGTCGGGGCCGGCGGCCGGCTGTTTGCCGCGCCGCCGGGCCTTTGTCACGGCGTTGGGCGTGCTGAACGGTTTTCGTAGCGACATCACCAGGATTGCGGCCACGACGATGCTGCTGACCACCAGCGCCGGTGTCCAGTATTGGTAGCCCTGGTTGCGCAGGGTCCGGATCACCGCCGCGATCAGCACCCACACCAGCGAGACGGGAATCAGCAGCTTCCAGCCCAGCGCCATGAACTGGTCGTAGCGCAGCCGAGGGAGCGTGGCGCGCAGCCAGAAGTACATGAACAAAAATCCCCACACCTTGGCGGTGAACCAAAGCACCGGCCACCAGCCCGCGTTGGCCCCGTGCCACAGGTTCAACGGCCATGGCGCGTGCCAGCCGCCCAGGAACAACGTGGCCGCCAGCGCCGAAACCGTTGTCATGTTGACGTATTCGGCGAGCATGAACATCGCGAACTTCAGCGACGAGTACTCGGTGTGGAAACCGGCCACCAGCTCACCCTCGGCCTCGGGCAGGTCGAAGGGGGCCCGGTTGGTCTCGCCCACCATCGAGATGAGGTAGATCACGAACGACGGTAGCAGCAGGAAGATGTACCAGACGCGATCCTGTGCGGCGATGATCTGCGAGGTCGACATGCTGCCGGCATAGAGGAACACGGCCGCGAACGACAGCCCCATGGCCACCTCGTAGGAGATGACCTGTGCGGTCGAACGCACCCCACCCAGCAGCGGGTAGGTGGATCCGGATGCCCAGCCGCCGAGCACGATGCCGTACACCCCGATCGCCGACAGGCCCAGGATGAACAGCACCGCCACCGGCAGATCGGTCAACTGCAGCGGCGTGCGATGCCCGAACACCGACACCACCGGACCGAACGGGATGAACGCGAACGCGGTGAACGCGGGAATCACCGAGATGATCGGGGCGACAAAGTAAACGAATCGATCGATGCCGCCGGGGGTGATGCTCTCTTTGAGCGCCAGCTTGATTCCGTCGGCCAGGCTTTGCAGCGAGCCCTTGGGCCCCACCCGGTTTGGGCCGGGGCGCAATTGCATCCGGCCCAGCAACTTGCGTTCGGCCAAGATCGCCACCAGCACCGTCAGCATGAGAAACACGAAGATGGCGATCGCCTTGGCGACGACCAGCCACCAGACGTCATGTCCGAAATCGGTCATGGGCGCCACTCCTGTTCATCGCTTCGCTCTGCATCGTCGCTGGTGCGGGCCATGAGCCGGCGCCGATTCGTACGACGCTGCCGATCCCCGCGCCCAGCTGGCGATACACCGCCGAACCAGGCGAGTTGAGGGGCAGCCACACCACCCGTTCGGGCATGTCAGTGATGTTCAGCGGCAAGGTGATCGAGCCACGTGACGAGCTGACGGTCACCGCGTCGCCGTCGGCGGCGCCGATCTCGGCGGCAGTTTCTGCCGCCAGACGCACCACCGGTGGGCGTGCGGTGCCGGACAGATGGGGTTCGCCGTCCTGCAACCGCCCCGCGTCGAGCAGCATCCGCCAGCCCGTCAGGATGGCCTCACCCGCCGCGGGTTGGGCCGCACCGGCGGCAGTGACATGGGGGCTGGCGGCGTGCTTGCCATCCCAGTTGCCCAGCGCCGCGAGCTCTTCGCGCGCCGACTCGACCGACGACATCCCTAGATAGACGCCCATCTCATCGGCCAGCGCGTCGAGGACCCGGTGATCTGACTGGCCGGCTTGCTGGGTGCTGCCCCGCAGCGACGGTTCGAATTCCCGGTAGCGGCCCTCCCAGTTGACGAACGCTCCGGACTTCTGCGTGGTCGGCGCGACCGGGAACACCACGTCGGCGCGCTCGGTGACGGGGCTGTGCCGCAGTTCCAGGCTGACCACGAACCCGGCGGCGTCCAGCGCGGCCAGCACCGCGTCAGGGTCCGCGAAGTCGTCGGGCTCCAAGCCTCCCACCAGGAGGGCGTCCAGGTCCCCGTCGGTGGCGGCGGCCAGGATGCCGGCCGCGTCACGTCCAGGGGCGGTCGGCAAGTCGGAAACGTGCCACGCCGCACGAACCTGCGAGCGGGCGGTGTCATCGGCCAGCGGACGGCCGCCGGGCAGCAGCGTGGGCAGCGCGCCGGCTTCCAGCGCGCCACGTTCCCCGGCCCGCCGTGGTACCCAGGCCAGCCGGGCGCCGGTGCTGTCGGCCAACCGTGCCGCGGCGGACAATCCACCGGGCACCGTGGCCATGCGCTCGCCGACCATGATGACCGCGCCCGGCGTCGCCAGCAGGTCACCTAGCTCGCCGGTGGCCAGGGCGTCCAGCGCCGCGGGCTCGGCGCCGGGAGTGGTCTTGATCAGCCGGCCCGACATCTTCTGCAGGCCGCGGGTGGCGAACGGGGCGAGAGCGTAAACGGGAAGACCGTTTTTGCGCGCCGCCTTACGCAGCCGCAAGAACACGATCGGCGACTCGTCTTCCGGCTCGAACCCGACCAGCAACACCACCGGCGCGGATTCCAGGTCGGCGTAGCTGACGGTTACCGGCCGTCCCGCGATACGTGCGGCCAGGAAGTCGGCCTCCTCGGCCGAGTGCGGCCGGGCCCGGAAGTCGATGTCATTGCTGTCCAGGGTGATTCGCGCGAACTTGGCGTAGGCGTAGGCATCCTCCCAGGTGGCCCGGCCGCCGACCAGCACACCGGTGCGGCCGCGGGCTTCCTGCAGGCCCCGGGCCGCTGCCACGATGGCGTGCGACCACGATGCCGGGACCAGGTTGCCGTCGGTGTCGCGGATCAGGGGAGTGGTGATGACGTCCGGCTGGGTCGCGTAGGTGAACGCCCAGCGGCCCTTGTCGCAGTTCCACTCTTCGTTGACTTCAGGGTCATCACCGGCGAGCCGGCGCAGCACTTTGCCGCGGCGATGGTCGGTGCGTTGCGCACACCCCGATGCGCAGTGCTCGCAGACGCTGGGGCTCGAGACCAGATCGAATGGGCGCGCCCGGAACCGGTAGGCGGTCCCGGTCAGCGCACCCACCGGGCAGATCTGCACGGTGTTGCCCGAGAAGTAGGAGTCGAACGGTTCGTCGGCATAGATGCCGACTTGCTGCAGGGCGCCGCGCTCCTGCATGTCGATGAACGGGTCCCCGGCAATCTGGTTGGAGAACCGGGTGCACCGGGCGCACAGGATGCAGCGTTCGCGGTCCAGCAACACCTGCGCGGAGATGTTGATCGGCTTGGGGAAGGTGCGCTTGACGTCGGTGAACCGCGACTCGGGCTGCCCGTTGGACATGGCCTGGTTCTGCAGCGGGCATTCACCACCCTTGTCGCACATCGGGCAGTCCAAGGGGTGGTTGATCAGCAGCAATTCCATCACGCCGTGCTGTGCCTTGTCGGCGGCCTCGGACGTGAGCTGGGTGCGAACCACCATGTCGTCGGTGGCGACGGTGGTGCACGACGCCAACGGCTTGCGCTGCCCCTCCACCTCGACCAGGCATTGCCGACACGCGCCGACCGGCTCGAGCAGCGGGTGATCACAGAACCGTGGGATCTGTATACCCATGAGCTCGGCGGCCCGAATAACCAAAGTTCCTTTGGGAACGCTGATTTCGGCACCGTCGATAGTCAGCGTCACCAGCTCCGGCTGGCTCACCCCGTCGCCGGTCTTGGTATTGGCCGCACTTGTCATTGTGGCCCAGTCCCTTTCGCGGTATTCCGGCCTGCTGTGAGCATGGAGTCCCGGGGATCGAAGGGGCAACCGCCCTGTTCGACGTGGGCGATGTACTCGTCTTGGAAGTGCTTGATCGAGGACATCGCCGGGCTGGCAGCTCCGTCACCCAGGGCGCAGAACGACTTTCCCAAGATGGAATCCGAGATGTCGAGCAACTTGTCGATATCCTCGCGGGTGCCCTTGCCCGTTTCGAGGCGCGCGTAGATCTTGTCCAGCCAGAACGTGCCTTCTCGGCACGGGGTGCATTTGCCGCATGATTCGTGCTTGTAGAACTCGGTCCAGCGCCGCACCGCACGGACCACACAGGTGGTCTCGTCGAAGATCTCCAACGCTTTGGTGCCCAGCATGGACCCCACGCCGCCGACGCCCTCGTAGTCCAGCGGCACATCGAGGTGCTCGTCGGTGAGCAATGGGGTCGACGATCCGCCCGGCGTCCAGAACTTCAGTTGGTGCCCGGCCCGTATCCCGCCGGCGTAGTCGAGCAATTCGCGCAGGGTAATCCCCAGCGGGGCCTCGTACTGTCCGGGCCGGGTGACATGGCCGGACAGCGAATACAGGGTGAAGCCGGGCGACTTCTCGCTGCCCATCGAGCGGAACCAGTCGACGCCGTTGAGGATGATGGACGGGACGCTGGCGATCGTTTCGACGTTGTTGATCACCGTCGGGCAGCCGTAGAGCCCGGCAACCGCGGGGAAGGGGGGCCGCAGGCGTGGCTGACCGCGCCGGCCCTCGAGCGAATCCAGCAGCGCGGTCTCCTCGCCGCAGATGTAGGCACCCGCGCCGGCGTGGACCACCAGTTCCAGATCGAATCCGGAGCCATTGATGTTGCGGCCCAACAGGCCCGCGGCGTATGCCTCGGCCACCGCGTTCTGCAGGCGGCGCAACACCGGCAGCACCTCGCCACGCACGTAGATGAACGCGTGGCTGGCCCGGATCGCGTAGGCGGCGATGATGACGCCCTCGACGAGCACGTGCGGTGTGGCCAGCATCAGCGGAATGTCTTTGCACGTGCCGGGTTCGGACTCGTCGGCGTTGACCACCAAATAGTGGGGCTTGGCCGCGGGACCGGCATCGCCCTGCGGAATGAACGACCACTTGGTGCCGGTGGAGAAGCCGGCGCCGCCGCGTCCGCGCAGACCCGAGTCCTTCACCGTTCCGATCACCGCGTCGGGCCCCATGGCCAGGGCCTTCTCCAACGCCCGGTACCCGTCGTGGCGACGGTAGGTGGCCAGCGTCCACGACTCGGGGTCGTCCCAGTAACGACTGATGACCGGCGTCAAAGGTGTTGCCTGGGAAGTCATCACTGCCCTCCAGGTGCCGGCGGTGCCTGCATGTCGTTGTCTTGCGCCACCCGCAGTCCGGCTAATGTCGCGGCACCCGCACCGCCCTGGCCCTGGTCGGGCCGGGTGTCGGGCAAGCCGGCCAGAATGCGCGATGTCTGGCGGAAGCCGCACAGCGGAGCGCCCCGGGTAGGCGCGATCGGTTCGCCCGAGCGCAGCGAGTCAACGAGTTCGCGCGCCGATTCCGGTGTCTGGTTGTCAAAGAATTCCCAGTTGACCATCACCACCGGCGCGTAGTCGCAGGCCGCGTTGCATTCGATGTGCCCCAAGGTGACCGAGCCATCGGAGGTGGTCTCGTCGTTGCCGACGCCGAGGTGGTCTTTGAGGGTCTCAAAGATTGCGTCGCCGCCCATCACCGCGCACAGGGTGTTGGTGCAGACGCCGACCAGGTATTCGCCGGTCGGCCCACGGCGATACATGGTGTAGAAGCTGGCCACCGCCGAAACCTCGGCTCCGGTCAGGCCCAACTGATTTGCGCAGAACTGCAGGCCCGCGGGGGTCAGGTAGGAGTCCTCGCCCTGCACCAGGTGCAGCAACGGCAGCAGCGCGGAGCGCTGGTCGGGATAGCGGCCGATGATCTCCTTGGCTTCGATCTCCAGCCGTGCCAGCGCATCCGGCGGGTAGGCCTGCGGGGCGCCCTCAACCGTGAATTGGTTGGGCTCCTCGGGTGGCGGTCCGAGCCGGACGAATACCGGCTGACTCTGTGGCGCGTTCACCGATCCACCCCTCCCATCACGGGATCGATGCTGGCGACCGCGGTAATCAAGTCGGCAACCATCCCGCCTTCGGACATTGCTGCAACCGCTTGCAGGTTGGTGAATGAGGGGTCGCGGTAGTGCACGCGGTAGGGGCGGGTGCCGCCATCGCTGACCATGTGCACGCCGAGCTCGCCGCGCGGTGATTCCACGGCCACATACACCTGACCGGCCGGCACCCGGATCCCCTCGGTGACCAGCTTGAAGTGGTGGATCAGGGCTTCCATCGAACTACCCATGATCTTGGCGATGTGTTCGGGTGAGTTGCCCATGCCGTCGGGCCCCATCTTCAAATCGGCCGGCCACGCCAGTTTGCGGTCCTCGATCATGGTCGGCCCGGGCCGCAGCCTGTCCAGACACTGCTCGACGATCTTGATCGATTCCCACATCTCTTTGACACGAATCATGTAGCGGCCGTAGGCATCGCAACCGTCAGCGGTGATCACGTCGAACTCGTAGTTCTCATAGCCGCAATAGGGCTCGCTCTTGCGCAGATCGTGGGGCAGCCCCGTGGATCGCAGGATCGGGCCGGTGATGCCCAGGGCCATGCATCCGGCCAGATCCAGGTAGCCGACGTCCTGGGTGCGCGCCTTCCAGATGGCGTTTTCGTTGAGCAGATCCCCCATCTCGCGCAGCGGCTGGCGAAGATCTGCAATGGCTTTGGCGATCTCGGTAGGCCCATCCGGTGGCAGGTTCTGTGCCACACCGCCGGGCCGGATGTAGGCGCTGTTCATCCGCAGGCCGGTGATCGACTCGAACAGGCTGAGAATGATCTCGCGGGCCCGGAAACCGACGAACATCGGTGTCATGGCACCCAATTCCATGCCGCCGGTGGCCAATGCGACCAAGTGCGAGGAGATCCGGTTGAGCTCCATCATCATCACCCGGATGACGTTGACCCGCTCGGGAATCTCGTCGGTGATGCCCAGGAGTTTCTCGACACCCAGACAGTAGGCGGTCTCGTTGAAGAACGGCGACAGGTAGTCCATCCGGGTCACGAAGGTGACGCCCTGAGTCCAGTACCGGTATTCGAGGTTCTTCTCGATTCCGGTGTGCAGGTAGCCGATTCCGCACCGGACCTCGGTGACGGTTTCACCCTCGATCTCGAGGATCAGCCGAAGCACCCCATGGGTGGAAGGGTGCTGGGGCCCCATGTTGACGACGATGCGTTCCCCGGGGTCGGCGCCGCGGGCGGCCTCGACGATCTCGTTCCAGTCCTGTCCGCCCGCGACCAGCACGGTTTCGGTGTCGGTCATTTCTCTTCTTGTTTCGTCATCAGTTGTAACCCCTTCGCTCGTCGGGCGGGGGTATCTGCGCGCCCTTGTATTCGACCGGGATGCCGCCGAGTGGATAGTCCTTGCGCTGTGGGTGCCCCTGCCAGTCGTCAGGCATCTCGATTCGCGTCAGCGAGGGATGCCCGTCGAAGATGATGCCGAAGAAGTCGTATGTCTCGCGCTCGTGCCAATCGTTGGTCGGGTAGACGGCGTATAGCGACGGGATATGCGGATCGCTGTCGGGGGCAGACACTTCCAGCCGCAGGCGACGGTTGTGGGTGATCGATTGCAGCGGGTAAACCGCGTGTAGTTCGCGGCCGGTCTCATGCGGGTAGTGCACCCCGTTGACTCCCAGGCACAGCTCAAAGCGCAATTCCGGCTCGTCGCGGAGGGACTGTGCGACTCGCAGTAGGGCCTCGCGGCGAACGTGCAGGGTCAACTCGTTGCGATAGACCACGACTTTCTCTATGGCATCCTCGAATTCGACGCCGTCGCGGTTCAGCGCCTCGGCCAGGCGATCGGCGATCTCGTCGAAGTAGAAGCCGTACGGGCGGGGGCTACTGCCCGGCAGCACGATCTCGCGCACCAGTCGCCCGTATCCGGAGGTGTCGCCGGTGCCTTTGACGCCGAACATGCCGCGACGCACGTCGACCACTTCTTCATTGGAGGAGCCGGTTTGGCCCGCTGCGTCTGATGGGTTCTGGTCTGGCGAGCTCATCGCAGCAATCCACGCATCTCGATAGTGGGCCTGGCCAACATCGCCGCCTCTTCGGCTTCGGCGATGGCGCGTTCCCGGTTGACGCCCAGCGGCATTTCCTGAATCTTCTCGTGCAGCTTGAGGATTGCGTGCAACAGCATTTCCGGACGGGGTGGACAGCCGGGCAGGTAGATGTCGACCGGAACAACGTGGTCCACGCCTTGCACGATCGCGTAGTTGTTGAACATCCCGCCCGACGATGCGCACACGCCCATGGCCAGAACCCATTTCGGCTCGGCCATCTGGTCGTAGATCTGGCGCAGCACCGGCGCCATCTTCTGGCTGACCCGCCCCGCCACAATCATCAGGTCCGCTTGGCGTGGCGTCGCCGAAAACCGCTCCATCCCAAACCGGGCGATGTCGAACCTCGGCCCCGCGGTTGCCATCATCTCGATTGCGCAGCATGCCAGCCCGAACGTTGCCGGCCACAGTGAGTTCTTGCGGACATAGCCCGCTACTTTCTCGACTGTCGACAACAGGATTCCGCCGGGTAGCTGTTCTTCCAGTCCCACGACCTACCTCAATCCCACGTCAGGCCCCCGCGGCGCCACACGTATGCGTACGCCACGAACACCGTGAGCATGAATATCGCCATCTCAACTAGAGCAAACGTCCCCAGTACATCGAAGCTGACTGCCCATGGATAGAGGAACACGATTTCGATGTCGAAGACGATAAACAACATTGCGGTCAGGTAATACTTCATCGGGAACCGCTGCCCGCTCGCTGTTCCGCGGCCGCTGGCCCCGGCTTGCGCCTCGGTGGGTTCGATTCCGCATTCGTAGGCGGCAAGTTTCGACCGGTTGAAGCGGGTCGGTCCGACCAGGCTTGCGATCACAACCGAGACCACGGCGAAGCCGGCGGCGAGCGTCGCCAGTACCAGGATGGGTATGTAAGCGTTCAAGTCGCTCCATGATCCGTCGTACGGGCCGCCAGCACGGCGGCCGGGCGGCTGACTGGGCTGCTGTGACGGACCGGGCGTGTGGGCCGTCACAGTGACCTTCAACATAGTCGCGCTTCGGCGGGGCTACCTGCCGGGGGGTCAACCTGGTGGACATCCCCAGGATGCGCGGCCGCGTCGCGCCTGGCTTGCTGGTCACGGTGATGAGCGGCCAGGGTCAGCGCGGGGTCGCGGCATCGGCGATTGCCGCCGATTGACGTAGCTGGTTGCCGTCGAGTGCCGGTGCGGATTCCTATGAAAGTCAGGTAAACCGTCGGATAACTGGCACCACTTGTTGCTAATGTTTGCTGCTGGCGGGTTGTCGCTGGGGAGTTCGCGAAAGGCAGTGCAATACTGCCCCGCGATCTGGGAGGATTGATGCCGTGAGTTTCTTTGTGCTGCCACCGGAGATCAATTCTCAGCGAATGTTTATTGGTGCTGGCACAGCGCCGATGCTGGAGGCGGCCGCGGCCTGGCAGGGGCTTGCCGAGGAGCTGAGCACCGCGGCGCAATCGTTTGCTTCGGTGACCGCAGGGTTGGCGGGTCAGGCCTGGCAGGGTTCGGCGGCGATGGCGATGGCCTCGGCGGCGGCGCCGTACGCGGGCTGGTTGGCCGCGGCCGCGGCGCAATCGGCTGGAGCGGCGGGCAACGCCCGGGCCGTGGCAAGCATGTTCGAGGCGGCGCAGGCCGCAACGGTGCTTCCGACATCGATATCGGCCAACCGCAATGCATTCGTGCAGCTGGTGATGTCGAATCTGTTCGGTCAGAACGCACCGGCGATAGCGGCTGCCGAGTCCATCTACGAAGAGATGTGGGCCGCCGACGTTGCGGCGATGTCCGGGTACTACTCCGGGGTGTCGGCGGTGGCGGCGTAAGTGGTGCCGTGGCAATCCGTGCTGAAGGGCTTGCCGGGGCTTGCCTCCGGCCTGGCGGGCGGTGCCGGTGCCGGTAGTGGCTTTGCCGGCGGGTCCGGGATGGTGGGCGGCGCCGCTGGGAGCCCTGGGAGCCAAGGTGGCGCGGGTGCGGGCAGCGACACCGCCGGCGCCAATGCTGGTGGTGACGCCAGCTCCAGCGTTGTTGCTGGTGGCGGTGCCGGAGGTGCCGGTTTGGTTGGTGCGGGCGGTTACGCCAGTGGTGGGGGCGGCGCAGATTCCGGTGCCATGGGGGCCCCGGGCGGTGTCGTCGATGGCGCGAGTAGCGGTGTCGGCGGTGGCGGTGGCGGAATGGCCGCCAGTGCCGGCGCGGCGACTCCCGGGATGGGAGCCATGGCCATGCCGATCGCTGGCATGGCTGCCGCCCGCGCCGCGATGGCGGCCGGTGGTGGTCAATCCGGGCCGGTGAACGCCGGCCCGCCGGTCCGAGAGACCGCCCCCGCGGCTCCAGAACCCGAGGCAGCGGCTCCGGCGCCGGAGGAAGTCGAAGCGCCGGTACCGCAAATGGCGGTTTTGCCGACGGCGGATCCCGGCATTGCCGCGGCGGCCGCACCGGGATCGAAGCCTCAGGCAACGCGGGCCACCGGTACTACCGGAATTCCCGCGTCGCCGCTGCGTTCTTCGCCGGCCGGAACGGAATCGAAGCGGTCGGCGCCAACGCAGGATCAACAAGATGGTGCCGAACAGACAGCTGCCGAGGACACCGTGGTGCCGTTGCGGCCGGAGGCGGTGGCCGGGGAATTGCCAGGGCTCCGGCGTTCCCTGGCGTTTGAGTTGAGCGTCTGGGACGTAATTCCTTTTGCTGGGTGGGCTGTTGCTGCAATCGCGGCGCCTGGCGAGCGCTGGTAGACCCCGCCGTCGCCGCGGGCTAGTGGCCAACGGGGCAGCCCGGTACACCCCCGAATTCTTGTTCGTCGACCTGATAGACCCCTGCGTGGTGCGCAACCTCGTTGCGCCGGCCGAACCCCTGGTGTGACCTTCCACTCGATAGCTGTGTGCAATTTGCACCGCGCGCAACGGTGAATTGAGAACAATTCACCTCGGGCCCGACGGGCGGGTGCATTGTGCACCTTCGGTCCGCACTGTTCGGGGGGAATGTACCTATTCCGGGCGCCGCAAGTTGGCAAGCATTGTCGTCAGTTCGTTACCGCCAACCCCCATCCAGTGGCGGAGGACGGGAGCCAACGCCGGCTCAGCGATAACCCGTACCGCCGGGCCAACACCCGGCTCCACGAGGAGGTAAGCACGTGTCTTCTGTTACGGCTCGACCCGAAGCGTTGGCTGCGGCGGCAGGCACCTTGGGGTCTATCGGAGCGGCATTGAGCGCCGGGAATGCCGCCGCCGCTCCAATGACCGGGGTGTTGCCGCCGGCCGCCGATGAGGTTTCCGAACTGCTTGCGACGCAGTTTGCGACGCATGCGGCGATGTACCAGATGGTGAGCGCGAAGGCGGCCGCGATTCACGAGCATTTCGGGGCCACGTTGGCGACCAGTGCCGCCTCGTACCTGAGCACCGAAACCGCCAACGCCGTGGCATCTCAATAGACCTGACCTGACGACATTCGAGGAGAGGGACAGACATTGATGGATTTCGGTTCGCTACCACCGGAGATCAATTCCGCCAAGATGTACGCCGGCGCGGGTTCGGGCTCGATCCTGGTCGCCGCTGAGGCGTGGGACAGCGTGGCCGTCGATCTGTACAGCGCCGCGTCCTCCTGCCAATCGGTGATCTGGGGGCTGGCGTTTGGGCAGTGGGTGGGCGCGTCGGCAAGTTTGATGGGGGCCGCCGCCGCGCCATATGTCGCGTGGCTCGGTGCCACCGCCACGCAGGCCGAACTCGCGGCCAACCAGGCCAGGGGAGCGGCGGTGGCCTACGAGTCCGCGTTCGCGGCCACGGTGCCCCCGGCGTTGATCCTCGAAAACCGCCTTCAATTGGTCACGCTGATCGCAACCAATATCTTCGGCCAGAACACCCCGGCGATCGCGACTACCGAGGCTGAGTACGGCGAGATGTGGGCCCAGGACGCCGCCGCGATGTATGGCTACGCGGGTTCGGCCGCGATGCTAGCCGAGACGCTGACGCCGTTTGAAGAGGCTCCGGAAGTTGCCAACGCTGGTGGGCTCGTCAACCAGACCGCCGCCGTCGGTCAGGCCATCGATTCCGCCGCGGCCGGCCAGCTGATGTCCAACGTTCCCCAAGCCCTGCAACAGCTCGCCGCGCCTGCTCCGCAAGGGGCGTCGACCGCGACCGCACCGAAGTCGCTGCTTCAAAGCGTTACTTCGAGCTTTTCCTTGTCGAACCTCAGCACCATCGTGGGGATGGAAAACACCCACTTGTCGATGGCGAACTCAGGCGCATCGATCTTCAAGACCATGGGCGATAGCGTCAAGGGTTTCATTCCTTCGGCTAGCAAGGCTGCCGAAACCGCGGTCGAACACGCGGCTAGGAACGCGGTGTCGATGGTTGGCGGGGGAGGTCCCGCGGGGATCGGGGGTTGGGCGCCACAGGGCGGCGTAGGCCTGGCGCTGTCGGTTGGCGGACTGAAGGTGCCGCAGGCATGGGCCGAAGCAAACCAGTCGGTTGTCCCGGCGGCCCGGGCGTTGCCGATCTCGCCGGTAACCGGTGCTGTTGAGGGCGCTCACGGGGCCCCGCTGCCCGGCATGCCATTTGGGCAGCTGGCCGGCAACGGGGGCAACGGCGTTAGCGGTGTGCTGCGAGTCACGCCCAAGGCCTATGTGATACCATGCCCTCCAGCCGCGGGATAGTGCCGATGGCGGGTTCGTGATGTGCCGGCTGCCGGCGAACATTGCGGCCCTGCCGACTTGGCGGCCTATGTCGGGATGGTCACCCGGCCGGCCAACGGGGTCTGCCCCCGGCCATTAAGCGATGGCCGGGGGCAGTGTGCCAGTTAGATCAAAGGACTAGGGGGCAAGCGCCCAGACCGGGTGGGCGGCAGACCAAACGGGGTGGGTCACGTCATTGCCGTAGTGGTAGATCGGGTGGTTCTGCGGCGACAACTCGCGCCACTGGCCTTCGCCTTCGCGCCAGGGGCCTTCGCCTTCGCGCCAGGGGCCTTCACCCAGTCGCCACGGGCCTTCGCCAGGGCGTAGCGGGCCTTCGCCCGGGTGCAGCGGGCCTTCGCCGGGACACAGCGGGCCCTCGCCCGGGTGCACGAGACTCGCGCCGGGGTGGATTTGTCCTCCGCCGGGGTGTATCGGCCCCAGGTTCCCGGGGGCAGCGGAGGCGATGGCCGGTCCCACCAGTACCCCTGCAAAAGAGAGGCCCAGGGCGCACAGGACACCCGCCGACAGGGTGCGAATTCTCAACATTTCCCACTCCTTTCCGGGCTGGGGTGTTTGGCTCAACGGAGCCCGTGTTGTCGACACCGAAGAACTCGGGCCCAATGGCTGCATCGCCGTGTTGAGGTCACCGCGAACCCGATGATCGTCATATGTGGTTGACAATCTGAGAGTAAGACCGTTTTCCATCATTGTCAACTGTGATTGACAGGTGGGTTGGTCGGTCGGCGAATCATGCGGCGTCGGGTGTCGCCGACGGTGTGGTGGCGGACTCGCCCGCGTCATTTGGATTCGAGTCGTAACAGGCTAGGGGGCAACGGAATTCCGGAGGGTCGGGAAGTTTGCGGGTGGCGCTTGGTGCGGCTCGAGCCGCCGGTTGGCGGACGCCCGGGTGTGGAATCGGGCGCGAGCACACCCGCTGATCGACCGGGATTCGAATCTTGGTGAGCGCAGCTAATTAACAAGGAGGGTAGGGCATTTCGGGTCGGGATGCGTGACGAGCTGCGGCGCGAGCTGGTGGCGCGGGCGCATACCGTCCAGCATGTTGGCAGTAAACTCACGGCGTGAGAACGGATTAAGCTCCTAGTCGCGGCATATCGTCGTCGCTGTGTACGCAACTGTGGATGCAGCTGGCCTCGCGACGGCCGGCGGCGGGACCGGTGACCCCAGCTCGGGAGCAACACCCATGAGTCGGGTCGCCCTCGCCTGTGTCGTCGGTTCAACAGTCGAGTACTACGACTTCTGCATTTACGGCACGGCTGCGGCGCTGGTCTTTCCGGCGGTCTTCTACCCCGGTCTCAGTCCAGCCCTGGCGACCATCGCATCGATGGGGACTTTTGCCACGGCGTTTCTGTCCCGGCCGCTCGGCGCGGCCGTCTTCGGGCATTTTGGGGACCGGCTGGGGCGTAAGAAGACTCTCGTTGCCACCCTTTTGATCATGGCCCTATCGACGGTGACGGTGGGGGTGGTGCCCAGCACGGCAACCATCGGGGTGTCCGCCCCGCTGATCCTGGTCGCCTTACGGTTGCTTCAGGGTTTTGCCGTCGGCGGCGAATGGGCTGGTTCGGCGCTGCTGAGTATCGAGTCCGCGCCAGCGCACAAGCGCGGGTACTACGGCATGTTCACCGTGCTCGGTGGCGGTGTTGCGCTTGTGGTGAGCGGTCTGACCTTTCTCGGGGTGAACTACACCATCGGAGAGAGCAGTTCGGCGTTTCTGCAGTGGGGCTGGCGTGTCCCTTTTCTGTTGAGCGCGCTACTGATCGCCTTCGCCCTGTACGTCCGCTTGGAGATCAACGAGACCCCGGTATTCGCTCGTGCGATGGCGCAGGCCGATGATCAGGAATCAACCGCCGCCGCGCGGGCACCGCTGGCGGCGGTGTTGTGCCGGCAACGCCGTGAGATAGTGCTGGCCGCGGGCGCCATGCTGGCGGCCTTCGGGTGCCTGTATCTGGCCAGCACCTTCCTGCCTTCCTACGCGCAACTGCACCTGGGGTATTCGCGAAACCTCGTCTTGCTGATCGGTGTGCTGGGCGGGCTGGTCTGCATCGGTTTTGTCGCACTTTCTGCCATTCTGTGCGATCGCTTCGGGCGCCGGCGCGTCATGCTGGTCGGCTGGGCAGTGGGCCTTTTCTGGTCGCCGCTGGTAATGCCGCTGATCGGCTCTGGCGATACCGTCGGGTTCACGGTGGCGCTGCTGGGGCTGTATGCCGTGGCCGCCAGTGGATTTGGGCCTGCAGCCTCGCTTATCCCGGAACTGTTCGCTACCCGCTACCGCTACACCGGCACGGCCCTGGCGCTCAACGTGGCGGGCATCGTTGGGGGCGCCGCGCCGCCATTGATCGCCGGTACCCTGCTGGCCAGCTATGGCAGCTCCGCGGTCGGCCTGATGGTGACCGCACTGGTGGCCGCCAGCCTGCTGTGCACCTATCTGCTCCCCGAGACCGCCGGCGCCCCACTGACCGCCGCCTAGTTGCGGCGCCCGTCCCGGCGGCGCGGCGGGACGGGCCGTTGCCAAACACAACCCGGACCTTGGCGTGGACCACGGGATCGCGGGCCCGCCGGGCGCCGGTCTCCACTTCAATGAATTCGCCTGCAGGGTAAGCAGTTCGGTGGATCCGAGCGCCCCATGATGGTCGGCCGGCGCCAGTTCGAGTGGAGGTTGGAACGTCATGATACCGTACGGGGTCATTTCACCGGCGGGGGAGGTGTCCGGAATCGGAATTGACGCTGATTAGCAAGCCCGCCAACGTCTTCACCATTCGCGGCAAAAGGTTCTGCCCCGGCCACTGGGGCTAGCAGTGACCGGGGCAGAACATCGATGCCGACTAGGCGGCAATTAGGGGGCCAGCGCCCAGACCGGGTGCGTGACAGACCAGACCGGGTGGGTCATGTCATCGCCGTAGTGGTAGATCGGGTGAGTGGGGGGAGGGACGGGATGCATCGGAACTCCCGGTTCCGGATGCATCGGGTCTCCCGGGGCGCCCGGACCTGGATGGGGCGCGGCGGCCGGCCCCGGGTGGACGGGGGCCGCTGGGCCCGGGTCCGCGAACGCCACTGCGGGTGCCACCACGGCTCCCGTCAGCGCTAAGCCAACTGCACACAGAACACCTGCCGACAAGGTGCGAATCTTTGACATTTCACTTTCCTTTCTGGGTGGCAGGGGCTTCCCCAACAAAGCTCGCGCTGTCGACGCTGAAGAACTCGGGCTTGTTGACATGGGTGGCCGGGAGAGCCGGTCGTTGCATGCCAGGTTGTGGAATCCTCACCACCTAACTGTCATCTATGGTTGACAATTTGAAGACTAGAGCCAATCGGCTAGATTGTCAACCATGGCTGACGGAAATGGCTACCGGTCGCCGCAAACACCGCTCTGCCAGGCGCTGCGGATTGCGTGGTGGAGCTACGTTCATCGGGTTGACACCGACATGGAGGCCGCGGGTTTCGAGCGGCGGCGCTTCTCCATGAACTATGTGTTCGCCCTTTATGCGCTGCCGGGACCTATGACGATATCGCAGATGGGCAGGCAGTTCGGCGTCAGCCGCCAGGCGGCCAGCAAGCTCGTCGCCGAGCTGCGCGATCGCGGCTACGTGCAGACCGCCCCGTCGCCGACGGACCAGCGTGAGAAGGTCGTGGAGCTGACGCCAAAGGCGATGGAGTACTTGGCCGCGCGTCAGCGTGCGGCTGCCGCACTCGACCGGGCGATCCAACAGCGTGTCGGTGCCGACGGAGTCGAGCAGTTGCACCAGATCCTCGACGCCGTCGGTGAAGCTGCCCGCGGGGCGGTGGA
The DNA here is from genome assembly GCF_000419295.1 of Mycobacterium sp. 012931. NCBI lineage: Bacteria > Bacillati > Actinomycetota > Actinomycetes > Mycobacteriales > Mycobacteriaceae > Mycobacterium > Mycobacterium sp. 012931. Next base: position 4,817,121 of record NZ_AOPX01000001.1, on the reverse strand, counting down.
ATTCGATCCCGCCAACCTCTATCGCGAGCCGGACCTGTGGTGATGGTGCGCAACCGCGCACCGCAACGGCATGCGCCTACCGGCCCATGCGGCCCCACTAATTGGCGTGCAGAACCTCGTTGAGTGCGATGCCCTGACCGTCGCGGGCCACCACCTCGACCGCGCCCGTCACCGAGTTGCGGCGGAACAGCAGGTTGCTGCTGCCGGACAGTTCGCGTGCCCTGACGGTGATGCCATCGGGTGTGGTGACCTTGGTGCCGGCCGTGACGTACAAGCCGGCTTCCACCACACAGTCGTCGCCCAGGGAGATGCCCAGCCCGGCGTTGGCGCCGAGCAGGCAGCGCTTGCCCATGGAAATGATTTGGGTCCCCCCACCGGAGAGCGTGCCCATGATCGAGGCCCCACCGCCGATATCGGAGCCGTCGCCGACCACCACGCCCGCGGAGATTCGGCCCTCGACCATGGAGGCGCCCAGGGTTCCGGCGTTGTAGTTGACGAAACCCTCATGCATCACGGTGGTGCCCGGCGCCAGGTGGGCGCCCAGTCGCACCCGGTCGGCATCGGCGATGCGCACGCCGCTGGGCATCACGTAGTCGACCATCCGGGGAAACTTGTCCACGCCGTAGACCGTCACCGCTCCGTGGCGGCGCAACCGTGCCCGCACTGCCTCGAAACCTTCGATTGCGCATGGTCCGCGATTAGTCCACACGACATTGGTCAATACGCCGAACAAGCCGCCGGCGTTCAGCCCGTGCGGCGCCACCAGACGATGCGACAACAGGTGCAGGCGAAGGTAGGCGTCGTACGCGTCGGCGGCGACATCGTCTAGCGAGCCGATGACGGTCCGGACCGCCACCACCTCGGTGCCGCGGTCGTCGTCGCCGCCTACCAATGCGGCCAGCTCCGCGGGAACGTCGGACAACGCCAGGCGTGATGTCGCACTGGTACCTGACTCGGTCAACTCCGGCGCGGGAAACCAGGTGTCCAGGATCGATCCGTCGGAAGCCAGGGTTGCCAGTCCGATGCCTGCTGCTCCAGTCACGCCTCGACACGCTACTAGATGTGCTGACGCCCGCGAGCAGACGCAGAGTCGCACGCCGGCGCGGCCGCCGCGTGCGACTCTGCGTCTGCTCGGCGCGACGGCGGACCCACTAGGCTTGGTTCGTGCTGGACTTGCGCGGGGACCCGATCGACCTGACCGCTGCACTGATCGACATCCCCAGCGAATCTCGGGATGAGGCGCGCATCGCTGATGAGGTAGAGGCGGCGTTGCGTGCGCAGACATCGGGCTTCGAGATCATCCGCAACGGCAACGCGGTGCTTGCCCGGACCCGGCTGAACCGGCCCTCGCGGGTGCTGCTGGCCGGACATTTGGACACCGTGCCGGTGGCCGACAACTTGCCCAGCCGTCGCGCCGACGGGCAGCTGCACGGCTGTGGCGCGGCCGATATGAAGTCCGGTGACGCGGTGTTTCTGCATCTGGCGGCCACGGTGGCCGAACCGGTGCACGACCTGACGCTGGTGTTCTACGACTGTGAGGAAATCGAGGCGGCGGCAAACGGTTTGGGGCGCATCGAGCGGGAGCTCCCGGAGTGGCTGTCCGCAGATGTCGCCATCCTGGGAGAGCCCACGTCGGGCTACATAGAAGCCGGTTGCCAGGGCACGTTACGAGTGGTCATCAGCGCGACCGGGACCCGCGTGCACTCGGCGCGTTCTTGGTTGGGGGACAACGCAATCCACAAGCTCAGTGCCGTGCTGGACCGGCTGGCGCGCTACCCGGCGCGCAGCGTCGACATCGACGGTTGCACATACCGAGAGGGTTTGTCGGCGGTACGCGTGGACGGTGGCGTGGCGGGCAACGTGATTCCGGACGCGGCTTCGGTAACGGTCAACTATCGCTTTGCCCCCGACCGGTCGGTTCCGGCCGCCCTGCAGCACGTGCGTGAGGTATTCGACGGGCTCGACGTGCAGATCGAGCAGACCGACGCGGCGGCGGGCGCGCTGCCGGGTCTGGCGCAACCCGCCGCCAAAGCACTGGTTGAGGCTGCCGGTGGGCAGGTCCGAGCGAAATACGGCTGGACGGATGTGTCCCGCTTCGCGGCTCTGGGCATCCCCGCGGTCAATTACGGCCCCGGGGACCCCAATCTGGCGCATTGCCGCGACGAGCGAGTGCCGGTCGCCACGATCACCACTGTGGCGGACACGTTGCGCCGCTACCTGAGCACCTAGCCCATCGAAGCCGCGTCCACCGTGCCGCTATCGGCCGCCGGCACGCTCGGCCTGCGCGGCGGCGTCGGCCGCCGCGGCGTGCATGCCGATCGCGGCCAACTCATCGGCCACCGACGCCAGCGCCCCAGCGTCGTTGTCGGCCAGCGCGCGGGCATGCCGAACAACGATATTGCCTACCTTGCAATCGATCTCGGCGGCCAGCCTGGTTACCGGAGCTAGCGCGCGAGTGTCGCCAAGCCGGACCGCGTCATGCCACACGCACAACGCCACCGCCGACTGCTTGCCCCGCTCAGCTGCCCTTGCCGCCTCGCGAGTATCGAACAGGGCACCGGCTTGGTCCCGGACGGTCGCCTTGGCCCAGGCGCGGGCCAGGCTCAGCTCGGGGGCAAACAACGCAGACTTCGTTCCGTGCCGAGTTTCAGCTCGCCGCAACGCTTTCGCTGTCTCGGCGATGTTGCCTTGCTGGGCGATGGCCGTCGCCAACAACATCAGCGACAGCGGGCCCCAGGAATAGCCGGTGCGTTCGAGTTCGGCCGCGGCGGGCTCGAGCATCGCAGCCGCAGCGCCGAATTCCCCCTTGACGATCAGCACGTGCGCGAGCAACACCTCGCCGATGGCGCGGCCCGGTTGTTGCAGCTCGGCGAAGTCGGTGAATCGCTGGGCCAGCTCCTGCGCCTGGGCCACCTCGCCCGCCATCAGCAGTGTGGTGATCTGGGCCAGTCCCACGGTGAACCGCAGCAAACCGGGATGTTCGGCCTCCGAAGCTCGTTGCGCCAGCTGCGGGACGTCGGCGAAGCGGCCCATCCGGGCCGAGGCCAATGCGGCGGCGCTGGCCGCCCAAGCGATCGCTGTGTCGTCGGCCGAAGGTTCGGCGAGCACCTCGGTGGCCAGCGTGATGGCCCGCGGCACGTTTCCGGAGTTCATGGCAAAGGTTGCCGTCAATGCATCGAGGGTGGTGCGCGCGGTCAGATCGGTGACTCGGTTGCGCGTCGTTTGCAGGAAGGCGGTGGCCCGCTCCGGCTCGCCGAGCATCCAGAACTGATTCGCCGCCTGCGGCACCGCCCAGGCCATCAGCTCCGCCTCGCTCAGCTGGCCGGGGTCCACGGCGGTGAGTACCTGGCCGGCCTCTCGGCCGCGGCCACGCCAGGCCAGCGCCTGGCCCAGCACCAGTCGGGCCTGAAGTCCCCCCGAACGATCCAGCGCGGCCTGGGCCAACCGCTCGGCCAGTGTCAGATCGCCGAGCCGTAAGGCCTGCTCGGCGGACTCGACGACGTCATCCACCGGCTGCAAAGCGTCGGTGTCCAAAGCCAGCGACGCCAGCCGGAGCCGATCGCTGAGGTGCTCGTTGGGGTGCTGAGACAGCAGGGTCACCAATTCGGTGCGGCGTTGTCGCGCACCGTCGTCGCCCAAAGCGACGCGAGCTCGTTTGGCGAACAAAGGATGTGCCGTGTAGACCACCGCAGGCTCGTCGGGTTCTCCGCGCACGCGGGTTTCCGCCGCGCCCAACTCCACTGCCTGCTGCACCGCCCCCTCTCCGGCCAGCACGGTGAGATCGGCCAGCGACAACGGCTCCTCGACGGTGAGATAGTCCAGCACCGCTCGGGCCGGCGCGGGCAGCTCGGCGATGAACTCGTCGACGTCGGCGGGCTCGGATTGCTTGGTCTTGCCGTCCGGCGGTGCGACATCGATCCGATCCAGCAGGTTGTCGGTCCACAGGGCCGCGATGGCTTCGGGCGCGACCTCGGCGCGGGCGGTGACGATCATCCGGGCCGCGCCGGCCAGCGCCAGCTGGTACAGCAGCGTGGCCGACAGGATGTCCAGATCGTGGGCATCGTCGACGATGAGAAGGAGCTCGCCCTGGCGCACCTTGCGGCCCAACGACGCTCGGGCCGCTCGCAACAACGCGGCCGGCTTGCCCAGCTCGGCGATCTCCACCAAGTGGCTGAAGGCGCCGAACGGGACCGTGCGTTCGGTCGGGGTTCCGGTTACCCAGCGGATGACGGTGGCCGGGTGCCGTTGGGCGAAGTGCTCGGCGGCCAATCGCGCCAGGGTGGATTTTCCGACGCCGTCAGGTCCGAGGATGACGGCGCCGGGGCGCGCCAGGTCGCTCAACGCAACGTCCAACTGCTCCAAGGCTGCCGCGTGTTGGGGGACGTTCCATCGAATTGGCATTGCCCGGAGTTTATGGCGTCAAGGGTGCGCGTGGCGATAGGGCCCAAAGTTGTCCGGGGTGGGGGACGCTGGTCTACGTTACGGTATGTGACCGCGAAAAGCGACGAACCCGGCCGTTGGACAGTGGCGGTGTACTGTGCAGCCGCGCCGACACATCCTGAGTTGTTGGAGCTCGCCGCCGCCGTCGGTGCGGCGATCGCCGCCCGGGGCTGGACGTTGGTGTGGGGCGGGGGCCACGTTTCGGCGATGGGGGCGGTCTCCTCGGCGGCGCGGGCGCACGGCGGCTGGACGGTCGGAGTGATTCCCAAGATGCTGGTGCATCGCGAGTTGGCTGACCATGACGCCGACGAGTTGGTCGTCACCGAAACGATGTGGGAGCGCAAGCAGGTCATGGAGGACCGCGCAAACGCGTTCATCACCCTGCCGGGCGGCGTCGGGACCCTCGACGAGCTGTTGGACGTGTGGACCGAGGGATACCTGGGCATGCACGACAAGAGCATCGTCGTGCTGGATCCCTGGGGCCACTTCGATGGGCTGCGCGCCTGGCTGTCCGAATTGGCCGATACCGGCTACGTCTCGCGGACAGCGATGGAGCGGTTGATCGTGGTGGATAACCTCGATGACGCGTTGCAGGCGTGCGCACCCGGCTGAGGCCTATTGATGACCATTCGCTCCCGATTAGGCTGGCCGCCGAACTCTGAGAACGAATCGAGGGATCAGGTTGTCCGATCGCCAAAGTCATGTCCGCACGCGAGTCAAGCTCACCGACGTCGCTGCGCGGGTGCCCGGTCTACTGATCGACGCGCCGTCGATCATGCGGGGGGCGGTGACCGGCCTGTTGCCCCGGCCCAAGTCCAAGGCGTCGATCGGCACCGTGTTCCAGGACCGGGCCGCTCGCTTCGGGGACCGGGTTTTCTTGAAGTTCGGCGACCAACAGATGACCTACGGCGAAGCCAACGCGACCGCCAACCGCTATGCGGCGGTGCTGGCCGCGCGTGGCGTCGGCCCCGGCGACGTCGTGGGAATCATGCTGCGCAACTCGCCCAACACGGTGGTGGCGATGCTGGCTGTCGTCAAGTGTGGCGCTATCGCCGGCATGCTCAACTACCACCAGCGCGGCGAGGTGCTGGCGCACAGTCTGGGACTGCTCGATGCCAAGGTGCTGGTGGCGGAGTCCGATCTGGTCAGCGCCGTCAGCGAAAGCGGTGGCGCGGCCGGTGAGGTGGTCACCATCGAAGACCTGGAGCGCTTCGCCGCGACCGCCCCGGCCAACAACCCGGCGTCGGCGTCGGCCGTGCAGGCTCAGGACACGGCGTTTTACATCTTCACGTCGGGCACCACCGGATTCCCCAAAGCCAGTGTGATGACCCACCACCGGTGGCTTCGGGCCCTGGCGGTCTTCGGTGGGCTGGGACTACGGCTGAAGAGCTCCGACACGCTCTACAGCTGTCTGCCGCTGTATCACAACAACGCGCTCACGGTGGCGGTGTCCTCGGTGATCAATTCCGGGGCGACGTTGGCGCTGGGCAAGTCGTTCTCGGCGTCGCGCTTCTGGGACGAGGTGATCGCCAGCAACGCCACCGCCTTCATCTACATCGGCGAGGTCTGCCGCTACCTACTCAACCAGCCGACCAAACCGACCGATCGCAAGCACAAGGTGCGGGTGATCGCCGGCAACGGGTTGCGGCCCGAGATCTGGGGTGAGTTCACCAAACGGTTCGACATTGACCGGGTGTGTGAGTTCTATGCCGCCAGCGAGGGCAACTCGGCCTTCATCAACATCTTCAACGTGCCCAAAAGCACCGGGATCTCGCCGATGCCGCTGGCCTACGTGGCCTACGACCCGGACACCGGCGCCCCGCTGCGCGACGAGTCCGGCCGGGTCCGTCGGGTGCCTGCCGGTGAACCCGGACTGTTGCTGAGCCGGGTCAACAGGCTGCAGCCGTTCGACGGCTACACCGACCCGGCCGCCAGTGAGAAAAAGCTGGTCCGTGATGCCTTCCGGAAGGGAGACTGCTGGTTCAACACCGGTGACGTGATGAGCCCGCAGGGGATGGGGCACGCGGCGTTTGTCGACCGGCTGGGTGACACCTTCCGTTGGAAGGGCGAGAACGTGGCCACCACTCAGGTGGAGGCGGCGCTGGTGTCTGACCCCTCCGTCGAGGAGTGCACGGTCTACGGGGTTGAGGTGCCCAACACCGGAGGTCGCGCCGGGATGGCTGCGGTCAAGCTACGCGACGGCGCCGAGTTCGACGGTCAGTCCCTGGCCCGCGCCGTCTACGATCAGCTGCCCGCCTACGCACTGCCGCTGTTCGTGCGGCTGGTGCAGGCGATGGCGCACACCACGACGTTCAAGAGCCGCAAGGTTGAGCTGCGCGAGCAGGCCTACGGCGCCGACGTCGATGATCCGCTGTACGTATTGGCCGGCCGCAGCGAGGGCTACGTGCCCTATTACGACGCGTATCCCGACGAGGTAGCGGCAGGTAAGCGGCCCCAGGGCTAGCGTGATTCGGCGCGCCGAGGCCGGGCCAGACCGCGGCTAGCCGTGGACGCAGGCTCGATGGCTCTTCGTGCACCAGGCACTATGTAGGCGTGCAGGCAACGCTGTGTGGCCGCCCGGTGGCAGGGGACCGCCCGCTGATCATGGCGATCGTGAACCGCACCCCGGACTCGTTCTATGACAAGGGCGCGACCTTTTCTGACGCGGCCGCTCGCGACGCGGTACATCGAGCGGTCGCCGAAGGCGCCGACGTCATCGACGTCGGAGGTGTCAAGGCCGGGCCCGGCCAGGACGTCGACCCCGACACCGAGATCGGTCGGTTGGTGCCGTTTGTCGAGTGGCTCCGTGACGCCTACCCCGAGCAGGTGATCAGCGTCGACACCTGGCGCTCGGAGGTGGCCCGGCGGGCCTGTGCGGCAGGTGCGGACCTGATCAACGACACCTGGGCCGGGGTTGACCCCGCGATAGTGGAGGTGGCCGCCGAATTCGGTGCGGGCCTGGTATGCGCGCACACCGGGGGAGCGCGACCACGCACGCGTCCCTTCCGGGTGAGTTACGGTACGACTACCCGCGGCGTGGTGGACGACGTGATTCGCGAGGTCACAGCGGCCGCCGAGCGGGCGGTTGCGGCCGGAGTTGCCCGCGACCGCGTGTTGATCGACCCGGCTCACGATTTCGGCAAGAACACCTGGCACGGGTTGCTGCTGTTGCGGCACGTGGCCGATCTTGTTAAGACCGGGTGGCCGGTACTCATGGCGTTGAGCAACAAGGACTTTGTCGGAGAGACTCTGGGCGTGGATCTGACCGAACGGCTCGAGGGAACGCTGGCGGCCACCGCATTGGCGGCGGCCGCCGGTGCGCGCATGTTTCGGGTGCATGAGGTCGCAGCGACCCGCCGGGTCCTGGAAATGGTGGCGTCGATCCAGGGGACCCGCCCGCCGACACGCACGGTGAGGGGACTCGCATGACCGCATCGGATCTGGTCACCGGGGGCCTCACCAGTGAGGGAGTCCTCATCCCGGCCCGGCCGGGGGACACCTGGTTATGCGACCGCAGCTGGAACCGTCCGCGCTGGAAGATCGACGAATTGGTCGAGGCCAAGGCCGGGCGCTCGATCTCGGTGGTGCTGCCGGCTCTCGATGAGGAAGAAACCATCCAATCGGTGATCGACAGCATCTCACCGCTGGTGGATGGCTTGGTCGACGAACTGATCGTGCTCGATTCCGGCTCTACCGACGACACCGAGATCCGAGCGATTGCCGCCGGGGCTCGAGTGGTGAGCCGCGAACAGGCGTTGCCGGAGGTGCCGCCCCAGCCCGGTAAGGGCGAGGCGCTGTGGCGCTCGTTGGCGGCCACCAGCGGCGACATCGTGGTATTCATCGACTCGGATCTGGTCAACCCCAACCCGATGTTCGTGCCGTGGCTGGTCGGCCCGCTGCTCACCGGCGAGGGGATCCACCTGGTCAAGAGCTTTTACCGACGCCCGCTCAGTGTCGGTGACGCTAGCGGCGCCGCGGGCGCTACCGGCGGCGGGCGCGTCACCGAACTGGTGGCGCGGCCCCTGTTGGCGGCGCTGCGACCCGAGCTGGGCTGTGTATTGCAGCCGCTGAGCGGTGAGTATGCGGCCAGCCGCGAGCTGTTGACGTCGCTGCCCTTCGCTCCGGGATACGGGGTGGAAATCGGCCTGTTGGTCGACACCTTCGACCGGCTGGGGCTGGACGCGATCGCGCAGGTCAACCTGGGTGTGCGGGCGCACCGTAACCGGCCCCTGGCCGAGCTGGGTGTGATGAGTCGCCAGGTCATCGCCACGCTGCTGTCCCGGTGCGGGATCCCCGATTCTGGGGTGGGGTTGACCCAGTTCTTCGCGGAGGGCGACGGCTACACCGAATGCACCTCGCCGGTGTCGCTGGCCGACCGGCCCCCCATGAGTGTGCTCCGCCCCCGGTGAGCCCCGGCCTACGCTGACCTGTCGGTCCGGTAGGGCAAGATCGACGGCGTGGCGTTGGTGTTGCTGTACCTGGTGGTACTTGTCTTGGTGGCGGTCGTGTTGTTCGGCGTGGCAAGCCTGCTGTTCGGGCGTGGTGAGCAGCTGCCGCCGCTGCCCAGGGCGACGACCTCGACCGTGCTGCCCGCCTATGGCGTTACTCGCGCCGACGTCGACGCGGTCAAGTTCACCCAGGTGCTGCGCGGCTACAAGACCAGCGAGGTCGACTGGGTGCTGGATCGATTGGGGCGTGAGCTGGAGGAATTACGCGAGCAGCTCGCCGCGGTGCACACCTCGTCGACCAGCGAAAGTCCGGCCGGGCCCGAAGACAGCGACGTGCCGGGCAGCCAACCCGCGGTTTCGAATGGAGCCGATTCCACGTGAACGATGGCCTGCGGCGCTGTGACTGGGCCGAGATTCGTCCGGGACCCGACGCGCAGACCTACCGCGACTATCACGACCAGGAGTGGGGACGCCCGCTATATGGCCAGGTCGCGCTGTTTGAACGGATGAGCCTGGAGGCCTTCCAGAGCGGCCTGTCGTGGTTGATCATCTTGCGCAAGCGGGAGAATTTCCGGCGGGCGTTCTGCGGATTCGACATTGAGAAGGTGGCCGGCTACACCGACGCCGACGTGCAGCGGCTGCTCGCTGACGAGGGGATTGTGCGCAACCGGGCAAAAATTGAGGCCACGATTTCCAACGCGCGCGCCGTGATCGGCCTCGGATCGGAGCAAGACCTGTCGGAGTTGTTGTGGTCGTTCGCGCCCCCGGCGCGGCCGCGGCCCGCCACACTGGCTGAAATACCCTCGGCCACTGCCGAATCGAAAGCGATGGCGCGCGAGTTGAAACGCCGCGGGTTCCGGTTTGTGGGCCCCACCACCGCATATGCGCTGATGCAGGCGACCGGAATGGTCGACGATCACCTCCGTGGTTGCTGGGTCCCGCCGATAGTCCGGTGACGCCACAAGTCGGGTCTTGTGCACCTTGTGATCTGGATAGGGAACAATGGGGGGTGATTTGGCAGTTCAATGTCGGGTATGGCTGGAAATCCATTCATGGGGCATGCTCGGCGCCGGCCAGGTCTGCCACGGCAGGCCAGCTCGAATCTGGAGGGAGCACTCGATGGCGGCGATGAAGCCCCGGACCGGCGACGGTCCTCTGGAGGCAACAAAAGAGGGGCGCGGCATCGTGATGCGGGTACCACTTGAGGGAGGTGGCCGGTTGGTCGTCGAGCTGACACCCGATGAAGCCGCGGCGCTGGGTGACGAGCTCAAGGGTGTGACGAGCTAGCTCAGATCGCGAAAAGTGTGCCCTATCGGCACACTTTTCGATAGATATCCAGCGTCTGCTCGGCAATCTGTGTCCAGGAGAATTCCTCGATACAACGCTGCCGTCCGGCTTGGCCGTAGCGTTCGGCTTTGGCTGGGTCCGCGACCAGTGCATTTACCGCCTGTGCCAGCCTGGATTGATAACCGGCGGGGTCGTCGGCCGCGTAATGCGCCAGCGTGCCGGTGATTCCGTCGGCGACCACCTCGGGGATGCCGCCGACATCGGAGGCCACCACCGCGGTCGCGCAGGCCATTGCTTCGAGGTTCACGATGCCCAATGGCTCGTATATCGATGCGCAAACAAAAACTGTTGCGGCCGAAAGTATTTCGCGAAGCTTCTGCACGGGCAGGATGTCGCGGATCCAGAACACTCCGCTACGAGTGCTGGCCAGTTGAGCCACCGCGGACTGCACTTCATTGGCGATTTCCGGGGTGTCGGGAGCACCCGCGCACAGCACCAACTGGACGTCCGGGCTGAACTGGTGTGCCGCTGCCAGCAAGTGCGGTACGCCCTTTTGCCGGGTGATCCGCCCGACGAACGCCACAATGGGGCGGTTCGGGTCGACCCCGAGTTCGGCGAGCACCGAAGCGGTACCAACCGGTCCGGCCGGAAACCACACTTCGGTGTCGATGCCGTTGCGGACGACATGCACCATCCCTGGATCCAGCCCGGGGTACAGGTGCAGGACGTCATCACGCATTCCGGAGCTGACCGCGATTACCGCGTCGGCGGCCAGGACGGCGGTCTTTTCCACCCAGGACGAGATCTGATAGCCGCCGCCGAGCTGCTCGGTTTTCCAGGGCCGCATCGGTTCGAGCGAGTGGGCGGTCAAGACGTGCGGAATGCCGTAGAGCAGGGCGGCCAGATGCCCCGCCAGGCCGGTGTACAGGTATGTGAGTGCACCACGCTGGCTGCGTCGGCGGCATTGGCCATCACCAGATCCGCGGACAATGTGGCCAGTGCCGGGTTGGCGTTCGCCAGCCGCGGATCGGGCTGATGGGCCGACGCGTCGGGGCGGGGTGCGCCCATGCAATGCACGTCGACGGTGCACAGGCGCTGTAATCGAGCCACCAGCTCGGTGACATGTACCCCAGCTCCGCCATAGACCTCCGGTGGGTACTCCCGAGTCAACATCGCCACCCGCATACCCGGCACCGTAGTGCGGTGGCCGCACCGCTCGCACCTCGGGCCGACCCGCGGTCGGCGGCTTTGCGGGAAAGAGCGACAAAATGCGCCTAATCGGCTGGATTCATACCCGTCGAAGTGGTCAATTGGCCTGACGGACAGCCGGACAGAACGGGCACAGGCCGGGGATCCGCTGGCAGCGCTTCGCGGGTGCCGTTAGGTTTGAGGCCATGAGGGAAGCACCACACGTGCTTGGCATCGTCTTGGCCGGCGGTGAGGGCAAGCGGCTTTATCCGCTGACTGCCGACCGCGCCAAGCCCGCGGTTCCCTTCGGCGGCGCCTACCGACTGATCGATTTCGTGCTCTCCAACCTGGTCAATGCTCGGTATTTGCGGATCTGTGTTCTCACCCAATACAAGTCGCACTCGCTGGACCGGCACATATCGCAGAACTGGCGGTTGTCGGGTTTGGCCGGTGAATACATCACCCCGGTTCCGGCTCAGCAGCGACTCGGTCCGCGCTGGTACACCGGCTCCGCCGACGCGATCTACCAGTCACTCAATCTGATCTACGACGAAGATCCGGACTGCATAGTGGTTTTCGGGGCCGATCACGTTTACCGGATGGATCCCGAACAGATGGTTCGGTTTCACATCGACAGCGGGGCCGGGGTCACGGTGGCCGGTATCCGGGTGCCGCGTGCTGATGCGAGCGCGTTCGGCTGTATCGACGCTGACGATGCGGGGACCATCCGCGATTTCGTGGAGAAGCCGCTGGAGCCGCCCGGCACACCCAACGACCCCACCAGCACGTTCGTCTCGATGGGCAATTATGTCTTCACTACCAAGGTGCTGATCGATGCGATTCGGGCCGACGCCGACGACGACCATTCCGACCACGACATGGGTGGGGACATCATCCCGAGACTGGTCGCCGACGGGATGGCGGCGGTCTACGACTTTTCCAACAACGAAGTACCGGGCGCTACCGACCGCGACCGGGCATATTGGCGTGACGTCGGGACCCTGGACGCTTTCTACGACGCGCATATGGACCTGGTGTCGGTGCATCCGGTGTTCAACCTGTACAACAAGCGCTGGCCGATCCGCGGCGAGTCGGAGAACCTGGCGCCCGCGAAGTTCGTCAACGGCGGCTCTGCGCAGGAGTCGGTGGTGGGTGCGGGCAGCATCATTTCGGCCGCCTCGGTACGCAATTCGGTGTTGTCGTCCAACGTCGTGGTCGAGGACGGCGCGATCGTGGAGGGCAGTGTGATCATGCCGGGCGCGCGGGTTGGCCGCGGCGCGGTGGTGCGGCACGCGATCCTGGACAAGAACGTCGTCGTCGGGCCCGGCGAGATGGTCGGCGTGGACTTGGACAAGGACCGGGAAAGGTTCGCGATCAGCGCCGGCGGCGTGGTGGCCGTGGGCAAGGGCGTCTGGATCTAGGTCACCTTTCCCGCGCGAGCAGACACAAAATCGCGCCTTTTCGAACTCAACAGGGCGATTTTGCGTCTGCTCGCGACGCGGATCTGCTGGCTCAGGCCCCCAGCGCCGCGGACAACAACCCATCGGCGCCGCTGTGTCCGTCGGCACCGGGGGGTGCGCCGGTTCCGCCGGCGCCGTTCTGAACGCCTGATCCACCGAAACCGCCATTGCCGCCAGCACCGCCGGCCCCGCCGTCTCCGTAAAGCCAGCCGCCGTTGCCGCCGTCGCCGCCGTCGCCGCCGCGGCTGCCGCTGCCAAGCAGTAGGCCGCCGTTGCCGGCGGCGCCGCCAGCTCCGCCCATGCCGTCATTTCCGCCTTGGCCGCCCGTTTGGTCGCCGTAGCCGCTGTCGCCGCCAGCTCCGCCCATGCCGCCATTGCCGCCGTTGCCGCCAATGCCGATGAGCCCGGCGTTGCCGCCACCGGCACCGATGCCGCCGGTGCCGCCGGCCCCGCCGGGTCTTCCGGCCGAGACATTGTCGGCTCCCGTCCCGCCGGCGAAACCGGCTCCGCCCTGGCCTCCGGTCCCGCCGTTGCCAATCAGCCAGCCCCCGTTGCCGGCGGTGCCGCCATTGCCGCCGTCGCCGCCATCTCCGCCGACTCCTGTCGAGGGGAGACCGTTGCCGCCGCCGCCGCCCATGCCGCCCAGCCCGCCGTTGCCGCCGTTGCCGAACAGCAACCCGCCGTTGCCGGCAGCGCCGCCGTTGCCACCGGTGCCGCCGTGGCCGCCGTCAAGAATCACCGGATGCTGGCCGTCGGCGAAGGGGGCGTTGCCGTCGAGGCCGGTGCCGCCCGTACCGCCCTGTCCGCCGGCGCCTCCGGAGCCCCATAACCCGGTGCAGCCCCCGGCGCCCACCGCGTCCTCCGTCACCGCCGGGCAGGCCCCGTCCGCCGTCACCCCCGGCGCCACCGTCACCGCCGTCGCCGTGCAGCCACCCGCCGCGGCCTCCGTCGCCGCCGGCCCCGGCCACACCTCCGTCGCCGTAGTAGTTGAGTCCTCCGTCGCCGCCGACACCGCCTGCCCCGCCGTTGCCGAACAATCCGGCGGCCCCACCGATCCCACCGGCATCAGTCCCGCGGACCCGCCGGCGCCGCCGGCCACGCCCGCGGTGGTGCTGGTGCCGCCGTTACCGCCGTTGCCGTAGAGCAATCCGCCATCCCCGCCGGCTTGTCCGGGGGCCCCGTCGGCACCGTTGCCGATCAGCGGGCGCCCCAGCAACGCCTGGGCGGGGGCACGGATCGCCGTCAGCATGTCTTGCGCCGCCGCCTGCAACGGCGAGACGTTCGCCGCCTCGGCGGCCGCGTAGGCGCCCCCCGCGCCGGTCAACGCTTGCACGAACTGGTTATGAAACGCCCCCACCTGAACGCTGAGCCCCTGATAGGCCTGCGCATGAGCGGTGAACAGCGACGCCATCGCGGCCGATATCTCGTCGGCACCGGCGGCCAGCACCGCGGTAGTGGGAGCCGCAGCCGCGGCGTTGGCAGCGCCGATCGCTGCGCCGATACCGTCCAAGTCTGTTGCTGCCGCCGCCAAAATCTCTGGCGCGGTTACCAAAAACGACATTGCTGACCGGCCCCCCTGGGTCGTGGTCGAACCTTCGGTGAAAACGGTGAAAACGGTGAAAACAACGTATCCCGACCTGGTCCCACCCGCTGCTGGTTCACCCGGACTTCATCGATTCCCCGGCTTCCGGCGTGCCGGCAAAGTTCCCGCTGCCCGGCGGCTCACCACCGCGAGCAGACACAAAATCGCATTGGCCGTGGCGAAAATGGGCGATTTTGTGTCTGCTCGCCGAGGGAACTGGTGGCTAGGTCCCCATAGAACCGGGTTGGCCGAACAACAGCCCTGCTGCGCCACCCTGCCCGCCATCGCCGTCGGTACTGCCCACGCCGCCGTTGCCACCGTTTCCGCCGTTGCCACCGTTGCCGATGATTCGGGCGTTGCCGCCGTCGCCCCCGTCGCCGCCGACTCCTGACTTGCCGTCGAATCCGACGGGGCTACCACCGTGCCCTCCGTCGCCGCCTTGCCCGCCTGCGCCGCCGCCGCCGTTGCCGTATAGCCAGCCACCGTCGGTGCCGTTGCCGCCCAGGCCGCCGGCGCCCCCGGCACCGCCGTCTCCGCCGATGTTGGCGCCGGCACAGTCACCGCCGTCTCCGCCGGTGCCGCCACCGCCACCCTGCCCGCCGGCTCCGCCGGCGCCGAACAACAGCCCGGACTTCCCGGCGGAACCTCCGGTGCCGCCGGCACCGGCGTCGCCGCCAATGCTGCCGGGCACAGAAAGGGCGGAGTTGCCGCCGTGGCCGCCGTCGCCGCCGGAGCCACCGTTCCCACCAGCCCCTCCGTTGCCAAAGAGCATCGCCGCACTGCCCCCGGCGCCGCCATTACCTGCGACACCAGCATTGCCGCCCTGGCCGCCTATGGGGTTGCCGCTGCCATTGCCCCCGCCGAAGCCGGCGCCGCCGTGTCCACCGGTACCGCCATCGCCGAACAGCAGCCCTGCGCTACCGGCGGCGCCGCCGTTGCCGCCATCGCCTCCGTGGCCGCCGTCGGCGCCGTTGATACCGCGACCGCCGCCACCGCCGGTGCCGCCGTGGCCACCGTCACCGCCGTTGCCGATCAGCAACCCGCCACTGCCGCCGGTGCCGCCATTGCCTGCGTTGCCGGCATTGCCGCCGCCGATATGGCCGGCAACGCCATCCAGACCGATGCCACCGGTGCCGCCGTTTCCGCCGACGCCACCGGTACCCCACACACCGGCGCCGCCGCCGGCCCCTCCGTCGCCGCCACTGGCACCTTGTAATCCGATCCCGCCGGTTCCGCCGGTGCCACCGACACCGCCGTTGCCGTACAGCCATCCACCGCTACCGCCGTCACCGCCACCCGCGCCGGCCCCTCCGTCGCCGGCCAGGTTGAGCGCACCAAAGCCGCCGTTGCCGCCGGCCCCGCCGGTTCCCCAGAGGCCCGCACTGCCACCGACGCCGCTCGCCCCACCGGCCCCTCCGGCCAGAGTCGCGGTGCCGCCATTGCCACCGGCGCCACCTTGGCCGAAGAGCCAGCCGCCGGCCCCGCCGTTGCCGCCGAGGGCGCCGGCCCCGCCGCCACCGCCGGCACCGCCGTTGCCGATCAACCCGGCCGCCCCGCCGTCCCCGCCGGCGACGCCGGCGGTGGTGCTGGTGCCGCCGTTGCCGCCGTTGCCGTAGAGCAGGCCGCCATCCCCGCCGGCTTGTCCGGGGGCCCCGTCAGCGCCGTTGCCGATCAGCGGGCGCCCTAACAACGTCTGGGTGGGCGTATTGATCACCGCAAGCAGCTCCTGTGCCGCGGTCTGCAATGGCGAGGCGTTGGCCGCTTCGGCGGCCGCATACGCGCTTCCCGATCCGGTCAAGGCCTGGATGAACTGGGAATGAAAAGCCCCGGCCTGGGCACCCAGCCATTGGTAGGCCTGCGCGTGCCCGGTGAATAGCGCCGCGACCGCCGCGGATATCTCGTCGGCCCCGGCCGCCAGCACCGCAGTGGTCGGCGCCGCTGCCGCCGCATTGGCCGCGGTGATCGTCGAACCGATGTTGTCTAGATCCAACGCCGCCGAGGCCAACATCTCGGGCACCGCCACCAGGTACGACATCGTTGACCTCCACCGAACGGTCCGCAACGGACCAGCTACGAGCAACAACGTAGCGCGACCCGCAACGGTGGTCTGGTGATTCCGCCAGACTCATATCCGCTGCGCCGGGTGTGGGTGGGTGCTTCGTCAACGTCGTTGCGTGCTGGGGGAGGGGTGTGCCCGTTAGGCGCTGTCGGCAGGCAAGCGGCTTTCCTGGCGCTGATCCCAGTTCGCTACCACACCCGCGGCAGTAATCGATACCGCACCTGTTGCATGTAGTCGCGATACCCGTCCAGTTGGTCAACCAGTGCGCTCTCCTCGTCGAGGATGCGAAAGGCCAGAACCAGCACGCTCGGCGGGACAATCACCAGACCCCAGTAGGAACCCAGTGCCAGGGGTATGCCCAGCATCAGGATCACATTCCCGACATACATTGGGTGTCGCACCAGGCTGTAGAGGCCGGTGGATACCACCTTTTGATCGGATTCGACGGTGATGGTCGCCGCCGCATAGCCGTTCTGGATGACCACCAGCATCGCGATCCCTAGCCCGGTCGCGATCAGCAGGTCGCCGATCAGGCACACCGCCGTCGGGACCGACGACCAGCCGAATCGATGGTCGAGCGCGCTGAGCGCCACCATCGCGAACAGCGCAACAAATGCCGCCGTGATGATGACCTTTTGGATACCTCGACTTTCCGCTCGAGGTCCGGCGTGCATACGTCGCTGCAGCGCAGCGGGATTCGTTCGTCCCAGGTAGATGCTGGGTACCAACGTTGCGACGGCGAAGACTGCCATGAAGACCCAGGCCTGCCAATAGTCGAATGTGCCGGCCGGGATGAACACGATGAGGCCGAACGCGACCAGGCCGACGATTGATGACAGCGCCACTCGAACAACGGTTTTCATCTTGCTCCCAGTCAGGTCGGCCGTTATTTCAGCAACGTAGATCGCGCCGCCGCAAAGCCAGGGCGCCCAGCAAGATCAGCGTGATATCGATGGCCAGCAGCCACAGCAGCGGTACGGCGGTGAAATCACGGCCGATTCGCGGAACGTGGGCGAACGGCTCCAGGTCGAGCAGCCACTGTGGAACTCCCGCGAGTGAACCAAGTAGGTACAGTGCGACGAATCCGATCAGCACGCCCCACACGACCGGCGTGAATCGTGGAGCCAGACTGAATAGCCCAACGGCTACCGCCGCCAGCAGCCACACGGCGGGAAGCTGTACCGCAGCGGCGCCGACAACGGTCGCTAGTTTGGCGCCGACATCGCCTGCCGCGATGCCATAGGCGATTCCGGCGACCAAACCGGAGAGCACGGTGGCCACGGCCGACCCGGCCAGTGCCATCACCAGATGGCTTGATAGCCAACGCGTCCGGGAAACCGATCCGGCCAGCAGCGGCTCGGCGCGCTGGCCGGTCTCTTCCTGATGCAAGCGCAGGGTCAGCGAAATGGTAAATGCGGCGGCAACCATGCCGACGAGGGTGAAGGCCAGCGTGACGAAGGCTTCCTCGAGCGCAGCGGTGCCACCCATCCGGGTGACGATCTCACGCACCGCGGTGTTGTCGCCCAGTTGATCGCCGATTCCGTGCACCACGCTGCCCATCACCAGGCCGTACAGGCACAGCCCGATGGTCCACAGCAGCAGTGCGCCGCGGTCGAGCCGCCAGGCCAGCCCGAACGTGTTGCTCAGCATGGGCGCGGCGGCTCCGGCGCCGGCGCGCTCGGCGATGAGCCCGGCGCCGACGTCGCGGCCGGCGCGCAGCCGATAGGCCAGCACGGTCAGCGCCGCCGTTGTCGCCAAGGGCAACAGCAACACCCACCACCGCTCACCTGCATAGGGTCTGACCAGCAGGGACCACCCCAGCGGGGAGAACCAGGACAGCGCGCCGGAACCGGCATCACCGATCGCCCGCAAGGTGAATGCGGTGCCCAGCACGGCGAACGCGGCACTGCGGCAGGACCGGGCACTTGGCGACAGCTGTGCGCAAACCGCGGCAACGGAGGTGAAGACCAGCCCGGAGGCGGCCAGGGCGGCACCGAACGCCAGTGACCCGGCCGCGGGCACGTCGGTGGTGAGTAGGCCCGCCGCGCCGATCGCACCGGTGGCGACCGACGCGCCGAACGACAGCAGCAGTGCGGCAGTGAGATTCGCATACCGGCCCACCGCGGTGGACTCGACCAGTTCGGCACGGCCGGTTTCTTCGTCGGCTCGGGTGTGACGAATCATCGTGAGGATGACGGCCACCGCGATCAGGGTGTGGAACATCCCGGCTTTCCAGACCCCGACGGCACCGAGGCTGTCGTTGTAGACGGGGCCGTAGAGCGCGCGCTGGGCGGGGCTGGCCATGATGGCGGCCGCGGCGACGGCGCGGGCCGCCTGGTCGGGGTAGACCGCTTGAATACTGCCGACGTAGACCGTGGCCAGCGGCACCGACAGCAGCATCACCCGCAGCGGCAACCCAACTCGGTCGCGGCGCAGGTACAGGCGCAATAGCCGGAGCGTCCCGGCGAGCCCCGATGCGCGTTGCGGTCCGCGATGTGCGGGCCGGCTTGGCCGGTCCAGGACCGTGGTGCTCATCGCGCTGCGACTCCGGTGCCGCTGCGGTGTTGGGCCTCGCCATCGGGGCCAACGCTGTAGTGACGCAGAAACAGCTCTTCCAGAGTCGGTGGCTGGCTGACGAGACTGCGTACGCCGGCTTCGCCCAGTACCCGCACCAGCTCGCCCAGGCTCTCGCTGTCGACCTGGACATGTAGCGTGTTGCCGTCGACGGTGACGTCTTCGACTCCTTGGATCCTGGTGAGATCTCCTGGCTCGCCGATCATTTCAGCCTTGATCGAGGTGCGGCTGAGGTGGCGCATGGAGGCCAGCGAACCGCTCTCCACGGTTCTTCCGGCCCGGATGATGGTTATCCGCTCACACAGCGCCTCGGTTTCGGCCAGGATGTGGCTGGACAGCAGCACCGTCACCCCCCTGCCGCGCGCTTCGTCGACGCACTGCTGAAACACGTTTTCCATCAATGGGTCCAAGCCGCTGGAGGGTTCGTCCAACAACAGCAGCCGGGCCCGTGAGGAAAAGGCGGAGATCAGCGAAACCTTCTGCCGGTTGCCCTTCGAGTACGTTCGGGACTTCTTGTGCGGGTCCAGGCCGAAGCGCTCGATCAACTCCGCACGACGATCTTGATCGATACCTCCGCGCATCCGGGCGAGCAGATCAATGATCTCGCCGCCGGTCAGCGACGGCCACAGTGTGACATCACCGGGCACGTAGGCGATCTGGCGATGCAGCTCGACTGCGTCGGTCCACGGATTGCCGCCCAACAGGCGCACACTTCCGCTATCCGCCTTCACCAGGCCCAGCAGGATGCGGATGGTCGTCGACTTCCCGGCGCCGTTGGGGCCCAAGAAGCCGTGAACCTCTCCCTCGCGCACCGTCAAGTCCAGTTCATCGAGTGCGCGCAACGAACCGAAGTTCTTGGTTAGACCCCGGATCTCGATGGGTGTCGAGCCGATGTCAGTGGCCATGAGATTCTCCTTGGTTGTCCTGCGCGAGGAAGGCGTCGTACATGGTGCTGTCGGCCATCAGGCCTTCGGTATAGATCTCGAGCGATGGCAGCAGCATGTCCCGCGCGTAGTCACGCAATACCGCACGCAAATCGGTTGGCGTCTGGTGCATTTGCAGATACAGCAGAAACCCCCCAGCCCCGGTGATGGCCAGAAACTTCGCCCTGGCTTTCGGGTCGCGGCTGGCTTTGATGGTGCCGGCTCGAACGCCCTCCGCAAGGTATTCCTCGGCGTTGTCGATCATCTGCTGCCACAGCATCATGGCCAGCTCGCTGCCGGACTGCATGCTGCGTACCAGGTAGGCCATCAGCGGTGCGTATGACTCGACTTGGGCAAGTTGGCCGAGCCAGGTGGCCGGGTCGTTGGACTGCATCGCCGTCAACTTCTCGCTGCGGATCTCTTCGGCGACGTAGTTGTCACAGGCCTTGCGCAGGCCCTCCTTGGAGCCGAAGTGGTGGATGACCAGCGCCGCGCTCACTCCCGCACCTTCGGCGATGGCGCGCAGGCTGACACCGAAGCCGTGCTGACCGAACTGCTCGATCGCCGCATCCCTGATGCGCGCCGCCGCAGTCAAGTCGACTGAACGCATGTTCAATACACTAAACCTACGTTCAGGGCATCGTCAAGGACTGGCTACCTGGTGGAAATCGCCGGCGTCGCAATAGCCCGAATGCGGCTGGTGAACTTTGATCAAACGCGGCCAAAGCTCGCCCCGAGCGGGGTACGGTAACTCGCGTTACCGATCTTGATATCGCCAATATCGGCGAAGGCCGGTCTACGAAGTTCGGGGGAGCGGTGAACTTTTCGATATTGCCGCCGGAGATCAACTCGGCGCGAATCTTTGCCGGGGCGGGATCCGGCCCGATGCTGCAGGCCGCGGCCGCCTGGGATGGGCTGGCGGCGGAACTGAGTTCGGCCGCCGACTCTTTTGGGTCGGTGACATCGGGCCTCGTCGGCGGATCCTGGCAGGGGCCGGCGGCAGCTGCGATGACCGCCGCCGCGGCCCCGTATTCGGCTTGGCTATCGGTGGCGGCGGCCCGCGCCCAGTCCGCGGCTGGTCAGGCCAAGACCGTGGCGTCGACATTCGAGGCCGCCTGGGCGGCGATGATTCATCCAGTCGCGGTGGGACAAAACCGATCTCAGTTCGTGTCGCTGGTGCGCTCGAATCTGTTCGGCTTCAATGCGCCGGCGATCGCGGCGGTCGAAGCCCAGTACGGGCAGATGTGGGCGCAGGACGTGGCTGCGATGTCCGGCTACCACGCGGGGGTTTCGGCCTCAGCGGCAGCGCTGGCGCCGTGGCAAACAGTGCTGCAAAACCTGCCGGGTCTGTCGGGTGTCAATCTCGGCATCGGCAACGTCGGCAACAACAACATCGGTATCGGGCTTTCCGGCGACAATCAGATCGGTATCGGCGGGTTCAACGCCAACGGCGCCGGCTGGAATCTCGGGTTCGGGAACGACGGCAGCTTCAACATCGGTCTCGGCAACACCGGCAACGGCAACATCGGCCTGGCGAACACGGGCGACGGCAATATCGGTATCGGGCTGACCGGGGACAACCAAATCGGTTTCGGGGGCTGGAACTCCGGCGCCGGCAACACTGGCTTGTTCAATTCGGGCGCCGGTAACAGTGGCTTTTTCAACTCGGGCTCTGACAACTGGGGCCTTGCCAACACGGGCAGCACCAACTGGGGCGCAGTGAACTCGGGCAGCCTCAACACCGGCATCGGCAACACCGGCAGCACCAATACCGGCTGGTGGAACGCGGGCAGTGTCAACGACGGCCTATTCAATGCGGGCAACGCCAACCTCGGCTTGGCGAACTCGGGGAACGGCAATCTGGGCGGCTTCAACTCCGGCGGCGGCACCTCCGCGCTCTTCGGTCATGACATCGGCTTTTTCAACGCGGGCAACCACAACGTAGGCATGTTCAACGCGGTCTTCGCCAACGTGGGTTGGGCCAACGCGGGTATCGGCAACACGGGCGCTTTCAACGTCGGGGGCAACGACGCAAACCCGGTGACTGGGGCCGGAACCATCGGACAGGCCGGCAACACTGGCTTCTTCAATGCCGGCTACGCCAACACCGGACTTTTCAATGCGGGCGACAGTAATACCGGTCTGTGGAACACGGGCAACGTCAACACGGGTGTGGGCGGCA
The DNA here is from genome assembly GCF_000419295.1 of Mycobacterium sp. 012931. NCBI lineage: Bacteria > Bacillati > Actinomycetota > Actinomycetes > Mycobacteriales > Mycobacteriaceae > Mycobacterium > Mycobacterium sp. 012931. The sequence continues at coordinate 4,794,978 of NZ_AOPX01000001.1, read as the reverse complement.
CAGGCACCCACAGCGGCAATTCCGGCTTCGGTAACTCGGGAACCGGAAACTCCGGCTTCTTCAACTCCGGTAGCTACAACTCGGGCCTGATCAACTCGTCGGCCGGGGGTACAGCTCCGGTGTCGGAAACTCAGGCGGCGGTGGATACAACGTGGGTTTCTTCAATTCCAGCGCCGGTGGCACCGACACCGGCTTCTTCAACTACGGCGACGGCGGCCTACACGTCGGCTGGCTGAGCTCCGGGGACCACGTCGTGGGCTTGGCCAGCACCGGCTACTACAACACCGGTCTTTTCAACTCGGGTGACCACAACACGGGCGTGGGCAACCAGGGCAGCAATAGCTCGGGCTTCGGCAATTCGGGCCACTACAACTCGGGCGGATTCAACGCGGGCGACTACCAGTCGGGCTTCTTCGGCCGCTCGTGACGTCCTAGTCGGTGCGACCGTCGATCGCCGCGCTCACGGCGAGATCCGCAAGCCCGCCTCAACTAGTCGCGGACCGCGGCCAGCACACCGTCACCCAGCGGCACCAGCGCCGGGGTGAGCCGTTCATCCTCGGCGATCAGGCGTGCCGCCTCCCGTACCGCGGTCACCTCGGCGTCGCGCGCGGCCGGATCGCCGGCCCGGCCGCCAAGAGCGGCCCGATGCACCACGATCACCCCGCCGGAGCGCAGCAACCGCACGCCCTCGACCACATAGTCGGGCTGATCGATCGGGTCGGCGTCAACGAACACCAGGTCATAAGAGTCATCGGCGAGTCGCGTCAGCACCTCTTGAGCGCGGCCGCTGATGAGCCGGGTGCGCGAGGGTCCGATACCGGCTTCGGTGAACGCCTGCTTGGCGACCCGCAGATGCTCGGGCTCGATGTCGATCGTGGTCAACACCCCGTCATCGCTCATGCCGGATAGCAACCACAAGCCGCTGACACCGGCGCCGGTGCCTACTTCCGCCACCGCCTTGCCGCCACTGAGCTTGGCCAGCATGCTCAAGAGCGCGCCGACCGCGGGTGTTACCGCCCCAACGCCGATGTCGACAGCCCGGTCCCGGGCGGTCTTGAGGATCGTGTCTTCCGAGATCGATCCCTCAGCGTGGGCAGACAGCAATTCGGCTCGACTCGGGGCCGGCTGGCCTGGGGTGTCTGAGCTGCTATCGGTGCCATGCATGCCCGCAGCGTATGTCGGATTGGCGACGCAGTCGGGCAGGCGCGCCCGTTGCCAGGAGTGGCGTCGCGACATCGCGCAAGCCGACACGCCCAAGGCTGACGATGCAATCGAGCTTCATAACGAGTGTATAATTGCAGGATAACGCAGGTAACGAATTGGTTTCTCAGCTAAACCTCAGTTTGCTCATATGCCGCCCATACGCCGGTACGCGACGGTAACGGCATGGAACGTGGAGGACGCGGGCTCGGGAATACAGAATGGCAACTGCGCGTTGCCGCCGGTGACGAACTGCCGATGTCTGATGGCAGGGAAAAGCCGGAGGAACACACCATCACCACCTTGAGCACCACGACCATGTCTCACCCCCAACTGGTCCGCGACGACGAGTGGGCCGAAACCTCTGATGGGTTGCTGGGCACCGCGGTATTCGATGCGACCGGTGACAAGGCTGCGATGCCGTCGTGGGATGAGTTGGTGCGCCAGCACGCCGACCGGGTGTACCGGCTGGCCTCTCGCCTGTCGGGCAATCAACAGGACGCTGAGGATCTCACTCAGGAAACGTTCATCAGGGTGTTCCGGTCCGTCCAGAACTACCAGCCGGGCACCTTCGAGGGCTGGTTGCACCGCATCACTACCAACCTCTTTCTCGACATGGTCCGCCGCCGGTCGCGCATCCGGATGGAAGCGTTGCCCGAGGACTACGACCGGGTGCCTGCCGACGACCCCAACCCCGAGCAGATCTACCACGACTCACGGCTGGGACCCGACTTGCAGGCGGCGCTCGATTCACTGCCGCCGGAGTTCCGCGCCGCGGTCGTCCTGTGTGACATCGAAGGTCTGTCCTACGAGGAAATCGGCGCCACCCTGGGCGTGAAGCTGGGCACCGTGCGTAGCCGGATTCACCGCGGACGGCAGGCGTTGCGTGACTACCTCGCCGCGCATCCCGAACACAGCGAACTGAGCCCGAGGCTTGTCGGTACCGCCCGATAGCTCGTCGAACGTGCGTCGAACCATCGGTTTGGCTTCCGCATGGTTGCCAACTGATCCCAAATCCTGGGGTTCTACTGGCCAATAATGGTTATCAGGCACCGGACCGCGCTACATTCGACATATCGATGGCGGGAAGGAGCTGGTGATGGCCGACCGGGGGCATGTGTTTCGGCGCGCGTTCTCCTGGCTTCCTGCTCAGTTCGCTTCTCAAAGCGATGCGCCGGTAGGTGCGCCTCGTCGCTTCCGCTCTACCGAGCACCTGTCCATCGAGGCGATTGCGGCGTTTGTCGACGGTGAGCTGCGGATGAACGCACACCTGCGGGCCGCGCATCATTTGTCGATGTGTCCGCAATGCGCGGCCGAGGTAGAGGACCACACCCGGGCGCGGGCGGCGCTGCGTGACTCCCACCCCATCCGCATCCCAACCGCGCTGCTGGGAATACTGTCGGAGATTCCGCATCATCCTTCGGAGGGCGCCCCCGAGGACACCACCGGGCTCGCCGACTCGTTCGCCGAGCGCCAGGCCCGTGATCAGCGGAAGCGGCGCTAGCTTGGCAGCTGCGCGCCGATACGCACTGCCCGGGAGTTGCTGCGTGCGGGTTCATGCCGACTAGCCGGGATCCATGGATACTAGGGTGGACACCGACAACGCCGTGCCAATAGGACGGCTCGTGTTGACTCCCGTCTCGAACGCTCAATTGAGGATGTAGAAGAGGATCACGTGACCTCCGACCAAGGCAACAACAGTGGCCAAGACGGCGGCCCCCGCCTGGCGCCCCGTCCCATCTCCCGGCCACCAGTCGATTCCGCGGCATGGCAAACGTTCGGGCGTCCATCGGGGGTCCAGGGATCGTTTGTGGCCGAGCGGGTGCGCCCGCAGCGGTATCGCGACCAGTCCGAGTACGAGCCCCACGATCAACCGGCGGACCCGGTATTGGAGGAGGCCTTCAGCCGTCCCGTCGGCGGTGCCGACTCGCTGCAGCGCCACCCCATCGACGCCGGCGCCTTGGATGCCGAGAAAGACGGTGGCCAGGCGGACGAGGCTGATGACCCATGGCGCGATCCGGGTGCTGCGGCAGCATTGGGTACCCCCGCGGTAGCCGCGCCGTTACCGCAGGGCGCGCTGGGCCGAACCGGCAAGCTCGGCGTTCGTGACGTGTTGTTCGGCGGCCAGGTTTCCTACCTGGCGCTGATTGTGCTGGCCGTGATCGCGCTGGTGATTGGGGCGCTCGGCGGTGTCATCGGCCGCAAGACGGCCGAAGTCGTCGAGGCGTTCACAACGTCGAAGGTGACCTTGTCCACCAACGGCAACGCCCAAGAGCCGGCGGGCCGGTTCACCAAGGTGGCGGCCGCGGTCGCCGACTCGGTGGTAACTATCGAGACCAAGAGCGACCAGGAGGGCATGCAGGGTTCCGGTGTCATCGTCGATGGGCGTGGCTACATCGTCACCAACAACCACGTGATCTCCGAGGCCGCCAACAACCCCAGCCAGTTCAAGACGACCGTGGTGTTCAACGACGGCAAGGAGGTGCCGGCCAGCCTGGTGGGCCGCGACCCCAAGACCGACCTGGCGGTACTCAAGGTCGACAACGTCGACAATCTGACCGTGGCCCGCCTCGGCAATTCCGACAAGGTCCGGGTTGGCGATGAGGTGCTGGCGGTCGGTGCGCCGCTGGGCTTGCGCAGCACGGTGACCGAAGGCATTGTCAGTGCGCTGCATCGCCCGGTCCCGCTGTCGGGGGAGGGCTCCGACACCGACACGGTCATCGACGCCATCCAGACCGATGCCTCGATCAACCACGGCAACTCCGGCGGTCCGCTGATCGACATGGACTCCCAGGTGATCGGCATCAATACCGCCGGCAAGTCGCTGTCGGACAGTGCCAGCGGGCTGGGTTTCGCAATCCCGGTCAATGAGATGAAGTTCGTCGCCGAAACCCTGATCAAAGACGGGAAGATCGTGCACCCGACGATCGGGATCTCGACGCGCTCGGTGAGCAACGCGATTGCCTCGGGTGCGCAGGTGGCCAACGTGAAGGCCGGAAGCCCCGCGCAGAAGGCCGGAATCCTGGAAAACGACGTGATCGTAAAGATCGGCAACCGCAGTGTTGCCGACTCCGATGAATTCGTCGTCGCCGTGCGTCAGCTGACCATCGGGCAAGACGCCCCGGTGGAGGTCGTCCGCGATGGTCGCCATGTCACGCTGACCGTCAAACCCGACCCCGATTCCAGCTAGTGTTCGCCAACATCGGCTGGGGGGAAATGCTCGTGCTCGTCGTGGTCGGGCTGGTCGTGCTTGGGCCGGAACGGCTCCCGGGCGCCATCCGCTGGAGTTCGGGCGCGTTGCGTCAGGCGCGTGACTATCTCAGCGGGGTCACCAGCCAACTCCGCGACGACATGGGGCCTGAGTTCGATGATCTGCGCGGGCAGCTCGGCGAGTTACAGAAGCTGCGGGGGATGACGCCGCGTGCGGCGCTGACCAAACACCTGCTCGACGGCGACGACTCGATCTTCACCGGGAACTTCGACAAGGCGGCGTCTGCAACTCCGGCCGTGGATGCGGTGGCATCCGCCCAGGAGGCGCCGGATGAGCCGGTTCGCCCGCCGTTTGATTCCGACGCAACCTAGACCGTAAGCGAGCGCTCAGCGCCGCTTCGGGTCCAATCCCAGCGACATGCCGGTCAGCCCACGGCGTCGCGAGGCCAGGCTGTCGGCGATGCCGAGCAGCTCCTTGCCCACCGCGGAGTCGGGTGCGCGCAGCACCATCGGCATTCCCGAATCCCCGGCGTCCACCAGTGCCGGGTCCAGCGGGATCTGTCCGAGCAGCGGCACGTCGGCGCCGACCGCGCGGGTCAGCCTTTCTGCCACTTGCCGGCCACCGCCCTCACCGAATACGTGCATCGTGGTGCCATCGGGCAGCGTCAGTCCAGACATGTTCTCCACCACGCCGACAATCCGCTGGCGGGTTTGTAGCGCGATGCTGCCGGCGCGTTCGGCCACCTCGGCAGCGGCCAGCTGCGGCGTCGTGATGACCAGGATCTCAGCATTGGGGATCAGCTGAGCCACCGAAATGGCGATATCGCCCGTACCGGGCGGCAGATCGAGCAGCAGCACATCCAGGTCGCCCCAGTACACGTCGGCCAGGAACTGCTGCAGGGCCCGGTGCAGCATCGGTCCCCGCCACACCACCGGCGTGTTTTCCTGGGTGAACTGGGCGATCGAGATCACCCGCACCTCATGGGCGATGGGCGGCAGGATCATCGACTCGACCTGGGTGGGCCGGTCGGTGGTGCCCATCATCCGCGGAATGGAGTGGCCGTGGATATCGGCATCGAGGACGCCCACCGACAGGCCGCGGGCGGCCATTGCGGCCGCCAGGTTGACGGTGACGGTGGACTTCCCCACGCCGCCCTTGCCCGAGGCGACCGCATATACCCGCGTCAATGAGCTGGGTTGGGCGAACGGGATGACCGGTTCGCGCGCGTCCCCGCGTAGCAGCTTGCGCAACTCGGTGCGCTGCTCGTCGCTCATCACATCCAAACTGACCCGCACGTCCCCGGTACCGGGCACGTCGGCCACCGCTTGGGTGACGCGCTCGCTGATTTCGGTCTTTTTCGGACACGCACCGGTGGTGAGGTAGATCTCGACGTGCACCGCGCCGTCGGGGGCGACCTCGACGCTCTTGACCATTCCGAGTTCGGTGATGGGGCGGCGCAGCTCGGGATCAACCACCTTGGCCAGTGCGGCCCGGATAGCTTGGGTTGTCGAGGACTGATCGGCGGCGTTATCTGGGGTTCCGGACATCACTGCCGAGTCTATGCGGCTGCGGCTGGGCTACGGCCCTGCGGCCAGCCAAGTGGTCAGTGGACCGGGGTGAGTACCGGTTCGCCGGGAGCCGGCCCGCTGGGTGTGGGGGTGGGAGCAGGCCCAGCCGGCGCCGGTGCGCCGGGTGCCGGTGCCGGGCCGAGCGGGGTGCAGGTGCCGGGCCGGCCGGTGCCGGACCACCGGGTACCGGCGGGCCAGCCGGTGCGGGTGCGGGAGCCGCCGGCGGACCGCCGACCGGGGGAGCGCCCAGTGGAGCCAGTGGATCTGGCGGTGGCGGCGCGGCGGGGGCAGGCGGTGGCGGCATGAGTCCGAACGGCATCGGAGCGGGTGGCGGGACCGCCTCGGGCGGGTTGGTGACGCAGATCAGGGTGCACCCGGGCTGTGGCGCCAACGGCGGCGGCGTGGGCTGCATCCACGGGAACATCGGCGGGGGAGGCGCCGGCATCTGCGGCGGGGCAAAGTCGATCAACGGCATGTGGGAGAGCGGGTCGGCGGGCCCCCAGGGCCCAAGCCGTTGGCGTTCAACGGCAAATTCGGGCCGAGGCCTTCCGGATGCTCCAGGTGAGCGTCGCCAATCGGTGGGGGCGGCGCGGTAATCGGCGGCAGGTCGGCGGGCAGCACGCCGGTGGCGTACGCCGCGGCCCAGCCCAGCACGTTTTGCGCGTAGGGCATCGAGTTGTTGTACCGCAAGATTGCGGCCATGACCTGACCTGGATCCCGTAGGTTCAGCCCGCCGCTGCACAGGTACCGGGCGGCGGCCAGCGTGGAGTCGAAGATGTTTTGTGGGTCGGGCACCCCGTCGCTGTCGCCGTCGGAGGCATAGCGCGCCCAGGTGCCGGGCAGGAACTGCATTGGGCCCATTGCCCGGGCGTAGGTGACCCGGTTGCCGACCTTGCTTTGGATGATCACTTCGTTGCCGGGCAGGGTGCCATCCAGGGCGGGCCCATAGATCGGGTTCACCGCGGTGCCGCGTTCGTCAACGGCCCCGCCGTTGGCGTGCATCGATTCGATGCGGCCGATGCCGGCCAGCAGGTTCCAGCTGATGCCACAGGCCGGAGCGGCGGTGGCCATTTTCTGCTCGGCATTTCGATAGGCGGTCAGCGCCATGATGGGAATGCCCAGGGCTCCGGGGGCATTCACGACTCTCGCCGGCGGTGGGGCCGCGGTGGTGCCCGCAGCGATGTGGAAGTTGGTCGGAGGGCGCTCGACGGCGACGATGCTCGGGCCGGACAGGTCGATGGCGGGCGACGGCGCCACCGCCGCCACCGGCGTGATGACAGCCCGAACGGCCGGTGTCTTCCCGTATGACGCGGGAGCCGTGGCGCCGACCGCGCCCGCGAATACCAATGGGGTGATCATGGCGATGCCGAATACCGGCGTTTTGGCACGGAGTGCTCGTTGCCGCACCGATGCGACGGCCGGGTGAGCAACCCAGCGGCCCCCTATGCGCACCTCGACCGTCCTCGATGTTTATGTATGGCGTCGGGAAACTTACATATCGATAACTTCGTGAACTAGATCACCATACATAACTCCTGTGACGCGAGTGGCGCAATGGGGTACTCGGATCTCAGTAGGTTTTCTTGGCCCGCCGCTCAGTCCCGTTGGTTTCCGTATCGGGTTGGTCCGACTGCAGTTCCGCGACCAGGTCCCGCAGACTCTCCAGCTCGTGGCGCAGGTAATCCCGAGTCGGTACCGCGCCGATGGCCAGGCGCAAGGCGGCCAGCTCGCGGGCCAGATACTCGGTGTCGGCCTTGGTCTGCGCGGCGCGGCGGCGATCACCGTCGAGCAGGACACGGTCGCGGTTCTCCTGCCGGTTCTGGGCCAGCAGAATCAGCGGTGCCGCATAGGAGGCCTGAGTGGAGAAAGCCAGATTCAGCAGGATGAAAGGGTACGGATCCCAGCGCAGCTTGACCGCGAACAGGTTCAGCGATATCCAGATCACCACGATCAGCGTCTGCACCAGCAGGTAGCGCCCGGTTCCGAAGAAGCGTGTGATGGACTCGGTCGTTCGCCCGACCGCCTCGGGATCCAGTCGCGGTGCAAAGGCGCGTGATGTCCGAGGGGTGTACAGCCGTCGTGCCGCTGGGGTCTTGCTCACAAGGCTCCTCCGGATCTGGCAGGTCTGCCGGCGGGGTCGAGCTGCTGGACGTCCACCCGCCAGTCATGGGGCAGCAAGTGGTCGAGCAGGTCGTCGACCGTGACGGCTCCCAACAGGTGGTTCTGGTCGTCGACCACAGGCCCGCACACCAGGTTGTAGGCGGCGAAGTAGCGGGTCACGTCGGCCAAGGGGGTCTCTGGTGTCAGGGTCAGTAGGTCGGTATCCACGATTCCGCCGACCAGCTCGGCCGGTGGTTCGCGCGGTAGTCGCTGCAGATGCACGTAGCCCACGTAGTGGCCGGTGGGCGTCGCCGTGGGCGGGCGCGCCACGAAAACCATGGATGACAACGCTGGGGTCAGGTCCGGATCACGCACCCGGGCCAGCGCCTCGGCAACCGAGGTGTCTGGGGTCAGCACCACCGGATTCGAGGTCATCAGCCCACCCGCGGTGTCGGGAGAGTGCTGCAGCAGGCGGCGCACCGAATCGGAGTCGTCGGGGTCCATCCGAGTCAGCAAGACCTCGGCATCGGTTGGATTCAGCACACCGAGCAGGTCCGCGGCGTCGTCGGGATCCATCTCCTCGAGCACATCTGCGGCGCGCTCGGTACCCAGCTGGGAGAGCACCTCGGCCTGATCCAGCTCGGGCAGCTCCTGCAAGATGTCGGCCAACCGCTCGTCGTCGAGAGCCTTGAACACCTCGTAGCGGCGCTTCGACGGAAGCCCGCGGATGGCGTCGGCGACGTCGACCGCCCGCCGCCCCTCGAACTGGTCGAGCAGCTGAGCCACGTCCTGATCGGGCATCGCTAGGGCCGATGGAGTCAGCCCGCGCACGTTCTGCCAGTCGACGACGTGTAGCGGCCCGCGGCGTCCCAGCCGTCGCGGGCTGCGGACGGCGACTCTGGTGACCATCCAGTCGCGTGTTCGGGTTTGCTCGATCCCCAGGTCGGTGATCACGATGTCGGCGTTGGCCAGCTCCGGCAGGTCGGGGTCGTTCACCCGCACCGGCGTGTCAAGCACCTGGCCAATCGCCAGCACTTCGCCCGGCTGCTGCTCGAAGTGGCGCAGCGACACGCTCGCGGTGCTCAGTGTCACCGCGTTCGGCTCAATTGCGGCAACCCGCAGCATCGGTATGAAGATGCTGCGACGGGTGGCCAAATCGACGACCAGCCCCAGCACTCGCGGTTGCTGGCGCACGATGCTGATGCTGATGACGACGTCGCGGACCCGCCCGAAGGTTTCCCCGAATGGCCCCAGCACCATCATTCGTGAAAGCCGTGCCACGTACACCCTCTTGACCGATCCCATGGTGGAAAGCGTAGGCAGCCCCCCCTCGGCGGGGTACCGAGCCGGGTTGCCGATTGCCGCGAACGTGTCGCTAGTTGACCGCTGTCGCGCCGATGAAGCGCTAGTGAGAGGGAATGCTGAAGATTCCGACTACCAGGTAGATCAACAGCGTCGCGACCGCGATCACGATGCCGGCCACCGCCAGGCCGTAGCCATCTTCGCGGGTTTGCTTGATCTGGTTGATTGCGATGGTGCCGACCACGATCGCCACGACCGAGCCGATGCAGCAGAACACACCGACCAACGAGGACACCAGCGCGACGATCGCCATGGTGTTCATGCCGGGCAGCGCCGGTCCATAACCCGCCATCGGATCCGGTGGCGGGTAGTACCCGCCGGGGTAGGACGGCGGCGGGTAGTTGGGTGGCGGCGCGCCGTAAGGTGCCGCCATGGGCGCGGGGGGCGCGGGGGGCGGCGGGGGCGGAGGGTACGGGGTGCCCCCGTACTCGCCCGCGGCTGCGCCGTAGGGCGGGTACCCGGGCGGTGGGTAGCCGGGCGGGGGTGGGTACCCGGTCGCGTAGTCGGGTGGGTATCCGCCCGGTCCGACCGGCTCCGGCGGGTAGGCGGGCGGCGGATAGGACGGCGCTGGGTAGTCGTCGGCTGGTGATGCCGCTTCCGGGGCAGCCCAGGGGGCGTCGGGCGGTGGGGAAAAGGGTTGTTCGGAAGGCTGCTCACCGGGTGGGGGTGAGGCAGCGCCGTCGTGGGCACCCTCGTCGAAGGAGCCGCCGGGTGCTGTCATGGTGACAACCTAACCTATATGTACGCCGTGGGTTGTGTCCGTCAAGCGACCTCCCGCGCGGCCGGCCCGGGGCCCTATCCAGGCATGATGCGCCAGGTCCAGGCGGTTTACCGGTTACTCGGGGTCACGCGATGCGTGCACGGACATCCCGAAGGTGAAACGATGGCCAAGGCATACAAAAATGAGGACTAATACGGACCGATAAGGACCGACAAGAACCAATGAGGACCAATGAGGACCGATGACTAGCCCCTTCCAGCCCGGACAGGTTCCCGGCTCAACGTCGCCCGCCGGCGCTGCGGGCCGGCGCGGTGTGCCTGGATTGCCCACCCCGCCAAAGGGCTGGCCGGTGGGGTCCTATCCCACCTATGCCGAGGCGCAACGCGCGGTCGACTATCTGTCTGAACAGGACTTCCCGGTCCACCAAGTGACGATCGTCGGCGTCGATCTCATGCAGGTGGAGCGGGTCACCGGTCGGCTGACTTGGCCCAAGGTGCTCGGCGGTGGGGTGCTCAGCGGAGCGTGGCTGGGTCTGTTCATCGGCCTGGTACTCGGTTTCTTCAGTCCCAACCCATGGGGTGCTCTGGTCACCGGCTTGGTTGCCGGGGTGTTCTTCGGCTTGATTACCTCAGCGGTTCCGTACGCAATGGTGCGCGGGACCAGAGACTTCAGCTCCACCATGCAATTGGTGGCCGGCCGCTATGACGTGCTCTGCGATCCGCAGAATGCTGAGAAGGCGCGAGATCTGCTGGCCCGCCTGGCAATCTGATACCCGCCGGATGCGCGCAGGTCAACCGCGCAGCCATCGCGGGCGGGTGTGGCCGCCGGGCACGGCCGTGTTGGCGGCGCTGACCATCGCATCGGCGCTGTTGGCGCTGCCTGCCTGCCGGTCCGGCAACAGTGGCCTGGTAATCGGCTTCTACACGCCGTCCGCCGATGCGACCACGTTCGCCGCGGTCGCGCAGCGCTGTAGCGAACGAGCCGCCGGCAGGTACACCATCGCGTACGTCGGCTTGCCCAGATCTCCCGATGAGCAGCGGCTGCAACTCGCTCGGCGGCTGGCCGGAAACGACCGCACCCTCGACGTGATGGGCTTGGACGTGATGTGGACCGCGGAGTTCGCCGAAGCGGGGTGGGCGCTGCCGCTGTCGGAGGATCCGGCGGGACTCGCCGAGACGGACGCGACGATCGATACCTTGCCGGGTCCATTGAAGACCGCCACCTGGAAGCATCGGCTATACGCCGCTCCGGTCACCACCAATACCCAATTACTCTGGTATAGACCAGATTTGGTTGCTCAACCGCCGGAGACCTGGAACGCGGTGGTGGCGGAAGCGGGTCGGCTGCGTGCGGCCGGTCAGCCAACCTGGATCGCGGTGCAGGCCAACCAGGGCGAGGGTTTGATGGTCTGGTTCAACACCGTGCTGAGCAGCGTTGGTGGCCAAGTGCTTTCCGACGACGGCACCCGGGTCACCCTGACCGATACCCCCGCGCATCGCGCCGCAACCGTTGCGGCCCTGCGGGTCCTCAAATCGGTGGCGACGGCGCCCGGAGCCGACCCGTCGATCACGCGCGCCGAGGCGGGAACGGCCCGGTTGGCTTTCGAACAGGGTAAGGCGGCCCTCGAGCTCAACTGGCCCTATGTGTTCGCCTCGATGCTCGAGAACGCGGTGAAGGGGGGCGTGCCATTCCTGCCGCTTGACCGGCTTCCCGAACTGGCCGGCAGCATCAACGACGTCGGGACGTTTGCGCCTACCGACGAGCAGTTCCGCATCGCATATCTGGCCAGCCAGAAGGTGTTTGGCTTTGCGCCCTATCCCGCGGTATTACCGGGACAGCCGGCCAGGGTGACCATCGGCGGGCTGAACCTGGCGGTGGCCAGCACGAGTCGCCACAAAGCGGAAGCGTTCGAAGCCGTCAGGTGCTTGCGTGACCCGCAGAGCCAGAAACGTCTCGCCATCGAAGGCGGTCTGCCGGCGGTGCGGACGTCTTTGTACGCCGATCCACAGTTTCAGGCGAAGTATCCGATGTACCGGATCATTCGTCAGCAGCTCACCGAGGCCGCAGTGCGGCCCGCGACGCCGGTCTATCAGGCCGTGTCGCTGCGGTTGTCGGCGGAACTGAGTCCGGTCACCGAGATCGACCCGGAACGGACGGCCGACAAGCTCGCCGCGCAGGTCCAGCAGGCCATTGACGGCAAGGGCCTGCTTCCGTGACCGCCTTCCTGCGCTCCAGGGGACGCCGTGCGGAACGGCGCCTGGCGTTCGCCCTGGTGGCGTCCGCGACGATATTGATGCTGCTGGTGATCGGCTATCCCATCGGCTACGCGATGTGGCTGAGTCTGCAGCGCAACAACTTGGCCACCCCGAACGAAACCCGGTTCATCGGCTTGGGCAATTACCAGACCATCTTGGTCGACCGCTATTGGTGGACGGCTCTTGCGGTGACCGCCGCCATCACGGTGGTCTCGGTAGCGTGCGAATTCGTGCTGGGCCTGGCTCTGGCGCTGGTGATGCACCGCAGCCTGGTGGCCAAAGGATTGGTGCGTACGGCGGTGCTGGTTCCCTACGGAATCGTCACGGTGGTCGCGTCATACAGCTGGTACTACGCGTGGACGCCGGGCACCGGCTATCTGGCGAACTTGCTGCCGCAGGGGATTGCGCCACTGACCCAGCAGATTCCGTCGCTGGGCATCGTCGTGATCGCCGAGGTATGGAAGACCACGCCGTTCATGTCGCTGCTGCTTCTGGCCGGGTTGGCCATGGTTCCCGAAGACCTTTTGCAGGCGGCGCAGGTCGACGGTGCGGGAGCCTGGCGACGACTGACCAAGATCATTCTGCCGCTCATCAAACCGGCTGTGCTGGTGGCGCTGTTGTTCCGCACCCTGGACGCTTTCCGGATTTTCGACAACATCTACGTGCTGACCGGGGGCGACAACGACACCGCGTCGGTATCGATTCTGGGCTACGACAACCTGTTCAAGGGATTCAATGTGGGCCTCGGCTCGGCGATCAGCGTGTTGATCTTCGGTTGTGTCACTCTCATTGCGGTTGTCTTCATCACGCTGTTCGGCGCCCATCAATTCCATTCTGCGCCAGGTGGTGTCACCGATGCGCGCTGAGACTGGGACCGTGTCGACGGGTAGCGGGCGGCGAACGTTCTGGGTGGCCATCGACACCATGGTCGTGGTCTACGCCCTGCTCCCGGTGCTGTGGATCTTGAGCCTGTCGCTCAAGCCGACATCAACGGTCAAGGACGGCAGACTGATTCCGTCGTCGGTCACCCTCGACAACTATCGCGGCGTCTTCGGCGGAGACCTGTTCAGCTCGGCGCTGATCAACTCGATCGGGATCGGATTGACCACCACCGTGATAGCGGTGCTGCTCGGTGCCATGGCGGCCTATGCCGTCGCGCGGCTCGATTTTCCGGGCAAACGACTGCTCGTCGGGGTCACACTGCTGATCACCATGTTTCCGGCGATCTCGCTGGTGACCCCGTTGTTTAACATCGAACGCCGGATCGGGCTGTTTGACACCTGGCCCGGACTGATCCTGCCCTACATCACTTTCGCACTGCCGCTGGCCATTTACACGCTGTCGGCGTTCTTCCGGGAGATTCCATGGGACCTGGAGAAGGCCGCGCAAATGGACGGGGCGACATCGTATCAGGCGTTTCGTAAGGTGATTGTGCCGCTGGCCGCGCCCGGGCTGGTGACGGCCGCGATTCTGGTGTTCATCTTCGCCTGGAACGATCTGCTGCTGGCGCTGTCGCTGACCGCGACCAAAGCATCGATCACCGCACCGGTTGCGATCGCCAATTTCGCCGGTAGCTCTCAATTCGAGGAACCGACCGGATCGATCGCGGCGGGCGCGATGGTGATCACGGTGCCGATTATCGTCTTCGTACTGATCTTCCAACGACGGATTGTCGCCGGGTTGACCTCTGGCGCTGTGAAGGGGTAGCGCAATGGCCGAGATAGTGCTCGAGCACGTCAACAAGAGCTACCCCGACGGCCACACGGCGGTAAGAGACCTCAACATCACCATCTCCGATGGCGAATTCCTGATCCTGGTAGGACCTTCCGGCTGCGGTAAGACCACGACGCTGAACATGATTGCCGGCCTTGAGGATATCTCTTCGGGGGAACTGCGGATCGGCGGCGAGCGGGTCAACGAGAAGGCGCCCAAGGACCGCGACATCGCCATGGTTTTTCAGTCTTATGCGCTGTATCCGCATATGACGGTGCGACAAAACATCGCCTTTCCCCTCACGCTGGCCAAGATGAAGAAGGCGGCGATTGCGCAGAAAGTGGAAGAGACGGCGAAGATCCTCGATCTGACCAGCTTTCTCGATCGCAAACCGTCGCAGCTGTCCGGCGGCCAGCGCCAGCGCGTCGCCATGGGCAGGGCAATCGTGCGCCATCCCAAGGCGTTCCTGATGGACGAACCGCTGTCGAACCTGGATGCCAAGTTGCGGGTCCAGATGCGTGGGGAGATCGCCCGGCTGCAGAAGCGGCTGGGCACCACCACGGTCTATGTCACCCATGATCAGACCGAGGCCATGACATTGGGCGATCGGGTTGTGGTCATGCACGCCGGCGCGGCACAACAGATCGGCACTCCCCAAGAGCTGTACGAACGGCCGGCCAATCTGTTCGTAGCCGGGTTCATCGGCTCACCGGCCATGAATTTCTTCCCAGCGGTTCTGACGCCGACGGGGCTGACCCTGCCATTTGGCGAGGTGACCTTGGATCCGCAAGTCCAGCAAGTGATTGCCCAGCATCCTCGACCCGCGAACATCATCGTCGGAATCCGGCCCGAGCAGATCCAAGACGCCGCATTGATCGATGCCTACCAACGTATTCGGGCGCTGACTTTCGAGGTCAACACGGACTTGGTGGAGTCACTGGGCTCGGACAAGTACGTGTACTTTTCGACCGCGGGTTGTGATATGCACTCGGCTCAGCTCGACGAGCTGGCAGGCCTGGAGGGAGACTCGGAAGTGATCGAAAATCGTTTCGTGGCACGGGTTTCTGCCGAATCCAGAGCGACCTTGGGGAGGCCGATCGAGTTGGCATTCGACACCACCAGGCTCACCGTTTTCGATGCCGACACGGGTGCCAACCTGACCAACCCGATCGCTGCGGTCCAGTGACCCAGATTCTGGACCAGGTGCGCACTCACCTGCACGGCTACTTCGAGTCCGAGCCCGACACGGCGAGTGTGACGTTTCTGGGCGCTGATCCGATCGAGGTACTTCGGCTCCGCTCCGCGGCGAGCGGATTGGTCCACTATGTGTCGCTAGGGTGTTCGCGTCAGTCGATGAACGATCCGACCCAGCTGGTCGCCGATCCCCACCGTGGACCACGCGCCGAAGTTGTGCTGAGCCTGCGCAATCCGGAGCCGGCCAGCGGTCTGGCGCGCAGCATCGCGATACTGGCTGCGACCCCCGCGGTCGACGGCGTGGTGCTGGTCGCGGACGCGTTGATCGATCTCGGCACCCCGTTGTGGGCACGCCCATCGGAGCGGGTCGCTTTCACCGCGGTCTTGCTGGGCCGCAGCGACATCCCGGATCTGCCGCAGCAGCAACCGCGCGACCCGGTGCAGTTTCTCTGCGCGACGCCCATCACCGCGACCGAGGCGGCCTGGGTGCGGCTCAAGGGCGCTGAGGCCATGCGCCAGGCGTGGCGCAACGATGGGGTGGATGTGCTGGACCCGCACCGCAAGGCCGCCCAACCCGGCTGACCCTGCCGGGCGCGGACCCGGAATTCGGCGCTGATCAGCAGTTAGATCCGCCACAGGAGGCTGCCGCGGGTCGGCGATGCCCGACGCGGGTCAACGGGCCCTGACCCGCGCTGAGCTGCCAAAACGCCAGCACCCGGGCGCCTGGCCGGCAGGTCCGGCGGTCGCGGAGTTTCGCGCGACATGAGCCGATGGGTTGTCTAGCCCGGCCAATCTTGACAGCTTTCCTCAAAACCTGGCCGCGTGGATTCGTTCCGTGCGCAGGGGATCCGATGGAGGCAACATGGCAGGTGCGGATACCGAGCACGAGATCGCGTTGGGCAAGGGCCTGCGCCAGCGTCATCTGAGCTTGATAGCACTGGGTGGGGTCATCGGAGCGGGCTTGTTCGTCGGAAGCGGGGTGGTGATTGCCGGCACCGGACCCGCGGCGGTCATCTCCTTCCTCATCGCCGGTCTGATCACGATGTTGATCATGCGGATGCTGGCCGAGATGGCGGCGTCTCAGCCTGTGGTCGGGTCCTTCTACGTCTATGCGCGCCAAGCGTTAGGCCCGCGCGGGGGCTTCGTGACCGGCTGGATGTACTGGTACTTCTTCGTTGTCGTGGTCGCGGTGGAAACCGTCGCGGGCGGGCGCATCCTGCAACTGTGGGTGCCGCAGATTCCGCTATGGGTGCTCAGCCTTGGCTTGCTGTTGGCGTTGACCGCAACGAATCTGGTGTCGGCCAGGTCTTTTGGCGAATTCGAATATTGGTTCTCGTCCATCAAGGTGATCGCGGTAGTTGTCTTTCTGGGTCTGGGGTTGTTGTGGACCATGGGATTATGGCCCTCTGCCACACCCGGATTGGGCAAGCTGGTCGACTTCGGTGGTTTCGCGCCACTGGGTTGGGGCGCGGTGCTGGCCGCCGTGGTGCCGTGCGTCGCGTTCTATACCGGTGCCGAGATCGTCACGGTGGCCGCCGCGGAGTCCGCCGAGCCGGAGCGCGCGGTTTCGCGAGCGATGAAATCGATCGTCGCGCGCATCATCGCCTTCTATGTCGGATCCATATTGGTCGTAGTCGCCGTGGTGCCGTGGAACACCAAAAGCGTTGGGGTGAGCCCGTATGCGTCCGCGCTCGCGGTCATCGGCATTCCCGGGGTTACCACGGTCATGAACGCGATCGTTCTGACTGCGGTCCTGTCCTGCCTGAATTCGGCGTTGTACACCACTTCGCGGATGGCGTTCGCCCTGACCATCCACGGTGACGGACCACGGTTTTTCACCAAGCTTTCCCGCAGCGGCGTGCCGCGGCGAGCGATCATCTTGGGTACCACCGTCGGCTATGCGTCGGTCGTTGCGACCTACGTCTGGGGCGATGTGGTATTCGAGTTCTTGGTCAACTCCTACGGTGCGGTAGCGCTTTTCGTCTACCTGATCATCGCGATCTCGCAGGTGATCCTGCGCCGCCGCGCCGAACGTGAAGACCCCGGGGGGTTGCGGCTGAAGATGTGGCTTTTCCCGTGGTTGAGTTACGCCACCATCGCCCTGATGGCCAGCGTGATCCTGGCGATGGCGGCGTTGTCGGCCACCCGGTCACAGTTCCTGATGAGCGGGGTAACCCTGGTGCTCATTCTGGCCACCTACGAGGTCCGTCGCCGGCGCCGGGTTGCGGTCGCCAGGAACGCGACCGTCGCGGCGCGGGCGTTCCAACCGGGCGTGCCGATGCCTGCCTGTGCGCAAAGATGCGGGTAACCGGCGTGCCAGACGAAGTGATCCACCCTGATGTCGGCGCGGGCGCGGCGCCGGCGTTACCGGCCGCAGGGCTTGGCATCTCAGACAACCCGATGCGCCGGGTCGAGCAAACCGTGCCGAATATCCCGTGCCGGCGGCATCGCTGACGCCCATTCGGATTGCATCCGTACAGATTTGAAATCGTGACGACGCCGGCTGGCTAAGCCAGCATGGGTCGATCGAAGTTAGGAGAACTAGGTACATGGCACTGTCATTTCATTGGTTCCTGCCCACCTACGGCGATTCACGCGGGCTTGTCGCCGGCGGGCATGGTCTGCCGATGTCGGGCAATCGGCCTGCGACCCTGCGGTATTTGAATCAGATTGCGGCCGCGGCGGAGAGCAACGGTTTCGAGGCGGTCCTGACGCCGGCCGGATTGTGGTGCGAGGACGCCTGGTTGACCACGGCGATGCTGGTTGGGACCACCGAAACGTTGAAATTCCTGGTAGCACTGCGGCCCGGACTGGTCAGCCCGACCTTGGCCGCGCAGATGGCCACGACCTTTCAGCAGGAGTCGGGGGGACGGCTGCTGCTCAATGTCGTCACCGGCGGGGAGGCACACGAGCAGCGCGCTTACGGCGACTTCCTGGACAAGCAACAGCGCTACCGCCGCACCGGGGAGTTCCTGCACGTGGTTCGCCAACTCTGGGCTTCCGGTCAACCGGTCACCTTCGAAGGCGAGCACATCCACGTGCACCAGGCTCAGTTGGGGCGCCTGCCCGACCCGCCGCCGCCCGTGTTCTTCGGCGGCTCGTCGGAAAGCGCCGGGGCAGTGGCGGCCCGCTACGCCGACACCTATCTCACCTGGGGTGAGCCCCTCAGCGCGGTAGGCAAGAAGATCGATTGGATCCGGGGTCTGGCCGCCGACCATGGTCGGGCGCTGTCGTACGGACTGCGCATCCATGTGATCACCCGAGATACCGCCGAAGAGGCGTGGCGAGTGGCAGACCGGCTGCTGGCCGGAATCGATCCCGCCGACATCGAACGGATGCAGGCCAATCTGGCGCGCAGTGAGTCCGAGGGACAGCGACGGATGGCCGAGCTACATGGGGGCGTCCCCGATCAACTCGAGATCGCGCCCAACCTCTGGGCCGGTGTGGGATTGGTGCGTGGGGGAGCCGGGACGGCCCTGGTCGGCTCGCACCAAGAGGTCGCCGAACGCATCATCGAGTACGCCCGGCTCGGAATCAGCCACTTCATCTTGTCCGGATATCCGCATCTGGAAGAGGCCTACTGGTTCGGTGAGGGCGTGCTGCCGATCCTCGAACGCAAACGACTATGGCATCGGCCGCACGGGTCATCGCCGCATTCGGCTGCGCTGCCGGTGGCTCACTCGTCGGTCAACTGGGCGTTCACAGCCAGTTTCGGTGCCGGAAGCTGCGGTAGAGGATCAGACAGATGATGGCCATGGTGCCGATCACCGCGGGGTAGCCCCACCATGCATCCAGCTCTGGCATGAAATGGAAGTTCATCCCGTAGATGCCGGCGATCATGGTGGGCACCGCGACAATGCCCGCGTAGGCCGAGATCTTGCGCATGTCCATGTTCTGCTGCATGCCGACCCGTGCCAGTGCGGCCTGCACCAGCGAGTTGAGCATCTCGTCGTAGCTGGAAACTTGCTCGGCGGCCTCGGTCTGGTGGTCGGCGACGTCGCGCAGATAGCGCCGGACCTCTTTGGAGATCAGATCTTTGTTGTCGGTCTGCATGCGCCCGAAGGCGACCGACAGCGGGTGCACGCACCGGCGCAGTTCCACCACTTCGCGTTTTAGTAGGTAGATCGGTTCTACGTCGAGTTTGCGGCCCGGCTGGAAGGCCACTACCTCGATGCTGTCGATGTCGGTTTCCATCAAAGACGTGACCGACAAGTAGTGGTCGACGACGTAGTCGGCGATGGCGTGCATCACCACGAAGGGCCCCAGCTTCAGATGTTCGGGGTCAGCGTCCATTCGTTTGCGCACTTCCGACAGGCCGCCGTGTTCACCGTGGCGCACGGTGATCACAAAATCCTTCCCGACGAAGATCATGATTTCGCCGGTCTCGACGATCTCGCGGGCCAGCACCACCGATTCGTGCGGAACGTAGTTCACGGTCTTCAAGACCAGGAACAGCGTCTCGTCATAGCGTTCCAGCTTGGGCCGCTGGTGGGCGTGCACGGCGTCCTCGACCGCCAGCGGGTGCAAACCGAAAACATCGGCCACGTCTTGCATCTGTTTCTCGTCGGGCTCGTGCAGCCCAATCCAGACGAATGCTTCCTGGCCCGCCAGTTCGATCTCGCGCACCTCGTTCAAGGCATCGGCGTACTCATACTTGCCGGGTATTCGCCGACCTTCGACGTAGACGCCACAGTCGACCAATGTCTGGGCCCGCGGCGCGGGCTCGGCATCAGTCTGTTGTGGTCGAGGTCGTGCGACGGTCCTAAGCGATTCGGGCAGCGCGTCAAATCCCTGGAACATGTCACCTCCGATCGCAGTGCAGGTTTGACCGGGCGGTGCTCCATGCTACGCCGTTTCGGCACGTCAACGTGGGACCGGAGGTATCGGCATGGGTCTGGATACTCCGGGTCGGTGCGGGTGCGCTAGTTTCGACCCGAAACCCAAACCCCAATATGCAGACTTCTCCATAAGGAGTACCCCGACGTGAGCGCAAGTCCCCTCAAGGTTGCCGTCACCGGTGCCGCCGGCCAGATCGGCTACAGCCTGTTGTTCCGCCTGGCCAGCGGCTCGCTGCTGGGCCCGGATCGTTCGATCGAGCTCCGCCTGCTCGAGATCGAGCCGGCGCTCAAGGCGCTCGAGGGCGTCGTGATGGAACTTGACGACTGTGCGTTCCCGCTGCTGTCCGGCGTGGAGATCGGCTCGGACGCGAACAAGATTTTCGACGGTGCGAATCTGGCCCTGCTCGTCGGCGCGCGTCCGCGCGGTCCGGGCATGGAGCGCAGCGACCTGCTCGAGGCCAACGGCGCGATCTTCACCGCTCAGGGTAAGGCGCTCAACGAGGTCGCCGCGGACGACATCCGCGTGGGAGTGACCGGTAACCCGGCCAACACCAACGCCCTGATCGCGATGACCAACGCCCCCGACATCCCCCGGGAGCGGTTCTCGGCGCTGACCCGCCTGGACCACAACCGCGCGATCTCGCAGCTGGCCGCCAAGACCGGTGTCGCGGTCACCGACATCAAGAAGATGACCATCTGGGGCAACCACTCGGCCACCCAGTACCCCGACCTTTTCCACGCCGAAGTCAAGGGCAAGAACGCGGCCGAGGTGGTCAATGACCAGGCGTGGATCGAGGAGTACTTCATCCCGACCGTCGCCAAGCGTGGTGCGGCGATCATCGACGCGCGCGGCGCATCCTCGGCCGCTTCGGCCGCGTCGGCGACCGTCGACGCAGCCCGTTCCTGGTTGCTCGGCACCCCCGCCGACGACTGGGTCTCGATGGCTGTCCTCTCCGACGGTTCCTACGGTGTGCCCGAGGGCCTGATCTCCTCGTTCCCGGTCACCACCAAGGACGGCAACTGGAGCATCGTCAAGGGCCTGGAGATCGACGAATTCTCCCGCGGTCGCATCGACAAGACGACCGCTGAACTGGCCGACGAGCGCAAGGCGGTCACCGAGCTCGGCCTGATCTAGTTCTTCGCGCAGCACCGGCCATGACGGGGTAGGCATCACCCGACGTGGCCGGTGTTGCCGTTTCGGCCCCGCGCGCCGGCTCTCCAGACTATCGATCTCTGATCAGGCATAACGTGGCCAGTGGATAGTTTCGTCTATGCGGCCAGTACCCTAGGGCGGTGCCAGATACCGCGACTTCAGCGCTGAAACCAGCGAAAGCCCTGAGTAGCCCATCCTCACTGAGCCCGCAGGTTGTCATCGACAACGACGAGATCTTCCGGGCCCACGTAGACGGCAAGCTTTCGGTAGCGCTCATGTCGCCGCTGGACACCCAGCGCGCATTGTCGATCGCCTACACCCCGGGGGTGGCGCAGGTCAGTCGGGCGATTGCCGCCGATCCGGCTCTGGCCGCCCGCTACACCTGGGCCAACCGGCTGATTGCCGTCGTGAGCGACGGTAGCGCGGTCCTGGGTCTCGGCGACATCGGGCCGGCCGCAGCGCTGCCAGTAATGGAAGGTAAGGCCGCGCTGTTCCAGGCCTATGGTGGCTTGAACGCGATCCCGATCGTGCTGGACACCAAGGATCCCGACGAGATCGTTGAAACCCTGGTGCGGTTGCGGCCCACTTTCGGCGCGGTCAACCTCGAGGACATCTCCGCACCGCGCTGCTTCGAGATCGAACGCCGGGTCATCGAGGCGCTGGATTGCCCCGTCATGCACGATGACCAGCACGGCACTGCGATCGTCGTGCTGGCCGCGCTGATGGGTGCCAGCAAGCTGCTTGGCCGAGACATGACCTCGCTGCGGGCGGTGGTTTCCGGCGCCGGAGCCGCCGGCGTCGCGTGTACCAACCTGCTGCTTGCCATGGGGGTCTTCGACATCACCGTGCTCGACTCGCGCGGCATTCTGCACACCTCGCGCGGCGACATGAACAGCGTGAAACTCGACCTGGCCCGGCGCAGCAACCCCCGTGGCCTCACCGGCGGTATGGCCGAAGCGCTCGACGGGGCCGATGTGTTCCTCGGGGTGTCGGGCGGCCTGATTCCCGAAGAACTGATTGCCACGATGGCTCCCGGCGGCATCGTCTTCGCGCTGTCTAACCCGGACCCGGAGATACATCCCGATATTGCCGCCACGTATGCGACGGTGGTGGCTACCGGCCGCAGCGACTACCCCAACCAGATCAACAACGTCCTGGCGTTCCCCGGGGTGTTTCGTGGCGCGCTCGATGCCGGTGCGCGCCGGATCACCCAACGGATGATGGTTGCCGCCGCCGAGGCGATCTTCTCGGTTGTCAGTGACGATCTCGCGGTCGACAAGATCGTTCCGAGTCCGTTGGATCCCCGGGTCGGGGAAGCCGTCGCCGCCGCAGTGGCGATCGCTTCCGACGTCTGAGGCGCCCGGGTGTGAAAATCGGCAGGCTGGCCGCGCTGCTGCTGACGGCGGCGCTTGTGGTCGCCGGTTGTGGGAGTGGCGACCGTCGCGGCGCCGCGGAGCTGGTGGTCGGAGCCACGGCCGACTCCGAGTCGACGCTGCTGGCCGACATCTACGTCGCGGCCCTGCGGTCATACGGATTCCCGGCGCGGGCCGCAACCGCCGCCGACCCGATGGCGAAATTGGACTCCGGTGACTTTACCGTGGTCCCCGCCTTCACCGGTGAGGTCTTGCGGGCGCTACAGCCAAGCGCCACGGCGCTTTCTGACAAAGAGGTCTACCGGGCCATGGTCTCGGCGCTGCCGGAAGGCATTGCCGCTGGTGACTACGCCACCGCCGCCGAAGACAAACCCGCACTGATGATCACCCAAGCCACCGCCGACGGGTGGGGGAGCAGCGAACTGTCCGTGCTGGCGCGCCACTGCGACGGGCTGGTGGTCGGGAAGGTCGGCGGCGGCGCCACCCCGGCGATGGTGGGCCCGTGCCGGCTGCCCGCGGCGGGTGAATTTCCCGACGGTGCCGCGATGTTCGCCCGGCTGCGCGACGGACGGCTGACCGCCGCATGGACCAGCACCGCCAACCCCGCTGTTCCCGCCGGCCTGGTCATGCTGACCGACGGCAAGCCCGCGCTGATCAGGGCCGAGAACGTGGTGCCGCTGTATCGGCGCAACGCGCTCAACGAACGTCAGCTGCTGGCGGTCAACGAGGTGGGCGGTGTGCTGGACACCGCGGCGCTGGTGGACATGCGCCGCCAGGTTGCCGGGGGTGCGGACCCGCAGGCGGTGGCCGCCGGTTGGCTGGGCGAGCATCCGCTGGGGCGTTGAGCGGTTTCACCGTCCTAAGCGCGGGGCCCGCAGACCTCAGCGGTGCGAGGCCGGCACCAGCCGGCCCAGCACCGGCATGAACAGCCGCTGATATCCAGAACCGGTCAGACGCACCACGATGTCCAGGGCTTTGGCGTCCGGGCCGACCAGCACGCGGGCCTTGTTCTTGCGGACCGCCCCCAGGATTATCTTGGCGGCTCGTTCCGGACTGGTGCGGGCCACCCGCTTGTCGAACATCTTGGCCAGTTCGTCGGAATCCAGTCCCTCGGCGGCGGTGGCGTTGCGGGCGATCGCTGTCTTGATGCCGCCCGGGTGCACGGTGGTGACCCCGACCGGATGGCCGGCCAGGATCATCTCCTGGCGCAGCGCCTCGGTGAAGCCGCGCACCGCGAACTTGGCCGCGTTGTAGGCGGCCTGTCCAGAAACTGAGAACAACCCGAACACGCTCGAAACGTTGATGACGTGGCCGTCTCCTGAGGCGATCAGATAGGGCAGGAACGCCTTGGTGCCGTTGAGCACGCCGCCGAAGTCGACGTCCATCACCCGATCGATGTCCTCGAACGCGCAGACCTCGACATCGCCGGTGTGGCCGATGCCGGCGTTGTTGTAGATCTGGTTGACCTTGCCGAAGTGCTCGTTGACCGCGTCCGCGTAGGCCAAGAATGCCTCACGCTCGGTCACGTCGAGTCGATCGGTCTTGACCTCAGCGCCGAGCGCCGTCACCAGCTTCTCGGTCTGCGCCAATCCTTCGGTGTCGACGTCGCTGATCGCTAGCTTGGCACCGGACCGGGCCAACTCGATCGCGAGCGCCCGCCCGATACCCGATCCCGCCCCGGTAACGACGGCGACTTTCCCGGCGAAGCCCTCCATGAACACCCTTCCTCGCGTCAGCCCACTTGTGATCGAGGTTAACCGGTACCGGCGGTCCTCGTTAGTAGGGGTGAGAACGGGAGCCGGCCCTCAGCCGGACTCCTGACGCCGGGAGCACGTCCAGCCCATGGTGGGCAGGTCGCGGGCGGCATGTCCTCAGCCGAACGCGGTGTCCAGGATCTCCTGCTGTTCGACGGCGTGCACCTTCGACGAACCTGATGACGGTGCCGACATGGCCCGGCGGGAAATGCGCTTGACGCCGCTCAGCTTTTCGGGCAGCAGCTCGGGCAGCTCCAGGCCGAACCGTGGCCACGCCCCCTGGTTGGCCGGCTCCTCCTGCACCCAGAAGAACTCCTTGGCGTTGGGGTAGCGGTCCAGCGTTTCGCGCAGCCGGCGCCTGGGCAGTGGAGCGAGTTGCTCGACCCGCACGATCGCCACGTCCTCACGCTTGTCCTTGGCCTTGCGGGCCACCATCTCGTAGTAGATCTTGCCGCTGGTCAGCAGGATTCGGTTCACCAAGTTGCGGTCGCCGACGCCGTCCTCGTAGGTGAGTTCCTCGAGCACCGAGCGGAACTTGATCTCGGTGAAGTCCTTGATGTCACTGACCGCGGCCTTGTTGCGCAGCATCGACTTGGGCGTGAAGACGATCAGCGGGCGCTGAATCCCGTCGAGAGCATGCCTGCGCAGCAGGTGGAAGTAGTTCGACGGAGTCGACGGCATCGCGATGGTCATCGAGCCCTCCGCCCATAACTGCAGGAAGCGTTCGATGCGCCCGGAGGTGTGGTCGGGGCCTTGCCCCTCGTGCCCGTGCGGTAGCAGCAGCACCACGTTCGACAGCTGGCCCCACTTGGCCTCGCCGGAGCTGATGAACTCGTCGATGATCGATTGCGCGCCGTTGACGAAGTCGCCGAACTGCGCTTCCCACAGCACGACGGCGTCGGGGTTGCCCACCGTGTAGCCGTACTCGAAGCCCACCGCCGCGTACTCCGACAGCGGTGAGTCATAAACCAGGAACTTGCCGCCGGTCGGGCTGCCGTCCTTGTTGGTGGTCAGCAGCTGCAGGGGGGTGAATTCCTCGCGGGTGTGGCGGTCGATGATCACCGAATGACGCTGCGAGAAGGTGCCGCGCCGGGTGTCCTGCCCGGAGAACCGCACCAGCTTGCCTTCGGCGACCAGCGAACCAAGCGCCAGCAATTCGGCGAAGGCCCAGTCGATCTTGCCTTCGTAGGCCATTTCCCGGCGCTTTTCCAGCACCGGCTGGACCCGTGGATGGGTAGTGAACCCGTCCGGCACGGCCAGGAACGCGTCGCCGATGCGGGCCAGCAGCGATTTGTCCACCGCGGTGGCCAGCCCCGCCGGAATCATCTGGTCGGATTCGACGGATTCGCTGGGTTGGGCACCGTGCTTCTCGAGCTCGCGGACCTCGTTGAACACCTGCTCCAGCTGGCCCTGGTAGTCGCGCAGCGCGTCCTCGGCTTCCTTGATCGAGATGTCGCCACGGCCGATCAGGGCTTCGGTGTAGCTCTTGCGGACCCCTCGTTTGGTGTCGACGACGTCGTACATCCGCGGGTTGGTCATCGACGGGTCATCGCCCTCGTTGTGTCCGCGCCGGCGGTAGCACAGCATGTCGATGATGACGTCTTTGTTGAACCGCTGCCGGAAGTCCACCGCCAGCCGGGCCACCCACACGCATGCCTCGGGGTCATCGCCGTTGACGTGGAAGATCGGTGCCCCGATTGTCTTGGCGACGTCGGTGCAATATTCGGTGGACCGCGAGTACTCGGGCGCGGTGGTGAAGCCGATCTGGTTGTTGACGATGATGTGGATGGTGCCGCCAACACGGTAACCAGGCAGATTCGCCAGGTTCAGTGTCTCGGCGACCACGCCCTGTCCGGCGAAGGCGGCGTCGCCGTGCAGCATCATCGGCACCACCGAGAAAGCGCGTTGATTCTCGGTGTCGGTCTCGCCATGTTCGAGCAGGTCCTGCTTGGCCCGGACCAGACCCTCGAGCACCGGGTCCACGGCTTCCAGGTGTGACGGGTTGGCGGTCAACGACACCTGAATGTCGTTGTCTCCGAACATCTGTAGATAGACGCCAGTGGCACCGAGGTGATACTTCACATCGCCGGAGCCGTGCGCCTGCGACGGGTTCAGATTGCCCTCGAACTCGCTGAAAATCTGCGAGTACGGCTTGCCGACGATGTTGGCCAGCACGTTGAGCCGGCCGCGGTGCGGCATGCCGATGACCACTTCGTCCAGGCCGTACTCGGCGCACTGGTCGATCGCGGCGTCCATCATCGGGATGACACTCTCGGCGCCCTCGAGTGAGAAACGCTTCTGGCCCACGTACTTGGTCTGCAGGAACGTTTCGAAAGCCTCGGCGGCGTTCAGCTTGCTCAGCACGTATTTCTGTTGGGCCACAGTCGGTTTGACATGCTTGGCCTCGACGCGTTGCTGCAGCCACTGCTGCTGTTCGGGTTCGAGGATGTGTGTGTACTCGACGCCGACATGACGGCAGTAGGCGTCGCGCAGGATCGACAACACGTCGCGCAGCTTCATGTTCTGCGGTCCGGCAAAGCAGCCGCCGACCTTGAACGATCGGTCCAGATCCCACAGCGTCAGCCCGTGGGTGCACACGTCCAGGTCGGGGTGACTGCGGAAGCGGGTCTTGTCCAGGCGAAGCGGATCGATGTCGGCCATCAGGTGACCGCGGTTGCGGTAGGCGGCAATCAGCTCGATGATCCGGGCGTTCTTGTCGACGATCGAGTCCGGGTTGTCGGGGCGCCAGCGCACCGGCAAGTAGGGAATGCTCAACTCGCGGAAGATCTCGTCCCAGAACTCGTCGGCGAGCAGCATCTGGTGGATGGTGCGCAAGAAGTCGCCGGATTCCGCACCCTGGATGATGCGGTGGTCATACGTCGAGGTCAAAGTGATCAGCTTGCCGATACCGAGTTCGGCGATGCGCTCCTCGCTGGCCCCTTGGAACTCGGCCGGGTATTCCATGGCGCCGACACCGATGATGGCGCCCTGACCGGCCATCAGCCGCGGCACCGAATGCACGGTGCCGATGGTTCCGGGGTTGGTCAGCGAAATCGTCACGCCGGAAAAGTCTTCGGCGGTCAGTTTGCCGTCGCGGGCCCGGCGCACGATGTCCTCGTAGGCGGTGACGAACTGCGCGAACCGCATGGTCTCGCACCGCTTGATCCCGGCCACCACCAACGCGCGTTTGCCGTCTTTGCCCTGCAGGTCGATAGCCAGGCCCAGATTGGTGTGCGCCGGCGTGACCGCGTTTGGCTTGCCGTCGACATCGAGGTAATGCCGGTTCATGTTGGGGAACTTTTTGACCGCCTGCACCAGGGCGTAGCCCAGCAGGTGCGTGAACGAGATCTTGCCGCCGCGATTGCGCTTGAGCTGGTTGTTGATGACGATCCGGTTGTCAATCAACAGTTTGGCCGGCACCGCGCGGACGCTGGTTGCGGTCGGCACGTCCAGCGATGCGGACATGTTCTTCACCACCGCCGCGGCGGCGCCGCGCAGCACCTGCATCTCGTCGCCCTCGGCGGGTGGCGGTGCGGGAGCCTTTGCTGGAGCCGCGGCTGGCTTGGCGCTGGGTGCCGCGGCCAGGCGAGCCGTTACCCGCCGCGGGCGGGCCGGCGGCGGGTTTGGCGGGCGCCGGTGCGGGCGCGGGCTTCGCCGGAGCGGCGGCGGGCTTCGCCGGGGCTACGGCGGGCTTTTCCACGGCGGGTTCCGTCGCTTCCTGAGTCGACTCGGGGTTGTAGTCAACCAGGAACTCGTGCCAGCTTGGATCGACCGACGAAGGGTCGTCGCGGAACTTGCGGTACATCTCCTCGACCAGCCATTCGTTTTGTCCGAATGGTGAACTTATGTTGGCCACGGCCGCTGTTCGCCTCAATTCCTTGTTCTAAACGTCCTGCAAGCGCCAACGCGCGACGCCTGCGACTTCTTCCAGCCCCGGATTGGCGGGGCGCTTCACATCCCCGGCGGTTCGGAACGTCTCGCCCCATAAAGGCTAACGCTTTGCTGACGATTCGCCAGAGAGACCAGTCAAGCAGCGCTAGCTGGCATCACGAACGTTGGGCAGTACATGCAGGGTCACCGGCCAGCGTGCCGGCGGGGCGCCGAACGCCGAGCGGGCATTGCGGACCAGCTTCCTGCCGACCAAGCGATTGCCGATCGCGCCGATGATCGCCCCGATGCCGGCGGGCAGCAGTTTGCCGAACAACAGCACGCCACGCTTGAGCGCGAAACGCTTGACGAAGTACTTGAACATTCGCGTGTTCAACTTCGATATGGCCGGCAGCGGCAGCGAGGCCATCGATTCCGATACCCAGACCCCGCTCGTGCGGCCGGACCCGATCACCTCGGCCACCGCATTCTTGCTGTTGTCGCCGACCAGCACCGCCAAGACCAGCGCGCGCCGCCGTTCCCGGTGATCGAGCGGATTATCGTAGACCGACGCCAGCGCGAGTACCAACAGCGCGGTGGCCTCGAGGAATACCGCCGTCTCTCCGGCGGCCGCAGACAACGCGGCCAGGGTCCCGATCCCGGGCAACGTCGCTGCCGCGCCCACGGCGGCTCCACTGGCGGTGACCACAGCCAGGAACCGCTTCTCGATCTTGCTGACAATCTCGGCCGGGCTGGCCGCCGGATGGGCGCGACGCAGTCGGGCCACATATGCCTCCGCCGCCGGGCTCTGTATGTGCGAACTCCGCTCGATGACCTGCGCCAATGCCCGCGTTGACGCTTTGGGCCGGCCCATGATCCCGGTCGGCTGCGCGGCCGGCTCGGACTGTCTTGTTCGTCGGGCGCTCATGTTGCCTCTCTAGAGAACGACTTCCCTTCAGGCTAGCGCCCGGCGCGCGAATTGCAGACCGACTGAAGTAACGGACCGGGCAAGAGTCGCCCGCGGCAATGATTTGGCGGCCCCTGGGCGACCGAACGGCCCCTTGGCACACCCGGAATAATGCACGCTGGACTCCTGGGCGACCTCAGACCAACCGTCAGGAGCCGAAACGAGGTGCGTACATGACCGCGGTGACCAGTCGAGTGCTCGACAAGGGCTACTCGGGGAACCCGTGGAACGCGCTGTCGGCGATGATGATCGGCTTCTTCATGATCATGTTGGACTCGACCATCGTCTCGATCGCCAACCCGACCATCATGGCTGAGCTGCATATCGGCTATGCCGACGTCGTCTGGGTGACCAGCGCCTACCTGCTGGGTTATGCGGTGGTGTTGCTGGTGGCGGGCCGGCTCGGCGACCGGTTCGGTCCCAAGAACCTCTACCTGATCGGCTTGTCGGTGTTCACCGCCGCATCGATGTGGTGTGGCCTGGCCGGCACCGCCGCCATGCTGATCGCCGCTCGGACGGTGCAAGGCATCGGTGCCGGGCTGCTGACGCCGCAGACCTTGTCGACCATCACCCGCATCTTCCCGGCAACCCGCCGCGGCGCCGCCCTGGGCCTGTGGGGAGCCGCGGCCGGCGTCGCCAGCCTGGTCGGGCCGCTGATTGGTGGGGTCCTGGTCAGCGGTCTGGGCTGGGAGTGGATTTTCTTCGTCAACATCCCCATCGGCCTGGCCGGCCTGGTGGTGGCCTATTTGCTGGTCCCGGATCTGCCCGTGCACGCGCAG
Source organism: Mycobacterium sp. 012931 (assembly GCF_000419295.1). NCBI lineage: Bacteria > Bacillati > Actinomycetota > Actinomycetes > Mycobacteriales > Mycobacteriaceae > Mycobacterium > Mycobacterium sp. 012931. The sequence goes on along the minus strand of NZ_AOPX01000001.1, from coordinate 4,764,923 downwards.
CGCTTCGATCTGATCGGAGTCGGGTTGTCCGGGGCGGGCATGTTCTTGCTGGTTTTCGGGCTTCAGGAAGGTCAGGCCGCGGACTGGGCGCCGTGGATCTGGGCGGTGCTGGTCGCCGGTGTGGGGTTCATGGCGATGTTCGTCTACTGGCAGGCGCTCAACCATCGGGCGCCGTTGATCTCGCTGGCGATCTTTCGGGACTGGGAGTTCAGCCTGTGCAACATCGGGGTAGGGATCACCGCATTCGCGACGACGGCGCCGATGTTGCCGCTGACGTTTTATGCGCAGTCGGTGTGTGGGCTGTCGCCGGCTCGGGCGGCGGTGCTGATAGCTCCGGTGGCGCTCGCCAGCGGTGTGCTCGCACCGGTGGTCGGAATGCTGGTGGATCGGTCGCATCCGCTGCCCGTGCTGGGATTCGGTTTCTCCGCGCTGGCGATCTCGATGACCTGGCTTTCGATCGAAATGGTGCCCGAAACGCCAGTCTGGCGGCTGGTGCTGCCGTTTGCCGCGATGGGTGCCGGGATGGCGTTCGTCTGGTCTCCGTTGGCCGCCACCGCGACTCGCAATCTGCCGGCGCATCTGGCCGGTGCGGGCTCGGGTGTCTACAACGCCACCCGCAAGCTCGGGGCGGTACTGGGCAGCGCCAGCATGGCTGCGTTCATGACGTGGCGGATCACCGCCGAGATGCCGCCGGGGTTCGACGCAGACCGCGGATTCAGCGGCGGCGACGGTGGGCTGCAACTGCCTGAGGTGGTGTGCACGCCGTTCTCGGCGGCGATGTCGCAATCGATGCTGCTGCCCGCATTCATCGCCGTGTTCGGCATCATTGCCGCCCTGTTCCTGGTCCGCTCGCGCACGGCGCTGGTGCGCGCGCACGATCGGGCCAGCCACGCCGATGACGACCATGTCGACCGCGGCGACTATGGCTATGGCGACTATGGCGAGCAAGACGACTTTGGCGAGCAAGACGACTATGTCGAGTTCGTCCTGCGGCCGGAGCCTGCCGTCGGGACACACCGGCACACCGAAATCCGACGTCCCCTCAGCGGGGCGAGCGGGAATGGGCCAGCGGTGGCCGGCCGCGGGCAACAACCACACTCGGCCAGGTTCGAAAAGTGGCGCGACGATGCCGCCGATGGTCACGCTGCCCCGATCGAACACAATGGCGCCCGGGTCGATGCCAGGCGCCGATTTCGTCCGGTCGCCGACTTCTTGCCGGCCCCCGACCAGGACGACGCCGCCGGGTCCGGGCACTCGTTGCCCTGAGCGCGTTCTCAGCCTGGTTCGGTCAGAGCCAGAAATGCGCCCAAATCCACCAGGCCGGCCGGTGTGCCGGGCAGATACCGGGTCAGCAGCTCGGAGCGCACGATCACCGCGGCATACTGCGCCCGACTGATGGCGACGTTGAGGCGATTCCTGTTGAGCAGAAACGAGATTCCGCGGGGAACGTCGTCCACAGATTAGGCCGTCATCGAGACGAAGACGACGGGGGCCTGCGCGCCCTGGAACTTGTCGACGGTGCCGACCCGAACCCCATTCAGGCCGGCGGACAGCAGTCGCTGCCGGATCAGGGCCACCTGGGCGTTGTACGGTGCCAGCACCAGCAGGTCGCGGGTGGCCAGGGGGCGGGTGCCGTGTTCGTCGGTCCAGGGCGAGCCGAGTAGCCGCTGGATCTGGGCCAGGATCGCCTCGGCTTCCTCGGCGCTCTCGATCGAATTGCCCTGGTGCTCGACGGCAAGCACGTGGACGCCGGGCGGGCTTGCGCTGAGCCGACGCGCGGTGGTGCGCTCGGTGTGGGAATGCAGCTTGCCCGCGTAGGACAGCATCGAGACGGCATGGCAGACCGCGGGATGCATGCGGAACGAGCGATCCAGAAAGTATCCCCGCTCCTCGGGTAGTGTGCGCTGGCCGTCAACCAGCCATTCCAGTGCTGAGACATCGACGGGTTCGGGATGTTTGCCCTCACTGACCTGCGGTAGCTGCTGCGGGTCTCCCAGCAGCAACAAGTTCGCCGCCGCCGGTGCCACGGCGACGGTATTGGCCAAGCAGAACTGGCCGGCTTCATCCACCACCAGCAGATCCAGACTGCCCGGAGGCACCCGATTGCCGTTGGCAAAATCCCAGGCCGTACCGCCGACGACGCATCCTGGGTGGTCGGCGATGAAGGCCGCGTAGTGGTTGCCGTCGATCTCCTGCCAGCGGGGTGCGCCGTGGTCGTAACGCTTCTTGGCTATTCGTGCCGGGTCGAGCCCGGCATCAATCACGCAGTCCAGCAGGTTTTCCACGGTGGCGTGCGATTGCGCGACCACGCCCACGCGCCAGCAATGTTCTTGCACCAGTCGCCCGATCACCCGCGCGGCGGTGTGGGTCTTGCCGGTGCCCGGCGGCCCGTGCACCGCCAGGTAGGACGAATCCAGGTCCAGCACCGCGGCGGTGATGTCGGCGACCGTATCGCCGCTACGCGGTAGTGGCGCCGCGCTGCGGGTGCGTGGCGGGCATCGCAGCAGCACGTCGATCAACGCGGTGCGGGGGAGCCGCGGTAACTCAGCGGCCGCGGCCGCGGCGGTGGCTTCGATGGAATCGCGCAACGCCCTGGTCGGTACCGGTGGCCCGGGGGTCAGTACGAACGGCAGCTGCTGAAAGGTCGCGCCGTCTGCGCCGGTCCGTTCAAGGATGACCACGTCGGTGGGCAGACTCGGATCGTCGAGTTCCACAATCTCGGCGTGGCCTGCGGCTCGCAGGTCGGGGTCGGCGGTCATGCTGGGCGGAGCCGGGGGTTGGTAGAGCGCAAACACGCTGGTCTTGAGATCTCCACGTGCGAGCTCTCCGGTCAATCGGACTCGCCGCTGTGGTTTGCGAGCTCGCGCAGGCGTATGCCATGTGACGGTGACCGAGGCGTGATCGACAATGAAAACGTCTGTGCTGTCCGACCATTCGTCGATGGGATAGTTCAGCCGGTCGAAGTGAGACCACCAGAACGGCTTGTCTTCCCGGCGGTGATAGCCGCGGGCGGCAGCCAGCAGTGCGACCGCCGTCTGTTCGGCGGTGCGGTTGCCGGACGCTGCGTCGCCGGCGAAATCCGACAACGTTGCCGCCAGTTCGTCGTGGTCTTCGATCGCGTCCCGCCTAGGAACGGGTTGCACCCCGATCGGTGTGACTCCGGCCTCCCAAGCGCGGATCAGCAGCCAGTCCCGCAATTCGCGGGTGGAGCGGCAGTCATAGTGGTTGTAGTCTTCGATCTCCTTGAGCACGGTCGCGGCCTCATCCAACCGCCCGTCGGCACGCAGTTGGCTGTAGCGGGCGTAGGAAGTGATCGAGTCAGTGGCGGTGGTGACCTCGCCGGAACGTAGCTGTGCCCCCATGTACAGCGGCTCGAGCGCCTTCAAACTGACCGACTCTGCGCCAACCCGAAAGCTCTTGCGCACCACAGGGTATAGGTCAACCAACACTCCGTTTCGGAGCAGATCATCGATGGCGTCCTCGCCGACTCCGTAGCGGCCGGCAAGCCGAAGCAGCGCCGTCTTCTCATACGGCGCGTAGTGATAGATGTGCATGTTGGGGTGACGCTTGCGACGTTTGGCCACCAAAGCCAGAAAGTCGGTGAGCGCCTTGCGTTCGTCCCTGCGATCATGCGCCCACAGTGGGCGGAAGGCTCCCTTCTTTCCCGCTTCCAACACCCCGAACAGGTACTCCAGGCCCCACTCGTGGCCGTCCGCCGTCCACAGCGGATCGCCCTCAAAGTCGAAGAACAGATCGCCAGGATTTGGTTCGGGTAGCAGCGCCAACGGCTGCGGGTCGCTGATCTCATACTGCGGTGTACCGGTATCGCGTTGCTGCACTTGAATTTTGGCTTGCGCGGCAAGTTTGGCTAGGGCGTTCGCTGAGAGTTCGGGCACCGCACCGGTGTGGCTTGCCAGCCCGCCGATTGTGGTGATGCCGGCGTCCAGCAGCTTTTCTCGCTGGCTGACCCGCATCCCCGCGACCAGCAGCAGATCATCGCGACGACGCAGCTCCTCCATGCAGAGCTCACAGCGGAAACATGCCCGCACACCGTGGTCGTCCCAGCACACCGCGGTGTCCGCGGCGTAGCGCTCGTCGAGCAGCCGCTGCAGCTCGGCACGCTGGGCCCGGTAGACCGGGATCAGATCGCTGACCCGGAAATGCACCACCGTGCCGTCCCCGAGTTCCAGGTCGGCCTCCGGGGCCACCGGTACACCCGCGCCGGTCAGGGCATCGGTGTAGGCCCCCAGCTGCATCAGCGCGGTGACCTTAGGTGAGCGCGCCAGCTTGGTGTCGGTGATCCGATAGCGTTCGCGGTCGCGAATCAGGAAATCGGCAAACCCGACGAAGCGGCCGTCGAACATCGCGGCTTGATACACCACGGGCGCGCGGTCGGCGATGGCGCGTTGGGTGGCCTCAGCGGCGGCTGTCAGCCCAGCCAGGGTGTATGCCGGATGGCCGATGACCGCGATCTCACCGAACTGGTCGCGCAGCCGGTCGAGTGTGCGTCTTTCATGTTCATTCCCGAGCTCGGTGGTGCGCGCCAGCAGATCGTCCTCGGCGGAGATGGCGGGACCCCGGCCCAATTTCGAGTCAAAATGGCGCAGGAACGCGAATTCGCACCGCGCGGCGGCAGCAAGATCCGAGGCGCTGTAGACGACGACGTCGCCGGCGACGAACACAGCAGCCACTCTAATGAGGGCCGGTCGAGACCGATCTGCATCGGTCTCGGCGGCTTAGCGCTCAGGGGTGCGGCCGGTTTGGTTACCCGGTCTTATTGCTGATCAGCTCGACGCCGTTGCCATTCCATCGGAACTTCACGACGCTGCCCAACCCGCTGATGCCGGTGGCGTACGTCAACGCAACCGTGTCACCGGTGCACTGCGAGGTGTCAATCCCGTTGAACCCGTAGGTATCGGGCACGCCCTGCGGGATGAATTTGCCTTGGTGGAACAGCACCGCTCTGGTGGTCGGATTATCGCCGTTGGTGTTGGCCCTGATGACTACCGCCGACAGCTGGGCACACTCGTTGTAGTTGCCCGCCAGCGGTTCGGGATTCCAGGGCTGCTCACTGCGCGGATCGCGGGGTAATTCGGAAACAACCTTTGCGATGGTGGGCGAGGCGAGGTTGACGGCGCAGGGGTCGGCCGGCGAGGGGCTGCTCGGGGGCTCGGCGGCCGCCGGGGGTGGGTCGGCCGCATTCGGTTCGTTGGAATTGACGGCTGAGGTGGTGGTTCTGGCTTCTGGAGTCTTGGCGACGATCGAGTCTCCCGAGCCGCAACCGGTCAGTGTCGCGGCAACCAATGCGAGCGCGCCGGTAAGCGGCGCGACTGGGCACGGGAGCGACTTCACACCGCGCACCGTACCGTCGCGGGGCCCTCAGGTGTGGCAGGCGTGGCCGCGCGATCACCCTCTTCTGGTGGCGACCCGCGGCGCCCGGCGTCGCCGGGCTTGCGATCCCCGCGGGAGTTGATGGTGGTGACCCGTGGCGCCCGGCGTCGCCGGGCTTGCGATCCCCGCGGGAACTGTTGGTGGTGACCCGTGGCGCCCGGCGTCGCCGGGCTTGCGATCCCCGCGGGAACTGTTGGTGGTGACCCGTGGCGCCCGGCGTCGCCGGGCTTGCGATCCCCACTAAACTCCATGCCTTGATGGCCAACCCCGAAAACCCGCCTGCGGTACCCCCTGCCACCTTCGCCGACCTACAGATTCATCCGTCGGTCATGCGAGCAATCGCCGACGTCGGTTACGAGTCCCCGACGGGGATTCAGGCTGCGACCATCCCCGCGCTGATGGCGGGTTCCGACGTGGTGGGGCTGGCGCAGACCGGCACCGGCAAGACGGCGGCGTTCGCGATCCCGATTCTGTCGAAAATCGACACCACCAGCACCGCAACCCAGGCGCTCGTGCTGGCCCCCACCCGCGAGCTGGCCCTTCAGGTGGCTGAGGCGTTTAGTCGGTACGGCGCCCATCTATCGCGCCTCAACGTGCTTCCGGTTTATGGCGGGTCGTCGTATGCCATACAACTGGCCGGTCTGCGGCGCGGCGCGCAGGTTGTGGTGGGGACACCCGGGAGGGTCATCGACCACCTGGAACGACGAACGCTTGATCTGTCCCGGGTGGACTACTTGGTGCTCGACGAGGCAGACGAGATGCTCACCATGGGCTTCGCCGAAGACGTTGAACGCATCCTGTCCGAAACCCCGGAATACAAGCAGGTCGCATTGTTCTCGGCGACCATGCCGCCGGCAATCCGAAAAATCACCACTAGATATCTGCACGATCCGCTGGAAGTCAAATCCGAAGCGAAAACCGCTACCGCCGAAAATATTTCGCAGCGGTATATCCAGGTGGCCGGTCCGCGCAGGATGGATGCGCTTACCCGGGTGCTCGAGGTCGAGCCGTTTGAGGCGATGATCGTGTTTGTCCGCACCAAACAGGCCACCGAGGAGGTTGCCGAGAAGCTGCGGGCACGAGGGTTTTCCGCGGCGGCCATCAACGGCGATATTCCGCAGGGACAGCGCGAGCGAACCATCACGGCGCTGCGCGACGGCGGCATCGACATCCTGGTCGCCACTGACGTGGCCGCGCGCGGGCTGGACGTCGAGCGGATATCGCATGTGCTCAACTACGACATCCCGCACGACACCGAGTCCTACGTGCACCGAATTGGGCGCACCGGTCGGGCCGGGCGTTCGGGTGCGGCATTGTTGTTTGTCTCCCCGCGGGAGCGACACCTGCTCAAACTGATCGAAAAGGCCACTCGGCAAACACTGACCGAGGCCGAGTTGCCCACCGTGGAAGACGTCAACGCCCAGCGGGTGGCGAAGTTTGCCGATTCCATCACCCACGCGCTGAGCAATACGGGCATCGAGTTGTTCCGCAGGCTGGTCGAGGACTACGAGCGCGAGCACAACGTCCCGATGGCTGACATCGCTGCGGCGCTGGCATTGCAGTCGCGCGACGGCGAGGAATTCCTGCTGGCGCCCGATCCGCCACCAGATCAGCGCGAGCGCCATCCCCGCAATGAGCGCAAGGAACGTCCGGAGAGGCGCAGAAGCGGCGGCGCCTTCAGCACGTATCGCATCTCGGTTGGCAAACGGCACAAAGTCGGTCCGGGCGCGATCGTCGGCGCCATCGCCAACGAGGGCGGGTTGCACCGCAGCGACTTCGGCCACATCACTATCGGGCCGGATTTCTCGCTGGTGGAGCTGCCGGTCAAACTGCCCCGCGAAACACTGAAAAAGCTCGAACAAACCAGGATTTCGGGTGTGTTGATCAACCTTCGCCCCGACCGCCCCGCCGATAAGGCGTACAAGGCGCGCCGCAACGATGGTGGCAAACCTCGGCGGAAACGCCTCGGATGACCCTGCCCGAAGCCACCGACGCCCAAGGCGGACTCGAGCAGATCTCGCACGTGGATCGGGTTGCGTCGCTGACCGGAATCCGTGCGGTCGCCGCACTGCTGGTGGTCGCCACCCACGCGGCTTACACCACCGGCAAGTACACCCATGGCTACTGGGGCCTGGTGTCGGCCCGGATGGAGATCGGCGTGCCGATCTTCTTCGTGCTATCCGGCTTCCTGCTGTTCCGCCCGTGGGTGCACTCCGCGGTCACCGGCGCTCCTCCGCCTTCATTGCGCCGCTACACGGCACACCGGGTGCGCCGCATCATGCCTGCCTATGTGGTCGTCGTGCTGATCGCCTACGTGATCTACCACTACCGCATCGCCGGACCGAACCCCGGACACAGCTGGATGGGGTTGGTGCGCAACCTCACGCTGACCCAGATCTACACCGACGGGTACCTGGGTTCATACCTGCATCAGGGATTGACCCAAATGTGGAGCCTGGCGGTGGAGGCCTCCTTCTACGTATTGCTCCCGTTCCTGGCCTACCTGCTGCTGGTGGTGATCAGCCGACGCCGCTGGCAGCCGAAGTTGGTGGTCGGTGCGTTGCTCGCGATGGCCACCATCACCCCGGGCTGGCTGGTGCTGATACACACCGTTTCGTTGTTTCCCGACGGAGCTCGCCTGTGGTTGCCCAGCTATCTCGCCTGGTTCTTGGGCGGCATGTTGCTGACGGTCCTACAGGCGATGAAGGTGCAATGCTATGCACTCGCGGCGCTACCGTTGGCCACCATCTGCTATTTCATCGTCGCCACGCCGATCGCGGGTGCCCCCACCACGTCGCCTGCGGCGCTGACCGAAGCCGTGGTCAAAGCCTGCTTCTATACCGTGATCGCCACGCTGGCCGTAGCGCCATTGGCCCTGGGGGATCAGGGCTGGTATTCCCAACTGCTGGCCAGCCGGCCGATGGTCTGGCTCGGTGAAATCTCCTATGAGATCTTCCTGGTCCACCTGGTGACGATGGAATTCGCGATGGTCTGCGTGGTCCGGTACCGGGTGTACACCGGCTCCATGCTGAACCTGTTCATCGCCACCATGGTCATCACGATCCCGCTGGCCTGGGTGCTACACCGCTTTACCCGGGTCAGGTCCGAGTAGACCCATCGCGACGGCGGGCCAGCTCACCCGAAATCAAGTGGCGGGTCTGGTGGGTCAGCGGATCACCGGCGCAACGTCAAGCACTGCCGACTACATCGTGGGTAGCACCGTCACCGGCGCAGGTTCGACCGGTGTCGGTTCAGGCGCGGGCTCGGGTGCGGGCGCTGGGGTCGGCTCGGGCGTGGGTGTCGGGGTCGGGTCAGGTGTCGGTGTCGGCGTCGGGTCAGGTGTGGGTGATGGATCAGGGTTGGGGTTCGGTGTCGGCGACGGGGAACCGCCCGACGAAGACGGCGCTTTGCAACCGGGCAGCAGGCGCAGCAGTTGCTGAAGCGGGGGCCACTGCGACAGCTGTGACCATATCTCCGACACGGTGGCGTGGTAGCCGCTCATCACCGCGACATCCTGGGCCCACATCTCCTCATAAAGACCTTCGGCGGCCGCGATCGCGGGAAAGTTCAAACCGAAGAAGTTCGTATTGGCCAGCAGGGCGGTTAGCGCGCGATTGGCGTTGATGATGACCGGGGACACTATGGCGGTACGGGCCGCCTCGAATGCCGTCGCCACCGCGCCCGCCTGACTGGCAGTGCTCTCGGACTGGGCGGCCGCGGTGCAAAGCCACGCGGCATACGGTGCGGCAGCCTGTGTCATCGCGGTCGCAGCGGGGCCTTGCCATGCCCCGCTGGCCAGGTCTGACGTGATCGATGCGAAGGACTCCGCCGCCGCGCGCAACTCGCTGGCTAACCCGCACCACGCCGCCGCCGCTCCCAGCATTGGCGCCGATCCCGGGCCGGCCTCGATGAGCGCCGAATTGATTTCCGGAGGAAACATGGGATAGGTCATCGCTAATCCTTACCGTACGGACCCAATTGAGTGGCCGCATTTTCCGGCTGCCTGATCGTCGGCTATCCGGCTCCCGGGCGCAGATGCAATGTGAGATGCGCTGAGCGGGAACGGCTTCCGGTATACCGCTGACATGTCGTCTTGCACCTCCGTGACGATATTGCACTTCTGACGGCCGCCTGACGGTGGCCGATCAGTCACAAGATCTCGCCGCTAGGTGAGTTCGTCAGCGATTTGGACGAAATATGTTGACAGGCTGTTCCGTGCCGGTGACTGTGTCCGGTCATTCTGGGGGCAGGCGCGTTGCAGATCCCGTCGTCGCAGACGAGCGCATGGTGGGGGAGGGCGATCGGCCTCTGGAATTCGAGTCAGTAGCCAAGGGCGACAGCATGTTTCGTGATCTGGTGTTGGTGCGGATCGTTGCGGCCGTCAGAATGTCGGGATTGAGCCGGTTCGGTGAGAAGTGGCGTGCGGCGGCTTCGTAGCTTTCGTCGACCGGTGTGGCCGCAGGCAAATGATCACGATCATTGAACTCTGGCTGGTAGCTCGGGAAAAGGACGGACCAACAAGCGCCAGCGCTGCTGATGCGACAAGGATGGGCAACGGCCAACGAACGACCGTAGGTGTGTCTTGTCAGGCTACGCGGGTCCGTTCAAGCCCATATTGCCGAAAAGCTGACCACCCGTGCCGCCGTCGCCGCCGAGCCCGCCAAAGACGCCAGCTCCGCCATCACCGCCGTTGCCCACCAGTTTTGCGTTGCCGCCCTTACCGCCGCCAGCCGGACTCAAGTTACCGCTGCTACCGGCGTCGCCACCAGCACCGCCGTTACCGACTGCACCGCCTGCGCCGCCGTTGCCGCCAGTGCCACCGCTGCCGAAAGCACCGACTCCGCCGGCCCCGCCCACCCCACCGTTGCCGATGACACCAACAGCATCACCACCGTTGCCGCCGTTGCCTCCGGTGCCGGCCAGACCAATGCCGCCGTCGCCGCCGAGACCACCGTCCCCGATCAACTTGCCGCCGACTCCGCCATTCCCGCCGGTCAAACCCGCCTGGGTGGTGACGTCATAGCCACCGGCTCCACCTGCGCCACCGTGGCCAAACAACCCGAGTGCGTTGCCGCCCGCGCCGCCAGCCGATCCATTTCCAACAATGACGCCGTCGCCGCCGTTGCCGCCATTTCCGGACAAGTAGCCGCCATCCCCGCCACCGGCACCGCCGTTACCCCCGCTTCCAATCAGGTATCCGCCCCTGCCGCCGGCCCCGCCGAGCCCAGACAAGCCAGGAGCCCCGGCCCCGCCGTTACCGCCATCTCCGAAAAGCCCTGCTGCACCGCCATTCCCGCCGACGCCTGGCGCGGGTGTTCCCACAGTGGCGCTCGCCGCGCCACCCGCACCGCCGTTGCCGCCGTTGCCAATTACGCCACCGCCGCCGCCGTTGCCGCCGGACCCACCGATGGGACCAAGGCCTCCGGCCCCTCCGGTCCCACCGTTGCCCACCAGACCCACGGCGCTGCCACCCGTACCCCCGGACCCGGCTAGTCCCGCAGTGCCAATGCCTCCGGCCCCACCATCACCGCCGTTGCCAAAGAACTGACCGCCGATGCCGCCATCGGCGCCGTTGCCGCCGGCACCCCCGACCGCGCCTGCCCCGCCGTTGCCCCCGTTCCCGAACAGGCGGGCGTCGCCGCCATGGCCGCCAGAGCCACCGTCGTTCATGACACCGAACCCGCCACCACTGTTACCGCCGACCGCACCATTCCCGCCGACGCCGCCGTCCCCCCACAACCTTCCCTCGCCTCCAGCAGCGCCGTTGCCGCCGATACCGCCGTTGCCGCCGGTACCTCCGATACCGCCGGCTCCGCCGTTGCCGAACACACCGCCTGCGCCGCCGATGCCGCCGTTGCCGCCGTTGCCGCCGGCGTGCCCGGGGACTGTGGGGCTTCCACCGGCGCCGCCATTGCCACCGGCGCCACCGACGCCCCACAGTCCAGCGCCGCCGCCACTGCCGCCGTTACCGCCGCCACTAAGACTGCCGAAACCGTTGCCGGTCCCGTCCCCGCCGATCCCACCGGCCCCGCCGTTGCCGTACAGCAGGCCACCGTGACCGCCATTGCCGCCAGCGAAGGCCGTCCCGCCGCCACCGCCGGCTCCGCCGTTGCCGATCAGCCCGGCATTACCGCCATCGCCGCCAGCGACATTGTTGTTCCCGGTCTGCGCGAACCCGTTACCGCCGTTGCCATATAACAGGCCACCGTCACCACCGTTGGGGTTCGCCGCGGTGTCATTGGCGCCGTTTCCAATCAGCGGGCGGCCCACCAGAGCCCCAGTCGGTGCATTGATGATGCCCAGTGCGTCTTGCTCCAGGGTCTGCAGTGGCGTGGCATTGGCCGCTTCGGCTCCGACGTAGGACTGCGCTCCAGCGTTTAGCGCCTCTACGAACCGCTGATGAAACGCCGCGACCTGGGCGCTCAGCACCTGATAGGCCTGCCCATGACCAGAAAACACCGCCGCGATCGCCGCTGACACCTCGTCAGCACCAGCAGCCAGCACCGTGGTGGTAGGGCCAATAGCCGCGGTGTTCGCCGCCGCCAGTTGTGAGCCGATACCGACCAAATCACCTGCCGCGCCCGCCAACATGTCAGGGAATACCGTCAAATACGCCATCGCCCGTCTCCCATCAAGTTCTCATCGCCCCCAGGCGTTTCGGCAAGATAACCTCACTCCCAGCGGCCCAGCGCCGCTATCAGGCACTTCCCAGCCATCCCACAGGTCGAGTTTCGTTGCAGCTGAAGGCGTTGAGGACTGCACAGCAGAACAGCCCTCCTTCTCAGGTGCAGGGTTGGGTGATGTCGTTAACCCACAACTCATTTGGCCGAAGCCGGTGGAACTTGCGGTTGACCAGATCATCGGCGGTGGCCAATCCCTGCAGCCGTTGAGGCGCACCGGGTCAGGCAGGCCGCAGATGCCAGCCTGGGTCATCAGGACCGACACGTGCCACGGAAGGCGACGTGCACTTCGCGGATCAGTCCGATCAGCCACTGGCGGCGCGGCTCTGTTCTCGCCCAAGAGACTTGGCCGACTGTCACCCGATGGACAACTCGGTCCCCGATTCCCTCGTCGGGACGGCTCAGGCGTACGCCGGCCACCGGGGGCATGCCCAGATCATGGGCGTTGGTGGCCTAACGGCGGGTGGGAAACGGTGTTACAACCGGAGCGACGAATTCCTCGAGCATCGCCCGCTCGTCGGCTTCGTCCTGGCCGGGGAACATCAACAGCGAGACGATCACCCGCACGGTCCAACGAGCCCGGCGCTCCACCGCGGCGGGGGCTTCGGGGCCCAAAGACTGCAGGAATGCGGCGGCCAGTCCCGCGATCACCTCGGATTGTCCGGCCAACTCACCGCCGATCGGTGGTCGGGTGGAGGCGAACCACGCCGCCAGGGCCGGCCGCTGGCGGACCATTCGCAAGGTGGCGGTGATGCTGGTGATCAGCTGATCGCGTGGATCATCGATGTCGCCGATCTGCTGCATGATCTCGCGTCCCAGCCGGAGCGTCTCGCGGTGCACGTAGGCGGTTCTGAGCGCCTCACGACTCTCGAAGTATCGATACAGGGTGGCCCGGGAACAGCCTGCCGCCCTGGCGATTTCGTTCATCCCGATCGAAGCCGGGTCGTGCTTGGTATAGAGCCGCTCGGCGGCGTCGAGTATCCGGTCGGCGGCGACCTCGCTGCGGTGCGCTGCCAGCCAGTCGGCGGCGACCTCGCTGCGGTGCGCTGCCAGCCAGTCGGTTCGGCCCATCAAGACCTCACTTCAAACGGCAGCGACAGCGGGCGCCGGACGTAGCTGCCGCCGGACCACACGATGCGTGACTCGTCGACCTCGAAGTCCGGGCAGCGCGCCAATAGTTCGGTCAGCGCGACCCGGGACTGCATCCGGGCCGCGGCCGCGCCCAGGCAGTGGTGCGCGCCATGGCTGAACGTCAGGATGTTGCGCGGGCAGCGCCGTACATCGAGTTCGCCGGCATCAGGACCGTATTGGCGCTCATCCCGGTTGGCCGAACCGTAGAGCAGCAGCGCTCGGCGACCGGCGGGGATGGTGACATTCCCGATCGTCACGTCGTGGGTGACGGTGCGGGCCAGGCCCTGCACCGGCGAGGTGAGCCGCAGCAGTTCCTCGACCGCATCGGTGATGAGCTCTGGATTGTCGGTCAGAAGCCGGCGTTGGTCGGGTCGCCGGTGGAGCAAGGGCATGGAGCCGCCGAGCATTCCGGTAACGGTGTCATTGCCGCCGGTGATCATGGTGAATGTGAACGCCAGGATCGACAGTGTGCCCGCGATGTCGCCGTCCGCGCCGACTCCGGCGGCCACCAGGTGAGAAATCGTGTCGTCCTCGGGTTTGGCGCGGCGGCGCTCGATCAGCGAGGTGAAGTAGGCCATCATCGACCCGACCGCATCGCCGACCGTGGCCAACGCGCCCGCGATGCCGCCCTCGGCGGTGTTGGCCGCGACGATGGCCTGGGTCCACCCATCGAACTGTGCCCGGTCCTGTTCGGGTACCCCGAGATAGTGTGCGACCACCATCGACGGCAAGGGCTTGAACAGGTCGGTGACGATGTCGCCGCCCCCCTGGGCGCGCAGCCGCTCGATTCGCTCGACGACGAAATCGCGCACCTTGGGCTCCACCGCTTCGACCTGGCGCGGGGTGAAACCGCGTGACACCAACTTCCGGAACTCGGTATGGGCTGGTGGATCCTGCATGGCCATGGGCGGGTTATCTTGCAGCCCAATCATTTCCAGATCGCCATAGTTGACGGTCAAGCCCTGCGCCGAGGAGAAGGTCTGGTGGTCGCGGGCCGCTGCCCACACGTCGGCGTGGCGCGACAGCACGTAGTAGTCCTGGTCGGGCTGGTGGGTCGGGATGACGTGGTGCACCGGATCCTGGTCTCGCAGCGCCCGGTACATCGGCCAGGGATCCGGCCAGGTTGCGGCGGTGGCCAACTGGAACGCAACAGGCGCGCGGTGAGACACATCCACTGACATGTCTTATTGGTACGACAGAGTTGTATAGATGTCAACACCTGCGCATAGCCGGTGTGCATCCTTGGCTTCCACCGTGCAGTCCGGGCGCAACCTGCCCGAGATTCCCGACCTGAGCGCACGCTCAAGGCCGTGACGGCACACTCGATGCCGCACCCGCGTCGAGCGCCCGCACCCGCGTCGAGTGCCGAGTGCAGAACGCAGAGATCTAGATCCCGCTACCGGGGTTGAGGATGTCCAGGGGGTCCAACGCCTGTTTGATGCGGCGGTTGAGGTCCATCACGTCGGGCCCGAGATAGCCTTCCAGCCACGGCCGCTTCAACCGGCCCACGCCGTGTTCGCCCGTGATCGTTCCGCCCAGGCCGACCGCAAGATCCATGATTTCGCCATAGGCGAGCTGTGCGCGTTCGGCCATGGCGGCGTCGGAGGGGTCGTAGACGAGCAAGGGGTGCGTATTGCCGTCACCCGCATGCGCGATCACCGAGATCATCAGGTCGCGCTCCTGCGCGATCCGGGCGATTCCGGTGACCAGCTTGCCCAGATTGGGTAGCGGCACGCCGACATCTTCGAGCAACAGGGATCCCTTGGCCTCTACCGCCGGGATGCAGAAGCGGCGGGCCGCGACGAACGCCTCGCCCTCGTCGGGGTCGGTAGTGGAAAACACTTCTGTTGCACCATGTTCGGCAAATACCGCGGCCATCAGTTCGGCATCGTCGCGGCCGGCCTGTCCGCGCTCGTCGGAGCTGGCCACCAACATCGCCGCGGCACCGCGATCCAGGTCCATGCGCAGCGTGTCCTCTACCGCGTTGATCGCCACCGAATCCATGAATTCGAGCATCGAGGGACGAATCCGCGCGGAAACACCGAGCACCGCGTCCACCGCGGATTCCACCGACGCGAAGCTGGCCACCACGACGGCGGCCGCGTTTTGCGCGGGAAGCAGGCGCAGCGTCACCTCCGTGATGACGCCCAGGGTGCCCTCGCTGCCGACGAACAGTTTTGTCAGGCTCAGCCCGGCGACATCCTTGAGCCGCGGACCGCCCAACCGCACCGCGGTGCCATCGGCGAGCACGACCTGCATGCCCAGCACGTAGTCAGTGGTGACGCCGTACTTCACACAGCACAATCCGCCCGCATTGGTGGCGATGTTGCCCCCGATGCTGCAGATTTCGAACGACGACGGATCCGGCGGATACCACAGTCCGTGTTCGGCGGCGGCCTTCTTCACCTCGGCGTTGAACAGGCCGGGCTGACAGACCGCGGTGCGGGTGACCGGGTCGATCGTGATATCGCGCATCTTCTCGGTGGACAGCACGATTCCGCCGTCCAGGGCGGTGGCCCCGCCCGACAACCCGGAACCGGCTCCGCGGGTCACCATGGCAACGCGGTTCGCGCCGGCCCACCGCAGGATGGTCTGCACCTCTTCGGTGCATCGTGGCCGGACCACGGCCAGCGGCTTGCCCGCCGACGGGTCAAGGGCACGGTCCTGTCGGTAGCCCTCGGTGACGGTGGGATCGGTGACCACCATGCCGTCGGGCAAGCCGGCGATCAGGCTGGCCAGCACATCCGCGTTCACGAGGCACTCACGGCCCGATCCTACGGGGCCTGCGGCCCGCGGGGTCAGCGAGCGCGGCTACAGCAGCGATGTCTCGCTGATGTCCTGGGTGGGCGCGTGATCCAATTCGCGCAGCGACGGCGGTCGGATACACATCAGCCCGGTGATGGCGATGGGCAGTGCCAAGGCGAAGAAAGCCACCTTCAGCCCGGCCGCGTCCGCCACCGGACCCGCCAGCAGCAAGCCCAACGGGCCGGCGGCATAAGCCAGCGACGTCATCACGCCGACCACCCGGCCACGGAGATAGTGCGGCGCCCTGGTCTGCATCACGTAGTTGTAGATCGGTTGGATGGGGCCATAGACCACGCCGATCAGTGCGCACAACACCAGGATGACCGGTAACGGGGGCAGCAGCGCGATGCCGGTTGTCGCGGCACCCAGGGTCAGCACCGCGGTCAGCATGATCGTTCGCCGCGACACGTAGTTCGACAGCATCCCGTAGCCCAGCGCGCCGACCAGGCTGCCCAGCGACAGCGCCACCAGGACCGAACCCAGCTGTGCGGGCTGTTGGCGGTCGCTGAAGTACGTCGGGAACAGCACGCTTTCCATCGGCAGATACAGCGCCGTCACGGTGAGGTCGATCAGCGCCAGCGCCCGCAACACCCGCAGGTTCCACACAAAACGCAGTCCCTGCGTGACGCCGGAAACCAGCCCGTCGGGTCGTGTCTCGTGGTGCGGTCTGCCCGCTCCCTCGAGCCGCAACGCGCCAATGGCGAGGAGGGACAACCCGAATGCCCCGGCGGTGATCCACATCGTGGTAATCCCGCCGACGGTGGCGATCATCAGGCCGCCGATCCCGGGGCCCACGACAAACGCGAGGTTGAGGATCGCCTCGTAGCTGCTGTTGATCCGATCCAGTGACCACCCCGCACGGGCGGCGGCCTCGGGCAGCATCGACTGCCGGGCGGTGATCCCGGCCGGATCGAAGGTGGCCGAGCAGGCGCCCAGCGCTGCCAGCACCGCGACGCTGACCGCGTCGTCGCCAAACGCCCACGCGATCAACGGAACGATGGCCACGGCCGACCCGGACAGGGCGTCGGAAACCATGGATACCGGCCGGCGTCCGAAGTAATCGACGGCGGTGCCGGCGACCAACGTGGAGAACAGCAGCGGCAGGGTGATCGCTCCGGCCACGATGGACGCTTGCCCCGAGCTGCCTTCGCGCTCGAGCACCAGCCACGGGAACGCGACTATCGAAATGCCATTGCCGGCGCAGGCCGCCAAGGTGGCGAAAAGGATCAGGAATGCCGGGCCTCGGCTGCTGTTTCTCATGGATATCGCGGTGCTGTTTCTCATGGATATCGCGGCTGAATCTAGCGGCGATCCACCATCGGAGCCACCGAATTATCGCGGCGACCGATGGCGCCATGCAGGATGATCGTGTGCTTACCCATCCGAGGACGGGCCAGCCGTTCGGGTCGCCGGTTCGTCCCGGCACCGGCTGGCCGGGGGATCCGGCGTCATCGCAGACCCCGGTCGCGGCCGAGGCGGCGCGTGTCGCCGAACTGGCCGGCCGGGCGGGCTCGATCGCCGAACTCGACGCTGCGATAAGTGTGTGCCGGGCCTGCCCACGACTGGTGACCTGGCGTGAAGAGGTCGCGGTGGCCAAACGGCGCGCCTTCGCCGACCAACCGTATTGGGGACGCCCGGTGCCGGGCTGGGGATCGGAGCGGCCATGGCTGTTGATCGTGGGCCTGGCGCCTGCCGCTCACGGCGCCAACCGGACCGGGCGGATGTTCACCGGCGACCGGTCCGGTGATCAGCTGTACGCGGCGTTGCACCGTGCCGGCCTGGTCAGCCAACCGACCAGCGTCGACGCCGCCGACGGCTTGCGGGCCGAACGGATCCGCATCGTCGCACCGGTGCGTTGCGCACCCCCGGCCAATGCCCCGACACCGGCCGAACGAAAGACCTGCGCGCCCTGGCTCGACGCCGAATGGCGGCTGGTGTCCCACGATGTCCGCGTGATCGTTGCGCTGGGCGGATTTGCGTGGAAGATCGCGCTGGGATTGCCTGGGTCGCTGGGTGCCCCCAGGCCCCGCTTCGGCCACGGTGTCGTGGCTGAGCTGGGGTCGGGTGTGCAGTTGCTCGGGTGCTACCACCCGAGCCAACAGAACATGTTCACGGGTAGGTTGACTCCGGCGATGCTCGATGACGTGTTCCGCGATGCCAAGAAACTTGGCGGGATTGGGTAGAAAATGGTCGGGGTGCAAAAAGTTCTGATTTCCGGAGCCAGCGTGGCTGGCTTGACGACGGCATATTGGCTTGAACAACAAGGCTACTCGGTCACAATCGTGGAGCGCCACCCTGGGCTGCGGCCTGGCGGCCAAGCGATTGACGTCCGAGGCCCGGCGCTGACTGTGCTGGATCGGATGGGGATATTGGACGCCGCCCGGGACCGAAAGACCGGCATCCGGGGAGCTTCGGTGGTCGACCGGGGCGGAAACGAGCTCTCCCGGGATACCGAGTCGACCCCCACCGGCGGTCCCATCGACAGCCCCAACATCGAGCTGCTGCGGGACGATCTCATCGAATTGCTCTACGGCACAATCCAATCGACGACCGAGTTCATCTTCGACGACAGCATTGCCACATTGCAGGATGACGGCGCGGCCGTCGAGGTGACCTTCGTCCGGTCCGGCACCCGCACCTTCGACTTCCTGATCGGAGCCGACGGTCTGCATTCGAATGTGCGCCGCAAGGTGTTCGGCCAGGAGGAGCAGTTCATCAAGCGGTTGGGCACCTACGCGGCGATCTTCACCGTGCCCAACTTCCTGGAATTGGACTACTGGCAGAAGTGGCACTACGGCGACAACACCATGGCCGGGGTCTACAGCGCCCGCGACAACTCCGAGGCTCGCGCGGCGCTGGGCTTCATGGACACCGAGCTGCAGATCGACTAACGCGATACCGAGGCTCAATTCGCCGAGCTGGAACGGCGGATGATCGAGGACGGCTGGGTACGTGCGCAGCTGCTCCACTACATGCGCAGCGCACCGGACTTCTACTTCGATGAAATGGCCCAGATCGTCATGGATAGCTGGGCGAAGGGCAGGGTGGCGCTCGTCGGCGACGCCGCCTATTGCTGCTCGCCGCTGTCGGGCCAAGGGACCAGTGTCGCCGTGTTGGGCGCCTACATCCTGGCCGGTGAGCTGGCCGCCGCCGGAAACGACTACCAGCGCGGTTTCGCGAACTACCATGCCGAATTCAGCGGCTTCGTCGAGCGCAATCAATGGCTGGTCACCGACAACATCCCCGGCGGAGAGCCGATACCCGAGGAAGCGTTCGAACGCATCGTCAACTCGTTGGAGCTCGAGGACTACCGGCAGGGCTGATCGGATCGGTGGGAAGGTTCGGGCTGCCGTAGGCGTTGTGGGCAGCGTGCGTCTTTCCGTTCTCGATCTCGTCCCGGTGCGCACCGATCAGTCGACCCGGGATGCGCTGGCAGCCACCGTGTCGCTGGCACAGACTGCCGAGCGCCTCGGCTTTACACGCTACTGGGTTGCCGAGCACCACAACATGGCATCGGTGGGCGCCACCAGCCCGCCGGTCCTGATCGCCTACTTGGCCGCGCAGACCACGCACCTGCGCCTGGGATCGGGCGGGGTGATGCTGCCCAACCACGCGCCGCTGGCGGTGGCCGAGCAGTTCGCTCTGCTGGAGGCGGCCGCCCCCGGTCGTATCGATCTGGGCATCGGCCGCGCACCCGGCTCGGACCCGGTCACGTCCTACGCTCTGCGCGGTGGCCGCTCACCGGCGCAACAGGAACGCGATATCGAGAGTTTTCCCGACTACCTCGACGATGTGGTCGCACTGATGAGTGCGCGGGGCGTGCGCGTACCGCTGCAATCCGGTGACTACATCCTCAAGGCCACGTCGGCGGCGCTCACCCAGCCGCGACTGTGGTTATTGGGGTCATCGATGTATTCGGCGCGGCTGGCCGCGGCAAAGGGGCTGCCCTACGTGTTCGCGCATCACTTCTCCGGCAAGGGCACCGAAGAGGCGCTCGAGTTGTACCGATCCCGCTTCGTCCCCAGTGCGCTGGCAGCCCGGCCGGTGACCTTCCTGACCGTCAATGCCGCGGTGGCCGATACCCGCGAGGAAGCGACCGCATTGATGATGCCCAATCTGCACATGATGGCGCGGCTGCGCACCGGCCAGCCGCTCGGGGCCGTGCAGCTCGTCGAAGAAGCCCAGGACGCCAGGTTGACCCCCGAGCAGCAACGCATCGTGGACAGCGGACTCGAGCGGGCTGTCGTCGGCTCACCTGAGGAGGCCGCCGAGCAGGTGCGCGCTCTGGGTCAGCGGTTCGGTGTTGATGAGGTCATGGTCCACCCCGTTGCCTCCGCGCATCGCGGCACCGACCCGGCCACGGCACCGGCGCGGGTGGCGACGTGTGAGCTACTGGCCAAGGAACTGTTCTAGCCGCAGCCCTACGCCGCCGGTGTCAACGCGAAGATGGGGATGGGCCGTGACGTCCGCCGCTGGTAGCTGTCATAGCGGTTGGCGTTGTTCTTGTTGACCAGCTGCCACATCCGCTGGTAGTCCGCATCGTCGGGGGTGACCCGCCGCGCGGTCACCGCGATTCGTTTCGGGCCGACGTTGATTTCACAATCGGGACGCTTACGCAGGTTGTGGTACCAGCCCGGATAGCGCTCGTCACCGCCGTTGGAGGCGACGATCAAATACGAGTCGCCGTCACGCGCATACGTCAGCGACGTGGTGCGCGCCTGGCCGGTCTTGGCGCCGACGGTGTGCAGCAGCAGGCTGGGCGGCACACCCGGGATGCGATGGCCGATTCGGCCGTTGGTCTTGCGGTAGATCGTGTCGTGCAGACGCAGGATGGGGATGCCCACGTATTGCTCGAACGGCGTGAGATTGCTCATGAGGCCAGTCTTACTGACTGGCCTCGATGCGGGCCAGCGCGTCGCGCAGGATTCGGCCGGTGGCTTCCCGATCGTTGTCGCGGCGCAACAGTAGGCCCTTGGCGACCGATAGCTTGCCCCCGTCGCGCCGCGGTAGCACGTGCAGATGGATGTGGAACACCGTCTGGAACGCCGCACTGCCGTCATTGATGCCGATATTGGTTGCATCGGCCAGCTCGGTGGCCCGGGCCGCCTTTGCGATCCGCTGTCCGATGGTGGCCATCTGAGCCAGGGTTTCCGGCGGAGTGTCGGTCAGATCCACGGTGTGTTTCTTGGGCAGCACCAGGGTGTGTCCGCGGGTGAACGGCCGAATGTCCAGGATGGCCAGACAGTTGTCGTCTTCGTAGATCCGGATGGCCGGAGCTTCGCCGGCAGCGATCGCGCAGAACACGCAGGACATGTCGCCACGGTACTGCTCCGGTGGCGGGGGCCGGGCCTGGCCCCGCCGAGCCGGTCGGGGATGGCCGATTTGCCGGTTGGTGCAGCGGGATACGCTGCGGCAGTGGACCCGTCCGATCTTGCCTTCGCCGGAGCAGCCGCCCAGGCCCGGATGCTCGCTGACGGTGAAGTCACCGCGCCCATGCTGCTCGAGGTCTACCTGGAACGGATCGAACGCCTCGACAGCGAGCTGCGGGCCTACCGGGTGGTGCGCTACGACGCCGCGCGCGAGGAGGCCGAGGTCGCCCAACAGCGCCTCGACGCCGGGGAAAGGCTTCCGCTGCTCGGTGTTCCGATCGCGATCAAAGACGACGTCGACGTCGCCGGTGAGGTGACGACCTACGGCAGCGCGGGCATGGCGCGCCGGCGGGCTCCGACGCGGAAATGGTGCGGCGGTTGCGGGCAGCGGGTGCGGTCATCATCGGCAAGACCAATGTGCCCGAGCTGATGATGATGCCCTACACCGAGTCGCTGACCTTCGGGGCCACCCGCAATCCGTGGAACCCCGCTCGCACACCTGGGGGCAGCAGCGGGGGCAGCGCCGCCGCGGTCGCCGCGGGACTGGCGCCGGTGGCCTTCGGATCCGATGGCGGCGGATCAATCCGCATCCCGTCGACCTGGTGTGGTGTGTTCGGTTTGAAGACCCAGCGGGATCGGATCTCGCTAGAGCCCCACGACGGTGCCTGGTACGGATTGAGCGTGAACGGGCCGATAGCGCGTTCGGTGCTCGACGCTGCGCTGCTGCTGGACGCGACGACAACAGTGCCGGGTCCCGACGCCGAGTTTGCCGACGCTGCTCAGCGCGAGCCCGGCCGACTGCGAATTGCCCTGAGCACAAAGATTCCTACGCCGCTTCCGGTCCGGGTCGGCCAGGCCGAGGTGGCGGCCGTGTATCGGGCCGGTGGGTTGTTGCGTGAGCTGGGCCATGAGGTGATCAACCGCGACCCCGACTATCCGGCCGCCCTCTACGCCAATTACCTGCCCCGCTACCTTCGCGGTATCAGCGACGACGCGGACGCGCTGGCCCACCCGCATCGTCTCGAAGCGCGCACCCGTGCCATCGCGCGGATGGGTTCGTTCTTCTCGGACCGCCGGATGGCGGCCCTGCGAGCCGCCGAGGCCGCGCTGAACAAACGGATCCAGTCGATTTTCGACGACGTCGACGTCGTCATCACTCCCGGCACTGCCAACGGTCCGTCCCGAATCGGCGCCTACCAGCGCCGGGGCGCGGTGTCGACGCTGCTTCTGGTAGCGCAGCGGGTTCCGTATCTGCAGGTCTGGAATCTGACCGGCCAGCCCGCCGCCGTCGTCCCGTGGGACTTCGACGACGACGGCATGCCGATCTCGATACAGCTGGTGGGCAAGCCCTACGACGAGGCGACACTGCTGTCGTTGTCCGCGCAGATCGAAGCCGCCCGACCGTGGGCCGATCGGCGACCTCCGGTGTCGTGACAGCGGGGTGCGGTTAGGTCGGTTTGAAGGAGTCGATCAGCCAGGTGCCCTGCACCTTGGTCAGGCCGACCCGAACGGAGCTGGTAGCCCTTTTCGGAGACGGTTGGTCCCGAGTGGTGGTGGATTGGTCGACGAACGCCAAGATCGAGGCCCGCTGGCTGGTCAGGGACTCGACTCCGGCACCGCTCACGGTCGCAGTGGTGCTGATGCCCTCGCGCCGGGCCGTGGGGACCACTGTCTGGCCGGTGAATTGCCGGTAATAGGACAGGAATTCGCCGGTCAACAGCCGTTCGGCGGCGCTCGCGACCTTTTCCACGTTCTGAGGTGTGTACGTCAGGATCTTGGCCACATTGGTTTTGGCGACCTTCAGGACGGCTTCTCGGGCCGCGGGTTGGTCGGCGACCAGTGCTGGGCCGGCGACGGGCGGCAATTGCCGGTTCTTGGCCAGCATCTGCCAGCCGCCCAGTGCTGCGGCCATCATCGTCGCGGCGGTGAGCGCGAGGACGACCACCCACCAGGCGGCCCGCGGTGCTCCATGCTGGGTCACGTGACGAACTCCACCCGCGACGCCAGATAGGCGTCGTCGATCTTCTCGATCTGGATTCGCAACCTCCACTGCCGTGGCTCTTGTTGTACGCCGGTACTTTTGGTGATGTTCGAGGTCACCGACACAACTACGTGGGCGGTGGTGCCGCTGATGGACTCCAGGCCTGCGCCGGTGGCCTTGCCTTGGGTCGCCGAGCCCGCGTCCACTATTGACTGCTTGAATTGGGCGCTCTTGTCGGCAAAATCGCTGTGAAATGCTCCGGTTGACCCGTCCAGGATGCGTTGGATGTCGGCATCGATGGTCTGCGGGTTGACGCTCGTCAAGGAGATCGCGAACTGTTTGGCATGGTCGACGTAGGGCTGCCACTGGGGCGCCTCGGCCGGGGCCGCGGTTGTCTGCCGCGGGTCCGGCCGTAACACCTGGGTGACGGCGAACGCGACGGCAGATACCAGCAGCAGGGCCACAACCACTGGAACCACAATCGTGCTGACCTGGCGCCGTGGCCGCGCCGGTGCCGGCGCCGTCGGGTACCACGGCATCGGTGCGGGGGCGGCTTGGGTGGCGGCAGCGTATTCGGGAGGCACGGAGATGGCGGCGGGCAAGGTGGGATCCGACGGCGAAACCGCTGCGGCCGCGCCCTGGGGTGACGCGACTTGAGATAGCGCCTGGGCAAAATCGGCGCATCGCCAATAGCGTTCGTTGGGCTGTTTGGCCAGCGCGGCGGCGAACACTCGGTCCAACGGCGCAAGCTCGGGGCGCCGATCGCCCAACGCCGGTGGTGGTGCGGTGAGATGCTGGCTGATCACCGCGACCGAATTGGCATGCTGGTATGGCGGGGCCCCCGTGAGAAGGTGAAATGCGGTGGCGGCCAGCGCGTACTGGTCGGCGCGGCCGTCGACGTCGGCGCCCGTCAACTGCTCGGGCGCAGCGTACGCGGCCGTGCCTACCGTCAGGTTTGTTGCGGTGATTCCGCTGATGTCGTCAAGCTGGCGGGCTATCCCGAAGTCCGCCAAGAAGATTCGCGGCCCCCCGGCGTTGTCCGGCCCGGTGAGCAGGATATTGGCGGGTTTGACATCGCGATGCAGCAAGCCGCGCTGGTGGGCGTAATCGAGCGCTCCGGCCACGGCGGTCACGACGGCGACCACCTCGGCGACGGGCATGCCGGCCGGATACTGGCTGCGGATTAGCGCGGCGGCGTCCGTTCCCTCGATGTAATCCATCGAGATCCACAGCTGGCCGTTGAACTCGCCGCGGTCGTGCACGCCGACGATGTGTGGGTGGAACAGGGTGGCGGCCAGATCCGCTTCGCGCTGGAATCGCTCGCGGAACGCGGTGTCCGCGGATACGTCGGGGGGCAGCACCTTTAGCGCATCACGGCGGGGTAATCGGGGGTGTTGCGCAAGGTATACCTCGCCCATTGCGCCGGAGCCGAGCAATCCCACGATGGTGTATCCGGCAAAAGCGGAGCCGGGGGGCAACGGCATGATCGGATGTTACCGCCGCCGGCCGGCCCCGGGGCGGTGTCGTGCCGCGGGGCGGGCATCAGCGCGCCCGGTGGCGTCGCGGCGTTATACGTTGACGTCGTGGAGGACTGCGTGGACCGGGCACCCGAGCCGGCCGGCCAGAACACCGACGATCTACTCGAAGGACTCGAGGGTGCCGCCCGCGCGGAACGTGCCGAGCTGATCGACTGGCTGTTCGGCCAGGGCATCACCGCAGCTGAGATCCGCACGACCAACCCGCCGCTGCTGCTGGCCACTCGCCACGTCATCGGCGATGACGGCACCTACGTGTCCAGCCGCGAGATCAGCGAAACCTACGGCATCGACCTGGATCTGCTGCAGCGCGTACAGCGTGCGGTCGGCTTGGCGAGAGTGGATGACCCGGACGCCGTCGTCTACATGCGCGCAGACGGCGAAGCCGCCGCATACACGCAGCGGTTCATTGAGTTGGGGCTGAACCCAGATCAGATCGTGCTTGTGGTGCGCGTGCTCGCCGAGGGCCTCTCCCGCGCGGCCGAAGTCATGCGCTACACGGCGTTGGAGGCGATCATGCACCCGGGAGCCACCGAACTGGACATCGCGAAGGGGTCGAAGGCGCTGGTGAGTCAGATCGCGCCATTGCTGGGGCCGATGATCCAGGAGATGCTGTTCATGCAGCTGCGGCACATCATGGAGACCGAAGCCGTCAACGCCGGTGAGCGGGCGGCCGGCAAGCCGTTGCCAGGTGCACGTGAGGTCAGCGTCGCTTTCGCCGACCTGGTCGGCTTCACCAAGCTGGGTGAGGTGGTATCGGCCGAGGAGTTGGGCCAGCTCGCCGGCCGGCTGGCCGATCTGGCTCGGGAACTGACCGCCCCGCCGGTGCGGTTCATCAAGACGATCGGCGACGCCGTGATGCTGGTCTGTCCGGATCCGGCGCCGCTGTTGGACACGGTGCTGAATCTGGTCGAGGTCGTCGACACCGACGATGCCTTCCCTCGGCTGCGGGCCGGGGTTGCGTGTGGTCGGGCGGTGAGCCGGGCCGGCGACTGGTTCGGCAGCCCGGTGAACGCGGCGAGCCGGATCACCGGGGTCGCGAGACCCGGCACGGTGCTGGCCGCGGATTCGGTGTGTGACGCCGTTCGTGACACGGCCGCCGGTGCTGGATTCGAGTGGTCATTTGCCGGGCCGCGGCGTCTGAAGGGAATCAAGAACGAAACCAAGCTGTTCCGGGTCCGGCGAAACCTTGCGGACCTTGCGGCCGACACCGCAACAGAGGGCCGTTAGCGGTGGGCTGAGGTTGACTCGACGTCATATGGGCAGGCCCGGAGCGACTCCCGGGGGCGTTTGGTCCGTCTTACGCGGCGCTTACGCGGCCGGATTCCACCCCATTCTCCGGCACTTGAGTTCGGTCTGTTCCGGGCCTGCTTCGCTAACAAAAATACAACCATGAACCGCTGATAGCAACGGTTTTTGTGCTGTTGGGTGCAACATTTGCGAGGCGGCGGTGGTCCGTTGGGGGTTCGCCGCCGGCGAACAACGATTGCTTTCACTTGTAACTATATAATCATATAATCATGAAAGCACATCATCACATGCACGGGCGCCGGCACGGGCGCTCCGGCGGCTGGCAGCAAGCCCAACAACCTGACGCCAGCGATGCCGCCGATTGGTTTGCTGGACGGCTTCCGGAGGACTGGTTCGAGGGCGCCCCCGCCGTCGTTGTGGACCGGGAGGAGATCACTGTGATCGGCACGTTGGGGGCACCCGAGAATTCCGGATCGGAGCAGAGCAAGGCGCATTCAGAAGGGCGAGCCTCGCGATTCCGCGAAGAGACCCGGGCCGAACGGATGAATATCGCCGACGAGGCACAGGAGCGCTACGCGCGCAAGGTGTCCTGGGGCGTCGACGTTGTCTCCGACGCCGGCACGGAGCGAATCCTGTTCACCCACATCGCGGTTCCGGTGATGACGCGCCTGAAGCAGCCGGAACGCCAGGTGTTGGACACGCTTGTCGACGCCGGCGTCGCCCGGTCCCGCGCCGATGCTCTCGCGTGGTCGGTCAAGCTGGTCGGTGAGCACACCGAGGAGTGGCTGGACAAGCTGCGGACCGCGATGTCAGCGGTCGATGACCTGCGCGCGCAGGGGCCTGATCTGCAGGCCTGACCGCCCAAAGCTCAGTACTTGGTTTCCTTGTGGATCTTGTCGACGATCTTGTCGGCGAGTGCACCGCCCTGGTCGGTGATGTGGTAGCCGCACGAGTTGATGTCGACGATCACGTTGTTGGCCACGCTCATCGCGCGCTGGCACTCCCAGCCTTCGGCGCCTTCCTGGGTTTCGAGCATGGTGATCCGAGGCGGGCTACCAACAACCTGGGCGAACGTCCATCGGTAGGTCTTGGATTTGTTCGTCACCGTCACCGTCTTACCGGCACAGTTCTTCCACTTGCCCGCCATGGTCTCCACAAACGAGCTGGCTTTGGCGGCCGAGGGAAACGACACCACGGCCTGATTGACCTAGTGGTCGTTGTTGTCGCCGGGTTCCGAGGCCACCAGGCCACTGATAGCCGTGTATCCGGTGCCCGAGTAGACCGGGTCTTGGCTGGTATACAGGGCGCCTTGGCATTCCGGCAGCGACAGCGTCACCGGTGACGCATCCATCGAGGTGATGGGTTTACCGGGTTGGATATTGGATGCCCCCATCACGGAGTTGACTTCGGCGGGGCTCAGCAGCAGAGAGCTCAGCCGGTCCTCGGCTATCGGTTTGGGCGGCGGCGAGGGCTTGGGCGGTTGGGTGATCATCCAGACACCAATTCCACCGACGATGAGAACCAGCACGATCGCCACGGCGGCCACGATCGGCCATGGGTTGCGGCCGCGCGGTCCCGGACCCTGCGGGCCCTGATTCCAGGTCGATGGGCCGGCGGGTTGGCCGGGCGGCGGTGCTCCGCCCCAACCGGCTCCCTGGTAGTACGGCGGGCTGGGTAGTAGGGCGGTTGTTGCGGCGTGGGCGCAGGTCGCGGCGGGGTGGCCGCCGGGCCGGGCCGCGCCGGAGGAGTGGCCGCGGTGGCCGGCATGGTCGGGGGAGCGGCGGGGTCGGGAGGGCCGGGCAGGGTTGCTTCCTGGCTCCGGCGCAGGATGTCGGCGGCGTGATCCTGATCGGGGTTGTTCAGCGCCTCGTGGGCGGCCAGCGCCAGATCCCCCGCGCTGGCGTAACGGTCCCCGGGCTGTTTAGCCATGCCGCGCGCGATCATCGTGTCGAAGGCCTTGGGGATGCCGGCGCGGACGGTGCTGGGCTGCGGGATGGGATCCATCATGTGCGCGGTGACCAGCATGCTGGCGCTGTCGGCGCGATAGGGCGGGCTCCCGGTCAAGCACTCGTGCAGCACGCACGCCAAAGCATAGATGTCGGCGCGGTAGGTGACTTCGTCGTTGGAAAACCGTTCAGGCGCCATGTATTTCCAGGTTCCCACCGCGGTGCCCAGTTGGGTCAGCTTCTCGTCGGTGGTGGCGCTGGCGATGCCGAAGTCGACCAGGTAGGCAAAATCCTCGCGGGTAACCAGGATGTTTTGCGGTTTCACATCGCGATGCATCACGCCCGCGGCGTGGGCCGCGTCCAGCGCGGAGGCAACCTGGGTGATGATCGCTACCGCGCGTGGCGGGGTCAGGGGGCCAAAGCGCTTGAGCAAATTGTCCAGATCGGTGCCCTCGATCAGGCGCATCTCCAGGTACATCTGCCCGTCGATTTCGCCGTAGTCGTGGATCGGCACCACGTGAGGTTCCTGCAACCGGCCGGTGATGCGGGCTTCGCGCTTCATGCGCTCCCGAAACACCGGGTCCTTGCTGAAGGTTTCCGACATCAACTTGACCGCGACGGTCCACTCTTTGACGGTGTGCTCGGCCTCGTAGACTTCGCCCATCCCGCCACGGCCCAGCAGCCGCGTCAGGCGGTAGGGCCCGAACGTGGACCCCACTCGCGAGCCCTGCGCGTCGCTCATCGTTGATCCTCCCAATCAACTCGCAATGTCGCGACCCTACCAATTTCCTGGGAACGGCGGCGTCACTCGCAAATCACCAAGGGGGAAGCCGCCGGCGGCGAGCGGCGACCGTTCGACCCGCGCAAGACGGGCAGCGCCGCGCCCAAAATCCCTGGCCTCGGCTGACCGATGGGCCGGCAAGGATCCGTCAATAATGCGGCAAGCGCTGCGGCACATGCTTTCCCGAACGCCGAACCCCGCCGACCCTGTCGGCGGACCCGCTATTGGAAGGAAAGACGATGCTGTCGCTGCGGTGGGGTGGCATTGGCGGGCGCGGTTGGTCATACGTTGTCTACAACGTCGGGTATCGGCTGTTGTCGCTGCAACTGTCGTGCGGGCCGCTGGCCGTGTGCGCAGTCCCATTCGTCGTGAAGCACGTCTGAGACAGCCCGGTTTCACCTGCGGGCTTTTCGTTGCGGATCGAGCTGCCTGAGTCGCCAGGCGATCAGGGTCACCAGTACCGCCGCCTGCACCACACACGCGCCGGCCGCGATCAGCCAGCTGCTGACCTTGTAATCCCACAACGGATCCTGGTCGCCGCCCGCGGCGCGACGCAGGTCGTTGAGGTCGACGGTGGAAGCGGCCATCGCGTAGGCCCAGCGCGACGGCGACAGCCACGCCAACTGCTCCAGCGGGATCCGGCCCTTGACGCCGAACATTCCGCCGCACAGCACCAGCTGGGCCATCACCACGAGCACCAGCAGCGGCATGCCCCGATCGGCGTTGCCGATCATCGCCGAAATCAGCAGGCCGATCATCATCGACACGACGGTGACCGCGACGACCGCCACGGCCACTTCGACCGTCGGCCAGGGCATGACGATGGACTGGTCGGGCGCGGGTAGAAACGCCGGGCCCAGGAACCCGAGGATCAGGCCCTGCGCGGTGGTCAGCGCGGTGAGGACAACCAGCTTGGAGGCCAGGTAGGCGCCGCCGGACATGCCGATGCCATGTTCGCGGCGATATATTGCCTGCTCCTTGACGATTTCGCGGATCGACGCGGCGCAGCCCATGAGCGCGCCGCCGATGATCAGCAACACCAGCAACTGCGCGGGCTGGGTCGACCGCAGCTCGATCGCCTTGGCCAGCGAGAGCCCGGCCTTGCCGGGCACGGCATGGGCGAACAGGCTCAGCAGCAACGGCAGGACCAGCAGGAACACCGCATACTGACGGTCGGCAGCGATGACCGCCACGTATCGCCGGCACAGGATCGCGAATTGCGCGAACGCGCTTTGCTGTGCGACCGGCTTGGTGGTGCGCGCGGCGGCGGGGTGCGCCGGGCGTTGGGCCGGGTGCGGGGTCAGCGCCGCGCGCAGGGGTGAGGCATTGAACCGGGCCGTCCAGTCGGTGGCTTTGTCCTGCTCGAGAAGGGTGAAAAGGTCGGCGAAGTCTGTGCAGTTGAAGTAGCTCAAGGCTTGCTGCGGCGGACCGAAATAGGCCAGACGTCCGCCAGGAGCCAGGATCAGCAACCGGTCGCACATGTTGAGATGGGCGATGTTATGGGTGACCACCACCACGGAGCGACCATCATCGGCTAGGGAGCGCAGGGTCTGCATGACCGACTTCTCATAGCCGGGATCCAGCCCTGAGGTGGGCTCGTCCAGAAACAGCAGCGACGGTTTGGTCAGCAACTCCAGTGCGACGCTGGTGCGCTTGCGCTGGCCCCCCGACAGGCTGTCGATGCGCTGGTCGGCCTGCGTCGTGAGCCCGAGCTCGGCCAGGACTTCTTCGATGCGCTGTCGGCGCTCCTCAGCGGAGACGTCTTGGGGAAACCTAAGTTGCGCCGCATAATTCAGCGCCCGCCGCACCGTCAGTGGGATGTGCAGGATGTCGTCTTGGGGAACGAATCCGATGCGGTGTCGCAGCTCCGCGTAGTTGTCGTAGAGGTCGCGTTCGTCGTATCGCACTGTGCCGCTGGTCGCCGGGTGGAATCCGGTTAGGGCGCCCAGCAGCGTGGATTTGCCCGCGCCACTTGGCCCCACCACGGCCAACAGGCTGCGCTGTGGCAGCACGAAGCTCACGTCGGACAGCAACACCCGACCCTTCTTGGTTACCACCCGCAGGTTGGACGCTTCATAGGAGACGTCGCCGGTGTCGACGTACTCCACCAACCGGTCACCGGAGAGGTGCATCAGCTGGTGCCCGATGCCGACAATGTCGTTGGGCCCGATCAGCGCGCGGGTAATGCGGTTGCCGTTGACGTAGGTCCCGTTGGCGCTGTGGTTGTCGACCAGCTCCCATTGGTCACCGGAGCGCCGCAACACGGCATGGCGCCGAGACACCAGCAGGTCGTTCAACAACACGTTGTTGTCCGCTCCGCGGCCGATCGTGACGACGAGCTGGTCGATGGCGTGCACCGTGGTCGGCGCCCGGGCGACTGTCGTTCCGTCCAGCGGGTCTGGCGCAGCGGCGACGTTGCGCCCCGGCTGCGCCTCGGGCGCCTGGATCGCGGGGTGGAGCTCGATCGCCTGTCCGGAAGACGCGGACCCCAGCAGCACCGTGACGGGCTGGTGGATCGGCACGCGCTGCACCGGCGTGCCGCCGACGAACGATCCGTTGCGGCTGCGGTTGACCAGCACCCATCCCGCCGGCGTCGGCTCGAGGACCGCGTGCAGTCGCGAGACCCGTGGATTGTCCAGGCGGATATCGGCTTCGGCGGCCCGACCGATGGTCCAGGCCCGGTTTGGTGTGGCATGCCAGGTGCGTCCGGCGGCCCGGAGTTCCAGGCGGGGCGGATTCGTCGTCGCGTCACCGATCCTGTCGTGCATGCATCGCCTCCGGTGCGTCTACCCAGCTCCGATTGTCGTGGTTGTTCATGAGTGTGAGGACCACCAGTCGTAGAGCTGGTCGAGGTTGGGTCCGGGCGGTTTTGCGGCGACGAGTGCGAATACCAGCGTTCGCTCGTTGCTCCACATCACCTGCGGTTCGGCACCCTTGTAGATGCCGCAGGCGACCTGGCCGAGGACGGTGTTGGGGTCCTGCGTGTGCCACCACGTTCCTGGTGACGCCTTTCCATCGGGGCAGGTGAGGATCGAAAAGGTTCCGATGAACGCGGTGAATGCGTTCTTGAGCGCCGAAAGGTTGGCGTACAGCCCGTAGGCGGCCACGGTAGGCCCGTCGGCATCGGTGTTCTTCTTGCACTTCACCGATGCCACTGCGCCCGGCATCGGCCGCGTCTCGGGCGTGCACGCACCCGCGGGGTAGCCCGACGGCGGCAGGCCCATCAAGCGGGTTTGGGCGTCGGGGCGCCGCGATGTGGTCGACGGTGCGGGTGTGGTTGTGGCCGTGCTGCCGGTTGTGGTTCGTGCCGTGGTGGAGGTGGTTCGTTGTCCGGTTGGTTGCGGGTTGTCATCGTGGGTGGCCGCCCAGATGGCGATCGCGACGAGGATCATGACCAGGATTGCTACGGCGACGCCGGAGACAATCGCCCAGGGATTGCGAGCACGCGGCGGCCGCTGTGGGACACCTGGATTCCATACCGGCGTACCGCCAAGCTGTTGCGGCGCCAGCGCGCGTGGCGCCGCGCCGGGGGACATGCCGCCATCCCAGGGCGGGGGCGCAACGGGGGAGTGTGCCGGGGCAGCGGGATGCGCGCCGGGGGACCAGGCCGGCTGGCCGATGGGACCCGACGGCGGGTGGGTCGGCCCTGAGGGCCCCGACCTGGGGATCGGTTCGGAGCTGTAGGCGGGCATTGGGCCAGAGCTGTGCTGGGGGTTGGCCGGCCCGCAACGGGGCTCCCGCCGGTGTTCGAGGGTAGGCTGCTCGACGACCTGGCCTGGCAGGGTGGATTGCTGGCTGCGCCGCAATATGGTCTCTGCCTGGTTCTGATCGGGGGTGCTGAGCGCCTGGTGGGCGGCGGGGGCCAGGTCCCCGGCGCTGGCGTAGCGGTCTGCGGGTTTCTTGGCCATGCCGCGCGCGATCACCGCATCGAAGGCCTTGGGGATTTCCGGGTGGACCGCGCTGGGCTTGGGGATGGGCTCCATCATGTGGGCGCTGATCAACAACCCGGCGTTGTTGGACTGGTAGGGCGCAGACCCGGTCAGGGATTCGTGCAACACGCATGCCAGCGCGTAGATGTCGGCGTGGTGGGTGACCCTGTCATTGGTAAACCGTTCGGGGGCCATGTATTTCCAGGTGCCTACCGCGGTGCCCATCTGGGTGAGTTTCTCGTCGGTGGCCGCGTTGGCGATGCCGAAGTCGACCAGATAGGCGAAATCGTCGCGGGTGATCAGGATGTTGGGCGGTTTGACATCGCGGTGCATCACCTCGCCGGCATGCGCGGCGTCCAGTGCCGAGGCGATCTGGGTGATGATCGCTACCGCGCGTGGCGGGGTCAGGGGGCCGAAGCGCTTGAGCAAACTGTCCAGGTTGGTGCCCTCGATCAGGCGCATCTCCAGGAACATCTGTCCATCGATTTCGCCGTAGTCGTGGATCGGCACCACGTGGGGTTCCTGCAACCGGCCGGTGATGCGGGCTTCGCGCTTCATGCGCTCCCGAAACACCGGATCGCTGCTGAAGGTATCCGGCATCAACTTGACCGCGACGGCCCACCCTTTGACGGTGTGCTCGGCCTCGTAGACCTGACCCATCCCGCCACGGCCCAGAGGGCGGATGAGGCGGTAGGGGCCGAACATCGACCCTGCGCGCGCACTGGGCGCCTCGCTCATCGTTGACCCTCCAAACCAACCGCGACCCAGCCGACACTATCAACGTTGGACCCAGGAAACGGGTGTCAGGATTGTGTCGGGTCGTGGTGGCTACTCGGTCGGGGCAACCATGCGGGCTCGAGTTCGCCGTGCGCGGGTCAGCGAGCGGGTACGCACCCGTTGCGGCGGTCAACCTCGTTGGTCAGGCGAAACCACATTGCTCGCTGGCGCTGTCGTGGGCGGAGCGGTCGTCGCCGTAGCGGGTCGCGAACACCTCAGCCTCCGCGGCGGCCGCTTCCTCCGGCGATGGCAAGCTCCACGTGTTGCCAACGAAGTCCTGCAACTGTTGGACGCGTTGTTGATCTCCGTCCGCGGCGTGCGTGAGCTTGTTGAGGATGAAGGCATATTGCGCCGCCTGCGCCTTCTGGCGAGCCAAGTCTGCCAGCACCAGGATCTCGGAGGCGAGCTGCGACTCGCTCATCCGTGCCACCTTCTTCGACAGCTCTATATCTTCGGTCCGGCCGTCCATCAACGCCGAAACCGCTACGCTTCCTTGAGGATTCGTTACGGTGAATACTGCGATCTCGTCTTCTTCCGGTTGCTCCTGTGGTGCGGGGGAGTCATCCGCGCTGGCTTCGCTGTCCTGGGCCCCTGCCCCGGCGAAGCCGACAATCGGGTCGGCTGTCCACCGCTGCTTTCCGTCTGGGTCCCAGAGATCTACGGCATCGAAATCATCGCTGTCGAAGTCGTTTCCGGGCAAGTTCACCACCGCGTCCCTTCTGACCTTGGTGTCGAGCATGGCAAAGTTGGCTTCGCGCGCACGCGTCGGCCAAATCGAAAAGCTGCCCCGTGCGTACGCCGCAGCGCGACGCACGCACCGAAGCTGTTCAGCTGAATAACGATCCGAGCGCCTTGCTCCACGTGTCGTCGGCCTCGGTGTATGCGCGTGCCGCCGTACGCAAATTCTTGGCGAGGTCGATACCGGCGCTATTGAGCGAGGAGCCAAGGGCGGAACGGGTACTTTCATACATCTTCAACGTGGTGTTGAACTGCGAGCAGTACGAACCGTGAGTGACCGTCACCGATTCGCTTAGCCCAGAGGTGACTTCGGTCCCGGAGGTGGCGCTGGCCGCCGCA
The DNA here is from genome assembly GCF_000419295.1 of Mycobacterium sp. 012931. NCBI lineage: Bacteria > Bacillati > Actinomycetota > Actinomycetes > Mycobacteriales > Mycobacteriaceae > Mycobacterium > Mycobacterium sp. 012931. The sequence continues at coordinate 4,730,270 of NZ_AOPX01000001.1, read as the reverse complement.
TTGTCGTGGTGCGACGCCAGCACACCGAGGAGCTCGGGCTGCACTTTCAGGTTCTCCGTCATTGGTGGTATCCCTTCCGTCTAGCGTTGCTTTGCGCGGTCGATTCGGCTGGTCAGGTGGGGCTAGCCGGCGCGTCGCTCCGCGATCCGCGCAGCGGCACCCACCCCAACTTCAACTGGCGCGCGTTCGGCATCTTCGGTGCCCGCCGCGGCGCCTTCCGAGTACTTCTTGCTGGTCGCGCCTTTCGATACGGCCGACGCGGGATGCATCCCGCCCATGCCCTGGCCCCCCTGCGCGGAAGCCGCTTGCGCATGTTCGCCGACCGGTTCGCTGGAGACTCGGGTTGGGTCCTCGCTGGTCAGACGCGGATCCTGGCGTGTCGCGGCCGAACGCAGCTGGGCCACGTTGGGCATGGAGCCGAAGCCGGACCCGCCGCCAAGGCCGAGCCCGCCGGGCAAGCCGGCCGAGCTGACCAGGCTGGCCGAATCCGCCGCGCCGACCGACCCGGCCGAACCGGCTGCCCCGGCTGCCCCGGCTGAGCTGAAGAAGCTGGTCAATTGGGACAAGCCGCCGCCCATACCGCTCAAGCCGGGGATGCCGCCAAAGAAGGACTGCAGTTTTGATCCCCATTGCGACAGCAGTGAGGAAGCCCAGGAGACGAGCTTGTTCAGCAGGTCCTTGAGGAATTCGAACGGGTGGGTCAAGAATTCCCACACCTCTTCGAGGATGCCCTTGATGATGTCGACCACGTCCGAAACGACGTCCGCCACGGCCTCCGCCAACAACTTGGCGAGTTGGGCCAGCAGGCTGACCAACTTCATCGAGTTGATCAGGGTTTTCACGACCAGATAGGCAAGCGCTCCGCCGACGACGGCCATCGCCGCCGCGCACACCGGTGCCTGGAACGCGGCCGACATGGCCCACCCGACAATCGGGATGTAGGTCAGGCCCACGGCGACCGGACGGACGAACTCGAGGCCTTTCTTCGCGTCCTCGAGGATCTCGCGCGTTGTCTTGACCGCGCTGGCCTGATCGGCGATCAGCTTCTGAAGCTCACGATCCAGCTCCGCCAGCTCTTTGAAGAAATTGACGTGCTTGCGGTTCTTGCCGGAGTAGTGATCGGCGGCCGAACCCAGCCAACCATCGCCGGGGAACGCCGACCCTAGGTCATCTAGGGTTTTGCCAAAGAACGACAGTGCGGAGTCGATGATGCCGCCGTCTTCGGGCAATCCAATCCCAAGGAGAGCGTGCAAACCGTTGATCGCGCTAATCGTGGGATCGATGATGAAGGCTCTGCTCATGGCTACTACCTGCCCAACGGTTGTCGATTCCGCGCACACCGCATGCGCGGATTGAATTACAGGCTTGGCCTTTCTTGGTAATCCTGATTCCGGCAGATGTCAACGATTTTTTTGTTGACGATCCTGAAGCTGGCGTCGTCCTCGGCTTGGTGATCGACTCGATGGGCTTCGGTTGCCAGGTGCTTTGCTGTGACTTTGCTGAGTGTCGTGTCGGGTTGCTGGACCCGGGCGCTGGCAACCGCTCCGCGGGGCATTGGCGGGCGTATCGGAATCGGTATCCGCCTCGAGTCGATGCATCAGATACGGGCGTCGCGCGTGCGAGATATGTTGCTATAGAGTTGATTTAGGCGCTGGTGGGGCCGCTTCTCGCGGCGGCTTCACGGCCAGCGTGCGTTCGTGGGGCCGGCGCATCGGCCTGGGGAAGCGTCCTCGGCCGAGCCGCCTCGGCGTCACGCTAGCGGCCGGTGGCGGAGTTGCGCTGTACGATCGTCCCAGTTACCCGGGCGTCGCGTGCGCTGGGCGACTCGGCCGATGCCGAAATGGTCCGCAATACCTTTGGGGATGGGGAAAGTGTCCGCGGCTGACGTCCGTCTCGGTATTTGGGTCGACAGAGCTTCGCGGCACACTATTAACGGCATCGAACTATTAACTATTATCGATCTCTGGTGTATAAATGTCGCGAATTATCGCGGCGAATACCATTGCGAATTGCCGCAGCTGTGGTTCGCGTTTAGCGGGCTCCGCGAGCAACCGGAAACTCGAAAGGCTTTGGAGTGGACGTGCCGAGGTGCCCGATATCCGTGGCGGTTTGCTACCAAGCCATTGCGGCAGTTCCGCATGGTGAGACGGGTTTGCGACGTGCTGGACCGCAATGGAGTCCCGGCCTTGCGGGCCTCGCGCGAGGCCTGGGTTTCACCCAGGTGCAGTTACCGTCGCTGCTGGCAAGAAGATCAGCGATCAAGATCACATTGGGCGGTGCGGCGTGACTCGCAGGCAAATGTTGCCATGGGACACAGATCCTGAGAGCTGCTAGCGATGTATGCGTGAATGATATGAATGCAGCAAATCCATCCGGGCTGTCGCCGCTGCGCCGCGTCGTCGTGCCGAAAAGGGTTGGGGTGCAGCTTTGCTCCGGGCCGGACGTGGCTCGCTGGCGGGTGAGTTCGCGGCCTCTGCGGGCTACCCGGTGCCCAAACGATGCCGGGAGCGTGCCGGACATGCCGGCCAGACGGGCGGGTGGCCGGAGGAGTCCGTTGCCATACTGTGGGTTGCATTACCCAATGTGGTCGACAGGGCCGATTGCGGGCGACATCGTCGGCGTTGCACCGGGTGCTAGGCGCGCCCTCGAGTTGGGCCGTCACATCGCACCCGCACCGCGCCGCCAGCCGTGCTCCGTGCGCCGTGTCCCGTCCCCCCTCGGGGCCCGCCGAGTAACAGTCGGCACAGACGGATAGGGAAGCCATGAAGATTCACCGCCTCGACCACCTAGTGCTCACGGTTGCCGACATCGACGCCACCATCAGGTTTTACACGCGGGTGCTGGGCATGGAGCAGGAAACGTTTGGCGGCGGGCGTAGAGCGCTGCGATTTGGCTGGTCGAAGATCAACCTGCACCAGCGGGGCGCCGAGTTCGAGCCGAAAGCCCAGCGTCCCACCCCCGGAAGCGCCGATCTCTGTCTGATCGTGGAGGATCCGATGGACGCGGTCGCGGCGCAACTGCACGCGGCGGGAGTGCCGATCGTGGACGGGCCGGTACAGCGAACCGGCGCCTGTGGGCCGATCATCAGTGTGTATGTGCGCGACCCCGACAATAACCTCGTCGAACTGTCGAACTACCTGGACGCTGATGGCGGGCCGGACCAACGGCTCACTGGCGTTTGACGATTCGTCCGTGGACATTAGTGGACATCGTCGGTCGGTTTGTCCGTGTGGCGCCGGCCGGTGAGGCATCACCGGGCCGCGGGGGCCAGCATGACTACCCCGAGGGCGCCGACGACGACGTTATCAACCAGGATGGTCAGGCGCCGGGTGCGGGCAGTGCTACCAGCGCCAACGACCGCACCGATCCAGACCAGCAACAACTGCCACAGCAGTGACGCCAGCCCGACGCCGGTGACAACGGCGATCGCGGCGCTGCCCCCCAGCGACTGTTCCAGCGTGGCGGCTATCGCGGTGAAATAGACCAACGTCACGGGGTTGATCGCGGTCAGGCCAAAAAAGAACGCGAATCGATCGCTAGAGCGCGGTGATTGCCAGTGCTGAGTCGCCGGCTCGCAACGCCGCAACCCTCGTGCGATTCCCGCCGCGGCCACCACAACCAGCAGGAGTGCGCCGATGACTTCGGGCCAGGAGCCCAAGCCTTCGACCGCCGGCCCCGCAAAACGTCCGACCAGCATCGCTGCGGCGCAATACATCACATCGACACACGACACCGCGGCCGCCGCCACCGCGGCGCGACGAACTCCTCGCTCGACTCCCTCTCGCAGCAGCAGCACGCCAATCGCGCCTAACGGCACCGCGACGCCAAGCCCGGCGGCCAGTCCGACTCCGAACGCCGAGGCAATCCCCGCAACAGCTGACATGGCTACCCACTATCGCGCCGAGTCCAACCTTGCGATGACAAATGTCTCAGCTCAGCCAGTAAATTCTCAGTATGGACGACATTGACAGTGAAATTGTCGACATCTTGGCCCAGGATGGCAGAGCATCTTTCAGTGCCATGGGGCGCGCCATCGGACTGAGCACGAACGCCGTCGGGGCAAGAGTCCGACGGCTAGAGACCACCGGCGTCATCCTCGGCTACCGGGCAGTGCTCGCCGCAGAAAAGGCTCCGAGCTGAGGAATCGAGGCATTCGTCGACGTGCGTCTTCGATCAGAACAGGACGGCGACCAGTTTCTGGCATGGGCGGCCAAGGACCCCGCCATCAGCGACGCTGTCCACGTAACCGGGCCTTATGACTACCTCCTGCACATCCGGGTTCGCGATACCGCCGACCTAGATCGCCTCCTGCGGAGGCTGAAAGCCGCCGCAGGGGTGGCCCAAACCCAAACACGCATCGCACTGCGATCCCAGCACTGAACCCAAACCCATTGCGGGAGCGGACCGTGTCACCGTTTCCATCCGGCAGCTAGGGTATGGCTCGAAGAGCAGTCCGGTCCGGGCAGATGCGCTGTCGGGCAGTTACTTTGGTCACAATGACCGCGCATGGTTGACCCTCGCTGCGCAGCGGTGTGGCGCTGTAGGGCGGGGACTCGTGAAGGGAATCGACGAATGAGATCGGCAATTTTGGGTGCGGTCGCGGCGGTTGCCGTGCTGGGAGGCGCTTGCTGCGTGGCAGGGGCGGCGCCGTCCACTGCGGCTTCCGGGCCGATGATCATCGCCCATCGCGCGGGCGCGGCCGACTTCCCGGAAAACACCCTGCTAGCGATAACGAACGCGGTTTCATCCGGTGTCGACGGTGTGTGGCTGACCGTGCAGGCCAGCGAGGATGGGGTGGCGGTGTTGTACCGGCCGAGTGATCTGGCGACGTTGACCGACGGAGCGGGACCAGTGAATTCCAAGACCGCCGGGCAGTTACAGCAGCTCAACGCGGGCTGGAATTTCACCGAGCCGGGCGTCGACGGCTATCCCTACCGGCAGCGGCCTACGCCGATACCCACGCTCGAACAGGCAATCTCCGCGGTCCCGCCCGATATCGCGCTGTTTCTGGATCTCAAGCAGACTCCCGCACAGCCGGTGGTATCGGCGGTCGCGCGGGTGCTGAACCAGACCGGTGCGGCGGAACGGGCGACCGTCTACTCCACCGATGCGACCATCACCGAGGCAGCGGCTCAGCAGCATCTGCGAGTCGCCGAAAGCCGTGACATCACCCGCCAGCGACTTCTCGACATGGCGCTGAACCATCACTGTGACCCAGCGCCGGATCCTGGCAAGTGGGCCGGCTTTGAGTTGCACCGGAGCATCACGATCACCGAAGAATTCACGTTGGGTGTTGGGACCTCAAAGGTAGACGCGCAGCTATGGGACCCGGCCGCCGTCGAGTGCTTCAAGTCGGGATCCCCGATGAACGTCATGGGCTTCGCCGTCAAGACTGCCGACGACTACCAGCTCGCCAAGAAGGTCGGACTCGACGCCGTGCTGGTCGACTCACCTCGGGAAGCCCAACACTGGGCGCGATGAACAACGGGCCGCTGACGACGCCCGGCTCATCAAGCTGACTGTCCGGGCTGTCGTTGTTCATCATCGGTGCAAGGTTCCCTTCTAGATGAGGTGCATGTGTTGTGCGCACTCTGCTAGCCACGGTCGGTAGTCGGGATGCGCGAGCCCGATCAGCGCCTCGGCGCGGGCGGAACTCGACAGGCCCTTCAGATTGACGGTTCCGAACTCGGTAGCCACATAGTGTGTTTCGTTGCGCGGCGTGGTTACGGGTCCGGAAAGTCGCGGAACGATCTTGCTGATCGTCCCGCCGCGGGTGGTCGATGCGAATGCGATGATCGACTTGCCCCCGCGCGAGGCATAGGCGCCACGCACGAAGTCCAGTTGACCGCCCGCGCCGGTGAACTGGTGCCCATTGACATGCTCGGAGTTGCACGCGCCGGTTAGGTCCATCTCGATCGTCGAGTTCACCGAGACAACGTTGTCGTTGCGGGCGATCACCGCAGGATCGTTGACATAGTCGACGGGGTAGCTCTCCAACTTGGGGTTGTTGTCCATGAATTCGTAGGTCTTGCGATCGCCGAGTGCGAAAGTGAAGACGGCTGCGCCCCGATTGATCGCCTTGTGTCGCCCGGTGACAACTCCTCGGCGCACCAGGTCGGCCAGCGCAGGGGTGAATACCTCGGAGTGGATACCAAGATCGCTACGGTCTCTTAGCTGTTCGCATACCGCTTGAGGCAGTCCACCCACGCCGATCTGCAGGCAGGCTTGCTCGGGCACTAGCGCGGCAACATGGGTTGCGATGACCCGATCGAGCTCGCTGATGGGGCGTTGCGGCAGCTCGGGTAAGGGGGCGTCGTTTTCGACGATGGCGTCGACCTCATCGACGTGCAGCATCGAGTGTCCGAAGACTCGTGGCATGTTGGGGTTCACCTCGACGATGAGGTGGCGGGCCTGCCGTGCCACCGAACTGGTGTAGTCGTTGTTGGTTCCGAACGTGAAGTAGCCTTGCTCATCCATCGGGGAGACCGTCACGATAGTTGTATCGACAGAGATGGTTTCGGTGAATAGCCGTACCGCATTGCTGAACGAATTCGGAATGAACTGCACAACTTTGCGTCCGTCGTGTTCGCCATGGGCGATCAAGTCTCGCTCGGCGGCTTGCAGGAACATCGAGTTGGGCAGGAACCGCCCCATCAATTCGTAACGCAGTACGGTATCGGCCATCGGCCGCTCGGCGTGGTAGTAGAAGAGCCGGACGCGATCGATCTCGCGGCGTTCGGCGCGGGCCGCGAGAGCCTGGAGCAGCGCTGGTGGCTGGCAGGCGGCTTGGCCGACTGCCACCGCCGATCCAGAGGTGACCGCCAGTATGGCGGTGTCGGGATCGGCTAGCTTGGCGCGGTATAGGGCGGCGTGGTCCTTGACTGCTACGCAATTTTCCATCAGTAGTTCGCCTCACCCGCGGGTGAACCGGCACGTTTGTAGATCAGCATGGTGCGTTCAAAGGTCATCACGACGACTCCGTCCTGGTTGGTCCCTTGGGTTTGAACCGACACAATGCCTTGGCTCGGACGACTTTTCGACTCGCGTTTGGCGAGCACGGTGGAGCTGGCGTAAAGCGTGTCGCCTGCGAAAACGGGGTGGCAGGCGCGAACGTTGTCCCACCCCAGATTGGCAACTACCTTGGCGCTGACGGTCCGAACACTCATCCCCGTCAGCATCGCGATGGTCAACGTGGAATCGACAAGCATCTTCTGCCACTCGGTAGCTGCCGCATAGCGTGCATCGAAATGCACGGGCTGGGTATTCATGGTCAGCAGGGTCATCCAGATGTTGTCGGTGTCGGTGATCGTTCGGCCTGGTCGATGCTCGAAAGTGTCGCCGACGACGAAATCATCGTAGTACAAGCCCGCGGTTTCCCGGTACACGCCGGGCGCGACTTCCCGATAGGCCGAAATCAGCTCATGCATGGTTCCTCCTCGTTCACACCCTGAGCTCTGGCAAGGATGCCGCGCGCGCGGCGGGCCATCGCCTCGTCCACCATTCGACCGCCAACGGACCCGGCGCCTGCGTGAGCAGACTTCAATACCTCGCGTGCCCAATTGATTTCGGATTGACCGGGAAGAAATCCGGAATTGATGAGCGCTACGTGATCGGGATGGATTGCCGCCTTCCCGGCGAATCCTTCTGCGACGGCCTCGCGGACGGCCTGGCGCAGTCCGGGTATGTCGTCGATGTCGAAGAACGGGGCATCGATGACCGGTATCTTTGCGGCGGCGGCGTGGCTGAGGATGGTGCTGCGAGCATGTCGCACAATGGCGGCGGACGGTTCTGCGCCTAGGTCGGCTGCCATGTCGGCGCTGCCGAAGATGACTGCGTCGACCAGGCGCGGGTCGAGCGCGCAGTCCGGATTTGCCGCCACAACAGCGGTTTCGGCGGTCGCGATGAGTCGAGTTGTCTTCTGTGACTGCCGAAGCAGGCGTTTGACCAGGCCGATCTCGGCCGCGGACTGCACCTTTGGGAGCATCAGAAAATCTGGGTCGGCCGCAGAGTCGAGCAACGCGGTGAGGTCCCGCCAGCCATCCAGGGTATCGGGTGCATTGACCCGGATGGCCGCCATCGTCTTGGCCGGCGTTGTGGTGCAAAGAAAATTCAGCGCGTCCCGGCGAGCCTGCGCCTTGTCGCGGGGGGCCACCGAGTCCTCGAGATCGAGGATGAGTGCCTCGGCATGCACCGCTGCCGCGGCCAGGTAGTGCTGGGTTTTGGTTGCCGGTGTGAACAACAAACTGCGCGGAATGGGTTTCATCTTGTGGTCTCCTCGGGGTCTACGACCACGCTAGGAACCAACCAGGTTTGCGTCTAGCGCAAGGTTTCGAAGAACTGTTCAGTTTTGCGCAAGTATCCTGGGCCGGTGGAGCTCTATCAATTGCGCTACTTTCAGGCCGTTGCGGAATGCGGCACGCTTCGGGGCGCCTCCGAGCAGCTCTTGGTGTCGCAGTCTGCGGTGAGTCGTGCCATCACGCTGCTCGAGGCTGAGATCGGCGTGCAACTGTTCACCCGGCGAGGCCGCACCAACGAGCTCAATCGATATGGACAGGCTCTACTGGTGGGCAGCCGGCTGGCCCAACGCAGCGTCTCTTCGGCAATCGACAACGTGCGTGAGCTCGCCGGTGTCAGCGGCGGGACGGTAGCACTGGGCTTTCTTCACTCCCTGGGGATGCAGACGGTGCCGCATCTGATTCGCTTGCATCACAGCCGGTTTCCGCAGGCGCGGTTCGAACTGCATCAACGTTCCGGTCAAGGTGTGCTCAGCGACCTGGTCAGCGGTGTTACCGATGTGAGCTTGAGTTTTCCGGCCGCCTTCGAAGGCTACGGCGAGATAGCCTGGCAGACGCTATTCACTCAGCAACTTTATGCGGTGGTCAGCACCGATCATCCACTCGCCGGTCGCCGGCTGATCAGATTTCCTGAACTGGCCGCCTATCCGTTCGTGGTGCTCGACCGTGACCACACTTTGCGTCGCATCGTTGATGCGGCGTGCGCCCGCCACGGCATAGATCCGACCCCGGCGTTCGAAGGGACCGACGTCGGGACGCTGCGTGGCTTGATCGGAGCGAATCTCGGGGTCGGGGTGCTGCCGCAGGCGACGGCAAGGCCCGCTGACATCATCGAAATCGCGATTGATGATGCGCAACTGGTCAGGCCCATCGCGATCGGGTGGATCGCGGACAGATGTCTGCCTTCGTCGGCGGTCGCATTCCGCGAGACAGCGCTTGGCTGCTACGGTCACCGGGTTTCTGCGGCGGGAGTATAGGTCGAAGGTCCGCGGGGTTCTCGATGCATTGACCCCTGCCGAGCCGGCACTGACTCTCGCCGAAATCCATTCTCGCACCGGCTTTCCCGCGTCTACCGTGCACCGACTGGCGGCGAACCTGGCAGACCTGCCGGAGCGGTTTCTCGTTTACCGCCGGTAAGCGTGACGAAGGTGCCGCCGGACTGTCCGCGCCGGTGTTCGATGATCAGCGGACCCAGCTTCCGGCTGCCCCGCAGCGGGCCCAAGGGTCGCTCGCCGACGTGCTAAGCGCCGCGGCGCAAGCCACGAGGATGCTCGGCGGTCGCCTGCCCCACTAGTGGGGCACGGCCGTCTGTTCCGGAACGCCACCCGGCGACCGCAGCGCCGATCGGCGCACCGGCGAGGAGTGGTTCACCCGTACTTCGCCCACCAGGTGTGGAGTTCGTCGAGGGTGGCCGGGTCTCCGAAGGCGTCGCTGAGCATCAGCTTGTCGTCGTTGCTCCAGATCACGTTCGGGTGGTTCTTGTAGGTCCCGCAGGCGATCATTCCGGCCGTCACGTCCGGTGTCCGGTCATAGTGCCACCCGTCGGGAGACGGGCCCTCGCCCGGACAATTGTCCAGATCCACCGCGGCAATGTCGTCGTTGAAGGCCTGCTTGAGTGCTTCCAGACTCGGGAACAGCCCATAAACAGCGCGACTTGGTCCGCCATCGTTGGTGTTCTGCCCACAGTTGTACATCGCCACCGCCCCCGTCCAAACGCTGTTGGGTTTGGGCGTGGTTGCGGTGCAGACACCACTGGCGTAGCCCGACGGCAGGTAACTCAGCAACCGGGCCTGAGGGTCACCGGCCGGGGTGGTCGTCGTCTCGGGGCTGGTGGTCTCCGGTTTGGGGGAAGTAGTGGTGGTGCTGCCCGTAGTGCCGGGGCCCGCTTTGGGGGTGGAGTCGGAATTGGTCACCAGCCAGACGCCGATCCCGCCAACGATGAGGACAAACACCAGTGCGGCAACGCCGGCAACGATCGGCCAGGGATTGCGTTTGGGTGGTGGCTGGTTCCACGGCGTCGGCCCGACGGGTTGTTGCGGTGGCGTGCCTGGCGGCGTGCTTGCCCAGCTGCCGCTTTGGTAGTACTGCGGGACTTGGGCCGGTTGGTGTGCGGCCGGGATGGGACCGCTCGCGGGCGCCCACCCGGGCTGCCCGGTCGGTGCGGACTGAGGCAACGGCCCCGAACTGGCCGGATCGGCATACGGCATGGCCGGTGGCGGGGTGACGGCGGGCATGGTCGGCGGTTGGGGGGTGATCGCGGCGGTGCCGGGCAGCGTGGATTCCCGACTGCGCCGCAGGATGTCGGCCGCGTGGTCCTGATCGGGGTTGCTGAGTGCGTCATGGGCGGCGCGGGCTAGATCCCCGGCGCTCGCATAGCGTTCCTCGGGCTTTTTTGCCATGCCGCGGGCGATTACCGCGTCGAAGGCCTTGGGGATCCCCGGGCGCACCGTGCTTACTTGCGGGACAGGATCCATCAAGTGGGCGGTGACCAGCGTGCCTGCGCTGTCTGACCGGTAGGGCGGGGATCCGGTAAGGCACTCGAACAGCACACATGCCAGCGCATAGATGTCGGCGCGGTAGGTGACCTCTTCGTTGGCGAACCGCTCGGGCGCCATGTATTTCCAGGTGCCCACCGCGGTGCCCAACTGGGTCAGTTTCTCGTCGCCGGTGGCGCTGGCGATCCCGAAGTCGACCAGGTAGGCGAAATCGTCGCGGGTGATCAGGATGTTGGGCGGTTTGACATCGCGGTGCATGACCCCGTCGGCGTGCGCGGCGTCCAGCGCCGAGGCGATCTGGGTGATGATGGCCACCGCACGTGGCGGGGTCAGGGGGCCGAAGCGCTTGAGGATGCTGTCCAGGTCGGTGCCCTCGATCAGGCGCATCTCCAGGAACATCTGCCCGTCGATTTCGCCGTAGTCGTGGATCGGCACCACGTGGGGTTCCTGCAAACGTCCGGCGATGCGCGCTTCGCGTTTCATCCGCTCGCGAAACACCGGGTCTTTGCTGAATTCGGTGGTCATCAGCTTGACCGCCACTGTCCACTCTTTGACGGTGTGCTCGGCCTCGTAGACCTCGCCCATGCCACCCCGGCCCAGGAGCCGTTTGAGGTGGTAAGGGCCGAACATCGACCCCACACGCGAGTCTGGCGCCTCGCCCATCGCTGACCTCCTCAACCCAACCCGAATCCTGGCGACTTTATCAACAGGCCCGACGTGTCGTCCCGAGTCCAATCACCGGCCCAGCAACCATTGACGGTAAGCCCTCGCTAGTCGGCTCGCATGAAAGGCCACATCGCCCGGGTTCGCGGGTGCCGACCGGTCGCGGTCAAAAGGTGGGACGGCGTCAGTGGGGCAGCCGGGCTGGTGCGGCCGGCCGGAACGGCCGCGGAGACGGAGATGGCTTTGGCCAAAAGCCTTGTCGCGATCTCGGATTGCGTCGCAGGCCAGCCCGTCGAGCAAGCGTTGCGCGCCGAAAAGCATTGCTAAACAACCCGGTTGGATGAGCTGGCTCACCGGGGGTTTCGCGCGGTGAGCTGGAAGGTGAATTCGTGGTCGCAGATACGGATGTGGTCGCCATCGTTGAGCGTGACGGCGCCGCGGATCCGCTGGTGCTGTACATGCACTCCGTTGGATGACCGTAGGTCGTTGATGATGTAGTTGGTTCCGGTGTCGATGATGACGGCGTGGTGGCGGCTGACGTTCGCGCTGTCCAGGACGATGTCGTTGTCGCTGAGCCGCCCGATTCGGGTTGCCGCGGTCCGAATCGGGTAGTCGTGACCCGACGCGATGGTGTGCAAGTAGGCGACGGCCTGCTGGCCCGACACCATTGTGCGCTGGTCGAGCACCGTGACTGTGCCAACGGCGGTGGACTTGGCGTTCATCTTGGCGTCGAGTGGTTCCTGACGCAGGATTCGTTCATTGAGGGCCCGCAGGGTCGGGCCGGGATCGATGCCGAGGTCTTCGGCGAGGGTCGTCTTTACCCGGCGATAGGCACCTAGTGCGTCGGATTGGCGATCGGTGAGGTAGTAGGCGGTGATCAACTGCGTCCACAGCGGCTCGCGGTAGGGATGCTCGGCGGTCAGCGCTTCAAGTTCGGTGATCACCGCGGCCGCCCGGCCGCAGGCGATTTCGGCTTCCGCCTTCGCGGTATGGGCAAGGATCTTATCCTCGACCAGTGCGGTGGCGAACGCGTCGACGAACTGAAAGTCTCGCAGGTCGTCGAGTACGGGTCCACGCCATTGGGCCAACTCCCTCGACAAGTGCTGGCTGGCCTGCTCGAATTTGCCGGCTGCGGCCGCATGCACGCCGGCGGTCTTCTCGGCGATGAACCTCCCCAGATCGCACGTGCTATCCGGGATGCTGAGCCGGTAGCCCGGCGGGGCGGCGGCCAGCATGGCCCGTGGATCGATCCCGGTGCCGCTGAGAAGCTTGCGCAGATTGGACACGTAGGAGTGAATGCTGGCCCGCGCCCCCGCCGGCGGCCACTCCTCCCACAGGGCGGTGATCAGTGAGTCGACCCCGACCGGCCGGTTGCGGTTGATCACCAGCATGGCCAGAACCGCGCGCTGCTTGGGTGTGCCCAGCGGCACCAGCTCGCCGTCGATAGTCATCTCCAACGGTCCGAGTAGACCGAATTCGAGACGTTTGTCCACCATTGCGCTACCAGCCATTCCGGGTCCTCCGCGGCTTCACTCGCGTTCGCATCCCTAGCAGTCGGGTGTCATTACTGGTTTGTCGTTACTGGTTATTGTGGTACCAAGTTCGCCGATGCGGTGAGAACCGGGGATCCCGGCACGTCGGCGAGGTGTCGGGGCCGTCCGGCATCGGTGTCGGCCGTTGGTTCTGGCCGCAGATGGTTACCACGATGGCCGTTGAAATGCCCGCGCTGCCAAGACGATCACTGGTATTGCATGCGAATTGTCTTGGTGTGCTTGCGAACATGCCCGTGCGGGCGGCCGGTCCGGTGCGTGTGCACCGGGTGGGCCGCCCGCGGTGGTGATCGATGGTCAATTGCTGGCTTGGGTGGTCACGGCCATGAAGTCTTGGCTGGTGGCCCATGCCTGCATGAACAGGGCCATCGGGACCTGCTCGTCGCGCCCCTCGTCGCTGCCGCTGTCGTTGAGGTGCACGACCCCGTTGGCGGTGTCGACAACGGTCACGACCACCGCGTGGTCAGAAACCGGGTTGCCGGCCTCGTCCTTGTTGTCGATGGTCACGCCCCAGATCATTTCGGCGTTGACACTGACGATCACCGCGCGACCGTTGCCCAGGTGGTGCTCGAGGGCCTCCATGCCGGTGAGGACTCCGTTGCTCGGGGCGTTGTCCAGGTCGGTAAGAACAGCGTCGATGCCGTAGTGCGCCAGCAACGTCGCGATGTCGGCCTGGCTGGTGCCCTGGCCCGAGTTCGGGTTCTTGGTGTCGGCCGGCTTGGTGTAGATCGACCCGGGGTGCACGGCGCTGGGGGTCGTCTGGGCCACCTTGATTATGGCCTGCTCCGAGGGCTCCTTGCCGGTCACCTGACCGACCACGTCGGCGACGGCCATGATGAGGCAGTCGTCGTATTTCTGGTAGCGCCAGTACTTGGCGGCAGCCGCTGGGTCGCCGTACATCGTGCCGGACGCTGCACCGGCCGGGCTGGCCAGTCCCAGTGCAACGGCACCGGCGGCGATCGCGAAGGTGGCTGTCTTGAGGGCGGTGGCGATCTTGTTGATCTTCATCGTCTGTCCTTTTCTCAGTTCCGCGGGTGCGGAGTGGGCGTTGAGAAAAGGTTCTTATGTAGGCCTTTTTGTTATCTCCACGAATTCTTGGGGTGATCTGCTGCCCGCCGGTCGACGGTGGTCATCGCATGGGTCGGGCAGGTTCAGTTGCATGCCCAGGTGTCGATGTAGCCGCCCCCGAGCTTGCTCAGCGCGTCTTTCATCGCGGCGCTCAGGGTGGGCCCGACACCGCCTTCGAAAGTCTTGCCGTCGGCAGCCACCGCCCCACAGGCGGTGAAGGTGGTGAGCACTTTGCAGTCGGAGTAGCCACATAGTTTGACGGCGGTTGCTTCGGCGGCCGCTCGGGTCGGGTAGTGCGACGCTCGTCCCCAGGAGCCGTCGCCGGAGTAGGCGATCGCGCCGTATTGGTCGGCGGCATCAGCGACGGGTGCGAGCGTCAGGGTAGTTGCCGTGGCGGTAGCCACACTGGCGACGGCCACCGCTAACCGCCGCCGACGGGAGATCGTCGTCATTGGTGAGTCCTTTCCAAGTGCCGGTGCTCCGGCGGTTTCAACGGCTTGCGATGAACTGCGATGAACTGCGCTCACGACAATGGCTAGACCGGCTTGGTTGCGGTGACCTGCTTGCCCCAGTCGGACATGGTCAGCGTCACCGATGTGGCCGGGGTCGGCAGGATCTTGATCTGCACCAGGTGAGAGGACCCGTCGGTAGCTATCCAGACGGTGGTGGGCACCGTGGTGACGTCCGCGGAGGTAAGCCGCGAGCCGGCAAGCGTGGCGATGTCGTCCGCGGCCGAGTTCCCGGTGATCTTGGTGGTGGCTACACCGTTCACCTGCTCGCTGCCGGTGACGGATGCTTCCTTGAGGTTGGCCAGCAGGTTGGCCAACCCCTGGTTGGGGTCAAGCAACACCGAAACGTTGTAGATGGATGCCCCGTCACCGAAATCGGTATATGTGCCGGGCTGTCCCAGGTCCGAATACAGATGACCGTCGACATAGACGAACTTCGCGTCCTCTTGTTTGTTGCCGACGAGCATCGTCGCGCTTCCGGTGGCCACGGTCTGCGGTGAGTTGGAAATGTCGCCCTCGAGCTTGGTCACGCGCAAGTTCGGCACGTCGCCGTCCACCGTGAGGTTCACATGCATTCCGGTGACCTTGCGCATGGCCTCGGCGGCCTGCTTGAGGATGGTGGCCGCCTCGGCGCTACTGGTGGTGACGGTGGTGCCGGTGGCCGTCCCGGGTCCGCCGGAACCACCGTTGCTCGAGCAGCCCCCGATCGCGAGCACGACTGCCAGTGTGACGGCGGTGGCGACAACGGAACGAGGCGGATGCTTCATCGGAATTCTCCTTATGTTGGCCCACGGCATTGTCCTGCTTAGCAATCTGTGAGCGGCACAGTCAACAATCCATCACCGAACTCGAAGGGCCCGAGTGGGTGTGAAAGTTTTGGGTGCAGATCCTTGCGGGCACTGGGATTGCGGATCCGCCGGCAAGTCCCCAAGCTCCGCTTTCGGACCGGAAACGACGGATGCGGGGATCCGGAAATCAGGATCCCCGCACGCCCGGTCGGTTGGTCCTAGGTCAGCTGGCTGGCGTATTCGGGGCAGTAGACCTTGGTAGCGTCCACGACGAAGTAGGCCGCTTGCTTGGTGGTCAGGTTGGTCTGGCTGAGGATCTCCTCGGCGATGTCGGTGCCCGTCTTTCCGTTGGCCAATTCCTGGCAGACCTGGTGGCCCTGGCGCACGGCCGACTGAGTTGAGGAGAAGGTGACGCCGACTCCCTTCATCTGGGCGATGAAGGTCTCGTCACCGGTGCTGGCGTTCGCGGCGCCGGCGCCGGCGATGGCGAGGCCGATTGCGGTGGTGATGGCTGCGGTGATGCGCGGTGAGAACATGGTGGCGATCCTCTGTCGGTGATTTTCCGTTGGTGATTTCACCTTGAGGCCGGCGCCTTGGCGGATTCTAAATAAGTTCTTGGCAAGTTCTTGGCGCCCGTCCGCCAACCCGCCTTGGCGATGATCGGCACACTGAGATTGGTTTGAAAAGCACTGTTGCATAATTGAACTCGCCGATAGCAGGCCGAAGCGGGGATCCCGGGCCGGGATCCCCGCGTGGTTGGCGAAGGGCTAGGCGAGCTGGCTGGCGTACTGCGGGCAGTAGTCCTTGATGGCGTAGACCACGAAGTAGGCCGCTTGCTTGGAGGTCAGGTCGGTCTGGCTGAGGATTTCCTCGGCGATGTCGGTGCCCGTCTTGCCGCTGGCCAATTCCTGGCAGACCTGGTGACCTTCCCGGTCGGCCGCCTGAGGTGAGGAGAAGGTGACCCCGACCGACTCCATCTGTGAGATGAAGGCGGCGTCGTCGGTGCTGGCCGCAGCGCTGCCTGCGGTCGCGATGGCTAGCCCGACGGCGGCTGCGCCGATTGCGGTGGTGACGGCTGCGGTGATGCGGGTTGAGAACATTGCTGAGGTCCTTTGCTCTGGTTTCCCTGGCTGGATGACCCCAGCATCGGGCCGGCCGCTCCAAGGATTCTCAACAACTTCTTGGCGCACTCCAGTGGTGGCGTCGCGGCGGCTGCGCGCCGGCATCGTGGCTAGCCCGCGCGAGCTCGATCCGCGCCATTGGCCATATGCCGCTCCCGTTGCCGGCATTGGGCTGTAGCGCTGCACCGTTGACCTGGATCACGATTTCGCGGCCGCTCCTGCGTGGTTCCTCCCGGCAAATGCCCTGATGGATCTATAAGCAAGGAGAGCAACCGAATTCTGGTGGTAGGCGTTGTGTCCGACCGTGAAAGTTGCGGTGCTCGGCACAGTTAGTCTGGCTTCGGCGTGGACGATAGTGGACGTCAGTGTGGCTCTATGCGAGCAATTTTCGCGTTTGATGGCTAGGCGGCGAAATTGGGCTGTCTACGGTGTCGACTGCGGTTGGCGGTCAGTGTGGCGCAATGCGAGTGGTTTTCGAGTTTAGCGGTTGGAGTGCGAAGTATCTGCTGGTCACAGCCTGGATGGCTTTCGTGGCCAATGTTGCTGAACGTGAATGCTTTTCACCTTTTGTGTAGCGATGACAAGTTAACCAAAATGCGACATATGTTGCGTAGGAAGACGGTACGATTCGCCTCGACGCATCGTGCGAAGAAGACAGCGTGGCTGCTGGGGTGAACACGAGCAGGTGGGAGGGTTGTGATGTCGTTTGTCGTCGTCTCGCCAGAGGTATTGGCGGTGGCGGGCAGGGATCTAGCAAGCATCGGCTCGGCGATCAGTCAGGCTAACGTCGCCGCCGCGGTGCCGACCATGGGCGCGCTGGCCGCGGGTGCCGATGAGGTGTCGGCGGCGGTCGCCGCAGTGTTTTCCGGACATGCCCAGGCCTATCAAGCGCTCGGCGCCCAAGTGGCGGCGTTTCACGACCAGTTGGTAACCGCCCTTGACGCGGCTGCGGGGAAGTATGCAAGCGCGGAGGTCGCCAACGCCTCGCCGTTGCAGGCAGTGCTCGACGTGGTCAATGCGCCCGCCCAGGCGCTGTTGGGGCGCCCGTTGATCGGCAACGGCGACGATGGGGTGGCGGGGACTGGACAGAGTGGAGGCGACGGCGGGATCTTGTACGGCAATGGGGGCGACGGCGGCTCCGGAGCGTTCGGCCAGATCGGCGGTACCGGTGGAAGCGCGGGGTTGATCGGCGCCGGCGGAACAGGTGGGGCCGGGGGGGCTTGGCGCGGCCGGGGTGCCGGTGGCAACGGTGGCTGGCTGTTCGGCCAGGGCGGGGCCGGTGGGATCGGCGGTAGCGGTGCGGCCGGGGGTGCCGGCGGCAACGGTGGGTGGCTCTACGGCGACGGCGGTGCGGGCGGGCAGGGTGGTGCGGCCGCGGCGGGTATCGGTGGCGGCGACCCCGGGCAAGGGGGCAACGGTGGCAACGCCTACCTGTTCGGCAACGGCGGCAGCGGCGGGCAAGGCGGCACCGGCCTGGCCGGCGCGGACGGCGTGAACACCTCTAACGACACAGCAGGCCCCGGCGCGTGGGGCAACAACGTTACAACCTCGATTGGCGATGCCAACGGCGGTAACGGTGGCAGCGGTGCCGATGGGGGCTCGGGGGTGACCGGAGGCACCGGTGGGGTCGGCGGGTTCGCCATCAATGACGGCAGCGGTGACGCCTATGGAGGTTTCGGCGGGACCGGCGGCAACGGCGGGGCTCCTGGAGCTTCGGGCGGCGATGGAGGACTGGGCGGGCCTGCCGTCACTTCCAGCGGCAGCGCCTATGCGGGTATTGGCGGGACCGGCGGCAATGGGGCCAGCGGCGCTTCCGGTGGCACCGGCGGGACCGGCGGCGGCGGCGGGGGTAACGGTGGTCGTGGCGGGATATTGGTCGGCGACGGCGGCATCGGCGGCATCGGCGGTACCGGGGGCACCGGGGGCACCGGGGGCACCGGCGGCATCGGCGCCACCGGGGGCGCCGGGAGGACCGGCGGGGTTGGTGGTTCCGCCGGCTCGACTGACGGTGGCGTGGCCGACGCCAATATTGGCGGCGACGGCGGCATTGCGGGCACCGGCGGCGACGGCGGGACCGGCGGGGTTGGCGGGGTTGGCGGCAGCGGCGGTGCCGGCGGGCTGCTGTTCGGAAATGGCGGCGACGGCGGTGCGGGTGGCGACGGCGGAGTCGGTGGTACCGGTGGGAATGGCGGAGTTGGCGGTGACGGCAGTTCGTCTGGCACCGGGGCCGGCGGCTCTGGCGGCGATGCCACGGACGGCGGAACCGGGGGCGACGGCGGCTCCGGCGGAGGGTTCGGCACCGGCGGTGCCGGTGGCACTGGCGGGTGGTTGATCGGTCACTCGGGTACCAACGGCATCGGTGGGACTGGCGGTGCGGGCGGCGCCGGCGCTGTCGGTGGCGACGGTGGCGTGGGTGGCGATCCAGGCGTCGGGACAACCTACAACGGCATCAGCGGCCATAACGGCGTGCAGGGCGGTACCGGCGCCGACGGCGCAGCGGGCTGACCCGGTA
Organism: Mycobacterium sp. 012931; assembly: GCF_000419295.1. Taxonomy (NCBI): domain Bacteria; kingdom Bacillati; phylum Actinomycetota; class Actinomycetes; order Mycobacteriales; family Mycobacteriaceae; genus Mycobacterium; species Mycobacterium sp. 012931. Next base: position 4,711,270 of record NZ_AOPX01000001.1, on the reverse strand, counting down.
CGGTTACCGCGCGCTTTGGCGCCACCACCGCCAGCGGGGCTGCATCGCCAGAATCGTTCTAGGCCCGCGTCATGGCGTAGTAGGCGCCCCGGTTGGCCAGCAGCTCCGCGTGGGTGCCGTGTTCGACGATCTGGCCCGCCTGCACCACCAGAATCTGGTCGGCGTCACGAATCGTCGAAAGGCGATGGGCGATGATGAAGCTGGTTCGATCCCGGCGAAGTTCGGCGGTTGCCCGTGCGATGAGCAGCTCGGTGCGGGTGTCGACCGAACTGGTGGCCTCGTCCAGGATTAACAACTGCGGGCGGGCAAGAAATGCGCGGGCGATGGTGATCAGTTGCTTCTCGCCGGCGCTGATGTTGCTGCCGTCTCCGCTGATCCGGGTCTGATAGCCGGCCGGCAGCATGTGGACGAACCGGTCGACGTAGGCCGCTTTGGCGGCTTGGATGATGTCGTCCGGGCTGGCCTCCGGACGCCCGTAAGCGATGTTCTCCGAGATCGTCCCGTCGAACAACCAGGTGTCCTGGAGCACCATGCCGATGTGCGACCGCAGTGACCGCCGGCTCACCGTGGTGATGTCGATTCCGTCGACCAGGATGCGGCCGGAATCGACCTCATAGAACCGCATCAGCAGGTTGACCAGCGTGGTCTTGCCGGCACCTGTCGGTCCGACGATCGCCACCGTGCTGCCCGGTTCGGCCACCAGTGACAAGTCGTGGATCACCGGATGGCCCGGGTGATAGGCAAAGTTCACCCGCTCGAACTCCACGCGACCGGTCAGGGTCGGGGCGCGGCCGGTCCGGCTGACCGGCGGTTGCAGCGCCGACGCGGGGTCGGCGGCTTCTTCGGGTTCGTCGAGCAGCTCGAACACCCGCTCTGCGCTGGCCACACCGGACTGCAGGCTGTTGTACATGGCCGCCACCTGCGACACCGGTGTGTTGAATTGCCGGACATATTGAATGAACGCCTGCACGCTGCCCAATGTGATTTGACCGGTGGCCACCTGCAGGCCCCCCATCACCGCGACCGCTACATAGCCCAGGTTGCCAATGAACGTGGTCGCCGGCTGCACCAGGCCAGAGAGCAGTTGGGCGCCGAAACTGGCCTGGTAGACGTCATCGTTGAGGTTGTGAAACTGCTCGCGTGCTGCGGCCTGGTGGCCGAAGGTCTTGACGACCGTGAAGCCGCTGTAGGTCTCTTCGATGTGTGCGTTGAGGCGTCCGGTACTGGTCCAATGCGCAACGAACAGCCGTTGTGAACGTCGGGTGATCGCTCGCGTCACCAGCAACGACAACGGCACGGCCAGCAGGGTGATCAGTGCCAGCAGCGGCGAGATCCACACCATCATCGACAGCACCGCGACCACGGTCAGGATCGCGGTCACCAGCTGGCTGATCGTCATCGATAGCGACGACTGAATGTTGTCGATGTCGTTGGTGACCCGGCTCAGCAGTTCGCCACGCTGACGTCCGTCGAAGTAGGACAGTGGCAGCCGGTGCAGCTTGTGCTCGACGTCGGCGCGCAACGCTGCCACGGTGCGCTGCACGGTGACGTTGAGCAACCGGGCTTGCCCCCAAATTAGCAGGGAAGCAATGAGATACAGGGCCAACGCCAGTGCGAGGGTTCGTACCACCGCACCGAAGTCCACGCCTTGGCCGGGGGTTACCTTCATTCCCGACAACAGTTCGGCGAAGGTATTGTCACCGCGGGCCCGGGCGCCGGCAATCGCTTGCGCCTTGGTGATTCCGGCGGGCAACTGGCGTCCGATCACGCCGTTGAACAGCAGATCGGTGGCGTGGCCGAGGATTCGGGGAACGGCCACCCCGATCGCGGTGCCGACGATGCCCAGGGCGATCACCGCAAGACTGCGCCGTCGTTGTGGGGCGAGCCGTTTCACCAGCCGCGTCGCCGAACCCCAGAAGTCGCGCGATCGGGTTGGCGCCGGGGCGCCGCCTCGGGGTCGCTGGTTGAGTGCCGCGGTCACGAGACGCCCCTGATGTCGGCGGTCACCGACTGCGAGACGGCAAATTCGGCATAGGTGGGGCAATCGATCAGCAGGGAATCGTGAGTGCCCGCCCCGACAACTCTGCCATCGTCGATCACGATCACTTGATCGGCCTGTGCGGCAGTCGAAACGCGTTGTGTGACAATAATAATGGTCGACTTTGTGGCAAGTTCTCGCAGCGATGCGCGGACCTGCGCATCGGTGTGCACATCAAGGGCGGAGAATGCGTCGTCGAACAGATAGACCGCGGGTCGGCCGATGATCGCCCGGGCGATCGCGAGTCGTTGACGCTGCCCACCGGAGAAGTTGATCCCGCCCTGCGCGACACGCATCTGCAGGCCGTGCGCCCGGACGAATTCCTCTGCGGCCGCGACCCGCAGCGCCTCCCACATCTCTTCGTCGGTTGCGTCGGATTTGCCGTAGCGCAGGTTGTCGGCGACGGTGCCGGAGAACAGGTAACCGCGCTGGGGCACCAGCCCGATCGCCGCCCACAACCGCTCGGTCTGGTAGTCGCGGACATCAATCCCGTCCAGCAGCACGGTGCCGCCGGTAACGTCGTAGAGCCGGCAGATCAGCGATATCAGCGTCGACTTGCCCGAACCGGTGCTGCCGACAATCGCGGTGGTGGCTCCCGGCGGTGCCGACAAGGAGATGTCTTGCAGCACCGGGCAGTCGGCGCCGGGATAGCTGAAGGTGATGTTTTCCAACCGGACCGCGCCGGTGATGCCGGCAGCGGGGAATCTGGGGTGTTGCGGGTTGTTCAGTGCGGCGGGAGTCGAGAGCACCTCGGTGATGCGCTCCGCGCACACGGCGGCTCGCGGCAGCACCACCAAGGTCATCGTTGCCATCAGCACCGCCATCAGAATCTGGGCGAAGTACGACAGAAATGCGCTCAGCGAGCCGACCTGCATCCGGCCTTGGTCGATCAGCAGGCCACCGAACCAGATCACCGCGACGCTGGACACGTTGATCGTCAGCGTGGTCACCGGCAGCATCAGCGCCTGCCAATTGCCGGCCCGCAACGCGGTGCTCGCCAACGCGGTGTTCGCCTGGGCGAACCTGTCCCGCTCGAAGGGCTCCCGAGTGAACGCGCGAACCACCCGGACGCCGGACAGCTGGTCGCGCAGCACCCGGTTGATGCCGTCGATCAACGCCTGCATGCTGCGAAACAACGGCAGCATGTGGGTCATGATCCAGTAGTTCGCCAGCGCCAAGATCGGAACGCTGACCAGCAGCAGCCAGGTCAGCGCGGCCTCTTGATGAACCGCCATGATGATGCCGCCGATGCTCATTATCGGCGCGGCCACCAGCACGGTGGCAGTCGTCTGCACCAGGAACACAATCTGGCGGACGTCGTTGGTGCTGCGGGTCAACAGCGTCGACGCGCCGAATCTGGCCGTCTCGCGTTCGGAAAAGGTGATCACATGCTCGAACATCGCGGCGCGCAGGTCGCGGCCGAAGCCGGTCCTGGTGCGGGCTCCGAAGTAGACGGCACCCACCGCGCACAGCACCTGTAGTCCGGTCACGCCGAGCATCACCACACCCAGCCGGATGATGGTGTTGGTATCGCCCTTGGCGACTCCGTCATCGATGATCGCGGCGTTGACCGTGGGCAGGTACAGCGAGGCCAGGGTGCTGATCAGCTGCAGCGCCATCAGCGCGGCGACCAGCCGACGGTACGGCCGGATGTACTGGCGCAGCAGTGCCAGGAGCATGGGGTAACTGTCGCATACCGTGTCGGCCCGGTGCTGGGGCCGGCCGCATCGGCCAGGACGAAATGCCTGATCAGGTGGCGTGTCGGTGGTTGACCCGCGGGGCTGCGGCTACAGTGCATGCTGTGACCAGCAGTAGAGAGGTAAGCGGTGCGGCGTAATTTGACGACGCTGGCCCTGGCTGCGGCGGCATTGATGGCTCTGAGTCCCGCAGTTGCAGGGTGCTCCAATTCCGGTGACAACAATCCCGGTGCGACGGCTTCGTCGACCCCGGGCAGCTCCGAGGGCCGTCACGGACCGTTCTTTCCGCAGTGCGGCGGTGTCAGCGACCAGACAGTGACACAGTTGACCAGGATCAGTGGCCTGATCAACACGGCTCAGAACTCGGTGGGGTGCCAGTGGTTGGCGGGCGGCGGCATCATGGGCCCGCACTTCTCCTTCTCCTGGTACCGCGGCAGTCCAATCGGTCGTGAGCGCAAGACCGAGGAGCTCTCCCGCGCGAGTGTCGAGGACATCAACATCGACGGCCACAGCGGCTTCATCGCCATCGGCAACGAGCCCACCCTGGGCGACTCGTTGTGTGAGGTAGGGATCCAGTTCCAGGACGACTTCATCGAATGGTCGGTGAGCTTCAACCAGAAGCCATTCCCGCCGCCGTGTGACGTCGCCAGGGAACTCACTCGTCAGTCGATTGCGAACTCGAAATGAGCGGTGGGATGCGTCGTGGATCTCGGCGCGGTAATGGTGCAGGCCTGCGCGCGGCGGCCGTGCTGCTGGCGGTGCTGGTGTCGATAACCGGCTGCTCGAGGTCGATTTCGGGCAACGCCATCAAAGCGGGCGGGGGTGGGGTCCCACGCAACAACAATTCCGAGCAGCAGTACCCCAACCTGCTCAAAGAATGTGAAGTGCTGACCACCGACATCCTGGCCAAGACGGTGGGCGCCGATCCGCTCGACATTCAGAGCACGTTCGTCGGCGCGATCTGCCGCTGGCGGGCGGCCAACCCGGCCGGGCTGATCGACATCACCCGGTACTGGTTCGAGCAGGGCAGCTTGAGCAACGAACGCAAGGTGGCCGAGGGACTGAAGTATCAGGTCGAGAGTCGCACCATTCAGGGCGTCGACTCGATTGTGATGCGACCCAATGACCCCAACGGCGCATGCGGCGTGGCAAGCGACGCCGCCGGAGTTGTCGGCTGGTGGGTCAATCCTCAGGCCCCCGGTATCGATGCCTGCTCGCAGGCCATCAAGCTGATGGAGCTGACGCTGGCCACCAACTCCTGACTGGCGGGACACCCGGGGATGGGTGCTACCCCCGGGTGTCCGCGTCGGGCGACGGTTCGCTAGCGCGGCACGTGGAACGTGATGAGGGCAGCGCCACCGAGTTCGAGATCTTCCCAGCGGCCGGCCACCTGCAGCACCGCAATCGCCGACGTCGGGAATTTCGCCGAGAGCCGTTCGGCGGCGGCAGCGTCGGTGCCGGTGGCGCCGGCGAGGCCCAGTGCCACCTCGGACATCGTTGGCTCATGCCCGACGACGAGCAGGGTCGCGACGTCCTCGCCAATCCGGTTGATCTCGCCGATCAGCGTGCCGGGCACGGCGCCATAGAGCCGCCGGGAATAGTGCACCGGTGCATCGATACCGCTGCGTGCCAGCGTCTCTTGGGTACGGATCGCGGTGGAGCACAACACCTCGTCGACGGCTGGCGCATTGCCGCGCAGCCAGTCTCCGGCCAATCCGGCCTCGCGACGCCCGCGCGGTGCCAACGGTCGCTCATGGTCAGCCACACCAGGCGGATATTGGGATTTCGCATGCCGCATCAACAACAGCGTGTGCCGGTCACTCATTCGGCCCACCCTAAGGCCAACCGGGTTGGCGGCACCGACGCGCGTGCGAATCATCAGCTCGGTGGCGAACACCGTGCGCACTTCGCCGCGCACCAGATGGCGACCCGCTCTGCGCTGCCCGCGATGCGAATGGATGTTCGACTACGGCGGGCGGCGTGGGTCCTCGATCCCGTGCCGACCGCTTGCGAGCCGAACCTGCCGGGCGAGGTCCCGCGTCTTGTCGGTGCCCAGACCTACACTCGCGTTGCCCTGATAGACACGCTTTTTCGCTAGGAGGTCACCAGGATGCGATTCCTGCACACCGCCGACTGGCAGCTGGGCATGACCCGCCACTTTCTCGCCGGTGACGCGCAGCCGCGCTATTCGGCGGCGCGCCGCGATGCGGTGGCCGGTCTGGGGGCGCTGGCTGCCGAGGTGGGTGCCGAGTTCGTGGTTGTGGCCGGTGACGTCTTCGAACACAATCAGCTCACGCCCCAGGTCATCAGCCAGTCCTTGGAGGCCATGCGCGCCATCGGTGTTCCGGTCTACCTGCTTCCGGGCAATCACGACCCGCTGGACGCTTCTTCGGTATACACCGGCGCACTGTTTCGTACTGAATGTCCGGACAACGTTGTCGTTCTCGATCGCTGCGGTAGTCACCAAGTGCGTCCGGGAGTGGAGCTTGTCGCCGCTCCGTGGCGGTCCAAGGCTCCCACCACCGATCTTGTCGCCGACGTGTTGGCGGGACTGTCCGAAGGGGCTGGCACCCGAGTGCTGGTCGCCCACGGGGGAATCGATGCGCTGGACCCGGATCCCGGCAAGCCCTCGCTGATCCGGCTCGCTGGGCTCGAGGACTCGGTGGCGCGAGGAATGTTGCATTATGTGGCGCTCGGGGACAAGCATTCGCTGACTCAGGTTGGTGGCAGCGGCAGGGTGTGGTACTCGGGATCGCCGGAAGTCACCAACTTCGACGACGTCGAATCTGACCCCGGCCACGTCCTCGTCGTCGACATTGACGAAACCGACCCGTGCCGCCCGGTCTCGGTGACAGCCAGGCGGGTCGGCTGCTGGCGGTTTGTCACGCTGCGCCGGGAAGTGGACACCAGCCGTGACATTGCCGACCTCGATCTGAATCTGGATCTGATGACCGACAAGGACCGCACCGTGGTGCGGTTGGCCCTGACCGGTTCGTTGACCGTCACCGACCGTGCCGCGCTGGATGCGTGCCTGGACAGGTATGCGCGGTTGTTCGCCTGGCTGGGCCTGTGGGAACGCCACACCGACCTGGCCGTGATTCCGGCGGATGGTGAGTTCAGCGACCTCGGCATCGGCGGTTTCGCTGCGGCCGCCGTTGACGAGTTGGTCGCAACCGCTCGTTCGGGTGCCGACGGATCCGCAGTCGATGCTCAGGCGGCGTTGGCTCTGCTGCTGCGGCTCACAGATCGGGGCGCGGCATGAAGTTGCACCGGCTGGTACTGACCAACTACCGCGGGATCGCGCATCGGGAGATCGAGTTTCCAGACCACGGTGTGGTGGTTGTGTGCGGCGCCAACGAGATTGGAAAGTCCTCGATGATCGAGGCTTTGGATCTCCTACTGGAATTCAAGGATCGCTCGGCGAAAAAGGAAATCAAGCAGGTCAAACCGACCAATGCCGACGTCGGATCCGAGGTCACTGCCGAAATAAGCAGTGGTCCTTACCGTTTCGTCTACCGGAAGCGTTTTCACAAGAAGTGTGAAACACAGCTGACGGTGCTGGCGCCTCGTCGCGAACAGTTGACCGGCGACGAAGCCCATGAGCGGGTCCGGGCGATCTTGGCGGAGACGGTGGACACCGAGTTGTGGCGTGCCCAGCGGGTGCTGCAGGCCGCGTCGACCACGGCGGTGGATCTGTCCAGCTGTGATGCGCTTTCCCGCGCGCTCGATATTGCCGCCGCCCATTCGGCCACCGACGTGGCGCTCTCGGGTGCCGAGCCAGTGCTGATTGAACGCATCGATGCCGAGTATTCGCGCTACTTCACCCCAACCGGACGTCCCACCGGCGAATGGGCGGCAACCCTCGCTCGGCTGAGCGGAGCCGAGACTGCGGTAGCGGAGTGCGCCGCGGCGGTATCCGAGGTCGACGAGCGCATCAGTCGCCATGGTGAACTAACTAGGCAGGCAGCCGAATTGGCGCCGAAGTTGGCTGCAGCCGGTTCCCGGCTGGCGGCTGCGCGGCAGGCCGCCGACAAGGTCGCGGGGCTGAAGGCAGAAGCGCATGAGGCCAAGCTCGTCACCGCTGCGAAGGCCGCAACCAGCTCGGCTTCGGCGGCCGCTCATGCTGAACGGCGTGCCCTGTGCGAGGAAATCGACAGTCGCGCCAAGGCGCTCGAGGCCCTGCAAATCGATGCGCAGCACGCCGCCGACCAGCGGGCGATGGCGAGCGCCGATGCGCAGCGGTGCGACGTCGCGGTCGAGGAAGCCACGGCTAGCCTGACGGCGGTTCAACGCCGTGCCGAAGCCGCCCGGCGCTCTCTCGGCCAGATCGCCGACCGCGAACAGGCGCAACGGTTGAGCGCCCGACTGGCCAGGATCGGAGAGGTCCAGTGTGACCATGACCGGGTCTGCGCCCAGCTATCCGAGGTGACACTTACCGAGGCGCTGCTGAAACGAATCGAATCCGCTGCGGCGAGCGTGGATCGGGTGGACGGGCAACTCGCGTTGATTTCCGCGGCGGTGGAGTTCACTGCGGCCGCCGATATCGAGCTGGTGGTTGGCGGTCAACGGGTGCAGTTGTCGGCGGGTTCGAGTTGGTCGATGACGGCCACCGGCCCCGCGGAGGTCGAGGTCCCCGGGGTCCTGACGGCGCGGATCACCCAGGGGGCGACCGCGCTGGAGGCGCAGGCCAAATATGTTGCAGCACAAGAAGAACTTGCGGTGGCATTGGCCGCGGGCGGCGTGGCAACCTTGGCGGAGGCCCGATCGGTCGAACAGCGCCGCCGCGAACTGTTGGGGCGCCGCGACCAGTTGAACGCCACCCTGGCCGGGCTGTGTGGTGACGAGCAGGTAGACCAACTCCGCTGCCGGCTTGCACAGCTGCAGGCCAGCCAGCCCGCTGAGCCCGATCTGTTTGCGACCGATGCCACGGCTGCCCGTGCCGAACTCGAGGCGGCCGAGGCCGCCCGGATAACGGCCGGCAAGCAGTGCGAGGATCAGCGCAAGCTCGCTCTCGCGGCAAGCCGGCGTCTCGCCGAAACCTCTACTTCGGCCACGGTTTTGCAGAGCAGGCTGGAAAACGGGCGGGCCGAAGTCGAAGCGGCCACCTCGCGGCTGGCCACCGCGCGGGCCGCGGTTAGCGATGCCGACCTCGCGTCGGCGGCCGATGCCGATCTGCACGTGCTGCAGGCGTCGCAGCGTCGACTCGCCGAACTGACCGAAGTGCTGGACGCGGCCGAGCCCGAGGCGGTAGCCGCCGAAGCACGGGAAGCCGCCGAGATCGCGCAGTCACTGGATGAGCGCCACGATGCCGTTGTCGCCGCGCTGCGCGACATCAGCGTCGAACTCTCGGTGTTCGGCAGCGAAGGTCGGCAGAGCAAGCTTGATGCGGCAGAGACCGAACGTGAGCATGCCGCTAGTCAGCACGCCCGCATCGGACGCCGCGCCAGAGCCGCCCAGCTGTTGCGATCGGTGATGACACGGCATCGCGATACCACCCGGCAGCGCTACGTCGAGCCCTATCGAATGGAGCTACAGCGACTCGGGCGCCCGGTGTTCGGGCCCACGTTCGAGGTCGATGTCGCTAGCGATCTACGGATCCGCAGCCGGACTCTCGACGATGTCACGGTGCCTTACGAGTCGTTGTCCGGCGGCGCCAAAGAGCAGCTCGGCATATTGGCCCGGTTTGCGGGCGCGGCGCTGGTGGCCAAGGAGGACACCGTTCCGGTGGTGGTAGACGATGCGCTGGGATTCACCGATCCAGACCGCCTGGCCAAGATGGGGGGAGTGTTCGATACCGTGGGAACCCATGGTCAGGTGATCGTGCTGACGTGCAGCCCTGACCGATACGACGGTGTCGCCGGCGCGCACCGGATCGATCTGAATCTTTAGTGATCGGGCCGCCCCGCGTCATACACTGATCCCAAAACGGGGATGAGCGGTGGACATTGAGTGCGATTACGTAGTGGTCGGTACGGGCTCAGCTGGGGCGGCGGTGGTCAATCGGCTTAGCGCCGATTCGGGCACCTCGGTGGTGGCGCTCGAGGCCGGGCCGAGCGACAAGAATCGCTTCATCGGGATTCCGGCGGCGTTTCCCAAGCTGTTCCGCAGCGAAGTCGACTGGGATTACACGACCGAACCGGAGCCGCAGCTGGGCGGGCGCGAGATCTACTGGCCCCGGGGCAAGGTGCTCGGCGGCTCGTCCTCGATGAACGCGATGATGTGGGTGCGCGGCTTTGCCGCCGACTATGACGAATGGGCTCGGCTCGCCGGCTCGCACTGGTCCTACGGCGAGCTGCTCGGCTACTTCCGCCAGATTGAAGACGTCACTGCCGCCTGGCACTTCGTCAATGGTGACGACAGCGGTGTGACGGGTCCGCTACAGATCTCCCGTCAACGGAGTCCGAGTCCGCTGACTGCGGCCTGGCTGGCCGCCACACGCGACTGTGGGTTCCCGCCGGTGCAGCCGAATTCCGCAGAGCCGGAAGGTTTTTGCGAAACGATCGTCACTCAGCGCCGCGGCTCCCGGTGGAGCACCGTCGACGCGTATCTCAGACCGGCGATGGGGCGCAGGAACCTGAGCATCCTCACCGGTGCGACGGCGACCCGAATCGTCATCCACGGTACCCGGGCGACTGGCGTCGAGTACCAGCGCGAGGGGCAACACTGCACGGTGCATGCCCGCCGGGAGGTCGTGCTCTGCGGCGGCGCGGTCAACAGCCCGCAGCTGCTGATGCTCTCGGGCATCGGAGACCGTAGTCATCTCGCCGATCACGGAATCGAAACCGTCTACCACGCGCCAGAAGTGGGCCAGAATCTACTGGACCACCTCATCACGCCGCTGGGCTTCGACGTTGCCGGGGACAGTCTGGCCGCCGCCGAAAAGCCCATGCGGCTGATCAACTATCTGTTGCGGCGCCGGGGCATGCTGACCTCCAACGTCGGCGAAGCATACGGATTCGTCCGCAGCCGGCCGGGTCTGGACCTACCCGACCTGGAGCTGATCTTCGCGCCGGCACCGTTCTACGACGAAGGACTGCCCGCGCACCCGCCGGGCCACGGCGTGGTTTTCGGGCCGATCTTGGTTGCCCCACAGAGCCGGGGTCAGATCACGCTTCGGTCTGCCGATCCCCATGCCAAGCCGATCATCGAAGCCCGCTACCTGTCCGACCCCGGCGGTGTGGACCGTGTCGCGATGATGGAAGGCCTGCGGATCTGCGCACGTATCGCCCAGGCGCCCGCGCTCCGCGGCCTGCTGGGGCCGGTGGCGCGGCCGCACAACAGCAGCGAGCTCGATGAAGCAACCCTCGAGTTGGCCCTCACCACCTGTTCGCACACCCTGTATCACCCCTTGGGTACCTGTCGGATGGGCAGCGACGAGGCGAGCGTGGTGGATTCGCAGTTACGGGTGCGCGGGGTCGACGGCCTGCGCGTCGCCGACGCGTCGGTGATGCCGAGCACGGTGCGTGGACACACTCATGCCCCATCGGTGCTGATAGGCGCCAAGGCTGCCGACCTGATCCGCAATTGAGCCGGGCTCTAGGGGCCCAACCGGCGGCCCCTTGAGCTGCCGACGACAGCCCGTCTGGGCAGAATACTGCCCATGATGGGCCGACGCCGATGACGATGAGCGACAAACGGCGCCGGGCGCACGAGAAACTCGCGGGAATGCCGGGTGTGCGGCCGGTGCGCCGGCCGGTGTCGCCGGGCAACGACAGCGAGTTTGATCTGTACTACGTGCGCGCCGGCCGAAAGTCGGCGCATCCGCTGGTCATCATCCCGGGCGGGCCGGGAGTGGCGTCGATGCTGGTGTACAAGGGGTTGCGCCGGCGTGCCGCCGCTGCCGGTCTGGATGTCATCATGATCGAGCACCGCGGAGTGGGGATGTCGCGCCACGATGACTCCGGAGCCGACCTACCGCCAGAAGCTTTCACAATCGATCAGGTCGTCGACGATATTGCCGCGGTGCTCGATGACGCCCATGTCGACTCGGCTGTCATCTACGGCACGTCATACGGCACCTACATTGCCGCTGGAGTCGGCGTCCGTCACCCGGCCCGGGTACGGTCGATGATTCTCGATTCGCCGTTGCTGTCTCGCGATGACATTGCGCTTGCGCGCGAGACCATTCGTAGGCGGCTACTCGACGGGGATAGCCCGGAGACCGCCGCGCTGGCGGCCAAGGTTCGGCAGCTGGTCGATGCCGGGGTGATGACGGCCCGCGCATCCAAGGTCGCAGCGGCGGTTTACGGGTACGGCGGAGCGCGGCTTCTGGAACGCCAATTGGATCTCCTGCTGTGCGGCCGGATGATCTTGTGGCACGTGCTTTTCCGGTTCTCTGCCATGTATGCACGCAAGGTGCCGTACCGCTACGAGATGGACCTGGTCGGTCGCATCGCGTTCCGCGAACTGGACTACGCGGCCGAGCCCGACGGCCTACCGCTCGATCCCGCTCAGGCGATTCGCGAAACTATTGCGGCGACAGATCAGTTCGAGTCCGAGCCGTACGACTTGGTGGCCGAGATGCCCAGATTCGGCTGGCCAACCGTGGTTGTTTCGGGCGGGCACGATCTCACTACCCCGGCCATGGTCGCCGAACATATCGCATCATTGCTGCCCAACGCGGTGCTGATAGAGCTACCGACCATGGCGCACAGCGCCCTTGACTTCCGTGAGCCCGCGGCCCTGGCCATTGCCGGGGCGGTATGTCGGGGGGAGTTCGGAGCGCTCACCGGTCGAGGGGCGGAGCTGGACGCAATGCCGGCGCGGCTGCCGATCCGCGCCTTGTGGAAAGCGATCGAACTGGCGGCTATGGCGGAGCACGCGCTACCGGCGCCGCTGCTGCATCGCCGGGTCAGCTCCGCATGAATCCGATCGCGGTGTAATCCAGATCGGCGAGGCCCCTGGCGCCAAAATTTGCCAGCGTGCTGAGGACGGCAATCGTTCCCGGTGATTGGGTCAATGGCAGGCTGAACCCCTCGGCCCAGATGAGCTTATCCACCTCATTGGCCAGCGCGAGGGCCTTGGCCGGATCCAGCTCCTGCAGCGTCCGCTCGATCGCCGCATCGATCTGTGGGCTGCCGATCTTCCCAAAGTTGCTTTCCCCGTCGGACATGTAGATCTGGGTGAGCGAGGAGAGGGGGAAAGCGTCGCCGACCCAGCCGAACAGCGCAATGTCGAAGGCCCCGACATTGACGTAGTTACTGAAAAAGCCACTGCCCGACCTCGATTGCAGTTCGAGTTTGACGCCGATCTGGGCCAGGCTGTACTGAGCGACCTGCGCGAATTGGCGACTGCTCTGAGCTTCGTAGAACAGCAAGCGGACGACGAGCTGATGGCCGTCTTTCTCCCGGAACTTGCCGTTGAGCTTCCAGCCCAGGGCGTCGAGCTCCCGCTTGGCCTGCTCCGGATCGTAGGGACTGCTGTTGTCCTGATAGCCCTCCTGCCCGGCGACGAAAACATGATTGTTCAACGGCGCCGGATCATTGGTCAGGCCGTATAGTGCCACTTTGGCTATCGTCCGGCGGTCGATCCCCTTGCAGACGGCCAACCGCAGCGCCGGGTCGGCGAGGACCGCTCCCGGGGCACCGTTGAGGGTGAAATGGCTCCAACTGGGAGCCGGCGCGCGCCGGATCGAGATCCCCTTGGTGCGCTCGGCGATGGTGAGTTGATCGAGTGAACCGATCCCGGTCGCGTCGATGGTGAAGTTCTGCAGGGCAGGTATCCGCGCGGCGTCATCGAGAACCAGGTAGGTGATGCTGTCCAGGCGCGGCTTCTTTCCCCACCATTTAGGGTTGCGAGTCAATACGATTCGCTGTGCGCTGCGGTCCAGTGAGGTGACGATGAACGGGCCTGCGGAGGGGCCGGGTCCGGTGAGTTGTCCCTTGTTGAACGCCTCGGGCGTGGCGGTCATGCTGCTGGGCAGCAGCATCCCGTTGCCGGCAAACATCCCACGCCACTCCGCGTAGGGTTTGGCAAACGTCACCATGGCTTGACGATCATCGACTCCCGGGGTCACTGACGCGACACGGTCGGAGCCCCCGCTCGAGGCGATTTCGAATCTGTTGTCCGCGCCGCTGGTCGCGTGGATCTGACTCGCGATGTCACGCCAGGTGATCGGCGTGCCATCAGACCAGAATGCTTTGGGATTGATGGTGTAGGTGATCACTTGCGGGTTGGTCTTGGTGAGTTCGACGCTGGTGAAGTAGTCGTGGTCGACCGTCGTCGAACCGTCTGGACCGATGATGAAGGCCCGCGGCAGAGTGGCTTTGACCATCGCCGCAACCTCCGCCGAGTTGCCGTCGATATGCAAGATATTGAAATTGGGTGGGAAGTCGGTGAGCGAGAGCCTCAGGTCACCACCGTCTTCGAGGGTGGCGGGATCTTGCGGGTTGATATCGCTGCTGCTGCCGACCGCGGTGGACCCGCTGGTCGCGGCGGGGAGTTGGGTGCTGGCCGAACAGCCGGCAAGCAGGAGCGTCACGGTGAGCAATGCGGCACCGGCACACCGGATTCGACGCCGTGCCCAGGGGCGAGTCGGCCGCCGCGACCTCGCGCCAGGCCCGGGCTGGACGCCGTCATGCCGATCTGCGTTAGTCAGCATTGCCCGGAATCGGTTGTGGCACCGCGCCCAGCAGACGCTGTGTGTACTCGTGTTGCGGATTGCCGAAAACCTCCTGGCTGTTGCCCTGCTCGACGATGCTGCCGGCAAACATGACGACCACGGAATGGGCGAGGTGTTTGACCACTGAGAGGTCATGGGAGACAAACAGGTACGACAGTTTGAACCGCGCTTGCAGGTCCAGGAGCAGGTTGATGATTCCGGCCTGGATCGAGACGTCGAGGGCGGACACCGGTTCGTCGAGCGCCAGAATCTTGGGTTGCAGCGCCAGCGCTCGTGCGATACCGACCCGTTGCTTCTGTCCGCCGGAGAATTCGGCGGGATAGCGGCTGGCATCGCTACGACGCAGCCCGACGATGTCAAGCAGTTCGGCAACCCGGTCCTGGGTATCGGTCTTGTTGAAGCCGTTGGCTTGCAGTGGTTCGGCCAACAAATCGGAGATCGGCAGCCGCGGGTCCAGTGAGGCGACCGGATCTTGAAAGACCACCTGGATATCGCGTCGCAGCGCTCTGCGACTCGACGCGGTCAAAGTGGTGACATCGGTGCCCAGAACTTCGATCGATCCCGATTGTGGCGCGGCGAGCTCCAAAATCTGATGCAAGGTAGTGGATTTTCCTGATCCAGACTCACCCACGATGCCCAACGTGTGGCCCTGGCGGAGTTCGAAACTCACGCCGTCGACCGCGCGCACCTCGCCGATCGATCGCCGCAGCAGCACGCCCTTGGTCAGCGGATATGTCTTGACCAGGTCGCTGACCCGGACGACCACCGATGAGTCGGCGGGCGCCGGCTCGGTGGCCTCGGTCTGCACGCCATAGATGTCGGCGGCGCTGCGCCCGTTCACCTGATCGGTGCGAATGCAGGCAGCCCGGTGATTCTGGCCGACCTCGATCAACTCGGGTTCGTCGGAGCGGCATTCATCGATGACCAAGGGACAGCGGGGTGCGAACGGGCAGCCCCGATCGAGGCCGGCGAGCGACGGAGGGGCACCCGGGATTGGCACCAATCGGGTGTCCTGCGTGGCATCGAGCCTGGGGACTGAACCCAATAGTCCGATGGTGTAAGGCATTCGGCGATTGTGGTAGAGGTCGTTGACCGTAGCCTTTTCCACAACTCGCCCGGCGTACATGACCAGCGCTCGATCGGCGAACTCGGCAACCACACCCAGGTCGTGGGTGATGATGAGCACTCCGGCCCCGGTCACATCCCGAGCCGTCTTGAGCACGTCGAGGATCTGGGCCTGCACGGTCACGTCCAGAGCGGTGGTGGGTTCGTCACAGATCAACAGATCGGGATCGTTGGCGATGGCGATGGCGATGACTACCCGTTGGTGTTCACCGCCGGAAAGCTCATGCGGAAACGCGCGGGCGCGTCGCTCGGGTTGTGCGATACCAACCAGTTCAAGCAGCTCCACCGCACGCCGCCGCGCCGCCTTCCTGCTGAAAGTGGGCTGATGTATCTCGATGGTTTCGGCGATTTGATCGCCGACGGTGTAGACCGGGGTCAAAGCGGACATCGGATCCTGGAACACGGTGCCGATCACCTTGCCGCGGAACCGCGACATCGCGTCGTCGGCCAGCCCCAGTAGCTCGGTGCCCTGCAACCGGACCGAGCCACGGACCTTGGCGTACTCGGGTAGCAGACCGACTACGGCCATGGCCGCCGCGGACTTGCCCGATCCGGATTCGCCCACCATCGCGACCACTTCGCCGGGGGCTACCTGGTAGCTGATGCCGCGCACGGCGGTGACCGGATCGTTCTCGGTGGGGAAGGTGACGGCCAGATCGGTCACCTCGAGCAGCGGGTTCATCGGTCACCACTTCGCAGCGTCTTGCTGGCCGGGTCCAGTGCGTCGCGCAAGCCATCACCGGTCAGGTTGGCGCAGACCAGAATCAACACCAGGACCCCGGCCGGGAACAGGAACACCCACGGGAACGTGGTTGCCGACTGGATGCCATCGGCGATCAGGGTGCCCAACGACACGTCCGGTGGCTGGATGCCGAAACCGAGGAAGCTCAAGCCTGTTTCGGCCAGGATGGCGGCCGCGACATTGAGTGCCGCGTCGATGATCAGAATCGACGCCACATTGGGTATCACGTGGCCGGTGATGATCCGCCGGCTGGAAACGCCCATATACCTTGCCGCTCTGATGAACTCGCGCTCGCGCAGGCTCATGGTCATGCCACGCACCATGCGGGAGCTGATCATCCAGCCGAATCCGGCCAGCAGCAGCACCAGGAACATCATGTTGGTCGAGTTCTTGGTACGCGGAGTGACGATCGCAATCAGGATGAAGCTGGGCACCACCAACAGCAGGTCCACCAACCACATCAGGGCTCGGTCTCGCCACCCGCCGAAATAGCCGGAGACGGCACCGACGGTGGCGGCGATTCCGGTGGAGATCACCGCCACAAAGACGCCGATGAGCATGGATTTCTGCATGCCCCGCAACGTCTGCGCGAGCAAGTCCTGACCTAGCGCATTGGTGCCCAGCCAATGACGGGTGCTCGGTGGCTGTAGCAGCGCGTCGAAATCGAGGTCCTCGTAGGAGTAGGGCAGCACCGAGGGCAGCGCATAGCACCCCACGAACAGCACCACCAGCACCGCCAGCGATGCCACCGCGGCCCGGTTACGCAGGAACCGGCGCAGCACCAGCGTGCGGCGTGAGGTGAACTCGACTTGCGTGGCTTGATCGGTCATGAAACCCGGACCCTCGGGTCGAGCGCCGCATAGAAGATGTCGGAGAGCAGGCCGGCCAGCAAGACCACGGCCCCGGAGAACACCGTGATCGCTGCGACGATGTTGGTGTCCTGGGTCGCGATGCCCCGGACCGCCCATTCACCCATGCCGTGCCAGCCGAAGATCTTTTCGACAAACACCGCGCCGGTGACCAGTCCGGCAACCCCGTAGGCGAACAGCGTTGCCATCGGAATCAGTGCGGTTCGCAGCCCATGTTTGATGAGCGCGCGCCGGCGGGTGAGGCCCTTGGCGCGGGCGGTGCGAATGAAGTCCTGGCCCAGCACGTCGAGCATCGCATTGCGCTGGTATCGGCTGTAGCCCGCCGCGGCGCCCAACGCCAGCGTCAACGATGGCAGGACCAAATGTTTCAGGCGGTCACCGAATGCTGCCCAGGTTCCACCGTCCACGCCCGGTGAGGTCTCGCCGGTGTAGTCGAACAGCTGAAATCCCAGCGCCCAATTCACCCGCAGTGCGCCCAGAATCAGCAGGTTGGCCACGACGAAGGTCGGGGTGCTCAGCACCAGCAATGCTAGCATGGTGATCACCCGGTCACTGAACCGGTATTGGCGGATGGCACCCCATGCGCCGATCGCCACGCCGAGCGCGGTGCCGACTACCGATCCGATGAGCAGCAGCCGCAAGCTGGTTCCGATGCGGCGGCCCAGTTCCGCGGAGACCGGCTGACCGCTGATGGTGACACCGAAGTCGCCGCGAACGGCATGGGTGACCCAGTGGGCGTAGCGCACCGGTATCGGCTTGTTCAATCCGAGCTCGGCGGCCTTCGCGTCGATCACCGCTTGAGGTGGGCGCGGGCTGCGCTGCATCAGGCTTTCCAGCGGCGAGAAGGCCAGCGAGGTCAGGCAGTAGGTCAAGAACGAGGCCAGCGCGAGGAGCACAACGTAGTTGAGCAACCGGCGCGCCAGAAATCGTGTCATGCCCATCCACCGTGTTGCATTGGGACAGGGTAGCGAGAAGCGGGTGTGTAGCGCCGCTGACAACGCCGACCAGACGGCCCCCGATGTCGACGGTCCTCGCTGATTTTGGCGTTTGCAGCAACTGCACGCGTTGCCGCTCAATTTCGGTGGGACGGGTTCGTGTGATGCGGGCGGCGGCCGGTACGGCAACGCCGGGGGTGGGTCGATCGCTTTGCGATCCTGCTGATTTTCACCGGTGAAATTCGGGCATTCGGTTGTTAAACTCCTGCGCGGCTTCGCTTTGTGTAGCAAATTTTCTGCCGGGACATATAAGGAGACGTGCGTGACGGTTACCGACGACTACCTGGCTAACAACGCGGATTACGCGAGTGGCTTCGAAGGTCCGCTGCCGATGCCGCCGAGTAAACACATTGCGATCTTGGCCTGCATGGATGCGCGCCTGGACGTTTATCGCCTGCTCGGCATCAACGAAGGCGAAGCGCACGTCATTCGCAACGCAGGGGGCGTGGCCACCGACGACGCCATTCGCTCATTGGCGATCAGTCAGCGGCTACTGGGGACCCGAGAAGTCGTGCTGATTCACCACACCGACTGCGGTATGCTCACTTTCACCGATGACGACTTCAAGCGTGGAATCCAGGACGAGACCGGAGTCAAACCCCCGTGGGCGGCCGAGGCGTTCCCGGATGCGGCGGAGGACGTCAAGCAGTCGCTGCGCCGCATCGAGAACAGCCCGTTTGTCACCAAGCACGTCTCATTGCGCGGCTTTGTTTTCGACGTCGCCACCGGCAAGCTCAACGAGGTCACGCTCTAGCGCGACATCAACCCACCTTGTAGGTCGCCAGGGCCTTGGCGAGCAGCGTGCCTTCGGGGTCGACGATCTCGGCCTCGCAGTTGACCAAGGAGCGCCCACGTCGCAGCACCCGGCCCACCCCGATCACGTCTGTGGCCCGTGCCGGCGCCATGAAGTCCAGCGCCAGCGACACCGTGACGCCGCGCAGCTCGGGCGGCGCCTGCCCGCTGCACCAAGCGGCGGCCATGACCGTCAGGTCGGCAAGGGTAGCGATGGCCCCGCCGTGCACCATGTCGCCGATCGTGACGTTGGACGGGTCCCACAGCAGCTAACACCGCGATCAATCTGCACCGCCTCAACGGCGCCGACAACATCGCCGAAGCCTGCCGGATCACCGCTTTGACCGCCAACCGCCGCCTAGACCTCCTCAATCCACAATTCCCCAGCTCACAAGCCTGCTAATCAACAACGCCGGAGCCCTGCCACGGCAGCCGAAGCCGCACCTCATCGGCACCGAGGTGATCTGCGACGATTCCCAGTTTCGTGACGAACGGCGACTGCGGCAGAAACTGCGCGATGACGTCGCGACCGCTGGCATTGTCGGCCGAACCTGAAGCATTGGACATCCGTCCATGCTGGCGTATCGACGACGGCTGGAAAAGAAGTTCCCAAAGCTGCCCGCGCGCTTCCCAATAGTTTCATTGACAGCGGCAGGGCAGGACTGGTTCCATAGGTAACAATAGCAATAAATATGGTCAGTTCTACCAGAATTATCAGGTATTGAGTTTCTGATTCTGCATGTTAGGTGAAGCCATGACCACCAGTGGTGTAACAACGGGCCCCGCCGTCGGTCAGTACGAATTGAGTCATCTGCGCTCGCTGGAAGCCGAGGCGATGCACATCATTCGTGAGGTGGCCGCCGAGTTCGAACGTCCGGTGCTGCTGTTTTCCGGCGGCAAGGACTCCATCGTGATGCTGCACCTGGCCATCAAGGCGTTTCGTCCTGGGCGGCTGCCGTTCCCGGTGATGCACGTGGATACCGGCCATAACTTTGACGAGGTCATCGCGACCCGCGACGAGCTGGTCGCAGCGTCAGGAGTGCGGTTGGTGGTGGCATCGGTGCAGGACGACATCGACGCCGGCCGGGTCGTCGAGACCTTCCCGTCGCGCAACCCGATGCAGACCGTGACGCTGCTGCGTGCCATCCGGGAGAACCGGTTCGACGCGGCGTTCGGGGGTGCCCGCCGCGATGAGGAGAAGGCGCGCGCGAAGGAGCGGGTGTTCAGTTTCCGCGACGAGTTCGGCCAGTGGGACCCCAAGGCGCAGCGGCCGGAGCTGTGGAATCTCTACAACGGACGCCACCACAAAGGCGAGCACATCCGGGTGTTCCCGCTGTCCAACTGGACCGAGTTCGACATCTGGTCCTACATCGGCGCCGAGCACATCACGCTGCCGTCGATCTACTTTGCGCATCGGCGCAAGGTGTTCAAGCGAGACGGCATGCTGTTGGCCGTCGATCGGCACATGCAGCCCGGCGCGGACGAGCCGGTGTTCGAGGCGACGGTGAGGTTCCGCACCGTCGGGGACGTGACGTGCACCGGATGTGTGGAATCGGAGGCCGCAACCGTTGCGGAGGTCATCGCGGAGACCGCCGTGGCGCGGCTCACCGAGCGGGGGGCGACCAGGGCCGACGACCGCATTTCCGAGTCTGGAATGGAAGACCGCAAACGGCAGGGGTATTTCTGATGTCCGCATCCACCACGCTGTTGCGCCTGGCAACCGCCGGCTCCGTCGACGACGGTAAGTCCACGCTGATCGGGCGCCTGCTGTATGACTCCAAGGCCGTGATGGAAGACCAGTGGGCCTCGGTGGAACAGACCTCAAAGGAACGTGGTCACGAATACACCGACCTCGCGCTGGTCACCGATGGCCTGCGGGCCGAGCGTGAGCAGGGCATCACCATCGATGTCGCCTACCGCTATTTCGCTACTCCGAAGCGGAAATTCATCATCGCCGACACCCCAGGGCACATCCAGTACACCCGCAACATGGTTACCGGTGCGTCCACCGCGCAGCTGGTGATCGTGTTGGTCGATGCCCGGCACGGCCTGCTGGAACAATCACGCCGGCACGCCTTCCTGGCATCGCTGCTGGGCATTCGTCACCTTGTCCTCGCCGTCAACAAAATGGACTTGATCGGTTGGGACAAGGCAAAATTCGAGGCGATTCGCGACGAGTTCCACGCCTTTGCCGCCCGCCTGGATGTGCAAGACGTCACCTCCATCCCGATGTCGGCGTTGCATGGCGACAACGTGGTGACCAAATCGGACCAGACGCCGTGGTACGAAGGGCCCTCACTGCTGTCCCATCTCGAAGAGGTCTACATCGCCGGTGACCGCAACCTGGTTGACGTGCGATTCCCGGTTCAGTACGTCATCCGGCCGCACACCTTGGAGCACCAGGACCATCGCAGCTACGCGGGCACCGTCGCCAGTGGGGTGATGCGCCCAGGGGATGAGGTCGTTGTCCTGCCGATCGGCAAGGCGACCCGGATCATCGCGATCGATGGCCCCAACGGTCCGGTGCCGGAAGCATTTCCGCCGATGGCCGTCTCGCTGAGCCTGGCCGACGAGATCGACATCTCGCGTGGCGACATGATTGCCCGAACCAACAACCAGCCCAGAGTCGCGCAGGACTTCGACGCAACCGTGTGTTGGATGGCGGATTCGGGGGTGTTGGAGCCAGGGCGTGACTACGTCATCAAGCACACAACCCGGACCACCCGCGCAAGGGTCACCGCGCTGGACTACCGGCTTGATGTCAACACCCTGCATCGCGACAAGACGGCAACTGCACTGAAGCTCAACGAACTTGGTCGCATTTCGCTGCGTACCCAGGTGCCGCTGTTGCTCGACGAATACACCCGAAACTCGAGCACGGGTTCTTTCATTCTCATTGACCCGGACACCAACGGTACGGTCGCGGCGGGCATGGTGTTGCGCGACGTCTCGACCCACACATCGAGTCCGAACACGGTGCGCCACCAGTCGCTGGTCACCACGACGGAGCGGCCGCGGGGCAGGACCGTCTGGCTCACCGGCCTGTCGGGTGCCGGCAAGTCGTCGGTGGCCATGCTTGTCGAGCGCAAGCTGCTAGAAGAAGGCGTCGCCGCGTACGTCCTGGACGGCGACAACCTACGACACGGATTGAACGCGGACTTGGGCTTCAGCATGGCCGATCGCGCGGAGAACCTGCGTCGGCTGGCCCATGTCGCGGTGCTGCTCGCAGATTGTGGTCATGTCGTCTTGGTTCCGGCGATCAGCCCGCTGGCCGAGCATCGTGAGTTAGCTCGCAAGGTGCACACCGACGCCGGATTCGACTTCGTCGAGGTGTTCTGTGACACCCCGCTGGCCGACTGCGAGCGGCGCGATCCCAAAGGTCTGTATGCGAAGGCGCGTGCGGGTGAGATCACCCATTTCACCGGGATAGACAGCCCCTACCAGCGCCCGAAGCATCCTGACCTGCGCCTCACGCCGTCACGTAGCCTCGACCAGCAAGCGCAAGACGTCATCGACTTGCTCGAGCTGCGGCCCTAGTTCGGTCGCCTCGGCGGGCCGGATTCCCCGGCTCTTTGCAGCAACATCTGGCGTCGCGTCTGGTAACCGGGGGCGGATGGCACAATCCTGAGCATGCGGATGTCGGCCAAAGCGGAATATGCGGTGCGCGCGATGGTCCAACTTGCGACAGCCGACAGCGGGACGGTGATCAAGACCGAGGACCTGGCGCAGGCTCAAGGCATACCGCCGCAGTTCCTCGTCGACATCCTGACCAACCTGCGGACCGACCGCCTGGTACGCAGCCACCGCGGGCGCGACGGTGGCTATGAACTGGCGCGTCCCGGGACCGACATCAGCATCGCCGACGTGCTGCGCTGCATCGACGGGCCCCTGGCCAGCGTTCGTGACATCGGGCTGGGCGACCTGCCCTACTCCGGGCCCACCACGGCGCTGACCGATGTCTGGCGGGCCCTGCGCGCCAGCATGCGATCAGTGTTGGAAGAGACGACGCTGGCCGATGTCGCCACGGGGGCGCTGCCCGGACACGTCGCGAAACTCGCCGACGCCTACCGGGCGCAGGAGTTCGAGCGGCACGGCTCGGCGCGCAGCGGCGACTAGGAGCCTGAGCCGTACGGTCGGGTGAGGATCTCCATCGAGTGCCCGGCCGGGTCGGGGAAATACACCCCACGACCCCCATCGCGGTGGTTGATTTCGCCGGGACGTCGGGCACCCGGGTCTGCCCAGTGCGGCAAGCCGCGCGAGGAGATCTTGCCGTAGATCTCAGTGAATTCCTGCTCGGAGACGAGGAACGCATAGTGCTGGGGGTGAATCTCCACGTCCTCGGGCACATCCGCGAAGTCGAGGCTGGCGTCGTGCTCGAGCGCGACCACCAGGAAGGGGCCGAATGTCACTGGACTCGGCAGACCCAACAGCTCTGCCAGAAACTCCGCGGATTTTCGCTTGTCGTGTGACGCGACAATGGTGTGGTTGAAGCTGATGGCCATCGTTACCCCTGTCCGTGCCGAGCGTGCGTGTCGGCACCTCGACACGCCGTTAACGCTGACATTTCGCGCACGCTCGCAAGCCGCCCGGCCGGCTACTTGGGTGCGGTGAGTTCCAGAGCGATGTTGTCGGGATCGCGGAACTCCAGGATGTAGGACGGACCAATGTCCTTGACGGGCTCGTGCGCAATGCCGAGATCATCCAGATGCGCTGCCGCACTATTTAGTTCGTCGATGCTGCCCACTCGGAAGGCGATGTGGTCCAGGCCGACTCGATTCTCGTTGAAGCTGTCATTGGCGACCGGGCGCAACCCCAGTAGTGCCCCGCCGAGGTCGTAGATCACCCCGTCGTACAGAAACGCCAGCTGGCGCCGTGTTGCCTCGTCGGCGTTCGCAGGAAGCTCGATCAGCACGGGCCACTCGAAGACGCTCTCGTAAAACCGCCGCGATCGCTCGATGTCGGTAACGGTGAGCCGGACGTGCCCGATTGATGTGCTCGATACACCAATCCGCCCCATGCTGCCAGAATCGCGATTGTGCAGATAGCTATGACGATGCCGGTAATGGAGCCCGATCTGGACGCGAATGTGCTGAAGACCTGGGCGCGTGCCGTCGACGAAGGCCCGTTCTCCGCGCTGTGCTGGGGCGAGCGGATCGCATTCGACAACCCCGACAGCTCGACCCTGCTCGGGGCATTGGCCGCCTGGACCGATCGGGTGCGGTTGGTGACGACCGTTATTGTGCCGCAGTTGCATGACCCGGTCATGCTGGCCAAAGCGCTGGCCACCGGCGACATGTTGAGCGGTGGGAGGTTGACCGTGGGAATCGGGGTGGGAGGTAGGCGTGAGGACTACCTCGCCGTCGGGGCCGACCCCAAGACCCAGACGATGGGCGGAATGGCAACGCGGGTGGCAGTCATGAAGCGGGTGTGGGCGGGTGAGCAGATCAGCGAGTCGGTGCGGCCCGTCGGACCCCTACCGGTCCAGCCGGGAGGCCCGCCACTGCTGGTCGGCACCATCGGGCCCAAGACCCTGCGCAGCGCCGCACCCTGGGCCGACGGTCTAGCGGGTACCACCCTGGACCTCGACGTCGCCAAGCAAAATGAGCTATTCGACGTCGCGCGGGCCGCGTGGGCGCAGGCGGGCAAGCCCAAGCCGCACCTGGCGACGTCGTTCTGGTTCGCTTTCGGGCCGCAGGCCGACGCGCGCGCACAGGTGCATCGGCATCTGCGGCGCTACATGAATTGGATCCCGGCCGAGTACGTCGATGCGATGGCGCCCACGACGGGCTGGGCGGGCAGCGAAGACGAGCTGCTTGCCGTGCTGCGACGGTTCGAAGAGATCGGCACCGACGAAGTCCAGCTCATCCCGACGTCCTCGGACGTCGAGCAACTTCGTCGGGCAATCGATGTGGTGACGAGGTTCGGTGCGGCCTGAGTCCTGGGTCGGCGAACACGTCAGGTAGACCCTGGCTGTCGCGGGTGCGCGGCGATACGCTGTTGTTGCTCGCGGCGGCGCAGCCAGGAGGCTAGCAATGTCTTATTTCATTGCTGTACCGGACGAGTTAGCGCTGGCGGCAACGGAATTGGACAGCATCGGTGCGGCTCTCAGCGTTGCCAACGTGGCCGCGGCGCTCCCGACGACGGGGATACTGGCCGCCGGCGCAGATGACGTGTCCACGGCAATCGCGGCGTTGTTCGCCGGCCATGCGCAGGCCTATCAGGCGCTCAGCACCGCGGCGAGCACGTTTCATACCCAGTTCGTGCGGGCGCTGAACCTTTCCGGCGGCGCCTATGCGGCCGCCGATGCGGCCAACGCCTCGCCACTGCAAACCCTCGAGCAAGACCTGCTTGGCGTGCTCAATGCGCCCACCCAGGCGCTACTGGGACGTCCTCTGATCGGCGACGGCGCCGATGGGACGGCACCCGGGCAAGGCGGCGGGGCTGGGGGACTGCTGTGCGGCAACGGCGGTAGCGGTGCGGCGGGCACAAACACCGGGGTGGCCGGGGGTGCCGGCGGGGACGCCGGGCTGATCGGCAACGGCGGCTCCGGTGGCGCCGGCGGCGGCGGTGCGGCCGGGGGTGCCGGAGGCAACGGGGGCTGGTTGTTCGGTGCCGGTGGCAACGGCGGCTTCGGAGGAGCCGCCACCGGTCTCGGTCCCGGTGGAGCCGGTGGCCATGGTGGCCATGGCGGCTGGTTGTACGGCAGTGGCGGCACGGGTGGTGACGGCGGGTTCGCCAAAGGCGGCAACGGCGGAGCCGGTGGCGCAGGCGGGGACGCCGGGCTGCTCGGCGCCGGCGGATCTGGCGGGACCGGTGGTGCGGGTGCGACAAGCGGTCCTGCCAGTTCGCACTTCGCCGGTGGCGCTGGCGGCGCCGGAGGCCACGGTGGGCTGCTCTATGGCGACGGCGGGACCGGCGGATTCGGTGGGGACGGCGGGGTGGGCGGCGCCGGCGGAGCTGGTGGTGGCGGCGGGGCAGCCGGACTGGTGGGCGCCGGCGGCGCCGGCGGGAACGGCGGGGCCGGGTTGGGCATCTTGGGTGAGGCTGGCGGCAACGGCGGCGGCGGAGGCGCGGGCGGCCTGCTGGTGGGTGCCGGCGGTGCGGGAGGTGCTGGTGGCGACGGCGGGTTACACCTCAGCAGTTTCGTGGGGCCAGGTGGGTCCGGCGGCGATGGCGGGGCGGGTGGTACCGGAGGGTGGCTCTATGGCGACGGCGGCGGCGGCGGTGCCGGCGGATCCGGCGGGAACGGATTCGGGACGATCGGTGGCACTGGCGGGTCCGGCGGGCGCGGTGGCGATGCCAGGCTGATCGGCAACGGCGGCGACGGTGGAGCCGGGGCGCCCGGCGGCAACAGCGCGCCGCCCGGCGACGGCGGGGTTGGCGGGGCCGGCGGAACGCTGTCCGGTACTCCCGGCGCTACCGGCGCATCGGGGTGAGAGCCGGTTCAGTTCGGCCGGTCCAGCGGGCCAACGTTGTCGACCGTCGCCACTTCTGGCCAGTGCCCATCGCCGTTGGCGGGCTGCTGGGGAGGCTGTCCCTTGCGCAACGTCGCCAACAGTTCGCGATACGGGCCGACGAGATAGGCGGTGTCTCCGGCCCGCAGCCGGGTGTCGCGGCGCGGATGTAACTGTGGCGGCTCGTCGGGGCGGGTGATCGCAATGACGCGGGTTCCGGTGACAAGCTCACGCATTGACAGACCATCGAGTTCGCTTTGCGCTGACGCGTGCATCCCGCCCACCATGAATGAGCTTTGTCCTACCGAGAACGTGCCCAGCACCTGCAACCCCATCGCGGCGCCAATGAACCAGGCGCGGCCAATTCGACAGTGGAGCGCACGCTCTCGAAGTCAAACCGCTGGGCAACCGCGCCTCCCAGCTCACGGTCATAGACGCGCAGGACAAGCGGGATATCGCGACGATTGGCTTTCACCGCGCCCAACATTTCCCGCAGCACGATCCCGGTCTCGATATTGACCATGTCGTCTTGCGTCAGTAGCGCCATCGCGCGGGCGTGGGCGATGCAAGCCGATTCCAGCGTTTGCGGCAGCGTCGCGTCGCCGAAGATGACGGGCACGTCCAGCTCGGCCGCCGACTCCAGAAAGCGGCTGTTCTCGTCGAGCTCAATGACCGCGACGTCGTAACCGGCGGCGATCAGATCCCTGACCACCCGGATGCCGAATGAACCCAGTCCGACGACGATCACGTGGTTGCGCAGCTGGCGTACCCGCCGCCGGCCCGCCGAGCGGGTGAAGCGGCGCGACAGCAGCAGGTCGGCGATGAATGCGACCAGGATGGCGGTGGTGGTCACACCGGCGAACATCAACGTAATGCTGAATACTCGCAGCCAGGGGTGCTGGTGGGAGAAGCTGAAGTCGCCATAGCCCACCGTCGCGATGGTCTCGGTGCTGAAGTACAGCGCATCGAGCCACGTCATCCCCGGAGGGTGGCGGTAGGCAAAGCGCAACAAGGTCGTCGATACGGTCAGCAGCGTCGTCATCGCGGCCAAAGCCTTGAAGAACATCGGGTTGACGTCGTTGCGCAGCGCGCGTGCCGCATCGGAGATCTGCCGAAGCCGCAGCAGACGAAAACGCGTCGAGGTCGGTCGGGGAACCTTGATGCCGCGGGCGGCCAAGTCTTCGGCGGTGCCGACCATCGCCGTCTCGTCGCCGGCATGGACCCGCAGGTCGCGCCCCGGGCAGGTCAACACCTCACCGGGGGTGGGCGAGTTTTTTCCCCGGACCACCGCCACCGGGGCCAGATCGCCGTAGATCTCGCGCAGGGTCGCATCCCGCGGCGCCTCCGCGCGCCAGACGACGAACTCGATGCCGGCGGCCTCGAACGGGTGCACGGTGCGGGCCAGACACGCCTCGACGACCGATGGCGCGGCAAGGTCGGCAACGTCAAGGATCGCTCCCGGACCGTTGTCAGCGGCCATCGCCTCACGCAGCACATCGTTGGCCAGTCGGGCCACCACTCGTACGTGCGGGTCGGCTCTTCTTGCCAACAATGCGATTTCGAGGTTTCGCGCGTCGTCGTCGCCGGCGCAGATGACCGCGATGGCCTGAGCGAGCTGGGCGTCATTGAGCTCGTCGCTGGCCAGCTTGAGGATGGTGACGCCGGCGCTGTTCAGCTCCTCGACAATGGTGTTCGCTAGCGCGTCGTCGCCGCTGACGATGATGTGACGCCGCATGCTCACAGGTCTCGCCGTGGTCCGGGATCGTTCGGCATAGGTACACCCACCTTTGTTGGTGTTCGCTGTTCGCGCTCACTTATGCGCACCGTACAGATTTCAACCAGCTCGCACGGTTTGCGCAACCGCAACCGTCGCCGAGAGACGGGCGCAACGGGTTTGCCGGCGCCGCCGGATCGGCGACAATGGTGTCTCCTCGACCCCGCCTGGGGCCCACCCGATGCGGTTGCCGGCGCCACGAGTGTCGGTAGTGATACTGGCTGTGTGCCCTTCATCGAACCCGTCGCTTCCCGGGAGATCTACCGCAACCGCTGGATGGTGCTCCGTGAGGACGACATTCGCCGCCCGGACGGCAGTCCCGGCATCTACGGCGTGGTGGACAAACCGGCCTATGCGCTTGTGATCGCGCACGACGGGAACCGATTCCGATTGGTCGAGCAGTTCCGCTATCCCGTCGGTGCGCGGCGGTGGGAGTTTCCGCAAGGGACCGCTCCCGACTTGTCCGACGTCGAGCCGGCCGAGCTGGCGGCGCGCGAACTGCGCGAGGAGACCGGACTACGAGCGGCGTCGTTTGTGTCGCTCGGTCAGCTCGATACCGCCCCGGGACTGACCAGCCAGCGCGGTTGGGTGTTCCTGGCTACCGGAATAACCGAGGGGGAGTCGGAGCGCGAGCACGAAGAACAGGACATGCGCAGTGCGTGGTTTGCGCGCGACGAAGTCGAGCAGATGATCCGCACCGGAGGGATCGTCGACTCCCAGTCGATCGCCGCCTACGGCATGTTCCTGCTGCATCGGGGATAGTCCTGCCGCCGGCGTCTGGCGGGCTGGCAGCGCAACCTCGTTGCGCCAACGCGATCGGAGTTGTCGCGTGCGTGCCCCACCCATCCGGCCGTAGTTGTTGCACACGATCGTGTCCCCGCTGAGATCGCACCGCGTCCTGCAAGCCGCACCATGGACACGATGCGTGCGCGATCGAGGCTTCGCCTTCAGGTGTTAGGGGTGCTCGGCGGCATCGCGGCCGCGATGTTCGCGCCACCGTCGACTCCGGCACACGCCGCCATGCCCATGTGGAACGGGAAATACTCGCTCGTGCGCTACGCCGAACAAAAAGCCGGCACCAGCATGGCCGCCAGCCAGATGGAACCAACGTTTAGCGCCGACTACGTCTTTGTCACCGCTTGTTCGGCCGAACAGTGCGTTGCCACCGCCACCAACGGGCCTACCCCGAAGAATCCGACCTTGCCCCAGCCGTCCCGCTACTTCTGGGATGGGGCCAAGTGGGTGGAACGCTTCGACTTTCAATGGGACTGCTACATGGGTGAAGGCGCTGCCAAAGTGTGGGCACCGGCGAGGTCGTGGGCCTATTACGCGCCTCAGCCGGACGGGTCGCTGCGCGGCACCTGGCACACCGACATTGTCGGCGGCCCCTGCCAGGGCACGGTGCAAATGCCGGTAGCGGCGCTTCCCGCTGGATCGTGAGGACGTCGCTGCCCATCGGTGTGGGCAGTGATTCGCCATCAGCGGCGACACGGTAATGGGCGTGGGGTGGGTGCAATATCGGGGTAACTGCCGGCGGCCGATACCCTTTTCGGCATGACCGTCGGTGCATCAGTCAAGCAGTCGCTCGAACAGTGGGACCGCAAAATGTGGGATGTGGCGATGCTTCACGCATGTAACGCCGTGGATGACACCAGCAGGAAGCGCTATCCCTCGCTCGGCGCCGGCACGCGCTTTCGGCGGGTGATCCGAGATGCGGTCGACATTTACGGTGTGATGGCCACCCCCGGGCTCGACCTGGAAAATACGCGCTTTCCGGTTGCGGTGAGATCGGACCTGACGCCCGAGATGCGCCCTGACATCGCGGACGTCCTGTACGGGATTCACCGTTGGTTGCACGGACACGATGAGGAATCGGCTACCGGGTTCGAAGTATCTCCGTACGTGAACGGGAGTGCGGCACTACGGGTCGCCAGTGACGGGAAGATCCAGCTACCGAAAACTGCCATCCTGGGGCTGTTGGCCATCGCGGTGTTTGCCCCGGAGAACAAGGGCGAAGTGATTCCCCCCGATTACCAGCTCAGCTGGTTTGATCATGTGTTCTTCGTCAGCGCGTGGTGGGGGTGGCAAGACCATTTCCGCGAGATCGTCAACGTGGACCGGTCATCGTTGGTCGCGCTCGACTCCGGCAACTCGTGGAGCGACTGGGCGCCGGTTGGGTAGCGCCAAGATCCCCCGCTGATCCGATCGGGGGTTGGTCAGCCTAGGAGCGGCCGGCCGGAGGCACCGCGCTGTGGCGGCCCAGGTCTCTGGGGTCTCTGGCCAACGACGCTGCGTTGGCTGGCGCGACCGTCGACGCTGCCGCCCGAGCGGCGGCCACTTGGCCGAACGCGGAGGACGGCGGCGCTAAGGTCCCAGGTCTGTCGACGACCTCGGTTGCCCGGGCGGCTGCGCCGAGCACCATGGCCCGGTCGGATTCGTCGGCGAATTCACGTTGGGCCGCCCGCACCACCAGGGCGATCTGGGTCTGCACGGCGGCCCGGCGCGCGGGGTCCGCGCAGTTTTGGGCGACGGCGCTCAACAGCTGTAGCAGCGCCGTCAGCACCAGCGGTTCACGCACCCCGTAGCGGCGGATCTGAGAACATCCGACGTGCAGATAGGCGGCAAAATCCGGTCTGACCAGCCACAGCAGCAGCTCCCCGGCGCGATCGCGGCGCACCGTGTCTCGCAGCGCACGGGACGCCAGCACCGACTCCACGGCCGAAAGGTGATGCACGACTTGAATTGCCGTGTACGGGTCGTTGACCGCTGGAGACAGGGCTCGCAGCGCGATGTCAACCAGCTGGCGCAGGCCAAACCGAACGTCCTGTTGCAGGGTGCGTTCGTAGCCGATGTGCAGGTGGCGCAGGCAGTCCTGCTGAAAGTTCGACCCCGCCGGGCTCGGCGGGCTGCTGCGGCGCCAGCACCAACCCAACAGGCCCCCGGCGGTGACGTAGTCGCCGACGAAAGTGACCAGCAGCACCGTGTGCCCACTGGCCGCCGCGGCCGCCACAATGTCGTGGGTGTCGACGATCTGCAGATAGCCCGATTGCGGGGCCAGCAGTGCAACCGCCTCAGCGGGAGGGGTTGGCGGTGTTTCCCTTCGCCGATCCGGGGTGTCCGGGCGGGGATACAAGTCGTCAATCAGCCCCAGTGTTCGCTGCCCGACGTTGTCCATGATCGTGTCCAGCTGGATCGAATGCATGAGGTGGTGCAGGAAGTAGATCAGCGCCCCGATACTGAGGAATGCCAGCGCCAGTGACCCGGTGACCGCGACCTTGGGAAGGAACGCGCTCCCGTCGGCGTGCTGGCCGACGGTGTGCAGCCCGCCGGTGCTGTAGGCGAAGGTGCAGGCGAAGATTGCCAGCACCATTTGGTTGGGCATGTCCCGCAGGAAGGTGCGCAGCAACCGCACCGAAAATTGGCTCGATGCGATCTGCAGCGACAGGACCGTCAGCGAGAAGACGATTCCGGTGGTGGTAATCATCGTGGCGGACACCACGATCAGTACGCCGCGGGCATCGCCGGCCGTGCCCTGGAACATCAACTTGTCGATCAGTGAGTCAGGCTTGACGGGAATCAGGGACAGGATGGCGCCGGATCCCAGGCCGGCCACCACGCCGACTAGCGGTAGCACCCAGACCGTGTCCTGCAGGTAGTCCAGTATCGCTTTGCGGCGGCTGATCAGGCTATTTGCGCTCACCGATCCAGCATGCACCCGTCCGATAGCTCACGTGGAAGGTTTGCCGGAGTCATATGGCCGCAAGCGAGGGGGCGCACCGGCAGTTCGTTTCGCGAAAGTGCCCCGGTCTGGAATCGGGGCACGGCCCACGGTGACGGCCGGCTCGCTGGGCGGGTGGAGGTTGGGATTGCGGTCGACGGCGCAGACGAATGTGGGGACCCGTCGTCCGGGGTCCCCACACTGTGGTTGTTGCTAGCTCGAGGTGACGTATTCGGGGCAGTATGCCGAAGCGGCGTCAATCGCGAACGTCTTGGCGCCCTTGGAGCTCAGACCGGTCGACTCGGCGACCGCGTTGATGACCGTGGTGGGTGAGTTGCCTTCGTCGAGCGCGGTGCAGACGGCGTGTGCGTCGCTGATGGCGCGTGCCGCGCTGGGCGGTGTGATCCCGTCGGCTTGGATCTGGGCCAGGAAGGCGTCGTCGGTTGAGCCTGCGGTGGCGGTGGCGGTGGCGGCGAAGCCGAGTGCGGCCAGGCCCAGGCTGGCAGCGGTCAGGGTGGTTCCGGCCAGGGAGGCGGCGAAGCGGCGAGTGAACATTTTGGACTCCTTTGCTGATTTGATTGGTTAGCTCTTTGGCTTGACCTCAGAATCAGCGCGGCGTCTTTACGAATCCTCAATAACTTCTTGTCGAGATCGAGACATCGGGTGGACAGGCAGGATGAGCCCGTAATGCCGGAATCGGGGCGTGGTCGCTGAGCGCGACTACTCGTCTAGCTCGGCGGTTTCGATCGGCGTCGCTAACCGCGTGGGCTGGCCGAGTCCACGCAGCAGCGTCGAGTCGCCCAAACACCATTGGGCGCTGACGCTTTCGCTGGCTCCGGCAAGTGTTTCCGCCGATGCCAGTAGCCGGCCGGGGAACGATTTGGCCAGTTCACAGAGTCGGGCCGCCTCGTTCACCGGCTCGCCGATCGCTGTGTACTCGAACCGCTCGTTGGCGCCGACATTGCCGGCGACGGCTTGACCTGCCGCCACCCCGATCCCGGCCTGGCATTCGGGAACTTCGGCGGCCAGCCGGCGGGCGATGGCACGCGCGGCGGCCAGCGCCTGGTCTTCTGGCTGCTCGAGACGGTTCGGGGCGCCGAAGATCGCCAGTGCGGCGTCACCCAGGAACTTGTTCACCAGGCCGCGGTGGCGGTCCACTTCATCGACCACGATCGCGAAGAACCGGTTGAGTAGTTTGACCACTTCGGCGGGAGGCTGAGTGGTCACCAGCCGCGTGGAGCCGACGATATCGATGAAGACGACCGCGATGTGGCGATCCTCCCCGCCCAGCTTGGGGCGTTCGCGTTCGGCAGCGGCAGCGACTTCCCGCCCGACGTGCCTGCCGAACAGATCGCGTACCCGTTCACGCTCGCGCAGCCCGGCGACCATGGCGTTGAAACCGCGCTGCAGCTGGCCAAGTTCGGTTCCGTCGAACACCACCAAATCGCCCGGCAGATCGCCCATCTCGACGCGCTTGAGTGCCGCGCACACCACCTTGACCGGTGTCGTGGTGAGCCAGGACAGGATCCACATCAGCAGCAAGCCAAGCGCCAGCATTGCCGACGATACGATCACGACCGATATCGAAAACTCGGCTTGGCTTATTTGCCATAGTGATTCATCGAAGATCACCACCAGGGCCATGCCAATCAGCGGTACGCCCGAACCGGTGAGCCAGACGACTATCGTTCGACCCCTGATCCCCGGGGCCCAACGTAGCAGCGGTGGGCCTGCCGCTAACGCCATGGCCGCCACCGGGCGTAGCGCGAACTCGGTGAACATATAGCTGGCGGTGGTGACACCAAGACCGCAAAAGCTCAGTGCGAAAAGGAATCTCGGGATGAACATGCTGTTGGCCATGCCGTAGAGGGCGGTCAGCAGGATGGTGAAGGTTCCCCACACCAGGAGATGAAAGATGGCAAACCGAAATGGGGCCAGTAGCGTATTGCGCTGGTCGGTGGGGCTGGGTTCTCGTCTCTCGATTGCCCAGCGCAACATTTGCGTGGTTCGCCGGGTAATCCAATAGCTGCCAAGGGCAAATGCAATCACGACGTAGGCCGGCATGACCGCGAAGGTGATCCACAAGGGGGCGTCTGACAACACGTGTGGTGCCGGCGCGGCCACGGTCGCCAGTACCAATCCGACGCAGATTCCAATGACGTTGGTGGCCGCAATGACAGCGGTCAACATGCCTTGGATGCGGATCCGACGGTCGCGCTGGCTTTCGTTCAGATCCCCGAGCAGCCAGGAACCGTAGGCCGGGCTTTCCAATAACGAGCCGTCGTGACGCGTCACCGTCTTCACCACCGAGTCCGCCTAGTCCACACTGTCTCATTGGCCAACATGGTGGCGTCAGCTTAGTTTATTCAGGTGCGTCTGAACGTGGCATTTTGGCCGTTGCGGCGAGAGGATGTCCCTACCGCGTCGATGATGACGGGTCCATCGACCAGCCCAGCCAGGACCGCTCACGGCGGCGATGGCAGTGACCCGGACGCCGGGGCCTAGGCACCGTTTTCGCCGGTATCGTCCTGCCGTCGGCCGCCGAGCGTCAAGATGCGCAGCGGGCGCATCAGCATCAGCGCCGAGAGCAAGAGGTAAAACGCCACGGCCACGCTCGGCAGCAGCAGCACCACCACTACCGATAGACCCATCAGTGCGCTGAACATCCAACGCGACTGGGCAATTTCGGCCAGCGTCGCGCGATCCTTCGCGCTGGACAGCTCGCTCTTGTAGCGGCCGTAGCTGGCCAGGACGGCGCTTGCCGCTGTCGCCAGCGTCACGTTCACGCCGAACAAACCGACCGCCAGCCGCTGCCCCGGTCCGACGAGATAGTGGGACATCAGGGCGGAGCTGAATGGCAGGAATGTGACCAGGAGCAGCAACAACAAGTTCATCGTGTTGAACACCTCGTCCGCGGTCACCAGCGCAACGGTCAATCTGGTGTGCGCGAGCCACGAGCTGCCGATGAACACGAAGCTGACCAGATAGGCGAGAAAGGCCGGCCAGGACCGCAGCAGCGCCCCGCCAAGGTCATTGCTGGATTCCGGCACCTTCAGGTCCAGGACGAGCAGGGTGATGACGATGGCGTACACGCCGTCGGAGAATGCTTTGAGACGTGACGTGGGTAGCAGGCGAATGGTGCTCATCTGCCCAACGTGGCACATCTGTGGCCGAATGATTAGTGGCTGAGCCGGTTGCACCGAAGTGGGGTCCAACCTGGGCCGCCGACCGAATGGGTGCCTTCTCGCCGCGGCCGCCGTCGACTGGGTTGGCGCGGTGGCTTATTCGGGCGATCTTGTCACCAAAGCGCCCCGAATCTCCTAGGGATACATCGGCGTCCAGCCATTCGGCGGCAGGCGACGGAACACCCTCTCGCCCGGCCACGGGCTCGCGGCGCTGTGCCGTTTGAAGCCCGTTGCGAACCCGGGCGAGCGGGCGGCCCACAGCGCTGCCTTGCGCTCGATCGCGTGTTGGGGTCCGTTCCTTCGCGGAAGATGGCTCCGAGGCGGGCGATGGCTGGCTGAGGGTGCAGATGATGGATGCGGCGACAACCACAACCATCGCCAGCCCCCGGACCCAGCTGAGCGTCTGGCCCAGCAATATCCAGCCTGCGAGCCCGGCGACCACGGGTTCGAGACTGAGCAGCACGCCGAATGTGTGGGCGCTGAAGCGGCGCATCGCCGCGAATTCCAACGAGTACGGAAGCATCGACGACAGCACCGCGACCCCCAGCAGGGGGATCAGCTTCTCTGGTTGCCCGGTCAATGTGGGTACGGCGGGTATCCCGAAGGGCAGCACCACAATGGCTGCAATGAACTTGCTGACGGAAAGGGCTCCGTGACCCGTTTGCTGACCGGTGATGCGTTTGCCGGCCAAGATGTAGAGCGCCCAGAAGCATGCCGCGACGAGGGCGAAGGCTACGCCCGCCAGATCGGGACTCAGCGCTGCGGATTTCGAGCCGTCCCAACCGAGGACCACGATGGCGGCCGCGGCCGCCATCACGCAGCCGAGGTCGCGTGGGCGGCGGGAGAATGCCGCCGCGAGCATCAGCGGTCCAGCGAACTCGATGGTGACTGCGACACCGAGCGGGATGCGGGCGATCGCGGCAAAGAAGAAGCCGTTCATGCCCGCCAATGCCACCGCAAACAGCGCTGCTGATCTCCACTGTTGTCGGTCCCAGCCGAACGCGCGGGGCCGGTGGATTGCCATCAGCAAGGTGGCGGCAAACAACAGTCGCACGCCGGTGGTGAGCCCGGCGCCGAAGTGCGCCAGCAGCGGCGTCGCGATCGCCGCGCCCCAGCTGTAGTGAAATGCACGATCCCAGGATCATGAGAACGGGCAACGGTGTGCGTGACGCCATGCAATGAGCCTGTCAGGCCCAGATTGAATAGTCCAACGAATGATTCTGATCTAATCTAGTAAGCAAATGTGATGAATATGGGGTCGGCGGATGTTGAATTTGCAGCGGGTGGTCGTGCTGCACGAACTGCAGCGACGGGGCACGCTGGCCGCGGTGGCGAAGGCGCTTTCATACAGTCCATCGGCGGTCTCACAGCAGCTGGCGCAGCTCGAGCGCGAATGCGGGATGGCCCTGATCGAACCCGTGGGCCGGGGCGTGCGGCTGACCGATGCGGGTGAGGCGCTCGTCGAGCACACCAGGTTGGCGATCGCTACCTTGGAGCGGGCCGAGGCCCTGCTGGCAGCCAGCCAAGGGCGGGTAGCCGGTCGGTTGCGGGTCGCGGCATTTCAGACGTTGCTGCTCTCACTGCTGCCCAGGGTGCTTGATGCGCTGGCTCGCGATTACCCCGACCTGCGCGTCGAAGTCGCGCAGCGCGAGGCTGATGGGGCGATTTCGGGTCTGCTGGCCGGCACCTTCGATGTGGTGCTGGGGGAGGAGTATCCGGGCGGGCCGCTGCCGCCGAGCCCGAGTCTGGATCGCGTGGACCTGCGAACTGACGAGCTGTTTCTCGCGATGCCAAGGATCGGGCCCTGGAGCGACGCGACGACGCTGTCCGACCTGGAATACGCGTCGTGGGCCCTGGACCCAGAACCCACTGTGCCCGGCCGGTGGGCGCGCAGCGTGTGTCGCGCCGCCGGTTTCGAACCGGATGTGCGCTTCGACGGAGTGGATCTGCTGGTGCATCTGCAGATGGTGCAGGCAGGGCTCGCGGTTGCCATCTTGCCCGCCCTGCTCGGCCAAGACCGGATGCGCGGGGTGCGGCTTGCCCCGTTGCCCGCTTCGCCGAAACGCCAGTTGTTTACGTTGACCCGTACATCACGCACCTCCCACCCGGCGGTGGTGGCGTTTCGCACCGCGTTGGCCGAGGGCTTTGACGCGCAACATCAATACGACTGAAATTCAATCTTGCGTTCGTGCGGGTCAGGTGAAATTCGATTTTCCCACGTTGTGGTCGAAATCCGGCCTACGATTTCGGTGACGGATCGGCGGCCCATGGCTGGGCTGTCTGGTTTGCCGGGAGGTCGGAATGTCGTTTGTGATAGCAGAGCCGGAGTTGATGGCCGCGGCGGCAACGGATTTGGCGACTATCGGTTCGACACTGAGTGCGGCGCACCTGGCGGCGGCCCCAACCGCTGCGGTGCTGCCCGCCGCCGGCGACGAGGTGTCGGTGGGGATCGCGCAACTGTTCTCCGCCCACGCCCAGGACTATCAGACGCTGGCCGGGCAGGCGGCCGCATTTCATGAGCAGTTCGTTCAGAACCTTACGGCGAGCGCGACCTCGTATTTCGGCATTGATGCGGCGCTGGCCTCACTGTTGGACGGGTTGAAGACGATGGTGCGTTCGTTCGGGACC
Source organism: Mycobacterium sp. 012931 (assembly GCF_000419295.1). Classification (NCBI taxonomy): domain Bacteria; kingdom Bacillati; phylum Actinomycetota; class Actinomycetes; order Mycobacteriales; family Mycobacteriaceae; genus Mycobacterium; species Mycobacterium sp. 012931. The sequence continues at coordinate 4,673,632 of NZ_AOPX01000001.1, read as the reverse complement.
GCCGTGGAGGCCCAGATAGTCCGAGTCACCGGCACGGTGCTGATGGGACTGCTCACCTCGGCTCCCGAGAGTCTGTATCCCGCCCTGCTGGGCTTCATTTTGCTCAGCGCTGTCGCCGCCACGCTTCTTGTGGCCATGATCGAGGCGGTGACCCAGGTGCTTACCGGGCAAGTGGCTTTGATCTAGTCGCGCGACTCACGGTCTGCGTGTGCGTCGAGGACGTTGGGCGGGCGACTTCTTCGTGGGATGCAGGTCGCCGTCGATATAGCGCTGCAGGTTCGGCGTTATCGTCGCGAGGACTTCGGAATCGCTCATTGACGCGATTGGCTCGATCTGCCAGACGTACCGGGTCATGGCCAGGCCGATCAATTGACTGGCGATCAGCCCGCTTCGCGTGAGGCGGTCATCTTCGTCGGTGTCGAGCTGCGACACTCCGATCAAAGAACTCTCGACAATGCGTCGCAACTTCAGGCGGGTGGCGTCCTCATGCGCAGCCGTCAACAAAATGGCCCGCAGTGACGGGCCGATCTCGTCGTCTGCCCAGCTATCCAGGAGGGTCTGCAAGAGCCGGCGGCCCAGGTCGGCCTTCGGGGTGGTCCATGTCTCGGCGACCGTGTCGAGCCACCGTTGCGGTGGCGTGGTCGCTGCGTCGAGCAGCCCTTCCTTTGAACCGAAATAGTGATAGATCAGCGAAGGGTCGACGTCGGCGGTCCGCGCAACCGAGCGGACAGTGGTTCCAGCCGAACCGTTTTCAGCGAAGGAATCCCGAGCTACGGAAAGGATCTGGGCGGCGAGTACGCCCTTCTCGTCGCGCGGACCCGGCTTCACCCGTCTGCCACCCATCGTGAATCTGCCCCTGCCCACGGCGCGGCAGTGCCGGCCGACGACAAACAAAGTTACCACTTGCGTTGAAATTATCCCGCAAGTACTGCGGTCATAGTCTCAACGAGCGATGAAACTAAAGCCGCAGGGCGGGAGGCCTCATGGCCGTGCAGAGCAGTGCTCGTCGGTTAGAAAAAGCATCCGGCTTGGGCAAGGGTGAGCGGCAACTCAACGGGCCGCAGACAACCGGCCGTGAATACGCCAATCTTAGTGAGCCGCAATGCAACACGATGCAGGAGAACAATGTTGCGATCCCGGTGCGGGATGGCACCGTGTGGCTGGCCGATGTGCACCGGCCCGATGCGCAGGGCCGTTTTCCCGCCTTGATCGCCGTCTCGCCGTATCCGCGGCAAATCCAAGATCTCGGTGCCCCGATGGGGTTCATCGAGGCCGGCGTCACCGATTTCTGGGTGCCTCGGGGCTATGTCCACGTGATCGCGAACGTGCGTGGTACCGGGGGTTCGGGGGGTACCTTCGGGTTCTTCGACGCCACCGAACGCCGTGACATGCACGATCTGGTGGAGTGGGCGGCCGCGCAGCCCTGGTGTGACGGCAACGTGGGGATGATCGGCATCAGCTACTTCGCCATGACGCAGCTGGAGGCGGCCGTGGAGTGGCCACCGCATCTGAAGGCCATCTTCCCAGTGGCGGCGACCACTGACCTCTACGAGGCTGCCGTGCACCACGGCCTGTTCAGCTCGTCGTTCGTCAGTCCGTTTCTGACGATGGTGGGTATTACGTCGGAACGAAGCGACGCGCTGTGGCGGGGCAAGCTGGTCGGGCTGGTCCGGCGGGTCCTCAACACCCCACGGCTGCATCAGAAGTTTGCGACCATGAACGGCGAAGCCGCCCTGACCATGCTGCGTCAATTGACCAAGATTCACCACAATCCGCGCCCGTGGGACCAGTTGTGGCTCTCGGCGGCGGTCGAGCATCCCACCCGCGATGAGTGGTGGGACGAACGCGATCTCAATCCTCTGCTGGACCGGATCGATGTGCCGGTATATCTGGGTTGCGATTGGCAGAACGTCCCGTTGCACCTTCCGTCTACCTTCGCGGCGTGGAAAGCGTTGGCGGACGGGCCCTCTACCCGGATGGGGATGCTCGGCGAGTTCGGCTTGACCTGGCCGTGGGAGAGTCTTCATCTCGAGGCGTTGGCGTGGTTTGACCATTGGCTCAAGAGCCGCGACACCGGGATCCTGGCCGGGCCGGCCATCCGCTACGTGTTGCCCGGCGCCGAGGGATGGCGGACCACCGAGACGTGGCCGCCGCCCGGCGTTGTCTACCGGGAATTTGCGCTGCGCGCTGACGGGCAACTCGGCGATGACGAGGGTGAGCCGGGCGCTCGTGAGTACCTGGTCCTCGGCGGTGGTTTGAATCGGGCCGCCGCCAGCGCGATCGATCCGCCCTCGATGCTCACCTGGACCAGTGCGCCGCTTACCCGGGACCTTGATGTAGTCGGCGATATCGAACTGCGTCTCGTTGCCGCGGCTACCGCAATGGACACCGCGTGGATCGCGACGCTGCACGAAGTTGCCCGAGACGGCACCGTATCCGACGTCACAGCCGGGTGGCTTCGGGCCAGCATGCGCCGCGTCGATGAGAAGGCCAGCCGGCGCGGCGCGCCTATCCTGCCGTGCCGCGAAATGGAGGCCGTACCCATCGGTGAGGATGTCGTCTACCGGATACCTTTGGTGGCCAACGCTCGACGGTTCAAGGCCGGCTGCCGCATTCGGCTGATCCTCACCAGCGACGACCAGGACCCGGCAACTCCGGCCATCATGAGCTTCCGGCACGCCAGTGTCGGCACCAGCAGCCGCAACACCATCCGTTCCTCGTCGCGGTTGCACCTTCCAGTGTTGCCCGCCCAGTCGTCGGAGCTGCAGTCGTGACTGCCGGCCAGGGCAGCGGGGGAGCCCCTCGGGAAGCGGTCACCGGGCCGATGAAACGGGTCGACGTGCTCGACAGCGCGATGAGCTATATCGACGTGGGGCAGGGCGATCCCATTGTCTTCTTACACGGCAACCCGACTTCGTCCTACCTGTGGCGCAACGTGATCCCGCATCTCAGCGACGTGGGTCGATGCCTGGCGCCGGACCTGATCGGCATGGGGGCCTCCGGCACCTCTCCGACCTTCTCCTACCGGTTCGCCGACCATGTCCGGTACCTCGACGCGTGGTTCGAGGCCGTCGGGATTACCGAGAACGTGGTGTTGGTGGTGCACGACTGGGGTTCGGCGCTGGGTTTCTACCGCGCGCTGCGCTATCCGGAGCAGATTGCCGGTATCGCTTACATGGATGCGCTCGTGCAGCCCAGGACCTGGGCGGGCTTCACCGACTATGAGCCCCTGATGCGGGCGCTGCGCACCGAACAGGGCGAGCGGATGGCTCTGGCGGAGAACGTCTTTGTGGAGAAGGTGGTGCCTGGAGGTGTGCAACGCCAGCTGACCGAGGAGGAGATGGCCGTCTATCGCAAGCCCTACCCCACGCCCCAGAGCCGCATCCCCACGCTGCTCTGGGCCCGTGAGATCCCGGTCGAGGGTGAGCCGGCTGACGTGCAGGCGATGGTACAGGAGTATGCAGACTTCTTATCGCGCAGCGACATTCCGAAACTTCTCATAGTCGCGGAGCCGGGCGCAATCCTGCATGAAGGGGGCAGCGAGCTCGACTTCGCGCGCTCGTGGCCCAACCAGCGCGAAGTAAAGGTCGCCGGCCGTCACTTCCTGCAAGAGGACTCCCCGGACGCGATTGGCGCGGCCGTGCGCGCCTTCGTCCTCGACGTGCGCGAACGCCAAGATGGAGCCGACCGTGCCTGACCGACTCGAATCGCGCAAAGTCATCCAGGATTTCGGCCGCCCGGTTGGGTTGACGCTTTACGTGGTCACCTCGGTGGCGCAGGGATTGGACGCCGTGCAAGTGTATATCGAGGATCACCTCGGCTACCTGCGGGAGTTGGAAGACCGTGGCGTGCTCTTTGCCGCCGGCCCGTTGTGGACCGACGGCGGCGATTACTTCGAAGGCGACGGATTGCTGATCTACCGCGCCGGCTCGGTGGTCGAGGCCCAGGCGATCGCTGACGCCGATCCCATGCACACCAGCGGAGCCAGGACCTATCGGATCAGGCCGTGGTTCGTCCATGACGGTACCATCGCGAACCGCCTCTCTTAGTGGCGCCATGACCGTTGATCTTTTCCGGGCCAAGTAATTTCTGCACTGTCCAGAAAGGCATTTCGATGAGTTTCAGTGATGATGAGGTCGCATTCATGAAGAGCCAGCCGCTGGCCAGGATCGCGACGGTCGACGATGACGGTCAACCCGATGTCGTCCCGGTCGGTTTCGAGTTCGATGGGACCTACATCAACATCGGCGGCTTTGAGCCATCGAAGACACGGCGCCACCACAACGTCTTGGACGGCAACAACAAGATCGCATTGGTCATCGACGATTTGGTGTCCACGCAGCCCTGGAGTCCCCGGTTTCTGCGTGTGTACGGCACCGCCGAGGTGGTAGCCGGTGATCAGCCGTATCTGCGGGTGACTCCGAAGATCTCGTGGAGTTTGAACCTGCGCGGCGAACCGGTGGCCAATGACGAATCATTGGCGCCGCCTAAACGGACCGTCCATCAACATCCCCGGGCTTGATCGGCGCCAGGGCCGGCTCCCCAACGCCGGTGTCACCGTAGTAGCCCAGCCGAAGCAAATCGGTGATCTCGCTGACCAGCGGCATCCGCGGGTTGGTGCGGTTGCTGAGGTCCTCGAACGCGGTCATCGCCAGCGTCGGCAGCGCGGCCAGGAATCCCTGCTCGTCAACCCCGAATTCCCGCAGCGATCTCGGCATGTCCAGTCGGTCCAGCAGATCGTCGACCCCTGCGAACAATCGCTGGCGGCTGTCGTCGGGAAGATGGCCACCAAACACCAGCTGGCCGAGTTGCGCGTATTTATCCGGTGCGATGTACGCCGAATATCCAGGCGCGGGCATGAACTTGGTAGGCAGACTTGCGTTGTAGCGCAGCACGTGCGGCAGGAAGATGCCGTTCGCCCGGCCATGGGGGACCGAGAATTTCGCACCAACGGCGTGGGCGAGGGCATGATTGGTCCCGACGAAGGCATTCGAGAAGGCCAGGCCGGCAAGCGTCGCCGCATTGGACATGCTCGTTCGGGCGGACAGATCGTCGGGATCGTCGTACGCCCTGGGCAGGGCATCGAAGATCAGCCGTACCGCCTGGGCGCACAACGCATCCGTGTAGGGCGAGGCGAAGATCGACACGATCGCCTCCAGCGCGTGGGTCAGCGCGTCGATGCCGGTGTCCGCGGTCAGCTTCTGCGGCATTGACGAGGTCAGCACCGGGTCCACGATCGCCAGGTCGGGGACCAAGCTGTAGTCGACGAGCGTCTCCTTCTTCCCGCCAACGGTCAACACCGCCGCCGGCGAAACTTCCGACCCAGTGCCCGATGTCGTTGGGACAGCAACGAGTTGGATGCGATGACGGTCGGTCGGATAGTCAGCCACCCGCTTGCGCGGGTCGAGGAAGGGCATCGTCAAAGCGTCGAGGCTTTTCTCCGGGTGCTCGTAGAACAGCCGCATCGCCTTGCCGGCGTCGAGCACCGAACCGCCGCCGATGGCGATCAGCAGATCGGGCTGCACCCGCTGCATGAGCGCGACACCGCGGCGGATGGTCGTCTCGTCGGGCTCGGGTGTCACTTCGCTGAACACCTGCACGTGCTGGGCGCGCAACTTGCCACGCAGCGCTCCTCGGTCAGTGCGTCGGTTACCACCACGACGGTCTCGCAGTCGAGCTCGCGCAGATTGTCCAGTGCCCCTTCGTTGAAGTAGGTGTTGGACGGCACGCGGAACCATTGCGGCGGCGTGCGCCGCCGCGACACCGTCTTGATGTTGAGCAACTGGCGATAGTTGACGTTCTCGGTGGTGCTCGATCCGCCCCAGGTGCCACAGCCCAGCGAGAACGTGGGTGTCAGATTGTTGTAGACCCCGCCGAGCGCTCCGACCGCGGTTGGCGCGTTGACCAGGATGCGGCCGGTGCGAACCGCCAACCCGTATGCCTCGATGACGTCGTCGTCGTTGGCGTAGATCGCCGAGGTATGGCCCAACCCGCCGTGCTCGGTGACCAAGACGGCGGCGTCGATGCCGTGCTGCACACTGCGCGCGCGCACCACCCCGAGCACCGGCATCAGCTTCTCCTGCACCAGTGGGTGGGCGGCGAGTTCGTCCAAGTCCGACGGCAACTGCGCCAGCAGCACTTTCACCGTGGGAGGCACGCTGAATCCGGCCCGGGCGGCCAGTTCTGGCGCCTTCTGCCCGACCGCATCGAGGGAGACCTTGTCGCCACAACCAAACGCGAACTCGGCCACCGCCTTCGCCTGGTCGGCGGTGAGCAACTGGGCCCCCATCCGCTCGAACTCGGCGATCATCTCGTCGTAGATCTCGTCGTCGATGATGCAGGTCTGCTCGGCCGGGCAGATGACCGATGAGTCAAACGTTTTCGAGATGAGTATGTCGACCACCGCGCCCTTGAGGTCTGCGGTCTTGTGAATGTAGATCGGCGCATTCCCAGGACCGACACTGAGCCCCGGCTTTCCTGCCGAGTTCGCCAACGCGACGATCTTTGGCCCGCCGGTCACCCAGATGAAGTCGACCTTCGGGTGTTTGAACAAGTAGTGCGTCACCTCGTGAGCGGCATCGGGGATGACCTGCAGCGCCCCGGGAGGCATCCCGGCCGCTTCGGCCGCGGTGCGCAGGATCTCGATGCTTTGTTCGCAGCAGCGCACCGCATACGGTGACGGTCGGAAAAGAATGGCGTTGCGGGTCTTTGCGGCCACGATCGCCTTGAACAACACCGTCGAGGTCGGGTTGGTCACCGGGGTAATGCCGAGCACCACCCCGATCGGTTCGGCCACATAGACGATGTTGTGCTCGACGTCCTCGTCGATGACGCCCACCGATTTCTTGCCGCGCAGATAGTCGTGCAGGAATTCGGTGGCCACATAGTTCTTGACAACCTTGTCCTCGAAGACGCCGAAGCCCGTCTCCTCGATCGCCACACCGGCCAGTTCGCCGGCCGCGCGCACCCCGGCCCGCACCATCGCCTCGACGATCGCGTCGACCTGCTGCTGGTCAAGCTTGCGGAAGGCGCGGGCCGCCTCAGCGGCGGTATCAACAATGGCGTCGATTTCGGCGGTGCGTAGGTTGTCGATCGCGGGTGCTTCGACGGGGGAGGCGGACTCGGTTGGTGTCGTTGTCATGATCGGGTCCTCAAGCCGGGAAGAGGCGCGGTGTGCCTCGCGGATGAGCCGATGCTACGCATCCGTGGTCAGGCCTAACGAGGGTCCGAAGGCCCTACGTTGGGGGTACTAATGGGCTGATCGGACGGGGCGGGTGGGGACCGCACTGTCGGAGCCGAATGCCTGCGCGCCGCTGGCACAGCGCCCTGATCGAATCACGCACGTCGCCCGCTCGCTGCATCAGGCCCTACGGATTTCACTATCAGGGGTGATGGCGGTCATGCCACGCATGGTGCGAATGGCGTGCCTCAAGACATCCGAATCGGGTCATTGCGTGACTGCCGGTGGGTGTCGAATGCTCTCCTGGTTGTCGCTGCCGTCATCGTCGAGGGCCACACCCGGTCCGAGGTGCTGGCCTGTCATCGGGCAGAAAAGTTTGCTGCAAGGGCCTGCTGGGCTGCCGGCTTGGTGTGATACTGGCCCCTGGCCGATGGATCAAACCACGATTGGGTGGGAGGGCCGATATGTCAGATGTAATGGTGGCCCCGGAACTGGTGGCGGCCGCGGCCAACGATTACGCGAAGATTGGCGTGTTGCTGGGCGAGGCGCATGCGGCTGCGGCCGCCTCGACGGTCGAGTTGCTGCCCGCGGCCGCCGACGAAGTGTCGGCCGGCATCGCGCACCTGTTCTCCGGGCATGCCGAGGACTATCAGAAGGTGGCCAGCCAAGCGGTGGCTTTTCACGATCGGTTTGCCGCGCAGGTGAACGCCAGCGCCGGTGGGTATGCCAGCGCGGAGGCCGCCAACGCCGTCTCGTTGCAGGCTTTGTTCGATAACCCGCATCTTGTCGTGGTCGCCGCGGGAACCGCCGTCTCCAACGCTTTGTCCGGCCTGTCGGCGGGCGTGAAATCGGCTTGGGATCTGTTGTGGCGGTACGGCGGCCAGTATGTGGCAACCGCGTTGGCTCAGGTGGCGTCCAGTGCCCTATTTTTCTTGCTGATTGCGTTTGTCGGACTCTATTCGCTGGTGAATGGGCGTCCGTACGTGTTTATCTAGCCCGGCGCGTGCTGATGTCTCGAGACGGCTTCTGTGTCGTCGAATGTCAGGGTGGCGCCCGGTGCGCACCGGCTGCGGCAACAAAGTGCTCTCGGGTGCGGTCGCCGGTCGGGATGGCCTTCTGGCGCTGGTGACCTGCTCTAGCTTGGGGAATTGTTACGTAGCTTCGAGTACACCGCTGTGGGGATTAGGACCAGTAGCACAAGGCTGCCAACGGTCCCCCACAGCGATCCCCGTATTGCGTTGGCGATTGCACTGACAGCCAGTAGAAGCCAGGCAAAACCCATGATTGCGACGTAGCGACGCGCGTGCAGCACGCCTGGCCGAAGTCGGGCGAACCCTGCGATGGCGCCGGCTAGGCATGCGGCGACGACCGCGACTGCGATGACGAGGTATGTGGTGCTATTTGGTGGCACAGTTGATCAATCCTGCTCCTGATCCGGCAACGCCGAGTAGCGCCCAGTCTGCGGGGCCAGCCGACGACGGCCGGGTTGAACGCGACCGGGTCAGCGTGCAGCAGCACCCACGCCGCGCCCGCGATTGCGGCTCCGGTGAACGCTGCCCATCCGCGGCGGGCCACAGCACTCTTCCCGCAGGTTGGCGGTCTTTCGCGTGTCGCAGCGGCCGCGAGGACGGCTCCGTACTCGTCCGGTAGGCCAAGTCGTAGCCGCCGGACACCGAGCACACCAGGGCGGCGCAACGGCTCGCGTGCCGTCGGTGCTGCAGAGCGTTGTTGAGCGCGGTGTGCGCCTCGGTCGGGGTGGTGGTGTTGTGCGTCATTGGAGCCTTCCGCCAGTGCTGCACTTGCTGAAACCAGACGGATTGGATTCCGAAGTGCACGCCGGGGCGCTCGATGTTTAGGCGGGCGGCCGAAAACGGCTTCTAGTTGCCTAAGCCCGTGGTGCCCCCGGCAGGATTCGAACCTGCGGCCTTCTGCTCCGGAGGCAGACGCTCTATCCCCTGAGCTACGGGGGCGCATCGACTGCATATTGCTTCGCGCTGCGCCAAAGGGCATGAACAAGCTCCGCCAGACTAGCGCATCGCGGTGACTGCGTTGCCACCGCTATGGATTCGGGGTGCGAGCACCTCAGACCATACGATGGACGATCGTGACCCCCGCCGACCTGGCTGAGCTGCTCAAAACCACCGCTACCGCGGTGTTGAGCGAACATGCCCTCGACACGTCTGCTCTGCCTCAGACCGTCGTGGTGGAGCGGCCGCGCAATCCCGAGCACGGCGACTACGCCAGCAATGTGGCCCTGCAACTCGCCAAGAAGGTCGGTGCTAACCCTCGTGAGCTGGCCGGATGGATCGCCGAGGCGCTGACGAAGGCCGACGGCATCGCCTCTGCCGAGGTGGCCGGACCGGGCTTCATCAACCTGCGCCTCGAGACCTCGGCGCAGGCCAAGATCGTCAACGCGATCATCGACGCCGGTTCGGGCTTCGGGCACTCCGAGCTGATGGCCGCGCACAAGGTCAACCTGGAATTTGTTTCGGCCAACCCGACCGGACCCATCCACATCGGGGGGACCCGCTGGGCCGCGGTTGGCGACGCCCTGGGCCGGCTGCTGTCCACGCAGGGCGCCGACGTGGTGCGCGAATACTATTTCAACGACCACGGCGCCCAGATCGACCGATTCGCCAACTCCCTGATTGCCGCCGCCAAGGGTGAGCCGACTCCCGACGATGGCTACGCGGGTACCTACATCAACGACATCGCCGCGCGGGTGCTGCAAAAGGCGCCCGACGCGCTGAGCCTGCCCGACGCCCAGATGCACGAGACGTTCCGTGAGATCGGCGTCGACCTGATGTTCAGCCACATCAAAGAGTCCCTGCACGAGTTCGGCACGGATTTCGACGTCTATACCCACGAAGACTCGATGCACAGCACGGGGCGGGTTGATCAGGCCGTCGCGCGGCTGCGTGAGACCGGCAACATCTACGAAAAAGATGGCGCAACGTGGTTGCGCAGCAGTTCTTTTGGTGACGACAAGGACCGTGTCGTGATCAAGAGTGACGGCAAGCCGGCCTATATCGCCGGTGACCTCGCGTATTACCTGGACAAGCGGGAACGTGGCTTCGATCTGTGCATCTACATGCTCGGCGCCGATCACCACGGCTACATCGCCCGGCTCAAGGCCGCCGCAGCTGCCTTCGGCGAGGATCCGGCCACCGTCGAAGTGCTGATCGGACAGATGGTCAACCTGGTCCGTGACGGTCAGCCGGTCCGGATGAGCAAGCGCGCCGGCACCGTGATCACCCTCGACGATCTGGTCGAGGCGATCGGCGTGGACGCGGCGCGCTACAGCCTGATCCGCTCCTCGGTGGACACTCCCATCGACATCGACCTGGCGCTGTGGTCCTCGGCGTCGAATGAGAACCCGGTCTACTACGTGCAGTACGCGCATGCCCGGCTCTCGGCGCTGGCCCGCAACGCGGCCGAACTCGGGTTGATCCCGGACACCGACCATCTCGAGCTGCTCAGCCACGAGAAGGAGGGCGTGCTGCTGCGCACCCTCGGCGATTTCCCGCGGATGCTCAAGGCCGCTGCCTCACTGCGGGAGCCGCACCGGGTGTGCCGCTACCTGGAGGACCTGGCCGGTGACTACCACCGGTTCTACGATTCCTGCCGGGTCTTGCCGCAGGGAGACGAGGAGCCCACGCAGCTGCATACCGCGCGCTTGGCCCTGTGTCAGGCCACGCGGCAAGCCATCGCCAACGGTCTGGGAATTCTCGGAGTGACTGCCCCGGAGAGAATGTGAACGTCCACCCAGCCGGCCCTCGGCACGCCGAAGAGAGCCGCCACCCGGAAAGCCCGCAGCGGCCGCAGTCTGCCGAAGAGCTGTTGTACCTGGCGCCGAATGTCTGGCCGCGTAACACAGCCCGTGATGAACAGGGTTGTGCCCGGATTGCCGGGGTACCGCTTACCGAGCTGGCCCGGGAATACGGGACGCCGCTGTTTGTCATCGATGAAGACGACTTTCGCTCGCGGTGCCAAGAGATCGCGGCGGCATTCGGCGGTGGCCACAACGTCAACTACGCGGCCAAGGCCTTCCTGTGCAGCGAGATCGCGCGCTGGGTGAACGAAGAGGGACTCTCGATCGACGTATCCACCGGTGGAGAGTTGGCAGTCGCACTGCACGCCAATTTTCCGCCGGAGCGGATTACCCTGCACGGCAACAACAAGTCGGTCGCAGAGTTGACGACCGCGGTCAAAGCCGGCGTCGGTCACATCGTGCTGGACTCGATGATCGAGATCGAGCGTCTCGACGCCATCGCGGGTGAGGCGGGCATCGTCCAGGACGTCTTTGTGCGTCTCACCGTCGGGGTCGAGGCGCACACCCACGAGTTCATCTCCACCGCGCACGAAGACCAGAAGTTCGGGCTCTCGATCTCCAGCGGCGCGGCGATGGCAGCGGTGCGCCGGGTCTTTGCGACCGACCACTTGCGGCTGGTCGGACTGCACAGCCACATCGGTTCCCAGATCTTCGATGTGGATGGTTTTGAACTGGCCGCCCACCGTGTCATCGGCCTGCTGCGCGAGGTGGTCGCTGAATTCGGTTCGGAAAAGACCGCGCAGCTTGCGACGGTCGATCTTGGCGGCGGCCTGGGTATCTCGTATCTGTCATCCGACGACCCGCCGCCGGTAGGGGAGTTGGCCGACAAGCTGGGCGCGATCGTGAGCAATGAGTCGGCGGCCGTGGGCCTGCCCGCGCCCAGGTTGGTGGTCGAGCCCGGACGTGCCATCGCCGGACCGGGCACCATCACGCTGTACGAAGTCGGCACGGTCAAGGACGTTGACGTGAGCGCCACGGCGAACCGGCGCTACGTCAGCGTGGATGGCGGCATGAGTGACAACATCCGCACCGCGCTCTATGACGCTCAGTACGACGTCCGGTTGGTCTCGCGCGTCAGTGATGCGCCGGCGATGCTGGCTCGCGTGGTCGGAAAACACTGCGAAAGTGGCGATATCATCGTGCGTGACACGTGGGTGCCCGACGACCTGCAGCCGGGCGACTTGGTGGCCGTGGCTGCGACCGGTGCCTACTGCTATTCGCTGTCGAGTCGTTACAACATGATTGGCCGTCCCGCGGTGGTGGCGGTGCGCGCGGGTAAGGCGCGTCTGGTCCTGCGCCGCGAGACGGTTGATGATCTTTTGAGTCTGGAGGTGAGGTAACCCGTGTCCGGTGACGTAAAGCCGGTCGGTGTAGCGGTGCTCGGATTGGGCAACGTTGGTAGTGAAGTTGTCCGCATCATCGAGGAAAGCGCTGATGATCTCGCGGCCCGTGTCGGCGCCCCACTGGTGCTGCGCGGCGTCGGAGTGCGTCGAGTTGCGGACGACCGCGGTGTACCCATCGACCTACTGACCGACGACATTGAGAAGCTCGTTTCGCGTGAGGACGTCGACATCGTCGTCGAAGTGATGGGTCCGGTGGAGCCGTCACGCAAGGCGATCCTGACCGCGCTCGAGCACGGCAAATCCGTCGTGACCGCCAACAAGGCGTTGCTGTCCACCTCTACTGGTGAACTGGCGCAGGCGGCCGAAAGCGCACATGTCGATCTCTATTTCGAAGCCGCGGTGGCCGGCGCCATTCCCGTCATCCGTCCGTTGACCCAGTCGCTGGCCGGCGACACGGTGTTGCGGGTGGCCGGCATCGTCAACGGCACCACCAACTACATCCTGTCCGAAATGGACAGCACCGGGGCCGACTACGCGAAAGCGCTGGCCGATGCGGGCGCGCTCGGCTATGCCGAAGCCGATCCCACCGCAGATGTCGAGGGCTTTGATGCCGCGGCCAAAGCTGCGATCCTGGCCTCGATCGCGTTCCATACCCGGGTGACCGCGGATGACGTCTACCGCGAGGGCATCACCAAGATCACGCCCGCGGACTTCGCCTCGGCCCGCGCTCTGGGCTGCACCATCAAGCTGCTGTCGATTTGTGAGCGCCTCACCACTGACGAAGGTCAGCAACGGGTCTCGGCCCGGGTGTATCCGGCGTTGGTGCCGCTGTCGCACCCGTTGGCCACGGTCAATGGTGCGTTCAATGCCGTGGTGGTCGAGGCCGAGGCCGCTGGGCGATTGATGTTCTACGGTCAGGGCGCCGGTGGGGCGCCAACCGCCTCGGCGGTGACCGGCGACCTGGTGATGGCCGCGCGCAACCGGGTCCTCGGCAGCCGTGGCCCACGCGAATCCAAATATGCTCAACTACCGGTGGCACCAATGGGTTTCATCTCTACGCGCTATTACGTCAGCATGAATGTCGCCGATAAGGCGGGTGTGTTGTCGGCGGTAGCGGCCGAGTTCGCCAAGCGCGACGTAAGCATCGCCGAGGTGCGTCAAGAAGGGGTCGTGGACCAAGACGGCCAACGCATCGGGGCCCGGATCGTGGTGGTCACCCACCTGGCTACCGATGCCGCACTTTCGGAAACCGTTGAAGCGCTTGCGGACTTGGACGTCGTCGAAAATGTGGCCAGCGTGCTGCGACTGGAAGGCAACGACCTGTGAGCGCCTCGCCGACCGCGGTCCACAAGCCCTGGCCCGGTTTGATCGCGGCGTACCGGGACCGCCTCCCGGTGGCCGATGACTGGGCTCCTGTCACCCTGCTCGAGGGCGGTACTCCGCTGATCGCGGCTCCCCGGCTCTCCAAGCAGACCGGGTGCACGATCCACCTCAAGGTCGAGGGCCTCAACCCCACCGGATCCTTCAAGGACCGGGGCATGACCATGGCGGTGACCGACGCGCTGGCGCGTGGGCAACAGGCCGTGTTGTGCGCATCGACCGGGAACACGTCGGCGTCGGCGGCGGCTTACGCCGCCCGTGCTGGAATCACCTGTGCGGTGCTGATCCCGCAGGGCAAGATTGCGATGGGCAAGCTGGCTCAGGCGGTCATGCACGGGGCCAAGATCATCCAGATTGACGGCAACTTCGACGACTGTCTGGAACTGGCGCGCAAGATGGCTGCCGACTTCCCGACCATCTCATTGGTCAACTCCGTGAACCCGGTGCGTATCGAGGGCCAGAAGACCGCGGCGTTCGAGATCGTCGACGCGCTTGGCGTCGCACCGGATGTGCACGCACTTCCAGTCGGTAACGCGGGCAACATCACCGCGTACTGGAAGGGATACACCGAGTATCACCGAGACGGCATTATCGAGAAGTTGCCTCGCATGTTGGGCACCCAAGCCGCGGGTGCGGCGCCGTTGGTTCTCGGCGAACCGGTGAACCACCCGGAGACCATCGCCACCGCGATTCGCATTGGCTCGCCGGCGTCGTGGACGTCGGCCGTGGAGGCGCAGCAGCAGTCCAAGGGGCGCTTCCTGGCGGCGACTGATGAGGAAATCCTTGCCGCCTATCACCTGGTCGCGCGCGCCGAGGGGGTGTTCGTCGAGCCCGCCTCGGCGGCCAGCATCGCCGGTCTGCTCAAGGCCATCGACGACGGGTGGGTGGCCCGCGGGTCAACCGTGGTGTGCACGGTCACCGGCAACGGCCTGAAGGACCCCGACACCGCGCTCAAAGACATGCCGAAGGTGTCTCCGGTACCCGTTGACCCAGTCGCGGTGGTTGAGAAGCTGGGGTTGGCGTAGTGGTGATCGCCAGCGCGGCGCAGCCGGGCGCAGCGCAGTTTGCTGAGGCCTGTCGGTGACACAGGTATTGCCCTCGGGTCTGGTGGCGAGTGCCGTCGTAGCGGCATCAAGTGCCAACCTCGGCCCGGGGTTCGACAGTCTCGGCCTCGCATTGAGTCTCTATGACGAAATCGTGCTTGAGACAATCGATTCCGGGTTGGAAGTGGTGGTCGAAGGCGAGGGGGCCGGCCAGGTTCCGCTCAACTCTGAACACTTGGTTGTGCGCGCCATCCAGCACGGGCTGCGAGCCGTGGGCGTTTCCGCGGCTGGCCTAATTGTGCGCTGCCGCAACGATATTCCGCATTCCCGTGGTCTCGGGTCGTCCGCGTCGGCGGTAGTTGGTGGCCTCGCTGCCGTCAACGGCCTTGTCTCACAAGCTGGTTGGGTGCCATTGAGCGACCAGCAGCTGATCCAGCTGTCTTCGGAATTTGAAGGCCACCCCGACAACGCCGCGGCCGCTGTGCTCGGCGGTGCGGTGGTTTCTTGGATTGAGCGTTGCGGTGACCGTGCCGACTACTCGGCCGTGCAGCTAGATCTTCACCCCGATATTCACTTGTTCTCGGCGATTCCCGAGGTGCGCTCCTCGACCGCGGAGACTCGGGTGCTGCTGCCTGACTTGGTCAGCCATGACGATGCGCGATTCAACATCAGCCGCGCCGCATTGCTCGTGGTTGCCCTCACCCAACGGCCCGATTTGTTGATGGCGGCCACCGAAGACGTCCTCCATCAGCCCCAGCGTGCCTCGGCAATGCCGGCCTCGGCGGAATATTTGCAGCTGTTGCGGCGTCATAAAGTGGCAGCGACTCTTTCTGGGGCTGGACCGGCGCTGATTGCGTTGACCACCAACCCGGACTTGCCGCCGGAAGCGGTCGAGTACGGCGCCGCAAATGGATTCACAATTACCGCGATGACCGCGGGTGACAGGGTCCGGTGGAAGCCCGGAGTGGCATTCAGCGACTGATTGACAACCTGCGGGGGGTTTGCTTGCTTCCGGCCAGGAAGCGGGCTATCCTCGGAGCCGTCCAGCAATCGCAGCATCTGCTTCTGCACACATACTGCCTTGCAGCTAGGACACCACCAATTCTTCTCGGGGACGAGGTTCGCCGTATTCGCCGCAGATCCTGGCGACCACCGTTGGGGAGTCGATGATTGGGCGCACTCGGCTATTTGGCTGAATGCAACGAACCCTCGTATGACGTAATCAAGCGGGGGAAAGAAAGGAATTCCGTGACTGATACGGACCTCATCACGGCTGGCGAAAGCACCGACGCTGATAAGAAGTCGGATTCCGTGACAAAAGACAGTTCCGACCTCAATACTGCTGCGCCGACCGGCGCGCTGGCCACCATGGTGCTGCCCGAACTGCGCGCGCTGGCCAACCAAGTTGGTGTCAAGGGGACGTCGGGCATGCGTAAGAACGAGCTGATCGCCGCGATCCAAGAATTTCGGGACCGCGCCAACGGCACGCCCGCGGCCGCCGAGCCGACCCCAGATTCCGGCGAACAGAAGTCCTCGGCGAGTACCGAGGCCCCAGCGGTCAACGAGGCCACCAAAGACGCTCCTCAACAGGAGCAAAACGCCTCATCCGGCGACACGGTGCGCCGCGAGCGGCGCAGATCCTCGCGTGACTCGGGAACGTCGTCACGTGACGGCGCCGACTCGGCTGGCGAAAGCCCAGATAAACGCGGGAAGCGGGCCGCCGGCGGCGATGCCGACAACAATCAGAAGGCGCCGGAAAAGGCTCAAGAAGACGCCAAGACTGACGGGGGAGCAGCGGAGTCGGGCGGTGACCAAGGCGCCGGCCAGCAGGGCTCGGGTGGCCAGCAATCGCGCGGCGAAGACGATGGCGAAGGGCGGCAGGGCCGGCGAGGACGCCGATTCCGCGACCGCCGGCGTCGTGGGGAGCGCTCGGGTGACGGTTCCGACGCCGAGTTGCGTGAGGATGACGTCGTCCAGCCGGTCGCCGGCATTCTTGACGTGCTCGACAACTACGCCTTTGTCCGTACCTCCGGCTACCTTGCCGGCCCGCACGACGTCTACGTGTCGATGAACATGGTGCGCAAGAACGGCCTGCGCCGCGGCGACGCGGTCACCGGCGCCGTTCGGGTTCCGCGTGAAGGCGAGCAGCCTAACCAACGACAAAAATTCAACCCGCTGGTGCGTTTGGACAGCGTCAATGGGGGATCGGTCGAGGACGCCAAGAAGCGGCCCGAATTCGGCAAACTGACGCCGCTCTATCCCAACCAGCGTCTTCGCTTGGAAACCACCACAGAGCGGCTGACCACGCGGGTCATCGATCTGATCATGCCGATTGGCAAGGGCCAGCGCGCGCTGATCGTCTCGCCCCCCAAGGCCGGTAAGACGACGATCCTGCAGGACATCGCCAACGCCATTACCAAGAACAATCCGGAATGCCACCTCATGGTCGTGCTCGTCGACGAGCGGCCCGAGGAGGTCACCGACATGACGCGTTCGGTCAAGGGTGAGGTCATCGCCTCAACGTTCGACCGTCCGCCATCCGACCACACATCGGTCGCGGAGCTGGCCATCGAGCGAGCCAAGCGCCTCGTGGAGCAGGGCAAAGACGTCGTGGTGCTGCTGGACTCCATCACCCGGTTGGGACGTGCCTACAACAACGCGTCGCCGGCATCGGGCCGGATTCTCTCCGGCGGTGTCGACTCCACCGCGCTGTACCCGCCCAAGCGATTCCTGGGTGCGGCACGCAACATTGAAGAGGGCGGCTCGCTGACCATCATCGCGACCGCGATGGTCGAGACCGGCTCCACCGGTGACACCGTCATCTTCGAAGAGTTCAAGGGCACCGGTAACGCCGAGCTCAAGCTGGACCGCAAGATCGCCGAGCGGCGCGTTTTCCCCGCGGTCGACGTGAACCCGTCGGGTACCCGTAAAGATGAGCTGCTGCTCTCACCTGATGAGTTCGCCATCGTCCACAAGCTGCGTCGCGTGCTGTCCGGCCTGGATTCCCACCAGGCCATCGACCTGCTGATGTCGCAGCTGCGTAAGACCAAGAACAACTACGAGTTCCTCGTGCAGGTCTCCAAGACCACACCAGGGAATATGGACAACGACTAGAGCAATACACCGGCTGCGGGTGCCAGGGAATGCCCGCGCAAATCTCGGTGTTTGGGGTGATGGTGGTTGACCTGGCATAATCGAGGCTCGACCACCCAGAACCGCCTCAGGTTCTTGAGTTAAGCCTGACCGCCGCTTGAACATCGGGGAGCACCGGAGGCCACGAGCGGCCGACGATCGAAGAGGACAGCATGAAATCTGACATTCATCCCACCTACGAGGAGACCACCGTGGTCTGCGGGTGCGGAAACACGTTCCAGACGCGGAGCACCAAGCAGGGCGGCCGTATCGTGGCCGAGGTTTGCTCGCAGTGCCATCCGTTCTACACCGGCAAGCAGAAGATCCTCGACAGCGGTGGTCGGGTTGCCCGCTTCGAGCGTCGCTACGGCAAGCGCAAGGCCGGAGCCGACAAGGACCAGGCGGCGGCCGACAAGTAGCTGGATTACCGACGCCCGAACTGTGCATGAGCAGCACAGGCCGGGCGTCGGTTCGTGTTTGCGGTAAGAGCTGGCAGGAGGTGTGAGATGGCAGCGCCGGTGCAGACGATTGACGTCCTGCTCGCCGAACACGCAGACCTTGAGCGCGCGTTGGCGGATCCAGAACTGCACAGCAGGCCCGACGAGGCGCGCAAAGCCGGACGTCGGTTTGCCCGCTTGGCGCCGATCGTGGCCACCTACCGCAAGCTGGTAGCCGCGCGCGAAGATCTGGAGACCGCGCACGAATTGGCGGCCACCGACGAGTCGTTTGCCGCCGAAGCCGCCGAACTGGAGGCCCGGGTCGCCGAACTGGACTCGCAGCTCACCGACATGTTGGCGCCGCGGGACCCGCATGACGCCGACGACATCGTGCTCGAAGTCAAGTCTGGCGAGGGTGGCGAAGAATCGGCGCTATTCGCTGCCGACCTGGCCAGAATGTATATCCGCTATGCCGAACGGCACGGCTGGACCGTGACGGTGCTCGGGGAGACCACCTCGGATCTGGGCGGCTACAAGGACGCGACGCTGGCCATCGCCAGCAAGGGCGACACGGCCGACGGCGTGTGGTCGCGGATGAAGTTCGAGGGCGGGGTGCACCGGGTGCAGCGGGTCCCGGTAACCGAATCTCAAGGTCGCGTGCATACCTCGGCGGCCGGCGTACTTGTCTACCCCGAGCCCGAGGAAGTCGGCGAGGTGCAGATCGACGAGTCGGACCTGCGCATCGACGTCTACCGGTCGTCGGGCAAGGGCGGCCAGGGGGTCAACACCACCGACTCCGCGGTGCGGATTACCCACCTGCCCACCGGGATCGTGGTCACCTGCCAAAACGAACGCTCACAGCTGCAGAACAAGATCCGTGCCATGCGGGTGCTCGGGGCTCGTCTGCAGGCGATCGCCGAAGAGCGGGCGATGGCTGACGCCTCGGCGGATCGGGCCAGCCAGATACGAACCGTGGACCGTAGCGAACGCATCCGCACCTACAACTTCCCCGAGAACCGGATCACCGATCACCGAATCGGCTACAAGTCCCACAACCTCGACCAGGTCCTCGATGGCGATCTGGACGCTCTATTCGACGCACTGGCTGCCGCTGACAAACAGGCCCGGCTGCAGCAGTCATGACCTCGCTGCGCCACGCGATCGACTCCGCTGCGGCGCTTCTTGCCGAAGCCGGGATCGACTCTGCACGTGGTGATGCCGAATGGTTGGCCGCTCACCTGACCGGCGCCGACCGCGGTCTGCTGTACCTGCCTGACGATCCGCTTGATTCCGATGCTCTCGGTCAGTACCAAGACATGGTGACCGCCCGATCACGCAGGGTGCCGTTGCAGCATCTCATCGGCACGGTGCAGTTTGGGCCGGTGGAGTTGCAGGTCGGTCCGGGTGTCTTCGTGCCGCGCCCAGAGACCGAGGCAGTGTTGGAATGGGCTGGTGCACAACAGCTTTCCGAAGACCCCGTCGTTGTTGACCTGTGTACCGGATCCGGCGCGTTGGCAGTCGCGTTGGCCAACCGTTGGCCCACGGCGCGGATTCTTGGCGTCGACGATTCGGCCGCTGCGCTCGAGTATGCACACCGCAATTCCGTGGGCACCAAGGTGGAACTGGTGCGAGCCGATGTCACCACCCCGGGGCTGATGCCCGAACTCGATGGACAGGTCGACCTCGTGGTGACCAACCCGCCATACATTCCCGACGGCGCTGTTCTGGAACCTGAAGTAGCACAGCATGATCCGCATCGTGCGCTGTTTGGAGGGCCGAACGGGATGGCGGTGATACCCCACGTCGTACGGCTGGCCGGCCGTTGGTTGCGTCCCGGTGGGCGGTTCGCCGTCGAACACGACGACACCACCGCGCGGCAGACCGTTGAATGTATCGAAAGCGCAGGCGTTTTCGAGGACATCGTGGCTCGGCAAGATCTGGCCGGACGGTCAAGGTTCGTGACCGCCGTCAAGAGGCTGGTTCGGTGACGGCTGCGGTGAGGATGCGGGGCGAAGCGAATGCGAAGGAGGGCCAGCGCCCATGAGTGAGGTGTTCGACTGCGCCGACCCCGACCAGCGTTCCAACGGGATCGCTTCTGCGGCAGGGGCGCTCAAAGCCGGTCGGCTGGTCGTCATGCCGACGGACACCGTCTATGGGATCGGTGCCGACGCATTCGACAGTGCCGCGGTGAACGCGCTGCTGTCGGCCAAGGGGCGCGGGCGCGATATGCCGGTGGGCGTGCTGGTGGGCTCCTGGCACACCATCGAGGGGCTGGTTTTCTCGATGCCCGCTGGAGCGCGTGAACTGATCCGTGCATTCTGGCCGGGCGCCTTGAGCCTGGTTGTGGTGCAAGCGCCGTCCCTGCAGTGGGACCTCGGCAACGCGCACGGCACCGTGATGCTGCGCATGCCGTTGCACCCGGTGGCCATCGAGTTGTTGCGCCAGGTGGGCCCCATGGCGGTTTCCAGCGCCAACGTCTCGGGGCAGCCGCCGGCGGTCGACGTCGCGGATGCACGTAATCAGTTCGGCGATCTGGTCGACGTCTACCTGGATGGTGGTCCCGCGGCGCAGCAGGCCGCCTCGACGATCGTCGACCTCACCGGGGCCCCGCGCATCCTGCGTCCGGGACCGGTCAGCGCCGAGCGGATCGCTGACGTGCTCGGAGTGGACGCGACAACGCTGACCGCATAGCACCGTCGTGGTGGCTGCCGCTGGGCGCTGCGGCCGGGCGCGGCTATTGCCGGTGTCCCGCTGCGTGAGCTTGCGCTCGTCGGGTTAACCGCAGCGATCATCACGTATTTCGCGACCGGGCCGGTTCGCGTCTTGGCGACTCGCCTGGGCGCGGTCGCTTACCCGCGCGAACGCGACGTCCACGTGACACCCACCCCTCGCATGGGTGGGCTGGCGATGTTCCTCGGGGTGCTCGCCGCGGTCTTTCTCGCCTCCCAACTTCCCGCCCTCACCCGCGGGTTCGTCTATTCGACCGGCATGCCCGCGGTGCTCGTCGCGGGTGCGGTGATCATGGGTATCGGTCTGATCGATGACAGGTGGGGTCTGGATGCCCTGACGAAGTTTGCCGGTCAGATCACCGCAGCTAGCGTGCTGGTCACCATGGGCGTCGCCTGGAGCGTGCTCTACATCCCGCTGGGTGGTGTCGGGACCATCGTCTTGGACCAAGCCTCGTCCATTTTGCTCACCCTCGCGTTGACCGTGTCCATCGTCAACGCCATGAACTTCGTCGACGGACTCGATGGGCTGGCGGCTGGGCTGGGCCTCATCACGGCCTTGGCGATCTGCACCTTCTCGGTGGGGTTGCTTCGTGACCATGGCGGCGACGTACTGTTCTATCCGCCGGCGGTGATCTCGGTGGTGCTCGCAGGGGCCTGTCTCGGGTTCTTGCCGCACAATTTCCACCGAGCCAAGATCTTCATGGGCGATTCCGGTTCGATGCTGGTCGGGTTGATGCTGGCCGCGGCCTCCACCACCGCCGCGGGGCCCATCTCCCAGAACGCCTATGGGGCCCGGGACGTGTTTGCCCTGCTATCGCCGTTCTTGCTGGTAGTGGCGGTGATGTTCGTGCCGATGCTGGACCTGTTACTGGCAATCGTGCGCCGCACCCGCGCCGGACGAAGCGCATTCAGCCCCGACAAGATGCATCTTCACCACCGCTTGCTGCAGATCGGCCATTCGCATCGCCGGGTCGTGCTGCTCATCTACCTATGGGTGGGCATCGTCGCCTTCGGGGCGGCCAGCACGATCTTCGTGGACCCTCGCCACACCGCGGCGGTGATGCTCGGCGCACTGGTCGTCGCCGGGGTTGTGACAGCGATCCCGTTGCTGCGTCGTCGCGACGACTACTACGACCCGGACTAGGGCACGTCTACGACAGGCGGTAGTAGTGGCATCTACCTTGTGGTACGGTCCTGGTAGAGCCCCGAAATAAACCTCGTGGGTTGCCGGCCCCCGGCCCGGCGGATGCCTATCCGACCGCGCCAGTTAACGACGGACACAGGGAGCTACCCCTTGGGTGAAACCAGCCCAACCGTTGCGATACGCTCGGCGGGCCACCGATCAGTCGATCGGGCGGTTTCCGCTCCACTAACCGGGGATTGAGGTGCTGCAGTGACAACACCAGCGCAGGACGCGCCGTTGGTGTTTCCCTCTGTTGCTTTCCGTCCGGTTCGTCTATTGGTGATCAGCCTTGGACTCACCGCGGTTGCCACTGTGGTCGCCGGACTCTTCGGTCACCTGATGGTCGGAGTGTTTCTTGGCATCGGGCTGCTGCTCGGTTTGCTCAACGCCCTGTTGGTCCGGCGTTCGGTGGAGTCGATCACCGGCCGGGACCACCCGCTGAAAAGGTCGATGGCCCTCAACTCGGCCTCTCGAGTCGCGGTCATTACCATCATGGCGCTGATCATCGCGTATATTTTCCGGCCGGCCGGACTTGGCGTGGTGTTCGGGTTGGCGCTCTTCCAGCTGCTGCTGGTGGCATCCACGGCACTGCCGGTCTGGAAGAAGCTGCGTACCGGGGACTTTGCGGCCGACGATGCGCAGAACCAGCCCGTCGGCTCGGATAGTGGCGTTTTCAAGGGATCGGAAGGGAGTACCGCCAGCGATGACTGAGTCGATCCTGGCCGCCCAGATTGAGGTCGGCGAGCACCACACCGCGACCTGGCTGGGCATGACCGTCAACACCGACACGGTGCTGTCGACGGCGATCGCCGCGCTCATCGTGCTCGCGTTGGCGTTCTACCTGCGCTCGAAGGTCACCTCGACCGCGGTGCCCGGTGGGGTGCAGCTGTTCTTCGAAGCGATCACCATCCAGATGCGCGGCCAGATAGAAAGCGCAATCGGGATGCGGATCGCGCCCTTCGTGCTGCCGCTCGCGGTGACCATCTTCGTCTTCATCTTGATCTCGAACTGGCTGTCGGTCCTCCCGGTGCAGTACACCGACGAACACGGGCAGGCCACCGAGTTGCTCAAGCCCGCCGCCGCAGACATCAACTACGTGCTGGCGCTGGCGCTGTTCGTCTTCGTCTGCTACCACGCGGCCGGTATCTGGCGTCGCGGCATTGTCGGCCACCCCATCAAGCTGCTCAAGGGGCACGTGGCAATCCTGGCGCCGATCAACCTCGTCGAAGAAATCGCCAAGCCGATCTCGCTGTCGCTGCGTCTTTTCGGCAATATCTTTGCCGGCGGCATTTTGGTCGCGCTCATCGCGCTCTTCCCGCCCTACATCATGTGGGCGCCGAATGCGATCTGGAAGTCCTTCGACTTGTTCGTCGGCGCGATTCAGGCCTTCATTTTCGCGCTGCTGACGATCTTGTACTTCAGCCAAGCGATGGAGCTAGAAGAGGACCACCACTAAAACTGCGAGAAACTGCCTAGAAAATCCCGACCCAATACCAGTACTGGAACCTGGTAAACCGCTACCAGAGTTATCAAGGAGGATAAAGTAATGGACCCCACTATCGTTGCCGGCGCCCTCATCGGCGGTGGACTGATCATGGCTGGTGGCGCGATCGGCGCCGGTATCGGTGACGGTATCGCCGGTAACGCTCTGATCTCCGGCGTTGCCCGCCAACCTGAGGCGCAGGGACGGCTGTTCACGCCGTTCTTCATCACCGTCGGTCTGGTTGAGGCCGCCTACTTTATCAACCTGGCGTTTATGGCGCTGTTCGTCTTCGCCACGCCCGTTAAGTAATTCGGCAGCTGTAACCGTTGAAATGGTTGTGATGGGTAGTAATGGATGACGTGAACTCTATTGTCCTGGCTGCGGGCCAGGCAGCAGAGGAAGGCGGCACAAACAACTTCCTCGTTCCCAACGGAACGTTTTTCTTCGTGCTGGCCATTTTCTTGGTGGTGCTTGCGGTCATCGGCACATTTGTCGTACCGCCGATCCTGAAGGTGTTGCGTGAACGCGACGCGATGGTTGCCAAGACGCTGGCCGACAACAAGAAATCGGCCGAGCAGTTCGCGGCCGCCCAGGCCGACTACGAGAAAGCCATGGCCGAGGGTCGGGTACAGGCGTCGTCCTATCGCGACAACGCCCGGGCCGAGGGTCGTAAGGTCGTCGAGGATGCGCGTGCCCACGCTGAACAGGAAGTGGCATCGACATTGCAGCAGGCCAACGAGCAACTGAAGCGCGAGAGGGACGCTGTGGAACTGGATTTGCGTGCCAACGTGGGAGCGATGTCGGCGACGCTGGCCAACCGGATCGTCGGTGTCGACGTGACTACCCCAGCCGCGGCGGGGTAGCAAACCATGTCGACATTCATCGGACAGCTGGTTGGTTTCGCGGCCATCGTTTTTCTGGTGTGGCGTTACGTGGTGCCGCCGGTGCGGCGCATGATGGCAGCGCGCCAGGACACGGTTCGCCAGCAATTGGCAGACGCGGCTACCGCCGCCGTGCGGCTCACGGAGTCGACCACCGCGCACAGTAAGGCGGTGGAGGCCGCCAAGGCGGAGGCGGTGCAGGTCGTCGCAGAGGCCAAGGAAGATGCCAAGCGCATCACGGCGCAGATGCAGACCCAGGCGGGTGTCGAAGCCGAACGGATCAAGGTCCAAGGGTCTCGTCAGGTCGAGCTGCTCCGGACTCAGCTGACCCGTCAGCTGCGATTGGAGCTGGGCCACGAATCAGTCCGCCAGGCAAGCGAATTGGTGCGCAACCACGTTTCCGACCCAGGGCAGCAGGCGGCCACGGTCGACCGCTTCCTCGACGAGCTCGACGCGATGGCGCCGGCAGCGGCGGAAGTCGAGCGTCCGGTGGCGGCCAAGATG
This sequence comes from Mycobacterium sp. 012931, assembly GCF_000419295.1. Lineage (NCBI taxonomy): Bacteria > Bacillati > Actinomycetota > Actinomycetes > Mycobacteriales > Mycobacteriaceae > Mycobacterium > Mycobacterium sp. 012931. The sequence goes on along the minus strand of NZ_AOPX01000001.1, from coordinate 4,648,505 downwards.
CGGTGGGCCAGCCGGCGGGCGCTGGGCAGCTTGGTCGACAAGTTCGCCGGTTTGGCCAAGGGCCTGGACAATGCGGCGCTTTCGGCTCTCGCCAGCGACCTCGTGTCGGTAGCCCAACTTCTCCAACGCGAAGTCATCGTCACCCGCTACCTCACGGTGCCCGCCGAAGACGCAGCACCCAGGATTCGGCTGTTGGAGCGGCTGATATCCGGCCAGGTCGGCAATCCCGCGCTGGATATCCTGCGAGCCGCCGTCACGGAGCGGTGGTCGGCAAGCTCGGATCTGATCGACGCGATCGAGCACGTGTCTCGGCAGGCCCTACTGGAAGTCGCCCAGCGTGACGGACAGGTCGACGAGGTCGAGGACCAGCTGTTCCGGTTCTCCCGCATCTTGGACGCGCAACCGCGCCTTTCCATCCTGCTCGGCGACTATGTGGTTCCGGCCGAGGGCCGAGTTGGATTGCTGCGCAAAGTCCTCGACAGCGCGGGCAGCGTCAATCCGATTGCCGTCGCATTGCTGTCTCAGACGGTCGAACTCCTGCGAGGTCAGCCGGCCGAGGACGCGGCGCTGCTGCTGGCCGAGGTGGCCGTGGCCCGCCGCGGGGAGGTTGTCGCACAAGTCAGCGCGGCCGCCGAGCTCAGCGATGCACAGCGCACCCGCGTTACTGAGGTGCTGAGTCGCATCTACGGTCACCCCGTGACTGTGCAGCTTCAAACGGATCCCACCTTGTTGGGGGGTCTGTCGATTGCCGTGGGTGACGAAGTGATCGACGGAACGCTCTCGTCGCGTTTGACCGCTGCCGAGGCTCAGTTGCCTGATTGATGACGAAGCCCGACTGAACACGAACTAGCCAGCACAACCCAAAAGTAGGAAGACAGCAGCCATGGCCGAGTTGACAATCTCCGCTAATGACATTCAGAGCGCGATCGAAGAGTACGTAGGCTCCTTCACCTCGGATACCTCCCGGGAGGAAGTCGGCACCGTTGTCGACGCCGGGGACGGTATCGCGCACGTCGAAGGTTTACCGTCCGTGATGACTCAGGAGCTGCTCGAGTTCCCCGGCGGTGTGCTCGGCGTGGCCCTCAACCTCGACGAACACAGTGTTGGCGCGGTGATCCTGGGTAACTTCGAAAACATCGAAGAAGGCCAGCAGGTCAAGCGCACCGGCGAAGTCTTGTCGGTTCCCGTCGGCGACGCGTTCTTGGGCCGGGTGATCAACCCGCTCGGTCAGCCGATTGATGGCCGCGGAGACATCGAGGCCGAGACGCGGCGCGCCCTCGAGCTGCAGGCGCCGTCGGTGGTCCAGCGTCAAAGCGTCAAGGAGCCGCTGCAGACCGGTATCAAGGCGATCGACGCCATGACCCCGATCGGCCGCGGTCAGCGCCAGCTGATCATCGGCGACCGCAAGACCGGCAAGACCGCGGTCTGCGTCGACACCATCCTCAACCAGCGCCAGAACTGGGAGATCGGTGATCCCAAGAAGCAGGTGCGCTGCGTATACGTGGCCGTCGGGCAGAAGGGCACCACGATCGCTTCGGTGCGGCGCGCCCTGGAAGAGGGCGGCGCGATGGACTACACGACCATCGTCGCGGCGCCCGCGTCCGACTCCGCCGGCTTCAAATGGCTTGCCCCATACACTGGTTCGGCTGTCGCTCAGCACTGGATGTACGACTGTAAGCACGTCCTGATCGTCTTCGACGACCTGACCAAGCAGGCTGAGGCATACCGGGCGATCTCGCTGCTGCTGCGCCGTCCGCCTGGCCGTGAGGCATATCCGGGCGACGTGTTCTATCTGCACTCGCGGCTCCTGGAGCGCTGCGCGAAGCTGTCCGACGAACTCGGTGGCGGCTCGTTGACCGGTCTTCCGATCATCGAGACCAAGGCCAACGACATTTCGGCCTACATCCCCACCAACGTCATTTCGATCACCGACGGCCAGTGCTTCCTCGAGACCGACCTGTTCAACCAGGGCGTTCGCCCGGCCATCAACGTCGGTGTCTCGGTGTCCCGCGTCGGTGGTGCGGCCCAGATCAAGGCAATGAAAGAGGTGGCGGGAAGCCTCCGTCTGGATCTGTCGCAGTACCGTGAGCTGGAAGCCTTCGCCGCTTTCGCTTCCGACCTGGACGCCACGTCGAAGGCGCAGCTGGACCGCGGCGCCCGGCTGGTGGAGCTGCTCAAGCAGCCGCAGTACCAGCCGATGCCGGTCGAAGAGCAGGTCATCTCCATCTTCCTGGGTACCGGCGGTCACCTGGACTCGGTGCCCGTCGAGGACGTCCGGCGCTTCGAAACCGAACTGCTGGATCACATTCGGGCCTCCGAAGAGAACCTGCTGAGCACCATTCGCGACACGCAGAAGCTCACTGAGGAGACCGAGGAAGCCCTGACCAAGGTGATCAACCACTTCAAGAAGGGCTTCGCGTCGTCCACTGGTGAATCGGTGGTCCCCGACGAGCATGTCGAGGCCATGGATGAGGAAGATCTGGGCAAAGAATCGGTGAAGGTCAAGAAGCCCGCGCCGCAGAAGAAGAAATAGCACACGTAGGTATATGAGATGGCTGCCACACTTCGCGAACTGCGTGGACGGATCCGCTCGGCCGGATCGATCAAGAAGATCACCAAGGCTCAGGAGCTGATCGCGACGTCGCGCATCGCCAGGGCGCAGGCTCGACTCGAGTCCGCCCGGCCTTACGCCGACCAGATCACACAGATGCTCACCACTTTGGCCGCCGACGCCGCTCTGGACCATCCGTTGCTGGTCGAGCATCCCCAGCCGAAGCGGGCGGGGGTCTTGGTGGTGTCGTCTGACCGCGGTCTTTGCGGTGCGTACAACGCCAATGTCTTCCGGCGGTCCGAGGAGCTCTTCTCGCTGCTGCGTGACGAGGGCAAGCAACCGGTTCTCTATGTTGTGGGCCGCAAGGCGTTGGCGTACTACACCTTCCGCAATTGGGACATCGCCCAATCGTGGACGGGTTTCTCCGAGCAGCCCAAGTACGAGAACGCCGCGGAGATCGCTTCCACCCTGGTAGATGCGTTCATGCTGGGTGCTGGCGAAGGCGAGGACCTGCAGACCAACAACGAGCAGAGCGTCGACGAACTGCACATTGTGTTTACCGAGTTCAAATCGATGTTGTCGCAGTCGACGGAGGCCCGCCGGATGGCGCCCATGGTCGTGGAATATGTCGAGGAAACCGGCCCGCGGACGCTGTACTCATTTGAACCGGATGGGACCACGCTGTTCGAGTCTCTTTTGCCGAGGTATCTGACTACCCGCGTGTATGCGGCAATGCTCGAATCCGCGGCGTCGGAGCTAGCGTCGCGTCAGCGGGCGATGAAGTCGGCGACCGATAACGCCGACGACCTGATCAAGGCGCTGACACTGATGGCAAACCGGGAGCGCCAGGCCCAGATCACCCAGGAGATTAGCGAAATCGTCGGTGGCGCAAACGCGCTGGCGGACGCTCGCTAGACAGGCCCACGAGGAAGCGGAAAGATATGACTGTTACAGCCGAAAAGACTGACAAGTCTGCAAGTTCAGAGACCAGCGGCCGCGTGGTGCGGGTCACCGGGCCCGTCGTCGACGTCGAGTTCCCCCGCGGGTCCGTTCCCGAGCTGTTCAACGCTCTGCACGCAAAGATCGACTTCGGGTCGCTCGCGAAGACCCTCACGTTGGAGGTGGCGCAGCACCTCGGCGACAGCTTGGTGCGCACGATTTCGTTGCAGCCCACCGACGGCCTGGTCCGTGGTACGGAGGTCACTGACACGGGGCGGCCGATCTCGGTTCCGGTTGGTGAAAGCGTCAAGGGGCACGTTTTCAACGCGCTCGGGGACTGCTTGGACGAACCCGGCTACGGAGAAGACTTCGAGCACTGGTCGATTCACCGCAAGCCGCCGGCCTTCGAGGACCTCGAGCCCCGCACCGAGATGCTGGAGACCGGCCTGAAGGTCGTCGACCTGCTGACTCCGTATGTGCGTGGTGGCAAGATCGCGCTGTTCGGTGGTGCCGGCGTGGGCAAGACGGTGCTGATCCAGGAGATGATCAACCGTATCGCCCGCAACTTCGGTGGTACTTCGGTGTTCGCCGGCGTGGGGGAGCGCACCCGTGAGGGCAACGACCTGTGGGTCGAGCTCCAGGAAGCCAACGTGCTCAAGGACACCGCGCTGGTGTTCGGCCAGATGGACGAGCCGCCCGGCACCCGTATGCGGGTTGCGCTGTCCGCGCTGACCATGGCGGAGTGGTTCCGCGATGAGGCCGGCCAGGACGTGCTGCTGTTCATCGACAACATCTTCCGGTTCACCCAGGCCGGCTCGGAGGTGTCCACACTGCTGGGCCGCATGCCGTCAGCCGTGGGGTACCAGCCCACGCTGGCTGACGAGATGGGCGAGCTGCAGGAGCGAATCACTTCGACGCGGGGACGCTCGATTACGTCGATGCAGGCCGTCTATGTGCCCGCTGACGACTACACCGACCCGGCGCCGGCCACCACGTTCGCGCACCTGGACGCCACCACCGAGCTCTCGCGTGCGGTGTTCTCCAAGGGCATCTTCCCCGCGGTGGACCCGCTGGCATCCAGCTCGACCATCCTGGACCCCGGTGTGGTTGGTGACGAGCACTATCGGGTGGCGCAGGAAGTCATCCGAATCCTGCAGCGCTACAAGGACCTTCAGGACATCATCGCGATTCTGGGTATCGACGAGCTGTCCGAAGAGGACAAGCAGCTGGTCAACCGGGCCCGCCGGATCGAGCGGTTCCTGTCCCAGAACATGATGGCGGCCGAGCAGTTCACTGGTCAGCCGGGTTCGACGGTGCCGGTCAAGGAGACCATCGAAGCGTTTGACCGGTTGTGCAAGGGCGAGTTCGACCACGTGCCCGAGCAGGCGTTCTTCCTCATCGGTGGGCTCGACGACTTGGCTAAGAAGGCCGAGAGCCTCGGCGCCAAACTGTAGTGGCTGGTCTCCTGCTAAGTCGAAAGGTGGTGTGACATGGCCGAATTGAACGTCGAGATCGTTGCTGTTGATCGGAAGATCTGGTCGGGCGCGGGAACGTTTCTTTTCACCCGCACTACCGTCGGTGAGATCGGAATTCTGCCGAACCATATCCCGTTGGTGGCCCAGTTGGTCGACGACGCGATGGTGCGCGTTGAACGCGATGGCGACAAGGATCTGCGGATCGCAGTGGACGGTGGCTTCATGTCGGTGACCGACGCCGGGGTCAGCATTCTGGCTGAATCCGCGGAGTTCGAGTCCGAGATCGATGAGGCTGTGGCCAGGCAGGACTCCGAATCCGACGATCCCCGTACCGCCGCCAGGGGTCGCGCTAGATTGCGCGCCGTCGGCGCGATCGACTAACAGCCTGGTGAGCGCGCCCATGGTTGGCATGGTCGTGCTGGTTGTCCTGTTGGGTATGGCGGTGCTTGCCCTGAGCTACCGGTTATGGAAGCTGCGCCAGGGCGGCACCGCCGGGATAATGCGTGATATCCCGGCTATCGGAGGACACGGGTGGCGTCACGGCGTCATCCGCTACCACGGCGGCGAGGCGCGGTTCTACCGCTTGTCGAGTTTGCGCTTATGGCCGGATCGGCGGCTCAGCCGACGAGGTGTCGAGATCATCGCTCGGCGGGGACCCCGCGGCGACGAGTACGACATCATGACCGACAAGATCGTGGTTCTCGAACTGCGCGACAGCACCCAGGACCGCAGACCCGGCTCCGAACTCGCGCTCGATCAGGGTGCGTTGACCGCATTTCTGTCTTGGCTCGAGTCTCGTCCTTCGCCTCGTGCCCAAAAGCGGAGCCGCTGACGGCTCTCGTTCGCGCGGTGAGTAGCGGCCCGAACAGTGGCTGCTCGACGCACCGGTCGGCAGTTCCTGTTGGAGCGCTTAGCTTCTGATCTATCCGGCGCTGGGCCTGTTGCCGCCCGGTCGCCACAGCACGTCGCCGTCCGGGTTGGCGGCTCGCGCCAGAATAAACAGCAGATCCGAGAGCCGGTTCAGATATTTCGCGGGCAGCGCACTGACGCCTTCGGGGTCCGCTTCGACAGCGGCCCAGGCTGACCTCTCGGCCCGCCGTGCGACTGTCCGGGCGACGTGCAGCAGTGCGGACAAAGGCGAACCACCCGGCAGCACAAAGGAATTCAAGGCGGGCAGGGTCTCGTTATATTTGTCACACCAGCCCTCGAGCCGTTCGATGTAGGACTCGGTGATGCGCAGCGCAGCGTGCTCTGGCTGGTCTTGGGAGCGTTTCAGCGGTGTAGACAGGTCCGCGCCGGCGTCGAACAAGTCGTTTTGGAGCTGCCGCAACACGTCGGCGAGTTGTGGATCGGGGCTGCCCATCGCGACTGCGACGCCGATCGCGGAGTTGGCTTCGTCACAGTCTGCGTAGGCCACCAGGCGCGGATCGTTCTTGGAAACCCTGGAGAAGTCACTCAATCCTGTCGTTCCGTCGTCGCCGGTCCGGGTGTAGATACGGGTCAGATGGATCGCCATGATCAAACGGTACCCGGATGACTTACCTGGTTGACTGACAAGCTGATAGCGCTTCACTAGACTGACGCGGGTGGCGGAGCGATTCGTGGTCACCGGTGGGAACCGGTTGTCAGGCGAAGTCGCTGTTGGGGGCGCTAAAAACAGTGTGCTCAAGCTCATGGCAGCGACGCTGCTGGCCGAGGGAACCAGCACAATCACCAACTGCCCCGACATCCTCGATGTGCCGCTGATGGCAGAGGTGTTGCGCGGGCTCGGCGCCACCGTCGAACTCGACGGAGATGTGGCCCGCATTACCTCGCCCGACGAGCCGAAATACGACGCAGACTTCGCGGCGGTGCGGCAGTTTCGGGCTTCCGTATGTGTGCTCGGACCCCTGGTTGGACGATGTAAACGGGCCAAGGTTGCGCTGCCGGGCGGAGATGCGATCGGGTCCCGGCCGTTGGACATGCACCAGGCTGGCCTGCGTCAACTGGGGGCGCAGTGCAATATCGAGCATGGGTGTGTGGTGGCCCAGGCAGACACCCTGCGCGGCGCGGAGATTCAGCTGGAATTCCCCTCGGTCGGGGCTACCGAGAACATCTTGATGGCCGCGGTGGTCGCCGAGGGCGTGACGACCATCCACAATGCGGCGCGCGAGCCCGATGTGGTTGACCTGTGCACGATGCTCAATCAGATGGGGGCGCAGATCGAGGGTGCCGGCTCGCCGACGATGACGATTACCGGCGTTCCCCGGCTACACCCGACCGAGCACCGCGTGATTGGCGACCGCATCGTCGCCGCTACCTGGGGTATCGCTGCGGCGATGACCCGTGGCGACATCACCGTGACGGGTATCGATCCATCGCATCTGCAGCTGGTTTTGCACAAGTTGTACGACGCCGGTGCCACCGTTACGCAGACCGACGACAGTTTTCGCATCGTGCAGTACGAGCGGCCCAAGGCTGTCAATGTCGCGACCTTGCCGTTTCCGGGGTTTCCGACCGATTTGCAGCCAATGGCGATCGCACTGGCGTCGATCGCCGACGGCACGTCGATGATCACCGAGAACGTGTTCGAGGCCAGGTTCCGATTCGTCGAAGAGATGATCAGGCTGGGAGCGGATGCCCGCACCGACGGACACCATGCCGTGGTGCGTGGTCTGCCTCAGTTGTCGAGCGCTCCAGTCTGGTGTTCCGACATCCGCGCCGGCGCCGGTTTGGTGTTGGCGGGCTTGGTCGCTGACGGCGATACCGAGGTTCACGACGTGTTCCACATCGACCGTGGCTACCCACTTTTCGTCGAGTACCTGGGGATTTTGGGAGCGGAGATTGAGCGGGTACAGTAGCCAAGGCCAAGCTCGAAGGCGCGGACTTCACTGAGAAGATCGAAAATCCGAGTTTGACTTTTCCGCCGGATCTGTATTAAGCTAGCAGGGTAGCCCCGAAGAGGGGCGAGTGCAAGTAAGAAATGTTGTTTGAGAACTCAATAGTGTGTTTGGTGTTATGTTTTGTTGTTGTTTTTTTGACTACACCTTATCACTCCCGTGTGAGGGCGTAGTCGTTTTTTTAGATGCCAGTTGATTGGCGTCTTGTGAGGTATCTCTGATTGTGAATTCACCTCGTTATCGAGGGGTTTTTGTTTGGAGAGTTTGATCCTGGCTCAGGACGAACGCTGGCGGCGTGCTTAACACATGCAAGTCGAACGGAAAGGTCTCTTCGGAGACACTCGAGTGGCGAACGGGTGAGTAACACGTGGGCGATCTGCCCTGCACTTCGGGATAAGCCTGGGAAACTGGGTCTAATACCGGATAGGACCACGGGATTCATGTCCTGTGGTGGAAAGCTTTTGCGGTGTGGGATGGGCCCGCGGCCTATCAGCTTGTTGGTGGGGTAACGGCCTACCAAGGCGACGACGGGTAGCCGGCCTGAGAGGGTGTCCGGCCACACTGGGACTGAGATACGGCCCAGACTCCTACGGGAGGCAGCAGTGGGGAATATTGCACAATGGGCGCAAGCCTGATGCAGCGACGCCGCGTGGGGGATGACGGCCTTCGGGTTGTAAACCTCTTTCACCATCGACGAAGGTTCGGGTTTTCTCGGATTGACGGTAGATGGAGAAGAAGCACCGGCCAACTACGTGCCAGCAGCCGCGGTAATACGTAGGGTGCGAGCGTTGTCCGGAATTACTGGGCGTAAAGAGCTCGTAGGTGGTTTGTCGCGTTGTTCGTGAAATCTCACGGCTTAACTGTGAGCGTGCGGGCGATACGGGCAGACTAGAGTACTGCAGGGGAGACTGGAATTCCTGGTGTAGCGGTGGAATGCGCAGATATCAGGAGGAACACCGGTGGCGAAGGCGGGTCTCTGGGCAGTAACTGACGCTGAGGAGCGAAAGCGTGGGGAGCGAACAGGATTAGATACCCTGGTAGTCCACGCCGTAAACGGTGGGTACTAGGTGTGGGTTTCCTTCCTTGGGATCCGTGCCGTAGCTAACGCATTAAGTACCCCGCCTGGGGAGTACGGCCGCAAGGCTAAAACTCAAAGGAATTGACGGGGGCCCGCACAAGCGGCGGAGCATGTGGATTAATTCGATGCGACGCGAAGAACCTTACCTGGGTTTGACATGCACAGGACTCGTCTAGAGATAGGCGTTCCCTTGTGGCCTGTGTGCAGGTGGTGCATGGCTGTCGTCAGCTCGTGTCGTGAGATGTTGGGTTAAGTCCCGCAACGAGCGCAACCCTTGTCTCATGTTGCCAGCACGTAATGGTGGGGACTCGTGAGAGACTGCCGGGGTCAACTCGGAGGAAGGTGGGGATGACGTCAAGTCATCATGCCCCTTATGCCCAGGGCTTCACACATGCTACAATGGCCGGTACAAAGGGCTGCGATGCCGCGAGGTTAAGCGAATCCTTTAAAGCCGGTCTCAGTTCGGATCGGGGTCTGCAACTCGACCCCGTGAAGTCGGAGTCGCTAGTAATCGCAGATCAGCAACGCTGCGGTGAATACGTTCCCGGGCCTTGTACACACCGCCCGTCACGTCATGAAAGTCGGTAACACCCGAAGCCAGTGGCCTAACCCTTTGGGAGGGAGCTGTCGAAGGTGGGATCGGCGATTGGGACGAAGTCGTAACAAGGTAGCCGTACCGGAAGGTGCGGCTGGATCACCTCCTTTCTAAGGAGCACCACGAGAAACACTCCAATTGATGGGGTGTAAGCCGTGAGGGGTTCTCGTCTGCAGTGGACGGAAGCCGGGTGCACAACAACAAGCAAGCCAGACACACTATTGGGTCCTGAGGCAACATCTCTGTTGGTTTCGGGATGTTGTCCCACCATCTTGGTGGTGGGGTGTGGTGTTTGAGAATTGGATAGTGGTTGCGAGCATCAATTGGATGCGCTGCCTTTTGGTGGCGTGTTCTGTTGTGCAATTTTATTCTTTGGTTTTTGTGTTTATAAGTGTCTAAGGGCGCATGGTGGATGCCTTGGCATCGAGAGCCGATGAAGGACGTGGGAGGCTGCGATATGCCTCGGGGAGCTGTCAACCTAGCGTGGATCCGAGGATTTCCGAATGGGGAAACCCAGCACGAGTGATGTCGTGTTACCCGCACTTGAATATATAGGGTGCGGGGGGGAACGCGGGGAAGTGAAACATCTCAGTACCCGTAGGAAAAGAAAACAATTGTGATTCCGTAAGTAGTGGCGAGCGAACGCGGAAAATGGCTAAACCGCACGCATGTTTAACCGGGTAGGGGTTGTGTGTGCGGGGTTGTGGGAATGATGTGTCTCAGCTCTACCTGGCTGAGAGGCAGTCAGAAAGTGTCGCAGTTAACGGAAATGGCCTGGGATGGTCTGCCGTAGACGGTGAGAGCCCGGTACGTGAAAACCCGGCACCTGCCTAGTATCAACTCCCGAGTAGCAGCGGGCCCGTGGAATCTGCTGTGAATCTGCCGGGACCACCCGGTAAGCCTAAATACTACTCGATGACCGATAGCGGATTAGTACCGTGAGGGAATGGTGAAAAGTACCCCGGGAGGGGAGTGAAAGAGTACCTGAAACCGTGCGCCTACAATCCGTCAGAGCCTCCTCGTGGGGTGATGGCGTGCCTTTTGAAGAATGAGCCTGCGAGTCAGGGACATGTCGCGAGGTTAACCCGAGTGGGGTAGCCGCAGCGAAAGCGAGTCTGAATAGGGCGTATCCCCGTAAGGGGTGTAGTGGCATGTTCTGGACCCGAAGCGGAGTGATCTACCCATGGCCAGGGTGAAGCGTGGGTAAGACCGCGTGGAGGCCCGAACCCACTTAGGTTGAAGACTGAGGGGATGAGCTGTGGGTAGGGGTGAAAGGCCAATCAAACTCCGTGATAGCTGGTTCTCCCCGAAATGCATTTAGGTGCAGCGTTGCGTGTTTCACCACGGAGGTAGAGCTACTGGATGGCCGATGGGCCCTACTAGGTTACTGACGTCAGCCAAACTCCGAATGCCGTGGTGTGAAGCGTGGCAGTGAGACGGCGGGGGATAAGCTCCGTACGTCGAGAGGGAAACAGCCCAGATCGCCGGCTAAGGCCCCAAAGCGTGTGCTAAGTGGAAAAGGATGTGCAGTCGCAGAGACAACCAGGAGGTTGGCTTAGAAGCAGCCACCCTTGAAAGAGTGCGTAATAGCTCACTGGTCAAGTGATTGTGCGCCGATAATGTAGCGGGGCTCAAGCACACCGCCGAAGCCGCGACAACCGCAAGGTTGGGTAGGGGAGCGTCCCTCATTCAGCGAAGCTGCCGGGTAACCGGTGGTGGAGGATGGGGGAGTGAGAATGCAGGCATGAGTAGCGATAAGGCAAGTGAGAACCTTGCCCGCCGAAAGACCAAGGGTTCCTGGGCCAGGCCAGTCCGCCCAGGGTGAGTCGGGACCTAAGGCGAGGCCGACAGGCGTAGTCGATGGACAACGGGTTGATATTCCCGTACCCGTGTGTGCGCGCCCGTGATGAATCAGCGGTACTAACCACCCAAAACCGGATCGATCATTCCTCTTCGGGGGCGTGGAGTTCCGGGGCTGCGTGGAACCTTCGTTGGTAGTAGTCAAGCGACGGGGTGACGCAGGAAGGCAGCCGTACCAGTCAGTGGTAATACTGGGGCAAGCCCGTAGGGAGAGCGATAGGCAAATCCGTCGCTCATTAATCCTGAGAGGTGATGCATAGCCGATTGAGGCGAATTCGGTCATCCTCTGCTGCCAAGAAAAGCCTCTAGCGAGCACACACACGGCCCGTACCCCAAACCAACACAGGTGGTCAGGTAGAGAATACCAAGGCGTACGAGATAACTATGGTTAAGGAACTCGGCAAAATGCCCCCGTAACTTCGGGAGAAGGGGGACCGGAATACCGTGAACACCCTTGCGGTGGGAGCGGGATTCGGTCGCAGAAACCAGTGGGGAGCGACTGTTTACTAAAAACACAGGTCCGTGCGAAGTCGCAAGACGATGTATACGGACTGACGCCTGCCCGGTGCTGGAAGGTTAAGAGGACCCGTTAATTCGTAAGGGTGAAGCGGAGAATTTAAGCCCCAGTAAACGGCGGTGGTAACTATAACCATCCTAAGGTAGCGAAATTCCTTGTCGGGTAAGTTCCGACCTGCACGAATGGCGTAACGACTTCCCAACTGTCTCAACCATAGACTCGGCGAAATTGCACTACGAGTAAAGATGCTCGTTACGCGCGGCAGGACGAAAAGACCCCGGGACCTTCACTACAACTTGGTATTGGCGTTCGGTTCGGTTTGTGTAGGATAGGTGGGAGACTGTGAAACTCCAACGCCAGTTGGGGCGGAGTCATTGTTGAAATACCACTCTGATCGTATTGGACACCTAACGTCGAACCCTGAACCGGGTTCACGGACAGTGCCTGGCGGGTAGTTTAACTGGGGCGGTTGCCTCCTAAAATGTAACGGAGGCGCCCAAAGGTTCCCTCAACCTGGACGGCAATCAGGTGACGAGTGTAAGTGCACAAGGGAGCTTGACTGCGAGACCTACAAGTCAAGCAGGGACGAAAGTCGGGACTAGTGATCCGGCACCTCTGAGTGGAAGGGGTGTCGCTCAACGGATAAAAGGTACCCCGGGGATAACAGGCTGATCTTCCCCAAGAGTCCATATCGACGGGATGGTTTGGCACCTCGATGTCGGCTCGTCGCATCCTGGGGCTGGAGCAGGTCCCAAGGGTTGGGCTGTTCGCCCATTAAAGCGGCACGCGAGCTGGGTTTAGAACGTCGTGAGACAGTTCGGTCTCTATCCGCCGCGCGCGTCAGAAACTTGAGGAAACCTGTCCCTAGTACGAGAGGACCGGGACGGACGAACCTCTGGTACACCAGTTGTCCCACCAGGGGCACCGCTGGATAGCCACGTTCGGAAAGGATAACCGCTGAAAGCATCTAAGCGGGAAACCTTCTCCAAGATCAGGTTTCTCACCCACTTGGTGGGATAAGGCCCCCCGCAGACCACGGGTTCGATAGGTCAGACCTGGAAGCACAGTAATGTGTGAAGGGAACTGGCACTAACCGGCCGAAAACTTACCAACACAAAAACGCCTCGCAACCACATATCCATGTTCTTGGACAATTACTGTCGAAGAACACCACACCCCCCATCAGCACAAATTTAAATAGAGTTACGGCGGCCACAGCGACAGGGAAACGCCCGGTCCCATTCCGAACCCGGAAGCTAAGCCTGTCAGCGCCGATGATACTGCCCAGCTCGGGTGGAAAAGTAGGACACCGCCGAACATACACAAAAACACCCCCATACTCTGGGGGTGTTTTTGCATGTCAACAATCGAATAACGTCAGATCCGCCCGCACAGTCAGATCCGCCGGCACACACGCCCTCTCCAACTCCAACAACGCCTGCTTCCGATCAAGGCCACCCCCATAGCCAGTAAGCCCCCCACTGGCACCAATCACACGATGGCACGGAACAATCACCGCTACCGGATTACGGCCATTGGCCAGCCCAACCGCACGAGCCGCACCCCGCGCACCAATCCGCTCCGCAATTTCGCCATACGAACGGGTTTCGCCGTAGGGAATTGTCAGCAGTTCCACCCAGACGCGTCGCTGGAACTCGGTCCCACGCAGGTCTAACGCCAGATCGAAGTCGAAACGCTCACCAGCGAAATAGGCGTCGAGCTGGCTCACCGCATCGGCGAACGCCTCATCATCAACTTCCCACCCGACGCGGCTAGGTTCGTAGGTCTGGTCGACCATCCGCAGATTGGTCAACACGCCGTCATGCCCGGCCAGGGTCAGCGGTCCTATTGGGCTATCAATGATGCGGTAGTGAGTCATGCAACCTCCCGTGGTGGCCAATCGTTTACCGAATGCTCGAGTGTGGTCCAAAGGTGTTGGGTTGCATACGAACGCCAGGGACGCCAGCGCGCACTGCGGTCCAGTAGATCCGGTTGACGCTGGGGCAGGCCCAACTGTTTCGCGGCCAGCCGGACGCCAAGGTCTGCGACCGGAAACGCGTCCGGGTCGCCCAGCCCGCGCATGGCAATGACTTCCGCGGTCCACGGGCCGACTCCGGGGATATCGAGCAGCTGCTCTCGCGCCCGAGTCCAGTCGCATCCGGCGTCCAGGTTCACCCTTCGGTCGGCGATGGCGTCGACCATCATGCTCAAGGTGTGCTGTCGGGTCTTGGGGACGGCCAGATGGATTGGGTCGGTTTCGGCCAGGTCCTGCACCGACGGGAAGGTATGAGTCAAGGTTCCGCCTTGATCGTGGATGGGTCGGCCGTAGGCGGTGACCAGGCGGGCCGCGTGGGTACGCGCAGCCTTGGTCGACACCTGTTGTGCGAGCACGGCGCGCACGGCGAGTTCTGCCTCGTCCACGGTGCGGGGTATGCGCTGCCCAGGTGCCGTGGCCACTACCGGGCTCAGAGCGGGGTCGCCACTGAGGGCCTCCACAACAGCCTCCGGGTCGGCATCAAGATCGAGCAGGCGCCGGCATCTGGCCGTGGCGGCCGCGAGGTCGCGGAAATCGTCGAGCACCAGTAGACACCGGACGTGGTCGGGCGCGGGTGTCAGCGTGACGATGCCATTGCCGGACGACAGTCGCAGCGTGCGTCGATAGGCACCATCACGGACCTCCTCACAACCCGGCACGGCCCCGGCGGCGAGGTGGCCGAAGACACCCTGGTAGGCAAAGGGGGTTCGCACCGGCAGGCGCAGGGATACCGTTCCCGGCGAGGTGGCGGGTGCGCCGAACCGCGCGGCAGCGTGTCGACGCAACGCCGTTGGTGTGCTGTCGCAAACCAGGCGGATGGTGTCATTGAACTGCCGGATACTGGAGAACCCGGCCGCAAACGCCACGTCGCCGAAGGGCAGATCGGTGGTCTCGATCAGCACCCGTGCGGTCTGCATCCGTTGGGCGCGGGCCAGCGCGAGGGGGCCGGCGCCGACCTCAGCCTGCAGCAGGCGTTCCAGCTGGCGTGTGGTGTAGCCCAGACGCGCGGCAAGCCCGGTGACACCTTCGCGGTCCACGGTGCCGTCGGCAACCAACCGCATCGCCCTGGCGACGATGTCGCCGCGCATGTTCCATTCCGGCGAACCCGGTGACGCGTCAGGGCGGCAACGTTTGCAGGCCCGGAAGCCCTCACGTTGAGCTGCCGCGGCTGTTGGAAGAAACCGCACGTTGCGGGCGAACGGTGGGCGAACGGGGCAACTCGGCCGGCAGTAGATCCGGGTGGTCAGCACCGCGGTCACGAACCAGCCGTCAAACCGGGCGTCCTTGGATTGGACCGCCCGATAGCAGCGTTCGAAGTCTTCGTGCACCCTTAGAGGATTACACCTGCGCAGCGTCATGACTGGCGGAAAAACGACATCAAAGTGAGCTGACAGCGGTCTCCGGCGACGGCTATGGGCGTGGGCTGCTGGCGGGGATGGCCAGGCGGGTCGGCCGGTCGCGGCCGCGAAGTGTCACCGTCTCCGCCAAATTCCAATGGGCACGTTCGGTTTCGGTCGCGCCGGCTACCGTTTCCGAGGATGCCACTAGGCGGGCGGAATACGATTTGGCCAGTTCACACAGCCGGGCCGCCTCGTTCACCGGTCCATCGATCACGGTGTATTCGAACCGCTCATTGGCGCCGACATTGCCGGCGACCACTTGTCCTGCGGCCACGCCGATGCCCGCCCGGCACTCCGGCACCTCGGTGCAGAGTCGCCCGGCGATGGCCCGTGCGGCGCTCAATGCCGCGACTTCGGGGCACTCGAGTGGATTTGGCGCACCGAAGATAGCCAGGGAGGCGTCACCTTCGAATTTGTTGACCAGGCCGCGGTGACGCTCCACCTCATCGACGATCACCGCGAAAAATCGGTTGAGCAACTGCACCACGTCTGTGGCTGGCCGGTTGCTCACCAGTTGTGTCGAGCCGATGATATCGACGAAAACAACCGCAACATAACGCTCTTCGCCGCCCAGCTGCGGCGGCTTTCGTTCCGCGGCCGCGGCAACTTCGCGTCCGACGTGGCGGCCGAAAAGGTCGCGGACGCGTTCGCGCTCACGCAGCCCCTCGACCATGGAGTTGAAGCCGCTCTGCAGCTCGCCGAGTTCGCTGCCATCGAAGACCACAACATCTCCCCGTAGGTCCCCTCGTTCGACGCGCTTGAGTGCGGCGCGCACGACCCGTACCGGGGTAGCCGTCAGCCACGCCGAGATCGCGATCAGCAACAACCCGAAGACCAGGGTTGCACTGGACGCAATCAATACGCCCACGGCGAATTCCACCTCGCTGAGGTGCAACAACGCGATTTCGAACACCGCCAGTAAAGCGATGCCCACGACCGGCACGCCCGAACCGAGCAGCCAGATCAGGATGGTTCGCCCCATGATGCCCGAGACGATCCGTCGGGGTGGGGGGCCTGTTTCAAGAGCTTGAGCGGTCAGCGGCCGCAAGGCGAACTCGGTGAGTAGGTAGCTGCCGGTGGCCACCAAGATTCCGCAAAAGCTGACCGAGAAGAGATATTTCGGGATAAAGCGGATGTCGATCAGGCCGTAGAGGGTGGTGAACAACAACGTCCCCAGTCCCCACAAGAACAGGTGGACAGCCGCGATTCGGGACGGAACCAGGAAGGTTTCACGACTCTCGGCGCGGTTGGGCGGGTGGCCCTCGATGTACCAACGCAGGGCCCGAACGGTGTTGGAGGTAATCCAGAAGCTTCCGACCACAAATGCCGTCACGTCATATCCGGCTCCGACGCCGAAGGTGAGCCATCTCGGCGCCTCGGTAATGACGTTGGGCTCTGGGATGGCCACGAACACCAGCAGCAACGCGACACCTATCGCGACCAGGCTCGCGACCATGATGGATGAGGTCAGCATGAGCTGGATGCGGACTCGCCGGCGTTGTGGAGTCTCCGTCAACTGTCCGAGCAGCCGGGAGCCGTACGCATAGTTTTCTGTTAGCTGGTCGCTCTGCTGGGTAATCTTCTCCAACGCTCGACGCAAGCGCTGGACTACCGTGTTTGTGGCGACCATGGTGGCGCAAGCCTAGTTCCTTGACGGCTGTTTGAGGCAGGAATTTATTCGCCACATCGCCGGGTCCGTCTCGGTGTGGACAGGGAGTCGGGGTGGTCGTATGGAACTGGACTCCCAGCGCGGCCAGGTTTCAGATGGGTGCGGCCAGGCGGGTGGGTTGGTCGTGGCCGCGAAGTGTCACGGTCTTGCCGACAGACCAGAGCGCACGTTCGTCGTGGCTGGCGCCGTCGGGTGCGGCCCCTGACGCCAGCAACCGGCCCGGGTGGTCTTTGGCGAGCTCGCACAGGCGGGCGGCCTCGTTGACGGGTTCGCCGATCACCGTGTACTCGAAGCGCTCCTTGGAACCGACGTTGCCGGCCACCACCTGTCCTGCCGCCACGCCGATGCCCGCCTGGCATTCGGGTACTTCGCTGGCCAGCCGTGCGGCGATGGTTCGCGCCGCGGCCAGGGCCTGATCCTCGGGTCGCTCGAGGTGGTTGGGCGCTCCGAAGATCGCCAGCGATGCGTCACCGGCGAATTTGTTGACCAGCCCGCGATGGCGATCCACCTCGTCGACGACCACGGCGAAAAACCGGTTGAGCAGCGCGACGACATCGGCCGGCGGCTGGCTGGTGACCAATTTGGTGGAGCCGACGATGTCGATGAAGACCACGGCGACGTGGCGTTCTTCGCCGCCGAGTTTGGGCCGTTCCCGTTCGGCGGCGATCGCCACCTCGCGCCCGAAGTGGCGGCCAAACAGGTCGCGCACTCGTTCACGCTCGCGCAGGCCGTCGACCATCGTGTTGAAACCGCGTTGTAGCTCGCCGAGCTCTGTCCCGTCGAAGACCACCAGATCCCGCTGCAGGTCGCCGTTGGCCACCCGATTGAGGGCCGCACGGACCACGCGGACCGGTGTCGCGGTCAGCCACGACATGATCCACATCAGGATGAAGCCGAAGATCAATGTGCCCGTCGACACGATGACTACACCGATAGCGAACTGGACCTTGGTCAGGCTCCCCTTCACCAACTCGGAGATCGCCATCAGGTTGATGCCGACGAGAGGCCCGCCCGATCCGAGCAGCCACACCATCATCGTTCGGCCCATGATTCCCGGTGCGAAGCGTTGCGGCGGTGGGGCCGCCTCCAGCGCCTGCGCCGCGACCGGACGCAGTGCGAACTCGGTGAGCAGATAGGCGCCGGTGGCGACGAGAACCCCGCAAATGCTCACCATGAAGAGAAAGCGCGGGATGAACAACGGGTTGGCCAGGCCGTAGAGGATCGTCGACGCCACCGCCCCGACGCCCCACAAGGTGGCGGTGGCGAGCGCGACTTGCCGCGGCACTCGGAAAGTGCTGCGCGCATCAGCGTGGCTGGGCGGACGTTCCTCGAGCGCCCAGCGCAGCGTCTGAACGGTTCGTCGGGTAATCTAATACGTCCCCAGCACCAGCGCAACCACGATGTAGGCTGGCGCCACCACGAACGTGACCCACCACGGTGCGTCGGTGAACACGTTCGGTGCCGGAATGGCGACGATCGCTATCAACAGGACGACGCCAATTCCGACCAAATTCGCGAATACGATGACGCTGGTCAGAATGACTTGGATGCGTATCCGCCGGCTGCGCTGGTTTTCCAACACCTGCCCCAGTAACCAGGAGCCGTAAGCGGGCGGCTCGGTTAGTTGGTCACCTTGGTCGATTACCTGCACGAATACTCGGCGTAAGCGCTGCCCCACTGCTGTTGTGGACACCATGGTGGCGCCAGCCTAATTCCTTGAGCGAGGTATCCGGCCGAAGATGATCCCGACGCCGTGTGTCGCGTTCCGCTGGCCAGTCAGCACATTCGAGCTGATGGGATCCCTGTCGGGAAGTGGCGTGGGATGCCAGCGCCATGGGTTTCAGATGGGTGCGGCCAGGCGGGTGGGTTGGTCGTGGCCGCGTAGTGTCACGGTCTTGCCGACAGACCAGAGCGCACGTTCGTCGTGGCTGGCGCCGTCGAGTGCGGCCCCTGACGCCAGCAACCGGCCCGGGTGGTCTTTGGCGAGCTCGCACAGGCGGGCGGCCTCGTTGACGGGATGCACCGGTGTCGCGGTCAGCCACGACATGATCCACATCAGGATGAAACCGAAGATCAGCGTTGCCATCGACACGATGAGTACCCCGACCGCGAACTGGGTCTCCGACAGGTTGCGCAACGCAATCTGGAAGATGGCTACCAGGGCGATGCCGACCACCGGAACTCCCGAACCAAGCAGCCACACCATCATGGTTCGGCCCATGATGCCCGAGGACAATCGCCGTGGCGGCGGCCCCGCCGCCAACGCCTGAGCCGCGACCGGACGCAAGGCAAACTCGGTGAGCAGATAGCTGCCGGTGGCGACCAGCACCCCGCAGAATGTCACGGCGAACAGAAACCGTGGGATGAACATGGTGTTGGCCATGCCATACAGAGTCGTCAGCAGGACCGCTCCGGATCCCCACAGAATCAGGTCGACGACGGCCACTCGCCACGCGGCCAGGAATGTGTTGCGCTCGTCCTCCGGCGTCGGCTGGCGTTCCTCGATCGCCCATCGCAGGGCAAGCACCGTCCGTCGGGTGATCCAATACGTTCCCAGCGCCAGCGCAACCACGATGTAGGACGGCACCACCACGAACGTGATCCACCACGGTGCTTCGGTGAAAACGCTCGGTGATGGGATTGCGACGGTCACCAGCAGGATGGACACCGCGATCCCGAGCAGATTCGCGACCACGACCATGACCGTCAGGATCGTTTGGATGCGTATCCGTCGGCGTTGTTGGCTCTCCGAGACCCGACCGAGCAGCCATGAGCCGTACGCCGGTGTCTCCGGCAGCCGCCCGCTTTGACGGGTCACCCTTTCGAGCACCCGCCCCAGGCGCTGCGCAACGCCCTTCTTGGCGCCACTCTTGGCGCCTTTCTTGCTGCCCGTCTCGGCCGGTCTTCGTCGACGGCATGGTGGCGTCAGCCTAATTTGTCGGGCACGCTCTAAGGTGATTCGGGTGCGTCTAGTCATTGCTCAATGCACCGTCGACTACGTTGGCCGCCTCACCGCACATCTGCCGTCCGCGCGCAGGTTGCTGTTGTTCAAGGCCGATGGTTCGGTCAGCGTGCATGCCGACGACCGTGCCTATAAGCCGTTGAACTGGATGAGTCCGCCCTGCTGGTTGACCGAAGAGCCCGGCGGCGACTCACCGGTGTGGGTGGTGACCAACAAAGGTGGCGAACAGCTGCGCATCTCCGTCGAAGAAATCGAGCACGACTCCAGCCACGAGCTGGGGGTCGATCCCGGATTGGTGAAGGACGGTGTGGAGGCCCACCTGCAGGTGCTGCTCGCCGAGCATGTTCAGCTGCTGGGGGAGGGGTACACGCTGGTCCGGCGGGAGTACATGACCGCGATCGGGCCGGTGGACCTGTTGTGCCGCGATGAAAGCGGAGGAGCGGTTGCGGTGGAGATCAAGCGCCGCGGTGAAATCGACGGTGTGGAGCAGCTCACCCGCTATCTCGAGTTGCTCAACCGTGACAGCGTGCTGGCACCGGTGAAAGGCGTGTTCGCGGCTCAACAGATCAAGCCACAGGCCCGCACTCTGGCCACCGACCGGGGTATCTGTTGTGTGACATTGGATTACGACAAGATGCGTGGGATGGACAGTGACGAGTACCGGCTGTTCTGAGCGCCGCGATTAGACTGGCCGGATGGCTCGGCGCCGCGGATCCCCACGCCGGCAGCGGCCGATGTCCTTCTCACCGATGTTGCGCCGGGTGGAGGCAGGGCCGGACGGCTACGACTACGAAGTGCGCCCAATTGCGGCGGCCCGCGCCGTCAAGACCTATCGGTGTCCGGGGTGCGACCACGAAATCCGTTCGGGCACTGCACATGTGGTGGTATGGCCGATTGAGCTACCGGGAGCGGCGGACGACCGGCGGCACTGGCACACGTCGTGCTGGGCAAGCCGCGCAACTCGCAGTCCGACGCGTAAGTGGTCTTAGACCCTGCGGGCCGGCTCCACCAGTTCGATGAGGACGCCACCCGCGTCCTTCGGGTGGATGAAGTTGATCCGCGAATCCGCGGTGCCCCGTCGAGGGGTCTCGTAGACCAAACGGATGCCCTGAGCCCGCAGCTGCTCGCTCAGTTTCTCGAGATTGCGTACCCGGCAGGCGAACTGCTGGATGCCCGGACCCCGCTTCTGCAGGAACTTCGCGATCACTGACGACTCGTCGATCGGCGCCATCAACTGGATTTGGGTCGTCTCGAGGGCGCTGGGCACCGCCAGCATCGCCTCACGGATTCCCTGGTCGTCGTTGACTTCCTCGTGGACTAGAATCAGCCCCAAGTGGTCGTGGTACCACTCGATGGCCGCATCTAGATCGGCGACGGCGATGCCGACGTGATCGAGCCCGGTCACCAGTGAGGTTTCCAGAATCTGACGGGCGTCAACTTGATCGGTCGTCATAACACAACGGTAACCTCATAGCGGAGAATCTGCTTCTTCGGGTTGGCCGGATCGGCCGTTCCGTTGCGCTTAGGAGGTAGTCATGACGACGTCGGTGATCGTTGCTGGAGCCCGGACACCGATCGGTCGGTTGATGGGTTCGCTGAAGGATTTCAGCGCGAGCGACCTGGGCGCGATCGCCATCAAGGCAGCCTTGGAGAAGGGGAATGTGCCGGCCTCACTGGTCGAGTACGTGATCATGGGCCAGGTGCTCACGGCGGGCGCGGGACAGATGCCCGCGCGGCAGGCCGCGGTCGCGGCGGGCATCGGCTGGGACGTACCCGCGCTGACGATCAACAAGATGTGTCTGTCCGGCATCGACGCCATCGCGCTGGCGGACCAGCTCATTCGGGCCGGGGAGTTCGAAGTGGTGGTCGCCGGTGGTCAGGAATCCATGACCAAGGCGCCTCATCTGCTGATGGATAGCAGGCCCGGCTACAAATACGGCGATGTCACCGTGCTGGACCACATGGCCTACGACGGACTGCACGACGCCTTCACCGATCAGCCCATGGGCGCTCTCACCGAGCAACGCAACGACGTGGACGGTTTCACCCGGCGCCAGCAAGACGAATACTCGGCCGCGTCGCATCAAAAAGCGGCAGCTGCCTGGAAAGATGGCGTCTTCGCCGATGAAGTGGTGCCGGTGAGTGTGCCTCAGCGCAAGGGCGATCCGCTGCAGTTCAGCGAAGACGAAGGAATCCGGGCCAACACCACCGCCGATTCCCTGGCGGGCCTCAAGCCGGCGTTTCGCAAGGACGGCACCGTCACCGCAGGCTCATCATCGCAGATTTCCGACGGTGCGGCCGCGGTCGTGGTGATGAGCAAGGAAAAGGCCCAGGAATTGGGGCTGACTTGGCTGGTCGAGATCGGTGCGCACGGTGTGGCGGCGGGCCCGGACTCGACGCTGCAGTCGCAGCCGGCCAACGCGATCAAGAAGGCCCTGGACAAAGAGGGCATCACGGCCGACCAGCTCGATGTGGTGGAGATCAACGAGGCATTCGCCGCCGTTGCCTTGGCCTCGACCAAGGAACTTGGACTCGATCCGGAGATCGTCAACGTCAACGGTGGTGCGATCGCCTTCGGGCACCCGATCGGTATGTCGGGGGTCCGCATCACGCTGCACGTTGCGCTGGAGCTGGCACGGCGCGGTTCGGGCTACGGGGTCGCCGCGCTGTGTGGTGGCGGAGGGCAGGGCGACGCCCTGATTCTGCGCGCCGGATAGGCCCTCCCGAGGGCTCGCCGAGGTTGCTGGATGCGAGCCGGCAAGGGGTGGTGTGAGATTGGTCATAATTCCGCGGCCCAGGCGCCGTGGGCGTATTCAGGGCACTCAATTGGCCAGTCGTGAGACCGCCGCGACCGGGTGGATCGGTAGCCGACGCGGCGTGACAGACTTGATCACGTGACGCGTCCCCGACCTCCGATCGGGCCGGCCTTGGCAGGTGCGGTCGATCTTTCCGGTCTCAAGCAACGAGCCCAACAAGACACCGCGGCAGGCGGCGCTTCCGGCAAGGCGCCCGCGGATCAGCCTGGTGTGGTTGAGGTCACCGAGGCCAACTTCGAAGACGAGGTGATTGGCCGGTCCGACGAAGTGCCCGTTGTGGTGGTGCTGTGGTCACCGCGCAGCGATGTGTGCGTCGAACTGGTCGACACGCTGTCCGGCCTTGCCGCCGCCGATATGGGCAAGTGGCGGCTTGCCGCGGTCAACGTCGACGTGGTGCCTCGAGTCGCTCAGATATTCGGTGTGCAAGCGGTGCCAACGGTGGTGGCTTTGGCTGCGGCGCAGCCGATTTCGAGCTTTCAGGGGCCCCAGCCTGCCGAGCAACTGCGCCTCTGGGTGGATTCTCTGCTGTCGGCGACCGACGGAAAGCTAAGCGGTGTAGCGGGTTCGGAGGATGCCGAGGAAGTCGATCCAACTGTGGCCCAGGCCCGCGCGGAACTCGAGGAAGGCGACTTCGACGCCGCAAGAGGGTCGTATCAGGCGGTGCTGGACGCCAATCCAAACAGCGTCGAAGCGAAGGCGGCCATTCGTCAGATCGACTTCCTTTCGCGGGCAACCGCTCAGCGGCCCGATGCCGTCCTTGTTGCCGACGCCGCTCCGGATGATGTCGATGCGGCGTTTGCGGCCGCCGACGTGCAAGTCCTCAGTCAGGACGTCACCGGGGCATTCGAACGTCTGGTTGCGTTGGTACGACGCACCTCCGGTGACGAACGCGCCAGGGTGCGCACTCGGCTGATCGAGCTGTTCGAGCTCTTTGACCCTGCCGACCCCGAGGTGATCGCGGGCCGGCGCAGCCTGGCCAGCGCGCTCTACTGACGGCCGGCAGCATCAACCGCCCCGCTGATGCCGGGCGGGTGGCGGTGGCGCCGGCGTCGATCGCGGCTAGGCGGGTTCCAGCCACAGCGCCGACGAGGGCGGCAGCACCAGCACCGCGGATGCCGGACGGCCGTGCCATGGCTCCGCGGTGGCATCAACGCCGCCGAAATTACCGACTCCTGAGCCGTTGTAGATCGTTGCGTCGGTATTGAGCACCTCACGCCAACGACCGGCGATCGGCAGGCCGAGGCGATAGTCGCTGTGTTCTGAACCCGCGAAGTTGAATATGCAGGCCATCACCGAGCCGTCGCTGCCATGCCGCAGGAAGCTCAAGACATTGTTCGCCGAGTCGTTGGCGTCGATCCAGGAATAGCCCTCGGGGGTGGTGTCCTGACTCCACAATGCGCAATGGTCGCAGTAGATCTCGTTGATGTCGCGGACCAAGCGCAAAACGCCATTAGAGAAGCCATTCTCGTCGAGTTGGAACCAGTCCAGGCCGCGCTGTTCGGACCACTCGGCGCGCTGACCGAACTCCTGTCCCATGAACAGCAGTTGCTTGCCGGGGTGGGCCCATTGGTAGGCGAGCAGGCTCCGCAAGCCGGCGGCCTTGGTGTGATTGCTACCCGGCATCCGGCCCCATAACGTGCCTTTGCCGTGGACCACCTCATCGTGACTCAGCGGCAGCACGTAGTTCTCGCTGAACGCGTACAGCATCGAGAACGTCATCTCGTGATGGTGGTAGCTGCGATAGATGGGATCGCGGCTGACGTAGTCGAGCGTGTCGTGCATCCAGCCCATGTTCCATTTCATCGAGAAGCCCAGGCCGCCAATGCTAGTTGGTCGAGTCACCCCGGGCCACGAGGTGGACTCCTCGGCAATGGTGACGATGCCCGGCGCTGCCTTGTGCGCTGTGGCATTCATTTCCTGCAGGAACTGCACCGCCTCCAGGTTCTCTCGCCCTCCGTAGATGTTCGGTGTCCAGCCGTCCTGCGGGCGGGAGTAGTCCAGATACAGCATCGACGCCACCGCGTCCACCCGCAGGCCATCGATGTGGAACTGCTCGATCCAGTACAACGCGTTGGCCACCAGGAAGTTGCGCACCTCAGGCCGGCCGAAGTCGAAAACGTAAGTTCCCCAGTCTAGTTGCTCACCCCTTTTGGGGTCCGAGTGTTCGTAGAGCGGTGTCCCGTCGAACCGCCCTAGGGCCCATGCATCCTTGGGGAAGTGCGCGGGCACCCAGTCCACGATGACCCCGATGCCCGCTTGGTGCAGTGCATCGACCAAGGCTTGGAAGTCGTCGGGGGTGCCGAACCTGGATGTCGGCGCGTAGTAGGACGTGACCTGGTATCCCCACGACCCGGCGAACGGATGCTCTGCAACGGGGAGTAGCTCTACGTGAGTGAACTTATGTGCCACAACGTAATCCGTCAGCTCCGTGGCGAGCTGGCGATAGCTGAGGCCGGGTCGCCACGAACCTAGGTGGACCTCGTAGGTGCTCATCGGCTCGAATACCGGATTGCGTTGTGCACGCTCGGTCATCCAGTCGCCGTCGCCCCAGCTGTAGTCGCTTACGGTTACCCGCGATGCCGTCTGGGGCGGTACTTCGGTGCCGAAGGCGAACGGGTCGGCCCGCTCCGAGACCACACCGTCGGCTCCGTGTACCCGGAACTTGTAGAGCCCGTCGGCGGGGAAGTCGGGCCAGAATAATTCCCACACCCCCGAGGAACCCAACACCCGCATGGGAGCCTCACTGCCGCTCCATCCGTTGAAGTCGCCGATCAGGCTGACCCCCTCGGCGTTGGGAGCCCACACCGCGAAGGACACCCCGTGGACCACGCCGTCGGCTGTGGTGAACGAGCGGGGGTGGGCGCCGAGCGCCTCCCAGAGTCGCTCATGGCGGCCCTCGGCGAACAGGTGCAGGTCCACCTCGCCCAGGGTGGGCAGGAAGCGGTACGCGTCGGCAACCGTGAACGGCTCCGAGTTCTCATAGCTGACTTGCAGTCGGTAGTCGATGAGGTCGACAAAGGGCAGCGCGACGGCGAACAAGCCAGACTCGATGTGCTGCATCGGAAACCGGTCGTCACCGACTATGGCGATCACTTCTGCCGCGTGCGGCCGAAACGCACGGATGACAGTGTGGTCGCCGTACTCGTGGGCGCCCAGGACGCCATGCGGATTGTGGTGTGAACCGGCGACTAGGCGCGCCAAGTCGTTGGGTTCGGGCGCCAGGTGCGTCCCGGCGAGTTGGTCGGTTCTGCTCACTGCCCCTCACCTCCTGCGTAGCAATGTGATTCGAGATTGTTCCGGTATAAGTGGCATGTTGATGATGTGGGCAACCGCTCGGCCCGGATCGATGCGAATGTAATTGGTTTGCCCCCACTGATATTCCTCGCCGGTTACTTCGTCACGTACCCAGAACCGGTCGTAGGGCTCCATGCCCAATGCGTGCATGTCCAACGACAGTGTGGCCACCTCGGGCGTGAAGGCATTCAGCGTCACGACCACCAGAACGCAGTCGCCGGTGGCCGGGTCGAACTTGCTGTAGGCCAGCAACGCGTCATTGTCGACATGGTGGAAGTAGATCGTGCGCAACTGCTGCAGTGCCGGATGCAGTCGCCGAATCGCGTTGAGCTGTGTGATGAACGGTTCCAGTGATCTGCCCTCGGCGAGAGCACCCGCGAAGTCACGAGGACGCAGTTCATACTTCTCCGAGTCCAGGTACTCCTCGCTGCCCTCGCGCACGGCGCGGTGCTCGAACAACTCATAGCCCGAGTACACGCCCCAAGCGGGACCCATGGTGGCGGCCAGCACCGCGCGGATGGCGAACATGCCTGGGCCATGGTGCTGCAGCACGGCGTGCAGGATGTCGGGGGTGTTGACGAAGAGGTTGGGCCGTCGGAAGTCGGCGAGCTTGGCTATGTCGTTGCCGAATTCGGTGAGCTCCCACTTGGCGGTCCGCCAGGTGAAATAGCTGTAGGACTGGGTGAAGCCGAGCTTGGCCAGTCCGTACTGACGGGCCGGCGGCGTGAACGCCTCGGACAGGAACAGGACGTCGGGGTCGACGGCCTTGATCTGGCCGATCAGCCAAGCCCAGAAATTGGGCGGCTTGGTGTGCGGGTTGTCAACTCGAAAGAACTTGACCCCATGGTCGATCCAATATTGCACCACCCGCAAGACTTCGGCGTAGAGCCCGGCAGGGTCGTTGTCGAAGTTGAGCGGATAGATGTCCTGGTACTTCTTCGGCGGATTCTCCGCGTAGGCGATGGTGCCGTCCGGCAACTCCGTGAACCAGTTGCGGTGTTCACGCGCCCATGGGTGATCCGGAGCGCACTGCAGCGCGAGATCCAGGGCGACCTCCATGCCCAGATCGCGCGCCGTTGCCACGAACTCATCAAAGTCGTCGATGGCGCCCAGGTCCGGATGGACCGCGTCGTGACCACCCTCGTCGCTGCCGATCGCCCACGGAGATCCGACATCCCCGGGTACGGCGGTGGGGTTGTTGTTGGGGCCCTTGCGGTGCACCTTGCCGATCGGGTGAATCGGCGGAAGGTAGACCACGTCGAATCCCATGCCCGCGATGCGGGGGAGTTGTGCCGTCGCGGTGGCGAAGGTCCCGTGCACCGGCTTGCCCTCGTCGTCCCAACCACCGGTCGAGCGGGGGAACATCTCATACCAGGCCCCGAAGCGCGCCACGGGCCGATCGACCCAGACTCCGAGCTGCTTGCCGCGGGTGACCAGATCCCGCAGCGGATACAGCTCGAGCACTTCGTCGATCTCGGGCGTCAGCGCCAGGGCCGAGCGAGTCACCGGATCGCCCGGGGCCTGCAATGCTGCCGCGGCCTCCATCAGCGGCCAGCGTTGTGCGCGCGGCACCCCGGTCGCGGCGCGCTCCAGCAGCGCCGCGCCGACCAGCAGGTCGTTGGACAGCTCGCTCTCGCCCTGCCCGGCGTCGAGTTTGGCCACCAGCCCGTGCCGCCAGCTGTGAATCGGGTCACCCCAGCCGTCGACGCGAAACGTCCACAGCCCGACGCTGTCGGGGGTGAACTGACCGTGGAAGACGAAGGGCTCTTCGCCCATGGTCATCGGAAACAGCAATGGCTTGACCCGCTGTTGTTCGGCCGGCCTGGTGCTCAGCTCCGCTTCCGCGGCCGCAGCCGCCTGGATCCTTCGTACATCCGCGACTTGCGGATAGCGCGCTCCCAAATAGCGCACCACCAGCGTCGCGGCCACCGCCTCGTGACCTTCCCGCCATACCGACGCGCTAACCGGAATCACCTCACCGATCACCGCTTTGGCGGGGTATGTGCCACATGAGACGACGGGCTGGACGTTATCGATCTCGACACGACCGGGCACCGATCACTCCGTTCCTGGCTCACCACCCCGGACGATTACCAGCAGATGTCGCCGGGGTTTCTTCGTGTGTCGCTGTCTGCTCGTCTCCTAGCGCCCCATACCCACCCTAGTGTCAGACCACACCGGAGGGGCCCAAGCAGTCGATCTCTAGCCGTGCGCACCTAGAAATCCTCAGTAATGTTTATTCGCGTGAAAGCCCTTCGCCGCTTTACCGTCCGCACGCATCTGCCCGACCGTCTGGCCGCGCTCTACCAGCTTTCGACGAACCTGCGGTGGTCGTGGGAAAAGCCGACGCAAGACCTGTTCGCGAGCATCGATCCGGCGCTGTGGACCAGCTGTGGCCACGACCCGGTGGCGGTGCTGGGCGCGGTCAAGCCCGCGCGGCTCGATGAACTGGCGCTCGACGAAGAGTTCCTGGGGCGACTCGACGCGCTTGCCGCCGATCTCAACGACTACCTCAACCGTCCGCTGTGGTACCAGCAGCAGGAGGCCGACGGCGTTGCGATGCCCACCGGCATCGCCTACTTCTCGATGGAATTCGGCGTCGCCGAGGTGTTGCCCAACTACTCCGGCGGACTGGGGATTCTGGCTGGTGACCACCTCAAGGCCGCCTCCGATCTGGGGTTGCCGCTGATCGCGGTCGGTCTATATTACCGTTCCGGCTACTTTCGGCAGTCGCTGACCGCAGACGGCTGGCAGCAGGAAACCTATCCATCGCTGGACCCGCAAGGCCTGCCGTTGCGCCTGCTCACCAACGCCAACGGCGACCCAGTGCTGGTCGAGCTGACGTTGCCGGATTCGGCTCGGCTGCGGGCCCAGATCTGGGTGGCGCAGGTCGGTCGGGTTCCGCTGCTGCTGCTCGACTCCGATGTTCCAGAAAACGAACACGACCTACGCAGCGTCACCGACCGGCTCTACGGTGGCGATCAGGAACACCGCATCAAGCAGGAGATCCTGGCCGGCATCGGCGGGATTCGGGCCATTCGGGCATTCACCGCAATCCAGGGCCTGCCCGCCCCCGAGGTGTTCCACATGAACGAGGGGCACGCCGGATTCCTCGGCGCCGAGCGGATCCGTGAGCTGATCACCGACGCGGGACTGGACTTCGACACCGCGTTGACGGTGGTGCGCTCCAGCACGGTGTTCACCACGCACACGCCCGTACCCGCCGGTATCGACCGGTTCCCGGTGGAGATGGTGCAGCGCTATTTCGCCGATGACGAGCCCACGTTGCTGCCCGGGGTGCCCACCGAGCGCATCCTTGCCCTGGGCGCAGAAGACGATCCCACCAAGTTCAACATGGCCCACATGGGCCTGCGCCTAGCGCAGCGCGCCAATGGCGTCTCGCTGTTGCACGGCAGGGTGAGCCGGGCCATGTTCAACGAGTTGTGGCCGGGATTCGATCATGACGACGTGCCGATCGGATCGATCACCAACGGTGTGCACGCGCGCACCTGGGCGGCCCCCCAGTGGCTGGAACTCGGTCGCGAACTGGCCGGCTCGGACTCGTTCAGCATGCCCGCCGTGTGGCTACGACTGAATCAGGTGGACCCCGGCCATCTGTGGTGGATCCGTTCCCAACTGCGATCGTTGCTGGTGGAGGACGTGCGGGCGCGGCTGCGGCAGTCACGGCTGGAGCGAGGTGCATCCGAGGCCGAACTGGGTTGGATACCAACGGCATTCGATCCTGATGTGTTGACCGTAGGTTTTGCCCGCCGAGTCCCGACGTATAAGCGTCTGACGTTGATGTTGCGTGATTCGGATCGGTTGGAAAAGCTCTTGCTGGATCCGCAACGGCCGATACAGCTGATTGTTGCCGGAAAATCGCATCCGGCCGATGACGGCGGCAAGGCGCTGATCCAGCAAGTGGTGCGTTTTGCCGACCGGCCAGAGGTGCGGCACCGCATCGCTTTCCTGCCCAACTACGACATGTCGATGGCCCGATTCCTGTACTGGGGTTGCGACATTTGGCTGAACAATCCGCTGCGACCGCTGGAAGCCTGTGGCACTTCAGGAATGAAGAGTGCGCTCAACGGTGGGCTGAATCTGTCCATTCGCGACGGCTGGTGGGACGAATGGTACGACGGCGAAAATGGTTGGGAAATACCGTCTGCGGATGGGGTGGCCGATCCGGAACGACGCGACGACCTGGAGGCCAGCGCACTCTACGACCTGCTGGAGCATTCGGTGGCGCCAAAGTTCTACGAGCGCGACGAACGGGGGGTGCCGCCGCGCTGGATCGAGATGGTGCGCCACACCTTGCAGACACTTGGCCCGAAGGTGCTGGCGTCGCGGATGGTGCGCGACTACACGGAGCGGTATTACGCACCAGCGGCACAATCGCGGCGCAAGACCATCGCCACCGCCGAGGACGGCACCGAGTACCAGGCGGCCCGCGAGTTGGCCGCCTACCGCCGACGTGTGGAAGCGGCCTGGCCCAGCATCGAGATCACCGACGTCGACAGCACGGGGCTGCCCGACACCCCATTGCTGGGATCGAAGCTGACTCTTACCGCGATCGTGCAACTGGCCGGGCTGGCGCCCGATGAAGTGACGGTGCAAGCGGTGCTGGGCAGAGTCGACGCCGGCGATGTTCTGGTTGACCCGGTCACCGTCGAGATGTCTTATGCCGGTCACGCCGACGCGGGCAACCAGGTCTTCTCAACGACGACCCCGCTGCCGATGGCGGGTGCTCTGGGATACACGGTGCGCGTGCTTCCGCGCCATCCGATGCTGGCCGCCAGCAACGAACTCGGGCTGGTCACCCTCGCTACCCGCTAGGTCTCGTCGAGTTCGGCCAATCGCTGCAGTGCCTGGCGAACCTGGGTGCCATTGGTGGTCTGCCAGAACGGGGGTAGCGAGTCGCGCAGATAGCTCCCATACCGGGCGGTCGCCATCCGCGAGTCCAGAACTGCGACCACGCCCCGGTCGGTGACGCGGCGTAACAGCCGTCCCGCCCCCTGCGCCAGCAGCAGCGCCGCGTGGTTGGCCGCGACGGCCATGAAACCATTGCCGCCCCGGGCCGCCACCGCCCGTTGCCGGGCACTGAGCAACGGGTCGTCCGGGCGCGGAAATGGGATGCGGTCGATCAGCACCAGGGACAACGATGGTCCGGGCACGTCGACGCCCTGCCACAGCGACAACGTGCCGAACAACGAGGTGGCGGCGTCGTCGGCGAACTGCTCGACAAGTGCGGAGGTGCTGTCGTCGCCCTGGCACAGCACCGGTGTCGAGAGCCGCTCCCGCATGGCTTCCGCTGCGGCGCGGGCCGCCCGCATCGAGGAGAACAGGCCCAGGGTGCGCCCACCGGCCGCGGTGATGAGCTCGGCGATTTCGGTCAGCTGCTCGGCCGCAGCCGCTCCCTCCCGGCCGGGCGGTGGGAGGTGGGCGGCCACATAGAGGATTCCCGACTTGGCGTGGTGAAACGGTGATCCGACGTCGAGGCCACGCCACGGCGTGCGTTGTTCGGCCGCTTCGCTTTTGGGGTCGGTCCTAGGTTCGGTCAGGCCCCAGGCCGTGGCCATGGCATCGAAGCTTCCGCCCACCGTCAGCGTTGCCGAGGTCAACACCGTCGTCGATCGGGAGAACACCGTGGCGGCCAGCAGCCCGGCCACCGACAGCGGTGCTACCCGCAGTACGGCCCGCGGCGAACCCCGGTTTTCCTCGTGTTCGAGCCAGACCACATCGGTGCGGTCGGGGATGGGCGGCGTGAATGAGGTCAGGATTCGTGACGCGGTATCAGAGATGTCGGCCAACGCCGCGGCGGATTCGGCGCGCGCTGATGCGGCCGCGGCGTCGCTGGTGCCGGAGATCGCCGAGCGGGCCGCGGCGGCGGCATCGCGCAGCGCGGTCAGGTAGGTCGCCAACTCATCGTCGAGGTGGTCGATGCGGCCGGGCGTCCCGTCGTGAATGGCCGAGGCGAAGGTGGTCGATGCCGCATCCAACCGCTGGGTCAGCTCCGGACTCACCAGACGCGCGATGCGCCGCGTCGCCGCGCTGAGGGCGGCTGAGGTCAGTTCCGCGGTGGCCACCGAGGTCACCCGGTCGGTCAACTCGTGCGCCTCGTCGACGACCAGTAGCGAATGTTCCGGCAGCACTGTCGATTCCGCGACAGCATCGATGGCCAGCAACGCGTGGTTGGTGACGACGATGTCGGCGCCACCGGCGCGGCTGCGCGCACGTTCCGAGAAACACTCGGATCCGTAGGGACAGCGGGCCACGCCGATGCATTCCCGCGCCGAGACGCTGACCTGGGGCCAGGACCGTTCAGCGACCCCAGGCTTGAGGTCGTCGCGGTCACCGGTGTCGGTGGTGGACGCCCATTCGGTCAGTCGTGCCACGTCGCGGCCCAGTGCGGTGGCGGCCATCGGGTTGAAGAGTTCCTCTTGCGGCTGATCGTCGGCTTCCGGATCGCTGGTCGAGCCATCGCTGTGGATCTTATTCAGACATAGATAGTTTCGTCGCCCCTTGAGCAGCGCGAACCGCGGTTGGCGGGGGAGTGCATCGGCGAGTGCGTCGGCCAGCCGGGGTAGGTCGCGATCGACGAGCTGGCGCTGCAGCGCAATTGTTGCGGTAGACACCACCACGGGTGCGTTGTCGTCGAGCGCGCGCACAACCGCCGGAATCAGGTACGCCAGCGATTTGCCGGTGCCGGTGCCGGCCTGAACAACCAAGTGCTCGCCGGACTGGAATGACCGCGCAACAGCGTCGGCCATCTCCACCTGGCCGGGACGTTCGCTGCCACCCACTGCGGCCACGGCAATCGCCAGCAGCTCGGGAACGGACGCAGACTCGGGCACGGGACGTGGTTGCTCCCTCGTGGTCAAGCCGGCTCTCAGGCCGAGATGGTCTGGGTCGGGATGGCGGGTTCGCCGGGTGCCAATTTCAGTCCCTCCCAAGGCAAGCTGCGTAGCCCAGACGCCACCAGCTTTCGGGCTGCGGCGAGAGTATCTGGATCGGTGGTGACCATCGGCTTTCCGCTGCGAACCAGCGGTGTCGTCAACACCCGGTGTAGCCCCGTGGTGGCCGGCGGTCGACCGGCCGGGTGCACGATCTCCTCGGTGACGGTTCCCGTCGGTCGCGCCAGCCGCAGCGCCTCCTTGCGACCACCACGGGATTCCTTCTGGCTGCTGCGCTTCTGCACCGGAATGCCTTCGACCTCAACAAGTTTGTAAACCATGCTCGCCGTTGGTGCGCCCGAGCCGGTGACCAGCGAGGTGCCGACGCCGTAGCGATCGACCGGCTCCGCGCGCAGCGCGGCGATGGAGAACTCGTCCAGATCGCCCGAGAGCATGATTTGGGTTTCGGTGGCCCCCAAGGCGTCGAGTTGCTGGCGCGCCTGCCGGGCGAGTACACCCAGCTCGCCGGAGTCGATGCGGACCGCGCCCAGAGCCGTACCCGCGGCGGCCACGGCGTTGGCCACCCCGGTCGTCACGTCATAGGTATCGACGAGCAGCGTGGTGTCCGGCCCGAGCGCGTCGATCTGGGCCCGGAACGCGGCCAGCTCGGCCAAGGCCGGTGTGCGGTCCTGGTTGATATGCACCATGGTGAACGCGTGCGCGGCGGTGCCCTCGGCGGGGACGCCGTAGAGTTGCCGGGCTTCCAGATTGGAGGAGCCGGTGCACCCGGCAATGTATGCGGCTCGGGCGGCAGCGACCGCGGCGCACTCGTGGGTGCGTCGCGAACCCATTTCGATCAAGGGGCGATCGCCGGCGGCACTGACCATCCGGGCCGCGGCCGAGGCGATCGCTGAGTCGTGATTCAAGATCGACAGCACCAGAGTCTCCAGCAGCACGCATTCGGCGAAGCTGCCGTGTACCGAGAGCACGGGGGACCCGGGGAAGTAAAGCTCGCCTTCGGCATAGCCGTCGATGTCGCCGCTGAACCGGAAGTCGCGCAGGTAAGCCACGGTGTCTGGATCCAGGAATTGGGCCAGCAACTCGCATGCTTGGTCGTCGAAGCCGAACCGGGGCAAGAGTTCCAGGAGGCGGCCGGTCCCGGCCACCACCCCGTATCTGCGGCCGGCGGGCAGCCGACGGGCGAAGACCTCCCAGGACGTCCGGCGCTCGGCGGTGCCGTCGCGCAGCGCGGCCGCCAGCATGGTCATCTCGTACTTGTCGGTCAGCAGCCCAGCCAGGACCGAGTGGTTCACACCGCCACCGTATCGGTTCGGTTGGGGAGTCGGTATCCACGGGAGGGGCTCGCTATCCTAGGGCTATGGTTGTTGCCTCAGCCCCTGCTAAGCCCGGCTCGGTCGGGCAGCAGGAGTCTGCGTCGCGAGACGCCACGGCTAGCCCGTGGGTGACAATCGTGTGGGACGATCCGGTCAACCTGATGACCTATGTGACCTATGTGTTCCAAAAGTTGTTCGGTTACAGCGAACCGCATGCCACTAAATTGATGTTGCAGGTGCACAACGAAGGTAGGGCTGTGGTGTCAGCGGGTAGCCGAGAGGCCATGGAAGTCGACGTGTCCAAACTGCACGCCGCCGGTTTGTGGGCGACGATGCAGCAGGACCGGTGAGATTCGAGGGTATCCGGATCCACTGTGCGCAAATGGAAGCGCGTTGAAACCCGCAACGGTCCTCGGTTTCGGTCGTCCTTGGCTCCGCACGAAGCGACCCTGCTCAAAAACTTGGTCGGCGCGATGATCGGCTTGTTGGATGAGCGTGAATCCACCGCGCCGTCGGATGAACTCGAGGAGATCACCGGCATCCGGACCGGCCATGCGCAGCGCCCGGGCGATCCGACGCTGCGCCGGCTGCTGCCGGATTTCTACAAACCCGGCGAGACCGACCCAATGACCCTCGACAGCTCCGAGACACTCAATGCCGCGTTGCGCAGCTTGCATGAGCCCGACATCATCGACGCCAAACGCGCTACCGCGCAGCAGCTATTGGACACGGTTCCGGAGAAGGGGGGCCGCTTCGAGCTGACGGAAGACGGCGCCAACGCCTGGGTCGCCGCGGTCAACGACCTGCGCCTGACGCTGGGAGTCCTGCTTGATGTTGGCCCCCGCGGACCCGAGCGCTTGCCCGCCGACCATCCGCTGGCCGCCCACTACGACGTCTATCAGTGGCTGACCGTTTTGCAGGAATATCTGGTGCTGGTCCTGATGGGGAAGTCGGCTGGATGAGCTCCATCACCGACATCGGGGGCATCCGCGTCGGGCATTACCAAAGGCTGGATCCGGACGCGTCCCTCGGCGCCGGTTGGGCATCGGGTGTCACGGTGGTGCTGGCGCCGCCCGGAACTGTTGGTGCGGTCGACTGTCGCGGTGGCGCGCCCGGAACCCGTGAGACCGATTTACTGGACCCGGTCAACAGCGTGCGCTTCGTGGACGCGGTGCTATTGGCAGGTGGCAGCGCCTACGGTCTGGCGGCCGCTGACGGTGTCATGCGCTGGTTGGAGGAACATCAGCGCGGTGTGGCGATGGGCACCGGTGTGGTGCCGATCGTTCCGGGCGCAGTAATTTTCGATCTGCTCGTCGGCGGGTGGGGGCAGCGTCCCACCGCCGAATTCGGCTACTTGGCCTGTGACGCGGCGGTCAGCGATCAGGACCCGGGCGCCACTGCGTCGCTGGCGGTCGGGACAGTTGGCGCGGGCGTGGGGGCGCGCGCCGGCGTCCTCAAGGGTGGCGTGGGGACCGCGTCGGTCAAGCTGCCCTCCGGTGTGACAGTCGGTGCCGTGGTGGTGGTGAACTCCGTCGGCAATGTCGTGGATCCGGCCACCGGCCTGCCGTGGATGGCGGAACTTTCCGGCGAGTTCGGTCTCACCCGGCCACCGGCCGATCAGCTCGATGAGCTCGCCCGGCTGCCTTCTCCGCTGGATCCGCAAGACGCGCCCCAAGATCGGCCGCTGAACACCACCATTGCGGTGGTCGCCACGGATGCCGCGCTGAGTCCGGCGGGTTGCCAGCGGGTGGCGATCGCCGCCCAGGACGGGTTGGCCCGCACGATTCGTCCCGCGCACACACCGTTGGACGGGGACACCGTTTTCGCGCTGGCCACCGGCGCGGTGCAGGTACCCCCTGATCCCGCCATTCCCGCCGCGTTGTCTCCCGAGACCGGGCTTCTCACCGCGGTGGGGGCCGCCGCGGCTGATTGCCTGGCCCAGGCGGTGCTGGTCGGTGTGATTGCCGCGGAGTCCGTTGCCGGAATACCGAGCTACCGCGATGTGTTGCCCGGAGCGTTGCAAACATCGGGAACAGAAAGCCG
Organism: Mycobacterium sp. 012931; assembly: GCF_000419295.1. Classification (NCBI taxonomy): domain Bacteria; kingdom Bacillati; phylum Actinomycetota; class Actinomycetes; order Mycobacteriales; family Mycobacteriaceae; genus Mycobacterium; species Mycobacterium sp. 012931. The sequence goes on along the minus strand of NZ_AOPX01000001.1, from coordinate 4,612,165 downwards.
CTGAGGTGTTGGTGGTCCGTGCCGACCTGGTCGATGCGATCCTCGCCCATGCGCGCCGCGATCATCCCGACGAGGCGTGCGGAGTGCTGGCCGGGCCGCAGGGATCCGACCGTCCCCACCGGCACATTCCGATGACCAACGCCGAGCGCTCGCCGACCTTCTACCGTTTCGACTCGGGCGAACAGCTTGCGGTGTGGCAAGAGATGGAAGGCGCCGGCGAGGTGCCGGTTGTGATCTACCACTCGCACACGGCCACCGACGCCTACCCGAGCCGCACTGATATCGATCTGGCCGCCGAGCCGGCGGCGCATTATGTTCTGGTCTGCACGCGCGATCCCGACCGCGATGAGTTGCGCAGCTATCGGATCATCGCTGGTGCTGTGACCGAAGAACCCGTCAATGTCGTCGGGCGGTATTGAACTGTCCCTGGAGAGGCCGTCATGAGCGTCACCGTGTCCATCCCGACCATCCTGCGACCGCAGACCGGTGGCCAAAAGCGCGTCACGGCCAGCGGTGACACCCTGGGGGCGGTCATCGACGACCTCGAAGCGAACTACTCGGGTATCGCTGAGCGGCTGATCGACAACGGCAAGTTGCACCGGTTCGTGAACATCTACGTCAATGACGAGGACGTGCGGTTCTCCGGCGGCTTGGACACCGCGATCGCCGACGGTGACACGGTCACCATCCTGCCGGCCGTGGCAGGTGGATGAATCGCAGACCACGGTGCGATACGACTCGCTGCTGTTTGGCGGGCATCGCCACCGGCGCGGTGCTGCAGGCGGCGCTCCGACGGTGGGTGGGAGTATCTGTCCACCTGGGTCTACGCAGGTAGCCTGGATGAGGCCGGAATGCTCTGCAAGGGCACTAAGCGACGAGGAGGAGCGGCGCGTATGGTTAGACATCCGCGCACGCCAGCGACGCAGCCCGAGGAGCGGCCGCGCTGGGTGACCGGCGGAGCGACAATTCTGACCTTTGTCGCACTGCTGTATCTCGTTGAATTGATCGACCAGCTGACTCGGCATTCCCTGGACCTCAACGGCATCAGACCGCTGCAAACCGATGGCCTCTGGCGGATCATCTTCGCGCCGCTGCTGCACGCCAACTGGGCGCACCTGATGGCCAACACGGTTCCGCTGCTGGTGCTGGGTTTTCTGATGACGCTGGCCGGGTTGGCCCGGTTCGTCTGGGCCACCGCGATCGTGTGGATCCTCGGCGGGTTTGGCACTTGGCTGATCGGCAACGTCGGCAGCAGCTGCGGGCCCACCGATCACATCGGTGCCTCGGGTCTGATCTTCGGCTGGCTGGCTTTTCTGTTGGTCTTCGGATTGTTCGTCCGCAAGGTGTGGGACATCATCATCGGTCTGGCGGTGTTGTTCTTCTACGGCGGCATCCTGCTCGGCGCGTTGCCGCGGCTGGGAGTGTGCGGTGGCGTCTCCTGGCAGGGCCATCTGTGCGGTGCGCTCGCCGGCGTCGTGGCGGCGTATTTCTTGTCCGCTCCGGAACGCAAGGCTCGGGAGCTGAAAAAGGCCGGTGAACGGCCGTCAAGCCCGAAGACATGAGCTCGCCGCTGGCGCCCGTCGGAATCTTTGATTCCGGCGTCGGCGGACTGACGGTCGCACGGGCCATCATCGACCAACTGCCCGACGAAGACATCGTCTACGTGGGCGATACCGGCAACGGCCCGTACGGTCCGCTGACCATCCCCGAGGTTCGCGCACATGCCCTGGCCATCGGTGACGACCTGGTCGGCCGGGGCGTCAAGGCGCTGGTGATTGCCTGTAACACGGCATCGGCAGCGTGTCTGCGCGATGCCCGGGAGCGATACGACGTGCCCGTCGTCGAAGTGATCCTGCCGGCGGTACGCCGTGCAGTGGCCACCACCCGCAACGGTCGCATCGGGGTGATCGGCACCCGCGCGACCATCACCTCGCACGCCTACCAGGATGCGTTTGCCGCCGCGCGCGACACCGAGATCACGGCGGTGGCTTGCCCACGGTTCGTCGATTTCGTCGAGCGGGGCGTGACGAGCGGTCGTCAGGTGCTGGGATTGGCGGAGGGCTATCTGGAGCCGCTACAGCGTTCCGGGGTCGACACCCTGGTACTCGGCTGCACGCACTATCCGTTGCTGTCCGGGTTGATACAACTGGTGATGGGGGACAACGTCACGCTGGTCTCCAGCGCCGAGGAGACCGCCAAGGAGGTCCTGCGGGTGCTGACCGAGCGGGACATACTGCGCCCGCACGATGCGCCGCCGGCCACTCGATTGTTCGAAGCCACCGGCGATCCGGAGGCGTTCATGGCGTTGGCGGCGCGCTTCCTCGGGCCGGCGCTAACCGGGGTGCAGCCGGTTCGCCCCTCGGGCATGCACTAGCTTCGCGGCATCACCCTGACGGAGCCGCACCCGTTGAGCGGGTTACGGCACGAACTCCACGTTGGCTACCTTGGCCTCGTCGCCGACCTGCTGCACGGTGATGCGCATGCGCCACGCACGAGGCCGTTGTTCGGGCGCTGCGGCCGTCGTCGTCTTGACGCTCACCGCCACCAGGACCTGTGCCGCGTCGTCGGACTCCGACTCCAGTGCGGCGGCGGTGATCGTTCCCGCGGATTTCGACTGGAAATGCTGAACGACCTGGATGAACGGCTTGGATCGGCGTTGGAAGTCGTCGTAGAAAGTGCCGGTGGCCGAGTTGAGGATGCGCTCGATATCGGCGTCGACATGCTCCCAGTCGATGGTGGTGAGGTTGATCGCGCCCTGTCTGGCGACCTGAACATAGAGCTTGCGCTGTTGGTCGGCCTGATGCGATTGGTAGGCGTGGAACCCGAACCAACTCGCCAACGCCGCCATGGCCACCACCGCGGCCAGCCCCACCACGATCGCCAGCCGCACCTTTGAGGGCGCTGGCTTGGGCGACTCCTGCTCGCCGTCGCTGGCTTGCGCGTCGTCTTCGCCCGCCTCGGGATCCGCGTCGGCGTCTTCCTGGGTCTCGTCCGCGGTCTCGTCTTGGTCTTCGTTGCGCGGCTGGGCCTCGGGCACGCCTGCTTGGCCGGATTCGCCTTCGGGCTCAACGACCTCGGCAGGCTCCGGTTGCTCCTCGAGAGTCGTGGAATCACTCATTTCTTCGGGGGCAGCAACATCGTCTGCCATGTTTGCTCCTCTGGGACGGTCTGGCCCAGATTAGCTTGCGTGTACAGGTGTCCGTCGGGGCCCATATAGGTGCCGGTTGCCGGGTCGTACTCGGCGGCGGCAATCGGGGCTGGCGGTGCCGGACCCGGCGGGGCGCTCTGTTCGAGCGGCGGCTCCGGGGGCAGTTGCGGAATCGGTTGCCCGGACAGCGTGGAGTTCGGATCCCCCTTCCAGTTGTAGCCGTCGTTGAGCGGCACGTAGACCTCGTTGCTCTCGCACAGCTTCGCCGTCGGCGCGCGCTTTCCTGGCACGGTCACGCAAGGCAGATTTCGTGCGCCGCGGACGTTGAAGGGCGCATCCTGTGGCACTCGGCAGTACAGGTCACCCGGCGCACGGTTCGGGTAGTCCTCGAAGGTGGGTACCCGCTGCTGCTGGGCCGGCAGGAAGCCGGTGGTGCACGGCGGCGGCAGGTTCAGGTTCAGGTTGAAGACCAGATAGTCGCCCTTGTAGTCCTGGATGGTGTTGCGCTTGGCAACGCCGACGGCCTGCGTTACGGCAGTTCCCTGAGGAAACAGCACCAGCAGTTGCTCGAGACTCGGGTGGTAGGCGACGGCCACCTCGCCGACGCTGACCAGGTTGGCCAGCACGATCGGCAGTGTGGGGCGTAGTCGGTTGAACAGCGCGCGCACCTCATCGGCTGCCCCGGGACCCTGATCCAGCAACCCGGCCAACGACGAGTCCTGGCGCTGCAGCTGGTCGGTGATGCTGGCCAGATTCGACGCCCACGAGCGGATGGCGCCCGCGGTGTCGGTCTGGGTGTCCAACACCGGCTTGGACTGGTCGATCAACAGGGTCAGCTCGTCCAGGTTCGCGCGGGCGTCGATGGCCAGCTTGCTGCTCCCGGTGATCAACCGCCGAAGCTCGGGCCCCAGTCCGCCGACGGCGACGGCCGCCTCGTCGACAACCGTCTTCAGGTTCTCGCGGGGGATCGCCTGCAGGCCGCGGCTGGTTTCGTCCAGGATCGTGTTGATATCGGTTGGAACGCGGGTGCGGCTACTCGGGATCACGTCGCCGTCCTTCAACGACGGACCTTGGCCGCTACGCGGAAGCAGCTGAACGTACTGCTCGCCGACCGAGGACACGCTGTGCACCTCGGCCTCCACATCGGCGGGAATCTTGACATCGGAGTTCAGCGACAGGACCGCGGCCACACCCGTGTTGGTCAAGTGGACGCTCTTGACGGTGCCGACCTCGACGCCGCGATAGGTGACGTTGCTGCGCGGGTAGAGGCCGCCTGCCTCGGGCAGCTCGACGGTCACGCGGTACTGCCCGATGCCGACCATGGCCGGCACTCGCATGTACCCGAAGACCATGATCAACAGCGCGGTGGTGGCCACGATGGCGAAGATCGCCATCTGGATGAAGATCTGCCGAGTCAGACGCATGTCACGGCCCCTGGTCCCATCGGTACGGAACGATCAACGGGTTACCCACGGTGTAGGGGCTGGGCATCTGCCCGATGGTGCGGCCCCACTGCAGCTCGAGCTCGGTCAAGTCGCCTTCCCATCGCGTTCCGGTGAAGAATCCGGCGTCGATACGGCTCAACGTCATATCGATGATGAGGGTCAGGTTGGCGTAGTCGCCGCGCATCCAGTTGGTCAGCGTCTCCTTGGGAAATGGGTAGGTGGGTAGGAAGCTCAGCGCGCGCGTTAGCGCCGGACCCGCGTTGGCCAGTGACTCCAGCGTCGGCCCAAGATCTTTGAGCTCTTGCACAAGCGCGTCCTTGGTCTGGTTGACCGAGTCGGCGGCCAGCGCGCTGAACCTGCCCAGCTGGGTGAGTGCATCGGCCAGGTTCTCGCGCTCGTTCTTGAGCACGGCGAGTGCATCCGGAATCGTCCGCAACGCCTTGTCCAGTACCGGCCTTTGTGCGGCGAGCTGAGCCATCAGGTTGTTCAGGCTCTCGGCAGCGGCGATGATGTCGCCTTTTTGGTCGTCGAGGTGTCCGATGGCCTCGTCGAGCTGCTCGATCAGGCTGCGCAAGTCGTTCTCGCGTCCGGTGAAGGCGGTGCTCAGGGCTTCGGTGATGTCGTAGATGTCCCCGATCCCGCCGCCATTGAGCAGCATCGCCGTTGCGGCGAGTGCCTGTTCGGTGCTCGGATATGCCTTCGATGAGGACAACGGGATCAACGAGCCCTCGCGTAGGTTGCCCTCAGGCGGCACGTCGGTAGGCGGTGCCAGCTCGATATGCAGCGACCCCAGCAAGCTGGTCTGACCGAGTGTGGCGGTGGCATTTGCCGGCAGCTCGACATTGCCGTTGAGTTTCATCGTGACCAGCGCATGCCAGCCCTGGCGCTCGATCTTGGTGACGGTACCGACATTGACGTCACCCACCCGGACGCGCGAATTCGGCTCGATGTTGTCGACGTCGGGCATCTGAGCCTGGATGGTGAACGAGCCGGGTCCGCCGCCCTGAACACCTGGCAGCGGAAGCGAGTTCAGGCCGCGCCAGCCACTGCAGCCCGATACGGCTACCGCTAGGGCGGCGATTCCCGCCGCGATGCGTATCCGCGTGGTCCACCCGGCCCGCATCATGAGCCCACCCCTTGGGGCACCATGATCCCGCGAAGGCCGGCAGCCGGGTCGGGTGTGGCGGGCGCTTCGGCCGGCAGCGGGAGGCCCACGGCGGGCGGCGGTGCTTGCGCCGGAGGCGCCGCGGCCGGCGGTGCTTGCTGCGGCGGAATGGCTTGCGGTGGAATGTAATCCGGGCGTAGCCAGTCTTCGCTGTAGGTCAGCTCATTGGGTCGCGCACTGGCGCCGACGAAGAGGTTCTGGCCAAAGGGCAGGAAGTTGTACTGACGGTTCTTGATTATCGGTGCCAGGTATTGCACGCATAGCTTCGCGGACTGTTCATAGCCCAGTCGCGATGCGGCCTGAATGGCGCCGCACAGGAAGGAAATCGGATTGGCGAAGTTGTTGAGCATCGGCACGGCACTCACCGCGCCCTGGGCCGGCTGCCAGATGTTCACATAGTTCTGCAAGGTGTTGGGTGCCACGTGCAGGAACTGTTTGACGTCGTCGAGGCTATCGTTCAAAGCCTGGCTGACCCCCGCCAGCTTGTCCGATGTGGCGCCCAGCGCTTCGCGATTGTCGGCCACAAATCGCTGCACCTCACCGACCGTGTCGCCGAGGTTGCGAACGGCGTTGGCGACCTCGTTCGGGTCGTTGGCCAGCAGGCCGGTCACCGTCGCCAGGTTCTGGTTCAGCTGGCGCATCAAGTTGGTGCTGTCCTGCAGCGCCGACACCAGAATCGCGAGATTCTTCACGGTCGAGAAGATGTCCGTGCTGTGGTCGCCGAGGGCAGAAAAGGCCTGAGACAACTTGATCACCGTGTCGCGGATGTTGGCGCCCTCGCCGCGGAGGTTGTCTGCCGCGGTATTGATCACCGACCCCAGGGGGCTGACGCCGCCGGGCTCGGTCGGCTGCAACTCCTTGGTCAGCTTCGCCAATTGCGCACGGACGTCGTCCCACTCGACCGGAACGGCGGTGCGCTGCCGTGGAATGACCGCGTTGTCGGACATCGCGGGCCCGCCGGTGTAGGCGGGGGTGAGCTGAATCGCCCGTGAGGTCACCAGGGTCGGCGACAGGATCGCGGCTTTCGCGTCCGCCGGCACTATGTACTTGCTGTCGTACCAGAATGAGACCTTGACCGACTCGGGCTGCGGTTCGATCGAGGTGATCTTGCCGACGGGCACACCAAGGATGCGAACTTCATCCCCGGTGAAGACGCCGTTGCTGTTCTCGAAGTACGCGACGACATTGGTGCGGTTGACCACTTCGGTGGTTCGCAGCAGCACCACCACTCCAGCGGCCAATAGTCCGACCAACAGCACGGCCAGCCAGGTCTTGGTGCGCCGGATCATCGTCGGCCCCCGCGGTCTGGGGTGCTGAGACCTCGCCCGGCGCGGGCACCAATACCGATGACGGCGTTGGCTGCGGGATGGAAGCCAACTCGGGAGGCGCCGGCGCGGGCGGCCCCGGTGGTGGCCCGCCCGGGGGTGGGGCGGGCAGCGGCTCGCGGTAGGGATACTGCGGGTCATCGGGGTTGCCGGTGATCGCGTCGGGAAGCTTCAGATGTGGTTCGCCGCCTTGGCCCGTCCGCGGGAAGGGCAACGGCAGCGGCGGTGTGCCCGGCTGGCCGATCGGCGGGTCGGTGCGTTGCGACGGGAGCAGCACATTGGGATCCAGGCCGAGGTCGGAGAATGCCGCGTCGATGAATGGCTGCACGAATTGTCCCGGCGCCAGGTTGGCGACGTAGGTCTTGAAGAACGGACCGGAGGACACCGATTCACCCAGCGACATCGTGTAGTCGTCGAGCAGCTTGATCGCCTTCTGCAGCCGTTCCTTGCGGTTGTCCAGGATGGTCAGTACGCCGTTGAGTTTGTCGAGCGCGGGTCGCATCGTCGCCTCGTTCTCCGCGATCAACCCATGCAGTTGTTGACCGAGTGCGGCGATGTTGCCGGAGATGTGATCCAGGGCGGCGCGCTGGGTTGTCAGCTCGGCCAGCAGCGCGTTGGTGTTGGCGATCAGGCTGACGACTTGGTTGCTGCGCTCGGCCAGCACGGTCGTGGCCTTGTTGGCGTTGGTGAGCAGACCGCGCAGCTGCGCGTCGCGCTCGTCGAGGGTCTGCGAGAAGCGTGCCACTCCCTCGATCGCGACGCGTAGTTGTGGCGGGGTGTCGGAAAAGGTGTCCGCCAGTACCCGCAGCGAGTCCGATAGCTGGTTGGTGTTCAGGCCGCTGATCGTGGTGGCCAGGTCACCCAGCGCGTCGGGTAGTTGGTACGGCGACCGGGTGCGGTCGAGCGGAATCGTGCCCTGCAGCTGGCCGTCCCCGCGGGAGATGACCTCGAGCATCTTCGTGCCCAGCAGGCCCCGCGTCTTGATCGCCGCCTCGGTATGGTCGCCGAGGCGGATGTGCTTGTCGACAGTGAACTTGACCAGCACCCGCGGTCCGTCCAACTCGATGGACGAGACCTCACCCACCCGGAATCCCGAAACTTGCACGCGCACGCCGGTTGTCAGCCCACCCGCATCAGCGAAGTAGGCGGAATACTGCTTGCCGGATTGGAAGAACGGCAGCTTGTCGTACTGCAGCGATTCGACCACGATGCCGATGGTGATCGCCAATCCCACTGCACCGACGACGATCTGGTTGCGTTCAGCGAAGGATTTCACCGCGGTGCGCACCTCCCGGTGGGCTGACCGGCGACCTTGACGTACACCGGCTGGCCACCCCTGCCGTTGAGCTTGAGCACGACATCGCAGAGATAGAAACTGAAGAAGTCACCGTAGATGCCTTGGCGCGACAGCGCTTGATAGGCATCTGGCAGCGTGTTGATCAGATTGTCGAAGTATTCGTGGTCTGCCAAGACAATTGCCGATGCGCGATCCGTCTCCTGGACGGTCTTGGCCAGTGGCGGGCGTGCCTGCGACAACAGGTCCGCGATGCTCGAGGCGGCGGCATTGGTGTAAGCCACGCCCTTGGTGATGTCTTCCTTGCGGGCCTGCAGGCCTTCCATGAGTTCGGCGAGTGCGTCGACCGCTTTGGCGAATTGCTTGTTTTGGTCGCCGAGCGAACCCAACACGACGTTCAGATTGATGATGACATCCCCGATCAGCTGATCGCGATCGGCCAGCGTCGTCGTCAACGCGGCGGTCTGGGCAAGAAACGAGTTGATCGTCGCGCCTTCGCCCTGCAGCGCCCGAATCAACTGGCCGGACAGGGCATTGACCTGGTCGGGATCCAGCGCCTTCAGCAGCGGACGGAACCCGCCAATCAACGCATCCAAGTCCAGGGCGGGCGAGGTGTGTGTCATGGGAATCGTGTCACCGGGCTTGAGCTGTTTGGGGCTGCCGGCGCCTTCCTCGAGTGCCAGGTATCGGCCACCGATCAGGTCGTCATAGCGGATCACGGCCCGGCTGCCCTGGGTCAGCACCACCGAACTATCGGCCGTGAACTCGACCAGCGCCGTTGTGTCGGGCTGAATCGCAACCTTTTTGACTTGTCCGACCTCGACACCGGCGATGCGCACGAAGTCGTTTTGCTCCAGTCCGGTCACATTGCTGAACTCGGTTTTGTAGGTGCTGGTTTTCTCGCCAAAGCGCAGCTGCCCGAAGACCGCGAACAAGCCGATGAGGCCCAAGAAGCAGACCAGCAAGAAGGTGCCCAGTCGGATCGCATCACGGATGAGCCGGGCTCTCATGCGCGGTCACCTTCGTTGGCCCAGCGGTCGGCCGAAAGGTCGGTCGAGGGCCGGCTGAGGGGAGGTCGGTACCAGGTGTTCATGGTGACGGAGCGACCTCCTGTGGCAGTGGAGCCGGCGGCAGCGGGGTGGGCTGTGCCTGCGCGGGCGCGGGGACCACGAAGGGCTCGGAGCCCGGCGTGGGTCCCGATTCCCTGGGGGCGCCCGGTGGCGGCGCCGGCGGTAGCCCCGGCCACAGCGGGGTACCGTCTGGCGCGTACAGCTCCGCGCCGTAGGGCGGGGCCCCCGGATAGGGGATCGGTCCTGGCGCAGGTCCACCGAAGAGGTTGCGGATGCTCGGTGGTTCGGGCGTTCCGCGGGTGACCGGGAAGTAGTTGGCCCAGCCCGGGAATCCGATGCCGGGGTTGGGGCGCCAGTCCATTCCCGTGCCAAAGCCGGTGTTGGTGACGAGGTTGCGCCCCGGCCAGTTGTTGTCGACGATCGGCAACGAGCCGCAGCCCGGTTTGCCGCCAGGCCCGCCCTTGGCGCCGATGATGGGCAGGTTGTCCGGAAAACGGTAGGGGTCATCACCGAGCGCCAGGGCCGCATCGAGTACCAGTGACCGCCCATTGCCGCCGGGTGCTTCGTAGCCCCCGTGGTCCAGCAAGTACTTTGCGCCCTCCAACAGACAGGTGTACTCCGGGCTGTACTTGTAGAGCAGGTTCGTCGTGGGCTCGAGTGCGTTGATGGCTTTGATCAGGTTCGCCTGATTGGGTGCCAGCAGGCTGATACCGGTGTTGGAAAGTCCGATGGTGGCCAGCAGCAATGCGTCCAACTGGGTGGAGTGGCTGGTGATGGTGGTGCTGGTCGTGCTCAGCGCGTTGAGCGTGTCCAGAATGTCCTGCGCCGCAGCGCTGAAGGTGTCGTTGAAGTCCTTGACGGCCCGCAGGTCGGCGGTCACGGTTTCGTAGCGCGGATTCAGCTCGAGCAGGACCTGGTTGGCATCGGTGGTCGCTTGTCCGATGAGCGGACCTTGACCGCGTAGGCCCTCGGCAAGCGCGGAAAGCGCGGCATTGAGCTTGGCCGGGTCGATCTGATCCAGCACCGCCACCAGGTTCTGGAACACGGTGTTGGCCTCGCTGGTCACATTGCGCGACATGAGCACCTGGCCGGCCTTCAACCGTTGCGGGCTGGGGTCTTCGGGGTAGATCAAATCGACGAACTTGGCGCCGAACACGGTGGTGGCCCGAATCTCGGCCTGGACATTCGCCGGGATGTAGCGAATCTGGTCGGAATCAATCTCGAGCGTGAGGGCCACCGGCGTCGCGCCCTTTCCGCCGTCGACAATCGAAGCGACCCGCCCGACCTGCACGCCGCGCAATTTGACCTTGGCGTTGGTCTCCATCACCAGGCCGGAGCGCTCGGAGGTCAACGTGACCGGCACGACCGACCGCAGCGAGCCCATGAAAAGTGCGTAGGTCACCCACATCGCCGCAACGAAGAGCAGCACCAGGATCAGCGTGTGCCACGCGGGGTGCAGGCCTTCCTTGCGGTCATCCATGGTGCTATCCCGCCAAGTTGAAATTGCCGGATTGCCCGTACACCGCCAGCGAGATCATCACCAGCACGAACGCCGAGAAGATCAGCGACGTGCGCACCGCGCGCCCGACGGCCTCGCCCACCAGGGCTCCGGCGTTCCCTGGGTTGGTCCCCATGGCGGGGCGGACTGTTTGAACGACACGAGAGAGAGGGGATAACCGTGGAGTTCATTGCTACCACCATGAAGACGGCTGTGGGGGCCGCGGCCATTGCGGCGGCAAGCGTTTTCGGCGCAGCGTCAGCGTTGGCCGCGCCACCGACTATTCAAGGCTTCGGGACCAGCGAACGGCTCGTCGACGGGCCCATGGTCACCTCCTACACGGTCGGTAACCTGCAGCTCGGCGATGTCACCATTGCGGGCTACCTACCTCAGGGACAGCTTTACTCGGCCGACGTCACGGCTCGGTCCGTGACCGGAACGATCACCCCGCTGGTGTCGAGCTTCAACGCCCGCGCGGCCAACGGTGACACCTACGGAGTGGTCAACGAAGTCCCGGCACCCGGTGGCCTCAATCCCGCACCGATCCTGCAGGGCAACAGCCAAAGTGGCGTCCTGTACTTCGATGTGACCGGCCCACCGCCTAATGGCGTTGTGTACAACGACGGCGTGCAAGACGTTCTCATCTGGACCAGTAACGTCTGATTGCGCACCGCTAGCCGACATCCTCCCCGCGTCATCTGGCGCGGGGAGGGTTGTTTGTGCCGCCGAAATCCGTTCGATTGGCTGAGTCGTGGGTCTGGCAAACGGGTACTCCTTCGCCATGAGCGCAACCGACACGAGTGCAACCGACCCCAGGCCGGAACCGCTACGGCGACAAGCTCAGCGCCATGCCGAGCGGGCGAGAGTGGCGATGGATGACAAGCGTGAGCGCCGCGACGGCGGACTCAGCGGTTGGGTGGCGCAACGAGCGGGGCGGTGGGACCTAGATGGCCAAGACGAGGCCACCCTGCAGCGGCAGAAGTTTTTCTGGAATCTGTTGGTCGACTACTGGTTTCGCATGGAGATCGACGGCTGGGAAAACATCCCGGATTCGCCGGCACTGCTGATCGGCATTCACTCGGGTGCTCCCTTTGTCTGGGATGCGTGGACGGTGGGACTGCAGTGGTGGCGGCGGTTCGGTCCGCAGCGTCCGCTGCACGGTACGGCTCACGATGCGCTGATGGCGATTCCGGGTATTGGGCGCTACTTCCGGTCTATGGGAGTGCTCCCCGCCGCTCCGGACGCGATCGCCACGGCGTTGGCCGAGGGCCGCGACGTGGCGTTGTGGCCGGGCGGCGAGGTGGATTCATTGCGTCCGTGGACCGAGCGCGACTGTGCCAACCTGGCCGGGCGCAAGGGATTCGTGAAGATGGCGATTCGTGCCGGAGTCCCGATCGTGCCGATTGCGACCGTCGGCGGGGCGGACGCGATGCCGGTTCTGATCCGTGGGGACCGTCTGTCGCGGGTGCTACAACTTGACCGGCTGCTGCGCTTGAAGGTGTTCCCGCTGGCAATCTCACTGCCATGGGGGATTGCGCCAGCTGCCCTGCCCCAGCTGCCGTTGCCGGCCAAGATCCGCACCCGGTTTATGCCCGCGATCGATCTTGACCACGATCCCGACCGCACCGATGACGACGCGTACATCGACGACATCTACCACCAGGTTGAGGACAGCATCCAACACGGGATGGACGCGTTGGCGCGCAAGCGCGCTCTGCCCCTGTTCGGGTGATCAGCGGACGAGGACCTGTTCGGTCGGCACCGAAATGTCTTGCGGCTCTGGCCCCGAACCCGGGCTGAGTACGGGTTGTCGGGCGGTCCATCGGGGCGGCGGTGGCGTTACCGCCATATAGCCCACGCCCCGCACGGTATCGACCATCGATTCGTGGTCTGCTCCCAGCTTGGCGCGCAGTCGCCGCACATGAACGTCGACGGTGCGGGCCCGTCCGTTGCAGTCGTAGCCCCAGACTTCATGCATGAGCCGCGTGCGGGTGAAGGCTTGTCCGGCGTGGCGGACGAGAAAGTGGAACAGCCGAAATTCGGTGAGTGTCAGGCCTAAGGCTTCGCCGGCCACGGTGACCGTGCAACTGTCCGGGTGAATGGCGAGGTCGCCGAATTCCAGGGCGCCTTTGCGGGCCCGGCGGCGACGCATGACCGCCAGCCGCAGCCGGGCCCGCAGCTCGGCCGCGCCGGCCGCCGCCAGCAAGACGTCGTCGAAGTGCCAATCGATGTCGATGTCGACGAAGTCGGCCGCGGCGACAACTGCAACCACCGCAACAGACTGCGCGTTGGCGGTCAGCCGTCGGCAGGCGCTGCGGGCAGTTGTCAGGTCGGAGCGCGCGTCGATCATCGCGACATCTGGGCCGGCCCAATCCGGTGGGTCGGCAGCGTCTAGCCGCGCGTGTTGTATTACCGATGCGAACGACTTCAACGTCGGCAGAGTCGATTCGAAGTCAGCGGCATTGCTGAGCAAGAGGACTCTCAAAAAACATCTCTCAACCCCTCGCGGGGTTCCGGCCACCCCGGTCCGCATGCATCTCCCGGGGAGATGTCTCACGGCAGCACTGGGTACCCCTTTTCGGCCGCAACTAATTCCGCCCCCTCGTGCCGGTGGCATGCACGACAGTCCAGAACAAGTAGGTGGGCCCGATCCGTGTCCGGACCGGGCCCACCTTTCCAACAAGCCTGCTTGGTCCCCAGCGGGGCGCCGCGGTTGGGGTCAACGGCCCGCGCTCGATGGCGGATTCCCGGGGCCCCGGCCGTTCAAACATCGCTGCGCCGGTGTCCGCGACCTGACACCGGGCACGCTTTTGGTGCCGTTGGATATGAGCGGACACCCCGGCTACCCCGGAGCAGTGCGATGAGGCAGGATATGAGAGGCCGTTCCGGGTGGTTGCCGGGATGGCACTCTCATGCGAGGAGATTCATGACGGAGTCCGACGTCGCCGGTGGGGCGGCTCCGAAGCCGGAGCCGGCAAGCGCCAACGGCGTACCGGCAGCTCCTGTTTCGGGGTCGGTGTCGCAATACAAGCGAGTATTGCTCAAGCTGGGTGGCGAAATGTTCGGCGGCGGTCAGGTGGGCCTGGATCCCGACGTGGTGGCACAGGTGGCCCGGCAGATCGCCGAAGTGGTGCGCGGTGGCGTACAGGTGGCGGTCGTGATCGGCGGCGGCAACTTCTTCCGCGGCGCCCAGCTTCAGCAGCGCGGTATGGAGCGGACCCGGTCGGACTACATGGGAATGCTCGGCACCGTCATGAACAGTCTCGCGTTGCAGGACTTTCTTGAAAAAGAGGGCATAGCTACCCGAGTTCAGACCGCGATCACCATGGGCCAGGTGGCTGAGCCATACCTGCCGTTGCGCGCCGTTCGCCACCTGGAGAAGGGGCGAGTGGTGATCTTCGGCGCCGGCATGGGGTTGCCTTACTTCTCGACGGACACGACGGCGGCGCAGCGCGCACTCGAGATCGGGGCCGAGGTGGTTCTGATGGCCAAAGCGGTCGACGGGGTGTTTGCCGAGGATCCGCGAGTGAATCCGCACGCCGAGCTGCTCGCCGTGATCAGTCATCGGGAGGTCATCGACCGAGGGTTGCGGGTCGCCGATGCCACCGCATTCAGTCTGTGCATGGACAATGGCATGCCGATTCTGGTGTTCAACCTGTTGACCAATGGCAATATCGCCCGTGCGGTCGCTGGTGAGAAAATCGGAACGCTGGTCACCACCTAAGAGGAAGACTCAATGATCCGCGCTTGCGACGATGCAGGGCGCAGCGATGAGGAGGAGCGGCGCAATGATCGATGAGGCTCTCTTCGATGCAGAAGAGAAAATGGAGAAGGCCGTATCGGTAGCCCGTGAAGACATGGCGACAATCCGCACCGGCCGCGCGAACCCCGGAATGTTCTCCCGGATTGTTATCGACTACTACGGCACCCATACCCCTATCACTCAGCTGGCCAGCATCAATGTCCCCGAGGCGCGAATGGTGGTCATCAAGCCGTATGAAGCCAATCAGTTGCATGCGATTGAGACGGCAATTCGCAATTCCGACCTCGGGGTGAATCCCACCAACGACGGCACCATCATCCGAGTGGCCGTACCGCAGCTCACCGAGGAACGTCGGCGCGACCTGGTCAAGCAGGCCAAACACAAGGGCGAGGAAGCCCGGGTCTCGGTGCGTAACATTCGGCGCAAGGCGATGGAAGAACTGCACCGCATCCGCAAGGACGGCGAGGCGGGCGAGGATGAGGTCGCCCGTGCGGAAAAGGACCTCGACAAGAGCACCCACCAGTACGTCGCGCAGATCGATGAGCTGGTCAAGCATAAGGAAGGCGAGCTGCTGGAGGTCTAACGACCTCTCAGCAGCTGAGTCCGTTTAGGTCCGTGGCCAACACCGACGCCACCACCGGCACCCCGGCCGACGAGCCGGTGCAAGAGCCGCCGAAAAAAGCATCACGAGCTGGGCGCGACCTGCCCGCGGCCATCGCGGTGGGCCTCAGCATTGGTTTGTTCCTGGTTGCGACGTTGGTGTTCGCGCCGCGCGGTTGGGTCGCGATCTGTGCGTTTGCGATGGTCGTCGCTACCCACGAGGTGGTGCGGCGGCTACGTGAAGCCGGGTATCTGATTCCGGTTGTTCCGCTGCTGATCGGTGGACAGCTAACCGTCTGGCTGAGCTGGCCATACGGCGTTCGCGGTGTGCTAGCCGGGGTCGGGGCCATGATCGTGGTTTGCATGTTCTGGCGGCTGTTCATGCAGGACAACCTGCCGCACGACGGTGCTGGCAGCGACGGGGTGCCCGCGTCGGGAACCTATTTGCGCGATACCTCGACCACCGTTTTTCTGGCCGTTTGGGTTGTGCTATTCGGTTCCTTCGCCGCGATGCTGGTCTACCCGCCTAACGGCACCGGATGGGTGTTCTGCGTGATGATCGCGATCATCGCGTCCGATGTCGGGGGATACACCGTGGGTGTGCTTTTCGGTAAGCATCCGATGGTCCCCACAATCAGCCCCAAGAAGTCCTGGGAAGGTTTTGCCGGTTCGCTGTTCTGCGGGATCGTTGCAACGACTATCACGGCGACATTCCTGGCGCATGAACCCCCCTGGGTGGGTGCGCTGCTCGGGGTGCTGTTCGTGCTCACCACCACGCTGGGTGACTTGGTGGAGTCGCAAGTCAAGCGTGACCTCGGCATCAAAGACATGGGGCGGCTGCTACCCGGCCACGGAGGTTTGATGGATCGGCTCGACGGCGTTCTGCCGTCAGCGGTGGCGGCCTGGATCGTGATGTCACTGTTGACCTGACAGAGTCAGTCAGCCCCGATGTGACAGCCGGGTCCGGCTCGGAGAAGATGCGGCAGCTGCTTGAGGCGTAACGCATCTTCGGTAGATCCATGCCTTCCAAATGCGTTCCATCCGCCAGAGAGCTCATTTCTGGCGGATTTGCATTTCGCAATTGTGAGACGCAACGAGTCGCTCCCGGCAGACGGAACTGCAGTTCGCGTAATCGAGGTGAGATTGCCGCGAGCCTGGCATGTCGTGATCTTGCTGAGCGGTAATGGCGGTGCCGGAGGCCGGGGGGCGGACAGCGCGGTGCTGGGCGGAACCGGCGGGGCTGGCGGCAACGGCGGTCTCTACGGCAATGGTGGTGCGGGCGGGGCTGGCGGCAACGGGATCGCCGGATCGCGGGGCTTGACCGCGATCACTGCGGGCGACTCGGGTACCGCCGGCCACGACGGTGGCGCCGGTGGTAACGGTGGCGCCGGTGGTCAGGCATTGGCGGCCGGCTACACCGACGGCGCCGGCGGGGCCGGCGGGCTGGCCGGCGACGGCGGCCGCGGTGGTGATGGCGCGGTCGGATTGGGCGGCGATGGCGGCGACGGTGGCCACGGCGGCGACTCCGGTACTGGCGGGTCCGGCGGTGCCGGTGGTACCGGCGGGAGCACCGGATTGCACGGCCTTTCCGGAGCAACCCCGACCAGCGGCGGCAACGGCGGTGCCGGCGGCGAGGGGGGCAGGGGTGCGATCGATATCGCCGGTGGGACCGGCGGGGCCGGTGGTGACGGCGGAACGTATGGCGATGGCGGTGACGGCGGTGCCGGTGGCGACGGTGTTACCGGATCGCAGGGGTCGACCGCGACCACACCGGGGGGCTCGGGTACCAGCGGTGGGGCTGGCAGCGCTGGTGGTGCTGGCGGGTCCGGCGGGCTGGGCGGAACCCTGGCTGGTCACGGCGGTGATGGTGGTGCCGGCGGGGCCGGCGGTGATGGTGGTTTCGGCGGGTCCGGCGCGACGGGTAGTGCCGGGGATCAGGGCAGCGCCGCGGATCCCAACGGTGGCCGTGGCGGTGACGGCGGGTCCGGCGGGCTAGCCGGCGACGGCGGCCGCGGTGGAGACGGCGCGGTCGGGTTCGGTGGGGCCGGCGGGGACGGCGGCCACGGCGGTAACACCGGCGCCGGCGGGGTCGGCGGTAAAGGCGGTGTCGGCTCGACCACCGGACTCACCGGCCTTGGCGGGCATAGCCCGACTAACGGCGGCAACGGCGGTGCCGGCGGTGATGGCGGCAAAGGCGCGGTCGATATCGCCGGCGGTGCCGGCGGTGCCGGCGGTAACGGCGGGCTCTACGGCAACGGCGGGCACGGCGGCGACGGCGGTGACGGCGTCAATGGAGAACGCGGGCTGACCGCGATTGCTCCGGGGGGCTCAGGCACCGACGGCGGCGCCGGCAGTGTGGGCGGCGCGGGCGGGGCCGGTGGCAACGGTGGGGCCCTGGCCGGTCACGGGGGCGACGGTGGCGACGGCGGGTCCGGTGGTGATGGTGGTGCCGGCGGATCCGGCGCGGCCGGTGCCGCCGGGGATAACGGCACCCACAACGGTGGCCGCGGTGGTGACGGCGGCCACGGCGGTACCGGGGGCGACGGCGGTGCCGGGGGCGACGGAGGAGCAGCCGGTCACGCACAAGCGGCCGGCTACTCCGATGGCACCCGCGGTGCTGGTGGGTCCGGTGGCGCCGGTGGCGCCGGCGGGCTGGCCGGCGACGGCGGCCGGGGCGGAAACGGAGCCGCGACAACCGGTGGCGCCGGCGGCGACGGCGGCAATGGCGGTGACCCGGGTGTCGGCGGTGCCGGCGGTAAAGGCGGTGCCGGCTCGACCAACGGATTGAGTGGACTAGGCGGGTACAGCCCCACCAGCGGCGGCGGCGGCGACGGCGGCGACGGCGGCGACGGCGGTGACGGCGGCGACGGCGGCAGCGGTAGCGCCGGCAACCTCTCTAACCCACCGGGCGATTTCGGCGGAGCCGGTGGGCGGGGCGGCAACGGCGGGGCCTACGGCAATGGCGGTAACGGCGGCGACGGCGGGACCGGCGGCGACGGAAGCCAAAGCCTGAGCGGGTCTGGCGGTGGTCCTGGTGGGCATGGCGGTGCCGGCGGCGTGGGAGGTGCCGGAGGAGTCCTCGGCGGTAACGGTGGGGACGGCGGGACGGCGGGACGGGGGGAACCGGTGGCGCGGGTGGTATGGGCGCGCACGGTGAGTCGCAGGTGGACGCAAACGGCCTGAACGGCGGTGCGGGCGGTCTCGGGTCTGCTGGCGGCGCCGGCGGCGACGGCGGCAACGGCGGAAAGGCCCATGCAACCGGATTCCACGATGGTGCCGGCGGCCACGGAGGCGACGGCGGCCAAGGAGGCACCGGGGGGTACGGCGGCGACGGCGGCAACGGCAAAGCCGGGTACAACCAGCGGGCTGGAGGAGATGGTGGTGCCGGTGGCAACGGCGGCACCGGCGGCCTCAACGGCGACGGCACTAGAGCCGCCGGAGGCGCCGCGGGCATTCGAGGGGTCGGTGGCACCGGCGGCAGCGGGGGAGACGGGCTCGGTGGCCGCACCGCGACCGGCGACGGCGGCCACGGAGGTAACGGCGGTGCCGGTGGTTACGGTTCTGTCGGCGGTGTCGGTGGCAGCGGCGGCGACGGCGGCAATGGCGGCAACGGGGGCACCGGGTTCAGTACAAATTCCGCGGCCAGCGGTGGCGCCGGTGGTGGCGGCGGAGAAGGCGGTGGCGGCGGCGATGGTCTCATCGGTGGCGACGGGGGCAGCGGCGGTAACGGAGGTAACGGGGCGGCCGGCAGCACAACGGCCGGCAACGGGGGCCGCGGTGGTACCGGTGGCATCGGTGGCGCCGGTCGTACCAACAGCGGCGACGGTGGCAGCGGTGGGAATGGCGGCGCCGCCGGCGAGGTCGGCCAAACCGCCGCAATCCTGGAAGTGGTCCCCGGCGTTGGTGGCGCCGGCGGCGATGGCGGCGAAGGCGGCTACTCCAACACAGTCGGCGGCGTCGCTGGCAATGGCGGGACTGGTGGTGCCGGTGGCAGCGGCGGCACCCTCGATCACAACGTTGTCTTTACCTACTCCGGGGCCGGCGGGGTCGGCGGCACCGGTGGTGTTGGCGGCTCCAGCACCTACGGCACCGGCGGGGTCGGTGGCGCCGGCGGGACCGGAGGCATGGCCGGTGCCGCGGATGCCAATAACTATGCCGCTGCCAGCGGCGACGGCGGGACCGGCGGGATCGGTGGCGCCGGGGTCACCGGCGGCGACGGCGGCCGAGGCGGGACCGGCGGTAGAAGCACCTTTGCCGGCACCTCCGGCACCGGTGGGATCGGCGGTATCGGCGGCCTCGGCACCGCCGGGGTCGGCGGCTACGGCGGGGACGGCGGCACCGGCGGCACCGGTAACGGCGCTACGGGGGGCTACGGCGGTGCCGGCGGCCGCGGCGGCACCAGCACCATTGACGGACAACGCATTCCCGGCTACAACGGTGGCCCAGGCCAACCTCCTCCACCCGGCTACGCCGGTCCGCCCGGCGTCGGCGGGACCGGCGGCGCCCCCGCAAGCCCCTGACCCCCGCGCGGTGGGCCGTGTGCCGGTCGAACCACGATGAGGGTGCAGAAAGCCGCGGTTGGTTCGCAATCCCGGCTGCGGCCGCGGCACGGATGTCAAACTGGAGCACATGGCCCAAGAGTTGATGTTTGAGGAGCCGCGTCGCGGGAAGCCGCCGCGGCACCTTGCCGATTTCGACGCGGAGGGCCGCGCGTCGGCGGTGGCCGCGCTCGGCCTGCCGCCTTTCAGGGCCAAGCAGCTGGCACACCAGTACTACGGTCGGCTGATCGCCGATCCCCGTCAGATGACCGACCTGCCGGCGGCGGTGCGTGACCAGATCGCCGAAACGATGTTCCCGAACCTGCTGACCGCGGCGCGAGAGGTCACCTGTGACGCGGGCCAGACGCGAAAGACGCTATGGCGCGCCACCGATGGTGTCACCGTCGAATCGGTGCTCATGCGCTACCCGCAGCGCAATACGGTGTGCATCTCCTCGCAAGCGGGCTGTGGGATGGCGTGTCCGTTCTGCGCGACCGGGCAGGGCGGCCTGACCCGCAATCTGTCGACTGCAGAGATCGTCGAACAGGTGCGGGCCGGGGCCGCGGCGTTGCGCGACGAGTTCGGTGACCGGTTGTCGAATGTCGTGTTCATGGGCATGGGGGAGCCGCTGGCCAATTACGCCCGGGTGCTGGCGGCGGTGCGTCGCATCACCGAACCGCCGCCGACGGGTTTTGGCATCTCGGCCCGATCGGTGACGGTCTCGACGGTGGGTTTGGCGCCCGCGATCCGCAAGCTTGCCGATGAACGCCTCGGCGTCACGCTGGCGCTGTCATTGCATGCGCCCGACGACGAACTGCGCGACACGTTGGTGCCGGTCAACAACCGGTGGAAGATCAGCGAAGCTCTCGAGGCCGCGCATTACTACGCAGAGGTGACCGGTCGTCGGGTCTCCGTCGAGTATGCGCTGATCCGTGAGGTCAATGACCAACCTTGGCGGGCTGATCTGCTGGGTAAACGACTGCATGGCGCGCTGGGTCCGTTGGTCCATGTCAACCTGATCCCGCTCAACCCGACACCGGGCAGCGATTGGGATGCGAGTCCCAAGCCGATGGAGCGGGAGTTTGTCAAACGAGTTCGTGCACAAGGGGTTTCGTGCACCGTACGGGATACTCGCGGCCGCGAGATCAGCGCCGCCTGCGGACAGCTGGCCGCCGAAGGCGGGTAGCTGGAGCGTGGGCGATTGGGGCTGGGCCTGCGGACAGCTGGCCGCCGAAGGCGGGTAGCTGCAGCCGGTGCGATGAACCGCGTCAGTGGGTATTACGTCATCAAGGCAAACACCAGTAAGTGAGGTCTGCTATGACTGTTCGCCCTACGCCCCGCAATCGTTGGTTTGCCGCGGTCCTGATGGCCAGCATGGTCGCGCTTGTCCTGACGCTCGGCGTGATCGCCGCGCCGCGCGCCCGCGCCGCCGACGATCGTCTCGATTTCACCGCGACGACGCTGGGCGGCGCGCCCTTCAACGGGGCCAGCCTGCAGGGTAAGCCGGCGGTGTTGTGGTTCTGGACGCCGTGGTGCCCGTTCTGCAACGCCGAGGGCCCCGCCGCCAGCCAGGTGGCGGCCGCCAACCCCGGGGTAACATTCGTCGGCATCGCCGCGCATTCGGACGTGGGTGCGATGCAGGGCTTCGTCTCCAAATACGGGCTGAACTTCACCAACATCAACGACGCCGACGGCGCGATCTGGGCGCGCTACAACGTGCCCTGGCAGCCGGCCTGGGTGTTCTATCGGGCCGACGGTTTCTCGACCTTCGTCAACAACCCCACCTCGGCCATGTCCCAGCAGGAACTGGCCGACCGGGTCGCCGCGCTGACGTCCTGATTCCCCGACCCCGATGAATTCGGCCCTGGTCGCGCTGGCATTCGCCGCCGGATCGGTGGCCGCGCTAAACCCATGCGGATTCGCGATGCTGCCCGCATACCTGCTGTTGGTGGTGCGCGGGCAGCATGGCGGCGAGTCGGGGGAGGCTGCCTCTCCGATCGGCGCGGTCGGCCGAGCCATCGCCGCCACCATCGGGATGGCGCTCGGTTTCCTTACGGTCTTCGGTGCCTTTGGCGCTTTGACCATCTCGGCAGCTTCCACGGTGCAGCGATACCTGCCCTACCTGACTGTGTTGATTGGTGTGCTGCTTTTCGGCCTTGGGGTGTGGCTGCTGTCGGGGCGTGAGTTGGCCGCGCTGACCCCTAGCGGGTTTGGTCCGCGATGGGCGCCAACGGCCCGCTTGGGTTCCATGTACGGCTACGGCGTCAGCTATGCCGTCGCCTCGTTGTCCTGCACCATCGGGCCGTTTATCGCGGTAACCGGGGCGGGCCTGCGGGGCGGTTCGATCCTGGGGGCGGTGGCAATCTACCTGGCCTACATCGCGGGCCTGACCATGGTGGTCGGCGCACTCGCCATTGCCGCCGCGACCGCCAGCTCGGCACTGGCCGACCGGTTGCGGCGGGTGCTGCCGCTGGTCAACCGGATCAGCGGTGGGTTGCTGGCGGTGGTTGGGCTCTACGTCGGCTACTACGGCTACTACGAGGTGCGGTTGACCTCTGGTCTACTGGTCGATCCCCAAGATCGGGTGATCGGTGCGGCCGGCCGCATCCAAGGTGAGTTGGCCGGCTGGGTCCACCAGCAGGGTATCTGGCCGTGGGTGGTGGTGCTGACGTTGCTGGTGGCCGGTGCGTTCAGCGTTAGTTGGTATCGGCGGGCCCGTCGCTAAGCGGCGCGCGCCGAGTTGGTCGGGAAACCGCTATCGGAGCCAGCCGCGCCGGCGGCCCCACAGGTCACGAACCAGGACGGCCAGCGTCAGTACAGCGAACCCGATGAGGAACCAGTCTTCGACATGGCCGACGTGGTTGCCGCGCAGCATCGCCAGCAGGAACACAAAGATGCACGCGCCGGTGATGTGCCAGGTGCGGTAATTGATCCGGCTCCATCCCCAGCGTGCGGACGGCACCTCGGCGATATCGACGCCGGTGAAAGGCTCCACCTCAGTACTGGCCACAGCGATTCCTCCGGATGGGATTGGCTACTGCACGTCTTCGGATCGAACCCGATCATTCTGGCACATCTGCCCGAAGCGCAGACCGGGGTCATCACCTTTGTGCTACCCGTCCGGAGGAATCGCCGTAGCGAAATGCGTCGCCACTGCCGGTGATGCCTAGCTGGCTAGCTGGGCGGCATCAGCACGGTGTCGATCATGTACACCACGGCGTTGGCGGTTTGCACTCCGCCGCAGACCACGGCCGCGTCACCGACCTGTAGGTCATTGCCAGAACCGGTGACGGTCAGCGAGGCGCCCTCGACGGTGCCGTGGATGCCGACCACCTGCGACGGACTCAACTGCCCGGGGACCACGTGATAGGTGAGGATCTTTTTCAGCAGCGGCGCATCGGTTTTCAACGAGTCGATCGTTGCGGCGTCGATCTTGCCGAACGCGGCATCGGTCGGGGCGAAGACTGTGAATTGGCCGCCGTTGAGGGTGTCGACCAGGTTCACCTGCGGGTTGAGCTTGCCGGACAACGCCGAGGTCAGCGTGGTGAGCATCGGGTTGTTCGACGCCGCCACCGCGACCGGTTCGGCCGCCATGCCGGCTACCGACCCTGGCCCGGTCGGCACTTGCTGTGCGTAGGCACTGCATCCGGGGCCGACCAGTGTGTCTGGCGGGCTGGCCATCGCGCTCGGAGCGGTGGCCAGCACCAGGCCTACCGCAGCGGCTGCCGCGAGACCGGTTGCTGCAATTGCTGGGTTGTGGAACTTCATTGCCTATGGCTCCTTTGTTGTCGGGTGGATCTCTGACTGTTATTCGGAGCCGCAGCGGTTTTGGATCGGTGTTGTGGGAAAAATAATTCATCCGTAGGTGAATGAATACACCTGCAATCCTTTGCTGGGATGCACTTCTATCGTGGTTCGCTGCACTTGGTCGCCGGCGATGATTTGATGCGAGGTGGGTGCCCCGCCGATCCGCAGCGTCGTCGACTTGCCGGCTCCGGTCACGGTGAGGGTTCCGGTGCCACCGACCACCAGATAGACGTTCTTGGCGAGGTAGTTCAGCTTGATGCGGCAGTCGTCGCCGTCGGCCGTGGCCCGCTGGTGGTCCAGGGACCAGGGGCCTTGCAGGGCGAAGGTGTCTGGGGGCAGCGCGAGCGGATAGCTGAACGTCGCCGAACCCTGGTCGTAGCCGCTGCCGGCGAAGTTGACCGCTTTGCCCACGCCGAAATATGTCTCGGGGGTCAGGCTCAGCGCGGGTGTGGTGTCGGCGGCGTCCACGGGTGCCGGCAGTTTGGCGCCCGGATTGGCGTCGGTGAGTAGCCGTCTGATCAGGTTCTCCGTGCCGTCGTAGTCACCCTCGCCGAACTTGATGTGCCGAACGGTGCCACTGGCATCGATCAGATACTCGGCGGGCCAGTATGCGTTGCGGTAGTTCGTCCAGGTCGAATAGTTGTTGTCCAGCGCGATCGGGTAGGTGATGTTCAGATCCGCGGCGCCGGCCGCAACATTTTCCGGCACCTTTTCGAACGCGTACTCGGGTGTGTGCACGCCGATCACTTCC
Source organism: Mycobacterium sp. 012931 (assembly GCF_000419295.1). Taxonomy (NCBI): domain Bacteria; kingdom Bacillati; phylum Actinomycetota; class Actinomycetes; order Mycobacteriales; family Mycobacteriaceae; genus Mycobacterium; species Mycobacterium sp. 012931. The sequence continues at coordinate 4,587,761 of NZ_AOPX01000001.1, read as the reverse complement.
AGGCCGCTGTCTTTGTAGGCCCGGTACCAGCCGACGACGTGGGGGATGGCGCGTTGGCAGTTGATGCATGAATACGCCCAGAAGTCGACCAGCACCACGCGGCCTCGCAGCGAACTCAACCGGATCGGTTGGTGCTCAGGGGTGTTGAGCCAGCCGCTGATTCCCGTGATGTCGGGTGCGCTGCCACAGTCTTGCGGTTGGGCGGCGCCGTTGGTGCAGTTGGAGAGCTGCGCGTTTTGGTCAGTCACAAGACCGCCGATGCCGCCCAGGTTGGTGCCGATTTGGTTGGGGCCGCCCACCTGCTCCGGTAGGCCCTGTAGCGCACTGGTGTAGTCGGGGATGGCCCGTTGCAGAGTCGCGGGCAGATTGAGCACCAGGGCCACTGCCAGCAGAATCGTCACGACTCCGGCCCCAATCCGGATCTCGCGCTGGCGCCGACGAAACGCGCTCACCCGTCCTGCCGTCTCGCGCCCGGCCAGGGCGAAGAACAGCAGTGGCAAGGCGGTTCCGAGGGCGAATGCGCAGGTGAGCACGACGGTGTTGAGCCCGATTCTCGAGGTGGCGCCGGCCAGGATGATGGCGGTGAGCACCGGGCCGGCGCAGGGAACATAGAGCACGCCCAGCGCCAACCCGAGCCCGAAACCGGTGCCGCCAGCACTGATCGAGTTGTGCGGGATGCGGGAAAACGGCCGCTGCAGCCACTGTTCGAGTCGCGGAAAGATCAAGCCCAAGCCGATCGCCACCAGCGCGGCCAGCGCGACCCAGCGGATGGTGTCCTGGCGCAGATGCAGCAACGACAGCAGCGCCGAACCCGTCAGGGTCACCAGACAGAAGCTGAGCACCAGGCCGGCGATCACCCGATAGGGGCGTGTCTGGACACGCGCGGCCTTCGGGTCCGGCGTACTAACCCCCGTCTGTGTGGTGGCCACCGTGGCGCCGCCGTGGGCGCCGGAGAAGAAGACCACCGGCAGCACCGGCAGGATGCACGGCGAGATCCCGGTGATCAGACCTCCGACGAAGCCGACGAGTGCAAGCGTGACCATGTTCACTATTCGAAACTGCGGAGGTCCTGGATGGCTAGTCGAAGCGGCGGGCTGGCCGGGCCGCATTGGGGTCGGTCGGGGCACAATGATGGAGTGACTACTGCCACCGACGGGTCCGCCGACGGCCGCTTGCGCGTGCTAGTGCTGGGCAGCACGGGTTCGATCGGCACCCAGGCGCTGGAAGTCATCGCCGCCAATCCGGACCGTTTCGAGGTCGTCGGGCTGGCTGCCGGGGGCAGCAATCTGGACACGCTGCTGCGACAGCGCGCCGAGACCGGCGTAACGGAGATTGCGATCGCCGACGAGCGGGCGGCGCAACTGGCCGGCGACATTGCGTACCAGGGGCCCGACGCTGTCACCCGGCTGGTGGAGGAGACCGAGGCCGACGTCGTCCTCAACGCGCTCGTCGGCGCATTGGGCCTGCGCCCGACGCTGGCCGCGCTGGCATCCGGGGCCAGGCTGGCCTTGGCCAACAAGGAATCGCTGGTTGCCGGCGGTCCACTGGTACTGCAGGCCGCGCAACCCGGTCAGATCGTGCCGGTCGACTCCGAGCATTCCGCGCTGGCTCAGTGCTTGCGAGCAGGCACCCCCGACGAAGTCGCCAAACTAGTGTTGACCGCCTCGGGTGGGCCGTTTCGGGGGTGGTCGGCGGCCGACCTTCAGGAGGTCACCCCGGAGCAGGCCGGTGCCCATCCGACCTGGTCAATGGGCCCGATGAATACGCTGAACTCGGCCTCACTGGTCAACAAGGGACTCGAGCTCATCGAAACCCACCTACTGTTCGGCATCCCGTACGAGCGCATCGAGGTCGTCGTGCATCCGCAGTCGATCGTGCATTCCATGGTCACCTTCGTCGACGGTTCGACCATCGCCCAGGCCAGCCCCCCGGACATGAAATTGCCGATCTCGCTGGCGTTGGGCTGGCCGCGCCGGGTGCCGGGTGCGGCCCGTTATTGCGATTTCAGTCAGGCTCAGACGTGGGAGTTCGAGCCGCTGGACGACGAGGTGTTTCCCGCCGTCGAGCTGGCTCGCCATGCCGGCGAGACCGGCGGGTGCATGACCGCGGTGTACAACGCGGCCAACGAAGAAGCGGCAGCGGCCTTCCTCGCCGGCCGGATCAATTTCCCCGCCATCGTGGGAACTATCGCCGACGTGCTGCACGCTGCCGACCAATGGGCCGTTTCACCCGCTAACGTGGATGACGTACTTGACGCGCAGCGTTGGGCGCGGCAGCGGGCACAGCGTGCGATCGCCAAAGCAAGCCCGGCCGGCGCATGCGAGAAGGTCTCCGGACTGGCTTGAGAAAGGTCGATAGAGGCTGATGATGTTCGTTGTCGGCATTGTGCTCTTCGCACTCGCCATCTTGATATCGGTGGCGCTGCACGAGTGCGGCCACATGTGGGTAGCGCGTGCGACCGGAATGAAGGTGCGGCGCTATTTCGTCGGCTTCGGTCCCACCTTGTGGTCGACGCGCCGAGGCGAAACCGAGTACGGGGTCAAGGCCATTCCGGCGGGTGGCTTCTGTGACATCGCCGGCATGACCCCGGTGGAGGATCTCGAGCCCGACGAACATGACCGGGCGATGTACAAACAGGCGACCTGGAAGCGGGTGGCGGTCCTGTTCGCCGGGCCTGGCATGAACTTCGTTATCTGCCTGGTGCTGATCTATGGCATCGCAGTGGTCTGGGGGCTGCCGAACCTGCACCCGCCCACCCAGGCGATCATTGGCGAAACCGGCTGTGTCGCACCGGAAACGGCTCAAGGAAAACTGGAGCAGTGCACCGGGCCGGGGCCCGCGGCGCTAGCCGGACTGCGCGCCGGTGACGTCGTCGTCAAGGTCGGTGACACCGCGGTCTCCACCTTCGACGAGATGGCGACGGCCATTCGCAAGCTGCACGGCAGCGCGCCGATCGTCGTCGAACGCGACGGAACCACGGTGACGGCCAACGTGGTCATCGAATCCACCCGCCGCTGGGTTCCCAACGAGCAGGGCAATCAACTCGAGCCCCCGACTGTCGGCGCTATCGGGGTGGGTGCGGCCCAGTCCGGGCCGACGCAATACGGGATTCTGTCGGCGCTGCCCGCCACGTTCGCCTTCACCGGTGACCTAACGGTCGAAGTGGGCAGGGTGCTGGTGGCCATCCCGACCAAGGTCGGCGCGCTGGTCCACGCCATCGGGGGCGGCCAGCGTGACCCGCAGACGCCGATCAGCGTGGTCGGCGCCAGCATCATCGGCGGCGACACCGTCGACCACGGGCTGTGGGTGGCCTTCTGGTTCTTCCTGGCCCAGTTGAATCTCATCCTCGGGGCCATCAACCTGCTGCCCCTGTTGCCGTTCGACGGCGGCCATATCGCCGTCGCGGTGTTCGAGAAGATTCGCAACATGATCCGCGCGGCCCGCGGCAAGGTGGCCGCGGCGCCGGTGAACTATCTCAAGCTGATGCCAGCGACCTATGTGGTGCTGGTTTTCGTGGTCGGATACATGCTGTTGACCGTCACCGCCGACTTGGTCAACCCGATCAGGTTGTTCCAATAAGAACCAGAAAGAAGGGGTCACAGTGACCACTGGCCTGGGCATCCCGCAGCCTCCGGCGCCCACGCTTTCGCCCCGCCGCACCACGTGTCAGCTGATGGTCCGCGATGTCGGAGTCGGCAGCGATTACCCGGTCTCGGTGCAATCGATGTGCACCACCAAGACCCACGACGTCAATGCCACGCTGCAGCAGATCGCCGAGCTGACCGCGGCGGGCTGCGACATCGTCCGGGTGGCTTGCCCCCGCCAAGAGGACGCTGACGCGCTGGCCGAGATAGCCCGGCACAGCCAGATTCCGGTGGTCGCCGACATCCACTTCCAGCCGAAGTACATCTTTGCCGCCATCGATGCCGGTTGCGCTGCCGTGCGGGTGAATCCGGGCAACATCAAGGAGTTCGACGGCCGGGTGGGGGAGGTCGCCAAGGCGGCCGGGGCGGTTGGCATTCCGATTCGCATCGGGGTCAACGCGGGCTCGCTGGACAAGCGGTTCATGCAGAAGTACGGCAAGGCCACGCCCGAAGCGCTGGTCGAGTCTGCCCTGTGGGAAGCGTCGTTGTTCGAAGAGCATGGTTTCGGCAACATCAAAATCAGCGTCAAGCACAACGACCCGGTGATCATGGTCGCCGCCTACGAGCAGTTGGCGGCCCAATGTGACTATCCGCTGCACCTGGGGGTCACCGAGGCCGGTCCGGCCTTTCAGGGCACCATCAAGTCCGCGGTCGCTTTCGGTGCGCTGCTCTCCCGTGGCATCGGTGACACCATCCGGGTGTCGTTGTCGGCCCCACCCGTGGAGGAAGTCAAGGTCGGCAACCAGATTCTCGAGTCGCTGAATCTGCGACCACGGTCCCTTGAGATCGTGTCCTGTCCGTCCTGCGGACGCGCTCAGGTTGACGTCTACACGCTGGCCAACGAGGTCACCGCCGGCTTGGACGGTCTTGACGTTCCGTTGCGGGTGGCCGTGATGGGGTGCGTCGTCAACGGTCCTGGTGAAGCGCGTGAGGCTGACCTGGGAGTGGCCTCGGGCAACGGCAAGGGCCAGATCTTTGTGCGGGGCGAAGTGATCAAGACGGTGCCCGAAGCGCAGATCGTCGAGACCCTGATCGAGGAGGCGATGCGCATCGCCGCAGAAATGGGAACTGAGGATCCGGGCACGACATCAAGCGGTGCGCCTATTGTGACCGTAAGCTGATAGGGGGCAGTGAATTGTCTGGCCTCAGTTCGCACCACAGAGAGATCTGAGATGTCGGCTCCGCTCATCATGCGCCTTGTCGGCGAACGACGGGTGTCTGTGGTGCGTGACGTTGCCGCATTGTGGCGAGTGCTCGACGAGAATCCGGTTGAATCGTGCATGGTCGCCGCGCGGGTGGCCGACTACGGAATCGAGCCCAATTCGCTTGGCGGGGAACTGTGGACGCGCGACGGAGTGGATGAGTCGTTGTGCTTCGCCGGCGCCAACCTGATCCCGCTGCGCGGTGAATTGATCGATTTGAACGCGTTCGCCGATGAGGCGAAGAGCACCGCGCGGCGGTGTTCGTCGCTGGTGGGCCGGGCCGATCTGGTGCTGCCGATGTGGCAGCGCCTGGAGTCGGCCTGGGGGCCGGCCCGCGATGTGCGTGACCACCAGCCGCTCATGGCCATCAACACCCACCCCAGTTGCGCGATCGACCCGGAGGTACGCCAGGTCCGACCCGAGGAGTTGGACGCCTACCTGGTGGCCGCCGTGGACATGTTCATCGGTGAGGTGGGCATCGATCCTCGCCTCGGAGACGGCGGCCGGGGTTATCGCCGCCGGGTCGCCAGCCTCATCGCGGCCGGGCGGGCGTGGGCCCGGTTCGAGCACGGTGAGGTGATTTTCAAGGCCGAGGTGGGGTCGCAGTCTCCGGCCGTCGGGCAGATCCAGGGGGTTTGGGTTCATCCGGAGCGGCGCGGCCTGGGTTTGGGTACCGCGGGAACCGCCACGCTTGCCGCGGTGACCGTCGGCAGCGGGCGCATCGCCAGCCTGTACGTGAACAACTTCAACACGGTCGCCCGCGCCGCCTACACGCGCGTCGGCTTCAAGGAAGTCGGCACCTTCGCCACAGTGCTGCTCGACTGAGCAGCCTCCTGCACCAAACCCCTTCGTAGCGTCAACCAGATCCGACATAACGGTTGGGTCTCGGTGTGTCTACGCCCTCCTTGGCGTCACTGTTCTTAACATCAGTAACGATGGTAACTAGAGCAACATTGGCCTCAGCTGGCGCAGCCCTTTTGTTGGTCTGCTGCATGGCGCTGCCAGGCTGCACGCCCCGCCCCGAGGGCCCGGGGCCGGCTGCCGCGAAATTCTTCGCCGCGCTCGCCGTTGGCGATACCGCGACCGCGGCCCAGCTCAGCGACAACCCCAACGAAGCCCGGGAAGCGCTCAACGCCGCGTGGGCGGGTCTGCAGGCGACCCACCTGGACGCGCAGATCCTCAGCTCGAAGTATGCCGAGGACACGGGCACCGTCGTCTACCGCTTCACCTGGCACCTTCCCAAGAATCGGACGTGGACCTATGACGGCCAGTTGAAGATGGCCCGCGATGAGGGGCGCTGGGCGGTCCGCTGGGTATCCACCGGCTTGCATCCCAAGCTGGGGGAGCACCAGACGTTTTCCCTGCGCGCCGACCCGCCCCGGCGGGCGTCGGTCAACGAGCTCGGCGGCACCGACGTGCTCGTGCCGGGCTACGTGTATCACTACGCTCTGGATGCCGTCGAGGCCGGCCGCAACCTGATCGGGACCGCCCACGCCGCGGTTGATGCCCTGCACCCCTTCAACGACACGCTCAACGACCCGCAGCTGCTCGCCGAGCAGGCCAGTTCGTTGACGCACCCGCTGGATTTGGGGGTCACCCTGCGTCCTGACGACAGCGGTCGGGTCGCCGAAGCGATCGGCCACCTGCCCGGTGTGGTGATCACGCCTCAGCCCGAGATGTTGCCGACCGACGATCATTTCGCCGGAGTCGTCATGACCGAGGTGAAGAAAGCCGTGGTCGACGAGCTGGAGGGCGAGGCGGGCTGGCGGGTGGTCAGCGTCAACCAGAACGGTGTGGACGTGGCGGTGCTGCATGAGGTGGCACCGTCACCGGCGCCGTCGGTCACCATCACGTTGGATCGGGCCGTGCAGAACGCCGCGCAGCGCGCGGTGGACGCCAGGGGCGGCAAGGCGATGATCGTGGTGATCAAGCCTTCGACCGGAGAGATTCTGGCGGTGGCGCAGAATGCCGCCGCCGACGCCGACGGCCCGGTTGCCACCACCGGCCTGTATCCACCCGGGTCGACCTTCAAGGTCGTTACCGCCGGTGCGGCCGTCGAGCGCGATATGGCCACCCCCAACACCATGCTCGGCTGCCCCGGCGAACTCGACATCGGCCATCGCACGATCCCCAATTACGGCGGCTTCGATCTCGGCGTAGTGCCGCTATCACGCGCGTTCGCCAGTTCGTGCAACACCACCTTCGCGGAACTGAGCAGCAAGATGCCCCCGCGCGGGTTGACGCAGGCGGCCATTCGCTACGGCATCGGGCTCGACTATCGAGTGGAGGGCCTCACCACGGTCACCGGTTCGGTGCCCCCGACGGTGGACCTGGCAGAGCGCACCGAGGACGGGTTCGGCCAGGGCAAGGTGCTGGCCAGCCCCTTCGGGATGGCGCTGGTGGCGGCCACCGTGGCCGCGGGCAGGACACCGGTTCCGCAGCTCATCGTCGGTCGGCCCACGCAGGTGACGGGTGAGGGCGCGCCGATCAGCCCGAAGATGGTGGACGCGCTGCGCCCCATGATGCGCCTGGTGGTGACCAACGGCACCGCCAAAGAGATCGCCGGGTGCGGCGAGGTCTTCGGCAAGACCGGTGAAGCCGAATTCCCGGGCGGGTCGCATTCCTGGTTCGCCGGATACCGCGGTGACCTGGCGTTCGCCTCGCTGATTGTCGGCGGTGGCAGCTCGGAATACGCCGTGCGGATGACCAAGATGATGTTCGAGCTGATGCCGCCCGGGTACCTGACCTAGCCGCTGTGGGCGCCTGGCTGGGCCCGCGGCGTCGCCACCGATCCCGCAACCGCGGTAAGTTGCCAGGAGAGGCGGATGATCGCCGTTAGCGAGGGACATCAGGAAAAGGCCATGACGGATTCCGGTGCAGAGATGGTGGCGTTGCGGGTCTCCGACGCCGACAGGAACGGCACGATGCGCCGTTTACACAACGCGGTGGCGCTCGGGTTGATCGACATCAATGAATTCGAGCAGCGTTCGTCTCGGGTGTCGTTTGCGCGCACCCAGAACGAACTGGACGGGCTGGTCTGTGACCTGCCCGGGCCGGGTGCCATCGTCACATCCGCGGCTGACCGGGTCGAATTGCGTGGCTGGGCCGGGTCGCTGAAGCGCCATGGCGAATGGATGGTCCCGACTCGCCTGGCGTTGGTTCGCCGGCTGGGCTCGATCGAACTCGACCTGACCAAGGCGCGTTTCGCGGGACCCGTGGTGGTGATCGAACTCGACATGAGGTTCGGCTCACTCGAGCTCAGACTGCCCGAGGGGGCCAGCGCCTCCATCGACGACGTCGAGGTTTACGTGGGCAGTGCCAGCGACCGTCGCAAGGATGCCCCTGGTGAAGGCACACCGCATGTCGTGGTGACGGGCCAGGTGGTGTGCGGCTCCGTGGTGATCCGGGGTCCGCGCCGGGCCTTGCTGCGCCGCCATCAGGTGTAACCAGCGGTTCGTCCAGGCAGCGACCATCGGGGCGGGATGTGACGGCGGGCCGGGCGCTCCCGGTGAGGTGCGAGTCACCGGCCAGGCGCGACTAAGCTAGCGGGATGCCTGCTCGCACCGCGCTTTCCCCCGGAGTCCTCTCGCCGATGCGCTCGGTGCCCAAGTGGATCGCGCGCCCGGAGTATGTCGGCAAGCCGACGGCCCGCGAAGGGACCGAGCCATGGGTGCAGACGCCTGAGGTCATCGAGAAGATGCGCGTGGCCGGGCGGATCGCGGCCGGCGCACTGGTCGAGGCGGGCAAAGCGGTCGCACCCGGGGTCACGACCGACGAGCTGGACCGGATCGCCCACGAGTACATGGTCGACAACGGCGCCTACCCGTCGACGCTGGAGTACAAGGGCTTCCCCAAGTCGTGCTGTACCTCGCTCAACGAGGTGATCTGCCACGGAATCCCCGACTCGACGGTGATCGCCGACGGTGACATCGTCAACATCGATGTCACGGCTTACTTCGACGGGGTGCATGGCGATACCAACGCGACCTTCCTGGCCGGCGACGTCTCCGAGGAGCACCGGCTGCTGGTGGAGCGCACCCGGGAAGCGACGATGCGGGCGATCAACGCCGTCAAACCCGGACGGGCGTTGTCGGTCATCGGGCGAGTGATCGAGGCGTATGCAAATCGCTTTGGCTACAACGTGGTTCGCGACTTCACCGGCCACGGCATCGGTACCACCTTCCACAACGGGCTGGTTGTATTGCATTACGACCAGCCTGCGGTGGAGACGATCATGCAGACCGGGATGACATTCACCATCGAGCCGATGATCAACCTGGGCACGTTGGACTACGAGATCTGGGATGACGACTGGACGGTGGTCACCAAGGACCGCAAGTGGACCGCGCAGTTCGAACACGCGCTGCTGGTCACCGATACCGGTGCCGAGATTCTCACGTTGCCATGAGCTCTCCACACGCGAGCAGACGCAAACTCGCGTAGCCGTCCGCGTGCCGGTGCGATTTTGCGTTTGCTCGCCATGCTCGGTGGCGTCGGCGGTTGACCCGTTACCGGGTGGTTAGCCGCAGGAAGCTCGAGGTGTCGCGGGACTGCGACTGGATGAACTCGTGGCACGCTCTGGTCGATTGGCGGTAACTTGCGTAGGTGCCCTCGATGATGACCACGCTCGACGGATTCCCGGTCCAAGTGGCAGTGGCCGGTCCCGCAAATGGCGTCGTCGTCGTCATTCTTGGTGCCGATCAACGCGCCGTCACCGCGTATGACGCGGTGTGCGAGCGGCTGCATACCGCCTCACTTCGAACGGTGGTGGTGGGCGCCGACCCGCGGCTGACGTCAAAATCCGTGGTTGGCATCCTCGATGCCCTGGGTATCAAGTGGGCGGTGGTGGTCGGCGATCGGGAGGGCGCCGAACTCGCCTGGGAACTGGCGGCGACGAGGTTGGGCAGGTTCGCCGGCTTGGTCGCAATTGACCGTGGCCATCCGGCGATCGCCGATTCCGAGGGCGTCGTTCGCGATGACTCGTGTCCGCCCGTCGAGATCGCCACCACCGTGCTGGTGACTTCGGCGGCCGTGCGGGAAGCGGCCCGTAACAGCCAGCAGTTGGTCTACGCCGAGTATCGGGTGGTTGAGCTGCTGGGCCGACGCAACGCGCAGGAGTCGACGGCCCAGCTGGCCACCGAGATCGTGCTGCGCACCAGCGGTTGGTAGGTGCCGCCAACCTGGCCTTCCGCGAGCGGGCCGGGGATGTCTAGTCGTGTGCCACAACCGTTTCCGTTGAAATATTCGGCATGACACCACGCTGGGCGATGCGGATGCTCCAGCATGATGGGGAGAGGACGGGTGGTCTTGAACGCCGCTGGACCGGGACCGATCGTGGGGATGACCACATATCTGGACCAGGCCAAGACTGGTGTCTGGGATGTCAGCGCAAGTTTTCTGCCCGCCAGCTATTTCGACGGTGTCACCATGGCTGGTGGCATCGCCGTGCTGCTGCCTCCGCAGCGGGCCGATGCCGATGCTGCCAACAGAGTGCTCGACAGCCTCGATGCCCTGGTCATCACCGGAGGTAAGGATGTCGACCCCGCTGCCTACGGCCAACAGGCGCATCCGGCCACCGACGAGCCGGCACCGATCCGGGACAGCTGGGAGTTCGCGCTACTGCGTGGTGCGCTGCAACGGGGGCTACCGGTGCTCGGTATCTGCCGCGGCGCTCAAGTTCTCAACGTCGCATTCGGTGGGACGCTGCACCAGCACCTGCCCGATGTGCTCGGGCACAACGGACACCGGGCAGGCAACGCGGTGTTTTCCTCGCTGCCGGTGCGTACCGTGCCCGGGACCCGGTTGGCGACCTTGATCGGGGAGTCCGCGCAGGTGCGTTGCTACCACCACCAGGCCGTCGCCGAGGTGGGCGAAGGCTTGGTGGTCAGCGCCTTTGATGTCGACGGCGTGGTCGAGGCGCTGGAGCTGCCGGGGGAGAACTTCGTGTTGGCCGTGCAGTGGCATCCCGAGGAGTCATTGGAGGATCTGCGTCTGTTCTCGGCGGTGGTTGATGCCGCCCGGTCGCGCAGGAGCGGGTGAGCGGATCGGCCCTCCCGATTGGACGCCGCACTCGCCTCCGCCGACCTGGCTGCGCCCTAGTGTGGGCGCTACCCCGGCGGCTCACTGCCGACGGCGTCACCGATTGGTTCGCAGATCCATCCGGTGCGTTGTAGCACCGAGACGACGGGGCTGGCGGCAATCGCTGTTATCCACGCCTGCGGCACCGACAACGCTCCGATCGACGTTGCGTGATCAACGTCGACCAAAAGCTGGCTACCGCCACTGTCTGCGACGGTGGTTCGTGCTAGGCCCGAGGCGGTAGCCGTTTCCAGGACATGTAGCGTGCGGGCCGCGAGATTTGACCGTAGGACAACCGAACTCAGTCTTGACAGCGACAAAGCCGCCGGGGAGATCGCGGCACCCAATGACGCATAGGGCGCAGACAGGGCCTTGAGCGCTCGCGGAATTGATGAAACCACCTGAGTGCCGGTAGTCATGATCGCGAGGCTATCCATGGCGGCTGTCCCGCAGGCAACGGGCGAACCACGGTGGGCCAGCTTCGTGAACCCGATGGCGACGAGTTGGGAGGTCAACGGCGTCGACCTCGGTGAGATAGCCAGGGCGCCGGCGAAGTCGTGCACGGCGTCGGCGCAGTGCACCCACACCCGGTCGTACTCGGCTTCGAGCTCGGCGATCACCGGGCTGGCCTGGCCCAGAAAGTTGTTCGCCGACAACCACTTTCTCATCATGCGGTTGGGCGCGATCAGCTGTGCCGATGTCATCTTTGCTGCTGCCTGTTCGTAGGCTTGCGCGGCAGTTTCGGCCTGAACCGCGGTCTGACTGGCATGGCGGGCCAGGGCGGTGAGCAATGCCCAGTGCGGCGCAATGACCCGCATCACCGGCACCGCCGCCGGCCCGCGCCACCCGCTGGTGAGCCCGGCGGCGATCGAACTACATTCCGCCCCAATCTGGCGCATCCCGGCGGTCAACCCGCGCAACGCCACCGCGGTGGCCTGCAGGGAGCCCGGACGGGCTCGGCCGGAGTTGACCTCCGGTGGCAACTTTCCGAAGTCCATGGCTATCTCTTCGGCCTCTTCCGCGCGACAAATGTTCGGGGGATGGCAGGAGTGGGCCGCAAAGACATGATCAATTCCTAAAGTGCTGGGGGACGGGTTGATTCCGCTGTTGTCCCGTTATCGATGTGCTCGGGATCGTTGGCATTCGATGGCATCCCGCGAAGGGGTTACCGCATCGAAGAACGAAGAACGGCGTCATGCAACCAGCGCAGACGCGTTGAAAGCGCGTGGTTGGCAATCACCTGTAACCGGTTGTGCTGCAGCACAACCGTCGGGAACGATCAGCGCCGAGCGACGCAGAACTCGGTCAAGATATCTCGGTCAGCGGCAGTCGCCGCCGGTGGACCGGGCGGGTGCACGTGGATCAGCTGGGATTGCTAGCCCCGGGTTACCCAACCACTCGTCGGCGACCAGGCCGAAAGTGGCCCAAGGTGGGCCCGGCTTGGCGGCCGATCCCGCGTCATCCAAGCGTTTCTGAAGGGTTTCTGATGCGCGGGAGGAGCGTCTTGATCGCTATGGTTCACGGGTTGTGGGCCGTGAGCGAGCTGCAGGTGGCCGATATCGGGGATCGCCTGCGACCATGCTGCGGGTTGCAGTAGTGCCGCGGCGGAAAGCCCGGACCGCAGTGCCCAGCCCGCGATGACGGCGGCAAAAAGACCTACCGCGACGACAACAACGACGACGGCGCGTTGCCATCGTCGGGGAGAAGCCGCGCATGGGAAGGTCACAGTGGCGCAAACATACAGCGCCAGCATTGTTGGGGGCTGGAAGAAACCTTTGAGATTGGTTAGAGGAATGGCATTTTCAGCTGGGTAACTGAGCACGGGCACGTGATCGGGGCCCGATGTGGCGTGGGCCCCAACAGCATCCCGTCATCGTTTGGGTCATCCGGCGGCCGGGGAACGGGGTACCACCGTTGAGCGCAGCTCGAACCGGGAGGCGGCAGGGCCGTTGGCGCTGCGCCCGGCCATGCCGGTCAACGGCATGAACGGCATACCTGCGGTGCCGCTGTCTAGGGTGCCGACCGAGGACAAACTGCTCGGCAGGTTCGCGGCGACGGCACTTGTGGCTGGCGCCGTGATCCAAGAATGCGGAACCGACAACGCCCCTACCGTCATGCCGCGGCCCATTGGGGCGCTCAGTGCCGCACCGCTACCCGTGATTCCCAGCGAAACCGATCCCAGCGATTGCGCCCCGGATTCGACCGCCTTGACCGCACCTGTGGCCGCGGCAGTGAGCGAACCGGTTGCGGCTTTGGTAAATCCGATCCCCTTATCGAGAAAGTTCAGCGCGTACATGGCGAAGTTCAGCGGCACGGCCAGTGAGCTCAGCTTCGAAAGCGACGTTGACAACGACGTGAAGGCGCTATTCAGGGATGTCATGATGGGTGCGGTGGCGAGCCCAGCCAGGGTCCCGGGCAGCGTTGTGATCACCTGAGATGCCGCCAGTACGGCCTCGAGGCTTGGCGCAGCCGCCGATGCGCCGGTCGATTGCGTGGCGGCAACACCTTGTCTGGCCAACCCGACCGGGTCGGTGATCGGCGGCGGTGAAGTAAATGGCGTCAGCCGTGTGGCGCTCGCGCAAGCACCCGCGTAGCCATACATCGCTGCCGCATCCTGAGCCCACATCTGTTCGTAGTTGGCCTCGGTTGTCGCGATCGCCGGGCTGTTCTGACCTAGTAGGTTGGTCGCGATCAACGCTGCCAGATGGGCACGGTTGGCGGCGATCACCGGTGGCGGCACTGTCGCCGCGAACGCGCCGGCGTGGGCACTGACGGCCGCTCTTGCCTGGGCTGAGGCTAGCTCTGCCTGGGCCGCGGTGGTGCTGAGCCACGCCGCGTAGGGCGCGGCGGCTTGGGCCATCGCGGTAGCGGCCGGGCCCTGCCACTTGCCGGCCAGTCCCGCGGTGATGGAGCTATAGCAACTGGCCGCCGAATAGAGCTCGGTGGCCAACGCGTCCCAGGCTGTTGCCGCGGTCTGCATGGATGTCGATCCTGGCCCGGCATACATGCGAGCGGAGTTGATTTCGGGTGGTAAAGCTGCATAGTCCATTGCTATTTCCTCGGGTCTTGCGCCGGCTGGCTGGCTTGGTGCGTTGGCGTGTCTGTCGCCGCGGGCATGACGAATTAGTTTGTGGCGCGACAGAACATGCACTTCTTCTGGACATGTTTGGGTGAGCCGTTTAGGGCATGGCAAGTCGCACGGGTCAGCGAGATTGCTGACCGGGTGTAGGTTTCGCCGGCTCCGTGTCAGCCTTGGAATGGCCGCACAACGAGCCTGGTGCTAGCCGATCAGCAGCGAGCGACGCAGAGCTGGTTGAGATATGCCCGCCCGGCGGCAGCTGCCAGCGGGGCGCGCGCACGCAGTGCCCTGAGCGGGTGGCCCGCCGTGGTCAGTGAGGCAGGTGTGGATAGCCACCACTGCGGCGGTGCCGAGCGCGACCACGTCGGCGGCCGATCCCGTTTCAACCCAGCGCTTTTGCAGGGGCTGTGACCTGTGGATGACGAGCGTTGGTGCCCGGTGCTGCGCACGGACGGTTTGTCGATGTCGGCTCGGCTGAGGCCGGCGGCGGATGCTGTTGCGGCCGGATGCGACGGAGTGGCGGCCGCCACCCCAGAGCGCAATGCCCAGCATCCGATGACGGCGGCGAATAGGCAAAGCCCGGCCACCACAGCGATGGCTGACTGCCATCGCGTCGGCTTGTTGGGGCCCCGCAGAAACACAGTGATTCAACGGTACCAGCGACCGCGCTCAGCTGAGGTGGTAAGGCATGAAACGGCTTTCGCGCCGGTGCCGAGCATGGCCGTGAACCGGATTGGCAGGGAGTCCGGTCAACCCGCCGCTGGCGGGTGCATGACCACTGTCGGCTTGAACCCGTAGCGGGGGACCTCGCTGAAACCGCGTCCGCCAAAGCCGCTCAATGGCAGCCCGCCGAGCATGCTCGCCGGGCCGTGTGCGGTCAGGGGTGCGCCGGCGGCAACGGATGGCAAGGTCGCCACTGCGGCGCCGACCGGCGAGGTTGCCGCCCAGGTCGGGGGCACCGACAATGACCCGATCGAGGCCGCATTTCCCACCCCCGCCGACACGGCGGTGCCCAACCCGCCGAATCCGCCGAGACCGGGTGCGGCCCCGCCGAGGCCGCTGCTGGCGGCGATGGCGGCGTCCTCGGCAGCGTCCATGGCCGAGAAACTGGATAGCCCGAAGAAGTCACACATGGTGCCAAAGAAGTTGCCGGGCGTGTAGAAGCCGGAGCCGATCGCGTTCGTGGTTATTGCGTTGACGGCTGTGCCCAGCGGCGATCCGTCGGTCCCGTTGAAGAATGCGAGCAGCCCGCTCGGGGTCGTCAGGTCGATGCCCTGTAAACCGAGCCAACTTTGAATGCGGTCCAGTTGTGGGGCACCCAGCCCCAGCGCGCCCGCGACATCGGTGATGGTCACGCCGGACGCTGACGGCGAGGCCAGCCCCTGCAGGGCGGTCGGCACCGTTGACATTACCTGCGACAGCGATGCCTGGCTTTGGGCGCTACTTGTGGTCGCGGCCTGGGCGATCAGGCCGGCCTCGGGGCTGGTGGTCGGTGGTGGGTCGGCGAACGGGGTCAACTGCGTTGCCGTCGCGCAGCACGCGGCATAGCCGTACATGGCGGCCGCATCTTGGGCCCACATCTCGCCGTAGGCGGCCTCGGCGGCGGCGATGGCCGGCGTGTTTTGGCCGAGTAGGTTGGTGGCGACCAATGAGGCCGACAGCGCGCGGTTGGCCGCGATCATCGGCGGTGGCACGGTCATGGCGAATGCGGTTTCGTAGGCCGCGGCGGCGGCCTTGGCCTGCAGTGAAGCCTGCAGGGCCTGTGTCGCGGTGCCCGCCATCCAGGCGATGTAGGGGGCGGCGGCGGAGGCCATCGAGGTCGATGCGGGCCCCCGCCACGGCCCGCTCGTCATGGCGGCCAATGCTGAACTGTAATCGGCTGTGGCCGAGGATAACTCGGTAGAAAGGCCATCCCAGGCCAGTGCGGCGGCCAGCATCGGGCCCGAGCCGGGGCCGGTGTACATGCGTGCCGAGTTGACTTCGGGCGGAAGCGCCGCGTAGTCCATGGTTGTACCCACGGCTCAACCGGCGATGATTACGTTGGTGGCTTCGTTGGTGGGATGGCAGTCCGCACCGACCGACCGCCTCGGACCAAGGTATTTGGCGTTATCCGCTGCCGCGGAGCATATTTGGGGTATCGTTCGGGCAGATGACATGGGCTTCTCTTTCGGAATCGAGCCCGGCCCCGGTAAAGGTGTCCGTGTTTGGGCGCGCAGCGGCGCACGATTGAAAAACAGCATACGAGCATGAAATATGGCTCAGTGAAACCATTTTCGATGTCGAGCGCGATACCGGGACCGGATGGGTAGATTACGGCCGTCGACTTCAGTGAATTGCTCCGCCCGTGGTTGGGGGAGAAGCTGGTCCGATCGTTGTGTCGATTGTGCGTTGATCCATGGCTGGGATGCCGGAAATGCCTCCCCACCAACGTCTATCAGATCGGATCGTCATCGAATCCGGTACCGGCGCGGTGGTGCCCGCGGCTTGAGGCCGACCCAAGCCGATGTGACGACGCGTATCAGCCGACGCGTTCGGCAGGCATCGAGCACTGCTCTTCTAGCCGTGCGCTACTGCAGGTCAGGAAACAAGGTGCCGATTTGTCCGGTGCAATAGTCTTTCGAATCAAGCGCGACGATGGCTGCCGGCAGCACAGAGCACAGGCCATGTGCGTCCCCTTAGGGTTGGCGGAGACTCCCTGTATCTAGAAGGTAACTACTGCAACCACATTGATGCAATCGATTTGCAGAAATAGTTGCGAATCATTTGCTACACGACCCAGATGCGCACCATCTGCGGTTCGGGGGAGAGCGGGTGTGGGCTCAGGGCAACCCGTTGAGCCCGTCTTCGCCTAGCAGGGTGCCGCCGGTACCGCCGGCTCCGCCCTTGCCGTCGGTGCCCGCAGTTGCACCGGCAGCGCCGTTGCCGCCGTTGCTGATCGGCATCGCACCGCCACCGTCCCCGCCGTCCCCGCCGTCCCCGAATCCGCCCAAGTCGCACTCTCCGCCGGCGCCGCCGGAGCCTCCGGTGCCCAAGAGCGGTCCGCCGCTACCGCCGGATCCGCCGGAGCCGCCATCGACGAACACTCCGAATCCACCGGCTCCGCCGTCACCACCACTGCCGAATAGACCTGCGTTGCCGCCGTTGCCTCCGGACCCGCCGCCGGATCCGAACCCGCCGAACCCGCCGAATCCGCCGCTGCCGAACAGCAACGCGGCGTTGCCGCCGGCGCCGCCGGTACCAGCAAAGCCGCGGGAGGCTCCGCCGCCCCCGCCGTGCCCGCCGTTGCCGAACAGCAGTCCGGCGTTGCCGCCGGCTCCACCGTTGCTCGAAGGAGCATCGTCGCTGTAGCCGCCGGTGCCGCCAGCGCCGCCGGCGCCGCCGAGCAACCCGCCATTGCCTCCAGCGCCACCGTCGCCGCCGTCGGTATCCCCGGGCCCGCCGTGACCTCCGGCGCCGCCTCCGGCGCCGACCAGGCCGTACCGGTCGCTGGTGAGAACCCGCCGGCGCCACCGGCCCCGCCAGTACCCGCCAGAAATCCGCCGGCCCCGCCCTCACCGCCGGCGCCGCCCAGGCCTCCCGTCGAGGTGCCACCGGCACCGCCGCTGCCGCCGGTGCCCCACAGCCCGGCGGCTCCGCCCGCACCTCCGTCTTCGGCCGTGAACAGTGGAGCGGATCCGCCGGCGCCGCCGTCGCCGAGCAGCCAGCCGCCGGCGGCTCCATCGGCACCGCTACCCGCCGCAGCGGGGGTGCCGTTGCCGACTAGCGGCCGTCCGGTCAGTGTCTGGATCGGCCCGTTGATCGCGGTCAGCGCCTGTTGCTGCAGGGCGTGTATCGGCGAAGCGCTGGCCGGCGCGTTGAAGCCGTCCAGACCCAAGAGCAGCCCGCTGGTCCCGCCCACGCCGGTGCCGCCGACGGTCACACCAGCGCCGCCGATACCGGCGTTGCCGCCGTTGCCGATCAGTACGCCGGCGCCGCCGGCCCCGCCGGCGCCACCGGTGGAAGCGGTGCCGCCGTTGCCACCGGCACCTCCGTTGCCGAACAGCACCCCACCGGTACCGCCGCCGCCGACACCCCCGGAGCTGAAATAGCCCGCCCCGCCGGCGCCGCCGATTCCGCCGTTGCCAAACCAGCCGGCGTCGCCGCCGGCGCCGCCGGCCCCGCCGTCCACGGAGCTGAAGCCGCCGACTGCACCGGCCCCGCCATCACCGAACAACCCCGCATGACCGCCGGCGCCACCAACCCCCCCGGTGCCGCTAAAGGTGGCTCCGCCGGCACCGCCGGACCCGCCCGGCCCGAACAACAAGCCGGCTGCGCCGCCGGCCCCGCCGTCCCCGCCAAGGGTGCCGCCGAATGCGCCCGACCCGCCGCTTCCGCCCGGGCCGGCCAGCGCCCCGCCGTCCCCGCCGTCCCCGCCTGCTCCGCCATTGACCGAGCCGAATCCGCCGTTACCGCCGTTGCCGCCGCCGGAGCCGAATAGCCCCGCAAGCAGCCCACCGGCTCCACCGGCTCCACCATCCCCACCGGTATCCATCCCTGAGGCGCCGCCGGCCCCGCCGAGCCCGCCGGCGCCAAACAACCCGCCGGTGCCGCCGGTGCCACCGACACCGCCCGATCCGGTTAAGAAATTGCTGTACCCGCCGGCCCCGCCGGTCCCGGCGTTGCCCAACAACAAGCCCCCGGCCCCGCCGGCGCCGCCGTTGCCGGTCGATGAGCTGCCGCCGGTACCGCCGGCACCCCCGGACCCGAACAGTCCGGCCGCGCCGCCGGCCCCGCCGTTCTGCCCGGATCCCGCCGCGCCAGAGCCGCCGGCGCCGCCATTGCCGAGCAGCCAGCCGCCCCATCGGCACCGGTGCCCGGGGTCCCGTTGGCTCCGTTGCCGATCAGTGGGCGTCCGGTCAAGGCCAAAGCGGGGGCGTTGATTGCGGCCAGGAGGGGGTCGGCGATTGACGCCGCGCTGGCGGCCTCGGCGCTGGAATAGGCGCCGGCCCCGGAGGTCAGGGCCTGCACAAACCGGTTCCCAAACTCCGCCGCTTGGGCACTGGCCGCTTGATAGGCCTGGGCGTGACCGGCAAACAGCGCCGCAATTGCGGTTGATATCTCGTCTTCGGCGGCGGCCAGGATCTCGGTTGTAGGGATAGCCGCAGCGGCATTGGCGGCGCTCAGTGTCGAGCCGATGCCAGTCAATTCTGTTGCTGCCGAGCCAATAAAATCGGGTACCGCAATTACGAACGACATTGTTATCCCTCAAAATAGAATCGAATTCGGTTTGCGCCCAATCGATGTCGACGCGCCTGGCGATATTTACCGTATCGCAAATTGGCTTTTGGGATTCCTATTTCCATAACGGGATGCCTAGAATTGGCGGTAATAGGGGCAGGTGATGGGCGGCGCGGCGATCTCGGTTGGTCGCCGGTTTGCTGTGAAAAGTTCTGGGGTGAAATGGCTTTAGGGCGTCGTGGCCGAACCTGCCAGTGCCGCAGTGCGGTTGTGAGGACTGGGCTGATAAACGGATTGTCTTGCTTGCCGGTTGTTTCCGATGTGTTACGTGCGGCCGCAGCGCAGGGTGCCCTGGCTAGGGCAACCCGTTGAGCCCGTCTTGACCCAGTAGCCCGCCGGAGCCGCCGTGGCCTCCGCTGCCGGTGGGTGTTCCGCCGTTGCCGCCGTTGCCGCCGGTCCCGATGAACGCCGCGTTGCCGCCGACCCCGCCGGCGCCGTCGCCTTCCCCGCCCTCGCCGCCGGCTCCGCCGTTGCCGAGCAGCCCTCCGCCGACGCCGCCGGCCCCTCCGGCACCCGCGTCACCGACTCCGCCGAGTCCGCCGCCGCCACCGGCCCCGCCAAAGCCAACCAGTCTCGCGCTTCCGCCCGCGCCGCCGGCCCCTCCGGTCCCGCTGCCGAACCCGCCGAAGCCCCCGGCCCCGCCCGCCGAGAACAGCAGTCCGGCGTCACCGCCGTTGCCGCCGGCCCCGCCTACGCCGCCGACACCAACGGGTGCGAATCCGCCGTCCCCACCGCCGCCCCGCTGCCGAACAGCAGCCCGGCGTTGCCGCCGGATCCGCCGCCACCGGCGAAACCCCCGTGGCTGAAGCCGCCGGCTCCGCCATTGCCGCCCGGGCCACCAAGCAGTCCGGCATCGCCGCCGGCCCCGCCAAGACCTGCAATGCCGGTAGCGCCGCCACCGGTCCCGCCATTGCCGCCGCCGGCCCCGAATAGCCCGCCAAGTAGCCCGCCGGAGCCGCCGGCTCCACCCGAGCCGCCATCGCCATTGAGCACGCTCGCCCCGCCGGTGCCACCGACACCGCCGGCGCCCAGCAGTCCGCCGGCCCCGCCGCCGCCCCCGGCCCCACCGTTACCGTCGCCACCGGCCATGTTGGGTCCGCCGGATCCGCCGGCCCCGCCGGTGCCCGACAGCCAGCCGCCGGCCCCGCCGGATCCGCCGGCGCCGCCGTTGGTAGTCGATGTCAACGAGCTGCCTCCGGCCCCGCCGGTTCCGCCGGCGCCCCATAGCCCGGCCAAACCTCCGGCCCCGCCGTTGTGGCCGACGCCTGGTGCTCCGGACCCGCCGGCTCCGCCGTCACCGAGTAGCCACCCGCCAGGCGTGCCGATCGCCCCGGTGCCAGCAGCGCCGGGGGTGCCATTGCCGATCAGCGGGCGCCCGGTCAGTGCCTGGGTGGGCGCGTTGATGGCGGTGAGGACCTGCTGTTGCAGGTTGTGTAGGGGCGAGGTGCTTGCCGCTGCGTTGAATCCGTCCAGCCCGATGAGTAGCCCGCCGGTGCCGCCGACGCCGGTGCCGCCGTTGGTGGTGCTGGCACCGCCCACCCCGGCGTTGCCGCCGTTGCCGAACAGCACACCGGCGCCGCCGTTTCCGCCGGTCCCGCCGCTGACTCCAGCACCGCCGCCGGCACCGCCAGCGCCACCATTGCCAATCAGCTGGCCGGCTCTCCCGCCGGTCCCGCCGGCGCCGCCAAGGACGTTTTCGCCGTAGCCGCCGGCTCCGCCTATCCCGCCGTTGCCGACCAAGGCGGCGTTGCCGCCGTTGCCGCCGTCGCCACCACCTGTCGTGCCGTACCCGCCGTTCCCGCCGATCCCACCGGTGCCCCACAGCCCGCCGTTGCCGCCGGCCCCGCCGTTGCCGCCGGCGCCGGAGGAGTCGAAGGTGGTGGATCCGCCGGTCCCGCCGCCGCCGCCATCGCCGAACAGCAGTCCCGCGTTGCCGCCTGCCCCTCCGCTACCGCCACTGCGCCCGAGGCTGGCTCCACCGTCGCCGCCGGCTCCGCCGGACCCGCCGTCGCCGAACATGCCAGCCCCACCGTCGGTACCGCCCGCACCACCGCCGGCACCGACCATCCCGGCCAGCAGTCCGCCCGCGCCGCCGTGACCGCCGACACCGCCGTCATCGAACTCCGAGCTTCCGCCGGTCCCGCCAATCCCGCCGGCGCCCAACAGCCCACCGGGTCCGCCGGCTCCTCCGGCTCCGCCGTACCCCCGCCGATGCCGGTCGCGGTGCCGCCGGCTCCACCGGCCCCTGCGTTGCCCGCCAGCCAGCCGCCTGCCCCGCCGTCGCCGCCCGCCCCGCCGCGACCATCGACCGTCGAGCCGCCGCCGGCACCCCCGGCCCCTCCGGAACCGAACAGTCCAGCCGCTCCGCCGGTCCCGCCGGGCATCCCCGCCGCGCCCGACCCGCCGGCCCCACCATTACCGAGCAGCCACCCGCCCGGTGCCCCGTCCGCTCCGGTTCCCGGGGCCCCGTTGGCGCCATTGCCGATCAGCGGGCGCCCGGTCAACGCCAACGCGGGTTCGTTAATGGCGGCCAGCAGCGGGTCGGCGATCGATGCTGCACTTGCGGACTCCGCGCCGGCATAGGCGCTCGCGCCCGCGGTCAACGCTTGCACAAAGCGTTGCTGAAATGTGGCCGCCTGCGCGCTGGCTGCTTGATATGCATGGGCGTGTTGGGAAAACAAGGTCGCAACCGCCGCGGATACTTCGTCCCCGGCCGGGGCCAGAATCCCCGTTGTCGAAGCCGACGCAGCGGCGGTAGCCGAGTTCAAAGCTGTGCCGATATTGGCTAAATCCATTGCTGCCGAATCGATCAACTCCGGCAGCGTGATCACGAAGGACATGTGCTACCTCCAATACCGGAATAACCGGCTGGCGTCGGCCCGGGACCGACGCGGTCATGGTTCACCGTAGCGCGATTCGGGACCAGGATCTCGACATCGGGGCGGATACGTTGCGGCACCGGGGGTCTTGGCGAACGTGTATGGGGTGAAGCCGTTTCTGGGCTCTTGTGCTGTCAACAAACAGCCGCCAACCCCCGCGAGGCCGGGATGCACTGCGTTGAGAGCGACTAATCGGCGCCTTGGTGAATCTGTTGGTTGGTGGCCACTTTGGCGACGGCCTCGCCGAGCAGAGCCCCCGCGTAGTCATCGCGGGTCCGCAAGTACATGAAGATGCGTTCGGCGCGGGCGCCGAAGCGGTTCTTCTCGACCTCGGCGTCCATGCCCATCCGGACTTTGCGCATTGACAGGGCGCATGCCCTGCGCACCCAATGCAGGATCGTCACGCGGTAAATGTCTCGATCCCGATACGCGTCGTCAACTCCCAACAGGAACGGCGCATAGGTGTCACCGCACTTGTGCGCGGCCCAGAATCCGACCGGCTGTTGTGGGCCGCCCGCTTCGGCGCGGATTCGGACCACCCCGAGTTCCCAAGCGGGGCTGGTCAGCATGCCCGGGAGCAGCGTCATCGGCAGGTCGAATAGGTTGATCCGAAACTTTTTCTGCTCCAGCTGTTCAAACAGGCCATGCAAGTAGACGGCCTCCTCATCGGTCAGTGGAGCCAGGCCTACTCCGTGGAAGCTCACTTCGGTGTCTTTCGCATGTTCGATAACCCGCCGCAGCTGGTAGCGCTTCTTGTTATGAAGTGCCGAATACCAGGCCGACTCGTCCGGGGCATCGAGGGTGAGGGTGTGGGTGTCGAGGATTGGCACGCGGGAGAAGCCCTCGTCGAGCATGAAGGTATCCATTTCCGGATCTCCGTCGGGCAAGTCTCGCAGCATGATCGCGTCGGCTCCCGCGCGCTCGGATTCTTCGTCCGCGGCGGCCAGAATCAGTCGTAGCGCTTCCCGCCAGGGGCCAATGCGGTCCAGGTAGAGGTGATTGCCCTCGGACAGCGTGGAACCCGTCATGACGACCGTCGAACTCAGGTAGTACCGGTCTGCTTCCCGCCGCCTCTCGATCTCCCGCGAAACGTCTTCAGCCGCGAGCATGTCATCCTTGGTCAGCAGCGTCGTGAACACGGTTGCGGCGACGACGCGATGGGTGTGGTCGCGGACGATCAGGTAGCGGAACTTCCAGCGATGTTCCGGTGGAGCGTCCTTGGCGCCGTAGATCCGCTCTGCCGCCGCCATCGCGTCCCAGCTACAGTGGGCTGCTTCGCCCAGGACGGTGTCCCAGGTGGCGCGGTCGATCTGGTGGATCGTGGTCGCGCTCTGCATCCGTAATCCATTGCCTTTCAACGGCGCATCCGTCACTGATTCTCGCGGGATCGCGTTCGCGAACTCTTCGGCGAGTTGGCCGTCGGCGACTCCGAGTTCACGCAGCACGTTGGGAATGTGCAACGCCAGCCGATCGATGGCCCGGTCTATCTCGGCGAAGGTGTGTGCGGCGGTGACGCTGAGCCGAATGCCCCCACGCTTCATCGGGACCGAGGGGAACACGGACGAATTCACCAGCAAGCCGTCATCGAGCATCCGCTTGGTGACTTCGAAGGCCACCCGAGGTAAACCGCACTGCAGGAAAAAGATTGGACTCTGATTGACCGCGATCGGGACAATCCCCGTGTCTTCGAGGCCGTTGTTGATCCGGTCCACCCTGGTGCGCAGGGCATCTTGCAACTCGACGATCTCGGGGCTCAAGTGAACGAGTGCCGAGCCTCGCAACGCCCCAAGCATCGGTGGCTGCATGGGCCCGCCGAACATCAAGGGGCCGCCGCTGGTCCGCACCAGGTCCAGCTCTGCCGGATCGCTGAACACCAAGCACGCGCCCCCGGCGCCGAATCCCTTTGCAAATGAGGCGGCTACCACCACCCGGTCGTCTAGCGGAAACCGGTCGAGGAAACTGCCCCGGCCATGGCGCCCGATCCATGAGACGCCATGGGCGTCGTCGACATAGAGACGCACGTTCGGACTGGTGGCGAGGACTTCCTGGAGGAGGCGGGTCGGTGCCAGGTCGCCATACATCGAGTAGACGCCGTCCACGCAGAACCACACCCGGCGATGCTTGCTCGCGAGCTTGCTGATGGTGTCGCAGGCCTGGTCAAGGTGATCGTGGCGCACCAACTCGACTCGGGTTCCGCTAATTCGGGCCTGGTTGGCTCCGACGTGGACGGAATGATGGACTTGATGATCGAGGACGAGCGCATCGCGTTCATCGGCCAGCCAGGGAACGCCGGAGCCCTGATCGGCCAGCACGGGGAGTGCGGCCATATGCGCCAGGGTCGTGGTGGGGGCCAATAACGCGTGTCCACCGAAAAGTTCGGAAAGAAGCCGCTCCACGTCTTGGTACAGCGGGTTCGCCACAAAGGCCCGCGAGCAGGAGAACTGGGTGCCGTAGCGTTCGCCGGCATCGGTCATGCCATCGATGAGGGCCCGATGGAATTCCAGGCCCAGGTAGGAACACGACGAAAACGAGGTGACCTGGCGACTGTTGACCGTGAGCGATCGCCCGCGGAGCCCTGCCGGGCGGGCCCACCGAAGTGCCGAAGAAAATGATGTCGCGCGCCGCGTCATAATTTGGCGTCTGCCTGAATGCGGGGAGGCCGCTCTCGATCGTTTCGAGCACGCATTCGCGGATATTTGCGCGGCGTTCCGGTGATGGACCACGTGCTCCGCGCGGCAGTGTAAGTGCAGCGTTTATGGTGTAGTGGGCCGCCCGCTCCGGTAGTTCGGAGCCATAAATGTGAAGGCTTGTCCGAGATTTCGGCACTCCGGAATCTAAGCGACGTAGTTCTTGTGTGATTCGGGATTGAGGCCAGAAGAGGATGTGATATACACGTGGATTCGGGAAGCTTGTGTCGACCGCGGGCAGCAATAACGCCACCTCCAGGCGGTCCTGCCGCCGAAGATATATGCCCGCGCTTGGCCCGGATATGCCGCTGCCAACTATGATCGTATCGAGTTTTTGGCATGGAAGGGGTGCGCGCACTTCTCGCTCCTGAGGGGTTGGAGAAATTCGGTATATTCCGGAATTAAATTATTGAGTCCCGGATATCACGAGTACCGGTCCGTTGTTGGGTTTACGTGTTGGCGGGATCCCGACATCGAATCGGGACGCAATCCAGACGATTCTTTGCCGCGCGGATTTGGTGAGAGCTTGGTGCGGTTCTAGTTAAACGCCGGAGCCCTGGTTGCCGCGGGCGGAATTTGCCCGATAAATTGAGCTATCAAATGCTTAATTTGACCATTTATTCTGCCGATTAATTTGGGGTCAAGTTCATGAGCTGTTGAATAACGCGTAACTTTGAAGTAACAAAGTTAGTCACCCTACTTCGGGCTCCCGCGCCTTGTTGATTTGGTGCTCTCACCGCCGAACTTGGGAAGTCGGATGCGCGCGAGCGGGTGAAGGAAACCGAATAGTCCGGAAACGCTTGCGCCCGACCCGTTAGCCGTACGTAGGCTGATGCGCCCGCGCGATGTTGGCGCAACGCGCAGTTCAACGATGTATCCGTGGCCAGAACAGATCGCCCAAGCAGATCAGTTGCCGGGCACAAGGATCAGAACGAGATGAGCGGTATGGCCATTTCGGCCGCGGTGGCGGCGCCGTGAAAGCCGATGAGTCGGGCCGTTTCCGGCGGCTCGTGAGCCGTTGCCAGCACTGCCGCGTCGTCGGCACAAGTCACGACGACATCGCCGATTCGGAGCCGGTGCTCCGGTGCCACCGAACCGAAAATCCCTGTGGCAATTGCATCGTCGCGGGTGCGGACATCGGCTCGGGTTCCCAGCAGCTCCCGCCAGGTATCCAAGACGTCGGTTGTCGCCCCGGGCACGGTGTGCAGGTAGCGCACCCGCGGTTCACCGGCGACCACCCGGATCCCGGCCGAAAGCCGTGGGTCTGTGTCGAGATCGACGCGAGCATCGGCCGCGACATTGAGGCCACCGTGGTCTGCGGTCACCAGTAGCGCCGCATCCGGCGGCAACGCCTCGACCAGCCGGGTGAGCAAGGAATCCACGCTGCGCCCCGCCTCGTGCCACTGGGATGAACCGATGCCGAACAGGTGCGCCGCGGTGTCCAGGTCGGAGGTGTAGGCGTAAACTAGTCCCGGCGCGCCACGCACCTCATCGATGACCAGCTGAGCGTAGTCGTCGCTTGCGCGGGTCGGGTGAAACTGCGCGCCGCGGTACGCCGCTGCGGTCAAGCCGCTGCCGATGAACCACTCCGGCAGCACCGCGCGTGTACTGATGCCCGCCCACGTCAATCGTTCGAACCAGGTTGGGAGGGCCTGCCATTGGCCCTGTGGTGGATCATCGCGCCAGCGGATGTGGTTGAGCACTCGATCGGTTCCGGGGACGTTGACGGTAAAACCGAGGATGCCGTGCTCACCGGGCATCGCTCCGGTACCCAGGGAGACCAGGCTTGTCGGTGTCGTGGACGGAAACGTACAGCTGAGTTGGCTGACCCGACCGGCATCACCGGCCAACACGGAGGCCAGCAGTGCACCATCAGCGGCCAACTCGGGCAGCAAGTGCCAGCCCAGCCCGTCGACCAGGACGACGAGCACGCGGTCGACGTGGCCGACCCGGTCGATCAGCCCGAGCCGGTCTTCGGTGCCCGGGACCCCCAGTAGTGCGCCCGCCGCAGGCAACACGTCGCAGATGGAACCGGGCATGACGGTCAGTCTGGCATGCCGCTACACCCGAGCCAGTCGCTGGTTTGTCACTCGTAGCTGGCGGTGGGTGCTCTCGGCGAGCGCCACCACCTGTTCTGGCTGCAGCCGGGCGCAGAGCCGGCCCCAGTGCACGGCGACTTCTTCGCCGACCGACACATCGGGTACCGCGCTGTATCCGTCGGCCCAAACATCCAGTAGCTGCGATGAGGGCGCCGCCAAAGCCAGCGCCTCGCCATCCCAGATGAGGCTTTGACGCGAAACCTCAACGGCGTCACCAGTACGGGAGACGACTGTTGCCCAAGTGATTCGGCAACTATCGAGCACGCTCAGCGGATGCTCGTCGAGGCCCCGGCGCAGAAAGCGGGTCCACGGATAGACACCGAAGACGTGGAAGCAGTGATTTCCGGCCGCCTCGTGCGCCAGTTCCGGCGTCAGATGCGACCAATGACGGCCCGCCTGCGGGCCGATGATGGCCAGCAGCTCGTCGAAGAACCGGCCAGGCTCCACGTCGGCGCCGACGCCGCCACCGAGCCAGTATGCCTCGACGAGCCGATAGTCCAACGGATCGGCGATGCCGGTCAGCCGCGAGAGCACCCGCAGGTACGGCCACGCACCCGAGAATTTCCTGGCCGCGGCGCGCACATCGGCAACCGATCCGTCCCGCAGCGTGGCGCCCAGCGGGGGGCCGCAATAGCCCAAGGCGTTGGGCGCGTAGGCGTAGCGGGCGAACATCTCGGGCCCCCGGATGTCGGGCGTATCAGGGACTGACACGCGTCATGCCCGCCCGGACTGCCCCACGAGCTTGACGGCGTCGCGGTGCAGGCGGCCGAAGTTGTAGTAGGCCGCACAGGCTCCCTCCGGAGACACCATGCACGTGCCGATCGGGGTCTCCGGCGTACACGCGGTGCCGAAGACCTTGCATTCCCAAGGCTTGAGCACACCCTTGAGCACCTCACCGCATTGGCATGCCTTCGGGTCGGCCACCCGTACGCTGGGCATCGCGAATCGCAGCTCGGCATCGAACTCGGCGAAATCGTCACTGAGCCGCAGTGCACTTTGCGAGATGAAGCCCAACCCACGCCACTCGAAGTGTGGGCGCAGGGCGAATACCTTGCCCATCAGTGCCAGTGCGGCGGGGTTGCCCTCTTCGGGCACGACCCGCTTGTACTGGTTTTCCACCTCGCAGCGGCCCTCACGAATCTGACGTAGCAGCATCGTGACCGACGCCAGGATGTCCAACGGCTCGAATCCCGCCACGACCAACGGCTTGTGGTACACCTCGGGCACGAACCGATACGGCCGATTACCCACGACGGTCGAGACATGACCGGGGCCAATGAAACCCGACAAGCGCAGATCCGGTGATTCCAGAATGGCCTTGATCGGCGGAACGATCGTTACGTGATTGCAGAACACGCTGAAGTTGGGTAACGCGAGGTCGCGAGCCCGCACCAGGGTCACCGCGGTCGAGGGTGCGGTGGTTTCAAAACCGATGGCGAAGAACACCACCTGCTTGTCCGGGTTGTCGATTGCGACCTTGAGCGCATCCAGCGGCGAGTAGACGAACCGAACGTCGGCGCCGCGCGCCTTGGCGTCCAGCAGGCTGCCGTCGGACCCGGGAACCCGCATCATGTCGCCGAAGCAGGTAAAGATGACATCGGGTTGGCCGGCCAGCCACATGGCGTCGTCGATGCGGCCCATCGGGATGACGCACACCGGACAACCGGGGCCGTGCACCAGTTCGACATTGTCTGGCAGGAGGTGTTCGATCCCATGCCGGTAGATGGTGTGCGTGTGTCCGCCGCACACCTCCATGAACTTGAAGTGTTCGGGGCCGGCTCCCGGCAGGTGCGCCAAATGTTCGATGGCGGTCAGCAGTTTTCGGGCCGCCGCCGGATCACGGAATTCGTCGACAAATTTCATCGTCAGCCTCCTCACACGATCGAGGATGAGTCGAAGGCTTCCATCTCGGCCGTGTAGGCCTCGCCGAGCTGCTTGATGGCGGCCAGCGTGAGTAACGCTTCGCTCTCATCGATCTTGGCCATCGCGAACCCGACGTGAACCAACACCCAATCGTCGGGTTGTGGCGTGTCTTCGTCGAGTAGCCGCACGCTGATCGTGCGCTGCACCCCACTGACATCGACTTTCGCCAAATAGTTCTCCGGATCGGTGATCTCGACGATCCGGCCCGGAATCCCAAGACACATGTCAGCCCCTCTCTTCTAGCAGCTCAGCAGATTCGCGGCAGCGGGTCGCCGACCAACATGTCGACAATCCGGGTACCACCGAATCCGGTTCGCAGGATTACGGTTTCGGCCGGCTCGGCGATGATCTCGCCAACCTCGGCCGCATCGGCTCCCAGAGGGTGCGACTGCAACGCGGCCAGCCCCGCTTCGGCTTCCTCGGGCGCGACGACAGCGATGAACTTGCCCTCATTGGCGACGTAAAGGGGGTCGATGCCGAGCAGCTCACACGCGCCGTTGACCATCGGAGCCACCGGAAGGCGCTGTTCGTCGAGCAAGACCCCGAAACCACAGGCCTGGGCCAGCTCGTTGCAGACGGTGCCCACCCCGCCGCGGGTGGCGTCGCGCAGCCAGCGGGTGCCCGGGGCGGCCGCCATGAGAAGTTCCACCAGCGGGCTGACCGACGCGGTGTCCGAGTGGATGTCGGCTTCGATGGCCAGATCCCCGCGCGCCAACATGACCGCCATGCCGTGATCACCCATCGAGCCGGACAACAGCACCTTGTCGCCCGGTCGCACCGAGTCGGCAGACAGCGCACGCCCGGTGGGAATGATGCCGGTCCCGGTGGTCGTGATGAACAGGCCGTCCGCTGCGCCCTTGGGCACCACCTTGGTGTCGCCGGTGACGATCTGCACGCCGGCCTTGGCCGCCGCGTCCGCCATGTCGGCGACGATCTGTTTCAACTCCTCGATCGGGAACCCTTCTTCGAGCACGAAGGCGGCCGAAATCCAGGACGGTACCGCGCCCGCCACGGCGAGGTCGTTGCATGTTCCGTGCACGGCGAGTTCGCCGATCGAGCCACCGGGAAAGCGTCTGGGCTGCAACACGAATGAGTCCGTGGACATCGCCACCCGCTCGCCGCTGGGCAGAGTGAGGATGGCTCCATCGCCCAGCGACTCCAGCAGCGGGTTGCGGAAAGCCTCCATGAACACCGCATCGATCAGCGCCGCGGACGCCTTTCCGCCGGCGCCGTGCGCCAGGGTGACGTGCTCGTCGAGCAGCCTGGGACGTCTGCGGCGAAACGACTCGATGCGCCCAATGACGTCACCTTCGGCAAAGCGCGGTCCTGACGACAAGTATTCGCCGGCTGACTTGCTCATGCCGCCCCCAGATCCCGGTCGACCTTTTCGTGGGTCGCCAACCACAACTGATAGCCCAACAATGCCTGTGACTCCTGAATCCGATGCACGCTTTGTGACCGAACGATGAAGCAGGCGTCGACGTTCGGGTTGTCCGCCATCGCGCCACCGTCGTAGCCGGCGAACCCGACGGTGTACAGACCCCGCTGCCGCGCCTCGGCCAACGCGGTCAACAGGTTCGGTGAATTGCCGCTGGTTGACATGGCGATCGCAATGTCGCCGGCCTGTGCGCGCGCGATCAATTGTCGGGCGAACACCAGCTCGAACCCGACATCGTTGCCCAGCGCGGTGATGATCGCCTGGTCGGCGGTCAGCGACCAGGCCGGCAGTGACGTCGCCGGTGTGCCGATCGGCGGCCGGGCGAACAGGCCGGCCAAGGTCGCCGAATCGGTGCAGCTACCGCCATTGCCGAAGGTGAACAGGCGCCCGCCGACGCGGAAGCGGCGTGCCATCTCGGTGGCGGCCTGGTCCAGCAGCTCGGCGTTGGCCTCCAGCGTGGAGCGCCGCAAGGCCAGGCTCTCGGCGGCCTTTGCCTGCGCCGAGGCGGCGAGGTCGGCGAGCAGGGATTGTGGATCTTCTTCCTGCGCGTCGATGAACGGATACAGAAAGTTGGTGGGTTCCTCGCGCGTCATGAGTCGTCCCCGTCGTCGCCGAGGCGGCTGATCGCGGTACCCGCATGCACTAGCACCAGGTCACCGGCGGCGACCGGGTCGATAAGTGTCGTGATCACGTCCTCGATGCCGCGCGCGGTGCGCACCGCGGCCAGCCCGTCGGCCGGGGCTGACACCACCTCGCCCAGCCGGCCTTCGTCGCTGCAGGTGACGCACACCTCCTCGGTGCACTCGGGTTTGAGCAAACCGGAATGTTCGAAGCAGACATGGGTCAATTCCCACAGCAGGTGATAGAACAGCACAAATCCGCCGGTTGCGGGCACTCGCGGGTCGGGATCGTCGAGCCAGAGCAGATGATCGGCCAGCGCGGCCTCGGGGCGGGCGCCGCTGCCGATCCAGATCGTGGTGGCGCCCCAGGCCGGACTGCGACGCATCACCGATCGGACGTCGGGCTGGTCGGCGCCGGCCACCGCGACCACGATGTCGCCGGGCCGCACCGATACCCGGACCAGATCCACCAGGTCAGGGCCGGTCAGCGCCACCGCGGGCAAGGCGCGTTTGCCCATGATGACCGGATGGACGAACTCGACCGCGATGTGCAGGGCATGCGGTTCCCACGACGGCGCGATTGACCACATGGTCGCGCCCGCGGCGAACCTTTTCGCCAGCGTGAACGCGGCGGCCGCCAGGTCAGCGGCCAGCTCGGAGCTGAGCCCGCGATCGATCGCGGTGGTGTTCATCGATCAGTCCTTTTCCAATCCTCATCCAGTCCTATCAACAAGGAAACCACGGCCTGGCCCAGCGCGAGCCCACCGTCGTTGGGCGGCACCGTATGGTGGGTCAGCACCTCGAATCCTTTTCGCTGCAATCGCTCCCGGCATGCCCGCAGCAGCAGCACGTTCTGGAACACTCCGCCGGTCAGGCCCACCAGCCCCACCTGGCCCGCTACCTGGGCAACCACCTCGGCGACGGCGCGGGCCACCGCTTGGTGAAAACTCGCCGCCAGTACCGCCGGTGGCGTGCCAGCGCGCAGGGCCGATACCAGTGTTTGCACCATCGTGGTCGGGTCGATCACCCCGTCCGGGCGCACGGTGAGCGGCAGCGACGGCCGGGGCCCGTTGCACTCAGCGAGCGCCGACTCGGCGAGCGCCTCGAGTTCGATGGCGGCCTGGCCTTCATAGTCGATCCGGTGGCGGACGCCGAGCAGGGAAGCCACCGCGTCAAACAAGCGGCCCATGCTCGAGCACGGGACACAGCCCGCGCCGCTGGCCAACTGGGAACGCGTCACCCGTAGTTCATCGACTCCCGCCGCAGCGACCGGCGCCAGGTCCGGGCTCCACTCGATATGCGCGGTCCACAGCTGCGACAGCGCCATCCGCCACGGATTGCGCACCGCGGCATCGCCGCCGGGCAGCGGCACCGCCAACAGGTGTCCGGCGCGGGTGAAGCGGTGGCTCTGGGGCCCGAGGACAAGAATCTCCCCACCCCAAATCGTCTCATCACACCCATAGCCAGTGCCGTCGAAGGAGACTCCGACGACGGGTTCGTTGATCCGCCCGTGCTCGGCGAGCAGCGACACCACGTGCGCGTGATGGTGCTGGATCAGATCGAGTGGTCGATCGTCCGCGTGACGCTCGGCCCAGTTGCGGGTGTGGTAACCCGGATGCAGATCGGCGGCCAAACGAACCGGATGGCCGCGTATTTCGCTGAGTTGGCCAACCGCGCGCTCGAACGCACGCAACGTCTCCCAGGTAGCCATGTCACCGATATGCCCGGATAGGTAGGCCCGTGTGCCGTCGGTCAGACAGAACGTGTTCTTGAGCTCGCCGCCGACGGCAAGAACCGGTGGGCTCTCGACGGCGATGTGTCCGAGGTCGACCGGCAGGGGGGCATAGCCGCGAGATCGGCGGATCGGTAGCTCACGGGCCAGGCCCGCGTCTTCGACCACCCGCACCACCGAGTCGTCGCAGGGCACGTGGATGGGACGGTCATGGTCGAGCACCGCATCGCACAACATCGAAAGGCGCTCTGCGGCATCACCTTCGGTGAAGCAGATGGGTCCATCGGAGCGGTTGGCGCTGGTCAGCACCAGTGCCTCGGGCGCCGCCGCATCGGCACCCGGGACCGGCGCCAACAGTAGGTGATGGATGGGGGAGTACGGCAGCATCAGCCCGAGCAGCGGGCTGCCCGGAGCGACGGCGTCGGCGACCGGCGCGTCGAGGCGGCGGCGCAGCAACACAATTGGCCGGGCGGGATCGGACAACACCGCGGCCTCGGCATCGTCGATGAAGGCGTAGCGGCGCGCCACGTCCAGATCGCGGACCAAGATGGCGAAAGGTTTGGCCCCACGGCTTTTGCGGGATCGCAGCACACCGACCACCGCGTCGTCGTCGACGGCACAGGCCAGGTGGTAGCCGCCAATGCCCTTGATGGCGCAGACCTTCGCCGCCGTCAGGGCGTGCTGGGCGGCCGCCAACGCCGCATCCGCCCCGGCGACGTGCTCGGTTGCACTCCGAAACCACAGCGACGGACCGCAGTTTGGGCAGGCGATCGGTTGGGCGTGAAATCGGCGATCGCCTGGATCGTGGTACTCGGCGGCGCACCGCTCGCACATCGGGAATGCCGACATGGTGGTGCCCGGACGGTCGTAGGGCAGCGTGCGGATGACGGTCAATCTCGGCCCGCAATTGGTGCAGGTCACGAACGGGTGCCGAAAGCGTCGGTCCCGCGGGTCGAAAAGCTCGCGCACGCAGTCGTCGCACACCGCGATATCCGGCGGAATCGGTGTTGTCGCACCGGTTGCGCCCTGGCTGGCAACGATCCGGAAGCCGGCGGCACCGGCCTGCAGCGCCAACTCGGTAGCCGAGACCGAGCTGATGCGGGCCAACGGCGGAGCGTCTGCGCGCAATCGGCGCGCAAACTCGTCCAGCCCGGCGCGCCCGCCCTGTACCTCGATGAAGACCGCCGCCGAGTCATTGCCGACGAACCCGGACAGACCCAGCTCGCTGGCCAGTTGGTGGACGAAGGGGCGAAAACCCACTCCCTGGACGACACCGGTCACCGTGAAACGCTGTCGGGTCTCGGCGCACCGCACCATCGCGGGCCGCAGCAGGGGGAGGCCGGCCATGTCAGCCGCCGTCGGTGAAGTCGGTGTCGGTTCTGCCGCGGCCCATCAACTCCAGACCGGCCATCGCTTGTTCGGCACCGGCCCGATCCGTTTTCTCGATGGCGAAGCCCATGTGAATGATCACCCAGTCACCGGGTGAAAATGTCTCCTCCGGCAGCATGCCGATATTGACTTTCCGCGCCTCACCGGTGACCTCGACCAACGCCAATTGCCCCTCGTAGCCGTCGAGGATCCTGATTACTTGACCGGGTATGCCCAGGCACATGCTCAGACCTCCTCTCCGGTCGACTGCGCGGTCGCGGGACCCTGTAGCGCCGCCACGATCTCCTCGACCGCTCGCGCGGCGCGGGGGACGGCCTTGGCGACGGGTTCGGTGAGGCCGATACCTTCCTCGACGCTACCCGCCTCGCATCCGACGACAACGGTGTAGGGCGGATTGCCGCCCAGCGCCCGCAGATTGGCGAACACCGTTCCCGGATCCATGCCGTGGGCGTCCAGGCCGGGCGCCTCTGACCAGGACGCTTGATCTGCCTCGAAATCGGCTTGGAAGACGTGCAGGGTGCCCGGATTGCCGCGGCTGGGTACCGCGTCGACGAGCACCAGGGTGTCCCAGCTGTCCAGCAGGTCGTAGGCCAAGTGCATACCGCGGATGCCGTAGTCGATGACGCGCACACCCGGATCGTTCTGCGGGATGTCGGCTCGCCGGACCACTTCGGGGCCAAATCCGTCATCCCCCAGAAAGATATTGCCGATTCCGGCTACCAGGATGCGTGCTGTCATCGGGCTGGCGGGGCGCTACATGCGCCGCAGCCTGTGGTAACGACGGGCGTCCGGTAGCGATACCACGCCCATCACCACCGCGGCCGCCACGACCAGCGCGATGATGCCAAGGAAGATCCAGCCTAAGATCTCCATATCGAACTCCTTTCGTTGCTGGTTTGTTCGGATTCCAACGGCTCGACTTCGTCGGGGGAGAAGTACAGGTAGCGCCCGTACCAATCATGCAGATCGGCGGCGGGATCGTCCTCCACCACGACCCCGACGTGGCGGTTGCCCTCAACGTCCTCATGCACCGAGGTGACCCGCGCGATCTTGCCGGCAACAAAGATGTCCTGAGCGTCGGCGTTGCGCCTGGGGTGCAGCCGGACACGGCTGCCCCGCGCGACCCGGACCCCGTTCACCAGCACGCCGTCCAGCTCGGGCCGAACCGCGTTGTCGGCCATGGGATCCCACCAGTCGACTCCCTCGGGCAGCTCAGGGACCAGGCCGGAGACGGCATGCGGATCGCGCAGCACACCGTGCAGGCGCGCCATGGCTTCGGGTGACATGGCGTCGCATTGGTCGGTGATCTGGGCGGCGCGCGGATCGGTGGCCCGCGCTTGCGCCTTCTCCTCGTCGGTCATCGTCATCACCCGAAGCGTCAGGATCTCGTCGATCTCCGTGCAGTCGTAGAGTGCGGTGTTGCTCTGTTCGGCGACCTCGGGGTGGTCATAGAGGATGATCGGCGAGATCAGCAGCAAGTCTTGGGTGCCCGGGGGGCCGGCCAGTACGGGGAAGCAGCGGTGCTGGGTGCACCGTGACACCGCATCGGCCGCGGCAGGCGCCGGCTCGAGCAGCGAGACAAACTGGCCGCCAATCACTTCGGCGATCACATGACTGCCGATCATGGACCGCGCGATCACCGAGTCTTTACCCTCGGTAACGGGATCCACCGGCGGCCCTACATTGCGGAGCCGCAACGAGACTCGCCGCAGGTCGCCGTCGGATTGGCTGGAAACCGTGAGTTCGCCGCGCACTTCCCGGCGTTGTCGCAGCAGACGACCGCCTTCGACCTCCTCGATGTCAGTGGCCGCGGGTGCCAGCACCGGTAGCTGCCACGGTTGGTCCGGATCGTCGAATGCGAGTGGTCCGAATGACATTTCGCACTCGACCGCTTCGTCCCAGGTCAGCCATGATCCGGACGGTGTCGCCAGTTCGTCGACGGCCTCGAACGCGCCGTTGATTTCGCGCTCGGCCCGGCGATGCTGCAACTGCAGGAAGCACACCGCCACGGTGATCGCCTGGGTGCCCTCGACCAGGAACTCTGCCGCGAGCGTGTCGTCTTCACCCAAGCCGGCATCGGCCGCCCCGGGCGGACCCAAAACGCCGAACTGCCAACGAGACTGGTTTTTGCTGGAGGTCCCACGGTACGGATACAGCAGGTAACCCTCGTAGAGCACCGTGTCGGCGACCGCGCGGGCCCGGTCTCGGTTTGAGGTCATTGGGCGACCTCCGGTAGTGCGGCGGCGGCGATCAGGGCGGTGACCGTGTGGTCGAGGTCGAGCAGTCCGTGGGCCGACTTGTAACGGGCCAGCGCGCTGACGGTGTCATGGCCCAGCCGCACCCAACCGGAATTTGGATAGTGCTGGGCGATCAGCTGATGCCACACCGCCACCGGCATGTCGTATCGATCTTCGCAATCCCAGGACACCTGCTGGACCGAGAATCCGCGCTCGGACTTGACGAAGATGGTCCCGCTGAAGAGAAATTGAAGGGGCAATGCGCCGTCGCGGAGCGCATGCAGGTACTTGGCGGCGGTCACCTCGAAGTCGTATATGCAGTCCAGCGGCAGGGCGACAGTCGTGTTGCCGGCGAATCCGGGGACCATCGCGGTGCAGTGTTGCCACAAGAAGGTGCGCTGGGTGATAGCCCAGCGTTCGCGGGCACCGAAAAGGTCCACCAGTCCGTCCGCCTCGGCATCGGAATAGGGACGACGCAGCGGCTCGATTCG
Source organism: Mycobacterium sp. 012931 (assembly GCF_000419295.1). Taxonomy (NCBI): domain Bacteria; kingdom Bacillati; phylum Actinomycetota; class Actinomycetes; order Mycobacteriales; family Mycobacteriaceae; genus Mycobacterium; species Mycobacterium sp. 012931. The sequence continues at coordinate 4,550,986 of NZ_AOPX01000001.1, read as the reverse complement.
GACCTGGCAGCGCAGCGCAATGGCGTGCACCGGGTCTTCGCCGCCGGTGTCGATCCCGACGCGGGCGGTCAGCACCGGGCTGACGGCGTAGGGTTCGGGCGCCACGTCCAACACGGCGAAGGTCAGGTCCAGCGGTTGTTCGTTCATCGCGGCGTCTCCACCGCCTTGCCCGCGACCTTCGCGAAAAAGCTGTCGATGAACTCCCGGGCTTGCTGACCGCCATCGAACCCTCGCCACAGCATGCGCAACCGTCCGACGAACTCGTAGCACACATCGATCGGGACCAGATAGCTGCGTGGGGCGCCCGATTCGGGGACTTGCACCAGCAGCGCTTCAACGTCGTCGGCAAGCAGTTCGAGTCGCTTGTCGCCGTCTTTGAGGTCGCTCCAGACATCGAGGTCCAGCTCGGATTCGCAGGCCCCGGCCGGGCCCGGATAGAAGGCGACGGTGCGTCCGAGAGCGGAGTTGGTGAAGAAGAACGCCACACCGACCGGGATCTGCAGTGCGTCCCAGGCGCGGCGGTCCAGCGCGAAATCCGGGAACCACAAGTACCGGTCGGGCACCGCGCGGTAGCGCAACTCGGCGGCCGAGTCCGTGAACAACAGATAGCAGGCTCGACAGACGCACATCAGTTGCCGGCCAGCCACATTGACGACGTGCTGGTGCTCGTCGGCGATCTCGGTAGCGCACATTTCGCAGCGCTCACCCGCTGGTTCGGGAGGCCGCCGGTTGGCGGTGATCCGCGCCAACACGTCATAGGCGGTGTTCATGCGATGGCTCCCAGCTCTTGACCGCGCAGTGCTATCGAGGGCACACCGTCGCGAATCAGCAGCGGCAGCGGGTCGAGGTGGAGCTCCTGGTGTCCCGCGCCGGCGGGTACGCCGGCCTGCACGACGTCGAAATCTGTTCGGCAGCCAGGGCATCGCAGAAGGGTGCCCAGCAGTTGCGCCCCGGCCAGGGAGTCACGGCAGATCGGACAATGGTCGCGGTAGGCCAGTACCTGCTCGCCGACGCGGCACGCCAGTAGCGTGGTGTCGCCAATCGCAAAACCGGCGACTTCGCCGGGCACCAGTTCGGCCAGCTCGGGCACCGGGTGCCAGCTGGTGGCGCGTGATGCGTTGGACCCGTTGGAATGCACGCGCGAAAACAACGACTCCGCCGGTATCACGCCGGCGGTGCCGGCGGGTTCGGCCGCCACGACCTCGATCGCCGCGATTTCCGGGGCGGCAGCCCGCACCGCGTCCTGTACCGCCAACTCCAGCGTCACCGCCGACGACGGACAGCTCTTGCAGCTGCCGGTGAATGCCAGGCGCACGGTGATGTCGCCCGATCGCCCGGTGACGACGTCGATCAAATCGACGTCACCGCCGTGGGATCCGAGATAGGGCCGTACCTCGTCCAAAGCGTCGGACACTCGCCGGTGGACGTCATGCGGGTGTAGGCCGTGGACCAGGAGCAGGCTGGCCACCAGGTCGTCGGTGGCCAGCCGCTCGGCTAGGTCGATGTGCGCGTCCGGGTCCAGACCAGGCTGGGAGAGCAGCCGCATGATCCGCTCAAGCCCGGCTCCGTAGAGGCCGACCACCTCCCGGACCAGTTGCGAAGCGCGCTCCTGAGCGGCGGCTCCGCCGGCCGCGCAGGAGTCCAGGAGTGTCTGGATCCGATCGCCCGCTGTACGCCACTGCACGTCGCTTTCCGAAATTGCCTGGGTAGGTTCCGAGGGGGTTTCCGGGCGATCCGCCATGTGTCACTCCCCGACGGGTGACTGTGTTGGTGTGTGCAGTCTCTCCAGGGTTTTGCCCTTACCCAGATACATGTGCACCCCGCAAGGCAGGCACGGGTCAAAGCTACGCACGGTGCGCATGACATCGATGCCCTTGAAGTTTTCCTGGTCGTTCTCTTCGAAGATCGGCTGGCCCTGCACGGCATCTTCGTAGGGGCCTGGGGTGCCAAAGCTGTCGCGCGGGTTGGCATTCCACGGTGTGGGCGGATACGGATGATAGTTGGCGATCTTGCCGTTGCGAATCACCAGATGGTGGCTCAGCACTCCACGCACGGCCTCGGTGAACCCGCATCCGATGCCCTCGTCGGGCACCTCGAATTTCTCCCAGGTCTTGGTGCGCCCGGCCCGGATCTCGGCGAGTGCTTTCTCGGCGAAGTGCAGGGCGCACGCCGCGGCGTAGGCCTGGAAGTAGGTGCGGGCGCGGTCGCGCTCGATGGTGTTGCTGCCGTGCTTGGGTACCTTCCACTCAAACTCGACCGGGCCCTTCAGCGCGGTCTTGGGCAGGTTGATCTTGACGCTGTTGCCGGTGGCCTTGACGTAGCCGATGTCGACCAGGCCGGCCAGGGCCGTCGCCCACAGCCGGGCCAGCGGACCGCCACCGGTGTCCAGGGCCAGGTGATCCTTGCCGTCAAACCAGCGCGGCGACATCACCCAGCTGTACTTGCCGCCATCCATTTCCCGCTTCTGGGGATGCGGGTTGGTGTGCTGGTTCCACGGGTGGCGTCGATCCACCTTGTTGCCCAGGGGATCGGTCTTGACAAACATCTCCTGGTCGGTCCAGTCGTCGTAATACGAACTGCCCAAAAGGATCCGGATACCCAGGTTGATGTCCACCAGCGAGTGGGTGACCAGCTTGCCGTCGACCACAACACCCGGGGTTACAAACATGGCGTTACCCCAGCGTTCCATGTCCTTGTATTCGAAGTTGCACACCTCGGGATCCTGGAAGGAGCCCCAGCAGCCGAGCAGCGTGCGGCGCAGGCCCACCTTCTCGTAGCCGGGCAGGGCGTCGTAGAAGAAGTCGAACAGATCGTCGTGTAGCGGGACGGCCTTCTTCATGAACTCCACGTAGCGCATCAGACGCGTCATGTAGTCGGTCATCAACTGGATGGTCGCGACCGTGCCGACCCCACCCGGGTACAGCGTGGAGGGGTGCACGTGGCGACCTTCCATCAGACAGAACATCTCTCGGGTCCAGCGACTGACTTGCAGGGCTTCGCGATAGAACTCGCCGCTGAACGGGTTGAGCGAGCGCATGATGTCGGCGATGGTCTTGTATCCGTGCGCGTCGGCATGTGGCGCTTCGGTCTTTTCCGCTTTGGCGAGCACTCCGGGGTTGGTTTCGGAGACCATCTTTTCGCAGAAGTCCACGCCGACCAGGTTCTCTTGGAAGATGTTGTGGTCGAACATGTACTCGGCGGCCTCACCGAGGTTGACGATCCATTCACCCAGGTGTGGCGGCCGGACTCCGTAGGCCATGTTCTGCGCGTAGCACGAACAGGTGGCGTGGTTGTCACCGCAGATGCCGCAGATGCGGCTGGTGATGAAGTGGGCGTCGCGGGGATCCTTGCCTTTCATGAAGATGGAGTAGCCGCGGAAAATAGACGAAGTGCTGTGGCACTCGACGACTTCGCGGTTTTCGAAATCGATCTTGGTGTAGATGCCGAGGCTGCCCACGATTCGGGTGATCGGATCCCACGCCATTTCGACGAGCTGGCCGGGTTCGCGCTTGGCAGTGGTGGGCTCGGGGACGATAGTTGTCATCGGAGTCTCTCTGTCTAGAACAAGATGGAGTGCCGGTCGGTTCGTCGAACTACCAGGTGCGGCGGGCTCCAGTGGTGAGTTGGGTGCCCTTGTGGCGCCAGCGCGGTTCCTTGTCGACGGTGCGTTCGGTGATATTGCGCAGACTGCGGATCACCGTTCCGTACAGACCCGACGCGGTGCTGGACAACTTGCCGCCCGGCGGCTCGTCCATGAACGGCATGAACTTGTCCGGGAATCCCGGCATCGTGCAACCGATGCAAATGCCGCCGACGTTCGGGCAACCCCCGATGCCGTTGATCCAGCCGCGCTTGGGCACGTTGCACTTCACAACGGGACCCCAACATCCCCGTCTGACAATGCATTTCGGTGAACCGTATTCGGTGGCGAAGTCTCCCTGCTCGTAGTAACCGGCCCGGTCGCAGCCCTCGTGCACGGTGTTGCCGAACAACCACTTGGGGCGCAGCGCGTCGTCGAGCGGAATCATCGGTGCCTGCCCGGTGGCCATGTAGAGCAGATACGTCAGGGTCTCCGACAGGTTGTCCGGGTGAATCGGGCAGCCGGGAACGCAGACGATCGGGATGCCGGCCTTGCTCTTCCAGTCCCAGCCCAGGTAGTCGGGCACCCCCATCGCCCCGGTCGGATTGCCGGCCATCGCGTGGATGCCGCCGTAGGTGGCGCATGTTCCCACGGCGACGACAGCGGTGGCTTTGGGCGTCAGTCGATCCAGCCATTCGCTGGTGGTCATCGGCTGACCGGTCGCCGGGTCGTTGCCGAACCCGCACCAGTAGCCCTCGTTCTTGATCTTCTCGTTGGGAATCGACCCTTCCACGACGAGCACGAAGGGCTCCAATTCACCGCGTTCGGCCTTGAAGAACCACGCGAGAAAGTCGTCCGCGCCCCCGCTGGGCCCACATTCAAAATCGATCAATGGCCAGTGGACAGCGACCTGAGGCAGGCCGGGAAGTGCGCCTAATGCGATTTCCTCGACGCTGGGCTGGGTGGCGGCAGTCAACGCCACCGAATCGCCGTCACAACTAAGACCTGCATTGATCCACAGAACATGGATCAAGGTTTCTTCTGCTTTGACTGCTGCTTCTGTTGGCATGCTGCAGCTTTCCGGGGCGGGCTGAAGCCCCTCACGCTGCCGGAGTCGACCTTCGGCCCACTTGCGCAGCGTTGTTTTTGGGTCTACCCCGGTTGCCGAGCCTTGTCAATGGTTCGCAGTTAGAACACCAAGCAATGCGGCAAGAAAGCCATTGCATGACCCATCGTTTATACCGAATTCGCTTCGAGCAGAACAGTATTCATGACTTCTGGCCCATCCGATGAGCCCTGGCGAGCGGCTCGGCGGACCATTGTTGGGTTTTCTGGAAATCATTTGCAGCTGAATTAATGCGCGCCGCCAATTGCATGCGTAAAGAGGTCTATTCCGGCGGTAGGCCTTGCGCGAATCGGCGCAACCAGTCGAACCAGGCGGTCATGCCGGCCCCGGTGCGTGCACTCACCGGCAGGATTGTTGCGTGCGCGTTGACCTCTCGGATGTGCGCGACGTATGTGTCGACGTCAGCGTCCAGATAGGGCACCAGATCGATCTTGTTGAGCAGCACCACATCCACACAGCGGAACATCACCGGGTACTTCAGCGGCTTGTCCTCGCCTTCGGTCACCGAGTAGACCATGGCCTTGGCATGCTCGCCGACATCGAACTCCGCCGGACAGACCAGATTGCCGACGTTCTCGACGATCACCAGGTCCAGGTTCGGCAGGTCCAGACCCGGTAGGGCCCGGTTGACCATTGGCGCGTCGAGGTGGCATTCCCCGCCAAATCCGTTGCTGGTGTTCAGCAGCGATACCTGTGCGCCGCGACCACTGAGTTTGGCGGCGTCCAGATCGGTGGCGATGTCGCCTTCGATCACCCCGATGGCGAACTCGCTGGCGAGCTGGTCGAGGGCGGCTTGCAGCACTGTCGTCTTACCCGACCCGGGGGAGCTCATCAGGTTGAGCGCGCGGATCCCGTTGGTTTCGAAAGCCCTCCGGTTGAGATCGGCGCGCACGTCGTTTTCGGCGAAGATTTCTTCCAACACTTCGATTCGCGCCGGTCCCGTCTGATAGCCGGTGTGATCGCCGTGCTGGTGATGTTCGTGCTCGTGGGTGTGCACCGTGCCGTCGTCGTGACGGTGAAATCTACCCAAGCTGGAAACCGTTCATCTTGACTACCTTTCACGAGACATCCAGCGATGTCACCAGGAACTCGTTGCCGTGTAGCACCTCTACATCGGAACTGTCACACTGCGGACACCAGATCGACCACGCCGAGGTGATCTCCGACTGCTGGCCACAGGCGCGACAGCGGACCTCAGCGGTGACGCGCTCGAGTTCCAACTCGGCGTCGGGCATGTTCTCCGAGTCGCGCACCAGGGTCCAGCAGAACGACAAAGACTCCGGGACCACCTGCCTCAGCGCGCCGACACGCACCCGGACCACCTCGACGTGGCGACCGTCGGCATGCGTCTTGACCACGTTGGCGATCGCCTCACACAGGGCTAGTTCATGCATGGGCGGCAAACGGAGCTCATGTGCCTGTTCTACACCGTGGATCCGCACCGGGGCCATCAGCCCGGGACACAGCGGTGGGGTGCGGCTCGGGTCAGGTCGCGCTATTTGCCGCGGCGGTCCACTTCTCTTCGATGCGGCCGAAGCGCCAGACCAGCATGGCGGCGGCCCAGGTGACCACAAACATGCCGACGACCAGGAAACCGACCAGGTTCAGGTTCAGACCGGCGATCCAATCCCAGAATGCACCCCGCCAGCCGAATTCGTCGGCGAAGAGGCCAAGCAACTCGACGCTTCCGATCAACAGCGCCACTGCCACCGACAGTGCGGTGATGGTGATGTTGTAGTAGATCTTGCGCACCGGGTTGGAGAACGCCCAGCCATAGGCGAAGTTCATGAACGAACCGTCGATGGTGTCCAGCAGGCACATGCCCGCGGTGAACAGCACCGGCAAACACAGGATCGCGTACCAGGGCAATCCGGCCGCCGCACTGGTGCCGGCGAGCACCAGCAGCGCGATTTCGGTAGCGGTGTCGAACCCGAGTCCGAACAGCAATCCCACCGGATACATGTGCCAGGACTTGGTGATCGAATTGGTGAACCGGCCCAGCAGCCGGTTGATCAGTCCTCGGTTGTTCAGCTGCTCCTCGAGTTCGGCCTCGCTGAACTCGCCGCGCCGCAACCGGAAGAAAACGCGCAGGATGCCGGCCAGAATGATGACGTTGAGGATGGCGATCAGATATAGGAACAGCCCGGAGACGCTGGTGCCGATCAGGCCCGTGTAGTGGTGCAGCCTCGAGGAGTCCTCTCGGACCGGGCCGATGATGGTCTTGATCCCGGTTGCCAGCAGGACCGCTAGGCCGAAAACCACGGTGGAGTGGCCCAGGGAGAAGAAGAATCCGGTGGCCAACGGACGCTGGCCGTCGTTCATCAGCTTGCGGGTTGTGTTGTCGATCGCGGCAATGTGGTCGGCATCGAAGGCATGTCGCATGCCCAGCGTGTAGGCGGTCACTCCGATCCCGATACCGAAGGCCCTGCTGCCCACGGCAAGCTGCGCCGGCTCCACCAAGAAAACCAGCGTGCCCCAGCCGACGACATGCAGCGCGGCGATGAAGGCGAACATCGCGCCCAGGCGCCACCATTCCGGCGGCGTCAGGGTGCTGTGCAGCCTGGACCACCACGAAGAGCGTGAGACGAGGTCATTGCTGGCCATGTCGGTCCTTCCGGCACTGGGCACGACGCAACAATCAGACTGTAGGTTCGTCCCCGAGCTGGATGCAAGTCAATTGCAAGAACGCCGCCGCGGCGGCACCGCCGTGTTCCATCACTGGCATTCCCGGGGGTTGGGCGCGACACTGAATAGGTGACGACAACGCCGCCGGGGCTGGACCCGGCCGTCACCGAACGCATCGGAGAGTTGCTGCGCGCTCGCGGGTTGCGGCGGATGGCGTCGCGCATCCAGGTGTTGGCGGTGCTCGAACCGGTCAACGGGCACCTGTCGGTGGCCGAGATCCATCAACGGCTGGCCGCGCGGCTTCCCGCCGGTGCACAGCCGCCGGACCTGGCAACCATTTATCGCACCGTCACCACTCTGGTGCAGCAGGGGGTGCTGCACGCGCTGACCCTCGATGGGGGCGTCACCACCTACGGACTGGCCACCGCCGCCCACCACCACGCGGTATGCACCAAATGCGCGGCGATCATCGAAGTGCCCGCACGACAGCTGAGCTCGGCGCTGGAGCAGGCGATGGCGGGCAGTTCTTTCGCGCTCTCGGAGCGCGCCGGACTGACGCTGCGCGGGTTGTGTCCGGCGTGTCAAGACAGCGTGGCGGACAAGCCGGAACAGGCAGACCGCTAGTCGAGGTCAGCGCAGATTCAACAGGGCGTTTTCGATCACCTCGGGCAGCGCGGGATGAATCCAGTACTGGCCGCGGGCCATCTCGGCCGCGGTCAGCCCGAAACTCATCGCCTGAATCAACGGTTGGATCACCGTCGATGCGTGATAGCCCATGATGTGGGCGCCCAAGAGCCGACCGGTGGCGCGGTCGCCCACGAGCTTCACGAACCCGGTCGTGTCCTCCATCGCCCAGCCGTACCCGACGTCGGCGTACTCCTGTATCGCAACGGTGATATCGAGGCCCTTTGCCACGGCTTCATTTTCGGTCAACCCGACCCCAGCCAGTTGCGGGCCGGTGAACACCGCAGCGGGGACAAACCGGTGGTCGGTGACGGCCATCGACTCGGTGTCGTCCCAGTCGCAAAGCAGATTCTGCTGCACAACGCGGGCTTCATGGTTGGCTACGTGCTTGAGCTGGTACGGCGAGGACACGTCTCCGAGCGCGAAAACCCTACGCGCGGAAGTCCGTTGGTACTGGTCGACCACTACTCGGCCGTCGGCGACCGCGACGCCGGCTTGCTCGGCATCGATCAGATCGGCGTTGGAAACCCGCCCGGTCGCCACCAGGAGCAGGTCGGCGTCGATGGTTGAGCCGTCGTCGAGCTGCAGCTCGACGCCCGAGCCATGGTTTTCCCAGCCCACGATGTTGCGGTGCGTGCGTAGTTCCCACTTGGTCGACGCGATGCGGGTAAACCGCTCACAGATGGTGTCGTCGCAATGGCGTAGCAGACAGCTGCCCCGGATCACCAAGGTGACTCGTGCGCCGAGCGTGGAGAACACATGCGCGAATTCGGCAGCCACAAAACCACTTCCAACGATCACGACGTGTTCGGGCAACTCGGCGATACGCATGACGGTGTCGCTGGTGTGATACTTCAGGCCGGATTCGGCGATGGCCTGGGGAACCACCGGCCGCGACCCAGCCGCGATCACCACCTGGTCCGCGGTGAACTCATCGCCGGCCGCAGTCCGCAACAGGTAGCGTCCGTCAGCCTGGGTCGGCCCGAACCGGGTATGGGAGCCGTATACATCGATGTTGGGTGCCGAGCGTCGGTAGTCCTCGCCGCTGTGCGCGATGGGATCGATACGGCCGAAGACCCGCGAGACAATGTCGTCCCAGCGCACCCGGTCGATGTGCGCGTCGACGCCGTAGCGCGACGCGCCCCGAATGGTCTGGGCCACCTCGGCGGCGTAGACGAACATCTTTGTTGGCAGGCACCCGACGTTGAGGCAGGTGCCGCCGAAGGTGCCTTGCTCGCAGATCGCTGCTCGCTTTCCGGCATAGCGCTCGTCGAGAATGCTATTGCCCGAGCCCGTTCCGATGATCGCGAGGTCGTAGGTTTCCATTCTGGGCCGTTTACCCTTTCCCCGGACGATGCCGAGACGTCGGTGTCTAGTTGGCGATAGGCTATCTGGCCCGGCTGTCCGGCCGGAAAGAAGACGTCGTGTTGGGCGCACTCGTCGATGAGCTGGTGGGTGGCATCGCCCGCCCCGCGGATCCACGCGCGCCAAGGACCGATCCTCAAGGCACGCAATGCTTGTCGAGATGATGCAGCGGGATCTCGGCTCGACTCGAGGGGGCGCATGCGCGCCTTTGCCCGGGGGTTGCGTCGTCGGCCACTTCCTCGGAAATGGGCCATTCGAGCGTGTTCGAGTTTGCGTGAAATATGTGAATGTAGATTCAGGTTCTATCGACAATATAATTGGCACCACTATCTCTTCTTCCGCTTGATACCGACGGGCATCCCGGCGTCAAACAGGCCCCTCGAGGGTGCTCTCAAGTCGCGGTACCGAGAATCTTGGTTTGGCCGCCGAGGCGATCGGCGAACTGTTACCGTTCAACGTAGTGGAGCGCCCATCGCATTTGCGCCACTGATTGATGTCCGAATGATTTCATGTACAACTACTGAGGCCACAGCTATGTCGTTACTTCTAGACCGGTTTAGGGAACTCGCGGCGTGCATACCCGCCAACACCGCCATCTCGTTCGTCAACGAAAAAGGGCGAGTCGCCGAATCGATGAGCCGTGCTGATGTGGTGAGCGACATGGGCGAGGTGGCCGAGTTTCTGCGGCACCACTGCGGACTGGAGCCGGGGGACCGGGCGATTCTTGCATATCCATCCGGTCTGGACTTCGTGCGCGGCCTGATCGGATGCCTCGCAGCGGGGGTTGTTCCCGTCCCGATCTACCCGCCGGACCCGATCAACCCTCAGAAGACCGTCGACCGGATGCAGCGGGTGGTGGCCAGCAGCGGTGCGAAAGCGGTGCTGACGAGTCGGCGGTATGCGAACGCTCGCCGGCTCGGAACAGCCAGGTCCATCGTGACCGGAAGCACGGTTGGCTGGCCTGGGGATCTCCCCTGGCACATCACCTCGCGGGGTATCGGCGGCCGCCGAATGCGCGGACCGGGCACCCCCGGCGCGCCGGGCCGCGGCTGGTCCCCGAGCCCTGACGCCCCCGCTTTGCTGCAATACACCTCGGGCTCCACCTCAGACCCCAAGGGTGTCGTCATCACCCATGGCAACCTGGCGCATCAGGTCGATTTCAACCGTCGGTTGCTAGGGCTCGGACTGGATGCCCGGGGCGTCTTCTGGCTCCCGCCGTATCACGACTTCGGACTCATCAGCGTGATCCTGAGCGGTTTGGCGGGCAGTGGCGAGGTCACCCTGATGTCGCCGTTGACCTTCCTGCAACGGCCCGCGCTGTGGTTCGACGTCATGGATCGGGTGCGTGCCACCCACACCGCCGCCCCCAAGTTTGCCTACGAACTGGCGGTGCGTAAGACCACCGCCGAGCAACGTGCGGCATGGGATCTGAGTTCGCTGCAGGTGGTAATGAGCGCGGCCGAACCGGTACGCGAGGACACCACCAGCCGTTTCCTGGATGCCTTCAGCGGAACCGGGCTGCGTCGCGATGCATTCTGCCCCGCCTATGGCCTGGCCGAGCACACCGTCGCCGTCACGATGTTCGGGCGTTCGACGCTCAGTGTCGACCGCCATCAGCTGGAGACGCAGCGGCTGGCGGTTCCTGCCGATGGTCCCGGTAGCCAGATGCTGATTGGTTGCGGCCAGGTGGCCGACGACGTCGACGTGCGCATCGTGGACCCCGAACTCCACGTGCCGCTGGCCGACGGGCAGGTCGGCGAGATCTGGGTGGATTCGAGTAAGGCGGCGAGCTACTGGGGATTGCCGGACAAGAGCCGCGACACCTTCGGCGCCCGTCTCGCCGGGTCTGACGACAGCCGCAGCTACCTGCGAACCGGCGACCTGGGACTCCTGCATGACGGCGAGCTGTATGTGTGCGGTCGCCTCAAAGACCTGCTCATCCTGGCCGGGCGCAACATCCATCCCCAAGACATCGAGGAGAGCCTGCGTGACTGTCACCCAGCCATCAGGCCGGGCGGGATCGCAGCCTTCGCAGTCGATGCCGGCGATGCCGGCGATGTCGAGGGGCTTGCGGTGCTCGTCGAGGTGAAAGCCGATATCGCCACCGAGATGTTGTCGGGGGTGGCCGATGAGGTGCAGGCAGTTGTCTTGAAGAACCACCAGTTGCGCTGCTCGGCGGTGGTGGTCGCGCCGCCCGGCAGCGTGAGCAAGACGACCAGCGGGAAAGTGCAGCGTGCCAGATGCCGCACCCGCCTGCTGGACGGCACCCTGGAAGCCGAGGAGCTGCTGGTGGCACGCCTTGAGGACGCGGGGCCGCCGGACGTGCCCGACGACGAACTGGGGACGGCCGGCCCAGTGGTCACATCGGCCGGAGCCTGGCCGGCAGCTCCGGGCGACCCGCTACTGGCGTCGGTGCGCGACCAGGTAGCCGCGGTCTTCGGAATTCGGGCTGCGCGGGTCGACATCGACCAACCCCTCAGTGAGCAGGGCCTGGACTCGGTCGGGTTCGTGAAACTGGCTTCGCGCCTGAGCCAGGCGTTCGACCGGGATGTGCCTCCGGTGGACGTCTTCAACCACCCGACCGTTCGAGGCCTGGCTCACATGTTGAGGGACGCTGAGGTGGCGGGTTGCGAACACCACCCGCCGCAAGCTTTGCTGCAGCACCCCAACCCGGCCCGGTGCGGTCCGGCTGGGGATGGGGACGCCGCATCAACCAGGGATTCGTTCGAAGCGCTCCTCAAGGGGGCGATCACCACAGGGCGGATCAGCGAGGGAATGCACTTGCCGCGTTCGGCGTCTCAGCTGCGACTGGCGGTTCAATCCGAGTCCGGCGCCCGGACCTGGCCGACCGCCGTTCCGACGACCTTCACCAGCGGGCCCAAGGCTCCCCATCTGATCTTCCTGTGCACGTCGGTCTTCAGCAGCGGAGTGCATAACTATGCAAGAATCGCATCAGAATTCAGGGGAGTGCGAGCCGTCTCGGCCATACCCCTGCCCGGTTTCGCCCGCGGTGAGCCACTGCCCGACTCCCCGGAAGCCGCGGTTGAGTGCCTCGCTCGGATCGTCGTCGAACTGGTCGGTGATGAGCCTTTCGTCCTCGCGGGGCAATCATCGGGTGGAAAGTTCGCCTATGCTCTCGGCAAACATTTTGAGGATGTCAGAAATCGCAATTTCGCCGGTGTGGCCTTACTCGATAGTCACAAGGAATCCGATCCCGAACTAACTGAACTTCTCACCAGAGAAATACTTTATGACGTGTACGTAGAAAGTGTCGGACAGGATCTATTTCATGCCACCAGGCTAACTGCCGTAGTCAGCTGGTCGGATCTGCTTCCCAATATGTACGATGGGCCTCTTGAATCCGATGTGCTATTCGTGCAATGCACCCGGCCGTGGGTGATGCCTTATGGCGCGGGTGATATTACCTATCCCGCCACCGAGCCTTGGTCGCCATCGAATACCGTGCGCACGGTCGCGGTGGACCACGTTTCGCTGCTCGTCGAAGGGGCGAAACCCGCAGCGCAGATCCTCGAGGAGTGGATCAGCCGGGGCTGAGGGTCTCAGTCGACAAGGCGCGCAGCCGCCGGGTTTGGTGACGTTCGCCAACTGATGGCAAATGATCCGGCGGATCAGGCCGGCGGGGTTTGACGGCGGTGGGCCTGGCTGGCCGGGTTCGCACCTGCAGCGGCCACCAGAACCAGCGCCCGAGTAGGGCGGCGATGGACGGCGTCATGAATGCGCGCACGATCAGGGTGTCGAACAGCAGGCCCAGACTGATGGTGGTGCCGACTTGGCCGATGATCCGCAGATCGCTGACGATCGTCGAGGCCATGGTGATGGCGAACACCAGTCCCGCATTCGTCACCACCTTGCCGGTACCGCCGATCGCACGGATGATGCCGGTATTGAGGCCGGCGCCGATCTCCTGCTTGAACCTGGAGACCAGAAGCAGGTTGTAGTCGGATCCCACCGCCAACAGCACAATCACCGACATCGGAAGCACCAGCCAGTGCAATTTGATGCCGAAAATGTGTTGCCAGACCAATACGGATAGGCCAAAGGAAGCGCCCAATGACAGCGCCACCGTGCCGACGATGACGGTGGCGGCGATAAGGGCTCGGGTGAGGATGAGCATGATGATGAAAATGAGGCACAGGGAAGCGATTCCCGCGATCAGAAGATCCCATTTAGCGCCTTCGGAGAGGTCCTTGGATACGGCCCCGGTTCCGGTCAGATAAATCCTGGAGTCTTCTAATGGCGAGCCCTTCAGCGACTCTTCGGCAGCGGTGCGTATCAAGTCGATGTGGGCAATTCCTTCAGGCCTGTCGGGGTCTCCACGGTGCAAAATAATGAACCGAGCCGCATGCCCGTCGGGGGATAGAAATAGTTTCATTATGCGTTTGAAGTTCGCGTTGGTGAACACCTCGGGGGGGAGATAGAACGAGTCGTCGTTGTTTGCGGTGTCGAACGCTTTCCCCATGGCCGTCGAGTTTGCGCTCAACTCGTCCATCTGGTCGTAGATCCCGATCATGGTGCTATGCATGGTCAGGACGATGTCCCGTACCGTCTCCAGGGCTTCGATCTGTGGCGGGATCTGGGCGGCCGTCAGCGGCATGAGCCGGTCCATGGTTTTCACGTCGCCCAGCAGGTCGGTTAGTTCGTCGCTGATCTTGTCGACGCCGTCGAGCGCGTCGAATATCGATCGCAGCGACCAGCACATCGGGACTCCGTTGCAGTGCTTATCCCAGTAGAAATAGCTCCGGATCGGTCGCCAGAAATCATCGCAGTCCGCAATATGATCGCGCAACTCATCGGTGACATCCTTTATCTGGCCGGTGTCGATGACCGTCTGATGCATCGTGTCCGACATTTGCATCATCAAGTCGTACATGCGTTTCGTCACGGTGATGGACTTGCCGATCGCATCCGCCTGTCTGAGTAGGTCGTCCATTCGGTCACGTTGATAGTTGAGATTTTGCATCTGACTGGCGTTTTGCATGCTGATCTGAAACGGGATCGACGTGTGATCCATCGGCTTTCCTTCGGGCCGGGTTATCCCCTGGACACGGGAAATCCCGGGAATCCGGAAGATTTCCTTTGCGACCTTGTCCAAGACCAGAAAGTCGGCTGGATTCCGCAGATCGTGATCCGACTCGATCAGCAACGCCTCGGGCTTCATCCGCGACTGAGAGAAATGTCGATCCGCGGCGGCGAATCCCTGGTTGGCTGGGGTGAAGCCCGGGGTGTAGTCCCGGTTGTTGTAGCTGGTCGTGTACGCGGGCAGAGCGAGCAGACCGATCAGCGCGATTGCGATCGTGGCAGCCAGAACGGGCCCCGGCCAGCGAACCACGACGGTGCCGATCGGTCGCCAGCCGCGAATCTTGATCATGCGTTTGGGGTCCAATACCCCGAAACGGCTGCCGATGGCAAGCACCGCCGGTCCTAACGTCAGGGCGACCACCACCGCTAGCAGCATCCCGACCGCGCAGGGGATACCTAGCGTTCGAAAGTAGGGCAGCCGGGCCAGGCTGAGGCAAGACGTCGCCCCCGCGATCGTCAGCCCCGAGCCCGCGATGACGTGGGCGACCCCCCGGTACATCGTGTAGAACGCCGTCTCGCGGTCTTCGCCGGCCTGGCGGGCTTCCTGATAGCGCCCGATGATGAAGATCCCGTAGTCGGTGCCGGCGGCAATCGCCAGCGAAGTCAGCAGGCTCACGGCGAAGGTGGAAAGCGCAATGGCCCCGACCTGCCCGAGTAGCGCGACTACTCCACGGGCCACCGTGAATTCGGCTCCGACGGTGAGCAATAGCAGGACCACCGTGAGCGGCGAACGGTACACCAAGAGCAACATGATGAATATGACCGCGGCGGTCGTGACGGTGATTCTCGCCAAAGACCTGTCGCCACTGTGCTGCATGTCAGCCACCAGTGCCGCCGTCCCGGTGACGTAGACCGCGATCCCGGGCGGCGGCTTGGCGCCGTCAACGATGCTGCGGACAGCTTCGACGGATTCGTTGCCCAGCGGCTCACCCTGGTTGCCGGCCAGATTCAGCTGGACATAAGCGGCCTTGTCATCGGCACTCTGCGACCCGGAAGCGGTAAGCGGATCCCCCCAGAAATCCTGGACGTGCTGCACGTGCCTGGTATCGCCACGCAACCTACGGACCAGATCGTCGTAGTACTTGTGGGCTTCGGTGCCGAGGGGCTGGTCGCCTTCCAGAACAATTGTCACGATGCTGTCGGAATCCGATTCCTTGAACACCGCCCAGATCCGGTGTATAGCCTGCATCGCCGGCGCGTCGCGGGGAGTCAATGACACCGAACGGTTTTCTCCAACCGATTCCAGTGAAGGCACGAAGGCCGCGATGATCGCGCAGACGGCTAGCCAAAACAGGGCGATGGAAACCGCGAATTTGTAGATCGACCGTGCCAGAATTGATGGTTCTGTATCTGTGTTGTTGAGGTATTTGCCACTCACGCGTGCTTCGCTAGATCGATTGTGTCAAAGATGGTGCGATGAGTACCCCCTGTCGCCCATCTCTTATTGCCTGATGTGAATCGACAGTCGATGTCGGATTCCTTCGTCGCGATGTTTGTCGTCAACGCCGCCCCATCCGTCGTGCTACGAACGGTTGGTGCAGCGTACTTCGTGGCCGAGCGGGTTGTCAGTATTTTGTGAAAGTCGCGGCGGGAAGCGGGTGCAGGCAATGTTCGTCCACAGCTATTTGTCGCCCCGGACCGGGCTAGGTGGGTGCAGCTTTCATGGCGGGGCGGGGCATTCAACGATGTCGCGCTAGTGCTGGCCGAAATCCGTGCGACGACGCGCGCAGCTCCACCGTCCGAAGTCCTGATGTACGGCCGGGCTTTCGGCTGCTAGGGGGCATGGCGCGGCGCGCGGTGGTGGGCGCCGGAAACCGATTTCGGGCAGCGATTCTGCGGCGGAGGTTACGACCCATGAAACGCTGACCGCTACTCCTCCTGGTCGGGCCGTCCTGCCGGGGTTCGTCATCGAAGGACGATCCCATTTATGCACGCCAGAAGCTGAATAAACGCGGACTCGTACCAAGCTGGTTTGCAATCGGAAGTGACGCCCTGCCCGGGATACTCGAATTAGATTCTTGAATTATATTCTCGAATTACGTTCTTGAATTTGATTCTAGTATTGGGGCATTATCCTCGGTATTGGCCTGGCGAGAATCGGCTCGCTGAGCATGTTCGATTCTACGCTTGATGGCGAGGTTGTATGTCGATATCTGTCAACAATTGTTGAGTTTGCTGGTGACTCACGCAGTGGTTGCTTTCGAGCGGAGATAGGCAAGATGTTGTCAATTTGTCAGATTTGCATAGCAGCGTCTTTCTGCGGGGTAGAGTCACGGGCTGGACTTGCCGACGCATCATCGACGTTGGCTTCCGTTCGGGGAAATATTCGGTCGGGACGTGCGCGAATATTGCAGCTGTTTCAGATCGAGCCGCGGCGCAGGTATTCATCGGTTCTCGCCGATGCTCACCGAGTGACTGGAAGGGGCGCAGCGATGTCATTGCTGGTGATGGCCGCCTGGGTGCTGCATCGGGCTGGCCCGGCCGGGCCCGTTACGGCCACCGCGGCCCGCGCTGCTGGTGGTGGCCAGGTCGAAGTAGCGCCATGACGCGGGGGGAGACGCGAGCCGTGCCGGCAAGTCCGGGCATCCGCTGCAATGCTGTGCCCGTCCAAACCCATCGCGACACGCTATGGGCGATCGCCATTGGCATCTTCATGACCTCGGTGGACGACACCGTCGTGTACGTCGCCAACCCGAGCATCATGGCCGGGCTGAACACCAGCTATCACATGGTGATCTGGGTGACCAGCGGCTACGTGTTGGCCTATACGGTGCCGTCGCTGGTCGCTGGTCGCTGGTCGCTGGTCGCTGGTCGCTGGTCGCTGGTCGCTGGTCGCTGGTCGCTGGTCGCTGGTCGCTGGTCGCTGGTCGCTGGTCGACTTGGTGACCGGTTCGGCGTCAAGAACCTCTACCTGGCCGGATTGGCGGTGTTCACCGTCAGCTCATTGTGGTGTGGCCTGTCGGGCACCATCGAAATATTGATAGCGGCTCGGGTGGCTCAAGGCATCGGCGCCGCGTTGCTCTACACACAGACATTCACCATCGTCACCCGGGCTTTCCCGCCGGAACGTCGCGGAGCGGCGGCGACCGTTTGGGCTGCGGCCGCCGGCTTTGGCAATCTGGCTGGTCCGCTGCTCGGCGGCGCGCTGGTCGACACCCTTGGGTGGCAGTGGATCTTTTTCGTCAATATCCCCGTCGGCATCGTCGGATTGGTGCTGGCCGTGCGGTTTGTGCCCGCACTGCCGACGCACACGCGCCGGTTCGACCTGATCGGTGTGGGGCTATCCGGACTCGGCTTGCTCCTCATTGTCTTCGGGCTGCAGCAGGGGCACGCGGCCGGCTGGTCGCCATGGATCTGGGCGATGATCGCCGTGGGCGTCGGGTTTGTGACCGTATTTGTCTACTGGCAATCGGTGAATACCAGCGAGCCGCTGATCCCGCTGCGGATCTTCGGCGATCGCAACTTCGCCCTGTGCAGCTTCGGTGTGGCGGTGATCGCGTTCGTGGCGGCGGCGATGATGCTGCCTGGCGTGTTCTATATGCAGACGGTGCGGGGCTTGTCGCCGACTCGTACGGCGCTGCTGATGGCGCCGCTGCCCATTGTCGTCGGCTTGTTGACCCCGTTCATCGGCAAGATCCTGGATCGGGCACACCCGCGGGCGGTGGCCGGTTTCGGCTTCTCAGTGGTGGCCATCTCGCTGATCTGGTTCTCGATCGAGATGGCCCCGGCAACCCCGGTTTGGCGGTTAGCAGTGCCGATCGCTTTCCTTGGCGTTGGAATGGTGTTCGCCTGGCCTGTGTTGACGGTTACCGCCACCCGTGACCTGCCGGCGGAGCTGGTCGGTGCGAGTTCAGGGGTATACAACGCGGCTCGGGCGTTGGGCGCCACGCTCGGCAGTGCCGGGATGGCGGCGTTGATGACATCACGCATTGCCGCCCAGGCCCCGGCCATCCACGACGACGCGCATACCTCTGCGGCGGCGGCAACCGAAGGCGTCGCCCTGCAGCTGCCCGAGTTTGCGCGCGAGCCGTTCTCGGCCTCGATGTCGCAGTCACTGCTGTTGCCCGCGTTGATCGCACTGCTCGGCGTCGGCGCCGCCTTGTTCATGTCCGACTTGCGGGCGCCGCGGTCAACCCTTGCGCAAGGGCTTTGACGGGTCGGCGTCGATAGTCTCGAGGTAGTGGTCCAGCCAGCGGTCCAGCTGACGATAAGCGGTCAGTCGAGGTTGTGGCAGGGACAAGAACACATCGTGTTTGGCGTCCGGCACCGGAATGACGGTGCTGCGGTTCCCGATGCAGCCGGCCCAGCGGGCGATTTGTGTGACGTCGAGAACCGCGTCGCCGCGTTCTACGGCGGTCGGGTCGGCGCTGTCGGGCACGCTGTGGTCCGAACGCAGGATCAGATTGGGCACGCCGACGTCCAGCCCCCGATGCAGCCGCGCCTGGCCGCGGCGTATGGCACTGGACCAGCCGGCGGTGACGGGAAAGCCGCCCAGCGGTTTCCACTGCAGGTTGAAGTCGAACTCGCCGTGGTAGTCCCGGTGCAGGCCGGAGCCGTAGCCGGGCTCACCTCGCGCTCGGAGCACCCACATGGGGCGCACCCGCGATACCGCGCCGATCGCGGCGGAAATCACGCCCAGGCGCAGGACCGCCGCGCCCTGCAGGTCCAGCCACGGGCTGTTGAGCACCAGGCCGCCGACGCCCCCGTGCGCACCGAGCCGGCGCCGACGCAGCCGGTCCAGCCATAGCGACACGATGAGCCCGCCGGCCGAATGCCCGTAGATGAGGACCTTGGCGGCATCTGCCGCGCCGGTGTGCTCGCCGATGACCGCCAAGGCGCGCTGCAGTTCGACGTCGTATTGCGCCAGGTCGGTGGTGAAGTGCGGGGTTTGGCCAGGCCGGTGCGAGCGGCCGCACTTTTGCAGATCCAGCGCGTAAAAGGCGAAGCCGCGGTCGGCGAAGTGGTCGGCCAGAGCGGTATTGAAGAAGTAGTCGGTGAAGCCGTGCACCGCCAGAACCGCGTGTGCCGAGGGCGCGGCGTTCGCCCGGCGGACCAGGGTCGCGACGATGTCGCCCTCGTCGACGGGATCGGGTCCGAGCGGGATCGTGTACTGCTCATAGCCAGGCAGTACATCGGGTACCCAGCCGCTCACGAGGTCAGCTTAGAGGCGATCACCGAAGCGCGGGCGACTAGGTGGGGCAGCGGCGTTTGCTGGTCTGCGCCGTCGCAATTGCGGCCTGCGCCCCGAGGTCTGCCGGCTCGACGGCAGCGGTTTGGGTGGGGCCCATGCCCGGCGGGATAACCTGAGGACCTGCACAACCGCGCGAACACGAAGGACCAACGATCCGGTGTCAGAGTCAGCCAGAACCGACGTCGTGCTGGTGGGCGCGGGCATCATGAGCGCCACGCTGGGCGCGATGCTGCGACGACTGGAACCGGACTGGTCGATCACCCTCATCGAGCGCCTGGACGCCGTCGCAGCAGAAAGCAGTGGCCCCTGGAACAATGCCGGCACCGGGCACTCCGCGCTGTGCGAGTTGAACTACACGCCACAGCGACCCGACGGTTCCATAGACATTTCCAAAGCGGTGCGGATCAACGAGGAATTTCAGGTCACCCGCCAGTTTTGGGCGTACGCGGCGGAGAACGGCATCCTCAACGACGTGCGCAGCTTCCTCAACCCACTCCCGCACGTGAGCTTTGTGCACGGTGCCGAGCGGGTCCATCAGCTGCGGCGGCGTCGCGACGCGCTGGCCGGCAACCCGCTGTTCGCCGGCGCCGAGTGGATCGACGACCCGGACGAGTTCGCCCGCCGACTGCCTTTGATGGCCGCCAAACGTGTTTTCTCCGAACCGATTGCGCTCAACTGGGCCGCCGACGGTACCGACGTTGATTTCGGCGCACTGTCTCGACAGCTCATTGGCTATTGCGTGCGCAATGGCGCGGTGGCCCTGTTCGGTCAGGAGGTCCGCAATCTGGTTCGACAGTCCGACGGTGGTTGGATGCTGACCGTGGTCAACCGGCGCACCGGCGAAAAGCGCAAGCTGAAAACCAAATTCGTGTTTGTCGGTGCCGGGGGCAACGCGCTGTCGTTGCTGCAGCGGTCGGGCATCAAGGAAATAAACGGTTTTGCCGGCTTTCCCATCGGCGGCCGGTTCTTGCGTACCGCGAACACGGCGCTCACCGCGGCACACCGGGCCAAGGTGTACGGCGTTCCGGCGCCGGGGGCCCCGCCGCTGGGTGCGCTGCACCTGGACCTGAGGTATGTCAACGGTAAGTCCTGGCTGATGTTCGGGCCGTTCGCCGGATGGTCGCCGAAGTTCTTGAAGCGCGGCCACTTGCGCGACCTACCTGGTTCGATCAAGCCCAACAACATACTGTCCATGGTTGGCGTCGGTGTCACTCAAGTGACACTGTTGAACTACCTGATCGGCCAGCTGCGTCTCTCCGAGCCCGACCGAGTCGCGGTGCTGCGCGAGTTTGTTCCCAGTGCAGCGGATTCGGACTGGGAATTGATTGTGGCAGGTCAGCGAGTGCAGGTGATCCGTCGGGACAAGCGCAAAGGTGGTGTGCTCGAATTCGGTACCACGGTGGTCGGCGAGGCCGACGGCAGTATTGCGGGACTACTTGGGGGGTCGCCCGGGGCCTCGACGGCGGTGCCGATAATGCTTGAGGTGTTACAGCGATGCTTTACCCATCGGTACCAGTCCTGGCTGCCAGCACTCAAAGAGATGGTGCCGTCGTTGGGGGCGAACTTGTCTGAAGAGCCGGTTTTGTACGACGAGGTGCGGTCCTGGAGCAGCAGGGCGCTGCAGCTGGATGCGTCATGAGCGAAGCGCTGCGCCGTGTCTGGGCCAAAGACCTTGACGTACCAACCCTTTACGAATTGCTCAAGTTGCGGGTCGAGGTGTTCGTGGTCGAGCAGGCCTGCCCCTATCCGGAGCTGGACGGCCGTGATCTGCTCGCCGAGACCCGCCACTTCTGGCTGGAAACCGCCGATGGCGAAGTGATTTGCACGTTGCGGTTGATGGAGGAACACGCCGGGGGCGAGAAGGTGTTCCGGCTTGGCCGGCTGTGTACGAAACGTCAGGCCCGCGGGCACGGGCACTCCACCCGGCTGCTGCGGGCAGCCCTGGCCGAGGTTGGCGACTACCCGTGCCGGATCGACGCGCAGGTCTACCTGGCCGAAATGTATGCGCGGCACGGATTCGTTCGTGACGGGGACGATTTCATCGACGACGGTATTCCGCACCTGCCCATGTTGCGGCCCGCACACGGTCCCGCGGCGCAGTCATGAAGGCCTATCCATTCAGCGCGATCGTTGGACACGACCAGATGCGACTGGCGTTGCTGTTGTGCGCCGTTCGTCCGGAGATAGGCGGCGTGCTCATTCGCGGCGAGAAGGGCACCGCGAAATCAACAGCCGTGCGCGGGCTCGCCGCGCTACTGTCCGCCGCTACCGGCAGTTCCGGTCCCGGGCTGGTCGAAATGCCGCTGGGGGCCACCGAGGACCGGGTGGTCGGCTCGCTGGACCTGCAGCGCGTCTTGCGCGATGGCGAACACGCCTTCGCGCCGGGACTGCTGGCCCGCGCCCACGGGGGAGTGCTCTACGTCGACGAAGTGAACTTGCTGCACGATCATCTGGTCGACATCTTGCTCGACGCCGCCGCGATGGGGCGGGTGCACGTCGAACGGGACGGCATCTCACATTCGCACGAGGCCCGCTTCGTCCTGATCGGCACGATGAATCCCGAAGAAGGCGAACTGCGTCCACAACTGCTGGACCGGTTCGGGCTGACCGTCGACGTGCACGCGTCCCGCGATGTGGACGTCCGCGTGGAAGTCATTCGCCAGCGGATGGCTTTTGAAGCCGACCCGGACGCCTTCTGTGAACGCTATGTCGGCCCCGACGCCGAGCTGGCCCGCCGTATCGCCGAGGCGCGGGACATCGTCGACTCGGTCGTGTTGCCCGACCACGAATTGCGTCGGATCGCCGCGTTGTGCGCGGCGTTCGACGTCGATGGCATGCGAGCGGATCTGGTGCTGGCCCGAACGGCCACCGCTCATGCGGCGTGGCGCGGCGCACCGGCCGTCGAAGAACAAGACGTGCGGGTCGCCGCGGAACTGGCATTGCCCCATCGCCGTCGTCGGGACCCATTCGACGATCACGGTATTGACCGCGACCAGCTCGACGAGGCACTGGCACGGGCCGGAGCGGAGTCGCAGGGTTCGCCCGAGCCGGAGCCCGACCCGCCGGGTGGAGGCCAGTCAGCCGGCCAGGATTGCCCTCCCCAACAACAGAACTCGAACTCCAGGCCCCAGCAGGCGCCCAAGCCCAGCGCCGGGCCGTCCAAGGTGTTCCGCACCCGCGCGCTGGTTGTGCCCGGGGTCGGCGAAGGTGCGCCCGGGCGGCGCTCGCGGGCGCGCAACGGCTCCGGCAGCGTGGTAGCGGCCGCCGACGGTAGTGACAGCAATTCCGGCGCCCGTGGGTTGCACCTGTTCGCCACCTTGCTCTCGGCCGCCGAAAACGCCACCGGATCGGGGCCGCTGCGCCCGCAGGGCGCCGACATCCGCCGGGCGGTGCGCGAGGGGCGTGAGGGCAACCTGGTGATCTTCGTCGTGGACGCTTCGGGATCGATGGCTGCCCGGGATCGGATGGCGGCGGTCAGCGGCGCGACCATGTCGCTGCTGCGCGATGCCTACCAGCGCCGGGACAAGGTCGCGGTGATCACGTTCCGCCAGCATGAAGCCAAGATCCTGCTGTCACCCACCTCGTCGGCGCACATCGCCAGCCGGCGGCTGGCCCGGTTCGACACCGGCGGCAAGACTCCGCTGGCCGAGGGTCTGCTGGCCGCGCGCGAGCTGGTGATCCGGGAGAAAGTACGCGACCGTGCCCGCCGCCCGCTGGTGGTGGTGCTCACCGATGGACGGGCCACCGCCGGGCCGGACCCGTTGGGCCGCAGCCGAATCGCCGCCGCTCGGCTTGTCGCCGAAGGCGCCACCGCGGTGGTTGTGGACTGCGAGACGTCGTATGTGCGGCTCGGACTGGCCCAGCAACTCGCCCGCCATCTCGGCGCGCCGGCGGTGCGGCTCGAACAGTTGCACGCCGACTACTTGGCGCAAGCCATCCGCAGCGTGGCCTGAACTCGCGGAAGGCAACTGCTTATGCCACAGGGAAATCCGGCCCAAGTCCCCGACGACGGTCTCACTACCCGACAGCGGCGCAACACCCCGGTGCTGGCCGTGCATACCGGTGACGGCAAGGGCAAGTCGACCGCGGCGTTCGGAATGGCGCTGCGGGCTTGGAACGTCGGCTTGGATGTCGCGGTATTCCAGTTCGTCAAGAACGCCAAGTGGAAAGTGGGCGAGGAGACGGCGTTCCAACACCTCGGCCGGTTGCACGACCAGCAGGGGATCGGCGCGGCCGTCCAGTGGCACAAGATGGGCGCGGGGTGGTCCTGGTCACGCAAGGTCGGCAGCGACGACGACCACGCGGCCGCAGCAGCGGACGGCTGGGCCGAGATCGCGCGGCGACTGGCGGCGCAGCGCCACCAGTTCTACGTGCTCGACGAGTTCACCTACCCACTCAAGTGGGGCTGGGTGGACGTCGGGGAAGTGGTGGACGTACTGCTGGCGCGGCCGGGGTACCAGCATGTGGTGATCACCGGGCGTGATGCCCCCGCGCAGCTGATTGCGGCCGCCGACCTGGTCACCGAGATGGCCAAGGTCAAACACCCGATGGACGCGGGGCGTAAGGGGCAGAAGGGCATCGAGTGGTGAGCATCGCCCCGCCCCGGTGCCGCGAGCGTGCGTGTCGGCACAGCGACACGCCGCTACAGGTGGCATTTTGTGCACGCTCGCACCGGGTGCCTCGGTGAACTCAATCCCCGGTGTGGTGATCGCCGCCCCGGCATCGGGCAGCGGAAAGACCACCGTGGCCACGGGTGTGATCGGAGCGCTCCGACAAGCGGGCCGCAGGGTCGCCCCGTTCAAGGTCGGCCCGGATTTCATCGATCCCGGCTACCACGCCCTGGCCGCGGGACGCCCGGGCCGCAACTTGGACCCGGTATTGGTGGGGGAGCGGCTCATCGGCCCGCTGTACGCACACGGCGCACAAGGTGCCGACATCGCGGTGGTCGAAGGGGTGATGGGCCTTTTCGACGGGCGTATCGAGCACGCCGTGGCGGGCCCGGCGACGGGTTCGAGCGCACACGTGGCAAATCTGTTGGGAACACCGGTGATTCTGGTGGTCGATGCCCGCGGCCAAAGCCACAGCATCGCCGCACTGCTACATGGCTTTTCTACGTTCGACTCCAAGACCCGCATCGCCGGGGTCATTCTCAACCGGGTCGGAAGCGCCCGCCATGAGCACGTTTTGCGGCAGGCGTGCGAGCAAGCCGGTGTGCCGGTGGTGGGCGCCATCCCGCGCAGTGCCGAGCTGGAGCTTCCGACGCGGTATCTGGGTCTGGTTACCGCCGTCGAATATGGCCGTCGTGCCCGGCTGGCGGTCGAGGCGATGACAGCGTTGATCGCCCGCCATGTCGACGTGGAGGCGGTGCTGGCCGCGGCCGGCAGCAGTGTCGGCGATGCGCCCTGGGACCCGGTGACCGCCATTGGTGGGGCGCCAGCCGGCCACGCCACCATCGCGATGGCCGCCGGCAAGGCATTCAGCTTCGCGTACGCCGAGCACGCCGAGTTGTTGCGGGCCGCCGGGGCCGACGTGGTCGAGTTCGACCCGCTCGGCGAACCACTGCCCGCGGATAGCACCGGCGTCCTGCTACCCGGCGGATTTCCCGAGCAGTTCACCGCGGAGCTGTCCGCCAACGACCTGGTGCGCCGCCAAATCAAAGACCTGGCGCACGCCGGCGCGCCCCTGCACGCCGAATGCGCGGGCCTTATCTATTTGGCCTCCGAACTCGATGGGTACCCGATGTGCGATGTGCTGGCCGGATCGGCACGGTTCACCCCGCACCTCACCCTGGGATATCGCGACGCGGTCGCGGTTGCGGACTCGGCGTTGTATGCGGCCGGCCATCGAGTTGTCGGACACGAATTCCACCGCACCACCGTCACCTTCTCCGATCGTTACGAGCCGGCTTGGGTGTATCGCGGCAACGATGCGGCAGCGGTGCGGGATGGAGTTGTACATGCCGGCGTGCATGCGTCATACCTGCACACTCATCCGGCATCCACGCCGGACGCGGTAGCACGTTTTGTCGCGCACGCCGCCCGGGCCGGCCACGGGATTTGATGGTGGCGACCCGCTGCGCCCGGCTCCCCGCCGCGCTGGCGGTCACCACTAAGCTTGCCGGGTGACCGAGAGCCCCTACCTTGTCGGACTGCGTCTGACCGGCAGGAAGGTCGTCGTGGTCGGCGGGGGCAACGTTGCTCAGCGCCGTCTGCCCCTTCTGATCGCCAGCGGCGCGGATGTGCAAGTCATATCCCGTAGCGCCACCCGTTCTGTCGAGGTGATGGACAAGATCACCTTGACCCTGCGGGAATATCGCGACGGCGACTTGGAAGGCGCCTGGTACGCGATAGCGGCCACCGATGACCCCGCGGTGAACGCGGCCATCGTCGCTGAAGCCGATCGGCGCCAGATTTTCTGCGTGCGCGCCGACATCGCCGTGGAAGGAACCGCGGTCACCCCCGCGACCTTCAACCACGCGGGCCTGTCGGTGGGAGTCTTGGCCAGTGGCGACCACCGTCGTTCGGCGGCAATCCGGTCGGCGATTCGCGAGGCGCTGCAGAACGGCCTTGTCACCTCGACGAGCTATCAGAGTTCCGACGTCATCCGGGGCGGGGTCGCGCTGATCGGCGGCGGTCCGGGGGATCCGGAGCTGATCACCGTCCGGGGTCGACGCCTGCTCGCCCAGGCGGATGTCGTCGTCGCCGACCGGCTCGCGCCACCTGAACTGCTCGCCGAACTGCCGCCGCACGTGGAAGTCATCGACGCGGCCAAGATCCCTTACGGCCGGGCCATGGCCCAGGACGCCATCAACGACGTCATGATCGAGCGGGCCAAGGCGGGGCGCTTTGTCGTCCGCCTCAAAGGGGGCGACCCGTTCGTCTTCGCGCGGGGCTATGAAGAGGTGTTGGCATGCACCGAAGCCGGGATTCCGGTGATTGTGGTGCCAGGTGTGACGAGTGCCATAGCTGTGCCCGCTTTGGCGGGCGTTCCGGTCACTCATCGGGCCACAAATCACGAGTTTGTGGTGGTCAGCGGCCATATCGCGCCCGACCATCCCGAATCGTTAGTGAATTGGAATGCGTTGGCAGCAATGTCAGGCACGATTGTTTTGCTGATGGCGGTCGAACGAATCGAACTTTTCGTCGAGGCGCTGTTGAAAGGCGGCCGACCTGCGGATACGCCGGTGCTTGTCGTTCAGCATGGAACGACGCCCGCTCAGCACACGTTGCGGGCGACCCTTGCCGACACGCCGGAAAAGGTCCGCGCGGAGGGGATCCGACCTCCTGCGATCATCGTCATAGGGGCTGTCGCGGCATTCGGGGTTTAAACGATTCTTAAGATTACTGTAAGGTAACCCGCTATGACGGCTCTCAACGACACAGAGCGGGCAGTCCATAATTGGACGTCCGGACGGCAGGAGCGTCCGACCTCCGCTCGCGCAACGCACGAGACGGAGACCGCTTCAGAGCGCGCGAGCAGGTATTACCCGATGTGGTTGCCCTCGCGCCGCTTCATCGCCGCGGTTATTGCGATCGGCGGGATGCAGCTGCTGGCGACGATGGACAGCACCGTCGCGATCGTCGCGCTTCCTAAGATTCATGACGAGCTGAGCCTTTCCGACGCGGGTCGGAGCTGGGTGATTACCGCATACGTGCTGACCTTCGGCGGGCTGATGCTGCTCGGCGGCCGGCTTGGCGACACGATCGGGCGTAAGCGGACATTCATCGTCGGCGTCGCGCTGTTCACCATCTCGTCGGTGCTGTGTGCGGTCGCCTGGGACGAGGCGACATTGGTCATCGCACGGCTATCGCAGGGTGTGGGATCGGCGATCGCCTCGCCGACTGGTTTGGCCCTGGTGGCCACCACGTTCCCGAAGGGGCCGGCGCGTAACGCCGCGACGGCGGTATTCGCCGCGATGACTGCGGTCGGTTCGGTGATGGGCCTGGTGGTAGGCGGGGCGCTGACCGAGGTCTCCTGGCGGCTGGCGTTCATGGTCAACGTGCCGATCGGTCTGGTCATGATCTACCTGGCTCGCACCGCGCTGCGCGAGACCAACCGCGAGCGGATGAAGCTGGACGCCGCCGGTGCCATCCTGGCCACACTGGCGTGCACCGCTGCCGTATTCGCCTTCTCGATAGGCCCGGAAAAGGGCTGGCTCTCGATCACCACGATCGGCTCGGGTGCCGTGGCGTTCGCCGCCGCTCTCGGCTTCGTTCTGGTGGAACGTACCGCCGAAAACCCCGTCGTACCGTTTGACCTGTTCCATGACCGCAATCGGCTGGTCACGTTCATCGCCATCTTCTTGGCCGGTGGCGTGATGTTCAGCCTGACCGTCTGCATCGGCTTGTACGTGCAGGACGTCTTGGGCTACAGCGCGCTACGTGCCGGTGTCGGCTTCATCCCCTTCGTCATCGCGATGGGAATCGGCCTAGGCGTGTCCTCGCAGCTGGTTTCGCGATTCTCGCCGCGGGTGCTGACGATCGGCGGTGGATACCTGCTGGTGTGCGCGATGATCTACGGCTGGGCGTTCATGCAGCGCGGTGTGCCCTACTTCCCGAACCTGGTGGCCCCCATCGTGATCGGCGGCATCGGTATCGGCATGGCTGTCGTCCCGCTGACGCTGGCGGCGATCGCCGGCGTCGGCTTCGACCGCATCGGTCCGGTATCGGCCCTCACGCTCATGCTGCAGAGCCTGGGCGGGCCGCTGGTGCTGGCCGTCATTCAGGCCGTGATTACCTCCCGCACGCTGTATCTGGGTGGCACCACGGGCCCGGTCAAGTTCATGAACGACGCACAGCTGCACGCGCTCGACCACGGATACACCTACGGCCTGTTGTGGGTCGCCGGAGCGGCCGTGATCGTCGGCGGAGCGGCAGTGTTCATCGGGTACACCCCGGAGCAGGTGGCCCACGCGCAAGAGGTC
This sequence comes from Mycobacterium sp. 012931, assembly GCF_000419295.1. Taxonomy (NCBI): domain Bacteria; kingdom Bacillati; phylum Actinomycetota; class Actinomycetes; order Mycobacteriales; family Mycobacteriaceae; genus Mycobacterium; species Mycobacterium sp. 012931. The sequence goes on along the minus strand of NZ_AOPX01000001.1, from coordinate 4,522,392 downwards.
AAGGAAGCGATCGACGCCGGAGAGCTGTAAGCCTTCGGCGGGGGCGCCGTAGCCGCGCGTGAGCACACGCCGGCTCGCCGCCCGGAGGTGGCCCGCTTGGTCACCCGCGGACGCACCGCCACTAGGCTAGCCGCCTGTGATTACCCGGATGTCCGAGCTGTTCCTGCGCACCCTGCGAGACGACCCCGCCGATGCGGAAGTGCCTAGCCACAAACTGCTGATTCGGGCCGGATACATCCGGCCGGTAGGGCCTGGCCTGTATAGCTGGCTGCCGTTGGGGCTGCGAGTGCTGCGCAACATCGAACGCGTCATTCGTGAGGAGATGAACGCGATCGGTGGGCAGGAGATCCTGTTTCCCGCATTGTTGCCGCGGGCGCCCTACGAGACCACCAACCGCTGGACCGAGTACGGCGACGGCGTATTCCGCTTGCAAGACCGCCGCGGCAATGACTACCTACTGGGCCCGACCCACGAAGAGCTGTTCACCCTGACCGTCAAGGGCGAATACAACTCCTACAAAGACTTTCCACTCACGCTGTATCAAATCCAGATCAAGTACCGCGACGAGGCCCGACCGCGCGCCGGCATTTTGCGGGCCCGCGAATTCGTCATGAAGGATTCCTACTCCTTCGACATCGACAGTGGCGGCCTCAAAGCGGCCTACCACGCCCACCGAGAGGCCTACCAGCGGATCTTCGATCGGCTGCGGGTGCGCTACGTCATCGTGTCGGCGGTGTCCGGTGCGATGGGCGGCAGCGCCTCGGAGGAGTTCTTGGCCGAGAGCCCAGTCGGCGAAGACACCTTCGTGCGGTGTGTGGAGTCGGGGTACGCGGCCAACGTGGAGGCGGTCGTCACCGCGCGCCCGGAAAGCCTGCCGATCGATGGGCAGCCCGACGCCGTGGTCCACGACACCGGCGAGACCCCCACCATCGCCACCCTGGTGGCCTGGGCAAACGAGGCGGGTCTGGGGCGTGAGGTGAGCGCCGCGGACACGCTGAAGAACGTCCTGATGAAGATCCGTCAACCGGGCGGGGAGTGGGAGCTGCTGGCGATCGGCGTGCCGGGCGATCGCGAGATCGACGAGAAGCGGCTGGCCGCGGCGCTGGACCCGGCCGAGTACGTCTTCCTCGATGACGACGATTTCGGCAAGTACCCGTTCCTGGTCAAGGGCTACATCGGTCCGAAGGCGCTACGAAGCAACGACGTTCGCTATCTTCTCGACCCGAGGGTGGTCGACGGCACCAGCTGGATCACCGGGGCCGACGAACCCGGTCGCCACGTGGTCGGCCTGGTCGCCGGCCGCGACTTCACCGCCGACGGCACCATCGAGGCCGCCGAGGTGCGCGAGGGAGATCCCGCCCCGGACGGCGCCGGTCAGTTGGTCATGGCCCGCGGAATCGAGATCGGTCACATCTTCCAGCTCGGCCGCAAATACACCGACGCCTTCACCGCCGATGTGCTCGGTGAGGACGGTAAGCCCGTGCGGCTGACCATGGGCTCCTACGGTATCGGTGTATCGCGGCTGGTTGCGGTCATCGCCGAACAGCATCACGACAACCTGGGCTTGCGCTGGCCGGCGGAGATCGCGCCGTTCGGTGTTCATCTGGTGATCGCCAACAAGGACGCCGAGGCGCGGGCTGGGGCCATCGGGCTGGCCGGCGAACTGGATGGCCTCGGCGTCGAGGTGCTCCTCGATGACCGGCAGGCGTCGCCGGGAGTCAAGTTCAAGGACGCTGAGCTGCTGGGAATGCCCTGGGTGGTCGTCGTCGGGCGTGGTTGGGCGGACGGCGTGGTGGAGCTGCGCGACCGCTTCGGTGGGCAGACCCGCGAGTTGACGGTTGGAGATTCGCTGGCCACCGACATCGCGGCGGCCATTTCGGGCTAACCCAACGCCTGGCTACTCGTCCCCGCCCGGAAAGGCGGTGGTGATCGGCCAGGCGCCCAGCACCTTGCTCCAGCGGGCGGCCATCACCGCGCTCTGGGTCAGCGCCGTGCTGGCGAATGCCCGATCACCGGCGGTGTCGGCGTATTCGACGACCGCGCGCCAGGCCGTTGCACCGTCGTTCTCCATCCGGGCGGCCAGCCGCGCGGCGTCGGCGGCACTGCTCACCACGTTCGGCAGCTGGTACCCGGCGGCGGCGACCGGTGCGGTGACCTTGCGGGAGGTCAGCATGGCGATCACGTCATCACGGCGTTGGCGGTGTTGGTTGAGCGCCTCCACCACCAGGTCGTTGACGCTCGGGGGCGATAGCGCTGACACGATGCCGTAGCCATAGATGGTCGCGTGCTCGACGGCGAGCGCATCGCAGAGCGCCGCGGTGTCGCCGTCTTTGTCGGCGGGGGAGCGCTTCGGGTTGGCGCCGAAGCTGGGTTCGGAAGAGGTCATATCGATGGCCCTCCGGGCAGCAGCGCGACCTGGTAGGACGCGGTGCAGGATGCGGCGATCGAGGCGAGCAGCCCGGCACGGTAGCCCTCCGTCGTGGTGACCAGGCGATTGGCGTCCTCGGCGGACTGGCGCAGTGAGTCGACCACGTCGGACAGGGGCGGGGGCGGCGGTGGCGGCGCCTGCGGCTCGGTGGCGCTGGGGCTGGGACTCGAACTGCTCGTTTCGCTGGTCGCCGATACCAGCTTGCCGGCCGCGCGGGCGATCTCGGTGGCCAGCGCGCGCGCATGGGCGGCCCGTTGGTTGGCGACCACAGTCAGGGCGGCGGCGATCTGTGGTGGATTGCCGATCGCCCCGGCGGCGGCCGAGGCCAGCGCACTGTCATGGCGGGCCTGCTCCAAAGGCGCCAGCAGCTCTTCGACGGCTGGCGGCTTGGGCGGGGACTCGCCGCAGGCGGAAACGACCACCCCGAGTGCAGCGAGAGCGGCACCGCCGGCGAGCACACCCCGCCTGTTGAGGACGGTTACTGCTCGGGACACAGCAACATCCTGCCATTGAGATCAAGCGGGGCACGATCAGGGACGATTAGCTCGGAGCTTGACGGCGGGATCGGCGCGCCGACGCGGATTCCTGGCGTATCGTTGGTAGCTGGTTCCGGTGAATCGTCGGCTTTTTGGTGCCGGTGCGACGCTGGTACCGCCCCTGGCGGCGCCATCCGCCAGATGACCGGACAACTCAAGATGAGGAGCTCGCCGTGACCACCGGGCTACCTTCGCAGACGCAGGTGATCGAGCTACTCGGTGGAGAGTTCGCGCGCGCCGGCTACGAGATCGAGGATGTGGTCATCGACCACCGCGCTCGTCCACCGCGGATCACAGTTGTCGCTGATGGTGACACCACCCTGGACCTGGACACTATCGCCGTGCTGTCGCGCTCCGCGTCGAGCTTGCTCGACAGCCTGGACAACATCGGCGACAGCTACGTGCTTGAAGTCAGTTCGCCCGGTATCGATCGCCCGCTGACCAGCGAGAAGCATTTCCGCCGTGCTCGTGGCCGCAAGGTCGAACTGACCCTGGCGGACGGATCGCAGCTGACTGGCCGCATCGGCGCGCTGCAAAGCGGTTCGCTGGATCTGGTGGTTCGGGCCGGGCGGGAGTGGAAAGTCCGCGAGATCCCACTTGCCGAGGTGGAGAAAGCGGTTGTGCAGGTCGAGTTTTCGCCGCCGAATCCAGCTGAATTAGAACTCGCGACTACAGGTAGGGCCGCTGGGACGGAGGTCGAGGCATGAACATCGACATGGCGGCACTGCATGCGATCGAGGTCGATCGGGGCATCTCGGTCAATGAGCTGCTCGAGACGATCAAATCGGCGCTGCTGACCGCCTATAGACACACCCAAGGCCATCAGACCGACGCGCGCATCGAGATCGACCGCAAGACCGGCGTCGTGCGCGTGATGGCCCGCGAGACCGATGACGACGGCAATGTGATCAGCGAATGGGATGACACGCCCGAGGGTTTTGGCCGCATCGCCGCGACAACCGCACGCCAAGTCATGTTGCAGCGGTTCCGGGACGCGGAAAATGAGCGCACTTACGGGGAGTTCTCTACCCGCGAGGGCGAGATCGTCGCGGGTGTGATCCAGCGTGACAGCCGAGCCAACGCTCGTGGGCTGGTCGTGGTTCGGATGGGAAGCGAGACCAAGGCCTCCGAAGGCGTGATTCCCTTTGCCGAACAGGTTCCTGGCGAGAGCTACGAGCATGGCAATCGGCTGCGCTGCTACGTCGTGGGCGTTAGCCGCGGTTCTCGCGAGCCGCTGATCACGCTGTCTCGTACCCACCCCAATCTGGTGCGCAAGCTGTTCTCCCTGGAAGTGCCCGAGATTGCGGATGGTTCGGTGGAGATCGTGGCGGTCGCCCGCGAGGCCGGACATCGGTCCAAGATTGCGGTTCGGTCCAACGTTCCGGGGCTGAACGCCAAGGGCGCCTGCATCGGACCGATGGGTCAACGCGTCCGCAACGTGATGAGCGAACTTTCCGGAGAAAAGATCGACATCATCGACTATGACGAGGACCCGGCGCGGTTCGTCGCCAACGCGCTGTCCCCGGCGAAGGTTGTTTCGGTGTCGGTGATCGATCAGACCGCACGGGCGGCTCGCGTCGTGGTGCCGGACTTCCAGCTGTCCCTGGCCATCGGCAAGGAAGGCCAGAACGCGCGGTTGGCGGCCAGGCTTACCGGCTGGCGGATCGACATCCGCGGCGATTCGCCGGAGCAGTCGGCGGAGCACCCGGAACGGGGCGCCAGCCGCGGCTTGGCACACGACCACTAGGGGACATGCCCCGGTTTGGGCGCCGGCCCGGACAACGGGTCCACGGGCGGTTCGGGCAATCGGTTCGGTGACGCTAGACTGAGCCGTGATCCAGCGCAAGCCTTCGGCCATGGCGCACGGGCGTCCGGATATCCCCTGCGGACCGGTGCGGACGTGTGTCGGGTGCCGAAAGCGAGAGTTGGCCGTCGAACTGCTTCGAGTGGTGGCTGAGTCGACCGGGAACGGCAACTATGCCGTGATCGTTGACACAGCTAGGGGGCTGCCGGGACGGGGTGCGTGGTTGCACCCGGTGCCGCAGTGCGTACAACAAGCGATTCGGCGACGGGCTTTCACCAGAGCGCTGCGCATCACCGGGTCACCGGATATATCCGCGGTGGTCGAGCACATCGGTGGTTTGGATGTGCCCGGTCCGCCGAGCAACAGAACAGGTAGCAAAGAACATGAGCACACCGTGAAGTCCCGATGACAATGTGTCATAGCTAAACCCCGAGGCGCGGCCCACAACTGTCGCCTCATGGACAGGAGATGTAGTGGCAGGTAAGGCCCGCGTACACGAGTTGGCTAAGGAACTCGGTGTAACCAGCAAAGAAGTGCTCGCCCGGCTGAGTGAACAGGGCGAATTCGTCAAGTCGGCCTCGTCGACGGTGGAAGCTCCCGTGGCCCGCAGGCTGCGTGAATCGTTCGGTGGCGGTAAGTCGGCGCCGGCGAAAGGCTCCGACACGGGTGCCGCCAAAGGTGTGGCCAAGGCCCCGCAGAAGGTGCCGGGTGCCAGCCCCGCGGCCAAGGCTCCGGACAGGTCTCTGGACGCCGCTCTGGACAAGGCGGTAGGCAACGGTGCTCCGGCGCCCGTTCCCGCGCGGGCGCCTGCGCCTGCGCCCGCGCAACCCGCGGACTCCGGTGTGGCACCGCCGGCCGCGACGCCGGCGGCCCCCGCTGCTTCGGCAGCGCCCGCGCCGCCGAAGGCGCCGCTTCCCGGGCAACGGCCTGCGCCGACACCGGGCAAGCCGGCCGCTCCGCAAGCGCCTCACCCGGGCATGGCTCCGGGTGCACGGCCGGGGCCGGTGCCCAAGCCGGGAGTTCGTACTCCCCGCGTCGGCAACAACCCGTTCTCCTCGGCGCAGCCGGTTGATCGGCCCATTCCGCGCCCGCAGGCGCCGCGCCCAGGGGCGCCTCGCCCCGGCGGCGCTTCTCCCGGCAACATGCCTCCGCGTCCCGGCGGCGCTTCCGGTGGGCCTCGCCCACCGCGTACCGGCGCGCCGCGGCCCGGTGGTGGTCGTCCTGGTGGGCCAGGTGGCGGCCGGTCAGATGGTGGCGGCGGTAACTACCGCGGCGGAGGCGGCGGCGTTGGCGCCGCACCTGGAGGCGGCTTCCGCGGCCGTCCCGGTGGCGGTGGTGGCGGCGGCCGTCCCGGCCAGCGCGGCGGTGCGGCCGGTGCTTTCGGCCGTCCCGGCGGCGCGCCCCGGCGCGGCCGTAAGTCCAAGCGGGCCAAACGCGCCGAGTACGAGAACATGCAGGCGCCGGTCGTCGGCGGTGTGCGGCTGCCGCACGGCAACGGTGAAACCATCCGGCTGGCGCGCGGAGCATCGCTCTCCGACTTCGCGGACAAGATCAACGCCAACCCGGCGGCACTGGTCCAGGCGCTGTTCAACCTCGGCGAGATGGTCACGGCCACCCAGTCGGTCGGCGACGAGACCCTCGAGCTGCTCGGCAGCGAGATGAACTACAACGTCCAGGTGGTCAGTCCCGAGGACGAGGACCGCGAGCTGCTGGAATCCTTCGATCTGACCTACGGCGAAGACTCCGGCGACGAGTCCGAGTTGCAGACCCGACCGCCGGTAGTCACGGTGATGGGTCACGTCGACCACGGCAAGACCCGACTGCTGGACACCATCCGTAAGGCCAACGTCCGCGAGGGCGAGGCCGGTGGCATCACCCAGCACATCGGTGCCTACCAGGTCAGCGTGGACCACGATGGCACCGAGCGGTTGATCACCTTCATTGACACCCCCGGTCACGAGGCGTTCACTGCCATGCGTGCCCGCGGTGCCAAGGCCACCGACATCGCCATCCTGGTGGTCGCCGCCGACGACGGTGTGATGCCGCAGACGGTTGAGGCCATCAACCACGCGCAGGCCGCAGACGTGCCGATCGTGGTGGCGGTCAACAAGATCGACAAGGAGGGCGCCGACCCGGCCAAGATCCGCGGTCAGCTCACCGAATACGGTTTGGTCGCTGAGGATTTCGGTGGCGACACGATGTTTGTCGACATCTCGGCCAAGCAAGGCACCAACATCGAGGCGCTCGAGGAGGCGGTGCTGCTTACCGCCGACGCGGCCCTGGATCTGCGGGCCAACCCCGACATGGAGGCCCAGGGTGTGGCGATCGAAGCGCACCTGGACCGTGGTCGTGGCCCGGTGGCCACCGTGCTGGTGCAACGCGGCACGCTGCGGGTCGGCGACTCGGTGGTGGCCGGCGACGCCTACGGCCGCGTGCGCCGGATGGTCGACGAGCACGGCGAGGACGTGGAAGAGGCGCTACCGTCGCGTCCGGTCCAGGTGATCGGCTTCACCTCGGTCCCCGGTGCCGGTGACAACTTCCTGGTCGTGGACGAGGACCGGATCGCCCGCCAAATCGCCGACCGGCGCAGCGCTCGCAAGCGCAACGCGTTGGCGGCGCGCAGTCGCAAGCGGATCAGCCTGGAAGATCTGGATTCGGCGCTGAAGGAAACCAGCCAGCTCAACCTGATCCTCAAGGGCGACAACGCCGGTACTGTCGAGGCGCTGGAAGAGGCCCTGATGGGTATCGAGGTCGACGACGAGGTGGCCCTGCGTGTCATCGACCGCGGTGTCGGTGGCATCACCGAGACCAACGTCAACCTGGCGTCGGCTTCGGATGCGATCATCATCGGTTTCAACGTGCGTGCCGAGGGCAAGGCCACCGAGCTGGCCAACCGCGAAGGTGTGGAGATTCGCTACTACTCGGTCATCTACCAGGCGATCGATGAGATCGAGAAGGCCCTGCGCGGCATGCTCAAGCCGATCTACGAAGAGGTCGAGCTCGGGCGCGCAGAGATCCGGGCGCTGTTCCGGTCCTCGAAGGTCGGCCTCATCGCGGGCTGCATGATCAGCTCCGGTGTGGTTCGCCGCAACGCGAAGGCCCGGTTGTTGCGAGACAACATCGTGGTCGTCGAGAACCTCTCGATTCACTCGTTGCGTCGGGAGAAGGACGACGTGACCGAGGTCCGCGAGGGATTCGAGTGCGGTATGACGCTGGGCTACTCCGACCTCAAAGAGGGCGACTTCATCGAGTCCTACGAGCTGGTCCAGAAAGACCGCTCCTGATGGGGCGCGAGCATGGCTGACCCGGCGCGAGCGCGCCGGCTGGCCAAACGGATCACCACGATCGTCGCGTCGGCGATCGAGTACGAGATCAAGGATCCGGGGCTGGTCGGGGTGACCATCACCGACGCCAAGGTGACGGCCGATCTGCACGATGCGACGGTGTACTACACCGTGATGGGGCCGACGTTGGACGATGAGCCGGACTACGCGGCCGCCGCGGCGGCACTGGAACGGGCCAAGGGGGTGCTGCGCACCAAGGTCGGAGCCGGCACTGGCGTGCGCTTCACCCCGACCCTGACGTTCACCCGGGACGTCACGTCCGACACCGTGCATCGGATGGACGAGTTGTTGGCCCGTGCCCGCGCCGCCGACGCAGATCTGGCGCGGGTGCGAGTCGGTGCCAAGCCGGCGGGGGAGGCCGATCCCTACCGCGACAGGGGATCGGCCGACGAACCGTCGGATGCCGGGGGACTGGTCATTCGAACTAGCGACGGGCTCGAGGCTGAGAACACCGGTGACGACTACCAAGCCGAAGATTGAGCAGATGCGATGTCCGGGGGTGCGCGTCGACGCCGTCGGCGCGGCCGAGCTGCTTTCGGCCGCCGACAGCATTGCGGTAATCGCCCATGTCCACCCCGACGCCGACACGATCGGCGCGGGGCTGGCCCTGGCGTTGGTGTTGGACGGGTGCGGCAAGCAGGTCGAGGTGAGTTTCGCCGCCCCCGCCACGCTGCCTGAGTCGCTGGCGTCGCTGCCCGGTTGCGCCCTGCTTGTCGATGCCGACGAGATGCGCCGCGACGTCGACTTGATGGTGACCGTCGACGTCCCCAGCATCAAGCGTCTCGGTGGGCTCAGTGACCTGGCCGATCCGGGCCGCAGCGTGCTGGTCATCGATCACCACGCGTCCAACGCCGAGTTTGGCACGGCCAACTTCATCGATTGCTCGGCCGACTCGACCACCATGATGGTGGCCGAGATTCTCGATGCGTGGGGCAAGCCGATCGATCTGGACGTCGCGCACTGCATCTATGCCGGTCTCACCACCGACACCGGGTCGTTTAGGTGGGCGAGTCCGCGCGGCCTGCGGCTGGCGGCCCGGCTGGTGGACATCGGCGTGGACAACGCCGCGATCAGCCGATCGCTGATGGATACCCACCCGTTCATGTGGTTGCCGATGCTCTCCCGGGTGCTCGGCTCGGCGCAGCTGCTGCCCGAGGCGGTAGCCGGTCGGGGATTGGTCTACGCGGTCGTCGAGCACCAGGAGTTTGTGCGGGCGCGCGCCGAAGAGGTGGAGAGCATCGTCGACATCGTGCGCACCACCCGGCAGGCCGAGGTCGCGGTCGTTTTCAAAGAGGTCGACCCCCAGCAGTGGTCGGTGTCGATGCGGGCCAAGAAGGACATCGATTTGAGCGTGGTCGCCTCAGCGTTCGGTGGCGGGGGCCACCTGCTGGCGGCGGGGTATTCGACCACCGGCTCGATCGATGACGTCGTGGCGTCGCTGCTCGCAGCGCTGGGCTGACCCTCTTTGCGGGAAATGGGGCCCGACGCCGGGCGGCCCGACGCCGGCGGCCGCAAGATCGCAGCGCTGGTGTTGCCCGCGCTGGGTGTGCTGGCCGCCGAGCCGCTGTATCTGTTGTTCGATACCGCAGTGATAGGTCGGCTTGGGGCTTTGGCCCTGGCGGGTCTGGCCATCGGCAGTCTGGTTCTGGGCCTGGTCGGTTCTCAGGCGACGTTTCTGTCCTACGGCACGACGGCGCGTTCGGCGCGCCACTACGGGGCGGGCGACCGGGTGGCGGCGGTCGCCGAAGGCGTGCAGGCGACCTGGTTGGCGGTGGCGCTCGGGCTGTTGACCATCCTTGTGGTGCAGATCGCCGCGGTGCCCCTGGTCTCGGTGATCGCCGGGGCCCGCGCGGGTAGCGGCGATATCGCGGGGACGGCGCTGCCCTGGCTGCGGATCGCCATTTTGGGCACGCCGGCGATTCTCATCTCGCTCGCGGGCAACGGCTGGATGCGGGGCGTGCAGGACACCGTTCGGCCGCTGCGCTACGTGGTTGCCGGTTTTGGGTTGTCGGCACTGCTGTGTCCGCTGCTGGTGTACGGCTGGCTGGGCTTGCCGCGAATGGAACTGGCCGGCTCGGCGGTGGCCAATCTGGTGGGGCAGTGGCTGGCGGCGTTGCTGTTCGGGGGCGCGCTGCTCGCCGAGCGGGTGTCGTTGCGACCCGACCGCCACATACTGCGGGAGCAATTGGTGCTGGCTCGCGATCTGATCGTGCGGACGATGGGGTTCCAGGCGTGTTTTATCTCGGCCGCGGCGGTGGCTGCCAGGTTCGGCGCTGCCGCTCTGGCTGCACACCAGGTGGTGCTGCAGCTGTGGGGCTTTTTCGCCCTGGTTCTCGATTCACTGGCCATTGCGGCCCAATCGCTGGTGGGGGCGGCACTCGGGGCCGGGGACGCCGCACACGCGAAGTGGGTGGCATGGCGGGTGACAGTGTTTTCGCTGCTTGCCGCGGGCATGTTGGCGGCGGCTTTGGCGCTGGGGGCCCCGGTGCTGCCCGCGCTGTTCACCGACGATGCGGCGGTGCTCGCGGCGGTCACCGTGCCGTGGTGGTTCCTTGTTGCGCAGTTACCTTTTGCCGGAATCGTTTTCGCACTCGACGGGGTGTTGTTGGGTGCTGGTGACGCCGCCTTCATGCGTACCGCGACCGTGGTCAGCGCGCTGGCGGGGTTCTTGCCGCTCACCTGGCTGTCGTTGGTGTACGGCTGGGGGCTGGCGGGCATCTGGTCGGGCCTTGCCACCTTCATCGTGCTGCGGCTGATATTCGTCGGATGGCGGGCGATGAGTGGCCGGTGGGCCTTGACGGGGACGGCTTGACTCGCCCGGCGCCGATCTTGGATCTTGACGAGAACTCCCCAGCAACCGCCGATACACTGCGCCGGTGACGACGACGCGGCCACGGCGGAACCGGTCGTGGCGGGATTACGCGCTATTCGTCGCTTTGGTGGGCCCCAACCTGGCATTGTTGTTGCTGTTCGTCTACCGCCCATTGGTCGACAATATCAGGTTGTCGTTCTTTGACTGGAATATCTCCGACCCCACTGCGGAATTCGTCGGATTCTCCAACTACATCGAGTGGTTCAGTCGTCCGGACACCCGCCAGATCGTGGCCAACACGGCGATTTTCACCACCGCAGCGGTGGCCGGATCGATGGTGCTGGGACTGCTGCTGGCGATGCTGCTCGACCAACCGTTGCGCGGGCGAAACCTGGTGCGCTCAACGGTCTTCGCACCGTTTGTGATCTCGGGTGCGGCCGTCGGTCTGGCAGCCCAGTTCGTGTTCGATCCACATTTCGGTCTGGTGCAAGACTTGTTGCACCGGGTCGGGGTCAACGCTCCCGACTTCTACCAGGACACGCCCTGGGCGTTGTTCATGGTGACGGTCACCTATGTGTGGAAGAACCTCGGATACACCTGCGTGATCTATCTGGCGGCGTTGCAGGGCGTGCGTCGAGATCTATTGGAGGCCGCAGAAATCGACGGCGCGAGCCGGTGGACGAGCTTTCGGCGGGTACTGCTGCCGCAGTTGCGGCCAACCACCTTCTTCCTGTCGATTACGGTGCTGATCAACTCGCTGCAGGTGTTCGATGTAATCAACGTCATGACCCGCGGCGGACCGGAAGGAACCGGGACCACAACGATGGTGTACCAGGTGTATCTGGAGACCTTCCGAAACTTCCGCGCCGGCTACGGCGCCACCATCGCAACGATGATGTTTCTTTTCCTGTTGGTCGTCACCTACTACCAGGTGCGAGTCATGGATAGAGGGCAGCAGCAGTGATGTCCTTGCGCCCGCGCGGCTCGAGGGCCATCGTTCGTGTGCTCGGCTATGTCGCCATGTTGTTGGTGATGGCTGTGGTGGCCGGGCCGCTACTGTTCGTGTTCTTCACCTCGTTCAAGGAACAGGCGGACATCTACTCACAACCGACCAACTGGTGGCCGCCGCACTGGTATCCGCAGAACTATTGGACGGCCACCCGGCAGATCCCGTTTTGGACCTTCCTGCGTAACTCGGTGATTATCACCTCGGTGCTGGCTGTGGTGAAGTTCGCCCTCGGTGTGTTCAGCGCATTCGGCTTGGTGTTTGTCCAGTTCCCGGGCAAAACCCCGGTGTTCTTGTTGATCATTGCCGCGCTGATGGTGCCCAACCAGATCACCGTCATCTCCAACTACGCGCTGATCGCTCAGCTGGGGCTGCGCAACACGTTTCCCGGCATCATCTTGCCCCTTGCCGGAGTCGCGTTCGGAACCTTCCTGATGCGCAATCACTTTTTGTCGCTGCCCAGCGAGGTCATCGAGGCCGCGCGGATGGACGGGGCGCGTTGGTGGCAACTGCTATTTCGAGTGGTGTTGCCGATGTCCGGTCCCACCATGGTGGCCTTCGGCATCATTACAGTCGTCAACGAATGGAATGAATACCTGTGGCCATTTCTGATGTCCGACGACGAATCGGTGGCGCCGCTGCCAGTGGGGCTGACTTTCCTTCAGCAGGCCGAGGGCGTGACGAACTGGGGTCCGGTGATGGCAGTGACACTGTTGGCGATGTTGCCGATCCTGGTCATCTTCATCGGATTGCAGCGGCGCATGATCAAGGGCCTCACCTCGGGTGCGGTTAAGGGGTAGTGGGCCATGAACTCCATGCATCGCAGACGGTTTCTGTCGCTCGCAAGTGCTGCCGCGGCCGGTGTGACGGCCGGATGCGCCGGGATCACCAACAACGTCTCGATCAAGTCGGGGCCCGGACCGATCTCGTTCTGGTCCAATCATCCGGGTCAATCATCCGGCGTGGAGAAGGTTCTGATCGACTGTTTTCAGCAGCAGTTTCCCGGCTTGTCGGTCAAATTGGTCGATGCCGGCATGGACTACGACGAAGTGGCGGAGAAGTTCAACGCAGGGCTCCGGCGTTAACGCCGGAGCCCTGAAGTTCAACGCCGCACTTATCGGCGATGACGTGCCCGATGTGGTTGTGCTGGAAGATATCTGGTGGTTTCACTTTGCCTTGAGCGGCGTGATTTCCCCCCCTCGATAAACTATTTCGCCAGATCGGTGTGGACACCTCTGATTATGTGGACACACTGCTGGCCGACTACGAGTTCAACGGACGGCATTACGCGTTGCCCTATGCGCGCTCGACGCCGCTGTTCTACTACAACAAGGCGGTATGGCAGCGGGCCGGATTGCCCGATCGCGGGCCGAACAGTTGGCAAGAATTCGATGACTGGGGCCCGCGGCTACAACGCGTCGTCGATGAACGGCAGTGGGCCCACGGCTGGGCCAATGCCGAATTGATCTCGTGGACGTTCCAAGGAGTGAACTGGACCTTCGATGGTTCTTACTCGGATCTGTGGACGCTGCGATTCACCGACCCCGACACCATCGCGGCGGGCAACTTTTACCGGGACAGCATCCATACCAAGCGTTATGCGGCGGTCGCCAACAACATCGCCAACGAATTCGCCACCGGAATCATGGCCTCCGCGGTCGCCTCGACCGGCTCGCTGACCGGCATTACCCAGATGGCCAAATTCGACTTTGGTGCGGCGCCCGTGCCTACCGGCCAGGGCTCCGGCGTTCATCGCCGAAGCCTGCCGGATCACCGCTTTGACCGCCAACCGCCGCCTAGACCTCCTCAATCCACAATTCCCCAGCTCACAAGCCTGCTAATCAACAACGCCGGAGCCCTGGCCTACCGGCCCGGGCGGAGCCCCCGGATGCCCGACAGGTGGGGCGGGCCTGGCGATTCCCACCAAGCTCTCCGACGAACGCAAGCGCAACGCACTCAGGTTCATCGAGTACATCACCAACCCAGTCAATACCGCCTATTTCAGTCAGCGCACCGGATATCTGGCGGTGCGAAAGTCGGCAGCCGATGTCCCCAGCGAACAGAAGTATTTGGCGGATCATCCGCGCGCCAGAGTTGCGATCAACCAGCTTCCCCACACCCGCCCGCAGGACTACGCGCGGGTCTTCCTGCCCGGTGCCGATCGAATCATCTCCGCCGGGCTCGAGTCCATCGGGTTGCGGGGAACAAACGTGGCAAAGACATTCGCAAGTATTGAAAGGCAGCTGCAGATCATTCTGGACCGACAGATCGTGCGAAAGCTTCGCCAGCATGGCTAAAGTGCAGTACTCCGGGGTCACCTATCGGTATCCAGGCAGTGGTGCGCCCGCTGTGAACAACCTGGACCTCGAGATCGCCGACGGCGAGTTTCTGGTGCTGGTCGGCCCTTCCGGTTGCGGCAAATCCACCATACTGCGGGTGCTGGCCGGACTGGAATCCGTTGAGAGCGGTCGTATTACTATCGGCGATACGGATGTCACCGACCTTCCGCCGCGGGCTCGCGATGTCGCGATGGTATTCTAGAACTACGCGCTTTACCCGAATATGACGGTGGCGCAGAACATGGGATTTGCGTTGCGCAATGCCGGCATGTCGCGCGCGGACACTCGGCAACGAGTTCTCGAAGTTGCCAGCATGCTGGAACTGACCGAGCTGCTGGATCGTAAGCCGTCGAAGCTTTCGGGTGGACAGCGCCAGCGGGTGGCGATGGGACGAGCCATCGTGCGCCGGCCGCGGGTCTTTTGCATGGACGAACCGTTGTCGAATTTGGATGCCAAGCTGCGAGTGAGCACCAGATCGCACATCTCGGGGCTGCAACGTCAGCTGGGCACCACCACCGTGTACGTCACACACGACCATGTGGAGGCCATGACAATGGGCCATCGGGTCGCCGTACTCAAAGACGGTGTGCTGCAACAGGTTGATACGCCCCGGGAATTGTATGACAACCCGGTGAACACTTTCGTCGCCACTTTCATCGGGGCGCCGGCGATGAACCTCATCGAGGCTTCGGTCGCCGATGGGGTGGCGCGACTGTCCGGTCTGGTGATACCGGTTCCGCGCGGCGCCGCCGACCGGGTGCTGATTGGCGTCCGGCCGGAGTCCTGGGATGTGGTAGGAGGCGATGCCGCCGCATCATTGGGTGTTCGCGTCGAACAGGTCGAGGAATTGGGCTTCGAATCGTTCATCTACGCAACCCCCGTCGCCCAGGACGGGTGGTCGTCACGGACCCGGCGGATCGTGATCCGGTCCGACCGACACACCACCGTCGGTGCGGGGGATTCGTTGTCGATCGCGCGCCGAATCCGCAGGAAGTGTGCTTCTTCGATAGTCGAACCGAGTCGCGCATCCGTTGAGCAGTACCGGTGCTATCGCGGACCCGATGTCATCGGTCAGCAACCCCCAGAAGTGCTTGCTCGGTGTCCTCGTCGACCAGGTCGGCGTTGATGGCCATAGCGGCGAGCAGGCCAGAAGACGCCGAGTTGACCACGTGAGCCGAAATGTCGGCCGCGTTGCCGGCGGCGTAGACGCCGGGCACCGAGGTACGGCCGCTGCCATCGGTCTTCAGATTCTCGCCGAAACCCGACGGGTGGGTCACCAAGCGAAGCCCCAGCGGTTCTAGGAAATCGGTGTTGGCGACCATCCGCGGCAACAGCGCGAGCGCTGCCAGCGCGACGCGGTTGCCGTCGGCGAGCGCGACGGCCTCTAGTCGCCCGTCGTTGCTGACAACCTCGGTGACCGGCGAGGTTATGACTTCGATCTGGCGGGCGTGCAGCCGGGCTCGCTCGGGTTCGCTCGGATCGACTGCGCCGTTGAGAAAGAGCGTGATCCGCGGACTCCACTGTCGGAACATGAGGGCCTGATGGACGGATTCGGGCCCGGTTGCCAGGACGCCGATCGGCTGGTCTCGCACCTCCCACCCGTGGCAGTACGGGCAATACAGCACATCGGTGCCCCATAGCTCGGCCAGGCCGGTGATGTCGGGCAAATGGTCCACCAGCCCCGAAGCGATAAGCAGCTTGCGTGCGCGAATCGTGCTGCAGTCGGTGATGGAAACCTCGAACATCGATCCGTTGCGGTGTGCCGCCATGACCTGGCCCTGGCGGAGTTGGCCGCCATAACCCGCAATTTCGGCATGACCGGCGGAAATGAGATCCGCGGGGGCAAAACCGTCGCGGGTCAAGAAATCATGGACCCCGGCTGACCGCGCATTGCGCGGTTGCCCGCCATCGATGACCAGGACGGATCTTCGGGCTCGGGCGAGCGTTAACGCACTGCTCAATCCGGCTGGACCGCTACCGATGACGACGACGTCATGGGGATCGGTCATCTGGCAAGGATCCCTGCAGTTCTGCGTTCAGGCAAGCGCGGTGTGATCGCTACCGCACTTGGGAACGTCCGCGATTGAGGACAGCCTCGCGGTTGGCCGCGATATCGTCGCCGCTGGTCCGGAATTCTCTAGCGGCAGTTGCTTCCAGCCACAGCCCCTGCGCGGTCGAAGAATCATCGATGCGGTGGTAGGACGCGAGTAAGGCTCGGACCGCGTTCTGGTTGTTGCCAACGATGGACGCCGCGACCTGGCGTGCGGCGGGCAGCAGTTGCTGGTGCTCCACGACCTCGGTGACCAGGCCCGCGCGCAGCGCGTCGGTGGCCGAAAGGTAGTCCCCGGTGAGGCTCATGCGCCGGGCCAGGCCCACGCCCACCTTCTGGGGCAACCGCACGCTGAGGCCCCAGGTGGGCAACAGTCCGACTCGCGCGTGAGTGTCGGCGAAGCGTGCCTGCTCGGAGGCGATCAGGATGTCGCAGTACAAGGCGAGTTCGAGTCCGCCCGTCACCGCGGCACCGTTGATGGCTCCGATCACCGGCTTGGTGAGGGCCGGCCAGCGCGGCGAGATGTCGGGCAGTGCTGATTGCCCGCCGAGCTCCTTGAGATCCAGTCCGGCGCAGAACACCGGATCGGCGCCGGTGAGGATGATGACGTCGACGTCGTCGTCGGTCTCGGCCGCGGCGAGAGCCGCGAAAAACTGATCCCGCAGGGCCGCCGATAGAGCATTGCGTGATTGCGGGCGGTTGAGGGTCAAAGTGAGCACCCGCTCAGCAGTATCAATCAGCAGGATTTCGTTGGTCATGATTTCACCGTAGTCGGCGCTGGCAAGGACCCCTATCCGGCTGGTTGGCAGGAAGGGGCCGCAGCCCTCGGCGCCGAATTTGGAGTGGCTGGGTGGTGTATCAACGGTGAACAGTGTTGAACCCACTTGGGTTTCGCGTGAATAGACGCTACCGTTTCCTGCGAGCGGCCAATTACTGCATATAGCAACTGTTTTGTAGGAAAACTGTTGACGGGCTCGCTTTTTGGGTGTCTGCGGCACAGCCGGCGCAGATCTCGTAACCGCTGCTACTTCCGAGGTGAGGAGACGAAGAGATGGATTTTGGGCGCAGACCGCCTGAAGTCACCTCCGCGCTTATGTATATGGGTCCGGGGTCGACGTCGATGACCGCTGCGGCATCGGTCTGGAACCGCGTTGCCGCGGAGTTGGATTCGGCGGCGACCAGCTATGAATCCCTGGTCATCGGGCTGGTCGAGGAAGGGTGGCTGGGCCCGGCATCGGTGGCGATGGCAGATGCGGTCGCGCCCTATGTGGTCTGGATGCGGGCCACCGCCGCACAGGCCGAGCACACGGCGATGCAGGCCAGAGCCTCGGCGGCGGCCTACGAGACCGCGTTTGGTGCGGTGGTGCCACCGCCGCTGATCTCGGCGAATCGGGTGCGGTTGGCCGAGCTGATCGCATCGAATGTCTTCGGTCAGAACACCGCGGTGATTACCGCCTTGGAAACCGAGTACGGCCAGATGTGGGCTCAAGACGCCGCGGCCATGTACGAGTACGCCGCGGCCACCTCGTCGGCCACGGAGTTGACCCCGTTCACGCAGCCGCAGCAGATCGTTAGCCCCGGCGCCGGTTCCGGGCAGATCGCTGCGGTCGCACACTCGGCGGCAACATTGGCCGGCACCAGTCAAACAACGCTGTCGCGGCTAATTTCGGAGATCCCCAAGGCGTTGCATGGCATTGTTGCGCCCCTTGCAGCCTCGACCACACCAGACTCCCCGCTGGGTTGGCTGTGGCAAATCTTGTTCGGAACGACTTTCCCCACCTCGATTTCGGCGCTGCTCACCGATTTGCAGCCATATGCCAGCTTTTTCTACAACACCGAGGGCTTGCCCTATTTCAGCATTGGGATGGCGAACAACTTCATTCAGATGAGCAAGACCCTGGGATTGCTCAGCGGCACCACCGCGGCGGCCACTGGCGGCGCCGCCAGTGGGTTAGCCGGTCTGGGCGGCCTGATTGACGGCGGCGGGCAGGTATCGGCACATCTGGGGCACGCCGCGTCGCTGGGGCGGTTGTCGGTGCCGCCGTCGTGGGCGCAGTCCGTCCCGGATCTCGAGTCCATGCCAGCACGCATGCCGATCGAGACGCTCAAGTTCGCACCCGACGGTGGAGGCGCCGGGAACCTGTTGGGGGGCATGCCGCTTGGCGGTCCCGGGCTCGGCGCATCCGGTTCGGGTCCCCGATACGGTGTCCGCCCCACCGTGATGGCACGCCCACCCTTTGCCGGCTGAAACGTGATCGCGACCAACGTGATAACGGTCCCGCCCGACAGCCAGGACACAAGTGCTGACCCAACCTATGGCGATGTCCCGATGCAGACTTTCCTGTATTCAGGCGACCGCATCCAATCGGGAAAGCGCTGATGGCCCATGCCGACTATGGGGCACGACCACCCGAAATCAACTCTGCGCTGATGTATTTCGGCCCAGGCTCGCGATCCATGCTGGCGGC
Source organism: Mycobacterium sp. 012931 (assembly GCF_000419295.1). Taxonomy (NCBI): domain Bacteria; kingdom Bacillati; phylum Actinomycetota; class Actinomycetes; order Mycobacteriales; family Mycobacteriaceae; genus Mycobacterium; species Mycobacterium sp. 012931. The sequence goes on along the minus strand of NZ_AOPX01000001.1, from coordinate 4,503,605 downwards.
CGCGGCGGCATGGGATGCGGTCGCCTTCGAGCTCGGTGTGCTGGCCTCCGGCTATACATCGGTGATTTCCGAGCTGACGAGTGGGCCGTGGGTCGGTCCGGCGGCGGCTTCGATGGTGGGTGCGTCCGCCCCGTATGTGGCATGGTTGCGCGCCAGCGCCATCCGGGCCGAACGGACCGCCAGTCAGGCGCGGTCGGCCGCGGCCGCCTATGAGGCGGCATTCGTCATGACCGTGCCCCCGCCCGTGGTCGCGGCTAACCGGGTCTTGTTGACGACGCTCATCGTCACCAACTTCTTCGGTCAGAACACCCCGGCGATCGCGGTCACGGAGGCCCAATACGCCGAGATGTGGGCCCAGGACGCCGCCGCGATGTACGGCTACGCCGCATCCTCGGCGACCGCCACCAGGCTGACCCCCTTCGTGCCGCCGCCCGCGACGACCAACCTGCCTGGACCGCTGTGGCAAGCATCCGCGATGGGAAAAGCCGCCACCACAACCGCGGTGGCTGGCGGGTCAACGCTGTTGGCGGCGACCCGGCGACCCGTCGCCCTCCCGCGGCTCGCGGCGTTGGCGCAATGGCTCGAAGCGCACCTGCCCGGCATCACGCCCGCCGAAAGGACCACGGTGGTCCGGCTGTTGGGGCAAAGCTACTTCGCCCTGGGGATTGTGCAGTTTTCCACATCGATAGCGCTGCAAGCCATTCCCGGGACCGCCAGTGGCGCCGGGGGCTCGGGATCCTCTGTCGTTGACAACTGGGGGTCGATGCTGCACGGCGCCCATGGCGGGGCCGCCGCGGAGTTCGAGGAGGATTTGGGCACGCTGACCCGCCCGGTGTCGGCGGCAATGGGCAAGGCGCGGTTGACGGGATCCCTGTCGACGCCGAGCAGTTGGGGTGCTGGGGTTCGAGAATTCGCCAACGCCGCCGCCGATGAGCAGCTCGACCTGGCCGGCTCGGTGGCGAGTGCGAAGTCGAACGCATACCTGCAGGGCATGCCGATGACAGCGGCCTGCAGGAATACCGCCGTGGCGGAGCAGAAATACGGATTCCGCTATCGGGTGATGCAACGCACTCCTGCTGGCGGGTAGCGGGGTCGAGCGGACCCATGGTGCCTATCGTGGAGGTATGTGCCGGAACATCACCGAACTGCGCGGGCTGGAGCCGCCGGCCACTGCCCAGGAAATCGCGGCCGCGGCGCGCCAGTATGTGCGCAAAGTCAGCGGGATCACCCATCCCTCGGCTGCCAACGCGGAAGCGTTTGAAGCCGCGGTCGCCGAAGTCACTGCGACCACGACACGGTTGCTCGCCGGGCTAGCCCCCCGGCGGCAGCCGCCAAAGACGGTTCCGCCGTAGCGCCGACCAGAGGTGGTGGCGCGGTTGGCGGGCTCGCAATCGCCATGACGCCCGCGCTGAAGGAGTGGAGCGCCGCGGTGCACGCGCTACTGGACGGGCGCCAGAAGGTGCTGCTGCGCAAGGGGGGGCATCGGTGAGAAGCGATTCGAGGTTGCGGCGCAAGAGTTTTTGCTGTTTCCGACGGTGGCGCACAGCCACACCGAGCGGGTTCGACCCGAGCACCGGGATCTACTGACCGCCGCCGCTGCCGATAGCACCGACGACCACCTGCTGATCCGTGCGGCAGCGAAAGTTGTTGCCGCACTGCCCGTCAACCGTCCGGAGGGGCTGGGAGAAATCGAGGATCTGCACATCTGGACCGCAGAGTCGGTACGGTCCGAGCGGCTCGACTTCCGGCCCAAACACAAGCTTGCCGTGCTGGTGGTGTCGGCGATCCCGCTCGCCGAGCCCGTGCGGGTGCGCCGCGTTCCGGAGTTCGGGGGGTGCACCAGTTGGGTCCGGTTGCCGATTGCGCCGAGCAACGCGGCACCGGTGCACGACGAGGCGCTGCTATCGCAGGTCGCTGCCCGCGTCCGTGATGCCGTCGGCTGACTAGCCGGCGCCTGAAACCCGCAACGTCAACTCCGATCGGTTACCACCAATTCACGCAATCCGACATGTTGCTGCGCTGGCCCGGTGACTTCCAGTTTCACGTAGCGGGCTAGCCGCGGCGGCGTAAGCTCGGTCCCCGTTTCGCTGAAATGCTCACCATCAACGGAGGTGAACAGGCGCAAGGAGCTCGGCGCAACATCAGTCCACGCCGTCGCGATCTTGGTGAGCTGCCGTGGCTGGCCCAAGTCGAAAGTGAGGGAGCCCGCGGTTCCGTTGGGCGCCCAGCTGGTCGCGTTGTTGCCGTCGACCGCAGCCTCGGCGTACCGTCCCGGCTCCTCCGATGTGGCGGTCGCGGGTCGGCACCGAGCGACATCGCTGGTCGGTGTGAGATCCGGGCGCCGGGTCTGGAGGACCAGCGGCTCTTGCGCGCTCACCACATGGTCCCCGTCCGTGGCGTGCACCGTGAATGGCTCACCGTCGCGAAGGCTGACCTGTGTGGTCTGGGGCCCGATGGCGATGTCGAAGGTGCGGCCCTGCCAATGCAGGTTGGCAACTTCCACGCCGTCGGCGAGCTGCGGCGGCAGCATCGGGTCGACGACGATGCCGTCGGCGCGCAGTCGCAGGCCGGTCAGACCGAAGGTGAACACCTGCGTGAATCCGCCGCCGCCGGTCAGGAAGCTAAACGCCGGAGGCCCTGTGCGCGCACTGCCACTGTCATCGCGAGTTTCCGAAAGCTGCGCGAATGGCGCTCTGAGGTATGGCAGCACGGAACGGTCCAGGTAGGTGTTGGTCGCACACCCCGGTTCGCCGGTGGCGGCCGCGTCGATTGCGTGCACGGCATCCGTCATGGCAGGACCGTCCGGGTTGGTGCGCGGTGCGTAGAAGTCGAGGGTGTTGGTCGCGGCTTCACGTGACATCGGCCACTCCAACGGATATTGGAGCAATACGGAGTCGGCCTGCTTGATCGTGCTGTCTCGGTAGCCGTCGTACTGCATGAACACCTTGTGGCTCTGGTCGAACGGAATCCGCAGGTGTTCGGCGATCTGTTCCCATCGCGGGGGTGCCGTTTCGCCAATCAGCCGCGCCGCTTCGGTGGCGCGGGTGAGCGCCATGGCGGCGCCCGCGTTGGTGAACACGCCATCGGTGACACCGTTGCTGTACTCGTCGGGCCCGGCGACGTTGGCAACCGAGTAGCTCCCGTCACGATTGACCCGCACGCGGCCGGCCCAGTACTCGGCGACCGCCTGCAGGACCGGCCAGCCGTCGTGGCGTAGCCATTGCCGGTCGCCGGTGGCCAGGTAGTACTGCCACATGGCAAACCCGACGTCACTTTGCAGATGGTTTTGGGTCAGGCAGTGCGGCGGATCCCAGCTGTGGCAGTCGGCGTATACATCGCCGGTGTCCGCACTCGTCCACGGGTAGAAAGCGCCCTTCTCGCCGATCGATTGCGCGTTACGGCGCGCTGCCGGCAGCGTTGTCACCCGGTAATCGATGATGTTGCGCGCGATTTCGGGGTGCGCGAGCAGCAGATTCGGGTACATCCACAGCTCGGTATCCCAAAAGATCAGCCCGGCGTAGTTGTCACTGCTCAGCCCGGCCGGCGCGACGCTGCTGGCCTGACCCTCACGGATGCTGGACAGCAGGGCGTAGTTCGTTGAACGCAACGCGTCCTGCAGCTGTGGACGCCCGACAACTCGGACGTCGCTTCGCCACAGCCGCGACCACTGCTCGGCATGCGTCGCGAACACATTGCCCCAACCGCGCTCGGCCGCATCCCGGGAGAACCGCACCGCGGTCGAGGCATCTCGGCGCCTGGTGTCCACGCCCACGAACTTTGCGAATTCGTAGGTGTGACCCGGCTCGACTTGGAAATCGACGGCATGCTCAGCGGTCAGACCGTCGGCGCGGTGGTGGTGTTCGCGCACCTTTGCTGACGGACCGGCCTGCAGCGTTGACGCGACCGCGCCGTTCACACCCACCCCGTCGGTGGAAAAGCCGACATGAATGGTGTTTTCGTCGGCACCAGACCCGGTCGGCTGTACCCGCCGTGCTCCGGCCCCATCGATTCGGTCGACGACCTGAGCCGGTCCGCTCCAGTGCGGCGTCATCTTCAGGCGCACCGCCCCGACGTGCGGGTTCGCTCGATCGGCCAGCACCTGGTACTCCAGGTCCGTCGCACGCCCGTCTGGTGTCGTCCACGTCAACGACGTGCGCAGTAGCCCGCACCTGACGTTGAGCGTCTGCCGAAAATTCGACACCTGCTTCGGGGACACATCGGGCGAGTACTTGTGGGCGCCTTGCTGTACCTCCAACGTCGACCACGTGGGTATCGCCGCGATGGCACGCCGGGGCACGGAGCTCTGCTTGGTCGGAGCCACGGAGTACAAGCCCGCGGTGAAAGCGCCGTCGAAACGCGGTGTGAAGAGGGGGAATCCGGTCTCCTCACCGGTCTGCGCATACCCCATGCCCGCCGGCGGCACTTGTTGCGACAGGTAGCCGTTGCCGACGAAGGCGTGCCGGCCATACGAGTTGTCGAACTCGTCAGACGTGAACTCCCAACCTGGTCCACCATCGCAGCGATCGGCCGCTGCCGGGGTCGCCTGGCTCGGTGCCACGGCGGAAGCGGTCAGCATCCCGGCTGCAACAACGGTGCAGAATCGGGTTAAGAGCCGACCGCGGCGCGCTCGAGTCTGAAACGCCGGGGTCACATCGGCCCGGTGGGCATTCTGGTCGGCCTTCACGTGAGCGAACCCCCAGGTGAACGTCGTGCGCCCGGCACGGTGGGCCGTTCGACTCCGAAGTCGGCTGCGCTGAGGGCGGATCGCGCGGCGGTGGGCACCACAGCGCCCGCGCCGCCCAGCGAACAACTGGTCAATACCTCGATCATGTAACGCACCAAATCGTCAATAGTTCCATCATGGGTGGGCTTGACCCCGTCCAATCGGTACGGGTCCGGCGGCTTGCGCCGTGTGAGCAAGTCGGTCTTGAACTCGACGGGAGCCGAGCATACCCAGAGCCGGTCGCGGACGCGAACCACACAGGCAGCGCGGGTCTGCACCCCAGCCAAATCGCGCGACGCTGCAATCAATGACGGGCAGATATCCCAAATGCTATGGAAAGCAGTGCTATTGAGGTGCAGAGGCGGAAACTGCCGGCTCCAGATTTTGCTGACCGACCGTGCCGCGGCGGAGGAGTTCAGGGATGCTAGCGCCCGCGTTGGGCGCTCATTGATCGTTGACGTGCTGCACTGCGCTACTGCGCATTTCAATCCGCGGTCGGCGCATCTCCGGGCCAAGCCCGTCGAGCCGCCATTTCGGCTCTCTCGGCCGAATCGCATTGACTGCCAGGCTAATTCGTCTCAATCGCAGATCCCGTGCGGACGCGTCATTCGGGTGATTCGTCGCTGCCCGCGTCCGTGATGTCGTTGGCTGACTGGTCGACACCCAGCAGCAGCCGCGACTGGCCGAAGTACACCGAGTGGGTGGCCGGTTGCACCTGCCGTCCGGTCAGGGTCGGCTCGTCGGTGCCCAGGTGGCGGGCATAACGCGGGAACCAGCTGCCCGCAATCAAGACGCGAATACGCGAGCCGGCCTTGAAGCGGTGAGCGATCGGATCGAGTTCGATGCGGACCGTTTCGGGCGCGTCGCCCAGTCGCTGGTAACCGTCACTGACGTTGCGGGATCGCCCGTTGCTGTCGACCTCACTGATCCGGACAAACACGTCGACGTTGGGATTGTCCGAGCTGTGGGTCAACTCGATCACCGGGTGCCCGTGAATCCACAGATCATGGGTCAGCGCGGAGCCGGTAAAGGTGAGCACGTCATTGCGTGACGCGAGCCGACTGTCGTTGCGATAGCCGGCTTTGGAGGACAACAGCGGGCCGCCGATGGTCGGGGTGGGATCGGTGGGGTCGTAGCGGAACGTTGCCGGTGTCGTTGCGTCGGGCGGCGCGATCTCGCTGAGGCGGCCGGTGGGGTGCAGGTAGAGCTCATGGTCAGTGGTTTTCGGCGGCCAGTCCGAAAGGTGGCGCCAGCCCTCGCCGGTCACGTAGACGCGAACCGCGTCGGGCCGGCGCAACTCGGCCGTGCCGCCCAGGTGGGTGTCGAGCCAGTCCAACGTCTCTTGTGCGCTGACGGCCAGCCCTTTGCTGAGTAGCTGCGAGTGAGTCCAGGGGCCGATGGTCAGCGCGACGTCCACGCCGCGGTCGCGCAGATGCCGATACTGCTGCAACGTTTGTTGCACAAAGACGTCTTGCCAACCGCCGACCAGAAGTACCGGAACCTGCACCCGGTCCAATGCGTCCGGGGAGCGCATCCGGTCCCAAAACGGATCGCTGTGGTCGGTGTGCTCGAGCCACGATTCGAACCACGGCGCCCCCGTACCGAGCAGCGTCCTGGCCGATTCACCCATCGGTAATTCGGCCGCCGCTCGCGCCACCCGGCGCGGGGCGGTCAGTTGGCGGATTCCGGTCCGGATGCGCACCGGATCCTCCTGGCGGGCGACCAACTCGCTCCAGCCCAGGAAGTCGTTGATGGCAAACGAGCCGGTGCCCCAGACCGAGGACCGCAAGTCGTGGGGGCCCGCGGTGATCACCGCCGCGGCCAGCTCCGGAGGCGGATCCTGCAACAACGCCCACTGGGTGAACCCCAGGTAGGACACCCCGATGGTGGCGAACCGGCCGGTGAACCAGGGCTGCCGGCGCAGCCACTCGACGGTGTCCGCGCCGTCGGCCGCCTCGTTGACCATTGGCTCGAACTGCCCGGCGGACCCGAAGGTTCCCCGCACGCTCTGCAGCACGACGTGGTAGCCGCGGGCGGCATACAGGCGGGCGAACACCAACGAGAACGGAAATCCGCGCCCGTAGGGTCCGCGGACCAGCACGGTCCCGGCAGGTCGCGACGTAGTGGGGCAGTAGTGGTCGGCCACCAGGTGGACACCGTCGCGCATCGGGACTCCGACGCGGCTCACGGTGTAGCGAGTGGTCGCGCGCGGTAGGCCCAATAAGCCGCCGAGAGCGCCGCCGGCCGCGCTGCCGCCGACTCGTTTGGTCAAGGCGCGCAGCGTGGGCTGCCCGACGTCGGTTGAAGTGATGCTCATATCCCCAGGTTAGCCACGCTCGCTAGCGGAGCTAGAAAACGTAGTAGGGGGCAAGTTCATTTGCCCGCTGCAGGTTGGTTGCCTGGCAGTCGACATCGGGCTCGGAGTAGACGGTGGAGTAGTAGAGCGACTGCTGGATCACCCCGTAGCTGGTTTTGAAGGTGACCATGCAGGAGGAGAACCAGAAGCTGTTGTGATAGGTCGGCTTCATCACCCAGTACTGAGCCGCCCGGTGGCCCGCGATAGTGGTCTCGATGGCATCCGGCGGCAGGGTCTGAGCGTAGGTGCGCCAGACGATCGTTTCGACGGCCATCTGGTAGTTGCCCGCATCGAAGTGGCACCGCAACCCATCCTCGTGTTCAGGCGGCGTGTAGGCCAGACCGAGTCGCTGCACGGCGTCGAACGGGATGTCTTCGCACGCGTCGAACGGGCGTACGTTGTTGGTCTCCACGATCGGGCTCTTCATCGTGCTCGACAGCGGCGCGGTGGTTGAGCGCAGATCGATGTTTTCGCCTCTGGTGGGGGCCGGCGCGACGCCCTGCCAGCCGATCACCGCCGCTGCGACCAGTGCGCCAAGCGCTCCGGCCAGACGCACTTTGGTAAGCACGACACCCCCTGCCTTTGGGCGGTCCCTTTGCCCGGAGTGTACAAGTCGGCTCCGCGCCGCCACAGTCAAACGAGAACTTGTTCTAGTCCGGGGGGTTGATTTCTTGGTGGCCAACTCGAGCGTGGCGCAGCTCGAATTTCGCCCTGACCCGCGATGAAGTGCGCTTGGTGGCGCCCAGTGCAAGAATGTCTGGGTGTTTGAGATCAACCCGGAGCAATGGGTGCGCTCAGCGGCGCATGTCACCGGGCAGGGGGAGGACTTGGCGGCCGGACATTTGTCGTCCGATCATCGGATCCAGGCCGCTCAGTCCGGGTGGCAGGGCGCGTCGGCGCTGGCTCTCAATGCCGCCATGGACGACTGGTTGGAAATGTCGAGGGCGTTGTTGAGCAGAATCGGCGATCATGCACGCGGCCTGCATCAAGCCGCCGTCGCGCATGCGGCGGCGGAGGAGGAGCGGGCCCGCGCGCTCGCCCAAGTGGGCGTTGGTTTTGATCGATGTCGCTGACGGTCGCCGATATCGATCGGTGGGACGCGCAAGCGGTTCGGGAGGTGTTCCACGCGGCCACCGCCCGAGTCCAGGTGAGCTTGGAGGTGTCGCGTCAGCTGGCCACGCTGTCGATTTTTGCCAACTCCCGTGGCAAGACCGCCGAGGCTGCCGCGCATCAGAACGCGGGACTTCGCCGCGATCTCGACGCCCACGGTAATGAAGCGTTGGCAGTTGCGAGGGCGGCGGATCGGGCCGCTGATGGGATTGTGAAGGTCCAATCGGAGTTGGCCGCGTTGCGCAATGCCGCCGCGGCCGCCGAACTGCAGATCGATGCGCTGAGCAGCCGGGTGGTGCCGATTGCGGGCTTGCGCCACACCGAGTCCGAATGGGCGCGGGTGCTTGCCAAGCAAGCCGAGCTGCAGGCTGACCTGGGGGCGATTGTGGTTGAGGCGAACACCATCGACGAGGAATTGGCGTCAGCGGTCAACATGGCCGACGGTGATTCGCCCATCCCGGCCGAGGCCGGTGCGCCGGTCGGACCCGAGGGACTGACACCGACTCAGCGGGCCAGCGATGCCAACGAGGAGCTGTTGCGTGAGGAACGCGCCAAGCTGCGAGCCCGGATTGGGCAGTTGCAGGGGCGCTATGACCAGCTGGCGGCGCGGGCCGCCAGCGACTACAACAACGGCATCCTCGACAGCGATGCGATGGGCCAGCTCGCCGCCCTTGGCGATCAGCTGACCGCCGCCAAGGGCCGGCTGGGCGATCTAGATGCTGTTGATCAGGCACTGCGAAACGCCCCGGAAACCTACCTGGCCCAGTTGCGGGTTCCGGACGACCCGCACCAGCAGGTGCTGGCTGCGGTGGCTGTGGGTAATCCGGACACCGCAGCCAATGTTTCGGTGACCGTGCCCGGAGTCGGTTCCACCACCCGGGGCACCCTGCCGGGCATGGTCACAGAGGCGCGGAATCTACAAAGCGAAGAAATGCGGCAGTTGAAGAATGCCGGCAAACCGACGTCGGTCGCCGCGATCGCCTGGATGGGCTATGAGCCGCCCCCCAACCCGCTCGACACCGCAACTGCGGGTGACCTGTGGCAGACCATGACCGATGGGCAGGCACGTGCGGGCGCCGGCGATTTGTCCAGGTATTTGCAGCAGGTGCGCGCCAATAACCCCTCCGGCCACCTCACCGTGTTGGGGCACTCCTATGGCTCGTTGACGGCGTCGCTGGCCCTGCAGGACCTCAACGCCCATGGCGCGCATCCCGTCAACGATGTCGTGTTCTACGGTTCACCCGGCCTGGAGCTCTACAGCCCGGCTCAACTGGGACTCGAGCACGGGCATGCTTATGTCATGCAGGCGCCGCACGATTTGATCACCGGCGTGGTGGCCCCGCTGGCCCCGCTGCACGGTTGGGGGCCGGACCCGTATCTGACTCCCGGCTTGACGGAGTTGTCGTCACAGGCCGGTTTCGATCCCGGTGGGATCTGGCGGGACGGGGTGTATGCCCATGGTGATTATCCGCGAGTCTTCCAAGATGCCGCCGGGCAGCCACAGCTGCGGATGTCGGGCTATAACCTGGCGGCGATCGCCGCTGGGCTGCCGGACAATAAGGTCGGCGCGCCGTTGCTTCCGCCGGTTCTGGGCGGCGGGATGCCGGCAGCGCCCGGCCACGTATTGGCGGGAGGGCATTGATGCGGTGGCGGCTGGTGGGGTTGTTGGCGCTGGTTTGTGTGCTGGTGCTGGGGTGCGGTTCCAGTGGTTCTGGTGGTCTTGGGCGTGGTGGTGAGCAGGAGGGCCCGTTGAGTCCGGAGAAGGTTGCTGAACTGGAGAACCCGTTGCGGGCCAAGCCTTCGTTGGAGGCGGCCAAGGATCAGTACCGCGCGGCGGTGACCCGGATGGCCGATGCGATCGCGGCTCTGGTGCCGGGGTTGACCTGGTCGATGGATGTGGACAGCTGGAATCATTGCGGTGGCGAGTACGTCTGGACCAACGCCAAAATGGCGTATTTCATGGTCGGATTCAGCGGGCCGATTCCCGACGACAAGTGGCCGCAGGCTGTTCGGATTGTCAAAGATGGTGGGCAGCAGTTCGGCGCCATCACCTTTGGGGTGATGAAGGACAAGCCGGGTGACCATGACGTCTACCTCGCTGGGCACGGGGGCGTCGAGTTCAAACTGGGCACCCAGGTGGCCTCATCGCTCACGGCGCAGTCGGACTGCCGGATCAGTGAAACCGACACACCCAGCCCACCGCCGCCCCCGTAGCCGGTTGCCGGACGGTGCTTGTCGGCGCCTGCCGCAGCGGTGTGAAGGGGGGTATTGATGCGGTGGCGGCTGGTGGGGTTGCTGGCGCTGGTTTGTGTGCTGGTGCTGGGATGTGGTTCCAGTGGTTCTGGTGGTCTTGGGCGTGGTGGTGAGCAGGAGGGCCCGTTGAGTCCGGAGAAGGTTGCTGAACTGGAGAACCCGTTGCGGGCCAAGCCTTCGTTGGAGGCGGCCAAGGATCAGTACCGCGCCGCGGTGACCCGGATGGCCGATGCGATCGCGGCCCTGGTGCCGGGGTTGACCTGGTCGATGGATGTGGACAGCTGGAATGGGTGTGGAGGCGATTACGAGTGGACCAGGGCCAGAACGGCGTATTTCATGGTCGGATTCAGCGGGCCGATTCCCGACGACAAGTGGCCGCAGGCTGTTCGGATTGTCAAAGATGGTGGGCAGCAGTTCGGTGCCACCACCTTTGGGGTGATGAAGGACAAGCCGGGTGACCATGACGTCTACCTCGCTGGGCACGGGGGCGTCGAGTTCAAACTGGGCACCCAGGTGGCCTCATCGCTCACGGCGCAGTCGGACTGCCGGATCAGTGAGACCGACACACCCAGCCCACCGCCGACCCCTTAGCCTGGGGCCTTGAACCCCGCCGCTGCGCCCGAGGTGTGCGGGACCCAAGGATTTCGTCTCCACTTCACCGGGTCGTTAGGCTGGTGAGTCGTGACAGGACACGAATCGACCGGCGGGGCGCAGCCGACGTTGTGGGCTGTCTCCGATCTGCACACCGGTCATATGGGCAACAAGCCGGTCACCGAGTCGCTGTACCCCTCCTCGCCAGAGGACTGGCTGATCGTCGCCGGCGACGTTGCCGAGCGCACCGACGAGATTCGTTGGTCGCTGGACTTGCTGCGGCGGCGATTCGCAAAGGTGATCTGGGTGCCCGGAAACCATGAGCTTTGGACCACCACCCGCGATCCGATGCAGATTTTTGGCCGGGCGCGCTATGACTACCTGGTCAACATGTGCGACGAAATGGGCGTGGTGACACCCGAGCACCCCTTCCCGGTATGGACCGAACGGGGTGGCCCGGCCACCATCGTGCCGATGTTCTTGCTGTACGACTACTCGTTTCTGCCCAGCGGCGCGACCACCAAAGCCGAGGGTATGGCCATCGCCAAGCAACGCAATGTGGTGGCCACCGACGAATTCCTGCTCTCGCCCGAGCCCTATGCCACCCGGGATGCCTGGTGCCGCGAGCGGGTTGCCGCTACCCGCGCCCGTCTCGAACAGCTCGACTGGATGCAGCCCACCGTGCTGGTGAATCACTTCCCGCTGCTGCGCGAACCGTGTGACGCGATGTTCTACCCGGAATTCTCGATGTGGTGTGGAACCACCAAGACGGCCGACTGGCATACCCGCTACAACGCGCTGTGTTCGGTCTACGGCCATCTGCACATCCCGCGCACCACATGGCATGACGGCGTGCGCTTTGAAGAGGTGTCGGTGGGCTACCCGCGGGAATGGCGTCGACGCAAGCCCTACAGCTGGCTGCGTCAGGTGTTGCCGGACCCCCAGTACGCGCCGGGGTACCTCAACGACTTCGGCGGTCATTTCGTGATCACTCCGGAGATGAGGGCGCAGGCCACCAAGTTCCGGGAAAGACTGCGGCAGCGGCAGGAGCGGTGACAATCAGCATGTTGGTGTCGTCGGTTCTACCCGGCACCGTGGTCGATGATCTGGCGTATGCGGAGCTGTACTCGGACCCGCCCGGCCTGGTGCCGCTGCCCGAAGAGGAACCACTGATCGCCAGGTCGGTTGCCAAGCGGCGCAACGAGTTCATCACCGTCCGCCACTGTGCTCGCGTCGCGTTGGGCGACCTCGGTGTGCCGCCGGTGCCGATTCTCAAGGGCGACAAGGGGCAACCGTGCTGGCCCGACGGCGTGGTGGGTAGCCTCACCCACTGCTCGGGCTACCGCGGTGCCGTGGTCGGTCGCAGCGCCGCGGTGCGTTCGGTGGGCATCGACGCCGAACCGCATGACGTGTTGCCCAACGGCGTGCTCGATGCGATCAGCCTGCCCGAAGAGCGCGACGAGATACCGTCGGCAATGCCGGACGGCCTGCACTGGGACCGAATACTGTTCTGCGCCAAGGAAGCAACCTACAAAGTATGGTTTCCGCTGACCAATCGGTGGCTGGGATTCGAGGACGCGCACATCACGTTCGAGGCCGACGACTCGGGGCGGACCGGCCGCTTTGTCTCCCGCATCTTGATCGATCCGAGTGCGCTGTGGGGCCCGCCCCTGACGACACTTCACGGTCGATGGTCGGTTGAGCGCGGGCTGGTGCTGACCGCGATCGTGCTATGAGCCGGCAGAACGCCGGTCCCGGCTTTGGCCCGGGCATCGTTGTGGTCGACAAGCCGGGCGCAATGACCAGCCACGACGTGGTTGGGCGCTGCCGCAGGATCTTTGGCACCCGCCGGGTCGGCCACGCGGGAACCCTGGACCCGATGGCCACCGGTGTGCTGGTGATCGGCATCGAGCGTGCCACCAAGATCCTTGGCCTGCTGACCGCCACGTCGAAGTCGTACGCCGCCACCATCCGGTTGGGCCAGACGACCTCCACCGAGGACGCCGAAGGCGAGCCGCTGGCCTCGGTGTCCGCCGAACATGTCGCACCCGAGGCAATCGCGGCGGCGATCTTGGATTTGACTGGCGACATCAGACAAGTTCCGTCGGCGGTCAGCGCGATCAAGGTGGACGGCCGGCGCGCGTATCAACTGGCCCGGGAAGGCCAGACGGTCGAGCTTGCGGCGCGCCCGGTGCGCATCGACCGATTCGAGCTGATGGATCTTCGGCGCGGCGCCGATGTGATCGATATCGACGTCGAAGTCGACTGCTCGTCAGGGACCTACATCCGCGCCCTGGCGCGCGATCTTGGTGCGGCGCTCGATGTGGGCGGCCATTTGACGTCGCTGCGGCGCACTCGCGTTAGTCACTTCGACCTGTCCCAGGCCGCGTCACTCGACGAGCTGGCCGAGCGGCCGGCGCTGAGCCTGACCCTCGATCAGGCCTGCCTGCTGATGTTTCCGCGCCGCGACCTCACCGTCGACGAATCTCAGTCCGTGGGCAACGGTCGTCCCCTTGAACCGGCCGGAATCGACGGCATCTACGCCGCCAGCGATGCCGATGGCCGGGTGATTGCGCTGTTGCGCGACGAGGGGCGCCGCACCAAGTCGGTGGTGGTGATCCGCCCGGCGACGATGTAGGGGACCCGCCCCTAAAGTCGATGCGGCCGGGTTGCACACTGTGCAAGAGGGGTCGTTCCGGCCTTTCAGCCGCTAAGGGGGGCCTGGAAGGGTAGTAGGGGTAAAGATGCCTAACAACGGGTCGAACAGGGTTTTTGTCATCGGCGTCGGCATGACGAAGTTTGAGAAGCCGGGTTGTCGTGAAGGCTGGGATTATCCCGACATGGCGCGCGAGTCGGGAACCAACGCGCTCAATGACGCCGGCATCGAGTACCGCGAAGTCGAGCACGCCTACGTCGGCTATGTCTATGGAGAGTCGACGTCGGGTCAGCGGGCGGTCTACGAGCTGGGTATGACGGGCATTCCGGTCGTCAACGTCAACAACAACTGCTCCACCGGTTCCACCGCGTTGTTCCTGGCGGCACAGGCGATCCGCGGCGGACTCGCCGACTGCACCGTCGCGCTGGGCTTCGAGAAGATGAAGCCGGGCTCGCTGTCCTCGTCCTACGACGACCGCACGCAACCGATGGACAAACACGTCAAGGCGCTGGCCCAAATAGCCGAATTCGCGTTTCCGGTGGCTCCCTGGATGTTTGGGGCCGCCGGACGCGAACACATGCAGCAGTACGGCAGCACGGCCGAGCACTTCGCCAAGATTGGCTTCAAGAACCACAAGCATTCGGTCAACAACCCGTTCGCGCAGTTCCAGGAGGCCTACACGCTCGACGACATCCTGGCGTCGCGGATGATCTACGAACCACTCACCAAGCTGCAGTGTTCGCCGACCTCAGACGGCTCGGGGGCGGCGATCCTGGCGTCGGAATCCTTCGTCGACAGCCACGGGCTGGCCGGGCGAGCGGTCGAGATCGTCGGCCAGGCCATGACCACCGACTTCGCGTCGACCTTCGACGGCAGCGCCAAGAACCTCATCGGATACGACATGAATGTTCAAGCGGCACAGCGCGTTTACCAACAATCTGGACTTGGCCCCGAAGACTTTCAAGTGATCGAGCTGCACGACTGCTTCTCGGCCAACGAGTTGTTGCTCTACGAAGCGCTGGGCCTGTGTGGCCAAGGTGAGGCGCCCAAACTGATCGACAACGGCGACACCACCTACGGCGGACGTTGGGTGGTCAACCCTTCGGGTGGGCTGATCTCCAAGGGGCATCCGCTCGGTGCGACCGGTCTGGCCCAGTGCTGCGAACTCACCTGGCAGCTTCGTGGCACCGCCGACAGGAGGCAGGTCGACAACGTCACGGCCGCGCTACAGCACAATATCGGGCTCGGTGGCGCCGCCGTGGTCACCGCCTACCAGCGCGCCGAACGCTGAGCGGCGAGCGGGCGGCGAGGCGGCTCCGATGATCGAGTGGTCCGACACAGATCTGATGATGCGCGACGCGGTTCGTCAATTCATCGACAGGGAGATTCGGCCAAATCTGGATGAACTGGAAACCGGTGCGCTATCGCCGTATCCGATCATGCGCAAGCTGTTCAGTCAGTTCGGTTTGGATGTGCTGGCCGCCGAATCGGTCAAGTCGATATTGGACGCCGAGCGCGCCAACCAAGGCGAAAAGCGGCACCGAACCAGCGGTTCGGGTGGCCTGGGGCCCCAGGCGTCGATGGGCCGCGGTGCTGGTGTCCGAGCTCGCCGGAGTCAGCATCGGCTTGCTGAGCACGGTCGCGGTGAGCCTTGGATTGGGCGCGGCGACCATCATGAGCCGCGGCACGCTGGCGCAGAAGCAGCGCTGGTTGCCCGAGTTGATGACGCTGGAAAAGATCGCGGCCTGGGCGATCACCGAGCCGGATTCCGACTCGGATGCGTTCGGCGGCATGAAGACTCACGTCAAACGTGACGGCGCCGACTACATCCTCAACGGTCAGAAGACTTTCATCACCAACGGTCCTTACGCCGACGTGTTGTTGGTGTACGCCAAACTCGACGAGGCCGGAGCCACGTCCTCGGACCGGCGGGACCGGCCGGTACTCATCTTTGTGCTCGAATCGGGTATGGCAGGCCTCACGCAAGGCAAGCCATTCAAGAAAATGGGCATGATGTCCTCGCCGGCCGGTGAGTTGTTCTTCGACAACGTGCGGCTGACTCCGGACCGTCTGCTCGGCGAGAGTGAACACCACGGCGACGGTGACGGACGTGAGAGCGCCCGTGCCAATTTCGCCGTGGAACGTCTCGGGGTGGCGCTGATGGCGCTGGGCATCATCAACGAATGTCACCGATTGTGCGTGGACTACGCAAAGACTCGTACGTTGTGGGGCAAGAACATCGGGCAGTTCCAACTGATCCAGCTCAAGCTGGCCAAGATGGAGGTGGCCCGAATCAACGTCGAGAACATGGTCTTTCAGACACTCGAGAAGTTCAAGGCGGGCAGGGAACCGACACTGGCCGAAGCGTCGGCGATCAAGCTGTACTCCTCCGAAGCCGCCACCGACGTCGCGATGGAGGCCGTCCAGTTATTTGGCGGCAACGGCTACATGGCCGAGTACCGGGTGGAACAGCTTGCGCGCGATGCAAAGTCGCTGATGATCTATGCCGGAAGCAATGAGGTCCAGGTAACTCACATCGCCAAGGGCCTTCTTGGCTGAGGTCGGATCAGACCGATCAGGCCACCACCCAGATCGCTCGCGCCGCGGGGCTCCCCAAATCGACCGTGTTCGCGGCGCCGTCGGCCGATTCGATCGCCACCGAGATCATGCCGGCGAACTCACGCCGGGTCAGGACCCGCAGCTGCGAGTCGAGGTTGATCCCGACACTGTCGAAATACCGCAGCATCTCCGGGTCGGCATCGGATATGCGTGCCACGGTCGCGGTGTCACCATCCCGACAGGCCCACAGCTGGCGGGCCGGTGGGGTGGGCACTTGCCCGTCGGAGGCGGGAATGGGATCACCATGGGGATCCCGCCGCGGGAAGCCCAGCTTCGCGTCGATCCGGGCCACCAGGCGATCCGATACCGCGTGCTCGAGCACCTCGGCCTCGTCGTGCACCTCATCCCAGCCGTAGCCGAGCTCATTGACCAGGAAGGTTTCCAAGAGCCGGTGCCGGCGCACCATCGTCAGCGCGGCTCGCCGCGCCGAGTCGGTCAGGGTCACTGCACCGTACTTTTCGTGGTCGACCAAGCCCTGCTCGGCGAGTTTGCGTATCGACTCCGAAGCGGTGCTGGCCGACACGCCGATCTTCTCCGCCAGCATCTTGGTGCTGACCCTTTCCCGCGACCACTCCTGCGCCGTCCAAATGACTTTCAGATAGTCCTGGGCAACCGTGGTGAGACCGCCAGGCTCCTCGTCAGCCCTCACAAGGAGAAAGTTTAGGCAACCCACGCCTGATCGGCGGTCCAGCCCGCCAAACGAGCGTGTCCCGGTGGACCCCGATGACCGTCCGAGCGCGCGCCGAACCCGCTCGGACAGTGCCGGCAAGACCCGCCAACCCCAGCGATGCTGTACGCCGCGGTCCCATCGCGCCGTAGGCTTGCGGTTGTGCAGCGGTGGCGTGGCCAGGACGAGATCCCCACGGACTGGGGCAGGTGCGTGCTCACCGTCGGGGTATTCGACGGTGTGCACCGCGGGCATGCCGAGTTGATCGCGCACGCCGTGAAGGCCGGCAGGGCGCGCGGCGTGCCGACCGTGATGATGACCTTCGATCCACACCCGATGGAAGTGGTCTACCCCGGCAGCCACCCGGCGCAGCTGACGACGCTGACCCGTCGCGCTGAATTGGTCGAAGAGCTGGGCATCGACGTGTTCCTGGTGATGCCGTTCACCACCGATTTCATGAAGCTCACACCGGATCGCTTCATCCACGAACTGCTGGTCGAGCACCTGCACGTGGTCGAGGTCGTGGTCGGTGAGAACTTCACCTTCGGCAAGAAGGCGGCCGGCAGCGTCGACACCCTGCGCCACGCCGGCGAGCGATTCGGGTTCGCCGTGGAGGCCATGTCGCTGGTGTCCGAGCACCACAGCAACGAGACCGTGACGTTCTCGTCCACCTACATCCGGTCGTGTGTGGACGCCGGTGATGTCATGGCGGCCACCGAAGCCCTGGGCCGCCCGCATCGTGTCGAGGGCGTCGTGGTCCGCGGCTACGGGCGTGGCGCCGAACTGGGGTTCCCCACCGCTAACGTTGCGCCGCCGATGTATTCGGCCATACCGGCCGACGGGGTCTACGCCGCCTGGTTCACCGTCCTGGGACACGGCCCGGTGACCGGCGCGGTCATACCGGGGGAGCGTTACCAGGCGGCCGTCTCGGTCGGGACCAACCCGACGTTCTCCGGACGCACCCGCACGGTCGAGGCGTTTGTCCTGGACACCGCCGCGGACCTCTACGGTCAGCACGTGGCGCTGGACTTTGTTGCCCGCATCCGAGGCCAGAAGAAATTCGCTTCCGTGCCCGAATTGGTCGCCGAGATCGGGGCGGATACCGAACGGACCCGGGTCCTGCTGTCGACCGGCTGACCCGCGGCGTTTGTGTCTGTCGGCCACACCGCTGCTAGACTGCCCGACGACATCGGCGCGTGCTGCGGTTCGCGGTGGCCGCGCCGGCTAATCCCTGATCGCGGACCAATTGATGGAGATGTTTCGTGGCGCTGACTGCCGAGCAGAAAAAGGAAATTCTGAATTCCTACGGTCTTCATGAGACCGACACCGGATCCCCGGAGGCGCAGATTGCGCTGCTGACCAAGCGGATCTCTGACCTCACCGAGCACCTCAAGGTGCACAAGCACGACCACCACTCGCGGCGTGGACTGCTGCTCCTGGTGGGGCGCCGGCGCCGGCTGATCAAGTACATCTCCCAGATCGATGTGCAGCGCTATCGCTCGCTCATTGAGCGTCTGGGCCTGCGTCGCTGACCCCCGGCGCGATGCGCGCCTTGTTCTTGGCCGTGCTGATGGTTCTGGCGGTGCCGGCATCCGGCGTCTTGGTGGGTTGCTCGTCAACCACCAAGGCCGCCGACCTGGCGGTGGGTGACTGCCTCAAACTTGCCGGACCGCCGGACCGGCCGCAGGCCACCAAGGCTGCGTGCGGCAGCGAGGACTCCAACTTCAAGGTCGTTGCCGTCGCCAAGGATGGGACCGACCACACGGAGTGCCCGGCCGACGTGGATTCGTCGTACTCCAGCCGCAACGTGCTGGGCGGCGCAAACAGCACCCTGTGCCTGGACGTCGACTGGGTGCTGGGCAGTTGTATGAGTGTCGACCCGGACCACAAGACCGACCCGTTTCGAGTGGGCTGCAACGACGCGTCGGCGCCGCACCGGCAACGGGCCACCCAGATTCTCCAAGATGTCGCATCCCCGGTCACCGTGGATCAGTGCGCCAGCGGTGTGGGCTACACCTACACCGAACGGCGGTTCGTTGTCTGTGTGGAGGACGTCGGCGGCAGTTCCCAGACGTAGTGGGTGAGTTTGATCGTTCCATCAGGAGAAGTTGATGCCCTTCCCGGTCGCTGAGAAGTACATCCTCGACACCGAGGAGAAGCTCGGAGTTACCTTCCCCGCGGCGTTCCGGGCGAAGATGATGGCCGATAACGGTGGGGCTGTCGAGACGTCGTCGGACGTCTGGGACTTGCACCCCTTCTTCGACACGAGCGACAAACAGCGGCTGAAGCGGACCTGCAATGACATTGTCCGCGAGACGGCAAGCTCCAAGGAATGGTTCGGCTTTCCGGTCAACGCCGTCGCCATTGGGGCCAACGGTTGCGGCGACCGGCTCGTCTTGTTGCCTGGTGTGAATGGTTCGGCATTGCGCGACGAGGTCTTCTGCTGGGACCACGAGTTGGGCGAGCTCGAGAAGGTCGCCGACGATTTCACGGAACTGGAATTGGCTTAGAACCGGAGCCCTCGATAATCGTCGACAGGTTCCCATCATGGCCGGGCATCGTGGCGAATTGGCCGGTGTACAGTGAGGAAGTTCTGGGCCCATTCGGCCCAGGCACTGTGGTGCGGTTCACGCAGATCCGCGTGCGCCGTTCCAGCGAGTCGCTACGTATGTCCGAGGGAGCAGCCCTGCCTGTATCGGGCGGTCTTCGGTAGTGGCTGCCGGGCACCCCGGATCTGGGGAAAGTCCGGCCGCTTCGATCGACGGCCGTAGCCGCATCCAGGCCGGCCCATCTGGGTCCGCGAGGAGTCCTGCAAACTCATCGGGTTGCGTGTGACGCCGCGAAACAGCTGAATAACCCAGAGAGGGCCGCACGGACGTTATGTCTGTAGCTGAAACTGAAGAAGGCGTGTTCGAAGCAACCGCCACCATCGACAACGGGAGCTTCGGCACCCGCACCATCCGTTTCGAGACTGGCCGATTGGCCCAGCAGGCCGCCGGCTCGGTGGTCGCATACCTCGACGACGAGAACATGTTGCTGTCGGCGACCACCGCCAGCAAGAACCCCAAAGAGCATTTCGACTTCTTTCCGCTGACCGTCGATGTCGAAGAGCGGATGTATGCCGCCGGCCGCATCCCCGGTTCGTTCTTCCGTCGTGAGGGCCGCCCCTCCACCGATGCGATCCTGACCTGCCGGCTCATCGACCGCCCGCTGCGGCCGTCGTTCGTCAACGGACTGCGCAACGAGATCCAGGTCGTGGTGACGATCCTGAGCCTGGACCCCAACGACCTGTACGACGTGGTGGCGATCAACGCCGCGTCGGCCTCGACCCAACTGGCCGGGCTGCCGTTCTCCGGTCCCGTCGGGGGCGTGCGGGTGGCCCTCATCGACGGCCAGTGGGTCGCATTCCCCAACGTCGAGCAGCTCGAGCGCGCCGTGTTCGACATGGTGGTTGCCGGACGGATTGTCGGCACCGAGGAAGACGGCACGCCCGACGTCGCGATCATGATGGTCGAGGCCGAGGCCACCGACAAGGTCATCGAGCTGGTTGAGGGTGGCGCCCCGGCGCCGACCGAGAGCGTGGTCGCGCAGGGTCTGGAAGCGGCCAAGCCGTTCATCGCGGCGCTGTGCACCGCGCAGCAGGAGCTGGCCGACGCATCTGGGGCCACCGCCAAGACCGGTGCCGAATATCCGGTGTTCCCCGAATACGGCGACGACGTCTACTACGCGGTGTCCTCGGTGGCTACCGATGGACTGGCCGCGGCGTTGACCATCGGTGGTAAGGCCGAACGAAACCAGCGCACCGAGGAAATCAAGGCCGAGGTGCTCGAACGGCTGGCCGACACCTACGAGGGCCGGGAAAAAGAGATCGGCGCCGCGTTTCGCTCGCTGACCAAGAAGCTGGTACGGCAGCGCATCGTCACCGATCACTTCCGCATCGACGGCCGCGGCATCACCGACATCCGCGCATTGTCGGCCGAAGTCGCCCTGGTTCCGCGGGCCCACGGCAGCGCGCTATTCGAGCGCGGTGAGACCCAGATTCTCGGCGTGACCACGCTCGACATGGTCAAGATGGCGCAGCAGATCGACTCGCTGGGGCCGGAGACCACCAAGCGGTACATGCACCACTACAACTTCCCGCCGTTCTCCACTGGTGAGACCGGCCGGGTCGGTTCGCCCAAGCGACGGGAGATCGGGCACGGTGCGCTGGCGGAGCGGGCGCTGATGCCGGTGCTGCCCAGCGTTGAGGAATTCCCGTACGCCATTCGCCAGGTATCCGAAGCGCTGGGTTCCAACGGCTCGACCTCGATGGGGTCGGTGTGCGCTTCGACGCTGGCGCTGCTCAACGCCGGCGTGCCGTTGAAGGCGCCGGTGGCCGGTATCGCCATGGGCCTGGTGTCCGACGATGTCGAGGTGGACGGCAAGACCGAGCGCCGTTTCGTCACCTTGACCGACATCCTGGGCGCCGAAGACGCGTTCGGTGACATGGACTTCAAGGTCGCCGGAACCAAGGACTTCGTCACTGCACTGCAGCTGGACACCAAGCTCGATGGGATCCCGTCGCAGGTTCTGGCCGGTGCGCTGGCCCAGGCGAAGGATGCGCGCCTGACCATCCTCGAGGTCATGGCCGAGGCCATTGACACGCCCGACGAGATGAGCCCGTACGCGCCTCGGGTGACCACCATCAAGGTTCCGGTGGACAAGATCGGTGAGGTGATCGGGCCCAAGGGCAAGGTCATCAACTCGATCACCGAGGAGACCGGCGCGCAAATCTCCATCGAGGACGATGGCACCGTGTTCGTCGGCGCCACCGACGGGCCGTCGGCTCAGGCTGCCATCGACAAGATCAACGCCATCGCCAACCCGCAACTGCCTACCGTTGGTGAGCGGTTCCTGGGCGCGGTGGTCAAGACGACCGACTTCGGTGCCTTTGTGTCGCTGCTGCCCGGTCGCGATGGCCTGGTGCACATCTCCAAGCTGGGCAAGGGCAAGCGCATCGCCAAGGTCGAGGACGTCGTCAATGTCGGCGACAAGCTGCGGGTGGAGATCGCCGACATCGACAAGCGCGGCAAGATCTCGCTGGTGTTGGTGGCCGAGGACGACGATTCAGCCGCTGCGGCGGCCGCCGATTCCCCGGCGCCGGCCGATGCCGCCACGGCAAGCAGCTGACCCTGCGGCCGTCCCGGCACTGCGCCGCACCACACTGCCGGGCGGTCTGCGGGTCGTCACCGAATACCTGCCTGCGGTGCGCTCCGCGTCGGTCGGGGTCTGGGTAGGGGTCGGGTCGCGGGACGAGGGCACGACGGTGGCCGGTGCCGCGCACTTCCTCGAGCACCTGCTCTTCAAGTCGACCCCGACCCGCACCGCGGTGGACATCGCTCAGGCGATGGACGCCGTCGGTGGGGAGCTCAACGCGTTCACCGCCAAGGAGCACACCTGCTACTACGCGCACGTGCTCGACAACGACCTAGAGCTGGCCGTGGAACTGGTGGCCGACGTGGTGCTCAACGGACGCTGCGCCGCCGACGATGTCGAGCTGGAACGTGACGTCGTTCTCGAGGAGATCGCGATGCGCGACGATGACCCCGAGGACGCACTGGCGGACATGTTCTTGACGGCCATGTACGGTGACCATCCGGTCGGCCGGCCGGTGATCGGCAGTACGCAATCCGTCTCGGCGATGACGCGAGCCCAGCTGCACTCGTTTCACATGCGCCGCTACACACCGGATCGGATGGTCGTCGCGGTAGCCGGCAATGTCGACCACAACCAGGTGGCCGGGTTGGTGCGCGAGCACTTCGGGCCACGCTTGGTCCGCGGCCGCCGGCCCGTCGCCCCGCGCAAAGGCACGGGCCGGGTCAACGGCACCCCGCAGCTGGTGCTGGCGGACCGGGAAGCCGAACAGACCCACGTGTCGTTGGGAGTCCGCACGCCCGGACGTGGCTGGGAGCACCGCTGGGCTTTGTCGGTGCTGCATACCGCGCTCGGCGGCGGATTGAGCTCGCGGCTGTTCCAGGAGATCCGCGAGTCCCGCGGTCTTGCCTATTCGGTCTATTCGGCGCTGGACATCTTCGCTGACAGTGGAGCGCTGTCGGTGTATGCCGCCTGTCTTCCGGAACGTTTCGCCGAAGTGATGCGCGTGACCAGAGAGGTGCTGGAGGCGGTGGCACGCGACGGCATCACCGAGTCCGAATGCCGTATTGCCAAGGGTTCGCTGCGTGGCGGGCTGGTGCTGGGGCTAGAGGATTCCAGCTCGCGAATGAGCCGCATCGGCCGCAGCGAATTGAACTACGGCAAGCACCGCACTATCGAACACACTTTGCAGCAAATCGATCGGGTCACGGTCGACGAGGTCAACGCACTGGCCCGCCGGCTGCTGGTGAAACGATACGGCGCCGCGGTTCTCGGCCCGTATACCTCGAAACGACAGCTGCTGCAACAACTTCGAGCGATGGTAAATTAGGTCGATGGTACTGGGTTTCTGGGACATCGCGGTACCCATCGTGGGTGCTCCGATGGCGGGCGGCCCAGGAACCCCGGCCTTGGCCGCGGCCGTGTCGAACGCGGGCGGGCTGGGCTTCGTCGCTGGCGGGTATCGGACCGCCGACCAGTTCGCCGATGACATCTCCGCTGCGCGGGCCGCCACCACCGGCCCGATCGGAGCCAATATCTTTGTGCCCCAGCCCAGCGTCGCCGACTGGTTGCAGCTGGAGTACTACGCAGAAGAACTCGCGGAGGTCGCCGAGTACTACCACGTCGAGGTGGGACAACCCATTCACGGTGATGACGACGAGTGGGAACGCAAGCTCGAAGTCGTGGCCGACATTCGTCCGGAGCTGGTGTCGTTCACCTTCGGTGCGCCGCCGCCCGATGTGGTCCGCCAGCTCAGTGCGCTGGGTTTGTTGGTTTCGGTCACGGTGACGTCGGCTTATGAGGCCGGGGTGGCCATCGCGGCCGGCGCTGACAACCTGGTGGTTCAGGGCCCCGGCGCGGGCGGGCATCGCGGTACGTTCGCGCCGGATACGGAGCCGGGCGAGGAGTCCCTGCACCAACTACTCGATCACATCGGCCGTACCCACGATGTGCCGCTGATCGCGGCGGGCGGTCTTGGTACCGCCGACGAAGTGGCAGCCGTGCTGCGCAGGGGAGCGGTTGCTGCACAGGTGGGGACGGCGCTGTTGCTTGCTGATGAAGCGGGTACCAGCTCGGTGCACCGAGTTGCCCTGAAGAACCCGGAGTTCGACTCCACGCTAGTCACCCGTGCTTTCTCCGGCCGCTATGCGCGAGGGCTGGCGAACAACTTCACTCGACTGCTTGACCGGGTCGCGCCGCTCGGCTATCCGGAGGTCAATCAGATGACCAAGCCCATCCGGGCGGCGGCGATCGAGGCGGACGACCCCCACGGAACAAACCTGTGGGCGGGGACGGCCTACCGGGCGGCCCAGGCGGGACCGGCGGCCGACATCGTTGCCGCCCTGGCGCCGGACGTGTGGTCGCTGTAGGTCCGGCCCAACGGCCCCCGACGCGACACTGGCCACCTGCATGGTGGGCAGGTGGCCAGCGTCGGTTGTGATTCGGTTAGCCGAGCACGCTCGCCGGGTCGGTGAACGGCAGGTCGAGGTCGGCGGCCACGTGATCTGCCAGCAGCGCGCCTTCGTGAGTCGAAAGGCCTTTAGCCAGTGCGGAATCCGAGAGGCAGGCCGCTTGCCAACCCAGGTCGGCGAGCTTGAGCACGTAGGGCATGGTCGCGTTGGTCAGCGCGTAGGTCGACGTGCGGGGCGCGGCGCCGGGCATGTTCGCGACGCAGTAGAACACCGTGTCGTGGACGGTGAACGTCGGCGACGTGTGCGTGGTCGGCCGGGAGTCCTCGAAGCAGCCGCCCTGGTCGATGGAGATGTCCACCAGCACGGCACCCTTCTTCATCCGCGCTACCAGCGAGTTCGGAATCAACTTGGGTGCCTTGGCGCCGGGCACCAGCACGGCCCCGATCAGCAGGTCGGCGTTGACTGCCGCATCCTCAAGGTCGAGGGTCGACGAGTAGCGGGTCCGGACGCGACCGCCGAACTCCGCGTCGATCTGGCGGAGCTTGTTGATGTTGACATCCAGCACGGTGACCATCGCGCCCATGCCGTTGGCGACGCGGGCGGCGTTGTAGCCGGCCGTGCCCGCGCCGATCACCACGACGTCGGCAGGCTTGACGCCGGGGACGCCGCCCATCAGCACGCCGCGACCGCCGTGGGTGCGCATCAGGTGGTAGGCCCCAGCCTGGGCGGACAGGCGCCCGGCGACCTCGCTCATGGGGGCCAGCAGCGGCAATGCGCCGTCGGCGGTCTGCACCGTCTCGTAGGCGATGGACGTGGTGCCGGACTTCAGCAGGGCATCGGTGCAGGGGCGCGAGGCGGCCAGGTGCAGGTAGGTGAACAGGGTCTGGCCCCGGCGCAGCCGGCCGTACTCGGACTCGATCGGTTCCTTGACCTTGAGCAGCAGGTCCGCATCCGCCCACACCTGGTCGGCGGTGCTGATCAGCTGGGCACCGGCGGCCTTGAAGTCGGAGTCGGAGATGGCGGAGCCTTCTCCGGAGCCGGCCTGGATCAGCACCTCGTGGCCGCGCTTGGTCAAGGCGGCGACGCCGGCCGGGGTGATCGCAACCCGGAATTCGTTGTCTTTGGTTTCGGTTGGAATACCGACTCGCATATTCGCTCCTGCCGATTTGGTGGGGGTTTGACGGGCTTGTGTGACGCGGTTCCATAAGTGTGAAAAAACTTCGGAAGTTATGCAATTACACTGATGATAATTCTGTAATGTGGATGCATGTCTGATGACCTAACGGGATCTAGCGGCCGAGAGGGAGACTCGCCGAAGGATGTTCGGCCCGCTGTGCTTGACGACATGGACCGCAAGATCCTGCTGCTGCTGCATGGCGATGCCAGGATCACCAACAATGCCCTGGCCCAGGCGGTCGGGATCGCGCCTTCGACATGCCACGGCCGGGTTCGCCGACTGGTCGATCTCGGCGTGATCCGCGGGTTTTACACCGATATCGACCCCGTCGCGGTGGGCCAACCGCTGCAGGCGATGATCTCGGTCAGCCTGCAGGCCAACGCCCGTGGCAAGATCCGCAGCTTCATTCAGCAGATCCGCCGCAAGCGACAGGTGATGGATATCTACTTCCTGGCCGGTGCCGAAGACTTTCTGTTGCATGTCGCCGCTCGGGACACCGATGACCTGCGCTCATTTGTGGTGGAGAACCTCAACGCGGACATCAACGTCGCGGGCACCCAAACGTCGCTGATCTTCGAACATCTACGCGGGGCCGCGCCCCTTTAGGCCGGTCCGCCCTGGTTATGATCACCCAATGACCAAGCCTTCTGTGGCGGCCACTGTCGAGATCGATGCCACCCCCGAGCGGGTGTACGGACTGATCACCGACCTGAGGACACTGGCGTCGCTGGCCGAGGAGGCGGTGGCGATGGAACTGCAGAAAGGCGATGGAGTCGGTAAGGGGGCCGTGTTCGTCGGCCACAACCGAAACGGTGGCCGGCGCTGGAAGACGACCTGCACGGTGACCGACGCGGAACCGGGCCGGATCTTCGCGTTCGATGTCCACTCCATCTTCATTCCGGTGTCGCGGTGGCAGTACGACATCGTCGGTGCCGATGGCGGTTGCCGGGTCACCGAGAGCACCTGGGACCGGCGGCCCGGGTGGTTCCGCAAGGTGGCCGGCCTGGCGACCGGGGTCAAGGATCGGGCCGCGACAAACGCCGAGCACATCGCGACCACGCTGCAGCGCCTGAAGCAACGTGCTGAGGCTGGCGACTGAGTTCTTCACCATCGGGGGATTGCATCACTATACTTGCGAGCACGAGTTGTCTATTGAGGCGACATATGAGGCGTTAATGTAAACGTCCAAGGCAAGGGGGCCTTATGTTCACCGTCGATAACCGCGCAGTGGGGCCGCACTCTGGAGAATCGGGTGCGGCCGACCACGAGCGTCTCGTTCTCGAGGCTCGCGATGTCGAGTTCGACTGGGCGAACCTGCCGTTTCATTACGTTCCCAACGAGCCGCTGCCCACCCATGTGCTCAACGTGCTGCACCTGCTGCTGCCCGCCGGCGAGGAATTCTTCGTCGAGGTCTTCAAGAAGACGTTGCCATTGATCAAGGATGATCAGCTGCGGCTGGATGTGCAGGGGTTCATCGGCCAGGAGGCGATGCACTCCCAGGCACACTCCGGTGTGCTGGCCCACTTCGAGGCCCAGGGCGTGGACGTGACGCCTTATACCGACCAGATCAGGTGGCTGTTCGGGAAGCTGCTGGCGGAGAAGCCGGGACGCAATCCGCGACAACGGCACCGCTGGCTGCTGGAGCAGGTCTCCTTCATCGCGGCAATCGAGCACTACACCGCCGTATTGGGGGAGTGGATTCTGAACTCGCCGCAACTCGACGTGGTCGGCACCGACCCGGTGATGCTGGACATGCTCCGGTGGCACGGCGCAGAAGAGGTCGAGCACAAGGCGGTGGCGTTCGACACCGTGAAGCACCTGCGCGCGGGGTATTGGCGGCAAGTGCGTGCGCAGCTGGCCGTGACGCCGGTGATGCTGTTGCTGTGGATTCGCGGGGTCCGGTTCATGTATACGGTGGATCCGCTGCTGGCGCCGGGCACCAAACCACGGTGGCGGGACTACGTCAGGTCCGCGCGTCGCGGTCTGACGCCCGGCCCGTGGCGACTGATCCGGGTGGTAGGCGACTACTACAAGCCGGGCTTTCACCCCTCGCAGTTGGGTGGACTCGAGCGGGCCGTCGACTACCTGGCCGTCTCTCCCGCCGCCCGGGCGTCGCACTGAGGCCAATGAACACCGCTTCGCGAACGGGAATCACCGCATCCGACGGCGCCACCCTGGCTGTGTATCACTACACGCCGCTAGATCCGCAGTGCCCGACCATTTTGGCCGTTCACGGCTGGCCCGATAACCACCACCTGTGGGATCCGGTGGCCGAGCTGCTCGGCGATCGCTACAACGTGGTTGCCTATGACGTGCGCGGCTCCGGCGAATCATCCTGTCCTGCCAGTCGTTCCGGGTACCGGCTGGAACAGCTGGTTTCTGACACCGGCGCGGTGATCGACAGCCTGGGCGTCGATCGGGTGCACCTGCTGGCACACGATTGGGGCTCGATTCAGGGCTGGGCCGCGGTGACCGCCGACTCGGTCATGGAAAAGGTCGCCTCATTTACCTCTATCTCGGGCCCGCACCTGCAGTACGCGGGTGCGTTCCTGCGCTCGGGGCGCACCCCCCGCTCGGCGGCCCAGGTTGCCAGGCAGCTTGCCAGTTCGGGATACATCGGGTTCTTCTTGTGCCCGGTCGTGCCGGAACTCTTCTTCCGTTCCGGCATCGGGGTGAAACTCGTTGGGGCGTTTGAGCGCATCGGTCAATCGAGCACCCGCAGTCAGCGTGGTCAGACGCCGCGCTCGATCGGGGACTATGTGAACGCGCTCAACCTCTATCGGGCCAACATGCCCGCCGGATTTGTCACCGATGGGTCGTCACTCCCGCAGACCAGCGTGCCGGTTCAGGTGTTGGTGCCCAGGAAAGACATGTTCGTGACGCCGGCTCTGCAACGTTTCACCGGCGCGATTCCGGGCGGCGGCAGGGTGGTCCCGATCGAGGGCGGGCACTGGGTGGTGACCTCGCGTCCGGACGTGGTCGCACGGCTGACCGCCGACTGGGTGGACCGGGTCGTTGCGGGTACGGGCGACGCCGCGGCGACCGTGGTGCGCGCGGGCCCGGGTGAGGTGCGCGGTCAGCTCGCTTTGGTCACCGGGGCGGGTGCGGGCATCGGCCGAGCCACCGCGGTGGAGCTGGCGCGCCAGGGCGCCCGCATGGTGATAATCGCCGACCGTGACCTTGCCGCGGCCAACGAGAGCGCAACACAGGTGCGCGCCGCGGGCGCGGCGGCGGCCGTGTACCAGGTCGATGTCAGCGACGAAACGGCGATGAACGACCTTGCCGCGCAAGTCCTTGACGAACATGGTGTCGTCGACATCCTGGTGAACAACGCCGGAATCGGGATGGCGGGCAGGTTTTTGGAGACGACCCCGCAGCACTGGGACGCGATCCTGGGGATCAATGTCGGTGGCGTCATCAGCGGGAGCCGAGCATTCGGTGCCCAGATGGTCGAGCGCGGTCAGGGCGGAACGATCATCAACATCGCGTCGGCCGCCGCGTATCTCCCGTCGAAATCGATGGTCGCCTACAGCACCACCAAGGCCGCGGTGCTGGGGTTCAGCGAAGCGTTGCGCGCCGACCTAGCCGACGAAGGCATCAGCGTCACAGCGGTGTGCCCGGGCTTCGTCAACACCAACATCGCCAAGAGCACTGTCTACGCCGGGATGTCGACCGAGCAACAAGAGCGCGCCCGGCAGAAGGCGGACGCGGCCTATCGGCGTCGTAATTTCACCCCGGAAGCGACCGCAAGGGCGATCGTGAAGGCCATCAGGTCCGGGCCGGCCGTGTTGCCGGTGGCCGCGGAATCCAAGGTGGGCTACGCGATGCGGCGCATCAGCCCGTCGATGATTCGGATGTTCGCACGCTTGGACATCCGGCAGCGGTAGAAAGTTGGGGGATATGGCGGTGTCGGAGAGCAGCTGGACCAGCAGGCCCGCCGATCTGTACGGTCGCAGCCACCGGGATCGCTTTGCCACCGCATTGTGGGGTGTGCGCACCATGTTCGGTGGATTCGCCCGGTTCTCGCGGTGGAATCCGTCGCGGGTAACGCCGGTGGGCCGGACACATCGCGCCAGGGTGGTTGAGCGCGAGCTCGTCGCGCCCGACGTGGTCGCGCTGACCCTGGCAGACCCGGACGGCGGATTGCTTCCGTCCTGGTCACCCGGGGGGCACATCGACGTGCAGCTGCCCTCTGGCCGGCGCCGCCAGTATTCGCTGTGCGGCCCACCGGGGCGCCGCACCGACTACCGCATCGCGGTGCGCCGCATCGCCGACGGGGGCGGCGGTTCCATCGAGATGCACGCCGCTTACCAACCGGGAGACATCCTGGTCTTCGAGGGGCCGCGCAACGCGTTCTATCTCGGTGCTGCCGAGCACGACATGCTCTTTGTGATCGGCGGTATCGGGGTGACTCCGATTCTGCCGATGGTCGCGCTGGCCCACCAGCGCGGCGTCAATTGGCGCGCGATGTATGCCGGTCGCAGCCGCGAGTACATGCCCCTACTCGATGAGCTCGTGGCTATGGCACCGGAGCGGGTGTCGGTGTGGGCCGACGACGAACACGGGCGCTTTGCCCAAGTGGAAGATCTGGTGGCCGGCGCCGGACCGAAGACGGCCGTCTACGTGTGCGGGCCACCCCCAATGCTGGAGGCGGTACGCGCGGCGCGTGCTGAATATCCCTGTGCACCTTTGCACTACGAACGATTCAGCCCGCCGCCGGTCGTGGACGGGGTGCCGTTCGAGCTGGAGCTCGCGCGCACCGGCGAGGTGCTGAGCATCCCGGCGAATCGGACAGCGCTGGACGTCATGCTCGACCACGATTCGACGACCGCGTACTCCTGCCAACAGGGATTCTGTGGCACGTGCAAGGTCAAAGTGCTTGCCGGACAGGTTGATCACCGTGGCCGGGCGGCGCAGGGGGACGACGAAATGCTGGTCTGCGTTTCGCGGGGGCACAGCGCTCGGGTCGTCATCGACGCCTGAGCGACTCAGGGTGTTCGAGAATTCTTCAGGTAACCCGCCAGCGCATTGGTGAGCGCGCGTCGTGCCAGCTCGAGGTCGGCGTAGGAACCCAGTTGTCGCTCTGACACCAGCCCGCGCATCGCGCCGGGAATGAGGGCGGCGACCTCACGCACCCGGTTGGGGTCGACATCGAGATCGGCGAAGGCGTTCTGGCACGTTTCGAGCCAGCTTCTGCCCCAGGAGAACAGCTCGGCCGCGGTGCGGGGATAGAGGCGCTCGAGTTCGCCTGGGTCTCGGGGCAGCGCGGCGCGCAGGTTCTCTATTGCGCGTGAATCGGCCGATGCCAGGCCGTGAAACAGGGTCTCGATGACGGCGGCAACTCGCTCCTGCAGGGGCCGGCCGGACTGCAGCGGCTTCGACAATGCCAACATCGACCCCGCACGCCGCTCGGCGGTGCGGTGCAGTACGGCGGCCCAGAAACCGTCGACGTCGCCAAACTGGTATTGCACCGCACCCCAGGTGGCGCCGATCTCCTTGGCGATGCGGTTGGCCGAAACCGAGCCCGGATCCCCGGAAGCAAGTGACGTCAGCGCCGCTTCGAGCATGCTCTCGCGGGTGGCGTTGCCGCGCCGGTTGGGGCGTCTGCCTGCGACTCCGGCCCGAGTCATGTGCCGATGGTATCGGCTGTCGCGATGGCAGTAGGGGCAAATCCACATTTTCATAGAAGGTGCTGTGATTTTTTGGCGGGGCGGCCTATCATTCGTACGAAGCCGCCAAGGAGGACTGCTCAGATGGCCAAGCCGCCGCTGTCGATGAAGCCGACCGGATGGTTCCAGGTCGCCTGGTCCGACGAGATCGGCGTGGGTGACGTACGCACCATGAAGTACTTCGACCAGGAATTGATCGCCTGGCGGGCCGAGTCGGGCCAGCTCACCGTGATGAACGCCTATTGCGAACATCTTGGCGCCCACCTCGGCTACGGCGGCAAGGTCGTTGGCGAGGTGCTGCAGTGTCCGTTCCATGGGTGGCAGTGGAATCAGCTGGGTCGCAACGTGTGCATTCCGTATCAGGACCGGCCAAATCGAGGGCGCCGCATTCGTACCTATCCCGTGGTGGAGCGCAATGCGTCGGTCTACCTTTGGCACGATGTCGAAGGCCGTGCGCCGTTCTTCGACGCCCCGGATGTGTTCGCCGGCTTCAACGATGGCAGCAGCGTCGCCGACTACTATCCGCAGCAGCGCCTCTACCGGCACACATTGGAACTGCATCCGCAATACGTGCTCGAGAACGGGGTGGATTTCGCGCACTTCAAGTACGTGCACAACACTCCGATAGTGCCGGTGTTCACCCGCCACGACTTCGACGGCCCAGTGTCTTTCGTCGACTTCACCATCACCTTCGAAGGCGATGACGGCCAGCAGATCGAGGACATCAACAGCGGCGTGGAGGCGATCAACGGCGGCCTGGGAGTGGCGGTCACCAAGAGCTGGGGCATGGT
Organism: Mycobacterium sp. 012931; assembly: GCF_000419295.1. Classification (NCBI taxonomy): domain Bacteria; kingdom Bacillati; phylum Actinomycetota; class Actinomycetes; order Mycobacteriales; family Mycobacteriaceae; genus Mycobacterium; species Mycobacterium sp. 012931. The sequence continues at coordinate 4,471,449 of NZ_AOPX01000001.1, read as the reverse complement.
CGACAATCGCACCATTTCGGCGATCACGCCGGTCGACGAATCCACTTCCGATGTCCGGTTCATGGTCTACATCGGCCGTACCCCGGGTAAGGATCCGGCCCGAGCCGAACTCAAAACTGCCGAATTCGGCCGGGAAGTGATCCGTCAGTTCAAGCAAGACATCCAGATTTGGGCTCATCAGCGCTACTGCGACCCGCCAGCGCTAACCACTGATGAACTCGCCGGATTCACCGCAATTCGCCGATGGGCCAAGCAGTTCTATCCCGACGGCATCGGCGGCAGCGCCGCCGAGGTGTATGCAGCGTTGCAGAAAGGCTGAACCGAATGAGTGCACGGCCCCAACCGATTCGGGTCTTTCAGGTCGCCACCGGCAACGTCGGTCGCGAGATGATCAAACGGCTACAAACCCGGCCCGACCTGGAGCTGATCGGGCTGCACTGCTATTCGCCAGACAAGGTCGGCGCAGATGCCGGGGAACTGGCCGGTATCGGCCCGATCGGCGTAACGGCCACGGGCAGCGTCTCCGACATCGTCGCGGCCAAGCCGGATGTGCTCACGTTTCACGGTGTGTTCCCCGACGAAGACCTCTATGTCAAAGTGCTCGAGGCGGGCATCAATATCGTCACCACCGCCGACTGGATCACCGGGTGGCACCGCGATCACAACCATCCACATCCATCGGGCAAGCCGGTGACGCAGCTGTTGGCCGAGGCGTGTGAAAAGGGCGGCGCCACGTTCTACGGCACCGGCATGAACCCCGGCCTGAACCAGATCCTGGGTGTGGTGTGCTCAGCTGATGTGGCCGAGATCGAGAACGTCACCACGATCGAGTCCGTCGACGTGTCATGCCACCACTCCAAGGAGACCTGGATCGAGGTCGGTTACGGTCAACCGGTTGATGACCCGGACATTCCGGCCAAGCTGGAGAAGTACACGCGGGTCTTCGCCGACAGCGTGCTGATGATGGCGGACTGTTTCGACTTGCCGCTCGACGAGGTCAAGTTCAGTTACGAACTCGGGGCCTGCACCAAGGACGTCGACCTGGGCTGGTACACGCTGCCCAAGGGCTCACTCGGCGGTAATTATCTCAAGTATCAGGGCATGGTCGGCGGGGTGCCGCGGGTGGAGACACACCTGGAGTGGCAGATGACGCCGCACACCGACCCGAGCTGGAACATCAAGGGCTGCTACATCACCCAGATCAAGGGTGACCCGTGCATCTACAACAAGCACATGATCTTCCCGAAAGCCGGTGTGGACCTGTCCAACCCGGACAACTTCGCCTCCATCGGCATGACGGTCACCGGCATGCCCGCCCTCAACTCGATCAAGTCGGTGGTGGCGGCACGGCCCGGCTTGATCACCAGCGCTGAGCTTCCATTGCGCGGGTTTGCCGGGCGGTTCAAGAACTAGCCCCGGTCAGGGCCCCCCGTCGTCGAAGAGGCGCTCGGGGTGATGGTAGTCATTGGTGCGTGCGCCGCGGTCGAGCTGTGGGGGCGGGATCCATGCGGTCCGTCCGTTGGGGAGTTTCGTTGTTTGCCAGCCATTTCCGGCCAGCTTGTGATCGGGCTTGCAGGCAAAGGTGAGTTTGTCGACGTCGGTTGGGCCGCCGGCCGCCCACTCGTCGGTGTGGTGCACTTCGCACCAGTAGCCGGGCACGTCGCAGCCGGGGTGGGTGCAGCCGCGGTCCTGCGCGTAGAGGACCAGCCGCTGATCGGCCGAGGCTAGTCGGCGAGATCGTCCGAGATACAGGGGGCGATTTGAATGTTCGTCGAAAACTGCCAAGTAGTGATATGCGCGGCTGGCCATCCGGATCACGTCGCGCATGGGCACAAACGTCCCACCGCCGGTCACCGCGCGGCCCGTGCCCGAAGTCAGTTCCCGCAGCGTGGTCGACACGATGACCGTCACCGGCAATCCGTTGTGGGCACCGAGTTTTGGATCACCTAGCCGGCCGTCGAGCAGGGCGTTGAGGGCGTCGTGGCGGCGCTGGGCGGGGCTGCGCAGATCTTTGTCGGTGACCTCGTCGGTGGGTTCGCCTTTGACGCAGGGTGTTTCGTCATCGGGGTTGCACATTCCGGGTGCGGCGAACCGGGCCAGCCATGCATCGAGATGGGCACGCAGTTGTGGGGTGGCGATGAGTTTGCCGATGCTCATGCCGTCGGGGCGTTGAGCGCACCAGGTAAAGCCACGCTGGCGGGCCCGGTCGGCGTCGGAGAACTTTCCGTCGGGATTGATCAGCACCGCGGCGCGGTTGGCGACCTTTTCGAGTTGGTCGGGCCGCAGCTGCACCGCTTGCCGGGCCAGAAATTGTTCCGCTTGTCTGACCGTGTTGGCCGGTGTGTCCTGGGGGAGATCGCGCACGAAGGCCGCTATGACCTTTACGTGCTGGCCATCCAGCAGGCCCCGGCGCCACACCTGTGCCGTGGCGGGCAGTTCCGCCGGCAGCGGTTGGCCGGTCAGCGTGATGCGCGGTGATAGTTGTTGGGCATCGTGAACCCGGCGACGGGCTTCGGCGCAGCTGATGCGCAGCCAGTCGGCGACCACCTTGTAGACCGGGCCGCCGATGTCGGCCGGATCTTCGGTGGCCAGGCCCGCGATCACGTCGTGGCTGACCACCGCTTGGCGTCGTCGCGCGTTCTCCAGCCGCTGCAGCGCGCGCAGCCGAGCGGCGGGCTCGAGGTGGCCAAGGTCGGCTTCACCGATCGCCGCCACCGCCGCGTCCAGCGCGTCCAACAAGGCGGATATCGAATACATGTTCGAATTCTATGTGTGTGCGGCAACACGGGTGCGGCGGTCAACGGCCGCTGTGGATGAACGCCGGACTGTGGATGACGGTGCCGGGTCTAGGGTGAAGGCCATGCGAGTAGGCGTATTGGGAGCCAAGGGAAAAGTCGGTGCGACGATGGTTTCGGCGGTCGAGTCCGCTGCGGACTTGACCCTGTCCGCCGAGGTGGACGCCGGTGATCCACTGAGTACCTTGACCGAGACAAACACTGAGGCCGTCATCGACTTCACCCACCCCGACGTGGTGATGGGCAACCTGGAGTTCCTGATCGACAATGGAATTCACGCCGTGGTCGGAACCACAGGTTTCACCGCCGAGCGGGTCGAGCAGGTGCAATCATGGCTGGCCAAAAAGCCAAGCACGGCAGTGTTGATCGCGCCGAATTTTGCTATCGGGGCGGTGTTATCCATGCATTTCGCCAAGCAGGCTGCGCCGTTCTTCGACTCCGCTGAGATCATCGAGCTGCATCATCCACAAAAGGCGGACGCACCATCGGGCACGGCCACCCGTACCGCAAAGTTGATCGCCGAGGCGCGGGAAGGCCTGGCGCCCAACCCCGATGCCACCAGCACCAGCCTGCCGGGAGCTCGTGGCGCCGACGTCGACGGGATCCCGGTGCACGCGGTGCGCTTGGCCGGACTCGTCGCTCACCAGGAGGTGTTGTTCGGTACGCAGGGGGAGACGCTCACAATCCGCCACGACAGCCTGGACCGGACATCGTTTGTGCCCGGTGTGCTGCTGGCGGTGCGTCGGGTCCGGGAGCGTCCCGGCCTGACCATAGGTATTGAGCCGCTGCTCAACCTGCAGTGAGTGACCAATGAGTGACACTGTGCGCACCGTGCGTGTTCAGGTGCTGATTGCCTTCATGTGCGTAGCCCTACTGGCGTATTTCGTCATGCTCGGCCGGCTTGCGTTCGCGATGATCGGCTCGGGTCGCGCGGCCGCGGTGGGGCTGGGGTTGGCGCTGCTGATCATGCCGCTGATCGGGTTATGGGCGATGGTCGCGACGCTACGAGCTGGATTCACGCATCAGAAGCTGGCCCGCCTCATCGCCGAAGAGGGACTAGAACTCGACGCCGACGGGCTGCCGCGGCGCGCGTCGGGCCGGATCGAGCGCGATGCGGCTGACGCGTTGTTCGACACGATGCGCGCCGAGTTGGAAGAGGACCCGCAAAATTGGCGGCGCTGGTACCGGCTGGCCCGTGCCTACGATTACGCGGGGGACCGCCGCCGTGCCCGCGAAGCCATGAGAACCGCTGTCGAACTGCAGGCGCGGCAGTGAGCAAGCGACTGTTGATCGTGCACCACACGCCGTCGCCGCACTGCCAGGAGATGTTCGAGGCGGTGGTGGCCGGGGCGACTGACCCTGAGATCGAGGGTGTGGAGGTCGTCCGGCGGCCCGCGTTGACCGTCTCACCGGTAGAGATGCTGGAGGCGCACGGGTACTTGCTGGGCACCCCGGCGAACCTTGGCTACATCTCGGGCGCGCTCAAGCACGCGTTTGACCAGTCCTACTACCAATTGCTCGACTCGACGCGAGGTCGGCCCTTCGGGGCCTGGATGCACGGCAATGAGGGCACCGAGGGAGCCCTACGTGCCATCGACGGCATCACCGCCGGACTCGGGTGGGTAAAGGCCGCGGAGACCGTCGTGGTGATGGGTAAGCCGACCAAGGCAGATGTCGAGGCGTGTTGGAACCTCGGCGCGACGGTCGCCGCGCAATTGATGGAGTGAGTCCCGTGCTGCCGTGATGCGCGCCGATCCCAAGACAGGGGCATTCGAGCCGAGCGCGACGACGTCGATGCGCTGGTGCGCGCGTTGGAACGGGCAAGGGAAATCGTCGCCACCGAGCCGATCGCATCCGCTGTCGGGCCTGAACTTCTCCCAGGCCCGGGTTCCGATGTGAAGGCATGCATTCGAGAAACCGCGATCACCACCCGCCATCCCGCTTGCAGCGTCGCGATGGGGAGCCACGCCTCGGCGCTGCCTCGCATTCCCCGCGCCAACACCAATGCCCCCTCGATCATGATCGGAGAGCGCTGCGCGGACTTCCTGCTCGCACAATCGGCGACACCTACGCCGAGACGGTAATTGTGTCCGGCAAGGAACTCGGGTGCAGGCAAACTTCGAGTGCGTTGCAATAAGAAGCTGCAATCGGCGCGCTTGAGCCCGCATTGGCGGGCAGGCTGTTGGATAATGGATGGCACACCTGGAGCACAGAACGCCAATATCCCCGGCTAGAACGAGAAATGGAATCCCAAGTGGATTTTGGAGCTCTACCTCCGGAGATAAACTCCGCGCGCATGTACTTCGGCGCGGGAGCGGCTCCGCTGCTGGGGGCCGCGGCGGCATGGAACGACATCGCTGTCGAGCTGAGCACCGCCGCGTCCGCCATCGAGTCGGTCATCACCCGGCTCAGTTCCGATCAGTGGTTGGGTACTGGCCGCCGCGGCACAGCCGTTGCTGGCCTGGTTGAGCTACACCGCTGAATCCTCAGCACTTGCTGCGGCGCAGGCCGCGGCGTCGGTGGCCGCCTTCGAAACCGCATTCGCCATGACAGTGCCCCCGGCCGAGGTTGCGGCGAACCGAGCGCGGCTGGCGGCACTGATGGCGACCAACATCTTTGGGCAAAATGTGCCGGCTATCGCGGCTACCGAGGCACGTTACGGCGAGATGTGGGCCCAAGACGCGTCGGCCATGTACGGCTATGCGGCCTCTTGCGCGGGTGCCGTAAGACTGAATCCACTGACCCGGCCGTCGGAGACCACCAATCCGGGCGGGATCGCCAGCCAGGCGGTCGCGGTCAGCCACGCTGCCGCCTCTGTTTCGGTGCAGCAGGCGGGTTTCGAGAACCTGATCAGCACGGTTTCCGATGCGGTCATGAGCCTGTCGGCTCCCGTGACATCCTCACCGCATGTGACGTCACTCGGCGCTTTCATAGAGGACATCATCTTTCTGGATATTCCGCGGTTCGTAGAGTCCGCGTTTCACGGCCTGGGCGCGACCGCGGACTATGCCACCATGATCGCTGCCAATCTGCTGACCTTGCAGACCAGCGCCAATACCGCAACCTCCGCGGGCGGGGTCGCCCCGGCGGCCGCGGCGGGATCCGCACTGGCCCAAACGGTCACCTCCGCGGGCGTTGGCGATGCATCCTCGGTCGGTGCGCTGTCGGTGCCGGTGGGCTGGACTACCGCGGCACCGGCTGCGACCGGCGGCGCCGCCTCCGACGGCACGGGCTGGGCGGTTCCCGACGAGGACGTGCCGAGCCCGGCGGGGATGGTCGCCGGCACCAACGGTGCTGGTGCGCGGCCAGGCCCGCGGTACGGAGTCAAACCGAGGGTGATGCCGAAGAAAGTCCTCGTCTGACCTGAACCTGGACTACGCAGCCGGCCGCTCCTACCGTTTGTTGATATGGGGCAACAACGACACCGGTGAGCGCTGATGTAGTAGCAAAAGGATTGGGACATGAGTTCGGTCATCGAAATCTCCCGCGACCACAACCCGTTCCCGCGAGTAGGGGTTTGCGTCGATCGCAACGGCGTCGCGCGCTACGACGAACTGCCGGCCACCCTGCTGGAAATGCTCGGCGAGCAGTTCGACAGCCGTCCCGACGCCATGGCGGTGATCGAAGTCGGTGGCGACCGGTTGACCTACCGCCAGTTGTGGTGCCGCGCATCGCGAGTGGCCGGAGGGCTGCGGGCCGACGGCCTGAAACCAGGTGACCGGGTGGCCGTGCGATACCCGGCGGGCATCAATTGGGTGCTGGCATTTTGGGGGGTACTGATGGCCGGGGGGATCGCGGTTGCGGTCAACACACGCTCGGCCCGCCCCGAGGTCGAATTCGTGCTAAACGACTGCGGGGCACGGATCGACCTGGCACCACAGGACGCGCTGCCCGATGGCGATCCGTATGTGACCGAGCAACTCGGCCGGCGTGATGTCGCAGCGCTGTTCTACACGTCGGGCACCACCGGACACCCCAAGGGCGTGCCAACGACCCACGAGGCGTTCCTGACCAACACCGAGAACGGGCTCAGATGTCTCGGATTGGCGACGGATCTCGGTGAGCAACTGCGCACCCTGATCACGGTACCGTTGTTTCATGTGACAGGCTGTAACTCACAGCTGTTGACGGCCGCCCGGCTTGGCGGCGTCGCGGTGATCCTGCCTGCACTCGACCTTGACCAGGCGCTCGTAACGCTTCTCGCAGAGCGGATCTCGCTCCTGGTGACCGTTCCGGCGGTGTATTCTTTACTGCTGTGGCACAAGGATTTTGGCGCTGCCGATGTTTCGGGAGTCCGCCAGGTCTGCTACGGGGGTGCGCCGATAGCGCCGTCGCTGGTGCGGCGGGTGAAGGAAGCGTTTCCGCGGGCCACGGTGTTGAATGGATACGGCATGACGGAGTCCGCCTCGCTGATGACCGTGCTGCCCGACCCGGAGGCCGTCGAGCACGCCGATTCGGTCGGATATGCGGTTCCTTCGGTGGACCTGGGGGTAATTCCGTTGCGCGACGGCGGGACCGGTCCAGGTGAGCTGGTAGGCGAGCTGGTGGTGCGTGGCGCCAATGTGACGGCGGGCTACTGGAATCGGCCGGAGGCCACGTCGGCGACGATCGTGGACGGCTGGTTGCATACCGGTGACGTGGTCCGCGTCGACGATGCGGGCCGGGTGCACGTCATCGATCGACTCAAAGACATCATCAACCGGGGTGGGGAGAACGTCTCGAGTGTCGAGGTCGAATCCGTGTTGTTGTCCGCGCCCAGCATCGCCGACGAGTGTGTGTTGGCCGTGCCCGACGAGGTGATAGGGGAGAAGGTCGGAGCGGTGCTGTTCGGGGGCGCCGACCCGATCGATGTGGCCGCGGTGCTGCAACACTGTCGGGCCCAGCTCGCGGACTTCAAAGTCCCGCAATACGTGACCGTGGTGACCAATCCGTTGCCGCGCAACGCCGGAGGCAAGCTGCTCAAGGCCAAGCTTCGCGAGCAGATCCAGTGGGGCGCGGCCTTGCGGTGACTGACGCGCGCGCACGGCCCGCAGAAATTTTTTCGCCACAAGGCTCAATTCGGTGCGGTCGGCCGTGCCAAGGTGACACGCTCGAATGGACAGTGTTAGCGCTGTCGGCGTCGGCGTTAAGAAACCGTAAATGGATTCCTCGCCTGCGCCTTTGGGCCGGAAGTGCGGGGGTGCATATCACTAGCCTTATCTCAGTGCACAGGAGCCAATCGGAAAATATTCAGAAAGTGTTCAGCAAATGTACAGGAAATTCGGTCGCGGCAATGAGCCGGAATGTTTCACAAGGAAGGAGCAATAGATGTCTTTTCTGACTACACAGCCCGAAGAGCTGGCGGCAGCGGCGGGCAAGCTGGAGACCATCGGTGCGACGATGGATGCGGAGAACGTGGCCGCCGTGGCTCCGACCACGACCGGAGTCATTCCCGCGGCAGCAGACGAGGTGTCGGCGCTGCAGGCGTCACTGTTCACCGCCTACGGAACCCTGTATCAGCAGGTTAGCGCCGAGGCGGCGACCCTCTACGACATGTTCGTCAGAACGCTCGGGGTCAGCGCTGGCACCTATGCGGCCGCAGAGACGGCCAATTCGTCGGCGGCCGCCGGCACGCTGAATCCTTTGACCACGCCCGCGCAGATCGCCAACCCGGCCGGGCTGGCAAGCCAGGCGGCCGCCGTGAGCCAGGCCGCCGCGGCCACCACTGTCGAGCAGGTGGGCCTGGGCAATCTGATCACCAACGTGCCAGGGGCGGTCATGGGTCTGGCATCCCCGGCGGCATCACTGGTCGATGCGACCGGGCTGAGCACCCTGGTTCAGGACATCAGCAGCGTGCTGGGGACACCCTTCCTGCAGAACGCCATCAACGGTGCGGTCAACACCGCGGCATGGTTCGTCATGGCGGCCATCCCCAATTCGGTCTTCCTCGGCCACACCCTCAACGCCATCGAGACCGCGGGCGCGCCCGTGGCTGCCGATCTTGCCCCAGCCCTCGCGCCCGCGGCGGGCCTAAGGCATGCGGTGGCGCCGTTGAGCTTCGGCGGGGCCGGCGTTGAGGCGGGTCTGGGGCAGGCCGCCGGGGTGGGCAAGTTGTCGGTTCCGGTCGGTTGGTCCAGCGCCGCGCCCGCGCTAACCTCTGGCACCACGGCGCTGGACGGCAGCGGCTGGGCCGTACCCGAGGAATCCGGGCCAATAGCGGCGATGCCGGGTGGACCGGGAATGGCAGTAGCAGGCAAGGGCGGGGGCTTTGCCGGGCCACGCTATGGATTCAAACCCACCGTCATGCCCAAGCAAGTTGTCGTGTGATCCCCACTGACCTGAAAAACCGACGGGACTCATGACTCTGCTAATCGCGAACCGCGGTGAGATTGCGCTGCGAATCATCCGCACGGCAAATGAATTGGGAATCGCGACGGTGGCGGTGTATGCCGAAGACGACGCCGAGACCCCACACGTGCACGCTGCCGATGAGGCGATCGGTTTGCCTGGCAAGGGCGCATCCGCCTACCTGGACCGAGCGGCGATCCTCGCGGCGGCCGCGAAGGCCGGGGCCCGCCTGATCCATCCTGGCTACGGATTTCTCAGCGAGAACTCCGAATTTGTGTGGGCTTGCACGGCCGCGGGCTACACGTTTGTCGGGCCGGACGCCGACGTACTGGACCTGGTGGGCAACAAGGTCTCTGCCCGTGGCGTCGCGACTGCCGCCGGAGTGCCGGTGTTGGCCGCGACCGAAGGGCCGAGCAGCGTCGAGGACGTCCGTGCCTTCTTCGCTGACCAGGATGGCGGCATCATGATCAAGGCGCTGGCCGGCGGTGGCGGCCGCGGAATGCGCAAGGTCGAGTGCGGTGACCAGATCGACAACGCATACCGGCAGTGCGCGGCCGAAGCGCAACTCGGATTCGGCAATCCCGCGCTGTTCGCTGAGGCGTTGCTGCACAACGCGCGCCACATCGAGGTCCAGGTGGTCGCCGCCCCCGTCGGGCACCAAACACGTGCCCTGGCTCTTGGTGACCGGGACTGCAGTATCCAGCGGCGCTACCAGAAGCTGGTTGAAATAGCGCCAGCCCAGCAACTTTCGGACTTGCTGCGGCGTCAGCTGCATCAGGCCGCCGCGCGGTTGTGTGCCAGGGTAGGCCTGCGCGGGGTGGCCACGGTCGAATTCTTGGTTGCGGGGGACAAGTTCGTCTTTCTCGAGATCAATCCGCGAATTCAGGTGGAACACACCATCACCGAAGAGGTCACCGGGGTGGACCTGGTGGCCGCACAGTTGGCGATCGCCGGCGGCGCCTCCTACTATGAACTGGGTCATCAGCTCGGACTACCCGCCGGTATCGCCTCTGACGGCAGTGAAGTCATCGGCGAGCCCGCCGTGCGCCGCGGGATCGCCATCCAGACCCGGATCAACATGGAGACCCTCGCCGCTGACGGCTCGGTCTCGCCCGCTACCGGCACCCTGAACGTGTTCTCGCCGCCAAGCGGTCCGGGCGTGCGGGTCGATACCTATGGCCGGCCAGGCCTGGTCCCCAGCCCGCTCTACGACTCGCTGCTGGCCAAGGTGATCACCCACGTACACGGTTCTTCGTTTCCGGCAGCGTTGCGCAAGGCCCGGACCGTGTTGTCCGATTTCAGCATCGAGGGCATCGCGACCAACGCCGGTCTGTTGCGGGAAGTGCTCTCGGATGAGCGTCTTGTGTCCGGAGTGGTGCCGACGACCTTCCTCGACGAGATACTCCCGGCGCTGTTAGAGGCGGCGCAGTCGCAGCAGCGCGAGGTCCGTGTGGTGGCCCTCGAGTTGTACCCCGGTGAACAGGCGCTGCGCGCCCAAATGGCGGGCACCGTCGTCGAGGTTCCGCCCGAGGGCGTCGATATCGGCGCCGGTGACCAACTGGTGGTTCTGGAAGCGATGAAAATGCAGCATGTGCTGGCGGCGCCGCATCGGCTTCACACGGTCCGGATACTGGTGACGCCCGGTCAGGTCGTTGCGACGGGCGACCCGCTAGTAGTCTTCTGCCGCACCGATGCTGGAGAAGACGTCGAATCATCGTTGGCGGCCGTCGATCTGGATCGCTCGCGGGCCGATCTCGAGGAGGTCCGGGCGCGCCACCGGCTGACTCTGGACGAGGGCAGGGAACTCGCCGTCGGCAAGCGGCACAAGCAAGGCCGACGCACGGCGCGGGAGAACATCGCCGACCTGGTGGATGCCGGAAGCTTCGTCGAATACGGTGCACTGGCGATCGCGGCGCAACGCAGCCGGCGCTCCGAGCAAGACCTGATCGTGAGCACTCCGGCCGACGGCCTGGTGGCCGGGCTGGCAACCATCGGCGCGGATCGCTTCGGAAGCAACGCCGCCGAGGCGGTGGTGGTGTCCTATGACTACACCGTGCTGGCCGGAACCCAAGGCATGCGCAACCACGCCAAGACCGATCGTGTCTTCGGACTGGCCGCTCGAAAACGGATTCCGGTCGTGCTGTTTGCCGAGGGCGGTGGTGGCCGGCCGGGGGACACCGACCTCGGCAACATTTCCGGACTCGATGTGCCGACCTTCCGGATGCTGGTCGGACTCAGCGGGCGGGTGCCGTTGGTGTCGATCGTTTCCGGCCGCTGCTTCGCCGGCAATGCCGCACTCGCCGGAGTATGCGACGTGATCATTGCGACCCCGGACGCCAACATCGGGATGGGTGGTCCCGCAATGATCGAGGGCGGTGGGCTCGGGGTGTACCCCCCGGAGGCGATCGGCCCGATCGATGTTCAACGACGAAACGGCGTGGTAAGTCTGGTCGCCCGCGACGAAGCCCATGCGGTGTCGCTTGCCAAACGGTATCTCGGCTACTTCCAGGGCAAGGTCGAGGGTTGGCAGGCGCCGGATCCGCGGTTGGCCCGCCAGGTGGTGCCGGAGAATCGGTTGCGCGCCTACGATGTTCACCGTGCGATCGAGTCCATTGTGGACGTCGGTTCGGTATTGGAGTTGCGCGCCGACTATGGGGTGGGCATCGTCACCGCACTCGTTCGGATCGAGGGTGTTGCCTACGGTTTGATCGCCAATAGCAGTCACCACCTCGGTGGTGCCATCGATGCCGAAGCATCGGACAAGGCGACCGACTTCCTCATGCTCTGCGAATCGTTTCGGTTGCCGGTGATCTCACTGTGTGACACGCCCGGGTTCATGGTTGGGCCAGACGCGGAAACGCAGGCCTCGGTCCGCCGGTTCGGCCGGATGTTTCTGGCCGGCGCACGGTTGACGGTGCCGCTCGGAATGATCATCTTGCGCAAGGGATATAGGCTGGGAGCCATGGCGATGGCCGGCGGCTCCTTTCATGCCCCCGAATTCACCATCGCCTGGCCCACCGGGGAGATCGGCGGCATGGGCTTGGAAGGGGCGGTCCGCCTTGGCTTTAGCAAAGAACTCGCGGCGGCCGCCGACGACATCGAGCGCCAAGAACTCTTCGATCGTCTTGTTCAGGCCGCCTACCAACACGGCAAAGCGCTACGGTCGGCCACCACATTCGAACTGGATGACGTGATAGACCTGGCAGAGTCCCGGGCCTGGATCACCAGACTGCCGGGACGCTGACGGTTCGCGCGGCTGGTTATCCGTGGCCGGAGCCGCAACCGACGCCGGGGATGCAGCCCTGGCCGCCCGGCACGCCACCGGGTCCGGAGAACTGGCCTCCGGAGCCGCAACCGACGCCGGGGATGCAGCCTTGGCCGCCCGGTCCGCCGCCGGGGCCACCGTTGACCCCTCCGGATCCGCAGTTGCCGTTGCTGTCGCAGCCGCTGCCGCCGGGCTGTTCGGTGGCGAGGAAAGTGATTGCTGTGGTGGCCGCTGCCGGGCCGGCCGCCGCGACGGCATCGGCTGTGACAACCGGCGCTGCGGCGATCGCAGTAGCGACAGCCCCAGCCACCACCAGTGGTTTGATGAGGTGTGATTTCGCTAACATCCTTATCGCATACCACGCGCGCGCCTGCCCGAAACATGGCAGCAGGGATTGAGTGCAACAGGTGCCCGTCAACGATGTTATTGACTGAGTCCGGCTCACCGACAACCGAAGGCACACCACGATGACCTCACTGGATCTGACCGGCCGCACCGCGATAATCACCGGAGCCTCAAGGGGTATCGGGTTGGCCATCGCACAACGTCTCGCCGGCGCGGGCGCCAACGTGGTGCTCACCGCGCGCAAGCAGGAGTCCGCCGACGCCGCCGCCGCTGAGGTGGGTGAGCGGGCGGTGGGCGTCGGCGCTCACGCGGTCGATGAGGAGGCTGCGCGAGGGTGCGTCGACCTCGCGCTCGAGCGCTTCGGCAGCGTGGACATCCTGATCAACAACGCGGGAACCAACCCGGCCTACGGTCCGCTGATCGGGCAGGACCATGCCCGGTTCACCAAGATTTTCGATGTCAACCTGTGGGCCCCGCTGATGTGGACCTCGCTGGTGGTCAAGGCCTGGATGGGCGAACACGGCGGCGTCGTGATCAATACCGCCTCGATCGGCGGAATGCACCAATCGCCGGCCATGGGGATGTACAACGCCACCAAGGCCGCCCTGATCCATGTGACCAAGCAGCTCGCGCTGGAACTTTCACCGCGGGTGCGCGTCAATGCGATCTGCCCCGGTGTGGTGCGCACCAAGCTCGCCGAAGCGCTGTGGAAAGACCACGAGGACCCGCTGGCGGCCAACATCGCGCTCGGACGGATCGGGGAACCGGTGGATGTCGCCGAAGCCGTCGGCTTTTTGGTGTCGGACGCGGCGAGCTGGATCACCGGCGAGACCATGGTGATTGACGGCGGTCTGCTGCTCGGCAGCGCGGCGGGTTTCCAGTCCCGGCCGGGCAGCGCCTCGTGACGGCCGCCGACGACCTGCAATCGCGGGTCCAGACTCTGCTCGACGCGCACCCCCCGGCCACGAGTGACCCGCGCGAGTTTCTCGGTGCACGATTTGACGCCGGGCTGGCCTGGGTGCATTTTCCGGTCGGGTTCGGCGGGCTCGACCTGCCGCACACCTACCAGGCGCAGGTCGACAAGCAGCTGGCCGCCGCCGGTGCACCGCCGGCCGGCGGCGGGCGAAACATCATCGGCATCGGCATCGGCATGGCGGCACCGACCATTGCCGCGTTCGGCACCGCGGAGCAGAAACAGAAGTTCTTGCGCCCGTTGTTCACCGGAGAGCATCTCTACTGCCAGTTGTTCAGCGAGCCCGGGGCCGGATCCGACTTGGCCGCCGCGGCAACCCGCGCCGTTCGCGATCCACACCGGCCCCAGGACTGGATTGTCAACGGGCAAAAGGTATGGACGTCGATGGCGCAACATGCGCAAATGGCGATCCTGGTCGCGCGAACCGACCCCGACGTGCCCAAACACGCCGGTTTGACCTATTTACTGTGCGACATGACCCAACCGGGGATCGACATCCGGCCACTGCGCCAGATCACCGGCGAAGCGGAGTTCAACGAGGTGTTCCTGACCGACATCCGGGTGCCCGACGCGAACCGGCTTGGTCCCGAAGGCGGTGGCTGGCGGGTGGCGACCACCACTCTCAACAACGAGCGCGTCGCTATCGGCTCCCGAACCGGTGTCCCGCGGGAGGGCGGCATGATCGGCAAGGTCACCGAAGCGTGGCGCGCCGAACCGGCGCTGCGCAACCCGGCGATGCACGACGACATGATGCGGCTGTGGGTCGAGGCGGAGGTGCTGCGGCTGGCCGGTGAACGGCTGCGCCAGCAGGCCGCCTCGGGTCAGCCCGGGCCGGAGGGGGCGGGCATGAAGGTGGCGTTTGCCCGGCTCGCGCAACAGATCTCGGGCTTCGAACTGGAATTACACCCCGAATCCGGTCTGCAGTACGACGACTGGACGCTGCGCAGACCCGACACGGTTGATCTCACCGGACGCGGGCCCGGTTACCGCTACCTGCGGGCTCGCGGTAACTCGATCGAGGGAGGCACCTCAGAAATCCTGCGCAACACCATCTCCGAGCGGGTCCTGGGATTGCCCGGCGAACACCGCGTGGACAAGACCCTCGCCTGGAAGGACCTGGACCGATGAGCACCGGGGACTTGCTGTACTCCGACACCGAGGAAGCGCTGCGGGCCAGCGTTGGGCAGTTGTTCGCCGAGCGCTGCCCGCCCGAATCGGTGGTGGCCGCCTACGACTCGCCTTCGGCGGACTTCGCCAAGCTGTGGCGCACGCTGGCCGCCGAGCTCGGGGTCGCGGGTTTGCTGG
The DNA here is from genome assembly GCF_000419295.1 of Mycobacterium sp. 012931. Lineage (NCBI taxonomy): Bacteria > Bacillati > Actinomycetota > Actinomycetes > Mycobacteriales > Mycobacteriaceae > Mycobacterium > Mycobacterium sp. 012931. The sequence continues at coordinate 4,456,439 of NZ_AOPX01000001.1, read as the reverse complement.
TGCCCGAGTCCCTTGGTGGGGCCGGCGCCAGCGCGCGCGAGGCGGCGGTAGTCATGGAGGAAGTCGGCTGGGCGGTAGCGCCGGTCCCGTTCCTGTCCAGTGCGGTACTGGCCACCGTCGCGTTGCTGCATTCCGGGGAGACCGAGACCCTCTCGGAGCTGGCGCAGGGTGAGCTCACCGCGGCCCTGGTGGTGCCGTTGGCCACGGCGCCGGGTGACCCCGTTGCCGGGGTGAGTCGTGGCAGCGCTGGGCTGTCCGGGCGAGTCTGCGGCGTGGCGGGTGCCCGGGAGGCCGACGTGCTGGTGGTGCCGGTCGCCGGGGCCGACGGAGTGGAACTGCATACGGTGCGCGCCAATGCGCCCGGCGTCGAGATAGTGCCGTTGCTGGCCTTCGATATGACCAGACCGCTTGCCGACGTTGTGTTTTCGGGGGCCGCGTCCGCACCGGTCGGTCTCGGCTCGGCGGAGGCCGCGCTGGCTGAGGCGTTGCAGACAGGTGCCGCGCTGCTGGCCTCCGAGCAGCTCGGGATTGCGCAGTGGTGCTTTGACACCACGCTGGCTTACACGAAGCAGCGCAAACAGTTCGGCCGTGCCATCGGTTCCTATCAAGCGATCAAACACCGGCTGGCGAACCTGTGGCTGGAAGTCGGCTCAGCGCGGGCCGCGGCCCGCTACGGCGCCGACACCTGTGCTCGCGGTGATGAGGACGCGGCGATTGCGGCGGCGATCGCCGCGGCCTACTGCGGTGATGTCGCGGTGCACGCCGCTGAGGAGTGTGTGCAACTACATGGAGGCATCGGGATGACCTGGGAATATCCGGCCCATCTCTACCTGAAGCGAGCCAAGAGCGACCAGTTGGCGCTCGGCACCGCGTATCGCCACCGCGGTCGACTGGCCAAGCTGGTCAACCTCCCGGTGAGCTGAATCCTGCGGCGGGGCCGGGGGCCTAGCGGGACAGCGTCGCGGCGAACAGGTCGGTCATCGCGGTCCAGTGCCGCTGCGCGCAGGCTTCGTCGTAGGGCGGGTTATCGGGAACCGCGAACCCGTGCGCGCCCGGGTACCACTCGATGGTGTGCTCGACACCCGCAGCCGTCAGCGCCTTCTCCAATTGTTCGGCGTGGTCGGTGGTGAACGACGGGTCGTTTGTGGCGCCGCCCACATACAGCCTGGCGGTCATCCGGTCGGCCAACAGATGCGGGCTGTCGGGATTGTCGGTCACCAGGCCACCGCCGTGAAAGGACGCCGCGGCGGCCACCCGGTCCGGCTGCCGGCCGGCCAGCAGCACCGAGATCCGCCCACCCATGCAGTAGCCGCATACACCGAAACGCTCGCCGCTCACCTGCGGGCGAGTGGCCAGGTAGTCGAAGTATGCGCCCGCGTCGCGGGTGACCCGGTCCGGCGTCAGGGTTCCGAGCATGAACATGAGTCGAGCGCGCTCGTCCGCGTCGCCGAACACCGTTTCCATGGCGAACGGCGTCCAATCGCCCTCGCGGTAGTACACATCGGGCAGCAGCACGACGTAGCCGTGGCCGGCCAATGTGGCCGCCATCTGCTCGAAGGTCTCGCGCACCCCGCCGGCGTCGGGAAACATGATCACGCCTGGCCAGGGACCCGGGCCGGCAGGAGTGAACAAACGGACCGGGCAGGTGCCGTCGGGAGTGGAGACGCTGTCACTGATTATCGGCATGGCACCCGTTCTACTCCTGCTAGATCGCCCCAGCTTCGGCGGCGCCGTCGCGCCGTGCCTGGCTTCGTTGGGCTCGCGATCACCGCTAAGCTGACCGCGTGCCGATCGCGACGCCTTACGAGGATCTGTTGCGCAGGGTGCTCGAAACGGGCACCGCCAAATCCGACCGCACCGGCACCGGGACCCGCAGCCTGTTCGGCCAGCAGATCCGGTACGACCTCGGTTGCGGTTTCCCCTTGCTGACCACCAAGAAGGTGCACTTCAAGTCGGTCGTTTATGAGTTGCTGTGGTTTCTGCGCGGCGACTCCAACGTGGGCTGGTTGCAGCAGCACGGTGTGACCATCTGGGACGAATGGGCCAGCGAAACAGGCGATCTCGGCCCAATCTACGGAGTTCAGTGGCGATCCTGGCCGACTCCGTCGGGTGAGCACATCGACCAGATCAGTGCCGCATTGGAACTGCTGCGTACCGACCCCGATTCGCGGCGCATCATCGTGTCGGCCTGGAATGTCGGCCAGATCCCGCAAATGGCGCTGCCGCCGTGTCACGCCTTTTTCCAGTTCTACGTCGCCGACGGCCGCCTGAGCTGCCAGCTGTATCAGCGCAGTGCCGACCTGTTTCTGGGGGTGCCTTTCAACATCGCCAGCTACGCCCTGCTCACCCACATGATGGCCGCTCAGGCCGGTCTTTCGGTCGGCGAGTTCATCTGGACCGGCGGCGATTGCCACATCTATGACAACCACGTCGAACAGGTCACCGAGCAACTGCGTCGCGAGCCTCGGCCCTATCCGAAACTAATCTTGTCGCAACGGGATTCGATCTTCGACTATACCTACGAGGACGTCGTCGTGCAGGATTATGATCCCCATCCCGCGATCAAAGCTCCCGTCGCTGTATGAGGCGCAGATGACGTCGGTGGGCCTGATCTGGGCTCAGTCCACCTCCGGGGTCATCGGCCGTGATGGCGGCATCCCGTGGCGACTGCCCGAGGATCTCGCGCACTTCAAACGGCTCACCATGGGGCACACCGTGGTGATGGGCCGCCGGACCTGGGACTCCCTGCCCGCCGCCCACCGGCCACTGCCAGGCCGGCGAAATGTCGTAGTGACCCGCCAGACTGGTCTGGTGGCGCACGGAGCGCAGGTGGTGGGTTCCCTCGAGCAGGCGTTGTGTCCGGCCGAGCCGGATGCCGAGACATGGGTGATCGGTGGCGCCCAGATCTACGCGCTGGCGCTGCCCCTGGCGAACAGGTGTGAAGTCACCGAGGTCGACGTCGACTTACCGCCCGAGGACGAGGACGCCCTGGCCCCCGTGCTCGACCAGACCTGGGCTGGCACCTCGGGGGAGTGGCTGGTCAGCCGCTCGGGACTGCGATACCGGATGCACAGCTACCGCCGACTATGAGCACCTTGACCGTTGCCCAGGCCCGCCGGGTGGCGGTCGCCGCACAGGGGTTCGCCGAACCCAAGCCGGCCGGCCGGATCAACAAGGCACACCTGAGGCGGCTGATCTCCCGGATCCAGGTGCTGCAGCTGGATTCGGTGTCGGTGTCGGTGCGCGCCCACTACGCGCCGGTGTTCAGCCGGCTCGGGCCCTACGACCGGGAGGTGCTGGACCGGGTCGCGTGGGGCCCGCCCTCGTCGCGGCTGCTCGCCGAATACTGGGCGCACGAGGCCGCGCTGATGGCCGTCGAAGACTGGCCGTTGCTGCGCTGGCGGATGCGGCAGTACCGGCACGGCAGGTGGGGCACCGAGATCGTCAAGGCCAACCCGCGCCTGGTGGACGACGTCGTTGCCGCTGTTGCCGAACTCGGCCCGTCCAGCGCGGGACAGATCGAAGCTCACCTGGCAGCGGAGCCGCGCGGGGGCCAGGGGCCCTGGTGGAATCGCAGCGACACCAAATGGGTTGCCGAGGCGTTGTTCGCGTCCGGCGTGCTCACCACCGCCACCCGGTTGGGCTTCGCTCGTCACTACGACCTGGTGGAAAGGGTGTTGCCGCCCGAAGTGCTGGCCCGGCAGGTCGACGATGACGAGGCGGTTCGCGAGCTCGTATTGCGGGCGGCCTCCGCGCTGGGGGTGGGGACCGAGGCCGACATCCGCGACTACTTCCGGCTGTCCGCGCAGCAGGTCAAGCCCGCGCTCGCCGATCTGGTAGCCGCCGGTGAGGTCGAGCCGGTGCAGGTGCAGGGTTGGTCGGCCCCGGCATATCTGCGGGCGGGCCGATCCCTGCCACGACGTGATCGCGGCACCGCACTGTTGTGTCCGTTTGACCCGCTGATCTTTTTCCGGCCCCGGGTGCAGCGCCTGTTCGACTTTCACTACCGCATCGAGATCTACACCCCGGCCGCCCAACGCCAATACGGCTACTACGTCTGGCCGCTGCTGCTGGACGGGCAGCTGGTGGGACGGGTGGACCTCAAGGCCGACCGTTCCACCGACACCCTGCTGGTGGTGGGCGCGTTCGCCGAACCCGACGCATCGGGGCCGCGGGTCGCCGCGGCACTCGCCGGTGAGTTGGCGTCGATGGCGCCGTGGCTGGGATTGAGCGGGGTCAGCGTGTCCGGACGGGGTGATCTGGCCGGGGAGCTGGCGATCGCCGTCAGGCGGACCGGCTGATGGCACCGTCGACGATGAAAGAGCTCAAAGACACGCTCTGGAAAGGCGCCGAGAAGCTGCGCGGGTCCATTCCGGCCAGCCAGTACAAAGACGTCATTCTCGGCCTGGTCTTTCTCAAGTTCGTTTCCGATGCCCGAGACGGGCGCAAGCCATTCGTGGTGCCCCCCGAAGCGCGCTGGGAAGCGTTGGCCGGCAATGCGAAATCACCGGACATCGGCCAGCTCATCGACACGGCGATGCTGTCGGTAATGACGGCCAATCCGTCGCTGGCCGCGACCCTGCCGCAGCTGTATCACAAGGTCGATCAGCGGCGGCTCGGCGAACTGGTCGAGGTGCTCGGCGCGGCGCGATTCAGTGGCCGGCCAAGTCATCGCGCGCGTGACCTGATGGGTGAGGTGTACGAATACTTCCTCGGCAACTTCGCGCGCGCGGAGGGACGACGCGGCGGCGAATTCTTCACCCCACCCAGCGTCGTTCGAGTGATCGTGGAGATTCTCGAACCCTCGAGCGGTCGGATCTATGACCCGTGCTGCGGATCGGGCGGGATGTTCGTGCAAACCGAGCGCTTCATCTGCGCCCACGACGGGGACCCCGCGCAGATATCGATCTACGGTCAGGAGAGCGTCGAGCAGACCTGGCGGATGGCAAAGTTGAACCTGGCCGTCCATGGGATCGATGATGCGGGCCTGGGCGCGCGTTGGGGCGACACCTTCGCCACCGACCAACACGACGGCGTGCCGATGGACTACGTGATGGCCAATCCGCCCTTCAACATCAAGGATTGGGCCCGCGACGAACAGGACCCGCGTTGGCGGTTCGGCACTCCGCCCGCCGCAAATGCGAACTTCGCCTGGATTCAGCACATCCTGTCCAAGCTCGCGCCGACAGGTCAGGCCGGGGTGGTGATGGCCAATGGCTCGATGTCATCGAAAACCAATGGAGAGGACAGGATTCGCGCTGGAATCATTGATGCAGACCTGGTCTCATGCATGGTCGCCCTGCCGACGCAGCTGTTTCGCAGTACCGGAATTCCGGTGTGTCTGTGGTTCTTCGCCAAGGACAAGAAAGCTCGTTCGGGCCAGGTGCTGTTCATCGACGCGCGCGGGCTCGGGAGCATGTTGGACCGCTGCGAGCGAACCCTGACCGATGACGACGTAGCCCGCATCGGCGATACCTATCACGGCTGGTTCGGATCCGCATCAGCCGTCGCGAAAGGTGCTGTTTACCAGGATATTCCGGGATTTTGCAGGTCGGCATCGTTGGATGAGATCCGCGCCGAGGGGTACGTGCTCACGCCGGGGCGCTATGTGGGGACTGGAGCGTCCTGTGCTGACGGCGAACCGATCGGCGACAAACTCACAAGGTTGACCACCCAGTTGCTGGCCGCGCTGGATGAATCGACAAAACTGGACGAGGCGGTGCGTGCGCAGTTGGGGCGGGTGCGGTGGAGGTGAGGCTCGGCGAGCACCTCGAATTCCGCAGCGGCAGTTGCTCTCCGCCGCGACGCGCCCGGGGCCGGGTTTCCGTATACGGTGCGAACGGGCCGATCGGCGTCGCGGCCGAACACAACGTCAGCGGTCCGCTGATTGTGGTGGGGCGCGTTGGATCCTATTGCGGCAGTGTGCGCTACTGCGACTCCGATGTCTGGGTCACCGATAACGCCTACGTTTGCCGTGCCAATGACCCTGCGGAAACCCGGTACTGGTATTACGCACTGCAGACGTGCCGGCTCAATGAACACCGGGCGGGATCCGGACAGCCGTTGCTGAATCAGCGGACTCTTCGCGAGGTCTCGGTCCACGTTGCCCAAGCACCTGAGCGTCGGCGAATCGCCGAGGTGCTAGGCGCCCTGGACGACAAGATCGCCAACAACGAGCGGGTCATCGAGGCCGCCGAGGCCCTGATGGTCGCGATGGTCGGGTCGGTCGATGCGCGCGTCGGGCTGTCGGGCCTGGCGCGCCGGTCGACGAAGTTGGTCAATCCCGCTGACTTCGACGACGTTGTTGCCCATTTCAGCCTTCCCGCCTTTGATGCGGGGGCGCACGCCCGGCCGGTTGCCGGGGCATCGGTCAAAAGCGGCAAGTTCCACTTGTCCGAACCCTGTGTGCTGTTCGCGAAACTGAACCCCCGAGTACCGCGAATCTGGAACGTGGTGCGCCTGCCGCCCCAGATGGCGCTGGCCAGCTGCGAGTTCGTCGTATTGAGCCCGTTCGGGGTGGATACCTCGGTGCTGTGGTCGGCGCTGCGTCAGCCCGAAGTCTCAACCTCGCTGGCACAGCTGGTCGCCGGAACATCGGGAAGTCACCAGCGCATCGGGCCCAAAGACCTGCTCGACCTTCAGGTGCCAGACGTCCGGCGCTTGGGAGCCGCCCAGTCCGCGACGATCACCGATCTGGGCGCGTTGTGTCATGCCCGCCGTGGCCAGTGCGCGCAGCTGGCCGCGCTGCGCGACGCGCTGCTACCGGGATTGGTCACCGGCGAGGTCGCCGCCAGTGGGGGAGAGCTCCTCCTCGCGTCGCCGCTCGGCACGCCTTAAGGTGAGCGCCGTGGCCGAGACTGCGCCGCTACGCGTACAGCTGATCGCCAAGACCGAGTTCTTGGCGCCCCCCGACGTGCCCTGGACCACCGACGCCGACGGAGGCGAGGCGCTGGTCGAGTTCGCCGGTCGCGCCTGCTACCAGAGCTGGTCCAAGCCCAACCCCAAGACCGCGACCAACGCCGGTTACCTGCGCCACATCATCGACGTCGGGCACTTTGCCGTGCTCGAGCACGCCAGTGTGTCGTTCTACATCAGCGGCATCTCGCGATCGTGCACCCACGAGCTGATCCGGCACCGCCACTTCTCCTACTCGCAGCTATCCCAGCGCTACGTGCCCGAAGGTGACTCGCGGGTCGTCGTGCCGCCGGGGTTGGAGGACGATCCCGAGCTGCGCGAAATCCTGATCGCCGCCGCCGACGCCAGCCGTGCCACCTACATCGAACTGCTGACCAAGCTGGAAGCCAGGTTCGCTGACCAGCCCAACGCCGTCCTGCGGCGCAAACAGGCTCGCCAGGCCGCTCGTGCCGTGCTCCCCAACGCGACCGAAACCCGGATCGTGGTCAGCGGTAATTACCGAGCGTGGAGGCACTTCATAGCCATGCGGGCCAGCGAGCATGCCGATGTGGAGATCCGGCGGCTGGCCATCGAGTGCCTGCGTCAGCTCGTCGCGGTGGCGCCAGCGGTGTTCGCCGACTTCGAGGTCACGACCCTGGCCGACGGCAGCGAGGTCGCCACCAGCCCGCTGGCCACCGAGTTCTGAGTCCGGCCCTGGCGCGAGGGTGCGTATCCGGGCAGCCTTCGCGGCGTGTCGGCGGACAAACACGCACGCTTGCGCCGGTGCAAAAAAGATTGCTGCCGCCAGGTAATCTTGGGAACCGTGAGCACCGTCGGATTCGACGTTCCCGCACGCCTGGGAACACTGCTGACCGCGATGGTGACACCATTCGGCTCCGACGGCGCCCTTGATCTTGCCGCGGCGGCGCGACTGGCGAATCACCTGGTGGACCAGGGGTGCGATGGACTGGTGGTTTCCGGTACCACCGGCGAGTCGCCCACTACCACCGACGACGAGAAGCGTGAGCTGCTCAGAGTCGTCTTGGAAGCGGTGGGCGACCGGGCTCGGGTGATTGCGGGGGCCGGCACCAATGACACCGCGCACAGCATTGGGCTGGCGAAGGCCGCTGCGGCCGAAGGCGCCCATGGTCTGTTGGTGGTGACCCCGTATTACTCCAAGCCGCCACAATCGGGGCTATTGGCGCACTTCACCGCGGTGGCCGATGCGACCGAGCTGCCCGTGCTGCTCTACGACATCCCCGGGCGGTCTGCGGTGCCGATCGAGTCCGAAACAATCCGCGCCCTGGCAAAGCACCCGAACATCGTCGGCGTCAAGGACGCCAAAGCGGACCTGCCCAGCGGTGCCCAGATCATGGCCGACACGGGACTGGCCTACTACTCCGGCGACGACGCCCTCAACCTGCCCTGGCTGGCCATGGGCGCCATCGGCTTCATCAGCGTGATCGGTCATCTGGCGGCTGGCCAGCTACGGGAGATGTTGTCGGCATTCAGTTCCGGGGACGTCGCCACCGCCCGCAAGATCAACGTCGCGGTCAGTCCGCTGTGCAACGCGATGACCCGACTGGGCGGGGTGACGCTGTCCAAGGCCGGCTTGCGGCTGCAAGGTATCGAGGTCGGTGACCCGAGGCTGCCGCAGGTCGCCGCCACCGCTGAGCAAATCGACGTGTTGGCCGCTGACATGCGCGCGGCCTCCGTGCTTCGGTGAATCCCAGGGTGAGTCGACGGTGAACGAAGAACTTCCCCCACCAGCGCCGTTGGCTTCCGGGGGGTTGCGGGTCACCGCGCTGGGCGGCATCAACGAAATCGGCCGCAACATGACGGTGTTCGAGCATCTGGGGCGGCTGCTGATCATCGACTGCGGCGTGCTGTTCCCGACCCACGACGAGCCGGGCGTCGATTTGATCCTGCCCGACCTGCGCCGTATCGAGGACCGCCTGGACGATATCGAGGCGCTGGTGCTCACGCACGCGCACGAGGACCACATCGGGGCTATCCCGTTCTTGCTCAGGTTGCGTCCGGACATCCCCATCGTCGGATCCAAGTTCACCCTGGCGCTGGTTGCGGCCAAGTGCCGCGAATACCGGATCAAACCGGTGTTCGTCGAGGTCGCGGAGGGGCAGAGCAGTCGACACGGCGTGTTCGAGTGCGAATACTTCGCCGTCAACCACTCCGTGCCGGATGCCCTTGCGATCGCCGTCTACACCGGCGCGGGAACCGTGCTGCACACCGGTGATATCAAGCTTGATCAGCTGCCCCTCGACGGTCGCCCCACCGACTTACCGGGCATGTCGCGCCTCGGCGATGCCGGTGTTGACCTGTTCCTGTGTGATTCGACCAACTCCGAGATCCCCGGTGTCGGGCCCTCCGAAAGCGAGGTGGGTCCCACCCTGCACCGGCTGATCAGGGGTGCCGACGGTCGGGTCATCGTGGCGTGTTTCGCCTCAAACGTCGACCGGGTGCAGCAGATCATCGACGCCGCGGTGGCACTGGGCCGGCGAGTTTCCTTCGTGGGGCGCTCCATGGTGCGCAACATGGGCATCGCCAGGGAACTGGGCTTTCTGCGGGTGGACGATTCCGATGTGATCGACATCGGTGCCGCCGAGATGATGCCGCCCGAACAGGTGTTGTTGATTACCACCGGCACCCAGGGCGAACCGATGTCGGCGTTGTCGCGGATGTCGCGCGGTGAGCACCGCAGCATCACGCTGACTGCCGGTGATCTCATCGTTTTGTCGTCGTCGCTGATCCCCGGCAATGAGGAAGCGGTTTTCGGCGTCATCGACTCGCTCTCCAAGATCGGCGCCAGGGTGGTCACCAACGCCCAAGCCCGGGTGCACGTTTCCGGCCATGCCTACGCCGGTGAGCTGTTGTTCCTGTACAACGGGGTGCGACCACGCAACGTCATGCCGGTGCACGGAACCTGGCGAATGCTTCGGGCCAACGCCAAGCTGGCCGCCAGCGCCGGGGTGGCGCCGGAGTCAATCCTGTTGGCGGAGAACGGGGTCAGCGTCGATCTGGTGGGGCGCAAGGCTTCGATCGCCGGTGCGGTCCCGGTTGGCAAGATGTTCGTCGACGGTTTGATCACCGGCGATGTCGGCGAAATCACCCTGGGCGAGCGGCTGATCCTGTCGTCGGGTTTTATCGCGGTGACCGTGGTCGTGCACCGGGGCACCGGGCGTCCCGCGGCTGTGCCGCATCTGCATTCGCGTGGATTCTCCGAAGACCCCAAGGCGCTGGAGCCCGCCGTGCGCAAGGTCGAAGCCGAGCTGGAATCTCTGGTTGCCGCCAACGTCACCGATCCGATCAGGATCGCGCAGGGGGTGCGCCGCACCGTCGGAAAATGGTTCGGTGAGACCTACCGCCGGCAGCCGATGATCGTGCCCACGGTCATCGAAGTCTGAGGACCGGCCGCTTCCGGCCCGGCTCAGAGTTTTTCGGCGTAGGCCGACCATTCGATCTGAGATGCGTTGAGCTTGCGGCCGGCCGGCTCGACATAGCGCTGGACGAGCTCGTCGGGCCCCGCCTGTTCCACCAGCCGCCAGCCGTATTCGGCAAGAAACTCGGGGACCTCGTCGGGCAGCAAGCCGAAATGCCACAGTTGACGCCGTTGGCGCACCGAGCGGTACAAGGTCCGGGTGCCGTAGCGATTGGTTCCGTCGATGAAGTCGCGGCGGACGTAGGTGAACACCAGGCGGCTGCCCGGTGCCGCCGCGCGCAGCCCCTCCAGGGTCCGCCGGACGGTCTCTTCGGTGAGGTATTGGGTGACGCCCTCGCAGATGAAGAACACCCGGAAGTCGGTGAGGTAGCCATGTTCGGCCAATGCGGTGAGCAGGTCGTCATGCTCAAAGTCCAACGCCACCAGCCGAACCGACAACGGTAGTTCGCCCAGCACCCGTCGCACCGTCTTGGCCTTGCGAGCGATGTTGACCGGCAGGTCCACCTCGAAGATCGGAATGCGCACCTTGCGGGTCAGTCGGTAGGCGCGGGTGTCCAGCCCGGCGCCCAGAATCGCCACCGCATCGACGTCGTCGAGCGCCTCGCCAAGTTTGTCGCCGATGAATCGTTTGCGGCAGGTCAGATTGACCCAGAGCCCGCTGCCGGACCACTCCGACCAGCGGATGAAGAGGCGCCGAATGCCGGCCGGCCGGGTCGCGCTGACCAGCCACCGCAGCGGTCTGGGCAGGAACAGATCCGCCAGGTCGTCGTCGACCAGGCGGTGCTCGGCGGGCTCGTTCTGTTCGACAGCCGACAGCACCATCGGGCCGAAGGCGGTCTGTGCAGCGGGATTTCGGGTCATCAACTACCTCTTGTTCACACAGCCGGCATCCACCGGCAGGGCGACGCCGGTGATGTAACGGGCCTCGTCGGACACCAGCCAGGCCAGCGCACCGGCGATGTCATCGGCTTGCAGGATCTGCACCGGCAGCGCGTTGCCCGCGCCGGGGCCGGAGCCGGTCTCGGCGACCAGGTCGGCGAGCCAGCGCCGGATGAACTCGTTGTTGATCATCGGGGTATCCACCCCGGATGGGTGTAGCGAGTTGACCCGGATGCTGTGCGGTGCAAGCAGGTTCGCGTATACGCGCATCAACCCGACCAACGCGTGTTTGGAGGCGGCGTAGCCGATGGCGCCGGCGTCCGCGTTGCTGATGCCAACCAATCCGGCCGCCGAGCTGATCAGAACGATCGACCCGCCCCGGCCCTGTTCGATCATGGTCGGTATCGCGACCTCGACCGTGTAGTAGGCGCCGCTGAGGTTGACGTCGATAACGTCACGCCAGGCGTCGTCGCCGGACTGCATCGGTGCGATACCGGCGTTGGCCACCACAATGTCGACCTGGCCCAATTCGTCGATCCCGGCTTGCAGCGCCGCGGCCAGTGCTTCCCGATCCCGGACGTCGGCCTGGCTGGCCACGATGCGGGCGCCGGTGTCCTCGACGAGCTTGACGGTGGTTGCCAATTCCTCGGCGGTGCCCAGCGGATACGGCACGCTGGCGATCTGGTCACACAGGTCGACCGCGATGACATCTGTGCCGTCGCGGGCCAGTCGAAGCGCATGCGCGCGACCCTGCCCGCGCGCCGCCCCGGTGATGAAGGCAACACGGCCGCTCAGTGGGCCGTCCAGTGGCCGGCTCATCACTGACGGAGTTGACCTTTGTCGGGATCTCCCGCGGGGATCGGCGCCAGCATCTTGATGTCCGGCGCCCCGGCCAGGTGTTCGCCGGCCGCGGTGAACATCTTGGCCACCGCGGGCGCGGTGCTATGGGCGGTCAGTGCCTCCGCGTCGGCCCACTGTTCGATGAAAACGAAGGTTTCGCCCGTTTGATGCAGCGAGTAGAGCTGGCAGCCGGGTTCGCCGTGCACCTCTTCGACCGCCGTGGTGAGGATGTCGCGGACGGCGTCGACCGACTCCGGCTTGACGGTCAGCGTGGCGACGACGACGGGCATGCTGGGACCTCCTGGGGAGACTGCGGCGGGTTTTTGGTGGTGTGACCGGGCATGACTTTGGTCACCTTTGGCCACCCTACTCAGGCCCGAAGATAACGAGGCGGGCACATGCTGGTGAAGCCTGCGTTACCAGTGTGGCAAGTGGTGCAGATGATGCAATTGCGACTAGTCTTGCTGGCATGGCTAGTAAGACCGCTGTGCGCTCCGGAGCCCGAACGAGCAGGTCAAAGGCCGCTTCAGGGGGCGTTTCCCGAGGCGGGAGAGCTACTGCCTCCGCCGGGCCGGCAAGGCCGGCGAAGGGGACCAGAAAGCCGGCGGGCAAGCCGGCCAAGCGGGTAGCCAAGCCGATCCCGCGGCGCAATCAGTCCGTGCTCAAGGTGGCCGGGCTCGCGGGCGGCCGAGCCATGCGCGCTACCTGGATGATGGCGGCCAAGGGCACCGGCGGGGCGGCGCGGTCGATAGGGCGCGCTCGTGACATCGAACCCGGGCATCGCCGTGACGGCGTGGCGCTGGTGGTGCTGGGCATTGCGGTGGTCGTCGCCGCGAGTTCATGGTTCGACGCCGCCCGCCCGGTCGGCGCGTGGGTGGATGCGGTACTGCGAACGTTCATCGGCTCGGCGGTGGTGCTGCTCCCGATCGTTCTTGCAGGCACGGCGATAGTGCTGATGCGCACCGAGCCGAACCCCGACACCAGGCCCCGGCTGATTCTCGGGTCCAGCCTGATCGCGCTGTCTTTCCTGGGGTTGCGGCACTTGTGGGCGGGTTCGCCGGAATCCCCGGAGTTGCGCCAGCGTGCCGCGGGGTTCATCGGATTCACGATCGGTGGACCGCTATCCGACGGGCTGACCGTGTGGATCGCCGCTCCGTTGCTGTTCATCGGGGCGCTGTTCGGACTATTGCTGTTGACCGGGACCACAATCCGCGAGGTTCCCGATGTGCTACGTGGCCTGTTCGGAACCCGGCTGCTGCAGCGCGAGTACTACGATGACGAGTTCGACGACGGCGATGACTACGAGGGCTACTCGGATTTCGCCGGTGATGATGCCGACACGGTGGAAGTCGCGCGTGAGGACTTCTCCGACGGCTACTACGACGAGGTGCCGCTGCGGCCCGACGAGGAGCTGCGGGCCTGGCCCTCGCCGAACACGGAGCCCGACGGCGAAATCGGGGAGCCGGATGCGCCGACCGTTCCAGAACCTGCCGTCGCGCGCGGCGCCGGCAAGGCCGGAAAGTCCGGCCGCAGCGCCCCGGCGGAGAAGCAGGAAACCCTGGTACTCGACCGTGTCGTCGAGGGGCCCTACGCACTGCCATCGATGGAACTGTTGGTGGCGGGAGATCCGCCCAAGAAGCGCAGCGCCGCCAACAGTCACATGGCCGGCGCCATCGGGGATGTGCTCACCCAATTCAAGGTCGACGCGGCGGTGACCGGCTGCACCCGCGGTCCGACCGTCACGCGGTATGAGGTCGAGCTGGGGCCCGGCGTCAAGGTGGAGAAGATCACCGCGCTGCAGAAGAACATCGCCTACGCGGTGGCCACCGAGAGCGTGCGGATGCTCGCTCCCATCCCCGGCAAGTCGGCGGTCGGCATCGAGGTGCCCAACACCGACCGCGAAATGGTGCGGCTTGCCGACGTGCTCACCGCTCCGACGACCCGCCGCGACCACCACCCGCTGGTGATCGGCCTGGGCAAAGACATCGAGGGCGATTTCATCTCGGCCAACCTGGCGAAGATGCCGCACCTGCTGGTCGCCGGTTCCACCGGGTCCGGAAAGTCCAGCTTCGTCAACTCCATGCTGGTCTCCCTGCTGACCCGGGCCACCCCGGAAGAGGTCAGGATGATCCTGATCGACCCGAAGATGGTGGAACTGACCCCTTACGAAGGCATTCCGCACCTGATCACCCCGATCATCACGCAGCCAAAGAAGGCGGCGGCCGCTCTCGCATGGCTGGTCGAGGAGATGGAACAGCGCTACCAGGACATGCAAGCGTCCCGGGTGCGTCATATCGATGACTTCAACGAGAAGGTGCGATCGGGAGCGATCACCGCGCCACTGGGCAGCCAGCGGGTGTACAAGCCCTATCCCTATGTCGTTGCGATCGTCGACGAGTTGGCCGACCTGATGATGACCGCGCCGCGTGACGTCGAGGAAGCCATCGTGCGGATCACCCAGAAGGCCCGCGCCGCCGGCATCCATCTGGTGCTGGCCACCCAGCGGCCCTCGGTCGACGTGGTCACCGGCTTGATCAAGACCAACGTGCCGTCCCGGCTGGCGTTCGCCACATCCTCACTGACCGACAGCCGGGTGATCCTGGACCAGGCGGGCGCGGAAAAGCTGATCGGTATGGGTGACGGCCTATTCCTGCCGATGGGCGCCGGCAAGCCGATCCGGCTGCAGGGCGCGTTCATCACCGACGAGGAGATCCACGCCGTTGTCACCGCGTGTAAGGATCAGGCGGAGCCCGAGTACACCGAGGGTGTCACCAACGCCAAGCCCACCGGTGAGCGCACCGACGTCGACTCGGACATCGGTGACGACATGGACGTGCTGCTGCAGGCCGTGGAGTTGGTGGTGTCCAGTCAGTTCGGCTCCACCTCGATGTTGCAGCGCAAGCTGCGGGTCGGGTTCGCCAAAGCCGGCCGACTGATGGACCTGATGGAGACGCGCAACATCGTCGGGCCGAGCGAAGGCTCGAAGGCCCGCGAGGTGCTGGTCAAGCCCGATGAATTGGCCGGAACGCTGGCCTTGATCAGGGGCGGGGTGGCCGACGACGCGCCGGACGAGGATTGATCGGTGACGGCTTAAAGCACCAACAGCATCCGGGTGTTGCCCAAGATGTTGGGCTTGATGTAGCTCAGATCCAGAAACTCCGCGACGCCGATGTCGTAGGAGCGGCACATCTCTTCGAACACCTCCGCGGTCACCGGCGTGCCCTCGATCTCGGTGAACCCGTGCGCGGTGAAGAATTCGGTCTCGAACGTCAGCACGAATAGTCGCTCTAGCTGCAGTTCCCGGGCCACCTCGAGCAGTCGGTCGACAATCGCGTGGCCGATGCCGTGCCCGGTCATAGCGGGATCCACCGCGACGGTGCGGACCTCACCGAGGTCCGACCACAACACGTGCAGGGCCCCGCAGCCGATCACGTTGCCCTGGATTTCGGGGTGTTCGGCAACCCAGAATTCCTGAACCGCTTCGTAAAGGGTGACCAGGTTCTTCTCCAGCAGGATCTTCCCCGCATAGGTGTCGACAAGCTTTTTGATCGCCGGGACGTCGGACGTTCTGGCACGCCGGACCACCGGCCGGAAATCCTGTTGACTTTCGGTCACGAGAAAACAGTATCGACATCGGCGGCGGGGCGGCTGGTCAAACGTTATTCTGTTGCGGTGTCAGGGCAGCCGCAAACAGGTCAGGTGCCGGGAACCGCAGGGATCGCCAACCTAGCCAACGTCCTGACTGGCCTGCGCTTTGTGCTGGTCCCGATTTTCTTGTACCTCCTGTTCTATGACGGAGGTCACCAAACGACTTTCCGGATAGCGGCATGGGCGGTATTCGCGGTTGCCAGCATCACCGATCGATTTGACGGACTGCTCGCCCGCAACTACGGCATGGCCACCGAATTCGGGGCGTTTGTTGATCCGATCGCGGACAAGGCCCTGATCGGGGCGGCGCTGATCGGGCTATCGATGCTCAACGACCTGCCGTGGTGGGTCACGGTGTTGATCCTGAGCCGCGAACTCGGGGTGACCATGCTGCGGCTGGCTGTCATCCGCCGCGGTGTCATTCCCGCCAGCTGGGGCGGCAAGCTCAAGACCGTCGTCCAAGCGGTGGCGATCGGGCTGTTCGTCCTGCCGCTTTCCGGCCCGCTGCACATGGCGGCGGTGGTCGTGATGGCCGCCGCAATCGTGCTCACGGTGGTGACCGGGATCGACTACGTGGCATCGACCGTCCGCGAAATTCGTGCCGGAAAACGCGCGTCGTAAGCCAGCGGGAACCACACCAGCTCACGCCGCGTTCATCTAAGAACCAGTGCTCTTGGGCGCTGCTGGTCGGGCGCTTGAACCGCATTTGGGTGCTTGATTTGGTCGTCATGGATGTTGAAGGCAGATGGAGGAGAGCACGATGGCGTCATTGGTGCGCGAGGTCATTGGCGACGTGTTGCGCGGGGAGCGAACTTCACAGGGCCTGACGCTGCGGGAGGTGTCCGACACCGCTCGGGTGAGTCTGGGGTATCTGTCCGAGATCGAGCGTGGCCGCAAGGAGCCGTCCAGCGAATTGCTCAATGCAATCTGCGACGCGTTGCAGGTCCCGCTGTCTGAGGTGCTCATCGGTGCGGGTGAGCGGATGGCGCGTGACGAACGCGCGATCCAGACCGCGCCGACCGGAGCCACCATCGATGCCGGCACCAGATTGGTCATTCCCCAGGTAGCGTCGCTGGCGGTGGCCTGAGCGCGGCGCAGCCGATCTGGTGCCGATCAGTTATGGGATCACGGGTGGGGAGATCGGCCCGGACCCACTAAATTGAGCGACAGGGTAAGTGTGCTGAGCTCAATCGGGCCCTACCCGGGACCCACCCGGCCCACAAGAAACGAAGGCGGAGCTAACCGATGGCCAATCCGTTCGTCAAAGCGTGGAAGTACCTCATGGCGCTGTTCAACTCCAAGATTGACGAGCACGCCGACCCCAAAGTGCAGATTCAGCAGGCTATTGAGGAAGCCCAGCGCACCCATCAGGCGCTGACCCAACAGGCCGCACAGGTGATCGGAAACCAGCGCCAGCTGGAGATGCGCCTCAACCGCCAGCTGGCCGACATCGAAAAGCTACAGGTCAACGTGCGTCAGGCGCTGACGCTGGCCGACCAGGCCACCGCCGCTGGCGACGCGGCCAAGGCGGTCGAGTACAACAACGCCGCCGAAGCGTTTGCCGCCCAGCTGGTGACCGCCGAGCAGAGCGTCGAAGACCTCAAAGCGCTGCACGACCAGGCCCTCAATGCCGCGGCTCAGGCCAAGCGGGCAGTCGAGCAGAACTCGATGGTGCTGCAGCAGAAGATTGCCGAACGCACCAAGCTGCTCAGCCAGCTGGAGCAGGCAAAGATGCAAGAGCAGGTCAGCTCGTCGCTGCGGTCGATGAGTGAGCTTGCCGCCCCCGGCAACGTCCCCAGCCTCGATGAGGTGCGGGACAAGATCGAACGCCGGTATGCCACCGCACTCGGTCAGGCCGAGCTCGCCCAAAGTTCGGTGCAGGGCCGCATGCTCGAAGTTCAGCAGGCCGGCGTGCAGATGGCCGGTCATTCCCGGCTGGAACAGATCCGGGCCTCGATGCGCGGCGAGTCGCTGCCGGCGGGAGGCGCGGCCACTCCCGGTGCCACTGGGGCCACCGAAACCGGTGGGGCGGTCGCAGAGAAACCTTTTGGTCAGCAGTAGGGCGGAGAGTCTCACATGGCGGTGAAGTCGGCTCAGCGCGGCCAGCGGCGTGCGTTGCTGCAGCGGGGTCTCGACTTCGTGGGTGATCTGTCCGACTTCGCCGCCCGCAAGATCAGCGCTGCCACCGATCCGCGAGCTCGCCAGCTGCGCCGCCGCCGCCGTGCGCTGCGGTGGGCGCTGATCTTCAGCGCCGGCTGCGTCTTTTGGGCCGCGGTGACGGCGGTGCTGGCAGCGTGGGGCTGGTTCGCGTTGCTGCTGCAGATCACAGGAGCGATCGCGGTGGTGCAGGTGATTCCCGCGACGTTGCTGTTCTTCCGCTACTACTGGCTGCGGTCGGAGCCGTTGCCGTCACAGCGGCCGACCACCACCCGGCGGTTGCCGCCGATGGGTTCGGCCGCCCGCCCCGCGATGGCCGCCCTGGGCGCCTCCGAACGTGGATTCTTCTCGCTGTTGGGTGTGATGGAGCGGGGCGCGCTGGTACCTGCGGCCGAAATCCAGGACCTGACCGATGCGGCCAACCACAGCGCCGCGGCGATGGCCGCCACGGCTGCCCAGGTGGTATCGATGGAGCGGGCGGCGCAGTATTCGGAATCCTCGCGTGGCCAACTGGTGCCCACCATCAATGCCTTTACCGCCCAACTAGGCGCCGGCGTGCGTCAGTACAACGAGATGGTGACCGCGGCAGCGCAATTGGTTTCGTCGGCCAACGGTGCCACCGTGGCCGAGGCGGTGTCGCAGCAGCGCTACCGCCACGAACTGGTCGGAGCTACCGATCGCCTGGCCGGCTGGGCGCAGGCCTTCGACGAACTGGGTGGGTTACCGCGCCGCTAGGTGTGCACCTACATGCGTGCCTTCAGCGCTGGGATCACCGCGCCGGCCACCCCGCGCAGCAATGCCTTGGTCATGTCGTAGAAATCGAAGTAGTCGCGCCACAGCGTGATGCGCTCGTCGTGTACCTCGAACGCGCTGCAGACCCAGAACTGAATTCGCAGCGGGCCGAGAATCAATGCATCGGTGCGTTCGGTGAGTACGGCGGCTCCATCGGCGGCGGCGCGATGGATCTTCACCTCGAACCCCATGCGCCCGTCCATCTGGCGGAACAGCCGCATCGCCCGGCTCCGGCCACGGATCGTCGGCAGTCCGACGTTCTGGTACACCAGGTGGTCGTCTAGGGCCGCGTTCGCCGCTTCGTAGTCCGCGTCCTGAAGCGCACTCAGGAAGCCCTCGACCGTGCGGATGTTGTCGGTGCTTGTTTGGCTTGTTTGAGTCAGCTCGGTCATGGTTGCCAGGGTAAGCGAGTACGGGCAACTGCGGTGGCTGGTCGGCGATTGGGCGGTGGCTGGGCACCGGCCAGGCACTGTGGCAGGGTGGTGCGGTGCGTGTCGCCGTGGTCGCCGGGCCGGATCCCGGCCATTCGTTTCCCGCGATTGCGCTGTGCCGGCGCTTTTTGGCGGCCGGCGATATTCCAACGCTGCTGACCGGTGTGGAGTGGTTGGACACCGCTCGGGCGGCCGGCGTTGACGCCATTGAGTTGGCGGGGCTGGTCGCCACCGACGAGGATCTGGATGCCGGCGCCAGGATTCATCGCAGGGCCGCTCAGATGGCCCTGCTCAACGCTCCGGCGCTGTCCGACCTGGCGCCCGACCTGGTGGTGTCCGACGTGATCACCGCCTGCGGGGGAATGGCGGCCGAGCGGTTGGGGATCCCCTGGATCGAGCTCAACCCGCATCCGCTGTATCGGCCGTCGAAAGGCCTGCCGCCGATCGGCAGCGGTCTGGCGCCGGGCACCGGAATTCGCGGCCGGCTGCGCGACACCACCATGCGGGCGCTGACGGCGCGGTCCTGGCGTGCGGGCCTGCGACAGCGCGCCGCGGTGCGGGCCGAGATCGGCCTGGCAGAGCATGATCCGGGCCCGCTGCGGCGATTGATCGCTACGCTGCCCGCCCTCGAGGTGCCGCGTCCGGACTGGCCTGCCGAGGCGATCGTGGTCGGCCCGTTGCACTTCGAACCGACCGATCAGCTGCTGAAAGTCCCTGCCGGTTCGGGTCCGGTGCTGGTCATCGCGCCGTCCACGGCATTGTCCGGAACCGCCGGACTGGCCGCGGTCGCACTGGAGTCGCTGATTCCGGGCGACACGCTGCCGTCGGGATCGCGGCTGGTGGTCTCCCGGCTCGGCGGTGACGATCTGGTGACACCGTCGTGGGCGGCGGTCGGGCTGGGCAGCCAGGCCGAGCTGTTGACCCACGCCGACGTGGTGATCTGCGGGGGCGGTCATGGGATGGTCTCCAAGACGTTGCTGGCCGGGGTGCCCCTGGTGGTGGTTCCCGGCGGCGGGGACCAGTGGGAGATAGCCAATCGCGTGGTACGCCAGGGCAGCGCTCGGCTGATCCGGCCGCTGGGCGCTGATGCGCTGGCGGCCGCGGTGAATGAGGTGCTGTCGTCGCCCGGTTACCGGGAGGCGGCGCAACGGGCCGCCGCCAGCATTGCCGACGTGGCCGATCCGGTGCAGGTCTGCCACGAAGCGCTGGCGCTTGCGGGATGACCGGATTGGCTGGCCGGCCCAGTATGTTGGCTGGCGTGCGGCTGACAGAGTTTCACGAACGGATCACGCTGCGGTTTGGTGCCGCCTACGGCGCATCGGTTCTGGTCGACCACGTCTTGACGGTCTTCGATGGCCGGACCGCCGCCCAGGCGATCGAGGCGGGTGTGGAGCCTCGCGACGTGTGGCGGGCGTTGTGCGCTGACTTCGATGTTCCCCGTGAGCAGTGGTGATCTAGGCGCCCGCTAGAGCGGGCAGTCGCCGCATTTCCCCGCGCCGGGCAGGCGGTAGTAGAGACAGCAACTGTTGCGCCGGAAGCTCAGATCGGCGCCTGCGATCACCCCTGATCCGGCCAGGCGGCCCATGCTCAGCAACTCGGCGGTGGTGCTGGCTACGGACTGGCGCAAGTCCGGCCGCGCCGAGATCAGCGCGCGTGACGCCCCGACGAGTGCCGACGCGATGTTGCCGGACAGCAGCGCGGGCGCCAACTTGGCGCGCAGGCCCGCTGCGAACGGCTCCATGTGGTCCTTGATGACGACGCGATACAACAATTCCGGGGACGGTGCGGCGGGCTCGCCGATGGGTTCGGGCAGCCGCAGCAGCGCGGCGTTGTCGGCACGCTGCAGGTTGGTCAGGTCGGGAACTACCCCCTGGCTCAAGACGCATGCGAGCACTGGTGACCACAGCCGGGCGGCATGGCCGAGATGCACCAGGGATGCGCCGATTCGCACCTCTGGCGTGCCATAGCGCTCGATGGTGGCGTCGATCAAGTCCGAGAACCCGTTGGCATAGGCCTGGGTGACCGGATGCCATCCCGTTGGGTCGCCGCCCACGGTCAGCCCGAAAAAACCTCCGTAGGAGGCGATTTCGGCCAGCTCGGCGGAGATGTTCATGCGTCCATCGGTAGCCGATATTGCCACACGCGGCGTGTCGAAACTTGAATCGAACAGATGTTCGGCTACTGTGGTCATCACTCGAAGACGCGATCTGTCGGTGGTCTTCTTTAGTGTCACAGCCAACCGACCCATACCGGTCATCGAACACCGACTATAGGAGAGGCACGATGGCGCAAGCTCCCGACCGCGAAAAGGCACTCGAACTGGCGATGGCCCAGATCGAGAAGAGTTATGGCAAAGGTTCGGTGATGCGCCTTGGCGACGAGGTACGGCAACCGATTTCGATCATCCCGACCGGATCCATCGCACTCGATGTTGCCCTGGGCATCGGCGGTCTGCCACGTGGCCGGGTGATCGAGATCTACGGCCCGGAATCCTCGGGTAAGACCACCGTGGCATTGCACGCGGTGGCCAACGCCCAGGCCGCCGGCGGCGTCGCGGCATTCATCGATGCCGAGCATGCGCTGGATCCCGAGTACGCCAAAAAGCTTGGTGTCGATACCGATTCCCTGCTGGTCAGCCAGCCGGACACCGGTGAACAGGCGCTCGAGATCGCCGACATGCTGATCCGTTCGGGGGCGCTCGACATCGTGGTGATCGACTCGGTGGCCGCACTGGTGCCACGCGCGGAGCTCGAAGGCGAAATGGGGGATAGCCATGTCGGCCTGCAGGCCCGGCTGATGAGCCAGGCGCTGCGGAAGATGACTGGCGCATTGAACAATTCGGGAACCACGGCGATCTTCATCAACCAGCTCCGCGACAAAATCGGGGTGATGTTCGGCTCACCCGAGACGACGACGGGTGGAAAGGCGCTGAAGTTCTACGCGTCGGTGCGCATGGATGTGCGTAGGATCGAAACGCTCAAGGACGGCACCAATGCGGTCGGTAACCGCACCCGGGTCAAGATCGTCAAGAACAAGGTCTCGCCACCGTTCAAACAGGCCGAGTTCGACATCCTCTACGGCAGGGGTATCAGCAGGGAAGGCTCGCTGATCGATATGGGTGTGGATCAGGGCTTCATCCGGAAATCCGGTGCGTGGTTCACCTACGAGGGCGAACAGCTCGGGCAGGGCAAGGAGAATGCCCGCAACTTCCTGCTGGAGAACGGCGAAGTGGCCAACGAGATCGAGAAGAAGATCAAAGAAAAGCTCGGTATCGGTGCAGTGGTGACTGATGACGGTGTCCTTCCCGCCCCCGTCGACTTCTGAGCCATCTCGCGAAGAGCAGGCGCGGGCGTTATGTCTGCGCCTGCTCACCGCGCGATCCCGGACTCGGGCAGAGTTGGCCGGTCAGCTGGCGAAACGTGGCTACCCCGAGGACGTCGGCGATCGCGTGCTGGATCGGCTTACCGCGGTAGGTCTGGTCGACGACGCCGACTTTGCCGCGGACTGGGTGCAATCCCGTCGGGCCAATGCGGGAAAGAGCAGGCGCGCACTGGCCGCTGAGCTGCAGGCCAAAGGGGTCGACCAGGATGTGATCGGCACCGCGCTGGCCGGACTCGACGCGGGTGCCGAGCGAGGCAGGGCCGAGCAACTCGTCAGGACCAAGCTCAGGCGCGAAAAGCTGACCGAGGATGACGCCCGGGTGACCCGCAGATTGGTGGCGATGCTGGCGCGTCGTGGCTACAGCCAGACTGTGGCGTGCGAGGTGGTCATCGCAGAACTGGCCGCCGAACGAGATCGCCGGCGGGTCTAGCCCGACTCTGTCCGGGAGGGGCTCGGCCACCGGCCGACACGCTGTCGGCCAGCCGGCCGCCGTACCATGGCCCCGTGACTTCGACGGTGGCGCACGGCGCCGGGTCTGCCGGCCCGGCCGATGATGCTGATCCCATGTCGGCGCGCACGTATCAGGTCCGCACCTACGGCTGCCAGATGAATGTCCACGACTCCGAACGAATGGCGGGCCTGCTCGAAGCCGCCGGCTACCGTCGTGCGGCCGAGGGCACCGATGCCGATGTAGTGGTCTTCAACACCTGCGCGGTACGGGAAAACGCCGACAACAAGCTCTACGGCAACCTCAGCCACCTGGCCCCGCGCAAGCGCACCAGTCCGGACATGCAAATCGCCGTCGGTGGTTGCTTGGCCCAGAAAGACCGCGACGCGCTGCTGCGCAAAGCGCCCTGGGTTGACGTGGTTTTCGGTACCCATAACATCGGGTCGTTGCCCGCGCTGCTCGACCGCGCCCGGCACAACCGGGTGGCTCAGGTGGAGATCGCCGAGGCGCTGCAGCAGTTCCCGTCGTCGCTGCCGAGCGCCCGTGAGTCTGCGTACGCCGCTTGGGTATCGATCTCGGTCGGCTGCAACAACACCTGCACCTTCTGCATCGTGCCGTCGCTGCGCGGCAAAGAGATCGATCGCAGCCCGGCAGACATCCTGGCCGAGGTCCAGTCGCTGGTGGATACCGGTGTAGTCGAGATCACCCTGCTGGGGCAGAACGTCAACGCCTACGGCGTCTCCTTCGCTGACCCCGCACTGCCGCGCAACCGGGGCGCTTTCGCCGAGTTGCTGCGGGCTTGCGGAGACATCGACGGGCTGGAGCGGGTCCGGTTTACCTCGCCGCACCCGGCCGAGTTCACCGATGACGTCATCGAGGCCATGGCACAAACACCCAACGTGTGCCCCGCCCTGCACATGCCCCTGCAGTCCGGATCGGATCGGGTGCTGCGCGCGATGCGGCGCTCCTACCGTGCCGAACGCTATCTGGGCATCATCGAGCGGGTTCGGGCCGCCATGCCGCACGCGGCCATCACCACGGATCTGATCGTGGGATTCCCGGGTGAGACCGAACAGGACTTTGCCGCCACCCTTGATGTGGTGCGGCAGGCCCGGTTCTCGGCCGCGTTCACCTTCCAGTACTCCAAGCGCCCCGGGACCCCGGCGGCCGAACTCGACGGGCAGTTGCCCAAAGCTGTTGTGCAGGAACGGTATGAGCGGCTCGTCGAGTTGCAGGAGCAGATCTCGCTGGAGGGCAACCGGGCCATCGTCGGACAGCGCGTCGAGCTGCTGGTGGCCACCGGAGAAGGACGCAAGGACACCCTGACGGCGCGCATGAGCGGCCGGGCGCGCGATGGGCGCCTGGTTCACTTCCGCGCCGGTGACGGGCCGGTTCGCCCCGGCGACATCGTCACCGTGGAGGTCACCGATGCCGCTCCGCACCACCTGATTGCCGACGGGGGCATTCTGGCCCACCGCCGTACCCGTGCCGGTGACGCGCACGCCGACGGACAGACCGTTCGGGGCATCGGCCTGGGCATGCCCGGCATCGGGCGGCCCGTGGTTCCCGTTGCGGCCGAAGCCACCTCATGCGGATCGGCGGGCGGATGCGGATCGGCGGACGGGGCTGGATCTAGCGCGGGTGACCCGCAATGAACGGAGAGGTTGACGTGGCGGATTTCGACGCCTACCGGTCTGAAATCGAGGCGGCAGAACGCCGGGTGGCGCGTGAGATCGACCCCGGCGCCAGAGCTTTGGTCGTCGCGATCCTCGTGTTCGTGCTGCTGGGGTCGTTCATCCTGCCGCACACCGGAAACGTGCGCGGATGGGATGTGCTGTTCAGCAGCAATGGGGCGACCGACGCCGCGGTGACGCTGCCGTCGCAGGTGTTCGCCTGGTTGACACTGGTATTCGGCGTGGGCTTCTCGATGCTGGCGTTGATGACACGACGCTGGACGCTGGCGTGGGTGGCCCTGGCGGGTTCGGCGTTGGCCAGTGGCACCGGGCTGTTGGCGGTGTGGTCGCGCCAGACCGTGGCCGCGGGTCAACCGGGTCCGGGCGTCGGGCTCATCGTGTCTTGGATCGCGGTGATCCTGTTGACGTTTCACTGGGCACGGGTGGTGTGGCAGCGCACGATAGTGCAGCTTGCTGCGGAAGAGCAGCGTCGTCGCGTGGTCGCCGAACAACAGTCGCAGACCTTGTTGGACAGCTTCAACACACCCGATGAGTCCGACGGGACCGCGGCCGAAAAAGACCAGGACTAGGTTTTGCGGGTCAGCGCGTCGGCCGCGGCTGCCGCCCACTGCCGCCACTGTTCGGCGTTGGCCTTTGCCTGTTCGGCTTCCTTGGTCTTACCCGCCGCGGTTGCCTTGGCGGCTTGCTGTTCGAACTGCTCGACTCGGGCCTGGAACTGCTCGGCGCGCGCCTGAGCCTGTGGATCCGACCAATTGGATTCGCCGGCTTCGCGCACCTTTTTCTCGACCGCGCGCAACCGACGCTCCAATTCGGCGGTGCGCTCGCGGGGCACGCGGCCGATCGCGTCCCACTTGTCGGTGATGGTGCGAAGCGCTGCTCGCGCGGCGTCGCGGTTGGTGGTGTCGAGCTTCTCCGCCTCGACGAGCAGGGCCTCCTTGGCGGTGGCATTGGCGCGGAACTCGGCGTCTCGCTCCGCGGTCGCGGCGTTGCGCGCGGTGAAAAAGGCATCCTGGGCGGCTTTGAAACGACGCCATAACGCATCGTCGACGTCCTTGCTGGCGCGTCCCGCCGCTTTCCATTCGGCGAGTAGTTTGCGGAATTCAGCGCTGGTGGGGGCCCAGTCCGTGGAGTCGGACAACTCCTCCGCGCGCTCGCAGAGCCGCTCTTTGCTCTGCTTGACCCCAGATCGCTCACGGTCGAGTTCGGCGAAATGGGAGCCCCGTCGACGGTTGAAGGTGTCACGGGCCGCCGAGTAGCGCTTCCACAACGCGTCATCGACCTTGCGGTCCAGGCCGCTGATCGTCTTCCATTCGTCGAGGATCGCGCGCAGCCGGTCGCCGGCGGCCTTCCATTGGGTCGAGTTGGCGGCCAGTTCCTCAGCCTCGGCGGCCAGCGCCTCTTTGCGCGAGGTCTGGGCGGCCCGATGTTCGTCTCGTTTGGTGCGGTCGGCGACGGCCATGCTGTCGGCCTGTTCGCACAGGCTGGCCAGCCTGGTGGCCAGCGCATCGAGGTCCCCGAGCACCGACGCGATCGGCAGTGTCTCGGCCAGCGCTGCGGCGTTGGCGCGGATCTTGCGGGCGTCTCCGGTGCCGGCGGCCAGCCGCTCCTCCATCAGCGTGATCTCGGTGTTCAAGTCGTCGAAACGCCTGCCGAAATGCGCAAATGCGGCCTCGGCGTCCCCGGCCTGCCAGGACCCGACGATGCGCTCGCCGGCGGTGGTGATCAGCCAGACCGTGCCGTCGTCGTCGACACGACCGAACCGGTGGGGATCGCTGGGCGCGGATACCACCACCGGATGGGCAACGGGTCGGGGCGACGGCCTGGGGCCGGGCCTGGGTCCCGGCCGCGGTCCCGGCCGTGGGCCGGGGCCCGAAACCGTCGGGTGCAAATCGTTGCCGCGGGGTTCGTCAGCCGTCATGCGCTCGTCACCTACCCTTTGCACCCTCTGCGCGGTCCGTATCCCGCGCACCTGCCGCGCGAAGTGGCACCCAATATCCGATCTGCAGCTCTGATGGGGCCGACGGCTTCACCAGAGGGCACAGACCGGTTCTAACAGTTCCAACAGTATTGAAGCAGCTTGCCCCGCCATACACCGACACCTTGGTCGGTGTTGGTTAACTGCCCATCTGGACAGTTTCACAAACGAGGCCGGCTATCACGAGTGCTTTTTCCACCAGCTGTAGAGCTCTTCGAGGTTGGGGCCCCGCGGATCGCCCTGGACCACGCTGATCATCAACTGGGCTTCGTTTGTCCACACCACCGAGGGACTGCCCTCCTGGATCGCGCAGAAGATCATGCCGCCGACCTGTGGGCTATCGGGATGGTGCCAGGCGGTCGGTGACTTCTTCTCGCCTGGGCAGTCGACCATGATGTCGGTGCGCAGCAGGCCGTCGAAATACTGGCGCAGCGTCGCCGTTTCCCCGAACAGCGTGTACACGCCCCGGGACGGGCCCCCAGGGTCGACGTTCTTGTCGCAGGTGACCCTGGCCAGCGAGTCCTTGGCCGGCAGAAAGGCCCGGCAGGTGCCCGGTGCGTAACCCAGTGGAAGCGTGCTCAGTAGGCGGGCCAGCGCGTCCGCCGACGCCGGCGAGGGCGCGCTGGGCGAAGCCGTCGACGGGCTGGTGGAAGCGGACTCGGACTTCGGCCGGAAGCTGAGCCAGATGCCCTGGGCGGCGAAGACGATCAGGGCCACCAGGGCGGCGGCGCCGAGCAGCATCCACGGGTTGCGCAGGCGTGCGGCCAAGAAGTGTGGGCCCGGGCCCGACGGTGATGTGTCGCTCGTCTGCTTCGGCGGTTGCGGGGGCGTCGGGGGAACTGGGGGAGTCGGGGGTGTCAGGGGCGCCGGGGGTGCCTGTGGTGGTGGTGCGGCCGTCAGATCGCCCCAAGAACTCGTGCTCGCGTCGAATAACGGGACGTTGGCTTCCGATGTGGGGAATGACGGAATCGACAGGGGCCCGGAGATCCTCAGGTCGGGCTGCGAAGTCGATGCGACCGGGGTGGGTGCCGATGGTGACGCCGTCGACGGGCTCGCAAAGGTGATACCGGCCTCTGCCGCGGCGTCGGTGTGCAGGCCACCGGCCTCCTCACTACGTTTGAGGATGCGAAATTCTTGAGCCTGGTGCGGTGCGCTGAGCGCTTGGTGCGCCGCCGCAGCCAGTTCGCCCGCGCTTGCGAAGCGGTCCTCCGGGCGTTTGGCCATTCCGCGCGCGATCACCGCGTCGAACGTGGCGGGGATACCGGGCCGCAGCTGGCTGGGACGCGGGATGGGCGCCATCAGATGCGCGGTGATCAACATGCCGGCGCTGTCCGCCCGATATGGCGGGGTTCCGGTCAGGCACTCATGGAGCACGCAGGTCAGCGAATAGATGTCGGCACGCTGATTCATTTCGGCGTCGGAAAACCGCTCCGGGGCCATGTACCTCCAGGTCCCCACCGCGCTGCCGATCTGCGTCAGTTTCTCGTCGGTCGCCGCACTGGCGATCCCGAAGTCCACCAGGTAAACGAAGTCATCCTGGGTCACCAGGATGTTTTCCGGTTTCACATCCCGATGCATCACGCCGGCCGCGTGGGCGGCGTCCAATGCGGAGGCGACCTGATGCACCAGCGCCACCGCCCACGGGGGTGTCACCGGACCGAACCGTTCCAGCAGCAGCGCCAGGTGGGTGCCCTCGATGAGGCGCATGTCCAGGTAGAGCTGCCCGTCGATTTCACCGTAATCGTGAATGGGCACCACGTGCGGCTCTTGCAGCCTGCCCGCGTTGCGGGCCTCACGCTGCATCCGCATGCGAAACACGGGATCGTGGCTGAGCGACTCCGACATCAACTTCAGTGCCACCACGCGCTGTCTCACGGTGTCCACGGCCTCGTAGACCTCGCCCATGCCGCCGGTGCCAAGCTGTCGCTTGAGGTAGTAGGGCCCGAAGCGGGTACCTACTCGCGAGCGTCGCGCGGAGGCGCTCATCGCCTACTCCTCAAACCAGCGGGTAATCGCACCGGCAAGCCACACTCACCGGCCGACCTGCCGACCGCATACCCCGGTCTAGCAACCATGACGGTAATTGCTCACCATTGTGGATGCACCAAAACTGCAGCATCCGTCCTATAGCTGCAACCGTTCCGTTAGTTGCGCTGTGTGCTCGCGCGGGAATTTGGGCAGGTCGGATCGGCATAGCCGGCGCCCCGATCGATTTTGTGAATTGCGGTGATCGGGTGTGCGCGCTGCTGGCGTGCGGACCGTCCAGCTGGTGTCGCGGCCGACCGGTCGGCTGCGAAATGCGCGGCCCGATGCCCGGGTGAGGCAACCATTTCTATGGGATCGCGCGATTGAGATGCTTAACCAGCACACACGGGTCATTATTGAACAACTGCCTAACGGAAGGTTTACGCAGACAGCTTGCAGCTGAATGCGGTGGGAGGGCACCAAATGGCCAATGTCGAAGTCTCGGCGTCGCTCGCCCTGGGCGCGGCGCTGCTGGCCGGGGTCGGCTACGTGGTGCTGCAGCGGTCAGCGCAGCAGGTCACCGAGGACGAGGTTGGTCACTTCACGCTGCTGCACCTCTCGCTACGCCATGGTCAGTGGTGGCTGGGCAGCGCCGCGGCTCTGTCCAGCTTCACCCTGCAGGCCATCGCGTTGACCATGGGGTCTGTGGTGCTGGTGCAGTCGCTGCAGGCGACCGCGCTGCTTTTCGCCCTGCCGATCGATTCTTGGCTTACTCAGCATCGGATCACCGCTCGAGAGTGGATGTGGGCGATCTTGCTGGCCGGCGCGGTGGCGGTCATCGTGACGGCAGGGGATCCCACGGCTGGCCACGCGCGCGCCCCGCTGTCGACCTGGGCGGTGGTTGCCGCGGTGATGATTCCGGCCTTGGTGGTCTGCGTGGTAGCGGCGCGGGTCACCTCCGGTGCTCTGTCGGCGGTGCTACTAGCGGTCTCTTCGGCCAGCTGTGCTGGCCGTGTTCACGGTGTTTACCAAAGGCGTTGTCACGCTCATCGGCACCGGCTTCGGGCCGCTAGTGCGCGCCCCCGAGTTCTACGCCTGGATGACGGTGCTGCCGATCGGTCTGATGCTTCAGCAATCATCGCTGCGGGCCGGCTCGTTGACCGCGTCATTGCCGACCATCACCGTGGCCAGGCCGGTGATTGCTTCGCTGTTGGGGGTCACGGTGCTCGACGAGGTGCTACAGACCGGCGACTTGGGCGTGTTTGTGTTGCTGGTTGCCGTTGCCGTGGTGATCGTGGCCACCGTGGCGCTGGCTCGCGACGAAGCCGCCATGATGGCGCCCGCCGACAATCTCAACGCGGCCGGCCAGCTTGCCATGCCGTAGCCGTGTGAACCGAAACACATCTGGCACACAGGTTCTGCATAGCTTCCTAAAGAGTTGCCGCTGTTAGGTGGGTGCACGGTGGGTATTTGGGGTCGGTTCGAATCCAGCTAGTTGCCAGCCCGGCGGGGTAAGCCTGGTTGAGAACACCACCAAAACGGGTAGTGGATACCGGATGTACGAACGGTTTCCCGAGGGCGAGTTTTGGCGAGGAGGTTGGCCATGACGACGACGGAGATCGCGGCTGTTCTCGCGCTGGGTGCCGCGTTCGCATCCGCGCTGGGCAACGTGACGCGTCAGCGTTCCGCTCAGGAGATCACCGACGAACAGGTGGGCCACCTGGAGCTGTTCTGGCTGTCATTGCGCGACTCGCGCTGGTGGCTGGGAGCCCTCGGCGCGATCGCGAACTATCTGCTGCAGGCCGCCGCCCTGACGCTGGGATCGGTGGTGCTGGTGTCGGCGCTGCAGGTGACGGCGCTGTTGTTCGCGCTGCCGATATACGCCCGTGTTACTCGGCGCCGGGTGACGCGCTGGGAGTGGACCTGGGCTGTGCTGTTGGCCGTTTCGCTGGCGGTGGTGGTCATCGTTGGCGACCCGGATGTCGGCGTGTCGCGTGGTTCACTGGCGACCTGGATGGTGGTGGCCTCGGTGCTGGGCCCGGTAATGGTGTTCTGTGTGCTTGGTGCACGGATCTGGTCAGGATCGGTGGCCGCGGTGCTGCTGGCGGTGGTCTCGGGGTGTTCGTTGGCGCTGTTCGCCGTGCTCACCAAGGCGGTCGTCGAAGTGGTCGGCGGGGGAGCCGGCGCACTGTTTCGCGCGCCGGAGTTCTATGTCTGGATCGCCGCCGCGCTGGGCGGAATGATCTTCCAGCAGTCCTCGTTTCGCGCGGGCACGTTGACCGCCTCGTTGCCGACGGTGGTGGTGGCCAAACCATTGATGGGCGCGGTGCTGGGCATGGTCGTCCTGGGCGAAACACTCGATACCACCGGCCCCGGGCTTGTCGTGGTGGCCTTTGGCGTGGTCCTGGTGCTCGTCGCGACGATAGCGCTGGCCCGCGGAGAGGCCGAGAAGGTGGCCGAAGAGGCGGTCGAGAGTGGCCATATTCCGGCAACGATGCCCCACCGGGCGGTCACCATGCACTTCGGGCCCGCCGACGACGACGTGCAGACCGACCGGTTGCGCAGGGCGCCGGCGGGTTAGCCCCAACCGGTCGAACCGGCGCGCGCCGAGACACTAGTTTGGTGACGTGCTGAGCGCCATCGCGATCATCCCGTCCGCGCCTGTGCTTGTCCCCGAACTGACCGGACTGGCCGGCGCCGAAGTGGCCGACCTGAGGTCGGCGGTGGTCGCAGCGGCGAGCTCGTTGCCGAACCACTGGGTTGGCATCGGGGTCGGCCCCGAAGATCAGGTAGCCGGCCCCGACGCGGTCGGGACTTTTGCGGGCTTCGGGGTAGACGTGCAGGTCCGCCTTGCCCCAGCGCTTGGCGAGCAACCGGGTCCGCCGTCCGACCTTCCGCTCTGCGCATTGCTGGCGGGTTGGGTTCGCGGTCAGGTACGGCCCGCCGCCACCGCGAAAATCCAGGTCTACGCCCACGGCCGGGAATCCGAAGACGCACTGGTGCAGCGCAAGCTACTGCGCGCCGAGATCGACCGGACGGCCGATCCGGTCGGTGTGCTCGTCGTTGCCGACGGCGTCAATACGTTGACCCCAAGCGCGCCGGGCGGCTATGACCCCACCGGCGCCCCGGCCCAACTGCTCCTTGACGACGCGCTGGCCGGCGGTGACGTCGCCGCCCTGGCGCGGTTGCCCGAACGAGTGCTCGGGCGCCCCGCGTTCCAGGTGCTGGCCGGCCTTTGCGGTGCCGGGCCCCGATCGGCCACGGAGCTCTATCGCGGGGCACCCTTCGGTGTGGGGTGCTTCGTCGGTGTCTGGCAGCCATGAGACCACTGGCGATCATCGGCCCGACGGGCAGCGGAAAGTCGCAACTGGCGCTCGACGTGGCCGAGCGGCTGGCCGGCGAGGTACCCGCGGAGATCGTGAACGCCGACGCGATGCAGCTCTATCGCGGCATGGACATCGGCACCGCGAAGCTGTCGGTCGCAGCGCGCCGTGGCATCCCGCATCATCAACTCGACGTCCTCGACGTCGCCGAAACGGCGACCGTCGCCCGCTACCAGCAGGCGGCGGCGGCCGACATCGAGGCGATTATCGCTCGCGGGCATGTGCCGATCGTGGTGGGCGGTTCCATGCTCTACGTCCAGTCGCTGCTCGACAACTGGTCGTTTCCGGCAACCGATCCGGCGGTGCGGGCCAGATGGGAAGAATGTCTGGCCGAACTCGGGGTCGGCGAGCTGCACGCCGAACTGGCTCGGCGCGACCCGGCCGCCGCCGCCACGATCCTGCCCACCGACGGTCGCCGCATCGTGCGCGCGCTCGAGGTCATCGAGCTCACCGGGCAGCCGTTCGCCGCATCCGCGCCGCGCATCGGCGCCGCCCAATGGGGCACCGCGATTATCGGGTTGGATTGCGACACAACAATTCTGGATGATCGGCTGGCGGTGCGCACCGATTCGATGTTCGAGCGGGGCCTGGTCGAGGAAGTGCGCGTGTTGCTGCGCGCGGGTCTGCGCGACGGGGTGACCGCCGCGCGTGCGCTGGGTTATGCCCAGGTGCTCGCGGCTCTCGACGCCGGCGGCGGCGCGGAGCTACTCGACGACGCACGTGAGCAGACCTATTTCGGTACCCGCCGTTACGTCCGACGGCAGCGGTCGTGGTTTCGCCGGGACCACCGAGTGCACTGGTGCGACGCCGGCGCAACCGGTCCCTCCGATCGCGTCGCCATGGTCGATGAGGCGCTGCGGGTGTGGCGGCACGTAACCTGATCTGGTGATCTTCGCCAAGGGCCACGGCACCCAGAACGATTTTGTGCTGTTGCCTGACGTGGCGGCCCGGCTGTCGCTGACCGCCGCGCAGGTTGCGGCGCTCTGCGATCGCCGCCGGGGTTTGGGCGCTGACGGCATCCTGCGGGTCACCACCGCGGATGCGGCCGTGGCGGCCGGTGTTCTGCACCGTCTGCCCGACGGTGTCAGTCCGGGCGACTGGTACATGGACTACCGCAACGCCGACGGGTCGACCGCTCAGATGTGTGGCAACGGCGTGCGAGTGTTCGCCCATTACCTGCGAGCCAGCGGGTTGGAGACGCGCGATGAGTTCGTGGTCGGGTCACTGGCCGACCCGCGGCCGGTTACCGTGCACCACGCCGATCAGACCCACGCCGACGTCACCGTCGACATGGGCAAGGCCAACAAGCTGGGGCCGGGGGAGGCCGTCGTTGGCGGCAGGCGGTTATCCGGCGTGGCCGTTGACGTCGGTAATCCGCACCTGGCATGCCTTGATCCGGGGCTGACACCGGAGCAGCTGGCAGCGTTGGATGTGGGGGCCCCGGTGAGCTTCGATCACGCGCAATTTCCCGAGGGCGTCAACGTCGAGGTTCTCACCGCGCCGGCCGCCGGCGTGGTGTGCATGCGTGTTCATGAACGCGGCGTTGGTGAAACCCGCTCCTGCGGCACCGGCACCGTCGCCGCCGCCGTCGCCGCGCTGGCGAGCGCAGGACAGGAGACCGGCACGCTGACCGTCCGCATTCCCGGCGGGGATGTCACGGTCAACATCACCGATGCGACCAGCCTGCTGCGCGGGCCGTCGGTGCTGGTCGCCAGCGGTGAGATCAGCGAGGAATGGTGGCGCGATCAACGGCGTTAATTCAGGTGCGCGACACCCATCCACCGTGCACTATTGCTAATTGCCTATGACATATTCCGAATTTCCCGATTCCGTTCGGCGGGCTTCTCAGCCCGCCGCCGAGCCCAGCATCGGCGAGCTCGCCCTCGAAGACCGGTCCGCGCTGCGCCGCGTCGCCGGGCTGTCGACCGAGCTCGCCGACGTCTCCGAGGTCGAGTACCGACAGCTGCGACTGGAGCGTGTGGTGTTGGTCGGCGTGTGGACCGAAGGTACCGCGGCCGACAACCAGGCGAGCCTTGCGGAGCTGGCCGCACTGGCCGAAACCACCGGTTCCCAGGTGCTCGAAGGGCTTATCCAACGTCGTGACCGGCCCGACCCGTCCACCTACATCGGCTCGGGCAAGGCCGCCGAACTACGCGAAGTGGTGGTGGCGACCGGGGCCGACACCGTCATCTGTGATGGCGAATTGTCACCGGCCCAGCTGACCGCCCTGGAGAAGGCGGTCAAGGTCAAAGTCATCGACCGCACCGCGCTGATTTTGGACATCTTTGCCCAGCACGCGACCAGCCGAGAGGGCAAAGCCCAGGTTGCGCTGGCTCAAATGGAGTACATGCTGCCGAGGCTGCGCGGCTGGGGTGAGTCGATGTCGCGGCAGGCCGGTGGCCGAGCCGGTGGCAGCGGCGGCGGGGTCGGCTTGCGCGGCCCGGGTGAGACCAAGATCGAGACCGACCGTCGTCGCATCCGGGAGCGGATGGCCAAGCTACGGCGCGAGATCAAGGCGATGAAGCAGGCCCGCGACACTCAGCGCAGCCGGCGGCTGCATAGCGACGTGCCCTCGATTGCGATCGTCGGCTACACCAACGCCGGCAAGTCCAGCCTGCTCAACGCGCTCACCGGCGCCGGGGTCCTGGTGCAGGACGCGTTGTTCGCGACACTGGATCCAACCACCCGGCGCGCGGAGTTCGACCCCGATTCCAATGGTGCGCGACCCTTTCTGTTCACCGACACCGTCGGTTTCGTGCGCCATCTGCCCACCCAGCTGGTCGAGGCGTTTCGGTCCACGCTGGAGGAGGTCATCGACGCGGATCTGCTGTTACACGTCGTCGACGGCTCCGACCCGAACCCGTTGGCCCAGATCAACGCGGTGCGCCAGGTGATCTCCGAGGTCATCGCCGACGAGGCCACAGGCGGCGGTGAGGCCAGTGATGGGAGGGCCGGCAGTGCCGGCGCCGAGGCGCCGCAGGAGCTGCTGGTCGTCAACAAGGTGGATGCCGCCGGTGACCTGGCATTGGCCGAGCTGCGTCACGCTCTGCCCGGCGCGCTATTCGTCTCCGCACACACCGGCGACGGTATCGATGTGCTCTGGCGCAAGCTGGCAGAGCTCGCCGCTCCCACCGATACCGCCGTGGATGTGGTGATCCCATATGACCGCGGTGACCTGGTGGCGCGCATGCACGCCGATGGGCGGGTGCAGCAGGCGGAGCATCAGCCGGAGGGCACCCGGATCAGGGCCCGGGTGCCTGGTGCACTGGCGGCCACTTTGCGGGAATTCGCTGCATCGCCTGCCGGGCCGGGGGAGTAGCGGCCGCCCGGGTTATTGCCGCAAATTTCGCGTTGGCCTGCCACTCGTTGCAACCGGATGCCCAATAACGGCCCCAACAGGCCTACCAACCGTATGGTTGGTATACGGTGTGCAGCAAGATTATCTTCGGCGGAGGTCTATTCATGGGCAGTGCCATCAAGTACCAGCGCACTCTATTCGAACCTGAGCACGATCTATTCCGCGAGTCTTACCGCGGCTTTCTGGAGCGCCATGTAGCGCCATGTCACGACGAATGGGAAAAGGCCAAGATCGTCGATCGAGGCGTGTGGCTTGAAGCCGGCAAACAAGGTTTCCTCGGCATGGCGGTACCCGAGGAGTACGGCGGCGGGGGCAACCCCGACTTCCGGTACAACACGATCATCACCGAGGAGACCAGCGCCGGGCGCTATAGCGGCATCGGTTTCGGGTTGCACAACGACATCGTGGCCCCCTACCTGCTGGCGTTGGCAACCGAAGAGCAAAAGCAGCGTTGGCTGCCGAAGTTCTGTACCGGGGAGTTCATTACGGCGATCGCGATGACTGAGCCGGGAACCGGCAGTGACCTGCAGGGCATCAAGACCCGCGCCGTCAAGCAGGGTGATCATTACCTGCTGAACGGTTCAAAAACCTTCATCACCAACGGGATCAACGCGGACTTGGTCATCGTGGTAGCTCAGACCGATCCCGAGAAAGGCGCCCAGGGCTTTTCGCTGCTGGTGGTCGAACGCGGGATGGAGGGCTTCGAACGGGGCCGTCATCTCGACAAGATCGGCCTGGATGCCCAGGACACCGCGGAACTGTCCTTCTCCGACGTGCAGGTGCCGGTCGAAAACTTGCTTGGCCAAGAGGGAATGGGCTTCATCTACCTGATGCAGAACCTGCCCCAGGAGCGCATCTCCATCGCCATCATGGCCGCCGCCGGGATGGAATCGGTGCTAGACCAGACGCTGCAATACACCAAGGAACGTAAGGCATTTGGCAGGTCCATTGGCAATTTTCAGAACAGTCGCTTTGTCCTGGCTGAGCTGGCCACCGAGGCCACCATGGTCCGCATCATGGTCGACGAGTTCATCGAGTTGCACCTTGACGGCAAGTTGACGGCCGAGCAGGCCGCCATGGCCAAGTGGTACTCCACCGAGAAGCAGGTGTCCTTGAACGACCGGTGCCTGCAGCTCCACGGGGGCTACGGGTACATGCGCGAATATCCAGTTGCCCGAGCCTATCTGGATTCACGGGTGCAGACGATTTACGGTGGCACAACCGAAATCATGAAAGAGATCATCGGCCGCAGCCTGGGTATCTAGCCGCACCGCGGTGTGGCTCTGACGGGTCTCACTCGCGCGCTTCGCGCGCGTTGTGGGCCTGTTGCAGCAGCGTTGTCAGCTCCGTGTCCTGCTGCACCTGGGCGCGGTGTTTCAATGGGAGTGAGCTGATTTCGTCTTCGGCCTGTAGCAGCGCTGCGAAGATCCCTTCTCGTTCGACCGGATCCGCCGGGTGATGCAGATCGAGATACTCCAGGGCGTGTCGACGGGCTCGGGCAGCGGCGTTTTCCCTGCGTCCGCGTACCGAAACCAATGACGCCACCGTTGTGAGAAGTAGGACGACGACAATCACGGTCAACGACATCGCGGTGCTCATCTCCACGGTCGTGACCGGCCTGCCCCGGTTAATGAATGCAATGGTGTTGTGATGCAACGCTTCTAGCATCAGCTTGATGCCGATGAAGCCCAGAATCGTCGCTAGGCCGTAGGGCAGATAGATCAGCCGGTACAGCAGCAGGGCTCCGGCGTTCCCTGGGTACAGCAGATTGTCGATCAGAAAGTACAACTGTCGCAGACCCAACAATGAGAACGCGGTCGCAGCGAACACCAGATAGACGTTCTGGGTCAGGCCAAACAGCGCCGGCACCGAGTCGAACGCGAACAGCACGTCGCTGCCGCCAACCGCGAGCATTACCAGAAGCAGCGGAGTCATGACCCGACTTTCGTTCTCCACGATAAAAAATCGGTCGCCGTTGTAGTTCTGGGAGGTACGCAGGAACCGATTGGCCAGGCGGATGGCGAGATTGTCGGCGTCGCGGCTTTCCGCTGCGGCGGGTTTGGCGAGGTTACCCGCCATGATCAGCAGCGTCAGACCGAACACATAGAAGGCCGCGTTGAAGTGTTCGATGACTGCGCCACCGAGCAGGATGAAACCGGTGCGTGCGATGAGTGCGAATGCAACACCGAACAGCAAGACCTTCTGCTGAGCGACCCGTGGGACCCCGAAGCTGCTGATCACCACCAGGAAGACGAATAGGTTGTCGACAGAAAGGGCTTCGTTGCTCAAGTAGCCCGCGAAGTATTCGATCCCCATGCCGATGCTGCCGAAGATCACCACGCCGACACCGAACAGGATCGCAACCCCGATGTAGATCGCTGACCATAAAGCGGCTTCACGCAGCGTCGGCACGTGGGTATGACGTACGTGAAATACGTAGTCGAACAGCATCAGAGCCGCGACCATCACGATCGTGAGGGCCCAGACAATAGTGGGAACACCCATTTCCAGCTGGGTTTCCTCTCGCGGTGTAAGTCGAGTTAGGCTCGTGCGCACGGTAACCTAATCGCCGTGCGGGTAGCAGTTCGGTTCATCGCGAAAGGAGCTCGGCCCCGCATCGATTCGACATCAGCTGGGTATCCGTTTCGTAATATCTGCGAATTGACTTCGCATTTGTCACTCGCTGTAGCAAAGTAATGGGGGCCCCTGGCAGCGACGCGGATCGTAGCTAGAGGACGGCTCAAGGGTGGCGGTCCATTGAAACGCTAGGCGGGGCAGCGGCATCGGCTGGGAGGCTTGGTGAACGGGCAGAGAGGTCAATTGAGCAGGCTGATTGGGCGTGCATTGCTCAGTTTGGCGGCTTCGGTGGTGGCAGTCACGTTGCTGGCGCCTACCGCGACGGCGTCGCCGATCGGCGACGCCGAAGCCGCCATGATGGAAGCTTGGGACAAGGCCGGCGGCGATACGTCAACACTCGGTGCCCGCAAGGGCGACGTTTATCCCGTCGGTGACGGATTCGCGCTGGACTTCGACGGCGGAAAGATGTTCTTCACCCCGCAGACTGGGGCCAAGTACATGTACGGCCCGATTCTGGCGAAGTATGACGAGCTAGGCGGTCCGGCAGACAGCGATCTGGGCTTTCCGACGATTAA
Organism: Mycobacterium sp. 012931; assembly: GCF_000419295.1. Taxonomy (NCBI): domain Bacteria; kingdom Bacillati; phylum Actinomycetota; class Actinomycetes; order Mycobacteriales; family Mycobacteriaceae; genus Mycobacterium; species Mycobacterium sp. 012931. The sequence goes on along the minus strand of NZ_AOPX01000001.1, from coordinate 4,417,985 downwards.
TGAAGTCCCCGGTCTGGCCGGCCCCGATAGCCGGGTGAGCACCTTCTCCGCCAGCGACAACCCGGTGATCTTCTGGACGCCCGACCACGGGGCGTTCGTCGTGCGTGGCGCGATGAACGCCGCGTGGGACAAGCTGGGCAGCTCCGGCGGTGTATTGGGTGCCCCGATAGGGGACGCGACATTCGACGGCGAGGTCACTTCGCAGAAGTTCACCGGCGGCGAGGTGTCCTGGAACCGGCAGACCAAGGAGTTCACCACCACCCCGACGGTACTGGCCGATCAGCTCAAGGGCCTGCAGGTGGCGATCGACCCCACCGCGGCCATCAATATGGCCTGGCGCGCCGCCGGCGGCGCCACCGGCCCGTTGGGCGCCAGGAAGGGCGCCCAGTACCCGATCGGCGGCGATGGTATCGCCCAGGAGTTCGAGGGCGGAAAGGTCTTCTTCAGCCCGGCTACCGGTTCGAACGCGGTCGAGGGCGAGATTCTGGCGAAGTACGAGTCGCTGGGTGGGCCGGTGAGCAGCGACCTTGGTTTCCCCACCGCCAACGAGTCTGACGGCGGCATCGAGCCGGCGAGCCGGGTCGCTGCCTTCTCGGCGGCCGACAAGCCGGTGATCTTCTGGACGCCCGATCACGGCGCCTTCGTCGTGCGCGGAGCCATGAAGGTCGCCTGGGACAAGCTCAAGGGTGCCACCGGGAAACTGGGCGCACCGGTCGCCGATCAGACCGAGGCCGGCGATGTGGTGTCGCAGAAGTTCACCGGCGGCACGATTTCGTGGAACCGGGCGACCAATAGTTTCAGCACCGACCCGGCGAACCTGGCGCCGCTGCTCTCGGGCCTTCAGGTGTCCGGCCAGAATCAGCCCAGCACGTCGGCGGCGCCCCCGCACAGCAAGAAGTTCACCTGGCATTGGTGGTGGCTGGCGGCCGCCATCCCGGTGCTGCTGCTGGTGGTATTCCTCGTGGTGATGGCTGTTGGCCTGCGCCGGCGTCGCGCCGGCCAGGAGACCCACGGCTATGAGCCGGCCGAGCACGATGCGGAATCCGGCTACGACGCCATCGGTGGCCAGTGGCCCCATGACGAGTTGGACTTCGGTTCCGAACACTTCCCGCCTGATGATCACGATCTGGCGCATGCGGCGTCGGACTCCGGCACCGGGGCCCGGGTCAGCTGGCCGCGTGGTGGTGGTGGCCCTGCCTACGGCGAGGAGATGCCGCCCTCGTTCCACGAAGATTTCGAGCGGGACGAGTTCGCACACGAGGACTTCGAACATGAAGACTTCGAAGATGAGGACTTCGAGCACGAAAACTTCGAACACGAGGACTTCGGGGCCGATGACGAAGACCCCGACGCGGTGGACACCACACCCACCCCCGTGATCTCCATCGCCGACTTGGCCGAAGCGGTGCGGCAGGAGACCGCCGTGCCGGAAACCGCGGTCACCGAGGCCTTCGGGCTACCGCACCGGTATGTTCCGGAACCAGTCGTTCCGGAGACCGCGGCACCGGAGGCAGCGGTTCCGGAAACCGCGGTCCACGAGGACGATTTCCCGAAAAGCTTCATGCCCGGCGGTGGTACCGCAGACGCCACGACCGAGATCCGCGTGCTCCCGGAAGCGGCCGGATCGCCTCGTCCACCCAGGGCCGGACGGCACGCCGCGGCCGAAACGGCGGAGGATGACTCCGAGGACGAGGTCACCGTGCATGCTCGGCAAGCCCATGCCCCAGCGGCCGCCGCAGCTGGGCCAAGCGCGGGGGCGCGACCGACGATCCACATGCCGCTCGACCACGACCCGTACCAGGCGCCGGAGGGATATCCCATCAAGGCCAGCGCCCGCTTCGGCCTGTACTACACGCCGAGCAGTGCGCTGTACTACGACACCCTTGCCGAGATCTGGTTCGCCACCGAAGCGGCCGCGCAAGCCAACGGTTTCATCAAGGCCGACTAGAGGGCCGCACTGCCCGTGGTGGTTGGCACCCCGGGTGCCGCTATATCTTGCGGATAACCGTGACCACCTTGCCGAGCACGGTCGCGTCATTGCCGGGGATCGGATCAAAGGCGGGGTTGTGCGGCATCAGCCATATCTGGCCTCCCGCGCGCTTGAACGTCTTGACCGTCGCCTCGCCGTCGATCATCGCCGCAACGATATCGCCGTTGTCTGCGACGTTCTGCTGTCGCACCACCACCCAGTCGCCGTCACAGATCGCGGCTTCGACCATGGACTCCCCGACAACCTTGAGCAGAAACAGTGTTCCCTGGCCAACCAGCTCACGCGGTAGCGGGAACACATCTTCGACGGCTTCCTCGGCCAGGATCGGTCCGCCGGCCGCGATGCGTCCCAGGACCGGGACAAACGTGGGTTCCGGCAGCGCGTCCGAACCCGCGACATCGGTGACCGGGGCGGCGGTCACCGTGTCGTCAGCGCCACGCACGTCGACGGCGCGGGGGCGATTGGGGTCGCGGCGCAGATAGCCCTTGCGCTCCAGGGTGCGTAGTTGGTGCGCGACCGACGAGGTCGACGTCAAGCCGACGGCATCGCCGATCTCCCGGATGCTCGGTGGGTATCCGCGATCGTTCACCGACGTCCGGATGACGTTCAAAATGGTGCGCTGCCGCTCCGTCAACGCCGTGTCTACTAATTGCGCGCGATTGTCCGCTCCACTGGCTCCGTCACTCGCCCCGTCGACCGTGGTGTCGCTGCTGTCGCTCATGGGACTGAATGTAGCCGTACCGCGCCCAAGAATCAAACATGTGTTCGACCAGTGTGTCGCGGGGTTAGTGGCATGCCTCAGGTGCCCGCCGCGGCGGCGCGAACTGGCGAATCACAAAGGTGTAACTCGGCGCGAGGCCGGGTATTCGCAGCAAATGGGAGTTGGTTGCGACCGGCAGGTCTTGTCGGTGGCTTGGTCTAGCGTTTTGCTCGAGCGACACGCCTCGATCAAATGTTCGGTAAATCGAACACGTGAGCGACTACAGTATCGAACACTTGAGCGATAAACCGTCAGCCGGAGGAACGAACATGACACTCATGCAGGCAGTCCAGCCCGTCTCGCCCGCCGTGCCCGTCCGGTTGGGCACCCGTGAGGCGCGCAGGTTCATTCGAGGGCCGGTCGGGGAGGCCATCCACGAGCCTGTCACCGGCCGGGGCAGGCTGGCCACGTCGCGGCGAGTCCGCCCATCGCGTCCGGCTGTTGCCCCGCTGAGCTACCGGGGCACCGGTGTGGCGCTGTCGGCCACGGCCCATCGCCGGCGTCCCGCTTCGGTTGCGACGACGGTGGGCCTGGCGCTGCTCGCCGCGATCATCACGCTCTGGCTGGGGTTGGTCGCCCACTTCGGCGAGATGGCCAATGGCGGCTCCGCCAATGTGTCACCCATCTCATCGGGCGTGCCGGACCGGCTCGCGGTGGTCCGGGTGGACGCGGGGGAGTCGCTGCAGGACGTGGCGGCTCGAGTCGCTCCGGACGCGCCGGTTCGACAGGTCGTCGAGCGCATCCGGGAATTGAACGCGTTGGGCTCGTCGATGCCGGCTTCCGGGCAGACGCTGATTGCGCCGGTTGGCTAGCGCACTCCGATGAACAGCGAAAACCGCTCCACATCAACGCTCCTCGGCTACCGCGGCGTCGAGCGGAGGTGGATTGCGACGGCGTTGGCAGTGCGGGGGAGCGCGCAGGTACTCTCGGAAAGGTCCGAGGTACCGCATTGTCAGGACGCCGAAGGAGCGGCCATGCATTGTCCGTTCTGCCGGCATCCCGATTCCCGGGTGATCGATTCGCGGGAAACCGATGAGGGCCAGGCCATTCGGCGTCGCCGGTCATGTCCGGAATGCGGGCGACGATTCACCACTGTCGAGACCGCGGTCCTTGCCGTGGTCAAGCGCAGCGGTGTCTCAGAACCATTCAGTCGGGAGAAAGTCATCAGCGGGGTGCGCCGGGCGTGCCAGGGGCGCCAAGTTGACGACGACGCGCTGAACCTGCTTGCCCAGCAGGTGGCGGACTCGGTTCGCGCCGCTGGCTCGCCGGAAATCCCCAGTCACGAAGTCGGCCTGGCCATCCTTGGGCCGCTGCGTGAACTCGACGAGGTGGCTTACCTGCGATTTGCATCGGTGTATCGCTCGTTCTCCTCGGCCGAGGATTTCGAGCGCGAAATCGAGGCGTTGCGCGCACACCGCCAGGTTCCTACTTCGAGCTGAGCCATTGCCGCCTCGTTAGGCTGGCCCCATGCCTGCCGACTTGCACCCGGATCTTGATGCGCTGGCCCCGCTGCTGGGCACCTGGGCGGGACAAGGTGCCGGCGAGTATCCGACGATCGAGCCGTTCGAATATCTCGAAGAGGTTGTGTTCTCTCATGTAGGCAAGCCGTTCCTGGTTTACGCACAGAAGACCAGGGCAGTTGCCGACGGGACGCCGTTGCATGCGGAGACCGGATATCTGCGCGTGCCGAAACCAGGCCAGGTCGAGCTGGTCCTGGCTCATCCGAGTGGCATCACCGAAATCGAGGTGGGCACCTATTCGGCAAGCGGCGGGGTGATCGAGATGGAAATGGTCACCACGGCCATCGGCATGACCCCCACGGCAAAAGAGGTGACTGCGCTGAGCCGATCTTTCCGGATGGTCGGAGACGAGCTGTCCTACCGGCTGCGCATGGGAGCGGTCGGACTGCCGCTGCAACACCATCTGGGCGCTCGGTTGCGCCGAAAGTCCTGATCCGCCCGGTCAGTCGACGTGCGTCACGCCGTCGCTGACGACTCGTCCGGCAACCGCGACCCAGCCTTCGGCACTCCAGGTCGTGTTGATTATTGATCCCTTGCCCTGGGTGATGGTGAGGTCGCGGCTGAGGTAGTCGGTAAGCCGCATTGCGGCGGAACCGGTTGCTTCGTCTTCCTCGACTCCCAGGTTGGAGGCGAACATCCGCGACCGCAGCTCACCGGCGGCGTCGTCGGTCCATGTCCATAGGTAGTGCGCCGTGTCATCGGCAAAGTCAGAGGGGTCGGCGGCCGCGAGGGCATCAGGGGAATCCAAGTCGTGGATAGCGAATTCGGGTGCGCACTCCGCGCGGGCGCTGATCGTGGTGAGGTCGCGGTCGTGATGCACCTGCACGAGACCGGCCGGCACCTGCAGGGTGTTGACCGGTGTTCCCTGCTCGCGCAGCCACCAGGACGCACCAACGGTCGGGTGGCCGGCGAATGCGATGTCGGTGCGGGGGGTGTAGATGGTGGCGTGTGCGGTGTGCGAGCCGGTGGCCGGAAGGTCGACGAAAACTGTTTCGCTGTAGGCCAATCGGCTCGCCAGATGCTGCCGGTCACGGGGTTCAACCTTGCTGGCGTCGACCACCCCGAGTGGATTCCCGAAGTTGCCGATTGGATCGGTGAAGACCCGCAACACCGTTACGTCGATGCCCATGGCCCGACTCTACGACGCCGTCCTAGGCGTCGGCATAAGGGCTGGTCAGGTGGCGCTGCGTTCGTCAGAACCCATGGCGCTGAGCACCGCCACGCGGGTGTCGGCCGGGCCCGAAACGGTTCGTTCACCGCCGTCAGTGCGCAGCAGTTCCCGAAGCGCCGCTTGATCGTATTCGGGAGGCTGGGTGCTGTCGATGAAGCGCAGGACGATGTCGATAAAACGAGCGGGGTCGTCGTGGAACGGGAAATGTCCGGATCCCTCGAAGACCTCGAGCTTGGATCCCGGCATGGCCGCGTGTGCCATTTCGGCGTGGCGAACCGGGACCACGGCATCTCGACTGCCCCAGATGATCTGCACCGGGATGGCCTGGGTCAAGTAGCAGCGATCGAGCATCGTGACGATCTGGCCGCGCCAGTCGACCACGGCCCGCAATGTGCGGGTGAAAGCCGACGAGGCCGTTGGTTCGGGGAGGTCGTCGAGTATTCGCAGCACATTGGGAAGGTCTTGGCCGAGCGCGGTGGAGCCGAGTGCCATGCCCAACACCTTGCCGGCGAGCTGAACCGTTGGCAGGACCATGGGCAGCCGCAACAACGCCAACGCCTCGGCGCCCATCGGCAGCGAGGCCAAACGGAAGACGACGTTGACATCCTTGGTAACTCCACCGGCCCCGACCAGAATGAGTCGGTCCACCAACTGTGGGAACTGGTAGGCGAATTGCATGGCAACGCCGCCGCCGAGCGAATGGCCGATGATGGTCACGCGCTCGATGTCGAGCACGCTGAGCAGGTCGCGCATGCCGTTGGCATAGGCCGCGATCGAGTAGTCGGCGCGCGGCTTGTCGGACCTTCCGTGCCCCAGCAGATCGGGGCGATGACGGTGAACCGCTGGGCGAGCTTGGCGTGAATACCGGTCCAAGTGGTGGAATTGTCGCCAATCCCGTGGATTAGCAGGATCGCGGGACCTGACCCGGCGATCCGGAACGCTCGCTTGTATCCGTGGATGGTGCGGAACTGAAGCGACGGCGCAGTCACTTCCCGCACCGGGCGAAGATTGCGCTTGCGCTCGGTCATCTCGGCAACCTCATTGTCTGGCCGACCGGGGCGTATTTTTTGGGGGCGTTATGGCTGGTCGTCGTCGTCGAACTTCTTCTCTGCCTGCTGGGCCAAGAATCGTTCGAACTCCGCGCCCAGCTCGTCGCCACTAGGCAGATCCTCGTCGCGCGTTAGCAGTGATCTGTTTTCCTGGGCGTCGATGAACGCATCGTACTGGCGCTCGAGGGCTGCCACCACTTGAGCGACTTCCGCGCTTGCCTGTACTTGCTCATCGATCTTGGCTCCGACCTGCGCCGATGCGTCTGTTAGTGCGGCTAGAGGAAGGTCCAGTGAACCGGTCTTGGCCACCTGTTCCAGCAGTGCCTGCGCGGCAGCGGGGTAGTCGGTTTGGGTGAGGTAGTGGGGGACGTGCACGGTGAATCCGACGACCTCGTGGCCATGCTGAGCCATCCGGTACTCCAACAGGTTGGATGCGCTCGCCGGAACCTGGATTTCGGAAATCCACGGTTGGAAGTCCGCGATGAGCTCCGGGTTGTTGGAGTGAGCGGTCATCGTGACGGGACGCGTGTGCGGGACGGCCATGGGAACGGTGCCCAATCCGATGGTCTGGCGCACCCCCAGCCGCTCGGCCAGCAGGCGAACAGCGGTGATGAACCGCTCCCATTTCAGGTCGGGTTCCATCCCGGCCAACAGCAGAAACGGTGTGCCGACACTGTCACGCAGTGCGTAAAGGCTCAGCTCTGGATCGTCATACTTGGTGAAGTGGTCGGTCTTGAACGTCATCATCGGTCGCCGCGAGCGATAGTCCAATAACTCGTCGATCGCGAACGACGCGACCAGCTCGGTGTCCAAACCATCCTTGAGGTGGGTGGCGGCTAGCCGGATCGCATGACCGGCGTCGGAGAAGCCCTCCAAAGCATGCACCAACACGGGACCGCGGCCATCGGACGTCGACAACTGGGGCGCGGGGAACTCAAGCTCATACATGCCGGATTGGCCCGGCTGGTAGTCCTGCGCCTCGCCTGGGTCTTGGTCATGCGCCATGGGTGTTGCCTCCTCTCAGGGGTCGGACCAGGGTGCCCTGATCAGTGTCTCGCAGATCAGTGGGCACCAGTGACTAATTACAAACTCGTTTGTTCGTTTCATACATAACGCGCGAGCGCCCGGCTGTATTCGCTGTCGCCGGCGTCATGCGGTGGCGCGGGTTGCTGACAAGTGTATTGGCGAGGTGAAAGCGATCCGCATCCGCTTGCCGCCCGGCGGTGGGGCCAGATGGGTCAAGATGGGTGTCGATGCGCAACCTGGCTGCGGTGATTTGCTTGTGGGGCGGCCTGGCGCTGCTACTGAGTTGCTGCGGGCGGCCAACCAGCCAAGCCCCCAGCGCCGGTGAGCGGTCTGAGCAAACTTCCTTGCCCGGGCAGCGGTCCAGCCCGCCCGGCAACCAGGCCGCGGTGGCCGTCCCGGTGGATCCGGACCCGCGGGTGGCGCGATCTTCCTCGATGACGGGCCGGTGCACATCTGCACGGGCGCGGTGTTGCATTCGACCAGCGGTGACCTCGTCCTGACCGCCGCGCATTGCCTGCTGGGCGGTCACACGGCGGTGTCCTTCATCCCGGGATTCGGCGGCGCCGACCCGCCGCCGTCGAGATGGAAGATCGACCAGGTCTATTTCGATCCACGCTGGATCGCCAACCAGGATCCGCGCGCCGACTACGCGATCGCCCGCGTCAGCGGCGATGGATCGCTGCAAGCACGGGTCGGCTCCGCGCTGCTGTTGGGCCGAGCCCCGGCGCGGGGCGCCCCGGTGACCGTCACCGGCTACCCGGCGGGTCTGGATGACACGCCCATCGCCTGTTCGGCGAACACCGAGGTCACGGAGGGCGGGTTTCCGGAATTGTCATGCGACGGCCTGGTGGCCGGCACAAGCGGGGCGCCCTGGGTCAGTGCTGGGACCGTCACTGGGGTAATCGGTGGTCTAGAAGGCGGTGGCTGCACCGAGAGCGTCTCGTATTCGGCACCGTTGGACGAACACGCCGCTGCCCTTCTGGTTCGTGCCGAAGCCGGCGGACCCGGCGACGACCCGCCGGTCGAGTTCGACGACGCGTGCTTGTGAGGCCCGATCAGCGGCGGAACTGGTTGAGCGCCCGGACCTTGTTCATCACGTCGAGCGCGGCCACCTTGTAGGCCTCGGAGAAGGTCGGATAGTTGAACACCGCCTCGACCAGGTACTCGACTGTGCCGCCGCAGCCCATGATGGCCTGCCCGATGTGCACCATCTCGGTGGCGCTGGTACCGAAGATGTGCACGCCCAGCAGGGTGAGATCTTCGGTGGAGACCAGCAGCTTGAGCATGCCGTAGGAGTCGCCGGCGATCTGACCGCGGGCCAGCTCGCGGTAGCGTGCTACGCCCACCTCGTAGGGGATCGAGTTCTTGGTCAGCTCCACCTCGGTGGCCCCGACGTAGGAAATCTCGGGGATGGAGTAGATGCCGATCGGCTGCAGTTCGGTGATGCCGTCGGTGGGTTCGCCGAATGCGTGGTAGGCGGCGAGACGGCCCTGCTCCATCGATGTTGCGGCTAGCGCCGGGAAGCCGATGACGTCGCCCACCGCGTAGATGTGTTCGACCTTGGTCCTGAACTTGTCATCCACCCAGATCCGCCCGCGACCTTCGACCTCGAGTCCGGCGTTGGCCAGATCCAGGTGGTCGGTCTGGCCTTGGCGTCCGGCGGAGTACATCACCGTTTCGGCGGGGATCTGCTTGCCGCTGGCCAGGGTGGTGACCGTTCCCGCTGAGCCGACGTCGACCGCGGTGACCTCTTCGCCGAACCGGAATGTCACCGCCAGATCGCGCAGGTGGAATTTCAGCGCTTCGACGACCTCGGGATCGCAGAAGTCGAGCATGTTGTCCCGCTTCTCGACGACGGTCACCTTGGTGCCCAGCGCGGCGAACATCGACGCGTACTCGATCCCGATCACTCCGGCGCCCACCACGACCATCGAGGCCGGCAGCGACTTGAGATCCAGGATCCCGTCGGAGTCGAGGACCTTGTCTTCGTCGAACTCGACCCCGGATGGCCGGGCCGGCCTGGTGCCGGTGGCAATGACGATGTAATCGCCTGTCACCGTGGTCTTTTCCCGGTGTGTCTGGTCTTCGACCACGATGCTGTGCGGGTCGACGAAGCGGCCATGGCCGACGATCAGGTCGACCCGGTTGCGCATCAGCTGGTTACGCACCACGTCGACTTCCTTGCCGATCACGTGCTGAGTCCGTGCCAGCAGGTCGGCGGGGGTGATTCGGTCCTTGACGCGGTAGCTGGCTCCGTAGAGTTCGCGCTGGTTCATGCCGGTGAGGTAAAGCACCGCCTCGCGCAACGTCTTTGACGGGATGGTGCCCGTATTGACGCATACCCCGCCCAGCATGCGGCCGCGCTCGATGATCGCGACGGATTTACCCAATTTGGCCGAGGCGATGGCGGCCTTCTGGCCGCCAGGCCCAGAACCAATAACCACCATGTCGTATTCGCGCATCGACCCCATGGAATAGACAGTAGAACGCACAGTGGGCAATTCGTCCACAGGAGGGCAGTTGGGTCGCCCGGTGTGTGCACCGGCTGACGGTGTGCAGGGCCAGCGTTGAGGCCTATGACGAAGCATCGATCTGAATTTGAACTGAATCGTCCTGCCGCACTTATTGCGGCACTTCTGGCCATTCTCGGATTCGTGCCGGAAAAGTCTCTGGTCTTGGTATCTCTCGATGACGGCGAACTGGGTTCGGTGCTGCGCGCCGACTTGTCCGAGGACCTTGTTGCCCTGCTTGTTGACCGGGTCGAGCATCTCGCCGAGGTCGCGGGAGGGGCCGATCCGCAGGCCGCCATCGCGGTGATCGTCGACGAGGGCGGCGCACAGTGCCCGGCGTGCAATGAGGTGTACCGGCGAGTGTGCGCGGCGCTCGCCGAGGCGCTCTCGCAACACAACGTGGTGCTGCGGGCGGCGCATGTGGTGGACCAGATCGCGGTGGGCGGACGCTGGCATTGCGTCGATGGGTGCGGCTCTAGCGGGCTGATAGACGACCCGGCGGCGTCGCCGCTGGCCGTTGCGGCGGTGTTGGACGGGCGCCGTCTCTACCCGCGGCGTGCCGACCTGCAAGCCGTCGTCGAGCTGGACGAGTCGGCGCGTGCCGGCGAGTTGGCCGGGGCCCTCGCCGAACACGCGGCCGAGCGGGAGATCTCCTACCGGGCCGACCCGTCGCGATGCGCCCGCCGCGACGTCGAGAGCGCGATGGCCGCCGCCGCGCGGGTTGCCGACGGGCAATCCCTGTCGGAGGTGGAGCTGGCGCGGCTGGGATGCGCGCTGACCGACGTTCAGGTCCGCGACACGCTGTATGCCCTTGCCGTCGGTGAAAACGCGGATGAGGCCGAATCCTTGTGGGGCGTGCTGGCGTGGGCGCTCCCGGCGCCATGCCGGGCCGAAGCGCTGGTCTTGCTCGCGTTCAGCGCCTATGTGCGCGGTGATGGGCCGCTGACCGGGGTTTCCCTGGACGCGGCGCTGCGCTGCGCGCCAGGACATCGCATGGCCGGCATGCTGGACACGGCGCTGCAGTCCGGTCTGCGCCCCGAGCACATCCGTGACCTCGCGGTCACCGGTTATCGGCTGGCAAAGCAGCTGGGGGTGCAGTTACCTCCGCGGCGGGCATCGGGCCCCTACGGTCGATGCGCCGGCTAGGTCAGACCTTCTCGACCTTGACCGCGTGTGCCATCGCGTGGGGCAGGGTCACGTTCTCGTGTCCCGGGATGAGGATGGTCACCCCGCCGGCCGGGCTGGTTTCGACGGTCACCCGCGCGTTGGGTACCACGCCGGCGTCCTTGAGCCGGCTGATCAAGTCGATATCGCCCTGAACGTGCTCGGTGAGCTGGCGGACGACCACCGCGACCGGTGATCCCGACGGCAATTCGGTCAACCGCACCAAGTTGGCTTCGTAGGAGTCGGACTCCGGTCCCACACCGAGGTCCAGCAGACCCGGAATCGGATTGCCGAAGGGGGAGGTGGTGGGGTTGTTGAGCACCTTGACCAGACGCCGTTCGACGTCTTCGCTCATCACGTGCTCCCACCGGCATGCCTCGGCGTGCACCTCTTCCCACGGCAACCCGATGACATCGACGAGTAAACGTTCGGCCAAGCGGTGCTTGCGCATCACCGCGACCGCCAGGGCCCGGCCCTTGTCGGTCAATTCGAGGTGGCGGTCGCCGGCCACGCGCAGTAACCCGTCACGCTCCATCCGCGACACGGTCTGGCTGACGGTGGGCCCACTTTGCTCGAGCCGCTCGGCGATCCGGGCGCGCAATGGGGTGACACCCTCTTCTTCGAGGTCATAGATCGTCCGCAGATACATCTCGGTGGTATCAACCAAGTCGTTCATTCAGCATCCTCCGTTGCCGCCGAGTCTACTTGGCCAGCTGCTTGCATGGTCTGCCAAAACACCCCACCGCAGCAGTATGCCCGCCGCGTATAGCGGCGGGCACACCGTCTCGTACCTAGCCTCTCAACCTAGCGGGCAACGGGCTGACTACTCAACTGGCGTATGAGCGCAGCCGGTCGGCGCGTTCGCCGTGGCGCAGCTTGCACATCACGTCCCGCTCGATCTGACGTACCCGCTCGCGGGAAAGGCCGAACAGTTTGCCGATCTGGTCCAGGGTGCGTGGCTGGCCGTCATCGAGGCCAAAGCGCAGCCGGATCACCTGATGCTCACGTTCGTCGAGGGTGGCCAGCACGCTGCGGATGTCGGTGTGCAGCAGTTCGGCGATGACCGCGTTCTCCGCGGACATGGCCTCAGCATCTTCGATGAAGTCGCCCAGCGGGGCCTCTTCCTCCGAGCCGACCGGCATGTCCAGGCTCACCGGGTCGCGGCTGTGCTCCAACAGGTCGTTGATCTTCTCGACGGGAATGCCGGATTCGGCGGCGAGTTCCTCGTCGGTGGCTTCGCGGCCCAGATTCTGGTGTATCTCACGCTTGATCCGGGCCAGCTTGTTGACCTGTTCGACCAGGTGGACCGGCAGCCGAATGGTGCGGCTCTGGTCGGCCATGCCGCGGGTGATGGCTTGACGGATCCACCAGGTGGCGTACGTCGAGAACTTGAATCCCTTTGTGTAGTCGAACTTCTCCATCGCGCGGATCAGGCCCAGGTTGCCCTCCTGGATGAGATCCAGCAACGGCATGCCCCGACCCGTGTAGCGCTTGGCCAACGACACCACCAGCCGCAGGTTCGCTTCCAATAGGTGGCGGCGCGCTTCCGCGCCATCGCGCACCACGGCGGCGAGTTCGCGTTTGCGGTTGTCGCCGAGGCGCTTGCGGGTTGCCAACAGATGCTCCGCGTAGAGCCCGGCCTCGATGCGCTTGGCGAGTTCCACCTCGCCCTCGGCGTTGAGCAACGCCGTCTTGCCGATGCCGTTCAGATACACGCGCACCAAGTCCGCTGCAGGGCTTTGAGCGTCCAGATCGCTGTCAACCCGGCCTACGATGCCTCTTGCTATGGGCTGTGCCATTTCGCCCTCCCGATCGGCTTGTGCTGTCATGAGGATTAACGACAGGTTCCACCGCAGAGTTCCCGCGCAGCTGTCATCTCACACCCCGTGACGTGCAGGAATGTGCCGCCGAGCTGAGAATGTCCTGAGAAATGTGTCGCCGGGTCGGTTGACCGGAACCCGGACTAGCCCCGCTCGTCGAAGCGCTGCGCGTCCCACCGTGGCGCGGGGTCTTCCAGCCCGGCGTCCAACGCCAACCGCTCAGCGGTGGGGAACAGGGCGGTATGCCGCCGGGCGTCGTCGAAGCGGCGGGGCTCATCGGAGCTACGCGGCGGCCGGTCGTTGGCGATGAGTACGGCCATCCATGGCAACGGCACCGAGGCGGCCACGATCAGCAGTGAAATCAAACCGTTGTGCCAGAGGCCGTAGGCGATCGCGGCAAGGATCAGCGCCGGGATCCGAAAGGCCATCAGGGTCAGGTACTTGCGCACTCGCGCTCGGTGCTGCACCTCGTAGGACGGCGCAGCGCCGGTGATCAACACTGGGCGGTGCTTGTCGTCGAAGTCGTCGAAACTCAACTCCGAGTCTCGCGTCATACCTCCACTCTCCCACATCCGGTGGATTCCGGCAGGAGCGAGTCAGGAGGCACAATGTCATACATGGAGACGCAGACGATCGAACGTCCCGATACCGAAGAACGCGTCGACGACGGGACCGGCAGCGACACCCCCAAATTCTTCCACTACGTCAAGAAAGACAAGATCGCCGAGAGCGCGGTCATGGGCAATTACGTGGTGGCGTTGTGCGGCGAGGTCTTTCCGGTGACTCGGGCGGCCAAGCCGGGCTCGCCGGTCTGCCCGGATTGCAAGCAGATCTACGAACAGCTCAAGAGGGACTGATCAGGACGGCGGGTCGACCGCGGTGTTGGACTGCGGTGACTCCGAATCCGCGGACCCGGTAGCCGCAGCCGTGCGTGCCCGCAGCCAATTGCGCAGCCGGTGCGCGTGGGTTGCCGGTGCCGGCCATTCCTCTTGGATGGCGGCGTTGAGTTCGGCGCCGATCATGACCGCAAAACCGCCGAAGAATGCGAACAGCAGGAAAGCGATCGGGGTGGACAGTGCACCGTAGGTATAGCCGGTGTGGGTGATCCATCCCAAGTAGAACCGCAGCCCCAACGTGGCGATGAGAAACACCGCCATCGCAAGCACGGCACCCAGGATGAGTCGATGGGTCGGCAGCGGCACCGGCAGCGATACTCGGTACAAGATGATCACCCCGACGGTCAGTACCGCGATCAGGGCCGGGTAGTAACCGTAGTGCATGAGGTTGGACATGCTGTCGGGGATGTGTTCGCTCACCTTGCGCGGGCCCATCACCGCCACCGGCGCCGAGATGACGATGAACAGCAATCCCACGACGTAGAGAAAGAGTGCGAAGAACCGCTGGCGCACCGGATGACGCAGGGGAGTCTGGTCATGGGCCTCGACGATGGCATCGACGTAGGACGAGATCGCCGATGACCCTGCCCACAGCGAGATCAGGAAACCCACCGATACCACCTCACCACGAGCGTTGGCGGTGATGTCGCGGATGGTGGGTTCAATGATCTCGTCGACCACGCTGGGGGAGAAGAAGCGGTGGGTCATCGAGATGATCGTTTTTTCGATCGCGGGCGACGTGTCCTGCCCGAACAGCGGAGCCACGTAAGCCAAACTGCCCAACATTCCCAACAGCAGCGGCGGCAGCGACAGCGCCGACCAGAAACCCGCTTGCGCCGACTCGGAAAAGATCGAGTCGTCCCAACTTTTGGAGAGGGTTCTTAAACTAATACGCCAGATGTGATGGCGGGACGGCCTGGGGACTTGGTCGCTCATACCAGTCCAGCATTACCGAAGACTGCTCGGTCAGCCGACGTTGGCTCCGGGCTGGCTCGGTGCATCTAGTCGCCGCTGACCTCCAGCACTGCGGCTAGCTCGAGCAGCTTGGCCTCATGCTCGTTGGCGTGATGCTGGCAGAAGAGAAGTACGGCTCCAGAAGGCAGCTTCGCACGCACCCGCGCTGCTGCACTGCAGCGGTCGCAGCGGTCTGCTCTAGTCAATTCGGGACTGGTCAGAGTTGCGTTCATGGCTTCTCCGTTCCTGGCGTAAGTTCACTCTGTCAGACGTATGGGGATTTCGCCTTGTTCCCCGACCGCTGTGAGGTGTGTCGTTTCTCACGAGTTTTTGACCTGCGGGTCGGGCAAGCTGACTGTATGTCTGCGACGGTCGGTTCACTGGTGCACATGTGCGGTGCCGAGGAGTGGTTGCACGCTCGTCACCATGGGTGCATAACGCCACAACCTGGTGCCGAGTTCATCCACCTGTCGACGCCCGAACAGGTGCACCTTCCGGCGAATCGACTGTTCCACGGCCGTCCAGACTTGGTTCTGCTCCACATCGACCCTGCTGCGCTGCAGTCACCGGTGCGGTGGCAACCAGGCGTTCCAACGGATCCGGCCTCGATGCTATTCCCGCATTTGTATGGGCCGCTGCCGGTGCAGGCGGTGGTCGGGGTGACCGCCTACCGGCCAGGCCCCGACGGCACCTTCGGGTCGGTCTCGGGGCTTGGCTGCCCGCCTGGCGACTGCACGTAGGCGTCGGCTTCGATCTCGACCAGCAAGTCGGGCGCGATGAGTGCGGAGACCTCGCCCATGGTGGCTACCGGACGGATGTGGCCGAAGACCTGCGCATGCACGTCGCCGACTTCGCGCCACCGTGAAATGTCGGTCACGTAGATCCGGGTGCGGATCACATCGGCGAGGCTGGCCCCGGCATCGGTGAGTGCGACCTCGATGCGCCGCAGGGCGTCTCGGGTTTGCGCGGCGATGTCACCGGCCGGGCCATTGCCGGTCGTTCCGGCCACCGCGACATGGGGGCCGATGCGAACTGCGCGCGAGTAACCGACGGCCGACTCGAAATCCGATTCCGACGAAATGATGGTGCGGCTGGTTGACATGCGCGTCACAGTAGGACCTCAGTGGCCCTGAGTGCAGCTCAATTTCTTGAGCCGCAGTTCAAGCCGATGCAGCGGGAGGGCAGGCCGAGATGTGTTGGCAGGCCGCGGTCGGGCTCAGGAGTTGCTGGCGTACTGCTCGAAGATCTCGGAGAACTCGAAGGGCGTCTGTTCCACTCCGCTGCCGTTGTTGTTCGATACCCCGATATCGCCGGTCTGGTCGCGAGGAAGCTGCCACATCGACAGTTGGCCGATGTTGTTGTCCTGCGCGAACGAGGTCAACGTTTGGGCGTCGGTGAGGGTGAAGATTTCGCTGGTGTCGTCGTTGACGCCGATCATGGGCGTCACGCCGAGCATGGCCCACGCCTGATCGCTGCTGAGCGAGGGATACAGCGTCATCAGCTGACCATGAGTGGCGGTCGCGGCGTCGATTGCCGCGGTGCCCATCTGGGTGGTGTCGTCGTAGTAGTCCATCGCCATGATGTTCACTGTCGACACGTTCACGCCACTGCTGATCGCGGCATTGATCGGCGCCATGCCCTCAGCGGTCAGACCCGAGGGCGCCACCGGAACGGTGTAGGAGACCGTTACCGGGGTCCCGTTGGCCGTGCCCCACGCCTGGGAGAGCGCGATCGCCTGGGCCTGCAACGTCAGTGCCGAGCTGTTGGTCAGAATGGCGCCTTCGTCGTCGAAGTCGATGTTGTAGATCCCATAGGTGCTCATCACCTCTTGATACTGCGCGGCCAACTGGGTGGCGGTGAGAGAGTTGTTCGCGGCGTACACAGCGAGCGGGGTGCCGGCCTGGCCACCGAAGGAGATGGTCCCGTTGATGCCGGCGTTGGTCATGTTGGTGATCTGGTTCTCGATGTAGGAGATTTGGGAGCCGCCGGTGACGTCGTAGGCGGTATACCCACCCCAGGCAGCTTGGCCATTTGTGGTGTCGGCGGTGATGAACGCGAGCGTGACGTCTGTGATGCCCGCGTTGGCGGCGTCAGAGAAGTTGTATCCGGATCCATCCGGGTAGGGTCACAGCGTGATGTCGACGTAGGGCTTGTACACCCCGGTAGAGCCCGTCCCGGTGATGCCGTCACTGCCGTTGCTGCCGTTAAGGCCATTGTGACCGCCGGTGCCGCCCAGCAGCGCGTGGTTGACGCCGCCGGTACCGCCCACGCCACCCTGGCCACCGAGCCCGCCGCCCGCGCCGCCGGCACCGCCGTTGCCGCCGTTTCCGCCAGTGCCGCCGGTACCGCCCAACAGCGCCTGGTTGGCCCCGCCGGCCCCGCCGGCACCGGCATCACCTCCAGCAGCGCCGATGCCGCCGAACCCGCCGCCGCCGCCGGCGCCACCGGTCCCGTCTAGTGAAAGAAGCTGACGGTTGGCCCCGCCGATGCCACCGGCACCGCCGGTACCACCGGCGATGTCGCCGCCTGGGGCGCCAGCGCCACCGGCGCCACCGGCGCCACCGTTACCGCCTCCGATCAGCCCATTGGCTCCGCCGGCGCCACCGTTACCGCCAGGCCCGCCGGCGATAGTGGCGTCCCCGCCGACGCCCCCGTCGCCCCCGCGGCCCCACAGCCCCGCCGACCCACCGGCCCCACCGGCGCCGCCGGGCGCACCCGAGCCGCCATTGCCTCCATTGCCCCACAGCCATCCGCCGTCACCGCCGTTTTGCCCGGTGCCCGGGGATCCGTTGGCTCCATCGCCGATCAGCGGGCGCCCCGTCAGCGCCTGGCTAGGGGCGTTGATCACCGCCAGCAAGCTCTGTTCGAGGTTCTGCAGCGGCGAGGTGCTGGCCGCTTCGGCTGCCGCGTAGGCGCCACTGGCGCCGCTCAGTGTCTCCACAAACTGGTCATGAAAGGCCGAGGCCTGCGCACTGAGCGTCTGAAATTGCTGGGCATGGCCGCTGAAGAACCCTGCGATCGCCGCCGAGACCTCGTCCTGTGCCGCGGCTAACACCTGCGTTGTCGAGGGCGCAGCCGTCAAATTCGCCGACCGAATGGCGATGCCGATCCCGGCCAGGTCCGACGAAACCGTGGTCAGAGCCTCGGGCGTGGCGAACACATAGGACGGCATGGGCGACCTCCCGGGGAGCGTCAGTACTGCCAAAGAACACGATGTGTACGCCGAACACTATGCCCTGGTGCACCGGATGTCAGCAATCGCTGGCGGGTCGCAGCTATTCGACACCTCAGGTAGATGGCGACGCCAACGGTCCCCACAACGCGCGGCGGGTGCGCCGGAGCTGCAAGAGAACCGCTGATCCGGTGCGCTTACGCGGGATGTCAGTCCAGGTAGTCGCGCAGCACCTGCGAGCGGCTGGGGTGGCGCAGCTTGGACATCGTCTTCGACTCGATCTGGCGGATGCGTTCCCGGGTGACGCCGTAGACCTGGCCGATCTCGTCGAGCGTGCGCGGCTGGCCGTCGGTGAGACCGAAGCGCAGACGTACGACGCCGGCCTCGCGCTCGGAGAGCGTGTCCAGCACCGACTGCAGCTGGTCTTGCAGCAGGGTGAACGACACGGCATCCACCGCGACGACCGCTTCGCTGTCTTCGATGAAGTCACCGAGCTGGCTGTCGCCTTCGTCACCGATGGTCTGGTCCAGCGAGATCGGTTCCCGGGCGTACTGCTGGATCTCCAGCACCTTCTCCGGGGTGATGTCCATTTCTTTGGCCAGCTCCTCCGGCGTGGGCTCGCGGCCCAGGTCCTGAAGCAGCTCGCGCTGGATGCGGCCCAGCTTGTTGATCACCTCGACCATGTGCACCGGGATCCGGATGGTGCGGGCCTGGTCGGCCATGGCACGGGTGATGGCCTGGCGGATCCACCACGTCGCGTAGGTGGAGAACTTGTAGCCCTTGGTGTAGTCGAACTTTTCGACCGCACGGATCAGGCCCAGGTTGCCTTCCTGGATGAGGTCCAGAAACGCCATCCCGCGGCCCGTGTAGCGCTTGGCCAGCGAGACCACCAGACGCAGGTTGGCTTCCAGCAGGTGGTTTTTCGCACGATCACCGTCGCGGCAGATCCACATCATGTCGCGGCGCTGGGCTGCGGGCAGTTTCTCGCCGCGGTCTGTCAACTCAGCCATCAGCTGTGTCGCGTAGAGACCGGCCTCGATGCGCTTGGCGAGCTCAACCTCTTCCTCGGCGTTGAGCAGCGCCACCTTGCCGATCTGCTTGAGGTAGGCGCGGACCGAGTCGGCGGATGCCGTCAGTTCGGCGTCCTTGCGCGCCTGGCGCAATGCCTCCGACTCGTCCTCGTCCCAGACGAAGTCCCCCGAAGCCTTGTCTTTCTCGCTGGGCTCGGCGATCTCTTCTTCATCGCTAGGGGTTCCCGGCGCCGCGGCCGCGGGTGCCTTGGCCCCATCGCCGTCCTCGGCGTCGTCGCCCTCGTCCGAGTCGTCGTCGCCCTCGGCCTCGTCGGAGGCCGCTTCGTCCTCGTCTTCGAGGTCATCCAAGTCGAGGTCGAGATCGTCGGAGGAGTCGACGTCGATGTCCGGATCGGCATCAAGATCGTCAGCGGTGTCCAGATTGGCGTC
This sequence comes from Mycobacterium sp. 012931, assembly GCF_000419295.1. Taxonomy (NCBI): domain Bacteria; kingdom Bacillati; phylum Actinomycetota; class Actinomycetes; order Mycobacteriales; family Mycobacteriaceae; genus Mycobacterium; species Mycobacterium sp. 012931. The sequence continues at coordinate 4,398,493 of NZ_AOPX01000001.1, read as the reverse complement.
TGGGTCCGTTGCGCCTTCGCCCGGCGCCTTGGTTCCGCGGGCGGCCTTGGTGTCTCTGGCCGACGGACGCGTCTTCTTCGGGGCGTCGCCGGTAGTGGCGTCGTCGGCTTGACCTGGTGTTTTTGCGGCCCGCTTGGCGGGGGCCGCGCCGTTTGCGGTCTTCGTCGGTCGCTTGGCCCCAGCCTTGGCCGGGGACTTGGTGGCGGTGCGTTTCACCGGCTCACCGGTCTCCGGGCTTGCCTTGGTCGCTGCCACATACACCCCTTCGGTGGTACTCACTTCCGGCTGCGGCTGGGCGTGCTTAACCGAAAGTGTCTGTTATGTCGAATGTCGGCGTTGATATCAGCGTGAATACTCGCGCGCTATCGGTTGGGCTGTCGCCGACGACCATTGTAACTTCACTGCGCGCGTGCACCGCCCGAGCGGGCAGAATTCAGTGCGTCACATCGGTGCTGGAGGCCATTGCCGCGCCGACAATCCCGGCGGTGTTCTGCAGGGTCGCCGCCACCACCGGCGTGCGGTTCTCCAGCAGGTGCACCCACTTGTCGGCCTTGCGGCTGATGCCACCGCCGACGATGAAAAGGTCAGGCCAGATCGCGTTTTCGATGGCCACCAGGACCCGCGTCACCTGCTTGGTCCACTTCTCGTAGCTCCAGTCGTTTTTCTCCTTGACCGACGACGCGGCCCGTTGCTCGGCCTCCTTGCCGCCGACCTCGAGATGGCCAAATTCTGTGTTGGGTATGAGCGTGCCGTCGTTGATGACCGCCGACCCGATACCGGTTCCGAAGGTGAGGAGCACCACCAGGCCGGGCTGGTTGTTCCCGGCGCCGTACCGTTCCTCGGCGAGCCCGGCCGCATCGGCGTCGTTGAGGATCGTCACGTCCTGGCCGTTCAATTCGGCGCTGATGACCTCGCGCGCGTTGGTACCGATCCACGACTTGTCCACGTTGGCCGCCGTCTGAACGATGCCGTGGGTGACCACGCCCGGATAGGTCACCCCGAGCGGGCCGGTCCAGCCGAATCGATCGACCACCTCGGCGATGGTCTTGGCAACCGCTGACGGAGTTGCGGGCTGCGGGGTCGCCAGCTTGATGCGCTCGCCGATTAGCTGGCCCGTGTCCAGGTCGACGATCGCGCCTTTGATGCCGCTGCCGCCGACGTCAATCCCGAATCCGCGATGCGGCTGTGCGGCACCGGCGGTTTGGGCCATTGGGTCGGTGCTGTTCATCGGATCTCCTCGGCGAGACGTGGCGAGACGTTTTGTGTCCGGATCACCTTAGCCCGGCGACAAACCAGGCTTGGCCTGGTGAGGAGCGGGCTGTTTGGGGTGAGCCCGGCGACAAACCAGGCTTGGCCTGGTGAGGAGCGGGCTGTTTGGGGTGAGCCCGGCGACAAACCAGGCTTGGCCTGGTGAGGAGCGGGCTGTTTGGGGTGAGCCCGGCGACAAACCAGGCTTGGCGTGGTGAGGAGCGGGCTGCGTGGGGCGACTGTGATGCGATAGAGCGGTGACACGACCTGACAACGACCCTGCGCGGCTGCGTGTGGTGGCTGAGACCCTGGCCGCCGAGGCGGCCGAATTCGTGCGCAGCCGGCGCGCCGAGCTGTTTGGCGCCCATCCGGCCGCGGCTGACGAGTCGGACGCGGTGCGGGCCAAGAGCACCCCGACCGACCCGGTGACCGTCGTCGACACCGATGCGGAACGGTTGCTGCGCAGTCGACTGGCGCAACTTCGGCCCGGGGACCCGATTGTGGGGGAGGAGGGTGGCGGTCCCGCGGATTCGGCGCCGGCGCCCGACGATGCCGTTACCTGGGTGCTGGATCCCATCGACGGCACCGTGAACTTCGTCTACGGCATCCCGGCCTATGCGGTGTCGATCGGCGCCCAGGTGGGTGGCGTGTCGGTGGCCGGGGCGGTCGCCGACGTGGTGGGCCGCAGCGTGTATTCGGCGGCGCTTGGCCAGGGCGCCCACGTCACCGACGAGCAGGGAACCCGCGAGCTGCGCTGCACCGCGGTGGAGGATTTGTCGATGGCGTTGCTGGGCACCGGGTTTGGCTACTCGGCGGGACGCCGGGCCACCCAGGCCGCCCTGCTGGCCCGGATGCTGCCAATGGTCCGCGACGTGCGCCGGATCGGTTCGGCGGCGCTGGACCTGTGCATGGTCGCGGCCGGCCGTCTCGACGCCTACTACGAGCACGGGCTGCAGTTGTGGGATCGCGCCGCGGGAGCGCTGATCGCCGCCGAGGCCGGAGCGCGGGTGGTGTTGCCCGCCTCGGATGTCGTTGGCGCCGGTTTGGTCGTCGCCGCCGCGCCTGGGGTCGCCGATGAGCTGTTGGGGGTCCTGAAGCGACTCAATGCGCTCGAACCCCTGGACTGAGTCGGCTAACAGCTACTGGCGTGGATCTTTGCTATCAGGGTTGGGTCCGGCGGTTGGGTGGCGCCCGGGCGCAGGCTGCTCAGCACCGCGTCAATGTCGTCGTTGTGCGCCAGGGTGGTGAAGTCGGTGCCCAGGACGAGGTCGACGGAGTCGTCGGCCCGGCCGTCGTTGAACAATTCGGTGCACGGTGCGACCAGCCATACCGCCGCCGCGGTCGCTTGTCCGGCGGTGCCGAATCGGATCTGGCCTTGGCAGTCCAGACGGGTGTCGGCATAGACGGGGTCGTTTGCTGCGGTCGGCTGGGTGAATCCGAGGTCTTTTAGCGCCCCAGCGACGTCGGCGGCTTGACCGCCCCGGCCGCTGGCATTGAGCACCCGGACTTTGGTCTCGCCCAGTTGTGCGGGTGTGACGTCGGTCATTTCGGTGCGCGACACCCGCTCACCGAGTTTGACCGTTGCCGTCGCGTCGGCCGGTTGGGGCGGCGGGTTGCACACCGCGGCCTCGGTGATGTCCGGTGGGCGGGTCAGCGCGACTGTCCACACCACACCGGTCAAGACCACCAGCAGAATCACGACGATGATGGCGGGCCGGGGGTTGCGTCGCCGGAATGGCCGACCGTGTTTGTCGAAGGCGGTACCCTCGGTGATTTGTGCGACCACACGTGCACTCTAGTCCGCACGCTGTCCGCACCGTTTAGGCCTGATTACAAGGGCCGATTCAGAGATGTGACGTAAATCACAGTTGAATCAAGCAAGATACGGGCACGAATCGTTTGGTGGATGCGTTCGACGCTGGTACAAAGCGTTGCTTGAAGTGATGAGGGCATGCGAGGGGACGGAACAATGCCTACCGACTATGACGCTCCACGGCGGACAGAGTCTGACGACGTGTCAGAGGATTCGCTGGAGGAGCTGAAGGCTCGACGGAACGAGGCCGCCTCGTCGGTGGTCGACGTGGATGAATCGGAATCCGCTGAGTCATTCGAGCTGCCAGGGGCTGACTTATCCGGCGAAGAGCTGTCGGTGCGTGTCATTCCGAAGCAGGCTGACGAGTTCACTTGCTCGAGCTGCTTCCTGGTGCAACACCGCAGCCGCCTGGCCAGCGAGAAGAACGGCTTGATGATCTGTACCGACTGCGCCGCCTGATCGGTCAGCTGCGCAATGCAGATAGGACCCGCTCGGGGTGGCGACAGCTCACCAGCCAGTACGGCGTCGGGTCGTCTGGGTCGTCCAGAACGAGCAGAACCATGGGCCCGACCCACGCTCGGTGCAGGACATACGCTGCTGGGTCGAGTTGACGGCCCAAAGCCGCGGACTTCGCCGTGCGTGGAACTTCGGCGGAGCGGGCGATGACGGTGACAGGCAGATGCGCCTCGCCGGCCCATAGCTCGACTTCGCCATCCGCGCCGGCGATGACTCGGATCTCGACTCGGCCTAGCCACAGCAATGCGGCGGCCGCCACAGTGAACAAAATCGCGTACGGGAGCCAGTCCGCGAGAGCGGCTATACCCAGATTGACCTCGAACGCGATGAGTCCTGCCAGTGCGAAGCCCAACGGCCACCACCACCAGGGGACCCAAAGTCGTTCGCGATATCGCACGCTGTGCGGCGCGACGCGCGTTTCGGACATCCGGTCAAGAGTAGTCTGTGGCCCCGTGTCGAACAGTCTCGCCGTTGTGCGTCTTGACCCCGGGCTTCCGCTGCCCAGCCGCGCTCACGATGGCGACGCGGGGGTAGACCTCTACAGCGCCGAAGACGTGGTGCTGCCCCCGGGGCAGCGGGCCCTGGTGCGCACGGGTGTCGCGGTCGCGATTCCTTTCGGCATGGTGGGTCTGGTCCATCCCCGCTCGGGGCTGGCCTCCCGCGTCGGGCTCTCGATCGTCAACAGCCCGGGCACCATCGACGCGGGGTACCGGGGCGAGCTCAAGGTCGCGCTGATCAATCTCGACCCGGCCACGCCAATCGTGGTTAACCGCGGTGACCGTATCGCTCAGCTGTTGGTGCAGCGGGTCGAGTTGCTAGAGCTGGTCGAGGTTTCGTCCTTCGACGAGGCCGGGCTGGCCGCGACATCCCGTGGTGATGGTGGTCATGGTTCCTCCGGCGGACATGCGAGTTTGTGATGGCATTCGGTAGACGCACCCGTAAAGGCGACAGCAGCGGCAGCCCCGTGGAACCCGATGGGCCCGCAGCGCGCGAGGTCGGCGAACCGGCTGCAGATGACGTGGACCTGGTAGGCCCGTTCGACATCGAAGACTTCGACGACCCGTCGGTTGCCCAGCTGGCCCGACTCGATCTGGGATCGGTCTTGGTTCCCATGCCGGAAGGCGGCCAGGTCCAGGTCGAACTGACCGAGAGCGGAGTTCCCAGCGCCGTGTGGGTTGTCACGGCCAACGGTCGCTTCACCATCGCTGCCTATGCGGCGCCCAAGTCCGCCGGCCTGTGGCGTGAGGTCGCATCGGAGCTCGCCGACTCGCTGCGCAAGGATTCGGCCGAGGTATCGATCAAGGATGGCCCGTGGGGTCGGGAAGTGATCGGCACCGCCTCCGGGGTGGTGCGCTTCATCGGCGTCGACGGCTATCGGTGGATGGTCCGGTGTGTGGTCAACGGTCCGCACGAGACCATCGACACGCTGACCGATGAGGCCCGCGAGGCGCTGGCCGACACGGTGATTCGCCGCGGCGACAAGCCGTTGCCGGTGCGCACCCCGCTGCCGGTGCAGTTGCCTGAGTCGATGGTGGAGCAACTGCGGCAGGCTGCGGCGGCCCAGCACGAGCAGGGACAGCAGGGACAGCAGGAGCCCGACCAGCCGGCACCGCGGCGCGGGGCCGAAGGATCTGCCATGCAGCAGCTGCGCAGCACCACCGGCGGCTAGGCGTACCCAGCGCTCAAATATCGGCCAGAGCGGCCAGGCAGGCGGCGCCCAGCGCCGAAGTGTCGGCCCCCATCTGCTCCAGCGTCACCGTCCGCAAGGCGGCGTGTGCCGCTGCGGACACCCAGTCGAGACCGACCTGCAGTGGATGGACCGGGTCATCGGTCGCGGCGGCCACCCCCAGCGGCACGGTAAGGCGGCCCAATTCGGTGCTGCTTGGCGCCACGTAGTCGGCCGCCTGTTCCATCGCATCGGGAAGCTGCGGCCATTGCACCCGCCAGGACCGAGCCAGCTCGTCGGCCAACCAGGGTGGGCTGGATGCCCGCATCTGCGTTGTTGTGGTGGCCAGGCCGTCGCGACGCAATTGCGCTGCCGTGTAGCGCGCCGAGTGGGCGGCCGGCGCCGGCCCAGGTTCCCCGGTCCATGCGGGCAGCGCGGCCAGCACGGCAACGCACCGGTCGGGATGGGCCAGCGCCCACGCGACGGCCACCGCGGCACCGATCGACACGCCGCCCACGGCGATCGGACCGGCCTGGGCGGCCTCATCCAGTGCGGCCAGATAGCCCTCGATTAGGTGTTCTTGCTGCGGCGGCGGTGTCACCAAGATGGCTTCCACGCTTTGCAGCGGGCCGGAAAAGGCCCGGTAGACGTAGTCGTCGTCGGAGCCGGTTCCGGGCAGTAATGCGACGGGTACACCGCGCAGATCGACTGGCACCCCACGATAGTGCCCGGTCATTTCAGGTACTCCAACGTCGGTAGGGCGATCCGTGTGGCGGACGGGAACTAACAGGTCTACGGTGACCGTTGGCATTGTGGAATGCTGCTAGCTAGTGCCACTAGCTAGCACAGCTTCCAAACGACGTTGGAGTGTCAGGAGAGGCCATGGGGGCCGAAGGTTATCTGCGCCGGCTCACCCGTCGGTTGACGGAGGACCCGGAGCAGCGCGACGTCGAAGAATTGTCCGACGAAGTCGTCAATACCGGAGCGCAGCGGGCTATCGACTGCCAACGCGGCCAGGAAGTCACGATGGTAGGCACGCTGCGCAGTGTGGAAACCAACGGCAAGGGTTGTTCCGGCGGTGTTCGGGCCGAATTGTTCGACGGGAGCGACACCGTGACGTTGGTGTGGTTGGGTCAACGCCGGATCCCCGGCATCGACTCGGGCCGCACACTGCGGGTGCGGGGACGGCTTGGCAAGCTCGAGAACGGGAGCAAGGCCATCTACAACCCGCATTACGAAATCCAGCGGTGATCATCGCTTTGGTGGCGGAGGCGGCCGGTGAGCGCTAACCGGGTCAGCGCCGAGAGCTTGCTAGCACAGGCCGGCGGGGTGAGCGGGCTGGTCTACTCGTCGGTTCCGGTAGTGATCTTCGTCGCAGTATCCAGTATCGGCGGACTCTTGCCCGCCATCGGATCCGCGCTTGCCGCGGCCGGGTTGGTGCTGCTGCTGCGCCTGATCCGGCGCGAGTCCACCCAACCTGCGGTCTCCGGGTTCTTCGGGTTCTTCGGGTTCTTCGGGTTCTTCGGGGTCGCCGGGTGCGCGCTGGTCGCCTACCTGGTGGGGCAGTCCAAGGGCTACTTCTTGCTCGGCATCTGGATGTCGCTGCTGTGGGCGGTCGTGTTCGCCCTGTCGATCGTTGTTCGTCGGCCCGTGGTCGGTTTTCTGTGGAGCTGGACCAGCGGGCGTGACCAGGGCTGGCGTGAGGTGCCCCGCGCCGTCTACGCGTTTGACGTCGCAACGCTGGGTTGGACGCTGGTGTTCGCGGTCCGGTTCATCGTCCAGCGGCTTCTCTACGATGCCGACAAGACGGGCTGGCTAGGGGTTGCGCGGATCGGGATGGGCTGGCCGCTGACCGCGGTGGCGGCGCTGGCGACCTATGCGGCGATCAAGGCGGCCCGGCGGGCCATGCCGGCCGCTGACGAGCCCGAGGCCGCAGAAGTCGCTGCCGTCGACACCGAGGCCTGCCGGGAGCTCTAGACCCGGTTCGGACGCATTTAGGGCGCTGAGAGCCCCTGTACCGCGTTGAGCGTGCTCGGCGGGCTCCCCATGGGCCGTGAGGAGCCGGCGGGGCGTTCAGTGTCCTTGGAGGGCTTTGAGTGCGCGCTGAGGGCGGCGTTGCCCCCGTTGCATCGCCACCGGCGCACAGTGCGCGCCGTAATCGCACATTGGCTCGCGCAACGACAGCGCGCGGGTGGCTAGCTCGACGGCAGCAACAGCTGGCTCAGCTCTTCCTCTGCCTCGGTGACCGCGACGAAGAGCAACTCGTCGCCACCTTCAAGGGGTTCATCGGCTTGCGGGACGATGACGCGGGGTCCGCGCAGGATCGTGACCAGCACCGCATCCCGCGGTAGTTGCAGTTTGCGCACCGGTTTACCGCCCCAGGGCGTGTCGTCGGGCAGGGTGATTTCCACCAGGTTGGCCTGACCCTTGCGGAATTCCATCAGCCGCACCAGGTCGCCGACGGCGACAGCCTCTTCGATCAGTGAGGCCAACATGCGGGGCGTCGACACCGCCACGTCCACGCCCCAGGCATCGGTGAAAAGCCACTCGTTGCGGGGATCGTTGACCCGGGCCACCACCCGCGGCACCGCGAACTCCGTCTTGGCCAGCAGGCTGAGCACCACGTTGGCCTTGTCATCGCCGGTGGCGGCGACCACGACATCGAAATCTTCGAGATGAACCGACTCCAGCAGGCTCAGTTCGCAGGCATCGCCCAGCAGCCAATGCGCGGCCGGAATGGCGTCGTCGTCGACGTGATCGCTGTTGCGTTCGATCAGGGTCACGTCGTGGGCGTTTGCGATCAGTTCGCGGGCGACTGAGCGGCCGACCGCGCCGGCGCCGGCGACAACGACTTTCATTTGCCCCACCCCTCAACCCCGGCTGCGCCGATGTGTGCGTCGCGAGCGCGGCTCATTTGGCGGTCCCCGACTCGAAATCCTCGCTCGGCGGCAGCGCCGCGATGGCGACGGCCTCGGCCGCCCGCCCGGAGATGGCGGCGACATAGACCTGGTCACCGGCCTGTAGCACCGTTTTCGGTTCGGGCAGCACGCCGGTGCCGAAACGGAGTAGGAACGCGACCCGGGCACCGGTGGCCTGCTGCAGGTCGGAGACGCGGCAGCCGACCCAGTCTTCGTGCAGCACTACTTCACAGACCGCGACGGTGCCGGTGGGATCGCGCCACTTGGCGGTCTCGGTCTCCCGGAGCAGGGCGTTGAGCAGGCGGTCGGTTGTCCACGGCACCGTGGCGATGGTGGGAATGCCGAGGCGTTCGTAGACCTCGGCGCGCTTGGCGTCATAGATCCGCGCGACGACGCGTTTGACGCCGAAGGTCTCCCGGGCCAAACGCGCCGAGATGATGTTGGAGTTGTCTCCGGAGGACACCGCGGCGAAGGCGTCGGCGCCCTCGATTCCCGCGCTGAGCAGCACATCTCGGTCGAATCCCTGGCCCAGAACACGCTCGCCGGCGAATTCGGCACTGAGCCGGTTGAAGGCAGTGCCGTCGCGGTCGATCACCGACACGTCGTGGCCGATTCGCGACAGTGCATCGGCCACCGAAGAGCCGACTCGGCCGCAGCCCATCACTACCACTCGCACTTGACGTCCTCTCGGCCGTATCCCTCGCGTCGAACGCAATCGGTAACCACACTGGCCAGCCGATTCCCCTATGGAAAATTCTCGCCTAGGGAACGCTACCGTCAACGCCGATGGGGCTTACCCTTGGCTCTCGTGTCCAAACTTTCCACGGCCGCGCGCCGGCTGCTAATCGGCCGGCCGTTTCGCAGCGATCGGCTTAGCCACACGCTATTGCCAAAACGGATCGCGTTGCCGGTGTTTGCCTCCGACGCGATGTCCTCGGTGGCATACGCCCCGGAGGAGATCTTTCTGATGCTGTCGGTGGCGGGCCTGGCGGCCTACTCGATGGCGCCGTGGATCGCGCTGGCGGTGGCAGCGGTGTTGCTCGTCGTGGTCTCCAGTTACCGCCAGAACGTGCACGCCTACCCATCCGGCGGCGGGGACTACGAGGTCGTCAGCACCAACCTCGGGCCCACCGCCGGCCTGGTGGTGGCCAGCGCCTTGATGGTGGATTACGTTCTCACCGTTGCGGTCTCGATAGCTTCGGCGATGTCGAACATCGGCTCGGCGATCCCATTCGTCTATGACCACAAGGTGTTCTTCGCGGTGGCCGCCATCCTGCTGGTGACGGCGTTGAATCTGCGCGGCGTCCGCGAATCAGGGCTGGCATTCGCCATCCCGACTTATGCATTCATCATCGGGATCAGCGCCATGCTGGGCTGGGGCTTGTTCCGGATCTACGTGCTGGGCAATCAGGTACGCGCCGAATCCGCTGGATTTGTGATGCACGCCGAGCACGGCAAGGTGGTTGGCATCGCGCTGGTTTTTTTGGTGGCCCGCTCGTTCTCCTCCGGCTGTGCGGCGCTCACCGGTGTGGAGGCGATCAGCAACGGGGTACCGGCCTTCCAGAAGCCGAAGTCGCGCAACGCCGCGACCACGCTGCTCATGCTGGGCGCCATCGCGGTGGCCCTGCTGATGGGTGTGGTCGCGCTGGCCGTGCAGACCGGGGCCCAAGTCGTCGACGACCCGGATACCCAGTTGACCGGTGCTCCGGACGGGTACCAGCAAAAGACGCTGGTCGCCCAGCTGGCGCAGGCCGTATTCGGCAGCTTTCACCTCGGCTTCCTGATGATCGCTGCGGTGACTGCGCTCATCTTGGTGCTGGCCGCCAACACCGCCTTCAACGGCTTCCCGGTCCTGGGCTCGGTGCTGGCTCAGCACAGTTACCTGCCCCGCCAACTACACACCCGCGGGGATCGCCTGGCGTTTTCCAACGGCATCATCTTCTTGTCCGCGGCGGCCGTCGGGGCGGTCGTCGCGTTCCGGGCTGAGCTGACGGCGCTGATCCAGCTCTACATCGTCGGCGTGTTCATTTCGTTCACGCTGAGCCAGATCGGAATGGTCCGGCACTGGACTCGCTTGCTGCGCACCGAAACCGATGTCGCGGCCCGGCGCAAGATGGTGCGCTCCCGGGTGGTCAACTCGGTCGGCCTGGTGTCCACCGGGGCTGTCCTGTTGATCGTCCTGGTCACCAAATTCCTTGCCGGCGCGTGGATCGCCATTGTGGCAATGGGTTCGGTCTTCATTCTGATGAAGATGATCCGAAGGCACTACGACACGGTCAATCGGGAACTGGAGGAGCAAGCCGCCGCCCATGACAACGAGGTGGTGTTGCCCAGCCGCAACCACGCCTTGGTGCTGGTCTCGAAGTTGCACCTGCCCACGCTGCGGGCCCTGTCCTACGCGCGGGCGACCCGTCCGGATGTGCTCGAGGCGATCACCGTCAGTGTCGATGATGTCGAGACCCGCGAGCTGGTGCGGCAGTGGGAGGACAGCGACGTCAGCGTGCCGCTGAAGGTCATTGCTTCGCCCTATCGCGAGATCACCCGTCCGGTATTGGATTACGTCAAACGGGTCAGCAAGGAATCGCCACGCACCGTGGTGACGGTGTTCATCCCGGAGTACGTGGTGGGCCGGTGGTGGGAGCAGCTGTTGCACAACCAAAGTGCCTTCCGGCTCAAGACGCGGCTGCTGTTCATGCCCGGGGTGATGGTCACCTCGGTGCCATGGCAGCTGACGTCGTCGGAGCGGATCAACACGTTGGAGCCGCATGCGGCTCCCGGCGACATGCGGCGGGGCATTTTCGATTGAACCCGAATCAGGCACTTGAACTGAACCTGGTCACCGGTGCGGCCGCCAACGGCGGTAGCTGCGTGGCCCGCCACGAGGGGCGAGTGGTCTTCGTCCGCCATGCGCTACCGGGGGAGCGGGTGCTCGCCAGAGTCACCGCGCAACGTGGTTCCTATTGGAACGCAGAGGTTATCGAGGTCATCGACCCGTCGCCGGACCGGATCGGGTCGTTGTGCCCCATCGCCGGGGTGGATGGTGCCGGGTGTTGTGATCTGGCGTTTGCGGCCCCGGACGCGGCCCGGGCGATCAAGTCGAGCGTGGTTGGCGAACAGCTGCAACGCCTTGGCGGCTTCAGCTGGTCCGGCGCGGCTGAGCCGCTCTCGGATGCCGGCCCGACGGGGTGGCGTACCCGGGTTCGGCTCGAGGTGGGAGCGGACCATTGCGTGGGTTTCCACCGCTACCACAGCAACGAACTGGTCACCGATCTGAGCTGTGGGCAGCTGCCCGACGGAATGCTGGACGGGCTGGCGCAGCGGTCGGCCAAGGCCGGTTGGCCGGCCGGGGCGCAACTGCATGTGGCGCTCGGTGACGACGGGGCACGCCACGTGGTGCTCACGGTGCGCCGGGGCCGGCGAACCGACGCCAAGGTGGTCGAGGGCGACCCGCGTGTGCTGCAGCGGGTGGGTGAGCGCAGCTGGCGCATTCCGGCGACGGCGTTCTGGCAGTCACACCGCGACGCAGCGAAGGTGTACAGCGGCCTGGTCGCGGACTGGGCCCAACCCGGCGCCGGCATGACCGCCTGGGATCTCTACGGGGGAGCGGGTGTTTTCGCGGCGGTGCTCGGTGACGCGGTGGGGGAGTCGGGACGGGTCTTGAGCGTGGACACCGCGCGCGCGGCCTCGGCCGCGGCCCGCGTCGCCCTGGCTGATCTGCCCCAGGTCGAGGTGGTCACCGATTCGGTGCGACGGGTGCTGGCGGCTCAGGACGGTGGCGCCGATATTGCGGTGCTGGACCCGCCCCGATCGGGCGCCGGGCGTGAGGTCATTGATCTGCTGGCCGATGCCGGAGTGCGCCGTGTGGTTCACATTGGTTGTGAAGCAGCGTCTTTCGCTCGCGACCTCGGCCTGTATCGGGGCCACGGGTACGGCGTCGACGCCATCAAGGTGTTCGATGCCTTCCCGTTGACCCATCACGTGGAGTGCGTTGCCCTGCTAACCCGCTAGCCCGTTGGGCGTCGGGGCCGAATGCGCGCGCGCCGAGGCCCGAAGCGCCGCGAACTTGATTATGCTGGCGAGGGCGCTCCGGGAAGTCTGGTCGGAACTGGACGAAAGGAGCGCGCATGCGCGACCCCGAGCCGGCCGTGTCCGGCGCCGTGGGCGAGGTGATCCGGGTCCGTGGACTCACCTTCGCGTATCCGAAAGCGTCGACACCCGCGGTGCGCGGCATGGATTTCAGTGTCGGCCGAGGTGAAATCTTCGGCTTTCTCGGTCCCAGCGGTGCGGGCAAGTCGACGACGCAACGAATTCTTATCGGGCTACTGCGTGGCCACGGCGGTGAAGTGGCGGTGTAGGGCAAAGACCCGGCGAGCTGGGGCTCCGAATACTACGAGCGCATTGGCGTGTCGTTCGAGTTGCCCAATCACTATCAGAAACTCACCGGGCTGGAGAACCTGCAGTTCTTCGCCTCGCTCTACAGCGCGCCGACGCTGGATCCGATGCAGCTACTCGAGGCGGTCGGATTGGCCGACCACGCAGATACCCGGGCGGGCAAGTACTCCAAAGGCATGCAGATGCGCCTGACGTTCGCCAGGGCGCTACTCAACGACCCCGAGTTGCTCTTCCTGGACGAACCGACTTCGGGGATGGATCCGGTGAACGCCCGCAGCGTGAAGAACATGATCATGGATCTGAAGGCACGCGGGCGCACGGTGTTTCTCACCACACACGACATGGCGACGGCGGACGAGCTGTGTGACCGGGTGGCCTTTGTCGTCGACGGGAGCATCGTCGCGTCTGACCGGCCCGCCGAGCTGAAGATCGCCCGCAGCCAGCGCCTGGTCACGGTCGAATATCGCGGCAACGGCGGTGGTTTGAGCGCCGCGGAGTTTTCGCTGGACACGCTGGCCGACGACCCGGCATTTCACGCGGTGCTGCGCGAACATCAGGTCGAGACGATCCACAGCAGGGAAGCCAGCCTCGAGGACGTATTCGTCGAAGTCACCGGCCGGCGGTTGTCGTGAGCCGCTTGAGCACGGCGCTGCGGCTGGAGCTGACGCTGCAAAACCGTCAGCGGTTCCTGCATGCCGCGGTGTTTTCGGGCTTGATCTGGCTGGCGGTGCTGCTGCCGATGCCGGCCGACTTGCGTTCGGTTGCCGAACCTTACGTGCTCTCCGGTGACATCACCATCATCGGGTTCTTCTTTGTCGCCGGCACGGTCTTCTTCGAAAAGCAGGAGCGCACGCTGAGCGCGGTGATCGCCACCCCGCTGCGGTTCGGGGAATATCTGGCGGCCAAACTGGCCGTCCTGCTGATGGTTTCGGTCGGGGTGGCGGTGGTGGTGGCCACCATCGCGCATGGGTTTTCCTACTCGGCCGCGCCGATGATCGTCGCGGTGGCGCTGGGGACGTTGTTGATGCTGCTGGTGGGGTTCATCAGCTCGTTGCCATTCGCCTCGATCAGCGACTGGTTCCTGGTGGCGACGATCCCGCTGGCGGTAATGAATCTGCCGGTGCTGTACTACTCCGGGGTGTGGCCGCACCCGGTGCTGTATGCCATTCCCACCCAGGGGCCGCTGTTGCTGCTCGGCGCGGCCTTCGGTCAGCTGACCCTGGCGCCCTGGCAAATCGGATACGCGCTGTTGTATCCGTCGGTGTGTGTCGGGGTGCTGTATCGAGTGGCTGAGGCAAGCTTCGCCCGTTACGTCGTCGCAGCGGCGGGTAGCTGGTGAGCGCCCCGGCCGGCGCGTCGATACGCGCACTGATCGCGTTTGGGCGCAACGACATCCGCGGTACCTATCGTGAGCCGCTGTTGGTCATGATCGTGGTCGCACCCGTCATCTGGACCAGCGCAGTCGCGCTGCTGACGCCGCGGGTGACCACGATGCTGGCCGATCGCAACGGGTTCGACCTGAGGCCCTACTATCCGCTGATCTTGACCGCATTCCTGCTGCTGACCAGCATCATCATCGTCGGTGGTTTGGCGGCGTTTCTCGTTCTCGACGAGGTGGACGCCGGCACGCTGGCCGCGCTGCGGGTCACCCCGGTGCCGCTGTCGACCTTCTTTGTCTATCGTGCCGCCACCGTCATGGTGGTCACCACCATCTATGTGGTGGCAACGTTGTCGCTCAGCGGCATACTCGAGCTGCGGCTGTTGCCCTCGCTGATCCCGATCGGCCTGCTTGCGGGACTGTCGGCGGTGGTGACCCTGCTGTTGATTCTGGCCGTGGCCAACAACAAGATTCAGGGGCTGGCCGCCGTCCGCGCGCTGGGGATGCTGATCGCGGGATTGCCCTGCCTGCCCTGGTTCATCCACTCCAACTGGAACTTCGTGTTCGCGGTGTTGCCCCCGTACTGGCCGGCCAAAGCGTTCTGGCTGGCCAGCGATCACGCCACCTGGTGGCCGTACCTGGTGGCGGGAAGCGCCTACAACCTGGCGCTGGCCTGGGCGCTGTTCCGCCGTTTCCACGCCAAACACGTGGCCTCGGTCTAGCCGGGTCAACTCCAAACGAAGTAGCGCAGCCACAGGTAGGCCGCCGCCACCAGCAGTGAGATGGTGGTGACCACGATGCCTTTGCGGGTGAATTCCCAGAATGAGATGGGAGTGCCTGCCCGGCGGGCGATTCCCAGCATCACGACGTTGGCGCTGGCTCCGACGGCGGTGAGGTTGCCACCGAAGTCGGCACCCAGGGCCAGCGCCCACCACAGCGCGTCCGGGTTGACCTGACCGGGCATCACCGCGACCAGTTCGGTGACGATAGGCGTCATGGTGGCGACGTAGGGGATGTTGTCGATGATGCCCGACACCGGAGCCGACACCCCGATGATCAACAAGACGGTGAATAGTTCGTTACCGCCGGTCAGTTCGATCGAGGCGCGCGCGAGTTTGTCCACGACGCCGGTCTTCACCAGCGCCCCGACCATGATGAACAGCCCAGCGAAGAACAGCAGCGTTTCCCACTCGACGCTGGCCAGATAATCGCGGCCGCCCAGTCCGGAGATGATGATCAGCACGCCGGCGCCCAGCAGGGCCACCACCGAGGGCTGGATGTGCAGCACCGGATGGGCGATGAAGGTCGCGAACACCGCCAGCAGCACCACGCCGCACTTGATCAGCAATTTGCGGTCACTGATCGCTTCGCGCTCATTGAGCGACATGACGTCGGAGACCCGTTCGGGCTCGACGGTGACCGAGCCGAACAAGCGGGGCAGCAGTGCGACGAAGATGACCAGCACGATGAGCACGACCGGGGCCATGTTCAGCAGGAAGTCGTTGAACGACAGTCCGGCTCGGCTGGCGATGATGATGTTGGGTGGGTCGCCGACCAGTGTTGCCGCGCCACCGATGTTGGCGGCGAAAACCTCGGCCATCAAGAACGGCGATGGGTTGATCGCCAACCGGTCGCACACCAGCAGGGTGACGGGGGCGATCAGCAGCACCGTGGTGACGTTGTCCAACAAGGCCGAACCGAACGCCATCACCAGGACCAGCAGAATCATGATGCGGGTGGGGGAGCCATTGGCGCGTTTGACGGCCCAGATGGCGATGTATTCAAAGACGCCGGTCTGGCGCAGCACGCTGACGATGATCATCATGCCCAGCAGCAGAAAGATGACGTCCCAGTCGATTCCGGTGTCGTGGGAGTAGAACACGTCGTGGGAGTCGACGATGCCCACCGCGAGCATGATCGCCGCACCCACCAGCGCCGCACGGGTCTTGCTGACCCGGTCGCTGGCGATGAGCGCGTAGGTGACGACGAACACCCCGATCGCAATGACGCTCACGGGGTCTCCGATGAATCGTTATCTGGTGTGTGCACGGGTCAACTCAGTACGAAGTAGCGAACCCAGAGGTAGATGGCGGCCAGCACCAGCGACATCGTGGTGACCACGATGCCCTTACGGGTGAATTCCCAGAAGGAGATGGGATTGTCGGCCCGCTTGGCGATGCCCAGGACGATGACGTTGGCGCTGGCGCCGATCGCGGTGAGGTTGCCACCGAAGTCGGTGCCCAGCGCAAGGGCCCACCACAACACGTCCGGGTTGCCCTTGTCGCCCAGGACCGGCACCAACTCGGCGACGATCGGCGTCATGGTGGCCGCGTAGGGAACGTTGTTGACGATGCCGCTGATCACCAGCGAGGCGGCCAGGATCACCATGGTCGCCAGCAGGGTGTTGCCGCCGGTCGCGGTCACCGCCATTTGCGCGACCTGCGTGACCACACCGGTTTTCACCAGGGCACCGACCATGATGAACAGACCCACGAAGAACAGCAGCGTGTCCCACTCGACGCTGGACAGATAGTCGGAGTGGTCCAGCCGGGAGACGACCACCAGGATGCCGGCACCGATCAGCGCCACCATGGACGGCTTCACGTGCAGCGCGGAGTTCGCGACGAATGCCGTGAACACCAGGAGCAGGACGATGCCGCACTTGATCAGCAGGCCGTGGTCGCGGATGGCCTCCTTCTCTTCCAGCGACATCACGTCGGCGACTCGCTCGGGGTCGGCCTCGAATGAGCCGGGGAACAGGCGCGGCAGCATCAGGATGAACACCGCCATCACGATGACCACGATCGGAGCCAGGTGGACCAGGAAGTCGTTGAACGTCAGCCCGCCCTTGCTGGCGATGACGATGTTGGGCGGGTCACCGACCAGTGTCGCGGTGCCGCCGATGTTGGAGGCGAACGCTTCGGCCATCAGATACGGCGCCGGGTTGATCACCAGCCGGTCACACACCAGCAGGGTGACCGGGGCGATCAGCAGCACCGTGGTGACGTTGTCCAGCAGCGCCGATGCGACCGCGGTGACGATCACCAACAGGATCATGATCCGCAGTGGTTTGCCGCGGGCCCGCTTGGCCGCCCAGATCGCGACGTATTCGAACACACCGGTCTGACGCAGCACGCTGACGATGATCATCATGCCGAGCAGCAAGAAGATGACGTCCCAGTCGACCCCGGTCTCGTGGGAATAGAAGACGTCCTCGGAATTGATGACCGGCAGCATCACCACGATCGCGGCACCGGCCAACGCCACCAGGGTCTTGTTGACGCGTTCGCTGGCGATCAGCGCATAGGCCACCACAAAGATGGCGACCGCGACAATGCTCATCGAGTCGCTACCTGTGTCTTTGCCCGCAGA
Organism: Mycobacterium sp. 012931; assembly: GCF_000419295.1. Taxonomy (NCBI): domain Bacteria; kingdom Bacillati; phylum Actinomycetota; class Actinomycetes; order Mycobacteriales; family Mycobacteriaceae; genus Mycobacterium; species Mycobacterium sp. 012931. Next base: position 4,381,190 of record NZ_AOPX01000001.1, on the reverse strand, counting down.
CCGTCTATCGCTGAATCCGTTGAGATCAAGGCCTTAGCGCCGCTCCCAGAAGGCGCGATGCCGTGATCACCCCGTGCAACTTGCCGTTCTTGACCACCGCGAGCAGCGGGCTGCGCAACCGAGCCATCAGCGCGGCCACCTCGATGATGGTGTCGTCGGCATTGACCGGCGGAACGTCATTGAGGTGATCAGGCAACACATCGCTGACCTTCTTGCCGCGCAGTTTTTCCGCGCAGCGGTCTGCCATCGATTCGTTGAGCACACCGGCCAGCGATGGGTCGTCCTGGACATAGCGGGGAACGATGAATCGGACCACCTGCGACGCCGGCAACACCGCGTAAGGGCTGCCGGTTTTCTTGGTAACCAGCAACCCGGGCAGGCGGTGTTCGGCCAGCGTGCGTGCCGCCTCGAGTGCGTCTGAGTCGATGCTGATTACGGGATACTCCTCGGCGATGTCCTCGGCGCGCATATGGTGACCATACGTTGCCGGTGTGGTCAGGGTTAGCTCATTTGCACCCATCGTGTTCTTTCGCGTCGTAAGTGCTTGCAGGACAATCAGACGCCGACCAGGCTTCCCGGCTCACCGGTCTCCGACGCTATCAAGCCGTCCGGTCGATGGGCGGCGGAGGTCATTGATGGCTCCGATGCGCAGGCGCTGCGTACACTGGCGAGATGCTGCAACAGATCCGTGGTCCCGCTGATCTGCAGCACCTGCCGCAGGCGCAGCTGCGTGAGCTGGCTCAGGAAATCCGAGAGTTTCTGGTCCACAAAGTCGCCGCCACCGGGGGACACCTGGGACCGAATCTTGGGGTCGTGGAGCTGACGCTGGCTTTGCACCGGGTGTTCGACTCGCCGCACGATCCGATCATCTTCGACACAGGGCACCAGGCCTACGTGCACAAGATGCTGACCGGCCGCGCCCAGGACTTCGAGAGCCTGCGCAAGAAGGGCGGGTTGTCGGGTTATCCGTGCCGGGCCGAGAGCGAACACGACTGGGTGGAATCCAGCCACGCCAGCGCGGCGCTGTCCTACGCCGACGGTCTGTCCAAGGCGTTCGAGCTGAGCGGGCTCCGTAATCGGCATGTGGTTGCGGTGGTCGGCGACGGCGCGCTCACCGGCGGCATGTGTTGGGAAGCGCTGAACAACATCGCCGCCTCGCACCGGCCGGTGGTCATCGTCGTCAACGACAACGGCCGCAGCTACGCGCCGACCATCGGCGGGGTCGCCGACCACCTGGCCAAGCTGCGGTTGCAGCCGGCCTACGAACAGGTGCTGGAGAAGGGCCGAGACGTGGTGCGGGCGGTGCCGCTGGTCGGCGAAGTCTGTTACCACTTCATGCACAGCGTCAAGGCAGGTATCAAGGACTCCCTGTCGCCGCAGTTGCTGTTCACCGACCTCGGGTTGAAGTACGTCGGCCCGGTCGACGGACACGACGAGCGGGCGGTAGAGGTCGCGTTGCGCAGTGCCCGCGGTTTCGGCGGCCCGGTGATCGTGCACGTGGTCACCCGCAAGGGCATGGGTTACGGCCCGGCCGAGGCCGACGTGGCCGAGCAGATGCACTCCACGGTTCCGATCGACCCGGCCACCGGACAGGCCACCAAGCTGGCGGGCCCGGGCTGGACGACGACGTTCGCCGATGCCTTGATCGAATACGCCGGCAAGCGCCGCGACATCGTGGCCATCACCGCGGCCATGCCGGGCCCCACCGGTTTGACCGCGTTCGGCCAGCAGTTCCCGGACCGCCTGTTCGACGTCGGTATCGCCGAGCAACACGCGATGACGTCGGCGGCCGGGCTGGCGATGGGCGGAATGCATCCGGTCGTCGCGATCTACTCGACGTTCCTGAACCGCGCATTCGACCAGATCATGATGGATGTGGCGCTGCACCAGCTGCCGGTCACCATGGTGCTCGACCGGGCCGGGATCACCGGTTCGGATGGTCCGAGCCACAACGGCATGTGGGATTTGTCGATGCTGGGCATCGTTCCCGGAATTCGGGTAGCCGCACCCAGGGATGCCACCCGGTTGCGCGAGGAACTGGGCGAGGCGCTCGACGTCGATGACGGACCGACGGCGTTGCGGTTCCCCAAAGGCGATGTGGGCGAAGATATTCCGGCACTGGAACGGCGCGATGGCATGGATGTGCTGGCTGTGCCGGCTAGCGGCTTGAACCACGACGTGCTGCTGATAGCGGTAGGTGCATTGGCGTCGATGGCGCTGGCGGTGGCCAAACGGCTGCACAACCAGGGGATCGGGGTGACGGTGATCGACCCTCGCTGGGTGTTGCCGGTGGCCGATGGGATCGGCGACCTGGCGGTGGCGCACAAGCTGGTGGTGACGCTGGAGGACAACGGCGTCAACGGTGGCGTCGGGTCAGCGGTGTCCGCTGCGCTGCGGCGTGCCGAGATTGACGTGCCCTGTCGCGATGTGGGGTTGCCGCAGCAGTTCTTCGAGCACGCCTCGCGCGGTGAACTGCTGGCCGACCTGGGGTTGACCGATCAGGACGTGGCCCGCCGGGTCACCGGTTGGGTTGCCGCGCTGGGTGCTTGCGTTTCGGAAGCCGAGATCAAAGAACATCTCGACTAGGGTTCCGCTGACTTAGCTGCCGCCCCGGTTGGCTGGACGGGTTCATCCGGCCTTGCCGTCGGTGCCATTCTGGCCGGTCTGGCCGCCGGGGAAAATGCCAAACCCGCCGGCACCGCCGGTACCGGCCAGGCCGCCTGCCCCGACGGGTGTGCCGGTGCCGCCGTCGCCGCCGTCTCCGCCTTTGCCGATGCCGAGGAGTGACTGGAACTCGCCGGCGTTGCCGCCCGTGCCGCCGGCGGCCCCGTCTCCGCCTTTGCCGCCGGCACCGCCATCGGTTGCGTTGCCGCCGGTGCCGGCGTTGCCTCCAACTCCGCCGTCACCTGAGGGTAGATTGCCTAAGCTCTTGCCGCCGGTTCCGCCGGTTCCGCCCCCGCCGGACTTTCCGCCGTCGCCGCCGTTGCCGCCGCCGCTGGCGTCGGCGCCGTTCCCGCCGTCGCCGCCGGCCCCGCCGTTGCCGGCGGCCTTGGCGGCTGAGGGGGCTGCTGCGCCCTGCCCGCCTGTTCCGCCCTGCCCGCCGTTGCCGCCGTCGCCGGCATTGCCGCCGCCGTCGCCGGCATTGCCGCCGCCGGTTGCTTGGCCGCCCTGCCCGCCGGCTCCGCCGGTGCCACCGATGCCGCTGGGGAAGGCGGATAAGCCGCTGACGACGCCCGCACCTCCAGTGCCTCCAGTGCCCCCGGTACCGCCGTCTTTACCGCCGATTCCGGCGCCGCCAGCGCCGCCAGCGCCGCCAGCGCCGCCAGAGGCGCCGCTGTCACCAGCGCCACCATTGCCGCCGGTGCCGGCGTTGCCGGCGCTACCCCCGGTGCCGCCGCTCCCGGCGGTACCCCCGATTCCGCCAGTGCCGCCTGTCCCGCCGTTGCCGCCGTTGGCGCCGGTACTGCCGTTGCGGCCGTCGCCACCGATGCCGCCGATGCCGCCCTTGCCGCCGGTGCCGTTGGTGCCGCCGGGGCCGCCGTTGCCGCCGGTGCCGGCGTTGCCGGTGCTGTCGCCGGTGCCGCTCAGGCCTCCCGCGCCAGCGTTGCCACCGGCCCCGCCTTCGCCGCCGTTTCCGCCGGCTTGGGCTAAGCCGCCGGCCGCGCCGTCGCCGCCTTTGCCACCGTTCCCGCCGGATCCGCCCGTGCCGGGTTCACCGAATTGACCGGCGTTACCGCCGCCGCCGCCGGCGCCCCCGTTGCCGCCGGTGTGGCCGCTGCCCGCCGCGTCACCGGCGGCTCCGTTGCCGCCGTTGCCGCCGTTGCCACCGTTGCCGAATTGGCCGGCGTCTCCGCCCTTGCCGCCAGACCCGCCGTCTTGACCGGAGGTGGCGGGACTAAAAGCCGTCTCCGCCCTTGCCGCCGTGGCCGGCCGCGGTGGTGGGGGTGTTGCCAGTGGTACCGGGCGGCTAGTTCGGTTTGGCCCGCACCGCCGTTGGCGCCAGCAACGCCGCTGGCGCCGGTGCCGCCGGTGCCGCCGTCACCGCCGTGGCCGAAGAGGAACCCGCCGTTGCCGCCGGCTCCGCCGGCCGCCCCGGTCCCGCCAACGGCTCCGGTCCCGCCGATGCCGCCGTTGCCTCCGGCGCCGAAGAGGACGGCGTTGCCGCCTTTTCCGCCGGCCGCGCCGGTTCCGCCGATGCCGCCGGCGCCGCCGGAGCCGATCAGTCCGGCGGCCCCGCCGGCGCCGCCGTTGCCGATCAGCAGGCCCCCGTCACCGCCGGCCTGCCCGGTGCCTAGGGCCCCGCTGGCGCCGTTGCCGATCAGCGGGCGTCCCAACAGTGCTTGGGTGGGCCCGTTGATCAGGTCTAGCACCGGTTGCAGGGGTGCGGCTCCGGTGGCCTCGGCGCTGGCGTACGTCTGTGCTGCGCCGGACAGGCTGCGCACGAACTGGTCGTGGAACCGCGCCATTTGGGCGCTCAGGGCCTGATATTGCTGGGCGTGGTTGCCGAACAGTTCGGCGATGGCCGCCGAAATCTCATCGGCGGCCGCGGCCGCGATGGCGCTGGTTGGGATCGCCGCGGCGGCATTGGCGGCGGTGATGGCCGAGCCGATCCCGTCCATAGCCGCGGCCGCGGCGGCCACGATCTCCGGTGCAATGGCTAGGTAGGACATCAGGTTTCTCCTCCGAACTCAAACAACAACGCAGGCTTCAGGCAGCGCGGTCGACAAATGCTGACCGCGCCCTGAAAAACACCGGACGGCCGAATGGTTTCCGCACGGTCGGGCGACAGCGATCGCACCCGGTCTCGAACCGAAGGTTCGTTGTCGGCAATGTCTCGGGCTACCGGAAATTCGCTGTGAACCGTGCCGTCCATTACATGAGAAAGAGTTCTTTTCCGGCCCTTCGGCAGACTCTCGCAGCGACTGGTTGCGCTGCTGTCGACCAGCGCTACTGTGTAGCAGCAGGGAGTTCTCGGCGTGGAACCACACATCTGCCTCGCTTGCCATTCACATGGAATGTGGTGGGAATTAGATTGGACGAATGTACTCCAATGTGTAGCTATTTCCACTAATTTGAGCACTTTTCTTAAGTCATTCACTGCTGAATTTCTGGCAGGAAATTAATTCTCTATGGAGTTAATTCGGATGCGGTTGCTGCAGTTGTAATTCACCACGTCTAAATAAATCGCTTTGTCTATCGACATTCGAAATGTGCCGCACCGTCCTACGGCTTCGCTCACCCGCGCCTCGACGTCCCCCGGCCCTGCTGGGGATGGCAGCCCTAGGCTTCCGGCGCTGGTGCCGCCCGCTCCGGCGCCGCCGTTTTCGCCGGCCAGGCCCGCGCCGACGCCGGAACCGCCGTTGCCACCTTGTGGCCATCACCGCGGCCATGCCGGGGCCGACCGGGCTGACGGCGTTCGGGCAGCGCTTTCCGGACCGCCTGTTCGATGTCGGCATTGCCGAGCAACATGCGATCACGTCGGCAGCTGGGCTGGCGATGGGTGGGATGCACCCGGTAGTGGCGATCTATTCGACGTTCCTCAACCGGGCATTCGACCAGTTGAGGATGGATGTGGCGCTGCACCAGCTGCCCGTCACCATGGTGCTCGACCGGGCAGGGATCACCGGTTCGGATGGTCCGGCCCACAACGGCATGCGGGATTTGTCGATGCTGGGCATCGTCCCCGGAATGCGGGTAGCCGCGCCCAGGGATGCCACCCGGTTGCGCGAGGAACTGGGGGATGCGCTCGAGTTCAGTGATGGTCCGACGGCTTTATGATTCCCCAGAGGTGACGTCGGTGACGATATTCCGGCTTTGGAGCGGCGCGGAGACGTCGATGGCGCTGGCGGTGGCGGTGGCCAAGCGGCTACACAACCAGGGCATCGGGGTGACGGTGGTCGACCCACGCTGGGTGTTGCCCGTCCCCGACGCGGTGCTCGAATTGGCGGTGGCGCACAAGCTGCTGGTGACCCTCGAAGGCAACGGGGTCAACCGGGGGACCGGGTCAGCGGTGTCGGCAGCGCTGCGGCGTGCCGAGATCGACCTGCCGTGTCGCGATGTGGGCCTGCCGCAGGATTTCTTCGATCACGCGTCGCGTGGCGAGGTGTTGGCCGACTTGGGTCTCACCGACCAGGATGTCGCCCGCCGCATCACCGGGTGGGTTGTCGCGCTGGGTTCCAGCGTTGTCGAAACCGAGATCACCGAACAGCTCGACTAGCGGGCGCCCGGTTCGGTCTCGGGTTCGGCGGCATTGGCCAGCGCTGCGGCCAGGGCGGGTACCACCAGCTCACGCTGCCAGACCCGGGCTTGCCCGGTGGCCAAGAATTCATCGATGGTGCTGGTTATCTCGGCGGCGGCCACCGGTGCCCAGTCCCAGCACAGGCGCCGCACCAGCTCGGGCGTGACCAGGTTCTCCGTCGGCACTCCCACCGAATCCGACACCTCGGACAACGCCGCGCGGGCGGCCTCCAGGCGCGCGGCAGCTTCGGGTTTGCGTCGGCTCCACCGCGCCGGAACGGGCGGCCCATTGGAGGGTTCGGCCACTTCCGGCGGATGCTGGCTCTTGCGCGCGACGTCGAGGGCCCCGAGCCACATCGTCGCGTTACGGCGCTGGTTGCGCCCGCCGAACACCGGCAATGACACCAGGTCTTCGACCGACTTCGGGTCGGAGAGGGCGGCATCGATGATCGCCGAGTCCGGCAGAATCCGGCGGGGCGCGATGTCACGACGCTCGGCGATGCGATCTCTGGTTATCCACAACTCGCGAACGGCGGCCAGACCTCGCCGGTCACGCACTTTGTGGATCCCCGAGGTTCGCCGCCAGCGGTCCGGTTTGGCGGTCGCCGGCACCCACCGTGATTCGAACGTCCGCAGATACTCGAATTCTTGCGCGGCCCAGTCGGATTTACCTTGCTCGGCCAGCACCCCCGAGATCGCCGAGCGCAGCTCGATGAGCAACTCCACATCCAACGCGGCGTAGTTGAGCCAGTCCGACGGCAGCGGACGCTTGGACCAGTCGGCGGCGCCGTGGCCTTTGACCAGGCCCATGCCGAGTAGCCGCTCGACCATGGTCGCCAGGTTCACCCGGTCGTACCCGGCCAATCGCCCCGCCAGTTCGGTGTCGTACAACGCCGACGGACGCATCCCAACCTCGGCCAGACAGGGCAGGTCCTGGTCGGCCGAGTGCAGGATCCACTCGTCTTTGGCCAGCACTTCGGCCAGCGGTTGCAGCACGGTCAGCGGGTCACCGCCGTGGCTGACCGGGTCGATCAGCACCGTTCCGGCGCCGGCCCGCCGGATCTGGATCAGATAGGCCCGATTGGAGTAACGAAAGCCCGATGCGCGCTCGGCGTCGACGGCAAAGGGCCCGCTGCCGCGGTCCAGGAGTGTCGCGGCCGCCTCGATCTGGCCGGCGGTCACGGAGAGTTCCGGAACCCCGCTCGCCGGGCTCAGCAGGGGAGTGGCTTCGGGTGCTGTGCCCTCCGGCGGTTCGTTCCCCTCAGGAGATAGGGCTGAGCACATATCAGGCGCGCGACCTCGAGCCCAGGTCGACGACCCCGGCCGGCGGCAGGCCCGCGGCGTGCTCGAGGACAGCGCAGAACGCCTCGACGTGGCTGCCTAGATCGGGTGTGGTCGCCGTCCACGACGCTCGTAGCTCGAGCTGATGGGCGCGCGGCGGTCCGGAGATGTCGCCGTAGCGCACCGATGTGGTGGCGGTGACGGTGCCACCGAGAGCGGTCACGTGTTCGGTGCGTGATTCCAGCGCCTCCACCAGCCAACTCCACGCCACTTCCGGTAGCAGCGGATCGATCGCCTCGTGCGAGTCCAGATCGGCCTCAATGTAGGCAACCAGGCGAATGGTGCCGTCCCACGCGTCAGAACCATCAGGGTCATAGAGCAGAATCAGCCGTCCGAAAGCGTCGCCTTCGGATCGTTCGGGCACGATGTCGAGCTCGGGATGCTTGACTTCGGCCCCCAGGGCATAGCTGTACGGGGCCAGCCGCTGTGGCGGGCGGATGGGGCCGAGTTCAATCTCGGGCCGCACGGTGACAGCGTTCATCGCCGCTACCGCCTCGCGGAAAGGGGTCGGTTCGGCTGAGGTCACAAGCGCCGCTCCTCTCCCCCGCAAGCGGGAGGTGCCCCCCAATCGCTGCGCCCCGTCTTATCGTCGGCGCGGTTCACAGAATTCGACGGTAGACCCATCGGTCGACACGCGGGGACAGGCGCGCCGTTTCGTCGCCGGCTAGGGCCCCTCGGTGCGGTCGGTAAACCGGGCGGGACGCTTCTGCCGGTGCGCGGCCAGGCCTTCCTGCACATCGGGGCCGGTGAACCCGAGAAACTCCAGGCCAAGCGACGTTTCGAAGGTCGGCCCGAACATCCGGTACCAGTGATTGAGGCTACGCTTGGTCCAGCGGATCGCGTTTTGCGCCCCCTGCGCCAGATTCTCGGCCAGCCGGGTTGCGGTGGGCAGCACCTCATCGTCATCGACGCACGTCGAGACCAGGCCGATGCGTTCAGCTTCTTCGCCGGACAGTGTCTCGCAGGTGAGTAGGTAGTACTTGGCCTTGGCCATGCCGACCAGCAGCGGCCAGCAGATCGCGGCGTGGTCACCGGCCGCCACCCCGAGCTTGGTGTGGCCGTCGATGATTTTCGCGGTTGCGCTTGCCGCCGAGATATCGGCGAGCAGCGCTACCACCAGACCGGCGCCAACGGCCGGGCCGCGAATCGCCGAAACCACCGGCTTGTCGAGGTTGACCAGGTTGAGCACCAGGTCACGGGCCTCGCGCATGATGCGGATTCGGCCTTCGTAGTCGCCGATCGTTTCGTCGATGAGCTCAAAACTGCCCCCGGACGAAAACGCTTTGCCCTCACCACGAACCAGCACCACCCGCACGTCGGGGTCACGGTCGATCACCGGCCAGACGTCAGCGAGGTCGCGGTGCATCTGCGGTCCGACCGAATTCAGCCCGGGGGAGTCCAGCACCAGATTCAGCACGCCGTGCTCACCCGGCTCGAAGCGAAGGCTGGGGAAATCTTGGTAGGTGAGTGGCATGCGGCGCTCCTGACCGTTGCTGGTTGCCAGCTGGTTGCCGTCGTGATGTTACGCAGCGGCCCGATGGCCTGCGGGGCCGCCCAAACCGCCTCATGGCAGCCCTCATGGCAGCATTGAGGCCGATGAGTACCCGTCGCGACCTTCCGCAGTCGCCCTATCTGGCCGCGGTGGCCGGCCGCAAACCCAGCCGAGTACCGGTGTGGTTCATGCGGCAGGCCGGCCGCTCACTGCCGGAATACCGGGCGCTGCGCCGCCAGCACAGCATGCTGGCCGCCTGCTTCGAACCCGAGGTGGCCTGCGAGGTCACCATGCAACCGATCCGCCGCTACCACGTCGATGCCGCGATCCTGTTCTCCGACATCGTGGTACCGCTGCGCGCGGCCGGTGTGGACTTGGACATCGTGGCCGATGTCGGACCCGTCATCGCTGCGCCGGTGCGTACGGTTGCCGATGTCGACGCCATCAAACCCATTGACCCCCAGTCGATTGCGCCGGTGCTCGACGCGGTTGAGCTGTTGGTCGCCGAGCTGGGTGACACTCCGCTGATCGGATTCGCCGGAGCGCCCTTCACGTTGGCCTCCTACCTGGTCGAGGGCGGACCCAGCCGCCACCATGCCCGGACCAAGGCGATGATGTTGGCCGAGCCCGCGACCTGGCATGCGTTGATGACCAAGTTGACCGACCTCACCATCGAATTTTTGCTCGGTCAGATCCGTGCCGGCGTGAATGCCATCCAGGTGTTCGACTCGTGGGCGGGAATGTTGTCGTTGGCCGACTACCGCCAGTACGCGTTGCCGCACAGCGCACGGGTATTCGCCACGCTAGCCGAGCATGGTGTTCCGATGACGCACTTCGGGGTCGGCACCGCTGAACTGCTGGGTGCGATGTCGGAGGCGGTCAAGCCGGGGACGGCGAAGGTGGTCGGGGTGGACTGGCGCACCGCGCTGGCCGATGCCGCCGCCCGGGTGCAACCCGGCACCGCGCTGCAGGGCAACCTGGATCCGGTGGTGCTGCTGGCGGGCTGGCCCGCGGTGGAACGGGCCGCACGCGCCGTCGTCGACGATGGACGTCGGGCCGTCGACGCGGGTGCGGCCGGGTACGTCTTCAATCTGGGGCACGGGGTACTGCCGCAGACCGATCCGGGGGTGCTGACCGACCTGGTGTCACTGGTTCACTCGCTATGACACCGGGCTCGTATTGTGTTGTGGGCGGTGGAATCTCGGGCCTGACCGCGGCCTTCCGGTTGCGGCTGGCGGTCGGTGAAGACGCCTTGATCACCCTGTTGGACCCCAGCGATCGGCTGGGCGGAATCTTGCGCACCGAGCGGGTCGGCGGACAGCCGATGGATCTGGGTGCCGAAGCGTTCGTGGTGCGCCGTCCGGAGATGCCCGCCCTGCTCGCCGAACTCGGTCTGTCCGGGCTGCAGCGCTCCACCACGGGCGCCCGGCCGCTGATCTACAGCTGCCAAGAGCTGCACCCGCTGCCAACGGGCACCGTGATGGGGATCCCGGCTTCGGCGCGCTCGCTTGCCGGCCTGGTTGACGACGCCACGATTGCCCAGATCGAGGCCGAACCGGACCGGCCGCTGCACTGGCGCCCGGGCGGCGATCCCGCGGTGGCCGAACTGGTGGCCGAGCGGTTCGGCGAGCAGACCGTGACCAGGTCGGTCGATCCGCTGCTGTGCGGCGTCTATGCGGGCTCGGCCGCCACGATCGGTGTGCGCGCGGCCATCCCGGCGGTGGCGGCGGAGCTGGACCGCGGCGCCACCAGCCTGACCGAGGCGGTTCGGCAGAGCTTGCCGCCGGCCAGTGCCGGCCCGGTGTTCGGTGCCTTGACGGGCGGCTATCAGGTGCTGGTCGAGGAGCTGGTCGCACGCAGTGGGGTGCAGTGGGTGCAGGCCGCGGTCAGCAAGATCGAACCCGGTTGGGCACTGCACGACGATGCCGGCCGGCGCTGGCACGCCGACGCCGTCATCCTGGCCATCCCGGCCCCGCGCCTGGTGCGGATCCTCGACGGTGTCGACGGGGTGGATCCGCGCAGCGTCGCGGCCGCGAGCCGGGTGCGCAGTGCCTCCTCGGCTGTGGTGGCGCTGGCGGTGCCGGCAGATACCCCCTTCCCGCAGTGTTCCGGGGTGCTGGTGGCCAACGGTGAGCCGTTGCGGGCCAAGGCAATCACGTTGTCGTCGCGGAAATGGGGTATCCAGGGCGACGTCCAGCAGCTGCGGATTTCGTTCGGGCGGTTCGGCGACGACCTGGCCGAGCGCGTGTCCGACCATCAGCTGCTTTCGTGGGCGCGCGACGACCTGGCCACGGTGTTCGGTGTGACGGTGGATCCCGTCGATTCACGTGTGCAGCGGTGGATCGAGGCGATGCCGCAATACGGTCCCGGTCACGGGGTGCTGGTCGCGCAAGTGCGGGCCGGGCTGCCCCCGACATTGGCCGTGGCCGGCAGCTATCTGGACGGAATCGGGGTGCCGGCCTGTGTCGGGGCGGCAAGCCGCGCGGTGGACGGCGTCGTTGGGGCGCTCAACCCGCAAGTGGCACGATAGGTGCCATGGCACGCCTCGACTACGACGTCCTGAACGCAACCATTCGGTACCTGATGTTCTCGGTGTTCTCTGTGCGGCCGGGCGAACTCGGTGACCACCGCGAAGCCGTGATCGACGACGCTGCGACGTTTTTCAAGCAGCAGGAGGAACGCGGCGTCGTGGTGCGCGGCCTCTACGACGTCGCGGGCCTGCGGGCGGACGCGGATTTCATGATCTGGACCCACGCCGAGCGCATCGAAACGTTGCAGGCGACCTATTCGGACTTTCGGCGCACCACCACCTTGGGGCGGGCCTGCACTCCGGTGTGGAGCAGCGTCGGGCTGCATCGTCCGGCCGAGTTCAACAAGAGCCACATCCCGGCATTTCTAGCCGGCGAGGAGCCCGGCGCCTACATCTGCGTGTATCCGTTCGTGCGCTCCTACGAGTGGTATCTGCTGCCCGACGAGGAGCGACGTCGCATGCTCGCCGAGCACGGCATGGCCGCGCGTGGCTACAAGGACGTTCGGGCCAACACGGTGCCGGCGTTCGCGCTGGGGGACTACGAGTGGATCCTGGCGTTTGAGGCCCCCGAGTTGGACCGCATCGTCGATTTGATGCGTGACCTGCGGGCCACCGACGCCCGACGGCACACCCGTGCGGAGACGCCGTTCTACAGCGGGCCGCGGGTGCCCGTCGAGCAGCTGGTGACCTCGCTGCCATGACCGCCCCGGATCCGACCGACCCCACCCGCTTCGAGGAGATGTATCGCGACCAGCGGGTGGCACACGGCTTGCCGGCGGCCACACCGTGGGACATCGGCGGCCCGCAACCGGTGGTTGAGCAGCTGGTCGCGCTGGGCGCGGTCAAGGGGGAGGTGCTCGACCCGGGCACCGGGCCCGGCCACCACGCGATCTATTACGCGTCCAAGGGTTACTCGGCGACCGGCATCGACGGATCGGCGACCGCCATCGAGCGGGCCCGGGACAACGCGGCTAAGGCCGGGGTGTCGGTGAACTTCCAGGTGGCCGATGCCACGAGGCTGGAAGGCTTGGACAACCGATTCGACACCGTCGTCGACTGCGCCTTCTATCACACGTTCGGTACCGCGCCCGAGCTGCAGAGGTCCTACGTGCAGGCGTTGTGGCGGGCGACCAAGCCGGGCGCACGGCTTTACATGTACGAGTTCGGCGCCCACCAGGTCAACGGATTGACCGCGATCCGGTCGCTGCCGGAGGAAAACTTCCGCGAGATGCTGCCACTTGGCGGTTGGGAGATCACCTATCTGGGGCCGACCACCTACCGCACCACGGTGAGCATGGAGACGCTGGAAACTATGGCCGCGCGAAACCCCGAGGTGGCTGACCAGGTCGGGCCCTTGGTGGAGCGGTTCAAGACGATCCAGCCCTGGCTGACCGACGGCATCGCGCACGTCCCGTTCTGGGAAGTCCACGCCACCCGGCTGGACTAACCCCCCTGCTATTGCGCTGCTGAGTCCGTGGGAACCAGGCGCAGCGAGATCGAGTTGATGCAGTAACGCAGATCCGTCGGTGTCGGATACCCCTCGCCGGCGAACACATGGCCCAGGTGGCTGTGGCAGTTCGCGCATAGCACCTCGGTACGCAGCTGGCCCAGTGAGTGGTCGGGACGCAGGATCACCGCTTCGCTGGCCGACGGGTCAAAGAATGACGGCCAGCCGCAATGGGATTCGAACTTCTCGGTACTGCGGAACAACTCCGCGCCACAGGCCCGGCATTGGTAGATGCCCTGCGTCTTGGTGTCGGTGTACTCGCCGGTGAACGGCCGTTCGGTGTCGGCCAGACGCAGCACGTCGTACTCCCGCTGGCTGAGCCTCTTGCGCCACTCGTCTTCGCTGAGTTGCAGTTTCGGACGCTGCGAGCCGGCGTCGGAGGAGGTCATGCGTCCACGCTAGCGCGCTCTCGCTCGGCCGTCAGCCACGCCGGATCGATCCCGCTGTCCAACCGGTCTTCGGCCTTGGCGTCGAGGTAGCGGAAATACAGCACGGTGAACGTCACGATCAACAGCAGCGACCACCCGTAGGTGATCTTCAGATACTCGAGGGCGCGGCCCCACCTCATCCAGTTGAACAGCAGCCAGCGATCCAGCGTCATGAAGCCGTAGATCCCCAGCCACGCCGGCCAGTTCCGGATCACCGAGTTACGCAGCGTGATCGTCATCAGGAACGGGAACAGCATCATCGAGTAGTAGCCCTGGGCCAGCGACATCGCCAGCCACGACCACAGCAGCAGCATACCCGAGGATGCGGTGAACCAGAACAGGGGATCGCGGGTGCGGTAGTAGCGGTACAGCAGCCACAAGCTGGCGATCGCGATTGCGGTGAACAGCAGCCGCAGGAACAGGATCAACCAGGTCGGCAGGCCGAAGTAGATGCCATTGCCCTGGATCGAACTGTTGAAGTAGTCGCGGGTGCCCAGGATGTAGGGCAATGTCCGCGTGAAGAAGTCCATCGGATGATTGATCAGCGGCAGGGCGGCCAGGTTGATGACGATGGGGATCACGATGGCGGTCACCAGCGTGCGCCACTGGCGGTTGAGCAGGGGCAGCAGCAGCAGCGGGCCGAGTAGTGGTTTGAGCACCAGCGTGAATCCGATAGCTATCCCGGCCCACCATTGATGACTGACCCGGCCGTCCAACAGCCACCGCAGGAACAGCACCTCGAGCAGCAGAATGCAGCCGTTGATGTTGGTGAAGACCAGGGTGTTGGTCACGGTCTCGGTGGTGAACATGGCCAATACCAGGGCGGGGGCGGCGACCGAGGTCAGCGTGAAGTTGAACAGCCGCAGCAACAGGTACGCCGCCAGCAGAATGGCCGCGGTGTTGATCGAGATGAACAGGTAGCGCGACGGCGCGAAGGGCAGGTACCCGAACGGGGCCATCAGCAGCGTGCCGCCCGGCGGGTAGAGATAGTGCGGGTCGACGTAGTCGAAATGCTCGTTATAGATGTCCCAGCCGCGGCGGAAGTTGAGCACCGCCCGATACACCGGCTTGAAGTCGTCAGTGATGTTCCCGTTGGTCGTCAGCACGATGGCGCGATGCAGTACGGACAAAATGGCCGCCGGCCACAGCACCGAGCGCAATATCGCCGACGCGCTCGGTGGGCCGGTACGGGGGCGGAATGCGGCTTGCATGCATTCACGCAAGCCGGTTCGGGTCGAGTCAGCCGCGGTCACCAGCGCACCGTACACCGGGGCGGTCGAGCCGGTTTCAGGCGGGACAGTAGGTGTCGGTGCCCGGCAGTTTGCCGTCGTTGAGATAGCCGATCAGCGGTGGTACCGCGCAGGACGAATAGATGCTGGCACCGTGTCCGATGCCCTGCCACATCACTCGCTTGCTGGCGGCGTTGGCGTTGATGATCGTGGCCGCGGTCTGGGCGACGCCTTCGTTGCCCACGATCGGGTCGTTTTGCACCCCCAGCAACAGAACGTTGACCTTGAGGCTCTTGGGGGCATCGGTTGTCGAGCCGCTGGGCCAGTGCACGCACTTGACCAGGTTGAGTGCGGCGACCGTGCCGAATTGTGGATAGAGCTTGCCCCAGGCGACCACCAGTTCGCGAACCCGGTCCGGGGTGGGGCGATTCACCGCGTCGCTGCACGAGCTGACGAACTGGCCGTCGGTGTGCTGCAGGGCATCGGCCCGGTTGATCAGGTTGGACAGCTGGTTCATGTCACCCGCGCGGGCGGCCACCAGCGCGTCCGCCAGGTTGGTCGTGGTGCGGATGCGGTCCCCGGTGGGAAAGCCCAGGGCGGTGGTGATGGCGGTGGCGATCGAGGCCACCGACTCGCCGCCGGGGCCGTTGTCGGAACGGGCGTCGTTCAGCAGTGCGGCGACGGCGCCCTTGGGATCGGATCCGAGCGCGCAGTGCACCGCGACACACTGTGCGGCGAACGCATCCAGCGCCGCTTGCTGACCCTTGACCTGTTGTTCAGCGGCGGCTTCGGCGCTGACCCCCAAAGCCACCGGGGAGTCGAGGATCAGCCGGGCGACCTTGTCGGGTCGTGATCCGGCGTAGGTGAGGGCCACCTGGGCGCCGTTGCCGATGCCGACCAGCGCCAGTGCCGGCACATCCCACAGATTGCGCAGCCGCTCGATGTCGGATGCGGCGTGTCCGTTGTCGTAGGCGGATGCGCCGGGGGCGATGGCGTCGGTGCAATCGGTGGTGGCTTCGTTGGAGATCGTCGAAAGGTTGGCCACCGGGTCATCGCCGGTTTGGAACTGCGACTGATCACGCATCTCGGTGCGCTCGTAGTGGTCCCGGCAGTCGATCGGGCTCGACATGCCCATCCCGCGGCGGTCGATGGCAACGATCGGGTGGGTGCGCAGCACGTCGGCGCCGGCATGAGACAGCCAGACCGGCAACTGAGTCGACGACGGCAGATCGGAGCCGGTGGTGAAGACCAGCGGGCCGGCGTCGCGTGGCGTCTGGCCGGAGCGGGCGCGCACCACGCCGATACTGACCGACCCGGATCCGCCGTTGACCGGATCCAGGTCGTTGTCGAAGGTCGCGCACTCCAGCCGGGTGCCGGGGGCGCCCTGAACGCCGGCATCGGAATAGACCTGTGAGGTGCAGTCGGTCCAGGACAGATCGTTCTTGGGCGCGGCGATCGGCGGCGGGCCGCTG
Organism: Mycobacterium sp. 012931; assembly: GCF_000419295.1. NCBI lineage: Bacteria > Bacillati > Actinomycetota > Actinomycetes > Mycobacteriales > Mycobacteriaceae > Mycobacterium > Mycobacterium sp. 012931. The sequence goes on along the minus strand of NZ_AOPX01000001.1, from coordinate 4,364,954 downwards.
GGCGGTGGTGTGGTGGTGGCGGCGCCCTGCGGGCGCGCGCCGGTGTTGGTGGCAAAGCGCGGGTCAGCGCCCAGTACCGGAACGCAGGCAGCCAGCACTGTGGTCACCGAGAAGGCCACCGCGACGAGAATCGGGGTGGACGGGAGGCGCCGACTCATGCCGACAACACTAACCACTCCGCTCAGCGATGCTGCGCGACGTGCAGTTCAGGCTCGAACGTAGCGGGTGTAGAGGTACCCGGCATCGTCGGTGATGACGTGAGCGCAGTGCATCCGGGTTTGCAGCTGGCCCGGGCCGGACGCAATGCGCCGGGGCAGACCACCCACCACAACGGGGGCGATGGTCAGACACAACTCGTCGAGCAGATCCTGCTCGATCAGCGATCCGAACAGCGTTGGCCCGCCCTCGGTGAGGATGCGGCGCATGCCCCGCCCGGCGAGTCTGGCCAGCAGCAGGCCCTCGTCGACCCGGTGGGGGTCCTTGCCGGAGCAGTCGACCACTTCGGCGAGGCCGGTCAGCCTCCGGCGGGTGTCGTAGACGGCCGCCGCGGCGGTCAGAACCAGCGGTGGTACCTCGGTGCGGGTGAACACGGGCAGATCCCGGTCCAGCTGACCGGAGTTGGTGGCGATCGCCAGTTGCGGGACTTCGCTTTGTCCGCGGGCCTGCCGCTGCTGGCGTTCCGCGACGCCCAGTTGCGCGCCGGAGTAGCCCTCGATGCGCACCGTGCCCGCGCCGACCAGGATGACGTCGGCCAGCTCACGCAGCAGGACAAACACGGCTCGGTCGCCCGGCCCCGCTAGGCCGCCGCTGGTGCCCCCGACGGTCGCGCCGCCGTCGAGGCTGGTGATGAAATTGGCCCGCAACCAGGTGCCGCTCAGCTTCGCCGGATAGCCGTAGAACTCGGGCAGGTCCTCGTCGGTGAGTTGGCGGTCGGTTCCGAGCAGCGTCAGCTGTGCATCGGCGGACCGGCCTGAGGTTGGGTCAGGCATGGGCAGACCTCCACGTCGGCTATGAAGTTGATTGCAACACGCCGCTACAGTGCCAGCATGCACGGGTCCACTTCTGCGGGTGCTTGGGGAGGGGTGGCGCATCTGGTGGACCGTCATCCGTCGGTGTCGCCAGAGCGGCTGATTGCCCAATTGCGCCCGCCCCCAACCTTCGCCGAGGTGAGCTTCTCGACGTATCGGCCGGATCCCGCGGAACCGACCCAGGCCGCCGCCCTGGTGGCCTGCCGGGACTTCTGCCAGGAGGCGGTGCAGCGCCGGGCTGGCCGCAAGAAGCTGTTGGGCAGGCGTGAGGTGTTGCCCGGGGTCGGGCTGTACCTCGATGGCGGATTCGGTGTGGGCAAGACGCACTTGCTGGCCTCGTCCTACTACCAGCTGCCCGGCTTGGGGCCGGACGCACCCGAACAGCCCAAGGCGTTCGCGACCTTTGGTGAGCTGACCCAGTTGGCGGGCGTTTTCGGCTTCGCCGAATGCATCGACCTGCTGGCCAACCACACGGCCGTGTGCATCGACGAGTTCGAGCTTGATGACCCCGGTAACACCACGCTGATCTCCCGGATGCTCTCGGCGTTGGTGCAGCGGGGCGTGTCGGTGGCCGCCACCTCCAATACGCTGCCCGAACAGCTGGGCGAGGGGCGCTTTGCCGCCCAGGACTTTCTGCGCGAGATCAACACGCTGGCAAGTATTTTCACCACGGTGCGGATCGAGGGGCCGGACTATCGCCACCGTGGCCTGCCGCCGGCGCCGCAGCCGTTGTCCGATGATCAGGTCGCCCAGCGCGCTGCGACGGTGCGCGGCGCGACCCTCGATGACTTCGACGCCCTGTGTGCCCACCTGGCTACCATGCATCCATCGCGGTATCTGACCCTGATCGACGGTGTGAGCGCGGTGTTTCTGACCGGTGTGCACCCCATCGAGGACCAACATGTTGCGCTGCGGCTGGTGGCGCTCACCGATCGGCTCTATGACGCCGGCGTCCCGGTGGTGGCATCCGGGGCCAAGCTGGACACCATTTTCAGTGAGGAGATGCTGGCGGGCGGTTACCGCAAGAAGTATCTACGTGCCACCTCGCGACTGTTGGCTTTGACGGCCCCGGTCAGCGAAGCTCGCGAACCATGATGTAGTCGTTCTCTTGGTGGGGGCCCAACTGAAATGTTCTGGTGCCACTCACCGTGAACCCGCGTTTGGCGTAGAAGCGTTGTGCCCGTTGGTTTTCCTGGTTCACCCCGAGCCATACCCGGCGGGCTCCCCAGTCTTGGGCGGTAGTGAGCGCATTGTCCATCAGCGCCTTGGCGGTTCCGGTGCCGTGCTGGTCGGGCAATAGGTACAGCTTGGACAACTCGACATCGCAGTCGTCGGTATCGGCGCGAACAAGCATGGCGTAGCCCACAATTCGGCCGCCAGCGCGAGCGGCAAGAATGGTGCGCTGCGGATCGTTGAGATATTCGGCGAACCGGTCGCCCGACAAGTTGGTCTCGATGAACGACGCGACGTGTTCGGCCGGTGCCGAGGGCGGACAAGCCAGCGGGAAGGTGCGCGCGGCCACCGCACCCAACTCGGCGGCGTCGACGGGGCCCGCCGCGGCGATCTGGACGTTCAGTTCAGAGGTTCCACTGTGCGAGGTGCTGGCCGGTCTTGCGGTCCAGCAGCACGACGACGGAGACCGGATCGCGATAGGCGTCCCAGTACACCCCGCCGCGCACGATCGAGCCTTGTGGTGCGTTGCCCAGTGCGGCGTCCAGCCAATCCGGTGCGTCGCAGGGGCGCGGCTTGTAGGCGTCGGCGAATTGGGTGACGCCGTCGAAGCTGAAATTGGTGGCCATGATGAAGGAATTGGGCACCCGGACCGCACGGACCGTCACGTCGGCGCGGTTCACCGAGCTGCCGGGGAAGCTCTTCACCGGCACGCCGGTGCGGGTGTAGCCGAATCCCGGCGGCGGATCGACCGGTACCACGTTGCTCACGGTGACGTCGGCGACATAGGTGCCGGTATCGACTCGAAGCGTGTCACCGATGTGTCCGATCGGCGCATCGCCGGCCCAGGCGCGGGGAGCGGCCGAGTTCAATGCCAGCACCCCGGCACCGGCGGCGAGCAAGACGGCAAAGACGGGGGCCACGAGAACGACGAGGGCGGAGCGAACAACCTTCGGCCAGCGGTGCATGTTTGCCTCCTCGGCGCCCTGTTCTGGGACCTTCGCATGATTACACATGCGGCAATGCGAAGGGGAGGGGTTGAGTCTTCAGGACTTGCCGGGGCGGCCGTCCGGTCCGTGGCCGGTCAATGACTCGAGCGCGCTGCTCAGATCGGCCTCCGCACGTGACTTCTCGACACCGGATCGGTGTAGCGGTCCGGCTCCGTCCTCGAGTTCGAGCAGCGCGAGCAGCATGTGCTCGGTGCCGATGTAGTTGTGGCCGAGCCGAAGGGCCTCACGGAAGGTCAGTTCCAGCACCTTGCGCGCCGGTCCGCTGAACGGGATGAGGGCGGGGGTTTCGCCGGTGGCCGCGGGTAGGCGCACCGACGCGCGCAGGGCCTCGGTGTCGATCGCTTGCATCCGCAGCAGCGCGGTGGCCAGCGCGGCGGGGTCGGCCAGCACTCCCAGCAGCAGGTGGTCGGGGGTGATCTCGTCGTTGGCGCCTTGGTGGGCGGCGTTCTGGGCGGCGACCACCGCGCTGCGAGCGCGCGGCGTGAAGCGTCCGAAGCCTTGCTCCGGGTCCAGCGTGGTGGCTTCGGCTCGGGGGACGAATCGCTTCTGCGCGGCCTGTTTGGTCACTCCCATGCTCTTGCCGATGTCGGTCCATGAGGCTCCGGAACGACGCGCCTGGTCGACGAAGTGTCCGATCAGATGGTCGGCGATCTCGCCGAGGTGTTCGGCGGCCAGGACCGCGTCGGTCAGCTGGTCCAGCGCGTTGGTGTGGACCTGTTTGATCGCGTCGATCAGTTCGTCGAGGCGGACGGGATAGGTGATTTTGGTCGGATCGGCCACGTCGTCAACGATAGGTTGACGATAGCGGTTTCGTCAACGCTAGGTTGACGATCTTGGCGTGTTCTCCGGGATGCAGGGATGGCGCCGGTCTGGGACCATCAGGGGGATATGAAGCTCTTGGTTGGGGTGACAGGGTTGGCCGTCATGGTCGGCCTGGCCGCACCCGCACACGCCGATGCCAACGATGACGCATTCCTGGTTGCGCCGGGAAAGGCCGGCATCACCTATCCGGACGCGGCACGAGCGATCGCGGCCGCCAAATGGATATGTCAGCAAGTGAACAACGGGACTCAGACGGTCGACGTTGTCAAGCAGGTACAGAGCTCCAATTCCGGGCTCCAAGAAGATGGCGCAGCCAAGTTCACCGCGATCGCGGCCAATGCCTATTGCCCCGCGATCCTTTCCGGCCACGGCGCAAACCCTCCCGGCTGAGCCCGCTAGGCCATTGCGTGCTCTGAGCCGGGCAAATCAGGCAAGCTGGACGGATGAGACCGACGCTGGCCGCCGCGGCCCTAGCCGGTGCCAGCGGTCTGGTCGGCTGGGGTGGTGCCCGGGCCCTGGCCCGCCGAATCGAGCGCAATCCCGACCCGTTTCCCAGGGAACGGTTGCTGGCCGAACCACAAGGTGAGCGGGTCGCGATCACCCGCCCCGACGGGGCCGTGCTGCATGCGTTGGTGGCAGGCCGGGGGACGCCGGTGATTTTGGTCCATGGCTACTGCGCCAGCCTCACCGGGACGAACTGCTGGCCCGGGCCTGCGGGTGATTGCCTTTGATCAGCGCGGCCATGGCCGGTCGACACTGGGCGCCGAGGGAATCGGATCGGAGCCCATGGCCGACGATCTTGCCGCGGTGCTGCAACACTTCGACATCCGCGACGGCGTGCTGGTCGGACATTCGATGGGGGGCTTCGTCAGCATCCGCGCCCTGCTCGACCATGGCGCCCTGGCGCAGCGGCTGCGCGCGGTGGTGCTGTTCGCCACCTGGGCGGGCCGGGTGCTGGACGGGGCTCCGCAGAACCGCCTACAGATCCCGCTGCTGGAACGCGGGATCCTGCAACGGCTGCTGCGCAGCAGGACCATCGCGGTGCTGTTCGGGGCGGCACAGTGCGGGGCGCGTCCGTCACCGGCGATGATCTCGGTATTCCTCGAGTGGTTCCATCAACATCTCGACCGGCACGGACCGCACCTACCCATCGTGCGGGCGTTCTCGCGCGAGGATCGCTATCCACGGCTGGCCGAGATCTCGGTGCCGGCGGTGGTGATGGTAGGCGATCCTCGGATCGCACCACCCCGCCCAGCCACTCGCACCGGCTGGCCGCCGGAATCCCGGGTGCCCGGCTGGTCACCGTGCCCGGCGCGGGACACCTGCTGAACTGGGAGGCGGTCGACGAGCTGGCCGAAGTCGTCGAATCCTTTGCGGCGCAGCGGTGATGATGCGGGGCCACGCGGCGGGGGTGTGGCGATGACCGCCGGCGAGCAATACTTCGACCTCGGCAGCTACCACCGGCCCGTCCAGACCCCCTCCGCCCAGGCGCAGGTCTGGTTCGACCGGGCGATGGTGTGGGCGTACGCGTTCAATCACGAAGAGTCGATCCGCTGCTTTGAACGGGCGCTGGACCTTGATCCCGGCCTGGCCATTGCGCGGTGGGGGATCGCCTACGCGGTGGGCCCGAACTACAACAAGCCGTGGGTGGCGTTCGACCCCGTCGATATGACCACGTCACTGGCCCGCGCACGCATGGAGCTGTCCCTGGCCGCCCAGGGACGGGCCAGTCCGGTCGACCAAGGCCTGGTCGCGGCGCTGCAAGCCCGCTTCCCGACCGACGACCCCGACGACGCGGAGGCGCTGCGCGCCGGCCTGGGCGCCTACGCCGACGCAATGGCAGAGCTGGCCGCCGCCTATCCGGCCGATGTCGACGTGCAGGCCCTGGCCGCCGACGCGCTGCTCAACGTCACCGCCTGGGCCCTGTGGGACACGGCGACCGGGGAGCCGGCCGCCGGCTCGCGGGTGCTCGAGGCCAAGCGCCTCCTGGACCAGGCACTGGCCACCCCCGCGGGCCGGGCCCATCCGGGAATCCTGCACCTGTACCTGCACGCATGGAGATGTCGGCGACCCCCGAGGTTGCCCTGCCGGCGGCCGACCTGTTGCGCGGCTTGGTGCCCGACGCCGGGCATCTGCAGCACATGCCTAGCCATATCGACGTGTTGTGCGGCGACTACCGCAGCTCGGTGCTGGCCAATCTTGCCGCGGTGCGGGCGGATCGGCGGTTCGTCAGTCGCGAGGGCCCGCTGAACTTCTACTCGCTCTACCGCGCGCACGACCTGCACTTCATCGTGTACTCGGCGATGTTCGAAGGGCAATCGCAGATCGCGCTGCGGGCTGCCGACGAGCTGGCCGGCCAGCTGGGGGCCGAGCTGCTATCGATCGAATCTCCGCCGATGGCCGACTGGCTCGAGGCGTTCGTGCCGCTACGGACCCACGTGCTGGTGCGGTTCGGCAGATGGCAGGAGCTGATCGCACAACCACTGCCATGCGACCGGGACCTCTACTGCACCACGACGGCCACGATTCACTATGGCCGTGGTGTCGCCCTGGCGGCCACCGGCCAACTCGCTCAGGCCCATGCCGAGCGCGCCGCGTTCGTCGAGGCCTGCGCGCGGGTGCCGGAGTCGCGGTACCTGTTCAACAACACCAGCCGCGACATCCTCGCGGTGGCCGCCGCCATGCTCGACGGTGAGATCGCCTACCGCGACGGGCGTTTCGACGAGGCCTTCGCGCACCTACGGCGCGCGGTGACACTCGATGACACGCTGCCCTACGACGAGCCCTGGGGCTGGATGCAGCCCACCCGGCATGCGTATGGGGCGCTGCTGCTCGAACAGGGCCATGTCGAGGAGGCGGCCGCGGTGTATGCCGCCGACCTGGGACTGGACCCCACCCTGGCCCGGCCGTGTCAGCATCCCGGAAACGTTTGGAGCCTGCACGGGTATCACGAGTGCCTGCAGCGGCTCGGTCGAACCGCTGAGGCCGCCATCATCGGCCAGCAGCTCGCGCTGGCCGCCGCCCGTGCCGACGTGCCGATCCGCGCCTCGTGTGCATGCCGAGTTACGGCGTGCTGCGACCAGTGACGGGGTCGCCGCCCGGGCGCGCGGGCAACCTTCGCCGGGGTATCCGATAACCCAGGGCCGCGGCGGCAGCGGCCACAGCGGCATCCGAAAGGGCCGCACCAAGTCGCGGTCCCGAACACGACAGACGATCGCCGACAACGCCACCAGCAGATACACGATGGCGATGACCACGCCGGTGAACGTGATGAGCTTGGGCAGCGACATGAAGACGCACAGCAGGCCGTTGCCGAGGAAGAGGAAGAGGAATCCGTGCACCGGGACCCGCGACCGGGCTGACAGTCGACCGAACAGAGGTTGCAGCCGTCGCGGCAGCATTCCATCCCTGGCCGCGGCGTAGTAGACGCGCGCATACCCGAGGTTTGCCGTCAGGCCGGTATCGAACATCGCCACCACCACGCCGGCGACCAAAACCGTCGCGCCGGCCGGACCCATCATTATTTGGCGGGCAAGAAACTCGACCGCAGAACCATCGGTGATGGCGGCGGGAATGTCGCGGATGGCCAGGGTCGCGGCGATCACCGCGACGCACTCGACCACGACGGCCAGGACCGCGGACAAGACCACGGCGTGCGGAATCGCGCGTCGTGATCCCGCCGTCTCCTCGGAGAAATACAGCGGCCAGTCGTAGCCATTGAAGGCAAACAGCGCCGGACCGACCGCAGCGAAAATACCGGCGATGCCGACACCAACGAGGGCGCCGCCGGGCCCGGCCGTCACCGGCTGGGTGAACGGCTTGGTAACCGCGGAAGCGTGCGCGAAGGCCACGACGGTGAAGACGATGATCACGGCCAGTTCGAGGGCCAGCATGGCGGCGACAACCCAGCTGGCCGGGGCGATCTTCCCGATCGATAGCGCCGTGATGAGCGCCATCATCCCCAGCGCCAGCCACTGCACCGGTACGGCGGCGCCGATCAGCGACGACAGATACGTCGCCGCGGCGACCAGGATGGCGGCCGTCGAGACCACTCCGAGCAGCAGGAACAGCACGCTGGTGACGCCACCCGCTACGGGGCTGATGGCGCGGCGCACGATCGTGTAGGCGCCGCCGGCGGAGGGAAAGACCGAGCCGACCTCGGCGTAACACAGCGCCATACACACCGCGATGGCGGAGCCAATGACAAACGCCCACACGACGCCGGTTCCGGCGATCTGCAGCCCGTCGCCGTAGATCAAGAACACCGACGTCGTCGGGGAAATCGCGGAGACCGCGATCGCCAGCACGTTGCGTGGCCGTAGCGCCGATGCCGCAAGAGTTGCCGGCGCGGCCTCGGCCCGCCGCTGTGGCCCTTCAGACATGAGTACTACGTACACCTCCGCAGCGGAGACGACCGTCTCTGCGGTTCGAACGGTAGGCGACGGTGTAGCCGAATTCGACCACGAGAATTGATGAGCAGTGCTAAGTAGCACCTGCGAACTGCGCTGACTCTGGTGCGCGATACTGGGATTGAACCAGTGACCTCTTCCGTGTCAGGGAAGCGCTCTCCCGCTGAGCTAATCGCGCTGGGGAGATCAAATCTGGAGGTGGAGACGGGAATCGAACCCGTGTGCACGGCTTTGCAGGCCGTTGCCTCACCACTCGGCCACTCCACCGCTGGGGATTGATGCCACTTGCACCTTCGAGCGGATGACGGGATTCGAACCCGCGACCCTCACCTTGGCAAGGTGATGCGCTACCAACTGCGCTACATCCGCGCGCAACGGGCGAGATCGTCGTCCGGTGCGAAGCAAGACACTAGTCCACTTGAGCGGACGGGCACAAATCGCGAGGTCCTTTGGGGCGCTTTGGTGGTCGCCGGCTCAGACGGCGCGTTCATTGACGCCGTGGATCGTGCTAGTCTTCCTCCTCGTTGCCGTTCGGCGCCGGTCCCGTGGCTCAGTGGGAGAGCGTCCGCTTCACACGCGGAAGGTCGCTGGTTCGATCCCAGCCGGGACCACAAGGTTTGTTTATGGGTTTTCTTCACCCATGCCCGATGCGAACTCGCAGTCAAGCACCGGCGTAGGCGCCGCGAGCGGCCGTCGGGCAGCGGTCGGTGGTGGTTACCCGGTTGCCCCGTCGGTTCCGAACAGCACTCCACCTTTGCCGGCGGCGCCAGCGGTCCCGTCGGTCCCGCCAGGGGCGGCGGTGCCGCCCGCTCCGCCGTTGCCACCGGTGCCGATCAGCTGGGCCCTGCCGCCGTCGCCGCCGTCCCCGCCATCACCGCCCATGCCTGGCCCACCGCCGCCATACCCGCCCGACCGCCGGCTCCGCCGTTGCCGTACAGGAACCCACTGGTTCCGCCACCAGCGCCGGCGCCGCCGTCGCCGCCCGCGGAGTCCGGCCGATCCGCCGCTGCCGCCGGTGGGATGCGCGGCGGTCCCGACGCCACCCGCCCCGCCGTTGCCCCACAGAAGTCCGCCGTCGCCGCCGTTCTGCCCGGGCGCGCCCGCGGTGCCGTCACCGATCAGGGGCCGCCCCAACAGGGCTTGGGTGGGCGCGTTGATCACCCCGAGCAGTTGTTGTTCGATAGCTTGCAGCGGGTTGGCGCTGGCCGCCTCGGCGGCCGCATAGGAGGCCCCGGCGCTGTTGAGGGCTGTGACGAACTGCTGGTGGAACCCGGCCATCTGGGTGCTCAGGGCCTGGTAGTCCAGGGCGTGGCCGGAAAACAGTGCGGCCACCGCCGCGGAGATTTCGTCGGCGCCGGCGGCCAGCACGCCGGTGATCGGGGCCGCAGCGGCGCCGTTGGCACTCTGCAGTGCAGTGCCGATGCCGGCCAGGTCCGTGGCTGCGCCCGCCAGCATTTCCGGGGCCGCGATCACATACGACATCGGTGTCCTCCCAGCCCCTGGCCGTGCCAGAGGGGCACTGTTTCGTTGGCGAATAGTCGCAGCCGTCAATGTTAGGCACGACCATTCGCGAATTCAGGGTTTTGATGGTATCTGCAGAGTATTTAACCGCCATTTGATGAGCCGGTACATTGCCGCAATTCGTGACCGTCGAGAACGGAAATTCCTATTGTGGAATGCCATTCCAATTATTCGGATAGCAAACTTTGCTAGCTGCGACTCCGCTCGGGTGCGATTGATCTATCTGCCTGCTTAGCGGCGCGTCGGCCGCGTCTCGGTGCCTCAGGTGTTTGTTTGCTGATCAGCCAGGGTTCGTGTGCGATCACAAGCACTACGTGTTGACGTCTGCTGTTGCTGAGTTAACGGCTAAAAGCCTTGCGGGCCAGGGGGTAACGCTGGTCAATGGCATGCCGATTCGGCAAACAAATTCCGTTCGATCCCGGCTCCGGGGCAGGGCCAGGGAACGCCGGAGCCCTGGGCTCCGGGGCCGCCCGGTAGGTGCGCCGCGGCACCTGGCTACCCCTGGGGCACGGCAAGGCCGCGGCAGCGGACCCCGGTCAGGCCGCGAAGTACCCGCTGACCCCGACGGTAAACGTCGGGCAGTCGGCGCCGAAGAGGTCCACGGTGAAGGTGACCTGGTTGCCGGCGGCGACGAAATCATCCGGCTCAGCAAATGCGTCCGCTTCGCTAAGCAAATTGTTGCCGTCAAAGCAGTAGGCCGCGACGGAGAATGGGCCCTCGACGGATTTCCCGGTGTTGTTGATGGCCGCTCCGACGATGGAATACGGCGTCATGTTGGCCTCGGTGGCCTTGAGCAGTGCCGTGCCGGACAGGTCCGCATCGGTGGTGGTGCTGTTCACCGAGAACTCGTACTTGGCATCCGGGGGTGGAGGTGGCGTCCTGTCGTCGAAGTAGATGAACGCAAGGCCCACCTCGCCGGACTTCACCCGCGCGGGGATCGTGCCCTGGCTGCTGCCGGTCTTGATGACGGTGCCCTCACTGCGGACCAGCCCCGTCCAGTCGATGAATGAGATCGTCTCGCTCGTGTTGTTGCGGAAGGCAAACGGGAGCTTGGCTGATCCGCCCTCATGCACGGTCAGCGGACCGACTTGAACGACGGACATCTTGTTCGGCTCCCCCTCGGGGAAGCTGGGGTGCGCCGAACCGGCAAGCAGGCCGCCGGCATTGAAGGGCAACGGTTCGGCGCTCAATTCTGGCGCAGTGGTGGTTTCCTGCGCTGACGACGAGCCATGAGCCGCCGGGTGGCTCACCCGTCCGGACCCGCCACAGGCGACGAGGAACAACAACAGGAAGCTGGGAACGGCGACCCGCAGTATTTGCCCCGGCCCGGGAGTAGTACCGGCCTCACGCATATGGATCGCCGGCGGGCTGGCTCGTGAGCTGGCTCATTTGACAGGTCTCCTCGGCGGGCGATTTCGCACCGGCAGTAACGATCCCGACAAAACCTAGCAAACCTCGCCTCGGAAGAGGCCGAAATGGCTATCCCCGGCAAATCTGCGCGGTATCGGGATGCTCGTTGAGCAACTCGGCGATCAGGGCTCGCACTCGTTCGCCGATGTCGTCCCGGATCGGCCGCACGACGTCGAGGGGCTGGCCGGCCGGGTCGGCCAGGGTCCAGTCGCGGTAGCTGACGCCGGGGAAGTACGGGCAGGCGTCGCCGCAGCCCATGGTGATGACGACGTCGCTGGTCTGTACCCACGCCCCGGTGAGCACCTCGGGTGTGTTGGCGGTGATGTCGATGCCCAGTTCGGCCATCGCTGCTACCGCGACGGGATTGATGCGGTCAGCGGGCTCGGTACCGGCCGAGCGAACTTCGATGCGATCACCGGCGAGGTGGCGCAGCCATCCGGCGGCCATCTGCGAACGTCCGGCGTTGTGTACGCAGACGAACAAGACGCTGGGCTTGATCATGTCGTGCTTGCGCCGGTGGGGCCGGACCGTAGTAGCGGTTGCGCAGCGCCAGGGACACATAGACCAGTCCCACCAGAACCGGCACTTCGATCAGCGGGCCGACGACTCCGGCCAGCGCCTGACCCGAGGTTGCGCCGTAGGTGGCGATGGCCACGGCGATGGCCAGTTCGAAGTTGTTGCCCGCGGCGGTGAACGCCATGGTCGTGGTGCGTTGGTAGCCCAGGTGCAGCGCCGCGCCCAGCAGGTAGCCGCCGCCCCACATGACGGCGAAGTAGACCAGTAGCGGCAGCGCGATGCGCGCGACATCCTGGGGGCGATTGGTGATCTGATCGCCTTGCAGCGCAAACAGGATCACGATGGTGAACAGCAGGCCATAGAGCGCCCACGGCCCGACCTTGGGCAGAAACCGGGATTCATGCCAGCCGCGGCCTTTCGCCCGCTCGCCCAACCGCCGGGACAGGTATCCGGCCAGCAGCGGGATACCAAGGAAGATCAGCACCGATTTGGCGATCTGCCACGGCGAGGTGGAGATGGTGGTCTGTGTCAGATGCAGCCAACCCGGAAGTACCGACAGGTAGAACCAGCCCAGCACCGCGAACATCGCCACCTGGAAAATCGAGTTCAGCGCGACCAGCACCGCGGCCGCCTCGCGATCCCCGCGGGCCAGGTCGTTCCAGATGATCACCATGGCGATGCAGCGGGCCAGTCCGACGATGATCAGGCCGGTTCGGTACTCCGGCAGATCCGGCAGCAGCAGCCAGGCCAGTGCGAACATCAGCGCCGGGCCGGCCACCCAATTCAGCAGCAGGGAACTGATCAACAGCTTGCGATCGCCGGTGACGCTATCGAGGCGGTCGTAGCGCACCTTGGCCAGTACCGGATACATCATGATCAGCAGGCCAAGGGCGATCGGGAGCGAGATCCCGTCGACCTGAACCTTTTCCAATGCCGTGTTCAGGCCTGGAATCCAGCGCCCGAGCAGCAACCCGGCGGCCATCGCCAGCCCGATCCATACCGGCAAGAACCGGTCCAGGGTGGAAAGCTTGCCCACCACCGCGGGCGCGGGCTGGTGGTCGACGGTGCCGGTCATGCCGATGTCTCCAGCTCGGTTGCGCTGCCCGCGTGAACGCTCAACAGCCGCGACAGCGCGTTGAGTGCTTCCGGGACCACGGCGTAGTACACCCACGAGGCGCGCCGTTGTGAAGTGAGCAAACCCGCGTCCCGCAGCACCTTGAGATGGTGGGAAATCGTGGGCTGGCCCACCTCGACTCCGGCGGAGATGTCACAGACGCAGGCTTCGCCTCCGGCATGACTTGCTACCGAGCTCAGCAGCTGCAACCGCACCGGATCGGCCAATGCCTTGAATCGGGCCGCCATTTCGACCGCTGAGCTGGCCTCGAGCGGCTCACGCAGCAGCGGCGCTGTCACACAGCACGGCGCATCCATTTCGACACGATTCGACATGCATCGATATTGATGGATATCGAATCCGATGGCAAGTGGGGCGCTCGGCCCAGCCGCCCCACCCGCCTCGGGTCATCACCTAGCAGCAGGATGTCGCGGCCGCGGTCTGCGCGCCGCAGCACCCACCCGCCTCGGCCGCGTCGCTCTCCTGGTCGGCGGGGTGTTGCGGACTGGTGCCGAAGGTTTCGGAGTCGGCCAGCACGGTGTATACCTCCCAGCGCTCACCGCCGGGGCCGGTCATCCACACCTTGTTTTGGGTGGCAAAACAACACGTCGTGCCCATCTCTTCCTCGGTGAACATTCCGGTCTCGGCCAAGCGGGCGATCTCGGCATGCACGGTGTCGCTATCGCCGACTTCCACGCCGAGATGGTTGAGGGTGCCGCCAGCGCCGGGGTTTTCCAGCAGCACCAGCTTCAGTGGGGGATCGGCCACCGCAAAGTTGGCGTATCCGGGTTTGCGTTTGGCCGGTTCGGCGTTAAACAGCTTGGAATAGAACGTGATTGCCGCGTCAAGGTCATCGACATTGAGGGCAAGCTGAACACGGGACATCGGGTGAAACCTCCGGCTGGTTAGACATATATCAAAGTGGCGCCGCTGCCCAGTGTCGTCACTTTTTTGATATATGTCAAGGTATCTGGCAGAGTGAACTTGTGCCCAAGGCCCTGCCCGTGATCGACATCTCCGCACCCGTTTGCTGTGCCCCGGTGGCCGCCGGACCGATCGGCGACGACGACGCCTTGGCGGTGGCCCTGCGGCTCAAGGCCCTGGCGGACCCGGCGCGGGTCAAGATCATGTCGCTGCTCTTCGGTTCCCCGGCCGGGGAGGAGATCAGTGGCACCCTCGCCACCGCGCTCAACCTCAGCGATGGCACCGTCAGCCATCACCTGACCCAGCTGCGCAAGGCGGGCCTGGTGGTCTCCGAGCGGCGCGGCATGCACGTCTTTCACCGAGTGCACACCGAGGCCCTGCAGGCGTTGTGCGCGGTGCTCAGTCCCGACTGCTGCACCTGAGCCGGCCGCGGTCGCCGCACGGCGAGGCGCTACCCGGCGCGATGGCATACCGTCAGCCTTGGCAGGTTGTCCAAAACAACACGGAGGATGGCAGACGATGAGCTTTTCCGACGGGCTGGGCGTGTTGAAACTCGAATGCCCGCAAGGTCATCCGGTGGGCAGGATCCTCAAAGAGGCCGCGCATCAGTCGGTCCAATTCGACCCCGGTGCACAGGTCGGGCCACGCCGATTCTGGCCGGACGAAGACGGGCAGGGCCAGTTCAAAGCGCACTGCCGCTATTGCGACAAACCCGTGGGGGACTCCATCGCGACGCTGCAGAACAAATACAACGAATTGCTCGCCGACCCCGCCCAGATGTACGCAACCGCGACGGTCCCGTACCTGTAGCCACCGCCCCGGCGGGGCGACGGCAGGACTTAGGATTCGCCAATGGGCGGTTCAGTCACTCCTGACGAGGCGATCGAAGCGATCCGGGGGACCGGGGGAGCGTGTCCCGGTTACCGGGCGTTGCACGCCAAGGGAACCCTGTATCGCGGCACGTTCACCGCGACCCCCGAGGCGGCCGGGCTTTCTCGCGCCAAACACTTCGACGGCGCCACCGTCGCGGCGCTGATCCGGTTTTCCAATGGATCGGGCAAGCCCACCCAGCGCGACGGCGCGCCCGGAGTGCGCGGCATGGCAGTGAAATTCACACTGCCCGACAAGTCCACCACCGATGTGTCGATGCAGACCGCGCGGCTGTTCACCTCGAGCACGCCGGAGGGGTTCGTAGATCTGCTCAAAGCGCTGCGGCCGAGCCTGACCACCCCGGCGCGCATTGCGAAGTATCTGGTCACCCACCCGCGCGTGCTGGCCGCGCTGCCGATCCTGGGCGCGGCGAACAGAATTCCGGCCAGTTACGCCACCTGCGAATATCACGGGCTGCACGCTTTTCGCTGGGTAGCCGCTGACGGCAGTGCGAGATTCGTTCGCTACCACATGATTCCCGCGGTCGGGGAGAAATTCCTGTCGCCGCTGGCGGCCCGCAACCAGGGCGCCGACTTCCTCACCGACGAACTGCAAACCCGCCTCGCCGCCGGGCCGGTGCGGTTCTATTTTCGCGTCCAAATCGCCGGCCCGGGGGATTCGATCGTCGATCCGTCGGTGCCTTGGCAGGGTTCGGAGATGGTCACCGTCGGCACCCTTGACGTCACTGGCGTTGACACCGAACGCGAACACGACGGCGATATCGTCGTGTTCGACCCGATGCGGGTGACCGACGGCATCGAAGCCTCTGATGACCCGGTGCTTCGCTTTCGCACACTCGCGTACTCGGCGTCGGTCAAGTTGCGTACCGGTGTGGATCGCGGCCCGCAGGCCCCGCCTGACCCCGCTTGAACCCAACGGGGCCGGGTGCTCAATCCGATGGGGCGGGCAACGCTAGGGCGGCGTCCACCGACCGGTAGACGGGCAGTGCGTCGCTGAGCCCGCACGCCGCCACGATGCGAGTCACGCGGGTGTGGGCGGCACTGGCGATGCGCAGCTCGACGCCGCGGGCGCGACATCGGCCGGCCTGCTCGGCCAGAACCTCGAACGCGCAGCAGCCCATGAAATCAAGGCCGCTCACGTCGACGACGAACAATCCCGGCGACGGGGCACTGGCGGCCGTCTCGGCGATCAGCTGGCGCCAGGTGTGTTCGTTGGCCGCGTCCACCTCGCCGCCCGCGTGGATCAACACCGCGGTGCTGCGGAAGTCGGTGGCGGCCCGCAGTGTGCTGTACGGGTCGCCCAACTCGCGGAGCAGCCGGATGCTGAGCATTGGGTGAGGGGTAAAGGGTTCTGCGATATCCACGCTCATGGTGCGCCCCTAATCGACTGGCGTCGTAACGCCGCGATGGATGCCCGTCCTGCGCGTCTGAAGACAGACTTTCGTCGCTCGAATCTCATTTGTATAACAAGACAGGGTGGTCTGTCTACCTCTTCGGCCTGAGAGTATGGTTAATCCTCGCTATGGCAATCCCGGAGGCCACCACGCCGGCTGTGTCGGCTCGCGAGCGCATTTTGGGGGCCGCATACGATCTGTTCAGTCGGCGGGGCATCCGGACCGTCGGCACCGATGAGGTAATCGATCGTGCCGGGGTGGCCAGAGCCACGCTCTATCGGCACTTCGCCACGAAGGACGACCTGGTGCTGGCGGTGCTGCAGCGTCGCGAAGAACTCTGGACTTTCGGTCTGATCGAGCAGAAGTCACGGGCGCGCGGCAACACGCTCGAGGAACAGTTGCTGGCGATCTTCGACGTCCTGCACGAGTGGTTCCAAAGCCGCGACGGCTACGAAGGCTGCTCATTCATCAACGTGTTGCTCGAACTGAGGGCCGATCACCCCGCCGGGCGGGCGTGCATCGGCCACATCGACCACGTCCGCGGCATCGTGCGTGAACGAGCGGTGGCCGCAGGGCTGCACGACGTCGAGGATTTTGCCTGGTCCTGGCACATCCTGATGAAGGGCGCCATTATCTTGGCAGCGGTGGGTGACCCGGATTCGGCCCGCCGCGCCCAGCGCATGGCCCAGGTGCTCATCGAACAGCACCGCGCGGCCGGTGCGGCGGCC
Organism: Mycobacterium sp. 012931; assembly: GCF_000419295.1. Classification (NCBI taxonomy): domain Bacteria; kingdom Bacillati; phylum Actinomycetota; class Actinomycetes; order Mycobacteriales; family Mycobacteriaceae; genus Mycobacterium; species Mycobacterium sp. 012931. The sequence goes on along the minus strand of NZ_AOPX01000001.1, from coordinate 4,348,018 downwards.
TGCTAGTCAGGCCAGGTCAAGCCTCGGCGGTCTGCGCCTTGCGGTGGTGTTCTTCCTCCAATTCGGCGATGGCCCGGGCGGTGCGTTCGCGCAGCAGGATCGCCGCGATGAGGCCGCCCACGACGGCGATCACCAGCCCGACCCAGGAGAACCGCTGCAGCCAGTGTTCGGCCGCCATGCCTGCGTAGTACACCAGCGCGGTGGTACCGCCCGCCCAGCAGATCGCCCCGGACACGTTGGCGGTCAGAAATCGCGGGTAGTGCATCTTCAGGGCACCGGCCAGCGGGCCGGCCAGGATCCGTAGCAGCGCGATAAAACGACCGAAGAAGACCGCCCGAGAGCCCCAGCGACTGAACAACCGTTCGGCGAGCGCGACGTGCCCCGGGCCGAAGTGCTTGGGAAAACGCCGCCCGAGCCGGTCGAACAGCGGCATGCCGAACCGGCGTCCGATCGTGTAACCGATCGAGTCGCCGATCACCGCGCCGATCACGGCCGCCGCCCCAACCCCGACCGGATTCACGGCCAGCTCGTGATGCGATGACAGGAGGGCGGCGCTGACCAACACGATCTCCCCGGGAAGGGGAATGCCCAGGCTCTCGACCCCGACGACGGCGCCGACCAGGATGTAGACCGCTAGTGGCGGAATCGTGTGCAGCAGGGCTTCCACATCCATGGCTAAAGGATGCCTGACGGACGCGAGATGTGCGTCCGAAACGCAGCCGAGCAATGTATCGGCGCGTCCGCGCCTCGGTCGCATCCAGCCAATTACGGTCGACTCGCCGGCGGTTCGGCGAATTCGCGCAACTGGCGCCAAGTTCAGCCGCAACTCGCCATGCAGATCGGGGTCGGCGTTATAGCGTTGCTAGGGGCCCAGACGTTGGCTTGAACGAGCTGAGGAGAGCCGGTGGAATACAACATCGCCCAGGTATTCTCGGCGGTGGCCGCTGCCAACCCGGACCGAGACTGCATCGTCTACGGGGATCGGCGATTCACCTTCGCTCAAACCGAACGGCGTGCCCGCCGCTTGGCTCGGGCGCTGCACCAGTGGGGTTTCGGCGCCAGCCGGGAACGGTCGCAATTGGCGCCCTACGAGTCGGGTCAAAGTCACCTCGGCCTGTATATGACCAACTGCAACGAGTTCCTCGAAGGGATGGTCGGCGCGTACCAGGCGCGGGTCGCCCCGTTCAACATCAACTATCGCTACGTTGCTGACGAACTCGCGTACCTGCTGCGCAATGCCGGCGCGGATGCGGTCATCTGCCACGCTCGGTTCGGTCCGACGTTGGCCGAGACGTTGGAGAAGGCCGGCGGTGAACCGCAGCTGATCCACGTGGACGATGAGTCCGGAAATGATCCGCTGCCCGGCGCGGTGCGCTATGAGGAGCTACTGGCGTCGGTATCCGACGAGCCGCTAGACGTCGAGTTGTCGCCAGACGACCTGTACATGCTCTACACCGGCGGCACCACCGGGATGCCGAAGGCGGTGCTGTGGCGTCAGCACGACATCTTTATGAACTCGATGGGTGGGCGAACGTTCGGCACCGGCGAGCTGGTGACCGGGCTCGACGACATCGTCGAGCGATCCCGGCAAGGAGGACCGGGCTCGATGACGGTCGCTCCGCTCATGCACGGCGCTGCGCAGTGGGCGGCGTTCATCAGCCTGTGCGGCGGCCGGCCGTTTGTGATGCCGCAAATGGCCACCCGCTTCGATCCAGCCGCGGCGTGGGCGATGGCCGCTCGGGAACGGGTGATGTCGCTGTCGATTGTCGGCGACGCCTTCGGCCGGCCATTGCTCGACGAACTCGAGTCCGGCGACTACGACCTGTCCGCCCTGTCGGTGCTGATTTCGGGTGGCGCCGCGCTCAGCGCCGGGGTCAAGCAGCGTTTCGTCGATCTGTTGCCGCAGTTGACGATCCTGGACGCGGGCGGGTCATCAGAATCGGGATCACAAATGGTCCAGGTGTCCAGTCGGGTGCTTCCCGCAAGCGGACGCTTCGACCCGATCCCGGGTGCGGTGGTGGTCAGCGAGGATTTGACCAGAATCCTCACGCCGGGGGACAGCGAGATCGGCTGGCTTGCCCAGCAGGGCGTGATACCGCTGGGCTACCTCGGTGCCAAAGCCAAGACCGCGCGGACCTTTCCCGTCATCGAAGGAATCCGGCATTCGGTTCCCGGCGACCGGGCGCGCTGGGACGCCGACGGCACGATCGAGCTGCTGGGCCGGGATTCGGTCACCATCAATTCCGGTGGCGAGAAGATCTTTGTCGAGGAGGTGGAGGCCGCGATCGCCGAGCATCCTGCCGTCTATGACGTCGTGGTGACGGGGCGGCCCAGCCCGCGCTGGGGAAACGAAGTCGTCGCGATCGTGCAGCTGGCCGAGGGCGCGGCCCCCGACCCCGACAGCATCATCGGGGAGGCCGCGCGACACATCGCCCGCTACAAGCTGCCGAAGGAGATTGTCTTCTGCCCCAAGGTGCAACGTTCGCCGGCCGGCAAGCCGGATTACCGGTGGGCCAAAGCTACCGTCGCCCCGCAAGATTGAGGCTGCGGCTCAGGGCAGGAAGCGCTTGCGCAATCGGTCGAAAGCCGTGGGTTGCGGGCAGGCCTGGTAGGACTCGTAGAGTTCGCGCGCCAGCTCCCGAACCGGGCTCGCGGTGGTATCGAGTTCGAAGTCGTACTCGGCATCGCGGTGGGCAGCGCGCGCTGCCGCGGTTCCATCCCGCATAGCGGTCGCCGCGCTCTTCTTCCCGACGGGCGCCTTCTTCATCGGAGACGTGAACCCCGACCATCCAGACCTGAGCACCTTCGAAAATCTGGAGTGTATCGATGAGCCACTCCCGTTTCCAGATCACGTCATCGGCGACGACGTTCATGCCGTTGTCCAGGTAGGCCCTGATTGCGTGGTAGCGCGCATGCATGGCCTGGTCCAGGATGGGCCCCGGGTGCACGGTGAACCAGTCCAGCCCGTCGGCCTCGACCACGCTTTCCCAGGTGTAGTACTGCGGCCACACTCGCGCGAGGTCATGTTGCTTGGGCGGCAGCGCCTTCCAAAACACGTCGATACCCAGGTGCATCCAACATTCGGCAGCCAAATCCTGGAATGCCAGCGCGAGCGAAGTTTTTCCCGCGCTGGATCCGCCGTTAAGGAGGATGAGCTTGCCCTTTGCCATTTCTGTCATAGCGGCATGAGGCTATCGCAGCTGCTCGCGCGTTGGGCCCGTTTGCGAGCCAGATTTGCTGGGCAAATCGCCAATCACGCGGGTGGCGGGCGTGGCTGCGCTTTAGTTTCCGAATGAGCGCAACGACGGATTTCGCGCGGAGGTCAGCCTTGTGATGATCTGAATACAACCTTTTCCAGAATGCCTGTCGGGGAGTTGCCCGCGGCCTAGGATCGGTAGCCACCGAGTGCTCGATATGTTGGGCGGGGGGCTGCCGGTGGCACCGGGGTTGGCGGCACGGGCGGTCCGGGCGGTCAGGGCGGTGCGGGTGGCAACGGCGGGAGCGGCGGCGCAGCCAGTGGGAACGGTGCCAGCACCGCCGGCACCGGCGGTGACTTCGCGCTCGGCGGCAACGGCGGCGACGGGTAGCCGCTTTGGCCTCAGCCCCTCAGCCCCTCAGCCCGTCAGTCCGTCAGCGCCGCGCGCTCACGGGCTCGAAGACGAACACCTTGCGGGTGCCGGTGCGCTTGACATAGGTGTCATGCGCAGGCCACAGCGCGATCAGCCTCGGCATGTTGCGGTCCACCTCTTGCGCCGTGGCGGGTCGCGACAGATAGTCAGCAGCAGCGCCGTCAATCTCGATGCGGGCCTTCGGGTCAGCGAGCAGGTTGTACGGCCAACTCGAGGCCGTATCCAAGCCGAAGTTCTCACACACGGCGACCACGTTCGAGCCATCCCACACGTAGTGCAGCGGAACCGTTCGCTCTTTGCCGGTGCGCCTGCCTTTCGTGGTAAGCAGCATCGTCGGCATCTCGGAACCACCCATGGAGAGCCGGCCCCGGCTCACCCGTATCAGCGCCCGGTCTACCGGCGTGCCGACGCGCTTGAAGATCGCCGCGAACCATCGGTAGTGGCCTATTCGGCGCAGCATGCTCAGGTAGAGGCCATACAGCTGGTTCGGTCCTTCATGAGGCATGAGTCAAGGGTCTCACCGGAATCGGGCTGAGCGTGTGCAATGGGCGCGACATATTGACCGGTTGTGCGTTCTCGAGCCGGCCGCGGCGCTCGACCCGAGCGCGCCGTCTGCCCGGAGCGTTCGGTCGCTCGACGTGGATTGACGGCCCATGGTGTGGGGGACTTTGCGGCACAGGGCTTTTGCTAGCTGCGATGGCTTTCGGTCTCGGGCGGTGGCATCGCTGCCCGCTAGGGGCTCATGGCTCAACCCGGCTCCGCCCCGCTCGAACAGGATTTCGATCGTCTCATCGGGATTTGACGAGTTGGGAGTTCGGCCAAGCTCGGTGCGGGGACAGGGAACGCCGGAGCCCTGGGTGCGGGGATTAGGTTTTGGTATCGAAAACGGAATCTATCGGGTTTCGACGGTCGGCCGGGACGGATTTCTCCGGTACCCGCCATTAACAATCTGCGGTACAGGGGATTTCAGTTTGTCGCGACTGCCAATTGCGCCGGATCGTGGGTGCGGCGATAGCTGGAGTGCGGCGTGTTTGGTCCGGTCGGGCGTTGGAGAAGGGCTTGCGGGGCAACCGAATTTCCCCGACGCGCGCACGCTGTTGGGCGAATATCCATTGTGTTATTCGTGACGGGGATAGGATTTGATGCTGCCCAGCGCTCGATCATCGCTTGTCCTGTATGGGAGGTTGGCAGATGTCGTTTGTGATTGCTGTTCCGGACGCGGTGACGGCCGCGGTCTCGGATCTGGCGAACATCGGATCGGTGCTCACAACGGCCAATGCCGCTGCGGCGCTGCCGACAACGACCGTCGTGGCAGCAGCGGGTGATGAAATATCGGCGGCCGTCGCGGCGCTGTTCGGGTCCTACGCCCAGGGCTACCAGAGCCTGAGCGCTCAGGCGGCCGCGTTTCACGAGCGCTTCCTCCAAACACTTTCGGGCGGCGCCGGCGCCTACGCGGCCGCTGAGGCCGCGAATGCCTCGCCGCTGGATCAACTGATGGGTGTGGTCAACGCCCCCGCACAGGCCCTATTGGGGCGCCCCTTGATCGGCCATGGCGCCAACGGTGCCGATGGCACCGGCGCTGCCGGAGGCGACGGCGGGATCCTGCTTGGCAATGGGGGCAATGGCGGCACCGGGGGTACCGGTGGCGAGGGCGCCGCCGGCGGCCTGGGCGGACGGGGCGGGCTGCTGCTGGGCAACGGCGGGGCGGGCGGAGTGGGCGGGGTTGGCGCCACCGGGTTGGCTGGCGGTACCGGCGGGGCTGCCGGATTCTTGGGCAACGGCGGGACCGGGGGCGCGGGCGGGGCCTCGAACATGGGTGGTGACGGCGGCATGGGCGGCACCGGTGGCACCGGTGGCTTCTTCGGCAACGGCGGGTTCGGTGGCGATGGTGGCGACGGTGCCGTCGGCGGCGCGGGCGGTGCCGGCAGCTTCCTCGGCGGCGGTGTCGGCGGTACCGGAGGGGTCGGGGCGGCCGGGGGCATGGGCGGCGCGGGCCCGCTGATCGGCAACGGCGGCAATGGCGGGATGGGCGGGGCCGGGGCGGCCGGTGGCGACGGCGGTGCCGACGGAACGCTCCTGGGTGACGGCGGTAACGGCGGGCGTGGCGGAGCGGCCTGACCGGCATCCTCGGCGGTTTGCCCGGCCAGGGCGGCAACGGCGGAAACGCGAATTGGTTCGGCTCGGGTGGTGCCGGTGGCCAGGGCGGCACCGGTCTGGCGGGGACAGACGGGACTAATCCGACCCCGGGTGCGACAGCCGGTACCGGTGGCGCCGGTGCTGACCAAAGCAACAACGGCAACGTAACGGGAGGCAACGGGGATCCCGGTGACGCCGGCACGGGCGACGAAATCGGCGGCACCGGCGGTGCGGGTGGGCTCGGCGAGTCGACCGACGGTAACTCGGGCACCGGCGGTATGGGCGGGGGCGGCGGTACCGCTGGCCCCAACGGTGGCAACGGCGGCGAAGGCGGGATGGGCGGTGAGGGCAGAACCGACGGTAGTTCCGGCGGCACGGCGACCGGCGGCGACGGTGGTGCTGGTGCCGACAGTGGAACCGGCGGCGGCGACGGCGGTGCCGGCGGTGACGGCGGCGGTGCCGGCGGTGACGGCGGCTTCGGGAACAACACCATCAGCGGTGCTGCGATAGGTGGTAACGGCGGGATCGGTGGTGCCGGTAGCACGCTGCAGGGGGCAACTGGCGGTAATGGCGACACCGGCGGTGCCGGCGGCAACGGTGGGCGTGGCGGGATGTTCATCGGCAACGGCGGCACCGGAGCGGCCGGCTATGCGGGCGGTATCGGTGGCGACGGTGGGGCAGCCTTCAGCGATGCCGCCGCGGCGACCGGAGGCGACGGCGCTGTCGGAGGCGTCGGAGGGCTCGGTGGCAACGGCGGGACCGGTGGTGCTGGAGGTGCCGGCGGCACCGGCGGCGCGGCCGGGTTCATCGGGATCGGGGGCAACGGAGGCGCCGGCGGTATCGGCGGCGTCGGGGGAATCGGAGGCATCGGCGGGGCCGGTGGGGACGGCGGTATCGGCGGCGCGGCCACCACCACTTCGGGAACGACGACCGGTGGCATCGGTGCCAATGGCGTGCTCGGCGGCGACGGCGGCACCGGTGGCGACGGCGGCGCCGGCGGCACTACCGGCGCCAGCGGTGGCGCCGGCGGCGTGATCGGGTGGGCTGGTTCGACCGGCGCTACCGGCGCCGGCGGTACCGGCGGGCAGGGCGGCCAGGGTGGTGCCGGCGGCAGTGGTGGCAACGGCGGCACGGCCCAGACCGGTGGTACCGGCGGCGCCGGTGGTGACTTGGCACTGGGTGGTCAGGGCGGCGCCGGCGGTGCGGCCGGTGGTACGGGCGGCGACACCGGTCTCGACGGCCTTCTCGGGGTGCCCGGCAGCAACGGCCAGACCGGAGAGATTGTTCCGTGATGGTCGCTGGACATCCCGGCGTCTCGTGACCTTTGCCCCTACTGCCGGTGGGTTCGGTGGTGGTGGCATCGAATGTGTCTGCAAGACAAAGGAGACGGCGATGACAGGAAACACCACCAACGCCAAGTCCTGCCACGTGGATGTGCTGATCGAAGAGCGCGACGAGCGCACCCGGGCAAAGGCGCGACTGGTCTGGGGCGACCAGACTCTGGTTGGTATCGGGTTGGCCAGGCTTGACCCGGCCGATGAGCCGGTGGCTCAGATCGGCGATGAACTCGCGATCGCCCGAGCGTTATCCGACTTGGCCAATCAGCTGTTTGCGGCGACGTCGGCCGACATCCAAGCCAGCACGCACGAGCCGGCTTCCGGCCTCCACCACTGAATCGCCGGCTATCGCAGCGCGTGCGAGCGCTGACTAGTGATGGCGCAGGTGGCCGAGGAACCAATCACGCGCCAGTGTCGCCACTTGCTCGAGGGCGCCAGGTTCTTCGAAGAGGTGAGTGGCACCGGGAACCACCACAAGCTCACACGGCGCCGGGATCGCCGCTTGCGCTTGCCGGTTCAACTCCAGGACGGCCTCGTCACGACCACCGACGATCAGCAGCGTGGGAGCGTGCACTTCGCGCAGCGCATCGCCCGCGAGATCGGGCCGCCCGCCGCGGGACACCACCGCCTGCACCTTGACGCCGGGGTGCGCGGCCGCGACCAGAGCCGCGCCGCCGCCAGTGCTGGCCCCGAAGAATCCCACCGGCAGCGCCGTGGTGTCCGGTTGTGCCGCCAGCCACCCGGTGACGCCGACCAATCTCCGGGCGAGTAATCCGATGTCAAACACGTTGGCGCGGTTGTGTTCTTCCTCGGGCGTCAGCAAATCCAGCAGCAGAGTCGCCAGGCCGGCCTGGTTGAGTACCTCGGCCACGTAGCGGTTGCGCGGGCTGTGGCGGCTGCTGCCGCTGCCGTGGGCGAAGACGACGATTCCGGTGGGGCGGTCGGGAATGGTGAGGCGCCCGATCACCGAGACCGGGCCCGCCAATACCCGAACCTCATCGTCTCGCCGCGCAGGAACTGGCGGCTGATGGCCCGCACCGAATTCGCTACGGGCCCGATCCAGTAGCGTCACCACCTCCTGATCGGAGGTCTGGGTGAAGTTGTCGTATCCCTGTCCGACGGCAAAGTAGGGCGTGGGCGTTTCCAGGCACACCACCTCGTCGGCGTATTCAGTGAATCGTGGTGCGGTATCGGTAGCACCGATGGGAACGGCCAGGATGACCCGGCTGGCGCCCTGGGCGCGCGCAACCTGGCAAGCGGCCGCGGCGGTGGCTCCGGTCGCGACGCCATCATCGACGATCACCGCGATCCGGCCCCGCAGCGGGATCGGATGGCGATCGCCACGGTAGCGCTGCACCCGGCGCTGCAACTCGGCCCACTGCGCGGTCTCGACCGCGGCCATCTCCTGTTCTCCGAGCCCGGCCTCGTGCACCACGGCACTGTTGATCACCTGCACGCCGCCCTCGCCGATGGCGCCGAAGGCCAGCTCGGAATGCAGCGGCACACCGAGCTTGCGCACCAGCAGCACATCAAGTGGCGCGTGCAAGGCTTTGGCTACCTCGAAGGCCACCGGGACACCGCCTCGCGGCAGACCCAGCACCACAATGTCTTGACCACGTAGGAATTCCAGCCGGCGGCCCAATTTGCGGCCGGCGTCGATGCGATCGCTGAACTGCCTCATACCTCGGGTGTCCTTCAACCAACGCGAGCGTAACGCCAGGGCCGAATGTCACGCCAGAGTTCGCCACGGCGTTACGCCCGCGAGATCGCCCGTCAGGCCTTACGAACTCTGGCTGGCCAATCTGTCGCTTGCCGGATACCGCAGCAGCGCGCCCACCCCGTCGGCGGGCGCCATCTGACCATCGGCTCGAACCAGCGAGGCGTCGGCCGCGATCGCGGTGAATGGCAACGCTTCATCGGCACGGGCAATCCGCACCACGGGCTCGCCGAGCTCGGACAGCACGTCGGCGTTGGGGGCGATCGTGGTGAGCGCGGCCCCGGTTACCACCGTGGCGTCGCGCAGCTCACCGACGATCAGGGTGTCGACCTCGCCGTTGCGCAGGGCCGCGCAGACCGCTGACAGTCCCTCGGTTGCCAGCCCCGAACGCCGCCCCAGCTCCGCTTCGAACCGCTGTGTCACCTCGGCCATTTCGGTGTCTCGCCGGCGAGCAAACTCGGCAAGGGTGAGCTCGTTGATCTCGTCCTCACCGATGCTGCTGTTGCGTGCGCCGCCATGTAGTTGCCACACTCGCTGGGCCGCCCGGTGCGGCAGTGCCGCAACCAGGTCGGAGCGGGATCGGATCTCACCGGAGACGAACACCACCTCGGGGTCGGCCTCGTCCACCAGCTGGGTGAGGTGGTCGGCGACGGCACGGTAGTTCATCCGGGCGGCCTCCTCGGCGGTGTGCTGAAAGTCGCCATAGCCCTTCCAGCCGGCGGTGGCCGGTTTGTGGATGGGGTGGCCGCCGCCGTCGATGCTGGTGCAGCTGAACGTGTCACCGCGATACAACCGGACGTCGGCGCCGGCGTGATCCACCGCCGCGAACACGTAGGTCGGTCGCCGAATCTCGCGGTCGATCAGCGGCACCAGGTACGGGTACTCGGACAGCCGCACCACGGTTACCGGCGGTGGGCTGATGAGCTGTTCGTTGACCAGCACCTTGTCGCTGGTCGCCACCACCGCCCGGCCCCGCCGCCCGACGGCCGGGCGGTGGTTGCACACCGCCTCTTCGAGCCGGCCGATGAGCTGATCGTCGGCCTTCAGACCGTCGAGGTGACGCCGGATGTCGCGCCATGTCGCTTCCAGCCGCTCGGCGGCATCGGCGGTGTTGTGTGAGTCATCGAAATACACCGAGGCGAATGGACCAGCCGCAGTTGTTAGCCAATGGAGGCGATCTGATTGCATGCCAAACTTCTCCGCTGTGTCGTTTATGTTGTTGTGATACTTGCTGTCTCGTCGCGCGAGCTCAGCCGCTCTTGGGTGCCTGGCCCGCTGGTTGCTGGTAGAGAGCCGAGATCTCGTCGGCGGACTTGTCCAGAACCACCTTGCGGCGCAGCTTCATGCTCGGTGTCAGGTCACCGGATTCGATGGACAGCTCGCGGTCGAGCACGGCGAATTTCTTGATCTGCTCCCACCGGTTGAGCTCGGCGTTGAGCGTGTCGATGTAGCCCGCGATCAACTCGCGTGTCTTGGGGTCGCGGGTTAGCTCGGCGAAGGACTTGCCGGCCAATCCATGCCCCGCGGCCCACTCGGTGATCGCTTCACTGTCCAGACTGACCAGGGCCACGCAATAGGGCTTGGCTTCACCGACGACGATCAGCTCGCCCGCGTAGGGGCACAGGCCTTTGAACCTCACCTGGATCGCGGCAGGTGCGACGTACTTACCTTGTGAGGTCTTGAACATGTCCTTCTTGCGGTCGGTGATCCGCAGGTAGCCGTCGGCGTCGATCTCCCCGATGTCGCCGGTGTGAAACCACCCGTCGTGGTCGAGTGCCTCCTCGGTGGCCTCGGGCAAGTCGTGGTAGGACGTCATCAAGCCAGGGCCCCGCAGCAGGATCTCGCCATCCGTGGCGATCTTCGCCTCGGTAGCGGGAAACGGCCAGCCGACCGTGCCGAACCGATAGGCGTTGGGGCGGTTGATGAACGACGCCGCGGCGGTCTCGGTCAGCCCGTAGCCTTCGAGCACGGTGATACCGATCGCGTCGAACCACTGCGCGACGTTGCGGTCCAGGGCCGCGGCTGCGGAGACGAAGAAGCGGATCCGGCCGCCGAAGCGCTCGCGAATGGTGGAGAACACCTACCGGTCGGCCAGCTGGTAGGCCAGCCTGGACAGCAGTGCGGGCTGGCGGCCGGCTTGCCGGGAGGCCGAGACTTTCAAGCCCACACCGATCGACCAGTCGAACACCGCTTTCTTGAGCCCGCCCTGCTCGGCGACCATCTGCTCGATCCGGGCGTGAGCCTTTTCGAAGATGCGCGGCGCCGCCCCCATGACGGTGGGATGCAGCTCCGCCAGATTGTCGACGATCCGGTCGACCCGCCCGTCGATCGCGGTGGGGAACCCGATGAGCAGCGGCAGCGAAAGCATCACCTTGCCGAATGCGTGGGCCAGCGGCAGCCACAGAAAGTTCAGGTCGGCCGGGCCGAGCACGTTGAGGGCATCGATCGCCGAGGCGGTGTACGTCCAAGCCCCGTGGGTCAACCGCACACCCTTGGGCCGTCCGGTGGTTCCGGAGGTGTAGATGAGGCTGGCGAGCTGGTCGGGGCCGATCGCGGCGACCCGCTGGTCCACGGCGGCGGGGGAGTCGGCAAGCAGCTGCTTGCCCAGTTGTTCGAGTTCGGCGAGCGTGATCACCCAGCCGCCATCACCCTTGCCGTCGATCACCACCACCCTGGCCACCTCGGGCAGTTCGGCGCGGTGTTCGACCAGTTTGTCGACCTGCGTCTGGTCCTCGGCGACCACGACTCGACTTCCGGAGTTCGCCACGATGTAGGCGACGTCGGCGGCGATGGTCGTCGGATACACCGTGGTTGTCGCCGCTCCGGCGCACATCACGGCGAAATCGACGAGCACCCATTCGTATCGGGTCGACGATGCCAGCGCGACCCGATCCTGCGGGGCGATGCCCAACGAGATCAGGCCGGCCGCCAGGCGGCCTACCCGCTCGCCAACCTGCTCCCAGGTGACGCTCTCCCAGTCGTCACCGTGGGGATAGCGGAACGCTTCGGCGCTCGGGGAGGCGGCCACGCGGTCTAGGAACATCCGCGCCACCGATGGTGGCCGGTTGTCGATCTTGGCGATGTCGGGCCGCTCGTGGGCCAGCGTGGGATGCATCACGCAAACCACCTCTCACCAGTGCAAACATCGCCGACGAGCGGGATCTCTGGTGGGCCTGGCAAGCAGTGCATAACGCATCTCTTCTGTCGCTAGATGACACTTTCGATGTTTCTGCGGTTGCCTGGGCCGGGGTAGGGCCCAAAGTCATCCAGGCGATTGGCAATTGTCCTTTGGTGCCCGTTGGTGCCCGTGACCTGCTCGGGACGTAAGACCCTAACCGGCGTTTTGGGCGACCTGTTAGCTTTAGCGCCATGGCGAAACCGGCCGGCGATGACGCGCAGGAAAGCCCAGGGGCCCGGCAAGTCAACCCGATTGGCCTCGGGGGCTTGGGCAGCGTGGTCACGCCCTTCGTGCACACCGGTCGTTACTTCGCCGAGTCGTGGCGCGACTACCTCGATCAAGACTCCGACGGGCTCCCGATCGCCCGGCCCACCATCGCCCTGGCGGCCCAGGCGTTTCGGGACGAGATCGCGCTGATGGGGCTCAAGGCGCGTCGCCCGGTCAGCGATCCACACGTGTTCGAGCGAATCGATGACGAAGTGGCGCTGGCCCTGCAGTTCTACGGCGATCAGGGCTGGCTGCAGCGCCCGCGGACATTCTTCGCCGACCCCCCGCCCCCCTCCGAGGTCACGGTCCGCAAGGTCAAGGGGCGCAAACGCTCCTTCTACCGGATGTTCTTCGACAGCGGGTACACCCCGCTGCCGGGGGAGCCGGGTGGCCAACGGTGGCTGGGGTACACCGCGAACAATCGCGAGTACGCGCTGTTGCTGCGCCACCGGGAACCGCGCCCCTGGCTGGTCTGCGTACACGGCACCGAGATGGGCCGTGCCCCGCTCGATCTGGCGCTGTTCCGGTCCTGGAAGCTGCATCGCGAGTTGGGCCTGAACATCGTCATGCCGGTGCTGCCGATGCACGGTCCCCGGGCGCGTGACCTGCCCAAGGGCGCGGTATATCTGGGCGAAGATGTTCTCGACAACGTCCATGCCACCGCTCAGGCCGTATGGGACATCCGTCGGCTGATCTCCTGGATCCGGATGCAGGAGCCCGAATCGCTGATCGGAATCAACGGTCTGTCGCTCGGCGGCTACATCGCGTCCTTGGTGGCCAGCCTGGAAGACGACTTGACCTGCGCGATCCTCGGTGTGCCGGTCGCGGATCTGGTCGATTTGCTGGGCCGCCACTCGGGTTTTGGTCGCGATGACCCCCGCCGCGAGACGGTGGCGCTGGCCGAACCCATCGGCCACATGATCTCGCCGCTCGCCCTGACTCCGCTGGTGCCCAGGGCCGGGCGCTTCATCTATGCCGGCGTCGCCGACCAGCTGGTGCATCCGCGGCGGCAGGTAGCCCGGCTTTGGGAACACTGGGGTAAGCCCGACATCGTCTGGTATCCGGGCGGACATACCGGGTTCTTCCGATCTCGGCCGGTGCAGCAGTTCGTCGAGGATGCGCTGCAGCAGTCGGGCCTGCTCGACGATCCCTCGGAGCAGCGCGACCGCCCTGCCTAGTTGCGGAGGAACCGGATGCATCCGCTGGATCCGCTGGACGCATTGATGTTGACCGCGGAGTTGGTATCCAACCCCATGCATGTCGGTGCGCTGCTGATCCTGTCACCGCCACCCGGTTCCGGGGCCGACTACGTCGACCAGCTTCACCGCGAAACACTGGCTGGTGGTGAACCGATAGATCCGAGGCTGCGCCGATACCCACATCGTGGCGTGGACACCGGGGGTGTCTGGGTCTGGAGAGATGCGCAAGCCGTCGACATCGGGTACCACTGCCAGCGGCGCAGCGTCGATGCCGGCCGCGACGCGTTCTGGCGGCTGATCGCCGAGCTGGACGCGCAGCGGCTCGAACTGTCCCGCCCGATGTGGATGTCGTATCTGATCGATGGTCTCGAGGATGGCCGGTTCGCGTTCTACATCAAGGTGCATCACACCGTCGTCGATGGTGTGGCGGGTTTTCAAATGATCGCCGAGGCGCTGAGCACCGATCCCGAATGCCGGTCGATGCCGCCCTTCTATGCCGACCGCCACCTGGACCACCCGCCGTCGTCTACCTCGACCGGGCTGCTGGCGCGCCTTTTTGCGCCGCTGCGTTCGCTGGCCGGTGCCGCGGCATCGGGCATCGGGCTGATCAATCACGTCGTCGCCGGGGAGGCATCCACGGTCTGGGACAGCTTGATCGGGCACACAACGGTGCTGCCGTTCACCGCACCCTACACGCGGTTCAACGGCCGCTTGGGCGCTCAGCGCGCCGTCGCGGCGGGCAGTTGGTCGCGGCACCGCATCGAGGCGATACAACGGGCGGCCGACGTCACGGCCAACGACGTGGTCACCGCGGTGATCGCCGGCGCGCTGCGCCGCTGGTTGCTCGCCCATTCCGAACTGCCCGATCACTCCCTGGTCGCCATCTGCCCGATCACCGTGCGTGATCGCGAGCATCCTTCGGCACCCGACGAGCACGCCAACATGTTCGGTCTTTGGTTGTGCCCCTTGGACACCGATCTACCAGATCCGCACCGGCGCCTGGATCTGATTCACCGGTCGATGTCGGAGGGCAAGCACTGGGTGAGCGCGCGGGGATCGGCGGCATCGTTGCTCACCACGGCGGCCAGCATCGCTGCCACCGTTGTCTTTCCGCTGCTGCCGTTCACCCCGAAAATCCGCACCGGATACAACCTTCCGATTTCCCACGTTGGGGGCCCACGCGCCGAAAGGTATTGGAACGGAGCACACGTCGACGAGATGTATCCGGTGTCGACCGTCTACGACGGTCAGGCGCTCAACGTCACCACGTGTTCCTACGCTGACCGGATCGGGTTCGGCTACGTCGCGGGCCGCGAGGTGATGCCCGATATCGACACCCTCATCCCGCTGACCGAGGAATGCCTGACCGAGCTGGAATCTTGTGTGGGCGTGCCACCCCGACTGTCGGGGCACATCGGCTAGCGCATGGGGGACCATTGGCCCTGGTCAATGAGCATGCCGTGCTCGCAGACTGGGGATATGGGCACGACGACGAAACGGATTGCTGAAGCCACAGCCTCGTTGGCGCTGCTTTACGCCGCGCGACGCTACTACCGCAACTGGGGCGCGACCAAGCAAGAGGCTCAGATGCTGTTGCCCGGTGACAGTTTGGTGGGGGATCCGGCGACTCAGACCACCGAGGCGTTGTGCATCGACGCGCCCGTGTCGGCCGTGTGGCCCTGGCTACTGCAGATGGGGCAGGACCGGGGTGGCTGGTACGGCGGCGAGCGACTGAAAAACCTTGCCGGCCTTGGCTACGACGCCGATCGCATCCATCCGGAATGGCAACACCTTGCGGTAGGCGATGTGGTTCGACTGGCTCCGCCGGGGTGGCTGGGATTGCCGGACGGACTGACGTTGCGTGTCGCTGCGATCGAGCCCGAAAAGTACCTGGTGCTCAACGCGACCCAGCCGGACCAACGCTGGAACGCGGTCTGGTCATTTCACGTTCAGCCGCACTGGGAGGATCGTGTGCGTCTGCTGACGCGCGCCAGGATCGCCCTGCGCCACCCGGGGGAGATCTTTGCCCTGGAGCTGGCCAGGCCGCTGATCTCGCTGGGCACCCGGGGTCTGCTGCTGGGAATCAAGCACCGAGTTGAACGTCTGGCCCCGGCCCAGCCGCAGCCGGCCGGCGATCGGAAGGCCGAACGGCCCTAGCGCAGTCCGCCGGCTCGCCCTACGTTCGGGAGTAGGTGGATCGCGTTGGTGAGCGTTGCAGGGCAATCCGCCAGGTTGGAGGTAGCGCGGTGAGCGACGAGATCCCATTGGGACGAATCGCCGGCTTTGCGGTGAAGGTTCACTGGAGCGTTCTGGTCATTCTTTGGCTATTCGCCTGGAGTCTGGTCACAACATTGCCGGAAACGGCCAAAGGCTATGGCGCGGTGGTCTATTGGATAGCCGGCGGGTGCGGGGCACTGGTGCTGCTGGCCTCGTTGTTGGCCCACGAGCTCGCGCACGCCATCGCGGCGCGGCGGGCCGGGGTACCCGTGGGAAACGTCACGCTCTGGCTGTTCGGGGGAGTGACCACCCTGGGCGGGGAAGCCAAAACTCCAAAGGCGGCTTTTCGGATCGCATTCGCGGGCCCAGCCACCAGCCTGGCCCTGTCCGCGATGTTCACCGCGGTGGCCGTCGCCCTGGCGATGGTGCGAACCCCGGATCTGGTGGTCAGCGTCGTCTGGTGGCTGGCCGCGGTCAATTTGATGCTGGGCCTGTTCAATCTGCTGCCGGGGGCGCCGCTGGACGGAGGTCGGCTGGTGCGGGCCTACCTGTGGCGACGCCACGGCGATATCGTGCGCGCCGGAATCGGTGCGGCGCGGGCCGGACGGGTGGTCGCGCTGATCTTGATCATCTTGGGGTTGGCGGAGTTTGTGGCCGGCGGCCTGGTCGGCGGTGTGTGGTTGGCCTTCATCGGCTGGTTCATCTTCGCCGCCGCCCGCGAGGAGGAAACCCGGATCTCGACTCAGCAGCTTTTTACCGGCCTGCGGGTCGCGGACGCGATGACCGCGCATCCACATACCGCTCCCGGCTGGATCGACGTCGACGAGTTCATTGCGCGCTATGTGCTTGGCGACCGGCACTCGGCCTACCCGGTCACCGAGCGGGATGGATCGATCACGGGTCTGGTCACCCTGCGGCAGCTGCGCGAGCTGGCGCCCGAGCGGCGAGGCGGCACAACGGTCCGCGAAATCGCCCTACCCCTGCATGACGTGCCCACCGCAACGCCGCAGGAGCCGCTGACGACGCTGCTCGAGCGGATGGCGCCGGCGGGCCGGGGTAGCCGCGCGCTGGTCCTCGACGGCGGTGCGGTGGTCGGCATCGTCGCCGCCAGCGACATCGCACGGCTGATCAACGTCTACCGGCTTGCCGGGCCGGGGGCCACGGCGGACTCCGCTGATCAGCACGAAAAGTATTCCAACGCGGGTTGATTGGCCATCTGGTGGATTACCGAACGTGAGCAGTGCCGGAGAGGGGCAATGACATGAAACCGGTCATCGTTGGCATCGATGGTTCACCGGCGGGTATCACGGCAGTGCTGTGGGCCACCGCGGAGGCGGTCAGCGCCGGCGTGCCGTTGCGGCTGATATCGGTGCTCAAGACGGCTCATTCGTCCCCCGAAGAGTACGAGCATGATCTCGCGCATGCCGAGACATCGCTGCGCGCAGCGCAATCCGCGATCGAAGTCACCGCAGCGCCGGTCAAAGTGGAGACCGACACCCCGCGCGGGCCGGCGGGTGCCGTGCTCGTCGAGGCGTCTCGCGATGCGGAGCTGGTCTGCGTGGGCTCAGTAGGGATCGGCCGCTACGCGCGAGCCATTCTGGGGTCGACGGCCACCGAGCTCGCCGAAAAGGCGCACTGCCCGGTGGCGGTCATCCGTTCGAACTCGGATCAGCCGCCGCCGGACATCAACTGGATCGTGGTGCGGGTGACCGACGCGCCCGACAACGACGCGGTGATCGAATACGCCGCCCACGAGGCGAAACTGCGCCAAGCACCGATCCTCGCACTCGGTGGGCGCCCCGAGGAGCTCACCGACGCCGCGGACGGGGAATTTGAACGTCGAGTACAGCAATGGGGCCAGCACCATACCGATGTGCACGTCTATCCGATCACCACCCAGGCGGGCATCGCACGATTTCTGGCCGATCACGATGAGCGGGTTCAGTTGGCGGTGATCGGCGCCGACGAGGCCGATCAGGTTGCGCGGCTGGTGGGGCCATCCGGACACCCGATCTTTCGGCACGCCGAGTGCTCGGTGCTCGTGGTCCGCGGCTAGGCCGGCGACTCGCGCGCCACGATCACCGGCACGCGGGCCAGTCGGGCAACGGATTCGGCCACCGAACCCACCACCATTCCGGCGAATCCACCGCGTCCGCGGCTACCGACGACGACCAGCTGGGCTTCGCCGGACCGCTGCACGAGCTGGCGGGCCGGCTGATCACGCGCGACCACGCGGCTGACGCTCACATCGGGATATTGCTCTTGCCATCCCGCCAAGCGCTCGGCCAATACCTGTTCTGCCATCGACTGCGTTGCCGGCCAATCGATTCCCGGCCATTCCGAGACATCGACGTCACTCCAGGAATGCGCCGCCACCAGCCCGGTATGGCGGCGCGATGCCTCATCGAAGGCCAAGCCGGTGGCGAATTCCGATGCCCGGGAGCCGTCGATGCCCACCAGCACCGGCGCCGCGGCGCGATCCGGCGCCGAGGCGTCCTCGTCGTGGACGATGGCCACCGGACAGTGCGCGTAGCGCAGCAGCCCGGAACTGACTGAGCCCAGCGGCCGGCCCGGCCAGCGCCCGCTGCCGTGGCAACCGGTTACCACCATCTCCGCGTCCTTGGACATGTCGACCAAGGCGGGAACGGCGGCGGAAGGCACGATTTCGCTACCCAGCCCCGCGGGACCGCCGCGCTCGGCGGCCTCCTCGATGACCTTGAGCGCGTCCTCGACCAGTTGGTGGCCGTGATCGCGCTGCCAGCGGGCCAGGCCGGGCGGCAATGGCTTGTTCAACCACGTCGCGACGTCGGGAGAGATCGCGTGAACGAGCGTCAGCGGGGCGTTTCGCAGCTCAGCTTCACGCGTTGCCCACTGGATGGCCACCTTCGCGGCCGGTGAATCGTCGATACCGACGATGATTCCCAATCGTTGGTTCTGGGAGGACATGGCGTGTCCTTTGTTGGCGGGTCAGCCGGCTCGGCCGAATTGGCGGGCCGCTACCCACGACTCTAACGACGAACGGTCACCACGGTCAGAGCCGTTTGTCACTCGCACGGGGGGCCGGCGCTACGGCCGTCAACTGCCCGATGCCGAGGGCTTGTAGGCCACGATGGCTACCGCCGCCATGCGGTCCCGGTGTTTGCGGAATGTGCTGCGCATCATCAGTACTCGTTTGCGCGCGGCCGGCTGGGTGAGCAGGTTCTTGGCAAAACGCAGGGCCCCCCAACAGGCCCTCATCGGCGATGATCCGCCGTGGCTGCAACAGCGCCATCGGCGCGGTTGCCACGTGGCTGACGACCAGCCCGTGTCCGGCCAGTAGCTGGGACCATTCGGCCACCGTCAACGGCCGGGCGTTGACTTTGATGGACCGGGCCAGCGCCTGGCGGACCTCGGTGCTGATTTCTTCGGGCACGTCGTCGGGCGTCAGCGCCAGCTCGTGGATGGCGTAGCGCCCGTGGGGGCGAAGCACCCGCGCCGCCTCGGCGACGATCGCGTGTTTGGCCGCATCGCCCTGCATGGTCAGCATCGCCTCGCCGATGACGACATCAGCGCTGGAGTCCGGCAATCCGGTGTCGGCCGCGTCGGCGACTCGCACGTCACCGTGCCCGGCCACAATTGTGCGCACCAGGTTCGCCGCATCGGGATCGGCTTCGGCTCCGACGTAGGACCGCGGATGGCGGGCCAGGATCTCGCTCGCGGTGCGGCCCAGGCCGGGCGCCAGTTCGAGCACGTCGGCATGGTTGACGTCGGCGCGGGCCAGCAGGGTGCGGGTGAGTTCGACACCGCCGGGGCGCAGTACCCGTTTGCCCAGCCGCGCCAGCAGCCAGTGCCCCTGCAGATGGTCGTCGCTGCGATTCGACAGCGGGAGGGGCTGTCCGGATTCGCCCTGAGTGCCGGCCATCAGGCGGTGGGTCGGGTCGGTAGGCCCACAACCAGCGGGCGCCGTGGATGGGCGGTGCAATGCCAGAGCGCGGAGGCGGAATACGGGTCGATGATGCCCTCCTTGTTACTCGGCCGGCCGATCCCGGACAGCGCGGATCAAGACCTGCAGGTCGGGTCCAGTATGCATGCCGAGGTATCCACCGTGCGCCTAGGCGGCAGCACCGGAGAGCTGCGGATCCTCGTTAGGTTTGTGGGGCGCCGAGTCAACCGGGCTGCGTGGGCGCACGTACCGTGCCCAGGTCAGCGCGGCCGCGCAGAGGTAACACACCAGGAACGCCCAGAAGGCCGGCGTCTTGGTGCCGCTGTGCACATATGACTGGCGCAGAGCCAGGTTGATCCCAACGCCGCCCAGTGCGCCCACCGAGCCGGCGAACCCGATCAGTGCCCCCGACATGATGCGTGCCCATTGGCGGCGTTGCATATCGCTGATGTCCAGGTGCTGACTACGCTCCGCGAATATCGACGGGATCAGCTTGAACACGGTTCCCTTGCCCATCCCGCAGAAGATGAACAACGCGATGAAGCCGCTCACATAGCCGATCAGCGTCGCAGCTGTCATGCGCCCGCCGGCGCCGTGGTTGAGGTCGGCGTGTGTGCTGACTGCGACCAGCAGTGCGGCACTGAGGATCATGGCGACGAAGACCCCCAGGGTGACGCGGCCGCCACCGAAGCGGTCGCCCAATTTGCCGCCGACTATGCGCGCCAGCGACCCCAGCAGCGGACCGACGAAGGCGATCTCGGCGGCGTGCAGCGACGCCTGTGCGGTGCTCTGCCCGCCGGCCAGCAGGTTGAACTGCAGCACCTGACCGAAGACGAAGGCGAAGCCGATGAACGAGCCGGAGGCGCACATGTAGAGAAACGAGACGCCCCAGGTATCGGGCACCGCGAGAACGGATCGCACGTGCCCGACCTCGATCACGTGGGTCAAGTTGTCCATGAACAGGGCCGCGCCGAGGCCGGCGATGGCGATCAGCACCAGGTAGACGGCGCACACCCAATATGGAGCTTCATGGCCCGCGGTCGCCAGCACCAACAGGCCGACCGCCTGGATGGCGGCCACCCCCAGATTGCCGATCCCTCCGGTGAGGCCTAGAGCTACGCCCTTAAGCCGTTGTGGGTAGAAGGCTTCGACGTTGGCCAGCGATGCGGAGTAGTTGCCGCCGCCCAGGCCGCTCAGGGCGGCACAGACCAGGTATGGCCACAGCGGCAGTCCGGGGTTGGCCAGCAGCACGATTGCTCCGACGGTGGGCACCAGCAGTACCAACGACGAGAACGTCGCCCAGTTGCGGCCACCGAATCGGGCGGTGGCCATCACGTAGGGGATCCGCACGCAGCCGCCAACCAGCGTCGCGGTGGCGCCCAGCAGCAACTTGTCTGCGGCCGAGATGCCGTAGACGGACTGCGGCATGAACAGCACCATTACCGACCAAAGGGTCCAGATCGAGAAACCGACATGCATGGTGGCGATGGAGAAGACGAGATTGCGCCGGGCGATGGCCTTGTTGCCGGCTTCCCACGCCTGGACATCCTCGGGGTCCCAGTGCGCGATGTGACGTGAGCGTCCCATGCAATCCCTTCCACTCCGTGTCGTGGAGACTGGGCCCATGGCGTTTAATCGTAGCGGTTGAGGTGGCGCGCCGTCACTGCGTCGATCCGGACGTCAAGTACGTTGTCGGACAGAACTTTTGCCGCCTCGCTAGTTTTTACAAATCATGTTGTATAAACTCCGGAACCATGACGTATGTGATCGGAAAACCCTGCATCGATGTGACGGATCGGGCCTGTGTGGAGGAGTGTCCGGTCGATTGCATATACGAGGGTGGGCGCTCGCTGTACATCCACCCCGACGAATGCGTGGACTGTGGCGCCTGCGAGCCCGTGTGTCCGGTCGAAGCGATCTACTACGAGGACGACCTGCCGCAGGAGCTGCACCCGCATCTCGCCGACAACGTGGCGTTTTTCACCGAAACCCTGCCCGGCCGGGACGGGCCGCTGGGTTCGCCGGGCGGGGCTGCCAAGATTGGCCGACTGGGTGTTGATACGCCACTCGTGGCGGGTCATCCTCAAGCCGCAGATGCTTAAGATTCTTAAATGGGAGAGGGTCGGATCGCCAGAATGGGCGGGGAGCCGGCGGGGCGTCGCCGCGCGGTGCTGCGGGTATTGCGTGCCCTCGGCCATCCGCTGAGCATTGTCGCGATCGCCGAGCACCTGGGAGTGCACCCCAACACCGTGCGCTTCCACCTCGACGGCTTGGTCGATGACGGTCAGGTGGAGCGCGTGCAGCCCAGCCGTCGCGGCCCCGGACGCCCGCCGCTGATGTTCCGGGCGGTCCAGCAGATGGACCGCGGTGGCGCTCGCCACTACCAGCTCCTCGCCGAGATCCTCAGCAACGGCCTTGCCGCCGAGAGCGATTCGGTTGACAAGGCGCTGGCCGCCGGCCGCGCCTGGGGCGAACGTCTGCAAGCCCCGACGACCGCGCACAGCGCCGAGAAATCGATCGATCACTTGGTCGGCGTCCTCGACGGACTCGGGTTCGCTCCCGAGCGCCGAGTCTCCGACGGACAGCAACAGGTTGCCCTGCGACACTGCCCGTTTCTGGAACTTGCCGAGAACCGGTCGGGCGTGGTGTGTCCAATTCACTTGGGCCTCATGCGCGGGGCGCTGGAAAGTTGGGGGGCGCCCGTCACCGTCGAGCGGCTCGACCCGTTTGTCGAACCGGATCTTTGCTTGGCCCACCTTTCGCCGGAAGGAGCCCTCAGTTGAGCACCGCAGCGGCGACCCAAATCGCCGTCACCTTCATATGGCTCGGCATGGTGCTGGCCATCTCGTTTCTGGAAGCTCCGCTGAAGTTCCGGGCGCCGCACGTGACGCTGCAGATCGGGCTTGGCATCGGCCGGTTGGTCTTCCGCGCGCTCAATATCGTTGAGGTCGTCTTCGCGCTGGTCCTGGCGGCAATAGCGGTGTCGGGCCCGGCGCCGCTGCGGATTATCGTGGCGTTCGGTGTCGTGGTCGCAGCGCTAGCGGTGCAGTTGCTCGCGGTGCGTCCCCGTCTGACCCGCCGGTCCGATCAGGTGCTGGCCGGGTTGGATGCGCCCCGCTCCCGTGCGCACTACGTGTACGTCGGTTTGGAAGTGGTCAAGGTGGTCGCCTTGATCGTTGCGGGAATACTGCTACTGAACGGCTGAAAGGACTCACCGATGGAATCGCTTTCGCTGACCGCGCTCGCCTCCGAAAAGCTGGCCGAGGCAAAACAGTCACACAGCGGACGGGCCGCCCACACGATCCACGGCGGACACGCCCACGAATTGCGCCAGACCGTGCTGGCACTGCTGGCCGACCACAATCTCGGCGAACACGACAGCCCGGGTGAGGCGACCCTGCAGGTGCTACAGGGACATGTGCGCCTCACCACCGGCGATGACGCCTGGGACGGCAAGACGGGCGACTATGTCGCGATTCCGCCGCAGCGGCACGCGTTGCACGCCATCGAGGATTCGGTGGTGGTGTTGACCGTGCTCAAGTCCCAGCCCGGCGCCCACTAGGGGTGCTCGCTACCGGCTGGTCACGGGGCTTCGGCCTGCGGGTTCCCATCGTCAACGCCCCAATGGGCGGAGTCGCCGGTGGCCGGCTCGCCGCCGCTGTCACCGCGGCCGGTGGACTGGGCATGATCGGCATGGGAAGCCGGGCCACCCGGGCTGCCTTGGCCGAACAATTGCGGCAGGTCAGCGGCAGGTTCGGGATCGGGCTGGTGGACTGGGTGATGCGCAGTGAGGCGGGGCTGCTCGAGGATGCGCTTGCCGCCGGGCCCGCCCTGTTGTCGGTCAGTTTCGGCACCGACTGGTCATGGGTCGGCCCGGCCCGTGACGCCGGAATCCACACCGTCACACAGGTTTACGACGCTGTGGGGGCCCGGCGTGCCGCCGATGCGGGGGTGGACATCGTGGTGGCGCGCGGAGCCGAGGGGGGTGGCCATGGCGAGGTGCGGCTGGGAACGCTGCCGTTGCTCGACGCGGTCCTGGCCGCGGTCTCGGTGCCGGTATTGGCCGGCGGCGGCATCGCCTCGCCCCGAAGCCTGGCCGCGGTGCTGGCCGCCGGTGCCGCGGGGGCCTGGGTAGGCACGCGTCTGGCGGCGTGCCCCGAGGCGCTGACGGGGGAGCCGAGCCGTCAGGCTCTGATCGCGGCGCGCGAAACCGACACCAGCACTACCCGGGTCTTCGACGTCGCCGACGGCCTGCCCTGGCCTCAGCGGTTCCCATCGCGGGTGTTGACCAACGACTTCGTCGCGCGCTGGAACGGCAATGAGACGGCACTGGCCGCCGATGCGGATGCTCGTGCCGAGCTGGCCGCTGCCAGCGCGGCCGAAGACCTGCGGGTGGCGCCGGTCGACGCGGGCCAGGGAGTTGGGATGATCCCCGACGGCGCGCCGGCCGGCGAGGTGATCGAGCAGATGTGCTCGGGTGCGCGGGAGCTGTTGGCGCGATGGGCGTGACCGCGCGTTGTCGCCGGCTCGGCTGACGCCGCCTACACCCCGCGCAAGTAGCGCTTGGCGATGATGCGTTGAGTCAGTGCCACAAACGGGCCACCGGCCTTGCTCCACCAGGTCGCCGGCCGGGAGAACGACGACACCTCCGCAAAAACCCCGGAAGTGTCCGGGTCGTAGCGAATGGCAAACCGTTCCTCGCCGCATTCCGGGTGCCCCGGCAGCGTGCCATAGGCAAATCCGCGGATATCGGGTTCGTCGATGACGTAGACCACGCGGCACGGCGCGCGCAACACACCCATCATCTGGATCACCGCCACCGTCGAAACAGCGACCGTATCCGAGGTGGCCCGCACCGCCAGCCCGGCGCCACGCTGCATGCCCCAATGCATCACCGCGTGGGCGGCCTCCTCAAAACGCTTCCGGCCGGTGCCGATCTGGTCGGACACACTGAGGTGGGCGTATCCCGGGGGCAACTGTCCGGCCGCGGTGGCGCCCACTTCCGGGTAGGTCAGTTGTTGCCCGGAAAGCGCGCGAAGGTCCACACCCCCCAGCTTGCCACGCCGGATCGGGTGTGCCCCGTGGCGTACGGTCGGAAAAATGAGTGCTCACAGCGCGAAAGCCATGGCCGCAGCATCCGCAACGTTGACCCTGGGTGGCGACCTGACCGTCAACCGGCTCGGGTTCGGCGCGATGCGCCTTACCGGCGACGGCGTCTGGGGCCCGCCCGCCGACCGTGCCGAAGCCGTACGGGTGCTGCGCCGGGCCGCCGAACTGGGCGTCAACTTCATCGACACCGCCGACTCTTACGGCCCCTACGTGTCCGAGGAGATCATTCACGAGGCGTTGCACCCCTACACCGGGCTGGTAATCGCCACCAAGGCCGGGCTGCTGCGTACCGGCCCAGGCGTGTGGGTGCCGCTGGGCAATCCGAGCTATCTGCGCCAGGAATGCGAGATGAGCCTGCGGCGTCTGGGCGTGGACACCATCGACCTGTTCCAGCTGCACCGCATCGATCGCAACTATCCACTGGCCGACCAGGTGGGCGAGCTGCTCGCCCTGAAGAACGAAGGCAAGATCCGCCACATCGGGCTGTCCGAGATCGACGTCGACCAACTCGAGGCGGCCCAACAGATCACCGAGATCGTGTCGGTACAGAACATGTACAACCTGGCCGCGCGTGGCGCCGAACCATTGCTGGAGGCGGCCACCAGCCAGGGGATCGCATTCATCCCATGGTTCCCGCTGGCCTCGGGCCCGCTGGCGGCGCCGGACGGTCCGTTGCGCAAGATCGCCGACGATCATCACGCGACGCCGTCGCAGCTCGCCCTGGCGTGGCTACTCAAGCGGTCGCCGGTGATGCTGCCGATTCCCGGCACCTCGCGGGTAGCGCACCTGCAGGAGAACGTCGCCGCTGCCGAGATTGTGCTCTCTGACCAGGAGTTCGAAGCATTGTCGGTGGCCGGAGCCGCCCACGGCGGGTAGGGGCGGGCGGCGACCCGTGAGCCCGGCTAGCCAGTCTCAGCCGCGGTGTCGCCCATTTGGCTGGCGGCAGGCAATACGGTGGTAGGGTGACCCGCGAACAGTCGCAACACCCTGGCGGCGGCTTCAATCCGCCGCAGCCAACCGACAAGGGCGGACCGGACTACGGCAGGTTCATTGATGCGGTGCGCAAGGTGCAGGACCACGCGCGTGCCGCCGACGCGCCTGACGAGGTGATCACCCAGGCCGCCGACCTGCTCGAACGGGTCTCCATACTGCTTGCGCCATTCGACGCCGACGAATGGGAGTCACCATCGGGGCGCCGAATGGACTTGCCGATGCGGGGCAACGTCACGACCATCCCGATGTCGGCGCGCAAGACGCAAGACGGCCGGATCGGTGGCTGGGCCCGCTTCGCCCGGTTCCACCTCGGACGCAATGGCGCGGTCCATGGTGGTGCGTTGGGCATGTTGTTCGACACGCTCCTGGGCTTGACGGCGTCGGTGCTCACCGGCAGTCGGCGCCAGCGCACCGCCTACCTCAAGATCGACTATCGCAACATCGTGTCCATCGAAAAGGAGCTGCAAATCGACGCCGGAGTGGACCGGGTGGACGGGCGCAAGATCTTCGTGTCCGGCCGGTTGCGCGATGGCCAGACCCTGCTGACCGAGGCGGATGCGTTGTTTGTGCGGCTCAAGCCCGGCCAGCCTTGAGCCGGTTTCGGCCAAGACGCCGACGCGGACCTAGCACGCGGCTTGGGTTCGACCAGCTCCGCCCCGATAGCATGGTCGCGTTCGATTCGACATGCCCATTCACTCGCGAACCTTGGAGACCACCCCGATGAGCGTCCCCGCACAACCCGCCCCAGGAGCCGACGGCGGTGACCCGCGGCAGCCGATCCGGGTTCCTGCCGGGACCACGGCGGCCGCCGCAATCGGTGAGGCGGGGCTGCCCAGACGCGGCGCGTCGGACGCGATCGTCGTGGTGCGAGACGCCGAAGGCAAGCTGCGCGACCTGAGCTGGGTGCCCGACGCTGACGCGGAGGTCACCCCGATCGCGGCCAATACCGACGACGGTCGCAGCGTTATCCGGCACTCGACCGCGCATGTGCTGGCCCAAGCGGTTCAAGACCTCTTCCCACAAGCCAAACTGGGTATCGGACCGCCCATCACCGACGGCTTCTACTACGACTTCGAAGTGCTCGAGCCGTTCACCCCTGATGATCTTCAGGCGCTGGAGAAGCGGATGCGCCAGATCGTCAAGGAAGGGCAGCTCTTCGACCGCAGGGTCTTCGAATCCAAGGATCAGGCGCGCGAGGAGTTGGCCAACGAGCCCTACAAGCTCGAACTCGTCGATGACAAGTCCGGGGATCCCGATGTCATGGAGGTCGGTGGCGATGAGCTCACCGCCTACGACAACCTCAATCCCCGTACCCGCGAACGGGTCTGGGGTGACCTGTGCCGCGGACCGCACATCCCGACTACCAAGCACATCCCGGCGTTCAAACTGACCAGAAGCTCGGCGGCCTACTGGCGGGGCGACCAGAAGAACGCCAGCCTGCAGCGGATCTACGGGACGGCATGGGAGTCGCAAGAAGCGCTTGATACGCACATCGAGCTCATCGAAGAGGCACAGCGCCGCGACCATCGCAAGCTCGGTGTGGAGCTGGATCTGTTCAGTTTCCCCGACGAAATAGGCTCTGGCCTAGCTGTTTTCCATCCCAAGGGTGGGATTGTGCGGCGCGAGCTCGAGGACTATTCGCGTCGCAAGCACACCGAAGCCGGCTACCAGTTCGTCAACAGTCCGCACATCACCAAGGCCCAGCTGTTTCACACCTCGGGGCACTTGGACTGGTACGCCGACGGCATGTTCCCGCCGATGCAGATCGACGCGGAGTACAACGCGGACGGTACGGTGCGCAAACCCGGCCAGGACTATTACCTCAAGCCGATGAACTGCCCGATGCATTGCTTGATCTTCCGGGCGCGCGGTAGGTCCTATCGCGAACTACCGCTGCGGCTCTTCGAGTTCGGCACCGTCTACCGCTACGAGAAGTCCGGTGTGGTGCATGGGCTGACTCGGGTGCGCGGATTGACCATGGACGACGCGCATATCTTCTGCACCCGCGAACAGATGCGTGACGAGCTGCGTTCGCTGCTGCGGTTCGTGCTCGATCTGCTCAGCGACTACGGACTGGCCGACTTCTATCTGGAACTGTCCACCAAGGATCCGGACAAGTTCGTCGGCTCCGATGAGGTCTGGGAGGAAGCCACCAACGTGCTCGCCGAGGTGGGCGCGGAATCGGGTCTGGAGCTGGTACCCGATCCCGGTGGCGCGGCTTTCTACGGGCCCAAGATCTCGGTGCAGGTCAAGGACGCCCTGGGCCGTACCTGGCAGATGTCGACCATCCAGCTCGACTTCAACTTCCCGGAGCGATTCGGGCTCGAATACACCGCCGCCGACGGGACTCGCCAGCGCCCGGTCATGATCCACCGTGCCCTGTTCGGGTCGATAGAGCGGTTTTTCGGCATCCTCACCGAGCACTACGCGGGTGCCTTCCCGGCGTGGCTGGCGCCCGTTCAGGCGGTCGGCATCCCGGTTGCCGACGAACACATCGCCTACCTGGAACAGGTTGCCGCACAGTTGAAGTCACATGGGGTGCGGGTCGAGGTGGACACCAGCGATGACCGCATGGCCAAGAAGATCGTGCACCACACCAACCAGAAGGTGCCGTTCATGCTGCTGGCCGGCGACCGCGATGTGCAGGCCGACGCGGTGAGCTTCCGGTTCGGCGACCGCACGCAGATCAACGGCGTGCCACGCGAGGCTGCGGTAGCTGCGATCGTGGACTGGATATCCCGGCGCGAAAACGCCACTCCCACAGCTGAACTGGTCAAGGTGGATAGCGGTGAGTAACGGTGACTAACGAGGAAAGCGCGCAGCCGCAGGACAGCACCATCCTGGACCGCGGCGTCGGCGAGCGCGACCACCTGGAGCGGCTCTGGACGCCGTACCGGATGAACTACCTCGCCGAGGCTCCGCTCAAGCGGGAGGACTCCGCGCGCTCGCAGCCGTTCACCGAGATCCCGCGGCTGTCTGATGAAGAAGGTCTGGTGGTTGCCCGCGGCGAGTTGGTCTACGCCGTGCTCAACCTGTACCCCTACAACCCCGGCCACCTGATGGTGGTGCCGTATCGGCGGGTATCGGAGCTCGAAGACCTCACCGAGCCGGAGAGCGGCGAGCTGATGGCGTTCACCCAGAAAGCGATTTGCGTCGTCAAGAACGTCTCGCGGCCACACGGCTTCAACGTCGGCATGAACCTGGGGACATCGGCGGGCGGATCGCTGGCCGAGCACCTGCATGTGCACGTTGTTCCGCGCTGGGGCGGGGACGCGAACTTCATCACCATCATCGGCGGATCCAAGGTCATCCCACAGTTGCTGCGCGACACCCGGCGGCTGCTGGCGACCGAATGGGCTCGGCAATCATGAGGCAACGATGAGCAAGGCGCCCTTCTTGTCCCGGGCGGCATTTGCGCGGGTCACCAATCCGCTGGCAAGGGGCTTGCTCCGGATCGGTCTGACCCCCGATGCCGTCACCATCATCGGCACCACCGCTTCGGTGGCCGGCGCGCTCGTACTTTTTCCGATGGGCAAGCTGTTTCCCGGCGCGTGCGTGGTCTGGTTCTTCGTGCTCTTCGACATGCTCGACGGAGCCATGGCACGGGAACGGGGCGGCGGCACCCGATTTGGCGCGGTGCTGGATGCGGCCTGCGATCGCATCAGCGACGGCGCGGTGTTCAGTGGGCTGCTGTGGTGGGTCGCGTTCGGCATGCGAGACCGATTGCTGGTGGTGGCGACGTTGATCTGCCTGGTCACCTCGCAAGTGATCTCCTACATCAAGGCCCGGGCGGAAGCCAGCGGGTTGCGTGGTGACGGCGGCATCATTGAACGACCGGAGCGGCTGATCATCGTACTGGCCGGTGCGGGGGTGTCCGATTTTCCGTTCATCGCCTGGCCGCCGGCGCTGCCGGTGGCGATGTGGCTGCTGGCGGTGACCAGCGTGATCACCTGCGGACAACGGTTGTACACTGTGTGGACCTCACCGGGGGCCACCGATCTGCTGGTTCCCAGTGCGCCGGTGCGCGACGACGACGCGCAGGCCCATCCGAGGTCGGGTGACCCCGGAAAGACCCAGCGGTGATCTCCACCCCGGCCGGCCTGCGATGGGTCAGGGCTCCGCGGCAGCTCCTGGTCGGCAACGCGACGGACTTGGCGTATGCGGCGGGATGGCGGATGGTGCGGGCGCTGCCCGAGTTCGCCGCGCGCAACGCCTTCGACGCCGGGGCGCACTACGCGGCCCGCCACGGCGGGCCCGAGCAACTTCGCAAGAACCTGGCCCGGGTAACCGGGGTGCGGGCCGGCGCGGTCCCGGACTCCCTGATGCGCGCGTCGCTGGAGTCCTACGCCCGCTACTGGCGGGAGGCGTTTCGGCTTCCGTCGATGAACCTGCGTAAGGTCGCCGCCCAGATTGACAGTTCCATCGGGGGCAAAGATCACCTCAATGCCGGGCTGGCCGCGGGACGCGGTGTGGTGCTGGCATTGCCACACAGCGGCAACTGGGACATGGCCGGGGTGTGGCTGGCGCAGCGGCACGGCACCTTCACTACCGTCGCCGAGCGGCTCAAGCCCGAGTCGTTGTACCGGCGATTCATCGACTATCGGGAAACCCTTGGCTTCGAAGTACTTCCGTTGTCGGGCGGTGCGGAGCCGCCCTTCGAGGTGCTATGTGAGCGACTGCGGGACAACCGGGTGGTATGCCTGATGGCTGAGCGTGATCTGACCCGCACCGGTGTTGAAGTCGATTTCTTTGGCGAGCCCACCCGGATGCCGGCGGGCCCGGCCAAACTCGCGATCCAAACGGGAGCCGCCCTGCTGCCGACCCACTGCTGGTTTGAGCCCAAGGGCTGGGGTTTTCAGGTCTATCCGGCTCTGGATTGCAGCAGCGGTGATGTGGAAGCGATCACCCAGGCGCTCGCCGATAGGTTCGCAGCCAACATCGCGGACCATCCCGAGGATTGGCACATGTTTCAGCCACAATGGTTGGCCGACTTGTCCGATGCCCGCCGCGCGCGGCTGCGGGAGCCCTGATGCGGATTGGAATGGTGTGTCCCTACTCGTTCGAGGTGGCGGGTGGGGTGCAGTCACACGTCTTACAGCTCGCCGAGGTGATGCGGGCCCGTGGGCATGAGGTCAGCGTGCTGGCACCGGCGTCGCCGCACGCGGCCCTGCCGGACTATGTCGTCTCCGGCGGCAAGGCCGTTCCCATTCCCTACAACGGGTCGGTGGCGCGGCTGCGCTTCGGCCCCGCCACCCATCGCAAGGTCAAAAAGTGGCTTTCCGAGGGCGATTTCGACGTCCTGCACCTGCACGAGCCCAACGCGCCGAGTCTGTCGATGCTGGCCCTCAACATTGCCGAGGGCCCCATCGTGGCAACGTTTCACACCTCGACCACCAAGTCGCTGACGTTGACCGTCTTCCAGAGCATCTTGCGGCCCATGCACGAGAAGATCGTCGGTCGCATCGCGGTGTCCGATCTGGCCAGGCGTTGGCAGATGGAGGCGCTCGGCTCGGACGCGGTCGAAATTCCCAACGGTGTCGACGTCGGTTCTTTCGCGTCCTCGTCGTGTCTGGACGGATACCCCCGCCCCGGCAAGACGGTGCTGTTCTTGGGCCGATACGACGAGCCCCGCAAGGGGATGAGTGTCCTGCTCGAGGCGCTGCCCAAGTTGGTGGAGCGCTTCAGCGACGTGCAGCTGCTGATCGTGGGCCGCGGTGACGAAGACGAACTACGCGATGAGGCGGGTGAGCTGGCCGAGCACATGCGTTTTCTCGGTCAGGTCGACGACGCGGGCAAGGCATCGGCGATGCGCAGTGCGGACGTCTACTGCGCACCCAATACCGGCGGCGAGAGCTTTGGCATCGTGCTGGTTGAGGCCATGGCCGCCGGCACCCCGGTGGTGGCCAGCGACTTGGATGCCTTCCGGCGCGTACTGCGCGATGGCGAGATCGGGCGCCTGGTTCCAGTCGATGACAGCGACGCGCTGGCGGCCGCGCTGATCGAGGTGCTTGATAGCCAGGAGCTGCGAGAGCGCTATGTGGCGGCGGGCACTGAAGCGGTCCGCCGCTACGACTGGTCGGTGGTGGCCAGCCAGATCATGCGGGTCTACGAGACCGTCGCCGGGGCCGGGGCCGGGGTCAAGGTGCAGGTGGCGAGCTGATGACGTGGTTGGTTGTCGCCGGCATCGTGCTGCTCGTCGTGCTGGTCGTGTTCGGGGCCTGGGGATACCAGCGCGCCAACCGGCTGGATCGATTGCACGTGCGCTACGACTTGTCCTGGCAGGCGCTCGACGGTGCTCTGGCGCGCCGGGCCGTGGTGGCGCGCGCCGTCGCGATCGATGCCTACGGCGGCGCGCCCCAGGGCAGCCGGTTGGCGCGGCTGGCCGACGCCGCCGAGCAGGCGCCGCGACACGAACGAGAGAATGCGGAAAACGAACTGTTCGCCGCGCTGGCGATGGTTGATCCGGCGTCGTTGCCGTCGGCGCTGGTGGCCGAACTCGCCGATGCCGAGGCCCGGGTATTGCTGGCCCGCAGATTCCACAACGACGCCGTGCGCGACACCCTGGTGCTGGCCGAGCGGCGCATGGTGCGCGCCTTCCGTCTTGGTGGGCGAGCTCCGCTGCCGGCCTATTTCGAGATCGCCGAGCGGCCGCAGGCGCAGGCGCACAGCGACGACGGCGATATCGGCCGGCGTACCTCGGCGCGGGTGGTGCTGCTCGATGACCGCGGCGCGGTGCTGCTGCTATGCGGTTCGGACCCGGCCTCCGCGGCGTTCGACGAGGGCGGCGCGCCTCGGTGGTGGTTCACCGTGGGCGGCGAGGTGGGCAAGGGGGAGCGGCTGGCCCAGGCCGC
The DNA here is from genome assembly GCF_000419295.1 of Mycobacterium sp. 012931. NCBI lineage: Bacteria > Bacillati > Actinomycetota > Actinomycetes > Mycobacteriales > Mycobacteriaceae > Mycobacterium > Mycobacterium sp. 012931. Next base: position 4,315,463 of record NZ_AOPX01000001.1, on the reverse strand, counting down.
GGCGCGTGAGCTCGCCGAAGAGACGGGTTTGCGGGTCGACCCCGCCGACCTGGTGGGCCCCATCTGGCGACGTAACGAGGTCTTTGAGTTCAACGGTTCCAAGCTCGACAGCGAGGAGTTCTATCTGGTGCACCGCACCAGTCGGTTCGAGCCGTCCCTGGATGGCCGGACCGAGCTGGAACGGCGTTATGTTCACGGGGCCCGCTGGTGTGATGTCAGCGACATCGCCGCGCTCAACGCCTCCGGTGAGCAGGTCTACCCGCGCCAACTCGGGGAGCTATTGGCCGAGGCCAATCGCATTGTCGACGCCGCTTGCGGCGGCGCGGGAGGCGACCAGACCGTCCGCACCGCATATGTTCCCCGGTCGATTCGCTAGTCCGAATATCGGGCGGGACTGCGGTCCCGCAAACTTGCTTGTGGTTCCCATTAAAGTAAGACTCCAACAGTTGAAGGAGAAAGACAGTGGACAGCGCTACCCAGCCCAGTGGGGACCGGCCAGATCCGGCATCGTCCAAGCAGGCTCAGTCGGGTTCAAGCCAGACCGGAACGGCGAGGGTCAAGCGTGGCATGGCCGAGATGCTCAAGGGCGGCGTCATCATGGACGTCGTCACCCCCGAGCAGGCACGCATCGCTGAAGGGGCCGGCGCCGTCGCGGTCATGGCCCTAGAGCGGGTGCCCGCCGACATCCGCGCCCAGGGCGGGGTGTCGAGGATGAGCGACCCCGACATGATCGAGGGCATCATCGAGGCGGTCACCATTCCGGTAATGGCTAAAGCGCGTATCGGACATTTCGTCGAGGCGCAGATCCTGCAAAGCCTCGGGGTGGACTACATCGACGAATCCGAGGTCCTCACGCCCGCGGACTACACCCACCACATCGACAAGTGGAAGTTCACCGTGCCGTTCGTGTGCGGGGCGACGAATCTGGGTGAGGCGCTGCGGCGCATCGGCGAGGGGGCGGCGATGATCCGCTCCAAGGGTGAGGCCGGCACCGGTGACGTTTCCAACGCGACGACGCACATGCGCTCCATCGCCGGCGAGATTCGCCGGCTGACGTCGATGTCCGAGGACGAGTTGTTCGTCGCGGCAAAGGAATTGCAGGCGCCCTACGAACTGGTCGTGGAGGTGGCCAGGGCGGGCAAGTTGCCGGCCACCCTGTTCACGGCCGGCGGTATCGCCACTCCTGCCGATGCCGCGATGATGATGCAGCTGGGCGCCGAAGGCGTCTTCGTGGGCTCGGGCATCTTCAAGTCCGGCGCCCCGGAACACCGGGCCGCCGCGATCGTCAAGGCCACCACGTTCTACGACGACCCCGACGTGCTGGCCAAGGTGTCACGCGGGCTGGGCGAGGCAATGGTGGGCATCAACGTGGAGGAGATCGCGCAGCCGCATCGCCTGGCGCAGCGCGGGTGGTAAGAATCTTTCGTGGCAATCGAGGAGATTCTTGATCTCGAGCAACTCGAGGTCAACATCTATCGCGGTAGTGTCTTCAGCCCGGAATCAGGCTTTCTGCAGCGCACATTCGGCGGCCATGTGGCCGGGCAGTCACTGGTGTCGGCGGTGCGCACGGTCGACCCGCGCTATCAGGTCCACTCGTTGCACGGGTACTTTCTGCGCTCCGGGGACGCCCAGGAGCCCACGGTTTTTCTGGTCGAGCGCACTCGCGATGGCGGATCGTTTGTGACCAGGCGGGTCAACGCCGTTCAGCACGGCGAGGTCATCTTCAGCATGGGGGCTTCGTTTCAGACCGCGCAGAACGGCATCAGCCACCAGGACGCGATGCCGGCGGCGCCACCGCCCGACGATCTACCCGGATTGAGGTCGGTGCGGGTCTTCGACGACGCCGGGTTCCGGCAGTTCGAGGAGTGGGATGTGCGCATCGTGCCGCGGGACCTGCTCGCGCCGCTACCGGGTAAGGCATCCCAGCAGCAGGTGTGGTTTCGCCATCGCGACCCGCTGCCTGATGACCCGGTGCTGCACATCTGTGCCTTGGCCTATATGAGCGATCTGACCCTGCTGGGTTCGGCGCAGGTCACCCACCTGGCGGAGCGTGAGCATCTGCAGGTGGCGTCCCTGGACCACGCGATGTGGTTCATGCGGGGGTTTCGGGCCGACGAGTGGCTGCTCTACGACCAGTCATCGCCGTCGGCAGGCGGGGGTCGCGCACTTACGCACGGCAAGATCTTCACCCAGGGAGGCGAGTTGGTGGCCGCGGTCATGCAGGAAGGGCTGACCCGCTACCCAAGCGGATATCAGCCGGGCGAAAAGTGAGCGGGTTGTGAGTATTCCGAGGGTTGGGGTGCTGGCGCTGCAGGGCGATACCCGCGAGCACCTGGCGGCGCTGGGCGAAGCCGGCGCCGAGCCGATGACCGTGCGCCGCCGCAGCGAACTCGACGCGGTGGATGGATTGGTGATTCCGGGTGGCGAATCCACCACCATCAGCCACCTGCTGTGCGGGTTCGATCTGCTCGAGCCGTTGCGTGCCCGATTGGCTGCCGGGCTTCCGGCCTATGGCGCGTGCGCGGGCATGATCATGCTGGCCAGCGAGATCCTGGACGCCGGTGTCCGAGGACGCCAGGCGCTGCCACTGCGCGGGATCGATATGACGTTGCGGCGCAACGCTTTCGGGCGCCAAGTCGACTCTTTTGAAGGCGATATCGCGTTCACGGGTCTTGATCATCCGGTGCGCGCGGTGTTTATCCGGGCGCCCTGGGTCGAGCGCGTGGGTGCTGGGGTGACGGTGCTGGCCCGGGCCGGCGACCATATCGTCGCGGTTCGGGAGGGTTCGGTGCTGGCAACCGCGTTTCACCCGGAGGTGACCGGCGACCGCAGCATCCATCGGTTGTTCGTCGATATCGTCAACGGCAAGGCCTAGCCAACAAGTTCGGCCCCAACCGCCGGCTACGTCGACCCGTCGGTCCCACTCACGCCGATCAGTTGTCCGCCGGTGCCGCCGGTGCCTTCGTTGCCCGCGGTAGCGCCGGCCCCGGCGTTGCCGCCGTTACCGCCGTTACCGATTTCCCGAGCGTCGCCGCCGTCACCGCCGTCGCCGCCGGTGCCGCCGCTGACCAGGGCGTCGCCTCCGGTGCCGCCGTCACCGCCGTTACCGATCGTCCCGGCCGCGCCGCCGTCCCCGCCATGACCGCCCTGGCCACCGCTGCCCGAATCGTCGTAGCCGCCGTGGCCGCCGGCCCCACCGGCACCGCCGTTGCCGAACATCCCGGCGTCGCCGCCGGTGCCGCCGGCCCCGCCGTTGCCGGCCAACAAGCCGGCGTTGCCGCCCGCGCCGCCTTGCCCGCCGGTAAAGAGGTTTCCACCAACCCCGACGCCGCCGGTGCCGCCGGCCCCGCCATTGCCGCCGTAGATGCCGGCGTTGCCGCCGGCGCCGCCGTCTCCGTGGGCATCGAAGCCGCCGATTCCGCCCGCGCCGCCGTTGCCGAACCACAATCCGCCGCCGCCGGCCCCGCCGTTGCCGCCCGTGGCGTTTGCCGCGGCGCCACCGGCGCCACCGGCGCCTCCGGTGCCGCCGGTGCCGAACAGCCCGCTGGTACCGCCAATACCGCCGTCGCCACCGTTGCCGGTACTCGATGACGGGCTGGTGGCACCGCCTTCGCCGCCGCCACCGCCGGTACCGAACAGCAACCCGCCGGCCCCGCCGTTCCCACCAGCGCCGCCGTCGGCACCGCTGAAGCCGGCTCCACCGTCGCCGCCGGCGCCGCCGGGGCTGAACAACAGCCCGCCCGCCCCGCCGCTGCCACCGGTCGCGCCGGTACCACTTGCCGAGGTGCCGCCCCACTTGCCGAGGTGCCGCCGGTGCCGCCGTGGCCGCCGGCACCGACGAGCAGCCCGCCGGCTCCGCCGGCACCCCCGACGCCCGCGGTGGTTGCCGAATTCCCGCCTTCGCCACCGGCGCCGCCGGTGCCGCCGTTGCCGAACAGTAGCCCCCCGTTGCCGCCGGTGTCGCCGAACAGGCCGAGGGCCGCGCCGCTGCCGCCCGCCCCGCCGTTGCCGATCAACCCGGCATTGCCGCCGGCACCGCCGGGCCCGCCGGCGCCGCCGTTGCCATACAACAGACCGCCGTCGCCGCCGGCCTGCTCCGGAGCCGTCCCGTCAGCGCCGTTGCCGATCAGCGGTCGCCCCAACAATGCCTCGGTGGGTCCATTGACCGCATTCAGCATGTCTTGCGATATGCCCAGCAACGGCGAGGCATTGGCCGCCTCGGCGGCCGCATACGCGTTGCCGGCACCGGTCACGGCCTCCACGAATTGTGTGTGAAACGCCGCCACCTGGGTGCTCAGCGCCTGATAGTCCAGGGCATGGCCAGAAAACAGCGCTGCCACCGCAGCCGACACCTGGTCCGCCCCGGCGGCCAGCACCCCGGTGGTCGGGGCCGCTGCCGCCGCAGTGGCCGCGTTGAGTGTCGAGCCGATACCGGCCAAATCGGCGGCCGCCGCCACCGTGTCGGGTACCGCGAACATGTACGACATCGGCCGCCTCACACATACATCGCGGTGACCGGCCAAGACGGTCCGCTCACGGGGCCATCGGAATCCGAACATCCGCCAGAAAGCTCAACCTAGCGCGTTCGAGGGCCCAACGGCGCTGTTTCGAGTGAGGATGGTGTCTCCGGATGCACCAGATTGGGCAGGGCGACGGCACAGCGCGGCCACCGCCGCATTGCGTCTCCCGGCCGGGTCAGCGGATCGGCCGTCCACGTAGACTCGGCTAGCCATCATTCAAAGGATTTGAGATAGGACGGCGATGAGCGGCCATTCCAAGTGGGCCACCACCAAGCACAAGAAGGCCGTCATCGACGCCCGCCGCGGCAAGATGTTCGCACGGCTGATCAAGAACATCGAGGTCGCGGCTCGCGTCGGTGGCGGTGACCCGGCGGGAAACCCCACCCTCTACGACGCCATCCAAAAGGCCAAGAAAAGCTCGGTGCCCAACGAGAACATCGAGCGGGCCCGCAAGCGCGGTGCCGGTGAAGAGGCCGGTGGGGCGGACTGGCAGACCATCATGTACGAGGGTTACGCGCCCAACGGTGTGGCCGTACTGATCGAGTGTCTGACCGACAACCGCAACCGCGCTGCCAGCGAGGTGCGGGTGGCGATGACGCGCAATGGCGGCGCCATGGCTGATCCGGGGTCGGTGTCCTACCTGTTTTCCCGCAAGGGCGTGGTGACCCTGGAGAAGAACGGTCTGACCGAAGACGACGTGCTGGCGGCCGTGTTGGAAGCCGGCGCCGAGGACGTCAACGACCTCGGGGACAGCTTCGAGGTGATCTCCGAACCGGGTGAATTGGTCGCGGTACGCTCCGCGCTGCAGGATGCCGGCATCGACTACGAATCGGCCGAGGCGGGCTTTCAGTCGTCGGTGACCGTGCCGGTGGACGTCGACGGGGCCCGCAAGGTTTTCAAGCTGGTCGACGCGCTGGAAGAAAGCGACGACGTTCAGAACGTGTGGACCAACGTGGACGTGTCCGATGAGGTGCTGGCGGAGCTCGACGAGGAGTAGTCCCGGTGCCCGGGCTTAGGTGATGGCCCGAAGGGAATCGCCATCCCGATCGCTGCGCCACTGTAGGACTTCCAGTGCCACGGCGATGTGAACGATGTTCGCCTCGACCGGCTGGGGCAGGAGTCGGTGCGCGGTCTCGAGCCGGTGCACCAGCGTATTGCGGTGGATGTAGAGGGCCTTTGCGGTGCGTGCGGCATTGCATTGCTGGTTGATGTAGGTCAGCAAGGTGGCGTGCAGTACCGGGCTGGCCGACTGGAATTCCCCGAGCGTGCATTCGATGAACTCGTCGACACCCTCTAGGTCTTGGGTGAGCAACTCGACCATTTGGGTGTCCGCAAAGTGGGCGGTGCGCTGGGGTGCGCCGAGCCGGGTCAGCATGCGCTGCGTCGTCTGTGCGTCGCGGTGACTGCGTCGGAACCCCTCGATACCTCGCCTGGTGTTGCCGACGGCAAACCGTACCGTTGGCGCGTCGGTGAGCACCTGTTGGATACGGTCTCCGACCGGGGTGGCGGCGTCGTTCACCCATACCCAACGAGTCGCGGAATTGGTGACCACGATCAATGGTGCCCGACAGCCGAGCGCCGTGCAGAACGCGTCGGCCGCCTGGTCCAGTTGGCCGTGGTCGCCGTCGGGCTCGTCGGACCAAACGATGGCGGCGGTATGGGCGCGATCCAGGAGATAGCCCAACTGCGCTTCGGCGCGTTCCCGGTTGACGGGGGCGCCGCCGAGGATCTGTTCGACGACTTTGCGGCGCTGGGCGCTGACTTCGCGGGTCAGCGCATCGTATTCCAGGGGTAGCTGTGCGGGGATGCCCGCAATGGTGGCGTCGATGAAGTCGTTGGAAGAGCGGAACGCCACATCGAGGAGGTCGCGCAGTTCTTGGGGGTTGGACGTCAGGCCGAACGCGATGTCGGTCCAGCGCTCCCATGCCACGTTGTGCGCGATTCGGTAGATGTCGGCGGCGAGCGCCTCCAGGCCGCGGTTGAGCAGCTCTTGGGCCATCCGCAGCGGTTCGGGCCCGAAGTTTGCTGGCACCGGGCCGCCGGGATCGCGCAAGATGGCAATGGCGAAATGGATCAGGTTGGCACGGTTTGCGCGGCTGATGATTTCGATCAGGGCGGGATCATCGGAAAGGGCCGGATTGGCGGCCAAGGTGGTGCGGTCGAGTTCATCGAGCCATTGCTGGGTGGGGTTGAGAGCGATGCGCGCGGTGTGGCGGATCAGCTCGCGCATGCGTGGGGAGAGTGATGGATTGCTTGGGCTCGCCACGGTCCCGATGGTAGGGGAGAGCGGGGCTTGGCACAGTCGCAGCGATCCGTGGCTGACGGTGCCCGCCGGGTGCTGCCGCCGCATCCGAGGTTGTTTAGCTGCGCGTTTGTTGTTTGCGGGACGGCCGCAGATATCCACGCCGGTAATTCGTGCCGGGCGAGGCTCGTTGAACTCGGGTACGCCATTAGCACGTACCGGCGTGAATTGGTAGGTGCACTTCTGCCGGTCTTCTAAGGCGGGTTCGGAGTTTTTGTCCATTGGGCTGCACTTGAGCAACCGGGATCGTTGGGGGCGCAGCTCGTAGGTCGCCAGCTCTACAGGGGCTTGAACTGGCGGTATATTTTTCGCATTTCCCTTTGTCGGCAACCGCTGGCAAAGGGTTGATCGTCGTGGGTACTGGTGGGTTAACGGGAGGGTGGGGCAAATGTCATTTGTGAGTGTGATGCCGGAGATGGTGGTTGCGGCGGCTTCGGATTTGTCGGGAATCAATTCGGCGATAGCCCAGGCGAATTCGGTTGCTGCGGCAGCGACAACAACGGTATTGTCGGCCGCCGCCGATGAGGTGTCGGCGGCGATCGCGGCCTTGTTCGGCACCCACGCACAGCAATACCAGGCGATCAGTGCAGAGTTGGCGGCTTTCCATGACCGATTCGCGCAAAGCCTGAACACCGGCGCCGGTTCGTATCTGCGGGCCGAGGCGGCCAATGCCGAGCAGGGTTTGCTGGGGTTGGTGAATGCCCCCACCCAGGCGCTGTTTGGACGTCCGCTGATCGGAGACGGCGCCAACGGGGCGCCCGGTAGTGGCCAAGCCGGTGGAGCCGGTTGGTTGCTGTACGGAAACGGTGGTGCCGGCGGCTCAGGCGGGGTGGGTCAAGCCGGCGGGGCCGCTGGAGCCGCGGGGTTGATCGGCTCCGGCGGGGCGGGCGGCGCGGGTGGCGCGGGCGGTGCTGGTGGAGCTGGCGGTGCCGGCGGCTGGCTCTACGGCAATGGTGGCGCCGGCGGGGTGGGCGGTGCCGGCGCGGTCGGTGGGGCCGGTGGCAACACCTGGCTCTGGGGTAATGGGGGTGCCGGCGGAAGCGGTGGTGTGGGCAGCGGCTCTGGCGGTGCCGGTGGTTCCGGTGGCTGGCTGTATGGCAACGGCGGCGCGGGTGGGACCGGTGGGGTCGCTGACGGCGTGGGTGAGGGCGGCGGCAATGGCGGGGCCGGTGGGTGGCTGTTCAGCGCTCACGGTGCCGGCGGCGTCGGCGGCGCCGGCGGCACCGGCGGGACTCCCGGTGATGGAGGCGGCGGCGCGCACGGCTCCATGGCGGTGAACCCGGGTGCTGGATTTGGGACCGGCGGCAACGGCGGAAACGGCGGTGACCCCGGCGCCGGCGGCGCGGGCGGGACCGGCGGTTCCGGCGCTGGCGGCAGTCGCGCCGCGACGGGCGCGACCGGATCCACCCCGAGCAGCGGTGGCAACGGCGGCGCCGGCGGTGCTGGTGCGGACTCGATCACTACCGGCGGCGCCGGCGGAATTGGGGGAGTCGGTGGGACCGGCGGTGATGGTTCGGTCGGTGTCGATGCCGCTGGCGCGGGCCAGGATGGCGGTGTCGGCGGAGCCGGTGGTGCCGGTGGCGCCGGCGGCGCCGGCGGTGAGGGTGGTGCCGGCGGTCACGCGTTGGCGGCCGGCTATGCCGACGGTAGCCAGGGGGCGGGCGGGGCCGGCGGTGCCGGCGGGATTGGTGGTGACGGTGCGGCCGGAGGCAAAGGCGCCGAGGGCGCGGCGGCCGCCGGTGCTGGCGCGGATGGCAATGATGGCGGCAATGGTGGCCGAGGTGGAGCCGGCGGTCGTGGCGGTGATGGTGGTGTAGGCGGGCCGGACCGGAGGGCCAGACCGGGATGCAAGGCGTCGGTGGCGCCGGCGGCGATGGAGGTCTGGGCGGACAGGCCGGCAACGGTAGCGACGGGGCCGACGCCATTGTCGGCGGTGGCAAGGGCGGCGACGGTGGTGACGGCGGCGACCCAGGTCTTGGAGGCGCTGGCGGGCAGGGCGGCGCCGGCTCGACCGCGGGGATGGAAGGTCTCACCGCCGGCGATGACGGGCCGGGTCACGGCGGCGATGGCGGGGCCGGCGGCGACGGTGCGGCCGCTGTCACCACCGGCAGCGCCGGCGGTGATGGCGGGGCCGGCGGCGACGGCGGTCTGGTCGGTGACGGTGGTGTCGGCGGGAACGGTAGCCCCGGCATCACGTTCATCAGCCCGGGTGGGCTCTCCGGCACCGATGGCGGTGCCGGGAGCATCGGCGGAACTGGCGGTGCCGGCGGTGCCGGCGGCCTGCACGCCGGTGATGGTGGTGCCGGTGGTATCGGTGGAACCGGAGGCGACGGAGGCCACGGCGGCAGCGGGTCGGCGGGCGCCGATGCCACCGTAGCTGGCGCGGCCGGTCAAACCGGTGGTGACGGCGGAGATGGCGGGGCCGGCGGGGCCGGTGGTGCCGGTGGGCTGGCGCAGGCGACTGGATACCTCGACGGCAGTCATGGTTCCGGCGGTGCCGGCGGGCAGGCAGGCAACGCCGGAGACGGCGGCAACGGCGGTGACGCAGGCGTTGGAGGCAGTGGCGGCCTCGGCGGCGACAGCGGCAATGGCACCCACGCCGCCAACGGTGCATCTGCGGGCGCATACGGAACCGGAGGTGACGGTGGTGCTGGCGGCGACGGCGCCGACGCCACCGCTGCGGGTCAGGCCGGCGGCGCCGGCGGTGACGGCGGGGTGGTCGGCGATGGTGGTGTTGGCGGTAACGGTGGTGATGGCAAGGCCGGCGTTGACGGCACCTCGGCCGTGACTTTCGGGGCCTCGGGTGCTGACGGTGGTGACGGCGGTGCTGGTGGCGCCGGCGGTGCTGGTGGTGATGGCGGGGCCGTTGCCGGTGACGGTGGCCGCAGCGGTGCTGGTGGCGACGGCGCGATGGGCGGGAACGGCGGTAACGGCTTCGACGGACTTCACGGCACCACCCCAGGTGCGAATGGCCAATACGGCGGAGCTGGCGGCAATGCCGGCGCAGGCGGGCTCGGTGGGGAAGGCGGTGCCGGCTCAACCTCGGGCGCATCGGGACTTGACGGCAGCCAGGCCGCGGGCGGCGACGGCGGCAACGGTGGCTTCGGTGGAACCGGTGGCCTCTTCGAGGCCGCAGGGTCCGGCGGCGCGGGTGGCGTGGGCGGAGATGGCTCCCAAGGTGGCGACGGCGGGGACGGCGGGGCCGGCGGCAGCTCTCCTGGCGCTACGGGAGGCTGGGGCGGCCAGGGCGGTCTCGGCGGCGTAGGAACGGCCGGGGTTGGCGGCCACGGAGGAGACGGAGGCGACGCCGGTGACTCCGGCAGCTCCGCCTTTGGTGTGGGCAGCCCGGGTGGGGGCGGCGGTCAGGGCGGCTTTGGTGTCGCCGGCGGCGGAGACGGCGGCGACGGCGGGAACGGCGGGGCCGGCGGGTTTGGCCAGAATGGAGGTCCCGGCGGCAGGGGCGGGTTGGGCGGCACCGGCGGCAACGGTGGGAACGGCTCCCAACCGCCTTTCGGTTCCACTCCGGCCGGCAGCGGCGGTGACGGCGGAAATGGCGGTGACGGCGGGTCGAGCGGGTTCGTTAGCGGCCAGTCGGGAACCGACGGCCAAGACGGCGGCGACCCCAGCGGACAGTTTGGTGGAACCGGCGGAGCCGGCGGAAGCGGCGGTGCCGGCGCCGGCACGTGATCACCACGCGCGTCGGCATCAACCACTTCAGTATCTTTGACCCCACCTAGCGGGTCTGTGCATCCGGGACGACGGCACGATCGCGCTCGGTTTGGTCGGCCTGCCATCGAGGCACCTCAGCACGCCATGAGGACATTGCGCCGGAAACCCGCAGCAGGCACACGGAGTGAGGAAGGTAGACATGTTCACGATTGCCGCAGTTCTCGTTGCGGTGGTCGGCGGCTTCGTCCAAAGCTGGCGCAGCAAGGACCGACTGGCCGCCGACGTTCACATGGTGTGGTGGATGGTGGCAGTAGTGGGGTTCAACTCACTGTTGGGAGCCGGCTTTCACGTCCTTGATGGCCCGCACATCGCCACATTGATCGAATACACCCGCGGCGACGGCGGCTTCCAGTGGGAGAACGCCATGGGTGACCTGGCGATCGGCGTGGTGGGGATCATGGCGTACTGGTTTCGAGGCCACTTCTGGCTGGCAACGATCGTGGTGCTCAGCGTGCAATACCTCGGCGATGCCGCCGGCCACATCTATTTCTGGATAGCTGAGCACAACGTCGAGCCGGACAACATCGGGGTTCCGCTGTGGATCGACGTTGTGCTACCCATCATCGTGTGGGCGCTGTATGTCGGGTCGCGGCGACACGGTGGTGACGCGGTGCCCGACCGGCCGGTAGTCCGGTAGGCCGGTAGGTCGCACCCAACCTTTTCCGGCAAGCCCCGCGTGGGCAATTGTGCATTGCAATTGGTGGGCGCATTGGTTGGGGGGATTTTGCCCTTGGCCGCCCGTAACCCGAGCAGCAACCATGGCGCGGTGTTGTGTCGCCTGACACGGCTTTGACGTATCGGTGACCGCTGGCCAGGGGCGGGTTGCGGGAAGGTGCGAGATGTCTTTTGTGGGTGTGGCTCCCGAAATGGTGGCGGTCGCGGCATCGGATTTGGAGCGGTTGGGGTCGACGATCAGCGCGGCCAATGTGGCGGCGGCGGGGTCGACCACGACCATATTGGCCGCCGGCGCCGACGAGGTATCTGCGGTGATCGCGGCGTTGTTCGGTACGCACGCGCTGGAGTACCAGGCGATCAGCACGCAGCTTTCGGTCTTTCATGAGCAGTTTGTGCAGACGCTGACCAACGGCGTCGGCGCCTATTCGGCCGCCGAACTGGTCAACGTGTTGCCGCTGCAGAACGTCGAGCAAGACCTGCTGAACCTGGTCAATGCTCCCACTCAGGCATTGTTCGGGCGGCCGCTGATCGGCAATGGCGCTGACGGGGCCGCAGGGACCGGGCAGGCCGGTGCGGCCGGCGGCATCTTGTGGGGCAATGGCGGTAGCGGCGGCTCGGGTGCGGCGGGCCAGGCCGGCGGTGCCGGTGGCGCGGCGGGCTTGATCGGCAACGGCGGCGCCGGTGGTGCCAGTGGGTTGGTCGGCAACGGGGCGGTCGGTGGTGCCGGTGGTATCGGCACCACCGATGGCGGGGCCGGCGGACAGGGCGGCAACGCCCGGCTATTTGGCACCGGTGGTGTCGGAGGCCACGGCGGTACCGGTGCGGGGTCCGGCAGCGGCGGGGCCGGTGGCGATGGTGGCCTCGGCGGTCTGGTGTACGGCAACGGTGGAGGTGGCGGTGCCGGTGGCGTCGGCGGTGCTGGCGGTGCTGGCATTGTGAGCGTCGCCGCGGGTAGCGGTGGCCATGGCGGCACGGGAGGGGCGGCCGGCCTGTGGGGTGTCGGTGGCCACGGTGGTGACGGAGCCCACGGTGGCGCCGGTGCTTCGGGTGGGGCCGGTGACGCCGGCAGCGGCGGCGGTGACGCCGGTGACGGCGGGGCCGGTGGGCGCGGTGGCTGGTTGGTCGGCGGTGGTGGGGCCGGCGGCTCTGTGGGCTCTGGCGGTAGCGGCGGTGCCGGTGGTTCTGGTGCCAACGCGGTGACTTTGGGCAGTGCGGGCGGCAACGGCGGTAATGGTGGCGACGGAGGCGCCGGTGGGGTTGGTGGCGCCGGCGGCCGGGGCGGGTGGATCAGCTTCTTGAGTGGGCAGGGCGCGGGTGGAGCCGGCGGCGACGGGGGAGCCGGTGGCGGGACCGGCAACGGTGGAGACGGCGCCGCCGGCACGTTCTTTGGCGGCACCGGTGCGGGCGGGAACGGCGGTCACGGGGGTGATCCGGGCAGCGGCGGCGCCGGCGGAGCCGGGGGTGCCGGATCCAGCGCCGGGGCGGCCGGCGCGGGCGGGCTGAGCCCGACCACCGGCGGCAACGGCGGTAATGGCGGTCGTGGTGCGGATGGCTATGGCACCGGCATTTCCGGTGCTTCTGGTGGGGCGGGGGGTGACGGCGGAAGGTATGGCAACGGCGGCGCCGGTGGCGCCGGCGGCGATGGGATGGGGGGTGCGAGCGGTTCTCGATCGTCTTTCCACCCGGACAAGACGGTGGTGGCGGCGGCATCGGCGGGTCCGGCGGCGAAGGCGGCGCCGGTGGGATGGGCGGCGCCATGGCGGGTCACGGCGGAGACGGTGGTGCCGGCGGTCATGGTGGCCAGGGGGGCTCGGGAGGTAGCGGTTCGCGCGGGGCGGACGGGGTCACCGGCCCGAACCCCAACGGTGGCGGCGGCGGTGACGGCGGGGCCGGAGGTGCCGGCGGCCAGGGCGGTAACGGTGGGCTGGCCGGTCATGCGCAGGCGGCCGGATATTCCGACGGTGTCCAAGGCGTGGGCGGGGCCGGCGGGAAAGGTGGTGCCGGAGGGCTCGCGGGTGATGGCGGCACCGGCGCGGCCGGCACGTTTGCCAATGGCGGCAATGGCATCGGTGGCACCGGCGGGGACGGCGGCGACAACGGCGCCGGCGGCGCGGGCGGGACCGGCGGTAGTGGCTCCACCACCGGTACGGACGACGCATCCGGGACCACGACCACATCCGGCGGCAACGGCGGCAACGGCGGGCGCGGCGCCGATTCCGTCATGATCGGCGGCAAGGGCGCTGCCGGCGGAGACGGTGGTGACGGCGGACTGTACGGCAACGGCGGTAAGGGCGGCGACGGCGGCACCGGTCAGGGCGGTATCAGCTTCCTCGCCCCGGGCGGACAAACCGGGGGAGACGGTTCTACCGGTGGGACCGGCGGTACCGGTGGTGCCGGCGGTTCGGGTGGAGCCATGGCCGGCAGGGCGGCGATGGTGGTGACGGCGGCATGGGCGGTGGCGGTGGTGTCGGTGGTAACGGCAGCAACGGCGACCACGGAGTCTCGGGCGGCAACGTCAACGGGGGAACCGGCGGCGATGGCGGCAAAGGCGGGTCCGGCGGGCAGGGCGGTAATGGCGGAGCCGCCGGCAAAGCGTTAGCGGCCTCGTACGCGGATGGAGCCGAGGGTGCGGGGGGAGCCGGCGGCATGGGCGGCACCGGCGGTCTCGCCGGTAACGGCGGTGATGGTGCAGACGCGGCCGCGGGCTCCGCAGGCACTGGCGGCAACGGTGGCCACGGCGGCAATAACGGCGCCGGCGGGGCGGGCGGCAAAGGCGGCACCGGCTTGACTACCGGTGCTGACGGCGCGACCGGGTCCCGCCTGACCGCGGGTGGTAACGGAGGCGACGGCGGAGATGGCGGCAGTGCGGCAACCGCCGGCGCCAAGGGTGGGGCCGGCGGTGTCGGCGGTGACGGGGGAACGGCGCCGCCGGCGGGCAGGGCGGCGGTGGTTCGGCGGGCGGCGCCGGTGTCGCTGGCGTTCAGGACGGTGCGGGTGGCGCGGGCGGCGGGGGCGGCCTGGGCGGTAGCGGTGGCGCCGGTGGCGCCGGCGGCGTCGGTGGGATTGGTGGTCAGGCCCACGCTGGCGGAGCATTCCACGACGGCGATGCCGGCGCCGGCGGCCTTGGCGGCAAGGGCGGAACCGGCGGCACCGGAGGCAAGGGTGGCACCGGCGGCGGCGGAGCCGATGCCACCGTGTTTGAACCCTTCGCCGGCAACGGGGGCCACGGTGGCGCTGGCGGTGGTGGTGGGACCGGTGGTGCCGGTGGGGCCGGCGGTACCAGCGGTGATGGGGTCACTGTGGCCGGGGCAGGCCCCACTGGCGGTACCGGCGCCGGTGGCGCCGGGGGCAATGGCGGCGCGGGTGGCAATGCCGACGGCGGTGGCATCGTCAACCCCGAGTACGGCGACGGAGGCGCCGGCAGTAACGGCTCCAGCGGTGGCGACGGCGGCTCCGGGGGCACCGGCGGCCGCTCCGGCGCCGGCATTTACAACAAGGGTGGTACCGGCGGCGTCGGCGGTGACGGCGGCAACGGCACCAATGGTGCGGGCGGCAAGGGCGGCTCCGGGGGCAACGGCGGCCGCGGGGCTGACGCGTCCCTGTTTGCTGACGCCGGCGATGGTGGTACCGGCGGCGATGGCGGTGACGGCGGTACCGGAACCGCGGGGGCCGGACGCGGTGGCACCGGAGGCGCCGGCGGTGGCGGTGGCACCGGGACAGGAACTCCGCCGCCTTTCGGCACGGGTGCCCCCGGCGGAAGTGGTGGCACCGGCGGCCATGGCGGCGATAGCGGCTTTGGATGGTCCGGCCAGGTCGGCTCTGCGGGCTCCGGTCCCAACGGGGTCATCGGCGGCAGCGGTGGCGACGGCGGAACCGGGGGCGGCTGAACACATTGCGGCAGCAGCGAATTCGTATGTGATGCGATGCCGGTTGCGTGCCATGCCGCGTCGGCCGCCTGAATCTAGTACTCGGAAACGCGCCGAAAAAGTGCAATTATGAGCGGGGTCACAGCTGCCGATGGTTGCGGGCTTGCCGAGTTGGAGGGCCAACATGTCGTATCTGATCGCTGCACCGGACCTATTGATGACAGCGGCGGCAGATGCGGAGGGCATCGCTTCTTCGATCATGGCGGCGAACCTGGCCGCGTTTGCTCCGACCAGTACGTTGATGGCCGCTGCCGGAGACGAAGTGTCGACGGCGATCGCCTCGTTGTTTGCTGGCCACGCTCAGGAGTACCAGCTGCTCAGTGCGCGCGCGGCGGTGTTCTACGAGCAATTTGTGCAGGCGCTGAGTACGGCCAGCGGGGCGTATGCGGCCGCGGAGGCCGCCAATGCCAACCCACTGCAGATCCTCATCGATGACGTTCTGGGTGTGGTCAACGCGCCCACGAACCTGCTGTTGGGGCGTCCGTTGATCGGCGAAGGAGCCAATGGCGCGCCCGGCACCGGCCAAGCCGGTGGGGCCGGCGGCATTCTGTGGGGCAATGGCGGGGCGGGTGGCTCGGGGGCACCGGGCCAGCAGGGAGGGTCTGGCGGAAACGCCGGGCTGATCGGTAACGGCGGCGTCGGCGGCGTCGGGGGCATCGGCGGTGGCGTCGGCGGCGTCGGCGGCACGGGCGGATGGTTGCTGGGCAATGGTGGGACCGGCGGTACGGGAGGGGGGGAACGGGAAACATTGCCGGCGGGGCGGGAGGGTTCGGCGGCAGTGCGCTGTCCTTGTTAGGCAACCCGGGTGCCACCGGTACCCCTGGGGGACACGCCGACGTGCTGTACCTGTCTCAACAACAGGCCCTGGCTCTTTTTCTGTCCGCACCAGATGCGAATTTCCTGTTGATCGGCACCGACGGCACGAACCTGGCCAGCATTCTGGCCGATCCCGCCGGCACCCCGAACTTCCACGCGCTGATGCTGCATAGCGTCACCGCCGCGTCGACGATCTCCGGGCACACCAGCATCTCCAACCCCTCGTGGACGACCATCCAGACCGGAGTGTGGAGCGAGACGGCGGGCGTGTCCAACAACGTCTTCACTCCCTGGACATACGACACCTGGTCGACCGTGTACAACCAGCTCGAGGCCACCTATGGCGACCAGGTCAACACCACCGTCATCGCAAACTGGCCGGTCATTGCCGACATAGCCGGGGCCGGCTCGCACCCGGCCGACAACATCGAGTTCGTCCCGCAGGTCGCCGGTGATACGAACTGGATCGCGACGCAGAACCTGGTCGGCACGAAGACCCAGGCCGCGATTATGGCCGCCGATCCACAACAGGGAAACCTCATCTTCTCGTACTTTGTCGGTGTCGATAACAACGCACATATGTACGGTGGTGATTCGCCGCAATACCAGCTGGCCATTCGGAACATGGACTACAACCTTGGTTCCCAAACCCAAGACGGCGGTGGGAGATTGGGAGCGGTATACAACTGGGAGCAAATGCACCACGAAGAATTCTCCACGCTTGTGCTCACCGACCATGGTGAAACGGGGGCCCAACAGTTCAGTCTCACTCACGGCTTCCAATCGCCGCGTGAGACCGCAACCTTCCTGATCTTCGATCAGGCCTACAACGACGCCCACGATGGATTTATCAACAATTCATGGCAAATCGTCAGCACCACACCAACAATCCTGGACCAATTCCACATTCCTCCGCTGCCGTACATGCAGGGTGCGCCGCTGACGGATCCCAGTTTCGACAGCACCTACGTTGACCCCGGCAACAACCTTTTCAGTGTGCTCAGCGCCGATTTCGCCGCGCAGGGGTATCCGAATATTCCGACCAGCCTGAGGCTGGCGTCACGCACGCTCGTGACCACGATTCCGTTCGTGGTATACGAGCAGGTAGAAAACCTCGTCAATGCGGTGCCCAGCTTCCTGCAGGTACCGGTCTCATGGCTCGGAGTCGGCGTCTACCAGTTGGTGAATATCCCCGCGCAGATTTGGATCCGGCTCACCGGCGTGACCGGCAACGAAATCATTCCGCCGGTTTTCAACCCATTCCTGCCCTAGAGCCGGCCGCGATCACCTATATCCTCGGCGCATGTCCTCGACGATGCGCGGATTGTCCAGGGTGGACGGCTCGAGCATGTTGGGTCCGACGTCGCTGGAGAACACGGTGGCGGCGTTGAGCACCGGCTGGTTGAGGAAGCGCAGCGACGGTGCGTCGGCCGGTACGGCGGGGATGGGCGCGGTGCCACCCCGCCTGGCCAGGGCGAATCCCCAGTCGCCGAAGGTGGGCACGTGGACGTGGTAGGGCGTGACCGCATATCCGGCGGCCTTGATGGTTGAGACGGTGCGCCAGAACGCGGTCGGGGTGGAAATCGGGCTGCCGGCCTGCACCACCATCAAGCCATCGGGGGCCAGGGCGTGGGCGGCAAGCGCATAGAACTCGGCGGAATACAGCCGCCCCAACGCCGGAGTATCCGGATCGGGCAGGTCGACGATGACCGCGTCGAAGCGGCGGGACTGGCCCGAGTCAGTCCCGCGCAGCCATTTCATCGCGTCGCCGATCACCACCTGCACGCGCGGGTCATCCAGCGCACCACCGTTGGCCTCGCGCATGGTGGTGCGCGCCAGCTCGATGACCGCGGGGTCCAGTTCCACCTGCACGATCCGCTCGATGCGGGGCAGGCGCAGCAGTTCACGGGCCGCCAGTCCGTCACCGCCGCCCAGCACCAGCACCGAGCGGGCGCCGTCACCCAGTGCCGGGTAGACCAGGCTTTCGGTGTAGCGGTACTCGTCTCGGGTGGAGAACTGTAGCCCGCCATCGAGGTACAGACGCAGGTCGTTGCCGCGCCGGGTCACCACGATCTCCTGGTAGGAGGTGTGGCGGTAGGCGATGATCGGGTCGGCGTAAAGCTCTTGGCGGCTGGTGGTCTCGATGTCGCGGGCATGGACCAGCAGCGTGACCAGCAGCCCGAGCGCGGCAAGTAGAGAGCACAGCGCCATCGCCAGCTGCCGGGTGGAAACGACCTGACGGAGCAGGAAGATCGACACGACGGCCGCCGCCACCAGGTTGACGATGCCGGTGGCGGCCGCACCGCGGATCATGCCCAGATGCGGCAGCAGGACGAAAGGCCAGACCAGTCCACCGATCAGGGCCCCCAGATAGTCGGCGGCGTTGAGGTTGGCCAGGGTGCGGCCGGTGTCGGCCGCCTCGGCCAACCGGCCGCGCTGCAGGAGCGTCATCAGCAGTGGGACCTCGGCACCGACCAGTCCGCCGATCAGGGCGGTGCCCAGCGCAAGCACCCAGGTCGACCCATCGATGAAGGCGAACGCCACGTAAAGCGCCGCCGCGGACAGCCCGCCGATGATGCCCAGCAGGACTTCGACCGCGATGAAGGCGATGGCCGCGTGCGCCAGCAGCGGTTTGACCAGCAGGGCACCGGCACCCAGCGCGGCGATGTAGCCGGCCACGATCAACGAGGTGGCCACGATGCCGCCACCATCCAGGCTGGTCGACAGCGTGAGCAGTGCGAGTTCGTAGATGATGCCGCACGCCGCACAGGCCGCGACGGCCGCCAGCAGCAGTGCCCGCCAGCGTCCCGAGGCCGTCACGGTCCCGACGGTGTCGGGTGCCAGTGCGTGATCAGTCGCGGTCATGACAGCGCGGCAGCGATCACACCTCCCACCGACAGCAGCATCACCGCGGTGGCAAAGGCTGCCGGATGCAGTTGGGTCGCCTCGATGTGATCCCGAAAGCGGCCCGGCACTGCAATTTCGAGGACTACCAGCGCCGCCCCTTGCAGGGCGACGCCGACGAGCCCGTAGAGCGCGACCCCGAGCAGGCCCTCGCCGAGCTGGTTGGAGCTGGTGAAGATGGCGCTGATGATGACCAGGGCCAGCGCGGCGTACATGGAGCAGGCCAGCACGACCGCGTTGGGGCGACGTTCGACGAACACCAGGGTGCGCAGATTTCCCGGGGTCAGCAGGTTGACCATCACGAAGCCGACGATCAGGATGGCGAAGGCGACCAGGAAGTACAGAACGCTGGCGACCACGCCCCGCAGGAGCGGATCGACGCTGAGGGTGCCGAACTGGACTCCGGCCTGGTTGATGGCCTGGTACATGGCTGTCTCCTTTGCGTGTGCGCCAAGTGGGTCTTACTTGCTGCCGCCCGGGCCGCCGGGGTTGCCGCCCGAACCACCCGACGGAGATCCGGGATAGAACCCGGGGCCGAGAAAGATGTACGAGCCGTGGTTGTATCCGGCGCTGAGGTTTTCGACTTTGATGATGCACGGATGGGTGCCAGCGGGACCGACGCTGACAATGTTGTGCCGGTAGCGCAGGTACTCGGTTTCGCCATAAGACGCACGCGCGGCCGGTGACTTGTATCTGGACAGTGTGTTGGCCACCTGCTTGGGCGATCCTTCGCAGAGGTAGCGCGTTGCGTTGACGTCACGTGATTCTTGCTGATAGTGCGAGGCGATATAGGAGCCGATGTTGCGGTTCAACAGGGATACTCCGAAAACCATGGCCACCAAGGCGGCGACGGCCAGCGCGCTGGCGATGACGAACAACCGGTTGCGGCTCACGGATGCCACCAACTCGTAGTGTGCACGACGGTCCCGCCGGATCCGCCGGGGTGCAGCGGGTACAGATGCCAGGTATGCCAGCGCCAGCCCCTGCCCTCGGGTTCGGCGCTCAGTGCGGTCAACGCGGCCTCGTCGCCGGGAAACACGCCGCCCAGCCAACCGTTGTCGCGGCTGCAACGCTGTCGCAGGTCGTGCGCAAGGCTGCGGAAGCTCGATTCATCGTGCGTCTCGATGCGTGATTGGAGGCGATAGCCGGGCGCCTCGGTGCGCTCGGGAAGGCTTTCACCGTGGCCGCCAACCGCGCAGGAGACCTGTTCGGAAAAGTCGCCGTCGCGGTGCGCCACGGTGATGACGTGTGATGCGCCCAGCACGCCGAGCAGCAACGTACCCCCATCGGGGTGGTCCATCCGGCAGGTGGCCAGCGGCGGCGGCGCGGGCGCGTTGAGCGCAAGCCCAAGGCGCGCCCCGGAAACGTCGGCCGGAACCACGGCGAGCTGATGAAGCGGCACCGATAATCCCTAGTCGGCGGCCGGGGGCGCGGGGTAGACGGTCAGCTCGCCGGTCAGCACGGTCTTACCCGTGGAGATCTCCCACGGCATGTCCGGCGCCCAGCGCTCGAAACCCAGCAGCGCGGACTCGTCGGCACTGACGTAGTCGACATAGTCCATGTCCCCGCCGGCCGGCAGCCCTGTCGTTCCCTCGGTGGTGTAGCCGGCACGTCCCCGCTCCTCTTCCCGGAACGTGACGCCGTCGACCACGTGAACGCCGCTGGGCTGCAACGCAAGATCGGTGCGCTTGGTCCACATCGCGAGCTCCAGCCGCCCCTCATCCTCTTCGACACTGAACCAGATCGGCTCGTCGCCGCCTTCGAGCAGATGCTCCCACCACACGAAGGGGCCCACGCGGAACGTCACCGATCCGCGCACCACATAGTCGACGCCGCCGTAACTGACGATCGCACCCGGGCCCAGTTGCCGTGGGCCGAACTGCGGCATCGCGTTGAAGGCGAGCGGATCTTGGCGCTGGCCGGGTCTGGCTGGTGTCTTGGGCCGCCGCAGCGCCACCGTGAGAACGATGATGGAGGCGATGAATAGCATCACGGCCAGCAGAACCAGCAGAGTTCCCACGCATACCCTCCAGTACCGCGCTGCCGCGAAGTGGTTTGCCAATCACGGCGCATCGATGGTGCTCAAACGTAACAGCTTCGCCGGGGCCGGGTGCAGCCAAACCGCATTGATTGGGTGAGCAACTCGCGCGTGTCCTGCCGGCCGGTGTGGCGGCCAGCCGCTAGGCTATCGAACAATTGTTCGGACCCGGCAGGGCTGAAGGTGGGAGCATGCAGTGCGGGTGATGGGTGTCGACCCCGGGTTGACGCGGTGTGGGCTGTCTCTGATCGAGAGCGGCCAGGGTCGGCAGCTCACTGCGCTGGACGTCGACGTGGTGCGCACGCCGTCAGATGCCCCGTTGTCGAGTCGGCTGCTGGCCATCAACGAGGCCGTTGAACACTGGCTGGAGACGCATCGTCCGGATGTGGTTGCGATCGAGCGGGTGTTCTCCCAGCAAAATGTGAAGACCGTGATGGGCACCGCGCAGGCCGGCGGCGTGGTCGCACTGGCGGCGGCCAAGCGTGGTGTGGAGGTGCACTTTCATACCCCGAGCGAGGTGAAGGCGGCGGTCACCGGCAACGGTACCGCCGACAAGGCACAGGTCACCGCGATGGTCACCAGAATTCTTGCGCTGCAGACCAAACCGACGCCGGCCGACGCCGCCGACGCACTGGCGTTGGCAATCTGTCATTGCTGGAGGGCGCCTATGATCGCCCAGATGGCCAAAGCACATGCGCTGGCCGAACAACAACGGCGCAGCTATACCGCCAAACTCAAGGCCGCCCGATGATCTCGTCGCTGCGCGGTGAGGTACTCGAGGTGGCACTCGATCACGTGGTCATCGAGGCCGCCGGTGTCGGCTATCGGGTGAACGCGACGCCGTCGACTCTGGCGACGCTGCGGCAGGGGACCGATGCCCGCCTGATCACCGCGATGATCGTGCGCGAGGATTCGATGACCCTGTACGGCTTCGTTGACGGGGAGACCCGCGATCTGTTCCTGACACTGCTGTCGGTGTCTGGAGTGGGGCCCCGGTTGGCGATGGCGACGCTGTCGGTGCACGATGCCAACGGGCTTCGGCAGGCGTTGGCCGACGGCGATGTCACCGCGCTGACCCGGGTACCCGGAATTGGCAAACGCGGCGCCGAGCGAATGGTGGTGGAGCTGCGCGACAAAGTCGGTCCAGCGGGTTCGGCCGCCACCGCGCCCGCGGTAAACGGTCACACCGTGCGCGCTCCGGTGGTCGAAGCCCTGGTCGGCCTCGGGTTCGCCGCCAAGCAGGCCGAGGAAGCCACCGACAAGGTGTTGGCCGGCGACGGCGAGGCGACGACATCGAGCGCGCTGCGTGCCGCCCTGTCGTTGTTGGGGAAGGCACGATAGTCGATGAGCACCGATCCCGATGAGCGCGAGGTCTCACCGGCGCTGACCGTTGGCGATGGCGATGTCGACGTCAGCCTGCGGCCGCGCTCATTGCGTGAGTTCATCGGCCAGCCACGGGTGCGCGAACAACTTCAGCTGGTGATTCAGGGCGCCAAGAATCGCGGCGGCACACCGGATCACATTCTGTTGTCCGGTCCGCCCGGGCTCGGGAAGACCTCGCTGGCGATGATCATCGCGGCCGAGCTTGGTTCCTCCCTGCGGATGACATCGGGTCCCGCGCTCGAGCGGGCCGGCGATCTGGCCGCGATGTTGTCCAACCTGGTCGAGCATGACGTGCTGTTCATCGACGAGATTCACCGCATCGCCCGGCCCGCCGAGGAGATGCTCTATCTGGCCATGGAGGATTTCCGGGTCGACGTGGTGGTCGGCAAAGGGCCGGGGGCGACATCGATTCCGCTGGACGTCGCGCCGTTCACCCTGGTCGGGGCCACCACCCGATCCGGCGCGTTGACGGGGCCGCTGCGTGACCGGTTCGGTTTCACCGCACACATGGATTTTTATGAGCCCGCTGAGCTGGAGCGAGTGCTGGTCCGTTCCGCCGGAATTCTGGGCATCCAACTCGGTGCGGACGCGGGGGCCGAGATCGCCCGCCGGTCACGCGGGACTCCGCGGATCGCCAACCGGCTGTTGCGCCGCGTCCGTGACTTTGCCGAGGTTCGTGCCGACGGGGTGATCACCCGTGATGTCGCCAAGGCGGCGCTGGCGGTTTACGACGTCGACGAGCTGGGCCTGGATCGGCTGGACCGTGCCGTGCTTTCCGCCCTGACCCGCAGTTTCAGTGGGGGTCCGGTAGGTGTGTCGACGCTGGCGGTGGCGGTAGGGGAGGAGGCCAGCACCGTGGAGGAGGTGTGTGAGCCGTTCCTGGTCCGTGCCGGCATGGTCGCGCGCACTCCACGCGGCCGGGTGGCCACCGCACTGGCCTGGACTCACCTGGGCATGACGCCACCGGCGGGAGCGAATCAGCCGGGGCTGTTCGAGTAGCGAGTGGGCCGGGCGGCGGTGCTGGCTAGGGAGAGCCGTTCGTCCCATCGGTGCCGATCAGCGTGCCGCCGCTGCCGCCGGTGCCGCCGGTTCCTCCATTGACGCCGTTGCCCCCGTAGCCCACGGGTGTCGGGGTGAACGAGCCGTCGGAAATCACCCCGACGCTGCCGCCGTTGGCCGCCCCTACGCCACTGCCGGCGTTGCCACCGTGTCCACCGGCGCCGATGCCGAACAACGCGCCCGCGTTGCCGCCGTCGCCGCCATTGCCCACGGCGTTGACGGTTGCCGAGCCGCCGTCGCCGCCCGCACCGCCGAAGCCCGCGCCGATGAGCACGGCGCCCTGACCGCCCTGGCCACCGGCGCCGCCGAAGTCGTTGGCGAATCCGCCGATGCTGCCGGCGCCGCCGACGCCCAAGCCCATCACGGCCGCGCCGGAACCACCCGCGCCCCCGGCGCCGCTGGTGCCGTTTGCGAAGCCACCGATACCACCGATACCGCCGACGCCGACACCGACGAGTGCGGCTCCTCCGCCGCCCGCACCGCCCGCGCTGGCGGCGGCGTTGCCGGCGCCGCCGATGCTGCCGGCGCCGCCAACTCCGACACCAAGCAGCGCTGTGGCGTCACCGCCCTGGCCGCCCAGGCCGCCGGTGTCGTTGGCGAAACCGCCGATGCCGCCGGTGCCGCCCTGGGCGTAGCCGAACACGGCGCCGCCCTCACCGCCCACACCGCCGGTACCTCCGGTGTGGGGGGTAACGGCGGTGGCTGAACCGCCCATGCCGCCGGCGCCGCCCAGGCCATGTGCCGCCGACGGCCGAGAGCGCGCCGCCGGCCCCGCCGATACCGCCGGTGCCCTGGGGAGCGTTGCCGCCGACCCCGCCGTTGCCGCCCCAGCCCAGCAAGGGCGCGTTGCCGCCGGCCCCGCCTGCACCCGCGATCTCGCCGATGCCGCTCACCGAACCTCCGGCACCCCCGTTGCCGCCGCTGCCGGCGAGCCAGCCGCCGCTGCCACCGGCTCCGCCGGTCCCGCCGAGGAAGCCGTTGCCGCCGCTGCCGGCGAGCCAGCCGCCGCTGCCACCGGCTCCGCCGGTCCCGCCGAGGAAGCCGTTGCCGCCGTTGCCGCCGTTGCCGATCAGTCCGGCCGAGCCGCCGCTGCCGCCGTTTTGGAGGCCCCCGCTGGTGAAGCTGTAGCCGTTGCCGCCGTTGCCGTACAGGATGCCGCCGGCACCGCCGTTGGGGCTTGTCGCGGTTCCGTTGGCGCCGTTGCCGATCAGCGGGCGCCCGAACAGCGCCTGGGTGGGTGTGTTCACCGCGTCCAGCACGGTGGATTCCAGGGTCTGCAGTGGGGAGGCGTTGGCGGCCTCTGCGCTTGCGTAGACTCCGCTGGCCGAGTTGAGCAGCTGGACAATGCGCTGGTGTACCTGGGCGCCCTGGGCGCTGAGCGCTTGGTATTGCGCTCCGTGATTCCTCAGCATTGTGGCGATGGCGTGCGACACCTCATCGCCACCCGCTGCCAGCACGCTGGTGGTCGGTGCTGCGACGGCGGCGTTGGCCGCGCCCAACGATGTGCCGATGTTTGCCACATCTTGCGCCGCCGCGCTCACTAGCTCCGGAGTCGCGAACACAAACGCCATCGAGGCCTCCACCCAAGTCAGGTCACCCGCACCAACAAGCGAAAGAAGCCATTCTTACTGAACTTGGTTGGGGTTGCCTTCGTTTGGTGAGACTATTTGTCTCAGGTTTTGTGCCGCCCCGGCCGACCTGGGTCAACCGGCGCTTTTGTCCGCCAAATGGGTGTGACGAGTGGCCGCAGCGGGGTGGCGCGTGTGTCCGCGCGCCGCGGCCAGCCCGATATCAGGATCCGTTCGTCCCGTCGGCGCCGATCAATATGCCGCCGCTGCCGCCGGCGCCGCCGGTGCCAGGGGTGCCGCCGGTGCCGCCGTTGCCGCCGTTGCCGCCGTCACCGAAAAGCGTTTGGGTGAAGGTGCCGTTGGCAACTACCCCGATGTTGCCGCCGTTGCCGCCGTCACCGCCGTTGCCGCCTGCTCCGACGAAACTGTTGCCACCGACAGCACCATCGCCGCCGAAGCCCGCGCCCCACAGCGCGGCGCCTTGGGGCCGCCCGCGCCGCCGTCCCCGCCGGTGGCAGTGCCGAATCCGCCAACGCCGCCGATGCCACCGACGCCCAGTCCCGTGAGTGTGACGCCCTGGCCGCCGACACCGACCGCGCCACCGGTTGTGCCGGCGCCGCCCATGCCGCCGAACCCTCCGACACCCGCGCCGACGAACACACCGGCCACGCCGCCGGCGCCGCCGGTGCCACCGATGTCGCCGCCGTAGCCACCGATGCCGCCGGCCCCGGACTGGGCGTAGCCGATGATCACGCCGCTCTCGCCACCGGTGCCGCCGGTGCCGCCGATGCCGGTGGCATCGGTGGCAACGCCGCCGGCCCCACCGGAGCCGCCCAGGCCGAACAGCAGGCCGCCGCCCGCACCGCCCATCCCACCGGCGCCCTGAGTGGAGTCACCGCCAGCCCCGCCATTGCCGCCCCAGCCCAGCAAGGGAGCGCTGCCGCCAGCCCCGCCTGCGCCGCCGACCTCGCCGACGCCGGTCACCGAGCCCCCGGCACCTCCGTTGCCGCCGCTACCGGCGAGCCAGCCGCCGCTGCCCGCGGCTCCGCCGGCCCCGCCGAGGAAGCCGTTGCCGCCGTTGCCGCCGTTGCCGATCAGTCCGGCCGAGCCGCCGGTGCCGCCACTCTGGGTGCCCCCGCTGGTGAAGCTGTAGCCGTTGCCGATCAGTCCGGCCGAGCCGCCGGTGCCGCCACTCTGGGTGCCCCCGCTGGTGAAGCTGTAGCCGTTGCCGCCGTTGCCGTACAAGAATCCGCCGGCACCGCCGTTGGGGCTCGTCGCGGTTCCGTTGGCGCCGTCGCCGATCAGTGGCCGTCCGAAGATCGCCTGGGTGGGTGTGTTCAGTGCGCCCACCACGTTGGATTCCAAGGTCTGCAGTGGGGAGACGTTGGCGGCTTCTGCGCCGGCGTAGGCTCCGCCGGCAGAGTTGAGTAGCTGCATGAAGCCCTGGTGGAACTGCGCGGCCTGAGCGCTGAGCGCTTGATATTGCGCGCCGTGACTACTCAGTAGTGCGGCGATGGCCTGCGACACGTCATCGGCGCCCGCCGAGAGCACGCTGGTGGTCGACGCCGCGACGGCGGCGTTGGCCGCGCCCAACGAAGTGCCGATACTCGCCACGTTCTCGGCTGCCGCGCTCACCAGCTCCGGGGCCGCGATCACAAACGCCATTTCAACCTCCACCTGTGTGATGTGCCTTACACATACTAGGAATGCGTGGGGCTTTTGGGGCGCCGTTTCCCGATCTGCTCCCAACCTGGCGTTTCGAGCCAGGTCCGGGCCGGTATGGTCGCGCATACCCGACTCCACCCGCCGGGTGAACCGAGCCGGTGCCGTTCGAGTAGTTCGAGTGGAAGGCCGTGATGATGATCATCGCCGGGTTGATATTTGCCGCGCTGGCGGGACTGCTGCACGTCTATATCTTCACCATGGAGTCGCTGACCTGGACCTCGCCGCGCACCTGCGCGACGTTTGGCACGACGGCGGAGGAAGCTGAAACCACCAAGCTGCTGGCCTTCAATCAGGGCTTCTACAACCTGTTTCTGGCGATTGTCGGCGGATTGGGCATCGCCGGTGTGGCCATGGGCCACAACGGGATCGGAGCCGCACTCATCTTCGCCGGCGTCGGATCGATGGCCGCGGCGGCGGTCGTGTTGTTGATCTCGGCGCCGGACAAGGCGCGAGCCGCGGTGACGCAGGGCCTGTTTCCGGTGATCAGCCTGGTCCTGCTCGGGCTCGGGCTCGCGTCGTAGGGCGATTCGCTGCTGCCTTGATCCTGTGACGGGCGTTACATCGCCTCAGCTTTCGGGTACCCGAAAAGGTATCGGAAGAGGAGATTGCGATGACGCACACAGAAGATCGCCCCGCCCGGTTGGGCATGCCACGCTCGCGCGGCGCGGTGACCGGGATACTTCTAGTGGTTCTGGGCGCCTGGGGAGCGCTGATCCCATTTGTCGGGCCTAGCTTCGATTTCGGCTATACCCCCGGCCACGCGTGGACCGCCGCCCGCGGCTGGCTGGAGGTGTTGCCTGGCATCGTGACCGTGGTCGCTGGTCTGCTATTGATCATTTCCACAAACCGCGCCAGTGCGGTGTTCGGTGGCTGGCTGGCCGGTCTTGCCGGAGCCTGGTTTGTGGTCGGAGTTTCGCTCGCCCCACTGTTGAGGATCGGCTCCGTTGGCGACCCGGTCGCGGCCACGAACTTCAAACGCGCCCTCATCGAGGTCTCGTACTTTTCGGGCCTGGGTGTGGTGATCGTGTTCTTGGCCGGTGCCGTCTTGGCAAGGCTGGTGGCGCGATTGGCGCGCGATATCCAACCGGTACCCGCGCCGGCCTATGCGGCCTACGCGCCCGAGGCGGACCAGACAGCCGAGGAGGAGCCGCAGGACGAGCCCGAGTCCAAGGATCCCAAGTCAAAGGACGAGGCAACGGAAGAGGAAGCGCCGAAGGAACCCGAGGAGAGCGAGGCCGAGGCCGAGCATCACGGCCTGGCGTTTCACCCGTTCCGCCGACACCGCGCCGGCGTGTAGCCGGGTAGAGCGACCTGGCCGCCGGCCGGCGCCGGTACTAACCGGACTGGCCGGCGCCGCCCGCGGCGCTGGGCACAAATTGGAAGGAATTGCCGCCCTGGCCGCCCGCGCCCCCACCCGTGCCGCCCGAGCCGCCGCTGGTGGTGCCCGTTCCTCCGGTGCCGCCGTTGACTCCATCGGCGCCGTTACCAGCGTCAAGGCTCAAGGTGGAGGCCAGGGGACCGCCGCCGCCCCCGCCGCCGGTGCCCCCGGGAGCCCCGGTGCCTCCGGAGCCGCCGAAGGCGCTGCTGAAGGTGGTGCTGCCGGCGAACGCTATGGCGTTGCCTCCCGCGCCTCCATTTCCGGCGGCGCCACCGGCGCCGCCGGCGGCGCCACCTCCACCGCCGCCCCCGCCGACGGCACCCGTCCCGGCGGCGGCACCCGCGCCTCCTCCGCCACCGCCTCCGCCGGTACCGCCTCCGCCGGTACCGGCGCTGGGGGTCGGGCCGGTGTTGCTACTGGATGCGGTGCCGCCGGTGCCGCCGGTGCCGCCTTGGCCGCCGAGGGCACCGTTGCCTCCGCCGTTGCCGCCGTGGCCGCCCGCGCCACCTCCTCCGCCACCGCCGGCATATCCGACGGCGGTATCGATGCCAGAGGTGTTGTTGCCGCCATTTCCGCCATTTCCGCCAATACCGCCTTGGCCGCCCTGACCGCCGATGGCGTTGGCGGCGCCGGGCGCCCCGCCATTGCCGCCGGCACCGCCATTGCCGCCGGTACCGCCGCTCGCGCTGGCGGTGCCGCCGGTGCCGGTGTTGATACCGCCGTTGCCACCGGACCCGCCGCCGACCCCACCGATACCGGCGCCGCCAGCGCCTCCGTCACCCCCGGCGCCACCGGGGCCGCCCGTGGTCGGGGCGGTGCCGTCGGTGCCGGTGGTGCCGATGCTGCCGGCCCCACCGTTGCCGCCGAGACCGCCGTTGCCGCCGAGACCGCCGTTGCCGCCGAGACCGCCGTTGCCGCCGGTACCGATGCCGCCGTCGGAGCCGGCATGCGCCGAAGAAATTGACTGGCAGCTGCCGCCGGCGCCGCCGGCCCCGCCGGCACCCCACAGGCCCGCTGATCCGCCCGCGCCACCAGCCTGCCCGGGCGCGCCCGACCCGCCGTTGCCGCCGTTGCCTACCAGCCACCCGCCGTCCCCGCCGGCCGCCCCGGTGCCGTCCACCCCATTGGCGCCGTTGCCGATCAGCGGGCGCCCGGTCAGCATTTGGCTGGGGGCGTTGATGCCCGCCAGCAGGTCCTGCTCCAGGGTTTGCAGCGGCGAGGCGTTGGCGGCCTCAGCCCCCGAATAGGCTCCTGCGCCGGTAAGTAGTGCCCGCACAAAGTCGGTATGGAACTGCTCCATGCGCGCGCTGAGCGTTTGAAATTCTTGCGCGTAGGCGCCAAACATTCGGGTGACAGCCGCTGATACCTCGTCGCCGGCCAGCGGGGCTATCGCCGTGGTCGACGGCGCCGCTGCCCCGGTAGCCGCCCGCACGGCATCCCCGATCCCACTCAAATCGTTTGCTGCCGCGGTCAAGAACTCAGGTGTTGCGATTACAAAAGACGACATCGTTGGCGCTCCTGCGGTAGGGCGGTCAGTCTCCTATAAGAATGTGACACCCACCTCACGCGCAGCGCATAGAAAATTCACATTGTTAGCAAAAAATTTGCAAACACCGCCCAGCTCCACGATGGGTTCGGGCCGTTGGACTTGTCCCCGTCCTCAGAGCAGGCCGAGTAGGCGCAGGTCGCTGACGTACTTCACGATGATCGGCGCGCCGACGTGCGGAATGTCTTTGTCGGGGCCGATCTTGGCCTCTTGCACCGCTGCCCGGAAGCGATCGGTAGGGGCGATCGACCCGCGGACGGGCCGCTCCGGCTGCCGATAGTTGTGCAACAGCGGCAGCAGTGAGCTGTGCCGCTGCCGATCGGGCAGTGCGCGCAGTGCGGTTTCGAAGCGCTGCAGCCAGTCGCCATAGTCAGCGATGCGCTGGATGGGGCAACCGGACTCGTTGAGCCAGTCGACGAACTCGTCGAGTCCGATGCCGTCGTCGTAAGGGTTCATCACGTGATACGTGTGGAACCCATCCTGGCTCTGCGCACCCAAAGTCGAAATCGCCTCGGCGATGAACTCGACGGGCAGACCGTCATAGTGGGCGCGTTGCCGGGCGCCGTCGGCCGCAAGCTCATAGAACGAACCCGGCGCGATACCGGTGGCCGCCAGGCTCAGGATCATCCGGGTGAACATGTCCGGCACGTTGAGCTGTCCCGCCCATGTGGTGTCGGCCAGGATCATGTCGCAGCGGAACACCGCAACCGGCAGGCCACACAGGACATGCGCCTCGCGCAACAGCACCTCGCCGGCCCACTTGCTGTTCGAATAGCCATTGGCGTAGCTGTCGTCGACCGCGCGGGTGGCGCTGATGACCCGGATGTCGGCGTCCTCGGTGAACGCCGACGGCGGGATCTGGTCGGCGACACCGATTGTCGAGGTGTAGCTGTAGGGCTTGATCTTGGAGGTGAGCGCCAGCCGCAGCAGCTCGGCGGTGCCCAGCGCGTTGGGCCCGAACAGCTGGCTGTATGGCAGTACGTGGTTGACCAGGGCCGCGGGGTCGACGATCAGGTCGACCGTGTCGGCCAGGCGTTGCCAGGTCTGCCGGTCCAGTCCGAGGTCGGCTTCGCCCTTGTCACCGGCGAGCACCTCGAGGTGGTCGCCGGCCAGTGCGCGGTAGTGGGCCAGCAGTTCGGGGGCGCCGCTGTCGAACGTCTTGTCCAGCCGCGCCCGTGCTTCGGTGTCGGACTTGGCCCGGACCAGGCAGATCAGTTTGCCGTCGACCAGGTCCATCCGCTCCAGCCATTCCAGGGCCAGGTAGCGCCCGAGGAAGCCGGTGGCGCCGGTCAGCAGCACGGTGCGCACTTGGGTGTTTGCGGCGGGCAGCCGGGGAGCTTCGGCCAGGGTTGCGGCATCGATGAATTTGTCCAGGGACAGGTCACCGGCATGCACCTCGGTGACCTGCTCATTCGAGGCGTCGTGGACCGAGGCGAAGGTCGGCCGTGACGAGCCGGGTTTGCGAGCCGCCTCGACGTAGTCGGCCAGGGCCTGCAAGTCGTTGGCGGGGCTGACGATGACGCCCACCGGCACTTCGATGTCGAAGATCTCGTGCAGCAGGTTGGTGAACGACAGCGCCGACAGCGAGTCGCCGCCCAAATCGGTGAAGTGCGCATCGGGCTGGACGTCAGAGGCGCTGCCGCCCAACAGCGCGGCCGCCGCGCGGCACACCGTCACCAGCACCGGCGCATCGGCACCGCTTTGGCGCAGCGAGCGCAGTTCGTCGGCCTGGCCGTGTGCCAGGTCCGTGTAGATCTGCTCGAGAAGCTCGCCGTAATGCTTTTTCAGCTGCGGCCTGGCCAACTTGCGGATGCCGGTGAGCAGGCCGTTCTCCAGCGTCCATGGTGTTGTTTCGATGATGAAGTCGCGCGGGATCTCGTAGGACTGCAGGCCGGCGGCCTTTGCGACCTCTTGCAGCGAGTCGCCCAGCCGCGCCTTGAGCTCCTCGACAGGCACGGCGTCCAGCGCCTCCTGGGTGGGGACGATCACCGCCAACAGGTAGGCACGGGCGCTGTTGCCGTAGATGTAGATCTGCCGTACCAGTGGGCTGTCGCCAAACACCGCTTCGAGTTTGGAGACGGTGACGAACTCGCCCTGCGACAGCTTCAACACGTTGTTGCGGCGGTCGAGGTACACGAACTGTCCGGGGCCGACCTCGGCCATGATGTCGCCGGTCCGGTAGAAGCCGTCAGCATCGAACACGTCGGCGGTGACTTCGGCTCGCTGGTAGTAGCCCGGGAACAAACTATCGGTCTTGACCAGCAACTCGCCCCGCGGATGTGGCCGGTCGGTCAGGAAGTAACCCAGGTCGGGAACATCGACCAGCTTGTAGTCGAGTACCGCCGGGCGCCGAATGGCTCCGTCGATCAGGATCATCCCGGCCTCGGTGGAGCCGTAGCCCTCGACCAGATGCATGTCGAGCAGCTCCTCGACCCACGCCTTCATCTCGTCGGAGATCGGGGCGGAGCCGGTCAGTGCGCTGGTATACCGTCCACCGAGCACGTCGTTGCGTATCTCGGCCTTGACCTGGGCTTCGAGCGCGACCCGGTCGGCGCCGTCGACCAGGCGGCGGTCGACCTCACTCTGAAACTCGTCGAACACCATGTCCCACACGCGCGGCACGAAGGTCAGCTCGGTGGGCCGCACCAGCGCCAGGTCTTCGAACAAGGTGGAGAGATCGCTTTTCGCCACGAAGTAGGCGGTGCCGCCATTGCACAGCGTGCCGTACAGGATTTGGCGGCCCATGACGTGGCTCATTGGCATGAAGTTCAGCGTGATCGACGGCTCGTAGCCGCCTTCGAACCAGGTGCGCTTGCGCCAGAAGGTCGCAACGTTGCGTCGGGGGTACATCGCGCCCTTGGGCGCACCGGTGCTGCCCGAGGTGTAGATCAGTAGCGCGAGCGAGTCGTCGGACACATCGGTGCCGGGCGCCGAGCCGGCGGACGCACCGCGGGGCACGTCGCCGCGCGCGATGGCCTCGGCCAGGGTTTCGACGACCGCCGAGCCAGCCAGGCGCTCCCGGGCGGATTCGACCGCTGCGCGGTGTGCGTCAACCTGCCGGTGGTGGTCGAACACCAGTACTCGGGTAGCGGTCTGACCGGACAGAGCCAATTCGGTGGCGTCAGCGAGTGCGTCGACGCTGGCCGCGATCATGGTGGGCTGGGTCTCGGCGACGATCGGCTGCAGCTGGGTTATCGCCGCGCTGGTCTGCAGTGGTACGGCCACCGCGCCCAGCCGCGCCAAAGTCATGTCGATCGTGGCGTAGTCGACGCTGTTGAAGCCCAACAAGCAGACCCGGTCGCCCGGTTTCACCGTCTGTTCGGTGCTGAGCACGTCGGCCAGTGCGCTGATGCGGTCCCAAAGCTCGCCGTAGCTGATGGTTTCGAAGTGGGGGAGCAGTCGCAGCGTGGTGTGGCCGGTGCCGGCATCGGTCACGAATTCGACCGAGCGCTGAGCGAGAGCCGGCCGATCGGCGTATCCGGTCATGACGGTCTCGATGATCTGGGGTAGCGGTAGACCCGGCCGCTCGATTGCTGCGGTGATCGCCGTGGCGGGTTTGGCGGCGGCGAACTGCGGGTCGTTGGCGTAGAGGTCCTGGATGCGGCGCTCGAGCCGCTCTTCACGCGTGATTGGCGACATGGCAGATCCTTGCAATAGCTCAGAAAATCGAGAATTTGACCGCGCGACGTTGCGCTAGACAACTAGAACGTTAGCTAAAGTAAATAACTTTCTCAATGCCTCGGCCGGGCCAAGTGTCGCCAAAGGGTGTGATCTACCCCACCGCCGAGTCCGGGTGTCGACGGATGGGGGACGGGCCGGCTAGAGGTCGGCCAGGATCTGGCACAGGATGTCGAGGCCTTCGGACAGCAGCTCGTCGCTGATCGTCAGTGGTGGCAGCAGCCGGATCACGTTGCCGAACATTCCGCACGTCAAGACAATTACGCCGGCAGCATGGGCGGCGGCGGCCAGCTTTTGGGTGAGCGCAGCGTCGGGTTCGGCAGTGCCCGATTTCACCAGCTCCATGGCGATCATGGCGCCGCGGCCGCGCACATCGCCGAGACGGTCATCGGCGGCTTGCAGGCGCAGCAATCGGTCCATCACCAGTCGTTCGATCTGGCGGGCCCGTTCGACCATGCCGTCGCGTTCGATCGTTTCGATGGTGGCCAGGGCCGCCGCACACGCGACCGGGTTGCCGCCGAAGGTGCCGCCCAAGCCGCTGGTGTGCGGGGCGTCCATGATCTCGGCCCGGCCGGTGACCGCCGACAAGGGGAATCCGTCGGCGATGCCTTTGGCGGTGACGATCAGGTCGGGCTCGACGTTCTCGTGGTCGCACGCGAACATGGCGCCGGTGCGGGCAAATCCGGTCTGCACCTCGTCGGCGATGAACACCACGTCGTTGTCGCGGCACCACCGCTGCAGCGCGGGCAGGAAACCGTCGGCCGGAACGATGAAGCCGCCCTCGCCCGCGATCGGTTCGATGATGACCGCGGCCAGGTTGGCGGCGCCGATCTGCTTGTCGATGAGGTTGATGGCGCGTTCGGCGGCAAGCTCACCGTCGGTGGCGATGTCTTTGTCGAGCAGGTTGTCCCGGTAGGGGTAGGACACCGGTGCGCGGTAGATCTCCGGCGCAAAGGGGCCGAAGCCGCTCTTGTACGGCATGGACTTGGCGGTCAGCGCCATCGTCAGGTTGGTGCGGCCGTGGTAGGCGTAGTCGAACGCGACCACGGCCTGCTTACGGGTGTGCGCGCGGGCGACCTTGATGGAGTTCTCCACCGCCTCGGCGCCGGAGTTGAACAGCACCGTCCGCTTCTCGCCGGAGCCCGGGGTGATCCGATTGAGCTGTTCGGCGACGGCCACGTAATGCTCGTAGGGGGTCACCATGAAGCAGGTGTGGGTGAACTGCTCCACCTGGTCCCGTACCGCGTCCACCACGCGGGGCGCCGAATTGCCGATAGTCGTGACGGCGATGCCGGAGCCGAGGTCGATCAGCCGGTTGCCGTCGGCGTCCTCCACGATTCCGCCACCCGCGCGAACCACGAACACCGGCAGGGTGACCCCGACGCCACCCGACACCGCCGTGGCCCGGCGCTTGTTGAGCTCCAACGACGCGGGGCCGGGGATTTCGGTGACCAAGAGACGACTTTGATCGAGGCTGGCCACGGGTGTTCTCCTCTCGCGCGGCGCGGGGGTCGCGTCGCGGGTAAAAGCGTATCTGCTCACCGCAGCCCGGCGATCCCTGTGGGGCGGGACGGCAATGGGGCGGGTGCCCGTCGGGGTACGACCTGCGGGAATGGCAGACTGGACCGTTACGAGGCGCGCGAGCCCGGTGTCACGCTCGGCGCCGTCCTCGAATGCCGAGGGAATGCCGATTCGAAAGACAGGCGTGTTGATGGAGAGTTTCGTCCTATTTTTGCCGTTCCTGCTCATCATGGGCGGCTTCATGTACTTCGCCTCGCGACGGCAGCGCAAGGCCATGCAGGCCACCATTGACCTGCACGAGTCGCTCGAGCCTGGCGACCGGGTGCACACTACTTCTGGCCTACAGGCCACCGTCGTCGGCATCACCGAGGACACCGTCGACCTCGAGATCGCCCCCGGTGTGGTCACGACCTGGATGAAGCTGGCCGTACGCGACCGGATCCTGCCCGATGACGACTCCGACGGCGACCTCGATGCAGAAAGCCCAGAAATCTCGGAAAGCCACACAGCCAAGGAGCTGTGATCGGGGTTCGGGGTCCGAACATGGCAAGCCGCGTGCGTGACGCACGCGCCCCGCAGCGCCACGTAGGCTCTGTCGGGGGTAAGAACGGAATTTCAAGGAGATAAACGGAACGTGGCGTCGTCTTCTGCGCCGGTGCATCCTGCCCGCTACCTGTCGGTGTTTCTGGTCCTGTTGATCGGCGTCTACCTGCTGGTTTTCCTCACCGGGGACAAGAAGGCGGCCCCCAAACTGGGTATTGACCTGCAGGGCGGCACCCGGGTCACGCTGACCGCGCGGACCCCGGACGGCTCGGCCCCCAGCCGCGAGGCGCTGGCCCAGGCCCAGCAGATCATCAGCGCCCGGGTCAACGGGCTCGGTGTGTCTGGCTCCGAGGTCGTTGTGGACGGGGACAACCTGGTCATTACGGTTCCCGGAAACGACGGCAACGAAGCTCGCAACCTCGGGCAGACCGCACGGCTGTACATCCGGCCGGTGATGAACTCGATGCCTGCCCAGCCCGCTGCCCAAGAACCGCAGCAGGAACCGCAGCAGCCGGGCGGCACTGCGCCCGCCCCAGGCGGACCGGCGCCGAATGCGGGGCAACCGCCCGAATCCGGTGCTCCCGCTTCGCCGCAATCCGGCGCCCCGGCTGCCCCGCAATCGGGAACTCCGGGCCGCCCGGGGGCGCAGCCGCGGCCCTATCCGCAGGACCCACCGCCGTCGCCGGCTCCCGCTCCCAGCCCGGCCCCGACGGGCAGCCCCGCGCCACCCGCCACCGGGGCCCAGCAGCCGGCGGACTTGCCGCCGGGCGAAGAGCCCGCGCTGCCGGATCCGCGCAAGGATCTCGCTGAGCGGATTGCGAAGGAGAAGAAGTGGCGGCAGAGCACCAACCAGTACATCCAGATGGTCGCTCTGCAATTCGAGGCCACCCAGTGCGGCAAGGACGACATCCTGGCCGGCAACGATGACCCGAAGTTGCCCCTGGTGACCTGCTCCACCGACCACAAGACCGCCTACCTGCTGGCGCCGTCGATCATCAGCGGCGATCAGATTCAAAACGCCACCTCCGGAATGGATCAGCGCAGCATCGGCTACGTGGTGGATCTGCAGTTCAAGAGCCAGGCGGCCAACACCTGGGCTGACTACACGGCCGCTCACATCGGTACTCAGACCGCCTTCACCTTGGACTCGCAGGTCGTGAGCGCACCGCAGATTCTGGAGGCGATACCCGGCGGCCGGACCCAGATCAGTGGGGGAGAGCCACCATTTAGCGCATCGACCGCACGCCAGCTGGCCAACGTCCTGAAATATGGTTCGCTGCCGCTGTCTTTCGAGTCGTCTGAGGCACAAACGGTTTCGGCGACATTGGGTTTGACGTCGCTGCGAGCGGGCCTGATCGCGGGCGCGATCGGTCTGGCGTTGGTGCTGCTCTACTCCCTGCTGTATTACCGGGTGCTCGGGTTGCTCACGGCGCTATCGCTAATCGCCTCTGGTGCAATGGTTTTCGCGATCCTGGTGTTGTTGGGTCGCTATATCAACTACACCCTTGACCTGGCGGGTATCGCGGGTCTGATCATCGGTATCGGCACCACCGCCGACTCGTTCGTGGTGTTCTTCGAACGAATCAAGGACGAGATCCGTGAGGGTCGTTCGTTCCGCTCGGCGGTGCCACGAGGTTGGGCGCGCGCCCGCAAGACGATCGTGTCGGGTAACGCGGTCACCTTCCTGGCCGCCGCGGTGCTGTACTTCCTGGCAATCGGGCAGGTGAAGGGTTTCGCATTCACGCTGGGCCTTACCACGATTCTGGACATCGTCGTGGTCTTCCTGGTGACCTGGCCGCTGGTCTACTTGGCCTCTAAGTCGCCACGGTTGGCGAAGCCGGCTTACAACGGCTTGGGTGCGGTTCAGCAGGTTGCTCGCGAACGGCGTGCCTCCGACTCGAGGACTCGATCGGGCATCGCGAAGACGGGACGGGGATAACGCCATGGCGTCGGAGACCAAGGCCGAAACCACAGCCAAAAACGACAAGAAGGGCGCTTCGGCGGTCGAACTCACCGAAGCCTCCGAGGGCTCGGCCGAACTGAGCGGCTCGGGCAGCGAGAAGGCCACTGGGCTGCCGCACCACAACCTGCTCTCCCGGCTCTACACCGGTACCGGGGCCTTCGAGGTGGTGGGACGGCGCAAGCTCTGGTACGGCATCAGCGGGGCGATCATGGCGATCGCGATCCTGAGCATCATCGTGCGCGGTTTCACGTTCGGGATCGATTTCAAGGGCGGCACCACGGTGTCGTTCCCGCGAGGCGACAGCCAGGTCACTCAGGTTGAAGAGGTTTTCCACAACGTCGTGGGCAGCGATCCCGAATCGGTCGTCACCGTGGGTAGCGGCGCTTCGGCGACCGTGCAGATCCGGTCCGAGACGCTGTCCAACGAACAGACGGAAAAGCTGCGCGACGCCCTGTTCGACGCGTTCCACCCCAAGGGGGCCGACGGCAAGCCCAGCAAGAAAGCCATCAGCGACGCCGCGGTATCGGAGACCTGGGGTGGGCAGATCACCAAGAAGGCGGTGATCGCCCTGGTGGTGTTCCTGGTGCTGGTCGCCACCTACATCACCGTGCGCTATGAGCGGTACATGACGATCTCGGCGATCGCGGCGATGATTTTCGACCTGACCGTCACCGCAGGGGTGTACTCCCTGGTGGGCTTCGAAGTCACCCCAGCCACCGTCATCGGACTGCTGACAATCCTCGGGTTCTCGCTCTATGACACCGTGATCGTGTTCGACAAGGTCGAAGAAAACACGCACGGCTTTCAGCACACCACTCGGCGCACCTTCGCCGAGCAGGCCAACCTGGCGGTGAACCAGACATTCATGCGCTCGATCAATACCAGCCTGATCTCCGTATTGCCGGTGCTGTCACTGATGGTGGTGGCGGTCTGGCTGCTGGGCGTCGGGACGTTGAAGGACCTGGCGCTGGTGCAGTTGATCGGCATCATTGTGGGCACCTACTCATCGATCTTCTTCGCCACTCCGTTGCTGGTGACCCTGCGTGAGCGCACCGAGCTGGTGCGGTCCCACACCCGCAAGGTGATCAAGCGTCGCACTCCGGCTTCGCGTGCGGCCGGCGAGCGCGCAGAAGCCGATGCCGAGTCGGGGCAGGAGCTCACCGAGACCACCGCCGCCGAGACATCGACAGAGACTGCGCGCCCGAGTGAGAAGGCTGACGCGAAGCCGGCCGCATCGAACAAGCCGGCGTCAGGTGCGCGCCCGGTGCGCCCCACCGCTACCAAACGTCCGACCGGCAAGCGCAACGCCGGCCGTCGGTAGTCGCGATGGCCAGCTGTCGTCGTGAACGCAACTTCAGCCGGTGGTCGGGATTGCGCAACGTCCTGCGGCGCGGTTTCGGGGGCAATGGGCACAAGATCGCCGCTGTCGGCGTCGCCGCGCTGGCTGCGGCATCCTCGCTGAGCGCGTGCTCGGGTAGTGCGGCGGGGCAGATCGACTATGTGGTTGATGGTCCGCTGCCCACCTACAACACCAACACCGTCACCGGAGCCGCATCCGCCGGAGCGCAGGCATTTGCCCGAGTGCTGACGGGGTTCGGGTACCACGGACCCGACGGCCAGGTGGTGGCCGACCACGACTTCGGAACGATCTCGGTAGTGGGCGGCGCGCCCTTGGTGCTCGATTATCAAATCGCCGACGACGCCGTCTATTCCGATGGCAAGCAGGTGACTTGTGACGACCTGGTGCTGGCCTGGGCCGCAGAATCCGGGCGTTACGCGGGTTTCGATGCCGCAACGCAGGCCGGTTACGTCGACATCGCCAACATCGAATGCACGCCCGGGCAGAAGAAGGCCCGAGTGTCCTTCATCCCGGATCGCGCGGTCGTCGACTACGCCCAGCTGTTCACCGCGACATCATTGATGCCGTCGCACGTCCTGGCCGATGAGCTTGGCATCGACGTCACCGCGGCGCTGCTGGACAACAAGGCTCCCCAGGTGGAGCAGATCGCGCGACTGTGGAATACCACCTGGGATCTCAAGCGGGGTGTGGATCTCAAACACTTCCCGTCTTTGGGGCCGTACAAGATCGAGTCGATTCTCGACGATGGTGGCGTGGTGCTCGTCGCCAACGACCGTTGGTGGGGCGCCAAGGCGATCACCAAGCGGGTCATCGTCCGGCCGCAGGGGGCCGACATCCAAGACCGGGTCAACAATCGTGACGTCGACGTGGTCGACGTCGCGGCCGGGTCCTCGGGGACCTTGACCACCCCCGACAATTACCAGCGCACGGATTCGCCATCGGAGGGAATCCAACAGCTGATCTTCTCGCCGAAGGGGCCGCTGGCCGATGTTCGGAATCGTCGCGCCGTCGCGTTGTGTACGCCACGGGACGCGATTTCGCGCGACGCCGGAGTTCCGATCGCCAACTCGCGGCTCAATCCGGCCACCGAGGACGCCATCGCCGGGGCCGACGGCACCACGGAGGGGGGCAAGTTCACCAAGGGTGATCCGGGCGCCGCACGCGATGCGCTCGGCGGTGCGCCGCTGACCCTGCGCATCGGCTACCACGGGCCCAATGCACGGCTGGCGGCCATCATCGGCGCCATCGCCAAATCGTGCGGGCCGGCCGGCATCTCGGTTTCTGATGTGACGCTGGACACAGTGGGGCCCGGGGCGCTTCGGGACGGCAAGATCGATGTTTTGCTGGCCAGTACCGGTGGGGCCTCCGGTAGCGGGTCCACGGGTTCGTCGTCGATGGATGCATATGACCTGCACGGCGGTAACGGAAACAACCTGTCGGGCTACGCAAATCCGCAAATTGACGGCATCATCAGTGCACTTGCGGTGTCCGCTGATCCGGCAGAGCGTGTCAGGTTGCTCGCCGAGGGGGCGCCGGTACTCTGGGATGATATGCCAACGTTGCCGTTGTATCGGCAGGAGCGCATGTTGCTGATGTCAAAAAAGATGTATGCCGTGAGCAGGAATCCGACTCGCTGGGGGGCAGGCTGGAACATGGACCGATGGGCGTTGATGCAGTGACAGATTTAGTGGTAACTGGGCGGGGGAGCGCCCCCGTCGCGGATCTGATCTCGTCGCTTACCAGGGACGTGGCAGATTTCCCCAAGCCTGGCATTCAGTTCAAGGATCTGACTCCGCTGTTTGCCGACCGTGAGGCGATGGCTGCGGTGATCGACGCGCTGGCCGACATTGCGGCCGGCACCGACCTGGTGGCCGGTATCGAGTCGCGTGGGTCGCTGGTTGCCGCGGCCCTGGCCGCACGCCTGGGCACCGGCGTGCTGTCCATTCGCAAGAGCGGCAAGCTGCCACCGCCGGTGCTCACCGAGGAATACGACAGGGAATATGGCGCTGCCAGCATGGAGATTCCCGCCGACAGCCTCGAGCTGCGGGGCCGCAGCGTGATGATCATCGATGATGTGTTGGCCACGGGTGGGACCCTCGGGGCGGCAACGCGCTTGCTGGAGCGCACTGGCGCCAGGGTGACCGGGGCGGCGGTGGTGGTCGAACTGACGGCGCTGCGCGGTCGCGAGGCGATCGCGCCGTTGCGGGTGCACAGTCTGAGCCGGGCCTAGTCTGCGCCGGCAGCGGCCGAGAACGAGCGGGGCAAGTCCAACTTTGGAGATATCCTCTAGGTCGGAGGTGACGACGGTGGCCGATGACCAAAGCACGACGCAGGCAGTCGTGCCGTCCGTCGAGTCGCCACCGGTGGTAGAGGCGCCCGAGGCGGCGCCGGCTGAGACCCTCAAGACAACCAGCAGCGCCTCCCGTCGGGTGCGTGCCCGGCTGGCCCGCCGGATAACCGCTCAGCGCAGCGCCATCAACCCGGTTCTCGAGCCATTGGTGGCGGTGCACCGCGAGGTGTACCCCAAGGCCGACCTTTCGCTGCTGCAGCGGGCTTACGAGGTCGCCGACCAGCGCCACGCCGGCCAGTTCCGGCATTCCGGTGATCCTTACATCACCCACCCGCTGGCGGTTGCCAACATCCTGGCCGAGTTGGGCATGGACAGCACCACCCTGGTGGCGGCGCTGCTGCACGACACCGTCGAAGACACCGGATACACCCTCGAGGCGCTTTCCGAAGAGTTCGGCGAGGAGGTGGGCCATCTTGTCGACGGGGTGACCAAGCTGGACCGGGTCGTGCTCGGTAGCGCCGCCGAAGGCGAGACCATCCGCAAAATGATCACCGCCATGGCTCGCGATCCGCGGGTGCTGGTGATCAAGGTGGCCGACCGGTTGCACAACATGCGCACCATGCGCTTTCTGCCCCCGGAGAAGCAGGCACGCAAGGCCCGCGAGACATTGGAAGTCATTGCCCCCCTGGCGCATCGACTGGGGATGGCCAGCGTCAAGTGGGAGCTCGAAGACCTGTCGTTCGCCATCCTGCATCCCAAGAAGTATGACGAGATCGTGCGTCTGGTGGCCGGCCGAGCGCCGTCGCGCGACACCTACCTGGCCAAGGTCCGTGCCGAGATCATCGCCACGCTGAGTGCATCGAAGATCAAGGCCACCGTGGAGGGGCGCCCCAAGCACTATTGGTCGATCTACCAGAAGATGATCGTCAAGGGCCGCGACTTCGACGACATCCACGACCTGGTCGGCATCCGCATCCTGTGCGACGAGATCCGGGACTGCTATGCCGCTGTGGGCGTGGTGCATTCGCTGTGGCAGCCGATGGCGGGGCGGTTCAAGGACTACATCGCCCAGCCCAGATACGGTGTGTACCAGTCGTTGCACACCACCGTGGTCGGCCCGGAGGGCAAGCCGCTGGAGGTGCAGATCCGCACCCGCGACATGCACCGCACCGCCGAATACGGCATCGCCGCGCACTGGCGCTACAAAGAGGCCAAGGGCCGCAACGGTGTTCCCCATCCACATGCGGCAGCCGAGATCGACGACATGGCGTGGATGCGTCAACTGCTCGACTGGCAGCGGGAGGCCGCCGACCCGGGCGAGTTCCTGGAGTCGTTGCGTTACGACCTTGCCGTACAAGAGATTTTTGTGTTCACACCCAAGGGTGATGTCATCACCTTGCCCACCGGATCGACACCGGTGGACTTCGCCTATGCGGTGCACACCGAGGTTGGCCACCGCTGCATCGGCGCCAGGGTCAACGGGCGGCTGGTGGCACTGGAACGCCAGCTGGAAAACGGCGAAGTGGTAGAGGTTTTCACCTCCAAGGCGCCCAATGCCGGGCCATCGCGGGACTGGCAGCAGTTCGTCGTCTCGCCACGCGCCGAGACCAAGATCCGGCAGTGGTTCGCCAAAGAGCGGCGTGAGGAGGCGCTGGAGGCGGGTAAGGAGGCGAT
The DNA here is from genome assembly GCF_000419295.1 of Mycobacterium sp. 012931. Taxonomy (NCBI): domain Bacteria; kingdom Bacillati; phylum Actinomycetota; class Actinomycetes; order Mycobacteriales; family Mycobacteriaceae; genus Mycobacterium; species Mycobacterium sp. 012931. The sequence continues at coordinate 4,272,865 of NZ_AOPX01000001.1, read as the reverse complement.
TGCGCGCGAAGTGCGCCGCGGTGGGCTTCCGTTGCAGCGCTTGGTCAATGGCGAGTCCATGGGGGCGGTTGCCCGTGAGCTGCACTACACCGATGTGTCGGCGCTCTACACCGCCATTGGCGAGGGGCACGTGTCTGCCCGCCATGCCATGCAACGGCTGCTGGCCGAGCTTGGCGGCATCGACCAGGCCGAGGAGGAGCTCGCCGAGCGGGCCACGCCGACCACCATCCCGCGCCGTCCGCGCAGCTCCGACGATGTCGGGGTCTCGGTGCCCGGTGCCCCGGGCGTAATGACCAAGCTGGCTAAGTGCTGCACACCGGTTCCCGGCGACAACATCATGGGTTTTGTGACCCGCGGTGGCGGAGTCAGCGTGCATCGCACCGACTGCACCAACGCGGAGTCGCTCAAACAGCAGTCCGAGCGCATTATCGAGGTGCATTGGGCGCCGTCGCCGTCGTCGGTGTTCCTGGTCGCCATTCAGGTGGAGGCACTGGACCGGCACCGGTTGCTGTCGGATGTGACCCGAGTGCTGGCCGACGAGAAGGTCAACATCCTGTCGGCGTCGGTGACCACCTCGGGTGACCGGGTGGCGATCAGCCGGTTCACCTTCGAAATGGGCGACCCCAAGCACCTGGGGCATCTACTCAACGTCGTGCGCAACGTGGAGGGCGTGTACGACGTCTACCGGGTGACTTCGGCCGCCTAGAGACGGCCTGGAGCCGCCTAGCGGCGGCTACCGAGGCCGTTCACGGCGCTTTCCGGCTAGTCGAGGAACACCGACTTGATGGTCACATCAAGTGCTGGCGGTCCGTCCTCGCCGCCACCGGCGACACCGGCCTTGGCGATCTTGTCCAGCGTTTCCAGCCCGTCGGCTTGGATGGTGCCGAACACGGTGTACTGCGGCGGTAGCTGCGAGTCGCGATAGACCATGAAGAACTGGCTGCTGTTGGTATCCGGGCCGGCATTGGCCATGGCCAGGGTGCCGCGCGGATAGATCACCGGCTGGCGCAGTGCCGGGTCGTTGGGCGGGTACTGGTCGGTGGGGTACTCGTTGGCGAATTGGTAACCCGGACCGCCCGTTCCGTCGCCCTTCGGGTCGCCGCACTGCAGCACCGACAGCGTCGGCGAGGTGGTCAGCCGATGGCACTTGGTGTCCTTGAAGAAGCCCTGCTGCGCCAGGCTGGCGAAACTGTTTACCGTGCAAGGTGATTCGTTGTTGGCCAGCATGAGGCCGACCTTTCCTTGGCTGGTCATCATGCTCGCGCTCACCTGGGCCGGTTCGGTCGGCACCTTGCCCGACCGCGGCGGCTTGGCCGGCTTGGCGGCCTTGTCCAGGGATGCCGGGTATTGGCAGTTGGCACCGAGGTTGGCCGAAGGCTTGAACGCCGGCAGCGGCGGTACCGAGTCGTCGGCGGGTGCAGCGGCGGAGCTGGTCGGCTCGGAACTGCTGGGGCTCGCGGAGGCGGTGGTCTTGTGATCGCCCTTGTTGATCACCACAACGACCACTACGGCGGCGATCACGGCGACCGCGGCCACTGCGCTACCCACGATCATCAGGATCCGCCGGCGCTTGGCCTGCTTGGCGCGGCGCTCCAGCTGCCGCTCTAGTTTGCGCTTGGCTGTGGCACGTCGCTGCTGGTTGGTCGGCACGGCCGATGGCCTCCCTGCTTGTCCGGTGAATCGGGCCGAGTGGCCAGCCCAGGCTAATGTCAGCGCCGAAACCCTTGTCAAGCACCCCACGGTGTTGGCCCATATCGTCGCCGGTCCGCGGGAATGGGAAACTGGGAATCGTGTTGATCACCGGATTTCCCGCCGGCGTGTTGCAGTGCAATTGTTACGTGCTGGCCGAGCGGCCTGGAACGGACGCTATCATCGTCGACCCCGGCCAGCGTGCGATGGGCCAACTGCGTCGCATTCTGGACAAGAACCGGCTGACTCCGGCCGCGGTGTTGATCACCCACGGGCACATCGACCACATGTGGTCCGCTCAGAAGGTCTCGGATACGTTCGGCTGCCCGACCTACATCCATCCCGAGGACCGATTCATGCTCAAAGACCCCATCTACGGCCTGGGGCCGCGGGTGGCACAGCTGTTCGCCGGTGCCTTCTTCCGTGAGCCCAAACAGGTCGTCGAACTGGACTGCGACGGCGACAAGATCGACCTCGGCAACATCTGCGTCAACGTGGATCACACACCCGGGCACACCCGCGGATCGGTGTGCTTTCGGGTGCCGCAGGCGGCCAAAGATGACCGCGACGTCGTATTCACCGGCGACACGCTGTTCGAGCGCTCCATCGGCCGCTCCGATCTGTTCGGAGGCAGCGGCCGTGACCTGCTGCGTTCGATCGTCGACAAGCTGCTGGTGCTCGACGACAAGACCGTGGTGCTTCCCGGGCACGGCAACTCCACCAGCATCGGTGCCGAACGGCGCTTCAACCCGTTCCTGGAAGGGTTGAGCACGTGACGGAATTCTGTGCTCCCAAAGGCGTGCCGGACTACGTGCCACCGGACTCGGCGCAGTTTGTGGCGGTGCGCGACGGCCTGCTGACGGCCGCCCGCCGGGCCGGCTACGGCCACATCGAACTGCCGATCTTCGAGGACACCGCGCTGTTTGCCCGTGGCGTGGGTGAATCAACCGACGTGGTGTCCAAAGAGATGTACACGTTTGCCGACCGTGGTGACCGTTCGGTGACGCTGCGGCCCGAGGGCACCGCTGGGGTGGTGCGGGCGGTGATCGAACACGGCCTGGACCGTGGGGCGCTGCCGGTCAAGCTGTGTTACGCGGGTCCGTTCTTCCGCTACGAGCGTCCGCAGGCCGGCCGGTATCGCCAGTTGCAGCAGGTTGGCGTGGAGGCGATCGGGGTGGACGATCCGGCGCTGGACGCCGAGGTGATCGCCATCGCCGACGCGGGCTTCCGTTCGCTGGGGCTGGACGGGTTCCGGTTGGAAATCACTTCGCTCGGTGATGAGACCTGTCGGCCGCAGTACCGAGAACTGTTGCAGGAGTTTCTGTTCGGTTTGGACCTCGACGATGAGACCCGCCGGCGCGCTGCACTCAACCCATTGCGGGTGCTCGACGACAAGCGCCCGGAGGTGCGGGCGATGACCGCCGAGGCCCCGGTGCTGCTCGACCACCTCTCCGATGTCGCCAAGCAGCACTTTGACACGGTGCTGGCGCATCTGGACGCGCTCAGGGTGCCCTATGTCATCAACCCGCGCATGGTGCGCGGGCTCGACTACTACACCAAGACCACCTTCGAATTCGTGCACGACGGGTTGGGCGCACAGTCCGGCATCGGTGGCGGGGGCCGCTACGACGGCCTGATGAAGCAGTTGGGCGGGCAGGACCTGTCGGGCATCGGGTTCGGGCTGGGTGTCGATCGGACGATGCTGGCGTTGCGCGCCGAAGGCAAGAGCGTGGGGGAGAGCGCCCGCTGCGACGTGTTCGGGGTGCCATTGAGCGAGCAGGCGAAGCTGACGCTGGCGGTGCTGGCCGGGCAGCTCCGGGCCTCGGGTGTTCGCGTCGACCTCGCCTACGGTGACCGTGGGCTCAAGGGCGCGATGCGTGCGGCTGACCGCTCCGGTGCGCGCGTTGCGCTGGTCGCCGGGGATCGCGACATCGAGGCGGGCACGGTCGGGGTGAAGGACCTCGGTACCGGCGAGCAGGTATCGGTGTCGACGGATTCGGTTGTCGACGACGTGATTTCCAAGCTCGGACGCTAGCCCGGCCGCGCCCCCGTCGGGGCGATCGCCGTTCGTGTCGCACCCCCGTGGTAGTATCGAATGTATGTTCGAATTCTGGTACGCCAGTCGTGCGACATCCGAGTCGGCGGCGTTGCTGGATCGGGTGGGTGAGGCCGCGCGGTCAGAGGCGCAGTCAGCGGCCGGGCGCCTGGTGGCGATCGGGGAGTTGTTCGTACTGCGGTGCCGCGAGTCGGGGGAGCGGGCCCAGTGGGCAACCGATACCTGGGAGGCGGTCGCCGCCCAGGTATCGGCCAGGTTGCGCTGCAGCGTGGCGATGGGGGCGAGCTATCTGCGCTATGCGATGGCGATGCGGGATCGGCTGCCGCTGGTCGGCAAGGTGTTCGAGTCCGGTGACATCGACTATCGGAGCTTTCAGACAATTGTGTTTCGCACCGATCTGATCGCCGATGCCGACGTGTTGGCCAAGGTGGATGCCCAGGTGGCGGCGCTGGTATCGCGTCGCCCCTCGCTGACGCGCGGTGGGCTGGGCGCGGCGGTCGACCAGATTGTCACCAAGGTCGATCATGACGCGGTGCGCCAGGCGCACAAGGCGGCCTCGGACCGGTACGTCGACGTCATTGGGAATGGTTCGGGAATGGCCTGGGTGGAGGGCAGTGTGGTTGCCACCGCTGGGCAAGCCCTTGATCGGCGACTCGATGAGTTGGTGGCCACCGTGTGTGCGGCCGATCCGCGCACGCGCAAGCAGCGGCGCGCCGACGCGTTGGGGGCGCTGGCCGCCGGTATCGAGCGGCTGGTGTGCGGTTGTGGGTCGGCTCAGTGCGCGGTGTCGGAACCGGAGCGTTCGAGCAACATCGTGATACATGTCATTGCCGAGCGGGCCAGCGTCGAGGGCGCGGGGACCGCGCCGGGCGTGCTGGCGGGGTCGGAGTGGCTTGTCCCGGCCGAGTTGGTCGCCGAGCTAGCCAAGTCCGCCAGGCTGGTGCCCGTGATCCGGCCGGCCGAGATTGCCGAACCGAGATACACCCCATCGGCGCAACTGGCTGACTTTGTGCGCTGTCGCGACCTCACTTGCCGGGCTCCCGGGTGTGACCGCCCGGCCGCCGACTGCGACGTCGACCACACGGTGCCCTACGCGGCTGGCGGCCTCACGCACCCCTCGAACCTGAAATGCCTATGCCGCAAACACCATCTGCTGAAGACGTTCTGGGGTTGGCGCGACCAGCAGTTGCCCGATGGAACCGTGATCTGGGGTCTGCCCGACGGGCATGTCTATGTCACCACCCCGGGTAGCGCGTGGTTGTTCCCCTCGCTGTGTGCACCCACCGGCCGCGTGCCCACGAGGTCGGCCGCGCAGGGCGCTTGTGGCGACGGTCGGGGCGCGATGATGCCCCAACGGCGTCGCACTCGGGCTCAGCAACGGGCCCATCTGATCGCTACCGAACGCCGTCGCAACCGGCAGGCGCGCCAACCCCGCACCGTGTTCGCGCAGGGTTCGGACTTGCAGACCCGCACCTGCGCCGCTGCCGAGGAACCGCCGCCCTTCTAGCTGGCTCGTTGCGCCGTCAAAGATGCGTGCAAGCGATGTACTTCGTTCTGTGTTGTCGAGCTCAGACGACTATCGCTGCGACCTGAATTCCGGTAGCAAGCCACCTTTCGCGAACTTCATCGAGTTCATGGGCGGGTCGGCGCCGGCTTCATTGCAAACGCCACCGCCGAGACCCGCCTGATGCGCGCTCGACGGGCAGGTCTAGGTGACTATCCCGGGCGGCAAAAGCGAGTTAGTCGGGCGCTTGACTAGAAATCGAACTAGTGTTCGAATATGTGGTATGCGCTGGTGTGCCCAGGCCCTGGCGGTCAACGGGGAGCCCGTCGATGACGGAGCGCTACCCGGGCTGCAGCGCATCGGGTTGGTTCGAAGCGTCCGCTCGCCGCACTTCGAGGGCATGACGTTTCATGAAGTGCTCTGCAAGTCCGCGCTGAACAAGGTGCCCAACGCCGCCGCGTTGCCTTTCCGCTACACCGTCAACGGCTACCGCGGCTGCATGCATGCCTGTCGTTACTGTTTCGCCCGTCCCACCCATGAGTACCTCGACTTCGACTCGGGTGCGGATTTCGATACCCAGATCGTGGTCAAGACCAATGTCGCCGAAGTGCTGCGCCGCGAGTTGCGCCGGCCATCGTGGCGGCGCGAGACCGTCGCGCTCGGCACCAACACCGATCCCTACCAGCGCGCGGAGGGCCGTTACGCGCTGATGCCGGGAATCATTGGCGCGCTCGCCGGATCGGGAACCCCGCTGTCCATCCTGACCAAGGGCACACTGCTGCGCCGGGATCTGCCACTGCTGGACGAGGTGTCCGGGCAGGTGCCGGTGTCGGTGGCCGTGTCGCTGGCCATCGCCGACCCGGACCTGCACAAGGAGATCGAGCCCGGCACGCCGGCCCCGCAGGCCCGGCTGGGTCTGATCGCCGCAATCCGCGACGCCGGTCTGGATTGTCATGTGATGGTTGCCCCGGTACTACCGCACCTCACCGACTCCGCTGCGCACCTCGATCTCTTGCTCGGCCAGATCGCGGCGGCCGGTGCTACCGGTGTCACGGCTTTCGGGCTGCATCTGCGCGGAGCGACGCGCGGTTGGTTCATGTCCTGGCTGGCCCGGGCGCACCCGGACCTCGTCGGCACCTATCGGGAGCTGCATCTGCGCGGCGCCTACTTGCCGCCGTACTACCGCGACATGCTCAGGCAACGCGTGGCGCCACTGGTCGCCAAGCATCGGCTGGGCGGTACCCCGCGCCCGTCCTCGCCGGTCGCCGAAGCGGAGGTCATGCCCGTTCCCGAGCAGGCGACCCTATTTTGACGCGGCGTTAATCACCACGCGGCTTGGTCAGCGTGAATTCGTCGACAACCGTGGTCGCCCCGAACAACCCGGTCACCGCGTAGTGCGTCGCCTTGATCGATGTGTGGCCGCCGGGTTGGCCGGGATCGACATCGAAGGCCGCAAAGCCGTAGGGGTTGTCGTGGTCACGGAACGCCGACCATGGTGCGTCCTCGAGCACGTAGATCGATGGCCGGGACCGCTCGCCGGGATCGTATGGGCCGACCGCGGTCACGACCCGGCAGCGGGGTTCGGGGAAGAACAACTGGTTGCTGGTCAGCGACCGCCCCCCGCAACCGATGACCAGGTGCACCGTTCCCCGGGTCGCGTCGATCACGTCACCGCGGGTGTCCACGGGGATCGGCGTTCGGGTCTGGGTGTCCATCGCGCCGCGCAGCGGATGTGACCGCTCGTAGTGGTGCTCATGGCCGCACAACACGAGATCGACCTCGTATTGGTCGAACAACGGCAGCCACTCCTGTCGGATGCCCAGGTCGGCGCCGTTGAAATGATCGGCGGTCGAGATGGCCGTCTGGTGCATGCACACGATCACCCAGTCGACCGCCGGGTCGCGGCGCGCCGCGGCGAGTTCGGTTTGCAGCCAACGTCTTTGCTCACCACCCGAATAGCCGTGTACGTAGGAGCTGCCGGCGTCCTGAAAACACACATCATCGTTGCTCAGGCTGATCACCCGCACCGAGCCGGCGGTGAAGGAGTACCGCAGCCCGCGCAACTCCTGGCTGGCCCCAGAGTCGGGCACCGAGAAATAGGTTTGGTAGGCGCCGTAACCGATTGGCCCATTGCCCAATTCATTTTCGTGATTGCCGGCCGCGGGCATCCATGGCCGGTAACGCGCTGAACGGCCGTTGGTTTCCAGCCAGTCCGACCAGGTGCGAATGCGGTCGTGTGCCATGTTTGCGTAGCACAGGTCGCCGTTGACTAGGTTGAACAACGGGGCCATGCGCTCGATCGCGATGGTGATGTCGCCCGCGGCAGGCGTTCCGCCGTTGTCGCTCACGTATCGACCGTCGGAGAACCTGCCCAGTGTTGGCATGCCTTGATCCCCGAAGCTGTTGAAGCGCAGCGGTTTTCGCCCCAATGGCGCGGTTCGCACGGTGCCCAGTTGTGGATCCGCGCCGTCGTGGACCGCGGCGTATACGTAGTCGCTATCTGGTGTGAGGTTGGTTAGCCGGGCGTGGTTGACGCGAACCTCGGTATTGGACTTCGCATCCCGATAGGTTCGGGTCTCGGCGCTGACGACGCGGCCGAACCCGGACGCGGGGATTTCCCGCATGACTCGCGGATTCTGGACCGCGTCAACGCTGTGCCACGACACGACGACCTCGGTGGCGGCGTTCTTGCCATATTGCAGATGCAGACCGCCAACCGGTTGCGCGCTGGTGCGATCGGGCTGATACCAGACACTGGGACCGCGCCCGGGCCGCAGCAGTGCCGCCCCGCCCAGGCCGATGCCCGCTCCGACGGCGGCCGACGCAAGACCCGTCGTCAGCAACTTGCGGCGGCTGGGTCCCACGGGTTGCGGGTCATCGGGTTGATCCAGATCGTCGGGCATTACTGCCTTCATACCCCAGTCGGGTTAACACCGGTTGGCTAGTGCAGGTGCGGCTTGAGTAGTGCGGCCTGTCCGATGCGCGCCGGATTCGTCGCCAGCCACTCGCGGGTGGCCTGGTGCGAGCGCGGGATAAGGGTTGCCGATTGCGAGAAGTCGGCTCCGGATATGGATACCGGACAAAGCGGCCGAATGACGCGCAGATCGACGGTCTGCTCGAAGCGCTCGATATCGACGGCGAGGCGGTGGTTGACCGCCAGCGTCATCGCGTGCAGGACCATTGTGACCGCCGAGGCTGGCAAGGTCTGCAGATCGCACGAATAGCCGGTCGGCAATACCCAGATCTTGTCGGCCCCCAGCGCCACCGCGTGCGACACCGGGGTGTTGTTCACCACACCGCCGTCGATGAGCTCACGCCCGTTGATGCTGACCGGGGGGAATATCCCGGGAATGGCTGCGCTGGCTGCGATCGCATCGACGGCGTTGCCGGAGGACAGCAATACGTCGGTGCCGGAGATGACGTCGGTGGCCACCACGTGCAGCGGGATCGGTGCATCCTCGAGATTGGTGAATTCAAGTTCCCTGCTGAGGATGCGCCGCAGACCCGTGTTGGGGACCAAGTGCTGGCGCCGGCCGAGGAAGCCCATCACCCCGGTGACCGGTTGAGTGGGAAATATCTCTTTTCGGGTGAGGGACCGCCACAATCCGGCCAGAGCCCGAATCCCGGCAGCATCGGGCCGCGACGCGATCCACCCACCGTTGAGCGCGCCGACCGAGGTGCCGATGATCAGGTCTGGTGTGATGCCTTCGTCGGCCAAGGCTTGCAGCATCCCGACCTGTATCGCTCCGAGGCTTGCGCCGCCGGACAAGACGAATGCGGTGGTCACGCTTGCATCGTAGGGACGATTACCCGCCATGTCGGACGAATTGCGGACCGCGGCCATCGGTAACGAATCCGGTAGCGTTTTCGATATGACGAACGTGCGAAAGAGGGCGAGCGCGGTCTCAGTGACGGGGGCGGTGGTCGCGATTGCCGCGGTGGTAGCTACGCCCGCGATCGCTCATGCAGATCCAGCTGGGCATCAGGTGACTTACACGGTCACGACCACCAGCGATCTGACCGCCAACATTCAGTACATGAATGTCGATCCGCCCAGCCAGTCGGCGTTTGATGCCGATTCCTCGAAATACCTGACCTCCGTGCACACCCCGATCACCGGCGGCCAACCGTTGGTCTACACGGCCACACTGCAGAACCCGAGTCAGTGGGCCATCGTCACGGCCAGCGGTGGCCTTCGGATCAATCCCGAATTCCACTGCGAGATCGCCGTCGACGGACAGGTGGTGGTGTCGCAGAACGGTGGCAGCGGAGTCACCTGCTCGACCCGGCCGTGGTAACGCTCCGCTAGTCACCGGCCGCCGAGTTCGGCCCCCGCGACCACCACGACTTCGGCCCGTTCGGTGCCGACCGCCCTTAGCTTGTGGCCGACCGAGGCGTCGAAGTAGGCGCTGTCGCCGGTGCCGAGCGTGATGGTCTGGTCGCCGTAGTCGAGTTCGACGCTGCCCGTGTGCACAAAGACGAACTCCTGGCCGGTGTGCTCCGGATGCGGACCGTCGGAGGCGCAGTCCTGCCCGGCGGTCGGCCGAACAACAAACGGCGACATGGTTTTTCCAAGTTGCGTCGACGCCAGCACGTGGTAGCGCCCGGATTAGGGCCCTAGACGGTCGTGGGCGCGGTCGACGGTGATCGTCTCGTGGGCGGACTCGTCTGAGAAGAGCCGCCCGACGTCGACGTCGAGTCCCCGCGCGACCTTGAGCGCCACCGCGATCGAGGGCGTGCTCTGTCCCCGCTCGATCTTGGACAGGTAGCTCTTGGTGAGCCCGGCTCGCTGGGCGAGTTGTTCCAGGGCGAGCCCGCGCTGCCGGCGGACCGCGCGCAGCAGTGCTGTCACTGTCCAGCTCCTAACCCGCCAAAATTCGAGGACACAAAGTTTCCTATAGTGCTACTATCGTGTCATATCAACGATATGCAAGGGAGCCTCGGATGGCAACCACTTTCTCCGATTCCAAGTCCGAATTGATGCGACGGGCCCAGGAACGCCTCGATGCCCAGACGCCCGAATCTCAGCTGACCACCCGGCAAAAGGTCGCGTTGACCTGCCGGGCATTGTTCGACGCCGGCCACGATTCCGGTCTGGCCGGGCAGATCACCGCGCGTGCGCAGCGGCCCGGCACCTATTACACCCAACAACTCGGCTTGAGATTCGACGAGATCACCGAAGACAACTTGCTGTTGGTCGACGAGGACCTCAATGTTCTCGAGGGCTCCGCAATGGCCAACCCGGCAAATCGATTTCACAGCTGGATCTACCGCGAACGGCCGGACGTGCAGTGCATCGTTCATACCCATGGGTTCCACACCGCGGCGTTGTCGATGCTGAAGGTGCCGCTGGTCGTTTCGCACATGGACACCACGCCGCTCTATGACGACTGCGCTTTCCTCGCCGACTGGCCAGGCGTGCCGGTGGGTAACGAGGAAGGCGAGATCATCAGCGCCGCATTGGGAAACAAGAAGGCGATCCTTCTTGCGCACCACGGGCAGTTGATAGCCGGCGTCAGCATCGAGGAGGCCTGCACGCTGGCGGTCCTGATCGAACGCGCCGCCAAACTGCAACTGGCGGCCATGAGTGCGGGAACAATCGCCGAACTACCGGACCAACTGGCCCGCGAGGCTCACGATTGGACCCTGACACCTTCCCGCAGCCGGGCGAACTTTGCCTACTACGCGCGTCGCGCACTGGCCCGTCACCCCGATGCGCTGAGCAGCTGATTGGTCAATCCGTTCACCAAAGCCAAAGGAGCTAGCTATGGCAGAACCTGGTGAGCCCACGATTCACGGGATCATCGCCTACCCGGTCACGCCCTTTACCGCCGAGGGCGACGTCGATGCGCGCCGGCTGGCGGCACTTGTCGATCGGCTGGTGTGCTCGGGAGTCCATGCGATCGCCGCGCTGGGCAGCACCGGGGAACTGGCCTACCTCGACGAGGCCGAGTTCGATACCGCGGTTGACACCGCGGTCGCGGCGGTCAGCGGCCGGCTACCCGTTGTCGTGGGCGTCTCGGATGTCACTACTGCCAAGACCATTCGGCGCGCGCGCTACGCGCAACACGTCGGTGCTGACGCGGTGATGATCCTGCCGGTGTCCTACTGGAAGCTCAACGAACACGAGATCTTCCAGCACTACCGCAGCGTTGGCGACGCCATCACCATCCCGATCATGGCTTACAACAACCCGGCCACCAGCGGTGTGGACATGCGCCCCGAACTGTTGGTCAGGATGTTTGAAAGCATCGACAACCTCACCATGGTCAAGGAGTCCACCGGCGACCTGTCCCGGATGCGGCGCATCGCCGAACTCAGTGGCGGCCGGCTGCCGTTCTACAACGGCTCCAACCCGCTGGTGCTCGACGCGTTGAAAGTTGGTGCCGCCGGATGGTGCACGGCCGCACCCAACTTGTGGCCCCAGCCATGCATCGATCTGTACGAAGCGGTGTGCGCCGGGGATCTGGAGAAGGCCCAGATTCTCTACGACGACCTCAAGCCGCTGCTGGAGTTCATCGTCGCGGGCAGGCTGGCCACCACGGTGAAAGCCGGTCTGGGGCTGCTCGGATTCCCGGTCGGGGATCCGCGCTCGCCGTTGCTGCCGCTCGACGAGCACGGACGGGCCAAGCTGGGCCGCCTACTAGCCGGCTGCTGAGCCGCGAAGCGATTGGTCGGCGTCGGTTGCGTTATTGGGCAACCGATCTCTAGCCCAGGTTGGTGGCGCTGAAGGTGTCACATTTGTTGGGGTCGCCGGTCTGATACCCGACGGTGAACCACTTCTGCCGTTGCGCCGAGGAGCCGTGCGTCCACGTCTCGGGGTTGCTGCGTCCGGCCACCTGCTGCTGGATGCGATCGTCGCCCACCGATGCCGCGGCTGAGAGCGCGTCTTGGATATCCTTGTCGCTCAACGGCTCCAGGAAGGGGACGCCGGTACTTTCTTGCCGGACGGTAGACGCATAGTGTGCCCAGACCCCCGCGTAACAGTCGGCCTGCAACTCGGTGCGCACGCCATTGCCCCCGGCGCCTTTGGCTCCCTGTTGGGCGCGGCCCAGCACGCCCAGCAGGTTCTGCACGTGATGGCCGTATTCATGGGCCACCACGTATTCCTGCGCGAACGGCCCACCACTGGAACCGAATTCGGTGACAAGCAGCTGAAAGAAGTCGGTGTCGAAATATGCCGTCTGGTCCACCGGGCAGTAGAACGGGCCGACTTCGCTGCTGGCCGGCCCGCACCCGGTGCTGACCTGGCCGCTGAATAGGCGCAGATGCGGGCGCGTGTACCGATCGGGCATCAGCTGCGTCCACACCGCGTCCAGAGAGTTTCCGGTGGCCACCACCCGGCACTGCACGTACTTGTTGGCGTCGGCGCCCGTCTTGCACTGGCTCAGGTCGAATCCGGGAGCCACCACGTCGCGGTCGTCCATGGGTTGCTGGCTCAGCACGCCACCCGGATCGACACCGAGAAACATCGCGACCACGACGATCAACAGGCCGCCGATGCCGCCGCCGATGGCCATCCGGCCAAACCCGCCACCGCCCGAGGATGACGTGGCGCTGGTGTCGATCTGCATACCCTCGTTAAAGGTCATCGCACGCTCCAAATCTGGCCCGCCGTCGGGCTGGGCGCTGGGCTACCCGGGCGGCACCAGCCTAACGCTGCTGCGGCACCTCGAACCGGGCGTCGGTGTAACTGCGCAGTTTGCGTAAGAAGCGCCGTAATCCCAGGTTGAGCAGCGGACCGGACAACATCATGCCCAGCCGCGCCGGGCCGGCGGGCTTTTGCGCCATGGTCCAGGTCAGTCGGCAACCGCCCGGGATGACCTCGACCCGGTAATCCTCGGCGAATGCCGCGACGGCCTGCGTCGAGCATTCATTGAACCGAAACGCCATGTGGCTGAACGGCTCCCAGGCGATGAACTCCTCGTTGCCGACCAGGCCCCCGCGCATCTCGACGGTACGTGTGGTGCCGACGCGGAAGGGCGGGGGACTGGTCCAGGTCACCTTGGTGATCACCGGTGCCCAGCTCGGCCAGGACTCCGCGTCGGAAAGCACCTCAAACAGCTGCTCGGGGGTGATGGCGAGGTCGACGCTGTTGCGGTAGAGAAAGGGCGCTTGACCGGAATCCGGTTCGACAAAGCTCAGGTCGACGCGCTCGCACGGGAACATGAACTAGACCCTAACCAGCTATCCGGGTCCGTCGCTGGCTGCGGCCAATAATGGCACCAGCACCTGGCTGATCGGGGTCGCCAGGCCGTGGGCGCGGGCCTTGCGGATGATCACACCGTTGCGCAGGTCCCATTCCAACCGCCGGTGGGCTTCTCGATCGGCCAGGATCGAGGTGCCCATGTCCTCGGGTGCGGATGCGAACAGATCAACCATCTCATCGATCACGTCGTCATCGAGTCGCGCGCCCTCGGCGCGTGCCACCGCCAGACATTCGGCGACGTAGTGACGAGACAGTTCGGCGATGTCGTCGCGCCGGAACATTCCGGAGCGCCGCCCGGACAGCGCCATCAGTCCGGCCAGCGCATTGAGTACGAGTTTGCGCCAGATGACGGTGGTGAAGTCGGGATCGCAGTCCACCCGGCAACCGGCGGCACGCAGCAACCCGGCCAGCGTCTCCGCCGCAGCCCCGGTGGGCAACACCAACGCGGCATCTCCGCGCAACCGTACCCAGCCGCCCGGCTGAGTCTCGGCCGCAAACCACACACTGCCCGCGACGATGGATGAGGACGGACAGTGCGGCTGCACCTGCTCGACTTGTTCGACACCGTTTTGCAGGACGGCTACCACGGTGTGCTCACCACACAGGCGGGCCAGCCATTCGCGCGCGGCGCCGGTCTGAGTGGCTTTGACCGCGAATATCAGCACATCGACCGGTCCGGACAGCTGCTGCGGGTCGGTGTGTACCGGACCGGGCACCACGATCGGAGATGCCCCGTCGGGCCGCAGCTCGATGCTGTCGCGAGCCGTGTGGCCGCACAGCAGCACCGGGTTCCCCGCGGCATGCAGCAGCGCGGCGACCGTCGTGCCGACGGCGCCGGGGCCTACGAGTGCGATTCTGGGTGCGATGCAGCCAAAAGTACCGGGTTGGGTGGGCCAGTGGCCCGGCCCTCTAGACTGAGCAGTCGTTTTAGGTCGTTCCAAAGCCGGGTGAAGGGGAGTGTTTGTGCTGCGTAGCCACGCCGCTGGGGCATTACGGGATAGCGATGCCGGGCGACAGGTGACGCTGGCCGGTTGGGTGGCCCGCCGCCGCGACCATGGCGGCGTCATCTTCATCGACCTGCGCGACGCCTCCGGCATTGCCCAGGTCGTATTCCGCGAAGCCGACGTGTTGGCCCAGGCGCATCGGCTGCGTGCCGAGTTCTGCGTCGCGGTCACCGGTGTCGTCGAGATCCGTCCCGAAGGCAACGCCAACCCCGAGATCGCGACCGGCGACATCGAGGTCAACGCCTCTTCATTGACGGTGCTCGGCGAATGCGCGCCACTTCCGTTCCAGCTCGACGAGCCCGCTGGGGAGGAGTTGCGGCTGAAATACCGCTACCTCGACCTGCGCCGCGACGGTCCGGCATCGGCGATTCGGTTGCGTTCCAAGGTCAATGCCGCCGCCCGCGCGGTGCTGGCCGGACACGACTTCGTCGAGATCGAAACACCGACGATCACCCGCTCCACCCCGGAGGGCGCCCGCGACTTTCTGGTGCCCGCCCGGCTGCACCCGGGCATGTTCTACGCGCTGCCGCAAAGCCCGCAGCTGTTCAAACAGCTGCTCATGGTGGCCGGGATGGAGCGCTATTACCAGATCGCCCGGTGCTACCGCGACGAGGACTTCCGGGCCGATCGCCAGCCCGAGTTCACCCAGCTCGACATGGAATTGAGCTTTGTCGACGTCGAGGACATCATCGCGGTCTCCGAGGAGATCCTGACCGCGCTGTGGGCGCTGATCGGCTACCGGATTCCGACCCCCATCCCACGGATCAGCTACGCCGACGCGATGCGCCGGTTCGGGTCCGACAAACCCGACCTGCGGTTCGGCCTCGAACTCGTGGAGTGCGCAGAGTTCTTCAAAGACACCACATTCCGGGTGTTCCAAGCGCCCTACGTCGGCGCGGTGGTGATGCCCGGCGGAGCCTCGCAGCCGCGGCGCACGCTGGATGGCTGGCAAGAGTGGGCCAAACAGCGCGGTCACCGCGGGCTGGCCTACGTGCTGGTCGGCGAGGACGGGACGCTGGGCGGCCCGGTGGCCAAGAACCTGACCGATGCCGAGCGTGACGGACTGGCCGCTCACGTGGGCGCCAGTCCGGGGGACTGCATCTTCTTCTCGGCGGGACCGGTGAAGGCGTCGCGGGCGCTGCTGGGGGCGGCGCGCATCGAGATCGCCGAGCGGCTCAACCTGATCGACCCCAGCGCCTGGGAGTTCGTTTGGGTGGTTGATCCGCCCCTGTTCGAGCCCGCCGAGGACGCTACCGCCTCCGGCGACGTGGCCGTTGGATCCGGCGCGTGGACGGCGGTGCATCACGCGTTTACCGCGCCCAAGCCAGAGCTCGAAGACCGTATCGAATCGGACCCCGGCAGCGTGTTGGCCGATGCCTACGACATCGTTTGCAATGGCCACGAGATCGGGGGTGGATCGATCCGTATCCATCGTCGCGACATTCAGGAGCGGGTGTTCGCGGTCATGGGTCTGAGCAAGGCTGAGGCCGAAGAGAAGTTCGGCTTCCTGCTGGAGGCTTTCACCTTCGGCGCCCCGCCGCATGGCGGCATCGCGTTCGGGTGGGACCGGGTCAGCACGTTGCTGGCCGGAGCCGATTCGATCCGCGATGTGATCGCGTTCCCCAAAACCGGTGGCGGTGTCGACCCGCTTACCGAGGCCCCCGCGCCGATCACCGCCCAGCAGCGCAAGGAGGCTGGAATAGACGCCAAGCCCAAACAAGTTGAGGGGACATGACGCGAGGGATCCCCGACGCCGAGACGATCAAGGCGTTCAACAGCAACATCGTCGATGAGTTCCGGGCCAATGGGGGCAAGGTGGGCGGCCCGTTCGCCGGCTCGGATCTGTTGCTGCTCACAACCACCGGGGCCAAGTCCGGGCGGCCTCGGCTGGCGCCGCTGGTGTACCTGCGCATCGACGGCAAGATGTTCATCGTCGGTTCCTTCCGCCGGTGCCGATGTCGACCCGGCCTGGGTGCATAACCTCAGGTCCGACGCGCGTGCACACGTCGAGGTGGGTACCGACGCGTTCGACGTGACCGCCCGCGAACTGCCCCCGGCAGAGCGTGACGAGCTTTTTCCGAAGGTGGCCGCCGCCGCGGGGTTCGGCGACTATCAAGCGAAAACCAGCCGGGTAATCCCCCTGTTCGAGCTGCAGCGGGCCTGACCGGGGTATCCGACACGACGTGGAGATTTCGCTACTGACCAGGGCGGCCGACGGAAGTCTCGCGGCCGTCCGGCAGCTGCGCACCGCCTTGTGGTCGATCACGCAGGCGTCGGTGACCGCCGGCCTGGCCTGGTTTCTCACCCACGATGTGCTCGACCACCCGCAGCCGTTCTTCGCACCGATCTCGGCCGCGGTGTGCATGTCGGCGACCAACGGTGCTGCGCGCGCGACGCGCCGTCCAGATGGTTGGCGGGGTGGCGCTGGGCATCGTTGTGGGTGCCGGCGTGCAAGCCGTCCTGGGCACCGGCCCAACCGCGATGGGCGTGGCGGTGTTCGCCGCATTGTCGGTCGCGGTCCTGGCCGTGCGCGGCTTCGTCGTCCAGGGCCTGATGTTCGTGAACCAGACCGCAGTTTCCGCGGTGCTGGTCCTGGTGTTCGCCCCCACCGGCGATGTGGTGGCCGAGCGCCTCTTCGACGCGCTGATCGGCGGGGGATTGGCGCTGGTGGTCGCGATGTTGCTGTTCCCGGCCGATCCGGTGCGGATACTGCGCGACGCGCGTACCGGCGCGCTGGCCGCCCTGCACGACACCCTGGTCGAGGTGATCAAGTTCATCGACAATCCCGGCGGCGCCGCTCCGGACTGGCTGCTGGCCACCTTCGACCGGTTGCACAACCAGCTTGGTGGGCTGATCGAGGCCCGCGCCACGGCGGTCTTGGTGTCGCGGCGGGCGCCCCGGCGGTGGGCCGCCCGCGACGCCATTGCCGACATCGAGCGGCAATCGGCGCGACTGGGGATGCTGGTCAGCGGCGTCTTGAATCTGGTCCGCGCCATCACCCGACTTCCTGAGCAACAGGTACCGCGCCCGGTGCGCATCGCGCTGGCCGAACTGGCCGCCGCGCTGGCCGTCGCCGACGACGAACCAGCGGCCGCGATCGCCCATGCCGCCGCTGCCCGCGATCGGGCCCAAGAATTGCTATCGCAGGCTCGCGACCGCACCGAGGTGGTGCTCGCCGACATCGTGGACGCATGCGGAGTCGATTTACAGCGGGTCATCGACGTACCCGGCGGCGACCATTGAGTAACGTCAACAGGACTTGGCTGACCCCGTCAGAAACTCCTTTGCCAGCCTTTTCGGCGCCTGCGTCAGCCAGGCCTCGGTGAGCAGCTCCTCGAGGCCTATCGCCTCTATCTCGGATAACACCACCAGCACCGCCGGATACCCGTCGAAATGTGGGGTGGTGAAGTACACCGTCGGCTCGTCGGCGACCAGGGCGAACTTCACGCCTTCGTCGGCCACCCGGACGCCGAGAATATCGCCGTCTGGTGGTTGCCTGCCGGAGGCCGCCAAGGCCGCCAAGTCGGACTTGCGCAGCGGTCGCTCCCACGCCAACGGTTTCTTGCCGACCCGCCAGTTGTGCGCAGATCGCTCTTCTGTGAGCGGCGGCTCACTGACGATGCGCGCGACATCGCTCCAGGTCGCCATATGCTGATTGTGCTCCGGATGAGGTGCGCTCGGTGGCGCATTCGCCTGCACCGGACCCAGATGTGTTGTGATCAGCCTTGCTATTACCGGTGTGGTGGCCGTGGTTGACGGTCGAGAAGTCAGGAGTCAGCTCTTGTCGTTGCTTTCCGACGCGTTGTTCGGCTCCCCGGACACCAAGCGCTATCGCGTCACGCACCGCACCGAATACCGCTACTCGGACATCGTGACCAGCTCCTACGGACGCGGGTTTCTGACCCCACGCGACTCGCTGCGGCAGCGTTGCGTCACACACCAAATCACCATTGATCCGACGCCGGCGGACAGCTCCACCAGCCGCGACACCTACGGCAACATCAGCTCCTATTTCCATGTCACCGAACCGCACCGGGTGCTGGGCATCACCAGCGACTCCATCGTCGACGTGGCACCGCCGGATTCCGGCCTCTACACCAGCGGGCCGGCATTGCTGCCCTGGGAAGCGGCCCGGCCCAGCGGCATGCAAGGGGCGCTGGCCGTCGACTTCGCGCTGGACCTGGATCCCGCCGAGATCACCGACGAGGTACGTGAGTACGCGGCCGTCAGTTTCCTGCCGGAACGTCCGTTGGTGGAGGCGCTGCGCGATCTCACCACGCGGATCTACAACGACTTCACCTACCGATCCGGGTCGACCACGGTTTCCACCCGAGTCAATGAGGTTCTGCAGGCGCGCGAAGGGGTATGCCAAGACTTTGCGCGGCTGGCGATCGCCTGCCTGCGAGCCAACGGGTTGGCGGCCTGCTACGTGTCCGGGTATCTGGCCACCGACCCACCGCCGGGAAAGGATCGGATGATCGGTATTGACGCCACCCACGCCTGGGCAGCGGTGTGGACACCCCAACAACCAGGCCAGTTCGAGTGGATGGGGCTGGACCCCACCAATGACCAGCTGGTCGATGAGCGCTACATCGTGGTAGGCCGGGGCCGGGACTATGCGGATGTGCCGCCGGTGCGCGGCATCATCTACACCAATTCGGAACACAGCGTGATCGACGTCGGTGTGGACGTGGTGCCGTTCGAAGGTGATGTGCTCGATGCGTGATTTCCACTGTCCCAACTGTGGCCAGCGCCTGACCTTCGAGAACTCCGCGTGCCTGTCGTGCGGCAGCGCGCTGGGCTTCTCCCTGGACCAGATGGCGCTGATGGTCATCACCGGGCGCGACCAAAGCGAACACGCCGGCGCGGTGGCCGCCGACGATTACCAGCTGTGCAAGAACCTGCACCTGGCCGAATGCAACTGGCTGGTTCCAGTCGGTCAGCGCGACGGTCTGTGCGAGTCCTGCGTACTGACCGTGCTGCGGCCCCACGACGGCGACACCGTGGGACTCACGGAGTTCGCCCGCGCCGAGGCGGCCAAGCGGCGGCTGATCGCCGAACTGCACGAGCTGAAGTTGCCCATCATCGGACGTGACGAGGATCCCGCCTACGGACTGGCATTCCGGCTGCTGTCCAGTGCCCACGAGAATGTGATCACCGGGCACGAAGACGGAGTCATCACCCTGGATCTGGCCGAGGGCGACGACGTGCACCGCGAACAACTCCGCGTCGAGATGGAGGAGCCCTACCGCACCCTGCTGGGCCACTTCCGCCACGAGATCGGGCACTACTACTTCTATCGGCTGATTGCCCCCTCCGATGACCATCTGGCGCGATTCAGGGAGTTGTTCGGGGACCCGGACGCCGACTACCAGGCTGCGCTAGACCGGCACTACAGCGACGGCGCCCCGGAGAATTGGCAGGAACGGTATGTGTCGTCGTATGCCACCATGCATCCCGCCGAGGACTGGGCGGAGACGTTCGCGCATTACCTGCACATCCGCGACACCCTGGACACGGCGGCCTGGTGCGGTTTCGCGCCGGCATCGGCAACCTTTGATCGGCCGGCGTTGGGCCCCAGCGCCTTTCCCACCATCATCGACATGTGGCTGCCGCTGTCGTGGTCGTTGAACATGGTCAACCGGTCCATGGGGCACGATGACCTGTATCCATTTGTGCTACCGGTCGCGGTCCTGGAGAAGATGCGATTCGTCCATACGGTCGTCGACCAGGTGACGCAAGCTCCGTGCGGTCCCGCCGCACTCAGCGGTTAGGGGAGGGCCTCGTGCCCGCCTGCTTAGGCGGGCATCGTCCGTCGTTCCTCGGGCCCCCACAGCGGCTGCATGCCGCCGGGCAGGGCCAGCTGGGTGTCGGTGATGACTTCGGCCAGCTCGCGCAGCGAAACGTGGATGCCGTTCAACAGTTCGGCCAACTCGGTGCGCCGCCCGTCGGTGATTTCTTCCAGCTCGGCCGGATGCGACCGGCGTAGCCGGGCGCTGATCTCATCCACCATTCGCTCGGGGCGCGAGGAGCCCGAGGTGCCGGGCAGATCCTTGAGATTGGCCCGCAGCCGCTCCAACTGGTAGATGAGCGAACGCGGATTGTGCGCGTCGAAAAGCATCAATTCATTGACGGCGGTAACGCTGAACTTTCCGACGGTGCGGCGCCGGTAGATCACCGACGACTCACAGACTTCCAGCGTCGACTCGATGATGGTCTGCTCGGCGACGACGCCGCGCACCGTGGTCAGGGTGTCCGCCAGCAGCGCGGTCAGCCACAGGCCCCGTTCGATGCGCTTGCCGATGTCCATCATGGTCCAGCCCACGTCGCGCACCATCGATTCGCTGGCCACCCCGGAGAGGGTGAGCATCCCGGCCAGCGTTTGCGCCTGGGCCTCGGCCAGTAGCCCATCGGCTTCGGCCAGCGACTGTGGCGGATCCGACCTGAGTGTGACGGCGCGTTCCACGTCGGCCAGCACTATCCAGGTGTCGTTGGACAACTGGTCGCGCACCGCCCGTGCGGCCAGCGCCAGTCCCTCCACCGACTGAACCAGCGAGCCCGGCCACTCCAGGTCCACCGTCATCGACCACAGCATCGAGGGAGCGACGGCGATCATTTCGGCGTGGTCGTTGGCGGCCCCGGTATCGGTCCCGGTGATGTTGCCGAGCGCGGCCATCAGCACCGGCACGCATTCGGATTCCTCGGTGTCCTGATGGTGTCGGAACAGGTGATAGCGCTCGCGGGCGACCATCAGCAGGCGGGCCATGTTCTCGGCGCGCTCGCCATAGCGGCCCATCCAGAACAGGTCGGAGAGCACGCGAGGGGAACTGACCCCCAGGGTGCCCGCACCGGTCTTGATCGGCACCAGCGCCGACGGCTCCAATATCGGCTGCACAATCGGGCCGGTGACCGGCGCCGCAACGGTCTCGACGATGGCGCGTTCGGTCGGGCGGACCCAAATATCTTTTGCTGCAACCGATCTCAGCGTGTACGCGGCCGGTCCGGGCGCCAGGACATAGCCCAGGCCACCGATCATCGGCGAGTAACCGCTGCGCTGTGCGACGGTGAACAACCGCATGCCAACCCCGGCTGAAGACAGAACACCCGCGTGATCGGTGGGCGCCGAGGAGAAGGCCGGGAGCTCCTGTCCCACCCACTGCCAGGGCATCGCTTCGATTCGCGCGGCCAACTCGGCCAGCTGCGCGGATGAGAGCGTCGGCCCGACCCGGGTCTTCCCCCCGACGGTGGACTTGATCAGCAGCGACGACAGATTCGCCAAAAGGTGGGAACGCTCGGTGGCGATGCCACCCCAGTACATGGGCGCGCTCTGCAGCATCGGTTCCTCACCCAGCAGGCGCTCGGCCAGCCCCGGCAGGAAACGCATCAGGCCGGGGCTCTCCAGGATGCCGCTGCCCAGCGTGTTGACCACGGTCACGGCACCGCGGTGTTGCGCCTCGACCAGACCCACCACGCCGAGCCGGGAATCGGCACGAAGATCCAACGGGTCCGCGTAGGCGGCGTCGACCCGGCGCAGCACCACGTCGACGCGTTTGAGCGTCCCCAGCGAGCGCATCCAAAGCTTGCCGTCGCGGACCACCAGATCCGCGCTCTCTACCAGCGGGAAACCCAGCAGTGTAGCCAGGTAGGCCTGGTCGAACGCGGTCTCCGAATAGATGCCCGGGCTGAGCACCACGACCACCGGGTCCTGGGCGACGTCGGGCGCCGCATCGATCAGCGCCAGACGCAACGCCTGCGCGAACGGCGTGGTCGGCCGGGGCGCGATGTTCTCGTACAGATCGGGGATGGCGTGGGCGACCACGCGCCGGTCGGCCAGCGCATAGCCGGCTCCCGAAGGCGCCTGGGTCCAGTCGGCGTTGACCTGGTAGCTGCCGTCGGGTATCCGGCTGATGTCGCAGCCGTGCAGGAAAAGTTGATGATGCCCAGGCACCTCGATGCCATTGGCGCCGCGCACATAGGCGGGATGGCCGAAGACCAGTTCGGATGGCAGCAGACCCTCGGTGAGTAACCTGCGCGGGCCATACAGGTCCGCGAGCACCGCATCGAGCAGGCGCGACCGTTGCACGAGTCCGGCTTCGAGAACTTCCCAGTCCTGAGCGGACACCACCAGCGGCAGCGTGTCCAGACGCCACGGTCCGGGCTCCAGCCCGTGCACGCCGTGATCCTCGCGCCCGGAATCGACTCCGGTGTAGGTGATGCCGTCGTGGTCGATCAGGCTGTGCACCACCGAACGCAGCCGGTCCAGGCCGGTTCGCCCGCGTTCGGCGACCGCGTCGGCCAGCTCGGTCCAGGCCGGCCGCACATTGCCGTCGGCGTCGACGAACTCGTCGTAACCGATGCCCGGGCTGTCGCGCACATCGAACAGTGCTTCCTGAGCACGCGCGGTGCGGTAGCCGGCCAGCAGCCGGTCGACGTCGTAGGGTTCGGCGGCGGCAACAGCCGCCGGCCTACTCATGCCAAGTACCATCACGCGTCAATTCGATGCCGGATTGCAGGACCATTACTGTTGCACGGTACGCACGCGTCGCAGGTCGAGAATGCCAGGCGCGCCGATATCGGTGAACATCCGAGCCTGCTTCTCTCGGATGTCGGACAAGTCGAGTTTGCCCGGAGTGAAGCCGGTTGCCTCGAAACGCCGGGCGCGGCGCGACTCCGCTGTGACAGCGTTGACGGGTGGCTCATCGTAGGCGAGCCCGCCGGGATGGGTGACGTGATAGGTGCACCCGCCGCGAGAGGTTCCGGCGGTCAGGTCGATGAGCTCGAACTGCAACGGCCCGTCGGCGGAGATGGTCGGGTGCAGCGCGCTGGGCGGTTGCCAGGCCTTGAATCGCACGCCACCGACGTGGATATCAGGGTTGTCGGTGGCCAGCAGGGGCACCGGGTAGCCGTTGCAGGTGACCACGTAGCGGTGGCGGTCGGCCCCGATCACGCGGATCTGGAGGCGCTCGACCGATGAGTCGACGTAACGGGCAGTGCCGCTGGCGGTCGACTCCTCGCCAAGGGTGTTCCAGGGCTCGATCGCCCCGCGCAGCTCGATCTCGACACCGTCGAACACGGCGGTGCCGATGCGCGGGAAGCGGTATTCGGTGAATGGGTCCAGCCAGCTGGTCTCGAAGTCGATGCCGTTGGCTCGCAAGTCTGCGGCCACATCGGCGATGTCGTGGATCAAAAAATGCGGCAGCAGATATCGCCCATGCAGGTTGGCGCCGTGGCGGATCAGTGGAGCGCGCAGCGGTTGCTCCCAGAACCACGCCACCAGCGAACGCACCAGCAGCGACTGCACCATTGCCATGCGCAGATGTGGCGGCATCTCGAAACCGCGCAGCTCTAGCAGCCCGAGCCTGCCGCGGGTGCCTTCGGGACTGTAGAGCTTGTCAATGCAGAACTCGGCGCGATGGGTGTTGCCGGTGATGTCGGTCAGCAGATGGCGCAGCGCACGATCGGTCACCCAGGGCTTGGCCGCACCGCCAGCCGACAGCCGAGCGATTTCGGCGAATGCGATCTCTAGCTCGTACAGTGCCTCGGCGCGGCCCTCGTCGACTCGCGGCGCCTGGGAGGTGGTGCCGACAAAGCGCCCGGCGAACACGTAGGACAGAGAGGGGTGCCGCTGCCAGTAGGTCAGCAAGGACACCAGTAAATCCGGGCGGCGCAACAGTGGCGAGTCCGCGGGCGTGACGCCGCCCAGCGTGATGTGATTGCCGCCACCGGTGCCGCCGTGGGATCCGTCCACGTTGAACGACTCGGTGGAGAGCCGGGCGAGCCGGGCTTCTTCGTACAGCGTTTCCAGTTGCTGGCGCTGTTCTTCGAAGCTGGCGGTCGGTGCGACGTTGACCTCGATGACGCCCGGGTCGGGGGTGATCGTCGTCGATTCCAGCCGCGGGTCCGGTGGCGGGCCGTAACCCTCGAGCACCAGCGGGCAGTTGGCCTTCGCCGCCGCGGCCTCGATGCGGGTGACGAGGTCCACGAAGTCTTCAAGCGCTTCGGTGGGCGGGATGAAGATGTACAGCAGCCCCTCGCGAACCTCGGCGACGATCGCGGTCGGCGGCGCATTTTCGGAGTCGTCAAGCACCGCATCCACGGCCTCGGCGGTGGCGGGTTCCGGCAGTGCGTACCCCACCGTCACCGGGTCGACGTCAAAGGATGTCCGCGGCGGTTGCCAGCTGATGGAGTTCAGGGGCAGCCGCAGCCCGGCCGGTGAATCCCCTTCGATCAAGACCAGCCGGCCGCGGCGCAGCCGCCAGTCCGCGCTGGCCCAGCCCGAGCCGTCCTCGCGGCGGTGTAGCGGGAGCACGTGGGCGGCCGCGGACGTGACCGAGGCGTCGAGGCGGGCCAATAGCTCGGCGCGGCCGACAGGGGTGTCGGAGTCGGTTTCGGGGTCGAGGTCGTCGATCGGGTCGACGGGGTCGCCGGACGGCAGTCGCACCGTGGCCGCCAGCCGCGCCAGCGGGTCCTCGTAGGCCGGGCGTACCTGCGACAGGGGCAGTCCCATTCCCTCGGCAAATGCGCTGAGCACCTGGTGGGCGGCGTCGGAATCGACCGGAGTCGGCGGGTCCAGCCAGGGATCGGCCAGCAGCGTGGGGTCGGTCCACAGCGGACGTCCATCGGTGCGCCGATACAGCGCAATCTGCCAGCGCGGCAATGGCTCCCCGGGATACCACCTGCCCTGGCTGCGTTGGACCAACCCCTCAGGAGCCCACCGGGCCTTGAGGCGCGCGGCCAGATCGGATGCCCGTGATCGCTTATGCGGACCGTCGGCGGCGGTGCGCCACTCCTTATCGGTCTGGTTGTCCACCGACACGAAGGTGGGCTCGCCGCCCATGGTCAGCCGGACATCACCGGCCGCCAGGCGTTCGTCCACACGGCGGCCTACATCGCAGATCGTCTGCCACGCCTCATCGGTGTAGGGCAGGGTGACCCGCGGGTCTTCATGCACCCGGGTGACGGTGTTCGAGAATTCCAGCACCGTGTTGCACACGCCGGTGCCCCCGCTGATGGGAGCCGCGCTGGCGGGGTGGGGCGTGGCCGCGAGCGGAATGTGGCCCTCACCGGCGAACAGCCCCGAGGTCGGGTCCAGCCCGATCCAGCCCGCACCGGGAATGTAGACCTCGGTCCAGGCATGCAGGTCGGTGAAGTCTGCCGTGGGGCCCGAGGGTCCGTCGAGGGCCTCGATGTCGGAGGCCAGCTGGACCAGGTAGCCCGACACAAACCGGGCGGCCAACCCGAATTGGCGCAGGATCGACACCAACAACCACGCCGAGTCGCGGCACGATCCGATGCCGGTGCGCAGCGTGAAATCCGGTGTCTGGACACCGGGTTCCATCCGCACGCTGTACCCGACGTCGGCGTTGACCGCGTGGTTGATCGCGACCAGGAAGTCGATGGTGCGGGTGCCCTCGGGCACGCTGAAGTTGGCGACCCAAGCCCGAACCAGGTCCCCGGGGCCGGACTCCTCGCCGGTCTCGTCGACCGGCCGCAAGTACGGCTTGAGGTCATCGGCCAGTGCCTTGGGGTAGGTCAGGCCTTCGGCCGGCCAGGTTTCGGCCCATTCTTCGATGAAGAAGTCGAACGGGTTGATCACCTTCAGGTCGGCGATCAGCCCGACGGTGATGGTCAGGTGCTGCATTGGTTTGGGAAAGACCAACCGGGCCATGAAGTTTCCCAGCGCGTCCTGCTGCCAGTTGACGAAGTGCTCGGTTGGCTCAACCCGCAACGAATAAGCCTCGATGGGGGTGCGAGAGTGCGGTGCTGGGCGCAGCCGCACAACGTGCGGATAAACCTGCACCAGCTTGTCAAAGGTGTAACTGGTGCGGTGCTCCAGCGCAACTTTGATGCTCATAGAAGCTGATCCCATCATAAGACTCTGCTGCCCGCAGCGCTTCGAAATTCGGTGTCGCCGTGGGCTTGACGGCCATGGGCAGCGTCACGCCGTCGCGTGTAACAACGGCGTTTCGGTGGCTTTACGGTTGGTGTTGCGGGGTGGACCGGGGTCCTACCCGAACTGCGGTCCCCGCGGCGCCCCTGGGGGCGGACCGGGCGGCAGACCCGCCGGAGGCCCGGGCTGGCTCAGCTCGACAACCTGGCCACCGGACAGCTTGCGCCAGGTGTAGGTCTGGATGAGCGAGGCAACCGGAACGCCGACGAGCATGCCGACAAAACATAGCAGCTCACCGGCGAGCACCACCGCGTACTGCACCAGCCAGGACAACGCGGTGTTACCGAGTTCGGCACGGACCGTCGCGAAACTGGACTTGATGGAATCGATCGGCGACAGCGATCGGTCCACGGCAGCGATGATCGCGAACTGCGCCAGGAAGCCGAAAATCAGGCCAGGAACGATGCACAGCACCGAGCCGATCGCGGTCAAGACGATCACCAGCAGGCCGGTGAGGATCACCATGCCGAGGTTGCGCGGTTTGAAGAACGATCCGATGGTCACCGGCTTTCCGTCGGCGATGTCCAGGCAGCCCGTGGTGATGCCGGCGTGCATGAACAGCACCACCGCGAACACGGCCAGGTAGCCGATGAACATCACGATGCTCGCCAGCGGGCTCATGGTCATGTTCACGGTTTCCGACGTGTTGCCGTAAGCGTCGGTATAGGTCGTGCTGGTGCGGTCGGAGAAAGCGAAGAAGAGCCCGACCATCACGCCGCCGACAGCGCTCAGGATCAAGCCGTAGATGACGATCGGAACCACCAGGGCCATTGCGTTCTGGGTGAACCGGTTCCACGCCCAGCTGATGGCTTCGCCCACGCTGAAGGGCGGCTTGGCCGGGCCGCCGAATCCCGGCTGGGCCGGGTAGCCGGCCGGCGGTGGGCCGTAGCCGGGGGGCGGGGGTGGCGGCGGGTTGTACCCCGGGGGCGCATACCCGCCGGGCGCCTGGCCGTAACCGGGAGGCGGAGGCGGTGGTGGGGTGCCGTAACCAGGAGGCGGTGGTGGGGTGCCGTAACCAGGAGGCGGGGGCGGGGCGCCGTAGCCGGGAGGCCCGGCCGGTGGTGCGCCGTAACCCGGTGGGGGAGGCGGTGGAGGCGTGCCGTAGTTCGGTGGTGGCGGGTAGCCCGGAGTGCTCTGATCGCCGCCCTGGGGGTCGGCCTGATTGCCCGGATTTTCTGGCGGCTGGCTCATCGCTTTCCTAAGTGCTTCCGTAGTTCGCCCGCGCGGTGCGCACGGGCGAATCAAGCAAACCGGAACTTAGCAAATATGTGTGGCAGGCGCGCGCATTGGTCGCGCGGCGCCTGTAATCGGCGCCGGCGCATCCCCTCGGATGTGCTGCTCAACCGGTGATGCGGCGCAACTGGCGATATTGCGAAGTGGTATGTCTGAACCCGTGTCCGACGGTCTGTTCGACCTGCCCGGCGCACCGCAACACAGCGATCATGGTCTGGAAGTGTCGGCCGGCGCGCCGCTGGCGGTGCGGATGCGCCCGGAGTCGCTGGACGAAGTGGTGGGGCAGGGCCACTTGCTTGCTCCGGGGGCGCCGCTGCGCCGGCTGGTGGAGGGCTCCGGCGTCGCCTCGGTGATCCTCTATGGCCCGCCAGGTAGCGGGAAGACGACGCTGGCGGCGTTGATCTCGCACGCCACCGGACGAAGGTTCGAGGCGCTGTCGGCGTTGTCGGCCGGAGTCAAGGATGTGCGGGCGGTGATAGAGACTGCCCGGCAGGTGCTCCGTCGCGGCGAGCAGACGGTGCTGTTCATCGACGAGGTGCACCGGTTCTCCAAGACCCAGCAGGACGCCCTGCTGTCGGCCGTCGAGAACCGGGTGGTGTTGCTGGTGGCCGCGACCACCGAGAACCCGTCCTTCTCGGTGGTGGCCCCGTTGCTGTCGCGATCGCTGATTCTGCAGTTGCACCCGCTGGGCGCCGACGACATTCGCGCGGTCGTGCAGCGCGCGGCACAGGATCCACGCGGGCTTGGTGGGCGAGTCGCGATCGCCCCCGATGCCACCGACCTGCTGGTGCAATTGTCCGCCGGTGACGCGCGCCGCGCGCTGACCGCGCTGGAGGTGGCGGCCGAGGCGGCCCAGGCGGCCGGGTCGCAGGTAAGCGTCGAGATCATCGAGCAGTCGCTGGACAAAGCCGCGGTCCGCTATGACCGTGACGGTGACCAGCACTACGACGTGGTCAGCGCCTTCATCAAGTCGGTGCGGGGCTCCGATGTCGACGCCGCGCTGCATTACCTTGCTCGGATGCTGGTGGCCGGTGAAGACCCCAGGTTCGTTGCCCGCCGCCTGATGATCCTGGCCAGCGAGGACATCGGCCTGGCGGATCCGACGGCGCTTCCGACCGCGGTGGCCGCCGCGCAGACGGTCGCCCTGATCGGCCTGCCCGAGGCGCAGCTCACGCTGGCGCACGCCACCATCCATCTGGCGACCGCGCCGAAGTCGAATGCGGTCACCACCGCGCTGGCCGCGGCGATGGCCGATATCAAGGCGGGCAAGGCCGGCCTGGTGCCGCCACACCTACGCGATGGGCACTACTCCGGGGCGGCCGCGCTGGGCCACGCACAGGGCTACAAGTACTCCCATGACGACCCGGACGGGGTGGTGGCCCAACAGTATCCGCCCGACGAATTGGTGGGCACCAACTATTACCGGCCGACCGGCCGCGGCGGCGAACGCGAGATCGGCGGCCGCCTGGAGCGGCTGCGGGCCATCATCCGCCGAAAGCGTGCCTGACCGGTTGGCGGGCGTTGCCCTGCCGCAATAGCGGCCTCAGCCCACTCAGACCAGCTCGGGCACCCGCAGGTGAGCGATCGCCAGCTCGAACTTGGCCACGTCGAGCACCTCGGCGCCCAATTCACGGACCCGCCTGCTGCGCAGTTCGGAAGCCTGATCGCGGTTTCGCGCCATCGCCTCCATGGTGTCGAAGGTGGCGCACGAGACCGCACGCCGGCAGGCCGGGTGATCGACCATCAGGCTGGCGCTGCAGAACCCGTCCAGGCCCTCCAGCTCGGGCAACACGTACATCCCGTAGAAGTCCAGGGATCGCTCGATCTGATCCGGCACCACCTTGAGCCAGGTGGCCCGCACGCATGCACCCTGCCGGGAACGGTGGTCACGGTGCAGCATGGCGATGTCCCATTCCTCGACCCGCGCATTGTCGGAGAACATCATCGCGGCCCGGTCCCGGATGGGAGCCACCGCCGGTGCGCGCGAGCGCATGGCCTGCAAGGTCTCCCACGCGCTGGTCGCGATGCAGGTGCCGGACTGGCGGTCGACCAGCAGTGACAACCCGACGTAACCGTCGATCGCCTGCAGAGCGGGCATGACGACATCGCGAGCATGGGCAATTCCGATGTCGACCGACAAGGGTTGCGCCTGGATGGTGGTGGAGCGTGCGTACACGATCGGCCCCTCCTCTGTCGGGGCGGCGCCCCGGTGGCGCCACCGGTCCCACCAATTACCTTCCTCCTGCCGATTCGGCCTGGCAATGACCTGAGGGGATCTCGGGAGATCTCGGGGGGATCCGCCCACCAGCTCACGGGCGATCGTGGCGATGGTGCGGCGGGAGGGAACGGATTGGCAGGTCGCCGAGCGCCCACCGTAGGCTGGTCTGGATGGATACCGATGTCCTCGACGTTGACACATCGCGTCGCCGCACCGTCGATCTCACCGACGCGGTGCGGGCCTTCTGCGCCAACCATGGTGATGGGCTGTGCAACGTTTTCGTCCCGCACGCGACGGCGGGTGTCGCCATCATCGAGACGGGCGCCGGTTCCGACCACGACCTGGTCGACACCCTGCAGACATTGCTGCCGCGCGACGACCGCTACCGCCACGCGCATGGGTCGCGCGGGCACGGTGCCGATCACGTGTTGCCGGCCCTGGTGTCGCCGTCGGTGACGGTGCCGGTGTCGTCGGGCGAGCCGCTGTTGGGTATCTGGCAAAGCGTCGTTCTGGTCGACCTGAATCAGGACAACCCGCGGCGGTCGGTCCGCCTGAGCTTCCTGGAAGGCTAGGTGGAAGGCTGAGCGGACCCGGAATGCGTCTTTGGACAGCCTTCTAATAGTCCGGCGAATAGGCTGGCAATCGATCTCTGCTAGAGAAAAACCAAGGAAACTTAAGGAAACAACGACGGTGCAAACACACGAGATCAGGAAGCGGTTCCTTGATCATTTCGTGAAGGCGGGTCACACCGAGGTGCCCAGCGCTTCGGTGATACTCGATGACCCCAACCTGTTGTTCGTCAACGCGGGCATGGTGCAGTTCGTGCCGTTCTTCCTCGGACAGCGCACCCCGCCGTATGCGACGGCCACCAGCATCCAGAAGTGCAT
Organism: Mycobacterium sp. 012931; assembly: GCF_000419295.1. NCBI lineage: Bacteria > Bacillati > Actinomycetota > Actinomycetes > Mycobacteriales > Mycobacteriaceae > Mycobacterium > Mycobacterium sp. 012931. Next base: position 4,242,115 of record NZ_AOPX01000001.1, on the reverse strand, counting down.
ACGTACCCCCGATATCGACGAGGTGGGCATCACCACCCGGCACAACACGTTCTTTCAGATGGCCGGCAATTTCTCGTTCGGTGACTACTTCAAACGCGGGGCGATCGAACTTGCCTGGGCGCTGCTGACCAACAGCGTCGCCGACGGAGGTTACGGGCTGGACCCGGAGAAGCTCTGGGCCACCGTCTACCTCGACGACGACGAGGCCGCCGGCTTGTGGCGTGAAGTGGCCGGTCTACCGGCCGATCGGATCCAGCGCCGCGGCATGGCCGACAACTACTGGTCGATGGGCATTCCCGGTCCCTGCGGGCCGTCGTCGGAGATCTACTACGACCGGGGCCCGGACTACGGGCCCGAGGGCGGCCCCGTCGTCAACGAGGACCGCTACCTCGAGATCTGGAACCTCGTGTTCATGCAGAACGAGCGGGGCGAGGGAACCACCAAAGAGGACTACGAGATCCTCGGCCCGTTGCCTCGCAAGAACATCGACACCGGGATGGGTGTGGAGCGCGTCGCGCTGATCCTGCAGGGGGTTCCCAACGTCTACGAGACCGATCTGCTGCGCCCGATCATCGACTTGGTTGCCGCCCGCGCGCCCCGCGGTTATGACCAGGGCAATCACGCTGACGATGTGCGCTACCGGATCATCGCCGACCACAGCCGCACCGCCGCGATCCTGATCGCCGACGGGGTGAGCCCCGGCAACGACCGCCGCGGCTACGTGTTGCGCAGACTGCTGCGCCGCGTCATCCGGTCGGCCAAGCTGCTCAACATCGACACCGCGATCGTCGGAGATCTGATGGCCACCGTGCGCGATGCGATGGGGCCCTCCTATCCCGAATTGGCCAGCGACTCCGACCGGATCAACCGCATCGCCGTTGCCGAAGAGACCGCGTTCAACCGCACGCTGGCGTCGGGCTCGCGGCTGTTCGACGAGGTGGCCGGCGCCACCAGGTCCTCCGGTGTCAGCGTGGTGTCCGGTTCGGACGCGTTCACCCTGCATGACACCTACGGATTCCCGATCGAGCTGACCCTGGAGATGGCCTCCGAAGCCGGCCTGACGGTGGACGAGGGCGGCTTCCGCGAACTGATGGCGCAGCAGCGCCGGCGGGCCAAGGCCGACGCGGCCGCGCGCAAACATGCCCACGCCGACCTGACGGCCTACCGGGAACTGGTCGATGCCGGACCTACCGAGTTCACCGGGTTCGATGAGCTCACCTCCGAAGCGCGGATCCTGGGCATCTTCGTCGACGGCAAGCGGGTTCCGGTGGTGGCCCACGGCCAGGCCGTCGACGCCGATCGGGTGGAGCTGGTGCTGGACCGCACCCCGCTGTACGCCGAGTCGGGCGGCCAGATCGCCGACGTCGGAACCATCAGCGGAACGGGGTCGGGCAGCAGCGCCCGCGCGGCGGTGACCGATGTCCAGAAGATCGCCAAGACCCTCTGGCTACACCGGGTCAACGTCGAATCCGGGGAATTCGTCGAGGGCGACGGTGTCGTCGCGGCCGCGGACGCGGGCTGGCGCAAGGGCGCTACCCAGGGCCATTCGGGCACCCACATGGTGCATGCCGCCCTGCGGCAGGTGCTGGGGCCCAACGCGGTACAGGCCGGGTCCCTGAACCGTCCCGGTTACCTGCGATTCGACTTCAACTGGCAGGGTCCGCTCACCGAAGAGCAGCGGGGCCAAATCGAAGAAGTCACCAATCGAGCGGTGCAAGCCGATTTCGCCGTGCACACCTTCACCGAGCAGCTGGAGAAGGCCAAGGCCATGGGCGCGATGGCGCTGTTCGGCGAAAGCTATCCGGACGAAGTCCGGGTGGTCGAGATCGGCGGGCCGTTCTCGATCGAGCTCTGCGGCGGTACCCACGTAGCCACCTCGGCGCAGATCGGTCCGGTGACGATCCTGGGCGAGTCCTCGATTGGCTCGGGGGTGCGGCGGGTGGAGGCCTACGTCGGCCTGGACTCCTTCCGCCACCTGGCCAAGGAGCGCGCCCTGATGGCCGGGCTCGCCTCGTCACTGAAGGTGCCCTCCGAAGAGGTCCCGGCCCGGGTGGCCAGCCTGGTCGAGCGGCTCAAGGCCGCCGAGAAGGAACTCGAGCGTGCCCGGCTCGCCAGTGTGCGGGCGGCCGCGGTCAACGCCGCCGCCGGCGCCGAGCGCATCGGCAACGTCCGGCTGGTGGCGCAGCGCATGTCCAGCGAGATGACGCCGGCGGACCTGCGCACCCTGGTCGGCGACATCCGCGGCAAGCTGGGCAGCGACCCCGCGGTGGTGGCGCTGATCGCCGCCCCGGCCGGGGGAGAGTCCTCCACCGTGCCCTATGTGGTCGCGGCCAACCAGGCCGCCCAGGGACTCGGCCTCGGTGCCAATGAACTGATCAAACACCTAGCCGCGGCAGTCGACGGCCGCGGTGGCGGCAAAGCGGACCTGGCCCAGGGGTCGGGAAAGAAACCGGCTGGCATCGACGCCGCGCTCGAAGCATTACGTGCAGAGATAGCGCGGGTCGGTTGAGTGGTCGCCGCATCGCACCGCTCGCCCGACCGGCCCGGTGATCCAGAGGGCCTCGAACCCGGGACGGGCCGAGGCCGACGCTTGGGTATCGATGTGGGAACGGTGCGCATCGGGGTGGCGTCCAGCGATCCGGATGGCATCCTGGCGACTCCGCTGGAAACGGTGCGGCGCGAGCGCTCCGGCAAGCACCTGCGTCGGCTGGCCACGCTGGTCGGTGAAACGGAGGCGGTCGAAGTCATCGTCGGCCTGCCGCGGACCCTGGCCGACCGCATCGGCTCCTCGGCGCAGGACGCGATCGACCTGGCTGATGAGCTGGCGGCGCGGGTGGCTCCGATACCGGTGCGGCTTGCCGACGAACGGCTGACCACCGTCAGTGCGCAGCGATCGCTGCGCGAGGCGGGTGTCCGGGCCAAGAATCAGCGTGCGGTGATCGACCAGGCCGCGGCGGTCGCGATCCTGCAGGCCTGGCTGGACCAGCGGCGCACCCTGGCCGGGGGCCGCGCCGATGGCTGAGGATGTGTATCGGTCTCGGGCTGAGCCGGTCGCGGTGGGGCCCAACCGGCACCGGATGAGCCGGGTTGACCGGCTCAAGCGCAATCGCGAACAACACAACCGACGCCGGCGGCGGCGCGTCCTCGGGGGATTCGTCTTCGGACTGCTGGTCGTGTTCGTGGTGGTGGTCGTCGTCTTCGGCACCAAGCTATGGAATGTCATGTTCGGCACCGGCGGTGACTACGCCGGTCCGGGCAAGCGCGACGTCGTCATCCACATCAGCCCGGGCGACTCCACCACCGCGGTCGGCGAAACGTTGTACAACAACCACGTGGTCGCCACGGTGCGGGCATTCGTGGACGCGGCCCACGGCAACGCCGTGATCGCGGCGATCCAGCCGGGCTTCTACCTGGTGCGTACCGAGATCCCGGCGGCCGATGCGGTCGCCCGGCTCGCGGACCCCAAGAACCGCGTCGGCAAGCTGGTCATCCCGGAGGGCCGTCAGCTCGACGACACCACCGACATGAAGACCAATGTGGTGACGCCCGGCATTCTGACCTTGATTTCGCGTGCCACGTGCGTGGACCTGGACGGCAAGAAGCACTGCATCTCGATGGCCGACTTGCGTACGGCGGCGACCAAGAGCACGCCCGCCACGTTGGCGGTGCCGTCGTGGGCCGTCGAACCGGTGCTCGAACTCGGCGCTGATCATCGCCGGATCGAGGGCCTGATCGCCCCGGGGACCTTCAACATCGATCCCGCGGGATCGGCGGACAAGATCCTGGCCTCGCTGATCAGCGCCGGTGCCGTGGAGTACTTGAAATCCGGTTTGGTGGACAACGCCAAGTCGCTGGGCCTGTCGCCCTACGACATCCTGGTGGTGGCGTCATTGGTGCAGCAGGAGTCCAACGCCCAAGATTTCCCGAAAGTCGCGCGGGTCATCTACAACCGCCTCAACGAGCACCGCGCCCTCGAGTTCGACTCCACGGTGAACTACTCGCTGGATCGTCGCGAGGTGGCCACCAGCGACGCCGACCGCGCGATGCGGACTCCGTGGAACACCTACATGTCCGAAGGGTTGCCGGCCACCGCGATCTGCTCGCCCGGGGTCGAAGCGCTGCACGCGGCCGAGCATCCGCAACCCGGGGACTGGTTGTACTTCGTCACCATCGATAGCCAAGGCACGACGCTGTTCACCAGGGATTACCAGCAACACCTGGCGAATATCGAGCTGGCCAAACGTAACGGTGTCCTCGATAGCGCGCGATGAGCAGCGGCCAGGAGCACAATCAACCACCGCGCGGTAGGAAAGCGGCCGTCCTCGGTTCGCCGATCGCTCATTCGCGGTCCCCGCAGCTGCATCTGGCTGCCTACCGGGCGCTGGGCCTGACCGACTGGACATACCAGCGGATCGAGTGCGACGCCGCGCAATTGCCCGCGGTGGTGGGTGGTTTCGGGCCGGAGTGGGTCGGCGTATCGGTGACCATGCCGGGCAAGTTCGCCGCGTTGCAGTTTGCCGACGAGCGCACCGCCCGCGCCGAGCTGGTTGGATCGGCCAACACCCTGGTCCGCACCCCACGCGGGTGGCGGGCAGACAACACCGACATCGACGGTGTCGCGGGGGCGCTGGGGCAGGCATCCGGACCGGCCATTGTCTGCGGTTCGGGCGGCACCGCACCGGCAGCCGTGGTGGGGCTGGCCGAACTCGGCGTCACAGAGATCACGATCGCGGCGCGCAACGCGGACAAAGCCGCCCGATTGGTCGACCTGGGCGCCCGGCTCGGGGTGGCCAGCCGGTTCTGCGGACTGGATGAGCCCGAGCTGGGCGAGCGGGCCGCATCCGCGGCGGCGCTGGTCAGCACCATTCCGGCCGAGGTGGCGTCACGTTACGCGGCCATCTTCGCCACGGTCCCGGTGGTGCTGGATGCGATCTACAACCCGTGGCCGACACCGCTGGCGGCCGCCGTGGCCGCCGCGGGTGGCCGGGTGATCAGTGGCCTGCACATGCTTTTGCATCAGGCATTTGCCCAGGTGGAGCAATTCACCGGGTTACCCGCCCCCCGTGCGGCGATGACTTGCGCATTGGAGGCGCTGGACTAGCCTGCCTGGGAATGTGGCTGGTGATCCGAACCCCGGTAGTGGCCGTCGTGGTGGCCTGGCTGCTGGTGTTGAGCTACACCGACATTCGACATCGGCGGCTGCCCAACCGTTTCACGCTGCCCGGCGCGGGCGCGATGCTGCTCGGTGCCCTGGTGGCCGGGCGGGGGACGGCGGCACTGGCCGGGGCGGCCGCGCTGACAAGTGTCTACCCGCTGGTGCATCTGCTGGCTCCAGCCGCGCTGGGTGCCGGCGACGTGAAACTGGCGATCGGTCTGGGTGCTCTGGCCGGCTCGCTCGGGGTCGAGGTGTGGTTCCTGGCGGCGTTGGCGGCCCCGCTGATGACTGCGCTGTGGGCGGTCGGCGCACGGCTGCGCACCGGCGCCCTGGCCGTCCCGCACGGTCCGTCGATGTGCCTGGCGACCGCCGTGGCCGCCGGGCTGGCGCTGCTCGGGTAGTTGGGCCCGGCCGGTTCGGGCGGCCGGCAGCCGAGCCATGGCCGGGCGTGCACGGCCATCGTGGGAAGATGTTCGGGTGTTGCGCTGGATAACTGCGGGGGAATCCCATGGCCGTGCGTTGGTGGCCCTGGTCGACGGAATGGTTGCCGGGGTAGAGGTCACCTCGACGGAGATCGCCGATCAGTTGGCCCGCCGCCGGCTCGGCTACGGACGTGGCGCCCGGATGGCGTTCGAGCGTGACGCGGTGACCGTGCTCTCCGGAATACGCCACGGCAGCACGCTGGGCGGCCCGATCGCGATCGAGATCGGTAACACCGAATGGCCGAAGTGGGAAGCGGTGATGGCGGCCGACCCGCTGGACCCGGCCGCCGCGGCCGAGCTGGAGAATTCCGCCCGCAACGCGCCGCTGACCCGGCCGCGGCCGGGGCATGCCGACTATGCGGGCATGCTCAAGTACGGCTTCGACGACGCCCGGCCGGTGCTGGAACGGGCTAGTGCCCGCGAGACCGCCGCCCGAGTCGCCGCGGGCACCGTAGCGCGGGCCTTCCTGCGTCAGGCCCTGGGCGTGGAAGTGCTGTCGCACGTCGTCTCGATCGGCGCGTCGGCGCCCTACGACGGCCCGCCGCCGCAGCCCGAGGACCTGCCCGCCATCGACGCCAGCCCGGTGCGCGCGTTCGACGGGCAAGCCGAAAAATCCATGATCGCCGAGATCGAGACGGCCAAGAAGGACGGCGACACCCTCGGCGGCGTCGTCGAGGTGGTAGCGCTGGGGCTGCCGGTGGGGCTGGGGTCGTTCACCAGCGGTGAGAACCGGCTGGACAGCCAGCTCGCCGCGGCGGTGATGGGCATCCAGGCCATCAAGGGCGTGGAGATCGGTGACGGGTTCGAGACCGCGCGTCGCCGCGGTAGTCGCGCCCACGACGAGATGTACCCCGGCACCGACGGTGTGGTGCGCTCCACCAACCGGGCCGGGGGTCTGGAAGGCGGGATGACCAATGGCCAGCCGCTGCGGGTGCGTGCGGCGATGAAGCCCATCTCCACCGTCCCCAAGGCGCTGGCCACCGTTGACCTGGCCACCGGCGATGAAGCCGTCGCCATCCATCAGCGTTCCGACGTGTGCGCCGTGCCGGCCGCGGCAGTGGTGGTCGAGACCATGGTGGCGCTGGTGCTGGCCAGAGTGACGCTGGAGAAATTCGGTGGCGATTCGCTGGCCGAGACCCGCCGCAACATCGAGGCGTATCAGCGCAGCGTTGCCGACCGGGAAGCACCGGCCGCCCGGGCCCGGGCCATCCGGGGTTAGGCGCCACGATGGCACCCAAAGCGGTATTGGTGGGATTGCCGGGTTCCGGCAAGTCGACCATCGGGCGTCGGCTGGCCAAGGCGCTCGGAGTGAGTCTGCTCGACACCGATGCGGCGATTGAGCAGCAGGCCGGGCGCAGCATTGCCGAGATCTTCGCCACCGACGGGGAAGAGGAGTTCCGACGTATCGAGGAGGAAGTGGTGCGCGCGGCTTTAGCCGATCATGACGGAGTGCTGTCGCTGGGCGGCGGCGCGGTCACCAGCCCCGGGGTTCGCTCGGCGCTGGACGGCCACACCGTCGTCTACCTGGAGATCAGTGCCGCCGAAGGGGTGCGCCGCACCGGCGGCAGCAACGTACGGCCGCTGTTGGCCGGGCCCGATCGGGCGGAGAAGTTCCGCGCGCTGATGTCCCAGCGGATTCCGTTGTATCGGCGGGTGTCGACCATTCGTGTCGACACCAATCGCCGCAATCCCGGTGCGGTGGTGCGCTACATCATGTCGCGCCTGGACGACCCCACACCGAACACGAGTCCCTCCTCCACCGCCAGCGGGGCCGCCACATGAGCGACAACAAAGAACCGGTCACCGTGCAGGTGGCCGTCGACCCGCCGTACCCGGTGGTGATCGGTACCGGGTTGCTGACCGAGCTGGAGGAACTGCTCGCCGGCCGGCACAAGGTCGCCATCCTGCATCAGCCGGTGCTGACCGAGACTGCCGAGGCCATCCGTAACCACCTTGCCGACAAGGGGATCGACGCGCACCGCATCGAGATCCCCGACGCCGAGGCTGGTAAGGAGCTGCCGGTCGTGGGATTCATCTGGGAAGTGCTGGGGCGCATCGGGATCGGGCGAAAGGACGCTCTGGTGAGCCTGGGCGGCGGCGCGGCCACCGACGTCGCCGGGTTCGCGGCCGCCACCTGGCTGCGTGGTGTCTCGATCGTGCACGTGCCAACCACGTTGCTGGGCATGGTTGATGCGGCCGTCGGAGGCAAGACCGGTATCAACACCGACGCCGGCAAGAACCTGGTCGGAGCCTTCCACCAGCCGCTCGCGGTGCTCGCCGACCTGGCCACGCTGCAGACCTTGCCGCAAAACGAAATCGTCTGTGGGATGGCCGAAGTGGTCAAGGCGGGCTTCATCGCCGATCCGGTTATCCTGGACCTCATCGAAGCCGATCCGCAGGCCGCATTGGATCCGTCCGGTGATGTGATGCCGGAATTGATCCGGCGTTCGATTGCGGTCAAGGCGGAGGTTGTCGCGGCCGACGAGAAAGAATCCGAGCTGCGCGAAATCCTCAACTACGGACACACTTTGGCTCATGCGATCGAGCGCCGGGAGCGTTATCAGTGGCGACACGGTGCCGCGGTGTCGGTGGGTCTGGTCTTCGCGGCCGAACTCGCCCGGCTTTCCGGGCGCCTCGACGACGCCACGGCGCTGCGTCATCGCACCATCCTGTCGGCGCTGGGCCTGCCGGTCAGCTACGACGCCGATGCGCTGCCGCAGTTGCTGGAATTCATGACCGGCGACAAGAAGACCCGGGCCGGAGTGCTGCGGTTCGTGGTGCTCGACGGGCTGGCCAAGCCGGGACGGATGGTGGGTCCGGATCCGGGGTTGCTGGTGACCGCCTACGCGGGAATCTGTGCCCCATGAGCGAGCCGATGACCGTCGTCAACGTTCTCAATGGTCCCAACCTGGGCCGGCTGGGCCGGCGTGAGCCCGACGTCTACGGCAGCACCACGCACGCCGAACTCGCGGCCCTGATCGAGCGGGAGGCCGCCGGGCTGGGACTGCAGGCGGTTGTTCGGCAAAGTGATAGCGAGGCAGAACTGCTGGACTGGATTCATCGGGCCGCCGACGCCGGCCAGCCCGTGATCCTCAATGCCGGCGGGTTGACGCACACCTCGGTGGCGCTGCGCGACGCCTGTGCGGAATTGAGCGCGCCGCTGATCGAGGTGCACATCTCAAATGTCCACGCCCGCGAGGAGTTCCGGCGCCACTCTTACCTGAGCCCGGTCGCAACCGGGGTGATCGTCGGGCTGGGCATCCAGGGTTACCTGCTGGCCCTGCGGTACCTGGCCAGCTACTAGTCCTTCTTCTTTTTCGGCACTTCGTCCGTCTTGGTCTCGTCCTCGTCGAGCTGGATCACCTCGGTGCTCGCCTCACTTTCGGTGGTGGCGATCGTCTCGGTTTTTGCCTCCGGCTCGGCCGTGCGGATCACCTCGGTCGGTGACTCTTGCTCGGTGGTGGCGATCACCTCGGTCGGGGCATCGCGTTCGACGGTGGCAACCGCGGTGGGAGCCGTTGCCTGCGCCTGGTTGGAGGCCACCGGCATCTCCCCGGTAGGACTGTCGTCGGCGCGCACCGCGGCGAACACATCAGTGTCGGCGCGGCCGCCGGTTCCGTCGTGGGTGGGCACCGGGGGAGCATTGCGGTCCACCCGCCACCTGCCCACGGCCACACCGGAAATTCCCGGCAGGAAGATGATCAACGCGGTGAAGGCGGCAAACGTCGTAACCTCGTTGATCAGCCCGCCGACATAGATGCCCTTGTAGAACAACGCGATGATCCAGGCGACCGCGCCGCTGAGGATACCGGCCACCAGGCCGGCCACCAGCCAGGTCATGGCCAGATCTGCGCGGCGATCCGGGTCCGGATTCGCCTTGGCGTCGGCACGGCCGTCGAGTGTGCCCCACACAATGACGGCGATGACGTACAGCAGCAGCAACACCAGGCTTATCAGTCCGGCTTGCGTCTGCCATGCGTTGATCAAGGCCCCCTGGAAGAGGCGGAGAACGACCATCGCGGCGGCGAACGCTAGTCCACGCAGCATCCAGTTAGTCATGAATGGTCAGCGTAGCGAGTACCGTCAAGGGTCGTGACACATTCCCAGCGTCGACACAACCTCAAATCCAAAATCAGTGCCGCCGGACTGGACGCGATGCTGGTCACCGATTTGATCAATGTGCGATATCTCTCCGGGTTCAGCGGATCCAACGGTGCGTTGCTGGTATTCGCCGACGAGCGTGAAGCCGTGCTGGCCACCGACGGTCGATACCGCACGCAGGCCGCCCATCAGGCGCCGGACCTCGAGGTGGCCATCGAACGCGCCATCGGGCGACACCTGAGCTGCCGGGCTGCCGATGACGGTGTTGGCCGGCTGGGCTTCGAAAGCCATGTGGTCACGGTGGACGGCTTTGATGCGCTCACGGGTGCGCTGGCGGACACCAACACCGAGTTGGTCCGCGCCTCCGGCACCGTGGAGGCACTGCGCGAGATCAAAGATGCCGGTGAGCTTGCGTTATTGCGGCTGGCGTGCGAGGCGGCCGACGCCGCGCTGTCGGACTTGATCAAGCGCGGCGGGCTGCGGCCGGGCCGCACCGAGCGCGAGGTGGCCCGCGATCTTGAGGGCCTGATGCTCGACCATGGTGCCGACGCGGTGTCGTTCGAGACGATTGTGGCTGCCGGGCCGAACTCGGCCATCCCACACCACCGGCCCACCGACGCGGTGCTGGCCAAGGGTGATTTCGTCAAGATCGACTTCGGTGCGCTGGTTGCCGGCTATCACTCGGACATGACCCGCACCTTCGTGCTGGACAAGGCGGCCGACTGGCAGTTGGAGATCTATGAGCTGGTCGCCGCGGCGCAAAAGGCCGGTCGAGAGGCGTTGTCTGCGGGCGCCGAGTTGCGCGACGTGGATGGCGCCGCGCGACAGATGATCGTCGACGCGGGGCATGGAGATAACTTCGGTCACGGTCTGGGACACGGTGTTGGCCTGCAGATACACGAAGCACCGGGCATCGGGGCCACATCCGTCGGTACACTACTGGCGGGCTCCGTGGTTACCGTGGAGCCCGGCGTTTATTTGCCCGGCCGCGGCGGTGTCCGCATCGAGGACACGTTGGTAGTGCCCAATGGGGGCCCGAAGACACCGAGAAGCGCCGCGCAGACCCCGGAATTGTTGACCCGGTTCCCGAAGGAACTGACCATCTTGTAGGAGATTTACCGATCGTGGCGAGCACTGCTGACTTCAAGAACGGACTTGTTCTGCAGATCGATGGACAGCTGTGGTCCATCGTGGAATTCCAGCACGTTAAGCCCGGTAAGGGTCCGGCCTTCGTGCGTACCAAGCTCAAGAACGTGCTCTCGGGCAAGGTTGTCGACAAGACCTACAACGCCGGCGTGAAGGTGGAGACCGCCACCGTCGACCGGCGCGACACCACCTACCTCTACCGCGATGGCTCCGACTTCGTGTTCATGGACAGCCAGGACTACGAGCAGCACCCATTGCCGGAGTCGCTGGTGGGAGATGCCGCCCGATTCCTGCTGGAGGGCATGCCGGTGCAGGTGGCGTTTCACGACGGAGCGCCGCTGTACATCGAGCTGCCGGTGACCGTCGAGATCGTGGTCACCCATACCGAGCCGGGTTTGCAGGGCGACCGCTCCAGCGCCGGCACCAAGCCGGCCACCCTGGAGACGGGCGCCCAGATCAACGTGCCGCTGTTCATCAACACCGGGGACAAGCTGAAGGTGGATTCGCGTGACGGCGGCTACCTGGGCAGGGTCAACGCCTGAGTATGCCTGAGGGAAGGCCGGGCAAACCGGTTAAAGGACGTCACCAGGCCCGCAAGCGTGCGGTGGACCTGATGTTCGAGGCTGAGGCGCGGGGCCTGGGCCCGGGCGAGATCGCGGACCTGCGCACCGAGCTGGCCGAGACGAAGCCGGACGTGGCGCCGCTGCACCCGTACACGGCGGCGGTGGCGCGCGGGATTGGCGAGCACGCCGCTCACATCGACGACCTGATCACGTCGCAACTGCAGGGCTGGACGCTGGACCGGTTGCCGGCCGTGGATCGTGCCATCCTGCGAGTCGCGGTGTGGGAACTGTTGTATGCCGACGACGTGCCCGAACCGGTCGCCGTCGATGAAGCCGTCGAGCTGGCCAAGGAATTGTCCACCGACGACTCGCCGAGCTTCGTCAACGGTGTGCTGGGACAGGTCATGCTGGTGAGGCCGCAGATTCGGGCGGCTGCCGCGGCGGTCCGGCAGGCGGTCCCGGATGAATCGTCGCGCCTGCCGGAAAACCAGGGATCGTGCTGATGAGCAGGCTCGAGTTGCGTGTCGTGGTCGCGGCCTGGATGGCAGCGGCGGTGATCCTCGGCGCGGTCATATGCGCCGCCTACGGGTGGGCCATCGTCGCCTCCGCACTGTCGATCTACGCCCTGGGCGTGGGTGCCTGGCTGTACCACTCGGTCGAGCGGCTGATTCTGGCCCGCCGGATCAGTACGGTTCGTACCGCGGCCAGGCCGTTACAGCCGTTGCTTCCCGTGATGGCCGCCATCATGGGTCTGACCCAGGCGGTGGTGCGCTCGTTGGGCGATGTCACGGACTTGCCCGCGCGCCGCTGGGAGCTTCCCCAGTTCCCGCAGCTTCCGGTGCTGCGCTGGGTGGACAGCGGCCGGGGAAACCGGCGGGTCGTCGACAGCGACGACGAGTTCGAAGCCTGACCGAACGGATCGCACCCTCAAGCGCCGCGGTCAGGGCGAACATTCGGTGCCGGATTGGGGCTAGATCCGGCCCCATGACTCGATAACCTGCAAGGGTGAGTTTTCGGGTATGAAAGGTACGCCGCGGGCGATACCTAAGCCGCCCGCCGGCGCGTCCCGCACCACTAGAACAGGTGACGATATGAAGCGATACAGCACCCGCCCGCGACGACTTCGTGTCTCCGCTCTGGCTGCGGTAGCCAACCCGTCATACGCACGTGTTGATACGTGGAACCTGCTCGACGACGCGTGCTGTCACCTCGCCGAGGTCGACCTGGCCGGGATGGACATCACCCACGACATGGCGAAAGTGCGGCGGCTGATGGACCGCATCGGCGCCTACGAACGGTATTGGCTTTATCCGGGCGCACAGAACCTGGCAAATTTTCGCGCACACCTGGAAAGCAAGTCCACGGTGCGGCTCAAAGAAGAGGTCTCCCTGGCGGTCCGTCTGCTGGGTGAATATGGTGACCGCACAGCACTTTTCGATACTTCGGCGCCGCTGGCCGAGCAGGAACTGGTGGCCCAGGCCAAGCAGCAGCAGTTCTACACCGTGCTGGTCGCCGATGATGCGCCCACATCGGCGCCCGACTCGTTGGCCGAGCACCTTCGGGCATTGCACAATCCGTCTGACGACGTCCAGTTCGAAGTCCTGCTCGCCCCGAGTGTCGAGGACGCGATTACCGCGGTCGCACTCAACGGCGAGATACAGGCCGCAATCATCCGGCACGACCTGCCACTTCGGTCCCGGGACCGGCTGCCGCTGATGAACGCACTGCTGGGGGCCAACGATGACGTGGTTGCCCCCGATAGCCCGCACGACTGGATCGAATGTGGGGAATGGATCAGGGAGCTGCGCCCGCACATCGACCTCTACCTGCTCACCGACGAGTCGATCGCAGCCGGGGCCGAGGACGATCCGGACGTATACGACCGGACTTTCTACCGGCTCAACGATGTCACCGATCTGCACAGTACGGTGCTGGCCGGACTACGGAACCGGTTCGCCACACCGTTTTTCGATGCTCTGCGGGCCTACGCCGCGGCTCCGGTAGGCCAGTTCCACGCGCTTCCGGTCGCGCGCGGCGCCAGCATCTTCAACTCCAAGTCGCTGCAGGACATGGGGGAGTTCTACGGCCGCAACATCTTCATGGCCGAGACGTCGACCACGTCGGGCGGTCTGGATTCGCTGCTGGACCCGCACGGCAACATCAAGAAGGCCATGGACAAGGCCGCCAGTACCTGGAACGCCGACCACACCTATTTCGTCACCAACGGCACCTCGACCGCGAACAAGATTGTCGTGCAGTCCCTCACCCGACCGGGCGACATCGTGCTGATCGACCGCAACTGTCACAAGTCGCACCACTACGGCCTGGTGCTCGCCGGTGCCTACCCGCTGTATCTGGACGCCTATCCGCTGCCCCCGTTCGCCATCTATGGGGCGGTATCGCTGCACACGATCAAGCAGGTGCTGCTCGACCTGGAGGCGGCCGGACAGCTGCACAAGGTGCGCATGCTGCTGTTGACCAACTGCACCTTCGACGGCGTCGTCTGCAACCCGCGGCTGGTCATGGAGGAGGTGCTGGCGATCAAGCCGGATATCTGTTTCCTCTGGGACGAGGCCTGGTACGCGTTTGCCACCGCGGTCCCATGGGCCCGGCAGCGCACCGCGATGGTGTCCGCGGAGTACCTCGAATCAATGTTGGCCTCTGACGAATACGGCGCCGTATACGAGAAGTGGCGCGCCTCCATGCAAGGGATTCCGCGGTCGCAGTGGGCCGAGCACCGATTGCTGCCGGATCCGAAACGGGCACGGGTGCGCGTCTACGCCACGCACTCCACCCACAAGTCGCTCTCGGCGCTGCGGCAGGCATCGATGATCCACGTCCGTGACCAGGACTTCAACGCCCTGACCCGCGACGCGTTCGGCGAGGCGTTTTTGACTCACACCTCGACCTCGCCCAACCAGCAACTGCTGGCCTCGCTGGACCTGGCGCGCCGCCAGGTCGATATCGAGGGATTCCAATTGGTCCGGCAGGTCTACGACATGGCGCTGGTGTTTCGGCACCGTGTTCGTAAAGACCGCCTGATCAGTAAGTGGTTCCGCATTCTCGACGAAGCCGATCTGGTTCCCGAGGAGTTCCGGGCCTCATCGGTCAGCTCCTACCGCCAAGTCAGACAGGGAGCTCTGGCCGAGTGGAACGAGGCATGGCGATCGGATCAGTTCGTGCTGGACGCCACCCGGGTCACCCTGTTCATCGGGAGCACCGGGATGAACGGATACGACTTCCGCGAGAAGATCTTGATGGAGCGATTCGGGATCCAGATCAACAAGACGTCGATCAACAGCGTGCTGCTGATCTTCACCATCGGAGTGACCTGGTCGAGCGTTCACTACCTGCTCGACGTGTTGCGCCGGATCGCCACGGACTTCGATCGGAGCCAGCGGGCGGCCAGCGCGGCCGACTGGGCGCTGCATGAGCGTCGCGTTGAGGAGATCACCCAGGACTTGCCGCATCTGCCCGACTTCAGCGAGTTCGACATTGCGTTCCGCCCCGATGATGCGAGCAGTTTCGGCGACATGCGGTCGGCCTTCTACGCCGGCTATGACGAATCCGACCGCGAGTACGTCCAGATCGGCATGGCCGGGCGCCGCCTGGCCGAGGGCAGAACATTGGTCTCCACCACATTCGTCGTGCCTTACCCTCCGGGCTTCCCGGTGCTGGTCCCGGGCCAGGTGGTGTCCAAAGAGATCGTCTACTTCCTGGCTCAGCTCGACGTCAAAGAAATCCATGGCTACAACCACGAACTCGGGTTGTCGGTGTTCACCGACGTCGCGCTGAAACGGATGGAGGCGGCTCGCAATGTGATCGCCTCGGCGGGCGCGGAGCTGCCGGCCTTCGAGCTTGCGCCGGCTTCTTCGGTTGTCAACGGTGACGGTGTGCTTCAGGCCGTCGCCGACGACGCCTGACGCAGCTAGGGCAGCCGCGGATACCGGGGCAGCTCGATGGACTCGGCGATGGTGAACCACTTTCTTTCGGCGAAGAAGCGAAACGGCCAGCGCTGCATGTACTTCATCGCCGCAGCGTTTGACCGGATCTCGGACTCCGACATCGGCAGAAAGCGATCGATGCTGTTCGGCAGGTCCTGACAGTTGGCTACATACGGCCGCAGCACGGTCTCGTAGCGGGCCAACGCGGCCGCCAGCGCGGCCTCGTCGATGCCGTCGCCGTGGGCCGGGCCCAACTCGCCGGCCAGCACGTATGCACCCACCAGCGCCAGGCTGGTGCCCATGCCGCTCAGCGGCGATGCGCAGTAGCCGGCGTCGCCGACCAGCGTGACCCGTCCGCGTGACCACGCGTCCAGATGAATCTGGACGATTGCGTCCAGGTAGAAGTCATCGGCCTCGCGCGCCGCGGCGATCAGCGCGTCGGATTGCCAGCCGGCACCGGCGAAGCGGGCGGCGAGCAGATCGCGTTGGGCGTCCAGGTCGGCACGGTCGTAGCGGATCGGAGCGGAGCGAAATGCCAGTCCGGCCTTGGCTGTCGCGGGATCGTGCGACGGGCGCATCGACGCGTTGAGCCCTCCGGGGGCCTGGTACATCAGGTACCAGCCGTTGAGGCCGACCGTGTCGGGTGCGCTGAACCAGGCGTTGTAGCCGCCCAGCGGCCGGGCGAACTGCTCTTCGGGGCCAAAGGCCAGCCGTCGGACACCCGAGTGTGGACCGTCGGCGCCGACCACCAGATCCGCCCGCACCGTCGTCCCGTCGGACAGCCTCGCCTGGACCGCGTCGCCCGACGGTGCCAGATCGGTGATGCGGGTACCGAATCGGTAGTCGGTGCCGGCGGCGGTACCGCGCAGAATCTCGAGCTCGCTGACCGGTCCGTTGCCGTGGAAGGCCTCAACCGGCATCTCGGCGCGGCGCCGGCCGTCCGCCCGTATCCAGGCGATGCCGCGCTGGCGCAGGCTGCGCTGGCGCATCTGCTCCAGCAGTCCCATCCGTTCGATGACCAGCCGTCCGGCCCCCCGCAAGTCGACGGTCTGACCGCCCGGGCGGATGTCGTCGGCGAGTTCGGTCACCACCACCTGGTATCCGCTGTGGGTGAGCCAGAATGCCAGCGCCGGGCCGGCGATCCCCGCGCCGCTGATCAGGACGATCGGCTTCGCCATGGGGCTCAGCCTAGGGCAGCGGTTCCAGTGGGTGCGAAGCTGTGCTCAGGGGGCAAACCGTGGCATCGGGGCGCGGTTGAGCCGCAGGATCCTGGTGTACAGCAGACTGTCGTTGGGTTCGGGACCCATGGTCGGATAGACGGCGTGACGGCAGAGTCTGGCCTCCAGGACGAACCCGGCGCGCTGCAGCAGCCGCGCCGACCGGGCGTTGTCGACGTGGCATGTTGCCCAGACGCGGCATCCGGCGGCGTCGGCCGGCAGCCCGGCCAGCAACAGGCTCAGCGCCTCGGACATGAAACCCATGTCCCACCATTGCCGGCCCAGACAGTAGCCAACCTCGATCGAGCGGGGCGCGTCGCTTCGGCAGCTGATCAGGCCGACGATCTCGCCGCTGCCGTGTAGCGAGATCACCCAATTGCGTTCGTAGCGGCTCCGGCTGAGCTGGTTGATCAGCACTCGGCGGGTTTCCGCCACGTTGCGGTGTGCTCTCCACAGCAGGAAGCGGGTGACTTCGGGATCTTTGGCGATCTTCTTGTATATCGGGCCGGCGTCGTCGAGTTTGGGTGGCCGCAGCAGCAGACGCCGGCTGTCCAGGTATCGAGGGGGGAAGTGGGCCATCTCGACCTCGCGCCGCTACAGTCCGAGCGCGCGGTAGGTGCGCCGGACGAACCGGGGTTGTGCCGTGCGCAGTTTGGCCAGCCCCGGGTTGCCCGCGACCGCAGCCGCCGCGTTCACGGACAAGTCGGGACAATGCTGAATCAGATACAGCAGGATCAGGTCGGCGCCAGGATCGGCCTGCCACCAGGTCCCGTAGGCACCGGGCCAGCTGAAGGTGCCAAGCCCGCCCGGGCCGAACAGTGGAGTGGACTGAACCGGGTCGGTCACCACCGACAGGTTCAGCCCGAACCCGCGGCCCACCCAGAAGGGCGCCCCGAGAAAGTTGTGTCGCTTGTGCTCGTCGCTGAGCCGGTCGGTGCGCATCAGCCGCACCGACTCCGGTGAGAGAACCCGAACGCCGTCGATCGTCCCGTCGCCGAGCAGTAGCCGGACAAATCTCAGGTAGTCGTCGGCGGTTGACCACAATCCGCCGCCGGCGTTGCAGAACGACGGAGGCCGCACGTGCGGCGGGCCCATGACGTCGTGCCGTAGCTGGTCCAGCTCGTCGAGGCGGTACATGGTTGCGGCGCGGCGCTGGGCCTGTGTCGACACGAAGAAGCCGGTGTCGGTCATGCCGGCCGGGCCCAGTATTCGCTCGTCGAGCACCTGGTAGAAAGGCTTGTCGTCGATGCGGGACATGATGACGCCGAGCAGATCGATGGCGTGGCTGTAGGTGACCCGCTCGCCGGGCTGGTGCACCAGTGGCAGCGCGGCGAGTTCGGCCAGCCAGGCGTCGGAACCATGACCAAATGGCAATCGCATGTACGCCCGCGAAATGTCCCCGGACACCGAAAAACTGTAGGCCAGCCCGCTGGTGTGGGTCAGCAGGTCCTCGATGAGGATCGGCCG
Source organism: Mycobacterium sp. 012931 (assembly GCF_000419295.1). Classification (NCBI taxonomy): domain Bacteria; kingdom Bacillati; phylum Actinomycetota; class Actinomycetes; order Mycobacteriales; family Mycobacteriaceae; genus Mycobacterium; species Mycobacterium sp. 012931. The sequence goes on along the minus strand of NZ_AOPX01000001.1, from coordinate 4,224,040 downwards.
TCGGGTGGGGTGCGTGCGGTCCAACGGGCCGTGCGGGTCGTCAAGCACCCGGATGTCGCGCAACTCGGGCGCCCAGCGTGTGATCGGGTCACGCAGGGCTATTTTGCCCTCGTCGACCATGCTCATGGCCGCGGCAACGGTGACGGGTTTGGTCATGGACGCGATGCGAAACAGCGTGTCGCGCTGCATCGGCAGGCCCGCCTCGACGTCTCGGTAGCCGATTTCGTTGACCTGCAGTACTTCTCCGTGCTGCCAAACCACGGTCACTGCGCCGGAGAGCAATCCGGCATCGCAGACCTCGCGGATACCAGCCTGGTTGGCGTCGAGATTCACCGGATTGAGGTTAGCCGCTGGCGGTCGGCGGGTCAGGCGGCGGCCGTCCGATGGTTTGCGGGCGCCGGCGAACCACGCCGCGCGTGGACCGCGCCAACGAGGTCGGGCAACGCCCACGGCTTCGCGGTGGTGCCGGATTGATTGCTAGTTCTGCGAAAGGCCTTCTCGGTCAGTGGTCGCGTGTTACTGTCGCGCTCTCCGGCAAATGCGATCTGGGGAACATCCTGTGAGGGCAATGGCGCGCGAATGACTGCAGTGTTGTTGCTGGTGAACCAGGGTGCGGGGTGCAGTCACCAAGACCCGCCACCATGGACGGGGCCGAACTGGCTGGCGCTGTCCATGTGCTACGACGAGGGTAGCGACCCGCTGCTCATTACCACCGGTCGGATAACTCAGCAAAGGTTGGCCATGAATGGCTTGATCTCCCAAGCGCGCACCTCCCACCGACTTCTCTCCCGTCCCTGCCGTCGATTCTCGACCCCGACGTCTGTCGCAATCCTGTTTGCGACGGCACTTGTCGCAACGGTCATGACCGGGTGCGGGCACAAATCCACAACGGCAACCTCGCAAACCCCAGGGGCGTCGGGAACCTCTGCCACCACGGCGACATCCGGGGCCACGGGCGCCCCATCACCACAAGCCCAGCAGATCTTGCAAGACAGTTCCAAGGCGACCAAGGGCCTGCATTCGGTTCACGTCGCGGTGAACGTCACCGATCTACCGAAGCTGCCGTTCGAAAGCGTGAATGCCGACGTGACCAATCAGCCGCAGGGCAACGGCCAGGCGGTAGGCAATGCCAAGGTCCGGATGCAGCCGGATGCTCCGGCCGTCGCGACCGACTTCCTGGTCACGAACAAGATCATGTACACCAAGAACGGCGAGACCTACACGTCGGTCGGTCCGGCCCAGAGGATCTACGACCCGGGCATCATCCTGGACAAGGACCGTGGCCTGGGTGCGGTGATCGCACAGGTGCAGAACCCGAAGATCGAAGGAAACGAAACGGTCGACGGCATGGCAACCGTCAAGGTGTCGGGCACCATCGACGGCGCGGTGATCGATCCGATCGTGCCTCAGTTGGGTAAGGACGGGAGGACGATGCCGATCACCCTGTTGATCGTTGACACCAGTGCCCAGGCTCCGGCGAGTTCGACCGCCGAGTCGCCGGCACCGGAGCCGCCGGCGGCAAACCTGGTCCGGATGGTGGTCGACAAAGGCCAGGGCAACGTCGAGATAACCCTGTCCAACTGGGGTGTCCCGGTGACCATCCCCAACCCGACGGGGTAACACGGTAGCGGTGGACTTCGGATTGAGAACCGGCCCGGAAACGCAGCATGGGGGAAAGGGCTGCCGGTAGTTTCCGGGCCGGCTCTCGTCGGTGGTTCGCCGTGCGGGCGCAACAGATCTGGTGCCGCGTCGTTGCAGACACCCCAGTTCCGCGATCCGGAATTCCGTTGAGAATCCTCCAAGGTCGTCGCTCCAGTATTGGGGTCACTTCGCCGGAAATGGCGATTAGCAACCGATCTCACCCGACCACACCTGGAGGAATACGAATGCCGAACGACCTCTCAGAAGTTCAGGAGCGCCCTGGGCTACGTCCTGCTCCTCCGCCCGGAGGGCCGCCGATGGCCGACGTATGGGTCTACAACGGAAGGGCCTACGACCTCAGCGATTGGATTTCCAAACACCCCGGCGGCGCCTTCTTCATCGGGCGGACCAAGAACCGCGACATCACCGCCATCATCGCCGCCTACCATCGCGACCCGGCCAAGATCGAGCGGATGCTGCAACGATATGCGTTGGGGCGCGACGCGACTCCCAGAGATATCCATCCCAAGCACAACGCGCCGGCGTTCTTGTTCAAAGACGATTTCAACAGTTGGCGCGATACCCCCAAGTACCGCTTTGACGACCGGAACGACCTGATGCACCGCGTCAAAGCCCGGCTGAACGAGCCCGCGCTGGCCGCCCGGATCAAGCGCATGGATCGACTTTTCAACATCGTTGTGGCGCTGCTGGCGGTTGCCTATTTCGCCGTGCAGGGTCTGCGATTGCTCGACACCCGATGGATGCCGTTGCCGGCCTTCGTGATCGCGATGGTGTTGTTGCGCAGCTCGCTTGCCGGCTTCGGTCACTACGCCTTGCACCGCGCCCAACGGGGCGTCAACAGGGTGCTCGGGAATAGCTTCGATATGAACTATGTGGCACTGGCTTTGGTGACCGCTGACGGACATACCCTGCTGCACCACCCGTACACGCAAAGCGATGTGGACATCAAGAAGAACGTGTTCACCATGATGATGGGACTGCCCCGGTTGTATCGGATCCCGGTGCATACCATTCACAAGTTCGGCCACATGTTCACCGGCATGGCCATTCGGATTGCCGACGTATGGAAAATCACCCGCAAGGTAGGTGTACAAGAGTCCTACGGAAGCTGGCGTGCGGCGCTGCCGCACTTCCTCGGCTCGTCGGGAGTGCGGCTGCTGTTGGTCACCGAGCTGGTGGTGTTCACCCTGGCGGGCGATTTTTGGGCCTGGGCCCTGCAATTCATCGTGACGCTGTGGGTCAGCACCTTCTTGGTGGTCGCCAGCCACGAGTTCGAGGACGACTCGGCGGAAGGTGTCGAGCAGGGTGAGGACTGGGGTGTGGACCAAGTCGTGCACGCCAACGACCTCACGGTGATCGGGAATCGCTACGTTGACTGCTTTTTGTCCGCGGGGTTGAGTTCGCACCGCGTTCATCACGTGCTGCCGTTCCAGCGCAGCGGATTTGCCAACATTGTCACCGAGGACGTGTTGCGGGAAGAGGCTGCAAGGTTCGGTGTCGAGTGGCTTGCGCCGAAGAGCTTCGTCGCGGACCGACTGCCCAAGCTCTGCCGCTCATATCTGTTGGCACCGTTCCGGCAGGCCAGGGAGCAAGGTTGGGGCCTGATCCGTGAGCATTGCTCACCCGCAGCCTGGAAAGCCAGCGCCAGCTACGTGGTCGCCGGCTTCGTCGGAATCGGGTCGGTATGAGCACCGCAGCCGAGGGCGGCGCAATCCGCCGGGCCGGCCACGAGCCGCGTTACGACCTCGCGCAATTGCCGCCGGCACCGCCCACCACGGTGGCCGTTATCGAAGGCATGGCCACCGGCGCCCCGCAACGGGTGGTTGCTCAGGCCGACGCCGCCGCTCGTGTTTCTGAGTTGTTTGTTGATCCGCAACAGCGGGAACGAATTTCGCGGATATATGACAAGACCCGGATTGATACCCGCAGGATGGCAGTGGATCCGCTCGACGACGAGTTCGACGAGTTCCGGCGCGAGCCGGCAACGATCCGGGACCGGATGAACCTGTTCTATCAGCACGCCGTACCGCTGGCGGTCGACGTGGCCGCCCGTGCCCTCGACGGCCTCCCATACGCCCCCGACGAGATCGGCCAGCTGGTGTTCGTCACCAGCACCGGTTTCATTGCACCGGGCGTGGATGTAGAGATCGTCAAGTAGCTCGGTCTGCCCCGGTCGATATCGCGGGTGGTGGTCAACTTCATGGGTTGTGCTGCCGCAATGAACGCCATTCGCACCGCGACGAACTACGTCCGAGCCCACCCGAGCATGAAGGCATTGGTGGTGTGCATCGAATTGTCCTCGGTGAATGCGGTTTTCGCCGATGACATCAACGACGTCGTAATCCACAGTTTGTTCGGAGATGGCTGCGGCGCATTGGTCATTGGAGCCAGCCAGGTCCAGCAGCCGCTGCCCGCTGGCAACGTGGTGATCCGCAGCAGCTTCAGCCAGCTGCTCGACGACTCCGAGGACGGGATCGTGCTTGGGGTCAATCACGACGGCATCACGTGTGAGCTGTCGGAGAATCTGCCCAGCTACATCTACCGTTCGGCCGACCCGGTGGTCGCAGAGATGTTGCGGGACAACGGGTTGAGCAAGGCCGATATCGATCTGTGGGCGATACATCCGGGTGGGCCGAAGATCATCGAGCAGTCGGCACGCTCGTTGGGGATTCCCGTCGGGCGAGCCGTGCAGAGCTGGGATGTACTAGCCCAGTTCGGCAACATGTTGAGCGTATCGCTGATCTTCGTGCTGGAAATGATGGTTGCGCAGGCCGAGTCGGACAAACCCATCTCAACGGGTGTGGCGTTCGCCTTCGCCCCGGGTGTCACGGTCGAAGGCATGCTGTTCGACATCATCCGCCGCTGATGGCCGCTGCCCAGCCGAGAACCCAACCAGCCGAGACCATGCTGAGCAGGAGAAGTGTCGTGCCAATCGCATCCGATGAAATGGGCAACAATCACCCGCCTCCGGCGCCGTCATCCGGTCAGTTCCGGACCGATGACCGGGTTGCCTACCGCTCCTGGATGAGCGACAACCTGCGCTGGGATAGCTTGACGTTGCGGGACGGCGACATCGTGATCTCGGCACCGCCGAAGTGCGGCACCACCTGGACGCAACGCCTGATTTCCCTGCTCATCTTCGATGGGCCGCAGCTGCCGGCGCCGATGCACTTGGTGTCGCCGTGGCTGGACTTGACCGCCCGGCCGGTGCAGGAGGTCGCCGCCGCACTCGACGCCCAGCCCCATCGCCGGTTCATCAAGACCCACACGCCGCTGGACGGCTTGGTGCTCGAGGATCGGGTCACCTATATCGGGGTGGGGCGCGATCCCCGCGATGCCGCGGTCTCGATGCTGATGGACCAGCACCGGATGCGGGCGCTGCACGAGGTGCTGGGGCCGCCAGGTGAGCGATTCGCGCCCCCGGGTTTGGACTTCGACGGCGAGTTCAGCCCGCTCGATGTGATGCGGCGCTGGCTGGAAGGGCCCAACGTACCCACCGAGGGGGTCGCTTCGTTGGCCACCATCCTGCATCACTTCGCCACGTTCTGGGACCGGCGCAGGCAGCCCAACGTCGCGATGTTCCACTACGCGGACTACCGGGCGGACCTCGTCGGTGAACTGTTGCGCCTCGGCTCGGTCCTGGGTATCGAGCTGGGTCCCGATCGCGCCGCGGAGTTGGCCGAACACGCCACCCTCGACGCCATGCGCGCGCACGCCGATGCGCTTGCTCCCGCGGCCACCCGCGGCGTCTTACCCGGGCACCAGCCGCGTACCGAAGCCCCCTTCTTCCGGGCCGGTGGACGTGGCCAGTGGCACGACATTTTCACCGCCGCCGAGCATCGGCGTTACGGCGAACGCGCGGCCGAATTGGCCGGGAATCTGGGCGGCCCGGAGTTCCTCGACTGGGCTCACCGGGGTCGCGGGGACCGCCGTGGCCCCGTCGGGCGGGGGGAGTCCTGATGGCCACCCGAGTTGGGTATCGCTCGTGGATCAGCGACAACCGGCGTTGGGACGCGCTGGAGCTGCGCGAGGGCGACATCGTGATTTGGACGCGCTGGAGCTGCGCGAGGGCGACATCGTGATTTCGGCACCGTCGAAGTGCGGCGTCACGTTGACCCAGCGCCTGGTGTCGCTGCTGGTCTTCGATGGACCGCAGTTGCCGGGGCCGCTGGCCGAGGTTTCGCCATGGCTGGATAGGACGGTCCGGCCGGTGAACGAGGTTGTTGCCGCCCTCAACGCGCAGGGCCACCGCCGATTCATCAAGACCCACACGCCGCTGGACGGCCTGGTGCTCGATGACCGGGTCACCTACATCGGTGTGGGCCGCGACCCGCGCGACGCCGCGATGTCGGAGCTTTTCCAGTGGGACAACATGAACCACGCCAACCTCAACCGGAGGGGGTCCGCCGCCGGCGATCGACAGGATGATCCCACGCCCATCCAGGCCATCCGGGCCTGGATGGAAGGGCCGATCATGCCCCCGGAAGGCCCGGTTGCACCCCCACCTTCGGCGATCGCGCCGCCCCCCGGCCCCGGATTCCCGCCTCCGCACGGGGGACCGGGCCCCATGCCGCCCATGGCCAAACACATCGGCTCGCTGTCCAACATCCTGCATCACTTCAACACGGTCTGGTCGCGACGTCAGCTGCTCAACGTGTCGATGTTCCATTACACCGACTACCGCGCCGACCTCGTGGGTGAGCTGATCCGCCTGGCGGGGGTCCTGGGCTGCTCCCTTGGCCGCGATCGTGCCGAGGAGCTCGCGCAGCATGCCAAGCTGAACTCGATGCGTGCGCGCGCCGCCGAACTCGCCCCCGAGTCCACCGAAGGCATTTGGCGCAGCAACGAGCGCTTTTTCCGGGCCGGTGGTAGCGGCGAATGGCAGGAGTTCTTCGACGAGCGCGTCTATCGCCGCTACTACGATCGCATCAACCAGCTGGCCGCGCCGGATCTGCTGGCCTGGGCGCATGAGGGTCGCCGGGGCTGTGATCCCGCCGGGCCGGTGGGCTGAGCTGCGCTAGTTTTGCCGCCGCGCGCGGACGTACCAGAAGGCCAGCTCGATGGGCTGCCCGTCGGATCCACCGAGTTGGCGGTTCACCGTGACCGGATCCGGCGCCGCGATCTCCCAGCCCGCACCGCCTAGCACGTCGCGCAGCGTCTGCTCGGGCACCGCCGGGCGCGGCTGTTGTTCGTTGGGCGGGTTGGCATCGCAGAAGCAACTCATCAGCAGGGTGGCGCCAGGTCTGGTGGCGCGGTGCACCGCGGCCGCATAGCTGCGCTTGCCCTCGTCGTCGAGGCAGTGGAACATGCCGCTGTCGATCACGGTGTCGAAGGCGTCGGTGTAACCGTCGAGCTTGGTGGCGTCGGCCACCGCAAACGTGACGTGCACGCCCGCGTCATCGGCTCGGCGCGCCGCGGTGATCAGCGCGGTCGGGGAAATGTCCAGGCCGGTCACCGGGTGTCCGTGCGCAGCCAGGTAGATCGCGTTGTCGCCCAGCCCACAACCGATGTCCAGCACGTCGCCGTGCACCCAGCCGCCGGCTTGCCAGGCGATGACATTTTCTTTGGGAGCCTTGGTATCCCACGGGGGCGTCGTCATCGGCGCAACGCCCGGGCGCGGGCTCTCGCCGCGGTACAGCGCATCAAAATCCATCTGTTGCAGCCCGGCGGGAAAACCGGTGGAATCCCCAGAAGCGGTGGAGTCCCTCACCTATGCCAGGGTATCCCCACGGCGGGCCCCGCATCGTGGCCGCGGGCGCGCAATGCTACGGTGTCGGGCAGTCGACATCCTTTAACGACCCGTCCGGAGAGGCGGAGAAGGAGGTCAGGTTCTCGCATGGGTGCCGCCAATGATGCCGTGGATGGCAGGGAGTTGATGTCCGCGGCCGACGTCGGTCGAACTATTTCCCGCATTGCGCACCAGATCATCGAAAACACCGCGCTGGATAGCCCGGACTCGCCACGCGTCGTGTTGCTCGGGATCCCGACTCGCGGTGTGATCCTGGCGTCGCGGTTGGCGGCCAACATCGGTGAATACAGTGGCATCGAGGTCGACCATGGTGCGCTGGACATCACGCTGTATCGCGATGATCTGATGAGCAAACCGCCGCGGCCGCTGGAGGAGACCGAGATCCCGGCCGGCGGCGTCGACGACGCCTTGGTGATTCTGGTCGATGACGTGCTTTACTCCGGGCGCTCGGTGCGCTCGGCGCTGGACGCGTTGCGCGATGTCGGGCGGCCGCGATCGGTCCAGCTGGCCGTGTTGGTCGACCGCGGGCACCGGGAACTGCCGGTGCGCGCGGACTACGTGGGCAAGAACGTGCCCACCGCCCGCAGCGAAAGCGTGCATGTCCAATTCAGCGAACACGACGGCCACGATGGGGTGGTGATCTCTCGATGACACCCAGGCATCTGCTGGCGGCGGGCGACTTGAGCCGCGACTACGCCATTTCGATCCTTGACGACGCCGACCGCTTCGCGCAGGCCCTGGTTGGCCGTGAGGTCAAGAAGTTGCCGACGCTGCGCGGTCGCACCGTGGTGACGATGTTTTACGAGAACTCGACACGAACCCGGGTGTCCTTCGAGGTGGCCGGTAAGTGGATGAGCGCGGACGTGATCAATGTCAGCGCGAGCGGGTCCTCGGTCAGTAAGGGCGAGTCGCTGCGCGACACCGCGCTGACCCTGCGTGCGGCTGGCGCCGACGCCCTGATCATCCGGCACCCCGCGTCCGGGGCGGCGCGGCTGCTCGCCGATTGGACCGCCGGCCAATCCGACGGTGGCCCTTCGGTGATCAACGCCGGCGACGGCACTCACGAGCACCCGACGCAGGCGCTGCTGGACGCCCTGACCATCCGGCAGCGGCTCGGTGGCATCGAGGGCCGGCGCGTCGTCATCGTCGGCGACATCCTGCACAGCCGGGTGGCCCGCTCCAACGTCATGCTGCTGCACACGCTGGGTGCCGAGGTGGTGCTGGTGGCGCCGCCCACCTTGCTGCCGGTGGGTGTCGCGGATTGGCCGGTCACCGTATCCCATGACCTTGACGCCGAGCTTCCCGCCGCCGACGCGGTGCTGATGCTGCGGGTGCAGGCCGAGCGGATGAACGGCGGATTCTTCCCCTCGGTGCGGGAGTACTCGACCTTGTACGGTCTGTCCGACCGTCGGCAGGCGATGCTGGGCGGTCACGCGGTGGTGCTGCATCCCGGGCCGATGCTGCGCGGCATGGAGATCGCCTCATCGGTTGCCGACTCGTCACAGTCGGCTGTGTTGCAACAGGTTTCCAACGGAGTCCACATACGCATGGCGGTGCTGTTCCATGTCCTGGTTGGACTCGAGTCGGCTGGGGAAGAGGGTGCGGCGTGAGCGTTCTGCTGCGCGGAGTGCGGTTGTACGGCGAGGGCGAACGGGTCGACGTGCTCGTCGACGACAACCAGATCGCTGACATCGGGACCGGACTGGCCATCCCCGATACGGCGGATGTCATCGATGCCACCGATCACGTGCTGCTGCCGGGGCTGGTCGACCTGCACACCCACCTGCGCGAGCCGGGCCGCGAATATGCCGAGGACATCGAGACCGGTTCGGCGGCAGCAGCGCTGGGTGGCTACACGGCGGTGTTCGCGATGGCCAACACCCATCCGGTGGCCGACAGTCCGGTGGTCACCGACCACGTCTGGCACCGGGGACAGCAGGTCGGTTTGGTCGACGTACATCCCGTCGGCGCCGTCACGATCGGGCTCGCCGGAACTGAACTCACCGAGATGGGCATGATGAATGCCGGTGTCGCCGCGGTGCGGATGTTCTCCGACGACGGGATCTGCGTGCACGACCCGCTGATCATGCGCCGCGCTCTCGAATACGCCACCGGCCTGGGTGTGCTGATCGCCCAGCACGCCGAGGAGCCCAGGCTGACCGTCGGTGCGGTCGCCCACGAAGGCCCGAATGCCGCGCAGTTGGGCCTGGCGGGTTGGCCCAGGGCGGCTGAGGAATCGATTGTGGCCCGCGACGCGCTGCTGGCCCGAGACGCGGGCGCGCGGGTTCACATCTGCCACGCCTCCACCGTGGGAACCGTTGAAATATTGAAATGGGCTAAATCACAAGGTATTTCGATCACAGCGGAGGTTACTTCGCATCACCTGCTGCTCGATGACCGCAGACTGTCCGGCTACGACGGGGTGAATCGGGTCAATCCACCGCTGCGCGAGGCGTCTGATGCGATGGCGCTGCGACAGGCGCTGGCCGACGGGATCATCGATTGTGTGGCCACCGATCACGCGCCGCACGCCGAGCACGAGAAATGCGTCGAGTTCTCCGCGGCGCGCCCGGGCATGCTCGGGCTGCAGACCGCGCTGTCGGTGGTGGTGCAGACGATGGTGCAGCCGGGTCTGCTGAGCTGGCGCGATGTCGCGCGGGTGATGAGCGAGAACCCGGCGGGAATCGTGGGGCTGCCCGATCATGGCCGGCCGCTCGAGGTAGGGGAGCCGGCCAACCTGACCGTGATTGATCCCGACGCCACCTGGACTGTCACCGGGGCCGACCTGGCCAGCCGCTCGGCCAACACCCCGTACGAGTCGATGACCTTGCCCGCCCGGGTCACGGCGACGCTGTTGCGTGGAAAGATCACCGCCAGGGACGGAAAGAGCCCGGCATGAACTCAGGCACGCTGATCGGCTCCCTGATCTTTGCGGCCGTGCTGGCGGTGTTGATCGCGATGGTGATCGCGCTGATGATCAGGGGCTGGCGGCGTCGCGCGCGACTGCAAAGCGAGCTGATCGGTGCGTTGCCCGACCTGCCCGCCGCGGTGGGTCCCGCGTCGGTCATCACTTGCGGCATGTACGTCGGTTGCACCCTGGCGCCGGCGTCCAACCATCGGGTTGTGGTCGGCGACCTCGGGTACCGCAGCCGGGCGGAACTGACCCGTCATCCGGACGGAATTCTGGTGAAACGTGCGCGGGCGCAGCCGATTTGGATCCCACAGGATTCGATCACCGCGGTACGCACCGAGCGCGGAATCGCCGGCAAGATCGCGGCGCGCGACGGGATACTGGCAATCCGGTGGCGACTGCCATCAGGTACTGAGATCGACACCGGGTTCCGGGCAGACAATCGTGACGAGTACGACGGCTGGCTAGCAGGCTGGCTTCAGCCCCGAACGGAGGGAATCGTGTGAGCAAAGCCTTGCTCGTACTTGAAGATGGCCGAGTCTTCACCGGAATGTCATTCGGTGCGGTTGGCCAAACACTGGGGGAAGCCGTTTTCAGCACCGGCATGTCCGGCTATCAGGAGACGCTGACCGATCCCAGTTACCACCGCCAGATCGTGGTGGCCACCGCCCCGCAGATCGGCAACACCGGCTGGAACGACGAGGACGGCGAGAGCCGCGGCGACAAGATCTGGGTCGCGGGCTACGCGGTACGTGACCCGTCGCCGCGCGCCTCCAACTGGCGCTCATCGACGACACTGGAAGACGAGCTCATCCGCCAGCGCATCGTGGGGATCGCCGGCATCGACACCCGCGCAGTGGTGCGTCATCTACGCAGCCGCGGCTCGATGAAGGCCGGTGTGTTCTCCGGTGCGGCCCTGGCCGCCGGCACGCAAGTAGCCGAGCTGGTCGAGCGGGTGGCTGCCCAACCCCCGATGCTGGGTGCCGATCTCGCCGGAGAGGTCAGCACCCCCGAGGCGTACATCGTCGAACCAGAAGGACCGCAGCGTTTTACCGTGGTTGCCCTGGACCTCGGTATCAAGACCAACACGCCGCGCAACTTCGCCCGGCGCGGCGTTCGCAGCCATGTGCTGCCCTCGTCGGTGACCTTCGATCAGATCGCCGATATCAAGCCAGACGGCGTGTTCTTGTCCAACGGACCCGGCGATCCGGCGACCGCAGACCATGTCGTGTCGCTGACCCGTGAGGTGCTCGGTGCCGGAATCCCGCTGTTCGGTATCTGCTTCGGCAACCAGATCCTCGGCCGAGCGCTGGGATTATCGACCTACAAGATGGTGTTCGGGCACCGGGGCATCAACATTCCGGTCATCGACCACGCCACCGGGAGAGTCGCGGTAACCGCGCAGAACCACGGTTTCGCGCTGGAAGGGGAGGCCGGGCAGTCTTTCGAGACGCCGTTCGGCCGGGCCGCTGTCAGCCACACCTGCGCCAATGACGGTGTGGTCGAGGGGGTCAGACTGGTTGACGGCCGCGCATTCTCGGTGCAGTACCACCCCGAGGCCGCGGCGGGCCCACACGATGCCGAGTACCTGTTCGATCAGTTTGTTGACCTGATGGCGGGGGACCGCTGATGCTCATCGCCGCGAGCGGGTGCCCCCAGCTGACACGCTGGGTTCGGCGCAAGACCGCGCACCTTCGCGTCCAAACCTTAGGGGGCTGCTAGTGCCGCGCCGCACCGATTTACACCACATTCTGGTCATCGGCTCGGGGCCGATCGTCATCGGCCAGGCTTGCGAGTTCGACTACTCCGGAACCCAGGCGTGCCGGGTACTGCGCGCCGAGGGCCTACAGGTCAGTCTGGTCAACTCCAATCCGGCGACGATCATGACCGACCCCGAGTATGCCGACTTCACCTACGTCGAGCCAATTACCCCAGAGTTCGTCGAGCGGGTCATCGCTCAGCAAGCCGAGCGCGGCAACAAGATTGACGCCGTGCTGGCCACCCTGGGTGGGCAGACCGCCCTGAACACCGCCGTCGCTCTACACGAGAACGGGGCGCTGGAACGCTACGGCGTCGAGCTGATCGGTGCCGATTTCGAAGCCATTCAGCGCGGCGAGGACCGGCAGCGGTTCAAGGACATCGTTGCCAAGGTCGGGGGTGAATCCGCCCGCAGCCGAGTGTGTTTCACCATGGACGAGGTTCGCGAGACCGTTGCCGAGCTGGGCCTTCCAGTGGTGGTGCGGCCCAGCTTCACCATGGGCGGGTTGGGCTCGGGTATGGCTTACTCCGCCGACGAGGTGGATCGGATGGCCGGCGCCGGGCTGGCCGCCTCGCCCAGCGCCAATGTGCTCATCGAGGAATCGATCTACGGCTGGAAAGAATTCGAACTCGAGCTGATGCGCGATGGCCACGACAACGTGGTGGTGGTGTGCTCGATCGAGAACCTCGACCCGATGGGCGTGCACACCGGCGACTCGGTCACCGTTGCGCCGGCCATGACGCTGACCGATCGGGAATACCAGCGGCTGCGTGACTTGGGGATTGCGATCCTGCGCGAGGTCGGGGTGGACACCGGCGGCTGCAACATTCAGTTTGCGGTCAACCCCCGAGACGGCCGGCTGATCGTCATCGAGATGAACCCGCGAGTATCGCGGTCAAGTGCGTTGGCGTCCAAGGCGACCGGGTTTCCGATCGCCAAGATCGCCGCGAAACTGGCCATCGGATACACGCTCGACGAGATCGTCAACGACATCACCAAAGAAACGCCGGCCTGCTTCGAACCCACCCTGGACTACGTCGTGGTCAAGGCGCCGCGGTTCGCCTTCGAGAAGTTCCCGGGTGCCGATGCCACGCTGACCACCACCATGAAATCGGTGGGCGAGGCGATGTTGTTGGGCCGCAACTTCGTCGAGGCGCTCGGCAAGGTGATGCGTTCGCTGGAAACCAGCCGGGCCGGGTTCTGGACCGCCACCGATCCCGAAGGCGGCCTCGACGACGTCCTGACCAGGCTGCAAACCCCGACCGAAGGTCGGCTCTACGACCTGGAACTGGCGCTGCGGCTGGGGGCCTCGGTCGATCGGGTGGCCGAGGCCAGCGGCGTGGACCCGTGGTTCGTCGCGCAGATCGACGAGCTGGTCGGTTTGCGTGCCGAATTGGTCGACGCGCCGGTGCTCGACGCGGATCTGCTGCGCCACGCCAAACACAGTGGGCTATCCGATCGGCAGATCGCCTCGCTGCGACCCGAACTGGCCGGGGAAGACGGTGTGCGCTCACTGCGCGAGCGGCTGGGCATCCACCCGGTGTACAAGACGGTGGACACCTGTGCCGCCGAGTTCGAGGCCAAGACTCCGTACCACTACAGCAGCTACGAGCTGGATCCGGCGGCCGAGACCGAAGTGGCTCCGCAGATCGACAAACCGAAGGTTCTGATCCTCGGGTCCGGGCCTAACCGCATCGGCCAGGGGATCGAGTTCGACTACAGCTGCGTGCATGCGGCAACCACGTTGAGCCAGGCCGGTTTCGAGACGGTGATGATCAACTGCAATCCGGAGACGGTATCCACCGACTATGACACCGCGGATCGGCTGTACTTCGAGCCGCTGACGTTCGAGGACGTGCTCGAGGTATTTCATGCCGAGGAGCAGTCGGCCGCCGGTGGGGCCGGCGTGGTGGGAGTCATCGTGCAACTCGGCGGCCAGACGCCGCTCGGGCTGGCAGAACGGCTGGCCAACGCGGGGGTGCCGATCGTCGGCACCCCGCCCGCCGCCATCGACCTGGCCGAAGACCGCGGGGCGTTCGGCGATGTGCTGACCGCGGCGGGACTGCCCGCGCCACGCTATGGCACCGCAACCACCTTCGCGCAAGCCCGCCGTATCGCCGAAGACATCGGCTATCCGGTGCTGGTGCGGCCGTCGTACGTGCTGGGTGGCCGGGGGATGGAGATCGTCTACGACGAGGAGACGCTGCGCGGCTACATCACCCGCGCGACCGAACTCTCGCCGGCACATCCGGTGCTGGTCGACCGCTTCCTCGAAGACGCTGTCGAGATCGACGTGGACGCGTTGTGCGACGGGACCGAGGTCTACATCGGCGGGGTCATGGAGCACATCGAGGAGGCCGGGATCCACTCCGGTGACTCGGCGTGTGCCCTGCCGCCGGTGACCTTGGGCCGCAGCGACATTGAAAAGGTTCGCAAAGCCACGGAAGCCATCGCGCATGGCATCGGTGTGGTGGGTCTGCTCAATGTGCAGTATGCGCTCAAAGACGACATCTTGTATGTCTTGGAGGCCAATCCGCGCGCCAGCCGCACCGTGCCCTTCGTGTCCAAGGCCACCGCCGTCCCGCTGGCCAAGGCATGTGCCCGGGTCATGTTGGGCGCCAGTATTTCCCAGTTGCGCGCCGAAGGGATGCTGGCGCGTACCGGGGACGGCGCCAACGCCGACCCGCGTGCCCCGATAGCCGTCAAAGAGGCTGTGCTGCCTTTCCACCGCTTCCGGCGCGCGGACGGCGCGGCCATCGATTCGCTGCTTGGACCGGAGATGAAGTCGACGGGCGAGGTGATGGGGATCGACCGGGACTTCGGCAGCGCCTTTGCCAAGAGCCAGACCGCCGCGTACGGTTCGTTGCCCGCGGCGGGGACCGTGTTCGTTTCGGCCGCCAACCGGGACAAACGCTCACTCGTGTTCCCCGTCAAGCGGCTCGCCGACCTGGGCTTTCGGGTGCTCGCTACCGAGGGCACGGCAGAGATGCTGCGACGCAATGGGATTCCCTGCGACGAGGTTCGCAAGCATTTCGAGGCGCCACAACCCGGACGCCCGGCGATATCCGCCGTCGACGCGATCCGGGCCGGCGAGGTCGACATGGTGATCAATACCCCATACGGGAACTCCGGCCCGCGTGTCGACGGCTACGAAATCCGCTCGGTTGCCGTGTCCGTCAACATCCCGTGCGTCACCACCGTGCAGGGCGCGTCGGCCGCGGTGCAGGGCATCGAAGCCGGGATCCGCGGCGATATCGGGGTCAGGTCGCTGCAAGAGCTGCACCGCGCCATCGAACAACAGAGCGCGGCCGACGGCGGGGCCCGGTGACCGGATTCGGCGCACGCTTGGCAGAGGCCAAGGCACACCGCGGGCCGCTGTGTTTGGGGATCGATCCCCACCCCGAGTTACTTCGGGCCTGGGATCTGCCGGCCACCGCCGACGGATTGGCCGCGTTCTGCGATATCTGCGTGGCGGTCTTCGCGGGATTTGCGGTGGTCAAGCCGCAGGTGGCTCGTACCCACCCCGAGTTACTTCGGGCCTGGGATCTGCCGGCCACCGCCGACGGATTGGCCGCGTTCTGCGATATCTGCGTGGCGGCCTTCGCGGGATTTGCGGTGGTCAAGCCGCAGGTGGCGTTTTTCGAAGCGTACGGTGCCGCGGGATTTGCGGTGCTGGAAGGCACGATGGCCGCGCTACGGGCCAATGGTGTGCTGGTCCTGGCGGACGCCAAGCGTGGCGACATCGGGTCGACGATGGCGGCCTACGCGGCGGCCTGGGCGGGCGACTCGCCGCTGGCGGCCGATGCCGTGACTGTCTCGCCCTTTCTGGGGTTCGGCTCGCTGCGGCCCCTGCTCGAGGTTGCGACGGCCAATGATCGGGGTGTGTTCGTGCTCGCGGCTACCTCCAATCCGGAGGGCGCCACCATTCAACGCGCCGACGCGGATGGCCGCACGGTGGCCCAACTGATCGTCGATCAAGTCGGACTCTTCAATAGTGAAGTTGGCGAAGTGACGGGGCCGGAGCCCGGATCAGTTGGTGTGGTCGTCGGTGCAACGGTGCTGAATCCGCTGGATGTGAGCGGGCTGGGCGGACCCGTATTGGTTCCCGGCGTCGGGGTGCAGGGCGGCCGGCCGGAGGCGCTGGGCGGCCTCGGCGGCGCGGCGCCACAACAGCTGTTGCCCGCGGTGTCGCGCGAGGTCCTGCGCGCCGGCCCCAGCATTTCTGAAGTCCGGGCGGCGGCCGAGCGGATGCTGGACTCCGTCGCGTACCTTTCAGCGGTCTAGGTCTTCGGGTCAAGCACGCTCGGCGCCCGTTGCTGTTGGAGTTTCTGTAGCCGCTGACGCCCGGGGTCGATCTGCGTCTGAGCGCCGCCGGAATCCCAGCCCGCTTGCCACCTCACACGTCGGCGCTCGGCAACCGTGCGCGGCAGCCGGGCTCCATGCTTGCCGGAATCCACTCTGAAAAGGCTTGCAGTAAAAGGAAAATCGTCAGATTTCCGTGGTCACCGGGGCTTCGTCGCGGCCCGCCAAACTGCCCGAGTCGGCGTCGGCACGTTCGCATTGGTGCCGGCGCGATCAACTGCGTGTGGCCGTTTGGGCGCCCGCGCCGCGCTGTTGTTCGGGAAACCCCGACGTTGCTGGCCGCATTCGGCTGGACATCCGTACCAGATTTGCTGGGCAGTCGAAATGGACCGATGTTCGTCCGTCGGTGAATGCGGCGCGACGCCCGCGTCGTGAGTCGGCGTGGTGGGGTCTCGGGTCCGCCCCGTTCCGGCAACGTGGACGGGCCCACCGCACGGTTCGAGCATGCGCTGGCCTGCTGATTCGCTCCATTTGCCCCGAACCGCCCGACACGCGCGACACGCCACCGA
Organism: Mycobacterium sp. 012931; assembly: GCF_000419295.1. NCBI lineage: Bacteria > Bacillati > Actinomycetota > Actinomycetes > Mycobacteriales > Mycobacteriaceae > Mycobacterium > Mycobacterium sp. 012931. The sequence continues at coordinate 4,207,088 of NZ_AOPX01000001.1, read as the reverse complement.
AATGCGTGATCCATGGCACGTTGGTCGCGGGGGTTGCTCGGGGTGGCCCGGGGCGGCCCAAACCGGCCGGCGGGCGGTGCGATCGTCGGGCGGCGCCGCCCGCAGATTCCAGTCAAATCGCAAATAACCGCAGCTAGGCATCAATATCTGGGGGTGTGGCCGGACCATCCCGCTGGGCGCTCGACCCCGTGGTTTGTGGCCGCTCGGGCGTGGCGGCGGAGCGCTGATTCGTCTCGCGGCCGGGGCCCACGCTGGGGATTTGTCACCCAAACCAGGGGGTCGGGTTAGATTTCGTCAGGAACCGTGAGTACGGTCGTCTCCGCTGGCTGTAGTACCAGCCAAGACAAACAAATGATCGATTGATATCGATGAGAGACGGAGGAATCGTGGCCCTTCCCCAGTTGACCGACGAGCAGCGCGCGGCCGCGTTGGAGAAGGCTGCTGCCGCACGTCGAGCGCGAGCAGAGCTCAAGGACCGGCTGAAGCGCGGCGGCACCAACCTCACCCAGGTGCTCAAGGACGCCGAGACCGACGAAGTCTTGGGCAAGATGAAGGTGTCTGCGCTGCTCGAGGCTTTGCCGAAGGTGGGCAAGGTCAAGGCGCAGGAAATCATGACCGAGCTCGAAATCGCCCCGACCCGGCGGCTGCGTGGTCTTGGTGACCGTCAGCGCAAGGCCCTGCTGGAAAAGTTCGGCTCCGCCTAGCCCGCTGCCGACGATGCAGGCCGCTGGGCCTGAGGTGGGGTATCACCCGCTAGCAGGGGTGGTGCGGGCAATCAGCGCCCAAGGATCCAGGCTGCAGTGCCTGGTGGGGGTGCCGACTCAGGAGCGCCGATGAGCGCCGGCGGAGGACCGGGCACAGGACATGTGGTCGTGCTGTCCGGTCCTTCCGCTGTCGGCAAGTCGACGGTGGTCCGCTGCTTGCGTGAGCGGATCCCAAACCTGCACTTCAGCGTCTCGGCCACCACCCGGGCGCCGCGGCCGGGGGAGGTGGACGGCGTGGACTACCACTTCGTCACCCCGGAGAGCTTCCAGCAGATGATCGACCAGGGCGAGTTGCTGGAGTGGGCCGAGATTCACGGGGGATTGCACCGATCGGGCACCCCGGCTCAACCGGTGCGGGAGGCCACGGCCTCCGGAGTTCCGGTGCTGATCGAGGTCGATCTGGCCGGGGCCAGGGCTGTCAAGAAGGCGATGCCCGAGGCCATCAGCGTGTTTTTGGCGCCGCCCAGTTGGGAGGACCTCAAGGCCAGGCTGGTCGGTCGGCGCACTGAGACGCCGGACGTTATTCGTCGCCGGTTACAGACCGCGCAGACCGAACTGGCAGCCCAACCCGACTTCGACAAGGTCGTGGTAAACGGTCGATTGGAATCCGCATGCGCTGAATTGGTATCCTTGCTGGTGAGAACTGTGCCCGGCTCTGGGTGAGTCATCAGCCAGGCAAAGAGCCAGAATTCAGAATTGAGATCTTTACCGTCTTCGCAACGATTTACGCCGCCAGGAGAAAGTCTTAAGTGAGTATTCCGCAGTCCGATGCGCCGTTGGCCGCCGTTTCCGCCGTGGATCAATTCGATCCTTCCTCTGGCGGGGTCGGTGCCTACGACACCCCGCTGGGCATCACCAATCCGCCCATTGACGAGTTGCTGGATCGCGTCTCGAGCAAATACGCCCTGGTGATTTATGCGGCGAAGCGGGCTCGGCAGATCAACGACTACTACAACCAGCTCGGCGAGGGCATCCTGGAATACGTCGGGCCGTTGGTGGAGCCGGGCCTGCAGGAAAAGCCGCTATCGATCGCGATGCGTGAGATCCACGCCGATCTGCTCGAGCACACTGAGGGCGAGTAACAGGGCAGGCCCCGGATGGACCGTAAGCGGATCGTCGTCGGCGTCTCTGGGGGTATCGCCGCGTACAAGGCGTGCACGGTCGTCCGTCAACTGACTGAGGCCGGTCATCACGTCCGGGTCATCCCCACCGAATCTGCGCTCCGTTTTATCGGGGCGGCCACCTTCGAGGCGCTCTCCGGTCAGCCCGTGCACACCGGGGTGTTCGACGACGTGCCGGCGGTGCCGCATGTTCAAATCGGTCAGCAGGCTGACCTGGTCGTGGTCGCCCCGGCGACGGCTGATCTGCTGGCCCGGGCGGTAGCCGGGCGCGGAGACGACCTGCTGACAGCAACTCTGCTCACGGCCCGGTGTCCGGTGATGTTCGCTCCAGCGATGCACACCGAGATGTGGCTGCATCCGGCCACCGCCGACAATGTGGCCACGCTGCGCCGTCGTGGCGCGGTGGTGCTCGAACCCGCATCCGGGCGGCTGACCGGCAGTGACACCGGCGCCGGACGCTTGCCCGAGGCCGAGGAGATCACCACCCTGGCCCAGCTGCTGCTGGAACGCCATGATGCGTTGCCCTACGACCTGGCCGGCCGCAAGGTGTTGGTGACCGCCGGTGGCACCCGGGAGCCGATCGATCCGGTGCGCTTCGTGGGCAACCGCAGCTCCGGTAAGCAGGGTTACGCCGTCGCGCGCGTCGCTGCCCAGCGGGGCGCCGAGGTGACGTTGATCGCGGGGCACACCACCGGGTTGATCGACCCGGCCGGTGTCGAGGTGGTGCACGTCAGCACCGCGCAGCAACTCGATGACGCCGTCTCCAAGCACGCACCCACCGCGGACGTGCTGGTGATGGCCGCCGCCGTTGCCGACTTTCGGCCGGCGCAAGTTTCCACCGCCAAGATCAAAAAGACTGCCGACAGTCCACCGGTGATCGAACTCCTGCGCAACGACGATGTGTTGGCCGGTGCGGTGCGTGCGCGCGAGGATGGGCAGCTGCCCAAGATGCGTGCCATCGTTGGTTTTGCCGCCGAGACCGGTGACGCCAACGGGGATGTGCTGTTTCACGCCCGACAGAAGCTGCGGCGAAAAGGCTGCGACTTGCTGGTCGTCAACGCCGTGGGCGGTGACAGGGCCTTTGAGGTGGACAACAACGACGGCTGGCTATTGGCCGCCGATGGAACCGAGGCGGCGCTGCAGCACGGGTCGAAGACGCTGATGGCAAGCCGTATCGTTGACGCAATAGTTACGTTCCTGGATAGCTGTCGCGGGTAGTCGATCCACGGGCTCGGTGCTGTACAGCGGCTGGACAGGTCCTGAACGATGCCTTGCTCGAGTGGACGAGCGCAAATTGATGCCTGAGGATATAATTCGGCTAACTAATTATCGGAAGGATGCAGATAGTGAGTGAAAAGGGTCGCCTTTTTACCAGTGAGTCGGTGACGGAAGGACATCCCGACAAGATCTGTGACGCGGTCAGCGACTCGGTCCTCGACGCGCTTCTGGCGGCGGACCCCCGCTCGCGTGTTGCAGTTGAGACCCTGGTGACCACCGGGCAGGTGCACGTGGTGGGTGAGGTCACGACGACCGCCAAGGAGGCGTTCGCTGACATCACCAATATCGTTCGCGAACGCATCCTCGACATCGGCTACGACTCGTCGGACAAGGGCTTCGACGGGGCATCCTGCGGAGTGAACATCGGTATCGGAGCCCAGTCGCCCGACATCGCACAAGGTGTTGATACCGCCCATGAGGCCCGCGTCGAGGGCGCTGCGGATCCGTTGGACGCGCAAGGCGCCGGCGACCAGGGCCTGATGTTCGGTTACGCGATCAACGACACCCCGGAGCTGATGCCGCTGCCGATCGCGCTGGCTCACCGGTTGTCGCGGCGACTGACCGAGGTCCGCAAGAACGGTGTGCTGCCCTACTTGCGCCCGGATGGCAAGACTCAGGTCACCATCGCCTACGAGGACCGGGTGCCGGTGCGGCTGGACACGGTGGTCATTTCGACCCAGCATGCGGACGACATCGACCTGGTGAAGACGCTGGATCCCGACATTCGCGAGCAGGTGCTCAAGACCGTGCTCGACGACCTGGCCCACGACACCCTGGATGCCTCGGCGGTGCGGGTGCTGGTCAACCCGACCGGAAAGTTCGTCCTTGGCGGACCGATGGGCGATGCGGGCCTCACCGGCCGCAAGATCATCGTCGACACCTACGGCGGGTGGGCCCGGCACGGTGGTGGCGCATTCTCCGGCAAGGATCCGTCCAAGGTGGACCGCTCGGCGGCGTACGCGATGCGCTGGGTGGCCAAAAACGTGGTCGCAGCAGGACTGGCCGAGCGGGTCGAGGTACAGGTGGCCTACGCTATCGGCAAAGCCGCCCCGGTCGGCCTGTTCGTGGAGACATTCGGCTCCGAGGCTGTCGACCCGGTCAAGATCGAGAAGGCCATCGGTGAGGTGTTCGACCTGCGGCCTGGCGCGATCATTCGCGACCTGAACCTGCTGCGGCCCATCTATGCGCCCACCGCCGCTTACGGGCACTTCGGTCGCACCGATGTCGACCTGCCGTGGGAGCGGCTCGACAAGGTCGACGACCTCAAGCGCGCCATCTAGGTTTCCGGCACGAGCAGACGCGGAATCGCGCGCGGGATCCCCGCGCAATGCGATTCCGCGTCTGCTCGCGCGTGTGGTGGCTCAGTTTTGCGCGCTGGGCGGCAGGGGATGGTCGGAGTCCAACGCCGGCAGGCCATCGATGCTGTGCTGGTTGCGATCGATGACACCAGAGAAGGTTTCCTCGGTCGCTTTGCGGAAGTGGGCGTCCAGCACCGGTCGTTCATCGACGAGGTCGTAATAGGGAACCGCGAATCCGCACGCATCCGCGATGCGGTCGACGTCGATCACGACGGCGGAGCGCGTGCCCGGATGAAGAGTCTTGAAATGTTCTCTCAGGGTTTGGAATTCGCCGTCATCGGGGCGCACCACTCGTCCGGTCCCATAGAGCCGCAGGATCCGCGAGTTGCGGGTGAACGAGCAGAACATGATCGTGATCCGGCCGTTGTCGCGCAGGTGCGCAATGGTTTCGGCGCCGCTGCCGAATAGGTCGATGTAGACGACCGTGTGGTCGTCCAGCACCGCGAAAGTGTCGCGATAACCCTTGGGGGAGAGGTTGACTCGGCCTCCGTCGGACGGCGCGGTGGCAACGAAGAACATGGCCTGGTTGCCGATGAACTCGCGGATCGACTCGTCGATGTGCGAGAACTCTTTGGCCACCGAAATCTCCTTTTGCTCATTCGAAGCCGCACGTTCGAGCCTAACGCCGGCCAGCGAGGTCGGCGACGTGAGTTTTGTCTCGGGGGAGCTCTCAGCGTCCGAAGCGGTAGTCGTCGAGATCGAAATGCCTGCCACGCCAGTAGGCTTCCACGGTGGTGGTGGGACGCAGCGGCACGTCGCCGTTCTTGTCGAAGTAGTAGCTGTTGGCCCGGCGGCAACTGTCCTGCCAGAACACTTGGCGGTACCGGCGCCGCATCATCTCGGCGAAGTAGCGGGCGTTGGCTTCCTCGGTCACCTCGACCCGGGTCGCGCCGTCGCGTCGGGCCCGCTTCAGGCAGCGCAGGATGTGGTGGGTCTGGGTCTCGATGAGCGCGAAATACGACGAACCCACGTAGCCATACGGGCCGAACACGGCGAAGAAATTGGGGTATCCGGGAACGCTGACGCCTTGGTAGGCCTGCGCGCGATGCTCTTCCCAGAACTGGCTCAGTGATCGACCTGCGCGTCCGATGACCGGATAGGTCAGCACATCGTCGGTGTCGAGCACCTTGAAGCCGGTGGCCAGGATCAGCACGTCTATCTCGTGGTCGGTGCCGTCATCGGTGGCCACCGATGTCGGGGTGATCTTCTCGATCGGCTCGGTGACCAGCTGCACGTTGTCGCGGTTGAAGGTGGACAGGTAGCCGTTGTGGAATCCGGGTCGTTTGCAGCCGACCGCATAGCGTGGGGTGAGTTGGTCGCGCACCACCGGATCGTCGACCCGCTGTCGCAAATAGCGCCGTCCCAGCACCGCGCTCCAGCGCGCCAACGGAAACACCGTGAAGTAGTGCGCCGAGATTGGGAAGGTCGCCTCCACATAGGCCTGGCTGAGTAGCCGCTGCAGCGCTTTTCCGCCCGGGATGCGCATTGCCCAGCGCAGCGCTGCCGGCAACGGAAAGTCGAATTTCGGAAAACACCAGATCGGAGTTCGCTGAAACACCGTGAGGTGTTTCACGATTGGTGCGATTTCCGGGATGACCTGGACCGCCGACGCGCCGGTGCCGATGATCCCGACGCGTTTGCCGGTCAGCTCCTGGCTGTGATCCCAGCGCGCGGTGTGCATGGTGACGCCGGCGAAGGAGTCGACGCCGGCAATGTCAGGAAGCTTTGGCACGGTCAAAACGCCGCTGGCATTGATGATGAATCGGGTGGTCAGTTCGCCGCCGGGATCCGTCTGCAGACGCCACAGACTGCGCTCGTCATCGAACTCGGCACCAAGGACCTTGGTGTTGAACCTGATTCGGGGCCTGATGCCGTACTTGTCGGCGCAGTGCTCGGCGTAGGCCCTGAGCTCGCGGCCGGGTGCGTAGCTGCGCGACCAGTCCGGGCTCTGCTCGAACGAGAACTGGTAGGAGAACGACGGAATATCCACGGCTATGCCGGGATAGGTATTCCAGAACCAGGTTCCGCCGACGCCGTCGCCGGCTTCGATCACGAGGTAGTCGCCGAATCCCGCCTTGTCGAGGCTGATCGCGGCACCGATGCCGGAGAATCCGGCGCCGACGATCACGATCTGGTAGTCCGGTTCGATGCTCACTAGCGTTCCCCTCCGATGCCGAGAACTCCGTGCTCGGGCCGCAGGATCAGCGCCGCCTCGAGGGCCATGGCACCACTGTATGGCTGACGGCGGTGGCCGGTAAGGGCCGGACTCCCGGGTCTTTCGAGTCCCTGCTAGTTCTTGTTAGTAATGCAACACTTTGCGCAGTGCCGCCAAGCCGCGGCTGGTTGCTTCGGCGGCTGAGGGCACCACCACGGCGAAGCTGACGTAGCCATGCACCAGGTTGGGCTCGTTGCACCACTCGGCCGCTATCCCCGCGGCAGTGAGCAACTCGGCATAACGGGCCCCGTCGTCACGCAGCGGGTCGTGTTCGGCGGTGCCGATGAAGGCCGGAGGTAGCCCGGTCAGGTCGCCGTTGCCCGGCGCGAGCGTGGCAGGCAGCGCCGTGTGGTCGCTGACGTCAAGGTCGGGCACATACCACGACAGGAACGCGTCGATGACCTCGAGATCCAGGATGGGCGCTGTGGCGTTTTCGCTGAAGGACGGCAGGGCCAGGTCGCCGACGCACGACGGGTACCACAGCAACTGGAAGACCAGGTTCGGAGCGCCATTACCGGCATGGTCACGGGCCAGCTGCGCCATGATCGCCGAGATGTTGCCGCCAGCGGAGTCGCCGGCTACGGCGATCCGGTTCGGGTCCCCGCCCAACTCGTGAGCGTGCTCACCGACCCACCGCAACGCGGCCCAGCTGTCTTCGATCCCGGCCGGGTAGGGATGCTCCGGAGCGAGCCGGTAGTCGACGGAGACCACGATGGCCTCCGCGCCCACCGCATGCGCCCGCGCGACGTGGTCGTGGGTATCCAAGCTGCCCAGCGCCCAGCCGCCGCCGTGGTAGTACACGACGACCGGAAGGACCCGGTCGGGCTCCACGGTGGGCCAATAGATTCGGACGGGGATGTCGGTAAGCTCGCCATAGCCGATCTTGCGGTCCTCGGTCCGCAAATCGGGGAGCAGTTCCGGTGGTGCTTTGAGCGCGGCGAGCCGTTCGCGGGCCAATTCGACGCCGTCTGCGGCGCAAAAGGTCATCGGAACCGCGTCGAGCAGCATCTTCAGGATGGGATCGATGCCGGGGCGGGTGCTGATCTGCTCCGTCATGGGTCCTACACGGTACGCACTTGTGGCCTATCCGTGCAGCGCAACGCGCAATGCCGCCAGCCCGCGCTCCATGGCGGTGGTGGCCGCGGGCACCACGCCGGCATAGCCGATGTAGCCGTGTACCAGGGATCCGGCGTTGTGAACTTCAACCGAGACGCCGGCAGCGGCCAGCAATTCGCCGTACCGGATGCCGTCGTCACGTAGCGGGTCGTGGCCGGCCACCGCGATGTAGGCGGCCGGTAGATTCGCCAGGTTCTCGGCGCGGCCCGGAGCCATGCCCGCTGGTGGGTTAGACAGGTCGGTATCGCCTGCATACCAGCGGGAAAAGTCGGCGATGGCCTTGACGTCGAGAACCTCGCCGGTGGCGTTTTCGGTGAACGACGGCAATGTCTGATCCCACATCGTGGACGGATACCACAGCAGTTGAAAGGCGATCGGCGGTATGGGGCCATCGGCATTGTCCCGGGCCTGTTGTGCGATCACCGCAGCGATGGTTCCACCTGCTGAATCACCGGCCACGGCTACCCGGTTGAGGTCAGCGCCGATAGTGGATCCGTGGTCGGCGACCCATCGCGTTGCGGCCCAAGCATCTTGGATGGCCGCGGGGTAGGGGTGCTCTGGGGCCAAGCGGTAATCGACTGAAACGACCAGCGTGTCGGCCCCGACGGCATGCTGACGACAGGTTCCGTCGTGAGTGTCCAGGTCGCCCATGACAAAGCCGCCGCCGTGAAAGAACAGCACCACCGGTAGTGGATCGGTGGCATCGGGACTGATTGGTGGCCAATAGATCCGAATGGGGATGGATCCACCCGGTCCGTCGATGGCCCGGTCCTCGACGCGAAGCTCGGGGTGCACGGGCCGGCGTGGCAAGTCCCGCAGCCGCTGACGTACCGCATCGATTCCGTCCTCGGTGGATAGCCGAAACGGAACCGCATCCAGTACCTTCTGCATGATGGGGTCGATAGCGGGTTTCTCGTCTGCGGTTTTGTCCAAACTGGGCATGGACGTACCGTACGCACCTCGGTTGGTGACCGGCGGCTGGGTGCTCGCCGGATGGGCCGGCCTCGGCTACGGCGTGTACCTGACCATCATCGCGATGCGCCGCCCGCAGGGTATGGAACTGACCGGGCATTGGATCCTGCAGCCGCCGTTCAAGGCATCGATGGCGGTGCTGCTCGCGCTAGCGGCGGCCGCCCACCCGATCGCGCGCGAGCGACGGTGGCTGATAGCGGCGTTGCTGTTTTCCGCCGCCGGTGACTGGTTGTTGGCAATCCCGTGGTGGACCCAGTCATTTGTGCTGGGGCTTGGTTCGTTCTTGTTGGCCCACTTGTGCTTTCTCGGAGCCATGCTGCCGATGGCCTGGGGGGCGGTTCCATCGCGTCCACGGATCGCTGCGGCGGCGTTGATGTGCGTGGTCTCAGTGGGGCTGTTGATTTGGTTTTGGCCGCACCTCGGTCAGGAAAATCTGACGATTCCGGTGACGGTCTACATCCTGGTGCTGACCGCCATGGTGTGCACGGCTTTCGTCACCAGGCTTCCGACGATATGGACAGCGGTGGGGGCGTTGAGTTTCGCGGTATCGGACTCGATGATCGCGATCAGCCGGTTCATCCTCGGTAACGAGGCCCTGGCGGTGCCGATCTGGTGGGCATATGCCGCCGCGGAGATCTTGATTACCGCCGGGTTCTTCTTCGGCCGGGATATTTCGGATAACGGGCCGGCCGCTGTCGACGGCTGAGGCGCCGCGTCCGCTGTTGCGAAAAAGCAAGAAAAAGATTGTCTAGCAAATCATCTCGAGGCTGCGAGCGCGTACCGATCGAGGTAGAGCCGATCGCGAGGGTACTACCGATGCTTTCGGTGCCCCACCTCGATCGTGAATTCGACTACTTGGTGTCCGCCGAGCAGTCCGACGATGCCCAGCCCGGGGTGCGGGTCCGGGTGCGGTTCCACGGCCGATTGGTCGACGGGTTTGTGCTCGAGCGCCGCAACGACACCGACCACCAGGGCAAGCTGGGCTGGCTGGATCGGGTGGTATCGGCCGAACAGGTGCTCACGCCGGAGATCCGCCGATTGGTCGACGCCGTGGCCGCTCGCTATGCAGGCACCCGGCCGGACGTCTTGCGGCTGGCGGTGCCGGCCCGGCATGCGCGGGTGGAGCGCGAAGTCGCAACGCGGCCGGACCTGCCGGAGGTGGCTCCGGTCGATGGGGCCGGCTGGGCGGGGTACGGCAGGGGCGGCCAATTCTTGGACGCCCTCGGCGAGGCGCGGGCGGCGCGTGCCGTCTGGCAGGCGCTACCCGGCGAGCCGTGGGCCGATCGATTCGCCGAGGCCGCCGCGCAGACGGTGCGCACCGGCCGGGCGGTGCTGGCGATCGTTCCCGACCAGCGGGACCTCGACGAGCTGTGGCGAGCGGCGACAACCCGCATCGATGAGCGCAGCGTGGCGGCATTGTCGGCCGGATTGGGTCCGGCCGCCCGCTACCGACGCTGGTTGGCCGCGCTGCGGGGTGGTGCACGACTGGTGATCGGTACCCGCAGCGCCGTGTTCGCGCCGCTGAGCGACCTGGGGTTGGTCATGGTCTGGGCGGACGGCGACGACACCCTGGCCGAGCCGCGGGCGCCCTACCCGCACGCCCGGGAGGTGGCGATGCTGCGGGCACATCAAGCCCGGTGCGCGGCGTTGATCGGCGGCTACGCCCGAACCGCCGAGGCCTACGCCCTGGTGCGAAGCGGGTGGGCGCATGACATCGTCGCGGCCCGGCAGGTGGTTCGGGCGCGCACCCCGCGCGTCATTGCCCTCGATGACAGCGGCTACGCCGACGAACGCGACCCGGCCGCACGGACCGCGCGTCTGCCATCGATCGCCCTGCACGCCGCCCGCTCGTCGTTGCAGGCGGGGGTGCCCGTACTGGTCCAGGTGCCACGGCGCGGGTACGTGCCCTCCCTGGCTTGTGGGCGCTGCCGGGCAATCGCGCGGTGCCGACATTGCACGGGGCCGCTGTCCCTGCCGGAACGCGGCGCGCCCGGCGCGGTCTGTCGATGGTGCGGGCATGGGGAACCGCTGCTGCGCTGCACGCGCTGTGGGTCGGACACCGTGCGGGCCGTCGTCGTTGGAGCCCGGCGCACCGCCGAAGAGCTGGGACGCGCCTTCCCCGGTACGTCGGTGATCACCTCGGCGGGCGATGCGATCGTGCCCGACGTCGATGCTCGCCCGGCGCTGGTCGTGGCCACCCCGGGCGCTGAGCCCCGGGCAGCCGGGGGATACGGGGCCGCCCTGTTGCTGGATACCTGGGCGTTGTTGGGCCGTCAAGATCTGCGCGCGGCCGAGGAAGCGCTCTGCCGTTGGATGGCTGCAGCGGCCCTGGTGCGCTCGCGTGCCGACGGAGGCGTGGTGGCGGTGGTCGCCGAATCGTCTATCCCGACGGTGCAATCGCTGATCCGCTGGGACCCGGTGGGGCACGCCGAAGCCGAGCTGGAGGCCCGTAGCGAAGTCGGGCTGCCGCCGAGCGTGCACATCGCCGCCATCGATGGCACCGCGGAGGCGGTCCTGGCCTTGCTGGATCAGGCCCGGTTGCCCGAAGACGCAGACATGCTCGGCCCGGTCGACCTGCCGCCGGGGGTACGCCGCCCGGCAGGCACCCCCGACGGCGTGCCCGTGACCAGGATGCTGGTGCGGGTACGCCGGGAACAGGGTCTGGAACTAGCCGGGTGTCTGCGCCGCGGAGTCGGTGTGCTCAGCGCACGCCAGACTCATGAACCGGTCCGGGTACAGATCGACCCGCTGCACATCGGCTAACCTGCATTGATCCATCGTCAGCGCTTGCGCGCGGTGAAAATCAGGTACTCCCACTCCATCACGCCGTCGGTGAGGTATTCGCGGCTGAGTTCGATGAGTTCGGCGTCGAGCTGGGCAACTCGTTGGGGGTCGTCGCTGATATTGCGGTAGGCGTTGATCGTCGGTCCGTAGTAATCCTTGAAGTAATCGACGCATTCTTCGGGTTGCCCGAACCGCTTTACCCGCAACGAGCCCCGCTGTGTCCGGACATCGCACACGTGGTCGCTGAACAGGTCGCCGATGTACTCTTCGCGCCCCCACCACACCTCATGCGGGGCGCCCATCGGCAGCGTCGGCCGGTACGGCCGGAGGGTGGAGAGCAACTGGCCGTAGAACCCCTCCGGCGTCCAACTCAGCACACTGATCTTGCCGCCCCTGCGACATACCCGGGCCAGCTCGTCGGCCGTGCGCTGATGACGCGGAGCGAACATCGCCCCGATCGTCGAAAGCACCGCGTCGAACTCGTTGAACCCGAAGGGCAGGGTCTCGGCATTGGCTTCCCGCCAGCTGAGGTGTACTCCCGCTGCCGCGGCGCGTCGCTGAGCGCTGCGCAGCAGTTCCGGCGTGAGGTCACAGGCGACGACATGAGCACCCGCAACCGCCGCGGCGATCGACGCATTCCCCGAACCCGCGGCAACGTCGAGGACGCGACCTCCGGGGCGAATGCCGCTGGTGGAGAACAGGATTGGCCCCAGCGGGGCCAGTACTTCATCGGCCAGTACCGCATAGTCGCCCAACGCCCACATGGCCCGATGCGTGGTTGCCGGGGCCCGCCGATCGCTGATTGGTGTGTCAAGAGCCATTGCCCCTCCTGACCGAATTCGGGAAATTTGCTGCGACACCATCGTCGGCGCAAGGCAGGCGCAGGGAAACCACTTCCGATCGTTGCCCGGCGGCAATTGTATACGTGATCAATAATCGCTGTCTACGAATGTAGGGCGCTGCTAGATTCTTCCCTTGCTGCAGCCTGTTTTGTGCGACAACGAACTTGAAAAGCCCAGCGAAATCCGGGGAAGGGGGCCATTAATGTCCACCGAGAACGCGACGGCAGCTGAAGAGTCACTGGACATGATTACCGATGCGCTGCTAACGGCGTCTCGGCTGTTGGTAGGCATCTCGGCGCATTCGATCGCGCAGGTCGATGAGAACATCACCATCCCGCAATTTAGGACCCTGGTCATTCTGTCCAATCGGGGACCGGTCAATCTGGCCACGCTGGCGAACCTGCTTGGGGTGCAGCTGTCGGCGACCGGCCGGATGGTCGACCGTCTCGTCAGCGCCGGGATGATCGACCGACAGCCGCACCCGACCTCGCGTCGTGAACTACTCGCGGTGTTGACCAAGCGTGGTCGTGATCTCGTCCGCCGGGTCACCGCGCACCGGCGCGACGAAATCGCTCGTATCGTCGAGCAGATGCCGCCGGCCGAACGGCAGGGGTTGGTTCGCGCGCTGACCGCGTTCACCGCGGCCGGCGGTGAGCCGGACGCAAATGTCGAGATGGATCTATAGGCTCAGCCTTTTGGTGCCCATTTGGGCTTTGGGTCTTTGGGGTCCTCTCGAAGACGTCGGGATTCAGCCGTTCCAGGCCGCCCGCCGAATTGGCGGGCGGCCCCGGCCCGGTTGCGGAGCGGCTTACTTCTTGGTGCCGGTCAGAACCAGGTACTCCCATTCCATGACGCCGTCGGTCAGGTATTGGTCGGCGAGTTCAACCAGCTGGGCGTCGAGTTCGGCCGCCAGCACCGCGTTGTCGCCGATGTTCGCGTAGGCCTCGATCGTCGGGCCGTAGTGATTCTTGAAGTAGTCGTGCACGGCCTGCGCCGTTTGGAAGCGTGTGACCTCCAACTGTCCGCGCTGCGTTTGGATGTCGGAGACGTGGTTCCCAAACAGGCCGCGGGCGTAGGCTTCCCGTCCCCATAGCGCAGACGGGGGCAGGGCCGCCGACAGGCTCGGGCGGTAGGGCCGGATGGTGGCCAGCATGCGGCCGAAGAAACCTTCTGGCGTCCAGCTGATCACGCCGATGGTTCCGCCGGTCTTGCAGACGCGGGCCAGTTCGTTGGCTGAGCACTGGTGATCCGGGGCGAACATCACGCCGATCGCCGAGATCACGGTGTCGAACTCGCTGTCGCCGAACGGCAGTGCCTGTGCGTTGGCCTCCTGGTAGTCAAGGGTCAATCCCTGGGCTGCGGCGCGCGCCTTGGACCGTTGCAGCAGTTCGGGTGTCAGGTCCGTCGATACCACCGTGGCGCCCGACTTGGCCGCCGGAAGCGAGATGTTGCCGGAGCCGGCCGCAACGTCGAGCACGCGCACGCCGGGCCCAATGCCGGCGGCAGCGACCAGGATCGGGCCGAGCGGAGCCATCACCTCTTCGGCCATCAATGCGTAGTCGCCCAGTGCCCACATCGCCCGGTGTGTAGCCGCGAGCGATACGTCCTCGCGGATGGGTGTGTCGATAGTCATTCAGAGCTCCTCAAAAGGAAAGGGAAAGGGCTGCGTTACTTCGACATCGTCGTCGCAGGCGCGGCGGGAAAACTCGACTGCTTGCTCGCAGAACGTTTCCGCAGGACATAGTATGCAATAGCAAGTTTATAAACGGCTGAGAATCTGGCCATTGAAGATTGTGGTCCACGCCACTTTACAGGCACTTCCTAGACTGTCCCGGTGCGTCTCGTTTTTGCCGGTACCCCCGAAACTGCGCTGCCAGCGCTCCATCAGCTCATCGATTCGCCGCGACACGAGGTGATCGCGGTGTTGACCAGGCCCGATGCCGCTTCGGGTCGGCGCGGTAAGCCAGAACCGTCGCCCGTGGCGCGTGCGGCGCTGGAACGGGGCATCCCGGTGCTGCGGCCGTCACGGCCGAACTCGGCGGAGTTTGTCGCTGAACTATCCGAATTGGCGCCACAGTGCTGTGCGGTGGTCGCCTACGGCGCGCTCCTGGGTGACGCGCTGCTCGGGGTGCCGCCACAGGGCTGGGTCAACCTGCATTTTTCGCTGCTGCCGGCATGGCGTGGTGCGGCGCCGGTGCAAGCCGCCATTGCCGCGGGTGACGCGGTCACTGGGGCCACGACCTTCCAGATCGAGCCCAGTCTGGATTCCGGACCGGTGTACGGGGTGGTCACCGAGACCATCCGGCCCACCGATACCGCTGGCGATCTGCTTGGGCGACTTGCGGTTTCGGGTGCCGAGCTGCTCTCGGCCACCCTGGACGGGATCGCCGAGGGGGCTTTGACAGCGCGCCCGCAACCTGCGGACGGAGTCACGCTGGCGCCGAAAATCTCCGTCGAGCAGGCCAGGGTGCGGTGGGAGTTGCCGGTGCCCATCATCGAGCGTCGGATCCGGGCCGTTACTCCCAATCCGGGCGCCTGGACGCTCATCGGTGACCTGCGGGTCAAGTTGGGGCCGGTGTATCTCGATGCCGCGGTCGAACCTCCCGGCCCCTTGCCCCCAGGTGCGATTCAGGTGGATCGCAAGCACGTGTGGGTCGGCACTGGCTCGGAACCTTTGCGATTGGGCCAGGTCCAGCCGCCGGGCAAGAAGCTGATGAACGCCGCCGACTGGGCACGCGGTGCCCGCCTGGACCCCAGCGTGCGTGCATCATGAGCCCCGGCCAGGACAAACGACAGCGAAATCGGCCGGACCGAAAGCCGCGACGCTCCGAGGGCACGGGCGTGCCGAACCAGCGCAGGGGCCCGCGCCGGCGGCCGCTGGACCCGGCGCGCGGCGCCGCGTTCAACGCCTTGCGGGCGGTGAGTGAGCGCAACGCCTACGCCAACCTGGTGCTACCCGCGCTGCTGAGGGAGCGCGGCATCACCGGCCGCGACGCCGCCTTCGCCACCGAGTTGACCTATGGCGCCTGCCGGGCCAGGGGACTGCTCGACGCCATCATCGGAGCGGCGGCCGGACGTTCGCCCGAGGCGATCGACCCCTTCCTGCTGGACTTGTTGCGGCTAGGTGCCTATCAGCTGTTGCGCACCCGGGTGGACGCCCACGCCGCGGTGTCCACCACGGTCGAACAAGCCGGCATCGAATTCGATTCGGCGCGGGCGGGTTTTGTCAACGCAGTGCTGCGCACGATCGCTGATCGCGATGAGCAATCGTGGGTCCAGGAGCTGGCGCCAGACCCGCGCCGCGACCCCGTCGGGCACGCGGCCTTCGTCCATGCTCACCCACGCTGGATCGCGCAGGCCTTCGCTGACGCGCTGGGCCCGTCGGCGGCGGAACTCGATGCGGTGCTGGCCAGCGATGACGAGCGTCCACAAGTGCACCTGGCGGCTCGTCCGGGGGTGCTGACGGCCGCCGCATTGGCCGATGAGGTGCGCGGCACCGTGGGCAGGTATTCGCCGTACGCCGTGTACCTGCTCGGTGGTGACCCGGGGCTGCTGGCGCCCGTGCGCGACGGTCAGGCGCTGGTGCAGGACGAGGGCAGTCAATTGGTGGCGCGGGCGTTGACGCTGGCCCCGGTCGAGGGCGACTCGGGCCGGTGGCTGGACCTGTGCGCGGGGCCGGGCGGCAAGACGGCGCTGCTGGCCGCGCTGGGCGTGGCAACGGGGGCCCGGGTGACCGCCGTGGAGCCGTCGTCGCATCGCGCCGACCTGGTGGCGGACAACACCGGCGGGCTGCCGGTGGATCTCGTCCGTGGTGACGGGCGCTACACCGACCTGGAACCGGTTTTCGACCGGGTGCTCGTCGATGCGCCCTGCACCGGCCTGGGCGCCTTGCGCCGGCGGCCGGAAGCCCGCTGGCGCCGGCAACCGTCGGACGTGCCCACCCTGGTCAAGCTGCAGCGTGAGCTGCTGGCCGCGGCGATCAACCTGACTCGTCCGGGCGGGGTGGTGCTCTATGCCACCTGTTCGCCGCACCTGGCCGAAACCGTCGGGGTCGTCGCCGACGCGCTACGCCGGCACCCGGTGGATGCGCTGGATACCCGAGCACTCTTCGAGCCCATCACCGAGGGCCTGGGGGAGGGGCCGTACGTGCAGCTGTGGCCGCACCGGCACGGCACCGACGCCATGTTCGCCGCGGCGCTGCGCAGGCGGGCATGAGGCAGCGGGAGCGAATCGCCGACGTGCGTCGCGCGTCGCGCCGCGCGGCTCAGTAGTGTGTCGCTCATGCCTAACAGCATCGGGGGTCCCATGATCGCGTCGTCGATCCTGTCAGCTGACTTTGCCCGGCTAGCCGACGAAGCCGCTGCGGTGCGCGGTGCCGATTGGTTGCACGTCGACGTGATGGATGGTCACTTCGTGCCCAATCTGACGCTCGGGCTTCCCGTGGTGGAGAGTCTGCTGGCGGCCAGCGACATTCCAATGGATTGCCATCTCATGATCGACAACCCGGATCGGTGGGCTCCGCCCTACGCCGAGGCCGGGGCTTACAACGTCACGTTTCACGCCGAGGCCACCGACAACCCGATCGCGGTGGCCCGCGACATTCGCGCGGCCGGTGCGAAAGCCGGGTTCAGTGTGAAACCGGGAACCCCGCTGGATCCCTACCTCGAGATCCTGCCGCACTTCGACACCCTGCTGGTGATGTCGGTGGAGCCCGGCTTCGGCGGACAGAGTTTCATTCCCGAGGTGCTCAGCAAGGTGCGGACGGTACGCAAGCTGGTCGATTCGGGTGAGTTGACGATCCTGATCGAGATCGACGGCGGCATCAACGCAGACACCATCGAGCAAGCGGCGGAGGCCGGCGTGGACTGCTTCGTCGCCGGGTCGGCGGTGTATGGAGCCCAGGATCCCGCTGCCGCGGTGGAGGCACTTCGGCGACAGGCCGGGGCCGTTTCCAGCCATCACGGCCGGTGAGCGCCAGATGACAGTCGAACAGGTCAAGAGCCTCGAAGAGGCGATGCGTCTGGCGATCGAGCAGTCGATGCTGGTCAAAGGCGCGACGTACCCGAACCCGCCGGTCGGCGCTGTCATTGTCGACCAGGAAGGCCGGGTCGTCGGCATCGGCGGCACCCAGCCCTCCGGTGGTGATCATGCCGAGGTGGTGGCGCTGCGCAAGGCGGGTGGTTTGGCGGCCGGCGCCATAGCGGTGGTCACCATGGAGCCCTGTAACCACTTCGGCAAGACTCCGCCATGTGTGAACGCGTTGATCGAAGCCAGGGTCGGAACGGTGATATACGGCGTCGCCGACCCCAATGGGATCGCAGGTGGGGGCGCGGGGCGGCTGTCGGCCGCCGGCCTGAAGGTGCGATCCGGCGTGCTGGCCGATCATGTGGCGGCCGGACCGTTGCGGGAGTGGTTGCACAAGCAGCGCACCGGGTTGCCGCATGTGACCTGGAAGTACGCCACGAGTATCGATGGCCGTAGCGCTGCCGCCGACGGTTCCAGCCAGTGGATTTCCAGCGAGGCGGCCCGTGCGGATCTGCATCGGCGCCGCGCCATTTCCGATGCGATCGTGGTCGGTACCGGCACCGTGCTGGTTGACGATCCAACCCTGACCGCCCGGCTGTCGGATGGTTCCTTGGCGGCCGAGCAGCCGCTGCGCGTGGTGGTGGGCAAGCGTGACATTCCGCCCGAAGCCAAGGTGCTCAACGACGATGCGCGAACGATGATGATCAAGACCCACGAGCCGGTGGAGGTCCTGCGAGCCCTCTCCGACCGCACCGACGTGTTGCTAGAAGGGGGTCCGACCCTGGCCGGGGCCTTCTTACGGGCCGGAGCCATCAACCGCATCCTGGCCTACGTGGCGCCGATCCTGCTCGGCGGCCCGGTCACCGCCGTTGACGACGTGGGCGTGTCCAGCATCGCGCACGCATTGCGCTGGCAGTTCGACGGCGTCGAGCGGTGCGGCCCCGACCTGTTGCTCAGCCTGGTGTCGCGCGAGCGACTCACGGCCGGGGCGCTACGGCCGGTTCCTCCGAGATCTCCGGTTCTTCCGCGTGCTCCTTGCGTTCGCTGACCAGCAGACCCAGCACCGCACCAAAGACGCACACAAACGCGGTGATCGTGAAGATTTCGCCGTACATCAAGGCGAATGCCTGTTGGTATTGGGCTCCGATCGCGGCCGCGCGCTCGAGCAAGGTCGCGTCGGGCGGTACGGCCGCCGACAATCCCGCCAGGATCTGGTTGAACCGGTACAGACCCCAGGCGCTCAGCGCGGCCACACCGATCAACATGCCGGTCATCCGCGCGACCACCACCGCCGCCGAGGCGATGCCATGTTGGGCGGCCGGTACAACTCGCAGCGTGGCCGACGACAGCGGCCCAATCACCAGGCCAAGCCCTAGGCCGGCCACCAGCAGGTCGGCGTGCATGGCGGGCACGGTGAACAAGCCGAAGATGATGTGCCGATAATCCGGCAGATCGACGGGCCAATGCGAAATCAGCAAATAGCCGCCGGCGGCGATCAGTAGCCCGACAAACGTCACCGCCCGGTCGCCGACTCTGGTGGCAATCCACCCGCCGGTCACCGCGCCGATCGGAAGGGCGATCAGGAACCACAGCAGCATCCCCGCCGCCTGGGTCTGGTCCATGCTCAGCACGCCCTGGCCGAACAACTCCACGTTCACCAGAGTCACCATCAGCGCGGCACCCGCGGCCACCGATGAACCCAGGGCGGCCAAGAACGGCCGGAAGTGCACCCCATTCGGGTCGATCAGCCGGGTTCGAGCGAACCGCTCCCAGGCGAAGAACGCCACCGCGGCCACGATCGCGCCGGTCAGCACCGGTAGTCCGTAGCTCGGCAACACCTCTTTGCCGTCCGGGTTGGGGTTGTACAGCCCGATGACGGCGAGCCCCAACGCGATTGCCAGCAGCGCACCGCCAACCAGGTCGATCTTCTCCGGCTCTGCGTTCTTGTCGTGCGCCGGCAGGCTGAATTGGATCATCAGCATGGCGATCGCGGTCAGGGGGACGTTGATCCAGAAGACGTCTCGCCAGTCATGGAACAACCAGACGATGAAAATCCCGTAGAGCGGCCCCAGCACGCTGCCGAGTTCCTGGGCGGCTCCGATACCGCCGAGGACGCCGGCGCGGTTTCGTTGTGCCCACAGATCCGCACCCAGCGCCAAGGTGATCGGCAGCAGCGCACCGCTGGCCACACCTTGAAGTGCCCGGCCGGCGAGCAGCATATGGAAATCGCCGAAATGCCCCGCCAGCGCGGTGACCACCGAGCCGGCGGCGAAGCCGAGCAAGCTGACCTGCAGCATCAGCTTGCGGCCGAACCGGTCGGAAGCCCGTCCCAGCAGCGGCATCGCGGCGATGTAGCCGAGCAGATACCAGGTGACGATCCAGGTGATCCGCTGCAATTGGTTAACCGGGATGCCGACGCTGCCCATGATGTCGCGCATGATGGTGACCACGACGTAGGTGTCGAGGGCGCCCAACAATACCGCCAGGCTGCCGGCGCTGATGGCGACGCGGCGCCCTGTCTGCGTGCTCATCAGCTCACCGGGGGCTTGCTGACGCTGACCTGCTCGCCCCACTTGGACAAGGTCATCTCGACGGAATTGCCCGACCCGCGATCCAGTTTGGCTTGCACCAGCTGATGGTCACCGTTCTCCTGAATCCACACGGTGCCCGGCACGGGTTCTGTTGCATTGAACGGGGGCGCGATCTGGTTCACCGCCTCGGCAGTGACCTTTCCGGTGATCCGGATCGTGGTCTGTCCGTCGATGGTGTCGCGACCGTCGGCCTTGGCGTCCTGGAGATTGGCCAGCACATTGGCCAGGCCAACTTGCGGGTTCAGGATCTGCGACGGGTCGTAGATGTCGGCAGCCGGGCCGAAATCACTCCACTTGTTCGGGGTGAGGGTGGCATACAGGGTTCCGTCCACCACCACGAAATCGGCGTCGATCGCAGATCCGCCGAGCGTGAGCTCGACGTTTCCCTTCGCGGCGGTCGGGTTGGTGGTCAGATCGCCGGAGAGCGTCTTCATCGACAGGCCGGGGATCTTGCCGTTCACGGTGAGGACCAGGTGCGCGCTCTTGAGGTTCCTGGTGAGCTCGGTTGCTTGCTTCACCAACGGTGTCGCATCGGGTAGTGGTCCGCCGCTGTCCTTCGTGCCCGACGAGCAGCCGGCAACCAGGGCGGTGGCGGTGCCGAGGGCGGCGAGGACAGCGAATAGACGGCGGCGGGTCTGCATACCCTGCATCGTAGAGGGGGCCGCCGACCGGGTCGGGCAACGCGGGGTGTGCAGCGCGCTACACAACGGCGTTTGTCGCGGCCCGCGAGGGCCAATTAGCCTGGTGCAATGTTCACCGGAATAGTCGAGGAACTCGGCGAAATCACCGACCGGAGCACCCTCACCGATGCGGCACGCTTGACCATTCGTGGCCCGATCGTTACCGCCGACGCCGGTCATGGTGATTCGATCGCAGTCAACGGTGTCTGCCTGACGGTGGTGGAGGTGCTCGCCGACGGCCAGTTCACCGCCGATGTGATGGCCGAGACGCTGAACCGGTCCAACCTGGGGGAACTACAGGTCGGTAGCCAGGTCAATTTGGAGCGTGCCGCGGCCGTCAACAGCCGCCTCGGTGGGCACATCGTCCAGGGCCATGTCGACGGGACCGGCGAGATCATCGCCCGGAGCCCGTCGGAGCACTGGGAAGTGGTGCGCATTCAGGTCCCAGCGACGGTGGCCCGCTATGTCGTGGAGAAGGGATCGATCACCGTCGACGGCATTTCCCTGACCGTCTCCGATCTAGGTGCGCAGCCTCGGGACTGGTTCGAGGTTTCGCTGATTCCGACCACCCGAGAGCTCACCACGCTGGGACAAGCGCCGGTGGGTACGCAGGTAAACCTGGAGGTGGACGTGATCGCCAAATATGTCGAACGACTGATGCAATCCGGACCGACAGCCGACCCGGCGCACTAGCGCGGTAGGAAACCGGTCAGAATCAGCGGGCAGGGACCTCAAAGCCGCAAGACAGTAACTGTGGCGGTGCGGTAGTCCATACTGATTGCAGCACGTGAAACATCTCGTGTGAGTAGGTCTGACAGCAAGGTAGCAAAGATGACGAGGTTGGACTCCGTCGAGCGAGCGGTTGCCGACATTGGTGCGGGCAAGGCTGTCATCGTCATCGATGACGAGGACCGCGAGAACGAGGGCGACCTGATCTTCGCCGCTGAGAAGGCAACACCGGAGCTGGTGGCGTTCATGGTGCGCTACACCTCTGGGTACCTGTGCGTCCCGCTGGATGGAGCGGTGTGTGACCGGCTGGGACTGCTGCCAATGTACGCGGTCAACCAGGACAAGCACGGTACCGCCTACACCGTTACGGTGGATGCGAAAAATGGCGTGGGAACTGGTATTTCAGCTTCCGACCGAGCGACCACGATGCGGCTGCTTGCGGATCCGGCGAGTGTGGCCGAAGACTTCACCCGTCCCGGTCACGTCGTTCCGTTGCGCGCCAAGGACGGCGGGGTGTTACGCCGCCCGGGCCATACCGAGGCCGCGGTGGACCTGGCCAGGATGGCTGGCCTGCAGCCCGCGGGCGCGATCTGTGAGATCGTCAGCCAAAAAGATGAAGGGTCGATGGCCCAGACCGACGAGCTGCGGGTCTTCGCCGACGAACACGGGCTGGCACTGATTACCATCGCCGACCTGATCGAATGGCGGCGTAAGCACGAGAAACACATCGAGCGCGTTGCCGAGGCCCGGATTCCGACCCGGCACGGGGAGTTTCGCGCCATCGGATACACCAGCATCTATGAAGACGTCGAGCACGTTGCACTGGTGCGCGGCGAGATCGCCGGGCCGAGCAGCGACGGCGACGACGTATTGGTGCGGGTGCACTCGGAGTGTCTGACCGGCGACGTTTTCGGGTCACGTCGTTGTGACTGCGGGTCCCAGCTCGACGCGGCCATGGCCATGGTCGCCAGGGAGGGGCGTGGGGTGGTGCTGTACATGCGCGGACACGAGGGCCGCGGCATCGGGTTGTTGCACAAGCTGCAGGCCTATCAACTCCAGGACGCCGGGGATGACACCGTCGACGCCAACCTCAAGCTCGGTCTGCCCGCTGATGCACGCGACTATGGGATCGGGGCCCAGATTCTGGTTGATCTGGGGGTCCGTTCGATGCGGCTGCTGACCAACAACCCGGCAAAGCGGGTAGGGCTGGACGGTTACGGTTTGCACATCATCGAGCGGGTCCCGTTGCCGGTGCGGGCCAATGCGGAGAACATTCGCTATCTGATGACCAAGCGCGACCGGATGGGACATGACTTGACCGGATTAGACGACTTTCACGAATCGGTGCACCTGCCAGGGGAATTCGGTGGTGCTTTGTGAGCGGTGGCGCCGGCATTCCGGACGTGCCGGCGTTCGACGCTTCCGGCGTTCGGCTGGCTATCGTCGCCAGCACCTGGCACACCAAGATTTGTGATGCCCTGCTCGCCGGTGCGCGCAACACGGCTGCCGATTCCGGAATCGACAACCCGACGGTGGTGCGCGTCCTGGGGGCGATGGAAATTCCGGTGGTGGCACAGGAACTGACTCGAAATCACGACGCTGTGGTCGCGTTGGGTGTGGTAATACGTGGTGAGACACCGCATTTCGACTACGTTTGTGATGCGGTGACCCAGGGTCTGACCCGGGTCTCGCTGGACTCCTCCACGCCGGTGGCCAATGGGGTTTTGACCACCAACTCCGAGGAACAGGCGCTCAACCGGGCTGGCCTGCCAACCTCAGATGAGGACAAGGGCGCGCAGGCGACCGCGGCGGCGTTGACCACCGCGTTGACCCTGCGCGAGCTGCGTGCTGAGTCATGACCGACGAAGCACAACGCGCCGAGTGGGACGTCGTCTTGCGTCCCTACTGGACACCGGTTGTCGCGTACACCGCGGCGATCCTGATCGTGGCGGCGCATGTAGCCGGTGGATTGTTCCTCAAGGTGGGCTCGAGCGGGATGATATTTCAGACCGGTGATCAAGTGGCGATGGGCGCCCTCGGGCTCATTCTCGCCGGTGCTGTGCTGCTGTTCACCCGACCGCTGCTAAGGATCGGTGCTGCGGGCATCTCGGTGCGTAATCTGTTGGGCTATAAGCTGATTCCTTGGAAAGACGTGGTCGGTGTGTCGTTTCCTGGGGGGAGTCGCTGGGCGCGAATCGACTTGCCCGATGACGAGTACATCCCGGTGATGGCGATTCAGGCCGTGGACAAGGAGCGTGCGGTGGCGTCAATGGACGCGGTGCGCTCCCTGCTGACCCAATATCGCCCGGACCTGCCCACCCGCTGAGCCGCGCTACGATCTACCGATGACGCGTCTTGGGCGTAGCTGCGCGGCGGTGGTGTTGCTCGTCGTGGTGGTGGCGATGGCCGCGTGCACCAATTCCGTTGCCGGTCGCGCGATTCGGGCCTCCGGTCAGCCGCGTGCCCACATCTCGGCTCGTGACTTGTTGTTGCAGGATGGGGACAACACGCCGCTGGGGCCGGCGTCTTCGACTCGGGTGGGCGAAACCTATTTCACCAGCGCCCGGCCACCCGAATGCACGGCCGCGGTGTTGTTCAAAGGTTCGCCGCTACGGCCACCGGGCTCGGCGGACTTCGCCGAGTCCGCATACCGAGTGCAGGCTACGGCGATGTATGCCGAGTCGGTCGATGTCTACAACAGCCCGTTGAATCCTCACGACGTGGTGCAGAACGGATTCCGCGCGGTGTCGCAATGCCATGGCGATGCATTTGCCGGGTATCCGGCGGGGGAGTTCGGGCCGATCACGCTCAAGTCCTTCGGCACTCCGGCTGAGGGTGTGCTGGTGTGGAGCATGGGCCGTTCGGATTGGAACTGCGACTACGGACTGGCGGTGGTGCCGCGGGCCGCTCTGGTCATATCCGCGTGTGACCAAAATTCCGGATTTCCGATGGCGGAGTGGGCGGTCACCCGACGGGCGCAGCTCGACGACCGGGTCTGACACGAGTCGGGGGAAGTGTCGCCATCGGCCGCTAGGGTCGAACGTATGTTCGAGTACTGGTATGCCTCCCGTCCGACGGCGGAGTCGAATGCGCTGTTGGAGAGGGCGCGAGAGGCATCTCGCCGGGAGGCTGCGGCCGCGGCCGAACGGCTGGACGTGGTCGGTGCATTGTTCGTGCTGCGGTGCCGGGAGTCCGGCGACCGTGCCGAATGGGCGACGGATACTTGGGAGGCGGTCGCCGCGCAGGTGGCTGCCGCATTGCGAACCAGCGTGGCGATAGGCTCGAGCTATTTGCGTTATGCGATGGCGATGCGCAACCGATTGCCGAAGGTGGGGCAGGCCTTTCGCGCCGGAGATATCGATTACCGGGCATTCCAGACGATCGTGTTTCGCACCGACCTCATCACCGACGCCGAGGTGCTGGCGAAGGTGGACGCACAGCTCGCCGCGCTGTTGGCGCGATGTCCTGCGGTAACTCGAGGTCGGCTGTCCGTTGCGATCGATCAAGTGGTGGCCGATGTCGATCGCGATGCCGTGCGCCGCGTTGCCGAGGCGGCCGACGGTCGATTCGTCGATGTGGATGTGATCGCCGACGGTTCGGGCTTGGCCGCGCTGGCCGGAAGCGTGCTCGCGACCGCGGGGCGAGCCTTTGACCGGCGCCTCGACGAGCTTGCGAACACGGTGTGCGCCGCCGACCCGCGCACCCGTGAGCAGCGCCGTGCCGACGCGGTGGGGGCGCTGGTGGCGGGCAGTGATCGGTTGGCGTGCGGCTGCACGTCCGCCGATTGCACTGCCGCAGCGCGGTCAGCTCCGAGCAAGGTGGTGATTCACGTCGTTGCCGATCAATCGACTGTCGACGGAACCGGTCACACGCCCGCTGTGTTGCTCGGCGCCGAAGGGCTGATCCCGGCCTCGTTGATCGCCGAGCTGGCCAAGGTCGCCACACTGCGGCCGCTGATGCGACCGTCAGGGCGCCCCGAGTCCGGATACGCGCCATCAGCGGGGCTCGCCGAATTCGTGCGGTGCCGTGATCTGACGTGTCGAGCACCCGGCTGCGACCAGCCGGCAGTTTGCTGTGATCTGGACCATACCGTTGCATGCGGTGACGGCGGGCACACGCACGCGTCGAACCTGAAGTGCCTGTGCCGCAAACACCATCTGCTGAAAACGTTCTGGGGCTGGCGCGACCTGCAGCTACCCGACGGCACGGTGATCTGGCTGCTGCCCGACGGGCACACCTACGTGACCACCCCGGGTAGCGCGCTGCTGTTTCGGAACCTATGCGTGCCGACCGGGGAGCTACCGCCAATCGTGGGCACGGCCGGCAGCCCCCGCGCTGGCCGAGCGGCGAGGATGCCGACCCGTGCCCGAACCCGCGCACAAAACCGGGCGAATCGCATCGACACCGAGCGCCGATGCAATCGCAGGGCACTGGAAGCCGTCGGCGGCGTCCACGCCGACCGGTACGACACCCCGGAGCCGACAATCGGTCCCGACGAGCCGCCGCCCTTCTAGCGGCTACTAGCCTGGGTACGTGCCAGATCCCGCGACGTATCGCCCCGCGCCCGGGTCCATCCCGGTCGAGCCGGGGGTGTACCGATTCCGGGACCCGCATGGGCGAGTCATCTATGTCGGCAAGGCCAAGAGCCTGCGCAGCAGGCTGACGTCGTATTTTGCCGACATCGCGCACTTGCAGCCGAGGACCCGCCAGATGGTGACCACCGCCGCAAAGGTCGAGTGGACGGTGGTCAACACAGAAGTCGAGGCGCTGCAGCTCGAGTACAACTGGATCAAGGAATTCGATCCTCGCTTCAACGTTCGCTACCGCGATGACAAGTCATATCCGGTGCTGGCCGTCACGCTCAACGAAGATTTTCCCCGGCTCATGGTCTATCGCGGTCCACGGCGCAAAGGGGTCCGCTATTTCGGGCCCTACTCGCACGCGTGGGCGATCCGCGAGACAGTGGATCTGCTTACCCGGGTGTTTCCGGCGCGCACCTGCTCGATGGGAGTGTTCAAGCGGCACAAGCAGATAGACAGGCCATGCCTGCTCGGCTATATCGACAAGTGCTCGGCTCCCTGTATCGGCAGGGTCAGCAAAGAGCAGCATCGCCAGATTGTCGATGATTTCTGCGACTTTCTCTCCGGTAAGACCGACCGATACGCCCGCGAGCTGGAACAGCAGATGAACGCCGCTGCGGAGAACCTCGACTTCGAGCGCGCCGCACGGCTGCGAGATGACCGGTCTGCATTGAAGCGCGCGATGGAAAAGCAAGCGGTGGTGCTGGGGGACGGCACCGACGCGGACGTGGTGGCATTTGCCGACGACGAACTCGAGGCGGCGGTGCAGGTGTTCCATGTCCGCGGCGGTCGGGTCCGCGGTCAGCGCGGCTGGGTGGTCGAAAAGCCCAGTGCACCAGATGTTTCGGTCGAGGAACAGTTGGTGGAGCAATTTCTGGCTCAGTTCTATGGCGACCAGGCGGAGTTGGGCGGTGCCGCCGATGAGTCGGTCAACCCGGTTCCCCGCGAGGTACTGGTGCCGTGCCTGCCCTCCAACGCCGACCAACTGTCCAGCTGGTTGTCCGGCTTGCGCGGCTCGCGGGTCACGCTGCGCGTGCCGCGCCGCGGAGACAAGCGCGCGCTGGCCGAAACCGTGCAGCGAAATGCGAAAGAGGCGCTGCAGCAGCACAAGCTGAAGCGGGCCGGTGACTTCAACGCCAGATCTGCTGCACTGCAGAATATTCAGGAGGCGCTCGGGATGGCCGATGCGCCGTTGCGCATCGAGTGCGTCGACATCAGCCACGTGCAGGGCACCGATGTGGTCGCCTCGCTGGTGGTCTTTGAGGACGGCCTACCGCGCAAGTCCGACTACCGCCACTTCGCCATCCGGGAAGCGGCTGGGCAGGGCCGCTCCGACGACGTCGCATCCATTGCCGAAGTGACTCGACGCCGGTTCCAGCGCCACCTGAGTGAACAGAACGATCCGAATCTGCTTTCCCCGGAAGGAAAATCTCGCCGATTCGCCTATCCGCCCAATCTCTATGTCGTTGACGGCGGTGCGCCGCAGGCCAACGCCGCCAGCGCCGTTCTCGAGGAGCTGGGTATCGTCGACGTCGCGGTGATCGGCCTGGCCAAGCGGCTGGAAGAAGTATGGGTGCCCTCCGAGCCGGATCCGATCATCATGCCGCGTAACAGCGAGGGCCTTTACTTGCTGCAGCGGGTGCGCGACGAGGCGCACCGATTCGGCATCACCTACCATCGGAGCAAGCGATCCAAGCGGATGACGGCGTCGGCGCTGGATGCGGTGCCCGGATTGGGAGAGCACCGTCGCAAGGCGCTCGTCACCCATTTCGGATCGATAGCCCGCCTCAAGGAGGCCACCGTCGACCAGATCACCGCGGTACCGGGTATTGGCGTAGCAACGGCAACTGCCGTGCTCGAGGCGTTGCGTCCCGACCAGCCGGGGGGTGCCCAATGACCAACCATATTGCGGGTGGCGGAAATCTGCCCGGTCCAGAAGGCGACGCCTCGGCCGGTATCGACGTGGTGCTGGTGACCGGGCTGTCCGGGGCGGGCCGCGGCACGGCGGCCAAGGTACTAGAGGACCTGGGCTGGTATGTCGCGGATAACCTGCCTCCGCAGCTGATCACCCGAATGGTGGATTTCGGGCTGGCGGCCGGATCGCGCATCACCCAACTCGCCGTGGTGATGGACGTTCGGTCACGGGGCTTCACCGGCGACCTGGATTCGGTGCGCAACGAACTGGCCACCCGCAACATCACCCCCCGAGTGGTGTTCATGGAGGCGTCCGACGACATGTTGGTGCGCCGCTACGAACAGAATCGCCGTAGCCACCCGCTGCAGGGCGGGCACACACTTGCTGAGGGGATCGCCGCCGAGCGCAAGATGCTCGAGCCGGTGCGCGCCACCGCTGACCTCATCATCGACACGTCCACGCTCTCGGTGCGCGGGCTGCGGGAGAACATCGAACGAGCTTTCGGCGGCGACGCCGCGGCGATCACCAGCGTCACCGTGGAGTCCTTCGGCTTCAAGTACGGACTGCCGATGGACGCGGACATGGTCATGGACGTGCGGTTTTTGCCCAACCCGCACTGGGTCGACGAGCTGCGGCCACTGACCGGCCAACACCAGGCGGTCAGCGACTACGTCCTGGGCCGGCCTGGCGCGTCCGAGTTTCTGCAGACCTACCATGAGCTGCTATCCCTGGTCGTGGAGGGCTATCGCCGGGAGGGCAAGCGCTACATGACGGTCGCGATCGGCTGCACCGGTGGCAAGCATCGCAGCGTCGCCATCGCCGAAGCACTGGTGGGGCTGCTGCGGTCGAATTCGCGACTTTCGGTGCGGGTACTGCACCGGGATCTGGGCCGCGAATGAATTCACGGGCGAGCCACAGCATCGTTGCTTTGGGTGGCGGACACGGGCTATACGCGACGCTGTCGGCGGCTCGTCGGCTCACTCCCTACGTCACCGCGATCGTGACCGTTGCCGACGACGGTGGATCCTCGGGTCGGCTACGTAGCGAACTCGACGTGATACCGCCGGGTGATTTGCGAATGGCGCTGGCGGCCTTGGCATCCGACAGTCCGTACGGCCGACTTTGGGCGACCATTCTGCAGCACCGGTTCGGTGGCAGCGGCGCGCTGGCCGGGCATCCGATCGGCAACCTGTTGCTGGCCGGCCTGTCCGAGGTGCTGGCTGATCCGGTAGCCGCGCTCGACGAACTCGGACGCATCCTCGGTGTCAAGGGCCGGGTGCTGCCGATGTGTCCGATTGCGCTGCAGATCGAAGCCGACGTTTCCGGGCTGGAGTCTGATCCGCGGATGTTCCGGCTGATCCGCGGCCAGGTGGCGGTGGCCACCACCCCGGGAAAGGTGAGACGGGTGCGGTTGCGGCCGGCCGACCCACCGGCGACCCGCCAGGCCGTCGACGCCATCATGGCTGCCGATCTCATCGTCTTAGGTCCCGGGTCGTGGTTTACCAGTGTGATTCCGCATGTGCTGGTGCCGGGGCTGTTCGCGGCGTTGCAGGCCACGTCGGCGCGTCGCGCGCTGGTGCTCAACCTGGTGGCCGAGCCGGGGGAGACGGCCGGTTTCTCGGTTGAGCGTCACCTGCACGTCCTGGCCCAACATGCCCCGGGGTTCACGGTCCACGACATAATCATCGACGCGGACCGGGTGCCTAGCGATCGAGAGAAGGAGCAACTTCGCCGCACGGCAACAATGCTTCAGGCCGAGGTCCACTTCGCCGACGTTGCCCGACCTGGTACACCTTTACATGACCCGGGCAAGCTAGCGGCCGTCCTGGATGCAGTGCGGGTCCGTGACAGGGACCTCACGACGCCTCCGGTGACGAGTCCGCAGGAGATACCGATCGAGGGCAGACGTCAACAGACCGGCGGGCCCGGGGCGGGTGGCAACAAACCGAAGGGTGACGACGCGTGGCGATGACGACTGAAGTCAAGGACGAACTGAGTCGCCTAGTAGTCAAATCGGTCAGCGCCCGGCGCGCTGAGGTCACTTCGCTGCTCAGATTCGCCGGGGGCCTGCACATAGTGGCTGGGCGCGTCGTCGTCGAGGCCGAGGTGGATCTGGGCAGCATCGCGCGGCGGCTGCGCAAAGACATCTTCGACCTCTATGGCTACAGCGCGGTGGTGCACGTGCTGTCGGCCAGCGGGATCCGCAAGAACACCCGGTACGTGCTGCGGGTCGCCAACGACGGCGAAGCGCTGGCGCGTCAGACCGGACTGCTCGACATGCGGGGCCGTCCGGTGCGTGGCCTGCCGGCCCAGGTGGTCGGCGGCAGTATCGGCGACGCGGAAGCCGCGTGGCGGGGCGCCTTTCTGGCGCATGGGTCACTGACCGAACCCGGGCGCTCGTCGGCCCTCGAGGTCAGCTGCCCGGGCCCGGAAGCTGCCCTGGCGCTGGTGGGGGCCGCCCGCAGGCTCGGGGTGGGTGCCAAGGCCCGTGAGGTCCGCGGAGCCGATCGCGTGGTGGTGCGCGACGGCGAGGCGATCGGTGCCCTGCTGACCCGAATGGGGGCGCAGGACACCAGGCTGGTCTGGGAAGAGCGCCGGATGCGTCGCGAGGTGCGCGCGACGGCCAACCGGCTGGCCAATTTCGATGATGCCAATCTGCGCCGCTCGGCGCGCGCGGCGGTGGCGGCGGCCGCCAGGGTGGAACGAGCGCTGGAGATCCTCGGTGACACGGTGCCCGATCATCTGGCCTCGGCCGGCAAACTGCGTGTCGAGCATCGCCAGGCGTCGCTGGAGGAGCTGGGCCGCCTCGCCGATCCACCGATGACGAAAGATGCTGTGGCGGGTCGGATTCGGCGGCTGCTGTCGATGGCCGATCGCAAGGCGAAGGTGGAAGGAATTCCCGACACCGAATCGGCGGTGACGCCCGACTTGCTCGAGGATGCGTAGTCCGCGCAAGCACTGCTTGCGGGTCCGTCGCACGACGACGGCGCGTTGTGAGATTTCTGGGAGTGCTGGCCCTAGCAGCTCACGGGAGGTTATGGTCGCCCAATGAGGCGGCTCTCGAGTGTTGATGCGGCGTTCTGGTCTGCGGAGACCGCAGGCTGGCACATGCATGTTGGTGCGCTGGCGATTTGCGATCCGACCGATGCGCCCGACTACAGCTTTCAGCGGTTGCGCGAACTACTCATCGAACGGCTCCCGGAGATCCCACAGCTGCGCTGGAGAGTCACCGGGGCCCCGCTGGGGCTGGACCGGCCCTGGTTCGTCGAAGACCAGGATCTGGACGTCGACTTTCACGTGCGGCGAATCGGAGTCCCCGCGCCGGGCGGCCGGCGCGAGCTCGAGGAACTCGTCGGTCGGCTCATGTCCTACAAGCTTGATCGCTCTCGACCGCTGTGGGAACTCTGGGTCATCGAGGGTGTCGAAGGCGGGCGCATCGCCACCCTGACCAAGATGCACCACGCCATTGTCGACGGTGTCTCGGGTGCCGGGTTAGGTGAGATCCTGCTGGATGTCACGCCCGAACCTCGGCCGCCGCAAGAGGAAACAGTTGGATTCGTCGGATTCCAGATCCCCAGGCTGGAGCGCCGCGCGGTGGGTGCCCTGATCAACGTGGGAATCATGACCCCGTTCCGCATCGCACGGCTGGTGGAGCAAACCGTGCGCCAGCAGATCGCGGCGCTGGGCGTGAGCGCCAGGCCACCCCGCTACTTCGATGCACCCAAGACCCGGTTCAACGCACATGTGTCGCCGCACCGGCGGGTCAGTGGGTGCCGCATTGAACTGGCAAGAGCCAAGGCGGTCAAGGATGCCTTCGGCGTCAAACTCAACGACGTTGTGCTGGCGACGGTGGCCGGGGCGGCGCGGGAATACCTGAAGAAGCGCGACGAGCTGCCTGCCAAGCCGCTCATCGCGCAGATCCCGGTGTCCACCCGCACCGATCAAACCAAGGAGGACGTCGGCAACCAGATCAGCTCGATGACGGCGTCGCTGGCGACCCACATCAATGATCCGGCCGAGCGTCTCAAGGCCATTCACGAGAGCACCCAGAACGCCAAAGAGATGGCCAAGGCGCTCTCGGCGCATCAGATCATGGGGCTTACCGAGACCACCCCGCCAGGTCTGCTCCATCTGGCCGCCCGCGCGTACACCGCTACCGGGCTTTCCCATAACCTGGCCCCGATCAACCTCGTCGTATCCAACGTCCCCGGCCCGCAATTCCCCCTCTATATGGCGGGTGCGCGGCTGGACTCCTTGGTGCCGCTAGGGCCGCCGGTGATGGACGTGGCGTTGAACATCACCTGCTTCTCGTATCAGGAGCATCTGGACTTCGGGTTCGTGACGACACCCGAGGTAGCCAATGACATCGACGAGATGGCCGACCTCATCGAACCGGCGCTGGCCGAGCTCGAACGCGCGGCTGGTCTCTAGCTAGCGTGGGCCCGGGCCGTTGGTGACGTACACCCAGGACAGGAACCGGGCCACGGCTTCGGAAGCCTTATGCGCGCGTGGGGAACCGAAGATGTCGAAGGCATGCTGGGCGTTGGGCAATTCGGCGTAGGCGACCGGGGACTTCGACACCGCCCGTAATTCTTCGACGAACTCTCGAGCTTCGACCACCGGGATGAGGGAGTCGTCTTGGCCGTGTAGCACGAAGAACGGTGGTGCGTCGGCCCGTACATGGTGGATTGGCGAAGCATCGACGAAGACCTCGCGGTGGTCGCGGAATTTCCGTTTCACCACGAAACGCGCTAGCAATTCGACGAATTCAGGTCGCCCCTCGGCCTCGGTCGAATACCAGTCGTAGCGGCCATAGATGGGAACCGCTGCCGCCACAGAGGTGTCGGCTTCCTCGAAGCCGGGTTGAAACCTGGGTTCGTTGGGGGTCAGAGCCGCCAGCGCGGACAGGTGGCCGCCCGCTGACCCGCCGCTGATCGCCACGAAGTCCGGGTCGCCGCCGTAGTCGGCGATGTTTTCTTTCACCCAGGCCAGCGCGCGCTTGACGTCGACGATATGCGCCGGCCAGGTGTGTAGGGGAGAGACCCGATAGTTCAGCGACACACAGACCCAGCCACGCGAAACCAGGTTGCTCATCAGGGGATACGCCTGGGGGCGGCGCCATCCGAGGACCCAGGCGCCACCGGGCACCTGCACCAGCACCGGGGCCTTGCCGTCGCGCGGCAGATCGCGTCGCCGCCAGATGTCGGCCAGGTTGGCACGGCGGTGTGGGCCGTAGGCCACGATGTTGGTCTTCTCCACATAGAGTCGGCGTGCCACGGTCGTGCGCAGGGGGAGGTTGCGTCGTCCCCGCCGCGTCGGCTCGGTCGGCAGGGTGGCCAACTCCTGGGCGTAGTCAGCCCCCAGTCCTTCGGTCAACCCCTCCTCGAGGACCGGGCCGGGGGTGGTGATGCCGCGGTAGCGGATCACGCCCAGCGTTGCCCAGGCCGCGGCGGTAAGGGCCAACGCGACTTTGCCCTTCGGCCCGGCGAAATCACCGCGTCGTCCGCGGCGCAGCGCGTCCACCACTGACGCGGTCAGGTAAAGACCAGGCACCTCCGAGGTCGGCCAGCCAAGCCAGAACACGAAAAAGGCGGCATAGGGGTTGCGGCTGATGGGCCGTAATCCGTTGGCGGCGTTGACGAGTTCGGCCGTCGCCCGGGTCAGGGGCCGGGGCCGGGGCCGGCGGGCCAGCTTGCGCAGTCGATCGCCCCTCATGTGCCGCAGACCTTTGCCTGCAGTTCGGCACGCAATATCTTGCCGGTACTACCGCGGGGCAACTCGTCGAGAACCGCGATTTCGCGGGGCACCTTGTAGTTGGCCAGGTTGTCGCGCACATGTTGTTTGAGGGTTTCGGGGGCGGCATTCTCATCAAGATCAGCGTCGGGTTCGAGCACCACGAATGCGGCCAGCCGCTGTCCGTACTGTTCATCGTCGACGCCGATCACCGCGGCCTCCGCGACTTCGGGATGGGTAGCAAGGGTCTTTTCCACCTCGATCGGGTAGACGTTCTCTCCTCCGGAGACGATCATTTCGTCGTCGCGCCCGACCACGAACAGCCGTCCGTTGCGGTCCAGGTAGCCCACGTCGCCCGACGACATGAAGCCGGCCTGGAAATCCTTGGTGGTGCCCGATGTGTATCCGTCGAACTGGCTGTCGTTGCAGACAAAGATGCTGCCGACCTCGCCCTCCGGCACTTCGTTGAATTCCTGTTCCAGGATCCGGATTTCGGTTCCTTCGGCGGGGCGGCCCGCGGTGTCGGGTGCGGCACGCAGGTCTGCCGGCGTCGCGGTGGCGATCATCCCGGCCTCGGTCGCGTTGTAGTTGTTGTAGATCACGTCGCCGAATCGGTTCATGAACGCGACGACGACGTCGGGGCGCATCCGGGAACCGGACGCCGCGGCAAACCGCAATGTGCGGCCGCTGTAGCGGTTGAGCACCTTGGTGGGCAGTTCCATGATGCGGTCGAACATCACCGGCACCACCACCAGGCCGGTCGCCCGATGGCGGTCGATGAGGTCCAGCGTCGCTTCCGGGTCGAACTTGCGGCGGGTGACGATCGTGCATGCCAGTGATGCGGCCAGTACCAGCTGTGAGAAGCCCCAGGCGTGGAACATCGGCGCCACGATCACGATGGGCTGTTCGGCTCGCCACGGTGTGCGGTCCAGAATCGCTTTCAGGGTGCCGATTCCGCCGCTACCTCCAGAATGCTTGGCGCCCTTAGGCGTTCCGGTGGTGCCTGAAGTCAGCAGGATCAGCCGCCCGGTGCGGCCGGTGCGCTCGGGCTGGTCACCCAGGTGGGCGTTGACGAGCTGTTCGGCGGTCAGGTCGTGCTGTCCATCAGACCACGCGACGATTCGAGTGGCCTGTGGCCGGCCATCAAATGCGCGGTCGACCGTGGCGGTGAATTCTTCGTCGTAGATGACGGTGTCGAGGCCTTCGCGGGCCACCACATCGGCCAGCGCCGGACCCGCGAATGCGGTATTGAGCAGCAGAATGTCGGCACCGATCCGGTTGGCCGCCACCAGCGCTTCGACGAACCCGCGATGGTTGCGGCACATGATTCCGACGACCTTGGGCGAGCCGGCCGGCAGTGCCTGCAGCGCTGCGGCCAGCGCGTTGCTGCGCTCGTCGAGCTGCCGCCAGGTCAGCGTGCCCAACTCGTCGACCAGGCCCGGCCGATCTGGGCAGCGCTGGGCGGCTGCCGCGAATCCCGCAGTGAATCCCATCCCCTCGCGACGCATGGCGGCGGCGATCTTCAGGTACCGGTCCGGTCGCATCGGGGCGATCAGACCGGACCGCGCCAACGCGGTGATCAGACCCAGGATCTGGTCGATGCGAGGCGCCATGGCTCAGCCCAGAATCGGGAATCGACGAGTGGCGGCCAGCCTGGTGAGAGCCTCCTGCATCACCGAACGAACATGTTGGTCGACCTGGTCCACGTCGGGATCCTCGCCGAATTGGGCGATGACGTCGATCGGATCCAGCACCTCGGTGACGATCTTGGTCGGCAGCGGCAGGTTGGGCGGGATAGCCGCGCTGAATCCGAACGGGAAGCCGAACGAGAGGGGCAGAATATCGCTGCGCAGCAACCGCTTTAGCCCAAGCCGTTCGGCGAGCCAGGTGCCCCGGGACAGGTAGAGCTGGGTTTCCTGTCCGCCGATGGACACCGCGGGCACGATGGGGACACCGGCTTCGATCGCGGTGCTGACGTACCCCTTGCGGCCGTTGAAGTCGATGACGTTTTCCGAAAGCGTGGGCCGGTACGCGTCGTAGTCGCCACCGGGAAACACGATCACCACCCCGCCGGAGCACAATGCCTTTGCCGCATTGTCTCGGCTGGCCCGGATGTAGCCGGTGCGCCGAAAGAACGACCCGGTCGCGCCCATGAACAGGATGTCGTGGCTGAGCGTGTAGACCGGCCGGTCATAACCGAACTTGTCGTAGAAGTCGACGCTGAAGATCGGGACGTCCATCGGGAACATGCCACCGGAGTGGTTGCCCACCACCAGCGCCCCGCCCGGCGGAAACGAGTCCAAGCCGTGGACCTCGGAGCGGAAGTACGTCTTCACCACCGGCCGCATCACACCGATCATGCGCCGGGTCAGGCCCGGGTCGAACTTCTCGATGTCTTTGTCGTTGTCGGTATCGCTCACGAAGATCCCCTGACCATGGGCGCTGTGGGTCAACCGATGGTACCGATCGCCAATTGGTCCCGCGGCCGGCGGCCCCACCGGGTGGGCGGCAGTGATCTCGGCGAATCACCCACCAGAGTTCGCCGGATCGCGATAGCATCCGCCCTGCTAGATGTGCTGGGCGGCTGACCTTGCCAGAGCTGCCTGGGTCAGGCGGCGGAGGGGGGTGGGATGTCGTTCGTGGTCACCGCGCCGGAGACGGTGGTCGCCGCGGCGTCCCAACTAACGGGCATCGGATCGGCAATCGAGGCGGCCAACGCGGCGGCCGCGGCCCTGACCACGCGGCTTCTTCCCGCGGCTGCTGACGAGGTATCGGCGGGGATCGCGGCGTTGATGAGCACCCACGCCCAGGAATATCAGCTCCTGGGCGGCCAGCTGGCCACCTACCACGACCAATTGGTGCAGGCCCTCGATCGGACCGCGGGTTGGTACGCGGACGCGGAAACCGGCAACGCGGCGCTGTTGCGCAACGTGCAGCAGGAGTTACTCACCGGGTTGACGGCGCCGGGCAGGGCATGGTCTGGGGCCGGCGCCGCCTCCGCGGGAGCGTCCGGCGTTGACGCGCTGATGAGTTCGGCCTTGCTGTCCGGCGGGTGCTCGGTCTTGGTCGTGGGCTCCACCGGAACCCCGCGACCGTCGTATCGCTTCATGCGGGAGGTCTACGACCTGTTCGTCGCACCGCACTATTTTGGCGATTCGCTTTTCGGCGTACAGACACCCGCGCAGTTCCAGCCGTTCACCGGGATTCCCAACCTGACCTTCGATGAATCGGCCGCTACGGGAGCCAGCTACTTGCACGCCGCGATCACGCAACAACTCGCCGACGGGAATCGCGTTGTCGTTGCCGGCTTTTCGCAGGGCGCTTCGGTGGCGACCCTGGAGATGCGGCATCTGCAGAGCCTGCCCATCGACAGCAGGCCGAGCCCCGAGGACCTCTCGTTCGTATTGCTCGGCAATCCGAACAATCCGAACGGCGGGATCCTGGCGCGTTTTCCAGGTCTGTATATCCAATCAGTGGGTCTGACATTCAATGGCGCGACGCCGGTCACCGAGTACCCGACGACGGTCTACACGACCCAATATGACGGCTTTGCCGATTTCCCGCAGTACCCGCTCAATGTCGTCGCGGACGTCAATGCGCTGTTGGGTATCTCCTATTCGCACAGCCTCTACTACGGGCTCACGCCTGATCAAGTGGCGGCGGGCGTGGTGCTGCCGGTGTCCTCGCCGGACGTCAACACCACCTATATCTTGATCCCGAACGAGCACTTGCCTTTGTTGCAACCACTGCGCGGCATTGTGCCCGATTCGGTGCTCGATGGCATTGAGCCCGGTCTGCGCGACGTCGTTGAGTTGGGCTACGACCCAGGGCTCCGGCGTTAACGCAGGAGCCCTGGGCTACGACCGAACCGGATACGCGGATGTTCCCACCCCCGCGTCGTTGTTCCCCGCCAATGTCAATCCCAACGTGGTCGCGGGCGCGTTCGTAGAGGGCGCGGTGCGGGGGATCGATAATGGCCTGGCCGGCATGGGGCTACCGCCGCTACCGGATCTGCCGGCCGCGCCGTTGCTGCCGGAAATATGGAGCAATGCGCCGCCCATCCCCGGCTGGCCGGCGAGTGTTCCTAGCGCCATTGCGGTTCCACCGCAGCTCGGCGGTGCGATAGCCGGGCCGCTCGATCATCTGTATCGCACACTCGACAGCGTCATCAACGGGCAGATAAATCCCGCCATCACATCGGGTATCTACCAATATGGTGCCGACCTCTCCGCCGAGGCCGCCAGGCACGGCGCTTCTTCCGAACTGCTCAACGCGATCTACGTTGGCCGGCAGGTGTTGCCGATCTTGATCGAAGGGCCGGGGGTCATTCTGACCGCCGATACCTACTATTCGATCAACGCGATCAAGGATCTGGCGGCCGGCAACCTCAGCGGCTTCAATCAAAACCTGCAACTCATCCCTGCCACCAACGCCATGCTGCTGACTTTCGGTGCGACAATTCCGATCGCGGCCGGGGTCTCCGCTTACATCGGTCGTGACTTTCCCTGATAGTTGCCGTGTCGGTGCAGCAACCTGAAGGCCATGAAGGCCGTGAAGACATTGTGTGCTAGTGCTTTTCGTCGCGGCCGGACGGAGAAGGCACGGCGGGATTCAAAGCATCTATTCGTCGGCCGCGTGGTGCCGATAGATTGGAACCGCAAGGGACACACCAGCAGGGTTTCGCACCGAGAATGAGGCCGCTATGGGATTCATGTCACCGGACTTGCCAGACGTCGATCACGAAACCTGGCATACCCTGCCACGTGCAACGCGACTGCAGGTTGTTACTCGGCACTGGGCCGAACATGGCTTCGGGACCCCGTATGCGGTGTACCTGCTCTATTTGCTCAAGATCGGGATCTACGTCGCCGCCCCCGCGGCGATCATCTCGCTGACGCCGGGTTTGGGTGGGCTGGGGCATATCGCCGACTGGTGGACGCAACCAATCGTGTATCAGAAGGTCATCATCTTCACACTGCTGTTCGAGGTCCTCGGATTTGGTTGCGGGTCCGGACCGTTGACCGGGCGGTTCATGCCGCCGGTTGGCGGATTCCTTTATTGGCTGCGACCCAAGACAATTCGCCTGCCACCCTGGCCGGCAAAGGTGCCCTTCACCGACGGGGACACTCGCACCGTGGTGGATGTGACGCTCTACGCCATCGTCCTGATCAGCGGGGGGTGGGCACTGTTTTCTCCCGGCCATGCGGGACAGGTGACAGCCAGCGGTGACGTCGGCCTGATCGACCCGATCCTGGTGGTACCGACGATCATCGCGCTGGCGCTACTGGGTCTGCGTGACAAGACGGTCTTTTTGGCCGCGCGCGGGGAACACTATTGGCTGAAGCTGTTCGTGTTCTTCTTCCCGTTCACCGATCAGATCGCGGCGTTCAAGATCATCATGCTCTGCCTGTGGTGGGGAGCGGCCACGTCCAAGCTCAACCACCATTTTCCGTACGTCGTCGCGGTGATGACCAGCAATAACGCGCTACTGCGCGGCAGGCTGTTCAATCCGATCAAGCATCTGCTCTACCGCGACCACGTCAACGACCTGCGCCCGTCCTGGCTGCCGAAAATCATGGCCCACGTGGGTGGGACCACGGCGGAGTTCCTGGTTCCGGCGGTTCTGGTGCTCGTCGCCGGTGACCAGCCGTGGCGCTGGTTCCTGATCGGGTTCATGGTGATCTTCCACCTCAACATCCTCTCCAACCTCCCCATGGGAGTCCCGCTGGAGTGGAATGTGTTCTTCATCTTTTCGCTGTTCTATCTGTTCGGGCACTACGGCTCGATCCGCGCCATAGATCTTCGATCCCCGCTGCTGCTGGCGATCGTGCTCGCCGCTGTCGCCGTGGTGGTAGCGAGAAACCTTTTCCCGGAGAAGATTTCGTTCCTGCCGGCGATGCGCTACTACGCGGGTAACTGGGCCACCAGCGTGTGGTGTTTCCGTGCCGGGGCCGAGGAAAAGATCGAGGCCAGCGTCGTCAAGAGCTCCGCGCTGGTGGTCAACCAGTTGGCCAAGCTCTACGACGCGAACACGGCCGAAATCATGGCCGACAAGACGGCCGCGTTCCGGGCCATGCATACCCACGGCAGGGCGCTCAACGGGTTGTTGCCCCGGGCGATCGGCAACGAAGCCGAGTACAAGGTCCGTGAGGGCGAAATCGTGGCCGGGCCGTTGGTCGGCTGGAACTTCGGCGAGGGCCACCTGCACAATGAGCAGCTGGTACAGGCCGTGCAGCGGCGCTGCAATTTCGCCGACGGCGACCTGCGCGTCATCATCCTTGAAGGTCAACCGATCCACATCCAAAAGCAGTGGTACCGCATCGTCGACGCCAAGACCGGATTGATCGAAGCCGGGTACGTCACAGTCGAGGACATGCTTGCCCCGCAGCCGTGGCCCGAGCCCGGCGACGAATTTCCGGTACACGTGACGACTCAACGCGCCGCCCAATGACCAAGGCAGTCGTTGTCGGGGCCGGGCCCAACGGCCTGGCCGCCGCGATCCAGTTGGCCAGGCACGGGGTCGAGGTGCAGGTGCTTGAAGCGCACGACACCATCGGTGGGGGAGCGCGTTCGGGTGAGCTGACCGTGCCCGGGGTGATCCACGATCACTGCTCAGCGTTTCACCCACTGGGTGTCGGCTCACCGTTCTGGAATGAGATCGACCTTCAAAGCTACGGGTTGACGTGGAATTGGCCCGAAGTCGACTGCGCACATCCGCTCGACGACGGCACGGCCGGGGTGCTGCACCAGTCGATTGAACGCACGGCGGCGGGCATGGGGCCCGACGGCAAACGGTGGCGCCGTGCGGTGGGGGACCTGGCGGCCGGTTTCGATGAACTGGCGGGCGACCTGCTCCGCCCGGTGCTCGGCGTTCCCCGTCACCCACTTCGGCTGGCCGCCTTCGGGCCTCGGGCGGCGCTGCCCGCCACCATGATGGCGCGCTGGTTCCGTACCGAGCAGGCGCGCGCACTGTTCGGAGGCGCTG
Source organism: Mycobacterium sp. 012931 (assembly GCF_000419295.1). Taxonomy (NCBI): domain Bacteria; kingdom Bacillati; phylum Actinomycetota; class Actinomycetes; order Mycobacteriales; family Mycobacteriaceae; genus Mycobacterium; species Mycobacterium sp. 012931. The sequence goes on along the minus strand of NZ_AOPX01000001.1, from coordinate 4,166,400 downwards.
CCGCGCACGTCTACACCCGGCTGGACCGGCCGCTGACCGCGTCGCTGGGGTTGATGATCTTGGCCAGCGGCCACCGCTACGGCTGGCCCGTCGCACAAGGCGGTTCCGGGTCGATAACCGCGGCACTGGGAGCCGCCCTGGACGCGCTCGGCGGTGTCGTGGCCACGGGGATAACCGTCACCAGCCGCCGTGACATCCCCGATGCCGACATCGTCATGCTCGACCTCAGCCCGGCCAACGTTCTGGCGCTGTACGGCGATGCGATGCCCGCGCGGATCAAGCGGTCCTACCGGCGTTATCGGGAAGGATCGTCGGCGTTCAAGGTCGACTTCGCCATCGAAGGCGACATTCCATGGACCAATCCTGACTGCCGGCGGGCCGGGACCGTCCACCTCGGGGGCACGTTCGCCGAGATCGCGGACACCGAACGCCAACGCGCACAAGGTCGAATGGTGCAACGACCGTTCGTCTTGATCGGGCAGCAATACCTGGCCGACCCGTCGCGTTCGGCGGGCAACATCAACCCGATCTGGGCCTACGCACACGTACCGTTCGGCTATGCCGGCGACGCCACTGCCGCCGTCATCGACCAGATAGAACGATTCGCGCCCGGATTCCGCGATCGCATCACCGCGACCGTCAGCAAGTCGACCGCCGAGATACAGGCCTACAACCGCAACTTCATCGGCGGTGACATCATCGGCGGGGCCAATGACGGGCTCCAGGTCATTTTCCGGCCGCGGATAGCCCTCGATCCGTATGCGATCGGGGTACCCGGTGTCTATCTGTGTTCCCAATCCGCCCCGCCGGGCGCCGGAATCCACGGACTGTGTGGCTACCACGCCGCGGAATCGGCGTTGCAGGGGTTGCGTAAGCGGCGCTGAGGCTGTCTCAGCCGGCTCCCGCACCCGACGGGCCGGGCTGAACCGGCTGACCCGCCACAGGTCCGCCGGCCGGCGCCGGACCGATTGGCCCGTCCTTGCCGGTTCCCGACATATCGATGATGGGAGCTCCGGCCGCCGGAACGCCCGCGGGCACCGGCCCGAGCGCGATCAGCGGAACGCCGGCCGGGATGGGTACCGGTGCGCCGGCCGCGATGGGGATGGGTGCGCCGGCCGGGATGGGTACCGGTGCGGCGGCCGTGATGGGGATGGGTGCGGCGGCCGGGATGGGGATGGGTGCGGCGGCCGGGATGGGGATGGGTGCGCCGGCCGGGATGGGGATGGGTGCGCCGGCCGGGATGGGCACGGGTGCGCCGGCCGGGATGGGTACCGGTGCGGCGGCCGGGATCGGCACCGGTGCGGCCGCCGCGGCCCCACCGAGATCGATCAGTGGCGCACCAGCCGGAAGCACCGGAATGGGCCCTGGCACCGCCATCGGAACACCAGCCATGTCATTGATGGGAGCGCTGGCCGCGCATGTCGCGCCGGCCGCTGCCGGACCGCCGGCCGCAGCTGGACCGCCCGCCGCAGCCGGACCGCCCGCCGCCGGTGCTCCGCCTTCGCCCGCCATCCCTTGGATGCACGCGTAGCCGTCGGTTTTCAGCGGGACAGCTGCCGCTTGTGGGCTCAACGCAATAGCGGCTCCGCACAGCCCAGCGCAGGCAACTACCTTGAAGTTGAACCGATCAAAGATCGTCATCAACGCCGACTCCTCTTTATTCGCGCCCGGTACTTCTGCAATCAATTGGTGCAGTAACACCGCATGGTCCTACTGCACTCGTGTCTAGCCGACCGGCACAATTGTTAGCGGCCGCCGCGATACACGCGCCGCGCCGCACCGCGCCGTTTCCAAATGGTGACGTTTCCCCTCGAATCCCCTTCCGGCCCTGTCCGCCGGGGCCGGCGAACCCGCCGCGCCGCGCCTGGGCTTTCGCGGCCGCAGAGTTCTGGCATTTGTTACCGGCAGGGCGGTGACGCGTGTCACTGATCTAGGCTGACGGGCAAGGTGCTTTTAGGCGGACATGGAAGGCAGGGAGAGGCAAGTGACGGTCCGGGTAGGTATCAACGGCTTTGGTCGAATCGGCCGCAACTTTTACCGGGCCTTATTGGCTCAACAACAGCAGGGCAGCGCGGACATCGAGGTGATCGCCGTCAATGACATCACCGACAACCAGACGCTGGCCCACCTGCTCAAATTCGACTCGATTCTGGGCCGGTTGCCCCAGGACGTGAGTCTCGAGGGCGAGGACACCATCGTCGTCGGCGGTGTGAAGATCAAGGCCCTCGAGGTGCGGGAGGGCCCGGCGGCGATGCCCTGGGGCGACCTGGGGGTCGATGTCGTCGTCGAGTCCACCGGTCTTTTCACCAACGCTGCCAAGGCCAAGGGCCACCTGGACGCGGGTGCGAAGAAGGTGATCATCTCGGCGCCTGCGACCGACCCGGACCTCACCATCGTGCTGGGGGTCAACGACGACAAGTACGACGGCAGCCAGAACATCATCTCCAACGCGTCGTGCACGACGAACTGCCTGGCGCCGTTGGCCAAGGTGCTGCACGACGAGTTCGGCATCGTCAAGGGCCTGATGACCACCATCCACGCCTACACCCAGGACCAGAACCTGCAGGATGGGCCGCACAAGGACTTGCGTCGTGCCCGGGCCGCCGCGCTCAACATCGTGCCGACTTCTACCGGCGCCGCCAAAGCCATCGGTCTGGTGATGCCCGAGCTCAAGGGCAAGCTCGACGGTTACGCGCTGCGGGTGCCGATCCCGACCGGTTCGGTGACCGACCTGACCGCGGAATTGGCCAAGGCCGCGACCGCCGAAGAGATCAACGCGGCGTTCAAAGCCGCGGCCGAGGGCAGACTCAAGGGCATTCTGAAGTACTACGACGCCCCGATTGTGTCCAGCGACATCGTCACCGACCCGCACAGCTCGATCTTCGATTCCGGGCTGACCAAGGTGATCGATGACCAGGCCAAGGTGGTGTCTTGGTACGACAACGAATGGGGTTACTCCAACCGGCTCATCGACCTGGTCGCGCTGGTCGGCAAGTCCCTCTAGGTTCCGGCAGCCGTGACCATCCATTCCCTTGAAGACCTTCTCGCTGAAGGTGTTTCGGGTCGCGGGGTGCTGGTGCGCTCCGATCTGAATGTGCCGCTCGACGAGAACGGTGTCATTACCGACGCGGGCCGTATCACCGCGTCGGTACCGACGTTGAAGGCGCTGCTCGACGGCGGCGCCAAGGTCGTCGTCGCAGCGCATTTGGGTCGTCCCAAGGATGGGCCCGACCCGAAGCTGTCTCTGGAGCCGGTTGCCGCGGCTCTTGGCGAGCAACTGGGCCGGCACGTGCAGTTGGCCGGAGACATCGTCGGCACCGATGCGCTCGCTCGTGCCGAAGGGCTGACCGACGGCGACGTCCTGCTGCTGGAGAACATCCGCTTCGACAAGCGCGAAACCAGCAAGGACGACGGCGAGCGCCTCGCTTTCGCCAAGCAGCTCGCCGAACTGGTCAGCCCGGGAGGTGCTTTCGTCTTGGATGGCTTTGGCGTGGTGCACCGCAAGCAAGCTTCGGTGTATGACGTCGCCACGTTGCTGCCGCACTATGTCGGCAGGCTGGTGGCTGATGAAATCCGCGTGCTCGAGCAGTTGACCAGTTCGACCGAGCGGCCGTACGCGGTGGTGCTGGGCGGGTCGAAGGTATCCGACAAGCTCGGTGTCATCGAGTCGCTGGCAACCAAGGCCGACAGCATCGTGATCGGCGGCGGAATGTGTTTCACATTCCTTGCCGCCCAAGGTTACTCGGTCGGCACGTCGCTGCTGGAAAAAGAGATGATCGACACCTGTCGAAGGCTGCTCGACACCTACCACGATGTGCTGCGGCTACCCGTCGACGTGGTGGTGACCGAGAAGTTCGCCGCCGATTCACCACCTCAAACCGTTGCCGCGGATGCGATCCCGGCCGACACGATGGGCTTGGATATCGGGCCGGGATCGGTCAAGAGGTTCGCCGCGCTGCTGTCCAACGCCAAGACCATCTTCTGGAATGGCCCGATGGGCGTATTCGAATTCCCGGCGTACGCGACGGGCACCAGGGGCATCGCCGAGGCGATTGTCGCGGCGACCGGCAAGGGTGCGTTCAGCGTGGTCGGCGGCGGTGACTCCGCCGCCGCGGTTCGCGCGCTTGGCATTTCGGAGGGATCGTTCTCGCACATTTCCACCGGCGGCGGCGCGTCGCTGGAATACCTGGAGGGCAAGACGCTGCCCGGCATCGAGGTGCTCGGTAGACCCCAGCCCGGCCAAACCGAGGGCGGAGGACCCGCATGAGCCGCAAGCCGTTGATCGCCGGCAACTGGAAGATGAACCTCAATCACTTCGAGGCGATCGCTCTGGTGCAGAAGATCGCATTCTCGTTGCCGGACAAGTACTACGACAAAGTCGATGTGACGGTCATTCCGCCGTTCACCGACTTGCGCAGTGTACAGACCTTGGTCGACGGTGACAAGCTGCGCCTGACCTATGGCGGTCAAGACCTGTCCCAGCACGACTCCGGTGCCTATACCGGTGACATCAGTGGGGCATTTCTGGCCAAACTGGGCTGCAGCTTCGTCGTCGTGGGGCATTCGGAACGGCGCACCTACCACAACGAGGACGACGCTCTAGTGGCCGCCAAGGCTGCCGCGGCGCTCAAGCACGACCTGACTCCGATCGTCTGCACCGGCGAGCACCTCGATGTGCGTGAGGCGGGAAATCACGTGGCGCACAACGTCGAACAACTGCGCGGTTCGCTGTCCGGGCTTTCAGCAGAGCAGATCAGCAAGGTGGTCATCGCCTACGAGCCGCTCTGGGCGATCGGCACCGGGCGGGTAGCCGGCGCAGCCGACGCCCAGGAAGTCTGTGCGGCAATCCGCAGCGAGCTTGGTTCGCTGGCCTCGCCGCAGATCGCCGACGCGGTTCGGGTGCTCTACGGCGGCTCGGTCAACGCGAAGAACATCGGCGAACTGATCGCGCAGGCGGACGTCGACGGTGGCCTGGTGGGTGGCGCGTCGTTGGACGGTGAACAGTTTGCGACGCTGGCGGCCATCGCCGCCGGGGGACCGCTGCCGTAACCGGGCAGTCACGGCGAGCGGTCCCGCGAGTGCTCACCGAGTGCTCACCAACCCTCGGTGAGCACTCGGTCCAGCGTATCGGCGAAGTAGTCCGCCGCGGTCATGTCGATGCACAGCGGTGGCTTGGTCTTCAGAATGTTCATCCGCTCGCCGGTTGGTTGGATGATGACTCCGAGTTCGAGCATCCGGTCGCAGATGGCAGCGGTCTCTTCGGCCGCTGGCTCCAGTGTCTTGCGGTCGCGGACCATCTCGACGCCGATGTAGAGGCCGAAACCGTGGACGGTACCGATCAGCGGGTGTTTGGTGGCCAGCTTGCGTATCCGGGCGATCAGGTGACTGCCGACGGCCAGGGCATAGTGTTGTAGCCGTTCGCTTTTCAGGGCGTCGAGTACCGCGATCCCGATTGCGCTCGACAGCGGGCTGCCACCCGTGGACGAGAAGAAGTAGCCCTGCGAACGGAATCGCTGCGCGATGGCCTTGCTGGTGATGACGGCGCCGACGGGATGACCGTTGCCCGTCGCTTTGGCGATCGCCACGATATCGGGCACAACGCCTTGTTGCTCGAATCCCCAGAACCACTTGCCGAGCCTGCCGTACCCGACCTGGACCTCATCGGCGATGGTCAGGCCGCCCGCGGCACGAATGGCGGTGTATACCGCGTCCAGATATCCATCGGGAAGTGCCATCCCTCCGGCGCTGCCATAGACGGTTTCGGCGATAAATGCCGCGGGCGCACGGCCCGACTGCACCAGGTCCTCGATGGCGGCGACGGCGTCGTGGGCGTACTGGGACGCCCCGGCACCGCGGTACTTTCCGCGGAAACTGTTCGGGGACTCCACGGTGTGCACCCAGTCCGGGCGGGTGTTCAACGCGTTGGGGTTGTCCGCGGTCGACGTGGATACCGCGTCGGTGGCGTAGGTCCAGCCGTGATACGCCTCGCCGACCGCGACGACATCGCGCCGGCCGGTGGCCGCCATCGCCAGCCGCAATGCGAGGTCGCCGGCCTTCGAACCGGAGTTGACCAGGAATACGGTGTCGAGGGGATCCGGCAGCAGCTGGGTAAGTCGTTCGCAGAACTCGACCACCACCGCGTAGTTGAATCGCGAGTTGGTGTTGAGCCGCTCCAGTTGGCGCGCCGCCGCCGCGGCCACACCTGGGTGGGCATGTCCCAGAACGGTGACGTTGTTGACCATGTCCAGATAGCTTCGCCCCGCCGTGGACAGCAAGTAGTGCCGCCAGCCTCGTTCGATCTGAGGCGGGTCGTCGTAATAGTGCTCCTGCACTTCGGCGAATGTGGCGGCGCGCCGTTCCAGCACGTCGAGCCCATCAGAGGGGGCTGGCTCCAAGCCCAGCAGCGCGGCCGGATCTTCGGTGACGGCCAACCAGCCAGGTGCGTACTCGGGACGTACCGTGTGGGGCGCGGTGGGCGCGTCGGTCGGGCGTAGCGCGAGGTGAATGCGTTGGCCAAAGGGGGCTTTGGCCCAGGGCTGGCCCGCTTGGACCCGCTGGCCGCTAGTCGGCACCGGCTCTGCGCCGGTGAGCTGCAGCTCATGGGAGTCGGTGCGTAGGGTGATGGCCCCGGTGCTGGCGACGACGTCCCCGGCCCACGGGGCAACGAGCTCCGTGTCTTCGCGTAGCCAGAAATCGATGCCGGTGGCGATGGTGGGGCTGCTTCGTGGGTGCAACGGTGCGATGTAATCCGCGCGGGTGGCCGCGTAGCGCGTCGCTGCGGCGAGTGCGTTGGATGAAAGTGCGGAGTCTGCCAGCTCGTGGGCGAGGGCGCCATCGAGCCAGGCGCCCCGGTTCGCCGCGTCGGACTCCACGGAAAAGTCCAATCTCACAATGGACTTTGGGTCGATATCGATGATCGGTCGGTGCGGTTTGGGGAGCGGGTGGTGCTGCGGTTGCGCGATGCCGAGCCGGTCGCGGATGAGGCCGGTCATCACCGGGGCCGGCACCAGCAGAGCCTGGTCGAGGATGACCCGTTCGCGTTGGACGGTGTTGGCGGCGTATTCGTTGCCGGGGTCGATGGCGATCTGTTGCAGGTCGCTGACCAGTAGCACGGCAGCCCGCGCGATCACCATGGGCCACAGCGCTTCGATCTCGTCGCCGCTGAGGGGACGAATGGCGTGGAAGGCGGCGACGACCGGAAGAATGGTGGCCGGCTCGGCGCCCGCGTGGTACAGGCAGGAGGCCACGGTGGTGGCAAGCTCGGCGATCGCCCAGGTCTTGGTCAGGTCGCCGAAGTCGATGACGCCATCGGGGTGGCGGCGACCGTCGCTGCCCGGGGACCCCACCATGTTGGTGTCGGCGATATCGAGATGAACGGCCTGTCGCGGCAGTTGTGGGTCAAGGCGCTGCAGGCTGTTGACCGCCGTGGCGGTGGCGACCGCTAGGCGGTGAGCCTCCGCGGGTTCGGCTACATGCCCGATGAGGGCATCGACGGACTCGCTCGCGAAGCGTGGATCCCACTGCAGCACGCGATCCAACCCAGGATGCTCGAATGAGGCAAGCGCCCGGCTGACACGACCCGTCACATTGCCCATCCCGGCGAGAATCTTCGGTGCGAGGTATCCGGACTGCGACATGGCGCCGCCCGGTAGGAAGGTCAGCAGGCGGGCCACTCCCAGCATTTCCTGCCCGATCGACATGGGAGCGTGGCGCTGGCCCCGGCGGTCCGGGATGGCGCGGGGGAGTCGTAGTGCGCTGTCGCGTTCGGCCACCCATTCAACGGCTTCGACCTGGGCGTCGATCTCTTCGGTGCTGAACACCGCGTTGGCCACCTTGAGCACCCCGACCGTGTTGCCGTGGGGATCTGTCATCAAGAAGTTGGCGTCCTGCTGGCTTCCCAGACTCCTGGCGCAAGCGCTGATTTCGTAGTTCTCGACGACAAACTTCTCGGCATCGCGTTCGTTGACCGGCGGCCCCGGCAGTTCCGGGTGCGCGAAGAAGTCGAAGCCCGTCGGGGCTTTCACGGGTTTCACTGCAGGGTCCCTTCTTTGGTGAGATCAATTTCGGTCTGGATGGGCGCGGCGTCGGCGTCGAAATCCACCGCCGGTGCTGGCTTGCGAAATCCGCGCGTCAGTACGGCCAGGTAGCTGGTTCCGATCCCGAGCCAGGCAAACCCGATGGCAAAGGCACCGACGGACAGGCTGGTCCAAAGCCAGCCCGTGAGGACCACACCGACGGCAGGCATAGCTGCGTACAGCGCCCAGCTTCGCCAGCCGCGCCGGCGCTGATCGATCAGGAAGTGTTTGGTGACCGCGAGATGTACCAGGGTGAAGGCGGCCAATGCGCCGAAACTGACGATCGACGCCATCGTCTCGAGGTCCGCGATCAGCGCCAGCGTGGAGACTGCCGAGACGACCAGCGCCGCTCCGATCGGGGTGCGGAATCGTCGGCTGATCCGGCCAAACACCGCACGGGGCAACACACCGTCGCGTCCCATGGCGTAGAGGATGCGGGTGACGCTGACTTGCGATGACAGCGCGGCGGCGCTGCAGGCGCACATGTAGGCGATGATAAAAAATGTTTGCAGCGAATGGCCGCCGGCGGAGACGACAATCTGCAATGCGGCCGAGTTTGGCGTGGTGATTGCGCGGTAGTCCGGCTCGACCAGGGTGGCACAGTAGGAGACTGACAAGAAGGTCGCACCGCCGATGAGCACCGTGAGGATGATCGCCAGCGGAACCGTGCGGCGCGGGTTGCGCGCCTCCTCAGCCATCGTTGACACCGCGTCGAACCCAACGAAGCTCAAGGCGACGACGGCCGCCCCGCCGAGGATGTCTCCGCCGCGGAATCCGGCGCTGTAGAGCGGCTGTAGCAGCGACGCGTCCGGGTGGTCGCGCAGGTACAGCAGCGACACCGTGATGAAGACCAGGACGAACGCCAGCTGCAAACCGACGAGCGCGAAGTTGAGGCGGTTCATGATGACGACGCCGACAATGTTGACGGTGGTGACCAAGGCGATTGCGGCCAAGCAGAAGACGGGCGCCGGGACGGCGGGGAACTGCGCGTTGAGGTAGATCCCGATCAATAGGTAGTTGACCAGGGGCAACAGCAGGTAGTCGAGCATCAATGCCCAGCCGGTCAGAAAGCCGACGTTGCCGCCGAAGGAGCGGCGCGCGAAAGTGTAGGCGCTCCCGGCGCTGGGGTAGGCGTGGACGAGCACGGCGTAGCTTGCGGCGGTGAACAGCATCGCAACAAATGTCACGACGTAGGCGGTAGGCACGTGGCCGTGCGTCGTTTGGCTGACGACGCCGAATGTGTCGAACATGGCGAGCGGGTCGATGTAGGCCAAGCCGAATGCAACCAGCCCGGCCACGCCCAACGCCCGGCGCAGCCGTGGTTCGCCTGTGGGCTGACTCACGATGGCACCGGTCTGATCAACTGCGTCGAACCGTCTTGCATGCTTGGCCTCCCACCTAGAGGTGTGTAGATTTGCGAGGAAAGATTGATCACCAATATCACAATAACACGATTCGTCGGTAGACGATACGCGCCGATCTCGGTAAGCGCGAACCGAAGACTTCGGCCGGCCGCCGGGCGCGTGCTCATTGGCGGTGTAAACCGTCGTGGTAACAATGTTTTGAAACGACGAATGCTCGAGGAAGAAGCGGTGGTGATCCCAAGGGCGGATAGTCCAGATCAGACGTGCGGGCGGTTACCGGCGCGCGGCACCATCGGCGAACAGGTCGCGGATCTGATCCAGGAGTCGATCCTGTCCGGCGAGGCAAAGCGCGGTGCGCCGCTGCGCGAAGAATTGATTGCCGACCGGTATCAGGTGTCTCGTCGCACGGTTCGAGATGCGCTTCGGGTATTGGAGTCCAACGGGCTGGTTCGCCATCAGCGGCACAAGGGCTCGACCGTGGTCGACTTCAGTGCTGAAGACATCACCGATATGTACCGGTCGCGCGAGGTCCTCGAACTCGATGCCGCAAAACGGTGGTGTAGGGCAGGCGAGGTGGATTCCGGGTACCGATTCCACCGCCTGGCCGAGGCGCTTGGCCGGCTGGAGCAGGCCTCGCGGGGGACCGATTCCGGGCTGATCGTCAAGTCTGACCTTGACTTCCACGCGGCAATCATCGGCCTCCTCGACAGCCCGCGCGTGGATCGCTTTTTTGCGGCGATCGAGGCCGAGATGCTCTATGCGCTGGCCATTCTCGAGGCCAGCGAGGGCGAGTACAAGACCGATGCGGCAAAGGCATTCGGTGAGCACAAAGCAATGTATGAGGCGCTTCGCGACCGCGACGAGCAACGTTCGACGCAGCTAATCTCCGAACATCTTCGGATCAACCGCGACGTCCTGATCCGGATTGTCGCCAGCTGACTGCAGCGGCTGCAGTGCTGCGGGTCCGCTGAGTCAGGCCAGAAACAACGCCACGATGATCGGCAGTACGAACACCAAGGCCGCGACGATCGTGAGCACGGCGATGGTGATTCCGACGCCGTTGTAGCTTTGCGGCGGGGTGCCCAGCGACCCGGCGCTGTACCCCCAAACCGGCGCCTTGTACTCCAATTCGGCCAAGTGCCCAGGGTAGACATCCACCAGGGTGTCCGCCGGCCCGATCTGCGACGGCAACCAGTAGGGCACATGCACGTGCACCCGGTGCCGTCCCGGTTGCACGGGCACGACCGTACGACCCCAACCGGCAACCGGTACCTCGAAGCCATTGATGAAAATCTTGGGCTTGAACAGCGCCAACATGAACCCCAGCGGGAAGTACTGAGTCGTTACCGCGATTCCGCCGGAACCCGGGCTCGGCTGGACGTAGCCGTGCGGTGCGGGCGGATAAGCCTGATGTGGGGGCGATCATGCGGGTACGGCGCCGGTTGGTGGGGATAGCTCACCGAGGTGTGCCGCGTCAGCGGTACTTGATCAGCAATGCCACGCCGACGATCGATACCAGCCAGATCCCGGTGATGAACAGGGTCAACCGGTCGAGATTCTTCTCCACCACGGTGGACCCGGACAGCGAGGACTGCACACCGCCGCCGAACAGCGTTGACAGGCCGCCACCCTTCGCGCGGTGCAGCAGCACCAGCAACACCACCAGCACACTGGTGATCACCAAGGTGATCTGCAGGGCCAACTCCATGACCAGCAGCCTACCGAACAACCGATCGACAACAGGCGCCGGGCGAGTTGGTCCTTGATACTGGGACACATGGTTGAGGTGTCCGATACCGCACTCGAGCCCATTGGCGACGTCCACCGGACCCGGATTGGCCGCGAGGCTACCGAACCAATGCGAGCCGACATCAGACTGCTGGGCGCCATCCTCGGGGATACCGTCCGTGAGCAAAACGGTGACGAGGTCTTCGAGTTGGTGGAGCGGGCGCGGGTGGAGGCCTTTCGGGTGCGGCACTCCGAGATCGACCGCGCCGAGATGGCGCGCATGTTCGAGGGCATCGACATCCACCACGCCATCCCGATCATCCGTGCGTTCAGTCACTTCGCGTTGCTGGCCAATGTGGCCGAAGACATCCACCGGGAGCGCCGTCGCAGCATTCACGTCGCCGCCGGTGAGCCGCCGCAGGACAGCAGTCTGGCCGCCACGTACATGAAACTTGACGCGGCCCAGTTGGATTCGGCAACCATCGCCGAAGCGCTGAAGGGCGCACTAGTGTCTCCGGTCATCACCGCCCATCCGACCGAGACCCGGCGGCGCACCATTTTCGAGACCCAGCACCGGATCACCCAGTTGATGCGGTTGCACGCGGAAGGCCACACCGAAACCGACGACGGGCGCGGCATCGAAGTCGAATTGCGTCGGCAGGTCTTGAGGTTGTGGCAGACCGCGCTGATCCGGCTGTTTCGGTTACAGATCTCCGACGAGATCGAGGTCGGGTTGCGGTACTACCCGGCGGCGCTCTTCGAGGTGATTCCGCAGGTGAATGCCGAGGTGCGGGATGCGTTGCGAGCCCGCTGGCCCGATGCCGACCTGCTTTCCGAACCCATTTTGCGGCCGGGCTCGTGGATCGGCGGGGACCGGGACGGAAACCCGAACGTCACCGCCGAGGTGGTTCGGCTGGCCACCGGCAGTGCCGCTTTCACCGCGCTGGCGCACTACCTGGCCGAACTGACGGCACTTGCGCAGGAGCTTTCGATGTCGGCGCGACTGATCACCGTCACCCCCGAATTGGCCACGCTGGCCGATGCCTGTCCGGCGGGTGCCCGCCCCGACGAGCCGTACCGGCGCGCCTTGCAGGTCGTGCGCGGCCGGCTCAGCGCCACCGCGGCCGAAATCCTGGACCAGCAACCGCAGCACACGCTGGAGTTGGGCTTGCCGCCATATGCCACCGCGGCCGAACTGCGGGCCGATCTGGACACCATCGATGCCTCACTGCATAACCACGGCGCCGGGTTGTTGGCCGACGACCGGCTGGCCCGGCTGCGTGAAGCGGTGCGGGTCTTCGGATTTCATCTCTCCGGCCTGGACATGCGACAGAACTCCGACGTCCACGAGCAGGTGGTCGGAGAGCTGCTCGCGTGGGCGGGCGTGCACCCGGACTACACCTCGCTGGCCGAAGCGGAGCGGGTCGAGCTGTTGGCGGCCGAACTGAGCACCCGCCGGCCGCTGATCCGCGATGGCGCGCAGCTTTCCGATTTGGCTCGCAGCGAACTGGGCGTTCTGGCGGCCGCCGCCCACGCCGTCTGGACCTTTGGTCCCGCCGCGGTGCCCAACTACATCATCTCGATGTGCCGGTCGGTATCGGACATGCTGGAAGCCGCGGTCCTGCTCAAAGAGGTCGGCCTACTGGACGCTTCCGAGTCGGAACCCTATTGCCCGGTGGGTATCTCGCCGCTGTTCGAGACGATCGAGGACCTGCACAACGGGGCGGCCATTCTGCAAGCGATGTTGGATCTTCCGCTCTATCGCGCTTTGGTGACGGCCCGGGGTGGTTGCCAGGAGGTGATGCTCGGCTACTCGGACTCGAACAAGGACGGCGGGTATCTGGCCGCCAACTGGGCGGTGTATCGAGCCGAACTCGCGCTGGTGGAGACGGCGCGCAAGACCGGAATCCGGCTGCGGCTCTTCCATGGCCGTGGCGGCACGGTCGGCCGCGGTGGCGGACCCAGCTACCAGGCCATCCTGGCGCAGCCGCCGGGTGCGGTAAGCGGATCGTTGCGGCTCACCGAACAGGGTGAAGTGATCGCCGCCAAGTACGCCGAACCGCAGATGGCCCGACGCAATCTGGAGAGCCTGCTGGCCGCCACCCTGGAGTCGACGCTGCTGGACGTCGAGGGGTTGGGCGATACGGCGGCGCCGGCCTATGCGGTGCTCGACGAGGTGGCGGCATTGGCGCAACGTGCCTACGCCGAATTGGTGCACGAGACACCGGGTTTCGTCGAGTACTTCAAGGCTTCCACCCCAGTCAGCGAAATCGGGGCGCTGAACATCGGCAGCCGGCCGACCTCGCGCAAACCCACCGCTTCCATCGCCGACCTGCGGGCCATCCCGTGGGTGCTGGCTTGGAGCCAGTCGCGGGTGATGCTTCCCGGCTGGTACGGCACTGGCTCGGCATTCGAGCAATGGCTAGCGGCGGGTCCCGAAAGTGAGGCCGACCGGCTGCAGGTGCTGCACGACCTGTATCAGCGGTGGCCGTTTTTCCGCAGCGTGCTGTCCAACATGGCGCAGGTGATGGCCAAGAGCGACCTGGAACTGGCGGCCCGCTACTCCGAACTGGTGGCCGACGAAACGCTGCGGCGCCGGGTGTTCGACAAAATCGCCGACGAGCACCACCGCACCATCGCCATGTACAAGCGAATCACCGGACAAGACGACCTACTTGCCGACAACCCGGCCCTGGCGCGCTCGGTGTTCAACCGGTTCCCCTACTTGGAACCGCTCAACCACCTTCAAGTCGAACTGCTCCGCCGTTACCGCAGCGGTGAGGACGACGAATCCGTGCTGCGCGGCATTCTGCTGACGATGAACGGGCTGGCCAGCGCGCTAAGAAACAGCGGCTGATCGCGGCTGGCCGCCCTGGACGGCTACCCGTGCATCCCGGGTGTGCCGAAGAGCAGTCCGCCGGTGCCGCCGTTGCCGCCGGTTCCCTCCGGTAAGCCGGTGCCACCGGCCCCGCCATTGCCCCCGTTCCCGATCAGCAGCGCGCTACCGCCGCCACCGCCACCGCCACCCGCGCCGCGGCCGCTGTGGGGGCCAACGGACAAGCCGCCATCTCCGCCGCCGCCGCCGTCACCGGCACTGCCGAGCAGCCGTCCGCCGGTGCCGCCGGCTCCGCCGTTGCCGCCGTCACCGCCGTCGGCGTTGCCGCTGGACTGGCCGCCGGAGCCCGCAGTGCCGCCGTGGCCGCCCGCGCCGGCAATGCCGCCGTTGCCGACCACCCAGCCGCCATTGCCGCCCGCGCCTCCATCGCCCCCGCCGCCGCCGTCGCCGCCGATGCCGCCGATGCCGCCGATGCCCAAGCCCTGACCGCCCGTGCCGCCTTTGCCGCCAGCGCCGCCCGCCCCACCGTCGCCGTACATCCACCCGCCGTCACCACCGGCGCCGCCGCTGCCCCCGATCCCGCCGAGGCTAGCGGTAGCGCCTGACGACCCGCCTTTGCCGCCGGCGCCGCCAGTGCCGCACAGCCCCGTTGCACCGCCGCTGCCGCCGTTGCCACCCGCGCCGGCGCTTTGGCCCCCAGGGCTGGTGCCGCCAGCGCCGGCACCGCCGTCCCCGCCGGCGCCGCCACTGCCGAAAAGTTGCCGATCAGTCCGGCGTTGCCGCCGTTGCCGCCGGCCGGGTGGGTGGCGTCGCCGGTGCCGCCGGTGCCGCCGTTGCCCCACAGCAGTCCGCCGTCGGCGCCGTTTTGGCCGGGCGCCCCGTTGGCGCCGTTGCCGATCAGGGGGCGGCCCAGCAGGGTTTGGGTGGGTGCGTTGATCGCGGCGAGTAGTTGCTGTTCGAGGGCTTGTAATGGGTTGGTGTTGGCGGCTTCGGCGGCCGTGTAGGAGTTTGCGCTTCCGGTCAGGGCCTGCAGGAACTGCTGGTGAAAGTCGGCCAGCTGGGTGCTGAGGTTTTGGTAGTCGCGGGCGTAGCCGCAGAACAGGGTTGCGATGGCCCCCGAGACCTCGTCGGTGCCAGCGGCCAGCACCGTGGTGGTCGGGGTCACCGCGGCCGCATTGGCCGCACCCAGTGACGAACCGATTCCCGCTATGTTCGCTGCCGCCGCGCTCAACGCCTCCGGGGCCACCACTAGTACTGCCGACATCGCCGCAGTGTATGCGGTTTTTCCGGGCCAAATGCCGAATTGTCGTGACCGGTCCGCACTAATTTGCCGGAACGGCCCAAACCTGGACGGGCGTTCTAGTACGCTGTTCTATTCCGCAGCTTGTCCAGGAATCCACGAACGGTGTGCTCGGTGATCGACAGCGGGGACATCACCGTTTCCCCCAGGCTGACGATGTAGTCGATCCGATCGACGATGGCCTCCACCGGTTCCACCAGCACGATGAGGCGCTTGGCCAGCTCGTCCAGGCTGGACAGCGTGCCCTCCAGGTGATCCAGGCCGCCCTCCAGGCGTTCGACCGTGGCGTTGAGGGCCGACAACGAGCTGTTCAGCTCGTTCATGGTCTTACCCAATCCGTCGAGTACGTCTTCGACCTGTTCCACCGTCTTGTCGGCGTTCAACGCCGCCTGGGTCAGGGTCTTCATCCGCTGTCGAGCTGGCGTCGGGCGGCCGCCTCTATCTGCCATAACGGTCATTATCACCCCTTGACAAGGGATAACTCACCGTGCGGCGACAGCCCTGATGTCAGCCAGGCAGCCTGGCCGCGGCATCGCGGTCCAGCAGCCAGCGCGTGCTTTCGCGCCCGATGGCACCCGCCGCCGGCAACAACACCGGGTCCGCACCGCCGATGGCAGCGGCCACCGCCTCCGCTTTGGTCCCACCGGAAACCATCAACCAGACTTCGCGTGAACGCTGAATTGCCGGAAGCGTCAGGGTGATTCGTTGTGGCGGTGGTTTGGGGGAGTCGCCGACCGGGACCACCAGACGGGTGGTCTCACGCACGGCCTGAGTGCCCGGGAAAAGCGAATTGATATGGCCCTCTGGCCCCATGCCCAAAAGGTGCACATCGAAGTCCGGCGCCCGGTTTCCGGGGACTGCACTGGCCGCCAGTACCTGTTCGTAGGCCAGGGCCGCGGCGTCCAGGTCGGCGCCGAACTCGCCGTCGCTGGCGGCCATCGGGTGCACCTGGCTCGCCGGTATGTCAACGTGATCGAGCAATGCCTCGCGCGCCTGCTTGTCGTTGCGCTCGTCGTCATCCTCGGGAACGTAGCGGTCGTCGCCCCAGAACAGATGAACCTTGGACCAGTCGATCTGCGGGCCTTGACTGCCCAGATACCGCAGCAGCCCAATACCGTTGCCGCCGCCGGTCAGCACGATCAGGGCTTGTCCACGCTCGGCCACCGCGCTGCCGATGGTCTGGATCAGGCGTTGTCCAGCGGCTCCGATCAGCATGTCGCTGTCAGGGAAGATCTCGACGTCCAGGCTCACACGTATTGCACTTTCTTGATGCCCTCCAGGGCGGCGAAGTAGATCTCGTCGGCGTCGAGCCGGCGCAGATCTTCGGCCAGACACTCCCCGACGACCCTGCGCGCCAACGGAACCAGGGCATCGGGCTTGGCGGTGCGGCTCAGGGTTGCGGTGATCCCTTCTTGCGGCCGGCTGAGCACGATGTTTTCGCTGGGGCGCTCCAACTCCACTCGGAGCTCGCCCACCGCGCGGCGCACCGGACCGTCGATCCGGCTGGCCAGCCAGCCGGCCAGGATGTCGAGCGCCGGCTCGGTCCGCAATCCGGAAACCAGCGCGGACACGATCGGCTCGTGCGGCGGCTGATCGACGGCCGAGGTCAACAGCGCCCGCCAATAGGTGATCCGACTCCAGGCCAGATCGGTGTCGCCCGCGGTGTATCCGGGCAACCGGCTCTTGATCGCCGACAGTGGGTCGATCCCGTTGGTCGCATCGGTGATGCGCCGAATCGCCAACTTGCCCAGTGGATCTTGCGCAGGCACGGCCGGGGCGATGTCAGGCCACCAGGCAACCACCGGGATGTCGGGCAGCAGGAACGGGGTGACGACGCTTTCGGCATGGCCGGCCAGCGGCCCGGATAGCCGCAGCACCACGACCTCGCCGGACCCGGCGTCCCCACCCGCGCGCAATTGTGCGTCCAGACGCGGTTCGTCGGCGTATGGGTCGCCCCTCATCGTCACGATGATGCGACTGGGATGTTCATGGCTGGCATCGTTGGCCGCGTCGATGGACTCTTCGACCATGGTCTCGCTGTCCGGCACGATGATCAGCGTCAAGACCCGCCCCATCGTGACGGCACCGATCTTTTCGCGAAGCTCATCGAGCTTCTTGTTGACCGCGGTGGTGGTGGTGTCGGGCAGGTCGACGATCATCTGCGCCGCTCCTTCTCATCGCTTCGCTCTGCATCGTCGCTGGCGGGGATCACGGCCGTCGCCATTCCCGGCCGGTGCGTCGCAGCATCTCGAATGCCGATTCCGGGCCCCAGGTGCCGGCTTCGTAGGGGTCGGGCTTGCCGCTGGACGCCCAATTATCCAGCGCCGGATCCAGGATCTCCCAAGCCAATTCGACTTCCGCGTTGACCGGGAAAAGGGACGGTTCGCCGAGCAGCACATCAAGGATCAACCGTTCATAGGCCTCCGGCGAGTCCTCGGCGAACGCTGAGCCATACGAGAAGTCCATGTTGACGTCGCGGACTTCCATCGCGCTGCCCGGCACCTTCGAACCGAACCGCAGCGTCATTCCCTCATCCGGCTGAACGCGGATCACCAGCGCGTTGGTGCCCAACTCATCGGTCATGGTGGCATCGAACGGAAGGTGCGGAGCCCGCTTGAACACCAGTGCGATCTCGGTTACCCTGCGGCCCAGCCGTTTTCCGGTGCGAAGATAGAACGGAACGCCGGCCCAGCGGCGACTGTTCACCTCGAGCGTGATGGCCGCGAAGGTCTCGGTGGTCGAGGTCTTGGAAAACCCCTCCTCGTCGAGCAAACCGACCACTTTCTCGCCGCCCTGCCAACCGGCCGTGTACTGGCCGCGGCTGGTGGTCTCGTCGAGCGGCTCGGCAAGTTGAGTGGCGGAGAGCACCTTGATTTTCTCGGTCTGCAGGGCGGTCGGATTGAAGCTGACCGGTTCTTCCATTGCGGTCAGCGCCAACAACTGCATCAGGTGGTTCTGAATGACATCGCGGGCCGCGCCGATGCCGTCGTAATAACCGGCGCGTCCGCCCAGTCCGATGTCCTCGGCCATGGTGATTTGCACGTGGTCGACGTAGTGCGCGTTCCAGATCGGATCAAACAGCTGGTTGGCGAACCGCAGCGCCAAGATGTTCTGAACCGTCTCCTTGCCCAGGTAGTGGTCGATGCGGAAGACCGATTCCTCCGGGAACACCGCATTGACCGCCCTGTTCAGGTCGCGCGCGCTTTGCAGATCGTGGCCGAACGGCTTTTCGATGACGACCCGGCTCCACCTGTCGCCCTGCGGGCGCGCCAGCCCGGATTTGTGCAGTTGGCCGCAGACCACGGGAAAGGACTTGGGCGGAATCGCGAGGTAAAAGGCATGATTGCCGCCGGTGCCGCGCTCGGTGTCGAGCTTCTCCAATGTCTCGGCCAACCGGCCGAACGCTTCGTCGTCGTCGAAAGATCCTGAGAAGAAACGGAATCCCTCGGCCAGCCGGTCCCAGTTCGCCTGCCGGAACGGGGTTCGGCAGTGCTCCTTGACCGCTTGGTAGACCACCTGGCCGAAATCTTCGGTATCCCAGTCCCGGCGGGCGAAGCCGACCAGTGCAAACGTAGGTGGTAGCAGCCCGCGGTTGGCCAGATCGTAGATGGCCGGCATCACCTTCTTGCGGGCCAGGTCGCCGGTAACACCGAAAATCACCATGCCGCAAGAACCGGCGATGCGAGGCAGACGCTTATCCAGCTTGTCGCGCAATGGGTTCTGCCACTGCGCGACCCCGGACTCAGAGTGAGGCGAGCTCATTTGGCGAGCGCGTCGAGCTGCGCCTGCGTTGCATCAAGCAGCTCTTTCCACGACGCCTCGAACTTCTCCACGCCTTCGCTCTCCAGCACGTCAAACACGTCGGACAGATCGATGCCGATCGCCTCGAGCTTGTCGAATACCTGTTGGGCATCGCCGGAAGTGCCAGTGATCGAGTCTCCCTTGACCACACCGTGATCGGCGACAGCGTCGAGGGTCTTCTCCGGCATCGTGTTGACCGTGTGCGGTGCAACCAACTCGGTGACGTAGAGGGTGTCGGAGTAGTCGGGGTTCTTCACGCCCGTGGACGCCCACAGGGGGCGCTGCACCCGGGCACCACGTTCCTTGAGCGCTTGGTAGCGCGCATCGCCTTCGAACACCTCTTGATAGGCCGCGTAGGCGAGTCGGGCGTTGGCGACACCGGCCTGACCGCGCAACGCGAGAGCCTCCGCGGAGCCGATCTGTTCCAGTCGGTTATCGATTTCGGTATCCACGCGGGAGACGAAAAACGATGCCACCGAATGAATCTTGGATAGATCGTGTCCGGCTTGGGCGGCCTTCTCCATACCGGTCAAGTAGGCATCCATCACCCCGCGGTGGCGGTCGACGGAGAAGATGAGCGTGACGTTGACCGAGATACCTTCGGCCAGAACGGCGGCAATAGCCGGCAAGCCGGCCTTGGTCGCCGGGATCTTGATGAGCAAGTTGGGCCGGTCGACAATCTTCCACAGCTCGACAGCCTGCTGGATTGTCTTGTCGGTCTCGTGCGCCAGCCGCGGGTCGACCTCGATCGACACCCGCCCGTCGACCCCCCCGGAGGCCTCCCACCGGGGGGCCAGCACATCGCAGGCGTTGCGCACGTCGTCGGTGGTGACGGTGCGGATGGTGGCGTCGACATGGGCGCCGCGTTCGGCGAGGTCGGCAACCTGGGCGTCGTAGTCGTGGCCTTCCGACAACGCCTTCTGGAAGATGGACGGGTTGGTGGTCACGCCGACGACACTCTTGGTGTCGATCAGCTCTTGCAGGTTGCCTGAGCGCAACCGGTCGCGGGACAAGTCATCGAGCCACACTGATACGCCCGCGGCACTGAGTGCGGCGAGGTTTGGGTTCTGACTGGCCATCTGAACCACCCTTTCTCAATTTTCCAATGCTCGTTCCGCGGCAGCGGCAACAGCTTCGGCGGTAAAGCCGTACTCGCGGAACAATGTCTTGTAGTCGGCGGACTCTCCGTAGTGCTCGATCGAAACGATCTTGCCGGTGTCACCGACCAGCTTGTGCCAGCACTGTGCGATGCCGGCCTCGACGGCCACCCGGGCCGAAACCGACGGCGGCAACACGCTGTCGCGGTATTCCTCAGGCTGGGACTCAAACCACTCCACGCACGGCATCGATACCACTCGCGCGATGATGTCGTTATCCGCCAACAACTTCCGTGCTTCGACCGCAAGCTGCACCTCGGAACCGGTGGCGATCAAAACGACGTCGGGGTCTTCGGACGAGTCACCATCGGCGCCATCGCTGAGCACGTAGCCACCGCGGGCAACGCCCTCGGCGTTGGTGCCCGCTAGCACCGGCACACCCTGCCGGGTCAGGATCAGCCCGACCGGACCGCTGGTGGCGCCCCGGGCCAGGATCGTGCTCCAGGCGTACGCCGTCTCATTGGCGTCGGCCGGGCGCACCACCGCGAGCCGGGGGATCGCGCGCAACGCCGAAAGGTGCTCGATCGGCTGGTGGGTCGGGCCGTCTTCACCCAGTCCGATCGAATCGTGGGTCCAGACGTAAATGGGGTCGATGTCCATCAGTGCCGCCAGCCGCACTGCCGGGCGCATGTAATCGGAGAACTGCAGGAACGTGCCACCGTAGGCGCGGGTGGGTCCGTGCAGCGCGATCCCGGAGAGGATGGCGCCCACCGCGTGCTCGCGAACACCGAAGTGCAGCGTGCGGCCGTACCAGTGCGCGGTGTAGTCATCGGTAGAGATCGCTGGCGGGCCGAATGAGTCCGCGCCCTTGATGGTGGTGTTGTTGCTGCCGGCAAGGTCAGCCGAACCGCCCCACAACTCGGGGAGTTTGGGGCCGATCGCGGCCAGCACCTGTCCGGACGCTGCCCGCGTGGCCAGTGCTTTGGAACCGGGCTCCCAGCGCGGCATGTCGGCATCCCAGCCGTCGGGCAGCTGCTGGGCCGTCAGACGGTCCAGCAAGGCCTTGCGCTGCGGTTCCCGCTGCGCCCAGGCCTCAAAGTCGGCCTGCCAGCTTTCGTGCGCCTCCTTGCCGCGCGCCACCAACCCGCGGGTGTGCGTGATGACGTCTTCGCGCACTTCGAACGCCTTGTTGGGATCGAATCCGAGGACTGTCTTGACGGCCGCCACTTCCTCGTCACCAAGCGCCGCACCATGCACCTTGCCCGTGTTCATCATGTTCGGCGCCGGGTAGCCGATGATGGTGCGCAGCGAGATGAACGAGGGCCGATCGGTGACCGCCTTCGCGTTGGCGATCGCCTCCTCGATGCCGGTGACGTTCTCGCCGCCCTCCACCTCTTGCACGTGCCAGCCGTAGGCGCGGTAGCGAGCAGCGGTGTCTTCGCACAGCGCGATGTTGGTGTCGTCCTCGATCGAGATCTTGTTGTGGTCGTAGAAGACGATGAGGTTGCCCAGCTGTTGAACGGCCGCAAGAGACGACGCCTCGGAGGTGACTCCCTCTTCGATGTCACCGTCGGAGGCGATCACGTAAATGTGATGGTCGAAGGGGCTGGTTCCGGGTTTGGCGTCGGGGTCGAACAGGCCACGCTCATAGCGTGCCGCCATGGCCATGCCCACCGCTGAAGCCAGGCCCTGGCCCAGCGGACCCGTGGTGATCTCCACCCCGGCGGTGTGGCGGAACTCGGGATGCCCGGGAGTCTTGGACCCCCAGGTGCGCAGCGACTCGATGTCGGACAATTCAAGCCCGAAGCCGCCCAGGTAGAGCTGTATGTAGAGGGTCAGGCTGCTGTGTCCGCAGGACAGGACGAACCGGTCCCGGCCCAACCAAGTGGTGTCGCTGGGGTCGTGGCGCATCGCGCGCTGAAACAACGTGTAGGCCAGCGGGGCCAGGCTCATCGCCGTTCCCGGGTGTCCATTGCCGACCTTTTGCACGGCGTCGGCTGCCAGCACTCGGGCCGTGTCAACCGCAGCCGAATCGATCTCGGTCCAGTCGTCGGGATGGCGCGGTTGGGTGAGCGCAGAGATCTCTTCGAGAGTGGTCACAAATACAGTCCTCAGTTCTCAGGGTCATCAAACTGATCAACCCCACCCTAGTGTGGGATTGCAGGTGGTTGCAGGCCTCGATCTGGAGTACCCATCGGGCCTGTCAGGAAAAGCTCGGATAAGCACAGTGAAAATATCCTGCCGGCCACAGCGGCGTTACAGACAGTGCCGTTCTGGCGGGGAAATTACTGTGAATCGACCCTGCGGCAGTGCTGCTGTGGTGGTGCCGTCTACCATCGTGCGTAGTAGAAGCTGTGCGCGGCTGCGAATCCTCGAGGAGTTATTGCGTGAGCGTTCACGGGCGCGTCGCGCCGGGCCAGGTAGCTGGCACCGCCCGGCAGCGTAGCGAGCCGGGTACCGGCACGTGGAGGAGCCGCGTGCTCGGTACGGTGCTGGCCTATCTGGCGTTGACCAAGCCGCGGGTCATCGAACTGTTGTTGGTTACCGCGATCCCGGCGATGCTGCTGGCCGACCGCGGTGCCGTTCATCGGTTGATCATCGCGAACACGCTGATCGGCGGCATGATGGCTGCCGCCGGCGCCAACACGCTCAACTGTGTGGCCGACGCCGATATCGACAAGGTGATGAAGCGCACGGCGCGCCGCCCGCTCGCACGAGCCGCGGTGCCGACCAGAAGCGCGCTGATCTTCGGTTTGGCGCTGACCGTGATTTCGTTCTTCTGGCTGTGGTTGAGTGCCAATCTGTTGTCCGGGCTGTTGGCCCTGGCCACCGTGGCGTTCTACGTGTTCATCTACACGCTGTTGCTCAAGCGCCGCACGTCGCAAAACGTGGTGTGGGGCGGGGCCGCCGGGTGCATGCCGGTGATGATCGGTTGGTCCGCGGTCACGGGCACCCTCGCCTGGCCGGCGCTGGCGATGTTCGCGATCATCTTCTTCTGGACGCCGCCGCATACCTGGGCGTTGGCGATGCGGTACAAGGACGACTACAAAGAGGCCGGCGTGCCGATGCTGCCGGCCGTGGCGACCGAACGTCAGGTAACCAAGCAGATCCTGATCTATACCTGGCTGACCGTGTTGGCAACGTTGGCGCTGACGCCGGCGGCTGGGTGGCTTTACGCGGCGGTTGCCGCGGTGGCGGGGGCGTGGTTTTTGACCATGGCGCATCAGCTCTACGCCGGAGTGCGCGCCGGCGAGGCGGTCAAGCCGCTGCGGTTGTTCCTGCAATCCAACAACTACCTGGCGTTGGTGTTCTGCGCGCTGGCCGTCGACTCGGCGATCGGGCTGCCGACGCTGCTCGGCTAACCGTGCAGCGCACCGGTGGCACCGGCCCGGCGTGGTGAATCTCAACCGGTATTTCCCGCTGCCTTTCGGTGATCGATCGCTAGCTGCCCGAGCGGATTGCCGGGAAATGCTGGTCGACCAGCCCGTAGCTATAGGTGATCGTGTGCTCGAGACTCTCGAAACCCGGGGCGCCGCCGAGGTAGAAAATGTCACCCTGGCCTTGCAGCGACTCCAGATCGTCGTAGAAGCCGTTCGCGATCGCGGATTGCGACACATGGGGGAAAAACTTCGGCCATGCCTTCGTCAGAACGGTGGTCTTCAGCGTCACACCAACTTTTTTTGAGTTGGGTATGTAATTCACCCAGGGCCGCTTCTTGGCATCCCGGCTGTTCAGGTGACCCGCAGGGCTCCGGCGTTAACGCCGGAGCCCTGCTGGAACCGACGACACAGGCAATACTGAAACGGTAGGCACGGGCAACTCCAGACCAACGACGAACAGTAACCAACTCGATCGTTCTCCAGATAGCCCGTGCCTACACTCCGGCCCCAATAGCGCGGCACCAAAGATCATCAACCCAGCTCACAAGCCTGCTAATCAACAACGCCGGAGCCCTGCATCCCGGGGAGCCAACTAGCGGGTTGGAGGTAGCGCGCTTACTAGGCCGGGTAGCGCTGTGCGCCCAGCAGGATGGGGTCAGCGGCCGGGACTTTTGTCACCAATCCTTGGCCGAAGTGCTCCGATGGGTGCGAAGACGTTCATTTCGCTGCGGGTGCGCGCGACCATGGGGCGACAACACACTCGGGCTAGGGGATCGCCAAGATGAAGTCGTTCACGATCGATCCGCGTCGCCACGATGGAGTGATCTTCGTCCTCGACGGGGACGGACACGAACAGTCGATCTGGGAGCCGACCGTCGCACTGGCCCGAAAGCTCTGGCAGGTCGGAGTGGGAACCGCCGTCTATTCGCCCGCGGATGAGAGCGTGCGAGTGCTCGATGCGGCAGGGTTGTTCGAGCCAGAGCAAGTCAGTGCACCGCCACAAGCCTCGCGGGCGAAGCCCTACTGCGTCGGCCTCTCGGCTGCCGCCGCCAAGTTGGGGGCCGCTGTCCAACGGTTGGCAGTCGTGGCCGGCATGGATGGCGGGGTGGAGGCTGCCCGCGAGTGCGGCTTCGCCTTCGTCATCGGATTTGACCGGGACGGGCGGGCCGAGGAACTCCTGCGCCGCGGCGCGGACGTCGTCGCTGCCGATCTTGCCGAAGTCACCGTGCGTACCGGCGACGAACGCCTATCTCAGTGCCCCAACGCGCTGGATTCCTACGGTCAGGTGATCGGGATGGTCGCCGGTCGGCAATTGTTCGTCTGTATGGACTACGACGGCACGCTGTCCGAAATCGTGTCGGAGCCCGATGCCGCCACCCTGGTCGATGGCGCCGCCGAGGCGCTGGCGCACTTGTCGACCCAAT
The DNA here is from genome assembly GCF_000419295.1 of Mycobacterium sp. 012931. Classification (NCBI taxonomy): domain Bacteria; kingdom Bacillati; phylum Actinomycetota; class Actinomycetes; order Mycobacteriales; family Mycobacteriaceae; genus Mycobacterium; species Mycobacterium sp. 012931. The sequence continues at coordinate 4,141,395 of NZ_AOPX01000001.1, read as the reverse complement.
GCCCGGTCGCGATTCTGTCCGGCCGCGATTTGACCGACATCCGCGACCGGGTAGGGGTACCGGGCATCTGGTACGCGGGCAGCCACGGCTTCGAGCTGATCGCGCCTGACGGTACTCACCACCAGCATGAGGCGGCCGCCGCCGCGGTTGACGTGCTGGCGAGTGCGGCCAAGGACCTTCGTCACGAGCTGGCCCAGATCCCGGGCGTGAGTGTCGAACACAAGCGTTTTGGCGTCGCGGTGCACTATCGCAATGTCGCCCGTGAGCACGTGGCCCAGGTGATCGCGACCACCCACCGATACCGCCGCGAATATGGCCTTCGGGTGACCAGTGGCCGCAAGGTCGTCGAGCTGCGACCCGACATCGACTGGGACAAGGGTGCCGCGCTGGCCTGGATTCGCTCGCTCATCTTCGAAGACTCGCGGGTGCTGCCGATGTACGTGGGTGATGACCTCACCGATGAGGACGCGTTCGATGCGCTGCGGTTCAGCGGCGTGGGGATCGTGGTCCGTCACGACGAGGACGGTGACCGACCCACCGCCGCCAACTTCACGCTGCGCAACCCAAACGAAGTCCGTGACTTCGTTCGACGCGGCGCCGGGTGGCTGGCGCATGCGCACGAGACGCAGTCGCGCGGTTGGACTTTCACATTCGAAGGCTACGATCCGCCCAACGAGAAGCTGCGCGAAGCGCTGTGCACCGTCGGCAACGGTTACTTCGCCACCCGCGGTGCCGCACCCGAATCGAAGGCGGGGCAGGTCCACTATCCGGGAACATATGCCGGCGGCGTGTTCAACCGGCTGGACGACCTGATCGGGGGTACCAGGACAGCTCACGAAAGCCTGGTGAACCTGCCCAACTGGCTGCCACTGACCTTCCGGATCGACGGCGGCGACTGGTTTGACGTCGACGCGGTGACGTTGTTGTCCTACCGTCAGACGCTTGACCTGCGCGGTGCGGTGCTGACCCGGGAGCTGACCTTCCGTGACGACGCCGGGCGCACCAGTTCGGTAACCCAGCACCGCTTCGTTTCGATGAACCAGGCGCATGTGGCGGCGCTGCAAACCACCATCGTCGGCCACGACTGGTCGGGGACGATCGAAATCCGGTCCACCATCGACGGCAACGTCCGCAATTCCGGGGTGGAGCGGTACCGAAATCTGGCCAGCAATCATCTGCAGGGTCTGCAAAAGGCTGTGCTGTCTGAGAATTCGGTGTCGATGGCCGTGGAGACCACGCAGTCGAAGATCCCGGTCGCGGTGGCGGCCAGGACCAGCCTGTGGCGCGCGGACGAGCCGGTCGCGGCAACGTACCGGTTGCTCGACGAGGAATTCGAAATCGGCCACGAGATCTTCACCGAGGCCAAACTGGGCCAGCCGTTGACCGTGGAGAAGATCGTCACCTTGGTGAGCGGGCTTGATGTGGCCACCTCACACCCGGCCATCGGAGCCGAGCGCCGACTCGGTCGCCAGGGACGGTTTGCCGAGATTTGTGACGCCCACCGGATTGCCTGGTCGCATCTATGGGAACGGTTGTCGATCGAATTCTCCAACCACACCGAAGAACTGCGCGTATTGCGCCTGCACCTGCTGCACCTGCTGCAGACGGTGTCCTACAACAGTGCGGATCTCGATGTCGGAGTCCCAGCCCGCGGGCTGCACGGTGAGGCCTACCGGGGACACATTTTCTGGGACGAGCTGTTCATCTTCCCGGTGCTGAACCTGCGCCTTCCCGCGGTGACCCGATCGCTGCTGCTGTATCGCTACCGGCGCCTGCTCGAGGCCCAGCGCGCGGCCAAACTGGCCGGCTACCGCGGTGCGATGTATCCGTGGCAGTCCGGCAGCGACGGGCGAGAGGAAAGCCCCGAGCAGCACCTGAACCCGCGGTCGGGCCGATGGATACCCGATGCCAGCCACCGTGCGCACCATATCGGCATCGCCGTCGCATACAACGTCTGGCAGTTCTACCAAGTCACCGGCGATCTCGCGTTCATGATCGATTACGGGACCGAGATGATGGCCGAGATAGCCCGATTCTGGGTGAGTAGGGCGACCTATGATGCCGAGCGCGATCGGTACCACATCAAGGGCGTCATCGGACCCGATGAATTCCATTCCGGTTACCCCGACCGGCCCTACGACGGCGTGGACGACAACGCGTACACCAATGTGATGGCGGCCTGGGTGATCCTGCGGGCGATCGACGCGCTGCTGCTGATGCCGCTGCCGAACCGGTTGGATTTGTACGAAAAGCTGGCACTGACCGAAGAGGAGCTGGCGCAGTGGGACCACGTGAGCCGGCGCATGTTCGTCCCGTTCCACGACGGCGTGATCAGCCAGTTTGACGGATATGAGCAGTTGGCGGAACTGGATTGGGACGCCTACCGGCAGCGATACGGCAACATCCAGCGGCTCGACCGCATCCTTGAAGCCGAGGACGACGATGTCAATCGCTATCGGGCGTCCAAGCAGGCCGACGCGCTGATGCTGCTCTATCTGTTGTCCGCGGACGAACTGGGGGAGTTGCTGGACCGGCTCGGCTACCACATGGAACGGGACCAGATCCCGGAGATGGTGGACTATTACATGGCGCGTACTTCCCATGGGTCGACGCTGAGCGCCGCGGTTCACGGATGGGTGCTGGCCCGCGCCAATCGGGATCGCGCCCTAGAGTTCTTTCAGCAGGTGCTCGAGTCCGACGTTGCCGACATCCAGGGCGGCACCACCGCGGAGGGCGTCCACCTGGCCGCGATGGCCGGCAGCGTGGACTTCGTGCAACGCTGCTTCACCGGACTGGAGATCCGTGCCGATCGCATTGTGTTGTCCCCGCACTGGCCGGAATACCTTGGTGCACTTGGATTTCCGATTCACTACCGTGGTAACCACCTACATCTGAGGGTAAGTGGGAAGGGTGCGGAGATCAGCGTCGAGCCGCGTGATGTGCCGCCGGTCGAAGTGGAATGCCATGGACGGGTGGAGCGGCTGTTGCCGGGAAGCACCGTTCGATTCAGCTAGCGGGCCGTCAACCCCGGCAGCGCCGTAACTCGTTGTTCCACTGGCGCCGTCGCGCCGGTGTCCCGCGAGCTGCTCTATGCAGTACAAAGAGCCGATGAATTTGGCCCAAGTGACTTAATATCGTCCTGTGAAGTCACGCGAGTTATCGCCGCGGGTGCGTGACCTGATCCGTGAAGCGGCGCGGGTTGCGCTCAACCCCAGTCAACAATGGCTCGAAGAATTCGACCGTGCGACGCTGGCCGCAGCGCCGCCAATCGCCGAGAACCCGGATTTGGCGACCGTCATCAGCCGGGCGAGTCGCGCCAACCTACGCCACTTCGCGGCGTCCAACCTGCGAAATCCGGGCGACCCGGTACCGGCGAACCTGGGTGCCGAGCCGCTGCGGATGGCCAGGGATTTGGTACGCCTCGGCCTTGACACGCTGGCTCTCGATGTCTACCGCGTCGGGCAAAACGTGGCTTGGCAGCGGTGGACCGACATTGTGTTCGGCCTCACCACCGACCCCCAGGAGCTGCGCGAACTGCTCGATGTGCCGTTTCGGTCGGCGGCGGCGTTCATCGACACCACGCTTGCGGGCATCGCCGCGCAAATGGAGCTCGAGCACCACGAGCTGTCGCGCAATATCTGCGCCGAGCGCCGCCGCATTGTCGTGCTGCTTCTCAATGGCGCACCCATCAGCCGCGATTCCGCCGAATCCCGGTTGGGTTACCCCCTGGATCGGTCGCATACCGCCGCCATCATTTGGAGTGACCGCCCCAACGGTGACCACCGCGACCTGGACCGAGCCGTGGACGCGTTCTGCAATGCCGTCGGGTGCGCAAGCTCGCTGGCCATCATGTCTGCCGCCACGACACGCTGGGTCTGGGTGCGTGACGTAGATGTCTTCGACTGCAGTCAGATTCGTCAGGTGATGCGCGAATTGCCGCACGTGCGCATCGCCATCGGAACCACCGAACCGGGAGTTGACGGGTTCCGTCGTAGCCGCCGCGATGCGCTTACCGCCGCACGCATGTTGATCCGGCTGCGCTCACCCCAGCAAGTTGCCTTCTTCGGCGACGTCGAGATGATTGCCCTGCTCACCGAGAACCCGGACGGTGCGGATGAATTCATCAAGAACACGCTCGGCGACTTCGAGGAAGCCTCCCCGGCTCTGCAACACACCCTGCTGACCTTTATCAGCCAACAGTGCAATGCATCTCGTGCCGCGCGGCTGCTGTACACCCATCGCAACACGTTGATGCACCGACTCGAAACCGCGCAGCGCCTGCTTCCCAAGCCTCTCGAGGACACCACGGTTCGCGTTGCCGTCGCTCTCGAGGTTTTGCAGTGGCGCAGCAAACAACCCGGCAATCCCGCCGCGAGTGGGGCAGGCAAACCAGACGACCGCACCCCGCCGGAACAGCGGCCCTGAGTCTGGGGGCGTCCGGCGCTTCGGCAGTTGCTGCCCGAGTTGCCCCGAAATGGCTAGGGCAACAACACGACCGACCCAATAGTCTTGCGGGCTTCCAGATCTTGATGGGCCTTCATCGCATCGGCCAGCCGATACCGCCCGCCAACCTCGATGGTGATTACCCCGCTGCTGATCGCGTCGAAAAGTTCGCTGGCCCGCCAGCTGAATTCCTCGGCGGTGCGGATGAAGTGGAACAGCGACGGACGGGTGAGATACACCGAGCCGGCCGCATTGAGCCGTTGCGGTTCGACTGGAGGAACGGGACCACTGGCGGCGCCGAACAATGCGAGCGTCCCGCGTACGGCCAGGCTGGCCAGGCTGGCGTCGAACGTCGTTGCCCCGACTCCGTCGTAGACGGCGGCCACACCGGCACCATCAGTCAGGGCGCGCACCTGTCCGCCGAACTGCCAAGCGTCGGTAGGGTAGTCCAGCACTTCGGCCGCGCCGGCATCCCTGGGGAGCTTGGCCTTTTCCGGAGTTGAGACGGTGCTGATCACCCGTGCCCCCAGGTGAGTAGCCCATTGCGTCAGAATCAGCCCGACGCCGCCGGCGCCGGCATGCACCAAGATGGCGTCGCCGTCGGCAACCGGGTACACCGACTTCAGGAGATAGTGCGCGGTGAGGCCCTTCAGCAGTGCCGATGCGGCCACTTCGGCGCTGACACCGTCGGGCACCTTGGCGGTCAGAGCCGCCGGTGCAGTGCAGAATTCGGCGTAGCCGCCGTTCGCGGAGGCGCCGACCACGCGGTCGCCCACAGCAATCCCGCCGGCATCGGCCGCCGTGGCGCCCGGGCCGAGGGCTACCACGGTTCCGCATACCTCCGAGCCGATGACGAACGGGAGCTCCCGTGGATAACTTCCCGACCGGAAGTAGGTGTCGATGAAGTTGACACCGATCGCCTCGGCCTTGATCACCAGCTCGCCATGACCGGGCTCGGGTTGCGGCCGCTCGACGTAGCTGAGGACTTCGGGACCGCCTGTTTGGCTGACTTCAATTGCGTGCACGCCGCTATCATGCCCGACCATGAAGTTGGCCCGGCCGGACGTCTTCCATCCGCGCGTCGTCTTGGCGGGTTGGCCGCACCAACCAGCCGGTGATGGCGACGACGCCGGGCTGGTTGCGGCCCTGCGCCGCCGCGGTCTGCACGCGCATTGGTTGTCGTGGGACGATCCCGACATCAGTGGCGCGGACCTGGTGATCCTGCGGGCCACCCGCGACTACGCCCGTCGGCTCGACGAGTTTGTGGCCTGGACCGGCGGCGTCCGCAATCTGCTCAACCCGCCCGCGGTGGTGGCCTGGAATGCACACCGGCGCTACTTGGACGACCTGGCGAACAGGGGCGTGCCGATGCTACCCAGCCAGATGTGCCGGCCGGGGGAGCGGTTGCGGTCGCTGCCAGCACCTCAGGTGTTCATCGGCCCCGGCGTAGGCACCGGCACGCGGCGTTTCAGTGATCACGCCAAGGCCGCGGAATATGTCGATGAACTCCACGCGGCAGGACAATCGGCGCTGGTGCACGTCGGTGATCCGGTTCCCGAGGCGGTGCTGATTTTTGTGGGTGGGCGGCCCTCGCACGCGTTCACCACCCAGGAAAACGCGCTACGTCAGGGCGAGCCGGACTTCGAGATCTGGGATATCGGTGCTGCGGCGTTGCGGGCCGCGGCCGCCGCGGCCGGCGTGCAGGCGGGGGAGCTGCTCTGCGCCCGGGCCCACCTGGTCGGTACTCGGCTACTGGAACTGCAATTGATCGACCCGTCGTTGGGCTGGCGGCGCTTGGACACAGCCACCCGAGACCGGGCCCAGCGTGAGTTCGCGCTGAGCGTCCAGTCAGCCCTGGGAGGCCTCGGCCTGGGTCCGTTCTCGCATCGACGCCCATAGCGCCGCGGTCGCTGCGGTACAGGCCGCGGCCCCCGCCACGTGGACGGCAACCAGAGCGGCGGGCACTCCCGTGTAGTACTGCACGGTGCCCACACCGGCTTGGGCGAAAACCAACACCACCAGGACGGTCAGCCGCCGCAGGATCGCGTGGGTGGCGCCGACGGCCAGGAGCCCGAACCCCAGCCCGACCAGCAACGCGAGGTAGGAAACCAGCAGCGATGAGTGCAGGTGCACCAGATCGGTGATCTCGATTTTCAGTCGCGGCACCGTCCGGCTGGGGCTCTTGTCGCCCGCATGCGGGCCGGCCGCCGTCACCAACGTGCCCGTTACCAGGACCGCGGCCAGATTCACCGCGCTGAGCACGGCGAGGGCGCGCAGCGGCCTGACCACAAGTTCGTGCGCAACGCCTTCGTCGGGCTGGCCGACTTTGGCATAGAGCAACACCGACAACCAGACCATCGTCATCGATGCCAGCAGATGGATGGCTACCGTCCACCACAGCAGCCCGGTGCGCACCGTGATGCCACCGATCACGGCCTGCACCACCGTGGAGGCCGGCATCAGCCACGCATAGACCAGCACCTCGGTGCGCCGCCGTGCCCGGGTGACGGCCAACACGGCCAGCGCCGCGGTGATGACCACCGCGAAGGTGATCATCCGATTCCCGAACTCGACGGCCTGATGGATTCGGGGCACCTCGGCGACCGCCACCGGGGTGAAGCTGCCGGGAAAACACTGTGGCCAGGTCGGACAACCCAGGCCCGAGGCCGTGACGCGGACGATTGCGCCGGTGACGGCGATGCCGCCCTGGGTCAGGATGACGGCCGCGGCGATGATCCGCTGAACGCGCAGGCTCGGGTCGGGGAGCAGGTCAACCAACCGCAGCAAGACTCGTCCGAGGGCCACCGCCCGATCGTAGCGACAACTACGTCACGTAGTAGAACGGGTATCAGGTGAAGCGGAACCAGCGCCGCGCCGCCAGCGCCGCCAGCGTTCCCCACACGGCCAGCACAACCACGCCGAACCAGTCCACCGACAGGACCATCGCCCGCGACAGCGCCTCGGTGAGCGCACCCGACGGAGTGAGCCGCGCCGCCCACTTGACCGCGGTGGGAATCACATCGGTTTCGACCGTCAGCGCGCCGAAGCCGGCGAACACGAACCACATCAGGTTGGCGACCGCCAGCACGATCTCGGCCCGTAACGTGCCGCCGAGCAGCAGGCCGAGAGCCGCGAAACCGGCGGTACCCAGGGCAATCACCGCGCCACCCAGCGCCAGCGCGGCCAGCGCCGGGCGCCAGCCCAGGGCGAAGCCGATGGCGCCCAGCACGATTGCCTGCAGGAACACCACGGCGACGACGGCCAGCGACTTGCCGGCGATGATCCCCCAGACGGGCAGCGGGGTTGCTCCGAGCCGTTTGAGTGCCCCGTATCGGCGGTCGAATGCCACCGCGATGGCCTGCCCGGTGAATGCGGTGGAGATCACGGCCAGCGCCATGATCACCGGCACAAAGGTGGCGGCTCGGTGCTGGCCGAAAGAGCCGAGGGGCAGCAGTGTCAGACCAATCAGCAGGGTGATCGGGATGAACATGGTCAGTAGCAGCTGCTCACCGTTGCGCAGCAGCAGTTTCAGCTCCAGACCGAACTGAGCGGCCAGCATCCGGGGCACGGCACTCGGCCGCGGGTCCGGGGTGAAGGTGCCTACGGGAAAGGTGCCTTCGCCGTTGGTCTGCGTCACGATCGCAACTTCCTACCGGTGAGATCGAGGAACACGTCCTCGAGGCTGCGTTGCTCGACCCGCATGTCGGTGGCCAGGACGTCGATGCGCGCGCACCACGCCGTGACCGCCGCCAGCACCTGCGGATCGACGTTGCCTTCGACCAGGTATTCGCCCGGAGTCACCTCGGTGACCCGGTAATCCTCCGGCAGCGCCGACACCAACAACGACAGGTCAAGCCGCGGTGGCGCGGTGAATCTCAATTGGTCTTTAGCGCCGCTGCGCATCAATTCGCTCGGGGTTCCCTCAGCCACCATGACGCCATGATCGATGATGACCAGCCGGTCGGCGAGCTCCTCGGCCTCCTTGAGTTGGTGGGTGGTCAGCACCACCGTCACCCCGTCGCGGCGCAGGGCGTCGATCAATTCCCACACCAACAGGCGGGCATGAGCGTCCATCCCGGCGGTGGGCTCGTCCAGAAACACCAGCTCGGGACGCCCCACCAGGGCGCAGGCCAGGGCGAGGCGCTGCTGTTGTCCCCCGGACAGGCGCCGGTAGGTGGTCCGTGCCGCATCGGTCAGTCCGAGGGTGTCCAACAACCAGCGTGGATCTAGCGGGTCGGCGGCGTAGGAAGCGACCAGGTCGAGCATCTCGCCGGCGCGTGCCGCCGGATAGCCGCCCCCGCCCTGCAGCATCACACCGATGCGGGGCCGCAGGCGTGCGTTATCGGCGATCGGGTCCAGCCCCAGCACCTCGATGCTGCCGGCGTCCGGGCGCACGAAGCCCTCACACATCTCGACGGTTGTGGTCTTCCCGGCTCCGTTAGGCCCCAGCAGGGCCATCACCTCTGCGGCGCGCACCTCCAAATCGAGGTTGGAGACCGCCGTCACAGAGCCGTACTGTTTGCCGACCCCGCGCAGCCTCACCACGATTTCGGTGCCCCGGCCTGCTGCGGGGTATTTGGGGTCCGAGCTCACGTCGAGTCAGCGTAGGCGTCGGTTGTCGACGTCGGTCGCCGGGTCGCCGGAGGCTTGGCGGCCGGGTCCGCGGTCTCCGGCTGATTCGATTCGCCCTGTTGGTTTGGTTCGGCCTGCTGACTCGCTTCCGCCGGTTGGGTCACCTCGGCCGGAGGGGGCGACTCGACCGGCAGCGCCCTCCAAGGCAACCGGTGGTAGGTGAGGGCCATCAGCACCAACACGATGATCGCGCTGGCCAGGGTGGCATCAACGATTTGGAATAGCGCGAACCGATCGCCATTGGCGGTAGGGCCGAAGATGCCGACGATGAGGGTGATGATGATGGTTGCCACCCGGAATCCGGTGCGGGTGGCCCAGGCGGCCATCGGAATGATCGCCCAGAGCAGATACCAGGGCTGCACAACCGGAAACAACAGCACCGTGAGGCCCAGCGCGACGCCAAGCCCTCCGATCGGGTGCAGGCGGCCGCGGAACACGGCGAGCAGCAGCCAGCTGACCATCACCATGATGATCAAGACGCCCATGGCGCGGGTCAGCGACAGCACCGCGGTGGTGTGATCACCCAGGCGCAGCAGGATCCCGACCTGCCCGGTGCCCAGCGCCAGCAGCGTTGGCGGCGACATCCAGCTGCGCACCACGTTGGCGGTTCCCAGGGTGGACATCCAGCCGAACCCCAGCCCGCTGGCCCAGCCGACCACGGCCATCACCGACAGCGCCAGCGCGGACATCGCGCTGCCGCACACCAGCAGCGCCTTGATCGTGCCGCCATAGCGGTACGCCAATGCCATCGTGATAAAGCCCAGCGCCAGCAGCGACGGCAACTTCACCTGCGACGACAGCGCGATCAGGATCGCCCCGCCCGCCAGCATGCCCAGCGGTTCCCAGGCGGCGGCACGAGCCTTGATTGCCCGGCTGCGCTCCGCGCTACTGGCGCGCCTGGGCGCCGGACGGGGCCGCCCGGAAAGCGGTATGAGCCGCGGCGCGTCAAGACCTCGCAGCGCGAACTCGGCGCCGGTCAGCATCAGTCCGAGCATCAGTGCCTCGTTGTGGATGCCGGCAACCAGGTGCATGAACAGCAGCGGATTGGCCGCGCCCAGCCATAGCGCGCTGACCTCGGCCACCCCGCAGCGTTGGGCCAGGCGTGGGGTTGCCCACACGATCAACGCCACGCCGATCAACACCACCAGTCGGTGGAAGAGCACCGCGGCGACGATGTTCTCGCCGGTCAAATCCGAGATTCCGCGGCCGATCCACAAGAACAGGGGGCCGTAGGGTGCCGGCGTTTCCCGCCACAAGCTGGGGACCGACAGCGTGAAGACGTGGCCCAGTCCCAGACCCGATGCCGGTCCCACCCGGTAGGGGTCCAGCCCGTCCCTCGAGATCTGGCTTTGGGCCAGGTAGGAGTAGACGTCCTTGCTGTACATCGGTGGTGCGATCAGCAGCGGCAGCATCCACAACACCAGCGTGCGGTCCAGTTCCCCGCGCGACATCCGCCGCTTGCCCAGCGCGAACCGGCCGAGCATCAGCCAAGCCAGCGCCATCATGACCGCACCGGTGGTCGTCATGGTCAATGACACCGTCTGTATTCGCGACGGAAGGTTGAGTAACCGCACTCCGAACGTGGGGTCCTGGACTACTGGCCTGGCGCCGGCACCCAGCGCGCCGATGCTCATCAGGACGGTTCCGGTGGCCCCGAACAGGCGAGTTCGTGCCAGTGCGGTGAGTTCGGCGGCGTTCAGCGGCGAGCCCACCGCCTGCTCGTCGCCGTGCAAGCTGGCGATCGATGAGCTCAGCGTGTGGTGGCGGGCTGCCATCAGAGCAGCGTAGCGGCACACCACGCGGTGCCGTCGCGTCGCTCGGGTGTGACCAGCGCAACCCCCTAGCCAGGGCATCCTTGCTAGACCGATGCCCGGAATTGCGTCACACTGGTGTTGTGAAAATCCAACCGGAGTTCAGTGCTGCCCACAGTGCAGCTCTGGTGGCCGGGTCGGATGGCCACACCCGCAGGGCCATCGTGCGGTTGCTCCTGGAATCCGGATCCATCACCGCCGGCGAGATCGGGGACCGGCTCGGGCTCTCGGCTGCCGGTGTACGTCGCCATCTCGATGCCTTGATCGACGCGGGCGACGCCGAATCCGCGCCTGCCGCCCCGTGGCAGCAGGCGGGACGTGGACGGCCCGCCAAGCGCTACCGGCTGACGCCGGGAGGCCGGGCCAAGCTCGAGCACTCCTACGATGACCTGGCGGCGGCGGCGATGCGCCAACTCCGTGAAATCGGTGGTGATGACGCGGTGCGCACGTTCGCCCGGCGCCGGATCGATGCCATCCTGGCCGGTGTGCCGGCCGCTGCCAGCCCTGACGACGCCGCGGTCGAAGCGGCGGCCGAGCGTGTCGCCAGTGCACTGACCAAGACGGGCTACGTCGCCACAACCACCCGGGTGGGTGGGCCGATCCACGGTGTGCAAATCTGCCAGCACCACTGCCCGGTGTCCCATGTGGCCGAGGAATTCCCGGAGTTGTGTGAAGCCGAGCAGCAGGCCATCGCGGAGGTGCTCGGCACTCACGTACAGCGGTTGGCGACCATCGTCAACGGAGACTGTGCCTGCACCACCCACGTGCCCCTAACCCCGGCGCCCAGCCCGCGCCAACACCTGACGAGCACCGGAGGAGCGTCCGCATGACACTCACACCAGAAGCCAAGACCGCGGCCGAACCGCTGACCCAGGATGAGGCCATCGCCTCACTGGGCAACTATGGCTACGGCTGGTCGGACTCCGACGCGGCCGGCGCGGCCGCGCAGCGCGGGTTGTCCGAGGCCGTGGTCCGCGATATCTCCGCCAAGAAGAACGAGCCCGAATGGATGCTGCAAACTCGGCTCAAGGCGCTGCGCATCTTCGAGCGCAAGCCCATGCCGAATTGGGGCTCCAACCTCGCGGGCATCGACTTCGACAACATCAAGTACTTCGTGCGCTCCACCGAGAAGCAGGCTGCCAGCTGGGACGATCTGCCCGAAGACATCCGCAACACCTACGATCGCCTGGGCATTCCGGAAGCCGAGAAGCAGCGCCTGGTCGCCGGTGTGGCGGCCCAGTATGAGTCAGAGGTGGTCTACCACCAGATCCGCGAGGATCTGGAGGCCCAGGGCGTCATCTTCTTGGACACCGACACCGGTCTGCGCGAACACCCGGAGATCTTCAAGCAGTACTTCGGCACCGTGATCCCGGCCGGGGACAACAAGTTCTCCGCGCTGAATACCGCGGTGTGGTCGGGCGGAAGTTTCATCTACGTCCCGCCGGGCGTGCACGTCGACATCCCGCTGCAGGCCTACTTCCGGATCAACACCGAGAACATGGGTCAGTTCGAGCGGACGCTGATCATCGCCGACGAGGGTTCCTACGTGCACTACGTCGAGGGCTGCACCGCGCCGATCTACAAGTCGGACTCGCTGCACTCGGCCGTCGTCGAGATCATCGTGAAACCGCATGCGCGGGTGCGCTACACCACCATTCAGAACTGGTCGAACAACGTCTACAACCTGGTCACCAAGCGGGCCCGCGCCGAGGCCGGCGCCACCATGGAGTGGATCGACGGCAACATCGGATCCAAGGTCACCATGAAGTACCCGGCGGTGTGGATGACCGGCGAACACGCCAAGGGCGAAGTGCTGTCGGTGGCGTTCGCGGGCGAGGACCAGCACCAGGACACCGGCGCCAAGATGCTGCACCTGGCGCCCAACACGTCGAGCAACATCGTGTCCAAGTCGGTCGCGCGCGGTGGCGGCCGAACCTCCTACCGGGGCCTGGTTCAGGTCAACAAGGGTGCACACGGGTCGCGGTCCAGTGTGAAATGTGATGCGCTGCTGGTCGATACGATCAGCCGCAGTGACACCTACCCCTACGTTGACATCCGCGAGGACGACGTCACGATGGGCCACGAGGCCACCGTGTCCAAGGTCAGTGAAAACCAGCTGTTCTACCTGATGAGCCGTGGGTTGACCGAAGACGAGGCGATGGCGATGGTGGTGCGCGGCTTTGTCGAGCCGATCGCCAAGGAACTGCCGATGGAGTACGCGCTCGAGCTCAACCGGCTAATCGAGCTGCAGATGGAGGGTGCGGTCGGATGACCGTTGACAATCTGACGACGGCCGCCGCACTGAACAAAGGTGAGCTCTTCGCATCTTTCGACGTCGACGCCTTCGAGGTTCCGCACGGCCGCGACGAGCTTTGGCGGTTCACTCCGCTGAAGCGGTTGCGCGGTCTGCACGACGGCTCCGCAGCTGCCTCGGGCAGTGCCCAGCTCACCGTCGGTGAACAGGCCGGTCTGCGGGTAGAGACGGTACGCCGCGGCGACGAGCGGTTGGGCCAGGGCGGTGTTCCCGCCGATCGTGTTGCCGCCCAGGCTTTCTCATCGTTCAACTCGGCAACGTTGGTCACCGTCGGGCGGGACACCCAGCTGGGCGAGCCGGTAAACATCACCATCACCGGCCCCGGTGAAGGCGCGGTTGCCTACGGGCACCTGCAGATCAGGGTCGAGGAGCTGGGTGAAGCCGTCGTGGTGGTCGACCACCGCGGCAGTGGAACCTACGCCGACAACGTCGAGTTCGTGGTCGGCGACTGTGCCCGGCTCACCGTGGTGTGGATCGCGGACTGGGCTGATGACACCGTTCACCTGAGCGCACATCACGCCAAGCTGGGCAAGGACGCGGTATTGCGCCACGTGACCGTGACATTGGGCGGCGAAGTGGTGCGGATGTCGGCCAACGTGCGCTTCACCGCACCCGGGGGCGATGCCGACCTGCTGGGCCTGTACTTCGCTGACGACGGCCAGCACCTGGAGTCGCGGCTGCTGGTCGATCACGCTCAGCCGGACTGCAAGTCCAACGTGCTGTACAAGGGTGCACTGCAAGGCGATCCGGGGTCGGCCCTGCCGGACGCGCACACCGTGTGGGTGGGTGACGTGCTGATCCGTGCCGCCGCCACCGGCACCGACACCTTCGAAGTGAACCGCAACCTGGTGCTCACCGACGGGGCTCGTGCGGACTCGGTGCCCAATCTGGAGATCGAGACCGGCGAGATTGCCGGCGCCGGCCACGCCAGTGCGACCGGGCGTTTCGACGATGAGCAACTGTTCTACCTGCGCTCTCGGGGCATCCCCGAAGAGCAGGCCCGCCGGTTGGTGATCCGTGGTTTCTTCGGCGAGATCATCTCCAAAATCGCGGTTCCAGAGGTGCGGGAACGCTTGATCGGCGCCATTGAACACGAACTGGAAATCACCGAATCACAGGCAACAGAGAAGACGGAAAATACAGCAGCCTCATGACCACATTGATTATCAAGGACCTGCACGTCAGCGTCGAGAATCCCAACGCCGCCGAGGGCGAGCGCGAGATTCCCATCCTCAAGGGCGTCGATCTCACCGTGAAATCCGGTGAGACACACGCTTTGATGGGCCCCAACGGCTCCGGCAAGTCCACGTTGTCCTACGCCATCGCCGGTCACCCCAAGTACCAGGTGACATCGGGTTCCATCACGCTAGACGGCGCCGACGTGCTGGAGATGAGTGTCGACGAGCGCGCCCGAGCCGGACTGTTTCTGGCCATGCAGTACCCCGTCGAGGTGCCCGGTGTCTCGGTGTCGAACTTCCTGCGTTCGGCCGCGACGGCCATCCGCGGCGAGGCGCCGAAGCTGCGGCACTGGGTCAAAGAGGTCAAGGCCGCGATGGCCGCCCTCGAGATCGCCCCCGTGTTCGCCGAGCGCAGCGTCAACGAGGGCTTTTCCGGCGGCGAGAAGAAGCGCCATGAGATTCTGCAGCTGGAACTACTCAAGCCCAAGATCGCCATTCTCGACGAGACCGACTCCGGCCTCGACGTCGACGCGTTGCGCGTGGTCAGCGAGGGGGTAAACCGCTACGCGGAGGCAGAACACGGCGGCATCTTGTTGATCACCCACTACACCCGCATTCTGCGTTACATCCGTCCAGAGTTTGTCCACGTGTTCGTCGGCGGCCGCATCGCCGAGTCCGGTGGGCCCGAGCTGGCCGACGAACTCGAGCAGAACGGGTACGTCCGCTTTACCCAAGCGGCGGCCGCAGGGGCCTGAAAATGACTGTCTCGGTGGCGCGTCTGGACCTCGCGGCGATCCGGGCCGACTTCCCGATCCTGCAGCGCGTCATGCGTAGCGGAAATCAGTTGGCCTACCTGGATTCCGGTGCCACATCGCAGCGCCCGCTGCAGGTGCTCGATGCCGAGCGGGAATTTCTCATCACGTGCAACGGCGCGGTGCATCGCGGTGCCCATCAGCTGATGGAAGAGGCCACCGACGCCTACGAGCAGGGCCGAGCCGACATCGCGGCCTTCGTCGGTGCCGAGCCCGACGAACTGGTGTTCACCAAGAACGCCACCGAGTCACTCAATCTGGTGTCATACGTGCTGGGGGACAGCCGGTTCGACCGAGCCATCGGCCCGGGCGACGTCATCGTCACCACTGAACTCGAACACCACGCCAACCTGATTCCGTGGCAGGAACTCGCCCGGCGCACCGGGGCAACGTTGCGTTGGTACTCGGTGACCGACGAGGGGCGTATCGACCTCGATTCACTGCAGCTCGATGAGCGCGTCAAAGTTGTTACTTTCACCCATCATTCGAACGTGACCGGTGCGTTGGCGCCGGTGGCCGAATTGGTGTCTCGCGCCAAAGCGGTGGGGGCGCTGACGGTTTTGGATGCCTGCCAGTCGGTGCCGCATCAGCCGGTCGACTTTCACAAACTTGATGTGGATTTCGCCGCCTTCTCGGGACACAAAATGCTGGGTCCCAACGGAATCGGTGTGCTCTATGGCCGTCGTGAGCTGTTGGCGGCGATGCCGCCGTTCCTCACCGGCGGTTCGATGATCGAAACGGTGACCATGGAGGCCAGCACGTACGTGCCCGCGCCCCAGCGCTTCGAGGCGGGCACCCCGATGACCTCCCAAGTGGTCGGATTGGCGGCAGCGTCGCGCTATCTGGACGCCATCGGTATGGATGTCATCGAAGCCCACGAGCGTGACCTGGTTGCCGCGGCCATCGAGGGGCTCTCGGCCATCGAGGGCGTCCGTATCATCGGACCCACGTCGATGGAGAACCGCGGGTCGCCGGTGTCGTTCGTCGTTGATGGGGTGCACGCCCACGATGTCGGTCAGGTGCTCGATGACGAAGGCGTCGCGGTCCGGGTCGGGCATCACTGCGCATTGCCGCTGCACCGCAAGTTCGGCGTAGCCGCAACCGCGCGCGCGTCGTTCGCGGTGTACAATACCCGCGACGAGGTGAACCGGCTGTTGGCCGGTGTGCAGCGGTCGCTGAATTTCTTTGGGAGAGGCTGAAGTTGCGACTGGAGCAGATGTATCAAGACGTGATCCTCGATCACTACAAGCACCCGCAGCATCGTGGATTGCGGGAGCCGTTCGCCACCCAGGTCAGCCACGTCAACCCGGTCTGCGGCGACGAAGTCACCCTGCGGGTCACACTGTCCAATGACGGGGCGACGATTGCAGACGTTTCCTATGACGGGCAAGGTTGTTCCATCAGCCAAGCCGCTACCTCGGTGCTGACCCAGCAGGTGATCGGGCAAACGGTGCCAGAGGCGCTCGAGACCGTCGACGCCTTCAGCCAAATGGTGTCCTCGCGCGGAACCGTGCAGGGCGACGAGGATGTCCTGGGCGACGGAGTTGCGTTTGCCGGCGTCGCGAAGTATCCGGCTCGGGTGAAGTGTGCCTTGCTTGGCTGGATGGCCTTCAAAGACGCACTGGCCCAGGCTATTACCGCAAATGCGCTAGCCGAAGGCGGCGAACACGTGGAGGAGGTCAGCGATGAGTGAAACCACCGCTCCCAATGAAGAGATGCTCGCCGACATCGAGGAGGCGATGCGCGACGTCGTCGACCCCGAACTGGGCATCAATGTCGTCGATCTGGGGCTGGTCTACGGACTGAACCTGGCCGAAGGAGAGGACGGTACCGTCGCGCTGATCGACATGACGTTGACCTCGCCGGCCTGTCCGCTGACCGATGTCATCGAGGATCAGTCGCGCAGCGCGTTGGTCGGCAGCGGCCTGGTCAACGAGATGCAGATCAACTGGGTGTGGAACCCGCCGTGGGGGCCGGACAAGATCACCGAGGACGGGCGGGAGCAGCTGCGCGCCCTTGGTTTTACCGTCTGACTCGACGCTCCGTCGGCCCGCGCCGGCCGACAATCTGTCGCCATACAGTTGGTCATTAACCTGTATTGTTTCTGGCCTATGCTCGGCCGTGGCCAACATCTAGACTGTGACTTCGACCACACTGTTCCAAGTCGACTTACCGGCTAGGTGTGGCATCCGTCGCTGGCGAGTGAGGGGGCTTATGTGTCTCTTCTGGTGGTGGCGCCCGAGCTGGTGACTTCGGCGGCGGCCGACTTGCAGGGCATCGGTTCTTCGGTCAACGCGGCAAACGCGGCGGCGGCGATTTCGACCACCGAACTTACCGCCGCGGCCGCCGATGCGGTCTCTGCGG
Organism: Mycobacterium sp. 012931; assembly: GCF_000419295.1. Taxonomy (NCBI): domain Bacteria; kingdom Bacillati; phylum Actinomycetota; class Actinomycetes; order Mycobacteriales; family Mycobacteriaceae; genus Mycobacterium; species Mycobacterium sp. 012931. The sequence goes on along the minus strand of NZ_AOPX01000001.1, from coordinate 4,123,841 downwards.
CCGCGGCAACACTGCTGGGAGGCTTCGGTCAGCAGTACCAAGCGCTGGCAGGTCAGTTGGCAACCGCCTATGACCAGTTGGCCAGCAAGCTGGCGGCCGACGCGGCTGCATATCTCGGTGCCGAGTCCGCCAACGCAAATCAGCTGTTCTCGAACGCGGTCAACGCATCGACCGCCCTGGTCAACGGGCCATTTCTGGAGTTGACTGGACGTCCGCTGATCGGCAACGGGGCCAACGGCTATACCAACGCCCAAGGCATAGGGACACCCGGCGGAGCCGGTGGGTGGTTGTATGGCAACGGCGGAAGCGGTGGCAACAGCACGCATGCCGGCGTGGCTGGGGGCGCGGGCGGAAACGCAGGTCTGATCGGCAACGGCGGAATGGGCGGGGCCGGCCTGCGCGGCGGGGATGGTGGCACCGGTGGCCTGGGGGGCTGGCTGTGGGGCCAAGCCGGGGCCGCGGGCACCGGCACCCCGCTACCCGCGAACGAAATCCTGATGCGGGTGGACCAATACGGCAACCCAGTGGTGACCATCTCGGTCGGCGGGGGCCCCGGCATCGCCGTGACGGTCGATACCGGAGCCAGTGGCCTGTTGGTCCGGCCTCAAGACGTCAATCTGCAGTCTCTGGGCACCCCCACCGGTTCGGGCGCCGTCACCTACGGCAATAGCAGCTACGCGTTCAACACCGTGCAATATCAGACATATCAGACAACGGTCAGGGCTCCGGCGTTCCCTGCCCAACCGGGGGTGGGCAGACAATTTTTGACTTCTGACGTCAGGGGCCTCAGAAGGCTTCTTCGGAAATGCGCATGATCTCGTCGTCGATGGATTCGATGACGGCCCGCACTCCGGTCAGCTTCGGCAGCATGTTCTTGGCGAAAAAGGTCGCCACGGCGATCTTGCCTTTGTAGAAGGCCTCGTCGTCCTTGCTGGGGGAGTCGGCCAGCGCAGCGTGTGCGACGCCGGCCTGCACCAGCAGCCGCCAACCGATGATCAAGTCTCCGACCGCGAGCAGGTAGCGCACCGACCCGAGCCCCACCTTGTAGATGTCGGTCGGATGCTGGGCGGCCGACATCAGGTAGGTGGTCAGTGTGCCCGTCATCGCGGTGACGTCGTCGAGCGCGGTCTGTAGCAGCTCGGCTTGCGGTTTCAGCGACGGATCGACGTTGTCGATGGTCTGTGTGATCTGAGCCGTCACGAACTGCAGCGCCTGACCGTGGTCACGGACGATCTTGCGGAAGAAGAAGTCCAGTGACTGGATGGCGGTGGTGCCTTCGTAGAGGGAATCGATCTTGGCGTCGCGGATGTACTGCTCGATCGGATAGTCGGACAGGAAGCCGGAACCGCCCAGGGTCTGCAGCGACTCGGTGAGGATTTCGTAGGCCCGTTCCGACCCGACACCCTTGACCACCGGCAGCAGCAGATCGTCGACGCGGTGCGCCATGTCGTGGTCCGCGCCCGAAACCCGTTGCGCAACAGCGTCGTCCTGGTGCGCTGCGGCATACAGATACAGCGCCCGCAGCCCCTCGGCGTAGGCCTTCTGGGTCATCAGGCTACGGCGCACATCGGGGTGATGCATGATCGTGACCCGTGGCGCGGTCTTATCGGTCATCTGGGTCAGATCCGCGCCCTGCACCCGCTCCTTGGCATAGGCGAGTGCGTTGAGGTAGCCGGTGGACAGCGTCCCGGAGGACTTCACCCCGATCGTCATTCGCGCGTGCTCGATCACGGTGAACATCTGAGCGATCCCGTTGTGCACCCCGCCGACCAGGTAACCCACCGCGGGTACGTCGGTGGCGCCGAACGTCACCTCGCAGGTCGGGGAGGACTTCAGGCCCATCTTGTGCTCCAGGCCGGTCACGTAGACGCCGTTGCGCGGCCCGAGTTCCCCAGTGTCGGGGTCGAACAAGTAGTTCGGGACGTAGAACAGACTCAGCCCTTTGGTGCCTGGACCGGCGCCTTCGGGACGGGCCAACACCAGATGGAAGATGTTCTCGCTCGTGTCGCCTACGTCGCCACCGGAAATGAACCGCTTGACGCCTTCGATGTGCCAGGTGCCATCGGGTTGTTCGATGGCCTTGGCGCGGCCGGCGCCGACGTCAGAGCCCGCATCGGGCTCGGTGAGCACCATGGTGGCCTGCCACCCGCGCTCGATTCCCATTGCCGCCCATCGCCGTTGCTCCTCGTTGCCCTCGGCGTAGAGCGATTGCGCCATCGTCGGGCCCAGGATGAAGAAGCCCGCAGACGGGTTGGCGCAGAAGATCATTTCGTTGACGGCCCAGGTCAGTGGCGGAGGGGCGGGCATTCCGCCGATCTCCTCGGCCAAGCCCAGGCGCCACCACTCGGCGTCTTTGATGGCCTGGACGGTCTTGACTAGCTCATCGGGCACGCTGATGGAGTGGGTGGCCGGGTCAAATACCGGTGGGTTGCGGTCCGCGGCGGCAAAGGTTTCGGCGACCGGGCCCTCGGCCAAGCGCGCCGCTTCGGACAGGATCGTACGAACGGTGTCGGCATCGAGTTCGCTGTACTTTCCGGTGCCGAGGACGGCGCCGACATCGAGAACCTCGAATAGGTTGAACTCGAGATCACGGACGTTGGCGATGTAGTGCCCCAATGCAGTTCCCTTCGACTCGGCTGATCGGCGCTTTCCGGGGCTTAGTCTCTCCGAGCGGGCAAAACGTACGCAACCGTAACCAGCCGCGGGCGGACTGACCTGCCACTAGCCGTTGGTGCCGTCCTGGCCGAACAGCAGCCCACGGGTTCCGCCGAGACCGTCGGTGCCGGTGCCACCGCCGGTGCCACCGTCGCCGCCATTGCCGATCAGCAGCGCGTTGCCACCGTTGCCGCCGTTGCCGCTGACTCCGCCGCCATCGCCACCGGCCCCGCCGTTGCCGATGAGCCCGGCCTGGCCGCCCACCCCGCCGTTGGCGTTCGAGCCGCCGGTGCCGCCAATACCGCCGTTGCCGACGAAGAAGCCGGCGTTGCCGCCATTGCCGGAGTTGCCCATGGAACTCGAGTCCCCGCCCGTGCCCCCGTTGCCCAGCAGCCAGGCCCTGCCACCGTTACCACCGCCGAAGACGCCGCTGCCGCCATCACCGGCGTTGCCGAACAGCAGCCCGCCATTGCCGCCGAGGCCACCGATCCCAGCCAGACCGCTGGTACCGCCGGCGCCGCCCATACCGATCAGCAGGGCAGAGCCGCCGGCTCCGGCGGTACTACCGGTGCCGCCCATACCGCCGGCCCCGCCGTTGCCGAGCAGCAGCCCTCCCGTGCCGCCGTTGCCGCCGAGCGCGCCCCCTCCGCCGGTTCCTCCGGCGCCACCACTGCCGAACAGGCCCGCGGATCCACCGGATCCACCGGCCACCCCGGCGGTAGCTGACGAGAAGCCCTTGCCCCCATCGCCGATGAGCAGTCCGCCGGCCCAGCCGTTCGGGTTGGCCGCTGTCCCATCGGTGCCGTTACCGATCAGGGGGCGGTTCAACAGCAACTGGGTGGGTGCGTTGATCACATCGAGCAGCGGCTGCAGCGGATTGACGCTGGCAGCCTCCGCGGCGGTGTACGCCGCCGCGCCGCCGAACAGTGTTTGCACGAATCGCTCATGAAACGCCGCAGCTTGCAGGCTCACGGCCTGGAAGCTCTGGCCGTGCGAACCGAACAAAGACGCGACCGCGGCTGAGACCTCATCGGCCGCCGCGGCCGTCACGGCGGTGGCCTGAGTCGCCGCCGCCGAGTTCGCCGTCTCGATCAGTGATCCGATGCGAGCCAGGCTCCCGGCTGCCTCCGACACCCACTGCATATCTGCAATCACGAATGACATCGCGCACCTCCAGTATGAAGCGTCAGCGGCCGAAGAATTTTACCGCAGTTCTGCCGGATCTGTTTGCCCATTGCGCATCCTTTCCCGGCTGAAATTGCATGAACAAGGATGCAATTCAGGCGGCATCTGAGGCCAAGAAGATGGGTGCGGGAGGTTGCCCTGAGTCCCCGGTTTAGGGCTCACGAAGGATGCCGGACATAAGCCGGCTTCGTTTACATTGCGGCTTGCCTTGTCGCAGTGACCAATTCAATCGCATACCGCAATGCAATCGAGATTTTCCCGGGTTCTTGGCGTCCCTAGACTCGGTTCATCCTGACGAACTCCCACCCCTCTGTGAGGCCGCCGGAATGACTTTGACCGCGTTTGAAGTGAGTGCTGCCGAGGCTTCGTCAGATCGGTCGGATCGCATTCCAAGCACCAGCGTTCGACCGTTGACTTGGCGTGCCGCGCTGTGGTCGGTCATGTCGGTGCGTTGGGCGGGAATCGCGCTGGCGCTGTTCTTGACCGGGCTGGTGGCCCAGCTCAACGGCGCTGCGGAGCCGGTGTGGTGGACGCCGTATCTGGCCTGCTATCTGGCCGGTGGATGGGGTTCGGCCTGGGCCGGCGCCCAGGCGCTGCGGAATCGGGCCCTGGACGTGGATCTGCTGATGATCGTGGCCGCAATCGGAGCCGTGGCAATCGGGCAGATCTTCGATGGGGCGCTGTTGATCGTGATCTTTGCGACCTCCGGCGCACTCGATGATGTCGCGACCAAGCACACCGCTGACTCGGTCAAAGGGTTATTAGACCTGGCGCCGGAGCAGGCGACGGTCTTCGATGTCGATGGCAACGAGCAGGTGGTGGCGGCCAGTGAGCTGGTGGTCGGCGATCGGGTCGTGGTGCGCCCGGGCGAGCGCATACCGGCCGACGGTGCGGTGCTGTCGGGATGCTCCGAAGTCGACCAATGCTCTATCACCGGCGAGTCCATGCCGGCTGCCAAGGGCCGTGGTGATGAGGTGTTCGCCGGCACCGTCAACGGCTCAGGGGTCTTGCAGTTGCTGGTCACCCGCGACCCGTCGCAAACGGTAGTGGCCCGCATCGTCGAGCTGGTTTCCGAAGCGTCGGTGACCAAGGCCAAAACTCAACTGTTCATTGAAAAGATCGAACAGCGCTACTCCATCGATGTAGTCATCGCCACGCTTGCGTTGATCGCCATTCCGCTGATGTTGGGTACCCCGGTGCAGGTGGTTTTGTTGCGCGCGATGACATTTATGATCGTTGCCTCCCCGTGCGCAGTTGTACTGGCGACCATGCCGCCGTTGCTTTCGGCGATTGCTAATGCCGGCCGGCACGGAGTACTGGTCAAATCCGCGATTGTCGTGGAGCACCTTGCCGACACCGGCGTGGTCGCTTTGGACAAGACCGGAACATTGACATTCGGGCTACCGCAATTGGCCATCGTCGAGCCGCTTAGTGCCGATGTCGGTATCAAGAAATTGCTTCAATTAGCTGCTGCCGCAGAACAATCCAGCGAGCACCCGTTGGGCCGGGCGATCGTGGAGGAGGTGCGTCGGCGTGGTATCACCATCCCGGGGGCCGAGGACTTCCGCGCCCTGCCCGGTCGCGGAGTCCGGGCCAGCGTCGGCCGTGAGTTTGTCGAGGTGTGCAGCCCGCACAGCTATCGGGGCGCCCCGCTGCCCGAACTAGCCCCGATCCTGGAGGCCGGTGCCACCGCGGCCATCGTCTTGCGTAACGGCGTCGCTATCGGGGTGCTCGGACTCACCGACCAGGTTCGTGCGGATGCGGCACCGTCGGTTGCGGCCCTGACCGCCTTGACCTCAGCCCCGCCGGTGCTACTCACCGGCGACAACCCGTGCGCGGCCCAACGAGTCGCACAGCACGCCGGGATCACCGACGTACGCGCCGCACTGCTGCCCGAGCAGAAGGTGGAAGCCGTTCAGGCGCTGCAGGCCAGCGGTCATCGGGTGCTCGTTGTCGGCGACGGTGTCAACGACGCGCCCGCCATGGCTGCGGCGCACACATCGGTCGCCATGGGTGCCGGCGCGGATCTGACGTTGCAGACGGCCGACGGCGTCACGGTGCGCGACGAACTGCACACCATTCCGACCCTGATCGGACTGGCTTGTCAGGCCCGTCGTGTGGTCACCGCCAATCTGTTCATCGCGGGAACCTTCATCAGTGTGCTGGTGTTGTGGGATCTGTTCGGGCAGTTGCCGCTACCGCTGGGGGTAGCGGGTCACGAAGGGTCCACCGTGCTGGTGGCGCTGAACGGCATGCGGCTGCTGACCAACCGGTCCTGGCGAGCCGCGGCATCGCCGGTGCGCTAGGCGCTGGTGAGCCAAGCGGTCAAAGCGGACAACTCTGCGGTTGCCCTCGACGTAGGCTCGATGCCGGACCGACGCGCGATGGGTGAGGAAACCAGTGGCCACCGAAGATCTGACGGCAGCGAACTTCAAGCAAACCGTCCACGGAAACGACAGTGTGTTGGTCTACGTGTGGGCGCCGTTGTGCGCACCGTGTGACGTTTTCGCTCCCACCTACGAGGGGTCCTCGGACAAGCACCCCGACATCGTGCACGGCAAGGTCAACTTTGAGACCGAGCAGGAGCTGGTCTCCGCCGCGGCGGTCAAACACCTGCCCACATTGATGGCGTTCAAGAAGGGCAAGCTGGTGTTCAAACAAGCCGGCATCGCCAACCCCGCGGTCATGGACGATCTGGTGCGGCACCTACGGGAGTACCGGATCGAGCCGGCGGTAGCCTAGAAGGGCCTGCTCTAGCCCCCGCTTGCGTTCGCCGCAGGCTCGACCGGAACAAACCCGCCCCGCCGCGGCGTTATGGCTGACATGGCTACCCAAGACTTAACAGCTGCAAAGTTCAGCGAAACCGTCAACGACAACGACATGGTGCTGGTCGACTTCTGGGCCTCCTGGTGCGGCCCGTGTCGCGCGTTCGCGCCTACGTTCCAGGCGTCCTCGGAGGCTCACCCCGACGTCGTGTACGCCAAGGTTGACACCGAGGCCGAGCAGGAGCTGGCTGCGGCCGCCCAGATCCGGTCCATTCCTACGCTGATGGCCTTCAAGAAGGGCAAGCTGCTGTTCAACCAACCCGGCGCGCTGCCCGCGGAGGCTCTCGAGGACCTGGTGCAACAGCTCAAGTCCTACGAAGTCGTCTGACGGCTGGCAGCGTGCCAGCAGCCCCGGTGCGCTGATGGTGGCATTACGCGCGGTGCTGTGGCCCTACGCGATACCGTTCACGGGTGTCTTTGGTCCTGTTAGAGCACCCGCGTCCAGACATTGCGCTAGTCACCCTCAACCGGCCCGAGCGGATGAACTCCATGGCCTTCGACGTCATGGTGCCGCTCAAGGAGGTGCTCGAGGAGGTCAGCTACGACAACTCGGTGCGGGTGGTGGTGCTGACCGGGGCTGGCCGGGGCTTCTCGTCTGGCGCTGATCACAAGTCAGCGGGCGCCGTTCCGAACGTTGGGGGATTGACCCGGCCGACATACGCGCTGCGTTCGATGGAGCTGCTCGACGAAGTGATCCTGATGCTGCGGCGTTTGCATCAGCCGGTGATCGCCGCGGTCAACGGGCCGGCCATCGGTGGGGGACTATGCCTGGCGTTGGCCGCCGATGTCCGGGTGGCCGCGGCCAGCGCGTACTTCCGGGCCGCCGGCATCAACAATGGGCTGACCGCCAGCGAGCTGGGCCTGAGTTACCTGTTGCCCAGGGCCATCGGGTCCTCGCGCGCCTTCGAGATCATGTTGACCGGCCGCGATGTCACCGCGGAGGAAGCCGAGCGGATTGGTCTGGTGTCCTGCCGGGTGCCCGATGGTCAGCTACTGGACACCTGTTACGCGATCGCGGCACGAATGGCGGCCTTCTCCAGGCCGGGAATTGAGTTGACCAAACGCACACTGTGGAGTGGACTAGACGCCGCTAGCCTGGAGGGGCACATGCAGGCCGAGGGGCTGGGCCAGCTCTTCGTCCGCCTGCTGACCGCAAACTTCGAAGAAGCGGTGGCCGCACGCGCCGAGAAGCGGCCGGCGGTTTTCACCGATGACAAGTAACACCACAACGCAGGGAGAGAGATCGTGATCACGGCCACGGACCTGGAGGTCCGCGCTGGCGCGCGTATCCTGCTCTCGCCTGACGGCCCGGACTTGCGGGTGCAACCTGGCGATCGGATCGGTCTGGTCGGCCGCAACGGAGCGGGCAAGACGACAACCTTGCGCATCCTGGCGGGGGAGAGCGAACCGTACGCCGGTTCGGTCACCCGAGCCGGTGAAATCGGATACCTGCCACAGGATCCGAAAGAGGGCGACCTCGAAGTGCTGGCTCGCGATCGGGTGCTGTCGGCCCGCGGCCTGGACGTGTTGCTCACCGACCTGGAGAAACAGCAGGCGCTGATGGCCGAGGTGGCCGATGACGCTGCCCGCGACCGCGCCATCCGCCGCTACGGCCAGCTCGAGGAGCGGTTCGTGGCGCTGGGCGGTTACGGCGCCGAAAGCGAAGCCAGCCGCATCTGCGCCAGTCTCGGCCTGCCCGAACGGGTGCTCACCCAGCAGCTACGTACCTTGTCCGGGGGCCAGCGCCGCCGGGTGGAGCTGGCCCGCATCCTGTTCGCGGCATCGGACACCGGCGCGGGTTCGTCCACCGTTTTGCTGCTCGATGAGCCGACCAACCATCTCGACGCGGATTCGGTTGGCTGGCTCCGCGATTTCCTGCGAGCGCATACCGGTGGGCTGATCATCATCAGCCACAATGTGGAGCTGCTCGCCGATGTCGTCAACCGGGTGTGGTTCCTGGACGCCGTTCGGGGCGAGGTCGACGTCTACAACATGGGCTGGCACAAGTACCTCGATGCCCGGGCTACCGACGAGCAACGTCGCCGCCGGGAACGCGCTAACGCCGAACGTAAGGCCACCGCGCTGCGGACCCAGGCTGCCAAGATGGGCGCTAAGGCGACCAAAGCTGTTGCCGCCCAGAACATGTTGCGCCGGGCGGACCGGATGATGGCCGCGCTCGATGAGGAACGTGTGGCCGACAAGGTGGCCCGAATCAAGTTCCCCACTCCGGCCGCCTGCGGCCGGGTGCCGCTGGTAGTCAAGGGGCTGAGCAAGACCTACGGGTCGCTGGAAGTGTTCACCGGCGTCGACTTGGCGATCGACCGGGGGTCGCGGGTGGTCGTGCTCGGTCTCAACGGTGCCGGTAAGACCACGCTGCTGCGTTTGTTGGCCGGTGTGGAGCACCCCGATACCGGCGGGCTGGAACCTGGACACGGTTTGCGGATCGGCTATTTCGCGCAGGAGCATGACACGCTCGACAACGACGCGACCGTTTGGGAGAACATTCGCCACGCCGCACCCGAATCCGGCGAGCAGGAGTTGCGCGGGCTATTGGGTGCGTTCATGTTTACCGGTCCGCAGCTCGACCAACCGGCCGGCACGCTCTCCGGTGGGGAAAAGACCCGGTTGGCGCTGGCCGGCCTGGTGGCCTCCACCGCGAACGTCCTGCTGCTCGACGAACCGACCAACAATCTCGATCCCGCCTCGCGCGAGCAGGTCCTCGATGCGCTGCGCAGCTATCAGGGCGCGGTGGTGCTGGTGACACACGACCCTGGTGCGGCCGAGGCGCTCGACCCCCAGCGCGTGGTGCTGCTGCCCGACGCGACCGAGGACTACTGGTCCGACGAGTACCGGGACCTCATCGAGCTGGCCTGAATAGCGCCAGGCGATTTCGTCCAAAGTGGCCCTTTGGCGGCAGCGGGTTTCTACGCTAGGTGCCGGGGAGCGATGGAGGTGCCCATGCGAAAGTCAAAGAAGACGCGCGATCAGCTGCTGGATGAGTTGCGCCACGCCTACGAAGCCGGTGCCAGCATTCGCAATCTGGCTGCCAACACCGGCCGCTCGTACGGATCCGTTCACAGCATGCTGCGGGAATCCGGTACCACGATGCGTAGCCGCGGCGGGCCCAATCGCCGTTCCCGGCCGCGCTAAATCAGCTGCGGCGCAACGAGTTCTCCACCAAGTCGAGAACGTCGGTGAGCCGTTGCGGATCCTCCCCGGATGCCAGTCGTGCAACCAGCCCGTCAAGAACCAGGTCCAGGTAGCACTGCAACACTTCGTTGGGAACGTCGTCGCGCACCCTGTTGGCCTGCTTCTGGCGACGTAGCCGATCGGTGGTCGCGGCCGCCAGCTCGGCGGAGCGCTCCGCCCACCCGCGGCTGAACTCCGGGTCGTTGCGCAGCTTGCGGGCGATCTCTAGCCGGGTGGCCAGCCAGTCGAACTGCTCTGGCGCGGCCAGCATGTCACGCATCACCTGGATGAGGCCTTCGCGGGATGCGACATCGGCCATCCGCTCGGCATCCTCATGTGCCAGCGCGAAAAACAGTGCGTCCTTGTCCCGGAAGTGGTGGAAGATCGCACCGCGCGACATGCCGATCGCCTGTTCCAGACGCCGGACCGTGGCCTTGTCGTAGCCGTACTCGGCAAAGCAACGGCGAGCGCCGTCGAGGATCTGGCGGCGGCGGGCCGCCAGATGGTCCTCGCTGACCTTGGGCACGGTTCGGGGCTAGCCCGACTTCAGCATGTTGCGCAGCACGTACTGCAGGATGCCGCCGTTGCGGTAGTAGTCGGCCTCACCCGGAGTGTCAATGCGCACCACCGCGTCGAACTCGATCGGGTCGGCACCGTCCTTGGTGGCCTTCACATGCACCGTCTTGGGAGTCTTGCCGGAGTTGAGCTCTTCAATACCGGTGACGTCGAAGGTCTCGGTGCCATCCAGGCCGAGTGACGATGCCGACTGCCCCGTGGGGAACTGCAGCGGAATGACGCCCATGCCGATCAAGTTGGAGCGGTGGATACGCTCGAACGACTCGGCGATCACCACCCGCACGCCCAGCAGCAGCGTTCCCTTGGCCGCCCAGTCGCGAGACGAACCGGAACCATATTCCTTGCCGCCCAGCACCACCAGCGGAATGTTCTGTGCCGCATAGTTTTGCGCCGCGTCGTAGATGAAGGCCTGCGGCGCGCCATCCTGGGTGAAGTCGCGGGTGTAGCCGCCGGAGACATCGTCGAGCAACTGGTTGCGCAACCGGATGTTGGCGAACGTGCCGCGAATCATCACCTCGTGGTTTCCGCGTCGCGACCCGAAGGAGTTGTAGTCCTTGCGTGCCACGCCGTGCTCGTCGAGGTACTGGGCGGCCGGGGTGCCCGGCTTGATTGCGCCGGCGGGGGAAATGTGGTCTGTGGTCACCGAGTCGCCAAGCAGCGCGAGCACCCGCGCGCCGGTGATGTCACTGACCGGAGCGGGGGCAGCGGCCATCCCCTCGAAGTACGGTGGCTTGCGCACGTAGGTCGAGCTCTGGTCCCAGTCAAAGGTGTTGCCGCTGGGGGTGGGCAGGTTGCGCCAGCGCTCGTCACCCTTGAACACGTCGGCGTAGTTCTTGGTGAACATCTCCTGGTTGATCGCCGAGGCGATGGTGTCGGCGACGTCTTGCTGCGACGGCCAGATGTCACGCAAGAAGACGTCTTTGCCTTCCTTGTCGGTGCCCAGCGGCTGGTTCTCGAAGTCGAAGTCCATGGTGCCGGCCAGCGCATAGGCGACGACCAACGGCGGCGAGGCCAGGTAGTTCATCTTGACGTCGGGGTTGATCCGGCCCTCGAAGTTCCGGTTGCCCGACAGCACCGCGGCCACCGAGAGGTCGTTGTCGTTGACGGCCTTCGAGATCTCTTCGGGCAGCGGCCCGGAGTTGCCGATGCACGTGGTGCAGCCGTAGCCGACCAGGAAGAAGCCCAACTTCTCCAGGTACGGCCACAACCCGGCCTTGTCGTAGTAGTCGTTGACCACCTGAGACCCGGGCGCCATGGTGGTCTTCACCCATGGCTTGGAGGTCAGCCCCTTGTCGACGGCGTTGCGGGCCAGCAGCGCGGCGCCCAGCATCACCTCGGGATTGGAGGTGTTGGTGCAGGAGGTGATCGCGGCGATCACCACCGCGCCGTGGTCGAGCACGAACTCGCCGAGTTCATCGGAGCGCACCCGCACGGGCTTGCTCACCCGGCCATCGGCGTGCGCGGCCGCGGAGTGGACGGCGGCGACATCGTCATTGGCGAAGGTCAGTTGCCCGGGGTTGCTGGCCGGGAAGGTTTCCTCCACTACCTCGTCCAGTTTCGAGTGCTGGTCGTGTGCGGAGGAGTCGTCGCTGACGTAGTGGGTGATCTGTTCGCGGAAGGTGCCTTTGGCCTCGGACAAGACGATTCGGTCCTGCGGGCGCTTGGGCCCGGCGATGGACGGCACCACGTCGGACAGGTTGAGTTCGAGGTACTCGGAGAACACCGGCTCGTGCTTGGGGTCGTGCCACATGCCCTGTTCCTTGGCATAGGCCGCAACCAGCGCCACCTGCTCAGCGGAGCGACCGGTCAACTCGAGGTACTTGATGGTCTCCTCGTCGATCGGGAAAATTGCTGCGGTGGAACCGAATTCGGGGCTCATGTTGCCCAGCGTGGCGCGGTTGGCCAATGGCACCTCGGCCACGCCCTCGCCGTAGAACTCGACGAACTTGCCGACGACGCCGTGCTTGCGCAGCATTTCGGTGACGGTGAGCACCACGTCGGTGGCCGTGACGCCGGGTTGGATCTCGCCGGTCAGCTTGAACCCGACCACCCGCGGGATCAGCATCGACACCGGCTGGCCGAGCATCGCCGCCTCGGCTTCGATGCCGCCCACGCCCCAGCCCAGCACGCCGAGGCCGTTGACCATGGTGGTGTGCGAGTCGGTGCCCACGCAGGTGTCGGGATATGCCACGCCGTCACGGTCCATCACCACGCTGGCCAAGTATTCGATGTTGACCTGGTGCACGATGCCGGTGCCGGGAGGCACCACTTTGAAGTCGTCGAAAGCGCCTTGCCCCCAGCGCAAGAACTGGTAGCGCTCACCGTTGCGCTGGTATTCGATCTCGACGTTGCGCTCGAAGGCGTCGGCCCGACCGAACAGGTCGGCGATCACCGAGTGGTCGATCACCAGGTCGGCGGGGGCCAGCGGGTTGACCTTGTCGGGCTGGCCGCCGAGATCTCCGATGGCTTCACGCATGGTTGCCAGGTCGACGATGCACGGCACCCCGGTGAAGTCCTGCATCACAACGCGGGCGGGGGTGTACTGGATTTCGATGCTGGGTTCCGCTTGCGGGTCCCAGTTCGCAATGGCCTCGATGTGATCCTTGGTGATGTTGCTGCCGTCCTCGTTGCGCAGCAGGTTCTCGGCGAGCACTTTGAGGCTGTAGGGAAGCTTCTTGGTGTTTGGGACGGCGTCGAGACGATAGATCTGGTAACTCTTGTCGCCGACCTCGAGGGTGTTGCGGGCTCCGAACGAGTTCACAGAATCTTTGCTGGTCACATCAACTCCCAAGGATTAAATTCTCCCGCCAACGGGCCGTGTCGACGGGGCTTCAAATGCGCAAAGCAACATTAACAGTACGCTTGTCCTGCATTGCGTTGGCACTCGCACTGTCAGTCTTGTCGCGCGGGGCGCGTGGTGGAACCCCATTTTTCGACTCGACCGCGGGAGGTGGCCCCACGACCTGCCTACTGTCAGGCTAGGGTGGCCGCGCTAGCCGGAATTCACCCGGGTGGGACGGCATCATCCGGCCGTCCGGCGCGCGAGCCGAACCCGTGGGCCAACGCGGCAGAAAGGACGTCATGAGCGGACCAGAAACTATCCCGTTCCTGCCGGCCTACATCCCGCAGGACGTCGACATGGCGGCGGTCAAGGCCGAGGTCGCCGCGATCGGCGTCAGCGCTCCACCCGAGGCACTGCCCGGACTGGTAGAGGTGGTCAGCCAAGCGCAGCACGATGGAATCAATCTCAAGATCGTGCTGATCGACCACAACCCTCCCAACGACACCCCCCTGCGGGACATCGCGACCGTCGTCGGCGCCGACTACCCGGATGTGACGGTGCTAGCGCTGAGCCCGAGCTATGTCGGCAGCTACAGCAAGGAGTTCCCACGCGTCACCCTGGAGGCGGGGGAGGACCATTCCAAGACGGGCAACGCCGTCCAGTCCGCACAGAACTTTTTGAACGAGCTCGATACACCCGAGTTTCCCTGGACCGGGTTGACAATCTTTTTGTTGATTGGGGTGCTCGCGGCAGCGGTCGGAACCCGGTTCACGCAGCTGCGCGCCAGGCGATCAGCAACCTCTCCCGAGGTTGCCCAGGCGGTGGCCGAGCTGGCTGACCCAGGGGTTTAGCCAGCTAGAAGGGCATTTCTGGCATTTGCGCGGATCTACTCCGTCTGCCGGTGGCAAACGCGCTAGATAACCGTTCGGTCACATTAAACGCACGTAGCGGGCGCACTTTGTGACATACGTTTCCTTTGCGTCAAGTGTGACGTACGGTGCGAATGGTGATTGTGATGTTTTTGGCGCTTTCCGTACCAACAGGCGCCGTCCGTCCGGTTTAAGCCATAGGAGACCTGACCAATGAGACGGACCCGCCGTAGCTCAGCTTCGAGATCGGCAGCAAGACTTGTCCGACCGGCCATTCCTTCGGTGGTCAGTGTTGCCCTGCTGGTAACGGTTCCAGCGGTGGCCAATGCTGATTCCCGAACCGACTCCATCGCCGCGCTGATCGCCGACGTTGCACGGGCGAACCAGCGGCTGGACGACCTGAGTGCCGCCGTTGAGCTCGAGCAGGAGGGCGTCAACAAGGTGATGGTCGCCGTGGAGACGGCCCGGGATGAGGCCGCCTCCGCCGAGCACGAACTCGAGGCCAGCCAGCAAGCGGTCAAAGATGCCAATGCGGCCATCGCCGCGGCCCAACACCGGTTCGATACGTTCGCGGCCGCCACCTATATGAATGGCCCGTCGGACAGCTACCTGACCGCGACCAGTCCCGACGAGATCATCGCGGCGGCGACCGCCGCCAAGACCCTGGCCGCGAGTGCGCAGACCGTCATGGCGAATCTGGAGCGGGCGCGGACCCGGCAGGTCAACAAGGAATCGGCCTCGCGGCTGGCCAAGCAGAAGGCCGACAAGGCCGCCGAAGACGCCAAGACCAGCCAGGACGCGGCCGTGACGGCGCTCACCGATACCCAACGCAAGTTCGACCAACAGCGCGAGGAAGTCAATCGCCTGGCCGCCGAACGCGATGAAGCGGAAGCCAAGCTGCAGGCCGCCAGGCTGGTTGCCTGGTCCTCGGCTGGTGCAGAAGGTCCGCCGCCGGGGGCGATGTGGGATCCCGGGGCGAGACCGGGCAACGGGCGCCGGTGGGACGGCTGGGACCCCACGCTGCCTCAGATACCCAGTGCCAACATCCCCGGCGACCCGATCGCCGTGGTTAACCAGGTGTTGGGCATCTCGGCAACATCTGCGCAGGTCACGGCCAACATGGGGCGAAACTTCCTGCAGCAGTTGGGCATCCTCAAGCCCACCGACACCGGAATCACCAACGCCGCAACGGGCGCTACCCGGATTCCGCGGGTCTATGGGCGACAGGCCTCCGAATACGTGATCCGTCGCGGAATGGCGCGGATCGGAGTGCCCTACTCCTGGGGCGGCGGTAATGCTGCGGGACCCAGTAAAGGAATCGACTCCGGGGCGGGTATCACCGGCTTCGACTGTTCGGGCCTGGTGCTCTACTCGTTCGCCGGGGTGGGAATCAAGCTGCCGCACTACTCGGGTTCGCAGTACAACCTGGGCCGCAAGATCCCAACCTCGCAGATGCGCCGCGGCGACGTCATCTTCTACGGACCCGGCGGCAGCCAGCACGTCACCCTTTATCTGGGCAACGGTCAGATGCTCGAAGCCCCCGACATCGGGTTGAAAGTACGGGTTGCGCCGGTGCGCACCAGCGGCATGACGCCCTTCGTGGTCCGCTACATCGATTACTAGCACGATGAGTAGTTATCGAGGTCCCATGCGATACAAGCGATTTCGCCTACTCGGTCTGGCCTGGATAACCCTGGCGGTGGCAGCCCTGATGGTCGTGGTGTCAGCGCCGGCTGACGCCGATCCGGGCGGATGGGATCCCACCTTGCCGGCAACCGCCAGCGCGGGTGCACCCGGGGACGCGCTTGCCATGGCAAATGCTTCGCTGCAGGCCACCGCCCAGGCCACCCAGACCACTTTGGACTTGGGCCGGCAGTTTCTCGGCGGGTTCGGGATCAATCTGGGCGGTAGTCCCGCGCCCAGTGCGGCCAATACCGGAGCAAACCGGATCCCGCGGGTTTACGGCCGGCAGGCGCTCGAGTACGTGATCCGTCGGGGCGGATCGCAGATGGGGGTCCCGTATTCCTGGGGCGGCGGCAGCCTGCAGGGCCCCAGCAAGGGCGTCGACTCCGGTGCCAACACCGTCGGTTTCGACTGCTCGGGGTTGATGCGTTACGCCTTCGCCGGGGTGGGCGTGCTGATCCCACGCTATTCCGGTGACCAGTACAACGCCGGCCGGCATATTTCTCCTGATCAGGCGCGGCGCGGCGACCTGATCTTCTACGGCCCGGGGGGCAGCCAGCACGTGACCATGTATCTGGGCAACGGCCAAATGCTGGAGGCATCCGGAAGCGCGGGCAAAGTCACGGTGAGCCCGGTGCGCAAGGCCGGCATGACCCCCTTCGTGACTAGGATCATCGAGTACTGAGTCAGGTGTGCCGCCCGGTTAGCGGGCCCGGGCGCCTGAGGCGGAGCGGGGCGTGGTGCGCCGGTTACGGTTGCCGGTCGGCAACCGCGGCGTCGACGGAATCCAGGAGGCCTGGAATAGTTGAACGCGGGCACGTCGCTGCCCCGCGAATTTAGTCGTGTCAGCAGTCGTGTCTGATCGAGCGGTGGAGGGTTGTTGATGACATCAGCAGGTGGCGGTTACTCGGGTCCGGGTGGGCATTCGGCCCCACCGGCCCATGAGGCGCCTTCGGGTGGCCCGGACGGGCTGGCCGCCGAGGTACACACCCTCGAGCGGGCAATTTTCGAGGTCAAGCGGATCATCGTCGGCCAGGACCAGCTGGTGGAGCGGATGCTGGTCGGCCTGCTGGCCAAAGGGCATGTGCTGCTCGAGGGTGTTCCCGGGGTAGCCAAGACGCTGGCGGTGGAGACCTTCGCCCGAGTGGTCGGCGGGTCGTTCGCGCGTATCCAGTTCACGCCCGACCTGGTGCCGACCGACATCGTCGGTACCCGTATCTACCGGCAGGGCAAGGAGGAGTTCGACACCGAACTGGGCCCCGTGGTGGCCAACTTCCTGCTTGCCGACGAGATCAACCGGGCGCCGGCAAAGGTCCAGTCGGCTCTGCTGGAGGTCATGGCCGAGCGGCACGTGTCGATCGGCGGGAAGACCTTCCCGATGCCCAACCCTTTCCTGGTGATGGCGACCCAGAACCCGATCGAGCAGGAGGGTGTCTACCCGCTGCCCGAGGCGCAGCGCGACCGCTTCCTGTTCAAGATCAACGTCGGTTACCCGACACCCGAGGAAGAGCGGGAGATCATTTACCGGATGGGCGTCACCCCGCCGCAGCCCAAGCAAATCCTGGGCACCGGTGACCTATTGCGGCTCCAGGACATCGCCGCCAACAACTTCGTACACCACGCTTTGGTCGACTACGTCGTCCGCGTGGTGATGGCAACGCGCCAGCCCGAGCAGCTGGGCATGAACGATGTCAAGACCTGGATCGCGTTCGGTGCTTCACCGCGCGCGTCGCTGGGCATCATCGCCGCGTCCCGGGCGCTGGCGCTGGTCCGGGGCCGTGATTACGTGATCCCGCAAGACATTATCGAGGTGGTTCCCGACGTGCTGCGGCACCGCCTGGTGCTGACCTACGACGCACTGGCCGACGAGATTTCGCCTGAGATCGTGATCAACCGGGTCCTGCAGACGGTTGCCCTGCCGCAGGTGAATGCGGTACCGCAGCAAGGTCATTCGGTGCCGCCGGTGATGCAGGCCGCCGCGGCGGCTGGCGGTCGGTGAGCGATTCGGTCCCGGTGGCTCAAGAGGCGGTTGGGCCACGTGTCGTCAACCCGCCGTCGATGCAGCGCGGGGACATCAATGACCCCAAGCTGGCGGCGGCGCTGAAAACGCTCGAGCTGGCCGTCCGCCACAAGCTGGACGGCGTGCTGCATGGCGACTACCTGGGCCTGCTCCCGGGGCCGGGGAGCGAGCCGGGCGAATCCCGCATCTACCAGCCCGGCGACGACGTACGGCGGATGGACTGGTCGGTTACCGCCCGTACCACCACACCGCACGTACGGCAGATGATTGCCGACCGGGAGTTGGAGACCTGGTTGGTGGTCGACATGTCGGCCAGCCTGGACTTCGGTACCGCCGTGTGCGAGAAGCGTGACCTTGCGGTAGCGGCGGCCGCGGCCATCTCGTTCCTCAACAGCGGTGGCGGCAACCGGCTTGGCGCCCTGATTTCCAACGGCGCCACGCTCACTCGGGTGCCGGCGCGATCCGGGCGCCAGCATCTGCAGACGATGTTGCGCACCATCGCGACCACACCCAAGACGCCGGTCGGGGTGCGCGGCGACTTGGCCGTCGCCATCGATGCGCTGCGCCGTCCGGAGCGCCGTCGCGGGATGGCGGTGATCATCAGCGACTTCCTGGGGCCGATCAATTGGATGCGCCCGCTGCGGGCGATTTCAGCTCGGCACGAGGTGCTGGCCATCGAAGTGCTCGATCCACGCGATGTCGAACTGCCCGACATCGGCGACGTGGTGCTGCAAGACGCCGAAACCGGGGTGACCCGTGAGTTCACCATCGATGCCCAGCTGCAGAACGACTTCGCCCGGGCGGCCGCGGCGCACCGGGCCGACGTGGTCCGCACCATCCGCGGTTGCGGGGCACCGGTCATGTCGCTTCGCACCGACCGCGATTGGATCGCCGACATCGTCCGTTTCGTCACCTCCCGCCGGCGTGGGGCAATCGCGGGGCGCCGGTGACACCAACGCTCATGCACGTTGAGACAGGTCTGTTATGACATTGCCGTTGCTGGGGCCGATGACGCTGTCCGGCTTTGCACACTCTTGGTTCTTCCTATTCCTCTTGGTCGTCGCCGGGTTGATCGCGGTCTACGTCGTGCTGCAACTGGCGCGCCAGAAGCGGATGCTGCGGTTCGCCAACATGGAGCTGCTGGAGAGCGTGGCCCCCCAGCGGCCCTCGCGCTACCGTCACATTCCGGCGATGCTGCTGGCCCTATCGTTGGTGCTGTTCACCGCCGCCATGGCCGGGCCGACGCACGACGTCCGGATTCCACGCAACCGCGCGGTGGTCATGCTGGTGATCGACGTATCGCAGTCGATGCGGGCCACCGACGTCGAGCCCAACCGCATGGTCGCGGCCCAAGAGGCCGCCAAACAGTTCGCCGACGAGCTGACCCCCGGGATCAACCTTGGGCTGATCGCATACGCCGGCACCGCGACGGTCCTGGTCTCGCCGACGACCAATCGGGAGGCGACCAAGGCCGCGCTCGACAAGCTGCAGTTCGCCGACCGCACCGCCACCGGGGAAGCGATCTTCACGGCCCTGCAGGCCATCGCCACCGTCGGAGCGGTGATCGGTGGTGGTGACACACCACCGCCGGCTCGCATCGTGCTGTTCTCCGACGGCAAGGAGACGATGCCGACCAATCCGGACAACCCCAAGGGCGCCTATACCGCCGCACGCACGGCCAAGGACCAGGGTGTTCCGATCTCGACGATCTCCTTCGGCACCCCCTACGGCTTTGTCGAGATCAACGATCAGCGCCAGCCGGTGCCCGTCGACGACGAGACGATGAAGAAAGTTGCCCAGCTCTCCGGCGGAAACTCCTACAACGCCGCGACCCTGGCCGAGTTGAACTCGGTCTACGCCTCGCTGCAGCAGCAGATCGGGTACGAGACGATCAGAGGCGACGCCAGCATGGGTTGGCTGCGTCTGGGCGCGCTCGTCTTGGTGGCAGCGGCGCTGGCCGCGCTGCTCATCAACCGCCGGTTGCCGACCTAGCTCTGGCGCGCGAACGTAGCGCAGGGCACAATCCGGGGCAGAAAATGCGCCGGGGCGTCTCGTTGGCGACCAGCCGGTTACAGGCTTGCGGTGGTGAGGCGCTAGGTTGGCGGGGTGACTGATACGGCCACCGAGCAAAACACCGAAAGTGCCGCCGACGGCGGCAAACCCGCATTCGTATCCCGCTCAGTCCTGGTGACGGGCGGAAACCGGGGGATAGGTCTGGCGATCGCGCAGCGACTGGCCACCGATGGTCACAGGGTGGCCGTCACGCACCGCGGATCCGGGGCTCCCGAGGGGCTGTTCGGCGTCGAGTGTGACGTCACCGACAACGACGCCGTCGACCGTGCGTTCAAAGAGGTCGAGGAGCACCAGGGCCCGGTCGAGGTGCTGGTGTCCAACGCCGGCCTGTCCGCGGACGCCTTTCTCATTCGGATGACCGAGGAGAGGTTCGAAAAGGTTATCGATGCCAACCTCACCGGGGCATTCCGGGTGGCTCAGCGCGCATCTCGCAGCATGCAGCGCAAGAAGTTCGGCCGGCTGATCTTCATCGGTTCGGTCTCCGGTAGCTGGGGGATTGGCAACCAGGCCAATTACGCCGCCTCCAAGGCAGGCGTGATCGGGATGGCGCGCTCGATCGCCCGCGAGCTGTCGAAGGTCAATGTGACCGCCAATGTGGTGGCGCCGGGCTACATCGACACCGATATGACCCGCGCGCTGGATGAGCGGATTCAGGAGGGGGCGCTGCAGTTCATCCCGGCCAAGCGGGTCGGCACCGCCGCCGAGGTCGCCGGGGTGGTCAGCTTTCTGGCCTCCGAGGATGCGAGCTACATCTCCGGTGCGGTCATCCCCGTCGATGGCGGCATGGGTATGGGCCACTGAGTCCACCCATGAGGCGAAGGCTTCGGCCACGACCTGAAGGAATCACGACCTAACCGAACCACAACACGAAGGACGGACATGGCAGGACTGCTGGAAGGCAAACGGATCCTGGTCTCCGGGATCATCACCGACTCCTCGATCGCGTTTCACATCGCCCGGGTGGCCCAGGAACAGGGTGCCCAACTGGTGTTGACCGGTTTCGACCGGATGCGGCTGATCCAGCGCATCGTGGACCGGTTGCCGCAGAAGGCTCCGCTGATCGAACTCGACGTGCAAAACGAAGATCATCTGGCCAGCCTGGCGGGTCGGGTCACCGAGGTGATCGGGGAGGGCAACAACCTCGACGGCGTGGTGCACTCGATCGGCTTCATGCCGCAAAGCGGAATGGGCATCAACCCGTTCTTTGATGCGCCCTACGAGGACGTCTCCAAGGGCATCCACATCTCCGCGTATTCCTATGCTTCGCTGGCCAAGGCGCTGCTGCCGATCATGAATCCCGGCGGTTCCATCGTCGGTATGGACTTCGATCCCACTCGGGCGATGCCGGCCTATAACTGGATGACGGTTGCCAAGAGTGCGCTGGAGTCGGTCAACCGCTTTGTCGCGCGCGAGGCTGGCAAGTATGGCGTTCGTTCGAATCTGGTTGCAGCAGGACCGATCCGGACCCTGGCAATGAGCGCGATCGTCGGCGGTGCGCTCGGCGAGGAAGCCGGCGCACAGATTCAGCTGCTCGAAGATGGCTGGGATCAACGAGCTCCGGTCGGATGGAACATGAAGGACCCCACGCCGGTCGCCAAGACGGTGTGTGCGGTGCTGTCCGAATGGCTCCCGGCGACCACGGGCGACATCATCTTCGCCGATGGTGGCGCACACACTCAATTGCTGTAGCGGGCAATGGAATTTGATGCCGTCCTGCTGCTGTCCTTCGGCGGGCCGGAAGGTCCGGAGCAGGTGCGGCCGTTCCTGGAGAACGTGACCCGCGGCCGCGGAGTGCCGCCCGAGCGGCTCGACGCGGTGGCGGAGCACTATATGCATTTCGGCGGGGTGTCGCCGATCAACGGCATCAACCGGGCGCTAGTCACCGAGCTGCGCGCCGAAGTTGGCCTGCCAGTGTATTTCGGCAACCGCAACTGGGAGCCCTACGTCGAGGACACCGTTATGGCGATGCGTGACAACGGTGTTAAACGAGCGGCGGTTTTCGCCACCTCGGCCTGGAGCGGGTATTCCGGCTGCACTCAGTACGTCGAGGACATTGCCCGAGCGCGTCGGGCCGCCGGGCCGGATGCACCCGAACTGGTGAAGCTCAGAAGCTATTTCGATCATCCGTTGTTTGTCGAGATGTTCGCCGATGCCATTGCGGCTGCTGCGGCAACGGTGCCGAAAGGCGCCCGCTTGGTGTTTACCGCGCACTCGATTCCGGTGGCCGCGGATCGGCGCTGTGGGCCCGGGCTCTACAGTCGCCAAGTTGCCTATGCCGCAAGCCTGGTCGCCGCGGCGGCGGGATATGACGACTACGATCTGGCCTGGCAGTCGAGATCAGGACCGCCCCAGGTTCCGTGGCTCGAGCCCGATGTCGCTGACCATCTCGAGATGCTGCGCGCCGGCGGGGTCAAAGCCGTGATCGTCTGTCCCATTGGATTTGTCGCCGATCACATCGAAGTGGTGTGGGATCTCGACGCTGAGTTGCGGGCTCAGGCGCAGGATGCCGGGATCGCACTTGCCCGGGCCGCCACGCCGAATGCCGATCGCCGATTCGCGCGGCTGGCCCGGGGCTTGATCGAGGAACTTCGCAGCGGTGGTGAGCCGGCGCGAGTCGGCGGCCCGGATCCCGTGTCCGGATGTCTGGCCGGCGTCAACGGCGAGCCGTGCCGCCCACCACATTGCGCCGCGCGGGAAACAGCACCTCAGGGGGCCTGATTGCGGTCAGTCAGACCAGGCTGAGTGCAGGATCGCGCTGATCGCGGCCATCCGTGCCGAACGCACCACGGCGTTGAGCGGCCGCAGCGCGTCGGTGGCGATCTGAACCTCCGACGACGATTGCGTTCCCACCGGCTCCAGCCCGGCCACCATCCGGTGTGCCATGTGTTCCGGGGCGGAGTCGGGCAGTCGGCTGAGCCCGGAACTGACTGCGATGATCGCGTCGACATGGGCGGCGTTCTCCAGCACCCGCAGCGCTCTCGACGGTGCGTGGTCGGGGATGCGGTGTTGCCGTGATGATTCCAGCATCTGCTCAACCAAACCGCGTGGATTGGCCACGTCGCTGGCTGCCGATCCCAATCCGATGGCACTCAATGCGTCGGCAGCTGAACGCACAGCCGAACGCAGTGCATATTCGGCGTCGGCGAGTTCGTAGTGATCGAAGGCCGGGGCTCCCGGTAGCGAGTACACCGTCCAGGCCAGTGCAGACAATTCGGGTGTCCCCGTCTCGTCATCTGCGGCTTCATCCGCATCGCTGTAAGAGAACTCAGGGACCAGTCCGATAGCGGTGCCGGGATCATCGGGATTGCTGACGATCAGCGCTTCGCCGGAGGCCAGCGCGCCACGCGCGAATTGCGTTCCAGCCGAAAGTCCCCGTACATCACCCGGTACCGGCAGCACCACGTTGATGGTCCCGAACAACCCGTCGGGCGTCGGCGGCGCCGCCGCCGTCGACCTGCCCACCGCGGCACGCAGTGTCTGCAGCAGCGACACCGTACCCACATTGTGCACGTCCGGCCACGGCAATCCGGTATGGCCCGCCGCGACGGCATCATACGCGGTAGCCGATTGTGTTGGCGCCCAGAGTGATAACGCGTCCAAAAGATCGTCGGGCGCGGCCTTGCCCGCGAGCCAGGCATTGGCCCACATCGACAGCGAAACACTCGGACACCACATGGTCTCGCAGTGTAGTTGTTCGCCGCGGCTAAGGCGGATCACGCGTATCCTGTGGCCATGCCTGTCGCGCTGATCTGGCTGATTGCAGCGTTGGTGCTCGCCGGAGCCGAGGCGTTGACAGGCGACATGTTTTTGCTGATGCTCAGTGGTGGCGCTTTGGCTGCTTCGGGAATCAGCTGGCTGACGGACTGGCCGCTGTGGGCCGATGGGGCGGTTTTCCTCATCGTTTCGGTTTTGCTGCTTGCCCTGGTTCGGCCCGCGCTGCGGCGTAAGCTGGCTCCCGCCAAAGCCCTGCAGCTGGGGATCAAGGCGCTCGAGGGCAAGAACGCGCTGGTGCTGGATCGGGTTGCTCGCGACAACGGGCAGGTGAAAATTGAGGGCGAGGTGTGGACGGCGCGCCCGCTGAACGACGGCGATGTGTTTGAGCCGGGTGATTCGGTGACGGTAGTGCACATCGAGGGTGCTACCGCGGTGGTCTTCAGGGACGTATAGCGATTCGAGAGAGGTATGCCAATGGACGATGCGGTTGTTGGCCTGGTGTTTTTAGCTGTTCTGGTGATATTCGCCATCATCGTGGTCGCCAAGTCGGTTGCGCTGATCCCTCAGGCTGAGGCCGCCGTGATCGAACGGCTGGGTCGATACAGCCGCACGGTCAGTGGTCAGCTGACGTTGCTGGTGCCATTCATTGATCGCGTCCGCGCCCGCGTGGATCTGCGCGAGCGGGTGGTGTCCTTTCCGCCGCAGCCGGTGATCACCGAGGACAACCTGACGCTCAACATCGACACCGTGGTGTATTTCCAGGTGACGGTTCCGCAGGCCGCGGTGTATGAGATCAGCAACTACATCGTGGGCGTCGAACAGCTCGCCACGACGACTCTGCGTAACGTCGTCGGCGGGATGACGCTCGAGCAGACGCTGACCTCTCGTGACCAGATCAATGGCCAGTTGCGCGGGGTGCTCGACGAGGCGACCGGCCGTTGGGGCCTGCGGGTGGCGCGCGTCGAACTGCGCAGCATCGACCCACCGCCGTCCATTCAAGCGTCGATGGAAAAGCAGATGAAGGCCGACCGGGAGAAGCGCGCGATGATCCTGACCGCCGAAGGCACCCGGGAGGCGGCCATCAAACAAGCCGAAGGGCAGAAGCAGTCCCAGATCCTGGCGGCCGAGGGCGCCAAGCAGGCCGCGATCCTGGCAGCTGAGGCAGACCGGCAATCACGGATGCTGCGTGCTCAGGGTGAACGCGCCGCGGCCTACAACGCCGGAGCCCTGGTTCTCCACCGAAACCGACCCGGCGATCGCGCAAGCGGTCGCCAAGGCCGAGGCCATAGCGCGCAAGCCCGTGGAGGGCCCAGTGGGCTCGCCGCCCGAACTGGGGCCATACAACCGATGAGCGTCGTGACGTCACCGAAGGCCTATGCGGTGCTGGGCGCGTTCCAGGCCGGAGATGCCGTGGCGTGCGCGATTCCGTTGCCCCCGATCGCCAAGATCCTCGATGACCTGGGCGTTCCCGAAGCGGTGCGCCCGGTTTTTCCGCTAGTCAAGGCCGCCGCGGCGGTCGGTCTGTTCTCGGTCACCCGATTTCCCGCCTTGGCCAGGCTGACCACAGCGATGTTGACTCTATATTTCGTGCTGGCTGTGGCGGCCCACGTTCGGGTGCGGGACAAGATCGTCAACATCATCCCCGCGGCCTCGTTTCTGGCCACCTTCGCGGTAATGGCGGTCAAAGGGCCCGACCAGGCTTAGTCGAGGCGCAGTTCCACCATCGGCAGTGCCGTGTCGGTGTCGGTGATCGGGCCGCCGAGCGTTTCCTCGATCACCTGCTTGAGGTTCTCCCACGCCGCCGGGTGGTGGCTGCGGTAGGAGGCCAGCGCCTGGTCGGCTTCGGCTTGTTCGAGAACGCGTGCGGTGGCGGGTGCGGCGCGGTGGCTGCCGACGTAGACCCGAACCCGGGGGTTGGCCACGATATTGCGGTACCACTGGGAGTTCTTCCCGAACCCGGAAGCGATGACGTAGGTGTCCGGCGCCGGGTGATCGACGACCTCCAGCACGGCATTGCGCGGCGTGCCGGATTTGCGGCCGATGTGTTCGAGCATCAGCATCCGCGACCCGAAAACGGCGCCTGCCCGCGCCCGATAAATCCAGATGGGCGCGCGCATGAGCGTGCGGGAGCGCATCAGCCGTGCGCCGGTCTTGGCTACTAGTGACATCCTTGCCTCCATTTCCTCTTCTTCTTGCTGCGTCAATCGCTGACCAGGCCGTCGCGATAGACGGCGAACACCTCGCCGGCCCAGCGCCGCATTCCGGCGTCGGTGAGCGGATCGACACCGAGGACTTCGATGAGCCGTGGCCGCAGTGTCAGCAACGCTAGATCGTTGACCAGCAAGAACGCCGCCCGCACCGCCGGATCGGCACCAGGACTGGCAGTTCCCGCGGCAACCATCGCGTTCAGCGTGTCTTGGCTGAGCCGGAACAGCCGCGCGAACAACCCTGGTCCGGCCGTACCGCCGCTAATCAACATTCGGCTCAGGTATGCCGGGACCGCTGAGTCGGGCGGTAGGTGCGTGGCGAGGCCGTCGAGCAGGCCTCCCACGGCGGCCTGGCCGAGCCCGACGGCCTCGGTTTTTCGGGTGGCTTCGGTCAGCAGCACTTCAAATATGGCGATGACGGGGTTGTCGACGGCCTCGATCAGCCCGTCTTTGGAGCCGTAGTGGCGGATGAGCAAAGCGGGCGAGACCCCCGCGGCGGTCGCGATGTCTCGCATGGTGACCGCGCTCGGCGAATAGTCGCAGTGCCTCGTCGCGGATCCTTGCCCGCGCGGTTCGATCATCGGTCGCTAAATGCACGTTTACAATTGTAAACAATTGTTTATCAGTTGGTGCGCCGGGAGTACTACGACGAACCCCGCCCCGGTCGCAGATGTCGTGCATCGCGACCGGGGCGGGGACACCGGTTTGCGGCCAATGATCACCCGCTAGGACGTCGTTGTCCCGCCACCCTCAGGCATGCGCACCTGGTGTTGCGGGTGCTGGTGTCGGCGCAGGCGATTGCGGGCCGCCCGGCAACTGCCCGGGCGCGGGTGGTTTTGGTGCCCCGGGGAGTTGCCCGGGCCCCGGTGCCCCCGGCGGCGGACCGCCCCGGAAGGCGTGGCCCGCCGGCGGCACCGGCATCGGGGGCGGTCCCCCGGGCATCGGACCCCGCAGCGCGCCCGGTCCGGGCGGAGGCGCTTGGTGCCATCTCATGGACGGGCCCCCGCCGCCTGGCCCCGGAGGCGGGGGAGGTCCGAAGGCAAACGCCCAAAGAAACAGCGCCGCGCCCGCGGTTCCCATCGCACCAACGAGTAGGCCCAGCAGGCCCGAGCCGTCGAGAAGCGGCGCTGCTGATGTCCGGGCGGGGCGGGCGGCACCGGCGCGGCCGGGGCGGGCGGTGCGGGTGGCGGGGCGGCGCCCTGGCCTGGCGCCTGGGCGCCGATGTTTGGGGTCGTGTTGCTGTCTTGTGCACTCATGGCGATCTCCACTCCGTCGTTGTCGGTGATCGCGACGCTAATTTCCGAACTTGAAGTGGAACTGAAGAATGCCGAGCGCGCCGCACCGCCGAGACCGGACCGGGTGGTTGCGGCGGTCGGATCGGCACCCAGATTGTCGGTTATCGCAAGAAACGTGCGGCGCTTCAGATTGATCTCAGGACCACGCGTTAACAATGGGGCCATGACCGATCGTTCACGAACCGACCACACCGGCAATCGCCAGGTTGCGAGCCGCACGGACCAATTCAGTGTCGGCGCGCCGAGAGTGCTGGTGGTCGAGGATTCCGAGACCATCCGCGAAATGGTCAACGAGGCCCTGGCCGACGTCGGCTACCACACCGACACCCGCTCCGATGGAGAAGGACTGGAAGAAGTTCTGCAGGGCCTACGGCCCGACCTGGTGGTACTCGACGTGATGCTGCCGGGTCGGGACGGATTTGCCCTCATCGACGTCATCCGCGAGTGGGGCGATATCGGCATCGTCTTGATCACCGCCCGCGACGGTCTGCCCGACCGGCTGCGCGGTCTCGACGGAGGTGCCGACGACTATGTGGTCAAACCGTTCGAGCTCGCCGAACTCGTGTCGCGGGTGGGCGCGGTTCTGCGCCGCCGGGGTCGGCTGCCCCGGGTGGTTCAGGTCGGCGATCTGATGCTGGACAGCGAGGCTGGGGTCGCTGCACGCGACGGCCACCAGCTGGACCTGACCGCCACCGAACTCCGACTGCTCGACTTCCTGGTACAACAACGCGGCCGCATCGTGAGCGCCACGCAGATCCTCAATGCCGTGTGGGGCTACGACGCCTACGACGCCAACCTGGTGCAGGTGCATGTCAGCAGCTTGCGCCGCAAGCTCGAAGCGCATGGCCCACGAATTGTGCAGACCGTCCGAGGCATCGGCTACCGGTTGCAGCCGCCGAGGTCATGATGGCCGAGGAGCTCGAATCCCCGGGCGATCCCGAAACCCCCACACCGTCGCTGCAGCGACGGGTGATTCTGCTGGTGGTGACCTTGCTGGCGGTGCTATTGGTGGTGCTGGGTGTGACCATCGACGTCAGCCTGGGCTTGCAGGTTCGGCGGAATCTGCACGATCTGCTGCTGGCGGTCACCTCGCGCGCCGACGCGCTGGCCTCGGTGGGCACCTCTCCGGAACTGATCGCCGCCGAGATCAACGGCGGCAGCGTGCGCGCGCTGCTGGTGACAGCCGACGGTGCTACCTACGGGGACCCCAACATCAGCCCGGACACCACCGCGGGCCCCGCCGTCCCGGCGCTGCCCGGCCCTCCGCCCCTGATTCCGCCCGGGGGGCACCAGGGTCCTCATGGCCCCCCGCCGCCGCCTCCCCCTCCACCTGGGGGACCGCCGCCGGATGCGACCGCCACGGCGGCGGTACACACCTTGCCGGATGGTTCGCGACTGATCCTGGTCGCCGACACCACGCAGACCACTCAAGTGACCCGCCAGCTGCGCCAGCTGATGATCGGTGCCGGGCTGGTGACCCTGGTAGTGGCGGCACTGCTACTGGTACTGGTCAGCCGGGCGGCATTGGCGCCGCTGGATCGGCTCGCGGCGTTGGCCAAGGACATCACCACCGGAGATCGCGGTTGCCGGCTGCGCCCCAGCCGCGGCGATACCGAACTCGGCCGGGCCGCGAGCGCTTTCGACGGAATGCTGGATGCGCTGGAAGACTCAGAGCTGCGTGCCCAGCAGGCCGCTACGGCCGCGCAGCGCGCCGAGAACGCGACGCGGCAGTTTCTCGTGGATGCCGCCCACGAACTGCGCACTCCGATCGCGGGGATGCAGGTCGCCGCCGAACAACTCGCCAGCAGCGCCGGGCAGCAGCAGGAAGATCCCGCAGCGCGCGGCCAGTACCGCCGCGCCAGCCTGCTGCTCTCTGATGCGCGTCGCGCGGGACGGCTCGTCGCCGACATGCTGGATCTGAGCCGTATCGACGCGGGGCTGCCGCTGGATCGCCACGACACCGACCTGGCCGAGATCGTCGACGCCGAAAGCCAGCGAACCACGATGCTGGCGCCGCAGATCACCGTGACCCGGTCCGGGCTTGGCGCGCTTACCGTTGCGGCCGACCCGACTCGGGTGGCGCAGATCCTGTCCAACTTGCTCGACAACGCGCGCAGATACACCCCGGCCGGGGGAGCCATCGCCATCGATCTGCGGGCCGGCCAAGGAGTGGCCACGGTTACCGTCATCGACACCGGCCCCGGCATCCCCGACGACGCGCGCAACCGCATCTTCGAGCGCTTGGTGCGACTCGATGCCGCGCGCACCCGCGACCATGGTGGTGCGGGCCTGGGTTTGCCGATCGCGCGGGCGCTGGCCCGGGCACACGGGGGCGAGCTGGTTTGTCTACCGCACCAGGGTGGTGCACGATTCCGGCTCACTTTGCCGCTGGCGGTGGCCGGTGGCGTTGAGTGAACGCTCAGGGGGAACCCGGTTCGGTAATGGCGGTCAGGCTCCACCGGTCCAGCCAGGGGCGCACCAGCTCGGCGATTGAGAATGTGGCCGGTGTCGAGCATCCGGGATGTGGGTCGTTGGCATGGCCGGCCCGAATGAGAATGCCGACCGCCACCGCGGTGCCATCGTCGTCCAGGCGGTAGACCGGGCCCCCGGAATCGCCGCATTCGCTGGCCGCCAGAAATGCCACCTTGCTCGCACTGATATCGGTGACTTGCCCACATTCCGCTCGGCCCGTCTTCATCCCGAACTTGCAGAGCAGTTGCCCCACCTTCAGATCGGTGGCTATGCCGGTGACCGGAACAGCCGCCTTGATCGCCGGGGACTGCGGGATCTTTCCGGAATCCAGCGTGATCAGTCCGATGTCGTGGGCTTCCCCGTTGAGGCCCTCGCTGACCGACTGGCTGAAGGTACCGATGTTCACGTATCCGCCGCCCGCGGAGTAGTTGATGCTGACCTTGCTCGCTTCGCCTTCTTTGTTGCAGTGGCCGGCGGTGAGTATCCCTGGTCCGGCCGGCGTTGGTGCGCACCAAGAACCCAGCGGTGCAGCCCATTCCTCCTGACCCGTCGGCGTAGGTGACGGCGATGCCGGTGCCCGGGGCAATGGCACTGGCGCCTGGCAGGGCAACCAGGGGTCGCGCCGGCATCGTGCTCTTGCTTGGCAGCCAGATAGCCGCGACGAATCCGGCCGCGCAGATCAGCGCGGCAATCGTCAGTCGCCCACCGTCGGACTGCCGCCGCTGCGGTGGCGCGGCGTAGGGCACATTCGTGCCGGCGAACATCTGCTCTTGTGTCTCGGGGTGCTGCCTGCGGCGCTGGCTCAGCACCGGCCAGGCTGCCACCGACAGGCACAGCAGCGCTCCGGCCAACAACAACGCGGTGCGAGCCAGGGACGACGGCGAGCCCAGATTCGCGAGCGCGTGCGCACTGACGCCGACCATTGGGTAGATCTTTCAGGCAAAACGGTTTGAGATTCAATACCGGTCTACGACCGGCAGCTGACGGTCAGACGCCCAGCGGCTCGCAAGCCGGCTCGAGAACGGGTCCGTGGTCCGATGGCGCCTGGTGGCGATGGTGCCGTCGATATTGGCGGACCTCGAAGACCAGCCCGCTCATGCCCAGGGCCGCCGTGCATACCGACACCAGAACCAGCAATGGGCTGCCGTCACCGGCGAGCGCACTGCCCAGAATCACCACCGCGACGGTGCCGGGGAGCAAGCCCGCCAGCGTGGACAGCGTGTAGGGGACCACCCGCACCGCCGATGCGCCGGCGCCATAGTTGAGCGCCGCAAACGGCACGGCGGGGATCAGCCGCAGCGACAAGATCGCCAGCCAGCCCCGTTCCCGCAGACGCTCATCGAGCCGGTCGACCGCACCGTGCGGCACCAGCCGGTTCAGCCGCCACCCGGCCGCGCGCACCAGCAGCAGCGCAATCACCGCGCTCGCCGTACTGGCCGTCACCGCAATCACGATGCCCAAGACCGGTCCGAACAGCAGGCCGCCGGCAACGGTGAATGCGGTACGGGGAAAGGGTGGCACCGTGACGACGATGTGGACCAGCAGAAACACCAGGGGTAACCATGGCCCCACCGATGATGCCCAGTCCCGCATCTGCACCGCGGTAGGCAGCGGAACCAGCAATGCCACCGCCACCAGTAGTGTGATTCCTGCCACGGTGCTGACCTTGCGCAGTCGTGACATCTGCCGTGCGGCCGTCCGGAGCGCGAGAGCGATGCCGCGCACCGTATCGGTGGTTTTGCACAGGACAGAGGCTGTCACAATCACCCAGAGTACGGGGCGAAGGTGAATATATCGTTTCTCCCGGCTGGCGTTTCTGGTCACACTGTGAGCGGCAAGGCTGCACCTGGTCACCTAGCCCCCGGCTCCAATCAACTAGCCTTATTAGTTTAGTGGCAGGCCAAGAGCAACCGGAAACAAAGTTGTCAATTGCTGCGTAAATAGGAGCAGTCGGTGTCCATTGATGTACCCGAGCTCGCCGAGCTAGAACAGGTTCGCGAGCGTTGGCGCGGTGCGGTCGCCGGTGTTCTTTCCAAGACCGCGCGGCCGGATTCTGCCGGGTTCGGCGATCAACCCGAACGGCTGCTGAACACTCCCACCTACGACGGAATCGCCATCCGGGCGCTCTACAGTGCCTTCGACGAGTTGCCGGAACCACCGCTGCCGGGCGAGTGGCCCTACGTCCGGGGCGGCGACGCGTTGCGCGACGTCAACTCGGGCTGGAAGGTCGTCGAGGCGGTACCGCAGCCGGATGCGTCCGTGGTGGACGCCAACCAGGCGCTGCTGGGCATGTTGGGTGACGGCGTCAGCGCGCTGCTGGTCCGGGTGGGGGACCACGGCGTGGCGCCTGACCAGCTCGAAGGGCTGCTCGCGGGTGTGTATCTGAACCTGGCGCCGGTGATTGTGGATGCCGGTGCCCAGTACCGGGCGGCCAGCGAGGCGATGCTGCGGTTGGCGGCTGGGCTGGATACCGACCAGCGCGCGACGATGTCGATCGATCTGGGCGCCGATCCGTTGACCGCGACGCTGAGCGGGCGTCCCGCCCCCTCGATTGACGATGTACTCGCGATCGCGGGACGGGTGGCCGGTGATCGAGGCGTGCGGACGATCACCGTCGACGGGCCGGCGTTTCACAATCTGGGCGCGACTGCGGCCTGGGAACTCGCGGCCACCATTGGCGCGGCGGTGGCCTATCTCCGGCTGCTCACCGAATCCGGTCTCTCGATCGGCGACGCGCTGGCACAGATCGGCCTCCGGCTGGCCGCCGATGACGACCAGTTCATGACACTGGCCAAGATGCGAGCCGCGCGCCGGTTGTGGGCCCGGGTCGCCGAGGTCGCCGGTGACCCGGATGGCGGGGCGGCGACGTTGCACGCGGAGACTTCGCTGCCGATGATGACCCAACGCGACCCGTGGGTGAACATGCTGCGTTGCACCCTGGCCGCCTTCGGCGCGGGTGTCGGCGGTGCGGACACCGTGCTGGTTCATCCCTTCGATGTCGCGATTGCGGGTGGCTTTCCGGGTACGGCCACCAGCTTTGCGCGCCGGATCGCCCGCAATACCCAACTGTTGCTGTTGGAGGAGTCCCACGTGGGGCGCGTGTTGGACCCGGCCGGTGGGTCGTGGTTCGTCGAGGACCTCACCGAAGAACTGGCCCAACACGCCTGGCAGCATTTCCAGGCCATCGAGGCGCGTGGCGGATTTGCCAACGCCCATGACTACGTCGCCGGGCAGATCGCCGAGCTCGCCGCACGCCGCGCCGACGACATCGCGCATCGGCGGATCGCGATCACCGGGGTCAACGAATTTCCCAACCTCGACGAACCTGCTCTGCCGCAACCGGATCGCGGTTTCTCGCCCGACGGCTGCGGAAAGCTGTTGCGCTACGGCGCCGAATTCGAGACATTGCGCGATCGATCGGATGCCTACTTGTCCGACACCGGAGCGCGACCGCGGGTGCTGTTGCTGCCACTGGGTCCGCTGGCTGAACACAACATTCGGGCGACTTTCGCATCGAATCTCTTGGCCTCGGGTGGCGTCGAGGCGCTCAATCCGGGAACCGTCGACGCGCAAGGCGTCGCAACGGCGGTAGCTGAGGCGGGTTCGCCGACGGTCGCGGTCATCTGCGGCACCGACCGCCGTTATCGGGACGAGGCGCCCGCCGTGGTCGAGGCGGCAAGATCGGCCGGCATCTCCCGGGTCTACCTGGCCGGACCGCCGGGCGCACTGGACGAGGCGGTTGACGTCGCGAGTCGGCCCGACGAATTCTTGACCGCGAAAATCAATGCGGTGCAAGCCCTGTCCGATCTGCTCACGCGGTTGGGAGCGTAGCCACGATGACTACCACTGCATCGGCCATCGGCAGTTTCGCTGACGTACCACTTCATGGCGAGCGCGCTGTGGCGTCGGCCACCGAAGCGTCGGTGGAGAAACAAGTAGCAGCGACCGCTGCTGCGCACGGGTACGCAACCGATCAACTTCGATGGCAGACGCCGGAAGGTATTGAGGTCAAACCCGTTTACATCGGTGCCGACCGCAGGGCAGCGCAGGCCGACGGCTATCCGGTGAACAGCTTTCCTGGGGAGCCGCCCTATGTGCGGGGCCCGTATCCGACGATGTACGTCAACCAGCCATGGACCATTCGCCAGTACGCCGGCTTCTCCACCGCTGCCGACTCCAATGCGTTCTACCGTCGCAATCTGGCCGCTGGCCAGAAGGGGCTGTCCGTCGCCTTTGATCTGGCGACCCACCGCGGCTACGACTCCGATCACCCCCGTGTTCAGGGCGACGTTGGAATGGCGGGCGTAGCAATCGATTCCATTCTCGACATGAGGCAATTATTCGACGGTATCGACCTATCGTCGGTCTCGGTGTCGATGACCATGAACGGCGCCGTGCTGCCGATCTTGGCGTTGTACGTGGTCGCGGCCGAGGAACAGGGCGTGCCGCCGGAGAAACTGGCCGGCACCATCCAAAACGACATCCTCAAAGAGTTCATGGTGCGCAACACCTACATCTATCCGCCCAAGCCGTCCATGCGGATCATCTCCGACATCTTCGCCTACACCAGCGTGAAAATGCCCAAGTTCAACGCCATCTCGATCTCCGGCTATCACATCCAAGAAGCCGGAGCCACAGCGGATTTGGAGCTGGCATATACCCTTGCCGACGGTGTCGATTACATCAAAGCGGGCCTGGATGCGGGCCTGGACATCGATAAGTTCGCGCCCCGGCTGTCCTTCTTCTGGGGCATCGGGATGAACTTCTTCATGGAGGTCGCCAAACTGCGTGCCGGCCGGTTGTTGTGGAGTGAGCTGGTGGCGAAGTTCGAGCCGAAGAACTCCAAATCGCGGTCGCTGCGTACCCATTCGCAGACCTCAGGCTGGTCGCTGACGGCGCAGGACGTCTTCAACAACGTCGCCCGCACTTGTATCGAGGCGATGGCCGCCACCCAGGGGCACACCCAGTCGTTGCACACCAACGCACTTGACGAGGCGCTGGCACTGCCCACCGACTTCTCCGCACGCATCGCGCGCAACACTCAGCTGCTGCTGCAGCAGGAGTCGGGTACCACGCGCCCGATTGACCCCTGGGCGGGCTCGTACTACGTGGAGTGGCTGACGCACCAGCTTGCGCAGCGGGCACGTGCTCAAATCAACGAGGTTGCCGAACTCGGCGGCATGGCGGCGGCCATCGGCGAGGGGATTCCCAAGCTGCGCATCGAAGAGGCGGCCGCGCGCACCCAGGCGCGCATCGACTCCGGCCAGCAGCCGGTCATCGGGGTGAACAAGTACCAAGTCGACGAGGACCAGCAGATCGAGGTACTCAAGGTCGAAAACAGCCGGGTACGTGCCGAGCAGCTGGCCAAACTGCAAGAACTGCGAGCCGGCCGCGACCAGGCGGCGGTCGATGCCGCCCTGGCCGAGCTCACCCGCGCCGCCGCCGCCCACGGTCGGGCCGGCGATGACGGGTTGGGTAATAATCTGCTCGCGCTGGCCATCGACGCGGCCCGCGCCAAGGCCACCGTCGGAGAGATCTCCGATGCGCTGGAACAGGTGTATGGCCGCCATCAGGCGGAGATCCGCACCATCGCCGGCGTCTACCGGGACGAAGTTCAAGGAGGCGGCAACATCACCCCGCTTTCCAAAGCGACCGAGCTTGTCGAGAAGTTCGCCGAGGCGGACGGCCGTCGCCCCCGCATCCTGGTCGCCAAAATGGGCCAGGACGGCCACGACCGCGGCCAGAAGGTGATCGCGACGGCGTTTGCCGACATCGGGTTCGACGTGGACGTCGGCTCACTGTTCTCCACGCCCGAGGAGGTGGCCCGCGAGGCCGCCGACAACGACGTGCACGTCGTGGGCGTGTCGTCGCTGGCCGCTGGCCACCTGACGTTGGTGCCGGCCTTGCGGGACGCGCTGGCCAAGGTGGGACGGCCGGACATCATGATCGTGGTCGGTGGTGTCATCCCACCGGGCGACTTCGACGAGTTGTACGCCGCCGGGGCCACGGCCATCTATCCGCCCGGCACCGTGATCGCCGACGCCGCCATCGGCCTGTTGCACAAGCTGGCCGAGCGGCTGGGATACCCGCTGGACTAGTGGCCGGTAAAACTACTCGCGTGAGTGTGACGCCATCGCGCATTCCGCCGCGCATCTGCACCAGGGCGTGTCCGATGAGGTGGGGCCGGTGACCTCCCCGGACGACGCCAAGGTCGAGCAACTGGCCGCCGCCGTGCGCAATGGCGACCGTGCCGCGCTGCCACGGGCGATCACGCTGCTGGAGTCCACCCGCGCCGACCATCGGCGGCAGGCCCAAGAGCTGTTGCTGGCACTGCTCCCCGAATCCGGGAAGGCCCATCGGGTGGGTATTACCGGCGTCCCGGGAGTGGGGAAGTCCACCACGATCGAGGCCCTGGGCATGTACCTCATCGAGCAGGGCCACAAGGTGGCCGTGCTGGCGGTGGACCCCTCGTCGACGCGTACCGGCGGATCGATTCTGGGCGACAAGACGCGGATGGCGCGGTTGGCAATGCACCCGGATGCCTACGTCCGGCCCTCTCCGACGTCGGGAACTCTGGGCGGCGTAGCAAAGGCAACGCGGGAATCGGTAGTGCTCTTGGAAGCCGCCGGCTTCGACGTGGTTCTGATCGAAACGGTCGGCGTCGGCCAGTCCGAAGTGGCCGTCGCAAACATGGTCGACACCTTCGTCTTGCTGACTTTGGCGCGCACCGGCGACCAACTACAGGGCATCAAGAAAGGTGTGCTGGAGCTGGCCGACATCGTGGTCGTGAACAAGGCCGATGGGGAACATCTGCGCGATGCGCGTTTGGCAGCCAGGGAGCTGTCCGGCGCTATCAGGCTGATCTACCCACGCGAAACAATCTGGCGGCCACCGGTTCTCACGATGAGCGCGGTGGAAGGAACCGGTCTGACACAGCTGTGGGAAGCTGTCGAGCGCCATCGCCAAGTGCTCACCGAGGCCGGTGAGTTCGAAGCGCGCCGACGCGAACAGCAAGTGGACTGGACATGGCAGATGGTGCGAGATGCGGTGCTGGACCGAGTGCTGTCCAACCCGGACGTGCGCAAGATCCGAGCCGACGTCGAGCGCCGGGTTCGGGCAGGGGAGCTGACTCCCGCTCTGGCCGCCCAGCAAATTTTGGATACCGCGCAGTCCTAACGGAATGGTAAATTAATTCCGGGTTTGACACTGGGCTCTATGAAATCCAAGTAAATTCAAGATGTGACGATAGACATCGGAGTCAATCGCCGCGCGGTTTCTTCCCACGGTGACCCTGACGCAG
Source organism: Mycobacterium sp. 012931 (assembly GCF_000419295.1). Taxonomy (NCBI): domain Bacteria; kingdom Bacillati; phylum Actinomycetota; class Actinomycetes; order Mycobacteriales; family Mycobacteriaceae; genus Mycobacterium; species Mycobacterium sp. 012931. The sequence continues at coordinate 4,086,996 of NZ_AOPX01000001.1, read as the reverse complement.
GCCATCGTGTATCCGGCGCTGCGGACTCTCAATTTGCGTGCGTCGTTCGAATGTTCTCCAGCATGTTTCCCGCTCGCCGGTTTGGTGGGGGAGCGTTGGCAGTCTACCTGGACGGCCAGCCTGTCGTGGACGTGTGGAAAGGGTGGGCGGACCGCAAGGGCGAGGTCCCGTGGTCAGCGGACTCGGCCCCGATGGTGTTCTCGGCCACCAAGGGCATGGCCGCCACCGTGATCCACCGGCTCGCCGATCGGGGGCTGATCGATTACGAGGCGCCGGTCGCGCAGTACTGGCCGGAGTTCGCGGCCAACGGCAAGGAGAAGCTCACCGTCCGCGAGGTGATGCGGCACGCGGCGGGCTTGTCGGGACTGCGCGGTGCCAGCCAGGAAGACCTGCTGGATCACGTCGTGATGGAGGAGCGGCTGGCGGCGGCGGCTCCGGGAAGGCTGCTCGGCAAACCGGCCTAGCACGCGCTTACCTTCGGTTGGTTGATGTCCGGCCTGGCCAGGGCCGTGACCGGCAAGGACATGCGCGTCCTGTTCCGCGAGGAGCTCGCCGAGCCACTGGACACCGACGGTTTTCATCTGGGCCGGCCGCCGGCGGGCTCGCCCACGCAGGTCGCCCAGATCATCATGCCGCAGGACATCGCCGCCAACCCGCTGGTCACCTTTGCGGCGCATAAGATCGCCAACCAGTTCTCCAGCGGATTCCGTTCGATGTACTTTCCGGGCGTCATCGCGACGGTTCAGGGCGAAACCCCCATGCTGGACGCCGAGATTCCGGCCGCCAACGGAGTCGTCACCGCCCGCGCGCTGGCGCGGATGTACGGCGCGATCGCCAACGGCGGCGAGATTGACGGCACCCAGTTCCTGTCGCGGGAGCTGGTGGCGGGGCTGACCGGCGAGCGGCGGCTGCAGCCGGATCGCAATCTCTTCATGCCGATGGCTTTTCACCTGGGCTACCACAGTCTGCCCATCGGCAACGTGATGCCGGGGTTCGGTCACGTCGGGATGGGCGGGTCCGTCGGATGGACAGATCCGGAGACCGGCGTGGCGTTTGCGCTGGTGCACAATCGGCTGTTGACTCCGCTGGTGGCCACCGACCACGCCGGTTTCGTCGCCATCTATGCCCTGATCCGGCAGGCGGCCGCCAAGGCCCGCGAGCGTGGCTACCAGCCGGTCACGGGCATCGGGGCGCCGTACTCGGAGCCGGGAGCCGTCGCGGGCTGAGCCCAGGGGCGTTCTAGCGCTAAGAATCTTCGAGCCGGAAGCCCACCTTCATGGTCACCTGAAAGTGGCCGACGGCGCCGTCAACCAGATGGCCGCGCACTGATTCGACTTCGAACCAGTCCAGGGCGCGCATAGTCTGGGCGGCCCGGGTCAAACCGTTGCGGATTGCCGCGTCGACTCCGTCGGCCGAGCTTCCGACGATCTCGATTACCCGGTAGGTGTGATCGCTCATTTCGTCCCCTTATCTTTGAGTGTTGACGTCCCAAGAGGGTCCGAAGAATCATCTTGCGCCGGTGGTCGGCGCCGGATGAGGCCCGACACGCAGCTGGCTCGGTGCAAATGACCAAGCGCGTCCAGCGTCAGGGGCTGACGTGCATCTCGTAAAAGCGCAGCCGCGCCGTGGGCTTGCCCTGGCCCAGCGACCGGCTCCGGTCAACACCGATTGTGCGGGAGTCGATCTCGAGATTGGTGGCGCTGACGGAATCGGGCGTCTTGATCAGAAACGGCTCCGCGGCGTTGCCGGCGATGAGGCGATAGCTGACGCCGTCCAGGTTCACCGTGAAAGAGGTCAGGGGAACGAGCGATCCCATGAAAAGCCGGTCGATGAAGGTTGGCTCCAGATCAACGCCGACCAGGACGGCCACGTCCGGTCCGCTTGGTTTGGGCACCGGGACGGGCTTGCCGTCGTGGACAACGACTTCTGAGATCGGGGTGAGCGGTCCGCACAGGGGCTGGGTATGGGTGAACAGCGCCCAATGGTCTTCCACCGCGCTGCGGCGGAAATCGCACAGCAGTGCGCGCGAATACAGCGGGTTCTCCTGCACGCCGAGCCGTCCGTTGATACCGGTGGCGGGCGAGGTCGCCGATCGCAGCGACAGGACGAACTGCGGCCCGGCCGCGAGGGTGTCGCGGTTTAGCTTGTCCAGCGCCGGTGTGTAGACCGAGTAGGTCTGGAATATCGGCGCCGGGTGCCAGGCGAAGTCGTAGGCCCACACGGCTGAGGTTTCATCCGGGTCGATGTGAACCGGATCCGGCCCGATCGTCTTGACGAAGCGGCTGGGAATATCATAGAGCCGACGCTGGCGTGCCTTGGCCTCCTCGATATGGCTGCGGGCGTGACCTGGTACGGCGACGGTTGCCAATCGGTCGAGTGCGCGCACTGGTGCCTGTATCACCCCGAGGGGGCGCAGTTCGATCGCCACCACGCCGGCAACAAAGATCACGACGACGGCGACGACGACGAACTTGGCTGCCCGAGGAAGTATTTCGAACACACCCCCCACCGCCATCGCAACGACCATCAGTCCGAGCAGGGCGGCGAAGTGAATCGTGTCGTAGCGTCCGAACGCACTCTTGGCGACAAGCACGGTTGTCACCCCGACCAGCACCACATACTTGCGTGGGATCTGCGGGCTGCCGCGAAAGAACATGACGAAAAGCGCAACGAACCAGACCAGGGTCAAGGTGACGGCGCCGCCGGCATCCAAGGGGATCGGCACTGACTGCGCATCGATGTATCCGGACACGATCTCGGAGCTGAGCCGCAGCCACGTTGGCAGGTTGCCCAGTGGTTGCCCCATGAGCGGCCAGCAGACCGGAACGGTGGCGGCGAACGCGGCGACAGTAGCGCAGTGCCGCCACCGTGCTTTCCAATCCAGCAGCAGCGACATGCCCAGGGCGATGGCCAAGACCACTGGGCCGGTGTTGAACTTGACCAGCAGCTCAAATCCCGCCACCACGCCGAGCGCGGTGGCGGTGATGAAGACCGTCGACCGTTGCGGGTCGGACCGCAACAGGGGAACACTGGCCCACGCCAAGGCCGCCAGCACGACCATTTCGGGGTACATGGTCCCCATCGCGATGGCGGTGACGCCGGTGGTCACGAACGCCAATGCGAGCGATGTCATCGGTGGGTGTCGTTGGCGCAGCGCCGCGGCGATACCCAGGAACAGCGCTGCCACGACGATTACCTGATAGATCGTCGACAGCACGGCCTGAAGCGGTGAGTAGTAGGAACTGTCCTGCAGAAAGGCCAGCGGTCCGTAGGTGAAGACGATTTGGGGTCCCCACGCGAGGTGGCGGATTTGGCCCAGCGCCACCGCGGCCTGCCAGGACGGGTCTACCCCGGTTGGGGCTTCGACGGGTACCTGAGGCCAGAAAAAGACCACGGCAACAAGTGCGGCCAGGCAACGCTGCCAGCGTGCGGAGCCCCATGTCGTCTCCGAAAACCAGGAGCTGGCGCGCTCCGACTGCGTTGAAAGCATGCGTGCAAGTTATCCCGGATCAGGCCCGCATCTCGCTGAAGACCAGGTGGGTGTGTCCGGCCGGACGTTGGTCGAGCCTGAAGAGCCACCTGTCCAGGAGTAAGAAGCGGCCGACCCATGCGACACCGAAGCCAAGCACCTGGGCGAAGAATACGGCGAGGCCATGCACCGGCGTTGGCTCAGCGGCCATCGCGCGGTCGACGAGGTAGGTGAAGCTGGTGGCCAGAACGACGGCAAGCATCACCATCGTCCAGAACAACAGCACCTGCTTGTGCAGATCGCCCCCCGACGTTGCCCGCCAAACGAAGTGCTTGTTGGCGAAGAAGTTGGGAATGGTGGCCACGCCCGCGGCCAGCAGCGAGGCGATGGTGTAGTTGTGCAGCCACGGGCCCAGCACCTGGATGAGGCCCTGTCCGATGGGCAGAAACACCAGCGCTACCGCGCCATAACGCAGCTTTCTGCGCGCTGCTTCGCTGCTGGTGTGCATGATCCAGCCCCCCGCCGGCCCCATGGTCAGCCAAGTTACCTGCAACCAAGTAGGCACGGGCCAGAACTCGAGAATCCGGGCGGGCCGGCGCGGCCGGAATCCGGATCTTCACCATTCAAAAGACAAGCTCGCGGCGCGCGTGAAATGCTGTAGCGAAAGGCTGCCGCCGTCAACGGAGCCGCGGGGAGGACCGGCCTTGTTGGTTCGCGAGAAATGCCGCAGGCTCTGGCGGTGATCTCGTAGGCTCCAACACCATCCATATAGACCTATCTAGACAAACGACCGGCCCTTGTTATGGTCCAACCCCTTAACGAGGCCGAGAGCATGAAGGGGAGGCGGCGGTTCGCGTGACAACTCAACCGTCCGAACGGATCTGTATTGTCGGGGGCGCCGGCCGCGTCGGGCTTCCGCTGGCGCTGGTGCTTGCCGACGAGGGGTACAACGTTGACATCCTCGACACCAACGCCGAAGCCTTGGAAACCATCATGGCCGGGCGGATGCCTTTCATCGAGACCGGAGCCGAGGATCTCCTCAAGCGGCTGCTGCCAACCGGGCGAATCAGCGGTAGCACCGATTCGCAGGTGGTCCGCAACTCCGACATCGTGATCTGTGTGGTGGGGACTCCGGTCGACGAATACCTAACGCCTCAGGCGCACACGTTCTTTCGGGTGATCGATGAGATCAGCCCGTACTTCCACGATGGGCAGACCCTGATCCTGCGAAGCACCGTCTACCCGGAACTGAGCCAGCGGGTCCACGACATGTTCTCCGAACGTGGGATTGGCGTTCACGTCACCTTCTGTCCGGAGCGCATCGCCCAAGGACATTCGATCCGGGAATTGCGGATCATCCCGCAGATCATCAGCGGATTCGACGCCGAGGGACTTCGGGTGGTCCGCGAGCTCTTCTCCGGGATAGCCAGTGAGATCATCAAGGTCGAGCCGCAAGAAGCTGAGCTGGCCAAGCTCTTCTGCAACAGCTACCGCTATATCCAGTTCGCGGTCGCCAACCAGTTTTACCTGCTCAGTCGCGAGGCGGGGCTCGATTTCGACCGAGTTCACCATGCCGCGACCTACAAGAACAGCCGCGTCGACAGCCTGCCGAGGGCCGGACTCGCGGCCGGCCCGTGCTTGCTCAAGGACACCATGCAGCTCGCCGCGTTCAGCAACAACAACTTCATGCTCGGGCATTCGGCCATGCTGATCAACGAAGGCCAGCCGCAGTTCATCGTCAACATGCTCAAGCGCCGGGTTAATCTGCGTGACAAGACGGTTGGCATACTCGGTATGACGTTCAAGGCCGACTGCGACGACACGCGCGACTCGCTCAGCTTTAAACTCAGGCACCTGCTGATGCTGGAAGCAAAGGAAGTGATCTTGCACGACCCATTCCTCGAGGGCAAGGATTACCACCCGCTGCAGACCGTGGTGGACCGGTCCGACGTCATTGTTGTAGGCGTGCCCCACTCCGCCTATCGGGGCCTTCGGGTCCCGCGCGGCAAAGTGGTTGAGGATGTCTGGGGGTGTCTGGACGTCACCGAGCTCGACGTTGACCCGTGCAACGGGGCGAACCTGGCGGACCTGGGGACGGCGGCGGCCCGGTGAAGGTACTGGTAACCGGCAGTGCAGGATTCATCAACGGGTACGTCGTCCAAGAGCTGTTGCAGGCTGGGCACGAAGTGGTCGGCATCGACAACTATTCCAAGTACGGCAAGGTAACGAAGAGCTACGACGACCACCCCAACTACCACTTCGTCGAGGGCGACGTCAAAGACGTTGACCTGATGTTCGACCTGGTCGAGGGTTGCGAGCAGATGGTGGCCAGCGCCGCCCGCATCGGTGGCATCACCTATTTTCACGAGTACGCCTACGACTTGCTGGCCGAGAACGAGCGAATTGCGGCTGCCCACTTTGACACGGCGATCTATGCATACCGCAAGGGTTGGCTGAAGAAGATCAACGTGATCAGTTCTTCCATGGTGTTCGAGAACGCCAGCATTTTCCCGACGCCGGAAAAGCACATCACCGAATGCCCGCCTCCAACAAGCACTTACGGCTTCCAGAAGCTGGCCTGCGAGTACTTCGCCCATGGTGCCTACGAGCAGTACGGGCTGCCGTACACCATCATTCGGCCCTTCAACTGTGTCGGAACCGGTGAACAACGCGCGCTTGGTGGCCGTGAAATCCCAAGCGGAAATGTCAAACTCGCGATGAGCCACGTCGTGCCAGACCTGGTCCAGAAGGTCGTCAAGGGCCAAGATCCGCTGCACATCCTGGGGGACGGTAGCCAGGTACGCCACTACACCTACGGTGGGGACCTGGCCCGGGGGATTCGCACCTGCATGGAGCACCCCGCGGCACTCAACGGCGACTTCAACCTGTCGACCCCGGAAGCCACCACCGTGCTGGAACTGGCAGAAGTGATCTGGCGCAAGATGCGCCCTGACACTCCCTTCCGTTACGAAAGTGATCCGCCATTCGAGCACGACGTGCAGCTGCGCTCTCCCGACGTTCACAAAGCGACCCAGGTACTCGGCTTCGAGGCGACGACTACGCTTGACGCCATGCTCGACGAAGTCATCCCGTGGATCGTGAACGCGGTTGAGGCCGGGACGATCTGACGTGTATTGGTGCTACCCACGAGGACGCCATGCGCATCGCAGGTGAACCCGACCTGCAGCAGCTCTATCGCAATCGCTTTGGCCACGCCCGCGAATCGCGTGCCGCCATTTGGGCCGTACTAGTTCGCGATTTCTTTCAAGCGTGGGTCAGGCGCAGCGACACGGTGCTCGATCTCGGCTGTGGTTACGGCGAGTTCCTCAATCATGTCTGCGCCGCACGTCGGATCGGTGTCGATCTGAATCCCGACAGCGCCGACATGCTCGAGCCCGGCATCGAGTTCCACGGCGGGCGGGCCGATGATCTCAGCTTCTTGGCCGACGAGTCGGTGGATGTGGTTTTCACCAGCAACCTGCTCGAGCACCTGCAGAGCAAGGCCGAGGTGGAGCGCACCATCGCTGAGGCACACCGTGTGCTCACGCCCGGGGGGCACCTCATAGCGATGGGGCCCAATATTCGCTTTCTCAGTGGCGACTATTGGGATTTCTGGGACCACACGGTGCCGATCAGCGACCGTTCGCTCATTGAGGTGCTCGAATCCCAGCATCTGAGGATCGTCGACGACTACGACCGGTTCTTGCCCTATACGACGAGGTCGCCCTGGCCGCAGGCGCCAATCTTGGTGCGGCAGTACCTGCGTTCCCGGGCGGCGTGGCCGATTTTCGGCAAGCAGTTCGTGATTCGTGCCCGCAAAGAACGAACCGACCTCGACGACGAGCGCCTGATCAGCGTGGTGATCCCGGTCTACAACGAGGGCGAGAACATTCAAGTCTGCGTCCGCAGATTGACCGAGGCGTTGTCGGACGTGCCCCACGAATTACTCGTCTGCTACGACTTCGACGAGGACACGACGTTACCGGCGCTCGCGGCGATGCCAGACAAGCCGGGGACGCTGCGGTTGGTCCGCAACTCCATCGGCAAGGGCGTGGCCAATGCCCTGATCGCCGGCTTTGCGGCGGCCCGTGGGGACGTCGTCGTGACCAGCATGGCCGACCTGTCTGATCCGCCGTCGGTGATTCCGTTGATGGCAGCCAAGATTCGCGACGAGGGAGCCGACATCGTCAGCGGTTCGCGGTACATGCCCGGCGGCTCGCAGACCGGCGGGCCCCGGTTGAAGACGCTGATGTCGAGGACGGCCGGGCTCAGCCTGCATTACGTGGGCAGGATGCCCACCCATGATGCGACGACCAACTTCCGCGGATACAGCCGGCGTTTCCTCGATGAAGTTCCAGTGGAGAGCATCAAGGGGTTTGAGGTGGGTTTGGAACTCACCACGAAGGCGCACTTGATGGGCTTTCGCGTCGATGAGGTGCCCAGCAGCTGGGAAGACCGGACCGCCGGCACCAGCAAGTTCGACCTGGTCGGCTGGTTGCCCTCGTATCTGCACTGGTACGGGTTGGCGATGCGGGGTCCGGTGTTGCGCGGGACCACCGGCTCGCTGGCCGCGCTCGGGGCCATGTGGCTCGCGCGCCGGCGCCGCTGTGTTGATGCTCAGCAGAGCCGAAAGACATTGCCGTCGAGGTGAATCGGAGTACGTAGGAATGCCGGCCCGCGCGGCCGCAGGCTCCTGGCCGTGCGCACCTGAACTGCTCCACGGGTGGACTTGCTCCGTGACGACATTGGTGAATGCGAGCGCGCGCGCACTGGCGGCGCGGGCGCTTGGCGAGGACCGAGTGCTTGTCACCGGCGCATCGGGCTGGCTCGGGCGCACCGCACTGGATCTGCTGGCCCCGCTGGGCCTGCCCACGCTGGCCCTGGCCAGCCGGGCCCGGACCATTCGGGTCGGGGATCGCGACATCGATTGCCGGGTATGGGACGAGCGGGAAGTGGCCTCCTTTGCGCCCACGGTCGTGCTGGACTGTGCGTTTCTTACGCGCGACCTAGTCGCCGGCATGCCGCTGGGCGAATATGTTGGCGCCAACCGTGCCCTCACCGAGCGCCTGGTCTACGCGACACAGCTACCCGACGTCCGGCTCGCGCTCACGGTCTCCAGCGGTGCGGCGGTCTATCCGCGAGACGCGCTGATGGACCCGATCGAGGACAACCCGTATGGCTACCTCAAGCGTGAGGCCGAGCAGCGCCTGGCGCAGGCCGCTGCCGAGGCCGGGACGGTGCCCGCGGTCGTGCGGGCCTGGAGTATCTCGGGTGCTCACGTGCAGAAGCCGGAGGCCTACGCGCTGGGGTCGATGATCCGGGCAGCCAGTTCGGGGGCGATCCGGATCACCGCCCGCCGCCCGGTATTCCGTCGGTATTCCCTAGCTGAAGAGCTGCTGGCGGTGGCGATCGCCGAGGGCGGGATTGGCCCGGTCACCATCGACAGCGGCGGCGAGCTGGTGGAGATGGCCGAGCTTGCCGCGCGGGTCGCCGCGGTGGTGCGCCCCGATGCGGTGATCAGCCGCGACGAGATCGATCCCCGCAATCCGGATCAATACCATTCTGACGGCCGGGATTGGCAGCGGCTGTGCCAGAAGTGGGATTTGGCTAGCGCACCCCTTGATCGTCAGATCGAGATCACCGCCCGCGGAGTGCTTGGTATGGCCTAAGCAGTTTCGGCGCAGAGTTGGCGAAATTGCCGGGGATGGTCACTTTTTCGATTATGCAATGTGTGGCGTGTTCGATTGCCTGAGCCGGCGGCGAGGAGCTGAAATATTTTCAGCGGGGGCGTTTTTCGGGTAATCCGCCAATGGTCGATATCGAGACCGGCAAATGCGAACAGTCAAAGTGATCATCGAGTTCTCGATCGGCGAATCCAACGAGTCCAAAACTGCCGCCATGCCCGTGTGCCCTCGGTATGATCCCCGGGAAAGATGCTCTGCAGCGGTGGATTGGATTGGCAATGCGTCTCTCGATCGTAACGACCCTGTACATGTCCGAGCCGTATGTGCTCGAGTTCTACCGGCGAGTTCGCGCGGCGGCGGAGAAGATTACGAGCGACGTCGAGATGATCTTCGTCGATGACGGCTCGCCGGACGGATCGCTTGATCAGGCGGTTTCGTTGCTCGGTAAAGATCCCAGCGTGCGGGTGATTCAGCTGTCACGAAACTTCGGTCATCACAAGGCGATGATGACCGGCTTGGCGCACGCCACCGGTGATCTCGTTTTTCTGATCGACTCAGACCTGGAGGAGGATCCCGCCCTCCTCGAACAGTTCTACGAGAAGCTGATAGCGACCGACGCTGACGTGGTATTTGGTTGCCAGGCGCAGCGCCCTGGCAGCTGGTGGAAGAACTTTGGCCCCAAGATGCACTATCGCGCGTCCGCGATGCTGTGCAACCCACCGCTGCACGAAAACGTCCTCACCGTCCGGTTGATGAGAGCCGATTATGTGCGCTGTCTGGTCCAGCACCAGGAGCGAGAACTCTCGATCGCCGGCCTGTGGCAGATTACGGGTTTCAATCAGATTCCGATGTCTGTGCACAAGGCGTCGAAGGGAACAACCACATATACCTTCGCGCACAAGGTCAAGGCGTTGGTCGACAATGTCACATCATTTAGTAACAAACCCCTGGTCTTCATTTTCTATCTCGGTGCTGTAATTTTCATGATTTCCAGCTTGGCCGCGGGATACTTGATCATCGATCGGCTTTTCTTCCGGGTCTTGCTCGGTGGTTGGCCGTCATTGATTGTTTCCATCTGGATGCTGGGGTGGCCTGACGATTTTCTGCCTGGGGCTGATTGGAATCTATATTTCGAAGATCTTCACCGAAACCAAGCAGCGGCCGTACACGATAATCCGAAGAATCTACGGGCCGAACTTCACGTCCCAGGGGCCGGCGTCGCTTGAGGCCGCTTTCCGCGCCATGCCCCCGGCGAGCTGGGAACGCTTCGGCGCGGATCCGGTTCGTTCGCCGCGGGGCGATCGAGGGCTATGACAGCCGTCGAGTGTGATGCCAGTCCATGGCTGGTCCAGCTGCAGGACGCGCTGCACTGCGTAGGTTACGCAGTTGTCGAAGATGTGCTTGATGCGGGTTTCTCGCCACAACCCGCGATCGTATGTACCTGGTGCAGGAGCGAATTCTCAGCGAGATCGGCCAGGAGCGCAGGGAACGCCGGAGCCCTGGCCAGGAGCGGCTCTCGATAGCCGGTGAACTCGGCGTTCTCCGGCTCATGATGAAATACGATCCGCATTTTTTTTGCATTTCTCGAAATCCCTGAAGTTCTAAATGTTGTGGATCGCGTGCTCTCCGACACCGCGATCCTTCATCTGCAAAACGGCTTCATCCTTCCGTCGTTCCCGTCTGTTGCCACGCCCGAGGTGTTCCAGAACGCATTTCACCAGGACTTTCCCCGGGTGCTGTCGGGCTACGTTGCCTCGGTGAATGTGATGTTCGCTATCGATCCCTTCACCCGGGACAATGGGGCGACGCTCGTAGTGCCAGGAACACACCAGCGTGCGGAGAAGCCGGACGCCAGCTACCTCACCCGCAACGCGGTTGCAGTCGAGTGCCCCGCCGGCGCGATGCTCGTTTTTGACTCCACTTTGTGGGATGCGGCCGGACGGAACATCTCCGGTAAAGACCGCCTAGCGATCAATCACCAATTCAGCCGCTCGTTTTTCAAGCAGCAGATCGATTACGTCCGCGCGTTGGGCGATACGGTGATCTTGGATCAGCCCGCGCGAACCCAGCAACTGCTCGGGTGGTACACCCGCGTGGTGACCAGTCTCGACGAGTATTACCAGCCGCCGGAGCGGCGCTTGTATCGGAAGGGTCAGGGTTAATTTATTTGGCGGATGCCGGTGCCGCCCACTTGAACGCCGGATGCGCAGCGGGATGTTGCTGCCAGATATTCCGGTGCCGTGACGGCCGCATCATTGGCCCGCGCCGGCGCTGGTGAAACAACTGGGTGAAACAACGGAGCCAAGCTTTGCGATACGGTGACAGGAGCGACTACCTAAGATAAAGTATTGGCGCGTCCGCCGCTATGGAGCGGATCTTCCAATGGAGCGTTTCTGGTTTAATCCATGCGCGAATAACTCCTATCAAACAAAAGGGCCCATGCGCGACACAGTTCGAACAAAGAATAGGGTGGTCTACCCACCGGGGACGATTCTGCAACATCTGTACCTGAAGGAGCGCAGTGCGGCTTGGACTCCGGGCTCCTTTGTTGAGGTTGGTGTCGGATCGGGCCACGTCTCAAACCTGTTGCTATCGCGCGGCTGGTCGGGCGTGGGCTATGAGTTGAATGAGGAGGCGCTCGCGCGTGCCTCGAGTGTCAACCAAGACTTCATAGACTCTGGTCGCTTTGCCGTCCACAACTCCGACTGGCTGGCGGGTGCCGGTGAGCTGGCCCCGGTTGATCTCGTGATTTCCTCAATGGTGCTAGAGCATCTCGACGAGCCGCTGGTCACCGAGTACTTCGAGCGTGCCGCACAGCAGTTGCTGCCTGGCGGACGGGCCGTCTTCTTCGTTCCGGGCTCGCCTCGGCATTGGGGAGTCGAGGATGATATGGCAGGGCACTACCGGCGCTACACGATCGACAGCCTCAGCAATGCGGCGCGCCAGCACGGATGGTCGCCGATGCACGTTGTCGGTCTGACCTACCCATTCAGCAATCTTCTGCTCGGGGTGTCGAACGCACTGGTGCGCCGCGCAGAGGCCGACAAGCAAGCGCTCTCGTTGCAGGAACGAACCGAACAATCCGGGAACCGCGATGTCGAGTGGAAGACCGACTTTCCCGGATGGACGGGCATGTTTCTCAACGAGACCGCGCTGCGGCCGGCGCATTGGTTGCAGAAGCGCAAGCGGGCTCAAAGGTCAAAGGATGCTCTGGTGATCTATGCCGAGTGCGCTCCGCCCGCCGGCCTCGGCTAGGGAGTAGCTAGCCACCCACTGGTAGGACGAGGCTTCGCTACCTGGGGGCGTCGTGCGATGTGGGTGCCGACTCCTGCTTGCCGCGCGCTGAGTCCAGACTTAGGATGCTGAGTGTGTGCTCAGCCGACCTGACGGCCAAGGCGCGGATCCGCAACGCGGCCGTTGCTCGCTTCGCGCGCGACGGTTTCCAGAAGGTGAATCTGCGTGCCATCGCCACATCGGCGGGTGTCAGCGAGGCGTTGATCTTTCACCATTTCGGTAGCAAAGACGGGCTTCGGGCGGCCTGCGACGAGTACGTACTGAACGTCCTTGTCGGGCGAGCCCGCACCGCGGGGCGTCCCACCGCAATGGCGGATCTGCTCGGCGTCTACCTGTCGAACCCCGAGGAGTACCGGCTCCAGGTGCAATACATGGCTCGGGCAATCGAGGACGACGCACCGGCCGCCGGCACGTTCGTCGACACGATGGTGGAGGAATCCGAAGCGATCTTCCGGGCAGGTGCCGCCGACGGCAGCATGCGCCCGTCCTCGGACCCACGGGCACTGGCCGTGCTGAATCTCCTTGTTGCCCTTGGCCTATTGACGATGGCACCTCCCATGGCGCGTGCACTCGGTCATGAGCACTTCGGTCCCGAGGTGCTGCAGCGCATGGCGGTGCCAGCCCTTGAGCTCTATACCCGCGGGCTCTACACCGACGACACACTGGCGAAGGCCGCCCAGGATTCCTGGGCGGCCAGGCGTGCGCCGCAGCAGGAGGGCTAACCGGTATGAGCATCGCGATGCCCGCGTTCTCGCCAGCGCAGGAGAGCCTATTTCTGACGCTGGGTGGTAGAGCGCTCGACAGCCGCTTGCCGCATCCATTCCTCGGGGACACGATCGCCGATGAGATCCTCGGCGAAACTGGCTACGATCTCGGCAAGTTCCCGTCGCTGACCACAAAGCTCATCGACGCCAGGACGAAGGTCTTCGATATCGCGGTGCGGGCCAAGCGACTTGACGAGGTAGCCGGCCGCTTCATCGAGCGCCACCCGGACGCCATCGGGCTGGATCTGGGTGCGGGTTTGGACAGCCGAGTACTGCGCATCAACCCGCCATCCACGGTCGGCTGGTATGACGTCGACTTTCCACAGATCGTCGACCTCCGTCGCCGGCTACTGCCGGCACAGCTTGGCGCGCACAACATCGGCGCTGACCTGACCGATCCGAACTGGCTTGACGAGGTACCCGCCGACCGTCCAGCCGTGATCATCGCCGACGGCCTGGTCGCCTTCCTGCGCCAGCATGACTTCGCGGCGCTGCTGAGTCGACTCACAAACCACTTTGCCAGCGGCGAGATTGCGTTCAATCTCTACACCACCCAAGCCATCTGGGCGACCAAGCATTTGGCTAGCCTTGCCGCGATCAGCGCCGGGGTGGTCAACCCCGGGTTCAACGACCCTCGCCAACCCGAACGCTGGGTTGCAGGTCTCGAGCTGGCCGAGGAAATCTTGCTCACCCGAGCACCCGAGGTCGCCGAACTCCCGTTGGTCACCCGGCTGACGTCGCGCCTGGTGGCTCCCAGCGCAGCGGTGTCCCGCATGATCGGTACCACCCTGGTGCGCTACAAGTTCTAAACCCGGACGCCATTTCCCGTCTGGCAGACCCGCCCGCACAAATGAGACTATTTGTCCATCGAAAAGGTCTGAATGTCGCCATCACATGGGTTCGGAAGAAGCTCAAATGTAAGGCGTTAGCTACGTGTCGTCCCATTGCAGTTGAAATGCACCTGCTGATGCGATGCTCGCTATTTGGTTTCGCTTCCCGGCATGCGGCGCGCACGGGCCCGGCCGCGCAGATGGTACAGTCGCGTAATGAGCAGCCTGAATGAGCATTGATGCCCTGGCGAAAGCTCGGCAGAATCTTTGTTCCGTCAGGCGAACTTGACTGGGCGCGCACTCACGCGTCGCAGCCCGTTGCTGAGTGGGTCGACGGCGATATTTTCCGGATCTATTTCAGCACCCGCGATGATCAGAATCGGTCCAGTATCGGCAGTGTCGTAGTGGACTTGGCTGCGGGAGGCAAGGTTCTGGAGATATCGCCAGAACCGGTCTTGGGGCCGGGCGCGCTCGGGATGTTTGATGACTGCGGGGTATCGATGGGTTCGATTGTGCCCGTGGGCGATACGCGATTCCTGTACTACATGGGCTGGAATCTCAGGGAACGCCGGAGCCCTGGCTGGAATCTTGCCGTCACCGTACCCTGGAAAAATGCCATTGGCCTTGCCATTAGCCAAGCGGGCGGGCCGTTCAAGCGTTGGCCCACATTCCCGGTTGTTCCGCTGGACGAGGGGGATCCGTACTCAATTTCGTATCCCTGGGTAATCCGGGATGACGACAAATATCGCATGTGGTACGGCTCGAATGTGCGTTGGGAACAGAAGACAAAAAACATGGACGGACTTCCGCACGTGATTAAGAGTGCGGAGTCGATCGATGCCATCCACTGGGAGAAACAAGAACTGGTCGCTATTGATACAGCCGGATGTGATGACATCGCTGCCGCCCGGCCCTGCGTCGTCCGCGATCCCGGGTTGTACAGAATGTGGTATTGCGCGCGTGGCGCACAATACAGCATTTATCACGCGGTGTCGGACGACGGCGTGATATGGACGCAACTCGGTAAAGACAACGGTATTGATGCCTCGCCTGGCGAGTGGGACGCTAATTTGGTCGGGTACCCTTGCGTCTTCGACCATAAAGGACAGCGTTTTCTGATTTATCCAGGCGATGGCTATGGTCGCACAGGATTCGGTCTAGCAGTTCTGGATGATTAGCGTGTGATGGATGGCGGCTGCGGCGCCCGGATCTAGCCGAACGTGTAACAGCAGACGTCCCCGGTTCTACCCTGTGGCGCAACACCCAAGACGTCAAAGTCGGGGCAGCGCAGGATCGCATAGTTGGCCTTCATCTCGATAGCGGCGTCGTGGGCGCTCATGCCAACAAGATTTGCCTGCAGATGAAGGTAGGTCAGCGGAATGGTCATTGGCCTGGAGTAAACGCCCGCCTGGGTGAGATCGTCGACGATGATACGGCCCCGCCCTAGGTCCATTTTGCACACCCGCGCCAGTTTGGCGGTGTCGCGCGATACTTGCGGCCACCTGCGCAGGACGGATAGCGATGGGCCCTCATACCCGTTCGCCAACGGCCGTACGAACAGGAATGCGTTGAATATCAACGAGGCCCCGACCACGATTCCAACGAGGACGCTAGCGCCCTTGGTGAAGCGGAGAGCGAGGGGACCGGAGACCGACGCGAGAATCAGGCAAGCGGCGACCGACGTCAAGTGGTTCAAGTAGAAATTTCTATAGAAGGCGTGCTGTGCGTCGTAGACAAAGAGAATTGCTACGGGAAGCGTGATCAGTGCCGCGATGACGACCGGCTGATTCTTCTCGAACCGTTCGGGAAACGTGGTGTCCCTGGAGCGGAACCGGATCGACTTGCCGCAGCGAATGGACGCCATCGTCAGGAGGTAAAGGACAAGCCCCGCCAAGAGGACGACGACCACCGAGATGAACAGGTTCATCACGGTGACGGGCCGCTCGGGGCATCGACGCCAGGGAGAAAACGGATTGGAAAAAGTGGCGCATAGACAAAGCTGCCAACATAGGAGCGTGCGGTGTTGGCCAGCGCCACAGCCAAATTCCGTGCGCCGAGGTCGGAGCCATCAAAAGCCAGGCTCCGCCAGAACGCCTCAATCTCGGGGTGCTCAGTGCAGGCCGAATGGTGCAGCTTCATGGCCGGAGGAACGAACAGCACGAACGGAACGGCGGCCGCCAGCAATCCCACGGACCCGAACCGGCGCACGGCTAGGCGAGCCAAGAGGTAGGCGGTGAGGGGCAGAAACAGTAATCCCTGGACATGGGACCACACCGACAGCGCAGCAGCCAGGAGCAATCCGATGGCAACGCCTAGGTCTCCCGCCACGCCGGTTCGTCTACTCGTCAGCCGTGCCGCGGCAACGAGACAGGACAGGAGTTGGAGTTCCAGCGCAAATTCATATCGAACGAAGATCAGACCGGCCCCGGCCACCCCCACGAACGAAGCCAGAACCAGGTAGCCGGCAGCTGGATTCCGATTGCTAGCCGCTTGGCGGACTGCCATGAACACCACGGCCAACACGGCTGCGAAAGACAGGATGCGCATTTCAAGCGGCGACAGAATGCGCATGGTTTGGCCGAGCAGCCAGGCGACCGGTTCCAAAACGAGCGGAACCGTTTTTATGTTGGACGGGCACATCTCATAGAGGCCATAGATGACCCCATGGTCGGGGATGATGCGCCCAAACTGTTGGCGATAGGCGATCTCGTCGGGATAGATCGGCGACAGTGCCCAGATGCCCAGGCAGAAGAACGCGGCTGCCGTTGCCTTCAGAGCGCGACGACGAGCCGTCGATGGCCCAGTTTCCTCGGCAGGCTCGGCGGCGGGAGGAGAGGAGTCTGTCACTTCGCCGCTCATTCACGCGCCGAACGTCAAGATGCGCGTCAAGGCGTCGACGACCCGGTTCTGATCGGCCTCCTGCAGTCCGACCCACATCGGCAGACGGATCAGCCGGGAAGACGAGTCGTTCGTGACGGTCAGGTCACCGCTGGTACGGCCGTAGCGACGGCCGGCCGGCGAATCGTGCAGGGGCACGTAGTGAAAGACGGCGTTTATGTCTTCCTTTGCCAGCGCGGCGAGCACACCCGCGCGATCGGTGCCCGGTGCCAGCAGCACGTAGTACATGTGGGCGTTGTGAGAGCAGCCTTCGGGGATGATCGGGCGGCGTAGGAGCCCGCGTTGCTCCAATGATTCGAAACCTGCGTGATAGTAGTTCCACAGGTCCAACCTGGAGCGGGTGATCCGCTCGGCGTCCTCGAACTGTGCCCACAGAAAGGCCGCGATCAGCTCGCTCGACAGGTACGAAGAACCCTTGTCCTGCCACGTGTACTTGTCCACCTCCTTGCGCAGGAAGCGGCTGCGATTGGTCCCTTTGTCCCGGAGAATCTCTGCCCGATATATGTACTCTTCGGAGTTCACCAGCAAAGCGCCTCCCTCACCCGAAATCCAGGGTTCCGGCGTTAATCCACAATTCCCCAGCTCACAAGCCTGCTAATCAACAACGCCGGAGCCCTGACCCGAAATCACGTTCTTGGTTTCATGAAATGAGAGGGCTCCGAGGTCGCCGATACTGCCGAGCGCCCGCCCGCGGTAGTAGGCCATCGTGCCTTGGGCTGCGTCTTCGACCACGGCTAGCTTGTGGCGCTTGGCGATCGACATGATCGTGTCCATTTCACAGGCCACGCCGGCATAGTGAACAGGGACGATGGCCCTGGTTCGAGGCGTAATGGCTGCTTCGATGAGGGTTTCATCAACGTTGAGGGTGTCGGGCCGGATATCGACAAAGACCGGCACGCCTCCGCGCAGCACAAAAGCGTTGGCCGTCGAGACAAAAGTGAATGACGGCAGGATGACTTCGTCCCCCTCCTCTATCTCGAGAAGCAGGGCCATCATCTCCAATGCGGCGGTGCAGGAGGGGGTGAGCAGCGCCTTGCGGCAACCGGTCTGCTGTTCGAGCCAGGCGTGGCACCGGTAGGTGAACGGGCCGTCGCCGGCCAGGTGGCCGCAAGAGTGGGCCTCGGCAATGTAGTTGAGCTCTTGGCCGGTCATGTACGGGCGATTGAAAGGAATCTTGTGCTCCACCATGTGCGCCAACTCTCAATCACCAAGGGGTTGGGCATGTTTGGTGGCGGACACGATCGCGCGCCTGACCATGCTGGGCAGTTCCCGTTGTCGTCTAACGATCAGTAGCCTTTTGCCGTATTGATGCATCTCCACCGGGTTCTTTCAGATCTTCCGTAACCCCGTACTCGGCACCGGACGGCGCTCCGTCGCGGGCCCAATATAGAGGCCATCGGGGTCGGCATCGCCGAGCAGCAGGACGCCCGCTCCGATCACGCACTGCGAACCAACGGTGATGTGGTCACGCAGCGTTGCATTGACGCCGATGAAGCACTTCTCCTCAATTGTCACCCCGCCGGATACGACGATATGCGAAGCCAGAAAACTGTGATCGCGAATCGTCGAATGATGGCCGATGTGATTACCGCTCCACAACGTGACATTGTTTCCGATGGTCACGAATGGCTGAATGGTGTTGTCTTCGAGTAGGAAGACGTTATCGCCGATCCGCCCGTCGTTCAACACGGTGGCGTGGGAGCTGATGTAGCTGGCGAGTTCGTAGCCCAGAGCCTTGGCGGCAAGATATTTTTCCTTGCGCACGCCGTTGAGTTTGGCATAGGCCAGCGCCACGAACATGGCGTGAGATTCCGGCGGGAAGCGTTGGGTGACCTCGTCAAAGGCCACCAAGGGTAGGCCGCAGAACTCGGACTCGCTCGCGTAGTCCCGGTCGACGGTGAAGGCTACGACCTCGTATTCGGAGTCTCTCGTGAAATAGTAGTGGGCGAGCTGGGCGATATCACCACTCCCGAAAATCACCAATGGTTTCTTAATGGTGCCTTCCTAGCCAGAATTGTGAATTCATAGAGCCCATAGTCGTGAAGAAGCGCGACGTTCTTCGAATAGTGACGCTTGCAAAGATCGAATAGGGCGCAGGGATCGGCATAGTAGAGGTCGTCACGCATTTTCGACGCGTCGGAATAGGATGTCAGGCAGTTGAAGGCGAAGCCGCGGCGGCTGGCCGCATCCAGCAGGTCCAGCGTCGCCTCGAGGTAGTCGCGCCATTCGGCGTCCGAGCGTTCGAGTCGCACATTGAAGATCCCACTCGCGACGCTGTAGTCCGCTTCCCGGTCGACGCTAGTGGTGCAGATGAAGTCTGCATCCGTCCGGCCTTGGAAGCGTCTTGCCCCTGCGCGTGCCATTTCAGGGGAGACGTCGATGCCGGTGTAGTCTGCTTCGAGGCCACGCGCGTCGAGGTAGTCCAGCAGTGCCCCATAGCCACAACCCAGATCAATGATCGAGAATCGGCCTGCCACATCGACTATGCGCAACAGTTGGTCGAAGCGCAGAGTCTGACTTGCCTCGCCGTTCCAATCGACGCCGCGCGCCGTGGTGCCATGTTCTTCGAGCTTGGATGCGTAGTAGCGAGCCACATCGCCGAGCATGGTCGTTGCGTCTTCCGCCATGAACCTCCCTCACGAGTGCGTAGGGTTCGCTGCTTGGTTTCGGAATATACCTTCGACAGATACGCGGTGATGACGACTCCGGCGAAGAAAATGACCATCCCGCAAACCAGCCGGATGGAGCTCACCGGTTGCTCGCTGCGCTGAACCGGTGCGATCGAGCTCACCGATTGACGCGAAGGTGGTAGATGTCCACTCCGGTGCGGCCAACTTTCACCACCGACAATGTGACCTCGAGCGGACGAACACACCTCGCCGAGCTGTCCGCGTCATCACGCAACGGGCAACTTGCGCGGCAGGTGTGCTGGTTGCTGGCGTGCCGGAGCCAGGCCGCTTAGGGCCACTTCACCGAAAAGACTTCAGTGCAACGCATCTCGCGCGGCTGGCGCGCGTACTCGTTTCGGGTGATCAAGGCGGGAGCCGGCAGGGGCTCGAAGTACTGCCGATAGCGCACCCGGTACTCGCCCGCCGGGAGATCCTGTTTGCGTAGATAGATACTTACCAGATAACGCATCTCGGCCTGATCTTCCGTGAAGAAGCAGCCCGACTGGCCGATATGGCGTCGACGCCATTGCGCGGTCTTCCCAAAATAGACACGATCTGACGCGTGGTAGCCCAGTCGCGATCCATCCTCGGCCAAGACGGGGATCAGCGTCTCGCCGTGGTCGGTCAGCAGCGACAAAGTAAACCAGTTCTCGGCCAAGCGCAGATCATTTTCGTTGAACACGTTGATGGGTGCCATGCCGTAGATGTGTGCGCCCTCGGCCAGCGGGTTGGGTCGGCCCTGATGTCCGATGTAGGGAGCGGGGATGGCAACCACAAAGAACACGGCCAGAAAACTGGCGTGCAGCAGCATGGCGTGTGTGACGGTCAGCTGCGAAAAGTCATCGCTGGCAACGTCGAGTGAACGCGCGGGCCGTTTACCGGATGGCTTCGTGTAGGCACCCAACAGCGTGTGTCGACGCCCGGCGATCCAGCCGTACGTGGTGGTTCCGAGGCGAAACCACTTGCCGAAGAGCAGAATGGGGTACGCCGGCCAAAGCAGAACCACGTTTCGGGTCACCCTGGTGCAGCAGTCGTACCCCGAGACCACGCCGCCGGTGACTTCATCGATACCGTGCGGATCTGCCAGCGCCCGCTCATCGCTGATGCCGTGCGACTGAAGCAGTTCCAGGTTCTCACTGGCGTTCACCAGCTTGACGCGGTCGAAGATGTCGACCGCCCGTACCGCCTGAACCGTTCGGTCACACAGCTTGCTCTTGTCATCGAAGACCACCGAGAGTTGTCCCGGTGCGGTGATTCCCGCTCGTGACCAGAAGATCCCCGCCCAAAGCAGAAGCTCGATCTGGGGGAGCCAACCGAGTTTCAGCAATACCAGGCTGAAGATGAAAAACGATAAGCCCCAGACGATTGCATAGACGCGGGCGAGGGACCCGATCAGCACGCACGGTACCAGCAGGGCATACCACGGCAACATCGACCACAAAGCCATCCGCGCGAAGAACACGGCCCACTGGTTGTCGGCGAAGAGATGGGCCATGAGTTCGTGCGGGCCGGTCATGAAATTGTTGGTGAACAGCAGGGGACCGGCGGTGCCGGTCTTCCAGGCGGGTTCATTTAGGTGCACCGCAAGTGAATAGAGGCAGACGAGCCAGAAGGAGAAGGGCGCCAGCCATTTTGCGGTCGTGATGCTCGCAGGCGTTGGTCGGCTGGCGTAGTAGAGCAATGCAGCGCGCAGTCTTGGGAAGCGCTTGATGATCCACCCGTCTACCGAGAAGGTCCGACCGCTGTTGACCAGCAGTAACAGCACGGCGAGGATCGCTGCGACGTCGTTTCTCAGCGTGCTGGTACCGAGCACAAGTTCACCGTGGTGCCATTGAATGACCACGAGGAAGATCAGAGTGTATTGGCATAGGACGCCTAGCAGGACGGCGATGCCCGCGGCGAGATTCAGGATGGCGAACAGCAGAATCTGCGGATCGCGGTAGTCAGCCGGGGCCAGACGTAACAACACTTCGGTTGCGCGCCAGGACAGAACGACCCCGAAACCTACCCGAATCATCGCGAACTTCGGTTCCTCTCCCGCGCTCGACGGAAGTGCTTTGCGCCCGACCCTTGTGATCCAGGCATCGAGCGGTACTGCCACCGGTCGGCAGAACCGCACCAGCAGGAAAGCGCCGATCAGCGTGAGGAAGAAGAGCGCGTAGACGTAGGGAGTCATGGATAAGAGTTTTACTCGATTCTCATATGTGGTTCTTCAGTACTGGCGAATCGCCATTGGCGAGTCCAGCCGAGCCAGAGCCGGGTGCGGCCGAGCGCGGGTTGCTCTGTCGGCGTGTGGGTGCCGATGACCGATCGCGCCTCGAGACGACCATCGTCTGATCCGCAGTTCAGCTACGGTCCCATTGGGATTGACGGCGTGGGTGAGACTGTGTCGGTGATGTTGGAGCATGCGGTGCTGAACGTAATACCTGGCCACGAAGCGGAGTTCGAGTCGGCATTTGGGTCAGCCAAGTCGGTCATTTCTCGGATGCCGGGATTCCAACAGCTCAGCCTGTCGCGCTGTGTGGAGCATCGGGGCAGATATCTACTGCTGGTGCAGTGGGACACGCTGGAACACCACACCGAGGGGTTCCGGAAATCGGCTGAGTACGCGCAGTGGCGCTCGATGCTGCATGGCTTCTATGACCCGTTTCCCGCCGTGGAGCACTACGAGCAGATCGATACGGCATAAGCCGAGCAGTGCTCGGCGCGTAAGCCGTTGTTTCTCAGTGCTTTCTGCTTTCTGCTGACCGCAACTGGGTTCGCCGTGCTCGTGAGCGCGCCGACGATGGGCGGTTCACCTGCGGCAATACCGCAGATAGTCGGGAGCCTCGGGCCCCATGTTGAAGAGTAGATCCAGAATCGTTACGGCCGGCTCGAACGCGCCCCACAATTGCGTGTAGTCGCGGTAGCCCTCGTAGTCGAACCATGTGAGTTGAATGCCAAGCTCGTCGAAAACGTGCTCATCGACATAAGAGCGGGCTGCAGGCCCTGATACGTATTCTGTCGCTTCGGCTTGTTGGCAGAGGTCGGCCAACCTTTCCGTCTTACCCTCGGCCAATGTGTAGTCCCACGAATTCGTCAGACGTGTCACGATCCCGAGATAACCGCAAATCGCCTCCAAGAGACGCCGGTTGAGTGACGAGAGGTCCTCATACCGTTCATCGAGATAAATTGGCGCAAGCCAGTCGGCGATCTCTGCGTAATTGGGGGCCGCGCCATAATTGAACTCCAGAGCTCGCCAGTGTGCCTTCGCCCAGTCGGTGCCATCGATCAGCGTTTCCCGAATCTTCTGGTGAAAACGTCCCTTGACCTGCACGGGTACCGTTATCCACTGCAGGCCCTGGCTCGTCTTGATTCGGTTCCTGTTCCGCCAGTCCCGCTTCGTATATTGCATATCGTCGTAGATGATGAACTCATCTACGAATGCGATCATGTCAAAATATCCTCGCCACGGAACATAATTCGACTGAACAATCGCGACTTTCTTCAACGAAGTTGCTCCAAGGTGAAACAGGGGAAAGGCCAGGCCCTGGGGGAAAGGCTACCGACTCCCAAAATTTCGGAAAAAGTATACCGCCGAATCATGCCTTCTACAATGCGGGGTGCGAAAAGTGGTGATGTGGTTCGTCTTTTCGGCGCCCGACGATGAAGCTTTGTGTTACGTCATTCGCCACTTTTCTGCACCCATTTGGGAAGTGCTGTATACCCGGGTTCCGGATCGAATTTTCCTGGATTTTCCGCGGTGGGCGGCTCGGCGCCCACCGGTGGCGGTGCGTCGTGTTCCTCGGGGTGCGCTGTTTGGGGCGGTATCGCATCGCCATTGCGGCGGCATTGCACCGGCGTTGCACGCCGATTGCACCGTCGACGTGCACGACATCGTCGGAGCGGTGACTGCCAACATGGCTGCTACACCGCAACAAGATTTGCCCAATCCTCCGCGGCAGCACAACGTGCGCACTAGCCTACCGATTAGGGGGGTGCGTTGGGCACCCGCTCTTGCGGAGTTTTCGGATCCGAATGGAGAGCACACGTGAGTCGACCTGTGGAGGTTCCGTGGGACCTGATCACGGCGTTCCGGCAGCAGATCCACGGACTGACGGAGCAGTCTGAGCGCACGCTCCTGCTCGGCATCGTGCTGTGGACATCGGTGGTGTCGCTGGTGACGGGGTTCATCTACGTCCAGTACTTCTCTATCGACGTGTTCAGCTCGCTGCTCTATGTTCCGCAGGACTGCTGGCTTGATTGGGACATGAACGTCGGCCGGCACTGCTTCAGTGATTATGCGTGGCAAGCGACCGCTGCGCTCCGGCCGGACCCTTGGGAACATCTGGGGCCACCGAACTGGCCGGGCAACCCCTACCCGCCAGCGGCCATGGTGCCATTCCTGATTTTCGGGCTCCTCGGTAAGTGGTTGCACTGGCCGCAGCTGGGACTGTTCTGCTACCTGATGACTTTGGTGGTCGCGGTTCTCACCCCAGCCCTGTGGGCCGTCCGGGGCGCGCGTGGTCTCAAGCGCCTGGTGACGTTCTTGGCGTTGGGTGTGGCCGCGATCCCGGCATGGGTCGCCGTCGATCGGGGCAACTCCACCGGGTTCCTGGCGCCGATCGCACTGGTTTTCCTGGTGGCGCTATGCCGCCAGCGCTGGGGCCTGGTCACTGGGATGGTGATTCTGGCCGCCCTGCTCAAACCGCAGCTCGTTGTGCTCGCCGTCGTGCTGTTCGCGGCACGAAAGTGGCGGTTGGGTGGGATCGCGGTGGTCGGTGCCGTGGTAGCGAACCTGAGCGCGTATCTGCTGTGGCCGAGTAACTTCCCGGGGACGATCACACAGTCGATCCACAATGCCCTGGGCTACGGCGCCTTTAGCGAGGCAATCAGCGTCGGAAATGTGTCCTTCGGCAAGGCCCTGTTGTGGATCCCCGACGGGTTGAAGGTTCTCGAGACCGGCGGCACCTTGCCGGATGGCTACCTTGGCGGTCTGCGTGGCCTGATCGGGTATGGCGTTCTGGCGCTGGTCGTCGGGGCGGTGATGGTCCTCGGGCGGCGCATTCCGCCGGTCATGGTGGGCATCGTGCTGTTGGCCGCCGCCTCACTTTTCCCAGCCGTGACGTACCGCTACTACCTGGTGTTCGTCTTGGCGGTCGCAGCGCTGATCGTCCGGGACCCCGAGGGGCCGCCTGGGGCGGGAATTTTCGATCGCATCGGCCACGGTCGTCGGGCCGTCGGTGTCAGCGTCAGCGTCGCTACGGCCTTCAGCATTGCCCACATCGCCGTCCCCGGCCCATCTTTCCCAGTGCCGGTTGCGGGCGAGCCCGGAGTGCTCACAGCGTTTGGCACAAGTCCGGTCATCACGACCACGGCGGTGGTCACGCCGGCTTTGTGGTTGCTCGCGTGCGCGGTGATCATTGTGTCGTACGCGCGCAGACCGGTTCGCGACGTCTCCGAAGATCCGTCCCCCGTATCGGTATCGGAGGAAATCGGGCCGGTGGTATCGGCCCGAGAAGCGGCGGAAAATGCGAATGAGACTGTGAGCGACGCTCAAAAGCTTTCTGCCATCGCCAGAAATCTTCAATCCGCTTCGGAGGCTAGGCAACTGCGGTAGCTACCGTGGGCGCGCCGGGGCGTTTGCCGGGCGTGCCGATATTTCCGGATCCCTAGATTCGGCCGGCAAGTACGGCCAACCCACGCAGGGCCATGTCACCTTCGGGGGCAACCCGCGCCGGCAGTTGCAGGGACGTCTGAATTGCCGTGCGCAGGGGAGCGAAACGTTGCGCTACTCCGCCGCAGAACAGAAGCTCATCAGTCGGTTGGAATCCGACATCGACTGCCCCCTCGACGTATGGCGAGGCGACCGCGGCGACGAGTGCCCGGACCAGGTCCTCGGGGCTGGTTGCGTCAGTGATACCCGACCAGCCGTCCCCGGCGACGGTATGGAACGAGGGGTGAGCGCGGGGAAGTTCGGTTCGGGCCGGCGCGGCGGCGGCGTTGGCGGCCCAACGCCAGGCCTCGTCGTCCGCACGACCGCGTGACAGCAACGCAATACCGTGGGTCAACGCACGCCCGGCCGGCAGATGTGTCCTCGTGTGCAGCAACATTCCGCCGAAGTAGGGCCTGGTCTGGCACCGGTCACCGGCATGTGCGCAGGCAAGCCGGGCGACCTGCCCCCCAGTCGCAATATTGCAGGCTGTGACGCCGGCGCGCAGTCCTGCCCCCAGGAACGCGGCCTGCTGGTCACCCACCGGGGTGTAGACGGTGGCACCCGAACGTTCGTGGACGCCGACCGCTGCCAATGACGATGACACGCGAGGTAAGAGCATGCGTGAGCCGCCGACGGACGTAGTGAGCCGCTCCGACCACGATCCGGAGGTCAGGTCGAACATTCCGGACGCGGCGGCATCGGTGACATGCGCTACGAAGTCCGGCTTCTTGGTCAGCGCTGCGGCCACCCAGGACAGCAGGCTATGCACGCGGACACGACCGTCGAAAGCCGAAAGATCGGTTGCGAAAATGCCCGCCACGGGCAGGCCGGAGCGTAGTTCGTTGCCGACCGCATGCCAGACGTCCGGCGCAAAGCTTTGCCGCAACCGATCCAGCTGCGCAATCCCGTTGTGGACACGTAGTGCTCGGTTGTCCTGCCAGGTGATCAGCGGAAGGTGTGGGACGTTGTGTTCATCAGTCAACGTCCAACCGTGCATCTGGCCGCTTAGCAGGATCCGTTGCGGGGTGGCGGCCGGCGGCAACCCTGAGGCGATCGCCGCCTCGACCGCGGCAAGGACCTCTGCGGGGTCGACGGTGCGGTACGGCCCGTCGAGCGACGTGAACGGGGGAAACGGGTACCTGCGCTCCGCGACGACGCCCTCGTCGGGGCGCAGCACCGCGACCTTGACGTAGGTGGCGCCGAGGTCAACGAGCAGCGAAAAGGGGGTCGCCATCCAGGTATTCCGCGACCTCGGCGACAAGTGCCTCGTCGAGCGGCTTCGGCACGATCCGCAGATCGCCCTCGTCGTGCAACACGGCGAAATACATGACGCCCTTGCGCACCTTCTTGTCGCGTTTGAGCGTGTCGACCAACTCGCGGGCCGACGGGATGGCGCCAATCGCGTAGTCGGTGTTGGCGTCAAGGACAGTGCGCACCCGGGCTGCAGTCGCGGGACTGGTCAATCCCCATTTCACTCCGAGAAAGTTGATCAGATCCATGCCCCACATCACCGCGAGTCCGTGCGGAACCTCGTTGTGGGTGAGCGCTTCGAGTGCATGGCCGAAGCTGTGGCCGTAGTTGAGCACCCGTCGCAGATCGGACTCGTGCTCGTCCTGTTCGATGACGAGCCGCTTGCTTTCCAGGGCGTTGCGGATCATTTCCAGCACCCGCGGGTTGCGGTGGCCGCCATGGGTCAGGGCCTCGGCGAGCTGGTCGAAGAAGGCGCCCTCATTGGTGAGCGCGAGCTTGTAGATCTCTCCGTAGCCGGAGTCGACCTCGATCTGCGGCAGGCTCGTCAAGAACTCTGAGCAAACAATCACGTGGCTGGGGGAGTGGAACACCCCGAGCTGGTTCTTCAGGGGGAGCACGTTGATGCTGGATTTGGCTCCGATGCAACTGTCCGCCTGGCTGAGCAGGGTGGTCGGAACGAATGTCCATCCCACACCGCGGTAGTAGATGTGGCAGGCGAAGGTAGCGATGTCCTGGATGACGCCACCACCGATCGCGACGACGTGGGCGGACCGGGTTGCCTTGTTCTCCAGCAGCCAGTCGACGAAAAGGCTTACGCCAGAAAGGGTTTTGCTCTCCTCGTCGGCTGCCACTCGATAGGTCGGGCGTTCCGACAACGGCCCCAAAGCGTCGCCGTAGAGGTCCACCAGCGCTTCGTCGATGATCACCAGGGTTTCCGGGCCGACATCGATGAGCTCGGGAACCAGCTTGACTTCCCCGACGAAATCCACAGGATAATCACCCTGCTCGGACTTGATGATCATCCGATCCTGGGTCACACGCACAAGAAACCTCCGTCAATCGGTATCGACTGGCCAGTGATGTAGGAGTTCTCCGCGGACACCAGCCAGGAAATGAAAACAGCAATCTCCTCGGGTTCGGCTAACCGGCCCACCGGAACACGTTCGGCCAGGGCTTGGAGTTGTTTGGCGTCGTTGTTCTGGTAGGTGAGGTCGGTGAGCACGAAGCCCGGAGCGACACAGTTGGCCAGCACTCCGTAGGGGCCGTACTCGACCGCAACCGACCGCACCACTTCCTCGATCGCGGCCTTGGAGGCGCTGTAGGCGACCCGGCCGGTGCGGGCCCGATGTGCATAGACGCTCGACACGGCGACGACTCTGCCGAACCCGGCGGCCGCCATCCGGGGGAGCAGCCCCTGCAGGAGCAGCAGATTGGCGGTGACGTTGACCTGCTGCGTGCTCGACCAGTTGTCGGCCGACAGGGTCTGCAATGGTTCGGGATTGTTGATGCCGGCGTTGAGCACCAGGATGTCGACCACTTGGTCCAGGCCGGTGAGGTAGTCGGCAACCGATTCCGGTATCGACAGATCGAGTTCCTGACGGCCAGGCCTGAGGACCGTGATTCCTTTGGACTCGAGGGTGTCGGCAACGCTGCGGCCGATTCCCCGCGCGGCGCCGGTAACCAGGGCCCTGGACGGACCCCCGGCAGAGGACCTAGAAATCATGCGTTGTCGCAATCCGCGGGCACGAAAAGGAAAGCGCAGCCGGGCCGGACTCGGCCACGCTCGCTTTCCCCTTCTGGCACGCGCCCAAAACCGTTGGCCGCCCGTTGCCTGCCAATCGTGGTCGCTGCAAGGGTGCCTCAGTGGTGATTGAGGACCTTCCAGCGTGCGTCGAGCATCTCGATGCGCTTGGCGTCCTCATCGGTGATGTGACCGTAGTAGTCGCGCTTGTTGAGCAGCCACAGCAACTCGAAGTGGACCGCGTTGAGCAGGCCGTCGGATATCGATGCGAGCGTGCCGGCCGAGCCGTCGAACACGACCTTGCGGGTTTCGAACCGGGTCAGGTGCACGTTGGCGACCTCGCGGATGGTGTCCAGGGTGTCGCTGGATATCGCGCCGCCCAGGACCAGGTCCAGACCCGCCTGCTTCGCCTTCTCGGCAACGGTGGTCACATACTTGGTGATCTCGGGTGAGTTGATGGTCTCGCGGGTCTGTCCGAGCGATCCGGTGAAGTCCACCCGGCCGAAGACGATGCCATGCACGCCACGGCCCTTGTTGGCCAGCGCAAGCATCTCGTCGAGGTTGTTGTAACCCGTGATCGTCTCCAGGTTGAACAAGAAGTCGGTGTCGAGTTCCTCGTCCTCGTCATAGACGGCGTTCTTGGCGGCGATGTATTTCGACAGCGCATAGGCGGACTCCACCATGGGCGCGACGATGTAGCGCACACCGATCTGCTTGGCCTCCAACAGGTCACGCATGGCTTCGCAACCGCCGACCTTGACCGTCAGCGGCAGACCCGCCGAGCGGGCGATGTCGACCAGACGAAGCAACTCGTCGATGCGAGTGCCTTCGGCCTCGAACTCCGCCTTGACGCTCACTACGCCGTGTTTTTCCTTACCCACGCGCAGAATTTCGGCCATCTGCCGTTCGGTCTTGTTCACCATGCCTCCCCTGGTAAAGCCTCGCGTTGAGTGTGCAGAGTATAACTGCCGGTCACGCAGCCTCGTGGGCATTTGCGCAGTAAAACCCGCCTCGGAGCGGGCAATTGAGCTCAGTTTTGTGCGGCGGCGGATACAAGTATTTACCCTTCGGTCGCATGCGGTGGTGGTTCAGGCTTGCGGTAGCACCGCGCCCAGGTACACGGTTACCCGCTCCTCGACGTCAGTGGGAAGGTCCGGGCTCATCCGGTGCAGTGGGTTCGACTTCATCGAGCCGTCCGCCTGCACGGCCGAACTGATCTTGGGATAGTAGGTCTGATCGGGGTCGATCGGAACTTCGATGAGCGCCGGACCGTCCGCGTCCAGCAGCGATCGGATGGACGGATCATCGAGTCCGCCGGCGGCATCGACTCGTGCGAACGGAATCCGGTATGCCCGCGCCAGGTCCGCCCAGTCCGGCAGGCCCAACCCGGTTTGCCCATCGCAGCCGATCCAGGCGCCGCCGAAGTAGTTCCGTTGCGTCATCCGGATCGACGCGTACCCGTTGTTGTTGAGTACGAAGACCTTGACCTTGGCGCCCGTTGCCGCAAGCGTGCCCAGTTCTTGGAGGTTCTGCGCGAACCCGCCGTCTCCCTCGGTCAACAACACCTGGCGGCCCGGGTTGGCCAGGGCCGCCCCGGGCGCCCCGGACAGCCCGTAGCCCATGGCCGCTATCGACTTGTTCGAGACCAGCTTTTGGTTGGCCCGCTGCTGTAGCGCCTGCATGGCGACGGTGAACGAGCCGCCACTACTGGAGGGCAGCACGATGGCATCCGGTTCGGCGACTTCGGCGAGCCGCATCGCGAATTCGTAGGGCTTGACGTATCCGGGTGCCGTGACGTTCTGCGGGTCGTTCAGCGGCAACTGGGCGCGCACCGACGCGATGAATTCCCGCCACGGCTGCCACCGGTCGGGATCACCCAGATCGGCGGAGTACAGGGCGTCCAGGAACCGGTCGGCGTCGCCATGCAACGCAAGGTCGACTCGTGGATGTCCTTTGGTCAGTTCGGCGGCGTCGATGTCAACCTGCACCAGCCGCCCGATCGGCACGAATTCTTCCCAGGCGAATCCGGTCTGCTGTAGCCCCAATCGGGTGCCGATGGCGATCACCAGATCGGCTTGCTGCACGAGAAGATTGGCGGCGCGCTGTCCCCAGGTGTTCGGGCGTCCGGAATACCTGGGGTGTTCGCTGGGAACCCGGTCCGCCCCATGCCATGTGGTCATGATGGGGATGCCGGCGGCCGCCGTGCGTTCACCCAGTGTGCGGACCGCATCACGGCTCACGCCGCCGCCGACCAAGACGACGGGGCGCTGCGACTCGCGCACCAACTCGACGACGTGTTCGACGTCGGTCGCGGGAACCTCTGGTACGGCGTCCGCCTCCGGGACGGCAATCGGATCCTGCCCAGCCAAGGGGAGCGCCGCCTGGGTGTCCAGGCAGACTTCGAGGAAGACCGGGCCCTGTCGCGGCGTGCGCCCGTCGAGCACGGCGTCCAAGATGGCATCGCGGCCAACCGGGCGCTCGATCCGCAGCGCACGCTTGGTGACGCTGCTAACCAGTTCCACGCCGTCGATTTCCTGGATGCCGCGCTGGCGCACCGCGCCACGGCTCAGGTCGCTGCTCTTGACCTGCCCGCCCAACACCAACAGCTCGCGACTCTCCTGCCAGGCACCGGCAATGCCGGTCACTGCATTGGTGAGGCCGGGGCCAGCCGTCACCAGGGCCAGGGCGCGGCCGCTTCCCTCGTCGCGAGAGGCGTTGAAGTACTCCACGGCGATCGCGGCGGCCACCTCGTGCACGAACGGTACGCACACCATTCGGGTGCGTACCGAGTTCAGTAGGTGCATGATGTTGCCGCCCGCGACAAAGAAGCAGTGCGTGTAGCCGGCACCCACCAGCCAGTCGACCAGCTGGTCGGAATACTTGGCGGGTTCCGCGGGGGCTGGGCTCACATGCCCACCTTTCGAGTGACGACGAAGTTGGGGCGCTGCTTGACCTCCTCGTAGATGAGCGCGAGGTACTCGCCGACAACCCCTAAGAGCAGGGTAATCACCCCGAAGCCGACCAGCATCAGACTTACCAGCGAACCGAAGCCGGGGAAGGGGACGCCGTAGAAGACGAAGCGCACCGCGAGCACGAACACCGCGATAGCGGCAACGGCACTCAAGAGGAAACCGGTAAGGGTGATGAGTCTCAGCGGCACGTAGGAGTGCGCGAGAATTCCCTTGCCGGCCAGGTCCATCACTTTGAAGGTGTAGGCCTTGGACTCGCCGGCGAAGCGGGGCGCCCGCTTCATCGGCAGCCCAATCGATTTGAAGCCGACCCACGAGAAAAGCCCCCGGACGAACCGGTTGCGCTCGTCCATTAACCGGACCGCCTCGTACACTTTCCGGTCAACGAGGCGAAAATCGCTGGCGTTACTGGTAATTCGATCGTCGGTGAGTCTGCCGGCCAGCCAGTAGAACAGCTGGGAGTTCATCCGGCGGATGGGGCCGACACCACCGCGCTCGGTGACCACGCCGTAGACGTTCTCGTAACCCTGCTCCCACGCCCGGATCATGTCCGGGATGAAGTCGGGTGGGTCCTGCAGGTCGGCGGTCATCAGGACAACCGCGTCGGCGTCAACCACGATGAGGCCAGCGGTCAATCCGCCGTCCATCCGGAAGTTGCGCGCCAGTTGCAGGATCTTGAACCGAGGGTCGGCCGCGTTGATGGCGAGCAGCTTTTCCATCGTGTCGTCGGTCGAGCCGTTTTCGACGATGATCGCCTCGAAATCGTATGCGGGCTCGGAATCGAACATGGCGGCCAGTTGGCGCGCCAGCTCCTCGACGCATTCGCTCTCGTTGTAAGCAGGGGCTATGACGGCGATCTTTTTCTTCGTTCCCGCACCCACTCCCACGCTCACTCCCATACTTTCCACGGCGGATTCCCGCTGTTCCAGAGGTTGTTCAGCAGTTGTGACTCCCTAAAGGTATCCATCGGCTGCCAGAAGCCGTGGTGCGGGAACGCGGCGATCTGGCGGTCTTCGGCCAGGCGCCGCAACGGCTGGTCCTCGAGTACGGTTTCGTCGCCTTCGAGGTAGTCGAAGACTCCGCGCTCGAAAATGAAGTAGCCGATATTGATCCAGTCTTCGGTCTTGGGCTTCTCCCGGAACTTGGCCACCGCGCCGTCCTGCTCCAGGTCGATGACCCCGAACCGACTCATCGGCTGGGTGGCTGTCACCGTGGCGATCTTGCCGTGTGAACGGTGGAACTTCAGCAGTGCGGGGATGTCGACGTCGGCGATACCGTCTCCGTAGGTGCACAGGAACGGCTCATCGCCAACGTACTTGTGTATCCGTTTGATTCGGCCGCCGGTCATCGTGCTCAAGCCGGTGTCGGCCACCGTCACGCGCCAGTTGAATTCGTCGTGCGAGCCGTGATACTTGATGCTCGACTGGTCGCCGAGGGTGATGGTGAAGTCCAGATTGGACACCCCATAGTTGGAGAAGTAGTCCTTGATGTACTCGCTCTTGTAGCCGGTGCAGACAACAAAGTCGGAGATTCCGTGGTGCCCCAGGACTTTCATGATGTGCCACAGCACTGGCCGGCCACCTACCTCGACCATGGGCTTGGGTCGGAACTCGGTCTCCTCACGCATACGAGTTCCGAGACCACCCGCGAGGAGCACGGCTTTCATGATGGATCTTCCAATCTCAAAGTAAGCATTCCCCCGAAGCGGTTTCGCTGACGCAGCGTCGCGCAGGTGACACACTAGCAATGTCGCGAGACGCAGGGTGGCGTTTCGAGGTCGCGACGTACGGTATGAATTCCAAACGCTTGAGGAGATCTCATTTCAAGACTCGATACCGATGGGTTGGGGGACAACGGGCTCGAGGAGGATCGTGCCGATATCCTCGCGGCCGTTCGTGGCTACGCAAAGCGCAAGCTCGCGACGTCGGAGTTCGTGGCAGGGACCACGCCGGTCCCCGTGTCGGGCAAGGTGCTCGACCCCGAGGACTTCGCTGCACTTGTTGACGCGTCCCTGGACGGCTGGCTGACCGCGGGCCGGTTCCATCCGCTCTTCGAACGGGCGCTGTCCCGCTACGTCGGCGCCCGTGACGCCGTCTTCGTCAATAGTGGCTCAAGCGCCAACCTGTGTGCCCTGAGCGCCCTGACCAGCCCAAAGCTGGGGAAGAACAAGAAGCGGTTCGGAAAGCGGCCGCTGGAGCCCGGCGACGAGGTGCTGACGGTGGCCTCCGGATTTCCCACCACGGTCAACCCGATCATCCAGAACGGGCTGCGGCCCGTTGTTGTCGACATTGAGCTGGGCACCTACGACGCTATCCCGGAGCGCCTGCGCGAAGCGGTCGGGCCGAAGACTCGGGCGATCATGATGGCCCACACGCTGGGTAATCCGTTCGATCTGGACATCGTCCAAGAGCTGTGCGACAAGCACGGTCTGTGGCTGGTCGAGGATTCCTGCGACGCGCTCGGCTCGACCTATGACGGCAAACGCACCGGAAGCTTCGGCGACACGGCGACCGTGAGCTTCTATCCCGCACACCACATCACCACCGGCGAGGGCGGTGCGGTGTTCGTCAAGTCGGCGTTGGTCCGCAAGCAGGTCGAGTCCTTCCGCGACTGGGGGCGCGACTGTTACTGCGCGCCGGGAAACGACAACACCTGCCAGAAGCGGTTCGAATGGCAGCTTGGCGATCTGCCCAAGGGCTACGACCACAAATACATCTACAGCCATATCGGGTACAACCTGAAAGCCACCGACATGCAGGCCGCGCTGGGGCTGTCTCAGCTAGCAAAGCTCGACGGATTCGTGCAGGCGCGTAAGGAGAACTTCGATTACCTGAGCGCGCGACTGTCCGGCGTCGAAGGTCTGATCCTGCCAGTGGCCACGCCGAATTCGGATCCGTCGTGGTTCGGTTTCCCGATTACTCTCGATCCCGCGCACCCGGTGGAACGCACCAAGTTCATGCGCTTCCTCGATGAGCGCAAGATCGGTTTCCGTCAGCTGTTCGCCGGCAACCTCGTGAAGCAGCCGGCGTATCGCAATGTTGACTTCAGGATCGTCGGCGACCTGACCAACACCGACATCGTGATGAATCGGACCTTCTGGGTGGGCACTTTCCCGGGTCTGACCAAGCCGATGCTGGATTTTGTGGCGGACTCGATCCGCGAGTACATGGCCGAGGCCGCGCGATAGCCGTGCATTACCTGATTACTGGCCATACCGGGTTCAAGGGACCCTGGCTGGCGTTGCTCCTTCTGAGTCGCGGCCACCAGGTGTCCGGTCTGGCACTCGATTCCGAGCAGGCCGGCCTGTTCAAGCGCGCGGGCCTTGCCGACCAGCTTGTCTCCGATTTGCGGGTGGACATTCGCGAGTCGGAGGCCACCACGGCAGCGTTGCAGGCGGTCGCGCCGGACGTCGTGATCCACCTGGCCGCCCAGTCGCTGGTCCGTGAGTCCTACCGCAACCCGCGCTACACCTATGAGACCAACGCCATGGGCACTCTCAACGTGCTCGAGGCCGTGGGCGCCACCCCTTCGGTGCGTGCGCATGTCGTCATCACCACCGACAAGGTCTACCGCAACGTCAACCAGGAGGCCGGCTATGTCGAAACCGACCCTCTGGGTGGAGACGATCCCTACAGCGCGTCGAAAGCCATGGCGGATCTGCTGACCCAGTCTTGGGTTCGTAGTTTCCCCAATTGCCCCACAGCCATTGCGCGTGCCGGCAATGTGATCGGTGGGGGCGACATCAGTCGCGACCGCCTGTTCCCAGACCTGGTGGACGCTTACGCGCGGGGCCAGGCTCCGCGCCTGAGATTCCCCCGCGCCGTGCGGCCATGGCAGCACGTACTCGACTGCCTCAATGGCTACCTGACCCTCGCCGACGCGCTGCTGGCCGGATCCGGTCTGGGCCAATGGAATTTTGGGCCGGGCCGCGACAGCTTCGTAGAGGTAGGCCAGGTGGCCTCGTTGGCTGCCGAACTATGGGGCGGCGGCGCACACTGGGATCTCGACGACGGAGATCACCCACACGAGGCGAATCTGCTGGCCCTCGATGCCGCCAAGGCGCAGGCGGAGCTGGGCTGGCGCAATCGGCTAGGTTTCCGCGATGCGGTGGCCTGGACAATCGATTGGGAGCGCCAGGTGCATGGCGGTGCCGATCCGCTCGCCGTCACCCGAGACCAGATCGCCGCATTCGAAAGCCTGGAATGACCGAATTCGACCTGCCACCGGAACCGGCGCCGCCCGGGCCGCTGATCCGGCTCTTCCGCGACCAGCGAGTGGCCTTCCTGGTGGTGGGCGGAATCAACACGGTCGTCGGATTTGCGATCTTCGTCGCCTGCTCGGAGAGCGTGGGCCAATTCGTCGACCACAGGTTCGGCAAGGTCGCGGGCTCGTTGGTGACACTTGGCATTACGCATGTCTTGAGCGTGCTGTTCGCCTTCGTGATGCATCGGCGATTCGTGTTCCACGTGCGCGGACATGTGCTGCGCGATCTGGCGCGTTTCGAAAGCGTGTATCTCACGTCGCTGGGCATGAACGCTGTGGCCCTACCGGTGCTGGTCGAGATGGGCATCCCACGCATCACGGCGCAGGCAGTCATCATCGCGGTGAGCACCTTCCTCAGCTATTTCGGCCACCGGCACTTCTCGTTTCGCCGCAGTGCCGCCGACACTCAGGACGACGCCTCGAATGCGGAGCGCACATAGAACGTGCACCCGTCACAGCCATCGATGATGGGGACGGTGTGAAACTGTTGGCGCACCAGTTCGGATAGTTGCGGATAGATTCGCGCCAGCGTCACCGTCGGCGGAAGGCAGTAACCCAGCGGGTGCTCGGAGCGCAGGGGTGGGCATTGGGGGCGTTTGACGTTGGTGGCGTCGACGACGCAACTTGCCTGGTCGATTCCGGCGCGCATGATCGGCTCGGCGGACTCGCGAATGGCGGGGTTGATCGCCATCCCGAGCACGTTGGGATAGGGGACGGTGTTCTGCCAGTCCTGTTCGACGAAAATCTCGGGCGCCCAGCCCCAAACCAGGGCGGACGAGCCGGGCGGGCAGGCACGGGCCATGCTGGAATTGCGGTGGACCGAATTCGCGGAGAACGCGGCGGCCGCCTGTTGCGGCGACAGCGGTCGCCACCGATTCATGGCATAGCCGACCACGAGCATGACGACCGTGACCACGGCCACCGCGCTGGCCACTAGAGCTGGTGACAAACGCTGGGGAACCAGTTGTGCGCCAGGCTTGATTGGCATTGTTGTGGCCAGGCCGAGGGCTCCGAAAAGCAGAATCAGGTAGTGGGGGAAGCCCATGCCGCCGATCAGAGTGCACACCAGTCCGCCCCCGATCACGACGACGCGGGCCAGTTTCGACCGCCTGTCGCTGTGCCGGCCCAGCCAGATCACTACGGCGAGCAGCACCAGCATGTAGCCCGCCGGCCAGGTGAACGTGTCCCAGGTGTGCAGAAGTTTCTGCATCGCGGTGGGGCCGCCCGCATAGGACCCCAAAAACGACAGGGTCTGATCGACGAGGACCCAATTGGTCGCGGGAGAAACCACGATCGTCAGTACGATCGCCGCAAGTGGTAACACCGCGCCCGCCGCCCACCAAACCATCGATACGACCGTGCGCTTGGTGTGGGTGTGCAGCACCATCATTTGTGCCGCGGCGAATGCGACGGCTAAGGGCGCGACCTGGAACTTTGAGCCGACCGCGACGCCGGCTAGCGCGCCGACAACGGCGAACAGCCAGGGCCGCGCCGCTAATTGTTCGCGTCTCACCAGTGCCGATGTCACGACGAGCGATGTCGGTAGGTATTCGGTGGCGAGCGCGCCGAAGTCCAATGGGTCGCCCACCGGGAAAATCACGGCGAAGGGAAACCACCACAAGGCAGTGACCACCCACGCGGGACCGAATCCGATGACGCGGGAAGCGGCGACGAGAAGGGCGGCGGCGGTGAGCCCCAGCAATGCTGCGGCCAAGAAATGGGCGAAGGTGAGGGTCAACGGTGCACCGAAGACAGCAAGACCGGTGAGGAACAACGTCCAATACGGGCCGGTGGTCCCGGTTATCCAGGTACTGAACGGAACTGGTGAGTGACGTGCTGCGCGTGCCTGAACCAACAGCTCGGCCTCATCGGGGTTGAGGTAATTCCATTCGCTGATCTGCTGGCCACGCAGGACCGCTGTGGCTAGTACGAACCCCACCGCAATGGCGATGTACAAGAGGGCTGACCGTACGCGGACGCTGCTGATGATCTGCTCCTTCGGGAGGTGGTCGTCGGTGCCTGCCATGGCGTCGGATCCGCAGCGACGTTGCGCCTAGACCACGGTCACGCGAAATGCTTCGCTAGGAACTCTGACAGCGCCGGCAAAACCGGCTCGACACCGACGGATTCGGTGCGCCTGAACCGGGAGCTGGTCATGCCGCTACGCCGGCCCGATGACGTGCGCACCGAACGAGTTCATCGGTTCATCTGTGTCGTCGCTGGGCGGCACAGCGTGATTCATGGTCCGAGCATACGTTTTTGAGCGCGGAGTCGGATGCGATCTTGCTGTGCTTGGAGCAAACCATCTCCCGGACAACACCGTCCGGCGCGTACACATCGGCCCAGTCGAAAATCTCATCCACACTCAAGAGGCTGGAGTAGCCACACACGCGTACTGCAGAAAGACCCCATCGGCGAAGTGCCCCAGACTCAAAGCGACGAACAACGCACCAAAAGGCCTCAGGAAAGGATTGATGCCTTTGATGCGTTGCATCGAAAACCCAGCGTCCTCAAACATTCGCACCATGCTGCTGCGGGTGAAGAAGCGCAGGTGCGTGCGGTCGAAGATGCCAAAATCCTCCTGCGGGAAGTCCCTTCGGAAAACTACTTTGCCCAGCGCGGGCAAGTAGCGGATGTTCGGGATCGAGGCGACAACGACGCCATCGGGCTTGAGTTTGGGTCTGAGCCGCTTGAGCGTGTCCAGCGGATCCACCAGGTGCTCCAACACGTCGTTACAGACGACCGCGTCAAAGTAGTTGTCGGGTAGCTCGGCAATTCGGGTGCTGGCGTCGCCGGCAAGGACATGGTCGAGCAGTTCGCCGGCACGCTGGGCTGCCTCTTCGTTGTACTCGAGGCCCCATACTTCCGCGCCGGTGCTCTGCTTCACGATGGCACCGAACACGCCCTCACCACAACCGAGTTCGAGCACGCATTGCGCGTCGGCCGATAGGAATCGCAACATCTCCGGCCGCTTGTGACCGTAGTACTCGGTGACGCTCGTTGTCTCCGGCAAGATACGCATGACTTATCCGTCCCGAAGGGCGAATAGCCCTGATTCGCATCTACTTTCAGTGCTCATTGTGACGATGCTGCGGCTTCTTCCGGCGCCAACTGGGCAAACAGGTGGTCCGCTAGGCCTCGTACGGTGGTGATGTCGGTGGAGCTGATCCGTATTCCGGTCTCGGACTGCACCCGGGTGCGCAGCTCGAGGTTGCCTAGGGAGTCGAGCCCGTACTCGGAGAGCGGACGGTCCGGATCGATGGTGCGGCGCAGGATCAGGCTGACCTGCTCAGCCACCATTCGCCGCAGCTGCCCGGGCCACTCATCCAACGGCGGCGCGTCCAACTCGCTACGGAATTTGCTGGACCCCGAACGGCCTTGCTCCAAGGCCTTGAACGCTTCGGCGAACTTGCTGCGTTCGGCAAAGGCGGTCACCCACGGTGCACCAATGATCGGAGCGTATCCGGTGTAGGTGCGGTTGTGGCGGAGCAGGGTTTGGAAGGCGTAGGCGCCTTCGTCGGGGGCGATGGCGGCGTCGCTGCTTTCGGCCAGGGCGATGGCGCGGCCGATTTCGGCCCAGGGGCCCCAGGCGATGGCGGTGGCGGGCTGGTTTTGGTTGTGGCGCCAGTGGGTGAAGGCGTCGAGCCAGCTGTTGGCGGCGGCGTAGGCGCCTTGGCCTGGTGAGCCGAGCATGGCTGCTGCGGAGGAGAAGGAGCAGAACCAGTCCAGGGGTTGGTCGGTGGTGGCTTGGTGGAGGTGCCAGGCGCCGTAGACCTTGGGGGCCCAGTCGCGGTCGAGGAGTTCGTCGGTGATGTTGGCCAAGGTGGCGTCTTCGACGACCGCGGCGGCGTGGAGCACTCCGCGTAGGGGCAGGTTGGTGGCGGTGGCGTTGGCGACCAGCCGTGCTGCGGTGGCGGGTTGGGCGATGTCGCCGCATTCGACCACGACATCGGAGCCGATCGAGCGGATCAGTTCGATGGTTTCGAGGGCTTTTTGGCTCGGTGCTGAGCGGGAACTGAGCACGATGCGTCCGGCCCCGGCGGTGGCCATTTTTTCGGCCAGGAACAGTCCCAGCCCGCCCAGGCCGCCGGTGATGATGTAGGAGCCATCGGCGCGCAAGACCGGTACCTGTTCGGGGGGCAGGATCACCGCACTGCGTCCGCTGCTGGGGATGTCGAGCAGCAGTTTGCCGGTGTGGTCGGCGGCGCCCATCACCCGGATCGCGGTGGCCGCCTCGGCCAGCGGGTAGTGGGTGTCTTGGGGCATGGGTAACACGCCCTCGGCGGTGTGCTGATAGACCGTGGTCAACAGCTCGCGGATCAGTCGGGGATGGGTGATCGAGAGCATCCCCAGATCGACACCGTAAAACGACAGGTTGCGCCGGAACGGGAACAGGCCCATCTTGGTGTCGCCGTAGATGTCGCGTTTGCCGATCTCGACGAACCGCCCGCCCCAGGCCAGCAACTCCAGCCCGGCGCGCTGGGCGGCGCCGGTCAGCGAGTCGAGCACGATATCGACCCCGTAGCCGTCGGTGTCGGCGCGGATGGCCTCGGCGAACTCGATACTGCGTGAGTCATAGACATGCTCAATGTCCATGTCGCGTAACACTTGGCGACGCTTGGGGCTGCCCGCGGTGGCATAGATTTCGGCTCCGGCCGCGCGCGCGATCGCGATCGCGGCCTGGCCCACCCCACCGGTTCCGGAATGGATGAGCACCTTGTCACCAGCACGGATACGGCCCAGATCATGCAAGCCATACCAGGCGGTCGCGTGCGCGGTGGTCACCGCGGCCGCTTGCGCGTCGGTCAGACCCGCCGGGATCGGGGTAGCCAGCGCGCCATCACAGGTGACAAAAGTGGCCCAACAACCATGCGGGGACATCCCACCGACTCGATCACCAACCTGATGATCGGTGACATCGGGACCCACCGCGGTCACCACACCGGCGAAATCGGTACCCAACTGCGGCATCTGCCCATCGGGGGAGTTATACCGACCGAAACTGACCAACACATCCGCGAAGTTGATACTGGAGGTGCTGACCGCGACCTCGATCTGACCCGGCCCCGGCGCGACCCGATCAAAAGCCACAAACTCCATCGTCTGCAAATCCCCAGGCGTGCGGATCTGCAACCGCATCCCCTCAGTGCCATGCTCCACCACCGTGGTCTTGCGCTCTTCGGGACGCAACGGCATCGGCGACAACCGCGCCGTATACCACTGGCCACAACGCCACGCCGTCTCGTCTTCCTCAGAGCCCGACAACAACTGACGCGCAACCACCTCAGAACCACTGTGCTCATCAACATCAACATGAGTGGTATGCAAATGCGGATACTCAGCACCAATCACCCGCAACAAACCACGCAACCCAGCCTGCTCCAAATTGGCACTTTCACCACCCAACACCGTCTGCGCACCCCGCGTCACCACAAACAACCGCGGCGCCTCACCCATAATCTCGGGCAACTCCCGAACAACACGCACCACATGCCGAACGTAATCGCTGGTCACGGGGCTGCTGCAGCCCGTCCCGGTCATGACGACCACGCCCGCGAACCGGTGGTCGCGCAGCTGATCGCGGAACCGCTCAGCGTCGGTGATGTGGTCGGCCTGCAGGTGCCAGCTCGTCGTGATGCAGTCGGTGCCAAGCGACTTCAGCGCCTCGGCGAGCCGCGTCGTGAGTCGATCGGCGGTTTCTGAAATCCCGACCAGCAGCCAGCTTTCGGGGTTTGGCGCTTGGGGCTGGG
Organism: Mycobacterium sp. 012931; assembly: GCF_000419295.1. Taxonomy (NCBI): domain Bacteria; kingdom Bacillati; phylum Actinomycetota; class Actinomycetes; order Mycobacteriales; family Mycobacteriaceae; genus Mycobacterium; species Mycobacterium sp. 012931. Next base: position 4,045,719 of record NZ_AOPX01000001.1, on the reverse strand, counting down.
GCAGCTCGCGCTGCTGCCATTCCGTGCCCAGCAGGTGCCGACTCATCAAGCGATCCTGGTCGGCCAGCTCCGATAGCCCGGTACCCATCAGCAGGCCGCGCGCCGCCAGTAGCACGGTCCCATGCTCGTCCAAGACGTCGATGTCGGCTTCGGCGTCATGGCCGCAGGCGGTCACTCGCGTGTAGCAGAAGCGTGCGTCGCGGGTCGATGCATGGGAACGCAGCCGACGCACACCCAACGGCAACAGCAAGCCGCCGTTGCCCATTTCCCGCACAACCGGGTGCGCGAGAACCGACTGGAAGCAGGCGTCCAACAATGCCGGGTGGACCAGATAGCCGGCCTGTTGGGTGCGCATCGAACCCGGCAAGCTGATCTCGGCGAGCACCGCATCGCTGCCGCGTTCACAGACATGCGCCGCGACCAGGCCCGTGAACGCGGGGCCATAGTGAATTCCGGTCTTGCCGAACCATTCCCGCAGTTCGTCTCCGTCCAGACGGCAGGCATGGGCGGCTAGCAGCGCCTCGATGTCATAGCCCGCCGGTTGCGAGTCGCGCTCGACCGCACGCAGTAGTGCGGTACTGCGGCGCACCTTTTCGCCGCCGCGAACTGTGTCCACAGCGAAGCTGGCGATCCCGGGTGCCTCGAGCAAAGCGACAGCGCCTGCCGCGGTTTCATCGTCGAGTAGCAGCATCTCGTGGAAGCCGATGTCGCCGACCTCCGACAGATCGCCGAATACCGTATTGGCAGCCGTGAGCGCCATTTCGCAGTATGCGGCCCCCGGCAGCGCGGCCACACTGTTCACCTGGTGATCGCCCAACCAGGGGAGCGTGGCGGTGCCGATTTCGGACTGCCACGCGTGCCGCACCGGTTCCTCCAGCAGATCGACGTGCGCCCCTAAAAGAGGGTGCGCTGCAACGCTGTTGGCGCATCCGTGTCGCCTGGTATCCGCCGCTGTGAGCAGGAGACGACGATTCGCCCACACGGGTAGCGGAGCATCCACCAATTGCCCGTCGGGGCATAGCGTTGCGAAGTCCACCGCGGCGCCCGCGCTGTGCAGGTCGGCCACCAAGCCACGCAACCCGTGGGGCAGCGGCTGGTTGCGTCGCATCGCCGGCAGGGCTGCGGCGGGGATATCCAGGCTTGCCGCGGTCTGCTCGACAGCGCGGGTCAGCAGCGGGTGCGGTGACAACTCGCCGAAAACCCGGTAGCCGTCGTCAAGTGCCGCGCGCACCGCTGCCGAAAAACGCACCGCATGACGCAGGTTGTCGACCCAGTAGCGGGCGTCGCAGCGCGGCCGTTCGCGCGGGTCGAAGGAGGTCGCCGAGTAGTACGGGACCTGCGGCGCCAGCGGCTCGACATCCGCCAGTAGTTCGGAAAGTTCGCCGAGGATCGGCTCGACCTGCGGGGTGTGAGATGCCACGTCGACGGCCACCTCACGAGCCATCACCTCGCGCTCTTCCCAGGCTGCGACCAGCTCGCGCACGGTGTCGGTGGCCCCGCCGATCACGGTGGACTGCGGCGAAGCCACCACCGCAACCACAACGTCCTTGGCCCGATGACGGACCAGGTCTTCGCGTACTCGTGCGGCGGGCAGCTCCACCGACGCCATCGCGCCGCTACCCGCGAGCCGGGTGCACAGCCGGGAGCGGCGACAAATGACCTTCACCCCATCGGCCAGCGATAACGCCCCGGCCACGACGGCAGCCGCCACCTCGCCGAGGGAGTGGCCGATGACCGCCCCGGGATGGACCCCGTATGACCTCATTGCCTGTGCCAGCGCTACCTGTATGGCAAATAGCGTTGGTTGCACCCGGTCGATGCCGGTCACCGTCTCCATCGCCGTCATCGCCTCGGTCACCGAAAAGCCGGACTCGGCGGCGATCAGCGGCTCGAGCTCGGCCACGGTAGCGGCGAAAACCGGTTCATTGGCCAGCAAGCTCGCACCCATGGTCGCCCACTGCGAACCCTGCCCGGAGAACACCCACACCGGGCCGAGATCGTCGCGGCCGACGGCGGCCGGATAGGGGGTATCGCCGGCGGCTGCCTCGCGTAATCGGTGGGCCAACTCGGTTCGGTCGCCGGCGATGAGTCCGGCTCGCACCGGTTGATGGGACCGTCGGCGTGCCAGGGTGTAGGCCAAATCCGACGGCGATACTTCGTGATTGTCGATCCAGTCGGCGAGCCGGTCGGCGGTCTGCCGCAACGCCTCTGTCGAGCTGGCGGACACCGTGAACAGCAACGCATCGCCCAACCCGGCTGCGCCGTTGCGGTAAACGGCCGGCTCGGGGGCTTGCTCGAGGATGACATGAACGTTGCTGCCCGACATGCCATACGACGACACCGCCGCCCGCCGAGGGGTCCGGCCGTTGCCTTCCGGCCAAGGCGTAATCGCTTGTGGCACAAACAGTGCGCTGTCGATTTCGGCTAGCTCATCGGGGAGCCGGGTGTGATGCACCATCGGCGGTACCAGGCCATGTTGGAGGGAAAGGACGGCCTTGATGATCCCCACCGCCCCGGCGGCGGCCTCGGTGTGGCCCACACTGCTCTTGGCCGATCCGACCGCGCACGGGTTCCCGTTGCTGCCGTAGACCTGTGCCAGGCTGCTGAATTCGATCGGATCACCAACCGGCGTTCCGGTGCCATGCGCCTCGACCATGCCAACGGTATCGGCGTCGACGCCGGCGACAGCCAGCGCCGCTCGGTAGGCCGCGACCTGGGCGTCGGGCGAGGGGGTCGAGATGTTGTCGGTGCGTCCGTCTTGGTTGGTTGCCGTGCCGCGCAGCACGGCAAGGACTCGATCGCCGTCGCGCACGGCATCGGGAAGCCGCTTGAGCACCAACACTGCGCAGCCCTCGGAGCGGACAAACCCATCGGCGGAGGCATCGAAGGTGCGGCAACGGCCAGTCGGAGAGAGCATGCCTTGCGCGGATGCCGAGCTGAACACATCCGGTTCGAGCATGAGCATGCAGCCACCCGCCAGAGCAAGGTCACTCTCACCCCCGTCCAGACTGCGACAGGCCATATGCACCGCAAGCAAACTCGACGAACAGGCCGTATCCACCGTCATGGCTGGACCGCGCAGGCCCAGGGCATAGGACACCCGACCGGAAGCCATGCTGAACGCGGTTCCCGTGAACGCGTAGGCATCACCCAGCGCGCCGGCATCGTCGGTGACAAATGCGTAGTCGTCATGACACATCCCGACGAACACCCCGGTCAGCGAGCCGCTCAGCGACATCGGTGGCATGCCGGCATGCTCGACGGCTTCCCATGACGTCTGCAACAGCAAGCGGTGCTGGGGATCTATCGCGATGGCTTCACGCTCGCTGATCCCGAAGAACTCCGGATCAAAACCGGCCACATCGTCGAGGAATCCGCCCCAGCGCGACACCGAGTGGTCCGGCACGCCCGGTTCGGGGTCGTAGTACTCATCGGCGTCCCAGCGGTCGGCGGGAATCTCGGTGATCAGGTCGTCCCCGCGCAGCAACGCCGTCCAGAACTTCTCCGGAGAGTCGATGCCCTTGGGGAGCCGGCACCCCATTCCGATCACCGCTACGGGGGTGACATGTGATTTAGCCACAGACCGATCTCTACATCTATTGAAGTAAGTCTCTTGACGTCTATTGGATTGAAGTAAGTCTCTTGACGTCTATTGGAGTTGGCAGCATCCGCAGCGTAGCCGGTTCGGCCGCCCAGCCACGCAAAGCGAGCGTCTTGGGAAATGCGTGTCGCGGGACCTGTCCAATGCCGCGGCAGCGCGCAGTTTGTCATGTGATGGCCGTTTTGTGCTGCGCCGCAACGAGTCTGCAATTGACTCGCGAGTTGATAGTTCATAGTGTGCTGGTAGTCGGCGAGCCCAACGGAGTGACAGACTATGACTATTCCCCGCGTGCCACTACTGTCGGTCAACGAGGCCAAGGCCGCCGCCGACGAAGCGGGCGTGCCCAACTACATGGCTGAGCTCAGCATCTTTCAGGCGTTACTGAACCATCCGCGGCTGGCCCGGACCTTCAACGACCTGCTCGCGACCATGCTCTGGCATGGCGCCCTCGACCCTCGGCTGCGCGAATTGGTGATCATGCGGATCGGGTGGCTTACCGCGTGCGACTACGAATGGACCCAGCACTGGCGCGTTGCCTCCGGCCTGGGGGTCTCCGCCCAGGACCTACTCGGGGTGCGTGATTGGCGCCAATACAACGGATTCGGTCCGACCGAGCGTGCTGTGTTGGCAGCGACCGACGACATCGTGCGCGACGGCGCGGTGAGTGCCTCGAGCTGGGCGGAGTGTGAGCGCGAATTGCATGGGGACGTAACGGTTCTTACCGAACTCGTCACCGCGATCAGTGCGTGGCGCATGGTTGCCTCGATCCTGCACAGCCTCAAGGTTCCGTTGGAGGATGGCGTGGCGAGCTGGCCGCCCGATGGCTGTTCGCCCTAGCGGCAACGTCGCCGCAGTTGCGGAACAGCACGGGTGAATTCTTCGGCCGAGTTCGCGAAGGCTGAACACGTAACGCGTTGAGTGTCATGCGATTCGATTGACATATCGGTCTGGGATTCTTAGCGTCGGGAAATGCGAACCAGAGTGGCCGAAATGCTCGGCGTCGAGTTTCCCATCTGCGCTTTTAGCCACTGCCGAGACGTGGTCGCCGCGGTGACCAACGCGGGCGGTTTCGGGATTCTGGGTGCCACCGCTCACAGCCCGAAACGGCTGGAGAGCGAGCTGACCTGGATCGAGGAGCAAACGCGCGGAAAGCCCTACGGAGTTGACCTGTTGTTGCCGCCCAAATACGTCGGGGCGGAGCAGGGAGGAATCGACCCGGTGCAGGCTCGCGAGTTGGTGCCGGAAGCGCATCGGGCGTTCGTCGAGGAACTGCTGGCCCGCTACGGCATCGCACCGTCCCCGGAAGCCGGAGCGGAGCGGATTTCGCGATCCGGGGGAGGGCTCAACATCTCGCCGAAAGGCTACGAGCCGCTGTTGGACGTGGCCTTCAGCCACGACATCCGCCTGATTGCCAGTGCGCTGGGGCCGCCGCCGAGCGATCTCGTCGAGCGGGCTCACAAGAAGGAAGTGCTGGTAGCGGCCCTGGCCGGGACCACCCAACACGCGCGACGACACGCGGCGGCCGGTGTCGACCTGATCGTCGCGCAGGGCACCGAGGCCGGCGGTCATACCGGCGAGGTGGCCACGATGGTGCTGGTTCCCGAGGTGGTGGATGCGGTTGCGCCGACACCCGTACTGGCCGCCGGCGGCATCGCCCGCGGCCGCCAGATCGCCGCCGCACTGGCCCTTGGAGCCGAAGGCGTGTGGTGCGGGTCGGTTTGGTTGACCACCGAGGAAGCCGAGACGGTCCCGGCGGTCAAGGACAAGTTCTTGGCGGCGACCTCCTCGGATATCGTGCGTTCGCGGTCGATGACGGGCAAACCGGCACGGATGCTGCGCACCGCCTGGACCGACGAATGGGCCCGCCCCGATACCCCCGAACCCCTTGGTATGCCGCTGCAGACCACGCTGATCACCGATTCGCAGATCCGAATCAACCAGGCTGCCGTCCAACCCGGAGCCAAGGCACGGGAACTGGCCACCTATTTCGTGGGTCAGGTTGTCGGTTCGCTTGACCGTGTGCGGCCGACTCGGTCGGTGGTGCTGGAGATGGTCGAGGAGTTCATCGACACCATCGGGCGGCTGGAGCGACTCGCCGATTGATCGTCGACACCTGATTCAAAGCCATCTCAAATACATCGACTTCGGTATCAAAAGCCCAGGTCAGAAGCGTCTAACCTGGCGAAAAGCTGTCAGCGTGCCGGGGGAAAGCGTAAAGAATCGGACACGGGCACCGGTTCACGTTGACCCGCGCAGCCCGGTCATGCATGATCGGTCAGGCAAGCACCTCGTTAGGTGAGGCGGCTACACGAACATAGGCCACTGACCCCGAACGTCGAAAGACGCCCCGGGTCAGGACAGCTCCTCCCGGCTTAAGGGTTGAGCCCAGGTGGCTTCCGGTTTACCGGACACGTCGTGTGGTGCCAAAGCTTTGACGAGTGGGGTGCGGATTCTCCGACGTTCGTCGGGCATCTGTACTCCTTTGCGCATGGAAATCGTGCGGTTATCCGCACGCGTCGTGGTTGTGAGGAGGTGAGGGACGCGTGAGTTCCAGTGGCAGTCCGGGTCGATATCCGGGCTATGTTTCGTCCCGATCCGGCCCCAAGCGCGACGTCCTCAGCTGAATCTGCCCACGCAGATGGTCTGCGGACCAAACGCTCTTGGATCGGAATCGCTACGGGACGGGACATATCAGTCCAATTCATTCTCGTTTCGAACCTGTCCGGGAGGGCATCATGACCGTAGCTGTTTTCGACGAAGTGGTAACCGTATCGCCCGCGCCGCGGCTGACGGTAGTACGCGATGGAACGCCACCTCCGGCTCCGGCTGCCAAGAAGAAGTCGGCCAACCGCAGCGACTTCGTCGGGGGCGACCCGCTGGTCGCCGGCGCGGCTCGGTTGCTGAGCGTTCCGGTGCGCCACGTCTACGCCGCACTCTGGCGCGTTGGATTGCTCGAAGTCCAGGCGTGAGCCATGGATTGCGAGCATCGCAGCCTTACGAGCGAGTCCGTAGCTGACGCACGGTTCCAAGGGGTTGCCACGCCACAGACGTAGGCGTCTGTGTTCTGTGGCTTGGCAACCCCTTGGAACTATTGGCGCGCAACAACCGCGTCCGCGCGCCGGGTTGATGCAGTCGGCGTTGGGCGGCGGCCCCGCCCTTGGCGTCGACTGCGGCGCTGGTTCCGGAATGGACTTGGGCGCCGACCCGGTCAGTGTACGGTCAACTCATGTCCGTACTGATTATTGTCCCGGTGTTCGGGCAGCATGAGTACACGCATGCATTGGTCGGTGACTTGGAGCGCGAGAGCGCGGAGTATCTGATCGTCGACAACCGGGGCGACTACCCCAAGATCGGCAATGAACGCGTTGTCACGCCGCGTGAAAACCTGGGCTGGGCGGGGGGAGTGATCTCGGATTCCGAATTGCGTTCTCGGAAGGGCACTCCTACGCGATGACACTCAACAACGACACCCGGATCTCAAAGGGATTCGTCGCCGGCCTGCTCGATCCGCGCCTGCCCGCCGATACCGGAATCGTTGGGCCGATGATCGATCACGGGTTCCCGTGCGCGGAAGATGACCAGAAACCCGAGGCCGCGAACTACATTCCCCGACCGCGATATCGGGCGGTAAGTGCGGTCGAGGGAACCGCACTTGCGTTGTCTCGAGAATGCTGGCGGTCGGTCGGAGGCATGGACCTGCGCACCTTCGGCCGCTACGGGTGGGGCGTGGACCTTGATCTAGCCCTGCGTGCTCGCGATGCTGAGTTCGGTTTGTACACAACCGAGATGGCGTACATCAACCATTTCGGCCGCGGAACGGCCAACAATCATTTCGGGAAGTTTCGGTACTTGATCGGCGCCAACTCCGCCATGGAGCGGGCAATGCGGCGTGTTCATGGCCGTAAGTGGCGCAAGCTATTTCCCCCCGGGACGCTGCCGCAAGCGGCGCCGGGAAGCCCGATCGCGTACACGACCCACCAGCTCGAGCAGTGACTTCGGCCGCTTCCTCAATCTGACGACAACCTCTCGGGATAACTCTCAGGAGGTGGGCTTTGAAGCTGATGGTGACGCGATGCAGGCGTATTGCAGGTATCGGCCATCGGCGAAGTATCCGAGGGTCAGTACGGCCAGCGCTACGCCAATGGCCCCGTTCCAGGCGTTGATTCCCGCGATCCGGCGTACCCCGAAGCCTGACGTCTTGAACAACCGCACCAGGCTCCTGCGGGTAAAGAAGCGAATGTAGGTGCGGTCGAAGGTGCCAAAATCCTCCTGCGGGAAATCCTTTCGAAACAGCACCTTGCTCAGAGCCGGTAGGAAACGGATGTTAGGGACCGCCGCGACGACGACGCCCTCGGACGTGAGCTTGCACCGAAGCTGTTTCAGCGTCGCAGTCGGGTCGACCAGGCGCTCCAAGACGTCGTTACAGACGATCACGTCAAAGTGGTTGTCCGGCAGCTCCGCGATCCGCTCGGCTACGGTGCCGACGAGTACCCGGTCGATAGCCGCGCTGGCCTGTTGGGCCGCTTGTGAGTCGGACTCGATGCCCCAGACCTCTGCGCCAGTACGCTCCTTGAGCGTTGCCCCGAGCGTGCCCTGCCCGCAGTGGAGGTCAAGGATCCGTTGTGCGGTTGTTGGAACGAACCGCAATATCTCCGTCTGCGTCGGGCGGTAATACTCAGTAACACTTTTCGATTCTCTGGCGATGTGCGTGGCTGCTATTCCGTCCTGTAAAGCGAAGCGCCCCCGAGCATAGCCCCGTCGCGCCGGTCGTTATCGGGGTTCCAGCAACCAGATCCTGCTAGGATCGCTTCGTGTTGGGTGAGGCCTCAACCGGGGGGAATACCGATATGGCCGGCTCTCGGGAGCTGCGTTTCTCTATCGTCATTCCCGCACACAATGAAGAGGAATACATCGCTTCCACCCTCGAACACGCCAGTAGCCTTTCATATCCCACCGAGTCCTTTGAAGTAATCGTGGTGGAGAACGGCTCCTCGGACCGCACCCTCGATGTCGCAAGACAGTTCGAGGGCCGCAACGTCCGCGTTTTCACCAGCGACACGGCCGGAGTATCGGCAGCAAAGAACTTCGGTATCGACCGGCTGTCACCGCACAGCGACTGGGTGGTCTTCTTGGATGCGGACACGATCCTGAAGCCCAATTTCCTCCTCGATCTCGATGCGCAGTTGCGGGCATCACGCAAGACGCTCTCCGTGGGTACCACGAAGGTTCTGCCGCTCGGTGGCGGCCGGCACGCGCGCGCCTGGTTCGCCTGTTATGACCTACTGCACCGGTTGGGTGGCTCATATGCCATCCAGATAGCCAAGCGTTCGCTGTTTCCGGAGCTCAGATTCGACGAGCATCTCATCATGGGGGAGGACCTGCTGCTGATCAAGCAGGCCCGCAAGCTCGGCAAGTTCTTCTATGTGCCAACGGACACGGTCTATACCTCGACCCGCCGGTTCGACACCGTCGGGTACTGGCGGCTCTATTTCCAGTGGGCCTCGTTCGAAATATTGCCGCGGCGGCTACAAAAGCGCCGTGGCTACAAAGTCATCCGATAGATCGCTTTCCTACCGGGGAGTATTGGCCGCCCGGACGCCGGCGGCACAGTCTTGGACTGTTAGTCGACCATCGGGTCCGAAAGCATCCTGAATGGAACCACGCCGTGCGGGCCGTGCTCAGATGGTGCCCATACCGTTTGTGACCAGGGCAATACCTGCCAAGCCGACAGCAACGGCGATGATCTGGCGCCGGTGGGCTCGCAACCAGTTGCGCAGCCACAGCATGGTTGCCTCGGTGCGGCCGGGGTGCACCAGGTAGCTGATCAGCGGGATCTCGATGATCGCAAGCATTACCAGCAGATAGACGAAGGTCGCGCTGAGCTGCGTGCCCATTGCGGCCCCTGAGGCCCCGATGGCCGTGAGCGCCACCAGGTATTCGACCGGCGGTGGGCCGGCCGAGCTGAGGCCAACCACGAAGGCGGCCCAGGGAAACCCACCTTCGAGAGCGCCCTGAGCGCTCGCCATCAACCGGGAGAAGCGGGTCGGGGTCTCCGCGACCATCAGCGTCGACGAGTCTCCGGCGCCGGAAGCGACCAGCGCCGGTGAGCGCACCGAGAACCCCGTCGCGACCAGGGCAGCGACCAGCAGCGCGACGACGCCCAAGCCGACTTGTAGGTGCCCGACAACCGACGTTGCCGCCAGCGACGAGACGTTGTCGACAATGGCGTTGGCGAGGTCACCCAGCAGCAGTAGAACGGCCAGCGCGACGCCGATCCCGGTCGCCATACCGCCGAACCAGAATGCGAGCAGGTTCACCATCGGACGCGGCTTGGAGACCAGGAAGATGGCAACCCCGAGACGCACCGGCTCGGTCGCCGTCATCACCGCCAGGATCAGTACCGTGGTCCACATCTTCCCCTCCTTCCCCTCGCCGACTCAGCTAACCGACACCTCATTTTCCAGAAGATCTGCTGCCCGCGTGGCGCTTTCGCCAGGTTTGCTCATCTCATTTGCAATCGTGCGGGCGCGGGCGACGTAATCGGGACCCAAAATGCAGCGGAGATCGCTGACCAATGTCTCTTTTGTGGTCGACGCCAAACGACGTCCAGAGCCAATTTTTAGCCGTTTGATCTGCGCCAACCAGATCGGTTGTTCTATCCAGATCCAAAGGATCAGGGTCGGGATGCCAGCCCGCATACCCGCTGCGGTTGTTCCGGCCCCGCCGTGGTGCACGACTGCGCGACACGCCGGAAATACCGCGGCGTGCGATACCCCGGAGACCAACTTCACGTTTTCGGGGGCCTGCAAGCCGCCCAGATCATTCGAACCGGTGCAAATCAATGCACGTTCGCCCAACTCCGCACACGCCGCGCTGATCATGGCGATTGTTGCGGCGGGCGATTCCACCGGCATGCTGCCGAAGCCGAAGTAGATCGGCGGCGTTCCGGAAGCGATCCACGACAGCACCTCGTTGTCGGATTCTGTCGGCATTTCCAGGGTCAGGGCACCGACAAACGGTCGGCGATCGCCCCATTCCGCCCACTCGGCGGCCAGCCCGGGAAAGCAAAGCTCGTCATAGGCTTGGATCTCGAGTGAGCGGCCTTTCAGAATTCGCGAAGTCGAGGATGAGGACGCCTTGGCCATACCAAGCTCGCGTCGTTGCGCTTCCTCGGGATTTTTGGTCACGCGCCAATGCACCCACCACAGCGCTGAGATGACCGAGCGGTTCAAGCGCGGCGACAAGATCGGAATGACCCGGCTGTTCACCCGCGACGGGAGGAAGTGCATCGTTGCTAGCGGAATCCCGTAATACTCCGCGGCGTTCAAGGCGATGCCCTGGTGGATCATGCCGGTCAGGACCAGGTCGGCGCCGTCTGCCAGCGTTTTCAGGGTTCCCGCCATGTCGGACCAGGCCTGGCGCAGATCCGATATGCCCTCGCGCACCAACTTGATCGAAGTTTGCGGCTTCCAGAATTCCTGGAGGTTGTCCTCGTCGTTGAGCAGCTCGTCGGTGTCGGGGCCGTAGGGCACCGCCTCCAAGCCCGCTGCCGCGGCCACGCCGGTCAGGTTGGGGGGTACTGCGACGCGTACTTCGTGGCCTCGGCGCGATAGTTCCCGCCCGAGTGCAGCGCACGGTTCGACATCGCCTCGCGTGCCGTTTATCGCCAGTGCAAATTTCATCAGCGGCCCCCAACCACTTCTTCCGTCCTTAAAACCCCAATCGACCCAGCTACCCGGCCCCAGTCATCCGAGTAACTCCGCCTTGAGCGAATAGTCGGCAAGTGTTTGCTCCACCAGTCCTCTGAGGTACTGGTTCGAGTTCTCGGCGCCGGGTTGGTAAGCCGATACGCTGATGAATACCGAGTTTTCGAGCCGCCCGGAAAACAGATATAGCTCGCCGCTTTCCCGTTCAAAGCGTTGTCTGGTGGCTCCCCGGTTGAACATGCGCGCGGAGGAATACCGGGCCCCGGTTCCGTCGACCCGGGTCAGAGCCTGACTGAGCTCGCCAAGATTGGAACAACCCACCGGCAGATCCGACGTTCCCATGGCCAGCACTTCCATTTTCCGGGCCAACCATTTCGGTGTGTAGGGCACCAGTGGAAGAGGCTTGAGCAGCTCGTTAGGGGTGTCTTTCAGCGCGGACAGGCTTTGTTTCGTCTCGTTGCGGATGAACTGCAAATCGGTTCGCGCGCGATCGGGGTCGAGATCGAAGGTGATCGCCGTGACAGCATTCGCCCGAGTGTCATCGTTGGTGCGTTCGCTGACCGGCATGATTATCGTGACGGCGCCATCTGTCGCCCGCACCCGGCCCATGAGTTGGGCAAGTCGGGTAGCAAAGGACACGAACAGCGAACCACTGGACCCGCTCAGATCGAGAGCACAGGAATCCCAGGTCTCCAGATCGCAGAACGCCGTCACCGATGGAGTCACGATCGGTTCATCGGCGCCGTCCGACACGGTCGGCGGCTTGCCGGTTTGGCCTGCTGCTCCGGTATCGCGTCTGAGCACGATGAGGATCAACGCGAGCAGGGCCCGGAAGACCTCTGGCAATCCACGAAGGGCATCCCATAGATCGACGAGCAGGCCTTCCATCCGGCCGCGCGATCCCGGCGGCGGATATCCGAAGTCCCGGGTGATGCCGTTGATGGCCTCGAAGACGGCGAGGCCACCGGCGACACCGTCCACCACCGAGTGGGTGATGACCACGCTGACCGCCGTGCCGCCGTCCTGCAGCGGAAGGACCCCCAAATGCCAGCAGGGCCCATACTCGGGGTCAACTGGAATCTGTGCGCGTTCGTCCAACCACGCCGTAATTTCGCTTCGCGGCCGGGGCGTCGCGGCGACGTCGATGTCAGGCGCTTCGTGGTAGGCGACCCATCGAGGACGACCGAAAGGCAACGGAGAGCGCTCGATCCGGCGCCCCAGTAGCCCATAGCCAAGGTTCTCGTTGAACCGCCGCAACCCGTCCATGTCCGCTTCGCGGTCATAAATCCACAAAGTCTGACCGACCGTTTCGAAACCGGTAGCCCGCAGCCTCAGGAAAGCCGCCTGGTCGAGAAAGGCGATCCTGTTATCCGTCATGGCCGACGAGCTGCGGGTCCGAGACTCGTTGAGCACCCCTTGTTTTCCGCCTAGCCGGTACGCCATGACGTCAAAGGGGACACCGTCGCAGGGGGTTCGTAGGTACGCCGGCTGTAGGCGAGGTGCAGCTGACTGCCGGTGCGCGAGGGCGCCGGTATCACGTCGCGTCCTTCGGCCACCCGAACAAACGCGGACTTCAGCGCCTCGACGTAGCGGGTAACCGACTCACGGGCCACCGGGTTGTTCGGGAACAACACCGTCAGCTGGGTCTCTTTCTCGAGCCGGTTCACCCGGATGTCAATCTGACCCATCATGCCGCCATCGTGGCAGAGGCGGGCGCGCAAACCTTCCACATGGGAGTTCGCCATAGCGGACAGCGGCGGAATGCCGGCGTCCAAGTAGAACAGCAAGGGTGCTCCCCACTGCCCCTCACGCAGCCACGGCACCAGCTCCATCACGCAGTCCAAGGGCACCTCCGCCAGGTCGCGACCGGAGTCGAAGGATCCCTGGGCTGCCTTGACGATCTCGCCGAACGACGATCCCACGGTCGGAACGGTGATCGGCACGAAGCCGGTGAACCATCCGGTCGTCATGAAGTCTTCTTCGGTGCGGCGGATGTCGATTGGGACAATCGCGTAGTACTCGTCGGCTCCGGTCAATTCGTGCTGGACCACGGCCGAGATTGCGAACACGCCCCCGCAGAACCGGGCCCCCGCCGACATGCAGGCGGCTTCGAAAGCCAGGGTCTGGCGCTCGTCCATTAGACGGACGCCCATCATTTCGCACTGCGCGGAGGTATCGCCAAGCGGCAGTGGGAATTTGGGAAGGGAGCCGTCGTTGTTGTCGAAGAATTCGGTCCACTTGTTCATGACCGGGGAATCCAGGGTGAGACCGGAGATGTGCTCACGCTGCCGGTTGCAGTAGTTGTCGTAGCTGCCCGGTTCGGCCAACCGCAGCGGAGCTCCGCCGCTGACGAGGGCCAGGTACATCAGGTGAATCTCGGCAAACACCACGCCGACGAACATCGCGTCACAGTGAAGGTGGTCAATGGCCACGCAGAAGGTGAAGTGGTCCGCACGCTGAATGATCGAGAAGCGCACGCACCCCCACTCCAGCGGACTCGGGGTGGCCAACAGATGCTCGCGCCATTGACTCTGGGTGGTCAGCTCACCGTGTTCGACGGCGACGAACTGAATGTCGTTGGGCCGCTCGAGGGTCCGGCGCACGAAGTGATCGCCCTCGGTGTGCTCGAACCAGCTGCGGAAGGTGTCGTGACGGCGCATGTGTGCGTTGACGACGTGCGTCATGGTGCGGATGTCGCAAATTCCGGGGATGTCCCAGGAGGAAATGAGCAACCGCGACATTTCCAGTCCGCGCTCGCGGTAGGACCGGAAGTTGCGAAGGTGATGGGCCTGCATGTAGCTGGGCGGCATCGGGCTTATCGGCGCTTTGGCGGCCTTGGCGAGCGAGCCACGCGATGGCTGCCACGACACCAACGTGCCCGGCTCAGGATGCCAGTCGCTGATTGTCCCAGCTTCGACCTTCCCTACTCTGACCATTTCTCCTCCAAGTCGCCCAGCAGGTTGCGGTGCACCGGAGAGCTGCAGGTGGTCCACAAAACCTGAAACGGTTGTGATGTTTGCAGGGGCCCCGTTGAGCCGGGCTTCAGATAGCGGCTTTGGTCGCTTGGGCTCGAGTCGGTGTTGCCACGCTGCAACATCACCCGCGACGTGTCGGTTTGGCCGGCCCCCAATACCGGCCAACCGACTGGGGTGGTGACGGCACTCGACGTGCCAGGTAATGTGGTGTTCACATGCCCCCTCTTAGTTGGCTGCGCCTTTGCAAAGGCACGACCACTCTGCCGTCGGTATAACTACGCCGACGCTGTGTGGACCCTTCATCTGGGTATTTACTTGTTAAACGCTGGTAGAGCAGAGCCTAGTTGATAGGCGGGCGTTAGATTTCGGTTTTCGCTGCATTGGGATTGAACTGGGTGCCAAGTGCGGGGATTTATGCGTCGGGCCCAGCATCGGCGCGCCTGCGATCAGGTAGTATTGCCGCAACAGCGTTGATCCGGCTATCACCGGTTAGCTTTCGGAAGAACAGCCTAAAAGCCCAGTAGAACCGAACGGTTGGGTCCGTTACAGCCCAAATTGAGCGGCCGCACTCAGGTGCGGCAAGCGGGGTGGTACCGCGGCGCTCGCGCACTGAGCGCGCCGTCGTCCCCGTGCCGTGTGATTTCTGGCACAGGAGACCGATGGCTGACAGCACTTATCCGCGCAGCAACCTGGGCGCCGACCACCGTGGCGGCTCTCCGGACTTTCCGGAACTGGAAACCCAGGTGCTTGATTACTGGGTACGTGACGAAACTTTCCGGGCCAGTATCGAGCGCCGCGACGGCGCGCCCGAGTATGTCTTCTACGACGGGCCCCCATTTGCTAACGGCCTGCCCCATTACGGTCACCTGCTCACCGGTTACGTCAAGGACATCGTTCCGAGGTACCGAACCATGCGTGGATTCAAAGTGGAGCGCCGTTTCGGCTGGGACACCCACGGGCTGCCGGCCGAACTCGAGGTCGAGCGTCAGCTGGGAATTACCGACAAATCCCAGATCGACGCGATGGGGATTGCCGCGTTCAACGATGCCTGCCGCGCGTCGGTTTTGCGCTATACCGACGAATGGCAGCAGTACGTTACTCGCCAGGCTCGGTGGGTCGACTTCGACAACGACTACAAAACGCTCGATCTCGGCTACATGGAGTCGGTGATCTGGGCGTTCCGGCAACTTTGGGACAAGGGGCTGGCCTACGAGGGCTACCGGGTGTTGCCCTACTGCTGGCGTGACGAAACCCCGTTGTCCAATCACGAGCTCCGGATGGATGACGACGTCTACCAAAGCCGCCAGGATCCGGCGCTTACGGTTGGATTCAAGGTGGTTGACGGCGAACCGCAGGGGGAGCTGGCCGGGGCCTACCTGCTGGTGTGGACGACCACGCCGTGGACTCTGCCGTCGAACCTCGCCGTGGCCGTGCACCCGGATGTGACGTATGTGCAGGTACGCGTGGGGGATCGCCGCCTTGTGCTGGCCGAGGCGCGTCTAGCGGCCTACACGCGCGAACTCGGCGAAGAGCCGGAGGTGATTGGCAGCTATCGTGGCGCCGACCTCTTGGGCATACGCTATCTGCCGCCGTTTGCGTATTTCGTGGATTCGCCAAACGCGTTTGCGGTGTTGGCGGGCGAATTCGTGACCACCGAAGACGGTACGGGCATCGTGCACATGGCACCCGCCTATGGTGAGGACGACATGGCGGTTACCAGCCCGGTCGGCATCGAGCCGGTGACACCTGTGGATGCCAAGGGCCGCTTCGACTCCTCAGTGCCCGACTACCAAGGGCAACACGTTTTTGATGCCAACGCCCAGATCATCCGTGACCTGAAGAATCAGAGCGGTCCGGCGGCGGCCAACGGTGCGGTGCTGATCCGCCATGAGACCTACGAGCACCCGTATCCGCATTGCTGGCGGTGTCGCAACCCGCTGATCTATCGCGCCGTGTCCTCGTGGTTCGTCACAGTGACTAAATTCCGGGAGCGGATGGTTGAACTCAACCAGCAGATCACCTGGTACCCCGAGCACGTCAAAGACGGTCAGTTCGGTAAGTGGTTGCAGGGTGCCCGGGACTGGTCCATTTCACGAAACCGGTATTGGGGCACTCCGATCCCGGTCTGGAAGTCCGATGATCCCGCGTATCCAAGGATCGATGTATACGGCAGCTTGGATGAGTTGGAGCGCGACTTCGGCGTCCGGCCCACCAACTTGCACCGGCCCTACATCGACGAACTCACCCGTCCCAATCCCGACGATCCCACCGGGCAGAGCACGATGCGACGCATTCCTGACGTGCTCGACGTGTGGTTCGACTCGGGATCGATGCCGTACGCACAGGTGCACTACCCGTTCGAGAATGGGGACTGGTTCTTGGGCGGGGCGGCCGGCGACGCCGGCGCCCACTACCCGGGCGATTTCATCGTCGAGTACATCGGACAGACGCGCGGCTGGTTCTACACCCTGCACGTGCTGGCCACCGCGTTGTTTGATCGACCGGCGTTCAAAACCTGTGTAGCGCATGGCATTGTGCTGGGTTCTGACGGCCAAAAGATGAGCAAGTCGTTGCGCAACTACCCGGACGTCGCCGAAGTGTTCCACCGGGATGGTTCCGACGCCATGCGGTGGTTCCTGATGGCATCGCCGATTCTGCGCGGCGGCAATCTGATCGTCACCGAACAGGGCATCCGCGAGGGCGTACGGCAAGTGCTGCTGCCATTCTGGAATGCCTATAGCTTCTTGGCTCTGTACGCACCGAAAGTCGGTACCTGGCGCACCGATTCGGATCATGTGCTGGATCGCTACATCCTGGCCAAGCTCGCGGTGCTGCGCGATGACCTCACCCAGGCCATGGAGGTCTGCGATATTTCGGGGGCTTGTGAACAGCTGCGCCAGTTCACCGAGGCTTTGACGAATTGGTATGTCCGAAGGTCGCGTTCGCGGTTCTGGCAGGAAGATGTCGATGCCATCGACACACTGCACACCGTGCTGGAGATCACCGCGAGGTTGGCGGCACCACTGCTGCCGCTGGTCACCGAGGTGATCTGGCGTGGGCTAACCGGCGAGCGCTCAGTGCATTTGACGGACTGGCCGCAGGCTGGCGAGGTCCCCGCGGACGCAGAACTGGTGGCCGCGATGGACCAGGTCCGTGAAGTGTGCTCGGCCGCGTCTTCGCTGCGCAAGGCCAAGAAGCTGCGGGTACGTTTGCCGCTGCTGAAATTGACCGTGGCAGTCGAGAATCCACAAGCGCTAAAGCCGTTCACCGACCTGATCGCCGACGAACTCAACGTCAAGCAGATCGAGTTGACAGATGCGATCGGCACCTACGGCCGGTTCGAACTGACCGTCAACGCTCGGGTTGCCGGTCCCCGGCTGGGCAAGGACGTGCAAGCTGCCATCAAGGCGGTCAAAGCCGGCGAAGGGGTTGTCAACTCCGACGGCACCCTGACGGCGGGTCCGGCGGTGTTGCAGCCCGAGGAGTACAGCTCCCGGCTGGTGGCCGCCGACCCGGAATTCACGGCGGCCTTGCCGGGCGGTGCGGGCCTAGTGGTGCTGGACGGAACCGTCACACCCGAACTCGAGGCCGAGGGCTGGGCCAAGGACCGCATCCGGGAATTGCAGGAGCTGCGCAAGTCCACCGGGCTCGACGTTTCCGACCGCATCCAGGTGCTGATCTCGGTACCGGGGGAGCGCGCCGAGTGGGCGCGCACTCACCGCGATCTGATTGCCGGCGAAATCCTGGCCACCACTTTCGAATTCGGTGAACCCGACGATGGCGTCGAGATCGGAGACGGGGTGCGGGTGGCAATCGCGAAATCTGGCGGAGCAGGGGTGTCCGGGCGCGAGCAGGCCTAAGACGTCAGCCGGCGCTGGTTGGGCCGCGCCCTGTGATCGCTACCCGATCCATCAGGGCGCGGGCGGACCGGATCGTCGAGCGGACCTCCTGCAGCAGTTTGGCCGGATGCTGTTGGTCCAGGTTGCTGAGCCGGTTGTAGCGGTCGATGCCGAACCCCGCTGACTCCAGGTGAATCCGCAACGGTAGAGCCAGCGTGCGGAGCCCCTCGAAGTGCAGGTAGGGCACCACCGGCTGGCCGGTCACCAGCAGGCAGGTCGACTGGTGCATGCGCGCCGTCTGGGCGGCGAAGGTGTAGGTATCGGCGGAGTTGGCTCGACGGTTGTCCGGGTTGGGCGACGGGGTTTCCAACAACATGACCGGCACGCCGAGGCCGTTGCCCTCCGGTGGAAAACTCCACACCGCCCGGTCGCGTTGCGGGTTATCCACCCGTTGTCGTATGTGCGCGGTCACCTCACCGGTGTCCAGCCCCAGTACGTCCTTTGCTGCTGCCACCAGGAGCTCGAACTCCGTGCGTGCCCCCGGCGCGCAGACGGCTACCGCATCCAGTTCGGATTCCAGTAGCTGGCGTGATGCTGCCGCCAGCACCACCTGGCCGATGCGCCGGCCGGTAGCCATCTCTCGTGCGTAGCCCACCCGCAGCTGGTTGGTATAGCGTCCACCGCCGATCACCAAGAGGTGATCGAAGTCCGCGCCCTCGGGCGTGGTGGCTGTGACCAGACCCAGTTCGCTGGCCAACGCCGTGATCTGTTCCAGTTGGGTGGCGGGCAGGTCCAGGCGCGGGATCAGCCATCTGACCGCGCCGGCCGCGTCCTGACTGTGTAACCGGCCGGTGGCGGAGGCCCGGGCCCGCCCCGGTAGTCCCACACCTTGCTGAATTCGTCGAGCAGCGCAAGTCGAGTCGGGAGGTCGCCGGCGGGTGGGGAGCCGCCGAACATTTCGACCAATTCCGTCAGAGCGGGCTGAGTGCTCCAGGCCTGGACCTGCTGACAGATTCCTGCCACGAAGTCATCACCGGACCGGCCGAAGGTAGTTGACTCGCTATCGGACGGACACACCGTGGTTCCTTACCGTTTCTCAATACCCTTATTTGACATATCTTTTCGATATAAGTCAGGCTTTGGGTTTCTGTGCACGCCAGCGTTGCCTGCCGGCCTGAACCTCAACTTCGACATCGTGAAATCCCGCTGCGCGCAGGCGATCCGGGAGGTCCGTCGGTGGAATCGGATTGCAGGTGTCGCGAAAGTGCAAGATGCTGAACAGTAATGAAGGAATCCCGTCGCTCCCGGCGAAGACACCACCGGGGCGCAGCACACGATAGGCCTCGGCGAACAGTTCATCCTGCAGTTCAGTGGTAGGGACGTGATGCAGCATGGTGAAAGACACCACCGAGCTGAACTCTTCGGCGGGCAGCCCGGTGTCGGTGCCGTCGCCGTTGATGATGCGTGCCTGCTCCCCATAGCGCTCTTGTAGACGCCGCGCCATGGCTGGGTCGATTTCGACCGCTGTGAGCTTTGGCGTCTTGTCCACCAGCACCCGAAGAAAGGCTCCGTAGCCCGGCCCGATCTCGAGGGCGTTGTCACCGAGGTCCACATCGGCGAGAACCCAGGGCAATACCTGGCCCTTGACCTCATTTGCCCAGCGGTCAGAGTTGCAGCACAACCTATGCACAAGGTTCATTGCCATACTGACCGACGTTAGTCGAGATCGCCTCCGGCGGGCCCCGACTAGTCCCGAATAGTATTGCCGGTTGTGGAGTCCCGTTGGGTGCTGCACCTGGACATGGACGCGTTCTTCGCCTCGGTTGAGCAGCTCACCCGACCAACCTTGATGGGCCGGCCGGTGCTGGTGGGTGGTATGGGTGGGCGCGGTGTGGTCGCCGGCGCCAGCTATGAGGCGCGCGTTTTCGGGGCCCGTTCGGCCATGCCGATGCACCAGGCTCGGCGGTTGATCGGTGCGACCGCAGTGGTGTTGCCGCCGCGCGGCGCCGTGTACGGGGTGGCCAGTCGCCGGGTGTTCGACACCGTGCGAGGCCTGGTTCCCGTCGTCGAGCAGCTGTCGTTCGACGAGGCCTTCGGGGAACCACCACAACTCGGTGGGGCCGCTACGGCGGAGGTGGAACAGTTCTGCGAAGACCTGCGGCGACGGGTGCGCGACGAAACCGGCCTGATCGCCTCGGTGGGTGCCGGCTCGGGTAAGCAAATTGCCAAGATCGCCTCTGGACTGGCCAAGCCCGACGGCATCCGGGTCGTCGCCCGTAAGGAAGAACAGCTGCTGCTGGGCGGCTTGCCGGTGCGCCGGTTGTGGGGCATCGGTCCAGTTGCCGAGGAGAAGCTGCATCGCCTCGGGATCGAGACGGTCGGACAGTTGGCGGCGCTGGCCGACGCTGAAGTGGCCAACATCCTTGGCGCGACCGTCGGGCCCGCGCTGCACCGGCTGGCGCGCGGCATCGACGACCGGCCGGTTGCCGAGCGCGCGGAAGCCAAGCAGATCAGCGCGGAGTCGACCTTTGCCATCGATCTGACCACCCTCGATCAGCTCCGCGACGCGCTTGATCCGATTGCCGAGCACGCTCATCAGCGGTTGCTGCGCGACGGTCGCGGGTCTCGCACCGTCACGGTGAAGCTGAAGAAGGCTGACATGGGCACGTTGACTCGCTCGGCGACCTTGCCCTATGCGACAACCGATGTGGGAGCACTGTTGGCGCTGGCCCGCCGGCTGCTGCTGGATCCGGTCCAGATCGGGCCCATTCGCCTGCTGGGCGTGGGTTTCTCGGGGCTGAGCGAGGTACGCCAGGAATCGCTGTTCCCGGATCTGGACCTGGCGGCGGAGACGTCAGAAGAAGCCCATCAGGACTTTTACCCCTCGCATGGTGCGTTGTCGAGCACCCCAGCCGGTGCCGTGTGGCGAATCGGCGACGACGTCACCCACCGGGAGCTTGGTCACGGCTGGGTACAAGGAGCGGGTCACGGAGTGGTCACCGTGAGGTTCGAGACTCGTGGTTCAGGCCCCGGGCCAGCGCGGACCTTTCCCATCGAGACCAGCGACATCACCGCCGCCAACCCGGTGGACAGCCTGGATTGGCCGGATTTTGTCGGCCAGTTGCGGGTCGAGAATGCCGCTGACACCTCAACCCCAGCGGTCGATGACCTCGACGATGGGTAGCTCGGCTGTCAGCGCGGCCATCAGCAGCACCCGCGCCTGCGACGGCGGCAGCCGTGGCACCATCACCGCGCCCGCGGCCACCAGATCATGGCCAGGGCCGTAGCCGGCGCCGACCCGAGCGCCGGCAACACGGGTGGAGACCGCTATCACCACCCCGTTGCCGCAATGCCGCCGCACCCCGTCGATCACGGCCGCGCCGGCATTGCCCGACCCCAGGGCCTCCAGCACGATGGCGCGCGCGCCGGCGGCCACACATGCGTCCAGTGCTACAGCGTCGCTTCCGGGGTAGACCGCGACGATATCGACCCGGGGTGCATCGGCGGCCAGAACGTCGCCGAGATATGGCCGCGATTTCGCGCGCCGCAGCGTCACCTCGTCGGTGACGGTGCCCAGAAGTTCGCCGGCGAATCCGCTCAGGTCATCGGTTGCCGCCTTGCGAAGTCCTAGCGGCTCGAGCACCCGACCTGCAAAACACACCAATACCCCACAGTCGCGTACCGCGGGATCGCCGGCCACGATAAGCGCGTCACGCAGGTTGGCTGGACCATCGGCATCGGCGGCATCGGAGCTGCGCATGGCCCCGGTCAACACCACCGGGGTGCTGCCGGAATAGGTGAGGTCCAACCACAGCGCGGTCTCTTCAAGCGTGTCTGTGCCGTGGGTGATAACCACCCCATCGGGCCCATTGGGGCGGTCGGCGCCGCGCCCGGTGATGGCGTGCAGGGCGGCGCGGATGCGATCCCAGTCCGCCGGCACCAGCTGCGAGCTGTCCAGCGCCATCAAGTCGACAATTTCGACATCCAGATCCCCGCTCACGGCAGCGGTGAGCTGCGCACCGTTACGAGACGGTCGGCGCACTCCGTCGGTGCCCGTGCTGGTCGAGATCGTTCCTCCGGTGGCGATAACGGTGAGGCGGGCCATGGTGGGATCATCTCGCACCCATGTCATCGGCATCCGCATGTGGGTACCGGTACAAAGCTGAGGGATGATGGGGGAGTGTCTGACGAACCAACCGGATCAGCCGATCCACTGACGACAGCGGGAGAGACCGGGGTGACTGAGGAACCCAAGGTTTCCGCGCCGGAGCCGCCGCCACGGCGGCTGCGGCTATTGCTGTCGGTCGCGGCGGTGGTGCTGGCGCTGGACGTTGTGACGAAGGTGCTGGCCGTCAAGCTGCTGCCTCCCGGCCAACCGGTATCGATCATCGGTGACACGGTGGCCTGGACATTGGTGCGCAATTCGGGTGCCGCTTTCTCGATGGCGACCGGCTACACCTGGGTTTTGACCTTGATCGCGACGGGCGTGGTGGTCGGAATCTTCTGGATGGGCCGGCGGCTGGTGTCGCCCTGGTGGGCCGTGGGGCTCGGGATGATCCTGGGCGGCGCAATGGGCAACCTGGTCGACCGCTTCTTCCGGGCACCCGGGCCGCTGCGCGGGCACGTCGTCGATTTCTTTTCGGTCGGTTGGTGGCCGGTGTTCAACGTCGCTGATCCGTCGGTGGTCGGTGGCGCCATCCTGCTGGTAATCCTGTCGATCTTCGGCTTCGACTTCGACACCGTGGGCCGGCGAAAGGCCGATGAGCGTTGACGGGCGATCGCTCGATGCCGGTTCCGGAGGGATTGGCAGGAATGCGTGTTGATGCGGGGCTGGCCCGTCTGCTGGGTCTGTCCCGCAGCGCGGTGGCCGTCATCGCCGAGAACGGTGGTGTCGAACTCGACGGTGTGCCGGCGGGCAAATCCGATCGGCTGACCGCGGGGGCCTGGCTGCACGTCCAGCTGCCGGAGGCGCCGCCGCCGCCGGAGAACACCCCCGTCGAGATCGAGGGCATGACGATCCTGTACTCCGACGACGACATTGTCGCCGTCGACAAGCCGGCCGCGGTGGCAGCACATGCGTCGGTGGGCTGGACGGGGCCCACGGTGCTCGGTGGCCTGGCGGCGGCCGGCTACCGGATCAGCACGTCCGGCGTACATGAGCGGCAGGGCATTGTCCATCGCCTCGACGTCGGGACGTCCGGGGTGATGGTGGTCGCGCTGTCCGAACGCGCCTACACGGTTCTCAAGCGGGCCTTCAAACAACGCACCGTCGACAAGCGCTATCACGCTCTGGTGCAAGGACATCCAGATCCATCCATCGGAACCATCGACGCACCGATCGGTCGGCATCCCGGCGGCGAGTGGAAGTTTGCGGTCACCAAGAACGGCCGGCATAGCCTCACCCACTACGGCACCGTCGAGGCCTTCGTGGCGGCCAGCCTGCTTGACGTGCATTTGGAAACCGGGCGCACTCATCAGATCCGGGTGCATTTCGCGGCATTGCATCATCCGTGCTGTGGTGACCTCGTTTATGGGGCCGACCCGAAACTGGCCAAACGGTTGGGTCTGCAACGTCAATGGCTGCATGCGAGATCGCTGGCCTTCGCGCATCCCGCCGATGGCCGGCGCGTGGAGATTGTCAGTCCGTATCCGCCAGATCTGCAGCACGCCCTGGATGTGCTCCGCGACGAGGGGTGAGCGATGCTCACTCGGTCGGCTTTCGCGCTTCCACCAACACCCGCGTCGGGTGGGTGACGAAGCGTCCGTCGACCTGGATGCGTTCATGCAACTCGACCAGTCGCTGAAAGTACGGCTCTGCCGTGAAATCCGGCACCGTCCAAATCAGCTTGCGCAGGAAGTACACCACCGCGCCGATGTCGAAGAATTCAGCCCTGAGCCGCTCCATGCGCAGCTCCACGATCTGTAACCCGGCCGCCTGGGCCTGGGCACGCTGAGCCGCGGGCTCTAGCCGCTCCCACAGCTGGGGCGGCGGTCCGATGACGTGTCCCACGAGTTCGGCTACCGTCGCCGGCCCGGGGTGCTGCGCGAGGTAGGTGCCGCCGGGACGCAACACCCGGGCAATCTCACTCCACCACACGGTGATGGGATGGCGACTGATCACCAGGTCGAACGCTTCATCGGCGAACGGCAGCGGCGGCTCATCGCGCGTTGCGACCACCACCACGCCGCGCGGGCGCAACCGCTGGGTGGCTAGCGCCGCATTCGGCGGCCACGATTCGGTCGCGGCCATGGTCGGTGGAAACTTCGGCGCGCCGGACAGCACCTCGCCGCCACCGGTATGGATGTCCAGGGCGGCCGACGCGCGGGCCAATCGCTGGCTCATCAGCCAGCTGGTACCCCCACGACGGTCGTTCTTCTGTCGCTCGGCCTTCTAGCCAGGAGAAATCCCATCCCACGACCGGCGCCGCCATGGCTTCGGCCACGAGTTCCTCAAATGAGCGTTGGGCGGCCGTCACCGGGGCCGCCGTTGCGGCATGCGGGCCTCGACGAGCGTGCCGCGCGGATGCCGGCGTCTGGATGCCAGCGCGGCATGCGGTGGCCACGATTCGACGGCGGCGCACGGGCGTCCGTGCGGGCGGGAGAAATCCCGGTCGGGCACGGGGGCCCGCCCGGCCTCTGCCGCCGGGACTTTGAATGCACGGCGCATGCTAGGCATTTTCGCCGCAAGCAACCCGTGCCGTCGACCACGAGCGGTGATCCGGATCGGGCGCCCGGCCCGCCCGCGGCCTAGCGCCGGGCGTGAGGGGCCTCAGGTCGTGGTGCAGACAAATTTGGTGCCGTGGAAATCGAGCTGCACTTCGCCCTGGTGCTCCCAGTACTCGACGCCTTGACGGCCGTACCGGGCACCACTGCCCGATAGCTGCACGAACAGGATGTACTGGTCGCCTCGCCAGGTCAGCACCGCCGTCTTGGGATCGAGTTCGTTGTAGAACTGTGCAGTCAATGGGCCGTCCTCCGCGGGGCACCGGTAGCTGATCACGGGCGGAGCCGCGGTGGCCGGGTCCGCGATGGCCAACTGCGCCAACCGGGTCTGGTAGGACTCCTGCAGACAGGTGCGCATGTCAGGGTTCTGCGCACATTGGTCACGCGTCTCCGCCCAGTGACCTTGGGCCAGCGTCAGCGCCGCTTTGTCGGTGCCGGGACGGTCCAGCGCCTGCTGGTAGGCGGTGTCGAGCCGGCGATCGAGTTCGGTCAACTGGGGGTCGTTGCAGACCAGTCGCTGGGTGTCATCTTCGGGGTTGGTGCAGTCGAGCAGCGGTGCGGCCGTCGATGTCGGCTGCGAGCCGCTCGTGGTGCCGGCCGGCGAATCGGGAGTCGAATGCGTTGTTGCTGAACTGCAGGCGCTCAACGCCAAGGCGGCCCCGATGAGGGCGATAAGTCTCATATGTGCTGACTACCGGATTGCGGAGGGCGTGCAAAGCGCGACACGCCAGACCGGGCGCAATTCCTGCGGGCTCCGGCGGGGGATCAGACTCCCGCGGTCGTGGTCTCGCCCGAGGCGATGTCTGTGGCCAACGGTGCCACGAGCTTGAGAATGTTGGTGACGGTCTCAGAAGGGACCCCTGCTGCGGTCAGTGAGTCGCCCAGATGCCCGGCTACCAAGCTGAAGTGCGCCATGGTGATTCCGCGGCCCTGGTGGACCTGTTTCATCGGTGCGCCGGTGTAGGGCTCGGGTCCGCCGAGGGCTGCCGCAAAGAACTCGGCCTGTTTGCCTTTGAGGCGGTTCATATTCGTTCCGGTGAAGAAGCCGCCGAGTTGATCGTCGGCGAGCACACGTACATAGAAGTCTTCGACGACGGCTTCGATCGCCTCATACCCGCCGATCTTGTCGTAGATGCTGACCGGCGCACGTTTACGAAAGCGTGACAGTAGTCCCATGTTGCAAGGGCAGCATGGGGCAGTTGCGCATCGATTAGAGTGCCGTCACGCGCGCATTGCCTCGGGTAACAAGCAGATTGCTCATCGACCGCGGATCCAGGCGTTTGCTGGGTCTCGGCCGGCCGGCCCGTGGCGGCGCTCGCGTCACGGCAAGTCGTATCTATTCGAGGATGGATGTCCTAGGTTTGCTTTATGACCCACGTCACACTATCCACACCGCCCTCAGGAGCAACTTCACATGAAGCTAGGTGACCTCACCAACCTGGTCGAGAAGCCGTTCGCGGCGATGTCGAACATCGTCAACACGCCCAACTCGGCGGGGCGCTATCGGCCCTTCTATTTAAGGAATTTGCTCGACGTCGTCCAGGGCCGCAAACTCGGCGACGCGGTAGAGGGCAAGGTCGTGCTCATCACCGGTGGGTCATCGGGGATCGGCGAGGCGGCCGCGCACAAGATCGCCGAAGCGGGCGGCACGGTGGTGCTGGTCGCGCGCACCAGGGAAAACCTGGAAAAGGTGGCCGATGACGTTCGGGCCGGTGGCGGTGCGGCGCATGTCTACCCGTGCGATCTGTCCGACATGGACGCCATCGCGGCGATGGCCGATCAGGTGCTGGCCGATCTGGGCGGTGTAGACATCCTGATCAACAACGCGGGCCGCTCGATTCGACGCTCGCTGGAGCTGTCCTACGACCGGATTCACGACTATCAGCGGACCATGCAGCTGAACTACCTCGGTGCGGTGCAGCTCATCCTCAAGTTCATCCCCGGGATGCGGGAACGCGGGTTTGGGCACATCATCAACGTCTCCTCGGTCGGTGTGCAGACCCGCGCACCGCGCTTTGGCGCCTACATCGCGAGCAAGGCGGCATTGGACAGCCTCTGCGACGCGCTGCAGGCCGAGACCATCAATGAAGGGGTTCGCTTCACCACCGTGCACATGGCGCTGGTGCGGACGCCGATGATCAGCCCGACGACGATCTACGACAAATTCCCGACCCTGACGCCCGAGCAGGCCGCCGGGGTCATCACCGACGCGATCGTGCATCGGCCGCGGCGGGCCAGCTCGCCGTTCGGGCAATTCGCGGCCGTGGCAGACGCCGTCAACCTGGCCGTCATGGACCGGGTGCGCAACCGCGCGTTCGGCATGTTCAGTGACTCCTCTGCCGTCAAGGGCAGTGAATCGCAGTCTAGTACAACAGAACTCGATAAGAGAAGCGAAACATTCGTCCAGGCGACCCGAGGGATACATTGGTGAGACTATGAGCCTTCCGAAACCAAACAAACAGGCCACTGTCGTAATAACCGGCGCCTCATCCGGCATCGGTGTCGAGTTGGCCCGCGGCCTTGCCGGCCGGGGCTTTCCGCTAATGCTGGTCGCGCGGCGCCGTGAGCGCCTCGAGGAACTGGCCGACGATCTACGGGACAAGTTCTCGATCGCCGTTGAGGTGTTGCCCCTCGATCTGTCCGATGCGCAAGCCAGAACTCAGCTCGCTGACCGGCTCCGCAGCGATTCGATCGCCGGTTTGTGTAACAGCGCCGGCTTCGGCACCAGCGGCCGTTTCTGCGAGCTGCCACCCGGACGCGAAAGCGAGCAGGTCACGCTCAACGCGCTGGCCCTCATGGAGTTCACCCGCGCGGCGTTACCCGGCATGGTGGAGCGCGGTGCCGGTGCGGTGCTCAACATCGCATCCATTGCCGGCTTCCAGCCCATTCCCTTCATGGCGGTGTACTCGGCCTCCAAGGCCTTCGTGCTCACCTTCTCCGAAGCCGTTCAGGAGGAGTTGCACGGTACGGGAGTTTCGGTCACCGCGCTGTGCCCGGGACCGGTGCCCACCGAGTGGGCCGAGATCGCCAGTGCCGAGCGGTTCAGCATTCCCTTGGCGCAGGTGTCTCCGCACGACGTCGCCGAAGCCGCGATCGAGGGGATGCTGACCGGCAAGCGCACCGTCGTGCCCGGCGTGGTGCCCAAGTTCGTCAGCACCAGCGGCAGGTACCTACCACGCAGCGTGCTGCTGCCCGCGATCCGGATCGGGAACAAACTGCGCGGCGGTCCCAGCCACTGACCGCCGTGTCGACGGCCCCGCGGTGTTGGTTGCGGCACGCCAATGCCCGGGGCGCCGGCGTGCTTTGCGCGGGTGGTGCTTCGCGCGGCCGTGCCTTGCCGCACGGCTAGGCTCATGCGATGGCTTCCGTTGAGATGACCGCCGATGTCCCGATCCCTCCGCAGGACACCTGGGGCCATGTTTCGGATCTGTCGGAGTTGGGCGAATGGCTCGTGATCCACGAGGGGTGGCGCAGCGAGCTACCCGAGCAGCTCAGTGAGGGCGTCGAGATCGAGGGTGTGGCCCGTGCCAAGGGCATGCGCAACCGGGTGACGTGGACGGTGACGAAGTGGGATCCGCCGCGCGAGGTCACGATGTCAGGATCGGGCAAGGGCGGAGCCAAGTACGGCGTAAGCCTCACCGTCGAGCCAAACGCGGACGGGTCCACCCTCGGGTTGCGCCTCGAGCTGGGCGGGGGCGCGTTGTTCGGTCCGCTCGGGTCGGCTGCGGCGCGCGCCGTCAAGGGGGATGTCGAGCAGTCGCTGAAGCAGTTTGTCGAGCTGTATGGATAGCTGCCACACGACACGTTGGCGACACGCCCGAACGCTGTCGGTGGTCGGTCCTAGACTGGCGTGCCTATGAGCGGTTCTTCTTCGCGGTCCTTTGTTCACCTGCACAACCACACCGAGTACTCGATGCTGGATGGTGCGGCGAAGATCACCCCCATGCTGGCCGAGGTGGAACGGCTGGACATGCTTGCGATCGGGATGACCGACCACGGAAACATGTTCGGCGCCAGCGAGTTCTACAACTCGGCAACCAAGGCCGGGGTGAAGCCGATCATCGGCGTCGAGGCGTATGTAGCTCCCGGCTCTCGTTTCGATACCCGTCGCATCACCTGGGGTGATCCCAGCCAGAAGGGCGACGACGTATCCGGTAGCGGCTCTTACACCCACCTGACGATGGTGGCCGAGAACGCGACCGGCCTGCGCAACCTGTTCAAGCTGTCGTCACTGGCCTCGTTCGAGGGTCAGCTCGGTAAGTGGTCGCGCATGGATGCCGAACTTGTCGCCGAGCACGCCGAGGGCATCATCGCCACCACCGGCTGCCCCTCCGGTGAGGTGCAGACCCGGCTGCGGCTGGGCCATGACCGCGAAGCGCTGGAATCGGCCGCCAAGTGGCGGGAGATTTTCGGCGCCGACAACTACTTCCTCGAGTTGATGGATCACGGACTGTCCATCGAACGCCGCGTCCGTGAGGGTCTGATCGAGATAGGCCGCAAGCTCGACATTCCACCGCTGGCCACCAACGACTGCCATTACGTCACTCGCGACGCCGCGCACAACCACGAGGCGCTGCTGTGTGTTCAGACCGGCAAGACGCTCTCGGACCCCAACCGGTTCAAGTTCGACGGTGACGGGTACTACCTCAAGTCCGCCGCCGAGATGCGCCAACTCTGGGACGACGACATCCCGGGCGCCTGCGACTCCACCCTGCTGATCGCGGAGCGAGTGCAGTCCTATGCCGACATATGGACCCCGCGTGACCGGATGCCGATCTTCCCGGTGCCCGAGGGGCACGATCCGGCGTCGTGGCTGCATCACGAGGTGATGGCGGGCCTGCGGCGACGTTTCCCGTCCGGTCTCGGCCAGGACTACATCGACCGGGCTGAGTACGAGATCAAGGTGATCTGCGACAAGGGTTTCCCGTCGTACTTCCTGATCGTGGCCGACCTGATCAACTATGCGCGGTCGGTCGACATTCGAGTGGGACCGGGGCGTGGTTCGGCGGCCGGCTCGCTGGTGGCCTACGCGATGGGCATCACCAACATCGACCCGATACCGCACGGTCTGCTGTTTGAGCGGTTCCTCAACCCGGAGCGCCCGTCAGCGCCCGATATCGATATCGACTTCGACGACCGCCGTCGCGGCGAGATGGTGCGCTACGCCGCCGACAAGTGGGGCCAGGATCGAGTCGCCCAGGTCATCACCTTCGGCACCATTAAGACCAAGGCGGCGCTGAAGGATTCCGCGCGTATCCACTATGGCCAGCCCGGGTTCGCGATCGCCGACCGAATCACCAAAGCGTTGCCGCCGCCGATCATGGCCAAGGACATTCCGCTGTCCGGCATCACCGACCCGGCCCACGAGCGGTTCAAGGAGGCCGCGGAGGTTCGCGGCCTCATCGAGACCGACCCCGACGTCCGCACCATCTACCAGACCGCGCGCGGGCTGGAAGGCCTGATCCGTAATGCGGGCGTGCACGCGTGTGCGGTGATCATGAGCAGCGAACCCCTGACGGAGGCCATTCCGCTGTGGAAGCGGCCTCAAGACGGGGCCATCATCACCGGCTGGGACTACCCGTCGTGTGAGGCGATCGGCCTGTTGAAGATGGACTTCTTGGGCCTGCGAAACCTGACGATCATCGGCGACGCGATCGAGAACATCAAGGCCAACCGGGGAATCGACCTCGACCTGGAATCGCTGCCGCTCGACGACAAGCCCACCTACGAGCTGTTGGGACGCGGTGAGACGCTGGGCGTTTTCCAGCTCGACGGCGGGCCGATGCGCGACCTGCTGCGTCGCATGCAACCCACCGAGTTCAATGACATCGTCGCTGTCCTGGCGCTGTACCGGCCAGGCCCGATGGGCATGAACGCCCACAACGACTATGCCGACCGGAAGAACAATCGCCAGGCGGTCAAGCCGATCCACCCCGAGCTGGAGGAGCCGCTGCGCGAAATCCTCTCGGAGACCTACGGTCTGATCGTCTATCAAGAGCAGATCATGTTCATCGCCCAAAAGGTCGCCTCCTACACGATGGGTAAGGCCGACGCGCTGCGCAAGGCGATGGGCAAGAAGAAGCTCGAGGTGCTCGAGGCGGAATACAAGGGCTTTTACGAAGGCATGACCGCCAACGGATTCTCCGAAAAAGCGGTCAAGGCGCTGTGGGACACCATCCTGCCGTTCGCCGGATACGCCTTCAACAAGTCGCACGCCGCGGGCTACGGTCTGGTCTCGTATTGGACCGCCTATCTGAAGGCCAACTACCCGGCCGAGTACATGGCAGGGTTGCTGACCTCGGTCGGTGACGACAAGGACAAGGCCGCGGTCTACCTGGCCGATTGCCGCAAGCTCGGCATCACCGTGCTACCGCCCGATGTCAACGAGTCATTGGTGAACTTCGCCTCGGTCGGGCAGGACATCCGCTTCGGGTTGGGTGCGGTGCGCAATGTCGGGGCCAACGTCGTCGGTTCGTTGATCGGTACCCGCAGCGGCAAAGGCAAATTCACCGACTTCTCCGACTACCTGAACAAGATCGACATCTCGGCCTGCAACAAGAAAGTCACCGAGTCGCTGATCAAGGCGGGGGCGTTCGACTCGCTCGGGCACCCGCGCAAAGGCCTCTTCCTGGTGCACACCGACGCCGTGGACTCGGTGCTGGGTACCAAGAAGGCCGAGGCGATGGGACAGTTCGATCTCTTCGGCGGCAGCGACTCGGGTGCCGACGCGGTGTTCACCATCAAGGTTCCCGAGGACGAGTGGGAAGACAAACACAAACTCGCACTGGAACGCGAGATGCTGGGCCTGTACGTGTCGGGGCATCCACTCAACGGGGTGGCACATCTGTTGGCCGCCCAGGTTGATACCGCGATCCCGGCAATCCTGGATGGTGATGTCTCCAACGATGCCCAGGTGCGGGTGGGTGGCATCCTGGCGGCCGTGAACCGGCGGGTCAACAAGAACGGGATGCCTTGGGCATCAGCTCAATTGGAAGATCTCACCGGTGGTATCGAGGTGATGTTCTTCCCGCACACCTACTCCAACTATGGCGCCGATATCGCCGACGACGCCGTGGTGCTGGTCAACGCCAAGGTCGCGATTCGCGACGACCGCATCAGCTTGATCGCCAACGAGCTCGTGGTGCCCGACTTTTCCAATGCCCAGGCGGATCGGCCGCTGGCCGTGAGCCTGCCCACCCGGCAGTGCACCATCGACAAGGTCACCGCACTCAAACAGGTGCTGGCTCGGCACCCGGGTACGTCTCAGGTGCATCTGCGGCTGATCAGTGGGGATCGGATCACCACGCTGGAGCTCGACCAGTCACTACGGGTCACGCCATCGCCGGCGTTGATGGGCGATCTGAAAGAGCTGCTCGGTCCCGGCTGCCTGGGCAGCTGACGGCGGGCTGGCGCCCAGCGTCAGGCTAGCGTGACGCTCGTTTTTGGGCGCAACACCAGCGTGACGCTTGGTGT
Source organism: Mycobacterium sp. 012931 (assembly GCF_000419295.1). Taxonomy (NCBI): domain Bacteria; kingdom Bacillati; phylum Actinomycetota; class Actinomycetes; order Mycobacteriales; family Mycobacteriaceae; genus Mycobacterium; species Mycobacterium sp. 012931. Next base: position 4,013,402 of record NZ_AOPX01000001.1, on the reverse strand, counting down.
GTCGCGGACGTAGGCTCAGCGATGGAGCGCCGGTCGATCAAGGAGGACGGAAATGACCCCAACCGAGCGTCCGACCACCATGTGCGAGGCGTTCCAGCGCAGCGCCGCGATCGATCCGGATGCCATCGCACTCCGGACGCCGGGGGGCGCCCAGACGCTGACCTGGAGAGAGTATGCCGACCAGGTGCGGCAGGTAGCCGGCGGCCTCGCGGGGCTGGGGGTGGGACGCGGGGACACCGTTTCGCTGATGATGGCCAACCGGGTCGAGTTCTACCCACTCGAAGTCGGCGCGCAACACGTTGGCGCCACGTCGTTCTCGGTGTACAACACGTTGCCCGCCGAACAGTTGACCTATGTGTTCGACAACGCTGGCACCAAGGTCGTGATCTGCGAGGAGCAATACGTCGACCGCATCCGTGCTAGCGGCGCACCCATCGAGCACATCGTCTGCATCGACGGCGCGCCGGAGGGCACCATGTCGGTGCAGGAGCTGTACGCGGCCGCGCCGGACGACTTCGATTTCGAGGCGACATGGGCAGCAGTGCAGCCCGATGACGTGGTGACCCTGATCTACACGTCCGGTACCACCGGGAACCCCAAGGGGGTCGAGATGACCCACGCCAACCTGCTGTTCGAGGGGTTCGCCATCGAGGAGGTGTTCGGCATTCAGTTCGGTGACCGGGTTACCTCCTTCCTCCCGACCGCGCACATCGCCGACCGGATGACCGGCCTGTATCTGCAGGAGATGTTCGGCACCCAGGTCACCGCGGTGGCCGACGGACGGGCGATCGTCTCCGCCCTGCCCGATGTGCGACCCACCGTGTGGTGCGCGGTGCCGCGGGTCTGGGAGAAGCTCAAGGCCGGCATCGAATTCACGATCAGCCACGAGACCGATGAGATGAAGAAACAGGCCCTGATCTGGGCGATGTCAGTGGCCGCCAAGCGCGCAGAGGCCATGCTTGCCGATGAACCGATGTCAGCCGAGGTGGTCGACGAATGGACCAAGGCCGACGAGTTGGTGCTGTCGAAGTTGCGCGAACGGCTGGGATTCGGCGAACTCCGGTGGGCGGTCTCAGGAGCGGCGCCGATCCCCAAGGAGACTTTGGGATTCTTCTGCGGTATCGGCATTCCGATAACGGAGATCTGGGGAATGTCCGAGCTGAGTTGCGTTGCCACCGCCAGCCATCCGCGCGATGCGCGACTGGGTAGCGTCGGCAAGCTGCTGCCCGGATTGGAAGGCAAGATCGCCGATGACGGCGAGTACCTGGTTCGCGGTCCGCTAGTGATGAAGGGCTACTGCAAAGAAGCCGCCAAGACCGCGGAGGCCATCGACGAGGATGGCTGGTTGCACACCGGTGACATCTTCGATGTCGATGCGGACGGCTACCTGCGGGTGGTGGATCGCAAGAAGGAGCTGATCATCAACGCGGCCGGAAAGAACATGTCGCCGGCAAACATTGAGAACACCATCTTGGCGGCCTGTCCGATGGTGGGCGTGCTGATCGCGATCGGTGACGGTCGTCCGTACAACACTGCGCTGCTGGTCTTCGATGCCGACTCGGTGGGGCCCTACGCGGCCCAGCACGGGATTTCGGATGCGTCGCCGGCCGCGCTTGCCGCTGACCCAGCAGTGATTGCCCGGATCGCCGCGGGCGTGGTCGAAGGCAACGCCAAACTATCGCGGGTGGAACAGATCAAGCGCTTCCGCATATTGCCGACACTGTGGGAACCCGGGGGAGACGAGATAACGCTGACCATGAAGCTCAAGCGCCGGCCGATCGTGACGAAATACGCGGCCGAGATCGAAGAACTCTATGCGGCCAAGCCGGGACCTCACGTCCACGAACCCGCGTCCGCGGCAACGGTACAACCGGCGTGATGAAGGGGCCACTGATGACTGCGCGCGAGGTTGGTCGGGTCGGAGCGCGAAAGCTGTTGCAGCGCAGTGGGATTATCGATGAATCGATATCGCCGCTGTCGACTGACGCGGCCGAGGTCGCTGAGCTGATGAGTGCCCCATGGTATGACGAGCGGCTTGCCAAGCTGGCCGCCGAACTCGGGCGCGATCCCGACGGGGTGCGTGCGGAGGCCGCGGGGTATCTCCGCGAGATGGCGGCCACGCTCGATGAGCGCGCAGTGCAGGCCTGGCGCGGTTTCAGTCGTTGGCTGATGCGGGCCTACGACGTGCTGGTCGACGAAGATCAGATCGCCCAGCTGCGCAAGCTGGACCGCAAGGCGACGTTGGCGTTCGCCTTCTCGCATCGCTCCTACCTGGACGGCATGCTGCTTCCGGAAGTGATTCAGGCCAATCGGCTCTCGCCGGCGCTGACGTTCGGTGGTGCGAATCTGAACTTCTTTCCAATGGGTGCCTGGGCCAAGCGGACCGGTGCGATTTTCATCCGGCGCCAGACCAAAGACATTCCGGTTTATCGCTTTGTGCTGCGGGCCTACGCCGCACAGTTGGTGCAGAACCATGCGAATCTGACCTGGTCGATCGAGGGTGGGCGGACCAGGACGGGCAAGTTGCGGCCGCCGGTATTCGGCATCCTGCGCTACATCGCCGACGCGGTCGATGAAATCGACGGTCCCGAGGTGTATTTGGTGCCCACGTCCATCGTGTACGACCAGTTGCACGAGGTTGAGGCCATGACGACCGAGGCCTACGGTGCGGTGAAGCGGCCCGAAGACCTGCGATTCCTGGTCCGGTTGGCTCGCCAGCAGGGGGAGCGCGTCGGACGTGCGTACCTGGACTTCGGTGAGCCATTGCCGCTGCGCAAGCGGCTGGAAGAACTGCGTACCGACGAATCGGGGACCGGGACCGAAATAGAACGCATTGCCCTGGATGTGGAGCACCGGATCAACCGGGCCACCCCGGTGACACCCACCGCGGTGGTAAGTCTCGCGCTGTTGGGCGCGGATCGGTCATTGTCGATCAGCGAAGTGCTGGCCACGGTGCGCCCGCTGGCGAGCTACATCGCCGCCCGCAACTGGGCGGTGGCCGGTGCGGCCGACCTGACCAACCGTTCGACGATCCGATGGACCTTGCACCAGATGGTGGCCTCCGGGGTCGTGCGGGTTTATGACGCTGGTACCGAAGCCGTGTGGGGTATCGGCGAAGATCAACACCTCGTCGCCGCGTTCTATCGCAACACCGCGATCCACATTCTGGTTGATCGCGCCATCGCTGAGATGGCGTTGCTTGCCGCCGCCGAGATATCGGTGATGTCGGCGGATAGCTCGGTTGCACCGGCGACGGTGCGCGACGAGGCGTTGCGGCTGCGTGAGTTGCTGAAGTTCGAGTTCTTATTCTCGGCGCGCGCGCAGTTCGAGAAGGACCTGGCCGACGAGGTGCGCCTGATCGGGCCGGTGGAAGACATCACCAAGGCCGTCAACACGGCCGATGTCCGCGAACTGCTGGAATCGGCCGACTTGCTGCTGGCGCATTTGGTGTTGCGTCCGTTCCTGGACGCCTATCACATCGTCGCCGATCGACTGGCCGCCCTCGAGGATGAGTCGTTCGACGAAGAGGCCTTCCTGGCCGAATGTCTGGATGTCGGTAAGCAGTGGGAGTTGCAGCGCCGCATCGCCAACGCCGAGTCGAGGTCGATGGAACTTTTCAAGACCGCGCTGCGGCTTGCTCGCCATCGCGAGCTGGTGGATGGGGCCGATTTTGCGGACGTTTCTCGGCGCCGGCGACAGTTCGCGGACGAGGTCGCTACGGCGACACGACGGGTTAACACGATCGCCGAGTTGGCCAGGACGCGCTGAACCGCGACTAGTCGATGTCCTTGGCGATCATCTTGAGCGCCACCGCAACGACGACCCCGACGGCGGTCGCACTCAGAACGGACGGTGCCGCGCTGCTGGTGATCGCGCCGACAAGCACGACGGTGACCAGCCCGGCTATCACGGCAAACAGCTTGTGCCGAGGCCAGGGCACGCCCGCGATCAGCACATCGCCTCGGTTCGCGGCGGCGAACGTCGAGAATCGTTCTGCCGTGGTCATGGTTTCAGCCTACCCCACTCTGATTTTCGGGTCACCGAAAATTTGGTGTCGGCGGCGCTGATCGCGGCGGGGTGCGGGGGCGCACGGCCTAGAGTGGTGCGTATGCCGCTAGAAGGTGAATACGCACCCAGCCCACTCGACTGGTCTCGTGAACAGGCCGACAAATACTTGGAATCGGGTGGTACCGAGGGCACACAGTTACAAGGGAAACCGGTAGTGCTACTGACCACCGTCGGGGCCAAGAGCGGCAAACTGCGCAAGACCCCGCTGATGCGCGTCGAGCACAACGGGGAGTATGCGATCGTCGCATGGCTGGGTGGGGCGCCCAAAAACCCGGTTTGGTACTACAACGTCGTGCAGAATCCTCGAGTCGAGCTTCAGGACGGCACTGTCATCCGCGACTATGACGCTCGTGAGGTGTTCGATCACGAGAAGTCGATTTGGTGGGAACGGGCTGTAGGGGTGTGGCCGGACTACGCGGAATACCAGAAAAAGACCGACCGTCAGATTCCAGTTTTTGTGCTGACGCCGGTGAGCTGAGTTGCTTATTGGTCGGCATGGCACCATTGACCGGTGTCCGCCGAACTGAGTCAGACTCCAAGCAGGTCGCCGCTGTCTGCGGCTGATATCGACAACGCTGCTGAGCGGATCGCCCCCGTCATTACCCCCACCCCGCTGCAGCTGTGCGAGCGGTTGTCCGACATCACCGGCGCGACGGTCTACCTCAAGCGCGAGGACTTGCAGATCGTACGGTCCTACAAGTTGCGCGGCGCCTATAACCTGCTGGTTCAGCTAACGGCCGAGGAGCTGGCCGCGGGCGTGGTGTGCTCTTCGGCGGGCAACCACGCACAAGGCTTCGCTTTCGCCTGCAAAACCCTGGGTGTGCGCGGTCGGGTTTATGTACCGGCCAAGACGCCCAAACAGAAGCGGGATCGCATCCGCTACCACGGTGGAGAGTTCATCGACCTGATCGTTGGTGGGGAGACCTACGATCTTGCCGCCGCCGCGGCTCGTGAGGATGTCGAACGTACCGGTGCGACTCTCGTGCCGCCCTACGATGACCTGCGCACGATGGCCGGACAGGGCACCATCGCCGTCGAACTGCTCGCCGAACTCGATGCGGAGCCCGACCTGGTGGTGGTCCCGGTCGGTGGTGGCGGCTGCATCGCCGGCATCACCTCCTACCTGGCGGAGCGGACGACCAAGACGGCGGTGCTGGGCATCGAGCCCGCTGGGGCCGCCGCAATGATGGCTGCGCTGGCAGCGGGTGAACCGGTCACGCTGGACCATGTTGACCAATTCGTCGACGGCGCGGCGGTGAATCGGGCGGGGGCGCTGCCCTATGCGGCATTGTCCGCGGCCGGCGACATGGTGTCGATCACCACCGTTGACGAAGGTGCGGTCTGCACGGCGATGCTTGACCTCTATCAGCACGAGGGCATCATCGCCGAACCCGCGGGAGCATTGTCGGTCGCGGGATTGCTGGAAGCCGATATCGAACCCGGATCGACCGTGGTGTGCCTGATCTCGGGGGGCAACAACGACGTCTCCCGCTACGGGGAGATCCTGGAGCGTTCGCTGGTGCACCTGGGCCTCAAGCACTACTTCTTGGTGGACTTCCCACAAGAACCCGGCGCGTTGCGACGATTCCTCGACGAGGTGCTTGGTCCCAACGACGACATCACCTTGTTCGAGTACGTCAAGCGCAACAACCGGGAAACCGGTGAGGCGCTGGTCGGTGTCGAGCTGGGGTCTGCGGCGAATCTCGATGGCCTGCTGGCTCGGATGCGTGAGACCGAAGTTCACGTGGAACCCCTTGCCCCGGGTTCGCCGGCATACCGGTACCTCCTGTAACCGCAGCCCGGCGCGGGGGCGGCGCGGTCACCGCAGATAGGCCGGCAGTGGGGTAGCGGGGTCTAGATCCGCGGCGGGCTCCGGGGTTCCGGCCCTGAGCGCTGTGGTGGCGGCTAGTTCACGCGGGTTCGGGCCCCGGCAGTCCGCGGCGCGCCCGGCTTGGATGTGGTCGAGTAGCGCATGCAAGGCCAGCAGCTTCTCGTCCGGGTCTTCCACCACACGCGCGGTGCCCAACACCATCACCGAGCGGTAGTTCAGGGAATGGTGCATTGCCGAGCGGGCCAGCACCAGCCCGTCCACGAGGGTGACGGTGATGCAGAGGGGCAGTTCGGCGACCCTTGCCGCGAGCATTGGGCCGCTGCCGGTGGACCCATGGATGTAGAGCGTTTCGCCGCGGCGTGTGTGGGTGGTTGGCAAGACCACCGGCTCGCCGTCCCGGATGTATCCCAAGTGGCAGATCAAGGCCTCATCGAGGATTCGATGGACGGTCTCGCTGTCGTAGCGTGCTCGCTCCCGGTAGCGGGTGGGAGTGGTGCGTGCCGTCGGGCCGTAGGAAGTGGTCATGTGGTTGCCCGTTCGATATGTACTAGTACATACTAGTAACTATGCCAGTACAATATAGGAGAGCGGGTGGTGGCGCCGAGTCCATAGCGGCCAGCATTGAATCGGCCATCTCCCAGGGCGGCTTGGCGCCCGGCGACGCTCTGCCGTCGATCCGCGAAGTCGCCGGTCAGCTGGGTGTGAATCCCAACACCGTGGCCGCGGCCTACCGCCTGTTGCGTGATCGCGGGACGGTCGAAACCGCGGGACGGCGCGGGACCAGGGTGCGCGACCGGCCGGCATCCACGCCCCGGTCCTCGCTTGACCTTGGGGTGCCTGCCGGCGCGCGAGATCTCTCGACCGGCAACCCGGCCCCCGAGCTATTGCCGCTGGCCGCCGTCGGATGGCCGGACGGTTCGGTGCTGCCGTTGCTCTACGGTGCTCCGGCAATGTCAGCGGAGCTGGTCGACTACGCTCGAGCCGCTTTGGCGGCCGACGGTGTAGCGGCCGACCATCTCGCGGTGACCAACGGTGCGCTGGACGGTATCGAGCGAGCGCTGAGCGCGAATCTGCGCCCGGGGGACCGGGTTGCCGTCGAGGACCCGGGCTGGGCAAACCTCCTGGATCTCCTTGCCGCACTTGGGCTTCCCGTTGAGCCGATGGGCGTCGACGACGACGGTCCGCTGGTTGCTGACCTGCAGCGGGCGCTGGGCCGCGGGGTGAGGGCGGTCGTGGTCACCAGTCGCGCGCAAAACCCAACCGGAGCGGCGCTGTCGGCGGCCCGGGCCGAGGAGCTGCGTGAGGTGTTGAGCCAGGGTGCTGAGGAGGTGCTGCTGGTTGAGGACGATCATTGCGCCGGCATCGCCGGCGTACCCCTGCACACCCTGGCCGGGGCGACGCAGCACTGGGCCTTCGTCCGGTCGGCGGCCAAGGCCTATGGGCCGGATCTACGGCTTGCCGTGTTGGCCGGGGACCAGCGCACGGTCGAGCGGGTGCACGGGCGGCTGCGCCTAGGGCCGGGCTGGGTGAGCCACATTCTGCAGGATCTCGCCGTGCGGCTCTTCGCTGACGATGCCGCTACCGGGCTGGTTCGCCAGGCGCAGGAGCGCTACGCAGACGCCCGCGGCCGGTTGTGCGCCGCGCTGTCCGCCCGCGGTGTCGCCGCACATGGCCGGTCTGGGCTCAATGTCTGGATTCCCGTCCCCGACGAAACCGCGGCGATTACCCGCCTGCTGAACCGGGGTTGGGCCGCTGCGCCGGGCGCGCGGTTCCGGATCCGTAGCGCGCCGGGGATACGGGTCACCATTGCGGGTCTAAGCGCCGAAGAGATCGAGCCTCTTGCCGATGCGATTGCCGAGGCGATACAGCGCACCGGGCGCCCCACCGTCTAGCGGCGACGACGCTCAGGCGGGCTCGGCGGGCGCCGTCGATTGGTCACAGCGCAGCACCGCAACCGAATGCCCGGCTAGTTCGGTGCCGGAGTCGCTGGTGTTCGGCTCACCCCAACCCAGCACCAGCGCACCGGATAGTGGCACCGTCGTCGCCTCGGTACCGAGATTGCACGCAATGCCAAACCGGCTGCGGCGCATGATGATCCAGCTCTGCTGCTCGTCATAGTCGATCACCAGGTGGTCCAGCCACGGATCGGCCAGGTCGGTCTCGTGGTGTCGCAACGCGATCAGATCGCGGTAGAAGCGCAGTAGCTGGGCATGCTCGCCTGAATCGCCTTCGCCCCAAACCAGTTTGGAGCGCAGAAAAGTCTGCGGATCTTGGGGATCGGGGATCTCGTCGGCATCCCATCCGTGCTCGGCGAACTCCGCTTTGCGTCCCTGCGCGGTGGCAACCGCCAACTCGGGCTCGGGGTGCGAGCTGAAGAACTGAAAAGGACTGCTGGCCCCCATTCCTCGCCCATGAACAGCATCGCCGTGTAGGGCGAACCGAGTACCAATGCGGCTTTGATGGCCAGCTGGCCGCTGGTCAGGTTTTGTGAAGGGCGGTCGCCAAGCGCACGATTGCCGACCTGATCATGGGTGCAGGTGTAGGCGAGCAGACGGGTGGCCGGAATCGTGGCCGTGTCCAGCGGACGTCCGTGGCGGCGGCGCCGGAACGACGAATAGGTACCGGCGTGGAAGAAGCCCCGACGAAGTGTGTGTGCCAGCGTGGCCATCGAATCGGAATTGGCGCCGAAGTCCGCATAGTAACCCTGGCGTTCCCCGGAAACCGCTGTGTGAATCGCGTGATGGATGTCGTCGTCCCATTGCGCGGTGATCCCGTAGCCACCACCATCGCGCGGGGTGATCAGCCGCGGATCGTTGAGGTCGCTCTCGGCGACCAGCGACAGCGGGCGACCGACTTGCTTTGACAGCCAGTCGGTCTCGGTGGCCAGTTCTTCGAGGATGGGTACTGCGGTGGTGTCCACCAACGCGTGGACGGCGTCCAGCCGCAGACCGTCGGCATGGAATTCGCGCATCCAGCGCAGCGCGGCGCCGATGATGTAGCGGCGAACCTCGTCCGAGTCGGCGTCGGCGATATTGATGCCTTCCCCCCCACGGGTTGCTCGCCGAGGACAGGTAAGGCCCGAATCGGGGCAGATAGTTTCCCGAAGGCCCGAGATGGTTGAACACCGCATCGATCAGCACTCCCAGACCGCGCGCATGGCAAGCGTCGACGAACCGGACCAGTCCGGCGGGGCCGCCGTAGGGCTCGTGGACGCTGTACCAGAGCACACCGTCATATCCCCAGCCGTGAGTGCCGGCAAAGGAGTTCACCGGCATCAGCTCGACGAAGTCGATCCCGAGATCGACTAGGTAGTCCAGCTTCTCGATGGCGGAGTCAAATGTGCCCGCGGCGGTGAAGGTGCCGACATGCAGCTCGTAGATCACCGCGCCGGTCACGGAGCGACCGGTCCAGGCGCCGTCGGTCCAGGTGGCCGCGGCGGGGTTCCACAGCTGGGAGCGGGCGTGCACCCCATCGGGCTGGCGGGCAGATCTGGGGTCGGGCAGCACCTTGGGGTCATCGTCGAGCAGAAATCCGTAGCGGGCAGCTGGCGCAGTCTCGATCGCGGTGTGCCACCAGCCGTCGTCGGTGCGCCTCATCGGGTACACGCCGCCCTCGACATCTAGCCGCACCAATTCGGGCTTGGGCGCCCACACCCGGAATTCAGTCATGCTTGGCGCTCCAACAGGACGACGGGCAGCTCAGAGAACAGTTCGGCGGCAGGTGCCGGCCCGCTTGCCAAGGCGCCGGTGAGAGTGTCGGTCCAGGACCCCTCGGGCAACGGCAATACCGTGTCATCCCAGCCATTTTCTTGCAGTCCTACCGTCCAGCGGGTCACCGCGACCAGGATGTCCTGGCCACGGCGAAACGCCACGATGTGATCTTCGGCGGTGCCACTGGCAAGCACCGGAATGTAGGCGCCGCGCAGGAAGCACTCCGGGTGGGAACGCCGCATTCGAAGGGCCGTGCTTACGACCCGGATCTTGGGATGCCGCAACTCTCGCAGCGCGGCTCGGCGGGCGGCGTAGTCGACGGGGCGCCGGTTGTCCGGATCGACCAGGCTGTCCTCCCACAGCTCGGTGCCTTGATAAACGTCGGGTATCCCGGGCACGGTCAGCGCGAGCAGCTTCTGGCCCAGCGCGTCACTGGCGGCATGGGGATTGAGGCGATCCACGAGTTGGGTCAGCTGCCCGGCAACCGGACCATCCAGGACAGCGTCCAGCCACCGGTGTACCGCGTCTTCGAAAGTGGAGTCCGGGTCGTTCCAGCTGGTGTGCCAAGCCGCTTCCCGAATTGCTTTCTCCGCGTAGCTGTGCAGCCGGTCGCGCAGCTGCTCGCTGACTTCCCCGGTGACCGGCCAGACGCCGAAGATGTTCTGCCACAGGAACTGTCCCGTTGCTCGGTCAGGGGAGGGGGCTTGGCTTTCGGCGCGGGCGACGAATTCGGCCCATAGTGACGGAACCTGGGACAACACGCTGATTCTCGCTCGCACGTCTTCGCCGCGTTTGGTGTCGTGGGTGGTCAACGTCGTCATGGTCTGCGGCCACATCCGGGTGCGGGTGGCCGCACTGTGATGAAACTCTGCGGCGCTGACTCCAAACCGGTGCGGCTCGCCACCCGCCTCGTTGAGTGACACCAGCCGGGCGTCTCGGTAGAACAAGCAGTCCTCGACGGCCTTGGCGGTCACCGCGCCGCACAGTTGCTGCAGCCGGTTGGCGGGTTCGCCGCCGTGGGCCAAAGCCATCGCCACCAGCTGCAGCGGCGGGCCTAATTCGGGTGCCGCAATACAGGTTTCGGCGATCGCGGTCGGCATGATCGAGGCCAGCCCGGGGTAGTCGCAGCGGTAGACGCCGATATGGGTAAGCAACGCGGCCACCGCCTCACCCGGCAGCGGATGATCCCGGCCGGCCGTTGCGGCAATGCTTCGTCTCAACCGGCTCAATTCGCTGGACAGGGTGTCGGTTGTCGCCCGGATCTTGAGATCGGCCAACAGTGCCGCCATGGCCTGGTAGTCCACGTCGGCGGACTCGACCAGCGCGGTGAGCTCTGCCGCTCCGGCCGGGTCGGCGAAGAGTCCGCCGAGTTCTCGTAGCACGTCATAGCCCGTTGTGCCGTCCACCGGCAGCGTGGGCTCCAACGCCTCGTCGGCGGCCAGGATCTTCTCGATCACAATCCAGGCCTGCTGGCCGACCAGTTCGCGCAGCCATTGCAGATAGCCGCAGGGATCGGACAGCCCATCGGGGTGGTCGATACGAAGACCATCGACGAGTCCGTCGGCGAACCAACGTGCGATCTCGACATGGCTGGCATCGAAAACCGCGCGATCCTCTTGGCGTAGCCCGGCCAACGAGGTGATCGAGAAAAACCGGCGATAACCGCACAGGCCGCGTCGCCAGCCCACCAATCGGTAGTGCTGGCGCTCATGCACCTCGGCTCCGGTGCCGGTACCGGTACCCGCAGCGATGGGGAATGCCAGCGAGCCCAGCCGCAGCAGGTCCCCGTCGACCAACAGGTCGGCCACGTCTGCGTCAGAACCCAGCACCGGCAGCACGATTCGACCGTGCTCGTCGAGATCACAGTCGATGTCGAAATACCCCGCATACTCGGAGTTGCGGCCGTGACGCAGCACATCCCACCACCACATGTTCTGTTGCGGCCGATCGACACCCACGTGGTTGGGCACGATGTCCACAATCAGGCCCATGCCGCGAGCCCGCGCCGCCGCGGATAGCCGCGCCAAGCCGTCGAGGCCGCCGAGCTCGGCTGACACCGTGGTCGGGTCGGTGACGTCATAGCCGTGGGAGGACCCCGCTACGGCGGTCAGGATAGGGGACAGGTAAAGATGGGAAACACCAAGCTCGCTGAGGTAATCCAGCACATTCTCGGCGTCTGCGAAAGTAAATCCGAATCCGCTTGATGGGCCGCGCAGCTGTAGTCGGTAGGTGGACAGGACGGGAAAGCCCATGGGCTACGCGGTCTTACGCAGCAAGATCAGCGAACGGCCGGGCACAGATACGGTGTCTTCGGCCTTCACCACCGCGTCGGCATCGCCGGCTGGATGGTTGGTGTCCAGCTCCACCGTCCATTCGTTGGCATAGTCATCGTGCGGCATGACGAACTCCACCGTTTCGTCATGGGCGTTGAAGCACAACAGAAATGAGTCGTCAACGACTCGTTCACCGCGGGCGTTGGGTGCGGTGATCGCCTCACCGTTGAGGAACACCGCAACGCACTTGTGGAAGCTGCGGTTCCAATCGTCGTGCAACATTTCCTGGCCGCTCGGGGTCAGCCAGGCGATGTCTCGCACCTCGTCGCCGGTTCGGATCGGCTCACCCTCGAAAAACCGTCGCCGACGAAAGACCGGATGGTTTCTGCGCAACGTGGTCACCTTGCGGGCGAATGCCAGCAGGTCGGCATTCGCTTCAACCAATGACCAGTCCATCCACGATATTTTGGAGTCCTGGCAGTAGACATTGTTGTTGCCCTGTTGGGTGCGCCCGATTTCGTCGCCATGGGCAATCATCGGTGTGCCCTGGCTGACCATCAAGGTGGCCCAGAAGTTGCGCATTTGGCGGTAGCGCAGCGCCACGATGTCGGGATCGTCGGTGGGGCCCTCGATGCCGCAGTTCCAGGAGCGGTTGTGACTTTCCCCGTCACGATTGTCTTCGCCGTTGGCGCTGTTGTGCTTTTCGTTGTAAGAGACCAGGTCGTTGAGGGTGAACCCATCATGAGCGGTGACGAAGTTGATGCTGGCGCTCGGCCGTCGACCGGTCGCCTCATAGAGATCCGACGACCCGGTCAGCCGGGAAGCGAATTCGCCAAGGGTTGCGGGCTCGCCCCGCCAGTAGTCACGCACAGTATCGCGGTATTTCCCGTTCCACTCCGTCCACAAACCGGGAAAGTTGCCGACCTGGTAGCCACCTTCGCCGACGTCCCACGGCTCGGCGATCAACTTGACCTGGCTGACCACCGGATCCTGCTGCACCAGGTCGAAAAACGCGCTCAGTCGGTCCACGTCGTGCAACTCGCGGGCCAAAGTCGCGGCCAGGTCGAAGCGGAATCCGTCGACGTGCATCTCGATCACCCAGTAGCGCAGCGAGTCCATGATCAGCTGCAGCACGTGGGGGTGGCGGGCGTTGAGGCTGTTGCCGGTGCCGGTGTAGTCCTTGTACCAGCGCAGGTCGGAGTCAACCAGCCGGTAGTACGCGGAGTTGTCGATACCGCGGAAGTTGATCGTTGGGCCGAGGCGATTGCCTTCGGCGGTGTGGTTGTACACGACGTCGAGGATGACCTCGATGCCTGCTTCGTGCAGGCTGCGCACCATGGACTTGAACTCTCCCACCGCGCTGCCGGCTTGGCGGTTGGCTGCGTATTGGTTGTGCGGGGCGAAGAATCCAAAGGTGTTGTAGCCCCAGTAGTTCCGTAGGCCTAGGTCCAGCAGTCGCGAGTCGTGCATGAATTGGTGCACCGGCATCAGTTCGATGGTGGTGACATTGAGGGACTTCAGGTGGTCGATGATCGCCGGGTGGGCCAGCCCAGCGTAGGTGCCGCGAAGTTCCTCGGGGATGTCCGGATGGGTCTGGGTCATGCCTTTGACGTGGGCTTCGTAGATGACGGTCTCGTGGTAGGGAATCATCGGAGCCCGGTCATAACCCCAGTCGAAGAACGGGTTGATCACCACACTTGTCATGGTGGAGCCCAGGGAGTCGACGATGGGAGGGATACCGGGGTCGGCCGAGCCCAGGTCGACAGTCTTCATGTCATAGGAGAACAGCGCCTGCCCGAAGGTGAAATCGCCGTCGAACGCCTTCCCGTACGGGTCGAGCAGCAGCTTGCTCGGGTCACAGCGGTGCCCGGCCGCGGGGTCGAATGGCCCGTAGACCCGAAAGCCGTAGCGCTGGCCGGGGCTGATGTTGGGGAGATAGGCGTGCCAGACGTATCCGTCGACCTCCTCGAGAGAGATCCGCGATTCGCTATCGTCGTCGGCGATCAGGCAGAGCTCGACCCGGTCGGCGATTTCGGAAAAGAGCGAAAAGTTGGTGCCGGCGCCGTCATAGGTGGCTCCCAGTGGATACGCGCTGCCCGGCCATACGGTGGGCAGTGGAGGTGGCGTTACGCCAGAGTCCACGGCGTTGTTCGGCGACATCGTATGACCTTATCCGCGTTGGGGGTTGGTCCGCGTATTTCGCGCTGACAAGCCCGGCGCCCTGTCGGGCCGGCGCGGCCGGACAGGCGAGGGCGGATCTCACCACCAGCCGGTGATTGCTGCGATCTGCCGCCCGAGTTCGGGGGTCATGGTGCGGGCATAGGTGGGTGTCATGTGGTGAGCGTCACGGTAGATCAGCACATTTCCCTCGACCGCGCGACAGTAGTCGGGCCGACATATCGCGTCTGACATGTCGATCGGTTTGAGGTTCGGGAACCGGTCTACGAAATCCAACGTGGTGTTGTAGTCCGACAGCAGTTCAGAGCGCTTGATTCCGCAGGACTGCGCATCGCCCCCCTTGGCCAGGCAGTCCGCCGGTTTGAACGGCTGGCCGTCCTTGACCATCCAGGGGGTGTCCCGAACCGCGAGGACGGGAATGTTGTTGTCGGCAAATGTTTGCCAGATACCGATGTAGGTGGCCGGCATGACGTCGCCCGGCTTGATGTTCCACGGCCGTGTCGACGTGGTGAACACATAGTCGGGACGGTCGGTGACCAGTTTCTCCATCGTCTTCTGCACCCACTCGCGGCACTGCGGGTACGGGGCGTTGTTGCCCATGATCAGCGGGACTTCTTCGGTGGACAGCGGGCAGCCCATCTTGAGGTACGTCACCACCTTGAAGTGATGCAGACGCCCGAGTAGATCCAGTGCCGGAAGCCAATGTTCGGCGTGCGAACCTCCGGCGAGCGCGATGGTCCGGGAAGCGTCCACATCGCCGTAGGTGCAATTGACCAGCGCCGGATTGACGAAGTCACTGATGCAGCCGTCTCGAGTGGAAGCGGGAAAGTCGCCTTTGGCTTCGAACACGGTGGGGCGCATCCGCAGTTTGGGCACCCGGACATGGTCGGTCAGGGCACGTGCTCCGGGATAGTCGTTGGCGCTGAGTCCCCGGAGCTCTTTGCCGGAGGCGCGTTCGACGATCACGTGCTCTCGCCAGGTGAACGACGTAGCGGTCAGGGTGACGCCCAGCAACACCACGACCGACCCCATCGCGATGGTCGGCCGGCGCAACCGGAGCTGCCAGGGAATCGCTTGCGTCTTGACTGCGGCGGCGGTGCCCGACGGCGCGCGATACCGCAATGGGTCTTCGACGTGGCGAGTGGTCAGAAATGCCAGTACTCCCGATACCAGCAGTATCGCTGCACCCTCGATGAAGTTTGCGTGCCGGTGGCCGGTGTAGGAGAGCCAGAAGATCAGCAGCGGCCAGTGCCATAGGTACAGCGAGTAGGCCATCGCGCCGAGCGTCACCAGTGGCCCGGCGGCCAGCAGTCGATTGGGTAGCGGAAGACGGTCGCGGGTGCTCGGATGGGCCTGCCGGTTGGCCCCAGCCATGATCATCAGCATCGCGGCGCCGACTGGTACCAACGCCCATGGGCCAGGAAATTCTTTGACGCCGTTGATCAGGGCGCCGCACGACAGGACTATCGCCAACCCCACGGTGGCCGCGATGGTGCGCAGCCACATCGGCCAGCGAATGTAGGGCACCAGCGCACCCACCAGCGCCCCCAGGAGCAGCTCCCAGGCCCGCGCAAAGCTGTTGTAGTACGCGGTCGGCTGGTAGGCCTGGTGGGCGATGATCGCATAAACAAAGGACGCGATCGTGAGCGCGCTGAGCAGCACCACGAACATGGTCCGCAGATGGGTGCCGAGCAGACGCCGGAACAAAAAGGTGCACCCGGTGATCAAAAGCAGGAAGGCCAGATAGAACTGGCCCTGCACCGACATCGACCAGATGTGCTGTAGCGGGCTGACCGCTTCGCCGGCGCGCAGGTAGTCCGCGGCAGAGTTGGCCAGTTCCCAGTTCTGGTAGTAGCCCAGACTGGCCAGGCTCTGGTCGGCGAACGCTTCCCATCGGGTCTGCGGTTGAACCAGGATGGTGAGCAACGCACAGGCGGCTAGGGCCACGACCATGGCCGGCAGCAGCCGGCGGATCAGCCGGATCAGCTCAGTTATCGGTGAGAGCTTCAGACTCGGATTCAGGGCGGTGCGCAGAATCTTGCCGCCGAAAAAGAACCCCGATAGCGCCAAGAAGACGTCCACTCCGCCGGAAACCCGGCCGAACCAAACGTGGAATATGGCTACGAGGGCGATCGCGATACCGCGCAAACCGTCCAGATCATGGCGGTAAAAACCGGTTTTTCGGGTCC
The DNA here is from genome assembly GCF_000419295.1 of Mycobacterium sp. 012931. Classification (NCBI taxonomy): domain Bacteria; kingdom Bacillati; phylum Actinomycetota; class Actinomycetes; order Mycobacteriales; family Mycobacteriaceae; genus Mycobacterium; species Mycobacterium sp. 012931. The sequence continues at coordinate 3,997,153 of NZ_AOPX01000001.1, read as the reverse complement.
CCATAGCGACCGGCGCCGCGGCGGCGGTCGGTGATGTGGGCGGTGTCAGCGTCTGCATGGTCGACTGACAATTTACCGAAAAGCCACCTGCTTCCCTCGCTGAGCAGCGATGTCAGCGAGAGATGCAGGTGGCGTGGGTTGGGAACTACCCAGGTTGACGGTCGGTTACCGCGCGGTGGTGGCCGGAGCCGGCTGCAGCGGCACCAACTGTGTCGGTGCCTGCTGAACTGGGGATTGCTGGGTCGGCAGCTGTTGCAGGGGGACTTGTTGGGTCGGCGCCTGGCGGGTCGGTGCCTGCAGCGGTGCCTGCTGAGTCGGCAACTGTTGGGCGGGTGCCTGTTGCAGCGGTGCCTGCTGAGTCGGCACCTGCTGCAGCGGTGCCTGTCGAAGCGGGGTCTGCGGCAGCGGTGTCTGCTGCAACGGCGCTTGCGAAGCGCCGATGATCCGGACTAGGTAAGGCATCATGTCGGTGGTGCGTACCGGCGAGACCTGCACGACGTCGCCCACCTCCAACATCTGCCCGTTTCCGAGGTACATCGCCACGCTCTGGGTGCCCTCGGGGCCGTAGAAGAGCAGGTCGGCCTTGCGGGCCTGCTGCGGCAGGACCTTCTGGCCGACTTTGTACATCTCACCGGAGGAGCGCGGCAGCTTGATCCCAGCGCCGGCGTAGGCGTATTGGATCAACCCCGACGCGTCGAATCCGACGGTGTAGATGCCCGTCCCCTTGCCGCGGGACGGACCCGTGATACCGCCGCCGGCCCAGGAGAACGGCACGCCGCGCTGCGAAAGTCCGCGCGCGACCACGACGTCGGTTGCCTGCTGGTAGTCCACCGGCCGGACACTGGGGTCGGCGGCCGCGATGCCCGGGGCGGCCGCCATCGGGGCCGCCATCATCACCAAACCGATCGCGAAGGCGTAGATGCGTTTCATCGGGATTCCAATCTCCTAGGCTCTCCCAGGCCCTCTGGTGGGCCTCCTGTGCCTCAGCGCGGTGACTTCGCGCGTCCGCCGCTGTTCCATGACTCACGCGATGGCCGCTACGTCGAGACCTAACGCCGTTGCATGACAGTTGGAAACGTGAACCAGTCGGTTAGGTCGCTGTATTCACATCAGTCACTACAGTCACTTTGACAACGGATGTGTTCGCTCGCCAGGTCCCCAGGTCATTTTTTGTCTTAACGTGACCGGACGGTGACTGTGCTGGTCAGTGGCCTATCGGCGGTTGTGATTTCGGTCTCAGCAGCCTTGCTGGCCGCGCTCGGGGAACCGTGTCGGTCAGTGCCAGTAGGTTTCACTGAAGCCGGTCAGCGCGTACCCGATCACCGAAGTGACCGTGATGACGGCGATGGCGATGATCGGCCAGAAGGACATGTACCAGCCCTTCACCATGGAAACCAGCGGGCCGATCACGGCTGCGGCCACGGCCGCGCCGATGCCGCCCCACATGACCGGATAGATGTAGTAGTTGACGGCGAATGGCACAGGGGGGCAGTCCTCGGAAATGCACACGTTCTGGGAGAAGGCGAATAGCTGCGACGGCCAACTGGTCGTGGTCACCACAACCAGTAGCGCGCCCAAGAACGCGACCGTGAGGATCACATCCAGTGGAGCAATGCGCAGCGTGAGGATCTGCGGTGGCCGATCCTCGGTGTGGTCGGGGATCGGCGTTGCGTCGGTATCTGAACCGGTCGTGTGGTCGTGCTGGTTCGGCAAAGCCATGTCATGCATGCTTCCCGATGTCCGGGCTTTGTGCGACCCGCAGCCGCGTGGGCCCAGGTGCGGCCGCGTTCGGCTCGGTTACCCTCGGATTCCATGTCTGCCGCCGACACATCGAGGGGCGGTTTGACGCCCGAGCAAATCGGTGCGATCGATGCCGCCAACGTGTGGCACCCCTACAGCACCATTGGCACCACGGCCGCACCCAACCTGGTAGTGGTCTCGGCTCGCGGCGCCTGGCTGACCTTGATCCACGACGGCCAGCCGATCGAGGTGCTCGACGCGATGAGCTCCTGGTGGACCTCGGTCCACGGGCATGGGCACCCAGTGCTGGACGCGGCCGTGAGCGCCCAGGTGGGCACGATGAGCCACGTCATGTTCGGTGGGTTGACCCACGAACCGGCGGCCAGGCTGGCCAAACTGCTCGTCGATATCACCCCGGCCGGTTTGGAAACGGTCTTTTTCAGCGACTCCGGATCGGTGGCGGTAGAAGTCGCGGTGAAGATGGCGTTGCAGTATTGGCGCAGTCGTGGCCGGCCGGGAAAGCACCGCCTGATGACCTGGCGCGGCGGCTACCACGGCGACACTTTCACGCCGATGAGCGTCTGCGACCCCGAGGGCGGGATGCACTCGCTATGGACCGACATCCTGGCCCGGCAAGTGTTCGCGCCGCACGTGCCTCACGATTACGACCCCGCCTACAGTGCGGCGTTCGAAGCGCAACTGGCACAGCATGCCGCCGAATTGGCGGCCGTCGTCGTCGAACCGGTGGTGCAAGGAGCGGGCGGGATGCGCTTCCACGACCCGCGCTATCTGGCTGACCTGCGAGATTTCTGTCGGCGCCATGAGGTGCTTTTGATCTTCGACGAGATCGCCACCGGCTTCGGCCGCACCGGCGAACTCTTCGCTGCCGACCATGCCGGGGTGAGCCCGGACATTATGTGCGTCGGCAAGGCGCTCACCGGTGGTTATCTCAGTCTGGCCGCCACGTTGTGCACGACGGACATCGCGCACACCATCAGCGCCGGTGCGGCCGGCGCGCTGATGCACGGACCGACCTTCATGGCGAATCCGCTGGCCTGCGCGGTGTCGGTGGCCAGCGTCGAGCTGCTGCTCGAACAGGACTGGCGAGGCACGGTCGCCGGGATCGCTTCCGGTTTGACCACCGGACTCGAACCCGCTCGGGCATTGCCAGGGGTGACCGACGTGCGGGTACGCGGCGCGATCGGCGTGATCGAATGCGACCGACCGGTCAATTTGTCTGTCGCCACCCCAGTTGCCCTAGAGCACGGTGTCTGGCTGCGTCCGTTTCGCAACCTGGTCTACGCGATGCCGCCATACATCTGCGCCCCGGATGAGATCGCGCAGATCAGCTCCGCGATGGTCGAGGTCGCGCGTCTCGTAGGCTGAAGGCTCATGGGCGCCCCCACACAGATTCCGATTGAGACGTCGCCACTGGCCTGGCTGGACGCTGTCGAACGGCAGCGCCGCGATGCTGGGCTGCGTCGCTCGCTGCGCCCGCGTCCTCCCGTCGGTACCGAGTTGGACCTTGCGTCCAACGATTACCTGGGGCTGTCCCAGCACCCCGACGTGATTGAAGGCGGTGTCCAGGCACTGCGCATCTGGGGCGCAGGCGCCACCGGTTCGCGCCTGGTCACCGGCGACACCGAGCTGCACCAGCAGTTGGAAGCCGAACTCGCCGAATACGTCGGCGCTGCCGCGGGCCTGTTGTTTTCGTCGGGCTACACGGCGAACTTGGGAGCCGTCGTCGGTCTGTCCGGGCCGGGTTCGCTTTTGGTCTCCGATGCGTACTCGCACGCGTCCCTGGTGGACGCCTGCCGCCTTTCGCGCGCTCGGGTGGTCGTGACGCCGCACCGCGACGTTGCTGCGGTGGACGCGGCGCTGGCCTCGCGCGACGAGCAACGGGCCATGGTCATCACCGACTCGGTGTTCAGCGCCGACGGCACCTTGGCCCCGCTTCGTGAGTTGCTCGCCGCCTGCCGCCGGCACCGGGCCCTGCTCGTCATCGACGAGGCGCACGGACTGGGCGTTCGCGGTGGCGGGCGCGGGCTGTTGCACGAGCTGGGGCTGGCGGGTGCGCCCGATGTGGTGCTGACCACGACGCTGTCGAAAGCTCTCGGCAGCCAGGGCGGTGCCGTTCTGGGGCCGGCCGCGGTGCGTGCGCACCTCATCGATGCGGCCCGGCCGTTCATCTTCGACACCGGTTTGGCGCCGGCCGCAGTGGGCGCGGCGCGGGCCGCGCTGGGTGTGCTCAAGGCCGAGCAGTGGCGGCCCGACGCGGTGTTGCAGAACGCCCGTGAACTCGCCGACATCTGCGACGTGCCCGAGACGCCGCAGTCCGCGGTGGTGTCCGTGTTGCTGGGCGACCCGGAGGTGGCGCTGGCCGCCGCGGCGGCCTGTCTGGACGCCGGTGTCAAGGTGGGGTGCTTCCGGCCCCCGACGGTGCCCGCCGGGGCATCACGGCTGAGACTGACGGCGCGCGCGTCGTTGAGTCCTGACGAGATGGAGCTGGCCCGGCGGGTGCTGACCGACGTTCTTCTCGGCCCTGCCGCGGCACGCCGTTGACCGTCCTGTGCGTCACCGGCACCTGCACCGGGGTCGGCAAGACGGTCGTCACCGCGGCGCTGGCGTCCCAGGCGAACCAAGCGGGTATCGACGTGGTTGTGTGCAAACCCGTTCAGACTGGCACCGGCAACGGCGACGACGATCTGGCCGAGATAGGTCGGCTATCCGGGGTAACCGAGCTGGTCGGCTTGGCGCGTTACCCGTTGCCGATGGCGCCTGTCGCGGCGGCGGAGCAGGCCGGGCAGCCGCTGCCCAGCCGCGATCAGTTGGTGCAGCACATTCGGGGTCTGGACCGTCCGGGCCGGTTGACGCTCGTCGAAGGTGCAGGCGGATTGCTCGTCGAGCTCGCCGACTCCGGCGGCACGCTGCGGGACCTCGCCGTCGATCTGGGTGCCGCCATGCTGGTGGTGGTCGCCGCGGGACTGGGCACGCTCAATCACACTGCATTGACCCTGGAAGCGCTTGCGGCGCAGAAGGTTTCATGCGCCGGTCTGGTGCTCGGCAGTTGGCCGGCGCATCCCGGATTGGTGGAATCCTCGAATCGGGACGCCCTGGCTCGCTTGGCTCCCATGCGGGCCGTGCTTTCCGCCGGAGCCGCGCAGCTCAGCGTTGCGGACTTCGCGGTCATGAGTGCGGGCGCGTTCGACCGCGAATGGGTAGCCACGTTGGTCGGTTGAGATGGTGCATTCGATCGAGCTGGTCTTTGACCGCGACACCGAGGCCGCGGTCCGCCGCATCTGGGAGGAGCTGGCCGGTGCCGGGATCCCCAGCCAGGCGCCGGCGAGCCGTCCGCACGTGACAATGGCCGTCGCCGATCGGATCAGCTCCGAGGTGGACGAGCTGCTGAGCCCGGTTGCCGCAACACTTCCCCTGAGTTGTGCGATCGGTGCGCCGGTCTTGTTCGGCCGGGCAAGTGTGGTCTTCGCACGCCTGGTGGTGCCAACAGTCGAGCTGTTGGCACTGCACTCCGAGGTACACCGGTTGTGTGCGCCCTATCTGGACCCGGCGCCGATGCCGAATAGCCTGCCCGGGCATTGGACCGGCCATGTCACCCTGGCCCGGCGGGTCGGTGGGGCCCAGCTGGGGCGGGCATTGCGGATTGCCGGCCGCCCCGCACAAATCAATGGCAGTTTCGCCGGCCTGCGCCGCTGGGACGGGAACAAACGCGCTGAGCAACCGATCACATGACGGTGCTCAGCACGGTGAAATCACAGCACAGCGCGCGGTGGGCTACCGCGTCAGGTTTGTGCAGCCGTGCACGGCTACCCTAAGTTGGCAGTTCTGTGCTCGACAGGCTCGGGCCAGACCACAGATTTTGACGAAGACCAGGGGAGTACTTGGTGACTCAGGCGGCTACTCGACCCAGCAATGACGCCGGCCAGGATGGCGTGACCGAACCAGACATTCTGGCCGTGGCGCGGCAGCAGGTGCTGGAGCGTGGGGAGGGCTTGAATCAGGAGCAGGTCCTGCAGGTCCTGCAGCTATCGGAGGACCGCCTGGAAGAACTGCTGGTGCTGGCCCATGACGTCCGGATGCGCTGGTGCGGCCCCGAGGTCGAGGTCGAGGGCATCATCAGCCTAAAGACCGGTGGCTGCCCGGAGGATTGCCACTTCTGCTCGCAATCGGGCCTGTTCAGCTCGCCGGTACGCAGCGCCTGGTTGGACATCCCCAGCCTGGTCGAGGCGGCCAAGCAGACGGCCAAGTCCGGCGCTACCGAATTTTGCATCGTGGCGGCGGTCCGCGGTCCCGATGCCAGGCTGCTGTCCCAGGTCGCCGCGGGCATCGAGGCGATTCGAAACGAAGTCGAAATCAACGTCGCCTGCTCGCTGGGCATGCTGACCGCCGAGCAGGTGGAACAGCTCGCGGCGATGGGTGTGCATCGCTACAACCACAACCTGGAGACCGCTCGCTCGTACTTCACCAACGTCGTTACGACGCACACGTGGGAGGAGCGCTGGCAGACGCTCACGATGGTGCGCGACGCCGGCATGGAGGTGTGCTGCGGCGGCATCCTCGGTATGGGGGAGACGCTGGAGCAGCGCGCCGAATTCGCCGCCAACCTGGCCGAGCTGGACCCCGACGAGGTCCCGTTGAACTTCCTCAACCCCCGCCCCGGCACCCCCTTCGGTGACCTCGAGGTGCTGCCGGCCGGCGAAGCGCTCAAGGCGGTTGGTGCGTTCCGATTGGCGCTACCGCGCACGATGCTGCGCTTTGCCGGTGGCCGCGAGATCACCCTCGGCGACCTGGGCGCCAAGCGTGGGATCCTGGGCGGCATCAACGCGGTGATCGTCGGAAACTACCTGACCACGCTCGGCCGTCCGGCCGAAGCTGACCTGGAACTGTTGGAAGACCTACAGATGCCGTTGAAGGCGCTCAACGCAAGTTTGTAGGAAATCAAGGACATTGTGGTGGGAAGTCTCGGTGCTCCGGTCACTGCCGGCGTCTACAACGTCTACACCGGCGAACTGGCGGGTACGACCACGCCCACAGCGGCCCAGTTAGGTCTGGAGCCGCCGCGGTTCTGTGCCGAATGCGGACGGCGGATGATCGTGCAGATTCGTCCCGATGGTTGGTGGGCACGATGCTCGCGGCACGGGCAGGTGGACTCTTCGGAGTTGGAGACGCGTCGGTGACCGAGGAATCGGTGCCTGCTGTTCCCACCACGTCCCACGAGCCGCAGCCGCCCGTCGACGCGGTGGGGCTGCCGGATTCCGGTGGCCCTCGAACGTCGCGAACCCGCGCAATCACCACCGTGATGCTCGGTCTTACCGCGGTTGGCCTCTTGGTTGGCGGACTTTGGGCCTGGGTGGCGCCGGCCGTTCATGCCGTGGTCGCCGTCACCCGGACGGGCGAGCGTGTGCACGATTACTTGGGTAGCGAGTCAGAGAATTTCTTTGTCGCACCGTTCTTGATGCTCGGGCTGTTGGGTGTGGTGGCCGTGGTGGCGGCGGTGCTGATCTGGCAGTGGCGTGAACACAGAGGGCCCGCGATGGTGGCCGCCTTTGCGGCCGGGCTGGTGGGCGCCGCGGCGGCGGCAACCGCCGTCGGTGCGTTGCTGGTGTACTGGCGCTATGGCGCGTTGGATTTCGACACGGTGCCGCTGGCCAGCGGCGATCACTCGTTGACATACGTGATCGAGGCGCCGCCGGTGTTTTTCGCCCGCCACGCGTCTTTGGTAGCGGCCACCCTGTTGTTGCCCGCGGCCGTCGGGTCACTGGTGTACGCACTGATGGCGGCCGGAACCGTGCGTGATGATCTGGGCGGTTACCCGCCGGTCGAGCCCCGGCCGGCCGCACCCGCAAAAGCCCCCGAAGCGCCCGTGCCGTAACGGATTTCGGTGCGGCTCAAAGTGGACAATCCACGGTGGGCGGCCTTACAGCGGGCGGCGATGAATCTTGCGTCCGGTGATCATCTTGGCGGCGATGACGGCCAATCGTGCCATGCCCGCATAGGTCATCGGGTTGAACATCGTCGGCCACGTGGTTCGAATGACGTGTTCGGTCAGCGGCAGGCCTGCGAATCGGTCGGTGAGCCAGCGCAGCGTCATCGGGGCGGACAGCGGGTGCAACATCATGTGCTCGTTGAAGGCATCCCGGTGGTAGGTAACCCTGGCACCACCCGTCGAATAGGACTCGGCCAGCGTGTCGATGTCATCGACGGAGATGAGATAGTCGTGGACGGCCTGCACGATCAACACCGGGGGTGCCGGCACGGCGGCGCCCAGTTTGATGTCGTCGAAGACGTGCACAACTTCTGGTGTGGACAGAACATCTTCGAGCGGCTCGTCCAGGTAGTGGCCCAAGTCGTTGTTGGCCATCCGGATGACCGCTTCGGCGGTGGTCATCTGCTCGAGCCGCTCGAGCAACTCGATCCCATCTTCGTTAGCATGTTGTTTGATCACCCGGTCCAGCCCCGGGTAGACGTGTCCGAGGGCGGCCACCACCATTGCGGGCAGGCCCGCAAGCAGGGTTCCGTTGAGCCGACGGAAGGTATTACCCAGGTCGCCGACCGGCGAACCCAGCACGGCTCCGACGATGTTGAGCTCAGGCGCGTACTCGCCGCACATTTCGGCAGCCCATGCGCTGGCCAGGCCCCCGCCCGAGTAGCCCCACAATCCGATCGGCGCCGATTGCGGCAGCGCCAGACGTTCGGCGCTCAGGGCCGCCCGGATACCGTCCAGGACCCGGTAGCCCGGCTCGTAGGGCGTTCCCCAAAGCCCCCGGACACCCTCGTGGTCAGGTACTGAGACCGCCCACCCCTCGGCAACGGCGGCGGTGATCAGCAGCAGCTCCAACTGGGTCAATGAGCCGATCGCTTTGGCTCCGCGGCGCAGCGCGTAGGAGGGAAAGCAGCGCGAGGACATGGCGTCGATCGCGCACTGGTAGGAGAGCAGCGGGTAGGTCTGTCCGGGCGCAACTTCGGCGGGAAGAATCACCGTGGTCACGGTGGCCTCGGGATTGCCGCACATGTCCGTGGTCCGGTACAGCAGTTGAGTGGCGGTGATGGACTGCGGGATCAAGCCCAGAAACGCCAGCTCGACCTCGCGCGAGCGCAGCACGGTACCCGGTTCGGCATGGTGGTAGCCGGCGGGCGGGTCATAAAACGGATCGTCACTCGGCAGCAGGGGACGTACCTTGCGCTGCAGTTCCTCATGCGGCGGCCGGCCGATCCATTCGGCGGCGCGCGCGTCTGCCAGACTGCCGAGCTTCACCATTAAGGCTCCCTTCATGGCCTTCGGCATTCTCGCGCACGATCCATCCCGAACCAGATGGGATGGCAGCGCAGTAAGCCAGTTACGGTTCTGTGCCGGCAGCCGAACGGCGCCAGCATCTCTTAACGAACTCTTAGTAGTCTCATACAAGCTACAGGATTCAACCGCGAAATTGACATTGACATGGCGTGGTCCCGGTCACAATTTGCACCGGGCTTGGATCGGCAATGTCGGTTGTTTCGTAACGGCACCCTGGGGCCCGCCAAAATGCCACTACAGGCTGGGTATTTGGAATCGGGCTCGGGTATTTGGCGGTGGCGAAAAAATGGTGGTTGATCGCGGTCTCAAGCCGGCCGGCCTCAGCCTGGAGGGCGCAGCGCCGCGAACTCGTCGGTGACTCTGAGCTGGGAATCGGTAAACCTGTACATCGCTGCGGGGCGGCCGCCGCTGCGGCCGGACTGCGCGAAGGTGCCGGTCTGGGTGATCACCTTTCGGCGGGCCAAGACTCGTTGCAGATTCGTCGTATCGACCTGATAGCCCAGTGTCGCGCCGTAGATGTCGCGCAACGTGGAGAGTGCGAATTCTTTAGGTGTCAAGGCAAATCCGATATTGGTATACGACATTTTCGCCACCAGTCGAGCGTGGGAGTGGGTCACCATCGGGCCGTGGTCGAATGCCATCGGGGGCAGTGCATTCACCGGATGCCAGCGCGTGTCGGCCGGCAGCTCGGGGGTGGCCGGGGAGGGGACCAGGCCGAGGAATGTCGACGCGATGACGCGGGTGTCGCCCGGCACCCGGTGCGGATCCGAGAACACCGCGAGTTGCTCTAGGTGGGACAATTCGCGCAGGTCAACTTTCTCCGCGAGCTGGCGACGCACCGAGGTGGTCAAGTCCTCGTCGCTGCGCAGCCGCCTGCCAGGTAGTGACCAGGCGCCTTTCTGTGGATCTTGCGCACGTTGCCATAGCAGCACGTTAAGCTGCGGTTTCCCCCCTCGAGATGCCGCTGTGATCTGGCGAACCTGAAAGACCGCAGCCAGAACTTCATGAGCGGTGTTACTATTGGCCATGTTTTCGATTGTAAGTCGAAAACCTCCTGGGCGTGAAAGGAGCTGCCGTGACGGTCTTGAATCGCATGGACACGCTCGCTTGTGACGTGAGTGGTATGACCGACCGCATCAGCGATTCGCCGCTGGGCTACGTCGGGGTCGACGGTGACCAACAGTGGGCCGCAGAAGTTCGCCGGTTGGCGCGGTTACGAGGAGCTATGCTCCTGGCGCACAACTACCAGCTGCCGGCCATCCAAGACGTAGCCGACCATGTGGGGGACTCGCTGGCGCTGTCGCGCATCGCCGCCGAGGTGCCCGAAGGCGCCATCGTGTTCTGCGGGGTGCACTTCATGGCCGAGACCGCGAAAGTCCTGAGCCCGAACAAGACGGTATTGATTCCCGATCAACGAGCCGGCTGTTCATTGGCCGACTCCATTAGTCCCGACGAATTGCGGGCCTGGAAAGCCGAGCACCCGGGTGCTGTCGTTGTCTCTTACGTCAATACCACCGCGGAAGTGAAAGGGCTCACCGACATTTGCTGCACCTCGTCGAACGCCGTCGACGTGGTCGCGTCTATCGATCCGGACCGCGAGGTGCTGTTCTGCCCCGACCAGTTCCTGGGCGCCCACGTGCGTCGCGAGACCGGCCGCGAAAACCTGCACGTCTGGGCCGGTGAATGTCATGTGCACGCCGGGATCAACGGCGATGAACTCAGTGAGCAAGCTCGCGCCAACCCCGATGCTGAACTCTTTGTGCACCCCGAGTGTGGGTGCGCCACCTCTGCGCTCTACCTGGCCGGAGAAGGTGCCGTCCCCGCGGAGCGGGTAAAGATCCTGTCCACCGGCGGGATGCTCGACGCGGCGCACGAGACCCGCGCGCGCAAGGTGCTGGTGGCCACCGAGGTCGGGATGCTCCATCAACTGCGCCGGGCCGCACCGCAGGTCGACTTCCAAGCGGTTAACGACCGGGCGTCATGCAAGTACATGAAGATGATCACTCCCGCAGCCCTGCTGCGTTGCCTGGTCGAAGGGGCCGACGAAGTTCATGTCGATCCCGACGTGGCGGCAGCGGGCCGGCTCAGTGTCCAGCGGATGATCGAAATCGGCCAGCCCGGTGGTGGCGAATGAGGACGAGTCCCACTTGGCGGGATGCGGCCGACGTCGTCGTAATCGGCACCGGTGTGGCCGGTCTGGCCGCCGCACTGTCCGCTCATCGTGCTGGCCGCAGCGTCGTCCTGCTCAACAAGGCCGCCGACACCGTTGGAGCCACCGCAACCCACTACGCGCAGGGCGGCATAGCGGTGGTACTGCCGGGTGGCGACGATTCGGTCGATGCGCACGTGGCCGACACCGTGACCGCGGGTGCCGGGCTGTGCGATCTCGAAGCCGTGTACTCGATCGTCGCTGACGGGTTCCGCGCGGTGACCGACCTGGTCGGCGATGGTGCGAAGTTCGACGAAACATCAACCGGTCGTTGGGCTCTCACGCGTGAAGGTGGGCACTCGCGGCGGCGCATCGTGCATGCCGGAGGCGACGCGACCGGTGCCGAAGTCCAGCGCGCACTCGATCAAGCCGCTGGTTTGCTGGACATCCGCGCCAGCCACGTGGCGCTGCGAATACTGCACGACGACACCGCGGTAACGGGAGTGTTGGTGCTCAACCCGAACGGTGTGGGCATCATCAGCGCGCCGTCGGTGATCTTGGCCACCGGTGGGCTGGGGCAGTTGTACAGCGCGACCACCAACCCCGATGGCGCCACCGGTGACGGAATCGCGCTGGCGCTATGGGCCGGCGTCACGGTCAGCGATCTCGAATTCATCCAATTCCACCCGACCATGCTGTTCGACGGGAGCAGTGGTGGCCGTCGTCCGCTGATCACCGAGGCAATTCGCGGCGAAGGCGCGATATTGCTTGACCGGCAGGGCCGGTCGATTACCGCCGGTGTTCACCCGCTGGGAGGCTTGGCGCCTCGTGATGTGGTGGCGGCGGCCATTGACGCGCGGATGAAGGCCAACGGAGATCCATGCGCCTACCTGGACGCGCGCAGCATCAAGGGTTTCGAGTCGCGGTTCCCGACCGTCACCGCATCGTGTCGGGCGGCTGGCATCGATCCCGTTCGGCAGCCGATACCGGTGGTCCCGGGAGCCCATTACAGCTGCGGCGGCGTCATTACCGATGTGTACGGAAACACCGAGCTGCCAGGCTTGTTCGCGGCAGGTGAGGTGGCCCGCACCGGCATGCACGGCGCCAACCGGCTGGCGTCCAACAGCTTGCTCGAAGGGCTGGTGGTCGGTGGCCGGGCCGGCAAGGGCGCGGCCGCGCATGCGGCGGCCGCCGGGCTTGCGCACGCGACGATGCCCGAGCCGATTGCGCATACCGCGCCCCGCCGTGATGACCTGCAGCGGGCGATGAGTCGGGACGCGTCGGTGGTTCGCGATGCGGCGGGGTTGCACCGGCTGGCCGAGATGCTGGACGGGCCGACTCGTGGCATTGCCGACCGCAATGATTTCGAAGACGTGGCCCTGGCGCTCGCCGCCCGCGTCGTGGGTGCTGGCGCCCTGGCGCGCAACGAAAGTCGCGGTTGCCACCACCGCGCCGAGTACCCGGACGTGGTGCCCGAGCAGGGACGCGGCATCGTGGTCCGATTGGCTGGCGACCAGGACACGGTTTGTGTGGAGGCGTTGGCGGCGGTGGGTTGATGACGCTTACCGATCAAGAACGCGACGCGGCGCGCGAGACCATTCGGCGCGGCCTCGACGAGGACCTCCGCTACGGGCCCGATGTCACCACGATCGCGACGGTGCCGGCTGATGCGACCGCGACGGCGTCAATGGTTCCCCGGGAGGCCGGAGTGATCGCCGGGGTGGACGTCGCGCTGATGGTGCTCGATGAGGTCATCGGTAAAGACGGCTATCAGGTGCTCGGCCGTGTCGACGATGGCGCCCGGTTGCAGACCGGCGAGCCGGTGCTGACGATCCGGGCGCAAACGCGAGGTCTGCTGACCGCCGAACGCACCATGTTGAACCTGGTCTGCCACTTGTCGGGGATCGCGACGGCAACGGCAGCCTGGGTAGAGGCGGTGGACGGAACGAAGGCCAAGATTCGCGACACCCGCAAAACCCTGCCCGGCCTACGGGCCTTGCAGAAGTACGCGGTTCGCGTTGGCGGCGGAGTCAACCACCGGCTCGGTCTCGGCGATGCCGCGCTGATCAAAGACAATCATGTCGCCGCCGCCGGATCGGTGCTTGAAGCATTGCGGGCCGTGCGGGCTGCGGCGCCCGATCTGCCCTGTGAAGTCGAGGTTGACTCCCTCGAACAGCTTGACGAGGTACTGCCCGAGAAGCCCGAACTGATCCTGCTGGACAATTTCCCGGTTTGGCAGACCCAGACGGCGGTGCAGCGGCGGGATTCGCGAGCACCCACCGTCTTGCTCGAGTCCTCGGGCGGGCTCAGCCTTGACACCGCGGCGACCTATGCGGCGACAGGTGTGGACTACCTCGCAGTCGGTGCGCTGACCCATTCGGTGCGGGTGCTCGACATCGGTTTGGACATGTGAGCCCTGGCTGACGGGATCATCCGCGCGCCGACGCTGCCGTTGCTGTGGCAGCGTGCGGGCCTCAGGCGATATCCGCGACGAATACTCCGATGCGGCGCAATTGCACACGCGCCATCATCGGCAGCTCATCGCTTTGGGAGCCGGCCGGCAGAATTCGCGGATTGACGATGTGCACCTGACGGCGGGCAAAGAAAACATCGGCTTCGCCCGCGGCCAGAACGTTTTTCACCAAGTCGGTTTTTCCGTGATGCAGCGCAATGGCCAACACATTGCCCTTGCGGTACACCGTCACGATTGTCTTGTACGGTTTGCCGGATTTGCGGCCCTGGTGGGTGATAGTGGCCGTACCCGGAAGGTAGCGCGCAATGGGTTTGAGTGCGGGATTGATGTATTTGATCTGGAAACGCTCGAACCAGGGCGGGAACACCATCGGCACGCCGGGAGCGTTGTTCGGGTGGTCCTTTGCCGACATGTTGGCTCCCTTTCGCAAGTGCGTACCTGGGCGGCTCTACCGGCACTGTACCGGTCGGAATTCGACTTGAGTTGCTCTGGGACAATGGTTGGCGTGAGTACACCGCGTTCACTGTTGGCCCGTGTTGACCTACGGGGAGCAGAGTTGACTGCCGCCGGGTTGCGGGCCGCTCTACCGCGTGGCGGAGCCGACGTGGAGGCGGTCTTGCCGAAGGTCCGGCCGATTGTGGCGGCGGTGGCCGAACGCGGGGCGCAGGCCGCGCTGGAATTCTGTGAGTCGTTCGACGGGGTGCGGCCCGCGGCCGTCCGGGTGCCCCAGGCCGCGCTGGCAGCGGCGCTGGACGAGCTCAGCCCAGACGTTCGCGACGCGCTGCAGGTGATGATCGAGCGGACCCGGGCGGTGCACGCCGATCAGCGCCGAACCGATGTCGTCACGACGCTCGGCCCGGGAGCTACCGTGACCGAGCGTTGGATCCCCGTCGAGCGAGTCGGTTTGTACGTGCCGGGGGGCAACGCGGTCTACCCGTCCAGTGTGGTGATGAACGTGGTGCCCGCGCAGGCGGCGGGGGTGGATTCGCTCGTGGTCGCCAGCCCGCCCCAGGCCAGCCATGGCGGGCTGCCGCATCCGACCATTCTGGCCGCGGCCCGCCTGTTGGGAGTCGACGAGGTATGGGCGGTCGGAGGGGCACAGGCGGTTGCCTTGCTGGCCTATGGCGGCACCGACGTCGACGGTCACGAGTTGGCGCCGGTCGACATGATCACCGGGCCGGGCAACATCTACGTCACGGCCGCAAAGCGGCTGTGCCGTTCGCAGGTAGGCATTGACGCCGAAGCGGGGCCGACCGAAATCGCGATCCTGGCCGACCACACAGCCGACCCCGCACACGTTGCCGCGGATCTGATCAGTCAGGCCGAGCACGATGAGATGGCTGCCAGTGTGCTGGTTACCTCGAGTGAGCACCTCGCCGATGCCACCGATGCCGAACTGGCTGCTCAGTTGGCGACGACGGTGCATCACGAGCGAGTGACAACCGCGTTGGGGGGTCGCCAGTCGGCGATCATCTTGGTCGACGATCTCGATGCCGGCGTCAAGGTGGTGAATGCCTATGCGGCTGAGCACCTCGAGATCCAGACCGCAGACGCGCCACAAGTCGCCAGCAGGATACGTTCGGCTGGCGCCATCTTCGTTGGGTCGTGGGCGCCGGTGAGCCTCGGTGACTACTGCGCGGGGTCCAACCATGTGTTGCCGACCGCGGGATTTGCGCGGCATTCCAGCGGCCTGTCGGTGCAGACCTTCCTACGTGGCATCCACGTTGTCGACTACACCGAGGCGGCTCTCAAAGACGTGTCGGGGCATGTGCTTACCCTCGCCAAGGCCGAAGATCTGCCGGCGCACGGGGAAGCGGTAAGGCGGAGGTTCGAACGATGACCAGCGCGCCCCGGCCACGGCCCACCCTGGACGATCTGCCCTTGCGTGAGGATCTGCGTGGCAAATCGCCTTACGGAGCGCCACAACTGGCGGTTCCGGTACGTCTGAACACCAACGAGAACCCGCACCCGCCCACTCAGGCGCTCGTTGACGATGTGGTGCGTTCGGTGGGGGAGGCGGCGGTCGACTTGCACCGTTATCCCGACCGCGACGCCGTGGCCCTGCGTACCGACCTCGCTAATTACCTGACCGCCCAGACCGGTACCCGCATCGGCTTCGAGAACGTCTGGGCCGCAAACGGTTCCAACGAGATTCTGCAGCAACTTCTGCAGGCATTCGGCGGGCCGGGCCGCACCGCCATCGGTTTCGTCCCCTCGTACTCGATGCACCCGATCATCTCCGACGGCACTCACACGGAATGGGTCGAGACAGCCAGGGCCGATGGCTTTGGCCTTGACATCGACGCTGCCATCGCCGTCGTGTCCGACCGCAGACCGGATGTCGTATTCATTACCAGTCCCAACAACCCCACTGGACAGAGCGTTTCGCTGACGGAACTGCGCAGGCTGCTCGACGTGGTCCCGGGCATTCTGATTGTCGACGAGGCCTACGGCGAGTTTTCCTCGCAGCCCAGCGCGGTGGGATTGATCGAGGAGTACCCGACCCGGCTGGTCGTCACCCGCACCATGAGCAAGGCGTTCGCGTTCGCCGGCGGGCGGCTCGGCTACCTGGTGGCTACGCCGGCATTGATTGATGCCTTACTACTGGTGAGGCTGCCTTACCACTTGTCGTCGGTAACTCAGGTGGCAGCGCGAGCCGCGCTACGGCACGCCCAGGACACCCTGGGCAGTGTCGCGACGTTGATCGCCGAGCGTGAGCGTGTGTCAAAAAAGTTGGCCGGCATGGGCTTTAGGGTGATACCAAGCGATGCCAACTTTGTGTTGTTCGGCGAATTCGCCGATGCCCCGGCCGCCTGGCAGCGATACCTCGACCAGGGTGTCTTGATCCGTGACGTTGGGATACCCGGCTACTTGCGGGCAACTACCGGGCTGGCCGACGAAAACGATGCGTTTCTGCGGGCGAGTGCGCGGATTGCTGCCACCGACCTGGCCCCAGCTGCAGCAAGCCCCGTAGGAGCACCATGACAGCCACCGAAACAGGCACCGCCGTCCGTCGGGCGCGCATCGAGCGGCGCACCCGCGAATCCGACATCGTCATCGACCTGGATCTGGATGGCACCGGACAAGTCGACGTCGACACCGGTGTGCCGTTCTTCGACCACATGCTCACGGCGCTGGGCAGTCACGCCAGCTTTGATCTGACGGTGCGTACCAAGGGCGATGTTGAGATCGAGGCGCATCACACCGTCGAGGACACCGCGATTGCGCTGGGCCAGGCGCTCGGGCAGGCCCTGGGTGACAAGAAAGGCATCCGGCGGTTCGGAGACGCCTTCATTCCGATGGACGAGACACTGGCCCACGCCGCGGTGGACGTGTCCGGGCGCCCGTACTGTGTGCACACCGGAGAGCCGGATCACCTGCAGCACACCACTATTGCCGGGAATTCGGTGCCTTACCACACCGTGATCAACCGGCACGTGTTCGAGTCGCTGGCCATGAATGCCCGGATCGCGCTGCACGTTCGGGTGCTCTACGGTCGCGATCCACACCACATCACTGAAGCGCAGTACAAGGCTGTTGCCCGGGCGTTGCGCCAAGCCGTCGAGCCGGATCCTCGGGTATCGGGCGTGCCGTCCACCAAAGGCGTTCTATGAGTGGCACGCCGTGGCCAAAATCGGTGGTCGTGCTCGACTACGGTTCCGGCAATCTGCGGTCGGCGCAGCGCGCCTTGCAGCGGGTTGGTGCCGACACCGTCGTGACCGCCGACGAGAAGGCTGCGATGGCCGCGGACGGACTGGTGGTGCCGGGGGTTGGCGCGTTCGAGGCTTGTATGACCGGTCTGCGCAAGATCGGCGGTGAACGCATCATCGCCGCGCGGGTTGCCGCGGGGCGCCCGGTGCTCGGAGTCTGCGTCGGCATGCAGATTCTGTTCGCCCGCGGGGTGGAGTTCGGGGTGGAAACTCAGGGGTGTGGCCTGTGGCCGGGTGCCGTTACCCGGCTGGACGCCCCGGTGATCCCGCACATGGGCTGGAACGTCGTGACCGCTCCCGCGGACAGTGTGCTGTTCAAAGGCCTGGAGCCCAAGGCCCGGTTTTATTTCGTGCACTCCTATGCCGCGCAGCGCTGGGAAGGGTCGTCCGGAGCCCGATTGACATGGGCCACCCATCAGGTACCTTTCCTGGCCGCGGTCGAGGATGGCCCGCTGGCCGCAACCCAGTCCCACCCGGAGAAGAGCGGGGACGCCGGTGCGGCCGTACTGAGCAACTGGGTAGAAAACTTGTGAAGGAAGAGACTGTGCCATTGATATTGTTGCCCGCTGTCGACGTGGTCGAGGGTCGCGCCGTGCGATTGGTCCAAGGCAAGGCCGGCAGTGAAACGGAATACGGTTCGGCGCTGGATGCCGCGCTGGGTTGGCAGCGCGACGGCGCGGAGTGGATTCACCTGGTCGACCTCGACGCCGCATTCGGCAGAGGGAGCAACCGCGAACTACTCGCGGAGGTGGTGGGCAAACTCGACGTTGCGGTAGAGCTATCCGGGGGTATTCGCGACGACGACTCGCTGGCCGCGGCACTGGCAACCGGTTGCGCCAGGGTGAACCTGGGTACCGCGGCGCTGGAAAACCCACAATGGTGCGCCCGGATGATCGCCGAGCATGGTGAGAAGGTGGCGGTCGGACTCGACGTCCAAATCGTGGACGGCAAGCATCGACTGCGCGGCCGGGGGTGGGAAACCGACGGCGGTGATCTGTGGGAGGTGCTGCAGCGCCTGGATAGCGAAGGATGTTCACGCTACGTCGTCACCGACGTGACCAAAGATGGCACGTTGGCAGGCCCCAATCTCGAACTGCTGGCAGGTGTGGCCGGTCGTACCGAGGCGCCGGTGATCGCATCCGGCGGTGTTTCCAGCCTGGATGACTTACGTGCGATCGCAACCCTGACGGGCCAGGGGGTCGAGGGTGCCATCGTGGGTAAAGCGCTCTACGCCGGAAGGTTCACCTTGCCGCAGGCGCTGACCGCGGTACGGGAGTAGACCGCAATGGATTTGGCTGCACGGTTGGTCACCTTGGTTGAGCAGGCGTCGGCAATTTTGGATGCCGCGGTGCCGAGGTTCCTCGGCGGCCACCGTGCCGATTCGGCAGTTCCCAAGAAGGGCAACGACTTTGCCACAGAGGTGGATCTCGCGATTGAGCGACAAGTCGTTGCGGCGCTGGAAGCTGCTACCGGAATCGGGGTACACGGCGAAGAATTCGGTGGTACCGATGTGGATTCGCCCTGGGTTTGGGTGCTCGACCCGGTCGACGGCACTTTCAACTATGCCGCCGGCTCGCCGATGGCCGCTATATTGCTGGGCCTGCTGCACGAGGGTGAACCGGTGGCCGGCCTGACCTGGTTACCGTTCATCGGCGAGCGCTACACCGCGGTGGCAGGTGGCCCGTTGCTGAGAAATGGCCTCCCGCAGGCATCGCTGGCTCCCGCGAAGTTGTCGGAGAGCCTCATGGGTGTAGGCACATTCAGCGCCGACTCCCGGGGCCGTTTTCCGGGGCGTTATCGGCTTGCGGTGCTGGAGAACCTCAGCCGGGTGTCGTCGCGGTTGCGTATCCATGGGTCCACCGGCATCGACCTTGTTTATGTAGCCGACGGGATCCTAGGCGGTGCAATTAGTTTCGGTGGTCAGGTTTGGGATCATGCTGCGGGAGTCGCGCAGGTGCGGGCCGCGGGAGGCACCGTCACGACCTTGACCGGTGATCCGTGGACCCCAACCTCGCGTTCGGTGCTGGCCGCGGCGCCGGGAGTCCACGAAGAGATCCTTGAGATCGTGCGTAAGACAGGCGACCCGGAGGACTACTGATATGTACACGGATACCGGCCTTGCGGTGCGCGTCATCCCGTGCCTGGATGTTGACGCCGGACGGGTGGTCAAGGGGGTCAATTTCGAGAATCTGCGGGATGCGGGCGATCCTGTGGAGCTTGCGGCCGCATATGACGCCGAGGGAGCCGACGAACTTACCTTTCTCGACGTCACCGCGTCGTCGTCGGGCAGGGCCACCATGTTGGAAGTGGTGCGCCACACCGCGGAGCAAGTGTTCATTCCGCTCACGGTTGGCGGCGGGGTGCGTACCGTGGCTGATGTCGATCTATTGCTACGTGCGGGGGCCGACAAGGTTTCGGTGAACACGGCCGCGATCGCTCGCCCTGACCTGCTGGCCGACATGGCAACGCAATTCGGGTCCCAATGCATCGTGTTGTCCGTGGATGCGCGCAAGGTGCCGGTTGGCTCAGCCCCGACACCTTCGGGCTGGGAGGTCACTACTCACGGCGGCCGCCGCGGCACCGGTATCGATGCCGTGGAATGGGCCGCCCGCGGCGCCGACCTTGGAGTAGGGGAGATCTTGTTGAATTCCATGGATGCTGACGGCACCAAGGCGGGATTCGACCTGGCAATGTTGCGCGCGGTTCGCGCGGCGGTCACGGTTCCGGTGATCGCCAGCGGCGGCGCCGGGAACGTGGACCATTTTGCTCCCGCTGTTGCCGCCGGCGCTGACGCGGTATTGGCGGCCAGTGTCTTTCACTTCCGGGAGCTGACGATCGGCCAGGTCAAGGCCGCGATGGCCGCAGAAGGGATCACCGTGCGATGACTCTTGACCCAAACGTCGCCGCCCGCCTGAAGCGCAACGCCGACGGATTGTTCACCGCCGTGGTCCAGGAGCGTGGCAGCGGGGACGTGTTGATGGTCGCCTGGATGGATGACGATGCTTTGGATCGGACCTTGAAAACCCGTGAAGCAACCTACTATTCGCGATCTCGCGGCGAACAGTGGGTCAAGGGAGCGACCTCTGGACACACCCAGTATGTGCACTCCGTGCGGTTGGACTGCGACGGTGACACGGTGCTGCTCACCGTCGATCAGGTGGGTGGGGCCTGCCACACGGGTGACCACACCTGCTTCGACGCCACCGTGCTGCTTTGAACGGGGAAGGTGCCGCCGAGCCGAAACAGCAGCGGCCAGCCTTCCGACGAACAGTGAAGTGACGCACGGGAAGTGAAGGCCCGCCGGATCGGGCTGCCGCGACACATTCCGCGCGACCTGCATCAATCCGAAAGTAAATTGCCCTTTCTACCCTCCAGCGGAATCTCGCCCGCGATCTTGCCGATCACCCGTCCCGGCCAGGCATAAGGCTGGCTATGGCGAGCAAAGAGCCGCCCGTCGGTCTCGGCCCGCAATTCCGTCTCCTCGCCAAGCGGATCGATCACCGTGGCGACGAGATCGCCCTTGCGGACCAGATCTCCCAGCCGGCGGCGATAGGCGACGAGCCCCGTGACCGGCGAGCGCAGCTGCGCCATGGCCGTCAACGCCGTGGCGCGGCAGGACAAAGCCGGCTGCCCGCCCGGCCCATCGACAAAGCCGCGTCCGGCCAACATGCGCAGCAGCGCCATGGCTTGATCGGCGGCACGTTCGGGATCGACATCGTCATTGCAGCCCATTTCCAGCGTGGCGGCCAGGCAGGCCGGCGGAATGGGCAGACCGGGATGGTTCGCGGCCAGCGCCCACCACGGACCGGCGCAGGCCTCATCGAAGGGGCGACCGCCCGACACCTCTGCCAGAAGCACTGCTCGCGCATCGATCGCGGCGGCGATGTCCTTGGCCGCCGGCCATAGCGCCGGGCCGACATACATGTGCGGCTCAGCCTCGTTGTCGGCGTGAAGATCGAGCACGAGGTCGGCGTCATGGGCGAGCGTCAGCAATCTGTGGCGCAGCTGCGCCAAGGCTCCATCCGGGGGGATCGCCGCAAGCCGCGCGGACATCGCGGCCCGGATCGTTTCGACGTTCGCCGCCGCGTCCGGTCCCAGCGACAGGCTTGGAAGGTCTGACAGATCGGCATAGTTCCGGTTGAAGTTTTCCCCGGTGCCGCTTTCGAGCCGACCGAACAGGAAGCTGGTTTCGGTCTGTGTCAGGCCGATCGGGTTTGCCTGCGGCACCAGCAGGATTTCACCATGGACCGCGCCGCGAGCTTCCGCTTCGGCCAGATGCCCGGCCAGAATGCGCAAGACCAGCATGCCGGGCAACTCGTCGGCATGCAGGCCGGCCTGCAAATAGGCTTTCCTGCCCGTACCCGCCGCACCGAAGCTGAGCACAGTCAGTCGATGTGGCGAGCCCGGCAGTTCGTGGGTCTGGCGCAGCACGTTCTCACTCCGTCGGCGGAGCAGCCGGCTCACCGGTCGGAAGCACGAACACCTCTGTCTCGAAATAGGCCGCGCAGGCGGCATGCAGGCGATCGTTCAGCTTGCCTTCCGTCGCCAGCGCCCCTGCGATCAAACGATGACCGGGGGGCATGTCGCGCAGTTCGATTCCCTGCACATCGAGAAAGTTCGTCACGCCGGCCTCACCCAATTCCGGCAGCTCCATGGCGACCTCGATGACGGCGAGCGCCGAGGTGTAGCGCGGCCCTGCGGCGGCAATGACGGGGGCGTTTGCAGCCGCTTTCTCCGTATCGGAAAGCAGTGTGGTCAGGGTGGTCCCATCGAAATACATGTCTGTCCTTTCTATTGATTTTCATCCGTGCCGATCACGGATGCTTTCGATATCGAGATGGCCGGTGCCATCATCGTGTGAGCGATAGCGCAAGGCAATATGCGCTTCGTGTGTGGCACCGGGCGCGGTTACCGGGCCGGCATCGCCAACGCAATCCTTGATCAGTGCGCCCACCAGCGTGTCCAGCGCGGCGGCGGACGCGGTGGCCGGCGCCGCCCGGGTGACGGTCCCGGTCACCATATCGATGACATCCCCTGGACCGGCAAAACACAGCTTGGTGTCGGGTGCGATGAAATCGTCCCCAGCCAGCTCGGTCTTGAGCGGATCGAGCTCGACCAGGACGGCGCCGCGCGCGCCGATCGCGGTGAGTTGGGTGTTGTCGTGGTTGGCGATGACCCCGCTGTCTTCGAGAAGACCGAGTCCGAAGCGCACGCTTTCCTCGGCGCAGGCGACGGCGAGGCGGCCGAGACGAAGCGAGGACGACAGTTTCTGGTCGACGATGGCGGCGCCGAAAAACCCCAACCCTTCCTGGATCACCAATCCGTGCCGTCCCATATCCGAGGCGATGCCGAAGCGCAGCGCCTCGTAGGACGTGCCGCCTCCGATCATGAAACCGGACAGCGCCGAGGCGGCACCGCCGACCCCGACGATCATGGCGCCGGCGGCCCGCGCCCGCGCAATGGCGGTCAGCAGCGGCGTGACATCGCCACGGTAGAGCAAGGATTCCACCAGCCTGATCTGGTTACCGCCGGTCAGGATGATGGTGCGCAGGGCGGCGATCTGCTCGACCAACGCTTCCTCGCGCATCCGGCGATCAACATTGTCGATGGTGACGCGCAGATCGGTGGCCTCGACGCCGTGGCCGCGCAAGGCGCCGATGTACTCGCGCGCGGCCGCGTTGGGCTCGGCGGACGCGGCGGCAAGCACACCGACCGGCCCCTCACACTGCGCCGCCAGTTCCGCAAGCAGCGGACTGCCGCGGTCGAGTGGCGCCGAGCCCAGCATCATCATGCGCGCCTGCTGCCCCGACTTCATACCGTAGTCGCGGGACAGCGCCGCCCACCGGTTCTCCGCCAGTTGCGCCGCATTGAGCTGGCGGGTGCGCATGCTGGCCCGAAAATCCACCGCCGTCATGCGGAAATCACGCCCGGCTCCGGGAATGTAGGCGGCCGCACGGCCGCCCTGGCGGGATATTTCGACGCTGGTGGCGGCACCCGCCTTGGGCTCTATCGCGCGCGCCCGATCCGCCGGATAGGCCTCGGGGTCCCCCAACACCAGCCGCGCCGTGAGGTCGTAGAGGGTATAGGCGGCGAAGACGTTGCGAAGCGAGCGGGCGGGGGCCCGGTAGGCGATGTCGCGCTGGGTCACCGGCCGCTTGCTCGGACCGGGGAGGACCTCACCCGTTTCCAGGTCATAGCTGTCACCGTCGTCGGCATAGCTGAAACCGATGTTTTCGATCAGCTTGCGGCGGCGATCGACTTTCGCCTCCTGGAGATGGAGCACGAAGGCGCCATATTCGCCGATCACCCGCGCACTCGTGCCCTCGATGAACAACGCGGTGTTTTCGTCTATGCCGAAGCCGCGCTTGGCGCCGGACGCCTGCATGCCGACGACCAACCGGCCGAATCGGCCGCGTTTGATGAAATGCTGGTCGACCATGCCCCAGGGAAAGAAGCCGAGCCCCGGCTCCAGCAGCATTCCGGGCTCGTCCGGGTCATCGACGACACCGTAGGTCGCAGCTTCCAGCGATGTGCCGCCGGAAATCATCACATCGGACATCATGGCGGCCCCAGCACTCGACCCGGCGACCATCGCACCGTTGAGCTGCGCTGTGCGGATCGCCTTCAGCACCCGGCTTTCCGTGCCCTTCGGCGCCAGCGCCCCGGTGATCAGGGCCTGGTCGCCGCCGGTGAAATAGACGCTGCCATAGTCCTCGACGAGATCGGCGATCGCCGTGTCCTGCGCGGCCGCCACCGCCCCGGCGCCGTAAACCCCGGCCAGGGCGGCATCGAAACCATAGGCGCGAAACACACCGACCGCTTCGGCTCCGACCTCATCAGGCACCGACGAAGCCGTCGGGAAGACGACGATCCTTCCGCCTGCCAGACGATCCTTCCGCCTGCCAGACGGTGCATCTCGTGATAGACGGCGGCATTGTCGTCCTCCAGTCGGCCGCCGATGATCGCCAGTTTCGGGGTGGCGCTCCCACGGTCAGTGAGTGAGATTCTGCTGAGCTGCCGTGTCATTTCGCCGGAACGATCAGCACACCTCGATCATCCGACGTGAGAGCGAAGCCATCGGGAACGTCGAATATGGACGTTGCCAGACGCTTTGCGACGGACTCCGGTTCGGGCGCGGTGAATTTCGGGGTGAAGTGGATGATCTGCTTCCAACAGCGCGTTATCGCCTCGCAGAAGTACAGCACCAAATCGTCGGGCTGCGCCTGCTCGAGCGCCGCGTCGAGGGCCTTTTCTTCCTCTCCGATGATGCTGATCGCGTCGGGCGCGACGCCCTCGGCGATCAGGGCGTCGCGCAACAGCTCGGGCACTTCGTCTGGCTCGCGATCGCGCAGATTGTCGTCGCGGTGGCAGATATAGGTGTCGAAATGGCCGGCGACCTTCGCCGCAATCGCCGTCGCGTCCTCGTCGCGCCGGTCGCCCGGGCAGGTGAGGCCGACGATCCGGCGCCCGCGCGGCTTGAGCCGGTCGACCAGGTCGACCATGGCCCCCACCGCCGCCTCGTTGTGCCCGTAGTCGAGGATCACCCGGAATCCGTGTTCATCGAAGACATTCATCCGGCCTGGACTCTGGAAGAAGCTGTTGTCGAAGGTGCGCAATCCGGCGCTTATCTGATCCAGTGTCTTGCCGAGCGCATAGGCCATGCCGGTGGCGAACATGGCGTTTTCGACGTTGTGTAGTGCCTTGCCCTCCAGAGTCGCCGGGATGAGCTGGGTCCACATCAGCGGCATTTGGGTGCCGTTGTCGTAGATCACGATCTGGTCGCCGTTCACGCCCTGCTCGAGTACGGCCGCAAGCTTGCCGAGCCGGATATGTTCGCGCACCAGTTCATGTTCCGGGTTGCGCGTCACATACATGACCTGCCTGGCGGGCGAGAAGGCCGCCATTTTCAGTGTCTGCTCGTCGTCGGCGTTCCGCACCACCGTGCCGCGCGTGACTTCGGCGACGACGCGTTTCACCCGGGCAAGGTCATCCAGCGTGTCGACGCCGCCAAGCCCCAGATGATCGGACGCGACGTTCAGCACCGCGCCTACATCGCAAAAGTTGTAGCCCAGGCCGGAGCGGACGATGCCGCCGCGCGCCGTCTCCAGGACTGCGATGTCGACCGAGGGATCCCGCAGCACCATCTTGGCGGAGACGGGCCCGGTCATGTCGCCTTTGACGGTCACGTTGCCGTCGATCAGCACGGCGTCGGTCGAGGTCTGCCCCACGACATGACCCGCCATTTTCAGGATGTGCGCCAGCATGCGCGAGCACGTGGTCTTGCCGTTCGTTCCGGTCAAGGCGGCGATGGGAACGCGCGCCTGGGTTCCGGGCGGGAAGAGCATGTCCATGATCGCTCCGCCCACGTCGCGCGGCGTGCCCTCGGAGGGTGCGATGTGCATGCGCAGGCCTGGTCCCGCATTGATCTCGCAGATGCCGCCGCCGGTCTCGCGATAGTTCTTGGTGATATCGGTGGTCAGGAAATCTACGGCGCCGACATCGAGCCCGATCGCCCGGATCGCCCGTTCGGCCATCAGCTTGTTGTCGGGATGGATCGTGTCGGTGACATCCACCGCCGTGCCGCCCGTCGAAATATTTGCGGTCTTGCGCAGATACACTTCCTCGCCCTCGGCGGGGACCGTCTCTGCGGTGTAGCCCTTTTCCTCGAGCAAGCGCGTCGCCTGGTCATCGAGTTCGAGCCGGGTCAGCACGTTTTCATGCCCGACGCCACGGCGAGGGTCCTGATTGACGATATTCACCAGCTCGGCAATGGTGTGGCGCCCGTCGCCCTTCACATGACCCGGCACCCGGCGCGCGGCGGCGGCGAGCTGGCCATTGACCACCAGAAGCCGGTGGTCGTCGCCGCGCAGCATGGTCTCCACCAACACCGCCGATCCCTCGGCATCGGTGGTCTCGAAGGCCTCGGCGATGCCGTCCTCGGACGTGATGTTGACGGTGACGCCCCGGCCATGATTGCCGTCGAGCGGCTTGATAACCACGGGATAGCCGATGCGTTCGGCCGCCCCCACTGCCTCGTCCACGCTGTAGACCAGCTTCTGCCTCGGGGCGGGCAGACCGAGATCGGCAAGGAGGTTATTGGCGAGATTCTTGTCAGAGGCGATTTCGACGGCGATATGCGAGGTTTTCGACGTCAGCGCCGCCTCAATCCGCTGCTGGTACTTGCCCTGGCCGATCTGGATCAGGCTGGCGTCGTTGAGCCGGTAGACCGGAATGTCGCGGGCCTGGGCCGTACGCACCAATTCCATGGCCGAGGGCCCCAGCGAACGCCTGTCGGCATAGGTCAGGAAATCCTCGACGTTCTTGTCGAGGTCGGGAGCCTCTTGATCATCGGAGTCGGCGCGGGCAATGGCCGCGAGCATGTCGCAGGCAACCTCGCCGGCCTCGATACCGATGTCTTCATTGCCATAGCTGTAGAACACCTCGACGATATCGGGATCGTCCGTCGATCTCGACCACGCCAGTGTGCCGTCAATGCCAGCGGCATGCTCGAGCGCCAAAGCCAGCCTTGCGACCAGATCGCCGATGGAAAGCCCCGCGCCGGCGTGCAATGCGGCAACCCACTCGGCATGTTCGAGCGCAAGCCCCGGCAACACCGCTGCCAGTCTGTCGATCACGCCCGCCCCCAGGCCCCTGAGGGTTTCCGCATAGCTCGGCTTGACGTCCACTTGGAGCCGGATTACCGCCTCCAGCGCATGAACGTTCGGACCGACATAGACCGAAATGGAATCGATATTCAATGGGGCATCCTCATCAAGCGTCGGGTGTCTGCACACGAGAACGCGGTCAGACAGAGCCGCGCAACGCAGTGGAGCATAGTCCAACATGCGGAACGCTCATCCGCAGAACCGGAGCATCACGAGGAACCTGGCTCCTTATGGGTGAGGGGAGAGGGTGACCGGCCAACGCCGGCAACCCGACCGGACCGGGGCCGAGTGTTGGCCCGGTGGTCGCCGCCCGGAGAGTCTGGGGCACAGTGTGGCGGTATTCCCGCGCTACCACTGGCAGGCCGCTACAGCGGTTATTGCGGTATCTGGATCGATAACGCCGATCAAACGTGCTCGCTAGTTTTCGCTCGGAAATCCCGACATCGTGGCCCCCGCGCATTCTTGTGTATTGCCTGCGCGAGTCTTGCCATCGGCATGGCGGCGGCAGATTTCATCGCAGGAACCGCCGGTCCTGCTGCGCGGCTTAACTGGGTTAGCCCACGAACCATTCCATTCGACTGTTTCAATTAGTCGGGCCTTCGCGGGTGGGTTGAGCGCAATCGTTCGACAGGCAAGCGTAGCGGTTAGGGCCGACAATCAGCTTGGACCCAATCAAGGAGGAGCGCATGGCGGCCCCGACAATCGGCCTGATCCAGCAGATGCTGCGCCGACGGCCCGTGATCGGGGCGCCCGTGGCTCACGGCGCCTCCGATCAACTGAAACGCAGTATCGGCACGTTCCAACTCACGCTGTTCGGGGTAGGTGCCACCGTCGGCACAGGCATCTTCTTCGTGCTGTCCGAGGCGGTTCCAGAAGCCGGTCCTGGGGTTGTTGCCTCATTTGTGATCGCCGGAATCGCGGCAGGACTTGCCGCGGTCTGTTATGCCGAACTCGCCTCAGCCGTACCGGTTTCGGGGTCAACCTACTCCTACGCCTACACCACTCTCGGCGAGCTGGTCGCAATGGGTGTGGCGGCCTGCCTGCTGCTCGAATACGGCGTGTCCACCGCCGCGGTTGCGGTGGGTTGGAGCCAGTACGTCAACAAGCTGCTTGACAATTTCTTCGGCCATCATCTGCCCCAGGCGCTTTCCGCTGCGCCGTGGGGTGACGCATCCCCGGGAATCATCAACCTTCCCGCTGTCGTATTGGTCGGGTTGTGCGCCGTCCTTCTCATCCGCGGAGCCAGCGAGTCGGCGAAGGTCAACACCATCATGGTGCTGATCAAGCTGAGCGTTCTGGTGATGTTCGCCGTCATCGCCTTAACGGCCTTCGACGCCGATCGGTTCGCTGAGTTCGCGCCCTTCGGTGTCGCCGGAATCGGCGCGGCGGCAGGCACGATCTTCTTCTCGTACATCGGCCTGGATGCGGTGTCCACCGCCGGTGGCGAAGTCAAGAATCCGCAGAAGACCATGCCTTTGGCGATCATGGCCGCGTTGGTGACCGTGACAACGGTCTACGTGGTTGTTACCGTGGCCGCACTGGGCGCGCAGCCCTGGCGGGATTTCGAGGGCCAGCAAGCTGGCCTGGCCACCGTCCTCGACAGAGTCGTCTCAGGCCACTACTGGGGCTCGGTCTTGGCGGCCGGCGCAGTGATCTCCATATTCTCGGTCACACTTGTGGTCCTGTACGGCCAGACTCGAATCCTGTTCGCCATGGGCCGGGACGGTCTTCTGCCCCCAGTGTTCGCCAAGGTTCGCCCACCCAACATGACACCGGTGTACAACACCATCATCGTCGCGGTGGTGATCTGCATTCTTGCCGGCTTCGTCCCGCTGAGCTATCTGGCGGACGTGGTGTCCATCGGCACCCTGGTCGCGTTCATCGTCGTGTCCGTCGGCGTCGTCATCCTGCGGGTGCGTGAACCCGATCTCCCGCGTGGATTCAAGGTGCCCCTCTACCCCGTGACACCGGTGTTGTCGGTCCTGGCG
This sequence comes from Mycobacterium sp. 012931, assembly GCF_000419295.1. Classification (NCBI taxonomy): domain Bacteria; kingdom Bacillati; phylum Actinomycetota; class Actinomycetes; order Mycobacteriales; family Mycobacteriaceae; genus Mycobacterium; species Mycobacterium sp. 012931. The sequence goes on along the minus strand of NZ_AOPX01000001.1, from coordinate 3,968,116 downwards.
TGTGGATACATCCTGTTCGGCCTGCCCTGGTACACCTGGTTGGCGTTCTCCATATGGGGTCTCGGTGGTGCTGGTGTTCTACTTCGTGTGGGGCCGCCATCACAGTGCGTTGAACGATGGCAGTGACGGCGTGATCGGTGCCATGCCAGCCGATGCCGGCGACAGTGACGTTCTGGCGCAGCGGGATCACTGACGACGGTGAGGGTGTGGCGCTAACCGAACACCAATGGCGCACTGCGCCAGTACTTCCCGAAGGATCCGATCTATCCCGATGGTCCGCTGAAGACATCGAAGCAGTCGCTCACGCCTACAACATCAGGCCCAGAAAGACACTCGGCTGGAAAACGTCGGCCGAAGCCCGCAACCCACACGCGCGCGCTTTTTCGGCTGAAGTAGCTAGGGGGAAAGGTTGGCGAGGCCTTCGGCTGCGGCCAGCGCCGCGCGAGTCCATTCGCGCTGGGACACGGCCGGTTCGATGCGCTGACGGCGGATCACCTCGATAGCAACCACCCGTCCGGAACTGACCGCGGCCGGGACCCGGAAGGAGAATTCCGGCGTCTCGGTGGCCACCGCGAGCATCGCCTCAGTGTCGGCAAAGCCGTTGGCGCGCATGGTGTTCTCGACCCACTTCGCCGGCGTGAGGCCGCCGAAATCCTTGACGTAGACCACCCAGAGGCCGATGCCGCGCTGGTTGTAGAGCTTGGTGACCGCTCGCGCGATGACCACGCGCTCGGCCGGAGTCAATACCGCCGACTGGTCGGTGACGTGGTCAGACAACTGAAGGGTTGGCTTTGACGGCGGTGTCGCGCCGACGCCCGGGGGAGCCCTGCCGCCGCGATGATTTCCACCACCTCGGCATATGGCATTCCGGTCGGGTACTGGGTGTTCAGTAGTCGAGCGGCGTCGGTTCCCTCCACGTAGTCCATGGAGATCCAGAGTTGTCCGTGGAATTCGCCGCGATCGTGGATGCCGACTATGTGCTGGTTGTACAAGGTTGCGGCGAGGTCGGCCTCACGGTTGAAGCGCTGACGGAACTCCTGGCTGGAGGTGAACTCGGCGGGCAGGATCTTGAGTGCGTCGCGCCGGGGCAGTCGGGGGTGCTGCGCCAGGTACACCTCACCCATTCCGCCCGCACCTAACCGGCGCACGATGGTGTACCCGGCGAACAGCTCACCTTCTTGGAGGCCTTCGCTGTGGCCAGCGCTTGTCGGCATGTGAGCATGCTACTGATCGCGCCGAGGGGGCCATCGGGAAACTACCCAGAGCAGTGGTGACTCCCAGGCCGGGGCTGTGGCTGCCGGACAGAAGCCGGATAGCAATCTCGAAGTTCACCAATCACGTTGGTGCCCCGATGCTCGGGGGGTGTCGCGTCGCAGCACAATACACAGGCTGCGGAGTTGACCAGCGGCCTTGGGGGGTGCTCGGCTGTTTGGAGCCCTCAGCGACAATGGCAGTTGATGTGGAAACGCCTGTCGTGGACCGTGGTGGCCCCGCTGCTTGCGCTTGTCGCGTTGGTACTTTCCTGGGGCCAGCACATCGGTCCCGTGGTGGGTCTGCTGGAAGCAGTGCTGCTCGCAGGGGCGGTGCTGGCCGCCGTGCATCACGCCGAGGTTGTCGCGCACCGGGTCGGTGAGCCATTCGGTTCACTGGTGCTCGCGGTCGCGGTAACGGTCATTGAAGTGGCTCTGATTGTCACCCTGATGGCTTCTGGCGGGCACCAGGCGGCCACGCTGGCACGCGACACCGTGTTTGCTGCGGTGATGATCACTACTAATGGGATTGCTGGGCTGTCATTGCTGCTTGGTTCGCAGCGGTACGGCGTGACGTTGTTCAACGCCCATGGCAGCGGCACCGCGCTCGCCACGGTGACTACCTTGGCGACCCTGAGCCTGGTGCTGCCCACGTTCACCACTAGTCAGCCGGGTCCCGAGTTTTCACCTGGCCAGCTCGGTTTTGCCGCGGTCGCCTCGCTGGCGCTTTATCTGCTGTTTGTTTTCACCCAAACCGTCCGCCATAGGGACTTCTTCCTGCCGGTGGCGCAAAAAGGCGCCGTCGACGATGACCGGCACGCCGATCCGCCGAGTACCCGGGCGGCGATGACGAGTCTTGCGCTTTTGTTGGTTGCCTTGGTCGCCGTGGTCGGACTGGCCAAAATGGAGTCGCCCATCATCGAGCGGATGGTGGTGGCGGCTGGTTTTCCGCAGTCCTTCGTCGGCGTGATCATCGCAACGCTGGTGCTGCTGCCGGAGACGCTTGCCGCCGGGCGCGCGGCGCGGCAGGGGAGGCTCCAGATCAGCCTGAACCTGGCGTACGGCTCTGCAATGGCCAGCATCGGTCTCACCATTCCGACCATCGCGCTGGCTTCCATCTGGCTTAGCGGCCCGCTCTTGCTGGGCCTGGGAGCTCTGCAGCTGGTGCTGTTGGTGCTGACCGTTGTCGTCAGTGCGCTCACCGTCTTGCCTGGTCGGGCGACGCGGCTACAGGGCGAACTGCATCTGGTGGTGTTGGCCGCATACATCTTTCTTGCGGTCAGCCCCTGAGAGCGTGGGCGCGTCGCCGGGGCGTTATGCGCGGGCGCGGAGGGTCTCTAGAGCCTTGTCCGCGTGGGTGTCCATGCTGAATTCGCTGGAGATCACGTTGAGAACTTTGCGATCGGTGTCGATGACAAACGTCGTGCGTTTGACCGGCATCAATTTGCCGAGCAGTCCGCGCTTGACGCCGAACTGGCCGGCGACGGTGCCTTCGGCATCTGACAGCAGGGGATAGTCGAAATGCTGCATGTCGGCGAACTTGGCCTGCTTTTGCACGGAGTCAGCGCTGATACCGACGCGGCTCGCGCCGACTGCGGTGAATTCGGCGGCCAAATCGCGGAAATGACAGGCTTCCTTAGTGCACCCCGGGGTCATCGCCGCGGGGTAGAAGAATAGAACCACCGGCCCGTCGGAAAGTAGAGCGCTGAGCTTGCATTGTTTTCCCGTCTGATCGGGAAGCTCGAAGTCGGCCACGGTGTCACCAATTTTCATGGCCGTCAGGCTACGCTCGGGCCGGACGGCGCGTCTGATTGGATAGGCCGATGCGCGCAGACCTTGCAACCACGATTACTCGTGAAAATTTCCGCTCATTGGCCGCGGAACATCGGGTGGTTCCCGTCACGCGCAAGGTGTTGGCCGACAGTGAAACTCCGCTGTCGGCGTACCGGAAGCTGGCTGACGGCCGGCCGGGAACTTTCTTACTCGAGTCGGCGGAGAATGGCCGGTCGTGGTCGCGGTGGTCGTTCATCGGTGCCGGGGCGCCAACAGCATTGACCGTGCGGGACGGCGAAGCGGTGTGGCTGGGTACCGCGCCCGAGGGCGCTCCGACCGGTGGGGACCCGCTGCGCGCCTTGCAGTCCACCTTGGAGGTGCTTGCCACGGGCGTGATGCCGGGGCTTCCGCCGCTGTCCGGCGGCATGGTCGGCTTCTTCGCCTACGACATGGTGCGCCGGCTCGAGCGTCTGCCGAACCTGGCCGTGGATGATTTGCATCTTCCCGAGATGCTGTTGTTGCTGGCTACAGATTTGGCGGCGGTCGACCACCACGAAGGCACGATCACCCTGATCGCCAATGCGGTGAATTGGGATGGCACCGACGAGCGAGTCGATTGGGCCTATGACGATGCCATCGCCCGGCTGGATGTGATGACCGCTGCCCTGAGTAAGCCTTTGCCGTCGTCGGTGGCCACTTTTAGCCGACCGGAGCCCCACTACCGTGCTCAGCGCACCGTCGAGGAGTACGGCGCGATCGTCGAGCACCTGGTGGAAGAGATTGCTGCCGGCGAAGCTTTTCAGGTGGTGCCGTCGCAGCGTTTTGAGATGGACACCACGGTGGACCCGATCGACGTCTACCGAATCCTGCGGGTCACCAATCCGAGTCCCTACATGTACTTGATTCAGGTTCCGAATGACCATGGCTCGGTTGAGTTTTCGATTGTTGGGTCAAGCCCGGAGGCGTTGGTCACCGTTCATGACGGCTGCGCAACGACTCACCCGATCGCCGGAACCCGCTGGCGTGGTGAGACCGACGAAGAGGATCAGCTCCTGGAGAAGGAGTTGCTGGCCGACCAGAAAGAACTGGCTGAGCACCTGATGCTGGTCGATCTGGGGCGCAACGACCTTGGACGGGTGTGTATACCGGGCACGGTTCGCGTTGAGGACTACAGCCACATCGAGCGTTATAGCCACGTCATGCACCTGGTCTCCACCGTGACAGGTCTGCTCGACGCGGGCCACAGCGCTTTGGATGCGGTGACCGCGTGCTTCCCGGCCGGGACGCTGTCTGGTGCTCCCAAAGTCCGGGCCATGGAGCTGATCGAAGAGATGGAGAAAACTCGCCGTGGTTTGTACGGCGGTGTGGTCGGCTACCTCGATTTCGCCGGGAATGCTGATTTCGCAATCGCTATCCGCACCGCGCTGATGCGTAACGGCACGGCGTACGTCCAAGCCGGTGGTGGTGTCGTGGCCGACTCCAACGGGCCCTACGAATACAACGAAGCGCGAAACAAAGCGCGGGCGGTACTGAATGCGATTGCGGCCGCTGAGACCCTGGCCCGTCCGGATGCGGCGTGCAGTGACTGATACCGGGAATGACCGCCGGGCGCGGCGGAACAGCCGACTAATGATCGGGATCGCCCAGTTGTTGCTGGTGATCTCGGCCGGCGTGCTGTGGATTGCTTCGCGGTTGGGGTGGGTTGTCATCCGGTCATTCGACGGACTCGGCCCGCCCAAGGAGGTGACCCTGTCGGGCGCGACGTGGTCCACCGCGCTGCTGCCCATGGCGCTTCTGATGTTGGCCGCCGCGGTCGCGGCGCTGGCAGTGCGTGGCTGGCCACTGCGGGGGCTAGCGGCCTTGCTGGCGATGGTGAGCCTCGCGGTCGGATATCTCGGTGTCAGTCTGTGGGTGATTCCCGATGTCGCACTGCGTGGGGCCGAGCTCGCTCAAGTCTCGGTGATCACGTTGGTGGGTAGCGGGAGGCACTACGTGGGGGCGGGACTCGCGGTGGGCGCTGCCGTGTGCACGCTGGCCGCCGCGGCGTTGTTGATGCGCTCGGCATCGATCGTCGAATCACTCGGCGACAACGCCACAAAGTACGCGTCGCCCGCTTCCCGTCGTTCCGTGGCGCGTGCCCAGGACGCGGCTATAGCCACGGAAAAGGCGTCGAAGAGCGCGGAATTGGACATGTCGGAGCGCACGATCTGGGATGCTCTGGACGAGGGCCAGGACCCTACCGATCGGCCGCCTGAGCCAGACACCGAGGGTCGGTGAACAAGGGTGCGCCGACGGTCGCTACCCTTCATGGACGTCGTCGTAAATCGGCTGTAGAGCCTGGTTTAAATCGGAAGGAAACGACAGGCATGAGTCCGGCAACAGTGCTTGACTCGATTCTCGAGGGAGTCCGGGCCGACGTTGCCGCGCGCGAGGCGCTTGTCGGCATGACCGAGATCAAGGCCGCCGCCGCGGCGGCGCCGCCGCCACTGGACGTGATGGCCGCCCTGCGTCAGCCGGGTATTGGTGTCATCGCCGAGGTGAAGCGTGCCAGCCCATCTGCTGGCTCGTTGGCGCCCATCACCGACCCCGCCAAGCTGGCGCGTGCCTATGAGGATGGCGGCGCGCGCATCATCAGTGTGTTGACCGAGGGCCGGCGTTTTCAGGGTTCGCTCGACGATCTCGATGCGGTGCGCGCGGCAGTCTCTATTCCGCTATTGCGCAAAGACTTTGTGGTTCAGCCCTATCAGATCCATGAGGCGCGGGCGCACGGTGCGGACATGCTGCTGCTCATTGTCGCCGCATTGGACCAGTCAGCGCTGGTGTCCATGCTGGACCGGACCGAATCGCTGGGGATGACCGCGCTTGTCGAGGTGCACACCGAGCAGGAGGCGGACCGGGCATTGAAGGCGGGGGCCAAGGTCATCGGCGTCAATGCGCGCGATCTCACCACCTTGGAGGTGGACCGGGACTGCTTCGCGCGAATCGCTCCGGGATTACCCAGCAACGTGATCAGGATTGCCGAGTCCGGCGTGCGCGGCACCAATGATCTGCTGGCGTATGCCGGTGCTGGCGCAGACGCCGTGTTGGTCGGCGAAGGGCTGGTCAAGAGTGGTGACCCACGGGCGGCGGTTGCTGATCTGGTCACCGCAGGCACCCATCCGTCCTGCCCAAAACCAGCCCGCTAACCGGGGATGACAACCGTGCCCGTTGAGCTTCGGTGATGGCTGACCTATCTCGCCCGGACCTGCCGCGGACCAGTTCCGCGATTGCAGAACGGACCTCCCACGATCCCGATTCAGGCGGGCATTTCGGCGCCTACGGTGGCCGTTACGTCCCAGAGGCGCTCATGGCGGTGATCGAAGAGGTCACCGTCGCGTACGAGAAAGAGCGGGTAAACCAGGACTTCCTGGACACGCTCGATCGGCTGCAAACGCACTACGCCGGTCGGCCGTCGCCGCTGTACGAAGCCACCAGGCTCAGCGAGCACGCTGGCTCAGCTCGAATCTTCCTGAAGCGAGAAGACCTAAACCACACCGGCTCTCACAAAATCAACAATGTGCTCGGTCAGGCATTGCTGGCCCGCCGGATGGGGAAGACCCGGGTGATCGCCGAGACCGGCGCCGGACAGCATGGTGTGGCTACGGCCACCGCGTGTGCGCTGCTGGGCCTGGAATGTGTCATCTACATGGGGGCCGTTGACACCGCGCGTCAGGCGCTCAACGTAGCCAGGATGCGGTTGCTCGGCGCTGAGGTCGTCGCCGTGGAAACCGGTTCAAAAACCCTCAAAGACGCCATCAATGAGGCATTCCGGGATTGGGTCACCAACGCCGATCGCACCTACTACTGCTTTGGTACCGCGGCTGGGCCCCATCCCTTCCCGACCATGGTTCGCGATTTTCAGCGGATCATCGGCATGGAGGCTCGTGTGCAGATCCAAGGTCAGGCGGGCAAGCTGCCTGATGCGGTCGTGGCATGCGTCGGTGGAGGATCCAATGCAATCGGGATCTTTCATGCATTTCTCGACGATCCCGATGTTCGATTGGTGGGATTTGAGGCGGCAGGCGACGGCGTCGAGACGGGTCGGCACGCGGCGACGTTTGCCGGTGGTTCGCCCGGAGCGTTCCAGGGCTCCTTCTCCTACTTGCTGCAGGACGAAGACGGTCAAACCATCGAATCCCATTCGATCTCAGCGGGTCTGGACTATCCCGGGGTCGGCCCCGAACATGCCTGGCTCAAGGACATCGGGCGCGTCACTTACCAGCCGATTACCGACTCCGAGGCGATGGAGGCATTCGGCCTGCTATGCCGGATGGAAGGCATCATCCCCGCCATCGAATCCGCCCATGCGGTGGCCGGTGCTCTCAAGCTGGGTCGTGAGCTGGGAAAGGGTGCGGTGATTGTGGTGAATTTGTCGGGGCGGGGCGACAAGGATGTCGAAACGGCCGCCAAATGGTTCGGTCTGCTGACGCCTGGCGGCAGCGCGAACAAGTCGGTTTGATCATGACTGTTGAACAACGCGAAGCCAGCAGGCTGGGACCGCTTTTCGATTCGTGCCGCGCAGAAAATCGCGCGGCGTTGATCGGATATCTGCCCACCGGTTACCCCGACGTGAACACATCGGTGCGAGCGATGACTGAGCTCGTCGAATCAGGTTGCGACATAGTCGAAGTCGGCGTTCCCTACTCGGATCCGGGCATGGATGGCCCGACTATCCAGCGGGCTACCGAGGCGGCGCTGAGCGGGGGAGTGCGAGTCCGGGACGCGTTGACCGCGGTCGAATCGATAAGCAAGGCCGGCGGGCGTGCCGTTGTGATGACGTACTGGAACCCGGTGCTGCGGTACGGGGTCGATGCATTCGCACGGGATCTGGCGGCCGCCGGCGGGCACGGGCTGATCACTCCCGACCTCATCCCCGACGAGGCCCAACAGTGGCTTGCCGCCTCCGATGAACACGGGCTGGACCGCATCTTTCTGGTGGCGCCGTCGTCAACACCCGAACGCCTGGCCAACACCGTCGCGGCGTCACGCGGGTTTGTATATGCCGCGTCGACCATGGGGGTGACCGGCGCGCGCGACGCTGTGTCGAACGCTGCGCCCGATCTGGTGGCGAGGGTCAAGGCGGTGTCTGACATACCCGTCGGTGTTGGTTTGGGGGTGCGGTCGCGGGAACAGGCCGCCGAGATCGGCCGCTACGCCGACGGTGTCATCGTGGGATCGGCGTTGGTATCGGCGTTGGGCGACGGATTGCCGAGTTTGCGCTCACTGACGGAGGAACTTGCTGCTGGCGTTCGCCAGAGGAACTCGCCATGACGGCGACCGTACTTGCGTATTTCCCCAGTCCGCCGCGTGGCGTCTGGCATCTCGGGCCACTGCCGATTCGCGCGTACGCATTCTTCATCATCATCGGGATCGTTATGGGCCTGATGATCGGTGACCGGCGTTTCGCCGCACGCGGCGGTGAGCGCGGGGTGATCTACGACATCGCTTTGTGGATGGTCCCGTTTGGTTTGATCGGCGGGCGTCTGTACCACCTGAGCACCGACTGGCAGACATACTTTGGCGAAGGCGGCGCCGGGTTGGGCGCGGCGCTGCGCATCTGGGATGGCGGCCTCGGTATCTGGGGTGCAGTGACGCTGGGCACCGTTGGAGCCTGGATCGGCTGTCGTCGTCGCGGAATTCCACTACCTGCCTTCTTGGACGCGGTCGCACCAGGCGTGGTGATGGGCCAAGCGATCGGTCGGCTCGGGAATTACTTCAACCAGGAGCTGTACGGCCGCGAGACCACGGTGCCGTGGGGCCTGGAGATTTTCTATCGTCGGGATCCCTCCGGATTCGTCGACGTTCATTCGCTCGACGGCGTCTCGACCGGGCAGGTCGCGGTCGTGGTGCAACCGACGTTCCTCTACGAGTTGATTTGGAACCTGCTGGTATTCGCCGCGTTGATCTATCTGGACCGCCGCTTCACAATCGGTCACGGTCGATTGTTCGCGTCCTATGTGGCCTTGTATTGCGTCGGGCGGTTCTGCGTCGAGTTGTTGCGCGACGACACCGCTACACACATCGCTGGCATCCGAATCAACTCTTTCACGTCGACGTTCGTGTTCATTGGCGCAGTTGTCTACATCATCTTGGCGCCCAAAGGCCGCGAGGATCCGGCAAGCGTGCGTGGTACGGCCGCCGCTGCTGACGAAGTGCCCGAACCCGAACCTGCCGGCGAGGTCGCGACCGCCGCAGCGCCAGCTGGCGATACGGAAGGCGACGAGCCAACCGGACTGGCAGAAACGGCCAAGGCGGCCGAAGTCGCCGAACCAGAAACCGTTGGTTCGGCGGTCGCCGGAGATGAGTCGACAGCCGATACGAAGCGTCCGACGCGGTCGAGGGTGAGGTTGGCGAGGCTGCTGAGGCTGAGGCGCCTGAGGCTGAGGTGGGTGAGGTAGAGGTTGCTGAGGCGGTCGAGGGTGAGGTTGAGGAGGCTGAAGAGGCTGAGGTGGGTGAGGTAGAGGCGGTTGACGAGGCGGCTGAGGCTGAGGCACCCGAGGTGGGTGAGATAGAGGCTGCCGAGGCGGTCGAGGGTGAGGTCGAAGTGGCCGCTGAGGCCGAAGAGGCTGAGGCGGGCGAGGACGAGCCAAAAGAGGCAGAAGAGGTCGCTGAGGCCGAGGGGTCTGAGGCCGAGGACAAGACAGCGCAGGCCATAGATGGTGGCCAAACGGGGGTTGACGAGGCAGGCGAGGCCGATGCTGAGCCAGACGACGACTCCACCGCGGCAGAACCCGAGGTCGTGGTCGAGCAAGCAGATATCGAAGAGATCGAACCCCAAGAGCCCGAAGCGGAGGCGGTGGCGGCCGCTGAAGCGACGGACGCCGACGAGGGTGATGGCGAGCCCGCCGAGCCGGCGAGCGACGATCTCGACGCTGTCGCGGCCGAGGACGCTGACGTTGACGTTGACGCCACGGCAACCGAAGCCGAAGAATCCGGCGATGAGTCGCCCGAGCCCGCCGCAGACTCCGAGGAGCCCGAAGCCGACGAGTCCGCACCGGAGGACTCGGCCGAGGACACTTCGTCCGGTGAATCCGACACCCAAAGTGAGTTGGAGCAGAGCCAAACTATCGAGCAGGGCTCCGACCAAACCTCGGCTGGCGACGGCGAGGGCCCGCCTCCGAGCGCGGCGGTGGACGGCGATACCGGCCCAACCCGGCAAGGTTGGCGTGGCGGCTGAGGAACCGGATGCGTCGTTCGGGCCGGTAGCCGTCAGGCCGCCAAGTTCGGCGAGCGGCTCGGGCACCAGCTCATCGGATCTGGCATGCTGAAATGGTGACTGACCAGTCGTGGGCCGGCGGCGGCGCTGGTCCCGGACAGCAACCGGGATACCCACCGCCATTTCCGCCGCCGTACTATCCGGACTACTCGGCGCCCCGCAGTTACTACGACCCAGCGGCGCCTTTTGGCCGGCATCCCGTTACCGGCCAGCCGTTTTCAGATAAGTCGAAGACGGTTGCGGGGTTGCTGCAGCTACTGGGGCTGTTCGGAATCGCGGGCATCGGCCGGATCTACATGGGTCACACCGGGATGGGTATCGCGCAATTACTTGTGGGCTGGTTGACGTGTGGCCTAGGCGCCTTGGTCTGGGGTGTCATTGACGCGGTGCTGATCTTGACCGACAAAGTCAGCGACCCGTGGGGTCGCCCGTTGCGTGATGGAACCTAGTCAGGGCTGCGCCGAGCCGGGGCGGCGCGATGTACATAGCCAGCGCCCCGGCCGCTATGGCGCCGTAGCGTCGGCCGGATTGTTGGCCGCGGCCCTTGGCTACATCGGTTTGGTCGACCCGCACGGCGCGAATTCGGCCTACCCAGCGTGTCCGTTCAAGTGGCTCACCGGTTGGGATTGTCCCGCCTGCGGCGGCCTACGGATGGTGCATGACCTGTTGCACGGTGACCTGGTGGCCAGCATCAACGACAACATCTTCCTGCTTGTCGGGATCCCTGTGCTGGGAGCGTGGGCCCTGCTGCGCCGACGCCGGGGCCGCACATCGCTGCCGCTAGCGGCGATGATCGTGGTCGGGGTAGCGATGATCGTATGGACGGTGCTGCGCAACCTGCCCGGATTTCCGCTGGTGCCCGCCGTCTATGGTCCTTGACCGCGGTCGAGGGCACCGTCCTCAGTTGCCGAAACCGGACGACGGAGCCGGCACCGGCCCGCCTGGGTCTCCACCGAGTCGGCTGGCGGCAAACGCCACCCCCTGATCGACCACGGCCCCGTCGTCGGCGTAGGCATTATGCGCGGCGAAATTGAGGCCGTCGGAACAAACCGGATCCTCGGGGACGCAGACCTTGATGGTCTTCGCCTGGTAGGCAGGGCCGATTTCAACGGCGGGTTCACCCAGAAAGTCCATGGCCCGCACATTCGGCATGCCGAACAGGACCACCGCAGCGACGTGCTCAGCCACATCCGGTTGCAGCGGCTTGGGGACGGTCGCGGGATCGACTCCGGCTGGCACCGCAGCAGAGGTGACAAAGCCCACCACCGCTGCGCCCTGTGAGTAGCCGCCCAGCACCATCTTGGTCTGGGGGCATTGTCCCGCCATCGAAACGACATGAGTGCCCGCATCTCTGATGCCGTCCAGGCCGGTGTCCCAGTTGTCGCTGGCCGGATAGTTGACCGGGTACACGTCGAGTGATCGCCCGCCGATGTGCGAACGCAGAGAGTTGACGAATGCCTGGCCGGTGGGGCCAAGGCCGGGCGGTCCGCCGGTGCCGCGGGCAAACACCACCTCGACATCGGGGCATGGCTCGGCGGATGCAGACGGAATGGCGACGGCAGAAAACACGGAAGCGCTGAGGTCGCAAGCCGTTATCACCGCCGGCCCTAGGAAACGGACGACGTGAGATGCATTCATGCCGCTGTAGTTGCCCATGTGACCAGTTTCTCAAACTGGGAATTGTTCGGCACCTTTTGCAAGAGGCGTGTCCGACATCTCCGCCGGACCCGCGCACGCCCTTGCCCGCGGGGCTGTTGAGCTGAAACTCGCGTTCGGCTGGCGGCGGGCCCGCGCGTGCGTCGACCCGCGCCGCGCTGGCCCGGATCCCAAAGTTGCCCGGGCAGCGCAGACTTCCAGCGCCGGATCCAGCCCCGCATCCGAGGTTGGCGGCGGTGGACGCGGGTGACGATGTGCCTTGGTCACCGCGGGTTTTGGTGCCCCGCCAGAGGACTCCGTTGCACTAACGGTGAGCGAAGCCGCGGTTGATGATCCGCGGATCCAATCCGGGCCGATATCAGTGCGAAACACCGGCGACTCACAACCACGACTATGCTTTGACGGCGTGACTAGACGCGGAAAGATCGTCTGCACCCTCGGGCCGGCTACGCAACAGGACGACTTGGTCAAAGAGCTGGTCGAAGCCGGAATGGACGTCGCCCGAATGAACTTCAGCCATGGCGACTACGCGGATCACGAAGCCGCATATGAACGCGTGCGTGCTGCCTCTGACGCCACGGGGCGTGCGGTCGGCGTGCTCGCCGATCTGCAAGGCCCGAAGATCAGGTTGGGCCGCTTCGCTGATGGGCCGACCTATTGGGCTGACGGGGACACGGTCCGGATCACGGTCGAGGAGTGTGAAGGGTGCCGTGACCGGGTATCCACCACCTACAAGAGGCTGGCCCAGGATGCGGTAGCCGGTGACCGAGTGCTCGTTGATGACGGCAAGGTCGGATTGATCGTCGATCACATCGACGGCAACGACGTGGTCTGCACAGTCGTAGAAGGCGGCCCGGTCAGCAACAACAAGGGAATCTCCCTGCCGGGGATGAATGTATCTGCGCCGGCGCTATCGGAGAAGGACATCGACGACCTCACGTTCGCGCTCAACCTGGGTGTCGACATGGTCGCGCTGTCCTTCGTGCGGTCGCCTTCGGACGTGGAACTCGTGCATGAGGTGATGGACCGGATCGGCCGGCGAGTTCCGGTGATCGCGAAGCTGGAAAAGCCCGAAGCGATCGACAATCTCGAAGCCATCGTGTTGGCATTCGACGCCGTCATGGTGGCCCGCGGCGACCTGGGGGTAGAGCTGCCGCTGGAAGAGGTCCCGCTGGTACAGAAGCGGGCCATCCAGATCGCCCGGGAGAACGCCAAACCGGTGATCGTGGCGACCCAGATGCTCGACTCGATGATCGAGAACTCGCGGCCCACCCGTGCCGAGGCCTCTGACGTCGCCAACGCCGTGCTTGACGGCGCCGATGCCCTGATGCTGTCCGGTGAGACCTCGGTGGGCAAGTACCCACTTGCTGCGGTCCGGACGATGTCGCGCATCGTCTGCGCGGTTGAAGAGAACTCGACGGCGGCCCCGCCGTTGACCCATGTGCCGCGCACCAAGCGGGGAGTGATCTCCTATGCGGCCCGCGACATCGGTGAACGACTCGACGCCAAGGCGTTGGTCGCCTTCACTCAGTCCGGCGATACCGTGCGACGGCTTGCTCGGCTGCATACCCCATTGCCGCTGCTGGCCTTCACCGCTTGGCCCGAGGTGCGCAGTCAGCTCGCGATGACCTGGGGCACCGAGACTTTCATCGTCCCGGAGATGGACTCGACTGACGGCATGATTCGGCAGGTCGACAAATCGCTGCTAGAACTCGGCCGCTACAAGCGTGGTGATCTGGTGGTCATCGTCGCGGGTGCACCGCCGGGGACCGTGGGTTCGACCAATCTGATTCACGTGCACCGGATCGGTGAGGACGACGTCTAACCTGGCCCAGGAGCCGGGGAATTGAGTCCCACCCAGGAATCCGTGCGACCGCGAAGCGCCGCCTGAGCTCGGCCACCGAATCTGGAGGAGAGCGAGCCCATGCCGGCCGGCGATGAGCCCAACGTGCGAGACGAAGCCAAGTCGGACTTCGAGGAACTGCTCGCGGTCCTAGACCTCAAACGCGTCGCGGATGATCGGTTCATCGGGGCCCATCCCAGCAAGAACCCGATGCGAACATTCGGTGGGCTGCTGATGGCTCAGTCATTTGTTGCCAGCAGCCGCACGTTGCTTCGAGACGATCTAGCGCCCAGCGCGCTCTCGGTGCACTTCATCAACGGTGGCGACACGACGAAAGACATCGAATTCCAGGTGGTGCGGCTGCGCGACGAGCGTCGTTTCGCCAATCGACGGATCGACGCGGTGCAGAATGGGACGCTGCTGTCCTCGGCGATGATCTCCTACATGTCGGGCGGGCGTGGGCTCGAGCATGGTGTCGAGCCGCCGCCGGTGGCCGATCCAGAAACTCGCCCGCCCATTGGCGAGCTGCTGCGCGGCTACGAGGAGACCGTTCCGCACTTCGTCAACGCGCTGCAGCCGATCGAATGGCGCTACACCAACGATCCGTCCTGGGTGATGCGTGACAAAGGGGAGCGGCTGCACTACAACCGGGTCTGGGTAAAGGCTTTGGGTAAACTGCCCGACGATCCGATCCTGCACACCGCGACGATGCTGTATTCCTCGGATACCACCGTGCTGGACTCGGTGATCACCACCCACGGCCTGTCCTGGGGGTTTGACCGCATTTTCGCCGCCTCGGCCAACCATTCGGTGTGGTTTCACCGGCAGGTCGACTTCAACGATTGGGTGCTGTATTCCACATCGTCACCGGTGGCGGCAGACTCACGCGGCCTGGGCACTGGGCACTTCTTCAATCGCACCGGCCAGCCGGTGGCGACGGTGGTGCAGGAAGGCGTGCTGAAGTATTTCCCCGCCGCACGACGATAGACCCCGCGCGAGGATGCGCGCAGCGGCGACGACAAGCACCTGAACTTGGGCCGGTCCGGCTCTGCTCAGGCGTAACGTTCCTGGTAGTAGGCGCACCGCCCAGCTGAGAATCGCGCTGTCGGGAGGTGAGTGTGGACGGATCGTCGGTCGAGGTTGTGCCGCGCGTTCGGGCACGCGAACGCGTTGTCGTCAACGTCGACTCTGTCACCGCCCGCTGCGTTGGGGCACTGGCGGTGTTCTGCGCGGCCTGCTGGCTCATTGCGTTGCTGGCCCGAAACTACCGGCACGAGGATTGGCAGGCCGCTGGCCGGCTGAGCTGGTCGTTGACGGTGCTGGCCGCGGTGGCGCTGATCGCGCGAGGCATCTTCCTGGGGCGCCCGGTGACTGCGATGCATGCGATTGTGGCCGCCTTGATCCTGGTCCTTGGCTTGGGCGCGCATGTGTTGTCTTTTAGTCTGGCCGGTGAACTATTGATCGCCGGATCGGGACTGGTGCTGATGTGGCCAACGTCGGCGCATCCGCGGCCCGAGGAACTACCGCGAGTGTGGGCCTTGATCAACGCCACCAGTGCGGATCCGTTGGCGCCGTTCGCGATGCAGGCGGGCAAGTGCTATCACTTCAACGCGGCCGGCACCGCGGCGCTGGCATATCGGACGCGGATGGGTTTTGCGGTCGTCGCCGGCGACCCCATTGGTGCGGAATCGCAGTTTCCGCAACTGATCGCCGACTTCGCCGCCATGTGTCACACCCACGGCTGGCGGATCGCGGTCTTGGCTTGCAGCGAGCGGCGGCTTGACCTATGGGCCGACCGTGCGGTGGTCGGCCAATCCCTGCGCGCGGTTCCCATCGGTTGCGATGTCGTCATCGACGTGCGGAGCTTCGCCATGGTGGGCCGAAAGTTCCGCAACCTGCGTCAGGCCGTCAAGCGCACCCGCAACGCGGGCATCACCACCGAAATCGTGGCCGAGCAGGAGCTCGACGACACACGGCGGGCAGAGCTGGCCGAGATGCTGCTGGCATCACCCAAAGGGGCCCGAAACGACCGTGGCTTCTGCATGAGTCTGGACGGCGTGCTCGAAGGTACATACCCCGGGGTGCAGCTGATCATTGCTCGCGATGTTTCCGGGCGGGTACAGGGATTTGACCGGTTCACGACGGCCGGGCGCGGTAGCGACTACTCCCTGGATGTGCCGTGGCGTCGGAGTGGGGCCCCGAACGGGATCGACGAACGGCTCAGCGTCGACATGATCATTGCTGCCAAAGACGCGGGGGCGCAGCGACTGTCACTGGCATTCGCGGCGTTTCCGGAAATCTTCGACGAGTGTCACCGTAGCCGGCCGCAGCGCCTGTTCTACCTGTTGATCCACTTGCTTGACCCCTTGATCTCCCTCGAGTCGCTGTACCGCTACCTGTGCAAGTTCCACGCGCTCGACCAGCGGCGGTATGCGTTGATCACCGTGACTCAGGTCATTCCGCTGCTGGTCGTACTGCTCTCACTGGAGTTCATGCCGCGCCGGCGTCACCTTCGGTGAAACCTCTTGCCGGGAAGGGATGTTCATTCGGTCACACCGAATGTTTTCGGAGAGGTGGTGGGTGGCCACCACGATGGTCTTGGCGACGGGTAGCAGACCGGTCTCCGAGGATAGGAGGTAACGAAGAATGCGATCGGCGTCGATTGCGTCGAGGTGCTCGGTGGGTTCGTCGAGGAGCACGATCTGGGCAGGCGAAAGCGCTGCGCGGGCGAGCAGGAGCCGTCGGCGCTGGCCCGCGGAGACCGCCTGCGCGCCACCGATCAAGACCGCCGACAGGCCGTGGGGAAGACCGGCGAGCCACGCGCCGAGGCCGACCCTATCCAGGGTGGTCACCAGCTCGTCATCGGTGCAATCTCCGCGGACAACCAGCAAGTTGTCGCGCACGGTAGTCGCGAAGATGTGCGCGTCTTCAGCGAAAAACCCAATGGTGCTGCGTAATTCGGCGTCATCGAACCGGGTCAGACTGATTCCGTTCAATAGCACCTGCCCCTGTAGCGGCGATAGCAGCCCGGCCAGGGTCATTAGTAGGGTCGTCTTTCCGGAGCCGCTGGGGCCCGTGACGGCCAGCGGAGCCCCCGGTGACAGCTCGATCGTGGTCCGGGTGGCGTGGGCCCGTGAATGGCCGGAATAGATATCCGCTGACAGCTGGCCGAGCGTGGGGGATTCCAGCGTTGCGATCGCGGTATCGGTCGGCGGGTTGACGTCGCGCCCAGCGAGTTCGATCAACCGGTGCAACGCGATTCGGGACCGGGTCAGCTGAACCGCAGCGGCCGGGAGAGCGTTCGTGGCCTCGAAGGCAGACAGGGGCAACAACATCAGGACCGCCAGGGTGGTGGGCGCGACGGTGGGGGCCATGAGGATTCCGGCCACCACCGCTCCGAGCACGCTTGTTCCGATTGCCGCTGTCGGTACGGCTTCGGCGATCGCGGCGGGACGCGCCGCCGCATCCATGGCCTCGCCCCAGGCATGTTGTTGCCGTTGTGATTTCGCGATCACTGCAGGTAGCACGCCGCCGACCCGGAGCTCGGGGGCATGTTCGAGGGCGACCATCGCCGACTCATCCCGGCCGGCATGATGCTGGCGGGCCAGCGCTTCCTGTGATTGCGCCGCTCTGCGGGCAAGCGACGGCGCAATTATCCCGGCCACGATGAAGCACATCGTCAACACGGCAGCTGCCGGCAGTGATATGACCGCGACCACCCCGATCGCAGCCGGTGCCAGCACCGCCGCCACGCCCACCGGAACCAGGGCGCGCACCAGCACGTCAGCCAAGGTGTCAACGTCGCTACCGACGCGCGCCACCAGGTCGCCGCTGGATAACCGGAATGCCGCTGCTACCGGTCCTTCGGCTAGTCGCTGATAGATCCGGGCACGCGCGGTGCCTGCCGCGCGTAGCGCGATGTCGTGGGTGGCCAGTCGTTCGCAATAGTGCAGAACGCCCCGCGAGATCGCGAACGTCCGCACCGCGACGACGGGGATCGATAGGTCAAGCACCGGCGGCATCTGCGATGCCCGGGTTATCAGCCAGGCCGACACGCCGGCCAGTGCCAGGGCGCTGCCCAGGGACAACACCCCCAGGGCGATCGCGGCGAGCACCCGGGGCAGCCTCGGACGCAACAGGTCGTATGCGGCCGATAGGGAATCAGACCGGGACATAGCCGGCCTGAGTATCGAGTCCGTCGCGGGTTACCTCGACTACCTGGTCGCCGATGGCAACCACCGGTTCGCGATGTCCGACCACCACCACGGTCGCACCGGTGCGGGCCCGTTCGGCGATGGCCTGCAGCACTTGCTCCTCGGTGCGCGAGTCCAGGTGTGCGGTGGGCTCGTCGAGTAGCAGCACCGGGGAAGGCGATCCCAGGACGCGGGCCAGGGCCAAACGTTGTCGCTGCCCCAGCGACAAACCGACGCCGTCTCGGCCCAGCACCGTGTCCAATCCGTCCGGGAGCTCAGCCAGGACCGCGTCGAAGCCCGACGCCGCGCAGGCGCTGTCCAAATCGGCCGGCTCACCAAGTAGCACCAGGTTGTCACGGACCGTTCCGGGGATCAGCACCGAACGCTGCGGCAACCAGGACAACTGGCGCCACCAGTCGACGGGATCCAGCTCGCTGATGTCGATTCCAGCGACGGTAAGCCGCCCGTTTGACGGCGTGGTGAGCCCCGCGATCAGCTGCAATGTGGTGCTCTTGCCCGCGCCGTTTTGTCCGGTCAGCACCGTCACCTGGCCGGGTTCGATGGTGGCGGTCAAGTTGTGTGGTGATCGGCCGTCGCGTCCGGTGACGCTGAGATTTTGGAGGTGGATCGTCGCCTCACGGGCGGTTACCGCTCGTCGAGCCGGTGGGGTGCAAGCCGTTTCGCCGATGAGCGTGAATGCCTGGTCGGCCGCGGATTTCCCGTCCTGGGCGGCGTGAAACTCCACGCCAATGCGGCGCAGCGGCCAGTACACGTCCGGGGCCAGCAGTAACACTGTGAGACCGGCGGTCAGTGTCATTTCACCGAACACCAAGCGCAGTCCGATGCTGACGGCAATCACAGCCACGCCCAGAGTCGCCAGCAGTTCGAGCACCAGAGCTGACAAGAAGGCAATTCGCAGTGTCGCCAGGGCCGAGCGCCGATGCGCGGCGCTGAGCTCGGCGATGCGTTGTTCAGGGCCGGAGGCTCGGCCCAGCGCCCGCAGGGTGGGGATTCCGGCGATCAGATCCAGCAATCGGGCCTGCAAGGTGGCCATTGCGGCCAGAGCCGCCGCTGACCGCTCAGCGGTAGCCAACCCGATCAAGACCATGAAGACCGGGATCAGTGGAAGGGTGATCACCGCGATCAGCGCCGACTTCACGTCGTAGACCGCGATCATCACCACGGTGGCCGGGGTCAGGATCGCCGCAAGAAACAGCGTGGGCAGGTAACCGGTGAAATAGGGTCGCAAGCCGTCCAGTCCGCGGGTTACCACCACCGCGGCGGCATCGCGTTGTGCCGCCAATTCGTTGGGCTGGTGGGCCGTCACCGACTCCAGCACCTGCCCACTGAGCTCGGCGATCACCGCGCTGGCCCCGCGCTGGCCCAGGCGCGCCTGCAGCCAGTGCGTCACCGCGCGCAACGCCCACAGCGCCGACAACATCAACAGCGAGCCCAGCCAGCAGCGTAGACACCGTGCCGAGGGGTCGCTGGCGACGCGCGCGACCATGCTCGCCAGCACGATCGCCGACGCAATGGCACAGCCCGAGATGACCACTCCGCAGGTCACCGAGGCGATCAGATAGCACCGCAACGCGGCCGACGCCCGCCACAGCCGCGGGTCCAGCGGCGCGCGGGTGGTCGAGGCCCTTGCGGTCAGGAGGGGCGCCTAGCCAGACCTATCGACGGCGGTATCCGCTCGGCCGAAATCCGCTGCCGGAAGACCCAGTACGTCCAGGCCTGGTAGACCACCGTCAGCGGGGCGAACAACGCGGTAACCCAGGTCATGATCTTGAGCGTGTAGGGCGTCGAGGAGGCGTTGTAGATCGTTACGTTCCATCGCTCGTTGAGCGTCGACGGCACCAGATTCGGGTATAGGGCACCGAACAGCAGGAGCACCACGGCCGCCACTACCACCGCGATGCAGAGGAACGCCCAGCCATCGGATACGCGTCGCCAGACCAGCAGCACCGCCGCCAGCTGCGCAACCACGGCCACCCCCAGCAAGGCCCAGGTCCACTGCTTGCCATAAGCCAACTGGGTCCAAACCCCAAATCCGGCGACCAGGACCGTGACGGGAAGCGACAACACGACGGCAAACCGGTATGCGTCGTCGCGAATCGGGCCCGCCGTCTTCAAGGCGACAAACACCGCCCCGTAGAACAGAAACAGGCCGGCGGTGGCCAATCCGCCCAACAGGGTGTACGCGTTGAGCACATCGCCGATCGACAGGGCCACGCGACCGTTGGCATCGACGGGCAGGCCTCGCACCAGGATGGCGAATGCGACGCCCCAGAGTATGGCCGGCAACCAGGACCCGGCTGCAATGCCGAAGTCGGCCAGCGCACGCCACTTTGGGTCATCGACCTTGCCGCGCCACTCGATGGCCACCGAGCGCACGATCATGCCGAACAAGATGGCCAGCAGCGGCAAGTACAGCGTGGAGAACACCGTGGCGTACCAGCCGGGAAATGCGGCGAACATGGCCGCGCCGCTGGTGATCAGCCACACCTCGTTGCCGTCCCAAACCGGTCCAATGGTGTTGAGAGCGGTGCGCCGGTGGATCTCCGGATCACCCGTGCCGAAATGTGCGAAGGGTGCCATCAGCATGCCTACGCCGAAGTCGAATCCCTCGAGGATGAAGAATCCAAGGAACAGCACCGCGATGACAGCGAACCACAACTCTTGGAGTCCCAACGGTCAGCTCCCTTCTCTTGAGTTGGTGGCTTGGGCCTTGCCCGGTCTCAATAGGCGAACGACAGAGGTGCTACCTCGTCGTCGTCGGGTGCGCGTGGTGGAGCAGGCTCGGCGTCGTGTTCCAGCGGGCCCTCGACTATGTAGCGTTTGAGCAGCCAAAACCAGATGACCGCGAGCACCGCGTAGACAAGCGTGAATGTCACCAGGGAGGTGACGACCGTGGCGGTGGTCAGGTTGGACACCGCGGTTGCGACGGTGAGCCGAACGTTGGGGTCACCGGTTGGGTTCGGGGCCACGATCCAGGGCTGGCGGCCCATCTCGGTGAACACCCACCCGGAGATGTTGGCCAGGAACGGAGTCGGAATCGTCAGCAGCGCAAACCATCCGAACCAACGCTTGTCCGGGATGCGTCCACCGCGAGTCAGCCACAGCGCAAGCAACGCGAACAGGACTGGGATTGCCAGGAATCCGATCATGGCGCGAAACGACCAGTAGGTGACGAAGAGATTGGGGCGGTAGTCATTTGGACCGAATCGCTGTTGGTAGTCCCGTTGCAGGTCACGCACGCCTTGCAGGGTGACGTTGGTCGGCCTGCCCTGCGCCAGGATCGGTAATACGTAGGGCACCTCGATGACTCGGGTGAGGCCATCGCAGTTGTTCTGCCGGCCCACCGTGAGGATGGAAAAGTTCGGATCGGTTTGGGTGTCGCACAATGACTCTGCCGAAGCCATCTTCATCGGCTGCTGCTGAAACATCAGCTTGCCTTGGTAGTCGCCGCTGAAGAACAGGCCGACCGTGGCGATCAACGCCACCCAACACCCCAGGATGGTCGCCGGACGGTACATGGCCCGGGTACCCGGCGGTACGGGGGAATTCTTGGAACGCACCAGCCACCAGGCGCTCACGGCGGCGACGAACGTCCCGGCGGTGAGGAATGCGCCCGTGACCGTGTGGGCAAATGCGGTTCGCCCGGTGTTGTTGGTGAGCAAGGCCACGATGCTGTTCAGTTCGGCACGGTGGGTTTCGGGGTTGTAGTGCGCACCGACCGGGTGTTGCATGAACGAATTGGCCGTGATGATGAAGAACGCGGACACGTTCACGCTGATCGCGACTATCCAGATGCAGGCCAGGTGGACAAGGCGGGGCAACCTGCTCCAGCCGAAGATCCACAATCCGATGAAGGTGGATTCGAAGAAGAAGGCCATCAGGCCCTCCATGGCCAGGGGGGCGCCGAAGATGTCGCCGACGAACCGTGAGTACTCGCTCCAGTTCATTCCGAACTGGAATTCTTGGACGATCCCCGTCGCCACGCCGATGGCGAAGTTGATCAGGAACAACTTCCCGAAGAACTTGGTCAGTCGGTACCACGCGGGGTTGTCGGTGATCACCCAGGCCGTCTGCATGATGGCCAGCAGGGGAGCAAGGCCGATCGTGAGCGGTACGAAAATAAAGTGGTAGACGGTGGTGATACCGAACTGCCAACGCGAAACATCGACGACATTCATGTGCCATCTCCCGGGCCTGCGGGTGGTCTTACCGTGCTACGACGAAGTGTAGTAGGCCGGGCGGCTCCGACGCTAGCGTCAATTGAGCCACCCGGCCCGAGGGTCAGAGCCCTAGCGACTTAGATGCCTTGCGGATACCGAAGGACGACACGACTTCGAACGCGCCGATGACCACCAGCCACACGCCCACGACGATGGCCAGGGTGATGATCGACTCGAACGGCGCGCCCATCACCACCACGCCGGCGATCAGGCTGATGACACCGATGAAAATCGACCATCCGCGACCCGGCAGGGTGGGGTCGCTGATTGCCGACACCGTGGTGGCGACGCCGCGGAAGATGAATCCGATGCCGATCCAGATGGCCAGCAGCAAGACCGCATTGCCGAAGTGGCGGAAGGCCAGCACGGCCAGGATCAGCGAAGCCGCGCCGCTGATGAACAGCAGGATTCGACTGCCCGCCGACACATGCAGGCTGAACGCGAACATGACCTGCGCGATCCCGGTCAGGATGAGGTAGACGCCGAAGGCGACGGCAGCAACCAAGACCGAAATTCCTGGCCAGGCCAGGATTAACGCGCCAAGGATCAGCGACAGGATTCCCGATGTCAGCGTTGACTTCCACAGATGCGGTAACAAGCTTGGGACAGGTGAGGTTTCCATGGCCGCAGTGTGACACATGTGACGGTCCTGGCAAAGGGGCAAAGGGTTGTGTCTAGTGGGCCGACCGGACGTGCCGAAAACTAGACGCGCGCGGCGTTCGGCTCATCGGCGGGCACGGCGGTGGGTTCGTCGATCGGCTTGCGGCCGATCAGATACCAGGTGCGCATCACACCTTTTCCTTTGACATTGATGTGTCCGCGCTCCTGGAGCACAAAGTCTTTGTTGAGCCGCTCGTAGACCTCATCCGGCACCTGGATCTTGCCCACCGAGTCGGTGGATTCCATCCGGGACGCAACGTTGACGGCGTCGCCCCAAACGTCATAGAAGAACCTGCGTGAGCCCACCACACCCGCGACGACGGGGCCGGTGGCCAGGCCGACCCGTAGCGGCACTGAGCGGTTGTGCGGATCCTTCATGCCGGCGGCGACATCAACCATGTCGAGCGCAAAATCTGCCAACGCCTGCACATGATCGGGCCGTGGCCGTGGCACTCCGCTGACCACCATGTAGGAGTCGCCGCTGACCTTGATCTTTTCCAGCCCGTATTTGTCCACCAGGGCGTCGAAAGCGCTGTAGAGACGGTCTAGGAATCGAACCAGATCGGCCGGCGCGGTCGAGCTCGCGCGCTCGGTGAAGCCGACGATGTCGGCGAACAGCACGGAGGCCTCTTCGTATTTGTCGGCGATGATGTTTCGCTCGGGCTCCTTGAGCCGGTCCGCCACACTCACCGGCAGCATGTTGGCCAGCAGCGCCTCTGAACGGTCGTACTGCGCCTCCATGACGGCCTCGGCGCGCGCGGTGTCTCGAAGGGCAAACCACACCGTGACGAACACCAGGAGGCACGCGGAGACGGTGGTGATGATGCAGCCGAGGGATTGGAGCCATGCCGACTGGGCGCCGGTGTTACGCGGAACTACGAATTCCACGGTGATGATCAGGGCGGCGGCGAGCGCCGCGAGGCCGCTCGCAAGCACCACGTGTTCAATGCCCAGCACCAGCACGACCAGGCAGGCACCCACCAGGAAGAACATCTGAGCTCCCGACCCGGTGCCCACATTCCAGCAGCTGGCGAAAACCGAGACATAGGCTGCGCCGACAAACGTCAGCGGCGCCACCAGCTCCCCGAAGCGGTGCAGCATCGGGACGGTCGCAAAGACCAACGTTGCGGCGATGTTGATCAGGGTGATCTGCCAGATCCACGCCTGTGTGAGGAATTGCACCAGGATAAAGCTGCTGCTGATCAGCACCGCCAACAAGGCGGCGATGCTCAGGACCCGGGCACGGCGCGCCGCACTGTGGGCGTAGTGCTGATTGAGGTCACGGGTTTGCTCGCGGACGGCCGCGACCGAGTCCGGGCGGGGCAAGCCGTCAGACGATCGCCGTGCGGTACGACACTTCTTAGCCGATTTCTTGGCCGGCACGGCTCAAAGCCTACCGGTGCGCCCGTTGTCTACCCAGTCGAACGACCACGTCCCGGCGCGTTTTGGATGCTTGCTGCGCCGGTAGTTCGCTGCTGAGCTGGTGCCCTCGGTGAGATTCGAACTCACACTGGACGGGTTTTGAATCCGTTTCCTCTGCCAGTTGGGATACGAGGGCCTGTCGCTTGTCCGTTGCGGCTTACTACCTTAGATGAGCCTCAAACCATAGTGGATTTGACTCCTCGTCCCGACTCACCGCCCCCCAAGGTTCCTGATTCCAGCCGCTCACGTCACAATGTCCGTCATGACCGGCCCCACCACCGATGCCGATGCCGCGAAGACACGCCGAGTCCTGATCGCGGAAGATGAAGCGCTCATCCGCATGGACTTGGCCGAAATGCTGCGAGAGGAGGGGTACGACATCGTCGGCGAGGCCGGCGACGGCCAGGAGGCCGTCGAGCTTGCCGAGCTGCACAAGCCCGATCTGGTGATCATGGATGTGAAGATGCCGCGCCGCGACGGCATCGACGCCGCGTCGGAGATCGCCACTAAGCGCATTGCGCCGATCGTGGTGCTGACCGCGTTCAGTCAGCGCGATCTGGTCGAACGCGCTCGCGATGCCGGGGCGATGGCGTACCTGGTGAAGCCTTTCACCGTCAGTGACCTGGTTCCGGCGATTGAACTGGCGGTGAGCCGGTTCAGCGAGATCAGTGCGCTGGAAAACGAAGTCGCCACACTGTCGGACCGTCTGGAAACGCGCAAGCTCGTTGAGCGTGCCAAAGGCTTGCTGCAGGCCAAACAAGGGATGACCGAGCCAGAGGCCTTCAAGTGGATCCAGCGGGCCGCCATGGACCGGCGGACCACCATGAAGCGGGTGGCTGAGGTGGTCCTGGAAACCCTGGATACCCCCGACGAGGCCTAGTCCCGGGCGCGCCGACCCGTCACGCCAGACACAGCGCGTCGCCGCTAGCGCGCCACGATCACCGAGGAACCGTGCCCGAACAGGCCCTGGTTCGCCGTCACGCCCACCCTGGCGTTCTCCACTTGCCGGCCGGTGGCCTGACCGCGCAGCTGCCAGTTCAACTCGCAGACTTGGGCAATGGCCTGAGCGGGGATTGCCTCGCCGAAGCAGGCCAGCCCACCGGACGGGTTGACCGGCAGCCTGCCGCCGATGGTCGTCGCTCCGCTGCGCAGCAGCGCCTCGGCTTCACCTTTCGGGCACAGACCCAGGTGCTCGTACCAGTCAAGTTCTAGCGCGGTGGACAGGTCGTACACCTCAGCCAGGCTCAGGTCCTCGGGGCCTATGCCGGCTTCGGTATAGGCCGCATCGAGGATCTGATCCTTGAACACTCGCTCCGGTGCGGGGACTACCGCCGTGGAATCCGTTGCGATGTCCGGCAATTCGGGCAGATGTTGTGGGTAGCGCGGGGTCACGGTGCTGACCGCGCGCACCGATGGCACCCCGTCGAGCGAGCCCAGGTGTTCGCGAGCGAACTTTGCGCTGGCCACGATCAAGGCCGCCGCGCCGTCGGAGGTGGCGCAGATATCCAGCAACCGCAACGGTTCAGCCACTACCTGGCTGGCCAGCACGTCCTCGACCGAGACTTCCTTGCGGTAGCGGGCGTTGGGGTTTTGCAGGCCGTGCCGGGAGTTCTTGACTTTCACCTGGGCGAAATCCTCGAGGGTGGCCCCGTACAGGTCCATCCGGCGCCGCGCGAGCAAGGCGAAGTAGACCGGGTTGGTAGCCCCGATCAGGTGGAATCGCTGCCAATCGGGATCGTTTTTGCGCTCACCGCCGACCGGGGCGAAAAACCCTTTCGGGGTGGTGTCGGCGCCGACCACCAACGCAACATCGCAGAATCCGGCCAGAATCTGGGCCCGCGCGCTTTGCAGCGCCTGGGAGCCGCTGGCGCACGCGGCGTAGCTCGAACTGACCGGCACGCCGTTCCAGCCGAGCTTCTGCGCGAAGGTGGCGCCGGCCACAAAGCCCGGGTATCCGTTGCGGATGGTGTCCGCGCCGGCCACCAGCTGGATCTGGCGCCATTCCAAACCGGCTTCGCGCAGGGCGGCGCGGGCGGCAGCGACCCCGTATTCGGTGAAGTCGTTGCCCCACTTGCCCCACGGGTGCATTCCGGCGCCAAGGATGTAAAGGGGTTCGGGGGCACTCATCAGGCGATCCTCCAGGCGTACACGATGCGTTCGACGCCGTCCTCGTCGGTGAACAGCGGCATGGTCGTCAGCTCCATCTCCATGCCGATCTTCAAGTCGGCGGCCAGCGTGCCTTCGACAACTTTGCCTAGCACGATCAGCCCCTCGTCGGCGAGCTCCACCGCGGCGACGGCGAACGGCTCAAAGGGGTCGGGGGACGGGTAGGGCGGGGGCGGAGCGTAACGGTTCTCGGTGTAGCTCCACAGCTTTCCCCGACGGGATAAAGCAACGGACTCTAGTTTGTCGTTGGCGCAAGCCGGATTGGGGCAGTTGTTCTCGCGAGGGGGGAAAACATAAGTACCGCACGGGGGGCACTTACTGCCGATCAGATGGGGGCTTCCGGCTTCATCGGTGGTGAACCAACCCGCGACCGCCGGTTGTTGACTGGTGACCTCTGGCACCGGGCCAGCCTACCCAGCACGAGCACAAAACTGAAACGTGTTGCAGTTCTGCCGGCGGTTGGGCCCGGTCGGCGCGTCGCACCGGATGCCTAGAGTGTGAGCCGTGAGTGTCGCGACCGAGCAATCCACAAAGCCGACGCTGATGTTGCTAGACGGCAATTCGCTAGCCTTTCGCGCGTTCTATGCGCTGCCCGCGGAGAACTTCAAGACCCGCGGCGGGCTAACCACCAATGCCGTCTACGGCTTCACCGCCATGTTGATCAATCTCCTGCGCGACGAAGCGCCCACGCATATCGCGGCGGCATTTGACGTGTCACGGCAGACTTTCCGCTCCGAGCGCTATCCGGAGTACAAGGCCAATCGAAGCTCGACCCCCGACGAGTTCCACGGTCAGATCGACATCACCAAGGAAGTTCTCAACGCGCTGGGGATCACGGTGCTGGCCGCACCGGGATTTGAGGCCGACGACATCATCGCGACGTTGGCCACCCAGGCTGAAGGGGAGGGGTACCGGGTGCTGGTCGTCACCGGCGACCGAGACTCCCTGCAACTGGTCAGCGATGACGTGACCGTGCTCTACCCGCGCAAGGGCGTCAGCGAACTCACCCGCTTCACCCCGGAGGCCGTCGTGGAGAAGTACGGGCTCACCCCAGTGCAGTATCCCGACTTCGCCGCCTTGCGCGGTGATCCCAGCGACAACCTGCCCGGCATTCCCGGAGTGGGGGAGAAGACCGCGTCCAAGTGGATTGTCGAATACGGTTCGTTGCAGGGGCTGGTCGACCAGGTTGACTCGGTGCGCGGCAAGGTTGGCGACTCGCTGCGGGCGAATCTGGCCAGCGTGGTGCGCAACCGGGAACTCACCGATCTGGTGCGCGACGTGCCGTTGGCGCAGACCCCAGAGGCCTTGCGGCTGCAGCCCTGGGACCGCGACCAGATTCACCGGCTGTTCGACGACCTCGAGTTCCGGGTGTTGCGCGACCGGCTCTTCGATACGCTGGCCGCCGTCGAACCCGAGGTCGACCAGGGGTTTGATGTTCGCGGAGGTGCGGTGTCGCCCGGCGCAGTGGCGCAGTGGCTGGCCGAGCATGTCGTGGACGGGCGTCGCTGCGGCCTGACGGTCGTGGGTACCCATCTGCCCCATGGTGGCGACGCCACCGCACTGGCCATCGCCGCCGCCGACGGCGAGGGCGGCTACATCGACACCGCGACGCTGACCCCCGATGACGACGCGGCGCTGGGTGAGTGGCTGGCCGACCCCGCCAAACCCAAGGCACTGCATGAGGCGAAGCTGGCTATCCACGATCTGCGGGGCCGAGGCTGGACGCTCAACGGTGTCACTTCCGACACCGCGCTGGCCGCCTATCTGGTTCGTCCGGGCCAGCGCAGCTTCACTCTCGACGATCTCTCACTGCGCTACCTGCGCCGCGAATTGCGGGCAGAAACACCTGAGCAGCAGCAACTTTCGCTGCTCGATGATGACGACACCGACGTCGCGGCCGCCCAGACCGCAATCCTGCGGGCGCGCGCCGTCATAGACCTCGCCGATGCGCTGGACGCCGAGCTGGACAGGATCGACTCCACCGGGTTGCTGGCCGACATGGAGTTGCCGGTGCAACACGTGCTCGCGGAAATGGAAACGGCCGGCATCGCGGTCGATCTGACGATGCTCGGCGGGCTGCAAAGCCACTTCGCCGACCAGATCCGCGATGCCGCTGAAGCCGCCTACGCCGTGATCGGCAAGCAGATCAACCTGGGCTCACCCAAGCAACTGCAGGTTGTGCTGTTCGACGAGCTGGGAATGCCGAAGACCAAGCGGACCAAGACGGGTTACACCACCGACGCGGACGCGCTGCAGTCGTTGTTCGACAAGACCGGACATCCTTTTCTGCAGCATTTGTTGGCGCACCGCGATGTCACCCGCCTGAAGGTGACCGTGGACGGGTTGTTGAACTCGGTCGCCGACGACGGCCGGATTCACACCACCTTCAATCAGACCATCGCCGCAACGGGCCGGTTGTCGTCGACGGAGCCCAACCTGCAGAACATCCCGATCCGTACCGACGCCGGCCGCCAGATCCGCGACGCTTTCGTGGTCGGCGACGGATACAGCGAGCTGATGACCGCCGACTACAGCCAGATCGAGATGCGGATCATGGCTCACCTGTCGCGCGATGAGGGTCTTATCGAAGCCTTCAACACCGGCGAGGATCTGCACTCGTTTGTGGCCTCGAGGGCCTTCGGTGTGCCCATCGACGAAGTAACCGGTGAGTTGCGCCGCCGGGTGAAGGCGATGTCCTACGGGTTGGCATACGGGCTGAGCGCCTACGGGCTGTCCAGCCAGCTCAAGATCTCCACCGAGGACGCCAAGGTCCAGATGGATCAGTACTTCTCTCGATTCGGTGGGGTGCGTGACTACCTGATGGCCGTCGTCGAGCAGGCTCGCAAAGACGGCTACACCTCCACGGTGTTGGGGCGTCGGCGCTACCTTCCCGAGCTGGACAGCAGTAATCGACAGGTACGGGAGGCAGCGGAGCGCGCCGCGCTCAACGCACCGATCCAGGGCAGCGCCGCCGACATCATCAAGGTGGCGATGATCGAGGTCGACAAGGCGTTGAAAGAACACCCCCTCAAGTCGCGCATGTTGTTGCAGGTACACGACGAATTGCTATTCGAAGTAGCGGCCGGTGAGCGCGAACAGATCGAGGCGCTGGTACGCGACAAGATGGGCAGCGCTTATCCGCTCGATGTGCCCCTGGAGGTGTCGGTCGGCTTCGGCCGCAGCTGGGACTCGGCCGCGCACTGATCGGTGCCGCGCGGCCCGAGCTGGCTCTGCAACGCCGCACTGCTTGTCGCCCGTTCGGCCCCGCTGTCGAGCATCGTCATCGCCAATGATGTGTTCATTTCAACCGACGCTCGGGGCCTGGCTACCCGGTTGCGCCGCTGGTACAGGTGCCGCTGATGCTGCTGAAACGGTCGCGCTGCTTTGGCGGACACCCGCCCTGGGCCGGCGGGGCGCCGCAGGGTAGGCTGATCCCGATTCACCGGCTGGGCAGGCCGAGTTTGTCCAGCATGCACGCCGTCGAGTAACCTCGACGCATACCCGCTGGTGCTCGATGGCGGGTTACACCAAAAACAATTGTCCTAAGTCCCTACGATCGACCCTGTCCGGAGCAACCCAACAATATGCCGAGTCCCACCGTCACCTCGCCGCAAGTAGCCGTCAACGACATTGGCTCCGCCGAGGACTTTCTCGCCGCAATAGACCAAACGATCAAGTACTTCAACGATGGTGACATCGTCGAAGGCACCATCGTCAAAGTGGACCGGGACGAGGTGCTCCTCGACATCGGCTACAAGACCGAAGGGGTAATCCCCGCCCGCGAGCTCTCGATCAAACACGACGTCGACCCCAATGAGGTCGTTACCGTGGGCGACGAGGTCGAGGCCCTGGTTCTCACCAAAGAGGACAAAGAGGGCCGGCTCATCCTCTCCAAGAAGCGCGCACAGTACGAGCGCGCTTGGGGCACCATCGAGGCGCTCAAGGAGAAGGACGAGGCCGTCAAGGGCACCGTCATCGAGGTGGTCAAGGGTGGTCTGATCCTCGACATCGGGCTTCGTGGCTTCCTGCCTGCCTCGCTGGTCGAGATGCGCCGGGTTCGTGATCTGCAGCCGTACATCGGCAAGGAGATCGAAGCCAAGATCATCGAGCTGGACAAGAACCGCAACAACGTTGTCTTGTCGCGGCGGGCCTGGCTGGAGCAGACCCAGTCCGAGGTGCGCAGCGAATTCCTCAACCAGCTGCAGAAGGGCACCATCCGCAAGGGTGTGGTTTCCTCCATCGTCAACTTCGGCGCGTTCGTCGATCTCGGCGGTGTTGACGGTCTGGTGCACGTCTCCGAGCTGTCCTGGAAGCACATCGACCACCCGTCCGAGGTGGTTCAGGTGGGCGACGAGGTCACCGTCGAGGTGCTCGACGTCGACATGGACCGCGAGCGGGTTTCGTTGTCGCTGAAGGCGACTCAGGAAGACCCGTGGCGCCACTTCGCCCGCACCCACGCCATCGGCCAGATCGTGCCGGGCAAGGTCACCAAGCTGGTGCCCTTCGGTGCGTTCGTCCGCGTCGAGGAGGGCATCGAGGGT
The DNA here is from genome assembly GCF_000419295.1 of Mycobacterium sp. 012931. Taxonomy (NCBI): domain Bacteria; kingdom Bacillati; phylum Actinomycetota; class Actinomycetes; order Mycobacteriales; family Mycobacteriaceae; genus Mycobacterium; species Mycobacterium sp. 012931. Next base: position 3,937,116 of record NZ_AOPX01000001.1, on the reverse strand, counting down.
CTGGTGCACATCTCCGAGCTGGCTGAGCGCCACGTCGAGGTGCCCGACCAGGTGGTCGCCGTCGGCGACGACGCGATGGTCAAGGTCATCGACATCGACCTGGAGCGTCGCCGGATCTCGTTGTCGCTCAAGCAGGCCAACGAGGACTACACCGACGAGTTCGACCCGGCCAAGTACGGCATGGCCGACAGCTACGACGACCAGGGCAACTACATCTTCCCCGAGGGCTTCGATCCCGAAACCAACGAATGGATGGAAGGATTCGACACCCAGCGTGCCGAATGGGAAGCCCGCTACGCCGAGGCCGAGCGCCGGCACAAGATGCACACCACGCAGATGGAGAAGTTCGCTGCTGCGGAGGCGGCCGGACATGGCGACAACGGTGGTGGCTCGTCGAGCAGCAGCTCCTCGGAGAAGTCCGCGGGTGGATCGCTGGCTAGTGATGCCCAACTGGCCGCGCTGCGCGAAAAGCTCGCAGGTAACGGGTAGTCGCGTTCACGGATGCTGCGCATCGGGCTTACCGGTGGCATCGGTGCCGGAAAGTCGGCGCTGTCTGCGACATTCGCACAATGTGGCGGCATCATCGTCGACGGCGATGTGCTGGCTCGCGAAGTAGTTGAGCCGGGTACCGAAGGACTGGCCGCGCTGGTCGATGCCTTCGGCCATGACATCCTGCTGCCCGATGGGGCACTGGATCGGCCGGGGCTGGCTGCCAAGGCGTTTCGGGATGAGGCGTCACGCTCGAAGCTCAACGGCATCGTGCACCCGCTGGTGGCCCGCCGTCGCGCCGAGATCATCGCGGCAGTATCCGATGACGCGGTTGTCGTAGAGGACATTCCGCTGCTGGTGGAATCGGGGATGGCTCCGCTGTTCCCGCTCGTGGTTGTCGTGCATGCCGACATGGAGGTACGGCTTCGACGACTGGTCCACCAGCGCGGCATGTCCGAAGACGATGCCCGCGCCAGGATTGCCGCACAGGCTAGCGATGAGCAGCGTCGTGCCGTCGCCGATGTCTGGCTAGACAATTCCGGCAGCCTCGATGCGTTGGTCGAGCGTGCGCGGGACGTGTGGAACAACAGGATCCTGCCTTTCGCCCACAACCTGAGCGTGGGTCAGATTGCGCGGTTTCCTGCCCGTGTGGTGCCGGCAGACCCAAGTTGGCCAGAGCAGGCGCAGCGCATCGTTGCGCGCCTCAAGACCACATGCGGTCACAAGGCGTCGCGGGTCGACCACATCGGCTCGACCGCTGTCGCGGGATTCGATGCCAAGGACGTCATCGACATCCAGGTCACCGTCGAATCACTTGCGGTAGCAGACGAACTGGCCGAGGGGCTGCGCTCGGCCGGTTATCCGCGCCTTGAGCACATCACCCAGGACAACCCCAAAGAAGACCCGCGCAGCCTCATCGACCACTACGACCACGGTCGTGACCCTGCGTTGTGGCATAAGCGTTTTCATGCCTCCGCGGACCCAGGCCGACCGACGAATGTGCACATTCGGGTGGATGGCTGGCCCAATCAGCAGTTCGCCCTGTTGTTCGTGGACTGGCTGCGGGCCAATCCCGGGGCCCGCGCCGATTATCTGGCCATCAAGCGCGACGCAGAAAAGCAGGCGGCGCTCGCTGGCGGCGGCGGCGTGGAGCATTACGTCACCACAAAGGAGCCCTGGTTTCTCGACGCCTACCGGCGGGCATGGGAGTGGGCCGACTCGACCGGATGGCGGCCGTAGCCGGTCCGGTGGTGCGCCGCGCGGTTTCGCAGTTTGGGATGCGCTGTTGCGATTCCATGCCACCGGTTGGCGGCCCAGCCCCATGTGGTGCCGATCGGTCGGTGGGCGCGAGTAACGTCACGGCGATTCGGGTTCGTTTCCCATCGCTTGGCTGGGTGCAACGGCATGATCGTCGCTGCGTTTGACCAGTAGCCAGGCCTCTTCGCTGCCCTCCCGAATCCGGGTGAGGGCGTAGCCGCCCCTCAACTTCTGGCCGTGCAAGTGAAACGACAGATGACCTCGATCGAGCCCTTTGGTCATTTCATGTTGGGTTCTGTTGGCGTAGGTGCCCTGGTCCCAGACGACGACAGCGCCGGCACCGCATGCGGCGTCGGGAATCACTCCCTTGGATGAGGCCCATTTGACGGGGTGATTCTCGGTGCGACGGGCCATCCGCTTGTACTCGGGGTTGGTCGACGGACCGCTGGGGATCGCCCAGGATACGAGGACACCGCCGATCTCGAGGCGGAAGTCATAGTGATCGCTGCCTGCCGCGTGATGCTGGACGACAAAACGCGGCCCTTCGTCGGGTTTGCGCTTCTTCCAGCGGCGCCGTCCCCGATGTCGGACGCCTTGGTCGGATTGCCAGTTGTGGCGGTTGTCGCGGAGGGGCATACGACAGGATTACCCACTAGCCAATTCTGGAAACGACCCAGAAAGGGCGTCGGGTGATGCGCTCACGTGGGCCGCCATGTGAGCGCCATGCCCTTGGATGCCAGCCACCGCACCAGGTCGTAATCGTGGTGGGCCAGCCCATCGACAGCGGACACCGCCCTGTGCACCGCTTGCTCGGCCGCCTCGGGGGTCAGCAGGCCGTGGTGGAAGGCGCCCAGCAACTCGCCGACGTCAGCCAGTTTCGCCCCCTGACCAGTGCGAACTTCGATGTCGATGTAGTGGTCCTCGGAGTGCCATTTCGCGGGACCCGCGGTGTATTCGCCCACGTCGAGGTAATAGTCGAAATCGCGCTCATGCCCCGGATTGAAGTGGAAGACCGTGGCGCGCAACCCCAACGACGGCAACAGCCACGACTCGAGGTAGTGGAACTGGGCGCGGCCCGGAGTGGGCCGGGCCAGGTAGAGCCCCCACGGGTGCACCGCATACTCATCGACCGCCCGCACGATGCCTTTGGGATCGGTATTGGTGCGGGAGGCCACGTCGAAGGATTCGTGCTTGGGCGGATGAATGATGACACCCTACCGACCGCTCAGACCCGTGGTTGTCTCCCTCCGGCATCAGGGTGCCGGCGGGCATTGCGGGTACGCTCGCCGGGCTTCTTGTCGGTGTCTGCCTTTACCTTGGTGGCATGGCTTTTGCCACTGAGCATCCTGCCGACCACGTGCCGGTCGCGCATTCGGAATACCGTGCCGTCGATGACGTGGTGCGTACCGGCGCCAGTTTCGAGGTAATCAGCCCGCACGATCCAGCCGGCGATCAGCCGGCCGCGATCAACGAACTGGAACGCAGAATCCGAGCCGGCGAGCGTGACGTGGTGCTGCTCGGCGCGACCGGAACCGGAAAGTCGGCTACCACGGCGTGGCTGATCGAACGATTGCAGCGGCCCACCCTGGTGATGGCGCCGAACAAGACCCTGGCTGCGCAGCTGGCCAATGAGCTGCGAGAGATGCTGCCGCACAACGCTGTCGAGTACTTCGTGTCGTACTACGACTACTACCAGCCCGAGGCGTATATCGCCCAGACCGACACCTACATCGAAAAGGACAGTTCCATCAACGATGACGTGGAGCGGCTGCGGCACTCCGCGACCTCCGCGCTGCTGTCGCGGCGTGACGTGGTGGTGGTGGCCTCGGTGTCCTGTATCTATGGTCTGGGCACCCCACAGTCCTACCTGGATCGTTCGGTCGAACTGCAGGTCGGCACCGACGTCCCACGCGACGGCCTGCTGCGGCTGCTGGTGGACGTGCAGTACACCCGCAACGACCTGTCTTTCACTCGCGGTTCCTTCCGGGTGCGCGGTGACACCGTGGAAATCATCCCGTCCTATGAGGAGCTGGCGGTCCGCATCGAGTTCTTCGGCGACGAAATCGAGGCGCTCTATTACCTTCACCCGCTGACCGGCGACGTGGTCCGGCAGGTCGATTCGCTACGCATCTTCCCGGCCACCCACTATGTGGCCGGGCCGGAGCGGATGGCACAGGCGATCTCCACGATCGAGGAGGAGCTTGCCGAGCGCCTCGCCGAACTGGAGGGCCACGGCAAGCTGCTGGAGGCGCAGCGGCTGCGGATGCGCACCAACTACGACATCGAGATGATGCGGCAGGTCGGGTTCTGCTCGGGCATCGAGAACTACTCGCGCCACATCGACGGACGGCCCGCCGGCTCAGCTCCTGCAACGCTGTTGGACTACTTCCCGGAGGATTTCCTGCTGGTCATCGACGAGTCACACGTCACCGTTCCGCAGATCGGCGGCATGTATGAGGGCGACATTTCGCGCAAGCGTAACTTGGTGGAGTTCGGATTCCGGTTGCCCTCGGCGGTGGACAATCGTCCGTTGCAGTGGGAGGAGTTCGCCGATCGGATTGGGCAGACGGTGTACCTGTCGGCCACGCCGGGGCCCTACGAACTGAGCCAGTCCGGCGGTGAATTTGTCGAGCAGGTGATTCGTCCGACCGGCTTGGTGGATCCCAAGGTGGTGGTCAAACCGACCAAGGGACAGATTGACGATCTCATCGGCGAGATCCGGCAGCGGGCCGAGGCCGACCAGCGGGTGCTGGTGACGACGCTGACCAAGAAGATGGCCGAAGACCTCACCGATTACCTGCTCGAGATGGGTATCCGGGTTCGCTACCTGCACTCCGAGGTCGACACGTTGCGCCGGGTCGAGCTGCTGCGCCAGCTGCGCCTTGGTGAGTATGACGTGCTGGTCGGCATCAACCTGCTTCGTGAGGGCCTGGACCTGCCGGAAGTGTCGCTGGTGGCCATCTTGGACGCCGACAAGGAGGGCTTCCTGCGGTCGGCGCGCAGCCTGATCCAGACGATCGGCCGCGCCGCCCGCAACGTATCCGGTGAAGTGCACATGTACGCCGACAAGATCACCGACTCGATGAAGGAAGCGATCGACGAAACCGAGCGGCGGCGGGCAAAACAGGTCGCCTACAACGAGGCCAACGGGATCGACCCCCAGCCACTGCGCAAGAAGATCGCCGACATCCTCGACCAGGTCTACCGGGAGGCGGACGACACCGAAGCCGCGGAGTCAGTTCCGATCGGTGGGTCGGGTCGCAACTCATCCCGGGGCCGGCGGGCCCAGGGTGAACCCGGTCGGGCCGTCAGCGCCGGGGTATTCGAGGGTCGCGATACCTCGGCTATGCCCCGCGCCGAGCTGGCCGACCTGATCAAAGACCTGACCTCGCAGATGATGGTCGCGGCGCGCGACCTCCAATTCGAGTTGGCCGCCCGGTTCCGCGACGAGATCGCCGATCTCAAGAAGGAATTGCGCGGTATGGATGCCGCCGGGTTGAAATAGCGCAGGCGGCGATTCCTCACCTCCTACGGTGTAGAGGTGACCGAGACCGCGAGGGAGACCGGTAGCTGGCGAGAGCTACTTCGCGGGCATCTGGGGACAGCCTCCCTGCTGGCCGGCGGTGTCGCGATGTACGCGACCAGCGAGTTTCTCACCGTCAGCCTGCTGCCAAGCGCCATCGCCGAAATCGGGGGCAGCCGGCTTTATGCCTGGGTGACGACCCTGTATCTGGTTGGCTCGGTCGTCTCGGCCACCACGGTCAACGCGATGCTGCTGAAGGTCGGCGCTCGCATGTCGTATCTGATGGGGCTGACCGTGTTCGGCTTCGCCAGCCTGGTCTGTGCGGCCGCGCAGAACATGGAAATGCTGGTCGCCGGGCGGACCCTGCAGGGGGTGGCCGGTGGATTGCTGGCAGGGCTGGGTTATGCGCTCATCAATGCGGCTTTGCCGCACAACCTATGGACCCGCGGGTCGCCGCTGGTCTCGGCGATGCGGGGCGTCGCGACCTTGATCGGGCCCGCCACGGGCGGATTGTTCGCGCAGTTCGGATTGTGGCGGTGGGCGTTTGGCGTGATGGCGACGATGGCCGGGTTGATGACGCTCTTGGTCCTGGTCGTGCTGTCCAACGGGGTGGCAGTGGGCGGCGAGAAACCGGTGGCCCCGGCGCACAAGGTGCCGGTGTGGTCGCTGTTGCTGATGGGCGCGGCCGCGCTGGCCGTCAGCGTCGCCGAAATCCCGCAGTATCTGGTGGCGACCGCCGGGCTGCTTGTCGCTGGCGCCTTGCTAGTCGGCATCTTCGTGATTGTCGACTGGCGCATGCATGTCGCGGTCCTGCCGCACAGCGCGTTTGGTAGCGGACCATTGAAATGGATCTATCTGACCATGTCGGTGCAGATGGTTGCCGCGATGGTCACGACGTATGTGCCGCTGTTTGGTCAGGGGTTAGGGCACCTGACGCCGGTGGCTGCCGGATTCCTCGGTGCGGCTTTGGCATTCGGTTGGACGGCCGGCGAGATCGTCAGCGCTTCACTGACCAACCCCAGACTCATTGGCTACATCATTGCGGTAGCGCCGCTGGTGATGGCGTCGGGTCTGGCGCTGGGTGCCGTCACGCAGCGCGCGGATGCGTCGCTGCCGACCGTGGCGCTTTGGGCGCTTGCGCTGTTGATCACCGGGGCCGGTATCGGTATCGCGTGGCCGCATCTCACGGTGCGCGCAATGGATTGCGTCGACGGCCCGGCCGAGAGCAGCTCGGCGGCCGCGGCGATCAACATTGTGCAGTTGGTCTCGGCGGCGTTTGGCGCCGGACTGGCCGGGGTGGTGGTCAATACCGCGACCGGTGGAGAGGTGGCCGCTGCCCGGTGGCTCTATACCGTCTTCACTGTGCTGGCCGCGGTCGGCTTCATCGCGTCCTACCAGGCGACCCACCACGATCGTCGCTCACCGGGTTGACTTGATGACCTGCGAGTAGTGGAACTGCCATCGCTCGACGATGTGGAATCCCAGGTAGTGGGGGAATAGGTAGACCGGGGTTTTGCCGAACGCCGTCCCCGGCGACAACGCCGGCCCGACTTCATGGTCAGGAAGTGCGTTGTCGCGATTGGAGATCGTCCACAACGTCGAGCACTTGTTGATCTTCTCCGTGGTCAGCCACACGGCAACATGGCCGTCCCACAAGGTGCCGACCTTGGGCCCGTAGGCGCCGCGCTCCACGTCGATCAGCGACCGGAACGCGGCCGGCCGGATGGCCAGTAGCGCGCGGACCGGCCCCGGCTTCCAGGGCACGGTGTTGTCCACCAGCAGACAGTCTCCCGGTGCGGCATGGGCGCTGATGACATCGGCCACTTGGCTGTAGTCCCAACCCTCCTTGGCGTATGGGCCGCGTTGGGTGAAGAAATAGTTCGGGAACGCCGCGACGGCCAGCAGCACCACGACACCGGTGATGAGCCAGGGTTTGCGGGCAAGCGTGACGATGCACACCGCCAGGATGACGGCGGCCGCCGGGGCGGTGAGGATCAGATAGCGGGGGTAGTAGATCGGTTCAACGATCGCCGAGTACAGCAGAACGATGCCAGTGGGTATGACAACCCAAGCGATGCTGGCCAGCAGTAGCGGGCGCGTCCCCTCGCCCGGCCTCGCTATGCCGGTCAGCCGCACGGCGATGGCGGCGACGACAAGCACGCCGGCCAGGATGGCGAACGCGACACTGTGGTCGAAGTATTGGCGATGCACCACGTCCAGGAACAGATTGCGGTTCAGCCCCGAGATCCATCCGACCTGCCAAACCTGCCCGTGCGCGAACAGCACGAACGGCGTCATTGCCCCAATCGCGACCACCGAGGTGACGGCCCACCAGATGCCGGGAGATTTTCGAGATTTCTTGGGGGCCAGCAGCGGTAGCAGCGCGCCATAGACGGGCACCAACAACCCCAGGTTGATGTTGATCAGGATCGACACCATCAACACCAGCGCGTAGAGCAGCCATAGCCATGGCCGGTTACGCTGCACCGCGGCGACCAGCAGCACGGTCAGCCAGACCGCGGCCGCCACCGACAAGGCCGAGGAGCGGGCCTCGATTCCCGCCCACGTCACCCGCGGCAGGATGGCAAAGACGGCACCCGCGCACAACGCGGTGGAGCGTCCGGAGAACTGCTTGGTGAACACGACTACACCCGCGGCGGCACCGCCGATGGCCAAGCTGCTGGGCACCCGCGACCAGAATTCCGTCGGCGGAAAGATCGCATACCAGCCGTGCATCAGCAGGTAGTAGAAGCCATGCACGGCATCGATGTGGCCCAGCAGTTTCCACAGCTCCGGCAACGTCCGGTTCGCGGCCGCCGAAATCGTTGCGCCCTCGTCGAACCACAGAGAGGGCCTACCGGCCCAGGCGACGCTGATCAGCGTTGCCAGCAAAGCCATCAACCACGGGTCGAGCCGCCGGCCACGTGGGCGTACGCGCTCGGCCTTGTCGGTAGCCGTCGCGCCCTGCTCGAGCGTCGGTGTGGACATGATGCTTGTCACTGTAAGGGCCCAGCGATGATCCTGGTCACGCGTCATCTTTCGGGGGTTGGACGGCCGTTGACCGCGAGGTTTGGGGGGCCCGCCCGGCTGGGCGGCCCATAATCGCGAAAAGTGTTGTGCTGCTTGAAATTCCAAAGCCGGCGTTGAGGTTTGGGGGCGTTGTCATTGGCAATAGTGTCCGATGAACCCCGCTGGTCAGGCAAATAGATGCTTGCGCCACGCCGTTCCGTTGTGGTTAATCTGAGCCACCTACATCAGGCAAAGAGATACTGTCTGGGGTTGGCGTAGCAACCGACACTGGGAGGTTTAATGGGCGCCTATGGGACCGTGGTGGTAGGAACCGACGGTTCGGACTCGTCGTTGCGTGCGGTGGACCGCGCCGCGCAGATCGCCGGTGCCGATGCCAAGTTGATCATCGCGTCGGCGTACCTGCCTCAGCACGAAGACGCGCGGGCGGCTGACGTGCTCAGGGAAGAAAGCTACAAGGTCACGGGAACCGCCCCGATCTACGAGATCCTGCACGATGCCAAGGAGCGGGCGCACAACGCCGGTGCCAAGAACGTCGAGGAGCGCCCGGTGGTCGGCGCTCCCGTCGATGCGCTGGTGAACCTGGCCGAGGAAGTGAAGGCCGACCTGCTGGTTGTCGGCAATGTCGGGCTCAGCACGATCGCGGGCCGGTTGCTGGGATCGGTGCCGGCCAACGTCTCGCGGCGGGCCAAGGTCGACGTGCTGATCGTGCACACCACCTAGCGGTCAAACTTTGCTGCCGGGTTTCCGGCTTCGCTTACGTCATTCGTTGACGTGATGGACGTCCGGTCCATCTGGTAGCGGTTCGTCGTAGCTGGGCTTGCCGCTGTCGAGGTGATGACGGCCGCTCGCGCCGTTGTTTCATGCCTGCGGCCATCGAAGATTGTGCGCAGCGGCGGCGGATGATATCAGAAAGACTGTCGCAGCCTGGGAAATTCTGTGTTTAGTATCTGCGATTTCCCTGTGTGTGGGCGTAGATTTGAGCCGGCGGCGAATGGTCTGACTGATCCGAGGGCCGACCGAGACCGACTCCCGTGACCTTGCCAAGCCTGTCGTGGCCGAAATGTCGGGTCGCACGAAGGGAATCGACGATGTCGGAACAAGAAGAAAACATCGAGCGGATCAGGCAGGGATACGCGGCGTTTGCTGCCGGTGACATCGAGAAGGTGATGAGCCTGTTCGATGACAACATCGAGTGGGTCCAGCCCGGTGAGAGTGAAATCAGCGGCACCTACCACGGCAAAGGTGAATTCGGCCAGTTCCTGGCTCGGCTGGCGGAGAAGTCGACGACGGCCACACCCCACAAGTTCCTTGCCGACGGTGACATGGTTGTCGCGCTCACCGATGTCAGTGTTGGCCAGGAGAGAGGTCAGGACGCTGACGTCTACACGCTTCGCGACGGCAAAGTGGTGCGGGTGCAGGTGCACACCGATACCGCGTTGATGGAGCGCGTCTACGGGCGCAAGCAGGTCGCGGCAAGCTAGCAGCGTGGACCGCGATCGTCCGTCTTAGTTCCTACTGTTGAATCATCAGAAAGGCTCGGCCCGTCATCCCGGTTCGGGGGACGGGCCGACTGCTGCTCGGAGTCCGACCGCGATCGGGGCTACCAACCCCGCTCGCGCCATTCGTCGAGATGAGGACGTTCGACGCCCAGCGCGGTGTCATCACCATGGCCGGGGTACACGACCGTGGAATCCGGGTAGACGTCGAACACGCGGCTGCTGACGTCCTCCACTAGCTGGGTGAAGTCACCCGGCTGCCAGGTCTTGCCGACCCCGCCCGGGAATAGACAGTCACCGGTGAACAGTTGGGTGATTCCGCCCGTGGCAGCCCCGTCCAGGGCCAGCGCGATGGATCCGGGGGTGTGTCCGCGCAGGTGGATCACGTCGAAGCTGAGCTCGCCGATTTGTACTCGGTCCCCGTTGGCCAACAATCTGTCCGGTTTGACTGGTAGGGGTTCGGCGTCGATCTCGTGTGCGGCCGTTGGGGCGCCGGTGGCTTCGGCCACCGCCTGCAGCGCCTGCCAATGGTCAAAGTGTTGATGGCTGGTGACGATCAGCGCGATCTTGGGGGCGTACCGCCGGATCAGGTCGATCAGCACCTCGGCGTCATTGGCGGCATCGATCAGCAGCGTCTGCCCGGTCGCCGAACAGGTCACCAGGTAGGCGTTGTTGTCCATGGGGCCGACCGACGCCTTGAGGATGGTGGTACCAGGCAAAGTGCGCCGAGCCACGGTCCCGGGGTCGACGTGTCCGGTGTAGTTGTCATCGACGACGGTCATAGGCGTCAGGTTACTGCGGCGCCCGAGCTGGCCTGGCCAAACCCCAACCGTCCCGCCTTGTTCAGCCCTTGTCATAGGGGCCACCTAGCATGGAATGCGGCCCATGCCGTGCCGCGTTCCTATTGGCTGATATGGGGTCACAAGTCGGAAGCCCGACCGGCATTCCGGCAAACGAACTTCTGTGAAAGGGACAGCGTGGCTGACCGCCTGATCGTCAAGGGTGCGCGCGAGCATAACCTCCGCGGTGTCGACCTCGACTTGCCCCGTGATGCGCTGATCGTGTTCACCGGTTTATCCGGATCGGGCAAGTCCTCGCTGGCCTTCGACACGATCTTCGCTGAAGGCCAGCGCCGCTATGTGGAATCACTGTCGGCCTATGCCCGCCAGTTCCTGGGACAGATGGACAAGCCGGACGTCGATTTCATCGAGGGACTTTCCCCGGCGGTGTCCATTGACCAAAAGTCGACCAACCGCAACCCGCGTTCGACCGTTGGCACCATCACCGAGGTGTACGACTACCTGCGCCTGTTGTACGCACGGGCGGGCACTCCGCACTGTCCGACCTGCGGTGAACGGATCGCGCGTCAGACCCCGCAGCAAATCGTCGATCAGGTGCTGGCCATGGCGGAGGGCACGCGATTCCTGGTGCTGGCCCCGGTGGTCCGCACCCGCAAGGGTGAGTTTGCGGACCTGTTCGACAAGCTCAACGCCCAGGGCTATAGCCGGGTACGGGTCGACGGGGTGGTTCACCCGTTGACGGATCCGCCGAAGCTGAATAAGCAGGAAAAGCACGACATCGAAGTGGTGGTGGACCGGCTCACCGTCAAAGCGGCCGCCAAGCAGCGGCTGACCGACTCGGTGGAGACGGCGTTGAATCTGGCCGATGGCATTGTCGTGCTGGAATTCCCCGACGATCACGATGAGCACGATCATCCTCGCGAACAGCGATTCTCCGAGAAACTGGCCTGTCCCAACGGGCATCCGCTGGCCGTCGACGACCTGGAACCACGGTCGTTTTCGTTCAACTCGCCTTACGGCGCCTGCCCCGAATGCAGCGGTCTGGGGATTCGCAAGGAGGTCGATCCCGACCTGGTGGTGCCCGACCCGGATCGCACACTGGCCGAGGGCGCGGTAGCGCCGTGGTCTACCGGCCACACCGCCGAATACTTCACGCGCATGCTCGCCGGGCTGGGGGACGCACTCGGCTTCGATGTCGACACCCCCTGGCGCAAGCTGCCCGCCAAGGCTCGCAAGGCAATTCTGGAAGGTGCCGACGAGCAGGTACACGTGCGCTATCGCAACCGGTACGGACGCACCCGGTCCTACTACGCCGACTTCGAAGGCGTTCTGGCATTTCTGCAACGCAAGATGGCGCAGACCGAGTCCGAGCAGATGAAGGAACGCTACGAGGGCTTCATGCGCGACGTGCCCTGCCCGGTGTGTGACGGGGCCCGGCTCAAGCCGGAAATCCTGTCGGTCACGTTGGCCGCGGGGGAGCAGGATGCAAAGTCGATCGCCGAGGTCTGTGAGCTGTCCATCTCAGACTGCGCAGATTTTCTGAACGCGCTCACCCTGGGTGCGCGCGAGCAGGCGATCGCCGGTCAGGTGCTCAAGGAGATCCAGTCGCGACTCGGCTTCCTGCTCGATGTCGGGCTGGAGTACCTGTCTTTGTCGCGTGCGGCGGCCACGCTGTCCGGAGGCGAGGCACAGCGCATCCGGCTGGCCACACAGATTGGGTCTGGTCTGGTCGGCGTCCTGTATGTGCTTGACGAGCCGTCGATCGGGCTACACCAGCGCGACAACCGTCGGCTGATTGAAACTCTCACCCGCCTGCGGGATTTGGGCAACACGCTGATCGTGGTCGAGCACGACGAGGACACCATCGAGCATGCCGACTGGGTCGTCGACATCGGGCCGGGGGCCGGCGAGCACGGCGGCAGCATCGTGCACAGCGGGCCGTATCAGGAGTTGCTCCGTAACCAGAGTTCCATCACCGGTGCCTTCCTGTCCGGGCGGGAAGGGATAGAAATTCCGACCAGCCGTCGGTCCGTCGACTCCCGCCGACAACTCACCGTGGTTGGTGCCCGCGAGCACAACCTGCGCGGTATCGATGTGGCGTTTCCGCTCGGGGTGCTGACCTCGGTGACGGGAGTTTCGGGTTCGGGAAAGTCAACACTGGTCAACGACATCCTGGCCGCGGTGTTGGCGAATCGGCTCAACGGCGCCCGCCAGGTGCCGGGCCGGCACACCCGCATCACCGGGCTTGACCACCTGGACAAGCTGGTGCGTGTGGACCAATCGCCGATTGGCCGTACGCCGCGATCCAACCCGGCCACCTATACGGGGGTGTTCGACAAGATCCGCACCTTGTTCGCAGCCACCACCGAGGCCAAGGTCCGCGGCTATCAGCCGGGACGTTTCTCCTTCAACGTCAAGGGCGGCCGGTGTGAGGCCTGCACCGGCGACGGGACCATCAAGATCGAGATGAACTTCCTGCCCGACGTGTACGTGCCGTGCGAGGTCTGCCAGGGCGCGCGCTACAACCGGGAAACCCTCGAAGTGCACTACAATGGCAAAACCATCTCCGAGGTGCTGGACATGTCGATCGAGGAAGCCGCGGACTTCTTCGAGCCCATCTCCGGCATTCACCGCTATCTGCGCACCCTGGTCGACGTCGGCCTGGGCTACGTGCGGCTCGGCCAGCCCGCGCCGACACTGTCCGGGGGTGAGGCGCAACGGGTCAAGCTGGCATCCGAGCTGCAAAAGCGCTCGACCGGCCGCACGATCTACATCCTCGACGAGCCCACCACCGGTTTGCATTTCGATGACATCCGAAAGCTGTTGAACGTCATCAGCGGCCTGGTGGACAAAGGCAACACCGTGGTCGTGATCGAACACAACCTCGACGTCATCAAGACCTCGGATTGGATCATCGACATGGGACCGGAGGGGGGTGCCGGCGGCGGCACCGTCGTCGCTCAGGGCGCGCCGGAGGATATCGCCGCGGTGCCGGAAAGCTACACCGGGAAGTTTCTGGCCGAAGTCTTGGCCGCCCGGCGCCCATCGACTACTGCGCGCCGGACGAACCGGCGGCGAAAAGTCAGCGCCTGAGTCCGCCGCGTCGGTTGGGCACGGCGGCGGCGCACCGATCGGGTGTCCTCACGTCGGTACCTTGGCGGCCATGGTGTCGGCGATCTCGCTGGCTTGGTCGGTGACATTGGGCGCGCACACGTTGACGTCCAGGACGATGTTGGACACCGCGCTGAGCACGTGTTGGCAGACCACGACGCTGTCGGCCAAATCGCGCTGCAGCGAGATCTTGGGTGGGGCGCCGCTGACGTCCCGGAAGGTCCATCGGGATGTCTTGCCATTGTTGAGTTGGGTCACGTCTTTCCCGGCGCAGCTGCGCCACTGATCGGCCTGAGTCGCCACAAATCCGACGGCCTGGTCTGCGGATGCGAAGATCACGGCGCCCTGAACCACAACGTATCCGGTTGTGCTGCACGGCTTTTGCATCAGCTGGGCAAGCATGCCGGTGTACCCGCTGCTCTTGTACGTCCGGGTCTGGTAGCCGATGAGTGCGCCAAGGCATTGCTCGGTTGACAGCGAGTTTTCCGGACCGGGATCGGTCATCTCGGTCGCGTTGTGGTCAATGACGATGCCCGTTGTGCCGACAATGGTGTTGATCTGTTCGGGACTGAGCAGAAACGATTCCAATTGCGTGGGCGCCACGGTCGGGCCGGCTGTCGCAGTGGTGCCCGACGGGGCCCCAGCAGTCGTGCTGACGCCACCGGTGGGACCGCTAGCGGGCTCCTTGCGGGCCAAGAAGATGCCGGTGCCGACGACCACGATGACAACAACCAGGACTGCGACCGCCAGGAGCCACGGTGTGCGGGTGCGCCGCGCCGGTGAGGTCCACGGTGGCGGGGCCCACGGCATCGGACCCCTAGGTGGCGCGGCGAGCTGGTGGGTACCGGCGATCAGGGTCGCCGCGCGTTCTTGGTCCCCAGCGCTCAATGCCTGCCGGGCGGCACGCGCCAGCTCACCGGCGGTGGGCTAGCGCAAAGCGGGGTCTTTGGCCATGCCCCGGGCGATCACCTCGTCAAAGGCGGTCGGGATGTCGGGGCGGTGCCGGCTGGGGCGGGGGATCGGCTGCATCAGGTGTGCGCCCATCAGCGTGCTCAGGTTCTGGGTCTGGTAAGGCGGTGTGCCAGTGAGGCATTCGTAGAGCACACAGGCCAGCGCGTAGATGTCCGAACGGTAGGTGACTTCGTCGTCGCCGAATCGTTCTGGCGCCATGTAGCTCCAGCTGCCCACCGCGGTTCCGGTCTTGGTGAGGTGTTGGTCGGTGGCTGCCGCCGCGATCCCGAAGTCGACCAGGTAGGCGAAGTCGTTGCCGGTGATCAGGATGTTTTCGGGTTTGATGTCGCGGTGCACGACTCCGCCCCGGTGCGCGGCATCGAGCGCTTCAGCCACCTGGCTGACGATGGCCACGGCGCGTGGTGCGGGTAGCGCGCCGCGCTTGAGCACCGAACCCAGGTCAGCGCCTTCGATGAAGCGCATGTCGATGAACAGTTGGCCGTCGATCTCACCGAAGTCGTGAATGGGCACGATGTGCGGTTCTTGCAGGCGGCCGGCGGTATGGGCCTCCCGCTGCATGCGACGGCGAAATGTGCTGTCTGAGTTGAACTGTTGGGACATGAGTTTGAGCGCCACGGTGCGGTCTTTGACGGTGTCGTGGGCTTCGTAGACTTCGCCCATCCCGCCGCGGCCGAGCAATCGCCGTAGCCGGTAGGGCCCGAATTGGGTGCCTACCCGCGAGGTGGGGACAGTGTCACTCATGCTCGCGCATCGACTCGCGGATCTGTGCCAACCGCTCAGCCGCGGCCCGCTGGCGTTGCTCGTACTGTTCCTCGACGGTGCGTCCTTCGGATGTCTCCGCGTCGAGTTCCGCCGCGCCCAGCGCCGTCGCGTAGCGGGACTCGATCTTTTCGCGGACCGACTCGAAGGTCGGCGTGCCGGCGTCGTCGTACCCCGGGTCGGGGGGTGCAGACGGCGTCTCGGCGGGAGGCTCTGGTTGGTCGGGCATCCCGCCACGTTACTGCGGGCGGCGATCGAACTAGTGCCGTCTGCTCCACGACCAACGCCGGAACCAACGCCATCAGCACCAGCTGTGGCGATGTTGGGCCGCGGGTTGCTTCAGCCGTTCGAGGGGGACAACGAAATCACCGGCCGGCAGGAACCACCTGAGTCGCCGGAGACGCCGTGCCTGGCAGCGGAATACGAGGCACTCCCGGGGTCCCCAGCTGACCGGCCAGCCACGGCAGCGCCCGGGCGAACACCTGGTCGGCGAAGGGCCAGTCGTGCCGTCCCGGCTGGGGGACCACCGCGCAGTCGATGCCGTTGGCGCGACCCAGTGCGCACAAGGAGTTGGCCGCGGCGGTCTGGTTGCTCGGATTGGCGGCGGCTTCGCGTCCGGCCAGCCGCATCACGGCGGGGTCGGTGATCGCGACGTCACGCGCGGCTCCCGGCCCCGCCGGTACCGAAATGCTGAACCAGCCCGAAATTCCGGTGTACTGCCCATGTCGGTTGATCACCGTTGTCGGGTCGAACGCGGCCCAGGCGTCAGCATTGCCGCCGAAAAGCCTGGTGATGGTTTCCGCCTTGTTTCCCGCGTTTGGGTAAAAGTCGCCCGCAACATCAACAAAGGCGCTGAACAGGGAAGGGTGCATGACGGTCAGATCTACCGCGCAGGTCCCGCCCATCGACCAGCCCACAATGCCCCAGTTTGATGGTTCGGGGCTGACATCAAACGCCGAGATCATATAGGGCACAACATCTTTAGTTAGATGGTCGGCTGCGTTGCCGCGCCGCCCGTTGACGCATTCGGTGTCGTTGTTGAAGGCGCCCCCGGAATCCACGAACACCAGCACCGGTGCATTGCCGTTGTGGGCGAGCGCAAAATCGTCGATCGTGCGCAGGGCGTTACCGGCGCGCGCCCAGTCGGCGGGCGTGTTGAACTGGCCGCCGATCATCATCACCGCCGGCAGCCGCGGCGGCGGATAGCTGGCGAACCAGGCGGGAGGCAGATAGACGAGTTCACCCCGGTGTTTGAAGTGCGACGCGTTGGACGGGATCGCCACCGGAACCATGCTGCCGTGCGCTGGGCGCACTCCCTTGCCGGCCATCGCGACAACCGCGGCCGGGTCCGCCTGATCCGGCAACGGGCCAGAGCTCAGCTGATTCCACGCGGCCTGCACGGTCGGGAAGTAGCCGACCCAGATGTTGAGCCCCAGCGCCGCGCAAAGCGCACAGAGTGGAACTGCGACCAGGGAGGCGGTGCGGCGTCGCCAGCGGGCCCCGCGCCAGCCCACGACCAGCATCGCCGCGGCCACCGCGGTCAACCCGACCCACACCCACAACGCCGCCGGGACGGGCTCATTGGCCAGTGTGCCCAGGTACCAACGGGTTGCCCAGGCCGCTATGGCGCCAAAAATCACGGCCGCGGGTAGTCGCCGCCGAGATCGCCAACCGATGGCAAGCAGCAGCACGATCGCGGTCACGACCTGCACGGTGTCCGGCACCCAACCATGCATCAAAGAGGTGTGAGTACTGGCCAACACGCGCGCCAGGGCAGGCGGCGACGTTGTCACGGTCTCATTGTCAAACATCACCGGCCCCCAACCGCGGGGAATAGCTGTGAGCTGGCTGGGATTAGTGCGGCTTGGCCAGCGGGAACGGGAGCGTTTCACGGATGCTGCGCCCGGTGATCAGCATGACGACCCGGTCGACGCCCATGCCGAGGCCCCCGGTGGGCGGCATCGCGTATTCCATGGCCTGCAGGAAGTCTTCGTCGAGCTGCATCGCTTCGGGATCCCCGCCGGCGGCGAGCAAAGACTGCTCCTCCAAGCGGAGCCGCTGTTCGACGGGGTCGGTGAGCTCGCTGTAGGCGGTACCAAGCTCGACGCCCCAGGCCGCCAGGTCCCAACGTTCGGCGATTCTGGGCTTGCTGCGATGCGGCCGGGTCAGCGGGGACACCGAGGTCGGGAAGTCGAGGTAGAACGTCGGCTGCTCGGTGCGGCTCTCCACCAGGTGTTCGTAGAGCTCCAGCACCACCGCGCCGGCATCCCACTGCGCCCGATAGGGGATGCGTGCGGCGTCGGCCAGCCTGCGCAGGGTGGCCAAGTCGGTATCGGCGTCGATCTGCTCACCGAGGGCCTCTGACACCGCGTCGTGCACGGTCTTGACCGCCCAGACCCCCGAGATGTCCACCGGTTCGAGGCGGCCGCCGCCGGCCGGGCGCATCGCGACGGGTGCACCGTTGGCGGCCTGGGCGGCGTTTTGGATCAGCTCGCGGCAGCTGTCGATCCATACCCGGTAGTCGGCGTGCGCTTGATAGGCCTCCAACAGGGTGAACTCCGGGTTGTGGCTGAAGTCGACGCCCTCATTCCGAAAGGCCCGGCCGAGTTCGAAGACCCGTTCCACCCCGCCGACGCACAGCCGCTTGAGATACAGCTCCGGCGCGATGCGCAAGAACAGGTCCATGGAGTAGGTGTTGATGTGGGTGATGAACGGGCGGGCCGTTGCGCCGCCGTGTACCTGTTGCAGGATGGGTGTCTCGACCTCGATGAACCCCTTGGCGGACAGGGTTTCTCGGACGGAGCGCAGCACCGCGCTGCGGGCCGTGATGAGGGCGCGCGACTCGGCGTTGACAGCGAGGTCTACGTAGCGGGTCCGCACTCGGGCTTCGGGATCGGTCAACCCCTTCCACTTGTTGGGCAAGGGGCGCAGGCACTTACCGATCAGACGCCAGCGGTGCACGATCAGTGATCGCGTTCCGGTCTTGCTCGAACCCATCTGCCCGGTCATCTCGACCAGGTCACCAAGGTCTATGGCCGCGTTGAAATCCGCGGCGCGGCCCTGCTCGAGTCGCGAGTTGTCCAGCAGCACCTGAATCTCGCCGCTCCAGTCGCGCAAGTGCGCGAACAGCACTCCACCGTAGTTGCGTACCCGCAAGATCCGCCCGGATACCGACACGCTCGCCTGGTCGTCGGCGTCCATCGCTTGCGCGACTGTATGAGTGGGCGGTTCGCCCACCGGATAGGCGTCAATGCCGCTGCTGCGCAATTTCTTCAACTTGTTCAGCCGCACCCGGACTTGCTCGGGCAGCCGACGTTGGGGGTCGTAGCCGTCGGCAATTGCCGATTGCCGCAGCCCGCTGACGTCGGGCGCCGATCCGTCATGGTGCAACAAACCGGTGGCCGCCAGCCGTTCGGGGACCGCGGGATGGTGACCGGTGTGCACCTTGTTGCGCCGGCTGAATGGCAATACCAGGAACCCCTCGGCGATCACGGAGGCGACACCCACCTTGGGGATCACCCGCGCGTCCTCATAGCAGGCGTAGCGGGGCACCCATTGCGGCTGATACTTCTGGTTGGATCGGTACAGCGTCTCGATTTGCCACCACTGGGAAAAGAAGACCAGCAGCCAACGCCACAAGCGGGCCACCGGCCCGGCGCCCAATTGGGCGCCTTGCTCGAAAGCCGACCGGAACATCGCGAAGTTCAGCGAGATGCGGCTAATGCCGAGGCCTTCGGCGCGCAGCGCCAGTTCGCTGACCATCAGCTCGATGGTGCCGTTGGGCGATTGCGGAGAACGTCTCATCAGGTCCAGGGAGACCCCGCTGGTACCCCAAGGCACCAGCGACAACATCGCCACTACCAGGTCGTCGGGGTCAAGCGCCTCGACCAACAAGCAGTCGGTGTCGGCCGGGTCGCCGAGGCGGCCGAGCGCCATCGAGAAGCCGCGCTCGGATTCGGTGTCGCGCCAGCCGTCGGCGCGATCGATCGTCTGTTCCATTTCGGCGTCGGAGATATCCCGGTGACGCCGGATGCGCACCGTCAGACCGGCGCGACGTGCCCTGGTCACGGCTTGGCGCACGCCGCGCATGTCGGGGCCGGACAGCGTGAAATCGGCGGGCACCAAGATCGCCTCGTCGCCGAGTTCAAGCGCGTTCAAACCCGCCTCGCGATATGCCTTGGCCCCTTGTGAACTGGCCCCCATCACACCGGGCGACCAACCATAGGTCTGGCACAGCCGTAGCCATGCGTCGATCGCTTGCGGCCACGACCGCGGGTCGCCTACCGGATCGCCACTGGCCAGGCAGACACCGATTTCGACCCGATAGGTGATGGCGGCACGGCCGCTGGAGGCGAATATCACCGACTTGTCGCGACGGGTCGCGAAGTAGCCCAGCGAGTCGCTGTTGCCGTACAGCTCGAGCAACCCCCGGATGGCCGACTCGTCCTCGCCGGTCAACGCGTTGTCGGCACGCTGGGACTGAAACAGCACGATGGTGGCCGCAATTAGGGCGAGAGCGCCGAACAAGCCGAACATGGCGTTGAGGAAGACGTGCGGCCGGCCGGTGAACAGGTCGGGATCGGCCAGGGCGAAGCCGATCACCCGGTTGGCCACGTAGGGCAAACGGTCGTGCGGCGCGAGGGATCCCGGAAACAGCTCGACCAGGCCCCAGGACACCAGGATTCCGATCGCACCACCGGCCACCAGCACCGCGGCCGCCTTGAACAGTGCACCCCTGCGGACCTTGGCCCAGAACTGCCGATATCCCAGCACCAGCACGACGATCGCCACCACGTGTACTGCGAACCCGAGGTTTTCGCCGAAGTTCTGGGCCGCGGTGTTGCCGCCCGCGGCGATGTCGGCGGCGTTGAGGAAAGCCGCCAAGACGACGTTGGTCAGCAGCAGTAGCCAGGCGATCCGTTTACGCGCGGCCAGGGCCGCCGCCAGCAGTGCCAGCACAAAAGACCAGGCGAAGCTGGTGTCGGGAAAATTGAACAGATAACTGTTGATGAATTCTCGGGGAACCTTGATGATCCACCGAACCAGCGGCGAAATGCTGGCCAGCAGTGACAGGGTCGCGATGACCCCGACGGCCCAGCCAGCGGCGGCCGGAACCCAGTCATACCGAGAGATGTGCCTACCCTGCACCGAGCGAGGCTTTGTGACGGTCACAGACCGCGAGGATATTCCTTATGAACCGGAAAATCCCGGCGAAGTGGCAGCCGAGTCCTACCGCCCTGGTGCGCGCGGGTCGGCGGCTGGGTGAGCACATTGTCCGGGTAGAGCGTCGTGGCTGCTAGACTGACGGTCGCGACCATCCCGGCGAAGGCCAGGGACAGTTAAGTGGAGTCCCACTCCCACCGCTAGCCACGAGAACTTTCTCGGTTTTCAAGGTTGTGTGGTCCGGTCACAGGCATCACGAAATTGCCTGTTCTGCGTGTGACGCAGGCGGCTGCAGTAGTCACTACTGGGCCCGCGATCGGTCGGCATTGGGCCCTGCTAGCGCAGGGCTTTTTGCTGATGGCTTGGCATTCCACCGCGTTGATTCCCGCCCGTCCGGGCTCTGACCGCCGTGGAATAAGACCAACCAGGGAGGCCCCATCAGCACTGAGACCCGCGTCAACGAGCGCATTCGCGTACCTGAAGTCCGATTGATCGGCCCAGGAGGGGAGCAGGTAGGCATAGTGCGTATCGAAGACGCACTCCGCGTCGCCGCGGATGCCGACCTCGACCTTGTCGAAGTTGCCCCGAACGCCAGACCACCGGTCTGCAAGATCATGGACTACGGCAAGTACAAGTACGAGGCGGCGCAAAAGGCGCGTGAATCCCGCCGCAACCAGCAGCAGACCGTTGTCAAAGAACAGAAGCTGCGGCCGAAGATCGACGACCATGATTACGAGACCAAAAAGGGCCACGTGATCCGCTTCCTGGAGGCGGGATCGAAGGTCAAGGTCACCATCATGTTCCGCGGGCGCGAGCAGTCCAGGCCGGAGTTGGGCTACCGACTGCTGCAGCGGCTGGGCGCCGATGTCGCCGAGTACGGGTTCGTCGAAACCTCCGCCAAGCAGGACGGGCGCAACATGACGATGGTGCTGGCACCGCACCGCGGCGCAAAGACACGTGCCAGGGCCCGGCATCCTGACGACCCCGTGGCCCATTCGGCCGACGGTGACAACCAACCGAACTAACTCGTTAGCGAATACCAGAACTGAGGAAAAATGCCCAAGGCTAAGACCCACAGCGGGGCCTCGAAGCGCTTCCGGCGTACCGGTACCGGAAAGATTGTCCGGCA
Organism: Mycobacterium sp. 012931; assembly: GCF_000419295.1. Classification (NCBI taxonomy): domain Bacteria; kingdom Bacillati; phylum Actinomycetota; class Actinomycetes; order Mycobacteriales; family Mycobacteriaceae; genus Mycobacterium; species Mycobacterium sp. 012931. The sequence goes on along the minus strand of NZ_AOPX01000001.1, from coordinate 3,915,387 downwards.
GAAGGCCAACCGTCGGCACCTGCTCGAGCACAAGTCGAGCAAGCGAACCCGGCGCCTGGATGGCCGCACCACGGTGGCCGCCAACGACACCAAGCGAGTCAAATCGCTGCTGAATGGCTAACCCGCCGTCTCAAAGACCGGCCGGCGCCAGCACCTGACCAACCACGTCCGAATGAGAGTAGGAACAACCCATGGCACGCGTTAAGCGGGCAGTTAATGCCCACAAGAAGCGGCGCTCAGTCCTAAAAGCCTCGAAAGGCTATCGCGGCCAGCGGTCGCGGCTCTACCGCAAAGCCAAAGAGCAGCAGCTGCATTCACTGAACTACGCCTACCGTGACCGTCGCGCGCGCAAGGGCGAGTTCCGGAAATTGTGGATCTCGCGCATCAATGCGGCCGCGCGTGCCAACGACATCACCTACAACCGGCTGATTCAGGGGCTCAAGGCCGCTGGCGTCGAGGTGGACCGCAAGAACCTGGCTGACATCGCGATCACCGATCCGGCGGCGTTCACCGCGCTGGTCGATGTTGCCCGCGCTGCGTTGCCGGAGGATGTCAACGCCCCCTCCGGAGAGGCTGCTTAACCTGGCGACGATGCGGGCTGTGCCCGGCCCGACGAGGAGCCGGGCACTTTCGTCGCTATCCGGCGACCGCGTATGCCGTGCACGAATCTGAGCGGAGCCGGCCCACCGGCCCCGCTCAGATTCTCACCGAGCGCTCGGCCAGGGTTTCGGCAGCGGCAAAATTGCAGCGCCACGTGGGGCGTCGCCGCACGAGCCGCTTTCTCGCCGAAGGGCCTAACCTCGTCGAGGCCGCGGCGGCGCGCGGGCTGATCCGCGAGCTGTATGTCACCGAGGCCGCCGAGCAACGGCACGAGCCGCTGCTAGCCCGGCAGGATGCGCCGGTCTATGTGGTGACAGAGCGTGCCGCAAAGGCTTTGTCCGACACCGTTACCCCAAGCGGCCTCGTTGCCGTCTGCGAAATGCCGACGACCGGATTGGCGGAGGTACTCAGCGGTGCGCCGCGGCTGGTTGCGGTGGCCGTCGAGATCGGCGAGCCGGGCAACGCGGGCACACTCATCCGCATTGCCGATGCCATGGGGGCCAACGCGGTGGTTCTGGCCGGCAACAGTGTCGATCCCTATAACGGGAAGTGTTTGCGCGCATCGGCCGGCAGCATCTTTGCGATTCCCGTCATCGTCGCGCCTGACACCAGCGCAGCGCTTGGTGCGTTACGTGGGGCCGGTCTACAGGTGCTGGCCAGCGTGCTAGACGGTGAGAAGTCCCTCGACGACATCGACCAACTGCTCGAAGCTCCCACCGCGTGGCTGTTCGGCCCGGAAGCACACGGATTGTCGGCCGAGGTCGCTGCTGCGGCGCATCACCGCGTCCGCATTCCGATGTCTGGGGGAGCGGAGAGCCTCAACGTGGCCGCGGCCGCGGCCATTTGTCTGTATCAGAGCGCCCGGGCATTGAGCAGCGATCGCTGATTCCTAGGCCGCGGTCGTGGTGCGACTCCGACCGCGAGCGGGCCGCAGCCCGGCGATCGAGAGGGTGCTGTGGACCAGCGATCCCGCCCGTTCGAGCAATACCTTGGCCGGGTGGGCGCGTGGCGGGAAGTAATGCATGGGCAGGCCACGGCGATCCGATGGAGGCGCCATGAAACTGGGCGCCTCGACCAGTGGAGCGTCACGTTTGACTCGTCCCTCAGCCCGTCGGTAGGCGGCCAGCGCCCGGGGGTGTAGCCGGATCTCATCGGGCACCGCCAGAAACGCCAGCTCGACGGCCTTGCCGAACAATCGCAACAACACCTCGTCGCCCTGGGTCCAGTGCATGCCCGCCTTCTCACGGACGGCCGGCTCGAACAGGCCGGCGGCAATCCAGCGCTGACCGGCCACCAGCGGTCGGAACAGCTGGTCCCAGATGCCTGTGGGCATGAGTACGAACTTCGGCTTGGGGATGCGCATATTGAAAATGTCGAGGGTGGCCTGATTGATCTCGAGTTCGTCGCGGCCCACCCGCTCCCAGAAATCCTGAAAGTCTTCCCACGTCTCGGGTACCGGGCGCATGCTCATCCCATACATCCGGTACCACTGCACGTGCTCGTCGAACAACTTGCGCTTCTCGGCCTCGGTCAAGCCACCGCAGAAGTATTCGGCCACCTTGACCACCAGCATGAAGAACGTGGCATGTGCCCAGTAGAAGGTTTCCGGATCGAGTGCGTGGTAGCGACGTCCATCGGCGTCCACGCCCTTGATGGTTCGGTGATAACCCTTGATCTGCTGTCCGGTCTGAGCGGCGCGGTCGCCGTCGTAGACCACACCCATGATGGGGTAGACCGACCGGGCCACCCGCTGCAGTGGCTCGCGGAGCAGGATCGAGTGTTCCGTGACGCCAGCGCCCAGCTCGGGATACATGTTTTGGATCGCGCCGATCCACACGCCCATCATCCCGGTGCGCAGGTCGCCGAAGTACTTCCAGGTCAGCGAGTCTGGCCCGAGCGGGTTGGCCGCTGGCGGAGAGGTGGCTGTCATCACGGCCTCCATGCGTTCAATTTGCGCTCACGATAGGCGGTGACAACGCACGTTGTCTACGGTTTCGGCGGATATCCGGCGATGGTGTTACCGAGTGTCCACAGTGGTGTAGCAACGGCGTGATCAGCCTGTTTGTTGTCCAGAAATTCGGTCCCGGCCGCTCCCGTGAGGGCCGCTGACTGGCGGCTGGGGCGGCACCTGAACCGTGGCTGGCCGACATCGCGGGTAGCGGAAATCCGGCCTCGGGGAGAGCTCCCAAGAAATTGTTATAAACAGGACGTTTGCTCGGCTGTACACTAACTTTCGCGGTGTTTAGCTGGTGAATCTTTTGGTCAATCAAGGGAGACAGAGCTATGTCGTTTCTGAACGTGGCGCCCGAAATGGTGGCCGCAGCGGCCGACAATGTGGAAAGCATTGGCTCGGCCCTAACTGCGGCCCAGGCTGCTGCCGCGGCACCGACGATCGAGCTTGTCGCACCCGCGGCCGATGGAGTTTCGATAGCCGTCACCGCTGCATTTGGGTCGGCCGCCGAGGAGTTCCAGGAGCTGGGCGCCCAGGCAGCCGCGTTTCATGAGCAGATCGTCGCCCTGTTGAACACCGCCGCAGCCGCGTATGCCGGCGCCGAAGTCACTGCCAAGCAGGCGTTACTCGGTGTGGTCAATGGGCCAGCCCAGGCGCTACTGGGGCACTCATTGGTTGGGCCGACCGCAGGCGGCTACACCGCCGCCGCGGCCGACGGGACCAGCGGTGGCGTTGTCGGCGCGTTGCTCGGTGACTCACTGTTGGGCGTGCCGTTCAGCGCTCCCTACAGCTTCGATACTCCATTCGGTCCGGTGGCCCGGACGCTGAACGGGACAGCCTCGCCACTGGGAGAAGTCGTCATCGACTCGGGATCGCTCAACGTCCCCCTCCCGCTCCGGCTCGGGGTGAACGCGCTCGGCCCGGCGATCACCACGGCGGCTGCGCTGCAGGCCAGCGGCACGGCATTTTCGGGCGCGGTGCAAAGTGGGGACCTGCTAGGGGCGGCCGGTGCCCTGCTGACAGCTCCCGGCAGCGCGGTGAACGGCTTCCTGTTCGGCCAAACCGCAATATCGCAGATGGTTCCCGCGCCGGACGGGTCTGGATACACGTCGGTGGATGTCAGTGTCCCGGTTGGGGGTCTGCTGGCTCCCACCAGCGTCGCTACGCTCACGTTGACACCGACTAGTGGTGCGCCGACCGCCATTCTCTTGGACGGAAGCAAGTTTGGTGGCCTGATCACGGGCCTCTTGGATGACTTCGTGCCCGGTTTCTAGACGTGTCCAACGCCTCAGATCCACGGTGATCTGGGCGTTTGTTCGGAGGGTGTGACACACCCGCTTGGCCGTCGTTGCCTGGGTCAGCCACCACCACCTACCCTTGCGAGGTGGAAGTCGGCGCTGACAACGGGGATCCCGGCGTGCCCGATGAGACGGCGATCACGCTGGCTGCGACTGCCCCGCGTCGACGCTCTCCGGTCGAGTGGCTGAGATCCACGAACCACAGTCCTGGTGTGGTGGCTTTCGTCCGACGAGCGCGGCGATTATTGCCCGGCGATCCTGAGTTCGGTGATCCGCTATCCACCGCCGGTGACGGCGGTCCCCGTGCCGCGGCGCGGGCCGCCGACCGGCTGCTGGGGGATCGCGATGCCGCATCGCGGGAGGTCAGCCTGAGTGTGCTTCAGGTGTGGCAGGCGTTCACCGAGGCGGTTTCGCGCCGGCCGGCGAATGCGGAGGTGACGCTGGTCTTCACCGATTTGGTGGGTTTCTCGACGTGGTCGCTGCAAGCCGGCGACGACGCGGCCCTGAAATTGCTGCGGCAGGTGGCGCGGGCCGTCGAGCCGCCGTTATTGGATGCCGGTGGACATATCGTCAAGCGCTTGGGTGACGGGATCATGGCGGTGTTCCGCAACCCCACCGTCGCGGTGCGTGCCGTCCTGATTGCTCAAGATGCCGTGAAAGCTGTTGAAGTGGAGGGCTATACGCCGCGAATGCGAGTCGGTATCCACACCGGCCGACCGCAGCGGCTGGCGGCTGACTGGCTCGGAGTCGACGTCAACATCGCAGCTCGGGTGATGGAACGCGCTACCAAGGGCGGCGTCATGATCTCGAGCCCCACCCTGGACTTGATCCCACAAAGCGAGTTGGATGCCATGCGCGTCGTCGCCAAGCGGGCACGCAGGCCGATGTTTGCCGGCAAGCTAACCGGGATTCCGCCGGACTTGGCGATTTATCGCCTCACCACTCGTAAAGACCTGGCAACTATTGGTGACACCGCGGACACAGATTTGCAGGCATAGTAGAAGGCAATGACTTACGCGATTCAGTGGATTTTCGCCATCGTGTGCCGGCTCGCGCGGGTCCGCTTCACGGTCAGCTACCTAGCGGCGCTCGCCTCGGTGAGCATCGCAATGCTGATGCTTGGTCCGCAGGCTCACGAGCGAGTGATTCGCCATGCCAGCACCAACCTGCACAATCTGGCGCATGGCCGCTTGGCAACCCTGTGGAACAGCGCCTTCGTCATCGACGAGGGTCCGCTCTACTTCTGGCTCCCGTGCCTGGCCTGTCTGCTCGCCCTTGCCGAGCTCCACTTGCGCACCGCGCGGCTTACCGTCGCGTTTTTCGTCGGCCATCTAGGGGCGACGCTACTAGTAGCGGCGACGCTTGCCGGTGCGGTCGAGTTCGGTTGGTTGCCCGTTTCGATCGCCCACGTCAGCGACGTCGGTATGAGCTACGGCGCGCTGGCGGTGTTGGGGGCGCTTACCGCGGCAATTTCGCGACGGTGGCGGCCGGCGTGGATTGGCTGGTGGGTTGCCCTGGGCTTGGCGGCTGCGGTCGCCGGCGGCGATTTCACCGACTCGGGTCATGCCGTTTCGTTGTTGCTGGGCATGCTGGTGACCGCGCGCTTCAGGCACCCGATTCGCTGGACTCCCGCGCGCTACGCGTTACTGATGGTCTCGTCGGGGTTCGGTTTCCTGCTATTGGCACATACCCGCTGGACATCGGCGAGTGGGGTGGCGCTGGGGGCGGTGGGTGCGTTGGTCGCATACGGCTTGGCGCGCTGGACAACGATGCGGGTCGCGTCGGCTTAGGCGCAGCGCCGACCGGTAGTGAATGTCTGGGTACAGTGGGGTTCGCTGAAGCGAACCGATCATGACTTATGATCGGCATCTGCGTCGTACCCGTGCCGTGACCCCACCCCGCGATGACGTGGGTCCTTTGAGGACCCACTTGTTGGACGGGGGACGGACTGAGGTGGGTGGCCCCCTGCGGGGTACAAGCACCACTCCCGTGCGGGGGGAAGCCAGGCAGCTATACCCAACCTCGTCAGCAAGGAGAGTGTCGCCGCGTGGGTGATCAACCCGTCGACCTTTCGCCGCAAGGATTGACGAACGTAGTCAAACTTGCCCATCAGGCCTTTGCTTCGGCCGACAACCTGGAGGCATTGGCACGCGCCAAGACCGAGCACCTCGGCGACCGCTCGCCGCTGGCGCTGGCCCGCCAATCCTTGGGCACGCTTCCCAAAGAACAGCGCGCGGACGCCGGTAAGGCGGTGAACCTCGCTCGCGGTGACGCGCAGTGCAGCTATGACGAACGGTTGGCGGTCCTGCGGGCCGAACGTGACGCGGCCGTGTTGGTGGCCGAGCGCATTGACGTCACATTGCCGTCGACCCGGCAGCCGACCGGCGCGCGGCACCCGATCACGATATTGGCCGAGCACATCGCCGACACCTTCATCGCGATGGGATGGGAGCTGGCGGAAGGGCCGGAGGTCGAGACCGAGCAGTTCAACTTCGATGCTCTGAACTTTCCGCCTGATCACCCCGCGCGCAGCGAACAAGACACCTTCTACATCGCGCCGGAGGATTCTCGGCAGTTGCTGCGGACCCATACCTCGCCGATGCAGGTACGGACCTTGCTGGAGCGCGAGTTGCCGGTCTACATCATTTCAATCGGCCGGACATTCCGAACCGACGAGCTCGATGCCACCCACACGCCGGTGTTCCATCAGGTAGAGGGTCTTGCCGTGGACCGTGGGCTGACCATGGCGCACCTACGCGGAACGCTGGATGCCTTTGCCCGCTCGGAATTCGGGCCACTGGCGCGCACCCGAATTCGGCCGCACTTTTTCCCATTCACCGAACCCTCCGCCGAGGTCGATGTATGGTTTGCCAACAAGAAGGGCGGAGCTGACTGGGTGGAATGGGGCGGCTGCGGAATGGTGCATCCAAACGTGTTGCGGGCCGCGGGAATTGATCCAGAAGTGTATTCAGGATTTGCATTCGGTATGGGTCTTGAGCGAACGCTGCAGTTCCGCAATGGAATTCCAGACATGAGGGACATGGTTGAAGGCGACGTCCGGTTCTCGTTGCCGTTCGGGGTTGGTGCCTGATGCGTGTCCCTTATAGCTGGCTGCGTGAGGTTGTTGCGGCCGGTGCGCCGGGGTGGGATGTCTCGCCGGAGGAGCTCGAGCAGGCGCTGGTGCGCATCGGCCACGAAGTCGAAGCGGTGACTCCGGTGGGACCTGTGACCGGGCCGTTGACCGTTGGCCGCGTGATCGAGATTGAAGAGCTCTCCGGGTTCAAGAAGCCGATCCGTGCCTGTAGTGTCGACTTCGGTGAGGGCGAGGGCCGCGAGATTGTTTGTGGCGCAACCAACTTTGCGGTTGGTGACCTGGTCGTAGGGGCCCTGCCCGGCACCATCTTGCCCAGTGGATTCGAGATCGTCGTCCGCAAGACCTATGGCCGCAAATCAAAGGGGATGATGTGCTCGGCGGCCGAACTCGGTCTGGGGGCTGAGCATTCCGGGATCCTGGTGTTGCCGCCCGGAACCGCCCAGCCTGGGGCAGCGGCCGCCGACATCCTGGGTTTTGATGACGTGGTCTTCCATCTGGCCATCACCCCCGACCGTGGTTATTGCATGTCGATCCGCGGTTTGGCCCGTGAGATCGCGTGCGCATTCGACCTGGACTTTGTCGATCCCGCCGATGTCGCACCGTTACCGGCCGAGGGCGAAGCATGGCCGTTGAACGTGCACCCCGAGACCGGCGTGCGCCGGTTTGCGCTGCGTCCCGTCACCGGCATCGACCCGGGCGCTGTGTCGCCATGGTGGCTGCAACGCCGGCTGTTGATGTGCGGTATGCGCGTGACCTCGCCGGCAGTGGATGTGACCAACTACGTGATGCTGGAACTGGGTCACCCGATGCATGCGCACGACCGCAACCGGATCAGCGGGGCGTTCAGTGTGCGCTTTGCCTGGCCCGGGGAAACCGTGGTCACTCTCGACGATGTGGAACGCCGGCTCGATCCCACCGACGTGCTGATCGTCGACGAGGTCGCGACCACCGCGATCGGGGGCGTCATGGGCGCGGCCAGCACCGAGGTGCGCGGCGATTCCACCGATGTGCTGCTCGAGGCGGCGATATGGGACGCCGCCGCGGTATCACGCACGCAGCGGCGACTGCACTTGCCCAGTGAGGCGGCGCGCCGGTACGAACGGTCGGTTGACCCCGCAGTTTCGGTGGCCGCTCTGGATCGCTGTGCGGCGCTGCTCGCCGACATCGCCGGGGGAGCGGTGTCGCCGACGCTGACTGACTGGCGGGGTGACCCGCCGCGCGGTGACTGGTCGCCACCACCGATCCGGATCGACGCTGACCTGCCGGATCGGTTTGCGGGAGTGGTCTACGGCCCGGGCACAACAGCCCGGCGGCTGGCCCAGATCGGTGCTGAGGTGCTTGTCGATGACCAGGCGGCGTTGACCGTGACACCGCCAAGTTGGCGACCGGACCTTCAGCAGCCCGCTGACCTCGTTGAGGAAGTGATGCGGTTGGAGGGGCTCGAGGCTATTCCCTCGGTGCTGCCCTCCGCGCCAGCGGGTCGCGGGCTGACCGCTGGCCAGCGGCGCCGCCGCGCGATCGGAAAGTCGCTGGCACTGTCCGGATTCACCGAGATCCTGCCGACGCCTTTTCTGCCCGCCGGCGTATTTGACCTGTGGGGGCTGGCCGCCGACGATCCGCGACGGGCGACGACAAATGTTGTCAATCCATTGGAAGCCGACCGTCCCCAGCTGGCCACGACATTGCTTCCCGCGCTGCTTGAGGCACTGGGGCGCAACGTCTCCCGGGGTCTGGCAGATGTCGCGCTCTACGCCGTGGCGCAGGTGGTCCAGCCAACTGATCAGACTCGCGGCATCGAGCTAATTCCCGTGCACCGCCGGCCCACCGACGGGGAGATTGCCGCGCTGGATGCGTCCCTGCCCCGCCAACCACAGCACGTCGCTGCGGTGCTGACTGGCCTACGTGAACCGCGGGGACCGTGGGGCCCGGGTCGCGCCGTCGAGGCCGCCGACGCCTTCGAAGCGGTGCGTATCATCGCGCGCGCCAGCGCCGTCGACGTGATGCTGCGGGCCACTCAACACCTGCCGTGGCATCCGGGGCGATGCGCGGAGGTGCTCGTCGGTGAAGCCGTCGTCGGTCACGCCGGCCAGCTGCATCCCGCGGTGATCGAACGGGCCGGCCTGCCGAAGGGCACCTGCGCGCTCGAGCTAAATCTCGACGCGATACCCATTGTCGAAACGCTGCCAGCACTGCGGGTTTCACCCTTTCCCGCGGTGTTCCAGGATCTCAGCCTGGTGGTGGCCGCCGACGTCTCGGCACAGATGGTCGCCGATGCCGTCCGAGACGGTGCCGGAGATCTGCTGGAGGATCTGCAGCTGTTCGACGTCTTTACCGGCCCGCAAATCGGGGACGACCGAAAATCGTTGACCTTCGCGCTGCGGTTCCGCGCACCGGATCGCACGCTGACCGAAGACGACGCGAGCGCGGCACGCGACGCCGCGGTGCAATGCGCTGCCCAGCGAGTCGGCGCCGTGTTGCGCAGCTGAACGATTGACCAGGCGTCGGGTGACCCGGCCACATCCACCCGAGCCGGGGGCACTTTCGTGCCGATTCGCCACGGCCCCCGCACCGGTGCCTTCTGATTCCGCACGCTCCTGTCCGGTTCCGTAGTGAATGCTGTCAGTTCGCTTCGACTTTCGCGCACGTCGCCGTTGCCGCACTAGTTTTGTTCCTGCTTGGTGACCAGCGGTCATCGTCGCAGCGGAGCGAGAGGCAAGCGATATGTCGTTTGTGAATGTGGTGCCAAACACGGTGGCGGCCGCGGCGGGCGATTTGGCGAGCATTCGCTCGGCGCTCAGTGAGGCCACTGCGGCGGCGGGGCCGACGACTGACGTGCTGGCTGCCGGCGGCGACGAGGTATCGACGGCGATCTCGCAGCTATTTGGCGCCCACGGCCAGGAATTCCAGGTCGTGAGCGCCCAACTGAGGGGATTTCACGACCAGCTGGTGAGGTTGATGCGGGCTGGTGCGGCTGCCTATGCCAGCGTCGAGGCCACCGCGCAACAAGACTTGTCCATGGCCGAGCAGGGGCTGGTGAACGCGGTCAACGCGCCTGCCCAGGCGCTGTTGGGGCACCCGATAATCGGCACCGGCGGATCCGGCAGTCAGTCCGCGACCACGGGAACATCGACCTCGGGCGTGACGAGCGGTTCGGTCGCGTCCGGCTCGGCGGCCGGTTCTGTTTCGTCCGGTGCGACCGCTGGCACTGTCTCGGCCGGTGCGACGACCGGTTCGGTTGCCTCCGGTGCGACCGCTGGCACTGTCTCGGCCGGTGCGACGGATGGTGCGGTTACCTCCGGCACTACCGCCTCGTCGTCCGACGGGACGACTGTGTCCGCGGGTGGCGTCGCTGCAACTGACCCCGGCTCCGATGGTGGTGTCGCGGTGAGTGACCCCGGCTCGGATGGCGGTGTCGCGGTGAGTGGGTCTGGTTCCGGCAGCGGCGTTGCGGTGGGCGGCACAGACACGCCAGGGACATCCGCGCCGGCTCCTGTCACCCCAAACACATTCGGCGACGTCGTCGCCGCGCCGTATCAGACGCTGATCTCCAATACGGTCACCAACCTGCAAAGTCTCGACGGCGCCTGGGCGGCCAATCCGGCGCCGTTCCTACATCAGCTGATCGCCAACCAGATGGGCTACGCGCAGACTGCCGCGACTGCGCTGCAAAGCTCAGTCAGCAATTTGCCCGCGGCGTTGGCGCACTTGCCGGCCGATATCCAGCTCGGTACCCACTCCCTAATGGCCGCTGACCCGGGCGCGTTCCTACACTCGCTGGTCACCAATCAGCTCGGCTACGCCCAGACGATCAGCACGGCACTGCAAAGCGCTGCCCATGACTTTGGTACCGGAGCGGCGGCATTGCCGGCGGCTTATCAGGCGGCCTTCCAAGACTTCATGGCCGGCAACGTCAGTGGCGCGGCCGACCATCTCGAATCGGGTTTGGCAAACCTGTTCATCACGGGTCTTGACGTGACTGCCGGTTCGGATGCCGTCCTGAGCATCACTCCGACGGGGACAGTTGGAGACCTCTTGCCGATCTTGGGCATTCCTGGGCAGATGGCGCAGAACTTCACCAACCTGCTGCCAGCCGGATCGGTACCGGAACTGGTATCGCAGAACTTCACCAACATCGTCAACGCCGCCACAAACACGGCCGTTACCTCAACGCTGACCCTCGTCGTAGATCCGAGCAGCCCCACCGGTATCGGGGTGGCCATCGACGCCACTATGGGTTTGCCGTTGGCGTTAGGAGTTGAAGCCCTCGGCGGACCTGTCGATGCGATTGATGCGTTTGGTACCAGCGCGACAGCGTTCGTCACTGCGGCGCAAAGCGGAAACGTCTTGGCGGCGACCGCCGCAGTGCTGGATGCTCCTGCTGTCGTTGCGAATGGCTTGCTCAACGGTCAGTCCACATTCCCGTTGACGATCGACGCATTGGGCATCCCAACGACGCTGAATCTGCCGATGGACGGAATTCTTGTGCCGGCCGGCCCCTACACCGCGACCATTCCGGATCTTGGCGTCACGGCCACCGTCAATGGCACACCGCTTGGCGGCGTTGCACCGGGGCTCCTGACCTTGCTGCCCGAACAGCTTGCCGAGGCGATCGGCGCAAGCCCAGTCACTGACTGAGCTTGCCGCGACGCCCGATCATCGGCGGTGCCGCCAATCTGTCCTTCGTCCTCGCGGGCGCGCCGACCAGCCGTTGAGGTGTTCGCCGTTTGCTTTGACGTGAGTGGGTTCACCTCGCCCCATTTCGTGGGTATCGGACTCCCACAGGATCTGGCCCGGAGCGGAGGGGTCATATCTTAGGGCGCGAGAACAAATTCATCAGTTTTCCAGCGGGTTAATACAGTGCCCTATTAGTCTCGACCTGCCTTGGTGATTATCGGGAGGTCGCCACGGCGGGGCGAGAGGAGCCAAGGATGTCGTTTCTACTTGTGCAGCCGGAGATGGTCAGCGCGGCCACGGAAAGCCTTACGGCAATCCGCTCCGCGTTAGGCGAAGTCAGTGCGGCAGTCGCGGGTCCCACGACCGCGGTGGTGGCCGCCGCCGGTGACGAGGTGTCGGCGGCGATCTCTCAAGTGTTCGGTGCCTATGGGCAGGAATTTCAAGCGCTCAATGCCCAAGCGGCGGCGTTTCAAGCCGAGTTCGAGGGTTTGCTGAATGGCGGCGCTGCGGCATATGTCAGCGCCGAGGCGTTGAACTCTTCGGTCTTCGGGCCGCCGATGCAGGAATTGCTCAAGGTGGTCAATGCGCCGACGCAAATGATGCTGGGACGGTCGCTGATCGCCGACGGGGCCAACGCGACGGTGGCCGGCGGCGATGGCAGGCCCGGTGGAATCTTGATGGGCAAGGGCGGCGACGGGGCGCCCGGCGGCCCCGGTCAGCCCGGCGGTAACGGCGGGGCCGCTGGCTTGATCGGTACCGGCGGTGCCGGAGGCAAGGGAGCGCCGTCTATGCCCGGCGGGCTCGGGGGCCGCGGCGGGTTGCTGTGGGGCGACGGTGGCAAGGGCGGCGATGGCGGTGCTCCGGTGTATGATGCCTGGGGCTATTTGCTTGCTGAAGCCGGTACTGGCGGCGCGGGCGGCTTGCCGGGAATATTCGGTGGGCTGCCGGGAGTTGCGGGCGCCTGGGGCGGTGAGGTGCCTACCGCGCTAGCGGCCCCGATGGTTCTGTCGGCGGCGGCGAGCAGCCCCGCTGCAGTCGGCGGTGCCTACCAGACCCTATTCGACAACACGTGGACCAACCTGCAAGCCATCGGCGCCACCTGGAATGCCGATCCGGCGCCCTTCCTGAGTCAATTCATCGCCAACCAACAGACCTACGCCAATACGGTGTTTACGTCCTTGTCGAACTCGGTCCAAGACTTCGGGGCGGGATTGGTGGCGTTGCCGGCGGCCTACCAGGGGGCCTTCCAAGCACTCATGACCGGCAATGTCAGTGGAGCGGTCGAGATCCTGGGGAAGGGCTACCTCGGTTTGGTCTTTAACGGCTTCGATTACACCAATGTGCCAGTTGTTACCGTGCAGGGCGCCTTGGGTGATCTCCTGCCCATGACCACCATCCCCGGTCAGATTTCGCAGAACATGACCAACGTGCTGCAGACGGTTACCGACACATCGATCATGGCCAACATCTCCTTGTTGAACCCATCGTTCACCACTGGTTTTCCTCTGACGCTTGCTCTTGATGCGCTGGGGGCGCCGATCGTCACCGGTCAGGCAGCTTTGCAAAGTGCGACGACCTTTATTGATGCGGTCCAGGCTGGCGATGTCGCGGGGGCATTCGGTGCCATTGTTGATGCGCCTGCCGTCATCGCCAACGGGTTCCTCAATGGCGAAGGGACGATAACGCTGGATCTGCCGACCTACCTGTCGCCCATTTCTGGAACAGAGTCGTTGACGTCAGCGATCCCGATTGGTGGGATTTTGACTCCGCTGCAGCCTGTGGAGTCGACCATAGTGTTCCGGGTGCTCCCGCATACGCCGCCGGTCACTCAACATATAACCCTCGGTGGTACGGAGTTTGGAGGCCTCATCCCTGGCCTGCAGAGCGCGTCCGCGCAGCTAGCGGATGCGATCAAGCTCAGCTAGTAGATGACGCGAACCTGTCCGTGTGGGCCTCGATGCACGGTCAGGCGCGACGTGGTGGTCGGCTCCGGCGGTGACGGTGTCGCGTTGACTGAGAGCCGCAACCACGGCCATCCGGTTGTCTTGGCATGCCTCGAACAGATTCGTGGCTCCAATCTCCTGCGGCCAATTCTTCGCCTAACAGGTTTGGGGCTGACACCCTCTGGGTACCCGCGCCCTGCGCCGTGCGTCACGCGTTGGGCAACGAGGCAGGGAACGCCGGAGCCCTGGGCAACGAGGGGAGCTGACTATGTCGTTCGTGATCGCTGATCCGGAGATGGTGACGGCAGCGGCGGCAGATTTGGCGGGCATCCGCTCGACGCTCGGGGCGGCCGCAGAGGCGGCCGCAGGGCCAACAACCGGCGTGGCGGCTGCGGCCGCCGATGAGGTATCGGCGGCCATCGCGCACCTCTTCGGTGCGTATGGGCAGGAATTTCAGGCTCTCAACGGCCGAGCGGCAGCGTTTCATGCCGAGCTCGTGCGCTTGTTGAACGGTGGCGCTGCAAGCTATCTGAGTGCCGAGGTCGTCAACGTCGAAGCATTGCTCGGCCAATCGCTGAACGGCGGTGCGGCCGCTGCCGCCGATCCTCTCAGCGGGCTTCTGGGATCGATCCTCGGCACTAGCTCAGGAGGTAGCGGAAGCGTTGGCGGGATCCTCGGTGGTAGCGGGGGGCTGTTGGACCCGATCCTGTTCGGGGGCACTGGTGGGCTCCTTGGCCCGCTGGTGGGGGGCAATGGCGTGCTGACTTCGCTCGTCGGCTCCGGACCTTTGGGCCCGTTCTTCAACGGTGTCGGAGGGGAGATCGGCGTCGTCACATCCGCTCTGATCGGCGGCGACGGCGCCGTGTTGCTGTCTGATCAGATCGGCGGCATCACGGGCGCCCTCACTAGTCTGCCCGGATTGAGCGGCCTGCAGACATTGCTACCGGGTCTGTTCCCGTCCTCCGGGGACACAACCACAACACCTGCGCCTGGCGGTGCCTGGCAGCAACTCTTTGAGAACACCAGCTCGAACCTGAATGCCCTCGGCACAGCATGGTCTGAAGACCCATTCCCGTTGCTGCGTCAGGTGATCGCCAATCAGCAGGGCTATGCGTACACGCTCGGGCAGGATCTCAGCCTCGCGATCCAGAACCTACCCACTGAGCTGGCACACCTGCCGGAAAACATCGAGACCGGGATCCAGGGATTTCTAGCTTTCAACCCCGGCCTCTACGCTCAGCAGTTCGTCGCCGGCACGATGAACGACTTCCACACGATCGGCACGTCGCTCTCGGAAGCGGGTCAGGACCTTCAGATCGGGCTGGCCGGCTTCCCGGCCGACATGCAGCCAGCCTACGAGGCGTTCGCGGCCGGCAACTACAACCTGGCGGTCAACGACGCGACGAAGGCCTTGCTCAATGTCTTCATCACCGGATTCGATACCAGCAACTTGAACGACATCAGATTGCTGGGGCCGGTAGCGGACCTGTTCCCGATCCTGGCCCTCCCCGGGCAGGATGTTCAGGGCTTCAGCAACCTGTTGCCTGCCGGCTCGATTCCCGCGCAGATGACTCACAACCTCGCCAACGTGCTCAATGCGCTTACCGATACCAGCATTTCGACGACGATCTCCGGAACCTTGGATCCGCCCGCACTTGTACTCGACGCCAACTTCGGTCTGCCGTTGTCGATCCTCTTCGGTGTCGCGGGCGCGCCGGTTGCGGGTCTCGACGGACTGGCCACCGCCGGGACAACGATTGGCACTGGCGTAGCAACCGGGAACCCGTTCATGGTGGTCGGTGGCCTAATCGACGCGCCGGCGGTCGTCTTGGACGGCTTCCTCAATGGCGAAACGATTGTCGACATGTCGTTGCCGGTGACCTTCGATGTGCCAGTCCTCGGGCCGCTAAACATACCGGTCGTCATTCACCTTCCCTTCCAAGGGCTTTTGGTTCCGCCGCATCCGTTTACAGCGACGGTGCCGCTGGAGATTCTTGGGGTCGACATCCCAATCAACCTGACGCTCGGTGGCACCCAATTCGGGGGGCTGGTGCCCACGCTGGTGAACTACACGTCCCGGCACCTGGCCAACGCAATAACGCCCGCCGCGTAGTGCCCCCGGCGCCGTCGAAACCTGCAGGTGCTTGCCGGTGATCGTCACTGGCGCGTAAGTCGCTCGGAGCAAATGATTCTGCTCATTCCAATCTCACAGGGTGTGCAGTCGTGGGTCACTTGGCAATGGCTTGATGTGTCCCAGCGAACCTGGGTGACCTGCCTGCTTTGCGCGCAATTGTGGGATAGCGGCCGATCATTTGGGGCCACAGAAATCGTGGGTCGTTTTGGCGTGTCCCGCGCCGCTGCAAGCCGGGAAAAGATGCATAATGTTCGCCGCCGATTCATCGGGTTGCCGAAGGGCTGGCTAGCGGATTGATGCCCGCCTTCGTCATGTGTGGAATAACGGCCTTGCGGTGCAAATCCGAAGGAGGATTGGGGAGCTTGCGGAAAGGGTATTCCCCATAGACTTTTCGACCTTCGGGGTGATCTTCCGTGGCAACGGCCAAGGCCTCGTGACGGCCGCTTGTTGGTACGAGGGCTCCGTTGGGGCGCCCAAAAATGTTCCGCTGCAACGGTAGAACATCTGACATGGGCGTGGTCGGGAGCCCTGGGCGGCGGGGTAGGCGTCCGGGTGGGCGGCTTACGAACTCATCGCCTGGTCGCCCGGTGAAGGCTTTGTCGGGTGAAGTCGGTGTCGCTGAACATTCGCGAAATTTACTCTGCTGCAATTAATTAGCGGCGGCCAAACTATGTGTTGGGGCTGCGGCATCCAGATCTTGATAAAACTCCTGACGGCAGGCAACAGAAGTCGATACCCGGCTTCCGGTGAAATCTGGCCCGGGGTGAAGTCGTTTCGTCAATCAGATTGCCTGGGGTTGGATTCGGACAGGTGAAAACGATGGTTTTCTTGTGTAGTTCTGCCACAGCGGATTACGTTTCTTCTGCCGATGAGATCGGGCCTCTTCGGATCACAGACCGTTCATTCTGCGTGGGGATGATGAACATGTCTTTTGTGACCGCTGTGCCCGAGCTCGTCGAGTCGGCAGCCCAGGACTTGGCAGGAATCCGTTCAGCACTGGTGGAGGCCGCTCAGGCAGTAGCAGTGCCGACCACCGCACTGGCGGCCGCGGGAGAAGATGAGGTATCCGCTGCAATAGCAGCGCTATTCGGCACTTTTGGCCAGGAATATCAAGCAGTCAGTGCACAAGCGGCGTCGTTCCACGAGTCTTTCGTCAGGGTGTTGAGCGGTGCTGCGGCCTCGTACGTGGAAGCTGAGGTAGCCAACGGTGCTGCCCTGCTCGCGGGCGAAAGTGCCGCCGCTGCAGTCAGCGGCGGATTTAGTGGTGGGCTGACGGCCGGACTTAGCGCGGAGTTGGCTCTTCAAGCGGCGAACTCCCTCGCGACAGCTTTCGGCTCCGGAGTTTCCGGTCTTGCGCTGCAGACCGGTGGTGCGCTTGTGTCCGGTCTTGGGACCGGTCTGGTTCAAACCGGCGAGGTCATCGTGTCGGCTGGCCAGGCCTTGCAGAACCTCGGTTCGTTCATGGCGGGCGCTGGTGCTGGGTTGAGCGCTCAAGCCAGTGCGGCCCTCACCCAGGCAATGAATTTGGGTGGCTCACTGAGTGCACAGCTTGGGGCTTCCCTGTCGGGCAACTTCAACCTCGCTCTGCCGGAACTGATCGCGGGATTCAATAATGGGCTGACTGGGCTGATTCAAACCGGCCAGACCATCACGACCAGCCTGATCGGTAGCGCCGGCAGCGGCCTTGGTGCGCTTTTCCAAACCGGCGGAACCGTGCTTACCAACTTCGGGAGCGCCTTGCCCGAATTCGCCGCTCAGCTAAGCGGTGCGATCTCGGCGACCGTTGGCAGCAGCCTGCCCGGCCTCGTCGGTGCGTTCGATAGCGGATTCACCGGCCTGGTCTAGGCGGGCCAGTCCTTGGCGACAAACCTGGCCGGCAGTGTGGGCGGCGGTCTGGATGCGCTCATCCAGACCGGAGAGACCCTGGCAGGCGGCTTGACGGCCAGCCTTAGCGCTCCCGTATTGGCGGCCCAGTTGTCGGCGGCGTTGCAGGCTAGCTTCGGTACGTCGCTGCCAGAGTTGGTTGCTGTATTTACCGGTGGATTGAACGGGCTGGTGCAGGCGGGTCAAACGTTGGCCGCGAATATGGCGGGCAACTTTGGTGGCGGCCTGAGTGGGTTGTTGGAGGCCGGGCAGGTGTTGATGGCCAACCTGGCAGGTGGGTTTAGTCTGCCGGCGTTGGCGGCCCAGATTAGTGCGGCGTTGCAGGCTAGCTTCGGTGCGTCGTTGCCGGAGGCGGTGGCGGCGTTCACGGGTGGGTTGAACGGGTTGGTGCAGGCGGGGCAAACGTTGGCGGCCAACTTGGTTGGCGGGTTTAGCTTGCCGACGCTGGCCGCTGAGTTGTCGGCGGCGTTGCAGGCGAGCTTCGGTGCGTCGTTGCCGGAGGTGGTGGCGGCGTTTACCGGTGGGTTGAACGGGCTGGTGCAGGCGGGACAAAGCCTGGCGGCCAACCTGGCGGGCAGCCTTGGTGGCGGGTTTAACGCGTTGATTGAAGTTGGTCAGGCGTTGGCCGCCAACCTGGTTGGCGGGTTTAGTTTGCCGGCGTTGGCGGCTCAGATTAGTGCGGCGTTGCAGGCCAGCTTCGGTGCCTCGTTCCCGGAGGCGGTGGCCGCATTCACCGGTGGGCTGAACGGGCTGGTGCAGGCGGGCCAAACGTTAGCGGCCAACCTGGCGGGCAGCCTTGGTGGCGGGTTTAACGCGTTGATTGAAGTGGGTCAGGCGTTGGCTGCCAACCTGGTTGGCGGTTTCAGCTTGCCGACGCTGGCGGCCCAGATCAGCGCGGCGTTGCAGGCCAGTCTTGGCACCTCATTCCCCGAGCTGATGGCCGGATTCACCGGTGGCTTCACCGGCTTGCTCCAAACTGGACAATCTCTGGCGGGAAACCTCGTGGATAGCTTTGGCGGCGGACTGGATGCGCTAATCCAGACAGGTCAGAACGTCGCGGCCAATCTTGTCGGCGCCTTCAACGCACCGGCACTGCTAGCCGGATTGAATAGCGGGTTGAACGGACTAGTCCAGACCGGCGCGTCGCTGGCTGGGAACCTGGCGGGAGCCTTTGGTGCAGGCCTGCCGGAGCTTGCTACCCAGCTGTCGGCTGCGTTGTCGGCCAGCCTAAGCGGTGACCTGTCGGCGGAGTTGAGCGCCGCGCTGACGGCGAGCCTTGCCAACACGGCGTCGGGGCTGTTGTCAGGCCTGGCGCAGACCGGTGCAAACCTGGCAGGGGGGATCGGGGGAGGACTGTTAGGTCTGATTGGCACCGGCGAAACCTTGGCGCGCAGCCTCGCAGGAGGTGTTTCCGGCTTGCTGGGCACGGGCGAATCGCTGCTGATGATCTGGCAAAACGCTACGGCAGAGGTGACCGGTGCGCTCAGCGATGCTGTGGTTGCCAGCATCGGTGTTGGTCTGCCCGGGCTGTCACAGGCCGCGGTCACCCTGTCGACAGGCATCGCCAACGCCAGCGTTGGCCTGACCCAGACCGGAGGCGTCATCGTGAGTGCCCTGGATAACGCAGCTCTTGGAATCACCGGAGACATCAGTGCTGCATTGGCCAATCTTCAACTCGCCATCCAGGCGGCGTTGAACGCGAGTTTCGGAGTTCAGGTCGCTGCCTAGCTGGTGCTGACTACCCTTGAGCTAAGTCGTGGTCGCGACACAGGCCAGAATGGATTTGCGAAATATTGCATAACCATGCAAAATCCTCGAAATGGCCCACGCGACCGATGCAATCAGGGTGGCCGTAGCGGGTGCCAGCGGCTATGCAGGCGGTGAGGTCCTTCGCCTTCTGCTGGGGCATCCCGCCTACACCTCGGGACGGCTGACGATCGGGGCGGTGACCGCAGCGGCCAGCGCGGGAAGCGTCCTCGCGGAGCACCATCCGCATCTGTTGCCGCTGGCCCAGCGGATCCTCGAGCCCACCGAGCTCGAGGTGCTCCGCGGACATGACGTGGTATTCCTCGCTTTGCCGCACGGGCATTCGGCGGCGCTGGCCGATCAACTCGGCCCAGAAACTCTGATCATCGACTGTGGGGCCGATTTTCGGCTCACCGATGCGGCGGCTTGGGAGCGGTTCTATGGGTCAGCGCATTCCGGCAGCTGGCCCTACGGACTACCCGAATTGCCGGGTGCTCGGGAGCGGTTGCGTGACACCCGCCGCATAGCGGTTCCGGGTTGCTACCCGACCGCGGCGCTGCTCGCACTGCTGCCCGCGGTGGCCGAGGGCCTCATCGATCCGGCCGTGACGGTGGTCGCCGTTAGCGGTACCTCGGGGGCTGGCCGGGCCGCCAAGACCGACCTGCTCGGCTCGGAAGTCATCGGGTCGGCCCGGGCCTACAACATCGCGGGTGCGCACCGGCATACTCCCGAGATCGCACAAGGCTTGCGCGCGGTCACCGACCGAGACGTCACCGTTTCGTTTACACCGGTTCTTATCCCGACCTCACGTGGCATTCTGGCAACCTGTACCGCGCGTACCCGCTCGCCGATCGCTCGGTTACGGTCAGCCTACGAAAAAGCCTATGAGGCAGAACCTTTTATCTATTTGATGCCGGAGGGTCAGTTGCCCCGCACTGGTGCCGTGATTGGCAGCAACGCGGCGCACATAGCGGTCGCTGTGGATGAAGAAGCCGAGACCTTTGTTGCGATTGCCGCAATCGACAACCTGGTCAAGGGCACTGCCGGGGCCGCCGTGCAGTCGATGAACCTGGCGCTGGGCTGGCCGGAGACAGAAGGGCTCTCAGTGGTCGGGGTGGCGCCATGAACGGCTTCGACGACCAGTTGCCGAGTGACCGGGAGCAAGGACTACCGCCTGGCAGCGGGGAGAGTGACACACATGACTGAAGTTGTCAGCGCCGGGCGGCTGTTGCGTAGTCAAGGCATTACTGCCCCGGCGGGTTTCCGGGCTGCAGGCATCGCGGCTGGGATCAAGGCGTCGGGTGCTCGTGACCTCGCGCTGGTATTCAATGAAGGCCCCGACTACTCAGCCGCCGGCGTGTTCACCCGGAACCAGGTCAAGGCCGCACCGGTGTTATGGACGCAGCAGGCGCTAACGACTGGGCAGCTACGTGCGGTGATCCTCAATTCCGGTGGTGCAAACGCCTGTACTGGCCCCGGCGGCTTCCAGGACACGCACGCCACGGCAGAGGCCGTCGCGGCCGCGTTGTCGGACTGGGGAACAGAGACCGGCGCAGTTGAGGTCGCGGTCTGCTCGACCGGGCTGATCGGCGACCGCCTGCCGATGGACAAGGTGCTTGCCGGTGTCGAACACATCGTGCATGAGCTGCATGGCGGCCTGCACGGCGGCGACGACGCTGCCCACGCCATCATGACCACTGACACCGTCGCCAAACAAGTTGCGCTACATCATCAGAGCAAATGGACTGTCGGTGGGATGGTCAAAGGAGCGGGCATGCTGGCCCCCTCGCTTGCGACCATGCTTTGTGTGCTCACCACCGACGCGGTCGCGAGTTCGGCGGCACTCGAGCAGGCGCTGCGTAGGGCAACCGCGCGTACGTTCGACCGGCTCGACATCGACGGCAGCTGCTCGACCAATGACACGGTGCTCTTGCTGGCATCGGGTGCCAGCGAAATAGCGCCGTCGCAAGCAGATCTCGATGAGGCGGTACTACGAGTTTGCGATGACCTCTGTGCTCAACTGCAGGCTGATGCCGAAGGCGTCACCAAGCGCGTCACCGTCACCGTGAAGGGCGCCGCCACAGAAGAGGACGCACTGATCGCCGCGCGGGTGATCGCTCGTGACAGCTTGGTCAAGACCGCGCTGTTCGGATCCGACCCGAACTGGGGGAGAGTTCTGGCAGCGGTCGGGATGGCCCCCATCACCCTCGACCCCAATCGAATCAGCTTGCTATTCAATGGCTCTGCCGTCTGCATCGACGGCGTTGGTGCCCCGGGCGCGCGTGAGGTGGACCTCTCGGCCACCGATACCTATGTCACCGTCGAACTTGGCGTCGGCGATGCTCACGCGGCAATCCGAACCACCGATCTGTCCCACGCCTACGTCGAAGAGAATTCGGCATACAGCTCATGACGATTGAAACGTTGTCCAACCAGGCCAAGGCCCAAGTGCTGGCCGAAGCGTTGCCCTGGCTCAAGCAGTTGCACGGCAGGGTTGTCGTTATCAAGTACGGCGGCAACGCGATGACCGACGACACATTGCGGCAAGCATTCGCTGCCGACATGGCTTTCCTGCGAAACTGCGGAATTCATCCGGTGGTGGTGCACGGTGGTGGGCCACAGATCACCGCCATGCTTGGCAAGCTCGGCATCGAGGGTGACTTCAAAGGCGGATTCCGGGTCACCACACCGGAAGTCCTCGACGTGGCGCGGATGGTGTTGTTCGGACAGGTCGGTCGCGAATTGGTCAACTTGATCAACGCGCACGGGCCCTATGCGGTGGGGGTCACCGGTGAAGACGCACAGCTGTTCACCGCAGTGCGGCGCAGTGTGAACGTCGACGGTGTCGCTACCGACATCGGCCTGGTCGGTGACGTCGACCATGTCAATGCCGCGGCGCTGATGGATCTCATCGCCGCACATAGGATTCCGGTCATTTCAACACTGGCTCCGGACGCCGAAGGCGTGGTGCACAACATCAACGCGGACACCGCCGCCGCGGCCCTCGCGGAAGCCCTTGGAGCCGAGAAACTTCTGATGCTTACCGATGTGGAAGGCCTCTATACCAGCTGGCCCGAACGGGATTCATTGATCAGAGAAATCGACACGGCGGCTTTGGAACAGTTATTGCCCAGGCTGGAGGCGGGCATGATCCCCAAGGTCGAAGCATGCCTGCGGGCGGTCACCGGTGGGGTGCCCAGCGCGCACGTCATCGACGGGCGTGTTGAACATTGCGTGCTGGTCGAGCTGTTCACCAATGCGGGGACCGGCACCAAGGTGGTGTCCGCATGACGCATACCGAAGACACGCGGGCCCGATGGGAAGCCGTGATGATGAACAACTACGGCACCCCGCCCGTGGCATTGGCCAGTGGCGAAGGCGCGGTAGTTACCGACGTCGACGGTAAGAACTACGTCGACCTGCTGGGCGGCATCGCGGTCAACATACTCGGCCATCGCCACCCCGCCGTCATTGAGGCGGTGACTCAGCAGATGTCGACGTTGGGCCACACCTCCAACTTGTATGCCACCGAGCCCACCATCGCGCTCGCCGAAGAATTGGTCACGCTGCTGGGCGCTGAAGCGCCGGCGCGGGTGTTCTTCTGCAACTCTGGGACCGAGGCCAACGAGGCTGCGTTCAAGCTGTCTCGGCTTACCGGTCGTACGAAACTTGTTGCTGCGCAAGAGGGTTTTCACGGCAGGACGATGGGATCGTTGGCGCTCACCGGACAGCCGGCCAAGCAAGCGCCGTTCGAGCCGTTGCCCGGCTACGTTACTCACGTCCCCTATGGGGATATCGACGCGTTGGCCGCCGCCGTCGACGACGAGACTGCCGCCGTGTTCCTCGAGCCCATCA
Organism: Mycobacterium sp. 012931; assembly: GCF_000419295.1. Taxonomy (NCBI): domain Bacteria; kingdom Bacillati; phylum Actinomycetota; class Actinomycetes; order Mycobacteriales; family Mycobacteriaceae; genus Mycobacterium; species Mycobacterium sp. 012931. The sequence continues at coordinate 3,892,208 of NZ_AOPX01000001.1, read as the reverse complement.
TGGGGGAGAGTGGTGTCGTCGTGCCGCCGGAGGGCTACCTGCTGGCGGCTCGCGAGATCACCGCACGCCACGGCGCGCTGTTGGTGCTCGACGAGGTGCAGACCGGAATCGGCCGCACCGGAGCCTTCTACGCGCACCAGCATGACGGCATTACTCCCGATGTCGTGACACTGGCCAAGGGGCTAGGGGGAGGATTGCCCATTGGGGCGTGTCTGGCCATTGGCCCAGCGGCGGAGTTGCTGACACCGGGGTTGCACGGCAGTACGTTCGGCGGCAACCCGGTTTGTGCCGCGGCGGCGTTGGCGGTGCTGCGGGTAGTGGCCTCCGAAGGTCTGGTGCGCCGCGCCGAAACGCTAGGCAAAACATTCAAACAGGGCGTCGAGTCGTTGAGCCATCCGTTGATCGACCATGTGCGCGGGCGCGGATTGCTCTTGGGCATTGTGCTGGCAGGCCCGCACGCCAAGGCGGCGGACTGGGCCGCGCGCGAAGTCGGCTACCTGGTAAATGGCGCTGCGCCCAACGTTGTCCGGCTCGCGCCACCATTGGTCATTACCGAACCCCAGCTCGAAGGCTTTGTCGCCGCGCTGCCGGGAATCTTGGACAACGCGGGAGCATCAGCATGATCCGACACTTTCTGCGTGATGACGACTTGTCGCCTGCCGAGCAGGCCGAAGTTCTGCAGCTGGCGGCCGAATTGAAGCGGGAACCGTTCAGCCGCCGTCCCCTGGACGGGCCGCGGGGAGTGGCGGTGATCTTCGACAAGAATTCCACCCGCACCCGCTTCTCCTTTGAGATGGGTATCGCCCAGTTGGGTGGGCATGCAGTGGTTGTCGACGGTCGCAGCACCCAGCTGGGCCGCGAGGAGACCCTGCCAGACACCGCAAAAGTGTTGTCTCGCTTTGTTGATGCCATTGTTTGGCGCACCTTCGGCCAGGATCGCCTGCAGGCCATGGCTTCCACTGCGACGGTGCCCGTGGTCAATGCGCTGTCCGACGAGTTCCACCCCTGCCAGGTGCTGGCCGATTTGCAGACCATCACGGAACGTCGGGGCTCCTTGAAAGGCTTGCGGTTGTCCTACTTTGGTGACGGCGCCAACAACATGGCGCATTCACTGATGTTGGGCGGGGTCACCGCGGGCATGCATGTGACAGTTGCCGCTCCCGACGGATTTCACCCCGACCCGTCGGTCGTTGGCGCCGCGGAGCAGCGTGCCGAGACGACCGGTGCCTCGGTGCGGCTCACCGCTGACGCCCACGTGGCCGCGGCCGGCGCCGATGTCCTGGTCACCGATACCTGGACGTCGATGGGCCAGGAAGACGACGGGCTCGACCGCGTCAAGCCCTTCCGTCCATTCCAGGTGAACGAGCAGCTGCTGGCGGCGGCCGATTCCGAAGTCGTTGTGCTGCACTGTCTTCCGGCGCATCGAGGCGACGAGATCACCGACCAGGTGATGGACGGTCCGGCCAGCGCGGTGTGGGACGAGGCGGAGAATCGGCTGCATGCGCAGAAGGCGCTGCTGGTGTGGTTGTTGGAGCGGGGGCGATGAACGGCGCCAAACAAGCACCCGAGATCAGTGTCAATCGCGCTGGTCGGCAGGCCCGAATCGTGGCGATTTTGTCCACGGAGTCGGTGAGCAGTCAAAGTGAATTGGCCGCGTTGCTAGCGGTCCAGGGGATCGAGGCGACCCAGGCTACGTTGTCTCGTGATCTCGAAGAGCTCGGCGCGGTGAAGCTGCGCGGCGCCGATGGTGGGGTGGGTGTCTACGTGGTGCCAGAAGACGGTAGCCCGGTGCGCGGGGTGACTGGGGGCACCGGACGGCTGGCGCGGCTGCTGGGTGAGCTGCTGGTGTCCTCCGATGCCAGCGCCAACCTCGCGGTGCTGCGCACCCCGCCCGGCGGGGCGCACTACTTGGCCAGCGCAATCGATCGTGCGGCGCTACCGTACGTGGTCGGCACCATTGCCGGCGATGACACTGTGTTCGTGGCTGCTCGTGAGCCGATGACCGGGGCCGAGTTGGCAATCGCCTTGGAAAAATTGAAGTAGGACCTGAAATACACTGCTGCCGGTTCTGCGAAATGAAGGAGTTAGTTCATGTCAGAACGCGTCATCCTGGCGTATTCCGGCGGTCTGGACACCTCGGTCGCCATCAGCTGGATAGGCAAGGAGACCGGCCGTGAGGTCGTGGCTGTTGCGATTGACCTCGGCCAGGGTGGCGAGGACATGGAGGTCGTGCGTCAGCGAGCGCTCGATTGCGGTGCCGTCGAGGCGGTCGTGGTCGATGCTCGCGACGAGTTCGCGGAGGGCTACTGCCTGCCCACCATCTTGAACAATGCCCTCTACATGGACCGCTATCCGCTGGTGTCGGCCATCAGCCGGCCGCTGATCGTCAAGCATCTGGTGGAGGCGGCACGCGAGCACGGCGGTGGGATCGTCGCGCACGGGTGCACGGGCAAGGGCAATGACCAGGTGCGATTTGAGGTCGGGTTCGCGTCGCTGGCTCCCGATCTAGAGGTGTTGGCACCGGTTCGCGACTACGCCTGGACCCGGGAGAAGGCGATCGCATTCGCCGAAGAGAACGCGATCCCGATCAACGTCACCAAGCGCTCGCCGTTCTCGATCGACCAAAACGTGTGGGGCCGAGCTGTCGAAACCGGCCTCCTCGAGCACCTGTGGAACGCGCCCACCAAGGACGTCTACTCCTACACCGAAGATCCGACCGTCAACTGGAACACCCCCGATGAGGTGATCGTCGGCTTCGAACGCGGCATGCCGGTGTCGATCGACGGCAACGCGGTCACGATGCTGCAGGCCATCGAGGAGCTCAACCGCCGGGCCGGGGCCCAGGGTGTCGGGCGCCTCGATGTCGTCGAGGACCGCTTGGTGGGCATCAAGAGCCGGGAGATCTACGAGGCGCCCGGGGCCATGGTGCTCATCACGGCCCACGCCGAGCTCGAGCACGTCACCCTCGAGCGTGAGCTGGCCCGATTCAAGCGGCACACCGATCAGCGCTGGGCCGAGCTGGTGTACGACGGACTGTGGTATTCGCCGTTGAAGACCGCGCTGGAGAGCTTTGTCGCCAAGACCCAGGAGCACGTGTCTGGTGAGATCCGGCTGGTGTTGCACGGCGGTCACATCGCCGTCAACGGCCGGCGCAGCGCGGAGTCGCTTTACGACTTCAACCTGGCCACCTACGACGAGGGCGACACCTTCGACCAGTCGGCTGCCAAGGGGTTCGTCTACGTGCACGGCTTGTCGTCCAAACTCTCCGCCCGCCGGGATCTGCAGTGAGCCGCTACTGCCGAGCAGACGCGAAATCGCAGATGCACCGGCGCGTTGGTGCGATTCTGTGTCTGCTCGCGGAGGAAAAGCTCGCGGAGGAAAAGTGAGTACCAATCAGGGATCGCTGTGGGGTGGGCGGTTCGCCGGCGGGCCTTCCGACGCGCTGGCGGCGCTGAGCAAATCCACCCATTTCGACTGGGCCCTGGCCCCCTACGACGTCACCGCATCGCGGGCCCACGCTGTGGTGCTCTTCCGCGCTGGGCTGCTCACCGAGGAGCAGCGCGACGGTCTATTGGCTGGCCTGGACAGCCTGGCCAGCGACGTCGCCGACGGCAGCTTCGGCCCCCTGGTCTCCGATGAGGACGTGCATGCCGCGCTGGAACGCGGATTGATCGAGCGGGTCGGCCCGGACCTCGGCGGCCGCCTGCGGGCCGGCCGATCCCGCAACGATCAAGTCGCCACCCTGTTCCGGATGTGGCTGCGCGACGCGGTGCGCCGGGTGGCCACGGGTGTACTCGAGGTGGTGGCGGCGCTCGGCGATCAGGCGGCCGCGCACCCGACGGCCATCATGCCCGGCAAGACGCACCTGCAGTCCGCCCAACCCATCTTGCTGGCGCACCATCTGCTCGCCCACGCCCATCCGCTGCTGCGCGACGTGGAGCGGATCGTGGACTTCGACAAACGAGCGGCGGTTTCCCCATACGGCTCGGGTGCGCTGGCCGGATCCTCGCTCGGCTTGGACCCCGATGCGATCGCGGCGGATCTGGGTTTCACCACCGCCGCCGACAACTCCGTCGATGCGACCGCCTCGCGCGATTTCGCGGCCGAGGCGGCGTTCGTATTCGCCATGATCGCCGTCGACCTGTCCCGGCTGGCCGAGGACATCATCATCTGGAGCTCGACCGAGTTCGGCTATGTCACCTTGCACGACTCGTGGTCCACCGGCAGCTCGATCATGCCGCAGAAGAAAAACCCGGATATCGCGGAGCTGGCCCGCGGCAAGTCCGGGCGGCTGATTGGCAACCTCACCGGGTTGCTGGCGACCCTGAAAGCCCAGCCCCTGGCCTACAACCGCGACCTGCAGGAAGACAAGGAGCCGGTGTTTGACTCGGTGGTTCAGCTCGAGCTGCTGCTGCCGGCGATGGCGGGCCTGGTGGGGAGCCTGACCTTCGATGTCGAGCGGATGGCCGCGCTGGCGCCTGCGGGCTACACGTTGGCCACCGATGTCGCAGAGTGGTTGGTACGACAAGGCGTCCCCTTTAGGTCCGCGCATGAGGCCGCCGGTGCCGCCGTGCGCACCGCCGAGGAACGCAGCGTCGGCCTCGAGGAGTTGACCGACGACGAACTTGCCGCCATCAGCCCGGAGCTGACACCGCAGGTACGCGACGTATTGACGATTGAGGGATCGGTGTCCGCACGTGATTCCCGCGGAGGCACGGCGCCTAAGCGGGTCGCCGAGCAGCTTCAAATTGTGCGGGAAATCACTGCTCGGCTGGGCCATGAGCTGATGCGCTGAGCGGATTTTGCCGCTGCGGCCCTCGATCGCGAACTAAACTTCGTGTCCTAGGGAATGCATTGAACGTTTCGGCGTTGATGTTCGTGTTGAAGGGGTGGGACCGATGAGCGTCATCGCAGGTGTGTTTGGTGCGTTGCCCCCGCATCGCTACAGTCAGCGCGAACTCACCGAGACGTTCGTCAACATCCCGGACTTTGAGGGCTACGAAGAACTCGTCCGGCAGATACACGCAAACGCAAAGGTCAACAGCCGCCATTTGGCGCTGCCGCTGGAGACGTACCCCAAGCTGAATGACTTCGGTGAGGCCAATGGGATTTTCATCGACAAGGCCGTGGACCTCGGCGTCGAAGCCTTGATGGGGGCACTCGACGAGGCCGGCCTGCAGCCCGAAGACCTCGATGTCCTCATCACCACCACGGTCACCGGCCTGGCGGTGCCATCGTTGGATGCCCGCATCGCCGGACGCGTTGGACTGCGGCTGGACGTGCGACGGGTACCGCTGTTCGGGCTGGGATGTGTGGCCGGTGCCGCCGGTGTGGCCCGTCTCCACGACTATCTGCGCGGTGCTCCCAACGGCATCGCCGCCTTGATCTCCGTCGAGCTGTGTTCACTGACTTTCCCGGGATACAAGCCTTCGGCTGCGGGTCTGGTCGGCAGTGCACTGTTTGCAGACGGTGCCGCCGCGGTGGTGGCGGTCGGAGACGGACGGGCCGAAGAGGTTGGCGCCAGCGGACCCGACATCCTGGATTCGTGCAGCCACCTGTATCCCGATTCGTTGCGCACCATGGGCTACGACGTGGGCTCCGCCGGGTTCGAGCTGGTGCTGTCCAAGGACATCGCGGATGTGGTCGAGGAATATGTGGCCGAGGACGTCACCACCTTCCTGGCCGGCCACGGCCTCAGCGTCACCGACATCGGCGCCTGGGTCACCCATCCCGGTGGCCCCAAGATCATCAACGCGATCACCGAGAGCCTCAACCTGCCTCCGGAGGCGCTGGAGCTGACCTGACGTTCGCTCGGCGAGATCGGCAATCTTTCGTCGGCATCGGTGTTGCATGTGCTGCGGGACACCATTGCCAAACCGCCGCCCAGCGGGAGTCCCGGCCTGATGATGGCGATGGGCCCTGGGTTCTGTTCCGAACTAGTACTGCTGCGTTGGCACTGAACAAACGTGAATTTCTGCTCGATCGGGGATCTAGGACGGGGCTACCGGTGCTTGGCCAGGAGCCGGAAAGGAACAACGCCAGCCGCCGCGCGCCCCTCGCGCCGATTCGCTGAGTAGCTGGAAAGGCGCGTTGTATGGACAGCACCCCAGACGAACTCATCACGGCACTGCGCAAGACACTCAAAGAGAACGAGCGGCTCAAGCGGGAAAACCGTGACCACCTTGCCCAAGCCACAGAGCCCGTCGCGGTGGTCGGGATGGGATGTCGTTACCCGGGTGGCATCGCGACTCCCGAGGGCTTGTGGGAGATGGTGGCCGCCGGACGTGACGTGGTGTCGGATTTCCCGACGGATCGCGGCTGGGATGGGGCGAGTCTGTTCGACCCCGATCCGGACGCGGTGGGTAAGTCATACACCCGCAGCGGTGGATTCCTGACCGACGTCGCTGGTTTTGACGCCGAATTCTTCGGGATAGCGCCCAGCGAAGTGATGGCGATGGATCCCCAGCAGCGACTGTTGCTGGAAGTGTCCTGGGAGGCGTTGGAGCGCACCGGAATCGACCCGACCACGTTGCGCGGATCGCCGACCGGTGTGTTCGTCGGGGTCTTCCACGGCTCGTATGGGGGACAGGGCCGGGTGCCCGGCGACCTCGAGAGATATGGGCTGCGCGGGTCGACGTTGAGTGTGGCGTCGGGCCGAGTGGCCTATGTGCTGGGGTTGGAGGGCCCGGCGGTGTCGGTGGATACCGCGTGTTCGTCCTCACTGGTCGCCTTGCACCTGGCGGTGCAGTCACTGCGGTCGCGTGAGTGCGATTTGGCCCTGGTGGGTGGGGTAACCGTGATGGCCACCCCGGCGATGTTCATCGAATTCAGCCGGCAACGGGCGCTATCGGCCGACGGGCGGTGCAAGGCGTACGCGGGTGCCGCCGACGGGACCGCGTTCTCCGAGGGCGCCGGGGCGCTGGTGCTGGAGCGGCTGACCGATGCACAGCGGTTGGGACATCCGGTGTTGGCCGTGGTGCGGGGTTCGGCGGTCAACCAGGATGGTGCCTCCAACGGGCTCGCGACCCCGAATGGGCCCTCACAGCAGCGAGTGATTCGCGCGGCGCTGGCCAGTGCCCGGCTGGGCGTGGCCGATGTGGATGTGGTCGAAGGCCACGGCACCGGGACCACCTTGGGCGATCCCATTGAGGCCCAGGCGATTTTGGCCACCTATGGGCAGGACCGTACCGGGCCCGGCAAAGAGCCCCTGTGGCTGGGCTCGATCAAATCGAACATGGGGCATACCTCTGCCGCGGCCGGGGTAGCCGGAGTCATCAAGATGACGCTGGCGATGCAGCATGGGGTGCTGCCCCAGACGCTGCATGTGGATGTGCCGACGCCGCATGTGGAATGGTCAGCGGGGTTAGTGTCGTTGCTGACCGAGGCGCGTCCGTGGCCGGAAACCGGGCGTGCGCGTAGGGCAGGGATATCTTCGTTCGGGATCAGCGGCACCAACGCTCACGTCATTCTCGAGCAGGCGCCGGCAGCAGAAGAGGTTGCCGCACAGCACAGAACCGATCTCACCCCGTGGATACTGGCTGCGCGGTCAGCTCCGGCGTTAGTCAACCAGGCACGGCGCCTGGCGCAGTGGGTGAGTGATCGCCCGGATCTCGATGTAGCCGATGTGGGCTGGTCGTTGGCTACCACCAGGTCGGTGTTCGAACATCGGGCGGTGGTGGTGGGCGCCGACCGGACGCAGCTGATTCAGGGGCTCGCGGGCTTTGTCGACGGTGAGCCAGGCGCCGGTGTTGTCGTGGGTCGTGCCCGGCCAGTAGGCAAGACGGTGTTCGTGTTTCCCGGCCAGGGGTCGCAGTGGGTCGGGATGGGCGTCGATCTGCTGGACACCTCGACGGTGTTCGCCGATCAGATGCATCCGTGCGAGAAGGCTCTTGCCGAGTACGTGTCCTGGTCGCTGCTCGATGTCGTGCGGGCGGTGCCGGGTGCTCCGGGGCTGAATCGGGTGGACGTCGTGCAGCCGGTGTTGTGGGCGATCATGGTGTCGCTCGCCGAATTATGGCGTTCCGCAGGGGTGCTTCCCGACGCGGTGATTGGCCATTCGCAAGGCGAGATTGCGGCCGCCTACGTGGCGGGGGCGCTGTCCCTCGAGGATGCGGTGCGGGTGGTCGCGCGGCGCAGCCAGCTGCTGGTGCAGCTCTCCGGTGCCGGCGGGATGGTGTCGCTCGCGTGCGGACTGGAACGCGCCCGCCAGCTAGTGGCGTCGTGGAGCGACCGCTTGAGTATTGCTGCGGTAAACGGCGTTTCAGCGATCGTGGTGTCCGGCGAGGTGGATGCTCTCGATGCCCTGATTGGGCGCTGTGAGGCGGACGATATTCGGGCCCGCAGAATCGACGTCGACTACGCGTCCCATTCCGCTCAGGTGGAGGCGATCCGTGCCGAGTTGGCCGAGGCGCTGGACGGTATCGCGCCCCAATCGACATCGACGGCCTTCATCTCCACGGTCACCGGCGAATTCACCGATACCGCGGGCTTGGACGCCGACTACTGGTATCGCAGCATCCGCCAGACGGTGCAGTTCGAACGGGCTATCCGTACCGCCTTCAACAGCGGGTGCCAAGTCTTCATCGAGTCCAGCCCGCACCCGGTTTTGATGGCCGGCATCGAAGAAACCCTGGCTGGCCAGCAAGACTCCGGCGAAGCGATCGTCATTCCATCGCTGGGGCGCGACGACGGCGGGCTGCAAAGATTCTGGCTATCGGTCGCTCAAGCCCATGTCGCGGGGGTGCGGGTGGACTGGGCCTCGATCATCGGCGCCGGCCGCCGGGTGGCCCTGCCCACCTACGGGTTCCAGCATCGCCGCTTCTGGCTGGGGCAGCTCGATGCCGGTCGTACCGACGTGGGCGGTCTGGGGCAGGCCGGTGCCGCGCATGGCCTACTGGGCGCGGTGGTGGAGCGACCCGATTCGGGTGGGGTGGTCTTGACTGGTCAGCTATCGGTGGCATTGCAGCCATGGCTGGCGGGTCATGCGGTGGCCGGCACGGTGTTGTTCCCGGGTGCGGGCTTTGTCGAGTTGGCGATCCGCGCCGGCGATGAGGTCGGATGCGCGGCAGTGGAAGAACTGACCCTGTCAGCGCCGTTGGTTCTGCCGACCGTCGGCGGAGTGCAACTACAGGTGGTGGTGGGCCCCGCCGACCAGTCGGATCGCCGGACAGTAGAAGTGTATTCCCGCGGCGACCAGTCACTTTCGGAATGGTCATTACATGCCGAAGGCGTACTGGCGCCGGCGGCGGTTGCTTCAGTGGGGCAGTTGACGGCATGGCCACCGGAGGGCGCGACGGCGCTGGACCTCGGCGGTGTGTACGACCGGCTGGCAGCCCGGGGCTACGAATACGGTCCGGCGTTTCGCGGTCTGCAGGCCGTGTGGGAGTCGGGGGACGAAATCTTCGCTGAGGTGGCCCTCCCCGAAGATGCCGGCGCGCAGATCGGCGGTTTCGGCATCCACCCAGCGCTTCTCGATGCGGCACTGCATGCGTTGGTGCTGACCGCGGAGCAGAACCAAACGGTGTTGCCGTTCGCGTGGCAAGGGGTGTCGTTGCACGCTGCCGGAGCCTCGCGCTGTCGAGTCCGGATAGCGCAATCTCGGTCCGGCTCGGTGGCCATGGAACTCGCCGACTCGGTAGGTCTGCCGGTTTTGACGGTGCGGGACCTAGCGTTTCGTCCGGTGTCCGACCAGACGTCATCGGCGGGCACGGCCGGTGGCGGTGGCTTGCTAGAGGTCGCGTGGTCACCGCTGGGCAGGCCCGGCGACGACACCGCCGATATACCGGTGACGTTGTGGGACTTGGCCTCCCAGGTCGAGCTGTCCGCGGGTGCGGTGGAGTCGACATATGTGGCCACCGATGGCGCGTTGGGCGCATTGCAGTCGTGGCTGGCCAGCGACCAACCCGGGGTCTTGGCGGTGGTGACGCACGGCGCGGTAGGACTGGCGGACGAAGACGTGACCGATCTGGCGGGTTCGGCGGTGTGGGGGCTGGTGAGTTCGGCGCAGGCCGAGCATCCTGGTCGCGTCGTACTGGTCGATACCGATGGTTCGGTCGAACTGGGCGCGGTGCTGAATTCCGGTGAGCCGCAGCTGGTGGTGCGTGCGGGCGTGGCCTACCAGGCGCGGTTGAAGCCGGCCGAGTCACTGCTGCGGTTGCCGCCACCGGGCGAGAATTGGCGATTGGTCACCGGCGGCGGTGGCACGTTGGATGACGTGAAGGTGGGCGGCTGTGCGCCGTCGGGGCTGATGACCGGACAGCTGCGGGTCGCAGTGGCCGCCGTGGGCGTCAATTTCCGGGATGTGCTGGTGGCGTTGGGTATGTATCCCGGTGGAGGCGAGCTAGGGGTTGAGGGCGCCGGGATTGTCACCGAGGTCGGGCCCGGCGTTTCCGGGGTGGCCGTCGGCGATGCGGTCATGGGGCTGCTCGGCGTGGTGGGGCCCGAGGCGGTGGTGGATCACCGCTTGGTGACCGCAGTTCCGCCGGGCTGGTCGCTGCAGACGGCCGCCAGTGTCCCGGTGGTGTTCTTGACGGCGTTCTACGGCTTGCGTGTCCTGGCCGAGGTGCGGTCTGGGCAGAAGCTGTTGGTGCACGCGGCCACCGGCGGGGTGGGCATGGCCGCGGTGCAGCTGGCTCAGCTTTGGGGCCTGGAAGTGTTCGCAACGGCCAGCCCAGGAAAATGGGATACGTTGCGGGCAATGGGTTTTGATGATGACCACATCGCCAACTCGCGCACTCTGGAGTTCGAAGAGAAGTTCCGTGCCGGCACCGGTGGAGCCGGAGTGGACGCGGTGCTCAACTCGCTGGCCGGCGAATTTGTCGACGCATCGCTTCGGCTGTTGGTCCCCGGCGGTCGCTTCATCGAGATGGGTAAGACCGATCTTCGTGACCCACAGACGATGGCCGAACAGCATCGCGGCGTTGGGTATCGGGCATTTGATCTCATCGAGGCCGGCCCGGACCTGATCGCGCGGATGCTGGCCGAGCTGAGCCGACTGCTTTGCGCCGAAACCCTGACACCGTTGCCGATCAAGACTTTCGACGTGCGGCTGGCTCGGCAGGCGTATCGCTTTGTCAGCCAGGCTCGTCACATCGGCAAGGTGGTGTTGACACTTCCCGACGAAACCGGTGCGGTACCCGCTGGTGCCCTGGCCGGAGGCACGGTGATCATCACCGGCGGGACGGGCATGGCCGGGACGGCCTTGGCCCGCCATGTTGTGTCCCGTCATCGGGTGGCCAACGTCATCCTGGTCAGTCGGTCCGGCGCGCAGGCCGAAGGGGCCAGCGAGCTGCTCGGCCAATTGCAGGATGCCGGAGCAGAGGCGGCGGTGGTGGCTTGCGATGTCTCCGATCGGGACGCGGTCGCGGAGCTACTAGCGCAAGTGCCGGCACGCTATCCGCTGCGGGGCGTGATTCACGCGGCGGGAGTGCTCGACGACGGGTTGATCGCTTCACTGACCCCGCAGCGGGTCGATACGGTGCTGCGGGCCAAGATCGACGGCGCCTGGAATCTGCATGAGCTGACCCGCGGCCTCAACTTGTCGGCCTTTGTGCTGTTCTCCTCGATGGCCGGGATCATCGGCACCGCCGGACAAGGTAACTATGCGGCGGCCAACAGCTTCCTGGACGGGCTGGCCGTTCACCGGCGCGCGCTCGGCCTGCCGGGTGTGTCGGTGGCTTGGGGCCTTTGGGAACAAGCCAGCGCGATGACTCGCCATCTTGGTGAGCGCGACAAAGCGCGCATGAGCCGGGTGGGGCTGGCAACGTTGTCAACCGAACATGCCCTCGAGCTTTTCGACGCCGCGGTGGTGGCCGACCGAGCCGTTGTGGTGGCCACCCGGCTGGACGCCAACGCGCTCAAGTCCAACAGCGCTGCACTACCGCCGCTGTTGGGCGAGTTGGCCGCTCGCCCCAAGAGACGAGTGATCAGCGACGCCGATGCCGGCGATAACATCGCGGCGGCAACGGGCCTGGTGGCCAGACTGCACGGGCTCAGTGCCGAGCAGCGTCAACGCGAACTCGTCGATGTCGTGTGCAGCAACGCCGCTACCGTGCTGGGGCGCTCCAGCACCGCCGACATCAACGCCCACCGCGCCTTCCAGGAGTTGGGTTTTGACTCACTGACGGCCGTCTAGCTGCGCAACCGGCTCAAAACCGCGACCGGGCTGGCTCTTTCGCCCACGCTGATCTTCGACTACCCAAGCCCCGCAGCCCTGGCCGAACATCTCGGCATCCGTTTGGCCACCGCCACGGCGCAACCCGATCTGATGCGCCGATTCGACGACCTCGCCCGCGAACTCGACAAGCTGATCAACCGACCCGACTGGACCCACGAGGACAAGGGCAAGTTGTCCGGCCGCCTACACGACATCCTGGCCGACCTGTCCGCCGATGACGACATCACCACTGCCAGCGAAAGCCAGCTCTTCGCCATTCTCGACGAAGAACTCGGCTCCTGAAGCCTCTACGAGGAGCAATCTTGACGGAAACCACCAAGCATGTTGATTACCTCAAACGCCTGACCGCGGATCTGCGGCGCACCCGCCGGCGGGTCGCGGAGTTGGAGGACAAGCTCTCCGAGCCGGTGGCGCTGGTTGGCATGGGCTGCCGGTATCCCGGGGGAGCGGATTCTCCGGAATCGTTGTGGGAGATGCTGACCCAAGGCCGCGATGCCGTCTCGGAGTTTCCCTCCGATCGGGGCTGGGATATCGACGCAATGTTCGATCCGGACCCGGACGCGCGTGGCAAGACCTACACACGGCGGGGCGGATTCCTGGCGGATGCCGGAGACTTCGACGCCGGCTTTTTCGGCGTTGGTCCCAACGAGGCCTTGGCGATGGATCCGCAGCAGCGGCTGATGCTGGAAGTCTCGTGGGAGGCTTTGGAGCGCAGCGGGATTGATCCGACCACGTTGCGTGGCTCCGCGACCGGGGTATTCGTGGGAGTGATTCACGCCGGTTATGGCGGCGAAGTCAAAGGTGAGCTGGAAGGATACGGGCTCACCGGTTCGACATTGAGTGTCGCCTCGGGCCGGGTGGCGTATGTGCTGGGGTTGGAGGGGCTGGCGGTGTCGGTGGATACCGCGTGTTCCTCGTCCTTGGTGGCGCTGCATCTGGCGGCGCAGTCATTGCGTTCGCGAGAGTGCGATCTCGCGCTGGTCGGCGGGGTGACAGTGATGGCGACCCCCGCGGCATTTGTGGAGTTCAGCCGGCAGCGAGCGCTGGCCGCCGACGGGTTGTGTAAGGCGTATGCGGGTGCCGCTGACGGCACCACCTGGTCGGAGGGGGCCGGGGTGCTGGTGGTGGAGCGACTGGCCGACGCACAGCGGTTGGGTCACCCGGTGCTGGCAGTCGTGCGGGGCTCGGCGGTCAATCAGGACGGCGCCTCCAACGGTTTGACAGCACCGAATGGGCCGTCACAGCAACGGGTGATTAGGGCGGCGCTGGCCAGCGCTCGGCTGGGGGTGGCCGACGTGGACGTGGTCGAAGGCCACGGCACCGGAACCGTTCTGGGGGATCCGATTGAGGCCGAGGCGATTTTGGCCACCTATGGACAGGACCGCACAGAGCCCCTGTGGCTGGGCTCGATCAAATCCAATATCGGGCACACCTCCGCGGCGGCGGGCGTGGCCGGGCTGATCAAGATGGTGTTGGCGATGCAGCATGGTGTGCTGCCCCAGACGCTGCACGTGGATGTGCCGACGCCGCAGGTGGATTGGTCGGCGGGGGCGGTTTCACTGCTGACCGAGTCACGGCCGTGGCCGGATCTGGGGCGCCCCAGGCGCGCGGGGGTTTCCTCCTTCGGGATCAGCGGAACCAATGCGCATGTGATCCTCGAACAAGCCCCCACCGCCGAACACGATCTCGCCGAGCCTGATCGCGGCGCCCCAACCGTGCCGTGGGTGTTGTCGGCGCGTTCAGCACCGGCGTTGGCGAACCAAGCGCAACGGTTGCTGTCCTGGGCCGAAGAGCATCCAGATCTCGACCCGGTGGATGTGGGCTGGTCGCTGGCCGCAACCCGCTCGCTGTTCGAGCATCGGGCGGTGGTGGTGGGCACCGACCGCACGCAGTTGATGGACGGGCTTGCCGGTGTGGTCGCCGGCGAGCACGGCGCGGGCGCCGTGGTGGGCCGCGCGCGATCGACCGGCAAGACGGTGTTCGTGTTCCCCGGCCAAGGCGCCCAATACCTGGGCATGGGACGCGTTCTGTATGAGCGGTTTTCGGCGTTCCGCACGGCATTCGACGCGGTCGCGGCGGAGTTGGATGCGCACTTGCGGCTACCTCTACGGCAGGTCATGTGGGGCACCGATGAGGGGTTGCTGGAAAGTACAGAGTTCGCGCAGCCTGCGCTGTTCGCGGTGGAGGTCGCGCTCGCTGCCTTGCTGTCACAGCTGGGAGTCGTGCCCGATCTAGTGCTCGGGCATTCGGTTGGCGAGATCTCGGCGGCCCATGTTGCGGGTGTCCTGTCCCTACCCGATGCGGCACGGGTGGTGGCGGCCAGGGGCCGGCTGATGGCTGGGCTAGCGGCGGGTGGGGCAATGGTCGCGGTTGCCGCGTCCGAACAGGAGGTGACGCCGCTGCTGGGGTCCGGGGTTGCGGCGGCGGCGGTCAATGGGCCTGACTCGGTGGTGATTTCAGGCCCGGAAGGCGCCGTCGGCGAGGTGGTGGATCGGATTGCGGCACTGGGACGACGGACGCATCGGCTGGCCGTCTCGCACGCGTTTCACTCGGAGTTGATGGACCCGATGCTGCCGGACTTCGCCGAGGTGTTGAAGGGTGTCTCGGCGAGCCAGCCGCGGATCAGCCTGGTATCCAACGTTACAGGCCAGCTGGCCGAGGCAGGCTACGGATCGGCAGCGTACTGGGTAGAGCATGTACGCAAGCCGGTGCGCTTCGCAGACAGTGTGGCGTTGGCCGAGTCATTGGGAGCCGCCGCCTTCGTCGAGGTGGGGCCTAGCGGCGGCTTGACGGCGTTGGTCGAGCAGTCGTTGACTCGTGAGACGCCAGCGGTCCCGCTGCTGATCAAGGACCGCCCCGAGAACGACGCGCTGCTCCTCGGGCTAGGTCAATTGTTCGCCGATGGTCGAGCTTTGGACTGGCGTGAGGTGTTTGCGGGCTTGGGCGCACAGCGCACGGACCTACCCACCTATGGCTTTGTGCGGCGTCGCTACTGGCTCAAGGAGCTGGGCGTTGACCAGACCAAGCTCACCGGCGCTGGTCTGACAGGTGTCGGTCACCCGCTACTGGGGGCGGTGGTGGAGCGTCCCGATGTGGGGGGACTGGTGCTGACTGGCGTGTTGTCACCAGAACTGCACCCGTGGCTACGCGATCACACGGTGGACGGGGTGGTGCTGTTTCCGGGCGCCGGATTCGTGGAGCTGGCGCTGCGGGCGGGCGATGAGGTCGGCTGCCCGCTGGTACAGGAGTTGACCTTGCTGGCACCGCTGGCGCTGCCGCAGACCGGCACGGTGCGGATGCAGTTGGTCGTCGGCGGCGCCGATGAATCGGGCCGGCGGACCGTGTCGGTGTTTTCGTCGACTGCGGATGGCGATTCGTGGGTGCTGCATGCCGAAGGCGTGCTGCGCGCCAGCGGCGTCGGCCATGGTGTCGACCTGTCGGTGTGGCCGCCGGTGGGCGCATCCGCTGTGGATGTGAGTGACGTCTACGACCGATTCGCTGCCCGTGGTTATGGCTACGGACCGGCATTTCGCGGGTTGCGCTCGGTGTGGCGGCGGGGGCGCGAAATCTATGCGGAGGTGGTCGCTCCCGAGGATGCGACGTTGCAGGGCTTCGGGATCCATCCGGCGGTCCTGGATGCCGCCCTGCATGCCTGGGGGTTCGCCACCGCGACCGATCAATTGATGCTGCCGTTCTCCTGGCAGGGGGTGTCGCTGCATGCGGCGGGGGCGGCGCGGCTGCGGGTACGCATCACCCCGGCGGATGCGGGGTTGGTGTCGGTGGAGCTGGCCGACCCGCGCGGACTGCCGGTGCTATCGGTCAAACAGTTGGTAGTTCGCGCCGTTTCTGGTGAGGCGTTGTCGGCGGCCGTGATTGCGGCCGGAGGCACCATCAGCGGCCGGCTGCTCGAGGTTGCGTGGTCTCCGACATCACCGGA
Source organism: Mycobacterium sp. 012931 (assembly GCF_000419295.1). Taxonomy (NCBI): domain Bacteria; kingdom Bacillati; phylum Actinomycetota; class Actinomycetes; order Mycobacteriales; family Mycobacteriaceae; genus Mycobacterium; species Mycobacterium sp. 012931. Next base: position 3,876,096 of record NZ_AOPX01000001.1, on the reverse strand, counting down.
ACTCAGCGCGAGCGACTCGGCTCGGGATGTGGTGTTGTGGGAGTCCGGCTCTGCCGACGGTGACGTCGCGGTCGGCCAGCGGGTGAACGAGGCGCTGGCGAAGCTGCAGTCGTGGTTGGCAGGCGATGATCCCGGTGTTCTGGTTGTGCTGACCCGGGGCGCGGTGGGCCTGGCCGGCGAAGGTGTTACCGATTTGGCGGGCGCGGCGGTGTGGGGTCTGACGCGCTCGGCGCAGGCGGAGCATCCGGGGCGCGTGGTACTGGTGGACACCGATGATTCGGTGGACATTGCCGATGCCGTCGCTTGTGGGGATCCGCAATTGGTGGTGCGCTCCGGTGTCGTACATGGGGGCCCGGTTGAGATTCATCGATTCCGGATCAGGGCTGGAACTGCCGGAAGGGCCGTGGCGGTTGGCCGTTGGCGGTGGGGGAACGCTCGAGGATGTGCTGGTGCAGCCGTGTCCTCGAGTGGACCTGGCCGCCGGCCAGGTGCGGGTCGCGGTCGGTGCGGCCGGGGTGAATTTCCGGGACGTGCTGGTGGCGTTGGGGATGTATCCCGGCGGTGGGGCGTTGGGTGCCGAGGGCGCCGGCATGGTCGTCGAGGTTGGCCCCGGAGTGGAGGGCCTGGCCGTTGGCGATGCGGTGATGGGTTTGGTGGGTGTCGTGGGCTCTGAAGCGGTGGTGGATGAGCGGTTGGTGACGACGGTTCCTGCTGGATGGTCGTTGGCCCAGGCCGCAGGTGTACCGGTGGTGTTCCTCACAGCGTTCTACGGGTTGTCGGTGTTGGCCGGTCTCAAAGCCGGCGAGCGGGTACTGATACACGCAGGCGCCGGCGGAGTCGGTGTGGCCGCGGTGGCGCTGGCAAAGTATTGGGGCGCCGAGATTTTCGTGACTGCTAGCCGTGGCAAATGGGATACGTTGCGGGCAATGGGCTTTGATGACGAACACATTGGTGATTCACGCTCGCTGGAGTTCGAGGAGAAGTTCCGCAAGACCAGCGGCGGCGCCGGGGTGGATGTGGTGCTCAACTCGCTGGCCGGTGAGTTCACCGACGCGTCACTGCGATTGTTGGTTTCCGGCGGGCGATTCATCGAGATGGGCAAGACCGACCTGCGCGACCCACAAGCCGTTGCCGACGAGTACCCGGGGGTGAGCTACCGGGCGTTCGACCTGATGGAGGCGGGTCCGGACGCGATCGCGCGGATGCTTTCCGAGGTCGTCGGACTGCTTCAGGAAGGAATTCTAAAAGCACCGCCGCTCAAGCTGTTTGATGTTCGGTCGGCACAGCAGGCCTACCGCTACGTCAGTCAGGCCCGCCACATCGGAAAGGTGGTCTTGACCCTGCCGCAGGGACCGGCCGCGCAATCGGTGTTGTCCGGAGGGACCGTGTTGATCACCGGCGGCACCGGGATGGCCGGGGCAGCAGTGGCCCGGCATCTGGTGCAGCGCTATGGCGTGGGCCACGTCGTGCTGGTCAGCCGGGCTGGAACGCAGGCGCCGGGAATCGCGGATCTGGTTGCCGAACTGCAGCAGGGCGGCGCCCAGGTGTCGGTGACCGCCTGCGATGTGGCTGACCGCGATGCGGTCGCGGCGCTGCTGGCGCAGCTGCCGGACCGCTACCCGCTCAAGGGGATATTCCATGCGGCGGGTGTGCTCGACGACGCGGTGCTCGCCTCCTTGACACCGGATCGGGTGGAGCCGGTGCTGCGGGCCAAGGCAGCCGGAGCCTGGAATCTGCATGAACTGACCCACGGCATGGATCTGGTGGCATTTGTCATGTTCTCGTCGCTGGCCGGCATCGCAGGGGCCCCGGGTCAGGGCAACTACGCCGCCGCCAACGCGTTCTTGGACGGTCTCGCCGCCTACCGGCGCGGCCAGGACCTACCCGCTGTCTCGATCGCTTGGGGACTGTGGGAACAACCCAGCACCATGACGCAACACCTGGGGGATCGGGACCTGGCCCGGATGAGGCAGGTCGGACTCGATCCGCTGAGCACCGAACATGCCTTGCACCTGCTGGATGCCGCGCTGCTCGGCGAGCGCCCCGGCGTGGTGGCTGCCCAGCTCAATGTCGCTGCGCTGAGCGCCAACCCGGAGGTTCCCCCGATCTGGCGTGACTTGGGCACTCGCTCGGTGCGCCGCGTCGTCGACGCCAACGACAACAGTGCCTCGATGACGGCTCTGATCAGCCGCCTGCACACCCTGAGCCCCGAACAACGTAGCCGCGAACTTGTCGACATGATCTGCACCAACGCCGCCACCGTTCTCGGGAACGCCAGCGTCGATATCGATGCCAACAAGCCGTTCCAGGACCTTGGCTTCGACTCGCTGACTGCCGTGGAGCTACGGAACCGCCTCAAAAGCTCGACCGGACTGACACTTTCGCCCACGTTGATCTTCGACTACCCAACCCCGGCGGCACTGGCCGAACACCTCAGCACCCAACTCAGCTCGCTGTCACCCGCTGCCGCCGATGAACAGCCGAACCGGCTGGCTCGGTTCGATGCGGTGGCCCGCGAACTCGACAGCATGATCAACGAGCCCGACTGGACTGCCGAAGACAGGGAACGGGTGTCGAATCGGCTCCACGGCCTGCTGGCCGACTTGACATCCCCGCAGTCGAGGGGGGAAGACCACAGCCACGATGATGACATCAGCTCCGCCAGCGAAAGCGAACTCTTTGCCATCCTGGACGAGGAACTAGGACCGTAGGCGTGATGTCGCGGGCGACGAGTCTGCGCCGGCAGCATGGCGACGGCGATCAAGAGTTCGCATCGGCTGTGGCGATCATCGGAGTGGCATGCAGGTTTCCCGGTGCGGCCAACCCCGGTGAGTTCTGGGAACTGGTGTCTGAGGGGCACGAAGTCGCCAAACCCATTGACCATGTCGGCGACTTCGATGCCGAATTTTTCAATGTGTCACCGCGCGAGGCGGCGGCGATGGACCCACGGCAGCGACTCGCCCTGGAACTGGCATGGGAACTATTCGAAGACGCCCGCATCGTTGCGGAATCCGTGCGCGGCGAGCCCATCGCCGTCTACCTCGGGGCAATGAACGACGACTATGCGTTGCTGACGCTGGACCAGGCCCCGGACAAGCTCGATCACTACTCGTTCGCCGGGGCCAGTCGGGGGCTGATCGCCAACCGGGTTTCCTACGGTTTCGCCCTGCACGGTCCCAGCATGACCGTCGATTGTGGCCAATCGTCCTCGCTGGTCGCGGTGCACCTGGCCCGCGAATACCTGCGCGGCGCAGGTGATGCCACGATGGCGATCGCGGGCGGCATTCACCTCAACTTGGCGAGCGAAACCGGCCGGCTGGAAACAGAGTTCGGAGCTGTGTCGGCCTCTGGCCGCACCTACGCATTCGACGCACGAGCCGACGGCTACGTGCGCAGCGAGGGTGGCGGCCTGGTGCTGCTCAAGCCATTGCGCGCCGCGCTCGAGGACGGAAACAGTATCCGCGCAGTAATTCTGGGCGCCGCCGTGGGCAGCGCTGGGCACACGGCGGGTGGACTGGCAGCTCCCTCGGCCGCCGCGGAAGCCGACGTAATGCGGCGGGCGATGGCCAGCGCCGGCGTCGATCCCAACCAGATCGACTACATCGAGGCACATGGAACCGGCACGCGAATCGGCGACACCACAGAGGCCCAGGCGCTGAGCGAGGTCTTTGCCACACGCGAGACCCCGGTGTGGCTGGGTTCGGTGAAGTCCAATATCGGCCACACCGGCGCTGCCGCCGGAGCCGCGGGCCTGATCAAGACGGTGCTCTCGCTAGAGAATGGCGCAATACCGGCCAGTCTCAACTACGTTGGCGACAGCGCCGGGACAGACATGGAAAGCCATGGCCTGCATGTCAGTACCACACTCACACCTTGGCCGCGCGGAGCCGGGCCCCGCCGGGCCGGGGTGTCGTCGTTCGGCATGGGCGGCACCAATGCGCATGTGATCGTGCAACAGGCTCCGATCCCGCAAGAGGCCGTGGCGGACCCCGACGGTACGGAAGCGACCGTGCCGTGGCTGGTTTCGGCGCGTTCTCGGGCGGCGTTGGCGGGGCAGGCGCAGCGGTTGGCTGCGTGGGTGGCCGAGCTGCCCTCGATCGATGTGGCCGATGTCGGCTGGTCGCTGCTGTCGACGCGGTCCGTGTTCGAGCATCGGGCGGTGCTGGTGGGCGGTGATCGCGGTGGGTTCATGGCGGGGTTAGCGGCCTTAGCCTCAGGCGAACCGGGGGTCAACCTGGTTGCCGGACGTGCCGGCTCGGGGGGCAAGACCGTTCTGGTCTTCCCGGGACAGGGGGCGCAGTGGTTGGGCATGGGACGGGATCTCTATGGCCGGTTCCCCGCGTTCGCCAAGGCTTTTGACACGGTGGCTGACGCGTTGGACGAACACCTTCGCCTTCCGTGGCGAGAAGTGATCTGGGGTGCGGATGCGTCGCTGCTCGAGGGCACCGAATTCGCTCAACCCGCGCTATTCGCCCTGGAAGTCGCGTTGGCTGCGTTGTTGCAGGCCTGCCGCGTGGTCGCCGATCTCGTCATGGGCCATTTGGTCGGAGAGATCTCGGCGGCTCACGTGGCCGGGGTGCTATCGCTGACGGACGCGGCGCGACTGGTGTCGGCGCGGGGTCGGTTGATGGCGCAGCTGCCGCCCGGCGGGGTGATGGTGGCGGTAGCGGCCAGCGCGGCACAGGTGGCGCCGATGCTGGAGGAAGGCGTCAGCATCGCCGCGGTCAACGGGCCGGATTCGGTGGTGATTTCGGGCCCGGAGGCCGCGACAGCCGTGGTAGCGGATCGGCTGACGGGCCAGGGTTGTCGGGCGCACCGGTTGGCGGTCTCACATGCATTCCATTCGGCATTGATGGAGCCGATGATGGCGCAGTTCGGCGCCACGATCAGCGGTATCGTCGCCCACGAGCCGCGGATTGCCCTGGTGTCCAACATGACTGGGCAGCTGGCTGCGGCGGGATACGGAACCGCCAGCTACTGGGTCGAGCATGTGCGCAAACCCGTCCGGTTCGCCGACGGCGTGGCCTTGGCCGAATCATTGGGCGCCGCGACATTCCTCGAAACCGGGCCGAGCGCCGGCCTGGGCACATCAGTTGCGTTGCTGGCCAAGGGTCGTCCGGAAGTCGAATCACTACTCACCGCGATGGGCCAGTTGTACGTCGACGGTGCGGACCTGGACTGGCGGGCGGCGTTCGCCGGTCTGCGCGCCCGGACGGTTACTCTGCCCACATATAGCTTCGCGCGGCAGCGGTTTTGGCTAGGTGAAGGCGCTGGCAGGAAGGCCGATAGCAGCGACGAGTCAGGGCTGCGGCCGCGTTTGGACAGCGTGGATTCCAAGGAGCGCTTTCGTCAACTGGTTGATCTGGTGTGCCTACACGCGGCGATCGCCACCGGCCACTCGAACAGCCACCAGATCGACGCGGAACGTGCCTTCCAAGATCTTGGGTTTGAGTCGATGACCGGGGTGGAACTGCGCAATCGGTTGCGTGCCGTAACCGGCTTAGCGCTGTCGCGAACCATCATTTTTGACTATCCGACGCCAATGGCGCTGGCCCGGCACCTTGATGAACAGCTGTCCGGTGGCAATCACGAAGAATCAGACGACGACAAGATCTGGTCGGTCCTGGGAACCATTCCCGTTCGTGAGCTCAGGCGAAGCGGAATGCTGGACAAGTTATTGCTGTTGGCCGGCCAGGACGAAAGCCCGGCACCCGATGCAGCTGTCAGCGACGATGTCATCGACTCGCTGAGTCCTGAGGCGCTTGTTGCGATGGCGCTCGACTCCGAAGACGACGACCCTGACTGACGAATTTGCGCTGCACAGCACAGATTACGCCGGCATTACTGGTCGCATATGTGACATGTGTTGAATACGTGCGACTTTGCGAGACCCCGAAGATCCGCCTAAACTTCAGTATCGCTACGGGTGGGCTGGCCGATAAGTAATTGAGGGCAGAGCAATGAGCGTTATCGCAGGTGTGTTTGGTGCGTTACCACCGCATCGTTATAGCCAAAGTGAGATCACCGAGTCGTTTCTCGAGTTCCCCGGTCTGCAGGAACATGAAGAGATTGTTCGGCGCATGCATGCCGCGGCGAAGGTCAACAGCCGCCAATTTGTTTTGCCGATCGAGCAATACCCGGCGCTGACCGACTTCGGCGATGCAAACGAGATCTTCATCGAAAAAGCCGTGGATCTTGGCATTGAGGCCCTGATGGGCGCGCTTGACGAGGCGGGATTGACGCCTCAGGACATCGACCTGATCATCACCACGACGGTCACCGGAGTCGCGGTCCCGTCGCTGGATGCCCGGATTGCCGGCCGCCTCGGACTTCGCCCCGACGTACGCCGGATGCCGCTTTTCGGCCTGGGGTGTGTGGCGGGTGCGGCCGGGGTGGCGCGCCTGCATGACTACCTGCGGGGTGCGCCCGACGGCGTCGCGGTGTTGATCGCTGTCGAGTTGTGCTCGCTCACTTATCCGGCCGTCAAACCCACCGTATCGGGCATCGTGGGGACGGCGTTGTTTGGCGACGGCGCAGCGGCCGTGGTCGCCGTCGGCGACCGGCGTGCGGAACAGATTCGTGCCGGCGGCCCTGACATCCTCGACTCGCGCAGCCGCCTGTACCCGGAGTCGCTGGACATCATGGGCTGGGATGTTGGGTCTCACGGGCTGCAGCTGAGGCTGGCTCCGGAATTGACGAATCTGATCGAGGAATACCTGCCAGACGACGTTGATGCCTTCTTGGCCATGCACGATCTGACCAAGAACGACATCGGTGCATGGGTGAGTCACCCGGGCGGTCCCAAGGTCCTCGACGCGATCGCCAACAGCCTCGGGTTGCCCTCGGATGCCCTCGAGCTGACGTGGCGCTCATTGGGCGAAATCGGCAACCTTTCCTCGGCGTCGGTGTTGCACATTCTGCGCGACACCATCGCCAAAGTTCCGCCCAGCGGCAGCCCGGGTCTGATGCTGGCCATGGGCCCCGGATTCTGCGCGGAGCTGGTGTTACTGCGCTGGCACTGAGTCGACGAATTCGACTCTCAAGCCCGGTTTGGGGGCCAGCGCCGCAAAATTGGCCGCGCGGATGCGTTGAGCGGGCAACCTAAGCCTGGTGCGCGCGACTAGCCGGGCGAGCAGCACCACCAGCTCGGTGGTGGCCATCACCGCCCCGATACAGCGGTGCAGTCCGCCGCTGAACGGGATGAACTCATGAGGTGCGGGCTTGCGGTAGTCCGGTGCGGCGGGATCCCAGCGCTGCGGGAGAAACTGTGTGGGATTCGGCCATACTTCGGGGATTCGATGGGTTACGTATGCGCTGAAGATCAGCAGCCGTCCCGAGTTGATCCGGTGCCCGTCGAACCAGAGGTCGCGGATCAGCCGGCGCGCCGAGACCACTCCCGGTGAGTAGAGCCGAAGCGTTTCGTGCACAACGCCATTGAGGTAGGTGAGAGCGCCGAGGGTCTCGGCGCTGGGCGCGGTGCCGCCGAGCACCCGGGCAACCTCGCGGGCCGCCGTCTCCCAGGCGCCGGGCAACGTGAGCAAGGTGTAGGTGGCCCACGCCAGCGCTCCGCTGGTGGTCTCGTAGCCGGCCGCGATGAGCGAAACGATGGAGTCGCGAATCTCGTTGTCGCTCAACGCGCAGCCTTCTTCGGAACGGCCGTTGATCAGTGCGGTCAGCATGCGGTCGTCGGGGCTGGGCTCCGCGCGAGCGTTGGCGATTTCGGCATCGATCAGTTCGTCGATGCGGGTGCGCGCGGCCATCGCGCGCCGCCAACCCGGTGAGTTGAGCCGCTGCTGTAGTTGCATCACCTGGGGCAACCGGTGGGTCAGGTCGATCAGAGGCTGCAGTTGTCGGCCCAGATAGTCCGAATGGGAGGCCAGCCGTGGGCCGAACAGGCTCTCGGTCGTGCTGCGGCGCACCGCGCAACGAAACTCCTGGTAAATGTCCAGTGGTTGCCCTGGCCGCCAGCTGTCGATGACGTTGTCGATGGTGGACACCATGGTGGCGACATAGTCCTGCACGCTTCGGTGCCGCAGTCCGGGCGCCACGATGCTGCGGCGACGGCGGTGATCCTCGCCGTCGCTGACGATCAGTGCGGTCGGTCCATCGACGGGCACCAGGCTCTCGAACGTCTCGCGCCAGCTGAACGCGTCGGCATTGGCGAACACGAACCTGTTCGCCTCGGGGCCCAGCAGATAGACGAAACCGTGGCGCCCGACTCCCGCGTCGATGAATGCGCCACGGCGCCGATATAGCGCCAACAGTGCCTCCCCGGGACGGTAAGGCACCGTCCGGTAGGTGCTCATTCAAGTGTCTCGGAGAGTTTGAGCCAACGCTCCTCGGTCGCGACAACCTCGTCTTCGAGCGCCCGCAACTGCTGGGTCAGCTCGGTGATCCCGACGTGATCGGACTGGTCGTATTCGGCGAGCTCGGTGTGCTTTGCCGCGATGCGTTCGGCCAGACGGGCGAGTTGGCGGTCGAGTGCGGTCAACTCTTTCTCGGCGGCCCGGCGCTGAGCGCCCGACATCGCCTGTGCTGGCGCGGCCGGTTCCTGGCTGGCCTTGGCCGCCGGACGTGCCGCGAGTTGCAGGTATTCGTCGATGCCGCCCGGCAGATGGCGCAGCTGGCCGTCCAGGATCGCGTACTGCTGATCGGTGACTCGTTCGAGCAGATAGCGGTCGTGCGAGACGACGATCATGGTGCCGGCCCAGGAGTCGAGTAGGTCCTCGGCGGCGGTCAGCATGTCGGTGTCGACGTCGTTGGTCGGCTCGTCGAGAAGTAGCACGTTGGGTTCCGACAGCAGGGTGAGCATCAGCTGCAACCGCCGCCGCTGCCCGCCGGAGAGTTCGCTGACTCGCGCGGACAGTTGCCCCTTGGCGAAGCCCAGGCGCTCCAGCAACTGTGTCGGGGTGACTTCGCGCCCGTCGACCTGGTAGTCGGCGCGCAGCCGGCCCAACACATCGGCGATCCGGTCTTCGGCGGCCGAGGCCAGCGCGTCGCCCTGCTGATCAAGCACGGCGAGCCGGACGGTCTTGCCGCGCTTGACGCGACCCGAGTCGGGTTGGATGGTCCCGGCGATCAGCCCCAGCAGGGTGGATTTTCCGGCGCCGTTGGCGCCGACGATGCCGGTGCGCTCACCCGGGCCGATCCGCCACTCGACCTCACGCAGCACCGGGCGGTCACCGTAGGATACCGACACGTCGAGTAGATCGATGACGTCCTTGCCCAGCCTGGCGGTGGCGAGCTTGGCCAGTTCGACGGTGTTGCGCAGCGGCGGCACGTCGGCGATCAGTTGATTTGCGGCCTCGATCCGGAACTTCGGTTTAGAGGTTCGCGCTGGCGGGCCGCGCCGCAACCAGGCCAACTCTTTGCGCATCAGGTTCTGCCGCTTGGCTTCGGCCGTGGCCGCCAGCCGGTCGCGTTCCACTCGCTGCAGCACGTAGGCCGCGTAACTGCCTTCAAAGGGCTCCACGATTCCGTCGTGAACTTCCCAGGTGGTGGTGGCGATCTCGTCGAGAAACCAGCGGTCGTGGGTGACCAGTAGCAGTCCGCCGGTGTTGCGCGCCCAGCGTTGTTGGAGGTGGCTGGCCAGCCAGGTGATTCCTTCGATGTCGAGGTGGTTGGTGGGCTCGTCCAGGGCGATCACATCCCAGTCGCCGATCAGGAGGCGGGCCAGCTGCACACGCCGGCGCTGGCCGCCGCTGAGCGTGCCAACCTTGGCGTGCCAGCCAATGTCGGATACCAGGCCGCTGACCACCTCGCGGATGCGCGCATTGCCGGCCCACTGGTGTTCGGGCTGGTCCCCGACAAGTGTCCAACCGACGGTATGGCTCGGGTCCAGGGTGTCGCTTTGGCTGACCGCGCCGATACGCAAGCCACTGCGGCGGGTCACCCGGCCGGAGTCCGGTTGCAGCTCTCCAGTGAGCAGCCCCAGCAGACTGGACTTGCCGTCCCCATTTCGACCGACGATCCCGATGCGTGCGCCATCGTTGACGCCCAATGTCACCGAGTCGAATATCACCTGAGTCGGATATGCCAGGTGTACGCACTCGGCCCCGAGTAGGTGTGCCACCGGCCCAAAACTACCGGCGAGGATGCCGGTGGCGTGCGTTCGGTCGCCGACCCAACATCGGTCTCCCCGCCGACCGGGGGATGTGCTCGCCGAGAAGGCGGTCGTCGGAGATTTGCTGGGTGGGTCTTGCGCGACACGCCGACCGATGGGTGTGGGTGGGGGAGTGAACGTCGCTTCTTCGCCGAGACGGCGACGTGTTGCGTCGGGGTGGTTGGGTGACTAGGTCGAAGGGATGCTCGGCGGTGGCGACGGGGGAGCGGCCGCCTTCCCGTTATACCCAGTACGGGTACTTGGTATAGCCGAGTTGTGGCGCCGCGCCGTGGCGCCTCCGGTGTTCGCTCGAAAGAACCACGTCAACAGCTCGTATTCGGGGCATGCTGCCGCGCTAGTCCGGGCTGGCCGATTTCGTGCTGGGATATACCCCCTAGGGGTGCTAGTCTGATCGCTGCCATGTGCTTTGAGAGGACTCTCCTGAAACCGTGGCCGCGTTACCTGATCGCCGCGGTCGCCGTCGTTTGGTTGCTCGGGAGCCTCATTGCGCGCCACGGGCGACAGGCCGAGAGTGCCGCTGGTCGGGCACTGCCAAACCTGATCGCCGCGTCCGGTCAACTGTTTGCTGGATCGCCCGGTGTGCGGGCCGCCCGCGATTGCCACTGCGTGCGGCAGGCGCAAGCTTGCCCCGACGCGATACAGCACGGCTGGATAACCGGCGCGGTTGGACCGGGCGTCCTGGTGACCGAGGTCGCGCTGGTCGCTTGGCTGGCTGTAACGGTGTTCTCGGCCACCCGAGGGCCGCCGGGATCGCCTGGGTCCATTCGCCTTGTCATGACCGTTACGGGCCGGAGCATCCTGGCCCGGAACTGCATCTCTCGCCGCTGACCGGTCAGCGTTCGCCGCTGTCCAGGTCCGACGCCGCGTGTTCGCGGCACTTGATGCAGGAAAGAGAATGTCGTGAATCGTGTTGTGGACCGAAGGTGCCACCAGACAAATGCCGGCCCCACTGGGTCGGTGCGTTGTGCCAACGCGAAGCGGGTGTGGTCATGACGCCCGGGGACCGGCCACGGGTCGTGGTCATCGGGGCCGGTGTGAGCGGATGGACCACCGCGATGGTGCTGGCCAAGCGGGGTTGGCAGGTCGTCGTCGCGGCCGACGGGTTCGGCATTGACGCGGTGTCCTCGGCGTCCGGGGCGATGTGGGAGTGGCCGCCGTCGCGGTGCGGCCGCTACCACGACCAGGCGGTATTGGCTCGATACGCGGGTTGGGCGATGCGTTCCTACCTGCGCTTCACCCAGCTCGCCTCGGATCCGGGTACCGGGGTGGGCCTGAGGCCGGCGGTGTACTACTTCGGCCGCCGCATCGAGGACGACCCGATCGAGTTCGCGAAGATGTCCGAGGTGAAGCGATTTGTCCCCGGGTTCGTCCACGACCCGGCGCTGATCGATAGGCACGGCGTCAACCGGGACTCCGGTGTGATCGACGTCTATTCCTACCTGGCACCCACCATTGATACCGACTGGTATCTGGCCTGGCCTGGCCTGGCCTGGCCTGGCCTGGCTTGCTCGCGAGGCCAAGAATGCGGGCGTCTGCGTCGACCGCCGACGGATCTTCGGCCCGCTGATCAATCAGGAAAATCGGCTGCTGACCGAATATCGTGCCGAATTGATCATCAACTGCGCGGGACTGGGCGCGCGAGAGCTGGCCGAGGACACGACCGTGGTTCCGCACCGCGGCGCGCTGCTGCGGGTGCTGCAGGAACGTACCGCGACCTCGCGGGTAACCGCAGCTCACGTGGTGGCAAACGATGCCGCTACCGACCAGCAGAACCTGATCTCGATCGCGCCTCGCGGATCGGATCAGCTGGTGCTGGGCGGGCTCGTCGAGCCGGACCGATACCACACCGAATTGAACCTGGCTGACTATCCGCCGTTGCGCATGATGTTCGATCGCTGCGTCGAGTTCTTGCCGGCATTGCGCAGCGCTGCACCAGACGTGATTCATCCGGTACGGGTCGGGTTGCGCCCCTTCCGCCGCGACGGAGTGCGGCTGGAAGCCCAGCGCGGCACTCGGATCGTGCACAACTACGGTCATGGTGGCGCCGGCATCAGCCTCTCCTGGGGATGTGCCCAGGAGGTTGCCGATCTGGCCTACCGAATATTCGCCAGACAGGGCGTTGCCTGACCCGGATCCGCGCACGTGTGTCCGGCACCGCCGGGACGGGGTCTGCGGGGTCTTTCGGCCGACAAACAGCGTGACCAAAACCGCGCAGCGCGCGTATGTGCCATGATGGCCACGCCTAAGGCCTATGCAGGGAGCACTCAGGAGCAGTGGTGGATCTCAATTTGTCGATGGTCACACGTCCGGTCGAGCGTCTGGTGGCCACCGCCCAGAATGGTTTGGAAGTGCTACGGCTGGGAGGCCTGGAAACGGGCAGCGTCCCATCGCCTTCGCAGATCGTCGAGAGCGTACCCATGTACAAGCTGCGACGATACTTTCCGCCGGACAACCGGCCGGGTCAGCCGCCGGTCGGACCGCCGGTGTTGATGGTGCACCCGATGATGATGTCGGCCGACATGTGGGACGTCACCCGAGAAGAAGGCGCCGTCGGAATCTTGCATGCCCGGGGACTGGACCCCTGGGTCATCGACTTCGGCTCACCCGACAAAGTCGAGGGCGGCATGCGCCGCAACCTCGCCGACCATATCGTGGCGCTCAGTGAAGTCATCGACACGGTCAAGGACACCACCGGCAGCGACGTGCACATCGTCGGGTATTCGCAAGGGGGCATGTTCTGCTATCAGGCCGCCGCGTATCGGCGTTCCAAGAACATCGCCAGCATCGTGGCGTTCGGCTCCCCGGTGGACACCTTGGCGGCTCTGCCGATGGGCATTCCGGCCAACTATGGGGCCGCCATCGCAGACTTCATGGCCGATCACGTCTTCAACCGGCTGGATATCCCAAGTTGGATGGCGCGCGCCGGTTTTCAGATGATGGACCCGCTCAAGACCGCCAAGGCCCGGGTGGATTTCGTGCGTCAGCTGCACGACCGTGAAGCGCTGCTGCCGCGCGAGCAGCAGCGCAAATTCCTCGAGCGCGAGGGGTGGATCGCCTGGTCGGGTCCGGCGATCTCGGAGCTGCTCAAGCAGTTCATTGCGCACAACCGAATGATGACCGGTGGTTTCGCCATCAACGGGCAGATGGTGACACTCACCGATATCACCTGCCCGGTACTGGCGTTCGTCGGCGAAGTCGACGACATCGGGCAGCCGGCGTCGGTGCGCGGTATCCGGCGCGCGGCACCCAACACCGATGTCTACGAATGCCTGATCCGGACGGGCCATTTCGGCCTCGTCGTGGGATCCAGGGCTGCCCAGCAGAGCTGGCCGACCGTCGCTGACTGGGTGAATTGGCTGTCTCGCGACGCAGACAAGCCGGCCAACATCAGCCTGATGGTCGAGCAGCCGGCCGAACACACCGACAGCGGTGTCGCGTTCAGCTCCCGCGTCGCGCACGGCCTCGGGGAGGTCTCGGAGGCGGCGCTGGCCGTGGCTCGCGGTGCGGCTGAGGCGGTCTTTGCGGCCAATAGATCGGTACGCACCCTGGCCGTCGAAACGGTCCGCACGCTGCCGCGCCTGGCTCGACTGGGCCAACTCAATGACCACACCCGAATTTCGCTGGGCCGCATCATCGATGAGCAAGCACGTGACGCACGGCAGGGCGAATTCCTGTTGTTCGACGATCGCGTGCACACCTACGAGGCCGTGAACCGGCGCATCAACAACGTCGTTCGGGGTCTGATCGAAGTCGGTGTGCGACAAGGTGACCGGGTGGGCGTGCTGATGGAGACACGGCCCAGCGCCCTGGTCGCGATCGCGGCGCTGTCCCGGTTGGGGGCGGTGGCGGTGCTGATGCGCCAGGACGTCGACCTGGCCGCCCAGGTTCGGCTCGGGGGAGCGACCGAGATCTTGGCTGACCCAACCAATCTCGCTGCTGCGCGGCAACTGCCGGGGCAGATATTGGTGCTGGGCGGTGGCGAGGCGCGCGATCTGGACCTGCCCGAGGACACCGACGTCATCGACATGGAACAGATCGACCCGGACGCCGTCGAACTGCCCGCCTGGTATCGGCAGAACCCTGGTCTAGCAAGGGATCTGGCCTTTATCGCGTTCAGCGGAATCGGCGGTGAGCTGGTGGCGAAGCAGATCACCAACTATCGCTGGGCGGTGTCGGCTTTTGGAACCGCTTCCACGGCCTCGCTGGACCGCAAGGACACGGTCTATGCGTTGACGCCGCTGCACCACGAGTCCGCGCTGCTGGTCAGCTTGGGCGGTGCGGTTGTTGGAGGCGCCCGCATTGCACTGTCCCGCGGATTGCGGCCCGATCGGTTCCTCAACGAAGTGCGGCGATACGGCGTGACGGTGGTGTCCTACACCTGGGCGATGCTGCGTGACGTGGTCGACAATCCCGAGTTTGCGTTGCACGGTAACCATCCGGTGCGGCTGTTCATCGGCTCTGGGATGCCGACCGGACTCTGGGAGCGCGTCGTCGAGACGTTCGCACCCGCTCACGTCGTCGAATTCTTTGCTACTACCGACGGACAGGCGGTGCTGGCCAACGTGTCCGGCGCCAAGATCGGCAGCAAAGGTCGGCCGTTGCCCGGGGCCGGACGTGTTGAGCTCGGTGCCTACGATGCCGAACACGACCTGATTCTGGAGAACGAGCGTGGCTTCGTGCAGATCGCCGAGGCAAACCAGGTCGGGGTGCTGCTGGCCCAATCCAGAGGGCCCATCGATCCGACGGCCTCGGTCAAACGCGGGGTTTTTGCCCCCGCCGACACCTGGATATCCACCGAATACCTGTTCCGCCGCGACGAGGACGGAGACTTCTGGCTGGTGGGCCGGCGCGGCTCGGTGGCGCGCACCGCGCGCGGGATGATCTATGCCGAACCCGTCACCGACGCGCTCGGCCTCATCGACGCCGTCGACCTTGCGGTCACCTACGAAGTCTCGGTCGGCGAGCATCAGCTCGCGGTATTGGCAGTGACACTGCGCCCGGGCGCGACCATCACGGGAGCCGATCTGACCGATGCCGTGGCCGGCATGCCGATCGGCCTGGGCCCCGACCTCGTGCACGTGGTGCCGACGCTCTCGCTCAGCGCGACTTACCGTCCAACGGTCAGCGCCCTGCGGGCGGCCGGGCTTCCCAAGCCGGGACGCCAGGCGTGGTATTTCGATGCCGACACCAGCGAGTTCCGGCGGTTGACGCCGGCGGTACGTGCCGAACTCAGCGGCGAGGCGCCCGCCGATGCTTGACGAGAAGCTGCTCAAGATCCTGGTATGCCCGGCCGACCGGGGTCCGCTGCTGCTCGTCGAGGACGGCGAACGGGGCCGGCTGCTCTACAACCCGCGGCTACGGCGCGCATATCGGATCGACGACGACATTCCGGTCTTGCTGATCGATCAGGCCCGCGACGTCACCGACGATGAGCACGCTCGCTTCACGGCAGCGGGCTTACCGACAGATTCGCCGGCGGGCTGACGTCGCAACCCGACAATGCGGCGGGGCGTGACTATCGGAGAACGTCCCTACGGCCACAACGAACGCGACGAGGATTCGTGGCTGGGTCCGGCCCGGTAGCGTGCCACGCATGGCCATCAAACTCGAGAATGTCGGCATCGCCGTTCGCGACCTCGAAGCAACGATCTCCTTCTTCACCGACCTCGGTCTCACGGTCGTCGGTCGTGACACGGTCAGTGGTGAATGGGCCGACACTGCCGTCGGCCTTGATGGCAACCACGCCAACATTGCGATGCTCCAGACGCCAGACGGGCACGGTCGTCTCGAGCTCTTCGAGTACATCCACCCACCGGTGATCGAGTCGAAGCCCATGCTGCCCAACGAGATTGGAATGCATCGGGTTGCCTTCTCGGTCGACGATATCGACCAGGCTCTCGAGATTGCCGCGAGGCACGGATGCCGTCCACTACGCGGCGTGGCGACCTATCAGGACATCTATAAGCTCACTTACTTACGCGGTCCCAGCGGCATCATTGTGATGCTCGCCGAGGAGCTGACGGCGCGCTGACATCCGAAATCGGCCCACTTTGGCTGTGCCGCTTACCCATTCGGGGCTCTGAGTTCGTCCAGTAGGGGATCGACTGTCGCGCCGTTGCCGGCCGCACCGCACCGATCGTCTGGCAGCCGGGAGTGTCAGACGCGCACTAGGCGTCGGCGACAACGCTGCGACCTATCGTCGGCCTATCCAGTCGGCTACCCATCCTGACCGGCGGTGCCGGGTGCGCCCTGGTTACCGTCGGCACCGTCGCTGCCATTCACGCCAAAGGTTCCCGCCGCGACACCACCGTCGCCGCCGGCACCGGCGCTACCGCCGTTGCCGGCCGCGCCCCCGGCACCGCCAACACCGGAGCCACCAGCGCTGCCGAGAAAACCTCCCTGGCCCCCCGCGCCGCCGGCAGCGCCCGCGGCCCCGCCATCGCCGCCGTCGCCGCCGTCGCCTCCGACAGCGCCGATATTGCCGCTGACGCTGGGGGTTCCGCCGGCACCTCCAGCCCCGCCGGCACCTCCGGCCCCGCCGGCACCTCCGGCCCCGCCGGCACCTCCGGCCCCGCCGGCACCTCCGGCGCCACCGGTACCGGCGGCGCCACCGTTGCCGCCGAATCCGAATACCGAGCTGGCATTACCGCCGTTGCCGCCGACGCCACCGGTGCCGCCATTGACGCCGACGGTAGTGGTATCGCCGCCGTCGCCGCCGAGCCTACCCTCGGCAGCGATGCCCAAATTGGTCGCAGTGCCGATGCCGCCCCCGCCGCCGCCACCTCCGATGCCGCCCGGTGCGCCGGCTCCGCCGGACCCTCCCGTGCCACCGATACCGCCGGCACCCCCGTTGCCGATCAGCAGCCCACCGTGGCCGCCGGTACCGCCCGCACCGCCGTTGCCGCCATCACCGCCGCCGTTGGAGGCCGAGTTTCCGTTGCCGCCGATACCACCATTGCCGCCGTGGCCCACACCGTCGGCGGACGTGCCGTTGCCGCCGGCCCCGCCAGTGCCACCGGCGCCGCCACCGATGTGGCCATCATGACCGGCGCCTCCATTACCGCCTGTCGCGGAGGGGCCGGTCACGGTGGAGTAGTCGTTTAGCGCATCGCCCCCGCGCCCACCGTCGCCCCCGTTGCCACCGATGGCCGGTCACGGTGGAGTAGTCGTTTAGCGCATTGCCCCCGCGCCCACCGTCGCCCCCGTTGCCACCGATGGCGAAGAGGCCGGCGGCACCCCCGTCACCCCCGTTGCCGCCGATTGCGTTCTGGGTGTTGTGCACCGTCGCGCTCCCGCCGGCACCGCCGGTGCCGCCGTTGAGACTGTCGAGGCTGCCGCCACCGCCCGGACCTCCCGCACCGCCATAGATCTCGGTCGGGGGCGGCGCGGTCGAATGTTCCACATTGGTTCCGGCAGCGCCGGTGGATGCCGTCCCCGAGCCGTGGGAACTGACGCCGTCGATCCCGGCCAGACCGGTACCGCCTTGCCCGCCTGCGCCTCCGGAGCCCAATAGCCCAACCGCGTTGCCGCCGCTACCACCGTGGCCGGCGGAGCCCCCGTTTATGCCCGTTATTCCGGTGCCGCCTTGCCCGCCTGCGCCGCCGTTGCCCCACAGCAGGGCACCATCGCCGCCGGTACCGCCGGTACCGCCGGCCGCGCCGGCACCGCCGAATCCGCCGGTGCCTCCGCTGCCGAATCCCACCCCACCGGCGCCGCCGGAACCGCCGGCGCCACCGGTCCCACCGATGCCCCCGTCCCCGAATAGCCACCCGCCGGCGCCGCCGGTGCCACCGGCCGCGCCGGTGCCGCCCGCCCCTCCGGTGCCACCGGTGCCGATCAGCCCGGCCGCTCCGCCGGAACCGCCGACCTGCCCGGTCGCGCCGGACCCGCCGTTGCCGCCGTTGCCCCACAGCAGCCCGCCATCTCCGCCGTTCGCTCCGGTACCGGCAGCTCCGTCGGTACCGTTGCCGATCAGGTCGCGTCCGAACAGCGTTTGGGCGGGTGCATTCACGGCGTCCAGCAGGAACTCCAACGGTGATGCATTGGCGGCCTCGGCGGTCGCATAGGAGAAGCCGCCGGCGGCAAGGGAGCGAACGAGTTGCTCATGGAACGTCGCCGCTTGCACGCTGAATGCCTGATACTGCTTGGCGTGCGCGCTGAACAGGCCAGCGATCGCTAGCGAGACCTAGTCGGCGGCGGCCGCCAGCACCGAGGTCGTGGGGGCGGCCGCTATGGCATCGGCGGCGCTGATCGTCGACCCTATCGTCGCGATGTCCGCTGCCGCCGCCGTAAGCATCTCGGGTGCTGCGATCAAAAATGACATTGGTTGGCTCCTCTACGCTCGCGAGCGGCGGCCACCCAGTGGTACTCGTCCTGGCCATCGGCAGCCACATCTGCATACCAAATAGTATAGGAATGCATACCGAAAGGTATGAAAGTAGCGGCAACGGGTAAGCACCGCGCCGAGAAGCGGCGCGGCGTTCGGTCTCGAGTCCAGCCTCGGCCCGGCACACCGAGCGCCCAGAAGAAGTGCTGAGAGTCTTGGTGTGCCGGGCTGGCCGGTGTCGGCTGTCGCATCTGGGTGGCGGTAGGTTTTGCCTGGCCGCCCATGGCTAAGCGGTGCCTACTGCAGCGCGGGCGAGGGCCCGGTGTTGTTGGTCGAGCGGTCCCACAGCCTCATCGCTGTCGTCGGCGTCATCGGTGACGAGTGCGCTCGTTTCATGACGCAATCTCCTCTGGCAGCTCACCGGTGAGGTGGCGCTGCAGGGTGGGAGCGATGGCCTGTGCGACCTGGTCGGCCGGCAGTGAGGCGAAGGGCTCGATCTTGACGATGTGGCGAGCCATCACCACTCCCAGCAGCTGAGAGGCCACGAACTGGGCGCGGATCCTGCCGGTTCCGGTGGGGGAGTCGACTCGCGAACCTACTTCGCTTGTCACCACCTCCTGCAGGAAAGAACGCGCCAGATTCGACTCGGTGCCTGCCATCAACGCCCGCAGGGTCGAGACGAGCCCGGTGCCCAGCTCCGAATCCCACAGTGGCAGTAACACGGACGGCAGCTTGAGCCCGAGTTCGTCAACGGGGGTTTCGACAATCTGCTCGAGCACCGCAGTCGGATCGATGGGGATTTGGATGGCGGCAGCGAACAGCTGTTGTTTGGTGCCGTAGTAGTGATGCACAAGAGCGGCATCCACGCCGGCGGCCGCAGCCACCGACCGGACCGAGGTTCGGTCAAGACCATTGAGCGCAAAGAGTTCTCGCGCACAGGTCAGGATGTGTTCCCTGGTGTTTGACGTGCCGATGGGGCGTCCAGGTCGCCGGCGTCCGGTGTTTGTCGTTTCCACGCTAGGGCGTCCGTCGGCGTAGGGCTGCGGCGGCCAGGCAAAGGGATGCGACCGCGAAAACCACCACGACGACGATGTCGCGAAGAGCGATGTAGGTGAGCTCGGGATGAGCTCCCACCTGCTGCAAGGCTTCCAGAGCATAGCTTGCGGGCATGGCGTTGCAAACCCGCTCGAGCAAGGTCGGCACGACTGCAGCAGCGACGATGCTGCCGGCCAGCAGCAATTGCGGCAAACCGGCCAGCATGTCCAGCCGCCGCAGCGGCGTGGTCAGTGCCGGCAGGACCATTGCAACGCTGCGGTGATCGGCATGGAGAGATACGCCTCCTTCAACGACATGCATCCAGTGTCCTTCCGTACTTGGTTCGGGGTGGTGTGCGCCACTAGGCGGCCAGCACGCATCGGCGCAGTGCTCGGCTTCATCCAGGGGATGGCTGGAAATCCGCAATTCGGCAGCCATATCTACCTACCAGATGGTATAGGCGAAGAATACTATTTAGTATAGTGACGTCGGTAACAGCGTCCGGCAGTTCTGGAATTCGTTGCGGTCGACGGCCGATGTCGTGAGCCGGCCGCCCGGGGTGTGCCGTTCCCCAGGTCGGGTGTCCGCATTCGGTGACATCGACTGTCAAAAAGTCGCGGCAAAGGTAAACGCCGCAACGGTTCTCGGCGCGGCATGGGTTCCTGGTCCAGCCTTGGCCCGGCACGCCGAGCGCCCAGAAGAAGTGCTGAGAGTTACGGTCGGATCGATGGGGATTTGGATGGCGGCAGCGAACAGCTGTTGTTTGGTGCCGTAGTAGTGATGCACAAGAGCGGCATCCACGCCGGCGGCCGCAGCCACCGACCGGACCGAGGTTCGGTCAAGACCATTGAGCGCAAAGAGTTCTCGCGCACAGGTCAGGATGTGTTCCCTGGTGTTTGAGGTGCCGGTGGGGCGTCCAGGTCGCCGGCGTCCGGTGTTTGTCGTTTCCACGCTAGGGTGTCCGTCGGCGTAGGGTTGCGGCGGCCAGGCAAAGGGATGCGACCGCGAAAACCACCACGACGACGATGTCGCGAAGAGCGATGTAGGTGAGCTCGGGATGAGCTCCCACCTGCTGCAAGGCTTCCAGAGCATAGCTTGCGGGCATGGCGTTGCTGACCCACTCGAGCCAGGTAGGCATGACCGCACGAGGGACGATGATGCCGGCCAGCAGCAACTGCGGCACCATCACCAAGGGGATGAACTGCACGGCCTGAAACTCCGTGCGGGCGAAGGCACTGAACAACAATCCCAAACCGACTCCCAGAATGGCGTTGACGACTGCGATTACGAAGACCCACACGGGACTGCCCGCGGTGTCGAACCCGAGCAGCCAAAACGAGACGATGCAAGCCACCGTGGCCTGTGCCGCGGCCGCGAGCGAAAATGCTGTGCCGTAACCGGCCAGCATGTCCAGCCGCCGCAGCGGCGTGGTCAGTACCCGCTCCAACGTCCCGGATGCCCGCTCTCGCCGCATCGTGATCGAGGTGATGATGAACATCACGAATAGCGGGAACAGGCCCAACAGGATCAAACACGCGTTGTTGAACGGCGTTTGCGCGCCGGGGCGGTGCGGGGCATTTTCGAACATGAAATACATCAGCGTGATCACCAGCACCGGCACCAGCAGGATCATCGCAACGCTGCGGTGATCGGCGGCGAGCTGACGCAGGATTCGCGTGGTGGTAGCGGTGTAGGCGCGCAGGCCTATTGGGCCTGGTGCGTGGTGGTGTGGCGGCGGATCATGGAGAGAAACGCCTCCTCCAGCGACATGCATCCGGTGTCCTTCCGTAGTTGGGTCGGGGTGGTCTGCGCCACTAGGCGGCCGGCACGCATCAGCAGCAGATCGCCGCAGTGCTCGGCTTCATTCATGACATGACTGGAAATCAGCAATGTCGTTCGGGCGCGGGCTAGCTCGGCAAACTGCTGCCAAAGATCTACGCGCAAAACGGGATCCAGGCCCACCGTAGGTTCGTCGAGGACAAGCAAGGTGGGGTGGCACACCAGCGCGCACGCCAGCGACACCCGGGTTCGCTGTCCGCCGGACAGGTTGGCGCAGTAGTCGGTGCGGTGATCGGTCAGGCCCACTCGCGCGATCGCATCATCGGCGGCTTGCCTGTTGTAGCCGTAGAGGGCGGCGAAGTAACGGACGTTGTCAATGATTCGCAGGTCGTGGTAGATCGCTGGATCTTGTGGCAGATATCCGACCTGGCGGCGCAGCACGGCAGAACCGGCCGGATGACCCAGCACGGTGACGGTTCCCGACGTCACGATCTGGGTGCCGACGATGCTGCGCATCAGGGTGGTCTTACCGCACCCGGATGGCCCGAGCAGGCCGGTGATGGTGCCGCGCGCAATGTCGACCGAGAAGTCGTGCAGCGCGGAGTGTTTGCCGCGGATGACCCGTAGGTGCTTGATGCTGACAGCCGGCTGTGACCCACCTGTTAGCGATTCAACGCGTGTTGAAGTCACCATGCGATGAATAGTCGACCTAGAAGTGGGGGTTTGTCAAGAGGAAGGGCACAATCGCTGCGATGAGCGCTGAGCAACTGCTGGTCGACCCGGTACCTGCCGCACATCGACTGCTCGGGGCGACCATCGCCGCGCGGGGGGTGTGCGGCGTCATCGTCGAGGTCGAGGCCTACGGCGGGGTTCCCGACGGCCCGTGGCCCGACGCGGCGGCCCATTCCTATCGCGGACCCAGTGCGCGCAACCGCGTCATGTTCGGTCCACCCGGTCGGCTCTACACTTACCGCAGCCACGGAATCCACGTATGCGCCAACGTCGCGTGTGGTCCCGACGGTACGGCCGCGGCGGTGCTGCTCAGGGCGTGCGCCATTGGTCGCGGTACCGATGTCGCCCGGTCCCGCCGGGGTGGGCTGGTTGCCACCGCCGCGCTCGGGCGTGGTCCGGGAAACCTGTGTTCGGCGCTAGGGATCACCATGGATGACAACGGGATTGATTTGTTTGACCCGGCCAGTCCGGTGACGCTTCAGCTGCACGAACCGATCGCGGCGGTCTCGGGGCCGCGGGTGGGAGTCAGCCGCGCCGCCGACAGGCCCTGGCGGTTGTGGTCGGCCGACCGTCCGGAGGTGTCGGCGTATCGACGAAGTCCACGAGCACCCGCCCTCGGGGCCAGCGACTAGAGTCTTGCGCGATGTCTTCAAACTCTTCTGGGTCAGCTGGGATCCTCGACGAGCTGGGCTGGCGCGGCTTGATCGCCCAGTCCACCGACCTTGACGCGCTGGCCGCCGACGCACAGCGCCCGCCGCTGACGGTTTATGCCGGTTTCGACCCCACCGCGGCAAGCCTTCACGCCGGACACCTGGTGCCGCTATTGGCGTTGCGGCGATTTCAGCGAGCGGGCCATCGTCCCATCGTGTTGGCGGGTGGGGCCACCGGGATGATCGGCGACCCTCGCGACATCGGTGAGCGCAGTCTCAACGACGCCGATACCGTGGCCAACTGGACCGAGCGGATCCGCGGCCAGCTGGAACGCTTCGTCGACTTCGACGGATCTCCCACCGGCGCGATCGTCGAGAACAACCTCGAATGGACCGCCGCCATGTCGACCGTCGAGTTTCTGCGTGACGTCGGCAAACACTTCTCGGTGAACGTGATGCTGGATCGGGACACGATCCGGCGGCGGCTGGAGGGCGAGGGGATCTCCTACACCGAGTTCAGCTACATGCTGCTGCAGGCCAACGACTACGTCGAACTGCACCGGCGCCACGGCTGCACGCTGCAGATCGGCGGATCGGATCAGTGGGGCAACATCATCGCCGGAGTCCGCCTGGTGCGCCAAAAGTCGGGTGCGGCGGTGCACGTCCTCACGGTCCCGCTGGTGACCGCCGCCGATGGCACCAAGTTCGGCAAATCGACCGGCGGCGGCAGCCTTTGGCTGGACCCCGAGATGACCAGCCCGTACGCCTGGTACCAGTACTTCGTAAACACCGCCGACGCGGATGTGATCCGCTACCTGCGGTGGTTCACGTTCCTGGTTGCCGAGGAACTGACCGAGCTGGAGCAGGCCACCGCCGAGCGGCCCCACCAGCGCGCCGCCCAACGCCGGCTGGCGGCCGAACTCACCACCCTGGTGCATGGGGAGGCGGCCACCGAGGCCGTCGAGCACGCCAGCCGAGCGCTTTTCGGCCATGGCGAGTTGAGCCGGCTCGACGAGGCGACTCTGGGGGCGGCACTGCGCGAGACGAGCATCGCCGAACTCGAACCGGGCACCCCGGACGGCATCGTGGATTTGCTGGTGGCCACCGGGCTTTCGGCCAGCAAGGGCGCGGCGCGGCGCACCATCGGCGAAGGTGGGGTGTCGGTCAACAACATTCGGGTCGAGACCGATGAGTGGGTACCGCAGACATCGGACTTCCTGCACGGCCGCTGGCTGGTGCTGCGCCGTGGCAAGCGGAACATCGCCGGAGTGGAACGCGTCGGCTGAGCCGCTCTTTCCCGGTGAATGAAATGCATAGTCCAGCATTTCTCAAAGCACTGGGCGCTGCGGCTCGGCTATTCGCGGCTTACCGTGAATGCAAACTGGAATTGATTGGAGAGCGGCTTGGTGGGGGACCAGGGAACGCCGGAGCCCTGGGTGGGGGACCAAGCCGGGGGCGCCCAGCGCGGTGGACACCCGATAATTGACTGATAACCGCGCGGCGCGCCTCGTGGTAATTCGAAGCCCGGCTGTCGCGTCGGTGCCGCGCAACGGCGCCGGTGTGTCCAGCGGATAGAACTTCGTTGCCGCCCGCCCGGGTCCGTACTCCATGGCACGCGGCAATGATGTTGGCTGGCAGGCATTTCCGAGGGGTGGCGGGCCGTGCCTTGGTGGGGATCAATACCCCTCGATCAACCGATCCCCACCGTGACAGCGCGTCTCGAGCGATCAGCTCACTCAACGACCTCGTCGGCGCTCAGGCCGGCATAGAAGGCCGAGTAGGTGGTCTCGGTCTCGCGGAAAAGCAGTTCAATGGCCACGTCAAAATTCCCAATCTTCGGTGTGAATTGCCTAAAACAGAATGGTATTTTAGTATTCTGTTCCAGATATCTTTATGGACGCGGATAGTTTAAAACAATATTTGTGATATATGAAATCAATCCGCCGGTTGTGGGAAGTCGTTGTCCCCCAATTGTGGGACGTGATTCGGTGGCCTTATCAATGGGTTTCCACTGATTTTGACTAGCCATGCACGCCTCGGCCGTCTACCGTGAAGGCGCAGGGGCCCAATGGATTTGGCCGTCAAGGAAGTGTCCGATGAGTAGCCGGTAACTGCGCAGCAGTCGTCGGAGCCCGGAAAGCCGGACTAGGGCGGGCCGGCAGGGCCGCCAGCCGCACCGATCAAACCACCGCGACCGCCCGCACCGGCAACCGCGCCGGCCGCGCCGCCATTACCGCCGTCGCCGCCGTCGCCGCCGTGACCACCCTCGCCGGCAACGGATGCCGTCGAGGACGATGAGGTGTTGCCGCCAATCCCGCCAATCCCGCCGGCGCCGCCGGCACCGCCGGTGCCGCCGACCCCGCCGGTGCCCGAGACTCCACCCGCGCCACCGGAACCGATCAACCACCCGCCGTTTCCGCCGTTACCGCCAGTGCCGCCGGCCCCGCCCGTTCCGCCGACCGCGGTCGAGTCTGCTCCATAGCCGCCATCGCCGCCTTGTTGTCCGGTGGCGGTGCCATCGCTACCGCCGATGGCGAATCCGGCGTTACCCCCATCGCCTCCGGTTCCGCCGGCGGCGCCGGCGCCA
Organism: Mycobacterium sp. 012931; assembly: GCF_000419295.1. Taxonomy (NCBI): domain Bacteria; kingdom Bacillati; phylum Actinomycetota; class Actinomycetes; order Mycobacteriales; family Mycobacteriaceae; genus Mycobacterium; species Mycobacterium sp. 012931. The sequence continues at coordinate 3,850,864 of NZ_AOPX01000001.1, read as the reverse complement.
CCCATGCCTCCGGTGCCCCCGACGCCTCCGGTACCACCGTTGCCGAACAGTAGGCCGCCATTGCCGCCCTGGCCGCCGGTCCCTCCCGTGCCGCCGGCGCCGCCGGCGGCACTGCTGGCGAATCCGGCGCCGCCGCGCCCGCCGACCCCACCGACGGCGTCACTCTGGTTGGCATGTCCGTCGCCACCCCAGCCGCCCGCGCCGCCGGCACCACCGGCAACCTGGGCATCGCCCCCGTTGCCGCCATTTCCGCCGGTGGCCGACGGCTGCGGCGCATCGGTCTGACCGGAGGTGTCCCCGCTGCCGCCGTTGCCGCCCATGCCGCCATTGGCGCCGTCGCCGCCCTTGCCGCCCTCTCCGCCCAAGGCGCTGTTCTGGTTGGTGGAGGTTGCGCCGCCACCCTGCCCGCCAACGCCGCCGTTTTGGATGGTGCTGCCCGCGGCGCCTTCCGACCCGTTGCCCCCGGTGAGGGGGTTGGCGGCGGGATCGTCGGTGGTGGTCACATCTTGGCCGGCTGCGCCGGAGTTTGCGGTGTCGAAGACCAGGGGGTTGGAGCCGTTCGTTCCGGCCACACCGGTGCCGCCTTGTCCGCCGGCGCCGCCGCTGCCGAACAGCAAGGCGCTACCACCGTTGCCTCCAGCTCCGGCCATGCCGCCGTTGAAGCCGAGTGTGGCGGTGCCGCCCATTCCGCCGTTGCCGCCGTTGCCGAACAGCAGCCCGCCGGTGCCGCCATTGCCCCCGGCCGAACCGGCGCCGCCGGTTCCACCGTTACCGCCATCGCCGAATAGCCCCGCGGACCCACCGCCGCCGCCGGCTTGGCCGAAATCGCCGGCCGCGCCGTTGCCGCCGTTGCCGATCAAGAGTCCGCCGTCTCGGCCGTCTTGTCCGGGGTAGGTGCCGTTGGAGCCGTTGCCGATCAGCGGACGCCCAAGGATGGCCTGGGTGGGCGCATTGATGAGGTCGAGCAGTGGTTGCAGTGGCGAGGCATTGGTGGCTTCGGCCGTCGCGTACAGGTTTGAACCGCTGGCCAGAATCCGCACGAAGTCGTCGTGAAATGCGGCCATCTGGGAACCCAGCGATTGGCATTGCTGGGCGTGTGCCCCGAACAACGTGGCCACGGCGGTCGACACTTCGTCGGCGGCCGCGGCGGCGACCGCGGTGGTCGACGCCGACGCCGCCGCATTGGCGGCGCTGATCGTCGAACCGATCCCGGCCAGATCGGTTGCTGCCGCCGAAATCAGCTCCGGCGCTGTGATGACAAACGACACAGTGCGCTCCCATCGGTTCATGACGCCCCAGGAAAAAAATTGCCGACGGCGCCCTCGAGAATGGCCACGACAGCCGACTGCAACACGATATAAAGATACGCGCTCTATTGCTGCGATTTCAGCGCAATGGTCAATTTAGACCAACCGGGCGGGCCTCTCGAATTCACCCTATGATGAATTGCTCACGGCCTTTTCTTGTGTTCATGTGCACACATTTTCTAAAACCACCATCGGATGAATTTGTTTTTTTGGTTATCGCGCGCACATCGCGGCGTGTTTCCGGGCATGGCCGGTCATTGGCACTGCGTCGCACTTCGACAGTCTGGGTTGCCTTCGCGCGTTCAGAGCATGGAGTCAATCATCATCTGGGCCGCACCCACATAGCTGGCGCTCACGTCGCTGGTCTCCCGGTAGTCGATGAACGCCGACTGATGGTTCGAGGTGTTCAACAACTCCATGAACACTCCGATGAGGTGGGTAATGCCCAGCTGTGCCGAGAAATCCGCGGTGTAGTTCATCGACGCTGCCTGCTGGAATTTCTCACTCTGCAGGGTCTTGGTCGTGGGTGCCCCAGGGCTCCGGCGTTGTTGATTAGCAGGCTTGTGAGCTGGGTTGATGATCTTTGGTGCCGCGCTATTGGGGCCGGAGTGTAGGCACGGGCTATCTGGAGAACGATCGAGTTGGTTACTGTTCGTCGTTGGTCTGGAGTTGCCCCCCTGGTGGGTGCCCCCATCACGTTCACGTTGGTCAAACCGGTCGAGGGCGCGCTGATCAACTGATTGACATCGCCCTGCAATACCGCGGCGGCATCGGTGCCGTCGGCTGGTTTGACCGTGACGTGTATCGCCGCCGTGTTGTTGGGGTCGAACAGTGTCACCCAGTTCGGACCCCGGTCGGTCAGCGTCCAGCCCGGCGCGGGTGTGATGGAGATGCCGTCCGCGATGGCGATCGCATTCGCCGAGGTCAGCGTGAGTCGTGCACCCCGCACCGCAGGCGGGAGAGCCGTTGGCGGGTTGACGGGTTGGGAGAGGCCGGACCCCGCCGGCGCTGTCGCCTCAGCATGGCCACCGGGCAGCATCGGCGGCAGTTTGGTCCGGCCGGTGGTGCCGCTCAAGACGATCAATGCGGTCACCGCCGCGGCGATCAGGACGATCACCACGATGACCGCGGCGACCGTGACCGGTCGCAGCCGGTGCCCTACCTGCACTCCGTTGCCGGGGAACTGCAGCGGCGGGGGAGTGCGCGGCGGGGTCGCGGGCATCACGGCTGCTGGTTCGGCAGCGGTTGTTGCCCCCACATCGACAGTGGTGTTGCCATCGTCGGGGGCGGGGTGGCGGGCCAGCGCGGCCGTGGCTGTCCCGCAGACCTGGCAGAAGGCGGCCTCGGCCTCGATCATTGCGCCGCAGTGGGCACAGACCTGGCGGGTGCCAGGGGCACGCGCCAACGTGGCGGCACCAGTGAGGGCCGCTTGGGCTTCGGCCAACAGCGAGACATGCAGCGCGTAACGCACGCCGAGCAGTCCGGCCGCGCCCAGCACCAGCGCTGCCAAGGTGGTCAGCACGATGCCACGGGTGCCGTAGGGGGCCAGCAGGACGGTGGCCAAACCGTAAAGCACCAGCAGCGCCAAACCTTTGGCCAGTCCCGAGACGGTATTGACGCCGACCCCGCGCAGCGGCACCAGCGCCATCGCGGCGGCGGTAGCGAAGATGATCGGCTGCAAAAGCCGAGTGTCAGGGCGATGAACGCGACGTGAGCTGGATCCCCGGCGGTAGCCCCGAGGTGGGAGAAGGCGCCGCGTTGTATGGCCACGCTCAGGCCTAGAGAGAACGCGGCCCCGCTTAGCGAGCAGATGGCTACGGCATCGACAGAGTGCCGGAAGGCGCTGCGGGCGGTCACCAGCACAGGCGGAATCAGCACCGCGACAAAGGTCACCGCCGGGACGAGGATGCCCAGTTCCAGGACCTGGGCCATGGTCGGCATCCGATGTCGCGGCGCGGCCAGCAGCACCGGCTTGGTGAGGTGGTGTTCGAGCATCCCGACCCCGACACCGAGTGCCAGAGACGTCAGCAGGGCCAAGCCGAGAACGCTGATCGGCTCGCCACGCCATAAGTCGTGGTCGTGCATATAGGTCAGTACCGCCGCGGGCAGCGCAATGGCGGCCAGTATCAGTGCGACTGAGAGCATTCCGAATGCGGCGGCGATCAACGCCGCCACCAGCGCCAGCCCGATAGCGCCCCGGTAGATGTGGTGGCGTCCCCCGGCCAGGTGCGGCATCAGGGTGCTCACCACCGCCAGCGAACGCACCGGTTCTTCGGGGTGGGCAGCGAAGTGCCGGGACCTCTGAATGGCGGGATGCAAAGGGGTGCCGCAACGAGAGCAGAAGCGTGCCGCCTCAGGGTGTGGTGTCGAGCAATTCGGGCAGTCCATGTCTCTCCTCCCGGCCATCCAGCGACTGGTTGGGTCGAGGCGGCGCTGGCGTCAGCTGACCCGGTCCCCGCCGCGCAGAGAGCAGCGAAGGTGCGCACGGGGGCTCACTGTTTTGCGGCGACTCGAGAAGATCCGTTGCGTCAACTTTGACCGCCGAGTTGGGTGGCCACCGCGGCCTACCGGGGGGCGCGGCATCCATCCTGATGCCGTGATCAAGCCCGATTGCTGGACCCACCTCAACCATCGAACCAGTTAGCCGAGGTAACGGATAGGGGCGGAAGCCCCTAGCGGCGGGCGGCCGCGCGCTACCCGCTGGTTCTCGGCGATCTTGGTCGCGCCGGGCGCGGTGTCGTGCAGTGACGCGCCGATCCGGTTCTAGCTGCGATCCCGCACGTCCGAGATGGCGGCCCCCGGTGGTAGTCGCAGCTGGACCGTTAGGTCTAGCCGTGTTGGCCGGCGTTGCCGGAGGTGCCTGCCACACCGTTGAGCCCAGCGTCACCGTCGACGTGGATCAGACCCTCGGCGATGCCACCGGTGCCGCCGGCCCCGAGGGCGCCACCGGCCCCACCGGCACCGGCTCGGCCGCCGATTCCGGCCGCGCCGTCCACTCCCGAAACCCCGATCAACCCGCCCTGGCCGCCATTTCCGCCGCTGAGCCCGGCAGCACCACCATCGCCGCCGTCCGCGCCGTTGCCGCCGCCGCCGCCGTTGCCGCCGTTGCCGCCGATTCCCGTCGAGTCGGCGCCGGAGCCGCCGTCCCCACCCTCTTGTCCCTGGGCGGCGGTACCGGTGGGGTCGAAGTTTCCAGTCGCGGTGCCGCCGTCTCCGCCAGCGCCTCCGGCGCCGCCCGCGGCACCCGTGCCGCCGGAGCCGCCAACACCCCCGGTTCCCCCTGCGCCGCCATTGCCGACGAGCAGCCCGGCGTTCCCGCCGTTGCCACCGGCGCCGGCCGCGCCGCCATTGCCGCCGGATAGGTCGCTGGCGGCGCCGTTGCCGCCATGGCCGCCCTTGCCGCCGGTGGCCGCTCCGCCCGCTGTCGAGGCGCCCCCGTCCCCGCCAGCGCCACCCGCGCCGCCGGGGCCACTGCCGTTGGCTCCGTTGCCGCCGTTGCCGCCTTGGTTGTTGTCGAAGCCAAATGTGTCCGTCGCCGCTCCGCCGACCCCACCATCGCCGCCGTTGGCGCCTCCGGAGCCCGCGGCACCGCCGTTACCCCCGGTGCCGCCGATTCCCCCGGCGCCGGTCGCTTCGCCGCCGGTTCCTCCGGTGCCGCCGTTCTCACCTGGTGCGCCGTTATCGCCCGTGTGGCCGGAACCGGCGTGACCGTCTCCGGAGAAAGGAGTACCCGAGGCCCCGGTTCCCGCGGTCCCGGTCGGGGTGGGGTTGGTCCCGTCGGTTCCGGCCATGCCGGTGCCGCCCTGCCCGCCGGCGCCGCCATTGCCCAACAGCACCGCGTGGCCGCCGCTGCCGCCCTGCCCCGCGACACCGCCGTTGACGCCAGCCATCCCCACGCCGCCCATCCCGCCGGCACCACCATCGCCCAATAGCAGGCCGCCGGTGCCGCCGCTGCCTCCGGCGGCGCCCGCTCCGCCCACGCCACCCACGCCACCGCCGCCGAACAGCCCGGCGGCGCCTCCCATGCCACCCGCCGCGCCGATGCCGCCGGCGCCACCGTTGCCGGCGGTGCCGATGAGACCGGCGACACCACCGTCGCCGCCGGTTTGACCGGCGGCTCCCGAGCCGCCGTTGCCGCCGTTGCCCCACAGCAATCCGCCGGCCCCGCCGTCGGCGCCGGTTCCGGGAGCACCATCGGTGCCGTTGCCGATCAATGGGCGGCCCAGGAGTGCCTGGGTGGGGGCGTTGACCGCGTTGAGTAGTTCCTGCAGCGGTGATGCGTTCGCGGCCTCGGCGCCGGTATACGCGAGCGCGCCGGTTTTGAGGGTCTGGACGAACTGGTCGTGAAATGCCGCCATGTGGGCACCGAAGGTTTGGTATTCCTGCGCGTAGGTGTCAAATACGTGTGCGACGGCGGTGGATACTTCGTCTGCGGCCGCCGCCGCCACCGAGGTAGTCAGGGCGGACGCGGCGGCATTGGCGGTATTGATAGTCGAGCCGATGCTGGCAAGATCGGTTGCCGCCGCTGCCACCATGTCCGGGGCCGCGATCAAAAATGACACGCTTTACTCCCATCAATTCACTACTCGGTGAATATTTCGCGCCGATTTTCACGCAATCCGAATTATCGGAAGTGAATGATTGTATAGCGAGACTCCGTTGGATATCTGGATTTTTCGAATACGGATCGGCGTCCCGCTGGACGCCAATTCGGTAGCAGATTCCGCCCGAGAGTCGCTAGTGGGCCGGAGGTGACTGGCGTGACTGAACGGGCCCCAGACAGCCGACCTCGATGGCTGGCAACTGGCCGTCGGCAGCGGCTACCGCGTAGACAGTGGCGGCGGTGTAGAAGGCGTCCTCGGTCATCAAGCCACGTTGGGCCAACTCGACCCGATCCACCGGGGTGCCCCATATCGTGCCGAACAGCTGCTTGAGCAGTGCGGGATCCGGGCGACGCAGGTTCAAATGTGGTTTTTGACGAGCCAGCTCATCGCGGCGGGCCACCGCGCGTGCGGCCATGAGGCGCCATTCCGGCAGCCGGGGGTCGCCGCGCAGCAGGTCCAGGAAATGCGCGACGGCAGGCAGGGATCGGGCGAAAAACAAGGTGCGGGTAGTCAGCCGCGCAGACACCGCAACCGCGTCGTCGCCAAGGGCGGAATTTTCTTCGGCGGTCAGCCAATGCGCCCTGACGTGCTCGGGAAAACCTGCGTCGTCGATGATGCCGGTTGCCAATGCGTAGTGGTGGGCGACCGTCTCCAGCGAGAGTTGATAACTGTCGCAGGGGACTTCGGCGGCAGCTAGCGCGGCCCGGTCACCGACGTTGCCGCTGGCGTCGGGGTGGTTCAAACTCCAGTGCCAGGCGGCCACCTGCTCCAATGCGGGCAGGTAGGCCCACCGATCGCTGGCGCACAAGCTCAGCAGCGAAAGTACGTCGATATCGGCAACGTCAATGGCGTCGATCGCGGGCTCGGCGCTCTCCGCGGCGTCCAAAGCCACCGGCGTCGGCGGTGACCAGCGTTGCCGCCAGCGCTCCGACCACACGGTCGGGGGTGGGCCGGGCCGCACGGCGGTACTGGCTTGACCGCGGAGCACTTCTTGAAGCGCGAGCACCGCATCGGCGTGTTTGATGTCCACTCGCAGAGACCTCAACTGCTTTGCCAGATTCTGGCTCTCGCCGGCGCCAACGGTGTCCAGCAGGCGATTCCAGGTCCGCTGGGTAAACGGTGTACTGCGGGCCGTGTCGATCAGCTGATCCGCTAAAGCTGCTGGTAGCAAACCGGATTCGACGGCGTGCGCCAAGGTTTGCCGAATGTTGACCAGCGCATCGACGAAGATGGGATAACCGTCTTCGGGATCGCCGTGCACCATCCCCACCTCGTCGTCTGCTTCCAGCAGCCCGTCCCGATATCCTTCGAAAACCCAGCCGTAACCCTCCATACCGAACGGGTGCAGCTCGGCGGCTCGCAATGCTCCCATGCTGGACGAACCGACGACCCGAATGCCGTCGGAGATCAGGGTCAGCAGTTCCTTGTGACGCACCGATGCCTGCTGGAAGAACAAGCCGTCGACAATGAGCAGCGCATCGCCGGGCCGCAGCCCGTAACCAAGAGCGTGGCCGAACGCGATCGGCGGCACCACCTCAGCGTGGGGCACCACGGCGTGCACGTCGTCGTCGCTGATCGTGGGCCCGGCCGTGACGACGATCCGTCCGCCGGTTGTCGTGAATGTCACTGGTGCTCCTGCAGCGGGGTTCGCATCGGCGAGGCTATCGAAGCGGACAAACCGGGGGCTATCACCTTCACCACCGGAACGCAGGCGTCGGCGAATTCGCAGACGACCGCGAGCGGCTCGGTGCCAGAACGTTTGGTCACCGCGGTCGCTGCGGTGGCCAGCAGCTCGCCCAGCGAGTTGGTGTAGTCGATGTGCCACGCGGTGGGTTCGGCGTCGGGCATCGATTGCATGGATCGGTGCACCGCCGCATAACTGTGAACCCGGGCGAACCGGTGGTAGATCGCTGAGGGCAGGTCCTCGCGGGCTCCGCTGATGGCGGTCAAGCGCGATTGTGCGGCTTCGGTGATCGCCCTGGACAGGGCGACATTGGGGTCATGGTGAAGTCCGCTGCCGCTGAACGGAACTTCCAACATCGGCGACGTCAGCTCGGCGGCGAAGCAATAGAAGCCGTCCCACGTGTCGATGCGAGCGACCTGCACTTCGCTTCCAGCTTGGTGGATCATTTCGACCAATTCGGCGCAGTCGGAGCGGGCGACGTCCTCGAGGGGGACATGGAAAAGGGTCGATCCGGGCTCGGCGGTGGCCATGCCGTGGCGCTCCATAATCTCGTAGAGCGCGTGCACTGTCGCTTCGTGGTAGCTGTTGCCCGAAGCCAATCCGGTGGTGTCCATGCCGAACATCGGAGGTCCCCAGGAATCGTTGACAGCGACATTCACCACGGTGTACAGCCACGGCACGAGGGTCCGTCGGCCGCTCAACAAAGTTGTCGCAACCATCCAGTCGAGCTTGGCCGAAGGGTGATACAGACTGCCTGCCGGCCGGTTGAGGTCGGCTGGGTCGTAGGTCAGCTCCGCCGTGAGATCCCTTGCCGGCGTTGCCAACATGGTGGGCGTGACGTTTTCAGCGTGCCAGTTTTCCAGGGACTCCATCACGGCCGACACCTGAGCGGCCCGGTAAGTGGTGGCTTTTCCCTGGCTCACCGACAAGGTCAGGGAGGCGGGGCGCACCGCCTGCACGGTGGGAATCCCGAGATCGTCGAGCCAGGTCAGGTCGGCGACTCGGGTGATTCCGGCTTGCGCCAGCAGCGGTTGGACCGCCTGCCAGGTTTGATCGGGAGAAATGGTCCGGTGAGTACCGGCTCGATGCCCGATCGTGGTGGGGTCGGCGTGCCCGAGGACTCGAACCGGCCAGTGCGACCAATCCGGACCGTTCGGCTTTTGGGGCAACTGCCGCGTACCAAGCCGGGGAGGTTTGGGCATTGCTTCACGCTACTCAGTTGGAGCCGGCACAGGGGCCATGAAAAGTCGCTGAAAAAGATCCAGCGGGATCTCATCGCGGGGGGGAGGGGGCGGCGATGAGACCCCGCTGGCAGTCGGGGATCAGATGAGCGCTGAGCTCTCTCTGTCTGCTGTGCGAAGTGGTGTTCGGCGGGGATCTCAGTACTTGGGGGGGCGTATGAGATCCCCGCCGATGGTCTATGTAGTTGCTGCCCTTCGGGTGAAGGGGGGGTTCGGCGGGGGCCTCAATACTTGGGGGGGATGGGGGCGAAAGAGGCCCCCGCCGATTGGTCTACTTAGTTGCGGTGCTGGTAGCGGGTTCGTTCTCTTGTTTCGTTCCCGCGCTGAAAACCATTCTGCGGGGGGCGCGACGCCGCTGCTATCCCACAACCAGCTGATTGGAAGGGGAAATTCGGCTCCCCCAACCGCCCGATACTCCTTGTCCCCCGATTGGGGGACAAGGAGCGGCTGTCCTAGCGCCTGGCCCCCTCACCACCTGCGGCAAAACGCGTTAGTGTGCAAACCTTTACCCCACCGAGGCGTGAATGTGACTGTCGTTGAGCACTGTTGTCACACGGTGATTTGTGCGTCCGGAGCTCCACGACTGACAGGTGAAAACGGGTGATGACACAGCAGTCAGACGGTGCACCACGGACCTGCCGCGCGGGCGGACCGGCGCTGGCCCTTCGATTCCTGGCGTTGACCGCCGGGGTGTTCGGGGTGTCGGCGGCCGTGGCGGCTCCGATACACGCAGACATGATGGGCAATGCCTTCCTGACGGCTCTGAACAACGCCGGCATCTCCTACAGTCAGCCCGCCGCAGCCATGGCAATGGGCAGGTCGGTGTGCCCGATGGCGGTGGAGCCAAACGGGACGTTCGAGTCCGTGGTGGCCAGGATGGTCGACAAGAACGGGATGCCCCGCGAGACCGCGGCCGCGTTCACCGTGGTCGCGATAGCGACCTATTGCCCAGCGGTGATCTACCCCCTGCTGCCCAACCGGCTGCAGGCCTGACCCACTGGGCCCATCCGGGCTGATTGTGAGCCTGCCCGGCGTGCCCGTAACCTCTAGCGAGTGGTCGACGACAGGCACGGTCGCGGTGGGCAGCGACGACTGCGATCGGCGTCGGGCGATGCACCACGGCGCGGTCCACGGCGGGATCGTGACGGTTCGTGGTCGGGCCCGGGCCGAGCGCGTCCGGCTCAGCCGCAAAACGCATCCGGTGACGGGACCCGCGCGCGGCCGGAAGGTCCGGCGGCGCCGCCCGGCGTGGACGCCAAGCAACTGGCACCCGAGATCCGGCGTGAATTGAGCACCCTGGATCGGGCGACCGCTGATGCAGTCGCCCGCCACCTGGTGGCAGCCGGAGAGCTGCTCGATGAGGACCCGCAGGCTGCGTTGGCGCACGCGCGTGCGGCTCGGGCGCGCTCCAGCAGGATCGCCGTGGTTCGTGAAGCCGTCGGCATCGCGGCCTATCACTGCGGTGATTGGGGTCAGGCCCTGGCCGAGTTGCGAGCGGCGCGCAGGATGGGCAGCAAGTCCGCGTTGCTGGCGCTGATGGCTGACTGCGAGCGTGGCCTCGGGCGCCCGCAACGGGCCATCGATCTGGCCCGCGGTCCCGAAGCGACGCAGCTCAGCGGTGACGACGCCGACGAGTTGCGGATTGTCGCCGCGGGGGCCCGGGCAGATCTTGGACAGCTGGAGCAGGCGCTGACCCTGTTGTCCACACCGCAGCTGGATCCGGACCGGACCGGCTCGACCGCGGCTCGGCTTTTCTATGCCTACGCCGACACGTTGCTGGCGCTCGGCCGTCGCGACGAGGCGTTGCATTGGTTTCTGCGTTCGGCGGCCGCCGATAGCGAAGGCGTCACCGACGCCGAGGACCGAGTCGACGAACTGTCCGAGTAGCGGTGAAAAACATTGCGCAGGAATATGACTGCCTGCTGATCGACCTGGACGGGACGGTGTTCCGCGGCAGCCAGCCCACCGAAGGCGCGGTTGAGTCGCTGGATGAGGTCACGGCGCGCAAGCTGTTCGTCACCAACAATGCGTCGCGCAGCGCCGGCGAGGTCGCGGTGCACTTGCGCGAGCTCGGCTTCACGGCCACCAGCGAAGACGTTGTCACCAGCGCTCAGAGTGCCGCTCATCTGCTGGCCGCCGCCCTGCCACCGGGTTCGAAGGTACTGGTCGTGGGCGCCGACGCGTTGGCCGACGAAATCAGCGCGGCCGGTCTGCGTCCGGTGCGCCGTTTCGAGGACCAACCCGATGCGGTCGTCCAGGGGCTTTCCCTGACCATCGGGTGGCCCGAGCTTGCCGAGGCGGCGCTGGCCATCCGGGCCGGCGCGTTGTGGGTGGCCGCCAATGTCGACAAAACGCTGCCCACCGAGCGCGGTCTGCTGCCGGGCAACGGATCGTTGGTGGCCGCGCTGCGAACCGCCACCGGCGCACAGCCCCAGGTGGCGGGCAAGCCCGGGCCACAACTGATGAAAGACGCCGTGGGGCGTGGCGACTTCCGTGCTCCGCTGGTGATCGGCGACCGGCTGGACACCGATAGCGAGGGGGCCAACGCCGCCGGGTTGCCCAGTCTCATGGTTCTCACCGGGGTCAGCAGCGCACGGGATGCGGTGCATGCCGATCCCGTTTGCCGGCCCACATATATCGGCCATGACCTGCGCTCGCTGCGCCAGGACCGCGCCACGTTGGCGGTAGCACCGCAGGCCGGCTGGCGAGTGCAGGTCGACGGCGCGGCGGTGACGGTCAGTGCCAACGGCGAGCAGGCGGGCGACGATCTGTCGATCGTCCGTGCCGTCGCGTGCGCGGTGTGGGATGCCCAGTTCGACGGCCGGCCGTTCACCGTGAACGGCGGTGACGACCACGCGTGGGAGGGCCTGCACCGCTGGTCCCTGGTGCACAGCGAGTAGCGGCCAACTAGCGTAGGGAGTCCGATGACTATTGATCCTGACCAAATTCGCACAGAAATCGAATCGCTACTCGCTCAATTGCCCGAGGTCGCGGATGGTGCAAACGGGCCGTCTCTGGCTGAGCTGGAAGACATTGCCCGTCGCCTTTCAGAGGCACACGACGTGTTGTTGCAGGCCTTGGAGTCGGCGGAGAAAGGTTGAGTGCGGCGTGGCACGGCGTACCCGCGTTGACGCCGAGCTGGTGCGCAGGGGACTCGCACGTTCCCGCCAGCAGGCCGCGGAATTGATCAGCGCCGGCAAAGTGCGTATCGATGGCCTGCCGGCGGTGAAGCCGGCCACCGCCGTGGCGGCTACGGCCGCGCTGACGGTTGCTGCCGACAGCGAACGCGGCTGGGTATCACGCGGAGCCCACAAGCTGATCGGTGCCTTGGACGCTTTCGGCATTGACGTGCACGGCCGTCGCTGTCTTGATGCGGGCGCGTCGACCGGGGGGTTCACAGAGGTGCTGTTGGACCGCGGCGCCGCCGAGGTGGTCGCCGCCGACGTCGGGTACGGCCAGCTTGCGTGGTCACTGCGAACGGATCCGCGGGTGATTGTCATCGAGCGGACCAACGTTCGCGATCTTTCCCCGGCGGCCATAGGCGGGCAGGTCGACCTGGTGGTGGCCGATTTGTCGTTCATCTCGCTGACCACGGTGTTGCCCGCGCTGGCTGCGTGTGCTTTGCCGCACGCCGATATCGTTCCGATGGTGAAGCCACAGTTTGAGGTCGGCAAGGGCCAGGTCGATGCTGGCGGAGTGGTGCAAGATCCCGCCCTGCGCGCCGGGGCGGTGCTGTCGGTCGCGCGGCGCGCCGGGGAGCTGGGCTGGCACACCGTCGGTGTCACGGCAAGCCCCCTGCCCGGTCCGTCGGGAAACGTCGAATACTTCCTGTGGCTGCGCGCCCAGACCGATCGGCCGTTGTCCGATGACACGCTCTCGGATGCGATCCAAACTGCCGTGGCCGAAGGTCCGGGCCGAGAACCGGCCGGGCACGCGGAACGAGGCCCGCAGTGACCGCCACCCGTACCGTCCTGCTGGTGGTCCACACCGGGCGCGACGAAGCCACTGAAACCGCACGACGGGTTGAGAAGGTCCTGGGTGACAACGGTATTGCCCTTCGGGTGCTCTCGGCGGAGGCGGTAGACCGGGGGTCGCTGCATCTGGCGCCCGACGACATGCGGGCCTTGGGCATCGATATCGAAGTGGTTGACGCGGATCCGCGCGCCGCCGACGGCTGCGAGTTGGTCTTGGTGCTCGGCGGCGACGGCACCTTCCTGCGGGCCGCTGAGCTGGCCCGCAACGCGCAGATTCCGGTGCTCGGCGTCAACCTGGGGCGGATCGGCTTCCTGGCCGAAGCCGAGGCCGAGGCCATCGACCGGGTGCTCGACCATGTGGTGGCGCGCGACTACCGGGTAGAGGAACGCCTGACGCTGGACGTCGTCGTGCGCAAGGCCGGCTGCGACCTCGAAAAGGGATGGGCGCTCAACGAGGTCAGCCTGGAAAAGGGGCCCCGGCTGGGAGTGCTGGGGGTGGTCGTCGAAATAGATGGGCGATCCGTGTCGGCGTTCGGATGTGACGGGGTGTTGGTGTCGACTCCGACCGGATCCACCGCCTATGCCTTCTCGGCGGGTGGTCCGGTGCTCTGGCCGGATCTGGAAGCGATTCTGGTGGTGCCCAACAACGCCCACGCCCTGTTCGGGAGGCCGATGGTGACCAGCCCCGAAGCCACGATCGCCGTCGAGATCGAGCCGGACGGGCACGACGCCATGGTGTTCTGCGACGGTCGCCGCGAGATGTTGATGCCGGCCGGCAGCCGGCTGGAGGTGACCCGTTGCGATACCCCGGTGAAGTGGGCCCGCCTGGACAGCGCGCCGTTCACCGATCGCCTGGTTCACAAGTTCCGCCTGCCGGTAACCGGCTGGCGCGGGAAATAGCGGCTCGCACCTGTGCTGACCGAGATACGAATTGAATCGCTTGGCGCCATCAGCGCCGCGACCGCGGAGTTCGATCGTGGCCTGACCGTGCTGACCGGCGAGACAGGCACCGGCAAGACGATGGTGGTCACCGGACTGCACCTGCTCGGCGGTGCCCGCGCCGACGCCAACCGGGTTCGCTCGGGTGCTGACCGCGCGATCGTCGAGGGCCGTTTCACCACCGTCGATCTCGACCAGAGCGCGACCGCACACCTGGATCACATGCTCGACGCGTCGGGGGCAGATCGTGACGAGGACGGCAGCGTGATCGCGCTGCGGTCGGTCAGCAGCTCCGGTCCCTCGCGGGCGTATCTGGGCGGGCGCAGCGTGCCGGCCAAGTCGTTAAGCAATTTCACCAACGAACTCCTCGCCCTGCATGGGCAGAACGACCAGCTGCGGCTGATGAGGCCCGAGGAACAGCGCGGGGCGTTGGACCGCTTTGCGACCAGCGCCAGCGCACTACAGCGCTACCGCAAGCTGCGTGACACCTGGCTGTCGGCACGACGCGATCTGCTGGACCGCCGCAACCGGGCCCGAGAGCTGGCCCAGGAGGCGGATCGGCTGCAGTTTGCGCTCGACGAGATCGACACCGTCGACCCGCAGCCCGGGGAAGACGACGCGTTGGTGGCCGACATCGCGCGGCTCTCCGAGCTGGACACCCTGCGCGAGGCCGCGTCGGCGGCGCGCGCCGCGTTGTCGGGCGCATCGGAAGAAGCATTCGGGACCGGTGCCGCCGAGTGTCTGGGCCGGGCCCGAGCGGCCCTGGAATCCAGCGACGACGCCACCCTGCAGGCCCTGGCCAAGCAGGTCAGCGACGCGCTGGCGGTGGTCTCCGATGCGGCCGGGGAACTCGGCTCCTATGTGGATGCCCTACCGGCCGACGCCAGCGCTTTGGACACCAAGCTGGCTCGCCAAGCGCAATTGCGCACGCTGACCCGCAAGTATGCCGCCGACATCGACGGGGTCTTGGCGTGGGCGCAGGACTCACGCGCCCGGCTGGCCGCACTCGACGTGTCCGAGGAAGGTCTGGCAGCGCTGCAACGCCGTGCCGGCGAGCTGGAGCATGAAGTCGCGCAGGCGGCGGCCGAGCTCAGCAAGACGCGGGCCAAGGCGGCCAAGCGGCTGGCCAAGGAGGTCACCGCCGAGCTGTCCGCTTTGGCGATGGCCGATGCCGAATTCACCATCGCCGTCGGCGTCGAGGTGGCTGACGAGGACGATGCCGCCGCGTTGACCTTGCCGACCGGTGAGCGGGTGCGCGCCGGTGGTGACGGCGTCGACCTGGTCGAATTCGGCTTCGCGGCGCACCGTGGAATGACGGTGCTGCCGCTGGCCAAGAGCGCGTCCGGCGGCGAGCTGTCCCGGGTGATGCTGGCGCTCGAGGTCGTGCTGGCGGCATCGGCGGCCGGCGCCACGATGGTTTTCGACGAGGTCGACGCCGGCGTCGGCGGCTGGGCGGCAGTCCAGATCGGGCGCCGCCTGGCGCGGCTGGCGCGCACTCATCAGGTCATCGTCGTCACGCACCTGCCGCAGGTCGCCGCGTACGCCGACGTGCATCTGATGGTGCACTGCACCAAGGGC
This sequence comes from Mycobacterium sp. 012931, assembly GCF_000419295.1. Classification (NCBI taxonomy): domain Bacteria; kingdom Bacillati; phylum Actinomycetota; class Actinomycetes; order Mycobacteriales; family Mycobacteriaceae; genus Mycobacterium; species Mycobacterium sp. 012931. The sequence continues at coordinate 3,835,537 of NZ_AOPX01000001.1, read as the reverse complement.
GGTGCCAGCGAGGTGCGGCGGCTCTCCGACGATGAGCGCGTCGGCGAGCTGGCCCGGATGCTGGCCGGGCTCGGGGAGTCCGACAGCGGTCGTGCGCATGCCCGTGAGCTGCTCGATACCGCGCGGAACGACAAGGATTAGCCGGCGATTAGTTAGCGCGCGTCGCTGTCTTGTTGAAGTACGGCAACAATTCGGCGAACAACCCCGCAATGGGGTTGTGACAGGTGTGACGACATATAACTTATGGGGCTGATGTTACGGCGCGCCTCCCCGCCTAGGCCGCGCTTCACCGACAGAATCGCCCCCATGAAGATGTCTGCGCTTCTGTCCCGTAACACCGCTCGGCCCGGCTTGATCGGCACCGCCCGGGTTGATCGGAATATCGACCGACTGCTGCGCAGGGTGTGTCCCGGTGACATCGTGGTCCTCGATGCGCTGGACCTGGACCGCATTACCGCAGACGCGCTGGTGGAATCCGGTGTGGCCGCCGTCGTCAACGCTTCGTCGTCGGTCTCGGGCCGCTATCCCAACCTGGGCCCCGAGGTGTTGGTCAACAACGGCGTCACCCTCATCGACGAGACCGGGCCGGAGATCTTCAAGAAGGTCAAGGACGGGTCCAAGGTCCGCCTCTACGAGGGCGGCGTGTACTCGGGTGACCGGCGGCTGATCCGCGGCACCGAGCGCACCGATCATGACATTGCCGATCTGATGCGGGAGGCCAAGAGCGGACTGGCTGCCCACCTGGAGGCGTTCGCCGGCAACACAATTGAGTTCATCCGCAGCGAAAGCCCGTTGTTGATCGACGGAATCGGCATTCCCGATATCGACGTCGACATGCGCCGCCGGCACGTGGTGATCGTCGCCGAAGAGCCGAGCGCCGCCGATGATCTGAAGTCTTTGAAGCCGTTCATCAAGGAGTACCAGCCTGTTCTGGTCGGTGTCGGCACCGGCGCTGACGTGTTGCGCAAGGCGGGCTACCGGCCGCAGCTCATCGTCGGCGACCCCGACCAGATCAGCACCGAGGTGCTCAAGTGCGGTGCCCAGGTGGTGTTGCCCGCCGATGCGGACGGCCACGCCCCGGGGCTCGAGCGGATCCAGGATCTCGGGGTCGGTGCGATGACATTTCCCGCCGCCGGCTCGGCCACCGATCTGGCGCTGCTGCTAGCCGATCACCACGGCGCGGCGCTGCTGGTCACCGCCGGTCACAACGCCAACATCGAGACGTTCTTCGACCGCACCCGGGTGCAGAGCAACCCGTCGACCTTCCTGACCCGGCTGCGGGTGGGGGAGAAGCTGGTTGACGCCAAAGCCGTCGCAACGCTGTACCGCAACCACATTTCGGCCGGGGCGATTGCGTTGTTGGCCCTGACGATGCTGATCGCCATCATCGTTGTCTTGTGGGTGTCACGCACCGATGGGGTGGTGGTGCACTGGATCGTCGACTACTGGAACCGCTTCTCCCTTTGGGTGCAGCACCTGGTCACCTAACTTTTCGAGGACGGTGCTTCTATGATCTCGTTACGCCAACACGCGATCTCGCTGGCGGCTGTCTTTCTGGCACTGGCGATCGGGGTGGTGCTGGGTTCGGGCTTCTTCTCGGACACCTTGCTGTCGAGTCTGCGTAACGAGAAGCGCGATCTCTATACGCATATCGGCACTCTCAATGATCAGTGCAACGCTCTCAACGAGAAACTTAGCGCAGCAAACGATTTCGATAATCAGATGCTGGGCCGCATCGTCCATGACGCTCTTGCCGGGAAATCGGTGATCATCTTCCGGACTCCGGATGCCAGTGACGACGACGTCGCCGCGGTGACAAAGATCGTCGCGCAGGCCGGGGGCTCGGTGCCCGGAACCGTGTCGCTGACCCAGGAGTTCGTCGAAGCCAACTCCGCGGAGAAGCTGCGCTCGGTGGTGGACTCGACCGTCCTGCCGCCCGGCACGCAACTGAGCACCAAGCTCGTCGACCAGGGATCGCAGGCCGGGGACTTGCTCGGGATCGCCCTGCTGACCAGTGCCAAACCGGACCCGGCGGCGGGCCCGGGAGTGGACGACGCCCAGCGCGACACCGTGCTGGGCGCCCTGCGGGAAACCGGCTTCATCACCTATCAGCCCAGCGATCACATCGGCGCAGCAAACGCCGCCATCGTGATCACCGGCGGCGCGCTGCCCGCCGATGCCGGCAACCAGGGCGCCAGCGTGGCGCGATTCGCCGCGGCGCTGGCGCCGCACGGGTCCGGCACCGTGCTCGCCGGTCGGGACGGCTCCTCGACCGGCGCCGCGGCCGTCGCGGTGGCCCGGGCCGATGCCGGGATGGCGGCCACCATCAGCACGGTCGACGATGTAGACGCTGCCCCCGGGCGGATCACCACGATCCTTGCCCTGCACGATCTCATCAACGGCGGTCATCCGGGGCAGTACGGCACCGGCCACGGTGCGACGTCGGTCACGGTCGCTCAGTAACTCCACTCGGGCGTGTTATCCGCGGGCTGGCGCTGCGGATGTTAGGGTGGGTTTCCGTGGGTCGGCAGGCCTAGCTGGTTGCGGCTAGGAATGTCCGAAGAATTCAAACCCTGCCCGTCTTCACGGAGGTCGCTCACTTGCGTAGGCATCCGCAAACCGCTACTAAGCACCTCTTCGTCAGCGGTGGTGTCGCTTCTTCACTCGGCAAAGGACTGACGGCAAGCAGCCTCGGTCAGTTGCTGACCGCCCGCGGTCTGCGGGTGACCATGCAGAAGCTCGACCCGTATCTCAATGTCGATCCGGGCACCATGAACCCGTTCCAGCACGGTGAAGTCTTCGTCACCGAAGACGGCGCCGAAACCGACCTCGACGTCGGCCACTATGAGCGATTCCTGGATCGAGACCTGTCCGGGTCGGCGAATGTCACCACCGGGCAGGTCTATTCGACGGTGATCGCCAAGGAGCGCCGTGGCGAGTACCTCGGCGACACGGTTCAGGTGATCCCGCACATCACCGACGAGATCAAGCGGCGCATCATGGCGATGGCCGAGCCCAACGCGGACGGCCGCCGCCCCGATGTCGTCATCACCGAAATCGGCGGCACGGTAGGCGATATCGAATCTCAGCCATTCCTCGAGGCCGCCCGCCAGGTGCGCCACGACCTGGGGCGCGAGAACGTCTTCTTTCTCCATGTGTCGTTGGTCCCGTACCTGGCCCCCTCGGGGGAGCTCAAGACCAAGCCGACCCAGCACTCGGTGGCCGCACTGCGCAGCATCGGTATCACTCCGGACGCACTCATCCTGCGCTGTGACCGTGATGTTCCCGAAGCGCTTAAGAACAAGATCGCCCTGATGTGCGACGTGGACATCGACGGCATCATCTCCACCCCGGACGCGCCCTCGATCTACGACATCCCCAAGGTGTTGCATCGCGAGGAACTCGACGCGTTCGTGGTGCGCCGGCTCAACCTGCCCTTCCGCGACGTCGACTGGACCGAGTGGGACGACTTGCTGCGCCGGGTGCACGAACCAAAGGAAACGGTTCGAATTGCTCTGGTGGGTAAATACGTTGAGCTTTCCGACGCTTACCTGTCGGTCATCGAGGCAATACGGGCCGGCGGATTCAAACATCGGGCCAAGGTCGAAATCAGCTGGGTGGGCTCCGACGACTGCCAGACCGACGGCGGCGTCGCCAGCGCCTTGGGCGACGTCCACGGGGTACTGATTCCCGGCGGGTTCGGTATCCGGGGCATCGAGGGCAAGATCAGCGCCATCAGCTACGCGCGGTCGCGCGGTTTGCCGGTGTTCGGGCTCTGCCTGGGGCTGCAGTGCATTGTGATCGAAGCCGCCCGTTCGGTGGGGCTGACCGAGGCCAATTCGGCCGAGTTCGAACCCGGTACACCCGACCCGGTGATCTCCACGATGGCCGATCAGGAACACATCGTGTCCGGCCAGGCCGATCTGGGCGGCACCATGCGGCTCGGTGCCTATCCCGCCGTATTGGAATCGGGTTCCATTGTGGCCGAGGCATATCAATCGACCAAGGTGTCCGAACGGCACCGGCACCGCTACGAGGTCAACAATGCCTACCGGGAGCGGATTGCCGAAAGTGGGCTGCGCTTCTCGGGGACCTCACCTGACGGCCACTTGGTGGAGTTCGTCGAATATCCGCCCGAGCAACACCCGTTCGTGGTGGGCACCCAGGCTCACCCCGAGCTGAAGAGCCGGCCTACCCGGCCGCATCCGCTGTTCGCCGCGTTCGTCAAGGCGGCTATCGACTACAAAGAGGGCGAGCTGCTGCCGGTGGAGATGCCCGAGCGGGTTTCCAACGGCGCTGAGGGGCGCGATCAGGTCGGGCAGTCGATACCTGAGCCCGCAAACCGTGGCTGAGCACGACTTCGAGACGATCTCGTCCGAAACCTTATATACGGGGGCCATTTTCGCGCTGCGTCGAGATCGGGTGCGGATGCCCGGTGACACCACTGCCGTGCGTGAAGTCATCGAGCATTACGGAGCGGTTGCCATCGTCGCGATGGATGACAACGGCAATATCCCGATGGTCTACCAGTACCGCCACGCGTTCGGGCGGCGGCTGCTGGAACTTCCCGCCGGGCTGCGCGATGCCGCGGGAGAACCCTCCCATGTCACCGCGGCGCGAGAACTGCATGAGGAGGCGGGTCTGCAGGCCGAGCACTGGCAGGTGCTCATCGACCTGGACTCCGCGCCCGGATTCAGCGACGAGTCGGTGCGGGTCTATCTGGCCACCGGGCTCAGCGAAGTCGAGCAGCCCGAGGGGCATCACGAAGAAGCCGATATGACGGTGCGGTGGTTTCCCCTCACCGAGGCGGTGAGCAAGGTGTTCACCGGCGAGATCGTCAACGCCATCGCGGTGGCCGGCGTCTTGGCCGCCCACTCCATCTCCACCGGGCTGGCCCAGCCGCGCCCGCTGGACAGTCCCTGGATCGACAGACCGACGGCGTTCATGGCGCGGAAGAACTCGCGGTGAGCACCCTGACCCTGGACACGCAGTTGCAGGGTTATCTCGACCATTTAGCGATCGAACGTGGCGTTGCCGCCAACACGTTGAGCTCCTACCGGCGGGACCTGCGCCGCTACTCCAAGCACCTCGAAGATCGGGGGATCACCGATTTAGCCAAGGTGGGCGAGGACGATGTGAGCGAGTTCCTGGTCGCCCTGCGACGGGGAGATCCCGAATCCGGAGTGCTCGGGCTGTCGGCGGTGTCGGCGGCCCGAGCGCTGATTGCGGTGCGCGGGTTGCATCGGTTCGCGGCCGCGGAGGGACTGGCCGCGCTGGATGTGGCGCGCGCCGTGCGTCCGCCCACACCGGGCCGAAGGCTGCCCAAGAGTCTGACCATCGATGAGGTGCTGGCCCTGCTCGAAGGTGCCGGTGGCGACAATCCGGCGGACGGCCCGCTGACGCTGCGCAACCGGGCATTGCTGGAGCTGTTGTATTCCACCGGGTCTCGGATCTCCGAGGCGGTCGGACTCGATGTCGACGATATCGATACGCAGGCCAGGACGGTGTTGTTACAGGGCAAGGGCGGTAAGCAGCGGCTGGTGCCGGTGGGGCGTCCCGCGGTACAAGCCTTGGACGCCTATCTGGTGCGCGGACGTCCGGAGCTCGCCCGCCGTGGCCGCGGCACCCCGGCGATTTTCCTCAACGCGCGCGGCGGTCGCCTGTCGCGCCAAAGCGCTTGGAAGGTGTTGCAGGATGCGGCCGAACGTGCCGGCATCACCTCGGGGGTATCGCCGCACATGCTGCGCCATTCGTTTGCGACTCATCTGCTGGAAGGCGGCGCGGATGTCCGGGTGGTGCAGGAGCTTCTGGATCATGCCTCGGTGACAACGACGCAGATCTACACGCTGGTCACCGTGCACGCGCTGCGCGAAGTGTGGGCGGGCGCGCACCCCCGGGCCACCTAGCGCCAGTCACCCCAAGTAGTCGGATTCGAGCACCAGATCCGATACCAGGGTCTGGTACTCGAGGTGGGTCTTGTGCTCGGTGGTGTCCCATAGCGTGCCCTGATGGTGCCGCATGTATTCGTGGTACTCGGGAGCGCCGGGCACCTTGACGTTGTCGGCCACCACGATCGAGCCCCGATGCAGCCACTCCCGGTCCAGGATGCTTTGCAGGTCGTCGAGGTAGGCCTTCTTGTCGTGATCGACAAAGACGAAATCGAGCGCACCGGGGGCGAATCCGTGCTCGGTCGCGAGTGCGTCCAGGGTGCGTCCGCCGTCGCCAATGGTGCCCACGACACATGTCACGCGATCGGCAACGCCGGCATGAGCCCAGATCTGCCGGGCGTTGGCGGCGTTGGCTTCGGCGAGTTCGACGGAGTACACCTTGGCCTGCGGTGCGGCCCGCGCGATCCGCAGCGCGCCATACCCGCAGTAGGTACCCAGCTCCAGCGCCAGTGCCGGATCGGCGCGCCGCACCGCGGCATCGAGTAGTAGTCCCTTCTCGTCGCCGACGTTGACCAGGATGGACTTTTCGTAGGCGAACTTGTCGATGGTGGCCAGCACGTCGTCGATATCGCCGGCGCGGGCATGCGCGAGCACATAGTCGACAGCCGCGGCCTCGCGGCCGTCGCCGACCTGGCCCGTTCTGAGCAGGGTGCGAAATGCCAGCGCCAGGCGCAATACCGACCACCGCAACGGAGCGAAGCGTGCGTTGAGCCTCATCGAGTCCACGCTACCGCTTTCGTGGGCCAGTTGATTTCGTCACATCGCGCGCCATTTGACCAGGCACGTTCGACCTGCGCGGTGTTAGCATCAATTGTTTGGAAAAGCTAGTTTGACACGCCAAATTTTCAAGAAATTGTCGAACAAGTGAGCACGGCTATGAATCGCGATCGCGCCAGATCCGAGGCAACCGCAGGCCAGCGCTGCGGTCTGTGGCTCAGCGGCGCCCGGGGGTCGGTGGCAACTACGTCGATCGTCGGTTTGTATGCGCTGAGCGCGGGTCTGGTATCTGAAACCGGTTGTGTGACTTCGAATGCCGACTTTGCCGACGTGCCGCTGCCGAACTACTCCGATTTTGTGGTGGGCGGACGAGACCTGTCCACCACCTCGTTGGTCAAACGCGCGGAAACCCTGGTTGAAGCCGGACTTCTGCCGCACCAGGTGGTGGCCACACTCTCCGATCGGTTGGCAGCCGCCGACGACGAGATCGTGGGTCCTTCTTGTGTGGCCACGCCGGATCCCTGCAGTGCGGGTGCGAGCACCCAAGCCGAACTGATCGACCGGCTCTGCGATGCGATGGCCTCGTTCGTTTCGCGTCATGGTTTGGATGGTTTGGTTGTCATCGATGTCGCGTCGACCCAGCCGCCGGTTGCCGATCTACCGGAGTATCGCGACCCGCAACTGTTGCGTCTGGCGCTGGGCGAGAAGAACCGAGCGCTGCTGCCGGCGAGTGCGCTGACGGCGCTGGCCGCGATACGTACCGGTGCCGCCTATGCCTGTTTCACGCCGTCGCCGTCTTTGGGTATCCCCGCGCTGCGCCAACTCGCTGCCGAGGCTGACATCAGCTACGCGGGTCAGGATGCCAAGACAGGCCAGACCTTGCTGCGCACGGTGTTGGCGCCGATGTTTGCCAGCCGCGCGATGAACGTTCACTCATGGGCCGGGTCGAACTTGCTGGGGGGCGGTGACGGCGCCACCTTGGCCGACCCGGTCGCGGTGCAGTCCAAGCTCGCCAGCAAGCAGCGCGGCATCCAGCAGATGCTCGGCGGCCATGTCACCGCTCCGCTGCACATCGACTACGTGCCCGATCTGGGGGAAACCAAGGTTGCGTGGGACTTCATCCATGCAACGGGATTTCTGGGCGGCCAGATCACGCTGTAAACTACCTGGTCTGCACCGGATTCCGCGTTGGCTGCGCCGCTGGTTCTCGACGTGGCACGACTTCTGTCGATGGCCCGAATGCGAGGCGCGCAGGGCGTGGTGGGGGAGCTCGGCTTCTTTTTCAAGGAGCCGTGGGGATCCTCGACGCACTCCCTGGCGGCGCAGTACGAAGCACTGCACCAGTGGGCCAACTCCTTCTCGACACCGGATTCAGCTGAGCTGTGAAACCCAAGGCGTACCTCGACCTGATGAGGGCGCCTGCTGCACTTACCGTTCTCGGTGACAGCGTCGTTGGCGCGATGTGGTCAGGACGCCCGTTGGGAGGACGGCGCCTGGCGCTACCGCTGGCATCCGCCCTGTTGTATTGGAGCGGGATGGCGCAAGCGTGACGCCGTTGAGCGTCCCGAGCGTCCGATTCCCTCCGGCGACGTGTCACCCGCGGCGGCGCTGTCGGCGGCCACCATCTTGGCCGCCGCCGGAGTCGCCGCGGCGGCGGCGGCGGGAGGCCGCCGGGGCCTGGCCGCCGCGGGCCGCATCACGCTGTGTGTGGTGGCCTACGACGTGGCTGCCAAGGACACCGCGGCCGGGCCCCTGGTGATGTCGGGCTGCCGGTTCTTCGATGTCATGCTTGGCGCCGCCCCACATTATCGCCGCGCCCTGATTCCCGCCTCGGTCATCGGCCTACACACCACCGCGATCACGGTGCTATCCCGCAGCGAGGTAACGGGATCCGACCGCCGCATGCCGGCTCTGGTAGGAGGTGCCGCTGCGGCGGTGGCGACATCGGCCGTTGCCGCCACAGCCGATGGGCCAGCTGGATACCGCGTGGCGCTGCCGGTTGCGGTCTACTCCTGGGCATTCGGGCCCGGGTTGTGGAACGCGTGGCAGCAACCCACCGCTGAGGCGATTCGCAGCGCGGTACGTAGCGGAATCGCCTCGATGATCGCGGTACAGGCCATGCTGGCCGCGCGCTCACCGCGGTCGCGCACCATGCTTGCGCTGTGCGGTCTTGCTATTGGCCTGCGGCTGAAAGTTTCTGCGCCGAAACCCACCGAGGTGACCTGATGCACGTTGGCTACAACACCAATAGCTTGGCTGATCATCCGATTGCTGAAGCGCTTGCTTTGATCGCCGAAGAGGGTTACAGCGCCGTCGCCTTGACCGTTGGCTATCCGCACGTGCGGCCTATGGACTCCGATCTCGGCGCGCAACTCGATGCACTGGGTTGCCTGCTGGACACATACGGATTGACGGTGGCAATCGAGACGGGCGCCCGCTATCTGCTGGATCCGCACAACAAACACAAACCGTCACTGGTCGATGTCGCCGCGCAGCCGCGCATCGAGTTCTTACAGCGGGCAATCGATATCGCTGCCGAACTGGGGGCAACCTGCGTATCGCTATGGTCAGGATATTCGGTCAGCTACAGTGACGCCGCCACCACGCGTGACCTCTTGCTCAGCAGGCTCTCTCGCCTGGTGGAGTACGCAGACCGCAAGTCGGTCATGCTGGGCTTCGAGCCCGAACCGGGCATGTTTGTGGAAACCGCCCAACAGGCGCTGGGGCTGTGCAGCGAGTTGGGTGATCCTGCGCGACTTGGCATCACGCTCGACGTCGGACACTGCGTGATGACCGAGCCCGCCGGGGCCGAGGCGGCAATCGCGGAACTGGGGGACAAGCTGGTCAACGTCCACCTGGACGACATGACACCGCTCAAACATGAACACCTCGAATTCGGTTACGGCGCACTGGATCTAGGTGCGGTGATGGACGCTCTGCAGGTCGCGGGCTTCGCCGGGGTGGCTTCCGTCGAGCTGCCCCGACACGCCCATGACGCACCCAAGGTGGCGCGCCGCAGCATGAATTCGATCAAGCTTGCCCAGCTGCCCCTGCAGGTTTGCACGTGGATCGCGGAGGCCGCCGCGGTGCTACGGCGGGACCCCGAGAAGGTTCTGGAGCTCTTCTCCGGCGCGCAGTGCCAGATGCCGGCCTCCTCGGATGAGGCTACTGTCTTGGCGCGCGGGCGACTGGTTGCCACTCTGGTGGCCGAAACCCCGGACGTCACCGCGGGCCCGCTGATCGACAAGTTATACCGGTGGGGCGATAGCGACGAGCGCCTCGGCGTCTTCTGCGGTCTCGAGACTGCGGCATCGGAGGAGACGCTGGGGCCCGACGCGACCAGGGTCGGTGTGGGCCTCGCCGAAGATGCCCTGCGGTGCAACGATCCGCGCCTGGTCGCCGCGGCGCTCGGCGGGTTCGGCGCCCGATTCCTGGCCCAGCACAGGTGGCGTGACGGAGTGATGAAGTTGGTCTTCATGGGTGTCCCACTGCGCGGCGTATCGGGCTTGCGCAGTCGCGCTGACACCGAGTTGGGTCGCATGGCTACGGATTACGCAAGTGAACGCGCTGCGGCCGGCCGAATGATCCCGGCCGATGCCCAGCTGCTGCAACGATTGTGTGCTACCGAAGCGGAGGCTTTGAAGTGAGGATCTTCGACCCGCACATCCACATGACATCACGCACCACAGACGACTATGAAGCGATGCATCGAGCGGGTGTGCGCGCGGTCGTCGAACCGGCCTTCTGGCTGGGGCAACCTCGCACCGGCCCGTCCTCATTCATCGACTATTTCGACAGCCTCATCGGCTGGGAACGCTACCGGGCATCACAGTTCGGGATTGCCCACAACTGCACCATCGCGCTCAATCCCAAGGAAGCCAACGACAGTCGATGTCGGGAGGTGCTTGATCAGATCCCGCGGTACCTGTCGAAGAGTGGGGTTGTTGCCGTCGGTGAGATCGGCTACGACTCGATGACCCCGGAGGAAACGGCGGTATTCGAGACACAGTTGGAGATGGCGGCCGAACGTGGTCTTCCTGCGCTCGTTCACACTCCTCACCGCGACAAGCTCGGCGGCACTTTGGCCAGCATCGAAGTGGCCGATCGGGTAGGGATCGACCCTGGCCTGGTACTGCTGGACCACCTCAATGAGGTGACCATTGAACCCGCGCGCGACAGCGGTTGTTGGATGGGCTTCTCCATCTATCCGGATACCAAGATGGACGAAGCACGGATGGTCGTGCTGATGCAGCGGTTTGGACTGGACCGGATGATCGTCAACTCAGCCGCGGATTGGGGGCGATCCGATCCGCTCAAGACGGCCAAGACCGCGCAGGCGATGCTGACCGCGGGCTTCACCGACGACGACGTCGACCGGGTGCTGTGGCGCAATCCCGTCGAGTTCTACAGCCAGAGCGGACAGCTTCGCTTGCTCAGTGATGAGCAGGAGGCGGCGTTTGCCGGCAACACCATCAATCGTGGGGAAAAGCCGTGATGTTGTCCTACTGCAGCAATGTTGTTGCAGCGGAGAACATATCAGCACTAGAACAGCGGCTGGCAACGGTGTTTGCGCCGGCACGCGAACTCGCCGGCGTCGAAACGCTGGGCGTGGGGCTATGGTTACCCGCCCGCACCATGGCCGGCCTGGCCGATGACCCCGCCGCGCGCCGTCGGCTGGCGGCGATTCTGGCGCACCATGGGCTCGCTGTGGTGACCATGAATGCCTTTCCCTATGGCTCCTTCCACGGAACCTCGGTGAAGCACGCCGTGTATCGGCCGGATTGGACGACGCCAGAACGCATTGCCTACACGCGCTGCTGTGCCGAGGTGCTCAGCGAGCTACTCGGCGACACGGACCATGGCACCATTTCGACGCTGCCGTTGGGCTGGGCTGAGCAGTGGAGCGATGAGTCCGAAGCGGCGGCGCTGCGCAACTTGTCGGCGCTCGGCGATGAGCTGCGGCAAATCGAAGAGCACACCGGGCGCCGGATCCGGTTGGCTATCGAACCAGAGCCGGGCTGCGTCATCGGATCTTGTCGGGACGCAATCGAGTGGTTTGGCCGGGCCAACCTGGACCCCCGATACCTGGGTCTGTGCTTGGACACCTGCCACCTGGCCGTGATGCACGAGACCCCGGGCGAGGTAGTGAGCGGGCTGGCCGGAATCGGAGTCGAGGTGGTAAAGATCCAGGCATCCAACGCAATCCAGATTGATGACCTCGCAGACGAGCGTGTGGGGCAAGCCTTTGCCGAGTTGTCGGGGTCGCCGTACCTGCACCAGGTCAACGGTGTCACCGGTGATGGGCAACCGTGGTTTCGTGATGACCTTTCGTTCGCGGACCCGTCGATACCAAGATCGGGTAGTGCCAGGGTGCACTACCACGTTCCGCTTCATCTCGACCCGCCCGCGCCGCTGCGCACCACCTCACACATCCTGGCCGAGGTGATGACCATGTTCAGTAACGGGACGCTGTCAGGGAGGGCCGACGTGGAGGTCGAGACCTATACCTGGGAGGTGCTTCCGGCGTCGCTTCGCAAAGCCAGCCTGGCCGAAGACATCGCCGGCGAGATCGGCTGGCTTGACCAGCTTTTGCGGGTAGGGGATCCGGCGTGACTCAACGGGTACTGCTGATCAACGTGGTGGGGCTCACCGAGCCGCTGCTGCCGAACATGCCCAATCTCGCCGCGTTGGCGGCTCGGGGTGCGATGCGCCATCTGGACCCGGTGTTTCCGGCGGTCACCTGTTCGGTGCAGTCGTCGATGGTCACCGGCTTGATGCCCAATCAGCATGGAATTGTCGGCAACGGCTGGTACTTCCGTGAACTGGGCGAAGTTCTGCTGTGGCGCCAGAGCAATAAGCTGGTTGCGGGGGAGAAGATTTGGGAGACCGCGGCCAGTCGTTTCACTGGATACACTTCGGCGAACGTCGGGTGGTGGTATGCGATGAATGCCAGCAACGATGTGATCGTGACGCCGCGGCCGGTGTATCACCAGGATGGACGCAAGTCCCCGGATTGCTATGTCGTCCCGTCGGACCTGCACGACATCTTGACCGACAAGCTGGGGATGTTTCCGCTGTTCCAGTATTGGGGTCCGACCGCCAACATCACGTCGTCACGCTGGCTGGTGGATGCGTCGATAGAGATTCTGCAGCGCTATTCACCCACCTTGCTCACCGCCTATATTCCGCATCTGGACTACGACTTTCAACGCTACGGCCCGCACTCGGCCGCCGCGAGCACAGCGGCAGCCGATGTCGACACGGCGTTGGGGCCATTGCTGGGCTACGCCGCGGAGCATGACCTGACGACCATCGTCGTCTCCGAGTACGGGATCTCTGCGGCGCAGCGGCCGGTGGACATCAATCGGATGCTCAGGACCGAGGGGTATCTGAGGGTCTACACCCAGCAGGGCCGCGAGTACCTGGATTCTTGGACCTCGCGAGCTTTTGCGGTGGCCGACCATCAAGCGGCGCACGTGTATGTGCGCGATGAGTCCGATATCGCCACAGTGGCCAGCCTGATCAAACGGCTGGACGGGGTGGACGACGTGCTGGATCGAAGCAAGCAGCAGGCGTGGTCGATTGATCACCCCCGGGCCGGAGAGTTGGTGGCTGTCGCCGAACCTGCGGCGTGGTTTACCTACTACTACTGGCTCGATGATGATCGGGCCCCGGAGTTCGCGCCCTGCGTGGACATTCACCGCAAGCCTGGCTATGACCCCGCCGAGCTGTTGATGAACCCCGATGATCGGGCCGCCAAGGCCAAGGCTGCCGCCGCACTCGCCAAGAAGTGGCTGGGGCTTCGCTACACCATGAACGTCATCGCCCTCAACGGTGCCGCGGTGGGAGGCACCCACGGAAGACTTCCCGACTCTGATGAGGAACGGCCCGTGATCATCACGTCTGCCCCGGAACTGTTGGCGGCCACGTCGGGGTGGCTGCCGGTAACCGCCATCCGCGACCTCGTTCTCAACGCCCATGATTCGTAGATACTCGGCCGTGCCAAACGCGTATTTGACGCCACCTTCGCGCGGGTGGCCGATATGAACTCCAGCGGCTGAAGGTGCCATTAATGGGTATGATTATGCGATGACTTCTCGAAAGGGTCTGTCTGGCGGCGCCGCAATAAGCCCGTTGGGTTTGCCGCAAAAGCACGACCTGGAAACGGGCATTCATGCAATGGTGACCGTCGCCAAGTCTGATGGCCTCTCGGAGATGGACGAGAGCCTCCTGGAGGCGGCAAGTAGGTATCTCGCCGATTCCGAATTCGATTGGAAGAAAGTCGCCGATCATCCGGCCGGCCGGAAATTGCTGCCGCTGGGATCCGAGGTGGCTAGACGCTGCGCATTGTTTTTGATGACCGCCGCGATCTTCGCGAAGGGAAAGGTTCAGCTACCTAGGGTCGAGGCGACCCTGAGCATCGCGACAGCGCTGGGCTGCCATGACGGCTTCCTGGACGATCTGCACTACATTGCCCGTGGCCGCGAGTTCATCGGCGGCATCCGAATCAAGGCAAAGCTCATGGGCAGCCATGGCACGTCGCCTATCCAGGTTGCGAAGGGCTTCTGGGACAACATGTCCGGTTATCTCGGGATTTCGACCGACCCCGTGCTGGCTGCGTCCTATCAGAAACTGGGCCTGCTCGAATCCAAGTCGCTCGGACGCGAGCTGTGGGCACACTATGTGCGCAATGGTCTGAGATTTCCGGGGGAGAAGGGAACGACGGGAGAATTCATCGTTCCCCATGACGTCGCACACGTGCTGTCGGCCTATTCGACCGAGCCGCCCGGTGAGATCCTTGCCGGAGCGTTCTCGGCGGGATACAAAGCCCGAAACCCCTTTGCGCCGCTGCTTCTGGTTCTCCTGCAGTTTCAGGCCGGAATAAAGATTGACTTCCGCTCGGAAGTGACGATTTCACAACTCGATCCTGCTGGCTATATGGATGCTTTTCGCCGTGGTCTGGAATGCAATACCGATCTCACATTCGGTAGTTGGGATTGGCGACTCTATTCCGAGGAAGCGGTGGCAGAGATTCGCGAGAAGTTGACGATTCCGCCGCAGGCGGCACCCGCCGTGCAAGGCGGCACCTATACCGAAGTGTTGTGAAGGCCGCTGGGCCAGCCGCGCTACCGATTGACTTCGGTGTCGGAGTGCTCTGCTGGTTGTGGCGGCGGATTCCTCCGGACGGCCGGCGGCTTTTTCGGCAGGAATGCCACCGGGACGAACATCAGCGCGACTAGTCCGACGGCCACCACGAACACCACCGCGTAAGCGTGCGAAAGCTCGTGCATCAGGACGAGGGGGAAGTCTGGGGTGCTGGCTCGTTCGGGCATCAGCGACTGGTCGACCGGGACGCCGCTGCGGGCAGCGTCGGCGCGCAGGCTGTCGATCCGGTGCGCCGCGGAGATGTTTGCGCTGCGGTTGAACTGGCTGGTGAGGATCACCGACATGAGGGCCGTTCCAATGGATGCGGCCACTTGCTGATTGACGTTGATCAGGGTTGAACCCCGAGCGATCTGATGCGGTGTCAGCGTCTGCACCGCCACCGCCGATAGGGGCATCATCGTGGCGCCCATGCCCAGGCCCATGATCGTCAGCCCGGTGACCAGGGTCGGCAGATAGGCGGCATTGAGGGAGACCCCGATGGCGAAGAGGCCCATCCCCGCCGCGATCAGCCCCACGCCGACCATCAGGATCTTTCCGGCCCAACGCTTGTCCATCAATGCGCCGGCGATCGGCATCGTCACCATCGCCCCCAGTCCGCGCGGGACCATGCTCATTCCGGCCTGCATCGGCGTCTGGCCCAGCAGCTCCTGGAAGTAGCTCGGGAATAGCAGCCCCGCCCCGAAGAACGACGCCGCGAACAGAAACATCGCCACGTTGGCGAGCGTGACCACGCGATTGTCGAACAGGCGTAGATCGATCAGCGGATGGTCGGCCCGGTAGAGGGCATGCAACACGAATCCACCGGTGAGCACCAGGCCGACGGCTGCGGGGAGCCAGACATGGCGATCGGCAATGGTGCCGCTTGCGGGCAGGGCCGAGACACCATAGAGGAAGGTCGCCAACCCCGGTGATAGCAGCAGCATCCCGATGACATCGAAAGATTCCGAAGGTTCAGGGCGGTCCTTGGGAAAGACGACGGCGGCAAGACCCACCGTGATCAGCCCGATCGGGAGGTTGATCCAGAAGATCCACTCCCAGCCGAAACGATCGATCAGCCAGCCGCCCAGCACCGGACCGAAGACCGGTCCCAGCAACATGGGAATTCCGAGCACGGCCAATACCCGGCCGAGCCGCGCCGGACCGGCTTCCCGGGTCAGCATGGTCAAAACCAGCGGCATCAGCATCCCGCCGCCGAGACCCTGTATCACTCGAAAAGCGATGAGAGCGGAGATGTTTGGGGCCAACGCACACAGCAGGGACCCGGCGCTGAATGCCAGCAGCGAGGCGATGAAGGGGCGCTTGGTGCCGAACCGATCGGCTACCCAGCCGGCCAGTGGGATCACCGCGGCCAGCGCCAGCGTGTAGCCGGTCATCGTCCAGGCGACGATGGCCTGCGGGGAGTCGAAGGTGGAGACGAAAGTGCGCTGCGCGACGGTGACGACCGTGGTGTCTACGATCGCCATCATCGAGCCAAGGACACAGACTCCGGCGATCTTCAGCAGCCTGGCGTCGAGCTGGTCGGAACTGCCCTGCTGGCCGGTGTCTGGCACGGTTGTGGCTCCTAGCAACTCGCCATCGGCGGACAAGGCCCGTCGCCTCGATGCCGCCTCGAACTCACGGTCATCGGTGGGCGCCGGCCAACGCCGCCGAAGCGACGACGAGCTGGTACCGATGACATGGCGCGGAAAGTGTCAGCCCGCGAACGGTGGCCGTGCCATCACGGTGACCCGGAACCCGTAGCGGGGACCGGCTCCGGCCGCGGCACCGCCGGGGCCGCGGGCCGGCGGCATTCCGCCCAGCAGGCTTCCGGGTGCGGAGGCCTCTGGCGGGTTGACGATGTCGCTGGCCAGGGGGCCGCCCGCACTCACGCTTGGGGGCACGTCGAGGCCCGATCCCGGCCAGGAAGGCGGCACCGACAACTTGCCCAGGGCGGACGCGTTGCCCAGCCCGGCACCGATTGGCCCCGCGCCGCCCAAGGCTGCGGGTGCGGCGCCGGCGGCGGCCTCCGCTGCGCCGGCACCGGCGGCGGCGGCTTCGGCTTCGGGGCCGATCAACCCGAGCGCCCGCTCGGAGGTGATGAGGTAGCTACCGATACCAATCGCGAAGTACGGCAGGCCCACCGTGTTGTAGAACAGCTGGGAAATCGGTAGATACCAGTTGACCAACCAGTCGATCCACGTCGCCGGTGAGGCGGCCGACGTCAGCGCCGAGGCGATCGGCGACGTCAGGCTCGTCAGTGCGTTCGGCAGCTGCGAAATGACTCCGGCCAGCGTGCTCTGCGCCGCGCCCGCCGCGGTGGCCGCGGCGGTGGAGGTGGCATTGGACTGCAGCGCCGAGGCGGCGGGATTGGCGGTTTCCGGCGGCGGGGTGAACGCGGTGATCTTTGTGGCGCTCGCGGAGGACCCCGCGTAGGTGTACATCGCCCTGGCGTCCTGCGCCCACATCTCGGCGTACTGCGCTTCCAGGGAAGCGATCTCGGCGGTGTACTGCCCGTAGATGTTCCGCGCCATCAGGGTCATCAGCTGCATGCGATTGGACGCGATCAGGGGCGGGGGCACCACGCCGGTGAACGCGGCCTCAAACGCGGCGACCGCGGCTTCTGCCTGCTTGGCCGCCTGTTCGGCTTGCACCGCGGTGGAGCGCATCCACGTCACATAGGGCGTGATCGCTTCCAGCATCATCGCGGAGGCCGGTCCGAACCACTCTTCGCCGGATAGCGCCTTGATCACTCGCTCGTAGCCGTCGGCGGTGAACGAGAGCTCGGAAGCCAACCGGTTCCAGGCGGAGGCGGCGGAGACCATCGGCGTCGAGCCCGGCCCGGTGTACATGCGCCCGGAGTTCACCTCCGGTGGCAAAGCCCCAAAATCCATCGCTACGAACTCCTTGCCTTGTCGCGGCCCGCCGTCGAGGCGCTCATGTCCGAACTGATATCGCGCCAATAAATCAGGGATGCCGATCGCAACTCTGATTCACCTATTATTGTCGCCATATCACTTCCTCTTTGCTGCTTTCAAAAATCTTTCGACCGCTATTTGAATTACCTGGCAGTCAAGCCTGAGTCGTTTTTCAATTGTGTGTGCGCGCTCTGTGCACTCTGTGTGCTATCCGGCGTTCGGGGGGCGGCACATCACCCGGAGCCGGGCCCCGTAGCGGCGGCCGAAATTGCGACCCGCCTGACCTTGGTTGCGCGGTGGTACGCCGGTGATCAGGCCCAATAGCCCGATCGTGTCGACCTCCGAATTGGCAGCCGAAAACGCCGTCGACGCTGCCGACGAACCGGGCCAGGTCGGCGGCACCGACATCGGCCCGACCTTGGAGGCCAAAGCGGAGGTGGCAATCGGCGGGGCCCCGCCAAATTGGGCCAACCCGCCCGAGAAGGCGGCAAATCCACCCATGCCGGCGGCACCGGCTACGCCCTCGGCCGCGGCTTCTCCGCTCTTCCACGCCAACGATCCGAATATCGACAGGGCAATCAGAGTGAAGCCGCCGCTGTCGTAGACGAACCCCTCGGCGGTGGTGAACGAGCTCATCAGTTCGATCCAGAGTTCCTGCCACGTCGGCGTCGTCGTCGCTGCGGCACTGGAAGCCTGTTGCCCGAGTCGCGCGGCCGCGCTGGACCTGCCCGCCAGGCTGGCGCTGGACCTCGACACCGTCGTTCCGGAGTTGTTTGCTGTTGCTGCGGCCTGCCTGGCCAACCCGCTTGGATCGCTGGTCTGCGGCGGCAGCGAGAACGGCGCCAAAAGCGAGGCGGTCGCGGAGTTACCTGCGTATTCGTACATCGCCCCGGCGTCTTGCGCCCACATCTCGGCGTAGTGAAGTTCGGTGGCGGCGATCGCCGCCGAATTTTGCCCGAACCAGTTCGTCGCGATCAGTGCGGCCAGCAATGCCCGGTTGCTCGCGATCACCGGCGGCGGCACCGTCAGCGCAAAGGCCATCTCATAGGCCGCGGCCGCGGCGCGGGCTTGAATCCCCGCCTGCTCGGCCACCGATGCGGTCGCACTGAGCCAGCTGGCGAACGGCAGGACGGCGGCCACCATCGACTCCGCGGCCGGACCAAACCACCAGATGCCGGTCAGCTCCGAGATCGCCGAATCGTAGCCGGCCGCGGTGACGTGCAACTCGGCGGCGAGGCTGTCCCATGCGCACGCGGCGGCCAGCAACGACCCGGCTCCCGGGCCGGCATACATGCGACCTGAATTGACCTCGGGAGGCAGTGCGCCATAGTCCAGCACGACTGGTGGGGCGATGTCGCCGACAACACCGGCGGTGGCGGGCGCCGTAGCCAACTCCCGTAGCTCCGCGACCTCGATCGCCCGGTCGGCGGCGAGAAGCAACTCGTCGGCGCCGGTCTCGATCTGCGGCAGCGCAGCGCTACCCCATAGGGCGTTTAACCCAATGGAGAGGTCTAGGGTCATCCAAAACCGCCTAGCGCTTGGGCCGGGTGCTCAGACGCGACATCGTCGTCGCTAAGCAGTTAACGAGTAAAACTATGCCCTACTGCAACTAATATGCCGGGCGGCGTGTTACTAAAGAATCTCGGCCATGTAACAAGTATGTTAATTAGGCTCAAAAATAAGCGCTTTGTCCACCGAATGTTCATGTCGTGTCCACCGGATAGCGAGGACGTGTCCCCCGAACGGGGGACACGTAGATGTCGGTGATGTTAACGACGGTCGGTCTGGCTCAGGATCGGGAGCTGCGGGCAGTCCCGTGTCGCGCCCGGAATTCTAGAATGCGATTCGCTTTTTGTTGTGGATTGGCGCCCGCGTGGCGCCCGGAGAGTCCGTCGATGAGGGCGTCGCCGTTCAACGAAAATGGCTGGCTCGATCGATCGGTAGACCTTCACGGCTGGTCCAGGGCCGCTCGGATCAGGTCACCGAACGTTTTGAGGGCGGCGGGGTTGAGCAGTTCTTCGTGTGTGCAGTTGACGGGGTATTCGGTGACTTCGCCGGCAACATATTGCCGCCAGCATTGCTGAAGGTCGGCGCCGCTGCGGACCGGTTGTGCCGAGAACAGGACCATGCGGCCGGCGAAGATGCCGGGCTGGTGTTGGGCATTGAGTTGTAGGTTGGTGTTCGCGTTGGCAACCATGATCTGCACAAGTCGGCGCGACGGCAGCGCGAATTCCGCGTCTACCTCCTGCTGAATCAACGTCTGTGCTTGGGAGTACGTCAGCGGGCGGCAGTACTGTTCGGCAGCCACTCCGACCGCTTGCAGGATTGCCTCCAAGACGTCGGATTCGCTGACCACCGTGGCGGTGGATGCATCCCGGATGAGGATCGGGTCGAGCGCTATCAGGCGCACCACAACGGCGCCGCGCTGTTGCAGCTCAACGGCAACCTGGTGGGCAGTGACCCCGCCGAACGACCAGCCGAGAAGCTGATAGGGGCCTTCGGGATCGTGAGTTTGGATGGCGTCGGCGTAGGCACTCGCGAGTTCACGAACCGATTCCGGGCCGTCGTGGATCTGCTGCAGACCGACGATCGGGCAATCCAGGTAAGGGCTGAGGTTCCGGTAAGCCCAGCTGATGCCGCCGCCGGGAGGCAAGCAGAAAAGCGGCAGACCGCAACCGTCTTGGAGCACCTCCACGGGCACGATCTCAACCGAACTCTCGGGTGCCCTTAGCTTTTGGGCCAGGGCGCAGACGGTGGGTGCGTCAAATAAGACTCGCACCGCCACATCGGTGTTCAGCGTGGTGTTGATCGCCGAGACCACTCGCATGGCGGATAGGGAGTCGCCGCCGAGGTCGAAGAAGGAGTCGTCGACGCTTACCCGGTCGAGTCCTAGGACCTGGGCATATATTGCGGCCAGGGTTTGTTCGGCGGGGGTGTCGGGGGCTCGGTAGCGTTGGGTGTGGCCGTATTGGACGGCGGGTAGGGCGCGTGTGTCGAGTTTGCCGTTGACGGTCAGTGGCAGTTCGGCGATGGGGATCAGGGCTGTGGGCACCATGTAGTGGGGCAGTTGGGTGGCTAGTGCGGCGCGTAGTTCGGTGGGGTCGGCGTTGCCGGTGAAGTAGCCGACCAGGCGGGGGTCTCCGGGGTGGTCGTGGCGGGCGATGACCACGACTTGGTCGACTCCGGCCATTCGGCTCAGGGCCGCGCCGACTTCGCCGGGCTCGATGCGGAATCCGCGGATTTTGACTTGGTTGTCGGCGCGACCGAGGTAGCGCAGTTGTCCGTCGGTGCCCCACCACACCAGGTCTCCGGTGCGATACATCCGGGTGCCCGGTGTCTGGCCGAATGGGCAGGCGACAAATCGTGTGCCGGTCAGATCTGCCCGACGCCAATACCCAAGGCCGACACCGCCACCGGCGACATACAACTCGCCGACCACCCCGACGGGCACCGGCCGCAACCACCCATCCAAGACGAATAGCGAGGCGCCGGCTACCGGCGAGCCGATCGGTGTGGCTCCAGACCCCGGCACCAGCGGTGAGCTCATCGCCGCGTAGATCGTGGCTTCGGTGGGGCCGTAGGCATTGATCATCGTCCGCCCGGGCGCCCACTGGTCCACCAGGCCCGCCGGGCATGCCTCACCACCGACCACCAGCGTGACCGACTCCAATCCCTGCGGCGACAACGCCGCCGCCGCCGAGGGAGTCTGGGTCAACACTTCGACATGCTCGGCTACCAGCAGGGCGTGCAGTTCGTCGGGGGATTTTGCGGTGTGTTCGGGTACGACGACCAGTCGTGCGCCGGATAGCAGTGCTCCCCAGATTTCCCAGACCGAGACGTCGAAGGAGTAGGAGTGCCATTGGGTCCATACTCGGTTGGGGGAGAACAGGATTGCGGTTGATTGGGGGTCGAAGGAGTTCAGTAGTTGGGTGACGTTGTGGTGGGTGATGCCGACGCCTTTGGGGGTGCCGGTGCTGCCGGAGGTGTAGATGATGTAGGCGAGGTCGTGGGGTGTCGGGGTGCATCGGGTCGATGGGTAGGTAGCCGGCTCCGGTTTTGAGGACGGCCAGGATGGCGATGATCCCGCGGTGTGTTCGTGGTAGTAGCAGTGCGATCAGTTCGCCGGGGCGTGCTCCGAGTGCGGTTAACGCCTGTGCCAGTTGGGTGCTTTGGGCGTCGAGTTGGGCATAGGTTAGGGATACGTCGCCGTCGGTTATGGCGGTTGCCTCTGGTGTGCGTGCGACTTGGGCGGCAAACAACGCCGGCAGTGATCCCGGGGTCGGGACCGCCTTGGTGAGGGCGGCCCGGTTGCCCCAGTCATCAAGACGTTCGTGCTCGTTGGGATCGAGCAGATCAATCAACGACAACCGCCGCCCCGGCTCGGCAGCCATCACCGTCAACACGGCCTGCAACCGGGCAGCGAGGTCTGAGACGTCAAGATCAGCAAATGGCCCGCCGCTTCCCACGGTATGCAGGAAGAGCCGGCCACCATCTTTGGTGAAGACCATGCCGAACTGCTCGCCCTGGGCAAAGCTGAGGATCGTTACTGTGCTGGCAGCGCCGCCGAACGGCGCCAGGGTTACCGACGGCATGAAATTGACACTGACCGCACCGGCCGAATTCTCATTAAACTGCTGGTAGGCGCCGCTTTCCAGGATGTGCATGGGGAAGCGTTGATGCCGCACGGCTTGCTTGATCTGGGACTCCACATGCTGGCAGAAGGCGTTGACCTCGGCATCGGGTGGCACCGTCAACACCAACGGCACAGTGCCGGAAAGCATCCCCGGAATCGTCATCAGTTGTGGGCTTGTCCGCCTGCTGACCGGGAAATCGAGGACTACCTTTGGGCCGCCTTGCCTTTGACGCACCATCAGTGCACATGCCGCGGTGATCACCGACGATCGACGAACACCGGCCAGCTGGGCAAGCTGCTCGGCTCGGTCCACGACCGCAGGGTCAATCTCGACCGACACCGAGGTCGCCGAGGGGCCGCGGTCACCGTCGGCGTGAGCCAGGCTGTGATCCGTTACGCCATCCAGAGTCTCTTTCCAGTAGGCCAGGTCCGCTCGGTAGTCATCGGACTGTTCGTATTCCGCCTCGGCGGCAACCAGGGTCTGCAACGACCCGAAGAACGTTGGTGAAACCGGTGCGCCAGAACTCAACTCGGAATAGACCAGGGCGATCCGATTGACAAGGAGGGCATAGCCGAATCCGTCGACGACCACATGGTGGATGGACACGAAAAGATAGAACTCTTCGGAGGCCACCTGAAAAAGCGCGAACTTGAACAGCGGACCGTTCCACGGCATCGGCTCTCGATGCATCGCCAACCCGCGCCGATTGGCTTCCGCAACGGGATCGGCACAGCTTCTCAGGTCGTGGAATGGAACCTCCAGATTCGGGTAGTCGACCACCTTCTGAACGACATGCCCGTCAGCCTCGATGATGGCGGCCCTTAGCGGTTCGGCCTCACCCACCACCTGCCGAATCGCCTGGCTCAGCAGATCGGGCGTCACCGATCCGGCAATGACTGCGAATCCGCTGTTGTACCACTCCTGCGGCGAACGGCCGATCTCCTGGGAAAACCAGATATCAAGCTGTCCCCGCGTCAGCGCAAACCCCGACTCGGCCGGCTCGAGAGCGCGCCCCGAATCGCGAAGTATTTGGTGGTGATCCACGGTCATCTCTACGTCGTGCCTACCGAAGACCTGTCCGGATCGAAATGTCCGCCATTACGCCGGCTGGTCCCGGGCCAGTCTGTCCCGCAAGCTCTTTGGTCGGATGTCGGGCCAGTTCTGCTCGATGTAGTCCAGACACTCGGCACGCGTGCCCTCGCCATGGACCACCCGCCAGCCTGCTGGCACATCAGCGAAGGTCGGCCACAAGCTGTGCTGCTCTTCGTGGTTGACCAAAACCAAGAAGGTCCCAGCCTCATCGTCGAACGGATTGATACTCACCGGCATTCCCTCTCATGGATTTGACGCTAGGCCCCTACGCCGCGGACCCGTTCCCACTGC
Source organism: Mycobacterium sp. 012931 (assembly GCF_000419295.1). Classification (NCBI taxonomy): domain Bacteria; kingdom Bacillati; phylum Actinomycetota; class Actinomycetes; order Mycobacteriales; family Mycobacteriaceae; genus Mycobacterium; species Mycobacterium sp. 012931. The sequence goes on along the minus strand of NZ_AOPX01000001.1, from coordinate 3,811,795 downwards.
CGCAGGGATGCGACATTGCTTGATCCCTCGTCGGCGCGGCTCTCCTGCAACGGTTTCGACGATCGCTCGTGATGGCTCTTGGCTAGTTCACGCGCAATCACGAGCCGCATCGCCTCCTCGGTACCGCCCGCCACGGAGCCGCAGAGAAAGTCGAGCGCACATTGGTAAAGGCGTGCTTCTTCCTGAAGCCCGTAACTGCCGCACAACTCCATCGCGTCAATGCAGCCGTCAAAGCCCGCCTGCATCCCGTACAGCTTGAGCGCCGCGGACTCGAGATCGATGGATTCGTCGCGCAGGTAGCGGTCAAGAGTCGAATGAGCCAACGCGATGGTCATCTGCCTGCTCACCGCCACATCGGAGATACGGCGCTGGATGTGCTGGTGGGTCGCTATCGGCTTGCCGCGAACCTGACGGTTGATCGAGAAGGCGAGCATCTGGTCGAGTACCTGGTCCAAGATGCCGATCGTGCCGAAACCGCTGAGCAGCCGTTCGGGGCCGATGACCCCATGAAGAATTTCGTTACCACGGCCAGCGCCGAGCACATGAATCTTGGGTATCGCGACGCTATCGAATCTGATCGAACCTACCGGCGAGGTGCGCATGCCGGCGGGGGCCAGCGGAGGCGAGCAGTTCACACCGGGCCACGACGATTCCACCAGCACCGCGGACATACCGCCCGTGGCCTCGTCAGCGCACCAGACGAGGATTACGTCGGCGATCGGTGCGTTGGTGATGTGCCATTTGGCGCCGTCGAGGTAGAGGCCGCCAGGACCTCGGCGCAGGCGAGTCTCGGGATGAAAGGCGTCGCTACCGCCGTGGGGCTCCGTTGTCGCGAATGCCAGGATGATCTTCCCTGAAACCGCGGGCGCCAAGTATGCCTCCCGCACCTCCTGGCTGGCGTATTGATCGAGGATGGGAATCGTCAAGATCGCTTGGACGCCCGTGGAGATGTTGAACCCCAGGTGGCACGATCCGCTCGTCAGGCCATGTGTCGCCGCGGCGTAGGTCAATACCTGCCGCTTCATCTGTCCGCCGAGCGCGGCGCGGAACAAGCCGGCGTCAGCAACATCGCACCATAGATCGTGCGGGAATTGCCGCTGTGCCCAGCGTTCTGCCAGCGCGGCACGATGTCGCACCCCGATGGCGTGATACTGATCTCTGATTTGTTCGTACTCGGCCAGCCACTCCACTTGACTTCAACCTCCTTGGTTTTCGCCCGCACGCGGGGGCGCGTCATGGGTACTGCATTCACGCTTCTCATCGACTGAACGCTCGAACACACCGGCGTCGATGAGGGGGAACGCGTGAGCTGTGGTGCTGGTCAGGGTGCCGTGGTCGCTTGCCGTGGGCACCGTGACTTCGGAACTCATGGGTGCCGGCGCCGCATGATGCGCAGCGAGCTGCTTGCCGCCGCCGGCATGTCTTGAAGGCGCAGGGCTCCGGCGTTCCCTGGGGCTCGCCCGAAGCCGCAAATGGTCGCCGCTAATTTTGTGGACCATCAGAAGCTACCTACTATCGCACCGATTGGCGGGTACTGCGTTCGTCGATGATCACCGTATCCGAGGCGCCGGGGCAATGGTGGAGTTTTATTGAAAAACCACATATGTGATTCGGATTTAGCTACGAGAACAGGTCGGCGCGCTGGGGCGGCGACTAATTCAGAACTCGATGAATTATTTGCATCGGGATAATTCGTGACTTGGTGAATTCTAACGCCAATCGCGATGGCTGGTGATTGCCTTCCGAATTATCCCGATCTTGATGCGCCGGGGGGATCATCGCCATCTGTCGCACCTTGGGGTCGACGCGGCGGCGTCTCATCGATCGTTGCAGTCTGGCTGGTTGAGGCGCACCTGGGTCGCCCCCTGGACGGTGTGTCTCACTGCGTAGATGTCTCCTGAGTTGCCGTGCTGTAATAGCAGGTAAAGGCGATTTATGCGCCGCGTTGGGCACGCTGGCGCGACGCTTCACGACCGCGATCGGGCGCGTTGGTCGCGGCGCTGATGCCCGGGGCCAGTTGGGCATGGCCGTCGATTTTCGGGGATGAGAACCGGCCGCTGATTGCCGCCGCCGTTGGGCAAGTCGATCCGCCGGCTCGTCAAGCCGTGTTGGTAATTGGCACATGCCTACTGGCGCTAAGCACATTCCGGCCGGGCAAGAGGGGTGCACCTGGAATTCTTGAAGAGTTAACACGAGACCTTGTCCAGTTATCGACGGACGTGGTTGAATCAGACGCCGTGACGCGGGTTGTCTTTGTAACCGCTATTGGCGAGTTCTAGACGATCTCCTTTGATGTCCGGCGAGCGCCCCGAGGGGAGAAAACAATGAGTAGGTTCGATCGGTTGGTTGCGAGCACCACGGAGATTTATGACAAGCGGATCGATAATCATCCGGGACTGGCGCTGGTGCTGGAGGGGCGAATGAAGCGGGAGCATTACATTCGTTACCTTCGCGAAATGTATCATGTCGTTTGCCATACAACCCGAATTTATTCGCTCGCCGGCGCCCGGCTCGGAAACGAAGATCGGAAACTCCGGGATTGGTTCTTTGATGAATCGCACGAAGAGAACAACCACGACCTGATGGCCGTCAACGATCTGCGGGCCTATGGCGAGGATCCCGAGTGCGTTCTAGCGGAGCCTCCGATGGCTGGGGCGTGGGGCATCATCTCGCAGGGCTACTACCTGGCCACATATGGCAACCCCTTGGGGATACTCGGTGTCGCCAGCGTCACCGAGGCGGTAGGCGCGACCCTCACCGGAGTCGTGGCGCGGGAACTGGTCGAGCAATATGGATTCGAACCGAAACAGACGACGTTTCTGCGGGCGCATTCGGGATTCGACGTCAAACACATCGAAGATGTGAAAAAGGCGGTGAACAACCTGGTCCGAGATTCCGGCTTCGACTCAATCGTCCAGGGTCGTCGCATGACCATCCATTTCTACTCGCAGATGTTCGACGACATCCTGGAGGCGTCGACGGTCTAGCCGCTTTGCCGGTGATCGCGGCCTGACAAGGCATCGCTGACGGCTCCCACCGCCGGGCGAGCGCGATCGGGCATTGATGGTTGCCTGCGGGTCTCCCGGCGCAGGCGGACGCAGCCGTTAGACTTTCCTGCGATGTCCACCCTGACGTGCTTCACAACGCATCGCGATCGGGCATGAACGATCACCCAGACAGCGGTGTCTCGGTCGGCTTGACCGGTAGGCCACCGCGGGCTATCCCAGACCCCAAGCCGCTGAGCTCACACGGGCCCGCCAAGGTCGTTGCGATGTGCAACCAGAAGGGCGGGGTGGGCAAGACCACGTCGACCATCAACCTGGGCGCCGCGCTGGCCGAGTACGACCGACGAGTGCTGCTGGTGGACATGGATCCCCAGGGTGCGCTGTCGGCGGGCCTGGGAGTGGCCCACTACGAGCTGGAAAAGACCATCCACAACGTGCTGGTGGAGCCCCGGGTGTCCGTCGATGACGTGCTCATCCATACCCGGGTGAAGAACCTGGACCTGGTGCCCAGCAACATCGACCTGTCGGCCGCCGAGATTCAGCTGGTCAACGAGGTGGGCCGGGAACAGACGCTGGGGCGGGCGCTCTACCCGGTGCTGGATCGCTACGACTACGTGCTGATCGACTGCCAGCCCTCCCTGGGGCTGCTTACCGTCAATGGGCTGGCCTGCGCCGACGGTGTCGTCATCCCGACCGAATGCGAGTACTTCTCGCTGCGTGGCCTGGCGCTGCTGACCGACACCGTGGAGAAGGTGCGCGACCGGCTGAACCCCAGGCTGGACATCAGCGGCATCCTGCTCACCCGCTATGACCCGCGCACGGTCAACTCCCGGGAGGTCATGGCCCGCGTCGTCGAACGATTCGGTGACCTAGTGTTCGATACCGTGATCACCCGCACGGTTCGTTTCCCGGAGACCAGCGTCGCCGGCGAACCCATTACGACGTGGGCCCCCAAGTCCGCTGGCGCCTTGGCCTATCGCGCGTTGGCCCGTGAGTTCATCGACCGATTCGGCGTGTGAACGGCACCGAGAGCTCAGCGGCGGAACCTCAGAACGGCTACCCGGACAGTTTCCGAGTACGGCTGACCAACTTTGAGGGGCCGTTCGACCTGCTGCTACAGCTGATCTTTGCGCACCGACTCGACGTCACCGAGGTGGCGTTGCACCAGGTCACCGACGACTTCATCGCCTACACCAAAGCCATCGGCGCCCAGCTGGACCTGGAGGAGACCACCGCGTTCTTGGTGGTGGCCGCGACCTTGCTGGACCTCAAGGCGGCGCGGCTACTGCCGGCCGGCCGGATGGACGATGAAGAGGACCTCGCCCTGCTCGAGGTTCGTGACCTGCTCTTTGCCCGGTTGCTGCAGTACCGCGCGTTCAAGCACGTCGCCGAGATGTTCGCCGAGCTGGAGGCCACCGCGCTGCGCAGCTACCCGCGGGGTGTGTCGCTCGAGGATCGCTACGCCACGCTACTTCCCGAGGTGATGCTCGGCGTTGACGCCGAGCGCTTCGCCCAGATCGCCGCGGTCGCGCTGACTCCGCGGCCGGTGCCCACGGTGGCCATCGGGCACCTGCATGAACAGACGGTGTCGGTTCCCGAGCAGGCCAAGCACCTGCTGACCATGCTGGAGTCGCGCGGCACCGGCCAGTGGGCATCGTTTTCGGAGCTGGTGGCCGACTGCACGGCGCCAATGGAGATCGTCGGCCGCTTCCTGGCGCTGCTCGAACTGTATCGGAGCAGGGCGGTAGCATTCGACCAGTCAGAGCCCCTTGGCGTGCTCCAGGTTTCGTGGACCGGGGAACGACCGACCAGCGAAGCCTTGGTAGAAGTGCGAGATCAATAATGACCGAACAAGTACCCGATCCCGAGCTGGGCTCGGAACTGTCCTCGGGCATTCCCGACATCGCCGAGCCCGCCGAGATGGAACCCGAAGAACTCGGCTCGGTGCTGGAGGCGCTGCTGCTGGTGATCGACACCCCAGTGACCGCCGAGACGCTGGCGACGGTGATCGACCAACCGGTGTACCGGGTGGCGGCCAAGCTGCGGCTGATGGCCGACGAACTCATCGAACGCGACAGCGGCATCGACCTGCGGCACAACAGCGAGGGCTGGCGGTTGTACACCTGCTCCCGATTCGCGCCCTATGTGGAGAAGCTGTTGCTCGATGGCGCCCGAACCAAGCTCACCAGGGCGGCTTTGGAGACGCTGGCGGTGGTGGCCTACCGTCAGCCGGTCACGCGGGCGCGGGTGAGCGCGGTGCGCGGGGTCAACGTGGATGCCGTGATGCGAACCCTGCTGGCGCGCGGCCTGATCACCGAGGTGGGCAACGATGAGGACAGCGGTGCGGTGACGTTTGCGACCACCGAGTTGTTCCTGGAGCGGTTGGGGTTGACGTCGCTGACCGAACTGCCCGATATCGCGCCGCTGCTGCCCGACATCGACAGCATCGAGGACCTGAGCGCCTCGCTGGACACCGACCCGCGATTCATGAAACTCGCCGGCACCCAGCCCTCCGATCAGTCGGTGACCTTCGATGTGGACCGAGACTGATGACAGACACCGAGGATTTCGAACAGGAACGCGGCATCCGCCTGCAAAAGGTGTTGTCCCAGGCGGGGATTGCCTCGCGGCGGGCCGCGGAGAAGCTGATCATCGACGGGCGCGTCGAGGTGGATGGCCAGGTGGTCACCGAGCTGGGGACCCGGGTCGACCCGGACACCTCGCTGATCCGGGTCGACGGAGTCCGGGTCATTCTCGATGATTCGCTGGTCTACCTGGCCCTCAACAAGCCGCGCGGCATGCACTCGACCATGTCCGACGACCGCGGCCGGCCGTGTATCGGTGACCTGATCGAGCGCAAGGTCCGGGGCAACAAGAACCTCTTTCACGTCGGGCGGTTGGACGCCGACACCGAAGGGCTGATCCTGCTGACCAACGACGGTGAGCTGGCACACCGGCTGATGCATCCCTCCCACGAGGTGCCCAAGACGTATCTGGCCACCGTCGCCGGGACGGTACCGCGGGGTCTGGGTAAAAAGCTCAGGGCGGGAATCGAATTGGAGGACGGGCCGGTCCGCGTCGACGGATTCGCCGTGGTGGATGCGATACCCGGCAAGACATTGGTACGGGTGACACTGCACGAGGGCCGGAATCGAATCGTGCGCCGGATGCTGGCCGCGGTGGGATTTCCGGTGCAGGCGCTGGTGCGCATCGATATCGGTGGGGTGTCGCTGGGCGAACAGCGCCCGGGCAGTGTCCGGGCGTTACGCCGCGACGAAATCGGCCAGCTGTACAAGGCGGTTGGGCTGTGAGCGGCATGAGCGTATTGAGTGAAACGAGCGGACGAGCGTAGTGAGTGTTGGAACGAGCGGAACGAGCGTAGTGAGTGCCGGAACGAGCGGAACGAGCGGAACGAATGAGCCCGCGCCGGTCGGGTTAGTCGTCGCGATCGACGGCCCGGCCGGCACCGGAAAATCCTCGGTGTCAAGGGGATTGGCTCGCGGTCTGGGATCACGGTTCCTGGACACCGGGGCGATGTACCGGATGGTCACCCTGGCCGTGCTGCGCGCCGGAATCGACCCGGCCGACGAGCAGGCGGTGGCCGATTGCGCGGCGAGCGCGCAATTGTCGGTGGGATACGACCCGGACGCCAGCAAGTTTTTCCTTTCGGGAGAAGACGTTTCCGCCGAGATCCGCGGTGACGACGTGACGCGGGCGGTCTCGGCGGTGTCGGCGGTGTCGTCGGTGCGCCAGCGGCTGGTCAATCTGCAGCGCGCGATGGCCGAGGGGACGGACAGCATCGTCGTGGAGGGCCGCGACATCGGCACCGTGGTGTTCCCCGATGCGCGGGTGAAGATCTTCCTGACCGCGTCGGCCGAGACGCGGGCACGGCGGCGCAACGACCAAAACGTCGCGTCCGGCCTGGCCGACAATTACGAGGCGGTGCTGGCCGATGTGCGTCGGCGCGACCACCTCGACTCGACCCGGGCGGTGTCGCCGTTGCGCGCGGCGGCGGATGCGATCGTCGTCGATACCAGCGAGATGACCGAGGCCGAGGTGATCGCTCATCTGACCGAGTTGGTGACGCAGCGAAGCGGTGCGGCGCGGTGACGCAAGACGGCACCTGGTCCGACGAAAGCGATTGGGAGCTCGACGACGCCGATCTGGCCGACCTGGCCGAGGCCGCGCCTGCCCCGGTGTTGGCGATCGTGGGCCGGCCCAACGTCGGAAAGTCAACCCTGGTCAACAGGATCCTGGGCCGGCGCGAAGCCGTGGTGCAGGACATCCCGGGCGTGACGCGTGACCGCGTCTCCTACGACGCCTTGTGGAATGGACGCCGGTTCGTCGTCCAAGACACCGGGGGATGGGAGCCCGACGCCAAGGGGCTACAGCAGCTGGTGGCCGAGCAGGCGTCGGTGGCGATGCGCACCGCCGACGCGGTGGTCCTGGTGGTCGATGCCACCGTCGGGGCCACCACCGCCGACGAGGCGGCAGCCCGCATCCTGCTGCGCTCGGGCAAACCGGTGTTCCTGGCGGCCAACAAGGTCGACAGCGACAAGGCCGAAGCCGACGCGGCGACCTTGTGGTCGATGGGCCTCGGCGAGCCCCACGCCATCAGCGCCATGCACGGCCGCGGCGTGGCAGATCTGCTCGACACGGTGTTGAAAAAGCTGCCCGAGGTGGCCGAGTCGGTCTCCGCGGGCGGGGGACCGCGGCGGGTGGCGCTGGTCGGCAAGCCCAACGTGGGTAAGAGCTCGCTGCTGAACATGCTGGCCGGCGACGAGCGCTCGGTGGTGCACGACGTCGCGGGCACAACCGTCGATCCGGTGGACTCGCTGATCGAACTGGGCGGCAAGGTGTGGCGGTTCGTCGACACCGCGGGCTTGCGCCGCAAGGTCGGCCAGGCCAGCGGACACGAGTTCTATGCCTCGGTGCGCACGCGCGGGGCCATCGACGCCGCCGAGGTGGTGGTGCTGCTGATCGACGCCTCCCAACCGCTCACCGAACAGGACCTGCGGGTGCTGTCGATGGTGATCGAAGCGGGCCGGGCCGTGGTGCTGGCCTACAACAAGTGGGATCTGGTCGACGAGGACCGGCGCGACCTGCTCGACCGCGAGATCGATCGCGAGCTGGTGCAGATCCGCTGGGCGCAACGGGTCAACATCTCCGCCAAGACCGGACGCGCCGTGCAGAAACTGGTGCCGGCGATGGAGACCGCACTGGCATCCTGGGACACCAGGATCCCGACCGGCCCGTTGAACAGCTGGATCAAAGAGGTGGTGGCGGCCACCCCGCCGCCGGTGCGCGGCGGCAAGCAGCCGCGGATCCTGTTCGCCACCCAGGCCACCGCCCGCCCGCCGACGTTCGTGCTGTTCACCACCGGCTTCCTGGAAGCCGGCTACCGGCGGTTCTTGGAGCGGCGGCTGCGCGAGACGTTCGGGTTCGAGGGCAGCCCCATCCGGATCAATGTTCGGGTCCGCGAAAAGCGGGGGGCCAAGCGCCCCGGCAGGCGCTAGGCCCGCGGACCTGGGCTCGGGCCCAGGTGTCGCGCAGGTCACTCGGGCCTTGCGCGGAGGCGTGGTTGGACTGAGGTAGGCTTTCGACCTGCTGCCGATGCAGACATCGGCGGCAACGGGCTGTGGCGCAGTTTGGTAGCGCACTTGACTGGGGGTCAAGTGGTCGCAGGTTCAAATCCTGTCAGCCCGACCAGAACGTTCTTACTCAAACCAGTGACCGAAAAGATACTGGCCAAGGTGAGCGACTCCGTTCCGGTAGATCTAGGAGCCCCTGCTTGACGGGGGTTTTCTTCATTCATAGCGGCTACTGCGTCGCTCTGAGTCGGGACAGAGTTGCCCTTCGCCCTATGCTGTGCAAACACGTGCGCTGCCTCCTCTAGCTCAGCGAACAGCGGCGTCCTTTGATCGTTGGCAACTTCCGTGTCATCGATGTAGAAGCGCTCATAGAAGGTTTGATTTAGGTGACGACGGACTTCGTTGGGTACGTTCGCGTATAGCGATTGCGGATCTTCGACCAGGTGCAATGCATCGCGGAGCACCGATGCTCCGATTGCCAGCTCTTTACTCGTGCTCGCGAGGCTGGCTTCGATGTTTGCTCGCTCCATCTTCAGCGCGTTGAGCTTGGAGCGAATCTTGTCCCGTGGCATCTCGCCGTCAGCCGCGAGGTCGATGAGCCGTGATTCCCTCACATCGATCTGCTTCAACCGGCGCGTCATGCTGGCGTGCAACTCCCGCGTGTTTGCCTGAGAGTCGCTGACTGTATCCGCCAGGAGCCTCCTCACATCCTGAATGAAATCGTCAGGGAGCCGCAGCGTGGTGTAGTGCTCAGCGATTGCCTTTTCGATGAGTTCGACGCGCAGGTGCGGCAGGTCGCATAATCCCTCTTGATGTCCTCGGCATGCGTAGTACGCGTACTTTCCGCCGTTGCCTGTGACTTCTGTGTAGATCATTCGCGAAGTCCGTCCCGCGTGGTGGCAGCGTTGGCAGAACAGCGCTCCCTTGAGGTAGTGCTGGTGGACGCGATCGCGTTGTCCTCGGGCGCTGCGAGCATGGAGCACGTCTTGGGCGCGGTCGAAGAGAGCTTGACTGACGATTGGTTCGTGGCGACCGGGGTACATATCGCCCTTATAGGTGACAAAGCCTACGTAGTAGGGATCGCTAAGCATTCGGTGCAGTTTCGAGGCTGAGACTGGGGTCCCCTTGGGGGAGCGCCTGTTTGGTCGGGCTGTCAAGCCTAGGTCTGCCATTGTCGCTTCTAGCCGTTCGACGGAGTACTCGCCTGTCGCGTACAGCTCCCAGGCTTTTCGTACGAGCGGTGCTCGTTCCGGGTCTAGGGCGATGGTGTTGATCTGGCGGCCTTCGTAGTCGACACGTACGTTTTTGTAGCCCAATTTGGCGAGTGAGACGGTGCCGCCTGCCTTGGCCTTATTGCGCATTTTCGTCTGGACGTCCAGACCCTGCAGAGTGTTCTGCAGGCCGTTCATGATGTCGAGCATCCCTTCCATGGCCACGGCGGTCGGGCCTTCGCCGAAGTCCTCTTTGGCCGAGACCAGTCGGACGCCGAGCTTCTTGAGTTGTGTCTGGACGATCGCTGCGTCGAAGTGATTGCGGAAAGCGCGCGAGCGCATATAGACGATGACGTACTTGATACCTCGGCGCTGATGGACATACGCCAGTAGTTCTTTGAACACCGGGCGCTCGTCAAGCGTCTTGGCTGAATGCCCGGGCTCTATAAACTCTCGATCGATCTTCACCCCCATGCTGTCTGCCTTGGTACCGGTGACCTCGCGTTGGGTAGTGATGGAATTGCCGTCCGGGTCGATGTCGATCGCCGTGTAGAGCTGCTTCTTGGTGGAGACCCGCAGATATGTCACTGCTAGGTCGAGACTAGGGACGCTGGCGTCATTACGGTCAGTCACGTTCAAGCTCCTTGTGCGAGATCAAAGCTGGGGTCGTACTCGTGGACAACTGCGTCAAAGTGAGTCTCGATCTCCCGCAGCACGTCCTCGGGCAATTTGGGGTATCTCGCACGGAGATACGGCCCGATCGAGGGCAACTCGCCAGCCGCAATCCATCCAACAATCGTGAACAAGTCGATGGCCGGTATACCGAGGACACCTCCGATCGCCCTGAGGCTCTCCGCCTTCGGGGTAGGGATCATGCCTTGCTCGATACGCCATACCGTTCCGCCGTCAACGCCAGCTCGGCTGCCTACTTCAGCTACGCTTAAGCCGGATGCTTTACGCTTATTTTTGAGCAGGTTTATCAGCTGCACTGTTTGTTCTGGTGTCATAATCAGAATTGTCTCCTTTTGTACCCTCCATTGTGCAATGAATTGTTGAATTAATTCAATGGTAGACAATTCCACAACACGTAAAATTAGTGCAGGCTGTCCTGATCGTCGCGCTGCTAACGAGGGGCAATAGATATGAACATCATCGGTTGGGCGGTAATAATCGCCGTCGCGTTGTATGTCATTTATAAGGTGGCTCAGTGGTTTGAGGACGCCTGTTATAGGTGGGGTGAGGAAGAGCGCGAAGAACGTCATAGGCAATGGGATCAGGACGACTTCGAGGACGCGATGGAAGAAGTCGCCTGGCGCGACGAACTGAAGCGCAAGGCAGCCAAGAAGCGCTTCGACGAAGCGCAGCGGGCTATGGCTGAAAATGTCTACGAGCGTCAGGCGTATGAGATAAACAAACGCTTCAACGAACGTCGCGCTGCCGAACGCGATATCGACCTGTTCGGTGATTTCAAGTAAGGAGAAGAAACGATGTGCGAATGTACACCATCACGCGCTGAACTGCTACAGATGCGGTTTAACCACCTTGTAGCCGTCGTGGAGCGTGTACACTCGGCATCCGCTGAAGTACTGCGGAATGCCGTACAGCAGCGGCAGCACGTCCAAGCCGCTGTCGAGTACCGACGCCGTCAGCAGGCAATCAATCCGCCGCAGCCGAACTTTAACGAATTGTTCGGACTGGTGACACCGCGGAAGGTGCGCGAGTATGCGCCTGTAAGGACCCGTATGCGCTGACCCCGAGCGAGAATCGGCTTCATTTAACTAAACAGCGTTATGTTTAGCCTGTAACACATTAAGGGCACCCTTGAATGCGGTGCCCATTTTTTTTGCCTCAGCACGGGCGTCACGCCGGAAAGCCAAATGCCGCATGTAAGGCACGGCTTTCCGGCTCTTTCGTATAGAAGCAGCCCTGGTCGCGAATCCTGGCCAAAGTGGTGGGCATCAACGCCAAGACTCGTCAAGATCAGACCGTTTACGACCCGACGTGTGGCTCTGGCTCGCTGCTGCTCAAGGTGGCCGCCGAAGCCCCGCGTGGTATCACGATCTACGGCCAGGAGAAGGACAACGCTACGTGGGCGTTGTCCAAGATGAATATGTGGCTGCACGGCAACGAGGACGCCGAGATCGCCAAGGGTGACACCATCACTAGTCCGCAGTTCACCAAGGGCGCCGCACTTCGCACCTTTGACTTCGCTGTCGCTAATCCGCCGTTTTCCGTCAAGTCGTGGAACCACGGCCTCGAGAACGACTACGGCCGTTTTGAGTACGGCACGCCACCGGACAAGAACGGTGATTACGCCTTCCTGTTACACGTGTTGAAGTCGCTCAAGAGCACCGGCAAGGCGGCGATCATCCTGCCGCATGGCGTGCTGTTCCGTGGCCATGCCGAGGCTACGATCAGCCGGCGACTGCTCGAACATGGCTTTATCAAAGGGATCATCGGCCTACCTCCAAACCTGTTCTACGGCACCGGCATTCCAGCTTGCATTGTGATACTTGATAAGGAGAATGCGACCGGGCGCACGGGCGTGTTCATGATCGACGCCTCCACGGGTTTCATGAAAGACGGGCCGAAGAACCGCCTGCGCAGCCAGGATATCCACAAGATTGTCGATACGTTCAACAAGCAGGTCGAGATTGAGCGCTACTCGCGCTTGGTGCCGCTCAAGGAGATCGCCGATGCCAAAAACGACTACAACCTGAACATCCCCCGCTACATCGATTCGTCTGCACCCGAGGACATTCAGGACTTACACGCTCATCTGCACGGTGGCATCCCCGATCGTGATCTCGATGCGCTCGATGATTATTAGCAGGCCTTTCCGGGCCTCCGCAGCGTGTTGTTTACCGAGAACCGTCCGGGTTACAGCGATCTCGCAATTGACATCGCAAATGTCCATCAGACGGTGCTTGAGTCTGCCAAGTTCAAGAAATTCGCGCACAAAGTCGATGAAGTGGTCGATGAGTGGTTCGCGGCACGCCGATCGCACTTGGCGAAGATCGACGAGAACACCAAGCCCGCGGAGTTGATCGGTGAGATCAGCGACGACTTGCTGGCACGGTTCAAGTCGATACCACTGCTGGACGAATACGACGTCTACGAGCAGCTGATGACCTACTGGAATGAAACTACGATGCACGACGACGTGTTCATGATCATGAACGACGGCTGGCTCGGTGCGGCTTAGCCCCGCAAGACAATTGAGGACAAAGACCGCAAGCTATCCGAGACACCTGATCTCGTCATGGGCTCCGGTCGCAGCGCCATTAAGTACAAGATGGACTTGGTTCCGCCCGCGCTGATGGTGTCCACCTACTACTACGACACCCAGGCTCAGATCGATGAACTGACCGCAAGGGCCGAGGTCGCAACCCAGGCCGTCGAGGAATACGTCGAGGAGCACGCCGTCGAGGATGGATTGCTGGCGGCGGCGATGGACGAGGACAAGATCACCAAAGCGCTCGCCGCGGCGCGGCTACGCGTCGTTAAGCGCGAGAAATCTGACCCCGATGAGATCAAGGCGCTCGAGCACCTGATCAAGCTCTACGACGCCGACGCAGCGGCCAAGAAAGCAGTCAAGGACGTCCAGGCAAAACTCGATGCCGCCGTGTTGAAGGAGTACGGCAATCTCACCGAAGACGACGATGTGAACTCCCTCGTGCTGGACGAGAAGTGGCATGCGACAGTCAGGAGCCGGATTGCCGGCGAGGTTACGTCACTCGCCCACAACCTGGTGGCGCGTATCCAGCAGCTCGGGGAGCGCTACGCCCAGACGGTCAGCGCGCTCGACTCGGAGCTTGCCGACGTCCAGGCGAAGGTCGCCCAGCACCTTTTAGCGATGGGGGTCAAATGACGACTGGGCTGACACAAGATGACTGGTACCGGGTCACTCTTTCTGACGCGACACGACCGGATGCGCCTATCGGCTACGGCATCGTTCAACCAGGGCCGAATACGCAGGGCGGAGTGCCTGTCGTAGCAATTCGAGATCTTCCAAGGCCCTCGATGGCAAAGTTGCATCGCAGCGCTCCAGCTATCGAAGCTGCCTATCGTAGAAGCCGGGTTGCAGGTGACGATCTACTGGTTTCTGTCAAGGGAACAACCGGACGTATAGGCCTCGTTCCCAAAGGATTTCGTGGAAACATCAGTCGCGATGTCGCGCGGATACGGCTCCGCGCCGAGCATGACCCGGAGTTTTGGTTTCAGCTGCTTCAATCATCTGAAGCTCGGCAGACTTTGAAGAAGGCTGCAGTTGGTTCGACGCGGCAAGAACTATCTATCTTGACTCTCCGCAGTCTTCTGTTCGCAGTCCCTGGCCGTGTTGAGCAACAGGCGATTGCGGCGCGCCTCATGGACACTGATTCGCTGATCTCGACCTTCGAACGCCTCATTGCAAAGAAGCAGGCGATCAAGGAGGGGATGATGCAGCAGCTCCTGACCGGCCGAACAAGGCTGCCCGGGTACGCGAAGCCCTGGCGAGATCTGCACGCCGGGGATGTTGGCTACTTCAAGGGCGGGAGCGGCTTTCCAGTGAGCCATCAGGGAGCAGCGTCTGGCAAGTTTCCGTTCTTCAAGGTCTCTGACATGAACAAGGCGGGAAACCAGCTGTTCATGACTTGGGCGAACAACTACATCTCAGAATCACAGCGCAAACAGATCGGTACGATCGTCATGCCCACCGGCGCAATCGTCTTCGCGAAGGTTGGCGCTGCTGTTTTCCTCGAGCGAAAATGGATCCTTGCTCAGCCAAGTTGTATCGACAACAATATGGCTGCGTTCATGCCGGACACGTCTTCCGCAGATGTTCGCTTCGTTTACTACGTCCTTACAAACTTTCCTATGGCCTCGCTCGTTGCAACGGGCGCACTACCGTCACTCAATGGTCGGCAACTACGGTCCATTCCACTCTCGATGCCCACTCAGGGCTCCGGCGTTCCCTGTGCCGGCACTGATCTCGAAATGGGAGCAAAAGCTCGATCTCAAGGTGCCACGATGGAGCATCCGCCGCATGAAGACTAAGTGGGGATCGTGCAACCGCGAGACCCGACATATCTGGATCAACGTCGAACTCGCCAAGAAGCACCCAGACTGCTTGGAGTACATCCTCGTCCACGAGATGACCCACTACCTTGAACGCAACCACGGCGAGCGCTTTACAACACTCATGGACGGTTTCATGCCCGACTGGCGCAGTCGGCGTGACCAGCTGAACGACGCTCCGCTGGCGGAGGAGGATTGGGAACAGCGCCGTGCTTGAATCAATGAGTGACCATCGGGAGCGCACGCGGCGGTTGGTCCACGTAAACAACTTTCGGGGAGAGCTGCTGCCGCATGACTGACAACGTATTACGCACACCGCTCTGGGACGACAACCCCTCGGAAGTCGATCTGCTGGGCTTCGACGCTGTCGTTGCTCCCATCGTAGATGCCATCGTGGCGGAGGAACTCGATCCACTGACGATTGGGGTTCATGCGAAGTGGGGCGGCGGCAAATCGACCGTGCTGAACCTTATTGACGACGCGCTCTTCGACGTCGACGGTGTCCGCGTAGTCAGTACAAACCCGTGGGAGTTCGATGATCACGAGGATGTCAAGGGCACCATTATCGCGGAAGTGCTCGACGGTTTGCGCGAGCACTTTGATCAAGATGCCGGCCTAACCGAGAAGATCGGAGAGCTGCTCGGGCGGATCAGCTGGTCACGGGTTGGCACAGTCGTGGCGAAAGGAGTTCTCACCCAAACGTTGGACTTCGCGGGCTTGGCGGAGGCCTTGAAGCCGAAGTCGCGCAACTCACCTGAATCGATGGCTGGCTTCAAGACAGAATTTGGCAAGCTGATCGATTCATTGCCGGATACACGACGCATTGTCGTTTTGGTTGATGACCTGGATCGCTGTATGCCCTCCGCGACGGTCGCCACCTTGGAGGCAATCAAGCTCTTTCTCTCCGTGTCTGGCATGGTTTTCGTCATCGCAGCCGATCAGGACATGGTTCGTGATGCCATCGCGATGAACCTCGGGGGGTCGCCGGAGTCCAGCCGATATGCCCAGCGCTACCTCGACAAGATTGTCCAGCTGCCGGCTTCTTTGCCGTTCCTGCCTGCGCATGAGGCAGACGCGTACCTCGGGCTTCTGCTTGCGAAGGCCGGATTGGATGACGACGCATTCACGGCCCTCGTCGCCCACGCGAGCGACCGTCGCAAGGCGAACAAGGTTCCGCTGCTGTCTGAAATGGACGGCCTTGCGGCCAAGCCCGATGACGACACACTCAGACTCGCAAGTCAGCTCGTCCACGGCCTGCGAAGCGACAAGGTCGTCAATCCGCGTGAGATCAAGCGTTTTCTCAACGCTTTTCAAGTCCGAAACCGAATCGCGCAGGCACGCGGCGTAAGCGTTCGTGCGGATGTTCTCGCGAAGCTGCTCTTGCTCGAAGATCGCTTCAGGGTAGATTTCGAGAAGCTGGTCAACACGCCTGATCTGGAGCGAAAAACACTGCTGGACACCTGGCAGAAGTGGGCTTCGGGAGAGGGCAGCGCCAAGCCCGAGGGCGTTTCTGAGGATAGTAGAGAATGGGCTGCGGCTGAGCCCGACCTGTCGTCGGAGAAAATCGGCCCATACCTGACTCTTGCCGCGTCGCTTGCTATTACACGCCAGAGCGGCACGCCGCTTGACGCGGAGCTTGCTGCCCTATTGGCCGAATTGACCGGTGACTCAGAGACTCTGCGACGCACGGCGGTCGACAAACTCGTCGAGCGGTCGGAAGATGATCAGCGCATTGCGATTGAGGCGCTGTTCGCCCAGGCGCGCCGACAAGATGAGGGCGGGTCGACCATCAGCTCGCTTATCGACATCGCGGGAACGGCTCCCGCTCTCGCTCAAGACGTTGCCGCTGGACTGAAAGAGAGCTGCTGGAAGCAGATTGACGTGGGCAATGCCGTCGAGATGGCGAGTTCAAAGGTCCCCGAAATTGCGACCGTGGCGCGACAACTGGCTGAAGACGAGGTGATCGATGCAGAGGTGAGGCAGGCGGCCCTTAACGTGCTCGATGGAGGTACTAATTAATGGGCACTTCAGGCTCGTATGGCGGGAGTGCCAAGCAGGTTTGGAAGGACGCTCGGCAGCAGATTCTTGACCTCCCGCCGGGCGCTGGCAGTGGTGATTCGGGAGGCGGCGAGCAGCCAAGCGAGAAACCTCTGGAAGATCTTTGGGGATCGATCGGTGATGCGCTTGATTCCGACGATCCCTCGCCTCACCGGCCGATAGTCGACGAATCGAAGATCGCGTTACCCGCGCTGATCCCATGGCTCGGCCGCCCCGGCAGAGGGTCCAGCGGCTCTGATGGCGGTAGCGACGGTGGAGGCAACGGACGGGTCCGCTCGGGAGCGGGACGCCAAGGCTCTGGTTCTCGCCGGCAGGTGACTCGGAGTGCTGTACGTGGCGGCGCCGCGCTCGGTGCCGCATACGCCGTTCGTAGGGGCGACGCCGACTACTTGAAGGAGCTTGGGCTCGACCTCACTCGTTTGCAGGGCCTTAGCCCGATACGGCAGTGTGCCGAGATTCTTGACGCGGTGCTCGGAGAAGGCGCTCATCCGGACGAAATGGCACTACGCAAGGCGTCACTTGAGGCTCTCAAAGATGTTCTGACGAAGGGTGAACCACCGGATGAGATGGTGTCGCTGCGGGCTTTCGTTGTGAGCTATGTCTTTGAGGTATCTCTGGTGGAGCTACAGCGACAGGTAAACGAGGGTGCTCTTTCACCTGATGGCGTGGCGAAGAAAGAGCGCACGATCCGTGTCTATCTCGAAAAGCGGGTCCAGAATCTACCTATTCCTGGCGGAGGAGTCATCCAGCCGCGTGATCTGCGAACGCGTGCGGCCGAGCTGACAAAGGAAGTGATTAAGCTGGTGCGAGCACGCGGCGGAGGCACGCCGTGAACCTAGAGGTCCGCCCGGTCCAGTCGCAGCCGATCCACCACGACTTCACGCAAGTTGGGTGGGGAGAGCCAGGGGAGTCCGATTCGGACGTCGACGCGTCGCTGAACGCGTGGCTGTCACAACTCGGTGATGTCAGTGACCGGGTCATCGATCTTGTTCGACTTGCAGGCGCGGCGTACATTGCCGACCGGCTTCGACCCCGTGGCGCCGGCTTCTCCCGAACGATGCGTGTCCATGTCCATCTCACCGATGTCGCAGCGTGGACGCCGCTACTCGCGCAGTTTGAACGATTGCTGGATTGGGTGTCGGGGGATGCGTGGGAACTGAGCGCATCCGATGCCACCGCGCCGCGACCAGTCCTGGGCCAGCAGCCGTTCATCCCGCCCGATGATGTGCCCGACGCCGTCTCACTTCTCAGCGGCGGGCTCGACTCGTTCAGCGGTGCTGTGCTGAAGGGCGCGCCCGGACTGTTCCTCTCGCACACCGACAATCCAACGGTGACTGGCGCCCAGAGGCGCACATGGAATTGGTTGACTAGCAACGGGGTCGAGGGCGAGTGTGTCCGACTCTCGCTGAATGAAGCCAGTCGCAAGCGTGAGAACACAACACGTACTCGTGCACTCCTCTTCTATGCCCTGGCTGTGGCTCTCGCTGATGCTCGTGGCATAGATCGCGTCGAAGTGCCTGAGAACGGGTTTACAGGGCTCAATCTTTCGCTTGGTAACGACAGAGGGGGCGTGTTGTCAACCCGATCCACGCATCCGTGGACCATGCACCTGATGCAAAGACTGCTCGATGACGCTGGGATCGATATTGAACTCGTGAACCCTTACGAATGGCAGACAAAGGGTGAACTGGTGCGGGCAGCGGCGGATGTCTGCCCGGCATTCGCTGAAGGGTTGGTGACAACACTGTCGTGCGCGAAGCTCGACGGGCGGACGTACAAGGGCGGGAATCCTAACTTGAACTGCGGTCTCTGCGTCGCTTGCCTTACACGTAGGGCTTCGATTCGTGCGGCGGGTCTTGAGGACAAGACTCCTTACCTTGCAACGATATTGACCGGCACGTCACTTGACCAGCTTCGCTCCCGACGTGGACTCGATGTCAGGGCAGTTATGAGCCGGGTGGAGGCCGAGATCGACGAATTCACGCTTCTGGAGAATGGTCCGTACCCTGATGACTTTGACCTCTCGGCAGCCGCTGAGCTCTGCCGTCGCGGATTTGCGGAGCTTGCGGTAGTGCTTGCGGAGCTGACGTAGTGGGCCTGCCTAGCTTGGATTGTCACGCGCATGTATCGCCTAGCGTCACGAACCGTCAGATCGCTCAGCTTGGTACGGCAATCGTCTTTGCCATGACCCGGGAGCCCGCGGAGGCAGTCGAGGCCGCGCAACGCCGCGACCACAACATCCTCTGGGGCTGCGGAGCACACCCCTCATACGTCGCGCGTGGCGGAGCTGTCGACCTCGACGAGTTCGCCCGTTGTGCAACGGGCTTTGCCATCGTCGGAGAGATCGGCATGGACCGTCGAAGCGGTAACCTGCATCATCAGGCGGAAGTGTTCGATGCACTACTCGATCGACTCAAGGACGAGCCAGTGCTCTTGTCAGTACACAGCGCAGGCTGCACGGCGGAGGTCGCCAAGATCGTCCGCCTACGCCGGACTCAAGGTGTAATCATGCACTGGTTTTCCGGCCGGCCCGAAGAGGTCGACGAGCTGCTATCGCTTGGGTGCTATTTCTCAGTGAACACAGCCATGCGCCGTGAAATCCTCACCGCTCTGCCGCTAGACCGGCTTCTACCGGAGACCGACTTCCCAGTTGCTCGAAGGCGTACTGGGAGCAAGCCTGGTGACACTGACCAGCTTGAGAAGCTTCTCGCCGAGATCCACGACTCTGATCCAATGCACGTGCGGCGTCAGTTCTACCGAAACCTCAGACGGATGTCTGTCGGCACAGGGGCGATCGATCGAATGCCGATGCACGTAGCGGACTTGCTGCTCGCCGCATAAAGTCGTGCTTCCGATCGGACGTGGCTGGAACCAATTCGCTCATGCGTCGGGGTTAACGATTGCGCCATCGACAGCCGCTACAACGACAAGCGTCCAACTCGGCGCGCCTAAGCTACCAATATGGAGTGAGATCTGCTGCTGGCTGGTCTCGATCTACAGGTATTCCAAGTGCCAAGCGGGAGATTAATCCGAAAGTCGATCAGTGAGCCGCGCGCATCATAATGCCGCGCTCGTGAAGTGCCTTCCAGACGCTGCCCTTACTCTTGCCAAGCTGGTGCGCGATGGCGCGAATGGATAGGCCTTCTTCGACGTAGAGTGTGATAGCTCGGTCGATCTCCCGTTCCGTCATTGGTTGGTAGCGCATGGCGATGCCATGGTCGGCCAAAATCTTGAGCACTCCGCCCTTCGAAACGCCGTAGCGTCGGCAGAGTTCGTTGGTGGAGGTGCCGGAGCGATAGGTGGCAACTAGATCCGTGATGGCGTCGGGAGAGAGTCGCCGGTCAAGCCGATGTGGCCGTGCTGGCGGGTTTGTGCCGGTCAGAGGGCGTTTTGGTGTTGTATCGATCAGTGCAGCCAGTCGACGAAGACCTACTACGTCATGGTTTGAATAGTTTTGCAACAGGCCGACACAAGTCAGCGTGCATTTTTGGCCGTCTGACCGTCCGTTTCCGGTCGTTTGACCCACATGTTTGACCCAAACCAGCTCTGGAAGGCACCCCTAAACCCGTTTGCTGTGCGGCGGACAATCGACCCATGACGTGCGACGGATCTACCGGGGAGCCTCCCGAACCGGTGCAGGCTCGCGGCATCGTTGACCGGGCGACCGGGATTGAGAAAGCCCGCGCCTCTTGTCAGTGGCTCTTTGACGACGCGAAGGAGGTTCTTGGTCGCACGAACGACATGATTTGCGACGGGCACCTTCTTGTGATGGGTCTGGCGAGTCGCGCGGCCGGGTTACACGACGGCGCGGTCCATGCCCTCGGCGCCGACAACCCGTTGGTCGCCTACACACTGTTGCGCTCGTACGTGGAGAACGCTGCCGCGGTGCTTTACGCCAAGGACCACCCGGCCCAGCTTCATAGGATTCTCGGATTTGGTCGTTCACGGCCGGTCAAGGTGGGCACCATCACGAACTACGCGGAGCAAGGCACCGACCGACTCGAATGCCTTGCCGAGCAACCAATTTGACTTTTGTCGGCTCTATTAGCCCAAGGTGACCACTTCGTATAGCTGGAAGTATCCGCAGGTCAAGGCGCTCGGCGTTTAGTCTACCGGCATGGACCGCATCTGGCAGTGGGCGTGGGATCGGTACGGTGCGAGGTACTCGTGGGCGATCTTTACAATCAGTAACCTTACGCTGCTCCCGGTCTGGCTCGTGGCGTCGATGATCATTACCGCTTACGAGCACTCCAATCATTACTTCGAGACGGCTGCTCTCACCGTTGTGGCCGTGCCAGTGCTGGTGTACGCCATCGTTCTTCCTGGCCTAGGCCGACTCCGCTCCGTTGAGCGGTGGGCGGCGGCCCAGCAGGTCGATCGGGCGACAGCTCTGGCGGACACCTACAGGTACGTTCGGGAAACGTTCTTCCGAGCCATGGTCGTCACCGCCGTTTGGGCCACTATCCTTGCGGTCGTTGTCGGTGCGATCGCCGGAGCGACCTGGTGGCGGGTCGTCCAGTACGGCGTATGGGGTGCCGTCCTCGGAGCCACCACCCAGCTGGCCGCGAGCCACAGCTTCTCGGAAGTATCCCTACGGCCAGCGCGGGCCGCGTTAGCCGGTGATACGGGGATCGGTGATTCCCTGCCGCGCTCTCGCCCGACTTTTGCCGCCTGGGCCAACATGTTCATGCTGGGCGTCGCTTTCGTCTTCGCCCTGGCGGGCGCGATGCTGGCGGCTGTGTTCCATCGGGTCGGTGAGGTTCCCCTGCTCGC
Source organism: Mycobacterium sp. 012931 (assembly GCF_000419295.1). NCBI lineage: Bacteria > Bacillati > Actinomycetota > Actinomycetes > Mycobacteriales > Mycobacteriaceae > Mycobacterium > Mycobacterium sp. 012931. The sequence continues at coordinate 3,790,099 of NZ_AOPX01000001.1, read as the reverse complement.
TGTCGTCATCGCCTTTAGCTTGGCGTTTGGCATGGGGCTGCGGATCACCGTCGGCGCCGGGTTTTCGCCTTCCCTCCAACCGATTCGCGACCTTGCCGAAGGCACCAAACGTGTTGCGGTCGGTGACTACAGCCAACGCTTGCCCGTGGTTCAAGACGATGACCTCGGTGTGCTGGCCGCCTCGTTCAACCGCATGCAGGCCGGTTTGGCCGAGCGGCGACGACTTCACGCCGCGTTCGGCACTTACGTTGATCCAGCTCTGGCGGCCCGACTGCTCGAGCAGGGTGACGATGTGTTCACCGGTGAACGCCGCGAAGTCACCGTGATGTTCATCGACATCCGCGACTTCACCCCATTTGCCGAAGCCAACACCGCCGAGGACACGGTCGCCCGCCTCAACGCGCTGTTCGAGATCGTGGTGCCCGGCGTCGTCGACGTCGGTGGGCACGTGAACAAGTTCCTGGGCGACGGCGCACTGGCTGTTTTCGGGGCACCAAATGACCTTCAGGATCACGCTGACGCCGCACTACGCGCCGCCGTGAAGATTCACCGTCTTGTTGCTGAGCGATTCGGCCAGGAGCTTCGCATCGGCGTTGGGATCAACACCGGCGTGATCATCGCAGGAACCATCGGCGGCGGGGGCAAGCTGGAGTTCACCCTGATTGGTGATGCCGTCAACGTGGCCGCCCGCGTCGAGCAACTCACCAAGACCACCGGTGACACGATCCTGCTCACCCAACAGTGCGTTGATGCTTTGGTGTCGCAACCCCCTGGACTCATCGACCGGGGATTCCATGTGCTGAAAGGGAAAACAGCCGCTGTCCAGGTCTTCGGCCTAGACCAGAAGACCGAGGCGCGAGTCGAACTGGCCCGCTGAGGGAAGAACTTTGGCTGCGGCTTTCGAGACGCTCACGACGAAAGAAATGCGACAGTCGGCCGGCCGGTTAGGTGCGGCGTTGCTGGCGACGGGCCAACACCATCAACGACGGGCCAACACCGTCAATGGGTCAGGTTGTCGTCCTCCGGTGGGTTCATGAAGCTGTTTCGTAGTTGCCCAATGGAGTTGCGAGACCTGTCCAGACGATCGAACGAGTTCCAACACCTGGTCGCCATGCTGACTGCGCTTTCTTCCGACGGGGGCCGTCATCGATGAGTCGGTCGAGTTGATGGAGTGCTGCGGGGGTTGCACGGGTGGTGAAGGCGGTCAGGAAGGTGTCGACGAGGTCTGGGCCGGTGATGGTGGGGCAGGCGATGGTAGCGATCGCTAGGCGGGAATGGTCGTCGATGATGTTGAGGATTTCTGCGCCGCTGTGATCGGCGAAATGCCAGTGTGTGACGTCGGGTTGCCAGCGTCGGAGCGGGTCTTGTTTTTCGGGGGAGGGATCAGTCGGGGACCGAGTTGCCGAACAACGTCAGCCGAACACCGACGCGCCTGCCGCTCTGACTCCGTCGGCCTTGGCGTCGGCGGAGGCCTGACGGTCGCCGCCGCATTCCGGGCCAGTAGACCGTCGCGCGCCGCGCGCCGTCGAGGTCGGCCCGTAACCGCGCAAGATCTAATGCTTGGCCCGTCATGGCCCGACATCACAGGACCTCAGGGATTATTCGGGATCCAGAACGAGGGGGCCTCCTTGGCGGCGACGCGCGACACGGTCTCCGTCAGCGACGGATTCGTTGAGGGCGCGCAGCCGATTCAAGCTGATGTGTGCTTGCCCGTTGGACCCGACGGGTCCCGCAGCGGCGGCAGCGATTTCGAACGGACCGTTGTAGACGACCTCAGGGTGTTCGTCGGACTTGCGCGACAAGCGGAGCACAATCAGGGCCGAGGCATGGTCGTGGGAAGTAGGCCTGATGGCGATGCCGCTGGTGCCGTAGGTGCCCTTGATCTCGACTGCGCGGTGGTCCTCGCTGATCGCATCATGTCCCGGTGTCGACGGCGGCATGAGCGTGATATCGAAGAGCGTCTCGGCCGCAGCTTCTGCCAACGACCCAACGAGGTGTCCGTCGAGGGGAAATTTCCGACCCGGATGCAATAGCTCGAGTTCCTCGACGATCGCGTGCAGGCGGTCGACCAGTGCCGCCGTCCGCTGCATCCGCTCTTCGCGATCCCGCCACTTGCCGCTGGTGGGTGCTGGCATGAGCAGTGTCCTAACTCCAAGGTGTAGTTCGGCCAACACTGCAAACCCTACTGATTTGCCGGTCACCTGAATTGCCCAAGCCTCAGGTTAAAACGACGGGGCGTCCGTCGACCACCACGGCCGTGATGACCAGCTGCGCCATCGACCTGGCTGACCTAGCGAAACGGAGAGATGCTGACGATGTCGCGCGACAGCTGCCAACGATGTCGCGGAATGCGACACGGTCGGCCCGACGAATGAGCGTTTTCGTTTAATGCGTCGCGCTTGAGGTCTGGCCGGTGCGTCGCGGTTGTCTGGCCGACCGCACCGAAAACGCGCCCGGCCGCGACGCCACGATTTCCCCACGCCCAATCGTCACCGGACGCCATTGAACTGCCTTTTCCTCTCGGCAGCGCAGTGCGATCGATTCTTACCGCTGAGATCCGTCTTCCCCGATTCCAGCTTGTCGTCACTGCTCTGGCGTCTGCGTGAGACGAACCCGCGGCGCAGAGCAAAAACGGGCTATCTCAACTTGTGCAACATCGTTGACCTGTGGCCTATCTCTGCAATTGTGGCGGGCAAGCGCACGCGGTTGGTCGGAGGGCACGAGAATGTCATTTGCGATGGTGAGGCCGGAGTGGGTGACCGCGGCAGCATCGGATCTGGCGGGTATCGGGTCATCGGTCGGTGCGGCAAACGCGGCCGCGGCGGGCTCGACCACGGCCGTGCTGGCCGCTGGCGCCGATGAGGTATCGGCGGTGATTGCGGGGTTCTTCGGCACCCACGCACAGGAGTATCAGGCGATCAGTGCGCGGGTGGCGACCTATCACCAGCAGTTTGTGCAAAGCCTCAACGGCTCCGCCGGCGCCTATGCGGCCGCGGAGGCGGCCAGTGCCTCGTCCTTGCAGACCCTCATGCGCGACGCTCTGAACCTCATCAATGCACCCACCAACGCATTGTTGGGACGCCCGCTGATCGGCAACGGCGCCAACGGTGCCCCGGGGACCGGTCAAGCCGGAGGGCCCGGCGGGATCTTGTGGGGTAGCGGCGGTGCTGGCGGGTCCGGGGCGCCCGGGCAGACCGGCGGTGTCGGCGGGGCGGCGGGCTTGTTCGGCAATGGCGGAACCGGTGGCGCGGGCGGAACTGGAGTTACCGGCACGCCTGGCGCCGCGGGCGAGAGCGGCGGTACCGGAGGCACGGGCGGCGTCGGGGGCCAAGTCAACGCCGAAGGCGTGGTCGGTGCCGGCGGTCCGGGCGGCACTGGCGGCGTCGCGGGCGCGGGCGGCGCGGCCGGACTGTTTGGGAGCCCCGGTCACGCGGGCATCGGCGGGCAGACCGGCACCAATGGCGCTGCCGGCGGCGGCGGTTTCGGATTCCGCGAGGACTTCATCAACAACACCGGTCTGCCCGACAACCAGATCTACGTGACCGAAATCGGCCAGACGACACCCGGCCACTGGGCTTGGATCGACCAGAACGGGGTTGCCCACCCCATCGACCACAACGCCGCCGATGCCCCGGGCCACCTGACGAAGGACGGCGTGAACTACGCCAACATGTCGTTCACTCTCGACCAAGCGGGCAACCTGACGACGCCGTCGGAATTTCAGGGCGGCCGGGTATTCATCTCGATGAAGCAGCCGCTCTACATCGCCATCAGCCCCGACAACATGGGCTGGGCGGGTCCCGACCCGGCCAACCCGGCCGATCCGAACTACAGCACCGTCTATGACTGGTATGAGATGACCTTCAACAACGGCGCAATCCCGTTCGGCGGCAACACAACACAGGTGGACCAGTTCGGGTTCCCGTTCTCGGTGACGGTGACCCAGGACTCCAGCGGCTTTGCGGGCACCAGCGGCCTGACGCTGTCGCGGGCTCAGGTGTTCCAGCAGTTTGCGACCACGGTCCCCACGGAGTTCCAGTCACTTGTCGTCCACGATGCCACCGGGGACCCGGTGCGGATCCTGTCCCCGCGGACCGCCCAGCCGGGAGGCCTGTCCACCTGGCTTGATCCATCGATCAATGACTTCTGGACGACCTACCAGACCAACCAGTTCAACTACGACGGGCCCGGGTACACGGTGCAGGGCAGCGTCAACGCCAGCGACCAGTTCGTCTACAGCGTGACCCCCACCGGGGGCAGCTCCACGACCTACACGATGGTCAAGCCGACGACGGCGGAAGTCTTCGCCGCCAATGGCCCGTTCGTGGGCACCGCCCAACAGGGGGCGTTCCTCGCCGAACTCGATGCGGCGTTCAACCGGGGTGTCGCGATCTCGCCCGACCAATGGTCCAACGTCGCCGACTACTACCCGACAGGCGGGCGGTGGAACAACTGGGCGGAGTTCTTCCATTCCGACAGCATCAACAACCTGGCCTACGGCTTCCCTTTCGACGACGTGAACAGCCAGAGTTCGGTGCTGATCCTCGACAACTCTCGGCCGCCGACCGAGCTGTCGTTCAACCTTGGGGGCTGATGCCTCCCAAGGCCGGTGCCAATGGGGCCGGGGCATCGGGGGTCTGTGCTGAGACGAAGCCGCGGAACCGAGCCCCGACTGCTCAGATCACCCCGGGTATCAAGGCTTTTCGCTCGGCGGGGTAGTCGGGGAACTTCTCGCGGTACCACTTCTGCGTGGCGAACGCTCGTGGAACCAGATTGCCTGCCGTGATCGCAAAGATGGCAACCCCGGCCAGCGACCAGGTCAGCAGGGCGAACCCGGCCCAGGCGATCAGCTCGCCCAAGTACGCGGGACTGGTGACGAACCGGAACCCGCCGCCGTAGGGGATCTGGTACTCGGTGGCACCCGGGTTTTTCTTGTCCCGCAGATTGCGCACGATCGACTCCGACCAGACCAGCAGGACGAATCCGGCCAGATACACGAGCGTCCCGAGCAGAAACCGCGGATCGGTCAGCCACTTGGTGCCGTACTGATGCCGGTAGTCGTGGCTGAAGAACGCCCCGTTGAGATATCCGTGCATCGAGGTGATCACCATTCCGGCCGCGAGCACCGAGATGTTGAAGCTGCTGCGCTTTCCCGGCACCTGCCTGATCGACAGGGGGAAGAACCAGCCCCGGTTGCCGTAGTGCAGCAGCCAGATGGCCGCAAGCACCAGCGGCGCGGCATCGAATCGCTGTGGGCCGGTGAGATAGAAGATGGCGAACACCACGGTTGCCGGGATCTCCATCAGCCACCAGCCCAGCTTCGGGTTCAGATTCACCCCGCCCGCGGTGGCGCCGAAGCGACCATAGGGACTCTGCATAAACAAGCCGCCGATGATGACCAACGCTGCGACGGCCAGGGCGATCGTCAAGACGGTGTCATAGGTCGTGTTGCCGGTGTACCAGTTCAATCGAGCTCCTTCCGAGAGCGCCTGGCGCTGCTGAGGACCAACAAGAACACCTTGTACCTCACCGCATCGGCACGGCGCGTGGGGGCCCAGACCCCGCCAGAGGCGCGGGCCTTTGACGGCGCACTCGAGGGTCCATGCCGCACCGGCGCCATCAGGGCGGCCATCAATACCACGGCGTTCGATACCGGTGCGGGCAGCCGCTCGCGAAAAGCTGCGGCGTTACCGTCCGCGCCCCGGCGCACCGACGTGCCCCGGGTTCACCTTGACCTTGGGCAGGTTGATGTTCGGCACCGGGACGTAGGGGATGTTCTCCACCGCGTTGATATTGGGTACGCCAATGTCGACGCTGGTGCAGGCGGACACCCCAACCACGTCGACACAGCGCTCCACGCCGGGGGCGGCGCTGGCGCTGGCGGCGCCCAGCATCGCCGCCGCGGCGGCGGGGGCGGTCGCGAGAATCGCAGCGAGGCTCATCCGTCCGATTCGCATGGCAGTCATCCTTCCGACGGGCCGAGCGGGATCAAAGACCCAACCGCTCGGCGCAGGGGTTATTAGCAGCGACCCTTGAAATCAACCAGCGGCTGACGGATGCCCTGCAGGTCGGCTTTCACCGACGGGTTGGCGTCGAGATAATTCTGCGTGTTCGCGCTCATCGCATCGCGATCCTGGCCCCTGAGACCGGTGAAGAAATCGTTCACGTCGGGATGGTTGAACAGGTAGTCCGCCGTGGCGTTGGAAACACCGGATGCGGTGCGGGCGAGGTCAGCGGCCGTGCAGTTCGCCGGCGGATCCGCAACGGCGATAGCCGCGCTACCGAACAGCAGGGCGGCGCTGAATGCGCCGACTGCGATCCCACGGTGCACCGCTGGGGCTGAGAGTGACATGGCAACCTCCTTCTGAGGTGTGGCTACGCCAACGACACTTCAGTCGGAAACTGCTGGGCACAAAGCGTCGTCGGTTTGTGTCTCGGGCAAGTCCAACACGGCAACCGTGCAGCTCGGGAGTGCCGAAAGTCCCGTACTGCGACGAAATCCGGGTGGAAGAAGTAGTCACTACCGGTGGATTGCCTCGGTCAGGCCAGTCGGAATAGGTAGGCGAACGCGGTCCGGGTGTAGGCGATCTCTCGCCCCTTGCGGCGAATCGCGTCGGGGTCGGCCGCCGTCGGCGTCTTCGGGGTCAGGTAGCTGTCGAGTGCGTCGGTGTCGAAGCGGTAGTGCTCACCGCGGTGGTGAACGGCGGCCACGAGCTCGAGTCGGGGGTCGAGCGCAGCGAGGCTGGCGTCACCGTGGCTGGTGTTGGCCAGGAAGAGGCCTCGGGGTTTGAGGTAGCGCTGGCAGTGGTCCCACAGTGGGCCTGCGTAGAGCGAGATTAGCAGGTCGAAGTGGGCCTGCGCCAGGCCGAGTGCGGTGGTGTAGTCGGCGTGCAGGAAATTCACATCGGGCTCGACGCCGGGGCGGGTGCGATCCCGCAATTCGGCGACGGCGAATTCGTGACTGGCGAAGTAGCGTGCGGCGCGGCGGTCGGTGTCGACGTAGGTAACCGAGGGGATCGCCGTCGAGGGCGAGATGTCGAGATAGCAGCCCGGATACAGTGCCTTCGCCGGCGCCCAGGCCGCTGCGAGGGTTGCGAACAGCCCGGATCTGTCTCCGATGCTCTGCCGGTAGGTCGCCCACGAGGGACCCGCCAGCGAGCGCTTTCCTTGAGGCGGCGGGTTCATGCGATCTCGTCGGGGCGTTCGACGAGTTCGCCGTTGCCGAACTTTGCCCCAGCGCGGACCAGCGCAACCAGATGCGGTGCGTTGACCGCGCGCCAGCGCGACCGGGTGGCCCCGATCAGCCTGTCGTCCCGGTCGCCGGAATCAGAGATTGCGCTGAGCACCCGACGTGCCTTCCCGACCAGCGTTGGCGCGCCGGTCTAGCTTGGAATCATCAAATCGGTCATCCGGGAAGGTACGCGCCTTCCCCCGGCGATCGACAGGTTTCAAGCATTGCTCGTACGAGTGCGAGGAGCGCCCATGCGCGGCAGACGAGGACTTCAACTGATCGCCATCGCCGGGGTGGCGGGCTTGGCGGCGTGCAGCAACACGGCAACCAACCCGCCCACGGGCCGCGGCAATGCATCGACACCGGCAGGGCCGCCGTCGATCACCAGCGAGCCGTTCGGTGAGGTCGATGCGACCCCGGTGAGCCGCTACACGCTCAACAGCGGGCGCGGAATGCGGGTGCGAATCCTGACTTACGGCGGCATCATCCAGTCGATCGAAGTCCCCGATCGCACCGGACGTATCGGCAATGTGGTGCTGGGCTTTCCGACCCTGGCCGGCTACCTGAACAACACCGGATCCGCCAAGACCTATTTCGGCGCGATCATCGGCCGCTACGGCAACCGGATCGCCGGGGGAGTCTTCGCGCTCGACGGCCACGAGTATCACCTGCCCATCAACGACGGCGGTAACAGCCTGCACGGCGGCACCGCCGGATTCGATACCAAGGTGTGGCAGGCCAGTGTGGAAAAAGGCGGTGACAGCGTGGGCTTGAAGCTCCACTATGTCAGTCCCGCAGGAGAAATGGGCTTTCCCGGGGCACTGAGTACAACGGTCACCTACACCCTGGATCAGAACAATCAACTGCGCATCAACTACCACGCCAGCATCGACGCGCCGACCGTGATCAACCTGACCAATCACAGCTACTTCAACCTGGCCGGTGAGGACGCACTTGACGTCTACGGCCACAAGGTCACCATCCATGCCGACAACTACACGCCAATCGACTCCACCCTGATCCCGACCGGGCAGATCACCGCGGTGCGGGGCACGCCGTTCGATTTCACCTCACCGACCGCGATCGGCGCGCACATCACCGACAATGACCCGCAACTGTTGCTGGCCCACGGCTATGACCACAACTGGGTGATCAACCGCGCCGACAACACCGAATTGATCGAGGCGGCCCGGGTGCAGGATCCACAAACGGGGCGCACCCTGACCGTCTCCACCACCGAGCCCGGCGTGCAGTTCTACACATCCAACTTCATCAACGCGACGTTCACCGGCACCAGCGGGCATATCTACCGCCAAGGCGCGGGATTCACGATGGAGACCCAGCACTACCCGGATTCGCCGAATCACCCCGGCTTCCCGAGCACCGAGCTCACCCCGGGTCAGACCTACGACTCGACAACGGTTTTCGGCTTCGGCGCCGAATAGCCAACCCATCGCGGTGGGGCACCGCCGGCGACGCCCCCGGGAACCGCGAAACGCATCACCTGCGCACGCTTGGGGCCCGACCAAAGATCGTCGTCTTCGGCAATCACCTGACGATCTTCGGGTGAGTTCAGCGCCGTGACGACCGCGCGAGCGAGGCGCTCATACCAGTCTGCGACTTCTCGCGGATAGTCGGCGTAGCTGCCATTTTCGCGCAGGATCGGGCCTTCGACGGTATGGATGTCGGTGATCCCGTCGAATTCCTGCGGGTAGGGCTTGCCCAGCCGCGCGGCCGTCGGCGCGTCGATGGTTGCATCCAGCTTGATCCAGCGGCCGTTGAGCAAGGCTTCCCCCAGTGAGTGCCAGGCCAATGGCCGGCCCGGTTTGCCGCCCCACAGCGGGCGAACGCGCGGTGCGAGGAATTCCTTTTCGGGGGAGTCCAGCGTCTGGAAGGCGACGCGCGCGGGCACGCCCGCCGCCCGGGACAACGCCACGAACGAGCTGGCCTTGCCCATACAGAAGGCGACTCCGTGGGTGAGGACGGCGCTGGCGGTGCGCTCTCCGGCCGCCAGATAGCGGAAAGACTCGGCAATGGCGTAGGGGAGATCACGGACATACAAGTAGATCGCCCGGATCCGCTCCACATCGGAGCCTGCCCCGCGGGTGAGTCTCGCGGCGAGCTCGGCCACTACCGGATGGTCGGCGTCGAGATACTCGGTCGATTCCAGATAGGGGCCGGCACCAGTGTTGCGGCCGCTCTTGGCGTGCATGACAGAACCCATCCTTGCCTACTCGGTGAACCGAAAACTGTTGCCAGGCCGGGTAGCGGCTTAGTCGAACGCCGGAAGAACCTCTTGGCCAACGGTATGAATCAAGTCCGACCGTGCGACATCTGGAATGGTGAACAAGAAGGTGTCCACCCCGGACTCGTAGTATTCGTTGATTCGCTCGATGCACCTATCCGCGGGGCCGACGATGAGACCGTCGTAGGGAACCGCCGAGAATTCTGTCCTGATCTGGGCTTCCTGCTCGGCGGAGTCGGTCGGCGCGAGCAGGGCGGTCACCGAGAACCGCAACGTGGTGGGGTCGCGTTGCGCGGTGGCGCAGGCCTGGGCCAGAAAGTCTTTGCGCTGCTTGACTTTCTGCGGCGACCACCACCGCACGTTGATTCCCTGCGCAGAGCGGGCGGCGATGCGGTGAACCCGGTCGCCTTCACCCCCGGCCCACAGCGGTGGATGCGGTGTCTGCACCGGCGGTGGGTCACAGATCGCGCCGTCGAGGGTGTAGAACCGCCCGGAGTACACCGGATCGGGCTGCGTCCAGATCGCTGTGATGACCTCTAGCGCCTCGCCCAGACCGGTGACGCGGTCCCCGACGGGTAAGAACGGGATTCCGTAGGCGGTGAATTCGCGCTCGAACCAGCCGGCGCCCAGGCCGAGGTCCAGGCGCCCCTCGGAGATGATGTCGAGCGTGGCGGCCATCTTGGCCAGCACCGCCGGATGGCGGTAGGAGTTGCACAGCACGCTGGTCCCCAGGCGGATGTAGGTGGTATCGCGGGCCAGTGCGCTAAGCGCTGTCCATGCTTCGAGCAGCGGCATCGTCGCGGGCCGGTCTCGCCCGTCGCGGCGCTCGTGCTCGCCGCTGATGCCGGCCTGCGTGACGTAGTCGTCGGGACTCAGGGTCAAAAAGTGATCGCAGAGCCAAACGGAATCGAAGCCGTAGCTTTCGGCGAGGGTGGATACCCGGACCATGTCGGGATAGTCGCTGATCGCCAGTCCCTGGGTCATCAGCGCCAGGATCAACCCGAACTGGGGGCCGCCGTGTTGTGGCGGGTTGCTGGTGTTTTCGTGCATGGCACCGTCTACCTTTCGGTCATCCCGGCTCGCTGTCCCGGCATCGTCCGAGGCAGGGTGACGCAGAATTCGTATCGCTCGGGGCGATGGTGGAATAGCACCACCTCCAGCGGCTTGTCCCCGTCGGTGTAACTCGTGCGCCGCAGCACCAGAACGGGCGCGCCTTCCGACAAGCCCAGTGCCGCTGCGATTTCCGGGGAGGCTCCGGCCGCCTGAATCTCATGGGTGGCCGAGCTGATGCGCACGCCGAGTCGTTGTTCCCACATCGTGTAGGTGGTCGCGGTCACCGATGTGGCTGAGAGCAGCGGTTCGACGGCGTCGTGGGGCAAATCCGCCGGTAGGTAGCAGGTCACGATCGCCAGCGGTTGATCGGATTCGCTATAGCGGCGCTGAATCCGCAGCACTTCCGAACGCCCCAGGGCGGCACCCACCGACTGGGGCGCCGCGACGACCGCATGGGCCAACACCTCGACGCGGGGCGTCACCCCCCGGCTCAGCAGTACCTCGGTGATCGTCCGGACACCGGACTCCAAGTCCTGTTTCACCGGCTCGGCGACGAACGTCCCCAACCCCTGACGGCGGACCAACCAGCCCTCGTCCTCGAGAATTCCAACCGCGGCGCGCACGGTCGACCTGCTAACACCCGAACGTGCGATCAACTCTTGCTCGGTCGGCAGCCGGCTGCCGGGGGACAGCGCCCGCTCCAGGATCTGCGTCCTCAACAACTCCGCAAGCTGGACACTCGCCGGCACGCTGCCACGGGTGACCCGCAGGTCGGCATCGGCGAGATCGTGTCGGGGGGAATCCTCATCGGACGTCATAAAACGTATTACATCGCACTCGCTCGGGATTCGGGATATGCGCTGGTCATCGGCCATCTCCGCCGCAGCGCCACGGCTGGGCCCTGCAGCTGGAGGCGCAGTCATCATGTAACGTTTATAAACGTTTAGTGACAACGGTGTCAAAGTGACCTCAGCCACCCAACAGGAGGTACCCGTGTCCGCCCCAGTAAGCGTTATCGCGCGATTCGCCCCACTACCGGAAAGGCGTGCTGATCTGCGGGTGCTGCTCGCGGGCATGGTCGGTCCCACTCGATCCGAGGAGGGCTGTCGACGCTACGGCCTCTACGAGGCGCCGCCGGACGGCGAGCTGGTGTTGATCGAGCGCTATGACGATCAGGCCGCCCTGGAACACCACCGCACGACCGAGCATTACCTCAACTACCGTGCCCAACTGAGCGCGTTGTTGGCCAGTCCGATCACCGTCAGCGTGCTCGCGCCCCTCGACGAGGCAGAGGCGAGCAGGCATCGGCTCAGAGAGTGACCAGCGCCCAAAAGCCAAGCAACACCGCATAGAGCACGATGACGAGGATCGTTCCTCGAATCGTGATCCGTGTTGGCACACCCGGATTCAGCCAGAAACTCAGGGCACGGGTGGCAAGCGGCATCAACAGGAAACCGAGAGTGATGGTGCTCAAGATGTTGGAAGTGAAGGTCCGCAAGAAGAACGGGACGCCCTTGTCCTGCAGGTAGGTCATGAGGTAGCTGATGCACATGATCGTGGGGTAGAGCATCAGCAACACGGTCATCGACTGTTTCCAGTTCGGCGTGTTCGCCCCATCGACCTCGTTGAAACTGAACCAACTGCCGAAGGCACTGGGCACCTTGCGCACGACGTTTCGCTCGATGTGTTGGTTGAGTTCAGCCAACAGCTTGGCGCGTGTGTGCGACGTGAGCCATTCGTCGGCGTAGCGCGGCTCGGTGAAGCGATACAAACTGGTCCACGCGCCCCCGTCGTGAGCGGGTTCGAGCAGTTCGTAGCCGGTGAATCCGTCGAAGCACCGCGCCGCCGTTTCGAGGGCCTTTTCCGCGGCGAGAAACTCGGTTTCCCGGCCCGGCCGCGGGGTTGTGCTGGCCACCACCGTGACCACGTGGGCGGCCGGCCGGCCGCCGACCATGGTGTGTTCCTCGGCGGGGGTCTCCAGCAGCCGATCGCCGCGTTCGAGCAACTCGCGGCGCCGTTCGGACTGCATCCAATACGACAGATTTTCCTTGGAATCGAACCGGAAGATGATGACCCAGTCATCATGGATACCGGGCACCGGGGGAATGGTCTCGGTTCCGATGAACCCGGGACTGCTGCTGGTGGCGGCGTCAATCTCGGATTGCCAAGCGCGGTAGGCCTCGACGTGTTCGGGGCGTACCTTGCGAGCCACCACGGCGGTCGCAACGACGCCGCCACCGTAAGGGCTCATCTGCCCGCCTTGAGCCCGTGCCGAACGGGGCGTAACCCGGTGTCGGGCACCGCGCTACGGCCTGCGGGCGACGAAGTCGACCTCGACCAAGGCGTCCAGCGCGAGTGCGGTGACACCAATACAGTTGCGGGCGGGCAGCTTTCCCGGTTCAAAGTAGGACTTATAGACGCCGTTGAACGACTCGTAGTCGCGTTTGAACTCGGTGAGGAAGGCGCGTGTCTGCACCACGTTGCCGAAACCGATGCCCAGCTCGCCGAGCACAATCTCGAGGTTGTGCATCACATTGCGGGTCTGGGCCTCGATCCCGTCCGGTAGCGGCTTCGCGTGGTCGTCGGGATAGTTGGGCATCTGCCCGGTGATCCATAACCAGCCGTCGCTTTCGACAACATGGCTATACGGTGCACACGCGTCAGGCGCCGCGTCGAACATCATGAATGTAGGAATACCCATAGCCTTGCCTCCGCTGCGAATTGTTTGAAAGGCGCGCAATTTGTGGTGGGCTTTTCCGAGCGTAACAGGCCGCCGGTACCGGATGGTATGCGTCGATGACGCAATTGCCGACACCGGAAGGCGCCGCGTCGGGTATCTCGCAACCGGTCCGACGTGGTGCTGGGCGGATCGACCACGCGATCTTGTGTTGCAGGCGTGAGACGGATTGCTGGGGCATTCGGCCTGTTCGCCCAGGTTGGACCGAAGTCGTGAGACACGGCAGGGCGGCCGCCGCCCGGAACCCATGTCAGGTTTGCTGATTGGTCGCGGGGATGGGCTGATATCGATTTAAAATGCTTGGTGAAGGCGCCATTAAAGCCGCCGCAACCCGCCGTCGAGAACCAAGGAATTAATTGAGACGTGTTGTGCACCAATCGGATAATTTTGGCAGGATCCGATGTGGTGATCGAGAGTCGAAAGCCGGTTCGCGGCAAACCGACACACTGGTTGTGAGTTTGCTGGCAACGCTGGGATCTGGACGTTCCCGTGGCGTTGGGGAGGCACGTTGACCGCGGACGGGACTTGTGAGAGCGATGTGCCCGCCGAGGTTGTGCAGCTGTTTTTGAGCAGCGCTCGAGCCGCGTGTGATCCGGTGTTGCGCAGGGCCGTCGAGTCGATGCCGGAACCGTTGGCGACGATGGCCGGCTACCACCTTGGCTGGTGGGATATCGATAGATCCGCCCTAGCAGGATCGTCGGGCACGTTCGTTCGCGCCGCTCTGGTCTGGGCGGCCGCCGCGGCCTGCGGCGGTGATGCCGGCAACGCGGCGCCGATTGCGGCGGCGGTGGAGTTGGTGCACAGCGGCACGTTGCTCCATGACGACGTGATGGCTGGGGAGGTGACCCGCGGCGGCAGGCGCGCGGTGTGGAGTATCTGGGGCATCGACAACGCGATCCTGTTGGGAGATGCGTTGCAGACTGCGGCTATTCGGACCCTGACCGACCTGCCTGACTCGGGCGTGGCGGTCCGGGCGGTCATGCGGTTGGAGACGTCGTGCCTGGACTTGTGTATCGGCTGGTTCGAGGATTGCGCATTCGAATGCGGTCAAGCCGGCCCGGTCGACAGTTACGAGCGGATGGCCGCAGGCAAGACTGCGGCCTTGATCGGTTGTTGTTGCGGTCTAGGCGCTTTGGCCGCCGATGCCGGCGATGCCACGATTGCGGCGTTGGAACGGTTCGGCCGTGAATTGGGTCTGGCGTTCCAATGCGTCAACGACCTTGGCCGCCGTAACGCGACACTGACGGTGGCGGCCGCACTGAACTCACGATCCGAAGCGGCCATCGAACCGGCGGCGCTCTGCCACTCCGGCAGTTTCATGGCAACCGGTGACATCGATCGCGCCGCAACCCTTGTCGACGTTGCCGCGGGACGCCACGCCGTGCAGCGATGCGCCGATCAACGCATTCAAGCGACTGTCGCGGCACTGCCCGATGCCGTGCGATCCCGCGATCTGATCGCGTTGTCGCAACTGATCTGCTGCCGGGAGCGCTGATGGCCGGGGAAAACGCCGTGGACATCGCCAGTTTTCGGCGCAACTCCCACGACGAGGTGCTGGACAACCTCACCAAAGGCATTGCTGGCGTGTTGCAGGATGCATTTGCCGACTCGCCGTGCCGCGACTTCTTCCTGTGGTGCTCGTCGCCGCAGAGTCCGGCGCAGCCCGAATGGCTGCGTCTCAGCGGCAGCGGAGCCACGCATGCGATGACGGAAAAGGTACTTCTGTACTCAATGGAGGACGCCCACGCCGAGCACCTGCTGGGACAAAGCCCCGCCCTAAACACGTACCTGGCTTTCGACGCTGTCGCCAACGATCTGGGCATCGGGCTCGGCATGGATCCTCGCCTCGACGGCCCCCACGAACGGCTGCGGCGCAAACTTGCGACCGATGTCAATCACGCGGCCATCCGTGCGCTATCGAGGCCAAGGCCCGCAGCGCCGATGTTGCTCGCCGATAGCCGCGCGAGCGCTCGTCGCATCGACTTCTTGATTCAGACGCCGAGTGGAGCTGCCTATTCACAGCTGGTCAAGGCCTTCAACGCACAATGCGGCCGGAATGTGCGAGCTGACGTGCGCGCCGCGCTGTGGCCGCTGCTCGTCGGCAACATCATCGCCGCTCGCGGGGTGCTGCGCGCCATCAGGGGACTGCGCTACGCCGAACCGGTGCGGCGCTATCTGCTCGGGCGCTACACCGGCGTCAATCGGATGATCGGCACGGGACTCAGGGGCGGAATCGGCCAGCGGCTGGAAAGCAGCGCCGATGCGATCTTGGCCTCCACCACCCTGGGGTACTACATCGCCTTCCTGCTGGACACACCCGAGTACCGCGACGTGCCGATGGAAGAGATCGATCTGCTCTTGTTCCGCGCACTTTCAGCGTGCAATCGTCTCGTCTGCCTGCTGAGCGACATCGGGCCCGAGTTGTTGAAGAATCAGTCCGGCCGTGAGGATCTGGCGAATCGGATCACCGATGCCACAGCGGCAACGGATTCCAGGTTCGATGAGGTGTTGGCCCGCGTGTGCGCCGACGACCCGATGACCACACGCTTGGAGAAGGACCTCACGCGCCGCCAAACCAATCTGGCTCTCGACTCGCTACATGCCTTGCCGGTGGCCAAGGCGGCGCCGGCCTTCGTCAAGCGATTGAACTATTTTGCCCATGCCTATGGCACGGCGGAGCGGTCGCTGATCGACGCATGTCAGGGTCTGCACCACCTCACCGGGCGTTCCGAGATTTCCAAGCTCGTCCTCAACTTCTTCAGCTTTCACGACTCGGACTACGCGAATTCATACAACTTGGTCGCCGGCGGATACAGCGGGGTTTCGCTGCGCATGGTCCCACCGGCCTAGATCACCGTACCCGCGAAGCGCTTGCCAGAGGCCGGCCGGTCTCAGCCGGGCCGGTGGGCGCAAAGATGCTGCGACACCACGTCGTTGAAGGTCTGCGGGTTTTCCAGGAATGGGAAGTGCGTGCCACCCCGCCGTCCCGGGACCCGGGCAAATTGCGCGCCGGGGATCTGCCGCCACATCCATCGTTGGGAAGCGATCGGCACATTGACCGAGTCGCCGGCCAGCACCAGCGTTGGCAAGCCGATGTGCGCCATCAGCCCGCGCCAGTCATGGGTTGCCACGTCAAAGATCAGGTCGGCGGCGCAGCGGCGGTCCAACGTCTGGCCTTGCTCCACGAGCCAGGCCAATTCATCTGCTCCGATGCCTTCGGAGACAACCTCGGTGACGAAGTCCGGACGCGGGTCATCGCCATCGGCGCGCAGCCGATCAGTGAACGCGAACAGTCCGGTGGGGTCCATCGTCGCTCCGGCCTCGAGAGCCTGGGCACCGGTCCACGCGGGATTTCTTAGCGCGCAGGGCATCTGGTCGACCAGCAGCAGCGAGGCGAGCCGATCGGTACCGAATAGCTCGAGGTAGGACCAGATCACCGCGCACCCCATCGAATGTCCGAGCAGATGGACCTGATCGAGTTGGTGCGTCTGCAATACGGTTCGCAGGTCGGCGGCAAGGCGGTGGATGTGATAGCCGAGCTGGGGGGTTGACGAACGACCGTGCCCGCGATGATCGATCGCCAGCACCCGCCATGTGTGCGACAAACCAGCCAGCTGATGGCGGAAGATCTGTGCGGTGAGCGACCAGCCGGGCAACAACACCAAGGCCGGGCCCTCGCCGGCCGCCGTGTGGCCGATCACGGTGCCGTCGTTGCAGACGGTTTCTCCCACTTCGATCCGGTGGGGCTGCGCAGCGGATTCCATAGGCTTCGACCCTAGGGCCGAGATTCGTTCAACCGGGTGAATTTCTTGCGACCGACGTTTACCGCACATCCGGGCCAGTGCCGGCCGATTCGGATAGCGGTGGGCGGTGTGTACATCGCGCCGACGTTTATGTGGCCGGCGCCGGGGGTATTTCAACTGCACCTGCAAACCCCCTTGGAGGACAGATGACTATCACCGGCGTTATCACTGCAATTCTCATCGGCACGGTAATCGGCGTGCTCGGCCGACTCGTCGTGCCAGGCCGACAATCCATCGGAGTGCTCGTCACCATCCTGGTCGGCGTCGTCTCCGCGTTCATCGGGACCGCGATCGCAAAGGCTGTCGGAATCCCGACCGCGACCAGTGGCGTCGACTGGCTCGAACTGCTGGTCCAGGTCATCGTGGCCGCTGTTGGCGTGGCCGCGGTTGCCTCGCTGATGGGCAGGCGGCACTCCGGCATCACCGGCGGTCGCCGTTCCGGACTGCTGCACTGACAGCCAGCCGACCCGTAATCCCGGCTGATCGTCTACGGCCGGGATTACGGCAGTCCTGCACCGGCTCCGACGGCACCGCGGCGGTCAATAGTCGCTAATGGTGATGCCGCCCAAGGTTATTCAAGGGGGTACCTTGGGCGGCATCCAGTGCGGACGGGAGTGCTCGCCGCGCAGGTGTCGGCCACTCGCCGGCGAGCCGGGCAGTCAGTCCGGGCGGAACCCAATGGTCACCGCGGCGATGTTCCAGATATCGTCGCAATATTCGGCGATCGCCCGATCTGAGGAAAACTTCCCGCTGTAGGCGGAGTTGAGAATCGACTTGCGAGTCCAGCTTTCGGTGTCTTGCCAGGTGTTGCTGACTTCCTGCTGGGCGCGCAGGTAGTCGGCGTAGTCGGCATTGACCAAGAACGGATCCCGCTCGCTCAGGTTGGCGATCAGCGGCGCAAACACCTCGGGGTCACCGCCGGAGAACGCTCCCGAACCAATCAACCCCAGAGCCGCCGAGAGTTCCGCGTTTTCGCGGATGTAGTCCCGGGGACGATAGCCCGCGGCCAAAACCCGCTGCACGTCCTGGACGGTCAGGCCGAACAGGAAGAAATTCTGCGCGCCCACCTGCTCGCGGATCTCGACGTTGGCCCCATCGAGGGTGCCGATGGTCAGTGCACCATTCATCATGAACTTCATGTTGCCCGTGCCGGATGCTTCCTTGCCGGCCGTGGAGATCTGCTCGGAGAGATCGGCCGCCGGATAGATCATCTGGCCGCTTTGCACATTGAAGTTCGGGATGAACGCGACCTTCATCCGGTCGTTGACGTCGGGATCGGAGTTGACGATTTCCGCGACGGAGTTGATCAGTTTGATGATGAGTTTGGCCATGATGTAGCCGGGTGCCGCCTTGCCGCCGAAAATGTATGCGCGCGGAGCGGTTTCCAGATCCGGATTGAGCTTGAGCCGGTGGTAGGCGGTGATGATGTGCAGCACGTTGAGATGCTGGCGCTTGTATTCGTGGATGCGCTTGACCTGGATGTCGAAAAGCCAGTCCGGGTCGAGCTCGATACCGGTGCAGGACCGCACATAATCCGATAGCCGGGCCTTGTTGGTTCGTTTGACGGCCCGCCACCGCTGCTGAAACGCCGGATCACCGGCCAACGGCGCCAGCTCGCTCAAGCGGTCCAGGTTGCGCAACCACCCAGGGCCGAGTGTTTCATCGAGCAGTTTGCGCAGGCCGGGATTGGCCAGGGCAACGAATCGGCGCGGGGTCACCCCGTTGGTCTTGTTGCTGAATCGCTGCGGCCACATCTCGTAGAAGTCTTTGAGCACAGTGGTTTTCAACAGCTCGGAGTGCAGCGCCGCGACACCGTTGACCGCGTGGCTGCCCACGGTCGCCAGATGCGCCATGCGGATGCTGCGGTCGCCGTCCTCGCCGATCAGCGACATCCGCCGGACCCGGTTCTCATCGCCGGGAAACCGTGCCCGTACCTCGTCGAGGAAACGCCGGTTGATCTCGTAGATGATCTCCAGATGTCGCGGCAGGAACCGTTCAAACATCGACAGGGGCCAGGTTTCGAGAGCTTCCCGCAACAGGGTGTGATTGGTGTAGGCCAGCGACGCCACGGTGATCCGCCAGGCCTCCTCCCAATTCAGGTCACGTTCATCGACCAGCAGCCGCATCAGCTCGGCCACGGCGATCGAGGGGTGGGTGTCGTTGAGTTGAATCGCCACGCGGTTGGGCAGCTCCTGCACGGGCAAGCCGGCGAAGTCCTCGAGCAGGTGCAGGATGTCCTGCAGCGAACAGGACACAAAGAAGTACTGCTGGGCCAGCCGCAGTTGTTTGCCGACTTCCGGCTCATCGTTGGGGTAGAGCACCTTGGTGACGGTTTCGGACACCACCTGGTCATCGACCGCCCGGTAGTAGTCGCCGGCGTTGAACGCATCCAGCGCCAGTGACTGGATGGCCCGGGCGCTCCACAGCGTGAGGGTGTTGCAGGTGTTGACTCCGTAGCCCTGAATGGGCGTGCCGTAGTAGACGCCCTTGACCGCGCGCTGGGGAATCCAGCGCACCCGGTATCTGTCCCGCTCATCGATGTAGGACTCGGTGAGGCCGCCCCAGCCGACCCGGTAGTTCAGTTCGGGTTTGACGATCTCCCAGGGATTGCCGTCGGCCAGCCAGTTGTCGGTCTTCTCCACCTGCCAGCCGTCGCGGATCTCCTGGTCGAAGATGCCGAACTCGTAGCGGATCCCGTAGCCGACCGCCGGGCGCTGCAGGGTGGCCAGCGAGTCCAGATAGCAGGCCGCGAGCCGGCCCAACCCTCCATTGCCCAGGCCGGGCTCCTCCTCGCAGGCCAGTACCTCGTCAAAATCTTGCCCCAGCGCGGTCAGCGCGGCGCGCGCCTCCTCCTCGATCTGCAGGTTGAGCAAGTTGTTGCCCAGGTGCGGGCCGAGCAGAAACTCCGCCGACAGGTAACAGGCCACTTTGCGGGAGAGATCCAGATAGGTCTGGGTGGTCTCGATCCAGCGCTGCTGCATCCGATCGCGCACAGCCAGCGCGAGCGCGCGGTAGTAATGCTTGGGCTCCAGCAGGGCCGCGGGACGCCCGAGCGAATAGCGCAGGTGGTCTTCAATCGCCTGACGCAGGGCATCGGAACTCATTCCGGTGCGCACATCGCCGACATTCGTGGCTGCGGTGGCCGCCTGGGCCGCGGGCAGAATGACATCACTCATGGTCGCGCTTCCCCCATTGGTTTCCAGCCGTCCTGATGCCTGCGAGTATCGCACCGGAGCGTGAATCGCTTCATGAATATCTGACGCCGCGACACCGCCGCGGCAGCACGGCGATGGCGGGCAGCGCCGAATCGATCATTCCCGCGGCGTCGGCTTCATCGACCCGATGAAGTAGGTCTCCTGGCCGGTCGGGTATCCGCCGCCGTCGGTGGCGATATGCACGTGGTCGTAGTGGTTGAGCGTTTCGGAGCCGTAGTCCGCCGTCCAGGTCGGCGCTCCGATGCCCGGGTAGATCTTCTGCCTCCAGATCACGTGAAGCACACCCCAGCGCTTGGCGTTGGCCAACGCGTAGCCGGCGATCTGGTTGCCCAGCTCGATTCCCTCGGGGCTGGCGTGGTCGGGGATCATCACGTCGATGGCCAACCCGTTGGGATGCCACTTCAACGGATCCTGCCGGAACCCGCCGATGGTGGTGATCTGGGGAAACAAGACGCTGATGGCGCGGGCCGCCCAGATGGTCTTGACCTGCAACCCACTTTCCGGCGCGACACCGGAGGGCAGGGAGAACTGGAATTCCTGAGCTGTCACAGGCACGTTCGCCGCCAGCGACTGGGCCTCCACCGGACTGGCGGTGTGCGGCGCGCTGACCGGTGCGGGTGCCGGGGATGCGGGGGACACCGGAGCGGCCGCCGGCGGCTCGACGCAACAGGGAGGCTTGGCGTTCTGGGCGTAGATCATGGCGGCCGACAAGGCCAGCGAGGCCGTGAATGCCAACCACCGGCCCCGGCCATTGCCGAAGACGTTAATGCCCACGAAACAGCACTCTAGTGTCGGGTGGGACGGGTGGGACAGTGTTTTGGTCGTTGGTTTTCTGGCTTTGTGCGCCGGCGGATGCTCGACCGGATCGGGCCGGTGCCGCCCGCGGTCTGGTCAGAACTGCGACGGTCCATAATCGGCTTCGACGCCAAAGCATCGGCACCGGTTGGTCGATGACGGCGGTTTGTTCGGGATCAGCTTGACCCAGAACCGGTTTCGGGGTCAGTCGCTTCAGGAACGGGGAGTCGCATGTGTACACGCATTCTCTACAGGACCGGCACGGGGACCTGCGTCACCGGACGCGGCATGGACTGGAACGACCTGGACATGCAAACGGACTGCTGGGTGTTTCCCCGCGGCATGCGCCGCGACGGCGGGGTGGGGGCGGGGTCGATCACGTGGACCTCGAAGTACGGCTCGGTGATCCTGAGCATCTACGACCTGGCGACCTCCGACGGCGTCAACGAAGCGGGGATGGTGGGCAACCTGCTCTACCTGACCGAGTCCGATTACGGCGACCAGGGCGCGCGGTCCAAGCCGACGATCTCGGTGGGGGCCTGGCTGCAGTACCTGCTCGACAATTTCGGCACGGTCGCTGAGGCGGTCGAGGCGATGAGCGCCGATCCGATGACGGTGGTCTCGGCCGACGCGCCGAACGGACGTGCCGCCTCGGTGCATGTCGCGTTGTCCGACGCCGGTGGCGATTCGGCGATCTTCGAGTACCTCGACGCCAAGCTGGTGATCCACCACAGTCGTGACCACACGGTGTTGACGAATTCGCCGGTATTCGAGCAGCAGCTCGCCATCAACACCTACTGGGATCTGATCGGCGGGCACAACATGCTGCCCGGAACCATCACCTCCGCGGACCGCTTTGTGCGCGCCAGCTACGCCCTGAAGGCGTCACCGCAATTCAGTGATCGGCGCCAGGCGGTGGCGGCGGTGTTCTCGCAGATGCGCTCGATCGGAGTACCGCTGGGCATGAGTGACCCCGACAAGCCCAACATCGCGTCCACGTTATGGCGATCGGTGGTCGACCACGACGCTCGGCGCTATTACTTCGACTCGGTGATCAACCCGTCGGTGATCTGGGTCGATCTCGACAAGGTCGATCTGACGCCCGCCGCGCAACCGATGAAGCTCACCGTCGGTGTCCCCGACGATCAGGGCGGCGATGTGTCGCAGAAGTTCGAGCCGGCCGCGCCGTTCCACTTCCTGGCACCGAGTCCGCGCTGAGCGCTGCGCCGCCTCGCGGCCCGACTCGGCGGCGGTGCCCGGCCGGATTCGGGCTACTCGTCGCCATTGGGTTGAGCAAATTCATCGGCGGCTAGTCTGTTGTTATAACTGGCTTACATTTGCCCTATAAATGTCCAACGAATCTGTGCGTCTTCGAGAGGTAGCGATATGCCTGTTCCGTCATCCGCGGTCTTCGAGCGTCTACTGAGCCTTGCCGCGATCAAGGACGTCGATGCTCGTCCGACCCGGACCATCGACGAGGTCTTTACTGGCAAACCGTTGACCACCATCCCGGTCGGCACCGCCGAAGACGTCGAGGCAGCGTTTGCCGAAGCTCGCGCGGCACAGGCCAACTGGGCGAAGCGTCCGGTCAGCGAACGCGCGGAGGTCATCCGCCGCTACCGCGATCTGGTCATCGAGAACCGCGAGTTTCTGATGGACCTGCTGCAGGCCGAGGCGGGCAAGGCGCGCTGGGCGGCGCAGGAGGAAGTCGTCGACCTGGTGGCCAACGCCAACTACTACGCACGCGTGTCCGCGGGCCTGCTAAAGCCCCGCACGGTACAGGCGCTGCTGCCCGGGATCGGCAAGACCACGGTCGGCTACCAGCCCAAAGGCGTGGTCGGGGTGATTTCGCCATGGAATTACCCCATGACGCTCACGGCGTCGGACTCGGTTCCCGCGCTGATCGCGGGTAACGCGGTGGTGCTCAAGCCGGACAGCCAGACGCCGTACTGCGCACTGGCGTGCGCCGAGCTGCTGTACCGGGCCGGCCTGCCGCGCGCGCTGTATGCGATCGTGCCGGGCCCGGGCTCGGTGGTGGGTACCGCGATCGCCGATAACTGCGACTACCTGATGTTCACCGGTTCGTCGGCGACGGGCAGCCGGCTCGCCGAGCACGCCGGCCGTCGGCTCATCGGTTTCTCGGCCGAACTGGGCGGCAAGAACGCGATGATCGTGACGTGCGGCGTCAACCTCGACAAGGTGGCCAAGGCGGCCACCCGCGCCTGCTTCTCCAACGCGGGCCAATTGTGCATCTCGATCGAGCGGATCTACGTCGAGAAAGACATCGCCGACGAGTTCACCCGCAAGTTCGGCGATGCGGTGCGAAGCATGAAGCTCGGTACCGCCTACGACTTCTCGGTCGACATGGGCAGCCTGATCTCCGAGGGACAGCTCAAGACCGTGTCCGGCCACGTGGATGACGCAACGGCCAAGGGCGCCAAGGTGATTGCGGGTGGCAAGGCTCGACCCGATGTCGGGCCGCTGTTCTACGAGCCGACCGTGCTGACCGATGTCACCCACGAAATGGAATGCGCGGACAACGAAACGTTTGGGCCGCTCGTCTCGATCTACCCGGTTGCCGACGTCGAGGAAGCCGTTGAGAAGGCCAACGACACCGAATACGGGCTCAACGCCAGCGTATGGGCGGGCTCGACCGCCGAGGGGGAGAAGATCGCCGCCCGGTTGCGGTCGGGAACGGTGAACGTCAACGAGGGCTATGCCTTCGCCTGGGGAAGCCTGAGCGCACCGATGGGCGGCATGGGAATCTCCGGGGTCGGCCGCAGGCACGGCCCCGAGGGGCTGCTCAAGTACACCGAATCGCAGACGATCGCCACCGCGCGGGTATTCAACCTCGATCCGCCGATGGGCGTCCCGCCCACCCTCTGGCAGAAGTCGCTCTTGCCGATCGTGCGCACGGTGATGAAGCTGCCCGGGCGGAAGTGACCGCTAGCCGCCGCTGGTTGCCGTCGCGGCTTGGGGTGGCCAGGCGAACGCATCCACCCCAGTGTCGATCTGTTGGCGGGTGCGCTTGTCCAGATCGGTGATGACCAGCGGCTTGCCCGGTGAGCTCTCCAGGTAGGCGACCACGTCGCCGGCTCCCCACCGGGGCCCCTGGACCTCGGCGGCGACGTTGGCGGCAATCGTTTGCGGCGCGCCGCCCGAGACATCGAGAAGCTGCAGGTTTTTCGACGATTCGCCTTCGCCGCTTCGGGTTTCGGTGAAAGCCAGCTCGCCGGAGGACAGCGCCGCGAGATCGGAGTAGTAGGAGCCGGCTCTGGCGAACACCGTCCTGGGAGCTCCGGCCGGATCGGTGCCGGTGCCGCCGGGTGCGGCGGCGGAATAGATGCCACCGTCGCGAAGCGCAAACGGGATCTCGGTGAAGTTCGGACCGGAGGCATCGCCGTTGGTGAACAGGATCGACCGACCGTCGCTGCCGTAGGCCACCGAATACGCGTTGGTGTCCATCGCGACCGGAGCCGAGGCCGCGCCGACCTCGAGGGCATTGACGTCGATGGGGGACACGTCGCTGCGCGCGTTCGCCCACGCGATGTGGTTGCCGTCCGGCGCCCACGCATATTGGTCGGCCGCGGCCGGGCGCTGCGGCGGCGACAGCACCGAGCCGGTGTCGGCGGCCGCGACGATCAGCAGGCCGCCGGCCATGGTGCCGTTGCTGTCGTTCTGCAGGAACGCGATCTGCTTGCCGGTTGGTGACCAGCGCGGGTTGACGATCTGCCCGAGTCGATGCCCGGGGGGCGGCGGGAGGGCGGCGGGGTCCACGAGTCGGTGGGGCGCCCCCGCCGGCGCATCCTCAGCCAGGTCGAGCACCCACAGCTCACCGCCGTAGTCCGAGGCGCTGTTCTTGTGGACATAGGCCACCCGCGTGCCGTCGGGGGACGGCGCCGGCTGCGTGTCGGCCGGTCCGTCGGTGAGCTTGCGTCCGGGGGTTCCGGCGGGATCGCTCACATACAGCGAACCCGCCTTGGCATAGAACAGCGCCGGCATCGAGGTTCCAGTGTTGGCGGTGGAGCGCTTGCTTGACGACGGTGACCCCGAATCGGCCGCTGGACTGCAGGCCGGCGCCATCAGTACCACAAGGTATGCCACTATCGGGGCGGCTGAGCGACGCCAGGCCATGCATCCCACCTTATCGGTTCCCGGAGGCTGCGCATGCGGTGAACAGCGGCGCGGGCGTCATCGGTGGGTGCTTCGGCCGTACCGCCGTTGCGCGCGTCGGTGTTTGGAACTAGCGTTGACGGGCGAGCCGAAATCATCTGCTGTACAACGGAGTTCCGTCGCGGGAACGGATGCCCGACGAGGCCGCGTGGCAGCGGGTTTCGGCATCGGGCGCGAAAGTTCAACGAGGACAGGGGCCTTGTCGCGGTCCGCTGTTTCGCCCGCGCGAGGTCACCTCGCGACCATACGATCCGAGCAGTGGCTAAAAGTCGCGCCGTATACTCATCGGCGTCACCGAGGGCAGGTCACCCGCGGAAATCACGGTCTTTGCGACCTGTGTCAATGCCTGGAACAACGCGTCCAGCTCGGCGTCGTCGAGACCGTCAAAGGCGCGCAGCGCCAGCGCATCGGTGGTGTTCTCCAGGTGCTCATGCAATTCGCGCCCGGCGGGCGCCAACGATCCTTCTTCGGTGAGCAGGCCGCGGCCGACCAGGCTGTTGACACAGGCTTGCCACTCGGCGTCGTCGTAGTGGCGGGTTAGTTTCATGTAGTCGTTGGGGACTCCGTCGGCCGCGCAGTGGAACACATTTGACTCGCGTCCGGAGACGCCGGCGGCCACCAGCACCGCTACGTGGCTGTCCCCGCGATGCTCGCGCAGCAGGGTCGTTGCGTGCCACAGCGCCGCGACCGGATCCTCTGGCCACGGCAGGGCGCGATTGGCGGCAAACAATGCGCGCCCCTCCAGCGAAGCCCGGCTGGCGGCGCTGCCGGCCAGCCGGCCAGCGCTGCGCACGTTGTCGTCGTCGGTGAGCCCGTAACGCCGTAGGGCAGCCACCGCCGAATCTTGGCGAGCCTGCAGCGCCAGCCGCGGCTCGGCGATGTCCCAGGCCGCGGGCAGGGCCTTGGCCACCCGTGCGGGTGCGAAGTTGTAGAAGGCGGCTGTCACGACCTCCGGCGCCACCTGGCCCAGCGGGGCCGATCGGGCGGCGAAATAGCCCATCCAGAATCCGCGGTACCCAAGGTTGGCCAGGGCTGCCCGGGCCTCCGGAGCAAAATATGTGACGGCGTGGATGGGTTCGAAGCGATCGTATAAACGCCGGGCCAACTCGGGTGTGCGTTGCATTCCCGAAGCTAACCACTTGGTGGCGCCCCGCGGGAGCGCACCCGCCCCGACGGGTCCCGCGGCGGCCGCCAGCACCGTGATCGCCCGGACTCGGGTCGGAAGGTCGCCTACGAGTTTTGCCGATTGATTGGCTAATGTCGCTGGACGGCGCCTTTGGTTCCGGTGAGCCCGCGGTATGTCCCGGCACCGAAGACGTCGCGCTCGAGGCCTGTCGATACGCGCCGGTGCGTACCCGACTGCCCACCCAGAAACGGAGTCAGCGATGAGCGCACGCGCGCAAACCGGGACCATCTCGACGCACGTACCTGCACGGCTGGACCGGTTGCCGTGGGGACGATTCCACTGGCGCGTCGTGATCGGGCTTGGCGGCGTGTGGGTCCTCGACGGGCTCGAAGTCACCATGGTCGGCAACGTGTCGGCGCGGCTGACCGAGCATGGCAGCGGGATCAACCTGACGCCCGCGCAGATCGGCGTGGCGGCGTCGTTCTACATCGCCGGGGCCTGCCTGGGGGCACTGTTCTTCGGCCACCTCACCGACCGCTTCGGGCGGCGCAACCTGTTTCTGTTGACCCTCGCGGTGTACCTGACGGCCACCGTGGCCACCGCATTCGCCTTCGCACCTTGGTATTTCTTCATCGCGCGTTTCTTCACCGGCTCCGGCATCGGGGGAGAGTACGCCGCGATCAACTCGGCGATCGACGAACTGATACCCGCCCGCGTGCGCGGCCGCGTTGACCTGATCATCAACGGCACCTATTGGCTGGGTTCGGCCGCTGGAGCGGCCGGGGCGCTGGTCCTGTTGGACACCTCGAATTTCGCGCCCAACATGGGGTGGCGGCTTGCCTTCGGCTTGGGTGCCATCTTCGGCATCTTTGTGCTGCTGGTCCGGCGCAACGTCCCGGAAAGCCCACGCTGGCTGTTCATTCATGGGCGTGAGCAGGAAGCCGAGCAGATCGTTCGGGAGATCGAGGAGGAAGTAGAACGCGACACCGGCCAGCGGTTACCTGACCCGCCGGGGCGGCCGCTCAAGATACGTCAGCGTCAAAGGATTTCCTTGTGGGAGATCGCCCGGGTCGCGTTTACCCGCTATCCGCGGCGGGCCTTTCTTGGGCTGGCGCTGTTCATCGGTCAAGCGTTCCTCTACAACGGGGTCACGTTCAATCTCGGCACGTTGCTAAGCGGCTTCTACGGTGTCGAATCCGGACACGTGCCGCTGTTTTTCATCGTGTGGGCGCTGAGCAACTTTGTCGGGCCCCTGGTGCTGGGGCGGCTCTTCGATACCGTCGGCCGCAAGCCCATGATCACGATGTCCTACATCGGATCCGCGGTGATAGCCGTGGTGCTCGCGGTGATATTTGTGAACCAGACCGGCGGTGTCTGGACGTTCATCATCGTGTTGGCGGCGGCGTTCTTCCTGGCATCGGCGGGCGCGAGCGCGGCCTACCTGACGGTCAGCGAGATCTTCCCGATGGAGACCCGAGCCCTGGCCATCGCCTTCTTCTACGCGGTGGGCACCGCGATCGGCGGCATCAGCGGCCCGCTGCTGTTCGGTCAGCTGATCGAGTCCGGGCAGCGTAGCCAGGTGTTCTGGTCGTTCATCATCGGTGCCGCGGTGATGGCCGTGGCCGGCCTGGTCGAACTCTGGCTCGGCATCGCCGTCGAACAGCGCCCACTGGAAGAGTTGGCGCTGCCGCTGACGGTGGCCGACGCCGAGGACGACGACGAACCGGCCGATGGGGCGGGCGCGCGGGGCGCGCAGCACCCCGGGAGCTGAGGCGGCGCCGCCGAAAAGCCGCGGGTGGCCGGCCGTGGGACGTTACGATCGGCGTCTGATCTGCCTTCAGCATCAAGGGCGCTTTCCGGGTGCGAAGCCAGGCCTTGACCGGGCCGACGAGAGGCGCGTGATGTCGTACGTGAGCGCGGTGCCCGAGGCGGTGTCGGCTGCGGCCACCGATCTGGCCGGCATCGGTTCAACGATCGCGGCGGCCAATGCCCTCGCCGCCGTCCCGACAACCGATCTGCTGGCCGCGGCTGCCGATGAGGTGTCGACGGCCATCGCGTCGCTGTTGGGCACGCATGCCCAGACCTATCAGACCCTCAGCGCCCAGGTGGCGGCGTTTCACCGCCAGCTGGTGGCGGGCTTGCACTCGGGCGCGGCCGCCTACACCGCCGCCGAGGCCGTCAACGCCGCGGCCGCGCAGAACCTGGATCTGGCCGTGTCGTTCAGCGGGGTGCAGCTGCTGCAGCGGGGCAGTGCCAATGCCACCACCGCGGGTTTTGGCTCGCTGGCGGTCGCCGTCGGCGAGAACAGCACCGCCCGGGTCGGCGGCGGCGTATTCAACGGTGCCTGCGCCATGGGGGCCGACAGTTTCGCGGCGGTCAACGACGTCACCGGGGGCGCTGCCGCCTCCGGCGGCTTCAACATGGCCGGAGCCTTCGGCGCCAGTGTCGCGTCGGTGAACACCGCGGGCTCCGACAACGGGGCCACCGCGAGCGCGGACGGCAGCTTCAACAACGCCTGGGCCTTCGACGGCAGCGCCGCCGAAGTCAACACCGCCCGCGCGGACGGTATGGACGCCGTCGCGGGGGCCACCGGCAGCTTCAACACGGTCGGAGCCTTCGGCGGCGGCGCCGCGCTGGTCAACGATGTGACCGCCCAGACGTTCACCGGCGCTGCCAACGCCGACGCCACCGGCAGCTTCAACCGGGCCTGGGCCTTTGACCAGTACAGCGACGCCGAGGTCAACCAAGCCATCGCCAACGCCAACCTGAACGGCACCGCCACCGCCAGCATCGTGGGCGACTTCAATGTGGCCGGGGCGGTCGGCAACAGCCTGGGCGCCGTCAACTTCGCCGATTCCGCCGCCACCGGCGACACCACCAGCGGCGTAGTGACCGGCAATTTCAACTCGGCCTGGGCCATCAGCGACATCCAGAACGCCGACGTGGCCACCGCCAACCCCGCGCTGGCGATGGACGGCGGCACCGCCGTCTCCCACGGCGACTTCAACGCCGTATTCGGCGTCGGTGGTGGCAGCGCTATTGCCAATGGCGCCACGGCGGTGACCGCGGGCACTGCCGCCGTCAGCGGCGGCGTTTTCAACACGGCCGCGGCGATCGGCTCGTCGACCTTAGCCGAAGTCAACCCCGCCAACGGCGGTGTGGCCATCGGTGCCGGAAACAATGCCTGGGCACTGGTCACCGATGCCCAGGCCAGCGCCGGTGCCGGGAACTTCAATCTCGCGCTCGCTCGCGCGTACAAGGCGGTGGCCGACGCGACCGGCGGCAACGGCATCGTCGATATCCAACCGCCGTTTTTCTGGTGAGCAGCAACCTGGACGGTGCCGGAAACCAGGTCCCGAAACTAGGTCCCGAAACTAGGTAAGGCCGGCTTCGACGGCCAGGCGCACCAGCCCCAGCTCGTTGCAGCGTTGTGCGAGGCCGGCCGACTCCGGATCGGGCTGCAGTCCCGCTGCGCGCAGCGTTTCGGCCAGCAATAGCTGAGCGCGCAACGCCGCCCACGGTCGTAGCGTGGCATCAATACCGGTCAACAGATCGCGAGCGCGTCGGTGGG
Source organism: Mycobacterium sp. 012931 (assembly GCF_000419295.1). NCBI lineage: Bacteria > Bacillati > Actinomycetota > Actinomycetes > Mycobacteriales > Mycobacteriaceae > Mycobacterium > Mycobacterium sp. 012931. Next base: position 3,760,150 of record NZ_AOPX01000001.1, on the reverse strand, counting down.
CGTCAGCGCGGTCCTGCTCCGAACCGCCGGCCGACAGCAACCGAATAGCGGAGGCTTCATCGAGTTCGTAGGTGAGCGTGACCATTCCGTCGTCACTCGAGTTGTGGCGGGTATCGCGCAGCCGGGCAGAAACCGGCGGCGAGAGGCCGATGCCCAGCCTGACCCGCTCGTGGTTGATCGCCGCTGACAGTCGCGGTAGGTGCAGCTGGTCGGCGACCGCCATCCCAGCCTCCAGCCGCTCCGCCGCTGCGGCGCAATCCCCGTGCGCCGCATTGACTCTGGCGCCGGCCACAAACCGCGCCACCAGGTAGTCCACTCCGCCGCCCTCCGGGCTCAGCCGATAGCTCTCGTCGAGCAGGAGCTTGGCTTCGGTCAATTCGCCGACATCGTGCAGCATCTCACCGAGGAAGGCGCCGGCGATCCGCGTCGCGTTGGAGTTCGTTCCGCAACTCTGTGCGATCTCCACGGCTCGCCGGAACTCGGCGACCGCGGTCGCAATATCGAGCGCAAACTTGGCGGCCAAGCCCAGATAGCACCGCGCGTAGACGCTGACGAACGGGCCCATCATCTCTCGGTAGGGTGTTGCCCACGCCAAGAGGCGGCGCACTTGGTCGAACTGGAACCGGTAGAGCGCGGCGAACGCCGATACGTTTCCGGCGACCGCGGGCACCCGCGGATGAAACGTTTGCGGCCTCGAGAGTGCCTCGGCGACAAGCGTGTCCACCCGGTCGATGCGGTCGGCGAACGTGTCCGCGACCGCCTGTAGCACATCGGCTTCCACCCGCAGGTCGGCTTGGGTGGCCGGGTCCGCGTGATCGAGCGCCTTCGTGAACAGATTGAGCGCGGCGGGCACCTTGCGTTGCAGCAGGATGTTCGCCCAAGCGATGGCCAGTTGCAGCCGCTCCCGGGAGACGATCAGCCGTGGCGGCAGCTTCTTGACGATCTCGAGCAAGGTCGTCATCTTGGACTGTTCGAGCAGGTTGGTTTCGTCATCCTCGACGAAGTCGACGGCAAGAGCGGGATCGCCGGCCGCCAACGCGTGCTTGACGGCATCGTGGAGCCGGTCGTGTTCTTTGAGCCACAGCGCCGCGGTGCGATGCAGCTGCGCGACCCGCTGCGGATCGTCGCGCTCGAGCCGGCGGCGCAGAAACTCGGCGAACATCTGGTGGTAGTGAAACCAGCCCGGTTCCCCGTCGACCGGCTGCAGAAACAGGCCACGCTGGGCGACCTGCTCCAGCAACGCTTGGCCCCGGGGCACCTGCGCCAGGGCCGAAGCCAGATCCGCGCATATTCGCTCGGGAATCGAGGTGGCCAGGACGAAATCGACGATCTCGGGTTCCAGTGAGGCCAAGACATTCTCGGCGAGGAACTCACCGATCACCTCGCTGGTGCCGCAGAGCTTGCCGACCAGCGTCGACGCGTCGGCGCCGCCTCGCACGGACAGCCCGGCCAGTTGCAGCCCGGCGGCCCAGCCATCGGTTGACTCGGTCAGGGCGGCCACATCGTTGCCGGTCAGCGATAACCCACCGAGGCTGTCGAAGAATGACGTCGCCTCGCCGGAGTCGAAACGCAAAGCCGCCGAGTCGATCTCGACCAGCTCATCGGCCAGTCGCAGTCTGCTCAACGGCAGTCCCGTCCGGGACCAGCTGGTGACGATGATCTGCAGGTGATGGCACCCGTGTTCGAGCAGAAAACTCAGGGCGGCGATGGTTTGGCTGTCGGACACGCGCTGCCAATCGTCGACGATCAGGGTGGTCGGCTCGTCGGCGTCGTGCAGGGCGTCGATGATCGACGTCAGTAGGTAGCGGCTCCCGTCGTCGCCGTGCTCCTCGAGTACGTGGTCCAGTGACTCGGCCACCCCCGGATGCACCCGCCGGATCGACTCCAGCAGATGCGCCAGAAACCAGACGGGGTTGTTGTCGCCATCGTCGATCGTCAGCCACGCGACCGCGACGCCCGCGCGCACCAGTTCCTCGCGCCACTGGGCGGCCAGCGTGCTCTTGCCGTACCCCGAGGGCGCGTAGATCAGAATGAGCCGGCGCCGGCCGGCCGCGCTGAGCGCGTCGGTCAGCCGCCGGCGGCTGACCCGCGACCGGGCGGGAACCTGGGGACGATACTTGGTCGCGGGGGTGGGCGGTGCCGGGGTGCATGGGTGTCGTGTCCGTACGTCGACCGGGCGGTGGCCAGATCGCTGCGGGGCGCCCCCAACTCGACCGGGTGCGCCATCTCGTCGACGGCGACGCCATGTTCACGCTGAACTTGGCGAAGTTGCTCACCAAAAGCGGCGGCACTGTCGGGACGATCCGCGGGATCGCGCGCCATCGCCTTTTCGATCACCGAGGCCACGTCGGCCGGCAGGCCTTCCCCACGCAGATTCGGGATCGGTTGCGAGGTGATCCGCAGAAACTGGGCCACCACCTTTTCACCGCGGCGGCGCTCGAAGGCGGCATGACCGGTGATGGCGGAAAACAGTGTCGCACCAAGTGAATACACATCCGACTGCGGCGTCGGCGGTGCACCCTCGAGCACCTCGGGGGCGGTGAAGGCCGGGGAACCCGTGATCGCCCCCGTCGAGGTCTGGAAACCTCCGGCGATCCTGGCGATGCCGAAGTCGGTGAGTTGCGGCTCGCCGTAATCGGAGATCAGGATGTTTCCCGGTTTGACGTCACGATGCAGCGTGCCTACCCGGTGCGCGGCCTCCAGGCGCCGGCCACCTTGACCCCGAGCCGCACCACCTCGCCTCAGTCCAGCGGCCCGTTGCGCCGGACCAGCGCTTCTAGCGAGTCGTTCTGGTGATACTGCATCACCAGGAACGGACGGCCGGTCGCGGTGGTACCGACTTCGAGGATGGTGACGATGTGCGGGTGCCCGGACAATCGGCCCATCGCGCGTTGTTCACGCAGGAACCGATCGAGGTTGTCTGGATCGAGGTCAGCCGTCAAGACCTTGACCGCGACGGTGCGATCCAGGGACGGCTGGAAGGCGCGATAGACGATGCCGAAGCCACCGCGTCCGACTTCGGCGACGTTCTCGAATCCGGCATCGATGAGCTCGCCGGGGATACCCGAAATGCCACCCCGCTGGGCAGGGTGTGCCTGCGTTGTGTACGGAGCATCCTCAGCCATCGATGGTCACCATCCCTCGCTGAAACACCACCGTAACGCCCAGTGGCTCGGGTGCACAGGCCCTTTGCTCCAGCGCGCCCGAACGGCGTTGAGCGTGGGTCTAGCCGGATTCTGCGCTGACCCAGGCGCGGGCTTCCTCGGCTTGCGTCGGGGTGAAGGTGCGCAGCTCGCCGGGCATCAGGAACCCGACGAATTTCACTGTCTGCTTGATCCATTCGATGTTGGTGACCACGGCAAACCGCTCCCACCGGAGGAAGTGGCTGAATCCCAGCTTGGTGTCCTCCCACATGGCGCCAGGGTCAAAGCCGCCGAAATCCGAACCGATTTCGTAGTAGATGCGCACCTTGTCGTGGTTGAGCAGCCGCTTCTCGATATCGGGGATGACCACCGTCTCGTAGTCGTCCTTGGTGACATGCCCGTGACACACGAATGCCGCTACCTCGTCAGGAAAATCCGTCAATACCTCAATCATGCTGTCCTCCTCGTCGAGTGACTCGCACCCGTCCGGCCGGGCGCGCCGGTGGATGCAACCTCGACGCTATCCGGTGCGCGGTAGCCGAGTCAGGAGCAAATAGTCCCGACTTGACGAGGCTTTCTTCCTCCAGGCCGACTTCGAATCCCGCCAAACCGGCACGACGGTCGGCTGTTTGGTGTGTCGAAGCCCAGGCGGGCGCGGCTCGGCGTGACGGATGGCCGACATCGGTGTGGAATGGAGTCATTCGGCCCTGTTGCGGCGCGCAACGGCGATGCGAACGTGGGTTCAACAGATTGTGCGGTCGTGGGGCGGTGTGAAAACCGAGGTGGGAGGTGCGAGGGGTGACGGAGGCCACCGACGAACTGACGACACTGTCATTGGGACAGCTGCTCGATGAATTGGACAGCTCTGCACAAGGTTTGACCGCGACCGAGGCGTCGCAGCGATTGCAGCGATACGGCGCCAACGAGATAGCCGAACAGCGGCGCAACCCGGTGCTGGTTTTCCTCGGATATTTCTGGGCCCCGATCCCATGGATGATCGAGGCGGCGCTGGTGCTGTCGCTGGCGGCCCGGCACTGGACCGATGCCGCGATCATCGCGGGGCTGCTGATGATGAACGGCGGGGTGGCCTTCGTCGAAGAACATCAGGCGGCCAACGCAATCGCCGCGCTCAAGCAACGACTCGCCGCTTCGGCTCGGGTGCTGCGGGACCGCGCGTGGGTGACCGTTGCGTTGCGGGAGCTGGTACCGGGCGACGTGGTGCGGGTCCGGCTTGGCGATGTGGTGCCCGCCGACGTGCGGGTACTCGATGACGTGACGCTCGAGGTGGACCAATCGGCCCTGACCGGTGAATCGCTCGCCGTGTCGCGCGGGCAGGGGCAGGTCTTGTATTCGGGCTCGGTACTGGTGCGCGGCGAAGCCGACGCGGTGGTCTATGCGACCGGCGCCGCCTCATATTTCGGGCGCACCACCGCGCTGGTCGGTGAGGCGGGTACGGTCAGCCACTTTCAGCGCGCGGTGCTGCGTATCGGCAACTATCTGATCGTGCTGGCCGCGGCGCTGGTGGCGTTGACGGTGGCGGTCTCGCTGATCCGCGGCAACGCGGTGCTCGAGACACTGGAGTTCGCGCTCGTGGTGACCATCGCCTCGGTGCCGGTGGCATTGCCGGCGGTGCTGTTGGTGACCATGGCGGTCGGTGCCCGCAAGCTGGCCCGGCACCAGGCGGTGGTCAGCCATCTGCCCGCGGTCGAGGAACTCGGCGGTGTCGACCTGCTGTGCTCGGACAAGACCGGCACTCTTACCCAGAACCGGCTGGCGTTGACGGCCCAGTGGACGGCACCAGGTGTCGACAACCACGATCTACTCGGGGTTGCCGCCATGGCTTCGCGCTCCGAGAACAACGACGCCATCGATCTGGCCGTGCTGGCCGCCGCGGGTGCGCCGCCCGAAGTGCACGTGCAGGGGTTCACCCCGTTCGACCCGGTGAGCAAGCGCACCGAAGCCGCCATCGAGGACTCCGACGGGCGGCGATTCCGGGTGAGCAAAGGAGCACCGCAGATCATCGCCGCGTTGTGCGGGCAAGACGGGGTCAGCAGCCAGGTCAGCGATGTGGTTGACGGATTCGCCAGCCGCGGGTACCGCTCTCTTGGCGTGGCCCGCGCCGATGGCGACCAGACCTGGCGGCTGCTGGGAGTGCTGGCGCTGGCCGACCCCCAGCGTGCTGACTCCGCCGAGACCATCGCTGCGGCAAGGGAACTGGGTGTCGAGGTCAAAATGGTCACCGGTGATCAGGTGGCGATCGGCCGCGAAATCGCCGGTCAGGTGGGCCTGGGGGAGCAGATCCTGGACGCGGGCACGCTCGACAGCGCCGTTGACGACGACGAGTTGACGGTTCGGGTGGAAGCCTCCGACGGGTTCGCCCAGGTGTTTCCCGAACACAAGTACCGCATCGTCCGTCTGCTTCAGTGGCGCGGGCACATTGTGGGCATGACCGGTGACGGTGTCAACGACGCCCCCGCGCTCAAACAGGCCGACGCCGGCATCGCCGTTGCCGGGGCCACCGACGCCGCCCGCGCCGCCGCCGACGTCGTGTTGCTGGCCGAAGGGCTGTCGGTGATCGTGCACGCGATCCGCCAAGCCCGCGAGATCTTCGCCCGGATGACCAACTACGCCACCTACCGCATCGCCGAGACGATCCGGGTGCTGCTGTTGATCACTCTGGCGATCGTCTTCATGAACTTCTTCCCGGTCACCGCGGTCATGATCGTGTTCCTGGCGCTGCTCAACGACGGCGCGATCTTGGCCATCGCCTACGACCACGTCCGGGGCGCGAATCGGCCCACCGCCTGGGACATGCGCAGCGTGCTCACCATCGCTACCGCGCTGGGCATCATGGGGGTCGCCGAAACCTTCCTGCTCCTGGCGCTGGCCAAGCAGGTCTTTGGGCTGGATCAGGACCTGATCCGCACGCTGATCTTCCTTAAGCTGTCGGTATCGGGCCATCTGACCGTGTTCGTCACCCGTACCCGGCATGCGTTCTGGTCCAAGCCCGCGCCGGCACCCATACTGTTGGTCGCGGTCATCGGCACTCAGACCGTCGCCACCCTGATCGCCGTCTACGGTGCGCTCATGACACCGCTGGGCTGGCGTTGGGCCGCACTGGTGTGGGCATATGCGCTGTTCTGGTTCCTCATCGAAGACCGGGTCAAGCTGGCCACCCGCTACTGGCTCGACCGCCACGTGCGTCCCGACCGAACCCCCGGGCGCCCGAATCTTGTTCGAAACGCTGACAAGTGACGGCGCCGGCGTCGCCCCCGGCCAAGGGCAGCAGAGATTCCCCGGCGGGGCGCCAACGCGCGGGTGGACAGCCCGAGGGGGGTGAGCTTGGGGTCAGCGCGCTGGTGTCGATCGGTATCGGCGGCATGGTCGGTGGCGGGATCTTCTCGGTTCTGGGGTTGACCGTGCAGATCGCCGACGCGGGCGCCTACCTGTCGTTTGTTGCCGGCGGCGTGATCGCGGCTCTGACCGGGCGGTCCTATTCGTTGTTGTCGGTGCGGATTCGCAGCCGCGGTGGCACCGCGTTCTTTCTGGACAAGTGCTTCGGCACCGCGATCGGTGGGCCACTGAACGTGCTGCTGTGGCTGAGCTATTTCGTCATGTTGGGGCTGTACGCGGTGGCCTTCGGCAGCTACGGGGCGGTGTTGCTGGGAGCAGACCCGGACGGGCCCTGGCGCCGCGTCCTGGCCAGCGCAGTGGTGGTGGCGTTCGCCGCGTTGAACCTGGCCGGCGCGCAGATAGTGGGCCGGGCCGAGTCGTTTCTGGTGTACGGCAAGCTCGCGATCCTGCTGCTGTTCTGTGTGGCGGGGCTGGCCTTCGTCGACGGCAGCCGTGTCTCGCCCGCCCACTATCCTTCTTTCGGGGTGATCGTCTACGCCGGTGCATTGATCTTCTTGGGGTACGAGGGTTTTGAGCTGATCGCAAACGCCGCCGAGGACGCCCGGAATCCACGTCGCAGTCTGCCGTTGGCATACCTCATCTCGATCGGCGTGGTGATCGTTCTGTACGTGCTCGTGGCGTTCGTCGCGGTCGGCAATCTCGATGTCGCGCAAATCGATCACGACCGCGACTACGCGCTGGCCGTCGCGGCACGCCCGTTCCTGGGCTCGGCCGGCTTCGAACTGATCGGGATCGCCGCGGTGATTTCCACGGCCAGCGCCATCAACGCAACCCTCTACGGCACAGGAAAATTCACCTACCTGATGGCCCGCAATGGAGAACTGCCGGCCGCCCTGGGAAAGCCGGTGTGGGATCGGCCCATCGGCGGTCTGCTGGCCACGACCGCCGGCACCCTGGTCGTGGTGAATGCCGTTGACATCGAAGGCATTAGCCTGATGGGATCGGCCGGATTTCTGCTCATCTTCGCGGCCGTCAACCTGGCGGTGCTGCGACTGCGCATCACGCGCCTGACCCGCGTGCTGGCCGTCACGGGTGCGGTGGCCTGCGTCGCGTCTTTCGCGGCAATGACGGTCTATGCGGCCGCGACGACGCCCGCTCACCTTTGCGTGCTGGGCGGGTTCTTGGTCGGTGCGATTGTCGTGGAAGGCCTGGTTCGATTGCGCGGGCGGCATGTGAGTCATCCGCCGATGCGGCCCGAGCACTGATCGTCTTTTGCTGACCCGATCCGTGGCCGCCGGAAATGGTGTTCGATTACACCGATGAGCATCGACCAGGCCCCGGCACGGAGTCGCGTGCGATGAGCGCCCTGTTGGATGAGGTGCTAGACGCGCATGGGGGTCTTACCCGGTGGCGCAACGCCGCAACCATCCACGCTCGGGTGCGCACGGGAGGCCTGCTGCTGCGGACCCGTGTCCCCGGAAATCGGCTAGCCGATTACCGCATCACGGTCACCGTTGCGCGGCAGCGGGTGGTCTTGGACCCATTCCCGCGCGCCGGGCAACGCGGTGTCTTCGAGCGCCTGCAGGTGTGGATCGAAAGCGACGACGGGCAGGTCCTGAGTTCACGAACGAACGCGCGCGCGGCCTTCTTCGGTCGCTCGGGCCTGCGGCGGAATATCCGTTGGGATCCGCTGGATTCGGTCTACTTCGCCGGCTACGCCATGTGGAACTACCTCACCACCCCTTACCTTTTGACGCGCGAAGGTGTCGAGGTCAGCGAGGCGCAACCGTGGCAGCAAGGGGGCCAGACGTGGCGCCGGCTCAGGGCCAGCTTCCCGGCCACCATCGACACCCACTCACCGCGGCAGACCTTCTACTTCGATGGTGACGGTCTGCTTCGCCGCCATGACTATGTACCCGAGGCGATCGGACACTGGGCACGGGCCGCCCACTATTGCGTCGAACCGATCGAGGCCGACGGGCTGGTGTTCCCGACGCGTCGGTGGGTCCACCCGATCGGCCCCCGAAATCGCTCGCTGCCCTTCCCGACGCTGGTCTCGATCCAATTGGCTGATGTGCACGTCGACACCGAGTAGTTCGGGCGTCGGGCACCGCGGTTAGCGCGCAGACGTGTGGGTGCGGGTGCCGGGGGCCATCGCAGGGGTCGGTCTTCTCGCCATTCACCGCGCCCCGGCAATCCCGAAACGATTAGCCTTATGCCTACACACCACCGCGTACTCGTATCCGGCGCGGTCAATGCCCAGGGGCGAGAGGACGCTTCGAATCGGTTTGCGGCGTGCGGAAGGCGGGGTGAGGAGTCGGCGATGAGTGACGCGACCGCGGATTCGCGGGAGGGTTCGCAATTCGGTCCGTATCGGTTGCGGCGGATAGTCGGCCGCGGTGCCATGGGCGACGTCTACGAGGCCGACGACACCGTGCGCGAGCGGGTTGTGGCGCTCAAACTCATGTCGCAGACGCTGTCGAACGACCCGGTATTCCGTACCCGTATGCAGCGCGAGGCTCGTACCGCGGGGCGGCTGCAGGAACCGCACGTGGTGCCGATCCACGACTACGGCGAGATCGATGGCCAGCTGTACGTGGACATGCGACTGATCGACGGCAAGGACCTGGCGGCCATGCTGAAGCGGTACGGCCCGCTGCCCCCGCCGCGGGCGGTGGCCATCACGCGCCAGATCGGTTCCGCCCTCGACGCCGCGCACGCCGCCGGGGTGACCCACCGTGACGTCAAGCCGGAAAACATCCTGGTCAGCCACGACGATTTCGCCTATCTCGTGGATTTCGGCATCGCCAGCGCTACCTCGGACGAGAAGCTCACCCAACTGGGCAGCACCGTGGGAACGCTCTACTACATGGCCCCCGAACGATTCAGCAGCGGGGACGTGACCTACCGGGCCGACATCTATGCGCTGGCGTGTGTGCTGTACGAGTGTTTGACGGGCTCTCCGCCCTATCGAGGTGACCAGCTCAGCGTGATGGGCGCGCACCTCAGCCAGCCGATTCCGCGGCCGAGCGCCGCGCGACCGGGTATTCCGGCGGGTTTCGACAACGTGATCGCCCGTGGCATGGCCAAGGACCCGGCGGACCGGTATGCCACTTGCGGGGACCTGTCCGCGGCCGCCTACTCGGCGCTGGCCACACCCGACCAGGATCGGGCCACCGACATCTTGCAGCGCAGCCAGGTGGCACAGCTGCCGGCCGGATTCGCGAGTACCCCGCCCGGCGGTTTTGCGCCCAGCTCGCCGGCGGTGCCGGTTCCCGGGTCCGCGCCAAGCACCGGATGGCCGGCGCCGTCGGTTCCCGGCGCGCCGGTTGCGCCCAGCGCACCCGTGCCGACGCCGTGGGCCGGCGTCCCAGGCTGGGGCGTGGGACACACCGGAACCACCGGGGCGCCGCCCTGGGGGCAACCGCCGCCGCAGCCCACCGTCGCGGCCAAGACCTGGCCCTGGATCGCCGCGGCCGTCGCCGTGGTGGTGGTCATCGCGGGTGTGCTGAGTGTGGTCATCGCGCACCCTTGGCGCTCGCCGGGTCCGCCGACGGCAAGCGCCCCGCCTCCGCCGCCGCCCGACGCGGTGCAGCTTCGGGTGCTCAATGACGGCGTGTTCATCGGCAGCTCCGCCGCGACAACCACCATCGACATCTTCAATGAGCCCATCTGCCCGCCCTGCGGTGCGTTCATCAGGTCATACGCCAGCGACATCGACGCCGCGGTGGCCAACAAGAAGCTGGCGGTGCGCTATCACCTGCTCAACTTCCTCGACGAACAGTCGCACACCAAGACGTACTCGACTCGGGCGGTGGCGGCCAGCTACTGCGTCGCGGCTCAGGACGATCCCAAGGTCTACACCGACTTTTATGCCGCCCTGTTCGCCAGCGACTTTCAGCCCCAGGAGGCCGCCGCATCAGATCGCACCGACGCCGAACTGGCCCATCTGGCGCAAACCGTCGGCGCCAACGGCACCGCGACCAGCTGCATCAAGGCGGGAAACGACATGGGTACCGCCCGTACCAAGGCGGCGGCCGCTGACGCGACGCTGTCCGAACTGAACGCCAGCGGCACGCCCTTCGTGTGGGACGGGAGCAAGTCCATCGACCTGCAGAATCCGAGCTGGCTGACCAAGCTGATCGGATAGTTCCAGCACCCCGGGAAACGCGTAGTCTTACTCATTCGCGCCGGCCCACGGCTACGCATGCTTGGTTGCATGCGAAAAACGTCGCTTACCCCTGACCCCGCCGCACTCGCCAGATCCACCCCGCCCGGGCGGGACCGCGCTGTCGACGTCGCACGCCTGTGGGCCCTGGTGGTGGTGATGTTCGGGCACCGCGCCCTGCTGCTGGCCACCATCGACTCGCACGGGGTGCGCATCGGCAACCTGCTCGGCGAACTTCCAGCGTTGACCCCGTTGTGCCCTGGGGCGCCTGGCTATTGACTCGGGCGCAGCGGCTGTGCCGGCCGGTGTTCTGGTATCTCGCGGCGTGGACGGGTGCCCTGGTTGTCGTGCGCGCGACGCTGGGTGCGCAGTCCGCGGCCGGACTCGGGCGAGAATGCGTCGCGCTGTTGTGGTTCCTCGGTGTCTATCTGGTGGTCCTTGCCTTCGTGCCCGCCTTGACGCGACTGCGGACGGGGTATGGGATCGCCACCGTCTCGGTGACCCTGCTGGTGCTGGCCGCCGCGGTAGATCAGATTCGTCTCGCGGTGGGCACCGCCGAATCGGGGGCCGCAAATTTCTTGATCGTGTGGCTGATCCCCGTGGCGCTCGGTGTGGGCTACGCGCGCCGGCTGATCGGCCCGCGCGCAGCCCTGGTCGCCGCCGTCGCCGCGTTCGCCGCACAGCTGCGCCTGGCAGGCACCGGCGTCTACGACGTGTCGCTGGTCGTGACCGGAGCCGACCGGATGTCGAACGTGGCGCCACCGACACTGCTGCTCGCGCTGCACTGCACCTGGATGTCCTGCGCGTTTGTTGCGGCCGCGGCAGTCATCCGGCGCTGGGCGGCACGGCCGCGGGTCTGGCAGCTGGTCGCGATGGGCAATGGGGGAGCCATGACGCTGTACTTGTGGCATATCCCGGCCATCGCTGTCGCCGCCTTTGTGTTGCATGCGGTCGGGCTGGACGCTTTCGACGTGCACACACCCTGGTTCTGGTGCCTGCTGGCGCTGCGTGCCGTGGTGTTCACCCTCGTCATGGCGGCGACGTTTTGGCTGCTGTCTCCGCTCGAACATCGTCGGCTGCCTTGGTGGGACGAACCGGTGCCTGTCGTCGGTACCCGTGCCAGCGCCGCCGGTTTGCTGGTGTGTGGCGCCGGTGTCGCCCTGCTGTTGGTGGCCAAGAACGGGCTCAGCGGCGCGCCCGGGTGGGTATCGCTGGGGTGTTTCCTGGTGGCGTTGGTGGCGGCGCGGGCCATGACGGGCCCGCCGTCCGGGGCGGGCGAGGCTCAGCGTGCACCGGCGGCGGTGCGGCAGCGGGTCGGCTAGGGCGCGCGGTCAGTCCGGCTCGCCGTATTCGTCGAACCAGTAGGCGAGCTTGCCCCGCCGGCTCACGGCACGAAGCCGGGATTCGGCGGCGGCACGGGTGGTGCTGGTCGTCACGATGAGCAGTTCGTCGCCACGCTGGATCCGGGTGTCGGGCATCGGGACGAACGTGTGTCCTTTGCGGATGATCAGCGTGATCACGGCTGGATCGGGGAGCCGCAGTTCGAGCACGGTGACGTTGTGCAGCCGCGACGGCGGCTGCACGGTCATGGTGACCAGCTCCGCGTCGAGCACGTCCAACGGCGCCGCTTCGACCTGGATCTCCCGGGTGGCTTCGCGCGATATCAGCCCTAGCAGATGAGCGATCGGGCGCAGGCTCGGACCCTGTACCAGGGTGAACACCACGACCAGCATGAACACGATGTTGAGCAGGCGGTAGCTGTCAGGAACGCCCGCGACGATCGGAAAGGTGGCCAACACGATCGGAACCGCGCCACGCAGCCCGGCCCAGGATAAAAAGACCTGGTCGCGCCACGGGATGCGAAAGCCGGACAGTGAGAGCACGACCGAAAGTGGCCTGGCGACCAGCAATAACAGCAGACCGACCACGATCGCCGCGATCAGGTCGTGTATCACCTCGATCGGTTCGACCAGCAGTCCGAGCAGCACAAACAGACCGATCTGCGCCAGCCAGCCCACTCCTTCGGCGAACGACCGGGTAGCCGCGCGGTGCGGCAGTCCGGTGTTGGCCAGCACCACCGCGGCCAGATAGGCGGCGATGAATCCGCTGGCATGGCTCTCACCGGCGGCCGCGAACGCGACCAGCCCCAGCCCAAACGTGGCAATCGGGTACAGGCCCGAGGCGGGCAGCGCGATGCGCCGCAGCGTGAACGCGCCGAGATATCCGATCGCCAGTCCGATCGCGGCGCCGACGAGTAGTTCGAAGACCAGGGCCTCGAGTGCGGCCGCTGGCCGGAACGCGAAGGGCACCTCACTGAACATGAGCACCAAAATCACCGCGGGTGCGTCGTTGAAGCCGGATTCGGCCTCGAGCAGGCCGGCCACCCGCCGGGGCAGGGGCAGGACCCGCAGGACCGAGAACACCGCCGCGGCGTCGGTCGAGGAAACGATGGCCCCCAACAACAGCGCGGCCTGCCAGCTGACGCCCAGTACCAGGTGCACCCCGACCGCGGTCACGACCATGCTGACCATCACCCCGACGGTGGCCAGCGTGGCCGCGGGTGCCAGGACTTTGCGGATATCGCTGAATCGGGTGGTCAAACCGCCCTCGACCAGGATCACCGCCAGCGCAGCCGTGCCCATGTTCCGGGCGAGTTCCACATCGTCGAACCGCAGCCCGAACCCATCCTCGCCCACGATGACGCCGACCAGCAGGAACAGCAGCATGCTGGGAAAACCCACCCGCGTCGCCAGCCGGGTACCGACGATGCTGGCCAGCAGCACGAAGCCGCCGATCAGCATGGCCAGGTACAGCTGCTGCAAGCTCATTGGTTCCCGTCCCGATGTGGTCTCGGCGGCGTGTTGGTTCTGCGTCGGTGTCGTCGTTTTTGCATGGTTATGCGTCGCTGAGCGCACTACGCCCGATGGGGTTGCGAGCAGGCGGCGACCTGGCTGCGACGCAGGTGTGGTGCCAGTACATAGATACCAGCTAGTCGAAGCCGCAGGCCGCTCGGTGTGTACCGGGTGAAGGTCTCGGCCCGGATACGACAAGATGGCTAGGTGCCGGTTGTAAGGATGCGGGTCGGGATCGCGGGTGCGGGAAAAGTCGGCCGTTCGGTTGCCCAGGAGCTGCTCGACGGCGGCCACAAGGTGCTGTTGATAGAACGCGAACGCGACGACTTCGAGCCGAATTCGGTTCCCGCGGCGGATTGGCTCCACGGCGATGCGTGTGAGTTGTCGACCTTGCAGGAGGCGGGCGCGCAGACCTGCGACGTGGTGATCGCCGCCACCGGAGACGACAAGGCAAATCTGGTGGTGGGTTTGCTGGCCAAGACCGAATTCGGAGTGCCCAGAGTGGTGGCGCGGATCAACGACCTCCGCAACGAGTGGTTGTTCGGCCAGTCCTGGGGCATCGACGTGGCGGTGTCGACCCCGGGTGCCATGGTTGCGGGCATCGAGGGTGCCATCGATGTGGGCCACCTGGTTCGCATGATGGGGCTGCGTGAGGGCCGGGCGGCGCTGACCAAACTGACCCTGCCCAGCGACAATCCGCTGGTCGGCAAGCGGGTATCGGAGTTGGAACTGCCCAGCAATACGGCGCTGGTCAGCGTGCTGCGCGGTGATGCGGTGCGGGTGCCGCAGCCCGATGACACGCTCGAACCCGGCGATGAGCTGCTATTCATTGCCGACAGCTTTCTGGAGCGCTCGGTCTGGGCCGCCGTGTACAGCACGATGCCATCGCGCGCGCCGCTCGGGCTGGCGGGGCGACCGTCTGGCCTGCGCAATCGGCACGGTTGAGGGCCGGCGCGCGGCGCGCCATGCCCGGTTGCCGGGCGGTGTCGCACGGCTTCGGTAGGGTCCATCCGCGTGAATCCAAGCGTCGCCACCAAGTCTGTAAACGCCCGTCTCGCTGAGGAACTGGCCATCGCGGAGGCCCAGGTGGTCGCCGTCGTCCGGTTGCTCGACGAAGGCGCAACCGTCCCGTTCATCGCCCGCTATCGCAAGGAGGCGACCGGCAGCCTCGATGATGGGCAACTGCGCACCCTCGAGGAGCGCCTGCGCTACCTGCGGGAGCTTGACGAGCGCCGCGCCGCGGTGCTGGCCTCCATCGAGGAACAAGGCAAGCTGACCGACGAGCTGCGGGCCACCCTGATGGCCGCCGACACCAAGGCGCGGGTCGAGGACATCTACCTGCCCTACAAGCCCAAGCGCCGGACCAAGGCCCAGATCGCTCGGGAGGCCGGTCTGGAGCCCCTGGCGGACCGGCTGCTGTCGGACCCGACGCTGGCCCCGGAGTCCGCGGCCGCGGAGTTCATCAGCGACGACGTCGCCGACGCCGCGGCGGCACTGGAGGGGGCGCGGCACATTCTGGTCGAGCGGGCCGCCGAGGACGCCGAGCTGGTCGGAGCGATTCGCGAGAAGTTTTGGTCGGACGCGTCGCTACAGACGGCTCCCTGGTCCGCCGACGTCGTCACGACCGCTGCGGCCCAGAAATTTCGGGATTACTTCGAGTTTTCCGAGCCGCTACACACCATGCCGTCACACCGGGTGCTCGCGGTGCTACGCGGCGAAAAGGAAAAGGTCCTTTCCCTCAATTTCGACTGTGGCGAGGACAGCCCGTATGAGGCGATGGTCGCGGCAACCCTGGACATCGACCTATCCGCAAAGGCCGCGGCGACCCCGTGGCTGGCCGCCACGGTGAGTTTCGCGTGGCGCATCCGGCTGATCTCGTCGGCAACCATCGACGCGCGGGTCCGACTGCGACAGCGCGCCGAGGTGGACGCCGTCTCGGTCTTCGCGAAGAACCTCAAGGACCTGCTGCTCGCTGCCCCGGCTGGCGCACGAACGACCCTCGGCCTTGATCCCGGCTTCCGGACGGGCGTGAAAGTGGCCGTCGTCGACGGGACCGGCAAAGTGGTGGACACCTGTGCCATTTATCCGCACCAGCCGCAGCGGCAGTGGGACACGGCCAAGGCGACCCTGGCCGCGCTGATCGCCCGGCACCGGGTCGACCTGATCGCCATCGGCAACGGCACCGC
Source organism: Mycobacterium sp. 012931 (assembly GCF_000419295.1). Lineage (NCBI taxonomy): Bacteria > Bacillati > Actinomycetota > Actinomycetes > Mycobacteriales > Mycobacteriaceae > Mycobacterium > Mycobacterium sp. 012931. The sequence goes on along the minus strand of NZ_AOPX01000001.1, from coordinate 3,744,447 downwards.
CTCGCGCGAGACCGATGCCCTGGCGACCGAACTGATCAGCGACATCCGTGGTGCCGGGGCGACACCACCGGCCAAGGCCGTGGTGAGTGAGGCCGGGGCGTCGGTGTATTCGGCGTCGGCCTATGCGGCTCACGAGCTACCCGAACTGGATGTCACCCTGCGGGGTGCGGTGTCGATCGCCCGGCGGCTGCAGGACCCGCTGGCCGAATTGGTGAAGATCGAGCCGAAGTCGATCGGGGTGGGCCAGTATCAGCACGACGTGACGCCGGGGATTCTCGCGCGCAGCCTTGACGCCGTGGTCGAGGACGCGGTCAATGCGGTGGGCGTCGACCTCAACACGGCGTCGGTGCCGCTGCTGGCGCGGGTGTCCGGTGTCTCCGAATCCTTGGCCGAGGCCATCGTGGCCTACCGCGACAACACCGGTCCGTTCCATAACCGCCGCGCGCTGCTGGATGTTCCGCGGCTGGGCCCGAAAGCCTTCGAGCAATGCGCCGGCTTTCTTCGGATCCGCGACGGCGAAGATCCCCTCGACGCTTCCGGGGTTCACCCCGAGGCTTACCCCGTCGTCCGGCGCATTCTGGACCGCACCGGGGTTGCGCTGGCCGAGATCATCGGCGACGAACGGTCGTTGCGATCACTGCGGCCCGCGGATTTCGCCGATGACCGATTTGGCGTCCCGACCGTGACCGACATCCTCGCCGAACTCGAAAAGCCGGGGCGCGATCCGCGACCGGCCTTCATCACCGCCACATTTGCCGCCGGTGTCGAGAAGGTGGCCGATCTTAAGGTGGGCATGGTTCTCGAGGGTGTGGTGACCAACGTCGCCGCGTTCGGGGCTTTTGTAGACGTCGGTGTGCACCAGGATGGCTTGGTGCATGTCTCGGCGATGGCTGAGCGCTTCGTGTCCGATCCGCACGAGGTCGTGCGGATCGGACAGGTGGTGCGGGTCAAGGTCGTCGACGTGGACGTGGAGCGCCAGCGCATCGGGCTGAGCCTGCGGCTGAACGACGAGCCCCAGCGTGACCGGGCCAACCGCGCCGACCGCGCCCCGAAGCCCCGTGGCGGCGCTGACAGCAAACTCCGGCGCGACCAGCGAAATCCGCACCATGCCAAGGGTGCTGGTCGCCGGGATAGCAGCTCATCCGGAAGCTCCATGGCCCAGGCATTGCGCGACGCCGGCTTCGGGAAGTAGCCGCGACGCCGGCGCCACCGCGACCAGATGGGCCGGGCCGGCCGTGATCGCATCCGACCAGGGCCGGCGCCGGGGAGTGGAGCAAATGCGTTGCGACACGGTCACAGACGGGTACCTATCGGGGGATCGATGATCACAAAAGCCCCATCGATCACTATCGTCACATCAGCCTACTGCGGACGTCAACGTGATGTTCGGGCGCTGGAAGGTGTTACATGTCGACGATTCATCGACTCGTGTCGTTATTGGTGGCGTCGGCGGCCGCATTCGGGTTCATCGGTGCGGTGGGTCTCGCGCCCATGGCTTCCGCCGTGCCCTGCAGTGGCGATGCAGCGAATGCTCCGCCACCGGCGAACGCGGTGGTGACCGCGCCGTCATCGAAGACCCTCGGCCCGATGACGCGAGGGCTGCGGCCGCGGGGCGCCAACGAGCGTGCGCCCCTGCCCAAGCTGGGCCCCTTGTCACGACTGCTCAATCCGGGTGCGCGGCGCTCCGCACCGGTGCAACAGCAGGCTGCGGTACCGGCGCCGGCGCCGCCCAACCCGGCCAACCAGGCTCCCAACGCCACCCAGATCGCTCCCGATGCGGCGCCCATCCCCGCCCCGGCCCCGCCGCCACCTCCGGATGGGTCGGATGCCGGTGGGGCACTTGGCGGTGCGACGACGTCGCTGGCGGAATGGGTGACCGGACCGGACAGCCCCAACAAGACCCTCGAGCGATTCGGCATCTCCGGCACCGACCTGGGCATCCTGTGGGATAACGGCGATCCCGCCAACCATCAGGTGCTGATGGCCTTCGGTGACACGTTTGGCTATTGCGCTGTCCGCGAGCATCAATGGCGATACAACACGCTGTTCCGCAGTCAGGACCGTAACCTGGCCGACGGACTGCACGTGACCCCCGGCGATCCAGTCAACCGGTACTCCGGTTCGCCGATCAGCCAGCCGGGCTTTTCCAAGCAGATCATCAGCAGCATCAAGTGGGCGCCAGACGAGACGGGAATCATTCCGACGTCAGGCATTGCCGTGGGCAAGACCCAGTACGTCAGCTTCATGTCCATCCGGGACTGGGGCCGCGACGGTGAGTGGACGACGAACTACTCGGGCATCGCGGTTTCCAAAGACAACGGCCAGAACTGGGGAGTTTTCCCGGGGACCATCCGCGCGTCCGGGCCCGATAGCGGACGAGTGCGGTTCGTCCCGGGCAATGAGAACTTCCAGATGGGGGCATTCGTCAAGGCCAACGATGGCTACCTCTACTCGTTTGGCACCCCACCGGGGCGTGGCGGTTCGGCCTACCTGGCGCGCGTCCCGCAGCGTTTCGTGCCCGATCTCACCAAATACCAATATTGGAACGGTGATTCGAACTCATGGGTGGCAGGAAAGCCGGGTGCGGCCACGCCGGTGATCCCGGGGCCGGTGGGTGAAATGTCGGCTCAATACAACACCTACCTCAAGCAGTACCTGGTGATGTACACCAACGGTGGCAACGACGTGGTGGCTCGCACCGCCCCGACTCCGCAAGGACCCTGGAGCCCGGAGCAGATGCTGGTCTCGTCGTGGCAGATGCCCGGCGGCATCTACGCACCGATGATGCACCCGTGGTCCACCGGCAAGGATGTGTACTTCAACCTGTCGTTGTGGTCGGCATACAACGTGATGTTGATGCACACGGAACTGGCATAGCAGGGGGATCAGGTCAACGGGTGGTTCTTGCGCACTCCCCGGTACATGCCCCAACGGACCACCACCGGCATCACCACCCGGTGCACCGACCAGGACGGAAGGCGCAGCGAATGGCCGGTGGGCAGAAAGACTTCCAGCCCGTCGGGCTGGATGCCCAATAGCGAACCCCAGCGCCGCCGCGGCGCCCGATACGAGCGCAGCGGTTTTCCGGTGAACTCGGCGCGAATGTTGTTCGCCACCAAGGCATCGCCACGATTTCGTGCCGAGCTGCGCAGCGGATCGCTGGCAGCCACGTCGCCGACCGCGAATACGTCGCGCCGGCCGGGGACCCGCAACTGCGGGGTCACGCGGACGAAACCATGATCATCGAGTAGCTGCTCGGGCAGCCAGCCGGTGTTGGGTCGTACCTTCCCGATCGCCCACAGCACGGCATCGGCGTGGGCCGCGGGTTGTCCGGTGGTCCACCGCACCGGTGCATTGGTGATCTCATCGCCGGTGAACGCGTCGGGGGTCACCGCGCGGTGGCCGGGATGAAGGCCCACTCCCAGTCCGGTCAGCCGGCCGCGGATGCGCTGCCAGGCCCGGGGATGATAGGCCGTCAACGGGCGTTCTCCCGGGAAATAGAGGTCAATCTGCTTGTCTGGCCAGGTGGTTGCCATGTTGACGGCGCTGCTCACCGCCGCGGCGCCGCCGCCGATGACGATCACCGATGCGGCGGCGGCCAACCTGTGGTGTGCGGCCTGCAGCTCGGCGCCGATGTCGGCGGGCGACTGCAATGTCGGCCGACGCCAGAAGCCGTTGCTGACCCCGGTCGAGATCACCAGGGCGTCATAGGCTTCGGCGAATGTCGTGCCATCATCGCAGCGGACGAATACGGATCTGGCGGCAAGGTCGACGCCGGTCAGTTCGGCCTGGATCGTGTGTACCCGGTCCAGACGCCGGAACTTGTCGAACGCAATCCAGTAGTCGCGGGCCCAGTCATGCGGGCGGGTGAGCCGCACACCGAGCTCCTGGCCGCTCACCAGGGCGGGTTTGGCCGAGATCCCCACCACGTCACAATGGCGGGACAGCCGGATGGCGATCAGCACTCCCACATCACCCAGCCCGGCGACGACAACGCGCTTGCGGTTCATGTCATCGATCGCCGGGGCGGTCTGGGCACAAAGCGCGGCACTCGGTCGACTACCTCGCGATACTGCGGGCGCCGTTGCAGATTGCGCGTTTCCATCATCGGAATGCTGGCGCCCAGGAACATGGCAAGCATCGCGCCCGCACCGGCGAACAACCACCACGCGTCCGATGGGGAAGCGGACACGCCGAACAAGGCCAAGGCAAACCAAAAGCCGAATTCCCCGAAGTAGTTGGGATGCCTCGACCAACTCCACAACCCATGGTCCATGACCGCACCGGGTCGCCGGTCGCGGACGAATGCGTGCAGTTGACGGTCCGCCAGGAATTCGAAGGCCACCGCTGCCAGACCCACCCCGAAGGCGACGATTGTCAGCCAGCGAACGCCGGGGCCGGCGCGGGTGATGCCGACATAGGCGGGCAACATGCCCGCGAACACTTGCCCGGTGGGTATGAGGTGTATCGCCACCAGATCGACGGCGAATTCCCAGCGGCCAGCACGCTCCCGCAGCAGGGGGTAGCGCCAGTCCTCGTGGTGTAGCCCCGCAAATCCGCGGACCCAGTTCGCCGTCAGGCGCACCGTCCACACCCAGATCACGATGGTGATCAGCCAGCAGCGCAATCGATCAGCCGACGATCCAGCGTGAGCCCACCAATACAGCGCCAGCAGCGGTGGGACGACACTCCAGTACGCGTCATAGAAGCTCGAGTTGTGGTAGGCGCGGCTGAAGGCGAAAACCACCAGGGTGGCGAGCCAGGGCTCCGGCGTTCCGAAGCCTGCCGGATCACCGCTTTGACCGCCAACCGCCGCCTAGACCTCCTCAATCCACAATCCCCCAGCTCACAAGCCTGCTAATCAACAACGCCGGAGCCCTGGGTGGCGAGCACGTCGGCCGCCAACGTGTCCAGCCATAGCCGTCCGGTGGTCGGCCCCCACGCCAGCCAGGCGGCGCCCACCCCGACAGCGACGACGTAGGCGCCGCCGATGATCGTCAATGATCGTCGTTTGGTGGTGGTCATTGGCGGGCGAAGCCGTTGGCGCGCATCACCGCGCGCCTGCATGATGGGCAATTCACTTCGGCTGCTCCACTTTTCACCGACCGCCTGCCGGCGTGTGACGGACTGCGCCGGCCAACCGGCGTCGCGTCACCACTGGGCGAACTGTAACACGTTCTATTGATGCCCCGGTGAGTCGCACTCGGTGGAACAGCAATCGGCGTCGGGGCGCTTTCCGCCCGCGCGGCCGTGGCGTACGCCTTGATGCGGCGGAAGGCGGCAGGCGGCTACGGGCTCTGCTCGCGGTGTGAGGTTCCTAGGGTGCGGACGCGCTGTCCGAACTCGATGAGCGCGTTCTCGAGGTGCTCGCGAGTGAAGTCCGGCCACAGTTCATCGAGGAACAACAGTTCGGAGTAGGCCGATTCCCAGAGAAAGCCGTTGGACAGGCGCCGGTCGCCCCCGGTACGGATGACGAGGTCCGGATCTTGCATCTCGGGCGCGTAGAGCAGCCGGTGGAACGCCTCCGGGCCACCGCCGGTGTAGCGCTCCGCGGCATCTAGCACCTCCTGGCGGCCGCCATAGTTGAGCGCGACGAACAGTGTCATGCGGCCGTTGTGGGCTGTTGCGGCCTCGGCGCGATCGATCGCGTCAAGCACGTTGTGCGGTAGGCCGACGCGCGCGCCTACGACCTTTAGCCGGATGCCGAGAGGTTCCAGTGCCTGGATGCCACGATCGAACAGGGTGCTGAAGATGTCCATCAGTCCGGAAACCTCGGCGGAGGCACGGCCCCAGTTCTCGGTAGAGAAACCGTAGAGCGAGAACTGCGTGAGACCCAGTTCGCAGGCATCGCGGACGCGGTTGAACGCCACCTCGCCTCCGGCTAGGTGGCCTTCCATCGCAGAAAGACCGCGCTGGGCCGCCCAACGCCCGTTGCCGTCGGGACACACAGCCACATTGAGCGGAAATCGTCTAGCTGTCACATCCGAGCGGTCCTTGGTATCTGCATGAATGCCGGTCCGCGGATCCGACAATTGCATGCGAAGCAAGCGATCGATTGTGGCCGATAATATCTGACACAGCAGCCGACATCGAGCCGGTATCCGGTCCTATTTCCAACATGCGGTCAGGGGTGTATCGCTCGAGATTGAGCGCACTGAAGTTCGGTCCGCGCGGGCAATCGTCGGTCCAGATCTACGGGCGTCCAAGCCTCGCCGGGTCCCCGTCTACCTGGTGCTATTCGGGTCGTCGTGGCGATGACGGAATCCGTCGCGATCAACGCATTGATCCCATTCACCTCGGTGTGCGCAGCGATTTGACGCACGCGTGGGATTGCTGTCGTTGGCAACTTCGGCCCTTCTTCGCCGGCATGATTGCCCCGCGACTTGTCCCGGCCACAACATGCCCGGCGCCGGAGCGGTCTTGCACCCGGAACCCCGCGCGAGGCGTACGCGCTGGGCACCCGTTAGGAATCGGCCTCGGTATGGAGTCGAACCAGTCGGGTGGTGCTGCTTTCATCGAGGTCCACCAGGTCGCTGCGGGAGCGCAGGAAGTCACTGAATGACTTGAAGCCGAGGGACTTTTCGCTGAACGATGGATCCATTCGCTTCATCTGGGCCTTGACCGCGGAGTTGTGCAGCCATTCGGCGTCGTCCTTCTCCTGCCCGATGCGCAGGGCGCGCTCGAGCAACCCGGTGGCGGCGGTTTGCGCGTCCGGTGGCGTCGGCTCGTCGCGATCGCCGGCGGTCGAGCGCCGGCTGCGCTTCTTGGCCGCGGGCGGGGGCAGGGTCGGTATCCCGGGCAGGGCGTCATAGGTGACGAACTCGTCGCAGGCGGCGGCCAACGACCCGCTGCTGGCACCCGCCACGCCGATCCCCACGACGTAACGTCCTAAGCGCTTGCAGCGCTGGGCAAGAGCGATGTAATCGGAGTCGCCGCCGACGATCACCACGTGCGTCAGATCGGGTAGCCGAAACATGTCCTCGACCGCATCGACGGCTAGTCGAATATCGGCCCCGTTCTTGCCATAGGAGGCGGCTGGGAACAATTGGACCAGGTCAACCGCGCGGCCCACCAACTGGCCGTGGTAGCCAGCATTGACGTCGGCGGACCAGTCCGCATAGGCGCGGGTGAGTACCAGTGTGCCGAACGAGGAGGCGAAGTCGATGATCGCACCCAGATCGACGGTCGCCAGCTGCAATCGTTCTTGTTCCAGACCCTTGGATTTGTCCCGGTGGAACGTGTTTCGGCCGTGGACTTGCTCGTAGCGCGAGATGACGATGTTGTCGAAGTCGAAGTAGACCGCCACCCGGGAGGTGCTGGAGTCGGTCATGTAGCGGGTGTCGTCTGTGACTCGGGCAAGTCAGCTGCTGGGAGAAATGCGACCATCCGGTTATCGTGCCCCTCGAAGTGCGACGCCATCAAGCCGGCTGCCGCCGGATCGCGGCCCCAACGCCCCAGACCGGCATGGTCCAGGACGTTTGAGAGAGATATTGGCGGCACAAATTCCCACCAGGGCCCCGGGAGGGCCTCTGACCCAGGGCTCCGGCGTTCCCTGCGGTCCGGACCAACATCATTGAGCGCTACTCGTAGAACGGGACACCATGGTGGAAAAGAAGGTTTTTCACAACATCATTGGCGGAGAAATTCAGGCAACGCCGGACGGAAACACGATGGATATCGTCAACCCGTCGACGGGCGAAGTCTATGCATCGGCGCCGAATTCCTCTGGCAAAGATGTCGATGACGCGTTTACCGCGGCGGCCAAGGCGTTCGAGTCGTGGCGTTGGTCCACCCCCAGCGAACGGCAGCGTGCGCTGCTGCGGCTCGCCGACCTCATCGAGGACAACGCCGAGGAACTTGTCGCGCTCGAGTGCGAGAACACGGGCAAGCCAATCTCGTTGACCATGTCGGAGGAAATTCCGCCGATGGTTGATCAGATCCGGTTCTTCGCCGGCGCGGCGCGGGTTCTGGAAGGCCGCTCACAGGGCGAATACATGCGTGGGCACACGTCGTCGATTCGACGGGAGCCGGTGGGCCCGGTTGCCCAGGTAGCGCCCTGGAATTACCCGATGATGATGGCGGTGTGGAAGTTTGCCCCGGCGCTGGCCGCCGGCTGCACCGTGGTACTCAAGCCTTCGGACACCACGCCCGCGTCGTCCTACTGGATGGTCGAGAAGATGCAGGAGATCTTCCCGCCCGGGGTGTGCAACCTGGTGTGCGGCGACCGCGACACCGGTGCGGCACTGGTGGCGCACCCGGTGCCACAGCTGGTGTCGATCACCGGCTCCACCAGGGCAGGTATGGCGGTGGCGGCCAGCGCGGCCAACGACCTCAAACGTGCGCATCTCGAGCTGGGCGGCAAGGCGCCGGTAGTCATCTTCAATGACGCCGACATCGCGGCGGCGGTGGAGGGACTTACCGCGGCAGGCTATTTCAACGCGGGCCAGGATTGCACCGCCGCCACTCGGCTGATCATCCAGGACGGCATCTACGACGAGTTCCTGTCGGCGATGGCCGAGTCGGTGGCCGGCACCAGGACGGGCTATGACCCCGCGGATGAGGACATCTTGTTTGGTCCCATCAACAACAGCAACCAGATGCGCCACATCGATGGCCTGGTGTCCCGTGCGCCGGCGCACGCTCGAATTCTTGCCGGCGGCAAGCAGAAAGACTGCGCGGGCTTCTTCTACGAGCCCACGTTGATTGTCGACCTGCAACAGGACGACGAATTGATTCAGACCGAGATCTTCGGCCCGGTCGTCACCGCGCAGCGTTTCAGCGACGAGCAGCAGGCCCTGTCTTTCGCCAACGGCACCGAATACGGTCTCGCATCCTCGGTGTGGACCAAGGACGTCGACACCGCCGCACGCATGGGAGCACGGCTGGACTTCGGGTGTGTGTGGATCAACACCCATATTCCGCTGGTTGCCGAGATGCCGCACGGCGGTTTCAAGCACTCCGGCTACGGCAAGGACCTGTCCATGTACGGGTTCGAGGACTACACCCGGATCAAGCACGTGATGCACTATCACGGATTCGAGGGCTAGACACCGCCGCAGCCGCGGCGGCACCTCCGGGCGCCAAGGCCACGGCCGATGTTTGAGTCAGGCCTTGCGCACCGGGGGTGGCGACCATTCGTCGGCGACCACCTCGGGCCTCGGCGCGTACAGCCGCATGGTCACGCCCAGCGGGCCCAACGGGGCCGGGAGCCAGTTCGACTGGCGCTCGGGACCGGGGTCGGTGTGCGCGAGATAGAGGTCCAATGAGCCGTCGTCGTTGTAGCGCAGCTCGTCACGGTCGCCGATGGCGAATCGGTTCAGCTCGTTGGCCACTTGAAAGCCTTCGGCGTCATACATCGTGACCGACCAGAATGCGTCCACCGGGGGCAGCTTGTCCGCGTCGAAGTGGATGACGTAGTCGTGTTCGCCGGCCAGCGGATCTCCGTGCTCGTCGGTGGCGAGGAACGGATATACGGCGTCCTCGGCGGGGTTGGCTCCCAGACCGATGAGGGCCACCACCGCGCGCCGTAGGTAGTTGTTGCCGTAGACGCCCATGCTCTCGGTCAGGCTGATCCAGCCGTCGACGTTGGCCCCAAGCTTGGTGGCGCTCTTGAGGATGTCGTTGAGCGCATCGCTTCTGCCGCGCTCGAGCTCTGCCACTTGGTCCGCGTCGAACCGGCTCGCATCGAACGGGCTTCCCGCTTCGATGCCGAGGTTGGCCAGCCGGGCCAGCACGGAGTAGTCGGTCGGGTGTGGTGGATTGACGCACAGCAGATCGGCCGCATAGGAGAGGTAGTCCAGCGCGGCCATGCCGTTGACGATTCTGGGCGGCTCGGTAGTCAGGTCAAAGTCTGGTCGCTTGTCTCCCGCACTGGCCTGCGCACCGCTGCCGAGCTCAGTGAGGGAGTAGCCGTCCTGTACCCGGTGAACGGCCGGGTAGTCGGCCGGCCCGTTGGTCTGGGTGCGGCCGATGATCCAGACAAACGGTGTCGGCGCGGCCACGACCGTGGTTGGGCGCGGTTGTTCGCCGCTTTCGCCGCTTTCGCCCTGGTAGCCAGGGCCGGCGATCACGAGATCAAGTGGACCCGTCCCGCTGGTGCGCTTGCCGGGATTGGCGAAAACGTCTGTCCACATGTCCAGCATCGGCAGCATGTAGTAGCGATCGTCGGTGTCCGCCGACTGCAGGCGGACCGGACCGTTGCGCAGGTCCAGCCAGGCCGAGGAGTACAGCGTGTCGAAGTTGGGCCGCACCACCGCGCGGAAGTCGGCCGACGGGAACGCCCGCATGTGCGAGAAGTGATTGGGCGGGCCGGCGCCGGGGCCGGTGCCGGGTGCCGCGTTGAGGGCCTGCAGTCGCGTCACATCCATCATGACCAACGGATAGAAGTAGATGAATGCTTCGTAGCTGAGCGTTCGCAGGCCACTGGACAAGGTGCTCACGATCTTTCCTCCGGGAGGCTCCGTAGACCGACCATATGACGTGCCGTGTGAAATGTCATTGGCCGCGGCGGATCGGCGCGGCTAACACATATCCGCGCCCTGTTCTGCCCGGAGCGCCGGTGCCAGTACAGTTGGTCCCGATGACCCAAACAGCCGCCCCGCCGGTGCTGACCGTGCGGTACAACGGAGCTGAGCGCACCTTCGCCGCAGGCCACGACGTAGTCATTGGCCGTGATTTGCGGGCAGACGTCCGCGTCGCGGACCCGCTGATCTCACGGGTGCATCTGCTGCTGCGCTTCGATCAAGGCCGATGGATCGCCATTGACAATGGCAGTCTCAACGGGCTCTACATCAACAACCGGCGAGTACCGGTTGTCGACATCCAAGATGGCCAGCGGGTCAACATCGGCAACCCGGATGGTCCGGCGCTGGACTTCGGAGTCGGCCGCCGTCAGCAAGGTTCGGTCGGGCGCCCACCGCCAACCGCGGTCATGCAGGTGCCCCCGCCCATGCCCAGCGGGGCATGGCCCAGCCAGGCACCCCCGCAAACCGGCTCGCACCGGCCCGTTCCGCCGCAGCCGGCCCCGCCGACCACGCGGATGCCGGCTCAACCTCCCAGCGGACCGCAGCACGTGCAGCCGTCGGCCCAGCAACCGCAATACCCCAGCGGCCCGCAGACGTCGCGGTCGCAAACCGGCGCTCAGCCGGCCCCGCAGATATACCGGCCGCCGGCCGCGAGCCCGGCGCCCCCGGCCCCCCTCGTGGTCGGGCGCGCGCCCGGCGAAACCGGCAACATCGCCACCTCGATGATGAAGATTCTGCGTCCGGGCAGGGCGGCGGGCGAATTACCGCCGGGCGCGGTGACGATCGGCCGCGCCGACGACAACGACATCGTCATTCCCGAGGTGCTGGCGTCGCGTCACCACGCCACCCTGATCCCGACACCGCAGGGCACCGAGATCCGGGACAACCGCAGCATCAACGGCACATTCGTCAACGGTGCCAGGGTCGAGGCGGCACTGCTGCACGACGGCGACGTCGTCACGATCGGCAACATCGACCTCATTTTCGCCAATGGTGCGCTGGCCCGCCGCGAAGAGAGCCTGCTCGAGACGCGCACCGGGGGCCTTGACGTGCACGGGGTGACGTGGACGATCGAGGGCAACAAGACACTGCTGGACAACATCTCGTTGGCGGCACGCCCGGGGATGCTCACCGCGGTCATCGGCCCGTCCGGTGCTGGCAAATCAACTTTCGCCAGGCTGGTCGCCGGGTACACGCACCCGACCAACGGCACGGTGACTTTTGAAGGCCACAACATTCATGCCGAATACGCCTCCCTGCGCAGCAGGATCGGCATGGTGCCGCAAGACGACGTGGTCCACGGTCAACTGACGGTCCGGCAGGCGTTGATGTATGCGGCCGAACTGCGGCTGCCGCCGGACACCACCAAGGAGGACCGCGAACAGGTGGTCGCCCGGGTCCTCGAAGAGCTGGAGATGTCCAAGCACCTCGAGACGCGGGTCGACAAACTGTCGGGAGGTCAGCGCAAACGTGCATCGGTGGCCCTCGAACTGCTGACGGGACCGTCGCTGCTGATCCTGGATGAGCCCACATCCGGTCTGGATCCGGCGTTGGACCGGCAGGTCATGACCATGCTGCGGCAGTTGGCCGACGCCGGTCGTGTGGTGCTGGTTGTCACTCACTCACTGACCTACCTCGATGTCTGCGATCAGGTTCTGTTGCTGGCACCGGGCGGCAAGACAGCGTTCTGCGGGCCGCCCAGCCAGATCGGTCCGGCCATGGGGACGACCAACTGGGCCGACATCTTCAGCACGGTCGCCGACGACCCAGAGGGGGCCCAGGCGCGCTACTTGGCGCAAACGGGGCCACCCCCGCCAGCGCCGCCGGTGGAGCGTCCAGGGGAGCTGGGTGGCGACCCGTCGCACACCAGCCTGTTCCGCCAGTTCTCCACCATCGCCAGACGCCAGATGCGGCTGATCATCTCGGACCGGGGCTATTTCATCTTCCTGGCGATATTGCCGTTCGTCATGGGCTCGCTGTCGATGTCGGTACCCGGGGACGTCGGCTTCGGCATGCCCAATCCGATGGGGAACGCACCCAACGAGCCGGGCCAGATTCTGGTGTTGCTCAATGTCGGTGCGGTCTTCATGGGGACCGCGCTGACAATCCGAGATCTCATCGGCGAGCGGGCCATCTTCCGGCGCGAACAGGCAGTCGGCCTGTCCACCACCGCGTACCTGCTGGCGAAGATCTGCGTCTACACGGTGTTTGCGGTCGTTCAATCGGCGATTGTCACCATCATCGTGCTGATCGGCAAGGGCGGTCCCACCCAGGGCGCCGTGGCGCTGGGCAAACCTGGGCTCGAACTGTTCGCCGACGTCGCCGCCACCTGCGTCGCTTCAGCGATGCTCGGACTGGCGCTATCGGCGGTGGCCAAGTCGAACGAACAGATCATGCCGCTGCTGGTGGTCGCGGTGATGTCGCAGCTGGTGTTCTCCGGCGGCATGATTCCCGTCACCGACCGCCTGGGGTTGGACCAGATGTCCTGGGCCACACCGGCACGATGGGGATTTGCCACCTCGGCCTCGACCGTCGACCTGATCAAACTCGTGCCCGGTCCGCTGACTCCGAAGGATTCGCACTGGCATCACACGGCTGGTGCCTGGTGGTTTGACATGGCCATGCTCGCGTTCATCAGCTTGTGCTACGTCAGCTTCGTGCGGTGGAAGATTCGCCTCAAGGGCGGGTGATCGGCCGCGGGGTCGGGTTCCTGGCGAACCCGCCTAGCGTGGATCCAGTGGTTGGTGGCGCTTGCACAACGCCGTGTAATGCAAGACCAGCGCGGTGACCACGCCATATCCGAGGTGCGGGACCAGATCACTGATCCAGCCGACGAGGCCCCAGGTCCTGGGGTCGGTCACCCCGAGCAGGGTCATCGGTCCGTTGGTACCCACCAGGGCGAGGGCTGTTGCGACCAGCATGGCCACCAGCAACCGCGGCCGCCAACCCAGGCCGTAGGCAAGCCCAAGAACCAGGCCCATCCCAATCCCGGCCGCGTAGCCGGTCAGCGCGCCGAGACCGGCGACGCGGTTGGCCAGCACGTCCCCAGTACCCGGAACCGTCAGGTGCAGCAATCGCGCCATGGCATTGACGGTGTCTTCCGGGGTCGTACTGGTGGAGCGGCCCCGCACCGCGATGTCCAGGTAGGCGATCACATTGAGCGCGGTGGTGCCGGCGGCGCCGGCGATCGCTCCGCTGGCCAGTCCCGCCCCCACCTGGCCCATCGATATGGATCGCACTGCCGCTGCCTACTGCGTCGCCGGACCGGATGATTCCCGTGCCCAGGCTATTGAACGCGAGGCTGGGGGACTACCTGGCCCATCCGCCGTCGCCGGGGACCGCCCAGGCCGTCGGCGGCACCGGGGCCGGCTGTTTGGGCCGGAAGAACAGCGAACCCGCAACCATGCGGTTGCGCAGCGCGGCTGCGCGCCAGGTGTTCACCGGATGCGAGGACACCATGTTGGCCAGCCAGACGAAGAACCCGGTCTCGGACCCGGCCCGGTCGGCCATGCCGTCGAAATCCACCGACCGGAGCAGATACTTTCCGGCACTGAGCACACCGATGGCCTTGCGGGCACCTGCGGGACGGAACGCGTAGCCGTAGTTGTCGGCGGTGTACTCCATCGACCGTGACAGCGTCGGCCCCAACAGCGGAACGCGCATCGCAAGTTGCATCAGCTGGCGCCAGTACGAGGCATGCCCGGCCGCGAGATGGCCGACCTCATGGCCGATGATGAAGGCGAGCGCCTCGGGGTCGCGGGCTTGACCGCCGATTTCGAACAGGTCGCTGTACACCACGACGTAGCGGCGAAAGCCGTGCCCGCTGGAGAAGGCGTTGATCAGCCCGTTGCCCAGCACCACGTAGGCGTCGGGAACCTCGCTGAGCCCGAACCGGCGGGCCGCCTCGACGACGAGCCAGTAGCCTTCGGCGAACTGGGTCGGTGACATCTTGACGCCGTTGGCGCGCTGCTTGCCGTAGGTCAGCCCGCGCAGCGCGAACAGCACGATCGGCGTGGCCACGATGGAAATCCAGAGCAGGCTGGACTTGCCCGACAGCACCACGGCGGCCGCGACCAGGTAGAGCAGCACGCTGGACACGATGACCAGCACCAGTAGCCCGATTTCCCACGGGTGGCGTCTGGGGTGCTCCAGGTACCCGGTGGGACCCGGGGGCGATCCCGATGGGGTGCCGTAGAACGAGGCGGGCAAGTGCGGGTAGGGGTGGCCTGGCGGCGATTCCACAATGGCCATGGGTGGTCTCGGGCTCCACGCTGTGGTCGATCGGTTCTGGTCGACTGCACCTTGCCGCTCGGTCCTTGGAGGATTCTTGGTAACTCCTTGGCGACACGAAACCGCAGATCAGCCACCGGGCGACCGCCACGGTGAGGTCAGGATTCAGCTCTGGGATCTCGAGCGGTGCAGCGTGAAGCCAATCTGCGGTATGACCAGGACCCCGGGTACCAGCGTCCAGGCGAATGAACGGCCATCGAGCTGGAAGCCGTTCTTCTGATAGAACCGTCGCGCTCGATAGTTCTTCTCGGCACACCACAAGACCGCGTCATGTGACGGCGCCGAGTTGAGCGCATTGGCAAGCAGCAGGCCGCCGATGCCCCGGCGATCATTGCCGGCGGCGACGTAGAGCGAGTCGATCTCCAGCTGATCCGGATTGTCGGGCTCCGGCCCGAAAATGCTCATCCCGACGATCTGGCCGCCCGACTCGGCTAGCCACATGGACCAGCCGGCTCTGGCGAGCCTGCGCGGGTACTCCTCGTCGATCCACTCCTGCCAATCGAACAGATCGAGGGTTTCGGGCGTCATGATGCCGCGGTAGGAAAGCCGCCAGCTCGGATAGTGCATCTGCGCGACGTTGTGGTAGTCCGCCGGCTCAGCTTGCCGGATCGAGATACCGTCGGGCATCTCCGTCACGCTTGCTCCCATGGTTTGTCTGAGCCACGGACAATACTGCCCGCTACCGTCTTCGACCCGACTTTCGCGCGCAGTTGCACGATTACGGGTTTGGGGGAGAGTAGCGCAGCGTCCGAGGGACACCTGGCGAACGGGGTATCTCGATTGTCTCCTGGGTGCGGGGCCGACACCAACCGTCGCGGGTCGGTGTGGAGCGGCACGTTATTTTCCTATCATTTGGTTATGGCTGTCGGTCGGCGCGATATGGCGGGATCTCCGGCATTCAGCACCCAGGAGGCGATCCGCTACCACGCCGCAGGCTGGTGGTCCGACTCGACGCTATCGGACGCGGTAAGACGAAACGCCGAAGGCTCGCCGCATCATGCCGCCTATATCGACTACCCGGCGTCACTGCTAACGTGGAGTGAATTCGACTGTGCGGCAACAAGTCTAGCCGAACAGCTGGCCGGAGCTGGCGTGCTGCCCGGCGGCCGGGTGGCGGTATGGCACGGCGACTGCGCCGCGCTACATGCGTTGTTCATCGCCATCGAGCGCTGTGGCGCCGTGGTGGTGGGCATCGGTGCACGCGCCGGTGTCCGGGAAGCCACCCAGATATTGCGCGCCGCGCAGGTCAAGCTCCTGGTCAGCGACGCCCCGCGCAGCGCCGCCGCGACCGAGGTGAGCGCACAGCTTCCGGTGCCCTCGGGTGTCTTGGTGCGCGAGGGTAAAACGCTGCGCTTCGACGGTAAGCCGGTGCCGGTGGCGCCCGAAAATGGGCTCGAAAGCGAGCTCGGAAACGAGCGACGCCTCGGTCCCGATGATGTGTTCCTGATCAACTCCACCTCGGGCACCACGGGGGCACCCAAATGTGTGGTGCATACCCAGAACCGTTGGCACTACTTTCATCAGCACGCGGTCGCCAATGGCATGTTGACGCCGCAGGACGTAGTCCTGCCGGTGATTCCCATGCCCTTCGGATTCGGCATCTGGACCAGCCACACCACACCCATTTACCTGGGGGCCAGCGCGGTGATTCTGGATCGGTTCACGACGCTGGCCGCATGTGAGGCAATCGCTCGGCACCGGGTCACGGTGTTGTGCTGTGTCAGTACTCAATTGACGATGCTCATGGCCGACCACTGGTGCCGGGCCTATGATCTGAGTTCGCTGCGGGTCGTCTTCGCCGGCGGCGAGGCGTTGCCGTACCGGCGCGCCACTGAGTTCGAGGATCTCACCGGCGCAGCCATTCTGCAGTTCTATGGCTCCAACGAGACCGGATTGCTCAGTGCGACCACCTTGCGCGACTCGCGGGAGCGTCGCCTCAGGACGGGTGGGCGGGTTGTTCCGGAAATGTCGGTGCGGCTTTTCGACGGGGACCGTGACGTCACCGCGTCGGGCCGGGGCCAGCCTGGGTGCCGCGGACCGGCGACCAGCCTCGGCTATCTGGGCGGAACCGATCACGAGAAGTTGTTCACCCGGGACGGGTGGATGCGCATGGGTGATATCTGCGAGATCGATCCGGACGGCTATCTGACCGTCACCGGCCGGACCTCGGACTTCATCTTGCGCGGCGGAAAGAACATCAGCGCCGGTCAGGTCGAGGATGCGGCGCTGACCCACCCGGCCGTCGCGATCGTTGCGGCGGTGTCGATGCCCGATCCGGTTTTCGGGGAGAAGGTCTGCCTCTACGTCGAGCTCGCCGACTCGCAGCGCCTCGATCGAACCGAACTCGTCGAGCACCTCTTGGCGCTGGGGTATTCCAAAGAACTACTGCCCGAACGACTCGTCGTGGTCGACGAACTGCCTCGATCCTCCGGCGGCAAGATTGCCAAAGGGCAGCTTCGCGACGATATTCGAGCCAGGATGGAGGCCGAGCATGAACGTTCCTGACGCACGCCAAGGTGGCCTGCAGGTATGGGCGCCATCGGTGATTCCGCCGATCGGTGTGGAGCTATCCGATGCGCAGGCGCTCGCCGTTGCCTTCCGCCACCTCGCGGGCATCGGGTTCGCAGAGAACATGGCCGATCACATCACCTGGCAGCCCGACGGCCAAACCGACATGCTGGTCAATCCATGGGGGCTGTGGTGGCAGGAACTCACCGCCTCGGATATCTGCACGGTGGACGCCGACGCGCGGGTGGTCAAGGGCCGGTGGGACGTCACCCCCGCGATCCATATCCACACTCAGTTGCACCGAGTTCGCGACGATGCTCGCGTGGTCATCCACAACCACCCGTACTACGTGTGCGTCCTGGCGGCCCTGGGCCGGCTGCCGGACCTGGTGCACCAGACCGGATCGCTCTTCCTCGACGACATGTGCCTGGTCGAAAGCTATGACGGCGAAATCGACAGCGCCGCACGTGCGGCCGACCTCGCGGCACATATCGGAAGCGCGAACCTGACGATTCTGGCCAACCACGGCGTCATCGCCACCGGCCGCAATCTCGCCCAAGCCGTCTATCGCGCCGCGTCGATCGAACGAGTATGCAAGCTGGCCTACGACGTGATGCTCACCGGTGCAGAACCCACACAGATGAAATGGTCCGATATGGCCGGCATGCGTTCATCGCTGATCGAACGGGCTGCCGACGTCTATTGGGCGGGGGCGGCACGGATGACCATCAAGGCCGACCCGGCCGTACTGAGCTGAGCCCCGATGACCGCGAATCACCCAGCACTGCAGAGAGATTGCCGACGATGAAATCGATCGACGAACTGGCCAGCGACCTCAGCTTCACCACGGCGAAGACCGGCGCAGATCGCAGCGTCACTTTCTTGACGGATCCGCCCAGGGCGCGGCGCCGCTACACGGTGATTTCGGTGGACGATCACATCGTCGAACCGCCCGACACCTTCACCGGACGTCTGCCGCAGAGGTTCGCCGACCGCGCACCGCGAGTCGTCGAGACCGACGACGGCGGACAGGTGTGGGTCTACGACGGACAGGTACTGCCCATCGTCGGGTTCAACGCGGTGGTAGGGCGACCCGTCTCGGAATATGGCTTCGAGCCGGTGCGCTTTGACGAAATGCGAAGGGGTGCGTGGGATATTCATGAGCGCATCAAGGACATGGATCTCAATGGTGTCTACGCATCGCTGAACTTCCCGTCGTTTCTGCCGGGGTTTGCCGGCCAGCGGCTGCAGCAGGTGACCAAGGATCCCGAACTCGCCTGGGCCGCGGTGCGGGCCTGGAATGACTGGCACCTGGAAGCTTGGGCTGGACCATATCCGGAGCGGATCATTCCCTGCCAGCTGCCCTGGCTGCTGGATCCCAGTGCGGGCGCGCAGCTGATCCATGAGAACGCCGAGCGCGGATTTCGCGCCGTCAGCTTCAGCGAGAACCCCGCGATGCTCGGACTGCCGAGCATTCACTCGGGCCACTGGGACCCGATGATGGCGGCGTGCGCCGAGACCGGCACGGTGGTGAACCTACATATCGGATCGTCGGGTTCGTCCCCGTCGACCACCGATGACGCACCTGCGGATGTCCCGGGCGTGCTGTTCTTCGCCTACGCCATCTCCGGCGCCGTGGACTGGCTGTATTCCGGCCTGCCCAGCAGATTTCCGGATCTCAAGATCTGCCTGTCCGAGGGGGGAATCGGTTGGGTTGCCGGACTGCTCGATCGTCTCGACCACATGCTGAGCTATCACGAGATGTATGGCACTTGGCGGGCCATGGGCGAAAGCTTGACGCCGGCAGAGGTTTTCACGCGAAACTTCTGGTTCTGCGCGGTGGAGGACAAGTCCTCGTTCGTGCAGCATCATCGAATCGGTACGGAAAACATCATGGTGGAATCCGACTATCCGCACTGCGATTCGACCTGGCCGCACACCCAGCAGACCATGCATGAACAACTCGACGGACTGCCCGCCGACGTGATTCGCAAGATCACTTGGGAGAATGCGGCGCGGCTCTACCAGCACCCGGTACCGGTCGCCATCGCGCAGAATCCAGAGGCATTCTGAGGATTGTCACGGCCGATCCGGGCCGGCCGAGAACGACGCAGAGCCGCCGCGCACCGCCCTAGTCCGAGTCCAAAACGGCATCGGAGCAGTAGACGCCGAGCAGGTCACGAGCCGAGACGATCCCCGCCGGTATGCCATCGTGTTCCACCAGAACGTGGCGAATGTAGTGTTCCATCATCTGGTTCGCTACCTGATCGACGGTGGCGTCGGAGTCGCACCACACCAGTTTGGTGCTGGCAACGTCGAGGGCGGGCACCGTATTCGGATCCTTGCCGGTCGCTACTACGCGAACCACATCGCGTTCGCTCACCAGGGCGGCAGGCCGGTCGTCGTCCCCGATCACGATCGCTCCGACGTTGTCGGCGATCATCGCGTTGGCGACGTCGGCGACCGTGGCGTCAGCGACAACTCGCGCGACGGGGTCGCCGGTAACGGTGGAGATCGACAGCGATCCGGCACTAGGAAGGGTAGTCACCCACCTATGCTCACCTAGCCTCGTATGCACACTCAAGTGACTTGAGTCATTAATTCAGATGGCCTTGGGTAGCGGGCATGTCCGCCGATGGCCGCTAGGGTCGCCCGGGCCGCCGCCGGTACCGGTGTAGGCCCATGCGGACACCTCGATGTGCAATCGTATGGTGCATGCAAGCCCGTTCCGATGGTCCGCCGGCCTTCACCAAGCCCGACGCAATCGACCCCGCCTTGCGGGCGATCTCCCGGATCCTGCCGCGAGGCTATGGGTTGCATCGCGGCCTCAAGCTGCCACGTGCGCTGATGAAGCTGGCTGGGATTACTGGACGTCTGCGCGATGTGCCGGTGGTGGCCGTCAACGACGCGGTCAGCGTGCGATTGCACCGGCCAGCCGGATTGCCGGATCCGGGCCCGGCCCTGCTCTGGATCCACGGCGGCGGAACGGTCATGGGCAGCGCCGCTCAGGAGGATCAGTACTGCCGCAAGTTGTCTCATCTGGCGGGCGTCGCGGTGGCCGCGGTGGACTACCGGTTGGCGCCCGAGCACCCCTATCCGACCCCCGTCGAGGGCTGTTATGCGGCGTTGCTGTGGCTGCGCCAGCAGCAGTGGGTCGATCCGTCGCGGATCGCGGTGGCCGGTGCCAGTGCCGGCGATCTTTTCGCGGCCACGCTGGTTCAGCTGGCCTGCGACCGTGGTGATGTGGAACCGGTGCTGCAGATGTTGGTGTACCCCATGCTCGACGACCGCACCGGCTCCGGTCCGAACGGCCACAAGCGCATCATGTGGAGCGAGCGGGACAACCAACAGGCGTGGCAGTTGTATCTGGCCGGGGCAGACCCCAGCACGGCCGCACCGGCGCGACGTGCCGACCTGTCGAATCTGCCGCCGGCCTGGATCGGCGTCGGAACGCTGGACCTGTTTCATCAGGAATGCCTCGACTATGCCGCGCGCCTGCGCGACGCGGGTGTCGAGGTCCATGAGCAGATCGCCGACGGTGCCTTCCACGCATTCGATCTGTTGGCGCCGAATGCGCAGGTGTCATTGGGGTTCTTCGCCAGTCAGTGCCAGTTCCTGCGAACGCA
Source organism: Mycobacterium sp. 012931 (assembly GCF_000419295.1). NCBI lineage: Bacteria > Bacillati > Actinomycetota > Actinomycetes > Mycobacteriales > Mycobacteriaceae > Mycobacterium > Mycobacterium sp. 012931. The sequence continues at coordinate 3,723,500 of NZ_AOPX01000001.1, read as the reverse complement.
CCTGCACGCCGCCGTCAGCGACCAGCCTCAGGCCCCCTAGCGCCGAAACTCGTAGTGGTTGCGGTCGGGGCGGTTGGTCCAGTTCCAATAGTCCAGGATGCGCCAGGCGAACAGGGTGGGCACATCACCCGCCGCGTTCTTGTAGTAGCTGCTGCACACCGCAGGGCGGGTATAGACCATGGTCTCGAGCTGCCGCTGGCTGCGCTGGTTGTAGTCACTACACACCCCGTCTCGCAGCATCGCGTAGCGAGCCCCCTCGGACAGCACCATGTCGATACAGCCCAGGATGTAGCGCATTTGGCACTCGGAGTTGTAGATGATGCTGGCGCCGTTGACGGCGTTGGTACCCGGGCCGTACATGCAATGGAAGTTGGGGAAGCCGGGCACGCTGATGCCGAGATAGGCGTAGGCGGCGTCGCCCCACAGGTCGTTGAGCTCAACGCCGTCCAAGCCCCGAACGCGGATGGGCCCCAGTTGATGGTTGACGTCGAATCCGGTGGCCCAGATCAAGACGTCGGCCGGCCGGTACACACCGTCGCGGGTGATCACCCCGTGGGCGGTGATCTCGGCAACGCCCTCGCGGATGAGTTCGACATCGTCACGCTGCAGGGTTTTGAGCCATGCTCCGTTGTCCTGCAGGGTGCGTTTGCCCATCGGCGGATAGTTCGGCGTGACCTTCGCCAGCAGCTGTTCATCATCGGTGAAGGCCCGCATCCAGGCGATAAACAGCTCGCGGACTTGGTGATTGGCGGCACTGACCGACAAGCCGCCGTTCTCCCAGTCCGGGTCGATAACCGTCAGGTGGGCTGCACCGTCGGCGATCGGCCACCAGGTCACGAATCGCAGCCACCTGCCGTAGTAGGGGAGATGGCGCACCGCCCATTTGGCCGGATCGCTGACGGCCGCGTGGTAGTTGATGTTGGGCGCCATCCATTGCGCGGTGCGCTGGTAGACGTCGACCCGTTCGGTCATGTCGGCGATGGCGGGCACCAGCTGAAAACCGCTGGCGCCGGCTCCGATCACCGCGACCCGCTTGCCGGCGAGCTCAACGCGCTCGTCCCAATCGGCGGTGTGGAACGACGGACCGGCGAAATCCTTGCCGCCCTTGATGTCCGGGATCACCGGATTGCTGAACTGGCCGACCGCGCAGATGACCGCGCGTGCGCTGAGCACCTCGGCGCTGCCGTCGTGGCCGCGGATCCGCACCGCCCAGCTATCCGATTCGTCTTGCTAAGCGGCGCCGACAACTTCGGTGTTGAATCTGACATGCGGGGTGATCTCGTAGCGCTGGGCCACGTCATTGAGGTAGTTCAGGATCTCGGGCTGCTCGGAGTAGGAATGCGACCAATGGTCGTTGGGCTCGAACGAGTACGCGTAGTAATGGTTCGCGATGTCCACGCGGCAGCCCGGATATCGGTTGGCCCGCCACGTGCCCCCGACCCCAGCCTGCTTCTCGATGATCACAAACGGCAGACCGGCTTGCTTGAGTTTAATTCCGGCCAGTAGCCCCGCTTCGCCACAACCGATGACCAAGACTGGGAAACCACTGCGTTGACTTGGAGTGGATCGCAGCGGCGGGCCATCCTGGTCCGCGTCTGAGATCCGTAGATCCGCGGCAATGTAGTCGATGAACTCGTCGGTAACCTGACCGGCCGACGCCACGTCGAGCATGGTCTGCAGCTGGACCCGGTTCGGGAGGAACGGCGCCGGGCAGCCACGGTCGCGGTAGTCGCGCACCACCTCGAAGGCACGCTCGCGGACGGTCTGTTTGTCCTCTTCGCTCATGCCGCCCTGGATGTCCATGGCGATCAGCATCGACGGGCCCGGAAGTTCGTCGAGCAAGCCCAAATTGCCGGTCATGTGCACCATCGACATCAGCAGCGCCGGAGCGCTGGCCTCGGCGAGGGCGGCCCGAATGACATCGTCGGAATCGTGGAACGGCATGCCGGTCAACCGCGCGGGCCCCGCGGGTACGGCGGACGGTGCGTGGCCACAATCGGAGAAGGCCATTGACATCAAGATACGTACGGCCAGTCATCCATGGCCAGCCCCGGGCGGGGGTGCGGTCCAATGCCCGATCGGTGAGTGCGCGCGCCGGCGCCCCCGCGCGCCCCAAACCTACTCCCGCAGTGTGGTTCTCGGCTGGTCTCAAAGCGTCGGTCGATGCCCCGGTGCGCGGTGGCTGACCTCGGGCACCGGTGCGGCGGTGTCACGTCGGATCGAAGGCAACGGGCAGCGTCGGCTACCGTCGTCCCCATGGAACTATCCGGCAAGACTGTTCTGGTTACCGGCGCCACGGGCGGTCTCGGACGGGCGATCGCCTCGTCACTGGCCGACCGCGGTGCGGAGCTGATCCTGAGCTCGCGCAAGCCCGCGGAGCTCGACCAGCTCGCGGCATCGCTTCCGGGACGCAACCATCGCTCGATCGTCAGCGACCTCGCCGAACCGGGTGCCGCGCTGGCCCTGCTCGCCGAGGCGGGGGAGATCGACGTTTTGGTCGCCAACGCAGCCCTGCCAGCATGCGGGAAACTGGAAACCTTCACCGCCGAGCAGGTGGATCGCGCGTTGCGGGTCAACCTCGAGATACCGGTCCAGATGACCCGCGAACTGATCCCGGCGTTCACTCAACGAGGGTCCGGGCATTTCGTCTTCGTGTCGTCCATTTCCGGCAAGACGGCCACCGCGCGTGCGTCGCTGTACGCGGCGACGAAATTCGGCATCCGCGGTTTCGCGCTGTGCCTGCGTGACGATCTGCGCCCGGCTGGGGTCGGCGTCTCGGTGGTGAGTCCCGGGGCGATCAGTGGCGCGGGCATGTTCGCGGACTCCGGTGCGACCGCTCCGCCGCTGATCGGTACCGGCAGGCCCGATCAGGTCGGTGCCGCCGTGGTCACCGCGATCGAGCGCAATCGCGGCGAGGTCACCGTGGCGCCGCTACGCCAGCGGGCGCTGGCGCGATTTGCCGCCAATGCCCCCGAGATCGCCTCGCGGCTGGGTGGGGGGATCGCGGCCAAGGCGGCCGACGAGATCGCCGCCGGCCAGCTGCACAAGCGCTAGCCCGAAGGGGGCGCGCGGCGGCGCTGACTATCCCCGCCGGTGATGGCATCCTGGCTTGGGTGGGGCTGCTGTTTCGGTTGGTCGAGTTGCTGGTGCTGATTGCGCCCATCGTTGGGCTGATCTATGCGGGCATCCGGGCGATCTCGTCGCTCAACAGGAGGTCGGGGGATGGAGCGGTCGACCACGCCCCGCAGGATCGCGCGGCTGGCCAGCCCGACGACGCCCTGCCCGGCAGCAAACCGGCCCAATGGCGGGCGATACGACGCGCGATCGACGCCCACGACGAAACGAACACGCGCTGGTTGGACTATGAACTCGACGTGGCCAAGCTCCTTGATTTCCCGGTGATGGCCGACATGCGGGACCCGATCACGACCCGTTTTCACAAGGCGAAGTTGGCGGCGGACTTTCACCGTCCTATGCGGGCCGAAGATCTGCTGGACGACCGCGATGCGGCCAAAGAGTATTTCGATGCGGTGCAGAACTACGTCACCGCGTTCAACGCCGCCGAAGCCGAGGCGATGCGCCGGCGTAGAAGTGATTTCTCCCGAGAAGGTCAACAGCGGCTGGCTCGTGCCCAGAGCCTGCTGCGGGTGGCCGCGGATAGCTCCGCCACCGCCCAAGAACGCTCGCGGGCATACGACTTGGCCTGCAATGAACTCGACGGTCTCATGGTCTTGGCTGGCACTACCAGAGCCAGCATCGAACGCGGCATCGCCGGGGAGATAGATGGCTAGCTACCGGCCGGCCCGGGCGCCGCGCTAGCGGCTCTCGTCGGAGGCTATTCGGTACCGGGTGCCGCGCTGCTCCCGCACCCACAGCGCCTCGTCCGGGCCGATGGCTGTCCCTTCGGCGACCAGCTGTCGCTTGAGCACCTTGTGGGTGGCGGTGCTGGGCAGATCTGCGGCGATCCGGACGTATCGCGGCCAGGCTTTGGCGGACAGGTCGGGTTGCGCGCGCAGAAACGCTTCAAGCGATTCGGGAGTGAACCGCTGGTCCCGGTGCGGCACGACGGCGGCCATCACCTGATCGCCAACCCGGGCATCTGGGACCGCATATACCGCGACTCGGTTTACCGAATTGTCCCGCAACAGAATTCGTTCGATCGGGGCTGCCGCAAGGTTTTCGCCGTCTACCCGCATCCAGTCGGCGGTGCGGCCGGCGAGATAGATCCAGCCCTGTGAGTCTCGGTAGGCGAGGTCTCCGGACCAGTACATGCCATGGCGCATACGCTCGGCGTTGGCGCCGGGGTCGTTGTAATAACCGGTGAAAAAGCCCGATCCCATGGTGTTGACCAATTCGCCCACCGCTTCGTCGGCGTTGGCCAGCGCTCCGTGCTCATCGAAGCGTGCCACGGCGCACTCGGTGACGGAGTCGCTGTTGTACACGGCGACACCGTCGACACCCTTGCCGATCGAGCCCGGCGGCGTGCCCGGTTCACGGATCACGATGACGGCATTCTCGGTCGAGCCGAAGCCGTCCTCGACCTGGACTGCGAAACGTCGCGAGAACTCTTCGATATCTTTCTCATTGGCCTCGTTGCCAAAAGCCACGCGCAGCGGATTCTCGGCGTCGTCGTCGCGTTCGGGCGTGGCAAGGATGTAGGCCAGTGGCTTGCCGACGTAGTTCATATAGGTGGCCTGATAGCGGCGAATGTCGTCCAGGAACCCGGTCGCTGAGAACTTCGCCGGGGCGATCGCCGCGCCCGAGACCACCGCGGGTGCCCATCCAGCGACCACCGCATTGGAATGAAAAAGGGGCATGGACACATAGCAGGTGTCGTGAGCCGACAGCCCCGAACCGTTCGGTCAGGCTGCGGCCGGCGAATGTGGGCATCAGGCGTGAAACCTGTACCGCCTTAGGGTTGCCGCTGGTACCCGACGTGAAGATCATCATGAACGGATCCATCATTTCGACTTTGCGATGGGGGACCAGCGAACCGGCACCGCCAACCAGCTCTGCCCACCGAGGTGTCGAGGTATCGAAGATCTCTACATCCGCGAGGTCCAAACCATCCAACAGCGAGCGATTCTCGGCATCGGTCACGATGATCTGGCATTCGGCGCGCCTGATGTCCGCGGCCAGCGCCTCGCCGCGCCTGGTGGTGTTCAGGCCGCAGAGCACATAGCCACCCAGCCCGGCCGCGGCCATCTGGGCCAGCATTTCGGGCGTGTTGCCCAGCAAGGACCCGATATGTAGCGGGCGGTCCGGGTCGGCGGCGGCGATCAATCCGGCCGCGCGCGCGGCGGCCTCCGCCAGATACTCGCGCCAAGTCCATTGCAGATCATGATATTTCACGGCAATGCTGGAGTCGGACATGCGCTGTTGCAGCAGGGCCTGAATCGTCTCTGTCATTGATCAGGATCCGTATTCGTTGTGGGTTGGGGCAACTGGCGGGCGTGTCGCTTACCGACGATCAGCTGGGCTGCAATCATCCCGCGCAGGGGCGGTCAGCAGGTGTTCGCGATCCCACTGCTGTGAATCGAACGGATCTGCAGCGGGCACAGACGCTTCTTCTCCATCGCCAGGATGGTCCCGGTAGATTTCCCAGGGCGCACCTATTCAGGCAACGCACGACACTTCGCTTCGTGGTGACCAGTCGAACCGAGACCAGCTTGCCACATGGTCGCGACCGCGGACAGGCGCCCTGACGTTGGAGTACCGAGGTGCCGGCGGCCAATCGAGCAAGCCCTGACCTGTTGGTCGGCAACGGCGTCTTGGATGCCGGACACGCGTGGACCGAGGCCTATATTGTGGCAACGGCGGTCGCACAGCTCAAGCGATGTCGTCCGAGGCTCGGTGCGGCGACCGTGATCAGGGTGTGGCCGGCGGGTGCGGCTCGACTGTGCAGAGCACCGCAGGGACCTACGCAATTGCTGCCACCGGCGGCGGTAACAACAACGATGGAGGGCGCGGTGCGGGGGGCGCGTCGATCGCGATGAGCGGCGGCATCGAAGGCGCTGGCATCGATTGGGCTCGCGAGCAGGGCACCGGCCAGCCGCAAGCCGCGGGGACGGCAGTCCCTGGCAGTTCCCGGCCGCGATGGGTTTTCCGCCGCCTCCGAGCTGGCCCACGCAGAACAACTTGGCGCCGCTGGTTTGGTGTGGCTGCGACGGTTCTGTCTGTTGCCGCGGGCACCTGCTGGGCCGCCGCTTGGGCGGGCGGATCTGACCAGTCGGCCGCACTGTCGGAATGGTCTCCATGCGCCGCTGCCAACGGCGCTGCCGGAATGCAATGCGCCATCCTCAACGTGCCGCTGGATTGGAACCTAGCTGAATCTGCCATGGCACAGGTGGCCGTGGCTCGGCTGCCCGCAACCGGAGCGCACAAGCTGGGTGTAATCGTCACCAACCCGGGCGGTCCCGGCATATCGGGCATCGATGATATGGCTTACAGCGGCAATTTTTGGGACCGGCTACGACAAGATTTCGACATCGTCACCTTCGATCCGCGCGGGGTAGGCGCGAGCCGGCCGGCCATCGCGTTGGCCGGCGATGAGCTTGTCGCCGCTGTCCGCAATCAACCCAGCATTCCGCGCACCGAGGCTCAGCGCCGGAGTCGTCTGGAGGGGACAACTCGGCTGGTGGATGCCGCGCAGCGAGGAGGCGTTCTGGGTTTAGTTGGGACGCAAGAGGTTGCACGCGACCTTGAGGCGCTGCGCGTCGCGATGAACGTGGAGAGCATCGACTACTTCGGATTTTCCTACGGTACCTACCTGGGGGTGGTGTATGCCGACATGTTCCCCGGCCGCACTCACCGCATCGTGCTCGATTCGGCCATGAATCCCGCCAACGACTACGCCACACTGCGCCACGATCAGGCTGTTGCTTTTGACCGCGCTATCCGGGCTCAGTTCGACGCCCCAGAAATCCAACGCATCCAGGCGTTGATCGAGAGACTGGATGAAAGCCCCATCGTGGGCGAAGACGGACGTGTGCTGTCGGGTTTGCGGTTGCTCAACTACGTCGAATCAGCAGCCTACGAACCGGAGACGTCGGTGCTGGTACTGCGAGAAGTACTCGCCGAGGCCAGTCGGGGGAACTGGGCTCCGGTCATCGACGCCGTGCACGGACCGGCACTTCTGGTTAACCCCGCTGACCTGCCCTATCTCTCGGTAGCGTGTCATGACCTGTCCACGCCCACCCAGGTCGGTGACGTTGCGGCGTTAGCCCGCGCCTGGACACGTGAAGCCCCATTGACCGGGGCCAGCCGCGCGTGGTCCGTACTGCCCTGCACCGTCTGGCCCACGCGGGCCGCCGCGCCGCCGCACCGGATGACGGCTGCGGGCTCCGGGCCGACGCTGGTGATCGGTGTCGCTGGTGACCCAGCGACACCGCCGCACTGGGGCCGCGAGCTGGCTGCGACGCTCGTACACGGCCAATATCTGCAATGGGCTGGCGCCGGCCACGTCGCCTACGGCCGCGCCGGCGAGCCACTAGGCGCAATCGTCAACGATTTCTTCGTCTCGGGCAGGTTGCCGCCTGCCGGCCTCGAGCTACCCGCCGACTAGGACTTCATCTGCGGCGAACCTGGGGCCTGGTCACGTGCGTGCTCCCCAGCGCCGGCCCAGCACCGGAATTGGGTGCAGGTTCTGTTGGTGATCGTGGGCGCCGACCTCTCCTTGCGGGGCTGTGAGCGGGTCTGTTGGGGTTGGCTTGTGGGGCAGGTATGTTCGAGCTCGGCGGTGATCAGCTTGACGGTGTCGCCGGGGTGGCGGGCGTTCCCAGCGTGTCGTCCTTTTGTGGCCCAGCGGCCAGATCGCATGCCGCCAAGACGATTTCGCGTTAGGCAGTATCGAGGATGTCGCCGCTGCGGGCGGCCGTCGGGTACCAGACAGGGCCGCCGTCGCGGGCGTGCACGGTGTCTTGGACTCGAGCATTGGCTCGACCGTAGTGCGCCGATGAACTCCGCCCGGTCCGGCGTGCCATTGGACGCCCCTTATGCTTGTCCGCAAATGGGTGAGAAAACCACGTGCGCGATAATCGGCGGCGGCCCAGCCGGGATGGTTCTCGGGCTTCTGCTGGCCCGGGCGGGTGTAGAAGTCACGTTGCTGGAAAAGCACGGCGACTTTCTGCGCGACTTTCGCGGTGACACAGTGCATCCGACCACGATGCGGCTGCTCGACGAGTTGGGCTTGTGGGAACGCTTTGCTGAGCTGCCCTTCAGCGAAGTTCGCAAAGCGACGCTGGATACGAACGGGCGTTCGGTCACCTATATCGACTTCGGGCGGCTGAACCAACCGCACCCCTACGTCGCGATGGTGCCGCAGTGGGACCTGTTGAACCTGCTGGCCGAGGCCGCCCAAGTCGAGCCGAGCTTCACACTTCGGATGAATACCGAGGTGACCGGTTTGCTGCAGGAAGGCGGCCGCGTCACCGGAGTGCGCTATCAGGGCGCCGAGGGACCCGGTGAATTGCGGGCGGAGCTGACCGTGGCGTGCGATGGGCGGTGGTCCATTGCCCGCCAGGCGGCCGGGCTCAAGGCGCGCGACTACCCGGTGAACTTCGACGTGTGGTGGTTCAAGCTGCCGCGCGAAGGTGATGCGGACTTTTCGTTCCTGCCGCGTTTCGGGCCGGGCAAGGGGCTGGGCGTTATCCCACGTGAGGGCTATTTCCAGATCGCCTACATCGGGCCCAAGGGGACAGACGCCAAGCTGCGTGAGCGCGGGATCGAGGAATTCCGGCACGACATCGGCGCACTGCTACCCGAAGCGGCCGAGTCCGTGGCCGGGCTGGCCTCCATGGACGATGTCAAGCATCTCAACGTGAAGGTGAACAGGCTGCGACGCTGGCACATCGATGGGCTGCTGTGTATCGGTGATGCCGCGCATGCGATGTCGCCGCTGGGTGGGGTGGGTATCAATCTTGCCGTTCAGGACGCGGTCGCGGCAGCGACCATCTTGGCCTAACCACTGCTAGGACACCGAGTCACCGGTCGGGACCTGGCGGCAGTGCGCCGCCGTCGCGTCATCCCGACCGTGATAACCCAGGCCGTGCAACGGTTACTGCACCGGCGGCTGCTGGGACCGCTGCTGCGCGGTCAGGACGCGACCCCGCCGGCGGCTCTGCTCGGCTTGGTCGAGCGGGTGCCGTGGCTGTCGGTGATCCCGGCCTACTTTGTCGGGGTCGGGGTCCGGCCCGAGCATGCACCCGCCTTTGCTCGCCGGGGCGGCCGCACCGACTGATCACGCGTCACCGGCGGTGCCGGCGCAAGTGCTAGCGTCGGTCCGTGACAGGACACGGGAGCCCACTGCGGATCGGCATCCTGGGCGCGGCGCGGATAGCGCCGCAGGCGCTCGTCAAACCAGCTCAGGGCAACGTCGAAGCCGTGGTGGCCGCGGTCGCCGCACGCGATGGCGCACGCGCACAGGCCTTTGCCGCCAAACACGGCATCAGCCGGGTGCACAGCAGCTACGAGGCGCTCATCGCCGATCCAACCCTCGATGCCGTCTACATCCCCCTGCCCAACGGCCTGCATGGCAGGTGGACCCAAGCCGCGCTGACCGCCGGCAAGCATGTGCTGTGTGAGAAGCCGTTCACCGCCAATGCCGCCGAGGCCGACGAGATCGCCCAGTTGGCCGCGACCACCGATCGCGTGGTGATGGAGGCTTTCCACTACCGCTACCATCCGCTGACTCTGCGGATCGAGCAGATCATCGCCTCCGGGGAGCTGGGCACGCTGCAGCGGGTGGAGACGTCGATGTGTTTTCCGCTGCCAAAGTTCTCCGACATCCGTTACAACTACGCCCTGGCCGGAGGCGCGACGATGGACGCCGGCTGCTACGCGGTGCACATGGCTCGTACCTTCGGCGGCGGCACTCCGGAAGTGGTTTCAGCGCAAGCAAAACGGCGTGACTCGGAAGTGGACCGTGCGATGACAGCCGAGTTGCGTTTTCCGGCAGGACATTCCGGTCGAATCGAGTGCTCGATGTGGTCGTCGCACCTGTTGAACATGAGCGCGCGGGTGGTTGGTGACCGCGGCGAACTCCGGGTGCTGAACCCCGTTGTGCCCCAGCTCTTCCATCGGCTCACCGTCCAGTCGGCCATTGGCAGGAGGGTGGAACGCTTTCCCCGCCGGGCCTCGTATGCGTATCAACTCGACGCCTTTACCGGGGCAATACTGCGCGGCGAAGCGGTCAAGACGACACCGCAGGACGCGGTGCAGAACATGACTGTCATCGATGCCATCTACCGCGCCGCAGGCCTTCCGCTGCGCAATCCGAGCTGAACCTGGAGCGCGGTCGCAGCACGGATCTTGCGCCCGGTCATGTGGTATCTGCGGTTGCTGGGACTGCTGTGGTTTGTGACTGAGCCCACAAACCCCGGTCCCGGTGAAACGGTGAGGTTTGAGCCCCAAAACCGCGGGTATATTCATACTTGCGCAGGTTCTGAGGCCGGATCCAATCGACACGCAGCCGCTGGATACCAGACGCGTGAGTGAATCGATCGGATGATTCACGACAGTCCGGCCGGAAGGAGGCTATGAAATGAACGTGAAGAAGTTTGCTGGAACAGTTGCTCTTGCGGGTGCGCTCGGCGCCACCACGCTCGGGTTCGGCGCGGGTATGGCCTCGGCCAACCCGGGACCGCGGATACCGGGCCCGCCGGGACCGCACGTTGACGACTGGGCGAACTGGCACCAGGTACCGCCCGGCCAGATCAAGAAGGTGTGCCCGTGGCAGTCACCTCCTGGCCACTGGGTTGGGGGACCGCACGGCATTCCCTGCACCTGATCAACCAACGCTCCAATTTTCGCAAATGGGCGCCTAGCAATGGGCTAGGCGCCCATTTGCTGTCTGCGATGTGCGTCTGTTTGATTTCGGCACAGCCACGGGCGGCGGGCATCAGCACGCGCGGTTGGCAGCGTCCCCGCCGCCACAGCACCCTGGTGCGTCGGCGTCCAGGGCGGTTAGCATCCCGGCGGCGGCCACCTGCCAAGTGAACATCTCGGCGCGGCGCCTGGCGGAGCTGCGGCGTTGCCGCTCAGGCCAACCGACGATGGTGCGAACCGCGGCTGCGATCGCCGCGGGGTCGTTGTCCGCCGATGCCCCGCTGTCGGTGGTGATGATCTCGCTGAGGGCCGAGGTGCGCGACACCACGGCCGGTGTGCCACAAGCCAAGGACTCGAGTGCGGCAAGCCCGAATGTTTCGTGCGGGCCGGGCGCCAACGCGATATCGGCGGAGGCCAGGAGCTGGGCGACGGTGTCGCGGTGGGTGACAAATCCGGTGAAGTCGACGGGCAGCCCTGCCGCCTGGCGCTGCAGCCTGGCCCGAAGCGGGCCCTCTCCAACGATGACCAACCGTGCATCGACGCCCGCATCACACAGCGCGGCCAGTGCCCCGATGCTGCGATCGACGTGCTTTTCCACTGACAACCGGCCGCAATGGATCAACAGCAGCTGCCGGGGTGTGGCGAAACGCTGGCGCACCAGCGGGCAGCGCCGACGCGGGTGAAAGGTCTGCAGGTCCACGCCCAGGAGCACGGTGAGGGTGTTGGTCGCGCCGATGCGATCGAATTCTTCGCGGGCGAACGCCGTGGTGCACACCACGGTGTCGTAGTTGGCGGCGGTACGCCGGTTTGCGAAGTCGGCGAGCCGTTGTGCGGCGCGGTGCGGAAGCGCCTGACCCACCAACCGATCTAGGCGCTCATGGGAAATCATGACCGTCGTGATCCCACGCTCGCGACCCCAGCATCCCAGCGATCGCAGCGTGAGCCGGTCGGAGACCTCCACGGCGTCGGGATCAAGCGCGCCCAACAGCTCCCGCACCCGTCCCGGCATCACCGCGCGGTAGCCGCCAGTAAGCGGAATTAGCTTGGCGGGCAAGCTGATTCGTACGACACCGGTGCCCAAGCGGCGTTGCCCGGTGTGCGCCCCCGGCACGATGAGAAACACCTCGTGCCCGCTGGCGCAGTATTCGGCGCCCAACCGATCGACCGCCGTTCGCAGGCCACCCGAACGTGGTCCGTAGAAGTTGGCGACCTGAACCACACGCATACCCGTGAGAAAAACCGGCCCTTGTGTGCGATCAACGATGCGGAGCCGACGGCCATCTGAATTGTCCGTGAAATCTACTCGGGTCGTGCCGGGGACTACGGATCAGCTGGGCTTCTTCAGGTGCGGGCCCAGCATCTGATGCCACGCTTTCGACATGTTCTGGAACTCGTCCTCGCAATTGCCGGCGCGGTCTTCCGGCAAATCGCCGGAAGTGACGATGCCGGCATTGGCTGTCGTATCCGAGCCGTAGATCCAGCACTCCCAGTTGTACATCCGCGTGATGTCCATCGAATGCCCATCCCAGAACGGGAGATCGTTGGCATCGCCGTCCTCTTTTGCGCTCAGCCGCCAATCCTGCGCCGTGTTGGTCGCGATGCGGACGCCATTGGGATAGGGCGTTCCGTCTGCCCCGGGGGCCAGCAACATGAAAGCCGAGAGCTGGTCGGCGACATCCTCCTCACGACCGGTGAATGCCAGCTCGTAGATGGAGAGCGTGGCGTGGCCCAGCTCGTGATAGAAACCCGAAGTCGTCGCGTCCACCGCGGCGGTCGTCGAGTCCGGGTTGCCGCTTCCGGCGAACCGCTGCTCGCTTTGCTGGATGTCTTCGTAGCAGAGTTGTATCTCATTGACACTGGGATCCCAATAGTCGTTGGGTTCACCGCATTGCTTGCCGACCACGGTGATGTCGTAGGGCAGGTTCAAGGTGTCGTTGACCTGTGCCGCCACCGCTTCCAAGAGCTTTGCGTCCATCATGAGCCCTCGACCTTGCTCCGCATCCGGTGTCTGGGCGTCGTCATAGCGGGTATTGACCTTGCCCGCTGCGGCGGCTTCGGTGGAACTGGCCGGCGTCGCGGCCTGGCTCTCGGACCCGGTCGAGGCTGCATCGTCAGCCGATGGCGAGTTGGATCCGCCGCAGCCGGCCGACAGGAGCAGGGCCGCGATTGCAGCCATGACAGTGAGCGGCCTACTCATCGATGCTCTCCTTCTTCGACACCACCCGCTGGGTCGACATCGGCGGATTCAGCTATGAGGTGAACTGCAGCGGCAGCGTCGACAGGCCGAGAGTTGCCGATGGCCAATCGATCTCGGGCGTGTACCCGCACGTCAATTCAAACTGGGGTATCCGGCGCAGCCATTCACTTATCACCAGGCTCAGCTCCATCCGCGCCAGGTGCGAGCCCAGACAGCGGTGGGTGCCGCCACCGAAGCCCCAGTGCTTGTGCACCTTGCCGTCCATGACGACATCATTGACCGAGGTGGCGTCGCTGCCATCGCGATTGATCGCACCCAGGCACAACCACACCCTCGAACCCGCTGGAATCTTCGCGCCGGCGATGTTGACTTCTCGGGTCGTGACGCGCGGAACAACCGGCGCGGGAGGTTCGAGTCGGACGATCTCATCAACGAAAACTGCTATTTGACCGTGGTTTTCGCGAAGTAGCTGGCGCAATTGCGGGCGCCGAGCCAGCTCGAGCAGCGCTGCCCCGATCGCGGAGGTCACGGTGTCCAGGCCGGCAAGGACGAAGACGTAACTGAGCCCGAGTGCCTCGCTGTCATCGAGTGGGTCATCGCCGAGGAGCACCTGAGACAGAATGTCGGTACCCGGATGCCGGCGGTGGGCGGCAATGGCGTCGACAAGGTAGCTCGTGAGCTCGAGTGCGGGAGTCAGGTCAGCGTCGTCCAGGCTGGCGAGCAGGCCCAGGGCGATGATGGCGTCTTTCCAGCGGATCAAGCGGTCCCGGTCTGCCAGCGAAAGGCCGAACAACGTCAGGAACACCTGTGATGGATACGGGATCGCCAGCTCCGTGATCACCTCGCACTGGCTTCCGGCGGCGATTGCGTCGATGATCTCGATCGCCTGCGCTTGCAGTGACGGCAGCATGGCGGCCAGTGCATGTGGACTGAAGAACGGTTGCAGGGCTTTCCGGAATCGAGTGTGCTCGGGTGGATCGAACGCAAGTGGTACCAGCGGCAATGGACTGCCCAATATGTCGAAGGCACGCTTGGACGAGAAGACCTCGGGATGGCGCAGCGCATCGAGCACATCGTCGCGTCCGGCCAGGTAATAGAAGCCATCGCCGATCACCACCGGGCCGGCGTCGCGCAAGGTCGCCCATCCGCGTCCCCGGTCGGTAGCCATCGGCAGCTCCGCGTAGACAAAGTGAGGGATGTCCCGTTCGTCGCGCGGTGCGCTCATAGGGATATCTTCACCCCGGGATGGCCGCCTTGATAGTGCAATTCACGATTTTCGGGCCGACGCCGAAAGCGCGCCATCGGGAGCGGGGGAGCACGGCGGCGGTGTTGGTGGGCGCGCTCGTTGGTCCGTGTCCGCCCCGCGCTGAGCGGTATTGGGACCGCTCAGCCGGTGAGGCCCTTCTTGATCGCCGCATCTTGCTTGCGGCCCACGTCGGTGACGAACTCGGGTGGCGCCGGGATTTCGGCCGGCCCATCGAATTCCAGCTCGGCCAACGCCCGACCTTGGGTGAACAGCAGCACCGTCACCCCCTTTGTCCCGTCCGGTGAGAGCCCGGTGATTGCGATCCCGCCAACGCCGACGTCGAACGGATCGGGGGTTCCTGTGACGATGCCGTCCAGGGCGTTCTTGCGCTGATCGAGCGCACTGGTCGCGGCGGCAGGATCCGGCAGGACCCAGATGGTGTCATTGATGACGTGGCTACGGTCGTCGTTGCTGAAGCTCGTGGAGACGCCGGGTCGCCCATCCGGGTTTCGCACGGGCGGGCTAGCGGTGAATGCCTCGGGCGCGTCGATCTCTGAAGCCTGGATCAGCAGCCGGGCATAATCGGCCGGATCCGTCGGCGCGGCGGTGGCCGCCGAACTTGCGCTGCTCGCATTCGAGGGGCTCGACTGGCTCGACGATGACGGCGATGACTCCGTATTGCTGCTACAGCCGACCAGCGCGGCTGCGGCCAGCGTCACCGTCGCAGTCAAGGTGGCGGCCAACGTGCAGGTGTTCTTCAAGGCAAGCTCCGTTCGCCAGGCTCAGGTGTGAGACGACGGCAGCGTGCCGCGCCGGTCCCAAGCTAGCCCGGGCAAGGCGCTTCCGTCGGGCTCTTAGTATTCCTGCTACGTGGCCGAGAACCGTCGTTGCCGGTTCAGCGCGAGTCACGACGCGAAGCAGGCGACCCCTCGAGTCGTCATCTCGAGGATGGACAGCCCGGCGCTGGACTGAGCGGATTGCGGGGAACCGATGACCGACCGAGACCTCCTGGCCGGACGGGGCGTTGTCGTGGTCGGCGGCAGCCGCGGCATCGGACGCGCCGTCGCCGAACTGCTGGCCCGACTCGGTGCCGGCGTGGTGATCAGTGGACGCGAGCCGGACGCGGTACGTGACGCAACCGAGGCGGTTATCTCCGCGGGCGGTCGCGCCGCCGGCATCGCCGGCGCGGCGGACCACGAAGACACGGCAAATGCACTGGTCGATCGGTGCATGACCAGCTTCGGACGACTAGACGCCTTGATCAACTGTGCGGGCATCGCCGAGCCGCCCGGCTCCTCGATCCTCAACATCAGTCCGGCTCAATTCGATGGTCTGCTTCGAGCCCATCTGGGCACCGTATTCCACACCTGCCGGGTCGCCGCGCCGGTGCTGGCCGCTCAGGGACACGGATCGATCATCAACACGGGTTCGGTTGCGTTCCTCGGCGACTACGGGGGCAGCGGATATCCCGCGGGCAAAGCGGCCGTCAACGGGCTGACCCTGGCAATATCGGCAGAACTGAAAGCGCGCGGTGTACGTGCCAACGTCATCTGCCCCGGGGCGCGTACGCGGCTGTCCAGCGGCCCGGACTATGAAGCGCATATCAACGAACTCCATCGCCGTGGACTGCTCGACGAGATGACTAGGCAGGCCTCCCTCGATGCGCCGCCGGCCGATTTCGTCGCGCCGCTGTATGCTTATTTGGCCAGCGATCTGGCCAGCGGGATCACGGGTCAGATCTTCGTTGCTTCAGGAGGATTCGTTGGCACCTTCGACCGTCCGACGCCACGGGTCCTGGGCTGGCGCGATCATCGGGCCGATCCGCCGTGGCCGGTCGAGGACCTGCACACCATGATCAACGCCCGGCTGCTCGACACGGACTAGCGGGCGTTGTCCGCGCGGGAGCGGCCACCGGCGAAGGTTGCCCCCACCGAGCCTCGCCGGTGGTTTCGGCCAAAGACCCAAAGACGATGTTTATTACGCGCTCAGTGTGGGAAAGACCAATGAGCGGGCATGAGCGGGATGGGTGGGCGCCACCGCAAGATCGTCATGTCGTGCTCACCAAACGGGGCGCGCAGTGTGGCGCGCACCGATACGAGATCAACTCCAAATGTCTTGTACGGGAGCGTAGTTGCACGCTTCCCAGCGTCTGCGCGTACGAGCATTTCCGGGGCGGAAGATGTGAATCACTCTAGTCGGGCGGGGCGGCCATGGAACGATTGAGCGGACTTGATGCGTTTTTCCTTTATCTGGAGACTCCAGCGCAACCAATGAACGTGTGTTGCGTGCTGGAGCTGGACACTTCGACCATGCCGGGCGGCTACCGGTACAAGCGGTTTCATGCCGCCCTGGCCAGACACCTACAAGCGGTGCCGGAGTTTCGGATGAAGCTCGCCGATACCCAGCTCAACCTCGATCACCCGGTATGGGTGGACGACGAAGGCTTTCAGCTGCGCCGCCATGTACACAGGGTCGGGCTGCCAGCGCCCGGAGGCCGTCGCGAACTAGCCGAGATGTGTGGCCATATCGCGGGACTTGCGCTGGACCGGGATCGTCCCCTGTGGGAGATGTGGGTGATCGAAGGCGGAGCCCGGAATGACTCGGTGACGGTGATGCTCAAGGTTCACCACGCGGTAGTCGATGGGGTTGCCGGAGCCAACCTGCTGGCCCACTTGTGCAGCTTTCAGGCCGACGGGCCGGTACCCCTGCCGGCCCGCGGTGCCGGCCCTGGGCATCCGTTGCAGATCGCCACGAGCGGACTGATGGGGTTTGCGCTGCGCCCGCTACGGCTGGCCACGGTGGTGCCGGCAACGATCCGGACGCTGGCTCAGACGGTGCTACGCGCTCGCGAAGGCCGCACCATGGCCGCACCGTTCTCGGCCCCACCGACGCCGTTCAACGGCAACGTCACTCGGCATCGCAACGTCGCGTTCACCCAGCTCGACATGCGCGACGTGAAGCGGGTAAAGCAGCGTTTCGGGGTGACCGTCAACGACGTGGTGGTGGCGCTGTGTGCGGGGGTCTTGCGCCGGTTCCTGCTGGAGCGCGGTGAACTGCCCGATACGCCGCTGGTCGCGACCGTGCCGGTATCGGTGCACGAGAAGTCCGACCGGCCCGGACGTAACCAAACCACGTGGATGTTCTGCCGGGTGGCAAGCCAGATTAGCGATCCTGCGGAACGCATTCGTGCCATCGCCAAAGGGAACGCCGCCGCCAAAGATCACACCGCAGCGGTGGGCCCCACCCTCCTGCACGATTGGACTCAGTTCGGCGGCCCGACCATGTTCTCGATCCTGCCTCGCATTCCGATATCCCGCAGTCCCGCCTACAACTTGATCCTGTCGAATGTGCCAGGCCCGCAGAGTCAGTTGTACTTCTTGGGTTGCCGGGTCGACGCGATGTGTCCGCTCGGCCCGATCCTGGGGGGTGCTGGACTCAACATCACCGTCATGTCGCTCAACGGTGAACTGGGCATTGGCCTCATCTCCTGCCCGGACCTGGTCCCTGACCTGTGGGGTCTTGCCGACGGATTCCCGGATGCGTTGAAAGAACTGCTCGAATGTCGCGACGTCCGGTGCGCAGATATCGACCTTGTCGACGTCTGATCGGTCGCCGATTCGATAGCTGACCGGCCTGCATCCGGCCGGTGGCGACAAGCACTCACCGACACCCTCGTCCAAGTCGCAGATAACGCGTCTGCGATGCGCCGCTGCGGCTACGCTGTCCGGGACCGCAGGAGGGTATTTGACCATGCAACCCAACCAGCTCGACCCAGTCGCCAAGGAGCGGCTGTCCCACGCTGCAAAGGTCTTCACCTCTGACTTGTCGATCAACGAGTTCGCCCTCCTGCACGGGGCGGGGTTTGAACCGATCGAACTCGTGATGGGGGTTTCGGTCTACCACGTTGGCTACCAGTTCACCGGCATCAGACAGCAATCGGAGCTGCCGGTGCTGACCGACGCGACCTATCGCGCCCGCTGGAACGCAATGTCGCGGATGCAGGCCGAAGCCGATGCGTTGGGCGCGGACGGAATTGTCGGGGTCCGACTGGACTGGCGCCATCAGGGTGAAGGACAACATCTCGAATTCATCGCCGTCGGCACCGCTGTCCGCTACACCGCCAAGCCCGGGGCCTTTCGGCGCCCCAACGGACAAGCGTTTACCAGCCACCTGTCCGGCCAGGACCTGACGACCCTGCTGCGTTCGGGATTCGCGCCCGTGGCATTCGTGATGGGCAATTGCGTGTTCCACATTGCGGTCCAAGGATTCTTGAAGACGCTGAGCCAGGTTGGGCGCAACGTCGAGATGCCGCAATGGACTCAGGGCAGCTACCAGGCCCGCGAACTTGCGATGTCTCGGATGCAGGCCGAGGCGGAACGGGACGGCGCCTCCGGAGTCGTGGGTGTGCACTTCGCCATCTCCAACTATGCGTGGGGACATCACACGGTGGAGTTCTATGTGGCCGGAACGGCAGTGCGTCGCAGCGGCGAACCGCAGAGCATCACGCCGTCATTCGTTCTGCCGATGAGTGGTTGATGACCGGGTACGACCAGCAACGGGTCAGCGATGCCGTGGGGGCAGCGTTGGCCGGCCCGGGGGGAGTCGGGATGGTGGTCAAGGTCTTTTGCGCAGTTCCGGGGGTCGTTCTCACCCCGGCCCGGCGCGGATTCTTTCGATCGGAACCGGAACGAATCCTGATCGGCGACTGGCGCTACGAGGTCACCTCAGATGGCCGGCTAAGCGCTTCTCATCTGGTCAACGGCATCGTGTTGGCCGAGCAGGTGCTGGCCGCGGGGGCGGTCGGTCCGCACATCGCCCGCGCGCTCGCACAACTGGTCAGCCACTACGGGCCGACGATCCAGCCCGGGATCGACGCGGCGCTCGAGATGCTGGAAACCTTTGGCGGCCGCGGGTACTGAAGGCTCCATCGCGGTGACCGGTGGCGATGCGCCCGCTCGTCAGGCTTGGTCTTGCCCACGTGCCAGCAGCGAGGTTATGGCCCGAAGCACACCGCGTCCCGCGTAGACGGCCGCTACACAGGAAAGCACGATCAGCGCGATGAATGTCGGCAGCCAATTGGCTCGACTATGACTAACGCCCCACCAGACGAAGGTGAAGAGCACCACACACAGCAGGAGCACCAGATCTCGCCAATTGCCCTGGTAGGACGCGGCAGCCTGACGCAGCGCGCGGTTGCGCTGGGATATGTTCACCAGGTCATCGATGCGTGAATCGATCGTGCGCTGCAGATCCGCGCGCCGCTCGGTGGCATCCGGTGGAAGCCGATCCAGCAGGTCCATGTCTTGCTTGATTATTGCCCGGTAGTCGGGGCGCTTGAATTGACCGGCCGAAACGGCAAGCAGTGCGCCACCGAATATGGGCGCCGTGTTCAGCGCAATCTCCGCCAGACCCACCATAGCGACTCCTCATCAGCGTGGTGCTCAACCTCAGCTCGTAGAGGATCTCCGAACTCGGCCGATCGATCAAACCGCGAGCGCAAATAAGCCGGGTTCGTGCTGGTAGTGCCCGGATACGGCTACGCACGGTTTGGTGGGGAATTTCGTCGTAATCATTGGCAAACCGGTGTTCGGCGAATTTCGGGTATCCGTGCGGATCCTGGCACACGAAGGTCGCTGAGCGAATCTGTTGGCTGGATTTCGTGGCTGCTGTGTGGCGCCCGCGTGGCGGCAGAATGCGAGCACTAGCATGCCGGGAATGACAGATCTGGGCGTGCAGGGACGGCGTACAAACCGACGCGGACATGCGACGCGCGAGAGCATGTTGGAGGCGGCGCTACGCTCGCTGGCCTCTGGTGACCCGGGCGCGGCTTCGGCGAATCGCATCGCCAAGGAATGCGGAGCCACGTGGGGCGCGGTGAAGTACCAGTTTGGCGACATCGACGGGTTCTGGGCAGCGGTGCTGCATCGCACGGCCGAGCGGCGTGGGGAGTTGCCGTCGAATGCCGTCTCCGGCGGCCCACTACCGGAGCGAGTCGCCGCCATCATCGACACCTTGTACGAGGGGCTGACGTCCACTCACTCCCGGGCCATCGAGACATTGCGCAGGGCACTGCCCAACAATCGTGACGAACTCGAACGAAACTATCCGCGCACGGCCGCCGAACTGTCGTCGTGGCAGCGCAGCTGGGCCTTGGCCTGCCAGAAGGCATTCGCCGGCTTGGAGGTCGACCCCAATCGGGTACGAGAAGTGGCCGCCTTCATCCCGGGTGCGATGCGTGGGATCACCTCCGAGAAGCAGCTGGGGACATACTCAGACCTCGATGAGGCGCGCCGCGGGCTGACCAACGCCATTGTCGCCTACCTAGAGAACTCCGGCGCCCGCTGAGGTTTTCATTCTCGCCCGCGGAGGCCGGGTTTCGAATGCCCGTCGACGGCACGATCCGCTGCCACATCTGTGATCGGAAGCCACGATCGGATTGCGCTGCGCCCGAGTAATTTTCAGGCAATGGCCGCGCCGAGGATGAGGTTCACCGCCTCGTCAAGTTGTCCGGCTATCTCCTCGTAACTGAGGAATCTCGCGGTCATCAGGGCGCCGGAAAACGTCATCTGCAGGGTCGACTTGACCGAGCGTGGCCAACCCGGTCCCAGCGCGGCGCCGATCCGCCTCGCTACTTCCTCGCCGATCTGCGCGCGCAGCGGTTGCACTGCCGGATCGTCGGCCATCAACGCGGTGCCGCAGGCGGCGGTCAGTTCGGGTTCGTCGGCCACCACCATCGCCATATCCCGCATGGTCGCGCTCACCCGGGTCTTGGTGGTGTCGTTGACATCCGTATGCAGTGGCAGGTCGCGCAGCAGCCGGAGGTAGACCGCCGCCACCAGAGCGCTCTTCGAAGGAAAGTAGGTGTAGGCACTGGCCGGCGACACCCCGGCGCGAGCCGCAACCGCGCGCATCGTCAGGTTGGCGAATGATGTTGCGCGGAGTTCGTCCAATCCGGCTTCAAGCACCTTGCGGATGGTCTGCGCCGGCCGCCGATCCGATCGGCGCCCCGCCGGCACGGGTGCGCCGGTGCCGGCATCGGGTGGATCGGCGTTATCGCTAGACACGAGTCCAGTGTAGGAATATCCGGGCTCGCCCGACAATGTCACCCCGAAACTTGAGCGGATCGGCTATTCAGGCTATTGCCAAGTGATTAATTGGACGTGCCGGTCCTGATCCGTGGCGACAGGGGCGTCAACGCCCAGTCCATAAGTAGACATATGTCCAGAACTGCGGAGCGGGCGGACCGCCTGAGCATTCGTTACCCGGGGTGTTCGGCCACCGCTCAGGTTCACCGGTGTTGTCGCGGTCGTCGTATGGTGGCGCGTGTGGCCGAGTCCGACCGCCGTCGCTGGGACCGGCGCTACGCGAGCCTAGGGCCCGCAGCGGTGAGCGCGGTGCGTCCGCCGGCCCTGCTACAGGCTCACCTGAAGTTGGTTCCCGCCGCGGGCAGGGCTCTCGATCTGGGGTGTGGACAAGGGCTCGGGGCGGTCTGGTTGCCCCGCCGGGGTCTGGATGTCTTGGGGCTCGACATTTCCCCTGTGGCAATCGCCCAGGCGCGAGACTTGGCTGAGCGCAGTGGGGTTAGCGTGCGATGCCGCTTCGACGTTGTCGACCTCGACGACGGCCTGCCGGATGGACCGCCTGTCGACCTGATCGTGTGTCACAACTTTCGTGACCGCCGCCTCGACGCGGCCATTATCGAGCGTCTGGCCCCGGGCGGGCTGGTCGCCCTGGTCGCTTTGAGCGAGGTTGGCGCCGCTGCGGGGACGTACCGGGCCGCCCCCGGTGAGTTGTCCACCGCGTTTGCCGAACTCGACCCGATCGCCGCGGGTGAAGGTGACGGGCGGGCTTGGCTGCTGGCGCGCGCGTAACGCGTGCCGACCGGCAAGCCCGCGACCGCCCCGGGCGTACATGGTCTATGGTCGCGGCCGAATCGGCTACCCCGCCGTGGCGGCTTTGCGGGCGGCGATCGTGGCGTGCACCTTGTCCATGTCCAGTGACTTCATCTGGCCGATCAGGTCTTCGAGGACGGCCGAGGGCATGGCACCGGGCTGGTTATAGACCAGCACGCCGTCCCGAAACGCCATTACCGTCGGAATTGAGCGCACACCCGCCGCGGCCGCCAGCGCTGGCTCCGCTTGTGTATCAACCTTGGCGTGTACGACGTCGGGGTGAGTCTGCGCCGATCGTTCATAGGTTGGCGCGAAAGCGTGGCAGGGGCGGCAGTAGGAGGCCCAAAAGTCAACCAGAACAAGAGAATTATCGGTGACGGTCGACTCGAAGGTGTCGTGGTTGAGGCTGACGGTAGGCATTGTGTGTCCTTTCTTTCGGGGATACCCACTCGGACAACTGATACCCATAGGGGTATTATTCCCCGCATCGAGCCACTGGCTGTTTTATACCCCCCAGGGTACTATGGCGGTAACGCTCAACGAGAGAGGACTCATCGTGATTGGTGATCAGGACAGCATGGCTGCCGTGCTGAACAGGTTGCGCCGTGCCCAGGGGCAGCTTGCCGGAGTGATCTCAATGATCGAACAGGGCCGCGACTGCAAAGACGTGGTTACCCAGCTTGCCGCGGTATCACGCGCCCTGGACCGCGCCGGGTTCAAGATCGTCGCGACCGGGCTGCGGGAATGCGCGCTGGGCGCCACGGCCGACGGCGCACCGCCACTGACTGAAGCCGAATTGGAAAAGCTGTTTCTGGCGCTGGCCTGAACAGCGTTAACGAAGGATAGGGAGGCACTGGTAATGAATCTTGCGTTGTCGACCACGCTGCACACGAGCTTTGACGAGGCAGTCAAACTCACCCGCGGGGCGCTGGCCGGGCAAGGCTTTGGCGTTCTGACCGAGATCAATGTGAAGGAAACGCTGAAAGCCAAACTTGGCGAAGACATGGAGGACTACCTGATCCTCGGCGCCTGCAACCCACCCCTGGCCCACCGCGCTATCGGGGTCAATCGTCAGATCGGCACGCTGTTGCCGTGCAACGTCGTGGTGCGGGCCGACCCCGAGCGGGACGGAACCATCATCATCGAGGCGATGAATCCCCAGATGATGGCGGACGTGACCGGCGAACCGATGCTGGTGCCGATCGCCGAAGAGGTTTCGGGCAAGCTGAAGGCGGTCATCGGCGAATTGGAGAATTCCAGCGTCGCTAATCCGTCGCAAGTGTGACCGTCGATCCGAGTCCACCCATTCCGCCTAACACCCAAGGGGGGTAATACAGCTATGTCAGACCAGCACCATCACGAGGTTCTCGAGGAATTGCGGCCCCAACACCGGGCGCTACGTCAGCAGATCCCGGAGGTCTACAAGGGATTCGCGGCGCTCAGTGGTGCCGCCTTCGCCGACGGCTCCCTCAGCCGCAAGGTCAAGGAGCTCATGGCGATGGCGATCGGTGTAGTGGAAGGGTGTGACGGCTGCATTGCCTCCCACGCGCAGGCTGCCGCACGCGCCGGGGCCACTCCGGAGGAAGCCGCTGAGGCCATCGGCGTCACCATCTTGATGCACGGCGGACCGGCCACGATTTACGGCGCGCGGGCCTACACCGCGTTTTGCGAATTCGCGGAGGCCCAAACCAACGCCACCTGATGGTCTCAGCTGCTGCGCAGCGTTCCCGGAAGCGTCGGAAGTGCGGCCGGCTGAAACGTTCCGGCGCCATCGAGCGAAACGCTTGATAGGTCACCCGCAAATGCGGGGTGTGCTGACTTGATAGCGATACCCTTGCCGAGGGTTCGATGGCGACCGGGCGGCTGCCGGGTCTGTGTGACGTGGTGGGAGGTCACTGATGTCGTATCTCATCGCAGCGCCAGAGATGGTGGCTGCGGCGGCTACCGATCTGGCGAGCGTTGGCTCATCGATAAGCGCGGCCAATGCCGCCGCCGCTGCCCCAACGATGTCGGTGCGCGCCGCTGGCGCTGACGAGGTATCGGCTGTGGTCGCGGCGTTGTTCGACGCACATGCCCAGGCCTATCAGTCCCTGAGTGCGCAGGCCGCGCTGTTTCATGAGCAGTTCGTGCAGGCGCTCAATGCGGGAGCGGGTTCCTACGCTCTGGCCGAGGCGGCCAGCGTCTCACCCCTGCAGGACGCGCTGAACCTGATCAATGCACCGACCCAGGCGCTGTTCGGCCGGCCGCTGATCGGCAATGGCGCCGACGGGGCGCCGGGAACCGGGCAAAGCGGTGGTAATGGCGGGTTTCTGTACGGCAACGGCGGCAACGGCGGGTCCGGCGCCAACAATCAGGGTGGGGGCAACGGCGGGAGTGCCGGGCTCTGGGGCAACGGCGGTGCCGGCGGAGCCGGGGGAGACTCCACCGTCGCGGGTGTCAACGGATTCAACGGGGGGGCCGGCGGCAGCGGCGGGCTGCTGTGGGGCAACGGCGGTGCCGGCGGGGCCGGCGGCAACGGCGGCGGCGCTCCGCTAGCCGGGTTTGTGGGTACCAGCGGCGGAAACGGCGGCAACGGTGGAGGGGCAGGCCTGCTCTACGGCTACGGAGGTGCCGGTGGCGCCGGCGGAACCGGCGGGGTGGCGCCGCCCACCGGCGTCGGGCAGACCATTCTGTCGGCGGGCGGCGTTGGCGGGACCGGGGGTGCCGGCGGCGGTGGTGCGGCTCTGATCGGCTTCGGTGGTGCCGGTGGCACCGGTGGGCTTAGCGACACGACGACCGAGACCATCGGCGGATATGGCGGCATGGGCGGGCTCCGGTGGACATGGCGGCTCCGGCGGCGATGCCGGCGCAATTGGTTTGTTCGGCAACGGAGCGGCCGGCGGCGACGGCGGTATCGGGGGCGATGGCGCCAGCGGTGGCAATGACGGGGGCAACGGCGGGGTGGGTGGCCTCGGTGGCGTAGGCGGCCCGGGAGGCTGGATCTTCGGCACGGGCGGGGCCGGCGGTAACGGTGGCCTCGGTGGTTCCGGAGGCACGGGCGTCGTCGCCAACGGTTTTGCCGGCTCAGGGGGCTTTGGTGGGGCCGGCGGTGACGCCCAGTTCCTTGGTTTCGGCGGCACCGGCGGCAGCGGTGGTGGTATCGGTGCCGGTGAAACCGCAGCGGTGCCGTTGACAACCCAGCCGGTGGGCGGGACTGGCGGCAATGGTGGGCGAGCCGGGCTGTTCTTCGGGGTCGGCGGGACCGGGGGCAACGGTGGGGCCACCAGCACCAACGGGGCGCTGTATGCCACCGGCGGCAACGGCGGTGACGGCGGCCTGATCTTCGGCAACGGCGGTACCGGCGGAAACGGTGGCGCGGGCGGGGGCACCAGCGTCGGCGCGGGCGGCCAGGGTGGCGCGGCCTCGGCGTTCTTCGGCAATGGCGGAGCCGGCGGCGATGGCGGCGCGGGCGGCCAGGGAGCGGGCGGTGCCGGCGGCTCGGGTGCGCTGTTCTTCGGCAACGGCGGTGCCGGGGGCAACGGTGCGCCAGGGGGCACGGGCTTCGGTGGTACCGGCGGCAGTGCGGTGCTCATCGGCAACGGGGGCGACGGCGGCGACGGCACCGGAGGCGCGGCCGGTGGCGCCGGCGGTAGCGGCGGTTTCATCTTCGGCCAGAACGGGTCGAACGGACTTCCCTAGCGCGCACGGACGCCGCCGGCAGCAATTCAAGGGAAATTTGCACATGGCTGCGCAAATTCGCAGGCGATCCGCACACAATGTGGCATATCCGGTGATCCCTGGGCGCAACATGGCCGATCCTCTGTCCCTGCGTGGGCCACGTTCAGTAGGGTGGCGGCGTGCACGAGGTGGGTCGCGAGCAACGCTCGGACGAGATGGCCAGGCTAGATGAGCAGAATCGGTTGCAGCGGTACGAGGAAGCGTTTGCCGACCAAGATGCGCCGTTTGCGTTCGTCGACCTCGACGCGATGTGGAGCAATGCCGGCCAAATGCTTTCGCGCGCGGGCGACAAGCCCATCAGGGCAGCGTCCAAGTCATTGCGATGCAGGCCGCTGCAGCGCGAAATCCTGGACTCGAACCCACGATTCGAAGGTCTGATGACCTTCACGCTGGCCGAGACCCTCTGGCTGGCCGGACAGGGCTTCGACAACCTGTTGCTTGCCTATCCGACAACCGATCGCACCGGGCTGCGTGAGCTGGGCGAGCTAACCGCCGAAAACCCCGCGCGGGCGCCGATCGTCATGGTCGATAGCGTCGAACACCTCGACCTGATCGACCGAGCAACCGACAGGCCGGTTCGGCTGTGCCTGGACCTCGACGCCGGCTATTGGCGAGCGGGAGGACGGGTCAAGGTCGGCCCGAAGCGCTCCCCGTTGCACACCCCCGAACAAGCACGCGAGCTTGCGCTGGAGATCGCCCGGCGGCCACGGCTGCGACTGGTCGCACTCATGTCCTACGAAGGCCACATCGCCGGGTTCGGGGACCAGGTGGCAGGCAAATTCGCCCAAAACGCGATCGTGCGCTGGATGCAGCGCGAATCCTTCGCAGAGCTGCGCGAACGCCGCGTTCGCGCCGTTGAACTGGTCAGCGAGGTCGCTGAACTCGAGATCGTCAATGCCGGCGGCACCGGAGACCTTCAACTGGTCGCCCACGAGTCCGCGGTCACCGAAGCGACCGCCGGCTCCGGGTTCTACGCGCCGACATTGTTTGACTCCTACTCGGCGTTCTCCCTGCAGCCAGCGGCGATGTTTGCGTTGCCGATATGCCGCCGACCCGGAGCCAAGACCGTCACCGCGCTCGGCGGCGGCTACCTGGCCAGCGGAGTCGGAGCAAAAGACCGGATGCCCAGCCCCTATCTGCCCAGCGGGTTGAAGCTCGACCCGATGGAGGGCACCGGCGAGGTGCAGACACCGCTGTCGGGCCGCGCGGCGCGACGGCTCAAGGTTGGCGACAAGGTCTACTTCCGCCACACCAAGGCCGGCGAACTCTGTGAGCGATTCGATCGCTTGTATCTGGTTCGTGGCGCGCAGGTCGTCGACGTCGTCCCGACCTACCGGGGTGAGGGACGCACATTTCTCTAAAGAGCCAATAGCCTTCGGCGCCGGAAAAGGTTTGCCTCGCTTACGAATTGCGCGATAAGGAGCTGCAATGAGTCCGATCACGGTACTGCCTAACGAGCTTGCCACGATGCGCACGATCATCGAGACGCTGGCACCGATCGAGCGAGCGGCCGGTGACCCGGGTGAGCACGAGGCGGCACTGCGCATCGTGGACTGGCTTGATGCGGCTGGGGCCCAACATGCACGGATCGAAGAGGAGCAGTTCTACGACGGCTATCCGCAGCTACACGCCAGATTGTCGGCGGTTGGGGTCGGCGCGGCCGCCGCCGGGCTGATCAGTCGGCGGCTGCGCGGCATTGCCGCGCTGGCTGGCGTGGGAGCCGGACTGGCGATCGCCGATGACTGCTCGAACGGGGTGCGCATCGCACGCAAGTCGCTCCAACAGCGGCGAACGACTTGGAATGTTGTGGCCGAGGCCGGAGACCTAGACGGGCAGGAGACGGTTGTGGTGTGCGCCCACCATGACGCCGCCCACAGCGGAAAGTTCTTTGAGCCGGGCTATCAACGCTTCTTTGTCGAGCGGTTCCCGGGGATCGTCGAGCGCATCGACACCTCGCTACCGAACTGGTGGCCGTCAATCTTGGCGCCGATCGTCGCCGGTGTCGGTGCTTGGCGCGGTAGCCGGAAAACGATGATCGCGGGCGCAGCCATGAGCGCGATCGGAGTAGCGGCGTTCACCGACATCGCTCGCAGTCCAATCGTGCCCGGGGCCAACGACAACCTCTCGGCCGTCGCGTTGCTTGTTGCCCTCGCCGAGCGGCTACGCGAGCGACCGGTGCCGGGCGTGCGGGTGCTACTGGTGTCGCTGGGCGCCGAAGAACAACTGCAGGGTGGCGTTTACGGATTTGTCGCCCGCCACAAGCCCGAACTGGACCGGGACCACACGTATTTCCTCAATTTCGACACCATCGGCTCGCCCGAACTCATCATGCTCGAAGGTGAAGGCACCACGGTTATGGAGGATTACTACCACCGGCCATTCCGTGACCTGGTGGCGCGTGCCGCCGACCGGGCCGAGGCGCCGCTGCGGCGCGGCATGCGCTCTCGCAACAGCACCGACGCCGTGATCATGAGCCGGGCGGGTTACCCGACGGCGTGCTTCTCGTCGATCGACCGCCACAAAGCGCTGTCGAATTACCATCAGATGTCCGATACGCCGGACAACGTCAATTATGAGACGGTGGCACACGCGGTCACCGTGGCCGAGTCGGTAGTGAGGGAGTTGGCGCGGTGAAAACTGTGTGGAGAAATTGGGCCGGCGAGCAGTACTGTGCGCCGTCGGAGATTGTCCGGCCAGCTTCGGAAGCCGAATTGGCAGAGCTTGTCGCAAAAGCCGGCCAGCGCGGCGAGCGAGTGCGCGCGGTCGGCAGCGGGCACTCGTTCACCGACTGCGCATGCACTGACGGCGTGATGGTCGACATGGCCGGGATGCAGCGGATCGTCAACGTGGATCCCGAGGCCGGTCTGGCCACTGTCGAGGGCGGGGCCAAACTGCGTCCACTCTTTTCGCAGCTCGCAGAGCACGGTCTGGCGCTGGAAAACCAGGGCGACATCGACAAGCAGTCCATCACCGGTGCGACCGCGACCGCGACGCATGGGACCGGAGCCCGCTTCGCCAACGTGTCAGCGCAAATCGTTGCGCTACGACTGGTCACCGCCAGCGGTGAGGTGCTAGAGCTATCCGAGGGTGATGACTATCTGGCAGCACGGGTGTCTATCGGCGCTCTCGGGGTGATTTCGCAGCTCACCCTCAAGGTAGTGCCGCTGTTCACGTTGCATCGTGACGACGAGCTCAAGCCCCTCGCTGAAACGCTCGAGCGGCTCGATGAGCATGTCGACAACAACGACCACTTCGAGTTTTTCGTGTTTCCCTATGCCGAGACGGCGCTGACACGGACCACGCGCCGCAGCGAAGAGCCCCCCATGCCCGTACCCGAGTGGAGGCGTCGGGTGGGGGACCAATTCGAAAACGTTGGATTAGGCCTTGTCTGCCGGACCGGTCGGCAGTTCCCCAGCACAGCACCGAAACTGAATCGTTTGTTGACGAGTTTGATGTCGCCCTCGAGCGTGCAAGATCGTGGTTGGAAGGTCTACCCGAGTCCGCGCAACGTCAAATTCACCGAGATGGAGTACGCGATTCCGCGTGAGAATGCGCGGGAGGCGGTTCGCCGCGTCATCGAGGTCGTGCGCCGTCGCGACTTGCCGATCATGTACCCCCTCGAGGTCCGCTTCAGCGCTCCCGACGATGCGTTTCTGTCCACCGCCTACGAGCGGGACACCTGCTACATCGCGGTGCATCAGTACACCGGGATGGAATTCGAGACCTACTTCCGGGCGGTCGAAGCGATCATGGATGAGTACGGCGGCCGGCCACACTGGGGCAAGCGTCACTATCAACGGGCTGCCAGCCTGCGGGAGCGCTATCCGGCCTGGGACCGCTTCACCGCGGTCCGCGACCGGCTGGATCCCAACCGCGTCTTTCTCAATGACTACACCCGGCGGGTGCTGGGCGCCTGACCCGGGGGTCGACTAACGGCCCCAATTCATGGGGGCCAAAGTCATTGGCGGCCAACACGCTAGTGACCCCGGTCACGGACTGGCGTACGTTTTGTGCGTGGAGTCAACATGACCGAATTCATGCGCAAAAGCGACGCGTTTACCTGGTCGATGGAAAGCGATCCGCGCCTTCGATCCACCGTCGTCACGGTCTTGTTGCTGGATCGATCTCCGGATTGGGATGAGGTTCGCCAGCGGTTCGACCTGATCAGCCGTGAGATGCCGATGTTTCGGCAGCGGGTGGTGGAATCCCCGCCACCCGCTCCGCCTCGATGGGAGCCGGACGCCGACTTCGAGTTGGACTACCACATGCGGCGGGTGACGGTGTCCGGAGCCGGGACGTTCGAGGATGTGCTCGAGATGGCCCGGTTGGCCGAGATGCAAGACTTCGACCGGGCCAGGGCGCTGTGGGAGACGACGCTGATCGAGGGCCTCCAAGATGGTGGTGCCGCCGTGATCTGCAAGTTCCACCACGCGCTCACCGATGGTGTCGGTGGCGTCCAGATCGCCATGCACCTGTTTGACCTGTCCGCAGAGGTGGGTGCACACCCGTCGCTGCCGGCGGTTGCGGAACTGCCCCGGCATTCCCTCCAAGATGGTGGTGCCGCCGTGATCTGCAAGTTCCACCACGCGCTCACCGATGGTGTCGGTGGCGTCCAGATCGCCATGCACCTGTTTGACCTGTCCGCAGAGGTGGGTGCACACCCGTCGCTGCCGGCGGTTGCGGAACTGCCCCGGCATTCGTGGCTCGACGGGTACCGTCGCTTGCGATCAACTCGGCGGCTGCGTCGTAGATCAGTTCGGCGGCGACGGCGCTGCGGTCTCCGACAATCCAATTCTTACCAGCCATTTGAGTGGGCCGTCCTTTCTGTCGAACCGCCGGTTTTTCGGTTTGTTCTCGTCGTGAGAAGGCATCCGCGACTCAGCCCTTTCATCAGTGCGGGTAGCTTTCTCGCAATTGATGGGTGCGGGCGAGACGTGTCAGCAGGGTGAGGTGCCGGTTCCGGCCATGGCGGGACCACTGCCCGGTTTGAAACAGAACCATATTCGGCTTTTGTCAGCTCTTCTCGCGTTTCTCGGACTTGAGACGGCCGCGGGAAAAAATCTCCGGGTAACCGCAGGTGGTGGTCCAGCATTGAGACGGCACCGCCGACGGTGGCTGCCGGGCGTCTTTCAAGTTTCGTGCGATGCATCTGACCTGCAGATATTGCCCCAGGATGGCCCTATCGTGAGGGCCACTTCTTTCAAACCTGGGGGTGAGAATGTCGCTTGTCACTGTGTCCCCGGAGCTGGTTGCCGGAGCCGCGTCGGACTTGGTGCGGATTGGGTCTTCGATCAGGGTCTTCGATCGGGGCGGCCAATGCCGCGGCAGCCGGACCGACCACGACGGTGCTGTCCGCTGCGGCCGATGAGGTGTCGGTGGCGATTGCGACGTTGTTCGGTACTCACGCGGCCGAATATCAATCGCTCAGCACCCGGATGGCGGCGTTTCACGAACAATTTGTGCAGACGCTGACTTCGGGCGCCGGAATTTATGTCAGCACGGAGACGGCTAATGCATCGCTCATATCGGCCTTGCAACTCGCGGAACAGAATGCGCTGAACGCGATTAATGCGCCCACACAGTCGTGGTTGGGACGTCCGTTGATCGGCAATGGCGTGGATGCAACGCCAGGGTCCGGCCAGGCTGGTGGGGCCGGGGGCTTGCTGTGGGGGAACGGTGGTGCCGGCGGCTCGGGAGCGGCTGGTCAGTCCGGTGGTGCCGGCGGGTCGGCCGGGTTGTTTGGCAATGGCGGCGCCGGCGGAGCGGGTGGAATCAACGCGGCGGGCAACGGCGGTAGTGGCGGTGTCGGCGGGCGTGGCGGGTTGGTGTACGGCAACGGCGGCGTCGGCGGTGCTGGCGGACAGGGTGCGTTGAGTGGCGGTGCCGGCGGTGCCGGCGGAGGGGCCTGGTTGTGGGGTGCCGGCGGAGCCGGTGGATCCGGTGGCGGGGGCCTCGCTAGTGCTGGTGGTGGCGGTGGTGCCGGTGGAAATGCGGGTCTGATCGGCACCGGCGGTCTGGGTGGCGCTGGCGGTGTTGGCGGCCAAGACGGCGGGGCCGGCGGCGACGGCGGCTCCGGTGGCGCTGCCGCCGGGTTGTGGGGTGCCGGTGGCAGTGGGGGTGCCGGCGGAAACGGCGCCGACGAGATATCGGGCGGGATTGGTGAGTCCGGCGGCGACGGCGGCAGCGCCGGCAACGGTGGTGCCGGCGGGCGGGGTGGCTGGTTGATCGGTGCCGGCGGCGCGGGAGGCTTGGGCGGCGTCGGGGGGCTTGGCGGAGCGGGCGGTGCAGGTGCCAACGGGATTGTCGCGGGTAGTGCTGGCGACGGTGGTGGAAGCGGTGGCAGCGGTGGAGTCGGTGGGGTTGGCGGAGATGGCGGCAAGGGCGGCCTGATCAGGTTCTTGGGCGGTCGGGGTGCCGGCGGGTCTGGTGGTGCTGGCGGGGCCGCGGGTGATGGCGGTGATGGGGCCGCGGGTTCATTCCTGACTGGAAGTGGCGCCGGTGGTGCCGGCGGGCAGGGCGGTGACCCGGGTGTGGGTGGTGCTGGTGGAGCCGGCGGTCGCGGCTCGGTCGTGGGTGACCACGGCGTCCCCGGGCAGAGCCCGACCACTGGCGGCGACGGCGGTGACGGTGGGGATGGGGCCAATGCCAGCACCGTGGGTGCCAGCGGTGGTGCTGGTGGGGCTGGTGGTGATGGTGGCCGGTACGGCAACGGTGGTGTTGGTGGTGCTGGTGGAGACGGTGGTACCGGGGGTATTGGTGGCGACGGTGGCCGTGGTGCTGACGGTACCGAGCTGAGCCTGTACGGCACCGCTGGTGGCAGTGGCGGTATGGGTGGTGTTGGTGGGGCCGGTGGAGGCGCCGGTGATGGTGGCGATGGCGCGAACGCGGCCGCCGGCTCGGGGCTAGCTGGGGGCAATGGTGGCCACGGTGGCGATAGCGGCGACGGCGGGGATGGAGGGGCTGGTGGAACCGGCTCGGTTACCGGCGCCCACGGCGCGGATGGGCTGACCCAGACCACTGGCGGCGACGGCGGTGACGGCGGTAACGGCGGCAGCGGTACGACGGGTCCCACCGGCAGCACCGGGGGCGCTGGCGGTGCGGGCGGCGACGGCGGGCGCTACGGCAATGGCGGCAATGGCGGCACCGGAGGTACCGGATCGATCGGCACGGCCGGGTCGAGCGATGTGGTGGGTGCCAACGGCGGTGCCGGTGGTTCCGGTTGGGCAGGTGGCGACGGAGGCGCCGGAGGCGTGGGTGGCACCCTGGCCGGTCACGGTGGCGATGGCGGTGACGGTGGCAGTGGCGGCACTGGCGGAACCGGCGGCCGAGGCGGCAACGGGTTCAACGGCTCGTCTAAGGCCGGCCTTAACGGTGGCGACGCGGGTGACGGGGGCGCTGGCGGCGTCGGTGGGGCCGGCGGCAACGGCGGTGCGGGTGGTTTGTCACAGGCCGCGGGATTCTCCGACGGCATCCAGGGGGGCGGTGGAGCCGGTGGTGATGGTGGGGCCGGCGGAGAGGGCGGCACCGGCGGCAGCGGAGCAAACGCGGCCGCCGGCTCGGGTGCCGTCGGCGGCAAGGGCGGCGACGGTGGCGATCCGGGCCTGGGCGGGGGCGGTGGGGCTGGTGGAGCCGGCGCCACCACCGGCGCTCATGGCGCAGACGGGCTCAGCCTCACCACCGGCGGCAACGGCGGCAACGGCGGCAAAGGCGGCAACGGCGGCAGCGGTGCAATCGGTGTCGCCGGCGGGGCGGGAGGTGCCGGCGGTGACGGCGGGCTCTACGGCGACGGGGGCGACGGCGGTACCGGCGGCAATGGTGGCGCGGGCAAGGCTGGGGCCGCAGGTGTCTCAGCTGGTAGCAACGGTGAAGCCGGCGGACAGGCCGGCGACGGCGGCGTGGGTGGAGCAGGTGGCAAGGGCGGGGCCAATGCCGGCAATGGTGGCACCGGTGGCAGTGGCGGCGACGGCGGTGTCGGCGGAACTGGCGGGGCCGGCCAGGTCGGTACCACGGGCCCGGCAGGTGGCGCGGGCGGTGAGGGCGGTGACGGCGGCAACGGGCACAACGGCAACAACGGCAGCGTTCCGAGCGGCGGGACCGACCGAGACGGCGGCGACGGCCAGGGTGGTGGCGATGGCGGGGCTGGCGGCAACGGCGGCGCCGCGGGCGCTGGCCGAGCGGCGGGACCGACCGAGACGGCAGCGACGGCCAGGGTGGTGGCGATGGCGGGGCTGGCGGCAACGGCGGCGCCGCGGGCGCTGGTGGCGGTGGCACCCGAGGAGCCGGTGGTGACGGTGGAGACGGCGGCAACGGCGGATTCGCCGGCACCGGCGGTCTTGGGATGGACGGACTCGACGCCACCTTGACGAATCGCGCAGGCAACGGCGGGGACGGTGGTAGGGGCGGCGAGGCCTTTGCCGGCGGGGCCGGCGGCGCTGGCGGGACTGGGTCCACTCAGGGCAGCACCGGCACCACCGGCGCCTGGAGAGCCGGCGGTAACGGCGGCTCGGGTGGCGACGGCGGCGACGGCTTCGGTCTCTGGAACCCAGGGGAGGGCGGTCGAGGCGGTTCCGGCGGAGACGGGGGCACCGGTGGGGACGGTGGTGACGGCGGCAACGGTCTCGCCGAAATCTGGGGAGGCAGAGGTGGTAATGGGGGCGACGGTGCGATCGGGCCTGGCGGGGATGGCGGGGACGGCGGAGACGCCCCGAACCAGCAACCCGTAAGTTACAGTTCGGCTGCCTACGAGGGCGCTGATGGCGGTGACGGTGGCAACGGCACCATCGGCGGGAACGGCGGGAACGGCGGCAGGGGCGGCCCCGGATACGATGCGAGCGTTGGCATCGAGGCAAAGGTGGGTGGCACTGGCGGTGACGGCGGCAACGGCTTCAACGGCGCCGGCGGGGCCGGTGGTGACGGCGGCACCGGTGGCGCCGGCGGTACTGGGGCGCCCGCACCGTTCGGCAGCGGGGGTGCCTACGGAGGTACCGGCGGCCACGGCGGCACGGGTGGCAGCGGCGTCATCGGTGGTATCGGGGAAGGCGGCAAACTCGGCGACGCTGGCTCAGGGGGCAATCCGCCCAACGGCGACACCGGGTCCGGCGGGTCCGGTGGCGCCGGCGGCTCCGGTGGTGCCGGCGGCGATCCCTCCAACTAGCGTCTTGCCAGGACCGCTCGCGGGGTGTCGGCGTGGGTGCCGCCCAGTTCCGCGTGGGCCTGCCTGTCGCGGATTTTGTCGAACGCCTCGAGGAGCGCCGCGCCGGTGGCATGGGCGCCGAACACACCGCCCTGCATGGTGATCATCTTCAGGGCGGCAAGGTGATTGGCGTAGTCGGTCGCGCCGGTGCAGTCAGAGAGCAGTAGGCACTCGTACCCTCGGTCGTTGGCTTCGCGCATCGTGGTGTGGACACAGACATCAGTGGCGATGCCGGTGAAGATCAGATGGGTGATACGGCGGGTGGTGAGGATCAACTCCAGATCGGTGGCGTAGAAGCTTCCCTTGCCAAGTTTGTCCACGACCATTTCTCCTGGCAACGGCGCCATCTCCGGGATGATCTCCCATCCCGGCTCACCTCGGGTGAGGCCTCGCGGGTGTGCACAATCAGCAGGCCCAGCTTCCGCGCGGTTTCGAGCACGGTCTGCGCCGGGCCCAGGGGAACACGTACCAAAGACAGGTCGTAGCCCATGGTGTCGACATAGCCGCCTTGACCGGCGAAGTCGACTTGTCAGTCGATGTTGACTAGCGCTGTCCGCCCGATGGCAATGTCGCCATCGAAAGGCCAGATGTACGGGTCGGCATCGACGGTGACTTGATCCTCAGTGCCCATTGAACCGCTCTCCTGCTGCAATCGATATCACGCCGTCCGGTGCAACGCCACCACGAAAGTGTCTTCCGCGGTGGGCATTCCGGCGCAAGCCATCACTCCGAAGGCGCCGGTGGAACACCGGGGCCGGTCACCACGAACGACTCGACCGCCGTGGCTCTGGCATAGCCTTCGACCTCCACTCGCCACTCATATATGCCCGGTTCCAGCGGAATGCCGGCAGGAATGTTGAGGGTGAGCGGCATCCGAACCGACGTACCGTGGATAGCGCCGGGCGGTCGCCCTGCCTCGGCGGAGGCTTCGAAGAGCACACGCTGCGGTCCGTTCGGCCCCGGCACCACGACCAAGTCACCATCGGTAGTCAACAGCTGGCACTTCAGCTTGTGCTGCTTGTTGGTCTCATTCCAGTCAATGTCTACGAAAAGCACTAAAGCAAAAGGGGGCGTGGGTGTTTGGCACTGTCGCCAACCCAGGCCGAGGGTGTGGATCTTTCCGGACTGAACGTCGGCATGGGCGGCATCGGCAAGAAAGACGCTGACCTTCATGCGCGGACCCGCATCCCGATCGCTCGTGCGGGGAACTCCTTTGGGCTGGACCCTGCGTTTACCGCCGTGATGAGATCCACGAGATTCTGTCCTGCTCCCAATCCGTATGAAATCCGGCCAGATACAACGGTGGGTGTCACTGCTGTCGGCACCGATTCCACGCGTCGGCAGGATAATACGCCGCCGCTGTGGTGCGACCGCTGTCGCAAGCCGCACGACTATTTGCCGGGCGGGAGCTGGCGCGGACCGTCGGGCGACCGCAGCTCGCGTGGGCCCTCCCGTTCGGCCAATTCGCGCCGGCCGTGCTGCTTTGTCGTCCCGACCGGCAGTCCCACCACATCTGCGGCAGGCACCTGCCCCAGCGAGGGCCGCCCCTGGTGGGTTTCCAGTCCTTCGCCGTCTTCGGCCCAACTGCCCGATTCGGCGTCTCCGCGCGACGAAGCGATGCGATTGACGGGGGCTGGAGCATCGGCACCGGCGGATTGGGGTGCGGGCTGCTCGCGATGGTCGTCGGAACTCTCGGTGTTCACCGTTACCTTGCGCGTGCGCTTGAACGAAAAAGCGATCTCCTCAACTTCTTCGAACACCTGACGCGCGCTGCGGATCGGCTGGGTGGTGTTGTCGATGACACGCGCGACGAACGGGGGCACCAACGGGCGAATCCAGCGCGCCGCGGCTTTTGTGGCGTCAGGAATCGACGGGATCAGCGGCGCCGCGCGGTCCTGCTCGTGCCGCTCTACCGTCGGGCTCGACTCGACCTGCGCCGGAAGGTGATGGGTCGTGTCAGTATCGGCTTTCGCTGCCCCGGCCGGCAATTCTGCGACTGCCCGGCTGGCGGCGGCTTCTGCTTCGGCTGCGATCGGCAGATACATGTCTTCCTCCACTGGCTCGTCGGTACGTTGCGACGAAGCGTGCATCGGAAGCTCCAGTGCTTCGATGACGCGGCGGCGTTGTTGCGCACGGTCGATTTCGGCCTGGGCCTCGATGGCCATGCGGGTCTGATTGAGTTGGTGCTCGGCCCACATGATTTCGGCGGCCTGGCGCACTTCGGCCCGTTTGACCGCGATAGCGGTGTCCGCGTCGAGCTCGGCACGCTCGCGCTGCGCGCGCGCCGCCGCATGGCGGTCGTGAGTCGTCTCGCCCCGCCAGAGCCACAGGATCAGCGGCAACAAGTACACAAGCGCAAAGAACGCGATCGTCAGCAGCCGCAACGCCAACGCGCCCTTGCTGGCGAATGTCAGCGCGTTCATCGCCACCCAGCGCGTGCCCAGCCCGCCACCAGCGTTGGCGACCACCGCGCGTTGGGCTTCGGCCAGCGCTTGCTCATCACGAGCCACCTTGGCGTCCAGGTTGGATGCTTGGCGAGCCCGGGCCGCCAGCGCGTTGTCCAACTCGCGTTGCGAGTCCGCGAGAAGCTGATTCGCCGTTCGTGTTTCGGGTCCGCGACCGGAAACGCCGGTGATCCTGGTCTGTGGGCAGTCTGCCGTGGGGTGGTACTCGCACCGGGCAACCACCAGGGCGCTATCCAGATGGACGCGAGCTTCTTCGACCGCGTTGTCCAGCGAGCGGCGCGCCGTGCGCGATTGCCGTAGCGACTCCGAAGCCGCTGCCACGGCCGGGGCTGTCTGCGCGTTGCGCAGGGCATGTTCGTCGAGGTATCGGTCAATCGAACCGGAGAATGCGACAAGCGCGGCGAGCTCGCCCACCACCACGCCGACGGCGACCGCGACCGCGGCGCGTCACACGATGCTGGGCCAGCGTCGAGTGAGAGCACTAGCGGTGCCGCGGGTAACCGCTCCAATCAGCAAGCCGAACACCAGTGTCACGCCAACCACGGCCCAGCCGGGCCAGCTCACCGATTCGCTCACCGCCAGCCCGGCGACGAGCCAGGCCAACACGGCTCCGAAGGCCACAACAGCGCCCGCGACGGCGTGCGTGGACCTCTCATGGCGCTCACCGAGTTCACGCCAGTGCCCGCCACCAAGCCAGGTGAGCAGCCCCTCGATCCGCGAGGTGGTCGAGCGCTGCTCAGGATATTTCTGGGCGCACATCAGACTCCAAACACCTCCAATTAGTTCAAGGGTGGCAGGCCGGCGCCCGACACACCGAATCGAGGCGGCCGCATGTGGGGTTGTTCACAAGTCACCAGCTCATGTTGCAGATCACACAGGTCGATACCCCACCGGCACTCGCTGTCCTGCGCCCAGGTGGCATATTTGTGCGACGCGAGCGGATCAGTGTCCATTTCAGCAGGTGACATGAGACGGTATAAACCTATGCAAAATCACGACTACGTCTCCTACGAGGACTTCGGCCGCAGGTTTTTTGAGGTTGCCGTCACCCCGGACCGCGTCGCGGCGGCGTTCGCCGACATCGCGGGCAGCGAGTTCGCGATGGAACCGATCGCTCAGGGCCCCGGAGGCATCGCCAAAGTCAGTGCGAAAGTCAAAATCCAGGATCCGCGGGTGACCCGAAAGCTGGGTGATCTGATCACCTTCGTCATCCACATTCCCTTGTCGATCGATCTTCTGTTGGATCTGCGCCTCGACAAGCAGCGATTCTCGGTGACCGGTGACATCGCGTTGCGCGCGACCGCGCGCGCCGCCGAGCCGCTACTGCTGATAGTCGACGTATCGAAACCGCGTCCGTCGGACATCACGGTCAATGTGTCCTCGAAATCCATCAGGGGAGAGGTCCTGCGCATTCTTGCGGGCGTTGACGGTGAGATTCGGCGTTTCATCGCCCAGTACGTCGCGGACGAGATCGACGCACCGCATTCACAAGCCGCGCAGATCATCGATGTGGCGACCCAGTTGGACGACGCCTGGACCGGAATCTAGCCAGATCCCCTTGGTCCGGCTAGCCGATCGTCATCAATCCCGTTGTCCGACAGTGCGATCAATAGCTATCGCCGGGGCTGCTGGCCTGATGGGGCAACCGCTGACAACTGCTTAGGGCGCCGCCCCGCTGGGGTCGTTTCTCGTTTAGCTGCCGGCCGGGGCTGGGTATGCGAACCCGAACGACGCCCCCGGTCCTGTTTGGGGACGAGCCGGTGTCGCCGGCAAGAGGGGCAACAGGGGGAGTGGGGCTGGCTCATGGCTCGCGTGGAGGTTTCGACGTCATCGGATCTCGAGCCCGCTACCGCCTGGACGGTCGCTTCGGATCTAGACCGGTTCGATGAGCTTCCGCAACGTCATCGGCTGGACGGTTACCGAATACGACCAGCCGAAGTACATAGAGCTGCGGGGGCGTGGGCGGGGCGGAGTGCGGCTCGCGGTGGCGATGACCGTCGCGGCGGGTCACCCGGGATCGGTATTTCACCTGACCGCCGATATGACCGGGGGGGTCCGCTAGGTGGGCCGATTGGGCGGCTGGTAGCCAGAATCCTCCGATCCGAGGTGCACACCTCGGTGCGCAACCTGGCGCAGTTGCGGTAGCCCAGAGCGATGGCCTGGCTTGAATCTGCAGTCACGCAACGGTTTTAGCGAGACAGCTGGCAGCGGCCAACTTGGCGCCACGCCCGTCGCCGCCGAAGCCGACCGGACTACCGGATACTTTCTGGCGTCGTCTGATCGCGAACGGCGTTGGCCAGCCTGGCGGCCCTGGCATTGCTGAAGATGTCTTCCAGCAGCACCTGGCGGCCGTCGGGGCCGGCCAGCGGAACTCGCCAGTTCGGATACTCGTCTGTGGTTCCCGGCTGATTTTGGGTCTGCCGATCGCCAACCGCGTCGGTCAGTGCCACCCCCAGCAGCCGTGACGGTGTCCGCCCCAGGTAGCGATACAACGCGAGCACGACCTGTTCGGGGTCGTCTTCCGGCCCGGCTGTTACGCCGGCTCCGGCCGCTTCGTCGAGTAGGCCAACGCGGCGCAATTCCGCTAGCCAGGCGGCTCGCTCCGCCCGGTATGCCTCCAATTCGACCTCCACCGGTCGGGTCAACAGCCCCAGCGTTTCGCGCAATCGCACGTGGTCGCCGGCCAGGTACCCGGCTGTCGGCGGAAGATCGTGCGTGGTTACCGACGACAAGCAGTACTCCCGCCAGCGTTCGGCCGGAAGCGGGTCACCGTTTCCGTCCCGGTCGAGCTCAAACCACAAGATCGAGGTGCCCAGCAAGCCGTGCAGGAGTAAGTAGTCACGCACCCAAGGTTCGACGGTGCCGAGATCCTCGCCGACGACCACAGCTCCGGCGCGATGCGCTTCCAGCGCGACGATGCCGATCATGGCCTCGTGGTCATAGCGCACATAAGTACCCTCGGTTGGGGCGGCTCCCTCGGGAATCCACCAGAGCCGGAACAGCCCGATGATGTGGTCGATCCGGACCCCGCCTGAGTGCCGCAGCACAGCCTGGATGAGCGCGCGAAACGGCTGGTACTCCTGCTGCTCGAGTCGGTCCGGCCGCCATGGCGGTTGCGACCAGTCCTGCCCGAGCTGATTGAACTCATCCGGGGGTGCGCCCGCGGTGACGCCCAAGGCCAGCACGTCCTGTAGGGCCCACGCGTCGGCCCCGTTGGGGTGAACGCCCACGGCGAGGTCATGCATGATCCCCAGCGACATGCCGGCACCGGTCGCTTCCGACTGCGCCGCGGCTAGCTGCTCGTCGAGTTGCCACTGCAACCACCGGTGGAAGTCGATGGCATCCGCGTGCTTGGTCGCGAAAGCCGCGATGCCAGAGGCATCGGGATGCTGCAGCGGCTTCGGCCAACGGTGCCAGTCATCGCCGTACCGCTCGGCCAGCGCGCACCAGGTGGCGAAGTCATCCAAAGCTCGGCCCTGCCGGTCGCAGAACGCGGTATAGGCCAGCTCACGCCCCGCCGAGCGGGGTACCCGGTGGACCAGGGTGAGGGCTGCGCGCTTGGCCGCCCATATCCCGTCGCGGTCGATGACGGCGACCTGGTCCGCCCCCCTTTGCACGTTCTCACGCAGTTGGCGTACCCGCCCTCGCTTGGGTAGATCGGCGTATTCCGGAATCGCCTCGACACGAAGGTAGATCGGATTGAAGAATCGCCGGGATGTCGGCAGGTAGGGCGAGGGCTCCATGGGCGCGGTCGGTGCCGCCGCATGCAGCGGGTTGACCAATACATAGTCGGCGCCATGGCGGTAGGCCGACCAGAGCGCCAAATCAGTCAGGTCCGTCAGGTCTCCGATACCCCAGGACCGCCGCGATCGAACGCTATAGAGCTGCGTGGCCAGGCCCCAGGCTCGACGGTTTCCGAGCTTTTCCGACAGCCCCAGCCAATCCGGGGTGATGATGAGGGCCGTGCTGGTCTCGTAGTCGTGGGATCGCAGATACACCCGGTGGTAGCCGATCGGCAGATCGGTAGGCAGCACGAAGCTGGCTTCGCCGATCCAGCGACCGTCCAGCTCGAACGGCGCAGCGAAGTTGTCGATCTGCGCCACCTCGCCACGCAGCGTGCCATCCTCGAGCTGCAGCCAGACGTCGGCCGGAGCGCCGTGAGTGACATGCGCCCAAAAACGCGTTTGCGCGCCAGCACGCGAGACGATGGTCGCCGGCAACGAGCGCGTCCAATACGACCGCAGGTTCTCGGTCAGGGCGGCGTTGCGCCGCTGTTCGGTGTCCGCCCGAACG
This sequence comes from Mycobacterium sp. 012931, assembly GCF_000419295.1. Lineage (NCBI taxonomy): Bacteria > Bacillati > Actinomycetota > Actinomycetes > Mycobacteriales > Mycobacteriaceae > Mycobacterium > Mycobacterium sp. 012931. The sequence continues at coordinate 3,681,673 of NZ_AOPX01000001.1, read as the reverse complement.
CCGAGGGCAGCCAGCACGGCCACCAAAGTGTCCTGAGAGACGGGTATGCACTGGCCGCTCCAGTCCTGGAACTCGGTGGCGATGCCGTACCGGCGGGCGAGTTCGACCAGCGAGGGCGCAAGCTCCGTCATGTCGCCCATCTTGCGTCCAACCCTGAGGACGCGTCGCGCGCAGGGCGACCTTGACGGGGCCCACCCACCCGACATCGACCGCATCGTCGCACTGCGCCGCAGGTCAGCGACCTGCGGCCGGGTGTTTGCCACTTGGCGCGCCACGCCGGCGATTCGCCGCTAACATGCACAGGAGACACAGCGAATCCTTGGGGGGTCCAGCACGGTCAGCGTCGCATGGCGACTTCTGGCCCGGTGCCCTACGGTTGTCAACGTGATCAGCGTTACGCCGGGTATCCAGGCCAGCATCCAGGCGTTCTGAAACAGAGCGAAAGGTGATCTAACGTGGCTGAACAAGGCCGCGGACAGCGGGGGTCAGGCTACGGCCTCGGGTTGTCGACGCGGACGCAGGTAACGGGTTATCAGTTCCTGGCCCGTCGAACCGCGATGGCATTAACCCGCTGGCGCGTGCGGATGGAAATCGAGCCGGGCCGTCGTCAGACGCTTGCCGTCGTTGCATCGGTGTCGGCGGCGTTGGTGATCTGCCTGGGATCGCTGCTTTGGTCGTTCATCAGCCCCTCTGGCCAGATCAACGATTCCCCGATCATCGCCGACCGCGATTCCGGCGCTCTCTATGTTCGGGTAGGGGACCGGTTGTACCCAGCGCTCAACCTGGCGTCGGCACGACTGATCACCGGGCGGGCTTCCAACCCGCATCTGGTTCGGGGAAGCCAGATCGACTCGATGCCGCATGGGCCGCTGGTGGGTATCCCTGGCGCGCCGTCGGACTTCAATCCAGCAAGTCCTGCCACGTCGTCCTGGCTAGTGTGCGACACCGTAGCGGGTCCGTCGACCATGCCGCAGTCGCCGCACGGCGTAACGGTGACCGTTATCGACGGCACACCCGACCTAACTGGTCACCGGCGGGTGCTGAAGGGCTCCGACGCGGTGGTCTTGCGCTACGGGGGTGATGCCTGGGTGATCCGCGAAGGACGTCGCTCCCGCATCGACGCCACAGACCGGTCGGTACTGCTGCCGTTGGGGCTGACGCCCGAACAAGTCACTCAGGCACGTCCGATGAGCCATGCGCTCTATGACGCGCTGCCGGTTGGACCGGAGTTGGTAGTTCCGGAGGTGCCCGATGACGGTGCGGCGGCGACGTTCCCGGGTGCTCCCGGGCCCGTCGGGACGGTGATCGTCACGCCTCAGATCAGTGGACCGCAGCAGTATTCGCTGGTCTTGACCGACGGTGTGCAGACTCTCCCGCCACTGGTGGCCCAGATCCTGCAAAACGCGGGACGCCCGGGCAACACCAAGCCGGTCACGGTGCAGCCCTCCTCGCTGGCCAAGATGCCGGTGGTCAACAGGCTGGATCTGTCCGCCTACCCCGACGACCCGCTGAATGTGATGGACATTCGGGACAATCCCTCAACCTGCTGGTGGTGGGAACGGACCGCCGGTGAGAACCGGTCCCGGGTTCAGGTGATTTCCGGACCCAACATTCCAGTCGCGCCACACGAGATGAACAAGGTGGTCGACTTGGCGAAGGCGGACATGTCCGGCCGCGAGGCTGACCAGGTCTATTTCGGCCCCAACTTTGCGAACTTCGTCGCCGTTACCGGAAACAACCCGGCCGCCCAGACAACTGAATCGCTGTGGTGGCTTACCGAAGCCGGTGCGCGATTCGGGGTTGAGGACACCAAAGAAGCGCGTGAAGCGTTGGGATTGGGGTTGACGCCCAGCCCGGCACCCTGGGTGGTGCTGCGGCTATTGCCACAAGGCCCGACGTTGTCACGTGCGGATGCGTTGGTGGAGCACGACACGCTACCGATGGATATGAGCCCAGCAGAGTTGGTGGTACCGAAGTGAAACGTGGATTCGCCCGGCCGACGCCCGAGAAGGCGCCGGTAATCAAGCCCGAAAACATCGTTCTGCCAACACCGTTGAGCATCCCCCCGCCAGAGGGGAAGCCCTGGTGGTTGATTGTCGTTGGCGTCGTCGTGGTCGGCCTGCTTGGCGGCATGGTGGCCATGGTGTTTGCCAGCGGTTCGCACGTTTTCGGCGGCGTCGGCTCGATTTTCCCCATCTTCATGATGGTCGGAATCATGATGATGATGTTCCGCAGCGTCGGCGCGGGCGGACAGCAGCAGATGAGCCGCCCCAAGCTCGATGCGATGCGGGCCCAGTTCATGCTGATGCTGGACATGCTGCGCGAGACGGCTCAGGAGTCTGCGGACAGCATGGACTCCAACTATCGCTGGTTCCATCCGGCGCCTAGCATCCTGGCAGCGGCTGTCGGTTCGCCGCGAATGTGGGAACGCAAACCCGACGGCAAAGACCTCAACTTCGGGGTCGTGCGCGTCGGTGTCGGCATGACCCGCCCCGAGGTGACCTGGGGTGAGCCGCAGAACATGCCGACCGACATCGAACTCGAGCCGGTGACCGGTAAGGCGTTGCAGGAATTCGGGCGCTATCAAAGCGTCGTCTACAACCTGCCCAAGATGATTTCGCTGCTTGTCGAACCCTGGTATGCCCTGGTCGGAGAGCGCGAGCAGGCGTTGGGACTGATGCGTGCAATCATCTGCCAGCTCACCTTTTCGCACGGGCCTGACCACGTGCAGTTCATCGTCGTCAGTTCCGATCTGGCCGAGTGGGAATGGGTGAAGTGGCTTCCGCACTTCGGTGACTCACGGCGCTACGACGCGGCGGGTAACGCGCGGATGGTTTACAGCTCGGTGCGTGAGTTCGCCGCCGAGCAAGGCGAGCTGTTCGCCGGACGAGGGTCCTTCACGCCACGGCACGCCAGTTCCTCGGCGCAGACGCCGACACCGCACACCGTGATCATCTGTGATGTCGATGACCCGCAGTGGGAGTACGTGATCAGCGCAGAGGGCGTCGACGGGGTGACGTTCTTCGACCTGACCGGTTCCCCGATGTGGACGAACGTCCCGGAGCGGAAGTTGGAGTTCGACAAGACTGGTGTGATCGAGGCGCTGCCCCGCGACCGCGACACCTGGATGGTGATCGACGACAACGCCTGGTTCTTCGCCCTGACCGACCACGTGAGCATCGCGGAGGCGGAGGAGTTCGGTCAGAAGTTGGCCCAGTGGCGGCTGGCCGAGGCATACGAAGAGATCGGTCAGCGGGTTGCCCACATTGGCGCTCGGGACATCTTGGCCTACTACGGCATCGACGACCCGGGCAACATCGACTTCGACTATTTGTGGGGGAGCCGCACTGACAGCATGGGCCGGTCGCGGTTGCGGGCGCCGTTCGGCAACCGATCCGACAACGGTGAGCTGCTGTTCTTGGACATGAAGTCCCTCGACGAAGGTGGTGACGGCCCGCACGGGGTCATGTCGGGTACCACGGGTTCCGGTAAGTCGACGCTGGTGCGGACCGTGATCGAATCGCTGATGCTCGGACATCCGCCCGAGGAGCTGCAGTTCGTGCTGGCCGACCTCAAGGGTGGTTCCGCGGTGAAGCCGTTCGCCGGCGTGCCACACGTCTCGCGAATCATCACCGACCTGGAAGAAGACCAGGCGCTGATGGAACGCTTCCTGGACGCCTTGTGGGGCGAGATCGCCCGGCGCAAGGCGATCTGTGACAGCGCGGGTGTGGACGACGCCAAGGAGTACAACTCGGTTCGCGGCAGGATGCGCGCACGCGGCCAGGACATGGCGCCGCTGCCGATGCTCGTGGTGGTCATCGACGAGTTCTACGAGTGGTTCCGCATCATGCCGACGGCGGTCGACGTGCTCGACTCGATCGGCCGGCAGGGTCGTGCCTATTGGATCCACTTGATGATGGCCTCGCAGACCATTGAGAGCCGTGCCGAAAAGCTCATGGAGAACATGGGTTACCGCCTGGTGCTGAAGGCACGTACTGCCGGGGCCGCCCAGGCGGCGGGTGTGCCCAACGCGGTGAATCTGCCGGCGCAGGCAGGTCTGGGCTACTTCCGGAAGAGCCTCGAAGACATCATCCGGTTCCAGGCCGAATTCCTCTGGCGGGACTACTTCCAGCCCGGCATCACCGTCGACGGCGAGGAAGCGCCGGTGTTGGTGCACAGCATCGACTACATTCGCCCGCAGTTGTTCACCAACTCATTCACCCCACTCGAGGTAACGGTGGGCGGACCCGAGATCGACAAGGTGGTCGCGCACGCCAACGGCGAAGTGGTCGAGGAGGCCGAGGCCGAGGCCGAGGAAGAAGGCATCCGAGTGCCCAAGGTGGGTACCGTGATCATCGATCAGTTGCGCAGGATCAACTTCGAGCCCTACCGGCTGTGGCAACCGCCGCTGACCCAGCCCGTCGCGATCGACGACCTGGTCAACCGGTTCCTCGGGCACCCGTGGCAGAAGGAGTATGGGTCCGCTCGGAACCTGGTGTTCCCGATCGGTGTCATTGACCGCCCGTTCAAGCATGACCAGCCGCCGTGGACCGTGGACACCTCTGGTCCCGGGTCCAACGTGCTGATCTTGGGCGCGGGTGGATCGGGCAAGACGACCGCGCTGCAGACACTGATTTCCTCGGCGGCGCTGACTCACACGCCCGATCAAGTTCAGTTCTACTGCCTGGCGTACAGCAGCACCGCGTTGACCACGGTTTCCAAGCTGCCTCACGTGGGTGAGGTGGCTGGCCCGACGGACCCGTATGGCGTGCGTCGGACGGTGGCCGAGCTGCTGGCCTTGGTGCGTGAGCGCAAGCGCAGCTTCCTGGAATACGGAATTGCCTCGATGGAGATGTTCCGTCGGCGCAAATTCGGTGGGGAAGCCGGTCCGGTGCCCAACGATGGCTTCGGCGATGTGTACCTGGTGATCGACAACTACCGCGCTCTCGCCGAGGAAAACGAGGTGCTGATCGAGCAGGTGAACCTGATCATCAACCAGGGACCCTCGTTCGGCGTGCACGTGGTGGTCACTGCCGATCGTGAATCTGAGCTGCGGCCCCCGGTGCGCAGCGGGTTCGGTTCCCGCGTTGAACTGCGCTTGGCGGCGGTGGAGGACGCCAAGCTGGTGCGTTCTCGGTTCGCCAAAGATGTCCCGGTCAAGCCCGGCCGCGGCATGGTCGCGGTCAACTACGTCCGGCTGGACAGCGATCCCCAGGCGGGCCTGCACACATTGGTGGCGAGGCCGGCGATGGGCAGCACCCCCACCAACGTCTTCGAGTGTGACAGTGTCGTTGCGGCGGTCAGTCGGCTCACGACCTCCCAGGCGCCGCCGGTGCGTCGCCTGCCGGCGAGTTTCGGTGTGGATCAGGTGCGCCAGCTCGCCGCCCGGGATACCCGTCAAGGTGTTGGTGTCGGCGGAATTGCCTGGGCGATATCGGAATTGGATCTGCAGCCGGTGTACCTCAACTTCGCCGAGAACTCGCACTTGATGGTGACGGGCCGGCGCGAATGTGGGCGTACCACAACGTTGGCCACGATCATGTCCGAGATCGGGCGGTTGTATGCACCGGGCGCCACCAGCGTTCCCGCTCCGCCACCTGGGCAACCTTCGGCGCAGGTTTGGCTGATCGACCCGCGCCGTCAGCTGCTGACCGCGCTGGGCTCCAACTATGTGGAGCGGTTCGCCTACAACCTCGATGGCGTCCAGGCGAAGATGGGCGAGTTGGCCGCCGTGTTGGCCGGCCGGGAGCCACCACCTGGGCTGTCAGCCGAGGAGCTGCTGTCCCGGTCGTGGTGGAGTGGTCCGGAGATCTTCCTGATCGTCGACGACATCCAGCAGCTGCCACCGGGCTTCGATTCGCCGCTGCACAAGGCCGCTCCCTGGGTCAACCGGGCCGCTGACGTCGGTTTGCACGTCATCGTGACGAGGTCCTTCGGTGGTTGGTCGTCGGCAGGTAGCGACCCGATGTTGCGGGCGTTGCATCAGGCGAATGCGCCGTTGCTGGTGATGGATGCCGATCCTGACGAGGGCTTCATTCGCGGCAAGATGAAGGGTGGCCCGCTGCCTCGCGGCCGAGGCCTGCTGATGGCCGAGGACACCGGCGTATTCGTTCAGGTTGCCCTGACCGAGGTGCGAAAGTAAGACCGGGCCCGCTGCGCTGGGCCTGACCGTGTCAGGCCCAGCGCAGCGGCAATGACTTGAGTGCGAACGTCTTTGACGGGAAAGCGATCTCGGGACTGTAGTCGGGCGCCAGTTCGAAGTCGGGCAGTTGCTTGAGCCATTCGGCAACGATCACGGTCAGTTCTATCCGCGCCAAGTGTGAGCCCAGGCAACGGTGTGGTCCACCTCCGAATCCCCAGTGCCGGTGCACCTTTCCGTCCATGACCAGTTCATTGGTGGACATGGCGTCGCTACCGTCGCGGTTGACGGCGGCCATGCACAGCCGCATTTGTGAGCCTGGTGGTAGCGTCATGCCGCCCACGTTGACAAAATCCGTGGTGATTCGTGGAGCAACCGGCGCTGACGGCTCCAGCCGAACGATCTCCTCGATGAAAACCCTTATTTCCTTCGGGTTATCGCGAAGCTGGGTGCGTAGCTGCGGCCGGCGTGCCAACTCGAGCAACGAGAATCCGATCGCGGCGGTCACGGTATCCAGACCAGCAAGGATCAACAGGTGGCTCATGCCCAGAAGTTCGAGATCAGTGAACTCGCCGGGGCCGGTCATCACCTGTGACAACATGTCTGAGCCGGGGTTCTGGCGACGTTGTTGGATCGCGTTGTTGAGGTACTCGAGCAGCTCTAGTTGGCCGACTTCGAGCTCTTCGCGGGTGAGATAGAGCTTGTCGCCGATAATTGCGTCTTTCCACGCGATCACTCGGTCGCGATCCTGCAGCGGCAGGCCATAGAGGTCCAGGAATACCTGGAATGGGTACAGCCGTGCGAACTCTGCCATCGCATCGCATTCACCGCGCCCGGCGAAGCCCGCGATCATCTCTGCCGCGTGGCGCTCCAGTACCGGCCGCGACTTGCCCAGGGCATGCGGGCTGAAGTAAGGCTGCAGCGCCTTGCGGTAGCGGGTGTGCTCGGGCGGGTCGAACGCCAGGGGCACTACGGGCAGCGGATTGCCCGGTGGCTGCAGGATCCGCGACGAGAAGATCTTGGGATTTCGCAGCGCCGCGAGCACGTCCTCGCGCTGGGTCAGGTAGTAGTGGCCATTCATGAAGACCACGGGCCCGGCGTCCCGCAGCGTATTCCACCCGACCGCGCGGTCGGCGGCTAGCGGCAATGTCGAATATTCAAGGCGCGGTAGATAAAACGAGCTGGCCGAACCTTCGCCGGGGGTACTCATTCGCTCAAGTCTTCCGTTTTCCGTTCTAGTCGGAGGTCATCGGGGCCGCCAAACTCTTGATGACACGGTCAATATCGCACGGTCGGCAAACACCCAACAATCCGACATCGATCACATCCGAGTTCATATCTGACGGATTGGCCGCGGAGCCGAGGCCACGAGGGACTCGTGACCATCAATCGACAAGCTAATCTACCTATTGATCGGTGTGGTCCGAGCTGACCTGCTCCAAGCTGGGTTGAGACTCGAGAGAGGAAGTCCGGTGAAGATTCGCCTCGAAAGCTCCAAGTGTGTCGGCCACGCCCAGTGCTACGCGGTGGATCCAGACCTGTTTCCGATCGACGAATCCGGCTACTCGATTCTCGAAGAGCACGAGGTGCGACCCGAGGACGAGCAAGTGGCCCGCGATGGTGTGGCTAGCTGCCCCGAAATGGCGCTCATCCTCGACGAGGAGTGACAAAAGTGGCCGCCTGACGGACCTCGGGCGGCCGCTGTCTTTCTAAACTAAACGTTAACGGATAGTTGTATTTAGGTTAACAGCAGTTTAACTATGGTTTACGGGGAATGAATAGTTGGCGTCTTCGGCGCCGGAGGCCGGTCGGGTCATCTAATGTGTTCCATATGCAATAGTTCTGCAACGTGGCAGCTGTTGCATGATGGTGCTAAGATGCGGTCTTCTCGAGGCTGAAAGCTCATGCGCTGATGACCACAAGTTGGCCGTGACGGTAGCTGCAGATGCTCTCGACAACGCCTCGCCCGAAAAATTCCTGGCGCGCATCTTTCGCACCGCGACGTGTCTCGAAGACCATGCCGGATCAACGAGTAACGCCCGTTCGCAGTGCTGAGGCCGTTTGGCGAGACGGCTTCAACCAGCTGGGCCGGGGGGCAGAAGGTGGTGATTACACGAACGGTCGCGGCCTCGCTGGCCGATGCTGGGGTGGCATTGCTGTGTCCGGATCGCGATTGCGATCGTGGGCGGCTTTAGGAGGGGTGGGTGTTTGATTTCGGGGCGTTGCCTCCCGAGATAAATTCAGGCCGAATGTATACCGACCCTGGATCGGGGCCAATCATGGCTGCTGCGTCGGCCTGGGATGCTCTGGCGGCCGAATTGAGCTCTGCGGCATCTGGTTACAGTTCGGTGATTGCAGAGCTGACTAGCTCACCATGGCTCGGCCCGGCATCGCGCTCGATGATGTCGGCCGTTGCTCCTTATGTGACTTGGCTCAGCGCGGCGGCCGCCCAGACCGAGACCGCGGCCAGCCAGGCCCGCGCGGCGGCGGCGGCCTACGAGACCGCATTTGTGATGACGGCGCCGCCGCCTGTGATTGCGGCCAACCGGGTCTTGTTGATGACATTGGTGGCGACCAATGTCTTTGGCCAGAACACCCCGGCTATCGCGGCCACAGAAGCTCAATACATGGAGATGTGGGCGCAAGACGCCGCCGCCATGTACAGCTACGCCGGCTCGTCGGCGCTGGCCACGGAGTTGCCGCGGTTCGCGCCACCACCGGATACCACCTCGGTGAACGCGGCCGGAGGTCAGTCCGCTGTCGTTGCCCAAGCCGCTGCCACGCCGGCTGGAGACTCCGCGCAGACCATCACGGCCACCATCCCGCAGCTGCTGTCGTCCGCCGGAGTGCCCGGACTGCAGCAGCTTTCATTGTCTTCAGTGTCGTCGATGTCGCCGTCGGCGGCGTCATCGCCAACCGTGTGGCAGATCATTCAGACGCAAGTACAGAACTTCCTGACCTACGGGCTGCCGACGCCGGACAACAACTATGCCGGCCTCTATCCCGGCATGTACAACGCGCTGAGGCAAACACTGCAGGCCTACTTCGGTGTGGGAATAGGCAACTCCGGCTGGTCGATAGCCCAGCAGTTGACCTTCGGCCCCGGGGGAACCACGGCCGGTGCCGGTGGTGCCTGGTACCCGACACCCGAATTCGCCGCCTTGGGCGCTGATACCTGGCATTGGCACCCGATGGCGAGCTTTGCGTCGTCCAGCAAGGTCGGCGGCCTATCGGTTCCGGCCAGCTGGGGCACCACTCCCGGTGCGGTGGAACAAGCATCCACGAAGCCTCGTGAGCACCAATTTCACTACCTCACCGGGCGAAGCGAACCCTGCGAACGGATTGAACGCCGCGCTGCGCGGATTCCCGGTTGGATCGCGCGGCGCCCAGCGCACCGGCAACCTGGGCGTGCGCTACGGATTCCGCTACCCCGTCCTGACCAGACCGCCGTCGGCAGGTTGATGTCATGGCCTCAACAACCACTGCGTGTGACCGTCATCGGATTCAAAGGTTGCCAGTAAATGAAGAGCGGATGAAGAGTGACTGTTCGACGATGAGTATTTCGCAGCGAAGGGGCGCCGCGAAGCCGGTTCCAATTAGCGTTGATAGCAATCAAATCCCGACGGTCTTCGGGCCCGCGGGTGATGAGGAGGAACTCCTATGTCATACGTGACCACACAGCCGGAGGCCCTGGCGGCGGCAGCCAGCACCTTGCAGGGCATCGGCTCGACGCTGAGCTCCCAGAATGCCGCCGCGGCAGCACCCACTACGGGTGTGGTGCCCGCGGCAGCCGATGAGGTTTCGGCGCTGACCGCGGCTCAGTTCGCCGCACATGCCCAGATGTATCAAGCCGTGAGCGCTCAAGCCTCGGCGATTCACGAAATGTTCGTCAATACCCTGGGCATCAGCTCAGGGTCGTACGCGGCGACCGAAGCGGCCAACGCGGCCGCGGCCGGCTAGGGGGTCCGGAAATGGCGATGGATTATGGGATGCTTCCGCCCGAGGTCACCTCGGCGCTGATGTATGCGGGGCCGGGATCATCATCGATGGTTGCGGCGGCCTCAGCCTGGAACGCGCTGGCCGCCGAACTGAATTCGACAGCCCAGGGCTACCTCACGGTGATCACCCAGCTGTCCAGCGAAGAGTGAATGGGGCCTGCCTCCGCAACGATGGCACAGGCCGTCGAGCCCTACATGACCTGGATGTCGGTCACCGCCGGCCAGGCCGAGCACGCGGCCACGCAGGCTCAGTCGGCCGCGGCGGCCTTCGAGACGGCGTTCGCCGCCGTGGTGCCTCCGCCGTTGATCGCCACCAACCGTGCCGAACTGACTCAGGCGCTGCAGACCAACATGTTCGGCTTGAACAACGGTGTGATCGCCCAATTGGAAGCCCAGTATGCGGAAATGTGGGCTCAAGATGCGTCGGCGATGTACAACTATGCCGCCTCATCTGCACTTGCCACGAAGATCGAGTCGTTTACCGAGGCTCCGACGATAGCCAATCCGGCGGCCAGTACCACTCAGGGTGCCGCGGTCAGTGCGGCGCAAGCGACGTCGGCGGCCTCCACCCAAAGCACGGTCCAGAGTTTCCTCAGCCAGATCACCAGCCAGCTTGGACAGCTCGCCTCGCCGAGCGGAACGCAGAGCTTCGTGTCGCAGCTGGGGGCGAGTAATCCGATCCTGACCGAGATTTGGTTCCTGTTGACCGGGCAGACCGTGCTGCCCAACAACCTGGGAACGTTCATGCAGGGCTACTCCAACTACGCCAGCTTCTTCTACAACACCGAAGGTCTTCCGTACTTCAGCGTCGGTATGGGCAACTTCGGTGTTCAGATGGCCAAGACGCTGGGGTTGATAACTCAGCCGGCTGCCGCCGCGGCAGCAGCCCTGCCGAAGGTCCCGGGGCTGGGTGGCGCGCTCGGTGCGATCGGCAGTGCAGGCAGCCAGGTGGCGGCCGGATTGGGCAGCGGCGCCCACGTCGGACACTTGGCGGTCCCGGCATCCTGGCCGGGTGCATCGGTTGCAGAGGCCGTGCGCCCAACGGTCCAGGCGGTCAGTGAGCCAATCACCTCGCCCGAGGCGGCGAACGTGGTCGACGGCATGCCCGTGGGCGCCACGGGTGCCGGACGTGGGGTCGGTTCAGGTCCCCGATACGGGTTCAAACCGACGGTCATGGCGCGCCCACTTCTCGCTGGCTAGCCAGGCAACGCAGATCGCCCCCTGCCGGACCACATCGTCAGCAAGGAGCCTCAGCTCAAAGGGAGCACCGAAAATGTTAAAACGCCTTCTAGTTGTCGCAATCGCGTTACTTGGACCATTGGGAACTGTGGCAACCGCTCACGCGGACAATAATGACGACAGATTTCTCTCGGAATTGCAGTCCGAGGGCATCACAGACCACATTTCGCCCTCGCACGCGATCTTGGCCGCCCACATTGTGTGCCAGAAGCTTGACAGCGGCATGACGCCAACAGAGGTCGCTTACGACGTGCTCAACAGCAGTTCCATGCCCGGATATCACTCCGGCTACTTTGTCGGCGCGGCTATTGACGCGTATTGCCCGCAGTATCGGCCCGAGGAGGGATCGCTCTACGGCCACGGCGCACCCGCCGGATGGCGACCCTAGTAATAGGGCGGCGGGACTGATTGGATATGCCAGGCAGGGCTCCGGCGTTAACGCCGGAGCCCTGATATGCCAGGGGAGGAGGGGGGAAGTGAGTATGACGACAACGTCTTCGTTTGGGGCTGTCCGGGCCCCGAGCGCCCATGACCGACCGTGGTCGCGAGTTTCGGACTCAGAGTCGTTAACTAGTTGCGCGAATCCGCGGTGGATCAAGACGGCCGGCGCTCATCGAGCCGGCCCACCGAAACTGCCCCACCGTATTGCTGTAGCACCGTCACGGCAGCGCCGAACGAGCCTCGCGGCCGACCGGATGGCTGTCGCGCTGGCAGCTAGACGCCGCAAAATGCCCCGTCGCGCGCTCTTCGGCCAGCAGCCGCACATCCTTGACTGTGAGTTTGCTGAGTGGGATGCTAGGTGCATCGAGCGCTGTTACTGTGTCGTTACTACAGGTGAATTCACGGTGCTATCGCGTGAACAAATGCAAACAGGCCCCGTAGAAGGCAACCTGGCGTCACACAGTCATCTAGTCTCTGCACTAGATGGGCGCCGGGGATAATCTAGGGAGGAATACAGCATGTCGTTTGTGACCACACAGCCGGAGGCGCTGGCTGCTGCAGCCGTAAACCTGCAGGGTATAGGCACCACGATGAGCGCGCAGAACGCGGCAGCGGCGGCGCCGACGACCGGAGTGGTACCCGCGGCCGCCGACGAGGTGTCAGCGCTGACCGCCGCTCAGTTCGCCGCCCACGCGCAGATGTACCAAGCCGTTAGCGCCCAAGCCGCGGCCATTCACGAAATGTTCGTTAACACGCTTGCAACAAGCTCCGGTTCGTATGCGGCCACCGAAGCCGCCAACGCGGCCGCTGCCGGCTGACCGCACTGTCGGTCTCAGACCGGGGGAGGGATCAGGCGCTGCGGTGAGCGCAACACAAACCTCCCATCGGTGGGTGAATTCTGGCTCTGATCGCTCGGCTGCGACGACGCTCCCGGCAGTTGTGAAGTGCTTCGTCGAATCGGACATCGAGGTTCGGGGGCGATGTATGTCGCACCGCGCTGAAATGCTCGGTGACCGCTGGCTGACCGAAAGGAGGGGGGGCATCCGTAACTTTTGGGCCGGCGGTTGCGTGAGCGCGTAGCTGATCGGCCATCGCGCTCACCACAACCGAATACACGATCTAACTGACAACCAACCAGCCAATACACAAGGAGAAATTCAGGTGACTGCACGCTTTATGACCGACCCGCACGCTATGCGGGACATGGCGGGCCGTTTCGAAATGCACGCCCAGACGGTTGAGGACGAGGCCCGCAAGATGTGGGCGTCCTCGCAGAACATCGCCGGCGCGGGCTGGAGCGGTATGGCCTCGGCCACCTCGCTGGACACCATGGGCCAGATGAACACCGCTTTCCGCAACATCGTCAACATGCTGCACAGCGTGCGCGACGGTCTCGTTCGCGACGCGAACAACTACGAGCAGCAAGAGCAGGCTTCCCAGCAGGTCCTCCGCGGCTAGCGCGCAAAGCCACGGCTGCGTACGCTTTTCTCAGGTTAGGAGAACACCAATATGACCATCAATTACCAGTTCGGGGATGTTGACGCCCACGGCGCCCTCATCCGCGCGCAGGCCGCCTCGTTGGAGGCCGAGCACCAGGCCATCGTTCGCGATGTGCTGGCTGCCGGTGACTTCTGGGGTGGCGCCGGTTCGGTGGCTTGCCAGGAGTTCATCACCCAGTTGGGTCGCAACTTCCAGGTGATCTACGAGCAGGCCAACTCGCACGGCCAGAAGGTTCAGGCTGCCGGCAACAACATGGCGCAGACCGACAGCGCCGTCGGCTCTAGCTGGGCCTAAAACCTAACTTCAGGCGCGGCAGCACACCAACCAACCGGTGTGCTGCCGTGTCCTGCAGTCAACAGCCACGTCGATATCTGAGGTAGGGATGGATCAACAAAGTACGCGCACCGATATCACCGTCAACGTGGACGGCTTCTGGATGCTTCAGGCGTTGCTGGATATCCGGCACGTTGCGCCTGAACTACGGTGCCGGCCGTACGTATCCACCGACTCGAACGACTGGCTCAATGAACACCCGGGCATGGCGGTCATGCGCGAGCAGGGCATCGTCGTCGGGGACACGGTGAACGAACAGGTAGCCGCCCGGATGAGGGTGCTAGCCGCACCTGACCTCGAAGTTGTCGCCCTGCTTTCGCGGGGCAAACTGCTGTATGGAGTCGTCGACAACGAGGACCAGCCGCCCGGTTCGCGCGACATTCCCGACAACGAATTTCGGGTGGTGTTGGCCCGTCGTGGCCAGCACTGGGTGTCGGCCGTTCGCGTTGGCAATGACATCACCGTCGACGACGTATCCGTTTCCGACAGCGCGTCGATCGCCGCGTTGGTGATTGACGGCCTGGAGTCTATCCACCACGCGGACCCGGCCGCGATCAACGCGGTCAACGTGCCGCTGGAGGAAATGCTGGAAGCCACCAAATCCTGGCAGGAGTCCGGCTTCAACGTCTTTTCCGGGGGGGATCTGCGCCGGATGGGCATCAGCGCGTCCACGGTTGCGGCATTGGGGCAAGCGCTATCGGACCCCGCAGCCGAAGTGGCGGTCTACGCGCGGCAGTACCGGGATGACGCCAAAGGCCCGAGTGCCTCGGTGCTGTCTCTCAAAGACGGATCCGGTGGGCGTATCGCGCTGTATCAGCAAGCGCGGACCGCCGGTTCCGGTGAGGCCTGGTTGGCTATCTGTCCCGCCACCCCTCAGCTGGTGCAAGTCGGCGTGAAGACGGTGCTCGACACGCTGCCATACGGCGAGTGGAAAACGCATAGCAGAGTTTGATAGGAAGCGACGAAATTGCGCGTGCAGCAAGCTTTTTAAGCATAAAATGCGATTGAGACGGCAACACGGCATACTGCTCTAGAATCCGCAGTAAAACTGAAAAACAACGGCAACTACAACTATTAGTCGCAAGGCGAGGCAAATGAAATTGGAGTTAGTCGAGCCGCAAATGAAAGCGGGCTACGGCGCTTCGGTGTATGTACCGACGGTGTATGTACCGACAGAGCCCCGGGCGCGGCTGAAGTCACGGAGTAACACGTTCGCCACAGCAGGGGGTACAGAACGATGACCGCAGTAGCTGATGCTCCACAGGCCGAACTTGAGGGCGTATCTTCGCCGCGGGCGGTCGTAGTTGGCATCATGGCTGGCGAGGGCGTCCAGATCGGGGTTCTGCTCGACGCCAATGCTCCCGTTTCGGTGATGACCGACCCGTTGCTGAAGGTGGTCAACAGTCGGCTGCGGGAGCTCGGCGAGTCGACGTTGGAGGCCGCTGGGCGCGGTAGATGGGCGTTGTGCCTGATCGACGGCTCGCCGTTGCGTGCTACCCAGTCGCTGACCGAACAAGACGTCTATGACGGCGACCGGCTGTGGATCCGGTTCATCCCGGACACCGAACACCGGTCGCAGGTCATCGAGCACATCTCCACTGCGGTTGCGTCGAATCTCAGCAAGCGATTCGCCTCGATCGACCCAGTTGTCGCGGTGCAGGTCGGCGCGGGGATGGTGGGGACCGGTGTGATCCTTGCCTCGGGCGTCTTGGGCTGGTGGCGCTGGCACCACAACACGTGGCTGACCACAATCTTCGCCTCGGTGATTGCCGTGCTTGTGCTGATGGTCGCCATGATGCTGCTGATGCGTGCCACCACTGATGCGGATCGGCGCGTTGCAGACATCATGCTGGTCAGCGGTCTTGCGCCGCTGACCGTGGCGGCGGCTTCGGCACCGCCTGGTTCCGTCGGTTCTCCGCAGGCCGTGCTCGGCTTCGGGGTCCTGTCCATCGCCGCGGCGCTGGCCCTGCGATTCACTGGTCGACGACTGGCGATCTATACCGCCATCGTCACGATCTGTGGCCTGACGACATTGGCGAGCTTGTCGCGGATGGTCGCCGCGACCAGCGCGGTGACGCTGTTCGCGACCATGTTGTTGATCTGCGTCGTGATGTACCACGCCTCGCCCGCGCTGTCGCGGAGACTGTCGGGTATCCGGCTGCCGGTCTTCCCGTCCGCAACCAGCCGATGGGTATTTGAGGCACGTCCCGATCTGCCCACCACCGTGGCGGTCGCCGCTGGCGGCCCCCCCGTGTTGGAGGGCCCCGCCTCGGTGCGCGACGTGGTGTTGCAGGCCGAACGGGCCCGGTCCTTCCTGAGCGGTCTGCTGGTCGGGTTGGGCGTGCTGATGGTGGTGTCGCTGACCTCGCTGTGCAATCCGCACACCTCGGAGCGTTGGCTGCCACTGATGCTCGCCGGATTCACCTCGGGCTTCCTGATGCTGCGCGGGCGCTCCTACGTCGACCGCTGGCAGTCGATCACCCTGGCCGTCACCGCCGTGATCGTGGTTGCTGCGGTGTCGGTCCGATACGCGCTGGTCTTGTCTTCGCCGTTGTCGGTGTCGATCGTGGCGTCGCTGTTGGTGTTGCTGCCCGCAGCCGGAATGACGGCCGCGGCCGTTGTCCCCAACACCATCTACAGTCCGTTGTTCCGCAAGTTCGTGGAATGGACGGAGTACCTCTGCCTGATGCCAATCTTCCCGCTGGCATTCTGGTTGATGAATGTCTATGCAGCGATTCGGTACCGTTAGCGGCAGGTTGCGGCCTGGTCGCGGATCAACCGCGACCATCGCCGCACTTCTGCTTGCCTCGGGTGCGTTGGCCGGCCTGCCACCGGCGTACGCAATCAATCCTCCGACCATTGATCTGGGAGCTTTGCCGCCCGACGGTACGCCGGGACCGCCGGCCCCGATGAAACAGAACTCCTACTGCACTGAGGTTGGGGTGCTGCCTGGCGCCGACTTCAAGTTGCAGCCGAAGTACATGGAGATGCTGAACATCAACGAGGCATGGCAATTCGGCCGTGGCGCCGGGGTAAAGGTCGCTGTCATCGACACCGGTGTGACACCGCACCCGCGGTTTCCCCACTTGATCCCGGGCGGGGACTACGTGATGGGCGGTGACGGGCTGCAGGATTGCGACGCCCACGGCACCATCGTGGCGTCGATGATCGGTGCGGCGCCGGCCAACGGGGCGCTACCGCCTCCGGCCGTCCCACGCCGGCCGGTCACTATCCCCACCACCGAGAAGCCGCCACCGCCGCAGACCGTGACGTTGTCACCTGTGCCTCCTCAAACGGTGACAGTGATTCCGGGGCTGCCGCCGGAGGAAGGGGCTCCCCAGGGTGAGCCCGGACCCGGGCCGGTGCCCCCGCCAGCTCCCGGCCAACCGCCGGCAAGCAACCATGGTGGCGGAACGGTGACGATCCCCAGCTACTCAGGTGGTGCGCGGGTGACGGGGGTCGACCACGCGGGCGGCCCGCGTCCGCTCGACCCGCCGCCGCCGGCACCGGATGCATTCAGCGGGATTGCGCCGGAGGTCGAGCTGATCTCGATCCGCCAATCGAGCCAGGCGTTCGGCCTCAAGGACCCCTACACCGGGGATGAGGATCCGCAGACGCAACAGAAGATCGACGACGTTGAGACAATGGCGCGAGCGATCGTCCATGCCGCCAACATGGGAGCGTCGGTGATCAACATCTCCGATGTGACCTGCATGAGCGCCCGCAACGTCATCGATCAGAACGCGCTGGGGGCCGCAGTCCACTACGCGGCCGTCGACAAGAACGTGGTCATAGTGGCCGCGGCCGGCGACGGCAGCAAGAAGGACTGCAAGCAGAACCCGATCTTTGATCCGTTGCAGCCAGACGACCCACGTGACTGGAACGCGGTCACCACGGTGGTGACGCCCTCTTGGTTCAGTGACTATGTCTTGACGGTTGGCGCAGTCGACACCAACGGTCAGCCGATGACAAAGATGAGCATCGCCGGACCATGGGTGTCGATCGCGGCGCCCGGGACCGATGTCATCGGACTCTCGCCCCGTGACGACGGCTTGATCAACGCGATCGACGGTCCGGACAACTCGTTGCTGGTTCCGGCTGGCACGAGTTTTGCGACGGCGATCGTGTCTGGCGTGGTTGCCCTGGTCCGGGCGAAGTATCCGGAGCTGTCGGCGTACCAAATCAGCAATCGGCTCATTCACACCGCCCGCCCGCCCGCTCGTGGAGTGGACAACCAGGTCGGCTACGGTGTGGTGGATCCGGTGGCTGCCCTCACCTGGGACGTGCCCGAAGGGCCGGTCAAGCCGCCTAAGCAGCTATCGGCACCGCTGGAGCTGCCGAAGCCGCCCGCAGAGCGCAATATGGTGCCAGTATGGGTGGCTGCCGGCGGATTGACCGGTGCATTACTGATAGGCGGTGCGGTGTTCGGTACGGCGACGTTAATGCGGCGATCACGGAAGCGGCGATGAAGGCTCAGCGCAGGTTCGGTTTAGCTTTGTCGTGGGCGCGGTTGACGACAGTGTTCGTGATCGACCTGCTCATTCTGATCGTGGCCAGCCATTGCCCAGACTCGTGGCAGGGCGAGAACCGCATCGCGTGGTGGGTTGGCGTCGGCATTGCCGTGCTGGTCACCTTGTTGTCGGTCGTCACCTATCGCGGGATCACGGTCACCTCGGGTATCACTGCCTGGCTTTGGGATTGGTCCGCTGACCCGGGCACGGCACTGGGTGCCGGCTGCACACCGGCCGTGGATCACCAGCGTCGTTTCGGGTGCGACACCGTCGGAGTGCGCGAGCATCATGGCCGATTGGTCACCGTGATCACCGTCGACGATGGCGAGGGAGATGCCGCGGGTCGGCATCGGCATCGCACCACGCAGTCGGCGGTGGTACCGGTGGCGACCGTAGCCGAGAACTTGCGACAGTTCGATGTTCAGCTCGATGGCGTCGACATCGTGACCGTTGAGGTCCGCGGTGGTGCCGAGGCGGCCCGGGCGTCGGCTTCATTGGATGAGTGGGGCCCGGAAGAGTGGGGAATGGTGGGGGAGAGTCCCGCCGCGAACCGTCGCCGTACGTGGTTGATCTTGCGGATGAATCCCCAGCGCAACGTTGCCGCGATAGCGAGTCGTGATTCGCTGGCCTCGACGTTGGTGACAGCCACCGAGCGGCTTGCCCAGGTGCTCGATGGCCAGAGTTGTGCCGCGCGCCCATTGGCGGCCGACGAGCTGGCCGAGGTTGACAGCGCGATATTGGCCGAGCTGGAGCCGACCTGGAGCCGTCCGGGCTGGCGTCATCTCAAGCACTTCAACGGCTATGCGACCAGTTTTTGGGTAACGCCGGCCGACATCAACGCCGAGACCCTCGATGAGGTCTGGCTCTCGGACGCCCCCGAGGTAGGCGCCACGGTGCTCACGCTTCGTCTGGTGATGCGCGCGGGAGAACCTCGGTTGTCGGCGTGGGTCCGCTACCACAGCGATGAACGCCTGCCCAAGGAGCTATCGGTGGGCCTCAACCGGTTGACCGGCCGCCAACTGGCGGCAGTGCGAGCGAGCCTGCCGGTGCCGTCCACCCGGGCTCAGCTGGTTGTTTCCAGTCGCGAGTTGCTAGACCACGACGAGCTGGAACTGCCTGTGGGGCAAACACAGGAGCACGCGACAAGCGCGACCACAGGGCAATGACCCGCGCACAATCAGCTGCAGACGATGCCCGCAACGCCATGGTCGCCGGTCTTCTGGCGTCGGGCATCTCGGTCAACGGGCTACAGCCAAGCCATAACCCGCAGGTTGCGGCTAAGATGTTCACCACCGCAACCAAGCTCGATCCAGCGATGTGTGACGCCTGGCTGGCACGGTTGCTCGCCGGCGACCAGACCATGGACGTTCTCGCCGGCGCATGGGCGGCGGTAAGAACCTTCGGTTGGGAAACCCGCCGTCTCGGCGTTACCGACTTGCAGTTCCGCCCCGAGGTGTCCGACGGGCTGTTCCTGCGGCTGGCTGTTACCAGTGTCGATTCGTTGGCCTGCGCCTACGCTGCCGTTCTGGCCGAGAACAAGCGTTACCAGGAGGTCTCGGACCTGCTCGACACCACCGACCCCAAGCATCCCTTCGATGCCGAGTTGGTGAGCTATGTGCGAGGTGTCTTGTACTTTCGCACCAAGCGCTGGCCCGACGTGCTGGCCCAGTTCCCCGAGGCAACGCCCTGGCGGCACCCGGAGCTGAAGGCGGCCGGTGCGGCGATGGCGACAACGGCCTTGGCATCACTGGGGGTCTTCGAGGAGGCCTTCCGGCGTGCGCAGGAGGCCATCGAAGGGGACCGGGTTCCCGGCGCGGCCAATATCGCCCTCTACACCCAGGGCATGTGCCTGCGCCACGTGGGGCGCGAGGAGGAAGCCGTCGAGCTGTTGCGTCGCGTGTATTCGCGCGACGCAAAGTTCAGCCCAGCCCGCGAAGCCTTGGATAACCCCAACTACCGACTGGTATTGACCGACCCCGAAACGATTGAGGCGCGCAAGGATCCATGGGATCCGGACAGTGCGCCTACCCGTGCCCAAACCGAAGCCGCCCGGCATGCGGAGATGGCTGCCAAGTATCTCGCCGAGGGGGACGCCGAGCTCAATGCGATGCTCGGCATGGAGCAGGCCAAGAAAGAAATCAAGCTCATCAAGTCGACCACCAAGGTGAATCTGGCGCGCGCCAAGATGGGGCTTCCCGTTCCGGTGACCTCACGCCACACCCTGTTATTCGGTCCTCCTGGTACTGGAAAGACCTCGGTGGCAAGGGCATTCACCAAACAGCTGTGCGGGTTGACGGTGCTGCGCAAGCCGCTGGTGGTAGAGACCAGCCGCACCAAGCTGTTGGGTCGCTACATGGCCGACGCGGAGAAGAACACCGAGGAGATGCTCGAGGGTTCACTGGGCGGCGCAGTCTTCTTCGACGAGATGCATACCCTTCATGAGAAGGGCTACTCCCAGGGCGACCCCTACGGCAACGCGATCATCAACACCCTGCTGCTGTACATGGAGAACCACCGCGACGAGTTGGTCGTATTCGGTGCAGGCTATGCCAACGCCATGGAAAAGATGCTCGAGGTGAACCAGGGTCTGCGACGGCGCTTTTCGACCGTGATCGAGTTTTTCAGCTACACGCCCGAAGAGCTGATTGCGCTCACCAAACTGATGGGCCAGGAGAACGAAGACGTCATCACTGAGGAAGAAGCTCAGGTGTTGTTGCCGTCGTACACCAGGTTCTACAACGACCAGAACTACTCCGAGGACGGCGACCTGATTCGCGGCATCGACATGCTCGGCAACGCCGGCTTCGTGCGCAATGTCGTGGAGAAGGCCCGTGACCACCGCAGTTTCCGCCTCGACGATGAAGATCTCGATGCGGTGCTCAACAGTGATCTGACGGAATTCAGCGAGCTGCAGATGCGTAGGTTCAGAGAGCTGACCAAAGAAGACCTGGCCGAAGGTCTCAGTGCCGCGGTGGCAGAGAAGAAGACGAACTAGGCCTCGGCGCGGCAAGCACCAAGCCCAGCTAACCCGCAGTCGCCCGGGAGGACGAACCTACACGGGCCCAGACGCGGGGCGCCGTATTCGCCCGGCGCAACCACCGCGAGTCGCGTTGACGCTGGGTTGACCCCGGTGACACCATGACGCTGGTTCTGCCTCACCAGCCGAAGTCTTTGCACGAAAACGGGGCCTCGAAATCGGAATTGGCATCAGTGGTCGGGGGATGCTCCGGGGCGCGCTGGTTCGCCCCGTGGATGGATTGAGATCAACTCGGCTCATCGCGCACCGTTGGGCGGATACGCTATGTCATGCCAAAGCTTGCGCAACACCGGCCGCCCGGTCCAGCAAACACTGCTGGCGGCTTGAACCCGAGTTGCGCAACCACCGCGCACTCCCGTGGGCGCCGGATTGCGACGGGAGGTGGGCGGGACTGAACCAGTTGACAGTGGTTGTGCGAAGTTGGTGACCGTTTCCATCCGATCCGGTCCGGGCAGAAATTCCGCCGTCTGAATCGACTGGCGCCGAGTGCCCGAAGGCACGCGCGAACTGATTGTGCACGTGCCATCGGCAACATCCCGACACCACCACAGCGGCCGAGCCAATAGCCGGGTCGGGCTATCCCAAAGAGGAGAAAGTCCGATGTCTCTTGTCATGACGAGACCGCCAGTCCCGGCACTGCCGGCCGGCAGGCTAGCCAACCAAGGCCCTGCCCCTGTCCGGGGCGAATTGTTTTTGGCTGCAATAGAAGTAGCTCTTCCCGCCCCGGGTTTTGGAAGCGCGCGGCGGCAGCCTGAACCTGATCATCGACGGCGTACCGACACCCTCTCGGCGCGCGGGCTTGGATCGCTTGCGCCGATGATGGCCGCGTCGAGTGCGGCCGGGTAGGGGGCGTTGGAGATGGATTTCGCAGCACTGCCACCAGAGATCAATTCGATACGCATGTATTCGGGGCCGGGCTCAGCTCCGATGCTCGCTGCGGTAACAGCCTGGGATGGGCTCGCTGCCGAGTTGCGCTCGACGGCCGCCGCATACGAGACGGTGATCGCCGTGCTAACCGGTGACGGCTGGCTGGGGCCGGCCTCGGAGTCGATGGAAGCCGCCGTGTTTCCGTACCTGGCGTGGATGAACATCACCGGAATGCAGGCTGAGCAAACCGCCCGCCAAGCGGCAGCGGCGGCGGGCGCGTTTGAGGCCGCGTTCGCGATGACGGTGCCCCCGGCGCAGGTGGCCGCCAACCGCACTCAGTTGCAGACGCTGGTTGCCACCAATCTTCTGGGGCAGAACACGCCCGCCATCGCCGCTACCGAAGCCGCGTACGGCGAGATGTGGGCTCAGGACGCGGCGGCGATGTATGGCTACGCGGTCGGCTCTGCAGCCGCATCGACGCTGACACAGTTCACCCAGCCGGCGCAGACCACCGATCCAAGCGGGCTGGCCAGTCAGTCGGCGGCGGTCACTCAGGCAGTAGGCAGCACAGTTGGCAACCTCACTCAGACGGAGCTGCCACAACTGATGTCCGCGGTGCCGGCGAGCCTGCAGGGGCTGGCCTCACCAGCGGCCGCATCGCCGATAGACGCCATTCCCGGATCCGGGCTGCTTGCCGCACTGCTGAACTTCCTGGATGGCAACGACGGGAACCCGTACGGGGTCTTTTTGAACTCGTCATTGGTGAACGGGTTCGTCTCAGCCGGATACGTCAGCCCTGCCGTCGTCGGACCCGCAATCTGGGCCGCAATGGCCGATATCAATGCAGTGGCACTGGGTGCCCAGGAATCGGCCGCGGTACCGCCCATGGGGTCCGGCGAAGGAAATCCGTCGTGGATACCCGCGGCATCACCGGCAAGCCCGGAAAGTTTGCCGGTTCTGGGTGAGGAGACGGCAGCCACGCTGGGGACTGGAGGAATCTCGGCGGGTATGAACCAGGCTGAGCTGGTCGGGCGAATGTCTGTTCCCCAAAGCTGGGCGTGGCAACAGCGGTGGCCAATCACGCCGGTGCGGCAGCCCCGGGCGGCGGCTGGACCAGTACGGCCGTTGTCCCCGAAGCGGCAGTCGGGATGCCCGGCATTCCAGGTATGCCCGCGGGCATTTACGGGCACAGCCTCGGCAATGCCCCCCGGTACGGATTCCGCCCAACGATCATGGGGCGCCCGCCAGCTGCTGGATGACGAGACGGAAGTCACCGTGACATCGACGATCGGTTCCGGGACTGCCGCGGCTACCGAATCTGCCAGCATGACTCCCTCGCGTTGAGGCTCGGGTAATGGTCTTGCCGGCAATGGATTTCGGGGCCCTGCCACCGGAAGTCAACTCCCTGCGCATGTATTCGGGCCCAGGGTCAGCGCCCATGCTCGCCGCTATGGCGGCGTGGGATGACGTTTCCGCGGAAATGCTTTTGACGGCAGCGGCATACGAGTCGGTGCTCTCGGCTTTGCTCAGCGACGGCTGGCTGGGGCCAGCTTCGGCGGCTATGGCGGCAGCGGCGGCCCCGTATGTGACGTGGCTGAGCGCCACCGGGCTACAGGCCGCGCAGACGGCCGGTCAGGCGGCGGCGGCCGCGGCGGCGTTCGAGGCCGCGTTCGCCATGACGGTGCCGCCGAGTGTGGTTGCGGCGAACCGGGTGCAGTTGCTGACGCTGGTGGCTACCAATTTTCTGGGCATCAACACACCGGCGATCGCGGCTACCGAGGCCGAATACGCCGAGATGTGGGCGCAGGATGCGACAGCCATGTACGGGTATGCGGCCGGTTCCGCGGTGGCATCCACGTTGGAACCATTTTCGGAACCAGCACACACCGCCAGCCGCTCCGGGCTGGCGGGTCAGACCGCGGCGGTTGCCCAGGCGGCGAGTACCGCTATGGGCGGCCTCACGCAGACCGAACTGCCCCAACTCATGTCCGCGGTACCGGCAAGTCTGCAAGGACTCGCCGCACCGGCGGCGGCACCGCTGGACACCATTGCAGGGTCGGGTCTGCTTGCTGACATCCTGAACTTTCTGGACGGCAACGATGGAAACGCCTTCGGGACCTTCTTGAACTCCTCATTGGCAAATGGAGTCATCTCGGCCGGATACACGGCTCCGGGGATCGTCGTGCCCGCCGTGACATCGGCAATGGCCGACGTCAATGCGTTGGCCCTAGACGGCTTACCAGGGATTGCGTTGCCAATTACGGGATCCGATTCCGGCGATGCCGTTTGGACAAGAATGACAGTTCCGCAATCGGGCCTGGGGGGGGAGTCGCCGCGGGAACCAACCAGGCGACCATGGTGGGTCGACTGTCGGTCCCGCCGAGCTGGGCGGGGACCACGGAAGTGACAGATCATGTCGCCACCGCGCTCCCGGGCGCTGGCACCGCTACCGCCCCGGAGGCGAGTGCGGCGATGCCTGGCGTACCCGGGGTACCTGCTCCGGGCGCCTACGCGCGCAGCTACGGCACCGGACCCCGGTACGGATTCCGGCTGACGATAATGCCGCGCCCGCTCTCGGGCGGCTGAACAACGCGCTTGCACCGAAGCCGGCGGAGTTGCGCCGCTCCGCGTGTGTGACCTGAAGACAGCGAAAAGCGCTGCGATGAAACAAAACCCGGCACACGATGGCGCATCGCCTTACCGGCATGATCGGGCAGCCACGGGCGCGTTGGGTTGACGGTCACCGCTTCGAGTGAAACTATGACCTTTGCAAGCACTTCGCTAGGTGAGGCGTCTGCACGGATACAGGCCACTGACCTCGAACGTCGAAAGACGCCCCGGGTCAGGACAGCTCTTCCCGGCTTAAGGGTTGAGCCCAAGTGACTTCCGGCTTGAAAGCGTCGGATACGCCGTGTGGTGCCAAAGCTCTGACGAGAGGGGTGCCGCGCTCAGTCGTCGTGCTGGGCACTCGCCTCTATGTGCTGTGTGACTGGCACCCCCGCGTGCCCCGGCCCCGAGGAGGTGAGTGCGAAGTGAGTCCCGGTGATAGACCGTATTCGAGACCAACGGCCATTTCGTTTCGATCCGATCCCGGCGCCCTTTTCGTTATCTGACACGGTTTCATCCACGTTTGTTTGATCGGCACGCCTTAGCCTGTGCTGCGGACGTGTAGCTGAAGCGCGCGAAGTTGCGGTATCGGCGCTGTGTCGTTGTGCGTCAGGAGAAGCCCGATGCCATGTGGCCCCTGGACCGATATAAAGCTGGGCCACAACATAATTCGGTGGATAGCGCCCATGTATAGGGCACCGAGCGTGCACCGGAGCGCAATCGGGCGCTAGGGCTACGCAACCCGATGCCCGCCCCGCGTCCCACTCGGCCGTAACGGCCGCCAATGCCATCACGGCCAGGTAGAGAAAGAAGCCAGCGATGACCGCCAGTCTGGATTTCGCCACACTGCCACCCGAAATCAATTCCGCACGTATGTATTCGGGGCCAGGCTCCGCCCCGATGCTTGCCGCAGCCTCAGCCTGGAAGGGCCTGGCTGCGGAGCTTCGCGTCACCGTGTTGTCCTACGACTCAGTGCTCAGGGCGTTGACCGGCGAGGAATGGTACGGCCCGGCGTCGGCCTCGATGGCGGCTGCGGCAGCGCCGTACGTGGCATGGATGAGCACCACCGCCGCGCAGGCTGAGGAGAGTGCGGTACAGGCGGCAGCCGCTGCGGCAGCCTACGAAGCTGCCTTCTCGGCCACCGTGGCGCCCACGGTGATTACAGCTAATCGGGCTCAATTGATGGTGCTGGTCGCGACCAATGTGCTGGGGCAGAATACTCCGGCAATCGCAGCCGTAGAGGCCCAATACTGCGAGATGTGGGCCCAGGACGCCATGGCCATGTACGGCTATGCCGGCTCGTCGGCCGCCGCCACGCGGCTAAGCGAGTTCCTCGAGCCGCAGCACAACACCAATCCGGCTGGGCTGCTGGCACAGCAGTCAACGCTGGCCCAGCTGATGTCGGCAGTTCCCAACGTGTTGCAGGGACTGGCGTCTTCCAACACTTCGGCATCCGCGCCGTCCGGGCTGCTGAGCACGTTGCTGTCCGGCAATGGCCAGTCCTGGCTAGCCACGCTGTGGTCGGAGTTCGGGCCCAACGCCAATATCTGGAACACCATCGCCTCGACCGGCTTTCTGCTGCCGAGCAATATGGTCACCCCCTTTCTCGGCATGCTGGGCACCGCAGCGGTGGCGGATGCGGCCGAGGACGCGCTCGGAACCACGGGTTCTGGCGCGCTCGGCGGTGCGCTTTCCGCGCCGCTCGGGTCCGTCGGTGGCCAGGCCGGGCTGGCGGCCGCGGGCAACGCCGCCATCGTCGGCAAGTTGTCGGTGCCGCCGAGTTGGACGGGGGCAGCTCCACTGGCCAGCCCGCTGGGTTCAGCCCTGGGCGGCACACCGATGGTCGCGCCTCCGCCGACGGCGGCGGCCGGCATGCCCGGCATGCCGTTCGGGAATATGGCTGGGCAGCCGTTTGGGCGGGCTTTGCCCCAATACGGCTTCCGCCCCATCTTTGTCGCCCGCCCTCCCGCGGCGGGATAGCTGCGGGGAAATCTGCGGCCGAGGCGAAGTCGGATCACGCAAAGGACATCGTCGACCACGTCCGGTAGTCATGTTGCTCCGTGGGCTGCGGTATTTGCAGCGCACAAGCTTCACGCCCGGCCGCGGGACCGTCATGACACGCCGGGCGATGGCCTGCCAGCAAACCTACAGCAACCAGCCAGCCGAGTAACAGCCGATTGTGAACCTGGTTGCCCGCGAGGTGCGTAACCTTCCTCCGACGCAAGGAGAACGCCCCATGACGAGCAGCCGTCAGTTCGGTGAAGTCGATGCTTACCCGGTCGTCTGGAGCCCCGGCTCCGGCTGATCCGGTACTGCGCCGGTAACTGCCTGCGCCACGGGAGTGGACATCGTTCCCCCTGGCCGTTGGCGACGTTCGCACCCACGTGTTCAGCAATCAAACTCCTCGCCATCACGCATCAAATCCGGGAGGCCATGCGGCAGCCTTATCCGTTGGTAGCGTCGCACCGTCGGTCATTACGGTGGGTAGCGTGAAATTACTACATGAATTCATATTAGTGAAACTGTAATGCTGTTCTTAGTGGGACATTTCCGCTCGTTCGAGAATGGCGCCGTGCGATTTCGCCTGCAAAATGCAAATATGGACTTGTGTGTCAATAATCGCCCATCGATCGTGTTTGTCCTCTGCGTTGATGGTGAACGCGGCTCCGCCTGGGCGGTGGTTTGCCTTGAGTTGGGTTATAATTGTGTCTAGGTGCATAGATAGTGGCGGCAGTGCATCGCTGAGCGGAAGCTTCACACGCGCCGCTGGGGTGGTGAGATCGATTTTTAACATCGAGATCACGCGGCGGGAACGCGGTGCAAATATGCCTCATCCAAGATCAACGTCGTATGCGGCCATGGGGGCGCGAATAGTGGCTAGCCAAAGGACGATTTGGGATTTTTTTCCGCGGGGATATGAGATAGTTTTTGTTGTGGCTCGGTGGATCAATCATTGGAGAGTTCAGGGGGTGGTTAATGAGTTCGATAAGAGCCGAGGCCAGCATCGTGCGGGACTACAGCTTCGTGATTACCCTGGCGTTCAGCTAAGAACCGGAGGTAGCAGATGATTGACTTTGGGGCGCTTCCGCCGGAGATCAACTCGGGGCGGATGTATGTGGGGCCAGGCGCGGCGCCGCTGGTAGCTGCGGCCGCGGCGTGGGACGAGCTGGCCGCCGAGCTGCAATCCATGGCAGCTTCGTATGGCTCAACGGTCCAAGGCTTGACCGTGGCACCGTGGCACCGTGGACCGGTGCGTCGTCGATCACGATGGCGGCAGCGGCCGCACCCTACGTGACCTGGATCAATACCACGGGCGTTCAAGCCGGGCAGGCCGCCACCCAGGCGAAGCTGGCCGCCGGCGCGTATGAGACGGCATTTGCGGCCGCGGTGCCACCGCCGGTGATCGCGGCCAATCGCGCGTTACTGATGGCGCTGATCGCGACCAACATCTTCGGACAAAACACTCCCGCTATCGCGGCCGCCGAAGCCCAATACCTGGAGATGTGGGCCCAAGACGCGGCGGCAATGTACGCCTATGCCGGCACTGCGGCCGCGGCCTCGGCGCTGACGCCATTTACCGAGCCGCCGCAAACCACGAATCCGGTGGCGGGGGCCGCTCAATCCGCCGCCGTGGCCCAGGCCAGCAGTACCGCCGCCAGCTCAGACGTAGTGTCCCAGCTGGCCGGACTGATCACCTCGGTACCGAATGCGCTGCAAACCCTCGCGACAACGAGCGCCGCACCGACCGCGGCGTCCATCCTGCCCGAGGTGTCCCTGCCTCCATGGCTCGCCACCAACCTGGCGAACTGGAATACCATCATGGCAACCTTGACCGGGCCATTCTCACTGCAGGGGATCAGTTCGATACCGGGTGGCCCGTTCCTGTCTTTCGGGCAGGTCTACGCCTACGTGCAAAACGCTCAGGGGCTCAACGCCTTCTACAGTCCGAAAGCGATCACCGGGACGCTGGCGCCGCTGGTTCCGGAGATCAGTCCCGGCGGCGTCGGATTGACTTCGGCGTCGGTATCGAACTCGGTATCGGGGACGATGGGGCGCGCCGCCCTGGTGGGCAGCATGTCGGTGCCGCAAGGCTGGACTCAGGCCGCACCCTCGATGCGACTGGTCTCATCGGTGCTATCCACCAACCTGGCGGCCGCGCCGACCGCTGGGCTACCGGGCGAGGCGGGGGTCTTCGGCCAGATGGCGCTGTCCAGCCTCGCCGGACGTGCCATGGGGGCCAGCACGTTTGGTTCGTCCAGTGGGGGTGCCGTGGCGAACTCGCTCGGCGGGGTTGTTGCCGAGGCCGACCCAGCCGCCGCCACCATCATCGTGATCCCGGCGCTCGACGAATAGGACGCCGACTGCCATGAATCACGAGAACTCCTACAGCAGCCCGGCCCGGGCGATCCAGGCACAGAAGTCCAGGTAAGGGGTACCGCATGTTCTATGCAGCGTTTCCGCCGGAGATCAACTCGGGCCGGATGTACACCGGTCCTGGATCGGGGCCGTTGCTGGCCGCCGCGGCAGCCTGGGACGCGGTTGCCGCGGAATTGCAGTCCACGGCCGCCGCGTTTTCCTCGGTGATCGCAAGCCTGACCAGCGGGCCATGGATAGGTCCGTCCTCGCTGGCGATGGCGGCCGCGGTCGCACCCTACGTGACGTGGATGGGCGCCACCGCCGCACAAGCCGCGCAGGCGGCGACACAGGTCACCGCCGCGGCGACCGCCTACGAGACCGCGTTTGCCGCACACGTGCCACCGGTCGAGATCGCGGCCAATCGCGCGCAATTGGCAATGCTGGTGGCCACCAACCTATTCGGCCAGAACACTGCGGCCATCGCCGCGGCCGAGTCGCAATACGCTGAAATGTGGGCACAAGACGCCACCGCGATGGACGGCTACGCCAGCTCGTCGGCGGCCGCCAGCGAAGTCACGCCATTTGCCGAACCACCGCAAGTCGTCAATGCTGCCGGGTTGGCCAGTCAAGCCGCAGTGGTGGGCCAAGCTGCCGCTGCCTCCCCGGCCGCCACCGTGCAGGACCTGCTGGCAACTGGCCCCATCTCCTGGTTACTGCAGTTGGGTGCCGACCTCAGCACCGGCTATACCGCAGCGGTCACCGCGCTGCTGAACGGCCTTTTCGGGCCATCCGGCGCGACGACCTATTTAACGCTGTACAACGCCATCAAGACTCCGCTGAACTTCACCACCGGGTTTAACGACATCGGCCTGCTGATCAACTTCCCCGCCTCGCAGTTCCTCAAGTTCGCCCCGCACCCCGGGCTCGGCCCGCTTCCCAAGGACGCGTTGGGAGGCGGCCTCGGGCTGGCTCCGCACTGGAACCAGGGCACGCTGTTCAGCGCGATACAGCCGGAGGCGATGACGCCGCACTGGGGGCGCGGCACCCTGGTCGGAAAATTGACGGTTCCACCGAGCTGGGCCGCGGCCACGCCGACCATCAGGACCGTAGCCGCCGCGCTGTCGGCCGCCGGACCCGAGGCCGTCCCGGCAGCGGCACTCGGCGAGGGAGGGCTGCTCAGCTCCATGGCAGTGGCGGGCATGCTCGGAAGTGCCTTTGGTGCCGGGGCCCCGGACGCGTACAAACGCGCCGGCGTCCGCAGTCGCCTCACTCCGCTCAAAGACCTCAAAGACGCCACTTCTCCGGAAAAGTTGAAACGTCTGGTCGCGCAAATATCGGAGAAGCCCGAAAGTGTCCAGCACCATACTGTCGATCAGGAAGGTCTTGACAGTCTCTTGGAGCAGCTGGCGAAGAAACCCGGTATCCATGCTGTGCACCTGTCCAAAGGCGACAAAGCCAAAGTCGTGCCCACCGATGCGCAGCCAGGCTAGTGGGGAAGTGCAGTTCGACGTTGGAGCTGCCCAATGATGGGCCCCGATGCCGGGATCTCGAAGCGTCTTACCCGCGCTGCGCTGCCACAATCGCGTCACTAGAGCGCCAAATAACCGGCGCGCCAAGAAGATTGGAACAGCATTCGGGGAATTTCGACTCGCAACGGTGGGCATCATCGATGCCAGTGCCGCATTCCGCTGCGGCAGTGGCTAGACCACACACATTTAACAGCTATGCCCCAGCTCGAGCTGGAATAATTGGCAATAGGCAACTGCTGTGGGATCGGAGAATGGCTAACAATGAAAACGCTATTTGCTCTCCTCGGGCTCTCTGCCATGATTTGGCTGGCCGCGCCCGCGCACGCACACCCTGACGAAGGCGGGGGGACGACGTCGGCTTTCTTGCCGCACTGCAAAATGCCGGTATCACTTATTCCAACCCGGACCAAGCCATCGGATCGGCCAAGGCGGTGTGCTGGTGTCTGGACGGCGGCGAATCCGGCCTGGAACTGGTTCATGATATGAAGACCCACAATCCCGGATTCAATATGGAGGCGGCATCGCAGTTCGCTGTGCTGGCGGCGACCTACTACTGTCCGCATCACCTCAGCCACGCCTGATCTAGCAGGTCGCGGCTTTCGGCTCAACCATGCGGCCGAAAACGAAATTGCCCAAATCGCACCGAATGGATCGCCCCTGAGCCGCCGGTAGGTCGTCGCTGAGTACCACTACGATGCGGCCGGTTCGCCTTGACTCCACCTGTCGTTAACCCAGGCGTGCTTAGCTGCCGTCGCCATCGTGCCGGTCAGGAAGGGAGTGCGACGCCAGTGCAGAACCTGAGCGTTGCTGAGTTCACACTTCGACTGGCGGTCGGACTCGGCTGTGGCGCCCTCATCGGCATCGAGCGGCAATGGCGCGCGCGCATGGCCGGGTTGCGCACCAATGCCCTGGTGGCCACCGGAGCCACGCTATTCGTCTTGTACGCCGTCGCGACCGAGGACAGCAGCCCCACCAGGGTCGCGTCCTACGTCGTGTCCGGTATCGGGTTTCTCGGCGGTGGAGTAATCCTGCGGGAGGGATTCAACGTCCGCGGCCTCAACACCGCCGCCACCCTGTGGTGCTCGGCAGCGGTGGGCGTGCTGGCGGCCTCCGGACACTTGATCTTTGCGCTGATCGCTACCGGCACCATCGTCAGCGTTCACTTGCTGGGACGCCCACTGGGCCGACTGATCGACCACGACAACGGGGTCGAAGAGGATGAAGGCCTGCAGCCCTATCGCCTACAGGTTCTCTGCCGCCCCAAGACGGCGAAGTACGCGCGCGCCCAGATCGTCCAACACATCGCCAGAAACGACATCATTCTCCGTGGCATTCACACTGGCCAGGCCAACGACGACAACATCGCGTTGACCGCCCACATCCTTTTGGACGGTCACACGCCCGCCAAGCTAGAGCGGCTGGTGGCCGAGCTGTCCCTACAACCAGGCATCTACGCAGTGCATTGGTACGCAGGTGAGCAGTCCAATCCCGTGCTGCCCGGCACCGAGCCGGACTGACCTACGGCCGGTCCTGTAGGTCCGGAGCGGCGGCTGCCAACAGGTCCGCGCGATCTCGGGTCAGCGGCGGGTAGATCCGCTCAGTGTTGATGGTCTGCTTGGTGGCCTTGGCCTTCGCGCCACGCGACACCACCATCCGGTCCCACCCCTCGGTGTAGACCGCGCCGGCCGGTCCCAGATCGAGAACCGTTACATACCAGGGAATCGGCAGGGCCAGCAGTGGCTCGCCGAACAGGTCGCTGATCACGTTGTAGCCCGCATACCGTCCCATCGGCCGCCCGTGCTGACACGACATCACCGACACGTGGTCGTCGTCCATCTGGGCGGCGGCCACATCGCCCGCGGCGAATATCTCGGGAACCCCAACCACCCGCAGGTAGTCGTCCACCTCGACACGCCCCAGCCGATCACGGTGTACCGGCAGTTGTTCGGCCAGCGAATTTGCGCGCATGCCGGCGCACCACACCACGGTGGCCGCCTCGAGCAGCTCACCCGATGACAGCGCCACGCCAGCCTCGGTGACCGCGGTAACACCGACCGCGGTCCTGGTCTCAACACCGACCTCGGACAACGCTTCCTCGATCACCGGCCGCGCTGACGCACCCATATCCGAGCCGACCACGGGGTTGTGGTCCACCAGTACCACTCGGGGGACGACGGCACTGTGGGCGAACAACTTTGCGAGCCGAGCGGGCAGCTCGCAAGCGGTTTCGATCCCGGTCAACCCGGCTCCCACCACCACGACCGTGGCCGCGGCGGCCGCTGGCGGCCGATCGGCCAGTTGTTGCAGGTGACATTGCAGCCGGACGGCACCCTCATAGGTGTCCACATCGAATCCGAACTCCTGCAGGCCAGGAAGGTCGGGCTTGGCCACCTGACTACCCGAGGCGAGCACCAAGCGGTCGTATTCGTACGTCTGGCCGTCGGCGGTGCGCACTCGGCGTGCCGCGGCGTCGATCCCAACCACCACCGCGGGAATATGTGAGACCCCGGCTGGATCGAGGAGGTCGGCGAGCGGGATCCGACAGGTACTCAGATCGGTTTCGTAGTTGCGAACCCGGATATCGTGAAACGGTTTGGCGCTCAACACCGTAATGTCGACGGACCCGGGCGGTACGGCGAGCTCCTCGACTCGCCGCGCGGCGCCCAGGGCCGCCCACAGTCCCGCGAAACCAGAACCAATCACCAGTACCCGGCTCAACCGCTCAGCCCCTCGCTCATCCGGGCCAGCGCCGCGGCCGCATCGTGGCCCGGCATCAGCATCCACACGTGTAAACCTCTGTCGCGTTCATACCATCCGATGTCGAGCCCCTCGTCAGCGGCGCGCTCCCGCAACGCGCGCGCATCGGGATTGAGCACGTCATGAGTCCCAGTGAATATCGTCAGCCGGGGCAAGCCGATCAGCGGGCCGACGCTCGGGCTCGGCAGGGGAGTGCCCAGCGGATCTCCGCCCGCGTACCGCAGTCCCGCGTACCGCAGTCCCGCGTCGCGCAGCGCATGGCACAGCGCGAACGCCATCCCGCCCCTGGCCGGATCACTTCTGAACGCAACCGAATTCGGGTCACTGGTCTGCAAAATCCGGTGATAGAGCCGCAAGAGGAACGGGAACACCTTGCGGTAGGTGAGTTCGGGGGCGATGGGGTAGATCGGCACCGTCATGGTGCGGCGCAGGGTGTTGGCGAATCTTGCAATCGCGGGCCAGTGGAAATGAGGCAACAGATCCGGCACGTACCCGCCGCCGTGCAGACATAGCAGGTGAGGTTCGATCCCGCGTCCCCGGACAGTCGCGGGCTGACCTCATAGACCGTGGGTGGGCGGCCCAGCGGTCCAGCTCGGCAACCGGAAACAGTCGGCAGCGCCGACCGGAGGCGCGTAACAGAGCCGGTAGGGCATGCTGGGCTTGCGCGGCGGGCCGTCCATGGCGCTACCTCCACGATTGCCGGGCCTTTTGGCCCTGGGACGGCAAACCGGATATCAGTAGTCTGTCTAACGTGAGTGCTCTACCAGGCTTCCTCGCCGTCTTGCCCGGCGAAATGCGCGATCCGGTGTTGTTCGCCATCCCATTTTTTCTGTTCCTGTTGACGGTCGAATGGGCGGCCGCTCGCAAGCTGGAAAAACTCGAGGCAGGCGCCACCGAAACACCGCGGCCGGTATCGGGCTCCTACCACACCCGCGATTCCGTCGCGAGCATCTCGATGGGCCTGGTATCACTGGTCACCATCGCTTTCTGGAAGACGCTGGCCTTGCTGGGTTACGCGGCCATCTACACCTATGTCGCCCCGTGGCATCTTTCGCCGGGGCGCTGGTACACCTGGGTCATTGCGATCGTGGGCGTCGGCCTGCTGTATTACACCTATCACCGCATCGCTCACCGAGTCCGGTTGATCTGGGCCACTCACCAGGCACATCACTCCAGCGAATATTTCAACTTTGCCACCGCGTTGCGGCAGAAATGGAACAACAGCGGCGAGGTGCTCATGTGGGTTCCGTTGCCGCTGTTGGGGTTACCGCCCTGGATGGTGTTCTTCGGGTTTTCGGTGAGCTTGATCTACCAGTTCTGGGTGCACACCGAGCGAATCAACAAGCTGCCACGCTGGTTCGAGTTCATTTTCAACACTCCGTCGCATCACCGGGTGCACCATGGGATGGACCAGATGTACCTGGACAAGAACTACGGGGGCATCCTGATCATCTGGGACCGGCTGTTCCGCAGCTTCCAGGCGGAGACCGCTCGGCCGCACTACGGACTGACCAAACCGGTCGACACGTTCAACATCTGGAAGCTGCAGACGCGTGAATATGTGGCGATTGCTCGCGATTGGCGATCGGCGACAAGGCTGCGTGACCGGCTAGGCTACGCGTTTGGGCCGCCGGGGTGGCAACCGTCGACGACGGCAACACCTCGGGCCGAGGATGCAGCCACTGTGACCACGTCTGGCTAGCGTCCGACTTAGCCGATGTAACGGCCGGGGGGCCGTTTACGAAAAGTTATTCGTCAAGTCGAGATACGCCGTAACGTCTAACTGTGGTCGGCATTGCGCCGGCCCCGAAGGGTAGATTCTATGGTTCGCCGCCTGGCATTGCGTGCTTTCGCCGTATCAGCCACGAC
This sequence comes from Mycobacterium sp. 012931, assembly GCF_000419295.1. Classification (NCBI taxonomy): domain Bacteria; kingdom Bacillati; phylum Actinomycetota; class Actinomycetes; order Mycobacteriales; family Mycobacteriaceae; genus Mycobacterium; species Mycobacterium sp. 012931. The sequence continues at coordinate 3,646,490 of NZ_AOPX01000001.1, read as the reverse complement.
CGCGGCCCTCGCGTTCGCGTGGGCGCCGGCCGCACGTGCCGAACCGCCGCTGGTGTTCCCCGGCATGGAGATCCACCAGGACAACCACGTCTGCACCCTGGCCTGGGTCGATCCCGCGATGCACATGGCCTTTACCGCGGGGCACTGCCGAGGCGACGGACCAGTCACCGACCGGGGCAACGCCATCATCGGGCAGCTGCGGGCCTTCCGCGACAACACACCCAGCGGTACCACGGTGGCCACCGATCAGACGATCGAAGACTACGAAGCGATCATGCTGGTTGATGGGGTGCGGATCAGCAACATCATGCCGGGGGGACGCCCCTTGACCTCAAACCCGGGTCTCGCGCTGCAACCTGGCCAAGCGGTCTGCCATTTCGGCATCACCACCGGGGAAACGTGCGGGACCGTCGAGAGCGTCAACAATGGGTGGTTCACCATGACCGGTGGCGTCGAAAGTCAGCGGGGTGACTCCGGCGGACCCGTCTACCTTGCCGGCGCAGGGCCAGGGCAGCTGGTGGGGATCTTTAACAGCATCTGGGGCGATTTTCCCGCCGCGGTCTCCTGGCAGCGCACCTCTGACGAGATGCGCCAGGATCTCGGAGTGCCGTTTGCCGGCTAAAACGCCCGCGGTCGCGATTCGGCCGGAATCCCGGAGTCGCTGACACCGCTGCGTCCGACCGACCACCTACCCGCGCCGCTCGCCGAATTAGAACGTGTTCACCTGGGCCCGGCGTTACCGCCACTAGTGACGATGGCAAAGTTCCTCTGCGCTCTTTCTGGGCTCAGCGGGCTGAGCTATCCTGCGAGACGATGAACCTTTCTGTCCGGTCGCCGACACAGATTGCGTGGGTCACCCCGGATCTGGATGCTACAGAAGCAGCGCTCACAGGCTTATTGGGCGCTCGCAAGTGGGTGCGGATACCCGATGTGCACTTTGCTCCGGACAGCTGCAGCTATCGCGGCAAGCCCGCCGACTTTGTCGCGAGTATCTCCCTGAGCTATCTCGGCGACATGCAGCTGGAGCTGATCTCTCCGGTCCGCGGAGAGAATATCTATAGTGACTTTCTGCGCGATTGCGGGCCGGGCCTGCATCACATCTGTCTGGAGGTCGAGGGCCCCGAGCAGCTTGAGATCGCACTGGCCGAGGCCGCTGACCACGGCGCCAGCGTGGTCCAGCGCGGCTCGATGCCGGGGGGAATTCAGTTCGCCTACGTCGCGGCACCACAGGCGGGGGTGCCGTTTGTGGAAATTGCGTACTTCTCGCCGGAAATCAAGGCGTTTTATGACTACATCAAACGGGAGCAGTGTTGAACACCGAGATACCAGCGACGGTTAGCTCAGACACGGTGACCTCATGGACGGATGACGTCGATGTGGTGGTAATCGGCTTCGGTATCGCCGGGGGATGCGCAGCAGTCGCGGCGGCCGCCGCCGGCGCCCGGGTGCTGGTGCTCGAACGTGCCGCCGCGGCGGGCGGAACCACATCGCTGGCCGGAGGGCATTTCTATCTGGGCGGCGGAACGGCGGTCCAGCAGGCGACCGGTCACTCGGACACACCCGATGAGATGTACAAGTACTTGGCTGCGGTGTCGCGCCAGCCCGATCACGCCAAGATTCGCGCTTACTGCGACGGTAGCGTCGAGCACTTCAACTGGCTCGAAGACCTCGGCTTTCAGTTCGAGCGTAGTTACTTTCCCGGGAAGGCGGTGATCCAGCCCAACACCGAGGGATTGATGTTCACCGGCAATGAGAAGGTTTGGCCCTTCTTCGAAAAGGCGGTGCCGGCGCCACGCGGCCACAAGGTGCCGGTTCCGGGTGACACCGGCGGCGCGTCGATGGTGATCGACCTGCTGCTCAAACGAGCCGCGAGCCTGGGGGTGCAGATCCGCTACGAGACGGGCGCCACCGAACTCATCGTGGCCGGCTCGGGAACGGCGGCCCGGGTAGCCGGAGTGATGTGGAAGCGGTTCACCGAAACCGGCGCGATCAAGGCGAAGTCGGTGATTATTGCTGCCGGGGGATTTGTGATGAACCCCGAGATGGTCGCCAAGTACACCCCGAAACTGGCCGAGAAGCCGTTCGTGCTCGGCAACACCTACGACGACGGGCTGGGCATTCGGATGGGGGTGTCGGCCGGCGGCGCCACCGAACACATGGATCAGATCTTCGTTACCGCTCCGCCGTACCCGCCATCGATCCTGCTGACCGGCGTCATCGTCAACAAGCTCGGACGGCGTTTCGTCGCCGAGGACTCATATCATTCCCGCACGGCGGGGTTCATCATGGATCAACCCGTCAGCGCGGCCTATCTGATCGTCGACGAGGCACACCTGCAGCATCCCAAGATGCCGCTGGTTCTGTTGATCGACGGGTGGGAGAGCGTCGCCGAAATGGAAGCCGCACTTGGCATTCCGGACTGCAATTTGGTTGCGGCGCTGGATCGCTACAACACCTATGCCGCGCGCGGCGAGGATCCCGACTTTCACAAACAGCCGGAATTCCTTGCCCCCCAGGACAAGGGGCCATGGGGAGCATTCGACATGTCGCTGGGCAAGGCGATGTATGCCGGCTTCACCCTCGGTGGACTGGCCACATCGGTCGACGGCGAGGTGCTGCGAAGCGACGGGTCGGTGGTGGCGGGCCTATATGCGGCCGGCGCGTGCGCCTCCAACATCGCCCAGGATGGCAAGGGCTACGCGAGCGGTACGCAGCTGGGGGAGGGATCATTCTTCGGGCGCCGTGCCGGAGCCCATGCCGCGGCGCACGCGGGCGCCCGCGTGGCCCCCCTAAGTCATCACGGCACATCGTGTCGATCGCCGCGGCCGTCCGGCACCGCTAGCTAGCCGCCGCCGGGAAATCCCCGCCGAGCAACACGATGTGCGTCATCGGAGGGGCGGCTTCGCCGTTGATGCCGTCTTCGCCGAGCAGCAATCCACGGCTGCCCCCGTCGCCGCCGATACCCGCGAGCACTCCGGAAGCGCCGTTGCCGCCGTTGCCGCCGGTGCCGATCAACACGGCGTCGCCGCCCTGGCCGCCGTCTCCGCCGCTGCCGCCGGCCGCAAGAAGGTCGCCTTGCCCGCCGGCGCCGCCCGCGCCGCCATCACCGACTATTTGTCCGCCGGAGCCACCGGTTCCGCCGGCGCCACCATCGCCGTTGGAACCGCCGCCGGCGCCACCGGACCCGCACGACCCGAGCCACCCGGCATTCCCACCGGTGCCGCCGGTTCCGCCGCCGGTGCCGCCGAACCCGCCGACCCCGGCGTCGGAGAACAGCAAACCGGCATTGCCGCCGCGTCCGCCGGCACCACCAATACCCGTGCTGGTGCCGACTCCGCCCACCCCGCCGAACCCGCCGGTCCCGCCGCTGCCGTACAAGAACCCGCCGTTGCCGCCGGCACCGCCCGCGCCTCCGTCGGCGTTGAATCCCAGTTTCGCAATCCCGTCGCCGCCGCTGCCGCCCGATCCGCCCGGGCCGCCCAGCAGGCCGGCATTCCCGCCGTCACCGCCAGCCCCGCCCACACCGCCGCCGGCGCCGGCCCCGGCCCCACCGGCTCCACCAGCCCCGCCGTCGCCAAGCAGGAATCCACCGGAATCCGGGGTTGCTGATCCCCGTATTCGCGCCGGCACCGCCCGCACCGCCGGCACCCACCAGCCCGGCCGCACCGCCGGCACCGCCGGCGGCTCCCGGGGTCGCAGCGGCAGACCCCCCAGCTCCGCCGTCGCCGAGCAGCCAACCGCCCGGCGCGCCAGCCGCCCCGCTACCCGCGGAACCGGGCAGGCCGTTGCCGATCAGCGGGCGCCCGGTCAGCTCCTGCACGGGTGCGTTGATTGCAGCCAGCGCCTGCTGTTGCAGGCCGTGCACGGGGGAACTACCCGCCGGGGCGTTGAATCCGTCTGCGCCCAGCAGTAGCCCGCTGATTCCGCCGCCGCCATCACCACCCGGCGTTTCTCCTACTCCGCCGACTCCGCCGTTGCCGCCATTGCCGATCAGGACGCCATTGCCCCCGAGGCCACCGGCGCCACCATCATTGCCGCCCTGCCCGCCGGCGCCGCCTGCTCCGCCGTTACCCAATAGCTGTCCACCGCCGCCGCCCCGGCCGCCGGCCCGTTGCCCCCGGCCCCTCCGGCGCCCCCGGTGCCGTCAAAGGCGTGACCGCCTGCCCCACCGGCGCCCCCGGTGCCGAAAAGCAGGCCTGCGTCCCCGCCGGCGCCGCGGTCACCACCCGAGTGACCGCCGGTTGCGCCCATGCCGCCGGCACCACCCGCGCCGCCAAACAGGCCGGCCCTTCCGCCGTTGCCACCATCTCCGCCGGCCGCGCCGAGCCCGCCGCTGCCACCATCACCACCGCCGGCACCGACCAGACCCGCCAATAGCCCACCGGCCCCGCCGGTGCCGCCGTTCCCGCCGTTTGCGGTATTGCGTAACGGCGAGTTTCCGCCGGCTCCGCCAGCGCCCCCAGCGCCAATCAGCCCGCCCGCACCACCGTTGCCGAGTAACCAGCCGCCGGCCGCCCCGTTTGCGCCGGTCCCGGGCACACCGTTGGCGCCGTTGCCAACCAACGGCCGCCCGGTCAAGTCCTGCACTGGTGTGTTGATGGCGTTGAGCGCAGTTTGCAGCGGGTCTTGCAGGAACGATGCGTTGGCCGCTTCGGCGCCGGAATAGGCTTGCGCACCGGCGGCGAAGACCCGCTCGAACTGGGCGTGAAACTCCGCGACTCGAGCGCTGATCTGTTGATACGCCTGACCGTGGCCGGAAAACAACGCCGCGATCGCCGCCGAAACCTCATCCTCAGCGGCAGCCACGATCCCCGTCGTCGACCCGGCCGCGGCCGTATTCGCGGCATCGATCACCGACCCGACACCAGCCAGATCGGCCGCAGCCTCCGCCACCATGTCCGGCACCGCCAGCACAAACGCCATCACGTTCTCCTCCCAGAACCAAATACCAATGAATCTCGGCGGATCGGCCAGAAAAACCTGCCGCTAACGAGGTTGGGTCGGGACATTACGCGACGGCATGCCAAAAATGTCCTAATTGGAAACCATTTTAATTCCGGGTTCGATGAATTGTTGAGACACGAATAACTTTCAGCGATATAGCGCAATAGGCGGATCGATCGAGGCAAGTTGATGCCCGAATATTCATCACACTCGGAATATCGCCCGGGTCAGTGTCGGTGCGCCATGCGCCCGGCCGCGGGTGGTCCAGTCAGGCTGCGGGAGAGTGGGTTCCAGTAGTATCGCGGCGGCCTGCCATGGTGGGCGATGACGAGAAGATAAACAATTCCTGACCGGTTGAATTAGCACCCCGAAGATGCCGATTGATTCACCGGATGGTGAGCCGTAGATTTATTGCCGGATGGTATCCGCAATTGACGCCGAGGTCGGTGGCGGGCCATGAATTCGCCATGTAATAGCTCTGATGAATGGGACCGCTCGTCGGCTCTGGCGAAAAGGCTGCCGCTTCCGCCGGGAGCGGGGCGTCGTTAGGCCGGTGCCGGCTCCTGGTTCACCGGACCCAGCCGCCAAGGGCCGCCGCCGAGCAGTTCGAGCCGCTGGTTATGCAGTCGCTCCAGCGCGGGTCGATGGCTGACGCTGACCACAATGCAGTCCGGTAGCTCGTTGCGCAGTAACTCGTAGAGCGCGAACTCGAGACCGGTGTCCAGCGCCGACGTGCTTTCGTCAAGGAAGACGGCTTTGGGTTTGGTCAGCAGAATCCGGGCAAACGCCGCCCGCTGTTGCTCACCGGGAGAGAGGACTTTCGCCCAGTCGCGTTCTTCGTCGAGGCGGTCGCACAGCGGAGCCAGGGCGACCTTGGTCAGCGTGTCGCGCACCGCCTCGTCCGGGATGTCGTAAGGGGAATTCGGGTAGCACACCACGACTCGCAGCGAGCCCAACGGCACATAGGGCAGCTGCGACAAGAACATCGTGTCGTTGGCACCGTCTGGGCGGCTCAGAGTTCCCGAGGCGAACGGCCACAGCTCGGCCAGGCTGCGCAGCAACGTCGTTTTGCCAGAGCCCGACCGGCCGGTGATCACCAGTGAGTCGCCGCGGTCGAGCCGGACATCCAACGGGTCGATCAATCGATCTCCAGCGGGGGTGCGAACCTCAACATCGGTGAGTTCGACGGACTCGTCGCTGCTTGGCTTGGTCAATACCGCAGGCAGTGCGCGCCCCTTCTCGTTGGCATCGACCAAGCCGTGCAGACGGATGATCGCCGCCCGGAAAGAGGCAAATGCGTCATAGTTGTTACGGAAGAACGACAGCGAGTCGTGAATGTTGCCGAAGGCCGTGGCCGTCTGGCCGACGTCGCCGAAGTCGATCTGCCCCGCAAACAATCGCGGCGCCTGGATCACCCAGGGCAACGGCACGATGGTCTGGCTCACGGACAAGTTCCAGCCGTTGAACGCGATGCTGCGGCGGACATATCGGCGATAGTTGCGGATGACCGGTAGAAAGCGGCGCTCCAACTGTGCGCCTTCCACCCGCTCGCCGCGGTAGAAGCCCACGGCCTCGGCCGCATCCCGCAATCGCACCAGCGCGTAACGGAAAGCGGCATTGAGCTTTTCGTTACGGAAGCTGAGCCAGATCAGCGGCCGCCCGATGACGAACGAGATGATCGTTGCCACCAAGACGTAAATCAGCACGGTCCAGAACATCGCCCGCGGGAATGACAAGCCGAAAATATTCAGCGTGCCGGACAGGTTCCACAGAATCGCGGTAAAGGAAATCACCGAGATGATCGACTGCACGGCCCCGAACAGCAGCGTGCTGGCGGTCCCATTGGACGGCTGATTAGGTGTTCCCCCGGCGCCCGCGGTGAAGACGTCAATGTCTTGCTGAATACGCTGGTCGGGGTTGTCGATCGTTTCGTCGATGAACAGATCCCGGTAGTAAGCCCGACCTTTGAGCCAGTCCTTGGTGAGATGGTCGGTGAGCCACACCCGCCACGCGATGATGAAGCGCTGGGTCAGGTATATGTCGGCCATGACGCGGGCCACGTGTATTACTGCCATGACGCTGAAGACCCCGATGGACATCCAGAATCCTCGCACGCCTGAGCGTTTCACCGCTTCGTCACTGGCGGCGGTGCCCTGGAAGGCCTTCTGCAATGCGGTGTACATGTCATTGCCCTGGTAGCTGAACAGCACATTCAGTCGCACCGCCAGCACTACCGAAAACAACAGCACACCGAGCATCAACCACACGCGAATGCTTTTGGGGCCGATGAAGTACTCGGAGGTGATTCGCCAGAACTGCCGGCCCCACGGCGTGAAGAACTTGAAGAGGGCCAACGCGGCGATCACGCAGACGGCGCTGATCGCCCACGCTTTAGCCACCCAAAACACCGAATCTACGAATGCACTGGACCAGTCGATGGAGGGCGTAAACGGCTTCGGGCCCAAGATCGGTACTCCTCACGGTCGAGGTGTTGAGGTGATTGCTCAATACAAATCCTTCGGCGAAGGTACCCCAGGGAACGCCGGAGCCCTGGAAGGTACCCGAAGGAGGTGGCTAGGCTTCCCAAATATGACGGACATGAGCACCGACGCCGCCCCAGTCCAAACCGTTCATGCCGGCCGGCTTGTCGCCCGTAGGCTGCGCGCCAGCGGTGTCGACACCGTGTTCACCCTATCGGGCGGCCATCTGTTTTCGCTCTATGACGGCTGCCGCGACGAGGGCGTCCGGTTGGTCGATACCCGCCACGAACAGACCGCGGCGTTCGCCGCCGAAGGCTGGTCGAAGGTCACCAGGGTGCCGGGCGTGGCGGCGCTGACGGCCGGCCCCGGGGTCACCAATGGCATGAGCGCAATGGCCGCCGCCCAACAGAACCAGTCGCCACTGGTGGTCCTGGGGGGCCGGGCACCGGCAGGGCGATGGGGGATGGGCTCGCTGCAGGAAATCGACCACGTGCCGTTTGTGGCGCCGTTGACCCGCTTTGCCGCCACCGCCCAGTCCGCCGAGGATGCCGGTCTCCTGGTCGACCAAGCGCTGCGGGCCGCGGTGGGCTCCCACTCCGGGGTCGCCTTCGTCGATTTCCCGATGGACCACGTGTTTTCCATGGCACAAGATGACGGTCGGCCGGGCGTTCTGACCGAGCAACCGGCAGCCGCACAACACCCGGCCCCGAACGGCCGGGAAATCGATCGGGCCGCCGAGTTGCTCTCGCGGGCCCAGCGCCCGGTCATCATGGCCGGAACGAATGTCTGGTGGGGCCACGAGGAGCGCGCGCTGCTGCGCCTTGCCGAAGAACGGCAGATTCCGGTGCTGATGAACGGGATGGCGCGTGGCGTCGTGCCCGCCGACCATCCACTTGCCTTTTCGCGGGCCCGATCAAAGGCGCTGGGCGAGGCCGACGTCGCGCTGATTGTCGGCGTGCCGATGGACTTTCGTCTGGGCTTCGGCGGAGTCTTCGGGCCGCAGACCCAGCTCATCGTGGTGGACCGCGCCGAGCCCGAACGCCAGCATCCACGACCCATTGCCGCCGGCCTCTACGGGGACTTGAGTCAGATCCTGGCGGCGCTGACCGGACCTGATGCTGGTGACCATCAGAGCTGGATCCGCGAACTGCGCGACACCGAGACCGAGGCACGCGAACGGGAGAAGACCGAACTCGCTGAAGATCGGATCCCGCTGCACCCCATGCGGGTGTACGCGGAATTGGCGCCGCTGCTGGATCGCGATGCGATCGTGGTCATCGACGCGGGCGATTTCGGGTCCTATGCCGGGCGTGTCATCGACAGCTACCAGCCGGGCTGCTGGCTCGACAGCGGCCCGTTCGGCTGCCTGGGATCGGGGCCCGGCTACGCCCTGGCCGCCAAGCTGGCCCGGCCGGAGCGTCAGGTGGTGCTGCTGCAAGGCGACGGCGCATTCGGGTTCAGCGGAATGGAATGGGACACGTTGGTCCGCCACAACGTGCCGGTCGTGTCGGTGGTCGGCAACAACGGCATCTGGGGTCTGGAGAAGCACCCGATGGAAGCGCTCTATGGCTATTCGGTGGTGGCCGAGCTGCGCCCGGGAACCCGCTACGACGAAGTGGTACGCGCCCTGGGCGGCCACGGAGAGCTGGTGGCCGCGCCCGCTGAACTTCGTCCCGCGCTGGAACGCGCCTTCGCCAGCGGGCTTCCGGCCGTCGTCAACGTTCTCACCGACCCGAGCGTCGCCTACCCGCGCCGATCAAACCTGGCCTAGGCGGCTCGCCGCGCGTCGCGGGCAGCGAGCGTGCGCAGTTGTACAGCGGCGCCCGGCGTGTCGCGCACAAACACGCACGCTCGCCGCGGTTTGGGCGTCGCGTACCGTTGGGCTGTGTCCAAGACCACGCGCGCCCAGTCGGGCCGCCTGAGCAGCCGATTCTGGCGGTTGCTCGGCGCCACAACGGAAAAGAATCAAAACCGGTCGCTCGCCCAGGTGACCGCTTCAGCTGAGTTCGACAAAGAAGCCGCCGACCTCAACGACGAAAAGCTGCGCAAGGCGGCCGGGCTGCTCAATCTGGAAGACCTCGCCGACTCCGCCGACATTCCCCAGTTCCTCGCGATCGCGCGGGAAGCGGGCGAGCGGGCGACCGGGCTGCGACCGTTCGACGTGCAGTTGCTTGGCGCCCTGCGCATGCTCGCCGGCGACGTGATTGAGATGGCTACCGGTGAGGGCAAGACTTTGGCCGGCGCGATCGCGGCCGCTGGCTACGCGTTGGGCGGTCGCCATGTCCACGTCGTGACCATCAACGACTACCTGGCCCGCCGCGACGCGGAGTGGATGGCGCCACTGCTGGAAGCGATGGACCTGACGGTCGGCTGGATCACCGCCGAATCAACCGGAGCAGACCGCAGAGCCGCATACGAATGCGACGTGACATATGCCTCGGTCAACGAGATCGGCTTCGATGTGTTGCGCGACCAGTTGGTGACCGATGTCGCCGACCTGGTCTCACCCAATCCGGATGTTGCGCTCATTGACGAGGCCGACTCGGTGCTGGTCGACGAGGCACTGGTCCCGCTGGTGCTGGCCGGGACGACTCACCGCGAGACACCGCGGCTGGAGATCATCAAGCTGGTGGGCCAACTCGTCAAAGACAAGGACGCCGACGAGTACTTCGCCACCGACGCCGACAGCCGCAACGTCCACCTGACCGAGGCCGGAGCGAGCAAGGTCGAAAAGGCGCTGGGCGGCATCGATCTGTACTCCGAAGAGCATGTCGGGACCACGCTGACCGAAGTCAATGTGGCCCTGCACGCCCATGTGCTGCTGCAGCGCGACGTGCACTACATCGTGCGAGACGACGCGGTTCACCTGATCAACGCGTCGCGCGGTCGCATCGCACAACTGCAGCGCTGGCCCGACGGGCTGCAGGCGGCGGTGGAGGCGAAGGAAGGTATCGAAACCACCGAGACCGGAGAGGTGCTCGGCACCATCACGGTGCAGGCACTGATCAATCGGTACGTGACCGTGTGCGGCATGACCGGAACCGCGTTGGCGGCCGGTGAGCAGCTGCGCCAGTTCTACAAGTTGGGCGTGTCGCCGATACCGCCGAACACCCCCAACATTCGTGAGGACGAATCCGACCGGGTGTACATCACCGCTGCGGCCAAGAACGACGCGATCGTTGAACACATCGCCGAGGTACATGACACGGGACAGCCGGTCCTGGTCGGCACCCGCGACGTTGCCGAGTCCGAAGATCTGCACGAGCGGCTGTTGCGCCGCGACATTCCCGCGGTGGTGCTCAACGCCAAAAACGATGCCGAAGAGGCTGCGGTCATCGCCGAGGCCGGCACTCTGAGCAGGGTCACCGTCTCGACCCAGATGGCCGGGCGTGGCACCGATATCCGGTTGGGCGGATCCGATGAAGCCGACCACGACCAGGTCGCCGAACTGGGCGGGCTGCGCGTGGTGGGCACCGGCCGCCACCACACCCAACGGCTGGACAACCAGCTGCGCGGCCGCGCCGGGCGCCAGGGCGATCCCGGATCATCGGTGTTCTTCTCGAGCTGGGAAGACGACGTTGTCGCGGCCAACCTGGACGGCAACAAGCTTCCGATGGAAACCGACGAAGACGGCCAGATCGTCAGCGCCAAAGCGGCCGGGCTGCTCGACCACGCCCAGCGAGTTGCCGAGGGCCGCATGCTCGACGTGCACGCAAACACCTGGCGCTACAACCAACTGATCGCCCAGCAGCGCGCCATCATCGTCGACCGGCGCAACACGTTGCTGCGCACCGCAACCGCACGCGAGGAACTCGCGGACTTGGCGCCCAAGCGGTACAAGGAGCTATCCGAGACAGTGTCCGAGGACCGCCTCGAGAAGATCTGTCGGATGATCATGCTCTATCACCTCGACCGGGGCTGGGCAGATAACCTGGCATACCTGGCCGACATCCGGGAAAGCATTCACCTGCGGGCGCTCGGTCGGCAGAATCCGCTTGACGAGTTTCACCGGATGGCGGTGGACGCGTTTGCCTCGCTGGCCGCGGACGCGATCGAGGCGGCACAGCAGACCTTCGAAACCGCCAACGTTCTCGAAGACGAGCCCGGGCTGGATCTGTCCAAATTGGCCAGGCCCACGTCGACATGGACCTACATGGTCAACGACAACCCACTGTCCGACGACACTCTCTCTACGCTGAGCCTGCCCGGCGTTTTCCGGTGAGCCGGGGCGGCAACCGTGCAGCCGGATTCATGTTCGTGCCCTACCGTGGGGCCAGGTTCCCGTTCGGGCGTTCGACGCCCGTGATGCGGGCTCCCTCGTCACCCAGCTAAGGTCACCGCTCATGAAGCCAGTGCTCGCACAGAATCGGGTGCTGACGGTACCGAACTTGCTGAGCGCCATCCGCCTGGCCCTGATCCCAGTGTTCGTCTACGTAATGCTGATCGCGCCCGCCCATGGCTGGGCGGTGGCGATTCTGATGTTCAGCGGGGCCTCGGATTGGGCCGACGGCAAGATCGCCCGGCTCCTCAACCAGTCGTCCCGGCTGGGCGTGCTGCTGGACCCCGCCGTTGATCGGCTCTACATGATCACGGTGCCCATCGTGCTGGGGCTGAGCGGGATCGTGCCGTGGTGGTTCATCGCGGCACTGCTGGCCCGCGACGCGGCGCTGGCCCTGACTCTGCCGGCGCTGTGGGGCCGGGGGGTGTCGGCGCTGCCGGTCACCTACGTCGGCAAGGCCGCCACGTTTGCTTTGATGGCCGGGTTTCCGGTGCTGTTGCTGGGCCAGTGGGATGCGTTGTGGAGCCGAGCGCTCAAGGCATGCGGCTGGGCGTTTCTGATCTGGGGTCTGTATGCATACCTCTGGGCATTTGTGCTCTACATCGTGCAGATGACGATGGTGGTGCGCCGGATTCCCAAGATCAAGCACCGGACTTTCCAGCCGGTCGGCCGAAATGCGGGCGGGGATGGCTGAGGCGGGCCGGCTGCTCGGTGGCTATGACCCCAACGCCGGCTACAGTGCCCACGCCGCGCGGCCTAAACGGAACCCGGTGCCGTCGCTGCTTCGTGCCCTGCTTTCCGACCACCTCGATCCCGGTTACGCCGCGGCAGCCGCCAAACGCGAGAGTTCCGGCGCCCAGCGAACTGTTCGAGCCCGCGCTTTCGGCTGGCTGTGGCAGGCCCTGGCGGCCACGTTGGTCGCCGCGGTTTTCGCTGCCGCGGTCGCGCAAGCGCGCCTGGTTGCCCCCGGCGTGCACGCGGCACAGCAGCTGCTGGTGACCAGTGTGCGTTCCACTCAGGCCGCTGCCGCCGAACTGGCCCAGCGGCGCAGCGCACTCTCGGCGAAGGTCGACGACGTGCAGCGGCTGGCGTTGGCCGACGACGTCGAAGGACAACGGCTGCTGACCCAGCTCGACGCCCTCAATCTGGCGGCTGCCAGCACACCGGTCATCGGCCCTGGCTTGACGGTGACGGTGACCGACCCCGGTGTCGGGCCCAATCTTTCCGACGCATCCAAGCAGCGCGTCAGCGGCAGCCAGCAAATCATCTTGGACCGCGATCTGCAGCTCGTGCTCAACTCGCTGTGGGCAAGTGGGGTCGAGGCTGTCTCGGTCGACGGTGTCCGGATCGGACCGAATGTCACCATCCGTCAGGCCGGTGGAGCGATTCTGGTCGACAACAATCCCACCAGTAGCCCGTACACCATCCTCGCTGTCGGACCGCCTCACGCGATGCGAGACGCCTTCGACCGAAGTCCCGGCATGCGCCGTCTTAAGCTGCTGGAGATCTCCTACGGTGTCGGCGTTAGCGTCAACGTCGGCGACGGTCTGGCACTGCCCGCCGGATCCATTCGAGATGTCAAGTTCGTCAAGCAGATTGGGCCCTAGTGAGAGAAGCTCTGGTATTAGTGGTGTGCGGGGGAGAGAAGCCGACGGGAAATCAGCCAGCATGATCGGAATTGCGGCACTTGCCGTGGGCATCGTGCTGGGCCTGGTTTTCCACCCCAGCGTGCCCGAGGCCATCCAGCCGTATCTGCCGATCGCGGTGGTGGCCGCGCTCGACGCGGTGTTCGGCGGACTTCGCGCCTATCTCGAGCGAATCTTCGACCCAAAGGTCTTCGTGGTGTCGTTCGTGTTCAACGTCTTGGTAGCCGCCCTGATCGTCTATGTGGGCGACCAATTGGGCGTTGGGACGCAGTTGTCCACCGCGATCATCGTCGTGCTGGGAATTCGCATCTTCGGCAACGCGGCGGCGCTGCGGCGCCGGCTGTTCGGAGCATGACGGAGATACGGAGATGAGGTCACTGTGAGTCAGGATCGTTGCGCCGCCGGCGGCGACGAAAGCCGTGACGAAAACCGTGGCACGGCAACCCAACACGGTCACTCCAAGACGACCCCGAAAAGTCACGCAACCGCCAAGCACGGTCGTCACGAGATGCCTGCCGACCGTTCCCGGCCCGACCGTGGACCGCGCGAGACTCAAGACTCCACCGGCGCGCGCCGCGGCCGTTCCCGGTTGTTGTTTGGGGCGCTGGCGATCCTGTTGTGCCTGGTTTTGGGGGTGGCCATCGTGACCCAGGTGCGCCAGACGGAGTCCGGCGACTCGCTGGAAACGGCCCGGCCCGCGGACCTGTTGGTGTTGCTGGACTCGCTGCGGCAACGCGAGGGAACGCTCAATGCCGAAGTGACCGACCTGCAGAACACTCTCAACGCGCTGGAGGCTTCCGGCAACAACGACCAGACCGCGATCGAGAGCGCTCAGGCCAGGCTGGCCGCGTTGTCCATCCTGGTCGGTGCGGTGGGCGCCACCGGGCCCGGGGTCACGGTGCGAATCGACGATCCGGGGCCGGGGGTGGCGCCGGAAGCGATGCTCGATGTGATCAACGAATTGCGTGCCGCCGGAGCCGAGGCGATCCAAGTCAGTGACGCTCAGCAGTCGGTTCGGGTCGGTGTGGATACCTGGGTCGTTGGTGCTCCCGGTGCGTTGACAATCGACAACAAGAACCTCTCACCGCCGTATTCGATTCTGGCGATTGGTGATCCACCTACACTGGCCGCGGCGATGAACATTCCGGGTGGCGCAGAGGACAGCATCAAACGTGTCGGCGGGCGGATGTCGGTACAGCAGTCCGACCGCGTAGACGTGACCGCCTTGCGGCAACCAAAACCTCACCAATACGCTCAGCCCGTCAAATGAACTAACACCGAAAACCGACCAGAACAGGATTACCGTGAGCGATATCCCCGCCGACCTGCACTACACCGCCGAGCACGAGTGGATTCGCCGGACCGCGGAGGACACCGTGCGGGTCGGGATCACCGACTTCGCGCAGTCTGCGCTCGGTGATGTGGTCTTCGTGCAGCTGCCCGACGTGGGTGCCGAAGTGACCGCCGGGGAGACCTTCGGCGAGGTCGAATCGACCAAGTCGGTGTCTAATCTGTTTGCCCCGATCTCGGGCAAGGTGGCCGCGGTGAACGCTGATCTGGAAGCGACGCCACAGCTGGTGAACACCGATCCGTATGGCGCCGGCTGGTTGCTGGACGTCCAGGTCGAGGGTTCCGACGTCGCCGCGCTGGAATCGGCGTTGGCGGCTTTGCTTGACGTCCAGACCTACCGCGACACGGTGACCGAATGATCGGTTGCTAAGGTCCCTGCCAGCGTTGGGGGTGCGTTGGACCCGTGACTGACCTATGAGGAACCAGCCTTTCGGGCATACGATCCGCAGTGGCGGGCACGTCGCCGCCGCGGGGCGGACCCTCGCGCGGTACGGTCGATAGATCAGCGTTGGAAGCGTTTGAAGGCAGTAAAAGGTAGTTCAAGCGGTATATCCGAGGGAGAAGCCGGTGGACCGGCTCGGCGGTCAAGGCGATAGCGGCCAGTGAGGAGCAGCGGGTGACGGACATGGACGCAGCAAGAGATAGGGACCAGACTTCTGACGAAGTTACCGTGGAGACGACATCGGTCTTCCGCGCTGACTTCCTCAACGAACTGGACGCCCCCACCCAGTCGGGCACCGAAAGCTCAGTTTCAGGGGTAGAGGGACTGCCGTCCGGCTCGGCGTTGCTGGTCGTGAAGCGGGGGCCCAACGCCGGGTCGCGCTTCCTGCTCGATCAACCCATCACCTCGGCTGGTCGGCATCCCGACAGCGACATCTTCCTCGATGACGTAACGGTGAGCCGTCGTCACGCCGAATTCCGCTTGGAAGGCAACGAGTTCAGCGTCGTGGACGTCGGGAGCCTCAACGGCACCTACGTCAACCGGGAGCCGGTTGATTCGGCCGTGTTGGCAAACGACGACGAGGTTCAAATCGGCAAGTTCCGCCTGGTCTTCCTGACCGGCCCCAAGCAAGGTGACGACGACGGGGGCACCGGAGGCCAGTGAGCGCGCCCGATAGCCCCGCGCTCGCCGGGATGTCCATCGGGGCGGTGTTGGAACTGCTCCGACCGGACTTCCCAGATGTCACCATCTCCAAGATCCGTTTCCTGGAGGCCGAAGGGCTGGTGACGCCGCAGCGCGCGGCATCGGGGTATCGGAGGTTCACCGCGTACGACTGTGCGCGGCTGCGCTTCATACTCACCGCTCAGCGTGATCATTACCTACCGCTCAAAGTAATCAGGTCGGAGCTGGACGCCCAGCCCGACGGCCAGTTGCCGGCGATTGGATCCCCTTACGGGGTACCGAAATTGGTGTCGGTGGCGGGTAACAGTGCCGGCACCGCCGGACCTGATGGGGGATCTGACACCGGGGCGGTCGCGCCGGCGCGAGTTCGGCTCAGTCGCGAAGACCTGATCGAGCGCTCGGGCGTCGACGACGAACTGCTCAGTGCGGTGTTGAAGGCTGGCGTGATCACAACCGGGCCGGGTGGGTTTTTCGACGAACACGCCGTGGTAATCCTGCAGTGCGCCCGCGCGCTGTCGGAATACGGCGTGGAGCCACGGCACCTGCGCGCTTTCCGCTCGGCGGCCGACCGGCAGTCGGACCTGATCGCACAGATCGCCGGGCCGTTGGTCAAGGCCGACAAGGCCGGCGCGCGCGACCGTGCCGACGACTTGGCGCGTGAGGTGGCCGCACTGGCGATCACCTTGCACACCTCGTTAATCAAATCCGCTGTACGCGACGTTCTGCACCGCTGAGGATTAGACTTTCCTCGACAGCTCGGTGTTCGGCGACAAAGGCCCGACAATGGCAGACAGTGGCAATGGGATGGGTGCTCACCGCGTCGTCACGCTGAGCAATGGTCGGTCACGGCGGGATGTGTGGAGGGCAGACACAGATGGGTGAAGTTCGTGTTGTCGGCATTCGCGTCGAGCAACCGCAGAACCAGCCGGTGCTGTTGCTGCGCGAAGCCGACGGTGACCGGTACCTACCGATTTGGATCGGCCAGTCCGAGGCCGCTGCCATCGCGCTTGAGCAACAAGGCGTGGAGCCGCCCCGGCCGTTGACGCACGACTTGATCAGGGATCTCATTGCCGCGCTCGGGCATTCCCTCAAGGAAGTGCGCATCGTCGATCTGCAAGAGGGCACGTTCTATGCGGATTTGATCTTCGACCGCAACATCACGGTCTCGGCTCGCCCCTCCGACTCGGTGGCGATTGCGCTGCGCGTCGGTGTTCCGATTTATGTCGAGGAGGCGGTGCTGGCCCAGGCCGGCCTGTTGATACCCGACGAGGGTGACGAGGAGGCCGGAAGCGCCGTTCGAGAGGACGAGGTCGAGAAATTCAAAGAGTTTCTCGACAGCGTTTCGCCCGACGACTTCAAGGCCACCTGACCCAACAAAGGTGCAGGAAAAAAGCAATCGTGAGGGAGGATCAACAACGTCACGGATCCGTCTCATCTCGCAACATGCCATCTCGACACGCCTAGGGGATGGCGCTCACGGGCCCGCGCAGCGTCCATACTTTGAAGGCGACTTGATGATGCAACCCGCGGACCGCAACGGTCCAACAGCGTATGCTCTTCAGCACTCGGCCCTGAGCAAACGCGGTTGCCGAGGCAGCCAGTGACGCAGCTAGTGACACAACAGCGCGATCGGCGAGAGGAAACACCGTGAGCGACCAGCCACGTCAAGAACAGCTGGATCTTGCAGCCAACCCAACCGCTGGGACCAACGGTTCTTACGATGGCTCTGCAGCAGGCGAACCCGTGCAGCAGGGACTGTTCCCCGACGATTCGGTACCCGACGAGCTGGTCGGCTACCGCGGACCAAGCGCTTGTCAGATTGCGGGTATCACCTACCGCCAACTCGACTACTGGGCACGCACCTCGTTGGTTGTGCCCTCGATCCGCGGCGCGGCAGGATCGGGCAGTCAGCGCCTGTACTCCTTCAAAGACATTCTGGTGCTCAAGATCGTCAAGCGATTGCTCGACACCGGCATCTCGCTGCACAACATCCGGGTTGCGGTCGATCACCTGCGTCAGCGCGGGGTCCAGGATCTGGCCAACATCACCCTGTTCTCCGACGGGACAACCGTCTATGATTGCACGTCGGCCGAGGAGGTCGTAGACCTGCTGCAAGGCGGCCAGGGTGTGTTCGGCATCGCGGTTTCGGGCGCGATGCGGGAGCTGACCGGAGTCATCGCCGACTTCCACGGCGAGCGGGCCGACGGCGGAGAATCCATTGCCGCCCCTGAAGACGAGTTGGCGTCGCGCCGCAAGCATCGAGACCGCAAGATCGGCTGACCGCCTTCGGCACCACGCATCGGCGTGCAGCGCGCCGTCGCTGCGGCTGTCCGAGTAAACTGGGCGACGCATCGTTCTCGTGCGGGAGAGTTCTGTGGCCGCCAGCTACGGACGCCGAAGGAGCAACACCTCTCCGTCAATCTCTCAGGCCCCCGGACCGCGCTGGATGACGATGCCTCTGGAAAGCGGTGGTGACCCGTAGCGGTCCTCGCCCGCCGATGGGGAAAGACGCCCGCTTGGGCTGGGCGCTGAATCTCTCAGGCGCCTGGTGCACGGGTGAAGACAGAGGGAGAGGGCCCGCTAGTCCTCTGCCCGCACGTGGCCTTGGGTAAGGCCCGTCCGCTGCCCAGTCAGGAGTCACCGTGTCCGACCACTCCATGTTCGAGTCGACCTTCGCAGACCGCCACATCGGGCTGGACAACCAGGCCATCGCGACCATGCTCGCGGTGATCGGCGTCGACTCGCTCGACGACTTGGCCGCCAAGGCGGTGCCGACGCGGATTTTCGATACGCCCACCGACAGCGGCCTCGCGCCGGGCCTAGATCAGCTGCCGCCGGCCGCCAGCGAGGCCGAGGCCCTGGCCGAGCTACGTGCGCTGGCTGACACCAACACCACGGCCGTGTCGATGATCGGACAGGGCTACTACGACACATTCACGCCGCAGGTTCTGTTACGCAACATCATGGAGAACCCGGCCTGGTACACCGCCTACACGCCGTACCAGCCCGAGATCAGCCAGGGGCGGCTCGAGGCGTTGCTCAACTTTCAGACGATGGTCACCGATCTCACCGGCCTCGAGATCGCGAATGCTTCGATGCTCGACGAGGGCACCGCGGCGGCGGAAGCCATGACGCTCATGCACCGTGCAACGCGCAGTTCCACCAAGCATCTCGCGGTGGACGCCGACCTGTTCACCCAAACCGCCGCAGTGCTGGCCACGCGCGCCAAGCCGTTGGGTATCGAGATCGTCACCACCGACCTGCGCGACGGGTTGCCTGACGGCGAATTCTTCGGGGTGATCGCCCAGCTGCCCGGGGCGAGTGGGCGCATCACCGACTGGACCGCCCTGATCCAGCAGGCCCATGACCGCGGCGCGCTGGTGTCCATCGGCGCCGATCTGTTGGCGCTGACACTTCTCACGCCGCCCGGCGAGATCGGTGCTGACATCGCGTTCGGCACCACCCAACGTTTCGGGGTTCCAATGGGATTCGGCGGCCCGCACGCCGGATATCTGTCGGTGCACGCCAAGCACGCCCGGCAGTTGCCCGGCCGGTTGGTCGGCGTATCGGTCGACAGTGACGGCAACCCGGCCTATCGTCTCGCGCTGCAGACCCGCGAGCAGCACATTCGCCGCGACAAGGCGACCAGCAATATCTGTACCGCTCAGGTGCTGCTGGCGGTGATGGCCGCAATGTATGCGAGCTATCACGGCGCCGATGGGCTGACCGGCATCGCCCGGCGGGTGCACGGGCATGCCGAGACCATCGCCGGTGCGCTGGGCGACGCGCTGGTGCACGACACGTTCTTCGACACCGTGCTGGCGCGGGTACCCGACCGTGCCGATGAGGTGGTGGCCGCGGCCAAGGCGAGCGGAGTCAACCTATGGCGCGTCGACGCTGACCACGTGTCGGTGGCCTGCGACGAAGTAACCACCGCCGCGCACGTGACCGCGGTCCTGGACGCGTTCGGGGTGTCGGCCGCCAAGGCAGCACGCGCCGAGATCGCGACGCGCACCTCAGAGTTCTTGACCCATCCCGCATTCACCAATTACCGCACCGAGACTTCGATGATGCGCTACCTGCGCGAACTCGCGGACAAAGATATTGCGCTGGACCGCAGCATGATTCCGCTCGGCTCATGCACGATGAAGCTCAATGCCGCAACCGAGATGGAGTCGATTACCTGGCCTGAGCTCGGACGTCAGCATCCGTTTGCCCCGGCCTCGGATACCCCGGGCCTGCGTCGGCTCATCACTGAGCTGCAGGGCTGGTTGGCGGCCATCACCGGCTACGACGAGGTTTCCTTGCAGCCCAACGCGGGCTCACAGGGGGAGTACTCCGGCCTATTGGCCATCCACGAATACCACGCCAGCCGGGGGGAGCCGCACCGCGATATCTGCCTGATCCCGTCCAGCGCACACGGCACCAATGCGGCTTCGGCCGCCCTGGCCGGGATGCGGGTTGTCGTGGTGGGTTGCCACGACAACGGCGATGTCGACCTCGACGATCTGCGTGCCAAGGTCGGCGAGCACGCCGACCGGTTGGCGGCGCTGATGATCACCTACCCCTCCACGCACGGCGTTTACGAGCACGACATTGCCGACATCTGTGCGGCGGTGCACGACGCCGGCGGCCAGGTGTACGTCGACGGCGCCAACCTCAACGCGCTGGTGGGCCTGGCCCGACCGGGCAAATTCGGCGGCGATGTCAGCCACCTGAACCTGCACAAGACCTTCTGCATCCCGCACGGGGGCGGTGGTCCGGGAGTGGGCCCGGTGGCGGTGCGGTCGCATCTGGCTCCGTTTCTGCCGGGCCATCCGTTCGCGCCGGGACTACCCCAAGGGGATCCGGTGTCGGCGGCGCCCTACGGGTCTGCCTCGATCCTGCCCATCACCTGGGCCTACATCCGCATGATGGGCGCCGACGGTCTGCGCGCGGCGTCGCTGACCGCGATCGCCTCGGCCAACTACATCGCGCGGCGTCTGGACGAGTATTTCCCGGTGCTCTACACCGGCGAGAACGGCATGGTCGCCCACGAGTGCATCCTGGACCTGCGCGGCATCACCAAGGCAACCGGAGTGACTGTCGACGATGTCGCAAAGCGGTTGGCAGACTATGGATTTCACGCACCTACCATGAGCTTCCCGGTGGCCGGCACGCTGATGGTGGAGCCGACCGAAAGCGAGAGCCTGGCCGAGGTCGACGCGTTCTGCGACGCGATGATCAGCATCCGCGCCGAGATCGACCGGGTCGGGTCCGGACAGTGGCCCGTTGACGACAATCCGCTACGGGGCGCGCCACACACGGCGCAGTGTTTGCTGGTGGGCGAGTGGGACCACCCGTACACCCGCGAGGAAGCAGCCTACCCGCTCGGCACCGCGTTTCGGCCGAAAGTCTGGCCGGCGGCGCGCCGTATCGACGGCGCCTATGGCGACCGCAACCTGGTCTGCTCCTGCCCGCCGGTGGAGGCTTTCGCCTAGGGCCGACCCGGTCGGCCGCGGGTTTCCGGCTAGGGCCCGTCGGTCCCGTTTGCCCCGGCCACCGTCCCGCCGTTGCCGCCGGTGCCCCCGGTTCCATTGACACCGCCGCGCCCGCCGTTGCCGCCGTTGCCGATCAACTGTGCATCGCCGCCGTTGCCGCCGTCCCCGAAGTTGCGACTGCTCCCGGACGTGCCCGCGTCACCACCAGCACCACCGTTGCCGATGAGCGCGGCCTCGCCGCCGTTTCCACCGTTGCCGCCGTTGCCGAGTCCGCCCCCGGCCGCTCCGCCGGCCCCGCCGGCGCCGCCGTTGCCCAGCAGTTTGGCGCCATGGCCGCCATCCCCGCCAGTCCCACCGGTGCCGCCAGCCAGGGCGGCCCCACCGATGCCACCGGCCCCGCCGCTGCCGATCAGGCCGACCGCATCACCGCCGTCCCCGGCGTCTGACATCGTCGCGCCGCCGCCCGCACCGCCGTTACCGATCAGCGTCCCGCCGGTGCCCCCGTCGCCGCCGTGGGCGAGACCGAGAGCGGTGTCGCCGTCGCCACCGTTGCCGACCATTCCGGCATTACCGCCGGCACCACCGGCCCCGCCCAACCCGCCCAGGGCCGCCGTGGGCACCACAGGGCCGCCGGCGCCGCCCGCCCCGCCATCGCCGAACCACCCGACAGCGGATCCACCGGCGCCGCCGGCGCCGCCGTTGAGTCCTTCGGCGCCCCCGCCGGCCCCGCCGATGCCCCCGTTTCCGAACAGCCCGACGGCCGCCCCGCCGGCACCCCCGGACCCGCCGTTACCGACGGCCGCCGAGCCGATCCCACCGACGCCGCCGCTGCCGCCGGCCAATCCGTTCGACCCCGCACCGCCGGCGCCGCCATTGCCGCCGTTACCGATCAGGCCGGCGGCCCCACCGACCCCACCCGCCTGGCCGGCCAGCCCGCTGCCGCCGTTGCCGAACAACAAGCCACCGTCCGCACCGGCCTGGCCCGGTGCCCCGTCGGCTCCATTGCCGATCAGCGGGCGCCCCAACATCGCCATCGTCTCCCCGTTGGCCGCGTCAAGCAGCGATTGCAGCGGCGAGACGTTGGCGGCTTCGGCGCCCGAGTAGGCCCCCGCGGCCGAGGTCATCGCCGCAACGAACTGGTCATGAAATTGGACCGCCTGAGCGCTCAAGGTTTGGTAGGCCTGGCCGTGCGCGGCGAACAAGGCGGCGATGACCGCGGACACCTCATCCGCACCGGCCGCTAACACCGCAGTGGTGGGCGCGGTTGCCGCCACATTCGCCATGTTGATCGTCGAGCCGTGCGATCTGGTGAGGGCATTGCGCCCACGGTCCTGCTCCTGCACGGATTCCCATCCAGTTCGTTCGACTTCCGGTCGGTGATTCCGTACCTGGCGGGTCAGGCCTGGCTGACCATGGACTTTCTTGGTTTCGGTCTGTCGGACAAGCCCCGTCCGCACCGCTACAGCCTGCTGGAACAGGCCGATTTGGTGCAAAACGTAGTAGCCCAGAACGTCACCGGACCGGTGGTGGTGCTGGCTCATGACATGGGTACCTCGGTGACGACCGAGTTGCTTGCCCGCGACCTCGAGGGCCGGCTCCCATTCGAGCTGCAACGCGTGGTCCTCAGCAACGGCAGCGTGATCCTCGAACGCGCCAGCCTACGTCCCATTCAGAAGGTGTTGCGTGGTCCGCTGGGGCCGATCGCGGCTCGTTTGGTCAACCGGGGCGGGTTCACGCGGGGTTTCGGCAAACTGTTTTCGGCGCAGCACCCGTTGTCGGCCCAAGAAGCTGAGGCGCAGTGGGAACTGTTGACCCACAACAACGGTCATCGCATCGCGCATCTTCTGATCAGCTACCTCGAAGAGCGGGAGCGGTACGCGCAGCGCTGGCACAACGCGGTACGGGACTGGCCCAAGCCGCTGGGGTTCGTCTGGGGCCTCGATGACCCGGTGGCCACAACGAACGTGCTCAATGGGTTGCGTGAACTGCGCCCGAACGCCGGGGTCATCGAATTACCCGGTTTGGGCCACTACCCGCAGGTGGAGGATCCCAAAGCGTATACGCAAGCCGCACTCGATCTGCTGGTCGGCTAGGCCCGTATCGATCCGCGCGGGTAGCCGGGTCAGCTCAAGAAGGTGTCGACCGCGGCGGCCAGGTTCGGGCCCGTCGAGGTCGCCAGGTTCTGGTAGCTACCACCGCTGAGCTGAGCAACGGCTTCCCACGTCTTGCGGTCCGGATCGGCACCAAAGTCGATGACGTTGACCGCGATTGGCTTGGCCGGGTCCGCGCTGGTCCGGATGAAATTCTCCAGGCCAGGGCCATCGAGGCTTTGGTCGGTATGGGGTCCCCCGGTGATCACCAAGATCGAGTTGGCCTGGTCGGCACGGAAATGCGCCTGCACGTCCTCATAGATCATCCGCAGCGTGGTGAACGACACCGCGCCACCGTTTGACGAATATTGCTTGTCCAGCGCGGCGTTGAGCGCCGCCGAGCGGGGCTGCCCGTTTACCGGGTCGGCGAGTGGCCCGGTGGGCACCTCGGTTCGGCCCTCGCGCCCGTCAAACGTCCACAACCCAACAGCCGAGGTGGGCGGCAGCGTCTTGATTCGGTTCTGCAGCGCCGCAACGATATTGGTTAGGCGAGTCTTGCCGCCGTCGTCGGTGGACAACGACTGGTCAAGCATGATGGTCGCGGCAACTCCCATCGACGGTGCGGCCACGGCATCGGCCAGTGTGGCGCGAATTCCCTCGTCACCAACGGAAAGGGGAGCGGGCAAGGCCGGAAAACTCGTGACAGGGCTGCTGGGCGGCTTGACATCGTCGACCCGGAATCCCGCTTTCGCCAACTTCGCGAGTTGTTCCGGCTTGTGCACGTACCGGGCAAAGGCGCTGGCCGCCGTGGTCTGCTCCTGCGACAACCATGACCCATTGAGCAGGACCGCCGGGTAGTCGGCGACCGCGACCGGGCCGGGCGGCAACCATGAACTCAACTTCTTCTTCGCGTCGGACAACGATTGTGCTCGCAAGAACAGCTGTTGCTCGGTGGTGATCACCGCGTGCACCGGCGCCGCGGCCACGTCGTCGGCCTTGAGCAGGGCGTCCATCGCTTCGCTGAGCGACCCGTCCGCCAACTTGGGCTGGGTGGCCATCAGCGTGCGCACCGCACCGATGCCGGCGGTCGGCGGCGCATCAGCGGGGGCCGACGCCGCCACGGCTTCACCGGCCAGGAAGGTGGCGTCCCCGTTACCCCCGACCGGCAGCGCCAGGCGCAGCGAACCCCAAGACGGCAATTTCAGGCCGGCCATCGAATTGGGATCCGACTGCAGACCGGGCAACGCGGCCCAGTTCTGGTTGCCAAGCGCCTGCTGCAGCTCGGGCCGGATCGCCAACAACACCGGCGAGGTCACCAACGACCGACTGTCGCTGATGGCTTCCTTACCTGCGGCTTGGACCAGCCGCGCCGCCGAGACGGAGCTGCCGGGAATCCACAATCCGGGCTGAGCACCCAGCTCGGATGGCCACTTGCCAATGAAGCCGGTGATGACGGCGTCGGCGTCGGCGGCCTTAACAGCCACCGACACGCACCGGTCACCAATGGGTCCCGACGATGCGTTGTAGCTGTCGGCAAAATCGTTGACCTGATCGGCGATCGACGGGTCGGCGATGACGGCGACGGTATCGTTTCCACCCACACAACGAGCCGCGGCGGTCTGCGAGCGGTTGGACAACACGTCACCGAAGAAGCGCCACCCGATCACTCCGACGACCACCACCACGACGGCCACCAAGGCCACGATCACGCCGACGCTGACTCCGCGCCGCCCGTCGGCGCTGCGGTGGCCGCCCTGCCAGCCGCGCAATCCACGATGGCCGGCAACACGAAATAGCGGCGGCGGGGGAGTTGCCGCCGGTTTGGGGTCACTGGGCTCCGGGCCATCCGGGTGCGTCCCGAAGTCCGGGTATTCCTCGGCCCCCAGCTCCGGATGCCGATCGTCGGCGCCGTAGGGATCCTGTTCGAGGTACTGGCTCTCGTCGAAGACCTGTTCGTCGGCCCAGTAGCCGTCCTCGTCTGCGGAGTCTTCGTCAGCCTCCTGATCACCGAAATGCCCAACGGTGTCACCCGGCTGCTCCCACCCGGGGTAGGGATAGCCGCCGGCCGAATCGGCAGTCTGGGGGTGCGCGAAGGCCCCCGGATCAGCGGCCGCCGAATCCGCACCCCCACCAGGCTGCCCGGTTAGCTCATCGTCCCAATCCTGATTCTCCGCATCGTGATCATCGGACGGTTCGTCGGCGGAGTCCTCGGGGTCGGGCAAACTGTGCCTACCCATACCGGTATCAGCGTCCTCTCCGTCGAAGATTGACCGATGGCCAGCGAGAATCAGGCACCAGCGCGTGCCTTCAATTCACGACGACGGCGGTGCAGGATCGGCTCCGTGTATCCGTTGGGCTGTTGTGCCCCCGACAAGATCAGATCCTGGGCCGCCAGGAATGCGATGCTGTCGTCGAAATTGGGTGCCATCGCGTGGTATTCGGGATCTCCGGCGTTCTGCTTGTCCACCAGCGGTGCCATGCGCTCGAGGCTAGCCCGCACATCCTCGCTGGTGATCACGCCATGCCGTAGCCAGTTGGCCAGCAACTGGCTGGAAATCCGCAGGGTGGCGCGGTCCTCCATGAGGGCCACGTTGTGGATGTCGGGAACCTTCGAACAGCCGACGCCCTGGTCGATCCAACGCACCACGTAACCGAGGATGGACTGGCAGTTGTTGTCGACCTCTTCGCGGATCTCCTCGGGCGCCCAGGCCAGTTCCTTGGCCAACGGAATGGTCAGCAATTCGTCAACGCTGGTGCGGGTCTTGCCCTGCAGCTCCTTCTGCACGGCAAAGACATCCACCTTGTGATAGTGCATCGCGTGCAGGGTGGCCGCGGTGGGTGATGGCACCCACGCGGTGGTCGCGCCGGCCTTCGGCTGGGCAATCTTCTGCTCCACCATGTCGGCCATCAGTTCGGTCATCGCCCACATGCCCTTGCCGATCTGCGCCTTACCGGAGAAGCCGGCGGCGAGCCCGGTGTCGACGTTGGCGTCCTCGTAGGCCTTGATCCACGCCGTGTTCTTCATCGCGCCCTTGCGGATCATCGGGCCGGCTTCCATCGAGGTGTGGATCTCATCACCGGTGCGGTCCAGGAAGCCGGTGTTGATAAACACCACCCGGTCGGCGGCCGCCTTGATGCATGCCTTCAAGTTGAGCGTGGTACGTCGCTCTTCGTCCATGATGCCGACCTTCATGGTCCCCTGCGGCAACCCCAGCACGTCCTCGACGCGGCTGAACAATTCACAGGTGAACGCCACCTCGGCGGGACCGTGCATCTTGGGCTTGACGATGTAGATGGAGCCCGTGCGGCTGTTGGTCAACAGCCCGTTGGCATCGGTGCTTCGCAGACCGTGGATGGCGATCAGGCCGGTGAACAGCGCATCCATGATGCCCTCGAACACCGGGGCGCCCTCGGCGCCTTCCGCGTCCGAAACGATGCCGTCGTTGGTCATCAGGTGGCCCACGTTGCGGACGAACAACAGGCTGCGGCCGGGCAAGGTCAGCTCACCACCGTGCGGGGCGGTGTAGGTGCGGTCGGTGTTGAGCACCCGGGTGAAGGTCTTGTCGTCCTTGGTGACGTCCTCGGACAGATCGCCCCGGTTCAGTCCGAGCCAGTTCCGATAGCCCAGCGCCTTGTCGTCAGCGTCGACCGCGGCCACCGAGTCCTCGAAGTCCATGATCGTGGTGATGGCGGACTCCAGGATCACGTCCTTGACGCCGGCGCCGTCGGTGGCACCGATCTGCGACTCGGGGTCGATCAGGATCTCGATGTGCAGCCCGTGATTGGCCAGCAGGATCGACTTAGGGTTCTCGGCGGTGCCGGTGTAGCCGGCGAACTGGCCGGGATCGGCCAGCGCTGCGGACGTGTCCGCCAGCGACACCACCAGCTGTCCGTCTTCCACCTTGAAGCCTGTGGCATCGGTGTAGGAGGCCCCCGCCAGCGGCACGCTGCCGTCGAGGAACTGGCGCGCGTAGGCGATTACCTTGTCACCACGGACCTTGTTGTAGCCCCGGCCCTTTTCGGCGCCGTCGCTTTCGGAGATGACGTCGGTGCCGTACAAGGCGTCGTAGAGCGAGCCCCAGCGGGCGTTGGCAGCGTTGAGGGCGAACCGCGCGTTGAGGATCGGCACCACCAGCTGCGGGCCGGCGGTCGTGGTGATCTCGTCGTCAACCCCGGAGGTGGTGATGGTGAAGTCCTCGGGTGCCGGCAGCAGGTACCCGATCTCGGTGAGGAACTCGCGGTAGGCCTGCGGGTCCAACGGCTCGATCACCCGGTGGCGATGCCACTTGTCGATCTGGGCCTGCAGATCATCGCGAGTCTTCAGCAAATCCTGGTTCTGCGGGGTGAGGTCGGTGACCACCTTGTCCACGCCCGCCCAGAAGCTGTCCTGGTCGATGTCGGTGCCGGGCAGGGCCTCGTTGTTTACGAAGTCGTAGAGCACCCGAGCGACGCGCAAATTCCCCGCCGACACGCGATCCGTCATTGCTTCCTCCCTTACTGGCAATTAGGTCAGACTACCGGCCGACAGCGCGACTGCCGCATCCGGCGGCGCGCAGCACCAGGTCACAATGGCCTAGCCAAGTTGCCCACCGCGGCGCATGGCGCTGCACGATCGCGCTCTGGCAACTCGTTGAGCTCAATTGGCGATCCGTGCGTGTTGCCGTAGCCGCTGAGATCATACGGGCCGGGCCGCGCTTCCGACTAAGCCCCGTTGGATCCGTCCTGCCCGAATAGCGACCCACCCATACCGCCGGCGCCGCCCGGGGCGCCGCGCCCGCCGTCGCCGCCGTCGCCGATCAACCTGGCGTCACCGCCGTTTCCACCTGGTCCCGCCATACCGGCAAAGCTGACGCCGGCGTCCCCGCCGGCACCGCCGTTGCCGATCAGAGCGGCCGTGCCGCCGTTGCCTCCGGCGCCGCTGGCAGCGGTATCGCTGGATCCACCCGAACCGCCCGCCCCACCATCACCGAACAGCCAGGCGGCGTTGCCGCCGCTCCCGCCGCTGCCCCCGGCATTGGCATTGCGGCCCACCCCGCCGACGCCGCCGTCACCACCGTCGCCGAACAGCTTCCCGCCTGCGCCGCCGGCACCGCCGACGCCCTGGTACCCGTTGAAGCCGCCGTTGCCGCCGCTGCCGAACAGTCCGGCATCACCACCGGCCCCGGCGATACTGCCGGCGCCGCCGAATGCGACGGCGCCGCCGTGACCGCCGTTGCCGAACAGCAGCCCACCATTGCCGCCGGCGCCGCCGTTGCCGTCAATGTGTTCCAAGCCGCCGTGACCGCCGTTGCCAATCAGCCCGGCGTTGCCTCCGGCCCCGGCAGCGCTTCCGGCGCCACCACCGTCAGCGGCACCGTTGCCGCCATTGCCCAGCAACCACCCGCCATTGCCGCCATCGCCGCCGGTAGTTCCGGGGCCACCGGCTTCGACGCCGCCGTCCCCGCCATTGCCGATCAGCAGCCCACCGGTGCCGCCGGCGCCGCCAGGCCCGCCGGTCCCGGAATTGCCAAACCCACCTGCCCCACCGGTGCCACCGCTGCCGAACAGCCCGGCGGCGGCGCCGCCCTGACCTCCGGAGCCTCCCGCGCCGCCGACGCCAGTCCCAGCCCCGCCGATGCCGCCGTTGCCACCGTCACCCAACAGCCATCCGCCGGCCCCACCGGCGCCACCGGGCAGACCGGTGGAATCGGGCCCGCCGATGCCGCCGCTACCGCCGTTACCGATCAAACCCGCGTCCCCGCCGGCCCCGCCGGCTTGGCCGATCCCACCGTTGCCGCCGCTACCACCGTTGCCGTAAAGCAATCCGCCGGCGCCGCCGGGCTGCCCCGGGGCTCCATCGGCACCGTCGCCGATCAGGGGGCGTCCCAATAGCGCCTGGGCGGGCGCATTCACCGCGTCGAGCGCGGCCTGCAGCGGCGAAGCATTCGCGGCCTCCGCGGTGGCGTAGGACGCCGCACCCGCAGCCATGGCCCGCACAAACCGCTCATGAAATTCCGCCGCCTGCGCACCGATCAGCTGATAGGCCTGGGCGTGTCCGTCGAACAATGCCGCAACCGCCGCCGACACCTCATCAGCGGCCGCGGCCAGCGCCCCCGTCGTGGGCGTCGCGGCCGCCGCGTTGGCCACGTTGATCGCCGAGCCGATGCTGGCCAAGTCCTGCACCGCCGCGGTCACCGCGTCCGGGGCCGCCACCACAAACGACATCACGTGCTCCTCACACCACCGCTAACGACCCACTTCTCCCGGACGACCCAATATGCGCGCCACACCAATCGCGAAAAAGCGACAAAGTCCTCGCAGCCACAACGTATCGTCATCCGACTGCGGCTTGCGCCGTTTGGCCAACTGGTTCAGAAATGGTGATCAGGGGCGGCCGCAGCCATAGGGCGTCCCGCCCGTCAGTTCCGGTGTTTCCCATCGCTGAGGGTGCCGACCAGGTCTTCCACTAGGTCCTCTAGCGCGACCATGCCGGCCACAGCGCCGTCGTCGGAGGTGACCAGTGCCAGATGGCTGTTGCTGCGACGCATCCGGGATAGCGCATCGGGTAGCGGCAGTGACTTCGCCAGCTGGGGCAGCGGGCGGACCAAGGCCAGGTCGATAACCGTTGCTGGGTCGTCACCAAGTGCCAACACGTCCTTGATGTGCAGGTACCCAATGAAATGGTGGTCGAGACCGAGCACCGGGAAGCGCGAATACCCGGTCTCGGCCAAGGCTTGCTCCACCGCACCGATCGTGGGTCCGGACCCTGCGGCAGCAACGGGCACCGCTCGAATATTGGGCAAGGGGACCGCGACATCGTCCACCACCCGGGTACGAATCCGTAGTGCCCGCGTCAATCGGGTGTGTTCCTCAGGATCGAGCAGACCCTCCGATACCGATTCGGCGATCATCTCGGAGAGCTCCACCGTGGAGACGGTGATGTCGAGTTCATCTTTGGGCTGCACCCCAAAGATGCGCAGGATCGCGTTGGCGCACTTGTTGTACAAGAAGATGATTGGGCGGGCGGCGCGCACATACGGCAGGTATGCCGGGACCAGCAGCATCGCGGTGCGTTCCGGACCAGCAAGTGCGATGTTCTTCGGCACCATCTCGCCGAGCAGCACGTGCAGCGTCACCACGATGGCCAGCGCGACCACGAACGACAAGGTGTGCAGCAACCTCGGATCCAAACCGGCCAAGCCGAACCATCTCTGCAGGGTCTGGGCCGCTGCCGGCTCCGCGATCCGTCCGAGAAGGATCGAAGACACCGTGACCCCAAACTGCGCCCCCGCCAACATCGACGGAAGTTGCTCGGCCGCCCGGATCACGGTGACCGCACTGGTCCTGCCCTGTTCGGCCAGTGCTTCGAGGCGATCGCGCCGGGCCGAGATCAGGGCGAACTCCGCGCCGACGAAGAACGCGTTGGCCGCAATCAGCAACACCGCAAGGGCCACAGCCAGCACCGGGTTCATCGGCCGCCCCGCTCCGGGTCGGAATCATCCTGGCCGTCCTCGGCACCGGCCAGCTCGGTGAGCTCCAGCAGGTCGATCCGGCGACCATCCATCTGTACGACGGTGGCGCGCCAGCGTACCGATTGATCGGGCACCCGGTCTTCGTCCAGCGCCGGAAGTTCGACCGTTTCGCCGGCCACCGGGATATGTCCGAGCTGGCGCAACACCAAGCCGCCGATCGTTTCGTAGGGTCCCTCCGGGGCCTGATAGCCGATGGCGATGGCCACCTCGTCGATGCGAAGCAGCCCCGATACCCGCCATCCGTTGCCGGCCGCCACCACGTCCGGCGTCGCGTCATCGTGTTCATCTCGGACATCGCCCACGATCTCTTCGACCAGGTCCTCGACGGTGACCATGCCCGCGGTGCCACCGTATTCATCCACCACCATGGCGGTCTGCAGCGAATTGGCCCTGATCTGGGCCATCAGCGCGTCGCCGTCCAACGTCGAGGGCACCACCGGAACCGGCTTGGCGATGCTGCTCAGCAACGTGTGCGCGCGCTTGGCGGCCGGAACCTGGAACACCTGCTTGACATGGACGATGCCGAAGGTCTCGTCCAGATCCCCCTGGACAACCGGGAATCGCGAGTATCCCGACGCAGCCACCGCGGCGACCAGGTCGGCGATGGTGTCATCGGTCTGCAACGCCACGACTTTTGAGCGCGGCGTCATCAGCTCCTCGGCGGTCAGGGTCCCGAACTGCAGCGACCTGCGCATCAGCGACGCGGTGACATCATCGAGTGACCCGCTTCGGGCGGAGCTGCGCACCAACGACACCAGCTCCTGCGGGGTACGGGCGGAGCGCAGCTCCTCGGCCGGCTCGATGTCGAGCTGGCGCACGATCCAGTTCGCGGCGCCGTTGGTCAGTCGGATCGCCGGGGTGAGCAGCACCGAAAACAGCCACTGGGGAAGGACCACCGCTCGAGCGGTCGGCAGGGGACGGGCCACCGCAAGATATTTGGGGACCAGCTCGCCAAACACCATCGATACCGACGTCACGACCACCAGCGCCAAGAACACCGTGATGGCGTCCGACATTTGGTCGGATATTCCGATTGCGGTCAGCGCCGGATGCGGCAACGCGTCGACCAGGGGTTCGGTCAGATACCCAGTGGCCAGGGTGGTGATGGAGATGCCCAGTTGCGCACCCGAGAGGTGGAACGACAGCCGGTGCTGGGCGCGCCGGATGAAGCGGTCACGGCTGTCTCCGCCGCGGGCGTTGGCTTCGACGGTGCTGCGGTCCAGCGCGGTCAGCGAGAATTCGGCGCCGACGAAAACCGCGGTGCCTAGGGTGAGCACCAGGATGGCCACGATGCTCACGGTGGTGGCGGTGAACATCATGTGCGGCTCAGTGGCGCGGCCGCAGCGCCCGGCGCGGATGCGGGGGACCGCCCGCCCTGGAAGCCAGCGGCCTCGGCGGGTGCCTGCGGCACGTCATCCCTTTCGCTAGATCCCGCGGTAGGGCATCGCAGGATTGAAGTCCATATGGTAACGAAACCATCCCGCACAGATCAGCCCTCGCCGTGTGGCGCTGCTCACCAGCCGGCGGGTAGGGGATGCCCCTCGGCAAAGCCGGCCGCTGACTGCACGCCGATGACCACCTGTTCATGAAGTTCGGCCAGATTCGACGCGCCGACGTAGGTGCAAGTGCTGCGCACGCCGGATGTGATGTGGTCGATCAAGTCCTCCACTCCGCCGCGATCGGGGTCGAGCCCCATCCGCGACGTCGAAATGCCTTCCTCGAACAGCGACTTTCGGGCCCGATCGAACGCGCTGTCGGTGGTGGTCCGAGCGACTACCGCACGCTTGGAAGCCATGCCGTAGCTCTCCTTGTAGGGCTGGTCTTCGCGGTCGCGCATCAGATCGCCGGGGGACTCATAGGTGCCCGCGAACCAGGATCCGATCATCACGTTGGACGCGCCTGCTGCCAGCGCCAGTGCGACATCGCGAGGATGACGGATCCCGCCGTCGGCCCATACGTGCCCGCCAAGCTCCCTTGCCGCAGCGGAGCATTCGAGCACGGCGGAAAACTGCGGCCGCCCGACACCGGTCATCATCCGGGTCGTGCACATGGCGCCGGGACCAACGCCCACCTTGACGATGTCGGCACCGGCGCCCAGAAGGTCCCGCGTGCCCTCGGCAGACACCACGTTGCCCGCCGCCAACGGAAGGCCCAGATCCAGCGATGCGACCGCACTGATCGCATCCAGTGTCTTGACCCGGTGCCCGTGGGCGGTGTCGATGACCAGCAGGTCCACCCCTGACTCGGCCAGGGCGCCCGCTTTGGCGGCCACGTCGCCATTGATACCGACGGCCGCCGCGATGCGCAGCCGGCCGGCCGCGTCGGTGGCCGGCGTGTAGATCCCGGCGCGGATCGCCCCGGTCCGGCTCAGCACGCCGGCGAGCGTGCCATCGGGCCGGGTCAGCACCGCAACCTCGATGGGCGAGTGCTCGAGCAGATCGAAGACCTTTCGCGGCTCGGTGCCCACGGGAGCGCTGACAAAGTCCAGGGCGGCGATATCGCGCACCCGGGCGAAGCGGTCCACGCCCACGCAGGACGCTTCGGTCACCAAGCCGATTGCGCGGCCCTCGGAGACCACAACGGCGACCCCATGGGCACGTTTGTGGATCAACGCGATCGCATCGGATACCGAATCCTCGGGGGCCAGCGTCACCGGCGTGTCTAGCACCAGGTCGCGGCTCTTGATGAACTCCACGGTTTGGTGCACCGCCGGGATGGGCAGATCCTGCGGCAGAACCACGATGCCACCGCGGCGGGCCACGGTCTCGGCCATCCGCCGCCCGGCCACCGCGGTCATGTTGGCCACCACCACGGGAATGGTGGTACCCGAACCGTCGGCGGTCGACAGATCCACGTCGAACCGGGACGCCACCAGGGAGCGATTCGGCATGATGAATACGTCGTTGTACGTCAGGTCGTACCCGGGCCGATGCCCGTCCAAGAACCTCATGGTTGCCCTTCGCTGAGCCGTTCTCGCCGGGCTAGGCCGGCACCTCGCTGCGATCTGCGCTCCACAGCGTGTGAAACTTGCCCGCCGCGTCGATCCGCCCGTAGGTGTGCGCGCCGAAGAAATCGCGCTGGGCCTGGGTGAGTGCGGCGGGTAACCGTTCGGTGCGCAGCGCGTCATAGTAGGCGAGGGCCGACGAGAACCCGGGGGTCGGTATACCCAATTGAGCCGCCGTGGACACCACGCGGCGCCAGCTGTCGACGGCCGATTCGATGGCGCTGCGGAAATAGGGCGCGACCAGCAAGCTGGCCAGGGCCGGCTCCGCGTCGAACGCCTCTTTGATCCGGTTGAGGAACTTGGCCCGAATGATGCAGCCGCCACGCCAAATAGTGGCCAAGTCGCCCGGAGTGATGTCCCAGCCAAATTCGGCACTGCCGGCCTGGATCTGGTTGAACCCCTGCGCGTAGGCCACGATCTTCGAGGCATGCAGGGCCCGCCGGACGTTCTCGGTGAAGGTGTCCGGATCGGCGGGCTTGTCGCCCAGCCGCCCCGAAGGCAGCCCAACCGCGGCCGCGCGCTGCTGCACCGACCCCGACAGCGCTCGCGCGAAGACGGCTTCGGCGATGCCGGTCACCGGCACCCCGAGGTCGAGGGCGGATTTCACGGTCCAGCGACCGGTGCCCTTCTGCTCGGCCTGGTCCAGAATGACGTCGACGAGGGGTTTTCCGGTCTTCGCATCGGTTTGGCGCAGCACCTCGGCAGTGATTTCCACCAGATAGCTGTCCAGATCGCCCTTGTTCCACTCGCTGAACACGTCGGCGATCTGCGGGGCGCTCATCCCCAGCCCGTCACGAAGCAGCTGGTAGGCCTCGCCGATGAGCTGCATGTCGGAGTACTCGATGCCGTTGTGCACCATCTTCACGAAATGCCCGGACCCGTCCGGCCCGATGTGAGTGCAGCACGGAACGCCGTCGACGTGTGCCGAGATCTCCTCTAGCAGCGGGCCCAGCGAGGTGTAGGACTCGGCGGGGCCGCCGGGCATGATCGATGGCCCGTTGAGCGCGCCCTCCTCGCCGCCGGAGATCCCCGCGCCGACGAAATGCAGTCCGCGCTCACGCACCGCCTTCTCACGGCGAATGGTGTCGGTGTAGAGCGCATTCCCGCCATCGATGATGATGTCGCCGGGCTCCATGGCATCTGCGAGTTCGTTGATCACGGCATCGGTGGGCTCGCCCGCCTTGACCATGATCAGCACCCGGCGCGGCGTCTCGAGCGCGGCGAGGAACTCGCTGATCGTCTCGCTTCGGACGAACTTGCCTTCAGCTCCATGCTCTTTGAGCAACGCGTCGGTCTTGGCGATCGAGCGGTTGTGCAAGGCCACCGTGTAGCCATGTCGGGCAAAGTTGCGGGCGATGTTCGAACCCATCACGGCCAGGCCGGTAACACCGATCTGCGCGGTAGCGGTGCTCGATTCCGACGAACTCATATCTTGCCTTTCGGTGAGGCCACTCAGATTAGAGAACTCATGCCAAAGCTCTTCCGAACGCTAGTCCGACCCACTGTGGCATAGAAACTCCGAGGCGTGTCGCGGCGCGTCAGAGGTCGAACAACCGCTGCAATTCCGTGAGCCACGGTACGGCCAGCGCCACGGTGGGCACCACCAGCACCACCGCAGCGGCCGCGTAGGCGGCCGCGGCCAGCGCCAGGCTGTTGCCTCGCCCCGACAACCGCTGCACCCGCACCAGCGTGCTGGGACCGCCCGCGGCTAGGGCGCCCAACGGTGCCCGCCCGGACGCGCAGGCGACCAGGGCCCGGGCCAGTGGGGTTCGCCCCGCGGCGCGCACTGCCGCGTCGTCGGCCAACAGTTCAACCAGTAGCTGCGCCGCGCGCAATGCGTTGGCGCTGCGAACCAGCCGCGGAAAGGCCTCGTGGAAGGCGGTAAACGCCTCCAGCACAAGGTCATGGCGGGCCCGTAGATGGGCCCGTTCGTGGGTAAGTATTGCCGCGACTTCTTCGTCGCTGAGCGTGGTGAGCGCCCCCTCGCTGACCACCACCCGGCTACGTACCCCGGGCAGGCAGTAGGCGAGTGGTTGCGCGACGTGTAACACGCGCAGATCGCGAGTCCGCGCGCAAGGCTGGGCCAAGGTCGCTTCGTGCCCCACTCCGACCAGGTCGACGACCATGCGGTGACGGGCCCGCCGTCGCCGGGTGGCGATGGCAACACGCACCACCGCGACCACCAGCCGTACCCCCACGAGGACGGTGAGCGCGAAGACGGAAACGTAGGCCGCCCACAGCGGCCAACCGAGCCGGCCTTCGGCGTCGATGATGCCGGCCGTGGGCCGCCCGTCGGGACCGGGCATGAGCAATCGGGTCGCAATCGCGATTCCGGCACTGAAGGCGGAAAGTACGGCGGCCAGGGAGATCGCTTGCCAGAGCACCATTGCGGCGCGAGGTGCGCGCAACGGCCACGTGGCGCGTGCCAGCAAGGCCGGTGTCGGGCCGGCCAGCAGCACCGCGAGGATGGTGAAGGCCAGCGCGGACACGCTGCTAGTCTCCCTCAGCTGTCCACCGGAGCGCCAGCAGATGGCGGAATGCGATGACTTGCTTCCAATTCGGCGAGCGCTCGGCGAAGCGCGTCCGCCTCGTCGGCTCCGACACGCTCGACGAAGTGCACCAGCGCGGCCTGCCGGCCACCCGAGTCCTCGGCTTGGGCCAGCGCATCCACCATCAGCCCGGCGACCAGCTCGTCACGGCCGTGCACCGGTGCATACCGGTGCGCCCGGTCGTCGCGGATCTGAGAAACCAGGTTCTTTTTAGCCAACCGCTGCAGCACCGTCATCACGGTTGTGTAGGCGAGGTCTCGCCGCGCCGAGAGCGCTTGGTGGACCTGTCGAACTGTCTGGGGTTCGGGGGTGGACCACAGGTGATCCATGACCGCGCGTTCCAGATCCCCCAGGCGCGTCAGCTTGGCCATAGTTCGTTTAGCTCCATCGGCTCCATCAGCTTTGAATCCAGAGTACTCCGGCTTACTACCGGCTGTCGTAACCAACCGCGATTAGTTCCAGGCAAATCCGGAGACATCCGCGGTCCGAGCAATCGGGAGACAGCCGACCCAGGACAGGTACCCGGGATGCGTAGGGACGACACGTCGACAATGTTACGCAGTCGATGCTTGCGAAATTAGGGCAGCCTTGCCTATTGTAGTTCTGGTCGAGCAACAATGACCGTGCCGGAGTCCTGAGGGCTGCAGTGACCCCCGGTCTACTCGATCGGCGAGCCCCGTGCCTAGTGCACGGGGCTCGCCCGTTTTTGCGGCCGGAATAGCTGCGCCCGGAGCGGTCCGCAGGCGTCTGGTAGATCCGCAACGCTGGTCAGACGCCGATGGTGTAGACACAAGAACGTGCGATCGTCGCCGGAGGCGGACCCCGCCGTAGCCATCCCGCCCACAGTTTCTCCACCTTTCGATGTTGAACTGGGCCTGGAGTTCACCGAACTCACCGCCGATGGCGCCCGTGCGCAGCTCGAGGTCAAGTCCAAGCACCTGCAGCCAATGGGCCTAATCCACGGGGGTGTCTACTGCTCGATGGTCGAAAGCATGGCCAGCATGGCCGCGTTCACCTGGCTGAGCACCCGCGGCGGCGGCGGTGTGGTGGGCGTCAACAACAGCACCGACTTTCTGCGCGCGATCAGCTCGGGGACCGTCTACGGCACCGCCGAGCCACTACACCGCGGCCGACGCCAGCAGCTGTGGCTGGTCGTGATCACCGACGACGCCGATCATGTGATCGCTCGCGGGCAGGTGCGGCTGCAGAATCTCGAGGCGCCGCCCAGCGACGGGTGACCTCAGTCACTCTCGCCTCGAAAGGCCAGAACCGTCACGGCGTGGCAGGATCCCAAAGCATGCGCTTGACGCCGCACGAACAGGAGCGATTGCTGCTGTCTTACGCCGCCGAGGTGGCCCGCCGCCGACAGGCTCGCGGCTTGCGTCTCAATCACCCCGAGGCCGTAGCGCTCATCACCGACCACGTCCTTGAAGGTGCACGCGACGGCCGCACGGTGGCCGAGCTGATGGCCAGCGGTTGTGAGGTCCTGGGTCAAGACGATGTGATGGAAGGAGTGCCCGAGATGATCGCGGACGTGCAGGTTGAGGCGACCTTCCCGGACGGCACCAAATTGGTCACCGTCCATCATCCGATCCGATGATCCCCGGTGAAATCCACTACGGCAGAGGCGATATCGAAATCAACACGACTGCCCAGCGCATCGAGATGAATGTCGTCAACACCGGCGACCGCCCGGTACAGGTCGGAAGTCACGTCCATTTTCCGCAGGCCAATGCGGCGCTGTCGTTCGACCGCGCTGCCGCCCACGGCTACCGTCTCGACATTCCGGCCGCCACCGCGGTCCGCTTCGAGCCGGGCGTTGCCCACACCGTCAGCCTGGTGCCGCTAGAGGGCAGACGCGCGGTGTACGGGCTGACGCTGAATCCACCTGGAAGATTGGACGACTGATGGCGCGGCTGTCCAGGGAGCGCTACGCACAGCTCTACGGTCAGACCACTGGCGATAGGATCCGGCTCGCAGATACCGATCTGCTGGTCGAAATCACCGAAGACCGTTGCGGGGGGCCCGGACTGGCGGGGGACGAGGCGGTGTTCGGCGGCGGCAAGGTGCTGCGCGAGTCCATGGGCCAGGGGCGTGTCACGCGGGCCGAGGGCGCGCCCGACACCGTGATCACCGGCGCGGTAATCATTGACTACTGGGGAATCATCAAGGCGGATATCGGCATTCGTGACGGGCGCATCGTCGCAATCGGCAAGGCCGGCAACCCCAACATCATGTCGGGTATTCATCCCGACTTAGTGGTCGGACCGTCCACCGAGATCATTGGCGGAAACGGGCGCATCGTCACCGCGGGTGCCATCGACTGCCATGTGCACTTGATCTGTCCTCAGGTCATCGCCGAGGCCCTCGGTTCGGGTATCACCACCATCATCGGCGGCGGCACCGGCCCAGCGGAAGGCAGCAAGTCCACCACCGTCACGCCCGGGGGATGGCATCTGGCCAGGATGCTGGAAGCCCTCGATTCCTGGCCGGTCAACATCGCGCTGCTGGGCAAGGGCAACACCGTCAATCCCGACGCGTTGTGGGAGCAATTGCGTGGTGGGGCATCAGGTTTCAAACTTCACGAAGACTGGGGTTCGTCACCGGCGGCGATCGATGCGTGCCTGACCGTCGCCGATGCCGCCGGTGTTCAAGTCGCGTTACACTCCGACACTCTCAACGAGATGGGCTTCGTCGAGGACACGCTGGCCGCGATCGCCGGGCGATCCATTCACACCTACCACACCGAGGGAGCCGGAGGCGGGCACGCCCCCGACATCATCACCGTTGCGGCACATCCCAACGTGCTGCCCAGCTCCACCAATCCGACTCGCCCGCACACCGTCAACACCCTCGACGAGCACCTCGACATGTTGATGGTGTGCCATCACCTCAACCCACGGATTCCTGAAGATCTGGCATTTGCGGAGAGTCGGATTCGGCCATCCACCATCGCCGCCGAAGACCTGCTGCACGACATCGGAGCGATCTCGATGATCGGCAGTGACTCCCAGGCGATGGGCCGGGTCGGCGAGGTGGTGATGCGGACCTGGCAGACCGCGCACGTCATGAAGCAGCGCCGCGGCGCCTTGGAGGGCGACCCGTCGGGCCGCTATTCGGCCGATAACAATCGAGCACGGCGCTATGTCGCCAAATACACCATCTGCCCGGCCGTCGCGCACGGTCTCGACCACGAGGTCGGCTCGGTGGAGGTGGGAAAGCTCGCCGATCTGGTGTTGTGGGAGCCGGCCTTTTTCGGGGTACGCCCGCACGCGGTGGTCAAGGGTGGCGCCATCGCCTGGGCCGCGATGGGCGATGCGAACGCCTCGATACCCACGCCTCAGCCGGTGCTTCCGCGCCCGATGTTCGGCGCGTCGCCGGCCGTGGCAGCGGCGACCTCCGTGCATTTCGTCGCAGCACAGTCCATCGAGGCCGGTCTGGCAGATCAGATCGCCGTCGACCGCCGACTAGTTCCGGTGGCCGATGTCCGGGCCGTCGGTAAGGCCGACATGCCACTCAACGACGCACAGCCGCGCATCGAGGTCGACCCCGATACGTTCACCGTGCGTATCGATGGCGAGGTATGGGAGCAGCAGCCGGCCACCGAACTCCCTATGGCGCAACGGTATTTCTTGTTCTAGTGACCACGCTCGCGATGCTCCTGACCCTGGCCGATTCTCGGCTACCCACCGGTGCCCACGTGCACTCCGGCGGCGTCGAGGAGGCCATCACCGCCGGCTTGGTGACCAACCTATCAAGCCTGGAGGCGTTTCTCAAGCGACGCATCCGCAGCCACGGCCTGGTTACCGCGTCCATCGCTGCCGCTGTGCAGCGAGGCGATCTGGCCCCCGATGGCGCAGATCGGGAAACCGACGCCCGCACACCTTCGCCCGCGGCGCGGGATGCCTCACGTAGCCAGGGACGAGGGCTGGTGCGGCTGGCTCGGGCGATCTGGCCGGAAGCGGACTGGGACGCCCTCGGCGCAAAACCCCATCTGGCGGTGGCTGCAGGCCGAGTGGGAGCGCTGGCGGGGCTAACCCCCGAACACCTTGCCCTGCAACTTGTCTACACCACGATGACCGGCTCGGCTACCGCTGCCCAGCGGCTGCTCGCGCTGGATCCCACCGACGTGGCCGTGCTCACGTTCCAGCTCTCTGAGCTGTGCACGACTACCGCCGCTGAAGCGGCAATCGGACTGGCCGATTTGTCCGACCCACTGCTCGATACGCTGGCGCAACATCACGCCGAACGCGAGCGGCCCTTGTTCGCCTCATGAAAGGTATTGCATGGCCAAGCATTCCCATGATCACACCCACGACCATCACGACCGGCCACGGCGGGTTCGAAAGCCGGGGGAGCCGTTGCGGATCGGGGTCGGGGGCCCAGTTGGATCCGGCAAGACCGCACTGGTGGCGGCGATATGTCGGCAGTTGCGAGACGAGCTGTCGCTCTCGGTGCTGACCAATGACATCTACACCACCGAGGACGCCGACTTTCTGCGCAAGCATGCGGTATTGCCAGACAGCCGGATAACCGCGGTGCAAACCGGTGGCTGTCCGCACACCGCGATCCGCGACGACATCACCGCCAACCTGGATGCGATCGACGACTTGATCGCCGCACACGACGCGCTGGACTTGATCTTGGTCGAATCCGGTGGTGACAACCTCACCGCCACCTTCTCGTCGGGCCTGGTGGATGTGCAGATCTTCGTCATCGATGTAGCCGGCGGCGACAAGGTTCCCCGCAAGGGCGGACCCGGTGTGACCTTTTCAGACTTGTTGGTGGTCAACAAGACCGATCTGGCCCCGTTGGTGGGCGCCGATCTGAAGGTGATGGCTCGCGACGCCGAAGCGGTACGCGACGGACGTCCGACCGTGTTGCAGTCGTTGACCGAGGACCCCGCCGCGACGAAGGTACTGGACTGGGTGCGCAGTCAGTTGGCCGCCGCAGGCTGATGCACTCCGAGGTTCTGCTGGTCGCGTCGCGAAACCGGCTGCCGCGCATCCGATGCCGGGGCGGCATTGCGGCCCGTTGCACCGCAGCCGACACCGTTTTTCTGGTGTCGGCTGCGGCAACGCCGCTAGGGGGCGACAGCTTCGACCTCCAGATCATCGTTGAGGAGGGGGCGTCGCTGCGATTGCGAAGTGCGGCCGCGGCCGTGGTGTTGCCCGGCGCACAGACCATGACTTCCCGAGCCCGCTGGAAAATCGAGGTTGCCGGGGAGCTGGATGTGGACCTCGAGCCGACAATCGTCGCCGCTGCCGCCCGGCATCTGTCGTCTGTCACGGTGCAGTTGGATGGCGCTAGCCGGGTCCGTCTGCGCGAGCGCATCCAGATCGGCAGATGTGGTGAGCGGGAAGGATTCTGGTCGGGATCGCTGCATGCGGACCTGGACGGTCGTCCGATGCTGCGACACCGGATGGAACTGGGCGCTGGATCACTGGCCGATGACGTGATTTGCGCTCCCCGCGCGACGGTCAGCGAATTACGCTACCCCACAGGGGAGTTCACTGATGCAATCGAGGCCGGTTCGACAGTGCTGCAGCTCGCCGAGGGCGGAACTCTTAGTACGTGGCAAGCGGAACGGTTGATCGGCTAGAGGTCATTGCGGTCACCGGGCGCCGCGGAGTCGGATAGTCACGCTGCGAGTCGGCCGCGACCACACCGGCCTAGCTGGCTTGTCGCGCCTCGGTGCTCTGCGCCTCGGAAGCCAACTCGGCCAGCTGCTCCAGCCGCGTCCGGGCGAAAGCCTGCTGTTCGGTGATGGTCAGTTGACCACGCCGGGTGCTCAGGAAGGTCACCGTCCACGACAACAGCGTGCTGACCTTGGTCTTGAACCCGACCAGGTACACCAGGTGCAGGACCAGCCAGGCCAGCCAAGCGATGAAGCCGCTGATCTCCACTGGACCGATCTTGGCCACCGCGGAAAAACGCGACACCGTGGCCATGGAGCCCTTGTCGAAGTACTGGAACGGCTCGCGTTCCGCAGCGTTGGCACCGGCCAGCTCGGACTTGATCGTGGTGGCGACGTACTTCGCGCCCTGGATGGCGCCCTGGGCTACCCCGGGCACGCCCTCGACCGCAGCCATGTCGCCGATGACGAACACGTTGGGGTGTCCCGGGACCGACAAGTCGGGCAGCACCTGGACCCGGCCGGCTCGATCGAGCTCAACCTCGGACTGCTCGGCAAGGTCCCGGCCCAACCGGCTGGCCTGGACACCGGCGGACCACACTTTGCACGCGGATTCGATGCGCCGGATGGTGCCGTCGGAATCCTTCACGGTAATGCCGTTGCGGTCGACGTCGGTGACCATCGCGCCGAGCTGGATTTCCACCCCCAGCTTCTGCAGCCGTGCCGCCGCCCGCTCACCCAACTTGTCGCCAAACGGCGGCAGCACCGCCGGAGCGGCATCGAGCAGAATAAC
This sequence comes from Mycobacterium sp. 012931, assembly GCF_000419295.1. NCBI lineage: Bacteria > Bacillati > Actinomycetota > Actinomycetes > Mycobacteriales > Mycobacteriaceae > Mycobacterium > Mycobacterium sp. 012931. The sequence goes on along the minus strand of NZ_AOPX01000001.1, from coordinate 3,603,606 downwards.
CCGCGCCCGGGTGGAGTCGATGTGGCGGAACGCGCCCTTCAACGTGTGCTCGGCCAATTCGGCTATCTGCCCGGCCATTTCGACACCGGTGGGTCCGGCCCCGACGACTGTGAACGTCAGCAGTTTGGCCCGTCGTTCCGCATCACGCGACCGTTCGGCCTGTTCGAAGGCGCTCAGGATCCGTCCGCGTAGTTCCAGCGCGTCATCGATCGACTTCATGCCAGGTGCGAACTCGGCGAAGTGGTCGTTGCCGAAGTAGGACTGGCCCGCGCCCGCGGCGACGATCAGGGTGTCGTATGGGGTTTCGTAGGTGTGACCGAGCAAGTCCGACACGACGGATTGCTTGGCCAGGTCGATGTGGGTCACGTTGCCCAGCAGCACCTGCGCGTTGCGTTGCCGGCGCAGGACCACGCGTGTCGGCGGCGCGATGTCACCTTCGGAGATGATTCCGGTAGCCACTTGGTAGAGCAGCGGCTGGAACAGGTGGTGGGTGGTGCGAGCAATCAGCTTGATATCGACGTCGGCACGCTTGAGCTTCTTTGCCGCGTTGAGTCCGCCGAAGCCAGATCCGATGATGACAACACGATGGCGCGGACGTGCTTGTGCTGTGGTTTCTGGCTGGGGGCTCATGTGACGCTGCTCCTGACGGATCTCCTGACGGGCGCATTGCAGTTAGCTACACGCTAGTCAAACCAGGCCCGCAAGCCCAACTCGTGAGCATGTGTAATTAGCCACACCGGCGCAACCGGATCCGCCCTCCCACCGGCGGCTCATCGCACAAACCCTGAGCGGCCTACCCGGTCAACAGCGGGCGCAGTGCCTCGGCAACGGTGGTGATCAGGCCGGGGGAGTGGCCGTGCGCGGAGAGGTTCATGATCACGCCGTCAATGCCGGTGTCGAGCACTTTGGTTTGCACCTGATCGGCGATCTGTGCCGGGCTGCCGGTCACCATGCGCCTGCTCGTCTCTGCGGGAAGGCGCTCCACCTTGGCCTTCTCGTCGACCACCACCGTGAGCATCACACTGGTTTCCAGTGTTGATGGATCCCGCCCCGCTTCCTCGCATCGGGCGGCGACGGCATCCATCTTGCGAGGCAATTCATCCAGCGCCGCGACGATGTTGAGATGATCGGCCCAGTGGGCGGCGATGCGGAAGGTCTTCTTCTCACCCCCGCCGCCGATCAAGATCGGGATGCGGTCACGGTAACGGGGTTCGGCCATCGCCGATTCGGCTTGGTACCAACTCCCGGAGAAGGTCGGACGCTCACCCTTGATCATCGGATCAAGAATCTGCAACGCCTCCTCGAGCCGATTGAATCGGTCGGTGAAGGTGCCGAACTCGTAGCCGAGCTGGCGGTGTTCGAGTTCAAACCATCCAGCGCCGATGCCGAGGACCGCACGTCCGGCACTGACCACATCCAGCGTCGTGATGATCTTTGCCAACAACGCGGGGTTACGGTACGTATTGCCGGTCACCAGAGTGCCCAGTTGCAGCCGCTCGGTAGCGGTGGCCAGCGCGCCCAGGGCGGTGTAGGCCTCCAGCATGGGCTGGTCCGGTGTCCCCAACATCGGCAGTTGATAGAAATGGTCCATCAAGAAAAGCGAGTCGAAGCCGGCCGCCTCGGCCTCGCGCGCCTGCGCGATGACTGACGGAAAAAGCTTGTCGACGCCGGTACCGTAGGAGAAACTCGGGATCTGGAAACCAAGCCGGATAGCCACGGGCTCTACCGTAGCGATCGGCTCCGAAAAGCCAAGAGAACCGAATTGCCTCAGGCGAAGTGAGCGAGCGCGCCGTGGCTCACATGAAGCGTCTGGCCGGTGATGTGCCGAGCCGCCGGGGTGGTGAGAAACAGCGCCAGCCGGGCGATCTCCGCGGCCACCGGAGCCGGCGTGCGCGACAACCCTTCATAACCCGCCTGCACACTGCGTCCGCAAGCCACGGCGTTGACCGTGATGCCGCGGGTGCCGTAGATCTCGGCTTGCCCGGCGACCCAATTCGACAGGGCACCCTTGATCGCCGCGTCGACGCTGCCCGCTGGTGGGTTCTCCGCCACCACGCTGATGATCGAACCGCCAGATCGCAGATGGTCGCCGACACACTGCACGGTCAACACCGCCGAGAGCACGGTGGTGTCCAGTGCATTGCGCCACGCCGTGGCGGTGTCCGCCAGCGAGTAGGTGCGCGGATCGCCGGCATCCCAGGTCGGCGCCGGCACGTTGACGATGGTGTCCAGATGGTGGGGGAACAACCCGCGCACCTCTGCCAGGCTGGCCGGATTGGTGATGTCGCAGGCGATCGCGTCTGCGTCGAGTTCCTTGGCGACCACCTCGAGATCGTCGCGCCGGGCGCCGACAAGAGTCACTTTGTGACCGTCGTCGCGAAAGCCCTCGGCTACTGTGCGTCCCAGATCGGTGTCGCCGCCGGTGACCAGCACCTCCACTGCCATGACCTCCTCGTGTTCACCGTTGAACCCAGACCCTGGCACTTCACCAGCGTTTATGTTTCCACTCGGCGCGTTGAAAACATCGTCCCGATGGTCACACACCACAGGATTGTTGCCTGGGATCTCAGCATGTTATGGCATCAATCCGCACCCATGTTACTGGACAGTAGCAATTTGACGAAACTCCGCGCGGTCGCGCCGAGCAGATGATTTGGGTAACGATTCGTCAGCAACGGACCCGCCCGTTCTCGCTGGCAGAAGCCTCCGAGGTCGCTGCTAGGTTTGACCGGTGACTCGGGTCGGGATGCTGGCCGGCATGGTGTCGGCGCTGCTGGTCTGGGTGGTGGGCTGCGGTTCGCCGTCACGGCCGGCCGAAGGTGCTCGCTCGATCACGATCTTTGCCGCGGCATCGCTGAAGACCGCCTTCACCCAGATAGGTGAACGGTTCAAGACCGCCAACCCGGGCGTCGGTGTCGAGCTCGATTTCGCCGGTTCCTCCGAGTTGGCCACCCAACTCACCCAGGGCGCCACCGCGGACGTCTTCGCCTCAGCGGACACCGCTCAGATGGACACGGTCGCCAAAGCCGGTCTGCTCGCCGCAGATCCGACGAACTTCGCCTCCAACACACTGGTCATCGTCACCGCGCCGGGCAATCCGAAGCACGTCGGATCGTTCGCCGACCTCTCTCGATCGGATCTAACCGTTGTGGTCTGCCAGCAGCAGGTGCCCTGTGGCGCGGCCACGCAGCGCATCGAAGACGGCACCGGGGTCCACCTCAACCCGGTTAGTGAAGAACTCAGCGTTACCGATGTCCTCAACAAGGTCACGACCGGACAAGCCGACGCCGCGCTGGTCTACCTCACCGATGCGATGAGCGCGGGAAGCACCGTGAGCACTATCAAGTTTCCCCAGGCCGCACCCGCGGTGAACGTCTATCCCATCGCGGTGCTCAGCAACGCCCCCCAACCGGGGCTGGCGCGTAAATTCGTCGACATGGTCACGGCCGAGACAGGACGCCGCATCCTGGATCAGTCTGGTTTCGCCAAGCCCTGACGAGCCGATATGCACGGACCACCGGAGCTGCCCCGCTGGGTTTACCTACCCGCTACCGCGGGGATGGGTTTGGTGATTCTGCCGCTGGTCGCGATGGCGGCCAAGGTCGATTGGCCGAATTTCTGGTCCCTGATCACCAGCACGTCGTCTCGGACGGCACTCGTGCTGAGCTTGAAGACCGCCTCGGCGAGCACCGCGATATGCGTACTCCTGGGCGTGCCGATGGCGCTGGTCCTGGCCCGTAGCCGGGCGCGGCTCATGCGGCTGATGCGGCCGCTGATCCTGCTGCCGCTGGTGCTGCCACCGGTAGTGGGGGGTATCGCGCTGCTCTACGCATTCGGCCGACTTGGCCTGATCGGGCGTTACCTAGAGGCGGGCGGTATCACGATCGCGTTCAGCACGACGGCCGTGGTGCTGGCGCAGACGTTCGTCTCGCTGCCATTCCTGGTGGTATCGCTCGAGGGAGCGGCGCGCACCGCGGGCGCGGACTATGAAGTTGTCGCGGCGACGCTGGGAGCGCGGCCCAGCGCGGTCTGGTGGAAGGTCACGCTGCCGCTACTGATGCCGGGTCTGGTGTCCGGTGCTGTACTCGCCTTCGCCCGGTCGCTGGGGGAGTTCGGCGCAACCTTGACTTTCGCCGGATCCCGCCAAGGTGTCACCCGCACGCTGCCGCTCGAGATCTACCTGCAGCGGGTGAATGATCCCGACGCGGCGATCGCATTGTCACTGCTGCTGGTCGCGGTGGCCGCGCTGGTGGTTCTGAGCCTGGGGGCGCGCCGATTGACCGGCGGCCAGGCGGGGTAGCTTCGGGTGGGTCAGTCGAACTCGAGCAGGACGTAGGCGCCGCGGAATGGCTTGATCGGCGGGAAACGCCACAGGGCGGGGTAGAGGGTCCTGAAGAACAGCCCGCGGCCTTCGGGCATCGGCACATCGTGCACCGCGCGGATTCCGGGCACGGTGTCGACCAGCCTCGCGAGCTGGTTCACCGACAGGCTGAATGGCATCGGCGGAACGCGGTAGCGCCTGGAGGCACGCATACCCTTGGGGGCAACCCGCTTGACGATGGTGGGTGGCAGGTCGAAGAACATCTGTCCACCGGCAAAGCGCTTGGCGCACTGACTGATCAGCTCCATTGCCTGATTGGGCTGCAGGTACATCAGTAGACCTTCGGCGGTGATGAAGACGCCGGCGCGCGAGTCGACCTTGTCCATCCACGTGTAGTCCAAGGCGGACTGTGCGAGGTTGGTGACGCGCGCAGAATCCGGCAGCAGGCGCCGCCGCAGTTCCATTACGGGCTCCAGATCGAGCGATACCCAACGAAATTGCGTATCTGGTAGCGCATTGCTCACCCGCCAGAACCCGGTCTGAAAGCCCTCCGCGAGCGCCACCACGGTAGCCCCCGGATGCTTGGTGAGGTATGCGATCTCACACCGATCAACGGCCAGCGATCGCAACGCCATCTCTTGGCCGCGGCGTCCAAACTTCTCGAAGTCGAAATCGATGGATTCAACAAGTTTGATCGCCATCGGGTCATCGATGATCGGGTTCGGCTTGGCGGCTTGGTGAGCCCTGCCGTTGAGGGTCAGCAATGCGGTTTCAGAGACACCGCCCAGCATTCCGGCGTTCACGTTGTTATCTGAATGACCCACCTACACAACTTATCCAAGCCGCGCCGGAGGACTCCATGCCGCGCGCGCAATGCGGGTAGCCCCAGATTGCGTCGGTGGCCGCACTGGACATCCGATCGTCGATACCACTTAACAAAATACCCTAGGGGGTATAGAATGATGAACGGCTAGCTACCTCAGCTGTAGTTGAGTTCAATCAAGGAGCGACCAATGGCACGAGTCGTTATCCTCGGCGCCGGCATCGCGGGCCATACCGCCGCGCTGCACCTGCGCCGATGGCTTCCCCGCGCACACGAGATCGTCGTTATCTCTCCGAACGCCGACTGGAACTGGATTCCATCCAATATCTGGGTCGGCGTGGGGCGGATGGAACCGACGAAGGTGTTGATTCCCCTCAAACCGATCTACCAGCGCAAAGGCATCGTCTTTCACCAGGCGTTGGCAACCGCTATCCGGCCCGAGGGCACCGGTGAACAGCAGACACCGTCGGTGGACTTCACGTACACCGAGGAAGGGCGACGCGGCGAGACCGGCAGCCTTAGCTACGACTATTTGATCAATGCGACCGGCCCTCAGCTGAATTTCGCGGCGACGCCGGGCCTCGGTCCCGAGGGGCACTCGTATTCGGTGTGTACTGCCGACCACGCCACCGAGGCCGCCAAGGCGCTCGACGGGGTCATCGCCAAGTTGCGGGCCGGCCAGCGGCAGCGCCTCGTTATCGGTGTCGGGCATGGCACCTGCACCTGCGAAGGGGCAGCGTTCGAGTACACCTTCAACGTCGAACATCGACTGCGCGCCGCCGGTGTGCGCGACTTGGCCGAGGTCATCTATCTGACCAATGAGTACGAGCTGGGTGATTTCGGGGTCGACGGCATGAGATTCGTCGACAAGGGATTCATGCAGTCCAGCCGGCTGTGGACCGAATCGCTATTCCGCGAACGTGGCGTCAAGGCGATCACGCAGGCCCACGTGCACGAGGTGATGGACGGCAAGCTGCGCTACGAACAGCTCGACGGCAAAGAACACGATCTGGACTTTGACTTTGCGATGCTGCTGCCACCATTTAGGGGCGCCAGCCTGGCCGCCTACGACCGGGACGGCAACGACATCACGTCCACGTTGTTCGCGCCATCGGGCTTCCTCAAGGTCGACGCCGACTATTCGGGCAAGCCCTACGACGAGTGGACCGCCGAGGACTGGCCACACAGCTACGAATCCGTGGCCTATCCGAACATCTTCGCGCCCGGCATCGCGTTCGCGCCGCCGCACCCAATCTCCAAACCGCGCAAGAGCGTTACCGGGACGGTGATCACCCCCAGCCCACCCCGAACCGGCATGCCGTCGGGCATCATGGCCAAGACCGTGGCCGAGACCATTCGCGATCGCATCACCAACAACGCCGCGAGTCCGGCCCACCAAGCCTCGATGGCGACCATGGGCGCCGCATGCATCGCCTCGGCCGGAACCGGCCTGCGTGAGGGTTCGGCGGCCGCGATGACCATGTTTCCGGTCGTGCCCGACCCGGTGCGCTACCCGCAGACCGGCCGCGACATCAGCGGCACCTCCGGTGAGCTTGGCCTGGCGGGGCACTGGATCAAGGTGCTGCTGCACTACCTGTTCATCTACAAGGCCAAGGCCAGGCCGTTCTGGTGGCTGATCCCTGAATGAAAGGCGCTTCCATGGACCTTACAGACGCGGACAAAAGCGGCTCAGACGTGGATGTCCGGACCGCCGAACGCATTGCCGACGCCCCACTACCCACCGGAGCCAAACTGCGCATGCGGCAGAATCTTCCGGTGCAGATGTGGCGATTCGTCCGCATCAATCTGAAGATGATGCGAATCATCTTCAGCGGACACCACTAGCCGCTCGCGGCGACCGGCCATCGGTCATGCTCGCCGTCACTTAGGGTGTGAGCATGCGTCGTAGTGGTGGGCAAATCGGGTGCCCAGTGCCGACAGTATGGCGCGGATTTCGCGGGTCGTGACGTCAGGCGCAATTCGCAGAATTCAGGCGTGCACGGTGCCGCCGACACGGGACGGCGCGGTGTGAGCGCGCTAGAGCTTCGCGCGGTCGTTGCGGACCGTCGTCTAGACGTCGAGTTCTCGGTGGCGGCGGGCGAGGTGCTGGCGATCCTGGGGCCCAACGGCGCCGGAAAGTCTTCCGTCTTACACGTCATCGCCGGGCTGGTTCGCCCTGACAACGGAGTGGTTCGTCTAGGCGAGCGGGTACTGACCGATACCGCCGCGGGCATCGACGTGGCAACCCACGACCGCAAAGTCGGTTTGCTGCTGCAGGACCCGCTGCTGTTCCCGCACATGAGCGTGGGCGCCAACGTGGCGTTCGGTCCACATCACCGTCGCGGCACGTTGCGCTCCGGTCGCCGCCAGCAACGCGAATCGGCACTGCGGTGGCTAGCCAAGGTGGGCGCCGAGCAGTTGGTAGATCGCCGGCCGCGACAGCTGTCCGGCGGCCAAGTCCAGCGCGTCGCCATCGCCCGGGCGCTGGCGGCCGAACCAGATGTGCTGCTGCTCGATGAGCCGCTGACCGGACTCGATGTCGCCGCGGCCGCGGCCATCCGGGCGGTGCTGCGCGCCATGGTGGTCGACAGCGGATGCGCCGTAATTTTGATATCTCATGACCTGCTCGATGTATGCACACTGGCCGATCGGGTGCTGATTCTCGAGGCCGGTCGGATCTCCGAAATCGGCGCGGCCGCCGACGTACTGGCCGCGCCGCGCAGCAATTTCGGAGCTCGCATCGCGGGGGTCAACCTGGTCAGCGGCACCATCGGCCGTGACGGGTCCCTGCACACCCGCTTCGGTAGCCAATGGAGGGGAACACCGGCCCGAGACCTCGATGAAGCGCTCGATTTTGGGCAAGACGCCATCGCCGTGTTCCCGCCGACCGCGGTGGCAGTGCACCTCGAACCGCCGCACGGCAGCCCACGCAATACGGCCGAGGTGACCGTGGCAGATCTACAGACTCGTGGGCCGGCCGTGTTGGTGCGCAGTGAGGACCAGCCCGACGGCTTGCCCGGCCTGGCCGCGAGCATCACCGTCGACGCTGCCGCCGAGTTGAAGCTGACGCCCGGGGCGCGAGTGTGGTTCAGCGTCAAGGCTCATGAGGTGGCGTTACATCAAGCATTGCGCCGCCAGGTAGCCCGCTAGGGGATTGCCACCGGGTCCGTCACGATCAGCGAAGACATGGGCAGGCCATCCTTGCTTCGCGGCCATAACACGGTAGGTTCGTCGCCATGCGTGAGGTGGACCCCAACAAGCGACGTCGCCACGGACTCTGGACAACGCTAGCGCTCGCAGCGGTGAGCAGTGCCAGCGTTGTCTCCATTGCCCTTCCGGCGACCGCCAGCGCCGACCCGGCGCCTGCGCCGGCACCGTCGACCACCGCGGCGCCACCGGCGGATCCCAATGCCGCACCGCCACCAGCTGACCCCAACGCCCCACCGCCACCACCAGCTGACCCCAACGCCCCACCACCACCACCAGCTGACCCCAACGCCCCACCGCCACCGGTGGTTGACCCGAATGCACCGGAGCCCGGGCGGGTCAACAATGCGGTCGGTGGTTTCAGCTTCGTCGTTCCGGCGGGCTGGGTCGAGTCCGACGCTTCGCACCTCGACTACGAGTCGGCGCTGCTGAGCAAGATGACGGGCGAGCCACCCATGCCAGGACAGGCCCCGCCGATTGCCAACGACACGCGAGTCGTGTTGGGGCGGTTGGACCAGAAGCTCTACGCCAGCGCGGAGGCCACCAATCCCAAGGCCGCCGTCCGGCTGGGATCGGATATGGGTGAGTTCTTCATGCCTTATCCCGGCACCCGGATCAATCAGGAAACCATTCCGCTCAACGCCAACGGGACAACCGGAAGCGCGTCGTACTACGAAGTGAAGTTCAGCGATGAGTCCAAGCCCAACGGACAGATCTGGACCGGCGTAGTCGGCACTCCCGCGGGCAGCACGCCCAACGAAGGACCGCCGCAGCGCTGGTTTGTGGTCTGGCTGGGAACCTCGAATGACCCCGTCGACAAGGGTGCGGCGAAGGTACTGGCGGAGTCGATCCGGCCGTGGATGCCACCACCGGCACCGGCACCGGCGCCTGCGCCGGGTGAGCCCGCGCCGCAACCGGGCGCGCCGGAACCCGTCCCCGCACCGGCTCCCGCGCCGGCCGCTGGGGTGGCTCCGACCGTCGCCCCAGCACCGCGAACACAACCGACCTAAGGCCGTACTGCCCCTGACAAGATAGTCCCCGCCAACTAGGCGGGGATATTCTTGGCTTCGCAGAATCGCATCCCCATCGTTACCCGAACGGGGTATACCGAAGTCACGGTCCGACACCGCAGTTGGACCTTGCCAGTGATTGCAAGGAGATCCCGATGGACGTCATGGCAGCTACCGAATTCCTGGCTCGCTCCAGCACCTTGACCAGTGTCGGCTGGCTCGGCTACATTATCATCGGAGCGCTCGCCGGGTGGATTGCCGGCAAGATCGTCAAAGGCGCCGGATCCGGCATTCTGATGAATATCGTGATCGGCGTCGTCGGCGCGCTGATCGGTGGCTTCTTGCTGAGCTTCTTTGTCGACACCGCCGCCGGCGGCTGGTGGTTCACCTTGTTCACCGCGATCCTGGGCTCGGTGATCCTGCTCTGGATCGCGGGCAAGGCCCGCCACTAGCGCGTTGGATCCCTGCTGACCGTGGCGGGTCGAGCCGTCCCTGGCGATAGCGTCATCATGGACTGATGGCCGCACCCGCGAGTACCCCGACGATGAGCGCATGGCAGGTGCGCCGGCCCGGTCCCATCGACACCGGCCCGCTGGAGCGGGTGAACGTCGAAGTACCAAGACCGGCGCCCTCCGAACTGCTCGTGGCGGTGCGAGCATGCGGCGTGTGCCGCACCGACCTCCACGTCACCGAGGGCGATCTGGCGGTGCACCGGGAGCGGGTGACGCCGGGACATGAGGTGGTCGGAGAGGTCGTAGAAGTAGGGGCCGAGGCCGGCGACGAGTTCGCCGTCGGCGACCGGGTGGGCATCGCCTGGCTGCGCCACACCTGCGGGGTGTGCAAGTACTGCCGCCGTGGCGATGAGAACCTGTGCCCGAAGTCCCTCTACACCGGATGGGACGCTGACGGGGGATACGCAGAATTCACCACCGTTCCCGCGGCGTTTGCCCACCATCTGCCCAGCGGCTACAGCGATAGCGAGCTGGCCCCACTGCTGTGCGCCGGCATCATCGGTTACCGCTCCCTGCTGCGGGCCGAACTACCACCCGGCGGCAGGTTGGGCTTGTATGGGTTCGGCGGCAGCGCGCACATCACCGCACAGGTCGCGTTGGCCCAGGGAGCCGAGGTGCATGTGATGACCCGTGGAGCCGAGGCGCGTGAGTTGGCACTCGAGCTTGGCGCCGCATCGGCTCAGGGGGCCGCCGACCCACCACCGGTACGGTTGGATGCCGCGATCCTGTTCGCCCCGGTAGGGGAGCTGGTGTTGCCGGCTCTGGCGGGCCTCGACCGTGGTGGCACCCTGGCGGTCGCCGGGATTCATCTCAGCGACATCCCGCCGCTGAACTATCAGCGTCACTTGTTCCAGGAACGTCAGATCAGGTCGGTGACGTCCAACACCCGCGGTGATGCCCGGGCTTTCCTCAACTTTGCGGGCCAGCATCATATCGAGGTCACCACGCCCGAATACCCGCTCGGGCAGGCTGACCGCGCGCTCAGCGACCTCAGCGCGGGCCGCATCGCCGGCGCCGCGGTGTTGATCGTGTAACGAGGTTCAGCTCGACAGGTGCCAGACCACAGCGGCCGCCAGGGCACCCACGCCGTTCAGCGACCAATGCAGGGCGATCGGCGCGATCAAGCTTCCGCTGCGGCGGCGCAACCAGCTGAAGACGAAGCCGGCGGCCCCGGTGGCCAGGACCGCCAAGACGACGCCGGCGACCATCCCGACTATCCCGCCACCGAACAACCGGGTGAAACCGACGTTGCTACTGGTCAGTCCCAGCGACGTCGCGACGTGCCAAAGTCCGAACAACAATGATCCCGCCAGCGCCACCCCGCGAAATCCCCAAGCCCGATTCAGCGCCCCATGCAGCACCCCGCGGAAGGCGAGCTCCTCGGGGATGACCGTTTGCAGCGGGATGATGACCATAGAGGCAATCACGGCGCCAGAAACCGTCGCGTAGTGGTTGTTCATGAACATCGGCCGAGTCATCGGCAACAGCACACCTACCGAGATCACCAGGACCACCAGGCCAACCGCGGCCAGCGCGTAGAACATCCCAGATCTCCAGTGCTCCCGCCCCAACCCCAACTCGGCCCAGCCCAGACCCCTGCTACGCACCAGGATGACCAGCCCGACCGCGGCCGCCGGGACGGTCGCGATGCTCGCCCACGGCGTGGTGAAGTGCGCAATAAGATTTGTCAGCACCAACACCACCACAACAACCGCGACATCAAGGTGGATACGCAACCTGTGCAGCGCGGAAAGCTGCGTCACTAGCGCATCCGGGTGAGGGGCCGTCGTCGCATGGTCACGCATGCCGACCGATTCTACCTGCGGGGCGGTCGTCCACCTCCGTTTTTCGTCGGCGCCAGCGGTACCGGCCAACTGCAGGCAAGGGCAACCGGGGCGGCCGCGAGATGCGGCCGCCCGCTCGTCTCCTCGGCCCGCATCACCGAAAGGGCAGACAACCCTTACAAACTCGGCGGGGCCAACAGCAGCTCGAAAGGATCGGGCCGCCCCGCGGCGCCGTGCTCACCGGTGATTCCTTGCTGTCGTATGCGCACCGACGCACGTCGAGTGTCTACTTGCTCACAGTCGCCGAGGCCGACGCGCTCAGCCAGTGTTGGACGCAAGCCGACGGCGCACATCCGCCTTGATTTCCGCCGGCAGCGCATCTGCCGCCAGCAGCTTGGGAAGCAGGTCGGGTTCAGCCATCCGAGCACGAAATACCAGCCCAATGGTCACGTCGTGATCAGGCCGGTGGTCGACGGTGATCGTGTCGCCGGCGCGCACCGTTCCCGGCGAGATCACCCGTAAGTAGGCGCCGGGCTTGCCGGCCTGGGTGAAGGTCTTGATCCATTGCTTCAGATTCAAGAACGCCGCGAACGTGCGGCACGGGACCCGCGGCGCGGAGACTTCCAGCACCAAGCCGTCGGCGCCGATACGCCAGTGTTCCCCGATCCGCGCGCCAGTGACGTCGAGGCCCGAGGTCGTCAGATTTTCGCCGAAGATTCCGTTGGTGAGGGTGCGCTGCAGTTGCGCCTCCCACGCGTCAAGGTCTTCTCACGAGTAAGCGTACACCGCCTGATCGTCACCCCCATGGAAGTTGTGATTGCCGATGGTGTCCCCGACCAGACCGCTCCCCAGGCCCCCTTGCATGGGCCCGGGGGCACGGACCATTACCGCCTCATCCGCCGCCACTTTGTCGATACCCGTCAATTCCGACGTCGAACGCACGTCGGGATTCGCCCGGGTACGAGCCAAGTTGACCGTCAACACATGCGCCACCTACACAGGCTAGCGCCGAAGCATGGGTCGCCTCGCTCCCATCACTCGCCAAGCTCGCTCTGCTCGCTCGGCTCCCAAACCCAACAGGTCGCCTCGCTCCCATCACTCGCCAAGCTCGCTCTGCTCGCTCGGCTCCCAAACCCAACAGGTCGCCTCGCTCCCATCACTCGCCAAGCTCGCTCTGCTCGCTCGGCTCCCAGGCCCAATCCGCAATTCGCGGGTCGTCCTCACCATGCTCACGCGTGTACTGGCGCGCTGCCAGGCGCGCATCGGCCATCCGCTGCCGCAGCACCGCAGCCCGGCTGGACAGGCCCACCACCCGGTCGATGACGTCGATCACCAGGTGGAAGCGATCCAGGTCATTGAGCATCACCATGTCGAACGGCGTAGTCGTGGTGCCTCGCTCCTTGAACCCGCGCACATGGATGCGGGCATGGTTGGCACGACGGTAAGCAAGGCGGTGGATCAGCCATGGATAGCCGTGGTAGGCGAAAATGACCGGCTTGTCGCGGGTGAACAGCGCATCGAACTCGCGGTCCGGCAAGCCGTGGGGGTGCTCGGACTCCGGCTGCAAACGCATGATGTCGACGACGTTGACCACCCGGACACCCAGGTCGGGCAGTTCGCGACGCAGGATATCGGCGGCCGCCAGTGTCTCCAACGTCGGAATGTCTCCCGCGCAGGCCAGCACCACGTCGGGCTCGCCGCTGGCCGTACTCGCCCACTGCCAGATGCCCAGTCCCCGGGTGCAGTGCGCGATGGCCTCGTCCATATCCAGATAAGCCAGCGCGGGCTGCTTGCCGGCGACGATGACGTTGACGTAGTTGCGGCTACGCAGGCAGTGGTCGGCAACCGAAAGCAAGGTGTTCCCGTCCGGCGGCAAGTAGACGCGGACCACCTCCGGACGCTTGTTGGCGACCAGGTCGATGAACCCGGGATCCTGATGGGAAGCGCCGTTGTGGTCCTGCCGCCACACGTGGGAACTCAGCAGGTAGTTCAGCGATGCGATCGGCCGCCGCCACGGCAGCTCCCGGCTGGTGGAAAGCCATTTCGTGTGCTGATTGAACATCGAGTCGACGATATGCACGAAGGCCTCGTAGCAATCGAACATGCCGTGGCGGCCGGTCAGTAGATAACCTTCCAGCCAGCCCTGACACAGATGTTCTGACAGCACCTCCATCACGCGGCCTTCGGCCGAAAGGTGGTCGTCATCGGCCGTGGTCTCCGACAGCCAGGTTCGGCCGGTTGCCTCGAATACGGCGCTGAGCCGATTCGACGCCGTCTCATCCGGACCCATCAGACGGAATCGATCCGGGTTTCGCCTGATCACATCGCGCAGAAATGTCCCGAGTACCCGAGTGGCTTCGTGGATTTCGGTGCCCGGGCTGTTGACCTGCACCGCGTAGTCGCGGAAGTCGGGCAGATCGAGGTCACGCAACAAGAGCCCGCCGTTGGCGTGCGGGTTGGCGCTCATCCGTCGATTGCCGCTGGGAGCCATCGCCCGCAGCTGCGCTCGCAGCTTGCCGTGATCGTCGAACAGCTCGTGGGGCCGGTAGCTGCGCAGCCATTCTTCAAGCTGGTCACGGTGCTGCGCGTTGTCGTGGGTGTCAGCTAGCGGAACCTGATGGGATCGCCAGGTGCCCTCGACCTTCTTGCCGTCGACGACTTTTGGCCCCGTCCAGCCCTTGGGGGTGCGTAGCACGATCATTGGCCATACCGGCCGCTTGATATCGCCGCCGGTGCGGGCGGCGAGCTGAATCGCGGCGATCTCGTCGAACGCCTCGTCGAGCGCGCCGGCCAGCTGCTGGTGCACACGGGGCGGATCATCGCCGGCCACCGTGATGGGCCGGTAGCCGTAGCCGCGCAACAGCGATTCGAGCTCGTCATGCGGAATGCGGGCCAGCACGGTCGGATTGGCGATCTTGTAGCCGTTGAGATGCAAGATCGGCAGCACCGCCCCGTCGATGGCGGGGTTGAGGAACTTGTTCGAATGCCAGCTTGTCGCCAGTGGACCGGTCTCGGCTTCACCGTCACCGACCACGCAGGCGACCACCAGGTCGGGGTTGTCGAAGGCCGCGCCGTAAGCATGCACCAGCGCGTAGCCGAGCTCGCCGCCCTCATGAATGGACCCGGGCGTCTGCGCCGCGACATGGCTGGGAATCCCGCCCGGAAAGGAAAACTGGCGAAACAGCCGCCGCATTCCGTCGGTGTTCTCCGCGATGGCGCTGTACACCTCGCTGTAGGTGCCTTCCAAGTACGCATTGGCCACCAGTCCGGGCCCCCCGTGGCCGGGCCCGGTGACGTAGATGACGTTGGCGTCGCGCTCGCGAATTATCCGGTTCAGGTGCGCGTAGATCAGATTGAGGCCGGGGGTGGTGCCCCAGTGACCCAGCAGCCGGGGTTTGACGTGCGTGGGCACCAGCGGTTCGGCCAACAGTGGATTGTCCAGCAGATAGATCTGACCGACCGACAGGTAGTTGGCGGCGCGCCAATAGGCGTCAATGAGGGCCAGGTCGTCGTCGGACAGGGGAGCGGGTTCGCTGGTGGCACGATTTTCTGGGCTCATCTCATCGATTGTGCGTGCCGTCGATGAACAACCCGTTGACGGCGCTCAGCTTTCTCCGGTTTCGCCGCGGGCGCGGGCCTCGTAGGCCTCGCGCTTGGCGGCGTCGACGTCGTCGGTGAAGACATGCTCACCCCCGAGGAGTCGGTTGAGGCCTTCGGACAGCCAGCGGGGGAGGTACTTCTGCGAGGCGATCATGGCGCCGGCCGCTTTGGTGACCCGCACGCGAGGCTTGGGATTGGCCACCAGCGCGACGATTGCGTCGGCGATGTCAGAGGGCTCAGCGTTCTTGAACCCTTTCATCCCCGGCGTCCCCGACGCGAGTTCGGTGTTGGCGAAGGTCGGCAACACCATGGAGAACTTCACCCCGGTGGTGCGGTATTCGATCCTGGCGGCATCGGTGAATGCGATCACCGCGTGCTTGCTTGCGCAATAGGTGGCCAGGCCCACCACGTAGATCTCGCCGGCCAGCGATGCGACGTTGATGACGTGGCCCCGCCCGCGGGGAACCATTCGCTGAGCCGCCAGCTTGCTGCCCACCATGACGCCGTAGACATTGATGTCCAGAATGCGCCGGGTCACCGAATCCGGCTCGTCGACAATCCGCCCGACAGGCATGATGCCGGCATTGTTCACCAGCACGTCGAGCGGGCCGAGTTGGCGCTCGACTTGATCGAGGAAGTCCGAGAAGGAATTTGGGTCGGTGACATCGAGTTTGCCGTACACCTCGAGGCCGAGGTCGGCGCCGGCCTCCTTCACAGCGGGTTCGTCAACGTCGCTGATCGCGACTTTGGCACCCAGCTTGTGCAGCGCGGTCGCGGTTGCCAGCCCGATTCCCCGTGCACCGCCGGTGATCACGATGACTTTGTCCCGGACCCTGACGCCGATGGTTGTCGAATCTGCCATTTCGCCCTCCCCGACTTTGACGGGTGTCAACTAGTCGACCCGCCAAGCACAGCACTGACGGCTCCGCTGCGCAAATGGCCCTGGTGATGGGCGCGCACGCCGATTGAATGGCCATAGCGGCAGACAGTCTCGATACTGCAACCATGATCGAGGTCCGCGCAGCCACCCCGGAGGATGCCTATGACGTGGCCCGGGTGCATGTGCGTTCGTGGCAGTGGGCATTCCGGGGACTGATTTCCCAGGATTACCTCGACAATCTCAGCCCGCAAGACTGGGTCGACCGCTACACCGTTGGCCGGATGGGGTTGCGACTACCCTCCATCCAGGTGGCGGTCGACGGTTCGGCGATCCGCGGCCTGGCCACCACCGGTCTATCCCGCGACACGGAGCTGTCGAACTTCGGTGAGCTCCGGGCGATCTATGTCGATCCCGAGCATGTCTGCACCGGCGTCGGACGGTTGCTCATGACTGCCGCCCGGGAACGGCTGCGGCGGGTTGGCGTCACCGCAGCCGTGTTATGGGTCCTGGATGGCAATGCCCGCGCTCGGCGCTTCTATGAACGCGATGGATGGAATTTCGACGGCACGCGTCGCACCGAGATCATCGGCGACACCCCGGTCGACCAAATGCGCTACCGCTGCTCACTGACCTAGCCGCCCGGCGCGGAATCATCGACTGGCCGAGGCCGCACCGATGCGCTTGGCCGGTCGGCGGTCCGTTTGATGCGGAGCCCGCTGCCACCCGGCGGCTACGGTATGCAAATGGCCGACCAGCTGCTCGCCGCGGTGCGCGTCCTGGACTTGTCCGGCGGTACCGCCGACACGGTCGCGCGCTTGCTCGCCGACCTCGGCGCCGACGTCCTCAAGGTGGAGCCGCCCGGCGGGAGCCCCGGACGTAACCAAGCGCCCACGCTGGCGGGCGCCAGCATTCCGTTCGCCGTGCACAACGCCAACAAGCGCAGCGTGGTGCTGGACCCCAACGACGCAGCCGACCGGGCACGGCTGCTCGAGCTGGCCGCCGGCGCCGACATCCTCGTCGACAGCGGTCTGCCGGGGCAGGCCAGCAGCTACGGGACATCGTGTGTGGAGCTAGCCGATCGCTGCCCCCACCTGGTGGTGCTGTCGTTCACCGACTTCGGTGCATCGGGTCCGCGATCGTCGTGGCGGGCAACCGACGCGGTGCTCTACGCGATGTCGGGATCGCTATCACGGTCAGGGCCCACCACCGGCACCCCGGTATTGCCGCCAGATGGCATCGCTTCGGCGACAGCCGCGGTCCAGGCGACCTGGTCGGTGCTGGCCGCCTACTACAACAAATTGCGTTGCGGTACCGGCGATTACATCGACTTCTCGCGCTTCGATGCGGTGGTGATGGCTCTTGATCCCGCATTCGGGGCACACGGGCAGGTCGCGGCCGGCATCCGAAGCAGTGCGCGGTGGCGGGGACGCCCGAAAAACCAGGACGCCTACCCGATCTACCCGTGCCAGGACGGGTACGTGCGATTGTGCGTGATGGCGCCGCGCCAGTGGCGCGGCCTACGCCGCTGGCTGGGGGAACCACCAGACTTTCAGGATCCCAAGTACGACGTGATCGGTGCTCGTTTCGCGGCCTGGCCGCAGATCAGTGAGTTAGTTGCGGCGCTGTTTGCCCCCCAGACGATGAAGGAGCTGGTGGCTGCCGGCCAAGCCCACGGGGTCCCGATTGCGGCCGTCCTCACACCGTCGCGGATTCTGGCCTCCGAACACTTCCAGGCGGTGGGAGCCATCACCGAGGCCGAACTGGTCCCCGGGGTGCATAACAAGGTCCCCACCGGATACTTCGTGGTCAACGAGCAGCGGGCGGGGTTTCACACTCCCGCACCCGCCGTGGGCCAAGACCAGCCGCGCTGGCTGGCCGACCCGGCTCCGGAGCTTGCGAGCACGGCCAGCGTGGGGGGCTACCCGCTCGAAGGGCTGCGGATTCTCGATCTGGGCATCATCGTCGCGGGGGGGCGAGCTGAGCCGGCTGTTCGGCGACCTGGGCGCCGAGGTCATCAAGGTCGAAAGCGCCGACTACCCCGACGGGCTACGACAGGCCCGTGCCGGTGACGCGATGAGTGAGTCGTTTGCCTGGACGCACCGTAATCATCGTGCGCTCGGCCTCGACCTGCGCAGCCCCGAGGGCAAGCAAATTTTCGGTCGCCTGGTCGCCGCGGCCGACGCCGTGTTCGCCAACTTCAAGCCGGGCACCCTGACCTCGCTGGGCTTCAATTACGCCAACCTCCATGCCCTCAACCCGCACATCGTGCTCGCCGGCAGCAGCGCGTTCGGTAATCGCGGCCCCTGGAGTACCCGGCTGGGATACGGCCCGCTGGTGCGAGCCACCACCGGCGTGACCCGGGTGTGGACATCCGAAGACGCCGCTACCGACGGTTCCCGGCATGCCTTCTAGGACGCCACGACAATTTTCCCCGACCACGTTGTCGGGCGAATCGTTGCCGTCCTGGCGCTGGCCGCGCTGATCCACCGTCACCGCACCGGTACCGGAGCCCACGTACACATCTCGCAAGCCGAAGTTGTGGTCAATCAGCTCGACACCCTGTTCGTCACCGAGGCCGCACTGGCCGCCGGCATCGCCGAAGTCCGCAATGACCTCAGTGTGCACGCGGTATGCCCCTGCGCCGGTGACGACGAGTGGTGCGTCGTCACCATCTGCTCGGACAACGAATGGCGCTGTGCGGCGAAACTGATCGACCAACCCGAACTGGCCGATGACCCGCGCTTCGCCTCGGCCGAGTCGCGCATGGCCAATCGCGCCGAATTGGTCGCAGTCGTGTCGGCCTGGACCGCCGACCACACCCCATTCGAGGCGGCCCAGGCGCTGCAAGCGGCAGGGATTGCAGCGGGCCCGATGAACCGCCCGCCGGACCTTCTGGAGGACCCGCAACTAATCGCGCGAAACCTGTTCCGCGACATGACCCATCCGCTCATCGCACGCCCGCTGCCCGCGGAGACCGGCCCGGCGCCGTTTCGCCATATCCCGCAGTCACCACAACGACCCGCGCCGCAGCCGGGTCAGGACACCCGAGAGATCTGCGCTGAGCTGCTGGACATGAGCCCGGAAGAAATCGAGTTCCTGATCACCGAAGGCGTGCTGTTCGCCCCGTCGGCTAACTCCGAGCAGCTGGCCACCGAACAGCAGGGCTCCGGGGAAAGCCGGTGACGCCTTCGCTCGCTCGATTGCGCCGCCGGCCCGAGGTCGAGCGCGACGTGCGGTGGCCGGCGAGGGGCGGCGCTAGGTTCGATTCATGGCCGTAGACCCCCGCACGCCGGTGCTGATCGGCTACGGCCAGGTCAACTACCGCGATGAAATCGACCCCACCATGCCGTCGGTCGAGCCTGTCGATCTGATGCTCGCCGCGGCGCAGCAGGCGGCCGATTCCCGGGTGCTCGCGGCCGTTGACTCCATTCGCGTGGTCCGCGTGCTCTCGGCGCACTACCGCAATCCCGGCCAGTTGCTCGGCGAGCGGCTGCAGGCCAGTGGTTTCACCACCAGCTACAGCAGCGTCGGCGGCAACACACCGCAGTCTCTGGTCAGCCAGGCGTGCCTGGACGTACAGCGGGGTCGAGCCGGGGTGGTGTTGATCGCTGGCGCCGAGACGTGGCGGACCAGGACCGGTCTGAAGTCCAAGGGCGCCCGACTGACCTGGACGCTTCAGGACGAATCCGTTCCGCTGCCGCGGGTCGCCGGCCAGGATGTGCCGATGGCCGGCGAGAGCGAAATCAGAATCAAGCTGGATCGGCCCGCCTACGTCTATCCGATGTTCGAGCAGGCGCTACGCATCGCCAACGGCGAGTCAATCGAGGACCACCGCAGCAGAGTCGGCCGACTGTGGGCGGGGTTCAACGCGGTCGCGGTGGATAACCCGCACGCCTGGATCCGCACCCCGATGACTGCCGAACAGATTTGTCGGCCCGGCCCGCAGAACCGGATGATCAGCTGGCCCTACACCAAGCTGATGAACTCCAACAACATGGTTGACCAGGGCGCCGCCCTGATCCTCACGTCGGTCGAGCAGGCGACACGGCTGCGGGTGCCCACCGAACGCTGGGTCTACCCGCAGACTGGGACCGAGGCGCACGACACCTTCTCGATTGCCGAGCGCGCCGAACTGCACCAGTCGCCGGCCATCCGAATTGCCGGGGCACGCGCGTTGGAACTCGCCGGTCTGGGCATCAACGATGCCGACTACGTCGACCTGTACTCGTGTTTCCCGTCCGCGATGCAGGTTGCCGCACACGAACTCGGGCTGCCTGTCGACGATGCCGACCGGCCGTTGACCGTCACCGGCGGACTGACCTTTGCCGGGGGCCCGTGGAACAACTACGTCACACATTCGATTGCCACCATGGCCGAGTTATTGGCGGCCAACCCCGGCCGGCGCGGGCTGATCACCGCCAACGGCGGCTACCTGACCAAGCACAGCATCGGCGTGTACGGCACCGAGCCACCCGCGGAGTTCCGCTGGGAAGACGTGCAACCGCTGGTGGACCGCGAGCCCACCCGGGCCGCCCTGGTCGGATGGGACGGCGTCGGCGCCGTCGAGGCCTGGACAACGCCCTTCACCAGAGACGGGCAACCCGAGAAGGCCTTCGTCGCCGTGCGCACGCCCACCGGGGCGCGTACCTTAGGCGTGATCACCGATCCCGCATCGGCCAATGCCACCGTGCATGAGGACATCGCCGGGGCAAAGGTTGCCATCGCTGCCGATGGCAACGCGACATTGCGGTAACCGGCCGCACCGGTAATAGCGGGCGCATCCAGCACCGAAGTGTCACGGTCGAGACTCAAGTGTCGCGCAAATGGGGCCAACATGCCTATTGTGATGGAAAGCGTTGGGGGAGGTGAGTAAGGTGCACGTCCTGGTTACCGACGCCGCGGGAGCGATCGGGCGGCTGGTCACACGTCAGCTGATCGCTGCGGGACACACCGTAAGCGGTATATCTTCCCACCCACACGACTACCTGGATCCCAACGTCGATTTTGTTTGCGCATCGCTGCGCAACCCAGTGCTATTGGAGTTAGCCAGCGAAGCGGACGCGGTGATTCACCTCGCCCCTGTCGAGAAGGGCGCGCCGGGTGCCGCGGGCATCACCGGCTTGGCACACGTGAGCAACGCTGCGGCCCGCGCCGGCGCCCGGTTGCTGTTCGTGTCCCAGGCCGCGGGCTCACCGGAGCTTTATCAACAAGCCGAGACACTGGTGTCGACCGGTTGGGCACCGAGTTTGGTCATCCGCATTGCACCGCCGGTCGGCCGCCAGCTCGACTGGATGGTGTGTCGCACGGTCGCGACCCTGATGCGCTCCAAGGTCTCCGCCCGGCCGATGCGGGTACTGCACCTCGACGATCTGGTCCGGTTCCTGGTTCTGGCGCTGGACACCGACCGCAATGGTGTCGTCGACCTGGCCACGCCCGACACCACAAACGTGGTCACCGCGTGGCGGCTGCTCGGATCAGTCGACCCGCGGTTGCGGCCGCACCGGGTTCAAGGCTGGTCACAGTTCATCCCTGAGATGGATATCGCTGCAGCACAGGAAGATTGGAACTTTCAGTACGGGTGGCAGGCCACCGATGCGATCGTCGATACCGGCCGTGGCCTGGTCGGGCGCAGACTAGATCCCGCCGGTGCAACCATCGGTTCGGCCCAGTTGGCGCTACCGGTGGAGCCGACACCGCGACTGACGCCCGCCGACGGGACCGCCCTGGATTCCGCGGCACCAGACGGGCTGGAGGGCGAGTTCGACGACCGGATCGACCCGCGGTTCCCAGTCTTCAGCGCGGCCAGTCTCGCCGAGGCGCTGCCCGGGCCGCTGACCCCGATGACCCTGGACGTCCAGATGAGCGGGTTGCGCGCGGCGGGGCGAGCGATGGGCCAAGTGCTCGCCGTTGGCGACGTGGTCGCCGAGGAGTGGGGGAGCCGGGCTATCGCGGTGTTCGGTCATCGCCCCTATGTTGGGGTGTCGGCCAATCTCGTCGCCGCGACCCAATTGCCCGGCTGGAATGAGCGAGCAGTCACCCAGCAAGCATTGGGGGGTAACACCCAGGTCACCGAGCTGCTGCCGTTCGGCCGGCCCCAGCTGACCGGTGGACCCCTGCGGTCGGCGGCCAAGGTGCTGGTGACGGCGCGGTCGCTTTCCCTGTTACGTCATATCCGTGCTGATACGCAGGCTTACGTGACCGCGGCGGCTGACGAACACGTTGGCGCCGAGCAGCTCTCTACGCTGCCCGACGCCAGCCTGGAAGTTCGGATTCGATTGTTACGGGACCGGATTCACCAAGGCTGGATCCTCACGGCGCTATGGGTCATCGATACAGGTGTTACCGCCGCAACGCTCGAGCACACCCGGGCCGGAACCAGCGTCTCCGGTGTCGGCGTGATCATGGAAAGCGGCCGTATCGCCGCGGAGACCGCGGCGCTGACCGAAATCCTGCGCGCCGATGCTCCGTTGTGTGCGCTGGCCCGCGACGGCAACGTCGACAGCATCCGAGCCCTATCGGCATCAGCGGCCGCCGCACTTGACGCTACGGTTGCCCGGCTCGCGCATCGGGGTTGCGGCGAAGCGGAGCTGGCCAACCCGTCTTTCGGTGACGATCCGGCGCTGCTGCTGACAGCGGCGGCCAAAGCCGCAGCAGCACCCGCGACACCGGCGGCGGCGCCGACCTTGTCCCAGCGCTTGGCCGCCAGTGCCCGCGGTTCGCGCGAACTCGCCCATGACACCACCATCCGGTTCACCCACGACCTCCGGATGACTTTGCGCGAACTGGCATCTCGTCGGGTAACGGCCGATCTGATGGACACCATCGATGATGTCTACTACTTGACCGCCGACGAGTTGGTAACCATGCCGGCCGATGCGCGGCTACGAATCAAGCGCCGACGCACCGAACGGGAACGGTTACAGGCTCAGCACCCACCCGAAGTGATTGACGGCAACTGGAATCCCGCGCTTTGACATCGTCGCGGACATTCCAGACACCGCCCGGGTGATCCATCAATCCGGCGATCGCAACGGTGGGCCCTTGGCGCGCCCACGGCCACCAGGACGGTCGCCCGCTAGAACTTGGCAACCAATACCACCCCGCAAACCAGGAACGCACCGCCGAGGGCCCGCCACAGGGTGAGCGGATGAGCGTCCACCCGGAGCCAGCCGAAATGATCGATCAGTAACGACATGATGAGTGCTGCTGTGACCGTGACCCCAATGAACGTGCCCGCGCCCACCTTGTTGACCAATGTCAGGCCCGCATAGACCTGCACCGCTCCGACGAGGCCGCCGACCACGGCCCACCACGGCATCGAGGCGATGTCCTTGGTGGTGGGTAGCAGGTTGGGCATGATGAGGAATGCGCCCACGAAAAATATCGTGATCAGCGCAAACGAAATCGCTGATGCCAGCCATGGGTTGATCATGTGTTTGTACAGTTGCCCATTCATCGCAGCTCCACATGTCTGTAGAGCTCCGCCCAGGATGATGAACGGGATAATCCAGCCTGCACTCATAACTCTCCTAACCACTGCACTACTCGGCTGCCCTCGGTCGTATGATTCCTCACGGCAACACTAGGGGCTCACCGCCGGCGGCGCTTCGCGGCAACGGAGGCCAGGGCGTGGGTTCCGCGCTCGTTACTTGGGCGGCATCGTGCGCACGTAGGCCACGGCGCGGTCCACCCAACTCTGAAGCTGACGTTTGGTTTTGACGCCTTGGCTGGCCACTTGCAGCCAGCGGCGGGTTTCGCGTCCGGCCATGACCATGGGGCTGACGTGATCACGCTCGAGCAGCTTGTCGGCGTCTTCCGGCGGCACTCTGACCAATAGTCCGCCCTGCCCGCTGACGGCAACGGCCATGTGCCCGCCGATGAGAAATGCAAGCCCGCCGAACATGCGCATTTCATCCACGCCGGGCTGTCGAGCCAGCAACTCACGGATCCGGTCGGCCAGGCCGGTGTCATAGGCCATGGTCAGTCCAAATCCACCCGGATGCTCAGCAACTCGCTACCGATCGCCCGAACGACCGCGCTGTTGAGCCGGGGCAGGTTGCCCAGCCGCTGTAGCGGGTCGTCGTCGGGCAATAGGTGAGCGGTTCCGCTTCGCCACTCGCCGTCAAGGCGCACCCGAACCGCTGGGTTAGCCTTGATATTGCGAACGTAATCCGAATGCTCGCCGTGTTCGGAGACCATCCAGAACTGGTTGTCCACCAACTTGCCGCCCACCGCGGTGTGGCGGGGTTGTCCGCTCTTGCGACCGATGGTTTCCAGCATGGTCACCGGCAATTGTCTGCCGATCGGATTGACCACAAGTTTTTGCATGCGATGGACTACTCGGCGTTTGAGATCCCGAAGCTCGGCCATGTCCCTGATTGTGCAGCAGACCGCACGGCACCGCTAGCACCGAGCGCCGCGCTGGGGTGACGCTCAGTGTCGACGGTCACCCCAGCGTGGCATTGGCGACGGTGTCAGGCGGCGACCCCAGCGGCCTCAGCCGCCGGTTCCAGCGCTTGCGCAACGATCTCGGCGACATCGGTCATCGGTTTGACCACTAGTGCGCCCAGCACCTCGGCAGGAACGTCGTCGAGGTCGGGTTCATTGCGAGCCGGAATGAAAACCGTTGACAGCCCGGCACGTTGCGCTGCGAGCAGCTTCTGTTTGACGCCGCCGATCGGCAGCACTCGGCCGTTGAGCGTGACTTCCCCGGTCATGCCGACATCGGCGCGGACCTGACGCCCGGTGGCCATCGAGACCAGCGCGGTCACCATGGTGACACCGGCGGACGGGCCGTCTTTGGGTACCGCGCCTGCGGGCACATGCACGTGGATGCTGCGATCCAGCGTCGTGGGATCCACACCGAACTGCCCAGCGTGAGAGCGCACGTAGGACAGAGCGATCTGCGCCGACTCCTTCATCACATCACCCAACTGCCCGGTCAGTTGCAGCGAACCTTCGCCCGGCCGTGGCGGTCCAGCGGCACCGGCCTCGATGTAGAGCACGTCACCGCCCAGGCCCGTAACGGCCAGTCCGGTGGCCACACCCGGCACCGCGGTGCGTTCAGCGGCCTCGGGGGTAAACCGCGGGCGGCCCAGGTAGCCAACCAGATCGGGCTCGTCGATCGTCGCGGGTCCGGGATCTGCGGCCAACTTTGTGGTCACCTTGCGCAGCACTTTGGCCAGCAGCCTTTCGAACTGCCGCACGCCCGGTTCACGGGTGTAGTCGGCAGCGATCTTGCGCAACGCGGCCTCGGTGATCATGACCTCGTCGTCGCTCAGCGCTGCCCGGTCTCGCTGCCGGGGCAGCAGGTAGTCGCGGGCGATGGCAACCTTGTCGTCCTCGGTGTAGCCGTCGATCTCGACCAGCTCCATCCGGTCCAGCAGGGCCGAGGGAATGTTCTCGATCACGTTGGCCGTAGCCAGAAACACCACATCGGACAGGTCCAAGTCCAGATCCAGGTAGTGATCGCGGAAGGTGTGGTTCTGGGCAGGGTCAAGCACCTCCAGCAGGGCAGCGCTTGGGTCGCCCCGATAGTCGGAACCGACCTTGTCGATTTCATCCAGCAGCACAACGGGATTCATCGATCCCGCCTCGCTGATCGCACGGACGATCCGGCCTGGCAGCGCGCCCACATAGGTACGCCGGTGGCCGCGGATCTCGGCCTCGTCGCGGACACCACCCAGGGCGACGCGCACGAAGCGGCGCCCCAGGGCTCGGGCCACGCTTTCGCCCAAGGACGTCTTGCCGACCCCGGGAGGACCGGCGAGCACCATCACCGCGCCCGAACCACGCCCGCCGACGACCTGCAGTCCACGCTGCGCGCGTCGGGCACGCACCGCCAGATACTCGATGATGCGGTCTTTGACATCGTCGAGGCCGTGGTGATCGGCATCGAGGGTCTCGCGGGCCGCGCTCAAGTCGACCGAGTCCTCGGTCGTGATATTCCACGGCAGCTCGAGCACGGTGTCCAGCCAGGTGCGAATCCAGCCGCTGTCCGGGCTTTGGTCGCTGGCCCGTTCCAGCTTGCTAACCTCACGCAGCGCCGCTTCGCGCACCTTGTCGGGCAGTTCAGCGGCCTCGATACGGGCCCGGTAGTCCTCTGGATCTCCGGCGCCGTCGGGATCACCCTCACCCAGTTCCTTACGAATCGCAGCCAGCTGTTGGCGCAGCAGGAACTCCTTCTGCGTCTTTTCCATGCCCGCCCGCACATCGTCGGCGATCTTGTCGTTGACCTCGACTTCGGCGAGATGGTCGCCGGTCCAATCGATCAGCAACCGCAGACGCTGGGAAACGTCGGCCGTCTCGAGCAACTGGCGCTTCTGCATATCCGCCAGATACGACGCGTACCCGGCGGTGTCCGCGAGCGCAGACGGATCGGTGAGGCTATTGACGTGGTCGATGATCTGCCAGGCCTCGCGTCGTTGCAGCATGGCCACTAACAGCTTCTTGCACTCGGCGGCAAGCGTCTTGGCTTCCTCGGTCGCCTCCGGCTCCGGGACTTCTGTCACCTCGACCCACAGCGCCGCGCCTGGCCCGCTGGCTCCAGCACCGATCTGGGCCCTGCGCTCACCTCGCACGACAGCGGCGGCGCCACCGCCAGCGATCCGCCCAACCTGCAGAATCTTTGCCAAGACGCCGTAGGTGGGGTATCGGTCATCGAGCCGAGGAGCGATCAGCAACTGCCCAGACTCGCTGGCCCGCGCGGCGTCGATCGCCGCTTGTGCGGCATCGTCGAGCGTGATCGGCACGACCATTCCGGGTAGCACGATGGTGTCACTGACGAACAGCACCGGCACTGATATGGCTTGGGGCATCAATCCTCCAATAGCTAGGTCTACTGCGCTTAACCCAGCTGTCGCGCGTTTTGTTCCCCGGCGCAGGCCGATGGCTGATTCCGCCGAACTCGAGCGCGCAGCCTCACGTCGGCAGAGGTATGGGACCCAGTCGCTGCAACTGCGTCACATGCTTGGCCGAGAGTTCTTCCAGGCAGGTCACCCCCAGCAGCCGCATGGTCCGGGAGACGCCGGCGGACAGGATCTCGATCGCGCGTTTGACCCCCGCTTCGCCACCAGCCATCAGCCCATACAGGTACGCCCGCCCAATCAGCGTGCACCGCGCACCGAGCGCGATCGCGGCGACGATATCGGCACCGGACATGATGCCGGTGTCCACCACGATCTCGGTGTCCTTGCCCAGCTCGCGGGCAACCAGGGGCAACAGGTGGAACGGCACCGGCGCACGATCGAGTTGGCGACCGCCATGATTGGACAACACGATGCCGTCGGCCCCGCGTTCCACCACCGCGCGGGCATCGTCGAGGGTCTGGATCCCCTTGACGACCAGCTTGCCTGGCCATTGGGCCTTCATCCACTCCAGGTCGTCGAAGGTGACGCTGGGATCGAACATGGTGTTCAGATACTCGCCGACGGTGCCCGACCAGCGATCCAGTGATGCGAAGGCCAGCGGCTCGGTGGTCAGCAGGTCGAACCACCAATGTGGGTGCGGCAGTGCGTCAAGCACCGTTCGTAGCGTCAAGGCCGGCGGTATCGACATGCCGTTGCGGACATCGCGTAGCCGCGCACCCGCGACCGGAACGTCCACGGTGACCAGCATGGTGTCGAATCCCGCGTCCGCTGCGCGTTTGACCAACGCCATCGAACGGTCCCGGTCCCGCCACATGTAGAGCTGAAACCATTTGCGGCCCTGGGGAACAGCCGCCTGCAGATCCTCTATTGCGCAGGTGGCCAGAGTCGACATGGAAAACGGGATCCCGGCCTCGGCGGCCGCCCTCGCACCGGCGATCTCGCCCTCGGTGTGCATCAATCGAGTGAACCCGGTCGGCGCGATACCGAAGGGCAACGCGACCGGCTTGCCAAAGACGTCCCAGCCGGTACGCACACTCGTGACATCGCGCAGGATCGTCGGGTGAAATTCGATATCGCGGAAGGCCTGCCGGGCACGCTCGATCGACAGTTCGTCCTCGACTGCACCGTCGGTGTAGTCGAACGCCGCTCTGGGGGTACGCCGTTTCGCGACACGGCGCAGGTCCTCGATGGTTAGGGCGGTTTCCAGACGGCGCTTGGTGCGGTTGAACTGGGGCCTCTTGAACTGCATCAGGGGTGCCAGGTCACCCACCCTCGGAAGCCTGCGATCGACAGCCATCAGCGCCTGCGCTCATCCGTGCTCATTCGCGTCATCTAACCAGTGTATCAACGTGGTCGCATGGACTCGACAAGACATCCCTTTGACCTGAAGCGATTCGTCGAGGCACCCGCTGCTACGCCCGCCGGCTCGACCCGCTGACGCTCGCGCAGCTGAATCGCTAGGCGGGTTGCAGGATCCGCCAGCCGTGCCCCTCGACGAGCACCTCGTCGGTGACCTCCTGGGGCGGCGCGGCAGATCCGGCAAGCACCTCGGCGCGAGGGATGCCAAGATCCGGCAGACTCATCCGAAGCGGCTCATCGTCTGCGTTGAGTATGACCACTAGTGCGTTGTCGGCGCTGCCGGTCTGGTAGACGTACTGACGGTTGCGCAATCGTAGTGCGCTGGTGGAGGCCGTGTGTAGCCATGGATAGCGGCGGCGTAGCCCGACCAGGTACTGGTGCAACGCCCAGACCGACGCCTGGTCGTGAGTCAATTCGAATGGGGGAGAGCCGAATTCCGGGCGTATCGCGTCGTCACCGCCGTAGCGCTCTTCCTTGACGGCACGCCAGCCGAATTCGTCACCGGCGTAGATGCTCGGAATTCCACCGACAGTCATCAGAATCACCAGCGCATGGGCTAGGTGCTCGGGACGTTCGAGGCGGCTGGCGATCCGGGTGACGTCGTGATTGCCGATGAAGGTCAGCGGGGCAAAGCTGGCGACAAACTCGTTGTGCCGCTGTAGCGCCCAGTCCAGCTCGAAGAAGTTGCCGTCGTTGAGACCGCTCCAGATCGCCTTCCAAAGTTCGTACTGAGTCACCGAGTCGAAACCGGCGCCCTGCACCGCGGCGGCATAGTCGCCGTGAATTATCTCGCCGACAAACCAGGCCTGCGGATATCGGTCCCGCACTCGGGGCAGGACCTTCGCCCAGAACTGTTGTGGCACCGCGTAGGCCGCATCCAGGCGCCAGCCATCGGCACCGCGTTGCAGCCAGTGCGCCATGACATCGACGACGTAGTCGGCCACCTCCGGGTTGGCATGGTTGAGTGTGATGAGCCCCGAATGTCCTTCGAAGGTACGGAAATTGCCTGCTCGGCCACAAAACCAGCCTGCGGAGGACGGGTCGTCAGCGGCGTGGCGATAGCTGTGGAAATCCACACCGACGTGGTTGAAAACGCCGTCGAGCAGCACCCGCAGTCCACGCCGATGCGCCTCGGCGACGAGGTGGTCGAAATCACCCTCGTCGCCGAGGCGAGGATCGATGCGGAAATGGTCGGTGGTGTCGTAACCATGGGTACGCGAGTCGAAAATCGGGCCCAGGGCAACCCCGGATGCGCCCAACTCGACGGCGTGATCAAACCAGCCAACGAGGCGCCGTAGTCGGTGCTCTCCCGGATCGGGTGGCTGATTGGCGGGAAAAGCACCGACGAAGCCCAGGGGATAGACCTGCCACCAGATCGCGTGCTGCACCCAGGTGGGCTTACTCACGGCGCAACGATCAGCCGACGGCCGCCAGCGTCTGTGCAGCGGTGAGCGCTTGTGCCACACCGCAGACGATAGCCGCCGCCTTCAGCGCCTCCAACACCGCCTCGCGGCCCACACCCGCCTCACGCAGCGTGTGCTCGTGGGCCACGACACAATGGGAGCACCCATTGACCGACGACACGGCAAAGGACCAGAGCTCGAAATTCGCCTTGTCCACGCCCGGGTTGGCGATGATGTTCATCCGCAATCCGGCACGCAGATCGTCGTACTGGCCCTCGAGGAAGCCGCGCCCCCGATAGAACACGTTGTTCATGCCCATGATCGACACGGCTCCCAGCGCCGCCTGGTACGCCTGCGCAGACAGATTGTCAGCCGCCTCCGCACCGATCTCGGCCAGCACCTGCGCATTGCGAGTCGCTGCGGCGCTCGCCAAAAGCGTGCCCCAGAGCTGCTCTTCGTCCAGCACCGTAGTGCGGCTGATCGAGCCCAGGTTCAGCTTGAGATCTTTGGCGTACTCAGGCAACGCTGCCTTGAGGTTTTCGATACTCATGTCTTCTCCGTCCGGTCCTCAGTCTCTGACCAAGCCCCGACTACGCCGAAGCCTTCAGCAGCTCGCCGGCGTCCAGCGTCGGGTCACCCTTGCGCCAGTTGCAGGCACACAGCTCGTCGGACTGCAGGGCGTCGAGCACACGGAGCACCTCGTCGACGTTGCGGCCGACAGATCCAGCGGTGGCCGAGACGAACTGAATCTCGTTGTTGGGGTCGACGATGAAGGTCACCCGGTCCGCGACACCATCGGCGTTGAGCACACCGGTCGCCGCCACCAGCTCCCGCTTGATGTCGGCAAGCATCGGGAAGGGCAGGTTCTTGAGGTCGTCGTGCTGCGCACGCCACTGGAAGTGCACGAACTCGCTGTCGATCGAGACACCCAGGACCTGCGCGTCGCGGTCCTCGAACTCGTCGTTGAGCTTGCCGAAGGCGGCAATCTCGGTCGGGCACACGAAGGTGAAGTCCTTGGGCCAGAAGAACACGACCCGCCACTTGCCCGCGTGGTCGTCACTGGTCACGGTCTTGAAGTAGTCACCGGGCTGCTTGGCGTCGACCTTGGACAGATCGCCACCGATCAACGCAGTCAGGCTGTAGGCGGGAAACTGTTGGCCGATGGTCAGCAGGGACATAACTCTCCTCATTTTCGATTTTTCGCTTTTCGGTATTCCGCACATGGCTTTTGGAGCCCACACCATGTTGCCTGCAGAAGACTGTTAGGTAAAGGTGATGCTTGCCACTATATTGATCGGTATGACCGATAAGAGCTATCGGCCCACCTTGGCCGGGTTGCGCGCGTTCGTCGCGGTAGCGGAAAAGCAGCATTTCGGCAGCGCGGCAAATGCTCTCGGCGTCAGTCAGTCGACGTTGTCGCAGGCGTTGGCGGCACTGGAGGCCGGACTCGACCTTCACCTCGTCGAACGATCGACCAGGCGGGTTTTCTTGACGACCGAGGGCAGATCGCTGCTACCTCACGCCCAGGCCGCGGTGGAAGCCGTGGAAGCCTTCACCACAGCCGCTGCGGGAGAGGCGGATCCGCTCAACGGCAGCATCCGGTTCGGCATCATCCCCACCGTTGCTCCGTATGTGCTGCCCACGGTACTAGCCGGGCTGACCCGGCGTCTGCCCACCCTGACGGTACGAGTGATTGAAGACCAGACCGAGCGTCTGCTGACCGCCCTGCGCGAAGGTTCACTCGATACGGCCCTGATCGCGCTGCCCGCCGACTATGGCGGTCTCACGGAAATACCGATCTATGAAGAGGATTTCGTGCTGGCGCTACCGCCTGGGCATCCGATGGCGGACCGGCACGGAGTCCCTGTCGCGGCACTGTCCGAGCTGCCGCTGCTGTTGCTCGATGAGGGGCACTGCCTGCGCGACCAGGCTCTGGATGTCTGCCAGAACGCCGGCGTCCGGGCTGAGCTTGCCGATACCCGGGCAGCTTCGCTGGCGACCGCCGTCCAATGCGTAAACGGCGGCCTGGGCGTAACACTGATCCCACAGAGCGCGGTGTCCGTCGAGGCTGCGCGTAGCCGCGTCGGCCTCGCGCACTTTGCCGCGCCCACTCCGGGGCGACGCATCGGTCTGGTCTACCGCGCGTCCAGCGGTCGCGACGAGGCCTATCGGCAGCTTGCGGCAATCATGGGCGAATCGATCAGCAACGAACAGCAGGTGCGCCTGGTCAACTGAGCCTGCGGGGGTAGGTTCGGCCTATGGAGGACCTATGGAGAAGATAATCGCCATCCTCATGCACACGGACCCCAGCGAGCAGTGGTGCGCTCGCCAACGCGGTCCCGTTGCCGAGTCGTTGTTGGCGCTGGGCCTGCCCGGACTGTCGGTCAATGTCCGCGACGGCGCGGTATGCGAGTCGCTGATGACTCTGGCCACACTGGACCCACCGGTCGCCGCGGTAGTGAGCGTGTGGACCCAGCAGTGCTACGGCGACCAGGTAGCCGAAGCGCTGCGATTGCTCGGTGCCGAATGCCAATCGCTGGGTGCCTACCTGGTGACCGAGTCGGTGCCACTGGTCGCGCCGAGAGTCCAACCCGGCAGTCGCACACCTGGATTAGCCAACATCGCGTTGCTGCGTCGGCCCGCCGCGCTAGATGAACCAACCTGGCTGGCCCGCTGGCAGCATGACCACACGCCGGTGGCGATTGAGACCCAGTCGACCTTTGGCTACACGCAGAACTGGGTGGTACGGACCCTCACCCCAGGGGCACCAGAGGTCGCGGCCATCGTCGAGGAACTGTTCCCGATGGCGGCAATCACCGATCTGAAGGCATTCTTCGGCGCCAGCGATGACGGCGACCTGCAGCACCGGCTCGGCAGGATGGTGGCCAGCACGGCCGCATTCGGCGCCAACGAGAATATCGACACCGTTCCCACCAGCCGCTATGTGTTCAAGACACCGTTTACATGCGAGGAGCGTCAATGACAACACTCAACGACGCAGTCGGCCTGGCGACCGCGGATCGCGGCCTCGCCGTTGTCTCCACCGTTCGCGCTGACGGCACCGTTCAGGCTTCGTTGGTCAATGTCGGCCTGCTGATGCACCCCGACCACGGCAGACCGGCCCTGGGCTTTGCCACCTACGGCAAGGTCAAACTCGCCAACCTGCGGGCTCGACCTCAATTGGCCGTCACATTTCGCAACGGATGGCGGTGGGCGACGGTGGAGGGCGGCGCGGAGCTGGCCGGTCCGGACGACTCCCAGCCATGGCTGGCCGACCGCGAACAGCTGCGACTGCTGCTTCGCGATGTCTTCATTTCGGCCGGTGGCACCCACGACAACTGGGACGAATACGACCGGGTGATGGCCGAGGAACGACGAACCGTGGTGCTCATCGAGCCGACCCGCATTTACGGCAACGGCTAGGCTGCAGCCGTGACGCTGCAGATCGATGATGACAACCGCGTACGCACGCTCACGCTGAACCGTCCCGAGGCGCTCAACGCATTTAACGAAGCCCTCTACGACGCGACCGCCCAGGCCCTCTTGGACGCGGCCGACGATCCGCAGGTTGCCGTGGTCTTGCTGACCGGCTCGGGTCGCGGCTTCAGCGCTGGCACCGATCTTGCCGAAATGCAGGCTCGCATCAACGATCCAAATTTCTCCGAGGGGAAATTTGGCTTCCGTGGTCTCATCGAAGCACTCGCCGGGTTCCCAAAGCCCCTGATTTGCGCCGTCAACGGGCTTGGCGTCGGGATCGGCGCCACCATTCTGGGCTATGCCGATCTGGCTTTCATGTCCTCGACAGCGCGCCTGAAGTGCCCCTTCACCAGCCTCGGCGTGGCTCCCGAAGCGGCCTCGTCCTATCTTCTGCCGCAACTGGTGGGCCGCCAGAACGCGGCTTGGTTGCTGATGTCCTCGGAATGGATTGACGCCGAAGAGGCACTGCGGATGGGCCTGGTCTGGCGAATCTGCAGTCCTGAGGAACTGCTACCAGAGGCGCGTCGTCATGCCGAAATACTTGCTGCCAAGCCGATTTCCAGCTTGATGGCGGTCAAGCACACGATGGTCGAACCCAACCGTGCCCAGATCGCGGCGGCCAGCGCACGAGAGAACGCGCACTTCGCGGAGCTGATGGGCGCTCAAGCCAACGCCGCTGCCCTTGCCGATTTCACCGATCGCCGGCGACCGTAAACCGACGAAAAACCCACTATCGGGGCACGCTCAGACTGCCGCGGGTTGGGCTGCGGCCGCGATAATGGCCCGCAGCGTGCGGCGGCAACGCCCGCAGTCGCTGCCGGCACCGCATGCGGCGGCGATCTCCTTGGAGGTTGCCGCACCGCGGGCGACGGCATCACAGACGGTCTGATTGGTGGCGCCGACGCAAAGGCACACGTACATCAGCAAGCCCCCATCAGATGCTCGCTCACGCCACCGAATGACGTGTCTTCACAAACTGCCGGACGAACGCACCGCATATTAGTGGAGTCTAACCTAACTAGGTTAGTTGAGTCTAACCTAAGAATCCTGAAGCTCAAGGCAGACGACGCGCCGATCGCGTCCAAAAAATCCGCTGCTAGCCTCGCCTGCTGAACTAGATTTGAGTTTGGCACCCGAAAGGCACAGCCAGAACACAGCATGGTGACGCTCCAGCCCAGCCCACCTGCTGCGGTAAGACATGACAGCCTGCTACCCCCTAGGAGTGATCATGCAAGGTGATCCCGATGTTTTGCGCCTGCTCAATGAGCAATTGACCAGCGAGCTCACCGCTATCAACCAGTACTTCTTGCACTCGAAGATGCAGGAGAACTGGGGGTTTACCGAGTTGGCGGCCCACACCCGCGACGAGTCCTTCGACGAGATGCGCCACGCCGAGGCGATCACCGATCGAATCTTGTTGCTGGACGGATTGCCCAACTACCAGCGCATCGGCTCCTTGCGAGTCGGCCAAACGCTGCGCGAGCAGTTCGAGGCCGATCTCGCGATTGAATACGAAGTGGTGAACCGGCTCAAGCCCGGAATCATCATGTGCCGCGAAAAGCAGGACAGCACCAGCGCGGTGCTTTTCGAGAGCATCGTGGCCGACGAGGAAAAGCACATCGACTACCTGGAGACCCAGCTGGAGCTGATGAACAAGCTCGGCGAGGAGCTGTACTCCGCACAGTGCGTCTCGCGCCCGCCGAGTTGATCCCGGCCGTGGTCCGTCCCCAGGCGCAGCGCGGGGCTAGTCGAACATCCATCCGATGATATGCCCGTGCGGCTGGCTGACCTCTCGGCCAGCTTGACCGCCTCGTCTGCCGGAACCGGGTCGCGGCGATGCGCCTGTTCATCGCCCCGTACCGGTGCGCCCGGCCACCGCCCGACGTGAATGCGAAAGCCCTTTGGCCGAGGCGATTTCGTCGCAGCCGCAGTCGGGCGCTGCCGCGCCGGGATACTGCGCGCACCGCCGATGGCATCCCGGTGGGTAATACGTCTGAACGGGGAGGCCACCGGCGTACGTGGGGCTTGTCGAGTTCTGGATCAGCGCGTTTAGGCAACCGCTGCGCCATCGACGGCCATCTCGAAAGACGGGACCCTGAGCCCGGAACGCACTGACCAAACCGGCCAGCGCGGGCGTAGCATCGCGCCATCAGCCGCATCGGAACATTCGCCGACGATGACGTCGCCGGCTGGATTCAGAAATCACCCGAGCTCGGTGGTGCGCTTGCTGCCTTCAGCCGCGCCGTGTACACCAGCAACCGATTGCCACTGCGAACTCGGGAACTCGCGCGTGCTGTGATTGCCGACAACAACGAATGCGTCGTATGCGCCAATACCCGCGATGCCGACGGCCCGGCGGCCGGAGTCGACGAGGAACTCTATGATCATGTCGCCGAATGGCGTACCTGGCCCGGCTACAGCGAACAAGAGCGGCTGGCAGCCGAATTCGCTTACCGGTTTGCCACCGAGCACACGGTATTGCGCGATGACGAAGACTTCTGGCGCCGCGCCACCGAACACTTCTCCGAAGACCTGCTTGCCGACCCGGCCTTGTCGTGTGCGCTGTGGGTGGGCATGGGGCGGGTCCTACGCACCTTGGACATCGGCCAAGCGTGCATGCTCACCCTGCCCAGCCGCGCCTAGCCGCGCGTCCACGCGGTCCGGGCGGCAAGGCGCTACACAATGACTTCCATGACAGCAACACCGCTTGCCGCCGCGGCGATCGCTCAGCTGGAGGCCGAGGGCGTCGACACGGTCATCGGCACCGTGATCAACCCCGCCGGCCTCGCGCTGGCCAAGACCGTGCCGGTGCGCCGGACCAACACATTCGCCTATCCCGGCCTCGGTGCCAGTCCGACGTGGCACGGCTTCGCCGTGGACCAAAGCGGTATCGCGTTCAGTGATGAAGTGGGCGTCATCGGCGACCAACGCCTGCGTATCGACCTGTCCGCCCTACGGGCAATAGGAGACGGATTAGCGTGGGCGCCTGCCGCTTTCTTCGAGCAAGATGGCGCCCCCGTTGCCGCGTGCACCCGCGGCACGCTCGCACGGATCGAGGCCGCGCTCGAGGAAGCGGGCATCGAGGCGATGGTGGGCCACGAAATCGAATTCCTCGTGGTCAACCCGGACGGTACTCAGCGGCCGTCGACAATGTGGGCGCAGTACGGTCTTGCCGGGGTGCTCGAGTATGAGCATTTCGTGCGGGACGTCAACGCTTCGGCAACCGCCGCCGGTGTCGGGATCGAGCAGTTTCACCCGGAGTATTACGCCAACCAATTCGAAATCTCCCTAACACCGCATTCCCCGGTCACCGCCGCCGACCAGCTGGTGTTGGCGCGGATCATCATCGGCCGCGCCGCCCGTCGGCACGGACTACGCGTCAGCCTGTCCCCAACACCCTTTGCCGACAATGTTGGTTGCGGCGCGCACCAGCACTTTTCGTTAAGCACCGCCGAGGGCCCGATGTTCTCAGAGGGCGCCGGCGCGGCCGGGATGACAACGGCGGGCGAAAGCGCGGTCGCCGGTGTACTGCGCGGTCTGCCGGAGGCCCAGGGGATTCTGTGCGGATCGATCGTCTCCGGCTTACGCATGCGCCCCGGTAACTGGGCTGGCGCCTATGCCTGCTGGGGTACCGAAAACCGGGAGGCGGCAGTTCGATTCGTCAAGCACGTCCCCGGCGCCGCCTATGGCGGCAACGTTGAAGTGAAAATCGTTGACCCCTCTGCCAACCCGTACCTTGCATCGGCCGCGATTCTTGGGCTGGCACTCGACGGCATCCAGCGGAAAGTCAGCCTTCCGCAGGAGACGGTGATTGACCCGGCAAAACTCTCCAATGCCGATCGCGACCGCGCCGGCATCTTGCGGCTGCCCGACGATCCGCGCGAGGTTATTACCGCGCTGGACAATTCGCAGACGATGCGGCGCGTGCTCGGGGATGCCTCAATCGACGCCGTCGTTGCGGTCCGCAAACTGATGCAGGAACGCTACACCGACCTGAACCCCGAACAGCTGGCCAACAAGTTCCGCATGGCCTGGAGCCTGTGACAAGTGACGGAGTCCGCTACTTCGGAGCTGGCCCGACATATCCGCGATGTGGCGTTGATTGATCAACATGTGCACGGCTGCTGGTTGACCGCGGGGGAGAGATCGCGGTTCGAAAACGCCCTCAACGAGGCGAACACACAACCGCTTGCCGACTTTGACTCGGCGTTCGACTCGCAGCTGGGGTTTGCGCTGCGCAAGCACTGTGGCCCCATCCTGGGCCTGCCTGAACACGTTGACCCGAAAACATATTGGGAACATCGCAGCCAGCTCGGGGAAACCGAACTGGCTGAGCGGTTCTTGGCGGCCGCCGGGGTAACCGACTGGCTGGTAGATACCGGCATCGACAGCGATGTAGCTGGTCCGGCGGAGTTGAGTGCGCTGTCAGGGGGCCGTGCTCACGAGGTGGTCCGACTCGAGCAGGTGGCCGAACAGGCCGCGCAGGCGCCGGGCGACTATGCCTTGGCATTCCAGGAACTCCTACACCAACGTATGGCAACGGCCATCGGCACCAAGTCAATCCTGGCGTATCGGGGCGGATTCGACGGCGACTTGACCGAGCCCTCACCGGCCCAGGTTGCCCAAGCCGCAAAGCGGTGGCGGGACTGCGGTGGAACCCGGTTGAGTGACCGCGTTCTGTTGCGATTCGGGCTCCATCAGGCGCTGCGACTGGGAAAGCCGCTACAGCTGCACATCGGCTTCGGCGACCGGGACTGCGACCTACACAAGACCAATCCGCTGTATCTGCTTGATTTCCTGCGCCAGTCCGGCGAAACCCCGATTGTGCTGCCGCATTGCTATCCTTACGAACGCGAAGCCGGATATCTTGCACAGGCTTTCAACAACGTCTTCGTCGATGGCGGCCTGACCGTCAACTACCTTGGGGCGCGAGCGCCGGAATTCATCGGCCGGCTATTGGAATTGGCGCCCTTGCGAAAAATCGTGTATTCCTCGGACGGTTTCGGCCCCGCAGAGCTCCACTACCTGGGAGCGGCTTTGTGGCGCAGAGGCATTCACCGCGTTCTACACGGCTTCGTACAAAGCGGCGACTGGGCCGAAGCCGACGCGATCCGCGTCGTCGACCTCATTGGGCACGACAATGCAGCCCGCATATACCAATTGGAGCAGAAGGGCGATCAATCGATGAGCAAGAATTCATGACCGAGTTGTGCCACCTGGGCGCCCACGAGTTGGTCGCCCTGATGAGCGCCGGCTCGGTATCGTGCCGAGAAGTCATCCAGCAGCATCTGGTTCGGATTCGGTCCGTCAATCCCGCGCTCAACGCGCTGGTTGAGGCCGAAGATCCGGAGCGCTGCTTGCGGCAAGCCGACCACGCCGACGAGTGCGTCGCGCGAGGCGCCCCGCTGGGCGCGGCGCACGGTCTGCCGGTGGTGATCAAGGACGTCATGCAAGTGGCCGGGCTGGCGTGCTCCGGTGGCAGTCCAGGCTTGCGCGCCGTGGCGGACACCGACGCTACCGTGGTGTCGCGGCTGCGGGCCCAAGGGGCGATCGTGTTGGGGATGACCAACGTCCCGGAGATGAGCCGCGGCGGAGAGTCGAACAACAACCTGTATGGGCGGACCAACAATCCCTACGACCTCACCAGGACTCCCGGCGGCAGCAGCGGAGGTTCGGCCGCGCTCGTCGCCGCCGGCGGGGCCGCGTTGAGCGTGGGGTCCGACGGCGGTGTCAGCATCCGGCAACCATGCCACAACACCGGCAT
The DNA here is from genome assembly GCF_000419295.1 of Mycobacterium sp. 012931. Taxonomy (NCBI): domain Bacteria; kingdom Bacillati; phylum Actinomycetota; class Actinomycetes; order Mycobacteriales; family Mycobacteriaceae; genus Mycobacterium; species Mycobacterium sp. 012931. Next base: position 3,564,598 of record NZ_AOPX01000001.1, on the reverse strand, counting down.
AGCCGGCCTGAAGCCCACGCGCGGCCGGATCCCACGCACCGGGAGCGTATTCGGCGATGCTCTAGGAGTTTTCAGCCCGTTCGTGTGCTACGGGCCGCTGGCCCGATCGGTTAGAGATCTGTTTCTGGGCCTGTCGATCATGAATGGCCCAGATCTCGCGGACCCGTATACGGCGCCGGCTCCGCTGGGCAGCCCGGACGATGTGGAACTGGGCACTCTGCGAGTGGCCGCCTATCTCGATGACGGCATTTCGCCACCCTCCGAAGAGGTTACGGCGGTCGTCACGGCGGCGGTCGAAGCGTTACGGGAGGTGGTCGCCGTCATCGATCACGCCGTGCCGCCCTGCCTGAATCGCACCACAGACCTGTTGTGGACGTCGATCTTCCTAGGTGGTGACCGGGGCCGGGGATTTGAAGAGGACCTGGGGGCCATCGGCACCACGGCGCCGTCCGAAGAGCTGGCCGAGTTCACGGCGCAGGCCCGCCAAGTGGACTTCTCGCTCACCGAAGCCCGACGCCGCCTGGTCGATATCGACCACTACCGCATCCAGATGCTGGCATTTATGGCCGACTACGACGTAATCGTCGGCCCGGCCATGCCCACCCCGGCCAAGCCGCACCACCACGGCCTGGTCGAGATCAGCGATTTTTCGCATTTGATGGTGCATAACCTCACCGGATGGCCCGCTGCGGTGGTCCGGTGCGGAACATCGCCAGGTGGCTTGCCCATCGGCGTTCAAATCGCGGCCCGGCCATGGCACGACGGCACGGCGCTGGCGGTAGCGAGCCACCTCGAGGCGATATTCGGCGGATGGCAAGCCCCAGGGCTGGTGGTGACCTGACGGTCGCCTAGTTCACCACACGATAGTGATTGGCGACGCGACCGAGAGTCTTAGTCGGTGATGCCCTCGACGTGGAAAGCAGGAGCCCTGTGAGCAACCTCAACCTCGCAGAACAGAATTTCGTGCGCCATTCGACTGGCCTCCTCTGGTGGATACAGACGAATCGCCGGATGCGCTCGCCAACTTTGATGCAGAGCTTTCCGGTTTTTGGGTAGCACAACATCCCCCGAACGGGTGTCAATTGCACCGGAATGCTCGCCCCCTGTACGGGGGGAAGTCGTGTCCCCAGATCGGGGGACACGACCAGCGGCGCGACTACGGCCGCGCCGTTCCGGCGCCAAAACGACATCGCCCCCTGCAAATCCCGCGCGCCAGCGGATACTGATGAAGTGGTTGCGCGTGTAAACTTCTACCACGGCGTATTGACGACTTCAGTGCACAGCCAGTGTTGTATCCGAAATGTGCAGCAAACTCGGACATTGGTTGCGATGACCTAGGTGAAAAATGGCACCACGCTCCGTCACCACCGTGGCGACTTGCCGAAAGACTAGGCGGCCCGTTTCGGTCTGTGCCCAGGGAACGCCGGAGCCCTGGGTCTGTGCCGGTGACCTCGGGAATCGCCACCGCGCGCTTCGGGTCCGTACCGGCACCTGATGTCTGCTCCCACCGACCCGCACGGCGCAGTGCCGGCAAATGGGAAGTTCCTCGCACTCACGCGCGGGCAGCTCGACATATGGCCCTCCCAAGAGCGCAACGGCTCGGGAATACCCTGGCAAACAAGCTTTTTCGCAGTGATCAGCGGCCCGGTCGATCCGGTCCTCATCGAGCGTGCCGTCCGGCGGGCGGTGGCCGAATTCGAGCCGTTGCGGGTCGGAATATTCGAGGTCGACGCACAGGTCTGCCAGAAACCGCGGGACTATCCGGCCGTTACTGTCCCGCTCGTTGACGTGAGCGGCTCGCGACATCCGGTTCGGGAAGCGCACCAACTGGCCGCGTCGATGCAGCGCCAGCCCATGGCATGGGCGGGGCCGTTGTTCCGATTTGCGTTATTCCGGACGAGTCCAAACCAATTCTTCTTGTTTTTCTGTCTACATCACATCGTGGTCGACGGATTTAGTTCCGTGCTGTTCGTCAGTCGAATCGCCGTTATCTACTCGGCGCTCGCCTCTGCCACGCCAGTCCCGGCAGCATCCTTTGGTTCGCTGCACGATCTGGTCGGCGCCGAACTGGAGTACGAGGTGTCCTGCAAGTATCGAGAAGACCTGCAGTTTTGGCGGGAGAATCTGCCCCCGGACCGCCCAGCGCTCCAATACCAGTCCGCGGAGACCGGGAATGAGAACGATCGCTACGGCGCGTCGGCGCCGGTGGTGCTGGATGCCGCCGCCGCGCAGAGCATTGATGTTCTGGCCACAGTGTTAGGCGTCAGGCGATCCTCGATCATCACCGCAGCGTGTGGGCTACTGGTACACGGTTGGGATGGTGGCGGTCCGGAGGTGGTACTGGATTTTGCGGTGAGCCGGCGCGGCACCGACAAGTTGAAGACGATTCCGGGGATGGTTGCCGGGGTGGTTCCGCTGGCGTTGCCGACATCACCCACTTCCTCAGTTGCTGAGCTGTGTACGCAGGCGGATTCGCGGGTCCGCGATGTCCTACGACATCAACGGTTTCCGGTACACACGTTGTGCGGGCCCCTCAGCGGAATCGCGCTGAACCTGCTCCCGCCGACGGCGATCCCACATTTCGGTGATGCGCCGGCCTCGCTGGTGCATACCAATTTTGGCCGCGGCAATCGATTTGGAATGTTCGTCATGATTGAGGGGCAGCGGCTGCTTTTGAGCACGGCAGGTGCTGGCGCGCCATCATCAGATTTCGAGGGCCCAGCCTTGGCGCAACGACTGACTGGGCTCTTGATGGTGTTGGCCGCGGATCCGGCGCGGCGGTTGTCATCAATCGACCTGCTCGATCAGCTCGAGCGCCGCCGGATCCATACGTGGGGTAACCACGCCGCGCTGACCTGCCCCGCTGCTCCTACCCAGTCGATTCCGGAGCTGTTCGCCGCCCACGTCGCCCAGAGACCGGACGCTGTCGCGGTGACAGCCGCGGACGTCGTGCTGAGCTACCGCCAACTCGACGCCGCCAGCAACCGGCTCGCGTCCTTGTTGGCCTCTCACGAGATAGGCCGTGGCGACGTCGTAGCGTTGCTGCTTCCACGCAGCGGACGAGCCATCATCGCGATCCTGGCAGTGCTGAAGGTGGGAGCGGCCTACCTGCCCATCGACCCGGACCACCCCCGCGCCCGCGTTGCCTTCCTGCTCGACGACACCAAGCCGGTGGCTGTCCTGACCATCCGCGACTTGACCGGCGGTCTGGACGGCCACGCCCTGGCGGTCATCGACGTCGACGATCCCGCCGTTGCCGCCCGACCCAGTACGGGGCTGCCCGCGCCAGCCGCCTACGACGTCGCATACGTGCTGTATACATCCGGCACCACCGGCGTGCCCAAAGGCGTGGCGATCACCCATCACAACATTGCCCAACTCGTGGCCGCACCCACCCCACTGAACGCCCAGAACAGTCTGGCCGTAACCCATTGCCACTCCTACGCATTCGACTTCTCGGTGTGGGAAATCTGGAGCGCGTTACTGCACGGCGGGCGACTTGTCGTGGTAGGCGAAGACGCAACTCGTTCCCTCACCGATTTCCACGACTTGCTGCTGGAACAGCGAGTCAACGCGCTGACCCAAACCCCCTCGGCGGTTGCCGTATTGTCAACCGATGCTCTGGAAGCCACTACACTCGTGGTCGGCGGTGAACCCTGCACCGCCGAGGTGGTGGATCGTTGGGCGCCCGGGCGAGTGATGGTGAATGCCTACGGCCCAACCGAATCCACTGTCTGCGTCAGCATCAGCGCACCGCTGGTTGCCGGTTCCGGGACCGCTCCCATCGGCCTACCACTGCCGGGTACTGCTCTATTTGTATTGGACTCGTGGTTGCGCCAGCTGCCCCCCGGGGTGGTGGGGGAGCTGTATGTGGCGGGAAGCCAAGTTGGGCTTGGATATTGGCACCGCTCCGGGTTGACGGCATCGCGTTTTGTGGCCTGCCCGTTCGGGGGAACCGCGGGCAGCCGTATGTACCGGACCGGCGATCTGGCCTGCTGGGGTGCTGACGGTCAACTGCACTACAAGGGTCGGGTGGACGACCAAGTCAAGATTCGCGGCTATCGCATCGAACCCGCCGAAATCACCACAGCGCTAATGCGGTCGCCCAGCGTGAACAGTGCGGTCGTCATCGTCCGCGAAGACCGCCCTGGCGACAAGCGTCTGGTGGGCTACATCACCGGCCAAGCCGACCCCGAAGCTGTTCGTGCCGGTCTCAAAGACCAACTGCCCCACTACATGGTTCCGGCGGCCATCATGTCGCTCGAGCGGTTGCCGTTGACGGTCAACGGGAAACTTGACGTTGCCGCGCTGCCCGTTCCGGACTACATCACCGGTTACCGAGCCCCGACCACGCCGGTGGAGGAAATCGTGGCCGGAATTTTTGCGCGGGTCCTCGGGCTGGAACGGGTCGGCGCCGACCAGTCGTTCTTCGATTTGGGCGGCGACTCGTTGCTGGCGATGCGCGTGGTCGCGGCGGCCAACACCGCTTTGGCCGCAGACCTGTCCGTGCGGGTGTTGTTCGATGCACCCAGCGTCGCCGAGCTGGTGCCGCACATCAACAAGGGATCGGCCGCCTCGATACCCCTGGCACCGGTCCAGCGGCCCGAGCGGGTGCCGCTATCGCCGGCCCAGCACCGGATGTGGAGTGTCGTTCAGCTGCAGGGCCCCTCCGCTGTGTTCAACATCCCCTGGGTGCTGCAGTTGCGTGGCATCCTGCACACCGAGGCACTGCGCCAGGCCCTAGTCGATGTTGTTTGTCGTCACGAACCGTTGCGCACCGTTTATCCCGCCGTGGACGGTGAACCGCACCAAGTCGTCTTGGCGCCCGAAGCGGTGGACCTGTGCTGGGAGGTCATTGACGCCACCACCTGGACGCCGGGTCAGCTGCGTGACGTCGTTTCGACCCAAGCCCGCCACAGCTTCGACCTGGCCAGCCGGCTGCCGCTACTGGTCCAGCTCTATCGCCGGGCCGACGATCAATACCTGCTGGTTCTCGTGCTGCACCATATTGCCGCTGACGGCTGGTCACTGGCCCCACTGGCGGCCGATCTCGACGTGGCCTACCGCAGCCGATGCGACGGGCAGGCCCCCGGCTGGGAGCCGTTGCCCATCCAATACATCGACTACGCCTTATGGCAACGCGCGTACCTGGGGGACCCGGCGGATCCCGACAGCATGATCGCCGCGGAACTTCGGTACTGGCAGAAGACGCTTGCGGACATGCCCACGCATCTCGAGCTATCACCCGGGCAACCCGATGCCACCTCGTACGACACTCGCGGCGACACGCTGGCCGTGCGCTGGCCCGGCGGCATTGCACCGCCAGATAACCGAGCTGGCGTGCGCACAGCACGCCACCAGCTTCATGGTCGTCCAGGCGGGCTTTACCGCGCTGCTCTCACAACTGGCCGCCAGCAACGACATCGTGGTGGCAGTAGCGGTCGCCGGTCGCCGTCACCCCTCGCTCGATGAGTTGGTCGGCGTGTTCGTCAACACGGTGCTATTGCGCATTGCGGTGGCCCCCGACCTGGATTTCGCACACCTGCTCGACCAGGTGCGTACCCGCAGTCTGCAAGCACTCGACCATCAAGACATGCCCTATGGCGTTCTGGTAGAACAGATCAACGCCGCCCGCTCGTCACCCGCTAGCCCCTTGGCCCAAGTCATGCTGGCCTGGCAAAACAACAAACCGGCCGAGCTGGCACTGGGCGAGCTGGAAATCACCGAAGCCCCGGTGCACACCGGGGCGGCACGGATGAACTTCTTGTTGTCCCTGACCGAGCAGTTCACCGAGAGCGGTGAGCCCGCCGGGATCAGCGGAGTCGTCGAATACCGCACCGCCATGTTCACTCCTACGGTGATCGAAGCTATTACCGACCGGTTGGAGAGGCTCCTAACGGTGGTGACCGCCAACCCGCGGCGGCAGTTGTCGCCGCTGTCTGACCTCGACCGGCTGCCCTGGTCCTATGGCGGCTGTGCTGGTGGTCGGCGCGTTAGACCCCACCGGTAGTCACCGGCGACATCAACCGGTTGCTAGACCAGGCTGCTCGCGTCGAATATCCAGCCCTGATCTGCCGAGCCAAGGTTCTCAAAATGCTGCGGCGGCGCAAAGGCCACCAGGCTGTTGAAGTCCCAATAGTCTTTCCACACGGTGATTTTCCCGTCGACGACTTGATGGACGGTAACGAACCTCAGCAGCCCCTGCTCACCGGTCGCGAACGTCCAGGTCTCGGAGTGCTCATACATGACATCGGAACCGCTGGACAGCAGCAGTCCGTCGTGGTTCACGTAGCCGGCCAGGGGTTCCAACCCGAGCTTCAGCCGCGTGACGATGTCGTCCGGACCGCGCGCCGACAGCGCGGGAACCGGCATGTCCACATACAGGCAGTCCGGCGACAAAAACGTCTTGACGCCATCCCAGTCCCTCCGAGACAGCGCGTGCCACATCCCACGCACCGTATCGCCAACCGAAATCAAAGAAAGTTCTGCCATAACGGCCAATAACACTTGGTCCCTCTTGGGCTGTCAACCACCACGCTGCGCCGATGCCAATTGGCGCCCTCAACGCGACCGGCGGACACGCCCTCGCGGTCCGCTAGGAGGCGGCCAGCGCGCGGGCCGGTCCGAGCGTGACCGGCAACGTCGACCAGCCCCGCAACACGCGGGTGTCGCGGCGACTTCCCGCGCCGGCGGCCCGAACGTCGGGGAAGCGCTCGAAGAACGTCCGCAACCCAACCTCTCCCTCGGCCCGGGCCAGAGCCGCACCAAGACAGAAATGACGACCCGTGGAGAATGCGAGATGCCTTCCGGCATTAGCGCGTTCGACGTCGAAACGGTGCGGGTTCGGGAATACCGCCGGGTCGCGGTTGGCTCCGGCCAGCTAGGCCACCACCATTTCGCCGCGATTTATTGGCCAGCTCGCTATCTCGACATCGGTGCGGGCCACCCGGGCGGTGAGCTGGACTGGTGAATCCAGCCGCAGGATCTCTTCGACCGCGTTCGGCCATAGTTCCGGACGCTGACGCAGTGTCTCCAGTTGCTCGGGGGCATCCAGCAGCATCCGAATTCCGTTGCCCAACAGGTTGACTGTGGTCTCGAAGCCCGCAACCAACACCAGCCCAGCAATCGCGCGCAGTTCGGATTCATCGAGATATGTCCCAGCATCACCACTTTCAGCGACCCGGATCAATTGACTCATCAGGTCGTCGCCGGGGTTTCGACGCAACTGCTCGAGGTGTGCCGTCAGCCACGAGTTGAATCCCGTTATGTCCTGCTGTATGCGCCGGTACTGCCGGTAGGGGACCCCGATATCCAGGCTAGGCGCTGCCAATTCGCCGTATTCCAGCACTCGGCCGCGGTCTTGTTCTGGAACACCGAGGATTTCGCTGATCACCATGATCGGGAGCTGGGAACAGTACTGGCCCACCACGTCGACAACACCGGGCCGCTGCGCGAGTTGATCCAACAGACTGTTCGCCGTCTGCTCGACCCGATCGCGTAGCGCGGCAACCGCTCGGGAGGTGAAAACCGCCGACACCGTCTTGCGGTATCGGGTGTGATCGGGCGGCTCAACGGCCAACAGCGACGGCGGCCGCAGCGGATGCAGCTGCTCGTCGCGGGTGCGGCGCTCCAGCCAGCGCAGTGGTCCCGGCAGGTTCTCACCGAACGAGATGGTGTGGAAGTCGTCGGAGCGCAGCACATCGTGCGCGAGCTGATAGTCAACGGTGAGGTAGTTGACGCGGGTCCGCACCATACGCCCGTGGCGGCGCAACTCGTCATGGAACGGTCCCGGGTTGGCCGCAACTGCCGGGTCGGCGATCAGCCGAGCCTCCAATTCACCTCGTCGAAGACCGATATTGGCCATGCCCCGGATTACCCCGTGCATCGCGAACCAGTGCAGTTTGTCCTTCACCGCGCCTCCATCGATCGACTTCGCCATTGCGCTTGTGACCAGACTAAGCTCGTCGAGGTCGCCGACGCAGGGCTAATCGAGGCTCGCGCCCCGAGGCAGAGCCCAACGGGTCAGCACTCGGCGACGATCTTGAAGTCGGTTGTCACCACCTTGTTCGGGTTGTCGCTGCCGATGCCGTAGGCGCTGCCGGTGATCGTGTATGTCCCGTGGGAAAAGTCCACCTGAGCCTCTCCCACCCCGCCTTGCCAATAGCTGCCGTTGAACCCGTCAACATTGCGGATCTTCACCCACTGCGGAATCACTCGCTCGCCGCTGATCAGCACCACCGCCTGGACATGGCCGTCCCGGTCGCCGATGTCGATGGTCCGGTAGGACTGCTCCTGACTGCACGCGGCGGGGCGTGCCGTGTGGGTGGAGCCGTCGATGGTCACGTGCGCGGCTTGGCGGGGCACCGTCATCGCGCTCCCGCACCCGGAGACGGCAGCGACCACGCTCATTGCAAGCCCTGTGACAGTGACCAACCGAATCTGCACGAGCCACCTCCATTGTGGACACCAGCGCTGTGCCCGAGACTCTACTGCTGTCCTGTTCCAAACGTGGGTAGGGATTTGAGAATGCGGCTACGAACGAATTCCGGACTGACGCCCTTGAGCCGATCGATCCAGCGAATGCTTGGCGGCACGTACCAATGCAGCCGCGTCGGGTGCTGGTAGGCGTGCCAGGCCGCCTCGGCGACGCTGGATGCCGGCAGTAGACGAAACATCCCCTTCTTGGGCGCGGCGGCGCGGATCTGCTCGCTGGACAGGGTCGGGGCGGAGGCGTCGGAGTGCTGCCGAGTTGAGGTGAGAATCGCGGTGTCGATCAACCCGGGCAGCACGTCGGCAACTCGCACACCATGGCGCCACCATTCGGCGCTCAACGCTTCGGTGAGTCCCTTGACGGCGTGCTTGGTTGCCGAATAGACCGCCAGCCGTGGCATGCCGTAGGTGGCCGACGACGACGATGTGGAAAACATCAGACTTCCCGGCGCCTTTCTCAGATAGGGGAGGGCGCCGTAAGCCCCGGTCAGCACCGCCTTGAAGTTCACGTCGACGACGCGCATCGCGGCGTCGTAGGGTACGTCCTCGAACCATCCGCCTTCGCCGATGCCGGCGTTGTTCCACATCATGTCGAGTCCGCCGTGGCTGGTACCGGCGCAGAAATCGGCCAGGGCGCGATCCAACGCATCCCGGTCGGTCACGTCAACAACGCGGGTCCACAGCCGCTCGGTGCCAAGTTCGGCGCCCAGCGCGTCAAGGCCGGCGCCGTCGCGGTCCACCGCGGCGACCCGCCAGCCTTTGGCGTGAAACAGCTTCGCCCCCTCGCGGCCCATTCCGCTGCCGGCGCCGGTGATGAATACCGATTTCATGGAGCGCCGCCGACCTAGGCCGCCTCGACCACGTCTTTGATCCGGTTCAGCGTCTTGGTCATGTCCCGAATGTTGCGGCGCTTGCGCAGCCAGCCACCGAACATCCAGTAGTACACGGTGCTCAGCGGAGACTCCGCGAGCCGAAATGACTCGGTCACATCGGTCCCGCCCCCCGAGGGCGCCAGGCGATAGTGCCAGTTGTTGACCGGTCTGTCGCCCATCATCACAGCAAACCCGAACTCGCGACTTGGCTCGCAGGCCGTCACCTCGCAAACCGTCCAGTAAACCGGTCCGATCTCGTTACGCCGAACATGCCCCCGGAACCTGGCACCCAGCGCAGGGCCGGTCGCGCCGTCGAGCCATTCGGCCTCGAAGGTTTCCGGCGAGAATCGTCCGGTATTGCGGATGTCGGCGATCAAATCCCAGATCTTGTCCGCCGGGGCTGCCATGTGAACTGTCGCTGAACCCTCCATGACACGATCCAAACACGCTCGCTGTAACACATGGAACCGAACCAGCGATATTCCCCTAACGGGGCGTGAATATCGAGATGATCTGAGTCACCGTCTGCTCGAGCTGACGTACCGGTTTGGGCAACACCACGGGCACCGGCGGCAATCCACCGGCGGACGAACATTTGGGCCAGGCGGCCGGTCCCTGTCCTGCCAGAACCCGGTTGGCGATTGCGATTTGTTGCCGCTTAGAGGCACTTGCGGGGTTTCCCACCCCACCGTATTCCTCCCAGGTGGCTTGCTTGAACTGCAGACCGCCGTAGGCGCCGTTGCCGGTATTGGCCGACCAGTTTCCGCCAGACTCGCACTGCGCGACGGCTTCCCAGTTCATCAGATCGGCCTGTGCGACACCGGTGGACAGTGACATCGACGCAACGACGAATCCACCGGCGAGCGCGGACTTGGTGAGGGGTTTCGCGATGTGTGTCATGTCCGACTTTTCGGCGGACGTAGTCAAAGCGTTACCGATTAGAGAATCTTGTGAGATTGGAAATCTATCGCACCGAAATTCACCGAGTAGGGAGGCAAACCGCCCGCGGGCCGCTACCTCAGGCTTGGCCCCCGGCCGGGCAGTACGACCTCGTTGCGGTCAACAGAGCACGTTGATAGAGGCTGTCCAGCTGACGAGCCCGTATCGTGTCCGCCCTCGCGAGGTCGAGTTGGGCCGCGCAGGACGCCGACTCCAGCAAACTGCGATTAAGTGTTATCTGAGATAAAATCTTATCGTTTAGCGCATCGATCTCGGCGCGCGATGCGGACAGGTCGGGGGGTGCCGCGGGGACGTCGGCCGAGCCGAACTTCCAGTCCGCGAAGCGGCTGTACTCGATCGCCTCGGTCGCGCTGATCTGGTCGCCAAACAACCGGGTGACGTAGTTGGGGTCGACCTGTGCGGCGCGGGCCGCATCGCCCAGCTTGGCGAGTTGTTGCTGGACGCGGTCCGGGTCCTCAATGGCCACGCGAGCATGCCACTTGAAGGCCGCCACCGGGTCTGCCACGGCCAACCGCTGCGCCGCCGCGTCGACCAAGGTGATCAGCGGGCTGGCACTGTCGGCCCGCACCTGCCCGGGCGCGCCCAGCGCCACCGCAAGCAGGGCGGCCGCCCCGCCGAGCCCGACACCCAACCGATGCCGAGTCGATCGGCGCGCTGGAAAAACCACGCCTCATCACAGCATGTCAGCCGTGGTGTGCGCCAACAGTGCTGATCGCGTTGATCACCGCCGCCGGCTCATTGAGAGCGACAAAGGTTTTCGAACCCGGTACCTCGATGATCGACGCGTCCGGGAAGAGCTGGGCCATGCGGCGAGCCAGCGTCGGCTTGAAGCACCGGTCTCCCATGCCCCAGACCAGCGTCACCGGCTTGGTGAACTGGGCAAACCGCGTCGACACCTCGGTCAGATCGGTGGCGGCGACATGTCGAAGCAGCGTGGCCAGGTCATCGCAGATGCGAGCGTCTGTGCGGCAGGGCTGCAACCACGACGCCGTCAGCGCGGCGTCTGGCTTGTTCAACAGCAGGCCGAACCCGAGCGGGGAGTGCCGCAACGGCCGCAACCCCATCGCCGCAAACAGCGTCTTGATCGATCTTGGCCCCCGAAGCAGCGTGAATACGGCAGGAAACGGAAACGGTGGAAAAGTCTCGAAGGCATCGCAGTTGGTGAGCACCAACCGACCGACCAGATCCGGGTGGGCATCGATCGCCAGCTGACACAGGCCGCCACCGGTGTCGTTGCCCACCAAGGTCACGTCGGCGAGATCAAGGGCGACCATGAACTCGTGAATCATCTCCGCGATCCCGGCGGGGGAGAGGTCAGCGCCTTCGTTAGCCGGGATCGTGTGGGAACCCAGCGGCCAGGTGGGCAGGATGCACCGAAACCCCATCGCGGCAAGCCCTTCGGCTACGGCGGACCACAGGCGCTCATCGACGAGAATGCCGTGGACGAATAGCACCCGGGGGATGTGGGGAGTTTTCGGGTCCGAGCACTCGGTAGGCGATTGTCGCCTGACTCAGCGTGACCTGTGCCATCGGTGCCACCCCTTCGCGGATACTTACGTGCTGCCAGTACGTAAATTACGTGCAGCCCGCATGAAAGTCAATGGTGGCGCTAGTTCAGGTCACCAAGCACGGTGATGACCGGGGCGAAGGCCGCCACATGGGGCTGGGGGATGGTGTAGTGAGTGAAGCCGTATCGTTCCCGATTCGCGCGCAGCTGCCGCGCTATCTGCTCAACTGTACCGATGAGAAGCGTTGGGGATTGCAGGATTTCGTTGGCGGTTAGCAGGTTGCCATACTTGGCGGCGAGCATGCCGGCGACTTCCCTACGGTCATCGGTCAACACGACCTCTTGAATCAACGTGTGTAACTCCGGGTGTCTGGCAACCCTGGCTACCTGCTTACTCCTCGGCGCAGCCGTGCTGCTGGTGGACAGCCGTAAGTCGTCGTCTGCCGGCGCCATCGACCATCCCGGCATCCCACTTTCCGACGCTGCGACCGAAGCCCACGTCGTTGAATCGGCCAGAGGACTCGTCGCCGTCGCCGGGCTACGGCCGATCGCCGCGGGTTACCTCTTGATGTCCTGCAAGAACCGCGAGGATCCGCCCTATCAGGGCGCGATCTATCTGACCTTCACCTTGCCCGTCGACGCCCACGCAGATACCTACTTTCGCGCGGTGGCGGGCAGGCTGGTCCAGCACGGATGGACCGAGGGACGACCACCCGCTGAGCACGTGTTCGGCAGGACCTTGACCAGGGACGACACGACAGCCGTTCTGTATCGGCACCGCGATGACCCCACCATGGGAGTCCTACGGCTCTACGGTCCGTGCCGCAACACCACAGATCACCGCCGCGACACGATGGGATGGACCGATATCAGCGACCAGTTCGGCCCGCTCCGGTAGGACAACGCCAGAAACGACCGCTGGGCTCGACGGGCCCGGAAAACCGGGGCCGTCAAGCCCAGCAGTTTCGATCTGATTGGCGATCAGGCGGCGCCGAGGCTGGCCTGCAAGTCGCCCTTCATAGCGTTGAGCTGTGCGCCCCAGTACTCCCAGCTGTGCGTTCCGTTGTCGTTGAAGTTGAACACCGCGTTGTGGCCACCGGCCGCGTTGTAGGCGTCCTGGAACTTCAGGTTGCTGCTGCGCACGAAGTTCTCCAGGAACTCGGCGGGCAGGTTCGCGCCGCCCAGTTCGGAGGGGGTGCCGTTGCCGCAGTGAACCCACAGGCGGGTGTTGTTGGAGACCAAGGCAGGGATCTGGATCGTCGGGTCGTTGCGCTGCCAGGCGGGATCGCTGGACGGCCCCCACATGTCGCCGGCCTTGTAGCCTCCGGCGTCACCCATTGCCAAGCCGATCAAGGACGGTCCCATCCCTTGGGACGGATCCAGCAGCGCCGACAGCGAACCGGCGTACACGAACTGCTGGGGGTGGTACACCGCCAAGATCATCGCCGAAGAGCCGGACATCGAGATGCCGATCGCGGCGCTACCGGTGGGCTTGACGCTGCGATTGGCCGACAGCCATTCGGGGAGTTCGCTGGTTAGGAACGTCTCCCACTTGTAGGTCGAGCAGCCGGACTTACCGCAGGCGGGCTGGTACCAGTTCGCATAGAAGCTGGACTGGCCGCCTACCGGCATGATGACGGACAGGCCTGACTGGTAGTACCACTCGAACGCCGGGGTGTTGATGTCCCAGCCGTTGTAGTCGTCTTGGGCGCGCAGGCCATCGAGCAGGTAGACCGCAGGCGAGTTGTCCCCGCCGCTTTGGAACTGGACCTTGATGCTGCGCCCCATCGCCGCGGATGGCACCTGCAGGTACTCGACGGGCAAGCCCGGACGCGAAAAAGCTTTCGCAGCCGGCGCGCCGCCGGCGAGTCCGACCAGGCCAGGAAGGGTTATCGCAGCAGCCGCGCCGATTAGCAGCCGCCGTCCCCAGGTTCGGATTTTCCCGCTCACGTCTGTCATACCTGTGCCCCTTGTACGTGTGTAGTCGTGTGCTCCCGGCAGAACTTACCGCGTGAGTACGGAAAATGTCGATCGGGACGCGAACTCATTTCATTTGGATATCGGCCACCGCCACGGACACAGCACCTGTGCTACGCGAGCCGCCACGATCCCGACTTCTCGGTAATAACCTCCCGCCGGCCCTGATAAACCAGCCCCAGCAGCCGTGATGCAGCTGTGACCAGGACAGTTGGCGGCTAGTCGGCACCCGATCGCCCGCGCGCGGTGGCGCTCCGCGAGCGGGGCGATATGCAACCAATCAGGCGGCGCCCGCGTGCCGCATGGGGTCGCATCGGTCGGTATGGGGAGAAAGCGCTTGCGGATTCAATTGACGAATCAGACGAATCAAATGACGAAGCGGCGGAAAAGTCGGCCGGAATATCGGGGAGGCGGCCAGCGGGAGCAATCCACGCATTCCGCGCTCCGTTGGCGCCGTAGCCGACGCCAGCGGCAATGCCCACTTCTTGTGAGTCACCTGCGGGTTTGCCTACCGAGGCGGCCGAATTTGCATCGACCGCGTACTCTCTGTCAAGACAAGCCGATGGAGACCACACTATTCTGGTCATTTCCGGCGCTGCCCACACCAGCACACCAGGGCCCCTTGGTGCGCGCTGGCGGTGGCTGAGGGCGTCGGGCTCCGGAAACGATTGAGGTGCGAAGTTTTGGATACAATACTTGGGCTATCAGTAACGCCGACCACCGTCGGGTGGGTCCTCGCTGAAGGACACGGTGCCGATGGCGCCATCCTCGATCACCACGAGTCGCAGTTGCACGGTTCTCGCGGCATGCGCATCGTGCACACCGCCGAGCAGGTCGCCGATGAGGTTTGGCACGCGAAAGAGGTTGCCAGCGGTGCGGGCCATCGCCTGCGCATGATCGGCGTGACCTGGAGCGACGAGGCATCCGCGCAGGCCGCGCTGCTGCTCGAGGCACTCACCGACGCGGGTTTCGACAACGTTGTGCCGGTTCGGCTGCTTGACGCGGTGGAGACGCTGGCCGAAGCGATCGCACCGGTTATCGGCTATGACCAGACCGCGGTCTGCATCCTCGAGCACGACTGGGCAACCGTTGTGATGGTTGATACCCAAGACGGGAAGACTCAAACCGCCGTCAAGCACGTTCGAGGCGGATTCGACGGCCTGAATTCCTGGCTGACCGGAATGTTCGACCGCGGTGCGTGGCGCCCCGCCGCCGTCGTGGTCGTCGGTTCGGACACCGACGTTGAAGAATTCTCTTGGCAGCTCGAAAAGGCTCTGCCAGTGCCGGTTTTCGCACAGACGATGGCCCAGGTGACAATTGCGCGCGGCGCAGCGCTGGCGGCCGCCCAGAGCACCGATTTCACCGACGCCCGGCTGATCGCAGACGTCAGCGAACCCGCCCCGGCACCCAAGCGGTCGCTGCACTACGCCGGAGCGGCAACCACCCTGGCGGCCGCCGCGGTGACCTTCGTTGGGTCGCTATCACTGGCGATCGGTCTGCAGCTCACCCCGGAAAGGCATCACACAGCCACCGGTCACGCGGGACACAAGCCAACGCCTGAGATCGTAGAAGCGGTCGCCCCCGTTGTGCCGATGCCCGCGCAACCAGAGCCGTCCGCTCCTCATCAGGCACCGGCCCCCGGTGCGGGGCAGGAGCCCATTCGTCTTACCGCCGGTGAGCAGATCACCGACGCCGCGCCGGTCGAACAACCTGGCGGGGAGGCACCGCAGTCCGAGCCCGCGGATGGATCACCGATGTTGACCCGAGTGCTTACGCACATCCCCGGCAGCTACGGCGAAGAAGAGGGCTCTCGCCCACCTGAGTAGTCCGCCACCTTGGTCAGGCTCACTCGAAGGGCTCGCGTGGACCCATGTCGAGCCGAAACGGCGGGTACTCGTCGCGCATCAACCCGGCATAGGCGTGCACCCGCAGGCTCCAACGGTTGACCCCGATCAACAGGTTGTACAAGCCATCGGGGTAGCGCCCGGTGAACAACAGCGCTATCGCGGCGCTAACCACCACAATCACCACCAGCGACGGCAGCATTACACCGCCTAATTCATGCCGGCCAAGCATGACCACGCGCCAGCCGCCGGAAAAGAAGGCGGCCAATATCAGGTAGTGGGGAATGGCCAGCAGCCACCACTTGATCAACACCAGACCGCGATGTAGGCGCTGCGGATACTCAACGTCCAGATCGGCAGGGTACTGCGGGTTCTCCCGCAGACTGAATGGCGGATAGCGGTCGGTGCCCAACACCGTCAGCGCGTAAAACGCGACCCGCCACCGCCACCGCATGACGCCGACGTTGAAATCAAACAGCGGCCGTGGATATCTGCCGGTGAGCAGGATCGCGAAAAAGGCAATCACGGTGGCCACGAAGGCGCCCAGATACAGGAAAACCAGGACGATGTAGTGCGGAATCGCCAAGATCCACTTGATCAGCCATTGCCAACGTGACAATGCGGGATCGATATCCCCCCTTACCCGGACCAGATAGGCAGTTGGTTGCGTCATCGACGGCTCCTTCGACTACACGTACTGGTCATCACGCTCTTGCACACCACGAAGCAGGGCTCCGGCGTTCCCTGCACCACGAAGGCTACTGCCGAGCAAGCCACCAAGCACCAGAAGCCTTTCAGCGCGGGCGGCCGTACGGCGGCCACCGGAGCGGTAACACATTGTCTTCCAGCGGTTTATCGGCGGCCGGCAAACCGTTCATCAACCATTCTTGGCCCGCACGGCGCTGAATGAGATCGTCACCTCATCGGCAACCTGCAGCGATCCCATCAGCAGTGAGTAAGGCTTGACACCGTAGTCGGACTGGCGAACCACCGTTTCGGTGGACATGCGCCATGAATCGCCCAGATCATCTGTGTGCAAGTCGATTACGTGCTGATGCGACGTTCCGTGAATATGCAATGCCCCACTGAGCCGGTAACCATCCGCGGTCTTCTCGATGGCATCGGCGGAGAATTCGATGCGCGGAAACCGATCGGCGCGCAACGATTTCAGTGCATTGGACCGCACCAGGACCTTCTCCGGCCCGGAAAGCCCCTTGACTCCGCCCTCGCCGCGTAGCACCTCTAGCGAATCCACCTCGACAATGAGCTCTGCGGCGCTGGGCTCGTCAGCTACCCAATTCACCGTCGCTTGCCAGCGGGTCATCGCAATGGTCAGTCGATGGCCCATTTTCGCTGCCCGTCCCGCGACACCAGTGCCGATGAGTAGCTCGCCGTCGGAAGCGTCCAGGGTCCACACAGCCTCGCTCACAACACGACTGTATTCGCTTGGCCTGGCCCTTACATGGCCAGGACCGTGCGATAGCGCGTCCGGCCTTGCTCCATCGCCTCATAGCCATCGGCGGCCTGCGCGAGCGGTCGCTCTTCGATCCAGGCCCGCACACCGGACAAGACCGCGAAATGCATGGTGTCCTCCACGTCTTTAGCGGTACCGGATGGGTGACCCGTGACGCTGAGGCCGGGGTTGATCAGCTGGACCGGGCTGATCGGTAGCGGATCAGCCGTCACGCCGATGACGACCAGCTCGCCGCGGGGAAGAAGTCCGCCCACCGTTTCAGCCATAGCTGCCGAATTGCCAGCGGTCGCCAACACGACCGCGGCACCGCCGATCCGTCGCAATCCTTCCGCTACGTGACCCGTGGTGGAATCGATGTAATGGTGGGCTCCCAGCTGGCGTGCATCCTCGGCCTTGGCACTACCGCGAGCGATCGCCACAGTCTCAAAACCCATGGCACGACAGAACTGTAGCCCCAGATGGCCCAGACCTCCGACACCGAGCACCGCCACCCGATCGCCCGGCCGTGCCCGGGTGTGACGCAACGCGTTGTACGTCGTGACGCCGGCGCAACCCATTGGAGCCGCCTCGGCGTCGGAGAGCTCTGCCGGAATGCGAGCCAGCGCGGTGGCCGGCACCGTCACCGATTCCGCATAGCCACCGGGATACTGCCAGCCTGGAACCTTCATCTTGGAGCAGTGGATGAACATTCCCTTGCGGCAGGGATCGCAGTGGTTACAGTTTCCGCCGAACCAACCGACAGCGACGCGGTCGCCAACTGCGAAATCCTCAACCCCATTCCCGATTTCGGCTATTCTTCCGGCGATCTCGTGTCCAGGCGTCAGCGGCCAGCCCAGGCCTGGAAAGGCCCCGTGCACAAATGCCCGGTCGGTGCCGCAAATACCACACGCAGAAACTGATATACGCACCTCGCCATCAGCCGGCGGAGCAGTATCGACATCAACCAGCTGTAGGGGCCCGCCCGCCACACCAATTTGGACAGCTTTGTGGGTTGCCATCAGCTCGCCTCTACTATTCGTTTGTCAGTGCGCGACAGGACATTTCCCGGATGAATCGCTGTGGTAGTCGACCTGCCAGTGTTTGATTCCATTCAGCCAGCCCGACCGTAGCCGCTCTGGCCGGCTGATCGATTCCAGATCCGGCATCACATCGGCGATCGTATTGAACATCAGGTCGATCGTCATCCGGGCCAGATTAGCCCCGATGCAATAGTGCGCGCCGGTACCGCCAAAACCCACGTGTGGGTTGGGGTCGCGCAGGATGTTAAACGTATACGGGTCATCGAATACGTCTTCATCGAAATTGGCGGAGCGGTAGAACATCACCACCCGCTGGCCCTTTTTGATCCGCACCCCCGACAGTTCATAGTCTTCCAGGGCGGTGCGCTGGAACGAGGTCACCGGAGTCGCCCAGCGCACGATCTCGTCGGCGGTGGTGACAGGACGCTCCCGTTTGTACAGCTCCCACTGATCGGGGAAGTCGGTGAAGGCCATCATGCCCTGGGTGATGGAGTTGCGGGTGGTTTCGTTGCCGGCCACCGCCAGCAGGATGACGAAGAAGCCGAACTCGTCGTCGGAGAGCTTGTGGCCGTCAATGTCGGCCTCGACCAGCTTGGTGACCAGATCCTGGCCCGGATTCTTCGCCCGGTCGGCCGCCATCTGCATGCCGTACATGATGAGTTCGACGGAAGCGGTCAGAGCATCGTTGGTAGCGAACTCTGGATCTTGGTCTCCGACCATCTCGTTGGACCAGTGAAAAAGCTTCTTGCGGTCTTCCTGCGGTACGCCCATCAAGCCAGCGATGGCTTGCAGCGGCAGTTCGCAAGACACCTGCTCCACAAAGTCCCCCCGCCCCTCGGCCGCGGCTGCCTCGACGATGCGCCGAGCGCGCTCTCTGAGGTCGTCGCGCAGCCGCTCGACCGCCCTTGGGGTGAATGCGCGCGAGACGATCTTGCGCAGCCGGGTGTGTTGCGGTGCGTCCATATTGAGCAGCACGAACTTGCCGCGTTCGATCTGCTCATCAACCGTGCCGTCTTTATAGCGGGGGAGCGCGGTCTTTTGCAGGCTGGAAAAGACATCGCTGCGCAGCGAGATCTCCTTGACGTCCTTGTGCTTTGTCACCACCCAAAAACCGCCGTCGTCGAACCCACCGCAGCCCGTCGGCTGTTCGTTCCACCAGATGGGCGCGGATCGACGCATCTCGGCGAGTTCGGCTTCCGGTAACCGCTCCGCGTAGATGTCGGGGTCGGTGAAATCGAATCCGGGAGGCAGATTGGGGACCGACGTGGCGGTTGGCTCGGCAGCTGGCATAAGGCCACTCCTCGATGCGAATTCTGTTAGTCGTCGTCTATTGCCCATAATCCATTGCTCCACCGCGGTTGGGAAGAACTCCGACCAGATCCGCGAAGAGAAATTGCAACGCGTTCAGCCGCCAGGATTTCCTGACACGTCCGAGACCGAAACGAGTTCACGAGTCCCGACCGGCGTCGAAGAGACACCGCGCGAACCCCCCACGGCGACGAGCGCGCTTGCCCACCGCGGCCAGCGCCGACCGGCCCGACACGGCGGATATCGGCGCCGCAGTACACCGAAGGCACTGGTCAAATCCGTCTGGCAGGCCACCCGAGCCCCCGGCCTCGCCGCCGGTGACGGCGGATGGTCGCCGCCTTGTCCCACACCGTCGGCTTTGCTATCCAATCTTGTGGGCCAGGCCACAATCGTTATGCTTTGGGAAAGCTTGCCGGTGCCACGAAGGGGTGGAAGATGATTCGGGAACTGCTCGCCGCCGCGGCAATCATCGGGTGCCGCGATCGGTGTAGCACCTGTCGCCATGGCCGACCAGCCGCATTACGAGGGTGACGTGCCAGGGATGAACTACGACGCCTCATTGGGTGCGCCCTGCGACAACTACGAACGC
The DNA here is from genome assembly GCF_000419295.1 of Mycobacterium sp. 012931. Lineage (NCBI taxonomy): Bacteria > Bacillati > Actinomycetota > Actinomycetes > Mycobacteriales > Mycobacteriaceae > Mycobacterium > Mycobacterium sp. 012931. The sequence continues at coordinate 3,544,558 of NZ_AOPX01000001.1, read as the reverse complement.
TTTATCTTCGGACGCGGCACCAGCGGCCAAGCCGAGGCGTGCCATTTCCCGCCGCCCAACCAGTTCCCGGCCGCCACCACCGGCTACTGGGTAATCTCCTATCCTCTGTACGGGGTCCAGCAGACCGGAGCGTCGTGCCCGGGTCCGAATTCCGCCGCCCAGACCGAAGACGGCTTGCCGATGCTCTGTCGGGGTGCCCAGGGATGGCAGGCCGGATGGTTTACCGGAGCGGGCTTCTTTCCCCCCGAGTGATCCAGTGACCTGATCCGATGACGCCCGAGGCGCAGCAAGCCGAATCGCCGATCCCGCGGTGGTTACGGTTTGTCCTCGCGTCGGATCGGGCGGGCTCGGCGTGGTACATCGGGGCCGGATTCTTTTTCGCGCCAGTGTTGGTTTTGTTGTCAGGGCTCCGGCGTTCCCTGGTTTTGTTGTCCCCGTGGCCGGCGGCTACCGCGGTCCTGTGGTGGATCATCGGGCTCGCCGGGCTGTGGCTGGGTCTGCTTGGAATAGCGATGGCGGTTGGGCTGGCCCGGGTGTTGCGGTCCGGTGACGAGATCCCGGAACAATACTGGCGCACCCTGGTCGACTACTGACTCTGGCATGTTCGAGGCGAATTCGCCGGGACTACAGTCGTATCAAGCATCCACCAACGAAAAGGAGCCTCCGATGGCCATCAATCCCAAAGATGCAGTCAACGCGGCCAGGGACATCGCGACCAATGCCGTCGAGAAGGCCTCCGACATTGTCGAGAACGCCAGTGACATCATCCGCGGCGACGTCTCCGGGGGAGCCAGCGGCATTGTGCAGAACTCGATCGACATCGCGACCCACGCGGTCGACAAGGTCAAAGAGGTGCTCATCGGCAAGGACGACGACCTGGACTAGTCCCGGCTGGCAGTTACCGACACCAGGCTCGGCGGGCCGCGCGACTGCCGTCAGACGGCGGCGGCGTTGAGTTCGTCGAGCCTGTTGGTTGCCTCGAGATATTCCTGCACCCATCTCTCGATGACGGTGGCAGCCTTCTCGACCTTGGTGAACTGTCCGACCACCTGACCAACCGGATTGAACGCGACGTCCACGGTTTCGTTCGGGTACTTGTTGGTGGCCCGCACCGCCATGCCGGAGACCATGTACTGCAGTGGCATGCCTAGCGGCTTCGGGTTGTCCGCTTGCTCCCACGCCTCGGTCCAATCGTTGCGCAGCATCCGGGCCGGTTTTCCGGTGAACGAGCGGCTACGGACCGTGTCGCGGCTGGATGCCTTGGCGTATGCCGCTTGTTGCACTGGGGTGTTGGAGGCCTCCTCGACCATCAGCCACTGCGAACCCGTCCATGCCCCTTGGCATCCCAGCGCAAGGGCCGCGGCGATCTGCTGGCCACTGCCGATACCGCCGGCAGCCAGGACGGGGACCGGTGCCACTTCCTTGACGACTTGCGGCCACAAGACAATCGAGCCCACCTCACCGCAGTGCCCGCCGGCCTCGCCACCCTGGGCGATGATGATGTCGACGCCCGCGTTCGCGTGCTTGCGGGCCTGCGAGGGCGAGCCGCACAAGGCGGCAACCTTGCGGCCTCGCTCATGAATATGCGCGATCATCTCCGCCGGAGGGGTGCCGAGCGCATTGGCGATCATCGTCACCTTCGAGTGCTTGAGTGCCACTTCCACCTGGGGAGTGGCCGTCGCCTCGGTCCAGCCGAGCAACTGCAGACTGTCCTCGTCGGCGTCCTCAATTGGGACACCGTGATCAGCGAGGATCTTGCGGGCAAAGTCCAGATGCTGTTGCGGAACCATTGACCGCAACGTGTTGGCCAGTTCCTCCGCCGACAGGTGCGAGTCCATGCCCTCGTACTTGTTGGGGATGACGATGTCAACGCCGTAGGGGTGATCGCCGATGTGCTCGTCGATCCAGTTGAGCTCGATCTCTAGCTGTTCGGGGGTAAATCCAACCGCCCCCAGGACGCCGAAGCCCCCGGCCTTGCTGACCGCGACGACAACATCGCGGCAGTGCGTGAACGCGAAGATTGGAAACTCAATGCCAAGTTCGTCGCATATGGCGGTGTGCATGCCTGCTCCCCGGAAACTAACGGACGATGACGGAATTGGAACGTGTTCTAGTTTAGTACGCCCACCGGCGGCCTGACCAGCGGCCCAGGTTCAGGCCGGATTCGGGCCGGCAAACCGGCGCTGAGCACCGATGACCCGACCCGATTCGGCTACGACATGTCGTTGACCACCCACAGAATGAGGAACGCCAACATGCAGCCAAAGCAAAACAGGTGATCCCGCAGGATCGACCGTGCAACACGTGCCTGCGCGGACGGCGGGCCCGATCGCCTTCCGAGCCGAACCGCGTTGGGCAAGGTACGGGTGAGCGCCAAGACGATCGGGCCACCGGCAAGCGCCGCCGATAGCACCAGCAGCCAGCCGGCGTCGTGCCCCAGAGCCGCACGAAATCCTAAGGTGCCCAACAGGATCAACATCACCAGAGCAATCAGATGCCCCATCGGCCGCGATGTGGTGGTCGCGCGCCAGTAATAGCTCGAGATCGATTCCAGCACCGACTCGGGAAGTCGATCGGGGGAATTTCGCCGGAACACAACCTGACTGTCGAATATCAGGTCCATCCACAAGATCGCGAGCAGAAAGCCGCTACAAGCGGTGAGTACCGTCGCCACGATAGTTACCCGCCAGGCACACAATGCCGCCCATCATCGATCTGTCGCGCATCCCAATGTGCAGGCTACGCGGGCCGTCGGGTGCGCGCTAGAACTCATCGCGATCACCGCCGACCCACCCCGCAGTCATCCAATTATTAGTGTCGGCAGGACAACTGGACATACCGTCCTATATGGTATTGTCAGTTTCGGAGTTGGCTGCAGGGCGCACCGCGCTCCACCGCTTCCGGTCTGGTCGAAGGCAATCGGTGCGAGGAGAACGTGATGTCGTTTGTGGTGGCCTCCCCTGAATACGTGGCAGCGGCGGCGTCGGACTTGGCCGGCATCGGTTCTGCGCTCAGCACAGCCAATGCGGCGGCGGCGGCCCCGACGATCGAGGTCCTGGCCGCCGGCGCTGATGAGGTATCGGCTGCAATCGCGGCATTCTTTGGTGCGCACGCGCAGGCCTATCAGGCGTTGAGTGAGCAAGCCAGCGCGTTTCACCTGCAGTTTGTGCAGGCAATGACCGCCGGCGCGGGGGCTTATGCCGGCGCCGAGGCCGTAAATGCTTCGCCCCTGCAGGCGGCGCTCGACGTGCTGAATGCGCCTGCCCAGGCACTGTTCGGACGCCCGCTGATCGGCGACGGCGCTGGCGGGGCGCCCGGGCAATCCGGCGGCGACGGCGGACTCCTGTACGGAAACGGCGGCAACGGGGGCAACGGCGGAGTGGGCCAGGCCGGCGGCGCTGGCGGGGCCGCGGGGTTGATCGGTAACGGCGGTAGCGGTGGTATCGGCGGGCCTGGGACCACCGGTTTGGCTGGCGGGGCCGGCGGGTCCGGTGGGTGGCTGTTCGGAAACGGCGGCACCGGCGGGCGGGCTGTTGTTCGGCAACGGCGGGGCCGGGGGCGGTGCCCCGTGGGGCGGCGCGAACGGCGGGGCCGGGGGTGATGCTCGGCTGATCGGCAACGGCGGAGGCGGCGGCTACGAGGGCAGCCTGGGTGTCCTGAGCGGGGGGACTGCTGGCGCCGGCGGTAGCGGCGGTTGGTTCGTCGGCACTGGCGGTGACGGCGGCTCCGGGGGGACCGTGATCGGAAACGGCGGCGATGGTGGCGCCAGCGGGGCAACGATTGGCTTTACTCCCGGCGCTGGCCCGGGAGGTGACGGCGGCAACGCTGTCGGGCTGATCGGCAACGGCGGCGCCGGCGGTGCCGGCGCGGCCGGCCTCTCTGGCGTAACGGGCGGGATCGGCGGCAACGGCGGCAGCGGCGGCCTGGGCGACTCGGGCGGGTCCGCCGGCGCGGCTGGTGCGGGCGGGTTGATCGGCAATCCGCTTGACGTGGTCAATGCTCCTACCGAGACGCTGCTGGGTCGCCCATTGATCGGGGACGGCGCCGACGGAGCGCCGGGTGAATCCGGTCAGGACGGCGGGCTGTTGTATGGCAACGGGGGCAACGGTCTATCCGGTCAGGCCGGGGGCGCCGGTGGCGCCGCGGGGCTGATTGGCAACGGTGGCAATGGCGGGATCGGCGGGCCCGGTACCACCGGAATGTCCGGCGGCGCGGGCGGTGCTGGCGGGTGGCTGATCGGCAATGGCGGCCATGGTGGGATCGGCGGGCTCGGCATCGGCATCGGGGATTCGGGCGGCGCCGCGATTGGATTGTTCGGCAACGGCGGTACCGGTGGAACCGGGGGTTACAACCAAGCCTTCGGCGCGGTCAGCGGGGTTGGCGGCGCCGGGGGCGCTGGCGGCCAGTGGTACGGCAACGGCGGCGATGGTGGCACCTCCTGGGGCGGAGCCGCTGCCGGAGCCGGCGGTGACGCTGGCCTGATCGGCAACGGCGGCGACGGCGACTCCGCGGGTGTTCTTCGGCAGAACGGCATAGGCGGCCATGGCGGCGCCGGGGGATCGCTGTTCGGCGATGGCGGCGACGGCGGGTCCGCCGGCTTTCAAAGCACCGCCGGCGACGGCGGTAACGCCGGGCTGGTCGGCAACGGCGGCAATGGTGGCTGGGCGATCTACAACAGCTTCGCCGGCGATGGTGGTTCGGGGGGGACAGCCATCGGCAACGGTGGCGACGGCGGCGCCAACATTGTCAGCAGCGGGTTCATCCTCGGTGCGGGCGGTGGCGGCAACGGTGGCAATGCGGTGGGGCTGATCGGCAACGGCGGAGCCGGCGGCACCGGGGCGGACGGCTTTAGCACTGCCCTAGGAAGTGACGGCGGCAATGGCGGGACCGGGGCCTGGCTGCTCGGCAACGGCGGAGCAGGTGGGTCCGGTGGTTCCACCGCGGGTGTTCATCCTGCCGGCGACGGCGGCAATGGCGGAATGTCAGCGCTGATCGGCAATGGCGGCGCCGGCGGCAGCGCCGGGGTCAGCCCCACCGGTGTCTTCCCCAGCAACGGCGGCAGCGGCGGCAACGCCCAGTTGATCGGCGACGGCGGCGACGGCGGCCGGGGGGATTCCGGCGGAACCGGTGGCGCCGGCGGCACAGGTGGATCTCTGGCCGGCCACGATGGGTCCGACGGAGACTGAGATGCCTGCCGCTTATTGATAGCGGTTGCCACCATCTGGATGACGCGCCTCGGTGCGCAAGAAATGGCGACTCTTGCTCAGGTACCGCAAGCAACGGTAGCGTTGTGCTGCTAATTACGACACGTCGAGTAGCGTAATTGCGGTCCGCCGAGAGAAAGGCCGAAATGCGAAGTCGTTACGCCGGCCTGCCGTTCGCCACGACCACAGCAGAGATCGCCGCCGCGCTCGAGGACGTAAGCATCCCGACGCTGTTGCTCTCCCTGGTGCACATCACCGGCGATGCCCGTTTCATCCGTGACTTCAAGCCCATGGGTCTATTTCTCAACGAAGTGCAGGGATTCATGTCGGAGGACGACAAGGCCCGAGCACGCACTGAGGCTCTGGCGGTGATCAGCGAGTATCGCGACCAGGGCTGCCCCGAGCCCAAGCCCCTGAGCGGTGAGCTCATCCGGGAAATGCTGGACTGGGCCGCGTGCGAGCACGTCCCCGATGACTACTTGCCTCTGCTCGCTGAAGAGATGGACCTCGAGGGGCTGGACCCACGCCGGCCAGTAGCCCTGCCTTCGGAGAGCGCGGCGGAGTTGCCGGTCATCGTGATCGGCTGCGGCGAATCGGGGATCCTGGCCGGAATTCGCCTCGAGCAAGCCAACATTGCGTTCACGATTGTGGAGAAGAACGCCGGACCGGGCGGAACGTGGTGGGAAAACCGCCAGGGGCCAATCAACAACGCCGGAGCCCTGGGAAAACCGCTATCCCGGCGCGCGTGTTGATGTAGCCAACCATTTCTACTGCTACAGCTTTGAACCCAACAACGATTGGACGCATTTCTTCGCCGAACAGTGGGAGCTGCAGGACTATTTCGCAAAGGCGATCGACACGCACGATCTGGGTCGGCATATCCAGTGGAATACCGAAGCCCTGGGGGCCGAGTGGAACGATGACGACGGAGTCTGGACCGTTCGGCTGCGGTCGGCCGACGGCACCACGCGCACCCTCTCCGCGCGGGCGCTCATCACCGCCGTGGGTCAGCTGAACCGTCCCTATGTCCCGGAATTCGACGGTGCCGACACCTTTGCCGGGCCATCGTTTCACTCCGCAGCCTGGGACCGGTCGGTGGACCTGACCGGTAAGCGGGTCGCCCTGGTCGGCGCCGGCGCCAGCGGTTTCCAGATCGCACCGGCGATCGCCGAGGATGTGGCGCAGCTGTCCGTGTTTCAGCGCACGGCCCAATGGATGTTTCCCAACACCATGTATCACGACGAAGTCGGAGACGGCGTGCGCTGGGCGATGCGCCACCTGCCGTTCTACGGCAGGTGGTACCGATTCCTGCTGCTCTGGCCGGGAGCCGACAAGGGCCTCGACGCCGCCCGTACCGATCCGAACTACGCCGACCAGGACTATGCGGTCAGCGATATCAACGCCGCGGCGCGGATGATGTTCAGCCAGTGGATCAGCAGCCAAGTCGCCGACGGCGACGCGCTATTGAGCAAGGTGCTGCCCGACTATCCGGCTACCGGCAAGCGGACCCTGCAGGACAACGGTAGCTGGCTGGCCACGCTGCAGCGCGACAACGTGGACTTGGTGCGCACTCCGATTCGACGCATCACACCCACCGGCATCGTTACCGAAGACGGCGTGACGCACAGCGTTGACGTGATTGTCTACGCTACCGGCTTTCGGCACACCGATGTGCTGTGGCCGCTGCAGGTCATCGGCCGCAATGGAATCGACCTGCACCGCGTGTGGGGGAGACGGCCCTACGCCTACCTGGGGATCACGGTTCCGGGATTTCCCAATCTCTTTCTCATCTACGGGCCCGGCACGCATCTCGCTCACGGCGGCAGCCTGATCTTTCAATCGGAACTTCAAATGCGCTATATCAACCTGTGCCTGGAACGCTTGGTGGCCGATAGCATTGGTTCACTGGAACCGACTGACGAAGCGGCCGCGGGCTGGCACGAGCGGACGCAAGCCGAGATCAAGAAGATGGTGTGGTCGCACCCGGCCGTCAAGCATTCCTACTTCAAGAACGCCGACGGGGAAATTCATACGGTCAGCCCGTGGCGGCTCAACGAGTATTGGGCCGCGGTACGTCAGCCCGATTGGTCTAAGTTCGTTCTCCGACAAAGAAAGTGAGCACGCCGACATGCGCACCGTAGTCATCGACGGGCCGGGCAGTATCCGCGTCGACAACCGTCCCGACCCGGCACTGCCCGGATCTGACGGAGTCATAGTCGTCGTGAGCGCCGCGGGTATCTGCGGCTCCGACCTGCATTTCTACGAGGGCGAATACCCCCTGGCCGAGCCGGTGGCCCTGGGTCATGAGGCGGTTGGCACGGTGGTGGAGAAAGGACCCGACGTCCACACCGTCGAAGTGGGTGACCAGGTCATGGTGTCCTCGGTGGCCGGATGCGGCGCCTGCGCGGGTTGCGCCACCCGCGATCCGGCGATGTGTGTTTCCGGGCCACAGATCTTCGGATCCGGCGCGCTGGGCGGCGCGCAGGCCGACCTGCTCGCGGTCCCGGCCGCGGACTTCCAGGTGCTCAAGATTCCCGCTGCAATCACCACCGAGCAGGCGTTGCTGCTCACCGACAACCTCGCAACCGGCTGAGCGGCCGCACGCCGGGCCGATATCCCCTTTGGCGCAACGGTGGCAGTCATCGGCCTGGGCGCGGTGGGGCTGTGCGCGGTGCGCAGTGTCCTCGCCCAAGGCGCTGCGACCGTGTTCGCGGTGGATCGAGTGCAGGGGCGCTTGCAGCGGGCCGCCGAATGGGGAGCGACCGCCGTCGCTTCTCCGGCGGCCGAGGCCATTGTCGCAGCGACGAGTGGGCGCGGCGCCGATTCGGTGATTGATGCCGTGGGCACCGACGCATCAATGACCGAATCGCTCAACGCCGTTCGGGCCGGCGGCACCGTGTCCGTTGTCGGCGTTCACGATCTGCAGCCGTTTCCGCTTCCCGCCCTGACCTGCCTGCTGCGCGGCATCACATTGCGACTGACCATCGCACCCGTGCAGCGCACCTGGTCAGAATTGATTCCGTTGCTCGAGTCGGGACGCCTTGATGTGGACGGGATCTTCACCACTTCATTGCCACTGGACGAAGCTGCCAAGGGGTACTCGATTGCCGGTTCCCGGTCCGGCAATGACGTGAAGGTGCTGCTCAAGGTTTAGTAGCGACGATGTACTCGGAGTGCATGATGGCGTCGAGGCGCACATCCACCGCGGGGGGCGTCATTCCATAGCCGGCTTCCAACTCGAGCGTGTTGCGAACAGGTTCGACGACCCACCCGCGCGCCGCCAGCCATTGGGCCGGATTGGTCTTGTCGTCATACGTCAAGGCAGAGAAGTTCACGTCGCCAGACAGATTGACCCCGGGGTGCGTCTGCTCCAGGGCGACGAGCTGATCGTGATCCAACCGCGACCCCAGGGCCCCCGTGGCGATTCGGCTGCCCGGCGCACAAAGGTCATCGATCCGCGCGAATAGGGCATCTTGCGCGTCAGCGGTCAGATATGGCAACAGTCCTTCCACCGACCAGGCGCTGGGCTGACCCGGCTCGAACCCCGCTGCGTGCAGCGTCGCCGGCCAGTCGGTGCGCAGATCCGCCGCTACCTCGTTTCGTCGCGCTTTGGGCTCGACACCATGGCGCTGCAGCACCCGTGCTTTGAACTCGAGAACTTGTGGCAGGTCGATTTCGAATACCGTTGTTCCGGATGGCCATTCGAGCCGATAGGCCCGCGAGTCAAGACCGGCGGCGACGATCACCGCCTGTTTGGTTCCCGCGGCGGCGGCGGAGCGGAAAAAGTCATCGAAAAACCGGGTCTGGACTCCGTAGAGGCGGGGGAACGCGGTTTCGTCCACGGAGGTTGGCGGATGGGCGAGTTGGTCGTTCAAATACGCATCCCCGGACGCCGCGATGAAGTACTTCGCATACTCGTCGGGAGCCAGCGGTTGCGACCCGACCGTGTCCAGCGCGCGCCATCCCGCCACCAGCAATGCGGTGTAACCGACGCCGCTGACGATGTCCCACTGGTCATCGTCGGAACGACGAGATCCATATTCGGATGTAGTCATCGATACCTCCCGCTACGGCGCCAACCTACCGCCGCACGCGATCACAGTTCCAGCATGACGGTCACCGGACCGTCGTTGATGAGCTCAACCTGCATGTGGGCCCCGAAGACACCGGCTTCCACGTGGGCGCCCAGCGCCCGCAAGGCCTCAGCGAACGCGGCCACCAGCGGCTCGGCCACCGCCCTCGGCGCCGCAGCGTTCCACGATGGCCGCCGTCCCTTGACGGTATCGGCGTAGAGCGTGAACTGACTGACCACCAGAATCGGCGCGCCAAGGTCAGAAGCCGATTTCTCGTCGGTGAGAATACGCAAATACCAGAGCTTTTCGGCAAGCCGCCGGGCCTTGTCGCCGTCGTCACCGTGAGTCACACCGACGAAGGCCAGCAGTCCCTGGCCGGGCGGCCGGACGGCGCCGACCACGTCACCGTCGACCGTCACCGCTGCCGAGCACACCCGTTGCACCAGAACCCGTATGGGCCTCGATGCTGCCAGGTCGGGTCGCAGCGCCAAGGGGCCGGTCTGGGTAGGCGCATGTCGCTGTGAGCGTGCGGGTGCCACGTGTTGCGGTGGCGGAAATCCGATCGCTTGGTCTGGCGGTAGCGGCGGCACTGGTGGAAGCAACCGATCTCGCCAATTGCGGACGGCTGTTCTCCCACTGCGGGGCGTATCGTGCTGAGGGCCGGATTCTTGCTGCCGTGGCTGCGGTCCTGGCCGTCGCGGTGCCGAGTACGGCCGTGCCGACCGACAGCGGCTTGACATAGGAGAAAAGCGTGTCTGTGCTTGTCGCGTTTTCCGTTACCCCGATGGGCGTTGGTGAAGGCGTTGGCGAGATCGTGGCCGAAGCGGTTCGGGTGGTTCGCGATTCCGGGTTGCCCAACCAGACGGACTCGATGTTCACCGTGATCGAAGGCGATACCTGGGAAGAGGTCATGGCGGTGGTACAGCGCGCGGTGGAGGCCGTCGCGGCCCGCGCGCCGCGAGTCAGCACCGTGATCAAGGCGGACTGGCGCCGGGAAGCCAGTGACGCAATGACCGGCAAAGTCGCGTCGGTAGAGCGTTACCTAGCTCAGCCCGGCAGCGATCAGCCAGCACCTTAGGCCTGCACTGCAGCGACAAATGCTTTCTCGGCCGCATTTCCGTGCACGGCAAAAACCACCCGCTTTAGCGAACCCGGGTGGTGTCGCCGCACCGCTTCGACCATCAGCCGTGCCGCCCGTTCGAGCGGGAAGCCGCCGACGCCGATGCCAAATGCCACCAAGGCCAGCGAGCGGCAACCGAGCTCATCGGCCTTGCGCAAGGCAGAGCTGGTGGCCCGAGAGATGAGCTCGGACGAGGTAGGACCGCCCAGCTCCATTGTCGCCGCGTGGATCACGTAGCGCGCCGGCATCTCGCCGGCCGTGGTTTCGACCGCTTCTCCGAGCCCGATCGGCGCCTTTTCATTCGATTCACGCTGGATATCCGGCCCACCGGCGCGGGAGATGGCCGCTGCGACGCCACCGGCATGGCGAAGTTGGGTATTGGCGGCGTTGGTGATCGCGTCGAGTTCGAGCTTCGTGACGTCAGCCTGGACTACCTCTAGCTCGATCATGGGCCCATTGTCCGTCGCGCACCGCCGGAAACGCCATCAACCGGCCGGCTTCGGCCAGCCAGCCGCGACGACGCGGACCAAAGCGGAGGGACTGCCACGGCACGGCCTGGAGTCTGATGCCGGTCGAGGCGGCCGCTGAGATAACGTGACAGAACCGAGGAAGTTTGGCTGGCCCACCAGGAGGCACACCGATGGCTCGTCACTGCACACCCCTACCGGCGCGAATCGCATGAGTAGCGATACCGGTGAGCCCGGCGGCCAAGACGGCCAAGGCGGGGCGGGTGGCCGCGGTGGTGCCGGCGGCAGGGGCGGTGCCGGCGGTCCTGGAGGTCAAGGCGGCCGGGGCGGCGACGGCGGACCGGGCGGTGCACCTGGCATAGGTGGTCGGCCCGGCGAGGGTGGTCCGGGCGGCGCCGGCGGCGAACCGGGCCCCGGCGGAACCCCCGGTCAGCCCGGCCAGCCTGGTCAGCCGGGCCAACCGGGTCAACCTGGCGCCCCGGGCCACTAGATCACCTGCAGGCGCTGAGCGCCGAATGTGCGGCCCCGGCCGTCGCACCCCAGCTGGGCATTAATCGACTTGCCAAGAAGGCACTTTCGTCGCCGGATCGGCCGGTGCGTAGGCTGAGGCCGGTGAGCGCACGTGCGGGCATCGTGGTCACCGGAACTGAGGTTCTCACCGGCCGTGTCCAAGATCGCAACGGCCCGTGGATCGCCGACCAGCTGCTCGAGCTGGGTGTCGAGCTGGCCCACATCACCATCTGCGGCGACCGCCCTGCCGACATCGAAGCGCAGCTGCGATTCATGGCAGACCAGGACCTCGACCTGATCATCACCAGCGGTGGCCTAGGACCTACGGCCGATGACATGACCGTCGAGGTGGTCGCCCGTTTCTGTGGACGCGAGCTGATACTGGACGCGGAACTGGAAGACACGATCGCCAACATCCTCAAGAGGCTGATGGCGCGCAACCCGGGTTTCGACCCCGGCAACTTCGACTCGGTACTGGCCGCCAATCAGAAGCAAGCGATGATCCCGGTTGGTGCGCAAGTGATCAATCCGGTGGGTACCGCGCCTGGTCTGGTGGTGCCGGGAAAGCCGGCGGTCATGGTGCTTCCAGGACCCCCGCGCGAGCTTCAGCCCATGTGGCACAGTGCCATTCAGATGCCCGGGGCGCAGGAGGCGATCGCCGGCCGAACGACCTACCGGCAAGAGACAATACGGATGTTCGGACTGCCGGAGTCCGGGTTGGCCGAGACCTTGCGCAGTGCCGAGACGACCATCCCCGATTTTGGCGCGCTAGAGATCACGACATGCCTGCGGCGCGGAGAAATCGAGATGGTCACGCGGTACGAACCGGGCGCGGCAGACACCTATGCGCAAGTAGCGCGACTGCTGCGCGATCGCCATGGCGATCAAATCTACTCCGAAGACGGCTCGCAGGTGGACGATCTGGTGGCACGATTGCTTGCCGACCGGCGCATCGCGACCGCGGAATCGTGCACCGCTGGAGTCCTGGCCGCTCGGCTCACCGACCGCCCTGGCTCTTCGGCCTATGTCATGGGCGGTGTGGTGAGTTACTCCAATGAGGCCAAGGCCGAGTTGCTCGGCGTCGACCCAGCACTGATCGAGATGCACGGGGCAGTTTCAGAACCGGTGGCGCAGGCCATGGCGGCGGGGGCATTGCAGCGCTTCGGCGCCGACACCGCGGTCGCGATTACCGGAATCGCCGGTCCCGGTGGGGGAACCGAGCAAAAGCCGGTCGGGACAGTCTGTTTTTGCGTGTTGGTCGGCGACGGTCGCAACGTCACTCGAACGCTGCGGCTGCCCGGAAATCGGTCCGACATCCGCGAACGCTCAACGACCGTTGCCATGCACCTGTTGCGGCGTGCGTTGAGCGAATAACTCGGCCGACGATTCGCCGCCGGTCGATCGTGCGGCGACCGCTCCCGAGTCGGGCTAGCCGGAGCGCGCATTTCGCGATCCCGACGCTGTCTGCGTCATGTCTTCCCTGGTAAAAAGGCGGTCTCGGCAGTGCCGAAGTGGACACCGGTCGCGTCCTTGCCGATCAGCGCCAGCACCGCGACCACGGTCAACACCGGCACGATTGTCACGGCCAAGGCAAACGGATACCCGTGGGTTTCGGCCAGATGTTCCTGAATGGGCAGGTTCATCGCCGCCAGCAGGTTGCCGAGCTGATAGGTGACCCCGGGGTAGAGGCCGCGAATGGCGTCCGGCGACATCTCGGTCAAGTGCGCCGGGATCACGCCCCAGGCCCCCTGCACGCATAGCTGCATCAAGAAGGAACCCAGGCACAGCATCGCGGCGGTACGCGAATAAGCGAATATCGGCACGATCGGCAACGCCAATACCGCGCAGAACGCAATCGTGTATCGCCGGCCGAAGCGCTGTGAAAGGGTGCCGAACATCAGCCCGCCGATGATGGCGCCCGCGTTGTAGACGACCACGATCCAGCGGGCGGTAGCCGACGACAATCCGGCACCGTGGTCGGTGGTGGCGGTGAGGAAACTCGGGTAGACGTCCTGGGTACCGTGGCTCATCCAGTTGAAGGCGGTCATCAGCAACACCAGGTAGACGAACCGCCGGATGATCGCCGCGTTGCGCAGCACGTCTCGGACTCGGGTCTTGGTGAGCCTCATCCGGTCCTGCGCGGCCTCCCACACCTCGGATTCCTTCACCCGGTACCGAATGATCAGGCTGATCAACGCGGGGATGATGGACAACCCGAACAGCCAGCGCCAGGACAGACCCAGCCAGTTCATCACCACCAGGCTCGACACCGTGGCCAGCAGATAGCCGAACGCATAGCCCTCTTGCAGCAGCCCCGAGAAAAATCCGCGCCGACCGACGGGAACCTTCTCCATGGCAAGCGCCGCACCCAATCCCCACTCACCACCCATGCCGATGCCATAGAGCAGGCGCAAGATCACCAGCACCGTGAAGTTGGGGGCAAAGGCGCACAAGAACCCGACCACCGAGTACAAGGCCACGTCGACCATGAGCGGAACGCGCCTGCCGACCCGATCTGCCCACAGCCCGAAGATCAACGCACCCACCGGCCGCATGGCCAGCGTCGCGGTGGTCACGAACGCGACTTCGGTCTTGGTGTGATGAAAGGTTTTGGCGATGTCGGCGTAGACCAGCACCACGATGAAGTAGTCAAACGCGTCCATCGTCCAGCCCAAGAACGCCGCGATAAACGAATTCCGCTGGTCGACGTTCAGCCACGGTGTTTTCACGTTCTGCATCGTGGCGTACCGCACGCCGGACCGCGCACCTGGGGTGGCGGCCACTCGCGAGTAGCTTGGGCGTATATGCGAATCATCGATGCCGATGGACATGTCGCCGAAAACGCGTCGCTGACCGGCGAAGCGCTGCGTCGTTGGCCGGACCGGGTGCGACTCACTACGCGCGGTCGACCGCATCTGATGATCGAGGGCCGGCACTACCCGCAGGACAACGGTCCCGGGGCCGGGTGTCCGCCCCAACACGGCATCAGCAAAGCTCCCGGAATCAACTGTGCGACAGCCGATGGGGTACTCGCCGACGCCGATCGCGATCACCTGGACACGATGGTGCTCTATCCCAGCGTCGGGCTCTGCGTTCCCAGCCTGGAAGACCCGGCGTTCGCCGCCGGTTTCGCGCGCCTCTACAACGAGTGGATCGCGGACTTCTGTGCCCCGACAAACGGGCGACTACGCGGTGTCGGTGTCACTCCCATCGAACACGGGCAAGTGGCCATCGACATCATGAAAGAGGCCAACGAGCTGGGGCTGGTCGCAACGTTGGTCCCACCCGCGCTCAAGTCCCGCAACCTTGACCATGCCGACCTGGATCCGTTCTACGCCGCCGCCGTCGAGCAGGGGATGCCGCTGGGAATTCACGGCGCCCCCGGTATGCACCTGCCCAAAATCGGCGTGGACCGCTTCACCAACTACATCCAGGTGCACTGCATCAGCTTCCCTTTCGACCAGATGACGGCGATGACCGCGCTGGTCTCGGGCGGTGTCTTTGACCGTCATCCCCGATTGCGAGTTGCCTTTCTGGAGGCGGGCGTCGGCTGGGTCCCCTTCTTTGTCGACCGCCTGCACGAGCACTACGAGAAGCGCGGTGACTGGATCGACGGAGGCTGGCGCCGCGACCCGCACGACTACCTGCGCGCCGGCAACGTCTGGGTGACCTGCGAGCCCGACGAGCCAATCCTGCCTGGCGTGATTGACGTGCTGGGCGATGACTTCATCATGTTCGCCAGCGACTACCCGCATTGGGACGGCGAGTGGCCCGAGAGCACGAAGCAGCTGCGCACCAGGACCGACATCGGTGAACAGTCTCGGAACAAGATCGCTGGACTCAACGCCCAGCGCTTCTACGAGCTGAATTGAATGGCAGGATCGGCGCATGGGACCTTTTCTGCTACGCGCCGCCGTCACAGGATTTGCATTGTGGGTGGTCACGCTCTGCATCTCGGGGATCCGATTTGTCGGTGGCGACACGACGTTGGAGAAGATCGGGATCATCTTCGTTGTCGCGGTGATCTTCGGCCTCGTCAACGCCATCATCAAGCCCATCGTGCAATTTCTGTCAATCCCGCTCTACATCCTGACGCTGGGCCTCATTCACGTCGTCATCAACGCGTTCATGTTGTGGATCACCGCCCGGATCACCGAAGACACCACCAGGTGGGGCCTGCAGATCGACCACTTCTGGTGGACCGCCGTCTGGGCCGCCATCCTCTTGTCGATCGTGAGCTGGCTTCTGTCGTTGCTGACTCGTGATTTGCGCCGCGTAGCGCGCGGCTAGCCATTATTAGTTGGCCTTCGATTAGGTTGCTGAGGGCAGGTAGAACACGACCATAAATTAAATTACCGCACGCGACACCCTATGTTGTCAGCCACAGTTGCACATATGCTTACGAACACAGCTCGCTAACGCGCTCGGAGACAGTAGCTCTGCTGCGATTGCGAGGACCGATGGTTTGTCCTCGCGGATCCAGGTCGGCGCTACCTAACGGCACACTAGGACGGGATAGTGCGAAGAGTGAACACCGTCGCGATGGGGTCATCGCCTAGTTCATCGAGCACCCGGCTGAGTTCACCCGCCGGGGATCCGCATACCGGTCTACGGGCGGTCACCGAGTGCACCGGCTCGGCAGTGGTTGTTCACGTCGGAGGAGACGTTGACGCCAGCAATGAGGTGGTCTGGCAGCGGTTGGTGAATCGCAGCGCTGCCATCGCCATCGCGCCGGGTCCGTTCGTGATCGATATTCGTGACCTGGATTTCATTGGCTCATGTGCCTATGCGGTTTTGGCCCAAGAGTCGGTGCGGTGCCGTCGGCGCGGCGTGAATCTGCGATTGGTGAGCAACCAGCCCATCGTTGCCCGCACCATTGCCGCGTGTGGACTGCGCCGTCTGCTGCCGATGTATTCGTCGGTCGAAGCCGCGTTGTCGCCCGTTCCCAACGGGCACTGAGCGGGCCCTGCCCTTCAGCAATCGAGGCCGGCCAGCCGCGCAACATCAAGCGCGCAACCCCACGACAAAGTCACACCATCGCCCCCGTGACCGTAGTTGTGAATACACCGCGTCGCCCCAATCTGTTCGACTTCCACACGCACCGACGGCCGATCGGGCCGCAATCCGGTAATTGTTTCGATGACCGGCGCGTCGGCCAATCTGGGTTCGATCCGCCGGCAGTCTCGCAGGATACGGTCGGTCACCTGGGGATCCGCAGTGGTGTCCCAGCGATCAAGAATGCTGATGCCGCCGCACACCACCCGGTGCGGGTGAGGGAAGTAGCAGATCCATTCCGGGCCATCACCTAGCTGCATGAACAGTTGGTCCAAGCCGGGGTTGGCCAGCACAACATGCTGGCCAAATCGCGGCCGAAGGGTGTCATCGCCGGCCAACTCCCTGGCACCCAGACCAGAACAGTTGATCACGATCGGCGCGCTCTGAGCGGCTTCGGTCAGCGACCGCACCCGGGTGTATCTCAATTTCACAACCCGCCGCGGCAAGCCGCGTCGTCAAGTAATCAAGGTAGCGGGGCATATCGATCATCGGCAGGGTCGCTGCAGTGGCCGCGGGAAAGCCGTCCGGAACGTCGGTATCGGCGACCGGACGCAGGCCGGGAATCATGTCCTCCCCAGACGCCGTCACGTCCACCTCGGCTATCTCCCCAACACTGATAGCGGGCATCAGCTGCACACCGCTGGTCGGATCGTCGGCCAGCTCGCGAAACCGATGCAGTGACTGCTCGGCCCACTTTCGGGTCTTGACGACGGGTTCCACAAATCGCGGTCGCCACACCGCACCCGCCACCGCGGAGGTGGTTTGCCGTGGCAGCAGATCGGTCCACACCCGCACCGGCCAACCCGCTTCGGCCAGGCACAGGGCCGACGTCAGCCCGCTGACGCCGGCACCGATGACGACGACTTGTTGCGCATCACTTGCCGCGGTGCGACCGCTGCCCAAGATCGACCTCAATTAGGACGGGGGTACTTGCTGACCATTCGGAGCGAGCAGCCCGTTGAGTATCCCCAGATTCATCTGCAGCTGGCCCCCGGCGGCCGGGCCGGGAAGCTCGGCGGGCACATCGGCGTCAGGGGTGCTCTGCCAGGGTTGGCAGCCGCTCGTCTTGAACGCCTTGTCGGTCGGCTCGATTTGCACTACCTGAGGCTTCTTGGTCATCGCGTTGTCGATGAGGGCGCCATCGGGGTTGCTCATGCGCTTCCAATAACAGGTCCCGTCGCCGACCGGCCCCGCCGACGTATAGGTACCGGGAACGATGTCGGTGCCCACGGCATACGTGCCGTCGTGATCCATCGTCGTCTTCGGCGCGGGCGGCGCTGGTTGGGGATCGGCCGCGGCAACGCCCATCGACCCCGCCCAGCCCGCAAGCAGCAATCCCGCAGCGCCAAGGCGCGCCGCGTGGGATGCCATTACCTTCGAGCCCATAGCACTGCAGCCTACCGGGGTGAGCAGCGCATTTCGAACTGCTGGTATCTACGCCGCCAGACTCGGGTGCCCGCGTCCGCGGCGCGCGAGCATCCCGCACGCATATAGATAGCAGAATGCGGTGCCGACCATCAGTGACGGCGCGATCGTGGTGGCAACGTGCGGCGTACCTACCAGGACGTGCCCCGTCACCAATGCGGTCGCGGCCAGCATCGACGACCCCAGCCACGACAGCCAAAAGCCGCGTCTGGGAGTGCGCCCCAAGCGAAATAGCCGCTCCAGCACCAGCTCCAACATCAGGGTCGCGGCCATACTCAACAGCATCTGTGTCAAAGCCGCGCGCAGCGCCACCGCGGCGCCGCCCGCCTGATTGGCAAACGCCGCCCAGCTGCCATACAACACACCGGCACCTACCGCGAGTAGCACCTGGCGGGCGCCCTCGCGTGTCCAGCCGTTGCGAACTACTGCGACCATCGGAAGACGCGCAGCCTTACCTGGCGATACAACCCGCCGAAGATGTTGGCGGCATTGAGCGGTATCCAGACCAACAGAGCATCACCCTCGCAGAATCGCGGATTGATTCGGCTGTAGAACCTCACGTCCGGGTGATCGTCGAGCTTGCTCATGCGAGACGCGTCGCGCGGAATCCCGTCCGAGCGCACCACCCAGGAATCCGCGTTGGTCCGAACGTAGTGTCGGCCCTCGCCAATGCTCCGCACCAAGTTGTCGACCTCAGCCGGCGTCGCGCAGGTGCGACACGGATATACCCGCGGCATGGTCCGGGTGAACAGGCAGTAGGCAACCGGTGAGGAGGTGCGAGCGAGGTACCCCAAAGCGGTGCCCGGCTGGCGGAGTTTGAAGCGCAGCGCCTGACGCAGTCCGAAAAACATGGCGACCACGCCGCATCCGTTATACCCGGGCCGGAAGAAGCCACCGCCGGAAAACGCCGCCATCCGACTTTTCCCATGAGTGACGCATTGAACACCGTTAATGGCGAACCCGGCCAACTCGCCAAAAGTGCCGTAATAAAGCGCAAACGTGAGCTCGCCAGCGCTGAACAGGTGCTCTTCGAATTGTTCGCGCGTGTGCCCGTACATGGTCTCGCTGTAGACAGAATAAAGACGGTCCAGCAGCGCCGAACGTTGGTCGTAAGACAGCGATCTCGACGGAACTCGTTCACATCTCACGATCCGATGATTTCCGGCTTCGGCAGACTGCGGTAAAGACGGCGGCGGCGGCGGTGCAGGCGCCGATTCCGGTCGAAGTAGGGGAGACGTCGCCGCGGCGGACACCCGCGCAGACCCCTTGGAGCGAGTTGCTTTTAGCGTGAAAATGATGGCTCCTCTCTGGTCCTGCGTTCGGCGTGGCCTCGCGCAGCTGGCCACGTAGGCAATCCTGACATCGACCAGAGAAATGTGAGCACAAAATGGCGGAATTTTCGCACACGTTTAACAAATGAAGCTCATTTTGAATTCAAAACTACATTCTAGAATCTACATTTCATGATGCGATGAATTTTTGCTGCGGGGAGTTCGCATAAGCGCCGAACACGCATTCGCCCATATAGCACGTTAGCCTGCGGTGATGTAGCACGATATGGAGAGACGGAATTACCTCGCTGTAACCAGCAATCGCAGCGGCGAGTCATGGCACGCCCGCCCGAATAGCGCTAATAATTCACTTGACAGCACGTCAATTTTGTGATGTTTGACAGCCTCGGGGTCGACGAAGACATACGCCGCATAGCCGTCGACGAGTCGATGCTCACCGAGCAGGGTTTGCGATCTCATATCTGATAGTGGCCGAGGACGGCGGCATACCCCGAAGCGCATCGGATCCCGGTCGGCGGCCACGAACGGGAAGCCATGGCCCCCGCGCTGGCCGGCGGGAAGGGCTGCCAGCTGTTGCGCTCTGGGTCGTCGGTAGTTGTCGGTGGTGTGCTCTCACAGGGCCGGCGGCGAGACCCCGCTACCGCTAGTGGAGCCGACAACCTGCAGCGGCCAGGTAGCCGGCAAGACGGGCACGCCGGCACCACTGCCGAATTCACCACCACCGGTCGCCGACAAACCCGCGGGCCGCACCTTGGTGCCGGTGGCGGAGACCCCCGCGAAGCCCACCGTTCCTGCACCACGGCCGCCTGCCAGCTCCGACACCGGCCTCCCATCGGACGCTGCCTGCACCACGGAGGCCGATCCCACTCCGGGACGCACCGAACCTGACGCCCCGACTGGGCTGTGCCCCCGCGAGAATCACTGACGAGTATTTCGTGGGGTGCGTCCACCACAGCGCGATCGGAGTTGTCTCGTGCTGCCATCATCTGAAGGTCGCCAACGTGACGGGTGACCCCCAACGGCGTGCTGGTCGCCAACGGCACCCCAGCGCAGATGTGGCCGGTGGGAGCTAACGCCGCTCCCGAAAGCGGCGAGCCCGGTGCTGCGGTCACATCCATAGCTGCGCCGAATCCCTGAGTCGTGGAGACGCTGACCAACTGGCAACCGTCAAGATCAAGGCCGTCGAACGGGTCAAACTCGCATAGCTCCCCCGCAACGTCCAGCCCAAGAACGCCGTCGTTGAAGGAAGAGACGGAGAATTCGTCGCTGTCGGCGAAGCCGGACCAACTGGTGGCATTGCCAACCCCCTCGACGCCGGGATTGACCAACACCGGGGATGGGCAGGTCGGCGGCACCTCGAGTAGCGCCGCACTCGTGCAGGATTCATAAACGCCCATCACGCCGGCGGCCTGGATCCACATCCGCACATAGTCCGCCTCGTTCACAGCTATGGGAACCCCGTTTAGGCCAAAGAAATTCGTCGCGACCAGCACCCCGTGTACAGCATGATTTTCCTGCAATTCCGCCATCGTGGGCATCTCGGCTAAGGCATCGCCATATGCCGCCACCATCATCTGGAGCGCAGCACCAGCCCGCTGACAGACGATTGCGGCGTGGTCGAGCCACACCACGTAAGGGGTGTGCGCTGCTACATAATCATCGGCAGCACGGCCCTGCCAGAGGCGTATCGCTTCGCAAATTTGATGATCGACCTCTGCCGCTGTTGCCTCGAAAAGCGCACCCAGCGATAGCCACCCGGCGGCGGCCACCAGGATTCCTCCGGGCCCCGGTCCAGTGCTCGGCAACGACGAATGCACCTCAGGCGGCGAAGCCATCCAGAGCGGCGATGTCATGCCCGACTACCTCCGCAACAGCCAGGCTCACCGATCCGACCCAACCCCGCGACACCGTAATCGGCCAGCGCGGTAGCGGCCGTACCGGCGCTCGCCACCCCTGCACGAACCCGCAGGCTCACAACAATGCGCCTCCAATGCATCACGCACATCAAGGGCAGCCCCGCCATGGCCGATCCCTGGCGTAACACTCACACTTCAGAAATACTGGACTTGTCCTGCCCGCCT
This sequence comes from Mycobacterium sp. 012931, assembly GCF_000419295.1. NCBI lineage: Bacteria > Bacillati > Actinomycetota > Actinomycetes > Mycobacteriales > Mycobacteriaceae > Mycobacterium > Mycobacterium sp. 012931. The sequence continues at coordinate 3,523,331 of NZ_AOPX01000001.1, read as the reverse complement.
ACGAATTTCGGTTGCCCTGGCCTGCCATGCCCCAAGGCGCCGTAGACCAGAAGCCGCGACTGGCGCAACGCAGCGCCGTTGACAATACCGGACACCTTCACCGCCGCTAGGACAGCGGCGCCAAACCGGACCGCACCAGATCCAGGCTCGCGGCCACCAGTTCGCCGAGGTCTTCGGCACACCCGTAGCGGCCCCAATTTTCCACCGCCACCACAAGAGCCGCTGCAATCGTCGCGCCGGCGACCTCCGCAACAAGGTCGACATTGGCCACATCCGCATACCGGTCTCTGACGAACGCGGTCAGCACCTGCGCGAACGACGACTGCACCACCCGCAGATGGTTAGCGATCCGATCCGCGCTGGTCAACTCGCTTCGAGCGGTTGCGGCCTGGCGCACCACTTCCAGATCATGCGGAAAGGCGGCGACACTGGCCAAGACCGCATCAAAGAGCGGCTCGGACACCGGGCGTTGGGCAAGCGCCCGCGCGAGCCACTCCAGCTGGTTCTCATAGTCCTGGAACAGCACCGCTTCTTTGGTCGGAAAATGCCGGAAGAACGTCCGTTCGGTAACACCGGCCTCTCGTGCCAGCTCGGTCACCGTCACCTGAGCAAATCCCTTACGCGCAAAGCTCTTTAATGCAGCCCGCCGCAGCGCTTCGTGGGTGGATCGTCGACGCAGTTCGTGACGGTTGGTGGGCACGGTCATCTCGCGCCGATGCTATCTCAGCGGCGCAAAAGATGTCAGGGCTGACATCTTCAAAATATGTCAGTACTGACATAACCTGGGACGTGCGCATTGCCTACTCGGGAGGAAATAGCCGTGACGGACTATGACGCGATCGTGGTGGGAGCTGGGCACAACGGGTTGACCGCCGCCGCGGTTCTGCAACGCGCGGGACTTCGCACCCTATGCATGGAAGCCAACACATACGCCGGAGGAATGGCCGCAACGGTTGAACTGATCGACGGCTTCCACTTCGAGATCGCAGGATCGGTGCAATTTCCGACGGCCAGCCAAATCAGCAAAGAGCTTGGGCTGGACACCTTGCCCACCGTGGCACCCGAGGTGATGTCGACCAACATCGGCGAATCCGGCGAAGAGGCGATGATCTTCTATCGCGATCCGCTGCAACTGATCTCACACCTAGGCGAAAAGCACGGCTCGGCGACTGTCACCGGCATGGCCGAGCTGATCGGCTGGAGTCAGGGGCCGGCCCGGGCACTCGGCCGCTTCGAGGTGCGCACGCCGCCCCGGACCCTCGACGAGATGTATGCCTGCGCCACCAACCAGGCCGAGCGCAGGGCTATTCACGAAATGCTATTCGGCTCCGCTATGGACGTGATTGACCGATTCCTGCCGGACAAGGAAAAACATGCGGTGATGCGCGGAATGTTGGCGCTTCTGGCCGTCAATTCCACCTACCGTGGACCATTTACTCCTGGCAGTGCCGCCTGCCTGGCGTTTGCCCTTGCAGTGCCCGACGACAGCACCGCGATGATGACCAAGCTCAGGGGCGGCATCGGTGCCCTGACCGATCATCTGCGGGAGCGTTTCGCATCGGCCGGCGGCGAGATCCGATTCCGCTCGAAAGTAGTGGAGATCGTCGTTGACCGTGGGGCGGTGTCTGGTGTGCGACTGCCCGACGGCTCGGTGATCGGCACGCCGGTCGTGGTGTCCAACCTGGCACCGGACGTGACCCTAGCCAAGCTCGTCAGGCCGGAACACGTCCCGGCAGATCTGCTGGCACGGTTGGCCGGGCGCGACCATCGGGCCTCCTTCGTACAGATCCACTTCGCCCTCGACGCGCTACCCGAATTCGCACCACCCTATGAGCTGTTGAATGAGCCGGGAATGCAGCAGTCGGTCGGCATCTTCGGAACGCCCGAGGAACAGCAACAGCAATGGGAAACCTGCCGGCGAGGCATCGTGCCGGAGAATCCCTCGATGGGGATGCAGATTCCCTCGGTCCACGACAGCGGCCTCGCACCGCCGGGCAAGCACGCCGCCAGCGCTTATGCGTACGCGTTTCCGGTGGAGGTCGACCGCGACCAACATGGTCATCTGAAACGCATTATGGCCCAACGCGTTATCGACAAGATCACCCGATTCGCCCCCAACTTCAAAGACATTGTGATCCGCTACATCACGTTCGCGCCGTATCACATGCAAACAATGTTCGGGGCCCCCTCGGGTGACTTCTGCCACGGGTTGTTGCATCCGGATCTGATGGGGCCTAACCGCCCCGGCCCCAGGGGATTTCTCGACTTTCCGATTCCCATCGACGGCCTCTACCTCGGCGGCGCTGGATGCCATGGCGGCCCGGGCATCACCTTCATACCGGGCTACAACGCTGCCTATCAGGTGCTCGAGGATGTGGCCACACGGCAAACATCGGGATAGCGCAACAGCATTGGCGACTGGCTATACGTGTACCGATGCGCGCCGAACGCTCATGGCACCAGCACAACCTTGCCGATGTTCTCCCGGGCCGCCAGAATGCGGTGCGCTTCAGGCGCTTCGGCGAACGGTATCGCCGCGTGAACGATCGGCGCAGCGGTACCTTGACCGAGCGCCTCACTCAGGGGCGCGATCCAAGGCTCGAGCGTGCCACGGTCGTCCCACAATCGCAGCATGTTGAGACCGATCACGGTTTTGGACTCCTCGAGCTGCTTCATCAGGTTGAAGCCGCGCAGCATCGATAGCGCATGTGGGGCCACCCGGCGCAGCGAGCGCTTCTCGCCCTCCTGCATGTTGGAAACCCCGTAGCCGACCAGCCTGCCTCCCGGCCGCAGCAGCTCATACGATCGGCGCAGGGAGGTGCCCCCGAGCGCGTCGAGCACGAGGTCATAGGAGTCCAGGCCCTTCCACCAGCCGTCCCGGCGGTAGTCGATGGCCCGATCGACTCCCAATTCGGCAAGCCGCTGATGCTTCCCAGGAGATGCGGTTCCGTGCACCTGAGCACCCGCCGCCTTGGCGAATTGAACAGCCGCGATGCCAACACCACCGGCCGCGGCGTGCACCAGCACACGCTCTCCGGCCCGCAACGACCCGTACCCGTGCAGAGCCGCCCACGCGGTTGCGTAGTTCACCGGGACCGCGGCCCCCTGTTCAAAGCTCAATCCTTCGGGGAGCACCACCGAGTCGGTCGCCGTGACGTTCACTATCTCGGAATAGCCGCCGAACCGTGTCCCAGCCAAAACTCTTTCGCCGATCCGGCTTTCGTCGACGCCGGCGCCCACCGCCTCGACAGTCCCGGCGACTTCGTAGCCAACCACCGCCGGAAGCTTCGGTGCATCCGGGTAGAGACCCACGCGGGCGAGGTGGTCAGCGAAGTTCACCCCCGCCGCGCGAACCGCGATCCGCAGCTGACCCGGGCCGGGCGGCGGCGGGTCGGGCCACTGCTGCACCTGCAGGACCGACGGGTCACCATGTTTCGTGATTACGACAGCACGCATTGTTCCTCCATATCAGGACTCATCGAACCGCAGCTTGCGGAATTACTCGCCGATGGCTGCTTTCTCGGCCCCATCGGCAGTCGCCGTGACGGCCGCCGCCAGGCGGGGGAGAACCACATCGCGCCAGCCAGGCCCCATGCGCAGGAACGCATCGGCCATACGCTTATCGTTGCGATCAAAGCCACTGTGCTCCAAGAACACCCGGGTGCCAGCGCCTTCGGGCTCCAAGGTCCAGGCGAGCGTCCAGGCGGCGGTGAAGGTGTAGACGAAGCGGCGCGGCGGGTCCACCTCGAGCACTTTGCACGGTTGCTTTCCAAAACCCGGCATGTCGAGTTCGAACTGGTGCCCAACCACCGCGGCCACCTCGCCCTCGGCCCACCAGCGCCGCAGCAGATCGGGTTCGGTCAGCAGCCGCCACACTTTCTCCGGGGGCGCAGCCACGAACTGGTCCACGCAAATCGTCGGGCTCACTGCTGCTCCTCGGCCGCTTCGGCAAGTGCGTACAACTTTTCTCGCCAGAGCTTCTCGAATGGATGCAGCCACTCACCCAGCTCGGCCAGCGGTTCGGCGGTCAGCCGGTAGATGCGCCGGCGCCCCTGCGCCTCGTCACTGACCAGCCCGGCTTCGCGCAGCACCTTGAGGTGTTCTGCGATGGCAGGGCGACTCAGCTCGAACCGGTCGCTGAGTTCACCTGCCGATAGCGGCTGCCCGGTCAGAATCTCAAGTAGCTTGCGCCGCACCGGACTAGCCAGCGCGACGAAGATGCGGTCGCAAATGCGTTCCGGGGTACACACCCGACGAATATATGTCGGAGATTTCCGACATGTCAACTTTTTCCGACATAATGCTCGGCTAGTTCGCGTAGGGGTCCGCCTTATCCGCCACGATGACCCCGTCACCCGCCGCGGCGTCGGCCGGCAGCAACGGAGCAATGGCGTACCTGACTCGTAGTTCGTCGAGTTCGGCATCCACGACCGACCAGAAGTCCCAATTCGGCGCCAGCACATCGGCGGTCATCGAATCCCCGCGCTGCCAGCTGACCAAGAACTTGACCGGGTCCAGCGCTCCTCGGCGCGCGCCGATACCGTTGACCTCGTGGCCCACGTGCCACTCGAAGATCACCGGCAAGATATGCGCGCGCAGCGCATCGCGGCGGTGCATTGCACCGGTGAAGGTACTCACCAGCAGTTCACCCTGAATCGAGGTGCTGTAACCGGACAGCACATGTAGACCGTCATGAGGAACAGCAAACAATCCCGTGAACGCTTCCGTTTCACCGGGAAATCCGAAACCGTGCCGCCGGAAGTGAGCCCAAAACTGGTGCCCGAAAGTTCCTTTGGGCAATCCTTCCAAGGCCAGGAACCGAGCGGCCAGCCTCTTGTCCTCATCGGTCTGCGCCCGGTAGGGCATCATCTCGGTGAGCGTGTCGTCTGGGCTTGCCCAGCCGGGGAAGGTCGACCTGTTGCGTCGCGTCATGTCCGCCATCGCCCAGGCGAGATGCCCACGAGCCACCTGGAGCACGTCTCGCACCCAGCCCGCCCGAACATGCGTCGCGTGGGCGTACTCGACCACCTTGCGCAGCCGCCCAGGATCGATCCGGCCATCGGAGAGCGAGGCGCAGGCGATCAGCGCCGCGGCGTGTTCGGCCAGATCACGATCCGGCCCCACCGCGCGAGCCAGTTCCTGCGGCTCGATGCGCCCCAATCCACTCGGCTCTATCTCCACGGCGGGGCGAAACAACAACCGGCCCGCGGCGACGACGACTCCCTCGCCGCGGCCGGAGCGGGGATCGGCGGGATCGATGGTCTGCTGGGTGACACAATGCGCGGCCGCCAGGATCGCCCGGGCCTGCTCGGCACTCGCGTCCTCGAACACTTTTCCGTCATAACACAGCCGTACTCCGCCGCGCATCGCCCGTAGTAAGTTGGCGCCCGGCGCTGCAATCGTCGACTCCCAGCCAGACCGACCGGCAAGACGCATGCCGCAATCGGCCCGCGCACGCCCGCGACGGCCTACGTTGCTAGCTGTGAACTACGACTGGGAACAGCTGCCCGGCAGCGTCTATCGCTGTCGGCTGCCGTTCTGCGACGTCACAGTCGGTTTGGTGATCGGCCGCGACGACGCACTGCTCGTCGACTCCGGTTCAACGCTGCGCGAAGCGGCCGCAATTCAGGCCGACATCCGGCAACTCACCGACCGCCGTGTGGCACACATCGCGTTGACACACAAGCATTTCGACCACGTGCTGGGCTCCTCGGCTTTTGTCGGCGCCGAAATATGCTGCGCGCCCGAAGTCGCCGAATACCTCTCCTCGGCTGGCCACCAGCTGCGCGAGGACGCGCTGCACCACGGCGCCGATGCTGGGGAGATCGATACCGCAATCGCAGCCTTGCGACCGCCTCGGCACCCGATCTTGGACGCCGACCTCCACCTCGGCGACCGCCGCGTGCGGATCACCCATCTCGGCCGTGGCCACACCAGCTCAGACCTGGTGGTCGTGGCGACCGCGCCGGCTGCTCAGACCGGACCGGTCGTCGTCTTCACCGGTGACCTTGTCGAGGAGTCCGCCGACCCCGCCATCGACGCCGATTCTGACGTCGCGGCATGGCCCGCAACACTCGAGCGTCTACTGGCGATCGGCGGACCCGACGCCATTTACGTCCCCGGTCACGGCAGCGTCGTTGACGCCGACTTCATCCGCGGGCAGCGAGATTGGCTGAAGCAGCGGGCGCACCCCGGCCTGCGCTGAGCGCAGCTAGGGAGTAGCGCATGCGGCAATGAGCGCATCCGGATCGGTGACACTGATCCACAAGGAGCGCACCCGCACCGACATGAACACCGCCTTGGCTTGCGCCGGCGGCTCGATCGTCAGTGCCACCAGGCCCTTTCCGGACCCGTTGACCAACCACCGGCCGCCAGAATAGTGGACCCCCGCCGCGAACACCCTGGCATTGGTGAGCGCGGCACTCTTGATCGACGTTACGGGAATGTCGGCGGCGAACGCCCAACCCATCCGCACGTGCAGGTTGCCTGCCTCGACCCGAACCGCGCAGTTTTTGGGTCCCAGGCCCAGCGGCACCGAAAGGGGCAGGAACCACCGTTCGAACCGCAATTGCGTTTTCACAGAAAAACGATACCGGCGCCGCCCGCCCGGCTGCGAGCGATTTCAGAGACTCGCTTAGCCGATGATTTTGTCGCGTGCTACGGAGATACACTCGGTCCGTTGAGGTAACCGGGCGCACAAAGGAGCGCAAGCCCATGGCTATCGCCGAAACGGACACTGAGGTCCGCACACCGTTCGAGCAAGAAGTCGCCGACACACAGCGATACTTCGACAGTTCCCGTTTTGCCGGGATTGTTCGCCTCTATACGGCGCGACAAGTCGTAGAGCAGCGCGGCACGATTCCGAACGACTACACCGTCGCACGAACCGCCGCGGGCGCCTTCTACCAGCGCCTACGCGAGCTCTACGCCGAGAAGAAGAGCGTAACCACCTTCGGCCCGTACTCGCCGGGCCAGGCCGTGAGCATGAAGCGCATGGGCATCGAGGCGATCTACCTAGGCGGATGGGCGACCTCGGCCAAGGGTTCCACGACCGAGGATCCCGGACCCGACCTGGCCAGCTACCCGCTGAGTCAGGTGCCCGACGATGCGGCGGTACTGGTACGCGCCCTGCTTACCGCCGACCGTAATCAGGAGTACCTGCGCCTGCAGATGACCGACCAGCAGCGCGTCACCACCACGGCCTACGATTTTCGGCCCTTCATCATCGCCGACGCCGACACCGGCCACGGCGGTGATCCACACGTGCGCAACCTCATCCGCCGCTTCGTCGAGGTTGGAGTGCCTGGCTACCACATCGAGGACCAGCGCCCGGGCACCAAGAAGTGCGGCCACCAAGGCGGCAAGGTTCTGGTGCCGTCCGACGAACAGATCAAGCGTCTCAACGCCGCTCGTTTCCAGCTCGACGTGATGCGAGTCCCGGGCATCATCGTCGCGCGCACCGATGCCGAAGCAGCCAATCTGATCGACAGCCGCGCCGACGAACGCGACCAGCCTTTCCTGCTGGGCGCCACCAAACTCGATATCCCCTCCTACAAGTCCTGCTTCCTGGCCATGCTCCGGCGCTTCTACGAACTGGACGTCAAGGAACTCAACGGTCACCTGCTCTACGCTCTCGCCGATGCCGAGTACGCCGCCGCCAACGGCTGGCTCGAGCGTTCCGGCATCATGGGCCTGATCTCCGACGCCGTTAACTCCTGGCGCGAAGACGGGATGCAGACCATCGACGACCTTTTCGACCAAGTCGAATCCCGGTTCGTGGCCGCGTGGGAGGACGACGCCGGCCTGATGACCTATGCAGAGGCCGTGGCCGAGGTGCTCGCGTTCGGTCAAAGCGAAGGCGATCCGGTGCCGATGAGCCCCGAAGAATGGCGGACTTTCGCCGCGCGCGCATCGCTTTATGCGGCTCGGCAAAAGGCGAAGGAAATGGGCGTCGACCCCGGCTGGGACTGCGAGTTGGCAAAAACGCCAGAAGGCTACTACCAAATCCGGGGCGGCATACCGTATGCAATCGCCAAGTCGCTTGCGGCGGCACCATTTGCCGACATCCTCTGGATGGAGACCAAGACGGCCGACCTCGCCGACGCGCGGCAGTTCGCCGAGGCGATCCATGCCGAGTTCCCGGACCAGATGTTGGCCTACAACCTCTCGCCGTCGTTCAACTGGGATACCACCGGCATGACCGACGAGGAGATGAAGCGCTTCCCCGAAGAGCTGGGCAAGATGGGCTTCGTCTTCAACTTCATCACCTACGGTGGGCATCAGATCGATGGTGTTGCCTCCGAAGAATTCGCAACGGCGTTGCGACAGGACGGCATGCTGGCGCTGGCTCGGCTGCAGCGCAAGATGCGCCTCGTCGAGTCCCCTTATCGCACACCACAGACCCTGGTCGGCGGCCCGCGCAGCGATGCTGCGCTGCAAGCCTCGTCCGGACGCACGGCGACTACCAAGGCGATGGGCAAGGGCTCCACACAGCACCAACATCTCGTGCAGACCGAGGTGCCCAAGAAGCTGCTGGAGGAGTGGCTGGCGCTGTGGAGCGATCACTACCAGCTGGGCGAAAAGCTGCGCGTTCAGCTGCGGCCTCGCCGCGCCGGCTCCGACGTGCTGGAACTGGGAATCTACGGCAACGACGACGAACAGTTGGCCAACGTCGTGTTCGATCCCATCAAGGACCGCCACGGCCGCAGCATTCTCACCGTGCGTGACCAGAACACGTTCGCTCACAAGCTTCGCCAGAAGCGGCTGATGACCTTGATCCACCTCTGGCTGGTCCACCGGTTCAAGGCTGACGCGGTCTACTACGTCACGCCTACCGAAGACAACCAGTATCAGACCTCAAAGATGAAGTCGCATGGGATCTTCAGCGAGGTCAACCAGGACGTGGGCGAGATCATTGTCGCGGAGGTCAACCGCCCGCGCATCGAGGAGTTGCTGACGGCGGACCGGGTGGCGCTGCGACAGTTGATCACCAAGGGCGACTAGGCGTACATCTGCCGCTCGGGAGTTCACCCAGCGAGGTTCCAGTCAACCGGATGGCACGATGGATTGACCGTGCCATCCGGCAGGAGCTACGACGGCTACGGGGTGACGCTCTGGAAGAACAAGCCCGACAGGCTGCCGCCGACATTGGCGAAGCCCGACACCAGACTGGTCATCGCTAACGGCAACGTGCCGGTGTTGGCGAAGCCCGAAACACCGGTGCCCAGGTTGGAGAAGCCCGAGAACACGCTGCCGTAGTTTTGGTAGCCCGAGCCACCAATCAGTCCGGTGGCGTTTGTGTTGAACCAGCCCGACAGCCCTGATCCGTTGTTGCCAAACCCAGAACTGCCGCCCGCTCCGGCATTGAAGAAGCCCGATGACGGCGCAGTGCTCGAGTTGAGGAAACCTGAACCGGCGGGGATCGAAACTTGCGCCAACGTACCGGCCGGCACGTGAATGCTCGGGATGGTGAGCGCAGGCGTGGTGAAAGACGCCAGGCCTATCGGCGGGATGGTGAGTTCCCCTGTTGTCGTGGGCGGAATGTTGATCTGCGGGAGGGTGAACCCACCAACCGCAATCGGATCGATCTGCGGAAGCGTGAAGCCATCAAGCGCAATGGGATCGATGCTCAACGGGGGAGTCGTGAACTCGGGAGTGGTAATCGCCGGCAATGTGAAATCGGCGAGGTGAATGGGCGGAACGTTGATACCCGGGATGGTGAAGTTGGGCAGGCTGAAGCCGGAGATAGAGATTGGACTGATGGTGAATCCGCTGAGGCCAATGGGCCCGAGTGTAAGCGTTCCGGTCTCGAGATAGACCCCCTCCATCCCATAAAAATTACCAATGGCCGGATACTGGCCCGCGATACCTGTTTGCAAAGCAATTATGTTGTTGGGAATGAGCGCTTTGAAATCGAGATGGAAGCCCGGAATTGTGACAACGGGCCCAGCTATTGTGGGCGTTACTATCGTAGGCGTGGTAAACGAACCCGTAGTGATGTTGTTGACGAATATCGACTGAGTGGTGATCCCCGGCAGATCAAAACTACCAATTGCGGTACCCGCAGGTATCGATATCGATGGAATTGTCAACGATGGGATCGCCAATCCCGGCAAGTTAAACGCACCCACCGTAATATTCGCCGGCGTCGTCGCCGCCGGAATCGTCAACGGCGGCAGCGTCAACCCCGGCAGATCAAACGCACCCACCGTGATATTCGCCGGCGTCGTAATGGCAGGTAGCGACATCGAGGGCAGTGTTAGGGCAGGCAGATTGAAGCCCGGAACCGTGATCCCCGGAACGTCAAGAGGCGGCAACGTTAGCTCGGGCAGTCCGATTCCGAAGTACAGGCGGCCCTGACCGACGCCGCGGAAAAAGATGCCGTTATTCATGTCTCCCGTGTTGAACAGGCCGTTGTTCATGTCTCCCGAGTTGAGAATTCCGGTGTTGATGCTGCCGGAATTCAACCAACCAGTGTTCGCGCCCCCGATGTTAAATGAACCCGTGTTGGACGAGCCTGGATTGAAACCCCCCATGTTGTAGCTGCCGGTGTTCAAGATTCCCGTATTTCCATCACCCGCGTTCAGGACACCGGTGTTAAATGAACCGGCATTGAAGAGGCTGGTACTGCCATTGCCCGAGTTGAATATTCCCGTGCCGAAGTTACCGGTATTGCCAATCCCAAAATTGCCGCTACCAGAATTGAAGAAACCGATGTTTCCATCGCCCGAGTTGAACAGACCGACGTTGCCGGTGCCGGAATTCAGTAGGCCGATGCCGACCTGATTATTTTCGTTGAGCCCGATACCGATGTTGTTGTTGCCATTATTGCCAAACCCGAAATTTCCACTTCCAATATTGGAGAATCCATTATTGAAGTTTCCCAGATTTCCGAATCCAAAATTATTGCTCCCGAGGTTCGAGGCTCCGATATTTGAACTACCAAAGTTTCCCGATCCAAAGTTGCCGCTCAGGGCTCCGGCGTTCCCTGACCTCGTAGCGGACAAACTACGCGCATAACCGGTAGAGACTTTGACATATTTATCATAACGAGATCATGCTGTTATCTGATCGTGATTCCATATCCGGGCTATTGCCAAATTTCTTTACACGGGCCGTTCAGGACAGATCCAGCGGTCTCGATGTCAAGCCCGAATCAGGCGTTGACCTCCCGAAGTGGGGGGAGGTGCAAGGGAATTCGGTAGCGGATCCAAGCCGCTTTCGCGCGGAACTTCCTCGCCGAGTATGCGTTAAATTCAGCTGCCGCAAATCCGCAATTTGCGCCATCAGCGTCCGGAAAATCTCAACAATGCAGAACAATGCAGCTAGGCTCGTCCGGCGACAGCGCAACTAACGGCGAATCACCCCATGGTCGCCATGGCAGCAAACCGCGGACCCGGTCCACAGACGTGATTGCAGGCGTCTCGGTGCTCAGACCCAGTGCGGCCACAGCCCCCAGCGACGCCGCGCAGACTTCTACGATGGCGCCGATAACGGGCAACTGCGGCGGCGGGAGGCGGTATGACGGAAGCTGGCTTGGTGCCAACGGGCATGCGACGACCGCAGCGACCGTCAGGATGCTTCGTTTCCATCCACAGCCGATCGGGTATGGGAACGAATGGTTGCAGCAAGGCCCGACCAAACAAGGCCCGACCAACAGTGGCGACGAGAGCGGAGAGTGACATGAGATCCCAAGCCAGGACGACATTCGCAGTTTTTGGCGGCGGCGCCATGCTTGTTCTGGCGGTGGCCTGCGGTGGCGGCGAAAACAAGGCGCCAAGTAGCACAACGCCGACCACGACACCCACAACAACAGTCCCATCCAGCCCATCCAACTCACCTACGACAGAGTCGTCACCGGCGCCGGGCGGTCCGTCCGGCACTGGAGGCCCAGAGGGCGGGGGCGGCGGCGTGCCCGGTGGTCCCACCGGCAGCGGCGGTCCGGGTGGGGGAGGCGGCAGCATCCCGGGTGGGCCCACCGGCGGCGGTGGACCAGGCGGTGGCGGCGGCACCATTCCCGGCGTGGGTGGGGGCGGCGGCGGGCCGGGCGGTGGCGGCGGCTGCATCGGCAACATCTGCGGCAGCTACCCGTGATCGCGAGACGTCACTGAGACTTTCTTGAACTTTGCGGCGACGTTCGCCCCGGCCATGGTGGCCCAGGCGCGTTAGTTGATGCGTTCCGGCGACGGTCGGTCCGCGTTATGGTTCGGTCAAGGCCGATCGCAAGGGAGCCTCGACATGGCCAAGCTCAGGTTCGGATATTTCATCGCCCCGTTCCACCGTGCCGGCACCAATCCAACGCTGGCCCTGCAACGCGATCTGGAGTTCGTCGAACATCTGGATGCCCTCGGGTTTGATGAGGCCTGGATCGGGGAACATCACTCGGCCGGCAGCGAGATCATCAGTTCACCGGAGGTCTTCATCGCCGCCGCCGCCGAACGGACCAAGCGGATCCGCCTTGGCACGGGGGTCATATCGCTGGCCTATCACAACCCGCTCTGGGTCGCTGACCGGCTGATGCTGCTCGATCATCTCACTCACGGTCGGGTGATCGGAGGCATGGGACCAGGTTCACTGCCCACCGATTCAGCGATGATCGGGCTTACCCCCACCGACACCCGCGAGCTGCTGGAAACCAACCTCGACATCGTCGTCCGGCTGTTGGCTGGGCAAACCGTGACCGCCAAGACCGCAACACATCAACTGTTCGACGCGAGATTACAGCTTGCGCCCTTCTCGGAAGGGGGGATCCCACTGGCGGTCGCCGCCGTCGCGTCGCCGACCGGTGCGCGGCTGGCCGGCAGGCATGGCATCGGCCTGCTGTCGATCGGAGCGACGCTGACGATCGAGGGCTTCGATGCGCTGGCCTATCACTGGGGCATCGTCGAAGAGCGCGCCGCGGCGTTCGGCACCCACGCCGACCGCAAGAACTGGACCCTGGTCGGGCCGTTTCACATCGCCGAGACCGATGCGCAAGCCCGTGCCGACGTGAAATTCGGCATCGAGCCTTGGTTCCGATATTTCCAAAAAGTTGCCGCGTTCCCCCAGATGACCATGCCTGGAGAACAACTTGACGAGATGATCGACATCATCAACGAGAACGGCGCCGGTGTGATCGGTACCCCGGAGCGGGCGCGGGCACAGGTCCAGCGACTGTGGGATCAATCTGGCGGATTCGGCTGCATGCTGCAGATGGGCCACGAATGGGCAAATCCCGCGGCGACCAGACGTTCCGCCGAGCTGTTCGCCGCCGAAGTGATGCCGCACTTTCAGGGACAAGCCCAGCCCACCCTCGACGCTGCCGTGCGTGCCGGCGAAGTGCGGGAAGGTCTGGCCCAGACGCAGCTGCAGGCCATCGACCACATGACCAAGAAATATCAGCAAGAACTCGACGGCAAGTAGCCGCTGGGGCCGAAAGCCGTTGCAGCTGAAGCTCAGCACTCACCGATTAGGGCAAGCGCTAGCCGGTGCTGGAGGCCTCCCGCTCGGCCGCCTTGACGAGTCGACCTGCAAAGAACTTGACCGCGTTGCCCAACGCCGCACGCATCACCGGCCCCGTTCCGCGAACTCCCTCGGAAAAAGAGCCGCTCCAGCGGATGTCGGTGCCGCCGGATGCGTTCGGGGTGAAGACCACTTCGCCGTGATAGTCCTTGGCCGGAGTCGAAGACCCAACCATCTTGTAAACGTGGCGGCGGTCCTGCTCGTACTCGACGGTCTCCTCCTGCACGAGCATGGGCCACATGCCTACCTTGCGAATCGCCCCGACACCGCCCGGTGCCGGGTCACCTTGCCGCGCCCAGCTCGACTGCATGACGATTGGCTTGGCCCAGTTAGCCCAGTTGGCGCCGTCCGTCGCGAGCCGGAACAGCGTCGCGGCAGGCGCGCTACTGGTCTTGGTGACTTCGAAGGAGAACTTGCGACCCGACATACCCACTCCCGATCTCACGAATGCCTGCAACGGTGCTGCCGCGTACCCTACCGGCACGCCCGACGCTGATCCGTCCGGCCCAACGCCGACCAGGCAAAATGGCCCCCTTGCCCAAATCTCGAGGGCATACTCAGCTTGTGTCGAACGTCGAAGCCCCCGCTGTTCCGCCCCCGCCGTCACAAGCCGACGTCGACGCGGCGTTGCGGATCATCAAGCCGCTGCGAAAACTGATCAAGCCCAAGGTATATGGCATCGAGAATGTGCCAACCGAGCATGCGTTGCTCGTCGGCAACCACAACACACTCGGCATGGTCGATGCCCCGTTGCTCGCCGCGGAGCTGTGGGAGCGGGGCCGGCTGGTCCGCTCCCTCGGAGATCACGCGACTTCAGAATTCCGGGGTGGCGCGAGACCCTGATGCGGATGGGCGTCGTCGAAGGAACCAGAGAGATCACCTCGGAGCTGATGCAGCGCGGCGAGCTGATCATGGTGTTCCCCGGTGGCGGCCGGGAGGTCAACAAGCGCAAGAACGAGCGCTACAAGTTGGCGTGGAAGAACCGACTGGGGTTCGCACGCTTAGCGATCCAACACGCATATCCCATCGTGCCGTTCGCTTCGGTCGGGGCTGAGCACGGCATCGACATCGTGCTCGATACAGATTCACCGCTGATGGCACCGACCCAGTTCCTGGCCGACAAGCTGCTCGGCATGCGCGAAGGGCCGCCTCTGGTCCGCGGCGTCGGGCTGACTCCGGTGCCCCGGCCCGAGCGGCAGTACTACTGGTTCGGCGAGCCGATCGACACCACGGAGTTCGCCGGCCGGGAAGCCGACGATAGCGCCGCGCGCAAGGTGCGCGAGCGTGCGGCGGCTGCGATCGAGGAGGGTATCGAGCTGATGCTCGCCGAACGCGAACGCGATCCGAATCGCTCGGTGGTCCGCCGATTGTTGCGGTCGGACGCCTGATAAATACGCGAGTCGCACCCGAAAATTCGGCGCTGTGATTGAACCCGCGAGCCGGCCGCTGGCCGCCTGGCCGTCCGTCGATGACGCTGGCTGAGTCGTGGCGCCGCCGACCTCCACTCGCTAGCGCATTCAATCGCTGGCGCAGCCGGGGGAGAGATTCCTGGTTGTGCGACTCGCTTATCCGCTGGACCGTCCGATCCGACGAGGTTTACGGGCAGCACGCGGGCGTGTGCGAGTCTTTATGTGGTGAAGGGGATTCGACAACGGTGATCGCGCGTGATGAGGCTGAGGCTCAGGCGTCGTCTGCACCCGACCAGGTGGGCTTGGTTCGGTGGAATCCGGTTTCCTCGACGCATCGGCGCGGATGGCGAAGCAAGTGGGCACCACTTCTGGTGATTGCGGTGATGCTCGGCGCCTGCGGCGGCCCGCCCCCCGCCGTCACCCCGCCGCCTACTACGGACAATTCCGATCTCAAGACCCGCAGCCAGCGGGTGCTCGACGGCGCCGTCAATCCCGATGAACCGGGCTGCTCGGCCGCAGTAGGCGTTGAGGGCGTTGTCATGTGGACCGGTGTCCTCGGGATTGCGGACCTGGCTACCAACAAGAAGGTCACCAAGGACACCGTGTTCGACATCGGCTCGGTTTCCAAGCAGTTCACCGCCACCGCGGTGCTGCTCCTGGTCAACGAGGGCAGGCTGACGCTCGATGACCCGTTGGCCCACTATGTTCCCGACCTTCCGGACTGGTCGTCCGCCGTCACCGTCGCGCAACTGATGCACCACACCAGCGGCATCCCCGACTACACCGGCTTGCTCGAGGCCCAGGGGTACCAAATGAGTGACCGGACAACCCAAGCTCAAGCCTTGGCCGCGATACAAGGGGCACCTGAGCTGGAATTCAAGCCCGGTACCCGCTTCGGGTACTCGAACTCCAACTATCTGCTGCTCGCCGAGATCGTGCGGCTGGTCTCCGGCAAATCGCTACCTGACTTCCTGAGCATCGAGATATTCCGCCCGCTGGATCTGGCCATGGTCGTGGATCCGATCTCGGCAGATCCCGATGAGGCGGTCTCCTACGGCGAGGGCGACACCGGCAACCCACCGCAGTTCCCGGTGCTCCACTCAGGTTGGGAGCAGGTCGGCGATGGCGCTATCCAGACCACGCCCAGCCAACTCGTGCTCTGGGCCGACAACTACCGAACCGGCAAAGTGGGCGGCCAGAAGCTGCTTGACGAGCAACTTGCCGGTGCCGTGGAAACCGAACCCGGCAGCGGCGACCGGTATGGCGCCGGCATCTTCTCCCGTGCCAACGGCACCCTCGACCACGACGGCAGCTGGGCCGGATTTGTCACTGAATTCCGGATCAGCAGCGACCGGCGTACTTCGGTGGCCGTCAGCTGCAACACGGAAGGACAAGATCCCGAAAGCCTGGCCGATGCAATCGGACGCCTGTGGATGTAGCCGCAGGCACCCCAGGTTGACGGCCGCTCGAGCACCGGATTCGGGTGTCAAACCCGGCCAACGACGACCAAAACGTCATTCCGATGTAACAGAGCCAGAGCGGGCTGCAATCATTCACGATGGCGCAACCTTCTGTCCTCACCACCGATGATGGCCTACCGTCCGGCGTAGCGGGTGCCTGCAACTCCCGGTTCTCCGGGGTTGTGCGTGCCTTCGCGGGGTTGTACCCGGGACGCAAGTTCGGCGGCGGGGCGCTATCGGTTTACATCGAGGGCCGTCAAGTGGTCGACGTCTGGACGGGCTGGGCCGACCGCAACGGCGAAGTCCCTTGGACTGCTGACACCGGAGCAATGGTGTTCTCGGCCACCAAGGGCCTGGCCGCCACCGTGATTCACCGCCTGGTGGATCGCGGGCTGCTGGATTACGACGCCCCCGTGGCCGACTACTGGCCGGAGTTCGGTGTCAAGGGCAAGTCGGCAATCACCGTCAGCGACCTGCTGCGGCATCGATCCGGGCTATCGCACCTCAAAGGTGTCGGTAAGAAGGAAATACTGGATCACCTCCGGATGGAGGAGAAGCTGGCGGCGGCACCGCTGGATCGCACGCACGGCAAGATGGCGTACCACGCAGTGACCTACGGTTGGCTGCTGTCCGGTCTGGCCCGCGCGGTGACCGGCAAAGGTATGCGTGACCTGTTCCGTGAAGAACTCGCCCGCCCGCTCGACACGGATGGTCTCCATCTAGGCCGCCCGCCGGCCGATGCGCCGACCACCGCGGCACAGACGCTGCTACCACAATCCAAGATCCCCACGCCACTACTGGACTTCATCGCGCCAAAAGTCGCCGGACTGTCCTTTTCTGGTCTACTTGGCGCCGTCTACTTCCCGGGAATTCTGTCGATGTTGCAGGACGACATGCCATTTCTGGACGGCGAGATCCCAGCGGTCAACGGCGTGGTGACGGCGCGCGCCCTGGCCAAGACGTATGCGGCGCTGGCCAATGACGGTGTCATCGACGGCATGCAACTATTGTCGTCGGACGCGGTAAGCGGACTGACCGGCAAGGCCGAGCTGTGGCCAGATCTCAATCTTGGTCTTCCCTTTACCTACCACCAGGGCTACCAATCCTCTCCCGTCCCAGGACTGCTGGGGGGATACGGCCACATCGGTCTGGGCGGAACCATCGGATGGGCAGACCCCGAGAGCGGCAGCGCCTTCGGCTACGTACACAACCGGCTGCTGACCTTGCTGCTCTTTGACATCGGTTCGTTCGCCGGGCTGGCGCCGCTGTTGAGCAGTGCTGTCTCGACCGCCCGGCGGGAGGGCCCGCTAGAGGTACCGCACTTCGGTGCTTCCTACCGCGAGACTGGTCAGCAACCGCTGGCGGCCGGAGAAACCAGCTGAAACCAGCCGGTCGGTGTGGCTCAGAAGGTCGCCCGGGCCAAGAATCGTCTCAGTGCCTCGGCCGAGCCGTCGACATCAACCCGATCTGGGCGACGACGCCCCCACAGCAGCAGAACCAGATCCGACGCGGTGGCACTGACCGTGGCATCGGCCACGGTCTCGATCGGCGTGGCATGGCAATGCCCATCCCCGACTCGGACCGTCCATTGGGTATCGGTATCGCAGGCGCGTAACGAGATTGTCTGAAACGGCCCGGCCAAATCCTTCGACATCGCCGGCAACACATCATCGATGAACTCTGACACGCCATCGGCGGCTAAGTTTGATTCGATCGGTTCCTCGGGCGCTACCGCAGTTACGGCGTCCCAACAGTGCACCGCGGTTTCGTGCGCAACTCGGCGCCGGATAAATCCCACGTCTTGTCGACGTCCCCAAGTCCATGCCGGTACGGCGGGATCGATACCTGCGAACGTGTCACTGGTCTCGGCCACACCGTCGCGAAACCAGTCCACCAGGTTCGGCGGCCGCGCAGGCTCCTGGTAGGTCTCCGGTCCAGTAATGGCTCCGACAGCCACCTGCCGCCAAAACGTGTGCACGACACCGACATGCCAGATCAGGTCTGCGATGGTCCATCCGGCGCAGCTCGGCACCGGACGATCCAGGCCCGCCTCCGACACGGCGACAATCCGATCGCCGTCGCGCCGCAGCGCGGCCAGGTAGTCGACCCCCATGCCTGGCGATGGTACCGCCAGCCCTCGCCACGGCAGCACCGGGAAGCCCGCTCCCAGAATCAGGCCGCAGCCGCTAGCTCCGTGTTGGGGATGGACATATCCGATCACGGTCTACTGACATGACAAACAGTGCATCGCGCTCTTGCGCGGGTCGATTGGCCGCGGTCACCGGGGTTGGCACCGGGCCCCGGCGGACTTGCTAGGCGATGGCTGATTCGTGTTGCTGTGCACCCGGCCAGTTACACCGCCCGGCCTCACCCGCCATACCCTCGATCGGGCAGCACCTCCATACCCAGAACGAGGGCGGCGGCCTCGTCCAGGGATAGGCGTCTGCCCTCGTTGGTGGCGGTGCGATAGTCGGCTTCGGAAAGTTGCTTGCGGACTTGGCGTTCGCATTGTTCGTGGAATGGCCCCACGTGTGCCGAGACGGCGCCGCCGGCGCCGGCAGCGCGGCTCACGGCGGCTGCGGCGGCCATCAAAACCGCGGCGCGCCGCGGATCGTTTCTGGCCGCGGCAATCCAGGAACCCGTCTCCAGAAATGTCGCGCAGGTGAAGGTGTCGTTGATCGTCCGCGACAGTTGCAGGCCTTCCCGGTTAGCGTGCTCAGCCAGGTCCAGTTGCCCCAGCGCCAGGCGACTAGCCGCCAGGCCCGCCAAGAGGTAGGTCCGCAAGACGATGTCCTGGCCGTGGGCTTTGGACAGGGCGAGGCCCTGCTCGGCGTGGGCCACCGCGGTGTGGGCGTCATTGGCGGCGGCCGACGTCCATATCATCACTATGAGGGCATAGATTTGCACCCGGAATTCGTCGGCGCTGGCCAGCGACTGCTCGGCCAAGCTCCGCGCCAGGTCTAGCTCGCCGCGCAGCAGGGCGAGCGCTCCTTCGTTGGCGTTGAAGTAGGCGAGGGAGTTGTGGTCGGTCACGGTGGTGAGCAGTTCACGAGCTTCTGCCTGTCGAGCGGCCATGGTGGGCATATCGACCTGCAAAAAGGCTAGTTCGGCCGCTGCGACGATCGCCTGCAGTCGCGCCGCGTTGGGTTCGGCGGGGGCGGCGTCGAGGGCCTTTTCGATCCATCGGCGCCCTTGCTGGAGCATCCCGATAGCGGTCCAGGGATCGCGTAGGTTGGTGGCCATTTCCACGGCATCGGCGGGTGCAACGGTCAGCGCAACCTGCAGCGCTTCTTGCAGGTTGGGCATCTCCCGTCGCAGGCGGTGAAGCCAGTCGAGTTGATGTTCGCCAAACCATTCCTCGCAGGCTTTCTCGGCGAGCTGGCGGTACCAATCAAGGTGGCTGCGGTGCAGCTCGGCTTGCTCTTGCACGCTGAGCTTGGCGTATCCAAATTCACGCAGCGTTGCCAGCTGCCGAAAACGCAGCACGTCTTGGGCCGCGGTGCGGATGAGGATCGATTTGTCCTCGAGGGCACACAACGCCTCGAGTAGCTCATCGTCGGACATCTCTGGCGCGCAGATCCGTTGAACGGCGTTTGGCTCAAAGCCACCGGCGAACACCGACAACCGTGCCCACAGTTGTTGCTCGGCCGGGGTACAACGCTCATAACTCCAACTGATGCACCAGTTCAACGTGCGCTGGCGAGCCGGCGCCCCGCGCTTGCCATGGGTCAAGAGCCCCGCCCGGTCCGAAACCCGCGCGGCGATCTGTTCGACGGCCATCGTCCGCAACAACGGAGCGGCCAGTTCGATGGCCAATGGCAGCCCGTCAAGCTGAGCACAGATGTGCGCGACGGCCGCAGCATTGCGCTCGGTGAGCTTGAAACTGCGCTGGCTGGCACGGGCATGTTTGACAAACAACGCCACGGCATCGCAGCGGGCCAAATCCTGCAGACCAGGCAGGTGACTGGTATCGGGAACCGACAGCGGAGGAACCGGCAGCACCACTTCGGTATCGATGTCAAAGAACTCTCGGCTGGTCGCCAGAATCTTCAGCCTCGGGCAGCGTGCCAGCAGTGTCTGGATGAACGGGACCGCCGCGTCAATGATGTGTTCACAGTTGTCGAGCACCAGCAGTGCCTCACGGTCAGCCAGAGTTTCGACCATCACCTCCAACAGCGGCCTGGCGGTCTGATCGCGAATGCCCAGCGCCGCGGCCGCCGCCGCAACCAACAGCTCACCATTGCTCAGGTCGCCCAGCTCGATCAACCACACGCCATCGCGAAATTCCCCGACACATTCGTGGGCGGCCCACACCGACAAGGTCGACTTACCGATTCCACCGATCCCGGTCAACGTCACCAATCGCGAATTCAAGATCAACTCTTTGAGTTCGGCAAGTTCGGCCTCACGACCGACAAACCCAACAAGCGGTGGCGGCAGATTCCCCTGTGCCGGCGCTCTGACTCCGTCAAGCAACAAAGCGGTAATCATGTGGGTGAATTCGCGACGAGCGACCCGCCCAAGCTGGACAGACCACCCTGCGCCAGAGACGAGGCTGAAAAACGCTTCGGTCAGCCAGTCTGCGGTCACGTCGGTGCGGAACTCTCCGGCGCGTTGGCCGCGCAGAAAAATCTCCTCGATCTCGGAGTTGATTTCACGCCACTCGGCAACCGACTTCCGGGTCTCAAAGCTTTGACCTTGCACGTAGCGCAGCGTCAGGTAGCCCGCCACCGGCTCGCAAGCCGCAACCAGTATCCGCAGCGCATCAGTAGGTGAATATTCCTGCCAGTGAGAGGTTTTCAGCGCATCACGCATCTGCTCGATGGCCGCGTGATCCAGCGCCTCGAGCAATGCGGTACGTCCGTCGAAGTGGCGGTACAGCGTTGAGTGGCTGACCCCCGCGGCAGCGCCGATCTCATCCAGGGTGGCGTTGGGCCGCGTGCTGAGAAAGTCAGCTGCGGCGCGCAGCAGACGCTCGGTTTCCATTCAGACTCTCACTTGGTCTCTACTTCGTCTATGGCATTCGGTGCTACTGGTCATACAGAGCACCCTTCCGCGCCTGCTCACCGGTTGCCACCCGGCCTGGACCACGCGCGGGAGTGAAACCGTGTATCCGCCTGGTAAGGCGGGTGCTTTTTGAAGACCTCAGTCTAGATTCCAGGCTTGCCTCTCGCGGCGAGTCTGGGTGACTTCGCCGCGCCGCGCGCGTGCACAGCCACCTACACAGGTCCAACACGCACCGTCTGAATCCGCTCCCACCAGCTAAACTGGGCCAGACCATGTCGGTGCCAGCTCTGCCATCTCCAGTTGCTGCTCAGCCCAGCCGGGCCCGCAGGCGCAACTGGCCGCGCGTGCTACTTGCCGCACCAGCGCTGATGGCGGCAACCGCATGGCTCCCACCCACCCCCGACGTCACGGCCGGTCCAACCGCGACCAACTCCGCCAAGGTCGACACACAAACCAACCCCACTGAGCCACAACACAGTTGGACTTCCCAGGCCGCGCAAGAAGAACGAGGATGCAGCAGCGGGCGCGGCGTATGGTGGCGCTGCGGGCGAGATTGAGCCCCGCACCAACCACCATCGCCCGACGCTAGAACTCAACAATCAGTACCCACACCAGGGCGGCTGCCACCAACAACAGCGCCGTCAGAATCGCCGCGCGCACAATCGCGGACTGCCGGTGGAACCAGTCACGCAGCTGGGCGAACCGCCAATCGGTCCAGGCATACGCGCGCGCGGCCCAATCGGACTCGATCGCCAGGACACGGAACGCGACCAGGACCGCGGGAATGCCCAGCTCCGGCAGCAGCACCATGAGAGGTACGGATGCGATCAGCAGCGCCGCACCGAAGACGGCGAGCAGTACGCGAAGCACCATCGGCTTGGCCCGCGCTCGGTCTCGGTAGGCGAGCACGCGCGCGAATGCCGCATCGCGAGTCGTGGCCGCGGGGTTGCAGTCGCCTGAGTCCACAGATACCCCTGCCTCGAGCCGATCGACGGGCCCGCTAGGCACGGACTTTAGTGGACCGATAGGCCAGCCAAGGGGTGATCGGTGCGTCGCCGGGATGGCCGAGGCCACAAGGTGCTTGCGGTGCCAGACCTGCGCGGTTGCTTAGACTGCGGTTATGAATGACGGTTCCCGGCAGGACTCCGCGGCTCCAAAAGGCCTGCTAGAGATCGAGGACTGCCTGGATGCCGGCGGCAACATCGAGCTGCCGCCGGGCACCACGCTGATCTCTCTCATTGAACGCAACATTGCCAATGTCGGCGACTCGGTGGCGTATCGCTACCTGGACCACAATCGGACGGCGCAGGGGCACGCCCTGGAGGTCACCTGGTCAGAATTCGGCGTCCGGTTGCAGGCCATCGGTGCCCATGTGCAGAAGTTCGCCGGCGACGGTGATCGGGTTGCGATTCTCGCGCCGCAGGGCATTGACTACGTCGCCGGGTTCTATGCGGCGATCAAGGCGGGCACGATCGCGGTACCGCTGTTCGCACCCGAACTCCCCGGCCACGCTGAACGTCTCGATACCGCGCTGCGCGACTCGGAACCGACGGTCGTGCTCACCACCGGCGCGGCAAAGCCTGCCATCGAGGAGTTTCTGGCGAACCTTTCCCACCTACGCAGGCCGCACATCATCACCATCGATGATGTGCCGGATTCGGCGGGGGAGTCTTTCGTTCCGGTCGAGCTCGACATCGATGCCGTTTCGCACCTGCAGTACACGTCCGGATCGACACGTCCACCGGTCGGTGTGGAGATCACCCACCGTGCCGTGGGCACCAACCTGGTGCAGATGATCCTGTCCATCGATCTGCTGAACCGCAACACGCATGGCGTCAGCTGGTTGCCGCTGTACCACGACATGGGTTTGTCCATGATTGGCTTTCCCGCGGTGTACGGCGGGCACTCCACGCTCATGTCGCCAACCGCGTTTGTCCGCAGACCGCAACGATGGATCCATGCCTTGTCGGCTGGATCGCGCACCGGACGCGTGGTCACCGCGGCGCCAAACTTCGCCTACGAATGGGCGGCCCAGCGTGGTCTACTCACACCCGGCGACGACGTCGATCTGAGCAATGTCGTACTGATCATCGGTTCGGAGCCGGTCAGCATCGATGCCGTCACGACGTTCAACAAGGCGTTCGCGCCCTACGGGCTACCGCGCATAGCGTTCAAACCCTCCTACGGGATCGCAGAGGCGACGCTGCTGGTGGCAACCATCGACCATGCCGCTGAGCCCACGGTCGTCTACCTCGACCGCGAACAGCTGGGCGCCGGTCACGCCGTACGCGTGGCCGCCGAGGCACCCAACGCGGTGCTTCAGGTGTCCTGCGGCCGCGTCGCCCGCAGCTTGTGGGCCGTGATCGTCGATCCCGATACCGGCACCGAATTGCGTGACGGCGAAGTCGGCGAAATCTGGCTGCAAGGCAACAACGTCGGTCGCGGTTACTGGGGACGGCCCGAAGACACCGAGCGGGTGTTTGGCGCCAAGCTGCATTCGCAGCTCGACGAAGCTAGCCACGCCGCCGGCGCCGCGCTCGACGGCGCCTGGCTAAGAACCGGTGACCTGGGCGTCTACCTCGACGGCGAACTGTATGTCACCGGCCGAATCGCCGATCTGATCGTCATCGATGGACACAACCACTATCCCCAGGACATCGAGGCCACCGTTGCCGAGGCCTCACCCATGGTCCGGCGGGGATATGTGACAGCGTTCGCGGCACCCGCCAACGAATTGCCTACGGCCCAAGATTCGGATAGCCACAACACCAGCCCACAGCTGGTCGTCATCGCCGAACGGGCGGCCGGAACCAGCCGCGACGATCCACAGCCCGCGATCCAAGCCATCCGCGCCGCGGTGGCAAACCGCCATGGATTGGCGGTGGCCGAAGTGCGTTTCCTTCCCGCCGGCGCCATTCCGCGCACGACCAGCGGCAAGTTGGCTCGGCGGGCATGCCGCGGCCAATACCTCGGCGGGGTATTGGGAGTGCACTAGCACTCACCACGAGCCAAGCGAGCCGCTGCGCCGCTGATCGGCGAGGATTTCGCTGATGACATGGCGGGCACTGCCGGCCAGCTGAGGGTTGGTGGTCTGGTAGTAGGGAAGGGCAACGAGGGCGATCGACAAAGCCCGACCGCAACCGCGTGCCCAGGTTTCCGCGTCTACCCGCAGCATGGTGCGGAACTGCTCGCGCGCCGGCGCGGACAGCAGATTCCACGCGGGGATGAGGTCGACACTGGGGTCGCCCACGCCCATCAAGCCGAAATCGATCACCCCCGCCAACCGGCCGTCGACGGTCAGGATGTTGAACGGGGACAGGTCGCCGTGGAACCACGTCGGCGGCCCCGCGTACCCGGGGATGCGCAGCGCTCGTTCCCACGCGACGGTAACGGCATGGACGTCGAGGCGTCCGTCCAGCATCGCCAACGCGCCGCGGACCTGCTCATCCTGCTCGGCCAAGGGCTTTCCCCGCGCCGCGTCCGGCCCGCCTGCGGGGTCGATGCGGCGCAGGGCGCCGATGAAGTCGGCCAGGTCCCGAGCAAGTCCGATGGGTTCGACAAGCTGGCCGACCTTCGGATTCTCACCGATGACCCAACGGCAGATCGACCACGGCCAAGCGAACCCCTGCACCGCGGCACCCAGCCCCACTGGGACCGGGCTGGCAACGGGCAGCTGCGGGGCGATTCGACCGAGCCAGCGCTGCTCGGTTCGCAGGCTCGCCACCGCCCAGTGGATCCGCGGAAGCCGAACCGCCATGTCGGTTCCGAGCCGGTACATGGCGTTGTCTGTGCCGGCCGAGTCGATCGGTGTCAGTGGCAGGTCCGGCCAGTGCGGGAATTGGGTGGACACCAGCCGCCGGACCAGCGATGCGTCGATGCCCCCTCGTCGGCGTGCATCTTGGCGGCGGGAGCTCTCAGCCGCTTCTCGAACCTGATACTGCCGTCGGGTAGATCCCCGGCCGCGCTCCAGCCCAGTTTGCGGTAAAAGCCGGCGGCACGACTCGAGCCGTCGGTAGTCAGCCAGATCGCCGCGTGCCGTTCAAACAGCGTTGCTTCCACGCGCCGCATCAACGCGCTTCCCACACCGCGACCCTGAAACTGCGGTCGAACAAAGCAGGCGAACACGCTGCCGGCGGTCGCATCGGCCATCGTGAAACCCGCGGTGACCCCGTCGACATCTGCGACCCACAGGCACGGCGAGGCGCGCATGGCCTCTCGCACCGATTCTTTGGTGATGCCGAGTTCGGCGAGTTGCTCGAGCGACAGATGGTTCTCGGTGACACTGGTGCGGATCTCGAACACCGCGTCGATATCGGCCTCGCCGGCGATCCTGGCCCAACCCCCCCTGCTGAGGGTGCGCCCGTAGCGGTCGAAGACGTTTCCGTCCGGTTCGCGGATCCGGCTGGTGCGGCCAAAGCCAGCCCGCAGCGCGACCCGCGCCGAAGCCGAGTTCTCCGGCTCCACCTTGACCACCGCAACGGTGGCATCCAGCTGTGCCGCATAGCGGCACACCAGGTCGACCGCGCGGGTGGCCAGGCCGCGCCCGCGCCAGGCCGGGTAGAGGCCGTAGGCGACGTTGACCTCGCCGAAGGCCAGTCCCTCACCGGCAAATCGCAGTTCGACCGTCCCCGCCGGAACCTGCTGCGGCCCCACTCGGATCGCGAAGGCCCGCAGTGGTCCGCCGGTAGCCCATTGGTCACGGCAGTGTTCGAAGTACGCCGCCGCGCTGTGCTGGGTCACCACCCCGCCGCTGAGCCAGCGCGCTGTCAGCTCGTCTTGGCCGGCGACGTGCGCACTCACCTCATCGGGACGAAACGGCGAGAGCGTGACCGTGCCATCCGATAGCGGTGGGTCGACCATTCAGCGATTGTTGCCACCGACGTGTGCCGGGGCAACCGAATATTCCGGGGGGCCGCAACGCATCTCGCACCAGCAGCGATATCACGGCCGAATGTCCGTGTACTGCAGGGTGTAGCCGTCGCTGGAAAACGTGAAGCCTTGTGCGCTCGTTTCACTTGCACAGGAGACACCGACGGATTCCTGAAAGTTGCACCGGAAACCGGCCGCATCGAGGACTTCGTTGAAGGGCAGAACCTTCGCCGGCTCAACAGCCGCAAAGGATTGTGCCTTGCTCAGCACGGCGAAGTGCGCCTCACCGGTCTCCCCGACCACGATCGCATTCGGCGCGTCGGTAGTCCCATCGGAGTTGGTCACCGTGTCTGGCGCACCGTGGATCCCGATCGCCGAACCACTGGCAGACTGACAACCGGCCTGGACATGGGGCAGGATCGCGCAACGCCAGCGACCGCTGGGCGACTCGAAGTAGTAGCCCGCGCGAGCGCTGCCGGTGTCCAAGAAGTAGTCGGCCGCGTTCGCCAGCTGCAGATTATTACTGGGAGTCGGCAGTGTGGACGTAGAAATCGTGGTGCCGGTTGGCGCCGGAGAGCTCTCTCCGGTGGTAACGCCCGGCCCATCGCCACACCCCGCCGTGCTCGCCAACAACAGAATTGCTGCCCATCTCCCGACGCCGGTACCGCTGATTCGCATACGGCCATGGTGGCATTACCGCGCCCAAGGCGGCCCCGGCTGGTCGAGCCGACGGTGCTGAACTTCGCACCGGCATGCGGTCGTGCGCTTTCACAGACTCGTCACCTGCCCCATGATCAGCGGCGGTGGCGCCCCGGCGTGCGGATCGGCGCTGGCCTTGTAGAACGCCGGCAATGCGCCGGCCGCGGCGACGTATTCGGCATCAAGTTTCACCCGATACCACTGGATACCCATCGATGCAGAGATCTGCGGGTCGGCGCTTCCGACGTTGACGATCTCGGTGACCCGCACGCACCCCACACGTTGGTCCATGCGTAATGAGAACTGCGCCAGCCCGTCTCGGTCGTGATCCGGCGATGTTGCGCCATAGATCGCACGCATCGGCCGGCCCAGGTACCCCCAAGCCGCGCCGTAGTCGCGGTCGTTGACCGCGTTGAAGTAGTCCACGATCACCCGCTCGCCTTCATCAACGGGCCTGGTGACAGGCCTGCCGCCGGCGCATCCGACCTCTGCCGATGGCCGCCCGCACAGCGGGTAGCCGGCTCCGAACAGTGCCGTCACCGCGACCAATGCCGCACCGGCCGCGAGCCTGCCTCGCTTCCGTGAAGGGCCCACGGCAACCACGATAGGGCCGTGGTGCGAGCGGGCAGGCCCCAGGGCTCCGGCGTTCCCTGGGGCAGGCCCGCACCGTGCCGGTCAAACAGCAACCGTTCTAGGGACCCCAAATCATGAGATCTTCCATTCCATTGTTCATCGCAACAATGGTCGGAGCCGGACCGGTGACATCGAAGTAGATCTTCCCGGTCGATGATGCACCCTGTGGGATGGTGGCCCCGCTAATGGTGTTCGGGCCCGACGCTTGCCACAGGACTCGGTAGTTGACCCCGTCCGCGGTGCGAGCGTTGAACTGAGAAATCGCCGGAGTGACCGGGCCGCTGATTGCATTAACGGTGGCAGTGGCTTCCCAGACCTGGCCGGCTACCGGGTAGCCGGGGATCACGTCTGAGCTGGATTTGAGATCGCTGACTGTCCAGCCGAGCACAACTTGACCAACGGAGTCGGTCATCTTCAACTCACTGCCGAATTTGCCGGTGATCGGATATGCGGCGAATGCGATTGGTGCAGTGATGGTCGCGATGGTCGCAATTGCCACGACGGCCACCGCCGTCTTTATCATCGTGGTGAGCTTCATTGGTCCTCCTCCACTATTTTTTGGAGCGATCACGCCGTTCAAACTTCCCGGCATGACTAACTCTAGGTCTTAAATGGCGTATTGCTCCCCACAATTTGGGAGCAAACACCACAGCCCACCTGGCCCAAGTACCTCGCCGATACGGCGGACAGACGCCGAAGAATCTGTAATGTGGCCGTCGAGAAGACCTCTGGCAGACAACAATCCGGGCACGGGAATCAGGAGCACGAATGGTCGACTTGCCGCGCAACGAGCAACCGTTCGGCGGAGTTATCAACCCGGTGGGGGCCGACTCCACCCCGGTCACCCCGTCGATCGACTATCCACCCGACGGGGCTCCCAACGTCGTTGTGGTGTTGCTCGACGACGTTGGGTTCGGCGCCCCTCCGACCTTCGGCGGACCAGTGCCTACCCCAACCCTGGACCGCATCGCCCAAGCCGGCTTGCGCTACAACCAATTCCACACCACCGCACTTTGCTCGCCCACCCGCGCCGCGTTGCTGACCGGCCGCAATCACCACAGCGCGCATATGGGGACGATCTGCGAGATCGCCTACGGGTTCCCCGGCTACGACAGTGTGCTGCCGCAGAGCACCGCCACCATCGCACAGATCCTGCGCATGAACGGATACAACACCGCACTGTTCGGCAAAGCGCATTTCACTCCCACCTGGGAGATTGGCCCGGCGGGCCCCTTCGACCGGTGGCCCACTGGCCTGGGATTCGAACGCTTCTACGGTTTCCTGGGCGGCGACACGTCACAGTACGAGCCCGCGTTATTTGACCAAACCACGCCGGTTGAGCCATACGTCGGGCGCGACGACTACCACCTCACCGAGGATCTTGCCGACAAGGCGATCGAGTGGATTCAGCGGCAACAGACATCCGCGCCGGACAAGCCGTTCCTGCTCTACTTGGCACCCGGCGCAACGCACAGTCCCCACCACGTCTGGCCAGAATGGTCGGACCGGTTCGCCGGACAGTTCGACGAGGGCTGGGACGCGCTGCGCGAGCAGACGTATGCCCGCCAGCTCGAGAGGGGAATCATTCCCCCCGGGACCCAACTAACACCACGACCCGAACAAATTCCGGCCTGGGCGGACTACGACGATCGGTACAAGCCGGTGGCGCGTCGCCTGATGGAGGTTTATGCCGGTTTTCTGGCCCATACCGATGCCCAGATAGGCCGTGTCGTCGATGCGATCGACGACCTGGGGCAGTGGGAAAACACCTTGTTCATCTACATCTGCGGCGACAACGGCGCCTCGGCCGAAGGAACGGTGCACGGCGCCTGGAGCTCTCCTTCGTTTCAAAACGGGTTGCCCGAGGACCCCGAATGGCTGCTGGCCCACTTGGCCGATTTCGGCACGGTGCGCTGCGAGAACCACTACAACGTCGGCTGGGCCTGGGCGCTGGACTCACCGTTTCAGTGGATGAAACAGGTGGCATCCCATTTCGGCGGAACTCGCAACGGGATGGCCGTCTCCTGGCCCCGCGGGATTACCTGCGCGGGGGAGCAGCGCAGCCAGTTTCACCACGTCATCGACGTCGTTCCGACGATCTTGGAGGCCGCCGGAATCGAGATGCCCGAGCGCGTCAACGGTATCGAGCAGAAGCCGATCGAAGGTGTGAGCATGCGCTACTCCTTCGACGAGGCCGATGCCCACAGCCGACGCCGGACCCAGTATTTCGAGATCTTCGGCAATCGCGCCATCTATCACGAAGGTTGGATCGCGTCCTGTTTCCATGGCCGGCTGCCGTGGGTCCGCACCCAGCGAACCAACCCCTTCGGCGACTCCGAGCGCTGGGAGCTCTATCACCTCGCCGACGACTTCAGCCAGGGGGTAGATCTCGCCGAGCAATACCCGGACAAGCTCGCCGAGCTGCAGGCCGTGTTCGACACCGAAGCGCGCAAGTACGACGTCTACCCGCTCAGCGACGCGAGGCTGGCCCGCGCGCTGCCCGCTAACCGGCCGAACCTGCACCTCGGCTACTTATTACCCCAGCCATGTGCGGATCCCCGAGACCTCGACGCTGCCCTACACCAGCACCTCATTCGAACTGCGGGCGCAGCTGCAGATCCCACGCGGCGGCGCCCAGGGGGTGGTCATCTGCATCGGTGGGTCAATGGGCGGGTGGAGCCTGTATCTGCAAGACGGCATCCCCACGTTCGCCTACAACTACTTGGGCCACGAACTCACCACGGTCGCCGCCACCGATCCGCTTCCCGAGGGCCAGATAACCCTGGCGCTTTCGTTCGACTACGACGGCGGGGGACTGGGGAAGGGCGCGTTGGTCACCTTGCTCGTCGACGGCACCACGGTGGCCAGCGGACGCGTTGAGCAGACGGTTCCGTTCCGATTTTCAATGAGCGGAGAAACCCTCGATGTTGGACTCGACACCGGCTCACCCTTCGCGCCCTACGAGCACAGTTTCCCGTTCACCGGCCGTATCCACCGGATCGATGCCAGTGTGAGCCCGCGTCCGGCCGACCTTGCCGCCGCCCTTTCCGACATCGAGATGCGCGCGGCACTGGGCTCCCAATAGATCGCGCTGGTCGGTGGCCTACACCGCACCCGTCGGTGATCAGCGGCAACGCACCCACCGCGTTGCCGTGCTGCCTGAAGCGCTCGCATCGTTAGTGGCTCAAGTTTCACAACCGAACCTGGACACCGGCGCCAGGTTTGGCCCCATCGGCGCGCGAGTCGGCAACATGGCTTCCTACGTGCTTTTCGTGTTGCTTGCCCTGAGTACAAATCTGCTCGTGGTAGCCATGGCCGCACTGTTCCCTGATCAGTCGCGCGCCCTGCTGGACCGGATCCAGCGCTGGCTGCAGGACAACGACAGACCGATCATGATCGTGGTGGGATTGGGGTTTGGGATCTGGTTCGGATTCAAGGCCCTGCACGGCCTCGGGGTGATCTAGATCCCGCAGCCCAGCGATGCGCCAACGGACGGCCAGTCACGATGGTGAGGTGACCGCGCGTCGGCGCGTCCACAACGTATAGAGCATCCCCAACACCGCGGTGAGCAAACCGTAGAGCGCCACGGCGGCGTGCTCGTCAGCGTTGGGAAAATTGGCCGACGCGATCGCCAACGCGGTCGCGGGATGGCGGCAGCTGCTGGCGAACGCCAACACCGTCGACGATTCCCGGTCGGGGCCGCCCAAGAGATGACCAATGGCGAAGGTGCCAGCGATGAATGCCAACATGGCCACCAAGGTCGATTCACCGATGAGCTTCCACATCTCGGGCGCAGCTGAGATCAGCAGCGCAATCATTGCGATCGGCAGCACCCACTTCTGCGCGCGCTGGATGGGCGGCGCGATGCGGGTTGCCGCATCCGGCCAGCGCGCTCTGATCGCCATCCCGGCGCCCAGCGGGACCAGCACAGATATGGCCATCAGCTCTCCGATGGCCCCGGGTCTGGAGACGAGTTGGCGCCCGAAGATGTCATCGAGCAACATCGCGGCCACGGTTAGCACGGGAACGACGAGGACGGCGAGGATGATGACCAGACCCAGGGCGTACTGAACGTGCCCGCCCGCTTTTTCTCCGCGACGCGGCAACAACGGGGGCAGCGGTGACAACGACAGTGTGACAAGCGCAATCGCAATTTGTGGACGCAGCTCCAGCAAGCGAACGAGCAGTATTGCTAGCACGGGTGCAACGATCAGCACGGCCAACACCGAACGGGCCAGCAGACCCGGGCGTCTCAGCACACAAAGCACGTCGGAAAAGTGTGCTGTCAACCCGTAGCCGAGGATCACCACGAACAGGCTCAACTGAAAGGCGATCTTCGCCGCTTCGACCATCGTCACCGCGCCAGCTTGCCACGACCGGCAGATCGGTGAGACCTGAATGCGTTGCCGGCTAAAGCAATAGCGAGCCTATGGGTGCCAAAGCCGGACCGTAACCAGGTAGAACACCACGGCCCAGGCCCCGTTGACCAGCACCACCAACAGCATTCCGCCGACGTTGGTACGCGGCTGACGAGCGCTGGCCTTCGGCCTGAGCCACCACCCGATGATCGGCATGCTGTAGTAGGGCATGGTGATGTAGCTCATCACAAAGCTCGACAACAGGTTGCCCACCAGCATCCCCAACCACAGTGGCATGCGCAGCGGACTGAGCAGCATCGTCAACAACACCACGGTGGGGTAGAGCCCTAACCACACCGCCACCGAAGTCTTGAAATCCGAAGGTGGCGGGGCTGTCTCGTCACCGAGTACGAACCAGCTGCCGAATGACTGATCGATCTTGCGCATCTTGTAGTCCCGGAAGTGCGGGTGGTGCATGAGCTGCTTGCGCGCCTCCGACGTCAGCCAGGCATCCAGATGCTCGGCGGTGTCGAATCGATAGCAGATTGTCCACTCGTCTTGGATGCCAGCGACCGGGCGGAACATCTCGGCACCGCGAAAGCCCGCGAACTTGCTTTCGGCTGCCACGATGTCCTTCTGCCAAGCCAGGAACTCATCCACCCGTTCTTCGGGAACCCGGTGCGACACAACGACGGTCATCAGCGAGTCATCAGCCTCGGTACTGCGTGCGATCACCTGACAGCTGGCTGGTCCCGCAAAAATCCCCGCCGCCTCACTGACCATGGGCTGGCGGCTGGAACTGTCCAACCAACTTTTCGCGTTTGGAGCCGAATCGAAGCGATAGACGGCAATCCACTCGGACTGCGCCCCGCCGGGTGGCCGCAGCTCGGAGCCGAGGTAGCCCGGATAGTGCGAAAGCCCCTTGTGAAGCTTCTGCTGCCAAGCGACGTAGTCGTCTTCGCGACCGGAATGTATTGCCTGACCGATCATCACGGTCACCGCGTTGTCACGTGGCTCGACCGCACGGTAGGACCCCGACCGGTCGCCGCCGGGCGCCTTCTGTCCCATCAACAGCTGCCTTCGTTCGCGCTACGGCCCCGGACATCGCCTGGGGTTGAGTCGGAATATCGCAACTCGTGGTTGTGCCCGCCTGCCCGGCCGGCGCCAACCGATACACCGCCCAGCCGAATCGCCATGGCCACGGACCGCTCAGGTGTCATCGTTTGTTCCCGTCAACAACTGTTCCCACCAACAACAATCGGTTCAGGCCGGTGAACTTCGGCTCAACCCTAGCGCGATGGCGCCACGCCGACCGGAAAACAATCCGAAATTGGAATCCAAATTGGTACGGCCGAACCAATTGTGCACCGCTGGAGCATGTTCGAGCTGGTCGTGTCAACTTTACGTAGACCCCTCCCATGTCAATCATTCTGCTCACGCTGATGTTAGAGTGTCGCGTGCCCAAACTCGTGATCGACCGCGTATCTATAGCAACCGTTGACCCCAAGGCCGCCGAGTTCTCCGAAGGCCACATCATCGTCGAGGACGATCTGATCGTCGCGGTTGGCGATGGACCCGCGCCCGAGGTCCCCGGCGCAACTGTCATCGATGGACGCGGTTGCCTGGCAACTCCCGGATTGGTCAACACCCACGAGCACCTCTATCAGTGGATCACCCGTGGTTACACCCAGAAGGGGACCTTGTTTCAGTGGCTGACCGAGATGTATCCGGTGTGGGGACGCCTGGACGCTGAGCTGGAGTTCGCTGCCGCCAGCGCGGGGCTGGCCGGGCTCGCCCTGACCGGTTGCACCACGACCATGGATCATCACTATGTCTTCCCGCATGCCGGGGGAGACATGCTGGGCGCGGAGATCGCCGCAGCAAAGCGCATCGGCGTCCGCTTTCATCCGACCCGCGGCTCGATGGACCTCGGCGTCGCATCGGGGGGACTCCCGCCGGAGCACACCGTCGAAGACATCGACACGATCCTGACCACCTGCCAAGACGCCGTACGCGAGCACCACGACCCCACGAAGGGCTCGATGGTGCAGATCTCCCTTGCTCCCTGCTCACCGTTTTCGGTCACCGGTGAATTGATGAAGCAGTCCGCGCTGCTGGCCCGCGACCTTGGGGTGCGGCTGCACACTCATCTTTCGGAGACCGTCGAAGAAGACGAGTTTTGTCTCGCCCAATTCGGTTCCCGGCCAGTTGATTACGTGGAATCGCTGGGCTGGCTGGGAAGTGACGTCTGGATGGCGCACTGCGTGCACCTGTCCAAGGGCGACATCGCCAAGCTCGCCGCTACCGGAACCGGGGTAGCCCACTGCCCGACCTCCAATGGCCGCTTTGGCGCGGGGATCGCCCCGATCCCCGAACTGCTGGCCGCCGATGTCGCGGTCGGATTGGGCGTGGACGGCGCCGGCGCCGAACACCGTGGGCTGGCCAACGAAATGCGCCAGGCCGCGCTGGCGGCCAGATTCCGACTGGGCCCGCAGGCGCTCGACGCGCGCGAGGCCTTGTGGATGGCGACCGTTGGCGGCGCCCGGTGCCTGGGCCGCGACCAAGACCTCGGGTCCCTCGAGGTCGGCAAGCTGGCCGACATCGCACTCTGGCAGCTGGACGGGCTCGGCCATTCCGATGTCGAAGACCCGGTATGGGCGCTGATCTATGGTCCGCCTGCGCCGTTGCGGCTACTCCTGGTGGGTGGAAACACCGTCGTCGAAGACGGCGAGTTGCGCACCGCCGACACCGAGACCTTGGCAACAGACGCCAAGAACGCCGCGGTGACTCTGCGGGAACGCGGCTAGGCCTGGCCGGCGCCGGCCACTGAGCCCCTCGGCGGACCTGCCAGTAGCCCTCAGATCCCTTTTGACGCAAATCCATTGGGAGCTGTGGGATCCGGGGGATCCGGCTAGCCGCAGCCCGTGCCCGTCGCCGAATGAGGAACGCCGCCAATGCCGAGTTAGGGCCGCTTGGTGCTCAGTCGGCGACGGACGGCGCAGGACCCAGCTCGGCAGCGGGTTGGCACCCCAAGTCATAGGGGTCATCGTCGGGTACTTCCCGACATGTTGGCCGACTCGGCGGGGGGGCGTGTTCGTTGCGTTCGCGGGGGCCGCAGCGCTCCCGCTCCGGCGCGGGCCGGCTGGCTCTCGGCATTTCGCTGACTCGTCCATGGTCGTCTCACCCATCTGGCCCGCGGCTTTTTCGGAACCGATGCCGGCGCCCGTCACGGTTGGGCACCGGCTGTGATCGCCGACTCGACGGTCTCAGCACTGAGTTCCTTGGTGCAGAAGAACCAGTCTTCGCATTCAACGCCGTCGACCTGACCTTCCATGCGCTCTTTCGCCGTGCCGCACGAGCCCGCGGGGGGCACGATCACCGGGTCACCCGGGCGCCAGTCCGCCGGTGTCGCGACGTCGTAGTGATCGGCAGTCTGCAGGGCCTTGATCACGCGAAGGAGCTCGTCGAAATTGCGGCCGAGGCTGAGCGGGTAGTAGATGATGGCCCGGATCGTGCCGGTGGGATCGATGACAAACACCGCTCGTACGGCCTTGGTCGAGTCCTCACCAGGCATGATCATCCCGTACTTGCCGGCGATCTCCATCGAGACGTCCTCGATGAGCGGGAAGTTGACCTGCACATCGTGCATGTCGCGAAAACTGATCTTGTCCTTGATCGTTCGCAGCCATGCGATGTGGCTATAGAGCCCGTCCACGGACAGTCCGACCAACTCGGTGTTGTAGGACGCGAACTGCTGCTGCATCGACGCGAACGTGATGAACTCGCTTGTGCATACGGGGGTGAAGTCGGCCGGATGAGAGAAGAAGATGACCCACTTGCCCGCATAGTCGGCCGGAAAATTGATGGGCCCCTGTGTGGTGACAGCGGTGAACTCCGGAGCCGGATCGCCGATTCGTGGCATGACTGCGGCTGGGGCCGGGGTGTCGGGGATGGTCATCGTGATGATCCTTTCGCGTATCTCAGCCCGTTCAACAAATACCCATAGGGGTATATTCCGGGCCGTCCGAGTTTCCACACATCGGGGTTGTTGATGGCCGGCGCCGCAGCGCGGGGTGACCGCCGACAACCACGATGGGACCAGGCACGATGCCGATAGTGCTAGTAGGGTGCGGGAGTGCCCGAATACCAGCCGACCAAAGACTCGGTCGCCACCCATCGTGTGCCCGACTGGTTTGAGAACGCGAAGTTTGGCATCTTCATCCACTGGGGTCTTTATTCGGTGCCGGGGTGGGCCCCACTCGAGGCCGACACCCAAGAGTTGATGGCCACCAGGGGGCCGGCGTACTGGCTCAAGCACAACCCCTATGCCGAGTGGTACCAGAACACCATCGGAATCCCCGGCAGCCCGTCGCAGCAGTACCACCTCAAGACCTACGGCTCCAACTTCACCTACGACGACTTCAAGCCGATGTTCAACAAGGCGGTCAAGCAGTTCGATCCCGACTCCTGGGCCGATTTCTTTGTCCGGGCCAACGCCCGCTACGTGGTGCTCACCACCAAGCACCACGGCGGATTCACCATGTGGCCCAGCCGGCATCCCTACCCGCACAAGGACTCCTGGCATGCCGGCCGCGATCTGGTCGGAGACCTGACCAGCGCGGTCCACGACCGGGGCATGAAGATGGGCCTTTATTACTCGGGTGGCTACGACTGGACGTTCAACCCGACCGTCATCACCGACCTACCGGGGATGGCATCCTCGCTCGTACAGACCGACGAGTATGCGCAGTACGCCGACAATCACATCCGCGAGCTCATCAACCGGTACCAGCCGTCTGTGCTGTGGAACGACATCGGCTACCCACCCAAGTCGAACCTGGCCGAGTTGTTCGCGCATTACTACAACCAGGTGCCCGACGGTGTCATCAACGACCGGTGGGCGCAGTTGCAGCTCCCCAGGGTCCCCGGAATGGAGCCACTGGTCATGGGCGGGCTCGGTCTGGCCAACGCATTGTGGCGGTTGCTGCCCGACCGGGTTCGGGTCTTGGACTTCCCGATCAACTTCCACTACGACTTCCGCACCCCGGAGTACGCCCAGTACGACGAGATCAAACCGTACAAGTGGGAATCGACCCGCGGTGTGGGCAACTCGTTCGGAAACAACCGCCAAGAGGGTCCCGACCAGATGTTGACCCTCACCGACCTCGCCCGCGGCTTCGCCGACCTGGTGAGCAAGAACGGAAACCTGCTCCTGGGTATCGGGCCCTACCCGGACGGCACCATCCCCGAGTTGCAGGCCAAGCTGCTCGCCGATTTCGGCGCGTGGCTCGACGTGACCGGCGACGCCTACTTCAACACCCGCCCGTGGGCAACCGCGCAAGCCACCGCTACAGATGGAACCCCGCTGCGCTTCACCCAAAAAGAGGACGCCGTGTATGTGACGTTCCTGCAGGCCCCCGGCGAACCCCGGGTCGGGTTGCGTGGACTCACCGGCACTTCGGATACCAAGGTCGAGCTACTCGGCGGTGGCACCCTCGAACATGAATGTGCCGACGACCGGATCAACGTGACGTTCCCCGACCGATTGGACGTCTGGCCTGCCTACGCCCTCAAGATCACTCCGAAACCCCATCTGCAAGCTTGATCCCGGCTTCGCCCAATCCGGTGACTTTGGCCTCTAACCAGCCAGCACCGGGGTAGCCGATCATGACGGCATGACAGTTCGCGGCCGACTGTCGCCTAGGAGCCTAGGAGCCCTCATGATCGATTTCTCTTTGGACACCGAACATTCCATTCTCCACGTACGGCCCGAAACGGCGCTGGACAAGGAAGATTTCGTCAAGCTCGCTGAAGTGGTGGATCCTCATATCGAAGCGACCGGCGATCTTGCCGGGCTGATTCTCAACGCCCCGTCCTTCCCCGGCTGGGACAGTTTCGGAGCGATGGTCAATCACTTCCGCTTCATTCGGGACCATCAGAAGCACGTGAAGAAAATCGCCGTCGTTACCGACTCCCACCTCGGGGATGTCGCCGAGCATCTGACATCGCATTTCGTGTCGGCTGAGGTGCGCCACTTTCCCGCCGGCCAAGTCGAACAAGCACAACAGTGGATCCTGGGTGGATCCTAGACGGATTGATGCTCGTAATACCCTGCGCTGCAACGTTGATCGCCGCGTTGCGGGTTCGGGGTCGCTGGATGGGACCGACCCTGCCACGATGGTGAAATGACTGTCGTACCGGGCCCCCCAGAATCGGATTCCAGCCACTGCGACCCCCTTGCCGGATACCCGGTGACGCCACCGCCATTGCCGCGCCCCGTCACCTTCGACCAGCGCTGGAGTGACCTGACCTTCGTCCACTGGCCCGTGCTGCCGGACAGCGTCGCGCACATGTACCCGCCCGGCACTCGTCCCGACATCTTCGCCGACGGTCTGACATATCTGGGCTTTGTTCCGTTCGCGATGACCAGCACCAAGATCGGCACCGCGCTCCCGCTCCCATATTTCGGCAGGTTTCTGGAGACCAACATCCGGCTCTACTCGATCGATGACTCCGGGCGCCACGGCGTGTTGTTCCGTTCCTTGGAAACGGCCCGGCTGGCCGTTGTGCCCGTCACCCGGATTGGGATGGGCATTCCTTACACCTGGGCGAAAATGCAGATGACATGGTCGGGCCAGCGCCTGAGCTATGCAAGCGTGCGGCGCTGGCCCCACCGCGGCCTGCGCAGCCTGCTGACGATCCGCGTGGGCGACGCGGTTGAACCGACTCCGCTGGAGACTTGGCTCACCGCGCGCTGGGGAGCGCACACCCGCCATGGGGGACGGACGTGGTGGATGCCCAACGAGCACGGATCGTGGCCGTTGCACTCGGCCCAGATCCTCGAACTCGACGATGAGCTCACCGCGGCCAGCGGGGTGCGGCCGGCCGGCAAACACCTGCGTGCCCTGTTCTCTCCCGGAGTACGAACCTTATTCGGGCGCCCGTGCGTGGTTCGTTGAATGCGTGGTTCATTGCAAAGCGAGCCGAGCGGCATCCGGATTCGGGGTCAGGGGCAGGTGTACCCACCGTCGATCACGATGTCCGAGCCGGTCATATAGCTGGAAGCCGCACTGGCTAGGTAGAGGTAGAGGCCGGTGAGTTCTTCGGGCCGGCCCATTCGTCCCAGCGGAATCTTTGGCTCCCATAGGTCGTGGTAGTCCGCCAATGGCTCAACGAGCTCGGTGCGGATGTAGCCCGGGCTGACGCTGTTCACCCGGATCTGGTGCGGAGCCAACTCCACGGCCATGGCTTTGGTCAGATGAACAACCGCCGCCTTGGACGTGCAGTAGTGGCTGACCTGCTGAGGAATGTTGATGATGTGTCCGGACATCGACGCGGTCGTGATGATCGTTCCGCCAAGGCCCTGATCGACCATCGCCCGGGCTGCCGCTTGTGCGGTGAGAAAGACACCGGTCACGTTCGTATCCTGAATGCGCTGGAACTCTTCGAGTGGCATGTCCAGCATCGCCTGCACCGAGACGATGCCGGCGTTGCAGACGGCGATGTCGATCCCACCCAGCTCGCCGGTCATCTGGTCGAGCATGCCCCTGACCTGGTCAGGCTGGGTGACATCACAGCGGATAGGCAGCGCCTTGCCGCCGACCCCAGCTATCTCGTCGGCAACCACCTGCAGCGCATCGGAATGCCTTGCCGCAACGGCGACTTGGGCCCCGGCCTCGGCATAGGCCAGCGCCACCTTCTTTCCGATGCCGGTGGACGCCCCGGTGATCAGGGCGCGCTTGCCGCTCAAGTCGAACAGATCCAACACGCTCATTCGCCAGTCCCTTCAGACGGTGACCTCCAACCGAAACACGTTCTAGTGTGTCCGGTATGGGCAGGTTCACCAAGGCCGAGATAGAACAAGCCGTCAGGCACTACACCACCGTCGTCGAGGGGTGCTCAGCCTCCGGCGACTGGCGACCGTTCGCAGACTTGTTCACCGAGGATGTCGTCTACACCGAACACCACTATGGGGTCTTCCATGGCCGCGAGGCGGTGCGCGAGTGGATCGTTGCGGTCATGGCGCCTTTCCCGCATATGCGCTTTCCCTCGGATTGGACCGCCTACGACCAAGACAACGATGCTGTTGTCCTGATGATCAAGAACAGCCTTGACTACCCGACCGATCCAAACGGTGAGCCGTTCTGGTTCCCGAACTGGACTCGACTCGTCTACGCCGGCGACGGCCTGTTCTGCAGCGAGGAAGACATCTATAACCCCGACCGGGATGCGCCACGGGTGATAGCTGCCTGGCTGCTGGCCGGCGGCCAGCTCGCCTCCGACCAGATCCTGCAGCCCGGGCCCTAGGTTGCCGCAACCCGGCTGGGCCGACGCGCACATGCACCACGTCCAGTGGACCCGATCCGGGGTACGCCTGATTCGCCGGATCGCTCGCGCCGGTGACCTCAATTGGCTATTTCTGCCCGGTGGCCCGGGAATCGGCTCCGAGAGCCTGCACGAACTGGTCGACACGGTCGATGTCCCCGGCACCTGCTGGCTGGTCGATCTTCCCGGCGATGGCTCCAACGTCAATGCGCCGGGTGCCTCCGAGGATCCCTATCGTCTGTGGCCGCGGGTTGTCGCGGAAGCGGCCCGACAAGTCCCGCATCCCGTGTTTGTCGGGCATTCCACCGGGGGCGAGTACCTGCTGTCGACGCCCGCGCTGGATGCAGTGCTCGAGGGGCTGGTATTGATCAGCACCGCTCCTGATGCCTCGTGGATGCCGGCCTTCGAGGAGATGACCCGCAACAATTGGCTGCCGGGCGTCGAGCAGGCGATGGCCCGCTACCAATCCGATCAAACACCGGAGAATCTTCGCGCCGTTACCGTCGAGTCGGCGCCCTGGAACTTCGCTGAACATAGCGTCGCCAGGGGCGCGCGGATGCTGGCCCGGCTGCCTTACAACACGGGTGCGACGCAATGGTCGGACGCGAACTTCGATCGCAGCTACCGGTTGGCCTGGTGGCCGACCAGACTACCGACGCTCATCGTCAGCGGCGCGGCCGATCGCATCGTTACGCAGTCGCTGTGGCAAACCGAGCGCTTCCAGGCACACAACGTGATCCGGCGCGTCATCGCCGAGGCCGGGCACTTCCCCTGGATCGAACAGCCGGTCGCGGTGCGCGATGCGTTCACCGAGGTCGCAGAGCGGATCATCGGCG
Organism: Mycobacterium sp. 012931; assembly: GCF_000419295.1. Classification (NCBI taxonomy): domain Bacteria; kingdom Bacillati; phylum Actinomycetota; class Actinomycetes; order Mycobacteriales; family Mycobacteriaceae; genus Mycobacterium; species Mycobacterium sp. 012931. The sequence goes on along the minus strand of NZ_AOPX01000001.1, from coordinate 3,482,235 downwards.
CGCGAGCGACGGGGTCGGACCGTCGGGACTGACCTGCCCGGGGACTTCATGGCAGTAGGGGGTCACTCTGGTGAGGTGACGGTGTAGACAAGACGGGCGAACTGCCCATGAGCAGCGGCGGAAACCAGGCGGAGCCGATGGCCCCGATGCATCGCGGGAGTAGCGGCGCTCCGCCGGCCAAGGCTACGGGCGCAACGGACAACCTGATCTCATCCAGGGCGCCGGCATCGAGAAACTGGCCGGCAAGGTCTCCGCCACCGACCACCCAGATGTCTCCGGCGCCCGCGGCCTCTTCTATCGTCGGCAGCACATCGAGGACTGAGCCGGATACGAACCGCACATCTGCGCCGGCGGGGACGGGCAGCTCACGTGTAGTGAAGACGAATGTTGGTTTGTCGCCATAGAACTGCTGCCACTTCTCGGGGTGGTCGAGAATGCTCTCCGTCTCAATGACCCACTGGTAGGTTGTCGAGCCCTCCACCATGACTGTCGCTTCGGTCGGAACCAGTCCGCTTTCGGGCAGTCCGCCTTGGTCGACCGCGAACAGCCAAGCCAGCGAATTGTTTTCGTCGGCGATCCAGCCGTTGAGAGTCGTCGCGGTGTCGAACACAATCTGTCCCATAGACCAGACCATACGGCCGCACCCCAACATCGGTGCGGGGCCGCTGTCCGTGGTGGATTCATCCACACCCAAGGGTGACCCGCCTACCATTCGGAGCATGACAACCAGGCCCGCCGGGCCTGACCATACCGGTCGACACGATGCCCCATCGTTGTCGATCCCGCTGCGCGAGCGACGATATCACTGGTTCTTCGTCGTCGCATTCACAACGTTCGCATGTACATCGTTGGTGATCGATACCGCCAACATGGTTGGCCGCCCGAATCCGCATTCGCACAACCCGGCAGCACGGCTCCTCTACGCTCAGATAGGCGGTGCCGATCCGCTGATGATGGCCAACCCTCGTTTTGTGCAACTGTCCGTCGGGTTTGTTTCGGCGCTGCTGTTCGGCGGGTTCTACCTCGTGCTCAGCTATACATTCATACGGGGCCGCGAATGGATCCGGCTGCCAGCAATTTTCGGCGCCGGCATGGTCGTCAGGGCAACCGGGCTGTACCTTACCGTCTTACTCCTCGGTGATGCACCGCTGTTTTGTCCCAGCTATCCCCAGCCGGAGGCGTGAAGGTGGAAATGGCGTCGCTGGAGCAATGGCGACCGCGCGAAGACGGGCCGGGTCCGCTACGGCGTCGAGTCAACCGGCTGGCGCTTGCGCCGTCGCGCCCGAGCCGCCGCCAGCGCCTGCTGCCACGCCAACATGGTGGCGGCCTTCAAGTTGACCGGCGTGGCGCTATCTTTCGACAACAGCGCCGTCGCGGCAACCTTCGTGCTCGCCGATGCCTTCGACATGTGACCGGAATCGAACGGCGGCTGAGGATCGTATTCGAGGGCCAGCTGGATCGCTTTCGCCCGGCTCTCGCCACCGATTTGCCCGGCCAGCCACAGCCCCAAGTCCAGTCCCGCGGACACGCCAGCACTCGTAATGATGTTGTCCTGCTGAACGATTCGCTTGTCAGCGACCGGAATCGCGCCAAACGCCTTCAGCGCCGGGATGGTCAGCCAGTGTGAAGTCGCGCGCCGGTCTTTGAGCAAGCCGGCCGCGGCCAGGATTACCGAGCCCGAACACACCGAAGTAGTCCAGCTGGCGCTCCGATGGGCTTGGCGCAGCCAGTCGAGTAGCTTCTCATCGCGCGCATGCACGGGAGTAGCCGGGCCACCCGGAACCACGACCACATCAGGCGCAGGAGTTTCAGCCAGCGAATGCGTGGCGCCGAGCACCAGCACCCCCGAGTCGGCGGTGATCGGTCCGGGATCATGCCAGACAAAACGCACCTCGGCGTGGGGGAGATTGCGCAATACCTCGTACGGGCCAATCATGTCCAGAGCGGTAAAACCCGGGTAAGCAACGAAAGCGAACTGGGGCATCGGTATTCTCCCTTCCGGTCAGGCGAAGGCCTTGCGGTATTGGTCTGGTGAGATGCCAACCCTGCGAATGAAGTTGCGCCGCATCGTCTCAGCGGTACCGAACCCGCAGCGGGCCGCGATTGCCACGACGGTGTCCTCGGTCTCTTCCAACTGTCGTCGCGCGGCCTCCGTGCGGACGCGTTCGACATACTGGCCCGGCGCCTCGCCAACTTCACCAGTGAATACCCGCGTGAAATGGCGGGGACTCATCGCCGCCCGATGGGCCAGCTCTTCAATGCTGTGCGGGCCACCCGGTTGGGCCTCGATCGCCTCCTGCACGTCCCGGATCGAAGGCCGCTTGGCCCGTGGCATCCACACCGGTGCCGCGAACTGCGTCTGGCCGCCGGGGCGACGCAGATACAACACCAGCCAGCGGGCAACCGTCTGGGCGATCTCGGTGCCGTGATCGCCCTCGACCAAGGCGAGCGCGAGGTCAATACCCGCCGTCACTCCCGCGGCAGTCCACACCTTCGGGGAGCTGCGGATGAAGATCGGGTCAGGATCGACGTCGACGGCGGGAAACTCACGAGCCAGTCGGTCGGCCAAGGCCCAATGTGTGGTGGCCCGACAACCGTCGAGCAGCCCCGCTTCGGCGGCCAAAAATGTGCCGGTACACACGGTGACAACGCGCCGTGCAGTACCCGCAGCGGCTTTGACCCAGTCCATCAGCGCCACGTTGTCGCGTGCGGCATCGACGCCACCGCCACCGGGGAGCACAACGGTGTCTACCGGCGCACTCGGGTTTGGCAGCCGCGTGGTCATGAATTCCAAGCCGATTCCGGTGGCCACCGGACGCTCGTCGATCGATGCGAGCGCCACGTCGTAACCGCCCTCGCTCAGCAGGGATGAACCCGCAAACACCTCGAACGGTCCCACCACGTCGAGCGGTTGGACCCCGGGGAAACCGACGATAACCACCTTGCGGGCCATGGGCTCAATGCTGCTCAGGTTCCGCTATGTCGTCTAGGTCGGGTACCCCACAAATTAGGCCAGGCCGTCAGCTGCCGGCGTGTCCCCGCCGCACCGGCAGCCGAGTAATGAGTCCAGGGGAGCACATGTCAGTGCATTGGTAGGCGCCGGAGTTGATCGATTCATAGGATGTGCAGCGCGATGAGGACGGCGGCGCTGGAGACCACCGAACCGATCAGGAAGGCGATGATGGTGAATCCCATTACCTGACGGACATTGAGTTTCGCGATTGCCAGCAGTGGTAGCAGCCAGAACGGCTGAATCATGTTGGCAACCGCCTCGCCGATTGCCACCGACATTGAGATCAGTCCGAGGTAGGCCGGCGAATGTTGGCCCAGCACGAGCGCCGAGTCGACCGCGACTGGCCCCTGCACCGCCCAGTGTCCACCGCCGGAGGGCACAAACAGCGAGATGATGATCGAGCCGACGAAGGTCAGGAAAGGGAGGGTGTACTGGTTCGCGCCGCTGACCAGCACCTCGGCGAGCACCGTCTGCAGCGGCTTGCCCGAACCCGCGGGTGCTTGCGAGGGCAGATAACCCAGAAGCCCGATGATCCCACCGTACAGCGGATACTGCAGCAGCAGCGGGCCCGACACTCTGGCCGCGCCGGAAAACGCCCGGATGAAGCGAATTGGCGTGCGATGTAGCAACGCTCCCGTCACGGTGAACAGCATGATCATCGACGAGATGTTAAGCGCAAAACCACTTAGCCAGAAGTATGTTAGTCCCGCGACAAAGACGATCACGTTGAGAATCCACAGGTTTTCCAACCAGTCAGCAAACGTCCGGTGGCCTGTGGCGGGGCCCGATGGCGTTTCCTCGTCCGCGAAGACCGCGGGGTCCGGCTCGAGGCGACGCGCCGGCTCCATGCGCCGGATCGCGATGGCCAGCAGCACCAGTACCGCCGCCGCGGCCACCCAGCTGTAGGGCTGGAAGATCGTCAGCCGCAGCGGCACGTTGATTCCGGTCATCTTGTGAATCACATTGATTGGGCTCTTGGAGTCGGTGTTCGCCAGCGCGATCGACGACGACAGGCCCTGGGGCCAGACGATAAAGCCCATGAATGAGGCTGCGATGAGGTAGCCGAAATGCACGCCCTCGAGTCGCTTCGCCACCTGGCGAGCGACCAGGGCGCCCGCCACCAGACCGAGCCCCCAATTCAGCAGCGACAATGCGGCACTCAGGCTAAAACACAGCAGAGCGCCTTGAATCTGGTTCGTTAGCTTACTGGCGACGAATACGATCGCCCGCTTCAGCGGTGGCGCTTCGGCGAGCGTGTAACCAGTCACCAGGATCAGCACCATCTGGAACGCGAAGGTAAAGATGTTCTGCGATCCCCAGACACCGTCGTACCAGGCGTTGAGGACGCCGCTCGGCGTTGCGCCCCGGACCAGTAGCGCGACCAACGCAACCACGATGACGGTAAGCAGGACCGCGAACAGGTACGGATCTGGCATGAAGCGTTCGACGTAGCGCACGCACAGCGCCGTGAGGTGCTGCATCAAGCTGCGCCGCTTGGCCTTTCGATCCTGCCGTGTCGTCATTGGCCCGCCTTCGCTAAGTCGACCCGCCGCATCAATCCGCGCTTGTTGATTGTGCTGGCCCGACCCCGAAACCGTAAACAGGATCTCGGCGGCCGCTACATCTCGACCGCGGCGCAAGCTCGGCAGCGAGAAGGCCGAGCGGCGCGCGACCGGCGTGATGCCGGCACCGCCAGCCGGAATCCCTCGTTCCAACGCCATTACTTGCTAAGGGTGAACCCCAGGGCTCCGGCGTTAACGCCGGAGCCCTGGGGTGAACCCGATACCAGAATGGCAAATTAGAATTGCGCTCGAATTTGCGGCCGCATTTCGCCAATGCAGACATCATGATGAATATCGTGTATGGTTTGCATACCACATTGTGTTGCGTCGTTGGCGAAGGGCGGCTGTCACTCAGCCGCATAGGCCGAATAGGTCACATATGCCACATTGACCACATCGAGCAAGCGATAGCAGTACAGCCACTTAACGTAAGGAGTACAACGTGACGATATTGCAGGAAACCGCCCAATCAGCCGTCAGCAAGGTGATCATCGAGGCGTTGGAGTCGGCGACCGCTACGTCGGTCATTTCGGCCCTCGCCGAAGGACGAAACACGGCTTCCAAGAACACTTTCCGCCCGAGCATCATCACACTTGAGACCATCGACGGACAAGAGATCCGAGTCAGCACGCTGACCAGCAAGTCCGCTACAGCGGCAGAGTTGGTCTCGGCGGGCACGACCATCGATGTCACACCCACCGGCACCTACGTCCTGGCCTGCGGCAAGACATTGGTGATTGAAAATGGCCGCCTGGTAGGTGGTACCGCCGCGGCTGGAGATATCCCCGATTGGGCCGTGTTCTACCTCCTGCCGGTTGATCGGCAGCGATGCCAATAGGGGAAGAAGTGTCAGTCTTCGGACTGGGAGTGCCGCTATGCAATGGGTAATTAAGACCAGCAAGCTCTGCAATCTAAGTTGCAAATACTGTTACGAGTGGGAGCACCTATCCAGGGCTCCGGCGTTCCCTGAGCACCTATCGGACCCGACTCCCCAGCTCACAAGCCTGCTAATCAACAACGCCGGAGCCCTGAGCACCTATCGGACCCGACAAGGATGTCGGAGTCGGTCTGGCGGGACGCTTTAGTCGCCATCCGGGACTACGCCGATCTGACGACCCGGCGCTGCGGCTACGACATCCCCGTGGACATCATTTGGCACGGGGGCGAGCCCACACTGTTGCCGCGTGAATACTTTGAACGAGTGTTCGCATTGCAGAGAGAGGTTTTCCCCAGCGACTGGCTACAAAGCCGCCGGGTCAGAAATGTCCTGCAAACGAACCTGTATTCCGTTCGCGACGAGCACCTCGACGTCTTCGAAGAACATGACGTTGAACTGGGTATCTCGGTAGATTTCGCCGAAGGCGTGCGGTTGACGGCGGGAGGCAAGCGGACAGAGGCGGCGGTACGTTCGAACATCCGCCGTCTGCAGGACCGGGGCTTACCCTTCAGCATCATCACGGTGTTGGCTGGGCACACCGTCAGCCAGATTCAGCGCGTATTCGAGGAGATCAGCCAGCTCCAGAAGCCGACACGACTGCTCCCACTGTTCAGCGGTCCCGCGGCGCGTCCGATGAACGGCGTCACCGTCGACAAGTCCGACATCCTCGACGCGTTGATGGTGTTCTTCGACCTGCGGGTCTCGGCCGGTATGACCCCGCGGGTCGATCCTCTTGATCAGTATCTGCGCACCGTGATCCTCAAGCGCATGGGCTTGGAGCGCCCGAGCCAAGACCGTGCGCTGTTGGGTAACGACGTCCTCGTCATCGACCGTGACGGCAGACTCAGCTGCGATGCCTACCGTGAGCATGGGGACCTCGGCAATATCACCGAGACGACCATCGAGGACATCGTGGATGGCGCCACCTACGGCTACCTTGTCGCGGAAGAGACAGCACTGAAGGATTCGGTCTGCACGCAGTGCCCGTTCCTCGGCGCCTGCGACACCAGCCCGATCGCACGCAATTTCGACAGCCACATCCTGCAAGACTGCCCGATCGATCGATATATCTTGCCGCGCATCGAGGCCCACCTCGAGGATCGGGGCTTCTTCGACGAACAGTTCAGCGCCATGGTCCATGAGGTCACAGCGACCCATGTGGTCGAGGCGTTCGGAGCGCGGGTTTCGTATTCATGCTGAAGGTGTCCTTTGGGCACCAACAGCGGCGGGTCAGCCCGGTCTGGACCTGATCGTGGGTCGCTTTGACGGTCTTGGCAGACTGTGCCCATGGCACAGATAACCCTGCGTGGAAATGCGATCAACACTGTCGGCGAACTGCCCGCCGTCGGATCTCCTGCCCCGGCATTCGCCCTTACCGGTGATGACCTGGGAACGGTGAGCAGCGACCAGTTCCGCGGCAAGGCCGTCGTGCTGAATATCTTCCCGTCCATCGATACACCGGTGTGCGCAACCAGTGTTCGGACCTTCAACGAGCGTGCCGCCGCCAGCGGAGTGAACGTGCTCTGCGTGTCGAAAGACCTGCCGTTTGCGCAGAAGCGATTCTGTGGGGCGGAGGGGATCGAGAACGTGACAAACGCCTCGGCGTTCCGCGACGGCTTCGGTGAGGCCTACGGCGTCACCATCACCGACGGCCCGATGGCCGGACTCCTTGCCCGGGCCATCGTGGTCATCGGCGCCGACGGCAAAGTTTCCTACACCGAACTGGTGCCGGAAATCGCGCAAGAGCCCGACTACGAAGCGGCGCTGGCAGCAGTCGGCACCTAGATCGGCACCGTCGCTCACCGGCTAGAGGCCGACACGATCGGCCAACAGCGACCGGTGATGCGCACTGCTGCCGAACAAGGCTTCGGTCGTCTTGGCCCGGCGGAAATACAGATGCAGGTCGTGTTCCCAGGTGAAGGCGATCCCGCCGTGAACCTGGATAGCCGAGCCCGCACACAATACGTAGGTGTCCGCGGCCTGCGCCTTCGCCAGCGGGGCGGTGGCGTGCAGTTCGTCCCCGCCTGCCGCGCACAGCTGCGCAAACATCACCGCAGCGCGGGTGGCATCAATCTCGATCATCATGTCGGCGCAGCGGTGCTTGACGGCCTGAAACGAGCCGATCGGCCGATCGAATTGCTTGCGACTGCAGGCGTATTCGATCGCCAGATCCAGGCATGCCTCGGCACCACCGAGCATCTCAGCGGCCAGCAGCACCCGGGCCACGTCCAGTAGTCGGGCTACCTCGTCGGCTGAGCTCGCGGCCAAGGCTTCCGCCGGGGCCCGAACCAGTCGCAGCTTGGCGACCGGACGGGTGATGTCGAACGAGGGGAGTCCGACGACGGCGACCCCTGGGGCAGCGGCGTCCACCACGTAGAGGATCACCGCACCGTCGGATTCGGCCGGGACGACGAACAGGTCCGCGACATGGCCATGCAACACCGGGGCGCACTCGCCGGTGAGTACCGGGCGACCGTCGCGCCGGCCGGCTCGCACCGAGGTCACGGATAGGTCGGGTCCGGCCGCCGCCAGCGCCCCGATCCGATCGCCGGAGAGCAGACCGCTGAGCAGGCCCTTGCGCTGCTCGCTATCACCCATGCGCAGTATCGCCTCGATCGCGAGGATCGTTGCGGCGAAGGGAACCGGGGTCAGTGCCCGGCCGAGTTCACCGAATGCGATCGCGGTCTCCACCAGCGTGCCGCCCGCTCCGCCGTACTCCGGCGGGGCGTGTAGCGCGGGCAGTTCCAGTTCGGCGCAAAGCCGGTGCCACAGTTTTTTGTCATGGCCACCCACGGCGGCAACCTGACGTACCCGCGCCGGTGGGGCCTGATCGCGAAGAAAGCCCCGCAACGACTCGCGGAAGTCGTCCTGCTCGGTGCTATAGCGGAAATCCATGTCAGTGCACGGCTTCTCGGCGTGGTTCCTTGGGGAGCCCGAGCAATTGCTCGCCGATCACATTGCGCTGGATCTGCGAACTGCCGGCATAGATCGTCGCGGCGCGCGCGTATAACAACTCGTCCATCCAGCAGGCAGGGGAGTTGGCGGTACCGGCCTGCGGAACAACGCGCGCCTCACCATTGCCCGGGCCGCTGGGGCAGAGCGCGTCCAACCCGAGGATTTCCACGGCAAGCTCGGTATAGCGCTGGAAGTATTCACTCCAGATGACCTTGCTGATCGCCGCTTCAGCGCCTGGCAACACCCCGTTCAGTGCCCAGGTAAGGCTGCGGTAGCCGCGGTAGCGCATGATCTGGGTGCGGGAATAACACCACGCCAGCCGGTCTCGGATGCGCGGGTCGCTGTCCAGGCCCCGCGCTCGGGCCAGATCGCACAACCGCGACAGGTCACGGGCGAAGTCGATCGCCCCCGTGGTCGCCTGCGCGCCGCGTTCGAAACCCAGCAGGCTCATGGCGGCCGTCCAGCCGCTGCCGACTTCGCCCACTACATTGGCAACGCCGGTTCGGGCGTCGGCGAAGAAGACCTCATTGAACAGGGAATGTCCGGCGGCATTGACGATCGGCCGAACTACCACGGCGGGCTGGTCCATCGGCACCAACAACAACGACAGCCCCTGGTGCTTGGGCGCAACGGGATCCGTTCGCGCCAAGACAAAGATCCAATTGGCGGTGGATCCGGCCGATGTCCAGATTTTCTGACCGTTGATCACCCACTGGTCACCATCGAGTACGGCTCGGGTCCGCACGGAGGCCAGATCCGAGCCGGCCTCGGGCTCAGAGAAACCCTGACACCAGCGATCGTCGCCGGTGAGGATGCGCGGCAGGAAATGCCGCTTCTGCGCTTCGGTTCCCAGGGCGATCAACGTGTTGCCCAGCAGATCGACCCCGAACAGATCGTTCTCCTCGCGCTCGGGTGCTCCCGCGCGGGCGAACTCTTCGGCGAGCACCACCTGCTCGACGGGGGAGTAACCGCCCCCGCCGTACTCCTTGGGCCAGGACACCGCAATCAACCCGGCCGCCACCAGGAGTTGGCGCCACCTCGCAGCGAAGGCCTTGCGGTCCTGCACCGCCAGAGCGCCAGGCCCCGACCAGCCGCACGGCAGGTGCTCGTCCAAGAACGCGCGGACCCGCTCGCGAAACTCTTCCGCCTCGGGCGGGTAAGCGACGTCCACGTGCGGCGCTCCCTTGCTCAGGGCCGCCGCTTGGTCGCGGGCAGAATCTCCAGAGCGGCCCGCCAGTCGTCGAGTCCATACTCGACGGTGCCGTAGCACAGCTTTCCGCCGGTGACCTCGGCCCAGTGGGCATGATTGAGCTGATGGATCTTGAAGCACCCGTCCAGCGCCGTGGTGAAACCCATGGCGTCCACGGTCTGGTTCACCGATTCCTTGATGAGCAGCGCAGCCATCGTCGGTAGCTTGGCGATGCGGCGCGCAAATTCGATCGCGCTATCGGCTAGATCCTCGCCCGGAAATACCTTGCTCACCATGCCCAACGCGTGGGCTTCGTCCGCGCCGATCGAGTCGCCGGTAAGCAAGAACTCCTTGCCCTTGCGCGGGCCGAACTCCCACGGGTGGCCGAAGTACTCGACTCCACACATGCCGAGACGGGTGCCCACGATATCGGCGAATACGGTGTCATCGGCAGCGACGATCAAGTCACAGCACCAGGCCAACATCAAACCCGCCGACAGCACCGTCCCGTGCACCTGGGCGACGGTGATCTTGCGCAGATTGCGCCACCTCTTCGTGTTCTCGAAGTAGTAGTGCCACTCCTGGCGGTTGCGTGACTCCACCCCGCCATAGGTGCCGCCATTGCACTGATAGGTGGGGTGCTGGTCGGGCCCCGGGGCGCGTTCCCGGACATCATCGGCCGAGCCCAGGTCGTGCCCGGCGGAAAAGGCGGGCCCCTCGCCGCGCAGGATGACCACCCGGACGGTGTCGTCAGCTTCGGCAAGTTCGAAGGCGGCACCCAACTCCACCAGCATTCCGCGCGTTTGCGCGTTGCGCTGTTTCGGACGATTCAGGGTGATCGTCGCGATACGGCCGTCGTCGATCGTTTCGTACCGGACGTATGTGAAGTCCGGCGCCGCACGCTTCCCGTTGGACCAGCGATCGACTGGACTGACACCGGCGACGTTCATGGCGGCTCCTTACTGCTCACTGGGCGCTGAACGGGTGATCTGTGCGAGGTTACGCGGCTACGGACCAGTATGTCCATAGCTAATACGGCCTATCAGGGGATCCATGACACATAAACTCGCATGCAAATTGGGTCTTGTGCGCAGTCAAGTATCTTGCTAGTACTGTGGTATACCTACAGAAGACGCGATCACGGCGCCACACATCAGGGCCGGGGACAGACCAGAAGGGTTAATGATGGAGATCGGAATATTCCTCATGCCGGCCCATCCGCCGGAACGCACTCTCTACGACGCCACCCAGTGGGACCTCGACATCATCGAACTGGCCGACCAACTCGGCTACGTCGAAGCCTGGGTCGGCGAACACTTCACCGTGCCGCGGGAGCCGATCTGCGCCCCGGATCTACTGTTGGCCCAGGCGCTGCTGCGTACCAAGCAGATCAAGCTCGCACCCGGCGCGCACCTGCTGCCCTATCATCACCCGGTCGAACTTGCCCATCGCGTAGCGTATTTCGATCACCTGGCACAGGGCCGCTTCATGCTGGGCGTCGGAGCCAGCGGTATCCCAGGAGACTGGGCACTCTATGACGTGGACGGCAAGAATGGCGAGCATCGCGAGATGACCCGCGAAGCCCTCGAAATCATGTTGCGGATCTGGACCGAAGACCAACCCTGGGAACATCGCGGAAAGTACTGGAACGCCAACGGTATTGCGCCGATGTTCGAAGGTCTGATGAGGCGCCACATCAAGCCCTACCAAAAACCCCACCCACCGATCGGAGTAACCGGGTTCAGCGCCGGCTCGGAAACCCTCAAACTGGCCGGCGAGCGGGGCCACCTTCCGATGAGCCTGGACCTGAACACCGAGTATGTCGCGACCCACTGGGATGCGGTCCTCGAAGGCGCCGCCCGCAGCGGCCGGACGTCCGACCGCCGCGACTGGCGACTCGTGCGTGAGGTGTTGGTGGCGGAGACCGATGAGCAAGCATTCCGGTACGCCGTCGACGGGACCATGGGGCGAGCCATGCGCGAGTACGTCCTGCCGACCTTCCGAATGTTCGGCATGACCAAGTTCTACAAGCACAACCCCTCGGTGCCCGACGACGACGTGACCCCGGAGTACCTCGCCGAAAACACCTTCGTGGTCGGCTCGGTGGACACCGTGGTCGACAAACTCGAAGCCACCTACGACCAGGTCGGCGGATTCGGTCACCTGTTGGTTCTCGGATTCGACTACCGGGAGAACCCGGGGCCATGGAAAGAGTCACTACGGCTGCTCGCCGAGGAAGTCATGCCCCGGCTCGATGCTCGCATCGCCAAGAAGCCGGGGGGACCCCACAAACCTCCAAAGCCCGAAGCCGCGATCGTCTAGCGAACCAAAGGCGAGAAGGGCACCGCCATGACAGTTCGGCACGTTACCGTCGGCTACTCGGACGGAACGCACAAGACCATGCCGGTGCGGCCCGACCAGTCGATACTGGAGGCCGCCGAAGAACACGGTGTCGCCATCGTCAACGAATGCCAAAGCGGAATCTGCGGCACCTGCGTGGCCACCTGCACCGCCGGCCGGTACGACATGGGACGTACCGAGGGCCTCTCCGATGTGGAGCGAGCGGCCCGAAAGATCCTCACCTGCCAGACCTTTGCCGAGTCCGATTGCGAGATCGAACTGCAGTACCCCGTCGACGACAACGCGGCGTTGCTGGTAAGCGGCGACGGCGTGGTGACCGGTGTTGACATGGTGTCACCGGGCACCGCCGTCCTGCGTGTCGATGTCTCGGCCATGGCCGGCACGATCGGATATCGAGCGGGCCAGTTCGCCCAGCTGCAGGTTCCCGGTAGCGACCAGTGGCGCAACTACTCTTATGCGCATCCGGCCGACGGAGGTGGTGAGCTCGAGTTCATTATCCGATTGTTGCCCGACGGCGCGATGTCGAACTATCTGCGGGACCACGCCAAACAGGGTGATCGAATTGCGTTGCGGGGCAGCAAGGGAAACTTCTATCTTCGCCCGATTGTACGGCCGGTGGTGCTGGTCGCCGGCGGTACCGGCCTGTCAGCAATCCTGGCCATGGCCCAGAGTCTGCCGGCCGATCCCGGCCAACCGGTAAGTCTGCTCTATGGAGTGACCTCGGCCGAAGATCTGTGCAAGCTCGACGAACTCGAACAGCTCGAGCACCGTGTTGCGGGCTTGCAGGTGCACGTCACCGTGGCGCGCCGCGACGACGACTGGTCCGGGCGCACCGGGCTGGTCACCGACTTGCTCGACGAGGCGATGCTGGCCGGCGGCGACGCCGACGTGTACCTGTGCGGCCCCGCTGCGATGGTCGAGGCTACCCGCACCTGGTTGTCGGCCAATGGCTTTCACCGAGCTGGGCTCTACCACGAAAAGTTCGTGGCCAGCGGGGCGGCGCGCCGCCGCACGCCGGCGCGCCTGGACTACTCGGCCCTGGATCTCGCCGCGGTGCGGCGCAGCGGTCGCGGTATCGCTGTGGTCATCGGCGGCAGCATCGCGGGCATCACCGCGGCCAAGGTCTGCAGCGACACCTTTGACCGCGTCATCGTGCTCGAGAAGGACGGCCCCCACCGCCGCCGCGAGGGCAGACCGGGCGCTGCGCAGGGCTGGCACCTGCACCACCTCCTCACCGCCGGGCAGATCGAACTCGAACGTTTCTTCCCCGGCATCGTCGACGACATGGTGCGCGAGGGCGCATTCAAGGTCGACATGGCAGCCCAGTACCGGATTCGGCTGGGCGGAACCTGGAAGAAACCCGGTACGAGCGACATCGAGATCGTGTGCGCCGGGCGGCCGCTGCTGGAATGGTGCGTGCGCCGTCGACTCGACGACGAACCGCGCATCGACTTCCGCTACGAGTCAGAGGTCACCGACCTGGTGTTCGATCGCGCCACCAACGCCGTCATCGGGGTTGCCGTCCCGGGTGACGGCGGCGAACCGGAGGTGATTCCCGCGGAGTTCGTCCTGGATGCCTCGGGAAAGAACACCCACGTGCCGGAGTTCTTGGAGCGCATCGGCATTGGAGCCCCCGAGGTCGAGCAGGACATCATCAACTGCTTCTACTCCACCATGCAACACCAGGTGCCGCCGGAGCGGCAGTGGCAAGACAAGGTGATGGTGATCTGTTATGCGTACCGGCCCTACGAAGACACCTACGCCGCGCAGTACTACACCGACAGCTCCCGGACCATCCTGCCCACCTCACTGGTGGCCTACAACTGCTACTCGCCGCCACGCACCGTCCGAGAATTTCGCGAGTTCGCCGATCTGATGCCGTCACCGGTCATCGGAGAGAACATCGACGGACTTCAGCCGGCCTCGCCGATCTACAACTTCCGATATCCCAACATGCTGCGGCTGCACTACGAAAAGAAGCGCAACCTGCCGCGCGCTCTGTTGGCGGTGGGCGACGCCTACACCAGTGCGGACCCCGTTTCCGGGCTGGGCATGAGTCTGGCGCTCAAGGAAGTTCGGGAGATGCAGTTGCTGCTGTCCAAATACGGTCCCACGCACCGGGAGCTACCGCGCAAGTACTACCGAACGATCGCCAAGATGGCCGACACCGCCTGGTTCGTGATCCGCGAGCAGAACCTGCGCTTCAACTGGCTCAAGGACGTCGACAAGAAACGCCCGTTCTATTTCGGTGCGCTCACCTGGTACATGGATCGGCTGTTGGAGCTGGTGCACGACGACCTCGACGCCTACCGCGAGTTTCTGGCCGTCGTCCACCTGGTCAAACCGCCGCTGGCGCTCATGAAGCCCGGAATCGCCAGCCGCGTCATCGGTAAATGGGCGCGAACCAGGCTGTCCGGCCAGAAGACGTTGATCGCCCGCAACTACGAAAACCACACCGCACCTGCCGAACCCGCGGACCAGCTGGTGACCGTGGGTGATCTGAGATAAGGAAGGCGACCATGGCGCAGGCTCATCGGATCTTGAACTGCCGGGGCACCCGCATCCATGCCGTCGAAGACGGCGAAGGACCGCTGGTGATACTGCTGCACGGGTTTCCAGAGTCCTAGTACTCGTGGCGCCATCAGATTCCGGCGCTGGCCGCCGCGGGTTACCGGGTGGTGGCCGTCGATCAGCGTGGCTATGGCAGATCGTCGAAGTACCGGGTGCAAAAGGCCTACCGCATCAAAGAATTAGTCGGTGACGTGCTTGGTGTCGTCGATGCCTATGGTGCGGACAAGGCATTCGTTATCGGTCACGACTGGGGCGCGCCGGTCGCTTGGACCTTCGCCTGGTTATATCCGCAAAGATGCGCCGGGGTGGTGGGGATCAGCGTTCCATTCGCCGGGCGTGGTGTGATCGGCTTGCCGGGCAGCCCCTTTGGCGAGCATCGGCCCAATGACTACCACCTCGAGCTGGCGGGCGAAGGCCGGGTTTGGTATCAGGACTACTTCTCCGCTCAGGATGGCATCATCGCCGAGATCGAGGAAGATGTGCGGACCTGGCTACTCGGGCTGACCTACACGGTGTCCGGCGACGGCATGATCGCGGCCACCAAGGCGGCCGCCGATGCGGGTGTCGATCTGGCATCCATGGATCCGATCGACGTTATCCGGGCCGGCCCCTTGTGCATGGCCGATGGGGCGCGGCTCAAGGACGCGTTCGTCTACCCGGAGACGATGCCCGCTTGGTTCACCGATGCCGATCTTGACTTCTACACTGGCGAGTTCGAACGCTCCGGCTTCGGTGGACCGCTGAGTTTCTATCACAACATCGACAACGACTGGCACGACCTCGCCGACCAGGAAGGCAAGCCGCTGTCTGCGCCCGCGCTGTTCATCGGTGGTCAATACGATGTCGGCACCACCTGGGGAGCCGAGGCCATAGCGCGGGCACACGAGGTCATGTCCGACTACCGCGGCACCCACATGGTGGCCGACGTCGGGCACTGGATTCAGCAGGAAGCGCCCGATGAGACCAACCGGCTGCTACTCGAATTCCTTGGGGGGCTGCGGCAGTGAGTTGCACCTTCGACATGATTCCGCAGACCGTCGACCCTCTCGACGGCGCCGCGTTGCGCTACGCCTTCGGCTGCTTCCCCTCCGGTGTGATTGCTGTCTGTGCGATGGTCGGCGATGCCCCGGTCGGGATGGCGGCGAGCTCGTTCACTTCCGTTTCGATCGACCCGCCGCTGGTGTCGATCTGCGTGCAGAACACTTCCACGACGTGGCCGAAGTTGCGCAACCGTCCGCGCCTCGGCGTCAGCGTTCTTGCCGAGGGCCACGACGAGGCATGTATCAGCCTCTCGCGCAAGGAAGGTGACCGATTCGCCGGGGTGTTCCACAGCGAGCTGCCCGGCGGGGGCGCGGTCGTTCTCGGAGCCAGCGCCTGGCTGGAGTGCCGGCTGCACTCCGAGGTCCCGGCGGGGGATCACACCATCGCATTGCTCGAAATCTGCTCGCTGGGAGCCGATCCCGAGACACCGCCACTGGTTTTTCATGGCAGCCGGTTCCGCCGGTTGGCCGCTCACCCTGCAACGGAGCCTGGATGAAAACCACCGATGTCCGGGTGCGCCGGGCGATCACCGCGATAGCGGCGGGACGCCCCGTCGTTGTCACCCACGATCACGCCGCCCAGGGATATCTGGTCTTCGCGGCCGAGGCCGCGACCTCGTCTCTGGCCGCTTTCACCGTCCGGCACACGGCGGGATATGTCCGCGTCGCGCTGCCGGGCGCCGAGTGTGCGCGGTTGAACCTACCGCCGATGTGCCATCACAACCCGACACATCGGGTATCGGTCGATGTGCGAGCAACCGGCACCGGCATCTCGGCGCGCGACCGTGCCCGCACCATCGCGGCTCTCGCGTCGGCGGGCTCGCAAGCTGCGGATTTTCTCCGGCCCGGGCACGTGGCCCCACTACTGGCCGAGCCGCACGGGGTGCTCACCAAGTGCGAGCCCGCCGAAGCCGCCGTAGACCTTGCCCTCCTAGCCGGACACCGGCCGGCCGCCGCATTGTGTGAGATTGTCTCTCGCCGTAATCCCACTCTGATGGCGCACGGCGCCGAGTTGGTCGAATTCGCCGTGGAACACGGATTGGCCGTCGTGTCCATCGCCGAACTCCTGGCTTATCGCCAACGGACCGAACCGCAGGTCATCCGGCTGACCGAGACGACCCTACCCACGTGGGCCGGCAATTCCCGCGTCATCGGTTTTCGTGATCTGGGGCCAGCCAACCCCGGAGGCGAGCATTTGGCGGTGATCATCGGTGCCCCCGACTCCGGCGTGCCCGTGGCACTGCACGTCCACATCGAGTGTCTGACCGGCGACGTCTTCGGGTCGACCGGGTGCCGATGCGGCGGGGAACTCAACGGCGCACTCAGCGCAATGTCAGCCCAGGGCAGCGGCGTGGTCCTATACCTGCGGCCCCCGGGACCGCCGCGCGCATGCGGCCTGTTCGCCTCTGACGAGGAGACCCCCGCTGACTTCATGTCCGAGACCGTGACCTGGATGCTGCGCGATCTTGGGGTGTATGCGATCAAACTCTCCGACGACATGCCAGGATTTGGCCTTGTGATGTTCGGAGCCATTCGCGAGGCTGGTGCGGCCGCCGGGCCTGCAGACACGCCACTCGCGGCCGCGGGCTAGCCCGTGAGGTACCCGGACCTGGCCGGCAAAGCCACGATCGTGACCGGGGCCGGGGCCGGGATCGGCCTCGCGATCGCCGAGCGGCTGGCCGCCGAAGGCGCCGCGGTACTCTGCGCGGACATCGACGGCGCTTCGGCCGAGCAAGCAGCGGCAAAAATCGGCTCCGGCGCAGTCGGGTATCAGGTCGATGTCAGTGCCGAGGAACAGGTCGCCGGCATGGTCGAAGCCTGCGTCACATCGTTCGGCGGGCTCGACAAGCTCGTCGCCAATGCCGGAGTCGTTCATCTGGCCCCGATCCTCGACACCGCGGTCGAGGACTTTGATCGGGTCATCGGCATCAACCTGCGTGGAGCCTGGTTGTGCACCAAGCATGCGGCACCCAAGATGGTCGAGCGCGGCGGGGGAGCGATCGTCAACATGTCGTCACTGGCGGGCCATATCGGGGTGGGCGGAACCGCGGCGTACGGCATGTCGAAGGCCGGGATCAGCCACCTCAGCCGAGTCACTGCCGCCGAACTGCGCTCGGCCAATGTGCGCTCCAATGCGTTGTTGCCCGCGTTCGTGGATACCCCCATGCAACAGAGTGCGATGGCGATGTTCGACGAGGTCCTAGGAACGGGGGGCGCGAACACCATGATTGCCAGGCTGCAGGGCCGCATGGCCAGACCCGAGGAGATGGCTAGCATCGTGGCGTTCCTGCTGTCCGACGATTCGTCGATGATTACCGGAACAACCCAGATCGCGGACGGCGGAACCATCGCCGCACTGTGGTGAGCGTCGCTCGCCCAGCACTCACACGGTCACTGTTGCGGTTTCGCCGACGTCTCGCGCTGGGTTCTCGGCCGTTGTCGCCGTGGCCACTTTGGTCTTCCGGCTACGCAGCAAATACGTCGCCGCAAAGACCGCACACGCCGCCGCCGGAAGAAGCAGCGCATATCCGCCAAGCCAGGTTCCGATCAGCAGGCCGGCGGCGCCACCCACCAAGAAGAGCACCAAGGTCAGCGCAAGGACTGCGGCCTTCCAGCTCTCGATTCCTTCCCGACGGGCGCGGCCAAGCATCAAGCCGAGATCGGTCACCGTGCCGGTGAAGTGGGTGGTGCGAACCGCCATCCCGCGGAAGCTTGACGTCAGGCCGTTCTGCATTCCAAGGGCCGCCGCGATAAACAGGGCCTGCACGACGGGTTCCTCGACGCCCAGCGCCTGAATGCCCGCCTTGACCTGAGTTTCCTCCACACCGAGCGAGGCGAGCATCAGCAATATCGCCTCCACGGTCAGCACGATGGCGTGGTGCGACCCCCGGGGATGCTGGTTATTGCCGAGAATCGCTCCGGCCGTGATCGCGCCAATCCAAAACCCCATCAAGATCGCGGCCAGGATGTGACCCTCATACAGCCAGGGATTGGCTGTGTTCATGCCAAGCTGGGTTGTCACTCCCGTGAGGTTGCCGACCGGGAAGGCCAGCAGCAGCAGGCCAACCGCATTGACAAAGCCTGCGATGAAGGCCAGTGAGCCACTGTAGCTGAGCAGGACCCTCTTGGAGGAGAGGTGGCCGTCGTGTCCCGTGGCCAACGACTGCGGTCGTGTGCCGGGGTGGGGTTTCATGAGGCTTCGCTTTCCGGGCTGGAGCATCATCGGACTACTACGAAGGTAATATGACGAAATCATCTTCGCCAATAGTTCTTCGTATGAGTTTGGCCAGAGCGCCCACACCGATGACGCGCCGCCAACCCGGGATCGCCGACTTCAGCCTTGGCGCCGAGCGGGCCGCGAGACGGCGCGGGCGCGCCAGGGTGATCGTGACAGCAAAGTCGCGCAATCTTTCGTCTATTTGAATTAGCGAAGTAATTTACATGAAAGCTCGGTGTAGCAACATCGAAATTGTGAGCGCTGCCAGGGCCGGGAAGCAAAGCCGACCGCGCAATAGCGACTCCGAACGCGGATGGACATTCCTGACCAACCACGGACATGTACTGCTGTGCGTATCAGTCAGTGAACATTTGACCGCTCGTGAACTCTCGATGCGAATCGGCATCACCGAGCGGTCAGTACAGACGATCCTGGCGGACTTGACCGATGAGGGTTACCTGATCAAGTCCAAGGACGGCAGACGCAATGTCTACACCCTCAATCCCAAGGGCAGACTGCGCCACCCCCTGGAAGCCAGCCACACCGTGGGCGAGCTCATAGAAGCGTTGTCATAGTTCGTTTGCACCTCCACCGCTCGGCCAGGGCTCACCAGGACTCCAGCGGTCGAACACCTCTGGAACCGACGACACACGCAATACTGAAACGGTAGGCACGGGCAACTCCAGACCAACGACGAACAGTAACCAACTCGATCGTTCTCCAGATAGCCCGTGCCTACACTTCGGCCCCAATAGCGCGGCACCAAAGATCATCAACCCAGCTCACAAGCCTGCTAATCAACAACGCCGGAGCCCTGACCGCTCGGCCAACGTTACCGCCGCGCGCCTACAGGTCACTGTAATTCCTTGTGCCACTGTGGCTTCAGAGGTCACAACAAGGCAGTTCTCGGTGTGAGTCTGGAGCGCCTGTGCGAGTTGACTTTTGGCGTGTTCACCACCTCACGGTCGAGTGGCTGGCCCCCAAGCAACCAGCGCGGGATGTCCTGTCAATACCCGAAACGGTGCCTGATTCCGGTTGACAGGTTCCGCGGGCCGCTGTGGTGACTGGGCTAACATTGCCACCCGACCGCGGGTGTGAGAAGTTCGTGACAGAGCCTTGATCAAGGCTTCCGGACGATGGGTGCCGTACCCGGTGTGCGACAAGACGGCCCGGGGAGAAACGCCGCGTCGTGGATCGTGCTGGTCATGTCTGGTGTTCTAGAAGCTGTGTGGGCAACGGCCCTTGGCAGGTCCGAAGGGTTCAGCAAGCCCGCGCCGAGCGTGGTGTTTCTGGTGGCCTTCATCGTCAGCATGGCCGGGTTGGCCTACGCCATGCGGGACCTGTCGGTCGGGACCGCATACGCCGTCTGGGTGGGCATTGGGGCAGTTCTCACCGTGGTCTACGCGATGGCCACCGGGGATGAGCCGGCGTCGCTTCTCAAGGTGGCGTTCTTGGCAATGATCATTGGAAGCGTGATCGGCCTCAAGCTCGCACACTGATTCCGTTCGAGCCTGACCGGGGTCTGCTCGCCATTCACCCAACGCGACGTCTGGCCCCGGCGGGCGGCTCCCTCTGGAATCATCTGGCCCGTTCGTGTTCTCGTTGCTACCGCGCGGCCAGGGCGATCGGCAGGCACGAAATGCACCAGGGCACCGAGCTGTACCCGCCGACCGAATTGTTCGTGAGACCGTGTGGATCCCACCTGTGCACTTGGATCGCGAAGGACCCCAACCCAATCCAAAACATCACCCGAAGAGAATCCGATCCGATGAGGGTCGCGACACTCCCGTTCCACCGCGCAAACAGTGCGCTACCAAGTTCGAAGTCAGGACCGGCTGGTCAGGATTGATAGTGCGATCTCGGTGATTTCGTCTGCCACCGCGGCGTAGCGCGTGAGATGCCAGGTACGCGCCACATCCTCGATAAAGCTGATGGCCGCCGCGACCAAAAGTCGCGCTTCGACCGAACTGGTCTGTGGAACCAGCTCGCCGATGAGATCAATCCAGAGGGTGTCACGGTCGGCTTGATTCCGAAGATATCCGTCCCGCACGTCGCCGGAGGCGTGGTTCAGCTCGGTCACGCACACCGCAACCAGATCCGGTGCGTCCAAGCTGATCCGGACGTGTCCCTCGATCAGCCCGCGTAGCCGCTGCGCCGCTTGCCGATTCGCGCGTAAGGCGCGGATGCACTCCAGGCTTCGCCACTCATCAAGGCGGCGGATGAGCGCGTCCAGGATCGCCTGCTTGGACGAGAACGAGCGATACAACCCGGGTCCCGCGATTCCGGCGCCCTTGCCGATTTCACTGGTGCTAACGGCCGGATAGCCCTGCGCACGGAATAGCCGTGCACCCGTGGCCAACAGGGTTTCATAGCGGGAGAACAGCACGTCCTGCCCGTCGCGCCCGCCAGCGGCCGTTCCAAGTGGCTCCAGCTCGCACACCGGGGGCGTCCTGGCAGCGGCCATACACGCCTGGTACAGGCGCTCTTTGAGCTCCTCGGCGGGAAGCGTCAGACTATGTCTACCGAGGCTGGTCAGCGTGCTGGACACCGCCCATGCCCGCAACTCCGAGTGCGCCGGGCTCAGACCGGGCACCTCCAGCAAGACGCTTTCGCGCATGCCGGCGACGATCGCGTTGATGCGGCGCCGGACCTCGATACGGTCGGCGTCATTAAGATAGCGCGCCTCGCGCTGCGACAGCACCGTCAAGGACCGCGACGCAACAGCCGCGGCGATCAGGTCCGGAAGATCAACACTCAACGGGCGAGGTGTCGGCTCTTGCTCGCCCTCGGTGAGTCGGCGCGCACTTTGGTACTGATCCTGACCGGTCCGGATGGCTTCGGCGAGCAACGCTTGCTTGTTGTCGTAGTGGCGATAGAGCGCACGCGCGGTGACTCCCGCCGCCTCGGCGATGTCCTCCAACTTGACCGAATGAAAGCCACGGTCGATGAAGAGCCCAACGGCCTGCTCCAGAATTTGCTGCTTTCGATCCTTCGGCCGGCGCCTAACGGGCGCGACGACGGAGTCCATCGACTCGAACTCCCTTCTTGCGCATCGGGGTTACAAATCCTGCCAGAAGCACCGCCTAGGGCTTCGTCCCGCGCCGGGTCAGGACAAACTTGTTGTCAGCTCGCCTGGCATCGATCATGTGGATAGCTCCTCCGGTCGTGGCCGCAGCACCCCGGTCGCGACAGATAACATCGGATTATCAAGATACATCATCCGATACTAAAACGACATTACATGGATGTTTAACGTCCACGCCTTGGCTAATATTGCGTATCGGTTATAGACATGCCGGCTATCCATGGGACTGCGCGGCCCACTTGCACCGGTGTCGGCCAAGAGCTGCCAATCCGCGCTTTCCCCCCTTCGGGGCACCAAGACTTCTCCTTTGGGGGCTGACCACGGCCTCGACCCGGTGATTGCATTGCGTGAGCACCATCCACGCACCATCCAGGCAGCATCCGGTGCCATCGAGCACCGCACATCGCGCAGGAGCAGGACCAATCATGGGCTTCTTCAAGGATTGCAGCGAGATCGACAAGTACATCGGCGGGGTCTTTCGTGATGCCGGCGACCACCCACAGTCGGGGCCGAAATTCCGCGCCGCCAACATCGTCATGCGGGTGGTCTACACAAATCCCGACTGCGAACTCACCGTCGCACTGCGCGACGATTTCCGAGTCGTCTGCGGCCCGAGCAATCTCACACCCGACGTCACGATGACCATGCCCGCCGATGTCGCCGACCAATTCTGGCGCGGTAACTACAATCTCACCATTGGCCTGGCCAAGGGCCAGGTCAAGGCCAAGGGGCCGATCGGAAAGATCCTGCGGCTGATCCCGTTGACCAAACCGCTGTTCGGCAGCTACCGCGAAAAGATCGCCGAGAAAGATCGCGAACAGTCCCGAGGTGGCCTGACCCGATGACGACGGTGGCTGTTCCGCATCATGCGATGTTGATCGGCGGCGAGTCGGTGGACTCCGATCGGCGGCTGTCGCTGGTCGACCCCGGCGACGAGAGCCCGGTCGCCACGGTGGCCTGCGGTGATGCATCGCACGTCGATGCCGCCGTGGCGGCCGCAAAAGCCAGCTTCGAGGACGGTAGCTGGTCGCGGGCCACGCCACAGGAGCGCGCCGCCGTGATGCGCCGCATCGTCGCCGCGGCCGACCAGGTCACCGATGAGCTGATCGAGCTGGAGATGGCGTGCAACGGCGCGACCATCCGGCTGGCCACTGGATTCCATATCGGTCACGCACTAAGTCATTTCAGCTATTTTGCAGACCTTGCCGAGAGCTACGCCTACCAGCGTCCGGCACCGATCGAGACCTTCCCGGTGCTCAGTCAAAGTGTCGTGCACCGCGAGCCGATCGGGGTGGTCGGCGCGATCACGCCATGGAACTTTCCGCTACTACTGACCCTGTGGAAGGTCGGACCTGCGATTGTGGCCGGAAACAGCGTGGTGGTCAAACCCGACGAGCACACACCGCTGTCGATACTCGAGTTCGCCCGTATCGCCGAACGCAGCGGACTACCGCCCGGAGTGATCAACGTAGTCCCCGGCGAGGGGCCCGAGGCCGGCGCCAGACTGGCCTCGCATCCCGACGTGGGCAAGATTGCGTTCACCGGCTCCACCGCGGTCGGACGCGAGATCATGCGGCTGGCATCCGGCACCGTCAAACAGGTGACCCTCGAACTCGGCGGTAAGGGCCCGACGATCGTCCTCGACGACGCCGATCTCGAGATGGCCGTCGAAGGTGTGCTCTACGGATGCTTCGCCTATTCGGGTCAGGTCTGCGAGTCCGGCACCCGCGCACTGGTCCCCACGACGCTCTACCAGGAATTCGTCGATCGGCTGGTCAAGCGCGCCGCCACCATCGTGGTAGGCCCGACCAGGGACTGGGACACCGACCTGGGGCCGGTCATCGACGCCGCACAACGCACTCGCATCCTGAACTACATCCGTGGTGCGCAGACCGACGGAGCGACCGTGGCGCTCGGGGGAGAGGCACTGACGGGCGGAATGTTCGACAAGGGGTTCTGGGTGGCGCCGACGATCCTGACCGGCGTGCACAACGACATGGCGATCGCCCGGGAGGAAGTCTTCGGCCCGGTATTGGTGGTCATCGGCTACGACGGGGACGAACAGGCCATCGCGATCGCCAACGACAGTGACTACGGACTGGCCGCCAGCATCTGGACGTCCGACAACGCCAGGGGACTGGCGATGGCCGAACGCATCCAATCCGGCAGCGTGTGGATCAACGATGCCCACCAGATCAACTGTCGTCTCCCGTTCGGCGGTTACAAGCAGAGCGGCGTCGGTCGCGAACTGGGCCCCGATGCGCTCGATGCTTACACGGAGGTCAAGACGATCCATCTGGACCTGTCCGGCGGACGCGAAGCAAAACCCTACGACGTCCTACTCGGCTACCCCGAAACCGGTTGACGTCAAACAACTTCGGGAACGCTGGCCAACCGGACGTACGCCGAGGCCGCCTCGGCCCGATTCGTCGCATGCAGCTTCCGCAGCACCCTTTTGACATGAGATTTCACCGTGCCGGCCGAGATCACCAGTTCGTCGGCGATCTGCTGATTGGTGCGGCCGGCCGCCATCAGCCGCAGCACCTCCACTTCCCGGCGGGTCAGCATGGCCATCACTCGCGTCTGCACCTCGGCCAACGACCTTGCCGCGGGGCTACGTTCGACCGGCTCGATCTTGCGCAGGTCCAGATCGGCATCCTGCAGAGCGCGCGCCGCCTCGTCCGCGGACGCAAGCGCACTGCGCACCTCGGCGTGCTGGCGCCGCATGCGCTCCAGCAGAACCGTTCGCTCATAGGCATATCCGAAGCCTTCGGCGAACGCCCACACCGTGTCTCGGTCGATCTCGTCGACTATGCGCCCGGAGTACAACCGATCGGCGTGCAGGAAACCGATCACTTTGCCGGTCGGCATCACCGGGGCCGCCACATAGGAATGCGTCAGCGAAAAGTCCACGATCGGTCGATTCACCCGCGGATCATTGCGGGCATCGCGCACGATCGCGGGCGCGTGCCGGCGAATCATCTGGGTTTCGATCAGCATGTGATCCAACAGCGGTGCTACCGATTGCGCGAAGGCGACCATCTTCTCCGCACCTTCACGGTCTTCCCCAAAGTAGGCCGATTCCATCACCATTCGGCCTTCGTGCACTCGAAACAGCACACCACGATCGAACCCGCACGACTCCACCAGTTCACGCGGCGCCCGGTCGACAATCATCGCGACGTCGTCCACGGCGCGCAGCTTGCTCAAGGCCTCCTGCACCTGCAACAGCGCCAGCGTGCGGCGTGCGGCACCGTCCTCGATCATCTCCCGTTCCAGCGAGGACAAATCCAACAGCGTTTCGAGGGCGTTGACCGCATGCACGTCACCGAGGGACTCCAGGGCGTGGCGCACCGCGGCGGCGTTGACGTCGATGGCCTCGGCAACCACCGCCATGGGGTCGTCGGTGGGATCGACGTTGCAATCGCCGAACGCTTCCCGATAGTGACGAGTGGCATCGCTTTCCCGTATCGGACGCGACGCCCAGCCGGGGTGCTCGTCGTCGGCCAACGTGGGGAATGCGGGGGGATCGGGCATATCGACCACATCGATCACCCCTCCCACTGTCCTCTCCGGGATGGCCCGTCGCGGCGAAAAGCCCAAACTCCCCTCCTACGGGGGCAAGAGTCCTCCCCAACGGGGGATCGACCTGCCACCGGGGTTGTCAGAGGCTGGATGACATGTCAACAGAGACCGTTTCAGGGACGGTGCCAGCCGTCGAACTTCTGACTACCCCGCAAGGCATCGCCAATCCCTATCCGCTCTATGACGAACTCAGAGGGCTCTCGCCCGTTGCGGGGTATCGGGACTGGCCCCTGGAACCGTCCCGGGCGCCGACGAACCGGTTACCGCCTGGGCGCTGTTCCGCTACGACCAGGTCTTTGCCGCGGCGCGCGACGCGGCAACCTTCTCGTCCCGCGATCCCTTGCAGGAGGCGTCGTCGGCGCCGAGCCTGATGCTGGTCAACACCGATCCGCCCAAGCACGAAGTCGAACGCAAACTGGTCAGCCAGGCGTTTTCGCCGCGCCGGGTCAAGCGACTGGAGGGGTGGCTCAATGACCTGATCCCGCAGCTGCTCAACGATCTCGAAAAGGATTCTCGGGATGGGGCCGAAGACGGCTCACCGGACGGGGTCGTAGAAGTCATGGGCTTCGCCGCCGAGATTCCCACCCGGGCGATGGTGCGACTGCTGGGCCTGCCCGATGGCGACCACGTGCGGTTCCGGCGGTGGGCCAACGCCTTCATGCTGTCCTCGTCGCTCACCCCCGAAGAACGCATGGCGAGCAACCAGGAGATGGTGGGCACCTTCGCCACCCGGCTCGCCGAACACACCGCCCGGCTGGCCGAACGCGAAGCCAGCGATGACGTTGAGGATGCCGAAGACCTCATCTCGGCGCTGTTGCGCGCCGAGGTCGACGGGCAGCGGCTCACCCCCGAAGAGATCGTCCGGTTCTGTGTGACGCTGGTGGTAGCCGGCAGCGAAACAACGACATCCCTGATCGGAAATCTGCTGCACGCGCTGGCCCGAGAGCCCGAGGTGCAGGCACGCGTCCGCGCCGATCGGACCTTGCTGAACATTTTCGTTGAGGAGACGCTTCGGCTCGACGGGCCGCCACAGCGCCTGTTCCGCATCGCCACGCGCGACGTCGAGGTCGGCGACAAGCTGATCCGCAAGGGGGAGTGGGTCGCGTTGTTCTTCGGCTCGGCCAACCGCGACCCCGCCGTGTTCCCCGACCCGGGACGATTGGACATCGACCGGCCGAACATTCGCCAGCAGCTCTCGCTGGGGCATGGCCTGCACTTCTGCCTCGGTGCCTCACTGGCCCGACTGGAGGTGCTCGCCGTCCTCAACGCCGTGCTGGATCGCTATCAGAAGATCGCGCTGACCGACGACCCCGGCACCAAGCAGACGGCCAGCCTGCTGACCCACGCATTTGTCCGGCTACCCCTGCACCTGTCATGACGGTCACCACCGAGTCACGGGAGTCGCGCAACATCGAGGCAACCAAGGCCATCTATGCCGCGGTGCCGGCCGGCGACCTGGATACCGCGCTGCACCACCTCGACCCCGACGTGCGCATCACCTACTACGGGACCGAAAAGATCCCCTACGCGGGCGATTACCGCGGCATCGACGAGGCGATGACATTCTTCGCCAAGGTTGGCCAGGCGATCGAGATCGTCGAGATGGAGCCGTGGAAGTTCATCGCGCAAGGTGACGATCTCGCGACCTGGGGCCGGCAGCGGTTCCGGCGGCTGGCCACCGGACACGAATGGGAATCGGAGTTCGCGCACATCATCACGTTGCGCGACGGTCGCTGGTTGCACTTCCGGGACTTCATGAATTCCGCCCTCACCCTGCAGGCCTTCTCATGAGGGTCGCCGCCGACCGGGAGATCTGCATGGCGACCGGCATGTGCGTAATGACGGCCGACGCCTTCTTCGATCAGGACGCCGACGGCATCGTGGTACTGGCCGCCCATGAGGTGCCCGCCGACGAAGAACGCCGGGTGCGCAATGCGGTCAAACTGTGCCCGTCGGGGGCGCTCGAGCTGATGTCGGGCTGAGGGGATGTGGCCCGGCGCCGCATTCGACGGCGAAGTCAGCACCGGCCCAGAGCGCGCGAACGCCGCGGACATCCGCCACACTCGATCTCCCTCAAGCGCGCCTATCATTAGGGTACTATCAAGATACATCATTAGCCATAACTGGCATCTTGCTTCGATATTTACAGATACCGAGGCTTCAATAGCGCGTATTGTCTATGGACATGTGCAGCTTGCGCCGCGTACCCTCACCGATGTCACCCGTCCAACTCGACCTGTCCGGATGGTCAGCGTGAGCAACCCCACCCGAGGCCTCGGCATCAATGCCACATGGTGCGCGACACCATGGTGACTCTGACCGATCGGGCGGCCAGCCCGGTAGCAGATCCGGTAGCCGACCCGGTCGCACGTCCGCTGGCCGGATCGGTCACCAAGCCGGTCCGAGCGCTCGGCGACTTCTTCGCCATGACGCTCGACACGTTCGTGTCGATGTTCCGGCCGCCGTTCGCATGGCGTGAATATCTACTCCAATGCTGGTTCGTGGCGCGGGTATCCACGCTGCCCGGGGTTTTGATGACAATCCCGTGGGCGGTGATCTCGGGGTTCCTCTTCAACGTGCTGCTCA
Organism: Mycobacterium sp. 012931; assembly: GCF_000419295.1. NCBI lineage: Bacteria > Bacillati > Actinomycetota > Actinomycetes > Mycobacteriales > Mycobacteriaceae > Mycobacterium > Mycobacterium sp. 012931. The sequence goes on along the minus strand of NZ_AOPX01000001.1, from coordinate 3,454,134 downwards.
CCGATATCGGCGCCGCGGACTTCTCCGGCACCGGCTGCGCGATCTTCACCGTGGACCAGAGCGCTCCCATCGTCACCGTCCTGGTGGTCGCGGGCGCGGGCGCCACCGCAATGTGCGCCGATCTGGGTGCGCGGACCATCCGCGAGGAACTCGATGCGCTACGGGTGATGGGAATCAACCCGATCCAGGCTCTGGTGGTTCCCCGAGTGCTGGCCGCCACCACCGTCTCCCTGGCGCTGAGTTCGCTGGTGATCGCGACGGGACTCATCGGGGCATTCTTGTGTTCGGTGTTCCTCATGCATGTTTCGGCAGGTGCGTGGGTCACCGGACTCACCACACTCACTCACACGGTCGACGTCGTCATCTCGATGATCAAGGCGACCCTTTTCGGGCTGATGGCCGGGCTGATCGCCTGCTACAAGGGCATATCGGTGGGCGGCGGTCCGGCGGGCGTCGGCAGAGCGGTCAACGAGACCGTGGTCTTCGCGTTCGTGGTGCTGTTCGTCATCAACATCGTCGTGACCGCCGTCGGCATCCCGTTCATGGTGTCGTGAGGTGAAACCATGACAGTCAGCGCTTCGAGAAGCTCCCGCCATCGCCTGCGACGCACGGCGAAAAGCCTGGTGCGCGAGTGGAATCGGCTGGGTTCACAGATGCGGTTCTATGTCACCACGCTGACCGGGATCCCCGATGCGGTCATGCACTATCGCAGCGAGCTGCTGCGGGTGATCGCGCAGATGGGTTTTGGCGCGGGGACGCTCGCGGTGATCGGCGGGACGGTCGTCATCGTCGGGTTCTTGGCGATGACGACCGGCGCAATCGTGGCGGTGCAGGGCTACAACCAGTTTGCGTCGGTGGGTGTGGAAGCACTGACGGGCTTTGCGTCGGCCTTCTTCAATACTCGCGAAATTCAGCCGGGCACCGTCATGGTCGCGCTGGCCGCAACCGTCGGCGCCGGCGCCACCACGCAGCTGGGTGCGATGCGGATCAACGAAGAGATCGACGCGCTCGAGGTGATCGGTATCCGCAGCGTCAGCTACTTGGCCAGCACCCGGGTGCTGGCCGGAGTGGTGGTGGCCATCCCGTTGTTCTGCGTCGGACTCATCACCGCATATCTGGCCGCGCGGGCTGGCACCACCGCCATCTACGGCCAGGGGTCCGGTGTGTACGACCATTACTTCAATACGTTCCTGCGCCCCACCGACGTGCTCTGGTCGTCCTTCGAAGTCGTCGTGGTGGCACTCATGATCATGTTGGTCTGCACCTACTACGGGTACAATGCGCACGGCGGGCCGGCCGGGGTCGGCGAGGCCGTCGGCCGGGCCGTACGCGCGTCAATGGTCGTCGCCTCGATAGCAATCGTCATCATGACGCTGGCCATCTACGGCCAGTCACCCAACTTCCACCTGGCGAGCTAGTGGCATGGGTCGCGGGCCGGGAAAACACCGTCTGCACGATGCTTGGTGGACCGTGATCCTGTTCGCGGCGATCGTCGCGGCCATCCTCGTGACGACCGTGTCCTTCACCGGCACCTTGCGACCGTATGTTGCGGTCACCCTGACTTCGGAACGATCCGGGCTGGTGATGGACGCCGGCGCCAAGGTCATGTTGCGTGGGGTGCAGGTCGGCCGGGTCCGTCAGATCGACAGCAACCATGGCGCCAGTCTCGAACTGGAAATCGACCCCGACCAGATCCGTTACATCCCTGCCAATGTGGAGGCGCAGATCAGCGCCACCACCGCGTTCGGCGCGAAGTTCGTCGACCTGGTGATACCGCCGACCCCGAGTCGCGCTCGGCTGGCTGCCGGGGCGGTATTGCATTCCAAGAACCTCAGCACCGAGATCAACACCGTTTTCGAGAACGTCGTCGACCTGCTCAACATGATCGATCCGCTGAAGCTCAACGCCGTGCTGAGCGCGGTGGCCGAAGGCGTTCGCGGACAGGGGGAACGCATCGGTCAGGCAACCACCGATCTGAACCAGGTGTTGCAGGGACTCAATGCACGTCGGGACACGCTGCGCCAGAACTGGCGGTCGCTGCGAGATTTCAGCAACACCTATGACGCGGCCGCGCGCGACATCTTGACGATCCTCGATGCGGCCAGCACCACCAGCACCACCGTGGTGGACCACGCGAGGTCGCTGGATTCCCTGCTGCTCAACGTGATCGGCTTGGCCGACACCGGGACCAATCTGCTCGCCAACAACCGAGAGAACCTGACCACATCGATCAATATCCTCGAGCCGACCACGAATCTGCTACTCAAGTACAACCCCGAATACACCTGCTTGCTACAGGGCACCAAGTGGTACCTCGACAATGGCGGCTATGCGGCCTGGGGTGGCGCCGACGGCCGCACCCTGCAGCTCGATGTCGCACTGCTGCTGGGCAATGACCCCTATGTCTTTCCCGACAACCTGCCGCTCGTCGCCGCAAAAGGCGGCCCCGGCGGAGCGCCGGGCTGCGGATCATTGCCAGATGCGACCAAGAACTTCCCAGTGCGTCAGCTCGTCGCCGACACCGGTTGGGGAACCGGACTCGACATCCGGCCCAACCCCGGAATCGGGCATCCTTGCTGGGCCGACTACTTGCCCGTGACCCGCGCTGTGCCCCAGCCTCCTTCGGTGCGCCCCTGCCTGCCGGGGCCGGCGATCGGCCCCAACCCCGGGGGGCCGCCGTATGGGGCCGCGCTGTACGGCCCTGGCGGGGTGCCGCTATGGCCGGGGGTCCCGCCGGCTCCCACTGAGCCCGCATCGATACCCGAACCCCCTGCACCCCAGCAGGAGACGGGGCCTCCATCACCATGACAGACCCATGACGGCACCAGGGCGGCGCCGGTGCGTGCCGGTCAAGACAAGCGGGGGAGTAGCAATGCGGGAAGACCTCAGAGGCGTCGTGATCCGCCTCGGCGTGTTCCTGACGGTCTGCGCGCTAACCGCCTTTCTGCTGGTCGCTGTCTTCGGTCAGGTGCGCTTCGGCGACGGCAACACCTACTACGCCGAGTTCAGCAATGTCTCCAACCTCAGAGAAGGCAAGCTGGTCCGCATCGCAGGGGTTGAGGTCGGCAAGGTCGAGAAGATCTCCATCAATCCCGATGCGACCGTGAAAGTCGAGTTCACCGCCGACAATTCGGTCACCCTCACCCAGGGGACCCAGGCGGTGATCCGCTACGACAATCTCTTCGGCGACCGCTATCTGGCACTCGAGGAAGGAGCCGGCGGGCTCACGATCCTCAAGCCCGGTCAGACAATTCCGTTGGCCAACACCAAACCGGCACTGGATCTCGACGCCTTGATCGGCGGCTTCCGGCCACTGTTTCGCGCCCTGGACCCCCACCAGGTCAATGCGCTGAGCGACCAACTGCTGCAAGCATTTCAGGGCCAGGGCCCCACCATCGGAACTTTTCTGGACCAGGCTGCGGCCGTGACCAACACATTGGCCGATCGGGATCAGCTGATCGGTCAGGTGGTCACCAATCTCAACGTGGTGCTTGGTTCGCTGGGGGGTCAAAGCGACCGGCTGGACAAGGCCGTGGCGTCGCTGTCGCAGCTGATTGCGGGGCTCTCCGAACGCCGAACCGACATATCCAACGCGGTGGCATACACCAACGCCGCGGCCGGATCGGTCGCCGACTTGCTCTCGCAGGCCCGCGCACCGTTTTCGAAGGCGCTGCACGAGACCGACCGGGTCGCGACCATCGCGCTGGCCGATCATGACTACCTCGACAATCTGCTCAACACGTTGCCGGGCAGATACCAGGCGCTGGTACGGCAGGGCATGTACGGCGACTTCTTCGCCTTCTACCTGTGTGACGTCGTGCTGAAGGTCAACGGCAAAGGTGGGCAGCCGGTGTACATCAAGGTCGCCGGTCAGGCCACAGGTCGGTGCACACCGAAATGAAGTCATTCGCTGAACGCAACCTGTTGCTGGTCGGCACCGTGGGCATCCTTACCGCCGCTGGCGTCGTGGGGGGTGCCCTGCAATATCAGAAGCTCCCGTTCTTCGACCAGGGCACCAGCGTCTGCGCATACTTCGCCGATGTGGGTGGGTTGCGGACCGGCAACACGGTGGAGGTCTCCGGCTATCCCGTCGGGAAGGTGTCCAGCATCGAGCTCGACGAGCCCGGCGCCCGGGTCACGTTCAAGGTCGACAAGAACATCCGCCTCGGTGAGCGCACCGAGGCGGCTATCAAGACCAAAGGCCTGCTGGGTAGCAAGTTCGTCGAGGTGATGCCGCGTGGAGAGGGCCATCTCACCGGCCCGATCCCCGTCGAGCGGACCATGTCGCCCTACCAGCTGCCCGACGCGCTGGGCGACCTGGCCAGCACCATCAGCGGATTGAACACCGGTCAGCTGTCCGAATCACTGGACACCCTGGCGCAGACCTTTGCCGACACCCCGGCCGATTTCCGCAACGCGGTACAGGGAGTGGCCCGCCTCGCACGAACACTCAACCAGCGTGACGTGCAACTGCGCAGCCTGCTGGACAACGCGGCCAGAGCCACTGGCGTGCTGGCCAACCGCACCGATCAGATCGCGGGCCTGGTACGCGACACCAATGCACTGCTGGTGCAGCTTCGGACCCAAAGTGCGGCCCTGGACCAGATCTGGGCGAACATCTCCGCGGTAGCACGGCAATTGAAGGGCTTCATCGCCGACAACCGCCAGGAGCTACGGCCGGCGCTGGACAAACTCAACGGGGTGCTCGACATTGTCGAGAGTCGCAAAGAGCGCCTGCAGCAAGCGATTCCGTTGATCAACACCTACGTCATGTCACTCGGCGAATCGGTGTCCTCGGGCCCCTTCTTCAAGGCCTACGTGGTCAACCTGCTACCGGGCCAGTTCGTGCAACCGTTCATCGGCGCCGCATTCTCCGATCTGGGGCTGGACCCGGCCACCTTGCTGCCCTCGCAGCTGACCGATCCGCCCACTGGGCAACCCGGCATCCCGCCGTTGCCGATGGCCTACCCGCGCACCGGTCAGGGCGGCGAGCCGCGGTTGACGCTGCCGGACGCGATTACCGGCAACCCCGGCGATCCGCGCTACCCATACCGGGAGCCACCGCCGGCTCCACCGCCCGGGGGGCCACCACCGGGGCCGCCCGCGGTCGCACCGCCGGGCTTGGCGTCCACCCCGGGACCGGTCCAGGTGCCGGGCCCGCAGCCGGGTGGTGCGTCATGACCACGAGGTTGCGGCGGACCCGCTCGGTGCTGGCAACCACACTCATCCTGGTGTTGGTCGCCGGAGTGATCGCGGCAATGCGCACCGCCGGGGACGCGACCCGAACGCTCGTGGTCGCCTACTTCGACAACAGCAACGGGGTGTTCGCCGGTGACGACGTCCTCATCCGGGGCGTGCCAGTAGGCAAGATAGTCAAGATCGAGCCGCAGCCGCTGCGGTCCAAGATCTCGTTCTGGTTCGACCGCAAGTACAAGGTTCCCGCCGACGCCAAGGCGGCGATCCTGTCGCCACAATTGGTGACGGGTCGGGCGATCCAGCTCACCCCGCCCTACTCAGGTGGACCCACCATGGCCAGCGGCGCGATCATCTCGCAGCAGCGCACCGCGGTGCCGGTGGAGTGGGATGACCTACGCAACCAGCTACAACGACTGACCGAGTTGCTCAAGCCCACCGAGCCGGGCGGCGTCAGCACGTTGGGTGCCCTCATCAATACCGCCGCGGACAATCTACGTGGCCAGGGATCCACCATTCGTGACGCGATTGTCGAACTTTCACAGACGGTTTCGACTCTCAGCGATCACCGGAATGACATCTTCTCCACCGTACGAAACCTGTCCACGCTGGTGTCTGCACTGCACGACAGTGCCGACCTGCTCGAGCAACTCAACCACAACCTCGCCGCGGTTTCCTCGCTGCTGGCCACAGATCCGAACAAGGTCGGTCAGGCCGTGAAAGACATCAACGCGGTGGTCGCCGATGTGCAGAGCTTCGCCGCCGAGAACCGGGAGGCGGTCGGCACCGCCTCAGACAAGCTGGCGTCGATCAGCAACGCGCTGGTGGCCAGCCTCGACGACATCAAGCAGACCCTGCACATCGGGCCCACGGTGCTGCAGAACTTCAACAACATCTTCGAACCGGCCAACGGGGCGCTCACCGGCGCGCTGGCCGCCAACGACTTCGCCAACCCAATCTCGTTTCTGTGCGGTGCAATTCAGTCCGCCTCCCGCTTGGGCGGCGAACAGGCAGCCAAACTCTGCGTGCAATATCTGGCTCCGATCCTGAAGAACCGCCAATACAACTTTCCCCCGCTCGGGGAGAACCTGTTCGTCGGCGCCCAGGCCCGGCCCAACGAAGTCACCTACAGCGAAGACTGGATGAGACCGGACTACGTTCCGCCGCAGCCGGATATGCCGCCTGCGGAACCGCCAGCAGATGTGACTGTGGAACCCGACCCCGCCGCCGGGCTACGCGGCATGATGGTCCCGCCGGGAGGTGGCTGATGCGCGTCCGCCACCGGCGCCGGGTGGCGCCGCGTCTGGCCACAGTCCTGGTGACGATGGTTACCTTGGCCGCAGTATCCGGCTGCGGCTGGCGCGGTCTGAATTCGCTACCACTGCCGGGCACCGAGGGCAACGGGCCGGGTTCGTTTGTCATCCAGGCGCAGATGCCGGACGTCAACAACATCCAGCCGAACTCGAGGGTGCGGGTTGCCGACGTGACGGTCGGCCATGTGGCAAGAATCGAGCGCCAGGGCTGGCACGCGCTGGTGACGATCCGGCTGGATGCCGGCGTCGCGCTGCCGGCCAACGCGACCGCCCGGATCGGGACCACCAGCCTGCTCGGCTCTTATCACATCGAGCTGGCTGCCCCGAAACATGATGCACCGCAAGGCAGGCTGCGCGAGGGATCGCTGATTCCGCTGTCCCGCGGCGGAGCCTACCCGAGCACCGAGCAGACCCTGGCGGCGCTGTCGCTGGTGCTCAACGGGGGCGGGTTGGGCCAAGTCCAAGACATCACCGAGGCATTGAGCACCGCATTCCGCGGGCGCGAGCACGATGTGCGCAGCCTGATCGCACAGCTGGATAGCTTCACCGCGACCCTCGACGACCAATCCGATGACATCATCGAAGCCACTGAGAGCTTGAACCGGTTGGTGGGAAAGTTCGCCGAACAGCAGCCCGTCCTGGATCGGGCGCTGGCCACCATTCCGGACGCCCTAGCCGTGCTCAATGACGAGCGGGACAAGCTCGTTACGGCAGCCGACCAGCTCAGCAAGTTCAGCGCCCTAACCGCCGACTCGGTGAACAAGACCAAGGCCAACCTGGTCAGCGAACTGCGGCAGCTCGGACCGGTTTTGGAATCGTTGGCCAACGCCGGACCCAGCATGACCCGGTCGCTATCACTGCTGGCGACCTTTCCCTTTCCGAACGAAACGTTCCAGAACTTCCAGCGTGGTGATTACGCCAACTTGACGGCGATCGTCGACCTCACACTGAGTCGAATAGACCAAGGGCTACTGACCGGCACCCGCTGGGAATGCCACCTCACCGAACTCGAACTGCAGTGGGGACGCACCATCGGTCAGTTCCCGAGCCCGTGCACCGCCGGATACCGCGGAACCCCAGGCAATCCACTCACCGTGCCGTACCACTGGGACCAGGGGCCCTAGATGCATCTAGAGCGCCGCGTCATGATTCAGCTGACCATCTTCGCCGTCATCGCGCTGAGCGTACTGGCGATCACGTTCCTGCACTTCGCCAAACTGCCGGCCATGCTCTTCGGCGTCGGCCGCTACACGGTGACAATGGAGCTGACGAAGTCCGGTGGGCTGTACACCCCCGGCAATGTCACCTATCGCGGCTCCGAAGTGGGCCGGGTGGAGTCGGTGCAGCTGACCGACACCGGGGTCGTGGCCGTCCTATCGCTGAAGTCGGGCATCGACATTCCGTCCGACCTCAAAGCCGAAGTGCATAGCCAAACCGCCATCGGCGAAACCTATGTCGAGTTATTGCCCCGCAACGCCACCTCGCCCCCGCTCAAGGACGGCGACGTGATCAGACTGGTCAACACCTCGGTTCCGCCCGACATCAACACCCTGCTCAGCGCGGCCAACACCGCCCTGGGAGCCATCCCGCACGAGAACCTGCAAACCGTCATCAATGAGTCGTACACAGCCGTCGGCGGCCTCGGTCCCGAACTCTCCCGTCTGATCACGGGCACCTCCAACCTGGCGATCGACGCGCGCAAGAACCTCGACCCGCTGATCGCACTGATCGACCAGACCCCGCCGGTGCTGGATTCACAAACCCATAGCTCGGATGCGATAGCCGGATGGGCGTCGCACCTGGCCGCGGTCACCACCGAACTGCAGACCCACGACCAAGCCGTCGCCGCAACCATCGACAATGGCGGCCCAGCATTGGACGAGGTGAACTCACTGCTCGAACGGGTGCAACCCACCTTGCCGATCCTGCTTGCCAACCTCGTCAGCGTCGGCCAGGTCGCGCTGGCCTACCAGAACGACATCGAGCAGCTGCTGGTGGTGTTCCCGATGGCCATCAGCGCCGAACAAGCCGGAATCCTGGCCAACGTCAACACCAAACAGGCCTACCACGGCCAGTATCTGAGCTTTAACCTCAACCTCAACCTGCCACCGCCGTGCTCCACCGGATTCCTGCCAGCCCAGCAGCAGCGAGTCCCCACCTTCGAGGACTACCCGAACCGTCCGGCCGGCGACCTGTACTGCCGGGTGCCGCAGGATTCGCCGCTCAATGTGCGTGGGGCGCGCAATATCCCGTGCGAAACCGTTCCCGGCAAGCGTGCACCAACGGTGAAGTTGTGCGAGAGCAACGAACAGTACGTGCCGCTCAATGACGGCTACAACTGGAAGGGCGACCCCAACTCCACCCTTTCCGGCCAAGACATCCCACAACTCCCACCCGGCCCGCCGCCGCCTGCCGCCGCTGGGCCCGGGGAGGCTCCTCCGCCGCCCATCGCCGCCGCCGAGTACGACCCGGCCACCGGCACCTACACGGGACCGGACGGCCGCCAGTACACCCGGTCCGACCTGGCCCAAACCGCTCCGAAAGACCAGACATGGCAATCGATGCTGTTGCCACCACCGGTGCCCTGAAGCCAAGGGTGCACACGATCACCCCGATAGAACGGAGGGCCTCATGAGCGTGGTGACCAGTCCCGGACCGCCCCCAGACGAAGCACTCGAACACCGATGCGCGGACTCCGCCGCCGAGAAACACCGGTCCGCGCCGCTGCGCGCCACGCTCTTCGGCCTGGCCGTGGTTGTTGCATTGGCAGCGCCACTGGGGTGGTTTGGATTTCGCGTTCATCTAGCCGGTCAGGCGCAAGCCCGACAAGGCCAAGCTCTGCGAGTCGCCAGGCAGGTTGCGCTGAACCTGACGACCATCGACTGGCAACATGGCGATTCCGACGTGCACCGCATTCTGGACAGCGCGACGGGGGAGTTCTACAACGATTTCGCCGAACGCTCAAAGCCTTTCATCGAGGTCCTGCGGCAGGCCAAGGCCACCACGGTGGGCACCGTAACCGAGGCCGGACTGGAGTCGGAGACAGCCGACACGGCCCAGGCGCTGGTGGCGGTTTCGGTGCAGACCTCAAATGGCGGTGAACCCGACCCGATGCCGCGAATATGGCGGATACGCATCACCCTCGAGAGGGTCGACGACGGATTCAAAGCCGCCAAGGTCGGATTCGTACCGTGACCGCCGTCAGCCGGCCCGGCGCGGGCGAGTGCGGCGACACCGACACCGCGGGCAGCGGCGAACCACCGGCGGTGGTGCGGCGTCGACTTCGCTGGTGGCCGGTGATCGCCTACGGCCTGCTGCCCGCCCTGGCGCTCCTGTTGGCAGGCGGAACCGGGTTTGCGAAGTGGCAGGATTGCGCCGTTCGCGATGCGGCACAGGCACGTGCGGAATCCGTCCAGGCCGCCACCGCGGGGACCATCGCGCTGCTGTCCTACCGGCCTGACACCGTGCGCAGTGACCTCGAGGCCGCACGAGCCAAATTGACCGGCGCATTCCTGAGCGACTACACATCGCTGACCCGCGATGTGGTCATCCCGGGGGCCAAACAGAAGGATATTTCGGCGGTGGCCATCGTGCCAGCCGGGGCCTCGGTGTCGCAACCGGCGAGCACGCGATCGTTCTGCTGTTTGTGAACCAGACCATCATCGTGAGCCAGGACCCGCCCACCAGCACCGCATCCAGCGTTCGGGTCACCCTCGACAAGGTCGACGGGCGGTGGCTGATTTCGCGATTTGACCCGGTGTGAGTCGGCCAGACACGAGGGGGCGGACCGGTCACGAAGGGCCAGTATGGGAAGGAAGACGACAATGCGACACCGATACCTGATTCTGTCCGCATCGGTCGCCATGGTGTCCGGCGCTGCGCTGGGCATGCCCGCAGCGCGCGCCGACAACAAGCGCCTCAATGACGGAGTGGTCGCCAATGTCTACACCGTCCAGCATCAAGCCGGCTGCACCAATGACGTGAGAATCAACCCGCAGCTGCAGCTGGCCGCGCAATGGCACACCCTCGATGTGTTGAACAACCGCGACCTCGGTGGCGGCATTGGTTCTGACGGATCCGCACCTTCCGACCGCGCCAGCGCCGCCGGCTTCCACGGCCAAGTCGCCGAAACCGTGGCCATCAATCCTGCCCTGGCGATCAGCGGCGTGGAGTTGCTCAACCAGTGGTATTACAACCCGGCGTATTTCGCGATCATGTCGGATTGCGCCAACACCGAAATCGGGGTGTGGTCAGAGAACAGCCCGGATCGCACGGTCGTGGTGGCTATGTACGGACAGCTCGACCGCCCGGTGGCGACACCACCGGTTACAGCGCCAATCGAGCCGCCGCCACCGGTGGCTTTGCCCGAGAACGTTCCGATCGACCCCAGCCCTGACTACGATGCCAGCGACGAGATCGAATACGGGATCAATTGGCTTCCCTGGATTCTGCGCGGCGTCTACCCGCCGCCCCCATGCCACCCGAATAGGCTAGGGGTGCAACACCTTCAGAAGTTGACTCGCACTTCTGCCCACGGCTGCCGTACCGGCGCCAACGTTGGGTCTCGAGTTACTCCGCCGGTGGCCGGTAGTTCGCCGCCGAGTTCCGCAGCTGCCAGACTTGCTCGGGGCAAAGGAGATTGACCGCGTAGGACACCAGGTAGTTGGCCGCGAACTCGTCGTTAGGGGTCACATCATTCTTTACGTCACCCATCACCTGGGCGTAACTTTGACCGCCACTGACCTTGCCGCAGATCCCGTGTCCGTAGCCGATCGCGTCATTGTTCGGAAAATCGTAGTGGCGCCGCACCATCACGTTGTAGACGTATTCCACTTCTGGAGCCGGCGCGGCATATGCTCGCGTGGCCATACCCATGGGGATCGTGCCCAGGGCAACTGTGGCGGCTGCCAAGGCAATCGGCCAACTGCGATGCGCCATGGCTGCCATCCTATCCAGCAACGACCGGCGGATAAACAGGATCTAGCAGGCCAATTTGGCGCTGACCACCCGGGCCGCTGGCGAACGCGGCCTCAGCGCTCGCCCCCATGCTTGGCACCACGCGGATCGATGAGGTCACGAAAACGTTCCGCCCGATAGGTTGATGCACCCAGGTTTGTGACCCGCTCGACCAATAGCTTGTCCGACGTCACCACCCGAACGTCGCGCGGTTGCGGTTCCGCTGCGACCCGGCGCACGATCTCGTCGTCAGCCGAGTTGGCCGCCGCCTTGGGCGCATGCGCTACCTCGAGAACCGACGAGCAGATCGGCGTTGACGGAGGCCGCTCGAATATCACGGTGACGTCCTTTCCGCCGGCTCCGTCCTGCTCCGATGCCCAACGCTCGAGTCTGTGCACAAGCGCGACCATCGCGCCGTGGCGGTCCTTCCACCATCCGTCCGGCCGCGAGCCGATTACGTTCATGCCGTCGATGATCCAATGCACACTTCACCGTACGACGACGAGCGTGGGACGCGTCCGCCGAATCCTCGCCTAGCGATCTCGCGGCGGCGCCGAGCCCGTTACCCCCATCTGCGTTTGCGGAACTTCCTGTTGATCTCGTTGCGGAATCGCTCAACATGCTGCTCGGTGGCCGCCGCTTCCATCGCACCGAGGGCATTGACGACCTCGAGGTGGGACAGGATCAGCAGGCCGTTCAACTGCTTGAGCCGTTCTGGGGTCGCCAGCGACTCTTCATCGTCGACGTAGATGAGCAAGAAGTCACGAAGCGCCTGGCTGCCGGTCATCCGCACCGGGACTTTCATGTTCCGCAGGACTGTGGCCATGTCGGGGTCGGTCACAACAGCCTCTCTTTCGCTTCCGGGACTAGCACGTCACAGCGCAAGCGTAGGAGACCGGCGCCCCGAAGTGTCTGTGGGCCAGCGCAGCATTCTCGACGGCTTGGCGACGGTCTTGAACCCACCACCGCAGCGCACAACAGTGCGCCGGCCCCGCGCTGGTTGCCGAAGGCCCGCTACATCAAGCGTTCGACCGGGTGAGAGCCGCTCGCGTCCTCTCGCTGGCCCACGTCCGCCAGCCCGTTTTGTTCGCCCGCAGCCGCGGAGTCCTTACGTTCTTCCTCATCGGCGGGCCCGGTGGCTGATACCAGCCCTGGCTTGGATGCGCCGCCTGCCGACGAGCCCGCGCCCATCCCGCTTCCCATCGGCGCGGCACCACTCATCGCCGATGATCCCGCGTTGGCGGCCGCGGCCGCCATCGGCGAGGACTGCGACCCAATCAGTTGGGACACCAGCGGCTGGGCCGCGGGTCCCGCTTCGGTGGCAAACGCGCCGGCGCGCAGGCCCGCACCAGTCGCAAAACCAGAGCTGCCCGCGGCAGCGGGGTTCGACATTGCCGCGCCACGGAAGGTCAACGCGTCCGCGGCAACATCATCGGCGTCACCGTACATGCGCGCGATGTCGCTGAGCGCCGTGCCGGTCCGCATCAACTCTTCTTGAGCCGCCACATTGGACGCCAACATCGTGGCCGCCTCCTGAGCAAAGGCCAGGACGGCCTGCGCCGAGACTTCTTCAGCTCCCGCCGGGATCAAACCGGTCAGCACAGTCATCGCTGCCGTGGTACCAGCACTGATGCCCTGGGTACCGATGTCGACCAGCTGAGAGCCAATGTCGCCTGCGGCCGGGTCGTGTGACATGGGATCCATTTGCACGCTCCTGTGTAATTGTGCGCTGCACGAATCGTTCGCGCCCTTGCAGTCCAACGACCAACTGATCCGTCGCGCGACTGTCGCCGCACACACCGTCCCAGCTTTGCTGGACGATTGCTCAATTCTACGACGGACTGGACCACTAGCCAGCAGGTTTTCTGGATCAGGACGATTACCAGGGCCAACACCTGAGAACATGCAGGAAATTCACTGTGCCAAGTGTGACCGCTCCCGCAATTACGGGCGAATTGTCGTGTAAATCACCGCCGAGTGCCCGCCCTCGCCAACGAGGACGATCGGCGCCGCCGGCACCGGCGAGTTCGCGGGTGAGCGCAACGCACAGAACCAGGAAGCCACTGCTTACTCCGACTATCCACTCACAGGCGCTGCGGGTGTGCGACCGAACCATATATGGTGGCCCAAGACCCCACCAAGAACCTCGCAACCTGCAAGTTTCTCTCCCATATCAAATGCCGGCTTCGCGTGGTAGAGACGATGGCGGTCATTCCGCCCGGCCCGGGACGAAATCGTCGCACCGGCCTTGCGCTCGTCCGGCTTTGCGGACGTCGCGCGGACGGTACCGGCTGCCGACCAGCGTGCGGCCAGCTCAATGGCCGTTGCACGCATCGCCCGCGGGTGCCCCGAATCCGACCAGCTCGCCGTCGGCAATGGCCCAGGGCCCTGGTGCCGGCCGGCCTGCTGGCACTATTCGCCCTTCCTCCGGCGCTGGCGCCCGAAGTGGCGACCGCCATCGCCATCCCGGTCAGCGTGCCACTTGGTGTTGATCGGGTGGTTCATGACGCGCGGCTGGCGGAGGAGGCCAAGAAGGCATCCGATGGCGAACCGGCCCGGCGGTCGGTCGCATCTTCACTGGTCCGGGAAGTGCATGCACTGTCGCCGGCCGCCGTAGAGGTGAGCGACAGGGGAGCGGAGTCGATGGGATTTTCCGGGACCGCCGGCCAGGAAACACTCCCGCGACCTGGCGGGTTGATCACCCTGGCTGGCGATCAGTGCGATGGCGATCCACGTGTGCCGATGCTGCCGGCCACCTGGGCACCACATCCTGTGTGACCCGCTAAGGGCGGGTGTCCACGGGGGTACCGAACCAAAGCAATCAGAATCCGCGCGCGACGAGATCAACCACCGACAATAAAGGTCTAGTGGGCCGCGAGGATTCGTTTATCGGCCGCACCACATTTCCCAATCACCATTTCCCAACCACCGGGGGGCTACGGCCGCGACGGACCGGGCGCGCTGGTTGCTGGTGACGGGCCAGGGCCGCGTCCGCCTTCACCGCCCATCATGGGGCACTTGTTCATCATCGGGCCCGGAGCGCTCTGAGCTGTGGAGCCGGTGTCCTGATCGCCGCCACCGCCGTAACCGGTGGACCACGCCACGAAGAATCCGGAGAAGAAAACCACGGCGACGATGAACACGATGCCGGCAACGATGCCCACCCAAGCCGCGGCTTGAACAACGCGGCTGGGTCGATCAGGTTGTTCAGTCGCGCCTGATGCGGGTTGCGACGGATCGCTCATCTCTTCGATGATGTCGCGCCGATAGCCGCACCGGTAGGGACCATCGACCCTTAACGCCCGCCGGCCGCGGCGCCTTGCGTCGGCCGCCCGTGCGGGCCCTAGCATCACCCTCATGCGCGACTCGAAAATACTGATCACCGGCGTGACCGGACAGGTCGCCAGTCCCGTTGCCCGGGCCCTGGCGGGAGCTAACGAGGTCTGGGGCATCGCGCGCTTTACCGATGCCACCGCGCGGGCGGACCTCGAGCAAGTGGGCATTCGCTGTCAAGCGGTCAACCTGGCCGCTGGTGACTTCACCGAAATTCCCTCCGACTTCGATTACGTCCTCAACTTTGCGGTGGCCAAGAGCGGCAACTGGGACAAGGACCTGGCAGCAAACGCCGAATCGGTCGGACTGCTGATGGCGCATTGCCGCGCCGCGAAGGCCTTTCTGCACTGCTCATCCGCGGCCGTGTACGACCCGCCCGACAATGAACTGCGCACCGAAAACGCCGCTCTCGGCGACAACCACAAGTTCCTGTTCCCCACCTATTCGATATCCAAGATTGCCGGCGAGGTGGTCGTTCGGTCGATGGCGCGCGTTCTCGAACTACCCGCCACCATCGCGCGCCTCAACGTCCCCTACGGCGACAACGGTGGGTGGCCGTTCTTCCACATGGAGATGATGCTGGCCGGAATTCCAATCCCGGTTCCGCCGGGCGGGCCGGCACGCTACAACCCGATTCACGAAGACGACATCATCGCGACCATCCCGAAGCTGTTCGCGGCGGCGTCGGTTCCGGCGACCACGGTCAACTGGGCCGGCGACCAGATCGTCAGCCTGCAGGACTGGTGCGGCTACCTAGGGACACTGATCGGCAAAGAGCCCGTTTTCCAGGAGAGCGACAGCGCATTGCGCCCAAATCCGGTTGACGTCACCCGGATGCACGAGCTCATCGGCAACACCGCCGTCGACTGGCACGACGGAATGCGGCGGCTGGTAGCCAAGTTCCATCCGGAGGCACCCGGGCTGTGAACCGCGTGCGGCAGCAATAGTGCCCGCCGCCGGAGCCACCCCGGGGCCACCGAAGATCGCGGTCGAAGGGTGCCGCTGTGTCGGTCGGCTTGACCCCCGTGCTGCCGCGATAGTGTTACACCGGCAACCCCGGTGGTGATGCGAAGGCCGCGCAGACCGGCCCGCGGGGAGGAGCACGGATGGGATCGGTGGCCGCAGAGCCTGTCGCTTCACCCGGCCGGCCCTGGCCGCGGGTGGTGGGTGCCCTCGCCCTAGCCGTCCTCGGTGCCTGCGGCGTGATGCTGCTGGCGGTGCCATCGCTGTCGGACACCACGGATTTGGCATCGCACAGCGATTGGGTCCTGGCGACCGCCTTACCAACCAGCACAGACTTCCCGCCAGATTGGGGATATTCACTGACCGGACGGTTGCAGCGTGCCGCTGCCAGCGATCCGGCGACGCTGAGTGTCCAGCCCGATGCGGGGCCCGCGGCGACCTACGAACCGGACATGTGTGGCGCGATACCCAAGATCCTCAATCACTCGGGGGATAGTTTGGCTGCCTACGTCCAAGTCGACCGATACGCCCAACTGTTTGTGCAGGATGCCCCCGCATCCGATTTCGCGGCGACCGGAGAGGGACGGGAGCACGGGCCCAACGCCCGTTTCGCGCTCTGGGTCAACTCGGACGCGGCGGAGCAGGTTGGGAATTACCAGCACTGGCTGGACCGCTGCGGCTCCTATCGGGTCACCAACTACTACGTCGACGGCCAGGTCAAAGACCGTCGCACCGTTAGCACCCAGATCCAGTCCCATGCAGCACGTGATGCCGACGCCGCCGTCACTGTCACCAGGACGTTCGCCACGATCGGCAGTCGCGACCCCGCATCGACCTACCAGGTCAGCTACTACGCGGTGCGGGGTGTGCTGCTGGAATGCACCATCTACATGGAGGGCGCCGAGCGGGATCTGGTGCAGCGGCTCGCCGACCAGACGCTGCGAAACTTACGGGCGTCATGACCAACTTGTCACGCCGGAGACCATGGGCGATCGCGGCGGCGCTGGGTGCGCTTGCGGTCGTGGGGGTGGTGATCACCGCCCCAGTTGTGGACCGGGCCTGGCCCGGTAATCGGGGCTCCGGGCCCGAGGCACTGGCCCCGGGACTGGCCGGTCTGAGCGACCAGAAACTGGCCGAGCTGCTGCCCACGCAGGCAGAGTTTCCGCCTTCGTGGACGGTCAGTGACATCAAGGAGCTCTCCGGTACCTTCGGCTATTTCCGATATCAGTTGTACGACGAGGGCCTCGGCTTTGATCCCGTCGAATGTTTCGCGGTGGTGGGCGTGGCTTCTACCGGGGCCTTCGATGCCGCTGAGGTGTTCGACCACGACCCCACCGATCCAGCGGAGGTCGCCGACCGCAGAGACATCCGCGTCATGGTGGGCCGGGAGTTCGACCCGTCGGGATTCGACAAATTCATGGCCCTGGTGTCGCGTTGCCCGCGGTTCAGCAGCGCCGCTGCCGGTTCCTATGCGGTCAACATTCTGCAGAACACCCACCCCGCCGGGGCACCCCAGCGCTTCCGGTATTCGGTCACCACCACGATCCCCGGCGAGCCCACCGGCACGACGCGGACCGACTACTACTCCTACGCCCGCACATCGGGGTTGATCCTGACCGGTATGGCCAGTACTGGCCACCAACAACCTTTCGACTCGATCTTCGAGGCCACGCTGCAACGAATCACAAACCGTTGACTCGCCGAATCCCTCGGCGTGCGGCACCCCCCCGAAAATCAGCGCCCCCGAAATGGGGAAGCGTTCCGGACGGGCGTGAACCCGGTCCGAAACGATTCGCCCAACCCGGCTGTCAGAGATCCGGGTCAGAGTCCTTGAAGTAGCGGGCCAAGAACCCGGCTGCGGCGATGGTGGCCACGGAGCCGACGACTGCCCACAGCACGAACTGGAAGGCCACCGCCCCCATGAACCAACCAAACGTCATCGACACGTAGAGCAGCCATACCAACCGGAAGAAGGACCACGCCGCCAAGA
Source organism: Mycobacterium sp. 012931 (assembly GCF_000419295.1). NCBI lineage: Bacteria > Bacillati > Actinomycetota > Actinomycetes > Mycobacteriales > Mycobacteriaceae > Mycobacterium > Mycobacterium sp. 012931. The sequence goes on along the minus strand of NZ_AOPX01000001.1, from coordinate 3,436,386 downwards.
CTCCACAGCTGATTCCGATCGCCAGGCTTCGTTGCCGATCGACCCGGCTGATCTTCTCCTCGATGCTGGCGGGGACGATGTTCATCTGCGCTATTCCTTCCGTGGGGCGCCGCCTCGGTGGCGTCGTCGTTGGCACAAGTACAGATCGACGGGGTAGCTACCGATCCCAACAACGTCGGCCCGCGAGGGCATCGCCCCAGGCCAGGGGAGCGGGGCGGGGCTGCCCAGCAGCGCAGGTTCGGCGCTAGGCCAGGAATGCATCCGCCGCGGTGATGACGTCTCCCGCGGCCAGATCGCTCTTGGTGAGCTTCTTGAACAGCAGGCCGACGTTGTCCCCGGCTTTCGCCGTGTCCAGCTTGTTGCGGAATGCCTCGATGGCGTCGACTCGCACGCCTGAACCATCGTTGATTCGTACCTCGTCGCCGACCCGCAACTCGCCGTGTTCCACGCGCCCGGTAGCCACGATGCCCCGCCCCCGGATGAAGAACACGTCCTGAACAGTCATGCGAAACATGTGCGGCACGCTACCCGCCCGACGCCATCGACGGGTGTCGGCTGGCCGCCGTACGCTGACCCGCATGGGTTGGCTGCAGCGAGTGCGCAGAGCCAGCGTCGGACAACGGGTGACGCGCGCGGACAAGGCCGCGGCTCATAACGCGGCCGCCGAACTCAGCGCACTCACCACCGAGCGCGAGCGACTGCTGCGCGAGGGGCTGGAAGGCGTAGCAACCATCGTCAGCATTCGGCGCAATGTCGCGAGCACGACGTTGGGTTCTTGGCACGAGCTCGAATTGGACGTGACACTGCCGCAGCAGGACCCATACCGCGCCATTCGGCGCATCGCGCTCGAACTGTCGAGCGCTCCACACCTCAGGGTTGGTCTGGACCTACCGGTCCGGGTTGACCCCACGGACCATTCCAAGGTCCTGATCGTCGCGCCGCTTTAGGCTCGCGAAGATACTCAGGTTCCCGGCGCGGTCACCAGACGCGTACCCAATCGACCAGCATTTGTGCCGGATAGCTGCCCGGTCTGGGATCCCCGCCGCCGGATCTGGCAACCGCGAGGTTGAGGACGGGGAACACGGTGTAGCCGGGATCGTTGAACGGCCAGTCGGGTAGCGAATGCGCCGCGACGGTGAAGTAGGGCTGCGCCCCCTCGGCGTAGTCCTGCCAGAACCGCATACCGGTCTCGTCCCATTGGCATCGCCAGGTGTGCCACCCGCTGTCCAACGCGACGTTGCGGGTCTTCCACTCCGAACCGTTTGCTTTCGCGTGGACAGTGGTGGCCGACGGCCAGCTCCCGTTGCCGTACCACTCGATGATGTCGATTTCGCCGCGATCCTGGTTACCCAGCCACCAGGCCGGCCAGCAGCCGGCGGTCAGACAGTCGAATTTGATACGGGCTTCCCAGGTATGGCCGATGCCGCCCCGCCACGGACTTTGGATCTTGCCGGCGTAGTAGGTGCCGCCGTCCTTCGCGGCTCGGATGACCAGATTCGACTTACCGTCCAGGAAGACGTTCTGCCGGTCGTCGCGGTACTGGCCGACGTTCTCGGGCCGTTCCCAGTACGTCGGGTCCTTCATCTCCTCGCGGGCTCGCGCCACCGTCCACTTCGACGAGTCGGGGGCAGAGCCGGCCGGACCATCGAATTCGTCGTGAAACAGGTAGGGGCCCGATTGGCCATTGGGCGCCGGCGCCAGAGGCATGTCCCGTCGAGACGAGTCGGCGCTGGCCGCCGGGACGGGCAGTGCCGCCCCGAGCACACCAAATCCGGTCATCAGCATCATCCGACGACGGTCCATCTCGGGCATAAGCCAGCGACGATAGCAGCCCGGCACCTGCTGCGCTAAAGCACGAACGGCGTCAACCGCTCAGCCGACTACTCGGAGGTCCGCACGACGAGCTTGCCCACGTTGGTGCCGTCGAAGAGCATGTTGATCGCCGTGGGCAATTGTTCGAAGCCGGTCACCACCGTTTCCAGCGGCGTGAGCTTGCCCTGCGCGATCAGACCGGCGATCTCCGCGGTCGCCTCGGCCGCGCGGCCCAGGTGATCAAGAATGATGAAGCCCTGCAGTGTGGCGCGTTGGACCAGCAGGTTTCCGAACGCTCGCGGTCCGGGTGGCGGATCGGCGGAGTTGTATCCCGAAATCAGGCCGCACAGCGCTACCCGCGCGCGGACGTTGAGCCGCGCGAAGATCGCGTCCATGATGTCGCCACCGACGTTCTCGAAGTCGACGTCGATGCCGTTGGGTGTCGCGGCGACAAGCTGAGCTGCCCAGTCGTCGGCCCGATGGTCGACGGCCGCGTCGAAACCGAGCTGCTCAGTGAGCAAAGCGCACTTTTGCGGCCCACCGGCGATCCCGACTACCCGCGCACCATCCGCCTTGGCGAGCTGGCCCGCCACCGAACCGACGGCGCCGGCCGCGGCGGATACGACGACTGTTTCGCCGGGCCGTGGTTTGGCGATCTCGCGCATCCCGATCCATGCCGTGAGCCCGGTCATCCCGAGTGCGCCGAGGTAGGCGCTGGGGGAGACGCCGTCGGCGACCTCGACCGGAAAGAGCGGCGTCGTGTCCGAGACCACCGCGTAGTCCTGCCAACCGACCAGACCTTGCACGGTCAAACCCACCGGATAATTCGGATTCCTCGACTCGACAACCTCGCCGAGCCCGGCCGCGCGCATGACCTCGCCAATGCCAACCGGGGCAGATACGACGGCATGTCGTTGATCCAGCCGCGGTTGGTCGGATCCAGGGATATCCAGGTGACGCGTACCAGCGCCTCGCCATCGCCGATTTCGGGGATCGGGGCTTCGCTGAGCTCGAAAGTATTCGGACCGATGCGCCCAGTGGGACGTTCGCGAAGAAGGAATCGGCGGTTTCGATCGGGCATGAGCGCACGCTACCCCAGACCGATAGTGCGACATCGCGATCGGCACCATTCCGATTGGGGCGGTGGGTGGTTTCGTCTGCCGGTGCTATAACGCATACATGGCAGGCTTGGATTCCGGCGAAGGGCAAGTGATTACCCACGTCTCCGATACGGCCCGATGGACGGCCCTATATCGGGCCACCGAATCGGCGCGTCCGGATGCATTGTTCAGCGACCCCCTCGCCAATCGGCTTGCCGGAGAGCATGGCCGCGCTATCGTCGCCACAGTTCCGCGCACCACCCGTAACGGTTGGTGGCTCGTCGCGCGGACGAAAATCATTGACGACGCCATTGCCCGCGCGATCGCCAACGGTTGTGACCGGGTTTTGAACTTGGCTGCCGGCCTGGATACCCGGCCGTACCGGCTGGATCTGCCCGCCGAATTGACCTGGATCGAAGCGGATCTACCGCTGCTGTTGGCGGAAAAAACACAGCTGCTCAGCGGCGAAACCCCGCGATGCCAGCTGACCCGCAGCGCCGTGGATCTAGCCGATCCAGCCGCTCGCGATGCCTTCTTCACCGAGGCACTGGCCGGTGCCGCCAAGGCACTTGTCCTGACCGAGGGCCTGCTGATGTACCTCGACGAACCGGATGTGATTGCCCTCTCTGAGGCGATACGACAACCCCAAGTGGGTTGGTGGATGCTTGATTTAGCCGGCCCTGCCCTCAAGAAAATGATGAACAAGAAGATGGCCGGCATGCTGCAGAACGCGCCGTTCAAGTTTGCACCCGACAACGGTTTGGCCTTCTTTGAAGGACTGGGTTGGCACGTAGCAGAGGCGGAATCCCTGTTTACGGCCGCGCAGCGGTTCCGCCGCCTGCCGATATCAATGCGCTCACTCGGGTGGCTTCCGCAGCCGAATCCGCGCCATCCGGGCCGCAGGCCCTGGAGCGCGGTTACGCTCCTTACTCAATGAGTACCTGAGAGACTCGTTGAGTTCGGAGAACTGTCAATTAACGCCTGCGTGCATTTCGCAGTGATCCGCCGCTGCCCGGCCCGAACCGTTACCCGACCCTAAACAAGCAGGTCATTCGGGTTTTCCAGAGAATTTCGGGCGCTCGCCCAGACCCCGGCGGTTTGACGGAACCGTCAGGAATGCGTGGAATTCACGGCTAATTCTTACATTAAGACACGGTTTGATCACAGGTTTGCTGTCAATCCTTAACGGACAGGTGTTCGCGGCGTATGTACCGAACTCGGGTTGAACGAGAGGAGTTGACGAGCAGTGACGAATGCGCCAGAGGCGGAGGTCATTTATCTGCAGTCACATCCGATGTGGCTTGCAGCTCGGCAGCGCGAAAATCAGCGCCGTGAAGAGATGCGCCGACACCCCGCCTACCTGGGCCGTCAGCGTGCTGCCGCGATGGGAGTCGACGTCAGCAGCATGGGTAGCGCCGCCCTGGCATGGCCCAGCGCGGATTCGCCGGCCTGACCTCTCGCGCCCCTCTTCGGCGCGGTCTGGGAATTCCTTTACTGCGAAATCGCGGTGGCACGGCGTCCGTATTCTGATACGGACTACCGAGGAGTTCGCGTCATGTCTCAGACACCGGCCACCACCCCAGGGTAGCGCGGCACCAAAGATCATCAACCCAGCTCACAAGCCTGCTAATCAACAACGCCGGAGCCCTGGCCACCACCCGCACCACTCTTGGCGGTATCAGCTCCAGGGCGTGGGAGCATCCGGCCGACCGAACCGCTTTATCGGCACGGCGCCATCTCAAAGGCTTCGACCAGATCCTGAAACTGCTCTCCGGAATGCTGCGGGAGCGCCAACACCGGCTGCTGTATCTGGCCAGCGCGGCACGAGTCGGCCCACGCCAGTTCGCAGACCTCGACGCACTGCTCGATGAATGCGTGGATGTCCTGGACGCGCCGACCAAACCCGAGGTCTACGTCACGCAGTCGCCGGTGGTGAATGCTTACACCATCGGGATGGACGCCCCGTTCATCGTGATCACCTCCGGGCTCTACGACCTGATGACCCATGACGAGCTGCGCTTTGTCGTGGGTCACGAGCTCGGTCACGCGCTATCGGGTCACGCCACCTACCGCACGATGCTGATGCACCTGATGCGGCTGGCGGGTTCCCTGGGCTTTCTCCCGATCGGCGGCTGGGCGTTACGCGCGATCGTGGCGGCGCTGCTGGAATGGCAACGCAAGTCCGAGCTGTCCGGGGACCGGGCGGGACTGCTCTGCTGCCAGGACTTGGACACCGCGATTCGGGTGGAGATGAAGCTGGCCGGCGGAAGCCGGTTGGACAAGCTGGACTCCGAAGCGTTCTTGGCCCAGGCCGCGGAGTACGAGCGATCTGGGGACATGCGCGACGGGCTGCTCAAGCTGCTCAACCTCGAACTTCAGACCCACCCGTTCTCGGTGCTGCGGGTCGCCGAATTGACCAAGTGGGTGGACGCCGGCGGCTATGGAAAGGTGATGTCGGGCAGTTATCCGCTGCGCGTCGACGATGGCCAATCCTCGATCGCCGATGACCTCGGCGAGGCCGCCCGCCACTACAAGGACGGGTTCGACCAGTCCGACGACCCGCTGATCAAGGGCATACGCGACGGTCTGGGCGGCATCGTGGACGGCGTGGGCCGGGCCGCCACCAGCGCGGCCGATTCGTTGGGCCGCAAGATCAACGAGTGGCGGCACAACCCGAAATAGCGGATCCGGCTACCCGGTTTGGACGGATCCGACTTCGGTGGGTTCGCTGACCCAGGCGGCGAAGACCGGCACACCGGCCCACGGATCGCGTCGCCGCCCGCCACCTACCACTGCCACCACCGCATAGGGATGACCGAAGCGCAGCGTCGCTGACCGCGACGGCAGCCGCGAAACCATCGCGCCACGCACAGCGATCGCGGTGACGGCCGCGGCCTCGAAGCCATACCGGCCGTAGCGGGCCACCGCGGACTGCCGGGCCCGCGTATCCGCAGTCCCCTTCAGCGCCACCGCCAGGGCTTGCCCGGCCGCACCGAAACCCAACGCCGGATCAGCGGTGAGGTCGTGATCCGACGACACCTGCCAAGCCGGCATCACCACCCGCACGTCGTCCTCGCGGCCACGGGCCCCCTCGGTGATCGTCCAGAATTCGCCGTCGCCGAGCGGCAGGTCGCAGAGCTCACGGCGACGCACCCGGGAGCCGGTCACTTCCCGGCAGGCGATGTCGTGCGCCGCCGCCAACACGGCCTGAAACGATGCACCTCGACTCGCGATAACCGAGGTGACGTGCAATTCGCCGGTACCGACCGCGGTATGCACGCCGACAGTTCCCACACCCTCAGCATCGGCGAGGTAGGCGCTGTGCCCGGCGACCGTGAGCGCATCGCAAACCTGTTTGCTCCAGGGCGAGCGCAGCTGGCCGGCATCGGTGACGCCGAAGGGCCGCAACCAGCTGATCCGCGTGGCCAGCGCGCTGGCCAACACGGCCGCCATGCCCGACAAGTCGGCGGGGAAGCGCTCGATCATGCCATCGGTGTGGTTGCGTGCCCACGTGTCGGCTTGGGCCTGGCTGGGGATCGGCCCGATCTCCACTTCGGAGGGCATGCGGCCTGACCACAACCCCGCCAAGTCCGCTGGGCCCCACAGGGCCAACGCCGCGTTGATCACCTCGGGTGGCGCGACCATCAGGTCCTCCAGCGCCCGGCGCGCATGCTTAGCGTCAGTACCGAGGGCCTCTTCGAGCTGCTCGCGAGCGGCACCTCGGGCGATCGGCGCCACCAGCGCCAGGAGCAACCACGCACCCAGCGGTGACGCGACCGAGTGCAGACCCGCATGCACCCGACAGAAGCGGCGGGCATAGCGCGTGATCAGCGGCCCGACGTCCATGCCGCAGCGGGACTAGAGCTTGCCTGCGACGAAGTCGGCGGCCTCGTTGACCATGCCGTCCTGGATGTAGGCACTGGCGAGGTGCTGTGGCCAGTTCTGCTTCCACGTATTGGGGTCAGCGGGGCTGCAGACCGGGTCGGAGCCATGGCACAACTCGATGGTTCTGTCGTTGTAGAGCGGACTGAAGTTCGTGATGGGCCCCACCCACTGGCTGCCGTTGCCGAACAGCGCGACCGCGGCGATGTGCTGATCGGTGCCCGGCGGCAGCGGATCCTCGAATCCGAACGCCGACATCGGCACCGCAAGCACCACGTCGGTGACCGCCGCGCCGAGAGAATATCCGCCTAGCACCAGTCGGGTGTCCGGGCAGCTGTTGACCATGTACTGGATGTGCCCGCTCATGTCGTTGGCACCGATGTCGACCTCGGTGTCGGCCGGATACTTCACGGCGTAGGACCCCATGCTTCTGCCGCCGACCTTGGAGCTCAGCGAGCTGATGAACGCGTTGCCCAGCACCCCGGGCCCCGGCGACTCGAATCTGCCCCGGGCGAAGACAACCTCCACCTGAGGGCAGGGAACGCTGGAGCCCTGCACCTGAGGGCAGTTCGCCGCATCGGTTGACGGCGCCGCACCGGGCGTTCCCGGCGGCAGCACCGCTGCGGCGATCGTTAGGGCCGCGGCTACCGCGACCGCCCCAACTCCAAATTGGACCGACCTACGGGCAAACAAAGCGCGCACAGGAAGATGTTAACCACTTCGGCACCTGTTGGCAGGCTTTGAAGAATTGGCCCCCACGCCATGCACCGCACTGCACTTTGATACTCAATGACCGCGCCGCACACACACCGCAACGGCCTAAATAGCGCCGCATGCGGATATCGGTCGAGTTCCACCTGAGCTTCGAATACTCCGCACTGCAGCAGTTGCGGCAGGCCGCGGATCGCCCTGGCTTCGAAGGGATTTGGGACTGGGACCACTCTTGTGGGCCGGCGGAACTCGCCGAGCCGACGTTCGAGGGCTGGACGACGCCGGCCGCCATGGCAGCTGTTACCCAACGGACGAGGATCGACCCTCTGGTAACCGGTGTGATCTTTGGCCATCCGGCGATCCTGGCGAAAATGGCAGTGACCGTCGACCACATCTGCGTCGGTCGACTGCACGTCGGCATCGGCGCCGGGTGGCACGAGGCACCCGGCAGTCGAGAACCAGGTTGACCGCCAACTTGCCCTGTTACCCGAGTTCAGCAGGCTTGGCTGCGAACACATGGTCCTGGCGTTCCGGCAGCCACCATCGCTAGGCCTGCTCGAACGGTGCGCCGCCCTCGGTTGACCAGCATGGCCTTCGGGCGCGGATGACGCATCAGCGGTTGGCCGGTCGGTAGCCTCACCAAGCATGACCGACATCGTCGTCGTCCGGGTCAAGCCGGGTAGTCGCAAAGGCCCCCTGGTCGAGACGGGTTCCGATGCCGAGCTAACCATCTATGTACGCGAGCGGGCGGTCGACGGTAAGGCCAACGAAGCCGCAGCCCGGTTGCTCGCCGCCCACCTTCAACTGCCGAGAAGCCGAGTTGAATTGGTGGCGGGGGCCACGTCGCGGTTGAAGCGCTTCCGCGTCGAGCGCTGATCGCCTTCGGGGGTCCGCCCACGCCGGGGACCACCGCGTTCACATGGTGGCCAAGGCGTATCTGCCCCGTGATCTCGCCGCGACGGCGGACAACGATGCTCAGTTCATGCCAGCGCTTGCCGTCACCTCAGTGCTGATCATGGCGGCACTTTGCATCGGCTACCTATGCGGCCGCCGGGCCGGCTCAACCCGCTCGGGCCGGATCAGGCGCAGGCGCAGGACGGCACTGGCTGGCATGGCGTTCACGGTCATTGCGCTGGTTGTTGTCCGCCGCGCCCGGCGCAGCTTGCGGCGCCGACGCAATTCCATTTCCATACAGGTAGCGAAACATGTTGCCCCGCTGGGGTTTTGGGAAGCGCCGACGCGCGCCCTCAAACAACTGCGCGGCTGCTAGCCCGCCCGAGCGCTCGACGCCGGCGCTTGGGCACCAATCCCGGGATGTGACACCCGCCCTAGCGCGACCTCAATTCAGCGGGATTGGTTATCCCCGTACGGCAGAACACACGTCAGGCCTACCCCCATTACCCGTCGACATAGGATGTTCCTATGGGGCGGTACGTTGAAAATCTGGGCGTCAGAATCTGGAGGCAGAGTTTTGGGAGCCGTGCCGACAGGGCAATCCTTCTCATATCCGGCGCGATGGCTCCAGCTATCTTCTGGAACAGCAACTTCTGCGAGCGTCTCGCCGATCTAGGATATTTTGTCTTACGCTTCGACAGCCGTGACATCGGTGATTCAACGCATTTCCCCCCGGCAAGAGATGTCGACGCTGATCCGCCATACACCATCGATGAAATGGTTGACGATGTTCGAGCCATACTAGCCGACCATGATCTGAATACCGTTGTACTCATCGGACATTCACTCGGCAGCACCGTGGCTCAACTGTTCGCGGTCAAATACCCGGAACGGGTCGAGAAGCTGTTCTTGATGTCATCGCCGATAATCGCCACGGGTAACAACATATACGCCGAGACGGATAGCGAGACGCTCGCCGCCATGTGGCAAGTGCTGATGTCCAACAAGATGTACCCAGATTACAAACGTGGCAAAGAAGAATTTTTCAAAGTCTGGCGATACCTCAACGGCAGCTTTGAATTGGACACCGACTTAGCCGATGAATACACCAAGCGCCTCTATGAAACGGAAGTCATCGAGCCAGCATATAATCACACCAAGGTTCAGGTGGGCATCGACGACACCTGGACCGAGCTAAGCGAACTCGAAATCCCGATACACTTCATTTACGGCGAAAAGGACCAGTTGGCGTCGAACGTCGGGAATATACAGATCCTGGCCAACTCCCTGCCGAACGCTCATCTGACCGTTCTCAAAGGTGCCGGCCACATGTACTTCCATAGACGCATATGGCAGCAAATACTGTCGGTCCTCACCGAGGCCCTGGCCTAATACCGTTCGGCCCCGTCCCGTATCACCTGCCCTTTCGTTGCGACGACCAGGTGATATCGCGCGGCGACACCGGCAGTATCGATTGCGTTGCAAAACCACTCGGGGGTGTGATAACCGCATCGGTAATTTCACCTGCACCCGACAACCTCCGGCCATCTCGGTAATATCAGCCCGGCAGAGTTCAAACTCTGAAGGTTCACCAAGAGGGTCTCCTTACTCGCGTGGCCGCTCGAACGGCGGTGACAGATCAGGCTCGCGAGCTCCGGCCGGAGGCCACTCGACACGCACGTTCGTCACGGTCGTTCGCGTTAGCCGCGAAGCGACGTCGGTGACCAGGACGTGCCTAGAAGGGAGTGTGATGGCGTTGCCCGACCTGCCCGATAGCGATCCGGGTCGCCCGAATGTGGTTGCCGAGGCTTGGCGAAGTATCAAACCCTCGGTCTTCGTTCCGGCGTCATTGGTGATCGTGACCATGATCGTTGTTTCAGTCGTCTACGCGCAGACCGCCGCCAATGCATTCGTGAAGCTCAACGCCGCAATCACCGCTGGGGTCGGGTGGTGGTACATCCTGGTCGCCACGGCTTTTGTCGTGTTCGCGCTCTACTGCGGTATCTCGCAGATCGGCACCATCCGGCTCGGCAGCGAAGACGAGGTACCCGAGTACGGCTTTTGGGCATGGCTGGCGATGCTGTTCAGCGCGGGTATGGGCATCGGTTTGGTGTTCTACGGTGTGGCCGAGCCGCTCAGCCACTACGCCCATCCACCTCAGTCCCGCGGCGTGCCCGCACTCACCGATGCGGCGGCCAACCAGGCGATGGCACTGACCCTGTTCCACTGGGGTCTGCACGCGTGGGCGATCTACGTGGTGGTTGGCCTCGGCATGGCCTACATGACCTATCGGCGGGGACGCCCCTTGTCGGTGCGGTGGCTGCTGGAGCCGGTCTTGGGGCGGCGCCGAGTCGAAGGCGTGCTGGGACACGCGGTCGATGTCGTTGCCATCGTGGGAACACTGTTCGGTGTCGCCACATCACTGGGCTTTGGCATCACCCAGATTGCCTCCGGCCTGGAGTATCTCGGCTGGATCAAGACGAACAACTGGTGGATCATCGCCATGATCGGCGCGATCACCGCCGCCGCGACGGCATCGGTGGTCAGCGGTGTCAGCAAGGGTTTGAAGTGGCTGTCAAACATCAACATGGCATTGGCGGCCCTATTGGCCCTGTTCGTGCTGTTACTCGGACCGACACTTTTCTTGCTGCAGTCGTGGGTGCAGAACTTGGGCGGCTACGCTCAGTCCCTGCCACAGTTCATGCTGCGCACCGCGCCGTTCTCGCACGACAGCTGGCTCGGCAACTGGACCATTTTCTACTGGGGCTGGTGGATCAGCTGGGCGCCGTTTGTCGGGATGTTCATCGCGCGGATATCGCGCGGGCGCACGATCCGAGAGTTCATTGGGGCGGTGCTGCTGGTACCCACCGTGATTGCCTCGCTGTGGTTCACCATCTTTGGTGACGCCGCGCTGTTGCGCCAGCGAAACGACGGCGACATGCTGGTCAACGGCGCCGTGGACACCAACACGTCGCTGTTCCGATTGCTCGGCGATCTGCCCATCGGCGTCATCACCAGCGTTCTTGCGGTGCTAGTGATCGTGTTCTTCTTCATCACGTCGTCGGACTCGGGTTCGCTCGTGATCGACATCTTGTCCGCGGGTGGCGAGCTGGATCCGCCCAAGCTGACCCGGGTGTACTGGGCGGTGCTCGAGGGGACCGCCGCCGCGATATTGCTGCTGGTTGGCGGCTCCGGGTCGCTGACCGCGTTGCAGACCGCTTCCATTGCCACCGCCCTGCCGTTCTCCATCGTCATGGTGGTGGCGTGTTACGCCATGCTAAAAGCGTTCCGCTTCGATCTACTCACCACGCCCAGGCTGCTGCATGTCACCGTGCCCGACGTGGTATCGGACGGCAACCGGCAGCGCCGCGACATCTCCGCGACCCTGGCCGGGCTTATCGCGGTTCGCGACGTCGATAGCGGTACCTGCAGCGTGCACCCCGACACCGGCGCGCTAACCGTCATAACTCCACCAGATCCGTTGGGCGGGCACATGTTTGACACCAGCGAGCAAGACGGCCAAAGAAATCCAACATCGTCGGCGTAGGCCGCGAAGCCAACCGGCCGACGCCGCCCCTCGCAGTGGCCCCCGCGAGCTATTGGTTCACGGGGGTCACTACGAGTCAGCAATCGATACCGGACTACTCGAGATCGAACCGGTCGTTGTTCATGACCTTGGCCCACGCCGCGGCGAAGTCCTCAGCGAACTTCTGCTTGGCGTCGCTTTGGGCATAGACCTCGGCCAGTGCGCGCAGCACCGAGTTCGAACCGAACACCAGATCGTTGGCGGTGGCCGTCCACTTGAGCTGCCCCGAGGAGCGGTCGCACCCTTCGTAGACGTTCTCCGCCGCGTCCGAGGCCTTCCACTCCGTGCCCATATCGAGCAGGTTCACGAAGAAATCATTGGACAGCACGCCCGGCTTGTCGGTGAACACGCCATGCTTGGAGCCGCCGTGATTGGCGCCCAGCGCACGCAACCCACCAACCAGCACCGTCATCTCCGGAGCCGTCACCCCGAGCCGATACGCCCGTTCGATCAGCAGGTGCTCCAGCGGAGCCTTCTCACCGACCCGGACATAGTTGCGGAATCCGTCCGCGCGCGGTTCGAGCACCGCGAACGACTCCACGTCGGTGTTCTCCTGCGATGCGTCGGTGCGCCCGGGGGAGAACGGCACCGAGACCTCGTGACCGCCATCCTTGGCCGCCTTCTCGACCGCTGCCGAGCCAGCCAACACGATCAGGTCGGCAAGCGAAATCTTCTTGCCGCCGGCCGCCGAGCTGTTGAAGTCCTGCTGGATTCCCTCCAGCACAGACAGCACCTGGTCGAGGTCTGCGGGCTCGTTGGATTCCCAGCTCTTCTGCGGTTCCAGACGCAACCGCCCTCCATTGGCACCGCCGCGCTTGTCGGTGCGCCGGAAGCTGCTCGCCGCCGACCATGCCGTCTTGACCAGCTGCGCAACCGTCAGGCCGGACGCGAGCACCTTGCTCTTCAGCGCCGCAACGTCCTTGGCGTCAACCAGCTCGTGGTCAACGTCGGGCACCGGGTCTTGCCAGAGCTGCGGCTCGGCAACCCAGGGTCCGAGGTAGCGGCTGACCGGTCCCATGTCCCGGTGCAACAGCTTGTACCAGGCCTTGGCGAACGCCTCGGTCAGCTCCTCCGGATGTTCCAGCCAGCGCTGGGTGATCCGCCGATAGATCGGGTCCTCGCGCATCGATATGTCGGTGACCAGCATCGTCGGGGCGCGCCCCGGCCCGCCGAACGGATCGGGGATCGTGCCTGCGCCGGCACCATCCTTGGCCGTGAACTGCCACGCGCCGGCCGGACTCTTGGTGAGCTCCCACTCGTAGCCGTAGAGCAGCTCCAGGAATCCGTTACCCCACTGGGTGGGGGTCGGGGTCCAGACCACTTCGAGACCGCTGGTGATCGCGTCCTTGCCCTTGCCGCTACCAAACGAGCTCTTCCAGCCAAACCCCTGCTGTTCGATCGGGGCGGCCTCCGGCTCGGGACCGACCAGGTCGGCGTCGCCGGCACCGTGGGTCTTGCCGAAGCTGTGGCCGCCGACGATCAGTGCGGCGGTCTCCTCGTCGTTCATCGCCATGCGGGCGAAGGTTTCCCGAATGTCGTGCGCGGCGGCAACCGGATCGGGCTTGCCCTCGGGCCCCTCGGGGTTGACGTAGATCAAACCCATGGTGGTCGCGCCGTAGGGTTGGGCGAGGTCGCGCTTGCCCGAGTAGCGCTTATCGGTGCCCAGCCAGACGTCCTCTTCGCCCCACATGACCTCTTCGGGCTGCCAGACGTCCTCACGACCGAACCCAAAGCCGAAGGTCTTGAATCCCATCGAATCCAAGGCACAGTTCCCGGCGAAGATAATCAGGTCCGCCCAGGAGATCTTGCTGCCGTACTTCTGCTTGACCGGCCACAGCAGTCGGCGTGCCTTGTCCAGGCTGACGTTGTCCGGCCAGCTGTTGAGCGGAGCGAATCGCTGCATGCCCTGGCCACCGCCGCCGCGACCATCTTGGATGCGGTAGGTACCGGCGGCGTGCCAGCTCATCCGGATGAACAGGCCACCGTAGTGGCCATAGTCCGCGGGCCACCAGTCCTGCGAGGTGGTCATCACCGACATGACGTCGGCCTTGAGCGCATCGACGTCGAGCTTGGCGAACTCTTTCGGGTAGTCGAAATCAGCACCGAGCGGGCTGGCCTGAGACGGGTGCGGGTGCAGCATCGACACGTCGATCTGGTTGGGCCACCAGTCCCGGTTGGTCATCGGCGCGTGATCCTGCGGGGTGGGGGAGGAGATTGCGGGGCTTTCGCTTTCGCTATTGCTCTGGGTCGAGGTGTCGGGTTGAGGTGGGCGGCTATCGGATGACACAGCATTCCTTCCAGGGGTGGGTGAATCGGGCTGCGATCACGGCTGTGACCGGGGCATTGCGGTTGAACAATCGGGGCACATGCCCCAAAAAATGACTTCGGCCTCGTCGACAACGAAGCCATCCAGCACATTGCTGTCGTCCGAGGGGGCCAGACACGGAGCCTCACCGACGGCACAATCGATGTCGGCAATCGCTCCGCAGGATCGGCAGACGACATGGTGGTGGTTATCGCCGACGCGGGATTCATAGCGGGCGACCGATCCCGACGGCTGGATGCGACGGACCAGGCCCACCGAGGTAAGTGCGCCGAGCACGTCATATACGGCCTGCCGGGACACGTCGGGCAGGATTTCGCGAACCGCCGAGTAGATCGTTTCGGTGTCGGCGTGTGGGTGATCGCCCACGGCCTCGAGCACAGCAAGCCTCGGCCGGGTGACGCGCAGATCGGCCATACGCAGCTTCTCTGTGTAGTCCGCCGTTGACCCCACTTCGCCACTATGACTCGCTATCTTGAATCGGTCAAGAGTTTCCGCTCGCCATCAACGCACAATTGGGCCGGCGCGCTCAGCCCCTTGCTCCGACACCTTCGGGCCCGCATCACATCGCGCCCTGCGACGGTCGCGCCCGCGGCCGTTTGCCAGTTGAAAACGATTGCACAACAAGCACACTCAGACACCGGTGCCGCCACGCGGTCGCGCGCCGGCAGGGTTGACGACAACACCGTCAAGCCACTCCGAACACCGGCCATCTATCAGGTAGATTGATATCAGACACCCTGATATAGCTGGGGCCGCAATGTTCAGAGATGGGATCTGAAATGTCCAATCCGAAGCCACCGGCTTGGCTCAAGCCGATGAACAAAGCCATGGTGACCCTGCAGAAGATCGGCGTCGTCGCGGGCCCGGTACGGGTACTCACCGTGACCGGCCGCAAGACGGGGCTGCCGCGCAGCACCCCGGCAACCCCGTTCGTACTCGATGACTGCGTGTATGTGGTCGGCGGATATCCAGGTGCGGACTGGGTGCGCAACGCTCGCGCGGCCGGCAGCGGAACCGTTACCCGGGGACGCAAGAAGCAACAGGTGGTCTTCACCGAACTCACCGCAGCCCAGGCGGTTCCCGTGCTGGCCGCGTTTCCGCACAAAGTTCCTCGGGGCGTCGGCTTCTTCAAGCGCTCCGGCTTGGTGCGGCAAGGAACGGCCGAAGAGTTTGCCGCACTGGCCGGGCAGTGCGCCGTCTTCCGGCTCGACCCCACCGCGCAGAACTAGCCCGATCCACGAGCCTCGTCGCCGCCACCGTGGTGCCGGCTTCGGGCGATGTCGACCAAGATCCGCCCGGAAGTCCGCGCAGCGAGTCTCGCTTCCCGTACGAAATATTCTGGACTGATTAACCTTTCGATCCAGTTCGACTGCCCCGGCAAATGCACCCGAACGGAATGCGGTCGCCGCGGCACGACACCGAGGGAACCGGAATTTGGTACCATCGCGCGGTGCACAAGCCGGCTGCACCGAGTAGCCGCATCGGAGCGCAATCGGTGTCCCGGCGCGACGTCCTCAAGGTCTGCAAGTTTGCCTTGGCACCGGCTTTGTTCGGCCTCGGGACACTCGCCGAAAGCGTCGACGCACCCCGGGCCGGCGCCACCAGCGTGAGGTTGATCGACTTTGCCAAGCAGCGCATCTCACCAGAGCTGATCAAGTCGGCAAGCTATGACGGCGTCGTGAACTACGTATCCGAATCGCGCCCGGGAGCGAACTTCCAAGCAAAACCCATCACCCGCGAATACGCCGACGAATTGCGAGCGGCGGACCTGCACATCGTCAGCAACTACCAGTACGGCAAGCCCGGTGGCTCAGCGCCGTCGGATTTCACCCGCGGCCGTTCCGGTGGTGTGCAAGACGCCCAGACTGCCCTACGCCTGCACAGCGCGGCAGGGGGCACAGCGTCGGCCCCGATCTTCTTCAGTGTCGATGAAGACATCGACCCGCACACCTGGGACACCGCTGCCGTGGAGTGGTTCCGGGGAATCAACTCGGTACTCGGCGTCGAGCGCACCGGTATCTATGGACATTCCCGGGCCTGCGCGTGGGCGGTCAGAGACGGGGTGATCGGAAGCTCGACCACGCCGGAGCATCGGTGGGCATGGCAGACCAGGTCCTGGTCGCATGGTCAGCGCGAGCCCGCCGCGGTGCTGTATCAAGAGGTCGTCAACAGTCCCACACACCCAAGTCCGCTGTTAGGCGAGATACGTGTGGACGTGAACGAGGTCCTCGCCGCCGACTTCGGGCAGTGGGATCTGGCGCGGTGATCGGCTAGCGGAACCTGCGGGGTGGCCGTGGGTTCATTCGGTGCTGCGTTCCACGGGACGATTGGGATCCGAACACCACTCCGACCATGAACCCGGGTACAGCGCCGCGTCGCCGCCCGCGGCGACCAAGGCCGCCACGGTGACTGCGGCGGTGATGCCCGAGCCGCAGTAGGCGCCCATGGCGCCGTCCCGATCAATGCCACATCCGGACAGGAGTTCGTCGAGCGCGCCGGTGTCCACAAACGTTCCGTCCGCGGTCAGGACGGCGCCGCTGGGAAGGTTCTTCGCGCCGGGAATGTGGCCGCCGACCGGGTCGATCGGCTCGACATCACCACGGAAGCGCTCGGGCGCGCGGGCATCGAGCAGTGTCGTGACTCCTGCGCCAACTTGGCTCGCCGTCAATGTCGGACGGCTTCCGACGTACAAATCCTCATGCAGCACAGACACATTGCCGGCGCGGGGGTGAACGGCTCCCGTCTGCAAGTGCCCACCGGCGCGGCGCCACGCGCCCAGACCTCCATCCAGGATGCGCACATTCGCTACCCCTGCCGTGGTCAACAGCCACCATGCTCGGGCCGAACCGGTCCGGTTCCAGTCGTCGTAGACCACGACCAATTCGTCCTGCTGCACTCCCCATCGGCGCGCGGCGATCTCGAGATTGCGCCCCGACGGTAGCGGGTGCCGGCCGCGCCCGGCGACGGTGTGGTCGCTGAGTTCCGCCTCGAGCGACACATACACCGCTCCCGGTAGGTGGCCGCGCAGGTAGGACGGGTGCCCGTCGGGTTCGCCGAGCTGCCATCGCACGTCCAATATCGTCACCGGCAAGCCGGCCCGGATGTGGTCGGTCAACTCAGCCACAGAGATCAGCACCTGCCCTCTAGCCTGCACCTGTCCACCTCTTCTTCAGGAGTCTTCTGCGAGCTGGCGACACGCACCGATGAGCCTACGGATACCTCCCGAGTACCCGTCGCCGGTGCGACGAACGCACCGCGACGGCCTTTCCCGGCCCCGCGACCAGTGGCTAGGGGCCAGCAGTGTCGCCGGGGCCGTAGGCCAAGGCGATCTCGCGTGAGCCCAGCCAGCCCGAGTAGGTCGGTCGGGACGGCCATCCGGCGGGCGAATCCTGCCATTGCTCCTGGCGCCCCCACGGCAGCAGGTCGATCAGCCCAAACATGTAGCTGAGTTGCTCGGCGCCTCGACCGGTCGTATGCCAAGTGCGGTAGACGGTGTCACCATCACGCAGTAACACATTGACCGCAAAGCCTCCGCCGGCCGGCGCATCCAGGTCAGCGGCGAACGAGCTCTCCGAGGACGAATACCACGGCATCCTGTTGCCCACCTTGTGCTTGTAGGCGAGCGCGTCGTTGATCGGCCCGGTCGTGACGATCACAAAACGCGCGTCATAGTGAGCCAGGAACTCCAGCCGGGTGAACTGCGACGTGAAGCCGGTACACCCGCCGCACTGCCACTCGGCGCCATCGGTCCACATGTGGTGGTAGACGATCAGCTGCGCGCGGCCATCGAACACATCGACCAGCCGGACCGGCCCGTCCGCACCGATCAGCGTGTAGTCGGCCAGCCGCACCATCGGCAACTGGCGCCGCTGCGCGGCAATCGCATCCAGTTCGCGAGTGGCAGCCTTCTCGCGCTCGCGCAGCTCGCCGAGCGCGGCGCGCCAGGTCAGGTGATCAACGCTTGCTGGCAGGGCCTTTGCCATGGAATCCGCCTTTGAGGTCGATGTTTGGTGACCACTTGTTATGACCGCCGCGGCGGCCGGAAGTCATCGCGCCAGGGCCGTCGATGCCCCTACGGTGGCCTTTCACCGCGCGGTTCTGACGGATAAGTGCAGGCCAGCACCGCATCGGAGGTGGCAGTGTTTGCCGTTCTCGGCTGGCGGGAAACCCTGCAGGGGTTGGGGGACGGGAAATCTTGGGGGGCCGGTGGGCCCGGAAAGGCACACAACCATGGCTCAACGGCTGGTACCGCATTTCGACGACGTCCAGGCGCATTACGACCTATCCGACGATTTCTTCCGGCTATTTCTGGACCCCACCCAGACCTACAGCTGCGCCTACTTCGAGCGCGACGACATGACACTGGAAGAGGCACAGATCGCCAAGATCGACCTGGCGCTGCGCAAACTGGGCTTGGAGCCCGGCATGACACTGCTCGATATCGGCTGCGGCTGGGGCGCCACCATGCGCCGCGCGATCGAGAAACACGACGTCAACGTCGTCGGCCTCACCCTGTCCAACAACCAGGCCGCCCACGTGCAGAAATCGTTCGACCAGCTGGACACCGCACGCACCCGGCGGGTGCTGCTGAAGGGCTGGGAGCAGTTCGACGAGCCCGTCGACCGCATCGTCTCGATCGGCGCGTTCGAACACTTCGGTCACGACCGCTACGACGACTTCTTTGCGATGGCGCATCGGGTCTTACCGCGCGGCGGGGTGATGCTGCTGCACACGATCACCGGCTTAACCCGAGAGCAGATCAGCGATCGGGGAATACCGATCTCGATTGACATGATCCGATTCGTCAAATTCATTGTGACCGAGATCTTCCCGGGCGGCCGGTTGCCGTCGATCGACATGGTGCAGCAGCACGCGGGCAGGGCGGGCTTCACGCTGACCCGTCGCCAGTCGCTGCAGCCGCACTATGCCAGAACCCTGGCTCTGTGGGCCCAAGCCCTGTACGCCTACCGGGACGAGGCCATCGAGATTCAATCCGAAGAAGTCTATGAGCGCTACCTGAAATACCTGACCGGCTGCGCAGATGCCTTCCGCCGCGGTCACATTGACGTCAATCAGTTCACCCTGCAGAACTAGCCCGCGATCGGCGTTCCGGGCGCTGCATCTTCTCGAGGTCGGCGCGCCATCGCAGCTTGGACTACAACGACACGGTCAACGAACGGCCACAATTCATCACGATTTGCACACCGCACTGGCATCGCCTGACCACGGGTGCGACGGTGTTGCGGTGAGTGTTGACGTCGGCCGTTTCGAGCACGGCTCCCGCACCCAGTGGATGGACGCCCCGCCCCGGCGGTGTAAGCGTGGCCACTGGCTGCTTCCGGGGCACATGATCGTTGCGGTCATCCGATGCTCGTGTGGTCGGCACACCTGCTGGGAATGCGAATGCGGCGCTACCACGTATCGACCGGCGCTGACCCACTCTTGCACCATTGTCCGGGACGTGCATGCACCGCTAGATCCTTCTCAACTGGTCAGCTGAGGCAGTCTCCGAACCCGCACCGCGGCGCCGACGCCAGTAGCTTGCTAGGGATTAGTCGAACCGAGCGTTTGCGACTGCGGCGTTTGGTCTATATATAACGCATACCCCGAATTGAGGAAGGGCGACAATGCGGCTCATTGTGCCAACCACCGTAGCGACCGCAGCGCTGCTGTTCACCGGATGCTCTGCCTCCGAGATCGTCAACACCGGCGGTGACACCAAGTGCAAGGACTTCACCACGCAAGACGAGAAGAAACAGAGCGAAGAAGTCGGCAAGATGCTCAAGGACAAGAGCGGCAAAGACCCGACGAACCTCGAGATCTCGGCCACTCGTCTGTCCGCAATGACTTACTGCCAAGCGTTGGGCAAGCCCGACACCAAGATCTCCGAAGCGCCACACGGCTAGCACCATCTTCGCCGGACGCCTGTCCAGGACGGGACGTATTGGCTATCACCCAGCAACCTGCGGGACCACGGTGTCACCAGAATTGGCGTGACGCTAGATTTTGGTGATGAGCAGCGACATCCCCAGTGCGGTGCAGCGAATCTTCGCGCTGGCCGACCAGGTGCCTGGATTCATGCCGGCCGATGAGGGGGAGGCCCTGTTCAACGCCGCGCTGCGGTACTTCAATGGCGGGCTCGGTGTGGAAATCGGGACCTACTGCGGCAAGTCCACCCTGTTGCTCGGCGCCGCGGCGCAACAATGCTCCAGCGTCCTCTACACCGTCGACCATCATCACGGCTCTGAGGAACACCAGCCCGGTTCGGAATACCACGACGATTCACTGGTCGATGAGATCACTGGACTGTTCGACACCCTTCCAACCTTCCGGCGCACGCTGGACTCTTCCGGCCTGGACGACCATGTGGTGACCGTCGTGGGCAAATCGCCGATCGTGGCCCGGGGGTGGCGATCACCGCTGCAGTTGCTGTTCATCGATGGAGGTCACACCGAGGCTGCCGCCGCGCAGGACTTCGAGGGCTGGGCCAGATGGGTGAGCCCAGGGGGAGCGCTCATCATCCACGATGTGTTCCCCAACCCCGCAGACGGCGGCAGGGCGCCGTACCACATCTACCGCCGTGCCATCGATTCCAGTCAATTTCAGGAGATTTCGGCGACCGGGTCACTACGGCTTCTCGAGCGCACTAGCGGGGGCCCCGGCGACCAGATCGAGGTTAGCGGCCGGGCCTGCTGACGACGCACTCGCAATCGAAGTCGGTTTGCAGGCCCGTGGGCAGCGCATGCCCACGGAAGATGCCGGCACCCCGAGTGGTATTCGATAGCGCATCCGCGGCGAGGATCATCGCCGCAGCGGTCCAGGTGGTGCGTTCCTCGGGCCAACGCTTCCCGTCTGCGAAGACCAATCCCGTCCAGTAGGACCCGTCGTCTTCGCGCAGGTGCTGCATCGCCGCGAACTGTTCATGCGCCGCGGCGCGGTGACCGATGGCGTCGAGCGCCAGCACCAATTCGCATGTTTCGGCTCCCGTCACCCACGGCCGGTCGTCGACGCAGCGAATACCGAGGCCGCCGACAACAAAGTCATTCCAGCGGTGGTCAATTCTGGCGGCCGCTGCCGGCCCGCGTAGCGCACCGCCGAGGATGGGGTAGTACCAGTCCATCGAGTAGCGCTCCTTTTCAGCGAACGCCTCCGGGTGCGCGACGATGGCGTGGCCAAGCCGACCGAGCGCCAGTTCCCACTCCGGCTGGGGCTCCCCGACAAAATCCGCCAGCGCCAGCGCACACCTCATGGCGTGAAAGATGCTGGCGCACCCGGTCATCAGGGCCTCCGTCAGTGGCCCGGACTCACTTCGAGCCCAACATATTTCGCCATTACCCACCTGCAGGTCGATGACGAAGTCGATCGCCTTGCGCACCACCGGCCACATCGTGACGGCGAATGACTTGTCGCCGGTCACGAGCACATGGTGCCAGATTCCGGTCGCGATGTAGGCACAGAAGTTACTGTCACTGTTTTCATCTTCGACAGTGCCCGTGCGGATTTGAATCGGCCATGACCCGTCGGCCCGCTGCGCGCGGCGACTCCAGTCGAATGCGGCGCGCGCCTGCTCGAGAAGTCCGGCAGCGGTGAGCGCCATCGCACACTCCACATGATCCCACGGGTCGGTGTGGCCACCCACAAACCACGGGATGGCGCCCGAGGGTTCTTGTGCGGAAGCAATGGATTGGGCCGTCTGCCGACATTGATCGCGAGTCAGGGCACCCGGCACCGCCGGCGGACTAGGCCGATGCAACTGAATGTCCCAAATCTGCTGGGCTTTGCGCCGATTCCCGCTTGTCGAAATACATCGCGACACTCTTACCCACCAGCGGATTGAGAACCGACTCGGCCATCCGCGCTACCCTGGGCCGCCGCATCAGATCCCACACCAGCAGCTTGTGATACGCGGCCACCAAGGGGTGGTCCGCATTCGACACACCGACAGCGCATTTCAGCCACCAGAATGGCGAGTGCAGCGCATGGGCGTGATGGGCGTGGGTCAAGGCCATTGGGTGGCGAGTGATCTTTTCGCGCAACTCGCTGGCCCGGTAGACCCGCACGTGGCCACCTTCGTTGCTGTGGTACTCGTCCGAGAGCAGCCAGCACACTCGCTCGGGAAGCCATCGCGGCACGCTAACCGCAAGGGTGCCACCGACTTTGAGCACCCTGACCAGTTCAGCGATTGCTGCGTCGTCTTGTGGCACATGCTCCAGAATCTCGGACGCGATGACGCAGTCGAATGTTTCGTCCGGATACGGCAACGCAAGCGCGTCACCGAGAACCACTTTCGCCGATGCCGCGGCCGGCGCCTCACCCGTCTGCGCCATTGCAGCCAACATGGTGTCCACCGCACGCAGTTCTGCCGCATCCCGGTCGAAGGCGACGACATCGGCACCGCGTCGGTACGCTTCGAACGCGTGCCGGCCAGCACCGCAGCCCACGTCGATGACCGTGGCGCCAGGACCGATACCTAGGCGGTCGAAATCAACTGTCAGCATTGAGCATTGCTTTCAGGTGCGGTCGTTGTTCGCTCGATCGCAGCGGCATAGACTCGCACGGTTTGCGCGGCCACCGCTTCCCAGCTGAACACACCGAGGGCCCGCTGCCGCCCGGCTTCGCCGAGGCTGCGACGCTTGTCCGGAGAATCGAGAAGCTCGCCCAGCGCGTGGGTCAGCGCGCCGACATCGGCGGCCGGAACCAGCTGCGCGCAGGCACCGTCAGTGCCCAACACTTCGGGCAATGCTCCTACCCGGCTGGCGACTATCGGAGTTCCGCTCGCCATCGCTTCTACCGCGGGAAGCGAAAATCCCTCGTAGAGAGAAGGAATGCAGGCGACCTCAGCCGAAGCGAACAAGGCCACTAGCTGCGCATCCGAGAGCCCGTTGCTGATGTGAACGATGTCGGAGACCCCCAGTTCGGCGATGAGTTTTTCGGTGGGGCCATTGGGTTCCACCTTCGCCACCAGCCGTAACTCAATCTCGCGGTTCACCCGTAGCTTGGCGACTGCGTGAAGCAGTGTGCTGACCCCTTTGAGGGGCGTATCGGCACTTGCGATCGCCATGACGCGGCCCGGTTTCCGTGGGCCGACTCCGGGCTCGAACAATTCGGTGTCGACGCCGAGTGGCACCACATTTAGCTGATCGGGCGAAACTCCGAAATCAGTGACGATGTCCGCGGCCGATGACGAGGAGACGGTCAGCAGGTGCGGCAGCTGGCGCGCCACCTGCTTCTGCATGGCAGAGAATCCATACCAGCGGTGCACCAACGGTTTTCGCCACCATCGCGCGGCCGCGAGATCAAGCACTCTGTCCCGCGTGATGGGGTGGTGGACGGTGGCCACCACCGGTAGCCCCATGGCGGCGATGCGCAGCAGGCCGGTTCCCAGGCTCTGATTGTCGTGCACGAGGTCGAAGTCGCCAATGCGATCGGCCAGCAGTCGGGCGACGCGCAGCGAGAAGGTTCGCGGCTCGGGAAAGCCCGCTGTCCACATGGTGAAGAGTTCCAGCAGGTCTATTGAATCGCGGATCTCGCTCGGATGCGGGACCCGAAACGGATCCGGCTCGCGGTAGAGATCAAGACTTGGCACTTCGGTCAGCCGCACCCGCGGATCAAGCAGCTCCGGATAGGGCTGCCCGGAAAAAACTTCGACGTCATGGCCGAGGTCCACCAACCCGTGGCTGAGATGACGCACATAGACACCCTGTCCGCCACAATGAGTCTTACTGCGATAGGACAACAGGGCAATTCGCATACTTAACTCTTCTCCACTGGTGAGCGGCCAGGGAAGCGCGCCAAGCCCAGGGCGGTCAACGAAGCCTCGGACGCCGCGACAGCAAACTGGACATTTGTCCAGACTATAGTTCGATGAACTAATCGACGCAACGCGTGCAGACGCTGGCTCATGCCCGCCGGCCGCTACTGCGGGCTTCGCGAACCCAGCTGTGCCTCGGGCCGCAAGTCGTCGAACAGGTGGTCACCACCGGCGGCCGCGGCCAGCTCGCTGCCCAGCGCCCGTGCGTGCTTGAAGAGGTTGTGCCCGGCGATGAAGAAGATCCCGTCGCACTGCCAGACCCCCACGCCGTCGGAACCCCACGGTAGCTCGGTGACCCAGCAATGCCGGATGTCGACGGGAGCGGGATCAAGCCCCGGCAAAGCGCGCTCAACGTAGGCATTGGCCCGCTCGCCTAGCCGGGCAAGCGCTGCGGGCGCCAGCAGGCCACCGCCGGGAGCGTCAACGTATTCGGTGAGTCCGACGGCGTAGCGCCGGTTGCCAGCCTCCGCGGCCGCATAGATGCCGGTCTCACCGAAACCGGTGGCACCGTCCTGCAGGCACGCCAGCCGAGGTGGCGGCTCGCCGCGAACGCGATAGGTGAGACGCACGTGGGCACCCTCGCGCACGGGCAGCGCTAGACCGACACCGCGAGCCAGCGCAGCGGTCCCGCGCCCGGCGCACACGACCAGGCTGCCATGCTCGGCAACCGCGCCGCCGGTGCGAACTTCGACCGTGCCGGCGGAGGTGGTGCGGACCAGCAGGACCTCGTCGGTGACCAACCGGTCAGCCAGCGCGGCCGTGAGCGCCGAGATCGCCCGCGTGGTGCGAATCGCCCCACCGCGCTCGTCGAGCACCGCGACGCCGTCGAAGTCCGCGTAGATCGGTAGCCGACGGTGCAGTTCGTCGGTGCCGATCCGCCGCGCAGGGCAGTCGCCGACAGCCTCGAGCACACCCAACCGACGCTCGGCCACCGGGCCAATAGCCACTACTCCATCACTGCAGAGCAGTTCCACACCCAGGCGCCGCCCCCATTCGTCCCAGATCAGCCGGCTCCTTTTGGCGAGGGCAACCATGCGGGCATCGTCGTGGGCATGCCGAAAGATGCGCGACTCACCGCCTGATTGCCCGTGACCGGGCACCCCACGCTCGTAGACGGTCACCGAGATGCCGCCCAGGGACAGGGCGTAGGCGGTAGCCAGACCGACGATCCCGGCCCCGACAACCCCAACATCGGTGCAACGCACACTCCCAATCAACCACGACTGTCGATGTTTGTCAGTCGGGCGACACCCGCCTCACCCAGGTGCCGACGACCTGGCAACGAATACGGCTGGCACTGAAAAAACTTTCAGTGCCCGCGTTTTCGCCTCCGACGGCAGTCCGGCACGCTGCGCGCGAGGCCAATTGGTCACTCGTAGTACCGGGCTTCGACCACATTGCCGTCCGGGTCTGCGAAGTAATATCCCTGCGGCGCCCATCCCCGGGCGCCATAGCTGCGGTTAAGCCGCGCACTGGTGTCCACACCGGCCGCCTGCAAGCGCTGATCGAGCGCGTCGTATTCGGCTTTCGTCATAGCCAGGCAGACGTGGTTGACCCGATGGCCGGCGCTGCCCGGGCCTCCGGTGAGGGTTTCGGTGTCGGCAACGCTATCCGGCGGCAGCAGGTCGATGATGGAGTCGGCAGAAACCCGCACACTCGGAAACGGTGCGTCTCCAGCCTCGAACTCGCTGACCCGTACCGGCGCAAGCCCCACTACTTGGGTGTAGAAATCCACGGAGGCACGGGGATCTGTCGTCCACAAAACGATGTGGTCCAGCCGCATCACCCTTGTCTACCCGGTCTATACCGCGATGACAAAGCACCGCGGATCCAGGCCATTCGGAAAGCGCACCGGACCCCGGGGTTGACCGACCTGTCGTGTTTCAAGGACGTGTCATGTTCCTGGGAGGGCGGCCGTTAGCCGACTTGGTAGTGGCCGAGCAACCTAGGATGCCGTCACCGACGCCGCCAACACGCTGGCGTTCGCTAGACCGATCGGAGTGACACGAGATGGATTTCGCACTACTACCGCCAGAGATCAACTCTGCCCGGATGTATGCCGGTCCCGGGTCCGGGCCGATGCTGGCCGCCGCGGCGGCGTGGGACGGGTTGGCGGCCGAATTGCATTCGACAGCAAGCTCGTATCAGTTGGTGGTCGCGGGGTTGACTACCGACCCTTGGGTCGGTCCGTCATCAGTGTCGATGGCTGCTGCCGCCGCCTCGTACGTGGCATGGACCAGAATCACTGCCACCCAAGCCGAACAGGCGGCCAGTCAGGCCGCGGCGGCAGTGGCCGCCTATGAGGCAGCGTTCGCGGAGACGGTGCCACCGCCAGAGGTGGCGGCCAACCGCGCTCTGCTGATGATGTTGGTGGCAACCAACCTCTTCGGTCAGAACACCCCGGCAATCGCCAGTACCGAGGCGCAGTACGCCGAAATGTGGGCCCAGGATTCCGCGGCGATGTATGGCTACGCCGGCTCGTCGGCGTCCGCGACGCAGTTGACGCCTTTCGACTCACCGCCGTCGGACACCGCTCCCAGTGGGCTAGCGACGCAAGCGGCGGCAGTCGCCCAAGTCGCCGAGACGTCGGCGGGCAACGTGCAGTCCACCGTGGCGCGCACGCCGCAGGCGTTGGCCGCCGTCCCCAATACGCTCAACAGCCTGGCCGCACCGGCGGCGCTCCCAACGCTGACGCCGCTGGAGCTGCTGGATCTGTTGTCTGACCTCAGCGGGCTGTTCATCGACCCGGAAATTGGCGCAGCGGGACTTGGTGTCGACTCATTTGTCGGGATCACGGCCCTGCCTTACGACATCGTCGGCTATCTGATCGGTGTACACACCGACGACATCGTCAGTGGGTGGGCTGGGCTCGAGACCTGGCCGGGGCTGGCTTCGGTGCCACCAACCCCATTCCCGGCAGCGATCACCAACCTGGACGGGTCGGCGATATCGGCGGGTTTGGGTGAGGCGAATTCCATCAGTGGGCTCTCGGTACCGTCAGCCTGGACCGTGTCGGCGCCGGCAATACGCACGCTTGCCCTGGAATTGCCCGGCACCAGCGTCGCGGCCGCCGCCGAAGCCTCCAGCGGCGGCCTATTGGGACAGATGGCATTGGCCAGTGTCGCGGGCCGGGCGATCGCCGGCACCGGCGGCCTGGGACGGCGAGACCGGCCCGGCGGCGCTACCACCCGTGATCAGGCAGCGCCGCAGACCGGTGCGCCAACCGGGCCGATCACCAGCATTGCCGCTGAGCTACGTGAGCTGGCGGCCCTGCGCGATTCGGGAATCCTCACCGAGGAGGAGTTCACCGAGCAGAAGCAACGCCTGTTGCCACACTGATCCCGGCAAGCCGAAAGCCGGTGTTGATCGCTGCGCCGAAACCTCTTGCAGCCCAGCATGATTGCAGGTCGCAGCGGCCGAGAACGAACCGCAGGAAGTTCGGGTAAATGGCCGGCATTTCCCCGCGCCGAAATATGCAATTTTCGAGCGCCCGCCGCGTTCTGGACCAGCAATAGAACAATGCAGTGGCGAAATATATCCCAGGTTAACCCTGGAAATTTGGATAAGTATTAATGGGCAATAGTTTTGGATCTAGCGCGGCTAAGCCGGCGGCCTTAATCTGTTTCACGTACTGCGCACACTCGCTGACTCCACATCGGATCTTTATCCCAGAAAGAAAGGACGGGCATGACATGTCTGCACGTCACTGGCTAGCCGCCTGCACTGCCCCTGTCGCGGTTGGTGCCGCGCTAGTATTCGGCACCGCTGTCGCCACGGCCGACGCGACCGATGACGCGTTCCTCGCCCAGATGCACAAGCTGGGATTTACCTGGCCAGCGGGCGACGATTCCGACATCGTCTCCATGGGTCACCAGATCTGCGCTGACCGCATGAGCGGCAAGACGCCGGACGCGATAGCCCAGGACATTCACACGACCTTGGGCGAAAAAGGCATTACGTTCGCGGACGTGACATCCATGGTTAGCGCCGCGGAATCAACGTATTGCTCGGATTAGCAAATTGCGGCCACCGCCAACTGTGGCCGTAAGATACAAATAACCTAGTTGTCCTTTTTCCTGGCACGCCCCGGCTCCCTCGAGGCGCGCAACCGCTCACTGAGTCGTGCAATTTATTCGGTGATCGCTGCGAAATCCACCCACAAGTGGCGGGGCCCGCGAAATATCTGATTGTGCCGATACGGAGGCGGGTCGACCACCAGCTTGGGGGACTGCACCCGCCGCAGGAAGATCTCCAAGGCGAGGTTGACCTCCAACCGAGCTAGCGGGCCACCCATGCACGTGTGGATCCCGCTGCCCCAACCGAAATGCTCGTTGTCCTCGCGCAGCGGGTCGAACCGATTCGGTTTGTCGAATCGCCGCGGATCCCGGTTGGCCGCGGCGTAAATCAGATGCACCGCCGAACCCGCGGGAATCACCGTTCCGCCGATCTCGATTTCATCGGTGGCGCTGCGGCTGGGGAAGAACTGCACCGCCGACTGCAGTCGCTGCACCTCTTCGATGGTGCGCGGAATCAACTCCGGGCGCTGGCGCACCAGATCCCACGAGCCGGGGTTTCGCAGCAGCGTCATCACACAGTTGGTGATGGTGTTGACCGTCGAGTCATGGCCGGCGACCAGCAACAGCAGGGCGTTGGCGGTTGTCTCTGGCACCGACATCGGACCATCGGGTCCGTCGTCGTGCAGGAGCTTGGACAACAAGCCCTCGCCGGGGGTCTTTGCATAGCTGCGCACCAGGTCGCCCAAATAGTCCGTCAATGCCGCGGTGCTGACCCGGCCTTTCTCGGCCAGCACCTGTCCCTCCTCGGTGTCCCCCTCGGGGCCGAGGTCGGC
The DNA here is from genome assembly GCF_000419295.1 of Mycobacterium sp. 012931. Classification (NCBI taxonomy): domain Bacteria; kingdom Bacillati; phylum Actinomycetota; class Actinomycetes; order Mycobacteriales; family Mycobacteriaceae; genus Mycobacterium; species Mycobacterium sp. 012931. The sequence continues at coordinate 3,407,415 of NZ_AOPX01000001.1, read as the reverse complement.
GCCCGCCATGAAATCGAAGATCCAGGCGTGGAATTTCGGCTCGTCCTCGATCGGCACGCCGAGGATTTTGCAGATCACGGCGACGGGTATGGGGTACGCAAAGTCCTCGACGACGTCTAGGCGGGTGCTACCGCGCGCGCTGGCCTGGCCCAGGAGGTCGTTGGCCAGCCGCACCACGAACGGCTCCATGCTTGGAATCAGATCGGGGGAGTGGGGCGGGGCGAAATGACGCATCACCTGCCGGCGGGCCCGGTCATGATCGGGCGGGTCGGAGACGATGATGCTGGCATCTTGTCCGTAGGCCTGCACGTGTTCGCTGCCCGGTTCGGGCTGGGGGGCTTCACCACCGAAACCCGAAGGGCTTCGGGTGATGTCGGAGCTGATCCGCGGGTCATGAGCCAGGGCGAGCAGTTCGCGGTAGCCCGTGACGACATAGGTCTTCTCGGCAACCTTGGCCACCGGCGTCTTGCGCAACTCGTCGAAATAGGGATAGGGGTTGGGGCGGTTCTCGAACTTCATCGCCTCGGCCCAAGCGGTTTCGGCATTCATCGCCATCTCCTCACATCCTCATGTCACCAGTTGCGCAGCAAGTCAGCCTCGGCGGGGCCGGAATTCGGCACCCCGCGAGGTCGGATCGTGTCCGGTCAGCACCACATCGGGCATTGCGGTCGGTTCGCGTGGGTCCGGGAACCGGGCCGGCATCGGCTCGCAACTGACGGGGCAGTCATAGCCCGGCGGGGGCGGCGGGAAGGGGGGCAGACTGCTCGATCAGGCTCGCGTAGTAGGGCAGCCACTTGCCGTGATCGAACGTGACCGCGCCGACGATGCGGCCGCGGTAGCCGTATGCGGCCGCGAAGCGACGTTGTTCGATCGATCCCTGGGTGAATACGATCTCGTCGCCGAATGAGCACACGCCGACACTCTTGATGTTGACGCCGAACTGCCCCGACCAGAAAGAGGGCAGCGGCAGGTGCGGGCGCCGACCCATTTCCAGGCTGATCATGTTGTTGGCTGCCACCTCGGCACCGAAAACAGCGTTGTCCCAATGCTCTTGAGACATGAATTCGTACTCGTAGAGCACATGCGGGGCCCGCGCTACGTCTCCGGCGACGAAGATGTTGTCGGTCACCACTCCGTTGATGTCGAATGCGCGGCAGCCCGCATCGCAGGCCCCCCCAGAACCCGCTTGCCAGTTGCGCGCCTTCGAGCCATTCGACGTTGCGGATCGAGCCCAGCGAGGCGACCACCACGTCCACGTCGAGCACGGTTCCATCGGAAAGGCGGGCCGCCCGGACGTGTCCTTCCGCGTCGCCCTCGAGGCCTTCTACGGCCACGCCGGTCCGCAGGTCGACTCCGGCTTCCAACTGCATCTTTGCCGCGATATCGCCGATCACGCCGCCAAGCGCACCGACCAGTGGCGCCTTGCCACGCTCGGCCACCGTCACCGGGAGATCGAGATCCCGGCACACCGAAGCGATCTCCGACCCGACAAAACCCGAGCCGACGATGAGCACCCGGCGTGGCCGCCGTTTCAAGGCCGCGGCCAGCTTCTCGGCGTCATCGCAAGTGCGCACCGTGAACAGACCCTCGAGCGCAGCCTCCTGCGGGTTGAACCAGGGGCGCGCCCGGGTTCCGGTAGCGATCAGCAACCGGTCGTACTCCACCCGTTCACCGTTGGCCAACAGCACCTGGCGGGTGGACCGGTCCAGACCCACCGCCGCCACGCCCAACCGCCACTGCGCGTCAACCGGACGCAGCCGGGGCAGCTTCGTGTGGTGTGCCGGCACCCAACCCTTGAGCACCTGCTTGGACAGCGGAGGCCGGTCGTAGGGTTCGTATTGCTCGTCTCCGATGATAGTGAGATGCCCCGCAAAACCCCTGTCCCGCAATGCTTCCGCAGCGCGCAGGCCAGCCAGCGAAGCGCCCACGATGACCACGCGTCCCTGGGCTTTGAAGGTGTCGACGAGTTGGCCGACCAACGACCCCGGGTTCATTTGGTGTCCCGATCTGCCGGCGGGTCCACCTCGAGGATGATCGCCTGCACCGGACACGACGCCGCCGCACGTAACACCCGCTGCCGCTGGGAGTCGTCGGGGTTGGGGTCATATGCCAGCGCTTCCTCGCCGACCAGCTTGAATACCTCGGGCGCCAGCGGGACGCACTGGGCGTAGCCCTGGCACTTGTTGAGATCGACCACCAATCGCATATCCCGACCCGTCGTCTCCGCCGCCTGGTGCCCTCGCGCGCAGAGACTACTGCGTCGCGGCCAACAAGCGCAGAAATAATCGCGATCGGTCCGCTTTACCTCGCACAAGCGGGTGGCCGGAGCGAGTCGATCGCGGCCCCAGACCGGTGCGGGAAGGCGAATCGCGGTGTGACCTGTGCGTAAAACCGGGGTGGGGAAGCGGGTATCTGGATAGTCTTACTCGCAACAACATCAAGGGTTGATGCGGAGGGGAGCGGCGTGTCGCTTCTGGTGGTGGCGCCCGAGTGGCTGACATCAGCGGCTGCAGAATTGCAGAGCATCGAATCGGCGCTGAACGCGGCGAATGCGGCAGCCGCCGTTCCGACCACGGGCCTGGCCGCCGCAGCGGCCGACGAGGTATCGACCGCGGTCGCGACGTTGTTTGCCGGATTAGGCCAGGAATACCAGGCGATCAGCACGCAGCTCAGCGCATTTCAACAGCAGTTTGCCCTGACCCTGAACTCATCGGCCGGGTCATACGCGGCCGCCGAGGCCCAGTCCGTGTCGGTACTGGACACGCTGGGACGCGACGTGTTCGGGGCAATCAATGCGCCCACCGAAGCGTTGCTCGGGCGTCCCCTGATCGGCAACGGAGCGAATGGGACCGCCACCAGCCCCAACGGGGAAGCCGGCGGGCTGCTCTTCGGCAACGGCGGCATTGGCTACTCCCAGACTGGGTCGGGGATAGTCGGCGGGGCCGGTGGTTCGGCCGGGCTGATCGGCAACGGTGGCGCTGGGGGCACCGGCGGTGCCGGCGCGACCGGTGGTGCCGGCGGCAACGGCGGATGGCTCTTCGGTAGCGGTGGAATCGGCGGGACGGGTGGCGCCAACGCCGGGGGCACCGGTGGGACAGGTGGACTCGGCGGCTCGGCGGGCCTGTTCGGTGGGGGCGGCAACGGCGGCGCCGGCGGCCTCGGCATCAGCGGGGATCTCGGAACGGGCGGTGCGGGCGGCACCGGTGGCTTCTTGCTGGGTGACTACGGGGTCAGCGGTGCGGGCGGTGACGGTCGTACCGTGCCGCTGGAGGTTGTCAACGTCACTGAACCGGTGGTCAACGTCAACGTCAACGGCGGACACAGCACCCCGGTTCTGATTGACACCGGATCCGCCGGACTGGTGATGCAAGTCAAGGATGTCGGCGGCCCACTGGGGCTACTGCGCATGGGGCTACCCAGCGGAATCAGCATGAGCGCCTACAGCGGGGGACTGACCTACCTATTCGCCACGTACCCCACCACGGTGGATTTCGGCAATGGAATCGTCACCTCGACCACCGGTGTCGACGTTGTCCTGTTCTCCATCCCGACGTCGCCGTACGCCTTGACGACTTGGCTCAACGCCTTGTGGAGCAATCCGTTGACCACCCCATTCGACGCATACTTCCAGTCCGCCGGTGTCGACGGCGTGCTCGGGGTCGGCCCCAACGCGGTGGGCCCGGGCCCCAGCATCCCGACTCAGGCGCTGGGCGGAGGCCTGGGTCAGGGGTTGCTCATCGACATGCAGGGCGGCGAGCTCGTGTTCGGCCCCAACCCGCTGACACCCAATTTCTCGGTGAGCGGAGCGCCGATATCCACCCTGTGGGTGTCGGTCAATGGCGGCGCGCCGGTCGCGGTTCCCTCGATCATCGATTCCGGCGGCGTGATGGGAACCATCCCATCCTCGGTGATCGGCTGCTCGACCCTGCCCGCCAACACCAACATCACCGTCTATACCGACTCCACGATGACCAACGAGGTCTACCACTACAGCACGAACGACTACCAGCCGACGGTGATTTCGTCGGGCCTGATGAACACCGGGTTCCTGCCCTTCTGGATGCAGCCGGTGTATATCGACTACAGCCCGGCCGGTACCGGGACGACGGTCTTCAACAACCCGTAGTGGCCTCAGACGATCAACGCGGCCCCGTGCCGCGGCGGCAAGTTCAGTTGAGCTTGCCGGCCGCGAATGAGGCCGCTTGGTCGGTCATCCCGGCCTGAATGTAGGAGACGTGCGCCATGATGTTGCCGCCGCCGGTACAGATCGGGTCATCGGCGGCACACAAGTTGATCGTCTTGGCGCCATAGAGCGGGTTGATCGTCGGCAGCGGTTGACCGCCCCACAACATGCTCGAGAATCCACTCGACGGCTCACCGAACAGGGCGACCGCCGCGACGTTATCGGCCACCGTCGACGGCATCGCGGTGCTGGCCAGATCGATTACCGTCGCCCCCTGCGAGTACCCGCCGAGCACGATCTTGGTGTTCGGGCAGTTGGCGACGGCGCCCTGGATGTGCGCGCTGGCATCGTCGGAACCGAGCGACGCGCTGGTGTGGTAGTCGTCGTTGGCCGGGTAGTTGACCGCGTACACGTCCACTGAGCGCCCGCCGACCTGCGAGGTCAGCGAATCGACGAAAGCCTGCCCGATGTTGCCGAGACCGGGTTCCTGGTGGGTGCCCCGGGCGAAAACCACCGCGACGTCGGAGCACGGGTCGGCAGTGGCGGACGGACTGTAGATGGGTGCGCTCAGCACTCCCAAAGCCACCACCGCGGCACCAAGGATGCGAGCAAAACTGCGTGCGATCATTCCCAAATGCTTACATATCGGCGGCGGGGGTGCCGGTGGGGTCGGAGCTTCCGCACGTCAGGGCCCTAACTGCCGGTGCTGATGCCAGCGCCGTCAATGCGTTGTCAGCGCAGTCCGATGGCGGCCAGGCCCCGTTGGCCGGGGACCACGGCCGCGTCGGTGATCAGGTGGAAGTGTTCCAGGCCGGGGATATGGGTGTGGACTGCGGTGACCCCGTTGGAGCTGGTGTGTAGGTGCCGGAAGTAGGCAGTGAAGCCGCGCGAGTGCAACATCTGCAGCAACTGCTGTAGGTGCTCGTCTGGGGTGGACGCCACGAGGGTGTCGATAAATCCCGTCGCGGACATGGAGGTGGCGAACCTGCTGAGATCGAGCGCCATGGCGGCCTGTAACCCCGGATAGTCAGCCAGTTGACTTATCGCCAGCACACGTTTGGCGGCCTGGCCGGCTCCGGCCCGCTCTTGTTCGAGCTGGACTTGAACCAGCTCGGTTAGGGCCCGATAGACCGAATAGTGCCGCGACAGCGAGGCTCCGCTGCCCAGCAAATACCGGCCTCGGGAACCGGGGGAGTACGCCAAGGTGCTGGGTACTCCCAAGTCGGTGGTGATGTCGATGAGCCAGACCTGGCGGCCGATTCGGTTTTGAACCCGGCGCAGCAGCTCCAGCAGCTCGTTCGGCAAAGTTTCGGTTGCCAGCGCGACCGGCGCATCGGGTTCCTCGGCAAGAAACGTTTTGGCCAGAAACAACGACAATGCGTCGCGCTCGATGGCCTCGTTTATCGCGTGCACGGTGGCTTCGGTGCGGCTCGTGCCGATCGCCGAACCGTTGTTGGACGAATAGCGCGCCACCGCTGTGTAGTCCGCGGTGTCGCCCACCTCGGCACGCCGTTCGGCGGTGGCCGCCTCCGCCCACCATGGATTGGACAGGAACTGCGGTATGGCCAAAGTGTCGCTGCCGTCGATGGTTTGATATCGCCGGCAGGCGATGTGGTTGTCGGGCTGGTCGGCGAGGATGGCCGCGTACGCTTCGCCGGATAGCGCCGAGTGCGCGATTTGCCCGCAGGGCAGTAACTCGATATTGAACGGGGTCAAGCTCTCTCGATGGATCAGGTAGTGCTCGAGCGCTTCGTAGAGGGCACCGACGCGCGCTTCGGCGACTTGGCCCTTGCCGAACCCGATGCCCTGCCGGGCTTGGCTATTGGTGTCGAACAACTCGCAGTGCCACGCGGTGGGGTCACCCCCGTAGTAGCGGAACTGCGCCGTCAGGCCTAGCTCTTCGAGCAAACCCATCCCGTGGGCCTCGGACTCGGTAAGCGGTAGCTGTCGCTCACCGTGCTGGTGTCGGACGTTGGCCGCGCTAGCTGCGATGGTCAACACTTGTCTTGCCCCAATGCATCGTGTTCACAGGAGATCTCCGACCTCCGAAGGGAGGCGCCTTTCCGGGCCCAGGTGTGCGAGCCCCTGAAATTCCGCCTGGAAAGGCGCGGTACGCGCTTTGAAACTTAGGTGCACAGCAACTTCAGCACGGCCTGCTCAGCCGGCGTCAGCTTCGCCTCCGCGTCATCTACGGGCCGGAGCCAAGGCGATCGGGTTGGCCGAACTTTCATCCTCATCATCAATCTCCCTTCGGTGTATACCATACCCCCCTAGGGTAGTAGTAGGGCCTGCCACTTATCCGGGTCAACCTCCACGGGAGGTGAAGTTTGTTGTCAATTACCTGTGTGGATACCCGTGCACAGCGGAGCGCTCGTCGCATCGAGCAACTTTACTCCACCGATGCGCAATTCGCCGCCGCCCGGCCCAGTACGACGGTCGGTATCGCAATCAGCAAGTCCGGGTTGGGATTACGACAGATCATTCAAACGGTGATGGACGGATACCCGCAACGTCCGGCACTTGGGCAGCGGGCGACGCGCGTTGTTACCGATCCGAATACCGGGCGTAGCTCGGCGCAGCTGTTGGCGGAGTTCGAGACCATCACCTACCGGGAGTTGTGGAACCGCACCAATGCATTGACCAACGCATTCGCCGCCGAGGCACTTGCGGATCGCGGTCAGCGGGTCTGTGTGCTGGGATTCGCGAGCATCGACTACGCCACCATCGACTTGGCGCTGACGTTGCTCGGCGCGGTATCGGTTCCGTTGCCGACGAATGCGGCCCGCGCCCAGCTGTGCCATATCGTCTCCGAGACCCAGCCCAGCCTGATCGCCTCGAGTACCGAAAACCTGCCCGATGCAATCTCTTTAGTGCTGTCGCACGGCGCACCACACCGGGTGGTGGTGTTCGACTACCGCCCCGAACTCGACGCACACCGCGAAGCCCTCGAAGCCGCTCGCGCGCGCCTGGCCGCCATCCCGGTGACCGTCGAAAAGCTCACCGCCATCATCGCGCGCGGTCGAACGGTGCGGCCGGCCGAGGCCGATTGCGGCGCCCAGTCCGCTGATGCACCGGCGCTTTTGATCTATACCTCCGGAAGCACCGGGGCACCCAAGGGCGTCGTCTACACCCGCAACCGGGTGGCGGACTTCTGGCGTACCTCGAAAGCCGAGGTCGAACCGACCGAACAACGAACCGCTCCTTCGATCACCCTCAACTTCATGCCGATGAGCCACGCGAACGGCCGCCAGGTGCTCTACGGGACGCTGTCCAACGGCGGCACCGCGTATTTCACGGCCCGCAGCGACCTCTCGACGCTCTTCGATGATCTCGCGTTGGTCCGGCCCACCGAATTGGGCTTTCCACCGCGCATTTGGGACATGCTGTTGGAGAGGTTTGGGCGCGAAGTCGACCGTCGGCTCGGGGACGGCACAGCCGAGGGCGCCGACCCGGGCGCGCTGAAGGCTCGCGTGGCGGCCGACCTACGCCAGGTGCTGCTCGGCGGACGGTATGCGCTGGCGATGATGGGCTCCGCGCCAATCTCCGAGCAGATGAAAGCATCCGTCGAATCCCTGCTCGATCTGGACGTCATGGAGGGCTATGGCTCCACGGAAGCCGGAACGGTCATCATCAACAACGAGGTTCAGCGTCCCCAGGTGATCGACTACAAGCTGGTCGACGTTGCGGAACTGGGCTATTTCCTTACCGACCGGCCATATCCGCGAGGCGAACTGCTGGTCAAAACGCGGACACTGTTTTCCGGCTACTACCGGGACCCCGAAGACGGCGCCCAGGTCTTCGACCCGGACGGCTTCTACCGGACCGGTGACATCATGGCCCAAGTCGGCCCCGATCGGCTCGCCTACCTCGACCGGCGCAACAACGTGCTGAAGCTGTCGCAGGGGGAGTTCGTCGCGGTCTCGCGACTAGAAGCAATATTTGCCAATAGCCCGTTGGTCCGGCAGATCTTCGTCTATGCCAACGGTGCTCGCGCCTACCCACTGGCGGTAGTCGTGCCCACCGAGGACGCACAGTCGCGCCACGGTCGCGCCGAACTCAAGGCCGAGCTCCATACATCGCTGCACCGCGTTGCCATGTCGGCCGGTCTGGCACCCTACGAGATCCCACGCGACTTCATTGTCGAGACAACCCCCTTCACACCGCAGAACGGCCTGCTCACCGCAATCCACAAGCTGGCCCGGCCGCACCTCACGCAGCGCTATGGCGCACGTCTGGAGCTGCTGTACGCCGAGCTGGCCGACAGCCAGACCCGCCGGCTGCACCGATTGCGCCAAACCGGTGGGCGGCTGCCGGCGCTCGAGACCATCAGGCGTGCCGCCGGGGCGCTGTTGGGCACGGCGACCACCGAGCCGCGGCCCGAGGCCCACTTCAAAGATCTGGGCGGGGATTCGGTATCGGCGGTGACGTTCTCCAACCTGCTATACGACATCTACGGTTTCGATGTTCCGGTCGGTGTGATCCTCGGCCCGGCAACCGATTTGCGGGCGCTGGCCAGCCACGTCGAGAGCCGGCGCGGTGCCGGATGGTCGGGGCCCAGCTTCGCGTCGGTGCACGCGCCGCGGGCGACCTCGGTACACGCCGGCGACCTGAAACTGGCCAAGTTCCTGGACACCAAGACGCTCGCAGCTGCCACGAGCCTGCCCGCTGCCGATGCCCGGGCGCGGACGGTGCTACTCACCGGCGCAACCGGATTCCTGGGACGCTACCTGGTGCTGGAATGGCTGCGCCGGTTGCGGGCCGTCGGCGGCAAGCTGATCTGTCTGGTGCGAGCCGCGTCCGACGAACAAGCCCGGGTTCGGCTGGATACGGCCTTCGATAGCGGCGATCCGCGGCTGCCCGAGCACTTTCGGCAGCTCGCTGTCGACCGCCTGGAGGTCATCGCCGGCGATAAGAGCGAACCAGGTCTCGGTCTGGACGGCCCAACCTGGCAGCGACTGGCCGACACGGTCGACCTGATCGTCGACCCCGCCACGCTGGTCAACCACGTGCTGTCGTACCGGCAGCTGTTCGCCTCCAACGTGGCGGGCACCGCCGAGTTGCTCCGCCTCGCACTCACCACCAAACGCAAGCCCTATGCCTACGTCTCGACCGTCAGCGTGGCCAACCAGATCGAACCGTCCGCATTCACCGAAGACGCCGACATCCGGGAGATCAGCCGCACCCGAACCATCGATGACAGCTATGCCAACGGCTACACCACCAGCAAGTGGGCCAGCGAGGTGTTGTTACGTGAGGCTCACGATCTGTGCGGACTGCCGGTCACGGTCTTTCGTTGCGACATGATCCTGGCGGACACCAGCTACGCCGGCCAGCTCAACCTCGCCGATACCTTCACCCGGCTGATGCTCAGTGTGGCGGCCACCGGGATCGCGCCCGCCTCGTTCTACCGGCTGGGCCCCGACGGCAAACGCCAGCCCGCCCACTTCGACGGATTGCCCGTCGAATTCATCGCCGAGGCGGTGGCCACCCTGGGGGCGCGGCGCCACGACGGGTTCCAGGTCCACCATGTGGCGAATCCGCACCACGACGGCGTTGGGTTGGACGAGTACGTCGACTGGCTAGTCGATGCCGGTTGCCCCATCCGGCGCATTCCCGACTATGGCGAGTGGCTGAGTCGATTCGAGACGGCGCTGCACGCGCTGCCGGATCGCAAGCGTCGTCATTCACTGCTTCCGCTGCTGCAGAACTATCGAGAACCCGCCGAGCCGATCCGGGGCGGCATCGCGCCCGCACCACGGTTTCGCGGTGCGGTACGGCAGGCGAAAATCGGCCGCGACAACGACATTCCCCATGTCGGCCCGGCGATCATCGCCAAGTACGCCAGCGACCTGCAGCTTCTCGGCCTGGCTTGAGCGGCGAGCGCCGGGGCGAACCGGCAAATGGCGCCGTGCTCAGCGCCACTTGATGCCGCAGCCGATCGACGGCCGCTGATCGGGCTGCACCGCACGCCCCGCCAAGATGGCATCGACGGCGGCCCGGATGTCGGCGGCCGTCACCGGCAGGTCGTTGCGTGGGCGTGAGTCATCGAGTTGGCCACGGTAGACGAGTCGGCGCTCGCCATCGAACACGAAGGTGTCGGGTGTGCAGGCCGCGGAGAAGGCGCGGGCGACGTCCTGGCTTTCGTCGTAGAGGTAGGGAAACGTCCACCCGTGCCGGCGAGCCTCGGCGGCCATCTGGTCCGGCCCGTCCTGGGGGTAGGTGACCGCGTCGTTGCTGGAGATGCCGACCATCGGCACACCCTGATCCGCCAGATCACGACCGAGCTGCGCGAGCCCGGCGGCGACGTGCTGGACATAGGGGCAGTGGTTGCAGATGAAGGTGGCGACAAGCGCAGGACCGGTCAGCTCCTCGAGACTGACCGTGGCTCCGGTGGCCGGGTTGGGCAGTGAGAAGTGCGGTGCGGGGGTGCCCAGGGCAAGCATGGTGGATTCGATAGCCATGTCCGCCAGCGTAGGGCCAAGGGCGTAGCGCGCCACAGGGTTGCCGCGCCGCGGGTTCACGGATCCGATGCCCGGCGGATGGTCGCAATTCGGGTCCGGCGACCGGTTCCTACCGGAACGCTCGATTGCCGTATCTGTCCAGCGAAACGATCTCTGCGACGGGCCGGCGCGTGGTGGGCCCGTACTTACCGATCGGCCATCCAAGCGGCACCACCGCGCATGGCGTCACGTTCCACGGAAGGCCCAACGCACGCCGCGCCAGCACCGTGCTCCACAGCGGCACGGTGATCAGCCCCGCGCCCAGTCCCGCCGCACGCGCGGCCAGTAAGAGGTTCTGCACGGCGGGATAGATGGAACCGTAGGCGCTGCTGGTCGATATCCGCGGCCAGGGCGCGATGACGCCCCTGAGGCAGGCCACCACGACAACCGGGATTTCTTCGAAGTGGTCCGCCTGCCATTGCACGGCCTTCTGCAGCCGCAGCATCTTCTCGTCGCCTCGGCGCGCGATGGAACGCCGGTAGATCGGGCCGAACAGTTGCATGGCGCGGCGATTGAGGCGGCCCAGTTTGGCGACCACCTCGCGGTCCTTGACGACGATGAACTCCCAATTCTGCGCGTTGGAACCGGTCGGCGCCTTCATGGCCAGCTCCAGTAGATGCAGTACCAGCGAGTTGTCTACCGGGTCGCTCTTGAGCCGTCGAATCGACCGTTGTGTGCGCATCGCGTCTTCCAGCGGCATGGTCAAAGGCTCTGCCTGCGTCATAACCCCGATTCCAGCACAACCAAGCCCCGGTAGCCGAGCATGCCGGAGCGATTGGGTGCGGTCTCGACGCCGCGCCCAATAATGATTAGGCTCCTAACTATGTCCGGGACGCGCAAGGTTCCTCAGCTGCCGCAGCCGATCGAGACCACCAGGCAAGAGACGCTGAAATGGGTCGCCGCGTCCGCACCCGGACTCGCCGTCGACGACGCGGAACTGGGCACCGCGTTGTTTGCCGGTTCGGTTCGGCTGGTGCGGACCGTCGAAAGCCACCTGCAGCGGTACGGCCTGTCGTCCGGCCGGTTCGCGGTGCTCATCACATTGGGCGCGGCGCCAGAGGGCCGCCATACGCCCTCGGCGATCGCCGAACGCATCGCCGTACGACGACCCACCGTGACCGGGATCGTGAACGGATTGGAAAGCGCCGGACTGGTGCGCAGGAGCGCCGATCCGACAAGCCGGCGCAATCAGCTGGTGGAACTGACCGAGCGGGGGCGCCGGCTCGTCGCAGAAATCGCGCCCGACCATTTTGGGCGGTTAGCCGCGGCGATGGGGGAGTTCACGCCGGCCGAACGGGACACTCTGCGCGCCGCGATGGGCCTGCTGGACCGATTCGGTGAAGTCCTGCTCGACGAAAGGGATGCATGATGCTCGCGCTGCTCTACGTTCTGGCCCTGGTCGCACTCGTCGTCAGCACCGGCGCGTTCTATCTGACGCTCATCCCGGCTTTTCCCGCCCCCTGGGTCTACTACCACTACCGGGTGCGTAAGCCTGCGGTGTGGACTTTGTTCGCCGTGGGCGTTCTCGTCGTCGGGTGGGCGGCCCTTCGGCAGGGGACGTTTCCACTCGCCGCGCTGTGGCCTCTGCTGCTATTGGCGCTGGCAACGGTGTTCACCTACCGCCTGCACCAGGAGGTGGTGTTCCCCGCGGTGGACTTCCCGCCGATGGCACCGGATGCGCTGCGGCTGCCCCTGCACGACGACATGCAACTGGCCCTGATCGAGTACCAGGGAGTCAGCAAGGCGTACCCGCTCGACTATGTGATCCACCACCACATCGTCAACGACCGCTTCGGCGAGGCCACCGTTTCGCTGACGTACTGCGCCATGTGTCGCAGCATCATTCCGTTCGACGTCACCGACATCGGACCGCTGTTCGTCGGCTCCTTCAAGAACGCCAACATGATCGTCGCGGACCGGCGCACCAAGACGTTCTTCCAACAGGGCACCTTCAGCTCGATCGTCGGCCCGCTGCATCCGCACACGCTGAACATGATTTCGTTTCAGATCCTTTCCTGGGCCGATGTGAAACAGCTCGAGCCGCTCCCACAGGTTGTCGACGTCACCGAGAAGGATCTGCGGCCGTTCGAGCTGCCCATCCACGGAGTGTGGCGGCGGATCCTCGCCAGCCAGGCCACACCGGGATTGCGGCGCGAGGACCGCGATCAGTCGATGCCAGCCCGCACCCGGGTCGTCGGCGTTCTGGAGTCCGCAGGCCGCCCGAGCCCGGTCTATGTCAAGGACAAGCTGCTCGAGCATGGCGTGGTGAAGGACCCGGAGACGGGCTGCTACCTAGTCGCGGTGCACGGTGCCGTCAACGGTTTCCGGGCCCGCGTCGATGGACACGACGTCGCTCTGAGCCTCGGTGCGGACCTGCTGCTGCACGACAAGACCAGCGCAACAACCTGGGACCTCACCGGACACCGTGTTCGCGGTCGGCTCAATGCGAACCTCACGCCCATCGCGGTCTCCGACGAGTACTGGTTTTCCTGGAAGTACGTTCACCCCGATACCCGGGTGATCGACGTCTGAGCGCTCCGCGCGGGGCCCGCCGCACGGAGAACCCCACCCCGGCGGTCGAGATTGGGCCGTCCGTCGATGTCGCACCGGACCTGCCCGCGGGCCAATGACAGGCCACGGGCCGCGGCAGCCACCCGGCTAGGCTTTCGAATATGCCGCTGAACGAAGGTGACATTTTCGCCGGATACGTCATTCAGCGGCTGCTCGGCACCGGCGGCATGGGTGAGGTCTACCTCGCCCAGCATCCCCGTCTGCCCCGTCTGGACGCCCTCAAGATCCTGTCCCTCGACGCCACCGACGACGACGAGTTCCGCGCCAGATTCACCCGTGAAGCCGAGCTCGCGGCCACACTGTGGTATCCGCACATCGTCGGCGTGCATGACCGCGGCGAGTTCGACGGCCGGCTGTGGATCTCGATGGACTATGTGGACGGTACCGACGCCCGCCACCTGGTGGAACAGCGCTACCGGTCCGGAATGCCGCTGGAAGACGTCATCGAGATCGTGACCGCGGTGGCCGAAGCGCTGGACTTTGCGCATGAGCGTCGCCTGCTGCACCGAGACGTCAAACCGGCGAATATCCTGGTCACAGAGCCATCCGAGAGCGCCCGGCGCCGGGTACTGCTGACCGATTTCGGTATCGCCCGCGAAATCGATGACAAGCACCGTCTGACCGAGGCCCAAATCGCCATCGGCACCGTGGCCTACGCAGCACCCGAACAGCTTACCGGTAAGCCGCTTGACGGTCGCGCCGACCAATACGCGCTGGCGGCGACGGCCTTCCACCTGCTGGCCGGTGTGCCACCCTTCGATCACTCGAATCGCGCCGTGGTGGTCGGCCAACACCTCAACATGCCTCCGCCCCGGATCTCCAAGCACCACCCCAAACTCGCGCACCTTGATGCCGCGTTCGCCAAGGCGCTGGCCAAGGATCCCGATGATCGGTATCCCCGGTGCATCGATTTCGCCAAGACTCTTGCCGCGGGGCCCGGCAGCATCGCCGAGCACCAGGCCCGCCGCGGCGCCACATCCACCGAGCCGTTCGACGTCAACGCGGAGATGTCGGCCGAAGCGTTAGAACCCGCACGTCCGTCCGGCACGGCCCCGTCGGCGCAAGCTCAGCCACACCCGTCAGAGGCAGGCGTGTCCACCGCTTCACTCGGTGCTGCCGACCAGCCCGGTGCCGGCAAGGCGCGTCACACCAAGCGGCTGGAGCGCATGACGGTGGACGGCACCGCCGTCTCGGTCCAGAAGCGACCGGCCGGACCCGAGCAGGATGAAGAAGTCTGGTTGTTCTGCGTGCAGCGCTACGAGTCGACCGGCGAACCACACACCGTCATTCCGGTCGAATTGCGCGGCACGTCAATCACCGGGCAACTCGCCAACGGCGACGCGGTCGGGGTCAGCGGAATCTGGGATGGCAGCACGCTGTTCGCCGATGCGGTCGTCAACTACACCGCCGCAAATCGGGGCCGACGGCGATCGTCGGCATTGAAGGTCGAGGGGGGCCTGAAAGAGGACGAGGCCAGCGCACCGGCCAGACCCCCCGGTTCGAAGTCACGCAAAGGCCGGGCCTTCGCAATCGTCGCGGCGCTGCTGGCGCTCGCGGCGATTGCGGTGGCCGCTGTCTTAACCCACGGGTTCGGGTTGTGGTCGACCAGCGAACCGGGCCCGGTGGTGAAAGCGCAGCAGGCCACCGTGTTCTCTCCGGGTGGTACACCCGATCATCCCGGGCAGGCCGGCCTCGCCATCGACGGCGACCCGAACTCGGCGTGGCCAACCGACACCTATGTCGATGCGACCCCGTTCCCCGCCTTCAAGCAGGGGGTGGGTCTGATACTGCGGCTTGCCAAGCCGACCGCGCTGAGCGAGGTGACCATCGACGTGCCCAGCACCGGGACCGAAGTGCAGATCCGTGCGGCCGGCAGCGCGACTCCGGCCAGCCTGTCCGACACCACTGCGCTGACGCCCAACGTGGCACTTCATCCGGGGCACAACCGCATCCGGGTGGACAGCACGACGAAAACGGCCAATGTGCTGGTGTGGATCAGCAAGCTGGGCACAACCAAGGGGGAGAGCCGTACCGCGATCTCCGACATCACGCTGCGCGCACGCTAATCCAGCACTCTCGCCCATGGCGGACCCGCCATGGCTATCTCGCCGATGAGCGCCCGCCGGCAGGACGGTTGAGAGCTGACCGGCGCTACTCGGCCTCGTCCGCCGGGCGCAGCACCGACGACAGTTGCAGTCTTCAGGTTGGTTTCAGATCGCCTCTGTATCAACACACATATGACAGGATTCGCGCACTTCACCGCAACGACTGCCCTAGTAATCGCCGGCTTCAGGGTAGTCGGTTCGGGTATGGCCACCGCTACCCAAGCCGGGGCAGCCATCGCCCAAGACAGCCCGAAAATTGAACTGTCCGGTCTTGCGGAGTTCGGTCCCCAAGGACCCAACCCGCGCGACCCCGGCCCAGGTTGGCCAGGCGGTCCGGGCGGACCCGGCGGACCCGGCGGACCCGGCGGACCCGGCGGACCCGGCATGGGCGAGCTTGGGCCCGGTGGCCCCGGCGGCCCCGGCGGACCGGGTGGACCGGGTGGCCCCCCTGATCCAGCCGGACCGGGCGGACCCGGCGGTCCCGGTATTGGCGGATTCGGTCCCGGCGGACCGGGCGGGCCCCCTGATCCAGCCGGACCGGGCGGACCCGGCGGCCCGGGCGGACCCGACGGACCGCCCCCCGCTGGTCCCGCTGTCAACGGTCACGGGCTTGGCGGGCAGTCGCAGTCCCCAACCGCGGTGTAGGCGGTCCAACAACGAACGGATCCGTCGCGCACCGGAGCGGGCCGGGATCGTCGGCATGCCACCTGCAAAAATTCGTCCTCGTCTCGGGGCAAAACCCGCGTAGGCTCCACGATGTCAAGGACACATCGCAGGTCAGGGGCGCAGCATGGATGTCGACATCGAGAGCAACGCCGAAGATGCCCGTCGGCTACGCGAATTCTCCGCTTTCGACGCCTTCTCCGATGCTGAGCTGGAGCGTGTCGTGGAGGCGGCACAGCGCATTTCGCAGTCCGTGCCGTGGCCTTTGATCCGCGAACAGACTCCATCAGATGCCTGCTACATCCTGCTCAGAGGGGAGGCCGGCGTTTACGTCGGCCGGGACCGCATCGCCGTACTAAGGCCCGGCGAAGTGATCGGTGAATCTGCGCTTCGCCGTGGGAAACTGCGGTCTGCGACAGTAACGACAACCGGCCCGGCCGAGGTATTGCGAATCGGCCGCGACGATCTCGCCCGCCTGCTTGATGAGATTCCCGCACTGCGCGAGACCATGGAGGCCACCACCGCTCGGCATGTGCCGGTAGCCCAGCCGCCGAAGCCAAAACCCGAACGCTCACCGCTGAATGCCTCGGCGCCGACGGAAGTGGTCGAACGTTTCGAGCAGGCAGCCGCCGCTGCCGGGGTGAGCGTCGGGGCCGCGCTCGAGGATGCGCTCACCCAGTGGATCGACCGGAACCAGTAGGCGTAGGCGGTCATCGACCCAGGTCTGCGGGCTAGTCCGGCGAGGGCGCCGGGTCGCCATCCCAGGTGCTCGGCATCGCAGGTGTTCGCGGGCCGTCGTCGTACCCGTCACCGGCCAACTTGATCAACCCGGCTGCGGTGCGGTCGCCGGATTTGCCGGCGACACCGGAGAACCCGAAAGTCCCCGCACTACCTGCCAAGCCGGACGCGGTGGTGATTCGCTCGCTGCCCGTCATCGAGTCGGGAGCCGTCTCCGATTCCAAATCCATGTACTCAAAGCCGCGGCCGAGCTGGCCGACCTTCGTGCGCCGGCGGCGCTGCGAGCGAGCCGGCTCCGATGGGGCCGGCGCGACGACCGGCACCTCGGCACCATCGGGCCGCGGGGCCTTCTTGCGGGCGCTGGCACGTGCGGCGCTCTTGGCATCCGCGCCCAGGCCACCCACCATGTAGCCGAAATTCTCCATCCCCACTCCCAGACCAGCACCGCTTACCGGCGGTGGTGCGGTCGACGGCGGTGGCGGCGGAGCCTGCGTGAGGGTAAGGGTGCTCGCGTCCCCGGGTGCTGGCGCCGGGGGAGTGGGCGGGACGTTGGGGGTTAGCGCGACCGGCGGAGCGGCGGGCGCGGCGACCGGTAGCGCCGGTGGCGGCACGGCGACCAGCGCCGCCAACCCCTTGGCACCAAGCGGCACCAGCACCGCGCCGGCCGCCAACGGCACCAGCGGAGCGGCCAACATCGGTGCCAGGGCCGCGAGAAGCACAGCGGTCTGCTCCAGCAGGGTCTTCAGCAGCGCGATCGTATCGGTGATGATCGTGCCAATGGCTTCCACGCTGGTGAACAAGATGGTGAGGCCAATGGTCATGGGATTGCCCGACGCGAACGCGGCGGCAAGGTCGGCACCGATGAATGCGAACGTTTGTGACAGGAGGGTGACATACGTAGCAAAGTCCATCGGGTAGCCGAGGGCGAAGGCGATGTTGAGCGGGCTGAGGTAGGTGAGCGGATTGCCGAGGGTGAGCAGATACGGGTCAAATCCGGAGAACAGCGCCTGCAGGAAGGGGATGTTCGCCAGCCAATCGACGAACGGCTTGATCAGCTTGTTGTAGAGGTCGACATACCCGATGTCCTTGAGCCATTGCAGAAACTGGCTTTGCCGGTCGGGAGGTAGCTCCGCTGCCTGTGCGGCGGCAGCCGCCGGCGCGGCGGCGTTCATGATCGGCGGGGCCGGGGCGGGCTGCGGCGCGGCAGCCACCGCCGTGGCCGAGACGTCCTGGTAGCCGCCCATGACCGCGGCGGCCTGAATCCACATCCGCACGTAATCCGCTTCGTTGACCGCGATTGGGATGGTGTTGATGCCGAAAAAATTTGTGACTACCAGCCCCGTATGGATCGTGTGGTTGGCCCCCAGCTCCGCCAATGTCGGCATCGCCGCCAGGGCGGCGGTGTAGGCGGCGGCAGCGGTTTGCTGCTGACCGGCCATTGCAGCGCTGTTGGCGCTGGCCTATATCAGCCACATCAGATATGGCACGTGGGCCGCCACGTAGATTTCGGCGGTCAGACCGTCCCACGCTCCGGCCTGTACGGCGGCTAGCAGAGCGGCAAGTTCCTCCGCCGCCTCGGCGTAGGTGATGCTCAGCGAAGTCCACTCGCCCGCGGCCACTAGCAACGAACCGGGGCCCGGGCCGCTGCTCAACAGGGCCGAATGCACCTCTGGCGGCGCCGCCATCCAGATCGGCGCGGTCATCGATCACCACCAGCGAACCGATGCTCACCGATGTGAGGCGCGGCCGACATCCTGACGGTGTGGGCACGTGGGGCCATCAATAGTCCTCCGGTACGACGGGATGCCCGCGCCTGGTGAACCGTGTTAGCCGCTAGAGCCGATGAATGGCGCCGTCTGCCCGGCACCGTGTCTGCATACCTACGACCATCCGCCCAATCCACGAGGCGACGCGCGCCGAACACAACGTGCCCGGCGCAACTGGCAGGTCTTCGGACTCGCAGGCCCGCACCGACGATGGTGCTCCTACTAACCGTCGCTTCCCAGTCCCAGGCTGTGGGGCCAGTGCCGATGACGGTGTTCGTTCCTGCATACCGCTGCGGGACAGTCCCGGATTCCCACCGGGTTCCCTCTCACGACGAAGCTGCGAAAGCCTCCGCCGCTTGATGCCGACAACACTCAGAATGCCGCCAGCAAACCAGCTGCGCGGCTTAGATTACTCGACGCGCACGCTTTGGGCCCAACGCTCACACCTAAATCACAGCGGGAAGCCAGGCGGATAGGCGACGCTGTTGCGGATTGAGATCCAAATGTAGGTGGGGTGCCCCCCAGGGCTCCGGCGTTGTTGATTGGCCCCTGGGGTGCCCCCCTCGGCGGCAGCATCAAATCCGTTCGAGGGGGAGCGGCTGGAACAGCCATGTTGGCGACGAGTTTGCTGAGGTTGGGTCACAACTGCCGTGACCGGGCTTCATATTCGCCGCCGCCGCGCTGGCATCGGTGATAATGGCCGAAGTGTGGACGTCCAATGATGCTGATGCTCGACCGGCCCAGAGGTGGCTGTTCGCGAGGTCACGGATGCGAGGCTCCCTAGGCCCGGTAGCCGCGTGAACGCCTACCTGCATCAGCGATTCCCCGAGCTGCGCACCACCCTCGAGCGCGTCACCCTCGGCGACGGTCCCACACCCGTGCGCCCCCTGTCCCATCTGATCAGCGCTTGCCCGTCGATCTGGATCAAAGACGACGGCGCCTACGGCAACGGGGGCTGGGGCGGCAACAAAGTCCGCAAACTGGAATGGCTGCTGCCCGAAGTAAGGCGCCAACGGCGAAGCACGATCCTGACCTTCGGTGGGCTGGGCACCAACTGGGGACTCGCGGCCACGCTCTACGCCGCCGAGCTGGGCATTCACACCGCTCTGGCACTCATCGACCAGCCGGTAGACGAGCATGTCGAAGCCCAGCTCGACCGCCTTCGGGCATCCGGTGCCGACATCTATCTGACGCGCTCCAAGGCACGAACGGTGGCCGCCGCCCCGTACCTATACCTGCGCCACCGACGTCCCTACCTGCTACCGGCCGGCGGGTCCTCACCCCTGGGAGTCATCGGCTATGTCGAGGCAGCATTCGAACTCGCCGCGCAGCTTAGAGACAGTGCGCTGCCGACGCCATCGTCGATCGTCACCGCGGTCGGGTCTGGGGGTACGGTGGCCGGCCTGCACCTGGGCCTCACGCTCGCCGGCCTGACCGATATTCAGGTGATCGGCGTCGTTGTCAACGACAAGCTCCGACTCGACCATCGATCGATCACATCGCTGGCTCGACGGGCCGCACGTCTGCTGCAAGATCGCGGCGCCAAGCTACCGTCCATCGACCTGCCTGCCGAACGGCTGACCCTGCTGCGCGACTGGCTGGGGCCCGGTTACGGCCACCCGACCAGCCAGGGGACTCTGGCACTGAAACTCGCGCGCGAATCCGAGCATCTCGATCTCGAACCCGTCTACACGGCCAAAGCGATGGCCGCCCTGCTCGACCTGACCACCAGCGGCCGGCTGCCAGTGGGACCGACGCTCTACCTGCACACCAACGGGCCGCGGTAGCGCGCACCGGGGTGCCGTGTTGCACCCCGGTGCCGCCCGCACTGCTACGCCAAGGTGGGTGCCCCTTACCCGCCCTCGCCATCACGGATCTGCACGTGGTGATGTGCTGTGTGCTGTGCCCTATCACCGGTGCGCAATGCTGGGCTGCGATGTCAAGGAGGGAATCGAACCCTCTGCGCTGCCCTCCGCGCGCCAGCAGAGACCGGACTTTGCCCGCCGATCTTGGGCTTGTGCACGCCTCCGCGACAACTACCTGCTCCACCTCGGCCCGCTAATCCAGCAGCTCGACCTCCCAGTTGGACTGTTGGATCCGAACATCGAGCTCACGAAGTTCGCGGGCGAGCTCGTCGGCCTGGGCGCGCAGTTCGGCAACGGGCAGGGCCGGCAGCATCTTGAGCTCGGACCGCAGTTGGCGCGAGTAGGTGGGCTGGTTGCTACCGGCGGCCGCGTCCGCGGCGGCGGTGAGCACGTAGTGACGCAGACGCAGGGCGTCTCGGCGGGCCAGCGCGTCGGTCAGCGTGCCGTCCGCGCCGATCGCCGTGGCGGCGTTGGTGCGGTTGATGCGCCGGATCAGCGTCTCGTACTCATCCAGCGTCTCGCCGGCTTCGGCGAGCAGAGCCGCGGCATCCTCGGCCGGTTCCTCGCCTTCTTGATAGCGGGCGTTGCCCACGATGCGCGTGCGCAGCTGCTCGACCCGCCGCGCCGCGTTCGCGCGCAGCGATAACGCCCCTGCCAGCTTCACAATCCCTGCTCCTCAGTTCGTCACCCCAAGCGCCGGCTCTCGCCAAGGCCCGGCTGCAAGCCCTTAGCATGATGGCTCCAAATCAGGTAGCTGGCAACGCATTTTCGGTGCCCGGTCAGATCCGCGGACCGCGCTATCGAGGGGCAACGCGGCACCGCCTATCCTGACCGGAGTGGCCGATCTGTCCGTTGCGCAGCTGCGCAGCCGTCTCGACGGTCTGAGCACCCGTGACGCCGTGCGTCTGGGCAGGCGCTTGAAGGGGGCTTCGCGGCGCCAAGCCGGAGAGGCTGCAGCAGCTGACCGAGCAGATCGCTGTCCAGATTTCTGCGGCCGAGGCGCTGATTGCGACGCGACAAGCCGCCGTTCCGACGATCACCTACCCCGACCTGCCGGTCAGCGAGCGTCGCCAGGAGATCGCCGAGGCGATACGGGCGAACCAGGTGGTCGTCGTCGCGGGGGAGACCGGGTCGGGCAAGACCACCCAGCTACCGAAAATCTGCCTGGACATCGGCCGCGGGGTCCGCGGGACGATCGGACACACCCAACCTCGGCGGCTAGCCGCCCGCACGGTCGCGCAACGCATCGCCGACGAGCTGCAAACCCCGCTGGGCGACGCGGTCGGATACGCCGTCCGGTTCACCGACCAGGTCAGCGAGCGCACCCTGGTCAAGTTGATGACCGACGGGATTCTGCTCGCCGAGATCCAGCGCGATCGACGCTTGCTGCGCTACGACACGCTGATTCTGGATGAGGCCCACGAGCGCAGCCTCAACATCGATTTCTTGCTCGGATACCTGCGCGAGCTGCTGCCGCGCCGCCCGGACCTGAAGCTGATCGTGACGTCGGCGACGATCGAGCCGCAACGCTTCGCCGCCCACTTCGGTGGGGCGCCGATCATCGAGGTGTCCGGACGGACCTACCCGGTCGCGATTCGGTACCGGCCGTTGGAGGTTCCCGTTTCGACGGGGTCCCCGGAAGACTCCAGCGACCCGGACGACCCGGACCACGAAATCGTCCGCACCGAGACCCGCGACGAGGTGGAGGCGATCGTCGACGCGGTCCACGAACTGCAAAACGAAGCCCCCGGAGACGTCCTGGTTTTCCTGTCCGGGGAGCGTGAGATCCGCGATACGGCCGAGGCACTCAGCGGCCTCGAACACACCGAGGTGCTTCCGCTGTATGCCCGGCTGCCGACCGCCGAGCAGCAGAAGGTGTTCGCGCCGCACACCGGGCGCCGCGTCGTGCTGGCAACCAACGTGGCCGAGACATCGCTGACCGTGCCGGGCATCCGCTACGTCGTCGACCCGGGCAATGCCCGCATCTCGCGCTACAGCCGCCGCCTCAAGGTGCAACGGCTACCGATCGAACCGATCTCCCAGGCGTCCGCCGCGCAGCGGGCCGGCCGATGTGGTCGGGTTGCCCCCGGCATCTGCATCCGCCTCTACTCCGAGGACGACTTCGCCGCCCGACCGCAATACACCGACCCGGAGATACTGCGGACCAACCTGGCCGCGGTGATCCTGCAGATGGCGGCGCTGCAGCTGGGCGAGATCGAGAACTTCGGATTTCTCGACCCGCCGGATCGGCGCAGCGTTCGCGACGGCGTACAGCTGTTGCAGGAACTCGGCGCCTTCGACCCAACCGGCGCGATCACCGATCTCGGCCGTCGCTTGGCGAGGCTGCCGGTTGACCCCAGGCTGGGCCGGATGATTCTGCAGGCCGGGGTGGAGGGGTGTCTGCGTGAGGTCCTGGTCCTAGCCGCGGCGCTGACGATCCCTGATCCGCGGGAAAGACCAACCGACCGCGAAGAGGCAGCCCGCCAAAAGCATGCCCGATTCGCCGACGAGGACTCGGACTTCATGTCCTACCTCAACCTCTGGAGGTACCTCGGCGAGCAGCGAAGGGCTCTGTCACGCAGCGCTTTCCGGCGGATGTGCCGCAACGAGTTCCTGCACTACCTGCGCATCCGGGAGTGGCAGGACTTGGTCGGACAGCTGCGCAGCATCTGTCGCGACCTCGGCCTAGCCGAGTCAGGACCGCAATCGGATGATCCGGCCGAGCCCGCCCGGGTGCACGCGGCGCTGCTGGCCGGGCTGCTCTCGCATGTTGGGATGCGCCGTGAAGACGGCCGGGAGTATCTGGGTGCGCGCAACTCGAGGTTCGTTCTGGCGCCCGGATCGGTGCTCACCAAGCGACCGCCACGCTGGGTCGTGGTGGCCGAGCTGGTCGAGACCAGTCGCCTCTACGGGCGCATCGCCGCCCGCATCCAGCCGGAAGTGGTCGAGCGAGTTGCGGGGGAGTTGGCCCAACGCAGCTACAGCGAACCGCACTGGGACGCCAAGCGCGGCGAGGTGATGGCCTACGAACGGGTGACGCTGTACGGTTTGCCGCTGGCCGCGCGCCGACGCGTGGGGTACTCGCGGGTCGAGCCCACGGTGGCACGGCAGCTGTTCATCCGCCATGCGCTCGTGGAGGGCGACTGGCAGACCCGTCATCACTTCTTTGCCGACAACGCGCGGTTGCGCACGCAACTCGAAGAACTGGAGGAGCGGGCCCGCCGACGCGGCCTGCTGGTCGATGACGATGACGTCTATGAGCTCTACGACGCCCGCATCCCCGCCGAGGTCGTCTCCGCACGGCACTTCGACACGTGGTGGAAAAAGCAGCGCCACCAGACGCCGGATCTGCTCACCTTTACCCGAAATGAGCTGCTGCGCAGCGATGATCCTGCCGACACCGATCGGCCGGACGCCTGGCAGACCGACGACGCGGCACTGCCCCTGACCTACCGGTTCGAGCCCGGCGCCGCCGATCACGGCGTCACGGTGCACGTGCCGGTCGACGTGCTTGCCCGCTTGGGGGACGACCAGTTCGCCTGGCAGGTGCCGGCGTTTCGCGAAGAACTGGTCACCGAGCTCATCCGCTCACTCCCGAAAGACTTGCGCCGCAACTTCGTTCCGGCCCCCGATGCCGTCCGGGCGGTGTTGGCCGGGATCGACCCGGCCAAAGAGCCGCTAATGCAGGCGTTGCAGCGCGAACTACGGCGTCGCAGCGGCGTCTTGGTACCCATCGATGCCTTCGACCTGACCAAGCTGCCACCGCACCTGCGGGTGAATTTCGCCGTGGAATCCGCCGATGGCACCGAGGTCGCCCGCGGCAAGGACCTCAAGGCGCTGCACGCCGAGCTGGCGGCCCCCGCCCAGCGGGCGGTCGCCGACGCGGTTGCCGGCGATCTGGAACGAAAAGGGTTGCGCGCCTGGCCCGATGACGTGGACGAACTGGCGCGCGTCGTCGAGCGCAGCGTCGGCGGGCGGGCCGTGCGAGGGTTCCCGGGGTTCGTCGATCAAGGCTCGCACGTGGACTTGCGGGTGTTCGCGACATCAGCCGAACGTGACCATGCGATGGCACCCGGCACCCGGCGGCTGGTGCGGCTCGGTGTGGCCGCACCGCTGAAAGCCGTCGAACGCCAGCTGGACCCACGCACCCGCCTGCTGCTCGGGACCAACCCGGATGGTTCGCTGACCGCGCTGCTCGACGACTGCGCCGACGCGGCGACCGACGCACTGACACCGGGGCCGGTATGGACGCGGGCCGAGTTCGTCGCCTTGTGCGCCGACGTGGCGAAAGCGCTGGTCCCGATGACCATCGACATCGTGGGGCGCGTCGCGAAGGTGCTCGCCGCCGCGCAGGAGGTGCAGCTCGCCTTGCCCGCGAAGCCACCGTCGGCGCAGACCGACGCGATCGCCGATATCCGCGCCCAGCTGGACCGGTTGGTTCCACCGGGCTTCGTGGCCGCAACCGGGCGGGCACATCTCGGCGACCTCGCCCGCTACCTGATCGCGATCCGTCGACGCCTTGACCGGTTGCCGCATGCCGTTGCGGCCGACCGGGACCGGATGGAGTGGGTACAAGCCGTTGTGGAGGCCTACGACGAACTTGTGCACGCGCTGCCGCTGGCACGGGCCAGCGCCGCCGACGTCCGCGACATCGGCCGCCAAATCGAGGAGTTGCGGGTGAGCCTGTGGGCCCAGCAGCTCGGCACCCCGCGTCCGGTCAGTGAACAGCGGATCTACCGGGCGATCGACGCCGTGCACCACAGCGACACGGAGCGCTGAGTTCGCGCCGGAATCCGAAGCGAAAGTGGCCCGCATCACAATAGGCTGTTGCTGACCCGAGCTCGTCGAAACCAGCCGGGAACCCCCCGGCTGGTTGTGAGCTTTATGGAGGTTCGACATGACCGCGCTGACGGCGGTTCCGGAAATCGTGGTACACGCGGCCACCGAGCTAAGGGACATAGGTTCTTCGGTCAACACCGCCAACGCCATGGCGACGACGCAGACCACAACCATCGTCGCCGCGGCCCAAGACGAAGTATCAGCGGCGATCGCGGCGCTGTTTTCTGTTCACGGTCAGACCTATCAGCAGTTGAGCGCGCAGGCGATAACTTTTCACGAGCAGTTTGTGCGGGCGCTGAGCAGCGCCGGAGGCGCCTACGCAGCTGCGGAGGCCGCCAACACCGGACCGCTTCAGCAGCTGCTGGAGGCGATCAATTCGCCGGTACAAGCGTTGACCGGGCGGCCGCTGATCGGCAATGGCGCCAACGGTGCGCCGGGCACCGGCGCCAATGGTGGCGATGGCGGCTGGCTGCTCGGCGATGGCGGCGCCGGCGGGTCGGGCGCCACCGGCCAAGTGGGAGGTAACGGCGGGGCGGCCGGGCTGCTGGGATCCGGAGGTGCGGGCGGGGCCGGGGGCGGCTCCACGGTCGGTAACGGTGGTGCCGGAGGGGTTGGGGGGACCGGGGGCTGGTTGTCGGGTAGTGGCGGAGTCGGCGGGGCAGGTGGGGCGACCAGCGACGTTGGCGCGGTCGGCGGGGCCGGCGGGGCCGGGGGTCTGCTGGGTGCCGGCGGAACCGGCGGGGCAGGCGGAGCGGGCCGTCTCGGGAGTGGCGCGACCGGTGGGGCCGGAGGAGCCGGGGGGCCGTGGGCCGGACTGGTCGGTGCGGGCGGAGGCGATGGCGGCATCGGCGGGATGGGACAACACAATGGCGGAGCCGGCGGGACGGGTGGCAGCGCTGGGGTGCTCGGTGGCCCAGGCGGGGCCGGCGGCACCGGCGGATACGGCGGTGTGACAGGCGGCGGCGGTGGTTCCGGCGGTGACGCCGGCGGGATGTTCGGCGTGCGGGGGCTATTCGGCACCGGTGGGGCGGGCGGGACCGGAGGATTCGGCAGTACATCCGGGGCGGCCGGGGGGACCGGGGGGACCGGCGGTGACGGTGGGTTGTTCTTCTCCAGCGGCGGGGCCGGCGGGGAAGGCGGTGCCGGCGCGACCACCGGCCCGGGTGGGGGCGGCGGGGCCGGCGGATTGCTGTTCTCCGACGGCGGCGTCGGCGGAGTCGGCGGCTCCAGCACCGGCGGTGTTGGGGGCCAGGGGGGAACGGGAGGCCGGGCGGGCCTGCTGATCGGCAACGCAGGCGCCGGTGGCGCGGGTGGCGAAGGTACGGCGGCTGGAGGCGACGGCGGTAACCGCGGCAACGGAGTGCTGATCGGTAACGGTGGCAACGCCGGTACCGGCGGAGCGGGTCCGAGCAACGGTGGCAATGGTGTCGGCGGTACCGGTGGTGTGCTGCTGGGAGCCGACGGATTCGACGCCCCGGCGAGCAGCTCACCGCTGCACAGTTTGCAGCAACAAGCGCTGACCGCGGTCAATGCCCCCATTCAGGCGGCCACCGGGCGCCCGCTGATCGGCAATGGAGCCCCGGGGGCTACCGGCAGCGGCGCGAGTGGGTCGCCCGGGGGTTGGTTGCTTGGTGACGGCGGGGCCGGCGGCTCCGGAGCTGCCGGCTCGGGTATCGCCGGTGGTGACGGCGGGGCAGCCGGGCTCATCGGTACCGGCGGCACCGGCGGCGCCGGCGCTGGCTCGGCCTCCGATGACGGCGGCGGCGGCGGCTCCGGTGGGGCGGGCGGGTGGCTATCCGGTGCCGGCGGGGTCGGCGGGGTCACGGGGTCGACGGGGTCGACGGGGTCGGCGGATTCTCACTGACCGGCGGTACCGGCGGGAGCGGCGGTGCCGGCGGGGCCGGCGGGCTGTTGGGTGCGGCCGGGCTGGACGGTGCCGGCGGGGCTGGCGTCAACGGAGACGGTGGTGGCGGCGGGAGCGGCGGGGCCGGCGGGCTGTTGGGTGCGGCCGGGCTGGACGGTGCCGGCGGGGCTGGCGTCAACGGAGACGGTGGTGGCGGCGGGAGCGGCGGGGCCGGCGGCCTACTGGGTGGGCTGGTCGGCGCCGGTGGCGGCGACGGCGGGGCGGGGGGAGCCAGCGAGTCGGCAAACGGTGGCGCCGGCGGGGCCGGGGGCGATGCCGGAGCGTTCGGCGGGCCCGGCGGTGCGGGCGGGAGCGGCGGATTTGGCGATGTGGCTGGGGGGATTGGTGGCACCGGCGGCAATGCCGGGATGCTGTTCGGCAGCGGCGGGGCCGGCGGTGACGGTGGATTTGGCCTGGGTGTCGTGGGTGGGCACGGCGGGGACGGCGGCAACGCCGGCCTGTTGTTCTCCAGTGCGGGATCTGGAGGATTTGGCGGTTCCAGCACGAAAACCGCTGGTGACGGCGGGATGGGCGGGGCAGCCGGGTGGCTGGGCTTCGGTGGGGCCGGTGGAGCCGGCGGGTTCGGTGGCGTGGTCGGTGCAGGCGACGGGGTCTCGGGCGGCAACGGCGGTGCCGGCGGTCAATTGTTGGGAATCGGCGGGGCCGGCGGGGCCGGCGGACAGTCGCTATCGAGCGGCGTTGGAGGCGACGGCGGCACTGGCGGCAACGCCGTGCTGATCGGCGACGGCGGCAACGGCGGCAACGTTGGAACCGGCACCCCCGGCGCCGGTGGGTCAGGTGGGGTCCTGCTGGGCGACGAAGGGCTCAACGGCTCGCCCTAGTCGAGGCAACCAAACGACGGGGACCGCCAACTCAGGTCGCACGGCCCGCAGGCCGCGAATCAGTTCGAGGCGCTGAGGACCTTGATCGCGAAGACCAGTGTGTCGCCCGGACGGATGCCAGCGCTGGGCTGGCCGTCGGCGTAACCATCGGCGGAGGTCATTGCGACGGCAACCGTGGAGCCGACTTTTTGTCCCGCGATGGCCTTTTGGAAGCCCGGCACCACCCCATTGAGCGGGAAGACGACCGGGGCGCCCCGTTCGTAGCTGCTGTCGAAGACCGACCCGTCGCGCCCATTGACGCCCATGTAGCAGACGGAAACCCTCGCCGTACCCGGGACCACGGGGCCGTCGCCGGCTTGCAGCGTGTGCACCTGGGTTTGATTCACGCTGAACGGGGTCGACACCTTCACGACTGGAGCCGCCGTCTCGGTGGATCCGGTGACGGCAACGCTGCCGGTGGCCCCGTTGAGCGTCCACTCCGGCGTCGTGCCACTGGACGGCGCCGCGGTTGGACACGAAGCGGCGGCGGTTGCCGTTCCCGATGCGGCGAGCGGAACCCCGATTGCCGCGACGCAGGCGGCAAGTACAGCGGAGGAATAAACCCGGAAGGACTTCACGGCGCTCAGGCTACAGCCACTGGTCACCGCCCCAATTGGTAGCCCTGCCGTAGCCGACCAGGCGAAGCGGCGGCGCCACGCGGCGCATTGAGCTGTGCCCTTTGGAACCGCTCAGAAATGGCTGGGATTAGCGGGGTTCATCGGGCTCATCGGATTTGCCGGGTTCATCGGATTTGCCGGATTTGCCGGGTTCATCGGGTTTACCGGATCCATCGGGCTCGCGGGGTTGAGAGGACTGTTCGGCCCGCTTTCCCTGGGCCCATACGGGCCGAGGTTGCATAGGGCATCCGCATTCGCCATGCAATCCGCAGGGTCAAACGGGTTGACCGGGTCCGCGCCGGCGGGGGCGGCAGCAATGAGGGCAGATGCGGCGCAAAAAGCGCCTATTGCCAATACTTTTCCAAAGCCACGGCGGGCACCAGAAAACGTCGTCAACCTCATCGAAATAATCCTTCTTTCTCTAGCGCCATCAATGGTACCGAGGAAATCGATGCATATCGCACGGCGATCTTCCATGCCGTAAGTCCCGCCGGCGCCTGACCGACCCGAGACCCGGGGACCGGTCCGGTGTCACAGGTAGGGAACCCGTTTCACTAGCCTCTGGGGCATGAAGGCCATGGCGCAGCGAACGTGGAATCCGGCAAAACCGCTAGAACTCATCGAGCTACCCACGCCCGAACCGAAAGCCGGCGAAGTCCGGGTACAGGTCCAGGCGATCGGGGTCAACCCGGTCGACTGGAAGATGCGCAGCTCGGGCCCCCTGCGGCTGGCGGCACGCCTGATCGGACCAAAGCCACCGGTGGTGGTGGGGGTGGACTTCGCCGGAGTGGTCGAGGCGGTCGGTCCGGGCGTGACGCGCGCCGCCCCGGGAGACTGGGTGGTGGGCGGCACCAACTTCTCCCGTGGTCAGCGGGGTTCATACGCCGACACCGTGCTGGTGCGCGAGGACCAGCTCTGCCGCGTCCCGGACACGGTCGACATCGCAGTGGCCGCCGCCTTGCCCGTGGGCGGTGTCACCGCCTGGATGGCGGTCGTGGAGCTGGGCCGAATCCGGCAAGTGCCGCCCGCCGACCGGCGCGTGCTGGTGCTGGGTGCCTCCGGGGGCGTGGGCCAGCTGACCGTGCAGATCGCCAAGCTGCAGGAGGCCTTCGTGGTCGGCGTGTGCTCGACAAAAAACGTCGAGATGGTCAAGGACCTAGGGGCCGACCTCGTTCTGGACTACAACCAGGGCGACGCACTGGCGCAGGCCAAGCCGCATGCCCCATTTCACGTCGTGATCGACTGCGTGGGCAGCTACTCCGGCGCCGGGTGTCGGGCACTGCTGTCTTCGCGCGGTCGCCACATCATGGTGGCCGGTGACGAGCCCAGCTCCGCCGTGCAAGTGGTGGTGCCCCCGTTCAAATCCAAGGCAATCCTGGGCAGACCCAACGGCGCGCGGCTGGAACCGCTGGTGAATGCTGTGGCCGCCGGCAAGCTGCGGGTGAGCATCGCCCAGAAGCTCCCACTCACCAGCGCCGAGGAGGCCCACCGGCTCAGCCAGACCAGCCGCATGACCGGGAAACTGATCCTCGAACCCTGAGATCGTCTGCCGGGCGCTTTGACTGTGCCGACGGTCAGTTGCGCGACAGTGCGGGGCCAATGCGGGGCACCCCGGGGCCCGACGAGTGCGGCGATGCCGACATCTCATGACGGTTTCGGTTGCGCAAAGGTACTGCAGCCCACCCGCGACGCAACGGCCAATATCGCTTTGGTGTCTCTAGCGTTGGCTGTCATGGCCAGACTGGACAGCTTCGTGAAGCGCTGGCGTACAGCGCTTCACGTCACTCTGTTGGCGTTGATGGTCGCCATCCCCGGACTCGCCATTAGCCCCGAGGCTCACGCAGCCGCGGCCACGGCAACGTTGACGGTGGAACATACGTGGCAGACCGGCTTCATCGCGCGCTTCGCGATCACCAATGCGAGCCTGGTACCGATGAGCGACTGGCGGCTTGAATTCGACTTGCCGGCGGGAGAATCCATCTCGCACGCGTGGAATAGCACCGTCGCGCAATCCGGCACGCACTATGTTGTGAGCCCCGCGAACTGGAATCGCGTCATTGCACCTGGCGGTTCAGCTACCGGTGGATTCCGAGGAGTGTTGCTCGGCACGTACTCGCCACCGACCAATTGCATGCTCAACCGACAATATCGTTGCTCCTAGGAGCACTCCGAGGTCCAGAAGTCATCAGCCCTCGCGATGCGCCGGTGCAGCATCGGCGCTGGATGTGCCATGTCCTGCCTGGGCGTCCGACAGGAGTCGCCAAGTTGAGCTCGATGATCGGCTGTGCAGAATTCCGGCAACCTATAGGCTAACTACCGCGCGCGATGTCTGGCCATAGCGCGAACGTGACGGAGGGATGTAGCGCAGGTGAGTCAGGCACTCGGCGGAGGCACGCAGTGGTAGCCGTGTCGGCGCTGGTGCTTTCCGGCAAGGGCGGAACAGCGAAAACGCTTTGGCAGATAATGCTGGCAGGGGAAGCGTCGCGAGCCGGGATCTCGACCTTGCTGGTCGACGCAGACCCAGAGCGGAATCTGTCTAATCACTTTGGGGTGTCGCAGCATTCAACCGGCTTGGGTTCCGTCCTAGAAGATGCCGGAATCGACTTTTGAGGCAAGCCCGACCAGGGCGCCAAGCGGATGCCCGAAGAGATTATTGAAACCGCATGGCCCTCGGTGGATTTGGTGCCCGCCGGCGCTTCGTTAGGCCGCGTCGCGGGCATAGGCGTATCGGACACCGGGTTGTTGCGACGCATCTTTACAGTTGCGGGGATATTCGACCGCTATGAACTTCTGCTGATCGACACCGGCGGTCGCACCGGCTCTTTGGAAGCGCTGGCAATGCATCTAGGTGATGTGGCATACGCGCCGATCACCCCAACCCTCGATGCGGTACGGAAGGCCAAGGAGGCGCGGAACAGGGTGGAAAGTGTCCAACGAACACATCCACTCAGATGGTGCGGTGTTGTCTTGTCCGCCTTCGACAGTCGGATCGGCATCGAGCGGTCGATCCGGGAAAAGGCGTACCGCGAGTTTGGCGACGAAGTCCGCGCCGAGGTGCCGAGGCGTGCCGTCATAAATGAGGCTTTCCAAGGCGGCACGCGGCTCGGTGATTGCCACGACACCATCGCGACCAATCTCGCGCGAGTCTTCCAAGGCTTCCTGGAACGCGACCTGTTGGGTCGACCCGCTAGTACGCCCCCGAACGTGCAGCCCTGACGAATCGGTGGTTGGCGCAATAACACCGGTGAGGCTCTTGGGGTCTGTATGTCGCACGCGATGATGCCGAGCTCAGCGAACGCCAGCAGCGGCTATCGCGCATCGCCATTCCGATGCCCTTGATGGAGGTTCCACTGTCCGCAGTCCGGTGCCAGAACGTCGTTGACGTCGACTTCGAATCCGCCGACCCGCGGGCCAGGACTGGACTTGGTGCTCACGACGCGCTGGTAGAGAACGGCGGCCGGGTAGATCCGATGGCCGGACCAGGCTCGAGTTTGCCAGGCCCACCGGCGGCCGGGTGTGCCCGAAGATCCGATAACACCATCGGCCGCGGCCCACTGACACACATCGATTCCTCCGTAAACCCCGGTACGTTGAACCCCAAGAACCGAGTTGATTCCGCGAAACCATTGCAGCGCAACACGGTTCCAGGTATCGCGATTGATGTCCTCATCGACCGTGAAGAAGACCGGCGCACCTTGGCCGCCGCCCGCGGCGGTGTGCAGCTGCCAGGCGGTGCGCGCATCCGCGACGCCGCCGGCATAGCCCCGCGTGAAGTCCGACGGCGCTGACCCACCCGGTTTGCCGTATTGGTAGTTACTGACTATCACCAAGCCCGCGGCCGTCAGTGAATCAGCGTAGCGCCGGGTAATCGGCTTAGCGCCAAACGATGAGCCGGGACGCGACAGCGAAACGTAGTTGACCACACCGCTGTAGCCGGCAGCTCGGATCTGCTGCGCCGGAATCTGATGCGCGGCGAAGTCGATCAGTCGAGGGGGAGCGGCGGCGGCCGCGGTGGGCATGCCGCAGGCCGCCGATGCGGCACCGAGCCCGGCCAACGCAGTCGTGTAGCGCAGCGCGTCGCGCCGGGAAATCGCTCGCGATCGAACAGCGCTGGGCGGCAGGGGCAAATTGTGCATCGCGCGATGTTAACGATGTGACTGCTGTTGCCGATAGACCTGCGCCAGCCGAAACGCGGGTGCGTTCCCAAATGGATACCAAGCGGTGACCGTTCGGCAATGGCCACGCCGAATGAGAACGCCTCGGCGTGTCGTTGGTGGGGCCGTCGACGTACGCTTCAGGTGGCGGCTACTGGTAACCCGCCATCTCCGGTTCTCTGCATAGTCATTCGGCCCAAGTGTCCGAACAGTCTCGAGTGTGCGTCCAAAGTGTGTCCAACGCCCGCGACTCCGAGCTGCCAAGTAATGCTTGGGCGTGGCGGTTGGGGACCACTCGGTATTGACCGACTCATCCCAGGATCGCCCGCGCTGCGCGCTCTGCGACCAGCATGACTGGCGCGTTGGTGTTCCCGGAAGTGATGGTGGGCATCGCCGACGCATCGGCCACTCGAAGACCGGCGACGCGGTACACGCGACAGTCGGTGTCGAGCACCGTGGCGGCCGACCTCGGCCTACCGCGTGCGTCAAAGGCTCCCATCGCGCAGGTGCCCACCGGATGAAAGATAGTTGTGCCGAGTTCGCGGGCCGCCTTCTGCAGGTCTTCGTCGCTCACCAGTTGCGGGCCGGGAAGCAACTCTTCTGGGCAGTAGCGAGCCAGCGACGGTGCCGCCATGATCTGCCGGGTCATCCGGAGGCCGCGCACGGCTAGTTGACGATCCTGGTCGGTGGACAGGTAATTGCAGAGGATCTTTGGCTTGGTCAGCGGATCTCCACTGGTTATGCGCACGTGGCCACGCGAGCTGGGTCGCAGATTGCACACCGAGGGAGTGATCGCTCCGAAACGGTGCAGGGGTTCGCCGAATTTCGGCAACGACAAGGGCTGCACATGCCACTCCAAATCGGGACTGGCCAGCGCGGGGTCGCTTCTGGCGAAGGCGCCCAGCGTGGAGGGCGGCATGGTCAAGGGCCCCGATCGCAGCAGTAGGTACTGAAGTCCCATGCCTGCCCGGCTGATCCAATTCCGGTACAGCGTGTTGACGGTCCGGGCGCCCCGGACCCGGTAGATCGTTCGCAGCTGCAGGTGGTCCTGGAGGTTTTCACCCACTCCCGGCAGGTCGACGGCCACCGGCACTTGATGCTCGGCAAGCAGCCCGGCCGGGCCCAGACCCGAGGCCTGCATCAGCTGCGGCGACCCGATCGCTCCGGCGCTCAGGATCACCTCTCGACGGGCTTGGACGTCGACGATTTGGCCATCTTTGAGCAGCCGCACGCCGGTGGCGCGGTGCTGAGCTGTGGTCCAGGCACCGCGACGCTGATCGTCGTGAACCCGGTTGTCCACCAGTAGCTTTAAGGCCTGGGTCTGGGTGTAGATGGTGAGATTAGGCCGGTGGGCGACGGGATGCAGGAAAGCATCGGCCATCGACCAGCGCCGGCCACGCCGTTGGTTGACATGAAAGTACGCACTACCGGCGTTGTCTCCCCGGTTGAACTCGTCGATCGGAGCAATGCCCACCTGGGCAGCGGCGGCCTGCCAGGCGTCGAGGATCTTCCAATGCACCCTTGGCCGCTCAACGCGAATCTCGCCACCGGCGCCGTGCCAGTCGTCGGCTCCGCCGAAGTAGTTTTCCAACTTCTTGTAGATCGCCAGTGTCTCGCCGGAGCTGTCCGGGCCGCCCCAAAGCCATCGCTGGTCGCCGGTGGCCTGCGCCCATAGGTCGTAATCGCTGGCCTGTCCGCGCATGTGGATCATGGCGTTGATCGATGAGCAGCCGCCGATCACGCGGCCCCGTGCGTAGTGAATGCTGCGGCCGGCCAGACCCGGGTCAGCCTCGGTCGTGAAGCACCAGTCGGTGCGGGGGTTGGCAATTGTGTACAGGTAGCCCACCGGCACCTTGATTCAGAACCAGTTGTCCTTGCCGCCGGCCTCGATCAAGAGCACACGGTGATCAGGGTTGGCGCTGAGCCGGTTGGCGAGCAGGCAGCCCGCACTGCCTGCTCCTACGATGATGAAGTCGAATTCGGCGACCGGGCTCATTGCGGCATCGGTCCTCCATCTCATGCGTGTTCTGGTGTCACGCGAAGACAGCCCTATCCGCCGAGAGCGGGGTACGGCTGTCCGGTATCCGTCTTGTCAACCGGCAACTGCAGAATGCCATCTTCAGAGACATGGTCGTAGCGCGACTGTCTCAACGGTGTCCTCGTCTCCGTTGCAGCGGACGTGACCGATCGGAGTTCGCGGCCCTCAATGGCCCCCAGGTAGAGCCGAATGGATTCATCGTTGCCGCGGCCGGGGAGAGAAACCGCTCATGTGGCCCCCAACGATCGTCTTACAAAATGTCGTACACTGTTGCGATGGCTAACACCATCACCTTCAGGCCCGACGAAGACACAACGAAGGCGCTGGAGGTCTTGACCAAAGATGGAACTTCGATGAGATGCGCCGCGTTGATGCGGCACTGCGCATCGTCCTCGATCTATGAGTATCCGGCAGCCTCTCTATAGCCAATGGATGCGAGGCCTTTTGGCCGACGCGGCGGGTGACGGCCGCTCACCACCGGTATGGCGGGCGAAAAGTCCTGCAACACAGCCGAAACGACGGGAGGAGCGGTGGTGAGAAACAGGTCAGGCGTTGATTCATCTGATGCAATATGCAGTGGTTAACTTGACATAATGTCGCTTATCGGCACATTGGGTGGCATATATAGGGATCGCCACACACGTCTTGGTGACCGTCGCTTGTTGACACAGCCAGGTCTCCGACGTCGCCTGCCAACACCGCCACGACGACATCGACGGCGATGTGCTCGCCCGACCTTCCCCGCGCCATGCGCACACGTTTTCGTCACGTGACAATAGCCAACGAGCGCATCTCCACAAACTATCGAGGCGATCATCGCGACGAGTCATCCCGAACGGACCGGCCGCGGATCCACACAACACACGGGACCGACCCGATTGCATGACCCCGCTTTGACCATCCGCGGATCTACCCCCCGTGCGTACCCCCCACCACCCAAAGAGCCCGCACCCGAGCCCCAGATCGAGGCCTAGCGCAGCACAGTTACGTCACGTGACGTAATGGCAATCGATGGGCGAGATCCCCGAGCTCAATGGCCAGACGCGTCGAGTACGAAGATCGGCTTATGCCCGGCCTGCTTTGAGGTGAGCACCTCCGGCATCTCGTCCCATCCGTAGATCCCGGAGGTGACCAATTGGGGATGCAGCACATTCGCGGCAACCGCGTCGAGTGTCGGCGTCATGCTGGGCCGAGCGTGACCTTTGCCGTTGTGAAAATGGACTCCACGCATATATAGCTGCAGCATCGGCAACGCGACATCCTGGAAGTAGATGCCCACACTGTTGACATGTCCTTCCGGCACCACCGACCGCAGCGCCATCTTGAGCCGTTCGGGATCGGCAGAGGCATCCACCGCAAGATCGAAGTTTTTCTCCCGCTTGCCGTTGATGTCGGCGACTTCGGCTCCAAGTTGCTCAGCGACCGCCATCCGCACCGGGTCGTCGTCGTAGTAGACCGTGTGCGCACCAGCACAGTGCACCGCGGCGTCAACGCAGTAGAGCCCGATCGAACCCGTACCCCCGAAGACCGCCACCCGCGGGTCACTCGGGCTCGTCGTGGAGAGCTTTCCCGCCGAGCGGCGAGCCCACGGGGTGAACCTGTGGGGTGCCGCCGGGGCGATCGCGGCCGGTCTCGGCCCACCCATTGGGGGCGCGCTCGTCGAGGCGCTGAACTGGCGCTGGGTCTTCTTGGTGAATCTGCCGCTGGGCATCGTGGCAGTGCTGGCCGCGCGCCGGGCGCTGGTGGAGAGCCGGGCTTGCGGGCGTCGACGGGTGCCCGACGTTCGGAGCGCGGCGATGCTGGCCACTGCGCTGGGACTGCTGACCCTGGGCTTGATCAAGGGCCCGGACTGGGGCTGGTCCAGCCTGCCCGCAATCGGGTCCTTGGTGGCCGCGGCGCTGGCGATGATCGGATTTGTCGTGAGCTCGCGAAACCACCCGACGCCGCTGGTGGAGCCGGCGCTGTTGCGCATCCGCTCGTTCGTGGCCGGCAGCGCACTCACCGCCATCGCGAGCGCCGGCTTCTACGCCTATCTGCTTACCCATGTCCTGTTCCTGAGTTACGTGTGGGGTTACACGCTGCTACAGGCCGGCCTGGCGGTGTGTCCGGCCGCGATCATCGCGGCCGTCACCGCGGGGCTGCTGGGCCGGGTTGCCGACCGGCACGGCTACCGCGTCATCATCGGCGTCGGCGCGCTGATCTGGGCCGGCAGCCTGCTGTGGTACCTGACCTGCGTCGGGACCACCCCCAACTTCCTCGGCGAATGGCTTCCCGGCCAGATATTGCAGGGCATCGGTGTGGGCGCCGCGTTCCCGCTGTTGGGCAGCGCCGCCCTGGCCGGGCTGGCCTCGGGCAGCAGCTATGCCACCGCTTCGGCGGTGACCGGAACCATCCGCCAGGTCGGGGCCGTAATCGGCGTCGCGCTGCTGGTGATTCTGGTGGGTACACCGGCGCCTGGTGCGGCTGAAGAGTCTCTGCGCCGCGGCTGGACGATGGCGGCGATCTGCTTCGTCGCCGTCGCGCTCGGCGCGGTTTGGCTGGGCCGCATCCGCCCTGCCCCCGCAGAGGCCGTCACGCCCGAATCCGTACCGCCGGCGCAGACGCCCCTACCGCAGCCGAGCGTGGCCCCAGTTGTGTCGACTTCCCCCGATATCGACGTGCTGCAGGCCGTGCCCGACCTGCATCGCCACGCCGAACACGTTGAGCTGCAAGCGGGTTCGTACCTGTTCCGGGCCGGCGACGTATCGGACTCGCTCTACGTGGTGCGCAGCGGGCGCCTGCAGGTGATCGACGAACACGGCTTGGTGGCCGAACTGGGTCGCGGCCAGCTGGTGGGCGAAGTCGGGGTGCTGCGCGACGCGCCCCGCAGCGCGTCGGTCCTGGCGGTGCGCGACTCGTCCCTGCTGCGCGTGCCCAAGTCCGAATTCGCCAAGATCGCCGACGCGCGGCTGCTCGGTGTGTTGGCCTCGGTACTGGCCAATCGTCAGGTGCCGACATCGCGCACGGCTAGCCGGCCGCCGGCACGAGAGGTCGTCGTCGCGGTCATCGGTGTCGACGCCGGCGCGCCCGCGACGGTGGTGGCCACCGAACTGTGCGCCGCCCTGTCCCAGCGGCTGCGGGCGGTGGCCCCCGGCCGGGTCAACGCCGACGGGCTGGAGCGTGCCGAGCGGTCCGCCGACCGGGTGGTGTTGCAGGCGACGGTCGGTGACGGACCGTGGCTGGACTTCTGCGTGCGCGTCGCCGATCGGGTGGTGCTGGTGGCCCGGGACTTCTTGGCGCCTCCTCGGCGACTAACGGCCAAAGCACCGGGCGTCGACCTGGTCCTCACCGGCCCCTCGGCGGCTCCCGTGTACCGGCGGGAGTGGGAGGAGTTGATCACCCCGCGGTCGGTGCATACGGTTCACCCCGCAACGATTGCCGACGACCTGCGCCCTCTGGCCGCGCGCATCGCCGGCCGTTCGGTCGGGCTGGTCCTTGGCGGCGGCGGTGCGTTGGCGTGTGCCCACCTAGGCGTGTTGGAGGAGCTGGAGGCGGCCGGGATCACCGTCGACCGCTACGCCGGCACCAGTATGGGCGCGCTCATGGCGGCGCTGGCCGCCGACGGCGTGGACGCGGCCGGAGTGGACGCCTACATCTACGAGTACTTCGTGCGCAAGAACCACAGCGACTTCACCCTCCCGAGTAAGGGATTCCTGCGGGGGAAGCGCACCGAGGTCGCCCTGCGCAGTGCCTTCGGGGACCGGCTGGTCGAGGAGTTGCCGAAGCAGTTCCGCTGCGTCAGTGTCGATCTACTGGCCCGCCAGTCGGTCGTGCACCGCAGCGGTCTACTCACCGACGTGATCAGCTGCTCGATGCGGCTGCCGGTGATGTACCCGCCGATGGCCCATGCGGGGTCCCTGCACGTCGACGGCGGCATCCTCGACAACGTGCCCGTGACCGCGCTCGCCGGGCCGGAAGGCCCGGTGATTGCGGTGAACGTGGCCGGCGGCAATCGGGACAGCGCTCCAGACAGTCGGCATGGTAAGCGGCTACAGGTGCCAGGGATCACCGATACCCTGTTGCGCGCGTTGACGATTGGCAGCGCGATGACCTCCTCCGAGGTACTAGCGCACGCCGACGTGGTGATTCAGCCCAATCCCAGCGGCATTGGGTTTCTCGAGTTCCACCAGATCGACCGCGCCCGTGAGGCGGGACGGATGGCTGCTCGCCAAGCGCTGCCGCAGATCATGAAGCTGGTGTTCCCGTGAACCGACAGGCCGCCAACAAATCCCCCCTGCCTGACGCACCAGGACGCCAGCGGGGTTGGGCGTGAACCACCCACCGCCGGTGGCACCGCCAGCAAACTGAGTGGTCCCCCGTTTTCGACGCCCGCCCAATCTTTTGAATGCTGCGCAGAAACTTGCCGCACCGTCAGAGATCGGCGTTTATCCTGGTGACCATCATGTTTTACCCCACGGTGGTGTCCTACGGGCTACGCGAGACTGCGCGCAGGCGCTGGGCGACGAGATAGTGCGGCGATGACGCAGATCTTCGGCGGCTACCCGCGGATGAGAGGCGTCACACGGCAGTTGCTCGGGCGCACCGTCGGGGAGGCGCCGACGGTTGGATCCGATCGGCCCAGCGGTAGGCCCGGAAGCCCCGTCACCGCGGGAGCACCCTCGTGACTCACGGCATGGTGCTCGGGAGGTTCCTGCCACCCCATGCCGGACACGTCTATCTCGGCGAGTTCGCAAGCCGATGGGTGGATGATCTGACCATCGTGATCTCGGTACAGGACGAAGACCCGATTTCGGGTACCCAACGATTTGCCTGGATGCGTGAGCTGTTTCCCTTCGACCACGTGGTTACCGTTGCCGTGGAAAACCCACAGCATCCGCCGGAGCATCCGTCGTACTGGGACATCTGGAAGCAGCGCCTCGAGCGGGTACTCCCCCGGCGCCCCGACTTCGTCTTTGCTTCCGAGCCTTACGGCGAGGACCTCGCCAAGGTTCTCGGAGCGCGTTTCGTGGCGGTCGATCAAGCCCGCAACATCGTTCCGGTGAGCGGAACGCGCATCAGAGCGGACCCGCTTGCCTACTGGCGCTACATCCCACGGTGCGTGCGGCCTGCCTTCGCGAAGCGCATCAGCATCATCGGCCCCGCATCCACCGGTAAGACCACCCTCGCACGAGCCCTCGCAGAAAGGCTCGGAACGACGTGGGTGCCGGAGTGGGCAAGGACACCGCGGGGGCTCAATCCCGACTCGCTAGAGGATTGGACCGAGATCGTTCGCGGACAAATCGCGTCGGAAGAGGCGCTGGCCCGCAATGCCGATCGCATCCTGATTTGCGACACCGGTCCCCTCGCGACCACCGTATGGGCCGAGTTCCTGCTTGGGCACAGCCCGCGCGAACTCGACTGTTGTGCCCGGCGTCCTTACGATCTCACGCTGCTCACCAAACCCGATCTGCCCTGCAACGCAAACCAGAGGGGTGGCCGGCCCGGCGATCGCGGCGAGTTCTTCGCGCGCTGCCAACACGCCCTGAAGACGGCCAGACGCCCGTTCGTGGTGGTCAATGGCGACTGGGACGAAAGGACGTCGACGGCTCTGCGCGCCATCGAAGAGCTCACTCCTGCGGTCCGCGTGAAGGACAGCGGTGTGGACCGCGCGGAACGCCAAGTTGGGGCGTCGCGCTCCCCGTGACAAATTCCATCACCCCCAGTCGGCGCCAACGGCCGGCTCTAGCTCCAGCGGCGGACGCGTCCCCGACCCCAACTTCCGGCGTGGCCCAAGGGTTCCGGATCCTATGGTGATGCGCCGCGCGGGCACCCCGCGCCGACCGAGATCACCGGACACTCATCCGGACAACCGAGACCAACACAGCTATCCGGACCGGGCTGGACGCCGGACTGTGGCGGATTGCCGGCGTGTGCGTTCTGGGCTCGATCATGACCATGGTGGACACCAGCGTCGTCACCGTCGCACAGCGCACATTCGTCGACACCTTCGGTTCGACCCAGGCCGTCGTTGCCTGGACGATCACCGGCTACACGCTTGCGTTGGCTGCTGTGGTCCCCCTGGCAGGCTGGGCGGCCGACCGATTCGGTACCAAACGAATGTTCATGGGTTCGATATTGGTGTTCACCCTGAGCTCACTTCTGTGCGCGATTGCGCCAAACATCGCCCTGCTGATCGCTTCTCGAGTGGTGCAGGGTCTCGGTGGCGGCATGCTGGCGCCGCTGGCCCTGACCATCGTCAACCGCGAGGCGGGCCCCAAACGGGTTGGCCGTGTGATGGCCGTGCTGGGGATTCCGGGTGTGCTCGCTCCGGCTTTTGGTCCCGCCTTGGGCGGCTGGCTCATCGACAGCTATAGCTGGCAGTGGATCTTCTGGGTCAACTTGCCGGTCGGGGTGGTCGCGGTGGGTCTGGCCGCGGTCGTGTTCCCTCGAGATACGCCCGCACCGTCGGAAACCTTCGACGTCGTCGGGATGCTGCTGCTGTCGCCGGGCCTGCCGGCGTTTTTGTACGGGATGTCGGAAATCCCCATCTATGGCACCGTGGCCGATCGCCACGTGTGGGTACCGGCGGGAATCGGTATCGCCTTGATAGTCGGGTTTGTGTTTCATGCCCTCTACCGCGCGGACAAGCCCCTCATCGATCTGCGCCTGCTCACCAACCGCGCGCTCACCTTGGCCAACGTGGCGATGTTTCTCTACATCGTCTCGACTTTCGGCGCCGGGGTGCTCTTTCCCAGCTACTTCCAACAGCTGCTCGACCACACCCCGCTGCAAGCCGGGATGAGCTTGCTGCCCCGCGGAATCGGCGCCGCGCTGGCAGTGCCGTTGGCGGGAGCGTTGGTGGACAGACGCGGTGCTCGCGGGGTACTCGTCATCGGCGTCACGCTGATTGCCACCGGTATGGGCGTCTTCGCCTTCGGGGTCGCCACCCAGCGCGACTACCTTCCGATGCTGTTGATCGGTCTGACGATCCTGGGCATGGGCATGGGCTGCACCAGGATGCCGCTTGTCGCGGTGGCAATGCAGAGCCTGGCCCCCAACCAGATCGCGAGGGGTTCAACGCTGATCAAAGTCAATCAGCAGATGGCAGCCGCGGTAGGCACCGCGCTAATGTCGGTGATCCTGACCAGCCAGCTCAACAATGGCGAAAATGCCTCCGGCGCCAGCAAGGCCGAGATCTTGCGTGAGCACCGACCCGGCGTCCCCCTTGACCAGCCCGTGTTGCACGAACTTTCGCGCGCGTACAGCGTGGTGTTTGTGGTGGCAGTCGTCCTGGCGGTGTTGGCCTTCATACCGTTGGCTTTCTTGCCGAAATGGTCGGCGCTGACCGCACTGAGCCAAACGTCGTCGCTCGAGCGCACGCCCGAACCCGACGCTGCACCCCATGGCCGGCAGTCGCCACCAGAAGACACCCGGCCCGGCGCCGGCCGCAACAGCTCATCGAACGACCTGACGCCGTTCGGGCCGGATGGCTGAATCATGCAGCGCACTGGGTACCCGGTGTCGGAAGCTCGTGGTTGGCTGGTTGCATGCGAAGAATCGAAGTCGGTGACGTTCTCGCCGCGCATCAACTCAGCGACATCCATGACCAGACGGTGCCAGTGCCCGACCCGGATCACCTGGTACATCTACAGTTCCGCCGCTTCGCCGGCTGCCCGATCTGCAACCTTCATCTCCGGTCGATCAGCGGACGACACGATGAGATCGTCGCCGCCGGAATCCGAGAGGTCGCGGTGTTTCACTCCAGCGCTTCGGCGATGCGTGAGTATCAGGCGGAACTGCCCTTCGCGACGATCGCCGACCCCGCCAAAGAGCTCTACCGCGAGTTCGGTGTCGAGTCCTCGCCGAAAGCCGTGCTAAGCCCACGGGCCTGGATGGCCGCGAGCCGGGGAATGAAGGGCCAATCGTGGCGCGGCGCCGCGGGGATCGGTGAGGGACACTTGGGACTTCCGGCCGACTTCCTCATCGGTTCAGACGGCCGGGTGCTGGCCACCAAATATGGAAACCACGCCGACGATCAGTGGTCGGTAGACGAACTATTGGACCTGGCCGCCTCCTCCCGCTGAGGCGGCTGGTCACGAGAGGTGCGATCGTGATCGATGAGCCACACCGGCCCCTGAGCCGCCGTCGCCTCTTCGGAATCGCGATGCCCGTA
Source organism: Mycobacterium sp. 012931 (assembly GCF_000419295.1). NCBI lineage: Bacteria > Bacillati > Actinomycetota > Actinomycetes > Mycobacteriales > Mycobacteriaceae > Mycobacterium > Mycobacterium sp. 012931. Next base: position 3,364,440 of record NZ_AOPX01000001.1, on the reverse strand, counting down.
ACCGGTGCGATCGCCCTGTCGGCTTGCACCGGTTCACCGCGCAAGCCAGCCGACGCGGGCGCATCCTCATCCGAGCAGGTGACCGTCACCGCTCCCGAAGACCTGATACGCGAGCACGGGGTCCTCAAACGAATCTTGCTGATCTACCGAGAAGGGATCCACCGCCTGCAAGTTGGCGATCCGGCTCCCACACAAGAACTCAACGCCAGCGCTCAGATAATCCGAGCGTTCGTCGAGAACTATCACGAAGCCCTCGAAGAACGATATGTCTTTCCCATGCTGGAGCAGGCCGGAAAATTCACCGACACCACTTCCGTACTGCGCACCCAGCACCAACGAGGCCGGGGAGTCACCGACCGGATTCTCGCCGCTACCGCCGCAGCGGGTAGCGCGCCCGGCCAGCCAGGGCGAGACGCCCTGGTCCGGGATATGACGGCGTTCATCCGAATGTACGAGCCGCACGAGGCACGCGAAGACACCGTCATCTTTCCGGCGTTGCGGGACGTGATGCCGGCCGGAGAGTTCCGCGACCTGGCCGAGGGTTCGAAGACGAGGAGCACCGGCAGTTCGGCCAGGCCGGTTTTCAAGGGGTGGTCGACCAGGTCGCCGATGTCGAGAAAGCCCTCGGCATCTACGAGCTGGGCCAATTCACGGCCAGCTAGCCCCGCCTGCGCAACGCCTGCCGCCCTGCACCGAAATCGCCCTCTCCGAACTGACGAAATGCATTGCTAGGCAACATTTCCCGTTCAATCACACCATTTGCACCGAATAGTTTTCCAATGCCATACATACTGTTTGGCATTGGCAGGCATCCAACGAGCGGCTAGCGACGGCACCTAACTAGACGGGGGCCGAGCGAGGCCCCGAGTTGTGGCCTGAACTAGAACGCAAACCGGTTGAGCACGTCGAAGTTTCGCACCGGTGTGGCATAGACCAGCCGCCATAGCAGTCGTATCGGCGCCGAGGGTATGCGTGCACAAAGCGCCCCAACATGGGTCTGCTCGAGGAAGCGCAGCCGCGGGTTCCATTGCTGGAGGTCCCGCACGTCACTGATACCCCACTTGGTGATGCCCTTGGTAAAGGCCTTGGACAGCCGCGGCCCCAACGGCGACGTTGTGTCAAAGGCAAGCTCCCCGGCACCAAACCGATCCGTCACACGCTGCAGCAACATCCGGACCTCCGGCTCGGTGAGATACATGAGCAGGCCCTCTGCGACCAGCAGCGTTGGGCGATCGGTGGGTATCTCGTCCAGCCACGCCTCATCGGTCACCGACGACCCGATCATCCGGTAGCCGACGCAGTCGTCGTAGAGCTTGCGCCGCAACGCGATCACATCCGGTTGATCGACGTCGTACCATTGCGCGCTCTGTGGCGGGTGCAGCCGGAAGGCTCGGGTATCCATGCCGCACCCCAGGTGCAGAACCACGGCGTTGCGATGGCGCCCCAGAAAGTCCGTACACCAGTCATCGAACTGCTTGGCCCGCATGGTGACCATGTATTGGCTGGTTGCGGGCCACATGGTGCGGTCCATGCGGCCCCAGTCGTATTCGATGCGCTGCACCGCCTCCGCTGCCGCCGTGTCGCCCAGAATTGGCGCCGGCGAGCGGCTCTCGCATGCCCGCAAGTACAGCGTGCAGAGATTTGTCCACTCCACCGACCCCCACCGCACATCGCTGAAGTCGACCTTGTGCGTCTCGGTCATTGCTGCCTCCGTTTGCCCGATTACGACTGCCGCTACGAACGCCGCCTTACCCCGAATTGTGCAATGCCACTCGAGTATCAGAATCCTCCCCACCAGGGCGACCTCCACGATGCCACCGATACGAACTACCCGACAGGCCTGGGCCTGCGATCAAGGCCCCGTTTCGCATTGATAGGCGCCGATTGTTGAACCATTCGAGATCAGTCTTGGACGGTCACTCGCCGGCGCTGCGACGATCCGAGGTATGGCAAAGGCATCGACCCAAGCCGGTTGCCGCTACCGGAGAGGAACCTTCAATGACCACGACGTCCGACCGCCTCACCACCCACGCCATCTCCCTGTGGGATGGCGAAATCGTTGAGGAAAGCGACCTGGGTTCGATCCGCCGAGTCACCGCTGACACCTTCCCGATCCTGCGAGGCATGTCGATCAAGCGAGTGCTGATCAACCCGGGCGCGATGCGTACCCCCCACTGGCATGCCAACGCCAACGAGCTGACCTACTGCGTGTCCGGAACCTCACTGGTGTCAGTGCTCGACAGCGGAAGCCAGTTCTCGTCATTCACCGTCAGCGCCGGCGAGATGTTCCACATCGACTCGGGGTCGCTGCACCACATCGAGAACATCGGCGAGGACGTCGCCGAGTTCATCATCGCCTTCCGCCACGAACGCCCCGAAGACTTCGGCTTGGGCGCTGCGTTTGGCGCGATGACCGATGCCGTGCTGGGCAACACCTACGACCTGGACGCCGCCGCGTTCGGCACGATCCGTCGTCGCGCCTCCCACCGAGCGCTGGCGGCCCGATCCGGCCCTGCGGTGGCCCCCGGCACTGCCTGGTACAACGACCCGCACAAGTTTGCGGTGGAGGCTCAGCAACCGCCCATCAGCGTCGCGGTCGGTTCGGCGCGGCTCGCGCGGGTGCAGTACTGGCCGGCGTTGAAGGACTTGTCGATGTACTCACTGCGGATCAAGGAGGATGGCATGCGCGAACCGCATTGGCACCCCGTCACGGCCGAAATGGGTTATGTACAAAAGGGTTCGGCCCGGATGACAGTCATGGACCCCGATGGCACCCTGGACACTTGGCACCTGAACGCGGGAGACGTCTACTTCATCCCGCGCGCCTATCCGCACCACATCGAGGTGATCGACTGCGACGAGTGGCACTTCACCATCTTTTTCGACCAACCCACACCCGGCGACATCGGCTACCGCGCTTCGGTGAGCGCCTACTCGCGCGAGGTGCTGGCCGCCACCTTCAACACCCACATCGACGACCTGCCGGACTTCCCGTTCACCCGGACTGACCCCCTGGTCGTCAATCGCATCAATCCCGTCGACCGGCACCTGGTAGGTGAGTGACCGCAAGCCGGCCGAAACCGGACAGCTGCGAATGTGAACGCGGGCCCCGACCAGGTAACGACGAAAGTCCCTAGTGGAGCTGGCAAGGTGCTGCGATCGTTTCTGCCATGCCAATGGGTCGATGATGACCGGGCAGGAGGTAGACATGTCATTTCTCACCGTGCTGCCGGACATGGTGGCCACGTCCGCGGAAAATCTGGTGGATGTTTGTTCGACGCTGGGGGTGGCGAACGCGGCGGCCGCGGTCCCCACGACGAGGATAGCAGCCGCAGCCTCCGATGAGGTATCCACCGCCATTGCAACGCTATTCGGCTCCTACGCTCAGGAGTACCAAACCCTCAGCGCCCGGGCGGCAGCATTTCATGACGAGTTCGTGAGCGTGTTGAAAGGCAGCGGGGCCGCATACCTAAGCGCCGAAGTCGCCAACGCCGAGCAGAATCTGATCAAGACGGTGAACGCGCCCGCTCGAGCATTGCTCGGGCACCCGTTGATCCCCACCGATGGTTCCGCAACCGCTGGCCCCGGCACTGGCGTCATCGGGACCGCAGGCCTGCGAACCGTCGATGCCGTAGCGACTGCGGTGCGTAGCGGCGCGAACGCCACACTTGGCCGGGTCACTGCGGCCGAGTCCGTGGTTGCCGCCTCGGCCACCCGGGTCGCCAGCGCGGCCACGCTCCTTCCCGGGCACGTCGCGGCCAGCGTGGAATCCGTTTCCGCATCGTTGCCTGCCTCGCTCGCGTCGCTGTCGCTGCTCGGCTCCACCGCGGCACCGGCGGCACAGGCGACGGTGGACATTGCCGCCCCGTACCAGGAACTGATCGAGAACACGGCCGCCAACCTGCAAAGCCTGGGCAGCACGTGGGCCGCCAATCCGGCGCCCTTCTTGAGTCAGATCCTCGCCAACCAGCTGGGTTACGGGCAAACGATCGCCACGTCGCTGCAGAACGCAGCCCAGGACCTCGGTGCCGTGCTGTATGACCCGTCGGCGCTGAATCGGGCGTTGGCTGACCTATCCCCGATCTCGGCCATTGGGGGACAGATCCAGCAAAACCTCATCAATCTCGGTGGCACAGCACTCACCGACGTGGCACCCGCGGTGGCGTTCGTGGCAGCAGGTCCCGCGCTCAGCACACTGCAGGGGTTCGGAATTAGCTTGAACGCCTTCACCACCGCGGTGCAGAGCGGGGACATTGCGGGGGCATTGGGCGCCCTCGTCGATGCTCCTGCTGTCTTGGCCAACGGCTTCCTCAATGGTGGGGTGACGCTGCCGTTGTTGCTGCCGATCGGTCTGGGATTCGTGGTCCTCGATGTCCCGTTCGACGGGATTCTCGTTGCTCCACATGCCACCACAGCGACCGTGACCTGGTTCCTGCCGTATTTTCAGGAGGTTGTCTCGGGTCCCACCGTTGGCGGCATCGTTAGCACGCTATTGACCTCTGTGCCACAAGAATTAGCGACGGCGATCACTCCCGCCTAGCCGTCCAAGCTGCCGCCCTTCACCGACATCTGTCGGCACGGGGTAGCCGCGGTTGTCACGGTTGCTCCCGATGATCGGGTGCGGGCAACGGTTTCCACGCCGATGACACCGACGCGCTCCAACGTGGGGCGCGGTGCTGCAGGAACGCCTCGACTCCCTCGCGTGCATCGGCACTGCCCATGACCCGCCGATGCAGTTGTGTCTCCAGCTCGGCGACCTGACGCGGTGTGTAGCCGTTGATCAGGGTGTCCCACAGCAGCCGCTTGCTCAGCGCGACCGACATCGGTGCGGTGTTGGCCGCGATGTCGCGCGCCACGGCCATTGCGTGTCCGAGCACGTGCGGACCCGGCAGTGTTCGGGTGGCGATTCCCATGGCCAATGCCTCCGCGCCGTCGAACGTGCGCCCGGTCAACAGGATGTCCGCTGCCGCCGCACTGCCCACCAGATGCGGCAGGGTCCAATGCGACATGCAGTCGGCAATGACTCCGCGACGGACCTGCACGACCGCGTATTTGGCGAACTCCGCCATGATCCGGATGTCGGCTTGCAAGGCGATGGTCAGACCGATCCCGATGGCGTGGCCGTTGACTGCGGCGATGACGGGCGTGCGCAACTCGAATGCCGCGGGATCTATCGGTGCTGCGGTAAACCCGCCGCCACCGTCGGGCGCGTCAAAAGGATTTGTGTCCCCGGAGAAATCGGCGCCGGCGCAAAACGCATCACCGGCTCCGGTGACCACGATCGCGCGCACCGCATCATCGTCATCGCACTGCCGGTAGGCCGAGCTGAGCGACAGTCCCATCTCGGCGGTGTAGGCGTTGCGGCGCTGCGGACGGTTCAGGGTCAATATCGCGATGCCGTCGGTGACGCTCACGGTGAGATCGGTCATGTCGAGGTACCGATCGCCGGTGACCACCGCCGATCCATCGCCGCACGAACTTCGCCGGCGAGTGCATCGAGCTGAGCGCTCACGCTGGCATCGAAGCCCTGTTCGGCGATGGCCTGCTGAACGCGGACGAGCCGGCCGGCGACGGCACGTCGATGCACCGGCAGCCGCGCCGTCCAGGCTAGTTCGCGAAGCAGCGACAGCAGTCTGGCCAGCACCACCGGATCTCTGGAGCCATACTGCTGCACCTGCGTGCACACGACATCAAGTAGCGCGGCCAGGTCCGGCGCGGCGACGACTACCCGGGGCGCCCCGTCGTCGTCGCGCAGCACCCGATAGCCCAGCCGGTAGTTGACGAGGTCACACAAAACGGCCGCACAAGAACTCAAGCCGTGCACCGCGGTGGTCGGGTCGTTGATGCCCGGGGAAAGTGCCCGGATCACGACATCGGTGAGCTGTCGCAGCCCGTAGCTGATGTCTTGGGTGCTGGTGCGCTCCATACCGGTGCGCATCGCAGCGCAGACGCGTTTGCGCAGCGACGCCAGTCTTTCCGCATCAAGCGGACACGACGGATCCGCCGACCAGCAGAATGCGGCCGGCACGCCCGCGATCAGCGAAGATCCGACTTGACGGTCGAGCCAGACGACGGCGTCGGCGTCCACCGCTGCGGCCAGGACGGCGCGCTCATCGACTTCCACCAGGAAACCCGACGCTTGGGTCACGATCATCGAATGCGCCGTCGGAGGTGATGGAATGCGGTCGTCGGGCTCGTCGTCATCGAGCGGATCCAGCACGCGGTGGGCGGTCGCGGTCGCCTCAGCCGAGACGTGGCCGAGCATCATCTCGATCCGGATCTGACGCACCAGATGGCCCAGAAACAAGACCAGGGCCAGCACACTCACCATGGCCAACAGATAGGACAGCGTTACCGCGATCTGGGGAACGAACTCGGCGCCTTCACCGCGCTTGTTGCGGACGCTGCGCAGGACCGTCAGCGCATAGGCGAACGTGGCGAGGAACACCGCCAGCGTGCGCTGAACGAAATGATCGGCGGCGAAGGTGCGGAGCAGTCTGGGCGTGTACTGACTGCTGGCCAGCTGCAGGGTGATCAGGGTCAACGAGAACGTCAACGACGTCACCGTCACCAACGAGGTCGCGATCGCGCTCAGCAGTTCCCGCGCCGCATCGGCGCCACCACCGAATATGTAGCTGGTCAGCGCGGGCGGCATGTGCGGATCGACGGCGCTGTCGACTTCGGGTAGCGCCAGCCCAACCGCGATCGCCATCACTACGCCCAGTGCCGGCGTTGGCCACAATCGGCTGCGCAGGCCTTCGGCGATCGCGACTCGACGCTGGGTGAGAGCCTGCAGAAAGCCCCGCAGGCCCGAATTCCGCTCACCCCCGCGCGACACCCGGCTACCCGCCGCCCGAGCCTGATCGATAGGTGCGTTCTCGGGTGTTCGGGTCCGTCATGGGGCCTCCTCAAACATGCAGCCCAACCAGTCATACACCCGGAGGTGCTCCGCAGACACCCCTGCGGGCTCCCGCGCGTCGCTTGCCGCGGCCCATCCACGGTCGGTCCAGTGGCGCGCGGGCTTAGACTCCATTCGGCGCGGCGGTAGCAAAGGAGCGCTTCGCCAGGGCGACGGTGGGTCGCGTACCGTCAGCGGCTTCAGTGTCGCCCCATACCGATGCGCGAAGGAGAGCATGTGCAGGCGCCAGCAAAAGCCATTGAAGCCGATTACCTCGTGGTGGGAGCCGGTGCAATGGGAATGGCGTTCACCGACACGCTCATCACCGAATCCGATGCGCGGGTGGTTATCGTCGACCGCGCGCATGCGCCGGGTGGGCACTGGACCACGGCTTACCCCTTCGTACGGCTGCATCAACCGTCGGCGTACTACGGCGTCAACTCACGGCCATTGGGCAACAACACCATTGACGCCGTCGGCTGGAACCAGGGGCTGAACGAACTCGCACCCGTCGGCGAGATCTGCGCCTACTTCGACGCCGTCATGCAGCAGCAGTTTCTTCCCACCGGCCGGGTCGAGTACTTCCCGATGAGCGAATACCTCGGTGATGGCCGGTTCCGGACCCTGGGTGGAGCAGAACACCAGGTCACCGTCAGCCGTCGCATCGTCGATGCCACCTACCTGCGTGCCGTCGTGCCGTCCATGCGGCCGACGCCTTACCCGGTGGCGCCCGGGATCGACTGCATTGCGCCCAACGATCTGCCCAAGTTCACCGGAAAAGATCGGTACGTGATCGTCGGCGCGGGCAAGACCGCCATGGATGTCTGCCTTTGGTTGCTACGCAATAGCGTCGATCCCGGCCAGCTGACCTGGATCAAGCCCCGAGACGCGTGGCTGATCGACCGCGCCACGCTGCAGCCCGGGCCGACATTCATCAAGCAGTTCCGCGATAGTTACGGCATCACTCTCGAGGCAATCGGTAGAGCAACATCGATCCGGGATCTGTTTGACCGGCTCGAAAAGGCCGGAACATTGCTTCGGCTCGACCCTGCGGTACGGCCAACCATGTATCGGTGCGCGACGGTGTCACAGCCCGAATTCGACCAACTGCGCCGCATCGAGGACGTGGTGAGGATGGGCCACGTCCAGCGCATCGACTCCACCGAGATCGTGCTCGACGGCGGATCGGTCCCCTGCTCAGCGTCGGGCCTCTATGTCGACTGCACCGCCGACGGCGCACCGCAGCGCCCGGCCAAACCCGTCTTCGACGGCGATCACCTCACCCTGCAGGCGGTACGCGGATGCCAGCAGGTATTCAGTGCCGCCTTTACCGCGCACGTTGAACTCGCCTACGACGGGGACGAGGTGAAAAACCAGGGAACGCCGGAGCCCTGCGCCCTCCCCGGTGCTGGATACGTATACCGAACAAGCTGGCGACTGGCCACCACCGATATCGACGAACACATGCGGCTACGCCTCGATGGTGTCGCGCGCTACATCCAAGAAGTCGGCGCCGAGCATCTCGCCGATGCCGAATTGGCCGAGGTCCACCCCCATTGGATCGTCCTGCGCACCGTGATCGACGTTATCGAGCCGATCGAGCTACCCAGCGAGATCACCTTCCGCCGTTGGTGCGCAGCCCTTTCCACCAGATGGTGCAACATGCGCGTTCAGTTGGAGGGCTCGCACGGTGGACGGATCGAAACCGAAGGCTTCTGGCTGTGCGTCAACAAGGACACCTTGACTCCGTCACGACTCACCGATGCTTTCCTGACCCGCTTCGGCAGCACCACCGACGACCACCGGCTCAAGTGGCGGCCTTGGCTCACCGAGCCGATCACGGCCGGTGTGGACACACCTTTTCCGTTGCGTCGCACAGATATTGATCCGTTTGAGCATGTCAACAACACCATCTACTGGCACGGCATACACGAGATACTCAGCCAACAGACGACCTTGACGGCCCCCTACCGCGCCGTGCTCGAGTACCGCAGCCCGATCAAGTTTGGCGAAACGGTCACCATCCGCTCCGAGCAACGCGACGGGGTGACACACCTCCAGTTCACCGTCGGTGACGACGTTCGCGCGGCGGCCCTGTTGCGCAAGCTTTAGCGCGGTTATCTCCCGTGCCCGATCCCCAGCGGCGATCGGCCGCTCTGGACCGAAACGCCGATCGAGATCGTCCACCCGGATACTTGTGGACCCCCCAAATATCCTTGCGCTAATTCTATTGATGAATTCTAGTTCTAAATTCCAATTGTGAATTCTAGTTACGCATTCTAGTCATGAATCCAGTATTGGTTGCACGGTGTCGCGAGCTTTGGTAATTTGACACCGACGGCGTCAGAAAAATTGTCCGATTTGCAGACGGCAGAATTTGCATGAGTCTTCAGCCGCAACAGTCTTCGCAGGTAGTGCCAACGTAGCGTTAAGGTTTCGATGTTTGAAGCATTGAAACCAATGGCATCTACGCCAAAATAACGGCAATTGACCGCATAGTCGACTTTTATAAAAGCACGAGCCATAGGATTTGCCAGTGCCCCATAATAATTCTGGCGTTCTGCCGCCAGGGCCACCACTTTCTCGGTCACTACAAGCCGCATTGATGTTGCTGCGCGGGCCGCAATTTCTGGCCGCCTGCCGGCGCCGGTACGGCGACGTATTCACACTGCGGATCGCGAGGATGGGCACGCAGGTATACCTGGCCGATCCTGGCGACATCAAGACGGTGTTTACCGGCGATACCCACATCTTCCACGCGGGCGACGCGAATGCGCTGTTGAGCGGCTTGATCGGGGACAGCTCGTTGATGGTGCTGGATGAAGAAGCGCATCGATGCCGGCGACGCACCATGCTGGCCCCCTTCCACCGCGACGCCGTTGCCCGCCAAGCCGGGCTGATGGCTGAGATCGCCGCGGACAATGTCGCTGGGTGGCCGGCGGGAAGAACGTTCCCGGTCACCGTGAGGATGTCTGAGATCACTTTGGAAGTGATCCTGCGGACGGTAATCGGCGCCACCGACCCGGCTCGCCTCGCGGCGCTGCGCACGGCCGTGCCGCGGCTGCTGAGCATGGGCCCTTGGGGCACCTTGGCGCTCGCCAATCCGAAGCTTCTCAGCCGCCGTCCGTGGCGAGGGCTGCGAAAGCGAATTGCCGATGTGGATAACCTCCTGTACGCGGAGATCACCGACCGTCGCAACGACGCTGAACTAGGCAAACGCGCCGATGTGCTGGCGATGCTGATCCGCACTGAAGGCAACGACAATGCAATGACGGACCGCGAACTACGTGACCAACTCGTCACGTTGCTAGTGGCCGGGTATGACACCAGCGCGACAGGCTTGGCCTGGGCGCTAGAGCGCCTGACCCGCCACCCAACGATCTTGACGAGGGCGGTGGCGGCGGCCCACGCCAGCGCGGCAGGCGATGCCGCCGGCGACGAATACCTCGACGCGGTAGTAAAGGAAACGTTGCGGATCCGCCCGCTGGCATTCGCGGTGGGCCGGGTGCTTGCAGCGCCCGTCGAGGTGGCCGGCTACCAGCTACCGGCTGGGGCATGGGCGCTGCCGGGAATCGGGCTGGTGCATGCCAGCGCCGCGCTCTATCCCGATCCCGACCGATTCGACCCAGATCGGATGATAGGCGTATCTCCGGGGCCGACCACCTGGCTACCGTTCGGAGGCGGCGCTCGCCGCTGCCTCGGGGCCACCTTCGCCCTCGTCGAAATGAGAGTTGTCTTACGTGAGGTCCTGCGGCGGGCCGAATTGATAACCACAACGGCGGCCGATGAGACGCCGACGCTAAAGTACGTCACCTTGATACCAAGCCGCGGCGCGCGCATCAGCGTCCGGACAATCAAGAACATCCCGCCGGCGTCGCCGGTGGGAGCGGAAAAGCCGGCAACAACTCCGGGGTGCCCCGCCACGGAGAATGTTGGCGCTACCCGGCCGGCGTTTTAGCCGGAGACGTCCTGCGCACTAATCATTCGCGCTTGATTCCGGTGGTATCTAGGTCGCCGCTGTCCAAGCACGATGAAAGATGCGGATCAAAAGATCTGGGGGGGACGGATATCAAGGACGAGCAGCCCATTCGACCATAGCGACAGCGCAGGGTGCGGATCGCGCATGTTCGGAGTCCGGACGAACGTCGGCATCGGACGGCCGCATCCACGAGTCGGGGTAAATGGGTCCGGGCCGCCGTTCTGCCTCTCGACAGTGCCGCACCATTGTCTCGCGGTGTGAATTACATTACGATCCGATCGTAATGGAGTCAACGGCATGGACTGACCAGCCCGAACCTCGAGTTCGATCGCAGGGACGACCGAGGGATGCCCGCATCGATGCCGCGGTGTTGCGTGCGACGACCGAGCTCCTCGAGGAGATCGGGTATGCCCGGCTCACCATTCCCCTGGTCGCGGCGCGGGCCGGCGCCACTCCCCCGGCCGTCTACCGCCGGTTCCCCACCAAGATCGAGTTGGTATACGAGGCGGTCTTTCCCAACCCGACCAGTACCGAGCTGCCGTTGACCGATGGACTCGAATCGGGCATCCGCGCACTACTGCGTGCCGCCATCGATCTGTTCAGCAGACCGGCGGTGCATTCCGCGTTGTCCGGGCTGATGGCCGAATTGCCCTCCGAGCCCGGCCTTTCGGCCCGGCTACTCAGCCGGCTACAGAGCAGCAGCTACGGTCAACTGCAGCGCTTCCTCGACCACGCCGCGGCCAGCGGGCAAGCCCCCCCGACGTCGACGCCCGGATCTTGCTGGACATGATCGGCGGAACCGTGATGATGGCCCTGGCAAACGAACGCGATCTCGATGCCGCTTGGATGGACCACACCACCACACTGCTGTTGGGCGGGCTGGCCCGGTGAGCGAGTCAACGCGGCGCGCCATGCAGATGATCGCGTCCTGGCCGCCACGAATGGACCTCAAGGACGTCGCCGCTTGGGCACAGCGGGTGGAGCGGCTGGGCTTCGACGTGATCCATGTTCCGGAAACCATTCATGACGCGTTCACCGTGGCAACGCTGGCGCTGACTCATACCCAGCGAATCATCGTCCGCACCAGCATGATCGTGGCCTTTCCGCGCAGTCCGATGCTTACCGCCTACGCCGCATGGGATCTGGCGAAGTATTCCGATGGCCGCTTTGAGCTCGGGATCGCCTCGCAGGTGCGCGGCAACATCGTCGGCCGATTCTCCACCGAGTGGTCGGACCCGGTGTCGCGCCTGGGCGACTACGTGAATTCGCTACGCGCGATTTTCGATTCGTTCCAGACCGGCGCGCCCCTGCATCACAGCGGACCGCACTACCGATTCGAGCGGCTGCAGCCCTACTTCAACCCGGGCCCGATAGCTCATCGGGCGCCGCGGATCTGGACCGGTGGGGTGAACCGGCGCATGTGCAACCTGGCCGGCGAGTTGTCGGACGGCTTCGTGTGTCACCCCACCAACTCACACCCGCGCGTGCTGCGGGCGAGCACGCTTCCCGCTCTGGCGCAGGGGGCCGCGACCGCCCAGCGAGCCGACGGCGGTCCCGCCGTGGTGACCAATCCCCAGCCCATGATGGCCGCGACCCACGATGGCGTCGAACGCCTCCGCGAGCCCCGTCGCGCCGAGTTGGCGTTCCTGTACAGCACCCCCGCGTATCGCCGACAGCTGGAGTACTTCGGCCTCGAAGATGTCGGGCTGGCCCTCTCCGAGATGGCCCATCGGGCGGACTGGACGGATCTCGCCGGCCACCTCACCGACGAAGTAATGGATCTCGTTGTGCCCCAGGGCAGCTACCCGGAGATCCCCCACATCCTGGCCGAGTGGTATTCGGGCGTGTGCTCGGGGATCAGCTTGTCGGTTCCGGGCGATGCCGAGGACGACGCCAGCCTCGCTGAGCTCGTCGGACGGTGCAAGCACATCGAGCCCGCGGCCGCACTGGCGCCACCGGAGGTGGACGAATCGGCGGAATCCCGACCAATATGAACCTAGGTTCGGCAACGCAACGAAGCGACGAGGAGAGGCTATGGCTGGGCGGTTGACCGGAAAGGTCGCATTGGTCAGTGGCGGCGCACGCGGCATGGGCGCATCGCATGTTCGGGCGCTGGTGGCCGAAGGCGCTCACGTGGTCCTCGGCGACATCCTCGACGACGAGGGCAGGGCCGTCGCCGCCGAACTGGGCGACGCGGCCCGCTACGTCCACCTCGACGTCACCCAGCCCGAGCAGTGGACGGCCGCGGTGGACACCGCGGTCAACGAGTTCGGTGGACTGCATGTTCTGGTCAACAACGCCGGCATCCTGAACATCGGGACCATCGAGGACTATGCGCTGTCGGAATGGCAGCGGATCCTCGACATCAACGTCACCGGTGTCTTTTTGGGGATCCGCGCCGCGGTCAAGCCCATGAAGGAGGCCGGCCGCGGATCGATCATCAACATCTCATCGATCGAAGGGCTGGCCGGCACCATCGCCAGCCACGGCTACACGGTCAGCAAGTTCGCTGTGCGCGGGCTGACGAAATCCACCGCACTCGAGTTGGGGCCCAGCGGCATTCGAGTGAACTCGATCCACCCCGGGCTGGTCAAGACGCCAATGACCGAGTGGGTCCCCGAGGACCTGTTCCAGACCGCACTGGGCCGTGCCGCCGAACCCATGGAAGTCTCCAATCTGGTCGTCTACCTGGCCAGCGACGAGTCGCGTTACTCGACTGGCGCGGAATTCGTGGTCGACGGCGGCACCGTGGCCGGCCTCGCGCACAAGGACTTCAGTGCCGTCGATGTCGCGGCTCAGCCGGAGTGGGTGACGTAATCGGCAAGCGAAGGGGCGACCGAGCCCGCCAGGTCGATCATCAGGCAACGCCAACCGAAACGCGGCCCAACACAGGCGCCAAGAAACCGGTGCGCGACCTTGCGGTGGACTACTACCGCGTCTCCGGTGTGGTGCTCATCGTCGCAGGGCATTGGCTGGCCGTATCCGTCACCTATCACGATGGGCGGTTCGGTCGGCAGAACCCACTGGTGGAGTTGCCCTGGACGCAGTGGCTGACCTGGCCATTCCAGGCGGTGCCGGTGTTTTTTTCTGGTCGCCGGCTATGCCGGTGCGGTGTCGTGGCGACACCATTACGACGGCGACCGTGCCTCGCGCGAGGCTTGGGTGCGGCATCGGCTGGCCCGAGTGCTCGGCCCCACGGCGGTGTATGTCGGGCTGATCTCGGCAATAGTGGTCGCGCTGCGCGGTTTCGGCGTGCCCGGCTCGGTGCTGGATTATGCGGGTTGGGCGGTGGCGATGCACCTGTGGTTTCTCGCCGTCTATGTGGTGCTCGCGGCCCTCACCCCCATTGCCATTGCCGCACATGATCGCTGGGGCTTGGTCGTACCGCTGGCACTGGCGGCGGCCGTGGTGGCGGTAGACGCGGTTTCCCTGGGGGGCCATCTCCCCCAGCTGGGCTGGCTGAACTACTTGTTCTGCTGGGGCATGCTCTACCAGCTCGGAATCGCTTGGCAAACGGGGCTGTTGACGGGCAGCCGACCCGCGGTGCTAGCTGCCGTGTCAGCGATTGCGCTGACCCTGTTGATTTGGATCGGCCACTATCCGATCAGCATGATCGGCGTTCCCGGCCAAGCCGTACAGAACACCACACCGCCCACGGCTGCCATGCTGGCGTTCGGATGCCTGCAAGCCGGAATCGCGGTGATGGCCGCGCCTGCGCTCAATCGCGCACTGCGATCCGGACGGGTTCATCGGGTGCTGTCGTTCGCCAACAACAACGTGATGGCGCTCTATCTGTGGCACATGGTGCCGGTCGTGATCGTGGCCGTCGTCGCCTATCCGGCTGGGCTGTTGCCGCAACCGGAGCTCGGAACAACGGCTTGGTGGTTGGCCCGCCTGGAGTGGGAGGTGGTGCTGATGCTGGTCACCGCGGTCGAGATGGTGATGCTGTGGTGGCTTCGGCGCCTCTTCGAGGCTCCGCTGCCCACGGTCGGTGTGGCGCTGCCGGCGCGGTGGGCCGAGTCGGTCATGCTGACCGGCGCCGCCATGTCAGCGTACTTCCTGTGGTTCATCGCCACCGAGGGCTTCGCACCGTCCGGCAGATTTCCATGGGTAGCCGCGATCGTTTTCGCCTTCGGGTTGGCGCTAGTGGCCTGCCGCCCGGCTAGGGCCGAGTGAACTCCCCCACACCGCGACGCCAACACCTGACGGGCGAGGGCCGGCCGCGCACCGAAAAGGACCGGCCGTGCCGGAAACCCGCGACGGCAACCACAGTCACTGATTCGCCCGCCAACCCCACGGCGCACCGATAGCATCCAAGGGCAGGGGGAACGAGGCAAACCAATGTCCAGGTTCGGCAAACATCCCGGGATTGTGGTCGGCGTCGACGGTTCGCCCGGTTCCAAGATCGCGATCCGCTGGGCTGCGCGCGACGCCGAGTTGCGCAACGTTGCACTGACTTTGGCTCATGTGCTGCCCACCACCGCGGGGACCCGGCTGAGTTCCTCGTTAGCTCCGCAACACACCGGCAAACTGCGAGAACGCGGCCAACAACTGCTCGACGAGGCCCTGCAGATCGCCAACGAAAGCTGTCAGCGCGGCCCGAACCAGATCAACCTGGAAATGCCCAGCGGGACGGCGGTGTCTGCGTTGGTCGACATGTCCAAAAACGCCGACTTGCTGGTGGTCGGATACCTCGGTACCGGCACCCTGCGGGGACGCCACCTGGGCTCGGTGAGCGCCGGCCTCATCTATCACTCGCACTGTCCCGTGGTCGTCATCCACGATGACGTCGACTTGAATCCCGACAGGGAGCGGTCCACGGTACTGGTCGGCATCGATGGCTCCCCGACTTCGGAACTGGCGATCGCGCTCGCATTCGACGAGGCCTCACGTCGCAAGGTCGATCTGACCGTGGTGCACACGTGGCAACCGCCGAATGTGTTTGATCCGATCGTCGGCTTTCCCGGTCCGGGCTGGCGGACGCTGCGTTCCCGAGAGGACCAGATCGTGGCCGAGCGACTGGCCGGCTGGACCGAGAGGTACCCCGACGTCGCCGTTCACCGCATCATCGCGCGCAACAACGCCGCACCTGAGCTTGTCGACAGCTCGACGCAAGCCCAGCTGGTGGTGATCGGCAGCCATGGCAGCGGCGGATTTGCCGCAATGCTGTTCGGTTCGGTCAGCGCCGCGGTGGTGCTACTGACCCATGTTCCGGTCATGATTGCGCGACGATCGCCGCCGACGCCCGGCTAACTCTGCCCGTAAAGCGCTGTGCGACAGCGACTCTGACGAGAACCAAGCCACCGGCCAGGCGGCCGGCAAGCCATTCGGGTTGCGCTGGTCATATGGGTAGCCTACCCTAACTTCCAGCGACAGAAAGGCTGGTTGCACGCCCATGCTGCCCATCGATCCACACGCCGATGCCTCCCGACGGGCTTGGCTACCGTGCCCACGCTGCCCGTGGGGCCGCGACACATACCAGGACTGCCGTAGCGGCCGCAACTGCGGCACCCATTGGCAATATCTACTGAGCAATCGCGCGACCGAGTTGCACCTGCAGTGCCCGAGTTGTGCGGCCCTGTGGTCGACGGATACGCGAAATCGTCCGCGGACCCACGCCGTCGGCCAACACTAGGGCTACCTGCGCGAAAAGCGGCAAACACGCCGCCCCAGGGCGGTCATCACGCGGCCGAGTCGGGTTGATCCCAGCCGTCCAGGTCCGGCAGTGGGCGTCGACAGATGGCGCGAGCCTGCTCGGCATCGAGTCCGAATAAGCGCAATAGGTCTTCGGTCACCGCGTCGGCGGCCGCACAGCCGTCCCGTTGCGGGTCGGCCCGCAACAAGGTGCCCAGGCCCAGCAGCGCCCCGCCGGCCATGGCCAGCGCTAGTTCCGGGTCCTCTACCCGAAACCGACCCGCATCGGAAGCGGCCTTGATGTCACGCAGGGCCCGAGGAGCCAGTCCCCGGTCCGAGGACAGCAGGGCCGCGCCATTGGCCAACAGGATCTCGCTCTCTTGCGGGCGGCGCCGGAAGAGTCTGCCAGTCAGCCGAAAACTGGCAGCAAACGTTTCGGCGGGGTCTTCGATCGACGCGGTACACCGGTCCAGCAGCGCCCCGTGTGCGTCCAGCACATCGGCGACAGCGGCCTCGAACAACTGCTCCTTGCTATCGAAGTGGTTGTAGAACGAGCCCATGCCGACGTCGGCAGCTTGGGTGATTTCCAGCACCGGCACATTGAGTTTGCCTTCGGCGATCAATCGTTGCGCAGCCCTGAGAAGGGCCGTGCGGGTGCGCCGCTTACGCCGCTCCGAGCGGTTCGCCTGGGCGGGCGCGCCCCGATCCGATGTCGTCACCAAAGCAGTATGCATCACTTGTGATGATTTCGTCAGAAATGTTGACCGAGTGGCGCCTCGTATGTGACGATTTCGTCAGTTAGTGACCAAGGAAGTGGCGGTGGACGCGATGGTCGACATCGGCGGTGACCTGAAGAAGGGCGTACATCAGGACATGCACAGCGAACAGGGCGCCCGGCCTGACGAACACCCCGGCAGGTCCGGTAATCCGATCATCAAAGTTGTCGACCTGGCGTGGCTCGAGTTCGAGAAGCCGGATCTGGTTCGTACCGAGGCGTTCGCGCGCGCCTTCGGCCTACAGGCCGCATGGCGCAGCCCCGACGAGCTTCGGTTGCGTGGCACCGATGCGGGCGCGGCCTGTGTGATCGTGCGCCGTGCGCCACGGACCCGATTCGCCGGCGTGGCCTACCGGGCCTGCGATGAGGTCGACGTCCTGCGTCTTGCCGATAAATGCGGGGCAACCGCACGACCGCTGCCGGAGACCATCG
Source organism: Mycobacterium sp. 012931 (assembly GCF_000419295.1). Lineage (NCBI taxonomy): Bacteria > Bacillati > Actinomycetota > Actinomycetes > Mycobacteriales > Mycobacteriaceae > Mycobacterium > Mycobacterium sp. 012931. The sequence continues at coordinate 3,346,722 of NZ_AOPX01000001.1, read as the reverse complement.
GCGGGCTTACGGTCGATCTGGTCGACCCCAGTGGAATGGCGGTACGCGTGGTTGCGGGCATGGATGAACTGCCCACGCTTCCAACGCAGCAACCAAGCGTTCTGAATTTCGGACATGATCTGTCACGCGCCAACCTTCCCCAGCGCCCCCCGCGGGTACCCGCCCGGATACAGCGGCTAGGCCATGTGGTGGTGCAGTCCACCAGGTACGCCGAAGCGCTGAACTGGTACCTGGACCACTTGGGGATGATCGTCAGCGACTTCCAGTTCTTCCCCGGTCAGCGCGACCGCGGCCCCACCATGAGCTTCATCCGCTGCGATCGCGGCTCGACACCGGCAGATCACCACACCTTGGCGATGGCACTGGGTCCGGCCAACCGCTACCTGCACTCGGCCTATCAGGTAAGTGACCTCGACGCCCTCGCCGCCGGTGGCGAATACCTCAAGGAGCGCGGCTACTTTCGCTCGTGGGGCATCGGCAGACATATTCAAGGCAGTCAGATCTTCGACTACTGGCGCGATCCCGACGGCTTCCTTGTCGAACACTTCACCGATGGCGACATGTTCGACAACAGCCTCGAACCCGGCTGGGCCCCGTTGACCGCTTCAGGCATGGCCCAGTGGGGGCCGCCGGCGACCAAAGACTTTCTCGGAACCGGCCCGAAATCCGCTCGCCACGAGCTAGTTTCGATGATCACCGCATTGCGGGCAACCAATGAGTTCGACTTCAACCGCCTCATCGGCCTACTGAAAGTTCCCTCCCTATGACCATATCCGTACTGCACACCGCCGACGGCTGGTGGGTAAAGACCGCGAGTGGAGCCGCGCAGGTGGCCACCGCCGCGGTTACCACCGCCGAGTTGCTTACCGACCGGGCCGCGATCGACCTGGCTGCAAACAGCGGCGACCGTACACCCATCGACGGCCTCCAGCTGATCTCACCGGTGACCCGACCCTGCCGGGTCGTGGCTCAGATGACCAATTTCGAATCGCACGTCAAGGATGCGGGGATGGACCCGACCGCGGTTCCGTTGACCTTCTTCCGCAAAGCGTCGGCATCGATCACCGGCCCGTTTGACGACATCGTCAAGCCCGCACACGTCCAACTCCTCGACTATGAGGTGGAGATAGGGCTGGTGATCGGTCGGGCAATTCCCTTGGGAACCAATCTCTCCGATGCGAATCTGGCCGACTTCATCGCCGGCTTGGTCGTCGCCAACGATGTGTCGGCACGCGACATTCAGCTTCCGCAGACACAATTCTATGAAGCCAAGTCCTACCCGACCTTCACACCAATCGGACCGCAGCTTGTGTTGCTCGACGCCGACGAACTCCGGCGCTTCGGCGAGCTGCGACTGCGACTGCGACTGCGACTGCGCGTGAATGGTGACGAGCGACAGAACAGCCTTGTCGAGGGCGACATGCTGTACCGGCCCCTGCAGGCCCTGCAATCACTCAACCAGTTTCAGGAACTCGCGCCCAGCGACTTGGTGCTCACCGGCACGCCGGTGGGCACCGCACTCAGCGCGCCGCCCAAGCCGGTCGAGATCATCGGAAACCTGTTGCCGCCGGCCCTCAAATGGAAAGCGTTCTTCAAGCGTCAGGCCAGCAACCCGAAATACGTTCAAGACGGTGACATCGTCGAAGCCTCGGTGCGCACCGACGATGGTCTCATCGACCTCGGAACCCAACACACCGCTGTGCGATACGCGTGAGTGACAAGCCATTCCAGACGATCCGGCAGGTACCTGTCGTCATCGTCGGCGCCGGGCCAACCGGCATCACCGCCGCGACCTTACTGGCCCAATACGGCGTCGAATCCATGGTTCTGGAACGTTGGACCGACGTGTACCCACAGCCCCGGGCCGTACACCTCGACGACGAAATCTACCGGGTGATCGCTCGTCTGGGCATCGCCGACGAATTTGCGGCAATCTCTCGGCCGACGCAGGGTTTGCGGCTGCTCGACAACCGATTCAACGTGCTCACCGAATTCCATCGCAACCCCGTACGCAGCCTCCATGGCTTCCCGCAAGCCAACATGTTCGACCAGCCGGAGTTGGAGACCTTGCTGCGGGCAAACCTCAAGCGCTACGCACACGCGCAATTGCGTGGCGGCGCGGAGGTCATCGAGATCTGCGATACCAACGAACTGCTGCGCGTTACGTTTACCGATCGATCCGACGGCAGGGTCCACCATGTCGACGCCGAATACGTACTGGGCTGCGACGGCGCCAACAGCATGGTCCGCAGCCACATCGGATCCACGATGGCGGATCTGAACTTCCAGCAACGCTGGCTGGTCGTGGATGTGGCCACCGAGTGCGACCTGGCGCAGTGGGACGGCGTGTACCAAGTGTGCGATCCGTTTCGCGCCGCCACCTACATGCGCATCGGGCAATCTCGCTATCGGTGGGAGTTTCAGCTACGCCCGGGTGAACGTACCGAGGATTTCAACTCGATAAGCGCGTTGCGTCCGCTGATCGCACCGTGGACTACCGACATCGCGGAGGGAGACCTCACCCTGTTGCGCGTCGCCGAATACACGTTCCGCGCTCAAATCGCCGACCAGTGGCGCCGCGGCAAAATCTTCATCCTGGGGGACGCAGCGCACCTCACTCCCCCGTTCATCGGCCAGGGCATCGGAGCCGGACTGCGCGACGCGATGAACCTCAGTTGGAAGATTGCCGCCGTCCGATGCGGCACTCTGACCGCAGATGCCCTTGACACCTACCAGCAGGAACGCAAACCGCACACCCGCCAGCTGATCCGACTGGCGCTGGCCATCGGTCAGTTCATGACCGGCGGCGGCCGGTTGGGCAACGTTGTTCGCCGCGCCCTACTACCCCGAGTCCGTTTCGTTCCCGGCCTGCGCGACAAGATCAGCGACTCGACCACGCCCGCACTGCATGCTTCGGCGTTGGTGCACAAGACACATCGGCTCGGCCGATCACGACAGCTCGCCGGCTCGCTATGCCCTAATCCACTACTGCCCGAAGGCCAACGACTCGACGCTGTGATCGGGACGCGGTTTGCCGTCATCACCTCGACGTCACTGGGCGAGGCCCAGAAACTGCTCTTGCGCCGGCGCGATGTGTTGGTGGTGGTCACCCCGCCCGCGAGTAGCCTTGCCGATTGGCTGCGCCGCGGCGGAGTCAAGGCGGTGCTGGTGCGGCCGGACCGGACGGTGATGCGGGCAGCACGTGACACGGTCGCCCCGTGCTCATGGGCCGACCGGGCGCTGCAAGCCAGTTAGTGCCGATGTCCACCGCCGGACCCGCGCTGTTAGGCACGAGCCGCGGCTGACCTAGCCTGGTCGGATGAATGCGCCCAACGAGTTTTTGCTGCGGCCGTGTCGTGGGCAGGCTGAATGGCCTGCGCTGGTGCAAATCTGGCGCGGCGCGGTCGAGGCGACTCACCACTTCTTGACCGCCGACGATATCGGCTTCTACGAGACGAAGCTGGCCAATGAGTACCTGGGACTGGTTGCGCTGACGGTCGCGGTCGCCGAGAATTTACCGGTGGGGTTCTCCGGAATCGCCGACGGGAAGTTGGAAATGCTGTTTATTGATCAGCAGTTTCGCGGACGCGGCGCCGGTTCTGCCTTGCTGCGCGCTGCGTTGGCCGCAATTCCGGACCTGTTGGTCGATGTGAACGAGCAGAATCCGCAAGCCGTCGGCTTCTATCATCGCCACGGTTTCGTGACGTTCGGGCGCTCGGAAACCGATGGCGACGGGCGGCCGTTTCCGCTCCTGCATCTGCGGCGCGGGTCGGCTCCACCGCGCCCCAGCTGACCACGGCCCAACCAGCCGCGGGTGACTTCCTGGGCCGCTCGAGGTGACTCAGGCCACACGTTTGAGCCTGATGCCTTCTGGAAACCCCTCTTCGTGCAGGGGAATTCCGGATCCAGACGTGAAGAAGACGCGCTAGTGCTCCGGACTCTGCTGGCTGAGCGCACCGATCGAACTGCGCGGTAGCCGTTTGACAACAAGCATCAAGGAGGAATCCATGGCGGACAAGAGTGGCCCCCAAGAAGCTGTCGAGGGCGTCGTTGAAGGCGCCAAGGGCAAGGCAAAGGAAGTCTTTGGAGCCGTGACCGGTCGCGATGACGTCAAGCGCGAGGGTCAGGCCCAGCAGGACAAGGCCGACGCTCAGCGTGACGCGGCCAAGAAGGAAGCCGAGGCAGAAGCTGCTCGCCGCGGCGCCGACGTCGCCGAAGAGCGCCAGAAGGCCAATCAGTAGTCAGCACCCTCCGATGGGCTCAGTCCGAATGGCGGACTGGGCCCATCGGCTTGCAAACGGGTCACGATACCGGCCCCACAGCGCGCGAGTCTAGGTAATGGACTGCAGCTAAACGGTTTTCGACCGCATTGCGCGGACCTGTCAAGAAGTGTCGCCGCCCTCACCGTTCTCGGCGGACCGCCCATGGTTCATCAATCTCACGGCCGCCCTCGCGGCATCGCGCAGGGAGCGATTGCTGGCCAGCAGGTCGCAATTCGCCGCAGCCAGAGCGGCATTGTCGTCTTCGAGGTTGAGAATGCGTGAGATTCCGGCCAGATTGATGCCGGCCTCGATGAGGACGCTGACGCGCTGCAGCCGGACCAGATCATCGGCACTGTAACGGCGGGTACCACCTTCGCTACGCGCGGGGGTCACCAGCCCATGGCGCTCATACAGACGAAGCGACTGCACCGCGATACCCGAAAGCTCCGCCGTCACCGAGATGCCGTACACGCCGACATCGGGGGCCGGCCCTCCGGCGTGGCCGAGACGATCGGCCATGGCCACCTCCTCGACTACCCCTCGCGCAGAAAACCTGTCTATCACACTTGCGCTGTGCTACCGATAGTGTTATACATTTATCTATGTCGTCTGACATAGATAAATTGGACTACCAATTACAGGATTGGAGTGAGAGGTGGCCGCAATGTTGATGCGTACCGACCCGTTCCGCGACCTGGACCGCTTCGCCCAGCAAGTGCTTGGCACGTCGGCCCGACCAGCGGTAATGCCGATGGACGCGTGGCGAGAGGGTGACAAATTCGTCGTCGAGTTCGATCTGCCGGGCATAGACGCCGACTCCCTGGACATCGACATCGAACGCAATGTGGTGACCGTTCGCGCCGAACGGCCGGCCGTGGACCCGAATCGAGAGATGCTGGCCAGCGAACGACCCCGTGGAGTATTCAGCCGCCAGCTAGTACTTGGCGAGAACCTCGACACCGCCAGGATCGCGGCCTCCTACACGGAAGGTGTGCTGAAGCTGCAGATCCCGGTGGCCGAAAAGGCCAAGCCGCGTAAGATTTCGATCACCAGAGGTGCTGGCGACAAAACCATCAGCGAAAACGATGCGCATCCTGAGGTGATAGAAGCCTGATCCACTACTGGGCGAAGCGCGGCCGTCCCGCCGGACGCTAAACCTTGCCGGAGTTGACAACAGCCGCGCTTCGCCCAGACACATCCGCAGTTGGACGCCACACAACAGCAGCGCTTAGTCGCCAAATTACTTGCACGCTTTGGGTTTTAGCTGATGACACGGGGCTGTCGGCGTATCGCTTGGCGGCAAGCATCTGGAAGGTATCCGCGAGTACCTGGCCCGCTTCCCTCAATCGGGGGACATCTCTTTCACCCCCATTCATGACTGATCAGCCGACAGACAACGGCGCGCCGCGGCGGCACCATGACAGTGGAGCAGTGACCAAGTCGCGCGCTCTTGGCTGACACCCCCGCAAGCAAGAGGGTTCCAACGTGAACATCGTGACCATCGCCGCCTGCCAGATGATTCGGGCGGTGGGATAAGCGCCATGCCATCGGCACCCCACCAGGGGCGCTACCAGATGCCGCCGTTGCGGCCCAGCGCCTGGCAAATGACAAATGACGGCGTCGCGTACGGGGCGGCGTCCTACCACCCGAATTCGGGCTACCCGCATTCGGGCCGGCGCCCGATGAATTCACCGGCGTGGTACGACAACAACCCAGACCTGGCCGTCGAATGCGCCGTCCAGCAGTTACTCGACGCACTGGGCGTGGACGACGGAGAGCACACCGCCGGGACGCCCGCGCGCGTCGCACGAGCGTGGAGAGAGATGTTGTGGGGATATCACGAGGTACCGGAGGACCAGCTCGCTACCGACTTTCCCGCTCCCGATGACCCGGGACTGATCGTCATGCACGGCATTTCGTTCTCCTCCACCTGCGCACACCATCTCTTGCCGTTCACCGGCACCGCCACGATCGCCTACCGCCCGCATCCGGGCCAGCGCATCGTCGGCTTGTCCAAACTGGCCCGGCTGGTGGACGGTTACGCCGCACGGCTGCAGGTACAAGAGCGCATCGGACAGCAAGCGGTGGACGGAATAATGCGCAGGCTCAACCCCTCCGGAGCCATGTGCATCATCACCGCCAGACACGATTGCATGCGACTGCGCGGGGTACGCGATCCGGCCGCCGAGGCGACTACCGAAGCGCGAAAAGGTATTTGGTCAGATCATGAAATGGCGTTGATTCATCGCCTGCACGGCGGAGCCCGCTGAAATCGGCGCCGTCATCGGATGTAGCGAAACCGAATCACGATGACCGCGCCACTATCACCGGCATCCGCACGGCATGCACGACCGCGTTGCTCACCGAGCCGAGCAGCACACCGGTGATGCCGCCACGGCCGTGACTGCCGACAACCACCAGTTGAACGGTTTGCGACATTTCGACCAGCTGATGAGCGGGTTTGTCGCATACGACCACCCGCCGGACGGTCACATCGGGATAGCGTTCCTCCCAGCCTGCCAGCCGCTCAGCGAGGCTCAGCCGGGCTTCGGCTTCCATCGTCGACCAGTTCAGGCCCGGTAGTTCGACCACATCCTGGTCACTCCACGCGTGCACCGCGATCAGCTCGACGCCGCGGCGTGATGCCTCATCGAACGCGACCGCGGTAGCCAGCTCCGAAGCCGGGGAGCCGTCGATCCCCACCAGGACCGGCGCATGCAGCGGATCCGGGATCATCGGATCTTCGTCGCGAATGACCGCCACTGGACAGCTGGCACGTCGCACCAGGCTCGAGCTGACCGAACCCAGTAGCACCCGGGCCAGCGCTCCGTGCCCAGAGCTGCCCACGACCATCAGTTCTGCCTCGGCGGACATCTCGACCATGGTCGGTACCGGCAAGGAGAAGACGATCTCACTTTTGATGGTGAGCTCGCGGTCCCCCGCCACCGACTCCTCGGCGATCTTGACCGCACCGGCAATGACCTTGCGCCCCTCGTCTTCCTGCCACACGGCCCAGGTATCGGGATAAGGCATCGGCGGCCACGTCGCCACATCGGTGTTGACCACGTGGACCACGGTCAGTAGCAGATTCCGCATCGCCGCGTCCCGGGCTGCCCAGCAAACGGCGGCATTCGATGCCGGTGAACCGTCGACTCCAACGACAACGCCGAGACGCTTTCCGAGTGTGGACATGTCCGTGCTCCTCCGATTACAAGCCGCTTGGCGGCATGGCAGCGATCAAAGGTGTGTCGACACCGATGCGCCCCACTGTATCCGCACCGCCCGGCGAGCCGAGCGGTGCGTCGCGGCCCGGCAGGATCTCGCGGAAAAAAGCCGCATTGTCGGCGAGGTGTTGTCGCTGCTCGTCCGGAAGGTCCTCTTCCCAGTAGATCGCGCCCACCCGGCAGGTCGTCTTGCAGGCACCACAATCAACGCACTCATCGGGGTTGATGTACATCGTGCGAGCGCCCTCATAGATGCAATCAACAGGGCATTCCTGAGTACACGACTTTTCGGCGACGTCCACGCATTCTCGGCCGATCACATAGGTCATGGCCACAAGTTACTAAACGCCTGGCGATACCCGCGTCTATCGAAAGGCCTGACGAGCAGGGACCAAAGACCTTTGTCGGGCGGCTGCCACTAGGCGGGACGAACGACGATCACCGGAACTTTCGCCGAGTGGGCCACCGTCGAGCTGACCGAACCCAGGAGCATGCCGGGGAACCCTCCGCGGCCCCGATTTCCCACGATCACCAACTGTGCGTGCTGAGCTTCCTCGAGCAGCCAATGCGCGGGCTTGTCGCAGACCAACGAACGCTTGACGTGCACATCGGGGTACTGCTCCTGCCAGCCCGCCAGGCGCTCAGCCAGGATCTCCTCTCCTTGACTCTCACGCTCGCGCCAATCCATACCGAGGATGGGAAACACGCCAACGTCGCTCCATGCATGCAGGGCTACCAAGTCCACGCCCCGGCGGGACGCCTCTTCGAACGCCATAGCGGTGGCGGCTTCCGCGGCCGGTGATCCATCGATACCCACGACCACGGCCGCGCCTGGGTCCGGAGCCGCGCCGCTATCGGAGTGAACCACCGCGACCGGACAATGGGCATGGTGAAGCAGCGCCGAGCAGACCGAGCCCAACAGCATGCGGCCCAGTGCGCCCATCCCCTGGCTGCCCACTACCACCATCGAGGCCTGCGTTGAGGCTTCGATAAGCGCGGCCACCACATTGGAATAGACGACCTCTGTGCGCACGTCTGGCGACTCCGAATCACCCAGCGCCTCCGAGAGGACCTTACGGGCCCGCTCCATCACGCTGTTGGCTTCGTCCCGCTGCCAATCAGGCATTTCCGCATACAGCTGGCCAACAGGCCAACCGACGACCACGGGGGCCACCCCGTGCATCAAGGTGATGGGTGTGCGATGAAGACCCGCCTCGCGGGCGGCCCAGGCTACCGCGGCATCCGACTGCGCGGAGCCGTCAACAGCGACCAAAATTCCATCTTTCTTTGCACCACTCGACATTCCATACTCCTCGCGTCGGGCCCAGGTACCTGGCGAGCGATAGGCCAACCGGGATCCCGGCACCAGATCGCCCTGGTTTGAGTCCCGACCTGACCGTATACGACAGACCGCGTTGAGCAGCAGAGTCCATGGACCCCACATCGCCGCCCAGGCTGACCCGCGAACACCTCACTGCTCGCTGGCGCGAAACGCGTTGATCGCGTTGATGACCCCCGCGATCTGCTCGTTGCTGAGCTTCTCCCCGTCGAAGGCGACGTTGAGCAGGATCTTCAGATCGAGCATTTGTTGCAGGTAGACCAGACACGGAGGACAGTCCTGCAGGTGTTTTTCCACGATCGCTCCCCACTGCTGCGGATCCGCATCAACCAGGTCATCAACGAGGTGGACGAACTCGACGCAGTCAATCGCAGGAACTGTGTTGTCGTAGACGGTCATCGTTGGTAGCGCTTCTCCAGTTCGGCGCGAAGGTTTCCTCGCCCCCGGTAAAGCAAAGCGCGTTGCGCTTCGGCGGACAGCTCAAGAGTATGGGCTGCCTCCTCGGCAGATATCCCTAACAGATCGCGCAGGATGACCAGTCGTCGCTGGCGTGGTGGCAGCGCATCCAGCGCCGCCCTTACGAAACCGACGGTTTCCTCCGCCACAGTTTGATCTTCTGGGATGAACCGCCTCGACGGCGGCACGCTCCAGTGCCCGGCATCCGGATGGCCGGCGGGATGCATGCGCCCAGAGAGCGGATCGATTTCTTCGGTGGCCAGCACCTCGTGCGCACGGATCCGTGAGTCGCGGCGCCGGTACCGCGATGCGGTGTTCTTAACGATGCCGAATAGCCAGGTTGCCACCGACGATCGCCCCTCGAAGGAGTCCGAAGACTGGATGACCTGCACCCACGCTTCCTGTACCGCTTCTTCGGCTATCGTCGGCGAACTCACCATGGTGCGAGCGAAATTCACCATCTGCCTGTGGTAGTCCCGAACCAAGCTGGCCAGCGGGATGCCGCCGACCATGTGCTCGGATGTGGGCTCGGGGGGTACCGCGGTCGGGGTCATCGTTGACCCACACGGTCACTCAACGGCATCTATCCAGTTCCCAGCGCAGCTGGGCCTCAGATGGCGACTGCACCGGAAGGAAGGCAGCCTCACGGTAGCGGCGGTTCGTCGGCGTCCTACTCGCATAGCCTTTGCCTCCGGCCACTCGTATCTCCAGGTCAGCACTAGCACAGGCGATCTTCGCGGAACTGAGTCGCAGCGAGAGCAACTCGCGCCGGCCCGCAGGCCGCTGTGTGCCGACCGACGCGGCCGCACCGGACAACGTGGACTCGGCCAGGGCAAGCCGTTCCGCGATGAGGTCGAGATCGGGAGCATAGACCGAGTTCACCCCGGCCAGAGCGATCCTGCTCTGCGCCAATGCGGTTCTGGCCAGGCCGATGCACATGGCCGACTGCAGCACCAAGAATGTCGGGCGGACCGCGTCGAGGAATCCCCCGCAGTCGGTGGACAGAACTTGTTCCGACGCGACGTACACATCCTGAAGTTCCAGCTGCGACGACGCCGTGCTGCCCATCGCCAACAGCTCGAAGTGATCCCCGACGGCAACGCCTGGGGTGGCCAACGGCAGAGCCACGATCAGCTTCTCGCCTCGCTCGGTGCGTGCCGCCGTCACCAACACAGAGTCCTGGTAGAGGTTGCTGGCCCACCGGATCGACCCACTGAGCTGGTAGCCGCCCGTGACCGGTCTGGCGGTCAGCTCCAGGTCGCCACAACCGGCCGCCTCTTTGAATGCTGCTGCCATGCCGCTAATCCCCAGTGCAGCGCCGGCTAGCAGGGGGCCGACGACGGCGAGGCTGTATTCCGTTGCGGCGGTGAGCAGGTACTCAACAGCCATGCGACTGGCCCAGACACTAAATCCGGTGCTCATACACTCCCCCGAGATGACGGAGATCGCCTCCGCCATCTGGGGCAGGCACCCGTCGGAGTTACCCGGTGCGCCCAGCCCGAGCACTCCGACAGCGCCAAGGCCCGGAAAGCTCCGACGTGCGGTTCCGTCCCCGCGGTCCAACGCACTGGCATGAGCGCGAATTTCAGCTAGCAGCTCCGAATGCAGCAAATCAGTCGCGGCATCCACGGTTGCGGTCACAGCGGGACCTCCTGTTCAGTGCTGTTGCAGGGGTAGCCGAGAAAAAACCTGCCGCGAAAGATCACCCGATCACCGAGGGGCCCGCGACGATGCTCGACCCGTACGGAGCCGGGGTGGAATAGTTCCGCGGCCGGGCACGACCTGCTCGCGTTATGGCTCATGACGAACCGCCTAGCCGATCTTCAGTGTCGAGTAGACAGTTGCCGGCCGGCGGAAGGTATTCACCACGGGCGACCACGCGATCGCGTTGTCGTGGATCTCGTTGAGCGTCGCTTCGTCGGCATCGCCGGCGAGGCTGACTTTGCACCGTACCGCAGTGAAACCAAGGAGCTTGTCGGCCGGGGTGTCACCTACGCCCCACACGGCGGAGATGTCGATGTCGGCTTCCATCTCGACCTCGATTTTGGTCAAGGCGACGCCACGGTGGGTCGCGTTGGCCAGCCGGCCCACCGAGATACATGACCCCAAGGCGGCCAGCGTGGTCTCGGAGGGGTTTGGTGCCGAGTCATAGCCGAGCAGCGACGGCGGTTCGCCGACGAGCACCGGCGCCAGGTCCCGCACGTAGGTCATGTTGCGAAAGCCGGCTTCACACACTGTCTTGGCCTTGAGCGTCTTCTTACCCGCGCTGGGGTCCGCCTTGGCGCCACAGGACAGCCGGTCGAGCCCCTCGGCGTCGATCGCAAGCACGTCGGTCATTCGGATTCTCCTTCTCGCAAGGCGAATATTTCTGGGTTGCAGCCGTTTAGTGCTTGGCGAGAAGCGAAACGTGACGAAAATGCACTGTGATCTACGTATCCGAACCGCCGATCACATCCCTGAAACATTCCAGACGTTGTCCTGTTCGATGTCGGGCATTGCACCGAGACAGCGCCGTCAAGGCGAGAGAAGCTCTGTTCACCAACAGTTTTGGGAGGGCGTCTCACAACGCAAGTAACCCAAAGGCCAAGCTGAGCCGGTCCCGACAGCACCATCCACAGCGCGCTGGCCGCGAAACCACCGCGCTGGTGATCGATGCTGCCGACCGTCCGGCAATCACTAACTGCTAGAGCATATTCCGACGTACGTGCCGGCCTAGGCCGGCGAACTTTACCGACGAGCGCACTAGGCGCCCCATTTAGCCGCTTCGGCTTGGTCACGAGCGCTCATGGCCAGGGTATTGGATTCATGGGTGCTTGCCATCGACTGATAGGCGCGCACCAAGTCCTCCATGGCCTGATTCCACTGGGTCTGCCAACCCTGGTAGGTCACACCGGTATCGCCCTGCCAGGCATTGGACAGCGCGGCCTGCTCGGCGGCGATATCAGCACCCAGGCCGTGCAGCGAGCCGGCATAGCCCGACATGTCGCCGGCATGAGCCGGCATCGCCGGGTAGTTGTACATGATCTGTGACATATGGATCCTTTCCTCGAGGCAACGTGTTGGGAAACTCAGAAGCCGGGATAGCTCGATGCGGCGGCGGCATCGGTAGCCACATACGTGCCCGCGGCATCCCCGAGGTTTGCCTGCGCCACGTCCAGCAGGGTGTTAACTTTTCCGGCGGCCTCCACAAAGCGGGCATGCGCGGCCTGAAAGGCCGTCGCGGACTCGCCGATGTGGAAGGCCTGCGCCGACAGCGCCGATTGCTCCGCCTGACCGATGGTGTGACGCATCAGCCCGACTTTGCTGGCAAACGCCGACTGCGAGGCCACCAACTGGCCGATGTGGGCATCCAACAGACTCATAAATGTCCTTTCTATCGATATGTTTCGGCGTACTACCTATGACAACGCCAGCTCCACCATCCTGTTCTCGCCCACCGGGGCGAAACAGTTTGTTTGCCAGAGACTGGGCAACAGCGGACTGGCTGCACCGCGCCCGTATTCATCACCGCCGAAGAGCGCCAGCCCGGCCGGTTGCACCACCGCCTTGCTGACAGTAGTTCCGGCAAAGCCCGACGTGCCCGCGTGCTGGCTGCCGGTCTCGAGCGGCATCGGCTCTACGCCGGAAGTGTCGTGTACCGATGAAGGCCGCGCAGCCTGGCCCACCCCCGACACCTCATCCGGCCCGCGCAGCACATCACGGTAAGACCCTTGATCCCCAACGGAAATCGGCACGTCTCCGAGATGCTGGGTGATTGCCAGCGGCAAACTGGCCGACAACGAAGCCCCGGCTCCCACCGCCAGCGAGATGGTGGCCGGCGCCACAGCACCGGCCGCGGCGGCCTGAACCATGGACAGGAGACCGACCGCTAGGGAGGGGTTTTCGTTGAGCAGAGCACCGAACTGCGGCAGAAACTGGTACTGCCAATAGTGGACGTAGTACGCAGCACCGATGTGATGGGCATCAACGGTAACGCAATCCACACCGATGCTCGATTGATCGAACATGGATCCGAAAGCGGTTGAGTAGGAGGCGTCCGAGAGCACGGATGCCGTGTCGATGAAGCTTCCGAATCCGGCGTGTCCCGAGTCGTCGTTGTCAGCAAGCATGTCCAAGTGGCTGACCGCGACGGCTGGCGCGTCGATACCGGGATTCACCAGCACCGGCGCCGGAGCCGCTGGCGGCACTGCCGCCAACGCAGCGGTCGAGCAGGCCTGATACACGCCCATCACGCTAGCGGCCTGAATCCACATCCGCACATAGTCGGCTTCGTTTAGAGCGATGGGAGCCACGTTGACGCCAAAGAAGTTCATTGCGACCAACACCTCGTGCACGGTGTGGTTTTCGGCCAACTCCGTCAACGTTGGCATCTCGGCCAACGCGCCGCTGTATGCCGCTGCGGCGGCCTCAAGAGCTGCGGCAGCTTCGGCACACACCAGGGCCGCCTCGGCCAGCCATGCCTTATACCGAATGTTTTCGGCTACATAGCTTTCCGCGCCTGCGCCTTCCCATTGCCAGCTGACTTCACCAAGCACAAAGCTGATGTCAACCGCCGCCAGCGCGAACTTCTCGCCGAGGCCCGCCCAGGCGGCCGCGGCCGCCTGCAGCGGTCCGAGCCCGGGGCCGCTGCTCAGCAACGCTGAATGCACTTCAGGCGGAGCAGCCATCCAAATGGGCGACGTCATCTCGAGTAGCTCACATGAACAACCCATAGGTCAACGCTGCAGCGGCGTCACCACTGGCATAGCTCAGACCCGATTCACCCACACCAACACCGGAACGGCCTAGTTCCTCAATGCCTTCCGTAGTGACGGCGACATGCTCGACACCGTGCGCGCTGAACCCGATCGCCGCCTCCAGCGACACCGGATCAGCCGCCGGCGGTACCACCGCAGTAATCAGCGGCGCCAATGCAGCATTGGCAGCTGCCAGCCGAGCGGTCAACGCCTCCACGGCCGCGCTGGTCGCGACCAGACCTTCAGGAACTACCCGCAATACCACTACCTTCCCCCTTCTGACTCATCAACGAAATTCGATTGCTTTCCACCGCGTCTCGCACGGAATGCGAGCCCAAGAAACTGAACTTCAATAGACCTACAGCACAGTGCATTCCATACATTCCGCCGTCGTGACTCCGCCGAGAGCAACAATGCGCCGCCCGGCGGCCTCGCCTGCACCATCCACTCCTCGCATTCCTCGGCCCGTAGCGAGGCATCAGCCCGTCGTAGCCAGTTCAGCCGTGCCCGTGGTGCCGCCACAGCGACACCACGACCGGTCATCGTCAGGACAGCGCCGTGACGGCGGATGCCCACGCCACCTACGGTGCCGCAACACGGCGACCGTCTCTTGACATTCCAAGACATTGTTTTGACTTTTCAGGACTTCGGCGTGTTGCGTACCCCACAGGCCACGCCCACGTGAGAGTCGCGTTACGCCTGGTTACCAGGTCGCCGGCAGCATCGGCTCCCGCAAGCCGCCCTCAAACTCGCTGCCGCCCAACATCATCAACCCCGCCGGGCGCACAGTAGACCCTTTGGCGGAGGTGCCGGCAAAATTCGACATGTCGGCACCCCGCTCAGAAGCCACCGCCGAAGCCGGGTTGCTTGCCGGCACCGCCGATCCAGCCGAGGCCAGTCCCGCCGCCGGCGCCGGCGCGGTTGACTCCGCCAACGACGGCGCCATCCCCCCGCGCGCGCCCACGAACACCACCTGGTCCTGGCCGGCATCGCCCAACTCACCCCTGCGCGACTGGTCCGCCAGGTACGCGGGAATGCCAATCGGCAATGCCGTCGCCAATGAGACCGGCACCCCCGTCGACAACCCGATCACAGCGCCGTTGAGGAGCAATGGCGCGGCGATCGTAAGAAGCGGGGGCCCGAATAGCAGCCCCAGGAACCCCACGAAGATCGAGAACATGAGCCCCAGAATCGTGAAGACAAACGCCTCCACAAGGATCAGAAAAGGCAGGACAAAGGCCAAGATGATCGTGTAGGCGACGATGGCATACAGGATCTCGAGCAATATCAGAATGATCTGAACCAGGATCCACAGGATGGACGGGCCGTCGGCCGGCGCGGCGGGCAGAGCGGCCGCAGAAACACCCTCCGCCGCACCGGCTTTGAGCACCACCGGGGCCGGCACGCCGCGCGGCGCGGCAGCCAGCGCCGCAGTCGAGCCCGCCTGATAGACACTCATCACCGTGGCCGCCTGGACCCACATCCGCGCATAGTCGGCCTCATTAAGCGCAATCGGAATGGTGTTGATCCCGAAGAAGTTCGTCCCAAGCAACACCGCGTGAGCGGCATGGTTGATGGCCAGCTCCGCCAAGGTAGGCATCGCCGCCAGTGCCGCAACATATTCCGCAGCAACCACCTCTTGCTCAGCAGCCATCACCGCATAGTCGGCACTGGCCTTGGTCAGCCACGCCGCATAAGGCAGATGAGCCGCCACATAGCTGGCCGCGCTCGGCCCTTGCCACGCCTGAGCCTGCACCCCGCCAAGAACACCAGCAAGGTCCTCGGCCACCGACGCATACTCAACACTCAACGACGCCCACGCCGTTGCAGCCTCCTGCAACGGCCCCGGCCCCGGACCCGCACTCAACAAAGCCGAATGCACCTTAGGCGGTACAGCCATCCAAAAAGCCGCCGTCATGCACTCACTCCTTCAGGCACAGCGAACAAATATGCGGTCACACGCCTTTAGTGCTTGGCGCGCAGCCACACGTGACGCCATTGGGCAGCGATTTACACGATCGACATGAACGTCATATGCCCGAAATGTCAGTGAGGCGCATTGTGAGCCGAGGACAAATGAGATGTTCGCCAACGGTTTTGGGCACTTGTGGCGCGCGCCACAAATTGTGAGCCGGATCAGCGCGGCCTGGACGACCAAGTGCGACTAGGTGACGTTCGGCAATAATCGGCGGCCCATTACGGCCAGCGCACGGGCCGTCGTGAATGGTATCGGGCAGGCTGGCAGCGGACGCCCCCCGAGCAGCCGGCAGCGGGATGCTAGATATTGCCCAGACACGTTGTTGACGCCGCGGTATTGCCCTCGCGGGTGCGTTGACCGTCCCCAGAATCAGGGAGACACATCACCCGACACAACGTGTCAGTTGGCCACGCCCACCAACGCCGACCCCCACGTCGCCGGCAGCATCGGCTCCCGCGATCCGCCCTCAAACTCGCTGCCGCCAAACGCGGTCAGGCCCGCTGGCTGCCCAACGGACCCTTTGGTGGAGGTGCCGGCAAAGCTCGACATGTCGGCACCCCGCTCAGAAGCCACCGTTGAGACCGAGTTGCTCGCCGGCACCGCCGATCCAGCCGAGGCCAGTCCCGCTGCCGGCGCCGGTGCGGTTGACGCAGTCAGCAATGGCGCCATCCCCGCGCGCGCGCCCACGAACACCACGTGCTCCTGGTCGGTGTCGTTCAACTCGTCCCTGCGCGACTGGTCGGCCAGGTACGCGGGAATGCCAATCGGCAGTGCCGTCGCCAACTACACCGGCACCCCAGCCGTCAACCCGATCAAGGAGAACCAGTCAACAGGAATGGCGACGAGACCAACAGAATCGGAGTGCCCAAGATAACCGCCACGACCGACAGGACAAACGCCTCTACGACGACGATAATCGGCAAGATGATGCTCAAGATGATCGTGTAGGCGACGATCGCATACAGGATCTCGAGCAATACCAGAATGATCTGGATCAAAATCACAATGATGATCGGCAATTCCGCCGCCGCGGCGGGCAGAGCGGCCGCAGAAACACCCTCCGCCGCACCGGCTTTGAGCACCACCGGGGCCGGCACGCCGCGCGGCGCGGCAGCCAGCGCCGCAGTCGAGCCCGCCTCATAAACACTCATCACCGTGGCCGCCTGGACCCACATCCGCGCATAGTCGGCCTCATTAAGCGCAATCGGAATGGTGTTGATCCCGAAGAAGTTCGTCCCAAGCAACACCGCGTGAGCGGCATGGTTGATGGCCAGCTCCGCCAAGGTAGGCATCGCCGCCAGTGCCGCAACATATTCCGCAGCCGCCGCCTCATGCTCAGCAGCCATCACCGCATAGTCGGCACTGGCCTTGGTCAGCCACGCCGCATAAGGCAGATGAGCCGCCACATAGCTGGCCGCGCTCGGCCCCTGCCACGCCTGAGCCTGCACCCCGCCAAGAACACCAGCGAGCTCCTCGGCCACCGACGCGTACTCAGCACTCAACGACGCCCACGCGGCCGCAGCGTTCTGCAACAGCCCCGGTCCCGGCCCCGTACTCAACGAAGCCGCATGCACCTCAGGCGGTGCAGCCATCCAAATAGCCGCCGTCATGCGCGCACACCCGCGCCGGGCGCCACATCACGCACCCGCCTCACGTGGAAAGACTCGACTAAAAGCAAGCCGGTCATGCACTCACTCCTTCCGGCACGGCGGACAAATATGCGGCCACAGGCATCTGGCGCATGGCGCGCAGCCATACGTGACGCCACTCCGCAGTGATCTACACCATAGACACGAGCATCACCACGCCCGACAGCGCAGGGGTGTGTTGGATGTTGGCGGCTGCGCATGCCTGCGCCCACGAGCAGCAACGCACCCCCCAGCCCGATCTCGCCGTCGATAGCTGCTTAGGTTTGCTAATCGCTTCCCTAAAGACTGTGGCGCAGAACACAATGCCGGTGGAATCCGCCGCGGGCGGATCTAGCGGGAGCCAGCGTGCGAGATCGCCGGCGTCGCGCTGCGGTTTTGCCATCGTGCGTGACGGACCGTCACCGGCCGGATGCTGGGCCAGACCCAACGGCTCGAGCACGAATGCGCAGCCTGCCCTCGCACCGGAGCGCGAAATGAAATCACGGCGATCATTTTTCCCGCGGCGTGCCATCAATGCGCGAGCTGCCAGAGGATGGCCAGCTCGTGCCACCAGCTCCGCGGCACGCACCCGGTCCGTCCTCGGCGTGACGGACAATGGCGCCGCGGTGGGCGGTGGTCACACGCCAGGCGCGGTCACGAAGTCGATGAGTTCTTCCACCCGACCGATCAACGCCGGTTCCAGATCGTTCCAGTCCCGCACCTTGGAGCGGATGCGCTGCCAGGCGCGGGCGATGTCCGCCTGATCGGCATGCGGCCAGCCGAGCGCCTCACAGATGCCGTGCTTCCACTCGATGTGTCGCGGCACATTCGGCCACTGCTTCAGACCGAGCCGCTGCGGCTTCACGGCTTGCCAGATATCGACATAGGGATGACCAACGACCAGGGTGTCGCAACCACCCGGTCCCTGGCGTACCGCCTCGGCTATCCGTGCCTCTTTCGAGCCGGCCACCAGGTGGTCCACCAGAACACCCAGCCGACAGTCCGGACCGGGTCTGAAGTCGGCAACGATTTGGACCAGGTCGTCAACGCCGCCGAGATACTCGACGACGACGCCTTCGATGCGCAAGTCTTCGCCCCAAACCTGGGATATCAGTTCGGAATCGTGGCGGCCCTCGACATAGATCCGGCTCGCGCGGGCAACTCGGGCACGCGTCCCCACGACCGCGACGGAGCCCGATCGCGTCCGGCCCGGACCGGACGGAGCGGGCCGCTTCGGCGCGGTGAGAATCACCGGGCGACCGTCAATCAGATAGCCCGGGCCGAGTGGAAATCCGCGGGTCTTGCCGTGCCGGTCTTCGAGATCGATGCGGCCGTATTCGACGCGGACCACCGCCCCCACGTAGCCCGACTGTGCGTCCTCGACCACCATGCCGAGCTCCACCGGGTGCTCAACGGATCGGGGTTTGCGGCGCGCTCCCGCGGCCAGCACATCGGTTCCATAGCGATCCACCACGCGGCAATAGTAGGAAACCGGACGGGCGATCGTCGCTGCGGCGCGCCGGTTAGACCTCGAAAATCACTGCGCTGGAAACATTTTGCACGATGTCGGACAGCTGATGACGGGCGCGCAAGCTAGCTCCTGGAAAAACGGGATCCGCGCCGGTGGCCGCTGGTCCGGGCACAACCGGTTTGAGGCAGCGCACCCGCAGTCGCCTACCCCTACCCGTTCTGCCCGGCCGAGCCGATCAGTCCTCCCCTGCCACCGGAGCCGCCGGACGCCGGCGGGACACCGGCTCCGCCGTTGCCGCCCGTACCGATCAGGAGCGCGGCATTGCCACCGTTGCCGCCGGCACCGCCGGTGCCCGCACTGCCGCCGGTTCCGCCGGCCCCGCCGTCGCCACCGTCACCGCCGTTGCCGAATAACAGTCCGCTTGACCCGCCCTGGCCGCCGACACCACCGTCACCACCGTCGAAGCCGGTTCCACCGACGCCGCCGTCCCCGGCGTTGCCGCCGGCGCCACCGTTGCCGAACAGCAGGCCGCCGCTACCGCCGATGCCGCCGTCGCTGCCGGCACCCCCGGATTCCTGAAGGACGTTGCCGAAGCCGGTCCCACCGGTGGCCCCGTTCCCACCAGCCCCGCCGTTACCGATCAGCATCGCGGCTCCGCCCTGGCCCGCCACGCCTTCGAAGCCGCTGGTTCCGCCGCTGCCGGCATTGCCACCGTTGCCATAGAGCAGCCCGCCTTGACCACCGGAACCGCCTGTTTCGCCAAACTGAACGCTGAGGCTACCGGCCCCTACGTCGCCGGCGTTGCCACCGTCGCCGCCGTGACCGATCAACCCCACGCCATCGACGCCGATCGGTCCGAGCGTTATGTTGCCAACCCAGCCGCCCTCGCCGCCAAGGCCGCCGAAGCCCGCGAAACCGTTGGCGCCGGCGTCGCCGCCCTGACCTCCATTACCACCAGCGCCACCATTGCCCAATACCAAACCACCCGCACCGCCATCCCCCGCGGAGCCGCCATTGCCGCCGCTACCGCCGAAGATGCTTGCACCCCCTAGCGTGGACCCGGCGGCTCCCTTTCCGCCGCTACCGCCGGCTCCGCCGTTGCCGATGACCCCCGCGTCGCCGCCCCCACTGGCGAGTCCGGCACTGCCACCGGTGGCACCGTTCATGACACCGGTTTGGGTTTCGTCGCTGCCGCCACCGCTGCCACTGTCCCCGCCATTTCCGGCGTTACCGATCAGCCAGCCACCGTGGGCACCGGAGCCGCCATTGCCGCCAGCGCCTCCGACACCGCCCAAATCCGAGCTTGTTGTGGCGCCGGTCGCTTGTCCACCCACGCCGCCGAGGCCCCCGCTACCGCCGTTACCGAACAAGAGCCCGGCGTGACCGCCCGAACCCCCGGCACCGCCGGCGCCGCCGCCCAGGCCCGCAGCGACCGATCCCGATGCCGTGGCGTTGCCCCCGGCACCGCCGATGCCACCGTCTCCACCGTGGCCATAGATCCATCCACCGGCGCCGCCGTTGCCGCCGGCACCGCCCGCGCTGCCGGCTTGACCGCTCGCGCCGTCGGCACCGGTGCCGCCCAGGCCGCCGTTGCCACCGCGGCCCCACAGCCCGGCCGAACCGCCGCTAACGCCATTCTGGCCGACCCCTCCGGACCCGCCGTTGCCCCCGTTGCCGATGAGCCAGCCGCCATCGCCGCCGTTTTCGCCGGTCCCCGCCGCCCCGTCGGCGCCATTGCCAATCAGTGGACGCCCGGTCAGCGCCACCGCGGGGGAATTGATCAGGTCGAGCACAGCTTGCTCGACCGTCTGCAACGGTGACGCGTTGGCCGCCTCAGCGGCGGCATATTGCGCGGCCCCACCACTCATCAGCTTGACGAACTGCTCGTGCAATGCCAGCGTCTGAGCGCCGAGCGTCTGATATGCGTTCCCGTGCGCTTCGAACAACGCCGCAATGCCCGCCGAAACTTCGTCGGTGCCCGCCGGCAGTAGCCCCGTTATCGGAGCCAACGCGGCCGCATTGGCCTGGCTGATCGTCGAACCAATAGTTGCCAGATCGTTGGCCGCCATCTCAACTACCGCGGGCACCACGGTGACCTGCAAGATCGACACCTCCCAGTGACTCTTCGCCGCCGGTCGCGACAAAGTGATCCACGACACACTCGGAATTGGTGCAAATGGTACGTTCGTCCGAGGCAAGTTGGGCGGCATTGACCAAAATCACTCCGCCGATATCCGCTGAGCCCTCTTGGCCAAGCGCGCCGGGGCAAGACGCTAGGGCGAGGGCGCGGCAGGACTCCCGCACTCAGTCAGGTAGTCGGCGTAATTCCAACTCTGCAAAAACTTGCGGCCCGCCTGTAATCCGCGCCGGTAGAGCGCATCCCGTTGTTCGGACGTGATGTCGAAGTCGATCGGGCTCACGCCGTCAGCCGGTACGAAGATGGTGCGTTGCACGGTACATGGATCGTCAATGTAGGCGTTGTCCTGATTGCTCACCAGCGTCTCAATCGCGGCGATTCCCAGTGACACTGGACCGTGCACCGGACGGGTGAGAGGAATTCCCGGGCGCGCCGACAGCCGGATTCCGAAGGTCGGCCACCGCGGTTCGCCGTCGGCACGATCGAACAGTGCCACCGGAAAATTGGACAGCAAACCACCGTCAACCCAGGTAGCTCCGCGCACCCGAACGGGTTCGAAGACGAAGGGGATGGCCGAGGAGGCGTGCACCGCCCGCGCCACCGAAAATTCGTCCGGGTCAAGGCCATAGGAGTCCAGATCCCACGGGATGCGGACCAGCCGGCGCCGGGACAGATCACTGGCGGTGACCACCAGCGACCAGGCGAACTGCTCGGGCTGCTCGCCGGTGCGCAGATCGCCAAAAGTGTGCACGCCAAGATCGGCGAGTAAGCCGGCGAGCAGCTGTTCGAGGTACGCGCCTCGATAGACCCCGTCGGACACCAGCAGCGAGAGCCCGCCACCGATCAACGGGATATGCCCGATCAGGTTACGGTCAAGGAACTTCCGGTAATCGAGGGTGCGCATGATCTCCGCGAGCCGCGACAGCGGTTCACCGGCGGTCTGCAAAGCGGCGACCATCGCAGCGACAATGGCACCCGCACTGCTGCCCGCGACACGCGGAAACTCGTAACCAGCCTCGGCCAAGGCATCCACCGCACCGACCAACCCGATGCCGCGGACCCCGCCTCCTTCGCACACCAGATCGACACGCGCTGCGCTCACGGGCGCCAGGGTAGCACGATCGAGTCGATTTGCCGGTAGGCGGCGCGCCGGACGACGGAGGGTTCCGGCGCCGGGGCATGAACCCGATCGGAACGCTGCGGCTCAAGCGATACGGCGGCCGTCGACGGTGAAGAAGTGCAATTGCGCCGGTTGTGGATACAGCCGCACCCGAC
Source organism: Mycobacterium sp. 012931 (assembly GCF_000419295.1). NCBI lineage: Bacteria > Bacillati > Actinomycetota > Actinomycetes > Mycobacteriales > Mycobacteriaceae > Mycobacterium > Mycobacterium sp. 012931. The sequence continues at coordinate 3,324,216 of NZ_AOPX01000001.1, read as the reverse complement.
TACCCCGCTCGGGCGGGTTGCTGCCATCCGCTCTAGCCACAACGGATTGGTCGATCATCGTGCCGCCGTTGCTGATCCGACCGTAAAGGTAGGCGTCGGCGCCGAGCTCTTCGACCACGTCAATTTCCATTTCGACTCCGAGGTTGCCCACTTCGAAGTGCTCGGGCCGGACTCCGACAACGACCTCGGGTGCCGGCACGGTCACCTCCCTGGGTAGCTGAATCAACCAATCCCCCAGCAACACTGAGGAATCGACGATCGGCAGGATGAACATGTTCATGGCCGGCGATCCGATGAATCCGGCGACAAACACATTGTCGGGCCGGCGGTAGAGTTCACGCGGGGCCGCGCATTGTTGTAGTACGCCGTCGCACAGCACCGCAACACGATCGCCCATGGTCATGGCCTCTACCTGATCGTGGGTCACGTAGACGGTGGTGGTACCCAACTGCCGTTGCAGTCCGGCGATCTGGTTGCGGGTTTGCACCCGCAGCTTGGCATCAAGATTCGATAGCGGCTCGTCCATCAGGAACACCTGGGGGCGGCGCACGATAGCGCGCCCCATCGTTACTCGCTGGCGCTGGCCGCCCGAGAGGTCTTTGGGCTTGCGATCGAGATAAGCCTCGAGATCGAGCAGTTTGGCTGCCTGAAGGACCCGGTCGCGGATCTCAGCCTTGGGGGTCTTGGCGACCTTCAGTGCAAATCCCATGTTTTGTGCCACGGTCATGTGCGGGTACAGGGCATAGTTCTGGAACACCATCGCCACGTCGCGACTCTTCGGATCGACATTGGTGACGTCGCGTTCAGCGATCCGGATCCGCCCTGCATCTACCTTTTCCAATCCGGCCAGCATCCGCAGCGACGTCGTCTTGCCGCAGCCGGACGGACCGACCAGCACCACGAATTCGCCGTCGTCGACCACGAGATCAAGGCTGTCGACGGCCGGACGGTCCGCACCCGGGTATCGACGTGTTGCCCCCTCGAAACTCACCGAAGCCATCCGGGTCACCCGCCCAGTCCAGTCACGGCGATACCACGGATGAAGGCGCGCTGCGCGACGGCGTAGACGGCCACCAGTGGCAACAGAATCAGCATCGATGTTGCCATCAGTACCGGCCACCGAGCCACGTACTCTCCCTGCATCCGCACCAGACCGAGGGTTAACGTGGCGATGCTGTCGCGCTGGACCATCAACAGGGGCCATAGGAAGTCGTTCCACACATTGACCCAGGTGAGCACACCGAGCACCATCACCGCTGGCCGCGCGTGCGGCAGCAGGATTCGCCAGTAGATCTGCCACGGCGAGCAACCATCGAGAGTCGCGGCCTCCTCCAAGTCGCTGGGCAGCGTCCGGAAGAACTGGCGCATCAGATAGGTCCCGAACGCGCTACCAAACAGTCCCGGCACGATCATCGCCCAGGGCGTGTCCACCAAGCCCACCGTTCGCATCAGGATGAACTGCGGAATCACCGTCACGGTGAGCGGCACCATCAAAGTGCCCAGGTAGAGGACGAAAAGTGTGTCGCGGCCTCGAAACTCGAGTAGCGCAAACGCATATCCGGCCAGTGAGCAGAAGAAGATCTGCCCGGCGGTGACGCAACCGGCATAGAGCACGGTGTTGAAGAACATTCGCCAGAAGGGCATCAAGGTGAATACCTCAGCGTAGTTGGACCACTGTGGGTCCGACGGCAACAATCTCGGTTCGCTGACCTCACCGCCCTTCCTCAGTGAGCCGGACAGGGCCCACAGAATCGGAAACAGAGCACACCAGGCGATCGCGATCAGCGCCGCATAGAGGGCGACAGCACGCACAATGTTGCGCTGCACCACCCGGTCAGCTGAGCCCACTGGACGCCTCCCACGACCGTCGCCGGGTGATCCGGAGCTGCAGCACGGTCAACACCAGCAAGATGGCAAAGATCACCCAGGCCAGCGCGGACGCATATCCGAACTCCAGGAACGAAAAGGCGTGCTGAAAGAGCATGATGCCCAGCACATAGGTTCCCGTTTCCGGTCCGCCGTTGGGACCGGTGAGGACGTAGACGAGGTCGAACGCCTGGAAGGCGTGAATGATCGAGATGACAACGACGAACGACATTGCGCCACGAATCAGCGGGACCGTGATGGACACAAACTGCCTGATCTCGCCCGCGCCATCGATTTTGGCGGCCTCGTAAACGGTCTCGGGGACGCCCTGCATCGCGGCCAGCAAGACGACGGTGGCGAACGGGACACTTCGCCACACGCTGACCAGACACAGCGAGACCATGGCCCATCTGGGCTCGATCAACCACGGGACGGGACCGACTCCGATCCAGCCGAGGATGATGTTGAGTAGCCCGTTGTTGGTATCGAAGACGAACTGCCACACGACCGCCATCACCACGGACGAGATGGCCAACGGCAGGAAGACGATTGTCCGAAAGACACCGATTCCGGGCACTTTTCGGTTCAGCACAGCAGCCACCACGAGGCTGATCAGAACGGTCGGCACGACGGTTCCAGCGGTGTAGACCACCGAGTTCCGCAGGGCGATCAGAAACAACGGGTCAGACGTGAACAGCTTGGCAAAGTTCTGCAAACCGACAAAGGTGGGGGCGCGGAACAGATCCCAGTTCTGAAAGCTCATGTAGAGCGAGAATCCCAGCGGGAACAACAGGAACACCGCAACGGCGGCGAGATTTGGAGCCACGAACATGCGGCCGGCCCACGAGCGGCGTTGCCAGCGGCGCGACCGGCCCGTTTCGGCGCCAGGTTCTGGCGTGCTGCGCGTGTCGATGGACGTCATGGGCTGCGCAGCACTTCGTCAAGGGCCCGCGACATGCCGATCAACGATGTCGCGGGCCGAGATCCGCGCAGAACCGGGCCGAAGTTGCGAACCATCAAGGCGTGGACCTTCGGCCACGCCGGTGTGATCGGTAGCCCCTGTGAGTGGCCCGGCCCCGCGGTGAGCACAGCCAGATTGTCAACCCTGCGGTGGGCTTTGGCGAACCCGGCCGAGTTGAGCGCGGACCCCAGCACAGGGACGAACAGATCGGTCTCGCCGATCAACGCCTGCCCGGCCGGACCGGTGGCGAACTTGACGAACTCCCAGGCTTGTTCTTTGCGTGCACTGCTGGCCGCAATCGCCAGACCGGTGGCGCCGATGTTGGAGCACGCAGCGCGCCCGTTGGGACCCAACGGCAACGCGGTGACGTCGAACTCCAACCCGTCGGCGCGGTCGAAGGTCTGGTATCGCCAATGGCCGCCCAGTGCCATCGCCGCCTTGCCCAACGAGAAGAGGTCGGTGGTGGCTATCGACTGCAGCTCCGATGCGGTGGGGGCCACCTGGTGCTTGGCGGACAGGTCCGCGTAGAACTGCACGGCCTGGATGAAGGCGTCGTCGTCAAAATTGAGGTGGGTCGGATTCATCCGCGGAGTCGACCGCGGTACGCCGTTGTTCAACGCGAACAGCCCGGCCGAAAGCGGCGGCACAAACGTGTCGACAAATCCCCACTGTGTGACCCGGCCCGCGCCGTCGCGCTTGGTGAGCGCGCGGGCCGTGTCCAGAAACTCGGCGAAGCTCCAGGGCTGGTCCCAGCTGGTCGGCGGAGGTGGCACACCGCCGTCCGCGAAGAGCCCTCTGTTGTAGAACAGGAAGTTTCCCGACCACTGCTCGGGAAACGCGTACTGGCCCCCGTTGTAGGCGAAGGTGTCATACAGTGCCCCGATGCTGTCCGCGGCCAGCTCGTCGGCGAACTTCTGGTCCCGCGCCAGCATGGTGTTCAGATCCAGGAACACGCCTCGATCGGCCAGTTCGGCGTAACTCAATTCCCACGCCATCAATACATCTGGACACTTGCCGCCGGCACAAAACGTCGATATCTGCTGCAAGGCCCCCGGACCTGACAACAACGTCCGCACCTTGATGTCGGGATGACTGCGCCCGAACGCCTCGACAACCCGGATCCGGGCGTCCGCTTCCTCAGGATTCGCCGCGAAAAAGAACGTCAGGGCGTCATCGTCGGAAGCGCAACCGGCCGCCACCGGTGCCAGGGCCGCCGCGGTGAGTAGTCCAGCACCCCGCAGCAGCTCCCGGCGCCGCAGCGGCTTGTCGAACATTTCGCTCCCGATGGTGGCCCCGGCTCCAACGCCGACGGTATCTAGGTCCTTAGTACCCGCGTTGCGCCGGATTGGCCGCGATCAGCTCGGGAAGTAGCGGACTCGGTGGATTTCATTGCCTCGCCAGGGCAACTCGGCGAACATGATGCCCCGCCCGTGATCAGTGACAACTGACACCGTGACGGTGGACCCGGATCCGATCATCTTCGACCAGGTGGCCCGACGAAGCTGCTCGATGAGTTCAGCCAGCTCCAGCACATCGTCGTCGCCCAAAGTTATTGTGGCCGTGTCCGAGAGGGTCCGCGTTGCGGCCTGGCTGTCGCCACGAACGACGGCGTCGAGGAAGGTCGACACCAGCGCTTGGTGACGCGCACCCGACCGCCGGAATCCGGTCATGAAACCCGCGGTCCCGCGCAACCCCTGATTGCCCAGTAAACCCCGGGAGAGCATGAGTGCGGGCTTGGCTACCTGCGCTCCCCCGCGCAGGAACTGCAGCATCATCGCCGGCAGGTCCCAATACGCCCGCAGCACGGCGATCTTCCATTCGTCGCTGGCCTTTCGCAGGTCGTAGCGAAGAAAGGCGGGGACGAACATCGTGACGCCCGCAGCCATTGCCACCTCGAGTTCGAAATCGCGCAGTACCACCGTGCCGCAGACGATGTCGAGGTCCCGGTGGAACTTGATGTCTCGTGGACCGATGAACGTGTCGAAGAACCGGCCGATCTGTTCATGCCCCACGTGTGGCATCGACCCCACTGGGTCTTCGACGCGGCCGTCGCTGGTGAACAGACTCACCCAGCCGGCGCGATCGTGGGCCGCGGCGGCCCGTGGCGACCGCTCGACGGCGGCCAGGAGATCGTCGCGCTTGGGTAGGGCCATTACCGGCTCCCGACCAACGCGACCCCGGCGGTGCGCATCCCGGCCAGCGCCACCTCGGTTGTCTCGGCCGAAATGCCCGCGGTCAGGTCCAGCAGCACCCGGGTAGCGAAGCCGGCCCGAGCCGCGCCTTCGGCGGTCTGACGCACGCAGTGGTCGGTGGCAACACCAACCACGTCGACCGCATCGATACTTCGCTGTCGCAGCCAGTCCTCCGGCGTCGTGCCGTGGTGATCCACACCCTCGAATCCGCTGTAGGCAGCGCAGTAGGCGCCCTTTCGGAACACCGCCTCAATCGGGGCGACGTCCAGATCCGGACAGAACTGGGCGCCGGTACTGCCGGCACGACAGTGCGGCGGCCATGACGACGAGTAATCCGGGCAATCCGAGAAGTGAGCACCAGGATCGATGTGAAAGTCCTGGGTGGCCACCACGCGGTCATATCCGGGGCTACCAGCCAGATAGTCGTTGATCGCGCGTGCCACGAGGTCAGCGTTTTGCACTGGCAGCGCGCCGCCGGCGCAGAAATCGTTCTGCAGATCGACGATGATCAACGCTCGCACAGCGTCCACCATATCGCCAGCGGGACGTGGTCACCGTGCGGCGGGACAAACCGGCCGTGGGTTTGTTCGCCGGCACAGCGGGTAATACGAGAATCATGTTGATCCGCAGAATCGCACGACCCATGCTGTCGGCGGCGTTCATCGGCCAGGGCGTCGAGTCGCTGCTGAACCCCAAGCCGGCGGCGCAGGCCGCCGCACCCGCGGTGGCGGGTTTGCGCACCCTGCCGGAACCGATGGGCAGCCGCGTCCCGGCGGATCCCGAAACCGTCGCCCAGATCAACGCCGCCGTTCAGATCGGCGGTGGCCTGCTCCTGGCCACGGGCCGGTTGCCGCGCCTGGCCTCCGCTGCGCTGGCCTTGACGGTGGTACCGGGAAACCTTGGCGCCCACTTGTTTTGGAACGAGCCAGACCCGGACCGCAAAGCCCAGAAGCGACGGGAATTCCTCACTGACGTAAGCCTGCTCGGCGGACTGATCATCGCGTCCGCCGACACCGCGGGCAAGCCGTCATTGGCCTGGCGGGGCCGGCGGGCCGCCGAGAAGTTGTCCGGCGCGGTGTCTTCGGCTCTGCCGGGATCCGACGACATGCGGCTGGAGTCCGAGTTGGGCGACAAGATCGTGCATGGCATACAGGCGGGAGCCGAGCGCGGCCGCGAGCTGGCCAGCACCGCAGCGGAGAAGAGCGCCCCCTATGCGGAAGCCGCGCTGGAACGCGGCAGGGAGCTGGCAAGCACCGCAGCGGAGAAAGGTGCCCCGCTGGCCGAGGCGGCACGCAGGCGGGGCGAGCGCCTAGCCCACAGCGCCCGCGTTCGCGGGGCTGAACTTGCCGAGACCGCACGCCACCAAGGCACCCAGCTCGCCGACACCGCGCGTGCGCGGGTCGAGGCCCCGGTTAGGGGCCGTCGGCACTAGCCACTAGCCAGGAACGCCTCGACGATCGAATCGACATCGCCGCCCACACCGTCGATGTCCACGGTTACACCTCGCTCGTCGTCACCGAGCGGCTCCAATGTGTCCAGTTGGGAGCGCAGCAGGGTGGCCGGCATGAAGTGATCCGACCTGGCGGCCAAACGGCGGCCGATCAGTTCTGCGGAGCCGCTCAGATGGAGAAACTCAACCTGCGGACAGTTCTCCCGCAACGCGTCGCGGTACCGGCGCGCCAGCGCCGAACAGCTGATCACGCCCCCGCCGGGATGGTCGGCCAACCACCGCCCGACCCGCCGCAACCAGGGGCGGCGATCATCGTCGTCAAGGGGCTTGCCGGCGGCCATCTTCGTGACGTTGGCCTGCGAATGCAGCGTGTCAGCCTCCGTGAACGGCACCCCCAAACGCTGTGCCAGCGCCGCCCCTACCGTCGACTTGCCTGCCCCGCAAACACCCATCACCACGATCGGTGACGGTTTCGGCGACCGGTGGACGCTCACACCTGGTTGCGGTTCCATTCCATCCATCCGACGCCGCTGCGACCATCCGTGGTGGCCACAGCGACCCACGCGCGCGGGAAATGGCTCACGCGCCCGTCGGAGGCACTCAGGCGTACCGGCGCGTGGGCACGTACGTCGACTTTCGCCGTGATATCACCCGGTTTCAGACTCAACGTCGTGTTCTGCGGTAAGCCGTTGCCGCCGAACGCTTCCCGAAAGTTCACGGCCTGCAGCTCGGTGAGGTTCCCGCCGGAATCCTGAACGTAGCCAACGCTGAAGGCGGGAGTGCCCGGCAGCTGGATGTTCACCCCGTGCAGGTGGGTTCCGTCGTCGAGATGCAGCGCACTCCACATCCAGTCCATGCTCCACCAGTCGCGCACACCCCAGGAATGGTCACGCTGTCCGGGGACCGCATCGACGCGATAGTGCGTCCCGTCGACGGTCACGGTACCCGCTACCGTGCAAGGGATCTCGTAACGCGACGTCAGCCGGTATTGGTAGGGGACTCCGTTGGTTGTCCAGACCAGGTTCATCGTTACCTCGACCGGATCCCCGGGCTCCCCGCGCAGCAACGCTGACGGGTCCTCGTATGCCTGGCCTCGCGCCCGCAACTCCACCGCATAGGTCTGCAGCGGTGCCGTGGCATGGTGGCGCAGCTCAATATCACCGGTTCGCACCGCCCACGGGTCATCGGGTAGCGCGACCTCGATGTCGGCAACCGCCACGGTCGCCATGTCGGGCCCGCACAGCAACGCGTGTACCCACGCCTTCTGCTGGTTCGCTATTCGGCCGAGACGAAACCAGCCGCCCAAACCCTGTGCGGCATCGACGAAATCGGCGTACCAGCTTTCACTCCAGAGCGGCTCATCGGTGGGCTCGTGCGCCATTTCGTCTTGCTCACCCGGGCACAACGGTTCCGGCGGTGCCGCATCCGGCAGCGTGGCCAGGGCGTCGGTGTCCAGAACGTGTTCGCAGTGGCGGTGCAGCATCGTCATTAACAGCCGATCGCCCCGGTCGGTCCGTTCCACCAGCATCGATGACACGATCGCCATCATCACGCCGAAAAAGCTCTGCCGCCGTACCTCGTCGGCGACTTGCTCGAGCGTGATCGGCGCTTCCGGGCCCAACGCATCGTGATAGGTCCGCAGCAGGTCGTCGTAGTGCGCGCGCCGCTCATTCGGTTGCAGGGCACAGCCCAGGAAGTAGGCCAGATCTGTCAGAGCCGGGCCCCAAGATACGGTCTGCCAGTCCACCACTGTCAACGGCCGCTCGGCACCGGCGGCACCGAAAAGCAGGTTGTCCAAACGGTAGTCACCGTGCACCAAGCCCTGGATTGCGCCTCGGGAGGACTCCTGAGCCAGGTAGCCGTCGAACGCCGCCACCAACCGTTCACACACCATGCGACTGCGTGGGTCGATCTGCTCGCCGTAGCGGTCGAGGAACCCCGCGTACAGCCCGCTGACCATGGCTTGGTTCAGCGGCGAATCACGGTTGAGCCATGGCGCTTCGGCCAGTGCCGCGTCACCGAGCAGCGGACCGTGCAGCCGCCCCAGCTGACTGACCGCGAGCTGTGCCTGTGCGACCGTGGCACCGGCAATATCGTCGCCGACCAGCGCTGGCCCCGCATCACCGAGCAACAGGTCGAATGCGCCCGTTTGGGCGTCGACGGCGGCGTGATAGCACGGCGCTATCGGCCCACCCAGACGCGGCACCACTTCGGCGTAGAAGCGAACTTCGCGTTCGTAGAGCCCCAGCGCCTGGCCGGTCTGGCGGCTCATCGGATCGGTGGCCGCGACCTTGAGCACCACCGACGACGGACCGCCGGGCATCGCGTAGGTGAGCTGGACGCGGTAGCACTCGCTCATCTGGCCGGTGCCGATCCGCTCGACGGTGAATTCGGTGACGTCCCCGGCGCCGATCTTTTCGGTCAGCCACGACGCGGTGAGGTCGCCGGGTTCTTCGATGATGCCCGCGTTCTGGTCGCCCTCGTCGTTCATGACGTTCACCGCGCCAGCGAGAAGCCGTCCCACGCCAGCCTGCGGTGCTGGTGCGGATCGATCTCGACGCGACTCTTGCGGTCGATCACCATGACAGCACGGCGGGTGTGCGTGTAAGCCGGCCAGTCCTCGCCGGGCGTACCGGTCTGGCTGAACGAGCGCCAGCGCCGGATCACCTCGTCGCTGACCCGCAACGCGTGTCTGCGGTCGGCGGCGGCGGTCAGAAGCGCGCCGAACCTGGTTCGATAGATGTCGAAGACGGCGAACAACTCGGTCGCATGCGTGGCCCCGAACCCGGACCAGCGCAATGTCCGTGGCGCGTAGTCATAGCGATAGAGGTACGTGGGAGCGTGCGCTCCTTGGGCTTCGGCGATCTGCCAGGCCGCGGCGTTGAATGCGAAATCACCGCCCAGCTGTATGCAGGCAGCGGACTCCGGATAGTTCGGGTAGGCCGCGGTGATGCGTTCACGGGTAGCCGGTTCGGTGTCGGCGAGCAACTCGTCGATCATCGCCTTGTTGGTCGGCAGCATTTTGAGGAACCGGGTGAACAGGCGGCCCTCGTCGGCGTTGGTGCCGACGATGAGCGGCACTTTGTGTGATTGCCCGGCGCGCATGGCCTCGACGGGGTCCAGCGGCAGGCAGTCATCACCGAAGGTTGGGCCGATTGGGAAGGCGCCCAAGCGTTTCTGCATGCCCTGATCGATCAGCCGGTGCTGGGTTTGCACCAGTTGAGCCGCGGTTGCCCGCATCAGCGCGCTGGCGGCGTCGTGCTTGCGCGCACCGAGCAGTCGGGCAAAGCGTGTCGCGAATTCGGCCGCGATTTCCCGCGGACGCACCATACCGGCGGCCGGACTCTCCGAGATCGCGCGGGCGAAAAGACCTTTGGCCGCCGGAACCGCCAGCAGCGTGGCGGTGATATGCGCGCCCGCGCTTTCCCCGAAGATGGTGACGTTGTCCGGATCACCACCGAACTCCGCGATGTTGTCCTGGATCCACTGCAATGCCATCACCAGGTCGCGCAGGTACAGGTTGCCGTCGATGGCGATGTCCGGTGTCGACAGCGAAGACAGATCCAGACACCCGAGCGCGCCCAGCCGATAGTTGACCGAAACATAGACGCAGCCTCGCCTCGCCAGTGCCGCGCCGTCATATATCGGAGTCGCCGAGCTGCCCAGGATGTAGCCCCCACCGTGGATGAAGACCATGACCGGCAGCGGTCGATGCGTGGGGGCTTCGGGTGCGACGACGTTGAGGGTCAGGCAGTCTTCGCTCATCGGCTGGTATTTGCCCAGGCCGAGCATGGTGTAGCGGCGCTGCTGAGGCGAGCAGTGAGTGAACCCATGACAGTGGCGGACACCCGACCAGGGCTGCGGGGGCCGCGGCGCGCGGAACCGGAGCGGGCCGATCGGAGCCCGCGCGTAGGGGATGGACCGCCAGCGGTGCACGCCGTCGCGAGTGAAGCCTTCAACGACGCCGGTGGCCGTGCGGGCGCGGACGGTGCGCTCATGCATAACCCGACGTTAGCGGACCCGAAACGCACACGGCGTGCGTACCACTTGAAATCCCCTCAGGGCGGCTAGCCTGACGGGATGCGAATCGCCGCGCTAGTCGCAGTACCGTTGCTGGTTGCCGGGTGCGCACATGACGTCGACAGCGACTCGGGTCGTTCGCAGACCAGCACCCCGGCGACGCCGAGCAGTAGCGTTTCTTCCTCGACAAGCAAACTTCCCACAGCCTCGAAGGTGCCGTCGGCCGGGGCGCCGATCTCCGAGGTCATTGCCTGGATAGAGGCTGGTCACGCCGCTGATCCGGCGCGCTATCACAGTGTGACGCGAGAGGATGTCACCACCGAGCTCGGCGACGATATCGCATTCAGCGCCCAAGGCGGCAAAGTGTCCTGCCTGACCGACACCAAGCACACCGGTGACGCGATGGCCTGCCTGGTCAGCCTGACCAACCCGTCTCCCCCACCCCCCACCGCCTACGGCGAATGGAAGGGCGGCTGGGTCGATTTTGACGGCACCAACTTGCGGGTCGGGGCCTCCCGAGGCGACCCGGGACCGTTCACCAACGGCAACGGGCCCGAGTTGGCCAACGGCGACTCGCTGTCGTTCGGCGACTACCGTTGCCGAGCCGATCAGGCCGGCGTTTTTTGCGTCAACTACGCCCATCAGTCCGCCATTGGGCTCAGCAGCGCCGGCGTCGAGCCGTTCGGCTGCCTGCGGTCGGTACCGCCGCCCGACGGTGTGGGCGCCGCGTTCAGCTGCTGAGGCGTGCCCGTCGGCTGCTATGCCTCGGTGATATCCAGTGCAATGGGAAGGCAGCCCCCCCTTTGGCGGGCCACGCGGTGGGGCCGATGACTTGCCCGACTGTGGCGGGTTTGTAGAGATGTCAACAGATTTCACCTCGCGGTCTGGCCCGCATCGGCCAGCTACGGTTGACGTCGTCAGCTACTTTGCGCAGTCCGGGTGCCGGGGCGTGATTATCGAGGATGCTTCACCGGCGGCGGGCAGGCAGCCGCTCAGGTACTCGACTTCGGCTGCCGCCGGTGGATGAACTACTGACGCACCCGCCATGGCCATGACACCATCACGCCCGTCATGGGCGTTACATTCCACAAGCTGGCGCCGTTGGTCGGCACCCGCACCCGGGGCAGGCTGGTGGGCATCCTCGGATTTCCGCTGCTAAGGATGGCGGTTCGCTCACCGCTGCCAATCTCGCCTTGCGCAACACGTCCGGCGCCGCTGACCTGGAAGCAAAGTGTTGCGCCAGACATTGAAATCTGGAAGCATCCGGCGGCGGTGCGGCAGGGGCATGATCCGCAGTTGGAGCGCGCCGCAACCGTCGCCATGGAAGCCCTCACCAAGAACCCAGCGCCCGCGCCTGCAGAGCCCGTCTATCCCAACTACGCGAAGTAGATCATGATCGAATACGACTCGCACAAATGGCTGGACCACTTTTTTGACATCCGCGGCTCGCTGGTCCGGGAGATCAGCGGTCGCGTCTCCCTATGCGTCGCGTGGTCGGCGGCGGTTGTCACCTTTCACAACTATGTCGCGCCGGTCGGCATGCCGTTCCAGCTGCACACCCTGATGGGCCTCGCTCTCGGTCTCCTTCTGGTTTTCCGCACCAACTCCAGCTACGACCGTTTCTGGGAGGGGCGCAAGCTATGGGGAGGCATCGTGAATGAAACACGCAACCTCGTCCGGAGCGCCAGCGTATACATCACCGGAGATCCCGCGCTGGTGGCCCGACTTACCCGATGGACAGCCGTCTTTCCCTGGGCGGCCATGCACAGCCTGCGCGGTACCAAAGGCCTCGGGCCACAAATCGCCGAACTTCCGCCCGCCGAGGCGCAGGAGGTGATCGACGCCCAGCATCCGCCTCTCGCTGTCGCCGGCAACATGTCCGATTGCCTCCGGGAGGCGCGCGAGCGGGGCCTGATCTCCGACATCATGCTCACCTCGATGGACCAGAACATTCAGCTCCTGGTCGACTACCTCGGCGGCTGCGAACGAATTCGCAAGACGCCGATGCCCTTCGCCTACGCCGTGCACCTGCGCCGGGCGCTTGTACTCTATTGCTTCACCCTCCCCTTCGCCATGGTCGAGACCTTCGGCTGGACGACCATTGTCGACGTCCTCATCATCGCCTACACATTCTTCGGCATCGAGGAAATCGCCGTCGAGATCGAAAGCCCCTTCGCGAATGACGCGAACGACCTCCCGCTCGAGGACATCTGCGAAACCATCCACAAGAACGTCTACGCCCAGGCGGGCATCTAGCAGCTCGCGTGCCCGAGGGGCTTCAACGCATGGCCCGCCGGGCCCGCTGGCAGGTCAACAACGAGCGCATCCGCCAGCTCGGGCGCGAGGAGGGGCTACGGGTTAGCGCCCGGGTGATTTCTGTGGCTACTAACTCGCCGACTAGGCCAAATCAGCGGGATCGCTCTGCGTAACCGATGAATCGCCTTCGGCCGCCAGCTCGAGCACTTGGATCTCCCCGGTGGTGCCGTCGACCTCGATGAGCGCGCCCGGCGGCAAGAACCGGGTGGCGCCCTGGGCGTCCACCACACAGGGGAACCCGAACTCGCGGGCCACCACAGCCGCATGCGACATGGGGCCACCCAGTTCGGTGACGACGGCCGCCGCGTAGCAGAAGGCAGCCGTGTAGCCGACGTCGGTGACCTCGGCGACCAGAATTTCGCCCGGCTCTAGTTCATCGATGGTCTCCGGACGCACGATCCGCACCCGGCCACGCACCCGCCCGCCGCAGACGCCGACTCCGCGCAAGGTGCCCCCGGCCGTTAGCGCCGCCGCCGAGGCGGTCGACGGCTCCCACTTCCCACTGAACACCGTGGGTGGGACGACGGCGGTCAGCCTGCGTTGTTCTGCGCGGCGCCGGGCCACCAACTCGGCCACGTCCGCGGGCAGTGCGTCGAGTTCGTCGACCAAGAGGTAGAAGACATCGTCGGAGGCGTGCAGCACGCCGGCTTCGGCCAGCCGGCGCCCATGCTCGCGCAGCAGGGCGCGCAGCACCCAGATCGCGCGAACCATCTTGTCTCGGCGCGCTTCCCGGTCACGCAGTTGGCGTGCGGCCAGCACCGCGATCGGCTTGGCCTGCAATGGTATCGACGGCTGCGGCGGTTGCGGCACCGAGGAGGTGCTCAATGTCTTGGCCACCATGCCGACCAACAATTCCGGGTTGTCGGCGTAGCTGGTCGACATCATCTCGACTTCCGCCGGCCCACGGTGCCCAATCAGCGAAAGCTCTTGGCGCACTGCATCGTAGAAGTGCGGCGCCGCCACCGCCAGCTTGCCGAGGCGGTCCCCGGGTTCGGACAGCAGCCGAATCACGGCTTCGTCGTGGCGCGCCGCGTCCACCAGGCGCTGTACCGCTTCCACCGAACGGGCGCTGACCAGTTCGGGCCCCGCGGCCGGGGCGGTGTCGCGGCCGCTCACGGCGCGCAACAGCACGTTGAATGCGGCACAGAGCATGAAGGAACCCGAAGCCAGCACCCAGCCGTGCACCACGTGGTCGCGGGCCAGCAGAATCAGGCTCAGCAGGCGCCGATCGTCAAGCGTGGTGACATCGCCCCCGGCAAGCTGCTCCAGGCGGTCGACATCGGCGATGAAATCGTTGGTGTCCAAGGCCGAACCGGCGCTCAGGCCGACCAGGTTGACGCCGAATACGCCGATATTGCGAACGGTGCGCAGTTGCCGGCGCACGAAGCTGGATTCTGCCGGTGGGCGTTCCTCGCCGAAAATGGGCAGCGAGCCCATGCTCGGGCCGAAGAACCCGCTGTTGCTGACGATCATCGCCGGCTTGGCGAATGGCACTGTCTCGGCCATGAAGTGCGCCGATGTGATGGCCCCGTAAAGCCGATGGGCGAACACCGCGACGGTGCGCATTGCGATCTCGCGCTGAATCACTCCACCTGGCCGCAACCGTTCGGCAATACCGACGCCGCCCGCACGCAGGCCACGCACGGTGACCGATGCCGATGAAGGCGAGAACGGACCGGGCAACGCTTCGGACAGATTGGTGGCCAGAAACGTCGGGAAACGCGGATCGATAGGTGTGTCGAACTCCCCGTTGACACCTTCCGGGCCTGCCAGCCGGGGAACCACACCGTCTTGCGCGGGAGCGTCAACGGCGGGCAGGTCCTGGATGTTGGCGAGTCGCCAGGGCAGCGATACCACCCGTCTGCCCAACGAGACTCGGCCACGCACGGCCAGCGCGAAGTCCTCGACAGACTCCTCGGCGGTGAAGGCCGGCTGGAACTTCCATTCATCGTGCAACCGCGCGGTGTCCATCACGGGAACGCCTTGCACCAATTGGAATTCGGCGACCGACCCAATACGGCGAAGCGCCGCGCCGACCGGCAGGATGGGGCGTCGCAGTGCCGTGGCGATCTCGCGCAACGTGGGTAGCCCCGGGGCGGCGAGATTGACCGGACCGGTGCCCGCACCGACGTCCGATACCGCGCGCGTCAGCAGCCGAAGTACGTCGTCGAGGTGCACCACCTGCAGTACGTCATCTGCCGAACCGTCGGGGAACGCCGGCAGAGCAAACAACCGGCGCACCCAGTTGTCGATGTTGCGCCCTACGATGAGCGCCGAACGCACGGCAACCCATTGCGCGCCGGACTCCTGCAGCATCTGCTCGACGCCCGCCTTGTGCCGCCCCTCGGCCGAAGCTGGCGCCACCGCACCGTGTTCGGTGGCCGGCATCGGCAGACCCGGCCGGTAGACGTGGGGGGAGCTGGGGGCCACGATGCGGCCGGTACCGCAGGCTGCCATCGCATCCAAGACGTTGCGGGTTCCGTCGATGTTGATCTGCTGGCTGATCCGGCCGTCCGGACCCGGGTTCCGGGCCCATGCGCAGTGGGCGACCACGTCCGCGCCCGTGATTGCGCGCCGGACCGCGGCCGCGTCGCGGATATCGCCGGCAACGAAGTCGGCCTGACTCGGCCAGCTGTCGGGCCGCCGGCGCGACATCCCGACGACTTCGTGGCCCTGGCTGAGCAATCGGGAGGCCAGGCCACGGCCCAGCACCCTACCGGCCCCGGTGACCGCGACCCTCACTGAGTTTCCTCGCTAGTGAGCACCGCTCCTCCTCATTGCTTTACTCTGCACCCCTGCGGGTGCGGCTCATGTCTACTCGTCGTCGTTCATGAACGCCGCGTTGACCAGGGCGTCGAGGTCCATGTCCGCTAGATCTTCCTCGCTGGTCTCCGCGGTCACCGCGGCCTGCCCATTGCCGCCGGTCTCATTTGCCAACGCGAGCAACAGTTCCAGCACCCCGGCTTGGCGCAGGCGCTTGACCGGAATCGAGGCGACCACCCGCTGCAGTTCGGCTTCCCCGGGTGCCTCGGCCGTGGTGTCGCTTTGCGGCGACGCGCCGACCAGTTCCCGGTGCATGTAACCGGCCAACGCGGCGGAGTTGGGGTAGTCGAAGATGAGCGTGGGCGAAAGCGCCAGCCCCGTCGCCGACTTGAGTCGGTTGCGCATCTCGACCGCGGTCAGCGAATCGAAGCCAAGTTCCTGGAAGGCACGGTCCGGGTCGATCGCGTCCGGGCTGGAGTTGCCCAGCACTGTCGCGATGTGGGAGCGCACCAAGTTCAGCAAGATGGCGTGCTGCTCATCTTCGGGCAGTCCTTCGAGGCGTTGCAGCAGAGCCGATTTCGACTTCGCCGCGGCCAGGGAATCATCGACCTGACGTCGAGTGGGCGCGTTGATCAGATCAACGAACATCGGCGGCAGGGTCCCGCCGTCGAACTTCACCCGCAATGCGGCAAAGTCGATGTGGGCGGGCAACATGAATGGTTCGCCGAGGACCATTGCGGTGTCGAGCAATCCGAGCGCTTCATCGGAGGACATGGCCACGATGCCGTCTCGGACGAACCGCTTGAAGTCGACCGCTGCCAATCCGCCGGTCATGTTGCTGGCCTGATCCCACAGACCCCACCCCAGCGAAATCGCCGGCAGGCCGTGCGCTTGCCGGTGTACGGCCAGCCCATCCAGGAACGAGTTGGCGGCCGCGTAGTTGCCCTGGCCCGACGAACCCACCAGGCCGGCCATCGACGAAAACATCACAAACGCGGACAAATCCATGTCGCGGGTGAGCTCATGCAGGTTCCACGCCGCATCCACCTTTGCCCGCAGCACCATTTCCATGCGCTCGGGCGTCAGCGAGGTGACCACCGCGTCATCCAGCGCCCCAGCGGTGTGAATCACGGCGGACAGCGGGTGCTGCACCGGAATATCGGCAATCAGCTTAGCCAGCGCCGCCCGGTCGGCGGCGTCACAGGCGACCACCTGGACTTGGGCGCCAAAGGCGCTCAACTCCTCGGCCAGCTCTGCGGCCCCCGGAGCGTCCGGACCACGCCGACTGACCAGGACCAACTGACGCACCCCGTGGTGAGCCACCACATGGCGGGCCAGCGCCGAGCCGGCCATCCCGGTGCCACCGGTGATGAGTACCGTGCCTGCCGCCCACGCGTCGGGCATGGTCAACACGACCTTGCCGACATGGCGGGCCTGGCTCAGGTAGCGCAAGGCCGCCGGCGCGCGCCGCACGTCAAAAGTCGTCACCGGAAGAGGCCGCAGCACATCCTCGCTGAACAGCGCGGCGAGCTCGGCGAGGATCTGCGCGATGTGATCCGGCCCCGCCTCGAAGAGGTCGAAGGCCCGGTATCGCACACCGGTGTGCTGCTGGGCGACCACCGCGGCCTCGCGGATGTCGGTCTTGCCCATCTCCAAGAAGACACCGCCGGGGGCAACCAGCCGTAGCGACGCGTCGACGAATTCGCCCGCCAACGAGTCGAGCACCACGTCCATGCCGCGCCCGCCGGTGGCCGCCCGGAACTTGTCCTCGAATTCCAGGCTGCGTGAGTCACCGATGTGGTCCTCGTCAAAGCCCATGGCCCGCAACGTGTCCCACTTGCCCTTGCTGGCCGTGGCGAATACCTCGAGACCCCAGTGCCGGGCCAGCTGCACGGCCGCCATGCCGACGCCACCGGTGGCCGCGTGCACCAGGATCCGCTGTCCGGGCTGCACCGAGGCCAAGTCCCGCAGCGCGTAGAAGGCGGTGGCGAACACGACCGAGGTGGTGGCGGCCGCGGTGTCAGACCAACCCGCGGGGATCTTGACCAGCAGTCGGTGGTCGGTAATGGCGATTGTCCCGGTGCCCTCCGGGAACAGACCCACGACCCGGTCGCCCACCGCGAAACGCCCGTCTGGCGAGGCGGTTTCGACGACGACGCCGGCGCCTTCCACGCCCATCGCCGCGTCCGGGTCGGGGTAGAGACCCAGCGCGATCATGACGTCGCGGAAGTTTGCGGCCATCGCCGACAAGGCGACCCGAACGTGCCCCGGTTGCAGCGCGGCATCAGCATCGGGAATCGTTTCCAGGCGCAGGTTTTCGAACGTGCCCGCGGTGCTCATACCCAAGCGCCACGGGCCATCACCCGGTGGCACCAGCAGGCCGGCAACCGCGCGGCTGCCGTGTACCCGCGCGGTGTACACCTCGCCGTTGCGCCACAGCACCTGCGGCTCGCCGGCGGCCAACACCGCCGCTACAGCATGTTCGTCAAGTTGCGCATCGGTGTCGACCAACACGATTCGACCGGGGTGCTCGGTCTGTGCCGAGCGCACCAATCCCCATACCGCCGAGCCTGCCAGATCGGTGACATCCTCGTCCGGCAGCGCCACCGCGCCGCGCGTGGTGATGACCAATTGCCCTACCCCATCACGGGACAGCCAGGATCGCAGCACCTCGAGCACGGCGGCGGTGGCCGCATACACACCCGCCACCACCTCACCGGCCTGAGGCACGGACTCGAACACCACCGAGGCCCCGGGGTCGTCATCGCCTTCGGACTCCACTGCGCCCCAGATACGTACCGGCACAGGCTGCAATTCGGCCGAGGGCTGCGCCGTCCAATCCACCCCGAACAGGCGATCGGGTCCGGCCCCTGATACCGCAGCCCGCAGCTGCTGATCGGTCACTGGCCTTGCCAGCATCGACGCAACCGAGAGCACCGGTAGTCCTAGCCCATCGGACAATTCGATCGAGACCGCGGATGGCCCCGCGGGCGCAATGCGCGCCCGAACCGCCGAGGCTCCCGCGGCATGCAGCGTCACGCCCTGCCAGGCGAACGGAACCAGGACCGAACCCTCGGGGACCCCGAAATCGTCGGCGCCATCGGAAGCCAGTATCACGGCGTGCAACGCGGCGTCCAGCATCACCGGATGAATACCGAAGCCGGACACCGATACCCCGGCGTCGGCGGGCAAGGCAACCTCGGCGAACACTTCGTCGCCGCGACGCCACATCGCATTCAGGCCACGGAACGCCGGGCCGTAGCCGTACCCGCGTTCGGCCAACTGCTGGTATCCGTCGGCGTTTTCCACCTCGACGGCGCCGACCGGCGGCCACGTCGACAGATCGGTGGCCGGCTCCGGCGAACCAGAACCCAGCGAGCCCTCGGCGTGCAGTACCCAGTCCGAGCCGGCGTCGCCACGCGAGTACACCGACACCGCGCGGGCACCGGAGTCATCGGGGCTACCGACTACCACCTGTACCGCGACCGAGCCCCCGGACGGCAGTACCAGCGGTGCGGCCAGCGTCAGTTCGTCGACCACTCGACAGCCCACCTCGTCGCCGGCGCGAATGGCCAGCTCGACGAAGCCGGCACCCGGGAACATCACCACACCGCCGACGGCGTGGTCGGCCAGCCAGCCCTGCGCCGCAAGCGACAAGCGGCCGGTGAGCACCACTCCGCCCGATGCGGGGAGCTCCACCACCGCGCCCAGCAGTGCGTGTTCGCCGGCCTGCAGCCCCAAGCCGGCCGCGTCGGCGGCAACTGCATCCCCCGAGAGCCAGAACCGTCGCCGCTCGAAGGCATAGGTCGGCAACTCCACAAAGCGGGACTGCCCCACCACGGCTCGCCAGTCTACGGCGGTGCCGGCGACAAATACCCCTGCCACGGCGCTCACCAGGCTCACCGGCTCCGGTCGGTCCTTGCGCAGCGCGGAGGCCGTGGCCACCGGGTTGGTCACCGCAGCATCGGAGAACACCTCTTCGATCGATGCGGTAAGACCGCTGCTGGGGCCCACTTCCAGGAATCGGGCGGCACCGGCTGACTGCGCGAAGCGGATGCTGTCGGCGAATCGCACCGCATCCCGGACGTGACGCTTCCAGTAGGCCGCCGAGCCGAAGTCCTCTCCGGCCAGCTGCCCGGTCAGGTTGGAAATGATCCCGATGGTGGGCGCATTGACCGTGAGTTCACCGGCCACCGTTGCGAATTCGTCGATCATCGGATCCATCAGCGGCGAGTGGAAGGCATGCGAGACGGCTAGCCGGTGCACCCTGCGGCCGTCGGCTCGAAGCTGCTCGGCCACGGCGCTCACCGCGTCCTGGGCGCCCGAAATCACCACCGACGCCGGTCCGTTGATGGCCGCGATGCTGACCTGGGCACCGAGTAGGGGCAGCACTTCCTGTTCGGTTGCCTGCACGGCAATCATCGCGCCACCGTCGGGCAGCGCCTGCATGAGCCGGCCGCGCGCGGCTACCAGCACCGCCGCATTCTCCAGCGACAAGACACCGGCGACGTGGGCGGCCGACAATTCACCGACCGAGTGCCCCATCACGAAATCGGGTCGCACACCCCAGGACTCCAGCAGCCGGTACAACGCGACTTCCACGGCGAACAGCGCCGGCTGGGCGAACTCCGTTGTGTTGAGCAGATTTTCGTCGTGGCCCCAGATGACCTCACGCAGTGGGCGCAACAGATGGCGGTCCAGCTCACCGACAACGGTGTTGAACGCCTCGGCGAAGACCGGGTATCCGGCGTGCAGTCCCATGCCCATTCCCAGCAGGCCGCCGCCCTCGGAGAACCCGGTGCCGTCGGCCGCGCCCGCGAAGGCTTTGCAGCGTCCATCCGCTGACAATCCACGCCAACGACTGAATTCAACGAAGATGTCTGGGGTGGCATTGATGGTGACGCCGCCGGCCAGCGCCAGATCACACTCACCGGACCGCAGCGACTGCACCGCCATATGCAACGCCACCAACGACGACGAACACGCCGTATCCACCGACACCGCCGGGCCCTCCAACCCCAGCACATAAGCCACCCGACCCGAAGCCACGCTGGAGAGCTGCCCGGTCAGACGGAAGCCTTCGACGGGTTCGGCAGCGAACATGCCGTAGCCCTGCGTCATCACCCCGGCGAACACACCGGTGGCGCTGCCACGCAAACCGCCCGGCTCAATCCCGGCGCGCTCCAAGGCTTCCCAAGACAGCTCCAGGAACATCCGCTGTTGCGGGTCCATCGCCAGCGCCTCACTGGGCCCAACACCGAAGAAGGCGGGTTCGAAATCACCGACTCGGTCTACGAAACCGCCGGTGCGGGTGTAGCAAGCGCCGGGCACGTCAGGATCCGGGTTGAACAGGCCGGCCAGATCCCAGCCTCGGTCGGCCGGGAAGTCAGACAGCACGTCGCGACGGGCCATCAGCATGTCCCACAGGTCGTCCGGCGACTCGATGCCACCGGGGTAGCGGCATGACATGCCGACGATCGCGATCGGATCGTCACCGGTGACGCGTACGGCCGGGGTGTGCTTGACCTCTTGCGGGGCACCAGCGAGTTCGGCACGAATGTAGTTGGCCAAACCGTTGGGGGTTGGGTAGTCGAAGATCAACGTTGGCGAAAGCGAAAGTCCGGTAACCGTTTTGATCCGGTTACGCATTTCGACGGCGGTCAGCGAGTCAAAGCCCAGCTCCTGGAACGCCTTGTCCGGGTCGATGGCCTCGGGCGTGATGGTGCCCAGCACGGTGGCGATGTGCGACCGCACCAAGTCCAGCACCACGGCGTGCTGCTCGGGCTCCGGCAGTCCGTGCAGGCGATGTGCCAGAGCGGATTTCGATTTCGCCGCGGCCAATGCGTCGTCGACCTGACGCCGGGTCGGAGCGCTGACCAGATCACTGAACATCGGCGGTACCGCCACCGCGTGAGCGCGCAGTGCGGCCAGATCTATCCGGGCCGGAGCCAGGAACGCCTGGTTGACGATGAGGGCGGTGTCGAACAGTTCCATTGCCTCATCGGAGGACAGCGCCAAGACACCCTCACGACCCAGCCGGGCCCGGTCGGCGGCATCCATTCCACCGGTCATGTCGCTGGCCTGATCCCACAGGCCCCAGCCCAGCGAAATGGCCGGCAAGCCGTGCGCCCGTCGGTGTGCGGCCAGGCCGTCGACGAACGTGTTGGCCGCCGCATAGTTGGCCTGGCCCGAGGATCCGACCACGCCGGCCATTGACGAAAACATCACGAACGCAGAAAGATCCAGATCACGAGTCAACTCGTGCAGGTTCCACGCGGCATCGACTTTGGCCCGCAGCACCGTGTCGACACGTTCGGGGGTCAGCGAGGAAATCACCGCGTCATCAAGCACACCACCGGCGTGGACCACGGCGGACAGCGGCCGCTGAGCGGGAATTTCGGCGATCACCTTGGCCAGCGCCGGACGGTCGGCCGCGTCACAGGCCACCGCCTCGACCTGTGCTCCGGCAGCGCTCAACTCGGCTACCAGCTCGGTAGCCCCCGGTGCGGCGGGGCCCCGCCGGCTGATGAGCACCAGATGGGCCACGCCGTGGTGGGCCACCAGGTGCCGCGCGAGCGCCGAACCCGCCATGCCGGTTCCACCGGTGATAAGTACCGTTCCGCCACCAAGCGCACCACCTTGGTCGGCAGGCATGGTCATCACGACCTTGCCGACATGGCGGGCCTGGCTCAGGTAGCGCAACGCCGCCGGCGCGCGCCGCACGTCGAAGGCCGTGACCGGCAGTGGCCGCAGCACGCCGGCGTCAAACAGCCCGGCCAGGTCGAGCATGTACTGGTGCATGCGCGGGCGACCGGGTTCGAACAGGTCGAATGCGCGATAGCGCACACCCGGATATTCCTGGGCGATGACGCCGGGGTCGCGGATGTCGGTCTTGCCCATCTCCAGGAACACCCCGCCAGGGCCCAGCAGGCGCAACGAAGCATCCACGAATTCGCCGGCCAGCGAGTCCAGCACCACATCGACGCCACGGCCACCGGTGACCTCGCGGAATTTCTCCTCGAATTCCAGGCTGCGCGAATCCGAGATGTGGTCTTCGTCAAAGCCCATGGCCCGCAAGATGTCCCATTTGCCCTTGCTGGCGGTGGCGTACACCTCCAGACCCAGGTTCCGGGCCAACTGCACGGCCGCCATGCCCACCCCGCCGGTGGCGGCGTGGACCAGTACCCGTTGGCCTGGCTGGACATTGGCCAGGTGCACGAACGCGTAGTAAGCGGTGGTGAAAACGGCTGAGATTGCGGCCGCTTCGGCGTAGGACCAGTCGGCGGGCTTGGGCAGCAACAGCCTGACGTCGCCGGCCACCAACGTGCCGCTGCCGTCCGGGAAGAATCCGTATACCGCATCGCCGACCGCGAATTCGGTTACTTCCGGGCCGATTTCGACGACAAAGCCGGCACCTTCGCCGCCGATCAAGGCGTCGTGGGTGAACATGCCCAGCGTGATCATGATGTCGCGGAAGTTGGCGGCGATGGCGCGCATGGCCACCCGCACCTGGCCCGGGCCCAACGGCGCGCCGGCGTTGGGAACCGGCTCCAGCTGCAGATTCTCGAAGGTGCCCGCGCTGCTCAGCCCCAACCGCCACGGCCCGTCGACAGGCGGCACCAGGATGCCGTCTGCGGCGCGGCTGGCGTGCACCCGCGCCGTGTAGTGCTGCCCGTTGCGCAGCACTACTTGTGGCTCACCGACCGCCAGGGCCGTCGCTACCGCCGCAGCGTCGACCGCAGCGTCGGAATCAACCAGGACCAGCCGGCCTGGGTTCTCGGTCTGCGCCGAGCGCACCAATCCCCATACCGCCGCGCCGGCCAGATCGGTGACGTCCTCGCCGGCCAGCGCCATGGCGCCCCGGGTGGCCACCACCAGCACGCCCGAATCATGTTCGGTCAGCCACGACTGCACAGCCGCCAGCGCCTGATGGGTGCGCTGATAGGTCCCGCTGAGCGGATCGCCGTCAGCCGCAACGGATTCAAAGAGTTCATAGGCGGGTGCCGCATCGGTGGCGGCAACCGTCATCGGCGTCCAGACCACCTCGAACAGCCGGTCTGGACCGGATGCGGACACCACGGCGCGCATCTGCTGCTCGCTTACCGGGCGGGCCACCATCGCCTTGACCGAAAGCACCGGCAGACCAAGGTCGTCGGCGAGTTCCACCGAGACCGACGAGGGGCCAACCGGCGCGATCCGTACCCGCACCGACGCGGCCCCCGCCGCGTGCAGAGACACGCCCTGCCAGGAGAACGGCAACACCAGGTCCGCGTCGGGATTGGCGATCACCGCGGTGTGCAGCGCGGCATCCAGCAGCGCCGGGTGCACGCCGAAACCGCTGGTAGATCCGGCCGCCTCGGGCAACCGGGCTTCGGCGAACAGCTCCTCGCCACGCGCCCACATCGCAGTCAGTCTACGGAACGCGGGCCCATACCCGTACCCACGTGCATCCAGCCGCTCGTACCCGTCAGCCACGTCGACCGCGATGGCTCCAGCGGGAGGCCAGGCCGACAGGTCGGCCGCGGGCTGGGCGGAGTCGGCGCCCAGGGTTCCCTCGGCGTGGCAGACCCACACCGAGCCGGCGTCGGTGTCGGTGTCGGTGCGGGAGTAGATCGACACGCTGCGCTCCGCCGAATCGGCGGCGGCACCGACGACCACCTGTACCGCAACCGAACCCGATGCCGGGAGTACCAGCGGCGTGCGCAGTGTGAGTTCGTTGACCACCGAGCAGCCGACTTCGTCGCCGGCCCGGATTGCCAGCTCGACAAACCCGGTGCCGGGAAACACCACTACCCCCGACACCGCGTGATCGGCCAGCCAGCCGTGCGCGCCGAGCGCCAAGCGGCCGGTCAACACGACACCGCCCGATTCCGGAAGCTCCACGACAGCGCCCAGCAGCGCATGCCCGCCGGCGCTCAACCCCAGTCCGGATGCGTCGACGCTGACGCCCTCTCCGGAGAGCCAAAAGCGCCGCTTCTCAAAGGCATACGTGGGAAGCTCGACCAGGCCGGCACCGTCGAGCGGGCCGCGCCAGTCCACATTCACGCCGGCAACGAAGGCCGCGGCGGCCGACGCCAGGAATCGCTGCAGCCCACCGTCTTCCCGACCCAAGGTGGGCACGACGATGGGGTCGGCACCGGAATCGGCCGCGCAGTTGCGATAGGTGTCCTCGATACCGGCGATCAGCGCGGGGTGCGGGCTGGATTCGATGAAGGTGCGGTATCCGTGGCCACACGCGCTGCGCACGGCCTGGTCGAACTGCACCGTCTGCCGGATGTTGCGGTACCAGTACTCGGCATCCAACTCTGCTGTGTCCAAACGACTTCCGGTCACCGACGAGAAGAACGCGGTCCGCGACGAAAGCGGCTCGATCCCAGCCAGAACTTCGGTCAGCTGGCCTTCGATCGCCTCCACCTCGACCGAGTGCGACGCATAGTCCACATCGATGCGACGGGTACGCAGCTCCCGGTCCGCGCACTGCGCGATCAGCTCCTCGAGCGCTGCCACCTCGCCGGAGACCACTACGGCAGAAGGGCCGTTGATGGCGGCGATGCTGACCCGATCGCCAAAGGGCTCCAACAACTCCCGCGCCTGTTGCTCGCCACAGGCCACCGACACCATGCCGCCCGGTCCGGCCAGTCCGACAAGCAGCTTGCTGCGCAGGGTGACCACCTTGGCGGCATCGCGCAACGACAGCGCACCGGCCACATATGCGGCAGCGATCTCGCCCTGAGAGTGCCCGATGACGGCATCCGGGCGCACCCCGACCGACTTCCACAGTTCGGCCAGCGACACCATCACCGCAAACAGTACCGGCTGCACGACGTCGACCCGGTCAAGCCCGGGTGCCCCCGCAGCGCCGCGGAGCACGTCGAGCAGCGACCAGTCGACGAATTCCGCGAAGGCCTGACCGCATGACTCGATGTGGCGCGCGAATACCGGTGCGGTGTTGAGCAATTCGATACCCATGCCGATCCAGGCGCCGCCCTCGGACCAGCCGACCCCGTCGGCCGCGCCCGCATAGGCTTTGCTGCGCCCGTCCGGCGCCAGCCCACGATGCCGGCTGAACTCCACGAAGACGGTCGGGGTGGCATTGACGGTGGCACCGCCGGCCAGCGCCAGATCACACTCACCGGACCGCAGCGACTGCACCGCCATATGCAACGCCACCAACGACGACGAACACGCCGTATCCACCGACACCGCCGGGCCCTCCAACCCCAGCACATAAGCCACCCGACCCGAAGCCACGCTGGAGGTCATGCCCGTCAGGCGGTAGCCCTCGATCTCCTCGGCGAACATGCCGTAGCCCTGGACGATCAGTCCGGCGAACACACCGGTGGCGCTGCCGCGCAAGCCGGTCGGATCGATGCCGGAGCGCTCCAGTGCCTCCCAGGACAGCTCCAGCAGCATCCGGTGCTGCGGGTCCATCGCCAGCGCCTCGCTGGGGGCGATACCGAAAAAGCCGGGATCGAAGTCGGCCACGCCGTCGACGAAGCCGCCGGTGCTCGCGTAGGACTTGTGCGGCGTGTCCGGATCCGGGTCGAATAGGTCGGCCAGATCCCACCCGCGGTCGGCGGGAAAGTCCGACATCACGTCGCGGCCCTCGGCCACCATCTGCCACAGGCCTTCGGGGGAATCCACCCCGCCCGGGAAACAGCATGACATTCCGACGATCGCGATCGGCTCACTCGACCGCTCCAGCAGCGCACGATTGGTGCGCTTGAGGCGCTCAACCTGGACCAGCGCTTTGCGCAACGCTTCGGTCGCATGCTGAAGTTGATCAACCATTACTGACCTCGCCTAACCCTCATCTAGCAATTGGTCGTCGACCGCCGGCCCTCGCCGGATCACGGAAGTTGCTGCACGAAGCGATGTCGCTGCATTTTCGACCACCGTCGTGCTGCGTTCCGACCGAAGAATGTCGCTGGTGAGTATCGCCAACTCCGGCAAGATTTCAAAACGTCCAATACTCCCAGCTATTTGCGAAACGGGCGGGCGCCAATGCGGCCGGATAACCCGTGGGCTGGATTTCCGTTGCACTGTGGTCCCGTATACCCCTGCGTACACCAGGCCCGCCGTCCATGGCGCGACTTTACCCGGCGCGCCGAGGCCAAACGGTCAGACACCCACTCGGCGCCAGCCGTCGGCGGCCCTGGCGGCCCGCAGCAGCTCGTCGCACAACTCACGCAGCTCGTCGACGCCGGCTCCCTCGTCAAGCGCGGTGGCGACGTCCTCGGCTGCGCATCGCACCTGGTAAACGCGATCCGACAGGTCGGCCGCCTCGTCCGCCGACAACACCACGGCATCGGCCGGCAGCGCCAATGCGGCCCCCGCATCGCCCCGGGTCATCATGGCCCGTTGCTCGTAGGCCCGCTGCCGGCATGACTGCCGGCAGTACTGACGACGACGGCCCATACCCGCGTCGGTGACGTCACGGCCGCACCAGCGGCATGGTTGAGGGCGAGGACGACGACTCACGCCTGCCGACTTTAGTCGGCCTCGCTCGACGCACTCAGTATCATTAATGGTCGCGTCGTGCGCCCGGGAACTATGTAGCCGGTCGCGACGTTTGGCAATCGGAAAGAATCACCAGTACGGAGCCCACCAGCTCGATGATCCGGAGGAGTAGCGGCGATGGCTGATCGTGTCCTTAGAGGCAGTCGATTGGGGGCCGTAAGTTACGAAACCGACCGCAACCACGACCTCGCCCCGCGTCAGATTGCTCGATACCGCACCGAGAACGGCGAAGAGTTCCAGGTGCCGTTCGCCGACGATGCCGAGATTCCCGGCACCTGGCTGTGCAAGAACGGCATGGAAGGCACCCTGATCGAGGGTGATCTGCCGGAGCCGAAGAAGGTCAAGCCGCCGCGCACGCACTGGGACATGCTGCTCGAGCGTCGCTCGGTCGAAGAACTCGAAGAGCTGCTCAAGGAACGTCTTGACCTGATCCGGTCGCGTCGCCGCGGCTGATGCCGCGGCCGGACCGCCGGCTAGCTGTGGTCGTGGGTGTGGGCGCGGTCGCCCCCACCCTCAGAACCCGCGAACCTGCCCTTGACGCCCCACCGGGTGACTTTGAACAGCGCCTCGCGGATGTTGGACCCGCTCATCTTCGATACGCCGATCTCGCGTTCGGTGAAGGTAATGGGAACCTCGGCGACGACGAAGCCGCTGTTCACGCTGCGCCAGGTCATCTCGATCTGGAAGCAGTAGCCCTTGGAGTCGACGCTGGCGAGGTCGATCTTCTCCAGCACCTCACGGCGGTAAGCCCGGTAGCCGGCGGTGATGTCGTGCACCCCAATACCGAGCGCGAGCCGCGAATAGGTGTTGGCCGTCTTGGACAAGGCCAGGCGCCGCCACGGCCAGTTTCGTACCGTGCCCCCGGGGACATAGCGCGAACCGATGGACAGGTCCGCACCGGCGTCGACGGCGTCCAGCAGGCGGTGTAGCTGTTCGGGCGCGTGGCTGCCGTCGGCGTCCATCTCGACCAGCACCGAGTACCCCCGGCTCAAGCCCCAGGCGAACCCTTCCAGGTAGGCAGCACCCAGGCCGTTCTTGGCCGTGCGATGCAGGACATGAATGCGATCGGGATCGGCGGCGACCAGCTCGTCGGCAAGCCGCCCGGTGCCGTCGGGGCTGTTGTCATCGACGATCAGCACGTGTACGTGCGGGCACGCGTCGACCACCCGCCGATGGATCAGGGGCAGGTTCTCCCGCTCGTTGTAGGTGGGAATGATCACCAGGGTGCGCTCGCTGGGACGAGGTCCCGGGCTCTGGGGCGCAGGTTGGCCGGTGGTCATGTAGCTCCTTATATGTCGCCCGAAATCAGGTTGAGTGGTGGCCGCCCGCCTCAGGCGGGGTGCCGGTTGCTGTCTGCAGGTCGTCCTCGGATTCGTTCCGGGACGCCGCGCCCGAGTCGTCAGCTTCGTCCTGGGGCGCATCGGACTGATCAGCTTCGCCCGCGGGCCCGGACCGCCGACGCGTCGGACGCGGGAACCACCCATTGTGCCGCATCGCGACCAGAATCAGCACGCCAGCCGCCCCCACCATCAGCCATTGCAGGATCGGAGCCCAGCGTGTTGCCGGGGTGAGTCTGGTCTTGAGACGGACCTGTATGTCCAGATACGCGGGCTCGAAGAAATCGGCCCGAACCAGCTCGCGGCCGTCTGGCGCTATCACCGCGCTGATTCCGGTGGTGCCGGCGACCACCACATATCGGTCGTGTTCGACGGCCCTCACCTTCGCAAAGGCCAACTGCTGCTCGCTCATCGTCTTGTTGAACGTGGCGTTGTTGCTGGGCACGGCCAGCAGTTGGGCCCCGTTTCGGACGGCCTTTCGCGGAGCCCTGTCAAAGATCACTTCCCAACAGGTCGACACGCCCACCGGTACGCCTGCGATGTTCACCACATCCGAACCCGGCCGGGGTACGAAGTGCCCGGCCCGGTCGGCATACCCGGAAAGATGCCGGAACAGCCACGGCATGGGCAGATATTCGCCGAATGGCTGCACGATTTCCTTGTCGTGGCGGTCGCCCGGTCCGGTGGTGGGATTCCAGACCAGCACGGTGTTGGTGTACTCCGCGTTCTCCAGGTTCTTCTGGCTGCTGCCCGGAGCGTCGAGCACCGTACCGACCAGGATCGGCGCTCCGATCGCCACGGCGGCCTTCGAGATCTGCTGCGCAGCGTCGGGGTTGATCAGTGGATCGATGTCCGAAGAGTCCTCCGGCCAGATGACGAACTGCGGCTGCGGAGCTAGGCCGGCTCGGACGTCCTCGGCCAGCTCGAGTGTCTCGCGGACGTGGTTGTCCAGGACCGCGCGACGCTGCGCATTGAAGTCCAGACCCAGCCGGGGCACGTTGCCCTGCACCACCGCGACGGTGATGGTGGGTTCTCCGCCGGATCCCGCACCGGCGTGGCGCACCTGCGGCCACACAATGACCGCGGCGAACAACACCAGACAGACGGTGATACCCGGCAGCAGGACCGCGGGGGGCTTGGCCGGCTCAACCGGCTGGGCCGCCTCGGGGTCGGCCTGCGGAGCGGCCGGGCTGCCGGTGCGCCACCACTTCTCGATCTCCAGGGCGATAGCGGCAAAGCTGGAGCCCACCAGCACTACCCCGGTGGACAACAGCGGCACACCGCCGAGCTGCGCCAACGGCAGCAGCGGCCCGTCAACCTGGCCGAACGCCACCGATCCCCAGGGGAAACCGCCGAACGGAACGATCGACTTCAGCCATTCTTGTGCGCCCCACAGCACCGCGAACCAGATCGGCCAGCCCGGCAATCGGCGCACCACGACCGCCGACAGGCCGAACAAACCCGGGAACAGCGCCGAGGTGGTGGCCAGCACCAGCCAGGGCACCGGCCCCACCAACGTCCCGATCCACGGCAACAGCGGCACGAAACAGGCCAACCCGAACACGAATCCATAGCCCAGCCCGCCCACAGGGGTGCTGGCTGGGTGCATCAGCACCCAGGTCAGCAGCGCCACCGAGACGATGGCAGCCCACCACCAGTTGGTGGGCGGGAAGCTGGCATACATCAGGAATCCGGCGACAAGCGACACCACCAACCGCACCAGCCGCGGGCGAGTTGCGGCCCACAGGCCGGGCAGTCGAGCCGCCGCTCCGGCGCCAAATGCCACCAGCCCCTGGCGCGCGGCAGTTCCGAGCCGAACGGCAGCGCTCGGCCCGGCGCTCACCTGCGTGGTCTCGGCCTCGGTCTCGGAATCCTGCGCCTCGTCCTGCGCCTCGTCCTGCTCGTCGGCGAGATCATCGGCGATCGCGGCGTCATCGCCCGGGTCAGCGGTATCCGCGTCGGGCTCTCGTTCATCGCCAAGCGGACCTGTTTGGTCAACGCCGGGCTCAGGTTGCACAACCTCCGGATTGTCCTCTTGAGCATCCACAGGCAGCCTTTCGCGACCGAGCCAGTCCCTAGCCATAAATGACCGCACCTCGATGCACGGTTTGACGACACCGCGGCAGCGGATCCGCCGGATCCAGCCGCGGCAGCGCGGGCACGCGCGACCGCGGGTCGGTAGACCAACGCTGGACGGCATCGCGGGGTGCGCTGACGGTCAGAGCGCCGGCGTCCCACACGGCATACGAAGCGGGCGCCCCGGGAACCAGGGTTCCGGTCTTTCCGTCCCGCACGCCCGCGGCCCGCCAGCCGCCGCGCGTTGCTGCCGCGAACGCCGCCCGCGCTGACACCGCGCTGCCCGCGGTGTGGTGGTTGACCGCCGCACGCACGCTCGCCCAGGGGTCAAACCCGGTGACGGGTGCGTCGGAACCAAACGCGAGGGGCACGCCTTGGGATGCTAACAGCGCAAGCGGATTGAGCAGGCGCGCTCGCTTCGGACCAAGGCGCCGGGCGTACATGCCCTCAGCGCCTCCCCACAGCGCGTCAAAGTTTGGCTGCACGCTGGCGATGATGCCCCACGCGCCCAGCTTCGCCGCCTGTTCAGCGGTGACCATCTCGGCGTGTTCCAGGCGGTGGCCGCAACGAGCCACGGCGACCACCCCGAGGTCGGCCACGACCCGCTCGAACGCGTCGACCACTGTCGCGACGGCGGCATCACCGATGACGTGAAATCCCGCGGTGACTTCCGCCTCGGTGCAGGCTCGCGCGTGTGCTTCCACCGCTGGCCCGCCCAGGTGGCAGGTTCCGACGCAGCCGGGCTGATCGGCATAGGGCTCATGCAGCCAGGCGGTACGCGACCCGAGCGCCCCGTCCACGAAGAGATCACCGGCCAGGCCGCGCGCGCCCGTTTCGGCCATCAGCGTGCGCGCCTGGGCGGCAGTGGTAACCGCCTCACCCCAGTAGCCGATCACCTCGACACCGTGCGGCAGGGCGGAGAGCTGCAGCCAGTCGTCGAGGCCACCGATTTCGGGGCCGCCGCACTCATGCACCGCGACGATGCCGGCGGCCGCCAGCGACCCCAGCGCCGCGGTCCGCGCCTCGGCGAGCTGTGGTTGAGTCAGCAGATCGCGGGCGCGGGCGCGGACCAGGTGGTGGGCTTCGCCGGTCAGGGGCCCCTGCTCGGTGAACCCGGCGGCCTCCGACAGGTGCGGGACCAGCCGGCGCAGGCCCGAGGAGGCCAGCGCGGAATGGACGTCGACTCGAGCCAGGTATGCGGGCCGTTCACCGAGCACCGCGTCGAGTTGAGCGGTGCTGGGGGCGATGTGCTGCGGCCATGCCGACTCATCCCAGCCATGGCCCCACAGCGGCTGGCCCGGGTGCGCCGCGGCGTGGTCGGCAGCCAACTGCAGGCACCCCCCCAGTGAGCTCGCGGGCCGCAGGTCCAGCCCACTGATCGTCAGACCGGTCGCGGTCAGGTGGATGTGGCTGTCCACGAACCCCGGCGCAACCAATCCGCCGTCGAGATCCTCTACCTGCGCATCGGGGAACTGGTTGCGGCCGACGTCGTCGCTGCCCAGCCAGGCAACGGTATCGCCGCGCACCGCCATGGCGGTGGCGTCAGGATGCGTCGGGCTGTAAACCCGGCCGTTGACCAGCAGCTTGGTGGAAATCCGCGTCACACCGCAAAACTACGTGGGCGGGCCGGCCAGCTACCTGGCACCCGGCGCCGAGCGGTGGCGCGTCGAGGTACGCACGTTTCCGAAACTGTCGAAGCGAGTAAAGCCGTTGAATCGATCGAAACCATCGAAATCATCGAATTCGTCCAATTCGTCGACCTCGACCACCGCCTGCGGCAAGGTCGGCGGCTCACCATCGATGACGTCGATAACCTCGCCGTCGATGAAGTCGCGCTGCTCACGGGCGTTGCGGCGGTTGAACGCATCAGCCATGCTCGCCGCCGCGGCGCCGGTCAGCGGCACCCGTCGCAGCAAACCTCGCACCGCGATAGCGGTCAGGCCGGGACGGGCTGCGGCCCGGATCGGCGGGGCCAGCAGCAAC
Organism: Mycobacterium sp. 012931; assembly: GCF_000419295.1. NCBI lineage: Bacteria > Bacillati > Actinomycetota > Actinomycetes > Mycobacteriales > Mycobacteriaceae > Mycobacterium > Mycobacterium sp. 012931. The sequence continues at coordinate 3,291,732 of NZ_AOPX01000001.1, read as the reverse complement.
AACCCGAACACGGTGGTGACCAGGCCGGGAACCAGCACGAGCCCGGTGGCCACAGCAACCAGCGCGCCGTCGCTGAGCACGCTTCGCGGTTCCTGCAGGCCGGAGCGCAACTGCCCGAGCTGACGGCTCAGCTGCCAGCCGCCCATTGGGGCCCAGAGCACCAACCCCAGGACGAAGCTGGCCAACAGCACCAGAACTGCCCAGGCGAACCCGATCGCTGCCGTAAGCCCAATCAGTGCCATGAGTTCGACAACGGCGTAGATGAGAATTAGCCAACCTACCATGTGACGCCAACGTATGGGAACTGCGCCCGAGTTCCGCGTACGGTCGCAACACGGCTGCAGTTAGATGACGCTATGACGACGATTGATATCGACACCCCCGCCGGACCAATCGACGCACTGCTGGGCGTTCCCACCGGAGAAGGTCCGTGGCCGGGGGTGGTCGTGGTCCACGACGCGATCGGTTATGCCCCCGACAACGAGGCGATTTCCGAGCGCATCGCCGCGGCAGGCTACCTCGCGCTGACTCCCAACATGTATGCGCGCGGCGGGCGCGCTCGTTGCATTACCCGCGTCTTCCGCGAGCTCTTGACCAAGCGGGGCCGCGCGCTCGATGACATCTTGGCCGCCCGCGACCACCTATTGGCCATGGCCGAATGCTCCGGCCAGGTCGGCATCGCGGGCTTCTGTATGGGCGGTCAATTCGCCTTGATCCTGTCACCCAGAGGCTTTGGCGCATCGGCACCGTTTTATGGCACCCCGCTGCCGCGCCACCTCAGCGAGACGCTCGACGGCGCGTGTCCGATCGTGGCGAGCTTTGGCAACCGCGACCCGCTGGGCCTGGGCGCACCCAGCCGGTTAGGCGAAGTGACCCAGGCCAAACAGATCCCCGCCGACATCAAGGGCTATCCGGGTGCCGGGCACAGCTTCGCCAACAAGCTTCCCCGACAACCGCTGCTGCGCATCACCGGCTTCGGCTACAACGAAGCCGCGACCGAAGACGCGTGGGGCCGGGTCTTCACGTTCTTCGGCGAGCACCTGGCCGCCGGGACTTCGGGTAGCTGAGCACCGCCAGAGCGGTTGGCGTTCGGCCCGCGGACGTCGGTGCGAAATCGCCAGCGCGAGGTTGCATTACGGCAAACGCCGCGGCGTGTCGCTGCCCGAAAAGCCGGCAAATTGTCACACTGCCGGCATGTTTCGTCCCTCAACAGACGATCACCGCCAGCAAAGTGGCTGGTGCAGAGTGAGATCCGCACCCCGACCGCGATAGGCGACCCGACTGATGACGGTGGAGCTGCCCCCCAAACCGATGCTGACCGAAATTCCCGGCCGCAGCGCCGTGGGCGAGTCCGATGACCGGGCCACAACCGACCCAACCGACCCCAAGGGCAGGGCGGTTCCCTGGCGACCAAAGTTATTGCCGGTCGAGGACCGTCGCTCGATCATGGACACGCTGATGGTGACGCTGTCCGGCGGGGCGCTGTGGCGCTTCGCGGCCCTGATGGTCCTGTCCAGCATGGTCGCCTCGATCGGCCTGCTACAGAATTCCGCGGCCGTCGTCATCGGTGCGATGATGATCGCCCCCTTGATGGCCCCGATCATGGGGATAGCCGCCTGCCTGATCATGGGATGGGGACACCGGCTGCTGCGTGGACTGGCGCTGGTAGCGGTATCGGCCATGGTTGCCGTCGGGGTCGGATGGATCACCGCCACGTTGCTGCCCGCGACCGGCACCGGTCTGCCCAGCGAGGTTGTCGCCCGCTCCAGCCCGGACATCCGCGACCTTCTGGTCGCGATGAGTGCCGGCGCGGTCGGAGCGCTGGCCACGGTGCACAAGAAGATCTCTGCGGCCCTGCCGGGCGTCGCGGTCGCCGTCGCGGTCGTTCCCCCCGCTGGGCGCGGCCGGCGTCCTGCTCGGGCGCGGACAGCCACAGTTGGCCCGCGGTGCCGTCATCCTGTTTTCGACGAACCTCGTCGGCATCGTGGTGATGGCGGCGGTGGTCTTCCTGCTGAGCGGACTGGTCCCGCTCCGCAAGTTCCGCACCCACCGCCGCCAGATCGTCGCGTCGCTGGGTTTGGCGGCGGTCAGCGCCGTGGCGGTTGCCATGATCCTCACCCCGCGGTTCATCGCGCTTACCGGCCATGCCCGTGATCTCGAGATCGCCACCCAAACGCTGACCGACATGCTCAGTCCGGGCAGCGTGCTCAGCCACATCACCGCCACGGGCAGCACGGTCCGAGCCGACATCACCAGCCCCACCTCGCCCCCACCGGTGCAGACCGTGGCCGCCAGTCTCAGCCGGGCCCTGGGGCACCCGGTCACCGTGGAGTTGAGCTGGATTCCGGTGCGCGATCCCGAGCACAGTCGCCCGGACACACCCCAGGGAACGCCGGAGCCCTGGGACACACCCCAGCCACCGCTGAACGAACTGGGCCCGGTGATCCGAAGCTGGCTGGGTGCTCAGTCGTTGACCCTGCAAGGGCTCAGCTACGAGTCGGGGACGCTGGTGGTTTCCACCGCCGGGCCATTTCCACCGAAACGGGCCGAGGAGCTGACGTCGCTGATCGACTCGCGGTTCAACTACCGCATCCCGGTCAGCCTGGCCTGGACTCGCACCTCAGGCCCAGCCAAGTCCGATGGCACTCAGGCCGCGCTGGATACCGCGCGCACAACCGCGACCGCCTGGGCCGCCAAGAGACCGGACGTCGCGGTGTTGAGCACCAATGGCACCGCCAGCGCCATCACCATCACCCTGATCGGCCAAACCCAACCGGAAGTCGACTCGCTGGAAGCCGACCTGCAGACCGCCCTGCCGCAGTCCACCATCACCATCCAATGGATTTCCGGCGGCGTGCTGGTCGTCGCCACGCCCACCCCCGAACCCACGCCGGCTCCGGCACCAGAGCCCGAACCGACGCCCGCAAAGGTGTCCACCTCGACGCGCTGACCGAGACGGCCGGCGAGGACGGCTAGGACTCGTCCCGGTGACCACCGTGACCGCCGTGACCGCCGTGCCCCCCGGTTCGGTCGTTGTCCTCGGCGGCGTCGGAGTGGTCGGTCGACGCCGGCTCGAGCGCGACACTTCGCGATTGTTGGCCTCGGGTGTTGGTCGACTGCGCGTTCTTGGTCGGTTCCAGGCGCACCACTCGGCCGACGGCCCGACGTAGTCCGGGCGGACCCTCGATCCGCAACAAATGACCGATCCGTCCGGCGCGATACCGCAGTGGTGAGCCGACGAACTCACCCAGCACCACCCCACTGCCCAAGGCGAGCGCGGTCGCCGTCGCCGACAACAACTGGCTTTGCGCCTCATCGAAATGCGAGTCGGCAGCGAAGTAGAAGACAGCGCGGAAAACCGCCAGACCGGGCAGCATCGGCACGATGCCCGCTGTGGCGGTCACCAGCGCGAGGGCTTGACGGCGAATGGAGATCAGGGTCGCCAGAAAACCGACCCCGACCGCAGCGATCCCGGTGGCGATCACCTGACCGAAACCGGCGGTGCCAAGACCGATCAAGACCAGGTCGGCGAGTCCGGCCGCGAACCCGGCGGTGACGGCCGACCGCAGCGGCGCGTAACTCGCCACGGTCAGGCATGCCCCGGCCAGCATGGCTCCGAGCACCGTGAGCAGGATCGGCAGCGGCCCCTGCGGAACAACGAACCCGCCACTCCCATGGACACGCAGCTCGATCTCGACGCCCGCGGTCTTGGCGATCTGCAGGCCGGCAAGGATGCCGACGACGATTCCCGACGTCAGGAACAATGCCTCGCCGATCCGGGCAACCGCGGTGACCATATAGCCGGTTATCGCGTCCTGCATCGCACCGACCAGCGTCAATCCGGATAGCAGCATCACGATCCCGGTGGCCACCAGGGCCGCCAGCCCCTCACCGGTGAACAGATAGGCCGCCACCGCGACCAAGGTCGCGACGGCCGCTCCGGTCACCCGCTGGAAGAAGTACGGGGTCCCGATCCGGTTCAGCACCCGGCCCAGTCGATCGATCGTCGCGGCGGTCAGCGCGGCGATGGCGCAGGTCCGCCAGTTGGCTCCCAGCATCATGGCGATGCCGAGGGAAAAGCCCGCCCAGCAGACGGTCGCCAGCCAGCGCGGGTATGGATGCGGCCGTTGGGTCAACTCGTCCATGGCTTCGTGTGCCTCATCGACGGTGACCCCACCGGCGGTGATCTCCTGGACCAGCCGGTCCAGTTCGGCCAGCCGGGTGAAGTTGGTGGAGCGGGTCCGCGCCGAGCGCACGATGGTGACCGGCGCACTCTCCGCGGTCGGCAGGGCCGACACGATGATCGTGGTGACCGTGATGTCGACGACGCAGTCGGTGATCTGATACGCCTGAGCCACGTCGTTGGCGGTGGCGACGACGTCGGCGGTACCCGAGCCGGAGGACAACATCACCTCGGCTAGTCGAATGGTGAGGTCCAAAACCTTGCGGACGTGCTGATCACCCATACCGCTCGAGGTCCGGCTGCGCTGTCCGGCGACGGGCACTGGGTCGCGCCGTCCGCGCAGCGCGATCCGCAGCCCGCGCCGCGAGCCGGCCACGCCATCCAATCGATCCTGCACCCCAGGCAGGATACTGATTTTTGAGGGTGAACCTCGGACCGCGAGCACAACCGCCACGACCGTCAGCGGAGCCAGCCCGCCCATGGTGGCCGTCGATAGCTCGAGTCCGCCGCGCTAGCGCAGGTCAAGACCCCGCATCGGGATGCCGCGAGCTCAATTTCCACGACAACACCTGCGCAAACGTGTGCGTATCACCTGGCCAGCGCGCTGACACGTAGCCGCCGTCGTCGACCACAAACGCCGGCCGCGAGTCGGTCGCGGTGTCACGCACCATGCCGGAAGTCTTGAGCCATCGGTGCGGGGCAGTGCGAGCAACATCACAGAAGTCGGTGGGATCTTCAAGCGCTCGGGTGACTTCCGCCTGCACCGACATGTATCCGCGGGCCTGGCCCGGCTCCTCGGTATAGGTGCGGTAGTAATCGGGATCCCAGCGGCGGGTGCGGCGGGTGAGCTGCCACGCCCGCCGCTCCAACGCCCAGGTCAGTGCGGTCGTCCGGCGCCCGTAGAGCACCGATCTGCCGGTAGCCGGATCGATGCTACGAGCGGCGAGCAAGACGCCATGACAGATCGCGGCCACGATCAGCCCACCCGCAAAGGCCTCTACCACCAGCCCCTGCAGTGTCTGGCTGTCGATGTAGCTGCGCATTCCGCGGGCCCGGTGCCCGCCCGGAAGCAGCAGTGCGTCGACCCCGGCCAGAGTGGCTTGTGCCCAGCTGAGGGGGTGCTGGAACTCGACCGACTGCCGCATCAGTGCATAGCAGCGGCGACCGTCTTTGTTGGCTCGAAGCATCCGACCGATGAGCGAGACGGAACCCAAGACGGGAAGCGCCGACCAGATGTCCAAACCTCGGCCGCTCACCATGATGTCGTCGGCGATCCCCGTAGCACCGCTTTCGGTGGCAAAAATGACCCGATGGCCGTCTTGGGTCAGCACGCGTCAGCTGACCGCAACCTCGGTGGGGTCGAAATCACGGTCCGGGATCGGAATCAGGACGGTGCCCATGCGGTCGGCCCTAGGCCACCCTGAGCTCGAGTCCGACGTTCTTGTCCATGCCGCCGCGCAGTTTGCTGAATAGGTTGAAGACCTTGCCCACGATGCCGTAGCGCTTGCCGATCGCGTCGTACACGGCCGCCGTTTGCGACTTGTCCAGGATGGCGGCGGTGCCTTCGACGGCCTCGCTCTTCGGACGACCGCGCATGTCGCAGATGGCCAGCGTGACACGCGGTGTGTTGCGGATGGCCAGCGTGACACGCGGTGTGTTGCGGATCCGCTTGACCTTCCACGACTTTCCCTCGGTGATCAACAGCAGGCGGTCACCGTGGTCACCGTCCAAAGCGGCCCAGACCGGCACCGGCTTGGGCCGGCCGTCCTTGGTGAAGGTGGTGAGCAGGATGTATTGCGCCTTGGCCAGGTCAGCGAACGTGGGTGTCACGCTGTCAACCTACCGCGGGCCGGTTCCCCTAGCTCGCGAGCAGACACAGAATCGCACTCGGAGGGCTATCCGAGTGCGATTCTGTGTCTGCTCGCGCCGGGGGGGCTACCCCTCCAGATCACCCTCGGTTTCCAGCAGCGCCTGGCGCAGACCGTCGAGCGTCTCGGGCTGCGGCTGAGCCCACATCCCGCGCCCGGCCGCCTCCAGCAGTCGCTCGGCCATGCCGTGCAGCGCCCAGGGGTTGGACTCCGTCATGAACTTGCGGTTCTCCGGGTCCAGCACATAGCGCTCGGTGAGCTGCTCATACATCCAGTCGGCCATCGCCCCGGCGGTCGCGTCGTAGCCGAACAGGTAATCGACCGTCGCCGCCATCTCGAAGGCGCCCTTGTAGCCATGCCGGCGCATGGCGGCCATCCAGCGGGGATTGACCACCCGCGCCCGGAACACCCGGGTGGTCTCCTCCGACAGTGTTCGGGTGCGGATCGCGTCGGGGCGAGTGTTGTCGCCGATGTAGGCGGCCGGCGCTTGGCCGGTCAGGGCACGCACGGTGGCCACCATGCCGCCGTGATACTGGAAGTAATCGTCGGAATCGGCGATGTCATGTTCTCGGGTGTCGGTGTTCTTGGCGGCCACGGCGATGCGCCGGTATTGGCGGTTCATGTCGTCGACCGCTTCGCGGCCCTCCAGGTCGCGTCCGTACGCGAATCCGCCCCAGGCGGTGTACACCTGCGCCAAGTCGGCGTCGTCGCGCCAGTTGCGGCTGTCGATCAGCTGCAACAGCCCGGCGCCATAGGTTCCCGGTTTGGAGCCGAAAATCCTTGTGGTGGCTCGCCGTTGGTCGCCGTGCTGAGCCAGGTCGGCCTGGGCGTGCGCGCGTACGTAATTGTCTTCGGCCGGCTCATCGAGTTCGGCCACCAGCCGCACGGCATCGTCGAGCATCGTCACCACGTGCGGGAACGCGTCGCGGAAGAACCCGGAGATCCGGACCGTCACGTCGATGCGCGGCCGGCCCAGCTCGGCCAGTGCAATGGGAGTCAGGTCCACCACGCGCCGGGACGCCTCATCCCACACCGGCCGAACGCCCAGCAGCGCGAGCACTTCGGCGATGTCGTCACCGGCGGTGCGCATCGCCGAAGTGCCCCACACCGACAGCCCCACCGACTGCGGCCACCGCCCGTGGTCATTGCGGTATCGAGTCAACAGTGAATCCGCTAGCGCCGCACCGGCTTCCCAGGCTAGCCGGGATGGTACGGCCTTGGGGTCCACCGAGTAGAAGTTACGTCCGGTCGGCAAGACGTTGACCAGACCGCGCAACGGCGACCCCGACGGACCCGCGGCAATGAAGTGTCCGTCCAGGGCACGTAGCACCTGGTCGATCTCGGCTTCCGTCCCGGCCAGCCGCGGCACCACTTCGGTAGCGGCGAACCGCAGCACCGCCGCCGCCTCGGGATTGTCGGTGATCTGTTCGACGGCAGCGCAATCCCAGTCCGCGGCCTGCAGCGCGGCCACCAGGCCACGGGCGGCCGCCTCGATCCGGTCCACTGCCGCACGCTCGTCCGTGCCGTCCTCGGCCAGGCCGAGTGCCTGGCGCAAACCGGGTAGCGCCTGCGCACCGGCGAACAGCTGGCGGGCCCGCAGAATGGCCAGCACTAGATCGAGTTCGGTCTCCCCCGTTGGCTTTTGCCCGAGGATGTGCAGGCCGTCGCGGATCTGGACATCCTTGATCTCGCAGAGCCAACCATCGACATGCAGCAGCATGTCATCGAAGCAGTCCTCTTCCGGGCGCTCGGTCAGCCCTAGGTCGTGGTCCATCTTGGCGGCCCGGATCAGCGTCCAGATCTGCTGACGGATGGCCGGCAGCTTGGCCGGGTCCAGCGCCGCGACGTTGGCGTGCTCATCGAGCAACTGCTCCAGCCGGGCGATGTCACCGTAGGTTTCGGCGCGGGCCATCGGCGGGATGAGGTGATCGACCAGAACCGCGTGTGCCCGCCGTTTTGCCTGGGTCCCCTCACCGGGGTCGTTGACCAGGAACGGATAGATCAACGGCAGATTGCCCAGCGCGGCATCGGATCCACACGCCGCCGACATGCCCAGCGTCTTGCCCGGCAACCATTCCAGATTGCCGTGCTTGCCCAGGTGCACCACCGCATGAGCCCCGAAGCCCGCATCCAGCCAGTGGTAGGCGGCCAGATAGTGATGACTCGGCGGCAGGTCCGGGTCGTGGTAGATCGCCACCGGGTTTTCCCCGAAGCCGCGTGGCGGCTGCACCATCAACACCAGGTTGCCCGACTGCATCGCGGCGATGACGATTTCGCCATCCGGATCATTGCTGCGGTCGACGAACAGCTCCCCCGGCGGCGGACCCCAATGCTGGGTCACCGCATCGGTCAGCCCGGATGGGAGCGTGGCAAACCAGCGCCGATAGTCCTTGGCGGATACCCGGATCGGGTTACCGGAAAGCTGACCTTCGGTGAGCCAGTCCGGATCCTGGCCGCCGCGCTCGATCAGCGCGTGGATCAGCGCGTCGCCATCGGCCGCTTCGACACCGGGCAGCTCGCCCACCTGGTACCCACGTTCGCCCATGGCCCGCAGCAGCGCCACCGCACTGGCGGGGGTGTCCAAGCCGACCGCGTTGCCGATGCGCGCATGCTTGGTCGGGTAAGCCGAGAACACCAACGCCACCCGTTTGTCGGCGGGGTCAACGCCGCGCAGTCGCGCGTGCCGCAGCGCCAGGCCCGCGACCCGGTCGCAGCGCTCCGGATCGGCGACATAGGCGATCAGGCCGTCGTCGTCGATCTCCTTGAACGAGAACGGAACTGTGATGATGCGGCCGTCGAACTCCGGTACCGCGACCTGAGTCGCGACGTCGAGCGGGGACAGTCCGTCGTCGTTGGCGCACCATTGCGCCCGCGGGCTGGTCAGGCACAGCCCCTGAAGAATCGGAATATCCAGGGCCGCGAGGTGTTCCACGTTCCAGCTGTCGTCATCACCGCCGGCGGATGCGGTTGCCGGCTTGACCCCACCGGCGGCCAGCACGGTGACCACCATGGCATCGGCACTACCCAGCGTTGTCAGCAGTTCCGGCTCGGCGGTGCGCAACGAGGCGCAGTACGCCGGAAGCGCACGTCCGCCCGCGGCTTCGATCGCCGCGCACAACGCCTCCACATAGGCGGTGTTGCCGGCCAAGTGTTGCGCGCGGTAGTACAGCACGGCAATGGTGGGACCGGCGCTGCCGGCATCCGGTCGCCGCAGCACCCCCCAGGACGGGATGGCAACCGGCGGACCGAAACCAACGCCCGTCATCAGCACGGTGTCGCAAAGGAACGAGTGCAACTGGCGCAAGTTGTCCACGCCCCCCTGCGCCAGGTAGATGTGAGCCTGCAGCGCGATACCCGCCGGGACCGAGGAACGGTCCATCAACTCCGCGTCAGCGGCCTGCTCGCCGCTGACCATGACCGCGGGGACGCCGGCGGCCAACACGGCCTCGATGCCGTCCTCCCAGGCCCGGTAGCCGCCGAGAATCCGCACCACCACGATCGCGGCGTCGGTTAGCAGGTCCGCCAGCTCCAGATCGGACAGCCGCGCCGGGTTGGCCCACCGATAGGCCCTGCCGCTGGATCGGGCACAGATCAGGTCGGTATCCGACGTCGACAACAGCAGGATGGTCGGCTCAGCCACCAGTCATTCGTACCGCAGCGCCCTCATGGCGACGAATCGGCACGTAGGGTTCCCATATGAGCAGGGGTTTCGTCGTTACCTTCGCGGTCGGGCTGATCATCGCGCTATTCGGGTCGATCTGGGCGCTGCAGGGATTCGGAGTGCTCGGCGGCAGCCCGATGAGCAACACCACCACCTGCTCTGTCATCGGGCCGATCACTGCGCTGGTCGGCATAGTGATCGCGGTGATCAGTTGGCGCAGGATGTCGTCTAAATAGACCTCACTTGTCCACCACGGTGAAGGTCACCGTGTGCCAGCCGGTAGCGCCATCGGGAACCGGATCGGCCCGATCTTCGGTTTGCACCGCCCCGGTGTTGTCGATGGCCCGCACAGTAATGGTGTGAGTCCCGGGGCTTTTGGCCTGCCAAGGCAAACTCCACAACCGCCACGTCGCATTGGAATAACTCGCGCCCAGTTCAGCGCGCTGCCACCCGCCGTCCCCGATACGGACCTCCACGGCCCGCACGCCACGATTCTGCGCCCATGCGACACCGCCGAACACCACGGGCCCCACCCGCACCTTCTGACCTCTTTTCGGCACATCGATCCGCGACTCGGTCTTGATCGGCGCCCGCGCGGCCCAGCCCTGCCGCGTCCAGTACGCCTTGGCCCTGTCGAACCGGGTCAGCTCCAGCTCGACCACCCATTTGGTTGCCGACACGTAGCCGTAAAGTCCGGGCACCACCAGGCGGGCGGGGTAGCCATGCTCGACCGGCAGGGGCTGGCCGTTGAGGCCCAGCGCTAGCAGCGCTTCACGGCCGTCGGCGAGGGCCTGCACCGGAGTACCGGCGGTGAACCCGTCGATTGAAGTCGAGAGCACCATATCGGCGTCTTTGTGCACACCGGCGGCCGACAACAGATCCGCGACCCGGTATCCCGTCCAGATGCCCGTTGAAATGAGGTTTCCACCAACCGGATTGGATACGCAGGTCAGTGTGGCCACCGTTTCGACCACGTCGAATTGGGTGAGGTCGTCGAACGTGTAGCTGATTTCGCGGTCCACCATGCCGTGAATGCGCAGCCGCCAGTCACCGCGGCTGAGTTGCGGCACAACAAGTGCGGTGTCGATCCGGTAGAAGTCGGCGCTAGGTGTGATGAAGTCCGGGAGCGCAACACCTTTCGGTTGCACATCGGCCGGTATTGGCGGCGCCGTTGTTCCTGGCTGGGGAAGGGTGAATGCCTTGCGGTCGGCCGCCACCGAATGCGCCAGGCGCACGAGGACCGCACCCGTTACCCCGGTTACGACTCCGAATCCCAGCAAGCCCAACATGATCAACCTGCGCCGGCCGGCGTCCGACTGGTCGCCGCTGCCGTTCGGATCCTCTGCGTCGGGCCAGAACCGGCGCATCAGCACGCGCAGCAGCAGCACACCGCAGGCGGCGCCCGCGATGGTGGGAATCGTGTCCAGGAGGGTCCCACCCTGGCGCGACAGCACGGCGGCGCAGCCGAGAACACCCGCCGCGGCGATCACGGCGCTGCCGAGCGGGCGGCGCTGGGTCTCGAGGGTCCCGGCCAGCGCCGCCAATGTCGCGATCACTACGAGCACCACGATGGCTAGGAAGGGTTTGTCCAATGGACCGAGGGCCTGGATCACCCACTCTTTGATCGGCCCCGGGGTGATATCGATGACCGCAGAGCCGACCGCCGTGCGTGCGTCGGCGCGCGTCCCAAACGGGATGCTGACCACCTGGGCGACACCGAGCGCGACGGACGCAGCGGCAACCCCGGCAAGCATCCACTCGTTCGCCGAGGGCCCCGCCATCCCAGCGACTCTACTCGCGCCGCTCTCTGCCAGCGCAAAAGTTCCGCCGCACAAGCAAACCAGCGCATTCGGCACGGTTGCGTCGGCCACTGGCGGCGCCGGTGCGGATCCCTCCGTTGGTGTGGGTTCCTGGGGACAGTCGCCAAGTCGTACCGTGTAGCGATGACATTTTCGGTTGCCGGAAAAGTCGTCGCCATCACCGGTGGGGCTCGCGGAATCGGTCTGGCTATCGCCACGGCGCTACACGGCTTGGGCACCAAAGTCGCGATCGGCGACATCGATGAGTCCACGGCCAAATCATCCGGCGACCGGCTCGGGCTGCCGCTGGCCTGCGGATTGGATGTGACAAACCGGCAGTCGTTCACCGCTTTCCTCGACACCGTCGAGGACAAGTTGGGGCCACTGGATGTCCTGGTGAACAACGCCGGTTTGATCTCGGTGGGCAGCGCGGTCGATGAGCCTGACGATGCCACTCACCGCCTGTTCGACGTGAACGTCCACGGCGTCATCCTCGGCACCAAATTGGCCACGCAGCGGATGCTGCCCCGACGCCGCGGGCACGTCATCAACATCGGCTCGGTGGGCAGCATGCTGCCCACCGAAGGCATCGCAACCTACTGCGCCACCAAGCATGCCGTGCTCGGCTACACCGACGCGGTCCGAATGGAAACCCGCGGCAAGGGAGTCCATTTTTCGGTGATCATGCCGACGCTGACCAATACCGAAATGGTCGCCGGTGTCGGACATGCGAAGGGCTTCAAGAATGCCGAGCCGGAAGACGTCGCGCGGGCGGTCGTCGGCGTGATTGCGAAGCCGGAACCCCATGTGGCCGTGCCTCGTTCGCTGGGTGTGACGCTGTGGGCGCAGCGTCTGATGCCGTTGGGCCTGGCGGAGGCGCTTGGCCGCGCGCTGGGGTCCGGGCGCGTTTTCACCACCGATCTGCGACGCGACCAGCACGACGTCTACACCCGGCGGACCGGCATTTCGTGACCCCGGTGAACACTCGCGTCGACCTGGGGCCCGAGTCGCTGCTCTGGCGCTGGGCGGGCGACATGCGAATCGCTTTCGAGGGCGGTACGGCGGGTTTGATGCAGACGATGCATCCCGCGATCGGCCAAGGGCTCATCGACCACTCGAACTTTTTCGACGATCCGGTAGACCGGGTATTCCGTTCACTGCCCGGCATTCTCGGCACCATCTACGACGGACCCGATGCGGACGCGACCGGGATCAGGGTGCGCGACTTCCACCGCGACATCAAGGGCCAACTGCCCGACGGGCAGCGCTACCACACACTCAAACCCGAGACGTACTGGTGGGCACACGCCACCTTCCAGATGATGGTGCACCGGCTCGCCGAGCACTGGGATGTCCACCGGTTGACCGATCGCGAACGCGAACGCCTTTACCTCGAGGGCTGCGAATGGTACCGGCGATACGGCATGACCGACTCGGTGCTGCCCCCGACGTTGGCTGATTTCAACCGTGAATACGAGCGCTACTGCACCGAAGTGCTGCAGCCCAACGCTGCTTCGGATTTTCTGATCGAGTTCATCCAGCGCACGGCGATCCCGGACATGAGCACCTCGCCGGATTATCCGAGCACTCCGCTGCTGCGCCCGATCATGGACGCCCTGCTGCCCACGATGCCGGTTCGCACCGCGCTGGCAACGCCGATGCGCCTGGTCATCTTTGGCGGTCTGCCTCCGGTTGTGCGGGAGCGCTTCGGGATTGGGTGGTCCGGCGTCGACGAGGCAAGCTATCGCGCGTTGCGGACCACCATCAAACAGGGTTGGCGCACCGTGCCCGCGTCGCTGAAGTGGCACGACACCGCGCGCCGGAGCTGGCTTCGTGAGCTGGGCCGCATTCCACGCCGGTTCTAGCCGGGGGCAGCACAGCACCGTGCTTCGCGGGGACTGACCGCCCGCGACAACCGCTAGTTGCCGATCTGGGCTCGGTAGTTCCGATTTACCCGGTCCGCTCCCCCAGCACTCGAAAGTGGGTGATCGGCGCATCGATTTCCGCCATGGCCACAGCTGCGCACCCCTCCAAGTCGAAATGGTCACGTACCAGGGCCGCAACGGTGTGCGAGACCACCGCGGCGCCCGGCGGCGCCTGGCCGGACACCCGGGTAGCAACGTTGGCGGCCAGCCCGTAAACGTCGTCTCGAGTGATGTCGGAAGACACCAGCCCGCGATGCACCCCGGCTCGCACGGCGATCCCCACGCCGAATCGGCGTTGCGCGTAGTCGCTGAGCTTGCTGACCTCTCGGGTGATCTCCAAGCTCGCCCGCACGGCACGGTGCGCGTCGTTGTGCTGCCCCGCCCGATGCCCGAAAACCACCAGCAGCCCCTCGCCCTTCGGCGAGCCGATGTGGCCGCCAAACCGGTTCGCGATCTCCAGCACCAGGTCTCGATAGCGGCCCACCAACAGCCCGTAGCTACAGGGCTCCAGTCGGGTCGAAAGAATGGTGGCGTCGACCAGGTCGGCGAACACGATCGTCAAGCGCCGGATCTTGCCCCCGTCGCCCGGGGCCGCCGCCAGCACGCCCCGGGCCTCGATGTTTCCCTGTTCGACCGCCAGCACCTGCTGCGCGAGAGCATCAGCCACACCACGTTCGCCCCGGTTGAGGGCCAGCACGGCGCGGTCCAGCAGCTCGTCGAGCGACCCAGCGGCGCGGTTGGGTTGCTCGGGGCGCGGCTGACCCTCGCTCACGTCAATATCGTGTCACCTACCCGCATCGGCGTGAACCGAAGACGCGCACTGGTTCGACCCGTCGACCATCGAGATGCTCGGCTCATTGCTGGCCAACGGAACCGGTCGACTACTGCTGGTAATCACCGGACGCCCCGGCGACTGGCTTCCGCGGCAGTGGCCGGTCGAAGTGATCGAGTTGAAGCCGTTGACCCAGGAACAGACCGATACCCTGATCGACGCTCTGGATCCCGGCCTGTCCTCGGACGATCGCGCGGCGATAGCTGGCCGTTGCGACGGCGTGCCGTTCTACATCGAGCAGGTCGTCACCGGCCTGCGCACCAGCGGAGTTCCGGAGGGCCTCTACGAGCCCCTGCTGGCCCGGCTGCGCGCGAGCGCCAACGTCGTCCCGGTCGTGGAGGCCGCCGCGCTCATCGGCCGCCACCTGGATCGTGGCTTGTTGACCTCGGTGGTCGACCTGAGTGACGACGCGCTCGACGATGTCCTGGGCGAACTCGAGGATGCGCAGGTGTTCGAGCCGTGGGGTACCAACGGCTGGCGATTCCGCCACGAGTTGCTTCGCGAGGTAGCCGCGGAGTTGGCACCGCCCAGCGTCCGCCGCGAACTGCATTCCAAGGTGGCCAACGCCTTGATCGGCGGGGCGGGCGGCGAACCCGACTGGCAGCTGGTGGCCGCACACTACGAGCGGGCCGAGAACCACGGCGAGGCCGTATCGGCGTACCAGCGGGCATCCACCGCCGCCAGACGCCGCGGCGCCGTCGGCGAGGCCCGCGGCTACCTGACAAACGCACTCACGCAGATCGATCGACAGGGGGCCGAGCGCGCCCGCGATCTGCGGGAGATGGCGGTGCGGCTGGAACGGGGGTTTCTCGCCAGCGTTGCCGAGGGCCCGCTCAATCGCGCCACCGCGACCGACTTCGAGTGCTGCCTGCGGTTGGGCGGGGCCGAGGTCCGTGATGACGAGGTCTTCGAGACGTTGCTCGCCCTGGCCGGGTATTACTTCGCGGTGGGCGACCTGGCCCGCTCTACCGGAGTATTCGAGGCGTTACGCGCTGGCCTCACCGACGGGCGGGAGTTCTTCGGGTTGTTGATCAGGATCTGTCTCGGCATCGCAGCGTGGCTGCGCGGTGCGTTTGCCACCGCGGGCCCGCAGATACAGTGCGCCGTCGAGGAGTTGCTGGCCGCAGACCAGCACACAATCGAGGCCATGTGGTTCGCGCCGACAGATCCGCTGACCATGGCACACGGTGTGCTGGCTCTCGATCGGATCGCCCACGGCGATCTGCGCGCGGCACAGGCCCAGGTTGCTCAGGCCGCCCGGCGGGCCGACGGACTCAGCTTCCCGCACGGTCCCTTCAGCGTCGGCTTTGCGCGGTTCTTCGAGATTTGGGTGGACGTCTAAGCCCACCGGTTCGACCACGCCGCGGCGGCGGCCTCCGGCCTGATCGACCACGCCCAGCGGCACGGGTTCGAGGTGTGGGCACTGTGGGGTACGGCGCTGCGGGCCACGGTCGACGCGCTGGCATCGATTGGGTCGGATGACCCGGCCGTGATCGGCGCGAGCATCGCGCGCGCAACCGAACTGGTGCAGACCGTTCGCGCGGCCGGTTTAACGGTGTACGTCACCCTGTTCGAGGGTGCCCTCGGGCAGGCGCTGGCCGCCGCTGCTGCATCGCGAGCAGGCCCGCGCCCGCTTGGAAGAGGCGATCGCGTTGGGCCGTAGCACCGAAATGTGCTTCTACGAAGCCGAATTGTTGCGGCTGCGCGCACATACCCAGGACGACCCCGCCACCCGTAGTTCGGAGCTGGCCGCCGCCCTGGACCTTGCCCGCCGACAGGGCACCCCGCTCTACGAATTGCGCGCCGCACTTGATGATTTCGAACTACGCGGGGGGCCCGCCCGCCAGGCGCTCGTGGAAGCTTTCAACCGGATGCCCACCGATAGCCCGCTGCCCGAACTCGCGCGTGCTCGCCGCATGCTGGCCTGAGCCGCTGCGTGGGTCACCCCACTTTCGGGGCCGCACCCGGAGTCGGTTGATACGGCGCGCTTGCTGCGTCCCGTACCGTGAGCAGGTGACCCGTGCGCGTGATGCCGACGCCTGTCCGGGTGCGCTGCAAGTGCATCAGGCCGCCGACGGCGCTCTGGTGCGGGTTCGGTTGCCCGGCGGCCGGCTCACCGCCGACCAGTTGGCGGCGCTTGCCCGCGCCTCCAACGAGTTGGCATCGGCAACGCTGGAGCTGACCGCCCGCGGCAACCTGCAACTGCGCGCGATCACCGACGTGATGGCGGTGGCCGACGCCATTGCCAATGCCGGGCTGTTGCCGTCACCCACCCATGAGCGGGTCCGCAATATCGTGGCCTCGCCACTGTCTGGCCGCGTCGGCGGGCTGGCCGACCTGCAGTCGTGGGTCGGCGAGCTGGATGCCGCGATTTGCGCCGAACCCCTGCTGGCGCAATTGGGCGGCCGGTTCTGGTTCAGCATCGACGACGGGCGCGCCGATGTGTCCGGGCTGGGTGCCGATGTGGGTGTGCACGTGTTGGCAGACGGATGCGCGGTGCTGCTGGACGGGCGTGACACCGGTGTCCGGCTGGCCCCCGACGACGTGGTGCCAACCCTCACGGAGCTGGCCGTGAGATTCACCCAGATGCGCGGAAACTTCTGGCGGGTAAACGAATTGATCGATCCGAGCGTCCTGGTTCCCGGCGCCGCGCCGGGCTCGCGATTTCCGGCCGTCACCAAGGCTCCGGTGGGCTGGATACCGCAACGGGACGGCCGCGTCACGCTGGGCGCTGCGGTGCCGCTGGGGATTCTGCCCGCCCGCGTCGCGGAGTTCCTCGCCGCGATCGAGGCTCCGATAGCGATCACCCCGTGGCGATCGGTGCTGGTATTTGATCTCGATGAAGCCATCGCCGACACCGCACTGCGGGTGCTCGCACCGCTGGGGTTGGTGTTCGACGAGAACTCTCCCTGGCTCAACGTCAGCGCGTGCACCGGCAGCCCCGGCTGCGCCAGCTCGGCCGCCGATGTTCGGGCGGATGCGGCGCTGTCGGTGCGTACCGAAGCCGCAGCTTCCGGGGTGCACCGGCACTTCGTCGGCTGTGAGCGGGCGTGTGGGAGCCCGCTGGCGGGTGAGGTATTGGTAGCCACCGCGCAGGGCTACCGGCTGCTGCGAAAAGCCTGACGTCTTAGGGTGAGCGAGTGCTCGACTACATCCGTGACGCCGTGGAGATCTATCGACAGTCGTTCGCGACCATCCGCGCCGAGGCCGATCTGAGTCGGTTTCCCGCCGATATCGCACGGGTGGTGGTACGGCTGATCCATACCTGCGGACAGGTCGATGTCGCCGAGCACGTGGCCTACACCGCTGATGTGGTCACCCGGGCCGGGACCGCGCTACGCGATGGTGCCCCGGTGTTGTGTGATTCCTCGATGGTGGCGGCCGGGATAACCGTCGCACGGCTTCCCGCCGACAATCAGGTGGTGTCGCTGGTCGCCGATCCCAGGGCGGCCGGGCTGGCCGCGCGACGCGAGACGACCCGCTCGGCGGCCGGGGTGGAGCTGTGGGCGGATCGGCTGGCCGGCGCGGTGCTGGCGATCGGCAACGCACCCACCGCCCTGTTCCGGCTACTCGAGTTGATCGACGAGGGGGCGCCAGCACCAGCCGCGGTGCTGGGCGGTCCGGTGGGCTTCGTCGGCTCGGCCCAGTCCAAGCAGGAACTCATCGACAGACCGCGCGGCATGTCCTATCTGGTGGTAGGTGGCCGCCGCGGCGGTAGCGCCATGGCCGCGGCCGCCGTCAACGCGATTGCGAACGACAGCGAATGACCGATCGGGGCACACTGTGGGGTGTCGGGCTGGGGCCCGGTGATCCAGAGCTGGTGACGGTCAAGGCCGCCCGGGTGATCGGCGAGGCGGATGTGGTGGCTTACCACAGCGCCCGGCACGGCCGCAGCATTGCCCGCGGCATCGCGGAACGGTATCTGCGGCCCGGCCAGATCGAGGAGCATCTGATCTATCCGGTGACCACCGAAACCACCGATCATCCCGGCGGTTACGCCGGCGCGCTCGAGGACTTCTATGAGCAGGCCACCGAGCGCATTGCCGCGCACCTCGATGCCGGGCGCAACGTGGCGCTGCTCGCCGAGGGAGACCCGCTGTTCTACAGCTCATACATGCACCTGCACACCCGGTTGACCCAGCGGTTCGACGCCGTCATCGTGCCGGGGGTGACCTCGGTGAGCGCCGCCTCCGCGGCCATCGCCACCCCGCTGGTGGCCGGCGACGAGGTGCTGTCGGTGCTGCCCGGCACCCTGCCGGTTGCCGAGCTGACCCGTCGCCTCGCCGACGTCGACGCGGCCGTGGTGCTCAAGCTGGGACGTTCGTATCACAATGTCCGCGAAGCACTTTCGACTTCCGGCCAGCTCGATGACACGTTCTACGTGGAGCGAGCCAGCACGCCGGGGCAGCGCGTGTTGCCAGCCGCCGACGTCGACGAAGCCAGCGTGCCCTATTTTTCGCTGGCCATGCTGCCTGGCGGCCGTCGGAGCACGGTGGTCGCCGGCACCGTTGCCGTGGTCGGATTGGGCCCCGGCGACACGGACTGGATGACGCCACAGAGCCGCCGGGAGCTGGCACGGGCGACCGACCTGATCGGCTATGGCCCCTACCTGGACCGGATTTCGGTCCGTGACGGCCAGCGGCGTCATCCCAGCGACAACACCGACGAACCCGCCCGAGCCCGGCTGGCCTGCTCGCTGGCCGAGCAGGGGCGCGCGGTGGCGGTGGTGTCTTCTGGCGACCCGGGCGTGTTCGCAATGGCCACTGCCGTGCTCGAGGAGGCCAAACAGTGGCCCGGGGTGCCGGTTCGGGTCATTCCCGCGATGACGGCGGCCCAGGCCGTGGCCAGTCGGGTCGGCGCCCCGCTGGGACATGACTACGCGGTGATCTCGCTGTCGGACCGGCTCAAGCCGTGGGAGGTGATCGCGGCACGCCTTGGCGCTGCCGCCGCGGCGGACCTGGTGCTGGCGATCTACAACCCGGCGTCGAAGACTCGGACGTGGCAGGTCGGCGCGATGCGAGAGCTGCTGCTGCAACACCGGGACCCAGGCACTCCGGTGGTGATCGGCCGCAATGTGTCCGGACCCGATGAGGATGTCCGCGTGGTGCGCCTGGCCGACCTGAACCCAGCCGACGTCGACATGCGCTGCCTGCTGATCATCGGCTCGTCCCAAACCCAGTGGTATGCCGTTGATTCGACCGACCGGGTGTTCACGCCCCGCCACTACCCCTAGCCGGCTGGGCCGGTATTGAGCGCCACCGCAATGAAATCCAGCCGCCACAGCGACTTGAAGAGGTGGCGGCCGAACTCCTCGAGTTCGGCGATGCCGCCCCCGGGGCCCTCGCCGCTTTGCGCGACACCGGCCGCGATTTCTCCAATGGTGCGACGGCCGTCGACCTTGCGTAAGAAGGCCAGCTGCTCTGGCTTGGGCGTCATCTGGAAACCGGGCCAGATCATTTCGTTGCCCGACACCACACAGCGCGTCCGCAGCACCGGAACGTAGTCCAACGCGTCTGCAGCCGAAAAGTCAATCGTGTAAGACTCTTTGGGCCGATCCGGGTGACAGGCCATGAACAGATGGACGCCGTTCAATGTTTCCACGCGCTCCATCACCGACCACAGTTTCGGCTCCGGCAACGCGTTCACCGCCGCATAGAACTTGCTGTTGGGCACGAAGAAATC
This sequence comes from Mycobacterium sp. 012931, assembly GCF_000419295.1. Lineage (NCBI taxonomy): Bacteria > Bacillati > Actinomycetota > Actinomycetes > Mycobacteriales > Mycobacteriaceae > Mycobacterium > Mycobacterium sp. 012931. The sequence continues at coordinate 3,271,782 of NZ_AOPX01000001.1, read as the reverse complement.
GTGCGGATAGTACGGTGTCTTCTGAAACCAACCCTGGAATACCAATCCGGCGTCCGCGACGAGGTCGACGCACTCCTCCACGGTGTAGCTGCGTTGGCGGCCGTGCAGAAAGGTATCGACCAAGGCGGCATCGGAGGTCAGGTCCCGAGCCTTTTTCAGATAGTTCTGAACCGGATGGTAGGGCGGCATCAGAGCGATGGCTTCCTTGACCATCGTCACCGAAACGTCGTCCTGGCCCAGACCCAGGTCGCGGAAAACCGAATCCAGCAGATCGACGCCGATGCGACCGTACTTGCCGTACAGCATCGCCGCGACCACGCCATCGGGGCGCAGGCAACCGGCCAGCGCCTTCATTCCGGTCAGCGGATCTGCCATGTGGTGCAGGACGCCGCTGGATACCACGAGATCGAAGTCACGCCCCAGCGTGTGCAGGTCTTCGATTGGCAGCAAATGCAACTCGAGGTTGGTCAGCCCGTACTTGTCTTTCAGATACTGCTGATGATCCAGTGAAGTCTGACTGACATCGACGGCGACGACCTTCGCCGATCGATTCGTGAACGCGAAAATCGCTGCCTGGTTGGTTCCGCAGCCGGCGATCAAGATATCGAGATCGGGCTGGTATGCCCGGTCCGGCCACAGAATCCGGTGGGAATACACCGGATCGAACCACTCCCAGTTGGCTGAGGTCCATGCCGGCAAATCCTCGATGGGATGCGGGTAGACCCACCGCTGGTACTGACGAGAGACGATGTCGGCACGCGGATCGTCGTTCACTTCGGCGCTGGCTCCTTCGGTTGTCGGGCCAGCTAACGAGCGCTCCCGTCAGCACCGCCCGTCTCCGGCGCCGGAGCAGCTGCTGGGACAGTGGCCGGATCGCCGTTAGAACGTTCAGGCGAACCACCGTATCCAGCCGGCTGGGAAGTCGCCACATCTGTGGGCTCGCCCAGCAGCAGGGAACGAACCAGCCGGCGCGGCTCGAAGGGGCCCAGCATGTAGCTGGCCGGGCGCGGCCGCACTCGCAGCGGCCACCAGAACCAGCGTCCGAGCAGCGCGGCCACCGATGGCGTCATCAGCGAGCGCACGATCAGGGTGTCGAACAACAGGCCGAGACCAATCGTGCTGCCGGCCTGGCCAATCGAGCGCAGGTCGCTGGCAACCATGGACAACATGGTGAAGGCGAACACCAGTCCGGCCGCGGTCACCACACCGCCCGTTTCACCCATCGAGCGAATGATGCCGGTCTTCAGTCCTGCGCCGATCTCTTCCTGGAAGCGCGAAACGAGCAGCAGGTTGTAGTCGGATCCGACCGCCAACAGAATGATCACCCCGAACACCGGCGCGATCCAGTTCAAGTCCAGGCCCAGGATGTGCTGCCAGACCAACACGGACAGCCCGAATGCGGCGCCCAACGACAGCAACACCGTTCCGACGATCACCAGTGAAGCCACCAAGGCCCGGGTGATGATCACCATGACCACGAAGATCAACGTCAGCGCCGCGATTCCCGCGATCAGGATGTCGTACTTGGAACCGGTTTGGATGTCGTTGTAGATCGCCGCTGTCCCGGTGAGATAGAACTTGGCGTCGGCCAGCGGCGTCCCCTTCACCGCTTGGCGCGCGGCATTGAGTTCCGGCTTGACCGCCGCGATACCTTTCGGAGTTGCCGGGTCGGAGTCGTGGGTGATGATGAAGCGCGCGGCCTTACCGTCCGATGACAAGAACAGTTTCAGACCCCGCTGGAAGTCAGGGTTGTCGAACGCTTCCGGCGGCAGATAGAAGTAGTCGTCGGCCTTGGAAGCGTCAAACGCCTGGCCCATCGCGCTAGCGGTGTCGGTCATCCGCGACATCTGTGTGACAAGCCCCGAGAAGCTGCTGTGCAGGGTGAGCAGCGTGCCTCGCATGGAGGTTGCCACCGCGATCATCGACGGGAACTCGGCCTGCATCCGGGGCAGTATCGAGTCGACGTCGTTCATGTCGCCGATCAGCGCGTCCATGTTCTCGCTGAACTTGTAGACGCCGTCGATGGCGTCAAAGACCGATCGCGACGCCCAACAGACCGGGATGTTGAAGCAGTGCTGTTCCCAGTACAGGTAGCCGCGGAACGGTCGCGCGAAATCATCGAAATCGGCCAGATGATCCCGCATTTCGTTGAGCGTGACCCGCATTTCGCCCATGTCGCCGACCATCCGGTGCGTCGTGCCGCTCATCTGACCCAGCAGACCCTGCATGCGCTCCATCGAGGCGATCATGGCGCCCAGGTCGTCGCTCATCTTGAGCATGTCGGCCGTGCGCTCTTTCATGAACTTCAGATTCTGTTGTATCGGCAGCGCTTGCATGCTGACCTGGAACGGAATCGACGAGTGCTCGATGGGGCTGCCCAGGGGCCTGGTGATGCTTTGCACCCGCGCGATACCCGGTGCCCGGAACACCTCCTTAGCGATCCGGTCCAGCAGAATCATGTCCGAGGAATTACGCATGTCATGATCGCCCTCGATCATGAGGATGTCGGGGTTCAGTCTCGCCGCACTGAAATGCTGCTCCGCGGCGACGTACCCAACGTTGGACGGCAAGTTACGCGGGATGTAGTAGCGATCGTTTTAGCTGATCTTCATGCCCGGCACGACCATCATCCCGACCAGGGCAATCAGCAGTGACGCCACGAACACCGGCCCAGGCCAGCGGACGGTCGCGGTACCGATGCGCCGCCAGCCGCGGACCTTGATCATCCGTCGCGGATCGAGCAGGCCGAACCGGGTGGCCACCGCGACGATGGCCGGCGCCGCCGTCAGCGCACCGGCAATGACAACCAACAACCCCAACGCAGAGGGGATGCCCAGTGCCTTGAAGTAGGACAGCCGAGCCAAGTGCAGACAGAACGTTGCGCCGGCGATCGTCAGCCCCGAGCCCAAGATGACGTGATAGGTGCCGCGGAACATCGAATAGTAGGCCGTCTCGCGATCTTCACCGGCCTGGCGTGCCTCTTGGTAACGGCCGATGAGAAATATCGCGTAGTCGGTGCCCGCCGCGATTGCCAGCGATGACAACATGGCCACGACGAACGTCGAGAACCCCAGCAAATGGTGGTGCCCGAGCAGGGCGATGACTCCCCTGGCGGTGCCCATCTCGAAACCGACCATCGCCAACACCAGCAGCACCGTGCTGACCGAGCGATAGACGATGAACAGCATGATCATGATGACCACGCCGGTCACGCCCATCATCTTGAACATGCTCTTGTCGGCGGCCTCGTTCATGTCGGTGGTCAAAGCCCCCGGACCGGTGATGTAGACCCGCATTCCGTCAGGTGGCGGTGACCGGTCCACGATGGCGCGCACCGCGTCGACAGACTCGTTACCCAGGGTGCTGCCTTGGTTTCCCGCGATGTTCAGTTGCACGTAGGCGGCTTTGCCGTCGCCACTTTGAACACCCGCGGCCGTGATTCGGTCCGCCCACAGGTTGTGGACGTGCTGGACGTGTTCGGTGTCGGCCTCCAGCTTTTGCACCAGGCCGTCGTAGTAGCGGTGTGCGGCGTCGCCGAGTTCCTTGTCGCTCTCGAGAACGATCATCACGATGCTGTCCGAGTCGGACTCGTGGAACGTCTTGCCGATGCGCTTGGCGGCGATCATCGCGGGCGCATCTTGCGGCGACATCGTCACCGCGTTATCCCTTGCGACAAACTCGATTTGCGGCACGAAGACATTGACCGCGATGGTCAGCAACAGCCAGATCAGGATGATCGGTATCGCGAACGCGCGCACCATCCGCATGAATCGGGGGCGGTCGTTGCCGCTCTTGCCGCTCATGCTGCTTTCACCAAGCAGAAGGTCTGGGCGTGGTGTCCCTGCGCGGATTGCTCGTCCTTGACGTCACCGTTGACGGTGATGCGACAACCAATGCTGTCGCTGTTGCCCTGCGCCACAATGTTGGCGATGATCGCCGGGATTGTCGTCGTGATCGTGCGGGTCCAGGGCAGGGTGCTGAAATCCGCTTCCTCGGGCTCGGCGTTCTTGTTCAGATAACTCACGCTGCCGGCCGTACCACTTGGCCCAAAAACCTCGTAGGTCACTTGTTTTGGGTTGAACGGCACGATGGTCTCCACGCTGCTGCCGGTCGACGAGAAGATCTCGTCGGAGCCGAACACACCCCGAAGACGATCGACCGCTGTGCCCCCGATGGCGACCGCGATAACAACAACGATCGGCACCCACGCCCGCTTCAGAAAGGTGAACACTTACGTTTCCCTTCGCTCATGGCCCCTAGCCACCGAATTAGTCTGGCGCGCCCGCTGTCGCGTGGAATAGGGCCATTTGCCCCTGCGAGCGGTGGTCATCAGGCCCAAAGAACGCCCCGCCCTGACCACGTCAACACCACTTTCACCGCCCCACGCATGCCGGCACGACACGGGACGACCAGTTGCTGACATGCGCCAACTCACCCGTCCCCTCCTTCGCTCACGACATCCTCCCGACGACCATTTATACCATACCCCGTAGGGTATATAGGAAGGCTGGCGGAGCGAACCAAGACGATGCCGATACATGTGGCTAGCGCACGCCGCCGGCCAATTCAGGCAAATGCAGGCTCAGGCAGACCACTGTGCGAGAACGTCGGCCACGCACTTGGCCGCGTCGGCTACCAGCGGATCACACCAGGGGGCCTCGGGGCCGCCGCCGACTCGATCGGTCATGATCGCCACCACGTAGGGCGTGCCACCCGGTGACCACACCACCGCAACGTCATTGGCCCGTCCGTATTCGCCCGAGCCGGTCTTGTCGATCACCCGCCAGTCAGCCGGGAATCCGGCCCTGATTCGCTTGGCGCCGGTGGTGCTGCGCCCCAACCAGTCGATCAGCTTGTCGCGCTTCTCGGGGAGCAACGCGTCACCGAGAACCACCTGTTGATAGTCCATAGCGATGGCATGGGGGGGTGGTGGTGTCGCGCACGTCTCCGGGCGGATTGCGGTTCAGCTCTGGTTCCATCTGATCAAGCCGGCTTACCGAGTCACCCAGGCTCCGCAGGTACTCGTTGAAGGCCGCGATACCGCCGATGTCCTGGAGCAACAGATTGGCCGCGGTGCCGTCGCTGTAGCGAATCGTCGCATCGCACAGCCCGCCGATGCTCATCCCGGTCGCCAGATGCTGCTCGGTGATCGGCGACGTCGACCGGATATCGGCACTGTTGTAGGTGATCACCGTGCCGAGATGGGCAATCGAATACCGGTGCAGGACCGCGGCACCGAGCAACCCCTTGAACGTGGAGCAGAAGGCGAATCGTTCATCGCCGCGATGCTCGACCGCCGCCGTCGCGTCGGTTCCCGGCACGTACACCCCCAGTCGTGCCTCGTACTTCTGCTCGAGTTCAGCAAAGCGGCTTTCGAGGTCCGGGCTGGGCACCGCCATCGTCGAGGCCAAGTGTTGATCACTGGCCGCTTTGGCGCATGCCGAAAGCGGGACCAACGCAGCCATCGCCGCTAGCAACTGACGCCGGTTTACCGCCGACCGCGGGTTTGAGGGACGCATATCGCGAACGAGTGTCCCACGATCCCGGTTTCAGCGTGTCGCTTCCCCGGCGCTGCGGCGTGGGGCGGCCCCGCCGCGGCGCTCTACGACGGCCGGTCGTAGGGCGCCGCACCTGCCCGGTTAAGGTATTTGCCCATGACCACGTCACCGGACGACGAGGCCGTCACAGCATTGGCTCTGGCGGCCGCGGATGGTGACGCGCGGGCATTCGAAGCGTTCATCAAAGCCACCCAGCAAGACGTGTGGCGTTTTGTGGCCTACCTGTCGGACGCGGGCAGCGCCGACGATCTGACCCAGGAGACCTTCCTGCGCGCCATCGGCGCCATCCGGCGGTTCGGCGGGCGGTCCAGTGCTCGAACCTGGCTACTGGCGATCGCACGGCGGGTGGTGGCCGATCACATCCGCCACCTGCAAGCACGGCCGCGCGCCGCACACGGGGTGGACCCCGAGCTGCTCCTTGACCGTGGACGGCGCGCTCGCGGCTTCGAAGACCTGGTGGAAGTGACCACGATGATCGCCCAGCTGACCTCCGATCAGCGGGAGGCGCTGCTGTTGACCCAGCTGCTGGGCCTGTCCTACACCGACGCCGCCGCCGTGTGCGGCTGCCCGGTGGGGACCATCCGGTCCCGTGTCGCCCGGGCGCGCGACGCGCTGCTCGCCGACAACGAGCGCGACGATCTAACCGGCTGACGTAGCTAGCGCAGGCGCGCGACCCAAGCGGCGGCCTCCTCGACCGTGCCCACACTGCTCACGCCCGCCGGTAGCCGCGGTCGCGCCACCATCACCACCGGGACATCGAGTGCGCCAGCGGCATCCAGTTTGGCGCGGGTCATGGCGCCGCCGCTGTTCTTGGTGACCAGTGCGTCGATCCGGTGTTCGCGCAGCAGCCTCACCTCGTCGTCGTAGTGGTATGGCCCCCGGGAGAGCACCAGCTGGTGACGACGCGGCAACGAGGCGCCGTCAGGCGCGGTGACCGCGCGAATCAGAAACCATGCGTCGCTGTCGATGAAGGCCGCCGTGCCGGATCGGCCGGTGGTCAGAAATATCCGCGAGAACCGTTGTTGTGCTACCGATTCCGCCGCTTCGATGTCGGATCTCACCACCAGGGCCGCCCCCGGATCCCATGGTGGGCGAGCCAAGACGATGTGGGGTAAGGCCAGTTCGGCACAGACTTGGGCGGCGTGGGCGGTCATGGTCGCCGCGAACGGATGGGTGGCGTCCACCACGGCGTCGATGCGCTCGTCAACGAGCCAGCGTCGCAGCCCGTCGACACCGCCGAACCCGCCGATGCGCACCGGGCCAACCGGCAGCGCGGGGTCGGGCACCCGCCCGGCCAGCGAGCTGACCAGGTCGACCTGCGGATGTAGCCGGGCGGCCAGGGCGCGCCCCTCGCTGGTGCCGCCGAGCAGCAATAGCCGCGTCAATGCGCCCCCCGGCGGGCCACCGAGTACAGGTAGCTGTCGGTGAAGCCGTCGGCCGCCAGCACGTCGCCCACGACGATGACCGCGGTCTTGGTGATGTTGGCGTTGTGCATCTGTGCGGCGATGTCGGACAGCGTGCCGCGCAGCACGGCCTGTTGCGGCCAACTGGCGAAAGCGACTACCGCGGCGGGTGTTTCGGGTCGGTAGCCTCCGGCCAGCAGTTGCGGGATGATGGCATCGATCTGCGCGGCGGCCAGGTGTAGCACCAGCGTGGCGCCGGGCTTGGCCAGGGCAGCCAGGTCCTCCCCCGGCGGCATCGGCGTGGACAGGGTGGAAATCCTGGTCAACGTGACGGTCTGCGACACCCCGGGCACGGTGAACTCGCGCTTGAGTGCGGCCGCGGCAGCGGCGAACGCCGGTACGCCCGGAACGATTTCGTAGCCGATGCCCAGCGCGTCGAGTCGGCGGCACTGCTCGGCCAGCGCGCTGTACAGCGACGGGTCACCCGAGTGCAGCCGGGCCACGTCGTGGCCGGCGGCGTGAGCGGCGGCGAGTTCGGTGATGATCTGCTCGAGGGTGAGCGGACCGGTGTCGACGACTTTCGCCTCAACCGGACAGTAAGCGAGTAGGTCATCGGGCATGATCGAGCCTGTGTACAGGCACACCGGGCAGCTTTGGAGCAGCCGTTGACCGCGCAGCGTGATCAGATCCGCTGCCCCCGGCCCGGCGCCGATGAAATAGACCGTCATCGCTTGGTCACCGCCCATTGGGTGACCGGCATCTGCGGGCGCCAGCCGGTGAAGCCCCCCAGCGGCTCGCCCTGATAGTGCTGGAATCGTCGCAGCTGGCCGCCGAGGCGCGAGTGCGCGTGCACCAACGCGGCTTCCGACTCCGCGGTGACCACGTTGGCGACCAGGCGCCCGCCCGTGGGCAGATGGCCCAGGCAGCTGTCGAGCAAACCGGGCTGGGTCAGGCCACCGCCGAGGAAGATCGCCGATGGTTCGGCGGTGCCCTCGAACGCCAGCGGCGCTTCGCCGCGCGCATCGACGCTTACCCCGAAGGACACCGCGTTGGATTCGATGTTGGCCCGGCGCCGCTCGTCACGCTCGAAAGCCACCGCGGTGCAGCCCGGCCAGCTGCGGCACCACTGGACGGCGATGCTGCCCGAGCCCGAGCCGACGTCCCATAGTCGCTCACCCGGCCGCGGCGCCAGGGCCGCCACGGTCAGCGCGCGGATGCCGTGTTTGGTGATCTGGCCGTCGTGAGCGAAGGCGTCGTCGGGCGGCGCCAGTACCCGCGCCTCGGGCAGATAGCGGATGGCGATGACGTTGAGGTCGTCGACGTCGACGGGGGCCTCGGCGGCCCACTTTCTGGCGGTGCCATGGCGGTGGCGCTCGACCGGACCGCCGAGCTGTTCGAGCACGCTGAATTCGGAGTCACCGCTGCCGTGCGCATGCAGGAGCGCCGCCAGCTGCGAGGGCGTGGCCTTGCTGTTGGACAAGATGATCGCCTGCCCGCCGCGGCGTAGCGCGGTGTGCGGCGGCGCGGTGACCAGGCTGATCACCTCGGTGTCATGCACGTTCCAGCCCATTCGGGCGCACGCGAGCGTCACCGCGGAAACGTGCGGCACGACCCTGACGTGTTCGGGGCCGAACAGCCGGATGAGGGTGCCGCCGATGCCGTGCATCAGTGGATCGCCGCTGGCGACAACGTGGATGTCGGGTCCATCGGCGGGCAGTTGTTGCAGCGCCGGCAGCATCGGCGACGGCCACTCACGACGACTGGCGGTGACCGTCTCATCGAGCAGGTCAAGCTGCCGTTTGGAGCCGTAAATTATTGTGGCTCTTTGCAGTTCGCAGCGCGACGCATCGGATAGCCCGGGTATGCCGTCGGCGCCGATACCGACCACGACAATCATCGCGGCATCTTTCGCCACAGGAATTGCGGCAGTAGCCGCAGCACGAAGAACATCGGCCGCAGTGCCCACGGAATCCAGACGGTGCGCCACCCTTTGGCCAGTGCCCGCGTGGTGGCGGCGGCCACCTGGCCCGGGGTGCTCGATAGGGGTGCGGGGGCCATGCCCTCGGTCATCCGCCCGATGACGAAACCGGGCCGCACGATCAGCAACCGCACCCCGGTGCCGTGCAGCGCGTCGGCCAATCCGCTGGCGAAGCCGTCCAGGCCGGCCTTGGCCGATCCGTAGACATAGTTGGCGCGACGTACCCGCGCCCCGGCCACCGAGGAGAACACCACCAGCGCCCCGCGGCCGGCGGTGCGCATCGCCGCCGCCAGGTGGGTGAGCAGACTGATCTGAGCGACGTAGTCGGTGTGCACAATGGCGATGGCATGCTCGGCGTCGCGCTCCGCACGGGCCTGGTCGCCCAGGATCCCGAAAGCCAGCACCGCGGTACCGATCGGCCCGTGATCGGCGACGATCGAGGCAACCAACGGGCCGTGGCCGGCCACGTCGTCGGCGTCGAACTCGCGGGTGTGCACCGCCGCCGCGCCGGCGGTCTTCAGGGCGGCGACCTGCACGTCAAGCTGGTCGCCGCCCCGCGCCGCCAGTATCACCGTCGCCCCCGGAGCCAGCCGACGCGCGAGTTCACTGCCGATCTCGCTGCGACCGCCGAAAATTACCACCGGACCTGCGCTCGTGTCGTCCACGGCTGCGATTATCGCCTGCGCTAGCGTGGGTAGCGATGGCCAAGACGACTACCCGGCTTACCAATGACGCGCTGGCGTTTCTCTCCGAGCGCCATTTGGCCATGTTGACCACGCTACGGGCCGACAACTCACCTCACGTGGTGGCGGTGGGGTTCACCTTCGATCCCCACACCCACATCGCACGCGTCATCACCACCGGCGGTTCCCAGAAGGCGGTCAACGCCGACCGGGGCGGGATCGCGGTGCTCAGCCAAGTGGATGGTGCGCGGTGGCTGTCACTGGAAGGCAATGCCCTGGTGAACAACGACCTCGACGCCGTGCGTGACGCGGAATTGCGTTACGCACAGCGCTATCGCACCCCCCGGCCCAACCCGCGACGGGTGGTCATCGAAGTCGAGATCCAGCGGGTGCTGGGGTCCTCGTCGCTACTTGACCGCGGCGACTAGCCCGCTCCCCCGGCGACGTCGTCATGACGCGGGGGTCACTCAGAAACCACCGGCGGCTGTCAGACGCAGTTCGTGAGCGGATCAGCCCGGATTTCGGAAACCAAGTTTCTGCCCCTGCGGCAAATGGACTTTCGTGATCGCCGAATTGGCGACTCGCATCGGTGTGCACGGGGGAAGGCTTCACTGGGAATGAATTACGTTATGCGGGCGCCTGAGATCAATTCATTGTTGATCTATTCCGGCGCGGGTTCGGGACCGATGTTGCAGGCGTCGGCGGCCTGGGCTGGGTTGTCCGATGAATTGGGCGCGGCGGCGCAGTCTTTCCGCTCATCGATCGCGAACCTGGTGTCGGCGGCGTGGCGGGGTCCGGCGTGGGCGCTGGCGGCGGCGGTTCCAACGTTGGCTTCTTCAACTCGGGTAGCGGTGGCTACAACTCCGGTTTCATGAACTCCGGCAAGTACGATTCCGGCGCCATCAACACCCGCACGGAGCAATCGGGATTCTTTGGCCGTTAGGGCCGCTGACCACCCTGCGCGCGTCAGGTTCCCGGCGAGAGGGTGTATCGCACCCACGCACCCCCGACCAAGCTGGACACGGCGTGCAACCGGGAGTTCTGATCACCGGATCGGGGCAGTGCAAAATCGGCCCCAGCGGCGGTGCAGGCCAACGGAGCACCCGCGAACGTGACGGCCCGTCGAGGTCACCGCCCATGTTCCCGCCGCGGTCACGCAGGCCGCGGGGTGCGCGTCGGTACACGGCGCCGACACCCAACGTCCGTCCCGGTCCTGCAAGGTGCACTCGCCGGCGCCGGCGCGAGGTTCATCTGGTGCCCAACTCCACAGCGACGCCTGGATCCGTCCGTCCTCTGGCAGCAGCTGGTCGAAGCCAAACAGATTGACGCCGCAGTCGATCATGGCTTTGGCTTTCGCCGGTGCGAGTGCTTCCGGATCCGTCGGCGGCCGGGTCGGTTTGACCAGGGCGGAGACCAAAGTGGAGTCCTCGTAGTAGCGGACCAGTCTGGAGGCGTAGGTGCCCGCGCCGTAGGTGGCGTCGCAAGCCGGGTAGGCCCGGTAGCCGGAGGTGGAGCCCTTCTCCACCTCGACACCGTCCCAGTTGAAAACATCCGACGCCCACCCGGATGCACACGAGCCGACCACCACAACCTGTGCACCAGATGCGCGAACGTCATTGCGCGACAGGTTAAGCGGCAGCCGCACGCAGCCGTCTGCGGCGCGCTGGGCCGGGTTGGGTCGGTAGATGAAGCTGCTGCCGTCCGGACGACGCAAGACACCGTCAAGGGTGCCAACCGCCGAGGCGTACGCGCGCGCGTCCTTCAACTCGTCTTCAAGGTAGAGCAGGATGACCTGATCGGAATGTGCCGGCGTGCCGAGCCAGTTGGCGATTTCGGGTAGCACGTTGCCAAAGGCCGGTTCGGTGGTGCAGCCCAGGTTGGCCTTGTCCGGTCCGAGCCCGTGACACACCGTCACCCCACGTCCGCCGACGAGGTCGAGCCGCCGGATGTAGTGCAGGTCCAACTCCAGCGCACGGACGTCGATATCGAGCTGCTGGGCCAGCGAAAGCTGTTGGTTCGAGTCGGCATGCGAGGGCGTGAAAGACTCGCTGAGGCTGTTGAACGAGTTGTGGGTGCCCAGCCACTGGGCCTGCCGTAGCGGCAACTCGTCCTGCAGCGCGTACTGGAACTGCGCCACGCGGTGGACCCAAGATTGCAGGTAGGCGTCCCGCGCAGCCTGAGTTACCTTGTGCGCCAATGGCAGAACACAGTGCGCGTCGGCTATGCCGACCCGGCGGCATTCAGCGCCGAACGCATCGGTGGCCTTGCCGAGCGCAACACACGGGACCGCGATGGGGCTGATGGCGTCGCACGGCGCGGTTGGCGAGGGCGGAGCCACCACCCCGGAGGTGTCGGCGGCCACCGGCGGGATGGTCGTCAACACCACCCCGAACACGCCGATGACGACGGCGCCCTTCATCCATCGGCTGCCGGGCATGCGCTACCTTGACACGCCAGCGCGCCGACATCGAGAGATGTTGTCGAAGTGTTGCAAGGACGGTTGGAAGGTGTAAGCGGAGTTCTGAGCCGACCTCGGTAGTCCCGGAACTGTCTTCTCCGCCTTGGGCGCCACCGTCCCGTCGTCTCAGCTCAGTGGCCCTACCTCAACCGAACCGGACTCATCGGTGCACACGCACGCCACCACAGCGGGCCAAGCGGTCACGTCGATACCGGGTTCAGCCGTCCACACCAGGGTGAAATCGTCCAGCGCCGCAGGCCAACCCGCGGCGGCGCCGCAGGCGTACTCGTCGAACCTTCACCCCAAAAACGCTGCGAGGCTTGACCTTCTCATGCATTCGCGCTCGTTGACGGCCAGCCGGGAGACGCCGGCAGGGTCGGAAACAACGACCGGTCATATTCCTCGCCGGGCACAAGGTCGGGGTGCGGGGGCGCCTTCGCGAGACAGGTGTCTCTGTCTTCGGCAGCACCCGGCCAGTCCGACCCCACTCCAGCTGCGACGAACCACCCACCCTGGCGGCTGGTGATCCTCCAACCGGCGAAAACATCGATCGACGGCGCGCGCGCCGGTCCCTGCTGGGCGGGCAGCGGCGCAACAGGCTTGACAGGAGCGGTCATGGTGATCCGCATCTTATCGATACCCGAATACGGTTCTGGCCCTACAACATGCGCGCGCCACCATCCTCCACGCAAATAGCTTTCACTGGCGACGCCGAACGTGTATTCGCAGACTATTACCGTCACGTCGCGGCCGGATGTCGTCACCGACAGAATGTGATCGCGCTGGGTGCCAACCCACCGAGGCTCCCGCGGGTCGTCGGTCTTGGGCCACAGAAACTGTGTGCTGATCGGATCGTGGATGGATTTGTTGGGATCAACCGACTGCGCAAAACCCGGATAAAGATACTTGTCATCACGGGTGATGGAGGCCAGCAGGAACGACTCGGTGTAGGCACGCACCACCACCGCGGGCCACGCGGTCACGTCGATACCGGGTTCGGCCGTCCACACCATAGTGAAATCGTCCAGCGCCGCAGGCCAGCCCGCCGGCGCCACCGCAGACGTACTGGCCGGACCCTCACCCGAGCGCCCACCCGAACCGCATCCGCCGACCAACAGCACAGCAACCGCCAAAAACGCTGCGATGGTTCGCAACTCGGGTCGGATTCGCATCACTTCCTGCCCTGATCGGGGTGCGGGACACCAACGATATCGTCGTAGCGGCTGACCAACGCCGCATCCGGGGACAAGCTCTCGCTGGGCGGCCTGGGTTCGAGCGACTGCGACAAAGCGGGACCAATGACGTTGCTGTATTGACCGGGGGTAACGCCTTGCGGCTCAAGTTCTTCCAGCGTCGCGATGCGCCCGTTGGGGTGGTCGTCGTAGACGATGTAACCGGGCGGCAACCCGGTGACGGTATGTCCCGTTCCGAGCATGGCGTTGAGGATCTCCTGGTCGGCCATGCCCAAAGACATGGGCTGTATCGGATTTTCGGTCGGCGCGGTCGGTGCTGGCCCGAGGATGCCATTTTCCAGGTTCTGGCCCAGGACGCCGATGGTAGGACCAGCGATGCGGCCGACCCCGGGGACAAAGCCACCAGCTGCGGTGAGACCTTGTAAGCCCGTTTCATATGCCGATTTCTTGGACTGGTATTCCGAGACATCCTGGTGATAGCCATTGTCCTCGTTGGCTTGAAACCCGTTGTGGGCCCCGACGTCGACCAGCGCCCGCAACGTCGCGGCGTCGTACAGATGCTGGTTGTAACCCGAATGCGTGGGATCAGCGGCAAAGGCGCCCTCGTGAAGCACGGCCTGCGCGTATGCCTGGCCGTTGAAGTACTGGGCCGCCTCGTTGTCGCTGCTCAGCACCGAGAAGACACCCTTGGCCACCGGCAGCGCACCAGACAGGGTTTTGCCGTCCAGCGGATCACCGAATCCCGGTAATCCCCCAGATGTCTCGGCGATGTTGTTGACGTAGGGCCCCAGCCCGTGGGCCATATCGCGGACCAGGTTCGGGTTCACCTGGCCAAGGGTGTGGTTCCCCGGAAGGTGCAGCAACTCCTGCTGGTTGTTGCCGATGTATGAACTGTAGGCGTGGGCGGTGTCGGCGGCGATCCCTTCCTGCGGACCTTGCACCACCGCAGGGTCTCCCGTCCAGGAAAACAGCGACCCAACACCTTGGCCGTTGTCCTTCCAGTAATGGTGGGTGATGTTTTCCAGGAACTTGTCGTGGTCGGCTCCGGTGATGGTGTCATGCACCACCTGGTGATCCGGCGAGACCGCCGAGAGGGCATTGGAGACCGCCGGGTCTAGAACGGGATCGCGTTCGACGTCTTGGCCTTGGCTGGCAGGGTCGGCATGCCAGATCGGCGTGTCCATCATGACCGATGCCTTGTGAATCATTGCGCGATCCAGCTCGGTATTCGTCTGAAAGCCCTTGTCCCCGTCCTTGACGATACCGGCGATGTCGTTCATTTGATGTGTGAAGAGTGCTCCCGGCGAATTCAACGCCTGCTGGACGCTTTCAGGCAATTGCGTAACACCACCTTTTACCGTGTCGGAACCCTGCTTGGCCCCGACGGTCAGCGGAGTCTTGGGGAAGCTCATATTCGGGTTGCTCATCAGCTGCCAAGAATCGGCGATCATGCCCCTTTGTGCGCCCAGGCGCTGCTCTGCGGCCGCGAGCGCCTCAACGGACATGCCGTGTTCTTGAGCTTGCAACTGGCTCAACACCGAGGCCTGCTCGGCGGTCAACGGAACCTTGCCCGCCAACTGATCGGGGGTGATAGAACCCAGTACAGCATTGACTCGTCCAGCCGCACCCTGGTCACCAGCGAGTGCATCATGGACGTCTTGTTCAGCTTGTTCAGCCGACTCCGGCTCGTGATTGTCGGCGCCCCAAATCCGAGCGGGGTCGAACCCGTCGACAGCCAGACTTTTCTCCGCGGTTCTCAGGAAATTTGAATACCCGTCGCGGATCGAATTCAGCTCAGCCAGGGCAGCCTGGGTGTCGCGAATCGCGTCGTCTTCGCACGCGTGCATGAAAGCATCCAGTGCTGCCTTGTCCTCAGCGGTGAGCTGGTGGTTTCTCTCAAGCATCACTGCCTGGCCGATCTCATCATCGAGTTGCCGCAGCTGACCCTCGAGTCCAGCGATCTTCCCACTCGAGGATCGCTGCACCTCGGCCAAAGCGGCGGCGATGTTTTCCAGATCCACCCCGATCTTGGGTAATTCCAGGGACTGGGCGCCCAGCGACTGGGCAACTCGCTGCACCTCAGCGGAGTCGTTGATCGGGTGCTCGCCGTTCTGCCGATTCCAGGCTTCCTCGAAGCGGCGCCGGGCCTGATCAAACGCGGCGTCCGCCTCCGCGGTGCACCGGCCGGCAGCATGAAACGCCCCCCCAGGTCCGAAATCTGCGCCGGGCGACCCGCTTGGAGGCTTTGATCTATCGCCCACGGATCACCACCGGCTTCGGCGATCAGCAGAGGGATACTTATGTAGCGAAGCTGCACTGCACCCTCCGGGGTTTTGGGTCATCCATATCGGCGAAAACGTACCGGCTCCTGCCTCGTAGCGCCGCTGATGACGACTCTTCGGCAGCCACCCGGGCCACCCGCGGTGGACATCCTACGGAGTCGACGCCGAAGGAGCCACGCGCGAATTCTGCCTTACGGCATGAGTTGTCGCCATTCACTCGATGCTCCTGCACTCCGGAGAAGGGACTGCGGAAGCATCGGCCCCCTCGCGCACTCCTGGAGGTGTGGCAACCACATCTGTCCTCGACATCGTCGCCAGCCCAACAGCCACGAGAGTGGGAATCGGCCGCGACAGGAATGGCCTCACCCAGGCCACGACGACCACCCACTACCCGAACGGCAGGCCCCACCTCGCTCCGAGACATGGCCGGAAGGTGCCCTGTCGGCCGTTGCCGTCTTACTCGGCGTCCCTCTGGATTCACCGTCAGCGGAGCAACGCGCGGAATTCTCACGTGCGGCGCTAGAACCGGTATTCCCCCCGGTCTCAAACGGCGACAAAAGGGGCGCCACGGCCGCGTTGCCAGCACAATCAACCGATCCACGGGGGTAGCCACCATCGCAGCAATACATTCGTCCACGCTCTGGCCCGCCACGACATGGTCGGCACGGTCGGCGCCATGGGTCGCGTCCAGGCCGCCGGCGACAACGCCGCTATGGCGTCGTTTTTCAGCCTCCTGCGAAAGAACGTGCTCGGTCGCCGCCGCTGGGAAACCCGCGAGCACCTGCGCATCGCGATCGCTACCTGGACCGAAACGCACCTACGACCGCCGCCGTCGGCAAGTCGCTCTTGGCCGGTTGCCCCCGTCAGATTCGAAGCAATCATGATCAGTCGCGCCACCCAGGCCGCGTAGCCGAAACTGTCGCCTATCAGTGCGGCAGACCCACCCGCCGATATCTCCACACGGGCAGGTGAGTTGCCCGATGCGCCTATCCAATCCACGATTGGACCGCAAGGTCAGCGCCAGCGACGGGAGGCTCATATCATGGCTGACGACATATCAGCTCGATTCTGGCTACCACCACCGCCGACGCATCCTCGCGAAGGTCATCAACGATGACCCATGCTCCACTCACGGCAACACATTTACGGCAACGAATAGCCTTGTGGCGTGACTACTAACCCCCCACCCGCCGCGCAATGGGTACCGAACTATCCTCCCCAGCCGGTAGCAAGCCCGCGCACGTGGCCACTCGTCGCCCTGGCCATCATCGCCATAGTGGGTGTTGTGCTCGGGGCCGCAGCACTAGTTGTGGCACTCACGCGCCCAGGGAACGCAGGATCCGCCGCGGCCCCAACAACGACAGCCTCGCCGACATATACAGCTGAGGAGATCGCCGCAGCGCATCAGAAGTTGTGTGAGGTGTACAAGCTGGCTGCGCGTTCTGTGCAGATTGACACCAATGGCGGCGATCCAGCGCTCGCCCGCGTAACTGGTGTGAATGGCGCGGCGATGTTGGAGCAAGCACTGCGTACGGCCCCAGCGCTGGCTCCCGACGAGCGCGACGCCTCCTTTGCACTGGCCGAGGCCTACACCAATGCAAATGCCGTAGCGAGCTTTTCGACTGGACGTGGCGATCCTGCATGGCGGGCAGCGGCCGACGACGTCATCGCCAAGGATGCGGAAATGAGGGCGACCTGTGGTGGGGGCTGACCTACCACCCGGCAAGTGGTCTGCATGGCTGGTCGGCGCTTGGTGGCCCGCATTGCCAGACGCACCCGCGACCGGTGCTACTTACTGGCGCGGGGCGGGGGCAATCAAGCATAACGAGGCGCGCGATCTCCAGAACGAACGATCGCAATTAGCAGTAAATCAGGGCCGCACCGCCGACGACCTAATGGACCGTTACTGGCGGGGCGAACAACGTCTCACCGCTATCGGCGACCAGTGCGATACTAAGAGTGTCCAGAGCGGCCGTGTAGTCGATGCAGTCAACAACCTGCGTGATCGGCTGCGCGACATCGCTCATTCGGGCAATGATGAGACTGACCGAATTCTGTCCGGCAAAGGGCCAACAGAAGCAAAAGTTGCTGCGGTGAACGCCGTTATCGCTGAGAGAAACAGCGAAGCCGCCAACGCGGCAGCAACGACGATGTCCAACATCATAGACGCGACGCAGCGGGTACTCGATGCAACCATCGGCGGCAATGCGCGAACCTGGCTGAGTCAGCTTGGCGCGGACATCGACGGCCCACCACCGACACTCCCAATCACCCAAAACGACCTGGATTCCCCACCGCACACCCCGCCCGAATCATCAACGTTAGGTTTGGCTCTGCAGGACGCATCGGCCCCTAACGAGATTGCGCCAGAGCCACCGCCATCGTCAACTGTCGGCGGAGCCCTTGCGTCCCACGGTTCTTCGACTTCTGCTGTGGTAGCGCCTACGCCTTCACCAGGAGACACAACGTTTGGTGGAGCTATTCGGGGACTGCCAGGCGCACCAGCGTCGCCGACTGGCTTCACCCCCGCCCCCTCGCCCCTCCAGCCCGGTGCCCCCGCAGTCGGCGTCGGAGGCCCATCAATCCCCGGCGTCTCGACACCTGCAGCGTCTGCTCCCCCCTTATCGCCACAGTCCCTGGCTCAGTCTTTTACGAATGGAATGTCGACGGGCGCCCCGGCGGCAGCCGGTGCGAACTCCATATCTGCCGGCGCAATGACCGCGGCCACTGAGCCCCCGCCCCCGACGACCGCTCCTCCGGCGGCGCCGCTCATACCCCCCTCGACCGTCCCAGCCACTGGTGCGGGTTTCACCCATGTTCCAGACGCAGGCCTTGGTGCGGCCCCCACAAGCCCTCCGCCTGTGGCACCACCGACCAGCGACATGACCGGCGGCGTGACGACCGTAGCCCCGATGATGGCCGGCGGCCCTGTCACTGGATCGGTAGCACCGGCGGTCGGGGCGCCCGCGGGGCCGCTGCCCGCCTACGGCTCTGATCTGCGTCCACCGACCGTTGCGCCGCCAGCCGTCCCTTCAGCACCGACCGGCCCAGTGTCAGGCGCGCCGGTGGCCTCACCCTCATCGTCACCGTCCGCCGGTGGGTCGATGGTGTCACCGGTCGCAAAATCCGCCGCCCACGATGCCGCCCAGGCTCAAACTACGAGCGGGCCGACGTCGATGGCCGGCGCGACAGCCGCTGCCACCACCGGGGCGGTGACTGGCGACTCAGCGAAACGATCTGCCGAGCAGCAACGCTTGCGTCGCATCGTCGATGCGGTGGCCCGTCAAGAACCGGGACTATCGTGGGCCGCCGGACTACGCGACGACGGACGAACCACGCTGCTGGTCACCGACCTTGCTGGCGGCTGGATTCCACCCCATGTTCGGCTGCCCTCGCACGTGACCCTGCTGGAACCGGCCACGCGGCGCAGTGATATCGGCGCGGCCGACTTGCTGGGTGCGGTCACCATCTCGGCAGTGCACCAACCGCACGGCTACATTGGCGAGCCGGGAAGAGACGCGCCGAAACTGGCCGGGGACCGCGCGGCGCGGATCGCTCCCGAGATCGACGAACTCGGGCCAACGCTGGCCGAGCACGTGCGTCGCCGCGACGGCTTGCCCCGGGTTGCGCAGGTGGTGGCGGTGGCCGCCGCACGCAATTACGGGGTGCCGGACAACGAGGCGGAGTTGCTGCGCGACAGGGCCAGCGACATTCACCGTTCGGTTCTTGCGGCATACCCGCACCATGATTTGGCCGAGGCCACCGATTGGATGCTGCTGGCAGCCATTGACGCCCTGATCGACGGCAACCGCACGGCAGCGAACTATCACCTAGCCTGGGCAATGGCGGCGATGTCAATGAGGAGACCCACATGACCATCAACTCCGTTCCGGAAAGCTATGGCCACGCGACAGGCATGCCGGCGCCGATACCGCTGGCACCCGGACCTGTCCACCCTGGCGGAACGTCACCGGTTGATGCTGCGATGGCGGGATTTGGCATGGCCACCAACGCCGATCTGGGACCCGTAAACGGCGAGATCGCCGCCGATGATGCCGATCGCCGAGCCCACGCGGCCGATGCCGCGGCGAAGTTCCCGGCGAATGAGGCCGATGCCGCCCAACAGTTCCAAGGCGTGGGCGCCGACGGAATGGCCCAAATGATCCCGCAGATGGCATCGGGTATCGGCGGTGCGCTCAGCGGTGCGCTCGGCGGTGTGCTCGGCCCGCTGACGCAAATACCCCAGCAGGCGCTGCAGGCCGGGCAGGGCGCGCTGCAGCCGCTGATGGGCGCGCTTCAGCAATCCGCCGGCGTTGAGGGCTTGGAGGCCGCGGACGGGGCCAGGCTGGTCGACAGTCTTGAAAGCGAACCCGGTCTTGGCGGCGGCGGAGCTGGTGAGCTCGGCACAGGCGGCGGAGGCGGTGGCGGTGGCACCATCCCGACGGGCTATCTGGGCCCGCCGCCGGTGCCGACGTCATCGCCGCCCACTACTCCTGCCGGGGCGCCGACCAAGCCCGCATCAATGATGTCCACGAGTGGCACACCGTCGAGCTCCACACCGATGGGGGCGACCGGCATGCCCATGATGCCGCCGGGTGCAATGGGTGCCGGCGGCACCGGGGGCAGCAAGGAAAAGCCGGCCGAAAAGCGGGTGACCGCCCCGGGCGTGCCCAATGGCCAGCCGGTCAAAGGCCGCTTGACGGTTCCGCCGAGCGTCCCGGTCAAATCCGTCGACGGCAAACCACCCGTGGTCACCCGATCGACGCGGCGAATCCTGCTCCCTGATCGCAACGAAATCGGACGCAATATCTCCGATGAGAAGACGGACGGCAACGAGTAACGACGCGGCGTCAGCGTTCGACCCGGTTTGCGCGCAGACCGATGCGTGAAGATCCGCGGAGCGCCACAACCAGCCACCGAACCAGTCCGGTGTGCCTCACACCCCGGCTGGTACTCGTTCCGCCGTCTTGCGCATCTCTTGTCGCAGCGACGTGAACTCCGAGATCGTCCTGGTCGCCACCGACGCCACCGGTCGCGCGTTGCCGCCGGTGGGTTCGGTTTTGGACACCATCACCACGCTGTCGATGTAGGGCTCGATGGTGGTGGCGTTCTGCACCGTCGCGACGATCACCAGCTGGAAGCCGAACTTGCGGAATGCGTGCAGCGCCTGCTGCGCGAATTGGGGGTCGGACTTCGAGAACGCCTCGTCGAGCATCAGCTGCGCGAAAACCGGCTTGTTGTTGTCACTTTCGGGGCTGGCCAGGTTGAATCTCAGCGCGCCGGCGAGGCAGAACGCCATCAACTTCTCCTGCTCGCCACCGGAGTTGTCGCCGGCGTTGCTGTGCGTGCGGATCAGTTCCTCGGTGTCGACGTCCCATTCGGCGCAGTCGAACGTGAACCGGTTGCGCACGTCGAGCGCGTCGCGCGTCCACGCCTTGTCCTCCGGCGCCGTGGAGGCCAGCCGGTTGCGTAGTCGGAGGATCTCGGCGTACTGGTCGAGGATCGCCTGCTTGTCGCCCAGCCCGACCTCGGCGATGCGCCGCGAGATGGACCGCACGATCTGGGTCAGCTCATCCACCGCTACCAGGTGCCGCGGGGTCGCCCGCAACGTCAGCCTGGTGCCACGGTTGAACTCCACCGCCGCCAAACCCGTGTTGACGCGGTCGATCTGGCCGCTGATCCGTCGCGCCTCCTGCTCGGCGACACGGTGCAGCGTGAGGATCGCATCGGGCGCCTGCTCGGTGACCAGCCGCATCATCCGCTCGTAGGCTTCGGGAAGTTCGCGTTCGTCAATGTGGCGGCACAGCGCGACGTAATCGTGCACACGCTCGTCAAAATCGTCGGAGTCATTCGGAATCGCATCGGGAAACGACGTGTCGAACGTGTTCAGGATGCGGGCCAATTCGTCATAGGAACGACGGCGGCTTTCACGCAGTTGTTCACGTTCCTTCTTGATCGCGGCGAACAGCGCATCGCGGTGAGGTTCCGGGTCAAGCAGCTCTAGCGCGACGGGCAGCTGCGCGGCGTAGCGCTGCAGCAGCTCTGTCAACGGCTCGGACACGAACGCCGGGGACAGCCGCTCCTGGAGCTCCAGCAGCCGGGTGCGCCGCTCGTCGAGGCTGTCGCGGCGCGTCTGGATCGCGCCGCGGCGCGTCATCAGTTTCTGAATCTGCGACCAGCATTCGTCGGCGCGGGCGTTGAGCGCCGCGATGTCGGGATTGTCGGCCATCAGCAGTTCGTACTGCTCGCGCAGCCGCTCGGCATGCCCGTCGGCGGTCTCGGTGTCGATCTGACTCCACTGCGGGTATTGCTCGCAGATCGCCTTGCACGCCGCCGTCCGGTCGCGCCACTGCTGGCGCTGGGCGGCGATGTCGTCGGCGGTGCGGCGGGCCTTCTGATAGGCCTCCTCGGCGGCCGCCAGCTCGACGGTCAGCGCGTTGATCTTCGCGGTGACGTCGCCCTGGTAGAGGTACTCGGACAGCTTGACCGGTCGCCGGTCATCCTTGACGGCCAACCGGTCGGAGTCCTTGTACAGCCCCGTGTCGGTGACCGCGCGGCGGAACCGCGAGAATACGTCGGGAGTATCGACGCACACATGGTCGCCGGCTCCGGTGATGACGTCGACAGCTTCGGCGGCACAAAGATGCTTCGGATCGACGGGGAAAAGCTTGCCCGCCAACGTGTTCGGCTCGGGCTCAGCAGGTTCGGCGCCGAGGAACTTCGCCCGCACGTGGTGCAGCTGCAGTCGGCCCCGCATGTCGGTCTCGTTGACGAACCGCAGCACCTTCTCCCAATGCTGGTCGGGCACCAGTAGCCGCAAGCCCACCCCGCGCAGCACCTTCTCGACAGCGAGGCGCCAGCGGGTCTGGCCGGGCCTGAGATCCAGCAGTTCGGCGATGTAGGGCAGCTCGGCGGCGTCGACTTTGATTGCAGCGCAGATGTGGTCGCGCATCGCGAGCGCGAACTCCGGCAGCGCCGAACCGACGTGTTCGACGCGCTTGAGCTCCTTGGCGACATCGTCGCGGGCGATGCGGGCAGCCTTCTGCGCGTACTCGGCGTCGGTGGATGCCTCTCGGTTTCGTTCGACCTTGGCGAGCAGTTCGGTGGCCTGCGCGAGCAGTTCCTCGCGAAGGTTCCAGAACTCGTCTGCGGTGTCGGGTATTTCGATACCCTGGGCGGCCAGCATGTCCTCGTAGGTCGTTCGGCGGCGCTCCACCTGCTCGGCCTGGGTCTCGGCGGCGGTGACCTGCGATTGCAGCGGAGCGATGTTCGCGCTGGAACCGCTGATCTGCGCGTTGAGCGAATCCGCCTCGGCCTTGGCCAGATTGAGGCTGCGGGTAACGTCCTCGTATTCGTTTTCGAGCTGGTCGACGGTGCCGTCGAGCGTGGCGATCTGGGCGGGACATTGCGCAAGCCGGGCGTGGTCGGTGTAGGCGCGCACCATCGGCGCGTCGACGAGGTCGATGATGCCGAGGTCGGAGGACTCCGAGGCGTAGCGCTGCTGGATCTGTTCGATGTCGCCCAGGATCTTGCGTTTCTTCTGCGCAACGGCCAGCAGTTCGCGAGCCTCGACCAGGGGGTCGATCTGCTTGAGCGCCTCGGGCAGCCGGGCCAGGCTGTCGGGTTCGTCGAGCATGAATTCGCGGACGAATTGCTCTAGCCCACCAACGCTTTTCAGCGACTTGGCCTTACCGAGCAGCTGCTGGGCGGCGTCGGACGCGCGAATGCCGATCGCCGCGTAGAGCTGGGCGAGGTACTGCGATTCGACCTTGGTGGAAAACCGCCAGTCTTCTTTGAAGACTCCTGCGTCGAAACGGCCGGAGGCCCAGCGGTTGCAGACTTCCTCGATGTCGAGGTCACCGTCACCGAGTACGAAGCGGCTCGACGAGTCGTTGCGGGACTCGCCTGTCAGCCATTTGAGCACCAGGCCGGTGACGGTGCGGCCGGAGTCACTGGCGTAGGTGACGGCCACGGCCGACCAGGCGGTGCCGTCGCCGCGCAGATACATCACCCGGCTGGTGCCGCCGTCGCTGCGCTGGCCCCAGGCGCCGCGGACGTACTTGTCGACAGTGCGGCGCCCGGCGCTGGACCCGGCGGCGGTGTTGTCTCCGGACGCGTTGAAGTTGCGGCGGTTGAACGGCAGGAATCCCAGCGAAATCGCATCCAGCAGTGACGATTTGCCGCTGCCGGAGGCTCCGGCGATGAGTGCGCCGCCTACGCTGAACGGGATCGAGTGGTAGCCGTCGAACACGCCCCAGTTGATGACCTGCAGCCGAGACAGGTGGAACTGTTCAGTCACCTTCGGGTTCTTCTTCCTCTGCTGGCGCACCGCCGTTGAGCAGCTGCTCGAACTGCTGCTGCAGCTCGGTGATCACCGAGGCAGTCATCACGGCGGTGATGACGGGGCTGATCGTGTAGCTGTCCTCGTCGTCGCGGGTCTTGCGCAGGATCTCTAGGCCGGTCAGCCGGGCGATGGCGCCGTCGATGCGGCCGGCGAACGAGACCGCGTCGCGGTCGGTGTCGTTGAGCACCCCGGAGAATAGGCCGTGCATCTCCTCACGGCTGATCAGGACGGTCTGCCCACCGGAGGCACGCATCATCTGGGCCAGGTGCAGGGCAAGGATCGAGTCGTAGGTGCCGAGCGGCTCGCGGCGTAAAAGCTTGATTCCCCTCGCAGACTCGTAGCGGGCCTGTTCGACAAAAGCGACATCGGCGGCGTCGACGATGCGCAGCAGCAAGTCGAGTTCGGAGAGCCGGACGGCCAGGTCCTTGCGGTATTCGAGCACCCAACTGTAGACGTCGGCGTCGGCTTCGGCGCTGATGTAGCGGCGGGTAAGCAGGTGCTGCAGGGCCCAACAGGCCCGGTCGGGCAGTTCGGAGACATCGCCGTCGAAGCGCGGCCGGCGCTGAACCGGTGGGCGGGCATTCTGGTCGACCTGAGGGAGTGAGGAGAAGTCGATGTCGACTTCATCGTCTTGGAGGGTCACGTGCTGGCTCCGGCGATGGTGTTGATGGGCTCGGTAAATGTCAAACGAGGTACCGCGATTTCGAGGTCACGGCCGTCCAGGGAGCGGAAGCGGACGGCGGTCGACTCGGCGGTGTCGGGGTTGGGCTGTTTGAGGGCCCAGGACCACAGCACGATGACGTGGCCCAGGTAGGCGGTGTCGAGCATGGCGACGGCGTCGGGTAGCGCGACAGGCCCCGCGGTGATCGCGTGGTTGAGCATGTCGGACATCGCGGGCGCGTCGACCTGGGTGGTGAAGGCGGCGAAGCTGGTGAGGTCGACCTCGGTGTCGCCGGGTTTGGCGGGCTTGGGGTTGGACAGGTCGCCGATCCGGAAGCCGAGGGCACCGACGGAACTGATCGCGTGCCGCGCCAGCGGGACCTCGATGTCCAGGCGTGAGTCGGTGAACGACGACTTGAGCAGGGCGCGGGCTGCGGCGATGGCTTCGTTGAGTTGGCGGGCGACACCGCGGCTCTGTTCCATGGTGCCGAACGCGGTGAAGCGTTTGACGCGCTGGGCGCAGCGCTGCTGGATGCGCTCGACTTCGTCGATCTGATGGCCCACGAGCTCGAAGAAGCCGGCCATGACCTTGCGCAGGGCCGGGTCGAGGCTGGGCAGGGCTTCGGCGACGGCGGCGACGTCGGCCTCGAACTCGGCGCGTTGGTCGGGGTCGTTGATCATGCGCAGGAAGGCGCGGTGGGAGTCGCGGCCCTGGGAGTCCCATGCGGCCTGGTAGTCGCTGTACATCTGGCGTTGGCGGTCGCGGTACTCGGCGTTGGAATCGATGGGTTCATCGAGGGCGGAGGTAGCCCGCTCGATCATCGTGCCGTACTGGCCGATATCGGTGATCAGGCGTTCCATCTGCAGGGCGATCGCGCGGGCCTCGTCGTAGCAGTCGGTGACATCGGTTTGGGGACGCTGGCCAGCATCGAGCTGGTCAAGCTCCTCGTGGAGCGCGGCGATTTCGGCTTCGATGTGTTTGCGGATCCGGGCGGGGTCGTTATCCACTTTGACGGCCACTTGCTTGAGGCGCGCGGCGATGCCCGTAATCGAGCCGCCGGTGGCGATGGTGTCCTGGCGACGCAAGCCGCGGAGAAAGTCCAGCGCCCGGCGAGCGTCCTGGGTCAGATAGCAGACATTCTGGCCGTGGCGCTCGTCGACGATGCGGTGCAGCCAGCCCTGCGCGGCCCAGGACTTGATCAGGGCGAGCCCGGGCTGCGGATCGTTGACGTCTTCGAGGTCGCGCTCGAGCTGTACGACGAGCTCGGTCTCAGGCAGCGCCCCGTCGCTGAGGTGGCGCTCCATGAGCGTCGCGTAAAGGCTGAGGTTGGTGGTGGCGAGCAGGCGAATGGCGCGAGAGCCCTGCAAGTCGCGATTGAGATCGAGCAGCTCGGTCGCCGACAGTCCCGCGTTGTCGTCGTGCATCTGCGTCCTCGATCTGTAGTTGGTCGGACGCCTCAACATAGGGCAAGACGGCGACATCTCTGGTGTCGGCCCAGTCCGTGTCGGGCGGGATTTTCGTCACCGCGCATGTTTACCGACGTCAGCGGAATGTTCGCTCTCCCAAGGCTTGCGCCGACTCGGCGAACTTGTGGTGCTTCTGTGGATTGTGAGGCCTGTGGTGCTTTCGGGGTGTGCACGCCAGCGCACACCAAGCCCGGCGTTCGTCGGCACACCAGCTGAGCGTCACCGTGACGAACCTCCCGGCATGCCCGGCGGCGCGCGTTGATCGATGGCAACAGAGATGGACCCGTGTTGTTGGACGGCGGGTTAGGTGGCGCCGGCGCAGGCGTCGGGGGCCAGGAACGCAGCACGCTTTGCCTCGGCGCCAGGGCTCCGGCGTTGTTGATTAGCAGGCTTGTGAGCTGGGTTGATGATCTTTGGTGCCGCGCTATTGGGGCCGGAGTGTAGGCACGGGCTATCTGGAGAACGATCGAGTTGGTTACTGTTCGTCGTTGGTCTGGAGTTGCCCGTGCCTACCGTTTCACCCTGGCCTCGACGCCGATATCAAGGTAATTCGGTAGCTCATCGGCCACCCCGATGGCAACGACCTCCACCGCAAAATTCGCCAACAGCTACCAAAGTCAATGGCGCACATCATTTATCCCATATTCAACCCATCAGAAGGGCACGACCGAATGTCCACAGAGGCCCTTCTCGCGCCGCTATCGCAATGCGCTAAAATATCCTTTAAACGAATATCACGGCAAATGGGTTGTCGAAACCATCCTAATGTCAACGAATTGATCCGCTCATCACTTCAATCCGGGTCCGACCATGACCCGGAAGGCGCCACATCACACCGGCGTCCCCCTGTTGCTGCCAGGCCGCTGCAGGAGCAAGTCATCGTGTTCACGGCGACGGCAAGCCTCGATGAAGGCAATTGCCGCCGAGCTGTCGCGCAAGAAATTGTCGTATTGGTCTCGAGTAAGCTCGTAATACTCCTCGTAGTCAACGATCCCGTTGCTGACCGGTATCGATGCGTAGTACCGGCTCGAAGTGGATTCGATGCCAATCGAGTATCTGTCTTCTCGTGAAAAATATGTGTCATCAAACTTCATTCGATCTCATTTCTCCTCGAAGACATCCGTCACAGTGTAGTCACCCTGGGGGATTTTTCCGCCGTCCACAACCGCCTCTGAGGCGCCAGTGGGCAGGCGCCCTCCCGGAATCCATTGTTCGTTGGCACCCGCTTCATTACCGGAAGGAATCCGGAGGTTAAATTGCCGAGGATCCTCGATGTCGATCCTGACAATCTGGTTTGAGTCGAGAAATCCCTCGGGCAAGCCCAATTCTTCCTCCATAAGACGCAAGTCACCGCCCGTGCCCGCGATCATAACGTCGGCTTCGCTTTTTGGCATTACAAATGAGGTGCCGTCGCGTTGCGCGATCCCATATTTATCGAGATTGCTTTCCGGCATAAAGCGGGTCGCGCCGTCAGTGAATCTGTCAAGATGACCCTGAATATATTCGGGTGATAAGTACTCGGATGGGTCGGGGCGACTCCCCTTTGGCATCGCGATGATTTCGTCACGCTTCTCCGCGCTCAATCCGTGACCTGACACATCGTCCCCGTGGGCATCACCTCCATCTGCAGTCCCATGAGCCGTGCCGTCGCGCGGTGGTTCAGCGTGGCGAGCGCCGTGGGACGCGTCGCCCGGTCCATGTGGACCACCGCCGTGCGGGGGCAATCCGTGCGGATGTCCCCCGGACGGACCGGCGTCGCCAAGCCCGTGTGGAACACCGCCGTGCGGCGCTGATAGCTCAGCCGGGCGACCCGCGCCGGTCATCACGTGGGCCCCGGGCGCGGCCGGTATTGCGGCCGGTGCCGAATGCGCGCCAGCAGGTACCGGCCCAGCGGCAGCGCCGACGGGAACACCCGGCGCTCGTGCCGGTTCACCCACGTGCGGGGTGACCGGCGACACCCGCTCACCCGGCGTCACCGCCGTTGCTGCTGGATGAGATCCGGCCACTGGCGCCGATGCCGGGTCATGCGGGCCGAACGCAGGTTCGGACCTGCCAGGGACGACCGAACCGGGCGCCCCGGAAG
Source organism: Mycobacterium sp. 012931 (assembly GCF_000419295.1). Classification (NCBI taxonomy): domain Bacteria; kingdom Bacillati; phylum Actinomycetota; class Actinomycetes; order Mycobacteriales; family Mycobacteriaceae; genus Mycobacterium; species Mycobacterium sp. 012931. The sequence goes on along the minus strand of NZ_AOPX01000001.1, from coordinate 3,243,673 downwards.
GCGCCTCGAGGGCCGGCTTGCCGGGTGGCACCGATTCCACTGGACGCGGCGTCGGCTCGATCGGGGCACCTGCCGGCTTCGGGGGCGGCAGGGCCACCGGGCGACCGCCGACGGGGGGATCAGCCTTGGGTAGATCACCGCCCAGATTTGCCAGATCCTCGGTCAGACCACGACCGGTCTTGCCGATGTCGCCCAGTGTGCGGCCGGCGCCCGCGAGGTCACCAACCTCACCGGCCAGTCGACCACCCCGACCGGCTGCCGCAGCGGCATCGGCCGCCTCGCCACCAACCTCGGCTGCCCGCGCGGCTCCCGCAGCGCCCTTGGCACCCGCGCCGGCTCCCCCGGCTCCCGGAACAAATAGTGTCGCGACGTCGAACAGGTTTCCCCCGAAACCCAGTCCCGGCCGATCGCGGCGCCAATCCTCAAGGTGCAGAGGCCCTTTGACCATCTCTTTGTCCGCGGCGACTGCCTCCTCGGGGTTGAGCAAGTGGTTGATCAATCCCGTCTTGGTCATGGCTTTCCAGGTTTCCGCCGCCCCCTGCGGGTCGATCAGGAAACGTTGCGGGTTGAGCTGCTCGATGCCTTCCACCATCCCGACAGCGGCTTTGAAAACTCCTTCCTGCGTATTGGTGTAGGCGTCGAACACGGTCGCCAGTGGATTGCCGACATCTTGACCGAGGAACTGGGTGAGCTGACCGCGCACGTAGCGCTGCATTCCCACCACCAAGCCGTCGATGGCCTGCATCCCTTGCTGCATCAGCTGCTGTTGAGCGCGGGCCTGACGCCCCAGGTTGCTCAGCACGGCCCGGATGTCCTCGGCGATCTCTTTGATCTCGTCGAGCGCATCACCCTCGAAAATGGCCACCACCTGATTCCACAGCCCCGAGACGGACCCGAATCGATCCAACAGATCCCGGATCGCGTCCTGGGTGTCGGCCACCTCATCGGCGAAGTCGTCGAGTGCACCGGCCAGTTTCCGGCACTGTGCCCCCACGCCGGCCAGATCGGAGCCGATTGCCGATAGGACCTGCTGAATCTGTACGCCTTCGGGAATGTCTTGTCCGGCCACCACCGATTTCGGAGAGTTCAGTGCGCCCTGCACGCCGTTGAGGGCCGCCGCGAAGTCGCGCCAGTGCCCCGCGGCCGCGTGCAAGCCCGCGACATCCCCGTTGGGCCACAGGTCACCGACGAAGGCCTCGACCACCGACCACAACGCCGGAGCAAGCACCCCGGAACCTAGCGTCCCCGGCGCTCCGGGAGCCGTGAACTGCGCCGGTTCCGACGGCGCAGGCAAGACGCCGGCTCCCCCGCCCAGCGTCGAGGCCGCCTCGGCAGCCGAGTAGTTCGACGCGGAGAGCTGAATCTTGGCGCCGTTGTGGCGCAAAGCGTTGATCCCGGCCCCCGCCGCTTTCACCAACGACTCCGCCGCGTCCTGATAAGCCAGCCCGAACACCTCGCCGGCCGTATCCTGACCGGTGTTGGCCGAAAAGCCCGTGGTCAGCGAGCTCAATGCCGCCGCCAAGGCATCGCCCGCGGCGGTCACGGCACTGCCGGCGCCCGACAGCGCCTCGGGATCAACCGACAACGGAGCCACGCCCGGATTTTTGCCCAAAGCGCCGCGTCGCGGTATTCACCCTGTTTTTGCGCGCTAAATCTAGCGACGACTGGTGGGGAGCACCAGCCACCAGTCCACAGCCCCTAGCAAGGGGTGCGCAGACAACGCGTGGCCGATGACGTCAACGCCAAGGACGCCACAATGAAGGCCCGCTGCGCCGGCGGCTAGCCGACCCATCACCGGCCGCGACGCGTCAGCTACGCGTCAACGTAATACTGTGCCGCCCAATAGGAACCGACACCGTCGTACCTACTGGCTGATCATCCAGCTTCACCTCCACCCCGGCGGGCAACGCGCCAAGCGTGATCTGTGCGGCGGTGTCGGTAGCCACCTGAATCGTCGATGACGGCAGCGAGGCCAACCCCGCGCGCTTGACGTCGACGGTCAGGCTGGCCACCCCGGTGAGCCGCAGGGTTAGATACGGCAGCTCGTCCACGGGCCCTCCCACCTGCCAATCCAGCTCGGTGTAGAGCCCGGGTGTGGGATCGAAATGCGGAACGAAACCGCGATGGCGCCGAATGCTGTGCATCGGGTCAGGTCGGGCATAGGAACGGGCATCGACCTCGGCGGTGGCCCCGCGGCGCGCCGTCACCGCGGGGTCGGCGGTCAGCTCCGACAACCACCACACCTGGTGCGGCCCGATCCCCAAATCGGCCCGCACCAACTGCGGATACCACGCAAAGGTGATGTGCCCCGGATCCGCTTGGCGCAGGCCGGTTCCCATGTGCGCGATCGGATCGTTGAACTTGTCCTGCAGGATCCAGGCGATGTGGTCTTCGAACGGATAGACTGTAAATCGGTGCCGGTAGCCGAGGCGGTCCAGCTCGAGCACCTGCTCGGCCACCGACGGGAACGGCACCAGCTCGTCGAGCAGGCCATGGGCGATCACAAGCGGCAGCCAGCGCGCGTTGCCCAGTAGCTCCCAGCTATCGCCCTCCCGGGCGCAGGGCGAGTCCAGGTTGAAATCGGCCGGGATGTCGACGTTGGGCACCAGGCGCACCCCACACGTCGGCGGCCCGGCCAGCACAACTGCCTGGGCAAACACCTCGGGATAGGTCAAGCCCAGCTTGTAAGCGCCGTAGCCGCCCATCGAATAGCCAGAAACCACCGTGCGGTTGGGATCGGTCCCCAACTGCTCGGCCACCCGCGCCCAGACCTCCCACGCGTCGAGTTCACCGGCGCCGAAGTACCAAGTAGACGGACCACGCGCCAGCGGGGTGACCACCACCGAGCCTCGGGTTTCGCAAACCTCGTGCAGCAGGCGCGGATCGATCGAAGCGAACTGGTTTTGCCCCAGCGCAAGCGAATGCAGCAGCAAGGTAAGCGGCATCGCGCGGCCGGGAGCATAGGTTGAGGGCAAGCACACCGAGTACGGCTGCACCCGGCCCAGAAACTGCGGATCGGTGTCCAGAACGTTTCCCGCAGCCACACCCTGCCCGAGCTCCACCGAGGACACATACCAGCGCGTCGAGGGACCGGTGATCACCGGTTCGGGTGCGGTTTCTCGGCCTGCCAACTGGTCCCACGCCACGGCTACCGCGAATTCCGAAACGTCACCGCTGGTCAGCGCGGCGGCTTGGGCCTCGTCAGACCAGAAGTTCAGATGCGGCTGCTCCTGATTGTGGGTGCGAAACGCCACGTTGTAGACGTTGGGCTGGCCCGGCAGGGCACCCCGTTCGGCGGGCATGTCGGCGAACCCGTCCCCCGCCGAGTTGGCCAATCCGGCGGCCAGCCGAACGGTCCAAGTCCCTGACGGCTCCACTACCGACCGCGGCACCCGCGCCAGAAACGACCGTGCCGGCAGGTCGACGCTGTGTTCGACGGGAGTCTGCACGTGCGTGACCAGATCGATCAGCCGGGCGCTGCGCCCCGAGATCAGCAGCGCCATGTCGATGCCCTCCGAGCGCACACCGGCCCCAGCCGGCCAGTCCGCTGACGCGCTACGGCTGCGATCGGTGTCGAAGGTGAACAGCGCGATTGGCACGGTGGCGTCCTGCAGCGTGTTCCAGTCGACGCGCCACCAGGTGTGCGTCTCGGTGAGCCCGATCGCCACGCGAAAGATGTCGGCGCCGTTGCCGGCCGCGGGACCATCGGGATAGACGTAAGTGCCCCGCGGCGGCGCCTGGATCTTCAGATCGCCGACCGGCAGACCCGTCGCGCCATGATCGTCGTAGATGAAGTCGGTCCAAAACAGCGCCCCGCCGGCCAGGCGAGCGGCGCCACACGTACGCGGGAATTCCTCGCCGAACGGCCATCCCGCCGGTACCGGAAGCGTCGGCTCAGGCCGTCGCGCGGCCGGTGGCACCCCCTCGGGCATCCCGTCGACCACGATGAGTTCGGCCGGGGGTGTCGGCGAACGTTGCCCCACGGGCACCACGGCCTCGGCAACGCTACGCGCGATACGAAAAGGAAGCAGCGCTAGATCCACCAATGACACCCCGCCAACCTACTTGGCGCAGCCGACATCTGGACGCTAAGACACCGGCACCACCATCAGCTCGTGCGGCCGATTGTTGACCGATAACGCACCGTTTTCGGTAACCACCACAATGTCCTCGATGCGGGCTCCCCACCGGCCCGGAAAGTAGATGCCCGGCTCGACCGAGAACGCCATGCCCGCGACCAGCGGCAACTCGTTGCCGGCGACGATATAGGGCTCCTCATGCACACACAGCCCGATACCGTGTCCGGTGCGGTGCACAAAGTACTCGGCCAATCCGGCGTCGGCCAGCACGTCACGGGCGGCAGCGTCGACCTGTGCCGCCGTAACCCCCGGACGGACCGCATCAACGGCCGCACGCTGAGCCCGCTGCAGGGCCGAATACTGTTGTGCCACATCAGGACTAGGATCGCCGATGCTGTAGGTTCGGGTCGAGTCCGAGTAGTATCCGGGCTCGTATGTCCCCCCGATATCGACCACGACGATGTCGCCGACCTGCAACTTTCGGTCCGAATATCCGTGGTGCGGATCGGCGCCATGTGGACCGGATCCGACGATGACGAATGCCACTGCCGAATGCCCCTCGGCAACAATCGCTTCGGCAATGCCGGCGGCAACCTGCGCCTCGGTGCGGCCGGGCACCAGAAACGCCGGTACCCGGGCATGCACCCGATCAATGGCGGCTCCGGCCTTGGCCAGCGCGTCCACCTCGGCCGCCTCCTTGACCATCCGCAGCTGACGCGGCACATCGGTAGCCAATACCGGCAGCACCCCCAGCGCATCGGCCAGCGGCAACAAGTGCAGGGCCGGCATCGAATCGGTAACCGCGGTAGCTGCGGGCGCACCCCCCAACGCCTCGGCCACCAGCTGGTACGGGTCATCGCCGTCGACCCAATCGCGCACGCACACTCCCAAATCCGATGCGGCCGACTCCTTGAGCGACGCGAGCTCCAAGCGCGGCAAGACGATGGTCGGCACCCCAGAAGCGGGCAGCACCAGCGCGGTGAGCCGCTCGAACGTATCGGCGCGCGAGCCGATGAGATAGCGCAGGTCATAGCCCGGAGTGATGACCAGACCGGCAAGGCCGGCCTGCTCGGTCGCGGCCGCCGCCGCGGCCAAACGTCGCGCGTACACCGCGGTGTCGAATCGCCCAGAATCCATGCCAGCCAGGCTAATGCCCGGCGACTGGCGGATGCGCGGTTGCCCGGCTCCTCTTCACCCGCTGCGCGCCCACATCGTCGCCAGGGTGACCGCCCCCGCACCGGCGCTGGCAGGATAGCCCGCATGCCTGCACCCCTGCTGTTGCTGGATGGAGCCAGCATGTGGTTCCGCTCCTACTTCGGCGTTCCTTCGTCGATCACCGCTCCGGATGGCCGGCCGATCAACGCCGTCCGCGGATTCATCGACTCGATGGCGGTGGTGATCACCCAGCATCGGCCCAGCCGGCTGGCGGTCTGCCTGGACCTGGATTGGCGCCCGCAATTCCGGGTGGACCTCATCCCGTCCTACAAGGCGCACCGGGTCGCCGAGCCCGAGCCCGCCGGACAGCCCGACGTCGAGGAAGTGCCAGACGAGCTGACTCCGCAGGTCGACATGATCATGGAACTGCTTGACGCCTTCGGAATCCCGGTCGCGGGCGCAGCAGGTTTTGAAGCCGACGATGTGCTGGGAACGCTGGCAGCCCAGGAACAGCGGGACCCGGTGGTCGTGGTCAGCGGGGACCGCGACTTACTGCAGGTCGTGGCCGACGACCCGGTCCCGGTTCGGGTGCTCTACCTGGGCCGCGGGCTGCCCAAAGCCACGCTGTTCGGGCCCTCCGAGGTCGCCGAACGGTACGGGTTGCCCGCGGAGCGGGCCGGGGCGGCCTATGCCGAGCTGGCCTTGCTGCGCGGCGACCCCTCCGATGGCCTGCCCGGGGTGCCCGGGGTCGGTGAAAAGACCGCGGCTACCTTGCTGGCCCAGCACGGCTCACTGGATCGGATCGTGGCCGCCGCGCACGACCCCAAGTCCACGATGGCCAAGGGTGTGCGGACGAAACTGCTTGCGGCCTCGGCCTATATCGATGCCGCCCGCTCGGTAGTACGGGTGGCCACCGATGCGCCGGTCACCTTCACGACGCCCACCGACGCGCTGCCGCTGGTTGCCGCCGACCCTCAGCGCACCGCCGAGCTGGCTACCGAATATGGCGTCGGATCGTCGATCGCGCGACTACAGAAGGCTCTGGACGCGTTGCCTTCGTGACGCTTCCGACCGCTATTGCGGTCGGCCAACCTCGTAGGTGCCCTTGTTGTCCTGGAAAGTCACGGTCACGTGCTTAGATGCGCCGTCGATGCTGACGGTGCAATCGAAGGTGGCACCCTTCTTGACGGTGGGGTCGGTGCCGTCGTTGCACTTGACGTCTTTGACGTTCTTGGCGCCGTAGCCATTGGCCTCATCGGTCAGAACCTGCTGCACACCGGCATTGGCCTTGCTGACGTCGAGCTTGGTAGTCACGAAGAATCCCGGCACCCAGAACCCGAGCACCAGAATGACGACCACGAAGAGCAGCGCAATTCCGCCGACCACCCCGCCGATGAGCGCCATCGAGCGCTTGGATCCCTGACCCGACTGGTCGTACGGGCTGAATTGGCCCGGGTACTGACCCGGCTGACCGTATTGCCCCGGTTGCCCTGGCTGCCCCGGCTGGCCATATTGGCCGGGCTGGCCGTATTGACCGGGCTGGCCATATTGGCCGGGCTGGCCGAACTGTGGAGGCGCCCCGAACTGGGTGGGCTGGGAACCGAAGTCGGACTGCCCATAGCCGGGTGCGGCCGGGTACTGCTGCGGATAAGCCGGCTCGACAGGTTGCTGGTACTGCTGGTAGTCAGCGGCCGGATACGACGGCGGTTGCCACGACCCTTCCTGGCCTGGCTGCTGCCAAGGCGATCCGGCAGCCATGGTCGGGTCTGAGGAATGGTCACCGCCCTGGCCGGGTGGTTGCCACGACTGTCTAGGATCTGGTCCCTGCGGTCCGCTCATTGTTTCTCCTCAGTTCGTTCGTCTGTCCTGGCCACGAACTGGCCCCAAGTGTCCTCTGGTGGTCCTGCGATCACATTTCCGGATCTAACCGTAGCTGCGGCCCAGCCTACCCGGCGTCAACTGCGACGACGCCGCGCCGGATGTCATTGATCGCGCGCTTTGCGGCGGCCCGCACTTCGGGGTCCGGGGCGGCGTTGCGCACCTGGTCAAGCAGGTCGAGCACCTGGCGGCACCAGCGCACGAAATCCCCCGCTGACAAGGGAGAACCGGGGCCCTCGATGTCCGCGGCGGCCAATGCCGCCGACAGGTCCCCGGTGCGCGCCCAGCGATAAACGACGTTAACAAAACCATCGTCGGGTTCGCGGCTTTGGCCGATCCGGTGCGCTTGTTCGTCGGCACGCAGCGCCACCGACAGCCGCGACGTCTGGATGAGCGCCTGACGCAACCGCGGCGTCGGCGCCTCGACCCCGGGACGGCCACCGCCACCGTCACTGCCGCGCGTTTCGTAGAGCACGCAGGACACCACCGCCGCCAGCTCCGGCGGCTTCAACCCCGCCCACGCGCCGGTGCGCAAGCACTCGGCCACCAACAGATCACTCTCGCTGTAGATCCGCGCCAACAAGCGGCCATCATCGGTGACCCGAGGATCATCGGCTGGGCCGTGGATGTACTCACGCTCGGTGAGCAGGCCGACGATCCGGTCGAACGTGCGAGCCAACGAATTGGTGGCGGCGGCGACCTTGTTCTCCAGCTGCGCGTTGTCCCGTTCGATGCGCAGGTAGCGCTCGGCTTGACGGATCCGGCTTTCGACTCCGGGCGCGTTGTGGCAGGGATGCCGGCGCAGTTTTTCGCGGAGCGACGCCAGATCGGGATCGTGCGGCGCTCGCGTCTTCTCGCGGCGGGCCGCTGGCGCCGTCATACCCGCGGCGGCCGACCGCAGTGCCGAGGCCAGATCGCGGCGGACCCGCGGCTGGCGATGTTCGACACGCTTGGGCAGTGTCATCGATCCGACCGGCGGCGACTCGCCGGTGTAGTCGGCCGACGAAATCCGCCCAGCCCACCGGTTTTCGGTCAGCACCAACGGCCTCGGGTCGGAGCTGTCGCGGGCGGATTCCAGCACCACTGCCAGCCCGCCACGGCGTCCGTGCGTGATGGTGATGATGTCTCCCTTGCGCAGCGCGGCCAGCGCTTCGCTGGCCTCCTGCCGACGCTGCAGCCGGGATGCACGGGCCTGGGATCGCTCCATCTCGGTCACCCGCGCACGCATCCGGGCATAGTCCAGGATCGGCGCGTCGGGCCCACCGAGCTCGGCGGCCAGCTCGTCGAGCATCTCCCTGCCCCGCTCAATGCCGCGGACCAGGCCCACCACGGATCGGTCGGCCTGGTACTGCGCGAACGATTGTTCCAACAGCCGATGCGCCTGCTCCGGGCCCATGTGCTGCACCAGGTTGATCGTCATGTTGTACGACGGGGCAAACGAACTGCGCAGCGGGAAGGTGCGGGTCGAGGCCAGCCCGGCCACCGCCGACGGATCGGCGTTTTCGTCGGTGGGATGCCAGAGCACGACGGCGTGGCCCTCGACATCGATACCGCGACGACCGGCGCGCCCGGTCAGCTGCGTGTACTCCCCCGGCGTCAGCGGGACGTGCTGCTCACCGTTGAACTTCACCAACCGTTCCAGCACCACGGTGCGCGCGGGCATATTGATGCCCAGCGCCAAGGTCTCGGTGGCGAAAACGGCTTTGACCAAGCCGGCGGTGAACAGTTCCTCAACGGTGTGCCGAAACGCCGGCAGCATCCCGGCATGGTGGGCGGCCAGGCCGCGCAGCAGCCCCTCGCGCCACTCGTAGTAGCCCAGTACCGCCAGGTCGTCGTCCTCAAGATCGCCGCACCGGTGATCGATCACCTCGGCGATTTGGGCGCGTTCCTCCTCGCTGGTCAACCGCAGCGGTGAACGCAGGCACTGCTGGACCGCCGCATCACAACCAGCCCGGGAGAATACGAAAGTGATCGCCGGCAACAAACCCGCCGAATCCAGGGTCGCGATGACGTCCGGACGTGGCGGCGGGCGGTAAAACCGCGGCCGGCCCCCTCTGCCGTATTCGCCGCGTCCAGACCGACGCGGCTCCCAGTCCGACATCCGATCCGCCTCGCGGCGATGCGCGATGTGACGCAACAGGTCCGGGTTGACGCGCGCCTGACGGCTCGAACCCGCCGGTTTGTCAGCCTGGTAGTCGAACAGGTCGAACAGGCGCTTGCCCACCAAAACGTGCTGCCACAGCGGTACCGGCCGATGCTCATCGACCACCACGGCCGTGTCGCCCCGAACGGTTTGGATCCAACCGCCGAACTCCTCGGCGTTGCTCACGGTCGCGGACAGGCTGACCACCCGCACCTCGTCGGGCAGATGCAGGATCACCTCCTCCCACACCGGGCCCCTCATCCGGTCGGCGAGAAAATGCACCTCGTCCATCACCACATAGGACAGCCCCGGTAGCGCGGGAGAATCCGCGTAAAGCATGTTGCGCAGCACCTCGGTGGTCATCACGACCACGGGCGCGTTTGCGTTGACCGCCAGATCACCGGTCAACAACCCGATCTTGTCGCGGCCGTAGCGCGCCGTCAGATCGGTGTGTTTCTGGTTGCTCAGCGCCTTGAGCGGCGTGGTGTAAAAGCACTTGCCTCCCGAAGCCAGCGCCAGGTGCACCGCGAATTCGCCGACCACCGTCTTTCCCGCGCCCGTCGGGGCACACACCAGCACGCCGTGCCCACCTTCCAGGGCAGCACAGGCGCGCCGTTGGAAGTCATCGAGCGCGAAGGGTAAGTCGGCGGTGAACCAGGCTAGCTCGACCAGCTCTGTCACGCGGCCGCCCGAGGGCGCGAGGGTGCGCAGTTGCACGGCCAGTGCGGCGTGTCGCTGTCGCGACACGCACGCTCGCGGCGAGGTGGCCTAGGTGATGTCGTCATGGGATCCGCCGGGGGCCGACGGCGTCGGTATCGGCTCGGGCTCCTCGATTGACGATGCTTCGTCATCGGCAAGCAACACCTCGCGCTTGGCTTTGCGCTTGTCGTGCAGCCGGGCGATCTGGATGGCGAACTCGAGCAGCACCGTCAGGGCCACGCCCAGTGCCGTCATCGAGAACGGATCCGACCCGGGCGTGAACACCGCCGCGAACACGAACATGGCAAAGATCAGACCGCGCCGCCAGGACTTGAGCCGCTGGTAGGTCAACAGACCAGCCATGTTGAGCATGACGATCAGCAGGGGGAATTCGAAGCTGACCCCGAACACCACCAGCAGATTGATCAAGAAGCCGAAATATCGGTCGCCAGACAGCGCCGTCACCTGCACGTCGCTACCGACGGTGAGCAGGAAGCTCAACGCTTTGGACAGCACCAGGTAGGCCAGCACGGCGCCGGCCACAAACAGCAGCGCCGCGGGGATGACGAACGCCACCGCGAACCGGCGTTCCTTCTGGTAGAGCCCAGGGGTGATGAACGCCCACAGCTCGTAGAACCAGATCGGGCACGCCAGCACAATCCCGGCCGCCATCCCGACCTTGAGCCGCAACATGAACTGGTCGAACGGCGCAGTGGCCAACAACCGGCACTGCCCGTCCGCGCTGATGTCCGCTCGCGCCGACTGCGGCAACGAGCAGTAAGGCTGACGCAGCCACTCGCCCAGACTTTCTAGTCCGAAGACCGAATGCGAGTACCAGATGTACCCGAAAATCGTCGTGAGCAGGATCGCGGCCAACGAGATCAGCAACCGGGTACGCAGCTCGGTCAGATGACCGACCAGCGACATCGTGCCGTCAGGATTGACGCGGCTACGCCGCATCCGAGGATTGAGTCGTTTGAAGAGAGCCCCGGCGCGTGCTGAGGCCCGGAAACCGTTCACCACGGTAGGTCAGTAAAGCTCAGGCAACCCGACGGTGCTGCCGGCCTAGGCAGGCCGCGCCTCGGTCTGGTCCTGACCTGTGGCCGCTGCAGGGTCGATCCGCTGCGACTGCACCGGCGTGGGGTTTGCCGTGTTGGTCTCGATAGCAGAGGGTTCCGCTTTGGTCTCGCTCTGCATTTCCCGCATCTCCGACTTGAAGATTCGCATCGACTTGCCCAACGAGCGCGCCGCATCGGGAAGCTTCTTGGCACCGAACAGCACGATCACCACAACAGCGAGGATCGCCCAATGCCACGGACTAAGACTGCCCACTTTGATTACCTCCAGACGTCAACCCCCGATGCTACCGCAGTAGGGGCTGCTCGCCCGGCTAGGCAAACAACACTCCGTGCCGCGCGCCGCGGGTACGGGCCGCACATCGACGGCTTGAATTCGGCCTTAGGCCAGCTCGGCGGCCTGATACGCGTTTAGGGCAGTCGCCGCGGCGGCCCGCACACGCTGCGCTAGCGACTCGGGCTCCAGCACTTGCACCGTCGACCCGAAGCCCAGCATCAGACGGGTCATCCAATCCTCAGAGGCGTAGGTCATGGCAACCTCGCAGGATCCATCGGCGAGCTGGCGCAGCTCCCGGATCGGGTAGTACTCGAACATCCACGACGCCGAGGGCGCCACCCGCAGCGTCGCCGACGGCAGTGCCGGGTCGCCGTCGAACAGCGACGTGTCGGGGGGCGCCTGCACCGCGGGCTCCGGCGGCATCGCGGGTTCACCGAGTTCGACGGCGTCCACGATCCGGTCGAAACGAAACAGTCTGACCCCTTCGGACTCGCGTGACCAGGCCTCCAGATAGCTGTGGCCGCCGATCAACAACACTCGGATGGGATCGACGGTCCGGGTGGTCAACGTGTCGTGCGATGCGGAGTAGTAGTCGATGGTCAACGCGCGCTTGTCGAGCACGGCGGAGCGCACCGCGGCAGCGGCGGGGCTCTCCAACGGAGCGGGCTCGTCGACCGCCGACAGGGTGCTGCTATGCGCGGCCGCGCCGGCCGCCGCCGCGATCTTGGCGATCGCGCTGCGCGCGGCCTGCGGGTCGACCACGCCTGGGATGTCCGCCAGCGCCCGCAGCGCCACGAGCAGGCCGGTGGCCTCCGGTGACGTGAGTTTGAGTGGACGGTCGATGCCGGCCGAGAACGTCACCTCGATGGTGTCGCCGGAGAACTCGAAATCGATCAGATCTCCAGGGAAATAGCCGGGCAGGCCACACATCCACAGCTGGTTGAGGTCCTCCTCCAGCTGTTTGGCCGACACGCCTAGCTCGGCGGCGGCCTCAACGCGGGTGATCCGCGGGTTGGCTTGGAAGTACGGCACCATGTTGAGCAGCCGCACCAGCCGAGTGGATACGGGACTCATCAGCGCCGCTCCTTCTCATCGCTTCGCCGCGCATCGTCGTCGGCGGGGTTCACGCAAGCGCCTCTTCGACCCCGGCCAGCGCCCGCAGCCGGGCCAGCACATCCTCGCGCAGCGCGGGCGGCTCGAGCACGATGGCGTCGGCACCGTGACCGGTGATGTCGCGGGCCAGCCGATCGCTGGATCCGATTTCGAGTTCTATGACTTCGCCGTCGCGGCCGGCCAGTCGCCGTGGCCCCATCGACCGTCCGGCACGCCGCAGTGCGGTGGCACGCCCGTCGGCGACCCATACCGTGGCCTGCATGCCGGTCGGTGACTCAGCGACGGTCCGGGCGACAATCTGTCGCAGATCCACGTCCTCGGGTACCTTCGATTCCCCGGGCGCACCGACCGGTGCGACGTCGGCGCCGATCCGCGACAGCCGGAACGTGCGGGTCGCTCCCCGGTCGCGGTCGTGGCCCACGAGATACCAGCGCCCCTTCTCGGTCACTACCCCCCAAGGCTCGACGGTGCGGGTGACGTAGGGCTCGTGGCGGGACGCCCGGTGCGGGAACCGCACCGCCTGACCGGAGTCAATGGCCGCCAACAAAATTCCGAGGACGTCCTCGGAGCCGCGCAAACCCGGCACCCCGGCCGGCGAGGCAATGGCCACCGGCGCGTCGGGATCGACGTCGACCCCGGCGGCCCGCAGCTTGAGCAGCGCGCCCTGGGTGGCGGTGATCAGCTCAGGGGACTCCCACAGTTGGGTGGCCACCGCGACAGCCGCCGTTTCATCGGGAGTCAACTCGACCGGCGGCAGCGCGTACGCGTCGCGGTTGATCCGGTAGCCCTCGGTGGGATCGGTACTCGATACCCTGCCAACCTCGAGCGGGATACCCAGGTCACGCAGCTCGTTCTTGTCGCGCTCGAACATCCGCGAAAACGCCTCAGCGGTCGGGCTGTCCGAATAGCCCGCCACGCTAGACCTGACCTTCTCAGCGGTGATGTAGCCACGAGTGGACAGCAAAGCGATGACCAGATTCACCATCCGCTCGACTTTGGAAGTCGCCATTTACACCAACCTAGATTTGCCCAGCTTCACCGATCACCCGCGCGCGGGCTCGGCTACATGCTCGCGATCAGCCGCTTGACCCGCTCGTCGACCGCCCGGAATGGGTCCTTGCAGAGCACCGTGCGCTGCGCCTGGTCATTGAGCTTGAGGTGCACCCAGTCGACGGTGAAATCACGACCGGCCGCCTGTGCGGCGCTGATGAACTCACCGCGCAGCCTGGCGCGGGTGGTTTGTGGTGGGTTGTCGACGGCGTCGGCGATTTCCTCGTCGGTGGTGACGCGTGTCGCCAGGCCCTTGCGCTGTAGCAGATCGAAGACGCCGCGCCCGCGCTTGATGTCGTGGTAGGCCAGATCGAGCTGGGCGATCTTGGGGTCCGACAGCTCCGTGTTGTAGCGGTCCTGGTAACGCTGGAACAGCTTGCGCTTGATCACCCAGTCGATCTCGGTGTCGACCTTCGCGAAATCCTGACTTTCGACGGCGTCAAGCTGGCGGCCCCACAGATCAACGACCTGCTCGACCTGTGCGTTGGGCTCCCGGGTTTGCAGATGCTCGACGGCGCGGGAGTAGTACTCCCGCTGAATGTCGAGCGCACTGGCCTGACGCCCGCCGGCCAGCCGAACCGGACGCCGACCGGTGACGTCGTGGCTGACTTCACGGATCGCACGGATGGGGTTGTCCAGCGAGAAGTCGCGGAACGGCACTCCCGCTTCGATCATCTCCAGCACCAGCGACGCGGTGCCCACCTTGAGCATGGTGGTCGTCTCGCACATGTTGGAGTCGCCGACGATCACGTGCAGACGCCGGTACTTCTCCGCGTCGGCGTGCGGCTCGTCGCGGGTGTTGATGATCGGACGTGAGCGGGTGGTCGCGCTCGAGACGCCCTCCCAGATATGTTCGGCGCGTTGGGACAGACAAAATGTTGCGGCCTTGGGGGTCTGCAACACTTTTCCCGCCCCACAGATCAGCTGACGAGTGACCAGGAACGGCAGCAACACGTCGGAGATCCGGGAAAACTCGCCGGCCCGCACGATCAGGTAGTTCTCGTGGCAACCGTAGGAGTTGCCGGCCGAGTCGGTGTTGTTCTTGAACAGGTAGATGTCGCCGCCGATGCCCTCGTCGGCCAACCGCTGCTCGGCGTCGACCAGCAGGTCTTCGAGCACCCATTCGCCAGCCCGGTCGTGGGTAACCAGCTGCACCAGGCTGTCGCATTCGGCGGTGGCGTATTCCGGATGGCTGCCCACGTCGAGGTAGAGACGCGCGCCATTGCGCAGGAATACGTTGGAGCTGCGCCCCCAGGACACCACCCTGCGGAACAGGTACCGGGCAACCTCGTCAGGGCTCAGCCGGCGATGACCGTGGAAGGTGCAGGTGACACCGAACTCTGTCTCGATGCCCATGATTCGTCGCTGCACGTAATCGAGCGTACTGGTTGTCGCAGCGGTGCGCAGCCGCACCGGCGGGGCGCTAATCAGACGAATCGGCGTCGGATTTTTTGCCCGTTTTCTTGCCCTCTTCGGACTCTATGGGCTCTTCTGACTCGGCAGATTCCTTGGAATCCCGCTCCTGCAGCAGTGTTTCGAGGGTCGAGCGAGTCAGCCGGCGAAACGCGCGCCGCGGCTTGTTGGCGTCCAGGATGGCGGCTTCGAGGCTGGCCACACCGAGTACGGGCTGGTCATTGCTGGAATTCTCCGCGCTACCGGCGCGTAGCGCCTCCACCGCGATATCCAGCGCGTCCGGCAAATCGGCGTTTTCGGTGTAGGTGTTCTTGAGCGCCGTCGTGATCGGCTCGGTGGTCCCGCCCATCACCACGAAATGCGGCTCATCGGCGATCGACCCGTCGTAGGTGATTCGGTAGAGCTCGGGCGCCTTCGTTTCCCCGTAGTGCGCCACCTCAGCGACGCATAGCTCGACCTCGTAGGGCTTGGCCTGCTCGGTGAAGATGGTGCCCAGCGTCTGTGCATACACGTTGGCCAACTGGCGTCCCGTGACGTCACGACGGTCGTAGGCATAACCGCGGGTGTCGGCGAACTGAATCCCGCCCCGGCGCAAGTTGTCGAATTCGTTGAACTTGCCGGCGGCCGCAAAACCCACCCGGTCGTAGAGTTCGCTGATCTTCTGCAGCGACCGCGACGGATTCTCGGCAACGAACAGCACACCGCCGGCGAAGGCCAGCGCCACCACGCTCTTGCCGCGCGCAATACCCTTTCGCGCGAGCTCGCTGCGCTCGCGCATCGCCTGTTCCGGCGAGATGAAGTAAGGGAAGCTCACTTCTCACCACCGTCAGGGCCGAAAGTGTCAGCGCGTGAACGACTTCCGATGACTTCACGAGCCAGTTCGGCGATGCGGACCTCGGGTACGTCAACCGCACCGTCGGCATTGATGGTGACCGCTGTCGGGTATATCCCGCGGACCAGATCCGGGCCGCCGGTGGCCGAATCGTCGTCGGCTGCGTCGTAGAGCGCTTCGACGGCCACCCGCAGCGCGGAATCGGCGTCGGTGACTTGCGCGTACAACTTCTTGATCGACGATTTGGCGAAGATCGATCCCGAACCCACCGCTTGGTAGCCCTCTTCCTCGATGTTCCAGCCGCCGGCAGCGTCGAACGAGACGATGCGACCAGCGGACCTCGGGTCAGACGCGTGGATGTCATAGCTTGCCAGCAGCGGCAGGGCCACTAATCCCTGCATTGCGGCCGCCAGGTTGCCACGCACCATGATGGCCAGCCGGTTGACCTTGCCGGCGAATGTCAGCGGCACGCCCTCGAGCTTTTCGTAGTGTTCGAGTTCCACGGCGTAAAGACGCGCGAACTCAACGGCGATCGCGGCGGTGCCGGCGATGCCGGTGGCGGTGTAGTCGTCGGTGATGTAGACCTTGCGCACATCGCGCCCGGCGATCATGTTGCCCTGCGTCGAACGCCGGTCCCCGGCGATCAGGACACCACCGGGATACTTCAAGGCGACGATGGTGGTGGCGTGCGGCAACTGGTCACCCACGGCACCCCCACCGTGTTTGATGCTCGCAGGTAATAACTCCGGCGCCTGGCGGCGGAGGAATTCAGCGAACGATGATAGGTCTACAGCGGATCCGGAAATGGCCGAATTTATGGACAGGCGATCAGGCAACGGCCAGGTCACTGGCCGCCCTTTTGGACGTACGCGCGAACGAAGTCCTCGGCATTCTCCTCAAGGACGTCGTCGATCTCGTCAAGCAGATCGTCGGTGTCTTGAGCTAACTTCTCGCGGCGCTCCTGGCCCGCGGCGGTGGTGCCGGTGACGTCTTCGTCATCGCCGCCACCACCGCCACGTTTGGTCTGTTCCTGAGCCATCGCCGCCTCCTGCTTCGTCATGGCCGATTAGATGCCGGGGGGGTCGTGACTCACGCCCCCGCCGGTCTTTCCCTAACAGTACCGGCCAGCCCCGACGTTTCCCGGCTGAAGCCCCATTTGTCGGGCTATGCCGTCACCATCTCGCCTCACGCGCCTGCCCCATCAAGGGCCCTCAGCTGGTGAGTTGTTCCACCAGTTCGACCGCGCTGTCCACCGAATCCAGCAGCGCTCCGACATGGGCCTTGCTGCCGCGCAGCGGTTCGAGCGTGGGAATACGCACCAGCGAATCCCCACCCAGATCGAAGATCACTGAATCCCAGCTCGCCGCGGCGATGTCGGCGCCAAACCGGCGCAGGCATTCGCCGCGGAAGTACGCGCGGGTGTCGGTGGGCGGGTTCTCCACGGCCTCGAGCACCTGGTGTTCGCTGACCAACCGCTTCATCGATCCGCGCGCCACCAGCCGGTTGTAGAGCCCCTTGTCCAGCCGGACATCGGAATACTGCAGATCGACCAGGTGCAGGCGGGGCGCCGACCAGTTCAAGTTCTCCCGCTGCCGGAAACCTTCGAGCAATCGCAGTTTGGCCGGCCAGTCCAAGACCTCGGCACAATCCATCGGGTCACGCTCGAGCCGGTCGAGCACGTCTGCCCAGGTTTCCACGACGTGTGAAGCCCGGGGATCGGGGTCACGGCCATCGACCAGTTTCGCCACCCGTTCGAGGTAAATCCGTTGCAATGCAAGACCGGTCAGTTCACGGCCGTCGAGAAGCGCCACTGCCGTCCGCAGCGAGGGATCACGACTGATGGCGTGCACCGCGTGTACCGGGCGGGCCAGCGCCAAGTCGGTCAGGTCGATGCCGTGCGCCGGACCTTCCTCGATCAGGTCGAGCACCAGCGCAGTGGTGCCGAGCTTCAGGTAGGTCGACGTCTCAGACAGGTTGGCGTCGCCGATGATGACGTGCAGCCGGCGGTACCTATCGGCGTCGGCGTGCGGTTCGTCGCGGGTGTTGATGATGCCGCGCTTGAGCGTGGTCTCCAAGCCGACCTCGACCTCGATGTAGTCGGATCGCTGGGACAGCTGGAAGCCCGGCTCATCACCGGAGGGCCCGATGCCGACACGGCCGGAGCCCGTGACCACCTGCCGAGACACCAGAAAGGGCGTCAGACCGGCAATGATGGCCGAAAACGGGGTTTGCCGGCTCATCAGGTAGTTCTCGTGCGATCCGTAGGACGCGCCCTTGCCGTCGACGTTGTTCTTGTACAGCTGCAGCTTCGCGGCACCGGGGACGCTGGCGACATGGCGGGCCGCGGCCTCCATCACCCGCTCCCCGGCTTTGTCCCAGATCACCGCGTCGAGCGGATCGGTGCATTCGGGTGCGGAGTACTCGGGGTGTGCATGGTCGACGTACAGCCGCGCCCCGTTGGTCAGGATCATGTTTGCCGCGCCGACCTCGTCAGCATCCACCACCGGCGGTGGACCCGCGGAGCGGCTCAGGTCGAAACCCCGAGCGTCGCGCAGCGGTGATTCCACCTCGTAATCCCACCGGGTCCGTTTGGCGCGCTGGATGCCGGCGGCCGCGGCATAGGCCAGTACCGCCTGCGTCGAAGTGAGGATCGGGTTGGCTGTCGGGTCCGACGGCGACGAGATGCCGTACTCGACCTCCGTTCCGATAATCCGTTGCATGCCTAGAGCCTAGGCCCGCCGACCCAGAACATCTCAGCGGCCCGTGCCGCGGGCGAGGTGGGCGTCCCCAGGCTGGCATGCCGCGCTGGGACAGCAACCTCCGCAATTCGCGATACAAGTTGCCCGCACGCCTAGTGGTGCGGACCGCGCGGGGTTGATACGGTCTCGGCTGACCGTCGCATCGAGCCCCTCGGGGAATCTACGTTGACGTTAAAAATCTTGCAGCCGTTGCTATTTCCGATGAGTTTGCCAACTTCTCCTCGCACCGCCGGCACGGCTACCCGGGGCGGCCAACGGTGAGCCCGAACCCTTTTCAGCAAGGGCAGGACGTCACCGACCTGATTCCGGCCGGGCCGCTGCTCGACGGCGGGATTGCCTTCACATTCGCGATCTATTACCTGCCCATGCCTGCCGCAGACCCCTTCGACACCCTGGATGAACTGCTGGCGAACACATCCGCCGGATTTCACCAGGTGGAGTCCATCAACGGTGACGAGACGGAGCCGACGGTATGTGCCTTCGCCAACATCGATCCGCGAAACGACTATCCCCCGCCGGATCCGGAATTTGTTGAACTCTTCAACTACGGCGTCAGCCCGCAGCTGGCCGTCGCTCTACAGTCCACCCAGGCCGCGTTCATCCTCAACTTCAGCTGCCCGATTGAGCAGGCTTGGGATCGTCTTCGTGCCGCGCAGCAGCTAACGGGTAGCCTCACCGCCGCCACTGGCGGACTGATTTGGGATGCCGAGACTCGGCAGATATTCACGCCGGGCGCCTGGCAGGAAATCAGGGTCGATCGATGGACCAGACCAACCCCAGATGTTGACGACCATACGATCATTCACGCCTACGAGATCAATGGCCAGATGCGAGTCGTCACGCTGGGAATGGCGAAGTTTGGGCTGCCCGACGTAGTCGTGAACCAGGTGCCGCGGTCGGTATGCAGCAACGTCGGACAGCTCGTGAGCGCGTTCTGCCAGGCGATCGCTGATCGGCCCGTTGTCGATCGTTCCGGAGAATTCGATCTGGATTACCGGCGTTTGAGGCCCAACGCGACCGGGGCCGCGCCGCTCACCGTGAGAATGGGCGAGCACCACGACGGCGATCCGATGAACCGGCTACTCGAGATCACCTTCGACCGAGGACCGGGCCAGGACGCTGGGGCCCGTCGGCACGCGATTCTCTGCGCCGCGTTCGACTCCGGAGCTTCGATCGTTCCCGCTGCCCACAACGACGCATTGGCAGCCGCCAGCCGATCCGCGCGAGCCAAGCTGCCCG
Organism: Mycobacterium sp. 012931; assembly: GCF_000419295.1. Lineage (NCBI taxonomy): Bacteria > Bacillati > Actinomycetota > Actinomycetes > Mycobacteriales > Mycobacteriaceae > Mycobacterium > Mycobacterium sp. 012931. The sequence continues at coordinate 3,223,960 of NZ_AOPX01000001.1, read as the reverse complement.
CGCTGCGCGCCGCGTTCAACGAAGGGCTGCCGCCCGGCGAATTTATGCAAGTCAAGGCCGCTTTTGAGGGCCCGGACGGCACCCGGGAGTACATGTGGGTGGACGTAGTTACGTGGAACGGCGACGAGATCACGGGACCGCTGGCCAACAAACCGTTCAACATCGCCGGTCTGCACCCCTCTGCACCCCGGGCAGGTGGTAGTGGTCGCGTAGTCCACCGTCTTTGATTACAAGCACAAACGCAGTGGCGGCACGATCGACGGGAATGAAACCGAAAGACACATCATCAGCACGTTGAACTAGCACAGCAGCAACGGTGGGCCGCCGCTAGGGTTGAGCCGGCATGAACCCTTCCCCGCACCGCGCTCCGGCACGCCGAGACCCGTCGAGTGCCGCGGCGGAAAGCTGGTTTCTGGAACGGGGCTTGCCCGCGGTGCTGACCAGGCGGGCCCGTTGGCGGCGGCTGTGGTCACGGTCTGCCCCGGTGCTGGCCGCGTACGCGACACTGCACTGTTGGACACTCCCGATTCTGCTGATCACCCACGGCGACGAGGTCGTCATCGATGGGCAACCGACACCCCGCGAATGGGTGCTGGTGACCCTGGTCGCGATCGCACCGGTCTTGATCACGTTCGTCGGCTGGCTGGTGTCGCGACTGTCCGACAGCCGGAAGCGTTCGGTGGCGGCGACCGTGGCGGTCAGCCTGGTGGCAATCGTCCTGATCGTTGAGACCTCGGTGTCTCATCTGCCGGACGCGGCCCTGGCCGCGGTGATGGTGCTGTTGCTCACCGGTAGCGGTATCGGATCGGTCACCGGGTGGTCGGTCCGAATGACGCTGTCGCACCTGGCGACGATCGGCGCCCTGGCGGTTCGAGCCTTGCCCGTCGTTCTGCTGACCACGTTGGTCTTCTTCAACAGCAACATCTGGCTGATGGCCTCCACAATCAGCGCGGAGCGGCTGGCCCTGGCCATCGCATTTTTGGTCGGTATCGCGAGCGTATTCGTCATCTCCACCACCGCGGAGCGAGTCAAACCCATGCTGCAGGCACCGACCGTGCAGCCCAAGAACTGCCAGGAACTGGCCGACACCCCGTTTGCGGCGATGCCGGATCCGCCGAGCAGCCGGCCGCTAACCCGAGCCGAGCGGGCCAATGTGGTCTTCGTGCTCACCGCCCACCAGTTGGTGCAGATCATGGTGGTGGCGATGCTGACCGCCACCATCTACGTCATCCTCGGGCTGATCGTGCTCAGCCCAGCCCTGCTCCAGGAATGGAGCCACAACGTGTCCAGCAACGCGACCGTGCTCGGGCTGACCGTGCCGGTGCCGGATTCGTTGATCCATCTCTGTCTGTTCATTGGCGCGTTGACCTTCATGTACATCAGCGCCCGCGCAGTTGGTGACGCCGAATACCGTGCAACATTCGTCGACCCGCTCATCGAGAACCTGCACATCACCTTGATCGCACGCGGCCGCTACCGCGCCAACATCGATGACACCGATGTTGACGCCAGTCCCGGCGGTGATTAACTTCACGCTGGTGTCCGTACCCGAGCAGGTAGAAGACTTATCCGGGAAACGCTACGGCGAGGTGCTTCTCGTCGAAATCGGTGAATCCGGTCCACAAGCCACCGTCTACAACAGCTTTCCGCTCAACGATTGCCCCGCGGAACTGTGGTCCGCGCTGGACGCGCAAGCCCTGGCCGCCGAAAACGGGGTGGCCGCAGCCCTGCTCAACGGGCCCCGCTACTGGCTGATGAACAGCATTGAGAAGGAGCCCCAGGGGCCGCCGGAGAGCAAGTCATTCGGCGGAATCGAAATGCTCAAGCAGGCAACCGTGCAGATGTCGTCGATGAGCCCCGCCCCCTACACCGTCAATCGGGTGAACCGTCACACGGTGTTTGTCTTCAACGCCGGCGCAGAGATCTACGAACTCATCGACCCGGGTGGACAACGCTGGGTGATGCAGACCTGGAGCCAGGTGGTGGACCCCAACCTTGCCCGCGCCGACCTACCCGGCCTGGCCGCACGACTGGACCTGCCGGAAGGATGGTCCTATGAGCCACGCGTGCTGGCCGAGACGCTGCGCGTCGACACCACCGACCGCCCCGCTCACGTGACGCAGGACGACCTGTCCAACAGCTACTCGCTCGAGGTCGACTGACCCTCTTCCAGGTAGCGCCCCTTACAGGTACTGGCCGAGGTTGGACTCGGTGTCGATCGCCCGGCTGGCACTCGACGACTTGCCGGTCACCAGGGTGCGGATGTAGACGATCCGCTCGCCCTTCTTGCCCGAGATCCGTGCCCAGTCATCGGGGTTGGTGGTGTTGGGCAGGTCCTCGTTCTCGGCGAACTCGTCGACGATCGAGTCGAGCAAATGCTGAATGCGCAGGCCTGGCTGGCCGGTCTCGAGCACCGACTTGATCGCATTCTTCTTGGCTCGGTCGACAACGTTCTGGATCATCGCCCCGGAGTTGAAGTCCTTGAAGTACATGACTTCCTTGTCACCGTTGGCGTAGGTGACCTCCAGGAACCGGTTGTCGTCGATCTCGGCGTACATCCGATCGACGACCTTTTCGATCATCGCCTTGATGCACGCCGGACGTTCGCCCTCGAACTCGGCAAGGTCGTCGGCGTGAACAGGCAGCGTCTCGGTGAGGTACTTCGAGTAGATGTCCTGTGCCGCTTCGGCGTCGGGCCGCTCGATCTTGATCTTCACGTCCAGTCGCCCTGGCCGCAGAATGGCCGGATCGATCATGTCCTCGCGGTTGGAAGCACCGATGACGATGACGTTCTCGAGTCCCTCCACCCCGTCGATCTCACTGAGTAGCTGCGGAACCACCGTGGTCTCGACATCGGAGGAAACCCCGGTGCCGCGAGTACGGAAGATCGAGTCCATCTCGTCGAAGAACACGATCACCGGTGTGCCCTCGGAGGCCTTCTCCCTGGCCCGCTGGAAGATCAGCCGGATGTGACGCTCGGTTTCACCGACGAACTTGTTCAGCAGCTCGGGGCCTTTGATGTTGAGGAAGTACGACTTCGCCTCGCGAGAGTCATCACCGCGGACCTCGGCCATCTTCTTGGCCAGCGAGTTCGCCACGGCCTTGGCGATCAGTGTCTTGCCGCAACCAGGCGGGCCGTAGAGCAGCACGCCTTTCGGCGGGCGCAGCGCGTACTCCCGGTACAACTCCTTGTGCAGGAACGGCAGCTCGACCGCGTCACGAATCTGTTCGATCTGGCGCGTCAGGCCACCAATGTCCTCGTAGCTGACGTCGGGCACCTCTTCGAGCACCAGATCCTCGACCTCGGCCTTGGGGATGCGCTCAAAGGCGTAGCCCGCCTTGGTGTCGACGAGAAGTGAGTCACCCGGACGCAGCTTGCGTGGCTTCGTGTCGTCGTTGAGCGCGTCGGGAAAACCATCCGGCAGGTCCTCGGCAACCAGCGGCTCAGCCAACCAGACGATGCGTTCCTCGTCCGCGTGGCCGACGACCAGCGCCCGATGACCATCAGCGAGCACCTCTCGCAAGGTGGAGATCTCGCCGACCGATTCGAACGTGCCGGCCTCTACGACGGTCAGGGCCTCATTGAGCCGAACCGTCTGGCCCTTCCGCAGCAACGAGATTTCGATGTTGGGCGAGCAGGTCAGGCGCATCTTGCGGCCGGAGGTGAACACGTCGACCGTGTCGTCGTCGTGCGTCGACAGCAGAACGCCATAACCGCTGGGCGGTTGACCCAACCGGTCGACCTCTTCGCGCAGCGCCAGCAACTGCTGCCGGGCTTCTTTAAGAGTTTCCATTAATTTGGAGTTGCGGGCGGCAAGCGAGTCGATGCGGGCTTCGAGCTGATGCACATCGCGGGCAGACCGCGCCGTGCCTTGCGGCCCAACTGCGCTCTCGAGTTGCTCACGCAGCACCGCGGCTTCACGCCGCAGCTGTTCTAATTCGGCAGCATCTTTGCTGGACAAGGGGGTGTCGTCGGGTGTCCCGAATGCTTCGGAACGCTCTGAATCAGCCATGTTGCGCTCCTTTCCCACACCAGGAATGGTGCAGCGGATACCCCAACGCTACCGGCGATCGCGGCTTCATGTGCGGAACCAAATGCCGTTGAAAAGTTACAAGTTGAAGTCCACTGGTAATCTCGGCTACCACTTGGGCCGACAGAAAGGAGCGCCGCGACGTGAAATCCCTAGCCACAGCCGCCGCGGTCCTGATGCCGATGGGCGCCGCGCCCGAGGGTGTGATTTGCACTCCATCTTCGCGAGTGTCGTCTTCGCGAACTTCCCTGAAACGCCGATAGCCGACCCCGCCGCTGGATGCACCGAAACCGCCGCTTGGCCATCACCGCCATCACCGCCATCACCGCCGTGGCGACGTTGGGGGTCGCGGGGTGTTCACCGTCACCGGACAACGCCGAGAGCTCGACGTCGGCCGTCGCACCCGCGCCACCGGCCGCACCCAGTGCCCTGCCGGTCCCACCGTCCGCTCCCCTGCCACCCCCCGAAGCCCTAGTCGATGCGCTGTCCCGGCTCGCCGATCCGAACATTCCGGGAGACAAGAAACTGGACCTGGTTGAGGGGTCAACCCCTGACACCGCTGCGGCCCTGGACCGGTTCACCACCGCCGCCCGAGATGGCGGGTACCTGCCGATGAACTTCGCTGCCAACGACCTCGCGTGGTCGGCGACCAATCCGTCCGATGTGGTGGCCACCGTCGTCGTCACCACCGCCCAACCGGAGAATCGCGAGTTCACGTTCCCGATGGAGTTCACGCCGATCCACGGCGGCTGGCAGCTATCCCAGCGAACCTCGGAGATGCTGTTGGCTCTCGGCAATTCCCGGGGATCCCAGACGGCTACGCCAGAGCCCAGTCCTGGCCCTGCCCCCAACCCGGAACCTGCCCCGGTCGAGCCGGCCCCCGAAGAAAGCCCACCAGCGACTGGGTCTGTCGCCCCGTCTTCGGGTCCTCCCGGCTGAGTCTGCGGATGTGGATCGGCTGGCTGGAGTTCGATGTGTTGCTGGGCGACGTGCGATCACTCAAACAAAAGCGGTCGGTGGTTCGCCCGGTTGTCGCCGAGCTCAGGCGCAAGTTCGCCGTGTCGGCCGCCGAGACCGGATCACTCGAGCTGCACCGACGGGCCGGAATTGGGGTGGCCGTGGTTTCCAGCGAGCGCAGCCATGCCGTTGATGTCCTCGACGCGGCCGAACGCCTGGTAGCCGCGCACCCCGAGTTCGAACTGTTGTCGGCGCACCGCGTCCTGCACCGCAGCGAGGACTGGCTCGGTTAGGCCTGTTCCCGGCTAGCCATCGCGCCCCTCGCGTTTGCGCCCCAGTGGCGCGGGGGCTACCGCACCCGGCGCCAGCCGGCGTGCGGCGACCAGAAACGCGGTGTGTCCGCGCATGGAATGCTGCGGCCGTACGGCCAGCCCGACAACGTTCCAGCCCCGCTGCAGGGTCTCCCACGATCTCGGCTCTGTCCAGCACTGCCGGGTCCGCACGGCCTCGACAACCTTGGACAGCTGGGTCACCGTGGCCACGTAGATCATCAACACGCCACCGGCGACCACCAGCCTGGAGACCGAGTCGAGCACCTCCCACGGCGCCAACATGTCCAGCACTACCCGGTCGATCGAGCCGTCGGGCAGCTCCGAGTCGGCGATATCGCTGATGATCAATTGCCAGTTTTCGGGCGCCTCGCCGTAGAAGTTGGTCACGTTGCGACGAGCATGCTCGGCATGATCGGCGCGCTGCTCATAGGAGATCACCTGCCCCTGCGGCCCGACCGCTCGCAGTAGTGACAGGGTGAGTGCCCCGGATCCGGCGCCCGCCTCGAGCACCCGGGCACCGGGAAAGATGTCGCCCTCATGCACGATCTGCGCGGCATCCTTGGGGTAGATCACCTGGGGCCCGCGGGGCATCGACATCACATAGTCGACCAACAACGGGCGCAGCACCAGAAACAGCGCGCCATTGCTGGACTTGACCACGCTGCCTTGCTCCAGGCCGATGATCACGTCGTGCGCGATGCGGCCACGATGGGTGTGGAACTCCGCGCCCGGAGTGAGGGTGATGGTGTAGTGACGCCCCTTGGCGTCGGTGAGCTGAACACGTTCGCCGACGTGAAACGGACCGGTCGCTGACACGTCGTCTAGGGTGCCAGCTGACGCGCCGTAGCCGGTGTCCGGGGTTGTCGGTGCCCAGTCATAGGCTGCGAATATGACGGACCAGCCGGGCTCCGTGGCGAGCGTGTATATCCGACCGGCGCTGTCGCCGTCACGGGCCGCCGATTTCAAACAGTGCCCACTGCTGTACCGGTTTCGGGCGATCGATCGATTGCCCGAGAAACCGTCAACGGCGCAGCTGCGAGGCTCTGTGGTACATGCCGCCCTCGAGCAGCTCTACGCTCTACCCGCGGTGCAACGCGGACCGGACACCGCCCGGTCACTGGTGGAATCCGCCTGGGAGCAGGTGATCGCCGGTGAGCTAGACCTGGCCGGAGAGCTGGCAGCCGACCAGCAAGCCCAATTGCTCGAGGATGCCCGTGCACTGTTGTCGGGCTACTACCGGCTGGAAGATCCGAGGCGATTCGACCCGCAGAGCTGCGAGCAGCGCGTCGAGGTGGAGCTGGCAGACGGCACGCTGTTGCGCGGCTATATCGACCGGATCGACGTCGCCGCTACCGGTGAGTTACGGGTGGTCGACTACAAGACGGGCAAGGCCCCGCCCGCCGCCCGGGCGCTGGCGGAGTTCAAAGCCATGTTCCAGATGAAGTTCTACGGAGTAGCGCTGTTTCGGTCGCGGGGCGTGTTGCCCTCCCGATTGCGGCTGATCTATCTGGCTGACGGGCAGGTGCTGGACTATTCGCCGGATCGTGACGAGCTGCTTCGCTTTGAGAAGACCCTGATGGCCATCTGGCGTGCCATCCAATCGGCGGGACAGTCGGGCGACTTCCGCCCCAATGCATCGCGGCTATGCAATTGGTGCCCGCACCAGCAGCACTGTCCGGCTTATGGCGGGACACCACCGCCGTATCCCGGGTGGCCGGATCGGCCGCCCGCCGAAGCGGTTTCGTGCTCCGCAATCGAGCCGACGGCATGAACGGTTGCTACTACCGCCGCCTGCCCGGGGCCGACGGCGATTACCAGATGTTCGACTCGACCGACTTCACCCGCAGCAATTGGGATCCCGACATTCAGCACGGATCTCCCCCGTTGGCGCTGCTGACCAAACTGATCGAAGAACTGTCGGCGGGATCGGGTTTGCGGATCGGCCGGCTCAGCCTGGACATCCTCGGGGCCATTCCGGTGGCTCCGGTCCGGGCCCGGGCTTGGGTGCAGCGCCCGGGGTCGCGGGTCGCCATGATGGTTGCGGAGATGGTGGCCGATCGCGTGCTGGCCCGGGTGACCGCGTGGCTACTGGCGGTCAGCGACACCACCGACGTCGCATCCGATCGGTATCCCCCGCTGGTGGAGGGACCGGCGCAACCCCGTCCAGCCGCTTTTGCCGGGGTCGGTGGCTACTTCGACGCACTCAGCTGGCGCCCGCAGGACACTGAAGGACAACCCGCCGCGGTGTCCTGGTTCAGGCCGACGGCTCACATCGTCGACACCGATCCGGCGTCACCGCTGCAACAGCTGGCCGCCGTGGTCGACTGCGCCAACGGCGTCGGCGCGATCCTGGATCCCAACCGGTTTCTCTTCATGAACACCGATACGGTCGTTCATCTGCACCGACTTCCGACCGGCACCGATTTCGCGTTGCGCGCTCGCGCCTCCGTCGGGCCAGATGGCCTGGGAGTGACGACGGCTGAGATTTTCGATACGACCGGATTTGTGGGGACGTCGGCGCAGACGCTGCTGGTGCGGCGCCGGTAGTCCGGCGGCGCAACGTCGGCTCAAGCTTCTAATAGTTTCTTGAGTTGTTCGCCGTACATGCTGAGCGATTCGGCGGTCAGCATCTCATGGTGTGTGCAGTCGACGGAGTACGTTGTAATGTCGCCGGCAATATACTTTCGCCAATTTTGCAGTTGGGACGAATCACTCATTTGTCCACTTCGCCCAGCGAGAAATATGGTCATATCTCCGTCGAACACGTCGGCCTTGTGTTCCAGAAGATACGACTGGACCGCCTTGGCATTTCGGGCTGCGAAGTCAAAGATTCCAATGGGTAGAGCGGTAAAGTCCACCACTTCTCGCAGTTGGTTAATCAGCTGCTCCGCTTGCTCTCGAATAGCCGCGTGGTTAGGCCGCGAGCCGCCGTCCACGATCTGATCTTCTTCAACCCCAAGGCTTCTCAATGTGCTGCCGGGCAGTTGTGGCGGATCCAACAGGATCAACCGTTGCACCACACATCCGCGTCGGTGAAGTTCGATGGCAAGCTCGTGAGCCACGACGCCACCAAAAGACCAGCCGAGGAGGTTATAGGGTCCGGCCGGGTAGGCCGCTTGAAGCCTGTCCGCGTAGTTTGCCGCCATGCTGCGAATCGATTCGGGTTCAGCTTCGCCATTTTCCGCGATTTGGTTGATGCCGATTATCGGGCAGTCCAAATAATTTCCCAGAGCCCGATATGACCAGCTGAGCCCGAGGCCATCATGTATACAGCACAACGGAACACCCGCGTCCTCCTTCAGGATCTCGACAGGGACTACTTCCAGGGAACGCCGGAGCCCTGGGACTACTTCCATTCCGTTGTCACTTGTGTGCAGTCGCTGACTCAAGATTCTCACTGAGGGCGCGTCGCGCAAGGTGCGCGCCGGAAGTTCAAGACCGAGGGCTTTGTTGACCTTGGCGATCACCCGCAGCGCAGAGAGTGAGTCTCCACCCAGTTCAGAAAACGAGTCCTCAACCCCCACCCGCTCCAACCCCAACACCTCGGCATAAATACCCGCCAAAATCTCCTGCACCGGACCCACCGGAGCCCGATAACGATCACCATCGCCATACTCCGGCGCCGGCAAAGCCCGCCTATCCAACTTCCCATTAACCGTCAACGGCAACCCCGCCACCACCACCACCGCGGCCGGCACCATATACCCCGGCAACCGCTGCCCCAACACCCCACGCACCACCACCGGATCCACCGCCCCCGTCACATACCCCACCAACCGCCGATCACCACCACGATCCTCACGAACAACCACCACCGCCTGACCCACCCCATCAACAGCACCCAACGCCGCCTGAACCTCACCCAACTCAATCCGATACCCACGAACCTTCACCTGATCATCAACACGCCCCCGATACTGCAACTGCCCATCCCGACCCCAACACACCAAATCCCCCGTCCGATACATCCGCTCACCAACACCCCCAAACGGACACGCCACAAACCGCGACCCCGTCAACGACCCCCGCCCCCAATACCCCACACCCACCCCAACACCAGCCACATACAACTCCCCCACCACACCCACCGGCACCGGCCGCAACCACCCATCCAGCACAAAAAAGCCCAGATGCCCCAACGGCACCCCAATCGGACTCACCGCACTCTCAACGTCAGCGCCAACAATCTCACGCACCGAGGCATGCACCGTCGTCTCAGTCGTGCCATACAAATTGATCAACCGCGCCAACCCCGAACGCCGCGCCAACCACACCCCCGCACACTGAGGCTCAAACGCCTCCCCCGCCAAAAGCACCGCCTCAACCCGCAACTCACGCCCCAAACCAGACCGGACCGTAACAGCACCCTGCAACGCATAAAACGCCGACGGCGTCTGACTCAACACACTGACCCGCTCAGCCACCAACAACGCGAGGAAATCCTCAGGCGAACCCACCACCTGCTCGGGCACCACCACCAACCGCCCACCACTTAACAACGCCCCCCAAATCTCACACACCGAAACATCAAAGGCATACGAATGCCACTGCGACCACACCCCCGCCACCGGCACACTCGAGGCCAACGACTCCACCAACGCGACCACATTGCGATGACTAACCGCCACACCCTTAGGAATGCCGGTGGTCCCGGAGGTATAGATCAGATACGCGATGTCATCAGCAGCCGGTGCCACCAAACCCGTACCCGCACAAGCCTCAACACCCGCATCAGCAACATCGACCACCACACAACCGCACCCATCCAACCCCGCACCCCACCCACCGGTAGTCACCACCGCCACCGGCCCAGCATCAGCAACCATGAACTGCACCCGCGCCGCCGGCAACCCCGGATCAATCGGCACATACGCCGCCCCCGTCTTTAACACCGCCAAAATCGCGGTCACCGCCTGAGCACAACGACCAAACACCAACGCCACCCGCTGCCCCGGACCCGCACCCAAACCCACCAAAAAACGCGCCAACCGATTCGAGGCCTCATCAAGCTCGCCATAAGTCAGGCTCTGACCCTCAAAACTGAGCGCCACCGCATCCCGACCACGGACAACCTGAGCATCAAACAACGCCGGAATCGACACCCCCACCGGCACCGACGCACCCAACACCGACCGATTACCCCACCCATCCAACCGAACACGCTCCACCGAATCCAACACATCCAACGACGAAACCCGCACCCCCACATCACCAGTCATCGCCACCAACACCCGACCCAACCGCTGCACGAGGTCGGCGACCCCAAGGCCCGTCTCGGGAGTGAGCACGCTGAGCGCGTCGCCCGTGGCCGCGATCATCAGCGTCAGCTGGTCCCTCGCAAATTCGGCGGTCACGGTCACCGGGAAATGCGTCGGACTGTGCGCAGCCACCCGGCGGAAGGTCGCCGCCCCGACGGGAACATCCTTGCCGACGGCCAAGCCACCGGTCGGGAAGTTTTCGAATACCAGCAACGTGTCGAACATCTCACCGACACCAGCCGCCTGACGCAGCCACGCATGACTGAAGTAGGCATATTCACGCACCAGTGCGGTATCTCGCCGCACCGCCGCGCACACGTCGGCGATGACTGCTTGCGGATCGAGTCGGACGCGCAACGGCACGGTGTTGATAAACAGACCGACCATTGACTGCACGCCGGCCAGCTCAGAAGGCCGCCCCGACACCGCAATCCCGAAAACCACATCGTCACGACCGGTCAGCGCCCCTAACACCAACGCCCACGCCACCTGCACCAGCGAATTCACGGTGACGCCACGACTGCGAGCACCATCAACCAGCCGGGCCGTCACTTCCGCACCCAGACATAACTCAATACGCTGGGGCTCCTCGGCCACCTGCCCACCCTGGCCACCGGCCAGCGCCCGCGACAACATGGTGGGCGCCGACAGCCCAGCCAGGTAGTCACGCCAAAACTGTTCACCCGACTGCGAATCCCAGCCGTCCAGCCAGCCGAGGTAGTCGCGAAATGGCCGCGGCGGCGCCGCAAGCACATCGATGGCCCCACCCGCCCGATACAAAGCGAAGAGCTCGTTGACAAACACCGCCAGCGACCAACCATCGATCACAATGTGATGGGCGGTGATGACGAATCGCCAACGCTCGTTTGGCAACTCGACAAGCAGAAACCGCATCGTCAGGCCACGTTCGAGATCGAATCCCGACCGTTGCTCATCGGCCTCCAGCGAGGCCACCTCTTCGGGCATCGCGACCACCTGCCGCCACGACAGATCCACGTCACTGGGCACAACCTGCACCGGATGCGGCAAGTCACCGTATATGAATCGGGCTCGCAGATTCGGATGGCGATACAACATCGCTGTAGCGCAGTTGCGAAGCAATACGGTGTCCAGCTGCCCGAGCACATCAAAGGTTGTCGCGATCGTGTACGGGTCATCGACCGGGGACTCGCTGAACATGGCCAGCGCGAACAGCCCCTGCTGCAGCGGAGTCAGCGCCATCACGTCCTCGACGCCGACCAGCCCACCGGCTGCCTGGTCTCTATCGCGCTGATCACCGGTTCTCGCCAGAATGTCGGATAGCTCGGCTAATTCGGCTGCCGACAAACCCGACATACCCATCGGCGGGCAAGACAGGCCCGCGTCTCGAAGATCAGCGATCGGAATGGTTTCTAGAGTATTTCGCAGTTCGTCGTCGGGATCAGCAGGTGACGGCCTCGATCCGCCATCTGTTGGGACACCATTGTTTTCGCCCAGTCGCTGGCTCAGATACCCCGCTAGTAGCTGGGGAGTGGGATAGTCGACGATCAAGGTGGGTGGCAACGCCAGCCCAGAGATGATCTTGAGTCTGTTGCGCAACTCCAGATCCGTCAGTGAGTCCAGTCCCAGGTCCCGGAACGTGTGCTCGGGGTCGACGTCGTCCCCGTTGGGGCGACCCAACACCGCGGCCGCCTGCTCACAGACCATCTCGATGAACGCAACTCTGTGGCGCTCCGGGGCCAGGTCGTTGAGGCGTTGGGCCAAAATCGATTTGGCGGCCATGGTGTCGTTGTCGACGCGGCGCCGCACTGGACGGCGAATCAGATCGTTGAACAGCGGCGGCAGCTGGGAACTGATGGTGGGGTTGGCCAACGCGGCCTCGTCGAGTCGGGAGGTCACCACGGTGGGGTGATCAAGAACTAGTGCGGCATCGAAGAGTTCGATGGCCTGCTCCGCCGAGATCGCCCGCATCCCGATACGGGTCATCCGGTCCACATCGCGACCACGCAAATGCGCGGTCATCGTGCTGGATTGTTCCCACAACCCCCATGCCAGCGAGATGCCGGCCAGCCCGGTAGCGTGCCGATGCGCTGCCAGCGCATCGAGGAATGCGTTGCCAGCGGCATAGTTGGCCTGTCCTGGGGCCCCCAGGGTCGCCGCGATCGACGAGCACAACACAAAAGCCGACAGCCCCAAATCACGGGTGGCCTCGTGCAGATTCCAAGCGCCATCCACCTTGGCCCGCAACACCGCATCCACCCGCTGCGGCGTCAGCGAAGTGATCAACGCGTCGTCGAGTGTCCCTGCGGCGTGTATCACCGCGCTCAGCGGCGGACACTGCTCGGGTAGCTGATTCATCAGCCGTGACACCGCGGCTGGATCTGCGACATCACAAGCGACCACCCGCACCGTGGCCCCCGCCGCGGTCAGTTCGTCGACCAACTTGCTGGCCCCCGCGGCCGCATCACCGCGCCGGCTCACCAACACCAGATGCCTCACCCCATGGCTGCTGACCAGATGGCGAGCCAAAGCCGCTGCGACCATCCCAGTCCCCCCGGTGATCAAAACCGTGCCCGCCGCCAGCGCATCGGGCAACAAGGTGGGCATGGTCAATATCACCTTGCCGATATGACGCGCCTGGCTGACAAACCGGTACGCGGCCGGAGTGCAGCGCACATCCCAGGTCTTGATCGGCAGCGGATGCAACGCCCGAGCCTGAAACAACTCCAGCAGCGCACCCAACATCGCCTGGATACGCGCGGGGCCAGACTCCAGCAAGTCAAACGCGCGATAGGTCACACGGGGATGGTTCTGGGCAATCGTGTGTGGGTCCCGGATATCAGTTTTGCCCATCTCGATAAAGCGTCCGCCACGGGCCAGCAACCGCAACGAGGCATCGATGAACTCCCCGGCCAGCGAGTTGAGCACCACGTCGACCCCGCGGCCGTCGGTGACCGCCAAGAACTTGTCTGCGAAGTCCACCGTGCGCGAATCACCGATGTGGTCATCGTCAAACCCCATGCGCCGCAGGATGTCCCACTTACCGCGGCTGGCCGTGACAAACACTTCCAGTCCCCAATGCCGGGCCAGCTGCACCGCGGCCATGCCCACCCCGCCGGTCGCGGCATGCACCAATACCGACTCCCCAGACCGCACACCCGCCAGATCCGACAACCCGTACCAAGCCGTCAAGAACGCCACCGGCACTCCTGCGGCTTGCGCCAACGACCACCCGCTCGGCAACTTGACCAGTAGGCGCTGATCGACGACGGCCTCAGGCCCGGCCACCCCTACCAGTCCCATCACCTGGTCACCAACACTCAACCTGCGCACGTGGTGGCCGACCTCGACCACCACGCCCGCGCCCTCCCCGCCCAGCGGCGGGGCCTGCCCGGGGTACATCCCCAACACCACGAGTACATCCCGGAAATTGACCCCCGCCGCGGCCACCGCCACCCGCACCTGCCCCGGCCCGAGCGGCGCCTGCGCCTGTGGGTTCGGCTCCATCACCACGCCGGCGAGTGTGCCTTCGCCGCCTGCGGCCAGCCGCCACTGCTGGTGGGTGGGGAGGACGAGGGTTTCCTCCACCGCGGCAAGACGCGCCGCGTGCACCCGTCCGGCACGCACCATGAGTTGGGGTTCTTTGGTGGCCAGCAACCCCGCCAGGTCGACCACGGCAGTATCGGTGTCGATCAGGACGATCCGGCCGGGGTGTTCGGTTTGTGCTGAACGGACCAAACCCCAGACGGCCGCTCCGGCCAGATCGGTGATGTCGTGTTCCGCCGATCCCACGGCGCCATGAGTCGCGATCACCAGCGTCGCCGACCGATCCCGGGCCAGCCAGCGCTGTAACACCTCGAGCGCGGCGTGGGTGGCGCGATAAGCCTGATCGAGCACCCTTCCGCCGGCCGGCTCGCAACGCCACAGCACCACATCGGCTTGACCGGCGGCGTGATCATCATCGGCCGCCACATAGTCCGCCCACTCCAACACCACCGGTCGATGACCACCGCTCGTGGACTCCACCGTGATCGGTGACCACGCCAGCTCCAACAACCCTTGATCGGTCTCGCGCGCTGCCGCGCTCAACGCGGCACGTAGTTCCGCGGTGCCGACCGGGCGCACTGCCAACGAGCCTGCCGATAGCACCGGGCCTCCCGCGCTATCGGCAAGCTCTATCGAGACCGTCCCAGAGGCGCTGGGAGTGATCCGCACCCGCAACCGCTCGGCACCACCCGCATACAAAGACACGCGCTGCCAGGAATACGGCAACACCGCTTCAGCGTTGCCGGCGCGCGACCCGCCGAAATCCAAGGCGCCATACAACCCCGCGTGCAGCGCCGCATCCAACAAAGCCGGATGAATCCCGAACCGGCCCGCTTGAGCGCTGACTTGCTCGGGAAGGGCGACTTCCGCGAACAGCTCCTGGTCGCGCCGCCACAACGCGGTGCACCCGCGAAACGCCTGACCATACTCAAAGCCACGCGCCGCGAGCTGCTCATATGCATCGGAGATTTCCACCCTCACGGCACCGACCGGAGGCCACTCCGACACCTCCGCCGGCGGCTGCACGACGTCAACGTCCAGCACACCCTGGGCATTGAGCAGCCACCCGGAATCGGGGCGATCGGCATGCGAATACACCGTCACCGAGCGGCTCCCGTCACCACCGTCGGGGGCGACCACCACCTGCACCTGTACCGGTACGTCGCGGCTCAACACCAACGGAGCAACCATCGTCAACTCCCGCACCAACGTGCAGCCCACCACGTCACCGGCACGGATCACCAACTCCAAAAACCCTGTGCCTGGGAACAACATCACCCCCAGCACCGCATGGTCGGCCAGCCAAGGTTGAGCGCTCAGCGATAGGCGTCCGGTGAGAATCACCTCCCCCGAATCGGGATGCTCGACTGCGGCGCACAACAAACCGTGCCCAGCCTCACCCAACCCCAAGCCCGCAGGATCGACCGATCCTGTTGGGGCCGGCGGCAACCAGAACCGCTGCCGCTGGAACGCATAGGTTGGCAGTTCCACCAACCGCGCACCCCAGCCGGCGTACACCGCCCGCCAGTCCATCCCCACCCCAGCAACATGGGCCTGGCCGGCAGACATCCAAAACCGCCCCAACCCGCCATCCAGTTCCACGGTACCCATCAACCCGCCGGTGACCGTCGAGAAGAACGACGTCGAACTCGGCCGCGGCTCGATGCCTGCCAATGCCTCCATCAAAGGCCCAGCGATCGCATCGACCTGAGCCGAATGCGACGCATAGTCGACCTCGATGCGGCGAGCCCGAACACCCTGGGTCTCAGCGAGGTCCATCAGCTCCAACACCGCATCGACCCGACCCGAGATCACCACCGCAGAAACTCCATTGATGGCGGCAAGGTCGAGCCGATCACCGAAGCCGGCCAGCAACTGCTCTGCCCGCGCCACCCCACAGGCCAGCGACGCCATCGCCCCGGCACCGGCCAAATCCACCAACAGCCGGCTACGCAGTGCCACCACCGCCGCGCCATCTCGCAGCGACAACGCCCCGGCCACACATGCCGCCGCGATCTCCCCCTGCGAATGACCGATCACCGCATCCGGTGTCACCCCCACCGAACGCCACAACTCGGCCAGTGACACCATGATCGCCCACGACAGCGGCTGCACCACATCGACTCGATCCAGCCCCGGCGCCCCCGCTACCCCGGCTACCCCGGCTACCCCGGCTACCCCGGCTACCCCGGCTACCCCGGCTACCACATCCAATAGCGACCACGAGACAAACTCCGCTAGCGCCTCATCGCAGCGGCGCATCCGCTCGGCGAACACCGGTGATTCGTCAAGTAACTGGCGGCCCATCCCGGTCCACTGGGCGCCTTGGCCGGGGAACACCAGCACCGTTTTGCCCACCGCGGCGGCCTGACCCACCACCACACCAGCACCCGGCTCACCGCGCGCCAGCCCGGTCAACCCAGCCAGCAACGCCTCCCGATCCCGACCAACGACCACCGCGCGATGCTCAAAGACGCAGCGCTACGCCAGCGACAACCCCACATCAACGGGATCGAGGCCATCATCACCACCGACACGACCCAACAACCGACTCGCCTGAGCCACCAACGCCTGCCTCGACTGAGCCGACAACACCCACGGCACCACAGACGCCCGCACCACCGACTCGACCGAGCCCACACCCTGCCCGCAAACCCCTGACACACCGCCACTTTCGGCCACCTCAGGCAACGCCTGCTCAACAATGACATGCGCATTAGTGCCACTAATCCCAAACGAAGACACCCCAGCCCGACGCGGACGCCCCGGCACACCCGGCCACGACCTCGCCCGACTCAACACCTCAACCGCCCCCGCCGACCAACCCACCTGCCCCGAGGGCTCATCAACATGCAACGTCTCAGGCAGCAACCCATGACGCATCGCCTGCACCATCTTGATCACCCCGGCCACCCCCGCCGCCGCCTGAGCATGACCCATATTCGACTTGATCGAACCCACCCACAACGGCCGACCCGGCTCACGATCTTGCCCATAAACCGCCAACAACGCCTGAGCCTCAATCGGATCCCCCAACCTGGTACCCGTCCCATGAGCCTCAACCACATCCACATCCGCAGGCCCCAACCCCGCACCTGCCAACGCCGCCCGAATCACCCGCTGCTGCGCCGGCCCATTCGGAGCCGTCAACCCATGAGAAGCCCCATCCTGATTCACCGCAGACCCACGCACCACCCCCAACACCACACGACCCTGCCGACGCGCATCCGAGAGCCGCTGCAAGACAAACACTCCCGCACCCTCACCCCACCCCACCCCACCCCATCCGCAGCCTCCGCAAACGCCTTACACCGCCCATCCGGAGCCAACCCCCGCTGCCGAGAAAACCCCACAAACACCGACGGCGTCGCCATCACCGTCACCCCACCAGCCAACGCCAGATCACACTCCCCCAACCGCAACGACTGCACAGCCTGATGCACCGCCACCAACGACGAAGAACACGCGGTATCCACCGACACCGCCGGCCCCTCCAACCCCAACACATACGCCACCCGCCCCGAAGCCACACTGGTGGCGGTGCCAGTCATGGCATATCCATCCGCGCTGTCTGAACCGCCATCCCCATAGGGCTGAGCCCAGGTGCCCACGAATACCCCGGTAGCGCTTCCCCGCAGCGCCTTTGGGTCAATCCCGGCGTCTTCCAATGCCTCCCACGACACCTCTAGCAAGACCCGCTGTTGGGGATCCATCGCCAGCGCCTCGCGCGGGGCGATCCCGAAGAACCCGGCATCAAAGCCGGCCGCATCCTCCAAGAACCCGCCCACCTGGCAATACGTCCTACCCAGTGCATCCGGATCCGGATCAAACAACCTCCCCGCATCCCAGCCCCGATCACCCGGAAAATCCGAAATCACATCCCGGGCCGACACCACCATGTCCCACAAGGAGTCCGCCGAATCCACCCCACCCGGAAACCGGCACCCGATACCGACGATGGCCACCGGGTCTGCCGGAAGCGCCACTGCGCCAGCGTCACTCGCCGCATGATGCCCCAACCGTTCTCGCACTCCACGCTGGTGACGTGTCTTTTCACCGAGGCTCAGGATCTGGACCAGATCTCCAACCGTGGGATGGTTGAAGATGTCTACGGGTTGCACGTCTTGGCCCAGCACCTGAGTTAGCCGCGACGCCAACTCGGTGACTCCGATCGAGTTGAGGCCCTGATCCCCCAGCGATCGATCGATATCCACACTGGCCGCGCCGATACCCAAGACCTCGGCCGCCTGCCCGCACACCACCGATAGCAGCTGCTCGGTCGTGGGCGCAGCGCCAACGGGTTCATCGTCTGTGCGGCGGTCCACCAGCAGCGCTTGGGCTTGCAGGGTGCCGTCGAGAAAGCGGGCGCGGCACCGCGAGCGCTGCACTTTGCCGCTGGTCGTCTTGCTCACGCTCCCCGGCGGCCCCAGCACTACCACCCCACAGCACAGCTGGTGGTCTTTCAACACCGCCGCCCGGATCGCTGCCACTACCCCTGCGAGCAGGTCGGGCGACCCGTCGGTGCGCACCTCGACCAGCACCGCCAGCGTCTCGCTGTTGCCGTCCGCTACGGCGAAAGCCGCGAACCCGCCCGGCCTGATCGCGGGGTGGCAATCTCGCAGGCTGTCCTCAATGTCTTGCGGATAGATGTTGCGCCCCGCCAGGATCAGCAGATCCTTGATTCGCCCACACACATACAGCTCACCGTCGTGCAGAACGCCCAAATCCCCCGTTCGCAGGTAGCCGCGGCCACCCTCGACCCCGGCTAACGCAGCCTGAAACGTGGCACGGCTTTTCGCTGACAATCCCCAGTAGCCGGCGGCTTTGCTCGGCGAGTCCGCCCAGATCTCCCCCACCTGTCCGTCGCCGAGTGGAACACATAGCTCGGGGTCCACGATGCGCACATCCACGTCATCGGTTGGCTGCCCGCAGCCCATCAGGACCTGGGCATCGGGAGCGTCGCTAGGAACCGCTAGCTGCCGCGTTTCCAGCTGGCAGCGATCCACCCGCAGGCTCGAGCGCCCGGACACGGTGATGCCGACGGTGTGTTCCGCAAGCCCGTAGCACGGACAGAAGGCTTCCCGGCGGATCCATGAGGCGGCAAAGGCTTCAAAGAAGCGGCGGGTAGTGTCCTCGCGCACCGGTTCCGCGGCACTCACTATCACCTGCAACGGGCTCAGATCCCAGCCAGCGCGCTGCTCGGCAGTGGTCTTGCGCATCGCCAACTCGAATCCGAAGTTGGGTGCGACAGTGACGGTGGCGCGAACTCGGTCCATGACCTCAAACCACAAGGCAGGGCGCTGGATAAAGCTCATCGGCGACATCATGGTGAGGTCGAAATTGCCGGCCAACGCGCTCAGAATGCCGCTGATGAGGCCGAAGTCGTGGTACGGCGGCACCCAGAAGACAGCCCGATGGCCCGGGCCGAGTCCGATGAAGCGGCGGTTGAACTCGGCCTGATGCACCACGTTGCCATGGGTGATGACCACACCCTTGGGGTCCGATGTTGAACCCGAGGTGTACTGCAGTAGGGCAGGCGTCTGCGGGCTGGGGGCCCACTCTGAGATCGCCTCACTCACGGCCCGCGGGGCGCTCTTTCCGCGCCCACTGGCCCCCCGCGATGTCACGTGCCAGGGAAGGGCATTCGGCCAGTCCTCATCGAAGGCGGTCCCCACCGGAGCGGCCACGTCTAGCTGCCGAGCGTCGGCATAGTGGTGGCTGGTCAGGACCGCTGTTGCGCCGCAGTCGAGTGCCACCCGCCGGAAGGCTTCGCCGGACTTTTGTGGGTTGATCGGGTCCGGGGGGAACACCGGCACCGCGATTACCCCGGCCGCCATGCACCCCAGCAATCCACACACGAAGTCCAGACCGGGCGGATACACCAAGACCGCCCGATCTCCGGGCGCCAAGCCGCAATCCTGCCGCACGAACTGGGCAACCTTATTCATTTCGGTCACCACACCGGCGCGACTCATCGATTCGGTGACCAGGCCTCGATCATTCACAAAAGAGAGGGCAGCGGCGTCTGGGATTTGCGTTCCCAGTTCCCGAACCCGGTCCAATATCAATGACATGATCGCCCCCTACAGTCAGGGCTCCGGCGTTCCCTGGGCCCGCACCGCGGGCCGCGGGTGGGTTTGGGTCGCCCGCGTGAGCCCGATGGCCGGGCTCCTCCTCGGCCCGCACCGCGGGCCGCATCGTCGCCCAGCCTAGAGTCGAGGCATGCAATCTTGGTCGTCTGCACCGGTTCCCATCGTGCCGGGGCGTGGGCCGGAACTCCGGCTCTACGACACCGCTGACCGGCAAGTGCGTCCGGTGGCGCCGGGAAACACGGCCACCATGTACGTCTGCGGGATCACGCCCTATGACGCGACGCATCTGGGCCACGCCGCGACTTATCTGGCGTTCGACTTGATCCATCGTCTGTGGCTGGATCTCGGCCATGAGGTGCGCTACGTGCAGAACGTCACCGACGTCGACGATCCGTTGTTCGAGCGAGCCGACCGTGACGGCGTCGACTGGCGTGACCTGGCCGCCCAGGAGGTAGCGCTCTTCCGCGAGGACATGGCGGCGCTGCGGGTCCTCTCGCCCCACGACTACGTCGGGGCTACCGAGGCGGTTGCCGAAATCATCGAGCTCGTTGAGAAACTGCTCGCTTCCGGCGCCGCCTATGTCCTGGACGGCGAACATCCCGACGTCTACTACCGCTCCGATGCCACACTGCAATTCGGCTACGAGTCCGGCTACGACCGCGACACCATGCTCGGCCTGTTCGAGCAGCGTGGCGGTGATCCGGGCAGACCAGGCAAGAACGATGCGCTCGACGCTCTGCTCTGGCGCGCGGCGAGACCCGGGGAGCCCAGTTGGCCGTCACCGTTCGGCCCCGGCCGGCCGGGCTGGCACATCGAATGCGCGGCCATTGCGCTCAGCCGCGTGGGCAGCGGTCTGGACGTTCAGGGCGGCGGCAGCGACCTGATCTTCCCGCACCACGAATTCACCGCCGCGCACGCCGAATGCGTCACGGGTGAGCGGCGATTCGCGCGGCACTACGTACACGCCGGCATGATTGGCTGGGACGGACACAAGATGTCCAAGAGCCGCGGCAACCTGGTGCTGGTATCGGGGTTGCGTGCCGAGGGAGTCAACCCGGCGGCGGTCCGGCTGGGGCTGCTGGCCGGGCACTACCGGGCCGACCGGTTCTGGTCCCAGCAGGTGCTCGATGAGGCGGTCGGTCGATTGCAGCGCTGGCGCGCCGCGACGACATTGCCGGCCGGTCCAGACGCGGCGGCGGTTGTGGCCCGGGTGCGCCAGTATCTGGCCGACGATCTGAACACGCCCAAAGCGATTGCGGCACTCGATGGTTGGGCGACCGATGCGCTCGACTACGGAGGCCATGACGAGGTAGCGCCAAGGTTGGTGGCCAGCACCATCGATGCGTTGCTGGGGGTAGACCTGTAGCCCACGGTGGTACGTTTTCGGCCATGACATCGGTGCAGGACAAAGTCGTCTTCATCACGGGCGGTGCTCGCGGCATTGGGGCAGAGGTCGCCCGTCGCCTCCACAACATGGGCGCCAAACTGGTGCTGACGGATCTGAGCGAGGCCGAGCTGGCGACGATTGCGGCCGAACTCGGTGGAGACGACCGAGTGCTCACCGTGGTTGCCGACGTACGCGATCTGCCCGCCATGGGGGCGGCCGCCGATCAGGCCGTCGAGAAATTCGGCGGCATCGACATCGTGATGGCCAACGCCGGCATCGCCAGCTACGGTTCGGTGCTGCAGGTGGATCCGGAGGCGTTCAAGCGGGTGCTCGACGTCAACGTTATGGGTGTCTTTCACACCGTGCGTGCCACCTTGCCGGCGGTCATCGAACGCCGCGGCTACGTGCTGATCGTCTCTTCGCTGGCCGCCTACGCGGCATCTCCCGGGCTGGCGCCTTACAACGCGTCGAAGGCCGCGGTCGAGATCTTCGCCAACGCGCTTCGACTGGAAGTCGCAGACCGTGGCGTCAGCGTCGGGTCGGCGCACATGTCGTGGATCGACACCGCTTTGGTTCGTGACACCAAGGGCGACCTGCCCGCGTTTGCTGAGCTGCTGTCCAGGCTGCCCTGGCCATTGAACAAGACCACCTCGGTGAACAAGTGCGCGGCCGCCTTCATCAAGGGCATCGAAGGTCGCAAGACCCGTATCTACTGCCCGGATTGGGTGGGACTGTTCCGCTGGCTCAAGCCAGCGCTCTCCACGCCGCTGGGTGAACTGCCCGTCCGTAAGGCCACAGCCGAGCTACTGCCCAAGATGGACGCTGAGGTGGCGGCGCTCGGGCGCTCCACCAGTGCCTACAACCAGGGCTTGGAAAAGCCGTAGCCGCGGGCTGCGCAGAAGGAAGTCGGTGACGCCCTGAGGGTGGCTGTTTGCGGCGCCGGCATCGCGGGGCTGGCACTGGCGGAGCGGATGTCGGCGCTGGGTGCCGAGGTCGTGCTCGTGGAGCGCTCACCCGGTCCGCCGAATCAGGGCGCCATGATCGACCTGTTCGGAGCTGGATACGAGGCGGCCGATGCGATTGGCATCCTGGACGCGATTCGAGACGTCTCCTATCCCATCGGTGACACCGGCCTGGTCGATGAGCTGGGCCGACGTCGGGCCGGTCTGCCCTACGGGCGCATCGCCAAGGCACTCGAAGACAGGCTGTGCCGGATAACCCGAACCGATCTGCACAAGGTCCTCCTGGACAACCTTCCGACCAATGTCGACCTGCGGTTCGGTACCTCGGTGTCGGAGGTGACGCACGGCGACGATCGCGCGGTGGTGACCCTGGACGACGGTGCGCGCCTCGATGTCGATCTACTGGTCGGCGCCGACGGGATCCACTCCACGGTGCGGGCACTGGCGTTCGGCGCCGAAGCGCAATATCTGCGCTACCTGGGCTTTCATTTCGCGGCCTTCGTCTTCGACGCCTCTGACATGGACGACAAGGCCGGCGATCACGTCGTCATCACCGACACCGTCGACCGGCAACTGGGTCTCTACGCCCTGCGCAATGGCCAGACGGCGGTCTTTGCGGCCTATCGCGCTGCCGATCCCGAACCGCCTCCCGACGCCCGTGCGGCGCTACGGGACCGATTTGCGGGCATGGGCTGGCTGGTGCCCGAGGTGCTCGAGAGATGTCCGCCATCGGGGGACATCTACTTCGGGCAGGTTGCACAGGTCGAGATGCCGCGCTGGAGCACCAACCGTGTGGTCCTGGTCGGCGACGCGTGCTCGGCGGTCTCGCCGCTGACCGGGCCGGGTGCCTCGCTGGCGCTGGCCGGCGCATACGTGCTGTCCGAGCAGCTGCGCAGAACGTCATCGGTGGAGCGCGCGCTGGACTTCTACGAGCGGCTTTGGCGTCCGACGGTCGAGGAGAAGCAGGAAAGCGCGCGCGCGGTCTCCGGCTGGATGCTGTCGCCGTCGTCCTCACAGCTCTCGATTCGCCGCGCCGGGCTGCGCTTCACCTGGCGCCCGCTGATCAACCGATTCGTTGAGACAACTTTGGCCGGTGAGCCCACCGCCGTCATAGCCATGCTGCGCCAAGGGATGTCAGACTCCGACAGCCCGATTGCGTCCAACTAGGTTTGCCGCAGCGGCGCTGCCTGGGACAGACCGGCGAGAGCTCGGCGGGCTAGAGTCCAAAACCTGGCCGGCGGCGCCGCAGATAGCGCTCGAATTCGGCGGCCAGTGCGTCCCCGTCGATCTTGCCCAGCGCGTCGTTCATTTCGACCGCTTCATCGCCGTGCTTCTCCAGCGTCTGCACGTACTCGGCCAGCTCGTCGTCATCAGAGGTCATCTCGGTGATCTCTTGCTCCCACACCTCGGCTTGGGCGGGCAGGCTCGACAGCGGTACCTCGATGTCGAGCACGTCCTCGACGCGGCGTAACAGCGCCACCGTGGCCTTGGGGTTCGGCGGGTGCGATACGTAGTGCGGCACCGCCGCCCAGAACGTCACCGCCGGGATCCCGGCCGCTACACACGCGTACTGAAACACTCCCGCAATGCCGGTGGGGCCCTCGTAGCGCGTTTCTTCCAGACCGAAGACCCGCGCCGACTCGGCCGAGTAGGCCGCGCCCGATACCGGGACCGGGCGGGTATGCGGCGTATCGGCCAGCAAGGCCCCGAGGATCACGACGGTGTCGACGTTGAGTTTCTCGATGATCGCCAGCAGCTCCGCACAAAATGTGCGCCAGCGCATGTTGGGTTCCAACCCGCACATCAATACGACATCGCGGTCACTGTCGGGTGGGCGGCAGTGCGAGATCCGCATCGCTGGCCACTCCAGCTCCCGGGTAACCCCGTCGATCTGTCGGATGACCGGCCGATTCACCTGATAGTCGTAGTAGGCCTCGTCGTCGATCTCCACGATGGGAGTCGCGTTCCAGATGGCGGCAAGGTGTCCGACCGCGTCGCTGGCGGCGTCGCCCGCGTCGTTCCAGCCCTCAAACGCCGCCACAACCACGGTCTTGTGTAGTTCAGGCAGCTCTCGGCTGGCATCGGACGGGGTCATCTGGTCAGCCTAAGGCCTCGAGTGGGTTAGCTGAGCGCATGCCTCCTGACCGGCCGGATATCGCGGGCGCAATCGGTCGGTCGCTGTCAACGGCTGAGGGAATTGCATAGCGCCACTATGTTTGCTGTGTGTGACTGCCGCTGGCAGGCCCCCTTGCGACACTGATCTCCTCGTGCTGCAGCGAGATCCTCAACGAAACCCGCCCTGACGTGCTGGAAACCATCCACCGGAACTAATTCGAGTCCGGTGCCGACGCGGTAGAGACCAACACCTTCAGCTGCAACCTGTCCAACCTCGGCGACTACGACATCGCCGACGAGATCAGGGACCTCTCGGAGAAAGGCACGGCGAGGACAACTTCAAGCTCGGCTATCGAGGTGCCCGCTTCGCCTTCGGCTACGGCGCCTGCCCCGATCCGGAGGATCGCGCCAAGATGATGAAGCTGCTGGAGCCCGAACGCATCGGCGTGACCTTGTCCGAAGAACTGCAGTTGCACCCCGAGCAGTCGACGGACGCCTTTGTGCTGTACCACCATGATGCGAAGTACTTCAATGTCTAGCAGGGGTCGGCGTCGGTCCAGGTGCGTGGCAGCATGGGTAGCGTTGTGGTTTCGGCGAATCTGGTTTCCCTGCCCGCGGTGAGCCTATCCGGTTGTCCAGCAATTGTTTTGGAGATTTCTCGGGAAAATTCAGACGCATTCGCGCCGTGTTCGCTGACGGCGCTTGGCTCCGCTGCTGGTGGGTCCACTGTGGTCGGGTATCCGTCGGCGTCAAGGAATTCATAGCGGTACTGGCGTAGGCGTTTTGTGCCGTCCGGGCTCTGCGGGAGGCGGCTCGGGCCTGGTCGCCGGGCAGTCTGGCGGCCGGTGCCACGGCGTCGGCGGTGGCACCGGCAAGCGCTTTGCCGTTTGTCGTCGGAGTGTGGCCGCCGCCGTCGGGGCCGAGGACGGCGTAAAAGCTCTGGGCGGCAACGGGTCCAGCGGAGGAGGGGCCCGATGGTGCGGCGGCCGCGTGCGCAGTGGGAGTCGACCCGGCAACGGTAGCGCCGCTGCTAACGCCGGCAACGGCGACGCCGGTGGTCGCGGGTGAGATCTGATGGTTCGGGGGTGCGGACTGTGCAACGTCGGGCAGGGGCGGCGCCGTTTGTGGTGGGGTGCTGATGCCGGCAAGCCCGGCCAGCCCTACAGTCACGGCCGGTAGCCCGAGCGGACTGATTGCCGGGGTGAAAGGGCCGAAGTAGATCATCGGGTCTAGCACCGCGTATGCGACGAACTTGAAAACCGACCCGGACGCGAACGAGATGAATGAGTCCAGAACGTGGACAACGAATTTCTCCAACGGCCCCGAGAGCGTCTCGGCTGCCAGGTTGCGCAGGAAATTCAGGAAGCCCTGAAGCGCTTGGAGGATGATTTTCACGGGATCGGGCATGGAGCTAGTCGCGGCGGGGGCGGCATCGGCCGTCATGATCTGGGGTGCGGGCGAAGTCCGGGGCGTCGCCGTCACGCTATGTTGGCTGACAGCCTGATAGCCGGTCATGGTGATGGCGGCCTGGACCCACATCCGCATGTAGTCGGATTCGTTGAACGCGATCGGGATGGTGTTGATCCCGAAGAAGTTGGTGGCCACCAATGCGCCGTGCACCGCATGGTTGGTGGCCAGCTCGGCGAGGGTGGGCATGGCCGCCAAGGCCGAGGTGTATCCGGCGGCCGCGGATTCGTGGGCGGTGGCCGCTGCGTTGGCTACCGCGGCGGCCTGGGCCAGCCAGTCGAGAAACGGTTGGTGCGCCGCAACAAATCGCTCGGCCGTCGGCCCGTCCCAGGAACCGGCCCGCACGGCCGCGAGCAGCTGGGTGAGTTCGTCCGAAATGTCGGTGTATTGCGTGGCGAGGGCCCGCCATGCTGCCGCCGCGGACCACAGTGCGCTGGGGCCCGGGCCGGTGGAGAGCAGGGTCGAATGCACCTCAGGGGGAAGCGCGAACCAGATCGGGAAGGTCATGAGCCGCCTCCTCCATCACAGAATAAAGTTAGGCTAACCTATCCTAGGTTGGCCTAATGTGGCCAGGGGGGCTGGCGCGGGTTGGGGTGTGGTCGGCGTTGGCGCGCCCCGGTCGAGGGGGGGTCAGTTGGCTTGCCCGGTTTGGGCGGGGTCGCCGCGCGCCTCGGGTCGGGTTGGCTGAAGTCCCCTCTCCAAGGGGGCGCTGCCCGGGTATTCGACCGCGGTTGAATATTGCCGCTTGCGGAAATATTTGTGGGACATATTTGAAAGTTCTATGAGCGCCAGGGAAAGCTCTAAAAGTTGCCGATGGAAATGGTAGTCGTAGACGACCGTGTGAGTGGTTAGTTTGCCGAGTGCTCGACAAATGTTGCGCGATGAGTGGGTGACGTAGCGATGTGGTACTTATCGGTGGCCCGGACGAGTTGGCGGCGGCGGCAACGGAACTGCGCGGCGTCGGCTCGATTGTCAGCACGGTCAATGCGGCTGCCGCGGTTCCGACCACCGCGCTTTGGCCCGCCGCTGCCGATGAGGTCTCGGCCGCCATAGCGGCGCTGTTTTCCAGCCACGCCCAGCAATATCAATCGCTCAGCGTCCAGGTGGCGGCGTATCACGACCAATTCGTTCGAGCCCTCGCCGCCGGTGGTGCGTCTTATTCGCTCGCCGAGGCCGCCAGCGCGTCACCGCTGGAGCAGCTGCTTGACCTGATCAACCTGCCCAGCCAGACGCTGCTCGGCCGCCCGCTGATCGGTGACGGCGCTGACGGCACCGCATCGGCCCCCAACGGAGGTGCCGGGGGATTGCTCTACGGCAACGGGGGCAACGGCTACGACAACAGCGCAAGCGCCGGGGTTGCCGGCGGTGCCGGCGGATCTGCCGGATTGGTCGGTAACGGTGGCATCGGTGGTGCCGGTGGGGCACTCGCGGCGGGAGGCGCAGGCGGGACCGGCGGGCTGCTGTTCGGCAACGGCGGGTCCAGTGGGGCCGGTGGACTGGGTGCAGTGGGCGGCCAGGGGGGTGGCGCAGGGACGCTGTCACTGGTCGGAAGCGGTGGCGACGGTGGGCACGGCGGCGAGGGAACGCCAGGCGGATCCGGCGGCACCGGCGGCGGCGGCAGTGCGGGACTGTTCGGGCGCGGCGGTTTCGGCGGGAGCGGCGGGACGGGCGGCGATGGTGTCGTGGGTAGCCCGGCCGCGCTAGACGGCGGCGCCGGTGGGACCGGGGGATCGGGTGGCTGCGGCGGACTGTTCGCGGTGGGCGGCGATGGCGGCCACGGCGGGATCGGCGGCAACGGAGCTCGTGGCGCCGACGGGGTCGGCGATGGTGAGTCGGGCACCGCGGGCGGCAACGGCGGTGCAGGTGGTGCTGGTGGCGTGGGCGGCACCGGGATCTTGTCGGGTTCTGATGGCGTCGGCGGCGGTGGCGGTAACGGTGGTCGTGGCGGTGATGGTATTCGGGGTGCGGATGGGGTGCTCGACTGTGAGTCGGGTTACTTGGGCGGCAGCGGCGGGGCTGGCGGTGCCGGTGGTCCGGGTGGCGACGGCGGGGACGGCGGTCACGGCGCCTACGGCGACGGCAAAGCTGGTGGCGGCGGCGGGGCCGGTGGTCGCGGGGGCGACGGGGGTGACGGGGACACCGGTGGTGCTGCCGGTAACGGTGGCGACGGGGGCGAGGGCGGGAATGCTGTGGCCAATTCAGGGCGGGGAGGCGGGACCGGTGGAGCCGGCGGTGTCGGTGGGGACGGCGGCAACGGTACAAACGGCGTCGGGGGGGCCGGCGGTCACGGCGGGATGGGCGGCAATGCCGGCAGCAGCGACGCCGCAAATGGTGCAGTCGGGAGCCGCGGCGGTGACGGCGGTGCCGGCGGTAAGGGCGGGCAGGGCACCACCGGTGGCGACGGCGGTAACGGTGGATCCGCCGGCAAAGGCGGGACAGGGGGTGCCGCAGCTCAGACCAACGACGCGGGTGATGGCGGTGACGGCGGCGCCGGAGGCGACGGTGGCATCGGCACGCTCGGGCCCGGCGGTGACGGCGGTGACGGCGGTGCCGGCGGTAATGACGGATCCGGCGGTGACGGCAATACCGAGCCCGTCGGCCACTCGCTCGGCGGCGGCGGTGGCGTCGGCGGCAACGGCGGACAAGGGGGTGCCGGCGGCCAGGGCATCACCGGCGGGGACGACACCGAAAACGCCGAGCCCAGCGCCGGCGGCGCCGGCGGCGAGGGCGGTATGGGCGGCGGCGGTGACGGAGTCGTCGGGACCGGCGGTATGGGCGGCGGCGGTGGTCAAGGCGGCGCAGGTGGCGATGCCATCGACAGCTTCGGCGGCATCGGCGGTAAGGGTGGCGGCGGTGCTGACGGCGGTGGCGGCGGCGCCAGCTCGACCAGCACTGGCGGCGCCCCAGGCGGCGTCGGCGGCGATGGTGACGACGGCGATCCCCCGACCGGCCAGACCGGCGGCGGCGGCGGTACCGGCGGTGGTGGCGGCGCGCCGGGTGTTGTCTGAGCAAGCCGGCGGCTGGGCTGCGGCAGCACCAGGTGGTCAAAGTGGCCGACGGTGGGCATGCCACTGATGGGGTAACTCGGCCGCCAGGTGAAACCGCCGTGACTTTGCCTGGTGAGGCATGAAACAATCGCTGGCCGTGAAGACCTTCGAGGATCTGTTCGCCGAACTCGGTGACCGCGCCCGCACGCGGCCGCCCGGCAGCGCCACGGTGGCGGCGCTGGATGCCGGGGTGCATACCTTGGGTAAGAAGGTTCTGGAGGAAGCCGGCGAAGTCTGGCTGGCCGCCGAGCATGAATCCAACGAGGCGCTGGCCGAGGAGATCAGCCAGTTGCTGTACTGGACCCAGGTGTTGATGATTTCGCGCGGAGTGTCTCTCGACGAGGTGTACCGGAAGCTGTGAGCATGTTGCGGGTGGCGGTTCCCAACAAGGGCGCCCTGAGCGAACCGGCCACGGAGATTCTGGCGGAAGCCGGCTACCGGCGGCGCACCGATCCAAAAGACCTGACGGTCATCGACCCGGCGAATAACGTCGAGTTCTTCTTCCTGCGACCCAAAGACATCGCCATCTACGTCGGCTCGGGACAGCTCGACTTCGGGATCACCGGACGTGATCTGGTCCACGATTCCGATGCGCAGGTGCGCGAGCGCTTGGCGCTGGGATTCGGGTCGTCGAGTTTCCGCTACGCCGGCCCCGCCCAGCGAGATTGGACGATGGCCGATCTCGCTGGCAAGCGGATCGCCACCGCGTATCCGAATCTGGTCAGAAAGGATCTGGCCGCCAAGGGTATTGAAGCAACGGTGATCAGACTCGACGGGGCGGTGGAAATCTCCGTGCAGCTGGGTGTGGCCGATGCCATTGCCGATGTGGTGGGCTCGGGCCGCACCCTGCGGTTGCACAATCTCGTCGCATTCGGTGAGCCGCTGTGTGACTCGGAGGCGGTGCTGATCGAGGGGAACGGCCGCGACGGCGCCGCCCAGGTCGAGGCCCGCGATCAGCTGGTCGCCAGGGTGCAAGGCGTGGTCTTCGGCCAGCAATACCTGATGCTGGACTACGACTGCCCGCGCGCGGTGCTGGACAAGGCCACCTTGATCACCCCTGGCCTGGAGTCGCCGACCATCGCCCCACTCGCCGACCCGGAATGGGTTGCAGTGCGGGCATTGGTGCCGCGCCGCGATGTCAACGGCACCATGGACGAACTTGCCGCCATCGGGGCCAAAGCCATTCTGGCTTCCGATATCAGGTTCTGTCGGTTCTGAGCATGTGCTATGGGGCGTTGCTGTGTTAGCGTCCCGCTAGGGCCGATTGCCCGCTAGTTGCATGGGCATTCCCCTTCACGTCGCCAGGCTGTTCGTCTGTCCCAGGAGGGATCGTTGTGACGCACTTTGTTGTTCTGCTGCTGGCTCTGCTCATCGGCGTTGTCGCTGGCCTGAGGTCGATGACGGCTCCAGCCGTGGTCTCCTGGGCCGCGTTCTTGAGCTGGATCAATCTTCATGGAACATGGGCGTCCTGGGTGGGCAACCTCATCACGGTCGTCATCCTGTCGGTCCTCGCGGTTGGCGAGCTGGTCAACGACAAGCTCCCCAAGACCCCACCGCGCACCGCGCCACCGGTGTTCGCGGTTCGAATCATCTTGGGTGCCTTCGCCGGTGCAGTCATCGGCACGGCGTGGGGTTATCGGTGGGGCGGGCTCGGGGCAGGAATCATCGGCGCCGTCCTGGGCACCCTGGGTGGCTACCAGGCGTGCACCAAGTTGGTGGCCGCGCGCGGCGGCCACGATCTGCCCATCGCACTGCTGGAGGATTCGATCGCTGTCCTGGGTGGTTTTGCCATCGTTGCGACAGTGGCCGCCCTGTGACACAGCATTACGACGCGATAGTCGTCGGTGCAGGCCAGGCCGGCCCGCCATTAGTGGGTCGGCTGACCGCCGCGGGCGAGCGCGTTGCGATCGTGGAGCGCAAGCATGTCGGCGGTACCTGCGTGAACTCCGGGTGTATCCCGACCAAGACGCTGGTCGCCAGTGCGCACGCCGCGCAATTGGCCCGCCGTGGCGCCGAATACGGTGTCGGTACCGGCCCGGCCCCATCAGCGTGGACATGGCCAAAGTCAAGGCACGCAAAGACGGCATCATGCTCGCCGACCGTAAGGGTGTCGAGCATTGGCTGGACGGCATGAACGGCTGCACCGTGTTCCGCGGGCACGCCAGATTCGAGGATCCGCACACCCTGCGGGTCGGTGACGACCTGTTGAGTGCGGACCGGATATTCCTCAACGTCGGTGGCCGCGCGGTGGCTCCGAACATCCCGGGGCTTGCCGACATCGATTTCCTGACCAACGTGTCCATCCTCGAACTCGACACGCTGCCAGAGCATTTGGTCATCGTCGGCGGCAGCTATATCGCGCTGGAGTTCGCCCAGATGTACCGTCGTTTCGGTGCTCCGGTCACCGTCGTCGAGCGGGGACCGAGGCTGGCTTCCCGCGAGGACGAGGACGTCTCGGCCACCATCCGAGAGATCCTGGAGGCCGAAGGCGTCAACGTTGTCGTTGGTGCCGACGACGTGCGAATCACTAAGCGCGACAGTAGCGTTGGCGGCTTCGAGCTGACTCCCTGCGCGGGCGCGGCCCCCATTGCGGGCAGCCATCTATTGCTGGCGGTGGGGCGTCGGCCCAACACCGATGACCTGGGGCTGGAGGCCGCCGGGGTGCAGACCGACGCCCGCGGCTACATCGTGGTGGACGACCAGCTCAAGACCAGCGTCGACCACATCTGGGCGATGGGCGACTGCAACGGCAAGGGCGCCTTCACTCACACGTCGTACAACGATTTCGAGATCGTTGCGGCCAATCTGCTCGATGACGACCCACGCCGGGTCAGCGATCGCATCACCACCTACGCCCTCTACATCGACCCGCCGCTGGGGCGGGCCGGGATGAGTGTTGCTCAGGCCCAGGCGACCGGGCGCAAGCTGCTGGTCGGAAAGCGGCCGATGACCAGGGTCGGTAGGGCCGTGGAAAAGGGTGAGACGCAAGGCTTCATGAAGGTGGTCGTCGACGCGGACACCGACGAGATCCTGGGAGCGACGATCTTTGGCGTGGGCGGTGACGAAGCCATTCACGCGATCCTCGACGTGATGTCGGCCAAAGCGCCCTACACCACGTTGTCACGAACGATGCATATCCACCCCACGGTCAGCGAACTCGTTCCCGCGATGTTGCAGGAGATGGCGCCGCTGGTCTAGCGGCGATCATCAGCGCAGCGGGATGGGGCACAGCGGGTTTCACCCCGGGACATCGACCTCTCCTGGCGCAATCGTTGTTGGCTTTGCCGGTAGGAACGCTGCGGGAAAATACGCCAGCGCCCCCAGGACGGCCGCCACCGCGAACGTCAGCGTGTAGGCATGCGAAAGGTCATGCTGCAACTCGACCAAAAAATCGGGGCCAACCGCTCGCGCCGGTACCGCCGAGGGGGCAATCGGCACGACGTGGCGCTCGGCGTTCTCGCGCAACACCGCCATGTTGTTTGCTGTCGAGATGGTGTGGCTCCGGCAGAACTGGTTGGTCAGGATCATCGACATCAGTGCCGCACCTATCGAGCCGGATATCTGCTGATTGACGCTGATCAGCGCCGATCCGCGGGCGATCTGATGCGGGGCCAGGACTCGCATTACCGACGCGGCGAGCAGCAGTCCGGTGCAGCCCAAGCCCATACCGGCGACGGTCAGGCCGGCCAGCAGCGTGGGCAGATAATCTGCCTCGTTGGCGACTCCGAAGACGAATGTGCCCGTTCCGGTGGCAATCAGAGTGAGTCCGATCAGCACCACCTTGCGTGGACCGCGGCTGTCCATGAAGGCGCCGGTAAGCGGCATGGTCAGCATGGCTCCGAATCCGATAGGGACCATCATCAGCCCGGACCGCATTGGAGTCTGGTGTAGCAGTTGCTGAAAGTAGCTCGGCAGTAACAGGCTGGCATCCGCCGCCCCGGCGACGTACAACAGCAGCGCCAGGTTGGCCAGCCGGACCACTCGGTCGGTAAACAACCGCAGATCGATTAGCGGGTGATCCGTTCGATACCAGGCGTGCAGGGCGAACGCGGTAATCAACACCGCACCGCTGATCGCCGGTACCCACACGCGGTGATCGGTTACCGTGCCCGACCCTGGGATTGCTGATACTCCCAACAAGAGCATCGCGATGCCGGGCAACAGCAGTAGCATGCCGATGAAGTCGAAGCGTTCGGACGGTTTCGGTGGATCCTCCGGGACGAGGATCGCGACAAGGCCGAATGCCAACAGGCCGGCCGGCACGTTGATCAGAAAAATCCATTGCCAGCCGTACGAGTCGATCAGCCAACCACCCAGAATCGGTCCCAACATCGGGGCAGTCAGCATGGGAATGGCCCCTACCGCGAGCAGGCGGCCGAGCCGCCTTGGTCCCGCCTGGTGGGTCACGATGGCAAGGACCAGCGGCCCCAGCACGCCCCCACCGATACCCTGCACCACGCGAAATATGATCAGTAGCCCAATGTTCGGGGCGCTCGCACACAGCATTGAGCCGAGCGTGAACGTCGCAACCGCGCCCATGAACAGCCGTTTGGCGCCCAATCGGTCGGCCGCCCACCCTGTCATTGGCGTAGCGGTGGCCATTCCAAGCATGTAGCCGGCCACAGTCCAGGCGACAGTGGCCTGGGTGGAATGGAATGCCACGGTGAAGGTGCGTTGCGCGACGGTGACGATGCTGATGTCGAGGTTCGCCATGATCGCGGCTATCAGGCACACGCCCGCAATTCGGATGGTCGGCCAGTCGAGCCGGTCGGGATAGTTGTCTTGAGTCGGGCCCAGCTGCGTCGCAGTGGCGCGTGCATCGGCCCCGCAGGGCTCCATCGCGAGACACCTTGTACGGCACGGGTTGCTTTCGCAGCCCCGATCAGTTCGAAAATTGTTATTCATGCTCTGGTGAATTCACTGAGAGTTGTCTTATCCGCGAAAATACTTCTCAAAAGGCAACGATTTCCCACGCCCTGGCTGCATCGGGTTCGCGCGGTTCGCGCGTGAAATCGATGACGATCCGCCAGCCAGTCGACAGTATCAAAACGGCGTCAAAGACGCAGCCTAAATCCGAAGTGGCCCAAGGATCAATTAACCCGGTGATGAATTTCTCGCTGGGGTGACGGGTTCGTTGGAAAGGTAGAAATTCATCCTTTGTTTATTTATTCCTCGAGTGGAGATGCGGGCGAATTTGTCCGATAGTTGGTGATAGATTGTCGGCTTGGTCGACCGGGTTTTTCACGCCACTGTAGGGGCAG
Organism: Mycobacterium sp. 012931; assembly: GCF_000419295.1. Lineage (NCBI taxonomy): Bacteria > Bacillati > Actinomycetota > Actinomycetes > Mycobacteriales > Mycobacteriaceae > Mycobacterium > Mycobacterium sp. 012931. The sequence goes on along the minus strand of NZ_AOPX01000001.1, from coordinate 3,189,526 downwards.
GGTCCCTCGGGTCTGGCATCGAGGCCAACACATCGAGAAACTCCGATTCGATGAACTCGCTGCGCTCACCAGGACTCCAGCGGTCGAACACCTCTGGAACCGACGACACAGGCAATACTGAAACGGTAGGCACGGGCAACTCCAGACCAACGACGAACAGTAACCAACTCGATCGTTCTCCAGATAGCCCGTGCCTACACTCCGGCCCCAATAGCGCGGCACCAAAGATCATCAACCCAGCTCACAAGCCTGCTAATCAACAACGCCGGAGCCCTGGGTACCGTACGAACAGCTCCGGTTGGCGCCGGCGGCAAAGGCGGTGGCAGTGATGATGGATACGACAAATCAGGCAAACCCGGCCGAAGCCGACACCCGCGATGAAGTGGTGGTCAAATGTCCGGCCACCGGCGAGATCGTCGGAACCGTCCCAGTCACAACGGTCGATGGCGTTGCGGCGGCGGCGGCACGGCTACGGGCCGCACAACCCGAGTGGCAGCGATTGGGTGTGTCCGGCCGCGCGTGCTGGCTGGGCAGATGGCGCGACTGGATGCTCGACCACCGCGATGATCTGCTGACGCCGCTGCAGCTGGAAACGGGCAAGTCCTGGGGTGACGCGGGTATCGAGATCGCCACCGTGCAGGTCATCAACTACTGGATCGACAACGCCGCAGAGTTTTTGGCCGACCAGCCGGTGCGCCCATACGGCGCAGCCAACGCGGCCAAGAAGCTGACCATTGTCTACGAGCCTTATCCCCTGGTCGGCGTCATCACCCCGTGGAACGGTCCGTTGTCGGTACCGCTGCTCGACGTTCCCGCCGCCCTGTTGGCCGGATGCGCCGTGCTGTCCAAGCCCTCGGAATTCACACCATTGGCCTGGCAGCACGCGGTGGAGGGGTGGAAGCAGATCGGTGCACCGGACGTGCTCGACGTGGTCTTCGGTTTCGGAGAAACCGGTGCGGCCCTCGTCGACGTCGTTGATTACGTGATGTTCACCGGTTCGGTGGGCACCGGGCGCCGGATCGCCGTCGCCGCGGCCGAACGGTTGATCCCGTGCGGGCTGGAACTTGGCGGCAAAGACGCGATGATCGTCTGCGCGGACGCCGACATCGACAGGGCGGTCGACGGCGCGGTTTGGGGCGGATTCGCCTACACCGGCCAAGTCTGCATTTCGGTGGAACGGAGCTATGTCGAGGCCCCGGTATTTGACACGTTCGTGAGCAAATTGGTGGCCAGGACAGCGCAGCTGCGTCAGGGCATGGATGCCGGGCATGACTATTCGTGCGAAATAGGCTCGATGACTACCGCGCAACAACTCGAGATCGTGTCTCGACACGTCGACGACGCGGTCTGCAAGGGCGCGAAGGTTCTCATCGGCGGCAAAACGCGTGATCCCGGCGGGGAAGGGTTGTTCTACGAACCGACGGTGCTGGTCGATGTCGACCATGACATGGACTGCATGCGTGAGGAGACATTCGGCCCGACCTTGCCGGTGATGAAGGTGCGCGACGTTGCGGAGGCGATCGAGAAAGCCAACGATTGCCGATTCGGGTTGTCCGGCAGCGTCTGGACACGCGACAAAGCAAAGGCAATTGACATTGCCCGGCGCCTGAATACCGGCACCGTGAACATCAACAATGTGATCACCGGCATCTTTCAAATTGGGGTTCCGATGGCCGGCTGGAAGGAGTCGGGGTTGGGCACCCGCTCCGGCGGCGCCGAAGGCATCCGCAAGTACTGCCACCCCAAGAGCATCGTCGCTGAGCGGGTCGCGATGAAAAAGGAGTTGCTCTGGTACCCCTATAGCCGCAAGAAGGGCAGCTTCGCGGAGAAGGTGGTCAGAATGCTGTCGGCCAGAGACTGGCGGCGTCGACTAGGTCGGTAGGACGGGGCCGATCCAACCGGTAGCGGTTTTACCGCCACACCTGCCGGATGGCATCGAGCAGCACAGGCGCCAGCTCGGGGCGACACATCACGAAATCGGGCAGGTAGGGGTCCAGCTGGTTGTACCGAAGCGGCGACCCATCCAATCGGGATGCGTGCATGCCGGCGGCCATCACCACGCCGGCCGGCGCCGCCGAGTCCCATTCCCATTGGCCTCCGGCGTGCAGATAGGCATCGGCTTTGCCCTCGATGAGGGCCATCGCCTTGGCACCGGCCGAACCAATGGCGACTGGTTGGATGGCCAGCGTCCGACTGACGTGATAGAGGATTGCCGGCGGACGGGTGGTGCTGACCGCCACCCGAATGACATCCGGCACCCCGACCGGTGCGGCGTCGGCGGTCACCGTGTCGCTGCGGAAAACGATGTTGCCGCGGGCCGGCAGTGACACGACAGCATCGGTGATCTCGGGCCTGCCGTTGGCGCGACGCTGCCACAACGCGACATGAACCGCCCAGTCGTCCCGGCCACGCGTGGAGAACTCGCGGGTGCCGTCCAGCGGATCGATGATCCACACCCGATCAGACTTCAGCCGCACCAGGTCGTCGTGAGCTTCCTCACTGAGCACCGCGTCACCGGGCCGCTCCGCCCGTAGCCGCCGTAGCAGCAGGGAGTTCGCCTGGAAGTCACCGGCGTCACCAAGCGCCCATGGATGGTCGAAACTAACCTCTTCCCGCACGGCCAGCAGCAATTTCCCAGCGTCCACCGCGAGGTCGGCAGCCAGCTCCGCATCGGTCAGGTGGCGCGCGGGCGGGTGGCTCACCGCACAAGTATCGCCGAGTTGGCACGCGCGCTCATGCCGGACCAAACACGTCGCACCCACAACGGCGATCAGGAACGGTCAAACGCGCCGGATCGGACTCGCGACAACCTTCTAGAAGGCCGGCCACGGTATTGGGCGGTGGCGGTCCGGTCCAGGCATCACGGGATTGTCCAGCAACATCTCCGCCCGCCTGCCCAGAGCGACAATCTCGGCATGGGTGATCAAGCCCGCCAGCGTCTCGCCCAGCTTCCCACGCAGATCATCGATGAGCCCGGCAACCTTCTGCAGGGTCTGATCGTCGATCGGCTTGCCCGCCCAGCCCCACAGCACTGTCCGTAGCTTGTCCTGGACATGCATGCTCACGCCGTGGTCGACCCCGTACACCCGGTCGTCGACGCCACAGAGGATGTGCCCGCCTTTGCGGTCGGCATTGTTGATCAGGACGTCGAACACCGCCATCCGCCGCAACCGGACATCGTCGGCGTGCATCAGGATGACCTCGTCGCCGGAGTAGTCGTACGCGCGAAGGACCGGCAGGTAACCCGGTTGCGGCTTGCCGCAGGGAAACAGGTCGACCAGGTCGGGCCCGGGCCGGGGATCGGTGCCTACCGCGTCACCGGGTTGCTGTACCCGCAGCTGCAGCATCCCGGGCCCGGCGGGTCCGTCTCGAATCACGGTGTAGGGCACGATGTTCCAGCCCAACTGGGCCGAAACGTGATATGCGCTGAGTTCGCGGCCGGCCAGGGTGCCATCGGGAAAGTCCCATAGCGGCTGTTCACCCGAAACCGGCTTGTAGACGCAGTGCACGGTGTTGTCGCCGAGGGTGGATTCGCACAGGAAAGTGGCGTTGCTGGCCGAACGAATACGTCCGAGGACCGTCAGCTCGCCGTCCCGCACTACCTCGCGTTCGTCATTCCTCGGGGTCATCGCTGGACCCGAGCAACACGTCGCGCCGATAGCCATTGGTGCGCGCACAAATATGTCCCTCGGGGTCCAGCGGCTCGTCGCAGAGCGGACACGGCGGGCGCCCCGCCGAGATGACCCGGTTGGACCGGGTGGCGAACTGCCGCGCCGACTCCGGCGTCAGGAAGACCCGCACCGCGTCGGGACCCTCGTCGGTGTCATCGAGCACCACCGAAGCGTCGAACTCCGCGTCGGTGACCGCCAACAATTCGACGACCACGGTCTGGGCTTCCGAGTCCCAGCCCAACCCCATGGTCCCGACCCGAAATTCGGCGTCCACCGGCATGATCAGCGGATTTAGATCGTCAACCTCGGCGGGTTCCGGGGGAACCGGTGTGCCGAACCTGCGGTTGACCTCGAGCAACAACGCGCCGATGCGCTCGGCGAGGACCGCGACCTGCTGCTTCTCCAAGATCACCGACACGACTCGTTTGTCGTGCACCGCCTGGATGTAGAACGTGCGATTTCCGGGCTGACCAACAGTCCCGGCCACGAATCGGTCGGGTGTACGGAATACGTGAATTGCGCGGGCCATGGCACCTCCAAAATACCGTGCAGATGGCGTTGTCGTGGGATTCGCAGGGGGTCCGCACCGCTAAACCACAGCGGTGGGGACCGCTCCCCTAGTCGGTCGAGCCGCCGACCACCGCGTCTCCGGACGGCACGCCACCGACTGACTCAGTCTGAACCTTGTCGGGCTCTTCGTCTGGCTTGTCCGGCGCCGCCTTCGGGGGAAGGCCCGCGCGCAGTCCTGCGGACAGCCGCGCACCGGTGTGGTTGACATGCAGCACGAACGGCCGCAGCTGGGTGTAGCGGATCACGCTCGCCGATGCGGGGTCGGCGGTCACTCGCTGGAAGCTATCCAGGTGCATACCGTAGGCATCGGCCACCACCGCTTTGATGACGTCGCCATGGGTACACGCCAGCCAGAGCGCATCGCCCCCATACTTCTCGGCCAGCCGTCGATCGTGTTCGCGAACGGCGGCCACCGCCCGCGCCTGCACCTGCGCCAAACCCTCGCCGCCCGGGAACACCGCGGCACTGGGGTGCGCCTGGACCACTCGCCACAGCGGCTCGTTGACCAGCTCAGCGATCTTGCGGCCGGTCCAGTCCCCGTAGTCCACTTCGGCGAGTCGCTCTTCGACCAGCAGCTCCAGACACAGCGCATCGGCCAGCGGCTCGACGGTGGTGCGGCACCTCAGTAGCGGGGAGGACACCACCGCACGGACCGGCAGATCGCCGATCCGGTCGATCAGCCCCGAGGCCTGCTGGCGCCCTTTGTCGTCAAGGTCGACCCCCTCGGAACGACCGGCCAGAATGCCTGCGGTGTTCGAAGTGGACCGGCCGTGGCGCAACAGGATGACGGTCATGTCGCCGCGACCGTACCGGTAGCCAGCAGAATCAGCACTACCACGCCAACCGCCACCCGGTAGCCGACGAACCAATACATGCTGTGGCGCAGCAGAAACCGCAAGAACCATGACACCGCGGCGAGGCCGACCACAAAAGCGATGAGGGTGGCCACCAATAGCTGCGGACCGGTAGCGCTCATGCCCTCCGTCGCGGGGTGGAAGGCATCGGGCAGGGAGAACAACCCGGACGCGAACACCGCCGGTATGGCGAGCAGGAAGCCGAACCGGGCGGCCAACTCACGGTCTAGCCCTAGAAACAGGCCGGCGCTGATGGTCGAGCCGGACCGAGAAAACCCAGGAACCAGCGCCAGGGTCTGGGCAACCCCGACCACCAGGCCATCGCGCCAGGTGAGCTGTTCGACGTGACGGCTCTGGCGGCCCAGGTATTCGGCAAGCGCGATTACCCCAGAGAACACCACCAGCGCCGTGGCCACCACCCACAGGTTTCGCACGCCCGACCGAATCTCGTCCTTGAACAGCAGCCCCAACACACAGATTGGGATGGTTCCGATGATGACGTACCAGCCAAGGCGATAGTCCGCGTTGCGATGCGACTTAACCACCAGACCGTCGAACCAGGCCCGCAGGATGCGCACGATGTCGCGGGCGAAGTAGACCAGTACGGCGGCTTCGGTGCCCAGCTGGGTGACCGCAGTGAAAGAAGCACCGGCATCGTCGCTGAAGAAAACCCGCGACACCACTGCCAGGTGTCCCGATGAGGAAACCGGCAAGAATTCGGTCAGACCCTGCACGACAGCCAACGAGATGACTTGCCACCAGGACATCGCCGCAACTGCAGACACGACGACGACCGTACCTGGTGCGAGAGCCCGTTATGAGATGTGACTAGTGCGACGCAGGCAGGGCATGCGTGACAGAATCACGCACCGCCGCCGCCAGGCTGCGCTCGTCGGTGAGGTCGATATCGACCAAGCCGCGGACCGACCGTGCGACGACGTCTTCGGCCTGCGGAACCGGCCCGGTCAGACGGGGTCGGTAAATTTCGACAACGAGCGAGCGGTGTTCGATGCGGAAGGAGAAACTGTGGCCATCTCCGACTTGCCCGTACCCACTGGCGAAAATGCCCGTCAACATGTCTTCGATCGCAAACCCTTTGTCTGCGGTATGCCGGTCAGCAGCGACGGTCATGCCCAGACAATACCTCGTCAGAAATACTTTCCGTGGGCAACATGACGAGATTGGATGCGACAACGTTCCTTAAATTTTCGAGTCCATGGCCGACATTCAGAGGGTAGACGTTGCTGCGAAATCATAGAAAACCACTTCAGCGCTATTTTTACGCACCAGTCATTTTGCTGACCCTGCTGACCCTGTTGACGGGCTGTTCTTCGGGCCCGCTGCAATCGGCGCCGCCCACGATCGAGCCCGCGCGGCCGGCCGTGTCTCCGCCGATTTCTCAGCCTCCGGCAGGTGTGGTTCGGCCGCTGGGCGGGCATCCGCAGGCGGCGGTGTATGACGTCGACTCCGGCAGGTTGGCCGTTCTGAGCCCGGGTTCGGACGCATCGGCGCCGGCCAGCATCAGCGTGTTCGCTCAGGAGCAAACCCCAGCTCGACCAATCACACTTCCCGGGCCCGCAACCGGGTTGACCGGTGACGGCCACGGCAAGGCCTACGCGTCTGCCCGTGGCGGCTACTTCGTGGTGGACCTGCCCAGTGGGGGCGTATCGCAGGTCAACGTGGCCGATTCGGCAGACACCGAATTCACCGCGATCGCACGCCGGATGGACGGGAAGCTGGTTTTGGGCACCGCCGACGGCGCCCTGTACACCCTGGCCTCACCGCAAACCCCCGCCTCCGCCGGCACCGCCCAGGTCCTCAGCCGGATCAAGATCTTCGCCCGCGTCGATGCGGTCGTTACGCAAGGAAACACAGCCGTCGTGTTGGACCGCGGACAGACTTCGGTGACGACGATCGACGCCGACGGGCGCGCCGAACAGGCACTACGCGCCGGTGAGGGGGCGACCACCATGGCCGCCGACTCGCTGGGGCGAGTGCTGGTCGCAGATACCCGTGGCGGCCAATTGCTGGTGTATGGCGTTGACCCGCTGATCCTGCGCCAGGCCTACCCGGTGCCACAGGACCCGTACGGGCTAGCGGGGTCGAATCAACTGGCCTGGGTGTCCCAGACCGCGGCGAACCTCGTTATTGGTTACGATCTCAGCACCGGAATACCCGTGGAAAAGGTGCGTTACCCAACCGTGCAGCAACCCAACTCGTTGGCCTTTGACGAAGCGTCAGGCACCTTATTCGTCGTGTCCGGGTCAGGCGCTGGGGTACAGGTCATCGAGCATGCGGCAGGTGTCCCTTGACCAGCAGTTCCGTGTCGCGGCGGGGCCAGTTGCCCGCCGGCTGGGCCACCGACATGTCGGACGAGTATGAGTGGGCGCCACTGCGCCTGCCGCCGGAAGTGACCAGGCTCAGCGCATCCACCCGGCTGTCCATCGAGGCCGAGTATCGCGGCTGGGAGCTGACCCTGGTGCGCCTCTACACCGACGGCAGCAGACGTGTGTTGTTGCGTCGCAAGAAGTCTCGTCTGGATAGCCCGATGCCCGACCAGTCGGAACTGTGACGGTGGCCAACCCGCACCAGGACGGGTCTCGAATGTACTGCTTGCTGCGTAGGCTGCTGTTCCTGCTGCCGCCCGAGCGGGTGCACAAGTTGGTTTTTGCCGTGCTGCGCGGTGCCACCGCGGCCACACCGGTACGGCGGATGTTGACGCGATGGCTGGGCCCGACCGACCCGGTGCTGGCTTCTACCGTGTTTGGGGTGCGATTTCCCGGCCCGCTCGGACTGGCCGCGGGGTTCGACAAGGACGGCACCGGACTGGACACCTGGGCCGCGATGGGCTTCGGCTATGCCGAAGTCGGCACGGTCACCGCGCACCCGCAGCCCGGTAACCCGGCCCCACGGCTGTTCCGGTTGCCCGAGGACCTAGCGCTGCTCAACCGGATGGGATTCAACAACCACGGCGCGGGCGCACTCGCAATCCGGCTGGCCCGCCACCATCCCGAAGTACCCGTCGGGGTCAACATCGGCAAGACCAAGACCACCCCGGCCGACCAGGCGGTTGACGATTACCGGGCCAGCGCCAGACTGGTCGGCCCGCTGGCGTCCTACCTGGTGGTCAACGTCAGCTCCCCGAACACACCGGGATTGCGGGATTTGCAGGCGGTGGAGTCACTACGGCCCATCCTGGCCGCCGTGCTGGCCGAAACGTCGACACCGGTACTGGTGAAGATTGCGCCCGACCTCTCCGATTCCGACGTCGACGAGGTCGCCGACTTGGCCGTCGAGCTTGGCCTGGCCGGCATCGTTGCGACCAACACCACCGTGTCGCGCGATGGGTTGCTGACCCCTGGCGTCGGCCAACTCGGCGCGGGCGGCATTTCCGGGCCGCCGGTGGCAGAGCGCTCACTCGAGGTGTTGCGCCGGCTCTATCAGCGCGTCGGCGATCGACTGACCCTGATCAGTGTGGGCGGCATCGAAACCGCCGAGGATGCCTGGGACCGAATTACCGCCGGTGCATCGTTGCTGCAGGGCTATACCGGCTTCATCTACGGCGGGGGCCTGTGGTCCAAGCACATTCACGACGGCATCGCCCGCCGGCTGCACCAGGGCGGTTTCGGCTCACTGCACGAAGCGGTCGGCTCCAACGCCGCCGAGCGGGGACGTCCGCCCAGTTAGGAGCGACAGGCTTACGCCGCCCCGTGACCCTCGTCGTCATCGTCGGCGCTGTCGCGGAGCAGTTTTTCCGGGTGGTGGTAGCTGTTGGTTCTTGGCTGTCCGTGGTCGAGGTGCGGCGGTGGGAGCCATTCGGTATCGCCGTGAGCGTTCTTGCGGGTGCGCCAGCCTTGCTCGAGCAATTTGTGATCCGGGCCGCAGGCCAGGGTGAGTTGGTTGATATCGGTGCGCCCGCTGATGGCCCATGCGGCGACATGATGCACCTCGCACTGATAGCCCGCCACGTCACAGCCCGGGCGGGTGCAACCGCGATCTTTGGCGTAAAGAACGATCCGCTGCCCCGGTGTGGCCAACCGTTTGGCGTGATAGAGCCCGATCGCCTCACCCCGATCAAACACCGCCAGATAGTGATGCGCGTGACGAGCCAACCGGATCACATCCGACATCGGCAGCAACGTGCCCCCACCGGTCAGCCCCCTGCCCGCGGCGGCCTCCAACTCCTTCAGCGTGGTCGACACGATGATCGACGCCGGCAACCCGTTATGCTGCCCCAGCTCTCCCGACGCCAACACCGCCCGCAACGCCGCATTGAACCCGTCATGTTGACGTTGACTCACACTGCGACTGTCACGATCAGCGGCGTCGCGCGACACCGGCCCATCCACCACCGCGGCCTCGTCCTCGGGGTTACACATCCCCGGTGCGGCCAGCTTGGCCCACACCGCCTCCAACCCAGCGCGCGCCTCCGGGGTCAGCCACCCGCTAATGCGCGACATCCCGTCCAACCCCTGCCTACCCAGGCTCAGACCACGCCGCCGCGCCCGGTCCTCATCGCTATGGCGACCATCAGGATTGAGGCAATCCATCAACCGCCCGGCCAACCTGGCCAACTGATCAGGACGAAACTGGGTAGCCAGCTTCGCCAGATGAGCCTCGGCCCTGTCCCGGGTCCCCACGTCGACGCCAGCAGGTAGCTGCCGAAAGAAGTCACGAATCACCCGGACGTGACCCTCCCCCACGACCCCCTGCCGCAAAGCCACGGCCGTGGCCGTCAACACCGGCCCCACCGGCTGACCGCTCAACGCGCGCCGCGGCCCCACCTCGGCAGCCTCAGCCACCCGGCGACCCGCCTCGCTGCGGGTGATCCGCAACCGACTGGCCACCACCGCCGCCAGTCGCCCACCCAACTCCGCCTCACCAGCCTGCTCATCAAGCTGGTTGAGCAACGCATACTGGGCCGCCGGCAACCGACGCGCCACCACCTCCAACCGCTCCAACACCCGCAACCGCTCCGGAGTGGTCAACGCCTCGAACGACACCTCAACCAACGCATCGACCGCACGACCGAGCCGGTCCAGCGTCGCGACCACCGACTCCCGATCCGAACATCCATTCGAATGCATGTTCGAATACTATCGGCGCACACCGACAGAACTGCCACACCGGCATTCATGCCGATCAGGCGGCCGGATCAAGGACGGCGTGGTCTACCCGACCCGAAACCGCCGTGCCCGCGCGGGCCGTGACGGCTATGTCTGTTCGTAGGTCCCGTGGATGACCGCGCGCGCGATTGCGTGCTGGAACAGGTTGAACCCCAGGAAAGCAGGGCTGGCGTCCTCGCTGAGTTCGAGCTTGTCGACGTCGACCGCATGCACCGCGACGTAGTAGCGGTGCACACCGTGCCCGGCTGGCGGCGCGGCGCCGATGTAGCGCCGCATGCCCGCGTCGTTGACCAGGGCGAGCGCACCCCCCGGTAGTTCGCGGCCGTCGCCGGCCCCGGCAGGCAATTCGGTGACGTCGGCGGGCAGGTTGGCCACCGCCCAATGCCAGAACCCGGACAGGGTGGGGGCATCGGGGTCATAGACGGTGACCGCGAAGCTGCGCGTCCCTTCGGGGAATCCCGACCAGCTCAGTTGCGGGCTGACATCCTCCCCGCCCGCTCCCATGATTCCGCTGACTTGTGGTGTGGCAAGCGGCTGCCCGTCGGTGATCGAAGCCGAGGTCAGGCTGAATGAAGGCAGTTTGGGTAGCGCATCGTACGGGTCTGGCGATGTCATGGTCAGTCCTCTCCTGCGCTTTCCGACTAGCAGTGTGTCAGGAAGTGTGTCAGTACCTCGGTGCCGAACCTGAGCGCGTCGATGGGCACCCGCTCATCGACACCGTGGAACAGCGCGGCGAAATCCAGTTCCGGCGGCAACCGCAGCGGGCTGAAGCCAAAGCAGCGAATACCCAAGCGAGCGAAGGCTTTCGCATCGGTCCCACCGGACAGCATGTAGGGAACCGTTCGGCCGTCGGGATCGACCGACAGCACCGCGGCATTCATGGCATCGACAAGGTCCCCGTCAAAGCTGGTCTCATAAGACGCCAACTCGCTTATCCACTCCCGGCTCACATCGGGGCCGATCAGCTCGTCGACTTCGGCCTCGAATGCCGCCTGACGGCCTGGCAGGACGCGACAGTCCACCACCGCCTCCGCCGTCGCCGGGATGACGTTCGCCTTGTACCCGGCTTTGAGCATGGTCGGATTCGCGGTATCGCGCAGCACCGCCTTGAGCATGCGAGCGATCGGGCCGAGTTTGTCCAGAGTCCCTTCCAGGTCCGGTGAGTCGGGGTCGAGTTCGAGCCCGGTCTCCTCGCTCACCGCGTGGAGAAACTGGGCGACGGTGTCGGTGATCACGAGCGGAAACTGGTGACGGCCCAGCCGGGCTACCGCCTCGGCGACCGTGGTGACTGCGTTGTGGTCGTGCACCATGGAGCCGTGGCCCGCCCTCCCCTGGGCCGTCAAGCGCATCCACAGGATTCCCTTTTCGGCGGTCTCGACCAGGTACAGCCGGCGTTCACCCCCGTCCCGGCGCGGGACGGTCAGGGAAAAGCCGCCAACCTCGCCGACCGCCTCGGTGACACCGTCGAATAGATCTGGGCGGTTATCGACGAGCCAGTGCGCACCGAAGTGGCCACCGTGCTCCTCGTCGGCGAGGAAGGCAAAAACCAGGTCGCGAGGTGGCACGATCCCGGCTCGGCGGAAGTGCCGGGCAACCACGATCATCATCCCGACCATGTCCTTCATGTCGACCGCGCCGCGGCCCCAGACATAACCGTCTTCGATCGCGCCGGAAAACGGGTGCACGCTCCAATCGGCGGCCTCGGCCGGCACCACGTCCAGATGGCCGTGGATCAGCAAGGCGCCCCGGGAGCTGTCCGCGCCCCGAAGGCGAGCGAACACGTTGCCCCGGCCCGGCGCACCGGACTCCACGTATTCGGTCTGGTACCCGACCTCTGCGAGTTGTTCGGCTACCCAGCGGGCGCACTCCGCCTCGCCCTTGGTGGTCTCAGGTTCGCCGGTGTTGGTGGTGTCGAACCGAATCAATCTGCTGACAACCTCGGCAACGTCATCGCGCGAGTCGGTTGAAGTCCCGGTCTCCCCATTCTTTTGGGTCACAGTCACCTTTCCTACCACCCTCGGCCCAGCCGCTGACGCCGCCCGCACATTCAGGTTGCCGCAACCCCACCAACGGGCCGACGTCCGGCCAAGTTGGGTCCAGCCGCACCCATCCGATAGCCTTAGCTGCCGACCGATGCGGTTGGTTTGTCCGAGTGGCGGAATGGCAGACGCGCTAGCTTGAGGTGCTAGTGCCCTACTAATGGGCGTGGGGGTTCAAGTCCCCCCTCGGACACATCCGACGACACGACTCAAGTCGGCCGTCGCCTTGACCCGCCCCAGGTAGGGGTCGTAGTCAAAGACGCAAACCTAGGCTTGCCTACACCTATGCGCGTTCCGCCCCGGTCGCGGCACCGAGCACGGCTGACAGCCCACCCAGTTCCTCGACTAATTCGCTGATCTGTGCGGCGGACATGACACGGGGCCGCTCCACTTGCTCAAGACGGGCCTTCAGCTCGTCACGCTCGGCGGTGCGGCGATGCAATGCGGCGGTCAAGTCCTCCACGGCCACGCCAGACTCCACGGCGGTAACCAAAGCAGCAACCTGGGCATTCGCCTCGCGAAGCTGGCGTTGCATGCCGGCGTAGCCAGTACCGGCTGCCGGGTCGACGTCCTGCCCGCGGCGAGGTCTTCCGGATTGGCCAAGGTGGCGATCCATTCATCAAGTCGCGCAGTCACCTCGTCTTCACGAACGATCAACTGACCAGCGAACACATTGGTACGAGCGTTAGCGTGAGACACAAGGACCTCCTACGGGTGCATGCAGACACATCCCCCCCGTCAGGAGGCCCTCCCACTTTCAAGCAGCACGCCGTTAACAACCTCCCGGATCACGACAACTTGGAGACACGACGCTTCGGGCCTCCGCTTCCACGGCAGCGAACGGCTTTGTCCCACATCGAAGTAATCACCGATGAGGACCCCGCCATGCGGAGTGATCAGGTCGATGGCCCGCCGTTTCTGCCAGATTCGACTCGCCTCTGGGGCTTGAGCGTCCTCCGTGCTCACTCGGCCGTAGAAGGCGAACCTCCGACTCACGCCACTCCCCTCGCTGATCCAAGCATCCGGTCCCGTACAGCCAGTATGACCTGCATCAGCGCACGGTCGGCGTCCTGCGGAAGGCAATAGTTCTCGGGTACAACCATTTCAACACCTCCGTTCGACACGGCCGATGCGTCGATTCGACTGTCACAATCGGTGCTAGCACCCGCTGCTCGGGAATTGTCAGCCATCGCCGCCGTTGGGCGGATCTGTCTGTTGGCTGGGGCTTTGGCGACGGGCTTCCACCAGGCCTACGCGGCGGGTATGGATGCGTTGCAGGGCAGCGGCGTAAATGAGGGTGCGGTCGCCGGGGCTGGTGGGGCCGGCATGGTCAAACTCCCACGCCACCAGCTCATCGCCATCGGCAGAGCCGAAATCGAGCACAACGTCTCTCGCGTAGCCCGCAGCCGTTCACTAGAGCGGCCGGCCGGGACATCCGTGCGCCGACCCGCTCTGGGCGAGGCGTTCGGCGGTCAACGTACCGGAGAAGCCGGTGGCGCCGTATACGACAATGCCGAACTCGCGCTCAGCTGGGTTCATCGGGACGCCGCGAAATCCTTAGTGAAGCAGTACATCCGGTACGAGAGTTCCCCGCCTTCCAGGTAGCGGGACAGCTGCCTACCTACCGCGCGGTCCGCGAAACGCAGGAAGGCTGGCAGATTGCGATCGACCAGCACCCGTGACGTGTGTGAATCCTTCTCTATACCGCGCACCACCTCCGCATTGATTTCCCGTTGCGAGAGTTGCCGCAGCGGGCTGCCGGCCAGGTCAGCCTCCCATTCGGCGATCTCATTGCTAGGGCGCAGGTCGGTGTACAGGGGATATCCTCCCGGGCGCAGGACGCGCACTACCTCGGCGAGGAAACGACTAAAGTGCGGGTAGCAATGCGAGGCTTCGACATTGAGTACCACGTCGAAGGATTCGTCCTCGAAGGGCAGGTTTTCGGCGTCGCCCCGCACGAAATCCAAACCAGGGAGGTTGTGTCGTCGCTGGCACAGCTTGATGCCGGCCCGGTTCAAGTCCAGCCCCGTGTAGGAGGCCGGATGCAGGGTGCGCGTGAGGTAGGAGGCTCCGCCGCCGTGGCCGCAACTGACCTCCAAGACCCGTTTGCCGCTCAGCTCCACGTGGGTGGCCGTGCGGTGGTACATGTTGATGTGGTCTCGGTTGGGCTCGTCGGATACCTCCAACGTCAGGTCTATCGGCGGATCTTCCTCATAGGCCCAATTGAGGAATGCAATTTTGTCGGCACCGAGCCCGCGCGTCATCAACGGGTACCAGTACCGCCAAACTCTCTTGTAGATCGAGGTGCTTCCCAAGCGGGCGAGGAGGCGGTGGGCGGGACTGAAGGCCATAGGCAGAAAGTATGGCAGACACCAGACATGAAAACGCTCGAATACATCCCAAACCGGCCTGCGAGGCCGGAGGTGGTAAAAGCCGCCGATTCCGAAGCGCCGATCAAAGTCTCGATCGAATGCCGACGTGCGGAAATTGAGAACCACTCGGTTCTGCCGCGCCGGGTCGCCGCGGTAAGCGCTGTGACCGGACCCCATGAATTGGTCCACGGAGAACGAGAGTCGTTCATTGGTGTGTACAGGTGGCAGCGTAGTCGGCGGGGGCTTGGTATCCCAGGGCTGAGCGGCGGCGGTGTCGGTTCTAGTCGTGTTTCCAGTCGCTGATGACCACGCGGGCCTAGGGCAGGGACCAGAAGTTATTGATGTTGAGGCATTCGTCACGGATGCGGGAGTTGAATGATTCGACGTAGCCGTTTCGCCAGGGCTCACCGGGTGGGATGAAGTGCAGGCCGACATGTTCGTTGGCCCAGTCGGCCATTGCTGCACAGGCTAATTCGGGTCCGTTGTCGCATCAGAGTACGGCCGGGTAGGTGCCGCGCTGGGCGGCGATGCGGTCGAGTTCGTCGATGAGGTCATCGCCGGTGCTATGCCGCTTCCTCGTTGCCATGATCTTGTCGAACCTTCCTGCCCACAGCGTGGGCTGCTGCAAGGCTCTCATAAGCCATGGATCCCAATCGGGGTCAGGCCAGCTGTTTTCGACAGCGCGCGCCGGAAACCGCTGATGTCGCAGTAATTCCGGCATTCGCGCTTCAACATGCCTACAGAAATCAGCAATGGTCGTCCTGGGCGATGCCATGAGCAATGATCAGAACCTGTGCGTGCGAAGCGATGTCGTGTGTGTGAGTGAACTCGCGAGTAGGAGGTCGGTGGTGCCGGTCGCGTAGTTCTCGGTTGGTGTTCGTGACCGATCCCCGCTCTGACGTGCGTCGACTGGTCCTGCCTGGTGCGAAGCTCAGGGAAGGAACCTAAGGGCCTCCGTTTCCATCCGGAGGAGCGACCAGGAGGGGAGGGCCGGACGGGCGAACGTGAGTGCCCCCCTTGATGACACCTGGTTATTTGAAGCTCGGGCAGACGGGATGGGAAACCGGGTGGGAGGACCTGGCCAGCCCCGGCGCACCAATGCGCCAGGACTACCCGACATGAGCTTTGGTGAGGGGGCGTGAAAGTGGGCGCACCCTCCCGTGGATGATCTGAAAGTCCAGAAACTCTGATCAAGAACGACGTTGGCGCGCTGGTTGGGAAGTTACGCCCGTGCTCACCACAGATCACGATGCCGCGGAGGCCAACGACATGGCCGCCGATCATCGGTCGTTGCTCGATGAGATCGTCCGCGACGGTGCTCGGCCGATGCTGACCGCCGTACTGCAGGCCGAGGTCGCCGCCTACGCAGCCCGGTTCGCCGACCAACTCGACGAGACGGCCACCGCCTGGTGGCGCGCAACGGCTATCACCAGGAGCGCGAGGTGCTGACCGCGGCGGGCGCGGCCAAGGCGCACGCGCCGCGGGTCAACGATCGTCGTGTAGATGCGCAAGCCAAATATCCAGCCGCCCCGCGTCAGCGGAAGGGCGCGCTCACCAATATCCATCCGACCGGCGCGGACCCGATGACTTACGCTTCAACGGGCCGGTCCTGAGCTAACCGCTCGCGCAGACTCTTCGGCCGGATATCGGGCCAGTTCTGTTCCACGTAGTCCAGACACGCAGCGCGCGCTGCCTCACCGAAGACCACCCGCCAGCCCGCCGGCACCTCAGCGAAGACTGGCCACAGGCTGTGTTGTTCCTCGTCGTTAACCACGACGAAGAAGGTGCCGTTCTCGTCGTCGAATGGATTGACGCTCACGGTGCTTCCATCCCCCATTTCTCGCTACTTCAACTCGAAAATTGCGTTCAGACCAGCCAGCGCCGAGTGGCCGGTCCGGCTCGGCTGATGTGCGTGTCGTAGTTGGCGTTATGCAAGCTTCCGCAGCACATTGTATCCGTGTTCGGTACTTCACCGAGCTTTTTCCGGTAGTCCCTGACGACATGGACACCACTACGCGTTCGCACAGAGGGGTCAATCGGGGTGCGGCGCACGTATGGGCCGATTATCGAACTAGCCAGTCCGCCATATGATTCGGCCTCCATTATCGGATCAGGCTTGCGGCCGCACCGGCCGTGCCCGAGCGGGTCGGGTCCGTACATTGATCGGCCACCAGAACCACCGGCCGAGCAGCGCCGCGATGGAGGGCACCATGAACGACCGCACGATCAGCGTGTCAAACAGCAGGCCGAGCCCGATGAACGTCCCGATCTGACCGATGGTGCGCAGATCACTGACCACCATCGAAGTCATCGTAAAGGCGAATACCAGACCTGCCGCCGTCACTACACTGCCTGCTCCACCCATCGCGCGGATGATCCCCGTCTTCAGCCCGGCCGGAATCTCCTCTTTGAACCTGGCCACCATCATCAGGTTGTAGTCCGCGCCGACCGCCAACAGGATGATGACAGCCATCGACATCACCATCCACTGCAGCGGCAGACCCACGATGTACTGCCACAGTAGAACCGGGAGTCCAACGGATGCGCCCAGCGATAGCAGCACCGTGCCCACGATCACCATCGCGGCGACCAGACTCCTCGTGATCAACAGCATGATCGCGAAAATCAGGCAGACCGTGGCGATCACCGCGATTACAAGATCGTATCGAGTACCTTCCGACAGGTCGTGGTAGACCGAGGCAGTTCCGCCCAGTGACACCTTGGCATTCTCCAGCGGGGTTCCCTTGAGCGCCTCGATCGCCGCCAATTTGATCGGATCCACCCGCGATATCCCTTCTGCCGACGCCGGATCACCGCGGTGCGAGATGATCATCCGCAACGACTTGCCGTCCGGCGAGATGAACAGATCCATCGCGCGCCGGAAGTCGGGATTGTCGAAGACCTCAGACGGCAGGTAGAAGGAGTCGTCGTTGCGCGCCGCGTCGAAAGCCTTACCCATTTCGGCTGCGCCGTGGCTCAATTCGTCCATCTGGCGGTACATGCCGGACATGGTGCTGTGCATCGTCAGCATCATCTGCTGCATGCTCTCCATGGTTGCGATCATGGGGGGGGAACTGCGCGATCATCTCCGGTATCAGGGCGTTCAAGTCGGTCATACCCTTGATCATCCGATCCATCTGGTCGGTCATCGCGTCGATCCCGTCGACGGAATCGGACACCGACCGCAGAGCCCAGCACACCGGGATGTCGAAGCAGTGCGGCTCCCAGTGGAAGTAGTTGCGGATCGGTCGGAAGAAATCCTCGAAATCCGCCAAACTGTCCCGCGCGTCGCGAACGGCGGTCTGCATGTCATCCATGTCGACGACGAGACCGTCGCCCACTCCGGCCATTCGGGACATCGAAGCCTGCATCCGCTTCATGATCGCCACCGTGTTGCCCAACGACTCGGCCTGAGCTTTCATATCGTCGATGCGGTCAAACATCAACTTCATGTTCTGTTGTACACCGACGCCCTGCATACTCATCATGAAGGGTATCGAGGTGTGCTGGATCGGTGCACCATCCGGCCGGGTGATCGCCTGCACCCGCGCAACACCTGGCACGCGGAAAATGGCTTTGGCGAGCTTGTCGATCACCAAGAAGTCAGCCGGGTTGCGCAGGTCGTGGTCGGCCTCAACCAGCAGAACCTCAGGATTCATCCGGGCCGCCGAGAAGTGCTGCTCGGCGGCCGCATAGCCCGCATTGGCCTCGATGTCGCCGGGGATGTATCGGCGATCGTTGTAGCTGGGTTGGTAGAACGGCAGTGCTATCAGTCCGACCAGGGCCGCCGCCAGTGACGCGAGCAGAATCGGTGCGGGCCACCGCACCACCGCGGTTCCGATGCGACGCCAGAAGCGAATTCGTATGGCACGCTTGGGCTCCAGCAGGCCGAACCGACTGGCGACGGTGACCGCAGCCGGGCCCAGGGTCAACGCAACACTCAAGGCCACCAGCATGGCTACTGCGGTCGGCACGCCGAGGCTCTGCAAATACGGCATTCGGGTCAGGCTCATACACAACGCGGCGCCGGCGATCGTCAGCCCCGAAGCCAACACAACGTGCGCAGTGCCGTGCCACATCTCGTAGTACGCCGATTCGCGGTCGACCCCCGCGGCGCGCGCTTCCTGGTAGCGGCCGATCAAAAAGATCGCGTAGTCGGTCCCGGTCGCGATAGCCATGGCGACCACGAGGTTGACCGCAAACGTTGACAGCTCGACGACCCCGAGATAGCCGATCACGGCGGCGACACCGGTCGCCGCCGACAGCTGAATACCGACCACACCGAGCAGCACCAGAAC
This sequence comes from Mycobacterium sp. 012931, assembly GCF_000419295.1. Lineage (NCBI taxonomy): Bacteria > Bacillati > Actinomycetota > Actinomycetes > Mycobacteriales > Mycobacteriaceae > Mycobacterium > Mycobacterium sp. 012931. The sequence goes on along the minus strand of NZ_AOPX01000001.1, from coordinate 3,170,596 downwards.
GGTTGGGGCCGAACGGAAGAAGAACAACATCAGCACGATGATCACCGTGAACGTAGCAATCTTGATCGTTCTGACCGTGCGTTCAGCAGAGTGGATCAGGTCCGCCTGCAGTGCCGCCGGACCGGTGACATACACCTTCACACCGGGCGGCGGCGGGCGCGCATCCACAGCCGCCCACACCGCCCCGACCGACTCGTTGGCCAGTGTGTCGCCGATGTTCCCGGAGAGGTACAGCTGAAGGTAGGCGGCCTTGCCGTCCGGGCTCTGAGCGCTGCCTTCGGTCAGCGGATCACCCCAGAAGTCCTGGACATTTTGGACGTGGGCGGTATCGGCCCGCAGTCGCGTCACCAGGTCGTCGTCGTACTCGTGAGCATCGGCCCCCAGCGGTTGTCGACCCTCCAGGAGGATCAGCGCGACGCTGTCGGACCTGGACTCGCCGAACACCCGGCCCATCTCCTTTATCGCCTGCAGTGACGGGGCGCCGGCGGGATTCATCGACACCGAGTTATCGGCCGCGACTTGTTGAAGCGAAGGAACCAGGATGTTGATGAGGACGATGATCGCCAGCCAACCCAACATGATCGGGATCGCCAGGCGACGGATCCAGCGCGCCAGCAATGCGGGCTCGGTGCGCACCTCTCGCGACGATGGGCGAAACACCCGGGTGGTCACGCGGACTTCGCAATGCAATACACGTATGCACTCACGGCGCTGGAGGTCCGTTCATCCTTGACCTCGCCGTCAGACGAGATACGGCAGCCGAGGAAATCGCTGTTTCCCTGCGCGATGATGTTGGCCACCATCGACGGTGCGTCCGTTTCGACCTCAATCGACCAGGGCAGTGCGACGTCGTTGAGCTGCTGAGCTTCGCCGGCCGGGTCCATGTAGTTGATGTCGGCGATGGTGCCTGGTGCGCCGAAGATCTCGTATCGCACGCGCTTGGGGCCCGAGCTGCTGACGCTACCCGCGGGCGTGCTATCAGCGTAGGTCGGCAGCTGCTGCGAGCCGAACATCCCGCGAACCCGCGACACCGCGAAACCGCGAAACCGCGAAACCGCGAAACCGCCGACGGCAAACACCACCGCCAGCACCAGCGGCAACCACGCTCGTTTCAGAACGGTGACGATCTCAGTACACCCCCCAGGGAACGCCGGAGCCCTGGGGCACATACCGGAAACGGCGCACAGGTCCTAGCAACGCTACGCAACACCGCGATCAATCTGCACCGCCTCAACGGCGCCGACAACATCGCCGAAGCCTGCCGGATCACCGCTTTGACCGCCAACCGCCGCCTAGACCTCCTCAATCCACAATTCCCCAGCTCACAAGCCTGCTAATCAACAACGCCGGAGCCCTGAGCGCCGGGGACGGGCTGCGCCGGATCGGACCTCAGTCCAACAATGCTGTTGACCGCGTCGACGTGCACCACCTTCGCCGAATGGCCACAACGCTCCTCTTCGCCAACGATGAGGTACGACATGATGATGACCAGATCGCCCGGCGCAATAAGATGTGCTGTCGCGCCATTTATTCCGACGACACCGGAACCCCCAGGACCCGCGATCGCGTAGGTGACCAGTCGCGCTCCGTTGGTGATGTCGAGGACGTGGACCTGTTCGCCTTCAACAATCCCGGATGCCGCCATGAGGTCGGCGTCGAGAGTGATCGATCCAACGTAGTTCAAGTCGGCCTGTGTGACGGTGGCGCGATGAATCTTCCCTCCAAGGACCGTCCGCTGCAATCTGACTCCTCAGTGAATTGACAATCGTTTCGGGCTCACCGGTCACGAATACGTTTGTTCCACAAATGCCGCCGCGACACCAAAATGTCTGTCGGCTCAGCGGCCACTACGTCGGTTAAATCCCCCTGTCCCCGCCCCAGGCCTGATCATCGCCGCATGGGACCGACGCCTGCACACCGGAGCCAAAGCCGCCAGGTGCCGAGTAGCCCCCGCCCAACTCGACCCCTAGCCCACCGCCCCGATATCGGAGTGAGTCAACCCCAGCACGGACGACGATCAGGTACCGATCCGCCAGGTCTCGACCCGTGTCGCAGTTCAGGTTCGCGACAACAGCATCAGCTTCTCGAGGTAGTCGGACAGGCTCAATCCGAGCCAATAAGCCGCGCTAGCCAACAAGATCGGGCTCGAGCCACGGCATGGCGCGCTATTCGGCGCTGTCGTCACGCTTAGCGTCGGCGGACACCGTCGATTCTTCCGCAGTATCGGAGCCCGCGTCTGTGCCCTCTGCGTGCTCTTGGCCCTCGGTGTCCTCGGAGCCCTCTTCGACGTCCTCGACATCTTCGGCGGCCGGTTCCGCCTCGGCGTCATCGTCAGGGTATTCGACGTAGTCGGCCTCGCCGTCGGCATCGGCTGGCTGTTCGGCCTCATCCTGGTCTTTGCTGGCCGCCTCACGTTGCTGACGCTCCCTGAGGGCGTCAACGATCAGCAAAACCACACCCAGTGCACTGGCGCCGATGCACACCCACGCCACCAGCTGATTGCTGGTGACCACCGCGAACACCAGCGCAACGAGCCCAATGAGGGCTAAAACGAGGGCAATGATCAGCATCGGTCATCCTCCGGCCGGCGGGCAGCGACTGCCAAAACCTACCAGGGTTTGCGCGCCAGCCGGCCAGCCCGGCCCGTGTCCCGGCTAGTTGTTGCCCCGGTTGAATTGCTCGAACCCGCCGGCGTCCGCGCTCGAATCGACCGGCGCGGCCGATCCGCGCTGACCGAGTTCCTCGAGCTGGGACTCCAGGTAGGTCTTGAGACGGGTCCGGTATTCGCGTTCGAATGTCCGCAGTTGCTCGAGGCGGCCTTCCAGCACGGTGCGCTGCTGGTTGATGGTGCCCATGATCTCGGAGTGCTTGCGCTCGGCATCGGCCTGCAGGGCGTCCGCCTTCTCCTGGGCCTGCCGCAACTGGCTCTCCGACCGGGCCTGCGCATCCGCGAGCATCCCATCGGCGCGCTGCCGGGCTTCGGTGACCGTTGTCTCGGCCGTGTGCCGGGCCTCGCTGAGGATTTGGTCGGCGTTGGCGCGGGCGTCGGACAGCATCTTGTCCGATTCGGCCTTAGCTGTGCTGGTGAGGCGGTCGGCGGTGTCTTGCGCCAGGCTCAGCACCCGGGCCGCCTTCATGGCCTGTTCCTCGTTGGTTGCCGCCGAGGCCACAGGCGCAGCGGGCTTTGCCGGCTCGGGCTCCGGCTCGTACACGGGCATGGCTTGGGTGGGCTGAGCGGTCACAGCAGCCCCGCCGCCAGCACCCGCGGCCAGCTCAGCGATCCGTTGACGCAGATCCGAATTCTCTTCGATCAGTCGAGTGAGCTCGTTCTCCACCAGGTCAAGGAAGGCGTCGACCTCATCTTCGTTGTACCCGCGCTTGCCGATAGGCGGCTTACTGAACGCCACATTGTGGACGTCGGCAGGTGTAAGCGGCATTGTTTGTCCCCTCAAGTTCCTGGACGGTCAAACGATCTGGATAGTGTAGAACGAACTGGCAGCAGTCGCTCAACTGCCGTCCATCCTGTCACACCAGACTCGGCGGTTGCCGATTGGACTAATAAATAAGGACCAATTTCAAACTCTCAGGCAAATAAATCACATTCCTTAGATTTGAAAATCATGCCGGCCAAACTTGTCGCCAAATCGTGGCCGAACCGTCTCTCAACTAAGTCCAAATGGCGGCGGGGCCACTCAGGCGGCGGCACCGAATGCCAGCTGCATCCCGATGAAGGCCACCAGCAGCAGCACCATGATGGAGAGATCGAAGCGCACCGCGCCGATGGTCAGTTGCGGGATCAGCCGGCGCAGCAGCTTCACCGGAGGATCGGTGATCGACATGATGATCTCGAGGATCACCACCGTGAAACCGGTGGGGCGCCAGTCACGACTGAACGAACGAATGAACTCGACGACAACCCGAGCGATGAGCAGCAGCCAGAAGATGAACAGCGCAAACCCGAGAATCTGGAAAAACAGCACCAACGAGAGCCTGACCTTACCGATTCGGATACGAGGACGCCGCCCGTGCGGTCGGCAAGCGCAAGCCTACCGACCAGCCCAACGGCACACATCGCATAGGTTCACCGCAGCCGGCCCCGACGAGCGGACAGCCCGTCAGGCCGAGCTGCGACCTGCCGGGCTGAACAGCAGCAGATTTGTCTATTGGTAAGCGTAGAAGCCGGTTTCGGCGATCCGACGACGCTCCTCCGGGGTTACGTCCACGTCTGCGGGCGAGAGCAGGAAGACCTTGGTGGCAACCTTGTCGAACGATCCGCGCAGCGCGAAGGCCAAACCGGCCGCGAAGTCGACCAGCCGCTTGGCGTCGGCGTTGTCCATCGACACCAAGTCCATGATCACCGGCGTGCCGTCGCGGAACCGCTCACCGATGGTGCGTGCCTCGCTGTAATCCTTGGGGCGCAGTGTGGTGATCTTCGACAACGGATGACCTTCCTCGAACATCATCGCCATCCGGCGCGGGTCCATCGCCAGCGAGCCGCGGGTGGGGTTGCGCAACCACGACCCGAAGCGCGGCCGGGCCATATCGGCCCGGTCGAACTCGCGCGGCTGGAATCGCGCTTCATCAGGGTATCCACCCCGATAGCCGCCCGGCGGTGGATAGTCGGCCGGCTCGCCTCGCAAATCGGCGCGCATACCGGCACGAGGATCGCGGCGCGGGTCTTCGAAATCGCGCCCTTCATAACGACCGTAATCATCCTCGACTCGAGGACGCGAATAGCCGCGGGAAGGCCCGCGGTCGTCGTAATACTCGTCGTCGTAATCCTCCATCGGAGCCATACCGAAGTAGGCCTTGACCTTGTGCAGAGTGCTCATCGCTGACCCCTTCTAGCCCTGGGATATTTGTTGTCTGTGATGAAGGTGTGACTACAGTGACTTTTCACGGTGACCGTAACCGCCGCGAACCCAATAGCGCGGTACCGACACGCACACACGTCGATCCATGTTTCACGGCGATCTCGAGGTCATCGGACATACCGGCGGAAAGTCTCACCGCCGTAGGGAACGACTCGAGCACTCGACTGTGTTCGGATTGCAGCCGCTCAAAGGCCTTTTCCTGGCCCCAATCGCGGGGCGGAACACCCATCAAACCGATCAGCTCGAGGCTCTGCAAATCGCTGACCTGGGCGCAGATCCGGTCCACCGCACCGGGGTCGGTCATGTCGACACCGCCGCGGGAGACGTCGCCGTCAAGGCTCACTTGGACATACACGCGCAACGGATTGCCGCGCCGACGATCGGCTATCGCCGTGGTTATCGCTCGGTCCAGCGCTGTCACCAGTTGGGGGGTGTCGATCGAGTGAGCGGTGTGTGCCCAGTTTGCTAGCGAACGCACCTTGTTCCGCTGAATCTGGCCCACCATGTGCCACTGAATCCCCCGCGATCCCGACCGCATGGGAGCGGAAAACATCCGGGCCAGCTCGGCGACCTTTGCCGAAGCCTCCTGGTCCCTCGACTCCCCCACGGCTCGGCAACCCAGTCGCGCCAAGATGGCAACATCGGTCGCCGGGAAGAACTTGGTAATCGGCAGCAGCTCGATTTCACTGACCTTGCGCCCCGCCGCCTCGGCGGCCGCGGCGAGTCGCGACCGCACCACCGCCAACGCGTGCGTCAGTTCTGACTGACGCTCCCCTTGCGCTGAAATGTCCACGACCATCGCGGTCATTCCATCCACACCAGCGACGCCAGCCGCCCCGTGGGCGCACCGCGTCGATGGCTGAAAAGGGTCGGGTCCGCCACCGTGCAACGGGGGTCGACATCGATGGACTTCACACCCAAGTCCCCCAGCTGGCGGGCAATTCCGGCGCGCAGGTCCAGCGCGGCCGTCCCGGCGGCACTGGTGGTCCGGCTGCCCGGCAACGCCGCCTCGACCTCGTCGGCCATCGCCGCGGGAACTTCGTAGTTGCGCCCGCTGGCCGCCGGACCCAGGAATGCCGAAATGTCACCGGGCTGCGCGCCCAGCGCCTGCATGGCCTCCACCGTGCGCGCCACGATGCCGCGCTGTGCGCCCACCCGGCCGGCATGGACGGCCGCGGTGACGCCCGCCCGCGCGTCGGCCATCAACACCGGCACGCAGTCGGCGGTCAGCACCGCCAACGCCAGGCCGGGAACCTTGGTCACCAACGCGTCGGTGTCATCGAAAGCGTTGTCGCGCGGCGCGTCGACCACCTCAACCCGGTCACCGTGGACCTGGTTCATCCACACCACTCGTTCGGTGGGCATACCGATGGTGGCGGCCAGCCGGGCTCGGTTGGCCGCCACGGAGGCCGGGTCATCACCGACGTGGTCACCGAGGTTGAAGGAGTCGAAAGGCGGCTTGGACACACCGCCCTTCCGAGTGGTAGTCACCCGGCGGATTCGAACGCTCACCCCACCAGTATCCGGATTCGACTGCCGACCAGGTTGCGGCGCGGTCCGGCCGCGGCCGGTTTGTCGCGTTCTGGCAAGCAAATTGAGACCCTCAACGGCGCATGAAGGGTGGCACATCGACGTCGTCGTCATCGCCGCCAATGCTCAACGTCGCACCATTGGTATGCAGCGGCACGCTGACCGCGTCGACCGGCTCGAACAACGTCGAGCTGAGCTTGCCCGCCTTGGCCGACTCGATCCGATGCGCGCCCCCGGTCTCCCCGGGTGCGGCGCCGGTCGCGCCCGCCACGGGCTTGCGGCCCGGTCCACTGGCGTCGAAGCCCGCTGCGATCACGGTCACCCGCACCTCGTCGCCCAGCGAATCGTCGATGACGGTTCCGAAGATGATGTTGGCGTCTGGGTGGGCGGCATCCTGTACCAATGACGCCGCCTCGTTGATCTCGAACAGGCCCAGGTCGCTGCCACCGGCAATCGACATCAGCACGCCCTGGGCGCCCTCCATCGACGCTTCCAACAGCGGCGAATTGATGGCAATTTCGGCGGCTTTGAGTGATCGACCATCGCCGCGGGCCGACCCGATGCCCATCAGTGCGGTACCGGCACCAGACATGATGCCCTTGACGTCGGCGAAGTCGACGTTGATCAGGCCTGGCGTGGTGATCAGGTCGGTGATGCCCTGCACACCGTTGAGCAGCACCTCGTCGGCGCTACGGAACGCGTCCATCAGGGATACGGCGGCGTCACCCATCTGCAGCAGCCGGTCATTGGGGATCACGATGAGGGTGTCGCAGCTTTCCCGCAAAGCCGCTATACCGTTCTCCGCCTGGTTGCTGCGGCGCTTGCCCTCGAAGGAGAACGGCCGGGTCACCACGCCTACGGTCAAAGCACCAAGCTTGCGCGCGATGCTGGCCACCACGGGCGCACCGCCGGTGCCGGTGCCACCACCTTCGCCGGCGGTGACGAACACCATGTCGGCGCCGCGTAGCAGCTCCTCGATTTCATCCTTGGCGTCTTCGGCGGCTCGGCGTCCGACCTCTGGGTCGGCACCGGCGCCGAGTCCCCGGGTCGAGTCACGGCCGACGTCGAGCTTGACATCGGCATCGCTCATCAACAACGCCTGCGCGTCGGTGTTGATCGCGATGAACTCCACGCCTTTGAGGCCCTGTTCGATCATGCGGTTGACAGCGTTGACGCCGCCACCACCGATACCAACGACCTTGATGACAGCCAAGTAGTTATGCGGGGGGGTCATCATTCGTCTTCCTCCCTGACGGGCTCAGTTCTCCTGCGGTGTGTCTGCTTGCAAAACCCTCAACCTCAACCATAGAGTTAGAGTTATGTCAAGTAGTTCCGCGTAACCAGAACCGTATGGGTACGACGGGAACTAGCCGTGCAGGCGCGCCGACGCGTCATGCGCATTTTTTTGTGCCCTACCGCTGAGCGCGGCGTCAGGTCGGGCGCCGAATGCGAATCGGGTCGGGCTCTCGCGGCGGGTTGCGGACTACTTCACGGTCGGCAGATCGGGGCTGGACACGTCGTAGGTCCGCCCTGGCTGCGTCAATAACGCCGCTAGCTTCTCCGCCTTCTCCTCGGCACGATCGGTGGCCCCCCAGATCACCACTCGCCCGTCGGCGAGCGTCAGAGTGATCGATGACACAGACGGAGCAGCGATCCGGCCCACTTGGCCGGCGACCTCGGGACGCAGCGCGGTCAATACCTCCAACGCAGCCAGCGTGGCGGGATCGGTCGGCCCCGGATCATCGACGTCGAGGTAGGGCAGCGCGGGTGGCGGCGGACCGGTCGCAAAATCCACCCCGTCGCGGTCGAACAGGTGCGGGCCGTCCGGGAAATCCTTCACCACCAGCGGCACCCGCTCCACAATGGTGATCCGGAGCGCCGATGGGTATTGGCGCTGCACCCGCGCACTGGCCACCCGACGGATCGTCGCTACTCGGTCGGCGACATCTTTGGTGTTGATCTGCAGTAACGGGGTCCCGGTCGGCACACTCGCCGCGCCGAGCACTTCCTCGCGGGTCACCGTGCCGACCCCCGTGACAACGACATCGCGAGCCGACATCGCCGGGGTGAAGTAGAGCACCAGCCCCAACCCCACACCCACCACCACCAACGCCACGGTGGCCAGCAGCATTTTCAAGCCGCGAACGACGCCACGAGCGACCGGCTGAGGTTCCTTGGCGACGTGGCCGCGAGCGCGCCGCTTGGCGTCGCGCCGAGCCTCCTCGATCGCGATCGCGCGAGCCTCGGCGGCACGGCGTTCGGCGCGTTCACGACGGGCGCGACGGCGTGGTCCCTCGAATTCGTCCTGATCCTCGGCTTGGTCCGCGGCCTCCTGCGGCTCCTGAGAATCGATGGCGATCGGTACGGTGGCCGGTTCGCGCTCGTCGTCCAGGTCGTCGGCGACCACGTCGGTCGATCGGCCGTCGCTAGCTTCGGTCACTGCAACACTCCTGGCCGTCCGGGTTCACTGCGATCGGCTCGCATCCGCAGCGCGGCCACGATCTCCGGTCCGAGCAGGGTGACATCTCCGGCACCCATGGTGACAACGACGTCGCCCGGTCCCGCGGCCGCGGCCACCACCTCCGCCACCGCAGAAAAGTCACGCAGATAGCGGACCGGCACGGTGACATGCTCGGCGACACTGGCTCCGCTGATCCCAGTCAGCGGTTGCTCGCGCGCGGCGTAGACGTCGAGCACGAACACCTCATCAGCGGCATCCAGAGCGCTGCCGAACTCGGCGGCGAAAGCCTTTGTCCGGGAATATAGATGTGGCTGAAATACCACCAGTAGACGCCCGCTGCCACTTTGGCGAACCACCGAGCGGACCGCCTCCAGGGTCGCCCTGACCTCGGTCGGATGGTGCGCGTAGTCGTCGAAAACCCGCACCGATTCCGCCGTCCCGACCAGTTCGAATCGCCGACGCACCCCCTCGAAACCGGCCAGGCCGTCGAGCACCTCGCCGACCGGGGCGCCGACCTCGATCGCTGCCAGCAGCGCACCCAGGGCATTGAGCGCCATGTGCCGCCCGGGCACCGAAAGCCGCATCGAGCGTGGGTCCGCCTCGCCTGCCAGCTGGATCTGCGCAACCGCTCCGGTGCCCCGCTGTTCCCACGACACCAACGTCGCGGCCAACGCGGCCCCGGCATGTCCGGCCGATCCGTAGCGCAGCACCCGAATGCCCAGCTCGGCGGAGCGTTCGGCCAGCGCCGCCGAGCCCGGGTCATCGGCACAGACCACCAGCGCTCCGCCGGGGGCGAGTCGCTCCACGAAAGCGTCGAACACCCCGACATAAGCCTCGGTGCTGCCATAGAAGTCCAGGTGATCGGCCTCGATGTTGGTCACCACGGCGACGTGGGGGGTGTATTCCAACAGCGAGCCGTCACTTTCGTCGGCTTCGGCGACAAAGTAGTCGCCGCTGCCGTGGTGGGCGTTGGTGCCGGCCTCACCGAGTTCACCGCCCACCGCGAAGGAGGGGTCGCGGCCACAATGCTGCAACGCAACGATGACCATCGAGGTCGTGGTGGTCTTGCCGTGTGTGCCGGTCACCATCACGGTGGTGCGCCCGTCCATCAGCTTGGCCAACACAACCGGTCGCAGCATTACCGGTACGCCGCGGCGGCGGGCTCCGACCAGCTCCGGATTGGTCTTGGGGATGGCGGCGTGGGTGGTGATGACCGACGTAACACCACCCGGCAGCAAGTCCAGTGCGGACGCGTCGTGCCCGATCCGGATCAGCGCGCCGCGTGCCCGCAACGCGTGCACACCCCGCGATTCCTTGGCGTCAGAGCCCGACACCAAACCACCGCGGTCGAGCAGGATGCGGGCGATGCCCGACATCCCCGCTCCCCCGATGCCGACCATGTGCACCCGTTGCAGTTCGGGCGGCAATTGCTCGGCGGTCATCGTCGCCCTCCGACAGCTCGTCGCCGTGACGGAGCCAGACGCGCGATGTCCAATGCCGCCTGAGCCACCTGCGCCGCCGCGTCGCGGTGTCCGACCTGCGCGGCGGCCGCCGTCATCGCCGCCAGTCGCGGCGGGTCGGTGAGCAGGCCGGTCACTTCGCGAGCTACCAGCGCCGGCGTGAGATCGGCATCGGCAACCACCATGCCGCCGCCGGCGTTGACCACCGGGAGCGCATTGAGCCGCTGCTCGCCGTTGCCGATCGGCAGCGGAACGTAGATCGCCGGCAGTCCGACGGCCGATACCTCGGCTACCGTCATCGCACCGGAACGGCATATCACCAGGTCAGCAGCGGCGTAGGCGAGGTCCATCCGGTCCAGATAGGGCACCGCGACGTAAGGCGGGTCATCTTGGCCGGGGGTACGTGGCGCTAGGAGCTCTAGGACGTTTTTTGGCCCGTGCGCGTGCAGCACCGAAACATCCGACGCGGCCAGCTCGGCGGCAGCGGCAGAAACCGCCTTGTTGAGTGACACCGCGCCCTGCGATCCGCCGAACACCAGCAACACCCGGGCGTCGTCGGCGAAGCCGAAGTGAGCCCGCGCTTCCGCTCGCAGAGCCATGCGGTCAAGGGCGGTGATCGCTGCCCGGACCGGCACCCCGACTACCTCGGCACCCCGTAGCCCCGAATCCGGGACCGCCGAGAGCACCCGGTCCGCGGTCCGTAGACCGACCCGGTTGGCCAGCCCTGCCCTGGCGTTGGCTTCATGAATCACGACCGGGATCCGGCGCCGTAACCCGGGGATGCCGCGGGCGGCCAGGTAAGCGGGCAGCGCGACGTAGCCACCGAATCCGATGACGACGTCGGCATCGACCAAGTCGAGCACCGCCCTGGTCTCCCGGACGGCTCGCCACACCCGGGGAGGAAGCCGGGCCAGGTCGCCGCTGGGTTTGCGCGGCAGCGGCACTGGCGTAATCAGCTCGAGGTGATAACCGCGCGCGGGCACCAACCTGGTTTCCAGACCGCGCGATGTTCCCAAAGCGGTGATTCCGACATTCGGTTCCAGGACGCTGAGCGCATCGGCCACGGCCATCGCGGGCTCCACATGGCCCGCGGTGCCGCCACCGGCGAGCACAACCGACAACGCAGGACCGTGATTTACCCCGAGCCCGCCAGCCGGCTCCCTGACCGTGTCATTCACCCGTAACGCTGACCTTCCAATGCACGAACCCGCCCACTATGACGCTGACCGGCGTAGCGCTGCACAGCCCCCTGCTGCCCGGACCGAGCGCCCGACCGATCTGGTCTGCGGGGCAACGCTGGCCGCAGCGGCTCCTCGGCGAGCCGAGTCGCCGCCTTGGGAGCCTTCCGCGCCGCCGCCTGCTTGGCCGGTGGCCGGGCAGCTGGTGGCTGCACGCGCTTACGGTCGCGGAACACCTCGAGGCGGGTGGGCGCATACGGCTTGGGTAGCGGGAGCCGCAGCATCCGATTCACTCTATCGTCGCGGCCCGCCCGTAACGCGGCAACCGCCTCCGGCTCGTGTCGTGCCGCGTTGGCGATGATGCCGATCATCGCAAGGGTGGTGGCCGTCGATGTCCCGCCGGCCGAAATCAGCGGCAGCTGCAACCCGGTGACCGGCAACAGGCCGATCACGTAGCCGATGTTGATGAACGCCTGGCCCAACACCCACAGCGTCACGGTGGCGGTCAACAACCGCAGAAACGGATCGGCCGAGCGGCGTGCTATCCGCATTCCGGTATAGGCGAACAGCCCGAACAGGCCGAGCAGTCCCAGCGCTCCGACCAGGCCCAGCTCCTCGCCGATGATCGCGAAGATGAAGTCGTTGTGGGCGTTGGGCAGGTAGTTCCATTTGGCCACGCCCTGGCCCAGACCGTCACCGAAGATGCCGCCGTGGGCCAGCGCAAACTTCGCCTGCCGCGCCTGGTAGCCCGAGTCTTGGGGATCGTTGTCGGGGTCGAGCCAGGAGCGCACTCGGTCCGACCGATAACCCGCGGTCATCGCTAGCACCCCCGCCGAGACAACAACGGCCGCAAATGAGCTCATGAAAACGCGCAGCGGCAAGCCCGCGTACCAGAGCAGGCCCAGCAAGATGATGCCCATCGATACCGTCTGCCCGAGGTCGGGCTGAGCCACGATCAGGGCCAGCGCGATCACCGCTGCCGGGACCAGCGGAATCAGCATCTCGCGCAGGGATGCCCGCTCCATGCGGCGGGTCGCCAGCAGGTGCGCACCCCAGACTGCGAATGCCATCTTGGTCAGCTCAGAGGGCTGCATCGAGAAGCCGGCCACCACGAACCATCCCCGAGAGCCGTTGGCTTCCTTGCCGATTCCCGGGATCAGCACCAGCACCAACAGCACGATGGTGAAGGCAAAGCCGGAGAACGCGATGCGCCGCAAAAAGCTCACCGACATGCGCAGACCGACGTAGCAACCGACCAGGCCTACCCCCGTCCACAGGACCTGCTTGCCGAAGATCACCCATGCCGATCCGTCGTCGTCATAGGACCGCACCCCCGAGGCCGACAGCACCATGATCAGTCCGAGGGTGGTCAGCAATGCAGCAACGGCGATGATCAGGTGAAACGACGTCATAGGCCGACCCAGCCAGGCACCGAAACGGGTGCGCGGACCCCGCTCCTCGGAGTTGGTTTGCCCCTTCGCGGCCTTGTCGCTCGCGTCAGCGGCTACCGGCTGCTCGGCAGCGGAGTCAGCCGAATCCGCTACCTCCGGGTCCGTGTCGACCTGCAGGTCGGCATTCTCGGTATCGGTCTTGCCCCGGCGTAACAGCCGGGTCAGAGCGCTGGCCACTCCCGCCTACCGGACCGCGGCGCGCACGGCCGCCGCGAAGGCGTCGCCGCGATCGCCATAGCTGGTGAACTGGTCAAATGAGGCGCCGGCCGGTGCCAGCAGCACCGTGTCGCCGGACCTGGCCATATTGCGAGCCGCCGCCACCGCGGCACGCATCACGCGAGCGCCGAGGGAACCCCCAACATCGTCAACTTTTGTAACAGAAGCACCACACGCCTCACCCATATCAGCATCCTCGCTTGTCACAACCTGGACAACGGGGACATCGGGCGCGTGTCGTGATAACGCCTCGGCAACCTCTGCGCGATCTTGGCCGATGAGCACCGCCCCGACCAGCCGCGACGCCATCCGGGCCACCTCCGCGTCCACGGATGCGCCCTTGAGCAGTCCGCCAGCCACCCACACCACCCGTGGATAGGCCAGTACCGATGCCTCGGCAGCGTGCGGGTTGGTGGCCTTGGAGTCGTCGACGTAGGTGATGCCGTCAACGACCTCCACAACTTCGCTGCGGTGCCGGCCAACCTGAAACGAGGCGACCGCGTCGGCGATCGCATCGGCCGACACCCCGACCGCGCGAGCCAATGCGGCCGCGGCCAGGGTGTCGAGGACTCCCACCGGTCCCGGCACCGGGATAGAGGAGGCCGGCAACAGCACCAGATCGTCGGAGAAGGCCCGGTCGACGAGATGCCCGTCGCGCAGGCCCAACTCTCCGACCGCCGGCGTACCGATTCGGAAGCCGACGCGTACCGGAGCCGGCGCGGTGTCGCGCAGCGCGGCCGCGCGGCTGTCGTCGAGCCCTACCACCGCCACCCGACCGGTAAGCACCCGCGCCTTGGCTTCGGTGTAGGCCGCCATCGTGCCGTGCCAGTCGAGGTGATCTTCGGCGATGTTGAGGACCACGCCGGCCTCGGGCCGCAGCGATGGCGCCCAACGCAACTGGAAGCTCGACAACTCCACGGCCAACAGGTCCGCGGGCTCCTCGAGCACGTCCAGCACCGGGCTGCCGATGTTTCCGCACAGAACGCTGCGGTGTTGGCCGGCCACCAGCATGGCGTGCAGCATCGAGGTCGTAGTGGTCTTGCCGTTTGTCCCGGTCACCACCAGCCAGCGACGCGGCGGTCCGTAGCAGCCCGCGGCATCCAATCTCCAGGCCAGCTCCACATCGCCCCAGATGGGCACGCCGGCGGCCGCCGCCGCGGCCAGCACGGGCGTGCTCGGCTGGAAACCGGGACTGGTAACTACCAGGGCATATCTTGATTCCGGGCTGGGTTCGGGCTGCGCCAGCTGCTGCACGGCGACCGACGGGTCCACGGTGGCGACCCCGCTCTCGGCGAAGGGACGCAGCATCGCCGGATCGTCATCACACATCGTTGGTATCGCACCGAAGCGGGTCAGTGCGGCCAGCACCGCGCGGCCGGTCACCCGGGCGCCGGCGACCAGCACCGGTGCGCCCGGCACCAGCGGGTCCAGCATGTCAGGCACCGATCGCGGCCAGCCATTCACCGTAGAACAGGGCCACGCCCAGACCACAGGTGATGGCGGTGAGCAGCCAGAAACGAATGATCACCGTGGTTTCGGCCCACCCGGCCAGCTCGAAGTGATGGTGGAACGGCGCCATTCGGAATACTCGGCGCCCGGTGGTGCGGAAGGTCAGGATCTGCAGCACCACCGATGTGATTTCTGCGACGAACAGCGCCCCCAACACCACCGCCAGGATCTCGGTGCGGCTGGTTACCGAGAGTCCGGCGATGATGCCGCCCAGCGCGAGGGATCCGGTATCGCCCATGAAGATCTTGGCGGGAGCGGCATTCCACCACAGAAAGCCGATGCAGGCACCGGCGGTCGCGGCGGCAATGAGCGTCAGGTCCAGCGGATCACGCACGTTGTAGCAGCCCAGCCCGGGTGCCGTGACACAGGCGTTGTGGTCTTGCCAGAAGGTGATCAACACGTAGGCGCCGGTGACCATCGCCATGCACCCAGCAGCCAGCCCATCGAGCCCGTCGGTGAAGTTGACCGCATTCGACCAGGCGCTGACAACGAGCACACAGAACAGCACGAACAACGCCGGCGTCAAGGTGACGGTGGCGATCTCGCGCACATAGGACAGTTCGGCGCTGGCCGGCGCCAACCCGGCCGGATTGCGGAACTGCAACACCAGCACCGCGAACAGCACGGCGGAGGTGATCTGCCCCACCGTCTTGGCCGTCTTGTTCAGCCCCAGGTTGCGCGACCTGCGGAGTTTGATCATGTCGTCGAGGAATCCGACGCCGCCCAGCGATGTCGCCAGGCCCAGCACCAGCAGACCCGATGCGGTGATTCCTTCGCCGTCAAAAGCCAGGCCGGCGAGGTGGGTACCGAAGTAGCCCGCCCAGATGCCGGCCAGAATCGCGACTCCACCCATCGACGGTGTTCCGCGTTTGCTGTGGTGGCTCGGTGGGCCGTCCTCACGGATCTGGTGACCAAATCCCTGCTTGGTGAACAGCCGGATCAAGGCCGGTGTCAGCAGGATGGAAACCGCCACCGCGATGGCGACGGCGATCATGATCTGTCTCATGAGTGCGCACTCCCGCGGTCTTGACAGCCTGCGTCTGCGCAAGCCAGCGCGTCGGCCAGCTCACCCAGGCCGGCCGAGTTCGAGGCCTTGATCAGGACGACATCTCCGGGTTGGATCTCCGCGCGCAACAATGCCAGGGCAGCGTCGCGGTCCGGGACGCTGACCGCCTCCGTGCCCCACGAACCCTCCATGACCGCTCCGTGGTACATGGCGCTCATCGACCTCCCAGTTCCCACGACAACGAGTCGAGACACATCTAAGCGCACGGCGAGCCTGCCGATGTGATCGTGCTCGGTTATCGCGTCCGCGCCGAGCTCAGCCATCTCGCCCAGCACTGCCCAACTGCGCCGACTTTGAGGCCGGACACCAGGCTGACTCGCGGCGGTCGACTCCGCCTCACCGCGGGCGATCCACGCCAGCGCCTGCAGCCCGGCGCGCATGGAATCCGGGTTGGCGTTGTAGGCGTCATCGATCACCGTCACCCCGTCCGGCCGGGTGCTCACCTGCATCCGGTGCCGCGACACGGGCCCCGCCTCGGCGAGTGCGGCCGCCACCTGCGACACGCTCGCGCCGCATTCGAGGGCCACCGCGCCGGCGCACAACGCGTTGGAGACCTGGTGGTCCCCGTACACCCCGAGTCGTACCTGGGCCGCGGCGTCACCGGCGTGCATGGTGAACTGCGGCCGGGCCAGCCGATCCAGCGAGACCGGTCCCGCCCAGACATCACCGGGACCGGCCCAGCCGGCTCCGGTGGCGGTGGCTCTACCCACCCGAACCACCCGGGCGGCAGTCACCTCGGCCATGGCCGCCACAGCCGGGTCATCCGCGTTGAGGATGACCACCCCGGATGCCGGGACGGCTTGCGGCAGCTCAGATTTGGTTTGGGCAATGATCTCGCGTGAACCGAACTCCCCCAGGTGTGCGGTGCCGACGTTGAGCACCACCCCAATGGCCGGTGGTGCCACCCGTGCCAGCGCGGCGATATTGCCGGGATGGCGTGCCGACATCTCCAGAATCAGGTAGTCGGTGCTGCGGGTGGCACGCAGCACGGTCCAGGGATGCCCGAGTTCGTTGTTGAAGGACCCGGGTGGTGCGACGACCTCGCCCAAAGGTTTGAGCACCGCGGCCACCAGATCCTTGGTCGATGTCTTGCCCGACGACCCGGTGATCCCGATGATGGTCAGTCCGCCGGCCACCAGCTCCGCGGCCACCGCCTTGGCCAACTTGGCCAGGGCGGCCAGCACGGCCGCACCCGACCCGTCGGCGTCGTGCTCGAGCACCCCGGTCAACGCGTCGGCGGTCGAGTCCGGTTCGGGTGAAACCACGATCGCCGGGACCCCGACGGGGCGGGCGGCGAGCACGGCGACGGCACCGGCCGCGACCGCCGCCGCCGCGTGATCGTGTCCGTCGGCACGCGCGCCGGGCAGAGCCAGAAACAATCCGCCCGGGCCGACCGCCCGCGAATCGAACTCCACGGTCCCGGTGACCCGCCGTTGCTCAGCCTCTTGCGGCGAGATGTCGACCAGCGTCCCCCCGACAATCTCGGCGATCTCGGCGACGGTGTAGTCGATCATGTGCAGGACTCCAGCGCCTCTAAGGCTCGGGCCAGCTCCACCCGGTCGTCGAACGGACGCACTTCTGCGCCGCCACGCTGCCCGGTTTCATGCCCCTTACCCGCAATCAGCACCACGTCACCGGTGCGCGCCCAGTCGACCGCGTAGCCAATCGCCTCACCTCGGTCGGCAATCTCAACCACCTGCGCCGCCCCGCCGCTTTCGGCCGCCCCGGCCACAATCGTGCGTCGAATTGCCCCGGGATCCTCACCACGAGGATTGTCGTCGGTCACAACGACCAAATCGGCCAGCTCCGCGGCGATGCGCCCCATCGGTCCACGCTTGCCAGGGTCACGATCACCGCCTGCCCCGAAGACCACCGCCAGCCGGCGCTGCGGATTCCGCAGGGTGCTCAGCACCTCCCGCAGCGCGCCGGGTTTGTGCGCGTAGTCCACCAGCGCCAGGAAGTCCTGACCGCGGTCCACCTGTTCCAGGCGCCCAGGCACCCGGGTTTCCCGCAACCCTGGCGCAGCCTGCTCCGGCGAGACCCCGACAGCATCCAGAATCGCCAGCGCCAGTAGGCAATTGGACACGTTGTAGTGTCCGGGCAACCCAATGCGCACCCGATGCCCCACGCCGGCAGGATCGAGCGCGGTGAATTCTTGCCCTCCGGCCCCCACCGGGGCCACATCGGTTGCGCGCCAGTGCGCCGGCTGACCTGTGGCGCTGACGGTGATGGCGACACCGGCTCTATCGGCCATCGCACGACCGGCCTCGTCATCAATGCAGACGACCACGCTGTGGCCACGCAGCGCCGAGGCAGGATCGAACAGCAATGCCTTGGCTTCGAAGTAGTCAGCCATCGTGGGGTGAAAATCGAGATGATCGCGCGACAGATTGGTGAAGCCGCCGACCGCGAACCGGATGCCATCCACCCGGCCCAGGGTCAGCGCGTGACTGGACACCTCCATTACCACCGTGTCCACCCCGCGTTCGACCATCGCCGCCAGCATTGCCTGCAGGGCGGGCGCTTCGGGGGTGGTCAGGGTGCTGGGTATGTCGGCGCCATCGATGCGGATGCCGATGGTGCCGATCAGGCCGGCGACCCGCCCGGCGGCCCGTAAACCGGCCTCCACCAGATAGGTCGTGGTGGTCTTACCCGACGTTCCGGTGATACCGACAACGGTCAGCCGGTCGGACGGGTGTCCGTACACCAGCGCGGCGGCCTCACCCAGTACGCCGCGGGGCGCGGGATGGACGAGTACCGGCACGGTGCCGGGCACACAACCCAGCGCGGATATCGCCGTCACCCCGGCAGGGTCGGTGAGCACCGCGACGGCACCGCGCTCGATCGCGTCGGCGGCATGGCGTGCCCCGTGGGTGGCAGATCCTGCCAGCGCCGCGAACAGATCGCCTGGCTGCACCGCCTGAGCGCGCAGCGTCATGCCCGTGATCAGCGTGTCCGGGACGGCCGCGGCTCGATGTGGGCCATCGGCGAGCACCGCTCCGACTTGAACTGCCAGCTCAGCCAGCGGCACACCTGGGCCGGCGCTGGGGCGCAACACCGACTCCACCTCGCTCACCACCTCCGTCCGACGGCCGACACCGGGAGAAACCGGTCGGCCATGACACCCTACCCAGTCGCGCCCGGTAACGACGCGGTGCCGTACCCACCCGGCGCCGCGCCGGCTGCCCAACTCTGGGTTGACCCGCAGTGACAGCCCAGCTCACAGCGGACATCTGGCCCGCCGTTCCCGACCGCCGGAGCCCGAGCCTAGGTCAAGCACCGCGACGAACAGCTCGTGATCGGCCGCAACCCGGCGGGGCGGGGCCGACAATCGCGCTCACGCCGGTTCCTGGGCGCTACCTACTGAGGCGCACGACACCCCGATAAACAGCGGCTAGGCCACATGAAAGCCAACCAGCAGCAGACGGCGGCGGCGCAATCAGCACCGGCAAGCCGCCGACAGGCACATCAGCGCACGTCAGCCCTGGGCGCCGGGCGAGCCGAATAGTCGACCGCCTCGCCCGCCGAAACCGCCGGTCGCTGGCGGTAGGCCGAACCCGCCGGTTCCGCCGGCCCCGCCGTTACCGAGCCAATCGGCGTTGCCACCGTCGCCGCCGGCCCCGCCATCACCCATCATCCCGGCTGCTCCGCCGCCACCACCGTTGCCGCCGGCACCGCTAGCGCCGGTTCCGCCAGCCCCTCCGGACCCGCCATTGCCGTACAACGACCCGCCATTCCCGCCGGCACCGGCATGTGCACCGAGTCCGCCGGACCCGCCGGCGCCGCCGGACCCGCCGTTACCGATCCAATCGGCGCTGGCACCGTTGCCGCCCAGGCCACCAGCGCCAGTACCGTCCCCTCCGTTGCCGCCCGCCCCGCCGGCCCCGCCATCGCCGATCAACCCGGCTGCCCCGCCGCCGCCACCTTTTCCGCCGATGCCGCCGCCGCTGTAGATCTGGATGCCCCCGGTGCCGCCGACCCCACCGGCCCCGCCGTTTCCGCCGGTCCCGCCGTCCCCGATTACTGTTGCGGTACCGCCGAAGCCACCGTCGCCGCCGGCCCCGCCATTGCCCCACAGCCCGGCATTTCCCCCGTACCCTCCGGCAGCGCCGTTCGGCGTGGCCTGAGCCGTAACGAATTTATTATTTGCCCCGGCGTCGCCACCGCCGCCGCCATTGCCGAAAAGCAGCCCACCATGCCCGCCGTTACCACCGGCCCCCTCGAGTGCCCCCAGTCGAGAGAAATTCTGATCGTAATCATAGGTAGCGCCGCCGTTGCCGCCGGCTCCGCCGTCACCCCACAGCCCAGCGTTGCCACCCGCACCACCAACCCCGCCCGCTGTGTAGTCCCCAGCGGCGGCCCCGCCTAGCCCGCCGGCCCCACCGTTGCCGTAGAGCCATCCACCGTTGCCCCCGGCACCCCCAGCTCCTCCGGCCCAGCCACTGCCTCCAGCCCCGCCATTGCCGATCAACCCCGCCGCGCCCCCGTTACCACCTGCCTCAGCGGTGGCGCCGCTGGTGTAGCTGTAGCCGGCCCCACCATTGCCGTACAACAACCCCCCAGCCCCACCATTAGGGCTGGCCGCGGTTCCCGCCGCCCCATCACCGATCAGTGGGCGCCCCAACAACGCTTCCGCGGGCGCATTGACCACCCCCAACACACCCTGCTCAACACCCTGCAACGGCGATAGGTTGGCCACCTCCGCGGCCGCATACGCGCCCCCCGCATTGGTCAACGCCTGCAAAAACCGGGCATGAAACGCATTCGCCTGAGCGCTGAGCGTCTGATAAGCCTGTCCATGACCGGAAAACAACGCCGCCATCGCCACCAACACCTCATCAGCACCCGCTGCCAACACCCCGGCCGTCGGGGCCGCCACCGACATATTGGCCGCCTGCAGGCTCGACCCGATCACCCCAACATCCGACGCAGCCGCGGCCAGTGCCTCCTGAGTTACCGACACGAAAGACATCGCTAAATCCCCTCACGCAAGTCCGATGCCGGTTAGCGGGCGACCCGGATGGACAGGTCGACCGAGTTCTGACATCACGCAATTCCCGATTGCCAGAACTTTACATTCAATGCCGAATGTAAACCGCAGTTTCAGATATTTGACTGATTCCAGTGAGGCATGGCGGCCAGCATTCTCCCTAGCGGTCGCGACACGAGCCGGCGCACCTAGGCGTTGCGCTGGTTCAGTGGTGGGTCTCGGCAGCAGGTTCCTAGGTGGCCTGCAGCAGCAGGGGCGGCCCCGGGTCCGCGGACAGCGGCACGTTCTCGCGCTGCATCAGCCACGCAGCGATGTTGTGGAACAGCGGCGCCGACGAGTGACCGGCGGTTCCATCGGAGTTGCGTTCCGGGTTGTCCAGCATCAGGCCGATGACGTAGCGAGGATTGTCGACGGTGGCCAGTCCCGCGAAGGTGATCCAGTACACGTTGTCGAAATAGCAGCCACATGCCGGGTTGATCTGCTGCGCGGTTCCGGTCTTGCCCGCCATCTGGTAGCCCGGCACCGCGGCGGCGGTTCCGGTGCCCTGCTGATAGCCCATCGGGTCGCGCTGGACGACCGCGCGCAGCATCTCGCGCACGGTTTGAGCGGTCTGCGCCGACACCACCCTGATGCCCTCGGGCCGTGGCTCTTCGGTACGCGTTCCGTCGGCGGCGATGGTCGCCTTGATGATCCGCGGCGGTATCCGCGCCCCGTCGTTGGCAATCGCCTGGTACATGCCGGCCATTTGCAGCAGTGTCATCGAAAGCCCTTGGCCGATCGGCAGGTTCGCGAACGTGCTGCCCGACCACTGGTCGAGCGGCGGCACCAGGCCGGCGCTTTCGCCGGGCAATCCGACACCGGTGCGCTGGCCCAGACCGAACTTGCCGACCATGTCGTAAAAACGTTCCGGGCCGACCCGCTGCGCGAGCATCAGGGTGCCCACGTTCGAAGACTTCCCGAACACCCCGGTCGTGGTGTAGGGCATGACACCGTGGCCCCAGGCGTCGTGCACGGTAACGCCGCCCATTTGGATCGTGCCGGGCACCTGTAGCACTTCGTCGGGGGTGCTCAGCCCGTACTCGATGACCGAGGCCGCGGCGATGATCTTGTTTACCGAACCCGGCTCAAAAGGCGATGACACCACCAGATTGCCGAGTTGGCGGTCGCCCTGGCGGCCGATGTCTTGAGACGGGTCGAAGGTGTTGTCGTTGGCCATGGCAAGGACTTCGCCGGTCTGGGCGTCCAGGACCACCGCCGAGGCGTTGCGGGCTCCGGACAAGTTCTTCGCCTGCTGCACCTGTTGCTGCACGTAGAACTGGATGTCGTTGTCCAGGGTCAGCTGGACGGTGGACCCGTGCACCGCTTTGTGCCGGTTGCGATAGCTGCCGGGGATGACGACGCCGTCCGATCCCCGGTCGTAGGTCACCGACCCGTCGGTGCCGGCCAGCACCGCGTCAAGCGAGTCCTCCAGGCCGAGCAAACCATGGCCGTCCCAGTCGATGCCGCCCACGATATTGGCCGCCAACGATCCACCCGGGTATTGGCGCAGATCCTGGCGCTCCGAACCGACTTCGGGATACTTGTCGGTGATCGCGCTGGCGATAACCGGATCGACGGCGCGTGCCAGGTACACGAACGACTCGTTGCTCTGCAGCTTCTTGAGCAGGGTGGGCGCATCGGGCTTGTTGTTCAGCTTGCCCGCAACGTCCTTCGCGATGTCCTTCAGCCGCTGCTGGGGGTCGGGCGCAGCCGGAGACTTCAGCTTGGCCTCCTCCAGCTGCTTGCGAATCCGCTTCGGCTGGAATGTCAGCGCACGTGCCTCGATGGTGAAGGCGAGCCGATCGTTGTGCCGGTCGACGATGGAGCCGCGCAACGCGGCTTCGACGTCGGTGACCTTCAGCTGACCAGCCGCCTGCGCACGCAGGTCCTCGGCATTTGATACCTGCAGAACGAACAGCTGGGTCGCCGCCACCAGCATCAGCACCAAGATCACCGCGTTTCCGGCTCGGTGCCGAAACACGAATGAAGCACCGCGGCTGGCAACTTCCACCGCCTGGCGGGTGCGCCGCTCCCGTGCCGACCGGCCGGGCGGGCCGACCTCAGTGCGCGCCGCCGGACGGGTCTTCTTGGCCTGTTTGGCTTGGGGCAGTCGCTTCGGTTCACGAACCTGCTTGGGCGAGCGGTCGGCCCGCGTCTTACCGGACGACCTGGGCTGGCGCGGTTCGTGGGCGCTATGCGCCTTGCCCGAGACCCGCCGTGACCGCGAGGACTGCGACGGACGAGCCTGCCGCGATTCGCCGCGGCTCACCGTGACACCCCTGGCGCCGCAGCAGCGGCTGGACCGGGCTGTATACCGCTAGCCGGAGCCGGAAGCGCTGGCACCGGCGCCGGTACCGCCGCCTGAGGAGCCACCGGAAGCCCGGCCGTCCCCGGCACCGGCGCAGCCAGTGGGGTCTGCGGGGCCACGGGGACGACCGCGACGGGCGGCGCCGTGACCGCTGGCACCGGTACCGGCACCTCAGCGGGCACCTGAGCGGGCACTGGTGCGGGCAACACGACCGGAGCCGGGGGAACTTGGACCGCCCCGGCCGCCGGTCCTGGCAACTGGCCCGGCCCGGTGACCGGACCCGCAACGCCAGGCAACTGGCCGGGAAGCGGCACCGGCCCCGGCGCCCCGGGTACCTGCCCCGGAATCTCGATCGGGGGCTGGCCCGGTAGGTGGTTGGTGCCGGCGCCAAGGGTCGACGAACCGTCTGGAGTGCGCGGCAACAGTTGCGGTCCCGTTCTGGGCAGCAACGCCGGATCGTCGGGACCCGGCATCACCCGCACCGGAACCTCGGGCGGCAACGCGGCCGGCTTCGGAGGCGCCGGAGGACCTTCTTCGGACAGCTTGCTGTTCAGCGGTGGCGGGGGTACACCATCAGCCGGCTTCGGGGTACCCACCACCACCCAGTTTCCGTCCGGAGCCTGAACCAGATGGGCGGTGTCCCGGGTGGGGATCATGCCCTGTTTGCGGGCCGCTTCAGCCAACGCGGGCGCGGATTCCGCCTCGCGCACATCGCGTTCCAGCGATTCCTTCTGCTGCTGCAGCATCCGGGTTCGCTCCCGAGCATGGCTGAGCTGATACGAACGCTCGGCCGCGTCGGTGGACAGCCACAAGGTGAGCCCCAGCCCCACCCCGAGCGAGCCGATCACCAACACCACAAACGGAACCCTGCTGAGCAGTGCGTGGGGACGCAGGTCCATCGAGGCCAGCCGGACCGCCATCCGCTCCGTCAGCTTGGGCCGGACGACCTTGGGTGCCTTGGCTTTCCGAGCCTTGGCCCGCGCTTCGGCTTGCCCGGTGTTCTTCGGCCGCGCCGGGCGCTCCGCGGGCCGCGGCATGGGTGTGGTCTGCGGTCCCGACATCGGGATCCGCGCCTCCCGGTTGGGCGCCTTCTTCTTTCCGGCCCGACCACGGCGCGACGCGTCAGCCGGTGTGCGCCTGGTGGTACGGGCGACCGAACCGTCGCGTCCGCCGCCACGATCGCCGCTTTGGCGTTTTCCAGGCACCCGAGCCTCGCGCTTCGCCTTCATGACTCGCCCTTCCCGGTTCCTTGTCGCGGTAGTGCCTCGAGCTCAAGCCGTTGCAACGCCCGCAATCGCACGGGCGCGCTGCGCGGGTTGTGTTCCACCTCGGCCGCATCCGCGCGTTCGGCGCCGTGGGTCAACGAGCGGAATCGCGGCCCATGGCCGGGAAGTTCAACCGGAAGGTCCACCGGTGTGCGCGAGGCGACCGCGTCGGCGAACACCCGCTTGACGATCCGGTCCTCCAGAGATTGGTAGGCCATGACGACAATCCGCCCGCCAACAGCAAGCGCGTCCATTGCGGCGGGGACGGCACTACGCAAGGAGCCCAGCTCGTCGTTGACCGCAATTCGCAGCGCCTGGAACGTGCGCTTGGCCGGATGTCCGCCGGTACGCCGCGCCGCAGCCGGAATCGCCTCGTAGAGAAGAGCAACGAGTTCCGCGGTGGTGGTGAACGGCCTGTCGGCGCGCCTGCGGATGATGCGGGCCGCGATGCGGCGCGCGAACCGCTCCTCGCCGTAGCGGTGCAGGATATCGGCCAGTGCCGCCTCGTCGTAGGTATTGATGATGTCGGCCGCCGACAGCGCTGACTGCGGATTCATTCGCATGTCCAGCGGGGCGTCCTTGGAATAGGCGAAGCCTCGTTCGGCCTGGTCGAGCTGCATCGACGAGACGCCCAGGTCGAATAGCGCGCCGTCGATCGATTGCGCTGCGCCATAACCCAGTTCGGTCAACGCCGAGGCCAGACCGTCGTAGCGCGTGTGCACCAGCGTGACCCGGTCGGCGAAGCGCGCCAATCGAGTCCGGACGATCTCGAGGGCACTGGGATCACGGTCGAGCCCGATCAGTCGCAAACCCGGCAGCTCCGTCAAGAACCGCTCCGCGTGTCCACCCGCGCCGATAGTGGCGTCGACCAGAACCGCCTCCGACCCGTCCGCGTGGTGGCGAGTCAGCGCGGGCCTGAGCAGTTCGACGCAGCGTTGCGCCAGCACGGGCACATGGTGAAAGTCATTGAAGCCGGGTTCCGTCGGGCCGTCAGCCACCGCGACACCTCCCCTGGTTGGGGCCGGGCAATCCTCGCCTACCAGGCGCAATGCCCCTGCGCCGAGGTCCCTGTCCGAAGGCACGAACCTGGCGTTGGGGAAGTACGCCAGGGTCGGTTCGGGCAGAGACCACGGTGCACGGACATGCACCTCAGAAAATGTCGCCGAGTGCTTCATCGCTGGCCGCGGAGAAGTTCTCTTCATGGAGTTGCTGGTACTCGTGCCAGGCCTGCGCATCCCAGATTTCGAGATAGTCAACCGCTCCGATCACCACGCAGTCCTTGGTGAGGCCCGCATAGCGGCGGTGGTCGGCCGACAACGTGATGCGGCCCTGGCTGTCGGGATGCTGTTCATCGGTGCCGGCGGCGAGGTTACGCAGGAAGGCTCGCGCTTCGGGGTTGCTGCGCGGCGCCTTGCTGGCCCGGCGAGCCAATTGCTCGAACTCCGACCGGGGGTAGACAGCAAGGCTGTGATCTTGGCTCTTGGTGACCATCAACCCCCCTGCCAATGCGTCGCGAAACTTGGCCGGCAGCGTTAGCCGCCCCTTGTCATCGAGTTTGGGCGTGTAGGTGCCGAGAAACACTAGGCCACCTCCAGCCAGAGTCACTCTGCTCACCCAAACACTTCAGCCACCATACCCCACAATCCCCCACTTCGCCCCATTGCCAGGGTTTCGCGCCCATGTTTTTCCACTGATCTGCCACTTCGGGATGAAGCCCTACCGCCACCACCCCCCATGTAGAGGGTCTAAGGAGTGACAAAGCCGCATTTCAGAGGCATCCAGGCCGAGAATGGGCGCCAAGTGGGGCCAAGTGGGGCATATGCGACACGCCGATCGGTCACAGATGGGGATCGGTACGGACTATCCGCCGTAATTGCCCAGTTCGTGGGTGCGCACGGGGAAAAGGGCAAACCCGCACCGGGCAGCCCAGCGCACCGCGGCACAAAAAAGGGGCGGCCGTGGGCCGCCCCGCCTTGTTCAGATATTCGCCTACTCGTCGAAACGGCGGCGGAACCGATCCTCCATACGACTGGTGAACGAGCCGCCCGACCCCTTGCCGCGGCACTGACGCGATGTGCCAGACGCCGGCCGGGAGTGATCCACCCGACCCGACAACCGCGGGCCAGAAATGGCGAACACCACGCCGCCAAACATGACGACGAAGCCGAACACACTCAAAATCGGGAAGCTTCCGATCATCGTGGCCTTGAACGCCACACCGGAGACCAGCATCGCCAGACCGATGACGAACAACGCCGCGCCCTGTAACCGCCGGCGCGCTGTCGGTGCACGGAAACCCCCGCCACGGACGCTCGAGGCGAATTTGGGGTCTTCGGCGTAGAGAGCGCTCTCGATCTGCTCGAGCATCCGCTGCTCATGATCGGAGAGTGGCATTCGTCCCTCCTTGCCGACAGCTGTCACGTAACTACCGATAGCAAATGCCCGTTGTGCGGGCAACTAACTCAGATGATACGAGCTGAATCCGTGCGGTACCACTGGTTCGCCGGCGATTCTATCCTGGCGTCATCAATGCGCACGAATGGGTGGGAGTACCGCTGCGATGCAACCCATCACAATTGCCCCGTCGACTCCGGGTCGATCACCATCCAACCGCTCGCTGAGCTACTGGCGCGTGGTCAGATACTGGTGCTGAAGCATCGCACCAAACAACCACGAGGAGGGCAGCCCGCGTTGACGATCTTCGTCATTGATCTGCCGCCGGACGAGATGGAGCGCCACCTCAGGGAGGCCTTGACGGTCTACGTCGACGCGATGCGTTACCCCAGAGGCACCGAAAACCAGCGCGCTGCCATGTGGCTGGAACACGTCCGACGCAGCGGCTGGAAGGCGGTGGCCGCGGTTGACGTACCGCAAACACAGCCATCAACGCAGCTCCCCGACATCATTGGCGCCGATCCCAACCACGAGTTGCCGGCCGCAGATCTGGCCAACGCTCCGATGGTCGGGGTGGCCTACGGCTATCCCGGAGCACCCGGTCAATGGTGGCAACAGCAGGTCGTTTTGGGCCTGCAACGCCGCGGTTTTCCGATGCACGCGATCGCTCGGGTGATGAGCAGCTACTTCGAGCTAACGGAGTTGCATATCCATCCGAACGCCCAAGGCCGGGGCATCGGAGAGGCGCTCACCCGTCGGCTTCTGGCCGGCCGCGGCGAGGAGAGCGTCTTGCTCTCCACTCCGGAAAGCAATGGCGAGGACAATCGAGCGTGGCGGCTGTATCGGCGGCTGGGATTCACCGACATCCTCCGCGGCTATTACTTCGCCGGCGATCCGCGCGCATTCGCAATCCTGGGCCGCGCGCTTCCCCTGTAGGCCCCGGCGGCACCCGAACCGGCGGACAGGTTGCCGTACCAACCCACCGGGTCTGGCACGATGACCAGGTGCGTGCCAGCTCTCCCACACTTTCAGCCCCAGCTGCCCCAGCGTTGCGCGCCCGACGACGGCGGTTGCTGGCAATCGCAATGCTATTGATGCTGGTGCCGCTTGCCACCGGGTGCCTGCGGGTCCGAGCGTCGATCACCATCTCGCCCGAGGACCTGGTGTCCGGGGAGATCATCGCGGCGGCAAAACCGAAGAACAACAAGGACACCGGGCCCCAGCTGGACAGCGACAACGTCGCGTTCAGCCAGAAGGTCGCGGTCTCCAACTACGACAGCGACGGCTACGTGGGATCGCAGGCGGTGTTCTCCGATCTCACCTTCGCCGAACTGCCTCAGCTGGCCAACATGAATCCCGACGCCGCCGGAGTGAACCTGTCGCTGCGCCGCAACGGCAACATGGTGATTCTCGAGGGCCGCGTCGATCTGACGTCGGTGACCGATGCCGATGCCGAGGTCGAGCTGACCGTTGCGTTCCCTGGCACCGTGACGTCCACCAACGGCGATCGCATCGAGCCCGAAGTGGTGCAGTGGAAACTCAAGCCGGGTGTGGTCAGCACCATGAACGCTCAGGCGCGCTACACCGATCCCAACACCCGGTCCTTCACCGCGGCAGGCATCTGGCTCGCCATCGCGTCGTTCGCCGCCGCCGGGGTGGTGGCGGCGCTGGCTTGGGTCAGCCGGGACCGCTCCCCGCGATTCACAGCCCCCGGCGATCAGCCGCCAAGCTAAGCGCGCTCGACTCGACGCCGCCGGGGCCCGGTGCCGCCGAACGGGCTAGCCGTGTGTGTCGGGCGCCCAGTAGGCGAGCATTTCCGCGAAGGTCTGGAAAGCGGCCGGAGACACCCCGTAGGTCGCCTCGAAATGGATGCTGAGCGGGAAGCCCAGACCGACGACGCCGTCCATTATCCGCTTGTACAGGTCGACCATGAGCTGGCGCTTCTGAGCAGGTTCGCTCGCGGCCAGGCGCTTGACGAACTCCTGTTCCGCGGCCACCGCAGGGTTGCCGGGATCCTGGATCAGCCAGTTGATCAGGCCGACGCGGCTTTCGACTTTCGGGATGAAGCCAAACGAGAGCAGCAGCTCGGGCCGGTGGTCGGTGCTGTCGGCAAATTCGGTGAGGAACTTGACGATGGCGTCCGAATACAGCAGCTGGGTCATGCCGTAGGTGGCGCCCTGGTTGCACTTGAAATTGAGCCGGCCCTGTTCGCCGTCTCGGGTGGGAATCACGATCACACCGCGGTTGGGCAGCAAGTCACGATAAATCGACAACGCGTCGGTGGGTGCAACCCCGGAGCCTTCCCCGTCGTTCATGGTGCGCGGCACGCCGACAAAGACCACGCCCTCCATACCGGCGTCAGACAAATCCACCAGCCGGCGACGCAGGGCCGCTTCGTCGGTAAACGCGGTTACTTGCGTACACAAGCCGTTGATCCCCGGCATTTCGGGTTTGATGATCTGCCAGAAGTCGAGCACGTCGAGCTTCTGCTGCATCGGCACCGGCCGATCGTCGTCTTCGGCGATCATCCCGGGGATCATCACGTGCCGCAGACGGCCGTCCAGCCCGAAGTCCGCCGAGTACTGCACCACTTTGCGCGCATCTTCCAATGCCCGTTCCTTGCCGCCATCGACATTGGGCGGCACCAGC
Organism: Mycobacterium sp. 012931; assembly: GCF_000419295.1. NCBI lineage: Bacteria > Bacillati > Actinomycetota > Actinomycetes > Mycobacteriales > Mycobacteriaceae > Mycobacterium > Mycobacterium sp. 012931. Next base: position 3,141,206 of record NZ_AOPX01000001.1, on the reverse strand, counting down.
TCAAGCGCGATCGTGCGTAGGGTCACACAGCTCCCCTTTGTTTTGACGATTATTCTCTGCCCGTTGCCAGGCGGCGCCACACCGCGCACAGGGGATCCGGGTCGCGCGGAGCCGCAAAACCCAGGTCACTTCCAACAGCATAGGTGTGGGTTAGTCAGTTAGGCGAAGCAACTTGTGGGGTCAACCCGCGCCGCAACCCTAAAAGACCAACACCCGCCGCCTGCGCTGTGGCCTAATACACTGTCGGGCCAGAGACAAGCCGAGCAGAAAGGGGCGCCGCGCTGAGCGTCGACGCATCGGCAACCGAAGAGCTGGCCGGCGCCATCACCGACCAACTGCGACTGTACTTGCGTGATCGTCGCAGCCAGGCGGCCTACATCGGCGACGACTACGGCGCCTTGACCGCATGGCTGGAAGAGTTCGTGCTCTCCGGGGGCAAGCGGCTAAGGCCGATTTTCGCTTATCGGGGCTGGCAGGCCGTGACAACCGAAGATCCCGACCCGGATCTACTGTTGTTGTTTTCTGCGCTGGAGCTGCTACATGCCTGGGCGTTGATACATGACGACGTCATCGACGCCTCGTCAACGCGGCGCGGCCGGCCAACGGCCCACATACACTTCGCGGCGCTACACCGGGACCGGAACTGGCTCGGCCCAGCACAGCAATTCGGGATCTCGGCAGCGATCCTGATCGGCGATGTGGCACAGGCCTGGGCCGACGACATCATTTCGCGGGTTTCCCAGTCAAGCCTGTCACCCGACGCGCAACGGCGGGTCCAGCGCGTCTGGTCGGATATCCGCACCGAGGTGCTGGGCGGGCAATACCTTGACATCGTGGCCGAAGCCAGCGCGGCCGATTCCATTACGTCGGCAATGACTGTCGCAACCTTCAAAACCGCCTGCTACACGGTCTCGAGGCCGTTGCAGCTGGGGGCGGCCGCGGCCGCCGACCGGCCCGATGTCCAGGAGGCGTTCCACCAGTTCGGAACCGATCTCGGAGTCGCGTTTCAGCTGCGCGACGACGTGCTGGGGGTGTTCGGCGACCCGGCAGTGACGGGAAAGCCATCCGGCGACGACCTGAGGTCGGGAAAGCGCACGGTGTTGATCGCCGAGGCGGCCGCGCTGGCGGACAGGTCGGACCCGAAGGCCGCCAACTTGTTGCGGTCCGCGGTCGGCAGTGAGCTCACCGACTCGCAGGTGGGCGAGCTGCGCGAGGTGATCGTGCGGGTCGGGGCCCTTGCGGCCGCCGAGAACCGGATCGCCGGGCTCACCCGGCGCGCACTTGCCACACTCGAGTCCATACCCATCAATGCCAGCGCCAAAGCCGGCTTGTCCGCGCTGGCCCGGACGGCCACGGACCGGTCGGCCTGAACCAATGACAAGTCCAACACCCACTCCGGAAGCCCTCTCTGTGACAAAAATGTCTGTTAGGCAACGCCTTTCGCGGATTCGAGAGTTTGCGTCCTCCCCCCAGGCCGGGCCTGCGCGGCTGGGGCTGCTGGGTGCGGTGCTGATCACCGTCGGCGGGCTGGGAGCGGGCAGCATCCGCCAGCACGATCCACTGCTGGAATCCATCCACATGTCCTGGCTGCGCTTCGGTCACGGGCTGGTGCTGTCATCGATCGTTTTGTGGCTGGGCGTTGGTCTCATGCTGATCGCCTGGCTGCGATTGGGGCGAGGGGTCCTCGCCGGCCAAGCCAGCGAGTTCACCATTCGGGCCACCACGGCGTTCTGGTTGGCGCCCCTGTTGCTTTCGGTGCCCATCTTCAGCCGGGACACCTACTCCTACCTCGCCCAGGGGGCACTGCTCCGCGACGGCCTGGACCCCTACGCCGTCGGCCCGGTTGCCAACGCGAATTCGCTGCTCAACGACGTGAGTCCGATCTGGACGATCACGACCGCACCGTACGGTCCGGCATTCATCCTTGTGGCAAAGGTCGTCACCATGATCGTCGGCAACAACGTTGTCGCAGGAACCATGCTGCTGCGTTTGTGCATGCTGCCCGGGTTGGCCCTACTGATCTGGGCGACCCCGCGCCTGGCTCACCATCTCGGGGCCGACAGCCCAACCGCAATGTGGATCTGTGTTCTCAACCCATTGGTCCTGATTCATCTGATGGGCGGGGTGCACAACGAGATGCTGATGGTGGGTCTGATGGCCGCCGGTATCGCATTAACCCTGCAACGCCACCATGTTGCGGGTATCGCGCTGATCACGGTCGCCGTCGCGGTCAAGGCGACGGCCGGGCTGGCACTGCCCTTCCTGTTCTGGGTATGGATGCGCCATCTACACGAGCGCCGGGGGTATCGGCCGGCTCATGCCTTCCTGGTGGCCGCCGCCGCCTCGCTACTGGTTTTTCTTGCCGTGTTCTCGGTGTTGTCCGCGGTGGCCCGGGTGGGGCTCGGGTGGCTCACTGCGCTGGCCGGTTCGGTCAAGATCATCAACTGGCTGACCCTGCCGACCGGGGCGGCCAACCTGATCCATGCCCTGGGCAGGAACTTCTTCACGCTCGACTTCTACACCTTGCTGCACGTCACCCGACTCATCGGAATCGCGATCATCGCCGTATCGCTCCCGCTGCTGTGGTGGCGGTTCCGGCGCGACGACCGGGCCGCATTGACCGGCATCGCGTGGTCGATGCTCATCGTGGTGCTGTTCGTACCAGCCGCCCTGCCTTGGTATTACTCCTGGCCACTGGCCGTCGCGGCGCCGCTGGCGCAGTCCCGGCGATCGATGGCGGCCATCGCCGGGATTTCGACCTGGATCATGGTGATCTTTAAGCCCGACGGATCACACGGGATGTACTCCTGGCTGCACTTCTGGATCGCCACAGGCTGCGCACTGGCCGCGTGGTACGCGCTCTACCGCGCGCCCGACCTGCGCACCCGGCCTGGCGAGACACCGGCCGACGAGCCCGCGGCGCCCCTCGATATGGGCACCAAGGACCCTCAGTAGGGCTCAGCGAGCCTCAGACGGCCTGGATCGAGCCTTCTTAGTAGGCCATGGCCTGCGCGCGGCGGACGACTTCACGAACCTGGTGAGCATGGAGCGCGTCGACGGGGCGCGCGTTGCTCACCGCGTCGCGTGAGCCGTCGCGTGTGACGGTCAACGACGGGTCCGGCGTAAACAACCACCGGATGATCTCGGTGTCGTGGTATCCGCCGTCATGCAGGATCGTCAACAACCCTGGCAAGCTCTTGACCACCTGACCTGAGCTGGTGAAAAAGACCTGCGGCACGACCACACCCCCCTCGCGCCGCACCGCGACAAGGTGGCCTTCGCGCAACTGCTGATGCACCTTGCTGACCGGAACGCCGAGAAGTTCGGCGACCCGAGACAGGTCATAGGTTGGTTCGTCGGGGTCCAGGACGTCGTCGCCGGCCGGAATACTGCCCACCGCGCCAGTGTAGAACCTGGCAAGCTGGCGGGTGTGCGCGTTGCGGCTACGTTGCGCCCTGCGATTCGCGGCGCAACCTAGGATGGCTCAGTGGCTCGAGCTGAATTCCCCGGCTCCTTCGCAGACCGTGTCGGCCCGCATCGGGGCCGAATTGAAGCCGGGATTGGGGACCAATTGGACGGCGCGCTGTTGGATGGCCGTTACCTGGTCGGGGCCAGGATCGCCAGCGGCGGAACCTCGACGGTCTACCGCGGCCTGGACGTTCGCCTCGATCGCCCGGTCGCACTGAAGGTGATGGACTCCCGCTATGCGGGCGATCAGCAATTCCTCACCCGCTTTCAGCTCGAGGCCCGCACGGTCGCCCGGCTGAAGAACCCCGGCTTGATCGCCGTCTACGACCAGGGCTTAGATGCGCGGCATCCATTTCTGGTGATGGAGCTCATCGAAGGCGGCACCCTGCGGGAGCTGCTGAGCGAACGTGGCCCGATGCCGCCCCATGCCGTCGCGGCGGTGCTGCGCCCGGTGCTTGGTGGACTGGCGACCGCGCACCGAGCCGGCTTGGTCCACCGCGACGTCAAGCCGGAGAACATCCTGATCTCCGATGACGGTGACGTGAAAATCGCGGACTTCGGGCTGGTCCGTGCCGTCGCAGCGGCTGGGATCACCTCCACCAGCGTCATTTTGGGCACCGCAGCCTATCTGTCCCCGGAGCAGGTCCGCGACGGCAACGCCGGCCCCCGTAGTGACGTCTACTCCGCCGGCATCCTCACCTACGAACTGCTCACCGGCGCTACGCCGTTCACCGGTGACACGGCGTTGTCCATCGCGTATCAACGACTCGATCATGACGTGCCGCCCGCCAGCGCTGTGATCACGGGCGTTCCAACACAGTTCGATGAATTTGTGGCGTGCGCTACCGCCCGTGACCCGAGTGAACGGTACGCCGACGCGATCGAGATGGCGGCCGATCTGGACGCAATCGTGGAGGAGCTGGCGCTGCCCGAATTCCGGGTGCCGGCACCGCGCAACTCGGCACAGCACCGGTCGGCGGCGCTGCAGCACAGCCGAGTCAACCAACACCGGCCCTTCGAGGCCTCCGAGCAAGTCTCGGCCTCTCCGCACGGCCGCCAGCCGACGCGCGAGCTCCCCCGAGAACCCGAGAATCACAACGAGCCCCCCGGCTCCGACTTCGATGACGAATCCGACGAGTATGAATACGAGCCGGTGTCAGGGCAGTTCGCCGGAATCTCCCTGAACGAATTTGCCTGGGCACGACAGCATGCCCGTCGCACCGTGCTGATCTGGGTAGCGGTGGTGCTGGCAATCACCGGGATGGTTGCGGCCGCGGCGTGGACGATCGGCAGCAACTTGAGCGGACTGCTGTAGTCGCGCAACACCACTGAGCGAGTTTCCTACGCCGGCGATCCGCTGACCACCCAGCACCGCCTGATCACCTATCGCGACCGATCACCAGTTGCGCCAAGCCGATCAGATCAGATCAGATCAGATCAGATCAGATCAGATCAGATCAGATCAGATCAGATCAGATCAGATCAGCCGAGCCTAGCTGGTCAGGCAACGCGGCAAGGGCGGCATCCATGAGTTCATCGGCATGCCGCCGAGCTGCCTTGCCCCCCCTGCGGCTTCGATCAGTTCACTCGCCCACGCCACATCATTGGCCGTCATCGGCTCCGTAGACCGATACAGCTCAGCCAGTTTGAGCGCCGCCGAGGAGCCGGACTCCAACGCCGCAATCACCGGCAGAGTCTTCTTGCGGCGGGCCAGATCGCTGCCGACCGGCTTGCCGGTGACAGATGGATCTCCCCAAATGCCGACGATGTCGTCGAGGATCTGAAAGGCCAGGCCCAGGTGGTAGCCTAACTACCGCATCGCCGATACCGTCAACGGATCCGCACCCGCGGTCAGCGCCCCCAGCTCACAGGCACACCCCATCAATCCCGCGGTCTTCCCGGCTGCCATCCGCAAGTACCCGTCGACCGTTACCCGCTTGGGCGTCTCGAAGTCACCATCATCGACCTGGCCGACACGCAAACCCAGAAACGACGACTCCAACGTCGCGATCGCGGTCATGGCAACCTCGGGCGCCAACATCTCGGCCAATACGCGACTACACAAGACGTGTAGCGCATCTCCGAACATGATCGCGCTGGTTTCTCCCCAGACCGTCCATACCGTCGCCCTGCCGCGGCGAGTGACATCGCGATCCATCACGTCGTCGTGAACCAGCGAGAAATTGTGCATCAACTCCACCGCCGCCGCCACCGGAGCCGCCGCACTCGCGTCACCGCAAGCGGCGGCTGCCCCGACCACCAAAGCGGCCCGCGTCGCCCGCCCTGACCAACCACCCGTCCCGGATCCGTTGACATCCCACCAGCCCAAGTGATACCCGGCCATGGTTGCCAACGGCTCAGCCAACCAGCCCACGGCTACCCGCATTACCGGATCGCACTCGCGCCGAGCCCGCGCCAGCAGTATCCGACCCGCATCCGGTGGCGCATCTGGAACATCGGCCATGCCGAGCGACATCGACCACCTCCTCACATCAGACTGCGCCGTACATCCGTTTGTGCTCGGAGATCGCTGTCAGCCGGAACGGGCGGGAGGTTTCCACCGGCAGGCTGTGGTGGTTGCCGTTGGTGGGCAGCGTGAGGTTGTGCAGTCTGCGATAGTGCTCATAGCTCAGCGGGATTCGCGTTTCCAGCGCTGCGCGGTGCTGATCGGTGCGTAGATGTTGCTGATATCCGGGAGTGACGGTTCCGGCGAATAGTTCGGCTACACAACCTGATCCGTAGCTCAGCATCGCTATCGGCTGATCTGAGAGGTCGTCCGCTTGATCCAGCAGCGCCGCGAGGGCCAGATACAACGATGCGGTGTAGCTGTTGCCGATCCGCCGGTTGTACTCGACGGTGTTGCCGACCGCCGCCTGGACCGCGGCGTCGCTGGCATCTTCACCGGCTTCTGCGGCCAGTTGTTTGTGTGCCTTGTACGCCATTTTCGTGAACGGTTGGTGGTAGCAGAAAGCCGCGAATTCGCCGAAGGGTCTACCGCCGCGTTCGGTGTAGTCTTTCCACGCGCCCGATGCCGCCTCCATATATGCGGTGACCGAGGCCTTTCCGTCGACCAACGCGGTGCTGCGATAGTTCGGTCTCCAGAAGTCCATGATGTCGGCGGTATAGATTCCGGTGGGCTCCTCCAGCCGCAGCAGCGCGGGGTCTGTCGAAACCAGCATCGCCGCGGCCGCTGCGCCCTGAGTGGGCTCGCCCGGGCTGTCGAGGTCGTAGCGGGCCACATCGGCTGCGATGACCAACACCTGCTGGGTCGGGTCGCGGTGTACGAGTGCCAGCGCGAGTTGCAGAGCACCCGTCGCCCCGTAGCAAGCTTGCTTGACTTCGAGTACGCGGGCGCTCGAGGGTAGGCCGAGCAGGGAGCTCACCCAGATTCCCGCCGATTTGGACTGATCGACGCCGGTCTCGGTACCGATGACTATTGTCCGGATCTTTTGGCTGCCATGCCGTTTGATGATCGGGTCGGCGGCCGCGGCGGCCAAAGTGACGATGTCCTCATCTGGTGCGACGATGCTCATCTGCTGTTGGCCCAGACCGATGAGGTATTTGTTCACGTCCACGCCGTGGTGTTCGGCCAGGGTTGCGTGGTCGAGTACGTAATGCGCAGTGGCTATTGATAGGTCGTGAATTCCGATCGAGACCATGATGGATGTTCCTTTCCGGTGTTGCGGTTTTGGGGTTGTCTGTTGTTAGGCCGTCGATGGTTTGCGTTCGTATGTGGTGTGCGCGCGCATGAGTTCGCCTGGGTTGGTTTGGGCGGCCATGAGTGACAGTTCGCCGCACAGCACGGTGGCCGCGCAGATTACGGCGAGCCGGCGTGCGTTGGCGCCGGGGGGCCGTTGTTCGCGGCATCCCAGCTGGGCGAGGTTGTCGGTGACGAAGTCCAGGTCTTTACCGTTGCCTACGGTGCCGGCGATCAGGTTGGGAATGGTGCAGGAGAAGTACAGATCGCCGTCGCGGTCCTCGGCGTGTGTTACACCTTGGGAGCCTGCGATGATGTTGGCGGCGTCTTGGCCGGTGGCGAGGTAGAAGGCCAGCAGCATGTTGGCGTAGTGCGCGTTGGCCGATCGGATGGTACCGGCTTGCAGGGTGCCGATGAGTTTCTTGCGGATGTTGAGCGCGGTGATCGCTGCCGCGCTGGTGTGCAGGTGCTGTTCGACGAGGTCGCGGGGAATCACGATCTCGGTGACCACGTTTTTTCCGCGGCCTAGGATGCCGTTGATCGCGGTCGGCTTTTTGTCGCAGCACAATTGCCCGAGATCGATCCGTATTCCATCTGCGGATAGCGGGTCAGGATATGTGCGATCAGGTGATCGGCCGCTAGTGTGGCCATGTTGTGGCCGCTGGCGTCGCCGGTGCGGAACTCGAATCGAATGAACAGTAGGTTCGCGGTGATCTGCGGGTGCATCCCGATCAACTCGGCGAAGCGGCTTGTTTGTCCGACAACCGCTGCTAGCTCTGCGAATTCGGTCTGCAGTTGGCGCGCGGTGTTGTTTGCGACGGCGGCATCGGGGGCGATCAGCAGGATCGACCTGGTCATCTTCTCGTCGATCAGGGTTGTGACAATGCCGTTTTCGGTCAGACGGGACAGTTTGGCCCCGCGGCCAACGGACGGCCATACCGGTGATTCATAGGTGGCCAACGGTGCATGGGCGCTGAATTGCCCTTCGCTGCCCGAGATCTTGATGGGCCCCACCCAGCGTAGGGGGACACATGCACCGAGAGCTGCTCCTGTTGTGTGGTCATTTGTGGTTACCTCTTTCGGGCTGTTAGAAGGATGTTGTTGTTGGAAGAGCAATATCGGCGGCGTTCACCGTTGGTGGGGCTACGTCGACGTCGAGGGGGCGGATGCCCGCGTGCAGCCAGCTACGGCCAAGCCCGGCCACATCGACGGAGCTTCCTGCCAATGCAATCCCGCAGTCGCCACCTCCAGCACCGGAGGGTTTAGCGGCCGCGCCGCTGGTTTCTGCTGCGGCGCACAGCGCGTTGAGCCGCTCGGTAAAGATGCCCATTGCAGTAGCGCGGTCCAACTCGCACAGCAGATTCCGGAACTGACGCACATGCTCGCCGAGTCCCGCGCCAGCGGGCGCAGACCCGCAGCAGGAGGCCGTCGCAGGTGTCAGCAGGCCAATAGCGGCGTCGACACATTCTTCGGAAGACTCGCGGAACCGGCGCACAATCTCGTCGCGGGTTCGGTCGCCGGATGCCAGCCTGCCGATCTGGGCCGTGGTGGCCGCGGGAGCGCCCGTCCACCCGACGAGCAGACGTTCAGGCGGCGGCGCGACCGCGGCGATGACGTGGCCGGGCCATTCGGCGTGAACCGCCGAATGCAGGTCCGCGGCGGCGAGTTCGACGATGGCTTGGCGATCCGGGGAGCGGTAGGACAGCCAGCCGCCGAACACCGCCGCAGCCACGTCAACACCGGAGCCAGAGGTCGTCAGGCGCGCGGTCGCGATCAACGCAAGCCGGAATAAGGTCGTCCGGTCTACCGGGGCGCCCCATGCGGCGGTAACCGCATCGACAACCGCCACGGTGACAGCCCCACTGGAACCTAGGCCCAGCTTCACGCCACGCTCATGCAGCTGCGAGGTGATCGTCAGTCCGACGCCGCGGTCCGGGCAGTCCAGCCACTGGCGCGCGATGGCCACCGCGGATGCGATATGCGGCAGCTGCCGGGCCGCGACGGACCGGTCAGAATCCAAATCCACAGTGCCAGCTATCAGCTCGCTACTGACGGCGACCCCGCCACCGATGCCCAGATCCGCGGCCTGGACAGTGACATAGCGGTCCATCGCAGCGACCAGCGCGCCACAGCCAGGCTCGACGACCGCGAACTCGCCCAAAATGACCAGTTTGCCCGGTGCTTTTCGGATGCTGTTCACCGCGTGGCCTTCTCTACAAGAGCCACCCCGGGCCCCGGATGGGCCACCACCACCGTCTGGACCTGACTCAGCTCCTTCAGTGAGGCCGCGATAAGTGCCGCATCATCGCGCGAGCAGAGCACCTTCACGTTGGGACCGGCGTCCATCGTCAGGTAGGCCGCGATGCCGTCGCCGCGCATCGCGACGACCCGGTCGATTACCTGTAGCGAGGCCGCACTGATGTATCGAACAGCGGGCCGGGCGGCCAGCATGGTGGCGTGCATGCCCATCGCGTTGGCCTCGGCGATCGCACCGGCGCCGTGCAAGTCGCCGGCGGCAAGCGCGGCCTGCATCGCGTGCAGGTCATCACCGCTGGCGTCAGCCCAGGCTCGATACAGCGGAGAAGTCTTGACGGTCTGGCTCATTGCCGCCCGGCTCGAGATCTGCTTGGCCCCGGCCTCGACCGCAACGACCACCAGCGCTAGATCAAGCGCGACATCGATTGGCTCGGCATAGGATTGGGCATCACCGTCGGCTCCAATCGCGGCACCGGCGTGCCACACCGAGAACCCGCCGAACACCGAACGACTCGCCGAGCCTGAACCACGACGCGCTAGCCGGGACAGTTCCCGGACATCGGTGTCCAACCCGTAGGCCGCACACGCAGCGGCGGCCAGCGCGGCGAAGCCACTCGCCGATGAGGCCAACCCAGCTCCGGTGGGCCCCGCATTGTGGGTATCAACGATCGCCGGGGCCCGCGACTTCACCCGCACTCGGAGCAGATCCAAGAATTCGGTAACTCGGGTCGAAAAAGCCTCCGGCGCCGGCTTCCAGGCCATCATCACGATATCCGGACCAACTCCACCGCCGGTGGGCCCGACCTCGACGGTGGTCGTAGTCGGGAAGATATCCAGGGTCATCGACAGGCTCGAGGTCATCGGAAGCATGAACTCTTCGTCGCGCTTGCCCCAGTACTTGATCAGCGCGATGTTGGGATGAGCGACCGCGGTCGCCGCTGCTGTGCTCACGGCGCAACCTCGCGACCCGATGCGCTCGCGGTGAGCCGTCCGGCGAAGGAGTCGAGCGCGACAGCCCAGGTAGCCACCGCGCCGGCCTTGAGCATTGCCTCACCGATGACTTGCGCGTGGACCCAATCGCGGGCAAGTGCGAGCGCGCATCCGCCGCGACCGCTGCCAGTGAGTTTGGCGCCCATTGCGCCACTGGTGTTGGCCGCCTCGATGAGACCCTCCAGCCGCGGCGTTGACAGGTTCAGCCCGCGGAGCAGGTCGTGGTTGCGAGCCATCGCTGCCCCGAGTGCGGTGAGATCGCCTTGCTGCATGTCGATGGCCGCGCGACCGACCAGAGCATCGAGTTGCTCGACGAGCCAGTCCCGACGAGCCAAGCCGTCTCTGTCGGCAGTCAAGATTGCCGCGACCTCAGCGACGGAGTCTTTGGTCGCGCTGATCTCGCCGCTGTCAGCCACCACAAACACCCCTACCGGCGCCGGGCTCACCGGTCGGACAGCCCCCCGGCGGAACACAATGGGCCCGTCAGCGCCGGTAGCGGCCGCATCCACCCCACTGGGTGTGCCGTGCGCGGTTCGCTCCCTGGACTGAACCAGCTCATAAACCTGCGCCGCAGACGGCTCACACTCAAACAGGTCCGCAAGCGCCAGCACCACCGCTCGCACCACCGCCGCGCTCGACCCCAACCTACGCCCGCATGGCACGACGTGCGACACCTCGACAACCACGCCCGACGCGACTGCGGCTGGCACGTCGAACCGTTCAGCGAAGTCTGAGATCAGCGACGCCATGTCCAGACCCATCGACCCCACCGTTGGCTGCCGGACCGGGGTTGGTGCCGGGCCCCGGTGTGCGGTGGCCGTCTCGACCAATATTGGGATCGGAATGGCCAGTGCGGCCGCCCCATGCACCACCAGGTGCTCGCCTAGGACGATCGCTTTCCCGGTCGCCGTTCCCACACCCGATCTCGAACGTGCCTTCATCGCGGGATGACTCACTTGTTGCCCTATCGCTAGTAGATCTCTTGCGTGAACTGGGCGAAAGCGACTCGGGCGGCGCTTAATACGGTGAGGAACCAACCGGAGAAACTATCCGCTTCGAGCAGCTGGGCCAGTTCGGCCGCGGTCACCATGCGCACTTCCGAGACCTCGTCGGGGTCCGGTTGTGGCGGACCCGAGATTCGCCCCACGTACAGGTGGTTGAACTCATGCTCGACCAGACCCGTCTGCGCATCGGCGTGGCGATACGTCACCGTCCCTGCCGGTACGAGTTCGACGTCGAGCCCGAGCTCTTCGCGCACTCGGCGCTGCGCGGCCACCCGCGGGCTCTCCCCAGGAAACGGGTGTCCGCAACACGCGTTCGACAGGACTCCTGGCCAGTGATACTTGCCCGCGGCACGGCGCTGCAGTGCCATTCGCCCGGAGTCATCAAATAGGAACACCGAGAACGCGCGATGTAGCAGCCCCGGCGCTTCATGCGCAGCGATCTTCTCCGCCACACCCTGCGTGACGCCACCGGCATCAACCAACTCCAACATGATCTCCGGCATTTCAAGCAGTCCTTTCAGCGTGGTCCGGCAAATCCCCGGAAGCAGTTCCCCATCACCGCATCGTCGCGGCCTACCAAATCGTCAACCGCTACTGAACTGTTGGCCGCTTACCCGACAACCAAGAAGTGCAGCAAGGGGGCCTCTCGGGCCGTTCTGATTTCATTTCGGCTCGGTGTAAGAAGTCACCGGTCGCGGGCAATGACCAATTGCGTCAACGCAATCAGATCTTCTGATCGCGCGGAGTCAGGTAGTGCCGCCAGCGCGGCACCGATGCATTCATCGGCCTGCCGCTCGGCGGCCTTGCGGCCCCCCGCGGTCTCCACCAAGTCGATCGCCTGCCGCACTTCATCGGCTGACATCGGCTCTTCAGCCCCATAAAGCTGCGCCAAGCTAGCCGCCGCCTCCGTACCAGAGCCCAAGGCGGCGACCACCGGAAAAGTCTTCTTGCGGCGGGCCAGATCACTACCGACCGGCTTACCGGTGACATTCGGATCTCCCCAGAGACCCATCACATCATCGACGATCTGGAACGCCAAGCCCAGTTGGAAACCGAACTGATGCATCGCCGTCACCGTGGCAGGATCCGCATTCGCGGCCAACGCCCCCAACGCACAGGCACAACCCATCAATCCCGCCGTCTTGCCGGCCGCCATTTCCAGATAGCCATCAACGCTCACCGACTCGCGTGTCTCAAAGTCACAATCTTCGAACTGGCCATCGCACAAAGTCACACACGAGGATTCCAACCTCATAACGGCGTTCGCCGCAACCTCAGGCTCCAACATCTCAACCAACACACGGCCGGCCAACGCGTGCAACGCATCTCCGAGAACAATCGCATTGGTCTCACCCCACACCGCCCATACCGTCGCCCTACCCCGGCGAGTGGCATCGCGATCCATCACGTCGTCATGAACCAACGAGAAGTTGTGCATCAACTCCACCGCCGCCGCCACAGGAGCTGCGGCACGCGCATCACCACACGCCGACGCCGCCCCAAACGCCAACGCCGCCCGAATCGACTTGCCAGACGAACCATCTACCGGCACCCCATTGACGTCCCACCAGCCGAGGTGATATCCGGCCATCTTGGCCAACGGCTCACTCAACCACCCCACTGCTGTCCGCAAGACCGGATCGCACTGTTGCCGAGCATTTTTCAGCAGCGCCCGAGCTGCGTTCGGGGTCGCATTGGCAACATTGACCATGCCCAACGACATCGACCAACTCCTCACATCAGAAGAAACCTGTCCGCGAACCACAAGCGGTGACGGGCAGTGTCCGGTACCGGCCTCAACAACTTCTCAATGAGCTGACCTGCGGCGCTCGTTGGGCCGCAGAAGCATGTCGATCCGGTAGGGATCAACCGAATATCCAAGTGCGATCTGGATTTAACGTGTACGTAATAGATGTCTGGGTGAGTCGCTTGAGACCGACGCGCGGCGCCGCTCGCCTCCCCCGGGACGCATGCCAGCCGCCCCAGATGCGGCCATCGCGGCCGCGGGGCGGAACCCGCAGGCAAGTGCGTTTTGGTACCCATATTCAGGATGCGACGCGGGCGGCGATGAGAGTGCGAGACTTCGTGAAGATGTCGCTCTTGCAGGGACTTAACTCCGCTCTGCCGCTCGCCCGGCCCCGATCACACACGCCCGACGGGCTCTCCATTCACATCACACCTTGCGACGCCGAAACATCAAGCTGCCCAGCTTGATCACACTCCTTTCGCGGCGAGACACTCCGCCACGGTTCAAGATCCGTTGAGAATCCATTGAGGACGAGCCTGTTCAATCAGCGGCGGAAATTCCCAGTAGCGCAACGGAAATGGACTCCAAGTGAACGTTATTGACTTCCCCCAGGTCGACTTGGGTACCGAGGCGACAATCAGCCCCGATGTCGACAAAGCAGGGGAACACCTGAAGACATGGTCTCGCGCCACAGGCATCGTCCTCGACGGCCCCAACGGTGACGCCTTCGATGCACTCGCGCAGCATCGCCTGGCGGCATGGACCTATCCGGCGGCAACCGGTGCGGAGCTTGATCTGATGGCGGACTGGATCGGTTGGCTCTTTGCCTTCGACGACGTTTTCGATGAATCGATAGACGGCTGCGATCAGGACTTTGCCATTGCGACGGCGGCGGCCACCAACACCGTCTACACCGGGCTGCCCTCAGCACCCCCGAGCCCAGTAGTCAGGCCCTATGTGGTGGCGTTGGAGGATCTTTGGGAGCGGACTACCCAGGGCATGCCGGCGTACTGGTGCAGACGACTGGCCAACGACATGGTCGATTACGTCAACTCCTACCGAAGCCATGCCCTGATCAACGCATCACGCATTGCGCTCGACGAACAGTCATATCGAGCCCACCGGCTGATCTCCAGCGCAGTATTCATCACGCTCGACCTCGGCGAAGCCGCCGCTAGACGTGCCCTATCGGAGTCGCTGTTGGTGCACCCATACATACGGGCCGCTCGCGAAGCCGCCAACAACATCGTGTCCTGGAGCAACGACCTCTACTCCGCGCCCAAAGAGCTCAGTCTGGGCGACCTGTGCAACTACGTCGCCGTCCTGCAGTCTCAGGATGATCTCACGACTGCGCAAGCAGCCGACCGGGTCAGTCAGTACCTGCACGAGGAGATCGCGCGCTTCGATCAAACCAAACAGCTCATCCACACCCGCCTCATCCCACGCTTGCCAACCGAAGATCAACAAGGCGTGATCTCCATGCTGGATACCTGCAGCAACTGGATAACCGGCAACGTGGCGTGGTCATTGGAGACCGCACGCTACGCATCGCGCGCCATCGACATGGAGCGCGAAAAGGAAGTATTCGGGGACTTGCGAACCTAGGACTCGCATCAGCGCCCAGGGGCTGCGGCGAACATCAGCACACGACAAGGCGCGGCCGTGAGCGAAAAGAAACTGGCGACCGTTGGTTCAGCCAGGTAGTTCACGGCCGGCGTCTTGGCCGCGGTCGTCAGCAGGACAACACCAAAATCCAAGACCGCCACTTCAACTCGACCACAACTGCATCCACGGTGACCGGGCCAGCGCCATCCACACGCTGTCAACGGTCACCCATTCGACACTGATCTCGCAATAACTTCCACAACAATTTCCTGGAGGAGATCATGGAGCACCGTCCCGAATGCTGCTGTGGTTGCGCGCTCGCGCAAATGCCCTCTCCCCCAGAGGAATCTGTGCCCTTACCGCCCACAGTGGGCATACTAGGCACCGCCGCATTCGTACCGCCGCGCGTCGTCACCAACAACCAGGCAGGTGCCAGCGCCGGCATCGACGATGCCTGGATATTCGCCCGAACTGCGATCCGGACCCGACGCTGGGCCGACCCGGAGCAGGCCACCTCGGATCTGGCCGTCCAGGCCGCCGAACAGGCCCTCGCCAACACCGCAATCAACGCCGGGCAGCTCGGAGCGATCATCGTCTCGACCTCCACACCCGACCAACCCCAGCCACCCACGGCCGCCTTTGTCCAAAATGCGCTGCACGCCAACAGCGCATACGCCTTCGACACCAATGCGGTGTGTAGCGGGTTCCTGTTCGCCATCAACACCGCACACGCGCTGGCCCAACGTGACAGCATCCACGTGCTGGTCATCGGAGCAGACGTCTACTCACGCATCCTTGACCCCACCGACCGAAAAACGGTCTGCCTGTTCGGCGACGGCGCCGGTGCTGTGGTGGTCGGACCCACCACAGCCAGCTCGAGGCACCTGCGCATCGTCGACACCGAACTGCACACCTTCACCCAGCACATCAACCTGATCGGGGTGCCCGGCGGCGGCAGCCGCCAGCCCCTGACCACGGCCACTCTCGACGCGGGACAGCACTACTTCCACATGGACGGTCGAGGCGTCCGCGACTTCGTCACCACCACGGTCCCGGAGCAAGTCCGCAAATTCTTGGCGCGACACCACCTCGCTGTGGAGGACATCGACCACGTGGTGATGCACCAAGCCAATGGACGCATGCTCGATGAGATCTACTCGCTACTGGACCTGCGTAACGCCACATGCCACCAAACCATCGACCGATTCGGCAACACCGGTTCGGCATCGATCCCCATCACCCTGCACCACGCGTACCCCGAGCTGCACGGCAATATCCTGTGCATCGGTTTCGGTGGGGGAATGGCCGCCGGTATCACGCTGCTGGCCGCGGCGTCGGGCAGCGCGGGTGATGTGGGCGCTCACAAGTAGCACGCGCTGCGCCACCACCGGACCGCCCCCGACCGGGGCGACGATCCGGGAGCGTCGCAATCCTGCCCGCGCCTGGTCACGAACAGGCGCGCGCCGGACCCGGGTAACCGACCCCAGCGCCGCGGGCTGACCGTCCGAAATTCGGACGGTCAGCAGCGGTCATCCCATCGGAAAGCCCACCGCCAACGGCGGTTAGTCGGGTCCAGTTCATCGGTACATGGTAACTGGGCATTGTTGCGGGCTGATGGGCCGAACGTTGCTAGCGGTCGGTGATGATCAAAAACCTTCGCAATTGATCACGGGCATCGACCAGCGCGTCGTGGGCATCTCGGGACCGCGGGGGTAGCCGCGGGCTGCCGCGATCCTCCCACAGCTGCCGCAATTCCCGGGTGAAACGCGGTATCGCCTTCGGCAGGCCCGGCATCGGACCCCACAACTGACACAGCGCGACATGATCGTAGGCCCCGACCCAGGCCCATAGTTCGATCTGCTCGCCGCTGTCCACACCGAGGAACTCCTCCAGGTCCAGGCGGATCTGGCGGCGCGAACGCCACACCTGCGAGGCGGGTGACGGCAGTTTGGTCAGAACATGGGCACGAACCCAACTTCCAGCCCGTTCCGGATCGAATTCCGTGGAAACGGCGTAGTACTCACGGCCGTCCTCGGCGACCACGCCGATCGAGACCAGTTCGATGGTGCGGCCATCCTCGATGAACTCGGTGTCATAGAAGTACCGCATCGCCGCAGCCTATACGGAGGTCAATATCGGCTCGGTGCCCTCGGGTGGCGGCGCGGGGTGAACGTCGCGATCCAACTGCGCCTCGACGGCGCGCTCGTCGGGCAGCCGAGGGGTGCCGGCGATCGCACACTGCAACCAGAGCTTGGCCCGCACCACCGGGCGGCGCAAGGTGCGCTCGCGCTGCAACGCTCGCCGCATCTTGTCCGGTTTCGCGGTATAGCGCCACCGGGCCCAAGGGGCATGCGGCCGCGACAGCCGGATTGCACCGATGACCAGCAACACCACGATGAACATGCCGAGCAACCCGGTCCACACCTTGCCCTTGATCAGCACCACCGTTGCCAGCGGCAGCGTGAGCACCAATCCGCCGACCACCACCGCACGCGGGAGCACCGAATCGCTACCGGACCAGATCGTCGGGAAGAACATCAGGGGATGCAAACCCAGGGTCAGCAGACCCGCCACCGCTACCGCCGCAAAAACCGCGTCCACCGAGGTACGGCCGTCTTCCTCCCAATAGACGTCGGACAGATGCAGGATCAACGCATACTCGTCGAGCACCAGTGCCGCGCCGATCCCAAAAAAAAGTTGCCGCCACGCTGAGTTCGGGCTCGCGTCCGTTGACAGCCAGCGTCACCAAGGTCAGCCCCGAGATCATCACCAGCACCACCCCGAATGTCACATGGTGGACATGCACCGACCCGAGGTGCACATTGCGGGGCTGCCACCACCTGGGCAGCGGGCCATCGTCTGGGCGCCCGCGGATGACGCGCACGAAGGTGCGGGTCACAAAAAACGTCAGGATGAAGGCAACCAGGCAGCACAAAAGCGGCAATCGGCCGCGGTCGACAATGTCATGCTGCAGCCAATAGAACACCACAAAAAAGTTACGCCCACCGACGAATGCAGGTCGGCAGCCTCGCTGCAGCGGTGTCCGGCCGTCCGGTAACGATTAGGCTGTCGGGGAAATGAGTACATTGAGGTCGCCCGACGTGGGCAGTCGACTCGGGCGGGTCTCGGTTTGGTACCTGCTGTGGCTGGTAGCGGCCGCGGCACTGGGATGCGTGGTCTGGCGGTTGTTCGGGCACATCCCATACCGCATCGACATCGACATCTATCAGATGGGCGGTCAGGCCTGGTTGGACGGGCGCCCGCTCTACAGCGGCGACGTGAAGTTCCACACACCAATCGGACTGGACCTGCCGTTCACCTACCCTCCGCTGTCGGCGGTGGTGTTCAGCCCGTTTGCCTGGTTACACATGCCGGCGGCCAGTGTGGCGATCACATTCTTGACGTTGGTGGTGCTGAGCGCGTCGACGGTGGTGGTGCTTACCGCTCTGGATGTGTGGCCCAACTCGGAGCAGCTGCCCGGACCCGCGTGGCTGCGCCGGTTGTGGTTGGCGGTCATCATCGTGGCCCCGGCCTCGCTCTGGCTGGAGCCGATCAGTTCCAACTTCGCTTTTGGCCAGATCAATGCCGTGCTGATGACCTTGGTGATACTCGACTGCTTCCCGCGTCGCACACCGCGGCCCCGGGGGCTGTTGCTCGGCTTGGGGATCGCCCTGAAGCTGACTCCGGCCGTGTTCCTGCTCTACTTCCTGCTGCGCCGCGACAACCGGGCGGCGCTGACGGCGGTGGCGTCTTTCGTGGTCGCCACGCTGGCCGGTTTCGCGCTGGCCTGGCACGACTCATGGGAGTACTGGACCGACACCTTGCTGCACACCGACCGGATCGGTTCCGCGGCGCTCAACACCGACCAGAACATTGCGGGCGCACTCGCCCGCCTACCGATCGGCGAGCATGCGAGCCACCTGCTGTGGGTGTTGCTGTCTTTAGGGGTACTCGCGGTGACCGTCTGGGCGATGCGGCGGGTCCTGCGGGCCGAAGAGCCAAGCCTTGCGGTGATCTGTGTCGCCTTGTTCGGCCTGGTGGTTTCCCCAGTGTCGTGGTCGCATCATTGGGTTTGGATGTTGCCGGCGGTGGTCGTGACCGGGGTGCTGGCCTGGCGGCGGCGCAACGTCGCGCTGGCGGTGGTCACCATTGCCGGATTGGCGCTGATGCGCTGGTCACCGATCGATTTGCTGCCCAAACACCGCGAGGCCACCGCGGCCTGGTGGCGTCAGCTGGCCGGCATGTCCTACGTGTGGTGGGCGTTGGCCGTGATCGTCGTGGCCGGACTGACGGTCACCACCCGGATGACAATGCAGCGTCCGGCGGAGCCGGACCGAACCCCGGCCCCGGCCGCGCGCTGATTATCCGGCGGCGGTTTCGGGAATCCGTACCGCGTCGCCGGACCCGTCGTCATCCCCCTTGCCGCCGTTCTTGATGCTGGCGGCGTAGATGTCGACGTACTCCTGGCCCGAGAGCCCCATCAGCTCGTACATCACCTCGTCGGTGACGGCCCGCTCGATGAAGTGGTTGCCGGCCAGACCCTCGAACCGCGAGAAATCCATCGGCTTACCGAAACGAACGATGACGCGGCCGAAGCGCAACATCTTGCGTCCCGGCGGGTTGACGACATTGGTGCCGATCATCGCCACCGGGATGACCGGAACTCCGGTGTGCAGCGCCAGCCGAGCCAGGCCCGTCTTGCCTTTGTAGAGGCGACCGTCGGGCGAGCGGGTGCCTTCTGGGTACATGCCCAGCAGCTTGCCCTGGCGCAGCAGTCCTGCGGCGGTTTCGAGTGCGGCCTGTGCCGCGTCGGAATTGGTGCGGTCGATCGGCACCTGCCCGGAGACGCTGTAGAACCAGCGGTTGATCCAGCCTTTCACGCCGGTACCGGTGAAGTATTCGGCCTTCGCCAGGAAGGTGATCCGACGACGCACGACCAATGGCAGGTAGAAACTGTCGGCCACAGCGAGGTGATTACTGGCGAGAATAGCCGGCCCGGAGCTCGGGATGTGTTCCAGCCCTTCGACTTTCGGCCGCCCCAGCAGGGTGAAGAGCCAGCCCATGAAGATGTACTTGAATAGGTAGTACCACATGGCCCTCCCTCTCACCCGCATCGGAATGATGTCTGCGCCAACTGTACCCATCGGCGATAGGTACGACCACCTCCGTAGGTTGGTCGCTTACTCTTGCAGAGTAATCGGGATCGCCTGGTAGCGCGTCTTCGCATCGGCGTTCGCCGACCCGTTTTCGGGGGCGCTCTCACTGCTGAGGCCCCCGCCGGGCGGACCATCCGGCGGCGGTTTCGCCGATCGGTCGATGTCGTCGACTATGGCGCGAATCACGTTGAGCAACGCCACACTGTGTTCGGCGATAACCGTCGTCAACGGGTGCTGCTCACCATTGACCAGCGCAGCGAGCGCACACAGCGGGCACCACACCTGTTGGCACTTGCCGGTCGCTCCGCCCGATGCCATGGCGGCCGCGGCGCGCAGTGCAGGATCTACGCCATCGAGGATCGCCTGGGCGAGTTTGCGCAGTTCAGGACCAACTTCGGTATGGGGCCCAGTCACGTCGGCCACACCTCCGGATCTGGTCGAAATCGAACGGTCAGCTCACCGCCAGACAGGCGCGCGTCCAGCACGATGCACCTCCGCAATACGGAGGCCAACCGCACCCTGCGCCGCATGCCGCCGGCACTGATGATCAGGTCGTCATCAGCTCGGCCCAGTGTCAACGAACCGGGATCGAGCTGGGGCAACGCTAGCCGCAGACGATATACCGACCCAAGGCCGGACCCGGACTCGAGGTCAACAATCGGACGCAGCGGCCCCGGCGGCGCGCTTCCGCGGCGCCGGCGGGCGCCATCAAGCAGCCCACCGAGGGCCTTGGGTCCGATCGGCTCGCCGGCCGCATGCGCAACCAGCACCAGCGCCACATCGCCAATGGTGGCGTCGAGTTCCTCGAGAACGGCACGCTGCTCGGAGATGCGTTCGGCATACCAGTAGAAGGCGGGGTGGTCGGGCAGACTGCGGTACTCGTATGCCTCGTCCCGCACCAGAACCTGATTGACGAGTAATTCCTCGACGCGGACGCCCATCAGGGCCAACGATCCCAGCGTGCGCGTCGCCTCCGCTGCGACCACCCGCTCAGGAGTCAGCACCAGATGCGCGCCGACCAGAGAACCATCCGTCAGCAAAGTGCTGAGTCGATCGACGCTGGCACTGGTTCGCTCCAGCAGCTCCACCAGCGCGGCCGAGCGGCCATCTTCGATAGCGAGACTGAGCCGGCGATGCCGCGGCCACGCGCGCTCGACGTACAGGGAGAAGGTGGCGGGGAGGGTCAACATCCGCAGGGCGTCCGCGGTCGAGGCGCAGTCGACCACGATGCGGTCCCAACGTCCACTGGCCGCGAGCTCACCGACCGCGTGCAGACCGAGCACTTCCTGGACTCCGGGCAGCGCGGAGAGCTCCTCGGGAGCAATGCTGCCCAACTCCGAATCCGGAAATCGCCCATTGAGGGCATCGACAACGTCTCGCCAGCGGTCTTCGAGCAACGCCAGGGTGTCCAGCGCTAGGGCGTCCAAGAACCCCCCGCCGGTGTCGACCTGACCGGTCTCGAGATCAGCAAAAACACGAACCGGCTCGCCGGAGCCCGTCGGCGCAACCGCAATGCCCAGCACATCACCCAGCGAGTGCGCCTGATCGGTGGATACCACCAACACCCGCTGACCAGCAGTGGCGTCACAAACCGCGGTGGCGGCCGCCAAAGTGGATTTTCCTACCCCGCCTTTGCCTACGAAGAGACTGATCTGAGCCGGGGTGGGCGCAACAGGATCACTCAGCCCTCAACTCGTTTCTTCAGATCTTTCAGGGCTCCGTCGATCAGCCTGCGCTCAGCCTTGCGCTTGAGCATTCCGATCATCGGAATGGCCAGATCAACCGACAACTCGTAGGTAACGTCAGTACCAGAGCCTTTGGGCGCCAAGTGATACGAACCTTCAAGGGCCTTCAGCAGCGAGCTGGACTGCAGGGTCCAGCTAAGCGATTGACGGTCTGCCGGCCACTCATAGGCCATGATCAGGGTGTCCTTGAAGATGGTGGCGTCCATCAACATCCGGGCCAACATCGGATAGCCGTCGTCATCGGCCTCGAGGATTTCGACTTCCTTGTACTCGGAGATCCATTCGGGGTAGGCCTCGATGTCAGCGATCGCTTTCATCACCTCACCCGGCTCCGCATCGATGTAAATCGTCTGCGTCGTCTTGTCCGCCACCTGACCACCTTTCTCTGCCCCCGCACTCGATGTTTTTTCCCGGGGACACGGCCTTCCGGCAGAAACGGTACTCCCCGAAGCGCTACCTTGACCCGGCTAAATTACCGGAGAAACTCCGATCGGGCGTGTCTGCTCCAACGTCGTTTTCACCTCGAACGCCATCTTCTTGCCCGCCACCCGGCGCTGATGCGTCATTTTCGCCAGCTTCATCCGGGCCAACTCCCAAGCCGTCACTCCAGTGGGTTCAGCATGCAGGAAATAGTGCAGCACGACCCCGTCCAACGACGGCTCGAGCCAGATCTCCATCGTGCCGGTCAAGGCCCCGGTAACCGCCCACCTGATTCCCTTGTCGGCGCGGTCCTCGGTGACTTGCAGCCACAGATCGGGCCACCACCGGCTCCAGCTTGATCGATCCGCGACCGCGGCTCCGACCCGTGCGCCATCCGCGGCGATATACGTCTCATCCACGATCTGGATGCTGTTCATGGCCACAGCTTCACACACCCACCTGAGGGGGGCTGGCACCACCCCGCAGGTGCGGAACCCGCGCGCGGGCAATCGCAGTGAGAATCCGAACCAGGTGCCAACCAGGCGCCTCCATGCTGCGCGAATGCTGCGATTAGGCTGTGAGCAGGCAGTCCGCCCGCAAAATGGCAATCAACGCCACAACAGGTGTAGCGAGGTCGAAACGAAGTGCGTCAGTACAGTGTCCCCGCCCGTTTTTCCGTCGACGAGCGCGACAACGTCGCGGCCATAGTTTTCGAGCACGAGCGCGATGATCCCGACCACATCATCTATCAGCGCCAGATCGACGATATCTGGACCGATATCACCTGCGCCGAGGCGGCCCGGCACATTCGTTCTGCAGCATTGGGTTTGATCGCACTCGGAGTCCAGGCCGGTGACCGGGTGTCCATTTTCTCGGCCACTTGCTACGAGTGGGCGATCCTGGATCTGGCGATCCTGGCGGTGGGCGCTGTCACCGTGCCCATCTACGAGACATCGTCTGCCGAGCAGGTGCGCTGGGTGCTGCAGAATTCAGAAGCCGTGCTGGCGTTCGCTGAGACTGACGCGCATGCCGCAATGATCGCAGAGCTGACCGGTGACCTGCCCGCCCTGCGCCGCGTCCTGGTTATCAACGGTTCGGGTCCCAAGGCGCTCGAGCAGCTCGCCGAGGAGGGCGGGTCGGTTGACCGGGCAGAGCTGACGGCGCGACTCGATGCGCTGCGCTCCTCGGATCCGGCAACCCTGATCTACACCTCGGGCACCACCGGGCGGCCGAAGGGCTGCCAACTCACCCACTCCAACCTGCTTCACGAGATTCGCGGCACGCAGGAGTGCCTACCCACGCTGCTGACCCCCGGGCAACGGCTGCTGGTCTTCTTGCCACTGGCCCACGTGCTGGCCCGGGCGCTTACCTTGTCGGCCTTCGCCAGCAAGGTGACCGTCGGATTCACCAGCGACATCAAGAATCTGCTGCCACTGTTTGCGGTGTTCAAACCCACCGTTGTGGTTTCGGTACCGCGGGTTTTCGAGAAGGTCTACAACACCGCGGAACAGAATGCCTCCAACGACGGCAAGGGGGCGATCTTCAAGCTCGCCGCGCAGACGGCGGTCGATTGGAGTCGAGCCTGGGATGACGGCCGCCCGGGGTTGCTGTTGCGCGCCAAGCATGCGCTGTTCGACCGGCTCGTGTACCACAAGCTGCGCGCGGCGCTTGGCGGCGACTGCCACGCGGCGGTCTCCGGTGGGGCACCGTTGGGCGCACGACTTGGTCACTTCTATCGCGGGGTCGGCCTAACCATCTACGAGGGCTACGGACTGACCGAGACCAGCGCGGCCGTCACGGTCAACCAGATTGACGCTCTCAAAATCGGGACGGTCGGAAAACTGGTGCCCGGCAACAGTTTGCGAATCGCCGACGACGGCGAGTTATTGGTACGCGGCGGCGTGGTGTTCAGCGGCTACTGGCGCAACGAACAGGCCACCGACGAGGCATTCACCGACGGCTGGTTCCGGACCGGCGACCTCGGCGCAATTGACGACGACGGCTTCCTGAGCATCACCGGCCGCAAGAAGGAGCTCATCGTCACCGCGGGCGGTAAGAACGTCGCCCCCGCGGTGCTAGAGGATCAGCTACGGGCGCACCCGCTGATCAGCCAGGCGATGGTGGTCGGGGACGCCAAGCCGTTCATCGGCGCACTGATCACCATCGATCCCGAGGCGTTCGGCGGTTGGAAGCAACGCAACAGCAAGGCCGACCATGCGGCGGTGCGCGACCTGGCCGAGGACCCCGACCTGGTTGCGGAGGTGGATGCGGCCGTCAAGGAGGCCAACTTGGCGGTGTCCCACGCCGAATCGATCCGCAAATTCCGAATTCTGCACGTCGATTTCACCGAGGACACCGGCGAGTTGACGCCAACGATGAAGGTCAAGCGCAACGTGGTCGCCGAAAAGTTCTCCGTCGAGATCGAGGCGATCTACACCAAGGATTAGTCCAACGCGCCGCCGGCGGCTCCGCCGGCGGCGCGCATGAGCGGATCGCCCGACTCCTCCTCCGGCCTCACCGGCCGGCATCGTCGCCGCGCACCACCCCAATCGCCCGACTCCTCCTCCGGCCTCACCGGCCGGCATCGTCGCCGCGCACCACCCCAATCGCCCGACTCCTCCTCCGGCCTCACCGGCCGGCATCGTCGCCGCGCAGAAGCTCGGCGAGGCGGGCCGCCAACGTGTCCCAGCGCCACTGAGACGTCACCCACTGCCGGCCGGCGTCACCCATCCGGGCCGCCCGGTCGCGATCGGCCAACACCTCGATGACCGCGCCGGCGACCTTGTCCACCGAGTTGCCGTCGACCACCAGCCCGGTCTTGTTGTACTGCACCGTTTCCGGCGCTCCACCAGATTCACCCGCAATGACCGGCACGCCGCTGGCGGACGCCTCGAGAAAGACGATGCCCAAGCCCTCAACGTCCATACCAGAGCCCCGAGTGCGGCACGGCATCGCGAACACGTCGGCCATCGCGTGATGGGTCGGCAGCTCCTCGCCCGGCACGCCGCCGGTGAACGTCACATGCTCATCCACCTCGCAGTCCCGCGCCAGCTTGCGCAACGTCTCCAGATAGGGGCCGCCTCCGACGATTACCAGCGCCGCCCCGTCGACCCTCCGGCGGATCGCGGGTAGCGCCTTGATCAGGGTGTCCTGGCCCTTGCGCGGCACCAGCCGCGACACACACACCACGGTGGGCCGCTCCCCCAGCTGGTAGCGCTTGCGAAGTTCGGCGCGGGCGGCCGGGTCCGGCCGAAACCGGTCGGTGTCGACTCCGGGCGGCAAGTATTCCGATGAAGCCGCGGGCCCGAAGGCCGGCGCGAATCGCGAGCGCGTGTAGCGACTGACGAAGGTCACAATGTCAGTGGTGTCCCCGATTCGACGCAGTACCGACCGCGCGACGGGAAGCATCGACCAACCCACCTCGTGACCATGCGTGCTGGCCAGCACCCGGGTCGCACCAGCCTGCCTCGCACGCGGCGCCAGCAGAGCCAACGGTGCGGCCGCACCGAACCACACGGTATCGATGTCGTGCTGGGCGATCAGCCGGCGCATCCGGCTGTCGACTGTCGGAACGGGCAGCATCAGCGTGCTGGGATGGCGTACCACCCGATAGCCCGCGGCCCGGGCCACGTCGTCATACCCCTGCGCACCCTTCCATTGCGGTGCATAGACCGTTATGGAATGCGACCCGGCCTCAACGAGGCGACCGACGAACTCGCTCAGATATGACTGGATGCCGCCGCGACGGGGCGGAAAGTCGTTAGTTACCAGCAGGACCCGACTCACCAGGGCCAATCTAGCCTGGCCACGATGTGGACTATCCAGCGGTCTTTGCCACGCGTTGGATCGTGCTCGAATCAGGACGAGACGCTCATCCATTGCTGCCAGCCGGCGAGCAGCCCGACAGCATCCGTGCCGAGCACCTCGAGCGCGGCTCGCGGCAAGTCCGAATGCCCTGGACCGCAGGCGGCCAGGTAGAGGTCGCGCAACTTGGTGGTGCCATAGGTGTCGGCCACAAATCGGGTAAACCACCATGCTCGGTCATACGCTCGCGAGCGCGCCGGCCCGGGAATGTCGAGGTCGTCGTCTGACGGCAGAGCTGCGGGTGGGGCCTCAGCCGGCTGGGAAGTGGTCGGCCGCGCGACGAAATCGGCCACCCCCTCGGTCAACCACCGCGGCGCGTCAAGTGCCGTGTCAACGCGGGCCGCGTAGTGAAAAAGCTCGTGGGTCAGCACTATTCGCAGCGCCGTGGCGCTCATCTTGACCGCGCCTGGTGCGAACACAATTCGTTGGCCAGCCACCGCCCGGCTGCCAGGATCGAAGCGCTCGGCCCAGTCACCGCCGCGATGTCAGCCCATTGGGACGCCGTACCGCCGCCCGCCGCCGTTCGGAATTGTTCGTCTGAACCGGCGGCCACCACCGAGATTTCGCGGGCCCAGTCGGTGCCCCAAAAGGCCACCACCGCATTGACCGCGCCGCGGATGTCCGCCCCGACGCGCGACAACAGTAGGTCGGAGTTCGCGCCGCCGAGGTTGATCAGCCGCACGGTCCGATCTCCGATGACAACCGTCGGCGGGCCAGGATCCTCAGCAGACGCTAGTGACCGCTGTGGCGCACTATCCGGATGACGCGTTACGGCGGCAGCCGTTACCAACTCGATGACAAATATGCACGCCAGCGCAATCGAAAACCATCGGGATCGATGCCGCAGCACCGTGGCAGAGCCGTCAGTAGCGGCGCGCGTCGTAGATCGGTCCCGAGGAATTCATCGGCACCACCCGCACCGGTACACCGTAGGTGGACGAATGGACCATCAGTCCGTCACCGATGTAGATGCCGGCATGTGACGCGTCGGAGTAGAAGGTCAGGACGTCGCCTGGCTGCAGGTCCGACAGCGATACCGGTTGACCTCCATGGGCCAGCGCCTGGCTGGAGTGAGGTAGCGCGATGCCGGCTTGCTGGAAGGCCCACATGACCAACCCGGAGCAGTCGAACCCACCTGGAGCGGCACCGCCCCACGCGTAGGGCGTCCCAACTTGGGTTAGCGCCGCCTGCACCACGGCCGCGCGGTCGCCGCCGGCACCGTCTGGCGGCGTGAACGGCATCGCGGACACTCCACCGGGCGGCGGGGCCTCACCCGGCACCGGTGCGCCCGCTGGCGGCGGTCCACCTGGCGGTGTGCCCTCCGGCGCCGGCCCGGGGGCACCTGGCAATCCGGCGGGAACCTGTCCTGGATCGGCGAGCGCGGTGCGCTGGTCCGGAGTCAATGCCAGGTACTGCGACTTGACGACCGCGATCTGGACCTGCAGCTGGCTCTGCTTGTGCTGCAGATTTGCCCGCACGGCCGCAGCTTGTTCGGCGGCGGACTTGGCATCGGCGGCCGACTTCTCGGAGGCCTGCTCAGCCTTGGCGGCCTGCTCCCTGGCGGTCCGGAAACCCGACATCTGGGTGGCCATCTGGTGCGCCATCACGCGCTGCATCGACAGGCCGTCGATCAGCAGCTGCGGGGACGGAGCCGTCAGAATCGTGTCCATACCGTTGGCGCGACCACCCATGTAAGCGGCCGCGGCGACCTTGTTGACCGCGGTCTGGAACGAGGCCAGCTGCCCCTTGGCGGCGTCCAGCGCGGCCTGGTCGTCAGTGAGCTTGTTTTCAGCGGCCTGCTGAGCCGCCAGCTTCGCGCCCAAGTCGAGCTCTGCGCTGTGCATCGCTTCGGTGGTTTGTTCCGCCTGCCGAGATAGCTCGTTTAGCTTTGCCAGCGCGTCCTCAGCCTGGTCCGCCATCGCACCCGCGGCGACGAAGCCGGACAACGCGGTGAAGCTCGCTAACGAACCGATGGCGGACCGCCGGATAACGCGCGCAGTCAATTGCCTACAGTCGAGCCTCAAGATTTTGCTTCCTTAAACTGCCATCTGCGATGTGCCGTCGAGCCGGTTTAGGTCTCAAATAGGTTACGAAATGATATCGGCGTTTGTCCAAACGGGAGAGTTAAGAAAATAGCAAGATTTCTGTAGTTTTCATGTGGGAGCGCGTCTTTGCGCGATCACCACCATACATAACTTCTACGCGACGCCAGTCGCTCGGTTACGGCGGATTGGGACCAGCCGTAACCTTGGCGCCAGCCCGGCATCCGCGAGGGCTTCCAGCGCCACGCGTTCGTCGTACATCAACTCGTCGGGGACCCCGAGCAAGACGCTGACTACACAGTCGCGGCACGCGGGCCCGCGGACCGCGCAGTCATCACAATCAATCACCACCGGATCGCCCGGTTCGGCCCCCGCACCGCTTTTGCTGTCGGTTCCGCTGGTGTGTGCCATTTGGGGTCGGTCCTCTCGGTAGTGTCTTGCGCTCACTGTCAACTGAGCCGAACGCTAACCGGCGCCACCGACAGATCTGGTCCTGCCGAGATCCGGCAGCACTCCCTGACAGCCGGTGCGAGTGTCTGCGCGCGCCGCGTGGGAACCGGCGAATGCCGGTGCGAGTGCCTAACGTCACGGCCATGGGTGCGACGGGTGGAACTCAGCTGAGTCTCACCGGGCTCGATCCGGCCGCCTTTGCGGACATCGCCTTACCGGGCACCGACCTCACTGACCCGGCGGCCGCCCAGGCAGACGACGTGTCGCTGCGCGAAACCACCTTCGTGGTCGTGGACCTGGAGACCACCGGCGGACGAGCGACGGGCACTGAAGCATCGCCGCCGGACGCCATCACCGAGATCGGGGCCGTCAAGGTACGTGGTGGCGTGATCCTGGGCGAATTCGCGACCCTGGTCGACCCGCAACGCAGCATCCCACCCCAGATCGTGCGATTGACCGGAATCACCACGGCCATGCTGTGTGATGCCCCGACGATCGACCCCGTCTTGCCGATGTTCTTCGAGTTCGTCGGCAACTCGGTCCTGGTCGCCCACAACGCCGGGTTCGATATCGGGTTCCTGCGGGCGGCCGCAGGGCGCTGCGACATCGCGCGGCCGGGATCGAAGGTGGTGTGCACGGTCCGGCTGGCTCGCCGAGTGCTCAGCCGCGAAGAAGCACCCAGCGTGCGGTTGGCCGCTTTGGCGCGCTTGTTTTCCGTCGCCACCCAACCCACACACCGCGCCCTCGACGACGCGCGCGCCACTGTCGAGGTGTTGCATGCCCTGATTGAGCGGGTGGGCAACCAGGGCGTGCATTCCTACGCCGAGCTGCGTGCATACCTACCGGGCGTGACGCCGGCACAGCGTCGCAAGCGAGTGCTCGCCGACCGGCTGCCGCACCGCCCGGGGATCTATCTGTTCCGAGGGCCATCGGGCGAAGTCCTCTATGTGGGCACCGCCGTCGACTTGCGCCGCCGGGTCAGTCAGTACTTCAACGGCGCCGATTCTCGGGGCCGGATGAAGGAGATGGTCGCCCTGGCCGGCGCCGTCGACCATGTCGAGCGCGCACATGCCCTCGAGGCCGGAGTCCGTGAACTGCGGATGCTTGCCGCGCATGCACCGCCGTACAACCGTCGATCGAGGTTCCCGCACCGTTGGTGGTGGGTGACGCTCACCGACGAGGCGTTTCCCCGCCTATCGGTAGTTCGTGCTCCCCGGCATGACCGCGTTGTCGGCCCGTTTCGGTCGCGCACCGACGCGACAGAAACGGCGGCCCTGCTGGCGCGCTTCACCGGTGTCAGAACCTGCACCAAGCGGCTGGCCCGCTCGGCACTGCATGGTCCGGCTTGCCCAGAGTTGGAGGTGTCGGCCTGCCCCGCCGCGCGCAACGTCACCGCCGAGGGGTACGCCGACGCGGCCAAGCGTGCGGCCGACTTGATCGAGGGAGTGGATAACACCGCACTGACCGCGGCCGTGCACCAAGTCAGCGACCTGGCCGAGCGGCACCGCTATGAGAGCGCGGCACGGCTGCGCGACCACATCGCCACAGCTGTCGAAGTGCTCTGGCGTGGCCAACGACTGCGCGCGCTGGTAGCCCTGCCCGAGCTGGTCGCGGCCGCTCCCGATGGCTGCGGCGGCTACCAGTTCGCGGTGATCCGCCACGGCCAGCTCGCCGCCGCCGGTAATTCCCGACGTGGGACACCGCCGATGCCGGTGGTCGACGCCCTCCACGCCGGAGCGCAAACGATCTTGCCGGCACCGGCGCCACTCGGCGGCGCGCTGGTAGAAGAGACCGCGCTGATTGCCCGCTGGCTGGCGACCCCGGGAGTGCGGATCGTGCGAGTCACCGGCGCTGAGCACACCGCCGACCGTGCGGAGTCCGCCGGCTGGACTTCGCCGCTGAGATCAGCCGGACCGTGGGCGGCATGGGCGGCTGCGGCGCGTTCGGCGCGGCTGGCCGCAGAGCAGGTTAGCCAAGGAAATCCGCGTGGTCGCCCGGATGGCGGCCGGCAATCAGACGTGCTGGCTGAACCGCACCCATCGCGCGAGCAATTGCTCGGCCGCACCGCTGTCGATAGCCACCGCGGCGCGTTGCAGCCCGTCCTGCCAGGCGGGCAGCCATTCAGCGCGGCTGGATAGCCCGGCATGAGCAACGATCGCACCAGCCGCATTGAGCACCACCGCGTCCCGGACAGGCCCGGCTGCACCGCCCAAGACAGCGCGCGCCTCGGCCGCGTTGGCCTGCGGGTCTCCGCCGAGTAGCTGGCTCAGTTCAGCACGCGCGAACCCGAAATCTCCCGGGTCGAAAGTCAACTTGTCGACCGTTCCCGCCTGGACACGCCAGATCGTGCTCGTCGTAGTCGTAGTCAGCTCGTCGAGCCCGTCGTCGCCATGCACCACCAGCACACTGGACCCACGCGTGGCGAACACACCGGCCATGATCTCGGCGAGATCGGCGAAAGCACAGCCAATCAATCCGGCCCGCGGCCGCGCCGGATTAGTCAGCGGGCCAAGGAGATTGAACACGGTGGGCACCCCGATTTCACGGCGAACCACCGATGCTTGCCGATAGGACGGATGAAACTGCGGCGCGAAACAGAACCCGATCCCGATCTCGTTGAGGCTGCGCGCGACCTGATCGGGCCCCAGGTCTATGCGCACCCCAAGGGCCTCCAGGGTGTCCGCGCCGCCGGCCAACGACGAGGCGGCTCGGTTGCCATGCTTGACCACCGGCACACCCGCGGCGGCGACCACGATGGACGCCATAGTGGACAGGTTCACCGTGTTGACCCCGTCGCCACCGGTGCCGACGATGTCGACGGTGTCGTCGCGGATCAAGTCGGCCGGCATCGGACGCGCGTAGGCGAGCATCACGTCGGCCAGCTCGCCGACCTCGCCCGCGGTGGGAACCTTCATCTTCATGGCGACGGCGAAAGCGGCGACCTGGGCGGGCCGCGCGTTGCCGCTCATGATCTGCTCCATGGCCCAGCCCGCCTGACCCGGCTCCAAATGCTTGCCCTCCGTTAGCCGGCCGAGCAGCTGCGGCCACGAGGACGTCGGTATGGGTGCGGCCGCCGAGTGGTCGGCCGCGGATGAAGCTTCGGATGACAGCACCACGCGCCCGATAGTCCCATGCGTCCGACTACCTCCTCCTATCGCCCGCCCACCGGTTGGCCGCGACCGGCGCAAACGCAGCGCCGACGCGACTCTCGGAAGCGAATTTCAGCCCCGGGTAGAGTTCGACAACTACAAAGCGTCATACTTGCGGATGTGACGAGTGCTGTAGGGACCTCGGGTACTGCCATCACGTCGCGCGTGCATTCGCTGAACCGACCCAACATGGTCAGTGTCGGCACCATAGTGTGGCTTTCCAGCGAGCTGATGTTCTTTGCTGGGTTGTTCGCTATGTACTTCACCGCGCGCTCGCAAGCCGGCGGGAAGTGGCCGCCACCGCCCACGGAGCTGAATCTCTATCAGGCCGTGCCGGTGACGTTGGTGCTAATCGCGTCGTCGTTCACCTGCCAGATGGGGGTGTTCGCGGCCGAGCGCGGCGACGTGTTTGGGCTACGCCGCTGGTATGTGATCACCTTCCTGATGGGTCTGTTCTTTGTCCTGGGCCAGGGCTACGAGTACTACCACCTGGTGACTCATGGGACGACCATCCCCGGCAGCGCCTACGGAAGCGTGTTCTATCTGGCCACTGGCTTCCACGGGCTACACGTCACGGGCGGTCTGATCGCGTTCATATTCCTGCTGGTGCGGACCGGGATGAGTAAGTTCACCCCGGCCCAGGCAACCGCCAGCATCGTCGTCTCCTACTACTGGCACTTCGTCGACATCGTGTGGATCGCGCTGTTCACCGTTATCTATTTCATTCGATAACAGCTGGCAGCCCCCAAACAGGCACGATCAGGAAACGAACAGGAGAGCTCAGTTGAAGAAACTGGGATTCACCCGATCCGGTGGCAGTGAGCCGGTTGCCCGGCGACTCGTCGGGGCGCTGCGCGGCCCGCGTAGTCACCGATCAGAACAGCGAACTAGTCGCGCACGACGGCGTCTTCATCGCCGGTTATCGGGTGGGCTGCTGCTGTTGATAGCCCTGACCATCGCTGGCGGCGTGGCGGCCGTACTCACACCCGCCCCGCAGGTAGCCGTCGCCGACGAGTCTTCCGCCGCACTGCTTCGCACCGGCAAGCAGTTGTTCGACACCTCATGTGTGTCTTGCCACGGCGCCAACCTGCAAGGCGTGCCCGACCACGGCCCCAGCTTGATCGGAGTCGGCGAGGCCGCCGTCTACTTCCAGGTATCGACGGGCCGGATGCCAGCCATGCGCGGCGAAGCGCAGGCACAGCGCAAAGAGCCGATTTTCGATGAGGCACAAACCGACGCTCTTGGCGCGTTCGTGCAAGCCAACGGCGGTGGCCCCACCGTGGTGCGCAACCCCGACGGCAGCCTCGCGATGAAGTCGCTGCGCGGAGATGATCTGGGCCGCGGCGGTGATCTGTTCCGCCTCAACTGCACCTCCTGCCACAACTTCACGGGCAAGGGCGGGGCGCTGTCCTCCGGCAAGTTCGCGCCGGATCTGGGGCCCGCCAACGAGCAGCAGATCCTCACCGCGATGCTGACGGGTCCGCAGAACATGCCGAAGTTCTCCGACCGTCAGCTGTCATTCGACGCGAAGAAGGACATCATCGCCTACGTTCGCAACGCCGCCGAGGAGCGGCAGCCCGGCGGCTACGGACTCGGTGGATTCGGTCCCGCACCTGAGGGCATGGCGATATGGATCATCGGTATGGTCGCCGCCATTGGGCTGGCACTGTGGATTGGGGCGCGATCATGAGCGACGGCTCAACGGAAACCGGCGTCTCGCGCGAGCCCGACGAGGCCGCGCTGGCCGAAATGTCCCAGCAAGAACTGCTGGAGCTGGGCGGCAGCATCGACGGCGTGCGCATCGCCCACAAGGAACCTCGCTGGCCGGTAGAGGGCACCAAGGCGGAGAAGCGCGCGGAGCGCGGCGTGGCCCTCTGGCTTTTGCTGGGTGGGTTCTTCGGCCTGGCGCTGCTGCTGGTCTTCCTCTTCTGGCCGTGGGAGTACAAGCCGAGCGGAGACAAGGGCAACCTGCTCTACTCCCTTGCCACCCCGCTGTACGGGTTGACCTTCGGGATGTCCGTACTGGCGATCGCGATCGGCGCGGTGCTTTTCCAGAAACGCTTTATCCCCGAAGAGATCACCATCCAAGATCGCCATGACGGCGCCTCCCGCGAGGTAGACCGCAAGACGGTGGTGGCCAACCTCGCCGACGCCTTCGAAGCCTCCACGATCGGACGGCGCAAGATGGTCGGCGCGTCGTTGGGCGTGGGTCTGGGCGCGTTCGGGCTCGGCACCTTGGTTGCGTTTGCCGGCGGCCTCATCAAGAACCCGTGGAAGCCGGTGGTCCCCACCGCTGACGGCAAGAAGGCCGTGCTGTGGACCTCGGGCTGGACCCCGCGTTTCCACGGCGAGACGATCTATCTGGCGCGAGCCACCGGACTCGGTGACGGGCCTCCGTACACCAAGGTGCGCCCCGAGGACTTGGACGCCGGCGGGATGGAGACGGTGTTTCCCTGGCGGGAGTCCGACGGCGACGGCACCACCGTCGAATCCCACGAAAAGCTGCAACGGATCTCAATGGGCGTCCGCAACCCCGTGATGCTGATTCGGATCAAGCCCACCGACATGCACCGCGTGGTGAAGCGCCAAGGCCAAGAAAGCTTCAACTTCGGAGAACTCTTCGCCTTCACCAAGGTCTGCTCTCACCTGGGCTGCCCGTCTTCGCTGTATGAGCAGCAGTCCTACCGAATTCTGTGCCCGTGTCACCAATCCCAGTTCGACGCGCTGCATTTCGCCAAGCCGATATTCGGCCCGGCCGCGCGTGCGCTGGCACAGTTGCCTATCACAATCGACACCGAGGGATATTTGGTCGCCAACGGCGACTTCATCGACCCCGTTGGACCGGCATTCTGGGAGCGCACAACATCATGAGCCCGAAACTCAGTCCGCCGAAGATCGGTGATGTCCTAGCCCGCCAGGCCGAGGACATTGATACGCGCTACCACCCCGCTGCAGCGCTGCGCAGACAGTTCAACAAAGTCTTCCCGACGCACTGGTCGTTCCTGCTCGGCGAGGTCGCGCTGTACAGCTTCATCGTGCTGCTGATCACCGGCGTGTACCTGACGCTGTTCTTCGATCCGTCCATGATGGACGTCACCTACAACGGCGTCTACCAGCCGTTGCGCGGCGTGGAGATGTCGAAGGCCTACGCGTCGGCACTCGACATCTCCTTCGAGGTGCGTGGCGGCTTGTTCGTCCGCCAGGTACACCACTGGGCGGCACTGATGTTCGCCGCGGCGATCATGGTGCACTTGGCACGTATTTTCTTCACGGGCGCATTCCGGCGGCCACGTGAGGCCAACTGGATCATCGGTTCGTTGCTGCTGATCCTGGCCATGTTCGAGGGATACTTCGGCTACTCACTGCCTGACGACTTGCTCTCCGGCATCGGTTTGCGGGCCGCGCTCTCCTCGATCACGCTGGGGATGCCGGTGATCGGCACCTGGCTGCACTGGGCGTTGTTCGGCGGCGATTTCCCCTGCGGTGGTGTGGGCGACGACTGCACCGCGGCGGGCTACATCATCCCGCGCATGTACTCCCTGCACATCCTGTTGCTGCCGGGAATCATCCTGGCGCTGATCGGGATGCACATGGCCTTGGTGTGGTTCCAGAAGCACACCCAGTTCCCCGGCCCGGGCCGCACCGAGCACAACGTCGTCGGTGTCCGAGTGATGCCCGTGTTCGCGGTCAAGTCTGGTGCGTTCTTCGCGGCCATCACCGGTGTGCTGGGTTTGATGGGCGGTCTGCTGCAGATCAACCCGATCTGGAATCTGGGCCCCTACAAGCCGGCCCACGTCTCGGCAGGGTCGCAGCCCGACTTCTACATGATGTGGACCGAAGGCCTGGCCCGTATCTGGCCGCCATGGGAGTTCTACTTCTGGCACCACACCATTCCGGCACCGGTGTGGGTCGCTCTGATCATGGGTCTCATTTTCATGCTCCTGATCGTCTACCCCTTCCTGGAGAAGCGGTTTACCGGCGACTACGCGCACCACAACCTGCTGCAGCGGCCGCGTGACGCTCCGGTTCGTACCGCAGTCGGAGCGATGGCGATCTCGTTCTACATGCTGCTCACGCTGGCGGCGATGAACGACATCATCGCGCTGAAGTTCCACATCTCGTTGAACGCAACGACGTGGATCGGACGTATCGGCATGGTGATTCTTCCGCCGTTCGTCTACTTCATCAGCTACCGGTGGTCCATCGGACTGCAGCGCAGCGACCGTGCGGTGCTCGAGCACGGTATTGAGACCGGCATCATCAAGCGACTGCCGCACGGTGCCTACATCGAACTGCACCAGCCGCTCGGTCCGGTCGACGAGCATGGTCATCCGCTTCCGCTGGACTACCAGGGCGCTCCATTGCCCAAGCGAATGAACAAGCTGGGCTCGGCGGGATCGCCGGGTAGCGGTAGCTTCCTGACCGCCGATCCGGCATCGGAGGACGCGGCACTGCGCGAGGCGGGTCACGCCGCCGAACACCGTGCTCTGACAGCGTTGCGCGAATACCAGGACAGCCTCAACGAGACGTCCAACGGCGAGGGCGATCACTAGCCTCGACGGGTAGCAACCACTGGCCAGGCCCGGTCCCCCAAGCGGAGTCACCTCGACCCGCTTTCGGGAGCCGGCCTATTGGCGTCTTTGGGCCCTGCTACTTGGTTCTATGGCGTCGCGCTAGGTGGCCGTTGGGGCGGCGCCAAGTGGGTTTCCCAATAAACCCACAGAACCGATTGAACCCAATGACCCCATCATGGCCACCGGCACTCGCTGGCCCGGACCGCGAGTAGGCCATCCGCCAACCATCGCTCGTCCGTGGGGAATTCGTGCCCTCAGCCGGTCCCCGACTGCGCTACACCAGCACCGGTCGAGATAGCCAACACCTCTCCCCTCCCCCACCCGGCATCCGAGGCATCTCAGGCGTCTGAACCACGACAGCCATAGGGACGAACGCCGGGGAAGTCGCCGGCTGGTGCCTGACCGAGACCTATCCGGCCGAGATCTATTTGACCGAGACGCGACGCAACTGGCGCACGTAGAACCACTCGATCGCCGGCATTCCTGCGGTCACGATCCCAGCCAGCCCGTAGGCGACCCAGGACGCACCGTCGTGACCGACCGCCATCAGATTGGTCGCTGCGCCAACGGCAATCAAAGCAATCCCTATCGTCCCGACCAGGGCCACGGTGCCACGCAACCAAACGCGGTCCACCGCCTCGCTAGACCACTCCGTGCCCTCCGGGCGCCCATTTGCGTGATCCCGACGCGCGCTACGGTCGGCGGCTCGCATCGTGGCGTTGGCCGTCCGCAACGGCTGCCCGCCCGTTCTACGCAATGGCACCGAGGTCACCAGCGGTCCAGTCTCGGCCATCCGTCGCGCCCGCAACAGCATCGGGACCGCCCCGACGATGATCAATGCCGAGACTACGATGACCGCGTACAACACCCAACTGCTGTGCGAGTCCTTCGATATCTTCTGTACGCCCCGGCCAAGATCGGCCAACGCGACCACGGCGGCCACACCTACGCCCACCAGCGCCAGCCAGACCGCCGCACACGCCCCGATGAGAATTCGGTCGACGACTTCGGGAGCGACAACGCCTTCCGGTCCACGCCGGTACGCGGAGTATTTACCGAGCATCAGCAGCTCGTCTGCGGTGCGTCGTTGCTGTTGGACGACAGCACCGTCCCGTCACTGGTGGTGATCGAGCAGTTGAGCCTGCTCACCCGGAACAGGCTGGAGGCCTCCACAGAGCCCACATCGGACTGCGAAATCGGAGTGACGGTCATCGACCAGGGGATATACACGTTGTGCTGGGTCCTTCGCCGGCCTGAAGCGTCCACATAAGTCACCGAAATGATGTCACCGGGTGCCTTGGTACCGGTCACCGAATAGGTAACTTGCCGCGGCCCCGCAGGAGTCGTCGTGGTGGGGGGCGGCGCAGCCGCCGGTGTCGTCGGAGTAGTAGCCGCCGGTGGCGGCGCCGCAGAGGTCTCCGGAGGCGGAGGCGGCGGGGGTGGAGGTGTCACCGTCACTGTCTGCGTCTCCGTCGCTGTCGGAATCTCGGTACTAGGCGGTGGCGGCGGAGGAGGCGGAGGGGGCGGCGGCTTGGTCGTCGT
This sequence comes from Mycobacterium sp. 012931, assembly GCF_000419295.1. Lineage (NCBI taxonomy): Bacteria > Bacillati > Actinomycetota > Actinomycetes > Mycobacteriales > Mycobacteriaceae > Mycobacterium > Mycobacterium sp. 012931. The sequence continues at coordinate 3,103,497 of NZ_AOPX01000001.1, read as the reverse complement.
GATTTCGTCCTGTACCGGCGGTACCGATGACGTGGTTGCGGGATTGGCGAGCTTCGTGGAATCGGTGCGCGTCACCAGCAGCGACACCGATGCCACCAGCGCTATGGCGGCCATTATCGCCGCCACCCCAACCACCCAGGGCCAGCGTGGCGTGCTTGGCTCATCCTCTTCGTCGAGCGAGTCGTCGTAGCCGTCATAGTCGTAAAGACTGAGATCTGCCGGCAGGTAGGCCCCGCTGATGAATTGCTCGGACTCCGGCGCCGAATAGGCCCGTGAATACGCTTCCGATTCCTGCGCGGAGTCTACCGGCTCAATCTGGCCGCTCTCGCTGACGGGTTCGAGTTCGCCGCCTGCAAGAGCGTCGTCTGGCTCATCGTCGGTGTCGCCAAAGGGTTCCAGTTCAGCGCTGGAATCGCCAGCTGGGTCGGGTTCGTCAGGTTCCCATCCCGGCGGATTCGGCCCGCTCATGTTTGCCTACCCTGTCCAAACTGACTCACCAAAGCGCGGTGCTCCGCAGCTGCATCTGTGCACGCCCGCTCGGTGCATTCTCACTGTGCATCAAAACCCTACCCAACCGGGTAGCTCACAGAAGTCTTGGCTAACTGGCCACTGATCAACTGATGCTCTGATTGTGACCTTCCCGGCTCGAGTCAGTGCTTCTCAGGACCCACGTAGTACTCGAAGACCAGACCGGCCGCCGATCCCAGGATGAACACCACGCCGGCGACGATCAGCCACGGAAGCCACAATGCGATGCCGGTTGCGGCCACCGAACCGGACAAAGCCACCATGATCGGCCACCAGCTGTGCGGGCTGAAGAAACCCAATTCCCCTGCCCCATCGCTGATTTCAGCGCCCTCGTAGTCCTCAGGCCGGGTATCGAGCCGGCGAGCCACGAAGCGGAAGAAGGTGGCCACGATCAAGGCCATTCCACCGGTCAGCGCCAGCGCCGTGGTGCCGGCCCACTCGACCCCACCGGTAGCGAATATGGAGGTCACGACACCGTACAGCACCGCCGTGACGACGAAGAACGCGGCAACGAACTCAAACAGCCTGGCTTCAATGTGCATTGAGTGTCCTAACCTACGGGCATCGGGGCCTGTTGGCCGCGCCGGGTCTCGAACGGGTGGGTGGTAATCGCCAGCGGTGGCTGGTTGATCGCCTGCAGCGCCTCGGCATTGGTCTTTCCGGCAATACGCTGCTGCAAGTAGGCCTTGAAATCGTTAGCGGCCACAACGCGGACTTCGAAATTCATCATCGAGTGGTAGGTGCCACACATTTCGGCGCAGTGCCCGACGAACGCTCCGGTCTTGGTGATCTGCTCGACCTGGAACCTGTTGACCGAATTATTGGCGGCCGGGTTGGGCATCACGTCGCGCTTGAACAGGAATTCCGGCACCCAGAAAGCGTGGATCACGTCGGCCGAGTTGAGCTGGAATTCGATCCGCTTGCCGGCGGGCAACACCAGAACCGGAATCTCGGACGTGGTTCCCAGCGTTTCGACCTTGTCGAAGTTCAGGTAGGTGCGGTCCTCGGTGTTACGTCCGGCCACCGGCCCGACCAGTTCCTCGCCGTGCTCGTCCTTGCCTTCCGGCTTGGATTCCATGGCACGATTACGCGCCTCATCGGCACCGTCGTAGGTCAGGGTGTGGTCGTGGAAGTCGACCTTTTGGTAGCCGAACTTCCAGTTCCACTGGAACGCCGTGACGTCGACAACAACCTCGGGGTCATCGGCCAGGTGCAGCATCTTTTCCTGCACCACAACGGTGAAGTAGAACAGCACCGAGATGATGAGGAACGGCGTGACCGTGAGAACCAGCTCCAGCGGCATGTTGTAGCCGAACTGGCGCGGGAAGTCGGTGTCGGTCTTCTTCTTCCGGTGGAAGGTGGCCGACCAGAAGATCAGGCCCCACACAATGACACCGACCACCAGGGAGGCGATCACCGCGCCGACCCACAGCTCCCGGTTGACGTGTGCCTCCGGTGTGATGCCCTCAGGCCAGCCCAGGGCCAGCGCTTCAGACCAGCTGCAACCGCTCAGGGTGACGGCCAGCAAACCCAGCGCGCCGGCCAGCCCCGCTAGCCGAGCGATCCGCCGCGCGGCACCGCTGCGACCAACGGAATTGCTCTGAGAATTGCACGGCGACAAGCTTTGCGAACGACCTGGCTCGCGAGGTGTCACGTTGCGCCTCCTGTATCACAAGCTGGGCCGACCGGTGCTGGACGCCGCGTCTGGCGGAATTCGTCGGCTCACTCGGATTCGAATACTACGCAGCGTAGACCACGCCGCTCGCGCGGGCGACGATGCGGGCCAAAACTCGTCCGGCGCGCTGTGCTCCAACCGGGTCGAAACCTGTGTTTGCCACGGTGGACGCGCATGGGCGCGGCGAGTGGCCGACGCCACCGGCCCCGGCGCGCGGCACCGGTGGCCGAGCGAGGACTCCACGCGAGACCGCCCGCGTGGGTGCGCGTCGGGCACCGTGAATGGGCGGCAACCATCCGGGCCCGCCACCCGCAGATGGCGACCCGCCGGGCTCGACCCCCACAAGCTTCGCCAATTGCGGCATACTGGGGCGCCGTGTGTGGACTGCTGGCCTTCGTTGCGGCCCCGGCCGGCGCTGCCGAGACGCAAGGCACCGATACTCAACTCGCCCAGGCCGACCAAGCCGCGCTGGCCGCGCGAGCCGACAGCGCAATCGCGGGCGCGTCGCACCTGATGCGCCACCGCGGCCCCGACGAGCCCGGCACCTGGGCAGACCCCGATGCCGACGGTTCGGTGGTCTTCGGATTCAACCGGTTGTCCATCATCGACATCGAGCATTCGCACCAACCGCTGCGATGGGGGCCACCCGAAGCTCCTGACCGCTATGTCTTGGTGTTCAACGGCGAGATCTACAACTACCTCGAACTACGCGAGGAACTGCGTGCCGAGCACGGCGCCACCTTCGCCACCGATGGTGATGGTGAGGCCATCGTCGCCGGTTACCACCACTGGGGTGCCGACGTGCTGCGGCGACTCCGCGGCATGTTCGCCTTCGCGCTGTGGGACACGGTCACCCGCGAACTGTTCTGTGCCCGCGATCCGTTCGGCATCAAACCGCTGTTCATGGCGACCGGACCGGGCGGCACCGCGCTGGCTAGTGAGAAGAAGTGTCTACTGGGCCTGGTCGACTTGGTGGGATTCGACACTGAAATCGACCACCGGGCGCTACAGCACTACACAGTCCTGCAGTACGTCCCCGAACCCGAGACACTGCATCGCGGAGTCCGACGGCTCGAATCGGGCTGCTACGCGCGCATCCGGCCCGGGTGCAACCCCGTAGTCACCCGTTACTTTGTGCCGCGGTTTGCCGCCACACCGATCACCAGCGCCACCGAGCGGGCGCGCTACGACGAGATCACCGCGGTGCTAGAGGACTCGGTGGCCAAACACATGCGCGCCGACGTCACTGTCGGTTCGTTTCTGTCAGGCGGGATCGACTCCACGGCCATCGCGGCGCTGGCCATCCGGCACAATCCGCGGCTGATCACCTTTACCACCGGCTTCGAACGCGAGGGTTTTTCCGAGCTCGACGTGGCGGTGGCCTCGGCCGAAGCCATCGGCGCCCGCCACATCGCCAAGGTGGTCAGCGCGGAGGAATTTGTGGCCGCATTGCCCGAAATTGTCTGGTATCTCGACGAGCCGGTCGCCGACCCGGCGCTGGTACCACTGTTCTTCGTGGCCCGCGAGGCCCGCAAGCACGTCAAGGTGGTGCTCTCCGGGGAGGGCGCCGACGAGCTGTTTGGCGGATACACGATCTACCGCGAGCCGCTCTCGCTGAAACCCTTCGACTATCTACCCCGACCGCTGCGACGGTCGATGGGTAAGGTCTCCAAACCCCTGCCCGAGGGTATGCGCGGAAAAAGCCTGCTCCATCGCGGCTCGCTGACGCTCGAGGAGCGCTACTACGGCAACGCCCGAAGCTTCTCCGACGCCCAACTGCAAGACGTGCTGCCCGGATTCCGGCCGCAGTGGACACACACCGATGTGACCGCTGCGGTCTACGCCGGGTCAGCGGGCTGGGACCCGGTAGCCAGAATGCAGCACATCGATCTGTTCACTTGGCTACGCGGCGACATTCTGGTGAAGGCCGACAAGATGACGATGGCCAATTCGCTCGAACTGCGGGTGCCATTCCTGGATCCCGAGGTGTTCGCCGTCGCCGCCCGATTGCCGCTGCAGGCCAAAATCACCCGCACCACCACCAAGTACGCGCTACGGCGCGCATTGGAGCCGATTGTCCCGGCACATGTGCTGCACCGACCCAAGCTCGGGTTCCCAGTCCCGATCCGGCACTGGTTGCGCGCCGGCGAACTGTTGGAGTGGGCCTATGCGATGGTGGCCACGTCGCAGGCGGGTCACCTGATCGACCTGGCAGCGGTCAACCGGATGCTCGACGAGCACCGCACCGGCGCCAGCGATCACAGCCGCCGGCTGTGGACCCTGCTGATCTTCATGCTGTGGCACGCGATCTTCATCGAGCGCAGCATCACACCACAGATCAGCGAGCCCCAGTATCCGGTCGAGCTCTAGCTCCTCGCGGCGCTAAGCCAGGACAGCAGTGATCTCGTTGGCGGCGTCGTCACCGTAGGCCTCGGCCAGCCGGGCGGTCGCGACCTGGCGGTCCCACTGCCATTCCTGGGTGCCGGTGGATTCCAGCACCAGAACGGCCACCAGCGAACCCAACTGCGCGGCGCGCTCCAGGTTCAAACCCGCGCTGCGGCCGGTCAAGAAGCCCGCGCGGAACGCGTCACCGACGCCGGTGGGGTCGGTCTGGCTGGTTTCGGGGACGACGCCAACGTGAATGCTGGTGCCGTCGGGCTCCACCAGATCCACGCCCTTGGGGCCCAGTGTCGTCACTCGCAAGCCGATCTGGGCCATCACGTCGGCCTCGGACCAGCCGGTCTTGGACAACAGCAGGTCCCACTCGTAGTCGTTGGTGAACAAATAGGTGGCACCGTTGATGAGCCGTTTGATCTCATCGCCCGACAGCCGTGCCAGCTGCTGCGAGGGGTCGGCGGCGAATGCCAGTCCTAGCTGGCGGCATTCCTCGGTGTGCAAGAACATCGCCTCGGGGTCGTTGGCGCCAACAATCACCAGCTCCGGGGTACCGACGGCCGATACCACGTCGGCGAGCTTGATGTTGCGCGCCTCAGACATGGCGCCCGGGTAGAACGACGCGATCTGCGCCATGTCGACATCGGTGGTGCAGGTAAATCGGGCCGTGTGCGCGGTCTGCGAGATCGGCACATGGTCGCAGTTGACGCCGTGGGCTTTGAGCCAATCGCGATAATCGGCGAAGTCGGCGCCTGCGGCGCCGACCAGCGCCACGTCACCTCCGAGCACACCGATGGCAAAAGCCATATTTCCGGCCACCCCGCCGCGGTGCACGACAAGGTCGTCGACGAGGAAGCTGAGTGACACCTTGTGCAGATGCTCGGGCAGCAGCTGTTCGGAAAAATGGCCTGGGAACCGCATCAGATGGTCGGTCGCAATCGAACCGGTTACCGCAATCGTCACAAAATCTCCGTCCTATTCACGCGAGGTCGTCTAGCCTCTCACAATTATCGGCGTCGGGACCCGCCCCGTCGCGTCGAAAGCCGTCGGCAAGTATTGCGCTAGCCTGCCTAGGGAGCTCATCGGCTTTGCCGGAATCCCGCGCTCGCGGCAGCCCCGCCTGTCGTCCCGTCCACCACCGTAGGAGAACCACGATGGCCGGTCCGCACCCGTCGAACCCCGCCGTCAGCACGGAGGGACCGATGCCATACCCGGAGAACGGGCCCAACGAGCCCCTTGAGTACCCCCATGACCTGGGCGGCGCCGAACCGGCATTCGGTGTTCCGCCAGCCGATGGCCCGCCGCGACTGCCGGTTAGCTACCCAGGCCTGCCCCCGGCGCCGGGCGGATACCGGAATCGACGCCCCAAACGGCTGCTGATCGGCACGTTGCTGGCGCTGGCGCTGGTGGGTGCGCTCACCGCGACGATTGTCTACGGGGTTCGCACCAACGGGACCAACAGCAGCGGCACGTTGTCCGAAGGCGCAGCCAAGACCGCGATTCAGGGCTACCTGAACGCCCTCGAACACCGCGACGTTGATGTCATCGTCCGTAACGCCTTGTGCGGGATCTACAACGGGGTCAAGGACAAGCGCTCCGATCAGGCGCTGGCCAAACTCAGCAGTGACGCCTTTCGCAAGCAGTTCTCCCAGGCCGACGTGACGTCGATCGACAAGATCGTCTATTGGTCGCAGTATCAGGCACAGGTGCTGTTCACGATGCAGGTGACGCCGGCCACCGGTGGCCCGCCCAAGGGCCAGGTACAAGGCATCGCACAGCTGCTCTTTCAGCGTGGCCAGATCATGGTGTGCTCGTACGTGCTGCGCACTGCCGGGCAGTACTGACCGGGCCGCAGCGGCGGCCCGGCCAGGTGCGACTAGCTGCTCAGTTAAAGGAATCCCCGCAGGCGCAGGACCCGGTGGCGTTGGGGTTGTCGATGGTGAAGCCCTGCTTCTCGATGGTGTCCACGAAGTCGATCAACGCACCTTCGACGTAGGGCGCGCTCATCCGGTCCACCGTCAAGGTCACGCCACCGAACTCCGCGGTCAGGTCGCCGTCGAGGGCCCGATCATCGAAGAAAAGGTTGTAGCGCAAGCCCGCGCACCCGCCCGGCTGCACCGCGATCCGCAGCGACAGGTCGTCACGTCCCTCCTGGTCGAGCAGGGATTTTGCCTTGGCGGCGGCAGCCTCGGTCAGGATTACGCCGTGGGTCTTTGCGTCCGACTCGTTCTGCACGGTCATTGCTTCTCCTACATGCTTCGTCGTTGGGTGGGCCCGCCCGGCTGAAATCCAACCGGGGTCTGCCACAGGGGGAAGCCCAGTCCTATTAACGGTACCCCGCAGGTCCCCGATTCCCGAGTCGTGCGGCAACCTCAGATGACAAACCCATCAGCTGGTTCGCCGCGTCAGCCAGTGCCAGGCGTACCGAACCCGCATAGTCGGCGATGGACAACGCGGACATGATCCCGGCCAGGCGGATCGTGGATTTGTCCAGGTCCACCTGTCCCGCCAGCACGATCACCGGAATGCCCAGCGGCCGCGCCGCGGCAGCAATCTCACCGACCACCTTTCCGTGCAGCGATTGTTCGTCAAACCGCCCCTCCCCGGTGACGATGAGCTCGGCGTCGGCGAGGTCGTCGGCAAGATGCGTTAGCTCAGCGATGATCGCGGCTCCGGACTCGCATCGACCCCGCAGTGCAAGTAGCCCCGCCCCGATTCCTCCGGCGGCCCCGGCCCCTGGCTCGGCACTGACCGCGCGTCCGGCCGCCGCGTCCAGCTCAACCGCCCATGCCGCCAGGCGCCCCTCCAGCACGCTGATGGTGGCCGCGTCAGCACCCTTCTGCGGCGAGAACACCCTTGCCGAACCCCACGGGCCCAACAGCGGGTACTCGGCGTCAGAGGCGGCAATCAGCTCTATTCCGACCAGCCGATCACGGGCCGCATCCAGGCCGCCGAGCTCGGTAATCATGCCGTGGCCACCGTCGGTGCACGCGCTGCCGCCCAACCCCACCACGATGCGCCGCGCTCCCGCGGCCAGCGCCGCATCAATGAGCTGGCCCACTCCGCGGCTGTGGGCCGCCAACGCGGTTTCGGGCGACGGCGGACCACCCAGCAACGAGAGACCACAGGCTTGGGCGCATTCCAGGTAGGCGGTCGCCGAAGATCGCTCAAACACCCACTCCGCACTGACCGCGGTGTCCAGTGGCCCGGACACCTGCAGCTTCCGGACGCCACCCAGCCGGCTGCGCAGCACATCGATGAACCCCGGACCACCGTCGGATTGTGGGGCCACGATAAAGGAGTCATTGGGTCGTGAGCGGGTCCAGCCGGTGGCAATGACCGCCGCGGCTTCAACAGCCGACAGGCTTTCGCCATAGCAGTCCGGGGCCACCAGGACCCGCATCGCGGGCAGCTGGATCCGGCCGGGCCCGAGGCCATCGGCGGCAGCATCCGAGGCGAGGGAGCCGTTCATCACAAGCAAGAGTAGGGCCAACCGCTACACCGGCGCTGGGTAACACCGGCACAATTCCGGGGACTGGGCTCTCGCGAAGTAACCTGTCGGTTGTGAAGCTGCTGGGCCGCAAGAAAGACCATGACGAAGGCGCCGACATTTCGGTCGCATCCGACCACGCCGACGAGTCGGCGGCGAACTCCGGGGATACCTCATCATCGGCAACTTCTCGCGGACCGAAGACGACCGGCCCCAAGGGCCGGCCCACACCGAAACGCAACGACGCCACGCGATCCAAGAAGGGCCCGGTCGTTCCGGCGCCTATGACCAGCGCAGAGGCGCGGGCCCGGCGTAAGAAGCTGGCCCGGCCCAAACTCAGTCGCGAGGAGCGCAAGGCGGAAAAGGCGGCCGGCCGGGCCCGGATGGCCGAACGCCGGGAGCGCATGATGGCCGGCGACGAGGCATACCTGTTGCCCCGCGATCAAGGGCCGGTACGCCGGTACGTCCGCGATGTGGTGGATGCCCGGCGCAACCTGCTCGGTCTGTTCATGCCGTCTGCGCTGGCGCTGCTCTTCGCCATGTTCGCCGTCCCGCAGCTGCAGCTTTACATGTCGCCGGCAATGCTGGTGCTGATGGCGCTGATGACCATTGACGGCATCATTTTGGCCCGCAAAGTCAGCAACCTGGTCGACGTCAAGTTCCCGAACAACACCGAAGGCCGTTGGAAGCTGGGCCTGTACGCGGCCGGCCGCGCGTCTCAAATGCGCAGGATGCGGGCGCCCCGGCCCAAGGTCGAGCGCGGCGCCAGTGTCGATTAGTACTCACCGGAAAGCTGTTTGACCACTCATGCGCACACTGGTTCTCGGTGGGATCAGGTCGGGCAAGTCCCGCTGGGCAGAGGAGACCATTGCGGACTCGCTTACGCCCGAACAGCCGGTCCGTTATCTGGCCTCCGGACCGGCCACCGACTCCGACTCAGCCGCATCGCAGGACTGGGATCAGCGCGTCGCCAGGCACCGCGATCGCCGGCCCGGACACTGGTCAACGGTCGAAACTGACGACATCACGACCCAATTGCGGCAAGTGCCGGACACGCCCACTCTCGTCGACGATCTCGGTACGTGGTTGACCAGCGCCATGGACAGCCACCGCGCCTGGGAGGGCGGCTCCCCACCGGCCGCCCTGCAAGACACCATCGACGACATGCTGGCCGCCGTCGGCGAATTCGGATCGACGCTGGTCCTGGTCAGCCCGGAAGTGGGGCTGACCGTGGTGCCGGCGACCGCATCCGGGCGCCGGTTCGCCGACGAGTTGGGCACCCTCAACCAGCGAATGGCGGCACTGTGTGACCGCGTGGTGCTGGTGGTGGCCGGCCAAGCCGTCCCGATCAAACCGTCGCGCGCATGATCGGGTTCGCACCGATCTCAGCACCCGACGCCCTCGCCGAGGCGGCAGCGCGGGCTCGCCAGGACGCGCTGACCAAGCCGCGGGGTGCGCTGGGGCGGCTCGAGGACCTGTCTGCGTGGGTCGCCTCGTGCCAGGGCCAGTGCCCGCCGCGGCAGTTCCAGCGCGCCCGCGTGGTGGTATTCGCCGGTGACCACGGTGTCACCCGGTCCGGGGTGTCGGCCTATCCCCCGGATGTCACCGCCCAGATGGCCGCCAATATCGACGGTGGCGGAGCCGCCATCAACGCGCTTGCCGACGTCGCGGGCGCCACGGTACGGGTGGTGGATCTGGCTGTCGACGCGGAAGCGCTCTCGGAGCAGATCGGCGCCCACAAGGTGCGGCGCGGCAGTGGTGATATCGCCACCGAGGACGCATTGACCGACGACCAGACCGCCGCCGCGATCGCGGCCGGTCAGCAGATCGCCGATGCCGAGGTCGACGCTGGCGCCGACCTGCTGATCGCCGGTGACATGGGAATCGGTAACACCACCCCGGCCGCGGTCCTGGTGGCGGCGCTGACCAACACCGAGCCGGTTGCCGTGGTCGGCTTCGGAACCGGAGTCGACGATGCGACCTGGTCACGCAAGACCGCAGCGGTACGCGATGCGCTGTTTCGGTCCGCGCGAGTGTTGCCTGACCCCGTCGCGTTGCTGCGCTGCTGCGGCGGCGCGGACCTGGCCGCCATGGCGGGCTTCTGCGCGCAGGCCGCGGTCCGGCGTACCCCGCTGCTGCTCGACGGCATGGCAGTCACCGCGGCAGCGCTGGTCGCCGAACGCCTGGCCCCCGGCGCCCGGCAATGGTGGCAAGCCGGCCACCGCTCCACCGAACCCGGCCATCAGCTGGCACTGACGGCGCTGGCGCTGGACCCAGTGGTGGATCTGCGAATGCGGTTGGGCGAAGGCACCGGCGCCACCGTTGCCCTACCGGTGCTGCGCGCCGCCGTGGCAGCGCTGTCATCGATGGCGACCTTCGCCGAAGCCGGGGTGTCCACGGCGTGCGACGACGCCGGCGCCACCGAGCCACCTGAATCGTGATTCGTTCGCTGGCAACAGCTCTCTCCTTTGGCACGGTCATACCCGTCCCTGCCTCGGTCGCCGCACCGATGGGGCGCGGGGCGATGACGGCACTGCCGGTTGTCGGCGTCGTGCTGGGCGGACTTGCCGCCGGCGTCACGTGGTCCGCATCGCTGGTGTTCGGCCCGGTCAGCCCGCTGCCCGGACTGCTCGCGGTGGCGGTGCTACTGCTGGCCACCCGCGGTCTGCACATCGACGCCGTCGCCGACACGGCTGACGGGCTCGGCTGCTACGGGCCACCACAACGGGCCTTGGCCGTCATGCGCGACGGTTCGACCGGACCGTTCGGGGTGGCCGCGGTCGTGTTGGTCATTGCCGTGCAGGGGTCGGCGTTTTCGACACTGAGCGCGGCAGGCAGCCGCGGAATCGCGGGCATCGCCGTGGCGGTCTTTGCCGGCCGGGTCACCGCGGTACTGGGCTGCCGGCGGTCGGTACCGGCGGCCGCGGGCAGTAGCTTGGGCTCTCGGGTCGCCGGCACCCAGCCCATATCGGTGCTGGTGGCGTGGCTTGCTGTGCTGCTGTTCGCTTCGCTGGCCGCGGCTCCGCGGCCATGGCAGGGCCCTGCCGCGGTGGTGGCCGCGGTCTGCGCCGGCACCCTGCTGATCAGGCATTGTGTCCGACGGTTCGGCGGCATCACCGGCGACGTGCTGGGTTGCGCGATTGAGCTAGCCACCACGGTGACTGCCGTGGTGTTGGCGGCTCTGGTACGTTTGTAGAAGCTGAAAACGCTAGATTGGTGCCAAGTTGGGTTGGTCAGATTCCGACCAACCAGCATTTTTTGAGCCGGTCCGCAGGACTAATGGAGATTCCTCCGATCGGTGGACACGGGATTGCACCGGCAATATCTGATTAATGTCCGATTAGTGGACCCTATTTTGGATCACGCGGACGTAAAGCCTCTTGACATGACCGCATCACGGCTGGTCGGCTCGAACCCCAGAACCCCGTTCGGACGACTGGTAACCCAGGGTAGCTTCTACTCGGCGGGGATGCAGATGGGCAGCGGCGCCGTGGTTCTGCCGGTCATTTGTGCGCATCAGGGACTTACTTGGGTGGCCGGGCTGTTGTTTCCGGCATTCAGCATCGGCGCGATTCTGGGCAACTCGGTCTCCCCGTTGATTTTGCAGCGCTTCGGCCAGTACCGGCACTTGCTGATGGCCGCGATATCGGCGAGTGCCGCAACCCTGATCCTGGCCAACGCCGCAGTTCCCTGGACCGGCGCGCTGGTCGCCGCGGTTTTCTTCGTGACCGCGACCGCCAGCGGTGTCGTCGCCGGGGTTTCCGGTGTCGCCTACACCGACATGATCTCCAACAAGTTGTCCGTGTTGCGCCGCGGCGAGCTACTGCTCACCCAAGGGGCCTTCGGATCGCTGTTGGCCACCGGCGTCACGTTGGTGATTGTGCCGAGACTGGCCCACGGTGACGAGATGGCGCGCTACCACGATCTGCTCTGGCTGGGTGCCGCGAGCATGATTGTCGCCGGCGTTGCGGCGCTGTTCGTCGGTCCGATGCGGTCAGCGTCCAGCGCACCCACCGTCCGGTTGCCGCTGCGCGATATCTACCGTCAGGGCTTCGAGATCGCCCGCCGCGAGCCATGGTTCCGTCGGTATGCGACCACCTATCTGTTGTTCGCTCCCATCAGCCTGGGTACCACGTTCTTCAGCCTGCGCGCCGCCCAGTCGAGCGGCAGCCTGCACGTCCTGGTGATCCTTTCGAGCATCGCGTTGGTTATCGGTTCGCTGCTGTGGCGAGCGGTGAACCGCCGGTTCGGCGTGCGCGGCATGCTGTTGGGTAGCTCACTGTTCAGCATCGCCGCCGCGTTGGTGTGCATCGTCGCCGAGCTGTGCGGCCAGTGGACCCAGATGTGGGCATACGGCACGGCGTTCCTCCTGGCGACCGTCGCTGCCCAAACCGTGGTCGCGGCCTCCATTTCGTGGATCAGCATGTTTGCTCCCGAACAACACCGCGCGACGCTGATCTGCTTTGGAGCGACCTTGGCCGCGGTGGTGTCCACGCTGCTGGGAGCCGTACTGGGTGAACTCGCGCAGCGGCACGCAACCATCGGCCCAGTCCTCGTCTCGCTGACCTTGGCCATCATCGCCGCCGTCGCCAGCCTGCGCGCCCCGGGACTAAGCCAAACGATCGAAGCGCAGAGTCAGCTCGTCGAGAAGGCCCCGATGCGCCGGCTGAGTCGGGCCAGGCGGGGTGCACACCGCTTGGTCACCGGCACCGCTCCGGGGCTGGGTCTGGCACTGACCCGCCACACGGCGGCAGACCGCCGCGGCCGGTACCCAAGCCTGCGCCGGGCACATCGCCGGCCCGCGCCATCCCCGATCCGGCCGGGCTGCCACGCCAGCGCGCACCGGCCCGAGCCCGGCAACCTCGCAACAGTTCTAACTTAGCCGCGACATCCAGCCGTGGGTGTCGGCAAAAGTACCCCGCTGGATCCCGGTCAACGTGTCACGCAACGCCATCGTCACCTCGCCAGGTTGACCGTCGGCGATGGTGAACTCGCCGTCGCCGTACTTCACCCGCGAGACCGGGGTGATCACGGCTGCGGTACCGCACGCGAAAACCTCGGTGATCTCGCCTGCCGCCGCCTTCTTCTGCCACTCGGCGATGTCGATCTTGCGCTCCTCCACCGCGAATCCGGCGTCAAGCGCCAACTGCAGCAACGAATCCCGGGTGATGCCGGGCAGCAGCGAGCCGGATAGCTCTGGGGTTACCAGTCTGGCCGACCCCCCCTTGCCGAGCACGAAGAAGATGTTCATCCCACCCATCTCCTCGACGTAGCGCCGTTCCACGGAATCCAGCCACACCACCTGGTCGCAACCGTTCTCGGTGGCTTCGGCCTGAGCCAGCAGCGACGCGGCGTAGTTGCCGCCGAACTTGGCGGCGCCGGTTCCTCCGGGGCAAGCACGCACGTAGTCGGTCGACACCCAGACACTGACCGGATTGATACCGCCCTTGAAGTACGCGCCGGCCGGCGAGGCGATCAACAGGTACCGGTACTGCTTGGCCGGGCGCACCCCGAGTCCCGGCTCGGTGGCGATGATGAATGGCCGCAGGTAGAGCGCCTCCTCGCCACCGGCCGGCGACACCCAGACGTTATCGACGGCGATGAGTTGGGTCAGCGATTCGATGAACAGCTCTTCGGGCAGCTCGGGAATCGCCATCCGCCGGGCCGAGGAGCGCAAGCGCGCCGCATTGGCCCAGGCCCGAAACGACACAATCGAGCCGTCCGCCCAGCGATAGGCCTTGAGACCTTCGAAAACTTCCTGCGCGTAGTGCAACACGATCGCCGACGGGTCCAACTCGATCGGGCCGTAGCCGATGACCCGCGGATTGTGCCAGCCCACACCCTCGTCGAAATCGATCGACACCATGTGGTCGGTGTGATAGCGGCCGAAGCCGGGGTCAGCCAGAATTGATACGCGCTCAGCCTCGGTGGCCGGAGTTGTCGCGCGCGTCACGGTGAACTGTTGGGACCCCCTGGTCATGGCCACGATTGTATATCGCTGTGCCAACTGGTTTTTGCCACGTGATTGGGCGCCCTACCGCGTCTTGGCCTCGACGAAGGGCGGACGCACCACTTCGCACTCGACGGCACGGCCTCGCACGTCGACGGTGATTTGCTGGCCGTCTTCCACACCCGCGTCGGTGTCAATCAGCGCAAGCGCGATACCGATCTGCAAGGTTGGCGAGAATGTCCCCGATGTGGTGACCCCGACCGGGGTGGAGCCGTTGAGCACCGTCAGGCCCGGACGCAACACACCGCGGCCGACCATACGCAACCCCCGGAGCAAGCGGCGCGGGCCGGCCGCTTTCTCCGCCAACAACGCTTCCCGGCCAAAGAACGCGTCCTTCTTCCAGCCGATCGCCCACCCACATCGGGCCTGCAACGGCGAAATGTCGAGCGACAGTTCATGCCCGTGCAGGGGGTAGCCCATTTCGGTGCGCAGCGTGTCGCGCGCGCCCAGGCCGGCCGGCTCGCCGCCCACTTCGGAAACGGCGGCCGCCAGGGCGTCGAAGACCACGCCGGCGGACTCCCACGGCGGTAGCAGCTCATAGCCGTGCTCGCCGGTGTACCCGGTGCGGCAGACCCGAACCGATACCCCGTTGTACGACGAGTCGGCATAGCCCATGTAATCCATCTCAGTGGGCAGGCCGAGCGCGGCCAGCACCTCGGTCGAACGCGGCCCCTGCACCGCCAGCACCGCGTAGGAGCGATGCAGGTCGGTGATGGTCAAACCGCTCGGCGCCGCCGCCTGCAAGGCTGCGACCACCGCGGCGGTGTTGGCGGCGTTGGGCACCAGGAAGATTTCGTCGTCGGCAACGTAGTAGGCGATCAAGTCGTCAATCACGCCACCGGATTCGTTGCAGCACAAGGTGTATTGCGCCTTGCCCGGCCCGATGCGGCGTAGATCGTTGGTAAGCGCGGAGTTGACGAACTCCGCCGCACCCGGCCCGCGAACCAGTGCCTTACCGAGGTGGCTGACGTCGAACAAGCCGGCGGCGTTGCGGGTGGCATTGTGCTCGCTGACCGTCCCGGCGTAGGACACCGGCATCAGCCAGCCGCCGAATTCGGCGAAGCTTGCGCCCAGCGCGCGGTGGCGGTCTTCCAACGGTCCCTGCATCAACTCTGGCGCGTCACTCACGGCGTCTCACCCTAATCGGTCCGGCTGCTGGCACACTTGGGCAGGTGTCCGGTTCTCCCGACCCCCTCGACTTCGAGGCGCTCGAAGCTGCCGGAATCGCTAACCCCCGGGAGCGGGCCGATCTGATCAAGTACCTCGATGACCTTGGCTTCACCCTCGAGGAAATGGCCGAGGCCGAACGGCGGGGACGGCTATTCGGCCTCGCCGGCGATGTCCTGCAATGGCCAGGCCCCCCGATCTACACCCTGACGGCCGCCGGCGAGCAACTCGGGCTATCTGCCGACGACATCGCTCACATCTGGGCCCTGCTAGGTCTCACCGTCGCCGGTCCCGACGTACCCACCCTGAGCCAGGCCGACGTCGATGCGCTGGCAACCTGGCTCGCCGTGAAATCGGTGGTGGGTGAGGACGGCGCGTTCGGGCTGTTGCGGGTGCTCGGCGCGGCCATGGCCCGGCTGGCCTAGGCCGAATCGACGATGATCCGCGCGGGGACACCGGACATCCAAATGACGTACACCAATGACGAACTGGCCACGGCGCAGGCCTACCGCGCGGTCGCCGAGTTTGTCCCCCGCATCGGCACCCTGACCGACATCGTGCACCGCCATCACCTGACCAGCGCCCGGACTCACTTCGAAGGCGTCACTCGTGATGCATCGGCCAGCGTGGTGTGCGGCATCGGTTTTGCCGATCTGTCGAGCTTCACGGTATTGACCCAAACGCTGACGCCGACGGAGCTACAGGGCCTGCTCAACGAGTTTGGCGCGGCCGTAGCCGACGTGGTGCACGCCGACGGGGGCCGGGTGGTGAAGTTCATCGGTGACGCGGTGATGTGGGTTAGTTCGACACCACAACGGCTCGCGCAGGCGGCGGTCGACCTGGTCCACCACCCCAGAGCACGCGAAGAAGGATTGCAGGTGCGGGCCGGACTTGCCTACGGCACCGCACTGGCCATCAACGGGGACTACTTCGGCACGCCGGTCAACTTGGCCGCGCGTCTGGTGGCGGCCGCGGCGCCGGGACAAGTCCTCGCCGATGCGGCGTTGCATGACCAACTGCCGGATTGGCCCACGATCCCCCAGGGCCCATTGACGCTCAAGGGATTTGACGACCCGGTGAATGCATTCGAACTGCAAGGCAGCGCCGATCGACCAGACGGTGGGCAAGCAGGCCCGCGCTGCGGCGACTAGGGTGATTGCCCGTGACCGCCGAATCGGGTGACCAAATCCCCACCGTCCATGTCGCCACCTCGTTGCCGAAGCGTGGTGTGAGTTCATCCGTGCTGATCGTGCCGGTCGTCTCGACCGGCGACGATGAGCAGTCCGGCGAGCGGCCAGGCGCCGTCGTCGCCTCCGCGGAGCCATTCCTGAGCGCGGATGCGATCGCCGAGATCGAGGCGGGCCTGCGGGCCCTGGACGCTACCGGCGCCAGTGACCAGGTGCACCGGCTCGTGGTGTCGTCGCTTCCGGTGAGCAGCGTGCTGACGGTGGGCCTGGGCAAACCCCGCTATGAGTGGACACCGGACGCGGTGCGTCGTGCCGCCGGCGCTGCCGCGCGTGCGCTCGGCACTGCGAAGGCAGTGGTGACCACGTTGGCGGACTTGCCCGGCGACGGTGTCTGCGCCGCGGCCGTCGAGGGTCTGATCCTGGGCAGCTATCGGTTCAGCGCCTTCCGTAGCGCCAAGACGGCACCCAAAGATGCCGGGCTGCACAAGATCACCGTGCTGACGACGGCCAAAGACGCCCGGAAGCACTGCGCGCACGGTGCAGCCGTGGCAACCGCCGTCGCCACCGCCCGCGACCTGGTGAACACGCCGCCCAGCCACCTCTATCCCGCCGAGTTGGCGCGACGGGCCAAAGTTCTGGGCGAGTCGGTCGGACTCGAAGTCCAAGTGCTCGACGAGAAGGCACTGCAAAAAGCCGGATACGGCGGGCTGGTCGGTGTCGGTCAGGGCTCGTCCCGCCCGCCGCGGCTGGTGCGGTTGACCCACCGGGGATCGCGGCTGGCCAAGAACCCCAGACGGGCCAAGAAGGTCACCCTGGTCGGCAAGGGAGTGACCTTTGATACCGGCGGGATCTCGATCAAGCCGGCCGCGTCGATGCATTACATGACCTCGGACATGGGTGGCGCGGCCGCGGTGATCGCGACCGTCGCGCTGGCGGCCCAGCTGGAGTTGCCGATCGACGTGATCGCCACGGTGCCGATCGCCGAAAACATGCCTTCGGCCACGGCACAGCGGCCCGGCGACGTGCTGACGCAGTACGGCGGAACCACGGTCGAGGTGCTCAACACCGACGCGGAGGGCCGGCTGATCCTGGCCGATGCCATCGTTCGGGCGTGTGAGGACAACCCGGACTATCTGATCGAGACCTCGACGTTGACCGGAGCCCAGACCGTGGCCTTGGGTGCGCGTATCCCCGGAGTCATGGGCAGCGACGAGTTCCGCGACCGGGTCGCGGCGATCTCCCAACAGGTGGGTGAGAACGGTTGGCCCATGCCGCTGCCGGACGAACTCAAGGACGACCTGAAATCCACGGTGGCCGACCTGGCCAATGTCAGTGGGCAGCGCTTTGCCGGCATGTTGGTCGCTGGGGTGTTCTTGCGGGAGTTCGTCGCCGATGCGGTGGACTGGGCACATATCGATGTGGCCGGCCCGGCGTACAACACCGGTAGCGCCTGGGGCTACACGCCCAAGGGAGCCACCGGCGTGCCGACCCGCACCATGTTCGCGGTGCTCGAGGACATCGCGGCTAACGGCTGAACCCGCAGCGCGAAGATCGCGAAACTCCTGCCACCGCAAATACCGCCGGTTTAGCCAAGGAGCACAGCGGTTAGTCCGGTCACCGACGGCGATACTGCGGCCCATGGCCGGACTGTGACTGTGCGACGGTTGATCATCGCCGTAGCCGCCGTGCTCTTGGTGGCTGGCGCGATTGGGCTGTTGGTGCCGGTGACGGCATCCAAGGGCGACGGCGGCTCCGTGTCTTGCGGCAGCGGCCTGGTGGCTGACCTGTCCGCAGCGGGGACGCAAACAACAGCAATGGCGCCAACATACCGATCCCCAACCAGGTCATCCCGCACACCGACGTCGTCGCGCAATGTCAGTCGGCGGTGTCCAGCAGGGGCATGTGGGCGATACCGCTGGCGGTCATCGGGGCCGGCGGAATAGCCGGCGCGGTGCTCGCGCGGCGGTCCGAAGGTGCAGCGGCGAGCGTCTGACGCGTCAGATGACCCGCATGCGTGCGGTGCTTCGCAGCGCCGGGGGCAGCACTCGGGAGATGCCGTAGAGCGCGTAGGCCTCCGGAGCTACCGGCCGGATCGGCTTGTTCTTCTTGACGGCGGACACAATCGCTTTGGCGACCTTGTCCGGCCCATAGCTGCGTAGCGCAAACATCTTGTCGATCTGTCCACGCCGGCCGTCCAGTTGGTCGCCGCCTTTGCCGGGCGGCGCGTCGAAGCGGGTGGTGTTGACGATATTGGTGTTGATGACGCCGGGACAGATGGTGGTCAGGCCGACATCGGCCGCATCGAGTTCGGCACGCAGACAGTCCGAGAACATGAACGTCGCCGCCTTTGAGGTGCAGTAGGCGCTCAATGACTGCAGCGGGGCGTATGCGGCCATCGACGACACATTGACGATGTGGCCTCCGGTACCGCGCTCAACCAGACGCTGACCAAAGGCTCGGCAGCCGTTGACCACACCACCCAGGTTGACGTCGAGCACCCGGTCGAACTGCTCTGCGGGAGTGTCCAAGAACCTCCCCGCCTGGCCGACGCCGGCGTTGTTGACGACGATATCGGGCAGCCCGTGCGTGGCGCTGACCTGATCCGCGAACGCCTCGACCGCCTCGGTGTCGGATACATCGAGCACATAGGGGTGGGCAACACCACCGCGCGCGGCGATTTCGGCGGCGGTGTCCTTCACGGTGGCCTCGTCGATGTCGCTGAGCACAACTTCGGCGCCCTCGCGCGCGAACGCGAGGGCGGTTTCCCGGCCAATTCCGCTGCCCGCCCCGGTGACCGCCACCAGGGTGTCACCGAAGTACTTGCGGGGACGGCCAACCTGGGCCCGCAGCAGAGCGCGGCTCGGCGGCTTGCCGTCAACCAGGTCGGCGAAGTCGTGCACCGCTGCCGCCATCACCTGCGGATGCGACATCGGCGAAAAATGACCTGCTTTGATGTCGCGGCGCCACAACCGCGGCACCCAGCGCGCGGTTTCGTCGTACCCGTAGGGCCGCACGTAGGGGTCCTTGGTGTTGACGATGAGTTGCACCGGCACGTCGATGACCGGCACGCCGCGTGTGCGCGACTGCCGAGAAAAGGCCCGAAAGTAGTTAGCCGGATAGGTCTTCACCGAGTTGGCGGCATCGCTGGCCAAGTTGTCGGAATGGTGAATCTGGTCGAGGGGAAGGTTGTCGACCATGTTGCGCCGAACCGAGGCACGCGACAGCGTCGCCCGCAACACCAGCGGGGCCAACACCGGCACCGAGAACAGCGCCATGTAGCTCAACCGCAGCGCCTGGGTGAGTGCGCGAGCAAAGGTTTTTGGCCGCCACGGCTGGCGCAGACCGCCGAATATGTAGTTGACCAGCTGGTCCTGGCTCGGGCCGGACACCGACGTGAACGACGCGACCCGATCGGCCGCGCCGGAGCGGGTCAAGTAGTCCCAAATCGCCACCGAACCCCAGTCGTGACCCAGTACGTGTACCGGCTGGCCGGGGCTGAGCGCTTCGATGACGGCGGCGAAGTCGTCGGCCAAACACGCTGTGGTGTAGGCAGAAACGGCCTTGGGGGCCGACGACAGGCCGACACCGCGATTGTCATAGCGCAGAATCCGGAACCGTTCGGCCAAACGCGGAACGACCCCGTCCCACAACACGTGAGAGTCGGGAAAACCGTGCACGAGCACCACCGTCGGGCCGTCGGGGTTGCCCTCTTCATAGACAGCGATCCGCACGCCACCAGCGCTGTCGACGAACTGCTGGGGTGCTTGTTTTGTTGCCGGCATCGGACCTCCGCCCACCTGCGACTTGTTATGCCAATCAGTCGCCACACCGTAGCAAGCGCCATACACAAGCCCCGCGGGCCAAGCGCCACGCCCTGGGTGCGAGCCGACCAAGCGACAGTGACAGGATAGGTTTCGAGATCAACTTGGGTTCCGTACCTGGTGCACGACTGTGTGGTAAGCCAGAGGTCGGCCTATGCCTACCGACGACCGATCTAGGAGTCAAAAACGATGGCCTTCTCAGTCCAGATGCCGGCACTCGGTGAGAGCGTCACCGAGGGAACCGTCACCCGGTGGCTCAAGCAGGAGGGCGACACCGTCGAGATCGACGAGCCACTGGTTGAGGTTTCTACCGACAAGGTCGACACCGAAATTCCCTCGCCGGCCGCCGGCGTGCTGACCAAGATCGTCGCCAAGGAGGACGACACGGTCGAGGTCGGCGGTGAGCTCGCCATCATCGGCGATGCGGCCGAGAGTGGCGGCGGCGATGCGCCGTCCCAACCGGAGCCCGAGGCCGAGCCCGCCGCGGCGGCTCAGCCCGAACCGGAGGCCGAGCCCGAGCCGCAACCCGAAGCCAAACCCCAATCCGGAGGCTCGTCGGCTGCTGGTGGCGACGCGACCCCGGTGCTAATGCCCGAACTGGGCGAGTCGGTGGCGGAGGGCACCGTAACTCGCTGGCTGAAGAAGGTCGGGGATTCGGTTCAGGTCGATGAAGCGCTGGTGGAGGTGTCTACCGACAAGGTGGACACCGAGATCCCGTCACCGGTGGCCGGCGTCCTGCTCAGCATCACCGCCGAGGAGGACGACGTCGTCCAGGTCGGCGGCGAGTTGGCACGGATCGGCTCCGGATCTGCGGCCGCCGCACCGCCCGAGTCCAAGCCGGCCCCCGCCCCCGAGGCGGCCCCCGAAACCAAGGCCGCTCCTGAGCCCAAGGCGGCTCCCGAGCCCAAGCCTGCGCCCGCGGCAACGCCGCAGCCCGCGGCCGCCCCGGCACCAAGTGCGGGCGACGGCACCCCCTACGTGACTCCCCTGGTCCGAAAACTGGCCGAGGAGAACAACATCGACCTCGACTCGGTGACCGGCACCGGTGTCGGCGATCGCATCCGCAAGCAAGACGTATTGGCCGCTGCCGAGAAGAAGAAAGAGCGACTAGAGGCCAAGCCAGCGGCTGCTCAGGCTTCGGCTCCCGCCTCGCCTTCGAAGGCGGCAGCCCCGGCTGCGGCCGCGGCGCTGGCACACCTGCGGGGCACCAAGCAGAAGGCCAGCCGGATTCGGCAGATCACCGCGATCAAGACCCGCGAATCCCTGCAGGCAACCGCGCAGCTCACTCAGACCCATGAGGTCGACATGACCAGGATCGTGGCGCTGCGGGCCCGGGCCAAGGGGTCCTTTGCCGAGCGGGAGGGTGTGAACCTGACCTTCTTGCCGTTCATCGCCCGTGCCGTGATCGACGCCCTCAAGATCCACCCGAACATCAACGCCAGCTACAACGAGGAAACCAAGGAGATCACCTACTACGACGCCGAGCACCTCGGGTTCGCCGTCGACACCGACCAGGGCCTGCTCTCCCCCGTGATCCACAACGCCGGCGATCTGTCGTTGGCCGGGCTGGCACGGGCGATCGCCGACATCGCCGCCCGCGCTCGATCGGGCAACCTCAAGCCCGACGAGTTGTCCGGCGGCACCTTTACCATCACCAACATCGGCAGCCAGGGCGCCTTGTTCGATACCCCGATTCTAGTGCCGCCGCAGGCCGCCATGTTGGGTACCGGGGCGATCGTGAAACGACCGCGAGTGGTCGTCGACGACACCGGCAACGAATCGATCGGCGTCCGCTCCGTGTGCTACCACCCGCTGACCTACGATCACCGCCTGGTCGATGGTGCTGATGCGGGACGTTTCCTCACCACCATCAAGCACCGCCTCGAAGAGGGAGCTTTCGAGGCCGACCTGGGGCTCTGAGAGCGTGGGCAAAGCCGTTGTCGCCATAGCGGGTTCGTCTGGATTGATCGGCTCGGCGTTGGCAGCGGCACTACGCGCGGCCGATCACCGCGTGCTTCGGATCGTGCGCCGAACTCCGGCCAATTCCGAAGAGCTGCACTGGAACCCCGAAAGCGGCGAGTTCGATCCCGACGCACTCACCGATGTCGACGTCGTCATCAACCTGTGTGGCGTCGGCATCGGCCGCCGCCGCTGGTCAGGCGCCTTCAAACAGAGCCTGCGCGATAGCCGGATCACACCCACCGAAGTGCTCTCCAGCGCCGTCGCCGACGCCGGCGTGCCCACCTTGATCAACGCCAGCGCGGTGGGCTACTACGGGGACACCCGCGACCGGGTGGTCGACGAAAACGACCCAGCCGGAATGGGATTTCTCGCCCAGCTGTGCGTGGACTGGGAAGCCGCCACGCTACCCGCCCAATACGCCGGCACCCGGGTCGTATTGGCGCGCACCGGCCTGGTGCTGGCCCCGACGGGAGGCACCCTACGCCCGTTGCGCCCGGCGTTCTCAGTGGGACTCGGCGCCCGGCTGGGCAACGGCCGCCAGTACATGGCATGGATCAGCCTCGAAGACGAGGTGCGCGCGCTGCTGTTCGCCATCTCCAACCCGACGTTGTCAGGCCCGGTCAACATGGCTGGGCCCGCGCCGGTAACCAATGCCGAATTCACCACCGCCTTCGGACGCGCGTTAAACCGCCCAACCCCGTTGATGCTGCCCGGTTTCGCGGCGCGCGCCGCCCTCGGCGAGTTCGCCGACGAAGGCCTGCTGATAGGCCAACGCGCCATCCCCACCGCACTCGAGCAAGCCGGTTTCCAGTTTCACCACAACACAATTGGTGAAGCGTTGAGTTACGCCACAGCACGCCGCGACCAGATCTAGCACAACTCCGGACACCGCGAGCATGCTCGGCGGAACCCGCCACCAGGGCGGGCCAGGCGCCAAGTCGCCCCACCGACTACTGCGCAAACGGACCGATCGGCCCCTGCGCGTCATGCCGAAGACACACAACCAGCTCAACAGCAGGGCTAAAGGGAAGTGCGGCGGATATAGGCGCGAATGGCGATAGGGGCCAATAGTGCGGTCAGAACTATCGAATAGATCAGCGTGGACAATGCCGGATGATGCAGTGGCAATTGCGCGCTTGGCGGCGCCATTGGCTCATCGATGGTGAGCTTGCGCAATGCCAGCGCCAAGGATGAGAGCGGATTCCATTCGGCAATCACGCGCAGCGCGTGCGGCATAGGCTGTGTTGGCACAAAGCAGCCCGATATGGAAATAATTGGCAGCGTTATCAAGAACACCGCAGCACCAACTACCTCCACAGTCCTGACCATCAAGCCAACCACCATGCCCAGCCACATAAACCCGACACCGAAAACTAGTACCAGCACAAAGCCAGCACAGCATCGGCCAGGCTGCCGTGCATCCGCCACCCAATGAGCATGCCACTAATACCGATCAGAATGTATACGATCGCCGCGTAGAGCAGCGAGACCAGGCCGCGCGCGATCAACGGCGCGGAATTAGATATTGGAAGCGAACGGAATCTGATAAAGACGTCATTTTCGACATCCGCAGAGATCGCCGCCCCCACAAGTATTATTGTCGCTACTATCGCCTGCGCCTGGATACCCGGCAGGGCTCCGGCGTTCCCTGTCCTCCACCCCAACCACACCCCCACCTACACCAACCACCTCAAAAACTTCCTCCACTGACACACACAAATCACCCAAGAAGAGTTCAGCGGAGCCGGTCTGCCCCGGCAAGCTTGCCGAGCCACCGGCCGCCCCTCACTACCGACGCATCCGGACGTGATGCCCACGCGCCGTTGTGCGCATACACCTGGCGGCACCAGCCGCGACAGCTGCCGTTACATCAGTGCGCGCGCGCCTTCCCGACGCAGCTTGCCCGACGTCGTCTTCGGCAAGCTACCCGGAGCCAGCAACCGCACCTCACGCGGCGCATGACCGACGTGACTGCTGACGCGCGCTGCGATCGCTCGTCGCAGTTGGGTCAGCTCAGATTCGTCGAACCGATCGTAGACTTCGGCCAGTACCGCGAAACCTTCGCGATCGGTGTCCAGCCGCAGGGCCGCTACGCATCCTTTGCGTACGCCCTCGACACTTGCGGCGGCACGTTCGATGTCGTGGGGATAGAGATTTCGGCCAGCCAGCACGATCATGTCCTTGGCACGACCGCAGACATAAAGCCGTCCCAGCTCATCGAGATAGCCGAGATCTCCCGTATCAAACCAGCCCGCGTCGTCGACCAACGGTATGGTGCCGTCCACGGTGACGTAGCGCTTACCGATCGAGGGACTGCAGAGTTCGATGACGCCTACCTTTCTGGCGTCTTGCAGCTGCCCATCTCTGGTGATGCGGATTTGCATGTCGGGAATGGGCAGCCCAACGCAAACCACAGGTTGCGCGCCCTGGGCATCTGCGGCGACAGGTTTTGCGAAATGATCTTCCGAAAGACGCTGCCGGGAAACGTAATCCACGACGGCCGGCGCGCCGAATGCACCAGCCGAAACCGTTAGCGCGGCTTCCGCTAGCCCATAGAATGGCGTTGGCACGCCCGAACCCATACCGAACCGCGCCCCCACGGTCGCCAAGTTCTCCAGATCACGGTGATCGATCGGCTCAGCTCCGTTGACCGCCACGCGAAGGGCCGACAGATTGATCGATTCTGGGTCGGCCCGTTCGAGCACGCGCGCCAACACCGAATACGCGAAGTTGGGCCCGGCGGTGACATTGGCCCGGAACTTGCTCAGCATCTCGGCCCAGACGATGGGTCTGCGCAGGAACTCGTCAGTTCGGATCACCACCACCGTGTTTCCCGTTTTCATCGGTATGCAGATGAACCCGACCATCCCCATGTCGTGACACAGCGGTAGCCAGCTGGCCATCACCGTATCGACGGTGATACCGACTGCCTGACATGACGCGTCGATGTTCGCGACAAGATTGCCGTGGCTGATTTCCACCGCCTTCGGGATCCCGGTCGATCCCGAGGTGAGTTGGCGCATCGCGATGTCGTTGTCGTTGGTATCCACAACAGCGGCTGGACCCGTGCCACGCAAGGAGCCCACAGCGCAGACAAGGAGTCCCTCCGCGGCCAGAGCATCCGCGGCCATCTCAAACGGATCACCCACGACCACCAGCGCGGCACCTAGCATCCGGCATGCACGTACGGTATCGGCGATCCACACCGCGAGATCACTCCGCGGAGTCGGCTGCTGCAGCATTGTCAGTGCGGCACCACGAAGCCACAGTGCCTGAGCCAGCGGCGCCACATCGCAGGCCTCCGCCGCCAGCACCGCGACGGTGTCGCCACAACCAATCCCCCTGGCTGCCAAACTGTTTGACATGCCATGGGCCTGTTCCTCAACCGCACGCAAAGTTATCTCTCGGGGAGCATCGACCGAACCGACATAAAGAGCGTTCGGGGAAGACTCGGCAGCGGCACCAATTTCACGGACCAACCTACTACTCAAGACAAAAACTCCTTTACTCGGCAAACGTTATCGACACAGGCCGCATCGCCACATAACGCGCGATTCCCCACCCCACCGCTTACCCGGCGGATCCGATCGGTGGACGCAACACCGGCCAGCCCAATCTAACGAGCAACAGAAACACCACTACACTCCCGAAAGCGACACCACCATTCAGAACCCGACACTCACACACCCGCAATCGCAACAAACCATACGAGCGCAACTTCACTCTCCCGCGACAAAACCCAGCACGGCTTGCCCGCACAACAACTTTCCCAAATATTCACTCTTAGTAACGGCCCTGAACCTCGGAGTAGCCACGATTTCTTCAGCGGGCCTAGGATGCGTCCGCGCACCTCGCGATCTGTGTCAAAATTCGCCGGATATCAGATGCGCAGCCATCGCACGGATCGTCGGATAGTCTCAGACGATGGTCGCATCTGCCTCGATACCGTGCTCACGCTGAAGATCAGCACATAAAGACAGACTCATAGCCGAGTCAATTCCACATTCAGGCAACGGAAGATCAACGTCAACCGAGCCCGGAGACATGTTGAGGTACAGGCCGACTTTTCCAATCAACCAATCTGCGAGCTGCCGCTCGTCCAATTCACCACTGTCGATATTAGACAATCCCGCCCCAATCATCGTTGCCGAGGCGACCATTCCGATAGCACTGGCCGCGGACAAGCCACCAACGCCCAGCGTCGCACCGACAAATCCAACACAACTCAAATCTTCGATCGATTGCCGCGCTACGCTTGCGTGGCAATCGACGCGTCCTCCATCATCAAGCCCGGCTTCCACGCCATCGCTTAATCCGACAATTTCCGGCAACTAATGAATACGTTGCCACAACGCTAATCAGACAACTCGATTATCCGGTGTCTACTATGGCAGTGCATTCAGGAGTTTTATGATACTACGGATTCGCCAAAGAATCCTCGTTACCAAACTTCCAAGCCGCCCGCCGATGGGATCAAAGCGTATCCGTTTCTGCCGGTGTCCGGCCCCGGGCCAGCGACGATGTCAGCCCGACTCATCGGCCACCCGTAGCGGATGCTGACCACCGAGATTGCTGGCCTCAAAACCGAAATCACCGAACACATCACGATGCTCGCTCCCGTCGCTGCGCGTGACCTGACTGGCGACACTGCCCGAGGCGGAGATCGTCGACGAGACAACTCCTCATCGGCTTCGGTCCAAGGACAGCACCGCCTGCCAAAGGGAGCTTTCGAGGCCAACCTGGGGCTCCGAGAGCGTGGGCAAAGCCGTTGCCGCCATTACGGGTTCGTCCGGCTTGATCGGCTCGGCGTTGGCAGCGGCACTACGCGTGGCCGATCACCGCGTGCTTCGGATCGTCCACCGAGCACCAGCCAATTCCGAAGAGCTGCACTGGAGCCCCGAGAGCGGCGAGTTCGATCGTGACGCACTCGCCGATGTCGACGTCGTCATCAGTTCCACCACAACATAATTGGTGAAGCGTTGAGCCACGCCACAGCCCACCGCGACCAGATCTAGCACAACTCCGAACACCGCGAGCACGCTCGGCGGAACCCACCAACAGGGCGGGCTACCGCCAAGCCGCCCAATCAACTACGCCAACACCCGCGGAAAATCGATCTCGGTGCCCGCAACGTTGTTGAAGTAGTTGGTCAACACGTTAAGCGCCACATGACCGAGGACCTCGGCGATCTCGGCGTCGCTGACTCCAGCATGACGCACCGCGGCAAGCTCGGACTCATCGATCCGGCCGCGCTGCTCATTGACCGCCACGGCGAACGCGAGAATGGCCGCCACCTTTGGGTCGTCCGCGTCGCCCTTGCGTGCTGCCGCCGCCTGCTCGGCGCCCAGACCCGCCAGTCTCTGTCCGGTGTAGGTATGCGCCGACAAGCAGTACGAGCAGGTATTGGACTGGGCGATGGCAATTGCCAGGCGCTCACGGGTGGACCTGGGCAAAGTGCCGCCATCGAGGCTTCCGGCAAGCCCGAGATAGCCATGCAGAAGTGCGGGGCTATTGGCCATCGCGCGAGTCAGATTGGGGACCGAACCCAACGCTTGCTTCACCGCCGCAAGCGCTGTCGCCTGTTCGGGTGTTGCGTCGGCCTCAGTCACGAGGGGCAGAGTGCTCACTATTCCTCCATAGGTGTCGATTTGTTTCCGGCCCGCCGCCGCAAGCACGACGGGTACTGCTTGGACACCGACAACCCCTGCGGCGTTACACCGCAGGCGCAAGGTTCTGTCGGCGGAGTGAGGATTCAACACCAGTGACGGTACCCAAACGAACCATCGTCGATGATCGATGGGCAACCGAAAGCGATCTGATCGCTGCTTTGCAGGCCGGCGACGGGCAATCGTTTCGCGCCCTGGTCGAAACACTTCACGCACCGCTGGTCAGGCTGGCCAGCATCTATGTATCGCGGGCGACAGCCGAGGACGCGGTCCAGAACGCGTGGGTCTCGGCGGTGCGCTCCATCGGCAAGTTCGAAGGTCGGGCCAGCATTCGAACCTGGATGTTCCGGGTCGTGCTCAACCAGGTGAACACGCTGGCCCGTAAGGAAGCCAATACGGTGCCCTTCGCGAACGCCGGACCCGAGGTCGACCCACGTCCATCCGTCGATCCCGAGCGGCTGATCGATCCCGAACTAGGACCCAACCATTGGCGTGATGTGCCGGTCCGATGGGACCTACTGCCCGAGCAGAGACTGTTGTCGGCAGAGGTTCGCTCCGTGGTAGTCGAAGCGCTGCAGAAGCTGCCCGGCGCTCAACGCGAGGTGGTAGCGATGCGCGATCTCGAGGGGTGGTCGAGCGAGGAAACCTTTGAGGCATTGGGCATTTCAGCGGTCAATCAGCGGGTCCTGCTGCACCGTGGCCGCACCGCCCTGCGCGCAATACTGGAGGAGTATTTCCATGACCACTGATGGCGACTTCATCTCCAACGAACTACGTATTACCTGCTCGGACGCGGTGGCTCTGGTGACCGACTATCTCGAGGATGCGCTCGACGAGTCTGACCTGGACCGGTTCGAACAGCACACCAGAGGGTGCCAGGCGTGCCGCGTCTATGTGGACCAGATCCGGCGCACTATCCGAATCGCCGCAACCACGCGAGATGAGTCGGTAGAGGTGCGGCCGGCCAACTTCGACGCGTTGCTGGCCGAGTTCGACCGCCTCGGTCGGGATTCAACGTTGTAGCGTGGCCCCCGCTGTGCGGTGACCGGGTTCGCGGATCTCGCCGACTGCCACGGTCACCCCGCGATTGTGGTCCCGGCCGTCAACTGACGGTGAAACGTCGTTCAATCCAGCCGCCTCGGTGCGGGGGATCCAGCCTGGGCGGGATTTGTCCGGACCACCGAGGGGCGGACCGTTCGCCATCTCCAAAGTGCGCTGGCATCGGTGAGCGGTTCGCCGGCCGGGCGATCACGCCGCAGCGCCGAGCATCCACTGATGGATGTGCTCCAGAACGGAGTTCTAATCACGCTATGGTCCAACGGCTTTGACTGCTGCGACCGGCAGCGCCGCGGCGCGCGGCCGACCCAGATGGAGTTGGTCCGCACCCGCCCGCCGGGGGCCTCACTTCCCGGTGGACCACGGGGCATCATCGTTGCTGTGCGCCAAAAATTTAATTGGTTGACGACGGCCCTGCAACGCCCCAAATCGTGTAATCTTCGCTCTCGGTACGCATCCCTGTGGCCAGCTAAATGAACAAACGGAGACGCGCGTGGCATCCTCGATTTTCCACGAGATGAAAAAGGAAGGGCCGCTCTACGCGCTCTTTCTGAACTGCACCCTGAAAAAGGGCCCGGAAGTATCGAATACCGAAGCATTGTGCAATCTGCTTATCGACCGGCTCAAGGCCCACGAGCCCGACATCGAGACCGAGATAGTCCGAGTCGTCGACTACGACGTCAAGCCGGGAGTCGGCAATGACGAGGGGGACGGCGACGAGTGGCCGCTGATCCTGGAAAAGGTCAAGCGTGCCAACATCATCGTGCCCGCCATGCCGATCTGGATGGGTGTGCGATCGTCGGTCATGCAGCGAGTGATCGAGCGCCTCGACGGCACCACGAAGACGGTGATGTGCGAAAAAACCGGGCAGTTCCCGCTCTACGGGTCGGTGGCCGGCATCGTGGTGACGGGCAATGAGGACGGCAGCCACGATTGTGTGGCCAACACTTTCGGTAACCTGCTGCACTTCGGGGCGACGGTGCCACCCAACACCGATCTGTATTGGGTCGGTGACGCAGGTCCGGGCGCGAGCTATATCGAGGCCGGCGGCGAGCTGTCGCCCTATGTGCGCCGCAATGCCGAGCTGACCGCCACCAATCTGCTTCTCGCGGCAAAGCTGTTGCGGGAGAACCCATATTCCGTCAACATCGCGCAGCTGAACGCACAGATGATGGAACGCAACAAGGTCAAGATGGCTGCGATGAAGCTTGCGATCGACTACATGCGTGCGAACATGCCGGACTGATCTTCTATCCCTGGGAGATAAGGGAATTTGCCATGCAGCCGTCCGGAGATCCGGTTCCAAGCGTCGGCGAGGCCGAGGCGACGGGTGAAATTGCCGAGCTCTACGCGGACATCCGCGAGACGCTTGGAATGTCATTCGTCAATCTGATCTGGCGCAACATCGCGTCCATTCCGGGTGGGTTGCGCTGAACCTGGGAAACGATGAAACCGCTCTACACCAACGGCGCGGTGTACGGGCAGGCGGACGCCTTGCGCGAGGCGCAGGATCTGCCGACAGTCCCCCGGTTCAGCCGGGCCGCCCTGCGGTCGGTGGGCATCAACGCTGAGGGTGAGTCGGCGATCCGTGCCGCGCTGATCGGCTACGACCGCGGCAATCCGCTCAACATCGTTTCCTTTTCGGCCATCATGGCGCGATTGGACGGACAAGGCCAACCGGCCGCTCCCCCGGCCCAGCAACCGCCGCGGCACGGCGCCGGCACGCCCGCCCCGACGAGGTTGAATTTCGATCAGATGCCCTCACACGTGGCCGAGATGGTGCGCACGGTCAACTTGATCGGCGCCCGCGGCAAGGCCAAAGACGTGCAGGTCAGCCTGCCGCGAAACCT
Source organism: Mycobacterium sp. 012931 (assembly GCF_000419295.1). Classification (NCBI taxonomy): domain Bacteria; kingdom Bacillati; phylum Actinomycetota; class Actinomycetes; order Mycobacteriales; family Mycobacteriaceae; genus Mycobacterium; species Mycobacterium sp. 012931. Next base: position 3,072,691 of record NZ_AOPX01000001.1, on the reverse strand, counting down.
GGCGCACTGGCCAGGCTTCTTGGTGCTCTACTACGCCGCGTTGCGCCCGCTGCACGATGACGGGTCACTGCTGACGGCGATCGACGCGGTGCTCGCCGACGGCCGACGCCGGGGGGTCACGGTCAGTGGTGCACTCGGGCCGACCGAGCCGCCTGACCCCGAAATCGCGGCAGCAGTGAAGGATTCGCTGGAAAACCTGGTCCCCAACGCGATGGGGCGGATGATTCCGGTGGTGAGCCTATTGCTGAACATGATGCCCACCGAATAGCCGCTTTCGAATAGAAGGGTAGGACGAAGTCATGCAGCTGACCGAACTGGTGGATAGCCTCGGGGTCGCCGACGTCGTCGACGCCATGATGATGACCTATGCGCATCGCGCCCACATCATCGAACTTGACAGCCCAGACCCGGACCGAGTGCTCGTCGGCCCCGCGGTCACCATTTCCTTTCTGCCGGTACGCAAGGACCTGATGGACCCGGAGAAGCACAGCCTCGGTCCGGCGATCTACCGTGCCGTCGCCAAACATGACCCTGCCGGCGCCGTGCTGGTGATGGCATCCAACGGCTACCACCAGACTTCACTCGGCGGCGGCACCAAGCTCAGTCGGGTCGAAAACCTCGGCATGGCAGGCATTCTCGCTGACGGCATGCTGCGTGATTTCGAGGAGCTGAGCACCTACAACTTCGCGACCTACTGTCACGGGGAAACGGCGCGCGGGGGCGGTAACGAGATCCAGCCCTACCTGGCCGACGTTCCGGTAGCGATCGGCGGCGTCACCGTGGTTCCCGGCGATGTGATCTTCGCCAAGGGTTCGACGGCCGTGGTGATCCCCGGCGATCAGGCCGAGGCAATCCTGACCAAGACACACAACATCATGAAGAAGATGGACCAGGTCAAGGAAAGCCTGAAATCCGAAGATCCCGAGACGGTGCTGCGTCAGGGCAGCGGTGAACTCTGATGGCGCCGTCGAACACCAGCGAACAGATCGTCGCGGCGCTTGCGGCCGAGGGCGTGGAGTACGTGTTCGGGATCCCGGGCGATGAGAACCTGCATTTCATGGAGGCGCTGCGCAACGACGGGCGGATCAAGTTCATCCTGTTCCGCCACGAGCAGGCGGCGGGCTTTGCGGCCGCCGCCTATGGGCGCCTCACCGGCAAGCTGGCTGTCGCGATGTCAACACTTGGCGCGGGCGCGATGAACCTGACCACCCCGGTGGCCCACGCCTATCTGACGGCCATGCCCATGCTCGTCATCACCGGCCAAAAGGCGGCGCGCGACAACCGCATGGGGCAGTATCAAATTGTCGACGTCGTCGATGTGATGCGGCCCATCACCAAGTTCGCCGCCAAGATCCCGTCCGGACCAATGGCCGGATCGTTGCTGCGCCAGGCGATGATGTCGGCGCTGGGTGAGCGTCAGGGGCCCGCGCACCTGGAACTTCCCGACGACGTGGCCAGAGAAACCGAACTCGGGCCACTGGTCCCATGCTGGCACGGCGACATTCCGGTAGCCACGCAGGACAGCATTGAGACCGCGGCCCGGTTGATCCGTGACGCCCGCCGGCCGCTGATCATGGTCGGCGGCGGCACCCGCGCCAATCGGCCCGCGGTGGCGGCGGCGGTGCGCGCGCTCATCGAGAAGACCCAGATCCCCTTCGTGGCAACCATGATGGGCAAGGGCGTCGCCAACGAGGACGATCCACGCTATCTCAGTTGTTCGATCATGCCGGGTGACTATCCCAACTGCGCCATCACGACGGCGGATGTCATTCTCAACGTTGGTCACGACGTCCTGGAGAAGCCGACCTTCTTCATGCAACCCTACGACGGGCGCACGGTCATCCACCTCAATCCGTTCGCCGCCCAGGGCGACAACAGCTACTTCCCACAGGCGCAGGTCGTCGGCGACATGGCAGACGCGCTGCACCGGCTGACCGAGCAACTCTGCCCCAATCCGGCGTGGGACCACGTTGGCTTCCACCGACTCGCAAAGGCGATGCAGGACAGCATCAAACGCGCCTCGACCGACACGTCTTTCCCGGCCAAACAGGGGTACCTGATCGCCACGCTGCGTGACTTCATGGCCGACGATGACATTCTGTCGCTCGACAACGGCATCCACATGATGTGGGCGACCCGCAACTTCAACGCGCGCCAGCCCAACACGATGCTGATCGACCATGCGCTGGGGTCCATGGGCATCAGCCTGCCCGCCGCGATCGCCGCCAAGCTGGTTCATCCCGATCGCAAGGTGGTGGTGGTGACCGGTGACGGCGGATTCGCCATGAACAGTCAAGACCTGGAAACGGCGGTTCGCCTCGGGCTGGATCTGATCATCGTCGTGTTCAACGACAATGGTCTGGGCATGATCGCCCTCAAGCAGATGTCCGATGGCTTCGGCAGGTACGGGGTGGACTTCACCAATCCGGATTTTGTCGGCTTCGCCCACAGTTACGGGGCGACGGGTCACCGGTTGGATGATCCAGCCCGGTTCCGCGAGGTGCTCGATCAGGCCGCCGCGGCCGGCGGTGTCCACATCATCGATGCGCCGGTGGACCCACAGCAGAACATGGCGCTGATGATGGAGATGCGTTCGGTGGACTGCGAAAAGCTGCTGGCCGGCAGCCAACGATAGCGGGCAGCCACGCCGGCGTGCTGGCTAGCTGTCGGCAGCCGCGTCGAGTTGGCCCCCAGCGGCGGTGGTCTCCGGTGACACCGTCGGCTGCCGCCAGGGCCATCGACCCGTCATCTCGACGGTGAGCGAGATGCTCAGAAAGGTCCTGATCGCCACGACACCGGCTAGCGCGGCAACGCTTTCCCCGTTGGGAGTCACCAGGATCGTGTTGATGATGTCGCCGGCCACCAGCAGCTCCAGGCCGATCAGGATGGATCGCCCGAGATTTTGCCGGAACTCCCGATAGGCGCGGTCCGGCCTGCGCGGCAGGTGGGCGACGAAGAGCCCCGATGAGACCACCGCGCCCAGCATGATCACCGCGACGCCCATGCCGTCGATGGCCATGCCTATCCGACTGACAGTTTCGATGAAGCTCATTACACGCAGGGTATCGCTGTAGCCCGGTGTTGTGACAGCACATCAACTACCCACGCGGTCCGCCGAATTCCTGCCGCGCCGAATCACGTTCGGCACCTGACGGAATCGCCGATCAGAACATGTGACGTCTTGGTGCGCGACGCAATCCGGGGCCCAGGGCGGTCCGGGGTATGTTCACCGGCCGGTGATGCGCCTCGCTCACCCGGGACCGGGGGTGCCGACGCCCACCGTCGCAACACGGTGCACCGCCATCGTCGGCCCGTCCCGGCCGAGGCGCCACGCACATGCCGGCGGCCTGCATCATCTGAAAGTAGCTGCCGCGCCGGGCCACCAGCTGTCGGTGAGTCCCCTGTTCGACGACCCGCCCTGCCTCCATGACGAGGATCGCGTCGGCGTCGCGGATCGTCGACAGACGGTGGGCGATAACGAAACAGGTTCGGCCACGCCGAAGTTCGATCATCGCTTGCTGAATCAGGGCCTCGGTGCCCGGGTCGACCGAACTGGTGGCCTCGTCGAGGATGAGAAATTGCGGACCCGCCAGAAATGCCCGAGCGATGGTGATCAGCTGCTTTTCGCCGGCGCTGAGGTTGCCGCCGTCCTCGCTCACCCAGGTGTCGTAGCCGTCACGCATGCCACAGACGAACTCGTCCAGATGTGCCGCCTTGGCCGCCGCGATGATCTCCTCGCGGCTGGCTTCGGGCCGTCCGTAGCCGATGTTTTCGGCGATGGTGCCGGCCAGCAGCCAGGTGTCCTGCAGGACCATGCCGATCCGAGAGCGCAGCGAATCGCGGTCGACGGTGCCGATGTCCACTCCATCGATCAGGATCCGTCCGGAGTCCACCTCGTGGAACCGCATCAACAGATTCACCAGCGTGCTCTTGCCCGCCCCGGTGGGCCCAACGATCGCGACCGTCTTGCCCGCCTCGGCCACCAGGGACAGATCCTCGAGCACCGGCCTGCCCGGCTGGTAGCCAAAGTTGACCTGGTCGAATTCGACCCGGCCACCCCCAGCACCGACTGCGGGCAACTCGAGGCCCGGGTCGTCTTGCTGTTCAGGCGCATCGAGCAGCTCGAAAACCCTTTCCGCGGAAGCAAACCCGGCCTGCAACACGTCGTACCTGGTCGCGACGTCGGTCACCGGCTGGTTGAACTGGCGCACGTACTGGATGAATGCCTCGATGGTGCCGAGGCTGAGGCTGCCCGACGTCACCTACAGTGCGCCCACCACCGCCACCACCAGGTAGCCCAGATTGCCGACGAACGTGGTGGCCGGAGAGATCAGCCCCGAGATGAACTGCGCACCCGAGCTGGTGCGGTAGACATCGTCGTTGATCTGCGCAAATTGTTCGCGCACGGGTGTCTGATGGCCGAAAGCCTGGACCACGGCAAGCCCGCTGTAGATCTCTTCGACCGCCGCGTTGAGCCGACCGATATCGGCGGCCCGGGCCACCCGTAGTTGCTTGGAGCGCTGCAGGAGGAAGCGACTCGCCAGCACCGATATCGGCACGGTGACCATCGTGAGCACCGCCAGGAGCGGGGAAATGGTCACCATCATCACCAGTACCGCCAGCACGGTCAGCACCGTGGTGGGCAGCGCGCTCGCGGTCTGCTTCAGAGCCATCTGAACGGTATCGATGTCGTTGGTGACCCGGCTGAGCAGCTCGCCGTGCCGGTGCGCGTCGACATAGGACAGTGGGAGCCGGTGCAGCTTCTCCTCGAGCTCGGTGCGCAGGCGCTCCATCATTTTCTGGATTGCGATCTTCAGCAGCTGGGCTTGGACCGAGACCAGCAATGCGGAAACGCAGAACAGGGCCGCGGCCACCAGCAGGGTGTGGGCGATGGCGGTGAAGTCGATACCCACGCCCGGCACCACGTCCATCGTGGACAACAGGTGCGCGACGGTGCCGTCGCCCCGCGCGTATGCCGCCGACACCGCCTGCTCCTTGGTCGTGCCGGCGGGCAGCTGACGACCCATCATCCCGGCGAACAGCAGATCGGTGGCGTGCCCGAGCAGCCGTGGCGCAATCACATCGATCGCGGCGCCCGCGATGGCCAGCACGACGACGGCGGCCATCAGGCCCCGACTGGCCAGCAGCCGTTTGCACAGAAGTGCGGCGGTCCCGGCGCGCCGTGCCGGTACGGCGGCACACCCCCGCCGGAACCGGGGCCAATGTTGGTGGCCGATCACTGTCACGTCCCTCCCCAGCTCGATGACCGAATTCGCTTATCGCCGCCACCAGCGTCGAACGTGTCCCTTGTCGGCTTCTGCATGCATTCTTGAGACGCCGGGTTTCGCGTGGCAGATCCCCTTGGACCGGCTCGACACCGGTTCAGGCCGGTTCAAGACGGTTCAGGGACGTGTCCGGGTTATGCCGGGGCCTGGGCCGCGACGAACTCGGCGTAGCGCGGGCAATCGGCCAGCAGCGACTCGTGGGCGTCCATTGGGGCGCGTGAGCCGGTGGCCGAGCCGCCGTGCAGGAAAATCACCTGGTCCGCTTCGGCCGCCGCGTCAACTCGCTGCGACACCGTGATGACCGCCGCGTCGGGGCAACTGGCGCGCAGTGCGGCCCACACATCACGCTGAGTGCGCACATCCAGCGCCGAGAAGGCATCGTCGAGCAGATACACCGAGGGCCGGCGGATGACGGCGCGGGCGATGGCCAGCCGCTGTCGCTGGCCACCGGAGAGATTGACACCGCCCTGCGCAACCGGCATCTGCAGGCCGTCGGGGTGGGCGGCCACGAATCCGTCGGCGGCCGCGATGCGTAACGCCTCCCACATCTCGGCGTTCGTGGCGTCGGGCTTGCCGTAGCGCAGATTGTCGGCAACCGACCCGGCGAACAAGTATCCGCCCTGAGGGACCACCGCGATCGAGCGCAGCTGTTCGGGATCGCAGTCGCGCACGTCGACTCCGTTCACCCGTACCGATCCACCGGTAACGTCATAGAGCCCGGTGAGCAGTGAGATCATCGTCGACTTGCCCGAACCGGTGGCGCCGACAATCGCCGTCACACTGCCCGGCGCGGCGGTGAACGACACGTCACGCAGCACGGCCCGGTCCGCGTCGGGATAGCCGAAACTCACGTTGTGCAATCCGATGACGGCATCATTGCGGGCGGGCGCGCCCCCACCATGGTCGGCTCGGGCCGGTGTCGAGGCCAGGCCGGCGTCGGTCGATAGCACCTCATTGATCCGCTCAAAACTGGCGGCCGCCGCCGGCATGTTGGCCAGTATTTTCGACAGCATCGACGCCGCGGCCAAGATCTGCATCGCATACAGCATGAAAGCGAGTAGCTGCCCCACCCGCATCTGGCCGGCGTCGATGGCCGTCGCGCCGAACCAGACCAGCGCAACGCTGGACAAGCTGATCACCAGGGTGGCAACCGGCGCCAGCAGGGCCTGCCACCGATCGGCGGCCAGCGCGGTCCGCGAGTAGCTGGCGCTGACTTGGCCGAACCGGCCCCGTTCGAACCCGTCGCGAGCGCAGGCGCGGACCACCCGGATGCCCGAAAGCTGTTCGCGTACAACCTGGTTCATTCGATCGAAGAGTTTCTGCAGGCCGCGCTCGTGGGCGATCAGGTGCGACATGATCCATGAGGTGAGCGCCGCCAACACCGGAACCGCCACCAACAGCACCCAGGACAGGGCGGCGTCTTCGTGCGCCGCCATCACGACCCCGCCGATGCCGGTTATCACGGTTGCGATCAGCGTCGTGATGTACTGCTGCAGCGTCGACTCGATCGTTTGTACGTCGGTGGTGGTGCGCGTCAGCAGCGAGGAGGCTCCGAACCTGGACACCTCGAGCATCGACCAACCGGTCACCCGGTCAAACAGCTCCCGGCGCAGGGCACGCCCGAACCCCATGCTGACCAGCGAGCCGAGGTAGACCGCGGCCACCGAGCAGAGCAGCTGAATTCCGCCGGCGGCCAGCATCACCGCCCCCAGCCTGATGATTGTGGCGGTGTCCCCCTGGGCGATGCCGCGGTCGATGATCCTGGCGTCGACGGCCGGCAAGTACAACGCCGCCAGGGTGCCGACCAGCTGCACCGCGGTGACCGCCGCCAAAAGGCGGGGATTACCAGCGACGCACCGCCGCACCAGCCTCAGCGCGGTGGTCGCGGTAGAACTGCGCCGCGCGGCGTGGCTGACCAGGCGCCGCAGCGCCGTATCGCTGGCTGGCACGCCCGGTCCGGGTTGGGCAGCGATCACTGCGGCGTCCTTCCGATGCATCCAGTGGTGCGGTCAACCACAGCGTCAGCGGCGCGCCCTGGCGGATTCTGAAAGGATTCTCAAGACGGTCGACAGCCAGGGCCGGGACCTGGCACACCACGCCCGCGGGTGACCGGCTGCTACGGGTAACGTCGCATCTGTGACCGGGTCAATCCGCTCCAGCACGGCTGGAATCGACGTGCGCCAACTTGGCAGCGTCGATTACCAGACCGCCTGGCAGATGCAACGCGACCTGGCCGACGCCCGCGTCGCCGGCGGCCCCGACACGTTGCTGCTGCTGCAACACCCCGCGGTCTACACCGCCGGACGACGGACCGAGCCGCACGAACGGCCCGGCCCCGTCTTTGCGGGCGCTGCCGGGGACGAGGCGATAGATGTCGTAGACACAGACCGCGGCGGAAAGATCACCTGGCATGGCCCAGGCCAGCTGGTCGGCTATCCGATCATCGGTTTGGCCCAGCCACTCGACGTGGTCAATTACGTTCGGCGCCTCGAAGAATCGCTGATCAAGGCGTGTCTCGACTTGGGTTTGGAGACCAGACGGGTCGAGGGCAGGTCCGGGGTGTGGATACCGGCCGGATCCGGGCGCCCGGAGCGCAAGATCGCCGCCATCGGTGTCCGGGTGTCACGGGCGACAACGCTGCACGGCTTCGCGCTGAACTGCGATTGCGACTTGGCCGCGTTCACCGCGATCGTGCCGTGTGGCATCTCCGATGCCGGGGTGACCTCGCTGTCGGCCGAGCTTGGCCGCACCGTTGGCGTCGAGGAGGTCCGCGGCGCGGTCGCCGACGCCGTCTGCAATGCGTTGGACGGAGCCCTGCCGGTCCGCGACCACCCGGGCGCCCGCGTAGCATCATCAACGTGAATGTCGCTCCGGAGCCCGGTGCCGCCGGCGCTGCGGCTCCGCAGGGCCGCAAGCTGCTGCGCCTGGAAGTGCGCAACGCGCAGACCCCTATCGAACGCAAACCCCCGTGGATCCGCACCCGCGCCCGCATGGGGCCCGAATACACCGAGCTGAAAAACCTGGTTCGGCGCGAGGGCCTGCACACGGTGTGTGAAGAGGCCGGCTGCCCGAACATCTTCGAATGCTGGGAAGACCGGGAAGCCACGTTTTTGATCGGCGGGGACCAGTGCACCCGACGTTGTGACTTCTGCCAGATCGACACCGGAAAACCGGCCCCGCTGGATCGCGACGAGCCGCGCCGCGTCGCCGAGAGTGTGCACACCATGGGCTTGCGCTACGCCACCGTCACCGGCGTGGCGCGCGACGACCTGCCCGACGGCGGCGCCTGGCTCTACGCGGAGACCGTGCGCGCCATCAAGGAGCTCAACCCGTCCACCGGCGTCGAGCTGCTGATCCCGGACTTCAACGGCAAAGCTGATCAGCTTGGCGAAGTCTTCGAGGCCCGCCCGGAGGTATTGGCGCACAACGTCGAAACCGTGCCACGGGTTTTCAAACGGATCCGGCCCGCCTTCACCTATCAGCGCAGCCTGGACGTGCTTACCGCGGCCCGCCAGTTCGGCCTGGTGACCAAGAGCAACCTCATTCTTGGTATGGGGGAAACCCCTGAGGAGGTGCGCACCGCGCTGGTCGATCTGCATGATGCCGGCTGCGACATCATCACCATCACCCAATATCTGCGCCCGTCGCCGCGCCACCACCCGGTCGAGCGCTGGGTACGGCCCGAGGAGTTCGTCGAGTACGCCGAGGGGCTGGGCTTCGCCGGGGTGTTGGCCGGTCCGCTGGTGCGCTCGTCCTACCGGGCGGGCCGGCTCTACGAGCAGGCCCGGTCCCGCAACACCTCGGGAGCCTCGAACTCAGGCTAGCCAGTGCCTACGTATTCTTGACAACTATGGCCAGATCCCGAAATTCCGCTGAAAACAAGGCCGCCAAGGCCGAGGCAAAGGCGGCCCGTAAGGCCGCCGCCCGGGAACGCCGCACCCAGCTTTGGCAGGCGTTCAACCTGCAGCGCAAGGAAGACAAGCGACTGCTGCCCTACATGATCGGGGCTTTCGTCCTGATCGTGGGCATCTCGGTGGCGGTCGGGGTGTGGGCCGGCGGGCTCACCATGATCACGATGATCCCGTTCGGCTTGCTGCTGGGCGGTCTGGTGGCGTTCATCATTTTCGGCCGCCGCGCTCAACGGGCGGTCTACAGCAAAGCTGAAGGCCAGACCGGTGCGGCCGCCTGGGCGTTGGAGAACCTGCGCGGCAAGTGGCGCGTGAGCCCCGGGGTCGCCGCGACCGGCCACTTTGACGCCGTACATCGGGTGCTGGGCCGGCCCGGCGTGATTCTGGTCGGCGAGGGATCCGCGGCCCGGGTCAAACCGCTGCTGGCACAGGAGAAGAAGCGCACCGCTCGCCTGGTCGGCGAGGTACCGATCTACGACATCATCGTGGGCAACGGCGACGGCGAAATTCCGTTGGCCAAGTTGGAACGCCACCTCACCCGCCTTCCGGCCAACATCACGGTCAAGCAGCTGGACTCGCTGGAGTCGCGACTGGCCGCGCTGGGGTCACGGGCCGGCGCCGGCGCGCTGCCGAAGGGGCCGTTGCCCAACGCCGGCAAGATGCGCGGTGTCCAGCGCTCGGTGCGCCGCAGGTAGCTGCGCACACGCTCTGCCCGGGCCAGACCGCCACGGACCGGGGCGCGGTCTCAGCGCCGCACCACCGCCGTGGCCGTCAGCCGGTCGTGGATCCCGCGCCCATCGGCATCGGTGAACAGCGGCGGGACCACCAGGGCGATCAGCAGTCCGCGTCCGGCCAGACGGCCGACCCCGACTGGCATCCGCCCATCCAGCCTCACCACCGCCAGACCGAGCATCAACTGGCCTGGCGTGAATCCGAACAGGCGTACCGCCAATACACTCATCAACAGCCAGATCACCAGGACCACCGTCGACAACATCGCCTGGGGCCAGGCACCGACTCCCACGCCCAGCAGGGCCAGACCGTAGGCCAGCAGCCAGTCGACGCACAGCGCCGCCAGCCGGCGCCCCGTTCCAGCAAGCGATCCCGGCCCGGTTCTCGGGAACCCGAGCGTCTTACCCGGATAGCTGGTGGACGATTCTGTGGTCATCGGCCCGGTCCGCTCGCATGGTTGTGCTTCCCAGCGAGCCGGCCGACGGCTGGCGGGGATATTGTCATCGACAGACCAGTTACGATCTTGCGGGCCATGGCTTCACAATAGGACTCGGCCAGAAGCCGGGGGCTGTTGCCGGGGCTGATGGTCGCGTAACGTCCGCGCAACACGGGGTTGACTGGCGGGCAACAACACCTCCATAGCGTCGGCCGCGAATCACCTAAGCAAAGGAGCACTCAGTGACGGATAAGACGCCCGACGACGTCTTCAAACTCGCCAAAGACGACGGCGTCGAGTTTGTCGATGTGCGGTTCTGCGATCTGCCCGGTGTCATGCAGCACTTCACGATTCCGATCTCCTTCTTCGATGAGGCCGTTTTCGAGGAGGGCCTGGCCTTCGACGGCTCCTCGATCCGCGGATTCCAGTCGATCCACGAGTCCGACATGCTCCTGCTCCCGGACCCCGATACCGCGATCATCGACCAGTTCCGCGAAGCCAAGACGCTGAACCTGAACTTCTTTGTGCATGACCCGTTCACCCTTGAGCCCTACTCCCGCGACCCGCGCAACGTCGCCCGCAAGGCCGAGAACTACCTGATCAGCACCGGCATCGCCGACACCGCCTACTTCGGCGCCGAGGCCGAGTTCTACATTTTCGACTCGGTGGCCTTCGACTCGCGCACCAACGGGTCGTTCTACGAGGTGGACGCCATCTCCGGGTGGTGGAACACCGGCGCAGCCAACGAAGCCGACGGCGGCCCCAACCTCGGCTACAAGGTCCGCCCCAAGGGCGGGTACTTCCCGGTGGCGCCGGTCGACCACTACGTCGACCTGCGCGACAAGATGCTGACCAACCTGATCAACGCCGGCTTCAGCCTGGAAAAGGGTCACCACGAGGTGGGCACCGGCGGGCAGGCCGAGATCAACTACAAGTTCAACACGCTGCTGCACGCCGCGGACGACATGCAGCTCTACAAGTACATCGTCAAGCAGACCGCATGGCAGGCCGGCAAGACCGTGACCTTCATGCCCAAGCCGCTCTTCGGTGACAACGGATCGGGTATGCACACCCACCAGTCGCTGTGGAAGGACGGCACCCCGATGATGTACGACGAGACCGGGTACGCCGGCCTGTCGGACACGGCTCGCCACTACATCGGTGGCCTGTTGCACCACGCGCCTTCGCTGCTGGCCTTCACCAACCCCACGGTGAACTCCTACAAGCGGCTGGTGCCCGGCTACGAGGCCCCGATCAACCTGGTCTACAGCCAGCGCAACCGCTCGGCCTGTGTGCGTATCCCGATCACCGGCAGCAACCCGAAGGCCAAGCGCCTCGAGTTCCGCTGCCCCGACTCGTCGGGCAACCCGTACCTGGCGTTCGCGGCGATGTTGATGGCCGGCCTGGACGGCATCAAGAACAAGATCGAGCCGCAGGCGCCGGTCGACAAGGACCTCTACGAGCTGCCGCCGGAGGAAGCCGCAAACATCCCGCAGGCCCCGACCCAGCTGGCTGCGGTGATCGACCGGCTCGAGGCTGACCACGAATACCTCACGGAGGGTGGCGTATTCACCCCCGACCTGATCGAGACGTGGATCAGCTTCAAGCGCGAGAACGAGATCGAGCCGGTCAACCTGCGGCCGCACCCGTACGAGTTCGCGCTCTACTATGACTGCTAGAGACGTCTAGCGCGCTTCCAAGTCGTGTAACACACACCGGGTACAGCAACCCGCTTGGCGGCCCTCACCGGTCGCCAAGCGGGTTGTCTGTTTTTCGCGCCGGAGTCGCGCGGTGCCACCCTCGCGAGACGTGCGTCGCAAGGGCCGGCGACAGCCGGCAATCGCGCTTGCGGATCCACGCCATCGATTAGGCTCTGCTCAGCACGGCTCGTCGACTCTGGCTTGCTGAATTCTGACTGTTCCTAACCGAACCGGGGGGGCACATGTCGTATGTCATTGCGGCACCAGAAGAGTTTGCCTCGGCGGCAAGGAATTTGGCGAATATCGGCGTGACGATCAACGCCGCCAACGCCAATGCGATCCTCGCGACCACCGAAGTCATCCAGCCCGGCGCCGATGCGGTGTCGGCTGCGATCACCGCACTGATCAATTCGCACGGCTTGGGATATCAGTCGATCAGCCAGCAGACGACGGCGTTTCATGACCGGTTTGTGCAGACCGTCAACGCGGCTGCGGCCAGCTACACAACTACCGATCTCACCGCTGCGTCCCTGCTCAAGCAGCATGCCTGCCGCAGTCAACGCACCCGCGCAGGCGTTGTTTGGGCGGCCGCTGATCGGCAACGGCAGCAATGGCGCTCCAGGAACCGGGGCACCCGGCGGCGACGGCGGAATATTGTTCGGCAGCGGCGGAGCCGGTGGGTCCGGCGCTGGCGGTCAAGACGGTGGAGCCGGTGGGCGGGCCGGGCTCTTCGGCAACAGTGGCGCCGGCGGTCCGGGCGGCTCCGGTGGCCTCAACGGGGGTGCCGGTGGTGCCGGCGGGGTCGGCGGGTTGTTGTTCGGGGCCGGCGGTGCCGGCGGGGCGGGTGGATCGGGGACCTCCGGTATCGGTGGTTTGGGCGGGGACGGCGGTAGCGCCGGTGCCCTGTCGATTTCCGCCGGCGGGGCCGGTGGCAATGGCGGCAGGCTCTACGGCAACGGCGGGGTCGGGGGTAACGGCGGGTTCAGTGGCCCCATCACCGCCGGCGGGGCCGGTGGCACCGGCGGGACCGGGGGCTCCGCCGGACTGCTCGGTGACGGTGGAGCGGGCGGCGCTGGCGGGGCCAGCGGGTTCGCCAGCGGCGGTACCGGCGGCATCGGCGGTACCGGCGGGTTGCTCTTCGGCGCGGCCGGTGACAGCGGCAACGGCGGGTTCGGCGCTGGTGGACGAGGCGGCTCCGGCGGGGCCGGCGGCGACGCCTGGCTGTTCGGCAGCGGCGGCTCCGGCGGCGGCGGGGCCGGCGCCATCAACGACGGCGGCTCCGGTGGGGCCGGCGGCAACGGCGGGCGTCTGTTCGGAGATGCCGGAGCCGGTGGCAGCGGCGGGGCCGACGGAACCAGCTTTCTCGATACCGTAATCGTTAGCAGCAACGGCGGGGCCGGCGGCAATGGCGGCAGCGCCGGGCTGGTCGGCAATGGCGGGGAACGGCGGGGCCGGCGGCGACGGTGGCGGCGCCGGGTTGCTGCTGGGGGCCGGCGGCGCGGGGGGCCAGGGCGGCCTGGGCGGCAACACCGGCGACGGTGGCAATGGCGGCAACGGCGGCAACGCGGCTTTGATCGGTGACGGCGGAAGCGGTGGCGCCGGCGGCGGCGACGCCCGGCTGGTCGGCAGTGGTGGGAACGGCGGCAACGGCGGATTCAGCGCGACGCCGGCCGCCGGCGGCACGGGTGGCGCCGGCGGCGCGGTGTTCGGCTCGGATGGGGTGGCTGGGCTGCCCTGACCGGCGACCGACCCAAAAAGCCGGATTGGCCGTCCGCGCCAGGGCTAGCCGTCGAGCGAAAGGTCCTTGCGGAATCGCGCCATGCCGTCGATCTTCGCGTCCAACCCGGCGTCCGGCCCGGTGTAGAACATCCACGGCATGGTGATGATCCCGGTGATGCCGGCATCCTCGGCACGCTGGTAGTCGGCGGGGGTGAAGGCATCGGTCAGCGGCGTCAGGATGGTGAAATCATCTACCGGCAAGCCGTTTTCGGCACGCAGTTCGCGTAACCTGCCCACCGCCTCGATGGCCCGTTCGGTCTTGATCAAGTCTCCGATCCAGCCGTCGTAGCGGGCGGCGCGGCGCAATGCGATGTCGCTGAGCCCCCCGACGTAGATCGGAATGGGCGGCGGAGTTGGCTGCATCTCCAGGCGCGGAGTTTGGTAGAACCGACCCTCGAATTCCGTCCAGCCCGGTTCCCACAGCCGCTTCATCAGGGCGAGCATTTCGTCGGTACGTTTGCCGCGGGCCGCGAACTGCTCCCCCATCAGAGCGAATTCCTCGGCGCACCAGCCGACGCCGACGCCCAGCTCGACCCGTCCCGACGCCAGAAGTGCGGCAGTGCCAATGGCTTTCGCCGCCGAATAGGGGTTGCGCATCGCGGGAATGTACACGGTGGTGACGAACTTCAGCCGCCGCGTCACCTGCGCAAGCGCACCCACGAGGACCCAGGGGTCGGGCCAGTCGGTGAACGGCTGCCATCGCCGCTGCCCGTCCTTGGTATAGGGGTAGGGGGTCTGCAAGGTCTCCAGGTTGACCACGTGGTCCGGGATCCCGATGCCGTCATAGCCCAGCTCGTCGGCGGCCTTGGCGATCTCGATGATCTCCGGGGTGTTGAGGAAGGCGCTGCTGACGTAGAACTTCACGGGACCTCCCGCGCCCAAGCCGGTTTGATGAAGACCCCCTCGGCCTGCGCCGTGACTCCCTCGGCGTCGGACAGAAATCCGCGCGCAAAGGCTTTGACCCCTTCGGTCCGGTCCACCCAGGCTTCGCAGCGCAGCGGCCCCAGTGGGGTGCCGCGCAGGTATTTCACCGTGATGGTGCCGGTGAACAGGGGCTGGGTCCGTCCCTGGCTGGCCGCCTCGCCAAGCAGATGATCCAGCACCAGTGCGCACACCCCGCCGTGCACCAGGCCGGGCGGACCCTCGTAGGCCGCGCCCAGCACGAACTCGGCCCAGCACCGGCCGTCTGCGGCGTCGGGATCGTGATGGACAACCACCGGCGGTGCTATCGGATTGCACTGGCCGATTACCGCATTTGCCAGCGGAATCGGGCGCGCGTCACCGCGGTAGCTGACCTCGCAGGGCCGGCTCTGCTCGCGGCGCAGCGATTGTGTCACCGCCTCGATCACGGCCCTCGCTTGCAGGATCCCCTCTTCGTCTGCCCGGGTTTGGATGGTGGCGTCGATGAGATCGCGCACGGCCTCGGCCAGGGGTGCGTAGGTCGCCTCGACCCGATCCAGCTCAGCGTCGTCGCTCGAGCCCTCGAACGCGGCGCCCAACCCGGACCAGCCCCTAACTTCCGAACACCTTGCGCACGACGGCTTTCGCGCGCCGGGTTACCCGCAGATAGTTGTCCAGGAACTCGCCACCGTCGTCGTTGTGCCAGCCGGCGGCCACCGCCACCGCGTTGAGCTGACGTCCCGGTCCCGGCAGCTGGTCGGTGGGCTTGCCACGCACCAGCACCAAGGCGTTGCGCGCCCGGGTCGCAGTCAACCAAGCCTGCCGCAGCAGCTTCACCTCGTCCTCGGCGACCAGTTTCGCCTCGGCTATCGCATCCAGTGATTCCAGCGTCGAGGTGTTGTGCAAGGCCTCGATCTCGTGCGCGTTTTGCAGTTGCAGCAGCTGCACGGTCCATTCGATGTCGACCAGCCCGCCGCGGCCCAGCTTGGTGTGCGTATTGGGGTCGGCGCCGCGCGGCAGCCGTTCGGACTCGACCCGCGCCTTGATGCGGCGGATTTCATGCACCGCCTCGGCGGAGACGCCGTCGGGCGGATAGCGGGTGTGGTCTACCAGCAGCAAGAACCGCTGGCCCAGCTCCGCATCGCCGGCGACCGCGTGCGCGCGCAGTAACGCCTGAATCTCCCAGGCCTGCGCCCACTGTGCGTAGTAGGCCTCATAGGACGCCAACGTGCGAACCAGTGGACCGTTGCGGCCTTCCGGCCGAAGGTTGGCATCCACCTCCAGCGGTGGATCGACGCTGGGGGTGCCCAGTTTTGCTCGAACCTGCTCGGCCACCGCGGTGGACCATTTCACCGCCTGCGCATCGGTCACACCGCTGGCCGGTTCACAGACGTACATGACATCGGCATCTGATCCGTAGCTCAGTTCGGAGCCGCCCAGTCTGCCCATGCCGATGACCGCGATGCGGGCCAGGGGCCGTCCCCCCTCGGGGGTGTTGGCCCGGATCATCGCCTCCAGCGCGGATTGCAGGACCGCCACCCACACCGAGGTCAGCGCACGGCACACCTCGGCGACTTCGAGCAGGCCCAGCAGGTCCGCGGAACCGATGCGGGCGAGCTCGCGGCGTCGTAGCGTGCGGGCGGCGGCGATGGCGCGCAACGGATCGGAGTATCGGCCCGCCGAGGCGATCAGTGCCCGGGCAACCGCCGCGGGCTCCGTCTCGAGCAGCTTGGGTCCGGTCCGGCCGTCACCGTAGTTCTGAATCACCTCGGGTGCGCGCATCAAAAGATCTGGCACGAAAGCCGAGGTGCCCAGCACGTGCATCAGCCGCCTACCCACGGTCGGCTTGTCGCGCAGGGTCGACAGATACCAGCTTTGCGGGGCCAGCGCCTCGCTGAGCCGGCGGTAGGCCAACAGCCCGCCGTCGGGGTCTGGGGCATAGGACAGCCAGTCCAACAGCCTGGGCAACAGCACCGACTGCACGCGCGCGCGCCGGCCGCTGTGATTGACCAGCGCCGCCATATGCTTCAACGCGGTCTGCGGGCCCTCGTAGCCCAGCGCCGCCAGCTGGCGCTCAGCCGCCTCCGACGTCATGCCCCGCCCGGCGATTTCCAGCCCGGCCGGGGCAATCGACTCCAGCAGCGGCTGATAGAAGAGCTTCGCGTGCAGCCGCGACACTCGCACGTTCTGATGCTTGAGTTCCTCGCGCAGCATCCCGGCCGCGTCGTGACGGCCGTCGGGCCGGATGTGAGCCGCCCGCGCCAGCCAGCGCACCGCCTCTTCGTCGTCGAATTCGGGGAGCAGGTGGGTGCGTTTGAGTCGCTGCAGCTGCAGGCGATGCTCGAGCAGGCGCAGGAATTCGTAGGAGGCGATCATGTTCGCCGCGTCCTCGCGCCCGATGTAGCCGCCTTCGCCGAGCGCCGACAGCGCGTCCACGGTAGAGGCGACATGCAGCGACTCGTCGCTGCGGCCATGCACGAGCTGCAGCAGTTGCGCGACGAATTCCACGTCGCGCAGCCCGCCGGTCCCCAGCTTGAGCTCGCGCCCGCGGATATCGGCGGGCACCAGCTGTTCCACCCGGCGGCGCATGGCCTGCACCTCGGCCACGAAGTCGTCACGTTCACAGGCGGTCCACACCATCGGCATCAGCGCGGCCAGGTAGCGCTGGCCCAGTTCCGCGTCGCCGACCGCCGCCCGGGCTTTCAGCAGTGCCTGGAACTCCCAGGTCTTGGCCCAACGCTGGTAGTAGGCGATGTGCGATTCGACGGTGCGGACCAACTCGCCGCTGCGGCCCTCCGGGCGCAGTCCGGCATCCACTTCGAAGAACGTCGATGACGCCACCCGCATCATCTCGCCGGCGACGCGGATGCTGATCGGGTCGGCGCGCTCGGCCACAAAGATGACGTCGACATCGCTGACGTAATTCAGTTCGCGGGCGCCGCATTTGCCCATCGCGATGACCGCCAGTCGCGGTGGTGTGCGGTCGCGGCACACCGTCTTTTCGGCCAGCCGCAAGGCCGCCGCCAGCGCGGCGTCGGCGATATCGGCCAGGTGCGCGGCCACCACGGTGAACGGCAGCACCGGTTCGTCTTCGACCGTCGCCGCCAGGTCCAGCCCGGCCAGCACCAGAACGTGGTCACGGTGCAGGGCGCGCAATCGATGTACGGCCGAGGCCGGCGCCGCGGCCACCTCCTCGGCCAGATCCACGAACGACTCGAGCAGCGCCGCGTGTGATGGCAGTGCGACCTTGCCCCTGAGCAACTTCCACGACTGCGGATTGGCGACCAGGTGGTCCCCCAGCGACAGCGAGGAACCCAGCACGGCGAACAGTCGCCCGCGCAGGCTGCGTTCGTTGAGCAGCGCCGCGTTCAGCTCGTCCCATCCGGTGTCGGGGTTCTCGGCGAGCCGTACCAAGACCTTCAGGGCAGCGTCGGCGTCCGGTGCGCGTGATAACGACCAGAGCAGATCCACATGCGCCTGGTCATCGTGTTCGGTCCAACCCAGCTCCGCCAGGCGCGCCCCGGCCAGAGCATCCACCAATCCCAGACGGCCGACGCTGGGCAGCTTTGGTCGCTGCGTCGCGGGCTTCGTCACGTTCATGACGGTAGCGCAAGCCGACCACTGATCGGACCGTCTGGTCCATCAGATTGATTTCACCGCGCCCCGCGGCTACAGCGACAGGTATGTGCTCAGTTCGTATGGGGTGACGTGACTGCGGTAGGTGGCCCATTCACGACGCTTGTTGCGCAGGAAGAAGTCAAAAACATGCTCCCCCAATGCCTCCGCGACCAGCTCGGAGGATTCCATCGCGCGCAGCGCGCTGTCCAGGCTCGTCGGCAGCTCGCGGTAGCCCATGGTGCGGCGCTCTTCGGGCGTCAGGTCCCACACGTTGTCCTCGGCCTGCGGGCCTAGCACGTAGCCCTTCTCCACCCCGCGCAGCCCGGCGGCCAGCAGCACGGCGAACGCGAGATACGGATTGCACGCGGAGTCGGGGCTGCGCACCTCGATCCGCCGCGACGAGGTCTTGTGCGGCGTGTACATCGGCACGCGCACCAGCGCGGAGCGGTTGGCCGCCCCCCAGGAGGCGGCGGTCGGCGCTTCACCGCCCAGGATGAGCCGCTTGTAGGAGTTGACCCATTGGTTGGTCACCGCGCTGATCTCAGAGGCGTGCTCGAGGATCCCGGCGATGAACGACTTGCCCACCTCCGACAGCTGCAGCGGATCGTCGGGGCTGTGGAACGCGTTGACGTCACCCTCGAACAGGCTCATGTGGGTGTGCATCGCCGAACCGGCGTGCTGGCCAAACGGCTTGGGCATGAACGTGGCGCGCACGCCCTCTTCCAGCGCCACTTCCTTGATGACGTAGCGGAAGGTCATCACGTTGTCGGCCATCGAGAGCGCGTCAGCGAACCGCAGATCGATTTCCTGCTGGCCCGGCGCGCCTTCGTGATGGCTGAATTCCACCGAGATTCCCATGAACTCCAGGGCGTCGATCGCGTGCCGGCGGAACTTCGACGCCGATACATGCACCGCCTGGTCGAAATAGCCGGCGTTGTCGATCGGCACCGGTTCCGTCCCGTCCTCGGGGCCGGGGTTGAGCAAGAAGAATTCGATCTCGGGATGTACGTAGCAGGAGAAGCCGAGTTCGTTGGCCTTGGTCAGCTGACGCCGCAGCACGTGGCGCGGATCGGCCCACGACGGCGAGCCGTCCGGCATGGTGATGTCGCAGAAGATCCGAGCCGAATGGTGATGGCCGGCGTCGGTGACCCAGGGCAGCACCTGGAAGGTGGACGGATCCGGGTGCGCCACTGTGTCGGATTCCGAGACCCGGGCAAAGCCCTCGATCGACGATCCGTCGAAGCCGATGCCTTCCTCAAAGGCGCCTTCGAGTTCGGCAGGTGCGATCGCAACCGACTTGAGAAAACCAAGCACGTCGGTGAACCAAAGCCGGACGAAGCGGATGTCACGCTCTTCCAGTGTGCGGAGGACGAATTCCTTCTGCCGATCCATGACTCGAACAGTATGCAAGATGTGTTAAATGCGTGTTACCGATGCCCGGCCAGGCACGTTGCGGAGTGCCCGGGCGAGCGCGCGACCGGCTAGGACCCGCAGCGCAAATTGGCCGGCGGCGGCGTCAAGTTGAGCAAATACCGCACCACCGCGCCGTCAACACAGTCGTTGCCGTCGAATACGGCGGTGTGCTGAGTCCCGTCGTAAGTGATCAGCGGAGCACCCAACTGCCGGGCCAGGTCAACGCCGGCCTGATATGGCGTGGCCGGGTCATGGGTGGTGGACACCACGACAGCCTTGCCCGGCGCCGCGGGCGAGGCCGCATGTGGCACCGACGTCGCCGGCACCGGCCACAACGCACACAGATCACGCGGGGCCAACCCGGTGAACTGCCCGTAACTGAGGAAGGGAGCGGCCTGACGGAACTGTTGGTCGGCCGAGACCCACGAAGCGGCATCCGTCGGTGTCGGCGCGTCCACGCAGCGGATCGCGTTGAACGCGTCCTGGCCGTTGTTGTAGCGCCCCGCGCGGTCACGGCCGTCGTAGTCGTCGGCCAGCAACAGCAGGTCACCGGCGTCGGTACCCCGCTGCAGGCCGAGCAAACCGCTGGTCAGATACTTCCAGCGCTGCGGCGCATAGAGCGCATTGATCGTGCCCGTGGTGGCGTCGGCGTAGCTGAGGCCGCGCGGGTCTGAGGTCTTTGCCGGCTGGCTGACCAGTGGATAGACCAGAGCGTGGTACCGGTTGACCCATTGGGCCGGGTCGGTGCCCAGCGGGCACGCCGGTGAGCGAGCACAGTCGGCGGCGTAGTCATTGAAGGCGGTCTGGAATCCCGCCAACTGTTTGGCGTTTTCGTCGATCGGCCCGGCCATCGGATCGATGGCGCCGTCGAGCACCATCGCCCGGACGTGGGAACCGAACCGTTCGAGGTAGGCGGTGCCTAACTCGGTACCGTAGCTGTAGCCCAGGTAGTTGAGCTGATCGTCGCCCAGCGCCCGGCGGATCATGTCCATGTCGCGTGCGGTGGCCGCGGTGCCGACGTTGGCCAAGAAGCCCAGGCCCATCCGGTCAGCACAGTGTTGGGCCAACTCTCGGTACACCTGCTCGATGTGAGCCACGCCGGCCTGGCTGTAGTCCACCATCGGGTCACGCCGGAACACGTCGAATTCGGCGTCAGTGCGACACCGCAGCGCGGGAGTGGAGTGGCCCACTCCCCTAGGGTCGAATCCCACCAGGTCGAAATGGCGGGCGATCTCGGTGCCCCTCAGCTCGGGTGCCATACCGGCGACCATGTCGACCGCGGACGCTCCGGGCCCGCCGGGGTTGATCAGCAGCGCACCGATTCGCTGGCCCGTCGCGGGAACCCGGATCACGGCCAGTTTGGCCTGTGCCCCACCGGGTTTGTCGTAGTCGATCGGGACCCCTACGGTGGTGCACCGTGCGGTTGGAATCTCACTGACGTTATCGATGAACGGCCCACAGGAGCCCCAGTTCTGCTGCGGCGCTGCTATAGGTATGCCCGGGCTCTGGGTCTGACCGACATCGGGTTCCGGTATCGCGCCCGCCACAGCCAGCGTGGTCGGCAACGCGCCGCAGAGCACCAGCCCAAAAGACAGCAGCGCCGAGCTCAGCGTTCTCAGGCGCAACATGGCGGACATCGTCTCACCCACGGATACCCGTGGCGCCGCGAAATGGTTACGCCTTGGTCTCGTATCTCACTACGTCGGACTACCCGCCAGTTCTGAAGTGTCGGTCTCGATTTCGTGACGACCGACGTGGGCCTCGGCCCGAAGACGTTTCACCATGTGCGGGTAGTGCAGCTCGAACGCCGGTCGCTCCGAACGAATTCGGGGCAGCTCGGTGAAATTGTGCCGAGGCGGAGGGCAACTGGTGGCCCATTCCAGCGAGTTGCCGTGTCCCCACGGATCGTCGACCAGCACCGGTTCGCCAAAGCGCCAGCTCTTGAACACATTCCATACAAACGGCAGCACCGAGACACCGAGGGTGAATGCTCCGATCGTGGAGATGACGTTGAGCGTCTGGAAGCCGTCGGTGGGCAGGTAGTCCGCATACCGACGCGGCATCCCCGAATTGCCCAGCCAGTGCTGGACCAAGAAGGTGGCGTGGAACCCGAGGAAGGTCAGCCAGAAGTGAAACTTGGCCAGCCGCTCGTCGAGCAGGCGCCCGGTCATCTTGGGGAACCAGAAATAGATGCCCGCATAGGTGGCGAACACGATGGTGCCGAACAGCGCGTAATGGAAATGGGCAACCACGAAATAGGTGTCGCTGACGTGAAAGTCCAGCGGCGGGCTGGCCAGCAACACGCCGGTCAGCCCGCCGGCCAGGAAGGTGACCAGGAATCCCAGCGAGAACAGCATCGGTGATTCGAACGTCAGCTGACCCCGCCACATGGTGCCGATCCAGTTGAAGAATTTCAGACCGGTCGGCACCGCGATCAGAAACGTCATGAACGAAAAGAAGGGCAGCAGCACGGCCCCGGTGGCGAACATGTGGTGGGCCCAAACCGCCACGGGCAGTGCCGCAATCGACAGTGTCGCGTAGACCAGCGTCGTATAACCGAAGATCGGCTTGCGACTGAACACCGGGATCACCTCGGACACGATCCCGAAGAACGGCAGTGCGATGACATACACCTCGGGGTGCCCGAAGAACCAGAACAGGTGCTGAAACAGAATGACCCCACCGTTGGCGGGGTCGTAGATGTGGGCGCCGAGGTGACGGTCGGCGGCCAAACCGAACAGCGCCGCGGTCAACAGCGGGAAGATCATCAGCACAAGCAAGCTCGTGACCATGATGTTCCAGGTGAAGATCGGCATCCGGAACATCGTCATTCCCGGAGCACGCAGGCACACCACGGTGGTCAGCATGTTGACTCCCCCGAGGATGGTGCCCAGTCCACCGACCGCCAGGCCCAGAATCCAAAGGTCCGGCCCCACACCGGGACTGTGAGCGGCGTTGGACAGTGGCGTGTAGGCGGTCCACCCGAAGTCGGCGGCGCCTCCGGGCACGATGAATCCGCTCAAGGCGATCAACGCGCCAAAGACAAAGAGCCAGAACGACAATGCGTTGAGCCGCGGGAAGGCTACGTCGGGTGCGCCGATCTGCAAGGGCAGAACCAGATTGGCGAATCCGAACACCACCGGGGTCGCGTAGAACAGCAGCTGGCGGTGCCGTGCATGGTGAACAGCTGGTTGTACTGCTCGTTGGACAGGAACTGTAGCCCCGGTGTGGCGAGCTCCGCGCGCATCAGCAACGCCATCAAGCCGCCGATGAAGAAGAAGATGAAGCAGGCGACCATGTACATGATGCCGATCATCTTGTGGTCGGTGGTGGTGATGATCTTGTAGATCAGGCTGCCTTTGGGCCCCATTCGCGGCGGAAATGGCCGGCGGGCTTCGAGATCGTGGGCAGGCGGCGCTTCGGTGGTCATTGATCAGCTCCAAAGGCAACGGTGACCGAATAGCTTTGGACAAGCCGCCCAAGTATTCCGGGCCGGCGCTGCACCGCCCTAGGGCCAATAGTCCCTAACCGCGGCGTCCGGCGCGGAGCTGGTTACCCGGTGTTATCGCACGCCTAGCACTTCGCGCCGCGCGGTGGCGTGGTGCCGCCGATCAGATAAGCCGTGACGTAGTCGTCGATGCAGCTGTCGCCCTGGAACACCACCGTGTGCTGGGTTCCGGCGAAAGTGAGCAACGAACCATGCAGCTGGTTCGCCAGATCCACCCCGGCCTTGTACGGCGTGGCCGGGTCGTGGGTGGTGGACACGATCACGGTCGGCACCAAGCCCGGCACCGACACCGCGTGGGGCTTGCTGGTCGGAGGGACCGGCCAGAACGCGCAGGTGCCAAGGGGGGCGTGGCCAGTGAACTTCCCGTAGCTCATGAACGGCGCGATCTCGCGCGAGCGGCGGTCTTCGTCCACGATCTTGGCGCGATCGGTGATGGGTGGCTGGTCAACACAGTTGATCGCCACACGCGCGTCGGTGGCGTTGGTGTAGTGGCCGTGCGAGTCGCGACGCATGTACATGTCGGCCAGGGCCAGCAGGGTGTCACCACGATCCTCGGTCAGCTCGGTGAGACCGTCGGTCAGGTGCTGCCACAGGTTGGGCGAATACAGCGCCATGATGGTGCCCACGATGGCGTCGCTGTAGCTGAGCCCGCGCGGGTCCTTGGTCCGAGCCGGCCTGCTCACCTGCAGGTTGTTCGGGTCGACGAGCTTGTCGACCAGGCTGTGGTAGACGGCGACGGCCTTGGCCGGGTCGGTACCCAATGGGCAGCTGTCGTTCTCGGCGCAGTCGGCGGCATAGTCGTTGAACGCTTCCTGAAACCCCTTGGCCTGCCGCAGGTCCGCCTCTATGGGATCGGCATTCGGGTCGACCGCACCGTCGAGGATCATCGCCCGCAACCGGTGCGGGTAGGCCTCGGCATACGCCGAACCGATCCGGGTGCCGTAGGAGTAGCCGAGGTAGGTCAGCTTGTCATCGCCGAGCGCCGCGCGGATGGCATCGAGGTCCCGTGCCACGTTGACCGTGCCGACGTTTTCCAGGAAGTTCTTGCCCATCTTGCCGACACAGCGGGCAACGAACTGCTTGGTTTCCTCCTCCATCCGCGCGACGCCGGCCTCGCTGTAGTCGACCTGCGGCTCCGCGCGCAATCGGTCGTTGTCCGCGTCGGAGTTGCACCACAACGCGGGACGCGAGGACGCCACTCCGCGTGGGTCGAATCCAACCAGGTCGAAGCGCTCGTGGACGCGCTTGGGCAACGTCTGGAAGACGCCGAGCGCTGCCTCGATGCCGGATTCACCGGGCCCGCCGGGGTTGATCACCAAGGAACCGATTTTGTCGCCCGTGGCCGGAAAGCGAATCAACGCCAGCGCCGCGACATCGCCGCGGGGTTGGCGGTAGTCGACCGGCACGGCGAGTTTGCCGCACAGCGCTCCGCCGGGAATCTTCACGTTCGGATTGGAGCTGCGGCACGGTGACCACTGGATCGGCTGGCCGAGCTTCGGCTCGGCCATGCGGGCGTGCCCGCCAACGACGCGGATGCAGCCGGTCAGGACGAGCGCCACGCTGGCGATCGCGGTCCATATCAGCAGCATTCGCGCGAGCTTGTCGCGGCGAGACAGGAACATGGCAACCTATGGTGCCAGAGAACACGGTAAATGCTGGTTAACCACCGTCACCGCGCCCGTCATCCGGTCTCGGCCAGCAGTTCTTCCATTACGGTGGCGAATTCGTCGGCCATTTGCCACAAATCCGGAAGCAGCTCCGGGCAGGCCACCAGCCCGACGTCGAGTTTGCCGTTCAGCGACATCACCGTGACGTTGAGGCCCGAACCGTGGAAGATGGGCCCCAGCGGGTACATCGCCTTGACCTCACATCCCAGCATGTACAGGGGCAGCTGCGGGCCCGGCACATTGGAGACCACCAGGTTGTGCACGGGCAGGCTTTCGGTCAGCCGGCTGCTTGCATAGACACGCATGGCGGCGCCGAAGACCGCCGGCGCGGCAAATTGCGACCAGTCCTGAAGCAGCGTGGCGCCGATCGCCGAACTGTGGCCCTTGGCAACCGTATTGCCGTGCGCGATGGCGTTCAGCCGCTCGGCCGGATCGGCGATCTCGGTGTGCAGGCTGGAAAACATCGCCGATACCTGGTTACGGCCGGGACGGTCGGACTTGCCGTGCACCGACACCGGCACCGGCACCACCAACGACGACGTGGGCAGTGCGTCCCGGTCCGCCAGGTAATTGCGCAGCACGCCGGAGACCAGCCCCATCACCACGTCGTTGACCTTGACGCCGAAGTGATTCTTCAGCGCCTTGATGTCCTCGAGATCCAGCTCCGCGTAGGCAACGGCGCGCCGGCCGCTGACGCGGGCGTTGAACACCGTGCGCGGCGCGGTGAATGGACGCGCCATGGTCAGGCCTTCGCGCGCCCGCAGCAGGGTGGACACCACCGAGGACACCGTTTCGGGCACCACATTGGCCAGCTGCAACGGCCGGGTGGCGAACCTGAGCAGGCCCCCGGCGGCGATCTGCCAATCGGTGGCACCGCCGACCCCGTCGACCGGATCCGGGGCGGGAGCGTCGGCTTCGGTGGTGCACAGCTGCGACATCAGGTTGGCACCGGTCACGCCGTCGACCGCGGCATGGTGCACCTTGGTCAGGACCGCCAGGCGCCCGTCGTGGTGGCAGTCGGTGCCTGCCACTCCTTCGATCACCCACATCTCCCAGAGCGGGCGGCTGCGGTCCAACGGCAGTGAGGCGATGTGACCGCAGATTTGGGAGAGCTCGGCCCGGCCCCCCGGTGGGGGCAGGCCGATACGGTGCAGATGCCGATGCAGCTGGAAGTCCTCGTCGTCCACCCATACCGGGTGATCGAGGTTCAGTGCGCTGTTGGCCAGCTTTTCGCGGAATTCCGGCATCGCCTTGATCCGCAGTGCCAACGCGTCCTGCAGCCGGTCGAACGTGTAGCCGCCGGGCATCGTCGACGTGTCCAGCTCCATGATCGAGCAGACGTGCATCGGCTGATTCGAGGTTTCCAGGTACAAGAAGCTGGCGTCGAGGCCACTAAGCCGCTGCATTCCGCCAATGGGTAGGCCGTGCGCGGGCTCACAGTGCATCCGTGCGTAAGAAATGGCAGACTAGCCAGGTCAGATGAACCCGGGGACCCGGATATCAGCTTGTGCTGAGGGCCACGAGGATCTACCCGACCAACAGCTAGGGGCAATGATGTCTGAGCAGATCTCTGAGCAGTCTGAGCAAAATGTCTATGGCGCGTGCCCGCCGGTGCCCGCCGGTGAGTCGTCGCCTTCCGCGGCCAGCGCGCCGCGGACCAAGGTGCGAACCCACCACCTGCAGAAATGGAAAGCCGAAGGCCACAAGTGGGCCATGCTCACGGTCTATGACTACTCGACCGCGCGGGCCTTCGACGACGCAGGCATCCCGGTTCTATTGGTCGGCGACTCCGCCGCCAACGTCGTGTACGGCTACGACACCACGGTGCCGATCTCGATTGATGAGCTGATTCCCCTCGTGCGCGGTGTGGTGCGCGGCGCCCCGCACGCGTTGGTCGTCGCCGACCTGCCGTTCGGCAGCTACGAGTCCGGACCTTCGGCCGCGCTGGCGGCGGCCACCCGATTCATGAAGGAAGCCGGTGCCCATGCCGTCAAGCTCGAGGGCGGCGAGCGGGTGGCCGAGCAGATCGCGTGCCTGACCGCGGCGGGCATCCCGGTGATGGCCCACATCGGCTTCACCCCACAGAGCGTGAACACCTTGGGCGGGTTCCGGGTGCAGGGCCGCGGTGACGCCGCGGAACAAACGATCGCCGACGCGATCGCCGTCGCCGAAGCCGGGGCATTCTCGGTGGTGATGGAAATGGTGCCCGCGGAATTGGCCACCCAGATCACCGGCAAGCTCACCATCCCGACCATCGGAATCGGCGCCGGCCCGAGCTGCGACGGCCAGGTCCTGGTTTGGCAGGACATGGCCGGCCTCAGCAGCGGCAAGGCCCCCCGATTCGTCAAGCGCTACGCGGATGTCGGCGGCGAATTACGCCGCGCCGCGGTGCAATACGCGCAAGACGTGGCCGGTGGCGTATTTCCCGCCGAGGAGCACTGCTTCTGATTCTCCCCTACTGCTGACACCGATCCCGAAAGTCGGTCAGCGGCTGGCGAATGCCCTGTAGCTCGGCGTGTACGCCGGGGTTGGCGTCCATGTACTGCTGCAGTTGGTCACGGATGTCGTCGCGAGGCTGACCTCGCAGACCGGTGAAGTAGTCGTTGACCTCGGGATGGCTGAACAGGTACACCGAAGTCGCTGCGGCAACCCCGGCAGACACCCCGGCCAGGTCCGCCGCCGTGCAGTTCGGCGGTGCCGGTGCGGGAACGGGAGCGGGATCATCCGGATCTGCCCCGGCGACCGCGGACGCGAAGCCGGCTGCGCCCAGGAACATCGCGCCGGCAACGATCCCACCGGCGACCAGGCGCGATCTGGCAGCACCGAACAACACCATGAACGACTCCTTCATCAAGTAACCGAAGGCCGCCGGGACGGCCCGCATCGCACACGATAGGTGCTTTCGGGCCGGCGCAGGAACCGAATGGTGTGTGGCGTCGGCAACCGAACCTTGAGGCTCACGCGTCACCTAGGTGTGGCACTCTATGATGCCTATCCACGATTTCATGTCCGCGGATCTGTGGCCTGACCGGAGGCGAAAATGCCTGTAAAGGCGCCGAAGACGGCGCGTCACTTGGAGGTCGAGCGCAAGTTCGACGTCGTCGAGTCGACGGTATCGCCCTCGTTCGAAGGCATTGCGGCGGTGGCTCGTGTGGAAAGGAAGCCGGTCCAGGCGCTGGATGCGGTGTATTTCGACACCGCAGACCAGGACCTCGCGAGCAATCGGATCACCCTGCGGCGGCGCACCGGTGGCTCCGACGCCGGCTGGCATCTCAAGCTGCCGGCCGGTGGTGACGCCCGCACCGAGCTGCATGCGCCGATCACGGAGCCGGACACATCCGGGTCCTTGGGGGCGCCGACCCAACACCGCGTTCCGGCGGAGCTGCTCGATGTGGTGTTGGCGATCGTGCGTGATCGCCCGCTGCAGCCGGTCGCGCGCATCAGCACACAGCGCGCGAGCCAGTTCTTATACGGCGTTGACGGAGCACCGCTCGCGGAGTTCTGCGATGACCACGTCACCGCCTGGTCGGCTGGTGCCGGTCCGGATGCCGAACCGGCGCAACAACAGTGGCGCGAGTGGGAGCTGGAGCTTTCGGACCCGAGCCAGAGCGTCAGTCGCGAACTGCTGGACCGGCTGAGCAACCGGCTGCTTGACACCGGAGCGGCACCGGCTGGGCACGGCTCCAAGCTGGCTCGGGTGCTGGGTTCGACCTCGCCGTGGGCGGGCCGGCCCGAACCGGCGGATCCGGTGCACCGCGCGGTGGCCCGCTACGTTGCGGAGCTGCTGGTGTGGGATCGCGCCGTGCGCGCCGACGTCGACGATTCCGTCCATCAGATGCGGGTAACCACGCGCAAGATTCGCAGCCTGCTCGCGGATTCGCAGGATTCGTTCGGATTGGCCGACAAGGCGTGGGTTCTCGACGAGCTGCGCGAACTCGCCGCCGTGCTGGGGGTGGCCCGTGATGCCGAGGTGCTTGGCCAGCGCTACCAGCATGCCCTGGAGAGGCTAGACCCGACGCTGGTGCGCGGACCCGTCTACGAGCGTCTGGTCGACGGGGCCCGGCACCGCTACCACGCCGGGCTGCGGCGGTCGCTGGTGGCCATGCGGTCCAAGCGCTACTTCCGCCTGCTCGATGCCCTCGACGCCATCGCGGCCGCGTATCCGGCCGACACCGCCGCCGCGGGGGCTGAGCCGGCCCCACCCCCGAGTATCGAGGCGGCCTACCGACGGGTCCGCAAGGCCGCCAAACTCGCCAAGGCGGCCGCCAAGGCGCCAAGTTCGCCGGCCGAGTCTGCCGCCGTGGACGCGGGTGCCCACCTCGGCCCCAACGAGGCGCTGCACCGAATCCGCAAGCGCGCCAAGAGGCTGCGCTACACCGCCGCGGCCACCGGAGCCGTCCAGGTCTCCAGCCAGGCCAAGGCCATCCAGACGCTGCTCGGCGATCACCAGGACAGCGTGGTCAGCCGAGAGCACCTGCTCCACGAGACCGATGCGGCGCACGCCGCGGGCCAGGACACCTTTACCTACGGTCTGCTGTATCAGCGGGAGAGCGATCTGGCCGAGGGTTGCCGGCAGCGGCTCGACGCCGCCCTGCACCGGCTCGACAAGTCGGTACGCAAGACCCGACGCTGAGCGCGGGTGGGCAAGTCAAACGCCATCCCACGCGCAGCATCAGGGCTCCGACGAACAAAGCGAAGGCCAGTAGTGCGAGCAGGCCCAACACGTTGGTCATCAGGCGGGCACAGCTGGCCGCGTCACGGTGAAGCTGCCGGGTGTGGCACCGCCACGGATCAGCGCCAGCTCGCGCGCGGCTGTCGCAGAGTCGGCCGACAATCCCGGCGTCTCGATCACGTCGGCGGTGGCTGCCCAGCGGGCGCTGGAGCTGCCGGCACCGATGGGCATCGCGACCGGCGAAGCCGGGCTGCGCGATGGGGATTACGTCGGTGCGGTACTGAATCGTGCGGCACGGGTTCTGAATCCGCGGCCAGCACCACCGCAACCATCACCGCGACGGCGCAACATCACCCACCGAAGCCAGAACCTCCGCCGGCCCAGCCCCCGTGTTCCCGCAGACCGATCTTGATGAGCCTGGCTCATGGCGGGCGGCCGCGTTCATGCGCGATCATCCAACGAAAGGAATTTGCGATCGGTTAGCATGACGGCATCACACGAGGTAGACGTCCGCAGGGCAGGTCATGGTGCGGAAGCCAAGTCGGGGGTGTTCCGTGAAAGCCATTCATTTCATCTCCGGTCTGCCGCGTTCGGGTTCGACGTTGCTGGCCGCGTTGCTGCGGCAAAACCCGCGGTTCCAGGCCGGAATGTCGGGTCCGCTGGCCGGCCTGTTCGGCGCCCTGCTCGACTAAATGAGTGGGCGCAACGAGTTTTCGGTGTTCATCGATGACGCCAAGCGCGAGCGCATCCTGCGCGGGTTGTTCAACGACTTCTATGCGGACTGCACCGCCGAGGTGATCTTTGACACCAACCGCGGCTGGTGTGCGTGGATGCCCGCGATTGCGCGGCTGTTTCCCGATGCGAAAGTGATTGCCTGCGTGCGTGAACTGCAGTGGGTGGTGGACAGCATCGAGCGGTTGATTCAACACAACGTCTTTAGCCCGTCGTCGATTTTCAACTACAGCGCCGGCGGCACGGTGTTTAGCCGCGCCACAAGTGTGGTGGCGCCCGACGGCATGGTCGGCGGTCCCTACGATGCCCTGCGGCAGGCGTGCTACGGCGCGCAACGAGATCGACTTCTGTTGCTGCAGTACGAAACCCTGAGCACCGACCCGGCCAAGGCGATGCAGGCCATCTACGCGTTTCTGGGTGAGCCGGTGTTCGAGCACGATTTCGGCCATGTCGAGTACGACGTCACCGAGTTCGACGAGCGCGCCGGGACACCGGGGTTGCACACCGTGCGCCCCACGGTCACGGCCGAACCGCGCGACACGTTGCTACCGCCGGATCTGTTCAACCGCTTCACCCACGACGCCTTCTGGCGCGACCCGGAGAGGATTCCGGCCGGGCTGACGGTCGTGTGAGGTTTGCTCTCTCCCAGCCATCTCGACCAGGCCGTGGTGGCGTTTCGATCAGCGGCGAACTGTCACGGCACATTCGCGCCGGGCGTACCGAAAAGGTCCACTCCCATCCAGTCGGGGGGAGCTGTGAGGTCGGCGGCCCCGCCGTTGCCGCCGGTGTTGCCCAGGCCGGTGCCGCTACCGCCGTTGCCGCCAGTGCCGGTGCGGGTGTCGATGGTGCCGCCGGTGTTTGCGGTGAAGGTGGATCCCCCGCCGTTGCCGCCGATGCCGTCGGTGATGCCGTCACCGCCGGCCCCGCCGTTGGTGGCGCTGCTAGTGACGGTGCCGCCCCCGATGGCCGTGATTCGGGCGATGTTTCCGGCGCCGCCGATGCCGCCGGTGGAGCCGGCCCCGCCGACCCCGCCGGTGGCGGCGCCAGTGGCGACGGAGCTGCCCGCCCCGTTGGCAAACAGGGTGGCGCTGCCTCCTAAGCCGCCGCGGCCGCCGGTGCCCGCGCCACCGCCGCCGCCGGTGGCCGTGCCGTCAGTGACGGTGGCGCCGCTATAACCTCTGATCGAGGCGTAGTTTCCGCTGCCGCCGTAGCCGCCGGCGGTGCCCGCGCCCCCGGCGCCGCCGATGGAGATGCCGCTGGCGGAGCTGCCCGCGCCGTAAGCCCGGAGGAAGGCGTTGCCGCCGCCTCCGCCGTGGCCGCCGGTGGTGCCCGCACCCCCGTAGCCGCCGCTGACCGTGCCCGTGGCGGTGCCGCCGTTAGAAGCACTGACCTGGGCGTAGCCGCCAACGCCCCTGTACAAGAACCCACCGCCATTCAGCGCCTGCACGAACTGGTCATGAAACAGCGACGCCTGCGCGCCCAGCGCCTGAAACTGCTGGGCGTAACCACCAAACAACTTTGCGACCGCCGCCGACACTTCATCCTCAGCCGCCGCCGCAATCGATGTCGTCAAGCCCGCCGACGCCGCATGCGCCTCCCTGATCGACGACCCCAGGCTGCTCAAGCTGGAAGACGCTGCAGCTAACTCCTCGGGTGCGGCATAAACAAAAGCTGACACTCGTCAATCCCCATCACGACCGGGCGGCCCAAGTCCGAAGGAAACAATTTTCGGCCTTCTCCGACTTTTCCGAGACGCTACGCCCGCCCATTCCGATGATCGCAGCAAATCCACGGTCCGGTGACAGAAGCCCCATGCTCTTAAGGACCTAAGTCACTAACTCGTGAGGCTAATTAACCAACGGCAAACCAGCGAAAGGCAACCCACCGAAGCTTGCCCCCCAAGGCACCGGCGCCCGTCGTCGCCGCCGACCTTCTTGGCGACCAGCGGTGCACATCGCCGGATCAGCAAACTCCGTCCCACAGTCCCGCCTACAGCCGCCTGCGGCCCGATTCCGACAACCGGACGCGGGACGCAATTGATTCGGTACTCGGATCTGCTGCGGACGGAGGCGGCTCCGGCTAGCTGAATATGCAGGTCGTAAACGTAAGGCGGACGAGTTGGCCTGTAAGCCGGATTCTGTTCCACACCGCCGCGGCTGAACCAGCGGCGGCGCGGCGGCGACCATCCATCTGGGCACACCGTTGCCGGGTACCTCGAGCGGCCTACCCGCAGACTCGGGCGAGCAGCCCTCAAACGCCTGCGCGGCCGCACCTACGGTACGGCCTTCTTGACCTTGCTTCGGGTGGGGTTTGCCTAGCCACCCCGGTCACCCGGGGTGCTGGTGCGCTCTTACCGCACCGTTTCACCCTTACCACCGCGAGGGTGGCGGTCTGTTTTCTGTGGCACTTTCCCGCGAGTCACCTCGGATTGCTGTTAGCAATCACCCAGCTCTGTGAAGTCCGGACTTTCCTCGATTCGGCGCTGAACTCGTGACAACACGAGCCCAACCCGAGCCGCGGCCGCCCAGCCAACTCGTCCGCGGAACATACGCTACCCGCTACGCAAAATCGCGGCCAACAGACGCCGTCGAACCCAGCCGCCTGGCCCGATCGTTGACGGCGGCGCTGCTACAGGTAGCCGGTCTGGTTGACCAGCCGCACCGACGACGCGCCGTCGGCATAGAACTCGGCGATGCTCAGCGACGCCAGATCAAGATGCAGCCGGTAGAGGACCTCGGAGCCGACATCGAGCGCGAGTCGCAGCAACATCTTGATGGGCGTGACGTGTGAGACCACCAGCACGGTCGTGCCTTCATACCGGGAGATCATCCGGTCGCGTCCGCGCCGAACCCGCCGCAGCACTTCATCGAAGCTCTCACCGCCCGGCGGCGTGATGCTGGTGTCGTTGAGCCAACGATGGTGCAGGTCGGGGTCGCGGTTGGCGGCCTCCGCGAAAGTCATGCCTTCCCAGTCCCCGAAGTCCGTTTCGACCAGGTCTTCGTCCACCGTCACGTCCAGTCCGAGGGCTCGGGCCGCCGTCGTCGCCGTATCGTAGGCACGCTGCAAAGGCGAGGACACCACCGCAGCAATTCCGCCGCGGTGCGCGATGTAGCGGGCGGCCAAACCGGCTTGGCGCCAACCGACTTCGTTGAGCGCCGGGTTGCCGCGCCCGGAATAGCGGCGTTGCACCGACAGCTCGGTCTGACCATGTCGCAGCAGCAGCAGCCTGGTGGCCGTATCGCGTCTACCGGTCCATCCGGGAGCTGCCGGGGTTTGGACAGGCGCCGTGTTGGCGGGGTCGGCGACGGCGGCCACCGCCACGGTACCGGGTTCGCCACGCCGATTGGTGCGAACCGCGGCGTCCATCGCTTCGTTGGCCAGCCGGTCGGCATGCGCATTGCGGGCCCGCGGAATCCACGCGTAGCTGATCCGGCGGAATTGCCCTGCCAGCTCGCGCGCCTGCCCGTGCAGTTCCACCAGGTCCGGGTGCTTGACCTTCCAGCGCCCGCACATCTGCTCGACCACCAGTTTGGAATCCATCAGGACCGACACTTCGGTGGCACCCAGCTTGACGGCGTCGTCCAAACCGGCTATCAGACCGCGGTATTCAGCGACGTTGTTGGTGGCGCGGCCGATCGCCTGTTTGCTCTCCGCCAACACGGTCGAACGGTCCGCGGTCCACACCACTGCGCCGTATCCGGCCGGCCCCGGGTTACCACGCGATCCACCATCAGCTTCGATGATGACTTTCACAGCTCGGGTCCCTTGATCCGTAAGAGGATCGCGGCGCATTCCGGACACCGAACCACCTCGTCCTCGGCGGCCGCCGAGATACGAGCCAATTCGCTGCGGCCGATCTCAATACGGCAGGCACCGCAACGGTGGCCCTGCAACTGCCCCGCGCCTGGCCCGCCGCCGGCCCGCAGCCGTTCGTAGAGCGCGGCAAGATCGGGATTCAACGATGCGGCCAGCGTGTCGCGTCGCGATGAATGTTCTTGACGGGATTGGTCGAGTTCGGCCAGGGCGGCATCGACGGACTGCTGGGCAGCGGTCAGTTCGGCTTGCAGGACTTCGAGCGCCGCAATCTCGGTGTTCTGTTGCGCCTGCAACTCCTCGCGGCGCTCCATCACCTCCAACAGCGAATCTTCCAGACTGGCCTGGCGGCGTTCCAGGGTCTCCAGCTCGTGCTGCAGGTCAGCCAATTGCTTGGCATTCACAGCCCCCGAGGTGAGCAATGACCGGTCCCGGTCTTCACGCTTACGTACCGCGTCGATCTCGTCTTCTAGGCGTGAAACCTGGGCGTCCAAGTCCTCCAACGCGATTCGCACCGCAGCGAGTCGGTCACTGACCGCCTCGTGCTGAACCCGAACCTGCTCGAAAGCGGACCCCTCGGGCAGATGGGTGGACCGATGGGCGATCCGTGACAGCTCAGTATCGAGCTTCGCCAACTCCAATAGCGAACGCTGCTGTGCCGCTTCGGCCTTCATGTCTGATCTCCCGGTCCTATTCTCAGCTGTCGTTCTCGCGGCTTGCTGCAACGTTCCACGGGTCGGTACGCAACGGGCATACCCGCACCGGCAGCGCCTCACCGAAATGGGACCGCAGTACCTCGGCCGCCTGGCCGCACCAAGGGAACTCGCTTGCCCAATGCGCGACGTCGATCAACGCGACCGCGGAGGCGCGGCGATGTTCGTCGGCAGGATGGTGGCGCAGATCTGCGGTGAGGTAGGCCTGGACGTCCGCCGCGGCCGCCGCGCCCAGTAGTGAATCGCCGGCGCCACCGCACACCGCCACCCGCGTCACCAGCATCTCGGGGTCCCCCGCCGCGCGCACTCCCCAGGACGTCTGCGGTAGCACGGCGCCGACGCGAGAGACGAAGTCGCGCAAGGTTTGCGGCCGGTCCAGCGTGCCGATGCGCCCCAACCCGACGTCGGCCGGTGGTGGCACCAGCGCAAGAATGTCGAATGCCGGCTCTTCGTACGGGTGCGCGGCTCGCATGGCCGACAGCACGGCGGCACGGGCGCGCGCGGGTGCGATGACCTCGACCCGGTCCTCGGTGACTCGTTCGACGGTGCCGACGCTGCCGATCGCCGGTGACGCGCCGTCCAGCGGGAGGAACTGCCCGATGCCCGTAACGCTCCAGCTGCAATGCGAGTAGTCACCGATATGTCCGGCGCCAGCGTCAAAGATCGCCGCCTGCACGGGTTCTGTGTGCTCGCGCGGCACGTAGATAACCCACTTGTCCAGCTCGGCCACGCTTGGCGACCGGGCGAGCACGGATTCGACGGTCAGTCCCAGCGCTTGGGCCAGCGCGTCGGACATCCCCGGCGATGCCGAGTCGGCGTTGGTGTGCGCGGTGAACAGCGAGCGACCCGTCCGGATCAAACGGTGGATTAGCGCACCCTTGGCGGTATTGGCGGCCACCGTATCGACCCCGCGCAACAGCAACGGGTGATGGGCCAGCAGCAACCCGCGCTCCGGAACCTCATCGACAACCGCCGGTGTGGCGTCCACCGCGACCGTCACCGATTCCACCGGCTCCCCGGGATCTCCACACACCAGGCCGACCGAGTCCCAGGACTCGGCAAGACGCGGCGGATATGCGCCGTCGAGCACTTCGATGACGTCAGCGAGCCGAACGCTCATCGTCGCCTCCCGCTGCGGCCGGCCTGCCTGACTTCGGCGATGGCATCGACCAGCTGCGGCCATTCGGGCCGCACCGCCGCGCGCAGATACCCGTCGTCCAAGCCGACGAAGGTGTCGCAGCGGCGGATCGCGATTCCGCGCTGATGCAGCCGTTTGCGGAGCTCATCGGCATCGGGGACGCTGAACAAGACAAACGGTGCGCAGCCATCGACCACGCTGGCACCAACCGAACCGAGGCCGCTGACCATCTCGGCCCGCGCTGCCAGCAGCAGTCGAGCATCGGCGGCGGCCTCGGCCACCGCTTCGGGCGTGCAGCAGGCCGCGATGGCCGTCAACGGCAGGGTGCCCACCGGCCAGTGGGCCCGCATCCGGGTCAGCCGGTCCAGCAGGTCCGGCGTGCCAAGGGCGTACCCCACCCGCAGACCCGCCAGTGACCACGTCTTGGTCAGGCTGCGCAGCACCAGCACGTCGGGCAGGCAGTCGCCGGCCAGCGACTGCGGCTCGCCGGGAACAGCGTCCGCGAACGCCTCGTCGACCACCAGGATCCGGCCCGGCCTGCGCAATGCCAGCAGCTGCTCGCGACTGTGCAACACCGAGGTCGGGTTGGTCGGATTGCCGACGACGACCAGGTCGGCATCGTCGGGGACCGCGGCTTCATCCAGGCGGAACGGCGGCGCCAGCACCACATGGTGCACCGGGATCCCCGCGGCGCTCAGGGCCGCGGCCGGCTCGGTGAATGACGGCGCGATGATTGCTGCCCGAACCGGACGCAGGTTACTCAACAGGGCAAAACCCTCGGCGGCCCCGGCCAGCGGCAGCACCTCCGCGCGGGTTCGGCGGTGACGCAGCGCCGCCGCATCCTGCGCGCGCTGGGTGTCCTCGATGCTGGGATAGCGTGCCAGCGTGGTCAGCCGCTGCGCCAGCAGTTCGACCAGCCAGTGCGGCGGGTGCGGGTGGCGGACATTCACGGCGAAATCCAGCATGCCGGGCGTGGCGGCCTGATCCCCGTGATAACGCGCCGCCGCCAGCGGGCTCGTGTCCAGACTCACCACCTAGAAAACACTAGTGCGCCGGTGACAGAACCAGGCATCCGGAGCACTACGCCCCTGCCTGGCACACGGCTACCCGCGCGGCCGCGAGTCCCGGGCACCGGCCGGGTCCGACCAAACTCGGCTGCTCAAGCCGGTCTCGCCAGCTCCTGCCGACCCCGCCGACCGCCGCATCAACGACAATGGAGTGGTGACAGGTTCGATTGCAGCCGATTCACCGGCTGACCCCGGCGCCACACCGCAGGACACCCGGTGCCCGGAGAGGACGCCGCAGCTGGTGATCTTCGATCTCGACGGCACCTTGACCGACTCGGCCCACGGGATTGTGGCCAGCTTCCGCCACGCACTCAACCACATCGGTGCCGCCGTTCCCGACGGCGACCTGGTCGCCCAGATCGTCGGCCCGCCGATGGACGACACCTTTCACGCCATGGAGCTCGGCGACCGCGTCGAGGACGCGATCGCCGCCTTCCGGGCCGAATACGGTGCCCGTGGTTGGGCGATGAACACCCTGTTCGACGGGATCGCGCCGTTGCTGGCCGACCTGCGTGCCGCCGGGGTTCGGCTGGCGGTGGCCACCTGCAAGCTGGAGCCAACGGCGCGGCGGGTACTCGCCCATTTCGGGCTCGACGCGCATTTCGAGGTGATCGCCGGCGCGACCGGCGACGGCGCACGCCGCAGCAAGACCGAGGTGCTCGCCCACGCGCTGGCCCAGCTGCACCCGCTGCCCGAACGGGTGCTCATGGTCGGTGACCGCAGCCACGATGTGGAGGGCGCGGCCGCCCATGGCATCGACACGGTCGTGGTTGGCTGGGGTTACGGAAAGGCCGACTTCGCCGCCGGTACCCACAGCGGCGCCGCCCTGCATGCCGGCACGGTCGACGAATTGCGGGAGGCGTTAGGTGTCTGACTCAACGCTGCACGTCACTTTCGTGTGTACCGGCAACATCTGTCGCTCGCCTATGGCCGAGAAGATGTTCGCCCACCAGCTGCGGGAACGCGGGCTGGGCGAGGCGGTGCGGGTGACCAGCGCCGGCACCGGCAACTGGCACGTCGGCAATCGGGCCGACGAACGGGCAAGGCAGGTGCTGCACTCCCACGGCTACCCCACCGATCACTGCGCCGCCCAGGTCGGCACGGACCACCTGGAGGCGGATCTGGTCATCGCGCTGGGGCGCAACCACGCCCGGCAGTTGCGTCAGCTCGGCGTGGAGGAGAGCAGGCTGCGGATGTTGCGTTCGTTTGACCCACAGTCGGGGGCCTACGTTCTCGATGTCGAGGACCCCTACTACGGGGGCCATGACGACTTCGAGGAGGTCCTCGTCGTCATCGAGGCCGCCCTGCCCGGTTTGCACGATTGGGTGGACGAACAGTTGGCGCAGGACGGCAAGGTGTGATGCGACGCCTGGCGTTTCTGCTGCGGCCCGGGTGGATAGCGCTGGCCCTGGTGGTCATCGCGTTCACCTACCTGTGCTTCACGGTGCTCGCGCCGTGGCAGCTGGGAAAGAACACCAAGACGTCGCGGGAGAACCGCCAGATCAACCATGCCCTGAGTTCGCCGGCGGTTCCGGTCAAAACATTACTGCCACAGCAAGATTCGTCAGCTCCCGAGGCGCAGTGGCGCAGCGTGACGGCGACCGGACACTATCTGTCCGATGTGCAGGTGCTGGCCCGGCTGCGGGTGGTCGACGGAGACCAGGCGTTTGAGGTACTGACCCCGTTCGCCGTCGACGGCGGACCCACCGTCCTCGTCGACCGCGGGTACGTCCGCCCCGAACCGGGCTCGCACGTGCCGCCTATCCCCCGCGCCCCGGACCAGACCCTGACCATCACGGCACGGCTGCGCGACTTCGAGCCCACCATGGCGGGCAAGGAGCCGTTCTCCCGAGACGGCTTCGAGCAGGTGTACTCGATCAACGCCAAGCAGATCTCCACGTTGACCGGAGTGCCGTTGGCCGGCTCCTATCTGCAGTTGGTCGAAAACCAACCCGGGGGGCTCGGTCTGATCGGCTTGCCGCATCTGGATTCCGGACCGTTCTTGTCATACGGCATCCAGTGGATCGCCTTCGGCATTCTGGCGCCAATCGGACTCGGCTACTTCGCCTACGCCGAACTGCGGGCCCGCCGGCGCGAAACACGCGCCCGCGAGGATGCGCCGCCCGCGGACACACCGATGACCGTCGAGCAAAAGCTCGCCGACCGCTACGGCCGCCGGCGGTAGACAAAGAGCCCGGCGCCCACTGCCGCGGCGGCCTGCACGGCCCGCGACAACGTCACGGCGCGGCGCAGGTCATCGACCGTGGGTTGACCGCCGTCCCCGAGGGTGGGGCGAATCTGCAGCTCAAAGTGGTACCGGGTGGGCCCGCCCAGACGCACCCGGAGCGCCCCGGCAAAAGCGGCCTCGACCACCCCGGCGTTGGGGCTGGGGTGCCGCGCCGCGTCGCGCCGCCAGGCCCGCACCGCGCCCAGCGCTGACCCACCGACCAGCGGCGCGCACAGCACCACCAGCCCCGCGGTCACGCGGGCCCCGAAGTAGTTGGCCAGATCATCCAGCCGCGCTGCGGCCCAACCGAATCGCAGGTAGCGCGGCGAGCGGTAGCCGATCATCGCATCCAGGGTGTTGACGGCGCGATATACCAGTACCGCCGGCACGCCGCCGACCGCCGCCCACAGCAGCGGCGCCACCTGCGCGTCGGAAGTGTTCTCGGCAACCGATTCCAGGGCCGCGCGGGTCAAATCCGGCACGTCCAGCTGGGCCGGATCGCGACCACACAGCGACGGCAGCAACCGCCGGGCGGCATCGAGGTCGCCGCGGTCCAACAGCTCGGCCATTTCCCGGCCAGTGCGCACCAGCGAGGTTCCGCCCAGCGATACCCAGGTCGCCATCGCCGTCGCCGCGACCGACCACGGCCTGCCGGCCGGGCGCCCCAAGACCGCACCCAGCAGGCCCACCCCG
The DNA here is from genome assembly GCF_000419295.1 of Mycobacterium sp. 012931. Lineage (NCBI taxonomy): Bacteria > Bacillati > Actinomycetota > Actinomycetes > Mycobacteriales > Mycobacteriaceae > Mycobacterium > Mycobacterium sp. 012931. Next base: position 3,032,690 of record NZ_AOPX01000001.1, on the reverse strand, counting down.
CCAACCAGCACGCCAACGTACACCGCGCCGGCGGCCCTGGTATCGCGATAGCTGGCCCGCTCCAACCCCGCGGCCAGCCGCCCGAACACCGCGACCGGATGACCTCGCTGTGGGTCGCCCAGCACCAGGTCGGCCAGATAGCCCACCAGGACACCGACCGTCCGGGCCTGCCGTGCCGACGCAACCACTCAGGCAGCGTCTCACATGGCCGTCCGGTGGCCACCGGGCCCGCGCGTTCGGCTAGTCCATGACGGCACCCCCCGGCGCGTGGTCTACTCATCCTCATGGGTCAGGAATCCCGATGAAGCGTCCCGCGACCCGGGTCGCCGACCTGTTGAACCCGGCCGCGCTGTTGCTGCCCGCCGCCAACGTGATCATGCAGCTGTCGTTGCCCGGCGTCGGGTATGGCGTGCTGGAGAGTCCGGTGGACAGCGGCAACGTCTACAAGCATCCGTTCAAGCGCGCCCGCACCACCGGCACCTACCTGGCGGTTGCCACCATCGGGTCGGAGTCCGACCGCGCGTTGATCCGCGCTGCGGTGGACTCGGTACACCGGCAAGTCCGGTCCACCTCGTCGAGTCCGGTGTCCTATAACGCCTTCGATCCCAAATTGCAGCTGTGGGTGGCCGCCTGCTTGTACCGCTACTTCGTCGAGCAACACGAATTCCTGCACGGACCGCTCGATGACGGCGCCGCCGACTCGGTCTACCTCGACGCCAAACGGCTGGGCACCACCCTTCAAGTGCCGGAGCGCATGTGGCCGCCGGACCGGATCGCCTTCGACGAGTACTGGAAGCGCTCACTCGATGAGCTGCACATCGACCCACCGGTGCGCGAACACCTCCGAGGGGTGGCTTCGATGGCGTTTCTGCCGTGGCCGCTGCGGGCGCTGGCGGGGCCGTTCAACCTGTTCGCGACGACGGGGTTCTTGGCGCCGGAGTTTCGCGCGATGATGCGGTTGGACTGGTCGCAATCCCAGCAGAGCCGATTCGAGTGGCTGTTGGCCGCCCTACGGCTGGCCGACCGGCTCATCCCCCATCGGGCGTGGATCTTGATCTATCAGCTTTACCTGTGGGATATGCGGTTTCGCGCCCGCCGCGGGTGGCGCGTCGTCTAGATCGAGGCCGACCGGCGGTGCTAGCCGAGCGGCACACCGCGTGCGGCCCAGCTGAAACTGCGCATCTGCGGCAACCTGGCCCCAAGCTGGTCGGCGACCCGCCGGCCGATGTCGTCCGCGTCGGCCACCGACATGGCGGGGTCCACCCAGCCCTCGACCTCCACGCGTAGCGTGCGTCCGGTCCAGCGGGCCCGCGCGTGCGCGTGAACGACTCCCGGTATGGCGGCGGCGACCGCTTCGGCGGTGTCCACCACGCCCGGGTCTACCCCATCGAGCAGGCGATGCCCGATCTCGGAGCTCACCTCCCAACCCACATGGCAGATGAATCCCGTCACCGCAAGCCCGGCAACCCCGTCGGCCCATCCCCACCCCATCGCGACACCACACAATCCCAGCAGCGCGCCCGCCGAGGACAGCGCGTCCAGCCAGGAATGCTTCGCATCGGCGATCATCGTTGATGACTGAATCCGGCGCCCGACAACGAGCTTGTAACGGGCCACCAGCTGATTGCCGACAATGCCAACCGCCGCGGCGGCGATCCCCCAGCCCACATGCTGGGTTGAGCCGTGCCGCAACAACTTGCCGACGCTTTCGGTCCCGGCAACCGCGGCGCTGGCCCAGATCACCAGCGCCACACCAATCCCGGCGAGATCCTCGGCCCGCTCCAAACCGTACGGGTAGCGCTCGCTCGCCGACTTGCGCGAGCTCCGAAACCCAACGAACACAACCAGACTCGTGGAGACATCGGACAGGTTGTGCAGTGCGTCGCCGAGCAAGGCCACCGAGCCGGACACCAGGGCTATCGCCAGTTCGATCAGACCTGTCAACCCCAGCCCGGCCGCGCTGACGGCGACCGCACGATTGGCCCGCCGGCGTTCGGCTTGGTCGTCGACGGCCTGGGCCAAGGGCCAAGGGCCAAGGCAGGCAGGCAGGCAGGCAGGCAGGCAGGCAGGCAGGCAGGCAGGCAGGCAGGCAGGCAGGCAGGCAGGCAGGCAGGCAGGCAGCAGCAGCAGCAGCACAGGCAGGCAGGCAGGCAGGCAGGCAGGCAGGCAGGCAGGCAGGCAGGCAGGCAGGCAGGCAGGCAGGCAGGCAAGGCAGGGCCAAGGGCCAAGGGCCAAGGGAAAGCTTGCGGCCGGATCCCGCTGACCGTCAACCAGATGCATGTCCCCTAGCCTGCCACGCCCCCGGTGCAACCTGCCCGGCTAGCGCACAACTTTTTCACGCAGCCGGCCCGGTTGTGCCGCGGTCGCGTCAGCGCACCGTGGCGAAGAACGCACGGACGTCTCCGACGAACAATTCCGGCTGTTCGAACGCGGCGAAGTGACCACCGCGCGGCATCGTCGTCCAGTGGGTGATGTTGTAGTTCGGTTCACACCAGGCGCGCGGTGCACGCAGCACCTCCTTGGGAAACGACGCCACACCGGTGGGCAGTTCGACCCGCTCGGTCTGCCCCCAGACCTTGAAACTCTCCCAGTACAAGCGGGCCGACGACGCCGCGGCGGCGTTTACCCAATACATCATGACGTTGTCCAGTAGCTCGTCGCGGGTGAGGATGTTCTCCGGGTTTCCCGCGCAGTCCATCCATGCCCAGAACTTCTCCACGATCCAAGCCAGTTGTCCCACCGGGGAATCGGTCAGGCCGTAGCCCACGGTCTGGGGTCGGGTGGACTGTTGTTTGAAGTAGCCGGTTCCCCATTTCCGGTGGTACGCCAACGCTGCCAGCACCTCTTGTTCTGCCGCGGTCGGGTTGGTCAGCGCTGTACGCGTGGGCATGGCGATCGGCATATTGAGATGAATGGCCACACAGCGCCCGCCGTTTCGGCCGATCTGGGTGGTGACCGCGGCGCCCCAGTCGCCGCCCTGGGCGCCGTATCGCTGATAGCCCAGGTTCTGCATCAGCGTTTCCCAGGCCCGCGCGATCCTGTCCACTCCCCAGCCTGTGCTGCTCGGCTTGCCGGAAAATCCGTATCCGGGAAGGGACGGGCAGACGACGTGGAAGGCGTCTTCGGCGCGCCCGCCATGGGCGGTGGGGTTGGCCAGCGGCTCGATCACCTTGTGGAACTCCACCACCGAGCCGGGCCAGCCATGGGTGATCAGCAGCGGAAACGCGTCCTCGTGCGGGGAGCGTTGATGGATGAAATGCAGATCCAGGCCATCGATTTCGGTGATGAACTGGTCGAAGCGGTTCAGCGCGGCCTCGCGCGCCCGCCAGTCGTACTCGTTGGCCCAGTAGGCGGCCAAGTCCCGCGTGTAGCTCAGCGGGATGCCCTGGCTCCAATCGTCGGCACACTCGGCCTCCGGCCAACGGGTGCGCGCCAGACGGGCTTTCAGGTCATCGATAACGTCTTCGGGAACATCGATGCGAAACGGCCTCACCCGTTCATCATGCCGCCTGGCCGGGCGGCCTATTTCTGATTTGCTTCCTTGATCAGGGTGCTGATCTGTTCTAGCAGTTCACGCATATCGGCGCGCATCGCATCGACCGCGGCGTACAAGTCTGCCTTGGTCGCCGGCTGCTGGTCTGACGAGAGCGGCCGCACAGGCGGCGCCGTCTTTCCCGCCGACGCGCTGTCGCTCTGAGTCCCAGGTCGCTCATCCACGCCCCAGAGACTGCCACAACCGGCTCGCCAGCGACAACGAAACCCACCCCGAGTGTGCTGTCAGTCACCGTATTGCCTTGTCACGGGGACCATCGGAGGCATTGGGGTCCGTTGCGCGGTGCTGGCGCCGGCGCTCAGATGAGACGTTCGGCCCGTGCCCACTCGTGGACGCGGGCCATCCCCTCCTCGATCGAAACCCGCGGTTGGTAGCCCAGCATCTTCTGGGCCTTCTCGATCGAATAGGCGCCGGGCCGATTGACCAGCCACATCGTTCCGGCCGACAGATCGGTTTTCTGGCCCAAACGGCGCAGCAGCGAGCCGAGGAGTTCGGCGGCCGGTGCGGCCACCCGGATCGGCAGCGTGTGGATCGTGCCGTCACTCATGCTCGCCATCCGGCCGAAGAAATCGGCGCACCGCACACCTTTGCCGTCGGTGATGTTGAAAATCTGGCCCACCGCGTCATCGGATGACACGGCGAGCACCATGCCGTCGACGAAGTTGTCGATGTACACCGGGGAGAAGATGCCGTTTCCGCCGTTGGGCAGCGGAAAGCCGGTCCTCTTGCGCATCTCGGCGATCGGCGAACGGACCCACACCGAGCCGGGACCCCAGACATCGCCAGGCCGGATCACGGTGACATCAATCTCGCCGGCGCCGTGCGCGGCCAGCACGACCGCCTCGGAGTTCACCTTGGTGTCGGTGTAGACGTCGCCGTTGACATGCACGGGATAGGTCTCATCCGCACCGTCGGGGAACTCGAAGCCGTAGGCCGCCACCGAGGAAAAGTGCACGAACCGGCGGACCCCGGCGTCGATCGCCGCGCGCAGCACCCGGCTGGTGCCCAGGACGTTGACGTGCCAGGCCTGTTTCAGCGGGAACGCCGCCCCCAGCAGCGCGGCGGTGTGGATCACGGTGTCCGCCCCCTCCAGCCCCGTCGGCCCCGCCGCCCAGGTCTCGGGACGCGTGATGTCACCTGCGACCACGTCCCCTGCCGGATCGGCCGCCAGATCGACACCGCGTACCACGGCGCCGAGGGCGCGGAACCGGGCCGCCATGGCGCGGCCGATGAAGCCGTTGGCTCCGGTGATGAAGATCGTGCGACCGGACAGCGAGGGCGCGGGACGGTCGAATTCGTGTTCGCTCATTGCGATTCCATTCGTTGTGGGTGTGGTCGTCTCAAACCAGCATGCTCACCGAATTCACCGGTGTCTTGACAGCAAAGGACATGACTTTGACCGCAACGGACGATCAGCGGGTGGACTGCAGCGTGATCGGCGATGCGGTCCGTTGCCACTGCGCCCTCAGCGACGCCTGGCTCGCACCGAACCACCGTTGACACGACCGGGAGAGCACGCTTTGCTCCGCATAACCCAGTTGCCGGGCCAGATGCGTGAGCGTCATGTCGCTGTCGCGCAAGTAGCGTTCGGTCACCTCCCGCCGAACGTCGTCGACAACCGCGTTGAAGTTCGTCCCCTCGGCGGCGAGTCGGCGCCGTAATGCCTTGGGGTGCAGCCGAAACTGGTCGGCAATCACCGGAACCGTCGCCGCGCCGGTCGGCAACAGCTGGCGGATCAGTTCTCGAATCGAGGAGGCCATTGTCGGCCGTTGCCGGTCGATGACGGTGTCGAGATATTCGAGCACGACACGATGCGCCAGCTCGTCTCTGACCAGGGGGCGCTGCAGGTCCTCGCTCGGCAACCGGAATCCGCCCCTGTGCGACCCGAAGCGAGGTGTGCACGCGAAGTAGCGCAGGTAGTCTTCCCGCGGGGTCAGCGCCGGGTGCGGAAGGTCGACCACGGTGGGCGCATACCCAGCACCCAGCAGAAAGCGCAGCACCCGCAACATGACTCCCAGCGACAACTCGGTGGTCTGTGGGTGCGCCGGCGGGTGCGCGATCAGGATCTTGAACTCCAGGAATGAGGCTTCACCGCCGGGCTCGCGGCTCATCGTCGCGGCGATCGCGGGGCTGTAGGCGGCGAGGTAGTGCTCGAAAGTGTCGAGTGCCTCGGCAACCGATTTCGAGGTCCGCGCCGCCACCCCGACCGGCCCCAGGATCTCGATGCCTTGGCGTTCGGCCAGCCGACGGCCGAAGTCAGGTGTTTTCGTCACTGCCGCAGCGGATTCGACCGCGTGGATCAGCGCCAGATAGGTGATAAATGCGTCGAATCGGCCGACATCGGACCGCTTCACGCCAGCGCGGGCGAGCAGCGCCTCGGGATCCGCCCCGAGTTCGCTCACCAGCGCCGGATAACCGGTCAACGCGGTGCCACGGATCACCGACACGTCCTTTACAGTCAAGCATCCGTTCCCCGCCGTCAAGGCCCGATGGCCCCAGCGGATCGACCGCGAAATCGACTACGCGGTTATCCGGGCACCGGTCCGCTCGGCCCGGCGGGCCAGCCCGCGGACCAGAATGCGCAGCATCCTGGTGGTGATCAACGTCGAGCCGGGCAGCTGGGAACGGTACTGCGCCTCCCAGGTGATCGTGCAGCCTCCGGAGGAGTCCGGCTCGACGGTGACGAACGCGTGGTAGCGGTTCAGACCGGGCGCCCCCTTGGCGCGGTATTCGAAGCGGTAAGGCGCCTCGGCGGCGACCACCCGCTCGACCACCGACATCCCGGCCGGGCCGCCGCTGAGCCGCCGGACCAGGCCGACACCGTCGGTATCGCCGGTGCTGAGCACCTCGGAGCGCTGGAACGGAGTCCACTGGGCCATGGACTCGTGGTCGGCCAACACCGTCCACACCTGTTCGGGCGACGCCGCACAGCGGGCGACCGCGCGGGCCCGGGTAACGGGTGGTTCTTTTTCGGTGAAGCCGAGTTCGATCAGGTTGAACGGGTCGGCGCGGTGCCGATGCCCCTTGCTCCCATGAAACAGCAGCTCGATCGAGAAGCCCATCGGATCATTGACATAGCTGGCATGCCACCAGCGGTCCAGCAGGGTGGACTTGGTGCTGTTCGGGTGTATCCCGTGGTGCTGCCCCTTGGCGACGAGCGCGTCGAGGCTCGCCCGGTCCTGAGGTCCCAGCGCGACGTTGAGGATGCCGATGTCGCTGATGTGGTAGCCGGCCGGCCATGGCTTGCCGACCGGGTCGAGGTACTGCACCACCTCGAGCAGGCTGTCACCGGCGCGCACCACGAAGGATTCGCGATCTGCCCCGGCCAAGCCCCACAGCTGCTCGTGCTCGGGGTAGTGCAGCCGGTAGTCGACTTCGGGCAGCCCCATCACGTCCACCCAGGTTCGCCGCGCCTCGGCCAGGTCCGGCACCGACAGGGTGGCGAAGCGGGCGACCGCCGGCGATCCGGTGGGGCGCGCCGCCATGCCGGCAACCACAGGGTCCGCCTCCAGGATCTCCAGCAGGGTTCCATCGGGATCCTTGACACAGACCCGGCGAGAACCGGGCTCCCCCATGGGCTCGGTGAGCGGGGGCACGCGGCGGCGAGTGAGATTCCCCAGCGTCGCGTCGAAGTCGGTGACGTGGAAGCCGAGCATCGTGTAGCCGATGTCGCACGGGCGCCAGTCCTGCGGAATCGGACGCGGGTGCGGCTTGGAAAACTCGAACAGCTCCAGCTGGAAGCCGGGTTTGCCGTCCAGCAGCCACCAGCACACGCTGGTGGCGCCCGGCACGCCCTGGACGTCCTCGGAGCCCAGCGCCGGGATGAACATGTGGGTACCGCCGGCCTCGGTGAGGCCGAAGATGTCGCGGTACCAGCGCTGGGAGTGCTGGATGTCGCGAACGCTGAGCGCGATCTGGACAAGGGGAAGGGTGGTGGTCATCTCGGGGTCCTCAGGCTAATGACTTGGCGGCGGCGATGATCCGTTCCGCGTTGGGCAGGACGGCGTACTCCAGGTGTGGCGCGAATGGGATGGTCTGCTCGACCGCCACCCGCGCGTAACGGGCGCTGGTCCCGGCTTCCAGCAGCAGCGCGGCGACCTCGCCGGTGAGCCCGCCGCGAACGTAGTCCTCGTCGGCGACGACCACCCGGCCGGTCCGGCTCACGTGCTCGACGATGGCCTCCTTGTCCAGTGGGGCCAGGGTGCGCAGGTCCAGCACGGTGGCCTCGATGCCGTCGGCGGACAGTCGCTCGGCCGCCTCGAGGCAGCGATGCACGCCGACGCCCACCGACACCAGCGTCAGGTCTGACCCGTCGCGTCGAATTGCCGCCTGGCCGAACGGAATCGGCTCGACCCGGTCGGGCACCTCGCCGCGGACACCGGCTGCGGGCTGCACGTCGGTCAGGTCGACCGTGGACCGCTGGTCACCACCGAGGTAGTCCAGGATCTGCTGATCGAGCAGCTTGGGGGTGAGGAAAACGGTGAACTCGTCGCTGCGCACGGCCGACAGCATCAGGCCCGCCGCGTCGGCCGGCGTGGAGGGCACGACGACCTCGGTCGACGGGTAGGACGCCAGGGTGCCCCACAGCGTCTGCTCGTGCTCGCCGCCGTCGGCGTACCAGCCGCCGACCCCGGCCCGTAGCACCATGGGCACGTTCCAGCGGCCACCGGAGAAGTCCTTGAACTTCGAGCCCGCGTTGATGATCGCGGACCAGCCGACGGTGCCGAAGTCGATCATGTACAGCTCGACGACCGGACGCAGCCCTGCCATCGCCGCACCGACTCCGGCGTACATGAACGCCTGTTCGGAGATCGGGGTGTCGCGCACCCGGTCGGGTCCGAATCGACTCAGCAGCACCCGGCGCAGGATCTGGACGTCTTCGCCCCAGGTGAGCACCCGCGGATCGGCGGCCATCGCCTGCCCGAGTGCGTGGTCGACGGCCTCGTCGTAGCGCATGATGGTCATCGGTCTGCTCCTGTCTTGATGCCGAAGCCGGCCCGCTTGCCGACGCGGGCGCGTGCTTCGGTCATGGCGGCGAGCACCTCGGCTCGCTCCTGGGCTTCGATGGCGGTTGCGGCGTCCGCGCTGATCAAGGACCGGCCCCGGCGGACGGGATCCTTGCCGGCAGTGCGGCCCACGTCGTAGGCGAACCGCGCGGCGCGCTTGCCGATGCCGGCCATGGCGCGCAGTTTGTCTGTGCGCGAACCGCTTTCGGTGGCGGTCAGCCCGGAACGCAGCTCCGGCACCCAGACCGACAGCTGCTTGCGGGGGGCACGCAGCAGGCCGACCAGCGGATCGCCTTCGAAGTGGCCGCCGGGCCGGTGGCAGGTGACGTAGAGGAAGCCGGATCCGTTGCCGGAGCGGGCACGCTCGATGAGCCGCCCCGCCGCTGCATGCACGTCGGCGACCTTGTGTCCGGCGGCGCTGGCGACCTCGAGTCCAAAGCCGCGTGCTCGGCTGATCGGGTCGGCACCGGTCTGGTCCTTGGAGTAGGTCGTGATGCCCCATTTGTTGTCTTTGCAGACGAACACCACGGGCAGGTTCCACGCCACGGCCATGTTGTAGGCCACCATCAGCATTCCCTGGTTCATCGCGGCCTCCCCGTGGAAGGCGATCGCGACGCTGCCCGGGTGCAGCCGGGTGTGCGCGATCGCATGTCCGACAGCCAGCGGGCCGGCGGCACCGACGATGCCGTCAGCTCCGGCGCGCAGATCGGGGTCGAAGATGTGCATGTGCCCCGCCATGCCGCTGGCGATGCCCTGGCCGGAGCCCAGCACTTCGAGCATCAGGGCCTGCAGGTCGATGCCCCGACCCACCAACGGCGCGGTGTTGCGGTGGTCCAACGCCAGGGTGTCGAATTCGAATAGCTGGGTGAGGATGCCGGCGACGATGCCCTCTTCGCCGATGGCGGAGTGGTATTCGCCGGGAACCAGCCCCTCCTGCCACGCCTCGACCAGGGCCTCTTCGGCCAGACGCATCCGCACCATCATCCGGTAGACGCGGGCGGCGTCGATGGGGCTCATTCTGCGCGTTCCTTTCTTTCGTGTCTTTCGTGGAATCCGTTGGTGCCTAGGCTCGGATCTCAAATGAGGCCCTCATGGCGGGCCCATTCTTTGGATCGGGCCATCCCCTCGTGATAGGAGACGACCGGCTTGAATCCCAAGCGGTCACGGGCCTTGTCGTTGGAGACGACATAGCGGCGGTTGAGCATGTGCAGCAGGGCCGGGCCGAGTTCGCTGCTCATACCGAGTCGACGCTGGATGCGGCCGATGGCTCCCAGAGCCGGTGCACCGATCCGGATCGGCACCGAGCGGACCTTTGCGCCGGTCCAGGACGCGACCTCGCCGAAGTACTCCTGGCAGCTAACCGCCAGCTCCTCGCCGAGGTTGAAAACCTCCCCGGCGATGCCCTCGGTGGCCAGGACCAGCACCATGGCGTCGACGAAGTTGTCGATGTAGATCACGTCGAACACGCCGGAGCCCCGTTCCGGCAAAATCAGCTGGTTGGCCTTGGCCATCGCGATCGGCTCGCGGATCCACACCGAGCCGGGGCCGTAGACGTCGGCGGGACGCACGACCACCATCTCCATGCCGCGGTTGGCGTTGGCGAGCGCGACCAACTCGGAGTTGGTCTTGGTGTCGACGTAAGTGCTCAGGCCGGCGGTCACCCTGGTCGGGTAATCCTCGGTCACGTGGTCGGGAAAATCCCACCCGTACGCGGCGATCGAGCTCAGGTGCACGAACCGGCGCACCCCCGCGTCGACCGCAGCGTCGATGACCTTCTTGGTCCCGAGCACGTTGACGTCCCAAGCGGTTTCGACCGCAACCACGGTGCTCACCAACGCCGCCAGGTGCACGACCGTGTCGACGCCGTCCAGTGCCGATGCCCAAGCGGCCGGGTCGGCAGTGCTGCCGGCGATGATTCCGTTGGCGGGATCTGCGACCAGGTCGACGCCGGTCACCCTCGCGCCGAGCTGGCGTAGCCGGGCCGCGAGGTTTGCGCCGATGAAGCCGTTGGCTCCGGTGATGAAGATCTTGCGCTGGGCGAAAAACGGTGCGGGACGCGCAGATTGGTCGGTGCTCACGATGGGTTTCCATTCGCTGTGGACGTTGTTGTTAGCCCTTAGCCTGCCCGTCCGGGCCGTCGATGTATTGACAGCAAGGGACACCTACTTGACCCGAGGGGACGCACATGCGATCGAGGCACCTGCCACCCAGCGATGAGGCGCCGAGCACGGCCATCGAAAACCCGCGGATCACCACCGGCACCACGGCGATGCCCGGCGGCCGCAAACACCCCACCCCTAGGCCAGGCGTGCGGGTTCCGCCGCGGGCTTCCGATCGCCGAACGTCCCTTACGGTCAAGCGTTTGTCCCTTACCGTCAAGACATCAGGGAGCGCCGCAGGCACGGTTGGAGTCGACAGCCCCGCCATATCCCGAAAGGACCCCACCATGACCCTGGCGACCGCACCCGCACCGGCGACCACCGCAACTGGCGCCCCGTTGCCCCTGGTGGCCCTGCCGCAGGGCGAACTGCTGACCGTCAACGAACACGACGTACCCCTGTTGCACGACGCCCTCGGCCCCGGCGTGCACTTCAAACCCCTGCGCCTGGACATCGAGAACGGCGAATGGCTGGTACTGGCCACCTTCGAACCCGGCGCCACCGTGCCGCTGCACTACCACACCGGCACCGCCGAGGTCTACACGCTCTCCGGCTGCTGGCACTACCTCGAGTACCCCGACCAGCTGCAAACCGCCGGCTCCTACCTCTACGAGCCGGGCTCGTCGGTGCACACCTTCGTCACCCCCACCACCAACACCGAAGACACCGTCTTCCTGGTCCGCGTGCAAGGCGCCAACATCAACTTCACCGACGACGGCCAGTTCGACTCCATCCTCGACGCCGCCCTGATCGCCCACGTGACCCAACTGAAGGCCGAAGAGCAAAACCTCGGACCGATCAACTACATCGGCGGCGGCGCCGCCGGCCACACCACCAAGGAGGCCTGACACCCAGCAGTTCTCCCGCCAGACCCGAACCGTAGATCCCGGCGCGGCCGAGCCACTCGAGCCGCGCCGGGATTCACCGTGGGCGGTCCGGCCACGATCACCGCTCGGTGCTCACGTTACGAATTCGAGCAATCTCAATGCAGATCAGGACAATTCACGCCGGGCCTGTCCGCACGACCCTAGCGGCGTGCCAAACAGGTTTAACCACATAGCATCTGCATATCCGATGCACATGATCACCGGCCGGCAGTGCACGAAATGGTCATCCACCAGGCGCGTCACCACACGCAATCAGCAAGTAAGCAAAGAACTTTGGCCATAACCGCGACGCGGTATATCGCCTGAAGTTACGGTGACGGTGCCCGGCTCATGGTGGTCGTCGAAGCGCACACCGGATTGTGATGATCTTCTGGAGGTTTCGAATGTCGTTGGTGATCGCAGTACCCGAACTGGTGGAGGCTGCGGCAACCGAGCTGGCCGGAATCGGCTCGGCACTGGGTCAGGCCACCGCGGGCGCGGCAGCCCCAACCGTGAACATCCTGGCCGCCGCAGAGGACGAGGTGTCGGCGGCGATCGCGGCGGTGTTCTCCGGGCATGCCCAGGCCTACCAGGCCGCCAGTGCCCAAGCCCAGGTTTTTCAACGGCAATTCGCACGGGCCCTGGCCGCCGGGGCGACCTCGTATGCAGGCGCCGAGTCCGCCGCCGCAGCGGCGTTGGCCAACCCGGCCCAAGTGGTGCCCCAGGATCTGCTAGGGGCGATCAACGCACCCGTGCTGGCGCTTACCGGGCGCCCGTTGATCGGCAACGGCGCCAACGGCGGGCTCCGGCGGCGCCGGCGGGACCGGCGGCAGTACCAGCAGCGGAGTTGCTGGGGCCGGGGGTGCGGGCGGGGCCGGCGGCTGGCTGCTGGGCACCGGTGGCGCCGGCGGAGCCGGCGGATTCAGCGGGATTTTAGCCCCCGGAACGGGTGGGGTCGGGGGGCCGGCGGGACCGGCGGACTTCGTGGGGGGCGGGGGGTCGGCGGCGCCGGCGGGACGACACATTCAGTTTCCACCGGGGGTGCCGGTGGGGCCGGTGGAGCGGGTGGATTGTTGTCCGGGCTGGTCGGTGCCGGTGGCGGCCATGGCGGCACCGGCGGGTCTGGCGGCGGCGCCGGAGGCGCAGGTGGGGCCGGTGGTCATGCCGGGTTGCTGGGCGGGCCGGGCGGGGCCGGCGGCGACGGCGGAACCAACGCCCTTGGCACCGGGGGCCGGGTGGGCCCGGTGGTGCTGGCGGGTGGTTGTTCGGCAGCGGGGGCGCCGGCGGCACCGGCGGGTCCGGCTCCATAGGGGGTGCGGGTGGGGCTGGCGGCGATGCGGGGCTGCTGTTCTCCAACGGCGGTACCGGCGGCACCGGCGGATTCAGCAGGTCCGGTCCCGGAGCTGACGGCGGGACCGGCGGTACCGGCGGTACCGGCGGCTGGCTGGGTAACGGCGGCACCGGCGGCACCGGCGGCACCGGCGGCACCGGCGGCACCGGCGGCACCGGCGGAAGCAGCATGGTCGGTCGCGGAGGTGACGGTGGCGACGGCAGCACCGCCGGGCTGCTGATCGGCAACGGCGGCGCCGGCGGCACCGGCGCACAAGGCGCCACCGGCGGCGGTGCCGGCGGGACCGGTGGTAACGCGGTGCTGATCGGCAACGGCGGCAACGGCGGCATGGGTGGTACCGGCGCCACCGTCGGCGCCACCGGCGCGGGCGGCATGAGCGGACTGCTACTGGGCTTGGACGGCTACAACGCCCCCACCAGCACCTCACCCATCCACGTCGCCCAGCAGCAGGCACTGGCCGCGATCAACACACCCGCCCAAGCACTGACCGGACGCCCCCTGATCGGCAACGGCACCCCCGGCGCCACCGGCAGCGGCGCCGACGGCACGCCCGGCGGATGGCTGCTCGGTGACGGCGGAGCCGGCGGCTCCGGCCTGGCCGGCGGGGACGGCGGGGCTGGTGGGGCCGCCGGGCTCTGGGGCACCGGCGGCACCGGAGGTGATGGCGGAGCCGGTGGAGCCGGTGGCTGGTTCTCCGGTGACGGCGGTGCCGGCGGTATCGGCGGCCACAGCACCGCAATTGGGGCCGCGGGCGGGGCCGGTGGGACAGGTGGTGCCGGCGGGCTGTTCGGGGCCGGAGGGAACGGCGGCGCCGGCGGTGTCGGCACTTACCTAGGTTCTGCGTTCGGCGGGGCCGGCGGCACAGGCGGGAGCGGTGGGCTGTTGTCCGGGCTGGTCGGCGCCGGCGGGGGCCACGGCGGCGCCGGCGGAATGACAATAGGTAATTCTGAGGCTGGTGGTGCCGGTGGGGCCGGTGGCGATGCCGGGCTGCTCGGCGGGCCGGGTGGGGCCGGCGGCACCGGCGGGCCTGGCCCTTATAGCCAAGCTCACGGCGGAGCGGGTGGGGCCGGTGGGAATGCCGGATTGCTGTTCGGCAGCGGCGGCATCGGCGGCACGGGCGGATTTGGGAGCGCCAGCGCCGGGGACGGAGGTCACGGTGGAAGCGCCGGGCTGCTGCTCTCGGGCGCCGGAGCCGGTGGCGCCGGCGGGTTCGGCGTGAGCGGCCCCGGCGGTGCCGGCGGGCGTGGCGGTGACGCCGGCTGGCTAGGCGATGGCGGCGCCGGGGGCACCGGCGAATTGCCCAGCGCGATGACGGCGGCGCCGGCGGGGCGGGCGGCGGCGGCCAAGGCGGCCAAGGCGGCCAAGGCGGCCAAGGCAACGTCGGCGGCACCGGCACAGGCACCGGCGGTGACGGCGGGGCCGGCGGCGACGCCGTGCTGATCGGCAACGGCGGCAACGGCGGCAACGGCGGCACCGATGACACCGGCGCACCCGCCGGCAGCCCCGGCGCCGGCGGCACCGGCGGAATTCTGCTCGGCGCAGACGGAAACGACGGGCTGGGCTAGCAACCCCAATCTCGATCGGCGCGCGAACCCACGCTGATCAGGCTGCCGGGCGGATGTGCCCCGGATCACCGATATGTCCCTTGCTGTCAAGCACTTGTCCCCTGGCGTCAAGATTTGGGGTCTCCTGGCGGGCACAGTTGGAGTCATCAAGCCCAACACTCCCGAAAGGCTCCACCATGACCCTCATGACCGCCCCCGCTCCGGCTGCCACCGCCACCGGCGCACCGCTGCCGCTGGTAGCTCTGCCCCAGGGTGAGCTGCTCACCGTCAACGCCAACGACATTCCGCTGGTTCGGGATGCCCTCGGTGACGGCGTGCACTTCAAGCCGCTGCGCCTGGACATCGAGAACGGCGAGTGGGTGGTGCTGGCGACGTTCGCGCCCGGTGCGCGGATCCAGCTGCACTACCACACCGGCACCGTCGACGCCTGGACCATCAGCGGCTCCTGGCACTACATGGAATACGCCGACCAGCCGCAGACCGCCGGCTCCTACCTGTTCGAGCCCGGCTCCTCGGTGCACACGCTCGCCTGCCCGGCAACCAACACCGAAGACACCGTGGTCCTGTTCCGGGTCAGCGGCGCCAACGTCAACTTCACCGACGACGGCCAGTTCCACTCCATCCTGGACGCGGCCCTGATTGCGCACTTGACCGGTCAACTCGCCGAGGCGCAGGGGCTCGGTCCGATCACCTACATCGGTGGCGGCGCCGCCGGCATCACCGCGGGTGGTGCGTGATGCGTGCGGTTTTGATGCAGGACTCCCAGCTGCAGGTCGCCGAGGTGCCCGAGCCGGTGCCCGACCCCGGCGAGGTGCTGGTCGATGTGCTGGCCTGTGGCATCTGCGGATCGGACCTGCACTGCGCGGCCCACGGCCCGGAATTCAACGCGGCCACCCAGGCCGCGGGTGGATTCGACATGATGGATCTCAGCCGTCCGGTGGTATTCGGACACGAGTTCGTAGGCCGCATTGCGGCCTACGGACCCGACACCGACCAACGCATCCCGGTCGGCCGCCGCGTGGTCTCGGCACCGTTTCTGCTCCGCGAGCAGAAGGTGACCCTGGGCTTCGCCGGCCCTGAGGCACCCGGCGGCTACAGCGAGCGCATGCTGCTGTCCGAACCACTGCTGATCGAGGTGCCCGATCACGTGCCGACCGAGGTCGCCGCACTGACCGAACCACTGGCGGTGGCCTACCGCACGGTGGCCCGCGTCGACACCACCACCGACGACGTCGCCCTGGTGGTCGGGCGCGGACCGATCGGGCTCGCCGTCATCGCGGTGCTCAAGATGAAAGGCGTCGGCCCCATCGTCGCGTCGGACTTCTCTCCCGAAAGGCGGTCCCTGGCAGCACAACTCGGTGCCGACGTGGTCCTCGACCCGAACGAGAACTCCCCGTTCGAGGCCTTCATGGCGGCCGCAGTCACCGACGACCCGGCACGAATGGCACCCGCGCACACCGTGCTCGGACAGTTGCCGCTTCGTCCCACCGTCGCGTTCGAATGCGTCGGCGTCCCCGGCCTGATCCAGCAGCTCATCGCCGGTGTCCCGCCCGGCACCCGGATCGGCGTGGCGGGCATCAACATGAGCTCGGATCACTTCGAGCCCGCCCAATGCATCGCCAAGGAACTCGACATCTGCTTCTCGCTGTACTACACGCTCGACGAGTTCGCGCAGACCTTCGCACACCTGGCCGTCGGCGATTTCGACGTGGCCCCGCTGCTGACCGGGACCGTCGCGTTAGAAGGCGTCGCCGACGCCTTCGAGCGGCTCCGGAACAACCCGCACGACGCGAAGATCCTGCTCGACCCGACGCGCTGAACACCCCGTCCCCTCTCCCGAGAAAGCTCCGACAAAATGCGCGCCCTCACCAGTCTCGACAGCATGTTTCTTGCCGCCGAAGATGGTCGAACCGTCACCAATGTGTCCAGCCTGGCGGTCATGGACCGCACCGATGAGTCCGGTAAGGAACTCACCCGGGCGGACATCGCCGAACTGTTGGCCGACCGCCTGCACCTACTGCCCCCGCTGCGCTGGCGGCTGGCCACCGTTCCGCTCGATCTGGGCCACCCGTGGTGGGTGGAGGGCGAGGTGGACCTCGACTTCCACGTCCGCGAGACGGCGGTGGTGGCCACGGGCAACCGGGCCGCACTCGAGACGTTGGTCGCTCGGCTGTCGGCCCATCCGATGGACCGCTCCCGCCCGCTGTGGGAGGTGTATCTGATCCAGGGTCTGCAAGACGACAAGGTCGCACTGCTGACCAAGCTGCACCATGCCGCGGTGGACGGGATGTCGGGCGGGGAGGTGCTCAACGTAATGTTCGACACCACGCCGCAGGGGCGGGTGCTGCCACCGGCCCCGCGGTACCGACCTGAGAAAGAGCCCGGCCAACTCGGGATGTTGGCGCGCACCATCGTGGGCATGCCACGCCGCCAATGGCAGTCCGCGGGCGCGGCTCGGCGCACGCTGACCCATTTGGATCAGATCGCAACCCTGCGCTCGATACCCGGCGTGGCGGCGGTGGGGAGCGCGATGCGACGAGCCCAAGCACCCATCCGCAGGGGGCCATCGGCACCCAGCCCCGCGACGGTGACCGCGCCCAGACTGGGTTTCAACGGCAAGATCTCCCCGCATCGGCGGGTGGCGCTGACCAGCTTGCCGCTCGAGGACGTCAAGGAGATCAAGACCCACTTCGAGGCGACGGTCAACGATGTCGTCGTCACCCTGTGCGCCGGTGCCCTGCGCCGCTGGCTCGCCGATCGCGGTGAACTTCCCGAACAGCCGCTGGTGGCGGCGATCCCGGTGTCGGTTCGCGCCGAAGCCGAGTTCGGAACGTATGGCAACAAGGTGGGCACCATGCTGGCGGCATTGCCGACCGACGTGACCGATCCGGCGATTCGCCTGCAGCGGTGCCGCAAGGAGCTGCGTGCGGCCAAACGCCGCAATGAGGCGGTGCCGGCCTCGTTGATGCGCGATGCCAATGATCTGGTCCCGCCGGCGCTGTTCGGGCCGGCGATGCACGCGATGACGGCCGTCGCGGCCAGCGACGCGCTCTCTCCGGTCGCCAACCTCGTCATCTCCAATGTGCCGGGCCCCCGGTCGCCGCTCTACTGCGCGGGCCGACGGGTTTGCGAGCACTACCCGGTGTCCACGATCAGCGACAGCCTAGGCCTGAACGTCACGGTCTTCAGCTACACCGATCGTTTGGAAATCGGCTTGGTGGGTGACCGCTATCTGGTCAAGGACCTGGACCGCCTCGCCGATGCGTTCGGCGCGGAACTCGCTGTGCTCGAGCAGAGCGTGCGCAAGCCCCGAGGAGGCCGCAAATGAGACGGCTCAGCAGCGTTGATGCCCAATTCTTCGCGATGGAGGACGGCCGCAACCATTCTCACGTCTGTCAGCTCACCATCGTCGAGGCCACCACCACGGATGGCCTGCGACTGGACGGGCAGCGGATCCGCGGCCTGTTGGCCCAGCGCATCGACCTGATGCCGCCGTTGCGCTGGCGGGTGCGTGAGGTCCCGTTCGGCATCGACTATCCCGTGCTGGTGCAGGACGACACATTCGATCTGGATTCGCATCTCTGGGAAAGCGCGCTCCCCGCACCCGGGGATGACGAACAACTCGGCCGGGCCGTCGCCGATATCGCGTCGAGGCCGCTGGATCGGGCTCGACCGCTGTGGGAACTCCACGTGATCCACGGCCTGGCCGGCGACCGCGTCGCGCTGGTGACCAAGTTGCACCACAGCGTGATCGACGGGGTCTCGGGCATGGAGTTGCTGGGCGCGCTGCTGGACACCGTTCCCTTCCCGGACGCCGGGCCGGAGCTCGAAAAACCCCCGACCGGCACCGCGATCGGCGACGCACCCAGTGACGCCGGGCTGCTGGCGCGCGCGCTCGCCTCGTTGCCCGTTCAGCCCGCGCGAATGGCGCGGGGTCTGCCGCCCATGCTGCGCCATATCGATCAACTCCCCACCATGCGCCACCTGCCCGGTGCCGCCGTGATCGCCAAAGTCGCCGACCGCGCCGAACGGCTCGCCACCCGCAACAAAGACGGTCGCAATCTGCAGCACCCTCGGGCCGCTGCCCCGAAAGTCTCCTTCGGCGGCAGGATTTCGGCACAACGGCGATTCGCATTCGGGTCGTTGCCGCTAGACCAGATCAAGGCCGCCAAGTTCGCCGTGCCCGGCGCAACCGTCAACGATGTCGTGGTCGCCGTGTGCGCCGGGGCCTTACGGCGACGCATGATCGCTCGGGGCGACGACGTGGCGACTCCCCTGGTTGCCATGGTGCCGGTGTCGGTGCGCACCGGCGAGCGACAGTACGGCAACCAGATCTCCTCGATGATCGTGCCGATTCCCACCGACCAGGCCGATGCCCGCGCCCGACTGATCTCCGCCCACCAGGTCATGCGGGCGGCCAAGGAACGGCACCGCGCCATCCCCGCCAAGCTGCTCACCGAGGCGAACCACACCGTTCCCCCGGCGCTGCTGACCCGGGCCGCCCGGGTGATCTCGATGACCACCGGCTCGGGTTGGATAAGGCCGCCATTCAACGTGACGATCTCGAACATCCCGGGATCGCCGGACCCGCTGTACTGCGCGGGAGCCCGGGTGGTGTCCCAACACCCGGTGAACGTCCTGCTCGACGGGATGGGCCTGAGCATCACCCTGCTCAGCTACCAGGACCGGCTTGACTTCGGGCTCACCGCCGATCGCGAATTGCTGCCCGACGTCTGGCACCTCGCCGACGAACTGGCGGCCGAACTGAGTGCCCTGGCCGCCGAGGTTGGCGCGCCGAGGAATCCGGTGGCCGATGGTGCACCCACGGGTACGACGGGCCGGCCAACGGCCAAACCCGGTGCGATCCCCCGCTGAACGAACTTGGTGGGCGCGGACGGTATCGAACCGCCGACCGCTGGTGTGTAAAACCAGAGCTCTACCACTGAGCTACGCGCCCTATGCACGCCGCAGGCTACACGCCCGAGACGTCAACACCCAAAAATCTTGGCCCGCTCAGGCCTGTAATGCCGCCAACGCATCCGTCCACAGCCGCTGATCGCGGGCCTCACCGGGCTGCTTCATCTCGGCGAACCGAATGATCCCCGCCCGGTCGACCACGAAAGTCCCGCGGTTGGAGATGCCGGCTGTGTCGTTGAACACACCGTAGGCCTGGCTGACCGCGCCGTGCGGCCAGAAATCCGACAGCACCGGGAAGGTGAATCCGCTTTGGGTGGCCCAGATCTTGTGGGTGGGTGGTGGCCCCACCGAAATCGCGACCGCCGCGGTGTCGTCGTTCTCGAACTGCGGCAGATGGTCACGTATCTGGTCCAACTCGCCCTGACAGATCCCGGTGAAGGCCAGCGGGAAGAACACCAGCAGCACGTTCTTGGCGCCGCGGTAGTCGCTGAGCGTGACCGGCTGCTGATTCTGGTCGCGCAGCGTGAAGTCCGGAGCGGTGGCTCCGACTTCAAGCATCAGCGCTTCCCGGCCCGCGACTTGGGCTGGACCAGCCGACTGGCAGCCCAGTTACCCAGGTTGACCGACGACGTCGGCATCAGCCCCGCGGTGGGGGCCGCCTCCGCGATGTCGGCCGGCAGCACGTGGCCGGGCTGGCCGGTCTTGGGTGTCAGCACCCAGATCACGCCATCCTCGGCAAGCGGGCTGATTGCGTCCATCAGAGTGTCGACCAGATCCCCGTCGCTGTCTCGCCACCACAGCAGCACGACGTCGACCACCTCATCGGTGTCTTCATCGAGCATTTCGCTGCCGCAGGCTTCCTCGACGGCAGCGCGGATCTCATCGTCGGTATCTTCGTCCCAGCCCCACTCCTGGACGACTTGGTCTCGTTGGATGTCCAGTTTGCGAGCGTAGCTCGGGGCGTGATCCGCCGCGACCACCGTGGAACCTCCCTTTTCCTTCACACAAAGTGCGATTCGCACTATCGTCGCACAAACATGATCGAACCAATACGGCTACCTCAGTAGGAAGCCATGCAAAGCTTCAAAGCCTTGGTCTTAGTGCCGTTGAGCTGATCGACTCTTCTGTTGAACTCCCCCGTCGGCGCATGCGTGCCGATCGCGTTGGCCACCGAACGCGCCGCGTCCGTGTAGGCGTTGAACGCGTCGCGCATATCCGGTGACAGCGCCTCGTTGAGTGCGCTGGAAACCGAAGAAGCGCTGTTGTTGAGCGCTTCGATGGCCGGGCCTTCGGTCGGGCCGGTGCTGCGTCCGGCATTGAACGCGCCGACGAACTCGTTCACCTTGTCGATGGCTTCCTTGCTGGTGGTGGCGAGGGTTTCGCACGAGGTGCGAATCGCCTTGGTGGTCAGCGACTGTTGCCGCTGGGACTCGCGCACGCTCGAAGTCGCCGCGGAGGCCGAAATCGACAGCGATACCGATGAGCGGTAGGCCGGAGCCACCTTGGTGTCCGGGGTGGCCGTGCCGTCGGTGACGCTGGTGCATCCCACGATGCCCATCAGCAGCACCGCGATGCAACCGAGTGCCTGGGCACCTCGCCGGGCGCGCGAACCAGAGAAAGCCCCCCCGTGCCGGCGAGGAACGGCACGCCATCCGATGAGCACGGCTAGTGACGTTACCGGGTCGGGGCTCGGACTGGCTTCAACGCATCCAATTCGTTGTCACAGCGGCCATCGGAGCCATCTCACGGCATCGACCGGACGGCGGCTATCTACTCGAAACGTCGGTGCGGCACGATAGGAAGACGATCACCCCACCCGATAGCCCGCCGACTACAGGAGCGGAAGTTTGACCACCGAGTTCGTCCGCCACGATCTTGCCAAAACCTCAAGCAGCGCAAGCGAACCCGACCGCGTTCGGGTCATTCGCGAAGGCGTGGCGTCCTACCTGCCCGATATTGACCCCAAGGAAACTTCGGAATGGCTGGAGTCATTCGACGCACTCTTGGAGCACTCCGGACCGGCGCGGGCGCGCTATTTGATGCTGCGACTGCTCGAGCGGGCGGGCGAACAACGCGTCGCCATCCCGTCATTGACCTCAACGGATTACGTCAACACCATCCCCACCGAGTTGGAGCCATGGTTTCCCGGCGATGAGGATGTCGAGCGCCGCTACCGGACCTGGATCAGGTGGAACGCGGCAATCATGGTGCACCGCGCACAACGCCCGGGCGTCGGCGTCGGTGGCCACATCTCGACCTACGCTTCGTCCGCGGCCCTCTACGAGGTCGGCTTCAACCACTTCTTCCGCGGCAAATCGCATCCCGGCGGCGGAGACCAGGTGTTCATCCAGGGCCATGCCTCCCCCGGCATTTATGCCCGCGCGTTCCTGGAGGGACGACTCAGCGCGGATCAGCTTGACGGCTTCCGGCAGGAGCACAGCCACCCCGGTGGCGGGTTGCCTTCCTACCCGCACCCACGGCTGATGCCCGACTTCTGGGAATTCCCGACCGTGTCGATGGGCCTGGGTCCGCTCAACGCCATCTACCAGGCGCGGTTCAACCACTACCTGCACGACCGCGGCATCAAGGACACCTCCGATCAGCACGTGTGGTGCTTCCTGGGTGACGGCGAGATGGACGAGCCGGAAAGCCGCGGACTGGCCCACATGGGCGCGCTGGAAGGCCTGGACAACCTGAGCTTCGTGATCAACTGCAATCTGCAACGCCTGGACGGCCCGGTCCGCGGCAACGGCAAGATCATCCAGGAGCTGGAGTCCTTCTTCCGCGGCGCGGGCTGGAACGTGATCAAGGTGGTCTGGGGCCGCGAATGGGATGCGCTGCTGCACGCCGACCGCGACGGCGCGCTGGTGAACCTGATGAACAGCACCCCCGACGGCGACTACCAGACCTACAAGGCCAACGACGGCGCCTACGTGCGCGACCACTTCTTTGGCCGCGACCCCCGGACCAAGGCCCTGGTGGCCAACATGAGCGACCAGGAGATCTGGAACCTCAAGCGTGGCGGCCACGACTACCGCAAGGTCTATGCCGCCTACCGCGCCGCCGTCGACCACAAGGGTCAGCCGACGGTGATCCTGGCCAAGACCATCAAGGGCTATTCGCTTGGCGCGCACTTCCAGGGCCGCAATGCCACGCACCAGATGAAAAAGCTTGCCCTCGCCGACCTCAAGCGGTTCCGGGATTCGATGCGCATCCCGGTCAGCGATGCCCAGCTCGACGAGGACCCCTACCTGCCGCCCTACTACCACCCGGGCTCGGACGCCCCGGAGATCCGGTACATGCTTGACCGGCGCCGCACCCTGGGCGGGTTCCTGCCCGAGCGCCCGACCAAGGCCAAGACCCTGACCCTGCCCGGCCCCGACGCCTACAAGGTGCTCAAGAAGGGGTCCGGACAACAAGAGGTCGCCACCACCATGACCCTGGTCCGTACCTTCAAAGAACTGTTGCGCGACAAGAACATTGGGAATCGGATCGTCCCGATCATTCCCGACGAGGCCCGCACCTTCGGGATGGACTCCTGGTTCCCGTCGCTCAAGATCTACAACCGCAATGGGCAGCTGTACACCGCCGTCGACGCGGAACTGATGCTGGCGTACAAGGAAAGCCACGTCGGCCAGATCCTGCACGAGGGCATCAACGAAGCCGGGTCGGTGGGCTCCTTCACCGCGGCCGGCACCTCGTATGCGACCCACAACGAGCCGATGATCCCGATCTACATCTTCTATTCGATGTTCGGGTTCCAGCGCACCGGCGACAGCTTTTGGGCCGCCGCCGACCAGATGGCACGCGGGTTCGTGCTGGGTGCGACCGCTGGACGCACCACGCTGACCGGTGAGGGTCTGCAACATGCCGATGGCCACTCGCTGCTGCTGGCCGCGACCAATCCGGCGGTGGTCTCCTACGACCCGGCGTTTGCCTACGAGCTCGCCTACATCATCGAAAATGGCCTGTCTCGGATGTTCGGGGAGAACCCGGAGAACATCTACTTCTACATCACCGTTTACAACGAGCCGTATGTGCAGCCGGCCGAGCCGGAGAACTTCGATCCCGAGGGCGTGCTGCGCGGCATGTACCGCTACCGCGCGGCGACCAAACAGTGCGCGCACAAGGCTCAGCTGCTGGCCTCCGGGGTGTCGATGCCCGACGCGCTGAAGGCGGCGCAGATGCTGGCCGACGAGTGGGACGTCGCGACTGACGTGTGGTCGGTGACCAGTTGGAGCGAGCTGAACCGCGACGGGGTGTCCGTCGAACGTCACCGGCTGCGTCACCCCGGTGAACCCGCCGGTGTCGCCTACGTGACGACGGCGCTGGAAGGCACCAGCGGCCCGGTGGTCGCGGTATCGGACTGGATGCGCGCGGTGCCCGAGCAGATCCGGCCCTGGGTGCCCGGGACCTACGTCACCCTGGGCACCGACGGGTTCGGTTTCTCCGACACCCGGCCCGCCGCCCGCCGCTACTTCAACACCGATGCCGAGTCACAGGTGGTCGCGGTGCTCGAGGCGCTGGCCCGCGACGGTGAGATCGATGAGTCGGTGGCCGTCACCGCCGCCCGTCAGTACCGGATCGATGATGTGCAGGCCGCGCCGAAGCAGACCTCGGATTCCGGCGTCGCATAACCCCCGGCCGTTCGTCGCCGTGCGTCACGCCAGTGTGACGCACGGCGGCGACCGCCACGCTGGCGTGACGATCGACGCCCGGCTCGCAAAACTTTTAGCAGGTTCTTCTAGAAATCAGGCGTAGCTTTTAGGCGTGAACGACAACCAGTTTTCCGCGATCGCGCGACTTGGGTCTGCAAGATCGCCGCTGGAACTCCTGGAAACCGTGCCCGATTCCCTGCTGCGGCGGTTGAAGCAGTACTCCGGCCGGCTGGCCACCGAGGCGGTCTCGGCCATGCAGGAGCGGCTGCCGTTCTTCGCTGACCTGGAAGCCTCCCAGCGCGCCAGCGTGGCACTGGTGGTGCAGACGGCAGTAGTGAACTTCGCCGAGTGGATGCAGAATCCGCGCAGCGACGTCAGCTACACAGCGCAGGCGTTCGAACTGGTACCCCAGGACCTGACCCGACGCATCGCGCTGCGCCACACCGTGGACATGGTGCGCGTCACCATGGAGTTCTTCGAGGAAGTGGTGCCGCTGCTGGCTCGATCCGAAGAGCAGCTGACCGCCCTGACGGTGGGCATCCTGAAATACAGCCGGGATCTGGCCTTCACCGCCGCCTCGGCCTATGCCGACGCCGCCGAAGCGCGCGGCACCTGGGACAGCCGGATGGAGGCCAGCGTGGTCGACGCGGTGGTACGCGGCGACACGGGTCCCGAACTACTGTCGCGGGCGGCGGCACTGAACTGGGACACGACCGCTCCGGCGACGGTGGTCGTGGGCACGCCGGCATCGGCGCGCGACGGCTCCGACGGCAGCGAACGGGCCATCCAGGACGTCCGGGACGCCGCCGCCCAGCACGGCCGAGCGGCGCTGACCGACGTGCACGGCACCTGGTTGGTGGCGATCGTGTCCGGCCACCTGTCCCCCACCGACAAGGTCTTTAAAGACCTATTGGAGGCCTTTTCCGACGGGCCCGTGGTGATCGGCCCCACCGCCCCCATGCTGACGGCGGCCTATCACAGCGCCAGCGAGGCAATTTCCGGCATGAATGCGGTGGCCGGCTGGCGCGGAGCCCCGCGCCCCGTGCCGGCCCGGGAATTGCTGCCCGAACGAGCCCTGATGGGTGACGCGTCGGCCATCGTGGCGCTGCACACCGACGTGATGCGACCGCTGGCCGATGCCGGTCCAACGCTGATCGAGACACTGGACGCTTACTTAGATTGTGGCGGTGCTATTGAGGCTTGTGCCAGGAAGTTGTTCGTTCATCCAAACACCATCCGCTACCGACTCAAGCGGATCACCGATTTCACCGGGCGTGATCCGACTCAGCCACGCGATGCCTATGTCCTTCGAGTGGCCGCGACGGTGGGCCAACTGAACTACCCAACGCCGCCGTCGGGCGCCGCCAACAACACCATCACGCCGGTTCCACTCCCGGTCAGAAGGGGTACGGAAGGGCCATAAAGACCCGACCTGAGCCAATAGTGACCTAGAGCACAAGTCGCGGGGCGATCTCAAACATGTAGCTTACCGAGCTGTTTTGTAGGGTCCCCACAAAAACCTAAGACGAGGTTCATAATCTGTTACACCGCGCAAAACCGTCTTCACAGTGTTCTCTTAGACACGTGATTGCGTTGCTTGCGCCCGGACAGGGCTCCCAGACCCAGGGAATGCTGTCGCCGTGGCTGGAACTGCCAGGCGCGGCGGACCAGATCGCCTCCTGGTCGCAGGCCAGCGGCCTGGACCTCGCCCGCTTGGGCACCACCGCGACGACGGAGGAGATCGCCGACACCGCGGTTGCTCAGCCCTTGATCGTTGCGGCCACCCTGCTGGCCCACCAAGAGCTGATCAGGCGGGGCTTGCTCAACGACCAAGAAGTGATCGTGGCCGGGCACTCGGTCGGCGAAATCGCGGCCTACGCGATCGCCGGCGTGATGGCCGCCAACGATGCTGTCTCGCTTGCCGCCACCCGCGGCGCGGAGATGGCCAAGGCGTGCGCCACCGAGCCGACCGGCATGTCCGCCCTGCTGAGCGGCACCGAGGACGAGGTGCTGAGCCGCCTCGAACAACTCGACTTGGTCCCCGCCAACCGCAACGCCGCCGGCCAGATCGTTGCCGCCGGTCGCCTGACCGCGTTGGAGAAGCTCGCCGAGGACCCACCAGCGAGGGCCCGAGTACGCGCCCTGGGGGTCGCCGGAGCGTTCCACACCCAGTTCATGGCTCCCGCGCTCGAGGGGTACGCCGCGGCGGCCGAGGCCATCGCCACCGCTGAGCCCACCGCGACGCTGCTGTCCAACCGCGACGGCAAGCCGGTCACATCTGCGGCTGCGGCGATGCAGCCTCTGGTCTCGCAGCTCACTCAGCCGGTCCGATGGGACCTGTGTACCGCGACCATCCGCGAGCACAGTGTCACGGCGATCGTGGAGTTCCCCCCCGCGGGCACCCTCACCGGCATCGCCAAACGCGAACTTCGGGGGGTTCCGACGCACGCCGTCAAGTCACCCGCAGATCTGGACGAATTGGCAAACCTCTAGCCACCGGTTACGTCCAGAACCAAAGCACGTCAATTCGATTTACACACAACATATTACGAAGGGAAACAAGTCGTGGCCGTCAGTCAGGAAGAAATCATCGCCGGTATCGCCGAGATCATCGAAGAGGTCACCGGTATCGATCCGTCGGAAGTTACCCCGGAGAAGTCGTTCGTCGACGACCTGGACATCGACTCGCTGTCGATGGTTGAGATCGCCGTGCAGACCGAGGACAAGTACGGCGTGAAGATCCCCGACGAGGACCTCGCCGGTCTGCGTACCGTCGGTGACGTCGTCTCCTACATCCAGAAGCTCGAGGAAGAGAACCCCGAGGCTGCCGAGGCCCTGCGTGCCAAGCTCGAGACCGAGAACCCCGAGGCTGCCGCCAACGTCAAGGCGAGGCTGGAAGCAGAGAGCAAGTGACCAAGCCTTCCACTGCTAATGGCGGTTACCCCAGCGTTGCGGTAACCGCCGTCACAGCGACGACGTCGATCTCGCCGGACATCGAAAGCACGTGGAAGGGCCTGTTGGCCGGCGAGAGCGGCATCCACGTCCTTGATGACGAATACCTCACCAAGTGGGAGCTGCCGGTCAAGATCGGTGGGCACCTCAAGGATCCGGTGGACAACCACATGGGCCGGCTGGACATGCGACGGATGTCGTATGTCCAGCGCATGGCCAAGTTCCTGAGCGGGCAACTCTGGGAGTCCGCCGGCAGCCCCGAGGTCGATCCGGACCGGTTTACCGTCGTGGTTGGTACCGGTCTGGGTGGCGCCGAGCGCATCGTTGAGAGCTACGACCTGATGAACGAGGGCGGGCCCCGTAAGGTGTCCCCGCTGGCCGTTCAGATGATCATGCCCAACGGTGCCGCGGCGGTCGTTGGTCTGCAGCTGGGCGCCCGCGCCGGGGTGATCACTCCGGTGTCGGCGTGTTCGTCGGGTTCGGAGGCCATCGCCCACGCATGGCGTCAGATCGTCATGGGTGATGCCGACGTCGCCGTCTGCGGTGGCGTCGAAGGCCCCATCGAGGCGCTGCCCATCGCGGCGTTCTCCATGATGCGGGCCATGTCCACCCGCAACGACGAACCCGAGCGCGCCTCGCGGCCGTTCGATAAGGACCGTGATGGTTTCGTGTTCGGCGAGGCCGGTGCGCTCCTGCTCATCGAGACCGAGGAGCACGCCAAGGCCCGTGGCGCCAAGCCGCTGGCCCGGCTGATGGGTGCAGGTATCACCTCCGACGCGTTCCACATGGTGGCTCCTGCCGCCGACGGTGTGCGTGCCGGCCGGGCGATGCAGCGGTCCATGGAGTTGGCCGGTTTGTCCCCCAAGGACATCGACCACGTCAACGCGCATGGAACGGCGACACCGATCGGTGATTCCGCCGAAGCCAACGCCATCCGGGTGGCGGGGTGCGAGAACGCGGCGATCTACGCGCCGAAGTCGGCACTGGGTCACTCCATTGGCGCGGTCGGCGCGCTCGAGTCGGCGCTCACCGTGCTGTCGCTGCGTGACGGAGTCATCCCACCCACCTTGAACTACGAGACACCCGATCCCGAGATCGATCTAGATGTTGTGGCAGGCGAACCGCGTTACGGCGAATTCCAGTACGCCATCAACAACTCGTTCGGCTTCGGCGGCCACAACGTGGCGCTCGCTTTCGGGCGCTACTAAGCACGGTGTCCGGCAACGAAGCAGGCCCCTAACGGCCCGAAGAGGAGCCGGACAGATACGGAAGGAATCTTCGCAACACCCATGACAGAGCTGGTTACCGGGAAAGCGTTCCCGCATGTAGTCGTCACCGGCATTGCCATGACTACTGCACTCGCAACCGACGCTGAAACCACGTGGAAGCTGTTGTTGGACAGCCAAAGCGGGATTCGCACGCTCGACGACCCGTTCGTTGAGGAGTTCAACCTGCCGGTTCGCATCGGCGGGCACCTGCTCGAAGAGTTCGACCACCAACTCACCCGGGTCGAACTGCGTCGGACGGCTTACCTGCAAAGAATGTCCACCGTCATCGGCCGCCGAGTTTGGGAGAACGCCGGATCACCCGAGGTCGACACCAACCGTTTGGCGGTATCGATCGGCACCGGGTTGGGCTCAGCTGAGGAGCTCGTCTTCGGGTACGACGAAATGCGGGTGCGTGGGTTTCGCGCGATCTCCCCATTGGCCGTGCAGAAATACATGCCCAACGGAGCCGCGGCGGCCGTCGGTCTCGAACGCCACGCCAAAGCGGGTGTGATGACACCGGTGTCGGCGTGTGCGTCCGGTTCCGAGGCCATCGCCCGCGCCTGGCAACAAGTCGTGCTCGGTGAGGCCGACATCGCCATCTGCGGTGGTGTGGAAACCCGGATCGAGGCGGTGCCGATCGCCGGATTCGCCAACATGCGGATCGTGATGTCCACCAACAACGACGACCCCGCCGGTGCCTGTCGGCCATTCGACAAGGACCGCGACGGCTTCGTGTTCGGCGAGGGCGGCGCCTTGATGGTGATCGAGACCGAGGAGCATGCGAAGGCTCGCGGCGCCAACATCCTGGCCCGCATCATGGGCGCCAGCATCACCTCGGATGGCTTCCACATGGTCGCGCCGGACCCCAACGGGGAACGCGCCGGACATGCGATCACCCGGGCCGTCCAGCTCGCGGGCCTGCAGCCCAGCGACATCGATCATGTCAATGCCCACGCGACCGGCACCCAGGTCGGTGACGTCGCCGAAGGCAGGGCCATCAACAACGCCCTCGGCTCCCACAAGCCGGCGGTGTACGCGCCCAAGTCCGCTCTGGGCCACTCGGTTGGTGCAGTCGGTGCGGTGGAATCGATCTTGACCGTCCTCGCGTTGCGGGACCAGGTCGTTCCGCCGACACTGAACCTTGTCAACCTCGATCCAGAAATCGACCTAGACGTGGTAGCGGGTAAGCCGCGGCCTGGCAATTACAGGTACGCGGTCAACAACTCGTTCGGATTCGGCGGACACAACGTGGCAATCACGTTTGGGCGGTATTAACACCCAAGCAACACCCGTTAACTACAGGAGACCTGCGATGACAATCATGGCCCCCGAGGCGGTTGGCGAGTCGCTCGACCCCCGCGACCCGCTGTTGCGACTGAGCAACTTCTTCGACGACGGCACCGTGGTGCTTTTGCACGAGCGTGACCGGTCCGGAGTGCTGGCCGCATCGGGCACCGTGAACGGTGTGCGCACCATTGCTTTCTGCACCGACGGCACCGTAATGGGTGGCGCGATGGGTGTCGAAGGCTGCGCGCACATCGTCAACGCCTATGACACGGCGATCGACGAGCAGAGCCCGATTGTGGGTATCTGGCACTCGGGCGGCGCCCGTCTGGCCGAGGGCGTGCGGGCACTGCACGCGGTCGGTCAGGTATTCGAAGCCATGATCCGCGCGTCGGGCTATGTCCCGCAGGTTTCGGTGGTCGTGGGCTTCGCCGCCGGCGGCGCCGCCTACGGGCCGGCGCTGACCGACGTCGTCGTCATGGCACCGGAAAGCCGGGTGTTCGTCACCGGGCCCGACGTGGTGCGCAGTGTTACCGGCGAGGACGTCGACATGGCCTCGCTGGGCGGCCCGGAGACCCACCACAAGAAGTCCGGGGTGTGCCACATCGTCGCTGACGACGAGCTCGACGCCTACGAGCGGGGCCGCCGCCTGGTCGGCTTGTTCTGCCAGCAGGGGCATTTCGACCGCAGCAAGGCAGAGGCCGGCGACACCGACATCCACGCGCTGCTGCCCGAGTCGGCTCGGCGGGCCTACGACGTGCATCCGATCGTGACCGCGATCCTTGATGCGGACACGCCTTTCGACGAGTTCCAGGCCAACTGGGCGCCGTCGATGGTGGTCGGCCTGGGACGGCTGTCCGGCCGCACCGTCGGGGTATTGGCCAACAATCCGCTGCGACTGGGCGGCTGCCTGAACTCCGAAAGCGCCGAGAAGGCAGCACGTTTCGTGCGCCTGTGCGACGCGTTCGGCATCCCGCTGGTGGTGGTTGTGGATGTTCCGGGTTATCTGCCCGGCGTCGACCAGGAGTGGGGCGGCGTGGTGCGCCGCGGCGCCAAACTGCTGCACGCCTTCGGCGAGTGCACCGTTCCGCGTGTCACGCTGGTCACCCGGAAGACCTACGGCGGGGCCTACATCGCCATGAACTCGCGTTCGCTCAACGCGACCAAGGTGTTCGCTTGGCCGGACGCCGAGGTGGCGGTGATGGGCGCCAAGGCCGCGGTCGGCATCCTGCACAAGAAGAAGCTGGCCGCTGCGGCCGAGCACGAGCGTGAGGCTCTGCACGACGAGCTGGCCGCCGAGCACGAGCGGATCGCCGGTGGTGTGGATAGCGCCGTCGACATCGGTGTGGTCGACGAGAAGATCGACCCCGCGCACACTCGCAGCAGGCTCACCGAGGCGCTGGCGCAGGCACCCGCACGCCGCGGTCGCCACAAGAACATCCCGCTCTGATTTCTCCCGCGAGCAGGCGCGGAATCGCACTGCGCGTGCTTCGCGCAGTGCGATTTTGCGTCTGCTCGCCGCAGTTATCCCCAGCCTGACTGGCCAAGCCGAGGCCCTGCTCGCATCCTCGGTCAGTGCCCACAGATGCCCAGGCGCTGTTGCAGAAATCCGGCGGGTTCGCCACGACCGCGCAGCTGTTGACGGTCATGACCCGCCAACAGCTCGATGTTCGGGTCAGAAACGGCAGCCTGGTGCGGGTATGGCATGGCGTCTACGCGGCCGAGGAACCGAATCTGTTGGGCCGCTTGACCGCACTCGACGTATTCATGGGCCGGCCGGTCGTGGCGTGCATGGGTACGGCAGCCACTTTGTACGGGTTCGACACCGAGTGCAGCTCCGCCGTCCACGTACTGGACCCCGGCGTCCGGATGCGCCCCACGATCGGCCTGATGGTTCATCAACGCATTGGCGCGCGGTTGCAGCGGGTGGCCGGGCGGCTGGCGACCGCCCCGGCATGGACGGCCGTCGAGGTCGCCAGAGCGCTGCGCCGTCCGCGAGCACTGGCAACACTTGATGCCGCGCTGCGGTCAATGCAGTGCACTCGCGATCAAATCGAATCCGCGGTTGCCGAGCAGCACGGCCGGCGCGGGATCGTTGCGGTACGCGAACTCCTGCCACTTGCCGACCCACGCGCGGAGTCGGCCATGGAAAGTGAGACCCGGCTGGTCATGATTGATGGCGGGTTGGCGCGTCCGGAGCTGCAGTATCTAATCCACGGTTCCGATGGCGAGCTGTGGCGAGTGGACTTCGCCTGGCCCGACCTGCGCCTGGCCGCCGAATACGACAGCATCGACTGGCACGCCGGACGAGTGGAAATGCTGCGGGACAAGACCCGCTGGGCCAAGATCCAAGACCTCGGGTGGACGATCATCCCGATTGTCGTCGATGACGTCAGACGCGAGCGCGGCCGTCTCGTGCAGAGAATCGGCAACCACCTCGATCGCCTGCGCGCAGCCAGCTGACGGCCCCGCCCTCCCCCCGCGAGCAGACCCCCGCCAGAAAATCCTCGGCGATGCCGACCACGCGCTGCCGATCATGGGGCACCAACCCAATGCGGGTCCGGCGATCGAGAATGTCCTCGGCGTCCAGTGCGCCCTCGTGGGTGACCGCGTACTCGAACTCGGCCCTGGTCACGTCGATGCCTTCGGCGACCGGGTCGGTAGGCCGCTCACATGTTGCGGTCACGACGACGTTGGCCGCCTCCGCTCCGAAGCGCGCGACCAGAGACTCGGGCAGGCCACCCGGACCGGCGGCCGGCCCGGGGGTGGCCGGCGCCCCGATCAGCGGCAGGTCTCGCGTTCGGCACTGGTTGGCCTGCAACTGCCGCAAGCTGATGGCGCGATTGAGCACATCCTCTGCCATGTAACGGTATTCGGTCAGCTTGCCACCGACCACGCTGATCACACCCGATGGCGACTCGATGACCGCGTGGTCGCGCGAGACGTCAGCGGTGCGACCTTCGCCGGTGTCGATCAGCGGTCGCAGACCGGCGTAGGCTCCGATGACGTCAGAAGTCTGCAACGCGGTGCCCAGCGCGGTGTTGACCGTATCGAGCAGGAACATGATTTCTTCCGAAGAAGGTTCTGGCACATCGGGAATCGGACCTGGGGCGTCTTCGTCGGTAAGCCCGAGATAGACGCGGCCCAACTGCTCGGGCATGGCGAACACGAACCGGTTGAGTTCACCTGGAATCGGAATAGTCAGCGCCGCAGTCGGATTGCCGAAGGCGTTCGCATCGAACACAAGATGGGTGCCGCGGCTCGGACGCAGCTTCAGCGCGGGGTCGATCTGGCCACCCCACACTCCAGCGGCGTTGATCACCGCGCGCGCAGACACGTCGAACGACTCTCCGCTACGTTGGTCGGTCAACCGAGCCGACGTGCCGGTGGCCTCGGACGCCCCAACATATGTCAGGATGCGCGCACCGTGCTGGGCCGCGGTGCGCGCGACCGCGGTAACCAGCCGGGCGTCATCGATCAATTGCCCGTCGTAGGCGAGAAGGCCGCCGGCCAACCCGTCACGCCGCACGGTCGGCGCCAGCTCCACCACACGCTGCGCTGAAACTCGCCGCGACCGGGGCAATGTCGAGGATGGCGTGCCCGCAAGCATCCGCAACGCGTCACCGGCCAGGAACCCAGTCCGCACCAGGGCACGCTTGAGATGATCCATCGACGGCAGCAACGGGACCAGTTGCGGCATCGCGTGAACAAGATGCGGGGCATTGCGCGTCATCAGAATTCCGCGCTCGATGGCGCTGCGGCGGGCGATGCCGACGTTCCCGCTCGCCAGATACCGCAGCCCGCCGTGCACCAGTTTCGAGCTCCACCGGCTGGTGCCGAAGGCCAGGTCATGCTTTTCTACCAGGGCCACTTGCAGGCCCCGCGACGCGGCATCCAAGGCGATACCGACACCGGTGATGCCGCCGCCGATGACGAGGACGTCCAGCGCTTCGCCGTCAGCGAGTGCGGTGAGTTCGGTGCTGCGGCGAGCGGCGTTGAGTGCGGTCGAGTCAGGCATTAGGCCAGGTATCCGTTCAGTGAGTAGGTGAGTTCTGCGGCCAGGGCCTCGGAGTCGAGGATCGGATCGATGATGTCCACCGACTGGATGGTCGACTGGGTGATCAGCAAGACCATGGCCGCAAGTTTGCGGGGATCGCCGGCGCGGACGCTGCCCGTTCCTTGGGCGACTTGCAGCCGCGCCGCAAGTCCTTCGAGCAGGAAGTGCTGGCTGGCGCCGAGACGCTCGGTGATGTACACCCGGGCCAGGTCCGAGTGCATGAGTGCCTTGACTAATTCGTCGCCCCGGAGCCGATCGGCCACGGCGACCACTTGCCGTACCACGGTCTGTCGGTCATGGCCGTCGAGGGACACCGCGCGCACCACGTCGGTGACATGGCTGGTCAGCAGCGCCGAAATGATCGACCGCGTATCCGGCCAGCGGCGGTACACGGTGGGGCGGCTCACGCCCGCACGCCGCGCGATCTCGGCGAGGGTCACGCGGTCGACACCGTAGTCGCGAACGCAGCTCGCGGCCGCCTGAAGTATGCGGTCCCCAATATCTTCGGGAGCATTACTCATTGACAACATGTGTAATATTGTAACGCATGACGCATCCTGAGGAACTCCTTCCACCGATGAAATGGAACGCGTGGGGAGATCCCGCCGCAGCCAAGCCGCTCTCCGACGGCATCCGGGCCCTCCTGAAGCAGGTTGTGGGCCTTGAGGATTCAGGCGAAGCCGAACTCGGCGCCGACCAGGTCAAGCTGCGCCCGTGCGCGTTGTCGCAAAGCGATCAGGATGCGCTGGCCAAGATTGTCGGGCCCGAATACATGCGCACCGCCGACCGCGACCGGCTGCTGCGCGCTGGCGGCAAGTCCACCCCCGACATGCTGCGACGGAAGGACACCGGCATCCAGGATGCGCCAGACGCGGTCCTGCTGCCCGGCGACGACCAGGCCGTTGCCGAGATCCTGCGGTACTGCTCGGATCAGGGCATTGCGATCGTCCCGTTCGGGGGCGGCACCAACGTGACCGGTGCGCTGGACCCCAACCGCGGCCAGTTCAGCGCCGTGATCTCGCTGGACCTACGCCGGTTCAACGAACTGCACTCCCTCGACGAAGTCTCGGGCATCGCCGAACTGGGCGCCGGCGTCACCGGCCCGGACGCCGAACGGCTGCTCGGCGAGCGCGGCTTCTCTCTCGGGCACTTCCCGCAGAGCTTCGAATACGCAACCATCGGCGGCTTCGCGGCGACCCGGTCCTCAGGCCAGGACTCGGCCGGGTATGGCCGCTTCAACGACATGATCATCGGATTGCGCATGATCACTCCGGCAGGCGTGCTGGATCTTGGTCGGGTGGCCGCCTCCGCCGCCGGTCCGGACCTGCGTCAGCTGGCGATCGGCTCGGAAGGTGTTTTCGGTGTCATCACCAAGGTGCGGCTGCGGGTGCACCCGGTGCCCGAAACCACCCGATATGAGGCGTGGTCGTTTCCGGACTTCAGCACCGGGGTCGCAGCCCTGCGCGCGATCACCCAGACCGGCACCGGCCCGACCGTGGTGCGCCTTTCCGATGAGGCCGAAACCGGGATCAACCTGGCCACCCACGAGTCGATCGGCGAAAACCAGGTAACCGGCGGATGTCTGGGGCTGACCCTGTTCGAGGGCACCAAGGAACACACCGAAAGCAGGCACGCCGAGACCCGCGCGTCGCTGGAGGCCCATGGCGGCAAGTCGCTGGGTGAAGGCCCGGCCCAGAGCTGGGAGCATGGCCGGTTCAGCGCTCCCTACCTGCGCGATTCATTGCTGGCCGCCGGTGCGCTCTGCGAAACCCTCGAGACGGCCACCGACTGGTCCAACATTGCCGCGGTCAAAGCCGCGGTTACCGAGGCACTCACCACATCGTTGGCGGAGTCGGGCACCCCGGCGCTGGTGATGTGCCACGTCTCGCACGTCTACCCCACCGGTGCATCGCTGTACTTCACCGTCGTCGCCGGGCAGCGGGGTAATCCGATCGAGCAATGGATGGCCGCCAAGAAGGCCGCATCCGATGCGATGATGGCCACCGGCGCAACCATCACGCACCACCACGCCGTCGGCGCCGACCACCGGCCCTGGATGCGCGACGAGGTGGGCGACCTGGGTGTGCAGCTGTTGCGCGCGGTCAAGGCCACCCTGGACCCGGCTGGGATCCTCAACCCCGGCAAGCTGATTCCGTGACCCCCGAGAACCCGGTCAACCCGTTGGCAGGGCAACTACGTCAGCGCAGCATCAGCAAGGTGACCGCCCTGACCAATCCGCTGTCCGGACATGGTGCCGCGGTCCAGGCCGCCCAGCACGCGATCGCCCGGCTGCATCATCGTGGCGTCGAGGTCATCGAGATCGTTGGTGAAAACGCCGAGGATGCGCGCTACCTGCTGGCCGCGGCGGTCGAGAAGGGCACCGATGCGGTCGTCGTGACCGGCGGCGACGGCGTCATCTCCAACGCGTTGCAGGTGCTGGCCGAAACCGATGTCCCGCTGGGCATCATCCCGGCCGGCACCGGCAACGATCACGCACGTGAATTCGAGATTCCCACAAAGGATGCCGAAGCCGCCGCGGACATCGTGGTGGACGGCTGGACCGAAACCATCGACCTGGGCCGGATTCAGGCCGGCAGCGGCAAAGACAAGTGCGACAAATGGTTTGGCACCCTGGCCGCAACCGGTTTCGATTCGCTGGTAACCGACCGGGCCAACCGGATGACCTGGCCACACGGACGACTGCGGTACTACATCGCGATGCTGGTCGAACTGTCGCAGCTGCGGCCATTGCCATTCCGGCTCGTGCTCGACGGCACCGAGGAGATCGAAACCGACCTCACGCTGGCGACCTTCGGCAACACCCGCAGCTACGGCGGCGGGATGCTGATGTGCCCCAACGCCGACCGTACCGACGGTCTGCTGGACATCACCATGGTGCGATCCGGCCCGCGCAGCAGATTCCTGCGGCTGTTCCCGACGGTGGTCAAGGGCACTCATGTGGAGCTCGACGAAGTGACCACCGCACGAGCCAAGTCCATCGACGTTGAATGTCCTGGCATCAACGTGTATGCCGACGGTGACTACGCGTGCCCATTGCCGGCCAATATCTCCGCGGTTGCGGGCGCACTGCAGATATTGCGGCCCAACGACCGATAATCATTTGCAGCGCTGCCGGGTCGCCGATGCCAATTCTCGGGCGACCTGTCGACGCCCCTTCCTGTAACACCTAATGCACCGAATACGACATCTTTCTCAGAGCCGCTCACCTGGGAGGAAAGATGTCGAGGCCTCACCAAACCGGACTTGGAGCCGCGGCAGCGGCTTGGTTTTGCGTCTCGTTGTGTTTCGCGCCGCCGGCTTACGCGGGTGAAGTTGCGGCATGGAATGGGGATTACATTCTGACGCTCGCCGCCAATGCGAAGACCGGCACCAGCAGGGGGTGAATAACCCTCCCCCGCCCAAAAATGAATCCATGCCGCAATCAATCGAATTCACCTGGAACGGGTCCCAATGGGTACGCGAGATGACCTGGAATTGGGATTGTCTACTGCCGGACGGCACCATTGAGTACAACCCGGCCAAATCCATCTCGGTGTACACGCCCGGCGACTACGGAATTCTCACCGGCGTCTTTCACACCAACATCTACAGCGGCGCGTGCAAAGGCAACGTCGATATGCCGTTGTCGGCCAAACCGGTCGCGGTGCCGGTCAGCTAGCCGGACTAGCCGACGCCGCGGCTGAGCCAGGTCACCTCACCGGTGTCGCCACCGTCGCGGTAATCCTCCAGCGCCTCGTCCCACGCCGTTCCGAGCACCGAGTCCAATTCGGCAGCAAGGGTGTCCGCCCCCTGCGCCATCAGGGTCCGAAGCCGCATCTCACCCACCATGGTGTCGCCGTTGGCGCTCATCGCCCCGCTCCACAAGCCGAGCTGCGGAGTGTGGCAGAACCGCTGCCCGTCCACGCCGGGGCTGGGATCCTCGGTGACCTCAAACCGCAGCACCGACCACGAGCGCAACGCGTTGGCCAGCCGGCCGCCGGTGCCCACCGGCCCGACCCAGTTGGTGACGGCACGCAACTGGCCAGGCATCGCCGGCTGCGGCGTCCAGACCAGGTTCGCCTTGGCATGCAGGGTCGACGACAGTGCCCACTCGACATGCGGGCACACCGCCGCTGGAGAGGCGTGGACGTACACCACGCCGCTCGTCACGTCGGCGAACTGATTCGATGCACGCATCTCTTACTCCTTCGGTTCCACGAGGGACGTCTTCCCCAACGACCTGGTGAACCCGATAGGCGGGATGCCTGCGACGAAACTTCTGCGATTTTTGATGTCTTGCGTGTCTATTGTGCCCTGTGAGACCCCTGTTGCGCTAGTGTGCAGTTCGCATTAGGCATATTCGGCTAGTACGGAGTCCGAAAGCGCTGGCCAGGGCTCTCGCGCCCAGTCCCCGAAATCACGGTCGGTAAGGACCACCAGCGCCAGGTCGGCTTCGGGATCCACCCAGATGAAGCCGCCCGCCTGCCCGAAATGGCCGTAGGTTCGCGGCGAGTTGCGGATACCGGTCCAGTGCGGCGACTTGGCGCTCTTGATCTCAAATCCCAGCCCCCAGTCGTTGGGGCGCTGCACACCAAATCCGGGCAACACACCGTCCAGACCGGGAAACTGCACGGCGATCGCCTCGGCGTGCATCGGCGGGGAGACCGTCGACGGACGCAACAGGTCGCCCGCGAACAGCGCCAGGTCGCCAACCGTCGAGGTGGCCCCGAACCCGGCCGCGGCCGCGCCGCCTTCCAGCTTGCTCGTCGACATGCCCAGCGGCTCGAACACCGCCTCGGCCAGATAGCTACTGAACTCGATTCCGGATTCCTGCGCCACGGCTTCGGCCAGCGCGGTGAAGCCGTAGTTGGAATACATGCGGCGGGTCCCGGGCCGGGCGAGCACCTGATTGGTGTGCATTGACAGGCCCGAGGTGTGCGCCAGGAGGTGGCGAATGGTGGAGTCGGGCGGGCCCGCCGGGGTGTCGAGGTCGACGACGCCTTCCTCGATCGCGATCTGCGCGGCGCGCGCCGCCATCGGTTTGGTCACCGAGGCCAACGCGAAGACCTTCTCGACATTGCCGTGCGTCGCCAATACACCGGTAGGGCCGATCACCGCTGCGGCGGCGGCCGGTACCGGCCAATCATCAAGAGCGTCCAGAGCAGCCATCGTGGCGGTTCGTCACTTCCTGGCGATGTAGTAGTTGTTCAGCGGGTCCGACTCGATCTCGGCCACCGTCACGTCCTCGAATCCGGCGTCGGCCAGCATCTTGGTGGCCAGCTGGCTGCCCCACACCGTCCCCAAGCCGACGCCGTCCAGCGCCAGCGACACGGTCATGCAGTGCATCATCGAAATTGTGTACAGGTAGGTGCTCATCGGGTTGCCGACGTTGTCTTCGAGTCGGCTCGACGCCTTGACGTCGACCATCAGCAGCACGCCGCCGGGCCGCAGCGCGCGGTAGATGTTCTCCAGCACGCGCGCCGGCTGCGCCTGATCGTGAATGGTATCGAAGGCGGTGATGACGTCGTAGACCCCGACATCGTCCAGGGTGGTCAGATCCCGAGATTGAAAGGTTGCGTTGGACAGGCCGCGACGCTGCGCCTCCTGGGAGGCAGCCGCGATGGCTGGCTCGGAGAAGTCGATGCCGGTGAACCGGCTTTTCGGAAATGCCTGCGCCAACAGGTTGACCGCGTGACCGCTACCGCAACCGAAATCGGCCACCTCCGCGCCGGCCTGCAAGCGTTCGGGAAGGCCCTCGACCAGCGGCACAATCACGTCGACCAGCGCACTGTCGAATACCTCGCCGCTCATCTCGGCCATCAGCGTGTGAAAGCGCGGGTATTGGGTGTAGTGCACACCGCCCCCTTCCCGGAAGCAGGCGATCACCTTCTGTTCGACCTCTCCGAGCAGTGAGATGAATTGCGTCACGCGGGCCAGGTTGTTCGGGCCGGCGGCCCGCGTCAGCATGGCCGCGCGATGTTCGGGCAGCGAATATGTGGCCGTCTCGGCGTCGTACTCGATCACCTGCCCGGCCGTCATCCCGCCCAGCCATTCCCGCACATAGCGCTCGTCGAGGCCCACCGCCTCGGCGATTTGGGCGCTAGTGGACGGCGGCAATTGAGAAATGACATCCAGCAGCCCGGTCTGATGTCCGACACTGAGCAAGATCGTCAAACCGGCGCTGTCGATGGCCGCGACAATTCTGCCGCCGAATTCCTCCGTGGTTTCGGTTCCGCCGTCGATTGCCGTCATGCTCAGCGACGCTACACCGGCATCGCCGCCCGTCGGGCCGGCTATCGAGACCAAAGCTCAACGCAATATGGGCGCCGCGAGCGCAGGCGCGGCGCAACCGCCGCGAATGCCGAACAGTAGGTTAGAGGCCATGAGTCAGACAGTGCGCGGCGTAATTTCCCGGAAAAAGGGCGAACCCGTTGAATTGGTGGACATCGTCGTCCCGGATCCCGGGCCCGGCGAAGCCGTCGTCGATATCAGCGCTTGCGGCGTTTGTCACACCGATCTGACCTACCGCGAGGGCGGCATCAACGACGAGTACCCGTTCCTGTTGGGCCACGAGGCCGCGGGCACGGTCGAAGCGGTTGGGCCCGGGGTAACCAACGTGGAGCCAGGCGATTTCGTGATCCTGAACTGGCGTGCGGTGTGCGGCCAGTGCCGGGCCTGCAAACGGGGCCGGCCGAGCTACTGTTTCGACACGTTCAACGCCGAGCAGAAGATGACACTGACCGACGGCACCGAACTCACCCCGGCACTGGGCATCGGGGCATTCGCCGACAAGACGCTGGTGCACTCCGGCCAATGCACCAAGGTTGATCCCGCGGCCGACCCCGCCGTGGCGGGCCTGTTGGGTTGCGGGGTGATGGCCGGACTGGGCGCCGCGGTCAACACCGGTGGCGTCACCCGCGATGACACCGTCGCGGTGATCGGTTGTGGCGGCGTGGGTGATGCCGCCATCGCCGGTGCGGCGCTGGTCGGAGCCAAGAAGATCATCGCCGTCGACACCGACAACACCAAACTGGAGTGGGCGCGCGCCTTCGGCGCCACCCACACCGTCAACGCCCGCGAACTCGACGTCGTCGAAACGATCCAGGACCTCACCGGCGGCTTTGGGGTCGACGTGGTGATCGACGCGGTCGGCCGGCCCGAAACCTGGAAGCAGGCGTTCTACGCTCGCGATCTGGCCGGAACCGTTGTCCTGGTGGGGGTTCCCACCCCCGACATGCGGCTGGACATGCCGCTGGTGGACTTCTTCTCCCGCGGTGGCGCGTTGAAGTCGTCCTGGTACGGCGATTGCCTACCCGAGCGCGACTTCCCCACCCTGATCGACCTCTACCTGCAGGGCCGGCTTCCGCTGGACAAGTTCGTTTCCGAGCAGATCGGTCTGGGCGGTATCGAGGAGGCATTCGAGAAGATGCACGCCGGCAAGGTGCTGCGCTCGGTGGTGGTGTTGTAGTGGTTCACATCGACCGGGTGGTGACCCACGGAACCTTCGAACTCGACGGCGGCAGTTGGGAAGTCGACAACAACATCTGGCTGGTCGGCGACGACTCCGATGTGGTGGTCTTCGACGCCGCCCATCAGGCGGCTCCGATCATCGAGGCGGTCGCCGGCCGCAATGTGGTTGCGGTGGTATGCACCCACGGCCACAACGACCACGTGACGGTGGCTCCCGAACTCGGCGCGGCACTCGACGCTCCGGTGCTGCTCCACCCCGGCGATGAGATGCTGTGGCGGATGACCCATCCGGACAAGGACTTTCGCGCTGTCTCTGACGTTGAGACGCTGCGGGTCGGCGGTACCGAGCTACGCGCACTGCACACTCCGGGCCACTCCCCGGGATCGGTGTGCTGGTACGCCCCGGAGCTGGATGTGGTGTTCAGCGGGGACACGCTGTTTTGCGGCGGACCCGGCGCGACGGGACGCTCGTTTTCCGACTTCCCGACCATCCTGCAGTCGATATCCGAACGGCTGGGCAAGCTGCCCGGCGACACCGTCGTGCATACCGGCCATGGCGACAGCACCACCATCGGCGACGAAATCGTGCACTACGAAGAATGGGTGGCCCGCGGCCACTAGGGCGCAACAGGTCAAACGCTCACCGAAATCGGCAAGCAAGCCACGCGCCCGCGCGACGCCGGCTATCTGCCGTCGAGGATCCGGCGTTTCTCGCTCTGGAATTCCTCCTCGGTCAGCGCCCCCGAATCGCGCAACGCCGCCAGCGTCTTGAGCCGCTCCAGCCTGATCCCGTCGTCGCTGGGCTCGTAGGCCGTCCTGGGCGGATCGCTGGGGTGGGAAGCCAGGACGGGTGCTTCGGCAAAGTAGGGGCTGGCCGGCGACGCCGATGCGGCCGGGCGGCTGCGGCTCAACCACACCACCGAAAGCACCAAGTCGATCAGCCCGACGCCGAACATGGCGACGAAAACCCACACCAACCAGCCATACGAACTCTGGTGCCCGAACGCCAGCCGGGGGTTGATGTATCCGCCGACCTCACCGTCGGTCGTGACGCGGTAGGTGGCCTCGACGGGAACGCGGACCATCCATACCCGTACGTGGGCGTCGTTGTTGACCGTCGTTGTGCTGCCGATACTTTCGGTTACCTCCGGTTGCGGTACACCGTCGGGCGGACTGATCGAGATCCCCAACGGCGGCACCGGCAGGCCAACGCCGTTGGTGCCGCCGATGACCAGCGTGTGCAGGCTGACGGTGACATCTCCGGCCGGCAAATGCACGCTGCCCGAACCGGGGATCGCCACCTCGCCGTACGCGTCGTACTTGTCCAGGAAGAACGCGTTGAGCACCAGGGTGACGATGAAGCCGGCCACCGACACCACCAACGTGAGGATGGCGACGGTCAGCGAAAACTTGGCGACCCGTCTGCTAGTCATGCACGCAGTGTGTCACGCATTCGATAGCGGCGAAGCCCAGCTGAGCCGGCGTATCCCGCCAGCACCACCAGGGCCGTCACCGGCACCCAATCCCCCAGTCGTCGATACAGCGTGTCGCGCGAACCCAGCTCGATGCTGTCCACCGTCACGCCCGCGAAGTCCGACGGGCACCACGCCAGCCGGCGTCCCCGGG
Organism: Mycobacterium sp. 012931; assembly: GCF_000419295.1. Taxonomy (NCBI): domain Bacteria; kingdom Bacillati; phylum Actinomycetota; class Actinomycetes; order Mycobacteriales; family Mycobacteriaceae; genus Mycobacterium; species Mycobacterium sp. 012931. Next base: position 2,989,958 of record NZ_AOPX01000001.1, on the reverse strand, counting down.
CGTCGAAGGCCGAACTGTCACCGGACAACCCGGCGTGCACCGCGGGTCGCCCCACTTCGACGGCACGCACCGCGGGTTGGCTGGCCAACTGCGGCTGCGCCCAACTCCCTTGAAACGACGAGGTGGAACTCTGGAATGCCAACAACTCGGCGCCCAGCAGCGCTTCGCGTCGGGCCAGATCGGAAAACGTCGTCTCGTAGCTGATCAGCGGTCCGATGGCCAGCGGTCCGGCATGCAGCACCACCGGGCCGGTTCCCCGCCGCCGGTCCTCCGCGGCGGCCTTGGTGCCCTGGGTGATCCAGCCAACCAACCGCCGCAGCGGAACGTATTCACCAAACGGCACCAAGCGGGTCTTGCGGTAGCTGCCCGCCACGCCGTGCTCACCGAGCAGCACCGACGACTTGTAGATGCCCCCGCCCGGTGCCCGCGCATCGACATTGACCAGCAGATCCGCGCCAACCCGCGCGGACAGGTCCGCCAGCCGGGCCAGGTCGCCGGGATGGTCGGCCAGGTCGTGGCCGACGCTGCTTTCCCCCCAGACCACCAGGTCCGGCCGTTGACCCACCAAGCCGGCGGTCAGTTCTTCACCGGCCGCCTGGCGGGCCGTCGAGTCGGCGATGGGGCCCGGCTGCACCAGCGCCACCCGAATCGCCGGACCCGCAGCGGGAGCTGGGCCAACGAGGTACCACAGCGGTCCGAGGCCCACCCCCGCCACCGCGCAGCCCAGCAGCACCAGCCGGGGCAGCCCTCGGCCCACGATGCCGGCCACGATGGCGGTATTGACGGCCATCACCAGAAAGCTGGTCAGCCACACCCCGCCCACCGATGCCGACGCCAGCGTGTAGGGCTGGTTCCATTGCGACGCACCCAGCGGAGCCCACGGACCGCCCAATGGCGGCCAGGACCGCGCCGCTTCTGCCACCACCCAGGCGCTCGGTACGACGGCCAGTGCCCCAGCCGCGCGGGCGGCGGAAAGCGGTGCCGACAGCAGGCGGTGCGCAACCCAACCCCACGGCAACCACAACGCGCCCATTCCGAGAGCCAACAACGCCAGCAGCGGGCCGATGCTGGCGGCCAACCAGTACTGGTTGGCCAGCACGAAGCCGGCAACACCGCAACCGGCCCGCACCGCACCATCGCCGGACGTCGCCGCTGCCCGCACCAGCAGCAGCAGCGGCACCAGCGCGAACCAGGCCAACCACCACCACGATGGCGCCGGGAAAGCGAGCGCGGGTAGCGTGCCGAGGGCCAATGCTGCCGTCCACCCGAAAGCACGCCGCCGGAGCGCTCTCGGGTGCGGGACCATGGGCTAAAGCATGCCGCTCCGACTCGCGGATAGCGGGGAAAAGCGCACACTGGACAGCAACACCGGAAAGGGAGTGATACGCATGGCCAGCGATCTCATCGCCACCGTGCCCGATCTGTCCGGAAAACTCGCGATAGTCACCGGAGCCAATAGCGGGTTGGGTTTTGGGCTGGCCCGGCGGCTGTCGGCGGCGGGCGCCGATGTGGTGATGGCAATCCGTAACCGCGCCAAGGGCGAGGCGGCGATCGAGGAGATCCGCAGTGCCGTGCCCGATGCCAAGTTGAGTATCAAAGCGCTCGATCTGTCCTCGCTGGCGTCGGTAGCCGCATTGGGTGACCAGCTCAACTCCGAGGGCCGCCCGATCGACATCCTGATCAACAACGCCGGCGTCATGACTCCGCCCGAACGTGATACCACCGCCGACGGCTTCGAATTGCAGTTCGGCAGTAACCATCTCGGACACTTCGCGCTGACCGCGCACGTGCTGCCGCTGCTGCGCGCGGCGCAAGGCGCGCGGGTGGTATCGCTGAGCAGCCTGGCGGCCCGGCGTGGCCGTATCCACTTTGACGACCTGCAGTTCGAGAAGTCATACGCTGCGATGACGGCATACGGTCAATCCAAGCTGGCGGTGCTGATGTTCGCGCGCGAGCTGGACCGTCGCAGCCGGGCGGCGGGTTGGGGCGTGATGTCCAACGCGGCGCACCCAGGACTGACCAAGACCAACCTGCAGATCAGCGGGCCTTCGCATGGGCGGGAGAAGCCGGCACTGATGCAGCGGTTCTACACCACCTCATGGCGTTTCGCTCCGTTCCTTTGGCAAGAAATCGAAGACGGGATCCTGCCGGCGCTCTACGCCGCCGTTACACCGCAGGCCGAGGGCGGTGCTTTCTACGGCCCGCGGGGCTTCTATGAGGCGGCCGGTGGCGGTGTGAGGGCGGCCAAGGTGCCCGCTCGTGCTGGCAATGACGCTGACTGCCAACGCCTTTGGGAGGTTTCCGAACGTCTCACGGGTGTCGGTTACCCCACGTCGAGCTGACATGCCACGGGAGATCAGGCTGCCGGAGTCAAGTGTGGTGGTCCGGCCGGCGCCAATGGAAAGTGCGACCTACAGCCAGTCGTCAAGACTACAGGCCGCGGGCTTGTCGCCGGCCATCACGCTGTTCGAAAAGGCCGCCCAAACCGTGCCGCTGCCCGATGCACCGCAACCGGTCGTCATCGCCGACTATGGGGTGGCCACCGGCCACAATTCACTCAAGCCCATGATGGCCGCGATCAACGCACTTCGCCGGCGCATCCGCGAAGATCGCGCAATCATGGTGGCGCACACCGAGGTACCGGACAACGATTTCACTGCCTTGTTCCGCACCTTGGCCGATGACCCGGACAGCTACCTGCACCATGACTCGGCGAGCTTCGCATCGGCAGTCGGCAGGTCGTTTTATACCCAGATCCTGCCCAGCAATACGGTGAGCCTGGGCTGGAGTTCATGGGCGATCCAATGGCTTAGCCGAATCCCCGCGGGGGCGCCGGAACTCACCGATCACGCGCAAGTCGCCTACAGCAAAGACGAGCGAGCGCGCGCGGCATACGCGCACCAGGCCGCCACGGATTGGCAAGACTTTCTTGCCTTCCGGCGGCGGGAGCTGTGTCCGGGCGGGCGATTGGTGGTGCTGACAATGGCGCTCGACGAACACGGCCACTTCGGCTATCGACCGATGAACGACGCGCTTGTGGCGGCGCTCAACGATCAGGTGCGCGACGGGCTGCTGCGCCCAGAAGAGCTGCGACGCATGGCGATACCTGTGGTCGCCCGGGCCGAAAAGGACCTGCGCGCTCCGTTTGCGCCGCGCGGCTGGTTCGAGGGTCTGACCATCGAGCAGCTCGACGTGTTCAACGCCGAGGACCGGTTCTGGGCCGCCTTCCAATCAGACGGCGACGCAGAGGCTTTCGGAGCGCAGTGGGCCGGCTTCGCCCGGGCGGCATTGTTCCCCACGCTCGCGGCCGCGTTGGACTGCGGGACCGGCGACCCTCGCGCAACCGCGTTCATCGAGCAGCTGGAGGCTTCCGTCGCCGACCGGCTGGCAAGCCAGCCCGAGCCGATGCGGATTCCGCTGGCATCGCTGGTGCTTGCCAAGCGCGCCTGATCGCGGTAGCGCGCGTTTCGACCCGGCACCGGGATGGGTAACCGGAGCAGAGGGTCGGTCACAACCGCAACTAACTGCGCAGGGAGCAAGAGCCATGACTGCAGCCCAAGATCAGCCGGCTGACCAACATGAGGAGCCGGATCGTTGCGACAACATCGAGCCGGACCAAGGCGCCCAAGACAAGGCCGCCGAGATGATGACTGCCTATGAGGACCGGCCGACGCTGGTGTTACCCGGTTCCGGCAAGACCATCACCGGGACCGCGGTCAACGACTGGCTCGACGAAAACGGCGACCCCAAAGCCGCCGGTGACCGGAACGCCCCAGCGGCGAAGGCCAAAGACGTCGCCACAGCAGGCAAGGCCGACGGGACCGGCGAGTGGAGCGCCGAAGAAAACTACGCCCAAGACAAGGCCTACAACGAGCGCGTCCTCAAGGATGCCGCCAGCTGAACGCCGCGGGGCGGTCGCTCACCTCATTGACCGTTTGCCGCCTGGGGCGCAATTACTTGCGGCGCAATGACCTGCGGCGCGATGACTTGGCCGAACCCGGGAACTCCCGGCACCTGAGGCACCTGAGGTATCTGCGGCACCTGCGGCACCTGCGGGAAACCGATTCCCGGGATCTGCGGGATGGGCGGAATCTGGGGAATGGGCGGGATCGGGGGCGGCGTGGGCAGTTGCTGTGTCGCCGGCGCCTGCGTGGTGGGCGGCGCCTCGGTGGTGACCGGCGGCTGGGTGGTTGCCGGCGGCGCCTCGGTGGTGGCCGGAGGCTGGGTGGTGACCGGGGCTTGTGTGGTTGAGGGCGGCGGTGCCTCGGTCGACGGCGGCGGGGGCGCCTGCTGTGTCGGCGGCGGCGCCGGCTCCTGGGAGGCAGGTGGCTGAGTGGACGGCGCGGGCGCGGAAGTTCCGGCATCGGTCACCGGTGGCACGGCTGCGGGGGCCGAGGTGGGCGGGGACGTGGTCGCTTCGGGCGAGCGAGTCGCCGGCTGTTCTCCGGAGCTCAGCGCGATCGCGACCGCGGCGCCGACGAGCAGCACCGCAACCACCGTTGCGACGATGATTACTCCGGGCAGGCGGTACCACGGGATCACCACGGACTTGGGCGCCGGCTCCGCCCGGGCATTCTCTTCAAAGGTCAGCTGGGGCCGCGCGGAGGTGTAGCCGGAAGCCCCCGAATAATCGTCGCCGACCACCGGCATCGCCCGGGATTGGTCGTCGGCTTCCGACCATGCCAAAGCGGGCTGCAACGCCGACACCGGCGCGTCGGCCGCCGCGACCGCCCCGACGTCTGGGTCCAGCGGCGCCATCGCGGTCTGGGTCATCGGTGCCGCTGAGGTCAACACCGTCGCACTGGAATCACCCGGTCCCCGGGCAGCCCGCAGCGCCCCGCCGGTCGCGGCTGTCAGCTGCGGGCGGGGTGCGGTAATCACCGGTACGCCGAAGCGCCCCGACAGCGTTGTGGTGACCGACGGGATATTGGCGCCACCACCGACGGTGACGATGGCGACCGGGTCCGCGGCGGGGACGCCGGCGCGCTGCAGCGTGTGTTCGACAACGCGGGCAAATCCATCGAGCGAATCGCGGATCGTCTCGTCCAACTCGTTCCTGGTGAGCCGAACCTCTCCGCTTACCCCGGGCAACGCGTCAGACAGCGTGGCCACCGTGCTGAGGGAGAGCTGCTCCTTGGCCTGGCGGCACTCGGCGCGCAACCGGTTCAATGAGCCGATCGCCGAGGTCCCCGACGGATCGAAAGAACCCGTCGCCGGCATCTCGGACATGACGTAGGTCAACAGCGACTGATCGATCAGATCGCCGGAGAAATCCGGGTGCCGCACCGTTGCACCCAGGGGCTGATATTCGCCGGAGGCGTCGGCCAGCGTGATGCTGGTACCGCTGCCACCGAAATCGCAGACCGCGACGACGCCGCGGGCCGGGATGCCAGGGTTGGCACGCGCGGCGAACAACGCCGCCGCGGCGTCCGGGATCAGCAGCAGAGGCTGCCCCGCCGGCGACCATTCCGGAACCCGGCCCAATGCGGCGCCCAATGCGTCTACCGCGCTCGTGGTCCAGTGAGCGGGATAGGCGACTGCGGTACTGGCGGGCAGGGTGTGACCGCCGGTGGCCGTATATGCCAACGCCCGCAACGCATCGGCCACCAATGCCTCGCTGCGATGCACCGACCCGTCGGCCGCGACGATGCCGATCTGGTCCCCGACGCGGTCCACGAAGTCGCTGATCACCAAACCGGACTGATCCAGCCTCGGGTTCTCCGACGGCAGTCCGATCTCGGGTGGACGCTGTCGGTACAGCGTCAGTACGGGCTTTCGCAGGATGGCGCTATCGGCGGTTACCGCCGCCAGATTGGTGGCACCGATCGATAGACCCAGCGCGGGCCGTGCTCCCTCTGCCATCTAGTAAGTCCCCATGTCCGGCGGCACGCCACCCGCCTAACTCAAATTCTGTCGATAGAACCTATAGCCAATCTCTGCGCCAGCTATGCGCCAGCTGTATAAGCACTTCAACGCCAAGCAATCGACGCAGGTCAACGGATTGTGCCCGCGCCTGGAATCAGCGGCAGGTCGAGCGCGGTGACCCAGCCCGGCGGCAAGTCGTTGACGGCAGGCACCGCATTGAGCGCCCGCATGCCGGTCGCCAGACACCCGGCGGTGGCTGGATCTCGCCCGGAACCGTCGGTGAACCGGAACGCGGTCTCCTGGAAGATGCTGGGAGTTCCTTCGATATCCACCCGATAGACGTCGTCGTCGTGGCCGGAGGGCCAGTCCGGCGCGGCATCGTGGCCGATGCGGTTGACGTGTTCCAGTTGGATGCGGGTTTCGCCCTGATAGACCCCATTGATGGTGAACCGCACCGCGGCCACGTGGCCCGCTTTGATGAGGCCCTTGGCCGACTTGCGCTCGGTGGGGGTCACCCACTTTTCCCAGGTGGTAGTGATCTCATCGAGCATGATCCCGGCGGCATGAGCGATCATCGGCACGGTGGCGCCCCACGCGAAGATCAGCACGTCGCGGTTTTCCAGCATCGGGCTGAATTCGGGCTCGCGGCCGATGCCCATCTCTTTTTCGTAATCGCCCTCGTAGTTCGTGTAGTCCAGCAGTTCGGAGGCCCGCACACGCCGGACCTCCGAACACAAACCCATCAGGGTCATGGGAAACAAGTCGTTGGCGAATCCCGGGTCGATGCCGGTGGTGAAGCACGACGACTCCCCCAACGTGCAAGCCTCGGTGATGGGCTGAATCCACTGCGGCGGGTTCAGGTGCATCGTCGGCCAGATCCACGGCGTCATTGCGGTCGAGCAGACGTCGATGCCGGCCCGCAGGAAGCGCGTGATGAGTGAGATGTTGTCCTGCGCGTGCATCGCCGTCGGGCCGTAATGCACCAGCGCGTCGGGCCGCAGCGCGATCAGCGCGTCGACATCGTCGGTGGCGCTGATTCCCACCGGCTCGGAAAGTCCGCAGATTTCGCCGACGTCGCGCCCCACCTTGTCAGGATTGCTGACACCAACACCCACCAGCTCAAACAATGGATGCTTGACGATTTCGGGAATCACCATCCTGCCCACGAAGCCGGTGCCCCAGACGACCACTCGTTTCCCGCCACTTTGCGACATAAACGGCCACCTCCCTGACTACGTCACACTAAGCGCGATCGGGGGCGACATCTAGCATCAGGGCTCACATTTGGGTCTTCAACGAGTCCGCTCGCTGTTCTCGGGCACCAAACGCACTCGTGCCGGCGGGGCGGGAGCCCAACAAACCACTTACATGCCGTCCTACCTGATGACACTATGGAAAACCATGACCAGTCGATTGGCAGCCAGACCCATGCGCCGTCTCAGCGGACCGGCGATTCTGCTCGCTATCGGTGTCGGCGTCGCAGCCACCTGCGGCGTGGCGAACGCCGACCCGTTTCAGCAGGTCCGCTATGAAGTGAGCGGCCCGGGCGTCGCCGAGTTCGTCTCGTACCAAACCGCCAAGGGCCAGCAGCGAGCGACCAACATCAACCTGCCCTGGTCGTCGGAGTTCACCGCCTTCGGCGGGCAGGTTTTCGTGCTCAGCGCCCAAGGGCAGGGCAGCATTACCTGCAGGATTCTGGTTGACGGCAGCGTGGTGACCGAGCAGACCGGGACCGGAACGCCCGGACACACCGTGTGCACACACTGACCCACCGCATGCGGTGGCTCCGCACCGCCACGTTGTCGCCGCCAGCGGTTTAAGCTCGCCAGTGTCACCCCTTCAACGACGAAGCGGAGACGTAGGAGAAGCACGATGGACCTCAGCACGAACCTCAACACCGGCCTGCTGCCTCGGGTTAACGGGACACCGCCACCGGAAGTCCCACTGGCCGACATCGAACTTGGTTCGCTGGAGTTCTGGGGACGCGATGACGACTTCCGCGACGGCGCTTTCGCGACCTTGCGCCGCGAAGCCCCCATCTCCTTCTGGCCCCCGATCGAACTCGCCGGACTCACTGCGGGCAAGGGGCACTGGGCGCTGACCAAGCACGACGATATCCACTTCGCCAGTCGGCATCCGGAAATCTTTCATTCCAGTCCCAACATCGTGATCCACGATCAGACACCGGAGCTGGCCGAATACTTCGGCTCGATGATCGTGCTCGACGATCCGCGCCACCAGCGCCTGCGCTCGATTGTCAGCAGGGCGTTCACCCCGAAGGTGGTCGCCCGCATCGAAGCCTCGGTGCGGGAGCGGGCCCACCGGTTGGTCGCAGCCATGATCGAGAACCATCCCGACGGGCAAGCCGACCTGGTCAGCGAGCTCGCCGACCCGCTGCCTTTGCAGATCATCTGCGACATGATGGGGATTCCCGAAGAAGACCACGAGCAAATTTTTCATTGGACGAACGTGATTCTCGGGTTCGGCGACCCCGACCTGACTACCGATTTCGATGAGTTCCTTCAAGTTTCGATGGCCATCGGCGGCTACGCCACCGCGCTGGCCGATGATCGTCGGGTCAACCACCACGGCGATCTGACGACCAGCCTGGTGGAAGCCGAGGTCGACGGCGAGCGGTTGTCCTCGTCGGAGATCGCGATGTTCTTCATCCTGCTGGTGGTCGCCGGCAACGAAACCACCCGCAATGCGATCAGTCACGGAATGCTGGCGCTGTCGCGCTACCCCGACGAGCGTGCCAAGTGGTGGTCGGACTTCGACGGTTTGGCCGCGACCGCGGTCGAGGAGATCGTGCGATGGGCTTCGCCGGTGGTCTATATGCGCCGAACGTTGAGCCAGGACGTCGACCTTCGGGGCACCAAGATGGCGGCCGGCGACAAGGTCACCCTGTGGTACTGCTCGGCGAATCGCGATGAGGAGAAGTTCGCCGATCCCTGGACGTTCGATGTGACCCGCAACCCCAATCCGCAGGTCGGCTTCGGTGGTGGAGGTGCCCATTTCTGCCTGGGCGCAAACCTGGCCCGCCGTGAAATCAGAGTTGTATTCGACGAATTGCGCCGGCAAATGCCTGACGTCGTCGCGACCGAGGAGCCGGCACGGTTGCTGTCACAGTTCATTCATGGCATCAAACGGCTACCAGTCGCGTGGAGCCGTTGACTGCGAAGCCGTTTGCCGGTAGGCCTATTCAGCATGGCCGAGGTCGATGTATGCGTGGTGGGTGCGGGGTTCGCTGGCCTGACCGCCGCGCTTCGGCTGAAGCAGGCCGGTCACTCGGTGGCATTGCTGGAGGCTCGGGACCGGGTTGGCGGCCGAACCTTCACCGTGGTGCGTGAAGACGGGTCGTGGATCGACAAGGGCGGCGCGTGGATCGGCCCCACTCAGCACCGAATCTATGCGCTGATGAAGGAATTCGGAGTCGCGGCGTTCAAGCAGTACACCGACGGCGAAGCCATGATGGTTGTCGATGGCAAGCAGTACCGCTACCAGGGCACGATCCCGCGGACCCTGAGCCCGTTGGCCTCGATGAATCTGGGCACAGCCATGTTCGAAATCAGCCAGATGTGCAAGACGATTCCACTCGAGGCGCCCTGGGAAGCCAAGCGAGCCGCGAAATGGGACCGAATGACCCTGGCCCAGTGGCTGCGCAACAACGTCAAGTCCAAAGCAGCGCACGACCTCCTGGAAACGGCGATCGCCGGCTGCTACACCTCCGACGCCTCGGAGGTATCGATGCTGTTCGTGCTGTACCAGATGGCCTCGGGCGGTGGGCCCGGCTTCGTGCTGGGCAGCAAGGGCGCCGCACAAGACGCCCGGCCGATCGGTGGCATGGGCGCCGTTTATGGGCCGATGGCCGCCGAGCTGGGCGACGCGATCCACCTGTCCCAACCGGTCCGATCGATCACCCAGGATTCCGGCGGCGTGACCGTGCAAGCCGAGGGGCTAACCGTGCGGGCGAACCGAACGATCGTCGCGGTTCCGCTCGCGATCGCCAGCCAAATCGTTTATGAACCAATGCTTCCCACCGATCGGTCATTTCTGCACCAGCGGATGCCCAGCGGCGCGGTTGTCAAGATCTCCGCCGTCTACGACGAGCCGTTCTGGCGTGCCGATGGATTGTGTGGCCAAAGCGCCGCGCCGACATCGCTGGCTACGCTGACCATCGATGCCAGCCCCAATAGCGGGACACCGGGGGTGCTGTGCGTGGTGATCGAGGGGCCGGTCGCCCGGCAATACGAGCGCCTCGACGACGACGGTCGACGTCAGGCGGTGCTCGCCGCCCTGGTGGAACGCTTCGGCGCCAAGGCCGCGAAGCCGATCGACTACTTCGAGCAGAACTGGAGCCGTGAGCGCTACTCCGGCGGTGGGATGCTCAGCCATACTCCCCCGGGTGTGCTCACCCAGTTCGGTCATGCGCTGCGCAGGCCGTGCGGCCGGATTCACTGGGCAGGCACCGAGACCTCGGCCAAGATGTGCGGCTGGATCGATGGCGCCATTCGCTCGGGCGAGCGCGCGGCCAGCGAAGTAATGGCGAACCAGACGATGACCATGGCCAGCGACTCATGACCTGGCGATCACCACTGAGCCGATTCGGCAAGCTCGTACACGAATAGCTCGCGCGGGTACACGCTGAGCCATTCTGGTGGCTGCCGAGCCTGCAGAACGCAGGATGCATTGTCGCCCAACCAATTTAGTGCCGATCGGTAGGAGCCTATGGTTGCCGGGCGAAATGGGCAGCGGTAGTAGCGGGCGAACACGTGGACATGGAGGAAAAGAATGCCTTTGCCCAGCCGTCCGTCCGGCATGTCTTCGAACACGATGATGCTGCGGCGCGCAACTCGGTAACACTGTTTGATCAGCGCCACCGGGTCATGGCTGTGATGCAGCACTTCACTGAGAACAACATGGTCAAATGACCTGTCCGGAAAAGGAATTGACGTGCCATTGAACTCGCGGAACGGAATCTCGGTACGACGAGCGTCCTTGACGTCTATGCCACTCGGGGATATCCCGTACATCTGCTGCAAGTACGCAGACAGATAACCCGTCCCGCACCCGACATCGAGAACGCTATCGCCCTTGCCGAGGTGGCCGCCAAGCGCGTGAGCCTGTTGCCGAAGTCGCTCTGCCGGCCGCAGCACCTCGCGCATGTGGTTAAGCTTTGCGCTCAACTTCTCGGAAAATGGCTGCACGGCCCTCATTTTGCCGTGACCATATCAGAGAATCGGCGTCTGGCGGCCGAACGGACACGACGTGCCCGATGACCACAGAACGCGAAGCGGCGATCCAAGTGGTCACGGCTGACGCAGCTCTCGATGCAGGTTCCGGTAGATCGTCTGGGCCGCGCGCAACTGGGGGTGCAGCCAGGACGGAAATCCTTCGATCGGCAGCGGCTGACGATTGCCTGGCGCGATGTCTGACCTCGCCCTCGCCTCGCGGAACAACACGTCATGCAGTTGCGGACAGCGCGTGTCGTAACCTGAGCGCACGATCGGGGGCGAGGCGCTGGGATCGCGCGGGGACAACCCGAGGAACGCGGCGAGCGCGCCGAGCCGGGCAGGCGGATCGGCCTGCACCGCAGCGAAATCGACAAGCGCCACCCCCTGATCGCCGGCCGGGGTGTTGTCGTACAGATCCCACAGCGCAGACCAGGCGAAGTGGCGATCGTTGAATGGGCGCACCAGCGGTTCAGGCAGTGTGCTCAGAGCGCAGGGCGGGGTGCCCAGGTATGGCTCGAAGTCACCGACATCTCCCAGCCTGCGCTGTCGCGCCTCGTTGGCCCAGACTTCGCGTTGCAGGCTGGGCATGCCGAACAAGGCGCTCTTATGCCAATGGGCACGCAAACGGCCTTCATCGAATCCGCTGAAGTCGCGTTCCTCGCGCAGCCGTGCCAGGAAGTCCGCCCAGCAGGTCAGCCCAGCGGGGCGGGCAGGTCGCCCGCCCCGCTGGGCTGAGCCACAGCCGGGGCCTGGCCTCGGAACCTCCCGACAACAGGTCCGCCAGCCCGAGTGTCATCAGGATCAGCGACTCCAAGGCCAGCGCCGGCTGGCGCACCAACACCAAAGTCTTGTCGATGATCGCGCGCCAAGCCCGCCACTCCCGATCGGGCCCGATATGTTGCGCGGTCTCCTTGATCAGCACGACAGCCGGCCGGGACGCCGGGCACGGACCAACCGCAGCAACCGCATCGGCGATCAGCCCAAAAGTCTCGACGACCCGAGCATCGGCCCGCAGATGGTACTGGCCCGCCGGCTCGGTCACCACCGCATCAACCTGACCGTGTCGCGCCAGGGCATTGGCAAGCGCCGTCGAACCGGTGCGCGGCGGCGACAGCAGCAGCACCAGCCGCAGCCGGCCGGTCGCCACACGTTGGAGTAGGTAGTCGTAGCTGGATAGTCCGGCGATATCCATCCTGACTACCGGGGGTGGTGTCGGCGAGTTGTGGGAAATCCCCGGCTGCAATCCATAGTCGATGGATACCATATAGGGGTATGCGGCACAAGCGCGACAGGACTGGACTCCGGAACAAGACGTCACCGGGCCGCCGATCAGTGACACGTCAACGGGCACAGGCGTTTCTGAGCTTGATGACGCTGGCGTGACCGGGCCCGCCCGGGTCGGCCAACAAAAGTATCTGGCCGGTCGATGAGCTCGGAGCCTATCGTCAAGCATGCCCATTTCCGCGTTTCCCGCTCCCGAGGTGCTGGCGGCCCGCCAGAAGCTGGTGCTCGACCATTTCCACGATGAGGTCCGTCAGGACTGGGACGACGTGCTGTCCACCTTTCCGCACCCGCGCTACGAGCTGATCCCGCAGATGACCGTCCACGACGGAGACCAGGCGGTGCGCGGCTACTACCACTACACCCGAACGGCGTTCCCGGACCAGGACCAGGACCAGGACCAGGACCAGGACCAGGACCAGGACCAGGACCAGGACCAGGACCAGGACCAGGACCAGGACCAGGACCACGAAATCATCGCTTTGCGACACAGTGCCGACGCGGTGATCGTCGAGTTCTGGCTGATGGGCACCCACCGCGGCTACCTCGGCAAGATTCCGCCCACCGGAAGCCGGTTCCGGGTCCGGGTCCGGATGACCGCCTATTTCGTTTTCGACGAGGCGGAAACCCTTGTCTGCGAACGCATCTATTTCGACACTCTGACCATGATCAAACAGTTGCTGGGCGGGCTGGCCATGCGGCGGCCGTCGAACTGGCTGCTGGCTGCGCGTTGTGTCCGGGGCCTGCTGTCCATGTCGTCGGGGGAACCGGACCGGGCACTGACCAACACCACCGAGCCGACGTTTGCGTGACTACGCTTCCCCGTGGCAGTGCGAATGCCTAGACTCCCCCGCTAGCCGATGCTTTTCAGGAGGCTGCCATGCGAGTAGCAGACCGACATGTGTTGGGCGCCCTGGCCGCAATACCATTGCTGTCCGGCTGCGCCACCACCACTCATCAAGCGGGGCAGGAATCCACGATCGCGCCGCCCACCAAAGCCGCAACAGCGGTCACCGCTACCGTCCCGGCGCAGCCCGCCTCCCCCGGCTCGAGCACACAGAAATGGATTGACCTGCAGGTCGGGGATTGCGTCGCCGACCTTCCCCCGGCAGACCTGAGCCGCATCTACGTCACCGTAACCGATTGCGCGACAACGCATCTAGCTCAGGTGTACTTACGCGCTCCGGTGGCCGTCGACTCCGCCGTCGCCGACGTCGCCAATCGGGAATGCGCGGCGGGGTTTGCGCCCTACACCGGCAAGGCCGTCGACGACAGCCCCTACGCGGTGACCTGGCTGATCGACTCACGGCAGGACAGAACGGGCGCAGACCCCACCCCCAGCACCGTCATCTGTCTGCTGCAGGCCGCCGACGGTCAGCCGCTGACCGGCTCCGCCCAGCGCCCAGGCTCATGAACCACCAACATGTAGACGCGGAAACCAAAGCGATACAGCAACCCGACAGGACCGTGCGATTCCTCGACGGCAGCGTGCGTGTCGTGATGGAACTGTTGGGCACGGTCGCCATCGGCCATGGCATCTACCAACCCGGCTGGAAGTCGTCGGTCCACGTCGGCCCGACAACTGGCAGGGCCTCGGCGCGGCACGTCGGGTACGTGCTGAGCGGGCACATGGCGGTGCGCAGCCACGACGGTCTGGAGATTCTGGTGGGACCCAACCAGGCATTTGCCGCCGAGCCTGGCCACGACGCGTGGGTGGTCGGCAACGAACCCTGCGTCGCGCTGGACTGGTCGCCGATCGACCCATCTGCCTTCAGCGTCGCGACACCAGATGACGAGCGGAATCGCTGACACCAACCCCACCCGCCCTGAGTCGGCCCGGCCACCCGCCCTCAGCTGCGGTTTGCGTATCGTCGCACCGAGCCGGTTGGCCTCAGCCCACACCGATCGCTGGCGTTTCGGCTGTGGGCGCCCGGACCGGGCACAACTCTGGCTAGACTCGGTCGACGTCGAAAACGCCTGTGCCCAATATGACTTGCGAGGTGCCTAGTGGCCGAAACCACCACACCCGACAGCGAAGAATGCGCCGAGACCGAACCCGACTACCGGTTCACTCTGGCCAACGAACGAACCTTCCTAGCCTGGCAGCGAACCGCGTTGGGGCTTCTTGCCGCGGCGGTCGCCCTGGTGCAACTCGTCCCCGAGCTGGCCGTCCACGGTGCACGCCATGTGCTGGGCGTGGTGCTCGCGACACTGGCGATTCTGACCAGCGGGATGGGGCTGCTGCGCTGGCAGCAGGCCGATCGCGCCATGCGCCGCGGCGAACCACTGCCCCACCACCCGACACCGGCATACCTGGCTGTAGGACTGGCGATCGTCGGCGTCGTCGCGCTCATCTTGGTGGTCGCCAAGGTGGTCACGGGTTGAGCCAGTCGTCGGAGACTGCCCAGGCGGCGGATCGCGGATTACAGGCCGAACGCACCACGCTGGCCTGGACCCGGACGTCGTTTGCGCTGCTGGTCAACGGCGTGTTGTTGACGACCAAGGACGTGCAGGCCCACCCCGGACTAGCGGGGCTGGTCCCGGCCGGCCTGGCCGCGCTGGCGGCGTCGTGCGGCTACATCATCGCCTACCAACGCCAGCGAACCCTGCGCCGGCGCCCACGACCGCAACGAATCACCGCTCGCCGTCAGGTCTACATCGTCGGGCTGGCGGTGCTGGTGCTGATGGTCGTGACCGCGTTCGCGCAGCTGCTGTAGGCCGCGCCAGGCCATCGCCGGGCTCAGTTGACGCGGTCGGAGTGCTGTTCGCGCAAGAGCGCCGCCAGTCGGCGTACTTCCGTGCGCAGCTCATCGATCTGCGCAGCGGTGGCGGCACGGTTCGCGGAATCAGTTTCAGCGACCCGCTGCACTATCCACAATGCGAGTGAGGCGGTAACGACACCGATCAGGCTAATGCCACCGATCATCAGCAATACGGCAATTACTCGGCCGGTGACTGTGATCGGGTACAAATCTCCGTAACCAACGGTTGTCACCGTAGTGATGGCCCACCACACGGCCTTTCCGAAAGACGTAATGGTGGCCCCCGGATGGCCACGTTCCTGGTTGAGGATGGCCAGTGAAGTGACGTAGATCAGCAGGGATACACCCCAGGGCTCCGGCGTTGTTGATTAGCAGGCTTGTGAGCTGGGTTGATGATCTTTGGTGCCGCGCTATTGGGGCCGGAGTGTAGGCACGGGCTATCTGGCCCTGGGATACACCCGAGATGGTGTAGAGCATGATGCGACCGCGAACGGCATTGCCCACCGCCTTCTGCAGCGCGCCGACCAGGACGAGCAACCTCAGCAAACGCAGTGGCCGCATCATGGGAAGCGCGACGATAAGCAGGTCGATTATGTGCCGGATAAACCAACGCCCACGGTGAGGCGCCAAACACAGGCGCGCGATGTAATCGAAGACGAAGAGGCTCCAGGCGACCCAAGTTGCCACCCCCAAGAAGGTCGCCTCTAAACCCTGCGGCTGATACAGCACTTCGATCGAGTACATGGCGAGGAATGCGATGGCTACCATGGCCAGTGGCCATTCGGTGCGCTGCTCCCATAGCTGGTCTTTAGTTTGCTCAGTCATAACGGCTGGGCCTCCGAGTCGATCATGGCGTTACGTATCCGTCTCAATTTCTGCCCGGCTTTAGGGTAGCGGGCTGGCCTTCCGCGCGGTAAAGGTGATAACGGGCTAGCCGAATTCGGTTCGCGTGAAACTTGTTTCGACTCCGCAGCGATCAGCAACCGAGTTGCCCGGCAAGATCGAGGAAGTCTGCGGCGTTGATGTCGAACTCATCGGCATAGGTTGCATCGGCCGCACCACCGATACCGAATTCGAGCGGCCGCGCGACGAAGGCGGTGCGCAGACCCAGACGGGCCGCGGCGCGGAGGTCGTACTTATGGCTGGCCACCATCATGACCTCGGCAGGTTCACACCCGAGGTAGCCGACGGCCATCCGATAAGCGGCCGGATCGGGCTTGAACACCCCGGCCATCTCGGCCGCAAAGATCGCATCCCAGGGCAGAGCGGCCCGCTTCGAGATGTTGACGACCGCGCTGACGTCCGCATTGGACAGGGTGGCCAGCGTGAACTTCGTCTTCAGCCGAGTCAGGCCGGCCACCACGTCCGGCCAGGGACGCAGCCGCTGCCAGGCAAGGGTGAGCTCGTCACGCTCGGCGGCCGAGAGTCCGGTGACACCGCAACCGTCCAGCACCGCGTCAAGGACTTGTCGGTACACCGAGTAGACCGAAACCCACCCGCCGTGTCCGCCCGAGGAAGCATCCAACGCGCTGAAGTAACCGGCCCGCCAGCGCCGGACCAGCTCGGGCCAGTCCGCATCCGGGTGCCGTCCGGCGCTGATCCGCCGCGCCTCGTCACAGACGGTCGAATGAAAATCCGTCGCGGTCCCCTGCACGTCGAAGAGCAACGCCGTCACCATGAGGCTCATCATCCAACCTCGGCCACCCCAAGCTTGCCTGGGGTTTGCCTCTCGCCCGGTCTTGGCGAGCAGACACAGAATCGCACCGCGGGCTCCGCGCGGGTGCGATTCTGTGTCTGCTCGCGGTGCTAGCGGTTGGCGCGGGCTCTGCGCTCGGCACCATCGCCGAAGTCGGCACCGAGCGCCCGGTAGGCGTGCGCGTACTTGCTGGTCAATCTGGCGCGGTCGGCGTCGCTGAGGTTTGCCATGCGTTCCGGGTCGGTGTTGTCGGCCAGGTCGGCGAGTTTGACCTCGCGAGCGATCGGGTGTTCGCGGATACGCCGGTAGTAGTCGTCGGGTGGGACGTGATCGCGTCGGGTGAGCCGCTCGACTGCATCGATCGCGCTGGCGGGGATGCCTTGCTCAGCGAGTTGGGCAGCCGTAATCCCCGAGTCCTCGATGACGTCGTGCAGCAAAGCCGCCACCGCGGCCTCGGCGTTGGCCGGATCGACATAGGCCGCAACCCGGCGCACATGCCCCAGGTAGGGCAGCCCGGCCTTATCGAGCTGGCCGGCGTGAGCCGCGGCGGCGATCGAGTCGGCAATTGCGATGTGGTCCACGTCTCCGCCCTCACCAGCGCCACCTAGTCCAATGCCGCAATCGCGGCCTTCAGTTTGGGCATTGTCTGCTCGAGCAGTTTGAGGCTCTTCCAGCCTTCCTCGGGTGACAGACCGCCCAGCAGCGGCTGAAACGCAAATCCCGACCGGTCGACCACGTCAGGCACTCTGGCCAGCAGATCATCCGGTGTCCAAGCCGCGAACAGACCCGCCTGGCGCAGCACGGCGGGATCGGTCAGCGACTTGAACGGCGAATTGGACGCATCGCCTTCCTGCTCAGCCCATTTGGCGTACTCGGTGATGACATGGATGGCATGGCGTTCGATTGCGGCCCAGCCACGCTCGGTGTCTTCGCATAGATGGATGCTGATCGGGATGAGCATCGGCCGAAAGTAAAGCCCCGGCTCACGACCGTGTTTGCGGCATTCTTCGAGATAAACATCCACCAGGTCGGGAACCATTGGCAGGAATCCGATACCGAAGCGCGCGGCGCGACGGGCCGAGGCTTTGACGCCGCCGCCGACCAAGATGATCTCCTCGGGCTTCTGTATCGGCAGCGGGCGCACACACACCGGGCGGCCGTCGGCTTCGAACGTCTCGCCACGCAGCGCCCGGATGATCGTCTCGATACCCGAGTCCATGAGCTTGGCCCGATCGGCCAGCGACTTGCCGAACATCGCGAATTCCGATGCCACATAGCCGGCACCGAACGTCACGTTGATGCGCCCGCCCGACATCAGATCGGCGATGGCGATCTGTTCGGCGACCAGCACGGGATCGTGCAGCGGCAGCACCACCGCGCCGATAAGCAGGCGGGCATGCTTGGTCACCGCGGCCATCCCGCCCGCCATGCAGGGGGAACCGACGACACAGGCAATACTGAAACGTAGGCACGGGCAACTCCAGACCAACGACGAACAGTAACCAACTCGATCGTTCTCCAGATAGCCCGTGCCTACACTCCGGCCCCAATAGCGCGGCACCAAAGATCATCAACCCAGCTCACAAGCCTGCTAATCAACAACGCCGGAGCCCTGTGGCCCGGCATCCACAGCTCATTGCGCAACCACTTGCAAACGGGTCAGCCGCTGGGGACAGAGGCGATCGCATGAGCGCGAAGTTCCGGGAGTTCATCCCGCCCGACGACGCACCGCGCTACGCCGGTCTGGACGCGGACGCAGAAACCTACGCCGACCACGTGGGCGAGATGCTGCGTCTGGGTTTGGGGGACAACAATCCCTTCGATCTCATCGTGGAGAGGTCCAATGCACCGTTTCAGGGGGTGAGTGCCGACGGGACGATCGAGCCGGGCCTGTTCGACCTTGCTGCCGAGGGCGCACCCATCGCCGACATGGTCAAGGCGGCGAACCACTTGCTATCCACGGTGACCCCCGCCGAACGCGCCAAGCTCGTTCATCCGCTGACCTCGGTGCTGCGGCGGCGCTGGCTCAACCCGGAGTTCTACTTGTTCCGCTACGGCCTGCGCCTCGACGAGGTCACCGCCGAAACCCGAACCGCCATCTTCGATTTCCTCAAGACCACGCTGAGCGAAGCCGGCTACACCAAGGTGCGCAACTGCATGTACGTGAACGGGTTCCTCGGAACGATCATGGTGGCGCCGCTGATCATGAACGAATACAGCTACAACTTCACGCTGTTTGGCGAGCCGTCGTTGACCGAACCATGGGGCTGGCAGATGCACGGCCATCACTGCGTGCTGAACTGTCAGATCGTCGGCGAGCAGATGGTCATGACGCCGTGTTTCTGGGGAGCCGAACCCAATGAGGTCGACCGAGGTCCGCGCCGGGGCCTGACCTTTTTCACCGACGAGGAAAACCTCGCGGTGGCGCTGTTTGAGACGCTTCCCGCGCAGCTGCGTGAACGCGTCGTGCTCTATCCCAGCGCCTACGATCCCGCCGTGCCCCAAGGCAGGCTCAGTCCGTTCGACCATCTGCATCTGGGCGGGTTCAGCCAGGACAACAGGGTCATCCCCTATCAAGGAGCCCCGGCAGCGGACTTCGGCGCGGCCTCCCGCGACAAGCTCGTCGAGCTCATCGAGGTCTATCACCGACACCTGCCCGATGGTCCGAAGGCCGCACGGATGGCCGAGATCCAAAAGCAGCTCGACAGCACGTATTTCTGCTGGATCGGCGGTTCGGGCCCGGAAGATCCGTTCTACTACCGGATTCAAAACCCAGTAACCCTGATCGAATTCGATCATCACGCCGCGGTCTTTCTCAACAACCCCACCGCCATGCGGTTCCACATCCACACGCTGGTGCGCACACCCAACGGCAACGATTACGGCATGGCTCTGGTGCGGCAATACTGCGAGGCGCACCAGCGCTCGATGGCCGGGCTGGAGCTCAATCAATAGGCATATAGCCGACAACTCGTGGACTCCGCTGGCGACAGCTGCCCCGCTGAATCCGCCGCGGACCCCGCTCAGCGCAGGCTAGTTGGTAATTCCACCCAATTCCCGTGCCACCGCGTCGAATGCACGCAGCGTGTTCGCCTGTTGCTGCGGGTCGTCCTGAGAGGCCGGCCGGCTGGACAGCTTGGCGCCGACCACCTGCGCGGCGCGGTTGATGTAGATCAACTGGCCACACATGCCCACGCACAACGCGACGTTGCTGCCCGGGTAGGGAAACCACACTTGGTTGCGGTACATCCCGCCCGGCATTTTGGTGTCGTCGGGGCTGGCGGCAAATGCCTGACGCGAATCGGTACCGCCGTCGAGCGTGTCGGCGATCCACGCCGCCGGCACCACCTGCTGGCCGGTCAACGAGACACCGTCACGCAAGAACAGCGACCCGAACCGGATCATGTCGGTAAGACAGGCGTTGATGCCGCCGTCGAATATCCCGGTGCCGGCCGGGCCCGCCGTGTCTAGCGCGATGCTGGCGTCGCATTGGGCGCCGATGCGACTCCACAGCAGATGCGACATCAGTTCGGGCATCGGCTGGCCGCCGGCGACCTCGCAGATCCAGCCGAGTACATCGGTTTCACACGAGCGATATTCGAAGGGGCCGCCGTGGGCCGACTTCTGCCGCAAGGTGAGCAGGTAGTCGCGCAGTGTGGCGGGGACATCCGGATTGTGCTTGGGCGCCCACCCGATCACCTGCTCGCGCACGTGTATTTCGGCGGCCGGGTCGTCGTAGTTCTCCGAGAAGCCAACACCTGATCTCATGTCCAGCAGGTGGCGCACCGTCGCACCCGCATAGCCGCAGTTCACCAAGGCGGGAACGTATGTCGTGACCGGCGCGTCAACGTCGATCGCACCGGCCCCAGACAGCGCGCCGACCACCGCCGCCACCAACGATTTGCTCACCGAGAACAGCAGGTGCCGCGTCTGGGGCCGCAATCCACCGAGGTACTCCTCGGCCACCAGCGCACCGCGGTGAGCCACCGCCCACCCGTCGGTGACGGTGCCGGCCATCACCGCATCAACGGTGGTCGGCGCCCCCTCGGTGTTGGTCAACTCGATGTCGGCGACCGGAGCACCGGCCGCGGGCAGCGCCACGGCGGGGTTGGTCCCGCGCGAGATCAGCGCGGTCGGCATGAAGTCCTCGACACGCTGGAACGCCCAGTGCGAATACGGTGACGAGAGCCAATTGCCCAGCGAAAGACCGGCCGGGACGCCGCCGCTCACGCGCGTGCGACGAGCCGCGAGACGATCGGCGCGGCCGGCGTCAGGGGTGTCGAGGCAAAGTGCGCCTTGAGGCCCTTGACCCAGCGCTGGCAGCGCTCAGTGAGCTGGTAGTCGTCGGTCTGCAGATGCCCGCGGGTGACAAGCACACCGAGTTGGGCTCCCTCGCAACGTAAGTCGCCAGGTGCGGCGACCCGCATGTAGAACGCCTCGGACTCGTCGAGCAGCGTGGCCCAGTCGTTGCCCTGACGAGCGAAGGAGACGCTGCCATCGTGGTGCAGGCGCCACACCCCGGTGCGTGGGGTTGAGGTGAACAGCTCGAGCTCCGGCGAGGTCTCCGACATGATGAGCTGACCCCAGACCTCGTCCTCGCCGTAGCCGCGTTCCCAGCGCGTGTTGATCTCCTCGATGTCGAGCTCGTATTCCACGTCCATGTATTCGAGCAGGTGGAACAGGAACAGCGGCATATCGGCGTAGGCCTCGGTGGTCAGGTTCGTCATCGGGCTGGCCCCGCTCAGGCGTGGGTTCACCTCGCCGAGGTAGAGCTCGTTTGCGTCCAGATCGTGCAACAGGTCAACCTCGAAGTAGCCGCGGTAGCCCTCGCGGCTCAGGACATCGCCCAGCTTTCGAACCATCTCGCGCGCGGCGCGCGTCTGGGCGGGCGGCAGCACCTCACGCCAGACGTCATTGCCGCACCAGGCCCCTTTGGACGGAGTCAGCTCCGGGTAACCGACCAGACTCGTCATCGCGGGGCCGATCACGGTGCCGTGGCGGGTCACGGTCCCCTCGATACACACCTCGACATTGCGGATGCGCTTCATGACCTTGATTTCCGGCTGCTCCACCAGGTCAGCGGCGCACTGGTCCCAGTCACGCTCACCGCGCACGAAGAAGGTCGCACTGCCGGCGTTGCCATATGCGGCCTCGATGACCAGGTCATCTCCCAGCCCGGCGTCATGCGCCAGCGTCGATAGCTCCTCGTAGGAGCCGGACCGCCCGATCACGTGCGGCACGCTCGGCACGCCCGCCTCGTTGGCCAGGCGAGTCATGACGATCTTGGAGCCGAGCCGGTGGCGCAGCTCCGCCGGGGGATGAATGACCTCGAGCCCCGCCTGGCGCGCCAGGGCCTGGGTCTCTCCGTCCAGCATCACAAAGCAGGCCTTGCCGCCGGGCCCCCGGCGCGCGATGAACTCGAGCGTCTCGGGGTCACGCAGCAGGTGGTTGCACACATCCCCCATGCCGTCGAAATCCCTGCGGTCACGCCGCCGCGGCACGAACACGCGCGAATGCGCGCCCTCGAAGGAGTCAAAGTAGGTGAGGTAGAAGAAGTTTCGCACCCATCGGTCGATGCCTAGCAGGTTGAACGGCGTCGGCGAGATGAAGTAGAGCGGCAGCTTGTTGTTGTGGAAGAACGCGCGGACGTCCGAAAGACCGTTCAGCACACGGGGCGGCTTGGGCTCGGGATTACCTGCGGTCACGATCGCACCAGCCGCGGTGTCGTCGAGCCTTGAGCCCGGCGCGGGGGCGGCGGCGGTAGGGACGGTGCGGTCAGCGCGACGGCGGTGAATTCGCATACCTCCATTGGTCCAGTGTGGACCCGAAGGTGGTCGTATCGAAATGTGGGGTGCCTGAACGTCCGCCGAGCAACGGGTACATTCTCGTCTAACCAGTCCACCCGGCATCACTGGCAAATTCAAGATCTTCGATGCGATGAGGCCGATCGACCCTATCCCGGGCGCAAGATCGAGCATGATCCTCAGAGAGATAGTCGAAGGAGCGGACCAATGAGCAAAGGCGATCTCGCGGTGATTCGCCACCCCAGCGGAGTATCGGTGTCCACCCTGCCCCAGGCTTTTCAGCAGACCGCGGCCGTAGCCCCGGACTCGGTGGCCATCCGCACGGTCGGAAACCAAGCCGTCCTCACCTGGCGCCAGTACGCCGATCGGGTGCGAAGGATCGCTGCCGGGCTGGCCGCTCTCGGGGTCGAACGCGGCCACACGGTGGGGATCATGCTGCGCAACCGTCCGGAGTTCCACTTGGTCGACACCGCGGTCCTGCATCTGGGCGCGATCCCGTTCTCGATCTACAACACCTCGGCTCCCGACCAGATCAAGTACCTGTTCAGCAACGCTGAGAACAAGGTCGTCTTCACCGAGAAGGACTTTCTGCCGGCCATCAATGCGGCCGTCGCCGACCTTGCTCACGTGATCGTGATCGACGCCGACGCCGACGCCGACGCCGACGCCGGTATGAGCCTCGAACAGCTCGAATCCAGCGGGGCCAAAACCGATTTCAACTTCGATGCGACGTGGCAATCCGTCCGGCCCGATGACATCGCCACCCTCATCTACACCTCGGGTACCACCGGCCCGCCCAAGGGCGTCGAGCTCACCCACGCCAATGTGATCGCCGAGTTCTCCGCGATCGTCGAGCTGCTTGGCATGCAGCCGACAGATCGGATCACCTCCTACCTGCCGCATGCACACGTCGCCGACCGCGTGACCGCGCACTACGCCAACATGGTCTTCGGAGTGCAGGTAACCGATGTCGCCGACGTCAAAGCGATCGCCGAGGCGTTACCGGACGCCCGCCCCACGTTATGGCTGGGGGTGCCCCGAGTCTGGCACAAGATCCAAGCTGGGATCGAAACCAAGCTTGCCGAGGCCGGCGGAGCCAGGAAGCGGCTGGCCCTGTGGGCCATCGACACCGGCATCCGCGCTGCCCGTCAGACCTTGTCCGGCAAGTCCCTCTCCCCGGCACTGGCCATCAGCCACAAGATCGCCGACCGCCTCGTGTTGGCCAAGGTGCGCGAGGCGCTCGGCCTCGATCAACTGCGCTGGGGCGTCACCGGCGCCGCTGCCATGCCGGTCGAAACACTGGAATTCTTTTGGGGCCTAGGCATTCCCGTCTACGAAGTGTGGGGAGAATCGGAATGTGTGGGCGGCGCGACCTCCAATCGACGCGACGCCATCAAGCTCGGTTCGGTAGGTAAACCGCTGCGCGGCGTCGAGGTCAAGGTGGCCGGGGACGGCGAACTGCTGATCCGCGGACCGATCGTGATGCGCGGCTACCGGCACCAGCCAGAGAAGACCGCCGAGGCAATCGACGCCGACGGCTGGTTGTACACCGGCGACATCGGCACCATCGATGCCCAAGGATTCGTCACCATCGTCGACCGCAAGAAGGAGTTGCTCGTCAACGAATCCGGAAAGAATCTCTCCCCCAGCAACATCGAGAGGGCGATCCAGGCCGATTGCCCCTTGATCGACCAGGTGGTCGCGTTCGGTGACGCACGTCCCTACGTGACCGCACTCGTTGTCCTCGATCGTGACACCGCCGCGGCGCAGGCCGCCGCCTTGGGCATGGCCGATCCGTCGGCGGCCGCGTTCGCCCAGAGCCGCCAGGCACGCGAAATGTTTACCGCCGCGGTCCGCGAGGGAAACTCCAAGCTCTCCCGGGTGGAACAGATCAAGCGGTTCATCATCATCGGCACCGCGTGGGATCCGGGTGGAGACGAACTCACCCCGACGATGAAACTCAAACGCAAACCCATCGCGCAGAAGTATTCGACCGAGATCGACAAGCTCTACGCCGCAACGCCCGGCCCGGAGATCGTCGACCTATCCAAACCCGACTGACTCGCGCACTCACATGTCATCGCACTTGGTCGCAGCTTCTCGATGAAGCTGAGCAACCCACTGCGGCATCCTTTTTTCGTACCGCGCGTCGAAAAGCCCCGCGCGGAGGGCCGTTTCTACCTGCCCGATGGGCGCCGGCTTGGCTTCGCCGAGTTCGGTGACCCCGCGGGCGCGGTGGTGCTGTGGTTCCACGGCACGCCCGGCGCGCGACGCCAGTTCCCGCTGCTGGGCCGGCGTGCCGCCGAAGAATTTGGTTTGCGCGTAGTCGTCGTGGAGCGCCCCGGCTCGGGTCTCTCCGACTGTCACGCCTACACCGCGATGGCCGACTGGGCCACCGACATGACTGCGGTGGCCAACGCGCTGGGCGCCGAGCGGCTTGCTGTCGTCGGCCTGTCCGGCGGCGGCCCCTATGCCCTGGCCTGCGGCGCGGTAGCACCCCTGGCGTCTCGCGTGGCCACCGTGGCGGTGTTGGGCGGAATAGTTCCGTCGGTCGGCCCCGACGCCACCGCCGACGCGGTCACCGATCTTGCCCGTCGCTTCACCCCCATCCTGTCGGAGTTGCGCCGCCCGCTGGCGGCGCTGGCCGCCGGACTGCTGCCCCTGGTCCCGGTCTCGCACTACCTCTATCGGGCTTATGCCAGCATCACTCCCGAGGGCGACCAGCAGGTCTTCGCCGACCCCGAATTGGAGGCAGTGTTCCTCGATGACATAGTCCTGGTCGTCAAGAGCCGCTGCCAGGCCATGATCGACGATTTGCGGCTGTTCGGACGGGACTGGGGCTTCCGGTTGCCCGACGTGACGGTGCCGGTGCGGTGGTGGCACGGCGATGCCGACCCGCTGGTACCGCTGGCCGCCGCCCGAGCGGCGATCGCGCGGCTGCCCAATGCCGAGCTCATCGCGCGCCCGGGCGAAAGCCACCTAGGCGGCTTCGCCGCCGCCGACGAGGTCCTCCAGTTTGTCCGCTCATCGCTTTGAGCTGCAACGACTTTGTCGACTCTGCCCCGCGGCTTTGATCCAGCCCACGTGGCGCGAGCGAAATCGCCGCCCACCGTGGTATTCGCATGTTCACGTGGGTTGGTGCCGCCGCAATTCACCCGTTGTTTGCATTCGGGCGCCATGCCCAGTCACTGAGATGGCCCCTTGCCGCGCCCGGTAGCGACAAATGCCTGCGAACTCTCACGCCGGCTGCATACACTGCCGAGAGATTATTAGGGTCCCCTTAGCAGATATGAGGTGTCCGGCGTGCCAACGAGGACCGATGACCCGCAGATCGTGGTGTCGTTCCAGGACGACAGCCTGCTGATTGGCGGTGATTCTGCCGCTGTCGAGTCCTATCTGTCGCGGTTACGTGCGATCGCCGGGCAGACCATGCGGGTCGCGGGAATCCACGGCGCCCCGCTGGCCCGCGCGGCGGGCAAGCTCGCCGGGGTGACCGCGGTGCTCACCAATTGCGACAAATACGTTCAGTTGCATCCCGACAGCCTGAGCGCGTTGCGGATCGGCAACCTCGTTCCCAGCTCGGCGGGCTTCTATTGGATGACGGCACCGGCTGAGGCCGGCCAGTTCCTGGCGCAGTTGCAGTGGCGGCCGGCGGGGCTCGGCCCGGAAGCCATGGTTTCGGCGCAGATGATCGCGGTGCAGATGGCGTTGAAGTCCGCGATTGCTCAGGTCGAAGACGCGGTCCGTCGGGTAGAAGACAAGGTCGAAGCGGTGCTCGAAGTCGCCAGAGCACAACGTGCCGGCGACGTTCTGGGTAACAGCCTGACCATTTCGCGGATGGTTGAGTCGCTGGAGAAGTACGGGTCGCTGCCCGATGCCTACTGGGATTCGGTGGCAGCTCTGGGCCCCGCGCTCAATGTCACAGCCGAACAACTGCGCAACCACGTCAGGCGCGCGCTGGCGTGTTTCGCTGACGACCTGCCCGTGCAGCAGCGCGCGGCAAAGCTGCGCAACGCCGTCAACGACAACCGGCTTGGTGATGCGTTGAGCCTGTTGGTGATCGCCGAGGAGTCGCTGCACAAGTGGCAGCGTCTGAGCCTTGCCCGAATCGAGTCGACGCAACCACAGCAGTTGCTACGAGCGATCGACGAAGCCCGCGAGCTCGTCGATCATCATCTGCGCGAGGATGTCCGCATCTATCAGGACGCCAAGGAGATTATGGACCGGTTCGCGAAGCTAGAGGCGATCGACGGCTTCCGTTTCCTGGCGGTGCGCGAGCTGGCCAAACAGCGCCTAGCCCTGCGCGACGAGCTCGACAGTTTCGCGAGAGCCCGCCACCAACAGGCCGCGATGTGGGAGGACTTCCACGTTCCGAGTGTGCTCGATGCGGCATTTGCCACCATCGAAGTCGCGGCGGGCACCACCAACCGGGCCCTGGTGGCCGTCGGTCGGGGGCTCGTCGGCCTGGGTGCGCAGCTGACCGAGCCGCTACGGGGCAACAGACGCGGCGAGCAGGGACCAGTCATACAGCGCGACAAAGACGCTGAATCCGCGATAGACGGCGCCGGTCTGCAGGAATCCGATCCGGCCTGCTGAGCAGGCGGCGCCGGTAGCCGACACCACTTTCTGTGGGACGAATGGCTCCCCGGAAATGGGCCTAAAGACCCGTTCGGCCGGTTTCGCCACGCGATAGCGTGATCGGTTTACGGCCAACAGAATCCGGTTGCCGGTGCCGGCTGAGCGGGAGCGTGCGGTGAGGCAGGACACGACAAGCACATCGCCCGTTCGGCGGGCCGCGATCCAGGTGCTGGCCGGGGCGGGGCTGCTGCTGGTTGTGCTCGAGGCGTTCTTGATCGTCTCCTTTCGGTTACGTCTGCGCCCAGCGATCAACGCAATCCGGCGCTTCAACAGGGCCGTGCTCAACCCGGCCATGTTGACGATGGCAGGGTCCGCACACTGGTATGCCTCGGTGATCCATCATCAGGGCCGCACAACGGGGCGGGCCTACGCGACGCCCGTCGTCGCGGAGCGTGTTGGTGACCAGTTCTACATCCCGCTCCCCTACGGCCGGACGGACTGGTGCGCCAATGTCATGGCGGCCGACGAGTGCACCGTCGAGCACAAGGGCCGGCGCTACCGCACCACAGCGCCGGCGGTCATCGGGTTCGCGGTCGCGGCCCCGTTCATCTCGGCGCGGTCGCGCCGAACGTTCCGCCTCTACAAGGTGCGTTCCTTTCTTCGCCTCGACATCACCGACAAGGCGTGAGCCACCGGGAAAGTTTCTCCAGTGTGGTCAGCCTGATCGCAAGCCTGCGAACATCTCGTTGTGGGCCTGTGGTCGGATTAGTGTGGGGTAAGGTGCCCTCGCCGGTGCCGCCGCGGTGCCGCGAGGGCAATGCAGTAATGCTGCGCTGAGCACTGGGGAACGCGATGAACCAGCAGGATTCGCCGAGTACTTGCTACCGCGCGGAGCCCGTTGACGCCCAGGCATTTACCGCGCACTTCGATCGCCTGTACACGCGACTGGCCCGCCCCTACGACCTCGCGGTCAAGCTGCTGCCCGTGTGGCGGCATTGGATCAGTGCAGCGCTCCCGCACATCCGCGGCCCGCGCGTCCTGGAGGTCTCTTTCGGCACTGGTTGGCTGCTCACCGGCTATGCGAACAACTTTGACACCTACGGGGTGGACCTCAATCGCCGCATGGTCGCAATGGCGCGGCGCAATCTGCGCCGCGCGGGTGTGAGCGCCGACTTGTCCCAGGCAAACGTCGAGGCACTGCCCTATCCGGACGGCCAGTTCGACACCGTCGTCAACACCATGTCCTTCAGTGGTTATCCCAACGGTGCACGGGCGATGACCCAACTGCATCGTGTGCTGCGCAGACAAGGCCGGCTGGTCTTGATCGACGTTGGCTATCCCCAAGACGGCAATCGCCTGGGCACTGCGCTGGCCGGTATGTGGCAACGGGCCGGTGACGTGATTCGTGACATGCCAACGCTGTTGGATGACTTCGGCTTCGAGGTCCAGCACGAGCAGATCGGCGGTTTCGGCAGCGTCCATCTCTACCTTGCGACAAAATTATGACGACGCCACCACTCACGTCATCGCCGGTCCGGACCAGCCACGTCGGTAGAGTTCGGCAGGTGAACTCGCCGTCGGTGCTAGAGGCGACACTGCCGGCCGCTTGCGCGCAGCTCCGCGACGAGCCGTCGGCGACATCAACGGGAAAGAACCGGTCGGGTATGGCAGCCCCGGCATGCGGCATCGAATCGCACACCGGCCCCGATCGTCGGATCCAAGCGCAAGGCGGGATATGGAATCAGAGCTGAGAGCGCGCTGTTGTGTCGCCGGCGGCGGGCCGGCTGGCATGATGCTGGGCTACCTGCTGGCCCGGGCCGGGGTCGACGTCATCGTGCTGGAAAAGCATGCAGACTTTCTGCGGGATTTCCGCGGCGACACCATCCACCCGTCAACTCTCGAGGTCATGAACGAGCTTGGGCTCTATGACCAGCTGTTGCAGCGGCCGCATCAGCCGACACCGACGCTGAACGCTCAATTCGGTAGCTTCCGAGCACTGGTCGCCGATTTCCGCCACTTGCCGGTTCGCGGAAAGTTCGTCGCGATGATGCCGCAGTGGGACTTCCTGGATTTCATCGCGAAAGAGGCACAACGCTTTTCGTCTTTCCGGCTGCTGATGCGGGCCGAAGTCACGAAACTGATCGAGGAGCCCAACCGCGTCACCGGCGTAGTCGTGAATACCCCCGACGGTGAGCAGAAGATCCACAGCGACCTCGTGATCGGCTGCGACGGACGGACCTCCACCGTGCGCGCCCAAGCGGGCTTGCAGGTGCTGAGCCTGGGTGCGCCGATGGATGTTCTGTGGTTCCGGATGTCGCGCCGGCCCGGCGACCCGGAGGAATCCATGGGGAATTTCGGTCGCGGCGCCATCCTGGTGTTGATCAACCGGGGCGACTACTGGCAATGCGGTTTCGTAATCGCCAAGGGGTCCATCGAACAAGCGCGTCGCCATGGGGTTGAGTTCTTTCGCGAAGAGATCGTGAAGATGGCGCCCTTCGTCAAGGACCGAGTCGCGGAAATCACCGACTTCGACGATCTGCGGCTGTTGACCGTCTCGGTCGACCGCCTCAAGCAATGGCATCGGCCGGGACTGCTCTGCATCGGCGACGCCGCCCACGCGATGTCACCGATCGGCGGAGTTGGGATCAACCTGGCCATCCAGGACGCGGTCGCGGCGGCCAATCTACTGATCTCGCCGTTACGTCGCGGCCAGGTGAGCGATGCCGATCTGCAGCGTGTGCAGGCACGGCGCGAGTTGCCGACCCGCGCTACCCAGGCGGCCCAGGTGTTTCTCCAAAAGAACGTTGTCACCGCGGTATTGGGTAGTTCGCAACAGTTCAAGGCGCCACTGCAAGTGCGACTGATCCGGCGGCTCCCGTTGCTCGCCCGCATTCCCGCCCGCCTGATCGGCATGGGAGTGCGCCCCGAGCATCCCGACCTGGCGGTGATTGACAAGCCAGGGCCGACATAGCGCATAGGGTGGGCAAGGAGGACAACCGTGGCGCTTTCCCTGAGCCAGGCCCGTTCGGTCTACGACAGGATCGGACGCATTCAGGACTGGCAGGCCTTCTATGAGGATGAGACGCTCGACCGGCTCGTGGCCAATGCAGCCCTGGCGACCGGTCCGCGGACCGGGTGCTGTCCACGTTTGTGTTCGACCTGCTCGATGAGGCGTATGCGAGGGCGGTGCTGGACGACTTGCGACGAATCCTGACTGCCGACGGCCTGTTGTGCGTGGCCAGTCTCTCCTACGGGGAGCGGCCGCTGGAACGGGTCGCCTGTCGCGCCTGGAACGGGCTGTGGCGCGTTGCGCCACAACTTGTCGGCGGATGCCGTCCGATCAGTGTGAGCGCGCTGCTAGACCCCGGATGGAAGCTGGCGCATCACTCGCACGTACACCGCTTCGGGCTCGTGATGGAGGTCGTGATCGCCAGCCCCAACGCTTCCCAGCCATGACCGCGTGCTTGCCCCCTGCGGTCAGCCCGCCGGCGCCAGTTCGCGCACCACGTCGAGCTTGAGGAACTCCGGCGCCTTGAGCACCCGGCGAAGCATGAACCGGATGAACGCCGGCATATCGGTCGCGTCCTCGTCGCGGAAGACCACGGGGTCGCCCAGCTGATAACGATGCCGCCTGGTCTCCAGTTCGCAGCCACCAGCGGCGAGGACATTCTTCACCCAGTCCGAGCTGGTGCCGTAGGTCAAAGCGATGACAAATCCGTTGCGCCGGTGAAAGGCCCACAGCGGGGTGCGGAACGTGCGGCCCGACTTGCGCCCGCGATGGACCACGACGGCCCACCCTGGGGCCCATGGGGCGACGTACTTGGTGAACCGATTGAGACTGATCTTGTTGGCCTTGGCGACCCAGCGTGGTGCCGGCATTTTGAAAAACTCCTCACTCGTGGAATTAATGCCATTACGCTAACGTTGGCCGCCCGAAAAGTCAACGACTGTAGAATTTCAGGACTATGCCCCCAATGGGACGACGTCGAGGTAACCCCGACACCCGCAATGCGATCGTCACGACCGCTCGGCGGCTGTTCGCCGAGTCGGGCTACGAACAGACCTCGGTCCGTGACATCGCCTCCGCGGCCGGGGTGGACCCGGCGCTGATCCGGCATTACTTCGGCAGCAAGGCCGAACTCTTCCGGTCCATCGTGGGATGGCCGTTCGAAGCTGATGCGATGAGTGCGCTCATTCTCAGCGGCGATCGTGACGAGCTCGGGGCGCGGCTCACCCGGGTGTTCTTGGAGGCTTGGGAGCGGCCGGAATCACGCGCCCCTTTGCTGGCGATCCTGCGCGGTGCGGCCACCCATGAAGAGTCCACCACCCTGGTCCGGCATTTCTTTCAGGACCAGATGTACCCGCAGTTGGCCCAACCGTTGCCAGGCCCCGATACCGAACTGCGGATCGACCTGGCCATGGCCCAGCTGCTGGGCATCGCCTACCTGCGCCACGTCCTTCGGCTGGAGCCCATTGCCTCCACGCCGCGGGAAGAGGTGGTTGCCCGGGTCACGCCCACCATCATCGCCCACCTCGAGCCATCGCGACTGGACAAAGCCGCGGACCGCTAGCTGCGAATGTGCGGCGGCGCGGCGCATCGAAATGCCTGCGACTGCGATTGCTGCCGCGTTATGGTCGGGCCAGTTGCTGGCCGCTTGCGGTGGGAGGCCTTGTTGGAGGGAACGTCGTTCGGGAAGTACCGGCTGCTCGAATTGCTGGGCCGCGGCGGTATGGGCGAGGTGTGGCGGGCCTATGACCCGGTCACCGACCGGGTTGTCGCAGTCAAGATCCTGCCTGCCGAGATCTCCGACGACGAGGTGTTTCAGCAGCGGTTCCGCCGCGAAGCACACGTGGCCGCGCGATTGACCAGCCCGCATCTGATCCCGATCCATACCTATGGGGAAATCGACGGACGGCTGTTCGTGGACATGCGGTTGATCGAGGGCCACGACCTGCAATCGGCGCTGAGCCGCGGACCGCTGCCCCCCGCCCGCGCCGTGCACATCATCGAGCAGGTTGCTAAGGCACTTCACGCCGCCCACCGGGACGGGCTACTGCACCGGGACGTCAAGCCGTCCAACATTTTGCTCGATGACGACGACTTCGCGTATCTGATCGATTTTGGAATCGCACGTGCGCCAGGAGAACTGGGCTTGACCGCGGCCGGCGATGTGATCGGCACCTGCCACTACATAGCCACGGAACGATTCAACCTGGCACAGATCGACGCCCGCGCCGACATCTACTCGCTAGCCTGCGTGCTCTACGAGTGTTTGACCGCGCAGCATCCGTTTCCCGGCAATACCGTGGACCAACAGATCAGCGGTCACCTCGAGGCTCCGCCGCCACGGCCGTCGCGCATCAAACCCGGGCTGCCCGCCGGCCTGGATACGGTCATCGCCAAGGGCATGGCCAAGAATCCCGCCGATCGCTACGAGACTGCGGTGGCGTTGGCGCGCGCCGCCCGCGAGGCGCTCACCGCGCCTCCATCGGGACCGCCGATGCGCCCTCGGACGCCGAACGCCGGCGTTGCCGACGGCCGCCCCGACGGTGTCGCCGGCCCGGGTCAACCGGATACCTCCACCGCAACAACCGTCCCGCGACGGCTGCGACATCCGTCGCCACGGCGCGAACCCACCGCCGGGCGGCCAGCCGAGCAGCCACGATCACCGTCACGGCCCTGGTGGCGCCGCAAGGCGGTCGCTATCTCGGCCGCTGCCCTGCTTGTCGTCGCGGCGACCGTTGCCGCCGTGATCACCGTGACCACGTTGCATTCGGGAGAGCAGCGATTCCACCAGGTGACGCTGCCATTCACCGGATTGCGTGACCCGCAGGGTTTGTCGGTGGATTATGGCGGCACGGTCTACGTCGGTGACACTCTGCACAATCGGATACTGGCGTTGTCCGCCGGCTCAACCACCCCGGCCGTGCTGCCTTTCGAAGGCCTCAGCTATCCGACCGGGGTGACCGCAGACAACAGCGGCACCGTGTATGTGAACGACGCCGGCAATCGGCGGGTCCTGGTGCTTCGCGCCGGAACATCAACCCAAATCACCCTTCCCTTCACGGATCTGGGCAATCCGACGGGTCTTACGGTGGACAGCAGCCGCACCGTCTATGTCACCGACACGGCCAAGAACCGAGTGGTAGCGCTTCCGGCCGGCTCCAACATGCAGACCCAACTGCCCTTTACCGGTCTTAATAGTCCGACCGGCCTGGTGGTCAACGGCAGCGGCACCGTCTACATGGCCGACGGCGGCAACAACCGAGTGCTCGCGCTGCCCGCAGGATCGAAAAGGCAAATAGCGCTGCCCTTTACCCGCCTCAACCAGCCCGGCGGCGTCACGCTCGACAACGAGGGCGCGGTGTATGTCACCGATAGCGGCAACAATCGGACGCTCAAACTGCCGGCGGGTTCCACGACGCAAATCGAGCTGCCCTTCACCGGACTCGATTTTCCGTGGGGTCTGGCTGTTGACAACATGGGCACCGTTTATGTCGGTAGCCGCAGCAGCCAGATAGTCGCGCTGCGCCAGAAGTAGCGGCCCGTTTCGCCGCGAGCAGACGCAGAATCGCACTTGCGCGTCCCCGCGCGTGCGATTCTGCGTCTGCTCGCGGTGCCGGCGGCCACCTCCTACAAGCCCAGCGCCAGGGCGGCCGCTGTGGCCACCTGTCCACGCAGGTCCGAAATCGGTGTGCTGCCCCGCAGATGAATTGCGTTCGACAGCAGAACCACATAGCTGTCGGAACCCGGGTCTATCCACAGCGAAGTTCCGGTGAAGCCGGTGCCACCGAAGCTGCCGATGGGAAAGACCACGCCCCGCGGCGCGGAATATGGCGTGTCGATATCCCAGCCGAACCCAAACAGGGTTTGTCCGCTGATCGCCGGATAGCGCGGAGCCAGCATCGGATCTGTTCAGTTCGGCCGGTGCGCAAGCGCTTCTCGCGCCGCGGCGTTCGCGGCGTCCAGTTGCGCCATGTGATGTCCGGGCTGCTGCGGGGTCGTCATCAACTCGCACGTCGCCTGCGTCAGTGGAAATGTGCTGGGGCGGCCCGCAAGACGATCGAGCAGGGCCTGCGCGAAGCTGCTGACATCGTGCGCCGTGGAGAACACCCCGGCGTGCCCGGCCACTCCCCCCATGCGGCGCGCTGTGGGGTCATGCACCGTGCCCCGAAGCAGCCGGTTGAAATTGGGGTTCCGGCTTGGATCGGCACCGCTCTCCTCATCGAGTGCGGTTGGCGCGATATGCGACAGCAGGGCGGTGTCCCAGGTACCCGCAGGGCAGGGCGCCCGCGGGCGCCCTGCCGGCGCGGGAGCCCACCCGATCGCGGCTCCTCTCACGCTGTGTGGACCGCAGGCTTTGGCCGCAGGAAGAAAGTCGCTGTCTTGCATGCCAATTGGGGCGAATACATGTTGCGCAACGTAGCCATCTTCGGCCTCACCAGCGATTTTCTCGAGCAGCGCGCCCAACAAAATGTAGTTGATGTCGGAGTATCGGAACTCCCGCCCTGGCGGCGACTGCAGCGGCGTGCTCAGCGCACGGTGAATGCCTTCCGCTCGGTCTGTGCCGTCCAGTCCCCATGCATCTTGCAAACCGACATCTACCGGTTCGCCGGAGGTCTGTGTCAGCAACATGCGGACCGTCACTTGAGCACGCTGTGGGTCGCTCGCGGGGTTGAAGCCGGGCAAATGGTTCTGCACCGGATCGTCGAACCCAACCTTGCCCTGTTCGTATAGCTGCATGATTGCCGTCGCCGTCGCGAGGCATTTTGTCAACGACGCGATGTCGAAGATCGTGTCTTCGGTCATCGGCTCCGCGGGTGCCGACACCCCATCGAGCCCCTGTCCACCTGCGAGTTTGCGGGAGCCATGGGCCTGGTGGAAGACAATCTTGCCGCCGTGGCCGACCACGACGACGGCTCCCGGTAGCCGCTCGGCCGCAATGGCGTCGTTGATCAGCCGAGAGACGGGTGCGAAGGCAGCCAGGCCAGCCGCATCCACGGCGGGCATGGCGGGCCTCGGTCCCTCCCTTACCGGTGCGGGTGCGGCCTGCGATGGCGCTGGGGGTGTCGGCTGGTGGGGCGCGCATGCCGCAACGAGGGTGAGCAAACTAGTTCCAACGGCGATGGCCTTGAGCACTTTTCGCGCAGGCGGCAGCCCGGCCGGACGTTCTGGGCGGGTCCGGCGAGAAGGCGAGCCGCTGTCGATGCTTACCTGCGTCAGCGTAGTGACTCCGAACCGATCATCGTGCCACCGCGCGATTGTTGCCCGCTGACCCCGGATATCGTCGGCTGCGTGTGATCATCGGGCGAGTGTGCAGGCAACGCAGATGGCTCATCACCGGCCGACGCTTTCGGGCAGCCTGTTGCCTTACTCGTTGAAATGATCGCGGCTGCCGTCCTGCTCGCGCAGTGCACCGTGGCGCCCGCACCCTTCGGTGCGAGTGTCTCCCCGGTGACTGCCGCCGACCTCGGCGCAACCTGGCACCCGGATTGGCCGATCGGACCGACGCGGTTACGCCGAATCGAGTTCAACCACTTCGGTTTTGACGCCGCGTTCCGTCGTCGCGAACTGATCGTGCACCAAGATCTGGGGGTGGAGGTCATCACGATCTTCGAGCGGCTCTACCGACTGCGCTTTCCCATCGAGAACATTCGCAGGGGCGACCACTATCCGTGGCCGCCGATGATCAGCTATCGACGCAGGACAATGCGTCAACCCTCAATTGCCGGGCCATCACGGGACCCGGCCAATCGTCTCCACACGCCTTCGGCAATCGCGCAAAGACCTACATCGACGCGGCGGGAGTATTCCAACCGAAGAACGAGCCGGCGTGTCCGGATCGCGGCCGCAGCGACGCCGGACTCCCACACAAGGGCGATCCGGCTGTGCCTGCCTTCGCCGATCACGGCTGGCGGTGGGGTGGTGCCTGGACAACTCCTATCGGCTACCAACACTTCGAGCGGCGATTCCAGCGAGACATCGTTGTCGGCGCACGGCTTCGGTGGTCGGCCTCGCGAGCGGACTCGTGCGCCGGCGGTGGCCAGCCCTTGATGTGTCTCATCACCTTTGCCCAAATCAGGAAACGCTAGAACCCAGACCGCTAGCATCAGGGGTGTTGACGATCGCCCCGGCTAACGGCGGGCGGTGTGGTGTGGTTTCCGGCCGGATGGGGTGATCGACTATGTCATTTGTGGTGACGGCACCGCAGCTGTTGGAGGCTGCGGCCCGCGCAGCTGGCCGGTATCGGTTCGAGTATCAGTACAGCCAGTGCTACCGCGGCGAGCCCGACCGCAATGCTGGTGGGCGCGTTGGGCGCCGATGAGATCTCGGCGGCTGTGGCGGTGATGTTTGGTAACCACGCGCAGGCCTATCAGGCGGTCAGCGCGCAGGCAGCGGCGTTTCATGACCGGTTTGTCCAAGCGTTGACCGCGAGCGCGGAGTCATATGCCGGGGCTGAAGCCGCAAGCACCTCGGTGTTGCAGACAGTGGGCCAGGACCTGGTCAACGTGGTCAATAGACCCACGCAGGCGTTATTGGGTCGCCCACTGATCGGCAACGGCTCCGATGCAACCTCGGGCAGCGGGGCCAACGGCGGCGCGGGGGGCATCTTGTACGGCAACGGCGGCGCGGGCGGGTCCGGAGCACCCGGTCACGCCGGCGGCCGTGGCGGTAACGCCGGGCTGATCGGCACCGGCGGGGCCGGCGGGTCCGGCGGAAGCTCGACAAGCGGAGCTGGTGGGGCCGGCCGGTGACCCCGGCGCCGGCGGGATCGGCGGCCACGGCTCCAGCACCGGCGCCAACGGCAGTTTCGGGTCCACACCTACCACCGCTGCCGGCAATGGCGGCAAAGGCGGCAACGGCTACACCCCCACCACACCCGGCGCTGACGGCGGCGCCGGCGGAACGGGTGGCAGCGGCGGCCTTTACGGCAACGGCGGCGATGGCGGGGCCGGCGGCAACGGGGCTACCGGCGCGCCCGGAGTCAACCCCACCCCCAACCCGGTGGCCAGCCACGCCGATCCCGGTGCGGCCGGCACCACCGACAACGGCGGCGACGGCAACGGCGGAACCGGCAGCAACGGCACCACCGCCGGGGAGCAAGGAGGCACCGGCGGCGACGGCTTCAACAGCGGGGTCATCGACGACAATCCCTTCGGCGGCAATGGCGGCAATGGCGGCAACGGTGGGACCGGCGGGCCGGGCACCCTCGGCGGCGACGGCGGTAGAGGCGGATTTGGTCCGCTGGTCGGCGGCTGGGGCGGCAACGGCGGCATCGGCGGGCACTCGAGTGGCTCCGGCGGCATTCTCGGCACCGCCGGCAACGGCGGCAACGGTGGCAACGGCGGTACCGGCGGCGGGGCCGGCGGCAACGGCGGCGATGGCGGCTCGCTCACCATCAACGACAACGCCAACGCCGGCACTGGCGGCAACGGCGGCACCGGGGCCATCGGCAGCATCGGCGGCAACGGCGGCGCCGGCGGCGCTGGTGGGACCGGCGGTCTGTATGGCAACGGCGGGACGGGCGGCAGCGGCGGCAGTGGCGGCACCGGGGCCACCGGCGGCAGCGGCGGCAACGGCGGCGACTCTTTCGACAATCCCAATGCGCCCGGCAATGGCGGCACCGGTGGCACCGGCGGCAACGGCGGCACCGGTGGGGCCGCGGGCGCGGGCGGCACCTATGGCCAGTCGGGCATGGTCGGTGCAGGGGGTGACGCCGGCTCCGGTGGCGACGGCGGTGGCGGCGGCGCCGGTGGCGACGGCGGCGACGGTGGCACCTCGTTCGACATGGATGACAATCCCGTTCCGCCCTCCGGCACCGCCGGCCAACCCGGCGCCACGGGCGCTACCGGCGCCAACGGCCAGTCCGGCCAGGCCGGACTGAACGGTGGCAGCGCCGGCACGAGCGGGCCCGCTATCCCTTGAGAGGCACGACCGCGTCAGCGCGGCGAGCCGAGCTCCACGTAACTGGTTGACACGCCGGACATGTCGGGGCCAGGCTGAATGAGTCGAATCTGTATCCCCGTGTCAGAGGGCGGAAAGATGTCGAGCTACCGCGTCGGCTTACTCGTACCCAGTTCGAACACGACAATGGAAGCCGAGGTTCCTGAAGTGCTGCGCGCCAACGGCAGCACAACCGGTGATCGTTTTACCTTCCATGCCAGTCGCATGCGGATGAAAAAGGTTGATCCACAAGAGCTTATGGCGATGAACGCCAGCGCGGAGCGCGCGACGACCGAGCTCGCCGACGCTGCCGTGGATGTGATGGCCTACGCCTGTCTGGTCGCCGTGATGGCCGCCGGACCCAACGCACACCGCACAATCGAAGAGCGCTTGACAAAGGTTGCCTCTCAATCCGGCGGGACCGTCGAGGTGATCTCCAGCGCCGGCGCTCTGGTCGAGGGCATCCGGGAACTGGGCGCCAAGAAGATCGCGATGGTTGCGCCCTACATGAAACCTCTTACGTCGCAGGTGGTCGACTACATCGAAGCCGAGGGCATCGAGGTAATGGATGTGATCAGCCTCGAGGTAGAGGACAACCGTGTGGTGGGATGCCTGGACCCGATGCGCCCGCCGCACATCGCCCTTCGGCTCGACACCCACGACGCCGACGCCGTCGTGTTGTCGGCATGCGTCCAAATGCCCTCCCTGGCAGCGATTCCCGCCGCTGAGGCGATGCTGGGCTTGCCGGTGATCTCGGCGGCAACCGCGACGTCGTGGAAGATACTGCGGTCCTTGGGTGTTGCGCCAGTCGCCGCCGATGCGGGCGCCCTGTTCGACGGCGGCGCGAGTGGGTGAACAACCTGCGCTCCGGGGCTGATCCCCGGGACCGCGGCGGCGGGTCGCCGCCGGAACCGGCGTCCCGTTCGTCTGCGCCGACTCGACTACGCCGGCAATACGATCCCGGCGGTCGGCCCGAGGAAGATCGCCTGGCCGCCGGGGGCGACGTAGCCACCGGTGGGTCCGTAGATGCCGTAGATCGGGTTTAGCGGGTCGGCACCGGCCCAGATGTCGTTGATCCACCCCGAGGACAACGTGTACACGGCCTGGGTGGCGCCGGGCGAGGAGAACCCGGTCAGCAGCTGGGCGGCGAAGTCGATGAGGGGATTTCCGCCCAGCATCGAGTCGACGTGTGAGCCGTTGACAATCTCGACCCCGGTGAACTGGCCTGGGTACAGATTGACCAGTTGATTCGTGGTGGCACCAAAAGCGTTCCATGGCTGCGGTGGTGCTGCCACCACATAGATGGGAACATTCGCCGCCTGCAGGTTGGCTACCGCAGCCCCGAAGGCCGAGGCATTCGACGCGACCCCGTCGAACATCACCACACCCTGTAGGTGGTTGGTGGCCGCCCCAAGGTTCGCGAGGTAGCTGCCGGCGGCGATCGAGGCCAGCCCACCGCCGGCGGAGTGCCCGGACAAGATGAAGTCCTGCGGCAGGGTGCCCAGGTAGCCGGCCTGGTTCGCGCTGATGTTCAGCGCCGTCTGACTGCCCAGGAACAGCGAGCCCACGCCCTGCTGCATCTGCGCACCGCCGATCCACATGCCGAACGGCAACGGAATCGAAGGCACGGTGGGAACCACCACGATGCTGTTGGTCTGCTGCGCCAGCTGCATGGCCAGCGGCTGGTAGAACCAGCCGATCGCCCCGAAGCCGTGCTGTAGGTAGATGACGCCGTTGGCGTTGACCGAACCGTCGGCCTGCGTCGGGAAGTACCAGTGTGCGGGGGCGGGGAAGTTGAATTGCGGAATCGTGATGCCCAGGAATTCCGACGGGCCGATCGGAATCTGCAGGAACGAGAACCCCGACTTGACCCCGGTCGCCCCGGTAGCCGGAGCGGCGAGCGCCTCGGCGGCGGCGTAGTTCACCGCCCCGCCCAGGCCTGCCTGGTTGGTGCCCGAGGTGAGCAGCGAGCTGGCCTCGGTGGCCCCGGTGCTCGCGGCCGCGACGGAACCGTTGCCGAACAGCGGACGCCCGATGAGCCGCTCAATGGGTGCGAAAACCCCGAGGCTCTCCGCCTCTTGCAGCAACGCCCGCAACGGCGACACGTTCGCGGCCTCGGCGGCCGCATAGGCGGCCCCGGCCTCGCTCAACGCGCGCTCAAACTGGGCCTGAAACCGCGTCGCTTGCGCACTCAGCGTCTGAAACTCGTCAGCGTAGCTGCCGAAAAGCCGCGCGATGGCCGTGGACACCTCGTCTGCCGCCGCGGAGATGATCCCCGTCGTCGAGGGCGCCGCCGCCGCGGCCGCCCCCTTGACCGCCGCCTCGATACCGGCCAGCTCCCCCGACGCTACGGAAAAAGCATCGGGCGCTGCGATCACGTATGTCGACATCGGCGGCTCCCATACCCGGTAGTCCGACAACCTCAGGACCGCTACAGAATGTTAGCCGGGTTGGCGGTCCGGGGTGGTCAGAACGATCGCAGACGCACGAACAGGCGTTCGGCGATTTCCCCGATCCTGTTCAGGGCGCGATTCGACGCTGCCACAGCAGGTTCGAAACGACTATCCGAGCGGCCCCGGCGCCGGGACTGCCGAACCGGCCGGTCTCACGCCTAGCCGCAGGGACTTACGGCTGGCACAGCAAGGGCCCTTAGGCCCTCGTCGACCGCGGTCGTCGCGAGGGAGCATCCGGGGTACGGACCCTTGAGCGCCCTGCCCCGATGGACGATCACACGGTGGCCCGGATCTCGGATGGGAGCTCGACGATGACCAAACCGATTCCGCCACTGGATCTTTCCTGGCTGCTGCTCGAGTCGCCGGCCGGCACCACACACGTCGGCGCGATGTTGCTGTTCAAGAAGCCGTTCGGCCGAGATCCCGTGGACGAGATCGTGGCCGCCTACCGAGGGTGCTCACCCACGCCGCCGTTCAACTATGTCCCGGAACTGCTGGTCCGGGGCGCGCCCCATTTCCGGGAGGTGGCGAACTGGGACCCGCACTACCACGTTGGGCACCTGGCGTTGCCGGCCGGCGCCGGCTACGACGATCTGCTGCGCCTGGTTGCCGATCTACACGAACCACAACTCGACCGGCACCGGCCGCTGTTTCGGTGTTGGGTGATCGATGGTGTGCCGGACGACATGTTCGCGATCTACACGAAGACGCACCATTCGATCATCGATGGCGAATCCGGCCTCAAGCGGCTCTACGAGGGACTGAGCACCTCCGACCGCGACACCATCCCCAAGCCCGCATTCGCACTCGATGCGCCCGTCCCCGAACCGCACCCGCCCACGCCGCTGGCCGAGAAGGTCGCTCACTCGATCCGCGGGGCGGTCACCGAGTTCACGGCGCTGAACCAGGTCGCTGTCGGCGCGGCGCGCAAGGTGCTTTCCGGTCTGCTGGGATCCCACCTCGAGGGCAGTCTGCCGTTCGTCGCGCAGCACGCCCCCACCAACGCACCGCTGGAAATCGGTCGACGGTTCGCAACACTGTCGCTGCCGCTTGCCGAGATGCGCGAAATCGGCCATCACTTCGGGGCCACCCTCAACGACGTCGCCGCCAGCGTCATCGACGGCGGACTGCACGCATACCTACGCGAGACCGAGCGCGAGTTCGCCCATCCTTTCATCGCGATGTGTCCGGTCTCGCTGCGCGCCGACGACGACACCACGATCGGAACACGGGTGTCGGCGATCTTCGTGCGGCTCGGCCAGCCGCGGGCGAGCATGCCAGAACGGATCGGGCAAGTAATGAACTCGGTGGCCACCGCCAAAAAAGAACTCGGCGCCATGTCGAAGGAAGCGGCCATGACCTACGCGGTCGGACTCGTCGCGCTCGCCGGCGTGGGCGCCTCCACCCATCTCGATCGCATCGCGCACCCGGCGTGCAACCTGGTCATCTCCAACGTCGCAGGCGCCTCAGACATCCGATACCTCAACGGAGCCCGACTCCTCGGCATCTACCCGGTCTCCGCGCTCGCCGCCGCCATCGGGCTCAACGCCACGCTGGCCTCCTACCACGACAATATGGACTTCGGGTTCATCGCCAACGCCGCGGCCATCGAGGATCCGACACGACTGGCAGACCTGACGTTGCGAGCCTACGAGGAGTTGCGCGACGCGGCGGAGACAGCCGCGGGGAGGTCACAGCGCGCTTCTCGGTGAGCGGGTGCTGTTGGCCACATCCGCACCGGGTCGACTTCGTGTTTCTCGGCGGCGCCTATACCGTGTTGCTCTACGATGCACGTCGCCCCACCTACGACATCGACATCACCCCGCTAATGCGATGGGGAATCTCCAAAAGAGTGTCGGAAGCATGCCTTATGGGCTACAAATTGGGCGGTACGCGGCACGTTAGAAGAGTCGGGTGATGTGCAGAACAGTTAGGTTGAGAGCGTAATCAATTGGACGCCAGGGAATTCGGTCGATATCGGTTGTTCGAGCTCATCGGACAGGGTGCTGCAGGCACGGTATATAAGGCGCACGACACCGTTATGGGACGCGACGTGGCGATCAAAATCTTGCCTGCCGATCGGGCCAACGAGCCGGGTTTTCGCGCGAGGTTCAGCCGGGAAGCTCTCATCGCGGCTCGGTTGACCGACCCGCACATCATCCCCGTCCACGACACCGGCGAAATTGACGGCCAGTTGTACCTGGTAATGCCGATCATCAACGGGGTTGACCTCGAGGTCGCGCTCCAGCGCGACGGTCCCATGACTCCGGCGCGAGCCGTTCGAATGGTCGAACAGATCGCAGCCGCTCTGGATGCCGCCCACGCCCATGGGCTGGTGCACCGGGATGTTAAACCATCCAACGCCTTGATGACCGATCAAGGATTCGTGTACCTGATCGATTTCGGCCTGGCCCAGGACGGTACCGGCGCCAAATTGACCGCCGAGAGCCGCACCGCCGGAACGTGGGCATACATGGCCCCCGAACGAATGATGAGCGACGTCATCGATGCCCGCGCCG
The DNA here is from genome assembly GCF_000419295.1 of Mycobacterium sp. 012931. Lineage (NCBI taxonomy): Bacteria > Bacillati > Actinomycetota > Actinomycetes > Mycobacteriales > Mycobacteriaceae > Mycobacterium > Mycobacterium sp. 012931. The sequence continues at coordinate 2,946,821 of NZ_AOPX01000001.1, read as the reverse complement.
ACGTCTATTCGCTGACATGTTTGCTCTATGAATGCCTTACCGGCGAAATGCCATTCCCTGGTGACCGGGTAGCGCTGCAAATGACGGCGCATCTCGCCACGCCCCCGCCGAAGCCGAGTGAGCGCCGGTCCGCCGTGCCCGCGGGATTCGACGATGTCATTGCCCGTGGCATGGCGAAACAACCTGACGATCGCTACCCCAGCGCTGGTGAACTCGCGATGGCGGCAGCTGCCGCACTGGCGACGCCGCCGGGCGGGCAGACCACCACGGCCGGACACCACATCCAGGTTGCTACGCAGACCCCCAAGCTCGTCGACTCGCCATCGCCTAGAGACACCGCGCCCCTTGGACTCGAGGACATCCCGCGCGCCGGCATGGGGGCCGCGTCGTTCCCCTGGCCACCACCGTCGCAACCGGACCGACCGCCATACCTCGGATGGGAACCCTTCCAGCCGGTCGACGCGGGCGTCTTTTTCGGTCGGGACGCCGAGGTGGCGCGGGCGATGGACGCCCTGCGCGGAATGCGTGCGAGCGACGAGACCCTGTTCGTGGTGCTGGGCGCGTCCGGAGCCGGCAAGTCGTGTTTTCTGCGTGCGGGAATCGTGCCCCGGCTGCAAAGACAGGCAAGCAAGTATCTCGTCCTCGACATTGTCCGCCCCGAGCTCAAGGCGCTCACCGGCGCCTGCGGGCTGGCACAGGCGATCTGCACCACGCGGCAACGCCTCGGCCTGGCACAGCCGCCGCTGGGCGACATCAAGGAAGCGTGCGCGAGCGGCGACGTGGCCCGGCTGCGGACGTGGCTGCTGGAGTGCCGTAAGGCCGCCAACCGGCAACCGGCAACCGGGGCTACCGATGACACCCCGGTGACCCTGGTGTTGCCGCTGGATCGGGCCGAAGAGCTGTTCACCAGCGACGCCGGCGTGGAGGCCGCCGGGTTGTTGGCGCTCATCCGGGATCTGGCTCTCGGCACGAACGGCCAGGACAGGCTGCCATTGATTGTGGCAGCGACGATCCGCACCGACCGCTACGAGCTGATGCAGACCGCTCCACAGCTTGCCGGGCTGCAGACCAAGCAGTTCGACCTTCGGCCGATGGACGCAACCCAGTTCAACAGGGTGATCACCGGACCTTCGCAGCGTTCGACGGACGGCGGACGCCCGCTGTACCTCGACGAGGAACTGGTGCGCCACCTGCTCGCCGACGCCACCGGCGGCGCAGACACGCTGCCGCTGCTGTCACTGACGCTGGCATGGCTGTACCGCGACTACGGGTCGACGGGCCGGCTCACTCTCGAGCCTTACGCCAAGCGGGGCGGAATCGATGGCGTCGTGCAAGCCGAGATCCACGAGATTCTGTCCTCGGATCCCGACGAGCGGGCCCAGCAACTCAAATTGCTGCGCGCGGCGTTCATCCCGTGGCTGGCCACCATCAATCCCGACAACGACCAGCCGATGCGCCGCTTGGCACGCTGGGCCGACCTGCCCGATGACAGCCGCCCGCTGCTAGAGCGGTTCCTGGCCCGCCGGTTGCTGATCAAAGACCTACGCGACGGAGAGGTCATCGTCGAGGTCGCCTTGGAGAGTCTGCTGCGCCAATGGGGCGATCTCTCGGGCTGGCTGGCGGACGAGGTCGAAGACCTCAAGGCGGCCGACGCGCTGGAACGCAGCGCCGCCGAGTGGGAGAAAAAGCGGCGCGACGAAGCCTGGCTGCTGCGCGGATCCCAGCTGGCCGCAGCCGAAAACCTAGCCGCCAAAACCGGATTCCGCGAACGCCTCAACCAAACCCACGACTACCTGCTGGCCTCCCGGCACTGCGAAAACGAACGAGCCGAGCTCGAGAAGCAACGCCAGCGGGCCGAACTCGAGGCCGCCAAGAAACTCGCGGCCGCCGAAACCCAAGCGCGCGAGCAGGCTCAAGAGAGCGCCGCCGCCCTACGACAGCGGTCTCGCGTCCTGCGCGCGGTAATCGCCGCAACGTCCGTCATCGCCGTTATCGCCGTGGTAGGCGCCGCCACCGCGGTGATCATGTTCAACCGCGCCACCCGTCAAGCCCGCGACGCACTGGCCGCCCAACTCGATGCGCAGGCCTCGTTGGTGTTCTCCGGGACCATCGCGGAGAGCGATATTCGCGCGCTCGCCGCCACCCTGGCGGCACGACAGTTGCGTTCCAACCCAGCCGCCAGCCGCGGCGCGTTCTACACGGCCACCGCGGCGCTGAACACCACTCGCATCATCATCCCCACGCAAGCACCCGTTAACACCGTTGCGATAAGTCCCGACAGGCACACCCTGGCTTCCGGCGGCGAGAACGGCAACATCCAGCTGTGGAACCTCACCGACCCCGCACACCCAGGCCCCCTAGGCCCACCCCTGCAGGGCCACAGCGCCAGTGTCGCCGGCGTCGCGTTCAGCCCCGACGGACACACCCTGGCCTCCGGCAGCCACGACGGCACCATCCAGCTATGGAACCTCACCGACCCCGCACACCCAGGCCCCCTAGGCCCACCCCTGGAAGGCCACAGCGCCAGTGTCGCCGGCGTCGCGTTCAGCCCCGACGGACACACCCTGGCCTCCGGCAGCGACGACGGCACCATCCGACTGTGGAACCTCACCGACCCCGCACACCCGGGCCCCCTGGGCCCACCCCTGCAGGGCCACAGCGCCGGTGTAGCCAGCGTGGCGTTCGGTCCCGACGGAAACACCCTGGCCTCCGGCAGCGTCGACGACACGGTGCGACTATGGGACGTCACAGATCCAGCGCAGCCCGGTCCGTTGGGTCAACCTCTGACCGGCCACCACGGAACCGTATGGAGCATCGCGTTCGGGCCCGACGGACACACCCTGACCACCGGAAGCCACGACGGCACCATCCGGTTGTGGAACCTCAATACTGTGCTGCCCGTTCGGGGACATACCGGCCCCGTGCGCAGTGCGGTGTTCAGCCCTGACGTGCAGACGCTGGCCTCCGGCGGCGACGACGGACCCAGCCCACGCGCGACAGCTCGGCAAACCCCTGTATGGCTATAGCAGCGCCGTGCTTGGCGTGGCCTTCAGCCCTGACGGCCGCTTGCTCGCTTCCGGCAGCGGCGACGACACCGTCGTGCTGTGGAACCTCACCGACCCGGCGCACCCGAGCCCGCTTGGGCACCCCCTGCACGGACATAGCGGATACGTGAATCGGGTGGCGTTCAGCCCCGACGGTCATACGCTAGCGTCGGGCAGTTCTGACCACACCGTGCAGCTCTGGGACCTCACCAATCTGACCCCTGCCGGGCTGGGCCAACCCCTGCGGGGGCACACCGACAGCGTCCTTGGTGTGGCGTTCAGCCCCGACGGTCATACGCTAGCGTCGGGCAGTTCTGACCACACCGTGCAGCTCTGGGACCTCACCAATCTGACCCCTGCCGGGCTGGGCCAACCCCTGCGGGGGCACACCGACAGCGTCCTTGGTGTGGCGTTCAGCCCCGACGGGCACACCTTGGTGTCCAGCAGCGCCGACGCTACGGTGCGGGTCTGGCCCACGCCGCTGGATGCCACCGTCACGGTTCTGTGTTCAAAACTCACATCCAGCATCAGCCGCCATGATTGGCGCGAATGGATATCGCCCGATGTCGACTACATTGCCCTCTGCCCCAACTTGCCCGTCCCACGGTAGTCGTTCCACGAGTCCGAGAGGAATTCTCGCACTGGCAAGTCGAATTCGAGTCGCCAGTCGTTTAGCCGCATCGAGCTCGAGTTGGTGATCGTGTAGTCGGCGATGAAGCCTGTTCAACCTCGATCTCACCTGCAGCATTGCCGGCACCGAGGGCCGGATGGTCACAAAATGCCGAAAGACCGAAAAGACCACGTAAGGCATTGGGCGCCGGAGCTTCTCGTAGCGGCCAGTGCGATCATAGGAGCCAACACCATAGCCGAACAGGCGATGTCGGGGTTCAGCCCGCCGCGCTCCCCCGCTTGCCGCGGCTCTCCTTCACCAATCGCGCCACCCCATCCTCGATCCCGGCGGCCAGCACCTCGATATCCGGTGCGGTGTCGTAGTCGGCGGTGATCCCGAAGACGAAGTTGTCGCCGTAGCTGACCATCGCGACCCCGGTACGCAGGTTCAGCGCGATCGGTGGAATCGGCAACATCTCCAGCACGCGCCGACCCATCAGCTTCTGCTCGTCCCGCGGCCCGGGCACATTGGTCGCCAACGCCACCACCGCGCGTTGCGGCAACCGGCTCAGCAACCGTACCGCCCACGCCGAGAACGCAAATGGCGCGCTTTTCGCCGCGGCAACCAACGCGGTGCCGCCTTCACGCTGGCCGCTGGCTTTGGCTTCGACCAACCGACGGTGTACCAGCTCAAGCTGTTTGACCGGGTCTTCCTCATCGACGGGCAACAAGGGCAGCATCGCCGAGACCTGATTGTCAGTCATGTTGAAGTGGCTCATCCCGCGCACCGACACCGGTACCAGCGTGCGCAGCGAGGTGTGGCCGGGCTTTTCCCCCGCTCCAGCAGAATCGACCGGTAGCTGCTGGTGATCGCCGCCAACGCCACGTCATTGAGCGTCACGTCGAATGCTCGCGCAACCGTGTGCAGATCGGACAAGCGCACCCGCGCCACGCTGAAGCGCCGCAGCGTGGTGACAGGCCCGCTCAGTGACGTTTCCGGCGCGGGACTGAGCAGACTGCCGGTCAGTTCGGCGGCCCCTAACGCGACATGCTCGACAACGGAGACCGCACCCAGAGCGCCCCGCACAATCCCGGTCACCCAGTTCAGCGGGTTCAGACTGACCTTCACCGGAAGCCCCGGCCCGTGCGGAGCCGGCTCTTTGGCCGCACGAATCTCGGTGGCAAAGGACCCGCCACCGCCGCTTTCGTCACCGAACTTGGCCAACATCTGCGTTGTCGCGATGCCATCGGCGATGCAGTGATGCAATTTGGTCAGCACCGCCCACCGGTCATCGCTGAGCCCCTCGATGAGATAGCACTCCCAGAGCGGACGGTCCCGATCGAGCCGTCGCTCCATCACCGTCGCGATCATCTCGAAAAGTTCGGCGTCGCCGCCCGGTTGCGGCAGCGCAAGGTGGTGTACATGTCGGGAAACGTCGAAGTGCGGGTCCGCGACCCATTCGGGTGAACCGAGATCGAGCGGATGGGTCCGCAGGATCTGTTTGAAGCGCGGAATCGCCGACGCCCGCTCCGCGAAGGAGTCGACGAACTCCCCGAAAGCCCGAGCCGGCCCTTCCACAATCGACACACCGCCGATCGCCAGGCTCACATGCGGATCGCTGTCCTCAACCTCCAGGAAAGTCGCATCGAGGGGGGTTAGATGCTCCATCCCTTTACCATTCACCCCCACCTCAGTCCACGATCAGGGTCAGAAGTCCCTACCTTGAAGGCCAAACGAAAGCTGCACACCACCATGCCCGGGTCATATCGTTGCCACCATGGTGCCCGAGCAGTCCCCCGGTGACGTGCCCGAGGTAGCGGCGCCAGCACCCGAACCAGCACCCGAAGATGTCACGCCCCTGCCCGACCTGCTACACGGACGGCACCGCGCGGGGCCGGACCGCGAACGTCGCCCGGTGTACGTCGACCTGTTGCCGCCCTGCAACGCCGGTTGCCCGGCCGGCGAAAACATCCAGGCCTGGCTCGCCCACGCCCGCGTCGGCGAGCACGAGCGGGCCTGGCGTCAGCTGACCGCTGACAATCCGTTCGCCGCCATCCACGGCCGGGTGTGCTATTACCCATGCGAATCCGTCTGCAACAGAGCAGATCTCGATGCATCGGTGTCCATCCACGCGGTCGAGCGCTTTCTCGGCGACACCGCACGCGAGAAACAGTGGCGCTTCCAGCCCGCACCGCAGCCCACCGGCAAACGAGTGCTCGTTGTCGGCGCCGGCCCCAGTGGACTCTCGGCGGCCTATCACCTGGCCCGGCTTGGGCATCACGTCGAGGTTCGCGACGCCGGCGCCGAGCCGGGCGGAATGATGCGCTACGGCATCCCGAGCTACCGGCTCCCCCGCGATGTGCTGGACGCCGAAATCGAACGCATCGCCGCCCTGGGCGTGCAGCTCACAACCGGACACCGTGTCGAAGACCTCGCCGAAGAACGCGAGACCGGAAACTTCGACGCGGTGTTCGTCGCCGTCGGTGCCCACCTGGCCAAGCGGGTCAACATCCCCTCTCGTGACGCAAGATCGCTGATCGACGCCGTGTCATTCCTGCATCAGGTGGCCGCGGGCGAAAAGCCCGAACTCGGAAGCCACGTCGCGGTCTACGGCGGCGGCAACACCGCCATGGACGCCGCCCGCGTCGCGCGCCGGCTCGGCGCGCAGGACACCGTGATCATCTACCGGCGCACCGAAGCTCAGATGCCCGCGCACGAAGAGGAGCGCCAAGACGCGCAGCGCGAAGGGGTGCAGATCAACTGGCTGCGCACCATCACCGCGTTCGACGATCACGAAATCCGGGTCGAGCAAATGGAACTCGACGACACCGGGCACCCCCGGCCGACCGGGCGGTTTGAGACGCTGGCCGCCGACACGGTCATCATGGCACTGGGACAGGAAACCGAATCGGCGTTCATGCGCACATTGCCCGGGGTGGAATTCGACCGTGACGGCGGCGTGCGGGTCTCCCCGACGCTGATGACCGGCTGTCTCGGGGTGTTCGCCGGCGGCGACATGGTGCCCTGCGAACGCACCGTCACCGTCGGGGTCGGGCACGGCAAGAAGGCCGCCCACTACATCGACGCGTGGCTACGGGGAGACCCCACCCAACGCCCACCCAAGCATCCCGTCGCCGATTTCGACCGGCTGCACCTGTGGTATTTCGGCGACGCCCGCCGGCGCCAGCAACCCGAACTCTCCCCCGAGGACCGGATCAGCGGATTCGACGAAGTGATGGGCGGCCTGTCCGCGGAGGCAGCGACGTTCGAGGCCGGGCGCTGCCTGTCGTGCGGCAACTGCTTCGAGTGCGACGGTTGCTTGGGCGCCTGCCCGGAGGACGCGGTGATCAAGCTCGGGCGCGGCCACCGTTACCGCTTCGACTACGACCGCTGCACGGGTTGTGCGACCTGTTATGACCAATGCCCGGTGCACGCCATCGAGATGATTGCGGAGCCACGATGACGCGCACCACGGTGGATGGCAACGAAGCGACGGCATCGGTGGCCTACCGGCTCAACGAAGTCTGCTGTATCTACCCGATCACTCCCTCCTCCCCGATGGCCGAGCTCGCCGACGCCTGGTCAAACCAGAACCGGCCCAACATCTACGGCACGGTGCCGACGGTGGTGGAGATGCAAAGCGAAGGCGGGGCGGCCGGTGCGCTGCACGGCTCCCTGCAAGGCGGGGCGTTGACGACGACGTTCACCGCCTCCCAAGGCCTGCTGCTGATGATCCCCAACATGTACAAGATCGCCGGCGAACTGACCTCGGCGGTGATGCATGTCGCGGCTCGATCGATTGCGGCACAGGCACTTTCGATATTCGGCGATCATCAGGATGTCATGGCGGTGCGCCAGACCGGATTTGCGCTGCTGGCATCGGCCTCGGTGCAGGAGGCCCACGACCTGGCCCTGATCGCCCAGGCCGCCACCCTGCGCACCCGAGTACCGTTCGTGCATTTCTTCGACGGTTTCCGCACCTCCCATGAGCTCAACACCATCGAGGTGCTCACCGACGACGACTTGCGCGCGCTGGTCCCCCAGGAGTTGGTCCTGGCCCACCGCGACCGGGCGCTGTCGCCGGATCGGCCGTCCATCCGCGGCACCGCCCAGAATCCCGACACTTACTTCCAGGCCCGCGAAACGGTGAACCCGTTCTATGCCCGGGTACCCGAGGTGGTCGAGGGGCTGCTGCGCGAGCTCGGCGAGCGCACCGGGCGCCCGATGCACATCGTGGACTACACCGGTCACCCCGAGGCCGAGCGGGTGATGGTGCTGATGGGATCCGGCGGTCAGACCGCGGCCGAAACCGTGACCGCCCTCACCGAGCGCGGTGAGCGCGTCGGGGTGGCCCAAATCCGCCTCTACCGTCCATTTCCGGCCGAGGCCCTGCTGGCGGCCCTGCCCCCGACGGTCCGCGCGATCGCGGTCCTGGACCGCACCAAGGAACCCGGATCCCAAGGCGAGCCACTGTATTTGGATGTCACCGCCGCCCTGACCGAGGCCTATAGCAGCGGGCAGAGATCATCGCTGCCGGTGGTCTGCGGGGGACGCTACGGCCTGTCGTCCAAGGAATTCACCCCCGGAATGGTCGCCGGTGTCTTCGCCGAGTTGGCCGGCCAGCGTCCGCGCACTCGCTTCACCGTGGGCATCGACGACGACGTCAGCGGCACCAGCATCAGCTACGATCCGGACTTCGACATCGAGACGCCGGCGACCACCAAAGCCGTGTTTTTCGGCATGGGTTCCGACGGCACGGTGGGCGCCAACAAGAACACCATCAAAATTCTCGGTGGCGAGGAAGATATTTACGCCCAAGGGTATTTCGTCTACGACTCCAAGAAATCCGGCTCACAAACCGTCTCGCATCTGCGGTTTGGCCCGCAACCGATTCGGGCGCCGTACCTGGTGCAACAGGCGAGCTTCGTCGGCTGCCACCACCAGCGGTTCCTGAACAAGGTGGACGTGCTGGGCCGGGCCGCCCACGGTGCCGCACTGTTACTCAACAGCGCGCGCCCACCCGAGCGGGTGTGGGACAGCCTGCCCGCCCCGGTGCAGCAACAGATCATCGACAAGCGCATCCGGCTCTACGTGGTCGACGCGGGCAAGATCGCGCGCGAGGTCGGTCTGGCCGGCCGGATCAACATCGTCCTGCAGACCTGTTTTTTCGCGATCGCCGGTGTGCTGCCGGTGGATCAGGCGATCGCCAAGATCAAGGCCAGCGTTGCCAAGACCTATGCCGCCCACGGCGCCGACGTGGTGGCCCGTGAAGTCAACGCCGTCGATCACGCGCTCGCCGGCCTGCACCCGGTCCAAGTGCCCGACACCGTCAGCTCCACCAGACAGTTGGAACCACCGGTTCCCCAACACGCCCCGGAGTTCGTGCGCACGGTTACCGCGGAGATGATCGCCGGGCGCGGAGATGAGCTGCCGGTCAGCGCACTACCGGCCGACGGCAGCTACCCCAGCGGCACCGCCGCCTACGAAAAGCGCAATATCTCGGATCTGGTTGCGGTGTGGGACCCCGACACCTGCATCCAGTGCGGCAACTGCTCGTTTGTCTGCCCGCACAGTGTCATTCGCACCACGCTCTACCCGCGCGACCGGCTCGATGCCGCACCGGCCACCTTCGCCTCGGCACCGCTGGACGCGGTCGGTCTCCCCGACACCCGCTACACCCTGCAGGTCTATGCCGAAGATTGCACCGGCTGCAATCTGTGCGTGGAGGCCTGCCCCGCTGTCGTTCCCGGCAAACCGGTGACCAAGGCGATCAATCTTGCCCCGCGCGAACCACTCGTCGCCGCCTCCCGCGAGAACATCGCGTTCTTCGAAACCCTGCCGGTGGCCAACCGATCCAGGGTGGACTTCGGGACGGTGCGCGGCACCCAGTTCCTGCAGCCGCTGTTCGAGTTTTCCGGCGCGTGTGCCGGCTGTGGGGAGACCCCCTACCTCAAACTGCTTTCCCAGTTGTTCGGTGACCGGCTAATGGTCGCCAATGCCACCGGCTGCTCGTCGATCTATGGCGGCAACCTACCCACCACACCGTGGGCGACCAACGCCGAGGGACGCGGTCCAGCATGGTCTAACTCACTGTTCGAAGACAACGCGGAGTTCGGCCTGGGTATGCGGCTGGCCGCCGACACCCACGTGCGCCAGGCCCGGCACCGGCTGACCGAACTGCGCGACGTGCTGGGCGCGGATCTGGTCGATGCCATCCTGGCCGCCCCGCAAGAGCGTGAGTCGGAGTTGCGCGCCCAGCGCGAAAGGGTCGCCGAATTGCGCGCCCGCCTCGATGAACTGGACGGTCTGGCGCCGGCGCAAGCCGACGAGCTGCGCAGCGTCATCGATCACTTGATCCGCCGCAGCGTCTGGATCGTCGGCGGCGACGGGTGGGCCTACGACATCGGCGCCGGCGGGCTGGACCACGTGCTGGCCAGCGGGCACAACGTCAACGTGCTGGTGCTCGACACCGAGGTGTATTCCAACACCGGCGGGCAGATGTCGAAGAGCACACCGCTGGGCGCGGTGGCCAAGTTCGCCGCCGGGGGCAAGACGGTTCCACGTAAAGACTTAGCGCTGCAGGCTATTTCGTATGGCAACGTCTACGTGGCGCGGGTCGCTATGGGCGCCGATCCGCAGCAGACCTTGCTGGCCTTCCGGGAGGCCGAGGCCTACGACGGCCCTTCGCTGGTGATCGCTTACAGCCACTGCATCGCGCACGGCTTCGAGCTGCGCTACGGCCTGGACCAACAGTACCGCGCGGTCGCCAGCGGGCACTGGCCACTGATTCGCTACAACCCGGTGCTGCGCTCCACCGGCCGCCCGCCATTCCTGCTGGATTCCCACCGTCCCCGGCTGGCGCTTGCTGACTATCGCGACCGCGAGCTACGCTTCCGCAGCCTGGCCAACTCTGACCCCGACGAGGCTGACCGCCTGCTCGTGCTGGCCGAAGAGTCAATCGACCAGCGCTGGGAAGTCTACGAAGACATGGCCTCTCGCGCGCCACAAGAGTTTCCGTCCGATTCCCGGAGGGAGAGCTAATGGACCTGTCGACTACCTACCTCGGACTCAGCCTGCGCAGTCCGCTGCTGGCCTCGGCATCGCCGCTGAGCCAGACGTTGCACGGCGTCCGTGCGCTCGCCGACGCCGGCGTCGGCGCGGTGGTCCTGTATTCGCTGTTCGAGGAACAACTGCGTCGCGAAGCCGAGCAGAACGAACTGATGGCCGCCCAGGGCAGCGAAAGCTCGCCCGAGTCGCTGAGCTACTTTCCTCCTGCCGTCGACGTGGCCAGCCAGGCCCAGCGATACCTGCGCCTGATCGAACGTGCGTCTGCATCGGTGGACATCCCGATCATCGGCAGCCTCAACGCGTCCACACCCGGCAACTGGGCGCGCTACGCCCATTCCATGCAAGAGGCCGGCGCGGCCGCGATTGAGCTCAACATCTACTACCTTCCCGGTGATACCGGCCTCAACGCCCATGCCGTCGAGCAGCGCCACCTCGAGGTGCTCGATGAGGTCAAAACCGCGACAACGGTTCCCGTCGCGGTCAAACTCAGCCCGTACTTCAGCGCCACCGCCGACATGGCACATCGCCTCGATGCTGCCGGCGCTGACGGACTGGTGCTGTTCAACCGGTTTCTGCAGCCTGACATCGACCCCGAGACCCTCAGCCTGGTTCGCGGTATCACGCTGTCCACCCCGGGAGACACGCGCCTGGGGCTGACCTGGATCTCGTTGCTGCACGGCCGGACGCGAGCCTCGCTGGCCGCGACCACCGGAGTAGAGCACGCCAGCGACGTCGCCAAGTATCTGCTCGCCGGGGCGGACGTCGTGCAAACCGCGTCAGCCCTGCTGCGCCACGGACCCGAGTATGCGGCCGTGTTGCTCCGGGAGTTGCAGGACTGGCTGAGCCGCAAAGGATTTCAGGATCTCAACCAGGTGCGCGGGCTGCTGGCGGCTCCGGACACCAAAGGGTCGGAGGCGCACGAGCGTGCGGACTACGTTTGGGCGCTGCGCAAGGCTAACAGCGGCTTCTACGACGCGTATTGACGCAGTAACTATATGGAGGATTGGGTCATGAGCAGCTTTTCCTACGTTCGCTTCTTCGAAGAGTTCGGCATCGAGGACGTGCCACTGGTGGGCGGCAAGAACGCTTCGCTGGGCGAGATGTTCCAGAAGCTGTCGCAGCAGGGTGTGCGCGTACCGCACGGATTTGCCACCACCGCCGATGCCTACAAGCACATGCTGGACCGGGCCGGCGCGTGGGACGCGCTGCACGCCGAGCTGGACGATCTGGACGCCGACGATGTCACCGCGCTGGCCCGCAAAGGCAAACGCGCCCGTGAAATCGTCTATGGCGCAGGGCTGCCCGAGGACCTGGCCAGCGAGATCGTGGCCGCCTACCGGATAATGCAGGAAGAGTACGGCGAGGACGTCAGCCTGGCGGTGCGCAGCTCGGCCACCGCCGAGGACCTGCCGACCGCCAGCTTCGCCGGCCAGCAGGAAACGTTTCTCAACATCAAGGGTGAGGAAAGCCTGCTCGATGCGTGCCGCCGCTGTTTCGCCAGCCTGTTCACCGACCGGGCCATCCACTATCGCGTCGATCAGGGCTTCGACCATTTCAAGGTGGCGCTGTCGATCGGCATCATGAAGATGGTCCGTTCCGACCTCGCCTCCTCGGGCGTGATGTTCACCCTCGACACCGAGTCCGGCTTCAATGACGTCGTGTTCGTGACGGGCGCCTACGGCCTGGGCGAGAACGTGGTACAGGGCGCGGTCGACCCCGACGAGTTCTACGTCCACAAGCCGACCTACCAGGCCGGTCACCGCGCCGTGCTGCGCCGGCTGATCGGCGACAAGGCGGTGAAGATGGTCTTTGTCGAGGGCGGAACCAAGCAGACGACGCGCAACATTCCGACGCCGAAGGCCGACCGTGCTCATTTCTGCATCACCGACGAGGACGTGCTCGAATTGGCGGGCTATGCGCTGGCAATCGAGCAGCACTACGGGCGACCGATGGATATCGAGTGGGCCAAGGACGGTTTGGACGGCAAGCTCTACATCGTCCAGGCCCGCCCGGAGACGGCCGCCTCGCAGCGCAGCATGACCACGGTGGAAACCTATGTGCTGGAAGGCTCCGGCGAACAGCGCGAGATACTGACCGAGGGCCGCTCGGTCGGCGAAAAGGTCGCCTCGGGCGTGGTCAAACGCATCGATGACCTCGAGCGGCTATCGGACTTCAAGCCCGGCCAGGTGCTGGTCGCCGACACCACAACGCCGGACTGGGAGCCGGTCATGAAGATCGCCGCCGCGATCGTCACCAACCGCGGTGGCCGCACCTGCCACGCCGCGATCATTACGCGCGAACTCGGTATCCCTGCGGTGGTCGGCGCCGGGGATGCCACCACCAATGTGCCGGACGGCCAACTTGTCACGGTGTCGTGCGTGGAGGGCGACACCGGGCGGGTGTACCGCGGGGAGGTGGGCTTCCAAGTGGATCGCACCGAGGTGGCCGACCTGGCGAGGCCGCGCACCGAGGTCATGGTCAACCTCGGCAACCCCGACCTCGCGTTCAAGACCTCGTTCCTGCCCAACGATGGGGTGGGACTGGCCCGGATGGAATTTATTGTCGGCGAATACATCAAGGTCCACCCGCTGGCCCTGCTGCACCCCGACAAGGTGGACGACCCCGAGGCACGCCGCACCATCGAACGGCTCACCCGCGGCTATTCCGATGGTGCCGAGTTCTTTGTGCAGCGACTCTCCGAAGGCATCGGCACCATCGCGGCGGCGTTCTGGCCCAAACCCGTGGTGGTGCGGATGTCGGACTTCAAGAGCAACGAGTACGCCAGCCTGATCGGCGGCAGCGGCTTCGAGCCGACCGAGAGCAACCCGATGATCGGCTTTCGCGGCGCCTCGCGCTACGCCCACCCCGCCTACGCCGAGGGCTTCGCGCTGGAATGCCGTGCGATGCAGCGGGTCCGCGATCAGATGGGGCTCACCAACGTGGTCATCATGCTGCCATTCGTGCGCCGGGTCGCCGAAGCGGACCTGGTGCTCGAGACGATGGCCGAACACGGCCTCCGGCGGGGCGAGAACGGACTCAAGGTGTATGCGATGTGCGAGATCCCCAACAACGTCATCCTCATCGACCAGTTCGCCAAGCGCTTCGACGGCTTCTCGATCGGCTCCAATGACCTGACTCAGCTGACCCTGGGAGTCGACCGCGACAGCGAAATCGTGGGCTTCGACTACGACGAACGCGACGACGGCGTCAAGGAGATGATTCGCCTGGCGGTGGAGGGCTGCCGCCGCAACGGCATTCACTCCGGGTTGTGCGGCCAGGCGCCGTCGGACTATCCGGACATGGCCGAGTTCCTGGTCCGCGCCGGCATCGACTCGGTCAGCCTCAACCCCGACGTGGTGGTCAAGACCACCCGGCAGATCCTCGACCTCGAGCAGCAGGTGGTGCCACTGCAGTAGGCGCGAGCGCCTAATCGATGGTGCTGTGGGTGGGCATCTCGTCGCCGAAGTTGATCCCCATGTCGCGCGCGGTCAGGATCGAGTCGCAATCGAGCGGAACGACCTTCTGCCGATGAGTGGCGTCGGCAAGCGGTACGTAGTCCACCGTCGGCGGGTTCAGCGCCACCATGACGCCGTAGTGCCCCTCATCGAGAGCCCGCACGGCGGCGGCGCCGAAGCGCAGTCCCAGTAGCCGGTCGAACGAGGTAGGCGAGCCGCCCCGCAGCAGGTGACCCAATACCACCGTGCGTGCTTCGCGGCCGGTCATGCGTTCCAGCTCGGCGGCCACCTTGGCGCCGATGCCACCGAGGCGTTCGGCCTGCCCCACCGACTTGCCCAGGATGGTGACCTCGCCGCCGATCGGCTTGGCCCCCTCGGCGACGCAGACTATCGAGAATTTCGCGCCGCGCTGTTCGCGATCGGTGATCACAGCTGCCACCAGCTCCAGACTGAACGGGATCTCGGGGATGAGGATCGCGTGCACCCCCGAGGCCATGCCGGCGTTCAGGGCGATCCATCCCGCGTACCGGCCCATCACCTCCACCACGATGATCCGGCCATGGGAGGTCGCGGTGGTGAAGAGCCGGTCGATGCACTCGGAGGCGAAGTCGACCGCGCTGTCGAAGCCGAATGTGGACGTCGTCTTGTCCAGGTCATTGTCGATGGTCTTGGGTACGCCGACCAGCGGTAACCCCGACTGGTGCAGATGCTGGCCGATCGACATCGACCCGTCGCCGCCCACCAGGATCAGCGCATCGATCTGGTGCTGCGCGAATCGGCCCAGTAGCTCTTCGGTGCGGTCCACTTCGGCCCAGCTACCGTCGCTCTGCCGCACCGGGTAGGCGGTCGGGTTGCCCCGATTGGTCGTGCCGATGATCGTGCCGCCCTGGTGGATGATCCCGCGAACCCGGTCGCGGGTGAGCTCGATCAGGCCGCCCTCGGGATAGTCCTCGGGCAGCAACAGCCCATTGAGGCCGTCTCGGATCCCGACCACGTCCCAGCCGCGGTTTCGCGCGGCAAGAGTGGCCGCGTGGATCACCGCATTGAGTCCCGGCGCGTCCCCGCCACCGGTGCTGATCGCGACTCGCTTTATCGGGGAATTCACGACTCGCAAGTCTAGTGTGTGCCTCGAGCGCAGCCGTTCGCGCCGGTGAAGCGTGTTATGTGCCTATCCAATTCGCATGACAAGTCGGCGCTTCGTCAGGGATGTGGCGGTGCCGCCGCCAGCCAGCCGTCTGACAGCAGTTCGAGCAGCTGCCCGTGGGGATCACGGATCATCGCCGAATGCCTCGACACCGTGCGCTCGAGCACCGATCCGCCGAGAGCCTCCACGTTGTCCCGCACTGCGGCCAGATCAGATACCGAAAACGAGATATGAGTAAGCCCAACCTGATCCATGACACGCCTACCCCCGGCGGCAACGGAGCGTTGCGAGTAGTCGAGCAGCTCCAGCACCAGCCCATCACGAATCAGATAGGTCACATGCAGCCCGACCGGCCGTTCCAGCTGCAACAATTGGTCGGCGCCAGCGTCGGGCACGTCGGCTTCCCACCAGAATCCAAACCCCAACAACTCCTGGTAGAAGCGCCGGGACCGGCCCCGGTCAGTGACGCACAGTCCGACGTGGTTGAAAACCGTTCCGCTACTTCACATCACAAAACCTTCGCGCTCGCCGCCCGCCAGCACTGGCCGCTTCTCGATGAACTGTACCGCCGATACCGGCACTCACGCCGTTTCACCCCGACCCGGCGGCTATGTCAATTCGACCGACACTGCTTATAAAGTGAGTCGCTGTCCCGCTCACGGCAGAAATGTGAGGCCCTTCGATGATCGACATAACAGCGCGGTTAGTGGAAATCGTCGGCAACAACAATGTGCTCACCGGCGACGCGATTCCCGAAGACTATTCCCACGACGAAGAGCTGACTCAGGTGCCCCAGCGGCCGGCGTACGTCGTCAAGCCGGCCACCGCCGAGGAGGTTTCCCGGCTGCTGTCGGCGGCCTCCGAATACCGCGTCCCGGTGACAGCGCGCGGTTCGGGGTGTGGCCTGTCGGGTGCCGCGTGCCCCCGCGAGGGCGGATTGCTGATCTCCTTCGAACGAATGAATCAAGTCCTGGAGGTCGACACCGACAACCAGGTCGCCGTGGTCCAGCCCGGCGTCACATTGAGCCAGCTGGACGAGGCGACTCACGATCGCGGACTGGGCTACATGGTGCACCCCGGAGAACTGTCCTCCAGCGTCGGCGGGAACGTCGGAACGAACGCCGGCGGGATGAGAGCCGTCAAGTACAGGATAGCGCGCAATAACGTGCTCGGGCTGCAGGCGGTGCTGCCCACCGGCGAGATCATCCGCACCGGCGGCAAGATCGCCAAGGTCTCCACGGGCTACGACCTCACCCAGCTCATCGTCGGCTCCGAAGGCACCCTGGCCCTGGCCACCGAGGTGATCGTCAATCTGCACCCGCAGCTGACTCACAACGCCAGCGTGCTGGCCCCCTTCGCCGACTTCGATCAAATCATGGCGGCGGTGCCCAAGATCCTGGCGACCGGACTGGCGCCCTACATCCTGGAATACATCGACAACATGACCATGGCCGCGCTGGTTTACACCCAGAACCTCGAGCTGGGCATCCCAGATCAGGTTCGTGACAACTGCCAAGCGTATCTGCTTGTGGCCCTGGAAGACCGAACCGCCGATCGACTGCTCGAGGATGTCGAGGCCACTGGTGAGCTGCTGGCCGAACTGGGAGCGATGGATGCCTCCGTGCTCGAAGGCGCCTCGGCGCGCAAGCTGATCGAGGCGCGCGAGAAGGCGTTTTGGGCGGCCAAGGCCGCCGGCGCCGACGACCTCATCGCTACCGTCGTCCCGCGCGCGTCGATGCCGAAGTTCCTCAGCACCGCTAAAGGGCTGGCGTCCGCTGCCGGCGGTACCGCGATCGGTTGTGGGCATGCCGGAGACGGCAACGTGCACCTGGCCATCATTTGCAAAGACCCGGCAAAAAAGAAGCAACTGATGACCGACATCTTTGCGTTGGCCATGGAACTAGGTGGCGCCATCTCCGGCGAACACGGCGTTGGCCGCGCGAAAACCCCATACTTTCTCGAGCTCGAAGACCCGGCCAAGATCGCCTTGATGTCGCGGATCAAACAGAGCTTCGACCCGGCGGGGATCCTCAACCCCGACGTGTTGTTCACAACCATCCAGTCTTGAGCCGGATGCCACAGGGCACACACCTTGGGCACATCAGCGACGCACCATCGGAGGCCCGACGACTACACCGGCGCGGCCGCCAATACTCCCGCGGCTGAGGCATTAATTCGCGCCGCGAGCGATTCAACCATCTGCAGGTGGATGGCGTGTCGCTGGACAACTATTGCTTGGATGGCAGGGAACGCCGGAGCCCTGGTGCTTACACTCCGGCCCCAATAGCGCGGCACCAAAGATCATCAACCCAGCTCACAAGCCTGCTAATCAACAACGCCGGAGCCCCGGCTTGGATGGCCGCTTCGTTTTCCGGCCCCGCGGCCTCCAAGGCATGGATCTGAGCCTCGGCAGAAGCGACGCTGGCAGCAATCAGCAGCTGCATTGTCCTAACATCGGCAGCCACGGTTAGAAACCATCTCTGGATCGACTGTAGGAACGCAACCAGCGTCTCGCAGTGCGCAATAATCTCGGCGAGCCTGGCGGTGGCGGCGCTGGCCGCGGGGCCGGCCCAGGTCTCGAAAAGGTCTTGGCTCAGACCGTGCACCCCGGCCAACGTGCCGCCGACCCCCAAAATGCGAAAGCCGGTCTCGACCGAATATCCGCGAAGTTCCGTGGGCGCGAATCCAGGCCACCCACCGGGGTCGAGCATCAGTTCAGCGTATTCCCCAACCGGTCTGCCGATCGTCCTGACCATGGTTTAATCACCTCCGACGTTGGATTTACAGAAGCCGATTATTTACAGAAACGATTACTGACGTCAATATCCGAATCTCTCGCGCCAACAAGAGTAAATCGTCCGTTTAATTCATCGCAATTCACCACGAGACAGATATTCTCCAAACGGTGAATTATTTGCACGCCCTCAACGGCTTCCGCCGTTGACAAATACCGTATCGGTTGCTAACACTATCGATGCACCCGGTCGAATTGACCGTGAATACCGCTGTAAAAGCACGTGTCGTAAGGAGCAACAATTCATGCATCCGATTAATCCGATTAACTTAGCGATGAGCGTTGCCCCTAGCGTCCTGATCACAGTTGCACCGGAGTTTGTCGAACGGGCAGGACACCTCGATCAAGAAGTGCTTCCGTGGGTGCCAACAAACGTGTGCAGTGATGCGGCATCGGCGTCATTTTTTCGGCAGTCCGCTGCCATGACAGAGGCGCTGGCCGCATTGGGACATGCTTGTTCCGCCCAGCTCCGGGCGTATGCGGAATTGCTGCGCGTGGCGGCCAACAGCTATGCCACCTCTGACCGCCGCGGGGCGAGTTCCCAGTCGCGCTAGCGCCTCGTGTCTGACGTCATTTGATGGTCCGTCGCCTCGAGGATCCGCCCCCGTCTGGCCGATCTCGGCCGAGCCGTCATGCTCGGGCCCGGGGCTCGTCGGCGAACCGTTGGGCAAACGGCCGCAACCACTCTGATGCCCACCGCACGACGAACCAGCAGTCACTCGCGGCGCCTCCATCGCCCACCATCGGGAGTTCGATCAAGCTGGGCGCGGGGTGCGCCCCGACCGTATGGCCTTTGTTCACTCGACGTTTACCGGGCGCTCGCTGCCGTGTCGTAACCTGCTGACGCTCGATCACCAGGTACGAGCCGGCGTGAGCCGCGACAGAGAGCACACAGGGACGGGCACTGGTGGCAAGCGGACTACAGGATCCCATAACGCCGACGCCGCAGTACGGGGGCTTGTTCGGCCAAGATCGCGCGTGGCACCTCTCGTTCGGCCTGCTGCTGGCCGGATCGTTCGTGCTGTTCTCGTTCTGGGCGTTCGACTACGCCGGCCCCGGCGCCAACAAGCTCATCTTGGTCCTGGCCACCGTTGTCGGCATGTTCATGGCCTTCAACGTCGGCGGCAATGACGTCGCCAACTCCTTTGGCACCAGCGTCGGTGCGGGCACGCTGAGCATGAAACAGGCGCTTCTGGTGGCAGCCATTTTTGAGGTCAGCGGCGCGGTGATTGCCGGGGCGATGTCACCGAGACAATTCGCAGCGGAATCGTCGACCTGTCCGGAGTGTCGGTCGCTCCCAACGACTTCATGAACATCATGCTGGCCGCGTTGCTGGCGGCAGCGCTGTGGCTGCTGTTTGCCAACCGGATGGGATACCCGGTGTCGAGCACACACTCGATCGTGGGCGGCATCGTCGGCGCCGCGGTCACGCTGGGCATCGTTGACGGAAGGGCCTCTCCGCTCTCCAGATGGTCCAGTGGGACGAGATCGGCCAAATCGCAATCTCATGGGTGCTTTCACCGCTGCTGGGCGGACTGGTGTCCTACGCGCTCTACGGCGCGATCAAACGCCACATCCTGTTGTACAACGAGGAAGCCGAACGAAAGCTCCTGGAAATCAAGAAGGAACGCATCGCGCACCGCGAGCGTCACAAGGCGGCATTCGAGCGTCTCAGCGAAATCCAGCAGATCGCCTACACCGGTGCGATCGCACGCGACGCCGTCGCGGCCAACCGCAGGGATTTCGATCCCGACGAGCTGGAGTCCGACTACTACCGCGAACTCCACGAGATCGATACCAAGAGATCGTCGGTTGACGCATTCCGGGCGCTGCAGAACTGGGTCCCGCTGGTCGCCGCGGCCGGATCGATGATCATTTCCGCCATGCTGTTGTTCAAGGGCTTCAAGCACATGCACTTGGGCCTGACCACCATGAACAACTTCTTCATCATGGGGATGGTGGGTGCGGCGGTGTGAATGGCCACCTTCATT
Source organism: Mycobacterium sp. 012931 (assembly GCF_000419295.1). Classification (NCBI taxonomy): domain Bacteria; kingdom Bacillati; phylum Actinomycetota; class Actinomycetes; order Mycobacteriales; family Mycobacteriaceae; genus Mycobacterium; species Mycobacterium sp. 012931. The sequence goes on along the minus strand of NZ_AOPX01000001.1, from coordinate 2,926,715 downwards.
CTGGCTAAAACGCTTCGGGGTGAATCACTTTCGCGCTCGACCTATCTGATGTTCAGCTGGATGCAGGTATTCACCGCCTCCGGTTTCGCATTCAGCCACGGCAGCAATGACATCGCAAACGCCATCGGCCCATTCGCCGCAGTGCTGGATGTACTGCGCTCGGGTTCGATTGAAGGCAAGGCGGCGGTACCCGCCGCCGCCATGATCACGTTCGGGGTCGCGTTGTGCGCCGGGCTGTGGTTCATCGGACGGCGGGTCATCGCAACCGTGGGACACAATCTGACCACGATGCATCCGGCCTCGGGCTTTGCCGCCGAATTGTCGGCGGCGGGAGTGGTCATGGGCGCAACCGTGCTGGGTCTTCCGGTCTCCAGCACTCACATCCTGATCGGCGCCGTCCTCGGCGTCGGCATCGTCAACCGGGCCACCAACTGGGCACTGATGAAGCCAATCGCGTTGGCGTGGGTCATCACGCTGCCCTCGGCGGCTATCCTGAGCGCGGTCGGCCTGGTCACGCTGCGCGCGATTTTCTGACCGAGATTTCCCGAGCATGTGACATCTCGAGTCCGCGCATGGACTCCGCCCCGGAATCCGACCTCGGCTGTCTGAGATTGCCAAATCAGTTATCCCGCTTGCTATCTTCGGGCGGACACGGCGACCACGGGTGCCGGCCACGGGCACAACCCGTCAAACGTAATCACAACCAGTAGTTGTGATCTCACAACGTGTTGGCCTCTACCGGCGCCTACCGGGGCGGCGAAACATCGGGGTCATGACCCGCGGGGTCCGATGAAGCGCCTTTCGGGTATCTCCCGCTGACCAACATCACCGTCGATGTCGCAGGCCAGCCACATGTCCGCACACGAGGGGTCCGCCGGTTGGCCATCAACCGGCGGAGCGTGCGGTCCAGGCAGCCAATCCCGGTCAGCATTGTCGACAGAGGAGTAGGCCGCATGACGACAGCCCGTCCCGCCAAGACTCGCAACGAAGGCCAATGGGCATTGGGACAGCTTGATCCGCTCAATGACACCGAGCAGATCAAGCACGATGACGGCCCGCTGAACGTGCGCGACCGGATCCTCAACAAGTACGCCAAAGAAGGCTTCGACAGCATCGAGAAGACCGATCTGCGGCTGCGCTTCAAATGGATGGGTCTGTACACCCAGCGCGAGCAGGGTTACGACGGCAGCTGGACCGGCGACGAGAACATCGACAAGCTCGAAGCCAAGTACTTCATGATGCGGGTGCGCTCCGACGGCAAACCAATGTCGGCGCAGACAGTGCGCGTGCTGGGCCAGATTTCCAGCGAATTCGGCCGTGACACCGCCGACATCGGCGACCGGGAGAACGTGCAGTTCCACTGGCTGCGGATCGAGGACGTTCCCGAGATCTGGCGCCGGCTCGAATCCGTCGGCCTGTCCAGCATGGAGGCCTGCGGTGACTGCCCACGCGGCATTCACGGTTCACCACTGGCCGGCGACTCGCTCGATGAGGTGCTCGATCCCTCGCCGGCGAGCGACGAGATCATCCGGCGCTTCCTGGGCAACCCCGACTACGCGAACCTGCCCCGCAAGTACAAGAGCGCGATCTCGGGCCTGCAGGACGTCTCCCACGAGACCCACGACGTCGCGTTCGTCGGAGTCAATCACCCCGAGCACGGTCCCGGGATGGACTTGTGGGTCGGTGGCGGCCTTTCGACCAACCCGATGATGGCGCAACGCGTCGGCGTGTGGGTCCCGCTGGACGAGGTGCCCGACGTTTGGGAGGCGGTCACCCAGGTGTTCCGCGACTACGGCTACCGACGGCTGCGTGCCAAGGCCCGGATCAAGTTCTTAGTCAAGGACTGGGGCGTAGAAAAATTCCGTGAGGTCATGGAAACCGAGTACCTCAAGCGCAAGATGATCGACGGCCCGGCTCCCGAGCCGATCAAGCACCCGATCGACCACGTCGGAGTGCAGAAGATCAAAAACGGGCTCAACGCCGTCGGCGTCGCCACTATCGCGGGACGCGTCACGGGCACCACCCTGCAGGCGGTGGCCGACCTGATGGAGAAGGTCGGCTCCGACCGGGCCCGGTTCAGCCCCTTCCAGAAGCTGATCATCCTCGATGTGCCCGACGACAAGGTGGACGAACTGGTCACCGGTCTGGACAAGCTGGGCCTGCCGTCCAAGCCGTCCGGGTGGCGCAAGAACACAATGGCCTGCACCGGCATCGAGTTCTGCAAGCTGTCGTTCGCCGAAACCCGGGTCCGTGCCCAGTCTTTGGTGCCCGAGCTGGAAGAGCGCATGGCCGACGTCGAATCCAAGATCAACGTGCCGATCACCCTGCACATCAACGGCTGCCCCAACTCGTGCGCCCGCATCCAGGTCGCCGACATCGGGTTCAAGGGTCAGTGGATCGATGACGGTGAGGGCAACTCGGTCGAAGGATTCCAGGTCCACCTCGGTGGCGGCCTGGGCGAACAAAGCGGGTTCGGCCGCAAGCTGCGCCAGCACAAGGTGACCAGTGACGAGCTCGGCGACTACATCGACCGGGTGACCCGAAAGTTCCTGGATCAACGCGAGGAAGGCGAACGCTTTGCGAATTGGGCGCTGCGCGCCGACGAAGCCGACTTGCGCTGAGCGCTTCCCGACGAGCTGAGGACAACACGATGAGCGATCAGCCCAACGAGACGCAGCTGCGTGAGCTGGCCGCACGCGGTGCCGCGGAGATGGAGGGTGCCAGCGCGACCGATCTGCTGCGCTGGGCCGACGAACACTTTGGCGGGATCAACGGACCCCGCGGCTGGGCGACGTGTAATTACGTGGTTGCCTCCAATATGCAAGACGCCGTCTTGATCGACCTGGCATCGAAGGTGCGCCCGGGGTGCCGGTGATCTTCCTCGACACCGGCTATCACTTCGCCGAAACCATCGGTACCCGCGACGCAATCGAGGCCGTCTACGACATCAGAGTGCTCAACATCAGCCCCGAGCACACCGTGGCAGAACAGGACAAGCTGCTGGGCAAGGACCTCTTCGCGCGCGACCCCAACGAGTGTTGCCGACTGCGCAAGGTCGTCCCGCTGACCAATGCGCTGCGTGGGCATGCGGCGTGGATCACCGGCCTGCGCCGGGTGGAGTCCCCCACTCGCGCCAACGCCCCGGTGATCAGCTTTGATGAGGCCTTCAAGCTGGTCAAGATCAACCCATTGGTGGTGTGGACCGACCAGGATGTGCAGGACTACATCCAGAGCAACAACGTGCTGGTCAACCCGCTGGTCGACGAGGGCTACCCGTCGATCGGTTGTGCACCGTGCACCGCCAAACCGGCAGTCGGTGAGGACCCGCGCAGCGGGCGTTGGCGGGGCCGGACCAAGACCGAATGCGGGCTGCACGCCTCATGAGCACGCTCGTGCTCACCGCGCACGGCAGTAGAGACCCCCGGTCGGCGGACAACGCCCGGGCCGTCGCCGCTGCGCTACGCCGCATGCGGCCGAATCTCGATGTGCGGCTGGCCTTCCTGGAACTCTGTGCACCAAACTTCGTCGACGTACTCGCCGAACTGCCCGACAGCCAGCGGGCCGTGGTCACTCCTCTGCTACTGGCGAGCGCCTACCACGCCCGCACCGACATCCCGGAACAGATTGCGCGCTCCGGCGCGCTCGGTGTCCGCGAGGCCGCCGTGCTCGGCGAGGACGATCGGCTGGTGTCGGTGTTACGCGACCGCCTTGCCGAGCGCGGGGTTTCCCCGCGGGATCGCAACATCGGCGTGCTGGTGGTCGCGGTCGGTTCATCGCACGCCCCGGTGAACGCGCGCACGACACGGGTGGCGGCCAAGCTCGGTGCAGGCACCCGTTGGGCCGGCACCACAATGGCGTTCGCCACCGGCCCCAAGCCGTCGGTGGCCGACGCCGCCGCACAGTTGCGCGCCAGCGGTGCCCGCCGTCTCGTCATCGCCCCATGGTTTCTGGCACCGGGGCTCATCACCGACCGGGTGTGGAAGTACGCATGCGACAACGACATTGCGATGGCGCGTCCGATGGGCGCCCACCCGCTGGTAGCGCAAACCGTGCTCGAACGTTACGACCAGGCGCTGGCCGCCGGTGACGCCGCGGCCTGAACCTGTCCGCCGGGCGCCGGCTACTCACCGCCGGACGTGATGTGGCTCAGCAATTCTCGTATTGCCCCGGCGGGCGGAACACGCCCACCGACCCAGATGGCTCGAAGCTGGCGGCGCAGGTCCAGGCCAGGGATGCTGATGGCCCGTAACCGGCCGACCGCCAGGTCATCGGCGATGGCCAACCGGCTCATCGCCGCGGGCCCCGCACCGGCCAAGACCGCGGCGCGCATCGCCGCCGCCGACGAGAGTTCAAGAACCGGCGATGCTTGAACCATGTCCTCACCCAGCACCTGACGCAGCGCCACGGTCAGCGAATCGCGGATGCCAGAGCGGGGTTCGCGGGTAACCAGTGGCGTCTCGGCCAGCTCGCGGGCGGTCACCGGGCTGGGCCGCCGAGTCCACTTGTGCCCGGGCGGGACGACCACCACCAAGTCGTCGTGGCCCACCACACGACTGCCCAGTCCGGTCGGCGGACCGGGATTCTCGACGAATCCGAGATCGGCGGTGCCGTCACGAACCGCGGCGATCGCGTGGTCACTGTTGGTGGCGGTCAAGATCACTTGCGGGGCGGTGGTGCCGCGCCGCTTGGCCGCGTCCTGCAATGCCAGCAGCCAATGCGGCATCAGCTGTTCGGCAATCGTCTGGCTGGCCGCCACCCGGATCCGTTCGCGTCCCTCCTTACGCAGCGATCCAAGGCCCGCATCGATCTCCTGTGCCACTTCAAGCAGGCGGGCTGCCCATTCGGATACGATCAGGCCGGCTGGGGTAAGTTGTGAGCCGCGCGTCGTGCGGACGGCCAACGTCACGCCGGTGTGGGCCTCCATGGCCGCGAGCCGCTTGGACACCGCTTGTTGGGTCAGCCCAAGCTCGCGGGCGGCTGCCCCCAGGCTTCCGGTCTGGGCGATTGCCAGAAAGATTTCAAAAGAGGCAAGTTCGGGCATGCGGGGGCTGAGCGGCATGCTTGATCAAATCACAACCAATGCTTGTGACTCCACAACATCGACACCTCTACCCGGTCGCGTGGGGGATGACGAGCATGAGAGACATGACCCGTCTCTACCACGTAGCGATTGTGGGTTCCGGCCCGTCCGGGTTTTTTGCGACGGCGGCCCTGCTCAAAGCCGCCAATGCGTCGGATCAGATCGATGTCGCGGTCGACATGCTGGAGATGTTGCCGACGCCCTGGGGCCTGGTCCGTTCCGGTGTCGCGCCCGATCACCCCAAGATCAAATCGGTAAGCCAGCAGTTCGAGAAGACCGCGCAGGACCCCCGTTTTCGCTTTTTCGGCAACATCAAGGTGGGCGAGCATGTCGAAGCGGCCGACCTGGCCCTGCGCTACGACGCGGTGATCTACGCCGTCGGTGCGCAGTCTGACCGTGCACTCGACATTGCCGGCGAGCAGCTGCCGGGCAGTGTTGCCGCGGTTGATTTCGTCGGCTGGTACAACGCGCACCCGCACTTTGAGCAGATGGCACCGGATCTGTCCGGCGCCCGCGCCGTCGTCATAGGCAACGGCAACGTTGCCGTCGACGTCGCGCGCATCCTGGTGACCGATCCAGATGTACTGGCCGCCACCGACATCGCCGATCACGCGCTGGAATCGTTGCGCGCCCGCACGGTTGAGGAAGTGGTGATCATCGGTCGGCGCGGCCCCTTGCAGAGCGCGTTTACCACACTGGAGTTGCGTGAACTCGGCGAGCTCGACGGCGTCGACGTCGTAGTCGACCCAGCCCAGCTTGACGGCATCAGCGATGACGATGCGGCCGCGATAGGCAAAGTCGCCAAACAAAACCTCAAGGTGCTGCGCGATTACGCCAGTCGCCCGGCCCGACCGGGGCACCGTCGGATCGTGCTGCGTTTCTTGACGTCTCCCATCGAGATCAAGGGAGACGGCAAGGTGGAAAGCATCGTGGTCGGCAGAAATGACTTGGTGAGCGACGCCAGCGGACGAATGATGGCCAAGGACACCGGCGCACGTGAGGAACTGCCCGCCCAACTGGTGGTGCGCGCCGTCGGCTATCGCGGTATCCCCACCCCTGGCTTGCCGTTTGACACCAATAGCGCCACCATCCCCCACAGTGGCGGTCGAGTCGCGGGCAGCAGCAACGAATACGTCGTTGGCTGGATCAAGCGTGGACCGACCGGCGTAATCGGAACGAACAAGAAAGACTCCCAGGACACCGTCGACACCCTGCTCGAGGACCTGGCGCACCAACCCGCCACCCCGGCCGCCGACCAGAACCGCGGCGACGCGCTCGCCCAATGGTTGATCTCCTGCCAGCCGCAACTGATTGCCGCTGCGCACTGGGAGGCTATCGACAACTTTGAGCGCGAAGCCGGCCAGTCCCAGCAGCGTCCCCGCGTCAAGGTCGCGAGTCTGCCCGAACTGCTTCGCATTGGCCACGGCTGACATCTCCTGGAAGGAAACCGCTATGACATATGTTATTGCCGAACCCTGCGTCGACATCAAAGACAAGGCGTGCATCGAGGAATGCCCCGTCGACTGCATTTACGAAGGCGCCCGGATGCTCTACATCCACCCCGATGAGTGCGTCGACTGTGGTGCCTGCGAACCGGTGTGCCCGGTTGAGTCGATCTACTACGAAGACGATCTGCCCGCCGAATACGGCGGCTACACACAAATCAACGTCGACTTCTTCAGCGAGCTCGGCTCGCCCGGCGGCGCCGCGAAAGTCGGTCTCACCGAGAACGATCCGGACGCCGTCAAGAGCCTGGAAATCCGGGCGGAGGCCCAGTAACACCAACCCGGATCAAACCCACCAGACCCTGCCCGGGCGGCGCGTATGACCCGCCCGGGCAGTTTTTCGTTCCGCCCGCGCCGAGAGCCGAGAATCACTGCCACACTGAGGGACAGGACGGCCCGGCTACTCCCGCAACAAGAATTCCAGAAACCAATTGCGTTCCGGCGCCGCCGTCTGCTTCTTCAGCGCCGAACCGAATAAGCCCTTAAGCGCCGAACCGGACATGTGCAGCAGCCCCAGCCCGGCGGCAAAGGCTGTGTTGGCACGCATTTCGGCCTCGTCGGCATCAAATCCGTAGTCGCAGAACGCCTGCTGCACGGCTCGCACCATCCGGCGGTCGGCCGAAAGGACCGCGGCCGCAACGGTCTTGTCGGACCGGGCCCACTCGCGCATGGCGCGTTCGAGCTTCCACAGTCGAGGCCTGGCCAGCAGGGCCATCATCAGCGCCAACCGTTCCCGCGGCTCGACCTCACTCAGACCTTCGATTTCGTCGCGATCTTCGTCGCGGAACTGCGCCCACGCCTCAACGAGCGCGTGCCGGTAGCCTTCCATGTCGGCGAAATGCCAGTAGAAACTGCCCTTCGTTACGCCTAGGCGGGCGCAAAGCTGATCCAGCTTGAGCGAACTGAGTCCTTCCTCGGCCAATATTTCGAACCCAGCCTGCACCCAGTCGTCTACCCCAAGCCTGCGATTTCCCGACGTGCTACGCCCTGCCATGAATTCGAGCCTACGTACTGTTGGCACTGCTCTTGCTGTGAGGTGCCCAACAGGGCAAGCATCCCACCAGTCGGCCAGATGTGGGCCTCGAGTGATTTCGGCAGGCCAACGGCCCGGCCCCGCCGGCGCGTCATGGTCGCCGACAAGGTTGGCCCCGACCAAGTCGGCACCCGGCAAAGCGCCGGTTACCCGCTCGGTCCGGGCCGGCCAAATAGCAGCCCGCCGCTACCACCGGCGCCGGGGTCACCGGGGCCCCGGCTGATTGGACCAGTTCCACCACCACCGGCGACGGCGCCGGCACCACCATTCCCGATCAGCCCGGCGCTACCACCGTTTCCGCCATCTCCACCGCGGCCAGCCTCTGTTGTCCCATCCCCTCCGCTCCCCCCAGTGCCACCACCAGCACCGTTGCCGATCAGCCACCCCCCACGACCTCCGGCGCCACCGGTGCCCGCATCGCCCCCATCGGCGCCACTTCCACCAGTCCCGCCGGCCCCACCGGCGCCGCCGTCACCGAACAGCCCGGGCGCGCCGCCGTTTCCACCGAGTCCGCCAGCACCGCCGAATGCCTTCAAGCTGGCATCATCTCCGGCGTTGCCTGCGTCGCCCCCGGATCCGCCGCCACCCCAGAGCAGGCCCCCATTGCCCCCATCGCCACCAGATCCACCGAATCCCCCGAACTCGCCATTGCCGAGGTTGTTGGTGGCACCGCCGCCCCCGTGCCCGCCAAAACCGCCATCGCCGAACAACATGGCGGAACCGCCATTACCGCCATTCCCGCCGGCACCCCCAAAAGCCCCGACGGGATCAACCCCACCTCTTCCGCCATTGCCGCCGCGCCCACCCATCCCGCCGAATATCCCAGCCGCGCCGCCATTCCCGCCGGCACCCCCACTCACAAAGCTGGCGGGATTGGCACCCGCGGTACCGCCATCACCCCCTGCCCCTCCGTTGCCGTACAGCAGCCCGCCGTTGCCCCCCAACCCGCCGGCCCCGCCAGCCGAGCCGCTGGTTCCATCGACACCCGAGCCGCCATTACCGCCATTGCCGAAAAGTCCAGCGGCCCCGCCCGCACCACCGGCAAGGTGTGCGGCATCGCCGGCCGCACCGCTTCCTCCGTTGCCCCACAACAACCCGCCGTCACCGCCGCTACCCCCTGGGGCCGTCGCGTTGCTGCCATTGCCGATCAATGGCCGCCCCAGTAGTGATTGGGTGGGCGTGTTAATCACGTTGAGCACGTCTTGCTCCAGTTGCCGCAAAGGCGCAACGTTGGCCGCTTCAGCGGCCGCGTAGAGCTCCGCGCCTACGTTCAAAGACTGGATAAACTGCTGATGAAACATCGCGACCTGAGCACCTAGCCGTTGATACGCCTGGGCATGGCCGGCCAGCAACGCCGCGATCGCCGACGACACCTCATCGGCACCAGCCCCCAGCACACCGGTGGTGGGCGCCGCCGCCGTGTTCGCTTCGACCAGCACAGACCCGATTCGTTGTAGTTCCATTGCCGCCGACATCAGAGCCTGGGGCGCCACCGCGACAGATCGCATCGCAAATCCTCCAAGGGAATCGTTGTCCACTCATCCACTGCCCATCCCTCGGAGCCAAAGTTCCTCCTGCCGTGCGAATACCGGATAGGCGGACAGCGCGGTACGCACCGTACCATCTAGAATGTTACTGGGAAATGATGTCTGCGACCGGGCACTGCCCGGGCGATGTGCAAGTGACGCGCGAGCGCGATCATGGCTTGTGCCGTGCGCCGACTCGAGTCAACGCAGCTAGGCTGGCCATATCCACTCCCGTACCCTGCCGTGTTCAACGAAGTAGAGGCCAGATGCAGGACATCGACCAAACGGCCGCCTCGCCGCGCCCGAGCCGCGGCAACGCCAGTCCCCTGCAGCAGATGCTGGGCCCACTCACCCGTACCGGTGGGTTCTACGCCCGAACTTGGGGCACGTACCTGGATCGCCAGCCTGGCGAACTTCCGGTGGCAAGACCCACACTCGCACTGGCCGCCCAGGCATTCCGAGACGAGATCGTGCTGGCCGGCTTCGGCATGCTGCGGCCCACACCCACGACAACGACGCTGGAACAGACCGATCGCGAGGTGCTCGCGGCGCTGCAGATGTACCGCCAACACGGCTGGCTTGACCGGCCCGAAGCATTCTTCGCGGCTCCCCCGCCGCTCGCCGATGTCACCGTCAAACGCGTGCATAGCATGGGACGCACCTACCAGCGCATCTCGTTCGACAGCGAGTACCAGCCCCACCCCGGCGAACCGGGCCGCGAGCGATGGCTCAGCTACCCGGGAAACCGGCGGGTGTACGGCCTGATGCTGCAACACCGTCGGCCCCGTCCCTGGCTGATCTGCGTGCACGGCGCAGAGATGGGGCGTGCCGCGCTCGATCTGATGCTGTTTCACGCCTGGCACCTGTACTCGGATCTGGGTCTTAACGTCGTGTTGCCGGTGCTGCCGCTGCATGGCCCCCGGGCGCGGGGTCGGCCCAAGGGCGCCGCGTTCCCAAGTGAGAACGTGCTCGATGCAGTCCATGGCGCCGCCCAAGCCGTGTGGGACTTGCGGCGTCTGCTGTCCTGGATTCGCTCACAGCAGGCCGGCCCGATGATCGGGCTCAATGGGATTTCCCTCGGAGGTCTGCTCAGCGCGCTGGTCGCCAGCCTCGACGACGGGCTCACGTGCGCGATCCTGGGAGTGCCGGCCGTCGATGTGGTTGATCTGATTGGCGGTCATGCCGGAATCAGTGGGCATCGCCGGCTCCGTCAGACGATGAACACGGCCAAGCCCATCGGCCGGATGATCTCACCGTTGGCGCTGACTCCACGTACCCCGCAATCGGGCCGGTTCATCTACGCCGGTGTCGCCGACCGGTTGGTTCACCCTCGCGACCAGGTCGCCCGGCTCTGGGAGCACTGGGGCAAGCCCGAGATTCATTGGTATCAGGGCGGCCACACCGGCTTCTTTGGCTCCCAGCCGGTTCAACGGTTCGTCGACGCCGCGCTGGTTCAGTCGGGGTTGGTGGACCCGGCGCAGCTACGTCGCCGACGCTGACGCAGCCATTAGCCCAGAATCGGGAAGTGACGCTGGGACGCCGACGCGTCCAGCCCGCGCTGCATAACTTGACGCACCCGCGCGTCGACGTCTGAGGCATCGGGGTGATCGCCGAACTCGGTGACGATGTCGATCGGCGGCAACACCTCGGTGACGATCTTGGTGGGCAGCGGCACGTTGACCGGCGCCACGACGCTGAACCCGAACGGAATACCGAAAGTGACCGGCAGGATGTTGGTGCGAAACAGCTTGCGTTCCAGCCTGGTGAGCCGCAGCGCACGCGCGACGCGCCTGCCCCGGGTCAAGAACAACTGGCCTTCCTGCCCGCCGATGGACACCGCGGGAACGATCGGCACCTTTGCCTCGATAGCGGTGGCCGCGTAACCGGTCCGACCGCCGAAGTCAATGACGTTCTCGCGCAAGGTCGGTCGATACACGTCAAGGTCTCCGCCCGGAAAGACCAGCACTACCGCACCCGACGCCAACGCCGCGGCCGCGTTGGCCCGCGTCGCGCGGATCACCCCGGTGCGGTTGAAGAACTCCGCGGCGGGCCCGGCGAACAAGGTGTCAAAGCCAAGCGCGAACAACGGGCGCTCGTAGCCGTACTGGTCGTAGTAGCCGACGGCAAAAACCGACAGATCAAACGAAACCAGGCCACCGGAATGGTTCGACACCAGCAGGGACGCACCGGGCGGGATGTTGTCCAGGCCACGCACCTCGGAACGGAAATAGCGCTTGACAATCGGCCTGGTCAGGGCGATGACATGCGCGATGAGGGCGCGATCCCACTTGTCGATGTCGGTGGTATTGCTCCGGGTTTTGCTCATGTCATGCCTAGCTCACGGGTGCCGGCTTTGATGCTACGCCGCCCCAGGGGCACCGTAGCGCTGTGTTGCAGCGAAATCAGCGGCCCTCGGAATTCCAGGTGATGACAAGCGCCTCAACAGCTCTCCACCACATCACGCACCTGGCGGAGTTCCCAAAGCCCAGACCCGTAAGTACGTCTCGGCCCGGCCGGTCACCATTGCAACGCACGGGACGCGGCTGCGGATCCGCTCGTCATCGACTGACTTCCAGATCGATCGCCCTCGCCGATCACCCAGCCAGACCGATCGAGCTAGGGAAAGAGACTCTGCAGATCTCTGATGTTGCTTTGGAGAGTTCCGATGGCGACCAGGGCGACTACTCCACCCGAGATCGCGGTCAGTCCCACGTCGGCCGCGATGGGATATCCGAACGCATTGATGAGGTTGCCCTGCAGGAGTTGATCGACAAAGAGGGTGGCGTCATAAGTGGGCATCGTGATGACGAAGGCCGTGCCGATGTCTGCCAACGGAAGCAGAGTTGCGTAGTCGTCGGAGACAATCTTGGTCAGCGTGTTGACGACCTCTACCGGAGTGGGGGCCGCCGCGAGCGCGGCCATGAGGTCCGGCGCTTGCAGCATCGGCGGTGATGGCAGCGTGGCCGGCTGCGAGAACATTTGCTGAATATCGGCCGAGAAGTCGCTAATGCCCTGCTTCGTTCCCGCCACCAGCGCGTCGGCGATGACGTGTGGCGGCACATCGGGGAACAAGCCGAACGGCGTCGTAATGTCGGCGGGGCTCGTGGAATAACCGTAGGCGGGGTCGCCATAGCCGAGGTTGACGAGCACTTTCAGGTCCGGCTGGATCAAGTTCGCCAAGGGGTTCCCGATGACCGGGATCGCACGTAGCGGCTCCAGAAGTGGCAAGTTTTCCGTCGGAAGAATGCAGTAACTGGTGACGCCCGAGTAGCCTGGGGAGGTCGCCAATGGAATCGCATTATCGACCTGAGCTTGGGTGAGATCCAAATAAGTTGGATGCACATACACAATGTCCATGACCGCATTGAGATCGGAAATAAAATTTAGCGGATAACGCGGGAAGTCGGCAAAGCCATCGTATTCCAGCGTGTAATTCGCGGTCGGGTAAATAGTGTCCGGCGGCGTTCCGCCGTAGAAGGTCAGCCCCAGGCTCGGGATCGACAGGTCCGGGAACCGGGCCAGCAATCCGCCGTTCGGGTTCATCTCGTTGCCCAACAGCACGAAGTTCAGCTGAGACGCGGTTGGCGCGGCCGGTCCCAGAGCCGCCAGTTTCTGCATTTCCAAAGAAGCGATCACCGCACTCTGCGAAACCCCGAACACCGTGACGGTATTACCGGGAATCGCAAGCTGCTCCATGATCGCGTTATCCAGAATGGTCAACCCCTCGCTTACCGAGGCGTCGAGAGTAAGACTCTTGGTACCGGTCAGCGGATACAGTTCCTCGGGCGTGTTCAGCCCCAACAGGGCATTGGCCGAACGCACGTAGAGTTCATTGGCGAGATTGATAAACCCTGGACCCGGTATCGGAATTCCGGTGCCCCCCATAACCAGCGTCGTAAGATTTGCCGGGAATGGCGGGATCGTGGCAGCGGGCGCCGCGGCCGATGTCACCGGGACGCCCAGCGCACCCGCAAGCGCTGCCGCCCCGGCCGCCTCCGCCTGCACATAGGCATTTCCGGCTTGAGCCAAGGCCTGCTGGAACTCGGTATGGAACGCCGCAACCTGACCGGCCATCGTCTGATAGGCCTGACCATGGGCCGCAAAGAAGCTGGCTATCGCGGCGGATACCTCGTCACCGGCAGCGGCCGCAACGCCCGAGATGGAGCCGGCGGCAAACTCGTTGGCCACCCCGATCGCCGACCCGATTTCCTCGACCTGCCCGGCAGCCGTCGCCATGACCTGCGGCTCCGCAACCAAGAACGCCACCGTTTGCACCCCTTCTCAGCGACCGACACTTGAGCAAAGCCCAACAACCCTGGGCAATCGATGCGGTGTAGATCACAGAGCCTAGGGCGGCCTCGCACCCGCTGTCCTGGATTTGGGAAACGTCTCGGGTGGTCAACGGCCAGGCACTTCGTGGCCGACATTGCATATAGTCACCAAGAAGACCGTGAAAACCGTTTCTTTCCAACTTTTTCCATCGTCGCGACGAGATTTCCGCCCGGCCGGGACGAGCATTGCGAGCCCCGGAGGGTCGGCCACGGACAACGCCCGGCGACCGAGAGCCACCGTACTCGAAGGCATGTTCGCACCACCACCGAACGCGCGATGCGCTTCGTCGACGAACTCCGCGGACGTGGATATCGCGGGTGTCGCACCGAGCCACACCCCAACGCGCCGGCCGGTCCGCCCACAGTATTGCTACCGCTGCACCGAGAATCGCTCCCACGCGGACTGCCGGGTGACGCCAAGGGCTTCACCAACTCTCGACCACGTCACGCCACGGCGACGCAGCTCGGCGACCCAGGCCCGCAAATCCGCCTCGACCTGACCAGCTACCACCGCAATTCGCGGGATGTGACTGAGCATCTGCTGATCATTCATCGACTCCCACATCGGCAGCCGAACCTCATGCGGTCTGTCGCGATACGTGTCCATGATCGCCGCGGCGGTCGCCACGCACTCGTTGCAGATCTGCACCCCGGCCCCGGCCACCAGCATGTCGATCTCGGTGTCGGGCTTTGCGCAGAATGAACACCAGATCTGCGCAACCGGCGTTGGGTGAGCACTCAACACAACACTCCCACTCCGTCAGGAACTTCCTTACACGATACGTCGTCAGGTAGTGGGAAGCGCCTGACAAGATAGTGGGAAGCCGAACTAAGTATTGTGGGAACATGGGGCGCGCACAGATCATCCACATCATCCGCCAATTCGGAGCGTTGGGAGTAGCCGCAGTCACCGCGGTGTCCACGCTGAACGCGCATAAACCCTTGGCACGCAAGGGATTCCTGTCGATTTGGTCGTGGATGTTCGGCCTGGTCGTCACGGAGTTTCCGTTGCAGACTATGGCCAGTCAGGTCGGCGGGCTGTTGTTGACTGCCCAACGCCTCACTCGCCCGGTGCGGGCAATCTCGTGGCTGGTGGCAGGGATCTCGGCATTGGGGTTGTTGAACTTCAATCGGGCAGGCCACCGGGCCGACATCACGCTCAAGGACGCCCTCGACAGTGGCCTGGGGACCGATCGCCGTGCCGGCTCGGCCGGACTGTGGCACCGTCCGGCCGGTCCCGGCACCGCCAAGGCCCCGGGGCCACTGCGCATGTTGCGCATCTATCGCGACTACGCGCACGACTCCAACATCTCCTACGGCGAATACGGCAGCGCCAACCATCTCGACATCTGGCGGCGTCCCGACCTCGATCTCAGCGCCAAGGCGCCAGTGCTTTTTCAAATCCCCGGCGGCGCCTGGACGACAGGAAACAAGCGCGGGCAGGCCCATCCGTTGATGAGCCATCTCGCCGAGCTGGGCTGGGTCTGCGTGGCGATCAACTATCGGCACAGCCCGCGCAATACCTGGCCCGACCACATCATCGACGTCAAACGCGCCCTGGCCTGGGTCAAGGCGCACATCGCCGAATACGGGGGCGACCCCGACTTCATCGCCATCACCGGCGGTTCTGCCGGCGGCCATCTGTCATCGCTGGCCGCACTGACCCCCAACGACCCGCAGTTCCAGCCCGGCTTCGAGGAAGCCGACACCCGAGTACAGGCGGCCGTGCCGTTCTACGGCGTCTATGACTTCACCCGTTTCGACGACGCGATGCATCCGATGATGCCCGGGCTGCTGGTGCGATCGGTGGTCAAGCAGCGCCCATCGGCCAACCTGCAGCCATTCATCACAGCGTCGCCGGTCAATCATGTGAGCGCCGACGCACCCCCGTTTTTTGTGCTGCACGGCCGCAACGACTCACTGGTTCCGGTCGAGCAGGCCCGCGCGTTCGTCACCGCACTGCAAGGTGTCAGCACCCAGCCGGTGGCCTACGCCGAATTACCCTTCACCCAGCACGCATTCGACATCTTTGGCCCGCGCGCGGCGCATGCCGCCATTGCGGTTGAGCAGTTCCTGGCCGAGACCTACGTACGCCAACAACGATGACGGCTACATATCTGCGCTGGGTGGCCGAAGGCGCCGTCAAGCGACTGGTCGACGCATATCGGAGCACCGGCGCCGATCTGCCTTTCGGTGACCCGTTGCCATCACATGGGCGCGAAATGGAGGGCTGGTTCTGGCGCCTCACCGATCGCGCCTCTGGCCGCGTGGTTGTCGCCCTGTGCAGCGTGAACCAGCACCCGGACGGGGACTGGGCCACGGTCGCGGTGGCGCTGCACCCCGGTGATGTTGTGCGCAGCGTCGCCTTGGACGACGCCAACGCGGACTCATCCCCGTTCTCGGTACATGCCGGCGATGACGACACGGCCCGGGTGGTGGCCGGCACCGATCGACTCCGCATCGACATTGACGACGTTCATCTAGACCTACACTTCAGTGATCCGGTCGAATGGCCCAAGCCGTTCGGGGGCGGTGGACTGTTTTCTTCCATTCCGTTCCTCAACCAGTACTGGCATCCCTACCGCCTCGGCGGGAATGCCAGTGGCACAGTGGGGTTCAATGGCGAAACCTGGTCATTCGACTCGGCCC
The DNA here is from genome assembly GCF_000419295.1 of Mycobacterium sp. 012931. Taxonomy (NCBI): domain Bacteria; kingdom Bacillati; phylum Actinomycetota; class Actinomycetes; order Mycobacteriales; family Mycobacteriaceae; genus Mycobacterium; species Mycobacterium sp. 012931. The sequence continues at coordinate 2,910,591 of NZ_AOPX01000001.1, read as the reverse complement.
GGCTCTACTGCGAACGCAATTGGGGCACCGGCTTTCCCGAACACTGGTGGTGGGGTCAAGCGCACGATTTCGACAACGCCGACGCCTCGGTCGCATTCTCTGGGGGCCTTCTTCAGTTCGGTCCAATCCGCCAGGATGTCACCGGAGTGGTGGTGCGACTCGGCGACGAGGTGATTCGCGTGACGCCCCCCGCGGTAGTGCGTTCCCAGATCACCGACGGACACTGGCGGGTGCGCGCCTTCTCACTGCATTACCAGATCGAGCTGGAGGGCGAAGGCGCCGGCAGCGGTCCGCATACGCTGCCCGTGCCAGTGCCAGCCCAACGCCACAACGTCGACACCGACTTTGAGCACCTTGCCGGGCGACTCCATTGCGTCGTGCGCAAATTCGGCCGGGTGGTGTTCGGCGGCACCTGCGGGCTGGCAGGTTTGGAGGTCGGCAGCCGCCCGAGCTAACAGCCGCACGCTGCGTGGCAAAACGGCTGGTGCAAAAGCGGATTCATTCACTCATTCGGCACCACGGAACAGCCACTGCGCGGCGGACGGGATGCCTGGCCAACGGCCATTTCGGCAGCTCCCGAAGCCAGTAATCCGATCGCGCCAACCACGAACCACTGGCAGCCGAAATCGCTAGGGTGGGCCACGTGAAACTACTCAGCCCGCTGGACCAGATGTTCGCACGGATGGAGGCGCCCCGCACCCCGATGCACATCGGGGCGTTTGCAATCTTCGACATGCCCAAGAATGCACCGCGGGGCTTCATCCGTGACCTCTATGAGGCGGTCTCACAGCTGGCATTTCTCCCCTTTCCGTTCGACAGCGTGATCGCCGGCGGCCCCTCCATGGCCTATTGGAAGCAGGTGCAGCCCGACCCGAGTTACCACGTCCGGATGTCCGCACTCCCCCAACCCGGAACCGCACGCGATCTTGGCGCCCTGGTGGAGCGACTGCACTCGACGCCACTGGACATGACCAAGCCACTGTGGGAACTGCACGTCATCGAGGGTCTGGAAGGCAAGCAGTTCGCCATCTATTTCAAGGCCCACCACTGCGCGGTCGACGGCATGGGCGGGGTCAACCTGATCAAGAGCTGGCTAACCACCGATCCCACCGCCCCCCGGGTTCGGGCAAGCCGGAACCGCTCGGCGATGATTACGATCTGGCCACCGTGTTCGCCGCCACCACGGCCAAGCGTGCGGTCGAGGGCGTTTCGGCGGTCAGCGAGCTGATCGGAAAGATCATCAGCATGGCACGCGGCGCCAACAGCTCGGTACGAGCGGCGCTCACTACCCCGGGCACACCGTTTAACACCCGGATCAACCGGCATCGCCGGCTGGCGGTCCAGGTGCTCAGCCTGCCCCGGCTCAAGGCGGTGTCCAGCGCGACCGGTACCACCATCAACGACGTGGTTTTGGCTTCGATCGGCGGTGCGTGCCGACACTACCTGCGGGATCAGAGCGCCTTGCCGAAGAGCAACCTCACGGTGTCAGCGCCGGTGGGCTTCGAACGTGACGCCGACACGGTCAATGCCGCGTCAGGTTTCGTCACCCAGCTAGGCACCTCGATCGAAGACCCGATCGAGCGGCTGACCACGATTTCGGCATCGACCAGCCGGGGCAAAGCCGAACTGCTGGCGTTGTCACCCAACGCCCTGCAGCACTACTCCGTGTTCGGCCTGCTGCCGATCGCGGTGGGACAAAAGAGCGGAGCGCTGGGCATCATCCCGCCCCTGTTCAACTTCACCGTCTCCAACGTGGTGCTGTCCAAGGAGCCGTTGTACCTTTCCGGCGCCAAGCTGGACGTCATCGTTCCCATGTCGTTCCTGTGCGATGGCTACGGCCTCAATGTGACGCTGGTCGACTATACCGACAAGGTCGTGCTCGGATTCCTCGGTTGCCGCGACACCCTGCCGCATCTGCAACGACTGGCGCGCTACACCGGCGAGGCGTTCGACGAACTCGAGACCGCAACAACCACCGCCTAGCCGGATACCCGAAAGCTCCTGCCAGCGCGACATTGCCGTCCCCGACCTTGGATTGCCATATAGAACGGTATGGTGGACTCATGACGGCCGGCATTACCGACACATTTGTGCACAGCCTCGCACAGCGTGCACACGAGGCCGAAAAACTTCGGCGCTTGCCCGCGGCCACCGTCACCGAACTGACCGCGTCCGGGTTCCCCGACTTGCTCAAACCGGCCCGCTACGGCGGGCAGCAGGCCGAGTTCAGCGCAATTTTCGACCCGGTGCGCCGGATGGCGCACGGGTGTGCCTCAACTGCCTGGACCGCGGCGTTTTACGCCTTGCACAACTGGATGCTGGCCCTCTTCGACGAGCGGGCACAAAGTGAGGGCTTCACCACGACACCATTTCTTGCCCCGGCGCCGTTGGCGCCCACCGGCCGCGGCCTACCCGCCGACGGGGGCGTCCGGTTGAGCGGACGCTGGTCATGGGCAACCGGCGTGATGGACGGCAATTGGATCATCGTCGGCACGTTGTGCGGTTCCGACGATGCGATCTATCCCGCCCTGGCACTGTTGCCCGCCAACGACATTCGGATCATCGACGTGTGGCACACCGACGGGATGCGGGCCACCGGGTCCAACGACGTCGTCATCGAGGACGTCTTCGTACCCACCTACCGGCTGATCAAGGTCACTGATATCTACGCTGGCACCACGCCAGGCTCGAAGGTGCACGAAGCGCCGGCATACCGTTGGCCGTTGGTGCCCGCCCTCGCTCTGGTCGCTGCCATGCCCGCGCTGGGAGCGGCCGAGCACGTCGCGGACGTCTTCACCGCGCGGCTGGGCGAGCGGATCCTGGCCTACGAAGGCGCCAAACAACAGGACAAACCCGCCGCGCAAGTCCGAGTGGGCGAAGCCCGGGTCCGGCTGCGGGCATTGCACGGTCTGCTGGCCGACACCGTCGGGCGAATCGAAGACATCCTCGCGACCGGAGACCGGGTACCGCGTCCGGTCCGCGCCGATGCCCGCCTGGCGGCCGCCCACATCGTGCACGAATCACGTGCGGTGATCGGCGAGTTACTTGAAGCGTCGGGTGCCAGCGCACATTTCCTGAACAACCCTCTGCAGCGAGCCAAACGCGACGTTGACGTGATCAGCGGACACGTCGTCTTCGACTACGACGTCAGCCGAGAACTGGCCGGCGCCTTGGCGATCGGGCGCAAGATCTCCCCCGTCGCTATGGTGTGAGTGGCCTAGCGTCCGGCCAGGCGATCGACATCGATGACTTTGCCGCGGTTGATGCTGACCCAATCGCGCCCATCAAGGTACGGGCGCAGACTCTGCCCGATGAGCTCGGCATCGGCCGCCGACTTCGGCCGCTGCAGTTCGTAGACGTGCGGCAGCTCGGCCATCCCGCTGACCACATTCCACAGTTTCAGGGCGTCAGCGCCGGTCGGAGGGTCTACCAGCACCGGCCCAAACAAGCATTGCCCGTCCATGAAGAGCGTCGGCACGCCGTATCCATTGGCGTCGACCACTCGCTGATGCTCGGCACGGATCTCGTCGTGGGTGCTCGGATCATCAAGCGCTGCATCGACAACCGCCGCCTCCACGCCGATGTCACCAAGCAGGCGTCGCGCCACCGCGGGATCGTGTGGCTTACCACCGAGCACGTGCAATTCGTGCCCGATCGCCTCATACCACTGGTCCAGCAACGACATGTCCGATCGGCGCAGCAGTGCGCCGATCCGCATCAGCGACCAGCCGTAGGACCAGTCCCGCTCCCAGGGGTGCTTCTTGCCTTCTGCCCGGTTGATCTCTTCCAAGCTGAAGAACCGCCAATTGATGGTGATTCCCAACTGCGCCCGGACATCGCGAATCCAGACCGAAGTCTGGTAGGCGAACGGACACATCGGGTCAAAGTGGAAATCCACAACGGTGTTCATCACGCTTGACCTTTCCAGCGGGAAACTCGCGACCATGGGTCCTGCCACCGGTTGCGGTTCGCGACTCGACGCTGCTGCCCAGCTTAGCGAGGACACATTGGTGCGGGTAGGCGCGCACGCACCAACGCAGCGCCGCGGCGGCGACTACTTCACGGTCACCTTCGCGGTGAAGGTACACGTCGGAGTGTTGTCGCTGCCTACGAAACTGGCATAGCCGGTGGTGATCGTGGTTGTGCCGGGCTTGAGCGCCGTGAATGTCCACACTTCGGTTCCAGGCGCTCCGATCACGTCGGTATCCGGCCGGACATACCGATGACTGATCTGATTCAGCACGGTGGGATCTCCGATCGTCGCGTCTTCGGTCCAGCGGTAGGGCGTGGTGTAGTTGGATCCCAGGGTCACCAGGAGTGTGTCGCCGACCGAGAGCGTGATGTCACGCTCGATGCTGCTCTGCTTCAACACCTCATCCATCGAAACGTCGATGGTCTTGGTAGCCGGCGACCGACCGCGATGCGAGCAGCCGGTGCTGCCCATCACCACCGAGAGAATGAGCATCGCAACGGTCACCATGAGCTTGAAGTTCATCTACACCACCCTTCGATCCGGGTTCGCAGCTTAGTCCCCCGGTGCTCCCGGTGCGGCGAAAGCACGCTGCGTGCGCCGCCGCAGTGTTTGTATCGGCCGAGGCGGGCAACGGCGTGCTCCAAGATCAACCGCGGGACTATCAACGCCCGGAATCGATTTCGCCGCCAGTCAGGATCGGCCCACGATCCCACCCTTTGGCTCCGGCACAGACACCGGCACCTGGGCTAGCGGGGTTTCAGACATTGCTTGGTGTATTGCACTGGCCACAAACAACTTTCACAGCAAGGCGAAAACACCGCACACCAGCCGGCGCCGCCAATCGCACCCCGCGTTCTCACGATGGAGTTCGTGCTGGCCGGCAGCCGTTTCCCAGGGCGGCCAACTCCGGCGCGGCGGGCGCTACGTTTACCCGGACGCACGGCGCCTGCTCCGGTAGTTTCGATCCGTGTTTGGCATCATCCGGCCCTGCCGCCATCGGCTAGGCCGAGAACTCACGGCCGCCTGGCGCGCCCAGTTGTGCGGGCTGTGCCTGGCGCTGCGTGACGACTACGGTCAGGCCGCACGGATCGCCACCAACTACGACGGGTTGGTGGTATCCGTACTGGTCGAAGCGCAGTCCATGACGCCTGCGACCCGGCGAACGGCCGGACCTTGCCCGTTGCGCGGGATGCGCCGGGCCGACGTCGCGACCGGCGAATGTGCGCGACTGGCCGCCGTGGTCTCGTTGGCGCTGGCCGCAGCGCGAGTGCGCGACCACATCGAGGACCGAGACGGCGTTGTTGGTGCGGCACCGATACGACCCACGGCGCGGCGCATCGCGCAGCGATGAGTCCGCCAGGGCACGGATGCCGGGAACGCGCTGGGCTTCGACACCAACGTGCTGGTCGCCGCGATGGACCGACAGGCCGATCTGGAGGCCAACGCCGTTGCGGGCAGCTCACTGTTACTGGTGACCGAGCCCACCGAGACGGCGGTCGCCGCGGCATTCGAGCACACCGCGGTGTTGGCGCAGCGCCCCGCCAACCAAGCTCCGCTGCGCGAGATCGGCCGCCTCTTCGGACGGATCGCACACCTGCTGGACGCCGTCGCCGACTACCACGACGACCTGGCGCGGGGAAAGTGGAATCCGCTGACCGCGACCGCAACATCCATCGCAGCGGTCCGCCCCCTTTGTGACGACGCGCTGCTGGGTATCGAACTCGCGCTGGCCGACGTGGACTTCACCGACGGAAGGCTGGCCCGGCGGCTGTTGACCCGGGAGGTGCGCCACAGCGTATCGCGCACGTTCAGCCAGCTCGGATACCCGGGGTACAAAGCGACGCCGCACGGTCGGCAGGAACCGATCAACTTCGGCGCCCAGCCGATGAGCGCCGGCCCCTACCCCGGACTACCAGGCGAGCCTGCACCCAACCCCGACCAAAGCCCCAAGCGGGGGTGCTGGAACACCTGCACCGAAGACCGCTGCTGTGACTGCACCTGTGATTGCTGCGAGGGCTGCTGCGACGACGACTGTTGCTGCGATTGCGGTGATTGCGGTGATTGCTGCGACTGCGGAGACTGCTGCGACTGCTCATAGCGCGACCACCCGCCAATCCGCCTGACCGCTGCGCCGACAGCGATCACCCGCCCGGCGCCTGAGCGAGCACCTGGTGCGTACGCGAGGATGGTCTGGTGTTTGAGCTTGTCGTCATCGTCGCGCTGGTGGCCACCGTGGTCATTGGCACCGTCCTGGGACGCCGCTATCGCGTAGGCCCCCCGGTGCTGCTCATTCTGCTGGGCGCGCTGCTGGGCCTGGTCCCTCGTTTCGGAGATGTCCAGATCGACGGCGAGATCGTCCTGCTGCTGTTCTTGCCCGCGATCCTGTACTGGGAGAGCCTGAACACCAGTTTCCGCGAACTTCGCTGGAATCTGCGCATCGTCATCATGTTCAGCATCGGCCTGGTGATCGCGACCGCGGTGGCCGTGTCGTGGACGGCGCGGGCGCTCGGCATGGAGTCCCACGCCGCCGCGGTCCTCGGTGCGGTGCTCTCCCCCACCGATGCCGCCGCCGTGGCCGGTCTGGCCAAACGACTGCCGCGCCGGGCCCTGACCGTGTTACGCGGCGAGAGCCTCATCAATGACGGGACCGCGCTAGTCCTGTTCGCCGTGACCGTCGCGGTCGCCGAGGGCTCCGCCCAGCTTGGACCGGCCGCCCTGGCCGGCCGGTTCGTGGTGTCCTACCTCGGTGGCATTGTTGCCGGGCTGCTGGTCGGCGGACTGGTGACAATGCTGCGCCGCAAAATCGATGCACCGCTCGAGGAGGGAGCCCTGAGCCTGCTGACGCCGTTCGCGGCGTTCTTGCTCGCCCAATCCATGCACTGCAGCGGTGTCGTCGCCGTGCTGATCTCGGCTTTGGTTCTCACCTACACGGGTCCGCGAGTGATCCGGGCGCGGTCGCGGATGCAGTCCTACGCCTTCTGGGACATCACCACCTTCCTCATCAACGGGTCTTTGTGGGTGTTCGTCGGCGTTCAGATCCCCGGTGCGATAGACCACATCTCCAATGTCGACGGCGGACTTCGGCGCGCCACGTTCATCGCACTCGCTGTCACCGGCGTGATCATCGCGACCCGAATCGTCTGGGTGGAGGTGACCACCGTGTTGGGGGTCGCGCTGGACCGCTTCCTGAAAAAGGACACCCGCCACGTCGGCTTTCGGCAGCGCTGCATCACCAGCTGGGCTGGATTCCGCGGTGCGGTGTCACTCGCCGCCGCGCTCGCGGTTCCCATGACCACCCACAGCGGCGCCCCGTTCCCGGATCGAAACCTCATCATTTTTGTCGTATCCGTCGTCATATTGGTGACCGTGCTGGTCCAGGGCAGCTCGCTGCCCGCGGTGGTCCGGTGGGCCCGAGTACCCGGGGACGTTGCGCACGCCGACGAAGTTCAACTGGCCCGAACCCGCAGCGCCGAAGCCGCCCTCGAGGTCCTGCCGGACGTCGCAAGCGAGCTCGGGGTGAGTCCGGACCTGTTGAAACGGCTGACCAAGGAATACGAGGAGCGCGCCACGATCATCCGGGAAAACGGCGACGATTCCGCGCCCAGCGACCTCGCCCAGCGCACCGATCTGGTCCGACGGGTGCGTCTTGGGGTGCTCGAACATCAACGCCACGCCATCACGGCGCTGCGCAACCAGAACCTCATCGATGACATCGTGTTGCGCGAAGTGCAAGCCGACATGGACTTGGAAGAGGTCCAGCTACTCGACCCCGTCGAACATGATTGACCGTAGATAATTTCCTGGCAGGCAATTTTGCCCGATGGGCAATTATCCACTATGCTCTTGCCGTGCCCGACGATCACCCGCCGACAGGTCTGCGCCAGCGCAAGAAGGCCGACACCAGACGGGCGCTCAGCGACGCAGCACTGGCACTGGCATTCGAACGCGGGCTCGAGAACGTCACCCGCGAAGACATCGCCAATGTGGCCGGGGTGTCGCTACGCACCTTCAATAACTACTTCACAGGCAAATATGAGGCGCTGGCCTACCGGCAAACCGAACGCATGCGACGCAGCATCGCGGCGCTGCGAGAGCGCCCCGCCGGCGAACCGCTCTGGACCGCGATCGCGCACGCCGTACTGGAACCGCTGCAGGCCGACCTCCACGAAGCCACGGCGGACGAGGACCGACTCCCGAGCCGTGGTGAGCTTGCCGAAGTCCGAAAATTGCTCATGAACCCGCAAATTCGCGAAGGGGCCTCACGCGAGCTGTTGGAGGATTGGCGCGACGCAATCGCCGAACGCACCGGCACCGACCCCGAGAACGACATGTATCCAAGGTTGGTGGTAGCAGTGGTGCGCGCGGTCGGCGACGCGGCAATGGATACTTACGCGACGGCCGATCCACCAGTGGCCATCACGGAGTTGATCCGGGCGGGTTTCGCCTCCGTAGCCGCCGGAATGCCCGAACCCGCCAAACCGGGGGAACAACGTGGTTGACGTGGCGGCCGATGTCGTGATCTCCGGCGCCGGACCAAACGGGCTGATGCTGGCCTGCGAACTCGCGTTGGCCGGCATCCGGCCCGTGGTACTCGACAAGCTATCCGGACCCAGTGCCGAACCAAAGGCCAATGGTCTTGTTGGGCAGGTTGTCCGGATGCTGGACATGCGGGGCCTCTATCAGAGTTTCAGCGGCGATGACAGTCCACCACAACCGGCGCAGGGCTGGATGTTCGCCGCCATGCCGCTGAGCTTCCTGGGCCTCAACGACAATTCCCTCTACACAATGCTGATGCCACAGCCCAGACTGGTGCGACTGCTAGAACAGCGGGCTAGCGCTCTTGGTGTGGACCTACGTTGGGGAGATGAACTCACCGGGTTTCGCTGCGACTCGCAATCCGTTGTGGCGGAGGTGTCCTCACCACAGCGCAGCTACGAAATCAGCTCCCGGTACCTGATTGGCGCCGACGGAGGCCGCAGCCTGGTGCGAAAGACGCTGGGCATCGAGTTCCCCGGATGCACCTCAGCCACCGTCGGCAGGCTGGCGCATGTGCAGCTTCCCGACGAGTTCCGCACCGCGGACCGTGCTGTCGAGATTCCAGAATTCGGTCGGCTTCCATTCGGGCACAGCCGTTTCGACCGTGGTGGGGTGATCTTTGCCGAGTTTGAACCGGGCCGGTCCATGCTGGGGACCATCGAGTTCGGTCCCCCCGTCGAGGAGCGGCCGATGTCGTTGGCCGAACTGCGCGAAAGCGTGCAGCGGGTGCTCGGCGTCGACATCCCCCTGAAAAGACCCAAAGGCCCCGGCCCCCACGCCCTGCGCCGCATCAACGGACAGAACACTCGACACGCGGAGCGATATCGTCGCGGGCGGGTATTGCTGCTAGGCGACGCCGCTCACGTGCACAGCCCGATGGGCGGCCCCGGCCTGAACCTGGGTCTACAGGACACATTCAACCTGGGATGGAAACTTGCCGCCGAGCTCAACGGCTGGGCCCCGGATGGTTTGCTCGACACCTACGAGTCCGAACGTCACCCGGTGGGCGCTCGAGTCATGATGCATTCGCTGGCCCAGACCGCGCTGATGGCCCCCGGGCCCGAAGTCGGCGCCCTGCGAGAGCTATTTGGCGAGCTGCTCACCATTCCCGAAGTCACCAAACAGATGGGGGCGCTGCTGGCCGGGTCGGACCTCATCTACCCCGTCGGCGACGAGCACCCGCTGTCCGGGCGGCTGGTTCCCGTACTGACCACCGATGATGGACGACGTATCGATGAGCTGATGTGTGGTGCTCGTCCACTACTGATTGACCTCGCAGACGGTGACGCCGCGGCTGCGGCACAGGGCTGGGCCGATCGCGTCGAGATTGTGCACACCTCGATCGCCGATCGTCCGGCCGCCGCGATGCTGATCCGGCCCGACGGCTATGTCGCCTGGGCAGCAAACGCATTCGACACCGGGGCCCGAGGCAGCCTGCGGGACGCGTTGCAACGCTGGTTCGGCTCGCACCTGGGCGGCTGACCTCCGCCCGGCGACGCCGCTCGCCGAGACCGAGCCGCCAGGGACGACCCCGCCCATCCAAGAGGTTGTTAGCATCAATCGCGATGAGCGCCGCAGCCGCGAAGCTGTCCATTGCCACACCGGTGGTCACACTGCTACCCGGGGTCAGCGCCCCCTGGGAGAAGACCGCCTCGATCGAAGACCTGACCCAGATCGCCGAAACCGCAGACAAGTTGGGCTATTACCATCTGACCTGCAGTGAGCACATCGCGCTGCCAGCCGCGGAGAAACGGCGCCGCGGGACACGCTACTGGGATCCGCTGGCGACGTTGGGTTACCTCGCCGCCCGCACCCAGCGAATCCGGTTGGCTACCAACGTCCTGGTGCTCGGCTATCACCACCCGCTCGAGATCGCCAAGCGCTACGGCACCTTGGACACGGTCAGCAACGGTAGGCTCATCCTCGGCGTCGGCGTCGGTAGCCTCAAAGAAGAATTTGACCTCATCGGTGCGCCGTTTGAAAACCGGGGCGCGCGAGCCGACGACGCGTTGCGCGCGCTGCGCGCCGCATTGTCAGTACCCGAACCCAGATACCACGGCGAGTTCTATTCGTTTCGCGACATGGTGGTCGACCCGTGTGCCGTCCAGAAGCGCCTTCCCATCTGGGTGGGAAGGCGCACCCTGCGTTCGTTGCGGCGAGCCACCAGCCTCGCCGAAGGGTGGGTTCCCTTCGGAATAAGCTTGGGCGAAGTTCGGGACTGGCTGAGCCGCTTCGATATTGGATCAGGATTCGAAGTCGTGCTCAGTTCACCAGAGCCGTTGAACCCGATCGGCGACCCGGAAAGAACCCGGCACCTCCTCGCCGACCTCGCCGCGCACGGCGCCACCACCATCTGCGCCACGTTCGCGCACTCCTCGCGGCAGCAGTACCTGGATAACCTGCACGCACTGGCCGAGCTGGATTCACCGTGATCCGGACCGCCGCGGGGATATTCAGCCTGACCGCAGCCGCGCCGCCCGACGATGACGGCAACTATCTGCGCTGGCACCTGCTCGATCACATGCCCGAGCAATACCAGCTCCCCGGCATCGTGCACGGCCTGCGCTGGATCGCCGATGGAGACTACCTCAGCTCACGGCTGGCCGCTCGCGGACCGCTGGGCAAGATTTGCAACGCGGTGCACTACCTCGTCGGTGAACCCGTGCGGCAGACCTTCGACGACTTTGTGGCACTGGGGCGCACGCTGGCCGACACTGGCCGCTTCCCCGTCAAGCGACCGCTATTGCGGGTGAGCGGTGTGCGCTTGCTGCATCGGCACTCCGCACCGAGCGCGCTTATCTCTGCGGAGGTCGTGCCGTTTCGGCCACACCGCGGGATAGTGCTGATCGTCGAGGAACCTACTGGCACCCGCCCCGATACGTGGCTGCAATGGCTGCACGCCGAACACTACCCGGCGCTGCTGGCCAGCCCTGGCGTTGCGGGAGCTTGGACCTTCGGCTCGAGCACCGCGTGGAATCCGTTGCCACGCGGCTGGTATCCCGGCCCGCAATACATCACCGTCGTGTACCTCGACGGGGATCCGCTGACCGCAACCAACGCGCTGGCGCCGATCGCCGAAGAGCGCTGGCGATCAGGAGCGGTGCAACCGGTGTTCGCCGGACCGATGCGTACGATGGTCACCTGGGAAGTGTGGCCTCAATAGCCAAACGCAGCCCACGTGCCAGGCGGGTAGGGCGGGACTTTGCCGGCGAACACCGCGTCGGTCAAGGCGCAGAGCAGGTCAGAGACGGTTCCGGCATTTGCCAAGGTACTGATCGGGGCACCCGATTCAACGTGTGCCACCACCGCCTGCCAGAAATAGCCGAGACCTCCGTGCTCGTACCAGACAAACCAGTCGACGTCGCGGTGGCCGGCCCGAATCAATCGACGGAAGGGCAGAGCGGGGTCCTCGACCGAATCTGTGCTGTTGAACGGCTCTCCGACATCGGCGATAGGCGGAAGCATTTGCAGCAGAGCGGGTGGCAATTCCCTCATGCTGTGCACTTCCTGTACGGATGTTGTCAATGTGCACTGCGTGTTAGGTACCGCCTTGACCGCCGGGGCAGTGAGCAACGACAGCACGACGCAGCCCAGGGCCCAGGCCGCAAGAACTCGTCGTTTGTCGAACCACCGGGCCGCCACCTTGTTCGCCCACTTTCTGGTGCGCCACCAGGGCTTTCACCCAATTGGACTGTGACCAACGTCTCGCATCGAGCCCCGTGCAACGATGTTAAACGCTGCGGCGGTTCAGATTTCCGCGGGAGGCCAAAAGACGCGGGCGTCAAATCATGCCTATTTGTCAATTATGTGGACATGGACTCCAGTGATCGACAGAATGGGCCCGCCGTGTACACAGGTTTGACACAGCTCTGAACTATTCTGGAATGGAGCTTTACGATAGGACTCAGATGAGCCCATGCGCAGAGACTCAGCTGAGCAGAGTACGACAACATCCCCCGTTTTACCCCACCCGTTTTACCCCGCCCCGTTTTCCAGCCGCTCCGTTGACAATAGCGACGTCAACGGAGAACTCCGAACCCCGTTCACAGTTGACAATGGCAACATACTGTTAGACGACCGCGCACACGTATTCCGTGAGCTGGTGCGCCGCCGACGGCGTTCCCACCAGCGGGACCGCCGATTCATCGGTCTCATTCATTTCACCCTCAGGGAAAATGCGATGAACGGGATGCCTGCGCGGTCAATACCCCCGACGCTTCACACAACGCCATACCCGCCAAACACGAGCCAGTAGACCCATCGGTCACCTGAATCGAAGTCGAACACCCCGCAATCCCGGCGCCGGTCACTGCACCCGGACTGATCACGTCCGGCGCCGACTCATCTGCAACCACCGGTGACACAGCCGTCACCAGGTCCATTCACGAGGCACGGAGCATTGGTCATGAGCTTTATGATGTTGCCGCCAGAGATCAACTCGACCCGCTTGTACACCGGCCCGGGCTCGGCCTCGCTCAGGGCCGCCTCGGCAAGCTGGAACAGCGTCTCGGTCGGATTGCATTCCGCCGCCGAGTCTTACCGGGCCATGATCGCAGACCTGACCAGCTTCCAATGGCTGGGTCCGTCTTCGGCCGCAATGGTCGCCTCAGTGCTGCCCTATGTTGGTTGGCTAGAGGCCACTGCCGTCCAGGCAGGACACTCGGCCATGCAGGCCTCGGCCGCGGCCGCGGCCTACGAGCAGGCGTTCGCGATGACGGTGCCGCCGCCGGCCATCGCCGTCAACCGCGCCGAACTCGCGGCACTGATTGCCACGAACTTCTTCGGCCAAAACACCGCGGCGATCGCGGCCAACGAAGCCGAATACGCCGAGATGTGGGCCACCGACGCCACCGCGATGACCAGCTACTCCTCCACCTCGGCCGCCGCAAGAGCGTTGACCCCCTTCACTTCCCCGCATCAGACCACCAACCCCGCCGGCCTGGGCGCTCAAAGCGCCGCAGTGGCCAACTCCACCGCCAATGTGGCCGCTGACAGCGGCAACTGGCTAGGAAATCTGATCGACGCCATAGGTGTTGCGCTCCTGCCGATCGCTCCCGAACTCTCAGCAATCCTGATACCGCTGGGAGAGCTGATCAACATGATCCCCTTCCCATCGTTTTTGGCCGACGACTTCACCATCCTCGACGGCCTGCTGGCGTTCTACGCGACGATCGGTTCGATGCAGGACATCCAGTCGATGGGCAGCGGAATCATCGGCACCGACGACACGCTGGGCCTCATCCCCCACGCCGCCGCCGACGCCCCCAACGCGCTCGCCGCACTCGGTGGTGAGCCGGCGCTGGGCGCCGAACTGGGCCCGATCGCAGCAGAGCTGACCAGTGGCAACAGAATTGGCCAAATGTCGGTCCCGCCCAGCTGGACCGAGCCGAAGGTCACCACCATCAAAGCGCTGCAGGCCACCCCGCTGACCACCCTGCCCACCGACGAGGTTCCCGCATCCGGCATCCCCGGAATGCCCGGAATGGCAATGACCGGAACAGGCCGCGGCGGCGTCACACCCCGATACGGAGTGCGACTGACCGTGATGCCCCGCCCATTCTCCGGCGGATAACCAGGCCGTAACCGGGCCCGTCCGGCAGTTCACCGCGCCGAGGGCCGCGTCCGAAACGGCAACTGCGCCATTGCGCTAGCGCAGGGCTTTGGCGACCGAGCAGTCGTGGTCCTGCAGGGTCTCTGCGGCAACCGGATCTTCGTCCGTTCCCTCGACTACCAGCAGTAGGAACCGATCCGGCGCCACGTTGGCGAGCGCGACCGAGGCGTTTTCCATCTTCTTGCCATCGGCGGCCACCTTATCGTGAATGTCGCGGAATAGGTTCTTGGACTTGAGGGTGTCGGTGTTCACCGCCAAGACGTGATAACTATTGCCACCCAAATCGACCGGGAGCTGCTTCCAGCGAACGTAGTCAGCTGCGTTGACCTCCTTCAAAGTGGCCAATGTCGCTGGTGACGAACACGATATGTGAATGTGCAGCTGATCTTGGCTGCGTGCATTCTTTGCATTGATCGTGAGCACCAGATGGGACTCCGGAAGCGCGTTGTTCAGCCGAGCAGTCACCGCGAATCGATCGGCCCAGGCCTCATAGAGGTACTTACCAGTCGACGGCTCCTGCAGGGCCTGATCCTCGATTCCACTGACCCGGGCCAGTGGTAGCAACAGGAACTGATATGGGTCACCGGCGGCCTTGTACAAGGCGATGCCGGAGCTTTCGTCCACCAGCGTGCAGGGGGCATAAGCACCCGTACGTTGATAGTCACGCTCGCACCGGTCGTGCACAATCTTCCAAAGTTGATCCCGGTCGGCCGGTGGCCGGGTAGCCGGCGTTACCGCTCCTCGCGCACCAGCCAAGGTCCCCACCACGGCCGCCACCAGAGCCACCACCAACACGCCGCGATGCGCGAGCCCGGCAATCGCTTTGGACAATTTCAGCCTGCAGGCTGAAACGGTTGGCCGAAGGGCATCCAGCCGCGTTCGTGCTGCGCTCTGCACAAAATCCGCCTCACTGTCCGCGCGATTCACTGTCCCTGAACGTTTTTCGCCCATCTAGATCATCTGTATAGCACGAGATCGTCGGGCCGAAGAGAGACGGGTTCGCCGTGATTCGATCTGGTCACCGCCGCTCCTGCGGGGTTACTAAAACCGTTCGACAACCAGTTGCGCGAACGCGTGATCGGTCGAACTCTGGCCGTCCGGGGTCTTGATGTCGGGGTCGTAGATCTCCAGCTTGATCCCATCGAGCTTGATGCCATTTTGATGGCCGAAGTAGTAGTTCGTCGTCTTGCCAGGGCTCCGGCGTTAACGCCGGAGCCCTGGTCGTCTTGCGGACCGTGAGGATCCCGTTGATGATGCTCTTTTGGGCATACAGGGGGTCTTGCAGGGACCCGAGAATCTCGGCCTTCTTCTCGTCGGCATTCCAGAAGAACGCGTATCCGGGCGCTGAGTAGGTGGCAGCCTGCTGCTGTGGTGTCAGCTGAAACCCGAACAGGGTCAGCGACCAACCATCAATGCGGTAGGTACCCGGCTGTAACGTCAGCCGGCCATTCGACTTGTCATACTTGATGTAACCGTGCGCATCCATGTTCACGTCATTGAATACGCGGACATTCATACCCGGTTTCATCGGCATGTTGCTCAGGCCTCGTTCGGTGAACGCACCCCAAAGGCGTGGCTCCGGCGGCGCACCCACACAGCCCGTGAGGGCCAGCGCCAGCACACCAACCAGTAGCAACAACCGGTACCCTATCGGGGGTTTCTGCTGGGCCCGGCGCTTCACAGCAACGGCCGACGTTCGATCGCGGCTGACACCTGCTCGGTCATCCAATAGCTAACCGCCATCGACCGGTCCCCACTCGGAAAGCCGATGCCTTCAAAAATGACTTCGCCAACCGCCGCCGGCAGGCTGACATTTTGCCGCCGGTGCCGCCAGGTCAACCGGTAGGAGGCTCCACTCCGTTGTATTCGCAGATCGAGATCACCGGTTAAATCACCGGCGGCATCGAAATATTGGGCCCGGTAATCGCCGGGAAAACCATTGGAAGTGTCGCCTCGCGCGCGGCCGACACCGATCGCACCGCCGGACTTCATCGCCGCCGTCGACAGATACCGTGCATTGATCACGCCGTCTTGCTCATTGCTAATGTGATATTCGCCAACGCCGATTACCCGGGTACTGATCATGTGCAGCATGGTAAGCCGGTGGCGGATGGCTTCGCCGAAGTAGCGGTTCTCAATGACTAAGCTCACGGAGTCCGGCGTCAACCAAGGAGGCATACCTGATGGCATACGAGCAACCACGACACCGGGCGCGCAGTCCGTTCTGGAAGTCGTTGGCTGTCTTCTGGTTAGCACTCTCTGTTGCCGCATGCTCATCGAGTACCACTGGCGCCGAAGGCGCTTCGACCAACGCCAACGGCACAGACAACGCGCTCGAGGGAGTAACGGTTCCCGACGCGTTCACACCGCTGACCATCGCGCCAATCAGCCGGCCGACGTTTCCGTTCCCCGGCACCGACGGCAAGTACCACCTGGCGTACGACGTGCAGATCACCAACGCCACCGGGGCTCCGGCGGCCCTCACCAGCGTCGATGTAGTCGACGCCCAGGACCCCAGCAAGGTACTCACCTCGTTCTCGGGTACCCAGTTGGTCGACCCCAAGTGCAGCTATGGAAACTGCAACCGGCTGCGACAGCTGACCGGAAGACCGTCAACCGATTTCACCATCCCGCCACAAGGATCACGTGCGCTGCTGCTTGACTTCACGTTCGACAAGTTGGCGCAGTTCCCCAAGGCGGTGATGCTGCGGCTGCATGGCGCCGGGGTGACTGCCCCGGGCTCAAGCGCCGAATCCGGCCCCTTGGACACCCTGGGTGCGCCGTTCGACATCTCGGCCGGCACGCCGCGGGTGATCAGTCCGCCGCTGCGCGGCAACAACTGGGTGGCGTTCAACGGCTGCTGTGAACCGGGTTGGGCCCATCGCGACTCCATCCTCCCGCTGAACATGAAGCTGAACAACAGCCAGCGCTTCGCCATCGACTGGATGAGAACAAACGACCAGGGCAACTTTTTCGCCGGCGACAAGACCAACAACGACAGCTATATCTCCTACGGCAGCAGCGTGTATGCGGTGGCCGACGGCACCGTGACCTCGACGCTCGATGACATGGAAGCCAACGTGCCGGGCATCCTGCCGGCATCGGATCCGGCATTGGCGGCGAAGATAACGGTGGACAACGTCGATGGTAACCACATTGTCCTCGACATCGGCGGTGGCGCGTATGCGATGTATGCCCACCTCATCAAAGGCTCGCTGCTGGTCAAACCGGGCGACAAGGTGAAAAAGGGCCAAGAGATCGCAAAGCTGGGCAATACCGGCAATTCGAACGCCCCACATCTGCACTTCCAGCTGATGGACGGCCCTTCGCTGCTGGAAGCCGATGCACTGCCCTACGTGCTGGACACCTTCAGCTACCAGGGACAGGTCAGCCCGGCGACCGTCTGGGATGCCGACAACTACCTCAGCGGCTCCTTCTTCGGACCTGACCGGCTCGCGGCCCCGGAGCCTCGCACCAAGCAGCTTCCGGTCTTGCTGGCAATCGTGAACTTCGGGTAAGCCGCCGCCGGGCACACCCGCGGTGGTTGGAATAGTGCACAGGAGAATGGTCTTGGACATCTTCGCCGAATGGCAAAGCGGTGCTTCGACATTACGCTGGCGTTCAACCACTGCCGCCAATGCCGATGCCGAGGTCACGGTGTTCACCCGCCGTTGTGGCACACCCGACGCGCCAGCCCTGGTCCTGGTTCACGGCTTCCCAACCTCCAGCATCGACTACTTCGCATTGGCGCGCGAACTGGGCTCGGAGTTCGACATCTATGTGCTGGACTTCCCGGGCTACGGGCTGTCCGACAAGCCGCGGCAACCTTACGTCTACTCGTTGTATGACGATGCCCGTCTGCTCGTTCACGCGATCAGACGGGTCTGGAAGCTCACCGAGTTCCGGATGCTCACCCACGACCGCGGCAGCAGCGTCGGCATGATCGCACTGGGAATGCTGGCCGCTGAGGATCCACCGGCGCTGCCCATCGACCTCATCATCACCAACGCCAACATCTACCTTCCGCTGTCGAACCTCACCGCATTCCAAACCGCGCTGCTCGACCCCGCGACGGCACGAGCCACCGCCGCCGCGACGACGCCCGAGCTACTCGCGGCCGGTCTCGGTGCGAGTACCTTCATGCCACGCAGGGCACTGGAAGATCCCGAGATCACCGCTTTGGCAAGGTGTTTTGCGCATAACGATGGAATCCAGGCACTACCAGACACAGTTCAGTATCTGCATGAACGTGCTGCAGGTGAAACCCATTGGCTTGAATCACTTTCCACGATAACCGTCAACACCACGCTGGTGTGGGGACTGCACGACACCGTCGCGCCGCTGCGTGTCCCCAACCATGTATGGCAGGCGTATCTGAAGAACCAACCCGGCCGAAGCCGCTACTGGGTGGTTCCCACCGCCGACCATTACCTGCAATGCGACGCCCCGGCGGAGCTAGCCGAGATCGTGCGTGTCACCGCCGCGGGCGGGGACGTTGCCCTGCAGACGCTCGGAGACCGGGCCGATGGCGCGGTTCTGGTCGATCAATGCGATGGTCCCGCTTAGCCGAAAGTGGGCCACAGGGCGTTGTTTCGGCACCGCCCGCGCCGCTGCGCTACTAACACCCTTGGGCCGCGTCAGGTCACGGCGAGGTGATGCGGGCAATAGTAGGTCGCCGAGATGACCGCAAAGTGCGCGGCAGCGTCCATGTCGAAGCCGGGGTTGCGCGCCGTCACTTCCTGAACTACGGCCAGACCGGATTCACCACGATCCAGGCACACGCACACCGCTCGGGCGGCATCGATTGCTTGGGCTGGGCTGGGATAGGTGATGCCGATCCGCTGCAAAGCGACCAGGAATCCGACATCATCGCCGGCGCGGGCAACACCGGCAACCCACACCGGCGCACCGAATACGACCGCGGCGCACACGCCCATTACCGCGATTAGCAATTTCATTGGCTCACACCGCCTTTGATCGGGGGCTGGCCGGCCTGAATCCCGCTGCACGATGCCTTGCCGGGCATTGGCGCATCGCAAAGGCCCGGCCAAGTCCGGCACCTGCAGCGAGATTGCAGCGAACTTCACTGCGATACCACCAAGGTTACCGATGCTCGACGCGGCCCGCAAAGATGCCGACCCGCCACTTGCGAGCGCTGGGAATAGATTCGGCAGACCGGCAGCCACCGAGACCGGGTGGGGGCTAATGCCGCACGGTTGACCCGTCCAGATTTTGCCGCGTATCCTCGAAAGGAAAATAGGCGGTGGCCTCGTCCAGACCCGGCGACTAAATGCCAACGGTCTTTGGGACTCGATGACTGCCGTTGGGCGGCTCGATCGCAGAGCTAGGAGGGCGGTCCATGAACGGCTCACCGGATTCTCAGATGCTGCGACAGCCGACTACGCGGTCCTTTCTAGCCCAACCGTTGCGCGTCGCGATCGCCGGCGATTGGCATTCCGACGCCAAGTACGCCGTCGGCGCGATCGAGCACGCCGCCAAACGCGAAGCGACAGTGCTGATTCAGCTCGGCGATTTCGGCTATAACTTCACCGACGAGTATCTGGATTCGCTCGAAGAAGCTTTGGACCGGTGCGGGATGGTCTTGGGGTTCGTCGACGGCAACCACGAGAACTTCGAACGATTGCTTGGTTGGCCCATCGACCAGGACGGTCTGCGATACCTGCGTGGTCACCTCGCGCACCTGCCGCGGGGTTTTCGTTGGCTATGGGGCCAGACCCGGTGTCTGGCCCTCGGTGGCGCCTATTCGATCGACCGTTTCCTGCGCAAGCGGGGCCGCTCCTGGTGGGAGCAGGAGCTACTGACCATGCGCCAGGCGAATGCTGCGGCGGCCGCCGGAGAAGCCGATGCCATGTTTTGTCACGACTGCCCGGCCGGAATCACCGTTCCCAGCGCGGCGCGCGACCGGCGCGGGTTCCCGGAACTCGAGCTGCGTCGGTCCGAGCTGCATCGCGAGCGGCTGCGCTGCGTTGTCGACGCCGTCCGCCCGGGTCGGCTTTGGCACGGACACTTTCACCACCGTTATCAGGCGGTACTGCACGGGCAGGGTTATCGCACCGTGGTGGACTGCCTGAGCAAAAACGGGCATCCCATCGACAACAACATGGTGGTAGTCAACCTCGCCGCTCTGGGATCGCACCGGCTGAGTAGTCGCGGGACCGACGGGCCTTCGAATTCGGACTTGACCCACCGAGAGGCCGTCGGTTAACTAGCAGCGGCGATGGGGCTCGCCAGGAAGCTCGACTTCTGAACCGCCAGCCGGCTGATGGCACCTGCGAACAAAGGAGTCCCAGGTGGCATATCCAAACTCCCGCGCTTGTCCTGCGCCGCGCGTGGCCCGAATCGAGCTGCGCCGCAACGGTGGTCATCCCATAGGCACACACCGACCCGATGCCCACGAGGCGAACATCGGTTGCAGCGGCGGCGCTGCGGCATGAAAACTCCTAGGCAGCACGGCTTCAGGGGCCGGCATGGATGACGATTGCCTCAAGGTGAGCGCCTACTTGGGTGAGCGGCGCCGAACCGACGACGGCTTCCTGGCCGATGTGCTGCTCAGCCTCTACCAAGAACACAACATCGCGTCCAGCGTCGTGCTGCGCGGAGCCGGTGGATTCGGGACGGGACGCCACCTGCGGACCGACCAATCGCTGACCCTCTCCGAGGATCCGCCCGTGGTGATCATCGGTACCGACCGTAGGCCCAAAATCGAGGCATTACTCGACCCGGTGCTTGCCATCAAGCAACGAGGGCTGCTCACTCTCGAGCGCGCCCGCATGGTGCGCGGGGACCTGCCACCACTGGAATTGTCAGAGCAACTTCACGAAGCCGCCAAGTTGACCGTCTACGTTGGCCGCAAAGAACGCGCCTACGGTATGCCCGCCTATCTGGCCATCTGCGATCTGATGTACCGACGCCAACTGGCTGGTGCCTCGGTTTTCCTGGGTGTTGACGGCACCGCGCACAGGCGGCGGCAACGCGCCATGTTCTTCGGCCGTAACGCCGACGTCCCGATGATGATCATTGCCGTTGGCTCGGGCGATCGCATCCGTCGGGTACTGCCGGAGCTCGGTGGGCTATTGCGCCGTCCACTGATCACGCTCGAACGAGTTCGGGTTTGCAAGCGTGACGGTGAACTGCTGGGCCGTCCCCATGCCCTGCCCGCAGCCGACGAACACGGTCTGCCGCTGTGGCAGAAGCTGATGATCTACACCTCCGAATCGGCCCGGCACGACGGGGTTCCCATTCACCGGGCCATCGTGCGACGCCTATACCGGCGCCGGAGGCCCGACGGGGCTACCGTGCTGCGCGGCATCTGGGGCTTCAACGGCGAACATCAGCCCCACGGCGACAAGCTGTTCGCACTGGGCCGCCAAGTGCCGGTCGTCACCATCGTGATCGATACCCCGACCAACATCGCCGAATCATTCGAAGTGGTTGACGAATTGACCCGCGAACATGGATTGGTCACCAGTGAAATGGTGCCCGCCTTGGTATCTGACGACGGCGATGGCGGTCGGGGCGGACCGGTCATCGCCCGCTACGACTACTAGCCAGGTGGCACAGCCCAAGCCACGTCCGGTGAAGTCGGTACCGCACAGCCCGCTAACGTAATCGCCCATGAACCCCAACCCGCTCGAGCAACTGACACTCGAGCAACTACGCACCCGGACAAGCATGAAGTGGCGTGCGCACCCGGCCGATGTCTTGCCCTTATGGGTGGCGGAGATGGACGTGAACCTGGCACCCACGGTGGCCGCCGCGCTTCATCGAGCGGTCGACAACGGCGATACCGGATACCCCTACGGCACCGCATATGCCGAAGCCCTTGCCGAATTCGCTGCGCTGCGTTGGCAATGGCACGACCTGGAGGTCGGCCGGACGGCGATCGTTCCGGACGTGATGATGGGCATCGTTGAGATGCTGCGTCTGGTCACCGATCGCGGTGACACCGTGATCGTCAATTCACCGGTGTACGCCCCGTTCTACGCATTCGTGTCACACGACGGCCGAAGGGTGGTCGAAGCGCCGCTGGGCACTGATGGCCGGATCGACCTGGACGCGCTGGAAGAGGCCTTCGCTCACGCGCGCCGCGCAGGTGGCAACGTGGCTTACCTGTTGTGCAATCCCCACAATCCGACCGGTGCCGTGCACAGCTGCGACGAACTGCGCGGCGTCGCCGAACGCGCCCGTCGATATGACGTGCGGGTGGTGTCGGACGAGATTCATGCTCCCCTGGTCTTTTCCGGAGCACGTTTCACCCCGTACCTGACGGTGCCCGGCTCCGAGAATGCGCTGTCGCTGACATCGGCCACCAAGGCGTGGAATCTGGGTGGCGTCAAGGCGGCGTTGGCTGTTGCCGGTCCGGAGGCCGCCGCCGATCTACGCCGGATGCCGGAAGAGGTCAGCCACGGGCCGAGTCACCTGGGCATCATTGCGCACACCGAAGCGTTCCGAACCGGCGGCGACTGGCTTGACGCGCTGCTGGCCGGACTGGACGCAAACCGCACGTTGTTGAGCGATCTGGTGGACGCGCAGCTTCCCGGGGTGCGGCTGCGATGGCCGCAGGGCACCTACCTGGCCTGGCTGGACTGTCGAGACCTCGGAATTTCCGAGCAGGATGCGTCCGGTCTTGCGGTGGTGTCAGATCTATCCGGGCCGGCCAGCTGGTTCCTCGATCACGCCCGAGTGGCGTTGAGTTCGGGCCACGTGTTCGGAACCGGCGGAGACGGGCACGTGCGCATGAATTTCGCTACGTCCCAGGCCATTCTGACTGAGGCAGTGACGCGGATGGGCAAGGCGCTCGGCGAGCTGCGGTAGCCCTCAGCCTTGCCCCGCCGGCGCGACGCCGCTGCGCTGGTCCAACCCGGCAATGACCCACTTGGCCCATTCGATTTCCTGTTGGGCCCACCGCAACCCTTGCTCCAGCGCGGCCCGGGCAAAGAAGGAGTCGTCATCCTCAGCCCAGTCGTAGGCGTAGCGGATCCGTTCGTAGTGCGTCTTTTCCTGCTCGGACAAAGACAACAACGATTCCAGGTAGCTACGGGCCTGACTGGGATCTAGCTGGCCGAGCAGGAAGACCCGCAGCAGCGCGGCATTGCGGACCGGTGGGTCCTGCTGCGGCGAAGTCATCCATCGGTAGAGTTCGGTGCGTCCCGCGTCAGTGATCGCGTACTCCTTGCGCCCCCGTGGCCCCAGGTCCGAGGACTTGATTAGTCCGGCAGCAGCCAGCTTGTTAAGCTCACTGTAGAGCTGACTCTGCGTTGCTGGCCAGACGTTGTTCATCGACAGCTGAAACCGCTTTAGCAGGTCATATCCACTTCCCGGCTCCTGGGAGAGCAGCCCCAACGCCGCATGTCGCAGGCTCACCCAACCATACTAACCCTCCAGTTTTGACATGTCACCAATGCCATGCCAACATTGACATGTCACTTTTGACATGTCGATATTGGAATGTCGGAAACGTAAGGAGTACAGGTGATTCAAAGTGCCCGCCCGAGTGTGCCTGCCTTCTGCAGCGTCGACAACGACAAGCAGCCGGATCGGCCACCGGCCAAGGTCTTCAGCCCCGCACGCGCCCTCGATGGGTTCCTTCGCTCGCCGCTTGCGGGAATCGCCCCATGGGCACTGCTAGCAATCCTGTCCGGACCCGGGCGCTTCGAGCTGGCGGCGGCCGGCGCGTTGGGGCTCTCCGCGCTGGTGATGCTTGCCGGCCTCAGCCGTGGCGTCAGGGTTCACGCCCTCGAGGTCTTCGGCACCGCGTTCTTCGGCGCCATGTTGGTCGTCGGCCTGTTCGCGACCGACAACGCAATCCAGTGGCTCGAGTTGTGGTCCGGGGAGCTCACCAACGCCGCCCTAGCCTGTTTTGCCTGGCTCACCCTGCTGATCAGACGGCCATTCACGATGGCCTACGCCAAAGACACCACGCCACCGGAGCATTGGGACAGCCCCTTGTTCAAAAAGATCAACACGGTGATCACCATCGTGTGGGCGGGCGCCTTCACCTTTGCGGGAACCGTCGGCTTCATCGGCGACTACTTGTGGCATGACGGCACCAACTTCTCGACCGGGTGGATCCTTCAATTGGCGGCGATCTTCTTCGCGGCGGCGATTACCGACTTCTACCCGGACTACGCCGCCGCCAAGTTCGATTTGGCCAACGGCGAGCCGGCGCTGGTTCCCTCCGTCCTACAGACTGTCGGCTGGTTGCCGTCCTTCCTCACGGTCACCGGAATTGCGGGTCTGCTCACCAACTCGGTTGACTCCCTCGCCGCGATCGCGCTGATTGTGGCCGGCAATGTCGCATCCAGCATCCTGGCGAAAGTTCTTCCGAAGCAGACGAAATCGTAGCGACGCCACGAGCAAGTCTCAGCCGGTAGCAGCCAGCACGGCGGTAGCGAGCTCGGGGCGGCATACCACCAAATCGGGAAGCTTGGGGTCCGGCCGGTTGTAGGTCAATGCCGACCCGTCGATACGAGACGTATGCAGCCCAGCGGATCGGGCCACCGCCACCGGGGCGGCCGAGTCCCACTCGAACTGCCCGCCGGCATGGACATACACATCGGCCAAGCCCTGCACGACCGATGCCACCTTGGCCCCGGCAGAGCCCATTTCCACCAAGGTGCCATCCAACGCGTCGCGCACAGCCAGCGCGATGGCCGGTGGACGAGTCCGCGAAACCACGATGCGCGGCCTGTCGGGTGCCGCCGGGGGTGGCTCGACGTGTGGTGTCGCCAAGGTGATGCCCTGCGCCGGGAGCGCCACGGCCCCGGCGACGAGCTGGCCGGCCTGCCACAGCGCGACATGCACCGCCCAGTCGACGCGGCCGAGTTCGGAGAATTCGCGGGTGCCGTCGAGCGGATCAACGATCCAGACTCGCTCGCTGCGTAGCCGGACGGGGTCGTCGGCACCCTCCTCGGAGAGCACCGCGTCCCCGGGACGCTCGGCGGCCAGCTTGTCCATCAGAAAGTCATGAGATCGCTTGTCCCCCGCCGCCTTACGCTGGGCACCCTCGGCTGCGGCGAACTCCTCCCGCACTCCGAGCAGCAGGCGACCTGCCTCGGTGGCCAGCCACGCAGCCACAGCGTGGTCGTTCATCCAACACCCATTTCCGGCGATAGATTGGTAATTCTTACCCAAATTACATCACTGGCCAAGCAGGTAAATCTTCCTCCGCACCCCGAGGATCGAGCGTGAACTCAGAGTCCGAACTGGTCCTCGACGATGCCGAGCCAGATCTGCGCGCAATCGATGGCGACCTTCTCACTGATGAAGGCGTGCTGGGTTCCGGTGTACATGTCACGAAACGCCCGTTCGAGGCGGCTACCCTCGCGGATTGAACTCGTTCCGGCCACCAGATGTGCCCATTCGGCGCAGCTTCGAGCGGTATCGGTGGCGAAGACGGCCGCCGCGCGCATGTCCGAACGCAACGTAGGAGTCAGTTCCTGGCCGGCACCGACCGCGGCTTCGGCGGTGGTGAAGGCATCCAGGACCAGCAGGCGCGCCGCGCGCCATGCCGCGACGTGATGGGCCAGGCCCTTCTGGAAAGTGGGGCGACTGGCCAGAGCGGCCATGTCGCTCATCCGGTACTTCGTCGCCGCAAGTTCGGTGACATCGTCAAGCATGCTCTTGGCGACCCCCAGCGCCCACGAGGCGTGGCCGGCCGCGGTCACCGGCATCAGCCCCATCCGAGTGGCCGGCGAACTTCCCCGTCGCGGCTCCCGGGCGAATAGTCCAAAGGTGCGGCCCTGCGGCACGAACACGTCCTCGGCACTGTAGTCATAGGAACCGGCCCCTTTGAGCCCCTGCACAAACCAGCCGTCATTGAAGGTGATCTGCTCGCGCGGAACCACGGCCACCTGCATGTCCGGAACACCCTCACGGATCCAGCGCATTTCACCGTCATCCATCGGGAAGAAGCCCGCCGCGATGTACTGCGCATGACCGGTCCCCGAGCCGAAGCTCCACGATCCACTCAGTCGGTAGCCGCCGTCGACGGCGCTTCCCTGCCCGTTGGGGAAGAACTGGCCGCCCATCGTGACTCGGTTGTCGGCGGCGCTGAACACCTCAGCGAAGCCGTCGTCGGGGAGATACGTGGCGGCGGCGAACGTCGACGGCAGGTTCGCGATCCCAATCCAACCGAACGCCCCATCCTGCCAGGCCATTTCGATCCATGTCTCGATCATCTCGGCAAACGCGGGCTCGGTTCCTCCGGCCGCAGTCGGATTGAATGCCGACATCAGTCCGGTGGACCACATTTCGTTGACGATCTTGTCGGTGAGCGTGCGCCGGCGTTCGGACTCGCCGGCTTCGGCCCGCACCAGGTCCCGCATGGTGCGGGCCAGCGCGACAACCTGGCCACTCGTTGTCGATATCATCTGTTCTCTATCTGGGTTCAACCGGTGGATGCAACACCGGTTTGGTGGAGCAAGAGTAGCTGTTCATGGAATGCTTCGGCCGGTGTCTTCCAGCCGAGTGTCTTGCGTGGCCTGGTGTTGAGGGCGTGAGCGACGGCCTCGATTTCCTCGGCAGACCATCGCGGGAGGTCGGTGCGTTTGGGAAAGTATTGGCGCAGCATGCCGTTTGTGCTTTCATTCGTGCCGCGTTGCCGTGGTGACTGGGGGTCGGCGAAGAAGACAGGGATGCCGGTCTCGACTTTGAATTGGGCGTGCGCGGACATTTCCTTGCCGCGATCCCAGGTCAGCGACCGGACGAGCTGCTGCGGCAGGGTCGACATGGTGTTTGCCAGGGCGTCCTTCATCGTTATTGCGCCGTAGCCGGCCAGGGCCGGACCGTTCTTGACCGAGTGTTTGTGCCGGTGCCCTTCTTCGCGGGCCAAGTGGATCAACATGGTGAACCCGGTCGTACGCTCGACGACGGTGCCGATCGCCGAGAGCGTTCGAGCCCGATGGGAAGATCGCCTTCCTTAACTTGTTGGAAGAGTGTTTCGGGGCTGTCGTAGGGTCCTGATCACCCTCGGGTGGCAGGTATGGCTTAGATCGCCGCCTCTGGGGTGACGTGGGCCCAGGTCTTGCGTCGTGATCGTTCCCGAGGCGCGTGCAGTGCGTGTCCGGTGCGTAGGCACCAGACCAACTCCCATTTGAGCGCGCCCCGCCCCGGATGTAGAGCGATTGGTAGATCGCTTCGTGGCTGATACGCATGGACTTGTCCTCGGGGAAATCGACTTTGAGCCGGTTGGCAATCTGCTCTGGGCTCCACGCTAGCGACCACGGTCGGTCCTTGCGGTGGGGCTTGTTGCGGCCGGTGAATCGGGGCGGTTGCGGTCCGGCGATGGTGCCGCCGTCGGGGTGGCTAATCTGCCCTGAAAGGCGTTGCTGCACATAATCATGCAGCTGCGGATTGGCGGCCAATTTCGCGGTCTTGGGCCGACATGCGGCCATATCGGCCTTCCACAGCACGACCGAGGCCCGGAAACCGCTGCTCCCGTAGCGAACAGCGGCGCTGCGGCGCAGTTCCCGTGAGATCGTGGACGGGTCGCGCCGAATCGCCCGGACGATTGCTCAAACACGTTGCCCTGAACCCGCAGTAGCGCGACTTCCTCACACTCAGCGAAGGACAGGCAACGGGAACTTCACATCAAAGCGTTGTGGAACCAGCGTGCCCCGACCGCCGACGCCACGCCGGCGATCGCAGCTTCGGCCGGATCACCCGGTCTGCTGCCTGCTGACGACAAACCATTCAACACCTCCAACATCGAGGTGTTGCGACGACCACTCGAATCCGCCATCACCGCCTCAACCTCTGAGCGCAGCAGATTCCACTGTTCGTCGGTGAGGTCCCAGGGATACCGCGCTGTTCTGTCACGACATGGGCAACCCGCAGCGGGGCAACTGGTTTGCCTGGACTCGACAAGGTAGACAGGCATTCACGGGGTTCCCAGCAGCAAGGGGATGTGGTGTCCATCTGCTACCGCGGGCTCCGTCTCATGCCATTGCGCGACGCCCGATCGTGATCACACCGATATGACCAGTCACTTTAGTCACACGAGTATGTGAACAGCCTCTAACCGCAGTCCCGCCTCCGGCCTGGGCCATTAGGGGTTAAGCCTGGAGATCAGGATGCGGTCCGGATCGTGCTCCTGAACAACGGACATCAGCTGGTCGGTGTCGTCGCCCCACCAGTCGTTCGGCGTGTCCAAGATGTCGGCATAGTTGACGTAACGCCCGCCCGTCAACACGCCGGCAAGGTCGTGCCGGATTTCTTGCAACAGGGCGTCGTGCCGGGCGGCGAGGCCCGCGTCAGCCGGCAACCGGTCACCCAGCCCCCAGTGATACACAAAGTCCTGCCCGCGGTGGAAAAAGGCGGTTTCCTGCGGCGTGAATGCGGCAACTGCACCGTTGATCGCCTCGATGCCCACTGCGCCGCCAGGCAGTTCGGGCGCGAATTGAAGTTCGTTGATCTGTCCGACGATGGCGGCCGCTTCGACTGCACCGAGTGCACCTCGGCCGATGTCGCTGGCTATTCGGTGTGGACGGAGGGTCGCGGGTGCCGGGTCGTGAAGAAAATCGTTCGAGACGAACACGGCATCGAAAAACGATTCTTCGCGGATCGATGCATGCAAGGCGGCAGGGTGCTCGAGCAGTGGCCGCATGAGCGAGCGGGCGTCGTCTTGGTTGCCGAGAAACTGGCCATCGATACGCACTCGGGGCGTGCCGGGAATCACGTCGGCAGGGCCGGCGCTTGCTTCGTCGGCATAACGGTCCGCACCTGTCGTTCGAATGCTGAGTTGCAGATCGAGTTCGCTCGGCGCCGTGTGCATCAATTGAGTGAACAGAAGAATCGCCTCGACTGCCGCGTCCCAACGCCAGCCGAGAGTCACACCTGTCACTTGCTGGATCGGTACGGTGTGAAACACCAGGTCCGTGACGATTCCTACACAACCAGCGCCGCCACGCAGCCCCCAGAACAGATTTGCGTTGGTCACATGAATCTGTCCACTGGCAGTGACAACCGTCGCCTCGGCCAAGAAGTCCGAGGTGAGGCCGAAGTGGCGAGTGCATTGGCCAAACCCGCCGCCAAGCACTAACCCGCCGACGCCCACGGTGGGACATTCGCCGATGGGCATCGCCCGCCCAGTTCCATCCAGCGCGCGCGCAATGTCGCCGACGGTCGCGCCCGTCATCGCGTGCAGGTATCCCGACGGGGCGTATCGGACCGCGCTCAATCCGCGCAGGTCAAGCAATACGCCGTCGTCACGGACAGGGAATCCATCAAAGCTGTGCCCACCCGACCTAATCGATAGCCGAATCCCCGCCGCATTCGCCCAGGCCATGATGGCGGCAACCTGGTTTCGATCAGCTGGACGCAACACGGCCGCTGGCGACCGGATGCGTCCGGCGCGCGAAAAAACTCTGCGCCCGGCCTCATAGAGCGGGGAGCCGGGAGCACCCACTCGCCCCGGGCACAGGTTCTCCAAGGTTCGAAAATCGCACGCCTCAAGAGCCATGCCAAACTCCATCATGTTCGGCGGGAAAGAGGTTGTCCCGAGTTCCGCAAAACTTCCGCGGCGGGCCGGTGTGAACCATCCCGGATTTCATGCGGTTTCATGCCCCCTCGGGATTCTGTGAGCCAGCCGGTCGACCGGTCACGAGTTGGGAATAGTAGCGGGCTTCGGCTTCGGCGGGCGGGATGCGTCCGAGGCGGTGCATGAGACCGTATGTGGTGACTGCTCGCCGAGTGGCGTACTTACTGGCCGGGGCCTCGCTCACGCAATCTCGTGGGCTACCGAGCGCGGTTCTGTGCTCGGCCCTTCCGACAGGTGTTAAGGAGGCCCCCGTGTTTTGCGAGCGTACAAGTGTTGGTTTGATGTGCACGCGTGTTCGGTTGTCGCGGCGACGATCGATGGGCGAAGCGCGGACGTGTTTTGGGCGCGGTTGACGCCGTCGCACGCGAAGGTCATCGAGTGAGTGGGCAAGCTGCCCGGCCCGTGCGCGGTGGTCTACGAGGCCGGTCCGACGGGTTTCGGGTTGGCGCGGGCGTTGTCGGCGGCGGGATTGCGATGCCAGGTCGCGGCGTCGTCGAACTTGTTTCGCCCGGCGAGTGATCGGGTGAAAACCGATGCGCGCGACGCGCTGAATTTGGCGCGGTTGTTGCGGCTGGACGAGGTTGTGCCGGTGTGGATTCCGAGTGCGGCCGAGGATGTTACCCAGGATCTGGTCCGCGCCCGAGAAGCCGCCAGAACGGACTTGATGCGGATCAGACATCGGTTGTCGAAATTGTTGGTGCGTCACGGGATCGTCAACTACGACGGCAAGGCGTGGACTGAACACCCCGACCGGTGGCTGCACCACCAGCGATTCGACGCCGCCCCCACGCAGTCGGCATTCGAGGATGCTTACGAGGCGGTGGTGCTGGCTACCGCGCGGCGTGCCGTCGCGTCCCATGCAGTGGTGTAAGTCGGGCTGGCGATTCGCATGAGGCTCTGCGAGTTTTAACCATGCCGTGAACGCGGCTGGGACCACAACGTGTTGGCCGGGTTGATCATCAGCGCGGCTGAGCAGAGCAAGGGCGGTTTCGGAGAGATAGCGTTCGGACACACCAAGATCGCCGACAAGAACATTCCGTGCAAGGGACTCTCGTCGCT
This sequence comes from Mycobacterium sp. 012931, assembly GCF_000419295.1. Lineage (NCBI taxonomy): Bacteria > Bacillati > Actinomycetota > Actinomycetes > Mycobacteriales > Mycobacteriaceae > Mycobacterium > Mycobacterium sp. 012931. The sequence goes on along the minus strand of NZ_AOPX01000001.1, from coordinate 2,879,853 downwards.
GGATCTCTGATGCCGAAGTCGCCGAAATCCCCTACACCGCCTTCGCATCCACCAAAGACCGGATCACCGCACGCCTGGTCGTCCGTCGTGTCAAGGACGCCTGCCGCCCCGACGCGTTGTTCCCGGTCTGGCGGTATCACCCGTTCTTCACCAACACCGACCTACCCGTCGAGGCGGCCGACATCACCCACCGCCAACACGCGATCATCGAAACCGTGTTCGCCGGCCTAATCGACGGACCCATGGCGCACATCCCGTCAGGCCACTTCGCCGCGAACTCCACCTGGGTGCTCTGCGCGGCGATCTCTCCCAACCTGCTGCGCGCTACCGGCGTCCTGGCTGGGGACCGACACACGCGGGCACGCGGATCGACCCTGCGCCGCAAGATCGTCGACGTCCCGGCCCGGCTGCCCCGCCCACAACGCCGGCCGGTTCTGCACCTACCCACCCACTAGCCCTGGTCAAAGGCCTAGCTTGCGTTGCGGCACAGCACCATCAGATACAACCCCCAACGGGCGCAACAACCCGACCCCGCCGACAGGCCCGACCGCAGCGCACAGGAAAGGCTGGACAGGCCAGCGACTCCCTCGGGCCCCAGGGCTCCGGCGTTCCCTGGACCCGGTGGCCGCTGCGCCGGGAGTTGTCCCGGGCCCCTCGGGGCCATTACCAGGCCCGCTTCCGGCGGGTGTAGCGTCGATACCGATTATCGTGCCGTTGCCTGCTGGGCCGGAGCCGGATGGGGTACCCAGCAAATAGGGGAATGGCTCGGTCTGACACGCGGAAGGCGCATTCTGCACCCGGTTGGGTGTCTGGTGCGCCCGTGCGTCGTAGCGGTCGAAGACGCCGCCCTAGCCCGGATTTTTTGCGCGGGTCTGGTTTGATGCTGGTTTGATGCCACTTCGCCCTGAAAGGCGTTGCTGCACATAATCATGCAGTTGCGGATTGGCGGCCAATTTCGCGGTCTTGGGCCGACATGCGGCCATATCGGCCTTCCACAGCACGACCGAGGCCCGGGAACCGCAGCTTCCGTAGCGAACAGCGGCGCTGCGGCGCAGTTCCCGTGAGATCGTGGACGGGTCGCGCCGAATCGCCCGGACGATTGCTCAAACACCGTTGCCCTGAAGCGCGATTTCATCACACTCAGCGAAAGACAGGCAGCGGCCCGAGGGCTGGAACTTCACATCAAAGCGTTGTGGAACCAGCGTGCCCCGACCGCCGGACGCCACGCCCACAATGCCCGCGGCTTCTTCGGCGAGAAGCCCTTTAGCGATCTGTCCCCAGAAGGCCACCTCGACATGACGCCGATACTTCCGATGCCCCGGCGATCGCAGCTTCGGCCGGATCACCCGGTCTGCTGCCTGCTGACGACAAGCCATTCAACACCTCCAACATCGAGGTGTTGCGACGACCAGTCGAATCCGCCCTATCTCCCTATCTTACTGTGGGAGACCGAAGAGCCGAACCACCCCGTGATCGCGCCCGGCGGTGTAGCCGCCGTCGACGGCAATGGCCTGGCCTGTCACAAAAGAAGCGTCGGGTGAGAGCAAGAAGGCAGCCATGGCCGCGATCTCCTCCGGCTTTCCCAATCGTTGCAGCGCATGCTCGTTGGTGATCGACGCACGCGGGCCCTCCATTCCCGGCATGCCGAAGACCCCTTCGGCCAGGGGGGTGGCGATGAAGCCCGGGCAGATCGCGTTCGCCCGGATACCACTGGGCCCATAGTCGAGCGCAATGTTCTTGGTCAGCAACACAACACCGCCCTTGGCGGCGTTGTAAGAACTACCGCCGGCGGTGCCCTCCAGACCTTCGATGCTGGCCAGCGTCACGATTGAGCCGCGTTCGCCGTCCACCCGGGGTTGCTCGATCATCCTGGCCAACGCCGCCTTGGCTACCAGAAAAGTGCCGGTGAGATTGACCCCAATGACTCGGTCCCATTCAGCGCGCGCCAGCAGATGCACCGGGCCGCCACCGGCCACCCCAGCCGAATGCACCACCCCATCGAGGCGGTCGGGCACGGCGTCGAACACGCCGGCGACCGCGTCCTCGTCGGTGACGTCGGCGGTCACGAACGTGAATCGCGGACCGAGGTCGTGGGGCGGGGTTACGACGTCGGCACCGACAACTGCGCAGCCTTGTTCGAGCAAGCGGCCTACGGTGGCCAAGCCAATGCCCGAGGACGCACCGGTTACCACAAACGTGCGGGACGCCCGATGATCGAGCACCGGGCCGCCCTAACTTTCCAGTGCTGCCGCGCAGCCGTCCAGGACCGCGACGAAGCTCGACCTCAATATCGGGCGACTGACCACCTCCAAGAACCTGCCACCCGCACGCGCCGGGTGGGTATAGGTGGTCAGCCAGTCGACGTGGGTTCCACCGTCTGACGGCGTGAACGTCAGGGTGCCCCCCTGATGAATCAACGGCGGGAAGGATCGCAAGATGAGATAGGAGTAGCTGCGTGGACGGTCGACGGCCGTGATCTGCTCCCGGAACCAGGCACCCAGCGCGGTCACCTCGCGCACCGCACCAGCGCCGGGCGGGGGTGAGTCTTTGGTGTAGCCGGCCTTGAGTACCAAGGGGGCCGCGGCCAACTTGGTCGGGTCGGCCAGCCAGTCGAAGACCTGCTCAACCGGCGCAGCGATGGTTCGCTCCAAGTGAATCTCGACCATGAGATCTCCTGTCTGGCCGAAGCCGCATCCCCCGCACATGCTAGACGCCACCGCGTCGCGCTGTCGCTGCCCCGCGCGGCGGCGCACCGTTTCGAAACGAGGGCCTGACATTGCCGAGGGCCACTCGGCGAGATCGGCACCGACCGTTGTTTGCCAGCGACTCGCGATGGGTTGATCGTCAGCCACCATCCACGCGAAATAGCTTGGCTTGGTTGGTTTTAAGCCTCGAATCGGCGATGGCCCGGCGGTCGTGCGCCGCGCATGGCATATACTGAGCCGGCGCACTTTGGCAGCAGACCGACTCACGCAGTTTGAACTGCCCGTTGCGCTCCGCCGCACCGTCTGGTTTGACGCTGTGCGGGCCCGGCGGGAGGCAACATGGTCGCAAACTGCTCGACGAACACCGGGTGGCCGCTATTGGAAGGAGCTGATTCATGGATGTGGCGAGGACCCCGGATGCCCGATTCCAGAATCTGGTCGGTTACCCGTTTGCGGCCCACTACGTCGATGTCGCGGCAACCGATACCCCACATTTGCGGATGCACTACATCGACGAGGGTCCTGCCGACGGGCCACCTATAGTACTGCTGCATGGGGAGCCCACGTGGAGCTACTTGTACCGCACCATGATCCCACCGCTTGCTGCCGGCGGATACCGTGTGCTCGCGCCCGATCTGATCGGCTTCGGCCGCTCCGACAAGCCCACTCGTATCGCGGACTACACATACCTGCGCCATGTCGAATGGGTGAAGTCCTGGTTTGAAGAATTGCGCCTGGCCGAGGCCACGCTTTTCGTCCAGGATTGGGGATCGCTGATCGGACTGCGCGTCGCCGCCGAACACGGTGACGCGATTGCGCGGCTGGTGGTGGCCAATGGGTTCCTTCCCACGGCACGCGGGCGCACCCCGACGGCGTTTCACATCTGGCGGGCCTTCGCGCGCTACTCTCCGGTGCTGCCCGCCGGTCGCCTTGTTGCGGCCGGGACGGTGCGCAAAGTTCCCCCCGCCGTGCGGGCCGGGTACGACGCCCCCTTCCCCGACAAGAGCTACCAGGCTGGCGCCCGCGCCTTCCCCCAGTTGGTGCCGATCTCACCCGATGATCCCGCGGTTGCGGCCAACCGTGCCGCATGGGACGCCCTTGGCCGCTGGGAGAAGCCTTTCCTGGCCATCTTCGGGGAGCGCGACCCACTCCTTGGACGAGCCGACCGTCCACTGATCAAGCACATTCCCGGTGCGGCGGGCCAGCCGCACGCCCGTATCAACGCCAACCATTTCATCCAGGAAGACAGCGGGCCAGAGCTGGCCGAGCGCATCATTTCCTGGCAGTAGGCCCGTTCAGGCAGCGCGACCTGGCGGGCGGCGGTAAAGCGCTGCGCCGGCCGTGACGCCGGCCCCGGCGGCCACAAACAGGATCTGGGCGCCCACCGGAACCCGCGCGATCTGCTGCTCGAACGCGGCGGGCAGCGCTGCGGTGTGCATGCGTCGATCGTTTGCAACCCCGATCAGCTCTGCCGCCACCCCGAGCCGAGCGCTCAACGCGGCGCGGAACCCGGGCCTGGGCGGGGCGGCAACAATCATGTCGACCGACGAAAGCGCCACGCAGTTCGCCGCCAGGCATTCGCGCACCGCATGTGCCGCGACAGCGGCAAACTCTTCATCCGCCTCGGCCGACTCCGCGAATCGCAGAACGTTGCGGGCGTCAGCGAAACCAACTGTTGCGCTGAATGATTCGTCTGCCTTCCCGTTGACGGCGTTAGCCCACTGCACCCGGCTCAGGCCGTAGGTGTCATCGCTCCAGCCGCATAGCAGCGCGGCCCCCGTGGCGGAGAAGGGAAAGTGCTCGCTCATTCCATGGCCTGGATCGGCATCGCTGGCGACGATGAGCGCCCGACTGATGCTGTGCGTCCGCAAGAATCCGTCAACGATCTGCAATGCGGTGAGCACCCCGCAGGCCCCGTTGGCGATATCGAAGGAGAACGTACCGTGAGCACCGGCGTGGGGGTCCTCCGGGTTGGCGCCGATGTCGTCCTGGATCAGTGCCGCCAATGCCGGCTCACCGAGGTTGCGGTCGCGGTAGATCCCCGCATTGACCACAAGATCCAACTCGTCGGGGTCGCATCCGGTGCCCTGTAGGCAGTCTTTGGCAGCTGCAACGGCTAGGTGAAGCGCACTGTGCCGGTTGCGCCAGCCCGAATGTGCAACGTCGACGCGGTCAATCACTGTGCCCATAGCGGCTCACCATCTTCTCATCCAGGGTCAGCAAGACGATCCCGATTTCCAGCCCCGAGGCCAGAGCGATCAAGGCAATTCGCTCCCCTGCCACGATGCGTCCGGCCGTGAGTTCCTCGATGAGGGCCACGGTGTGTGTTGTCGATGCCGTGTTGCCGTAGCGGTCCACGGTGATCACCGCGTCATGGCGGGGCTTGTCCCCAAAGGCTTCCGACATCTTGGCCATGCCTTTACGGATGGCACGTGCCGACGTCTGGTGGGTGATCACATGGTCGATGTCGTGAATTGAGATTCCGGCCGTCTCGAGGACCTCCTCGAGCAGCAACGGCGTATTGGCCATTGCGGCCTGGTGGATCGCGCGGGCATTGGTGAACATCCGCGCGCCCGGGTCGTGTCCGCGCGGGTAGGCCAGGCACAGCCGGCTGTAGTCGGCGAAGGTTGTGAATCCGGCCAGCGCGATTCCCGCGGAACCGACGGGAGCTCGCTCCAGCAGCAGCGCGGCGCCAGCGTCTCCCAGGGTCAACGAGGCCAACTCCTTGCTCATGATGTTGCGGATGTGGCGGGCGGCATTGTGGCTCAGTTGTGAGATGTATTCACCGCTGACGACCAGGCCGCGCTCTACCACCCCCTGCCGGATCCAGTTGTTCAAAATCGTTAACCCGGTGAGCATTCCGGCGCAGGCGTTGGACACGTCGAACGTCATCGCACGGTGTGCCCCAATGCCGCGGGCCACCGCACTGCTCATCGATGGCTCGAGCCATTGGGTGAGGCCACCGCGGAACTTGGTGATGCTGCAATTGATCACCACATCCAGCGACGCCGGATCCTGGCGTGCAGCGGCCAGCGCGTCCAGGGCGGCGGCGGTGGCCAGGCTGTAGGAATCCTCATCGCCCACCGAGACGCGGCGCTCGCGGATCCCGGTCAGCCGTTCCAGATCGATGTGGGTGCGATGGCGGGTGCTGGACATCAATTCGTCTGTGGTGAGGTGCGTTTCGGGTAGATGCCGACCAGCACCGGCGATCCGGGTGACATACGGTGCGCGCGGACCGTTCGGGGTCTCCATCACCAGCCAATGTCGCGTCATGCGTGAGACCTCCTTGCGGTAGCACCGGTCAGAGCCGGAACTCAAGGACGTCGTCGACTGGGCGACGGCCGGAGCGTTCCACGTGCTGATCATGTCTCGGCGACTTGCCGATTCGGATGAGCAATTGCGGAAGGCTTGTTGTCTGGACGATCTCGGCGATGATGTTGCGACTCATGGCCATCTCGGTCATGTGGGTCAGCGTGCAGGTCGCCAGGCCCGCCATCGTGCACTCGAGTAACACCGCCGACAACGACTCACCGCATCGAAGCACGTCACACAAGTCGTCGGAATCGGTAGAGAGCACCACGATCTTAGACTGATCATGCTCGATAGCGGAGCGACGTCGCCCCCCGCCGGCCGGGGGAAAGCTGCGCGCAACGTCGACTCGGGAAGCTTCCGACGTCGACAGCAGGGCACCTTCCGGCGCATGGTCGGCGTTCGAGCTGAATGGCGAAGTCCACCATCGTAGTTCGGACATATACGTGGTGTCGTTACGTCGCAAGTTCTCGGTGAACCGAGACGCCTCGGCCAGCGCCGCTCGGCCATCGTCCGCCACCACGTGCAGCAGCACGTCATACCGGACCGCGGCGTGACGCAGCACCGGCTCGATCGCCGCCCATTGGGTGACCGGGTCAAAAGGCAAACGGTCGGTGCGGCGTTGCCCGATGGCATCCGCCCGATGGCGCTGGGACGCGGTGACGGCCTGCATCGGGTGAAACCGCAGTGTCGCCAGATGATCTGGATTGCCCCGATCGGGCGTCCGTTCGGTGACACTCTCCCAGCCGGCAGCCGACGTCGCGACCCGCAGGTGGTCAAGGACAGCACCGCAACTCAATATCAGCTCCCGGCCCGCGTGGTCGGTGGCCGGCATCGAACGGGCTCGATCAGCCCACAGTTGCAGTGTGTCGGCTTCGGCGACCCACCGCCACGGTTGGCTGTTGTGTAGCGACGGAGCACGACTGGCAAGCGCCACTGATTCTCGAATCACGGTTTCGTCGGGCGCCGTCGCCGCCGTCATAGCCACCACCCTTGCGTCTGTGACGTCACAGCTAGAAACTTGCGCCGCAGGTTGGCCAGGGCCGTTGGTCCTTCACGGCAGGGACTTAGGCTCGCAGCCCCGCCTACTCGGGGTAGATCGCTCGGCACCAAGCGTCGTGGGCTTCGTTTAGGGAGAACTCAATTGGCCGGGAGGTATCCATCGGTAGGGCGGTATCCCAGCCGGCATGTTGAGCCGCCATGGTCGCGGCGATCTCCGCAGTTACCTCGGAATTGCCCGGCGCTCGGGTGATGATTCGGTCAGCGGCCATATCGACCGGCAGGGTGCACAGCAGTTCCACCAAGGCCGCATGAGTTTGGCCGCCAAGGTGGTGAGCCCGCGCGCGAGATTGCGGATCCCGCCAGGTCCCGTCCAGGATCACCGATCGCCCCTCTTGCAAACACCTGCGCGCCCGGCTCAGCACCAGATCGTAAACGACCGTGACGTTGTCGCGGGTGTACAGGCCTTCGTCCAGAACACCCGACTCGCCGTGAATGTCACCGCGGTCGCGCAGTTCCTTGCGCACATCGTCGGTTGAGATGACCTGTGCGCCAACCTGTTCGGCCAGAGCACGCGCCAACGTCGACTTTCCGGTACCTGGATTCCCGCCCACCAGCGCCAACCGAACTGCGCCGGTCTCCAGGTGCCGGGCGGCTAGCTCCAGGTGTCGGGCGGCATCCGCGGCGGCCTCTGGTTTGCCTTGCGACAGCCGGACACAGTCGGTCTTTGCGCGCACCACCGCGCGATAAGCGATGTAGAAGTCTCGTAGTGACGCCGGCGCCACATCCCCGGAGTGCGCGAGATAGCGATCCAGGAAGTACTCCCCCAGGTCCTTGCGCCCCAAGAACTCCAGGTCCATCGCCAGAAACGCGGCATCATCGACGCGATCGACATAACGAAGTCTGTCGTCGAACTCCAGGCAATCGAGCAGGGCGGGTCCGCCTTCGGCGCAGAAGATGTCATCGGCGAGCAGGTCCCCGTGACCGTCGACGATGCATCCCTGGGCAATGCGCTGGGCCAAGAGGGTCTCGCGGCCGGAGATGAATGCCGCGACCAGGTCTTCGATCCGCCCGATCGACTCGTCGGGGAACGACGTCCCCGCATAACGATGCAGTTCTGCCAGGTTGTCGCCGAAGCGTCGGCCGATCGCGGCCGGTTCGCCCGCGGGGTTGATTGTCGGACTGCGCTCGGCGCCCTCGTGAAAGCGGGCCAGCACTGTGGCGATGGTGTCCAACAACGCGCGCACCGATTCGTCGGATCCGCCGCTGCTGATCTGATACGCAAGCCGGTCGCTGTCGTGGTAGCGACGCATTACGACCAGCGGTTCGGCCGGCCCCCCGGTCGGGTCGGTGCAGTGCGCGACGCCGAGGTAACTGGTGGGGGCTAGTCGACTGTTCAGCTCGACCTCGCGGGCACAGGCCCGCTCCCGTTGCTCCGCGGTACGGAAGTCCAGGAAGTCGGTCAGCACCGGTTTCTTCGCCTTGTATGCACGTTCGCCGACCAGCACCACCACACCGGTATGTGTTTCGTGCACCTCGATATAGGCGGTGTTAGGGCTGTGGGTGGCATCCGGCGACTCGGCAGATTCGCTGTCGGTGCTGATGGCGGCCTCCGTGGCTCTCGGTTATCGGCGGGTATGGGCGGCCAGCCCGGTTGGTGCCGATCTCAGGCGGACCGGGCCACGATGACCGGCGTGTGAACCGCGTGCAGCACCGCGTTGCTGGTCGAACCGACCAGCATGCTGGTAAATCCGCCCCGGCCGTGGCTGCCCAGAACGACCAGCTGCGCGGTCTGTGCTTGGTCGATCAATTGTCGCGCCGGTCGATCACACACGACCACTCGATCCACCGTGACATCCGGATAGCGCTCCTGCCAGCCGGCCAGACGCTCGGCCAGAGTCTCCTCGGCCTCTCCCTTTACCGTCGACCAGTCCAACCCGGGCAGGTCAACCACTTCAAGATCACTCCAGGCGTGCACCGCTTTGAGTTCGACGCCCCGGCGCGACGCTTCGTCGAATGCGATCGCGGTCGCCAGCTCTGAGGCCGACGAGCCATCGATGCCCACCACCACGGGGGCCCGGTCACGGTCTTCGGGTTGGGGCGCCTCCGGATCTTCGTCTCGGATCACTGCCACCGGACAGTGCGCCCGGTGCACCACCCCGGAGCTAACGGAGCCGAGCAGGCCGCGAGCGACGGCCCCGCGGCCGTGGCTGCCGACCACCACCAAATCCGCTTCCTGCGACAGTTCGACGAACGTGGGAACCGGCGCCGACCATCTCAACTCGCTCTTGATCTGGGTGTCGCGACCCTGCTGCGTGACCTCTTGGGCGATCTTTCCCGCCTGTTCGAGAACCTGGCGGCCGTCTTCCTCCTGCCACGCTGACATGCTCGTCATCATGGGCATCTCGGGCCACATCGGCACCGCCTGGTTCACCATGTGAACCAAGGTCAGCGGAACATGACGCAATGTGGCGTCACGCGCCGCCCACGAAACCGCCGCAGACGAGGCAGCCGAGCCATCGACGCCAACAACAATGCCAAGGTGTTTCATCGGTGCAGACATTTGATCCTCCTCGGTCATCAAATACGTTATTCGCCAAACGGCCATCGGTCTTGAGGCTTTGGTCATCAGCCACGTGGTCATGAGGCCCGGGCTGACATTATCGGCACCACCCAGGCTGTGGCTTGCCGGCCGATCGAGGTCCAATGCCGACGTCGCGCAGATTCCGGTCGGCCGCGCGTTACCAAAGCCGCAAAACCGGGGTCAAACGGCCCTGCCCCGGCCTCAGGGCAGCTCAATAGCCTCTTGCCGTGAGCGGCCCACCGACGCCAGGGCAGGCCAGCGGTCCCGGATGGGAGGGTGCCATGAGCCATCCGCAAGCGCCTAGGTGCGTTGTTGTGGGCGTCGACGGTTCACAGGCCGCGATCAACGCCGCGCGCTGGGCCGTCCCCGAGGCCGCCAGCCGCGGCATTCCCCTACGCCTGGTCCATGCCGTTCCCGAGCGGGCGGCATCGACCAACGATGAGGCCGCCCTGGATGTCGAATACGCACAAGCGGCGTTGCACGCGGCTTCGGCTGCGCTGCATGCCATCGAAGTGCCGGTCGAGGTAGAAGTGGACATCGTGCGAGGATCGGCCGAGGCCGCGTTGGTCAGCGAATCACTTACTGCGGCAATGGTTTGCGTTGGATCGGTGGGAATCGGTCGAGTGGCGCGCAAGCTACTCGGTTCGACCGCCGAGGCGGTGACGCAGCGAGCGCATTGCCCAGCGGCCATCATCCGCACCGATCCTGACACCGAGTTGTCGGACACGTCCTGGATCGCTGTTGTCGTCGATGACTCGCCCGGAAACGATGCGGTGCTCGAGCACGGCTTCCGGGAGGCCCAGCTGCGCGGGGCGCCGATTCTGGCGATGGGAGTGTGGCGGTGGGGCCTGGGCGAGATTGCCTACGAGCAACTCCATCGCCGGCTTGACCGCTGGGTGTCCCGCTATCGAGATGTCCACGTCCAGCCCGCGGCCGCACGACACGGTGCGGCCGACTTCCTCGCCAAGACCGAGGAACCTATCCAGTTGGCCGTGGTCGGCAGCGATGATGCTGGCGATGTGGCACGAATGGTCGGCGCGGTGAGCCGGCGTCTTCCCCAGCGCAGCGGGCATTCGGTGCTGGTGGTCCGCCGCTGATCGCGCTGACCGAGCCCGAAGTCAGAGATCGCCGAATGGAACGGTCCAGCTGATCCGCGTTCCGCCCTCGGTGGGCGTGGTGATCCCGCAAGTGCCGCCGAGCTTTTCGGCCCGCGACCGCATGTTGGCGAGGCCGCTGCGCCGCGATACGTCGGGGGATATGCCGCAGCCATCGTCGACGACTTCGAGGCTGAACATGTCGCCGACACTGACGTCCAGCGTCACTCGCCCGGCGCCGGAATGGCGAACGGCGTTGCTGATGGCTTCGGTGGCCGCCGCCTCGGCGTGGTCGGCAAGCTCACCTTGAACGGCCGACATCGGCCCATGCATATGGATTGTGGTGACAACGTCACGGTGTTCGGTCAGGTCGGCAACCACCTGCTGAATCCGCTGCCGAAAGCCGCCGTCGCGACCCGACGGAGACTTCAGCTGGAAGATGGTGCTGCGAATTTCTTCGATGATCGTTTGCAGATCGTCGACGGTACGGTTGAGCCGGTCGATGACCTCCGGGGAGCGGGCCCTGGCCAGCGTTCCCTGCAGATCCATACCCGAGGCGAACAGCCGCTGGATGACGTGGTCGTGCAAGTCATGCGCAATGCGCTCGCGCTCGGCCAAGATGGTCAGCTGCCGCGCGTCCTCGCGGCCCGAAGCCAGCAGCAGTGCAATCGCCGCGTGGGTGGCGAACTGGCTCACCAGATCCAGGCAGCGGGCATCGAATGGCGGCTGATCCGCGCCCCGCGCGACGGCAATCACCCCGGCGATCTTTTCGTGGGCGCTCAGCGGCATCACGATGGCCGAGCGCTGCGCCACGTCGGTGAATGCCTCAATCGGGTAACTGAAAGCCTCACTGATCAATGGTTCGCCGGACCGAAAAACGTCGCCGCAGGTAGAGCCGCGCACCGGAACCTGCTGGCCGACAACCTCCTCGGCATGCAGCCCTACCGCGGCGGAGACCACCAGGGTGTCGATCTCGTCGGTGGCCAGGTCGGACTCGACGGGCACCAGAACGATGGCCTGTTCGGCATCGGTGAGCGTGCAGGCCCGCTGGGCGATCAATTGCAGGGGCTCGCGCCGCGACTCGGTGCTGGACATCAGCGCCGTGGTGATCTCGCGGCTGGCCTCCATCCACTTCACGGCCGTGCGCTCGCGCTCGAACACTTGGGCATTGTCGATAGCGACACCGGCCGCAAACGCCAACGCGCGGGCGGCGAACTCGTCGGACTCGGAGAACTTGCGGCCCGGATCGACATGGGTCAGATACAAGCTGCCGAACACGGTTCCCCGGATCGTGATCGGTACCGCGAGAAACGCTCGCATGGGCGGGTGGTGTTCGGGGAAGCCGCAGGCCGCCGGGTGCATGGTCAGGTCGTCCAGACGCAGCGCGGGTGTCTCGACCAGCGAAACGCCCAGCACCCCCTTGCCGACCGGCAGATGCCCGATGCGACGGGCCACGTCATCGTCCATTCCCGCGTGAATGAACCTGATCAGTGTCCCCTCGGGATCACGGACGGCCAAGGCACCGTAGGGGGCTGAGGTCAACTCCCTGGCGGCAAGGACGATCCGGCGCAGCGTTGCGTCGAGGTCGAGATCGGAGCCGATCTCGACGATCACCCGCAGCAACTGCTCCATCTGATCGCGAGCTGCCAGCAACTCGTCTAGCTGCGCGTGCATCCTGCTAACCAGCCCTAGCCGGCCCAGTCCAGCAAACGCTGGGCCGCTTTCGTCGCTGCCCACCCGACCCGGTACCTCCACCCATGCCTTTTCGGTACTACCGCAGGTGACGCTGCGTTCGCAGCGTCGGGAACCGATATTTAGCTTAATCCCATTGAAATTGAGCGACCACAACCTGGCCGCAAGCCGGGGAGAACTCCCCCAGTCTCAGCCGCGTCCGCGATTTCGTCGCGAGGGCCGTCAATCGCCCTGCACGGACCGTGTTCCCTGACCCAAACGGGAAGCGAACACCGCCGCCTGCGTTCGCCGCTCCATGCCCAGCTTGGCCAGTAGGCGCGACACGTAGTTCTTCACGGTTTTCTCGGCGAGGAACATCCGGGCGGCGATCTGCCGGTTCGTCAACCCCTCGCTGAGGTGTCCGAGCAGCGTTCGCTCCTGTTCGGTCAATCCGGACAGCGGATCCTTCTGCTCGGCCCCGCCACGCAGCTTCGCCATCAGTGCCGCGGCCGCGCGGTTGTCCAGCAGCGATTTGCCGGCACCGACGTCTTTGATGGCCCGCGCCAGCTCCATTCCCTTGATGTCTTTGACGACGTAGCCGCTGGCCCCCGCCAGAATCGCCTCGAGCATCGCCTCGTCGGAGGTGAACGACGTCAGCATCAGGCACCGCAATTCCGGCAGGTCCGAAAGCAGGTCGCGGCACAGTTCGATGCCGTTGCCGTCGGGCAGACGGACATCAAGCACGGCGACGTCGGGCTGCAATGCCGGGATTCGTGCCATCGCCTCGGAGACCGAGCCCGCCTCGCCGATGATTTCCAGATCTGGGTCGGACCCGAGCAGGTCGACAAGTCCGCGCCGAACGACTTCATGGTCGTCGACCAAAAAAACCTTAACCATGGCGAGAAACCCTAACCATTGCCAGTCCTTCCACATGACGGTGCGAACTGAGAATCATGGAGCCGTGGGTGACGATTTCCACACCCCATGATTCCCCACTTTCGCCGGCGATGGGTACTCGCGCCCGGCGGGGGTGGGCGCCGCGGCCGGTAGCATCCGGTGACGTATCGCGGCCGGCCCGCCGGCGCTGGCCCGCCAGCCAGGCTGTTTAATGCCGAACCAGCAGAACCGAGCAGTCGGGGTAGCCCAATATCGGATGACAGTTGGGGGTGGTCAGTCCCGGCAACTCATCGGCGTCGGCTTCGCCCACAACGGCCAGGTCGATGGCACTGCTGTGGTTTTCGACGGATCGTGCGCCGGTACCGGAGGCGACAACCTGGACCGGCACGTCCGGGTAGCGGCGCACCCAGCTGTCCAGCCGGCGATCGATTTGGCGAACGACCGCGTGGCGACGCCGCCCCTCCTCCATGGCCGCGTGCACAACTTCGTCATTGTCGGCGTCGTCGTTGAGGACGACAGCGATTACCCCCAGCTCCGTCGGGGATCCATCGGGATTGGTCCGGATGACCGCCACCGGGCAGTGTGCACCCCGGACCAACGCCGCCGCGGTCGGGCCCAGTAACCCGTCCGTCGCCGGTCCTCGCCTGGTGGTGCCGACACAGATCAGTGCCGTCTCCTGCGATTCATCGATCAAGACCTGCGCGGGCTCACCAGCACGAACAACGGTCTCGACCTCGATCGGATGGCCGTCGCTCTGGACGGCACCCTCCGCCTCGGCCAGTGCCCGCTCCGCGCGCTCGAGCTCCCAGTCGGGGGCATGCACCGATCCCGTCTGCTGGCTGGGGATGATATAGACGAGGCGAAGGGGCAGCTGCCGGCTGATCGCCTCGTCTACGGCCCACTTGGCAGCGTTGATCGCGGCCTGCGAGCCGTTGATGCCCGCCACCACCGACTTCGCGTCCAGGTGCTTCATGAAGGCTCCCAATTACTTCGATCCGCTCCATCCCAGCCTATTGCGCCTGCGTCCGTAATGTGAGGGCCGTTGGACCGCTGCCGCGGCAGTTCCTTGTTGGGGGGGCCGACCACAGATCCGCGTTCGGGGGTTGCGGCAACCCCTAGGCGACCTCCACCGGTTCGGCGACGTGCTCGAACAGCCGCTCGACATCCGCACGCTCGCAGGCTTGCGTACCCGGCGTCAGCAGCATTGCCGCACCCGCCGCAATGCCCAACCGAACCGACTTGACCAGCGGCCATCCGCGAGCCAGACCGACCGTGGTCGCGGCAACCATGGCGTCGCCGGCCCCAACCCCGCTGCCGCCTCGCATCTCAACCGCTCGAAATCGATGCCGCGCCCGGCGAGTCGCAAGCAGTGCACCATCAGAGCCCAACGACACCACCACGACCTCTGCGCGACCCGTTTCGACGAGTTCGCTTGCCGCGGCCAATTGCTCGGCCTCGGTAACCAGCGGCCGACCGACGCACTCGCGCAGCTCCCGCACACTGGCCTTGAGGAGGTACACCCCCGCACGGATGTGGCTGAGCCCGCCGCCGGAGGTGTCCAGGATCAGACGTGCGCCCAGACCACGGCAAGCCTCGGCGACCCGCTGATAGAAGTCGGCCGGCACGCCCGGCGGCAGGCTGCCGCTGGCCACCACGAATTGCGCTGAGCGCGCGGCAAATCCAAATTCTTGCAGGCACTGGGCCTGCTCTTCGGGTGCCAGCACGGGTCCGGGAAGCACAAAACGATACTGCTCGCCGGTGCTGGATTCGTTGACGGTGAAGCTCTCCCGCGTCGATGCCGCTATCGGGATTTCGCCGAAGGCCACACCGGCTTCGCTGAGCAGTTTGCTGACGTGGGCGCCATGCGATCCGCCCACCGGAAACACCGCGAACACCGAGCCGCCGAGGACGTGCGCGATCCGCGCGACGTTGATGCCTCCCCCACCCGGGTCATAGCGAGTTTCGCTGCAACGCAGTTTCTCCGTCGGCCGCACCACGCCGACACAGGTGGTGATGTCCAGCGCCGGGTTCATGGTCAGCGTGACGATCTGTGGTCCGCGCACCGCCGGATCGGCCGGACTCGTCATCCGCGTTGGCTCCGCTGATCGCCGGGCGCTACAGGCCACTCGGGTAGGTTTCGGGCGTCTCCCCGGCGATCCACAAACTCGTGGTCTCGAGGGGCTCGAGGGCGCGGGTCTTGTCGATGTGGATCATGGCGTCGAACTGATCGGCGGGACGGACATGGAAGTAGTGGCTCTGCCGCTCGGTGGCCGGAAGATAGATCACCCCGATCGCCCGGCCCAATCGAACCCCGGACAAGGGGTCAGCGGCCTCCGGGCTGGTTGCCGCCGAAACCAGGAAGGCGTCCTTGCCGGTGTCGTGGAACAGTTCTTCCACACTTGCGTGCAGCGCCGGGCGCACCACTTTGCGTTCGGCGATGCCGCCCCACTCACTGGCGGCGGTGACCGTACCGGAGTAGGTACACAACCCGATCAGACGACTGTCATCGCCGTAGCGTTGACGGACCAGTTGCCCCAGCGTCAGTTGTCCGTCCGCCCACACTTCCGTGGCTCGCGCATCGCCGACATGAGAATTATGGGCCCACACCACTATCCGGGCGGGCGCCGCTTCGCGATGGCGATCCAGGTGCGCCTGCAGCGCCGCCAGCGTCTCGGCCATGTGCTGGTCGCGCAGGTTCCATGACGTGACACGGCCACTGAACATCGCCCGGTAATACACCTCGGCATTGCGCACCGTTTGTGCATTCTGTTGGGCGTAGAAGGCCTCGTCTTCGGCGATGAGTCCGTCTCTGCGCGCGTAGTCGAGCGCATTGCGCTGCGTGTCGACCAACTGCTCGATCGCTTGGCGTTCACAGGAGGGGCCGGCACCGAATGCCGCCGCATACCCATACGCCTGGCCGTCATCGGCAGCCGTGTGGTCGAAGCACGCGTAGCGAGCCCGGGCCCGCGCCGCCGCCGCCGGATCAACCCTGTCCAAGAAGGCGACCACCTCCTGCATCGACCGATGCAGGCTATAGAGGTCTAGGCCGTAGAAACCGGCTTGACGCTGACCGTTTGACGCGCAGCGCTGATTGCGCTCCCGTAGCCAGTCGACGAAGTCACGAACCACGGTGTTGCGCCACATCCAGGCGGGAACCGCGCAACGCCTGCTCGGCACTCTGGTCCTCCCCCAGCCCGTGCACATATCGATTCACGCGATACGCGTCGGGCCAGTCCGCCTCGGCCGCCACGGCGCAGAAACCCTTCTGCTCGATCAGCCATTTCGTAATCTCGGCCCCGGCTTCGTAGAACTCGTGCGTGCCGTGCGAGCTCTCGCCGATCAAGACGATCCGGGCGTCACCGATGACGGCTTCCAGCGCTTCGCGCGGCGGTACCCCTCCGTGCGCGTCGATGGCCACATTTCTGATCACCTCGGCCGGCGTGGGTACCGCAGGTCTGAGCGCCGGGATCCCCGTCGTCGGGGTAGCCAGCAGGTTGCGAACCTCCTCGTCGGTGACCTGACGGAAGTCCCAGAAAGACTCCCCGACCGCGAGGAAGGGGGTCGGCATCGACGCGCACACCACGTCATCGACGAGGCCGGCGAACTCTCGGCAACTCGACTCGGGGGCGGCCGGCACCGCAATCACGATGTGCGCGGGCTCGGCATCGCGTATCGCCTGCACCGCCGCAAACATGCTGGCGCCAGTCGCCAAACCATCGTCGACCAAGACCACCGTCTTGCCGGCCACGTCCAGAGGTGGACGGCCCGCGCGGTAGGCGGCTTCGCGCCGGACCAGCTCCCGGGCTTCGCGCTCGGCGGTGTCGCGAAGTTGCTGCGGCGTGATCCGCAGGCCCCGCACGACGTCGTCGTTGACCACCACGCGGCCGCCACTGGCCAGAGCACCCACGGCAAACTCCTCGTGGCCGGGAGCGCCGAGCTTGCGCACGATGAAGGCGTCCAACGGTGCGTGCAGCGCGGCCGCGACCTCCCACGCGACGGGTATTCCGCCGCGCGCCAAACCCAGGACAATCACGTCTGGCCGGTCGCGGTAGGCGGTCAACAGATCTGCCAGCACCTGGCCGGCCTCGTGACGGTCCCGGAAGACCCGCCGCGGTGCGTTCCGATCGGCTCTCGCCGCGCTCGTCCTTGCGTACCCGCGGTCGTGTCAGTTGACGGACTGGACCCGTACCCGGCGCTCGGCCGGCTTCGCCTCCGCGACGGGAACCGAGACGGTGAGAATTCCCTTGTCGTAGGAGGCCTCAATGCCGTCTTCGGTGACGCCGGACGGTAGCGGCACGGTCCGGATGAACGAGCCGTAGCAGAATTCTGATCGCCCGTTGAACTCTTTCTTCTCACTGCGCTCGGCCTTGATGGTCAGCTGCCCGTCGAGCACCGTGATCTCAATGTCTTTTTCGGGGTCGACACCAGGGATTTCTGCGCGTAGTTCGTAGCGGTCGCCCTTCATCTCGTCCTCGAGCTTCATCAGCCGCGAATCAAAGGCAGGACGGAGCCCGGCGAAAGACGGGAAAGCCGCGAACAACTCGGAAAACTCCGGGAAAAGCGACCTTGCGGGGCGCTGAACGGAAAGGGTGCCCATGATTTCTCCTCGATCTCGAAATCACCGTGTTGACCACTGTCCATCCGACCACCAAATGCCGGCCGCCAATAGGGACGGAAGTCCCCGACTGGCGCGGCTTTCTGGGGATCGCCGCAATGGGTGGGCTCAGATCACACGGGCACCACGACCGACGGGGCAGCCGGCAACCTCGGCCGGTCGGCCGCAACAACCGGTTTAAGCGCCGCCACCACCCGCGGCGGGCGGCGCGGGAGGCGCCGGCTCGTCCAGCCACGGCTGTTCATCGACGGGAAGGTCGCCGGGCACGAAGTCACGACTGTGGTCGGCGCCATCGACATCCCGGTGAACATCATCGTGGCAGGTCGTCGGATCCCAGTTGGGCCCCCAAGTCGGATCGAAAGGCTGGCCCGGGCACCAGTAGTAGGTGGGGGCCGGCGTTGGCGATAAGCCCGAAGTCCGCCATAGCGAGCACGGCGGCGATGATGCCCGCGACAACCAGGACAGCCAGACGTATGAACCGATGCACAGCAGGAACCCTATTCAAGTTGCCTGGCAGTTGGCTGAAATTGGTCTGGGATGTCGGCGAATGTGCTAAGAGTCGGTGTCTGCCGGCGGACACCGCCCGACCCGAGCAGCCCCCGGTGATCACCGGCTAGCGCTCCGATGTTCGCAGTTCCACAGCTGGGCGCGGCACCGCACTGATGTAGGCCATGACACGGCCGAGAATGAGATCGTACGCATCGCCGTCCTCTGCGAGGCGGACCAGCCCCTCACGCCGCAAAAAGCCCTCAATGCGCCGATCTAACGGCCATTCGCGATACATCGTGTTGTCGGCATAGGGCGACCTCACGAATCGGCAGGCTATGGCATCGACATCAGAGTCTGTCAATAACGGCGGACCGCCCAGCGCAGAAACCACTTCCATTTCCTTACCTATGTACGCACGGCACTGGTTGAGTCACCAGGGTGACCCCATGATTCGGTGCCCTTCACGCACCGCATAGGGCCGTAAGTCACCTATGCGAGAAGCAAATCTGGTAATTCCACGGTAGCCGCCGGCCGGTACCCGCGAAAGAGCCCACCGGCAAATTGCAGCGGCCAAATAGCGCCACCTGCCCGAGCCACAACCTGGCGCTAGCGGCGGATCTCCAATACATCGCGCAGCGGCCGCCGCGGCGTCAACTCCGGGGCGGCACCCGTTGGCGCAATGCCGACCCGAACCAATACCTGTGGCTCGGCTTGACCACCGGTGAGTTCGCGAACGGTGGCACGGCCGGCGTCCATCTCCGTGAGGTGGGTGACCGGGCAAGTGGCCAGCCCCGCCAGGGTGCACTCCAACAGGACCGCTGATAGTGCCGCGCCGCAGTTGAGCGCATCCGCGCGGCTGTCGCCCGGCGTCGACAACACAACGATCGTGGCGTGGTCATGCCGGCCCGCAGAACTGCTCTCGCTACGCCAGTCGACCGGGAACGAACGGTTCACCGCTACTTCCCGGGCCGCTGTTCCAGACGCCAGGGCGCTCTGGGGTATCCCCTCAGACTCCCTGGAAGGTGCCGTCCACCAGGCCAATTCATGATGGTAGGCGTCGTCGTAGCGGCGCAGCGCCTCGGTGAGCCGAGACGCCTCCGCCAGCCGGGGCCGCGCGTCTTCGGCCAACACCGCCAGCGTGACCGTTTCGGTGTCCACCGAACTGCGCAGTACGGGCTCGAACGACTCCCAGTCGCCTGGCGCCCGGAATGGACGGCGGTCAGTCCGGCGCCGCGATATCGCCTCGGCCCGCTCACGCCGGGCCTGGGCAATCTCGTCGATCGCCGCGAAGTCGATCGAAGCCAGATGGTCAGGATTGTTGGGGTTGGGAAACAGGTCGACGTTGCTGTCCCAGCCGGCGGCGGCCATCGCGACCTGGAAGTGATCGAGCAGCGCGCCGCAGCTGATCACCGCTTCGCGGCCCGAATCATCGGCCGACGTCACCATCCGATGCGGGTCGAGAAACAAGTCGACGGCGCCGCTGGCAGCCACCCATCGCCAGGGCTGACTGTTGTGCAGCGATGGAGCGCGGCTTGCCAGCTCGACAGCCCTGGCAATCACCTCGGTGTCAACCATCGTCTCGGTCATCGCACTCACCTGCCTCCCATCTTCGACCATCGGGCATCAGAACATCCGACGCAAGGGCCTTTGGCCCCCGCCGCGACGACATAGGGCCCCGGGAGACTCGCCGGGCTCCCAGGAGCACCAACTCGCGTTCACCAGGTTGCCACTTGCGTGGCGGGACGGGCGACCGCTGACATAGATGACTTTCTTCTCTATTGCCGCACACCATCCCGGGAAAACGATGGAGGCGCGTCAGCAACCAAAGGAAACGGCCATGGCAAAAACCTGCCGCCGTGAGCATCCGGCACGAAAAGTCGCTGGCCCCCGCCGCTAGGACCACCCATGGACGTTATTCACAAGACTGCCCACGACTCTCGTGTCGCCCCCAACCTCTCCGACTACCAGCGGGCGCGGGCACAATTCCGGTGGACCGATGTGCCGGCATTGTGCGAAGGCATGGGAGACGACAAGTGCAACATCGCCTTCGCGGCGGTGGATCGGCACTGCGCTGGTCCGATCGCGACCCGTACCGCCCTGCGGTTTGTCACCGACCAAAGCCGGGAGGACCAGTCCCCCACTCAGGACGTCAGCTATGCGGAATTGGGCCGGCTGGTCCGGAAATTCACCGCGGTGCTACGCGGGCTCGGCGTCAACAAGGGTGACCGCGTGTTCACCATCATGGGCCGCATCCCCGAGCTGTACATAACGATGCTGGGCGCGCTGCGCAACGGCAGCGTGGTTTCGCCCCTGTTCTCGGCATTCGGCCCGGAGCCGATCGCCACCAGAGTGGAGATCGGGCAAGCCGATGTGCTGGTGACCACGGCGGCGATCTACCGGCGCAAGATCGCCAAGATCCGCGAACGACTCACGTCGGTGCGCCACATTTTGGTGGTGGACGCTCAGAGCTCGGGCGATCAGCTGCCCGGCACGCTCAGCCTCTGGGAGCTGATGGCAGCCGCGGACGACAACGCGCCGGCGGAACCCACCACCGCCGACGACCCGGCCCTGCTGCACTTCACCAGTGGCACCACCGGAACACCGAAGGGCGCCATACATGTGCACGGCGCGGTCACTATGCACTACATCACCGGCCTGTATGCACTCGACCTACACCCCGACGACATCTATTGGTGCACAGCAGATCCCGGCTGGGTCACCGGAACGTCCTACGGCATCATCAGTCCGCTATTGCACGGCGTGACGTCCATCGTCGACCAGGCCGAGTTCGACGCCGAGCGCTGGTACCGGATCCTGCAAGACCAGAATGTGTCGGTTTGGTACACCGCCCCGACCGGGATCCGGATGCTGATCAAAGCGGGCGCCGAATTGGCAGCACAGTATTGCTTCCCCCACTTGCGTTTCATCGCAAGCGTGGGCGAACCCCTGGATCCCGAAGCGGTGTGGTGGGGAAAGCGGGTGCTGGGCCTGCCGATTCACGACAACTGGTGGCAGACCGAGACTGGCGGCATCATGATCGCCAACACGCCGGCCTTCGACATCAAACCTGGCTCGATGGGCAGGCCGCTGCCCGGGGTGGACGCATATATCCTGCGCCACAACGACGATGGCACCACCTCGGTGATCGATGATCCCGACGAAGAAGGTGAGCTAGCCCTCGAGCCGGGCTGGCCCTCGATGTTCCGCGGCTATCTACACGCCGAGGACCGATATCGAAAGTGCTTCAGCGACGGGCTGTACCTCACCGGAGATCTGGCCAAGAAGGACGCCGATGGCTACTTCTGGTTCGTCGGCCGCAAGGATGACGTGATCAAATCCGCCGGCCACCTCATCGGCCCGTTCGAGGTGGAGAGCGCGCTGACCGATCATCCGGCGGTGGCCGAGGCGGCGGTCATCGGCAAGCCCGATCCGACCGTCGGCGCAATCATCAAAGCATTTGTGGTACTCAAGGACGGCTTTACCGCCGATGACGACCTGCGGCTGGAGCTGCTGGGGCACGCCCGCAAACACCTCGGAGCGGCCGTGGCGCCCAAAGAAATAGAGTTCGCCGACGCACTGCCCCACACCAGCAGCGGCAAGATCATGCGGCGGCTGCTCAAAGCCCGCGAACTCGGTCTCCCCGAGGGGGACACATCCACCGTCGTGGGATTTCCCGAACCCAAGCCCCAAGGAGTGCCACTGTGATGGATGCGAAGCTGGCGCGCGAGCTGCTGTCGGACATGGTGCGGGTGCGCCGGATGGAAGAGAAGTGCGCGGAACTCTACAGCGCAGCCAAGATCCGCGGATTTCTGCATCTCTACGTCGGAGAAGAGGCGGTAGCCGCCGGATCTCTGCGAGTGCTTGCCGAGGACGACGCGGTGGTGGCGACATATCGCGAGCACGCGCACGCGCTGCTGCGCGGTATTCCGATGACCTCGATCATGGCCGAGATGTTCGGCAAGCAGGAGGGCTGCTCGCGAGGTCGCGGCGGGTCGATGCATCTGTTCGACCAGGCCCGGCGATTCTACGGCGGCAACGCCATTGTCGCCGGAGGCCTGCCACTGGCGGTCGGCATCTCGCTCGCCGACTCCATGCTGAAGCGAAATCGGGTCACGGCATGCTACTTCGGTGATGGAGCCGTCGCCGAAGGCGCGTTTCACGAGTCACTGAACATGGCGGCACTGTGGAAGTTGCCGGTGCTGTTCCTATGCGAGAACAACCTGTACGCCATGGGCACCGCATTGCATCGAGCCCAGTCGCAGACCGACCTCACGGTCAAGGCGGCGTCGTACAACGTTGCGACGCTGGCGGTCGACGGGATGGACGTAGCGGCCTGCATGAGCGCTACCCAGCAGGGTGTCGACCACATCCGCAGCACCGGCGGACCGTTCTTCATCGAGTTCCGTACCTACCGATTCCGGGCCCATTCGATGTTCGACCCCGAGCTGTACCGGGACAAGGCGGAAGTGCAGCGATGGCGCGAGCGCGACCCGATCCGGCTGTTCACCGAACAGTGTCTGAACAGCGGCACGCTGACCGATGACGACGTGCGCGACATCGAAGGGTCGGCGGCCGACGAGATCGCTACGGCGGTTGCCTTCGCCGATGCCGGAACATGGGAGGACGCATCGGATCTCGAACGCGACGTGCTGACTCCGCCCGATAGCTGCGATGCGACCGCGGAATCGATCTGGGAGCCGGCGCGATGAAGACCACCTACCGAACCGCTGTCCACGATGGCTTGCACGACGCGTTGAGCAACGACCCGCGGGTGGTGCTGATGGGCGAGGACGTCGGCCGCTACGGGGGCACCTACGCCGCATCCAAGGGCTTGCTCGAGGAGTTCGGACCCGAGCGGGTGCGCGACACACCGCTGTCCGAGCTGGGCTTCGTCGGCATCGGAATCGGCGCGGCACTCAACGGGTTACGTCCCATCGTGGAAGTGATGACAGTCATTTCAGCCTGTTGGCCCTCGACCAGATCGTCAACACCGCGGCCGCCCTGCGACACATGTCCGGCGGGCAGTTCTCGGTACCGATCGTGGTGCGAATGGCGACCGGCGCCGGACGTCAGCTGGCGGCGCAGCACTCACACAGCCTGGAGCCCTGGTATGCCCACGTCCCGGGGATCAAGGTCCTCGCCCCCGCCACGGTCGAGGATGCCTACGGAATGCTCGCCCCCGCGCTGGCTGACCCGGATCCGGTGATCATCTTCGAGCACGTACAGCTGTACAACACCTCCGCCGATATCGATGTGCTCAAGCCGACCGACATCTGTAAGGCGGCGGTGCGCCGCAGCGGTACCGACGTCACCTTGATCGCCTACGGCGGCTGCCTGGCCAAGGCGCTGGACGCGGCAAACGAGTTGTCGCTGAACGGAATCGAGTGTGAGGTCGTCGATCTGCGGGTGTTGCGTCCATTGGATACCGACACGATCCTGGAGTCCGTCCGCAAGACGCATCGAGCGGTGGTGATCGACGAAGCTTGGCGCAGTGGAAGTTTGGCCGGCGAGATCTCCGCGCAAATCATGGAGGGCGCCTTCTATGACCTGGATGCACCGGTTTCGCGGGTGTGCAGTGTGGAGGTCCCCATCCCCTATGCCAAACACTTGGAGCAGGCGGCGCTGCCCCAACCCGACAAGATCATTGCCGCGGTCCAAGCGCTGTTCGGTGACCAGTCATGATCGAGTTCAAAATGCCCGCCCTGGGCTCCGACATGGACGAGGGCACGCTGAACGAATGGCTGGTCAAGCCGGGTGACAAGGTAAGCCGCGGACAGATCGTGGCGATCGTCGAGACGACCAAGGCCGCCGTGGAGATCGAGTGCTGGCAGGAGGGCACGGTCGATGAGCTGGTCGTCCCCGTCGGCGATACTGTCGAAGTCGGAACGGTACTGGCCACCCTGCTGGAGCCGGGAGCCAGTCCGCAGAAGTCGCCGCGCCAGCGACCCCGCAAGCGCGCCAAACCCGCCCCCACGGTAGCCGCATCGGCACCGGCGCCCGCCCACGGCGCCACCGCGGCGCCGCGCCACCGGCGCTGGGTCTCCCCCGCCGCCCGCCGGCTGGCCCAATCCCTGCATGTCGATCTCGACGCGGTCAGCGGCACCGGCCCCCAAGGGGCGGTCACGATCAGCGACGTCGAGCACGCCGCCGCCAGCGCCGTACCTGCCAAGCGGCCCGCGGCCACGGCTGCGAGCACGTCCGCCAAATCCATCGGGGCCAAATCCACGGCCCAGAACAAGATCGCCGAGCGTGCCGCGCAAATGCGCAAATCCATCGCCGCGGCGATGAGCCGGTCGAAGCGGGAGATCCCGCACTACTATCTCGCCGACGAAATCCTGATGGAGAAGTCACTGAACTGGCTGACCACCCGAAATGCGCAACGCTCAATCACCGAGCGGGTGCTGCCGGCCGTCTTGCTGCTCAAGGCCGTCGGACTGGCCGCCCAACGCTTCGGCGAGTTCAACGGCTTCTGGCGCGACGATGGGTTCCAGGCCGCCACCGGCGTGCATGTCGGGGTCGGGATATCACTTCGCGGGGGTGGGCTGGTCGCCCCGGCCATCCACGACGTCGCCGACAAGAAGCTCGACGAATTGATGGGTGACCTCACCGACCTCGTCGCGCGGGCACGCGCCGGTTCGCTGCGCAGTTCGGAGATGTCGGACCCGACCATCACGGTCACCAACCTTGGCGACCAGGGCGTCGACACCGTCTTCGGCGTGATCTACCCGCCGCAGGTGGCCATTGTCGGGTTCGGGAAACCGGCCCAACGAGTGTGCGTCATCGACGGCGGGATTCGCGTTGTCACCACCGTGGAGGGCACCCTCGCCGCAGACCACCGGGCCAGCGATGTACACCGTGGCGCCCTATTTCTGGCCGCGATCAACGAGCTGCTTCAGCAGCCCGACCTGCTAGAGAAGTGATGGGCACATGACGACACAACAAGACACCCGCGCCGTGGTCCTGTCGGTATTGACGACCATCGCGCCCGAGGTCGACGCCGATGACATCTGTGACGATGTGCTGCTGCGCGATCAGGTCGATCTTGACTCGATGGATTGGCTGAACTTTCTACTCGGTATCCACAAACGGATGCACGTGGACATCCCCGAATCCGACTACGCGACCCTGCGCACCCTCAACGATGTCGTGACCTACGTCGAGACACACGCGTCCAAAACCGCTTGAACGACATTGGTCCCTGCCCGGTAGGACCTTGGGCCGGCGATGCGCGCCGCCGACTTCAATAGCATCATGCTTGTGACCTACCAAAGGAGAGGGGTTGGCTGATGTCGGGAGCCGGTGATGGGATCACCATCCTGCCCGTGCACGAATGCTGGGACCTGATGAAAAGCGTCACGTTAGGACGGCTGGTTACCAGCGTCGACGGGCGGCCGCAGATCTTCCCGGTGAACTTCGTCGTCCAGCGCCGCACCGTGCTGTTCCGCACGGCCGAGGGCACCAAGTTGGTCAGCACGGCGATAAACCACAAAGTCCTGTTCGAAGTTG
Source organism: Mycobacterium sp. 012931 (assembly GCF_000419295.1). NCBI lineage: Bacteria > Bacillati > Actinomycetota > Actinomycetes > Mycobacteriales > Mycobacteriaceae > Mycobacterium > Mycobacterium sp. 012931. The sequence continues at coordinate 2,853,984 of NZ_AOPX01000001.1, read as the reverse complement.
ACGATCACACCTCCAGCGAGGGCTGGAGCGTCATCGTCGAGGGCAGGGCCCGTTCGATGCGCACCGACGAGGAGATCGCGGAGGCCGAGAGCGCTCACCTGTTGACGTGGACGGCAACGGAGAAAACCCACTATGTGCGGATTCTGCCGGACGCGGTGACAGGTCGGCGGTTCCAGTTCGGTCCACCGGGCCAGGAATAAACCAACCGCCAGCTGGCGCCGGCGCCGACTCGTGATCGCCGGCGCCAGCACGGCGAGTTTGTTAGATCTGGGTTAGATCTGCCCTGAAAACGACAGATTTCGGATACGGCTGACGTGCTCGCCTGTGAAGATGGGCCGCACGGGGCCGTACGTCGAACCGGGGGGGGATGGCAGTGTCGCTGGTAGTCGCCGAACCCGACGCGTTGAGCAACGCAGCCGGGCATTTGGCGGGTATCGGCTCGAAGATCGAGGATGCGACGGCTGCCGGGGCCGGTCCCACAACTACCGTCGCCGCCGCGGCCTCTGATGATGTGTCGATCGCTATCTCGGAGTTCTTCGGTACCTACGGCAAGCAATTTCAGACGTTCAGTGCGCGGGCGGCAGCATTTCACGACGAATTTGTCAGCCTCTTGCGCGGCGGCGCGGCCGCATACCTCGACACCGAGTTCGCCAACGCCCGGCTGGGCCAGGCGAACCCGGCGAACTCGCCGGCTCCGGCGGCCGCGGCGCCCGGCGGCGCCTTCCTCGCCGAGTTGAGTGCGGGCAACACCGAGTTGGGCCCGATCACCGGTGCAATCTCGGTGGGAGAACTTCTCCCGGGCGCCCCGCCAGAGATTGGTGCCGCCATATCTGTTCTCGGCGGCGGCTCCCTGTTGCCCGGGCTGTTCGGGTTTGGCCCGTTCGCTCCGACAACCGGTTCGCCTGCCGTTGCCGAGGGGCCATGGCAAACCCTGTTCGCCAATACCTGCGCCAATCTGCAGACCATCTATAGCGACTGGGCTGCCCATCCGTTCCCGGCCGCGCAGCAGGTGATCGCAAACCAAGCCGAATACGCCCGGACGATAGGCGGCGGACTCGCGGCCGCCGCGCAAGACCTCCCCGCAACTGTGGCGAACCTGCCGGCGAACATCGGACTCGCCGTCGCCGACGCCGTGAATTTCCCGGCGGAGCTGCAGGGATACCTCGGCAAGCAAGTTGGCTACGGCCAGGTAGTTGTGGACGCGCTGCAGAACGCGGGCGCGGAGCTGCCGCAGACTTTGCCCAACTTTTTCGGCGACGTCGACAAGGCCAACCAAGCGGTGATGGCGGGCGACTACAACGACGCGGTGGACTACGTCCCGCGAGCCGCGGTGGATCTTTTCCTCAGCGGAGTCAACATCAACAACCTCTCGCAGATCACCGTCGAGGGCCCAGCGGGAGAGCTACTCCCGCTGATGTCACTGCCTGCGCAGATGCAGCAGGACCTGATCGACCTGCTTCCGCCGGGCGCCATTCTCACGCAAATGGTGCAGAACAGCTTCAACGCCACCAGCACGGTCGTCAACTCGATCGCCTTGGCCGCAATCGGCCCGCCGATCGCCACGCTCGATGGGTTTGCAACGGGCCTGACGGTGCTCCGGCGGAGCGGTGGCCACGGGAAACGGTGTGGGGGCTGTCGGCGCCTTGCTCGATATGCCCGCCTACGTGTTGGACGGTTTCCTCAACGGCGAAACCGTCGTGGAGCTAAGGGTGCCGGTGAGCGAGACGGTGACTATCCCGTTGACGCCCCTGACGCCTCCCATCGTCGTCGGCGCCAACACGCCGGTCCTGGTCCGGATGCCCTTCGGCGGAGTGCTGGCCCAGCCGCAACCGATCACCGCGACAATCGAACTTCCGGGCACGGGGAGTCCCGCCCCGCTCGACATCACGATCCCCGATATGCAAGTTGCGGGTGTCGTTCCTACCCTGCTGAACGTGATACCCCAACGCGTCGCCGAGGCGATTGCACCCGAGTAATGGGTCGGCGGCCATTCCCAATTCCGGTGCGTTCGGCCCGGCCGGTCCCATACCTGCCTCTCACGACGAATGTCTCTGCGAGAAAGGGACTTCGGACCCTCCCATACGGTGTGCGTCGATGCTCAGATAGCTCTAGCTCGTCGCTACGGACGCGGTGGTCGGCTCGGGCGCCAACCGAGTTAGCACCATGAGCGACACACCGCCCGGCACCTCACCGTCGGGGTCAGCTACGGAAGGAATCACCATGGGCCTCGCGTTATCGACAAGGTTGACGGCCCCGTTCGATGACGCGGTGGCACGCACCCGGGCGGCTCTGGCCGCCCAAGGGCTTGGGGTGCTCACCGAGATCGATGTCAAGGCGACGCTGTAAGCCAAACTCGGCGCGCAGATGGAGGACTATCTGATCCTCGGCGCCTGTGACCCGGACCTGGCGCACCGGGCCATCGAAGCCGACCACGAGATCGGGCTGCTGCTGCCCTGCAACGTCTTGGTTCGCGCCGACCCGGACCGCCCGGGCGACGTGCTGGTCGAGGCGGTGAATCCGGGCATGCTGCTCGCGGTGACGGGCGAGGCGGCGCTCATCTCGATCGCCGATGAGGCGACCCAGAAGCTAGTCGCCGCCATCGCCTTGCTGGCCGCCACCGAAGCGGCCGCGCCGGCCTGATCGACGTCCGCTACACTTCGGCGCGTGGCCGCGGGCGACCGATTTCATCGACGGCCAGGCCGACCACCACCGGAATGGCATCCAAGACCTGTGGCGTCAAACCAACGCCGTGGCCGATGTCGGCGACGTCGACGGTGATGATGACCAGCCGTTCGGGCACCCGGTCCAAGGCTTGTCCCAGTGCGTATGCCTTGGCTACGTCGGCCCGGTGCGAACTCACCCCGCTGGATCCGGCCGCCAGGTCGCCCAGGGCACAGCGACGCACCCGGCCCGGTGTTGCTGGCGTCGCGACCGCGGCATCGATCAGCACGGCCAGCCCGGCACCCGACCACGCTTCGAGCAGACTAATCGGATCCGCGAGGTCGGTCACCACACGAACGCCCGACAACGCCAGCTCCCGCAACGCCGTGGCGGCGGCCACCCCGACACCGTCGTCACGCCGGTAGCGATTGCCGAGCCCGATGACGACGACAGCTGCGTTCATCCACGCTCGAGGGTGAGTGTCAGGAAGTGTGTCGAGCACGAGATGCACGGATCATAGTTGCGGATCGCACGTTCACACATGGTGGTGAGCACCTCGTCGTCAAGAGCGAGGTTCTCCGAAACCACCCGGGCCAGGTCGGCCTCGATGGCCGCCTGATTCTGCGAGGTGGGCGGAACGATGGTGGCCGCCGACACCAATCCGGCATCGTCGATACGGTAGCGGTGGTAGAGCAGTCCCCGTGGCGCCTCGCTGACGCCATGGCCCACCCCGGCCCGAGCCGGCACCTCGACGAACGGTCGCGCCGGCCGCTGGTAGTTCTCGATGATCCGCAGCGCCTCTTCTATCGCGTACACCACTTCCACGGCACGAACGATGATGCTGCGGAATGGATTTCGGCACTGGACGGAAAGTCCGGCCCGGGCGGCGGCCTGCGCGGCTATCGGGGTGAGTAACGACGAGTTCAGCGCGTAGCGGGCCAGCGGACCGGTCACATGGCAGCCGCCGTCCAATGTGGCATGCAGGGCGGTTGAATGGGGCACCTGCAGCTCCACGACGTGGTCGGTGAATTCGGCCACCGGAAAGACCGGTCCGGCACTGCGCGCGATGGTGCCGTTCTCGATCGGGTAGCGGTCGGGCGTAGTGAGCGCCAGGAACTCATGGTCGAACTCGAGGTCGGGGAACTCGAACCCGGCCACCCACTCCACGGCGGCCAGCGCGTCGTCCAGAGCGCGGCGCAACTGCTCAGCCATCGGCGCGAAGTCCGATCGAGTTGGGACGGAATAGAATCCGCCCAGCCGAACATTGATCGGGTGGATCGCCCGCCCGCCCACGAACTCCATCAGCTGGTTACCGGCCTTCTTCAGGCGTAACCCGCGCTCGACGATCTCACGTTCGTCTCGGGCGAAGGCGATCGCGTCGGGATAGCCCAGAAAGTCCGGTGCGTGTAACAAGCAGATGTGCAGGACGTGGCTGTGTATCCATTCGCCGCAGTACAGCAACCGGCGCAGCTCTATCAGGTCCGCGTCCAGCTCGACACCGCAGGCACCTTCGAGCGCATTGCAGGCACTGACCTGGTAGGCGACCGGACAGATGCCGCAGATCCGCGCGGTCAAGTCGGGCGGCTCGGTGTGCGCGCGGCCGCGCAGGAACGCTTCGAAAAACCTTGGCGGCTCGTAGATGTTGAGCTCGACTCGGTCCAGCTCGCCATCTTTGAGCGAAACGTAGAGCGCCCCTTCGCCTTCGACACGTGTCAACGTTCCGACGCTCAGCGTCCGGTTGTCAGGTGCCATCACTTGCTCCGCTCCGCGGCGAAACTGGTGACGTTGAAAGTCGAGAACACCCGGTCGACACCGTCTTCGGACATGCCGTCCCGGCGCAGCAGCGGGATCAAGGTCGCGGTCTGCGGTGCCGCCGATGGACCGAAGCAGCCATAGCAGCCGCGATGGTGCCTGGGACACAGCGCACCGCAGCCGGCGTGGGTGACCGGGCCCAGGCACGGGGTACCCTCGGCGACAATCACGCACGTCACGCCGCGCAGTTTGCACTCCGTGCACACCGTCTTGGCCGGCAGCCGCGGTTTACGCCCGATCAGCAGCGCCTCGAGAATATCGAGCAGCTGCCCTCGGTCAATGGGGCAGCCGTGCAGCTGGTAGTCGACTTTGACGTGCGCGGATATCGGCGTGGAAGTGGCCAGGGTGTCGATGTATTCGGGCTTGGCGTAGACGACCGAGGTGAACTCGGCGACGTCGGCGAAGTTGCGCAGCGCCTGCACTCCCCCGGCGGTCGCGCAGGCACCGATGGTGATCAGCAGCTTGGACTGGGCCCGAATCTCTTGGATACGTTGCTCGTCGTGATGGGTGGTGATCGACCCCTCGACCAGCGAAACGTCGTAGGGCCCGCCCACCATGGTGCTGGACGCCTCGGCGAATGTGGCGATCTGCACCTGATCGGCAAGCGTGAGCAGCTCGTCCTCGCAGTCCAACAGGGTCAACTGACAACCGTCGCAGGAGGCGAATTTCCACACAGCCAAAGTGGTTGGGCCCATCTAAAGCTCTTTCACTCGTAGCAGCGGTCCGGCGACGTCATAGCTGACGACGGGCCCGTCCCGGCACAACAGCAGCGGTCCCAGCTGGCAGTGACCGCACCACCCCACACCGCATTGCATGTTGCGCTCCAATGAGACCCGAATATCTTGGGCCGCTACCCCTTTTGCCAGCAGAGCTTCGGCCCCGAACCGCAACATCGGTTCGGGCTCGCACAGGAATGCGGTGGCGTGTTCGGGGTCCAGGGCAAGTCGGCGCAGCGGCTCGGTGACCAGACCGACCTCGCCGCGCCAGCCCTGAACCGGGACGTCGACGGTGACGTGCAGTTCGATATCGGGGTCCTGGGCCCACTTTTCCAGCTGGGCCGCGAACACGAAATCCGCCCGGGAGCGGGCGCCCACGATCAGCGTCAGCCTGCGGTAGCGAGAGCGCTGCGCCAGCGCGCCCAGGACCGCTGGACGCAAGGGGCACAACCCCACACCGCCGGCGACCATGACCAGATCACGGCCGGCCGCCTCATCAAGCCCCCAGGTCGTGCCGAATGGGCCCCGCACTCCCACGATGCTGCCCGGTGCGGCATCGTGCAGGGCACGGCTGACCGCCCCGACCGCGCGAATCGTGTGGGTGATCGACCCATCTGTGACGCTGGGATCGCCACTGATCGAGATTGCCGCCTCGCCCACCCCGAATGCGTAGAGCATCATGAATTCGCCCGGCTCCGGGCGCCGCAATGCCTCGCTGACCGGCTCCAGGTACAGCGTCGCCGAATCCGGGCTCTCCACAACGCGACTGCGCACCCGATACGGGACTGGCGCCATCGCTGATGGCGGCGCTGCGACTCCGGCCGCTGCGTCAGTCATCGTCGACCATCTTGTTCATCTCAGCGGTGATGTCGATGCCGGTGGGGCACCAGGCGATGCATCGCCCACAGCCCACACAGCCCGACATGCCGAACTGGTCGTGCCAGGTAGCCAACTTGTGGGTCAGCCAATGCCGGTAGCGTGACGCGCCGGATTGGCGCACGCTGCCGCCGCCGTGGACGTAGGTGAAGTCGAACTCGAAACATGACGCCCAATGCCGCCAGCGTTCGGCGTGTTCGCCGGTGAGATCGCTGACGTCTTCGGTGCTGGTGCAAAAGCAGGTGGGGCAGACCATCGTGCAGTTGCCACAGGTCAGGCAGCGACTGGCCACCTCCTCCCACTGCGGCGACTCCCGGGAGCGCAGCAGCAGGTCACGCAGATCGACCTCGGGCATCTGCCGTCCCATCCGGTCGGCGGCGGCCTCGACATCGGCGCGCGCCGACGCCACGTCGCCGCTGCTGGCTGACTGATGCGGCAGCGCGGCGAGCACGTCGGCGCCCTGTGGACTGCCGACGTCAACGACGTAACCGACTCCGTCGGAACCAACACGCTCGGTGAGCGCCAGGTCGTAGCCGGGTCCAACGCCGGGACCGGTGCCCATCGACGCGCAGAAGCACACTCCCCCGGGCTCGGCGCAGTTCACCGCTACCACAAAGATCTGGCGCCGGCGACCGACAAATGCGCTGTCGGGGTAGTCGGAACGACCCAACACCCCGCCCAACGTCGCGATCGCCGCCAGATCACAACCGCGCACGCCAAGGAATGCGTAACGCGGGGCCTCCGGCTCGGATTCGGCTGCGCCATCCCCGTCTCGAGTGCCGGCCCACATCCGCTGACGCGGCGGATGCAGGAACTGCTTCCAGGATTGCGGTCCCGCCGAGTGCCCGAAGGCCGCATCGTCATCGCGACGACGCAGCCGATAGTGCCCCGGAGCCACGTCAACACCCCAGCCGCGCGGAAGGTCGTCTGCGGACTCGAGTTCGGCAAGCACAATCGCGTTGTCACGCAAGGTCGGACCGACCACCCGATATTGCCGCTCCATCAGCACCTCGACGAGGCGACGCAGCCCGGCCATGTCCAACAACGCGGCGCCGGAATCTGTCCCGGGTCTGTTCATCGTCACACTCATCAGCCTATTTCACGACAGACGCCAAAGGGCACAACGCCTGAATTTCGGCCTGTGCCAGCCGAAGTGAAGCCCGCCAGCCATCTCATCAATATCGATTCGTCCTGCCGTCATCGTCTTGCAGACAACCGAGCTCACGGTCCCACTGTGCGTCACGCACTCGATCGAGCTGGGTACGGACCGCGGCCACCAGTGCTGCCAGCACGACGCACATGCTCAGCAGGATCACCATGGTCACGCCGACCGCGTCGACGGCGGCGTGCCAAGTCGGTGTCGGCGGCCGCACCAGATTGTCGTCTCGATCCACCCATACTTGGATACGCTGGCCCGCCTTGACCGGGCTGGTGCGTTGCAGCGAACCGGAGTGCTGCGCGGCCGCCCCGGGCCATCGCACTTGCACCACAACGGCTTCGGTGTTCGGGTTGCGCGTCGTGCCGGTCACTTCCGCTGTAACGGGGTGGCGCACCTGTGCCTGCTCGGCGTATTGATCAGCACGTGCGTTGAAGACGACCGCGCCCAACACCGCGGCGACCGGTATTGCGACTAGCGATGCCGCCAGCGCGATCAGCACGACCAAGGCTTCGACGCGGTCGGCGCGCCGAAGCAGTGGGTTGCGGCCGGCGATGCGAGCGATCCACCAGTCCCGTGGGTCCAGTTTGAACGTCTCCATCACAGCTTTCCCCGTCCCCGCGGTGCGGCTCGCCCGAGGCCGCGTACGCCGCACCAGGGGGCTATTCGGTGCCGCATTGTTCGCGGTCAGACATCCACTCGACGATCTCGGCGAGTGGACGTCGCGGGGTCGACGGCAGTGGATCGGCGTTGATCGGGGCCCATCCCACCCGAAGCAGCATCTGCGGATAGTCATTGTTGCCGAACACATCGGTCCGAACGGACTCGCGTGTTTCGGCAATCTCGAGCGGTTCGGTGACCGGGCAACTGGCCAGACCCATCGCTGTCGCGGTGAGTAGCACGACGCTGGTGGCCTCGCCGGCGCGGAGCTGGGCGAGCCGGTCGTCGGTTCGAGTTCCCAACGCCAGCATCACCGCATTGTCATCGGCGGGCGCGGCATCGGCCGGCATCGCCAACGTTGAGCCGGCGAATAGCCGGCTGGGCAGCGGCGCCGCGGGATCGGAGACGGGCGTGTTGCGAGCCGGAACACCGGAGGCCGAGGCGTGCCGCCCGCTCCAGGCGTTGAGTTCGGCCAGATACTCGTCATCGGCGGCGTGGTCCCAGACAGACTTCGCCACAATCGCGTTCAACTTGTCCGTGGCGTCGACTTGCCGCAGCGATACCCCGCAGCGGGCGGCCCGCGCCGCCATCAGGGCAACATCGCTTACCGGAACCGGCCAGAAGCTGTAGTGGCGCCGATCGGTTCGGCGCCTCGGTATCGCTGCGGCCAGGGTGATGTTCAGCTGGTCGGGGGTGTGGCGGGACACCTCCAGCGCGGCAAGGTGAGTCGGATCGGCCGGGTTCGGCAGACGAGCCACCTTGGCATGCCAGCCGACCGCCGCCAGCGCAATGACGCAGTGATTCAAGGCGGCGCCGCAACTCGAGATGAGGTCTCGCCCCTCCGGGTCGGTGTTGGGCAGCTGCAGGCTCGTGTCGGCGTACAAATGCAGCGTCGTTGCCCCAACCTGCCAACGCCACGGCTGGGTGTTGTGCACCGAGGGCGCGCGCGAGGCGAGGGTGAGAACAGTTCGGACCGTGCCGGCATCCGGGAAATGCGCATTCATGATTGCTGCTCCTTCGGCAAGTCGTCCTCCTCAACGATTGCGCAATCACATCGGCCATACGAGGGCATGGCGTCCCTGCAGCGAGGGACTTTGTGCCATTGTCGAAGCGGCCAACGCGCCATCAGCACGGCAGCACAGCGCAAACGCGCTAAGAATCGTCCTGCGCGAGGGTATCACCGCGACGTCGATGCCTTCTTACAGCAGCGCACCCGCCGCGGGCGGCAACCAGCCCAGTGCGGCCATCGCCATGGCCAGCAGGGACAGGCCCATGCCAACGCTGGCGCTTTGTACCGCAATGCGCCGCGACCACCGAGCGATATCCATCGCGTCGGCCAACCGGTCGAGGCGGTCGGTGGTCAACACTATGTCGGCGGCCTCCGAAGACGCGGTGGCCCCACGTGCTCCCATCGCCACCCCAACCGTGGCCGCCGCCAGTGCAGGAGCATCGTTGACACCGTCGCCGACCATCACGGTCACTGCCCGTTGGGTTTCGGCGCGCACCGCGCTGAATTTGTCGGCCGGGCTCTGGTCGGCATAGACCTCGTCGAGGCCCAAAATGGCGGCCACCTCCCGAGTCGGCTCGGCTCGGTCGCCGGTGAGCAGGATCAGCCGGGTGAAGCCGGCCTGGCGTAACCGGTGCATGGTTCGTGGCGCCTGCCGGCGCAACGGATCCCGCAGCAACACCGCGCCCTGGGGGTCGCCGTCCACACAGACCCACGCGATTGCCGCACCGCCGAGGCGGGCGCGGTTGACCGCGGCTCGCGCCCAAGGGCCGGTCGCCGTGTCGGCCGATAGCTTGCCGACCGTCAGGCGCCGCCCGTCGATGGTGGCACTGACACCGCGGCCCGGCTCCTCGACGACGTCTGCCGGCAGTGACAGCTGCAAACCGCGATTGAGCGCCTCGGTGACGATGGCTTCGGCAAGGACGTGCGGGGAAAGCTGGTCAACCGAGGCGGCCTGGCGCAGCAGCTCGGTCCCGCCGCTACCGGGTGCGCTCACCACGTCGACCACCGAGGGGCGCCCCACCGTCAACGTGCCGGTCTTGTCCATCATCAATGTCGTTGCGTGACCGAGGTTTTCCAGTGCGCCGCCACCGCGAATCACCACGCCCATGCGTGAGGCGCGGGACAGGCCGGAGACGATCGCGACCGGTGCTGCCAGCAGCAGCGGGCATGGCGTGGCGACCACCAGCACGGCAACGGCTCGCACCGCGGAGCCGCTGGCGAGCCATGACGCCGCGGCCAGCACCAGCGCCATCGGCAGAAACCAGGCCGCGTAACGGTCCGCCAACCGCACGATCGGCGCATTCTCGGCGCCGGCCTGCTGCGCCATCCGTACGATGCCCGCGTAGGTGCTCTCGTCCGCCGTCGCGCTCGCCCGAATCTCAAAGGCGCCGCCCGCATTGACCACACCACTGCGGACCGGTTCGCCGACACCACGTTCGACCTGCAGCGGCTCACCGGTCAGGGCCGACTCGTCCAGTACCGCCACCACATCGGCGATCCGGCCGTCCACCGGGACCACTTCACTCGGGCCCACGACCAGGATGTCGTTGACGACCACCTCCGCCAGCGGGATCTGGCTGACGTCGGATCCGGTGCGTCGCCGCGCAAACCGCGGCGCACGCTCCAGCAACAACCTCAGGTCCCGGGTGGCACGGCGTTGCGCGGCCGCGTCGAGCGCACGCCCGCCCGCCAGCATCACCGCAATCAAGGCACCGGCCAGGTATTCGTGGACCAGCAGGGTGCCGACCAGCGATAGGACCGCGATGATGTCCACGCCGACTTGACCCCGGCGCAACGCCAAAACGACCCAGGTCAGCGCCGGCACGACGGCCACCACGGTGGCCGTGATCCAGCAGCCGTCGGCCACCACCCGCGCACCGAAGAGCCAGGCGAGGCCACCGATGACCAACAAACCCACGGTGAGCACCACCAGGGTGGGTTCGATCAGCCAGCGCACCCGCAACATCCACCGGTGGGCCATCGTCGCAGTATCGCCAACCACCGGAAAATCCTATCGACACCAGCCATTTCTGAGTCCAGCACGCCGAGAGCCCAGGTGTGAGCAGATCGCCGTGCCAGCACAGTCGATCATTCCCGGACCGTGCTGGGCTAGGGCCGTAATACCCAGCCGGCCCGGGCCTTAGGACTTCGGGCGCGTGGCGCTGCGATACCTGTCAGTGGCTCAGCGGTGAGCCGACCCGATGCAAGGTGCCATCAGGATCGACGTAGGCGAACTCCCGCAATCCGTAGGGCGTGTCGTGCGGCGCATGAAAGTGGCCGCCGAGGTTTTCCACCGCTTGCCACTGCGTGTAGACCGAGTCGGCATCACCGACATAGAGGTAGACACTGGCAGAGGTGCTCAGCGGGTCATGGTCGGCCCACTCGGTGAGATGGATCGACACCTGCCCTCGGTCGACGAATCCGTACCGGTCGGGACCTTCGTAGGCTCGAGCGGCGAAGCCCAACGTGCGATACCGGGCCAGCGCCGCATCTAGACTCCGGACGGTCAAGATCGGCGCGATCGCAGTGAAGTCGATTTCAGCCACACCTCAGTGTGTCAGCTGCGTCCCGCACCGGATCTCGCCCCGGTTTTGCCTAATCGCGGCGACGGCCAAAAACCGGCGCGTAGAAGTACCAGAGTCCCGCGCGCGGGTGACCGTTGTGGTGTCACCATCGTTGGATGAGTGACGATCGAGTCCGGTACGCCCGCAATGGCGACGTGCACCTGGCGTACCGGGTGTTCGGGCAGTCCGGGCCGACGGTGATCTGGGTGCCGGGGTGGATGGTCAGCAACGTCGACACGATCGACGAACCAGGCAGTCCCTATGCGCCCGGCATCGAGCGCGCCTCCCAACAGGTCAGGCTGGTGGTGTGGGATAGACGTGGGACCGGCCTCTCGGACCCGGCGACGCATCTGCTCTCGCTGGACGAGCGCCTAGAAGATCTGCGTGCCATCGTCGATTCGGTGGGACTCGACCCAGCCGCACTCTGGGGTACCAGCGAGGGCGGCGCCGTGAGCATCTTGTTCGCCGCAACCTACCCGGACCGGGTGGGCTTGCTGAGCCTCTTCGGTACCGCCGCACGGTTTTCCCAAGATCTGCCGGACTTTCCCTGGGGATTCACCCCCGCTGAGGTGCAGTCGCAGCTCTGCGCGATCGAAGATGACTGGGGCCGAGGGGCATTGGCGGAACTGTTCTACGGTCAAGCGGCCGAGGTGCCCGGAATGCGAGAGCTATTCGGCAGGCTGCAACGGTCGGTGTCAAGCCCTTCGATGGCGAAACTGTGGCGGCAGGCCTTCATGGCGACCGACGCCCGTGCCGTGCTGGGTTCGATCCGCGTTCCCACATTGGTCCTGGCGCGCCCCGGTGATCAACTCGTACCCCTGGAATCCTCGGCGGCACTGGCGGCGGCAATTCCCAACGCTCAGTTTCGCCTCCTGCCGCCCGGTCCCCACACTCCGTTCGACATCATCGACGATCTGGCCCGGGAGGTGCTCGACTTCTTCACCGGGGAGTCGGGTGCGCCGGCCGACGAACGCGTGCTGAAGACCGTGCTGTTCACCGACATCGTGAGTTCCACCGAGAAGCTCAGCACCATGGGCGATACGGCATGGCGTCACCAGCTCAACGGCCATGACAGCGTGGTCGACAACCTACTGCTGCGCTACGGCGGCACCCGCGCCAAGCACACTGGCGACGGTGTTTTCGCGCTGTTTGATGCACCAACGAAGGCGGCTCGCTGCGCCCTGCAGCTGGTCCCGGCCCTTGCTGCCCTCAACATCGCGATCCGCGCCGGAATACATACGGGCGAGTGTGAGCGACGGGGCCAGGAGTGGAGCGGCATGGCGGTACACATCGGCGCCCGCATCGGCGCGCTGGCCGATGCCGGCGAAGTGTTCGCCAGCCGCACCGTGCGCGATCTGACCGCCGGCTCCGGCCTGACCTTCGAAAGCCTTGGCCCCCAGCAACTCAAGGGCCTCCCCGAACAGATCGAGATCTATCGGGTCAGTGCGGCCTGATACCGCTTCGACCGCGGCGCCGGCGGCACCCAGCTCAACGATCTCTCACCCGTCCCCGGCCGGCTGGCCAGTCCGGTTCAGGGATACCCGCGCGGGCCCCGTCGACCCGCTCAACCGGCGCCAATCCTCGTACAGGAGTTTGCATCCCAGCCACCCGAAGACGAGCGGGAAAACGAAGTACTGATATTGGGTCCACGCCAGCGCAAGCAGGGTATCGGCCACGCCGCCGGCCATGTTCTTGAAGCCCCCGAACACTTCGCTGAACGAGAAGATGAAGGTAGCCACCACCGGTTCTCCTGCTCCCAGGACTGGGATCAGGTACCGCATCGGCGAGCGTCTCTTGTTGAGCCGCCAAAACGCCAGCGCGCCGGCGATGTTGCCGAAGGCATAGATCTCCAGGGTGAAGAACGTCGGATTGTGATTGACCGTACGAAGGTCAACCGAACCAAATGAGGCCAGGTCCCACCAGTACATGTGCAGGACGTTCTCGCGCAGCCACGGGGTGTAGGCGACGATATCGCCCAGGGTGTGCAGGTCGTGGAAAACAAACGGCGAAAAGATCACCCAGGGGATCTCCCAGAGCAGGTTGGTTATCGCGTAGGAAACCATCCACAACACCAGGCACTCGTGAAACAGCGCCATCCGCGGCCGCTTGCGCGCCCCGGGGAGCAGCAGCGGGATGAACCAACCGTTGAGCCAGATGCTGATGCCGTAAAGAGACGTTTTGGTGCTGGTCGTGAAGTCCAGCACGCCCAGGTAGAACAGCGCCGCAAAGATCGCGGTTGCGCCCCAGAAGATCGCGGTCCACACCGCGAACGCCCGCCACGTCGAGGAGCTGACTCGGCGCTCTTCGCCAGCGCCGGGCAAAAAGCGGTCGGTGGTGGGACTGGCCAGTGCGGTCATCCGCATCGCCCGGCCCGTCTCGTCGACCCCGTCGTCTGCTCCCGGGCGACACCGACGCGTCCCCATTTGCCGCATTTCATGCCCTCACCACCGGCCCTTGCGTCTGTCGAAATATCGACATACCGTTCGATATTTTGACGGACACCGTAGACCCAGCCTCAGTTTCCAGTCAAGGCTCGTCCCCGCCCACCGAGCGGGTCATCGCGGTGCTGGAACTGCTCGGCCATAATTCGGCCAAGCAGTTCTCGCTGGCCGAAATCTGCCGCGGCCTCGGCATCAGCCGCGCCACCGGTCACGCCATCCTGACCACGCTGGCCGCGCGGGAGTGGGTGATCAGGGATCCCGAAACGTTTCGCTACAGCTGGGGGCCGGCCATCGCCGGATTGGACACGCCGACCACCGCACAGTTACACCGAGGCGATCTGCAAGAGCTGGCCGCCGCCACCGGCACCCAAGTGATGCTGGCCCGCCGGGAAGACGCCACGCTGGTTGTCATCGACACCGTCGGCGAGTGCCCGCGCGGACCGCGGATCTCGCGGGGTATGCGCACACCGTTCGTGGCTCCGATCGGACGAGACTATGTCGCCTGGTGGAGCCCGGATGCCCAGCAAGACTGGCTGCGGGCATTCGGGGCGCCAAACCCCCGGTTTCTGCAGCGAATGACATTAGTACTCAACCAGATTCAACGGCGCGGCTTCGTCGTCGAACGGCTCACCCGGCAGTACGTTCGGGTCTACACGGCGTTGCGCGCGCTCAGCGCCGACGGCGAGGTCGATGAGATCACCACCCAATTGGCCCGCGCTTATGCCGACCTGGCCATCATCGACGTCTTGGATGAGGAGCTGACCAGCGGCGCCACCCACAGTGTCGCCACGATCTCGGCGCCGATCCGCGGGCCCGACGGTTCGGCCACCATGACCGTGATGGCCACGGTATTTGCCAACCTCGACGGCGCCGGCATTCGCAAGCTCGGCGAAAGACTGCGCCGCAGCGCACACGCCATCGAGCAACGCAGCGCGCGCCCTAGCGCGTGACCTGGCACGCACCAGACGACGTCGTCGGTCCGCTAATTCGCCGATGCCCAGATGACGCCCAGATTCTGTCGTCGCCAATTGGCTGTTTTGGCCGCCGGCCGGAGTTTGCAGGCGACATAATCTCCCGAGGAGTGGTCCGACGAGTAGCGGCGCGGAGAGGGCAGTCATGTCAAAGGCATTCCGGTTGCCGGTCATCATCCTGGCCGGTTGCGCGGTCATCGCCGGATGCGCATCCGGGCGGCCCGCACCACCGGCAGCATCTGCTCCGAGTTCGTCGACATCGGCCGTCAACCCGGCCACCCCGATGACGACGCGCACCGGCGCGAGCCCAACCACCACCGCACCCTGCGTCGGACTGTCGATATGCCCGCCCCCACCACCGGACGCCGAGGGAAACCCGGCCTGCTTCTATTCCGACGGTTGGCAGCCCACTTCGTCCGGATCGGGTATCGAAGTGTGGTATTTCCATGAGCCGCAAGACATGTCGAAGTCCGGCAAGGTGACCGCGGTGGTGCGCAAGAAGGACGGCAGCAACGAGTCCCAAGAGGCCGTCATCGAAGCCGGCCAACAAGTGCATCGTTTCGAGTTTCCGACCGTCGACCAGTCCGCCGTCGACGAAGTGTTCCTCGACACCGGCAATAGCCGCTGCTTCGTCACCGGAGGAAGCAGTTGATCCGCGCACACCGGGCCACCAGATCGGCGGCATCGGTCATGCGCGATCCCCTTTGGGAGGTGGCGGGGGCGAACCGATGAGCGCCTGCATGGCCCGATGCGCGCGCAGGACGATCGCCGCCCGGTCCGCTCCGCTGCCGCGGTGCACGTGTGCGGCGTTGTCACCGGCGATGACAACCGGACCGTTGGCCAGGTTGTCCAGACCCTCACGGGCTACGTCGGCCGGATCGGAAACCAAGATTCCCGGCGCATCGAAGTTCAGCCCGGCCCGCTGCATCGCCGGCGTGCGGGTCACCCCCAGCACGAGTTCAAGCACATCCACGCCGGCTTCGCGCAGCTCTAGCCAGAGGCTTTCGGCGAACAGCCGGCTGAACGCCTTGGCACCGGCGTATGCCGACTGCCGCATCGCTCCGTAGGTGGCCGCCGTCGAACCGACCAGCAAGATGCCGCCGCGGCGGCGCGCCCGCATCGGCCGCCCGAAGTGGTGCACGAGTTCGAGCATCCGCGTCACGTTGAGGTCGATCACCCGACCCAGTTCGGTTAGCTCGGCATCGAGGAACTGTTCCCGGCAGGTGTTGGCGCCCGCGTTGTAGATCAACAAGCCGACCTCGAGGTCGGCCGTCTCGGAGCAGATCAGCGCAACCGCCTCGGGATCAACGAGATCCACGGCAATCGTGCGCACGTGCACGCCGGTCTCCCGGCAGCGTCGCACCGTATCGGCCAGCGGCCCGGATGCGCGCGATCAGCACCAGATTCAGCCCGCCGCCAGCCAGCTGCCGGGCGAACTCGGCGCCTACCCCCTCCGAACCGCCGGCGATCACCACCCACGGACCGTATTTGGTCATGTCGGTCATGGTTGAACAGCGTGGCACTGGCAGCGCCCGCCCGGTCCACGTGGGGGACCAACTCCTTACAGTTGCCCTCATGAACACCGCCTTGGACATCACCACCAACGGACCGATCCGGACCTGGACGATCAACCTGCCCGATGTGGGCAACGCGATCACCGGAAGGGACTTCATCGCGGCATTCGAGGCCGCGGTCGACGACGCGAACATCGACACCAGCGTCCGCGCGGTCATTCTCACCGGGGCCGGCAAGATCTTTTCGGGGGGCGGCAACGTCAAGGAAATGGCCAACCGCGACGGGATGTTCGGCTTGGACGCGCTCGAACAGCGGCAGGCTTACACCGACGGAATCCAGCGCATTCCGCGCGCACTGGCCCGTCTCGAAGTCCCGCTCATCGGTGCGATCAACGGCGCGGCCATCGGCGCGGGCTGCGACCTGGCGATGATGTGTGACATCCGGATCGCATCGCAGCGAGCCTCGTTCGCGGAGAGCTTCGTCGCGCTCGGCATCATCCCCGGCGACGGCGGCACCTGGTTTCTGCAGCGTGCGATCGGCTACGAGCGCGCCGCGGAGATGACGCTGACCGGCGACCGCATCGATGCCGCAACGGCTCTCGAATGGGGCATGGTCAGCCGGGTGGTGCCCCACGACGATCTGCTGCCGCAGGCACAGGAGCTGGCCGAGCGGATCGTCAAGAACCCCGCGCACGCGTTGCGCATGGCCAAGCGACTGCTGCAAGAGTCCCGGGTCGGCTCGCTCGAGTCGACGCTGGGGATGGCCGCCGCCATGCAACCACTTGCCCATCGCGACCCCGAACACCAACAACGCATTGCGAAGTGGCGGACGCGCTGATGGCGCTGCCCCGGTTGGCGCCACCCGCGGGGGCCCTCGATTCCCCCCGGGCCGATGTCCTGCGCGGCGAGGTCCGCGCATTTCTTGCCGAGCAGTCCGCCGCCGGCGGGTTCACCCCCTCGGTTGATGCCTGGCTGTCGGCGTGGGATGAGGACTTCACCGCCGCGCTCGCCGACCGCGGCTGGTTGGGCATGACCGTGCCCGTCGAGTACGGCGGACACGGGCGCACGTTCCTGGAACGATTCGTCGTCACCGAAGAACTGCTGGCCGCCGGTGCACCCGTGGCCGCCCATTGGATAGCCGACCGTCAAATCGTGCCGTCACTGCTCAAGTACGGGACCGAACTGCAGAAGTCGCACTTCCTGCCTCGGATTGTGCGCGGTGAGTGCTTTTTCGGCATCGGCATGAGCGAGCCCGATTCCGGTTCCGATCTGGCCAGCGTGCGGACCCGGGCGGTACGCGGCGAGGGCGGTTGGCTGTTGTCGGGCACAAAGGTATGGACCTCGGGGGCACACCGCGCCCACGCGTTCATCGTGCTCGCGCGCACCGCGCCGGTGGACCCCGACCACAGGCATGCCGGGCTAAGTCAATTCATCGTCGACCTACGCGGGCCGGGGGTCCAGACCCGGCCGATCATCTCCATGAATGGCGCCCACCACTTCAACGAGGTGATCCTCGACAACGCCCATGTACCCGACGAGATGGTGTTCGGGGCAATCGGCAACGGCTGGACGCAGGTGACATCGGAACTCAGCTTCGAGCGCAGTGGACCAGAGCGCTTCCTGTCCACCTTCGTATTGCTGGCTGCTACCGCCGAAAGCATGGCCGAGCAACGCTTTACCCGCGACCAGCAGCTCGGGCGACTGGTGGCGCGCATCGCCGGCCTGCACCAGATGTCCGCCGCGGTGGCTGGCGCACTTGAGCGCAACGATCCCGCCGACCTACCTGCGGCGGTGGTCAAGGTGCTGGGCAGCAGCACCGAGGGCGACATAGCCGAACTCGCCGACCTGGCCGACTCGACCGACCTGGCCGACTCGGGCGCCCCGCACCGCCCGCGCGATCCCGAGTTCGCCGCCCTGGTCACCGCGGCGCTGGACCAGCGGCCGGGCTTCACCCTGCGTGGTGGAACCAACGAAGTGCTGCGCGGTGTCATCGCGCGGGGATTGGGACTGCGATGAGCGCCACCGTGCACACCGTCGACCCCGCCCTGGTGAACATGATGGAGGCGGTCTTCGCCCAGTACCGCACGTCGCATCCCCCCACCGAGGCAAGCCGGCGCGATCCGGCGCTGTGGCAGCGACTCGAGCAGCTTGGCCTGGCCCGTCTCACCGGTGCGGAAGACAGCGGCGGCAGCGGGGCCAGCTGGTATGAGGCGGCCGAGTTGCTAGCTGCAGCGGTACGCAACGCGGTGCGAATTCCGTTGGCCGAACATGATCTGTTGGCTTGCTGGTTGCTCGATGCCCATGACATGGGCGCCGACGCCGCGGTAAGAACGGTGTGTCTACTCGACGCCGATGGGGTCACTACCGAGGTTCCATGGGCCTCTCACGCCGACCGCATCGTGGTGATCAGGCAATCGGCTGGCGAATACCGCCTTGCCGACGTCGATGCGCAGACACTCACTATCACTCCCGGCGCCAACATGATCGGCGAACCGCGTAACACGGTCCGTGCCGACCATCTCGACCTTCGGGGTGTGCCCACCACCGGAGCCGTGGTTTCAACGCTGAAGTTCAAGTCGGCACTGGTGCGGGCGATCCAGGTCTGCGCGGCGCTGGACCAGATTCTGCATCTGTCGGTTGAGCACGTGAGCTCACGCGTCCAGTTCGGCCGTCCGCTGGCCAAGTTCCAGGCGGTACAGAATCTAATCGCCGACATCGCCGCCGAGACCGCGCTGGCCAGGGCAGCGACCGAGGCCGCACTCACCAAGGCCGTCACCAGTCAATGGTCGGCGCAGAACTTGGACTTTCTTGTCGCGGTTGCCCGCTCGTGCGTGGGCCACGCCGTCTCGGTCGTGGTGCGCAACGCCCACCAGGTGCATGGCGCCATCGGCACCACCGAAGAGCACCGGCTGCACGAATTCACGCGCGCGGCATTGGCTTGGCGTTCGGAGTTCGGCTCGGTCCACTATTGGGACGAGCAGGTGACCAAGGCCGCACTGCACGCGGGCGGCTCCGGGTTGTGGGGTCTGATTACCGGGTAGCCGGGCCGGAGCGCTACCGCACCACAACGGTGCTCGGTGTTCGCGGTGCACCCAAGATGTGCCGGTGAGACGGCGGGTGGTGTCCGCCCTCGTCGGTGATGCCGTAGCGCTCGGCAAGCTCGGCGCCGATCACGGTTTGTCCGCTCAGCTCGCCCAGAGCGGAATCCCGATACAGTGCATCGATCAAATAGCCGGTGAATTCTGGGGTTTCGGCGTGCTCAGCGGTCTTGGCGAGCGTGCGCTGACCGTCTGGGTGTTGCCCGAATGCGCCTCGCAGCTTCTCGGTCAGCAGGATGCCCATCCAGATCGACACCGTTGCGACGCCGGTGTCATGAAAGTCCACCGCCATGTCGGCGGCCATCTTGTCGATACCGGCCTTCTGCGCCCCGTACGCCGGGCCGTGCATGTAACACACCGACCCCGGTGACGAGGTGAAGGCGATCAGGCCGCGGCCGCCGGCCACCAGAAGCGGTGCGGCATAACAGGATGCGACATAAGAGGACCGCAGACCGACATCGAGTACGTCGGCCAGCGCAAGCGGCTTCTCCCAGAACGGCTTGGGGTCGACCAAGTCATCGGAGATCGCCGCGGCATTGTTGACCAGCAGATCAAGGCGGCCCGATTCCTGCTGCACCCGCTCAAACAGCGCGGCGGTGGCCGTGTCATCGCGATGGTCGACCCGGACCGCGACTCCCCCGGGCGGCGCGTCGGCGACGCTGCGGCTCGTCGCATACACCCGCCAGCCCCGCGCGGCCAGAGCCGCCGCGATACCACGCCCGGCCCCACGGCTCGCCCCGGTCACCACCGCAACCAACGCCTCGTCACTCATCACGGTCCCGAATCTTCACTGAATCACGCACTGGAACAACATTTTTCAGTCTAGGACTGACCCGCATCCAGCACCCCGGCCGGAGCGGATGCGCCCCGGGCAATGACGACCGGTATCGAGGTAGCCGCGTCGGTGCGCAGGATCGTGTGCACGATGTTGACCAAGTCCTCGACCGGCATCAACTTGCCTGGCATGCAGCCACGCGCCAGCCAAAGCGGATAGGCCTTCATAGCTAGCTCTCTATCCCAGCCGATGTTCATGCCGGTCTGAGCATCGCCCTCGCCGCCGGCGCACTCTCCGACGATGACGCAGGTGAACCCGATTTCCGGGTGTTCGGCTCGCCACGCCTCCACGAGTCGTTCCAGTGCCGCCTTGCTGACGCCGTAGGCACCCAGGCCAGGCCATGGGGGCGCGTGGCTGCCCGCGTCCGAGGAGAGATAGACCGGCCTTGCCCGCGGCGGCCCTCAGTTGCGGCAACGCCGCCGCCGTCGCGAGCGACGCGCCTATGACGTTAGTGTCAAAGACCCGCCGCCAGGTGTCGGCGTCGGTTTCGGCCAGCCGAACGAGGGGGCTGATGGCGGGGGCGTAGACGAGGTTGTCGATCCCCCCAAGCGCGTCGGCCGCCGCGGCGAGCGCCGATCGGCACGACGCTTCATCGGTAACGTCGCATTCGACGGCGACGGTCCCCGGCCCCGCTTCCTTGGCGGCGGCCCCCGTTCGCTCGCGCCGCCGGGCCAGAAGTGCGACATGATCGCCACGCCGCGCAAGTCCAACACCAATGCAGCGCCCCAGCCCGCTCGAGGCTCCGATCACCACGGTCTTTGACATAACCCGCCTTCACCAGCCGATGTCACTCCCCCCGGCGCCATGGCCTGGAAGGATGCCAGCGCGATTCCCTTCGATCCACGGCGCGCAAGGTCGCATCGACGCTGCGCGAAGAGCCCCGCGCAAGCCACAGCGTATCGACCGTACCCGGACCGCGTAAGGCGTTCGGTGGCCCGAAGATCGCCGACGTCTACTCGGTGACCGCTTGCAGCACCACGCTGCTGCGCGCGTCAACGACGATCGTGGCCGCCGCCGGCAGAGCCCCGGCCGAAGTCGCTGTTGCGGCAGCGGTAGCGACCACAACCCGCCAACCGCTGCCGAACTCCACCGGCGGGAGGGTGAAGTCGATGGGCTCGAAGTGAGCGTTGAAACACAGGATGAACGAGTCATCGAGGACTCGGTGGCCACGCATGTCCCGGTCGGCGATGCCCTGACCATTGAGGAAAACGGCGATCGACTTGGCGAAACCGACCCCCCAGTCCTCGTCAGCCATCTCTGATCCATCCGCGGCGAACCAAGCGATGTCGGGCAGCCCCGCTTCGCCACGGCGACCGACCGGCTTTCCGTTGAAGAAGCGCCGCCTACGGAATAGCGGGTGGTTGGCACGTAGTGCGGACACCGCATGGGTGAACTCCAGCAGGCCGGTATCGACGTCGGACCAGTCGATCTAGGTGAGCACGCTGTCCTGGCAGTATCCGTTGTTGTTCCCGTATTGGGTACGCCCGAGCTCGTCACCGTGCGAAATCATCGGGACACCCTGCGACAGCATCAGAGTAGCGATGAGGTTGCGCTGCTGACGGGCCCGCAGCGCATTGATCGCGGGGTCATCGGTGGGCCCTTCCACACCGCAGTTCCACGAGCGGTTATGGCCCTCGCCGTCGTCGTTGTCCTCCCCGTTGGCCTCGTTGTGTTTGTCGTTGTAGGACACCAGGTCGCGCAGTGTGAACCCGTCATGGGCGGTGACGAAGTTGATCGAAGCAACCGGCCTTCGCCCGGTGTGCTCGTAGAGGTCGGCCGATCCGGACAATCGGTAGGCGAACTCATCGAGCGTGGCCGGCTCACCGCGCCAGAAGTCCCGAACGGTGTCGCGGTACTTGCCGTTCCACTCCGTCCACTGCGGCGGAAAGTTGCCCACCTGATAGCCGCCGGGGCCCACATCCCACGGCTCGGCGATGAGCTTGACCTGGCTGACGGTTGGATCCTGTTGCACGAGTTCGAAAAACGTCGCCAACCGATCGACCTCATAGAACTCGCGCGCCAGGGTAGCCGCCAGATCGAACCGGAAGCCATCAACATGCATCTCGGTGACCCAGTAGCGCAACGAATCCATGATCAGCTGCAGCGAGTGCGGATGGCTGACATTGAAGCTGTTGCCGGTTCCGGTGTGATCCACGTAGTAACGCATGTCATCATCGACCAGCCGGTAGTAGGCGGCGTTGTCGATACCACGCATAGAGAGCGTGGGCCCCAGATGGTTGCCCTCGGCGGTGTGGTTGTAGACGACATCGAGGATCACCTCGATGTTCGCCTCGTGCAGGGCGCGCACCATCGCCTTGAACTCCTGAACCTGGCCCCCTGGCAGCATGGCGCTGGAATATTTCGGGTCGGGCGCAAAGAACGAGATCGTGTTGTCGCCCCAGTAATTCGAGAGATTCTTGTCGGCCAACGTCGAGTCGTTGGCGAAACGGTGTACCGGCATCAGCTCGATCGCGGTGACACCGATGCTTTTGAGGTGGTCGATGATTGCCGGGTGCGCCACCGCGGCATAGGTGCCACGTAGCTGTTCGGGTATGTCCGGATGGGTCTGTGTCAGGCCTTTCACGTGTGCTTCGTAGATGACCGTGTCGGCGTAGTGGTGGTCGGGGGGCCGATCGTTTGCCCAGTCGAAATAGGGATTGATCACCACCGCTTTGGGCATGCTGGCCGCGGAGTCCTCGTCATTGCGGCTCTCGGGGTCACCGAAGGTATAGCCGAACAGCGACTGGTTCCAGGCGAATGTGCCTTCGATCGCCTTCGAATAAGGGTCCAGCAGCAGCTTGTTCGGATTGCACCGGTGCCCGGCGCGGGGATCGTGGGGACCGTGGATGCGGTATCCGTAACGCTGGCCGGGGTCGATGGCCGGCACATACGCGTGCCAGACGAACCCGTCAACCTCAGGCAGTTCGACCCGGCTCTCCGTGTCGTCCGCATCGAACAGACACAGCTCGATCCGCTCAGCGACTTCGCTGAAGATCGCGAAATTCGTACCCATACCGTCATACGTCGCGCCCAGCGGGTAGGCCCGGCCCGGCCAGACCTCACCGGTGGGTGTGGGAGCAACGGCGGTGCCAGCCATGGCGAACTTGATACCCGATCGGCGTCGCGGTCAAACGGCGCGACGGCCCGGTGGGCACCGCACGATCAGGCAGTTTGAACAAATCTAGAAATTTATCTATTGATTGCACAACTCCTCTGATATGTTCAAAACATGCCAGCGGTCGCCCCTCCGGCGCGCTGGCCGCACTACCTGGATCAGGGCAGTGACCACACTGAGAAAGGATCGTCATGACGTCCGTGGCGCAACCAAAGTCGGAAAATCCGGTCCAGCAATGGCGAGACCGGAAGCGATACCTGTGGCTGGTGGGATTGGTGCTGCCGACGGCATTGCCGGCAAGCCTCGCGCTGGCATGGGTGTTCGGCAAGCTCGGCTGGACCGCCGTCACTCCGGTGTTGTGGTGGATCGGGCCGTTCCTGCTCTACCTGCTGCTACCGGCCCTGGATGTGTTCTTCGGCCCAGACGGCGAGAACCCTCCTGACGAAGTGATGGAGCGCCTGGAGAACGACAAGTACTACCGCTACTGCACCTACGCCTTCATTCCGCTG
Organism: Mycobacterium sp. 012931; assembly: GCF_000419295.1. Lineage (NCBI taxonomy): Bacteria > Bacillati > Actinomycetota > Actinomycetes > Mycobacteriales > Mycobacteriaceae > Mycobacterium > Mycobacterium sp. 012931. The sequence goes on along the minus strand of NZ_AOPX01000001.1, from coordinate 2,830,047 downwards.
CAGATGGTCAGCCTCGTCTTGGCCTGCTACCTGTGGTCGGCCGACAACTTGAGCTGGCTGGGACTGGGCGCAGGACTGGGCCTGATCTCCAAGATCGGTCTCACCATGACCATCGGAGTCGTCGGCGGGGTGGGCATCAACACCGCCCACGAATTGGGACACAAACGCGAGAACCTGGAGCGGTGGCTGTCCAAGATCACCCTCGCCCAGACCCTGTATGGCCACTTCTACATCGAGCACAACCGCGGCCACCACGTCCGCGTCTCCACCCCGGAGGACCCGGCCAGCGCACGGTTCGGTGAAAGCTTCTGGATGTTCCTCCCGCGCAGCATGTTCGGCTCGCTCAAGTCCGCATGGGAGCTGGAAAAGAGCCGCATGCAACGCATCAACAAGCCCACCCTGAGCATGCGCAACGATGTGCTCAACGCCTGGATCATGTCGGTGGTTCTGTTCGGCGCGCTGACCGCCGTGTTCGGCTGGCAGGTGCTGCCATTCCTGATCATTCAGGGACTGTTCGGCGCATCACTGTTGGAGTCGGTCAACTACCTCGAACACTATGGGCTGCTGCGGCAGCGCACCGCTTCGGGGCGCTACGAACGCTGCGCACCCGTGCACAGCTGGAACTCCGACCACATCGTCACCAACATCTTCCTGTACCACCTGCAGCGGCACAGCGACCACCACGCCAATCCCCTACGCCGCTACCAGACGCTGCGCAGCATGGACGGCGCCCCCAACCTGCCCAGCGGCTATGCCACGTTGATCACGCTGACCTACTTCCCGCCGCTGTGGCGGAAGCTGATGGACCACCGCGTCATTGAGCACTACGACGGCGACATCACCAAGGTCAACATCGATCCGCGCAAGCGCGACAAGATCCTCGCCACCTACGGTGTCCGGTGATGGCCGCTTACCACTGCCCGGTGTGCGACTACGTCTACGATGAAGCTGTCGGTGCCCCGCGCGAGGGGTATCCGGCGGGCACCAGCTGGGCCGATGTCGATGAAACTTGGAACTGCCCAGACTGCGGCGTCCGGGAGAAGATCGACTTCCAGCTACAGGAGGCCTGACATGTCAACCGATTTCAAGCTGTATCGCTGCGTGCAGTGCGGGTTTGAGTATGACGAGGCACAAGGTTGGCCCGAAGACGGCATAGCCCCGGGAACACGTTGGGACGACATTCCCGACGACTGGAGCTGCCCGGACTGCGGCGCCGCAAAGTCGGACTTCGAGATGATCGAAGTCAGCCGGACCTAGCACCATCAGCCCACCGGATATGGCCATGCGGACATGTATGGCCATATCCCCAGATAGCAACCTTCAGTAGCCATTTCGGTTGTCACAACCGGCCCGCGAGGACCTACCGGAGTTAATTCGGGCGGGACCGACGTCGTCGACATTCTCGCAAATGCACGGGCGGCGCCTACCCAAAACAACATTGTGGACCGAAAGTCGAAGGCACTATCAATGCGCACTAATCTCAGCTACATGGTCGACCCCGAGCATCGAACCCGCAATCCGTATCGCAGCACCGCTGCGAATCTGATGCATAACGGGGTTCTCGACGCGATGCACGGGTTGCTGCTGGTCAAGAAATGGTCGTCGATCACCATGGCCGATGTGGCTTCCGCCGCAGGCATCAGCAGGGGCACCCTCTACAACGAATTCCAGTCGCGCCGGGGCCTGGCGCGCCACTACGCCCTGCGCCTGACCGACAGCATCGTCACCGGAATGCAAACGGCGATCAGCGAAAACCACGGCAACGGCTACAGCGCTATGCAGACCGTGTTCAGTGATTTCTTCCACCGCGTCGCCAACGACCCCCTAGCCCAGGTGCTGCGAACTGAAGACGCACCCAACGACATTCTGCGTTTGATCACCGTCGAGAGTCAGTTCCTGGTCGATCATGCCACCGAACAGCTGTCCCAGACCTTCCAGCACAGCTGGGTAAACGCCAACGAATACGACGCGGCGGTGATGGGCCAGGCGGTGGTACGGGCTGCCCTGAGCTACCTCGCCCTGCCCCCGAGTGATGCCGATGAGGCCGCCAAAGGGATGGCGCACCTGCTCGCGCCCTACATCGACTCAGTCAATAGGGCGCGCTGACGGCACTCGCCGTCGCCGCGAGCGTGCGTGTCTGCACGAAGACACGCCGTGCTGACCGGCATTCTGCGCACCCTCACCGCCCAGACGCAGGGAGACCGCTCAATACCGTGTGAACCATGAAACACCTCGAGGTCGACGGAATCGGAAATGTCAGCCGGATCGGGCTGGGCACCTGGCAGTTCGGCTCACGCGAGTGGGGTTATGGGGACCGGTACGCCTCCGGCGCCGCCCGCGACATCGTCGCGCGCGCTCGTGCGCTGGGAGTCACCCTGTTCGACACCTCCGAGGTCTACGGACTGGGCAAGAGTGAGCGGATTCTCGGCGAGGCACTCGGCGACGAGCGCGCCGAAGTGGTCGTAGCCAGCAAGATCATGCCCGTGGCGCCGTTTCCGGCGGTGGTCAAGCAGCGCGAACGGGCCAGTGCCCGCAGGTTGCAGCTCGACCGCATCCCGCTATATCAGATCCACCAGCCCAACCCGGTGGTCCCCGATTCGGTGATCATGCCGGGCATGCGCGAGCTCCTCGACACCGGCAGGATCGGAGCGGCCGGCGTCTCCAACTACTCGTTGGCGCGCTGGAAGAAAGCGGACGCCGCACTCGGGCGCCCCGTCGTCAGCAACCAGGTGCATTTCTCGCTGGCGCATCCCGGTCCGCTCGATGACCTGGTTCCCTTCGCCGAACGGGAGAACCGCATCATCATCGCCTACAGCCCACTGGCGCAGGGGCTGCTGGGCGGCAAATACGGTGTGGACAACCGGCCGGCCGGTGTTCGGGCCGTCAACCCACTGTTCGGCACGGAGAACCTGCGCCGGATCGAGCCGCTGCTGCAGACGCTTCGCGCCGTCGCCACTGACGTCGACGCAAAGCCCGCCCAGGTGGCGCTGGCATGGTTGATCAGCCTGCCCGGCGTGGTCGCCATCCCGGGAGCGTCCAGCGTGGAGCAACTCGAGTTCAATGTTGCCGCAGCCGACATCGAACTCAGCGCGGACGCGCGTGCCGCACTAACCGAGGCGGCCAGGGCTTTTCACCCCGTGTCGGCCCGGCGATTCCTCACCGACACGGTCCGCGAGAAGCTGGGCCGGCGTTAGTTACAGCGTTCGCGTCAGACGATCCGCCAACAGCTCGGCGAACCGGGCCGGATCGTCTGGCGCACCGCCTTCGGCAAGAAGCGCTGTGCCGTAGAGCAGCTCCGCGGTTTCACTGACCGCCTCCTTCTTGGCATCGTCGTCAGCGCTCGCCTGCGCCTGGCGCAGACCGATCACCAGCGGATGGGCGGGGTTGAGTTCCAGCGTTCGCTTGCCGACCGGAACGTCTTGCCCGGTGGCCCGGTAGATGCGGGCAAGCGCGGGAGTGATGCCGAACGTGTCGGTGATCAGGCAAGCCGGCGACTCGGTCAGGCGGGTGGACAACCGCACTTCCTTGACCTGTTCGCCCAACGTCTCCTTGAGCCAGCCCAGCAGGTCGGCGAACTCCTTCTGCTGCTCTTCGCGCTCGGCCTCGCTCCCTTCGCCGTCGGAGTCCAGGTCTACCCCGCCCTTGGCGACCGACTGCAGCGGCTTTCCATCGAACTCGTTGACCACTCCCACCCATACTTCGTCGACCGGTTCGGTGAGCAGCAGCACCTCATAGCCCTTGGCCCGGAAGGCCTCCAGGTGCGGCGACTTGAGGATCTGCTGTCGCGAATCCCCGGTCGCGAAGAAGATCTGCGTCTGGCCTTCCTTCATGCGCTCCACGTAGCCGGCCAGGGTGGTGGGTTCCTCTTCGCTGTGGGTCGAGGCGAAGGAGGAGATCTCCAACAGCGTCTCGCGGTTGTCGAAGTCGGCCAGCAGCCCTTCCTTGACGACCTTGCCGAACTGGGTCCAGAAGGTGCGGTAGTCCTCGGGCCGCTCGGACTGCAGATCCTTGATGGTGGACAGGACCTTCTTGGTCAGCCGTCGGCGAATCGCCTTGATCTGGCGATCCTGCTGCAGAATTTCGCGAGACACGTTCAGTGACATGTCCTGTGCGTCGACGACACCCTTGACAAAGCGCAGGTACTCGGGCATCAGCTGGTCGCAGTCGCCCATGATGAATACGCGCTTGACATACAGCTGAATACCGAAGACCGCATCCCGATTGAACAGGTCATGCTGGGCGTGCGAGGGAATGAAGAGCAGCGCCTGGTACTCGAAGGTACCTTCGGCCTTCATGGCGATGACCTCCATCGGGTCATCCCAGGCATGCGCGATGTGCTTGTAGAACTCGTTGTACTCGTCGGCGGAGACCTCGTCCTTGGGCCTGGCCCACAACGCCTTCATCGAGTTGAGCGTCTCGGTTTCGAGGACCACGGTCTCCTCGCCGGGCTCCTCACCCTCTTCGTGAGGGGCCGGGACGCGCTTCTCCACCTCCATGCGGATCGGCCAGGCGATGAAGTCTGAGTACTTCTTGATCAGATGCCGTAGCCTCCAATCCGCCGTGTAGTCATACAGCTCGTCCTCGGCGTCTTCGGGCTTGAGGTGCAATGTGACCGAGGTCCCCTGCGGAGCACCCTCGACGGATTCGATCGTGTAGGTGCCCTCTCCGCTGGACTCCCACTTGGTGGCCTCGCTCTCCCCGGCCTTGCGGGTGAGCAGTTCGACCTTGTCGGCGACCATGAACGATGAGTAGAACCCGATGCCGAATTGGCCGATCAGCTCCTCGGAGGCTGCGTCGTTCTTGGCCTCCCGCAGCTGCGCGCGCAGCTCGGCGGTGCCCGACTTGGCCAGGGTGCCGATCAGGTCCACGACCTCCGCCCGGGTCATTCCGATGCCGTTGTCGCGCACCGTCAGTGTCCGCGCGCCCTTGTCGGCCTCGGTCTCGATGTGCAGGTCCGAGGTGTCGACTTCGAGGTCCTTGTTCCGGAAGGCCTCAATTCGCAGCTTGTCCAGCGCATCGGAGGCGTTGGAGATCAGCTCCCGCAGAAATGAGTCCTTGTTGGAGTAGACCGAGTGGATCATCAGATCCAGCAGCTGCCGGGCCTCCGCCTGAAACTCCAGCTGCTCGACACGCGCGTTCATGAGATTCCTTCCGACGACATGGCGTCTCGATTTTAGCGAGATGGTTGAAAACACACGTCACGGGGGTCACCGAGCGAGGCCGCTGAGGTCGGTGCAGCCCCTGCGCCCAGCCGAACACTTTGCGGCAATGTTCGAGGTAGAACCGCCTTCGGTGTGGCATTCTGCGTTAGTGGCCGCTGATCTGGGGGGGGTCCACCTTCGGGGATCGTGACGTTCCTGTTCACCGATGTTGAGGGCTCCACCCGCCGGTGGGAGTCCGACCCCGATCGGATGCGGGCCGCCCTCGCGGCCCATGATGCGGTGCTCACACGGACGATCCAGACGCACCGGGGCTGGTTGTTCAAGCACACGGGCGACGGCGTCTGCGCCGCGTTCCCGTCGCCGAGATCCGCCGTCGATGCCGCCGTCGATGCACAGCGAGCACTCGAGTTGCCGGTGCGGATGGGGCTGGCGACCGGCGAAGCCGAGCCGCATGACGCGGACTACTTCGGTGCGGTGCTCAATCGCGCCGCGCGGGTGATGGCGACCGGCCACGGTGGCCAGATCCTGCTGACCGACTCGACAGCAAATCTGATCAGCGGAGTGGACTTGCTAGATCTCGGGTCACGCCGGTTGCGGGATCTGCCTGCCCCGGTGCGGGTGTTCCAGGTTCGGGCACCGGGCCTGCGCACCGATTTCCCCGCCTTGCGGGCACCGGATACAAGTCCTGGCAACCTGCGGCCCGCGCTGACCAGCTTCGTCGCTCGTGCGGCGGAGATCGGCCAGGTACAGACGGCGTTGCAGGTCCATCGGTTGGTGACGTTGACCGGGGTCGGTGGTGTCGGCAAGACTCGGCTGGCGCTGGAGGTCGCAACACGTGTTGCTGATGAATTCCCGGATGGCGTTTGGCTTTTCGAACTGGCCGCCGTTTCCGATCCGGCCGCGGTGCCCGACGCGGTGGCCGCCGTGCTGGGGATTACCCAACAAGCGGGAAAGACCGTAACCCAGAGCGTGGCCACGGCGCTGGAAGGACGGGTCCGGCTCTTGGTGTTCGACAATTGCGAGCACGTGCGTGACGCGGCGGCCGACCTGATCGAAGCCATCCTCGCCGGTTCGACGACCGTGCGGATCCTGGCGACCAGTCGCGAGCGGCTGGAGGTGCCTGACGAGCAGCTGTGGTCGGTGCCGTCGCTGGATGTCGGTGGCGGCGTGGTGTCCGCTGCCGGCACCCTCTTCGTCGAACGCGCCCAAGGTGTTGCCCCCGGCTTCGCACCGACCGATGCCCAGGATGCGGCCGCGATCGCCGAAATCTGCCGGCGTCTTGACGGAATCCCGCTGGCCATCGAGCTGGCCGCCTCCCGCATGGCGTCGATGACCCCGATCGAGGTGCGTGATCGGCTCGATCACCGCTTCCGCTTGCTGGTCGGATCTCGGCGCGGCCTGGGACGTCACCAAACGCTGCGTCACGCCGTTGCGTGGTCTTACGACCATCTCAGCGACGCGGAAAAGGTTCTGCTAGAGCGTTGCTCGGTGTTCGCCGGTGGTTTCGATCTGCAAAGCGCCTGCGCGGTAGCCGGATCCGCCGATACTCACGACGACTACGAGGTGCTGGACTTGCTGGATGCGTTGGTGGGCAAGTCCCTGCTCATCGTCGACCGGCTTTCGGGGCGATCACGGTTTTCGATGCTGGAGACCATCCGCGAGTTCGCCGAGGAGCAACTGGTCACCCGCGGGCAGGCACTGGCCGCTCGAACGGCGCATGCCCGCCACTTCGCCCAGCGGTTGCCCGACGTGGCGGCGGTGTGGGACAGCCCCCGGCAACCTGAGGCCTACACGTGGCTCACCGCCGAACTCGCCAATCTGCGCCTGGCCTTTCGCTGGACCGCCGACAACAATGACCTCGACGATGCCGCGAGCATCGCCACCTGGGTGGGATTTCTCGGCTTTTTTGTGAACAGATTTGAGCCGCTGACGTGGGTCGAGGAAGCGATCGAACGAGCGGTCGATCATCCCAAGCTCGCGTTCCTGCACGTGCTGGCATCACAGTGCTATACGACGGGGCGCGTCCAAGAAGCCATCCGCTACGCCGATGAGGCCGCCCGGTTGCTGGCCACCGACCGCTACGAGGTGCCGTTCGGCATCGAGGGGTGGCCATCCGGTGCGTATACCAGCAGCGGGCACCCTGAACAGTCGGTCGAGTTGTGCCGCACCCAGCTCGCGCTCGGTCACGACACGCACACACTCACCCTGGGATGTCTGGTGCTGGCCTTGACGATCAAGGGTCAATGCGACGAAGCCGAGCAGCTGGCCGATGCGCTGATCGAGTCCGCCGAAGCCACCCGCAACCCCGCGGCGCTGTGTTACGCCCTACTTGCCTATGGATTCACCTTCCGCGACACCAACCCCGCCAGCGCCCTTGCCGCCATGCGCCGTGGTTTGCGGATCGCCCAGGACACCGGTAACCGCAACAGCGAGACGCACCTAGCCGCCGTATTGTGCCGCGTCGAGGCCAAATATGGTGATCCATTGTCCGCGCTCGACCACTTCACATTGGCGATTCATAATCACCACGAGGCCGGAAACACCACCCTGATCAACACACCGCTGGCCGTACTGGCAGCGTTCTTCGATCGGCTGGGCCGCTACGAGGCGGCTGCCACCATCGCCGGTTTCGCATTTCACCCCATTACCGAGGCGTCGTTCCCGGAGCTCAGAACAACCATCTCGCACCTGCGCGATGCACTTGGAGACCACGCCTATGAATCGTTCTCCCAGAGCGGTGCCGCCATGACCACCGCCGCCATGGCGACCTATGCGTATCACCAAATCGACCACGCCAGAACGGAACTCCAAGCACGGTGAGTGGGGCGCCCAGGCAAAGAAGGTCGGCTATGACAGGTCTTTGGCGACTGCATAGAGGCTGGGATCATGAGCACAGATGATCAGCAGCCCCGGATTTTGGCGGCGCTGCAGCTCGGCTAGACGCGCCTGATTGTCACGCAGTTGCCTGCGGTCAAAGGAGAATAGCTCTTCCTGGCTTCGCAGAACGAACGGCACTTTGGACTGTCCGTCCAATGTTCCGACGTGATAGAAGGCGTCGCCGCAATGCAGGATCCAACGGTCGCCAGCGTCGACGGCAACCGCGGCATGGCCACGGATGTGACCGGGCATCGGCACCAGGACCACACCGTCAGCAATGGTGTCAAGGGTTTTGGCCGCGGCGAATCCACGCCAGGATTCGCCGTCGTGACCATGCTCCACCAGTTTGGGGCCGTGCGCCCATTGCACGCTTCGATACCGCACGCGCTCACGAAACGATGGGGCGTGGATGGCGCCGCGCGCCTCGGCGGAGGTGACGTGGACCTGAGCGTCCGGGAAGTCGGCCAGCCCGCCGATGTGGTCGAAGTCGAAGTGGGTCAGCACGATATGGCGAACGTCGGACGGCCGGTAGCCAAGGCGCTCGATCTGGTGCACCGCAGTTTCGTTCTGCAGCAAGGCAGGCCGAAGGAAGTGACGAAACGCGCCCAGCCGGCGCGGATCAAGACAGTCTTGTACCCCAAAGCCGGTGTCGACCAGGACCAGCCCGTTGCCGGCCTCGACGAGCAGGACGTGGCACAACAGTGCTGCGCCGGGTGAATTCATGGTGCCGCAGTTGAGGTGGTGGACCTTCACCGGCGGGCTCCTTCCGATTCCGGTATGACACCGATGCAGCTACAAGAACTCGGCCTAGTTAACAAGGGCCGGACCGGGGCCGGCACGCCAACACGGCGGACCGTTTTGCCCGTAGGATTCGCAGCTATGCGTCGACGCCACGGGCAGACCGAGGGGCAACGCCCGTGAAAGCATCGGCGCCATCGCGACGGATTGTCGCGGTGCTGCTGTGTGTGGTTCCGCTGAATCAGATTCCGATGGACGCCTACACCCCCGCGCTGCCACAGATGGAAACCAGTATTGGCACCACCGCTACTGCCCTGCAGTCCACGGTGACGGTGTTCATGATCGGCATGGCCTTGAGCTACCTTGCCGTGGGCATCATGTCAGATTCCTGGGGACGCAAGCCGGTGCTCATGGGCTGCGCGGCCGCGCTGACGGTGACCAGCCTCGCCTGCGCGGCGGCCAACAACGTTGCCATGTTGCTGGTGCTGCGGTTCCTGCAGGGCGGTGCGTGTAGTGCCTTCATCGTTATCGCAATCGCCATTGCCGCAGACTGTTTCGAAGGTGCACGCCTGAGATCGGTCAACGGCTTGCTGGGTGCTGCCTGGTCAGCGGCACCGATTCTGGCCCCGGCAGTGGGCGGGTTCATTGTCGAGTACACTTCGTGGCACTACGTTTTCGTCTTGATAGCGGCGTTGAGCGTCGTGGTGGGATTGGCGGTCGCCTGGGCGCTACCGGAAACCCTGGATCAAGAGTCCCGGACCCGATTTGAACTCGGCCAGACGTGGCAGGTTCTGACCGTGACCGCGCGCAACCGCGTGTTCCTGGCGTTGGCAGCGATTTTCGGGTTATTGGCCGGTCCGCAGCTCTCATTCGGTGTGGCCGCACCGTTTTTGTATCAGGACGAGATGGGCTTGTCGCCCTCAGCCTATGGTCTGATCGCGCTGGTCGTCGGTGTTGCGGTGTTGCTCGGCAGCTTTTCGACCGGCATGCTGGCCACTCGCATGGCCTTTCGCCGATTGGCATTTGCCGACTGGACGCTCTACATGGTCGGGGCGGCGCTGCTATTGGGGTCGGCCCCCGTGGTTGGTGTCAATCCCTGGGCGATCACGCTGGCGGTATCGCTGGCGGTCGCGGGGTGCGGCGCGTTGGTCCCTCAGGCGCAGGCCGCAGCACTCGGGGCGTTCAGTCGCAACCTCGGTTTGGTCAGCGGACTGTTCGGCACCCTGACGTACCTGATCATCGCCGCGATCATGACCATCGTCGGAGTCAGTCCGGAACGCACCCAGGCTCCGCTGGGATGGCTCTATGTGCTTTGTGGCGCACTGGTATTCGCCGCACTCGCCTGGGTGACGCCACGAGTCCAGGGCGAAAAACCCACGCCGGGCTAGCTCACCCGCCGACGGCCCAGCGTGTTAGTCGCGGACGCATTCGATGACGATCGCGGGCGGATAGTTGAGGTAGTCATCCCAAAAGTCGCCCTCGTCTTCGCCCTGAGGTGCCGCCGCCAGTTCGGGCACGTGCACCACGAAATCGTGAAAGCCGGCCTGCCGCAGCGCGGCTTCATACGCCGCAATCGGCAGGTAGTAGTTTTCGATCACCAGCGGTGCGCCATCGACAAACGCCGTCAACTCGATGGGCGCGCCCTCGAACGCGGCATCGGCCAGCTTGATCTGGAATCCATACTTGCGGTAGTCGGGCACTCGTCCGAATGTGTAAAGGCCCGGGTTGGTGGTGAGGGTGACAAACCGGCCACCCGGCCGAACCCGGCAAGCCACCCCGCGACACATCCTGGCTAGCTCGTCGCGGTCTCGGGCGTACACCAGCAGATAGGCCGAGATCGCGAGGTCGAAATCCTGTTGTGCCACTTCCTGGCTGGCGTCGGCAACGAAATACTCGATACCTAGTGGCTCGTGTGCCTCCTGCCCGCGGGCCAGCCCGATCATTTTCTCGGAGATATCGAAACCCACAACGCGCGCGGCGCCGGCCCGCCGCATCACGCGGGTGTAGTCCCCGGCACCGCAGGCGATGTCAACCACCTTCTCGCCCGTGACGGCGCCAATGTGTTTCAGAAATGAGTAGGCCTCGATCCTGGTCCGCACCGGGATCGCCTTCGTCTTCTTGTACTGTTCAGCGATTTCGCCCTGGTTGTAGTCAGTGACCATCCTGTCCCCTCTTCCTGTCCTCTGTGTTCGTCCTCTTTCCTCACCCGGGTTGCTGTCCAGCCTATGTTCTGAGCTGGTCAGCGGTTGGAACCCAACGCTGACCGGTCGCCCCCATATTTCTGCGATTCCCGAGACCGACACCAGCGCAGCGGCGAAAGTGGTCACGTGACGGATCGCGCACCGACGGTGGTGGACGCCCACGTTCACCAATGGGACCCGTTTGCCACTCCCCGGGCAGTGTCCGGCGTTGCGAAGATCGTGCGCCGCGCGCCGGCGGTGCTTCCAGCGCTGCTGCGGCTTTTTCCACGCGCCTCGCGCGAGTTCATCGGTGACCCGCGCTACCTGCTGGATCGCTACCTACCGGTCGACTACCTCCAAGACAGCTCCCCCGTCGGCGTCGACGCCGTCGTGCACGTGGAAGCCGGGTGGCGGACCAAAGACCCACTGGGCAGCGTGGACGAGACGCAGTGGGTCAGCGCCCTGCCATTCGGCATTGCCGGAGCACCGGTCCTCGGCGCGATCGTGGTGCATGCCGACCCGTCGGCGCCACGTATCGCTGAACTGCTGGACGCACACCTGCAGGCGAGCGCGTTGGTGCGCGGGGTGCGCTGCATCGGCGCGCACAGCGACGACCGCGGCGTCATGAATTGGACGCCCAACGCCCATCTGTACTCGAGCGCGGATTTTCGGCGCGGCTTCACCGCGGTGGCCGAGCGCGGGCTCAGCTTTGACATGTGGGTCTACGGCCACCAATTACCCGACGCGATCACGCTCGCGCGGGAATATCCCGACACCACCTTCATCCTCGATCACTACGCCACTCCGGTGGGCGCATACGGTCCGTCCGGCAAACACACCGGCACTAGCTCCGCGGACCGCCGCGCCATCCTCGGGCGGTGGCGCGACGACATCTCATCGCTGGCCGAACTGCCCAACGTGGTCGCCAAGCACAGCGGCTTCGGGATGCCGGTGTTGGGCGCCGGAGCACGCAGCCACGACGAACTGCGCGAGGCGGCTGCGCCGCTGATCAGCCACTTGCAGGCGGCCTTCGGACCTCAACGCACCTTCTGGTCCTCGAACTTCCCCATCGACAAGCCCAACGTGGCTTTGCCCCAGACCATTTCGATCCTGCGCGAGGTGCTCGGTGACCAGTTCGACCAGACTCGGATACTGCGCGACAACGCCAGCCGCGTGTACCGGCTGACCTCGAACTGACCTCAGCGAAGCGTCTTGCGTAAGACCCGTCAGATGTCGGTGGTGGTGTATCTGATCTTGACTGGAGGCGCGGCCAGCAACGGCGGCAGCTCTGTTATCCGTCCGGGGCCGGCACGAAAGCTGCGGTAGGCCTCATCGTGCTCGACGGTGTCCCAAAGCTCGTAGATCAGCCAGTGCGCTTCGTCGTCCTCGTCGACAAGCACGTCGGTGCCGAGGTTTCCGTCGAAGGCCCGGGTATCTTGCAGCGCTCGCCCCAGGACATCGCGTGCCGCACCCACAGCCTCGGGCTTGATTCTGAGTTCGAGTGTCACGGTGACTGGCATGGCGGTCTCCTTGTCAGATTTGGTCGTCGGATTTGGTCGAATCGTCTTGGCCAGCGGGCAGATTAGCAGTACCCCGCCACCGGCGTTACCAGGGCATTCCCCCGGTGAACCTACCGAGGTCAAGCCGAGTCTGTCACCACCGCCGCCGGGTCGCCAGCATCAGCATCATCCACAACGCGGCCAGAAACCCCACCGCGACGACGGCAAACGTCACCCATCCGAGCAGCATCGCGGCAGGTCCCGGTGATCTGGTGATCGCCAGCGGGATGCACGCGGTTGGTGGGTGAACGCGGCCCACGGGCGCCGCCACGATCACCACCGCGGCGATGGTCGACGCGAGCAGCCCGGACATGGAGGTGAGCATGCCGATCAACGTGATGGGGACCGTGATCGCCAACCCGGTGGCATAGCAGCTGGCGATGACGTGCGGTCTGCGCCGGTAACGGTTCGGTGAGTGCAGGACGATAGCGGTTGTGCTCGCCATCGCCGAGATCGCGAAAGGTTCGCCCAGGCGCAGCAACAATAGTGCGCTGGGAAGCAGCACCAGCGCACCCGCAACCATCCGTTCGGCCACCGCGATGGCCGGTCTTCTCGGGTTCGTGGCGCCGGTGCGGGCAGCGCCGGTACTGCCGGCGCTGCCATCAACGTCCTGCCAATACGGCCACCATCGAACTCGAGCCATCCTGGCTATCCTCTCTCGCGGATTGACTCCTTGCAGCGTTCGGGAGCAGGCTCGGTGGCAGCCTGGACCGTCGCCACGTGGGCGTAGCCGCCGGGGCGGCCCCAAACGGTCGCTCACCCGGGCCGACAAATCCAGAATCCGTTGACGACGGGAGCACGCGCATGAGGTCCGCTGTGGTGACGACCCCGGGCCACACCGACGTCATCGAGGCACCCGACCCGCAGGTCGGGCCCAAAGACGTGTTGGTCAAGATCCGCGCCTGCGGAATCTGCGGCACCGATTCGTTCTACATCTCGATCGGTGGCCTACCGCCCCATCGAGGCCGGATGCCGCTCGGGCACGAACCCGCCGGCGAGGTGGTCGCGGTCGGCTCGCGGGTATCTGGCCTAGCCGTCGGTGACCACGTCGTCATCAATCCGATGGCCGCCCCCAACGGCATCATCGGCAACAGCGGAGCCAGTGGCGCGCTGGCGGACTATCTCCTCATCGAGGAGGCGGTGCGCGGGGTAAGCCTGGAGGTCATTCCCGAGCACATACCGTTCGAAGTGGCCGCGCTCAACGAGCCGATGGCGGTGGCCCGCCATGCTGTAAACCAATGCAAGCCAAAGCCTTCTGACAAGATCCTGATCTACGGTGCCGGCCCAATCGGTCTGGGCGCGGTGCTGGCGTTCAAGTCGGTCGGCGCCGCGCACGTCGCGGTCGCTGATCTCATCCCGTCCCGCCTGGACAAGGCGCTCCAAGTGGGTGCCGACGCGGTCATCAATTCCGCCGAGGAAGATCTCACCCAACGGCTCATCGATCTGCACGGTCCTGGGCAGGCACTGTTCCCCGGCAAGGCGGGCACCGACATCTACCTGGACGCCGCCGGCGCGCCCGCGGCCGTCAACAGCGCGCTGACCAACGCGAAAAAGGGGGCCACCATCGGCATCGTGGCCGTCCACAAGAAGCCGGTCGAGGTCGATCTGGTCACCGTGATGAGCCACGAGATCACCCTGGTGGGATCGATCGGCTACCCCACCGAAATCTTCGACGTCACCAAAGACATCGTCGCCGATTGGCAGAGATATGCATTGATCGTCGACCGCACCATCGCATTCGACAACGTGCAGGATGCCCTTGCCGCCGCCACCGCACCGGGAACGGCCGACAAGATCGTTGTGACTTTCCCCTAGACCGCCACCCGTTGCGCCGACCCCTGACTGCTATCCCTCGTGGGCAGCCGATCAGGACAGCTGATAGCCGTCGCGTGAGATCGAGAAACCTCCGCCGTCGCCGATATCGCGGCAGGTCACCCCCGACGTCTCACTTTCACACTGCAGCGATCCCTTGGTGATCTTGTCGCCGTAGGCCAGCGCCGGCCCGCCGCCCAGCGCGGTGTCACCGGCACAGACAAATCGAGCGGGCTGACCGGCGGTGAGCACGATGCCCTGCCCATAATTCATCATCGACTCGCAGTCGGCGGGCTTCGGCGGCGGCGACCAGGTGCGGTCACGGACATCGCAGCGCACCGACGAAGAGTCGATCATGCAGCCGATGTTGCCGCTGGGCGACGTGAAGCCGACGATGTCGGCGTGAGCCGTTGCCGGGGCGAGCACGCCGGCCGCGAACGCACCGACAACTGTAACGAGCAGGCGTTTCGGGTGGCGAGTCATTGCTTGGACCCTACTCGTCGGTTGTCGCTGCAAGGCGGGCAAAATGCATCCGTTGCCGGCCGGGACATCCGGCCAACGCCTGCCCCACCCGATACGGCCACCAACCTCGCAGCACAAGCGATTCACCTCGCGACGACATCGCTGCGCAATGGCCAACTCGCCAAGACGTCCAAACATTCAGTTGTTCAACAGGTTTAGCGGATCGACCGGTGATTGATGAGCCCGCGCGCACCGGGCTCGGGGTCTCGGATCGCACGGGTAACCGCAAGGCCACGCCCGCGGGCCGCCGTCTCGGGGGATTGTCTCGGGGGATTATTGTGCGGGTCCCGCCTGCTCTATGACGGCGCAATCGTGGCCGAACGCTACGCGGCCGTCGGAGAATTCCTCGACACCAACCCGTCCGGCGCCGATCCGACGGTGGCCGCCATCATCACCGCGGCGCGCTCCACCACCGGGGCCGCCTTCGCCGCGGACCTACACGCGCTCGCCTATGCGCGCGGTGCTGCGGCCGAACTTCTGGGCCGCTTCTACGCACTGTTGCTACCCACCACCACCGAGCACCCGAGTTTGGCCGCCGTTGCGGCCGATCCGGCCGGGATCAATCGGCGGATGGGTACCTTCACCAACTTCTGCAACTTGCTGGACTTGGCCGCGATCGCCATCCCCGCCGCACCACTGCCGGACGCGAGGCCGTTCGGTGTCATGCTCATCGCCGCGGCCTTCGGCGACCAGGTCGCCATCGACATTGCGGCCCGCCTCAGCGGGGTCAGCACCCCGTTGCTGGTCAATCATGGGGTTGAGCTGGCCGTCTTCGGGGCTCATCTGCGCGGACAGCCACTGCACCCCCAACTACAAGAGCTGGGCGCCCGCTATTGCGGGCCGATCACCACCAGCGACGCCTACCGCCTGACCGTCCTGGACACCACGCCCGCCAAACCCGCGCTCGTGCGCACCGATCCCGGCGCCGGCGCCGGCATCCGCGGCGAGCTCTACCGAATCTCGGAAGCCGGCCTGGGGCGCTTCCTGGCCGCGCTACCACCACCCATGGCGCTGACCGCGATCGAACTCGAAAACGGCAGCGAGGTGGTCGGTTTCACGGCCACCCAGGACGCAACCAGCGACGCGACCGACATCACCGCCTACCGCGGCTGGCTGGCCTATCTGGCCGCGCAACGCTAGAACCGTCGCGACCGAAACGCGGTCAGCTCTTGGTGCCGACGGTGATCAGATCAGGCACCAGCCGCGTCCAGACCGGCCGACGGACGCGGTGCTGATCGCTGATCGTGAACCCCGCGCCTTCGAACAGTGCCCGCATCTCGGCCGGCGACGGGCTGTGCTGGGGTTTCCATTTGCTGGCCGCTGGGAGCTGCAGCAGGGGCTGGCGCGCGCTCAGGGACGAGACGGCCACCAGGCCGCCGGGGGCCAAGACTCGATGAAACTCCCGCAGCGCCGCCGGCTGATCGAAGAAATGAAATGCGGTGGTGGTAACCACGGCATCGAGTGCGCCGTCATCGAACGGCAGTTGCTCCGCCGGGCCGCGCAGCCACCGCACCCGATCGGATTTGGCCCGGGCCTGGTCGAGCATCCCGTGCGACATGTCTACACCGTAGATTTCGTCAGGGTGCAGTTCGCGCTCGATCCGAGCACTGAGAATGCCAGTGCCGCAAGCAATATCAGCAATCCTGCGAGATTTGTGGGCGCGCAGCTGGGCGAGAACCTCGTCATGGGGCGGGCGATATACCCATTGCTGCAGGATTGCCAAGTCGTAGGCCGGGGCCAACAAACTCCAGATCCCCGTGACGGCGTCGTTGAAGCCCCGGCGCGGCACCGTCGTCATGCGGTCAGGACCGAACTGTAGTAGATCGTGTCTGCCATGGTCACCGAGTCATTGTTATGCGGGATCGGCGCGGCACCGTTGTCGGCCAACAGCTGACTCATCTGGGTGCCGACCGACTGCCAGCCCAGGTTTTGCAGATACAACTCCACATCCGCTCGGTCACCCTCATAGCCGAGATCACCGAACTCCAGCTCAAACCCGTGCTCACGCCATCTGGCGGTGGCCTTGCGCATCAGTTCCCGCGCCTTTTCGGCGTCTTGCTGCGGCCTGTTCGGGATCGCCTCGCAGGCCAGCCGGCTGCCCGTGGCGCTGAGCGCGGTGATGTTGTCCAGCAGTCGGTCCTGAGCTTCCGGAGGGAGATAGCCGAAGAGGCCCTCGGCAATCCACGCGGTAGGGCGACCGGCGTCAAAACCCGCTTCCGTCAAGGCCTTCGGCCAGTCTTGACGCAGATCCACGGCCACCGTGCGCAAGTCGGCTCGCGGTACTGCGCCCAGCCCCGCCAACGTGGTGGTCTTGAACGCGATCACCTCCGGCTGGTCTATCTCGAAAACCGTCATCCCGGCCGGCCAATCCAATCGGTAGGCGCGCGCGTCCAGGCCCGACGCCAGGATCACCGCCTGACGGACGCCGGCGCGGGTCGCATCCTGAAAGAACGCGTCGAAGAAGCGAGTCCGCACGGCCATCGCATCTGGCATCTGCGCTAGCTGCCAACCAGACTCCGTATCGTCGACGTCGGCTACCACCAGATTGCCGGTGACCCAGCGCGTGAAGAAGTCCACGCCGACTGCACGAACCAGCGGTTCGGCGAACCTGTCCGCAATCAAGGGGTTGTCGGCATTGGTGGCGATCGCCCGCGCCGCCGCCACCATCGTGGCCGTCGCCCCCACACTGGTGGCCAAGTCCCAGCTGTCGTTGTCTGTGCGTGGCATGCGCCCTCCGATATCGAAGCCGAAAATACTTAGTCAGTATAACCACTATCCCGGTGCGCGCTGAACCGGCGTAAAATTGATGTCTCAATGGCAGTAACCGAAAGCGTCGCGCGATGCCGAACCTCGACACGAACACCCAGAATCGGACCAACTTGTTACGGGCGGCGCTCATCGCCGTCGGCTTGATCTTCACCTTCGCCGTCTACCCCCTCACCATCATCTGGCCATCCGGCTGGAGTTGGGGTCACGGGTCATCGCATTACCTGACGATGATCATCGGCATCTACACCACACTTGGAGTCTTCCTTCTGATCGCGGCACGAGATCCGCTGGCCCACCGCAGCCTGATCTGGTTCACGGTGGTATCGAGCGTCGTTCACGCCGCGATCATGGCCGCGCAGGCGATCGGCGACCCACACGAGCGCGGCCACCTGGCCGGTGATGTGCCCGCTCTGGTGATCGTCGCCGTTGTCCTGGGTCTGTTGATGCGGGGCGCCGAAACCCCGCGACGAGTCCAGACACCCGGGTAGGCCCATCTAGGGCCCGCTCGGGCCAACTACGATCGGCGGCGAATCCTTGCCAGCCAGATATCCGAAAGGCCCAACGCCGGTGGCCCGTTCATATGATTTTGCTCAGGTCGACGTGTTCTCTGCGACGCCATATATGGGTAACCCGGTCGCGGTCGTTCTCGACGCGGCCGGGCTGGACGACGAAACGATGCAGCGCGTCGCCCGCTGGACGAACCTCTCGGAGACGACTTTCGTGCTGCCGCCCGAAGACCCGAACGCCCACTACAAGTTGCGGATCTTTACTCCTGGTGGGGAGCTTGCTTTCGCCGGTCACCCCACCCTCGGCTCGGCGCATGCCTGGCTCGAGCACCGCGAAAGCCCAGGCTGTGCGGATCACATCGTGCAGGAGTGTGGCGCAGGCCTGGTGCAACTGCGTCGCCATCACGGCATGCTGTCGTTCGCCGCCCCACCCATGCGACGCACGGGCGATCTGGACGAGGCCTATCTGACGCAGATCGTCGCCGCATTCGGCATTGCTCGCGACCAGGTGCTGGCCCACCAATGGGTTGACAACGGTCCCGGATGGGCGGTCGTGCAACTGGCCACCACCCAAGAGGTGCTCGACCTTGAACCTGACTTCTCACAGATGTCCGCTGCCATGGTGGGGGCGATCGGCGCCTACCCGTCGGGTTCCGAACACGCGTTTGAGTTGCGCACCTTCGCTCCCGGGGTCGGGGTCGCCGAAGATCCGGTGTGCGGCAGCATGAACGCCGGCGTCGCCCAGTGGCTGACCAGCACGGGCACCGCGCCGCTGAGCTACACAGTCTCCCAAGGGGCGCGTCTGGCCAGAGCCGGAGAAATATCGATAACCACCGATCCAGACGGTGTCGTTTGGGTCAGCGGGGCGACGAGCACCTGCTTCAAAGGCACCGCCCTGTTCTAGCAACGCCACACCGCTACCCGTCGTAGCCCGTCGA
Organism: Mycobacterium sp. 012931; assembly: GCF_000419295.1. Classification (NCBI taxonomy): domain Bacteria; kingdom Bacillati; phylum Actinomycetota; class Actinomycetes; order Mycobacteriales; family Mycobacteriaceae; genus Mycobacterium; species Mycobacterium sp. 012931. The sequence goes on along the minus strand of NZ_AOPX01000001.1, from coordinate 2,810,984 downwards.
AGAGGGGCTCGCACCGACCGTGGACCAGGTCATCGGGTCCGGCCCCTGGCCGACGCGCAACCCGGCAGCGCGCAAGAGAGGACGCGGGAAAAAACGGAAAAAGTGAGGGATCGAAAGCCGTAGCCTCTGTGGTCCCTCAAAAAAGCCGCATGAAAGCGGGGTCCGCGCCCTCCCCATGATCGAACCGCATGCCGGCAATCACCGCAAGTTGCGCACCTGCACGAGCGAAACCAGGCCCATCTGGTGCCGCAGCGTCCTGGGCGGAAGCAGCCGAAAGCCGTGCACACCCGGCCGGCCCGTGGCGACCTGGACGATCTTGCGCGCGATGCGGAAATCCACGTCCTTGAGCACTCCCCGATCCGTTGTCGTCTCGAGCAGTGCCGATAGGCCGGAAACCGCAAAGGGATTCGTGACATCGAGCATCACGTTGGTGGCCTCGACGAGCTGGCGCGCCCGTTCCTCGGCCGGCATTCCCGACAGGGCCGATCCGGTCGCGTCCAGGCGCGTCGTGATCCGACCGACGAGGCGACGCAGCCGATGAGGCGCCAGCGCCATCGTCCCGGCATGGGTGACGGACATCCCGAGACAGTCGATCCGGTTGCGGCCGCGGTAGGCCGGATCGGAGGCGCACGGTTGGCCGGTCGCGCTCAGGGTGGTGCGAAGCTCTTTGGCGAGCTTGCGTTTGACGCCCAACTCGTCAAGCAACGCATCGATTCGCGCATCCGCCTCGTGCAGCGCCGCGAGGTCAGGATGAGCGATGAGGAAGTCATCGTTGTACCGCGCGTAAAAGATGCCTTCGATACCGACGATCGCCCGGTCCATGGGTATGACCGCCAGATTGCCCAGCACCGGAACAAGCGGTGTTCCCATCGCGACGCCGTAGCGCCGGGTGAACTGGACCCCGCTCTCATCGCGCACGATGGGGCGGGCCAGCGCGGTGATGAGGTCCCAGGTGTGAACTCCGATGCGGCCCTTCGAACTACCGAGGGTCGCGATCTCGCGCAGCGTTGGCCACAGCGCCGCGTCCGGACCGACCGGCAGATTGTCGCCGTAGTGTTCGAAATCTGACTGCAAGACATACAGCGGCGGGCCTTTGTCGCCCACCCGGTGGCGGTGAGCTCGCACATAGCCGGCAAGAGCACGCACCGCCGCAACATTCGTCAGGCCAGGCAGATAGGAGTAGACGCCGGGCAGGCCGTAGCAGCGCGCATTATGCGAAAGCAGCTGAAACAGAGCCGAACCCACGACGTGATCGCTGAACGCGGGCGTGTGGGCGGCGCGGACTTTCCCTTTGGTCTCGAGCATCCAGAGGTCGACCGGCTGCGGTCGGTATCGGCCGCTGCCGACACCGCGGGCTATCGCCCGCGACAGCGTGCGCCGCTGGCTTGCGGTGCCAAAGTAGGTGACGCCGCCGGCCGCCTCACCGAAGGCCAACCCGCGCCGGCGCTTCTTGGAGAAGATCCGCAGAATAGCGTCTTCGTAGGTCTTCGGATCCGCCAGTCGTCGCTCGATGTCAACGGGTTCAACCATGGCGGCCCAGCCCCGTCTCCATGGTGCCCCAGCTGAACCGCCAGGCCTTCATGGTTTGCAGCCAGCGCCTGAACACCGCGGGTTCGGGGTCGGGAGGCAGCAGCATGAGCCGACGCAGCCTGCCATCGTGATACAGCGGCGTGAGCAGGCGATCAGCCAAGGGAACCACGATGGAGCCGCCCTCGAGGCTCGCTATTGCCGCGGGCAACGCCGCGGTCAACACACCGTGGTCGAGATTGCGCATGTCTCGTGCCCCCGCGAACGTGTCGAGGTCGAAAACGATGCCGTCCGGAAAGAGCACATGAAACTCGGCGCACAGCGTTTCAACATCACCCGACTGCGATGTCACATCGTCCATTGGCAGGATCCATTTTTCGGCGATCAGACGGTCGAGGGCAGCCGCTCCGGTAGTCATCGGCATGCCCAACGAGTTGCCGCGGTTGGCAGCGCCCCCGGTGATCGCCTGGAGCGCCAGGTGGGGCTGCTGTGCGGTATCGCCGTTCGCGGTTCGCTGGTAGTAGACAAGAATCGTTGCCGACCGAAACGCGAAATGCCCTTTACCGCTGAATGTTTGCCGCATCAGCGCCACCGCGGCCGATCTCTGCTTGGCCGCGATCGAGTCCGGGATGGTGATGCTGCCGACCAGGACTGGCCCCTGCTCACGGGCGAGCGCACGCATCCAGTCCCCCAGCATCAGCAGCGTGGGCGGCGCAGGTGGGCGGCGGTCTCGATAATGCTGCAGGTCGATCAGCACGACGAGTTGGGCGATCAGCGCGGCGGTGATCTGAATCAGGTCAGAGGCGGGGTTGCGGTCCATCCATACCAGCCACAACAAGCCGGCCAGCAACACGATGGTCAAGAGGTGGGTGCCGAAGCGGCCTTCGGCGAACAGCCGGATCTGGTACATCCCGATCAAACTGCGCACGACAAAAAGCGGAAGCAACGCAAACAGGAAGCTCAGCGGAATGTCGTGCAGGACATAGGTCCCGAGCACGGCGGCAAGCGACCAGAAGAACAGGGCGATGAGCGGCGTCATCATCAGGAGCCGGTGGAAGAAGAAGAGCCGAAATTCCCTGAGCGCCGGGATACTGCGCAGTCGGACGAAGTCGAAATAGAAAAGCCCCGCGCCCTCGAAGGCGCCGCAAAACAACGGCAGCACCAAATAGAAGAACTGGAACACATCGACGTGCCGCCACGCCGCTACACCGGCGGTGAGATCAAACGATCGCGTGCTTGTCCCATACACGCCGACAATGGCAAGCACGATGATCGCGTCCATGCGCAACACAAGTCCCGACAGCGTTGTCTGCAGACCAAGCCAGGGCGGGATCTTGGGCAGCAGCCGCCAGAATGCGTACCAGGGTGCCCCCAGCTTCGGCCACAGCCCGGTCAGCCGATAGACCTCGAGGGTGAAGTGCACGGTGCCCCAAATGCCGATGGCGTTGGACGCGACGATCGCAATGATGATCGCGGCGGTGGGATACCAGTAGAGGCCGGCGGTGAGGATTCCCAGCTGGACGAAGGTGGGAGCGAGCATCAGCCATCTGGGCCGGTAGATGCGCCGGGTGGCATAGATCCCGGAATGGATCACTCGGACCGGAAAGCCGAGCGCCAGTTCCAGGACCACCAGAAGTGCATAGAGGTGCGCAATCGAGTCGTCGCCGGATGGGCGCAACAACGTCAGTGCAGCACCGGCACCGATCATCAAGACCACGGCGACAATCACCGAAAGTACCAACCAAGAGCCAATTTCGCGTTCGGCCGCGTCCCGGTCCCCGGCCCGGAAGAAACCCCTCAGCCGCTCTCGCATGACTTCGAGCAGCCCCCACCAGCCGCCACCGGCGATCAGGCTGCCGATTCGCAGCACCATGACGGTAAACACGGCCAGCCCGCCGAGGCTGGAGAGCAGCAGCAGGAATTCGATGACGTGAACGGCGAATCGGCTGGTGTCGAGCAGGAACGCGGACCGCAGCCGGTAACGGAAGTAGGCGAAGATCCGGCCGGTGAGCAGGCTCGTGTAGAGAGAAACCAAGCGGCCTTCCCGGCGCGCTCTGCGCTGGAACCAGCGATCGATCTCGTTCACGAGACGCGTTTCCGGCGCCGCAAGCTCGTCGGCTGCGGCAAACACATGTGATCTTTGGCGGGCGATCCACCAACGTTGACACACGGACGTGAAAAGCTGTACTGCGTTACTGGTTTGGGCGAGTGCGGGAATCTCCCGCTCAACACCGCTGAGAAGAGTGGACCATGCAACTGCGGCGAGGCGACAAGGCTGTACTTTCGATATCGGCCGGTCTCGCGGCGATTGTCGTCGCGGCTGTCGCCTTCGGCCTGCTCGTGGTGGACCGCTCGCCGCCACCCTCCAAACAACCCGGCAACAGCAGCTCGAGCCTGCTCGTGATGACCTGGGGCCCCAGCCTGTGCCGGGTCGAGCGCAACAACTCCGGATGCAGATCCGGTCACGTCGAGAAGTTGGGGCGGACATTGATCCTGCACGGGCTCTGGCCCCAACCCCCAACCGAACAGTTCTGCGACGTGCCAACAGCGGACGAAGGTCGGGCTCGTGACCATCTACGCGATACCGACATCGCGTCGCTGGATCTGCCGCAGGACGTGCAATCGAAGTTGCAGTCGATGATGTCGGACATCAAGGCCATGGTGCCGCACGAGTGGTATGCGCATGGCAGCTGTTCCGGCGTCACACCGGCGGTCTACTTCAGCGCTGCCGTGACACTCGCCGACCAGCTCGGCAGGATCCTCGATCCGGTGTTCGAGAAGGCGCAGGGCCGGCAACTGTCGCTCGGCACGATACGCGAGCGCATCGATGCCGAACTGGGCGACGGGGCGGGCGAGCGCGTCAGTCTCACCTGCCGGGATGTCGACAAGAAAGAGATCGTCGTCTACGAGGTGCAACTGTCGCTTCCTCCCGTCGCCGAACTTGGCGCCACCCAGAGCACCCTGTCACTGCAAGACTTGCTCTTCAAAGGCCCAACGATATCCGCCCAATGCCGGCGTGGACGTGTGCCGTGAGGATTTGCTCAAGTTTTGCAAACTCCACCGCTGCATAAACCCAACGCCGTCGGTGGCGGTCGTTTCGCGGGTACCATCCCACCTCGCATCTGCACCCCGGTCAACCGCATACGGACTTCGATCCCGTGTCACCGGCCCGGGCATCAACCCGACCCGGCAAGCTGGTGACCGGCCGGTGAATGCCCGGCCCGAGCGCCGCGATGAACCTGAATCCGAAACCAGCGGGCCATCATCCATGCGATAGATACGCCCACGGAAATGGATGCGCGCCGGCCGGACGACGAATCCGTCCTACCTACAGCACGTCGACTTGCCGGTCGGGCCCCGACGGATCGACTGCCGCACCGCAACCAGGGAACATCACACCGATACCCTCCCGGGGTAGGGTCTTATCCTTCGGCGCCCGAGCTGATTAGCATTCCCGCTGTGGGTACGCCGGGCATCAGACATTTTGCCCGCCCAATCGCTGGACCGTGGTTTGGCGACCGGCCGGGCACCAGCTCATGCACCAATCCGAAATTCAAGAAGTAGGAGAAAGCATGCATATTGCGCTAGTACGAGCGGCGGCGGTCGCGGTGCTCCTGTCCCCCGGCTTCCTCGCCGTCGGCTGCGGTTCGGACTCGACGAAGTCCGGACCAACCACGCCGACCCAGTCGACGGCCAGCGGGGCATCTTCGACAACCACGGCCCAGGCCAGCGGCGGTGAATGCCCCGCGGCGACCGCGGTCAACGTCAGCTCGACAAACGGCGGCTACCCGGATGGGATCAATTGGTCCACCGTCTACGCGGCGGCAGATCGCCCGCTGGCCGGCCTGGGGGGTGACGGCAGGGCCATCGTGGTGTACATCGGCACCACCAAGCGTCCGCTGGCGGATCTCAAGGATCGCAAGATTGAACTGGCGGCCGATGAGGCGTTCCTCAAGCTGGAGTTCACCAACGGCGCGCAGAATGCCGGGGAAGGCGACTATACGACCTCCAGCGACCGCAAAGACCCCAACACGTTCGATCTCTCGATCCGGGTGACCGGACGGACGACGGTGCAGATGTCGCAGGCAAAGGGCAAGGCCCAGCTGGTCACCGACGGTAACCGGGTCTGCGGCAACTTCGACATCGCGGACAAGTGGACGTCGGCGTCTGGCACCTTCGCAGCCGAGGTGGCAACCTAGCCCCACCAGCCGGTTCATCGGCGTGCGCGTGGTGCGGCAGGATGGATATCACCATGACCGACACCGCGACCGATCCTGCGCCCCCAACTGCCAGCCGGGGGCGTCACCTGGTGCGGCTCGCGCTGTTCGCCGGTTTCCTGCTCGGGATGTTCTATCTGGTTGCCGTGGCCCGTGTCATCGACATCGCGGGGATCCGTAGCGCGATCACGGCGGCGGGCCCCCTGGCGCCGCTGGCGTATGTCGTGATGTCGACCGTCCTCGGCGCGATGTTCGTCCCGGGTCCGATCCTGGCGGCCGGCAGCGGCGTGCTGTTCGGCCCGGTACTGGGCACATTCGTGACCCTGGGCGCGACGGTGGGTACCGCGGTGGTCGCCAGCCTGCTCGGCCGGCGCGCGGGCCGGGACAGCGCCCGTGTCCTGCTGGGCACCGACCGCGCCAATCGTCTCGATGCACGGATCGAACGTCAGGGGCTGTGGGCGGTGGTTGGCCAGCGCTTCATCCCCGGCATCTCGGACGCACTGGCCTCCTACACCTTCGGGGCCTTTGGGGTACCGCTGTGGCAGATGATCGTCGGGTCGCTCATCGGATCTGCGCCGCGCGCGTTCGTCTACACCGCGCTGGGTGCCACCATCATGAACCTGTCGTCCTGGCTGGCGTACGCGGCCATCACCGTCTGGTGCGTGACCGCGATCGTCGGGGCAGTCACCGCGCGGCGCGAGTACCGCAAGTGGCGTGAGCGCGCGAGCGACCCGGCGCCGGCCGAGTCGGCCTAGGTTCATCCGCGTCGACGACGACACCATCGGGTGACGGCTGGGCGGCGCTGCCGTACGGTCGCCAGCGACCCGTGAATCTTGTTTGGAAGGTGAGCGCACGCGATGCCGGAGCAGTCTCAGTTCCCATCCGCGGCTAGTGTCGCCGTGAGTCTGGCGTGGGTGGGCGGTGCGCTGATCGGCGCTTACCTGCTCGGCGTGCTGTTGTCGTGGATATTGAAACGCATCGGCCGGCGCAGCGAACTGCTGGGCGATATCGCGCCGCTTACCCACAAGCCGCTTCGGGTCACATTGATGGTGATTGCCGCGATTGTCGCGGTACACGGTTCCGTGCACGGTGCCGTGGCCTCACACGGCTGGGTTGACCACACCCTGGTGCTGCTGTTGATCGCCGCCATCACCTGGCTGGTGGCCAGCCTGGTGCTCGTCGCGGAGCGGCGCGCGATCAATCAGTTCGGTGGCGGTGACGCGACGATGACCGATGCCGATCTGCACCGCAGACGGATCCGGACCCAGGTGACGACGCTGCGCAGGCTGGCGGTGGCCGCCGTGGTGCTGTTGGGTCTGGCGGCGGCCCTGATGACCTTCCCCGCCTTCGCCGCGCTCGGCACCGCCCTGTTGGCCTCCGCGGGCGTGCTGTCGGTGGTGGCCGGTCTTGCCGCGCAGACCTCGCTCGGTGCGGTCTTCGCCGGTATCCAGATAGCGTTCTCCGACGCCATCCGCGTCGGCGATGTCGTTGTGCTCGAGGATAAATGGGGCCGCATCGAGGAGATCACGCTGACCTATGTGGTGGTAAACCTCTGGGACCAGCGACGGCTGGTCTTGCCCACCACTTACTTCACCACGACACCATTTGAGAACTGGACGCGCAATGCCACCGAACTGCTGGGCACCGTCGAACTCGACGTCGACTTCGCGGTTGGGCTGCAGGCGATGCGCGCCGAACTACAGCGCCAGCTGGCCGGCAGCGAACTTTGGGACCAGCGCGTTGGCGCGTTGCAGGTGACCGACGCCGTCGGCGGCCACGTGCGGGTGCGGATACTGGTCAGTGCGCCCAATGCCGGCGCCCTGTGGGACCTGCGCTGCGCGGTCCGCGAAGGCATGGTCGACTGGTTGCAGCGCAACCAACCCGCAGCCCTACCGCGCTGGCGCGTTGCGCATTCCGACACCCGTTGCGCCGGACAGCCCGCATGCCGCGATGCCGGAAACGGCGCAAATGAGCAGGACCCTGGCTAGTCGACTGCGCGATCGGGTGTTCCGTGGTCGCGTGTGTGGCCCGGACACCGGCCCCTTGTGCCGCGACATCGGAGGCCAAGCTGGCACCGACGAGTTGGCGCTACGACTCCGTCTCCAAGTCTGCGTCGGTGCCGTGGCCGACTCCGGAGGCACGCGAAAAGATCTTGCGGCGCAACACCCAAACGACCGCCAGCACCAGCACGCCTAGTACCGGGATCCACGGCAGCAGAAATCCAATAGTCAACACCAGGCCATCGACAGTCGCGATCAATGACTGCCATCCGCGTTCGAGGGCTCCGAGGAAACCACCGGGCGCCACCGTCGGCTTGGACGAGAGAGTGACATTGATTGTTGCATAGGAGATTTCGTCACCGAGTGTGGTGCGCTGGGCACGCAGCGAGTCCAGCTCGGCCTGACGCTCGGTCAGCGACGACTCCGCGGCGAGTAGGTCGGCAACACTGCCGGCCCGGCCCATCAGCTCGCGCAGGCGATTCACCGATGTTTGCAGAGCCTCGATGCGGGCGTCGAGGTCGACGCGTTGGGACGTGACGTCGGTGCGGCCGATCGACATCGATTCCACTTCACCGAGATTCTTCGCGTCGGCCAGAACGCCGTCGAGCTTGTCGGCGGGGATGCGCACGACGAGGCTGACCGTGGGCGAGGAGGCCCCGGAGCGTTCCGAGCGCGAGTCGACCCTGCCGCCGGCGTCGGAGACCGCGGCGGCGAGCTGGTCGGCGGCTTGGGCGGGCGCTGCGACGACCATCTGCAGCGATCCGTTGGTGATGATGTCCCGTTTGTAGGTTCCGTCCGCCGGGGTCCTTGGTGGCGGCGGCGCTTCCGGCAACGCGACCGTGTTCTCGGTGCCGCCGAGGCTGCCCTTGGTCTCCGGAATCCCGATTGAATCCGCGATTTCGGGAGGCTTGCCGCCCACTATGCCGGTGCTTTGATCACGCGTCGCGGTGGACAAGCCGTCACCGCTAAGCGACCAGATCCAGCCGGTGCCAACCAGCAGCGCACTGACCAGCGCCACCGCAACTACGTTGCGTAGCTTGACCGTTCGCGCTTTCGATCGCTTGGCTTCCGAGTCGCCGCGGGCGGATCCTTCCGCCCGCCGGGTCGATACCGCATTCTGCGACGCGCCCCTGACTCGCGGCGGGTCGTGGGGGGCCGGCACCGCGACGGGCTGGATCACCCGGTGGTGCAGGGCGCCCTCGGCTACCACGCGGCCGTCCCGAAGTTCACTGGCGACATAGGCGGTGAACCTGCACAAGACACCGAAGCGCAGCGACGTGTCGACGATCCGCGTCGCCACGTCGTCTCGGGTATCCGCTGGCGCCGCGGCGTAGCCGTCCTCGAGGTCGCGCAGGTGGGCCCGCGCCCATTGCGCCGTCACGGCTGGGACCGCGCAGCGCTCCGCGGCCACGGTGATCGACCAGTCCGCGCCCGCCTCGGTGGCGCCGCGCACGGTCAGCGAACCGGGCGCACTCCCCCGATACCGTCCGGACACCACCAGCGGCACCCCGGGCAACAGGTCGGGCAACCGAGCCGGGCTCATGGTGTCCTCGATAGCCGTGAACCCCGCGGCACGTACTTCCAGCCCGGTCGCCAGCGGCGTCCGGGCGCAGCGCTGGATGACGCCGGGCAGGGCCTCGTCGAGGCGGTCCTCGTTGTCCACCAGCACGCAGCGTCCCCCACCGACACCGGCCAGGCGGCGCAGGAATCCGGCGTTGACAGCCTCATCGACACCGATCGTGTGCAGCCGTACCCGCCCCAGATCGCCGGACAGCTCTTGCAGTAGCTGGTCCTCGTTGCCGACCTGCCCGTCGGAGATCAGGATGAGCACCGCATCATCGGTGTCGGCCACCTGCTCCCGGCCCAACAGGGCCAGCGCCCGCCGCAACGGCGCGAGCATTTCGGTGTCGCCGCGCGCTTCGACGCGAGCGAGGTGCTCGACCGCGCGATAGCGATGCCGGTCACTGGCCTCGGTCAACCCCGCGGGCAGACCGACCGGATACTCGATGCCGTCATCGAAGGTCAGCACCGCGAACCGGTCGTCGCTGGTGAGCGCGTCCACGATGCGGGATGCGGCGCGGCGGGCGGCGGTCATCTTCCACCCGGCCATGCTGCGGGAGCGGTCCAGCACCAGCACCAGGTGCCGTGGGCGCGGTGTTGCGGCACCGGCCGGCGGCAGCACCGTCAGCTGGTAGGTGCCCTCGTCGCCCTCGGCATCGGGAACCAGCACCAGCGAGCTGGCGAGTTCCTGGGCGTCGCAGTCCAGCCGCAAGACGAAATCCCGGTTGGCCGGTGCACCGGGTGTCACCTGTATGCGCCCGTCGGCACCGGTCACCGCGGGCATGTTTGATCGCACCTGCGACAGGTTGAAACCGGCGGGGTCGATCCCGACGTCGATGGTCACCGGAACCGAGTGCGCAAATCCTGCCACCAGCATCGGCGGGGTGATCCGAGATGCGTCGGGGACCGCGTCAGTGTCGTCGGCGTAGCCGTCGCCGACAGCAATATCGGCCAGCGGTTCACCCGGGATGTAGCGGGGTGCGACCACCAATGGGAAGCGGAATGTCGCCTCACCATCCTCGTAGGTCAGCGGGTTGATGATGGCGAGCGCGACGGTGACCCGTTGACCGGGCACGATATTGCCGACCCGGATGGTGAACACGTCCGGCCGGTCCTCCTCGAGGATCCGGGCCGATCGTCCCGATGCGATGGCCTCGTCATACGCGCGGCGAGCAGCCTCACGCTCGCGCAACTCGGCTTCAACATCGCGCCCGTCGACGCTCACCCGCATGCGGGTGACCGCCGCACGATCTGGCAGCGGGAACACATAGCTGGCTTCCAGGGCTACGTCGAAAGCGTTGACGAAGTCTTGCCTCAGCTCGACTCGGCTGGTGAGTCCGGTGATATCGACCCCAACATCGACGCGTTCGAGTGGCAGGCTGCCCCGGTCGGTGCTCAGCGCGCCCGGGCCAGGCTGGCCGTCGGCGGCGACGGGGCCGGTCGTATCGGCCTCAGTCGTCGGCGTGATGCGCACGGTCATGATGGGCTCCGTTCATCTCATCCTGGGATAGCAGGCCCGACAGCAAGCCGCGGTCGGCCAACAGTTGCAGCAATGGCCGGGCGGCCGCACGGATCGCGTGCAGGTCGTCGTCACCGGGGCGGCCTTGGCCCTCGGCGGGCAGCAACAGCGTCACCCCGCCAGGCAGGCTTACCGCCGCAAGCGACGTGACAGTGTCAGCACCGCCACCGTCGGTCGCCGGTTCGACGGTGACCGGCCGATCGGCCCAGAAGCGGCTGCGGCGGCTCGGGTGGACCTCGGCCGATGCCCGCGCCGCGGCCGTGACCAGTTCGTCGGGAACGGCGGCCACCCTGCTCAACGTTTCGTTGGTCGCTCCGGCGAGCTCGGCTTGAATGTCGGCCAACGAACGGCCCTCAGCCTGGCGACGTTTGACCCCAATGACCTGCAGCAGGTGCCGCAGGCCATACAACGCGGTGCGCCCCTGCATGACCGGCCGGTCGACGAGCCCGGTAGTCGTGTACCACCGCACCGAGCGTCGATCGGGAAGCTAGCGAACCCGGCCGTTGGGCGCTCCCGGGTAGGCGGGATCGGCCAGCCCGGCAGCAACCCGTCGCACCAGCTCGTCCAGCGTCCACGACGCCCGCTCGGCCATCCGTCGATACTGACACTGTCACTATTACACTGTCAACGTCTGGGTGTCTCCGACCTTGAAGCACTGCGACGACGGCCCACTCGATCCGGGCGGATCCGGACGGATCTTCGGGCCTGGCCAGTCGGCGCCCACCGGCCCAGGCGGAACGGCTCACGAGCACGATTCGGTAATCCCACCGCCAACGGCTCGCGTCTCACCCAGAATAGGGAGTCGTGAACGGTGCTGCTCCCCTAGGCGGGCGACGGGGTTGATGGCGGAAAGATCGTGTTGAGTTTCGGCGCCCTCGGGCCATTGGAGATGACGATCGATGGCGTAGCCGTGCCGTTGGGCACCCCCAAGCAACGGGCGGTGCTGGCCGCGTTGCTGATCAATCGCAACCGCCCCGTCGCAATCGATGCGTTGATCGAGGCGGCGTGGGAACAGGGGGCTCCGGCGGGGGCACGAGAAACGCTGTATGCGTATGTGTCAAAGCTGCGTCGCCTGATGGCCGGCGCCGGCATCGAGACCCGGGAACTGCTGGCAAACATGCCGCCGGGATATCGACTCACGGTTGCCGACGGCGACTACGACCTCGGCCGTTTCGTGACCGAAAAGAACGCCGGGGTACGGGCCGCCGCGGCTTCGGGCTTTGAACAGGCTAGCGACCACTTCTCGGCCGCGCTTGCCCAGTGGCGCGGTCCCGTGCTCGACGACCTACGCGACTTCACCTTCGTCGACGCCTTCGCCACCGGACTGGCCGAGGAAAAACTGGTCACACAAATCGCTCGCGCGGAAGTTGAAATTGCTTGCGGCCGCGCCCAGTCGGTAATTGGCGAGCTGGAAGGACTCACCACCGACCACCCCTACCGGGAACCGCTTTGGGTGCAGCTGATCACCGCTTACTATCTGGCCGAACGCCAATCCGATGCGCTGGATGCCTATCGTCGACTGCGGGACAGGCTGGCAGACGACCTCGGTGTCGACCCCGCTCCTACGGTGCGCGCGCTATATGGACGAATCCTGCGTCAGCGGCCACTCGACGTCTGCAAGACCGCCCAGTCGAACGCCGATGAAACCATCAGCACCCTGTCGGTCCACATGCCGGCCATTCCGGACGCCACCCACGGCCCCTCGCTACGCGACGCGAACGAACGTCGGTATCCGTTGGTCGCGACCACCACCCGGATCGGGCGCAGCCCGGACAATGACATCGTTCTTTCCGGTGGCAAGGTCAGCCGTCACCACGCCGCGATCGTTGACACCGGGTCCAGCTTCGTCATCGTGGATTTGCGGTCACTGAACGGCGTTTCCGTTTCTGGTCGGCGTGTTCATACCAGCACCGCGCTAACCGAAGGTGACCGGATTCGCATTGCCGAACACCAGTTGATGTTCGAAACCGCCTCCGGAGCCGACAGGGTGTCCTAGGCCGCAACGGCGATGAGCGTGATGCGCCGAGCATCGTCGATCGTCGAGATAGCCCAGCACGGCTGTGCCCAGCCGCATGCAGGGGGCCGATCCCAGGGCTCCGGCGTTCCCTGGGGCCGATCCCAACCAGGTTGTCGCCGTTGAGGAAAGCCCCAAGGTTGTGGTTACCAGTGTTGAAGAAACCCTCGTTGAAGGTCCCATGGTTAGCCAGACCCAACAACCCCAACCCCGGCAACGGCAACGGCAACGGCAACGGCAACGGCAACGGCAACGGCAACGGCAACGGCAACGGCAGACTAGAGTTGTTGCTACCCACATTGAAAGCACCAACATTGTTGAGGCCGTCGTTGCCGATACCCAACCCACCGAACTGAGTCAGCGGATCAGTAGGGGTGAAATGCGGGCCGACGTTCCCGATACCGATATTGACCGAACCGTTGTTGAAGGCGCCGATGTTGTCCAGACCGTTGTTGGCGATGCCGAGCCCCCCGAACAGGGTAATCGGATCAGTAGGAGTGAAGTCCGGACTGATGTTGCTGATACCGAAGTTCAGCGTGCCGTTGTTGAAGAACCCGACATTGCCCTGACCAACATTGCCATAGCCATAATTCGGCCACTCCGACGCCGCCCCTGGTAGCCCGGCCAGGTCTGCACTGTTGAAGCGCAGGGGGCCGATCCCAACCAGGTTGTCGCCGTTGAGGAAAGCCCCAAGGTTGTGGTTACCAGTGTTGAAGAAACCCTGGTTGAAGGTCCCGTGGTTAGCCAGACCCAACAACCCCAATCCCGGCAACGGCAGACCAGAGTTGTTGCTACCCACATTGAAAGCACCAACATTGTTGAGGCCGTCGTTGCCGATACCCAACCCACCGAACTGAGTCAGCGGATCAGTAGGAGTGAAATGCGGGCTAACGTTCCCGATACCGATATTGACCGAACCATCGTTGAACGCACCAACATTGAACAGACCATTGTTCGCGACCCCCGCCCCACCAAACAACGTGATCGGATCAGTAGGAGTGAAGTCCGGACTGACATTGCTGATACCGAAGTTCAGCGTGCCGTTGTTGAAGAACGCGAAATTACCCTGACCAACATTGCCGTAGCCATAGTTCGGCCACTCCGACGCCGCGGGCGAGATCAGCTGGGCAGCAGCGGCGGCCGCTCCGCTGTGGTATCCCACCATCGCGGCCACGTCCTGTGCCCACATCTCCTCATAGATTCCCTCGGTGGCCGCGATCGCCGGCGCGTTCTGCCCGAACAGGTTCGACAGCACCAGGGACACAAAGTTGGAACGGTTGACCGCTATCAGCTCCGGGTGCACGGTGGCTGCCACCGCCGATTCAAACGCACCCACCACCGCTTCGGCCTGTGCCGATGCACTCGACGCGTGGGTTGCAGCGGTGTTCAACCACCCCGCATACGGCGCTGCCGCGGCAAGCATCGCTTTGGACGCCGGCCCCTGCCAGGCCTGGGCGGCTAATTCCGCGGTCGTCGAGGAAAACGATTGCGCTGCCGCATCGAGCTCAGAAACCAAGGCATTCCAGGCAGCGGAGGCCTCCTACATGGGAGCCGAGCCTGCGCCGGCTAACATCAACGCCGAATTGATCTCCGGCGGTAACGCGAAAAAACTCATCGCCCATTATCCCTTCCCACAAACCCGCCCCCGGGCAAATGTCCGAAAAGTCCTACAGCGGAACAGACGGTACAGCGGCAGGCCCGACCGAGGTTGCGCAACGAGAAAAAAAGGAAGAATTGAGACCTTCCGCCTGCCGACATGGCCCAAATAGATTCATCCCACCAGTACTGAACAGGCAAAAGGCGCTAACCACACACCAGCCGCATCTCACCCATGAGAAAATCCGAGCCCTCCTGCACGCCTCCGACCACGTACTTGAACCGGGTTGCCTGGACTCCTACGCGGGCGGCGAGAGCAATGATCAGAGCGTTCTGGATGAATTTCTGTGGGCGGGCGCGAAAGTGGGCATGTGTTCGCGTGGGTGATCTGACCGTCGAAGTGGTGTTGCGCGAGGCGCTGCCCGCGGCCGGGGGCGATGGAGGTCAAAAGCACCGCGGGGCATCGACCGCCCTATCACCCCTGATTCGGTTGAGCGGCAGCGGCCTTCCCCGCCCATCCCGCCCGTGCCAGCTCGCTAGCCGCGACTTACGGCCGGCGTCGCAGGGATGGCTGTCGGCCCCCTGGCGCGGCGCTACCACCGGCCGCGGCGGCAATTGCTGCGGTCCGGATGATTTCGGGGGACGATGGTGCCCAACGAGTGGGTCCGTAAAGTGCACCCGGCGTACTTGCCGAGGCCAGAGCGGACACACAACAAGCTCCGAAAAAGCAAGTCGTTACGGTTGGGGTAATTGATACAGCCGGTGCACGAGTGCGAAAGTCGAGTGCGCTGGTTGCTGGGACTAGTGTTGGCGCAGGAGGTCCGATGACGGGTACCGATGCCGGTGGGCACCCATCTGACCCAGCCGTGACCGAGAACGAGTCCTATGAGGTACTGCGTCGTCTGCAAGGGCCACACCGCAATTCCACGAGTTCGACCGGTGGGGTAGGCGAATTTTCCGAAATCACCATCACAAATGCGGTGCCGGAATTGGCTGACCTGGGGTTTGTCGACGCGTATGAGGTGGGACGAGGCGGGTATGGGGTGGTGTATCGCTGCCTGCAGGCCGAGTTGGGCCGGGTGGTGGCGGTCAAGACGTTGACCGCCGATGTGGACGAGTGGGGGCCGCGGTTTCTGCGGGAGGAGCAGGCCATGGCCCGACTGACCGCGCGTCCCAATATTGTGCCGGTGCTGCAGGTGGGGCAAACCGCCAGCGGTCTGCCGTTCTTGGTGATGCCGTTTTGTGGGCGCGGGTCTGTGCAGCAACGGATCGAGCGCTATGGGGTGTTGGCGGTCGAGGAGGTGCTGCGGATCGGGGTGAAGATCGCGGCGGCCTTGGAGTCGGCGCATCGGGTGGGCGTGGTGCACCGCGACGTCAAGCCCGCCAACGTGTTGCTCACTGATTACGGTGAGCCCGCGCTATGCGACTTCGGCATCGCGCGGATGGAGGCGGGATTTGAGACCGGGCCCGGGATGTTCGTCGGGTCACCCGCAGGGCCTGGGGTCACCCGCCTATACCGCTCCGGAGTTGTTGGCTGGTGAATCGCCTAACGCCGCGTCGGATGTGTATGCGCTTGGAGCCAGCCTGTTTGCCGGATTGACGGGCGATGCGGCGTTCGAACGGCGCAATGGTGAGCAGGTGGTGGCGCAATTCCTGCGGATCGCCAATGAGTCGATCCCGGATTTGCGTGACAACAATATTCCCACCCAGGTGGCGGACGTGGTCAATGCGGCGATGGCCCGCGAGCCCGGGGATCGCCCTTCGGCGCTCAAGCTGGGTGAAATGATCCAGCAGGCCCAAGCCGATCTTGGGCTGGCTGTTGATGCGATGGCGCTGCCGGAAGCCAACGGTGAGGAGGGAATTCGGTCGGCGCGCCGGATACCGACGGGGGCGCGTTCCGGGGCGGAGCGCTACGGACCGGGCCGGGTGCCGGTTCTGCCGGCCGGGCTGGTGGGACGCCGCGACGAGCTGGCGCAGTTGCGAAAGTCGTTGTACAGCTCGCGGCTGGTGACGGTGACGGGCATGGGTGGAGTCGGAAAAACCACGCTCGCGATCGCCGCGGCCGGCCAGTTGCGCGCCGAGTTCTCCGATCAGGTGTGGCTCGTCGAGCTCTCCGAGCTACGCGACGGCGACATGCTAGCTGAGGTCGCCATCGCCGCCCTGGGGGTCTGCGATCAAACGGGCGCGCCGCCAACCGACGTGCTTGTCGAATTTCTTGGCCACGGCATGACTCTGCTGGTGATCGACAACTGTGAACAGATCATCGACGCGGTAGCCAAACAGGTCGACAACTTGCTGCACCACTGCCCGCAGCTACACATTCTGGCTACCAGCCGTGAAGTCCTCGATATCGATGGGGAATCTGTCCTACCGTTGATGCCACTCGCGGTGCCCGAAACCGATGCCGACTCCACGCTGGGCAGTCTGGCCCGCTATGACGCGGTGGAGTTGTTCGTTGCTCGCGCCCGGGCCGGGGTCCCCGAGTTCCGCCTGACCCACGCCAATGCGGCGGCGGTGGCCCGCGTCTGCGCGCGCCTGGACGGCTTGCCGCTGGCGATTGAGCTGGCGGCAGCCCGGCTACGGGCATTGTCGATCGAGCAGATCGCCGACGGTCTGGCGGACCGCTACCGCCTACTCAGCCGTGGCCACCGCGGTGCGCCCACCCGGCAACAAAACCTCGTCAGCTGTGTGGCGTGGAGCCATGACCTGTGTACCCCCACCGAACAACACCTGTGGGCAATACTGTCGGTCTTCGCCGGCAGTTTCGATCTGCCCGCCGCCCGGCATGTGAGCGCCGGCAGTTTGCTCGACGAGCAGTGTCTGGATGTGATGTGCACGCTTGTCGACAAGTCCATCCTGATCCGCACCGAGCACGATGGCCAAGTTCGGTTCCGATTGCTCGACACCCTGCGCGACTACGGCCGCACCCACCTCAGCGCTGCCGAACACCACCAACTGCGCCACCGCCAAGCCGACTACTACCACCGTCTGGCGACGCAAGCGTACAGCGATTGGTTTGGACCTCAACAAATCGAATGGTTGAGTCGTCTCACCGCAGAAACGCCTAACCTGCGCGAAGCGCTGCAATTCTGCATCACCCATGAACCTGCCACCGCGCTGGAATTGGCCGCAAATTTGCGCGAGATCTGGATTCCGCGCGGAATGTTCAGCGAAGGGTACCGCTGGCTGGATCTCGCGCTGACTGCGTTACCACCCCTACCCAGCCCCGAACGCATCCGAGCGTTGGCTCACATTTCGGAGTTCGCAAATTTTCGCGGCAATTTGCCGAGAGCGACGGAGCTAGTCGCGCAGGCACGCCAACTTTACGAATCGCTGGCCGATCGACGAGTAATTGCCGTGCTCGAATGCACCGACGGCCATATGGCGATGATCAACGGTGATTTCGAACGCGCGCGAGACTGTCTCCGACGTGCTGCGTCGGCAACCGACGACCTGCAATCCAAGGGCTGCGCGATGTTGCTCATGGGTTGGGACTCTCTCTTTTGGGGCGATGTTGAGAATGCGTCAGACTGGTTCGAGAAGGCCCTTGCCGTGTCCGAATCCCACGGCGAATCGTTGCAACGATCATATGTGTTGGTATGCACCGGAATTAGTTCATGGCGCCGAGGCGCGTTCGAACGCGCCGAGCAACAGCTCCAGCAGGGTATCCAAATTTGTCGAGCACTCAATGATCGGTGGATGGCCGCGCAGTATTTTGAGGCACTGGCGTGGTGCGCCGGATCCAATGAGGACTTCCGGCGTGCCGTCGTGTTGATGGCGGCGGCCAATGTGCTGAGCCCGGCTACTGGATTTCCGCTGATGGCACTTTTCTCCGGACTTCACGACGAGTGTGAACAGCGCTCCCGCGCCGGGCTCGACGACGCGGAATATCAGGCGGCTTGGAACCAAGGCAGCGCGCTGAGCTTTCAACAGGCCGTCATGGTCGCCATGGGCGAATGATGAGAACTACCTTTTGCGGGCCTACGTGGCCTGTCCCCTAGACGGCTCACCCGGATAAGCGGCGCGCCGTAACCCCAGCGGCCCTTTGCGCCCTGCGGTTCAACAGTGACGCCCAAGATCACCGGCGGCTGGTTGGAAATCCCACAACCTGGGGAAATGCCCGACTATTCAAACACCGCACGCGAGAAATTGCACCGCTTAACGCGGGTTGCCCCGGTGATCATCGGCGATTGACGCCGACCGACCGGGCGACGGTAAGGATTTGTAAAGGTCGGAACCCGATAGTGCTGACATGCGAACCCAACACGGTTCCAGGCAGCCGGATCCACAGGTGCCAGGTCGGCGACGTCAACCTGCCCCGCTACGGCTCGCCCCCATCCGCGTCGCGGCAACTCGAGTTTCATTCACTCACGCCAGCCGCCGGACAGCGGAAACACGTCAGCGCAATGACGCATGCCGACGTGCACACCACAACACAACCGCTACTACCGCCGCGGCAAATCTGCGCGCAACAAACGATGGCGTTTGCCCGTGCAAGTGACGCGGTCAAGAAGCGCTTCCCAGAAAGGAAGAAGCCGTGATAGACAAAGCCCCGTTCCCAGGGCTCCGGCGTTCCCTGGCCCCGTTCCGAGGCGCACGTACCGTTCTTCACAACACCACGACGGCGAGCATGCAGCCGACAACCACGCACCCGGCCCAAGCCAGAAGGCTTCGTAGTTCTGGGGAACTGCTTGGCGCGCGAGATGTATCGGCCCACAACAAGCCACGCAACGTCGACAACACCAGGGGTGGTAACGCGCCCGCCAACGAGCGGCGCCGCCGGCCCGGTCGCCCCCGTGGCAACAGCTCCGACACTCGGCAGCGCATTCTCGCCAGTGCTCGCGAACTGTTTGCGAGCAACGGTATCGACCGAACATCGATACGGGCGGTGGCCGCGGCGGCAGATGTCGATGCGGCGCTCGTGCATCACTACTTCGGCACCAAGCAGCAGCTGTTCGCCGCCGCGATCCACCTTCCCATCGACCCAAAGCTCGTGCTGAAACGCATGCAGAACACCCCAACCGCTGAACTCGGATTCGCGCTGCCGTCCATGCTGCTGCCGATGTGGGATTCCGAACTCGGCACGGGGTTGATCGCCTCGCTGCGCTCCCTGTTCGGCGGCGGCGATGTGGACTTGGCACGCTCATTCCTGCAAGAAGTCGTCACCGCCGAGATGGCGTCGCTGGTCGACAATCCAGCGGGAACGGGCATGATCCGTGCCCAGCTAGTCGCGTCGCAATTGCTGGGCGTCGTCATGGCTCGCTACATCTTGCAGATCGAGCCGTTCGCCTCGATGCCGGCAGAGGACATCGCGCGAGCCATCGCGCCGAACCTGCAGCGTTACCTCACTGGGGAAATCTAGGTCCCGCGCCCATCGTTGATCGGGCGTGCTCGCCGTCGTCATCGGCAGCGCGGGCCTGGTCGACAAGTGGCGCCGGGAGACAGTCTTGGTGCGGTGGGCCGGTCGAGGCGGCGGAATCGTCGAGTAGATTCCCGTGTTCGGTGCCGGCCCGCCGCAATCGGCGCTACCGGCTTCGCTGTTTATCCGGTTTACCCGCGCCATGCGATCCGGCACCCGTGCCGGCCCGGGGTTCTTGGGTTCCGGGCCAGCACGCCCCGGTCGGTGTCTCACGTTCGCAACCGTTGCGGACACATCGTTGACACCGGCGTAACAAGTTTGGCATCGATGCTTCCTATGGTGAGGCGGTCCGCCTTCCGCGGTGCAGGACGTCGCGGACCCCCTTACTGGTAGGAGCTCAGTTGAGCGGAAACGCAGTTCGCCTGCAGGCGATCAACAACGTCGAGGCATATGTCCCCCCAGCCGTCAGTTTCGTCGCGGGCGAGGCCCCGGGCGAGATCTTCGGCTCCAACGTCTTCACCAAAGCGGAGATGCAGGCACGGCTGCCAAAAGCGGTGTTCAAGTCGGTCCTCGCCACCATCGACAAAGGCGCCAGGCTCGACCCTGCGGTCGCCGACGCGGTCGCGGTGGCGATGAAGGACTGGGCGCTGGAGAAGGGCGCCACCCACTACGCTCACGTCTTCTACCCGATGACGGGGTTGACCGCCGAAAAGCACGACAGCTTCTTGGAACCCACCGCCGACGGACAGACGATGGCCGAGTTCGCGGGCAAGACGCTGATCCAGGGTGAGCCCGACGCGTCGAGTTTCCCGTCCGGCGGGTTGCGCAGCACGTTCGAGGCGCGCGGCTACACCGGCTGGGACGTCACCAGCCCGGCCTATGTTCTGGAAAACCCGAACGGCAACACCCTGTGCATTCCCACGATTTTCGTCTCGATGACCGGGGATGCCCTCGACTACAAGACGCCGCTGCTGCGCAGCCAGCAGGCCATGGGCATCCATGCCGAGCGCATTCTGAAACTGTTCGGCCACAAGGAACTCAACAAGGTCGTCTCGTTCTGCGGTCCAGAACAGGAGTACTTCCTGGTCGACAGGCACTTCTTCGTGGCGCGGCCCGACCTGGTCAACGCCGGTCGCACCGTCTTCGGCGCCAAGCCACCCAAGGGCCAGGAGTTCGACGACCACTACTTCGACGCAGTCCCCGAGCGGGTACTGGGCTTCATGATGGACACCGAGCGGGAGCTGTTCAAACTGGGCATTCCCGCCAAGACCCGCCACAACGAGGTCGCCCCGGGCCAGTTCGAGGTGGCCCCGATGTTCGAACGGGCCAACATCGCTTCTGACCACCAGCAGCTGCTGATGACGGTCTTCAAGACGCTGGCCAAAAAGCACGGCATGGAATGCCTGTTCCACGAGAAGCCATTCGCGGGGGTCAACGGTTCGGGTAAGCACGTCAACTTCTCGGTCGGCAATGCCGAGCTCGGCTCACTGCTGGTTCCCGGCGATACGCCACACGAAAATGCGCAGTTCCTGGTGTTCTGCGCCGCGGTGATCCGTGCCGTGCACAAATATGCTGGGCTGCTTCGGGTTTCAGTTGCATCGGCCACCAACGACCACCGGTTGGGGGCCAACGAGGCGCCACCGGCGATCATCTCGATCTTCCTTGGTGAGCAGCTTGCCGATGTGTTCGAGCAGATCGCCAAAGGTGCGGCCACTTCGTCAAAGGACAAGGGCACCATGATTATTGGGGTCGACACCCTGCCGCCGCTACCCACCGATCCCGGCGACCGCAACCGCACCAGCCCATTTGCGTTCACCGGCAACCGGTTCGAATTCCGCGCACCCGGCTCGGGCCAGACGGTTGCGGTACCGATGACCATCCTCAACACGATCATGGCCGACTCGTTCGACTACATGGCCACGGTCTTGGAGAAGGCCGTGGAGGACGGGGAGGACTTCGACGCCGCGGTGCAGAAGCTGCTCACCGAGATCATCACCGAACACGGTGCGGTGGTGTTCAACGGTGACGGCTATTCGGAGAACTGGCAGGTCGAGGCGGCCGAACGAGGCTTGCCGAACCTCAAGACCACGCTGGACGCCATTCCCGAGTTGATCAAGCCGGAGTCGATCGACCTTTTCCACAAATACGACGTCTTCAATGAACGAGAGCTGCACAGCCGCTACGAGGTCCGTTTGGAGCAGTACGCGCTGACCATCGCGGTCGAGGCGAGGCTGACGTTGGAGATGGGGACGACGGTTATCCTGCCGGCGGCGATGCGCTACCAGACCGAACTCGCCCAGAACGTCGCCGCTCTAAAGGCCGCTGGCGTTGAACCGAGCATGGTCGCGCTGGAAGCGATTTCGGCTCCGCTGTCGGATCTGTCCGCGGCACTGGCGTCACTGAAGATGGCGTTGTCCGAGCACTCGGCGGATTCGGCGCTCAGCGAGGCCAAGCATGCCCAGGAGGCGCTGCTGCCCGCGATGGACGCGGTGCGCTGCGCCGCTGACACGTTGGAAAGCGTTGTGGCCAATGACTTGTGGCCGCTTCCCACCTACCAGGAGATGCTCTACATCCTGTGATGAGCCCGTCGGGCGTGGGGGTCGGCCGCGTCAGCGGACACTGGTGATTCAGCCCCCACGCCCGGCGCTCTGCGCTAGCACCGGGGCCGCTGCTGCGCACCCGGTTGCTCATCGAGGCCGGCCGCCATCCCCACGCGACCGGATGCCACGTCAATATTTGAGCGATTTCACCGGTCTCTTGATCCCGTGATAGGCACCAGCCCTGCCGCGCCCGACCGACGCCGGTGCACGGCAATCACCCGCGGCACTACGCAGCTAGATGCGACACCTACTGGTGTCCAGGCGGGCGTAGACCCAGAGCGCGCAACAGGTCGTCAGGCTCCCACCGCGGGCTGCTCACCGCGTCACCGGAGTCGCGCAACCGTCCGCTCTGGGCCCGAAGCCCCGAGCGCTTCTTTGAATGCCGGCGCAATCCACGAAGGCTCGTCAGCGGAAGGAACAAGGTCGGCCCGTCGCGCTCAACCCCGGTCCGCCGCGCCGGACCGCCTTGGTTCGCCGAACTGTCCGAGTGGGCCGGGTTGACCGGCTGCAGCGGGTTGGTTGCATGCACCAGTTGAGCTTTAGTCGACATCGTCAAGGAAGGTTCGGCCGTCGCGGAGGCCGCTGTCGGCAGCGCCGATGTTGCCGTCGGCGCCAACAGTTCGCCCACACCGCCGACGGCTCCAGGGGCACCGCTGCCCACGGCCCCCAACGGCCCGCCTGCCAAGGCGGCCGTGCCATATCCATCCAATGACCTGCCAAGGCCGGAGCCGAGCCCGACGCCATGACCAGGACTGTGGCCGCTGGCCGAGCTGGTCGCACCGGCACCGTGGTCACCACCGGTGCTGGCAACACCTTGGCCCGCCGAACCACCGCCGCCTGCTCCGCTCGAGCTGGCGGCCGCGTCGGTACCGCCGGCCGAGTTAGCCGCCCCGCCGGCCCTGGCCGCGCCGCCGTCGCTGACGTGCGAGCTAGCCATGCCGTCTCCGCTACCACCTCCGGCACCGCCGTGTTGTACGCCGGTGCCCACCGACGCAGCATCTCCGTTGCCGGCCGCAGGTCCGGAGTGCACCGTGGCCTGGGCGGGACTGCCTCCGGTTCCGGCCGCGGCCGTAGCGCCGGCGGGTCCGACCGGTGCGGCGTTAGCGGTGGGTTGACCGACATCGCCAAATCCGCCGGCACCGCCATGCAGACCGCCGCCGATGGCGCCGTTTCCCGTTCCGGGTCCCCCGGCCTGCCCCTCTGCCGGCGCGGTGAACACGCCGATCGCCTTCTCCAACGGCGAGGCGTTGGTGGCCTCGGTGGAGCCGTACGCTTGCGCGCTCGTTTGCAGGATCTCGACAAACCGGTCGTGAAACTCCGCTGCTTTGGCACTGAGAACCTGGTAGTTGTAGGCGTGCGCGCCGAACAACGACGCGATTCCTGCCGAGACGATGTCGCCGCCCGCGGGCTGCACGGCCGCCGTCGGGGCCGCGGCAGCCGCACTGGCTTGGCGCATCGTCGAAGCGATCGCGGCCAAATCCCCGGCCGTGGCGGCCAGCAGGTTC
This sequence comes from Mycobacterium sp. 012931, assembly GCF_000419295.1. Classification (NCBI taxonomy): domain Bacteria; kingdom Bacillati; phylum Actinomycetota; class Actinomycetes; order Mycobacteriales; family Mycobacteriaceae; genus Mycobacterium; species Mycobacterium sp. 012931. The sequence goes on along the minus strand of NZ_AOPX01000001.1, from coordinate 2,787,087 downwards.
GGCGAAGTGGTCACGTGCGGCATGAACGTACTCCAACTCCAACTACCAAAACCCGACAGTCATCGGATCGCGACTTCACAAAAACTATCAGCTATCAGCCGAAATGTTAGCCCGATCCGGGAAGACAGCTCAGGATTCACGCACCCTGAGGCTCCGCTCGCGAACTCGCCGGCGCCCCAGCATAGCGGCAGGCGCCAACTGCGTGCCGGTGCACGGCCATCAAGAGTGCGTGCCGCTGCCGCCAAGAGGACTGTCACCGAACATGTTTGGTTCGAAATGCTCTTGTGACCGACGGCGCTCATCGATACCCAATCTCATCCGTAGCAAATCGTTTTGGAGAAGACACGGTTACGACGTCCCCGCCGCGCATCGGTTCGGCAACTAAATCGGCCGCTCGTCTAGGAAAGATCTCCGGACGGCGATACAGTTCCGCCGCACCGTTCGTTCGCGGAGATACCTTCTGAGCGCGATCATGAGAAGAGTTGTCGTTGAGAAAGTTTGATCGAATCAACATCGCTGTGGTTGCCAGTGCCGGGTTGTGCGGGGCCGCCTTTGCGTTCAGCCCCAGCGCGGCGGCGACGCCGTTACGAACGGGCGACCCCAGTTGTGTGGAACAGATGGCGGGGGTTGGAGCACCCGCGGCGGGTGCGGCGCCAGTGATGGCGCCGATCCTGCCCGGCCCCCCGGTAGCGGGGGCGGTGCCCGTCGCGGGCGGCCCATTGCTGCCGGTGCCCGCCGCCGGCCCGGTACCGATCCCGGCACCGGTGCCCGCGGGCGCCCCGGTACCACTGCCAGCCGGCGCGCCAGTACCAGTACCAGTACCAGTGCCGGTGGCGGTTGGCGCTCCGGTGCCGGTAGCGGCTCCGGGACCGGCCGCCGCGCCACTACTGCTTCAGGCCGGGGGCAAAGGCGAGCCCACCGCCATCGACCCGGCGCTGACGGCTGACCCAGTCGTCCTACCTGGTCCCCCGCCGGCACCGGCCCCTGCCCCACCGGCACCCACGGTGGTCACTGGCGCGACGTTAGCCGGGGCCACCCAACCGGTTGCGCCCTGCTGCAACCCCTGATCAGTTGCTGGGCGGTGCTGGCTCTTCGGGCTGGCCCGGCAGTCCCTCAACAGCGCGGGTGGGGATGGGATCGGCCGACTTGATTGTGCGGGCGGGGATGGGATCGGCCGACTTGACTTGCGAGGGAACCCCTTCCTTCACAATCACCGGGTCGCCGACGTTGACCGTGTTGAAGTACCATTCGGCGTCGGCGGGGCTCAGGCTGATGCAGCCATGGCTGATGTTCTCCACCCCCATTGCTTGTGTCGCCCACGGAGCGGAATGCACATACAGGCCGCGGCCGGTGATGCGAACGGCGTAGTCCACCGTGAGCCGATAACCGTCAGGAGCATCCACGGGTATTCCGACGCTGCTCGAATCCATGATCACCGAACGGTCTTTCGAAAAGACGGTGTAGGTGCCGACCGGCGTCGGATACTCCGATCTACCCATCGAGGCGGGAAGCACCCCATCTTCACCCCAATGGGGACGGTGGTGCGGGGCGGGTAACCGAGGCGGCGGTTCCGCGTCGACCCCATCGATAGTCACGGTGAAGGTGTGATTTGCGATGTCGGCAACACCGAGGACCTCCGGACCCGTCTTGAACTGCGAGGATACGCCGCCCGCCGAGAGGGCCACGGTGCTGTGCGCCGGCCAGAATTGATCGGGAACCCACTGCACAACGTTGTTGTCGAGCCACTGGTACCTACCGGTCATCGCGGGCGCCGACTTCACCGCGATGGCGCGCTCGGCCGCATGCCGGTCGGCGACCGGCCCGCTGAACGTCACCACCACGGGGTGCGCAACACCCACCACCTCGCCCCGCGTGGGTCGAAGTGATGCAATCGATAAATAGCCCTGCGACCGGTTGATCCCCGCCAGACGTACGTCACCTGGCCCTGCGACCACTGCCGCAGCGATCCCGATCACCACTAGAACAGACCTAACAACTGCCCGCATCGCGTTTATCACCCTTTGAGATGACCAAATTGTCATTGTTGTTTCGACGATGTTAGGGGCGACATGGCAGACGGTGCGTAAGTACGCGTGACCTGAATGGTCAAGGCTTCGAAAAGATTTGGTCACAGGCGGCCGATGTGACAAATGGTCTCACCGAAACTCATCACGATGAATTGAGCTGAAGCAACGCCGCACGACCGCGCAATCGCGGGCCCGGAGCCAACCAACAAATCGCCTCGCCTCGCGACCCAGCGCGGCTTCGCCGCCGAGTTGTTCGGCGGGCCGGCGGCTCGGCAAATTGACGTTCCCGACGCCCGCCGGGTGGCGCGAGCGTGTAGAACGTCATTGTGCGCCATGTGCAAGACACCGTGTCCACCCCCGACGACAGCTGTCCGGTGAGCCTGTTCGTACCTGATACCTGCGAACCGGTGCCGGGCGTCGTCATGTATCCCGATGTCGGCGGATTCCGGCCGACCTTTCAGGAGATGGCGGCGACCCTGGCCGGTTTCGGCTATGCGGTGTTGCTACCCGACATGTACTACCGCCATCGTGGCTACGCCCCATTCTCGTTGCCGTCGGCATTCACCGATCCAGGCGAGCGGGCACGGATGATGGCATTGGGAGACAGTTTGATCCCCGACATGATGGCCAGTGATGCCGATGCCTACTTCGACTACCTGAGTACGCGAGCAGAGGTGCGCGACAACAGCTTTGGTGTATGCGGATACTGCAGAGGCGGACGGGTCTCAATGATCGTCGCCGGACGATGTCCGGATCGTGTCGCGGCAGTCGCGTCATTCCACGGAAGTCAATTGGCTGCCGACAGTCCCAACAGTCCGCACCTGCTGGCCAGCCGGATGCGCGCGAAAGTGTATGTCGCCGCGGCAGACAACGATGCACTGTTCCCTCCGCAGCAGGCCGCAACCCTGCGCAGGGCCCTGACCGCGGCCGGAGTGGACCACACGATCGAAACCTATGCCGCCGAACACGGATTCGCCGTTGCGGACAACCCCGGCTACGACGCCGATGCGGCCCGCCGCCACTGGGATGCGTTGCGCGACTTCTTCGGTTCGACGCTAGGTACCCAACCGGGCAACACCGGTTGAATTAGACCTAAGACGCCTAAGACGCCCCGCTGGTGTCCTTGGTCAAGTGCTGGCCGGTCTGCGGATTGACCGCGGTTTCGCCCGCCGGCAAGTTCGACAGGTCTGCCGCAATCACCGTCTGCATGTCTCCCGAGTCGGGCAGGGCCAGATGCGCGGGCGGGGACACGGCCGGCTCGAGGAGCAGATCGGCACTGTGGCGCCGCAGCGTACGGCCGCGGAAGAAGCCGGGCGAGATCGCCCACCAGATCAACATCACCACCACGCCGAGCAGCATGGACCCCACCCCGACCACCGCCACCGCGCCGAACCCGAAGATCGTGACATTGTGGCCGTTCTCGACGAGCCAGTCCCGCTTCGCGTACTCGATCAGGCCGAAGATGAAGACCACCGTCAACACCACCCCGCCGGTCAGCAGCACGACGCCGCGCTTGACGAAGTTGCGCAGCGACTTGGTCAGCGTCGCACGGTAATAGTGCGCGCAGGCATATCCGGTGAGCCCGTAGTAGAACGCGATCACCAACCCAACCGAACCGATCAGTGCGCTCAGCAGGTTGCGGCTGACCAGCGTGAACAGCACATAGAACAAGATCGACACCGCTCCCATCGCGATCGTCGACACGGTGGGCGTGAGGTAGCGAGGGTGGATTTTGGCGAACGACGCGGGCAGTGCCTTGTACACCGCCATCGACAGCGTGGTGCGCGCCGTGGGCAGGATTGTGGTCTGCGTCGAGGCCGACGCGGAGGTCAGGATCGACGCCGAGAGCAACAGCAGCCCGATCTTGCCGAGGACGCCGTCGCCGAACAAGGCCGGCCCGACCGCGGCGAAGACATCGTTGGAATTGTCCGGATTTCCCAGTCCGATGCCGTCGACGCCGACACCGGCGGAGGCGATACTCGCCACCGTGACCACCGCATAGGTGGCCAGCAGCAGAAACGTTGAGATCACCGCCGCACGCCCGGGGGTGCGGCCGGGGTCATCGGTCTCCTCGTTACATGCCACCGCGGTGTCAAAGCCCCAGTAGATGAAGATGGTGATGAGCAACGCCGGCGCCATTTGGGTGCCAAAGTCCAAACCGCTGGGCCACAACCAGGACAACGAGGGCCGCAACGAGCCCACATCGCCATGATTGGTGTAGACCCTGGCCAGCGCGACGGCCGCCAGAGCGACCAGCACAACGAGTTCCACCGATAGCAACACGTACTGCATCCGCGCAGAGACGTCGGTGCCTCGATAGCAGATGTAGGTCATCACCACGATCCAGGCGACGCCCGCGACCGTGGACCACAACGTGCTGTGCGCCAGGTTGCTCGCCGACTGCCAGCCAAGCTCGCCGACGAACGTAAAGGAATACGCACCGGCGATTTGCGCCAAGTTGGCCATCACGATCACGTCGGCGGCGATGATGCCCCAGCCCCCGAGCCACCCGGTAACCGGCCCGAAGGCCCGCGATGCCCAGGTGAAGGTCGTCCCGCAATCGGGTTCGGCCTTGTTGAGCTCCTGGTAGGCGACGGCGATCATGTACATCGGAATGAACGAGAGCAGCACGATCGCCGGCGCCTTGACGCCGCAAAGCAACTCGCCGCGGCTTGCCACGATGAGTCCCGACGTCGCCGCCAGACTGTAGGCGGGTGCCGTGGAGGCCGTACCGATAACAACACTGGATAGCAGCCCCACGGCGCCACCTTTGAGACCCTTGCCTTCCACCGCGACGCTCGTGGCCTCACCCTGGCTCACACAATCTCCTTCGATCGGTTGATGACTGGTCTTCTTGTCAGCGTCAAGGTGCCCCACTATCGAGGATGTGGCAACTCGAAACCGGATCTGGGCGCGTCACCATGCCGACCGGCGAGTCGCCGGCGGTCGCGGCTTGGCGATCAACTCCTGGCAGGTACCTCCTGAAGGCCCCACGGCGCCCCGTAGGCACTCAGCAGCTCGAGGAAGGGCACCGCGTCGAACGCTTCCGGACCCAGCACTCCCCTGCCGCTCCAGGTGCCACTGGCCAACAGTTCCAGCGCCACAACGGGGTTGATCGCGGTTTGCCAGACCACACACTGGTGTCCGTACTCGTTCATCGACCATTGGTTGTCGACGACGTGATACAGATAGGTCGAGCGCGGGTTGCCGTCCTTGCCGGTTCCGGTCACCCACAACCCCGCGCATGTCTTGCCGTGCATCTTCGGCCCCAGCGTGGCGGGATCGGGCAGGCAGGCGGCGACCACATCGCGCGGGCTGACTTGCGCGCCGCCGACGGTGATCTTCTCGGTGCGATCCAGCCCCAGCTTGCGCAGCGTCTTGAGCACTTCGATGAACTCGGTACCCAGACCGTATTTGAAGGTGGCGCGCTTGGCTTTGACCCAGCGGGGCATCAGCAGCACTTCCTCGTGCTCCACGTTGACGCATTCCACCGGTCCGATCCCGTCTGGGAAGTCGAAAACCTCTGGTTCGCTGAAGGGTTCGGTAACAAACCAGCCACGATCGTGCTCCCAGATCACCGGCGGGTTCAGGCATTCTTCGATGGTGGTCCAGATCGAGAACGACGGCGCAAAGTCATACCCGTCCACGGTCAGGTTCGCGCCGTCGCGGGTCCCCAGTTCGTCGATGTCGGTGAATAGGTGATCGGCGGCGTAGCGGGCAAACACATCGGAAAGCCCCGGCTCGACTCCCATTCCCACCAGCGCGAGCCGATCCGCGGCCCGCCATTGGTCGTCGGCGGCGAACTGCTCGTCACCGAGCTTGACCCCGGTCAGCTGGTAGGGCTGTTCGGGATGGCGCTCAGACAGGCTCATCGCCATGTCCAGGTAGTCGGCCCCGGCGGCCAGCGCCCCTTCGAAGATCGGCATCACGAATCGCGGGTCGACCGCATTGACTACGTGGGTGATCTGATGACGGCGCACCGCGGCGGCTACCGCGTCCGCAGATCCGGCATCAAGAGCGGCTGAGCAGAACCGCGCATCGGCCACCGCCTGCGCGGCACGGCTGGCCCGCGCCTCGTCGTAGTCACAGACCACCACATGTTCGAAGAAGCTGCGGCGCGCGGCAATCGCGCAGAATGCCGAGCCCACGCCGCCAGCGCCGACCAACAAGATGCGCATCGGTGTCGTCGTCACTGTGAAACCACCGCCACTGAGTATGTAACTGGCGCTTCGACATTAGCCACGCTGTATCCAGACCTTTCTGACCAGCCCGCGGTATCGGGCAGATTCGGCATGCTCGGCGTTCACCGGGCACGTGGGATGCATTGCTTAGATCGGTTCTGCGGCATCACATCCGCGCTTGCCCACCCGCGGCGGGCACGATTCATCAATCCCCACTCTCCGTGTCGAGCTGAATCGGGCTGGTCGGATCGCCCCGGTCCGGTAAACCGTCGGGCGATCTCAAGAACTAGATTCGCGTGGAAAAGATTGTTCGATGCCAAGGCTTTTCAGCGACACCAGTGATGTCGCTCATGACATGTTTGATGGTGAGGTATTCCTCGAACGAGTACTCGGACATGTCTTTTCCGAACCCGGACGCTGCCACGCCGCCGTGCGGCATCTCGCTGACGATCGGAATGTGGTCATTGATCCACACGCAGCCCGCCGAGATCTCTCGCGAGGCCCGTTGCGCCCGGTAGACATCGCGGGTCCATGCCGATGCGGCCAACCCGTAGTCGGTGTCGTTTGCCTGTCGCAGCGCGTCGTCGTCGCCGTCGTGCGCACGCACCGTGAGTACCGGGCCGAAGATCTCTTCGCGGTAGGCCTGTGACTGTTCGCCGACGTCGGCCAGCAGCGTCGGCAGATAAAAGGCACCGGCCAAATCCGGAATCCGGCCACCCACCACGATGCGGGCTCCCTGCGCCGGAGCCTTGGCCAAGATGTCGGCCACCCGGTCACGATGGGCGAGCGAGATGAGCGGCCCGATGTCGGTGTCGGGGTCCATGGGGTCGCCGATCACGACCGTCGACATCACGTCGGCCACCCCGGCCACGAAGTCGTGGTACAGCTCGCGCGCGACAATGGCACGGGTCGCCGCTGCGCAGTCCTGCCCCGAGTTGATCAGCGCGCCGGCCACCGCTCCTTGTATCGCGGCATCCAGGTCAGCGTCGTCGAACACGACAAACGGGGCCTTGCCTCCGAGCTCGAGCTGGGTGCGGCGGCCGTGCGTGGCAGCGGCGGCCATCACCTTGCGCCCCACCGCGGTGGACCCGGTGAAGGTGACCAGGTCGACGCCGGGGTGAGCGGCCAGTGCCGCCCCCACGTCGGCGCCCAGTCCCGTCACGACGTTCAGCACGCCATCGGGCAGACTGGCCTCGGCGGCCAGCCGCGCCAGGGTCAGCGTGGTGAGCGGGGTGAGTTCGCTCGGCTTGATGACGACGGTGCACCCGGCCGCCAACGCCGGCATCACCTTCCACACCGCCATCTGCAGCGGGTAATTCCACGGCGTGATGGTGGCCACCACGCCGATCGCCTCACGGCGGATGCTCGAGGTGTGATCGGCGGAGTATTCGGCGGTGGCCTGACCCGGCAAACGCCGCGCGGCGCCGGCGAAGAACCGGATGTTGTCGACGCTGCCGGGCACGTCAAATTCCTCGGCCAGCCGTAGTGGCTTGCCGGTCTGGCACACCTCTTCGGCGATCAGTTCGGGTGCGCGCTGCTCGAGTAAGTCCGCAAGCTTGGCCAGCACGGCGGAGCGTTCGGCCGGCGTCACGCCGGCCCATTGGGGCAGGGCACGTCGCGCCGCTACGACAGCGCGGTCGACGTCGGCCGGTGTGGCCAGGGCCAGCTCGGCGATGGTTTCCTGAGTCGCGGGGTTGATTACCGCATGTTGGCGCCCGCCCGTGCTGTGAGCTGCACCGTTAATCCAACTTCCGGCCACCGACACAGTCGTTGTCATGGCGATAAGATATCTGACCACGTGCGGTTCCGCTACGCATTTCGCACTTTTTATCGGATTTCGCATCGATTTCAGTGGTTAAGCTATACATATTCCACTGATTTCGTGTATACTGTCTGCCATGACTAGTTCTGGCGCACCGGTTGGCAATCAACCGGAACAGCTGCGCCCGACTGGCCTGGGCGCGGCCACGCAGCTCGATGACCTCTCCAAGGCGATCATCAAGGAGCTGCAGGAAGACGGTCGGCGTTCCTACTCGGCGATCGCCAAGACGGTCGGGCTCTCGGAGGCCGCGGTCCGCCAGCGCGTGCAGCGATTGATCGAGACCGAAGTAATGCAGATCGTGGCCGTCACCGACCCGATCCAACTCGGATTCGCCCGCCAGGCGCTGATCGGCATCCGCGCCACCGGCGACACCACCAAACTCGCGCAGCAATTGGCGGCTATTCCCGCGATCGACTATGTCGTACTGACCGCGGGAACATTCGATGTGATCGCCGAACTGGTCTGCAAAGACGACGGCGATCTGCTCGATCTGCTGAATCTGGAAATCAGGGCGCTGCCCGGAGTTCTCTCGACCGAGACACTCGTTTACCTGAAACTCGTTAAACAGCAATACAATTGGGGAGTCAAATGACTGAACTGTCCGCCAAGGCCAACCGCCACCTGTGGGGGCATTTCGCCCGTCACGGCGCCGGGATCACGCCGCCCATCATCACCCGCGGTGAGGGCGTCACAATCTGGGACGACCGCGGCAACAGCTACCTCGATGGACTGTCGGGGCTGTTCGTCGTGCAGGCCGGCCACGGCCGCACCGAACTCGCGGAGGCCGCCGCCAAGCAAGCCGAAACGCTGGCCTTCTTCCCGCTGTGGTCCTACGCCACCCCGACCGCGATAGAGCTCGCCGAGCGCGTCGCGCACTATGCACCCGGCGATCTCAATCGGGTGTTTTTCACCACCGGCGGCGGCGAGGCCGTCGAGTCCGCGTGGAAACTGGCCAAGCAGTACTTCAAGGAAACCGGCAAACCCGGTAAGTACAAGGCAATTTCGCGATCCACCGCGTACCACGGCACACCGCATGGCGCGCTGGCCATCACCGGGTTGCCGGCGTTCAAGGCGCCGTTCGAGCCGCTCACCCCCGGCGGCGTGCGGATTCCGAACACCAACTTCTACCGCGCCCCCGCACCGTATGCAGACGACTCGAAGGAGTTCGGCCTGTGGGCGGCCAACCGAATCGCCGAGGCGATTGAGTTCGAGGGGCCCGACACGGTCGCGGCCGTCTTCCTCGAGCCGGTGCAGAACGCGGGCGGTTGCTTCCCGCCGCCGCCCGGGTACTTCGAACGGGTCCGCGAAATCTGCGACGAGTACGACGTGCTGCTGGTCTCCGACGAGGTGATCTGCGCCTTCGGTCGCATCGGATCGATGTTCGCGTGCAACGACTTTGGCTATGTCCCCGACATCATCACCTGCGCCAAGGGCATGACCTCCGGGTACTCGCCGATCGGCGCGATGGTCGCCAGCGACCGACTGTTCGAGCCGTTCAACGACGGCAAGACGACGTTTGCGCATGGCTACACGTTCGGTGGGCACCCGGTGTCCTCCGCGGTGGCGCTGGCCAACCTGGACATCTTCGAGCGGGAAGGCCTCAACGACCACGTCAAGCAGAACGCGCCCGCGTTCCGCACCACGCTGGAGAAGCTGCTCGACCTGCCGATCGTCGGCGATGTCCGCGGCGAGGGATTCTTCTACGGCATCGAGCTGGTCAAGGACAAGGACACCAAGGCGACCTTCAGCGATGAGGAAAGTGAGCGGCTGCTGCGCGGCTTCCTGTCCTCCGCACTGCTGGAAGCCGGGCTTTACTGCCGCGCCGACGACCGTGGGGACCCAGTGGTGCAGCTGGCTCCGCCGCTGATCAGTGGCCAGCAGGAGTTCGACAAGATGGAGCAGATCCTGCGCGGGGTGCTCAGCGAGGCCTGGAGCCGACTCTAAGTCGGCCCCCGCGAGCAGACGCAAAATCGCACTGAGCCGCGGACCGCGGCGCGATTTTGCGTCTGCTCGCGCAAGAAACTGGGCCCTCCCGGGACCTCTACTGGTGGTATTGAGCCACCAGGGCAGCGTATTCGTCGAGCAGCCGCAGGGACTCCTCCCGCGGGCAGGTGGGCAGCAGCAGCGCCAGCTGGCCAAAGCCCAGGTCTTGGGCGGCGCGCCAATAGTCGGGCTTGTTCGGTGTTCCGAACATCGCCAGCGGGACTTCGTGACCGGCGGCGCTGCGTAGTTGGTCCACCCGCTGGGTGAGCTGGTGCACCGGAAGCGGGTTGGAGATCCAGCCAGCGTCATGGCGAACGACGCGTTTCACCGTGGCATCGGAGTTACCGCCGATGTAGATGGGCGGATGAGGCTGCCGCACCGGCTTGGGCCGGCTGTAGGACGGGGGAAAGTCCACGTACTTGCCGTGATATTCGGCCGGTTCGTCGGTCCAAAGCGCCTTGATGGCCTCGATGCGTTCGTCCAGCAACGCACCGCGCGTCTTTGGGTCGGTGCCGTGGTCGCGTAGTTCTTCGATGTTCCAGCCGGCGCCCACCCCGAAGACGAATCGGCCACCCGAAATAAAATCAATGCTTGCGGCTTCCTTGGCCGTGGTGATCGGGTCACGCTGGATGAGCAACGCAATCCCGGTGAACAGTTCGATCTTGGACGTCACCGCCGCGGCGGCGGCCAGTGTGACGAACGGGTCAAGGGTGCGGTAATAAACCCCTGGCAGCTCGCCGCCGCCCGGATACGGTGTTTCGCGGCTGGCCGGGATGTGGGTGTGCTCCGCGATCACCAGCGACGAAAACCCGCGCTCTTCGATCGCACGCGCCAGTGACACCGGATCGATGCTGTCGTCGTTGACGAAGGTGGAGATCCCGAACTTCATCGCACTACCCCTATCTGTCTGCGTCGCGTCACCGATGAGACATTGCGCGCCGACCAATTATTCCGTGGGCAGCGAAACGGCTGCGACAGGGGCAGATTCACTGCCTACCCCGATGGTCGCGAGGTGTGCTGAGCGATCAGCTGTTGCAACATCGGCACGGTCCGGTCCAGTGGGTCGGTGGAGCGTGCGGCCAGGCAGAGAATCACGGCACCCTCGACCGCGGCCACGACGGTGGTGGCCAGCGATTCGGCCGTGTCGTCCCCCACGCCCTGGGCCCGGAAGCGTCCGGCAAGCACCGTCTGCCAAGCGCCGAATACCTCACCGGCTGCATCCGCGGCCGACGGCGACTCCGTGCGCCCGAGCGCGGCGGCCACGATCGGGCATCCGGCCGCGTAGTCGCTGGCGCGCAGGGTCTGCTTCCACGAGTCCGCGAACGCCACCAACGGCTGATCGCCGCCGGCGGCGATGCTGGCCAGAGTGGAATCCATGAGCCGGCCCGCCGTCCGGGTAGCCTCGGTCATCAGCTCTGACTTGCCGCCGGGAAAGTTCACGTAGACCGACCGGCGCGCGGTGCCGCTGTGTTCGAGTAGGTCGGCTAGGCCGGTCCCCGCAACCCCGTTACGGCGCAGCAGCTCGATGGCGCTTTCGATCAGACGCTCACGCGCGGTCATCGTCTCGCCCTTCCTCGGGTCCGCTGGTCGCTAACACACCCATCGGTTGCAGTATACCGATTGGTCTACTAATGTCAGGTAGACCCATCGGTATAAACCAGGGAGAGGACCCCGATGACATCCACACCGCCCGTCGCACTGATCACCGGAGTGTCCTCTGGCATCGGCGCGGCCATTGCAGTGCGACTGGCCAGCGCGGGATTCCGCGTGGTCGGCACCTCGCGCGCACCGCAGCGCTTGGCTCCGATTCCCGGTGTCGAGACCTTGGCGCTGGACGTCACCGACGACACCGCGGTTCGCTCGGTGGTGTCGGAAGTCATCGACAGAACCGGACACATCGACGTGCTGGTCAACAACGCCGGCCTGGGAATCGCCGGGGCCGCCGAAGAGAGCTCGATCGACCAGGCCCGTTCCTTGTTCGACACCAACTTCTTCGGCCTCATCCGCCTCACCAATGAGGTGCTGCCACACATGCGCCGACGCGGCAGCGGGCGAATCATCAACATCAGCTCGGTGCTCGGCTTCCTCCCCGCGCCGTATGCGGCCCTCTACGCCGCGTCAAAGCATGCCGTGGAGGGTTACACCGAATCGCTGGATCACGAACTTCGCGAGTACGGCGTACGCGCGCTGCTGGTCGAACCCAGTTACACCCGAACAGATTTCGAGTCGAACATGTGGGAGGCCGACACACCGCAGGCGGCCTACGCCGACAATCGCGCCGCCGTGCGCGCAGTGGTGGCAAACAAGATTCGCAACGCCGAGTTGCCCGCCGTTGTGGCTGACGCCACGTACGCCGCGGCCACCGACAAACGGATCAAGCTGCGCTACCCCGCCGGTCGCCACGCCCGACAACTCGCGTTGCTCAAGCGCATCGCACCGGCCGCCGTGCTCGATAACGGCATCCGCAAGCAAACCGGACTGAATTCGCCGCGACCGACACCGGTTCTGGCCGAGCGCTGACGGATCACTCAAAGACTCAAAGGGGTCGCCATGACAAACGTCAAAGACGACAAGACGCTCCGCAAGTTCCGCAGGGAGCGTGCGCTCGGACGCTACTTACTCAACCCCGCCGTGAAGGGGATGGGCAAGCTGGGACTGCGAACCGCGCTGGCCACCGAGCTGGAGACGATCGGGCGCAAGAACGGCCAGGCCCGCCGCGTTCCGGTGTCCGCGCAATTCGATGCCAACGGCGCGTGGATCATCTGTCAGCACGGCACCCGCTCGGGCTGGGGACGCAACATCGTCGACAACCCGAATATCCGGATTCGCCAGGGGACTCGGTGGCCTACGGGCGTGGCGGCATTGCGGCCCGACGACGACGTCGTCGCGCGAGGGCGCAAGTTCGGCAGACTGGGAGCAACCGTGGTCAAGGCACTGGAAACCACACCGGTTTCGGTGCGGATCGACTTCACCGACTAGTCGTAGATGACGGCACGTCCCTGCCGCTGCAGCTGGGCCAAACGGTCCCGCATGGCCTGCAACTGTGCGGGGGAATGCCCCGCCCAGTCGGTGAGTTCACCAATGATTCTCACCGGCTCTCGGGTGCGGTAGGAGCGAGTCGGGTTTCCGGGAAGCTTTTTGTCCGTCACGTTCGGGTCGTCCTCTAGCGCACCGACCGGTTCCACGACGTAAGACCCTCACCCGTCGCCAGCTCGGCTCCCCACACCGCCGCATCCAGCGTTTGGGTGACATAGACGTGGTTCGACAGCCGCTCCGCGCCGTAGTTCGACCGGCGCCCCGGCACCAACAGGTCCCCCACCGACAGCTCTGCTTTGGTGCCATGCAGGAGCGCACCCGACTCGTGGACCTCGAAGGGTTTGGGTGCAGCGGGCACACTAATCCCCGTCAGCGGGAACGGCGTTGGGAGTCACGAGGAACTTCTCGCCGGTCGCTCGTTTGACGTATTCGTGGAACGCCTCGGGTTTGAGCATGCCGGCCAGCGAAACCTCGCGAGTGTAGTGACTGGCGAACGTCGTGCTGAGCTCCGCGGCCACCCGAGCTCGCAGCCGAACAAAAGCCTCAGCCCCCGCGCTCTGCAAGAACGTGGTGAGCAACCATCCGCCGACGCCCAAGGCCATCCCGAAGTCCCGCTTGAGCACCGTGGGACTGGTGTCGAGGGAGCCGTAGATGTACACCTGCTTGTGCACGCTCGATCCGTAGCGTGAGTACTCGGCCGCGGTCGCGTTGGCCGCCTGCTCCATGCCGCTGAGGATCTGGCCGGCCAGCGTCCCACCGCCGGTCGCGTCGAAGGCGAGCGTGGCCGATGTCGCCTTGAGAGCCTCGACGAGGTCCGTCGAGAACGACGGCGAAGTGGAGTTGCAGACGTACTCGGCGCCAAGCGATCTCAGCAGCTCCTCTTGCTCGGGCTTACGCACGATGTTGATCAGCGGTATCCCGTCTTTGAGGCAGAGCTTGACCAGCATCTGGCCGAGGTTCGACGCCGCTGCGGTGTGCACAAGGGCCGAATGCCCTTCGCGGCGCATGGTTTCGGTCATTCCCAGTGCCGTCATTGGGTTGACGAACGACGATGCCCCATCTCTGGCCGTGGCCCCGTCCGGCAGAACCAGACATGCGGAAGCGTCGATCGCCCGGTATTGCGAATACATCGCGCCGCCCGCGATGGCCACCTTCTTGCCGATGAGGGCTTGGGCCGCTTCGGACGAGCCCGCGGCCACCACGGTGCCGGCTCCCTCATTGCCCACCGGCAGCGATTGGTCCAGTCGCGCCGAAAGGGCTCCCAAAGTGGCTTTTCCGATCGGGGCGGTGACGATGGGGCGCTGCGCCGTGCCGGTGACCGTCGCGGTAGCCATGTCGGCGCTGGCGACCAGAAGGCCCAGATCCGACGGGTTGATCGGCGAGGCTTCCACCCGCACCAGTACCTCATTGGCACCGGGAACCGGAACCGCAACCTCGTGCAACGAGAGTTCGAGCGTGCCCTCAGATGTCACCACTGAACGCAGCTCGAGGGCGATCTCAGGAAGGTCTTGGGTCATAGTGGTGCCTCGCTCCTGTGTCGGACGGATGCTCAGAGCATATGAACTCACCGCGGCGCCAATTATCTTCCCGGGCCACAAACCTCATGCTAGACAGGCTTGCATGAGCACCCTTGCCGAGCAGACCCGTTGGATGGACGCAACCGATCAAGCGGCGCTGGTCGCGGCCGGCGAGGCATCCCCTAGCGAGCTGCTGGAGGCCGCGATCGAGCGCATCGAGCGCATCAACCCGGCATTGAACGCGGTGGTGATCCGCTGGTTCGACCACGCTCGCGAGACGGCCAGCGCCGATCTCCCCGGCGGCCCGTTTCGCGGTGTGCCATTCCTGATCAAAGACCTCTATGCGCTCTACGCCGGACAGCCCATCAGCAACGGCAACCTCGCGTTCAAGCAAGCGCATGTCATCGCGGACGCCGACACCACGCTGGTCGGCCGGTACCGCGCCGCGGGGCTGGTGATAGCCGGGCGCACGAACAGCCCCGAACTCGGCAGCCTGCCGACCACCGAACCGGTCGCCTGGGGCCCAACCCGAAACCCATGGGACACCAGCCGCACACCCGGTGGATCCAGCGGCGGTTCGGCGGCGGCCGTCGCCTCGGGCATTCTGCCGTTCGCCCACGCCAGCGACGGCGGCGGATCGATCCGCATTCCGGCGTCATGCTGCGGCCTGGTCGGGCTCAAACCCAGTCAGGGCCGCATCACGCTCGGCCCGCTCCGAGAGGAGAGCGGCATGTCGGTCGAGCACTGCCTCAGCCGCACCGTTCGTGACACCGCCGCGTTGCTCGATGCGACGCGCGGACCGGGCGTCGGCGACACGGTGATCGCGCCACCGCCGATACGGCCCTACACCGAGGAACTCGGTGCGGACCCCGGTCGGCTGCGCATCGGCATCCTCGACCACCACCCCCGCGGTGGGCCGGTCGACGCGGAAGTCACTCATGCGACCCAGGCGGCCGGCCGGCTGCTCGAGTCGCTAGGTCACCACGTGGAGGTGGCATGGCCGGCGGCGTTGGAGGACGCCTCATTCGACTCGACGTTCGGCGCGCTGTGGAGCACCAATATGGGCCTGGCGCAGCGCCGCTTCGAGGAGCAACTCGGCCGTCCCTTGGGCGAGGATGAATTCGAGCTGGTGAACCGGGCCCAGGCCGACTTCGCCAAGCACTTCACTTCCGTCGACTACGCGCTGGCGCTGTCGGCGATCGCTGCGTTCCGCAGGGCGATCCAGTCCTGGTGGCACGACGGCTGGGATCTGCTGCTCACACCGACGGTTGCCTCGTTGCCGGTCAAGCTCGGCACCATCGTGAGCACCCCCGAGCACCCGATGGCGGCGATGCAGCGCGCGGGCGAATTCGTACCGTTCACTCCCCCGTTCAACACCAGCGGTCAGCCGGCCATCAGTCTCCCGCTGGAGTGGACACCCGATGGGTTGCCCCTCGGAGTGCAGCTGGTCGCCGCCTACGGTCGCGAAGACGTGCTGCTGCGCATCGCCAGCCAGCTCGAGCAGGCAAAGCCCTGGGCGCAGCGCACACCCGACATCTGAGCGCACAGCCCGCAAGCGGACAGTTTTGCGCGGTGTCGGAAATCAGCAGGGACCGCTGGGGATCCCGCGGGCGGGTGAGGTCTCCTGACTGGGCATCACCTGAGGGAACGGCACCCGATATGGGGGCACCGTCTTGGTAAACACCGTCACGGTGTCAGGAACGCATTGCACCTGTTGCGGAACGGCTTTCAACGCGGGGTGATCGAGATTCGGTGGTGATGCGTTGGGCGGGACGGCGAAGTTGAATGTCGAGGTCATGTCGCCGGTCACCCCCCGTCGCCAGGTGGTCAGGTTGGGAACCGGCACACCGAACCGTTGCTCGAGCAACCGCAGCTGCGAGGTGTGGTCGAAGATGTCATGCACCATCAGCGGGCCACGGCTGTAGGGAGAGATCACGAAGCAGGGCACGCGATAGCCCAGGCCGATCGGCCCGCGGATGCCACCGGACCCGGTGACCGCGTTGATGTCGGGCACGGTAATCCACTCTCCGGGCGTGCCCTCCGGCGCAGTTGTCGGTGTGACGTGGTCAAAGAAGCCGCCGTTTTCGTCGAAACTGACGATCAGCGCCGTCTTTTCCCACACCGCGGGATTGGACAGCAAGATGCGCAGGATATTGACGATCGCGGTGCCGCCGACGGCAGGCGCCACCGGCACTCCGGGATGCTCGGACACCTGGAACCCGGGCAACACCCACGAAACCTGGGGCAGCCGGTTGGATGCGACGTCGGCGACGAAGTCCAAAGGATAGGTCGGGGCGATGCCGTAGCGGGCCATGTTCGAGCGGGGATCCCGGGCCTGAACGAAGTCGTTGAGCATGCCGTCGTAGCCGATGACGGTGTTGTTGAGCGCGCCCAGCAACTTGTTTTGGTACACCTTCCAACTGATTCCGGCATCGCTGAGGTTGTCGGGCATGGTGCGCCAACTGAAACGGCCCTGCGGCTGGATGTTGGGGTCCACCAGCAGCGGGCCGCCCTGTTCGCCGTTGGGATCGATCCAGGCGCTCATCCAGTACAGCCGGTTGGGCGAGGTTCCACCGATCAGGGAACAGTGGTAGCCATCGCAGATGGTGAAGGTATCGGCGAGCAGGTAGTGGATCGGTTGGTCTTGGCGGGTGTAGTAACCCATTGTCACCGGGACGTTGCCTTGCAGCGTCTGGGCTTGGGCCTGCGCGCCCAGCCAATTGTCGTTGGCACCGTTGTTGAACGCCCGGTGCATGTCGATCCATTGGTGGCCGGGGTCGTTGACACATGCGCCGTTGAGCAGCGGGCCCCTGGTGGTATCGAACCGGTAGGGAATTGTCACGCCGGCGGGGTCAATTGATTGGGTCTGAGGATTCCAGCCCTTTTGCTGGAATGCTGATGAGGGCGTGTCGAATCCGTTGATGCCCGACAGCGAGCCGAAGTAGTGGTCGAAAGACCGATTCTCCTGGAGCATGAACACAAAGTGCTCAATGTCGGTCAAATGCCCAGAGCACGGACCGGCGCCGTAGGCCTTTTCGATCACTGGACCCGCCAAGGACATCATTGCGCCGGCGCTGCTAGCGGCGGCGAGTTTGGCCATGAACTCTCGCCGCGACATGCCATCGACAGGGTGTTTGCTCACCAACATACCTTTCCTGCTGGACGCTGCGGTTCACGGTATATTTGCGGTGGTGATTGGCCACAAAGGTCATCCGGTGTGTCGTGTCCGGATTTTGACGTCGTTCGCCAGCCGCGGTACATCGTTTCCCCATTCGGGGTGCCTTTTGGGAGTTGCCGGCAAATATTGACGCCGGCTATCTGCGTCGCCCTGCGCGTGTGACCGGCAGTGTGCCCGCGGACTTGCCGATGTGGGCGTGGAGGCGTCGTGACGGTGATTTGTCGCGGTGCCGAACCGGATCTTTGGCGCGTGCGGATTCGGCTTGCGCTCACCGCGCCTCGGGTGTCACCGACTCGGCACGGACATTCGTCGCGATGCCCTCGAGCGCCCATCCCTTCGCAGCCGGACTGTCTTGGGACACTGCAACTTCGGCACCAGAATCAAGGCACGCCCGGCCTGGGGCATCCTTGACGGGGGCGGACCCGACCCGCGGCGAAATCGGCCGCATTCTCTGTGGTGACGCGCGCGCCGAACACCCCATCAGCGTGAACATGGCGGCGCCGCGGGCGAGCGGTCGGCCGAGCACCCGCGTTATCGCGCATCTGTCGCCGTTGGATGTCGCCCCATGGCGTCCACAGCAGGAGCGGGACTTTCCCTGGCAAAAAACTGGGACTTCCAGATGACCATTGACATGCGCCCCGGCCGAATGTTACAATAATGTTAGCCGGAACGCCGGAGCCCTGGCCATCGCCCGAACCCGCCGGTGACAAGGAGTTCCCGAGACCACCAAAGATCGGGCGCGGGCAACACAGTATTGCCCGTAACGCCGAAAAGGCGTGGCGGTCACGCTAGATTCTGGTGCTGCGGACAATTCAATGGTGAAGGGCCGGGTGGCATTAGATGTCGTATGTGATTGTGGCGCCGGAGATGCTGGAGGCGGCAGCGTCGGATTTGGCGAATATCGGTTCGGCCATCGGCGTGGCCAATGCGGCGGCGGCCCTTCCGACAACGGCGGTGCTGGCCGCGGCCGCCGATGAGGTGTCGGCGGCCATCGCGGCGGTGTTCGGCGAACACGGTCAGGCCTATCAGGCCTTCAGCGCACAAGCGACGGCATTCCATGCCGACTTTGTTGAAGCCCTCACCACAGGGGTCGGCTCGTATGCCGCCGCCGAAGCCACCAATGCCGGGCAGGCGCTGCTGGGTGCGGTGAACGCGCCCGCCCAGGCGCTGCTAGGGCGCCCGCTGATCGGCAACGGCATCGATGGAACAGCGACGAACCCGAACGGCGGGGACGGCGGGCTGCTCTACGGCAACGGCGGCAACGGATACAGCCAAACCGATGGCGGGCTAGCGGGCGGAAAAGGCGGAAACGCCGGGCTGATTGGCAATGGCGGCGCCGGCGGGAACGGCGGCGATTACCTTGTCGGCGGCGGAGGGGCCGGCGGCAACGGAGGGGTGCTGTACGGCAACGGCGGTACAGGCGGGGCCGGCGGCAGTGGGACAACGAGTTACGGCGCCGCCGGGGTTGGCGGCAACGCGCTGCTGTTCGGCAACGGTGGTACCGGCGGAAGCGGACTTGGTGGCGGCGGCAACGGCGGGAATGCCGTGTTCGGCAACGGCGGTGCGGGCGGCGCCGGGGTAGCCGGCATCGGTGGTAACGGCGGAAACACCTTCATCGGCACCGGCGGTGCTGGCGGGGCCGGCGGCGGGACCATTCTCGGCGGCGGCTCCCACGCCGGTGGGGACGGCGGCAGCGTCGGGCTGTGGGGCTCCGGCGGGGTCGGCGGGGCCGGCACGACCCCGGATGCGGATAGCGGCTACGCCGGAGGTGATGGCGGCAACGGCGGCAACGGCGGGCTGCTCTACGGCGACGGCGGTGCGGGCGGGGCCGGCGGCCTCGGGTCGGATTACAGCTCGGTCCTTTACAACGCGGGTAACGGCGGCAATGGAGGCGTGGGCGGTAACGCCAGCCTCTTCGGTAACGGCGGTGCCGGCGGTGCCGGTGGCGCCGGCGGAACCGGCAGCAGCCTGTCCTACGGAGGCCATGGCGGCAACGGCGGTAACGGCGGCACCGACGGCCTGCTGTTCGGCAAGGGCGGCGCCGGCGGGGACGGTGGCGCCGGCGGAGGAACGACCTTCAGCGGCACCGGCGGCACCGGCGGCACCGGCCGGCACCGAGGCAGCAGCTTCATCGGAAGCGGTGGCACCGGCGGAGCCGGCGGAGCCGGCGGGACAGCTACCGGCTCCGGCGCCAGTGGTGCCGGCGGTGCTGGCGGTAGCGGCGGCTACAACGGCTTCATCGGTGCCGGTGGGACGGGCGGCGCCGGCGGCGACGGCGGGGGCGGCAACCAGGGGGCTGCCAGTGGAGACGGTGGGAGCGGCGGTACCGCCGCCGGCCTGTTCGGTGCCGGCGGCACCGGCGGTACCGGCGGTACCGGCGGCACCGGTGGCACCACCACCGCCAATGGCGGAACGGGTGGAGCCGCCGGGGTCGGTGGAAGCGGCGGCGACGCCAGTAGCCTCATCGCTCTTGGTGGCACCGGCGGCGTCGGCGGCGTCGGCGGCGCGGCCACCGGCGGCGGCGCGACGATCGGCGCGGACGGCGGCAACGGTGGCAACGCCACCGGCCTGCTCAACTTTGGCGGTAGCGGTGGGGCCGGCGGCGCCGGTGGGGCCGGCGCGACCACCGGCGTCCAGGGAGCCGGCGGCATGGGCGGCACACCCGGTGGCCAGCCGGGCGCAGCCGCCGTGTCTGCTCTGCTTCCCGGCGGCCTGGCCAGCAGCACTGCCGCTGTCGGCGGCGCCTACCAAGACCTGTTCACCAATACGATCACCAACCTGCAAAGCCTCGGCGCTACCTGGGCCGCCAACCCGGCGCCGTTCCTGGGCCAGATAGTCAGCAACCAATTCGGCTATGGCCAGCTGATCTTCGCGGCGCTCGGCAATGCCACCAGGGACTTCACCCTCGGGCTGGCCGGCCTACCGCCGACCTTCCAAACGGCCTTCCAAGCCGTGTTGGCAGGCGATTTCAGCGGCGCGGCCAGCGACATGGCGGAGGGCCTGTCCAAGCTCGTCGCCACCGGTGTCGACACCAGCGATCTGTCCAACATCAAGCTGCTCGGCCCAGTGGGAGACCTGCTGCCAATCCTGCGTATTCCAGGCGACACCGCATTCAACGTCGCCAACGTGATCCGGACACCCACGGACACAACCGTTTCGGTGGAGTTCACGAGTTATGTTCCGCCCGCGATTACCGGCACCTTCGGGCTGCCAGTGGCGCTGACCCTAGATGCGGCGGGTTCGGCGGTGACCACCGCGAACGCGGTCGGCACCAGCGTGACAGCGCTGACCAACGCCGTGCAGGCCGGTGACTGGCCGGCGGCGATCGGCGCACTCGTCGATGCTCCCGCCGTCGTTGCCAACGGCTTTCTCAACGGGCAAGGCACGATGACCGTGCCGTTGTCGGTACCAATCGTGGATTCGGCGGTCATCAATTTCCCTGTCAACGGGATTCTGGTTCCCCCCCACGACTACACCGCGACGGTGGTGATTGCCGGGTTCTCCTATGACGTGCCAATCATGGGCACGCCCATCGGTGGCATCGTGCCGGGACTGCTGACCTATGCGCCCCAACAGTTCGCGAACGCGATCGGCGCTGCCGGGTAGGCGTTTTGCGGGGCACGCTGGCGGGAGGCGACGGTGCCGCGGCCTCGACGCGGCGTGCACATCACGACCGTCGGGTGCGCCTGCGCGATCCTGCGGCGATCGTGGCCGCATACGCGAAATGCCCTTGCGTCCTACACTCCTGACATGGACATCCTGCGAGCTGCGACCGAGGACATTCGGTTAACCGCCCGCCGATGGCATACCCAGTCCGCCGCACTCGGCGTCGACCCACCACGATCGGCCGGGTTGCCATGTCAGTCCTCTGCAGCGGCGGTGAACGCAGCGCATGCTGCCATCACGATCGCCGCTGCGCTGACGGGGCGGGTGCAGGCAAGTGCAACCAAAGTGGCACAGGCCAACACCGGCTATCGCGCGAATGAGGCCAAGTCAGCGGCGCAAATCGCCGCAGTAGCGGACCGGGCAAGAGACTGCTGACGA
This sequence comes from Mycobacterium sp. 012931, assembly GCF_000419295.1. Lineage (NCBI taxonomy): Bacteria > Bacillati > Actinomycetota > Actinomycetes > Mycobacteriales > Mycobacteriaceae > Mycobacterium > Mycobacterium sp. 012931. Next base: position 2,765,299 of record NZ_AOPX01000001.1, on the reverse strand, counting down.
ATGGCGGCCGCAATCGGATCACTACCTACCTTGTCGAACCTGATGGCCTGACCGACGGAGCATCTGACCGAAGCTGCCGCTTCCTGGACGGCAGCCGGCTATCGTTGGTAAGAGGTGTTCAACCAGATCTGGCGAGACAGTCTGTCAGTCGACTGGAAGGGCATCGGAGCTGACGCGCTGCACACCCGAACCCACGCCGATCACACCAAAGTCAGCGGCTTGGTCGACCAGTTGCACGAGGCGGCCCGCATCGCTCGCGTCGGTGCCTCCGATTTGTACGCGGCCCGGTCGCGGGTTCGGTACGCGGTTGAAGATGCCCGTGACGCCGGATTCGTTGTTGGCGAAGACTTATCGGTCACCGACTACTCAACGGGCGGCTCCCTCGTCGAGCGAGCAACTCGTCAAGCCCAAGCCCAAGCACTCGCCGCTGACATCCGCCAGCGCGCAGGGCTACTGATCAGCCTTGATGGGCAACTCGCCGGCAAAGTGACTACCGCGATGGCTGGTATCGGCAACGTCTTCCCGGCGGATAACCCGACAACTACGACCACGCCTCCGCCTCCCCCGCCGGCAAGATGCGACCCCGAAGACGTTGCAGAGCTCATGCAGAAGGTAGACGAGTGGAACCAGAGAGACGCGCAACTTACCGATGAAATCAATGCATACAACCGCGAAAAGCGGGACTTCAATCTGAACGATCCTGAGGAGCGCAGGAAGGCAGCAGACTACATCCGACGCGGGCAGGAACTGCAGGCGAAGAAAGACAAACTCTTGGATGACCAAAGAGACCTGATTCGGGAGGTGACGGAGTGCGGAGCGAAAATCGTAGACAGCCACATAGAGTGGCCAAACGGATCAACGAGTCCGACTCCGAGCCCGACGCCGCCGCCAACCCCAACTCCGACCCGGTGACTGCCCCGATGCGAATGCCGCGAATCACTCGGCGGCCAGGAAGGGCATATACAGCGGTATCAGTGGTCCTAGCGGCGGCCGCAGTTTTCAGCACTGCCATCGGGTGCGGCCCGGCAGCGACCGACAAGGCTTCGGGCACAACATCACCGAGCGCCAAAGCCACCGACTCATTCGCCCCAGCCCCGCCGGTGATCAACGCGCCGATTTTGACGTCCGCCCCCGCGGCTCGGCTGCAACCAGGATCTCCGATCATGGTTGGCGAGGGAACCGCGACCATGGTGTGCAAGGCCGGCTTTCTCATCGACTACCCCGACCCGAACCGTGCTGATCAGCGACTGCCCGGCTTCATCACCGCCGCGCAATGTTCTCGAGGCGCTACACATGCACCGGTGTCGGTAATGCGGGCCCAGGACGCAAGCCAACCACCTAGCCGAATCCAGGTCGGCGAGATCACTTACGCCGCTCCCGGCACGGAGCAACCAGCAGTCACCAACGAGCCCTGGACAATCCCGACGTCTCCGCTGGCAGTGTTCGGCTCTGGCCGACAAGACTGGGCACTTCCCGTGGACGCCGAGATCAATAACCAAACAGCTACGGGCGCAACGGTTCAGGAGTTGGTACCAGCCAGGCTAAGCAGGGCGTCTGCAACGTGGAGCAATGTCGACGGAGACATCGTGACCGGCCGCGTGCTCGACCCAGTCGAAACGCCAGAATTGAAGAACCTTCCGACTGGTATCGCCCGGGTGGTCCTGGCCGCAGATGATGCAAACAAGCCCATCGAACAGTGGGTACTCGGCTCTCCGGTCACCGTTGATATTGACAACGCGATCTACAACCTAGGCGTGATAGTCGGTGTAGACGAGACCAGACACTGGGTCGTGGTTGACCTCATCAATCCGCTTCTCACTCAACTAGATGCGCGCCTGATCACCACTGCCTAGCGTCCAACCTTCTCGCAGAATGTGGTAGGCGTGACTCTTCAGAGTGTGTTGCGTTCTAAACAGCTTGCTTCGGAATGTTGCCCACTTCACCGAGCGACAACCGGAGGGCCCTAATTGCACCGACCGAGATCACCAGCATCGACTTGATATCTGGTACTCGCATTTGAAGCGTTCTGCGCGATCCCCACTCGTTTGGCCGCTTGACGTGTGACAACGTTTTCGCAGTACCAATGGAGAATCGTCGAGGCTGCCCGACCTGTCGAAGCCGAGTTGTCCTCGCCCGTAGACAGTGAAGTGATATGAGCCATCGTCGGCAATGTCGATACTCAGACCATCATTCGTCCGAAGTCCTAGCTGTATCGGACTGACATCTAGCTGCGCCGATAGTCGATTAGTGTCGAATTGCAGTTGGTCACGTTTATCACCCAAAAAGCGGTCTGCATTCGTCAACTATGTCGCTGTCTACCAATTCCCTGGGTTCGCCTTGACGCCGTCCGGGCCAAGAATCATGTATTAGAGCGCGCCAGGCGGTGGGCCTGACGTCGAGAACGAGTGGGCGCAATCCGCTCACCGCGGGTGCCCACCCCAAGACAGTCGAGTTCTTCAACACCGCTACGCATTGAGACGATCCCAAGGTCCTATTCGCTGGAATCTCGCTCAACCAGAAGCCGAATTGCTCGCTGTCGCCGCTGGCGAGCTGCCGCCCAGAACGGGCCTGAGCAACTACTTCATGCGATCGGTGATCGCATCAACTACAGCATTCGCTGTCTGCTCAGACTGCGGAAGACCCAACACCGCCACATCAATCAGTACCGAAGATTGCAGGCGATACATCACATTCCATAGATCCGACTTGAGGGCCACGGTCGAGGGATTCGGCTGAGCGATTGTGAAATCGTAGTGTTTAGCCTGCATATCGGAACATGCTGTCAGCGCCGGAACAAGTCGATCGAACGCGTCGCGCGCCGCACCATCATCCGGATAGATGCCGATCCCCTGTGTGACAACGGCAGCCATATGAGGTTGCCCCGGCCCGGTGTTGATTGTTCCGTTGTATGTCACCGACCGAAACTGTGCCCAGCCGCTGCCGAACGCAACGTTCTGGTCGAAGACCGCCCGGCATGGCCCCGGAGCGTCCGAGTCTGTGTGGCGCGGTGAGCGCACGTCTGATCCCTGCTCTGACGTGAGGCCATCGAAGCTAGCGATACGGCGCACGTCATCGATGCCGACGATCAAGGAGTCGGTAGTCACGCCCGGCGCGGCTTCGGCACTTGTGTTGACACATGCGGACATCGCGGCGACACAACAGCCGATGACCGCCGAGTTGCCCACCGCAGACACCACCGAACGAATCGCGGACAGGCACCCACCCGCAGATCGCCGTCGCCAAAGGAATTGCGAATTCATCGGATTGAAGATCGCAGAGCTCCTATCCCAGGTCAAACTGATCTTCACAGCCCGAAGCGACTGGCGGCTCGCGCGCCGGAACGCTGGCGAGTCCATGGGGTCGCATGGCACAACATGCGGGCAGTTCCGCTGGCGCGCAGAACGACGATAGCCCCGGATTGGCGGCATCGGCAGCCACCGTCTCACCGGTTGCACACTTGGCAGCGCCCCATAGAAGGGTCGCGGCTTCTGGTAGCTACTCCGGCGGTGCCTCGTTGAGGGTGTCGCTGTCGGCGGTGACGCCCGCGGTGACATCGAGCCGCATGGCTTCCAGTTCCGAGTCCGCCACCAGATCTTCAATGCAGGCTTGCGAAGCGCCGAGGTAGGTGCTGTCAAAGTCGATTTCGGTGGCTAGGCACCAGGTGTGGTCACCTGGCCAGCACAGGTTGGCGGAGAGGTGCCACGAGTAGCCGCTGTCGGTGCTCAAAGACTGGGTGAGTGCGGCGAGGGGGCCGTGAGCAAGATGGTAGTCGCGGTTGGGAAGCGCGAAGGTCGGTCTGTCATGAAAGGCCTGGTGGAGTTCGCCGCGGCCGGCCCACACCGCAAACCAGCAGTGGTCAGCGCTGGTGGTGTGGTGCGACAGAACGCGGGTGAGCGAGGCGGCGGTGCCGGGAGTCAGCGCTCCTACCGCTGGTGCTTCGTCGAAGAGACCGGGTTGGCTATCGGAGTACCCCGAGGCATATCGAGACCGGTAGCCGATCAATCGGGTGAACTGCATCTGCGGATGGACGATTTTTCGGTTAGCTCGGGCGATCTGAGCCCAGCTCACGGCGTCACCGTGGTTGTCGGCGGGGTGGAACACCCGAGCGTAGGCGGCGAAGGTGTCCGGGACTACCGACCCGACGTTCTCAGCAAAGCTGCGCACGCTTTCGGTCAACCACCGCGCCGGGCCGAGATCATCGACAACCTCCAAACCACCCACGGCAACCACGTCATCTACCGTAAAGCGCCCGGTACAAGATCGCACGTGCTTCGTTTCAAGAAATTCGAGAGTGATCCGATCCCTCTCGCAGAATGTCGTAGGCGTGTCTCTTCAGGTTGTGGTCGTCAGGCTCTCGCCAGTGTCGGTGTAACTGGGTGCACCGGGAAAGCCCGACGTGCAATGGGCCTTTCTTGATCGGCACCTCATAGACCAGGACTCCACCTTGACTTCTTACCGGACGAGAATGCGAAATTGGGTCCCTGAACCCGTTCGGGTCGATCAGCCAAGTTGTCCAGTGCTGATCGCGTGTCCCCGGTGAATCAGTGGGACCGACGATCGGGGACCTCCCACGCCAGTCGAGACTGGCTGCAGTGCGGCGCAATCCGTCAGCTGCGAACCGGCGGCAGCCGAGACGGTCAGCCGTTCCCGTCCGGTTCGCCGATCGCCCGACCGAGATCACTGATCTTCGTCAGGCCGTAGTGCGCCGCGGTCGCGGCGGTCACGACGATGCCGTTCTTGTTCTGGGCCGGCGCCGGCTGCAGAGCGACCAGCCCCGTTCCCTGTAGCGCCTGGGCGAGCACGGCATGGGCTTGGGGCGGATCCGAGATCGAGCCCCGGCTACCGTCCAGGTACGCGAGGAGGCTGCCCACGTACTCGGGGACCAGGCCGACCGTGCCGTCGCGAAGCAGCGGAAAGTACGTGTCGCGGTTGCCGATCCCGAGGTGCCGCTCGACCAGGAAGCCGGCGCCCGCCAGCGCATGGGCGTAAAGCTCGGCCACGGTGACGCTCTCGGCGAAGTTGGCCGAGCCGACGACAATGGCCGGTTGGTTTCTGCGCGGTGTGCGCGGAGTCAGGCCGTGACGCCGCTTGGTGAGGAATTCCGCCGCCACCGCCGCGGCAGAAGCCCCGAGAAGGACGCGGCGATTGAGCTCGGCGAGGCGCTCGGTTGTGAGTTCCGCGCTCAGGGCGTCGATGCTTGCGGCGAGGTGCTCGCCGTGCGCCGCCCGCAACTCGTCGCGCAGGATCGGCGTGACACTCTCGGCTGGCTGGGCATGGCGGTCATCCTCGAGCAGAACGAAGTCGCCGGCCAGCAGACGTGGATCGGTGGTGAAGAGCACGCCGACCTGAATCTCTCCGGCTTCGAGCGCGTCGACGGTGCGCGGCCCCGCCCGCATCGGTGACGCGAAATTCCTTGAAGGTCAGCCCGTATCGCGCGCGCAGCAGCGGCAGACAAAGCGGTTCGGTTGGACACTCGGGACCGGAGCCGAACACCAAATTCTTGGCCGGGATCACATCCGGCTCCACGCTTTACGGGTCAAGCTTGTCGCTTTCGAAGACCAGGAAGCTCGCCCCCTGCGGGTCTTGCAGCAAGCTGAAGACGCCCTTCGGCTGTTCGGTCGGCTCCGCGAGAACCGCGCCGCCGGCGGCGACCGCGGCAGCGCCAGTCTCCGCGATGTCGGTCACCACGAAGTAGGGCAGCCAACGCGACGGCACACCGGCGTCCGCCGCTGTCAGAGCGCGCATCCCGCCGTTGTCGCGCCCTGCCACACGAATCACCCAGTAGGGCACGGGCATGCCGTCGAGAAAATCGATGCGCCAACCGAATAGCTGCGAGTAAAAGGCGATCGCGGCATCGACATCCGGGGTGGCCAGCTCATTCCAGGTCAGGCATCCAGGCTCGTTCACGCAAGTCGCGCCGAAGGATCGACCGGGCTGACAGAGGTGGATGACGGACCCGTGCGGATCGCGCACGACCACCATCTTTCCTCGGTCTCCGAGATCCAGTGGCCCGGCGAGGATGACACCTCCCAATGCACGGGCGCGGGCGGCCGCTGCGTCGACGTCGGCGACCGAGATGTGCGAGTTCCAGCGCGTCTGATCACCGGCGGGGTCGGCCACAGGCAGGGCATAGAGCCCGGCGACCTCCTGGCGGTCTCGGCACAACACCGTGTACGCGCGCCCGTCTGCCGTGCGCCGCTCCTCCGGCGTCCAGCCAAAGAGCTGGCCATAGAACATTGTGGCCGCCTCCGGCTCGGTCGTGGCAAGGTCGACCCAGCTGAACGTCCCGTCCGCGTACCCGGTCCGCGCTCCCATGAGGGGCAGCCTATCGAAGCACCGGCCACCTGCGGGCCCGTCTAGCTGCAGACGTCAACGACAGACTTGCGCCGCTCGTACGCGTTCGACGAGAGCGATGCCGCCGCTGATCCAACCTTCTGGTGTCCGCGCCGGAACAAGCCGATCGAGCGTGTCGCGCGCCGCACCCTCATCCGGACAGATGCCGATCCGCTATGTGGCGACGGCAGCCATATGAGGTTGTCCTGAGCCGGTGGTGGTTATTCCCGTGTGACGCGGTGAGCGCACATCTGTCCCGGGCTCGTCGAAGCTCGCGACGCGACGCAAGTCATCGACGCCGACACAACAGCCGATGACGGCCGAGCCGCTCACCGCCTCACCACCGCGCGAGCGGTCACTTGCTGGAAACGGCGGACAAGGGATCCGCAAGACACCTGAGTTACCTGCCCGACTTGAAGAACAAGGCGGCCTAGACCCACCAATCGCTGTCCACCGCCGAATACAAGGAGATGAACCGAACCGCTTTCCATCAGGTGGAGGCGGCCAAAGCGATTGTGGCCTCAGCAGGCCCGAACCTTGACATCCGACAAACGCGGTTCCCAGATCGGCGGCCCCTGTGCCACTTCGGGTTACACCATTGGCACAGCGCATGCGCAACGGGGGCGGCGCGAATTCGCCCAACACGTAGTTGCAAGAGCAGAGCTGGCAGGTGCGCGGTCCGCAAGCGCGCTGCGCAGGCAGGAGTTGCCGCCATCGACGTGCGCGGAGACTGTGTCACCGTGTCGGGAGAACTGCAGGGCAGTGTGATCGTCGAGCGGCGTGGAAATCCTCAGACGTACGGAGAGCTCGTGGACTACCTTCGCTCTGCAATAAGGGTGTTGCAGTCTATGGTCGGCGACCCGGCACTCTGGCGTTGGCGAGGTAACCAAGAAGGCGGCCATACATCCGATCCTCGAAACCGAAGCGGTACGGGACACCCTCTTCGAGGCTCTTGCATCTCTCCTCGATGATGCGCTCCGCAAGGTCCGCACTGAGATCAAGCACCGGTATGCGCTGTTCGCCAATGTTGAGAAGCCGAAATATTGGGGCCGCGACGAAGTCCGAGCCAGACGTCGCTGGCCGTCGAGCCGGACTAGATGCACGGCTTCCAGCGGCCGCACCTGCCGAGGAGCCGGCTTCGCTGGCCTATACACACCAAAGCCCGAACGGTGAGCAGTGCTGACACCGATATTGTACGACACCAACGTTAGGGTTGGGGCTGCTGATTCGAAGCCCTGACGCCACAGCGGCCCGGTACGACGGCCGAGCCCCCGTCGGTGATCATGTAGAAATGCTCCAGGCCTGGCACGTGAGTGTGCACGGAGGCTACGCCGTCGCTCGACGTGTGAACCTCGTTGAGGTAGGCGCTATAGCGATGTTGGGCGAGTTTGGCCGCCAGCTGGCTTAGGTGCTCAGATGGCGATGACGGGGCGCTGGTACCGACATATGGGGGTACCGCCCGAAGATACTGTCGGAGTTGTTAATTCGAACGCTGCGCACGCCTGCAGGCTCGGATAGTCGACGAGCAACTCGATAGCGCGCAGACGATCTGCGTCGTCAGCGTGCGTCAACTCGGCTTCGGCCAGTTCGGTTAGCGCGCGATAAACGCTGTGATGCCGAGACAGCGAAGCCCCGGAACCGCGCCGCGAGCCGCCCGCCCGGCGCGGTGGCGTACGCAAGCGTGACGGGTACGTCTAGGTCGGTAGTGATGTCGACCAGCCACACTTCACGCGAATCCACTGTTCAACAGCATTTTTCGGTAGCCGACATGCCACGAGCCTAGGGCGTGGTAACGCGGTCTGCGACCGCCACACCCACACAGCGCAATACCCCGGGCCTGGTGCTTGAATTCGCTGCCGGCCGTCGTCGCCGCGCGGTCACAGGTTGCGTTGGCGGCGGCTAGTCGTGGGTGTGTGTTCCCAGGTGGGTTGGTGTGTGATTGGGATTACTTGTGGTGCAGGGGCTGCGGGCGGGTAGGCATGAATCAGCTATGAGCGCCGAGGGTTTTCACCGAATCACGATTGACAGGCCGATACCGGATCGGTAGCTTCCCTCCAGGTCGGTCGCCGCGGTCGAAAAACCAGCGTGTTGGCTGCGAATACGCCGAAGATCGTTTGTCTGTCAGTGTTTCTCAGGTTTCTAGGAGGCGTTGAGTGTTGTATGGGTTGTTGCCGCCGGAGGTGAACTCGACGCGGATGCATACCGGCGCGGGAGTGGCCCCGATGCTGGCCGCTGGTGCAGCCTGGGAAGGGCTAGCTGCAGAACTGAGCACCGCAGCGACCTCATTCGGGTCAGTAACGACAGATTTAGCCGGCGGCCCATGGCAAGGACCCGCGTCGGTAGCCATGACCACAGCCGCAGCTCCCTATATTGCGTGGTTGACCGACGCCGCCGGGCACGCCCACACCGCAGCAACACACGCCATCAGCGCAGCCAACGTTTTCGAAACCGCACTGGCGACCACGGTGCACCCCGCAGTAGTCACCGCCAACCGGAGCCTGCTCGCCACCCTGGTCGCCACCAACCTGCTAGGACAAAACAGCCCCACGATCGCAGCCACCGAAGCCGCCTATGAACAGATGTGGGCTCAAGACGTCGCAGCAATGACCGCCTACGACAGCGGAGCCCGATCGCTGATCACCGCGTTGAAATCGGAAGAGAAAACACCCCCACCCGGCGATGTCACACTGCCCGAACCAATCCCAACAGCCACACCCAAACAACCCGCTGGTGGTGGGCTGATGTCAGGCCTGGTATCACAACTGGCCAAGTCCGCCATGCCACTAGCCATGGGTTTAGCCCCTGTAGCACTGTCAGCGGGCATGTCAGCGCTCGGGCCAGCCATGTCAGCAGCTGCTGATGGCGCCGGCCCACTGGCCACTGCCGGTGCCGGTGTTGCCGGTAGCCAGGCGGGGGCGGTATCTGCAGCCATGGGCCAAGCTCATTCCGTGCGGGCGTTGTCGGTGCCACCAACTTGGGGGGTATCACCGACCACCAGCGGGGCCAGTAACGCAGTCATGGCTGCGACGCCATCAACGTCGAGCGGTGTTAGTGCTGTTGGTGCGCCAGCCGGTCGCCTGGGGGCACCGATGCCGATGGGCATGCCGATGGGCGCTGCCGGTGCCGCAGCCGCTGGCAGCAGCAGCGGCGGTAGTGGTGGCGGGGTTGCGGTGACCTCATCACGACCCAGCATCATCCCCCGCATCGTCTAGAGAAAAGCTGGGTTTGTTGTGTGTGGGTAGGTGATCGCCGAATTAGACAATCAAAGAATCGGATAGATCCGGGAAATTATGGTGTCTATTATTAATGGAGTTAGGTAATGGTTGAGCGTTTTATGACTGACCCGCACGCAATGCGGGACATGGCAGGCCGGTTCGCAAACCACGCACAAGTAGTCGAAGACGAAGCCCGCAAGATGTGGGCATCCACCCAAAACATTGCCGGTGCCGGGTGGAGTGGTCTGGCATCGACGACCTCGATGGACAGCATGGCGCAGATGAATACCGGGTTCCGCAACATCGTGAACATGCTCCACGGAGTCCGTGACGGCCTGGTCCGTGACGCGAACCACTACGAACAACAAGAACAAACCTCGCAGAAGATCCTGGGCAGCGACACATAAATACCGCGCAACCGCCGGGCCCCGGGGGGTCAGGGCTCCGGCGTTCCCTGCCCGGGGGGTGAACCCGGGGTTTATTCATCACTGTTTCCCCGCAGGGCTTCATACACCCACCACGATTGTGTTCAGTAATTAGGGAAAAGGGTTTCCATGACAATTAGTTACCAGTTCGGCCAAGTCGACGCTCACGGCGCAGTCATCCGAGCCCAAGCCGCAGCACTTGAAGCCCGCCACCAAGTGATCGTCAGCGATGTCCTACGCGCCGGCGACTTCTGGGGCGGCGCCGGATCAACAGCCTGCCAAGAATTCATCACCCAACTCGGCCGCAACTTCCAAATGATCTACGAACAAGCCAACACCCACGGCGCCAAAGTCCAAGCCGCGGGAAACAACATGGCCACCACCGACACATCAATCGGATCCAGCTGGGCCTAACCCCCCGGAACCGCACCACCGCAGGGTGTGAACCGCCACCCACCCGGCGCCCACACCACACCCGTCGGTGCGTGCCCCCACCCGCCACCCGGCCCAGTCACAGATGCAGTAACTAGTAGTCAAAACCCAAGAAACCCAAGGCAGTACCCGGCTCAGACGCGAACCCACAACGCCGCGAGCCCACCTTCGACGAGTAACCCATCAAATACCGAGTTCATAGTTTGGGGAGTGTTGTTGTGCCCGTAGACGTTGTCCCACAAGAGGTAATCCTCGCTGCTGGCGATCTAGCCGGTATCGGCTCCACCATCAGTGCAGCCAACAACGCAGCCGCCCCACCCACCACCGTGCTCGCACCCGCCGCCGCTGATGAGGTATCAGCCCAACTCGCAGCGGTATTCGGTGACTACGCCCGGCAATTCCAAGCCCTCAGCGCTCGAGCAGAACAGTTCCACGACCAATTCGTGCATACCCTACGCGCAGCCGGCTACACCTACGAAGACGCGGAATACACCAATGTCTCGCAATGGATCTCGGGAGAGTTCTCCAAACTAGTACAATTCATCCTCAACCTGGTCAACGCGCCCTCGGAATTACTGTTCGGTCGGATGATGATCGGCAACGGCGCAGACGCCACCGAAGCCGGAACCGCCGGCCAAGCCGGCGGCTGGCTAATCGGCAACGGCGGCAACGGCGCCGCCGGAGCAATCGAACAACACGGCGCCGGCGCCGTCGGGGGCGCCGGCGGCGCCGCCGGACTATTCGGCAACGGCGGCAACGGCGGCAACGGCGGCTGGTCCGGACACGGTGGTGCCGGCGGCCGTGGTGGATGGCTCATCGGCAACGGAGGCGCCGGCGGCAACGGCGGACTATCCGGCAACGGGGCCGCCGGCGGTACCGGCGGATGGCTAGCCGGTAATGGTGGCAACGGCGGTACCGGTGTACTCGGCGGCAACGGCGGAGACGCGCGAGGACTGTTCGGACACGGCGGCAGCGCCGGCAGCGCCAACGACTATCGCCTATTCGACATAGGTGGCAATGGCGGCCACGGTGGCCGGCTCTACGGCAACGGCGGCGACGGCGGCGCCGGCGACACCGGCCTCTTCGGACACGGCGGCAACGGCGGCAACGCCCGAGGACTGTTCGGACACGGCGGCACCGGCGGCGACGGCGGCACCAGCGGCTGGTTCGGCAACGGCGGCGACGGCGGCACCAGCGGCTGGTTCGGTAGCGGCGGCAACGGTGGCAACGGCGGCGACGGCGGAACCACCGGCATCGCCCGCGGCGACAACGGCGGCGACGGCGGCAACGGCGGCAACGGCGGCTGGTTCGGCACCGCCGGCAACGGCGACTTCAATGGTTCTGGCGGCCACGGCGGTACCGGTGGGTTGGTCACTGGTTCCGACTTCCGACGGTGCCGATGGCACCGAAAGCTTCGACGGCGGCAACGGTGGTTCGGGCGGCTTCGCGACCATCGGTGCTGGCGGTGCCGGAGACACCGGCGGTTCGGGCGGCTCTACCGGTGGTGACGACGGCCCAGACGGCTGGGCATTTGCCGGTGCTGGCGGTGCCGGTGAAGACGGCGGTTTCGTAGCGGTATCGACGGGGACGGCGGCACCGGAGGTTATGTGAATGTCGGATCTGGCGGTGATAGTGGTGCCGGCGAAGCCGGCACCATCGGCTGCCGCAACCGCCCAGTTCGCGGAATCGTCGGCATCCCAGCCGATCTGTGCAAACTGCCATCTTCACGCCGCAACGCAATCAAACCTCGATACGAAGAACTCGTCGCCTACTTTCAACTCGCACATGATCATGAACCAACAACATCCGAACAATTTTCCCTTTAGCAGCGTGCGGCTTTCGACACCCGCGAAGCTAGACCAGAACCAAGCTCGCCAGGCCAACAACGCGCCCACTGGCGCAATCACGCCACCACATACCTCGGCGGACAAGCCAAGCTGGACGCAATGCTGGCAGACACACTCACAGCACGCGAACGGCCCGGGGTGGAGATCACACCGGATTGGATCCAGTCACAAGCCGCCGCTGTAATCGAAACTATCTCCAAGTCACGCTCGGCCTGGGAACGAAACCACGTGTTCGCCGAAGCTCAAAGAAGTGCGCGCACAGAAGGAGCAGCCCTCGATCCTCGGGTCGCGGTCGCCATCACCGACACCGCACTCCAAGAGCCCCAAAGCATTCCGCGTCCGAGATCAGCGCATAAAAGCCGTTGAACGCTTTTACTCAGCGAAAATGTTCGACCTGTCCAAAGACCCGTACGTGCTTGCCCAACAGAGTATCTGGCTCTCCCGCTAGAACGACTGCTCGAAGAGCCAGTGTGCGCAGCAATTTACCGGCAAAGCCCCATATTCGTTTCCGTCGCATTCGACGCGAGGTGGGATCTCTTCGCCGGCTCGGGCCGCGATTTTGAGCAGTCTGGAAGTGGCAGGCGATGGCCGATCGGCGCATGGAAGGCGACGCCGACAATGGACTGTTGACACCGAACGCGTACGACCGCAGCAGCCCCTCAACTACGCTAACCGGCAACTGGCTGACCGAGAGGACCTCGCGATGCGTTTCAATCCACCACCCAACTGGCCGCCGCCACAGGACGGCTGGGTTCCTAGCCCCGGTTGGACCCCCGATCCCTCCTGGCCTCCGCCCCCGTCGGGGTGGCAGCTGTGGATCGACGACGAAACACTCCCGGCAGGCCCCACAGGGGGTGTAGCTGCACCGCCTCCGGGCCGTCTAGGTCCTCCGGGTCGGCGTAAGTTTGTCGTCGGCCTCGCGGCGGTCGCGGCTGTCATTGTCGCAGTCGGCGTAGCGGCACTGATCCTTGTGCCGCAAACGGCCGCCGATCCGCCGAAGTCCGACGAAGACCAGATTCGCGAGGTCCTAAGCGGAGTCGTCGAGGCGTACAACAATGCCGACTTCAACAAGTATGTGAGCTATTTCTGCCCGTCGGAACGGTCGGGTCTCGGCGACGCGTCGCAACTCCGGCAAAATCGCTCCGATACCGGTCGCCTCAGTTTCGACGACATCTCCATCGACGTCACCGGCGACACCGCGAAGGTCACGGCGACAGCGACGGTGGAGAACGAGGACGAGCCAGATACCCAGACAGTGGACTTCGTGAAGGAGGACGGGCGTTGGATGATGCTGCTGTTCGAGGACAAGTGCTCAGCCTGACTACGCCGGGGACGTAGCCGTCCCCGGAGACTGCCGGTAAAGCCACATATTCGATTCCGGCGTATTTGGTCGTGCCGGGCGGTGGAAATGGACTATAGCTGAGCCCGCCCGCATAGCGCGTTCCAGTTGGGAGGTGTCTTTGGTGTTCGGCCGACACGAACGGCAAGTAGAGGAGCTGAACGCCGACACCGGCTCGGATCGACGCTGCAATCCGTTCGATGCGCGCGGCCCACGGCGCAACGATGGCCCGCCAGGCGAAGACAATTCTGCGTGGCGGATTGCAGCTGACGGTAATGGCCAACACGTTGGGCGCCAACCCGGTCCGCGATGTTCAGCCGATCAGGCTCAAGCGACGACCAACTGGCGCGACGGCGCTCAGCGCCGACGATCTGCACGACCTGCTGGTGCGGCTGCGGGCCGACGACTACTGCCAACGAAACGATCTTGTTGACCCGATCACCGTGCTAATCGCCACCGGGCTTCGCCGATCCGAGCTGCTGGCGTTGCGGTGGACCGACTTCGACGAGTCGAAACAGACGATCGCGGCCACCGGAAATGTGGTGCGCGTATTGCCTGGGTTGTTGGGGTCGCGAAGGGTGCCTGCTGTCGATGGAACGACTGCGGTCATTTCGCCAATGCATGGGTAGCAGTGGCGGAAAGTGCGCGACCAACTCGGCGTGCCCGGCGTTACCACCCACTCGTTCCGCAAGACTGTCACGACGTTGATCGACGAGGAAGGCCTATCCGCTCGCGTAGGCGCCGACCACCTCGGACACTCCAAAGTGTCGATGACGCAGGATCGATACACGTCTCGCGGGCGCGTGCACACCGAGGTCGCCGCCCTGTTGGACCGCGCCATGAAGTACGAATAACGGTCGGATCAGATAATTAGGTGGGCTAACTACCACCTCTGACGTGGGGCGGGCGGGGCTCGAACCCGCGACCAACGGATTATGAGTCCGCGGCTCTAACCAACTGAGCTACCGCCCCTGGCGCTATCTAGCTACGGACATGATTTCCGATCTCGTGGTTTCGGCTTCCGGATACCCCGGCGCTTCCGATCGCTTGCCTACGACGCCCGCTGTGCAGCCAGGCGGTGGCTGTGCAAGCGCCTGAGACGATCAAGCGTCTTGACCACTCTCGGGCGCCCTAGAAGCCTCTGCACAATTTTGACATTAGTGCTCACGCCGGTCGCCATCGGCACCCTGGGCAGTCGCGGCCCGTGCGGCGCCGCCCCCGCAACCCCAGCGCTTCGCCGAAGGAGCGCTCCAGGCTAGGTCTTGACTCCCTCGACCAGCGCGCTCTTATCGCCGGCGAAGGTGAAGCAAAGGGTTGTCGCAATGCGGACTATTAGCACCTAACCGGCGTGCCCCGGCATAGATCGAAATGCCCATCCGCGACGCACCCAGCCAAACGGACGGCGCAACACGCAACAGCCAGGAAAGCCAAAACAACAAGCACCTAGCCCACCAAATCCACCCGCGTGGCACATATTATTCGAAACCAAAACACCCCTGTCAAGAACTTTCGTAAATTGAGAAACTCTCCACCTGCGCTCTCCCGAAAATGCTCCTCACGCCAACGCCGCGACCTGCACGAATACCCGCGTGGAGACAAATGCACTTCTCACCAACAAGGCGAATGAAACACCGCGCAATACAATGAGCCAGCACTAGCAGAACCGATCATCAACGCGCTAACCAGGAGAACGGCGCGGCCGCCTCACTAGTCCCATTTCTGACACTTGACCCGCCGCCGGTAAGACCGCATAATCTTGCGAAACTCAACGACTAGACAGAAACCAAGCTGAGGAGAACTCCGGCATGGATCGATCAATTCTCCGACGCGACGAATTCAAATATCTTCATTTCACCGAGGCCCAGCAGTCCGGCCTTGTTCACCTTGCGCGCCGCATTCATGCACAGAGCTACGTCGCATCCCAATTTGTCACGGCGGACGCACTGGTGGACGGAGCCTTGCCTGCAGAGCTCGATCATGCACGCGGCCAGCACGTCACCTATTCCATTGCCTACCTGACAGACTCGCAGATCGAGGAAGAGTCACTCGGGTCCTCGGACCCTACCGGTCACGCGATCGCGACATGGCGGATTCGAGATATTGCCCCCGATGACGACTTCACCTCCCTTCCGGCGTACACCTCGACGGCCGGCGCCCTATCATCAGACGGACTCGATTTCCTGCGCTCAGTAGATGGCGATCCGAGATCGATACTGCGAGAAATCGGCGCCCTTGCAAAAACACCGATGTGCCCGGCCGGTGCGGTACTCGAAATCATTCGGGACGCGCTCCACCGTGCGCTTGCCCGTGACGTCGACGAGGTCTGGTTCTTTAGCATCGTCCAATCGACGTATGAGACATTCGTAAAGCACCTTGGATGCCTAACGGTCCGGCCGATCGGCAATGCGGTCCGCTTACGAAAATCCGGGGTGCGGTCTCATGTGCGGCTTGTACCGGTGATTGTCGAGCCGCGCCGATTCCTCGAGCGCCTCTACCGGTGCGCAACCACTCCGGCGAACCCCCGCGCAAGAACGCAGCTGGCGAGCTTTGAGTTCTTTGCAGAAGGGCTGCCCGAAGACTACGTCAGCAAATAGATAGTCGCCGCATCGGTAAACCAGGAAGAAGTGGTGTCCTCGAACGCAAGATGTCTCGCATGAATCGTGTGGGTTCGTTTGGCTGAATGCATAGATCATCGACGGCCACCAAGGCCGACCAAGTCAGCATGACGGATCACAAACGCAGCGCAGCGCATCCGACTGCGCTCGGGAATCTGCGGTCCGGGGACAACATCCAGCACGCGATCGGCGGCTGCCCGCCGACCGGGGCGCACCGTTGGACAGGTCGGCACCACCATCGCGTTGGGCCTGCTGTTCGACACCCTGATTGTGCGCTCGTTCATGACGCCAGCGATCGCCGCGCTGCTTGGTCGCTGGTTCTGGTGGCCCCAAACTCCACCGCGGAAGCGGCTTGCGCTGAAACCATGAACACCCCAGTCGGCCAGGCCGCACACCCCGTCATTTCCCCTCAGGGTGAGACTGATTTCCCCAGTGGAGAAGAATTTGCCCAGGTCAAACGGCCCCGCTGAGACAGCCAAAGCTATGGCGCGGCCGGCGCGCTGCTCAAGTCAGTCCATCTGCTTGACAGTGCGCACCGCCATTTGAAAGATGATGGTGGACAGCATGATTCGATAGGCTCTGTTGCCGGTGCAGTCGCGTCGGCCAGTGGTTTGTCGCATCGGGGTCGACTTCGCCCGGCACGCCGGCCAACCGCTCGAACGCTTCGTCGAATCCACAACTTCCATAACGACTGCCGGGGGCGACTCGTATGAACAACGACACCGTCACTGCCGCAGACGTTATGCACGCACTCTCGCTGGCTCGCGAGGTGCTAAACAGGCAGCCCGAGCTGGCCAAAGGCCAACCTTTCACCTGGACTGCGGGGCGCCCGTGCCTGTCCATCCACGCGGCCATCGTCTTCACCAGTCCCAACCCGCGGGTCCGCGATGCCGTGAGCGAAGCGACTCTGCGGGCACTGCAGGGCCAGTTCCGGGGTCGCCGTATCGAAGATTTCAACGACCACCAGCACACCACCGTCAGCGACGCGCAAACGCTGCTACAGCGGGCGAAAGCCAATGCCCTGGCGGTGGCTGCCGTTGACACCGAACCGATTTGGATTCCCGCCCGGTCATCGGCGACCCCACCGCACCGCACCCCTTGGCACCGCCCCACCCACCTGTCCGATGTGCCGTGGAATTCGCCGGACTGCGAGTGGAAGGATCGTCGCTCCGGATGAGGCGACCTCGCCACGACAGACGCAAAACCCCCGGCTCAACGGTCCGCGGGAAACCGTGCCCCACGGCCGATGAGCCCCGTCGACGGGACAACGCAGCAAGATCACCGTGACGTTCGCCCCGGCAGGCTGCGCATGGCTTCGCGCGCAACGGAGCGCTTCCACTCCGGATGGTCCGCCGAAACAGCGCGCAGGGTACGATAGGACTTCCAGAAATCACGCGGGGACGGAACCGACGGCAGCCGCGCCAACTCCCAGTGGATGCCATTGATCGGATCGTCGAAGAACACCGCGTAGTAGCCGGGTGTGTAGATGGGATATTCCCTGGGCGGGTCGGTGACGGGGATTGCCCGCGGGAGCAGAAAGTCTCGATGGAAGCGATCGATTTCCGCCCGGCTTCTGGCCCACAGCGCGATGTGGTTGATGCCGACCTTCTGGTCCCGATGCCGTAGCTGCCCGCCACCGTCGGCAGGCTGAATGCCAATGTAGCTGTGCGGCAACGGGAACCGAGCCATGTAGTACGTCGACCGATATTCGATGTCGAGGGTCCAGAAGCTCATGTAGCCCAGCCAGCCGAACATCGCGTCATAGAAGGCGATCGACTTGTCGTAGTCCAGAACATTGAATTCCACGTGGTGAACACCGCGCCAGCGCATCGCGCCTCCCTACCTCACCGGGCCAGACCGCGTGAGCACCACCGCGCCCCAGACCCGTGCACCCGACAACTATCACCGTAGGCGTCGGGTAAGGCCACCGCTTCGGTGGACTTCTCCGCTGCCCAACGACCGCGCCGGATATAGCATTTCGGCTGGTGACAGCGGTGGGTCCGAGCACGGGGCACCGCGCGCCCTCGGCGCCGGGCCCGGCACCGGTTGAGAGGAGGGGCGATGGCCGACGTCCTGCCACCCGGGCTGAGCACCGCACAAGCCCGCGAACAGCTCGCCCACGATGGCGCCAACCGGCTGCCGGCCGCCAAACGGCCCTCGGTGGGCCGGCGCCTGATCGGGGAGCTGACACATTTCTTCGCCTTGTTGCTGTGGGCCGCGGCGGTGCTCGCTTTCTTCGCCGATCTCCCCGAATTGAGCATCGCGATCGTTGCCGTGATCGTGCTCAATGGCGTCTTCGCCCTGATCCAGCAGGCCCGCGCCGATCGGGCCGCCGACCGGCTTCAACAGATGCTGCCGACGCGGATCACGGTCTGGCGTGATGGCCGCCGGCAGGTGATCGACGCCGAGGATGTGGTGGTCGACGACATCGCGCTGCTGGAAAGCGGCGACCGTGTGCCGGCCGACGCCGTGGTGCTCACCGAGAACCGGTTGCTTGTCGACTCCTCGATGCTCACCGGTGAAAGCGAGGCCAGCGGCGTGGCCAGCGGTGAACCGCTGTTCGCGGGCACGTTCGTGGTCGAGGGTGACACGTGCGCACGGGTCACCGCGATCGGCCAGCACACCCGCCTGGCCGGGATTGCCCGGCTGACGACCTCGACCACCAAACCCGACACCCCGCTGACCCGCGGCCTGCGCGGCGTGGTGCGCCTGACCGCGGCGATCGCGGTCAGCGTCGGCGCGATCTTCCTGCTCGTCTCGGTGCTGGTGGGCAACCCGACCCAACAGGCCTTCGTGTTCGCCATCGGTGTCACGGTGGCCCTGGTCCCCGAGGCGCTGCTGCCCACCGTCACCCTGTCGCTGGCCTGGGGATCCGAACAGATAGCCAAACGTCAGATCCTGGTCCGCAACCTCGAGGCCGTCGAGACGCTGGGCTCGACGACGTTCATCTGCACCGACAAGACCGGCACCCTGACCCGCAACCAGATGACCGTCGTGCAGGCCTGGACCCCGGCGGGCGCGCTGGGCGTCGAGGGCGCCGGCTATGGTCCAACGACGCAGCTGGCGTGGTCGTCTCCCGGCGCAGCGGATCCGGTGCGCGAACTGGCCGTGGCGGCCCAGCGCTGTTCCACCGGGTACGCCGAAGAGGTCGACGGACGGTGGCGCGCCCACGGGGATCCGATGGAAGCGGCGTTGGACACCTTGGCCCGCCGGGTGGGCATCGACACCGTCAACGACCGTCGCACCAGCTCCGTGGCGCTGCGCTTGCCCTTCGATCCCCGACTGCGCCGCTGGCCGTGGTCGCGGCGGACCAGATTCTGGTCAAGGGAGCACCCGACAGCGTGCTCCCGCACTGCGGCGACAACCCGGCAGCCCGGCAAGAGGTGGAGACGTTCACCGGCCGGGGGCTGCGGGTGCTCGCCGTCGCGGCGGCCCCACGCGACGGCCGTACCCCCCGCAACCTCGAAGAGTGCGACCGGGGGCTGCGGCTGCTGGGCTTGGTGGCGTTGGAAGATCCCCCGCGAGAGGGCATCGGCGACTCGCTGCGGGCCTGTCGGGGGGCCGGCGTGAAGGTGGCGATGGTCACCGGCGATCATCCGGCCACGGCCACGGCCATCGCCAACGAGGTGGGTCTGCGCTCCCCCGACGCGCCGGTGCTGTCGGGGACGGACTTGCCCACCGACGAACAACACCTGGCGGCGCTGCTCGACCACGACGGCATCGTCATCGCCCGGGTCTCCCCGGAGGACAAACTGCGCATCGCCCGGGCCCTTCGTTCCAGGGGCCACGTGGTGGCGATGACCGGGGACGGGGTCAACGACGCCCCCGCACTGCATGAAGCCGACATCGGCGTGGCCATGGGCGAATCCGGCACCGACGTCGCCCGCGAGGCCGCCGACCTGGTGTTGCTCGACGACTCCTTCGCCGGCATCGTGGCCGGCATTGAGCAGGGCCGCGCCACCTTCGTCAATATCCGGCGATTTCTGACCTACCACCTGACCGACAATGTCGCCGAACTCGCGCCGTTTCTGGTCTGGGCGCTGTCCGGCGGCCTGTTTCCGCTGGCTCTGGGCGTGCTGCAGATTCTGGCGCTCGACCTGGGCACCGACACTTTGTCCGCGGTTGCGCTGGGTGCCGAGCCGCCCGCCAAGCACCTGCTCGACGGACCGCCGGTGCATGGCCGGCTGATGAATCGCACCGTGTTGCGCCGGGCCTTCGGGCTGCTGGGGCCCCTCGAAGCCGTCCTCACCCTCACGGCTTTCCTGGTGTCGCTGATGGCGCTGGGCTGGCGCGTTGGTGATCCGTTTCCCACCGGCGCGCACCTGGCCGCGGCATCGGGCGCGGCGTTCATGACGGTGGTCCTGGCTCAGACGGCGAACGTCTTCGCCTGCCGGTCCTCCTCGCGCTGGCCTGGATCGCTCGGTTGGTTCACCAACCGGCTCTTGGTGCCGGCGGTGCTCATCGAGCTGGCCTTCTCGCTCATCGTGATGTGGGTGCCACCCGTGGCGAGGCTGCTCGGCCAGTGGAACCCGCCGCTGTGGGGCTGGGCCGTCGCGCTGGCCTCCATGCCGATCCTGCTCGCCGTCGACGCATTGGATAAGCGGGTACGGTCACGGCGGCGGCGGGCCGGAATACCGCCAAACGGTCTATCCCGCTATAGGTTTGGGCTGACCGCATCGGGGCCGTCCGCGGCGTCGGCTGCTGCGATCAATGCCCGCGCCAACCCGCGAGCCCGGTGTGCCGTGAGGGGCTGGTCAGGTAGCAGCCCGCCGACCGCTACTCGGGACACGACGCGCCCGTCCGCGTACTGCATGCCGCGGATGCACACGGTGATGTCGTGAGTTTCGTGCGGGCTTTCGACCGTCCATCTGCGGCCGTCGAAGAGACGAATCCCGCCTTCCCCGGTGGCGACCCCCTTCGGGCTCGCGGGACGCTCAACATCAGGGTGACCGGCCATGGTCACTTTGCTCCCTTGCCATGTCCTGCATAGCGCCCCAAACCTACGTCGACTCGGCGCCATGACACAAGCGAACATTCCAGTGCTACAACATAATCCACACACATACGGCAGGCGAATGAGAGCTGGCGAGAAGGTGAACGGCACCGCCCGCGGGCCGCACCGCGATGGCGCTAGTACAGGTAGACGATGGCGCCGTCACCGCCGCTGCACGTCACCAGCGGCCCGTTGGCGGTGCAGGTCATCGAGTAGGACTGACCGGTCACCGGGCTGACCACCTCCACCTATCGAGGTGCGGCACCGGCGGGGGCGCCGGCTCCGTAGGCGAGCCGAACCTGCTCGGCGAAGGGACAGGAGGTCGCCGGCGTTCCCGCGGCCGACTGGGCGAATCCGCCCGCGGGCCCGGACACGTTCGGGCAGGCTTGGGCGCCTTCCGGCAACGTCACGGGCGTGGTCGACGTCGTGGTGGTTGTCGTGGTCGTGGTCGTGGTGGCGCTCGAATCCAGGGTCCAGGGTGGACAATGTTGGGTCTTGAAGGCCGCATCGCTCGGCCTGATCTGGACCACTTGGGGACCGGTACCGGCGCCGTTGGCGATGACCTCGTCGAGGGTTCCGCCGACCCCCCTCAGCCGTTCCCAATAGCAGGAGTCGCCACCCGCCGAGCGATAGGTGCCGGCCTTGATGTCCACTCCCACCCGAAAGGTGCCGTCCCCCGGAATGCCGCTGGCCGGACCCGCGGAGGTGGTCGTCGGCGGAATCGACACCGTCGTGCCCGGATAGATCGGGGGTAGCCGTGATTCTTCGTTGCCCCCGGTGGGCAACCTCGGTGCCGCCGACCTTCCGCCGGATCCAAAACAGCCCGCCAGCCCGCACGCCGACGCCACCCCCACGAAGATGGCGACAACCGCCTTCGCCGCGATGACCCGTCGCCCGCGGCCGCTAGCCACACCCGTCAACTGAACACCGTCTGACCATCCGCACCGATGCGATAACGCTCGGTGCCCCGTTCGACCCTGGGCGCATCGGCACCCAGCGACACAGCGATCTTGTTGCTGGTATTACGCATGATGTCAAGAGTCAGCTCGATGGCCTCCGCCTCGGAGAACCGGGAGCGCACCTCGGCGGCATCGTCGACGGCGAGGTGCGCAGGGGTCCAAATTAACGTATCGGTATACCTCAGCGCTGCTTTTGCGCGGTCATCGAGCACAACAGAATGCTCGAAACCCTCGATCTCGCCATAAAGCGGCTCGGAACCACCCGCGTCCAGCGCGGTGCTCTCCCGCAGTGATTTACACAGCCGACAGTTGTGCTGGGCCGCACCGCGCAGCCGCACCAGCTCGGAGATCACCGGGTCCAGGGCGCGCATCCGGGCCACTGCGGGCAGAAATTCGTTGAACACCACCTGGGACGGATCGGTGCTGTGATCCCACTCGATGGGCGCCCCCACCCAGCCCAGATAGTCCCGGCCCACCCCCAGTGCTTGCAGCCCGGCCCGCACCCGCGGCACGAAGTCGGCGATGAAGATCGATGCGACGGCACCCAATGTGGAGTCGCCCAGCTGCTTGAACAATCGAGACCGTTGTTCGGCGCTGATCGAAGAAACGTCCGCGCTGAATTGTTCGGCGAACTCCGCGACAACGGCCTCGGCTGCTGACTGGGGTTCGGCAACGACGACCTCCGCGGGCAACGCGGGCAGCCCGAGCGTGCGCGCACAGACCTGCCGAACCAGCCCCGCGATACGACCGTCGCCCGGGGACACCACAACCAGTCGGGCCAGCACATCACCGACTGGAGCCGCAGCCGCCATCCATCACACGCTAGAGCGCGCCATCACCCACAGCAATCACTTACTGCGCCTGACTGACCGACGACATGTGAAAGTCCGGAATCCGCAGTGACGGCATCGCCGTGCGGGTAGCCCAGTCGGACCATTCCCGCGGCAGCGTCACCTCGCTGACCCCGGCTTCGGTGGCCCGTCGAAGCAGGTCAAGCGGGCTTTCGTTGAAACGGAAGTTGTTGACCGCCGCGGTCACCTCGCCGTCTTCGACCAGGTACACGCCGTCTCGGGTCAGCCCGGTGAGCAGCAGTGTGGTGGGGTCGACCTCGCGAATGTACCACAGCGTGGTCAGCAACAGGCCGCGTTCGGTGCTCGCGATCATGTCGGCCAGATCGTTAGAGCCACCCGTCATCAGCAGGTTGTCGGCCGCAACGGCCACCGGAGCGTCGAACTTGGCGGCCGTGGCTCGTGGATAGGCCAGCGCGTTGATCGCCCCGTTGCGGACCCAGTCCACCTGATCGATGGCCATACCGTTGTCGAACACCGAGACCGTCTCGGTGGAGTTGCTCACCGCGACGAACGGGGCACACGCCAACCCCGGCGCCATCGGATCGGAGAACAGGGTCAGCGGCAGGTCGGTGAGCCGCTCCCCCACTCGCGTGCCGCCGCCCGGCGCGGACAGCGCGGTACGGCCCTCCTGTGCGCCGCGGCCGGCCATGGACCACGCCAGATAGAGCATCATGTCGGCCACCGTGGACGGCGGCATGATCGTCTCGTAGCGCCCCGCGGGTAGCTCGACCCGGCGCTGGGCCCAGCCCAGTCTGATCGACAGCTGCTCGAGCAGCAGGTCGGTGGGCACGTTGACGAAGTTGGGTGTCCCGACGCCCGCCCATGCGCTGGCATCGCCGTGTTTGAGGTTGATCTCCACCGCTCCGGCCGGCTGGGTATAGCGCCGCCGCAGGCCCGTCGATGACGCCAGAAATGTCGTCGAAACGCTGTGGTGGGCGTAGCCGTACAGCCGGTCGGCGCCCCGGAACTCCCGGCTGAGCGAGGCGGCGACGTCGGCGAACACTTCGGGACCGGTGCCGGCTACCGGCGCATCCCAGTCCACCGACACCCCGGCATCGGCCAGCAACGGTGCGACATCGCCGGCCTCGGGGGCCGAACACGCCGCGTCCTGCGATGCCGCCACCAGACCGGGCAGCGCCGACGGGTCTACCTCGCCGGATACCACCGCGCCGACGAAGGCGCTATCGCCCTGGCGCACAATCGAAATCACCGTGATGTGCCGCTGGGTCGACAGGCCGTTGGTGGTCATCGAATTGTTCGCCCAGCGCAGCGTGGCCTCGGTTTTGTCGACGACGAGCACCATGGTCTCGTCGGCGCGGCCACGCTGTGCCGCCTCGTCCAACACGATGTTGACGACGTGCTGCGCAGTGATCATCGTCCGCCCTCGGTACGGGTGTTGAGTATGTTGACGCCACGGAACAGGGCCGACGGACAGCCGTGACTGACCGGGGCAACCTGACCGGGCTGGGCCTTGCCGCAGTTGATCGCACCGCCCAGCCGCCAGGTCGACGGGCCGCCCACCGCCTCCATGGAATTCCAGAATTCGGTGGTAGTGGCCTGATAGGCGATATCGCGTAGCTGACCGTCCAGGCGGCCATCCCGGATGCGGAAGAACCGCTGGCCGGTGAACTGGAAGTTGTAGCGCTGCATGTCAATCGACCAGGACTTGTCTCCGACGATGTAAATCCCGTCTTCGACGCGGCCGATCAGATCGGCCGTGCTCAGGTCCTCGGCTCCGGGTTGCAGTGACACATTGGCCATCCGCTGGATCGGGACGTGATGTGGCGAGTCGGCGTAGGAGCAGCCGTTGGAGCGCGGCTGGCCCAGCCGCGGGGCGAACACCCGGTCCAGTTGGTATCCGACGAACACCCCGTCGCGCACCAGATCCCAACTCTGTGACGCCACCCCTTCGTCGTCGTAACCGATGCTGGCCAAGCCGAATTCGACGGTGCGATCGGCGGTCACGTTCATGACCGGTGAACCGTAGCGCATGCTCCCGAGCTTGTCCGGGGTGGCGAACGAGGTGCCGGCATAGGCGGCTTCGTAACCGATGGCCCGATCGTATTCGGTGGCGTGGCCAATGGATTCGTGGATCGTCAACCACAGATTGGTTGGGTCGATCACCAGATCCGTGGGTCCCGCAGTCACGCTGGGCGCCTTGGTCTTCTCGGCCAACAGCGACGGCAGCTCGGCCAGCTCGTCGGTCCAGTTCCAGATCTCGTCGCCGGCGACCACTTCCCAACCGCGCGCCGTCGGTGGCGCCAGGGTGCGCATGGAATCGAAAATGCCCGCCCCGGAGTCGACGGTCACCGCCTCGAGCGACGGGTGCAACCGCACCCGCTGCTGTGTGATCGACGACCCGTAGGTGTCGGCATAAAAGGTCTGTTCCTTGACCGCGTTGAGGCTCGCCGATGCGTGATCGACACCGTCAGCGCTCAACAATCGCCCCGAGTAGTCCTCCAGCACCGCGATCTTCTCGCTGGCCGGCAAGCTGAACGGGTCGATCTGATAGTTGGAGACCCATACGGCGTCGGTGTACACCGGTTCGGGTGCGAGTTCGACCCGCTCGGTGTTCAGCGCCGCCAGCGTGGTGGCCACTCGCACCGCCCGCCGTGCCGTGTCGGCCGCGGCCGACGCCGACAATTCGGCGTGCGAGGCGAATCCCCAGGTGCCGTTGACGATCACCCGGACCGCGAAGCCAAGCTCACGACTGAGGATCGCGGTCTCTAGCTCCCCGTCGCGCAGGTGGATGATTTCGGTGCCGATGCGCTGAATACGCAGGTCGGCGTAGCTGGCCCCAGCCGCGGTGGCCGCCGAGAGCGCAGCGTCGGCCAGTGCAAGGCGCGGCAGGTCCAGGAATTCGGCATCGATTCCCCGGTTCGGTGTCACGACTCCACCGTAACGATCACGCTTTAATACTCCCATGCGCGCCACGCCACGCCGAACCACCGCGTTGGCCTATGCCCTGCTGGCACCCAGCCTGTTCGGGGTTCTCGCCTTCCTGTTGCTGCCCATCCTGGTGGTGATCTGGCTGAGTCTGTACCGCTGGGACCTGCTGGGACCGCTGCGCTACGTCGGGCTGGCCAACTGGCATTCGGTGCTGCGCGACGGCGACTTCGGTAACTCGTTGGTGGTCACCGCCATCTTCGTGGCAATCGTGGTGCCAGCCCAGACGGTGTTGGGCTTGCTCGCGGCGATGATGCTGACCCGCCGGCTGCCGGGCACCAACTTTTTCCGCACCCTCTATGTGTTGCCCTGGATCTGTGCGCCGCTGGCGATCGCGGTGATGTGGCGCTGGATTCTGGCGCCCACCGACGGCGCCATCAGCACCTTGCTCGGGCGCCGCATCGAATGGCTCACCGATCCCGACCTCGCCCTACCGGTGGTTGCCGCGGTGGTCATCTGGACCAACGTCGGCTACGTCTCGCTGTCCTTCCTCGCGGGCCTGCTGGCCATCCCGGACGATATCCACGCGGCGGCACGCACCGACGGCGCCAATGCCTGGCAGCGGTTCTGGCGCATCACGCTGCCGATGCTGCGCCCGACCACGTTCTTCGTCTTGGTCACCGGAATCGTGAGCGCCGCACAAATTTTCGATATCGTCTACGCGCTCACCGGCGGAGGCCCGGAGGGCAGCACCGAGCTGGTGGCGCACCAAATCTATGCCGAGGCATTTGGTTCGGCGGCCATCGGACGGGCGTCGGTGATGGCCGTGGTGCTGTTCGTCATTCTCATCGGCGTCACCTTTGTTCAGCACATGTATTTTCGGCGGCGGATCAGCTATGACCTCACTTAGCCGCCGCCTGTCCCGCCGAGTGCCCACCAGGGTGATCTACGCCGGGCTGGTGCTCGGCGCGCTGATCACGCTGCTGCCCTTTGCGCTGGGACTGCTCACCTCGTTCACCTCCGCACATCAATTCGCCACGGGTACGCCGCTACAGTTACCCCACCCACCGACGTTGGCCAATTACGCCGACTTGGGCGGTGCCGGGTTCGGCCGGGCGGCGCTGGTGACCGCCCTGATGACGACGGTGATCCTGCTGGGCCAGATGACCTTTTCGGTGTTGGCCGCCTACGCCTTCGCCCGGTTGGAGTTTCCCGGACGCGATGGGTTGTTCTGGGTCTACATCGCGACCCTGATGGTGCCGGCGACGGTCACCGTGGTGCCGCTGTATCTGATGATGGCCCAGCTGGGTTTGCGCAACACCTTCTGGGCCTTGGTGCTGCCCTTCCTGTTCGGGTCGCCGTACGCGATCTTCTTGCTGCGTGAGCATTTCCGCATCATCCCCAACGACATGATCAACGCCGCACGCCTGGACGGAGCCAACACCCTGGATGTCCTGGTACACGTGGTGATTCCGTCCAGCCGCCCGGTCCTGGCCGCCATGACGCTGATCACGGTGGTCTCGCAATGGAACAACTTCATGTGGCCGTTGGTGATCACCAGCGGCCACAAGTGGCGGGTGCTCACGGTGGCCACGGCTGATCTGCAGTCCCGGTTCAACGCCCAGTGGACGCTGGTGATGGCGGCGACGACGGTTGCGATCGTTCCGCTGATCGTGCTGTTCGTCGCCGCGCAGCGCCACATCGTCTCGTCAATCGTGGTGTCGGGGCTCAAGTGAGTCGGCCCCGCTTTTCCACCCTGGTCGCTGTGGCAGTCACGCTCATCGCGGCATTGTTGGGCGTCACCGCGGTGGCGCTGGACCGCATCGACGCACCCCCCGGCGGCAAGATCGTGGTCACGGTCCGGCTGTGGGCGGCGCCGATCGCCGCGGCATATCAACAGTCCTTTGCGGCGTTCAGCCGCACCCATCCCAATATCGAAGTGCACACGAATCTGGTCTCCTTTTCGACCTATTTCGATACGCTGCGCACCGATGTGGCCGGCGGCAGCGCTGACGACATCTTCTGGCTGTCCAACGCCTACCTGGCCGCCTACGCCGATAGCGGCCGGTTGATGAAGATTGACACGGCCGTCGATCCCGGCGAGTGGGAGCCGGCGGTGGTCGACCAGTTCACCCGCAACGGTGTGTTGTGGGGAGTGCCGCAGCTGACCGACGCCGGGATTGCGGTGTTCTACAACGCGGATCTCCTGGCCGCGGCGGGCGTGGATCCGGCCGAGCTGGACGGCCTGCGGTGGAGTCCCGGTCCCGACGACACGCTGCGTGCACTGCTGGCCAGGCTCACCGTCGACGCCGACGGGCATGTTGGCGGCACCCCGGGTTTCGACCCCGGGCGAGTCCGCCAGTGGGGATACAACGCCGCTAACGACCCGCAGGCCATCTACCTCAACTACATCGGCTCGGCCGGCGGCGTGTTCATGCGCGACAACGAGTTTGCCTTCGACAATCCACCCGCCATCGATGCGTTCCGCTATCTCGTCGGCCTGATCAACAACGATCACGTCGCGCCGCCCGCCTCAGACACCAACGACAACGGTGACTTTTCCCGCAACCAATTCCTGGCCGGCCGGATGGCGCTGTTCCAGTCCGGCACCTACAGTCTGGCTCCGGTGGCCCGCGATGCCACCTTCCGCTGGGGGGTGGCGATGCTGCCGATCGGCCCCGCGGGCCGGGTCAGCGTCACCAACGGTATTGCCGCTGCCGGAAATTCCGCGTCCCAGCATCCAGACGCCGTGCGTCAGGTGCTGGCCTGGATGGGGAGCAGCGCCGGCAACGAGTATCTGGGCCGCGACGGTGTTGCCATTCCCGCGGTGCGGTCCGCCCAGCCCTCCTACTTCGCCTTCTGGGAAGCCAAGGGCGTCAACGTTGAACCGTTTTTCGCGGTGCTGTCCGGGTCACGCATTCCCGCACCGGGGGGCGCGGGGTTCGCCGCCGGCAACGATGCGCTCAAGCCCTATTTCGATGAGATGTTCCTCGGCCGTGGCCAAGTCGCGACAATTCTGCGCGAGGCGCAGGCGGCGGCCAACGCCGCCGCACGGCGGTAGTTGGAACAAACCGACGCGGCCGGTCTGAGACTAGCCGGGTAACACCAGCACCGGCACCGGACTGTGCCGAATGATCTTGCCGCTGTTGGAACCCAGGAAAACTCTGGCGATGTCGCCGCGCGGTGAGGTGCCCACCGCCAGGATCTCGCCGTCTTCCCAGTCCGCCGCATCCAGCGCATGCTGCCAACCGTTGCCCGTGATCACCTCGAGCACAGCGTCTTCCTCGACGATGCCGTCCTTCTGCAGCATTTCCAGCATTCCGCGCGCTTGCTCGGCCCAAGCCTCCAATACCAATGCCTCCGCATGCAGCCCCACCTCGGGCGGATACATGGTTCGGCCGCGGACCGCAAAGGTGATGACCCGCAGCGGAACCCCGTACTGCCTGGCCAGCTCGGCGCAGCGACGCACCACCTCGACCGAGTCGGTGGTCGCGGCGTAACCGCAGGTGATCCTGGTCAGCCGGTCGGTGCGGGAGTGGTACTGCCGGGGACTGATGGCCACCAGCACCGGCGAGGAATGCAACACCCAGTCGGCGGTCGAGCCGATCAGCACCCGGGCCCTTCGCCCGTTCGGAAAGGAACCCAGGATCAGCATCTGGGCATCGAGTTCCTCGACCACCTCGATCAATCCACCCGACACCGACCGGTGCTCACGATGGCAGTAACTGACCTCGATCCCGGTTGCCACGGTGCGCAGATACCGGTGCGCCTCCTTCTCCGAGTCTTCGGCGACCTGCTCGGCCCACTCCGAATAGTCGCCCTTGGCTAGCGGGGGCGTCAGCCACGGCTTGGTCAGGATGGTCGCCACCGTCAGCGAGGTGTCCAATGTCCGCGCGGCCCGAACGGCTAGATGCAACGCCGAGGGACCCACCCGGCCGGCCAGATAGCCGACGACGACGGTCACCGTTCCTCCCCGGTCGGATTGTCATGCAACGCGGGGGCATTGAGCCTACTGTGGTGCCGCCCCCAGAACAGGTAGAAAATTAGCGCGATCCCGACCCAACCGCCAAACGCGATCCAGGTGTACCAATGCAGGCTGTACAGCAGGTAGCCGCAGGCCAGTATCGAAAGGATCGGGGTCACGGGATAGCCCGGTACCCAAAAGCCGCGCGGCAGGGCCGGCTCGCGCACCCGCAGGATGATCACACCGACCGATACCACGATGAAAGCTGTCAGCGTGCCGATGGACACCATGTCGGCGAGCCGGTTCAGCGGCACCAGCGCCGCCAGCACTGCCGCCGCGATGGCCACGACCACCGTGTTGCTCACCGGAGTCTGGAAGCGCGGATGCACGGCCGCGAACCGGGCCGGAAGCAGACCATCGCGGCCCATCGCGAACAGAATGCGCGTCTGGCCATACATCGTGACCAATGTGACGGTGAAAATCGAGATCACCGCACCCATCGCCAAAACGGTGCTGGCCCATGCGCTGTGCGTGACGTTGTCGAGAATCGTCGCCAGCCCGGCCTCCTCCTGGCCGGCGAACATCTGCCACGGCTGGGTTCCCAACGCGGCGAACGCAACCAGCACATAGACCCCGGTGACCACGAACAGCGCGGCGATCAGCGCGCGTGGCACGCTCTGCTGCGGATTCCGCACCTCCTCACCGGCGGTAGACACCGCGTCGAGGCCGATGAACGAGAAGAAGATGGTGCCCGCGGCAGCGCCGACACCGGCAACACCGAAGGGAGCGAAGTCCTTCAAGTGGTTGGTGTCGTAGGCGGTGAGCGCAAGGATCACGAACATGCCCAGCACGCCGAGTTTGATCAACACCATGATCGCGTTGACCTTGGCCGATTCGCTGACTCCCCGAATCAACAGCAATGCGCAGAGTCCGATCAGGATGATCGCCGGCAGGTTGAGATAGCCGGCCGCTTCACCCGGCCGCTCATCCCAGGGCGCCTCGGACAACGCTTGGGGTAATTGGAATCCGAACACGTTGTGTAACAGCTTGTTTACATAGCCGCTCCAGCCCACCGCGACGGCGGCGGTGGCCACGCCGTATTCCAGCAGCAGGCATGACGCCACCCCCATGGCGACCGCCTCCCCCAGGGTGGCATACGCATACGAGTACGACGAACCGGAAACGGGCACCACCGATGCCAGTTCGGCATAGCAGATGGCGGCAAGACCGGCCGCGACACCAGCGATGATGAACGAGACGATGACGGCGGGCCCCGCTTCCGGCACCGCCTCCGCCAGCACGAAGAAGATTCCGGTACCCACCGTCGAGCCGACTCCGAACATGGTCAGCTCGAAGGTGCCGAAACTCCGTTTTAGGCTGCCTGCCGCACCTTCTGCGACAGGGGCGCCGCCCACCGGGCGGCGCCGCAGCATCTGTTCTCTTAGCCTGATCGAAGTGGCCGGCAATTGCGCCTCCTGTTGCGGGGTCAGGCTGATTATGAGCCTGCTTCCCGCAATACCGCAGCGAACTGCCGAACAGCCCAGTCGATTTCCTGGGCAGTAATCACCAGCGGCGGCGCAAACCGCAGCGTGGAGCCGTGGGTATCCTTGACCAACACACCGCGATCGGCGAGGCGTAAACTGATCTCCTTGCCGGTGGCCAACGCCGGGTCGACGTCGACACCGGCCCACAGGCCAAGGTCCCGCACCTCGAGCACACCCTCACCGATCAGCGCACCCAGCCGCGCGTGCAACCGGGCCCCCAGCTCGGCCGAACGGGATTGGAATTCACCGCGCTCCAGCATCGAGACCACCGTGGTACCGATCGCCGCGGCCAACGGGTTGCCGCCGAATGTCGAGCCGTGTTCGCCGGGATTGAGCACCCCGAGGACATCACGGTCGGCGACCACCGCCGACAGCGGAACCACCCCACCGCCAAGCGCCTTGCCCAGCAAGAACACATCGGGCACCACATCCCAATAGTCACAAGCGAAGGTGTAACCCGTGCGGCCCAGTCCGGACTGGATTTCGTCGGCGATCATCAGCACGTTGTGCTCCGAGCACAGCGCACGAACGTCGGGCAGATAGTCATCCGGTGGAACGACGATGCCCGCCTCCCCTTGGATCGGCTCGAGCAGCACCGCAACGGTGTTCTCATCGATCGCCCGCGCCAGTGCGGTGGAATCGCCGAACGGCACCGAACGAAAACCCGGCGTGAACGGCCCGAATCCACCACGGGCAACGGGATCGGACGAGAAACTCACAATGCTGATGGTGCGCCCATGAAAATTGTTGTCCGCCACGACGATGTTGGCCTGGCCCTCGGGAACGCCTTTGACGTCGGCTCCCCATTTGCGGGCAACCTTCAGGCCGCTCTCCACGGCCTCGGCACCCGAGTTCATCGGCAACACCATGTCTTTGCCGCACAGCTCGGACAGCGCCGCGCAGAACGGCCCGAGGCGGTCGGAGTGAAAGGCGCGACTCACCAGCGTCACGGTGTCGAGTTGGGCATGCGCCGTTGCGATGATCTCGGGATTGCAGTGCCCGAAATTGACCGCGGAGTACGCAGACAGACAATCCAGGTAACGCCGGCCCTCGACATCGGTGATCCAGGCACCCTCGGCACTGGCCGCCACCACCGGCAGCGGCGAGTAATTGTGCGCGGCATGCTTTTCGACCAACGCAATCGCGTCGCCGGTTTCATCGACCTCCACCGAAACCGGAGCGTCGAGAATCGTCATGGATGTACCTCCAATGTGCAGCACTTCACGGAACCGCCGCCCTTGAGCAGCTCGGACAAATCGACGCCGATCGGCTCGAAACCGGCCTCACTAAGCTGCAGCGCAAAACCTGTCGCCGCAGCGGGTATTACGACGTTGCACCCATCCGACACGGCATTGAGGCCGAAGGCGTAGGCGTCTGCACTGCTCACCAGGATCGCGTCGGGAAACAGCGCCTGCAGCTGGTCGCGTGCCGCCGCACTGAAGGCCGGCGGGTAATACGCGATGGTGTGGTCGTCCAGAACAGCCAGCACCGTATCCAGGTGATAGAAACGAGGATCGACGAGCTCGAGCGAGATCACCGGCATGCGCAGTGCGGCCGCGATTTCGGCGTGCGAGCGCGGATCGGTGCGAAAGCCATATCCCGCCAACACCATTTCGCCGACCCGCAGCAGGTCCCCCTGACCTTCGTTGACATGCCGAGTCGACACCGGCCGATATCCCATGGCCGACATCCAGCGGGCGTAGGCCTTGGACTCACCGGCCCGCTCGGCGAACCGGAACTTGGCGACGATTGCGATGTCGTTTCCGATGAACCCGCCGTTGGCGGCGTACACCATGCCCGGCAGCCCGGGCTCGGGCTCGACCAACTCCACCTGGTGGCCCAGCCCCAGATAGGTCTGGCGCAGTTGCTCCCACTCTGCGAGCGCGACCCCCGCGTCAACCGGCGTCGTGGTGTCCATCCACGGGTTGATCGCATATTCGACCGCGAAAAACGATGGGGGGGTCATGGCATAGCGCCGCGGGCTGGCCGCCCGGGTGCGCTTGCTGGACTCTTGCCGTGCCGGCGCGCCCGCCGGTGTGCCCGCCGCAGCGACATAGTAATCCGTCATGAAACAAAGATATTTGCCCTTTCTTGCACAATCAAACGATGATCATTGCGCGTCGACCATCAATATGTTGCGCTAGATTCCCATGTATAGCGATCTGTTGCGCGCCGAGACGAGAGGGGTGACATGGATCACCTGGACGACACCGACGACCGCATTCTGGTCGAGCTGACCGACCATGCCCGGGCCACTTTCGCCGAGATCGGACAGAAGGTGAATCTGTCCGCACCGGCGGTGAAACGCCGGGTCGACCGGATGATCGACAACGGCGTGATCAAGGGCTTCACCACCATCGTCGATCGCAACGCGCTCGGCTGGCATACCGAGGCTTATGTCCAGGTGTTCTGCCACGGCAGGATTGCGCCCGATCAGCTGCAGGCGGCGTGGATAGATATCCACGAGGTGGTCAGCGCGGCCACCGTGACCGGCACGTCGGATGCCATCCTGCACGTACTGGCCCGCGACATGGGCCACCTCGAGACCGCGCTCGAACGCATCAGATCGAGTGCCGACATCGAACGCAGCGAAAGCGTCGTCGTGCTGTCGAACCTGATCGACCGGATGAGGCCCCAGCCCTAAGCGGCGTGCAGCATCGTCTCGATGACCACTGCGGCACCGCTGGTTGCGGCCGTGATCGCCAGTGTCACCCAGTCCCCCAGTTTCGGCCGCGTGGGGTTCGCCGACAGCTGACCGGTGCCACCGCGCGCGGTGATCGCGTCGCCCATCTCGTCCGCCCGGCGCAACGTCACGGTGATCGCCGCCGCCAGCAGGTCGATCACTTCCATCCCGCGCCGCTGCCGGCGCGCCTTGCGCGTCACCGGCATCGGTCTGGGCCTCAGCCGGCGGGCAGCGTAGAGCACCTGAAATTCGTCGATGAGCATCGGAAAAGCGCGCAGCGCCAGCGCCAGAACCACCGCCCATTCGTCAACCGGGATCCGCAGCAGCCGCAGGGGCCGGCCCAAAGTCGCGACCGCGGGCCCGATTTCGGCGACATTGGTGGTCCAGGAAACCATCGCCCCCAACGCGAGCAGCACGATCGACAGCGCGGTGATCCGCAAGAAATTCAACGCTCCGCCCAGACCGAGCTCGACACCGCCCACCGAGACCATCGGATCACCGCCGGCCAACGCAGCCGTCAGCCCACCAAACGCGAGGACGACAAAAAGCCAGCGCGGCATCGATGGCACCGCACCGCGAGGAATGTGCGCGATCCAGGCCGCCACCAGCACCAGCGCCGCCATCAACCCGATGGTGACCCATCCCGGATAAAACGTCAGCAGCACCGAGATCGCGAAAACCACCAGCAGCTTGGTGCCGGCCCACAGGTCGTGGATGGCAGACCCGCGCGGCACCGGCACCAGCAATACCACCGGTCGCGCGGCGCGCCGGGAGCCACGTTCTGGGGTAGCCGAGGCGCTCGGCGACGAAACAGTCATGGCTTGCCCCCTGCCCCTGTTCGGCCCCCAAGTCCTCCGGCGGCGGTCGTCGAGACCGGTTCCATGACACCGTTGTTCAGATGCAACGTCCGCGGGCAAAGCTCGTCCATGCCGGCGAAGTCGTGCGAAATAACCACCACCGTCAGACCCTGTTCCCGGCGCAGGTCTTCCAGCAGGCGCAGCAATCCACGCTGGCTGGTGGCGTCCAGCCCGGCCAGCGGCTCATCAAGGATCAACGCCCGCGGCGAGCACGCCAGAAGTCCGGCCAGCACCACACGGCGCATCTGCCCGCCACTGAGCTGATCAATGCTGCGCTTGGCCAGTGTGGGATCGAGCCCAACCACGCTCAGCGCCGCGGCCACCCGGTCCTCGTCGCGGGCCGAGAAGCCGGCCGCCGAAGCGACTTCCAGATCGACCCGGCTACGCATCAGCTGCAGGCGCGCCGCCTGGAACGACAACGCGACCGCACCCACCTGCTCGTGGGTGGGCCGACCATCCAGCAGGCAGGCGCCGGTGGTGGGGACGGCCAGCCCGGCCATCACCCAAGCCAGCGTCGACTTGCCAGAGCCGTTACCGCCATGGATCAGCACGCCGTCGCCCTGCTCCACCACAAAGTTGAGATCGCGCAGCGCGGTCTTGGCCCACGGGGTGCCGATGTTGTACTCGTGGCCGACGCCGATGAGTTCGAGCGCCGGCCGCTGCACTCCGACGCTCACCGCCACAGCCGGCGCGGGCACCGGCGCGGTCTCGACCATCTCGGCGTTATCCGGCGATTCGCTCAAGTCGACCGTGCGGTCGGCGGAGTCGGCCTCGTTGTTGTAGTGCGTGATGTGCACCAGGGCGGTGCGGTGCCGTTTCGTCAGACCGGACAGCACCCGCAGCAGCGCTTCGCGGCCTTGCTGGTCGACCATGGTGGTGACCTCATCGGCGATCAGCATCGCCGGCTCCCTGGCCAGCGCCGCCGCCAATGCCAGTCGCTGCAGTTCACCGCCGGACAGATTGCCGGTCTCGCGTTCCGCGAGCCCCTCTAGGCCCACCTCCGCAAGTTGCTGGTCGACATCGATCTTGGTGCCCGGCGGCAGACCCCACACCACGTCGTCGGCCACCCGGGTACCCAGCACCTGACTTTCCGGATGCTGCAGTACCACCGCCGTGCCGCCGAGCTTGCCCAGACCCACCGCGCCCGGCCGCTCCACAGTGCCCGAGGTCGGCTCCCGCCCCGCCAGGATCAGCATCAGCGTGGTCTTCCCGGAACCATTGGCCCCGGTGATCGCGATGTGTTCGCCGACGCGAACGTCGAGGCTGACCTCACGCAGCGCATCTTGTCCGGCACCGGGATAGCGGAAGCGCACCTTGTCCAGCCGCACCGGGACCGGCTCGATCGAGGTCGCTTCGCCGTCCACGGGTGCGTCCAACTTGTGCACATCGGGGATTCCGCGCATCCGCTCCAGCAGGCGCGACAGCGCCCACCACCCGATCAGCGAGACCACCATGATCGCGACGGTGAAGTAGCCGAGCAGCACCCACGGCCAATAATGCAGACCCTCGGCGAAGTGGCGCTTCAGATCCTCGGCGGCGCCCTCCATGCCCATCCGCGCCATGAACGAGGAGAGCCCCTCCACGTTGGCGGTCATCACCTTGAAAATCAGGTGCCGCAACCGCGTCAGCGCCGCCAACATGCCAACCATGGCCGAGCCGAACGCCAATCCGGCGATCAGGGACGAGACGATCACCGTCGGTGTGCCGCGCCCCTTGCGTTTCACGATTCCGGTCAGGCCACCGATGTAGGCGCTGTGCACCACCCCCATGAATCCGCCCAGTCCGGCGATCAGAAAAGCGATCAACCCCGCGGCGACCGTGGCCGCAACCAGCACCCGCAAGCGGTAGCGGTAGGCCAGCAATCCGGTGGGGACGGTGCCCAGCAACGCCAGTCCGGCGGCAAACGGAACGACGACAGAAATGATCGCGGTCACCGCGCATAGCGCGGCCATCACCGAGGCCTGCGCCAATTCGCCCGGCCGGAGCGGCCCGCCTCGGTGGGGCGGCGCAAGCGGGGCTGACGCGGTCATTTCATCGATTCTGCCAGCCTCGGGCCGGCGGGGCGCCGCAGCACACCGCCATACGCTGGTTTGATGTGATGGGCCCCACGATTAGCGGCACTTAGCAAAGCTATGAAACGATAGGAACATGACCTCATCAGCCACAGCCAACCAAGCCCAGGTTGCGCACGGCCTTGGAGCAGATCTGCTGGCCGTCGTCGCGCGGCTGAATCGGCTGGCAACGCAGCGCATCCAGATGCCGCTGCCCTCCGCTCAGGCACCGCTGCTCGCGACCATCGAGGCCCAGGGCGAAGCCCGCATCGGCGACCTGGCCGCTGTCGACCACTGCTCGCAGCCCACGATGACCACTCAGGTGCGTCGGCTCGAAGACGCCGGAATGGTGACCCGAACCGTCGACCCGGGCGACGCCCGCGCCGTCCGGATTCGTATTACGCCAGAGGGAATGCGCACATTGAGCGCGGTGCGAACCGACCGGGCCGCCGCTATCGAACCGCAGCTGGCCCGGCTCGAGCCGTCGGACCGCCAGGTGCTCGCGGATGCGGTCGAGGTGCTGCGCCGCCTGCTGGACAATGCGGCCGCCACGCCAGGCCGCAACACCCTCTGACCGACGCGGTGCATCCTGGATGGATAGACCCGTCCAGCGGGTACACACTTAGTTCCAGACCGGTTGGCCGGGGAGCTGGACGCGATCGGTGACGGAAGGTGGCGGGCATGCGGACCGAGGCATCTTGATACCGAACGGTTTCCCTCTGACCGTGTGGCTCGGATCGATGCGCTACGTCTTTGCTCCGGGCCGCGACGCATTGGTGGGTTACGGGAACAAGTTCGATATCCGCCTGGATGGCCCGGCACCCTTTGACACCTTTGACCGGCCAACCCCGGAACTGGCACTGCGATTCGCCGGCAATCGTTGGGTGGCCATCGATCAAAGCCGCAACGGCATGTTCGTTGACGGAGCGCGGTTGGCGACCGTCGACATCCGTGACGGCCTCACGATCACCGTCGGCGATCCCCACCATGGAACGCCGCTGCGCTTCCAGGTCACCGCTGCCGCCGGAGCGCGATCGCTACCTGCCGATCCGCCACGAGGCCCGGGGCATCCGCCGCCGCGTCCCGCCCGGGCCGAGCCCGCCCCGCCGCAGCCCGTCCCCCCGGGCAAACCGACGGAGTCGGTCACCCAGCAACTTCCCACCGCATCGGCGACCCAACGAATCGCCACGCCACCGCCGGCACCGTCGACGTTCGAGCGGGCGACCCGGCCAATCCGGTTGGCACCCCTGGGCGCACCCGCGGCCCCTCCCCCGATGCCACCGCACCCACCAGCACCGCCATCACCACCGCGTCCGCCATCACAGTCCTCTCCGACGCCGCCGACCCCCGAGTTACCCGCGGCGTCGGCACCAGCTGCGTCCGAGGGCGAGGAACAGCCCAAGAGCCGGGGCCTGGTGGAGCGGATGATCGACGCCACCCGCAAGCTGCTGCCCGGCCGTGCCGAAACCGACTCCGCCTCCGCCTCCGCCTCCGACTCCGACTCCGGTTCCAGCACCGGCACCGGCGAGTTGCCGTCGACCAACCGATTGCCGCTCAAGCCCGGCGCACGCACGATCGGCGCGGCGGCATATCAATTGGGGCTCACCGTCGACGGGCACGAGCTGATCTCGGACGTCTCATTCACGACGCGCCCAGGCTCGTTGATCGCCGTGGTCGGCCCGTCGCGAGCCCGCAACTCCAGCCTGGCCGGGCTACTGGCCCGCACCCGACCGCTCAGCGACGGTGTCCTGACCGTCGATGGTCACGACGTCGCGGCCGAACCGGAATCGATGCGGTCGCGCATTGGGGTGGTAACGCGGGACAACCGGGTACACCCGCGGCTGACCGTCGAACAGGCACTGAGTTATGCCGCCAGGATGCGGCTGCCACCAGACACCT
The DNA here is from genome assembly GCF_000419295.1 of Mycobacterium sp. 012931. Lineage (NCBI taxonomy): Bacteria > Bacillati > Actinomycetota > Actinomycetes > Mycobacteriales > Mycobacteriaceae > Mycobacterium > Mycobacterium sp. 012931. Next base: position 2,726,406 of record NZ_AOPX01000001.1, on the reverse strand, counting down.
CGGCCGACAATCGCCGGCGCGTGGTGAACCAGGTTCTCGACGAAGTCGAGTTGACCGCGCAACGCGCCACCCGGGTGGCCAAACTGACACCCGACGAGCGACGGTGCGCGGCGATAGCAATCGAACTCATCACCCGACCGTCGTTGCTGGTGGTCGACGAACCGAGCGCCGGGCTGAACCCGGCGCAGGAGATGCATGTGCTGGCCATGCTGCGCCGCCAGGCCGATCTCGGGTGCGTCGTCGTGGTCGCATCCATGCCGCTGGCCCACCTGAACATGTGTGACCAGGTGCTGCTGCTTACCCCGGCCGGGACCTTGGCGTTCGCCGGGCCTCCCGTCCAGATCGAATCGACGATGGGCACCGCCAGCTGGCCGGACATCTTCGCGCGGGTCAGTGCCGATCCGCAGGCCGCGCATCAATCGTTTCAGAACCGGCTACGCGCGTCGGTGTCACCGACACCACCGTCGGTGCTCGAACCCGAACGGCGCCCCGCCGAACTCACCTTCGGCGCGCAAGTCCGCCTGATACTTCGCCGCCAGGTGCGGGTTTTCCTCGCCAGCCGGCTGTACTTCGTTTTCCTGGCGCTGCTGCCATTTGCGTTGGGTGCCCTGACGTTACTGATTCCCGGCGATTCCGGCTTGGATAGACCGCCCCCGGGCAGCGGCAACCCCCACGAAGCCGTCGAGATCCTGGCGGCCCTCAACTTCGCCGCGGTGCTCATGGGCACCGCCCTGACCGTTCGCGATCTGGTCAGCGAGCGCCAGATTTTCCGCCGTGAACAGGCCGTTGGGCTATCAGCTTCGGCCTACCTGATCGGGAAGATCATCATGTTCGGCCTGGTCGCGGCCGTTCAGGCCGCGATCCTCACCGCCATCGTTCTGCTCATCAAAGGCCAGCCGGTGCACGGCGCGGCGCTGCTCCCCAACCCCGGTGTCGAGATCTATGCCAGCGTGGCGGCCACGACCATCGTGTCCGCCATCATCGGGCTGACGCTCTCGACGTTGGGCAGCTCGCTGCGCGAGGTCTTGCCGCTGGTGGTACCGGTGATCCTGGCGTCCTTACTATTTGCCGGCGGCCTGGTGCCGCTGGTGGGAACCTGGGGATTCGACCAGATCGCGTGGTTTGTCCCCGCCCACTGGGGATTTGCGGCGACCGCATCCACGGTTGATCTGCACCGCGTCGACGTGCTTGCCACCCACAATGAAGTGTGGGCGCACTATGCGGGCTGGTGGGCCTTCGACATCGGCATGCTGGTCACCTTCGGTGTCGTGGCAGCCGGACTTGCCCGCTACCGGCTACGGGCTCCCGGCGTCCCGGCAGATCACGGCATCGCCCACAGCAGGAGTTGAGTGACCTTGGCGGGTGAGAAGTCGTTGTCACTCACCAGCACCACCGATTGACGGCCGTCCGCCAATTTCGGTCCCAGCGTGATTCCTTCGATGTTGTTCAGCGGTGACAATGCCGCGGCCGCCGCCGTGCCGGCCAGGGCGGGCAGGTCGGCGGCCAGCGTCTTGCGCATCGGGGTCAACGGCGTCCCGTGAGTCGTTGGCATCGACAGCACGTCCGTCGCGGCACCGATCTCGGCGCGGAAGATGCGGATGACCGGAGGCACCGTCGCCGTTCGTTCCACCACCAAGAACGTCGTATCCGACAGGGCGACCAGATCTGAGACGCCGTTGCGGACCGCGGGCGATGCAGCCGGCTCCATGGGGTAGGCGTACTGGGCGCTGGGCGCGGCCGTCTCCACGTCGAATTTGGTGAAACGCGTCAGCACTTGGCGGCCGGTGTTGGCCGGCGGCTCGTCCTGCAAACCCGGTTCTTCCATCGCGGCGTACAGCGACCGACCGTCGGGTGTCAGCGCCAGACCCTCGAGCGCCTGATTGTTGCGCGGCCCGGTGCGTTGGGCGGACACCGCCAGATTCGGCGGCAAGGTGAACTGTCCCAGATATCGGCCGTCCAGATCCGCTATCCGGATCCACGGGTCCAACAGCCCCGATTGCCGATCGGCGAGTCGCTCACCTTCGGAGCTCCAATACAGTCGCCGCCGGGCGGTGTCCACGGCGATGCCTTCCAGATCAGGGGAAATCACCGGTGGCGTGCTGCTGCGATTCAGCGGCCCGAACGGCTTACCGTCGCGGTCCAGCAAGGAATACGCACCGGTGACGGTGATGTCGCTGACGCCGATGTCCGACAGCGCCAGCCGCATTGTGAAGAACCGGCCGGGTCCCCGGTCGGAACGATCATCGCTGATCACGTAGTAGACCTGACGGTCGGCGTCGTAACTGATGCCCGAGAGTCCGCCGATCACGGCGCCATCGACGCTGGCTCCGAACGGGATCTGCGCCTGGCCGAGATAGCTCAGCAACGCAGCTGGGGTGCGCACCCCGCCCCGCTGATGTGTCGGGGCGCAACCGAAGACCGCGGGGCACAACACGCACCCCACTAGCAAGCAGGCCAGCAGCCGGCCGAGAAACGGTTTCACATCACCGAAGCGATAAGCAGCCCAACCAGATAGGTCGCGGCGACCGCGACCGAGCCGAATAGCAATTGCCGAAAAGCGCTCCACCAAATCGCTTTACGGGTGAACCTCGCGGTCACACCACCGGCGATCAACAGGCCGGCTCCACCGAAAATCAACCCAGCCGACAACGAGCCGAATCCCAGCAAGTAGGGAATCAACGGCATGACCGCACCGATGGCGAACATCGCGAAAGACGAGATCGCGGCCGCCGATGCGGATGGCTTCTCGGCCGGGTGCACACCGATTTCTCCGACCATATGGAAGTTGACCGCCCGGTTCTCGTCGCGATGGATCTCGTCGGTGGCGGTCTGGGCGGTCTTTTCGGTCATCCCCATGTCCACCAACATCGCGACCAGCTCGGCCCGTTCTGCTTGCGGACGGGCACGCAACGCGCGACGTTCCACATGCACCTCGGAGTCGATCTGTTCGTTGGCCGTGGTCACCGAGGTGAATTCCCCCAGTGCCATGGAGAACGCGCCCGCCAACAATCCGGCGATGCCACTGACGATGGTGGCGTGAACGCTCTCGGCCGCCGCGACACCGGCGATCAGGCTGGTATTGCTGACCAGACCATCCATCGCGCCGAAAGCCGCGGCTCGCAACCAGCCTCCGCTCACATCGGAGTGCGCGTGCCCAACGTCGAGAGCCGATTCGGGGTTGTGATTGGAATCGGTTGGTTCTGGGGTCGACATCGCAATATCTAAACCCACCTCAGCCTCCGCTGATCGGTCAGGATGGGCCCCCGACGGCCTCCGATGGGCCAAACCCGAGACGCTGGTGTCTCACACACCCCGGTTTAGCGAGCTACGGTTCGGGTATGGCGCCGGACATGACCAACACAGCCAAACATCTGCGCGACGCCCTCGACGGCCGGTTCCGCGACGTGAAAAACGAGATGCGGCAGCAACTGACCCTGGAGATATTCCGGCCGCACTACACACCGAACACCGTCATCGCGCGCGCCAAGGTTGCCGAACAGATGAAATTCATGGCCGGGGCGGGAGCGGCCGAGGACAGCTTCCGCAAAGAACATGGCGGCACCGGCAATGTGGGTGCGGCCATCACCATGATCGAGATGCTGGCGATGTCGGACCTGTCGCTGATGGTCAAGGCGGGCGTCCAATGGGGACTGTTCGGCGGCGCGGTCGAAAATCTGGGCACCGAGCGCCACCACGAACAGTACGTCCCAAAGATCATTGACCTGCAGCTGCGCGGCTGCTTCGCGATGACCGAGACCGGACACGGCAGCGATGTCCAGTCACTGGAAACCACGGCGACCTACGACGCCGATACCGAGGAGTTCATCATCGACTCCCCGACCCCTACCGCCCGCAAGGACTACATCGGCGGCGCGGCCGAAACCGCAACCATAGCAGCGGTTTTCGCGCAGCTGATCACTCAGATCGACGGCGAACAAGCCAATCACGGGGTGCACTGTTTCTTGGTTCCGATCCGCGACGAGGACGGCAACGATCTGCCAGGTGTGACGACCTCGGACTGCCACTACAAGGGTGGGCTGCCGGGCGTCGACAACGGCCGCATCACCTTTGATCACGTTCGGATTCCCCGGGTGAACCTGCTGAACAGGTACGGCGACGTGGCCACCGACGGCACCTACAGCTCGCCGATCGACAATCCCAACCGCAGGTTCTTCACCATGATCGGCACGCTGATCCGTGGCCGGGTCACCGTTGGCGGCAGCGCGGCCGCGGCCGCTCGGGTTGCGCTGGACATTGCCACCCGATATGCGTTGCAGCGCAGGCAGTTCAGTGCACCCGATGACGACGACACCGAAGTGCTGATCATGGACTACCTGATGCACCAGCGCAGGCTGTTCCCGCTGATCGCGCGTTCGTATGCGCTGCAGTTCGCACAGAACGAACTGGTGTCGAAATGTCATGACCTGCAGACAACGGACTCCCCCGACGCCGAAGAGCAGCGCGAACTGGAGGCTCGCGCCGCCGGCCTGAAGGCCGCCAACACCTGGCACGCCAGCCGTGCCATTCAGGAAGCGCGCGAAGCGTGCGGCGGCGCCGGCTACATGGCCGAGAATCGGCTGATCGCGTTGCGGGCCGACACCGACGTGTTCACCACGTTCGAAGGCGACAACCACGTGCTGACCCAACTGGTCGCCAAGGAGCTGCTCACCGCGTACGCCGACGACATCCGCAGTATGAGCCCGGTCGAGTGGGTGCGTTTCGCGGCCAACGCGGTCGGCGACCGGGTGATGAAGCGCACCGCGGCCGAAGCGATCATGCAGCGCATCGTCGACGCCCGCCAGGACAACGAAGAAGAAGGCAGCCTGTTCAACCGCGGCACCCAAGTCAAGATGTTCGAAGATCGCGAAGACTATCTGTTGTCCTCGGTGGCTCGGCGGCTGCAGAACAAATCCAACGAAATGTCGGCGTTTGATGCCTTCAACGCGGTCCAGGACCACGTGCTCCATGCCGCGCAGGCCCATATCGACCGGGTGGTTCTCGAGGCTTTCGTCGCCGGCATCGAGTCATGCACCGACAAGCAGGCCCGCGAGCTATTGGGGGTCGTCTGCGACTTGTACGCGTTGTCGGTAATCGAGGAAGACAAGGCGTGGTACATCGAGCACCGGTACCTCTCGACCGAACGCGCCAAGGCAGTCACCCGGGGCATCAACGATCGATGCCGGGTGCTGCGCCCGCACGCCAGGACGCTGGTGGACGGTTTCGGCATCCCGAAGCCCCTGCGTTACGCCGAGATGCTGCATCCCGAGAATCTTCCTGACTGAGATCGGACCGCTCAGCGTCCGGCCATTTGGTCGTTGACCAGCGGGCTACTCAGGCGACGACCGTGACTTCTGGCTCCATCGGATCGTTGGGCTCCATGTCCTTGCCGTGGAGCTTGAGCAGATACTCGTAGTTGGAGGGCAACGTTTCAACCAGATGCCGCTGCTTTTGCTTCACATCGAGGAACAGCGCATCCGCTTCGTGGATAGCCTCCGACTGGTAGTTGATCGCCGGCAGTGTGTGACCAGGCAGCACCCCCAGGGCTCCGGCGTTCCCTGGCAGCACCCCCAGACCGGCGAAAATGCAGTAGTAGCTGCCGTTGGTCCAGAAGTTCTCGAACTCCGCGTCGAAGTTCGAGTAGTACGACGACTCCGTGGCAATTGGCGGATTGACCGGCACGCCCGCCTTGTACATCGCAACCTTCTCCTTGATGGAATCGGTCAACGTGAGTTCCTTGTTGGCGCGCCAGAATTCGGTATCGGTGCGAGGCGAGAAGTAGAAGTGAGCCTGCGGGAAATCGCGGGTCTCGTCGAATAGGGTATCGATCTTTCGGTTGAACCGATCGATGAGCACCGGGTCAAAGCGGCGGTCCGGGAAGTGCTTGGCCAACTGGTATAGGGCCGCGTAGATCAAAAAGATTCCGGTCGACTCCAACGGCTCCAGGAAGCACGAGGAGAGGCCGACGCTCACCACGTTCTTCACCCACGACCGGCGGTTGCGTCCCACCCGGAACCGAATCTTGTTCAGCGGCGTGTCTTCCGGGTCGAATTGCCACAAGTTGCAGAAGTCGCGAATGGCCTCGTCTTGTGATGCGAATTGACTGGAGTACACATATCCCGACCCGAACCGACCGAGCAACGGCGTGCGCCACGTCCAGCCGGACTTCATTGCGATCGCCGAGGTGTAGGGCTCAATACCGTTGGCCGCATCGTCATGCCGGATCGGTGTGGCGACCGCACTGTCACACAGCAGGTGGTCGTTCATATCGATGAACGGCTCGTTCATCGCTTCATTGATCAGCAATCCGCGAAAGCCCGAGCAGTCGACAAACAGATCTCCATCGAGTCGGCGACCTTCCTCGGTTCGAAGCGCGGTGATGTACCCGTTGCTGTCCTTTTCAGCCAAGGTCATCTTTTCCTGCACGTGCACGACACCAAGGTTCTTGGTGGCGAAGCGTCGCAAGAAGTCCGCTACCAGCGCCGCGTCGAAGTGCCAGGCGTAGTAGGTGGCCTGAGTCCCCTCCAGGTACCGAGGCGCCTTCATGGCGTCCATGATCGCGGGCTCACGGAAGCACGCATAGTCGAAAGGCTCGGAGGTTCCACCCTTTAGCTGATTGCGGGCCCAAAAGTGCGACAGTGGAATGTGCTGCGGGGACGGCAGCAATCCGAACGGGTGGTAGAAGTGGTCCGGCCTCCCCCGCCAGTGACGGGCAACAGGTGATCCCTCACCCGGGGTGCGCCAGTTGATGAACTTGACCGCGGTCTTGAAGCTGGCGTTGCACTCGCGCATCCACTCGTCCTCGGGGATGCCGAGGAAGTCAAACACCACCCGCTGCAAATTCGGGACGGTGGCCTCGCCGACGCCGATACGCGGAACGGAGGGCGCCTCTAGGACGGTGATTTCTACATTGCCCTGCAGCGCCTTCCCAAGATATGCAGCCGTCATCCATCCCGCGGTGCCACCGCCGAGAACTACGACCTTCTTGATCAGGTTGTCATCCACAGACTTCAATTCCTTTCCGATTGGTCGGCCGATCGCATAGGTGCGGTCTGGTCCGGGTGCTCTGACGTTGCTGGCGTGTCGCTCCAGCCAGTGCGGGTAACGACGCAGTCCCGAGCCCGATCACGGGGCGGCAGCGATACGGCTGCTGTGGGAAGGACCGACTTCCACACTTTGGCGGCGCCGCTGGACGCCGCGAAACATCCACTGATCTTGGCCTTTTCGTCTCCCGGCCAGACGTCCAAGCCGGCTAGCTGGCCGTCCGGACTCGAGACAGCCCGCGGCAAGGCACACCCGGGGGGAAGCAAGGGCCGTGCCGCGGGCCGAGTCCAGGACGTGGGTGGCACTACGGTCGAGCCGTGCGACCGCCGACTCAGCCATCCCAGCCGGTACATGTAGCTTATCTATGTTATTAACCATCGGCCGCACTTCAGGGATAGAGGCCGACAAGATGGCGAATCGATGATAACCCGCTCTTGGCATGGCGAACTTTCACTGTGGGCCCAGTAGACGCCGCCCAACAGTAGGACCGCATCTCCGGTAAAGTCAACCAATTAAATAGTATTTTTGTTTACTAGTTGCTAACGTGTCTATTCATGTCTAACACAGCCGCCGACCGGCCGGCGCCAACCGAATCGAGAGCACGCGGATGACGGCTACCGTCCAGGACGAGACAGCGGACGACGGCGCCAAGCAGCCTGGAGGCAAACATCAAGCGGGCGCGGATTCGCTCACCCCGCCAAGTGCAGATTGCACCTTGGGCAGAGGCCGCGCTGACGCTCGACAGTTCGGCATTGCGCGCACCACAGCCGACGGCGACCGGGTCGACCTGCCGAGCCTGGTCGCGGAAGCCGAACAGATGGGCGGCATAACACCAGGTCAAGCGGCTCTTCTGGTCGTGCACCACGCGGCTCTGCAAGCAGTACTCCGATACGGAAGCCGAAATTTACAGTCACGTCACATCGACGATATGCGCTCCGGAAATTTGGTATGCGCGCTCGCTATCACTGAGCCCGATGTGTCGGGGTCCAATCTGCGCGGCCTCACCAGCAAAGCAGTCAGAGATGGCGACGATTGGGTGATGTCCGGGGCGAAGTCCGCCATCACCGGAGCACCGTTGGCCGCATTCTTCGTCACTCTGATCCCGTTCATCGTTGAAGGTGGCGTGGCGTTGACGGCCGTGTTGGTGCCATCCGACAGTCCGGGAGTCACCATCCAGCCTCCCGAGGACATGTATGGATTATGGTCCGTGCCGATCTCTGGCGTTCGCTACGAAGACGTGCGCATACAGAGCTGGCAAATTCTTGGCAAAGTCGGCAGCGGGGTGGACGTCATCGGTGACAGTTTGCTAGTTGGACGAATCTGCGCGGGTGCGATCAGCCTTGGCGTGCTGAAACGCGGCGCTCAATTGATGTACCGCTTCGCGTCACGCCGGCAGGTGAGCACCGGCCGCCTTGCCGACGACCCGGTGTTCCAGCGCCGGATCTCTCGCATCACGGCCGAAATTGCCGCCGTGGAGGCCCTACTCTCCACCATCACAACGGAATTCGAGGTACCCCAGGAAATAGCTCTAGCGCTGAAGGTGGCCTCCTCGGAGTTCGCCCACCGCGCCACCGACGATGCGATGCAAACGCTCGGATGGAGAGGCTACATGGAGGCCAGCGGCGTGGCCGAACTGATGCGCGATGTCCGCTTCCTGCGGATCGGCGAGGGGCCCTCTGAGGCCCTGTTGACCGAGTTGGGCAGCCGGTTGGCCGCGCACGACGACACCATCTACGACTGGATCGCCGACCGTGATCCCTCATCGGATGCAACTAGTCGGCTACGCGAGACGGTCAGCGAGCTCACCGCAGAAAGCTCGACTGGCCTCTTCTGCGACCTTGGCTGGTTTGGCGTGTGGGCGATCCTGGATGCGGTCGTACCGCGGGGATCCGCGGCCAGCGCCCTCATTGAGAACGCTTGGCATCTGGCCCGTGTCAGCGTCGCGGCGCGACCGGCAACGGGTAGCGATTTTCTGCAGTCAATACCAAACTTTGCCGACTCGGTCGGTACGCTCGACGAGTTTCTGTCCTGCCACGCAACGGAAATCGATCCGACGCTGCACCCCACACGGGGCAAAGCCAGCCAAGGCGAGCCACTCGTCGGACCCGAAGCTCCAGGTTGGCAAGAGACCGTGCACGACCTGGTCTACGCCCAAATCGCGCGAACCCCTGATGCAATCGCCCTACGAGACGCCAGCGGGCACAGGATCACCTACGCCGAACTCGGAGAGCACGCGGACGCGCTCGCCAACCGCCTTCGCGCGCAGGGAGTGCGAAACGGCGATGTCGTCGGGGTCTTCCTCAGCCGCGACGCTCGGATGGCCATCGCCGCAATCGCCGTTTTGCGGGTCGGCGCGGTATTGCTCATGCTCAACCCTGCCCACCCAACTCGCCGAGTGCGCGACATGATCGCTGACGCGGACGTCGGCTGCATCGTTGCGGACGAGCAGACCCGCGCGCTGCTTCCAGCGAATGCGCCAGAGTTGATCATCGCCGATGGCAGCGGTGAGCCCGGTCCGGTGATTTCGCGATCGGACCCACGTGGACCGCCCACGGCGAAATTCCGTTCGCCGACTTGCTGGAACGCTTTGGCACGCGGCTGCAAAAGTCAGCGTCGCTGACTGAGGTGTCCTTCGTGCCCGAAATCGCCCTCGCCCGCGGTCCACGGTTCGACCGGGCGCAAACCACTCCCGTGCCACATGATCCCAAGCGCGCCCTGTTCAAGCTCGGACTGGTCCTGCAGTCCGACGACAAGGATCTGTATCTGACCTTCGATTTCAGCACCGCGCTGTGGGCCCCCCGGACCATCGAGCGGATGGCCCAACACCTGGTCACCCTTCTCACCCGCGGGTTGGCTGAGCCGGACGTCCCATTGAGAAGCTTCGCCATGCTGACCGATCATGAAATCGAAGAGTTGCGTTCTGTCGACGGGCGTCGCGATATCCCCCATCGGCACCGAACATTGCACCTGGGCTTCGAAGCCCAGGTGGACGCGGCTCCGAAGGCAGAGGCCGTTCGGTCCAACGGGAGCGGCCTGACCTACGCGGAGCTCGACGCGGCGGCCAATCAGCTGGCCAGGTTATTGATGTCCAACGGGGTAGTCCGCGGGGACAAGGTGGCGCTCTTGCTCGAGCGGACCCATCTCATCCCGATCGCTGTGTTGGCCATCGTCAAGACCGGTGCGGCCTATGTCCCAATCGATGCCAGCTGGCCGGCAAGCCGGGCGGAGCTAGTACTTGCGGACTCGGCTCCCTCAGCCATTCTGACCGAATCCTCGTTGCGGCACGTGGTGGCCGGATACGACACCACGATCCTCGAATTGGACTCGATGGAGATCTCCGATCAACCCACGCAACGGGTCCAGGTCGAGGTCGACTCCGAAGACGTCGCCTACGTCATCTATACGTCGGGGTCCACTGGCCGCCCCAAGGGTGTCGAGGTAACCCATCACAACGTGATGCGTCTGTTCAGTGCGACCGAGGAACTATTCACCTTCACCAACAAAGACCGTTGGTCGATGTTTCACTCCATCGCGTTCGACTTCTCGGTCTGGGAACTCTGGGGGGCATTGCTTCACGGCGGGTGCGTGGTGGTGGTTCCTTATCTGGTGACCCGAAACCCGGTCGCATTCCGCGAGTTGCTCACCGCCGAGCGGATCACCGTCCTCAACCAAACGCCCTCAGCATTTCGGATTTTGCGCGACGCGGACGCCAACACCAACGCCGGACTGTTCTTGCGCTACGTGATCTTCGGCGGGGAGAACCTGAGTTTTGCTGATCTGCTCCCCTGGATCGATGCGCACGGCGACGCACGCCCCGAACTGATCAACATGTACGGCATCACCGAGACAACGGTGCATGTGACGTTACGCCGGGTGCGTCGCGAAGATGTCCTCGGCGCCAACGGTTCCAACATCGGCCGCCCGCTGCCGGACCTGGAATGCCTGCTAACCGACCCGGCGGGCAATCTGGTCCCCTACGGAGTGCGGGGAGAGATCTGCGTTGGCGGTCACGGGTTGGCCAATGGGTACCTGGGCCAGCCGGAGTTGACTAGCCAGCGTTTCATTCCACACCCGTTTCGCGGCGGGGAGCGCCCCTACCGATCCGGTGATGCCGGGCGACGCTTGCCCAATGGCGATATCGAGTACCTGGGCCGTCTCGACAACCAGGTCCAGCTCCGGGGTTTTCGCATCGAACTCGGCGATGTGGAAGCCGCGCTCCTCGCGCTCGACGGAGTATCGGCCTGCCATGCGATGGTGCGCTCCGATGGAGGCGAATCCCGTTTGGTGGCCTACGTTGTCACTCACTCCGGCGAACAACCGGAAATCGGGCCGACCCGCCGGAGCCTGGCAGCGCGCCTACCTGACTACATGTTGCCGGCAGCCATTGTCGCCGTGGAGTCGCTGCCGCTCACCGTGAACGGCAAGATCGACCAGAAGGCGTTGCCGGAGCCAAAGGGGGCTTCCACACGGGCGGCCAGCGACGGTGCTGCGCAAACCACCGCCACTGCGGTACGCACCTCGACGAAAGATCGTGACGGCGCCGTGCTCGATCAGATCCGGCACCTCTTCGCTCAGGCTCTGGACCTGGACTCCGTTGCTTCATCGGACAACTTCTTCGAGATTGGTGGCGACTCGATGCGCGCGGTGCGGGTCTCGGTCAAGGCCAAAGAACTCGGCCTCGCGGTATCGGTGCAAGATCTGTTCCAGTATCAAACGCCGGAGGAGCTCGCTGCTGGGCTGACGTCTGCCGAGTCAGCCGAGAACGACACTTCAGGCGTTGAATCCTGGTCAACGGCAATGCTGTTGGAGTCGGATTTCAGGGCGGAGGGCGACCGACCCGCAACCGCGACAGACGCCTATCCATTGGCAGCCTTGCAGGCGGGGATGCTCTTTCACAGTAGGGTCGACGGGCCCAGTGTCTATCACGATGTGTTCAGCTACCTGGTTCGGGCGCAGTGGGACGAGACCGCCTTCCGCGCCGCCCTGGACGAGATCACGGCCAGACACCCGATTCTGCGCACGACCTTCGAGCTCGCCGCATACTCGCAGCCACTGCAGATAGTGCACGAATCGGTGGCAACACCACTCACAGTCGTTGATCTGTCCGGTCTTTCGGAATCCGATCAAGAGGCTGCACTATCGCGGTGGATGGACAACGAGGCCCACTCACCCATCGAATGGCAGAGCTGCAACCCATTTGGGGTGGTAATCCATCTGCGTGATGGCAACCGCTTCGAACTTGGGCTGACTTTCCACCACGCACTGCTGGACGGCTGGAGCGTGGCGGAACTGCAACGCGACCTCCTGAGCAGCTACGACACCTTTCGGAGACATGGAGCGGCGCCGTTCCGAGCGCCGCTGCGGACCAGCTTCCGCGACTTTGTCGCACTCGAGCGTCAAGCGGAGCGCAGTGCCTCGAAAGTGTTCTGGCGCAAACAGCTTCAAGGGCTCGAAACCGCGCATTTTACCGGGGAGCGATCCGGCTCCAGCCGCCTCGAGACCACATGGTGGGAGTTTCCGCGTGATATCGAGGCGCGCCTGTCAGAGGTGGCCCGCAATCGCCGCGTACCGCTGAAGAGCACGCTGCTCGCCGCACACATGGTGGTCAACGCCCGACTCGCCGCTACCGACGATGTGGTCAGCGGCTTGGTCGTCAACGGCCGGCCGGAAACCGACGACTCCGCCCACGTACTCGGCATGTTCCTCAACACGGTCCCGCTGCGGATGCGATTGACCTCGACCGACTACATCGGGCTCATTGATGAGGCCTTCGCCGCAGAACGTGCTGTGCTGCCGCATCGTCGAGTCCCGTTGCGGACAATTCAGCGCGACATCGGAATCGGCGAACTCTTCCAGACGGCGTTCAATTTCGTCAGCCTGGACCAAACCCGGGACACGGCGGATCCCCCCGCGGAGCGGTCCGTGACCATACGGCGAAAACTGATCGAACACACCAACCTTCCCCTGGTCACCGTGTTCGTGAAAGAGAACGACACGCTTGGCATCGGAATCGAATTCGATCCGCGCATCCTGCAAACCGAACAAGTCAGCGCGATCCTCGATGCCTACCGTGATGCGGTTGCTGCCGTCGCGAACGGAGGGTCGGCACCGTTGCCCAGGTTCGGGACGGAAGCTGCGCTGAATCTTCTCCATCGCACTCGCCGTATCGCTGCACACATATCCGACGATGCGCGCTCCCGGGTTCGCGAGGATCTAAGGCGAATTTGGGAAGACGTGTTGGACCGGTCCGTGGACACCACCGACAGCGTGGGAGATAGCGGTGGCGACTCCATTCACGCACTGGTACTCAGCGAGCGGATCGCAAAGGCATTCGCCTGTGATCCCCCACTCGTGCAACTCCTTCAGGGCGCCACGGTGGAGCAACTTGCCGCACTACTGACCGACTAACCAGGAAGACGAGTCCACGATGTCTGTTGACGCACCAGACACCGCGGCCGAACAGGGCCCGGAGATCCTTACACCGGACGTGTTCCGCGAGTTCATGAGCAGCTATCCCAGCGGCGTAACCATTGTCACCACCTACGACCACGATGGCGCTCCTCGCGGATTCACCTGCTCCTCGATGTGCAGCGTGACCATGGAGCCTCCGACCTTGCTGCTGTGCGTGAACACCCGCAGTACCACCCTGGATGCGGTTCAAGACTGCACACGCTTCGCCGTGAATCTGTTGCACAGCGGCGGCGAGTCCGCCGCCCGCGTCTTTTCCTCCGTTCAAGAGGACCGCTTCAGCAAGGTTCGCTGGCGAGCGAGCACCACAGGCGGACTGCCCATTCTGTACGAAGACGCCCACGCCATCGCTGAATGTCGGCTCACGGCCACCCGCAACGTGGGAACCCACACAGTTCTATTCGGCGAGATCGACGCCATCATTCTGGATCACCAACCGCTCCACTACCGCGCAGACATGAACCCGCTGCTGTATTGCCGGCGGCAGTTCACCGCGTTCCCGACCCAGCAGCCGTAGGCCCGATCCCACCAGCCAGCTCTTCGCAACAGAAAAGCGAAGGCGTCGCCCAGCACGAGAAAAGGGGGAAGCACGTGCGCGCCGACGAACTCTTGGAATTCTTTCTACAGTTCGGGCTGCTGCTGCTCGCCGCCACGATTCTTGGCAGAGTGGCCATTCGGCTGGGAATGCCCGCAATCGCTGGTGATTTGTTCGCCGGGGTGCTGCTCGGACCATCGGTACTCGGTCAGATTGCACCAGGATTATCCAGTTGGCTGCTGCCCGAGCAAGTCAGCGAACGGTTGGGTCTTGACGCGGTCGGCACCTTCGGAGTGCTACTGCTGATGGGCCTTACCGGGATGCAAGTTGACTTGAATCTGCTGAAATCCAACCGGCTTGCCATCACCAAAATCAGCGCGGCTTGTCTACTCGTCCCGGTCGTGTTTGGCCTCGGTATCGGGTTTCTGATGCCGAGCGTGCTGACCGGCGGCTCCAACCGCCTCGTCTTCGCGCTGTTCCTCGCCGTTGCGCTCTCGGTCAGCGCGATCGCGGTGATTGTCAAGACGCTCTCCGACCTTGGCTTGATGCACCGCGATATCGCTCAACTCATTCTGGCTACGGCGGTCATCGACAACGTAATAGATTGGGTATTGCTATCCGTCGTCTGCGCGATGGCACTCGCCCATCTATCCGTAGGCACCGTGCTGCTGACCGTCTTCTTGATCATTTCGGTCGTGGCGGCAACGATTATCGGCCGCAAAATAGTCGAAGTCTTGGTCAACAGTCGCCAGCAACCAGCAGCGGCAGAACATTCCGCTGGCCCACGGCCCATCCTGGCCTACGCAGTCGAGCTGGTAATGCTGGCGGCCGCCGCAACTCACGCCCTCAAACTGGAACCAGTCCTGGGGGCGTTTGCCGCAGGAATCGTGTTGGCAGCGTTGCCGCCGGACCGCCGCAGCGGCCTTGATTCGCTACATCCCGTTGTCAACAATGTTCTCGCTCCGCTGTATTTCGCCACCGCCGGGCTGCAGGCCGACCTCACGGGGCTAGCGGACAGGACCACGCTCGCCGCGGCGCTCGTGGTACTTGCCGCCGCGGTGGCTAGCAAGTTCCTCGGAGCCTACATCGGCGCCAAGAGCAGCGGGCGTAGTGGCGCCGAGGCCGTCGCGCTCGGTGCAGGACTAAACGCGCGAGGCGTTATTCAGATCATCATCGCCGATACCCAGGGCTCCGGCGTTCCCTGCGCCGATACCGCATACGACCTGGGAATATTCAACGACAGTTTCTATACGATTGTTCTACTCACCGCCATCGCAACATCCGTAATGGCCGCACCGATCCTTCGAATTGCCGCGGCACGAATTGCGATCGATCCGGACGATGAAATTCGCCGACAGGACGCCCTCCCAGAAGCCCATTAGTCGACCTCTCAACAGTTCCGTTAGAGAAATCCAGCGGAATATCAGCACCGCCAGCAGAGTAAGGAGCAACTGACCATGCACGCCGATCGCCAGGAATTGACCCGGGAAAAATACAACAATATTGCAACACAATATGCCGCCGGTATGATAAACATGGCGCTCTACCATGATTTGTGCCAGAAGCCGGTCATCATCGACGCCCTCACCGAAGCTGCCGGCAAGAGCCTGCTCGACCTGGCCTGTGGCGACGGGTTCTACACGAGGCAGTTTCGCACTCTTGTCAAAGCGGGACCCGTCAGCGGCTCCGACCTGTCAGCTGAGCTCATCAGCCTCGCAATGAGTCAGGAGAACCAGAAGCCGCTGGGGATCGACTACCGGGTCGACAATATCTTGAATCTGCAGGAATCGCGGACCTTCAATACCGTGACAGCGATTCATCTTCTTCACTACATGCCGGATCCGGTGAGGCTGGAAACCGCAATGCGCAACGTTTATCGGTTGCTCGAGCCAGGCGGCCGTTTCGTCTCCTTCAGCTTCAATCCCGATTTCCGAATCGAACTCCATGACAAGAAGGACTCGGAGGAGAAGTTCGGCTACTACGTCTCCAAGGCCGAGGAAAAAACGGCGGGTTGGTTCATTTTCATCCAGCCCGAGTCGAGGGCCTGGTGTTCGAAGTGTACCGGTGGCATAAATCCTGCATCGAGGATATCGCATCGGTGGTCGGGTTCACCGATATTGAGTGGCGGTCTCCATTCGTAGCGAAAGCCGGGCTAGATGAATTTGGTGCCGACTTCTTCGAGAACCACTTCAATAATCCACAAGGAAAGTTGCTGATCCTCACCCGCTAGGTCGGACCCGGCCAGCTTGGCGACCGGCACCAGTAGGCAGGCCCTTGTTTGGGCGTCAGGGTTTCTTCGGCCTGCCGGGTTCCGACGCCAGCTGGCCGGGGCGATCGCCGCTCTTGCACTCGAAACCCCATAACGCGCGGGCCGATCGAGCCGCAATGGGCGTTGCGCAGCGCGACCTGGCCAGCGAACGTGCCGAGGCGGTCAACCGGGCGCCCACGATCGATGCCCCGTGCCGCCCGCCAGCACTCCGGTTGACGGTCAGCCGCATCCGCGCGTCGGTGCGAGCCCTAGGAGCCAAGCAGCTCCGCCGCCGCGGGTGCCGGCTGCGGTGCGATAGCCGGCGGCAGAGCCTGAATGCCAACCACCGGGCGGCGCACGTAGACCTTCCACGTCAACGCGGCCGCGCCGGCGTAGAACACCATGAAGAGCCAGAACGCATCGGTCGTCGTGCCCGTAGCGACGAAGGACTCGCGCAATGCAAGGTTGATCCCGACCCCGCCGAGAGCGCCAAGCGCCGAGACGAACCCGATCACCACCCCGGAGATGACGCGCGGCCGGTCGCGGTGATCGAGCCCTCCGGCACTCGGGCCATGATCCAACGAGCGCCCACATGCCGCGAAGATCGTCGGAATCATCTTGTACACGGACCCGTTGCCCAAGCCGGCCAAGACGAACAGAGCGATGAAGCAGACGAAGTAGCCGGTCATGGTGGCTCCGCGCATCGGGCCACTGTGCCGACCTTCCAGGCTGCTTGCGCTGATCAACAGCCCGGCAACGACTGTCATCGCAACGAATACCACAAGGGTGATCCGGCTCCCGCCCAGCCGGTCGGCCAGTCTGCCACCGTAGATGCGGGCCACCGCGGCAAGCAGCGGACCGAGGAACGCCAGTTCGGCCGCGTGCAGGGTGGCCTGGGCAGCGTGTTCGCCAATCGCCATGAAGTTGGTCTGCAAGACCTGCCCGAAGGCGAACGAGAACCCGATGAACGAGCCGAAGGTGCCGAGGTAGAGCAGCGACAGCAGGTAAGTGTCGCGGTTGGCCAGGACCGTGGTGACGATCGGGCGCATATGGCGGGCCTTAACCCGGTGCTGCGCAACGTTGTTCATGGACAGCGCCACTCCGATTGCGGCGATCGCAAGGAACACCCAATACAGCGCGCAGATCAGGTACGGCTTGCCTTCGCCGGCAACCGCGATAATCAGCAGACCCATCAACTGGATCGCCGGAACGCCGAGATTTCCTATGCCGCCGGCAATTCCGAGCGCTGATCCTTTGAGTCGGTGGGGGTAGAAGGCGTTGGCGTTGCTCATCGAGGCCGCGAAGTTGCCACCGCCCAGCCCGCTTAGCGCCGCGCACACCAGATACGGCCAGAGCGGCAGGCCCGGGTGCAGCAAGAGCACCATGGTGCCAACGACCGGAAGCAACAGCACGGCCGCCGAGAAGGTGGCCCAGTTTCGGCCGCCGAAAACCGTGGTGGCAACCGAATAGGGGATCCGCAGGCCAGCCCCAACCAGTGTCGCGACCATGTCGAGCAGAAACTTGTCGCCGGCAGAAAAGCCATAGACATTCTCGGGCATGAACAACACCAGCACCGGCCACAGCGTCCACACCGAGTAGCCCAGGTGCACGGTCACCACCGACCAGAGCAGGTTGCGCCGTGCGATGCGCTTGTTGCCGGCCTCCCAGGCCACCAGATCCTCAGCGTCCCAATGGGAGATGTGACGGGAGCCACCCCAGCGCCTGGTTACAGCATTCGAGCGGCCGGGACTGCTCTGCGACTCTTCGCGTTGCAGCAGCATCTGCTGTTCCATCACCCTCCTTAGACCCGCCTCCTGAGAAGCGACAACGATTTCCCAGCGTGCCAAAACTCGGGCCGCCAGGCACCTCGTAGGCAGCCTGAAACTGCTGGGGAACTGCTGTAAAACTGCTGTAGAGAGGGCAAATCCAGTGATGTCGAGCACACCACTGGCGGGTTTGGGGGTGCTTCACAGCGAGTAGTTGCTGAGGCGAGACGAAAACGACTGCTTAGCGCGGCTATTGGTGTGGTATCGGACCGAGCGCTTTGAGCTTGCCGTCCGGCCCGACCTGGAATCGCACGGTGCCGCTACCGGTCGGACAGCACTGCGGATCGCTACCCACCCGCCACTGGTACTGGACCGTCACGGTGTCCTGACCAGAGGGCAGCACCCTTATATAGGGCTTCGGGTTTCGAGTTGGTGAACCCAACGCGGTGTTGTGGTCGAAGAACAGCAGCTGTTGCGGAGTCGACTCGGAGGCAATGGTGGGGATTATCTGCACCCAGTACAAGCGGCAGTTCTTGGTGTGTCCCCGCGCGATTTCGACCCAAGTCGAGTTCGGCACCCCGACGGGAACCGCGGCAATGGCTTGACGCACCGTCTGGGAGCTCGGCCCATCGGAGTTCTTGCAGGTATCCGGCGCGGTAGTCGGCCGTGGCGCAGACTTGTGGCCGCAGCCGGGGGCACCCAAACCCAGGACCAGCCCCAGGATCATCAGAATCACGCGTAGGTGACGGTGCACTTCGCGAGCTTAGCGAAGTCTGTGAACCCGTTGGACAACGTCTGTAGACCCCGAAATACCGAGGTCAGGATCACGGCGTGGGAAGGCGCGTCTCGCGAGCTTGACGCAAACTGTGAATGTCCCCCGGATTTCGTCAAAACCCCAGCTCAGGCGAATAATGATGGTGTCTTCGGCGGTAGCCTGGCGACAGATAGCCGGGTCGACGAAGACCTTGGGGATGACCGGAATCGGCTCAACTGCGTAACCAAGGTTTTGGTGCCGTTTCCAACAACGCACCGGCAGGCCCGGCCCGCTGCGAGGAAACCGTAAAACGGCCGAAACCTTCGACATCCCGCGCTGAAACATCCTTATCGCAAGATTTCAGCGCATAACCCCTTGTGCAGCAGGGAAGAAAGGATGCGGCGTGGCCAGGGAACTCATGGCGCCCAACAAGGACGCCGTGAAAACCGTGTGTGCGTACTGTGGCGTCGGCTGCGGGATAGTGCTGCAAACTACGACCGACCCGCAGACGGGAAAGCGTCGCGTCGCCAAGTCAACTGGGGACAAGTCGCATCCGGCCAACCTCGGCCGGTTGTGCACCAAGGGAACGACCACCGCGGACCTGCTTGCCGCGCCCGGCCGGATGGAATCGGCGCACCTGCGGGCCCACCGAGCGGGGCACCTGGAATCCATCCCGATCGACGATGCCATCACCCAGTGCGCCATGCGGTTACGCGCCATCATCGATGAGCACGGGCCGGACGCCGTCGGCGTCTATGTGTCAGGACAAATGTCGATCGAGGCCCAGTACCTGGCCAACAAGCTGACCAAAGGGTTCATCGGCACCAGCCAGATCGAATCCAACTCTCGGCTCTGCATGGCGGGTGCGAGCTCGGGCTACAAGCTGTCGTTGGGAGCGGATGGTCCGCCGGGCTCGTATCAGGACTTCGACCACGCCGACGTGTTTCTGGTAATCGGCGCCAACATGGCCGATTGCCACCCGATTTTGTTCCTGCGGATGATGGAACGCGTCAAGTCCGGCGCCAAGCTGATCGTCGTCGACCCACGGCGCACGGCGACCGCCGACAAAGCCGATCTGTTCCTACAGATCGCGCCGGGCACCGACCTCGCACTACTGAACGGCCTGCTGCACCTCATCGTTGAGAACGAACAAACCGATCCGCAGTTCATCTCCGAGTTCACCGAGGGATGGGAGGTGATGCCGAGTTTCCTCGAGCAGTTCACCCCCGGCCGGGTAAGCGAGATCACCGGCATTCCCAGCGAGGACATCCGCACCGCGGCACGCTGGATCGGTACGGCGGCGAACTGGATGAGCTGCTGGACAATGGGACTCAATCAGAGCACTCATGGAACTTGGAACACCAACGCGCTGTGCAACTTACATCTGGCTACGGGCGCGATCTGCAGGCCGGGTAGCGGCCCCTTCTCCCTCACCGGCCAGCCCAATGCCATGGGCGGACGCGAAATGGGCTACATGGGGCCGGGTCTGCCCGGACAACGCTCGGTGTTGTCGGCGCCGGACCGGGAGTTCGTCGAGGAGCAATGGGGTCTACCCGGTGGGGCGCTGCGCACCGATGTCAGCGGCGGCGTCATCGACATGTTCTCCCGCATGGCCGACGGCGAGATCAAGGCGTGCTGGATCATCTGCAGCAATCCCGTTGCCACGGTAGCCAATCGCAAAACCGTCCTGGCCGGCTTGGAGAAAGCCGAATTGGTGATCAGCCAGGACGCGTTCTTTGAAACCGAGACCAACGAGTACGCGAACGTCTTGCTGCCGGCCGCATTATGGACCGAATCCGACGGCGTGATGGTCAACTGCGAACGCAACATGTCCTTGTTCCCGAAGGCCGTTGATCCGGTCGGTGACGCGCTACCGGACTGGCAGATCATCGCCCGGATCGCTTGCGAGATGGGTTTTTCGGAGTCGTTCAGCTATAGCTCCGCCGCTGAGGTATTCGAGGAGATCAAGCGCTTCTCCAATCCGGCAACCGGATACGACCTGCGCGGTATCAGCCACGACAGATTGCGCGAAACCCCGCTGCAGTGGCCGTGTCCGCCGGACGGCGCGAGCAACCGAAGCCCGATCCGCTACCTCAACGACGGTGTCAGCCAGCTGCAATTCGTTCGCGCCGATGGCACCGTCCCGCGGCTGGCGTTCCCCACCGCAACGGGGCGTGCGGTGTTCTTCGCCCGCCCGCACCTGGTGCCCGATGAGATGCCCGACGGCGACTACCCATTCCTACTCAATACCGGGCGCCTAGCCCACCAGTGGCACACGCTGACCAAGACCGGCAAGATCGCCAAGCTCAACAAGCTCAACCCCGGCCCGTTCGTTGAGGTCCATCCCGACGACGCCGCCGATATGCAGATCTGCGAAGGCGACCACATCGAGATCGCGTCCCGCCGCGGCCGCGCCGTGTTGCCGGTGGTGATCACGGACCGCGTCCGGCCCGGCAACTGCTTTGTCCCGTTCCACTGGAATGACGCATTCGGTGAATATCTCTCCATCAACGCCGTAACCAACGACGCGGTAGACCCGATATCGCGCCAACCGGAATACAACGCCTGTGCGGTCACCCTGACCAAGGTCGCCAGGCCGCAGCTGCAACCAGAACCCGGCGAACCCGCCGACGCCTGCGCGGATGCGACAGCACCCAAGCTGCTCGCCGATACAGCCCAATTCAGCGTGACGCAGGTCGACGCTCTTGCCGAGCTATTGGGCGTCGCAAACGAACCCACCCCGCAGTTCGGTCCGTTCGCCCGCTCCTACCTGGCGGGCCTGATAGCCGGGCTGCGTTCAGAAACCGGTCGACGCATGGCCGGGGTGCCGACCCTGCCCATCAGTTCTCCCTTCGATACCGGCACCCGGCTGTGGCTCGACGGCCTACTCGCGGGCATGTTCGCACGAGCCGAGACACCCCCCGCCTTGCCGTTCCCCCAAACGCCCGGTGCCGCTGCCCAATCGGACAACGCCGCCGAAGCTGCCGTCGAGCAACCCCCGATCGTGGTGTTGTGGGCGTCGCAAACCGGCACCGCCGAAGAACTCGCCGCCAGCGTCGCCGCACAACTGAGCGCCGCCGAGCTGCCGGTTGTACTGCATGGCATGGACGAATTCGCGGTGGCCGATCTGGTGTCCACCCAACGGTTGCTGCTTGTCACCAGCACCACCGGGGACGGGGAACCGCCGGACAACGGTGCCGCCTTCTGGCGCGAGCTCTGCACCGCAACGGCCCCGAGCCTGGCCGGCACGCGCTATTCGGTTCTCGCGTTGGGCGACTCCAACTACGCCGACTTCTGTGGCCATGGGCGCGCCCTGGACCACCGGCTGGCCGAGCTGGGTGCCTCCCGCATTACCGACCGCGTCGACTGCGAGCCCGACTATGAAGAGTCCGCCGCCAGGTGGCTGCAGGAGGTACTCGACGGGCTGCGCCGCACGGCCCCGCCGGTCATCACCGCCGAGCCTGTTCGAGCAGCCAGCATCGCCAGCCGCCCCCTGGGCTACACGAAGAAGCGCCCATTGTTGACCAGCGTGATGCGCAACACCACACTCAGCAGGCCGCGCTCGGCCAAAGACGTTCGACAACTGGTATTTCGGGTTCCCGAACAAACGGTCAGCTACGAGGCCGGGGACGCTCTTGGGGTGTGGCCACGCAATGCCCATCAGCTTGTCGACGAGTGGCTGGGTGTGACCCGGTTGGACGGCCACACCGAAGTCGAGGTCGCCGGCCACGGGACGATGTCGTTGCGCGCCGCCCTGACAGACCCGTTCGAAATCGCACACCTGAGCCCGGACCTGCTGCGATTCGTGGCGCAACGGACGCTGGACTCCAACACCGCGAACCAACTTGCCGAGCTGATGCGCCCGGAGAACAAAGCCGCCCTTGCCGATTGGACCTGGGGCCGTCAGTCGGTCGACCTGCTCGCCCAGTCACCGGTCCGCGCCTCAGTCGACGAGTGGATGAGTGTACTCAAACCCATTCAGCCCCGGTTATATTCGATTTCGTCCAGCCCCAAAGAGCACCCCGGTGAGGTTCATCTGACAGTCTCGCCGGTGCGCTACAACTTTCAGGGCGTCCCTCGGCGTGGAGTGTGCTCGACCTATCTGGCCGACCGCAGCCCCAGCGATCAAATTGCGATCTATGTGCGCAAATCCAGCAATTTCCGGCCTCCAAGCGATCCCCGCACACCGATGATCATGATCGGGCCGGGAACCGGGATCGCGCCGTTCCGGGGATTCCTGCAGGAACGACGCGCCCTCGGCCACACCGGGCCAAATTGGCTGTTCTTCGGCGAGCAGCATGCCGCGACCGACTTCTACTACCGCGATGAGATACAGGCCATGCATCGCGACGGACTGCTGACCAACCTGGACCTGGCGTTCTCCCGGGATCAGCGAGACAAGGTCTACGTGCAGCACCTGATGCAGCAGCGCGGAGCACAGCTGTGGCAGTGGCTACAGGACGGGGCGCAGGTATACGTCTGTGGCACCGCCGACCCGATGGCCAAAGACGTTGACCGCATGCTCTGCCAGATCGTGGCCGAGCACGGCGGCCTGGACCCAGAGTCTGCAACTGCTTTTGTCCACGCGCTGAGCGCGGACAAGCGCTACCACCGCGACGTCTACTGAGCCTGGCGATCGAATCCGGCCAGCGGTCGCAGTGGATTGCTCGCGACAGTGAGCCGGCCCTGCTTGGACACTTCCCCGCTCGAGCGTTGCTCTACCCGGCCACTGACCTTCTGGCACACGTACTCGCTGGATCCAACAAAAACGTGACGTAACCAATACTGACTAGGCAAACGTGATCTCGGTATCAGCCCGGGCCGTGTTGGGCTGCTCGGTCGCGGCAACCAAGCGAATATCGGCAGGTGACCAATAGCATTGGACTGCTGATGCTTCCACCGGAGCTGCGCGATCTGTGATGGCCGAAAGGCGCGATATCCCAGTGCCCGGTTGGCTACCGAAAACTCCACCCCAGCCGCTGGCTTCCAGGCCTAACGCTGCGGCAGCCAGGCCATTCATATCCCCTTATGGGGTAACATCTTCGGTAACGCAATCGGCATTCACATGGTGTTTTGGTCACGACTGAAGCCCCGCCGCAGAGCCGTTTCTCCCGTTCGGGCGTTGTTGCCTCTATCGCGAGACCTACAAACAGGCCCGAATTCCCAATACAGGAGGTCATATTTGGACCCGGAACGGCCCGGACCGGCGAGCACCGATCCCAGCCCTGCCAGACTGGCCGGCGAGTCGACCGCGTCTCCCCGACGCCTGCCGATCATGATGGTCCGGAAATTCACCGACGACCTCGCCGCATCGCTGCGGTGTGGATCCAGTGCCAGGCCAGTGCTATTCGGCTTCATGATGATCTCGAACCTGGCCGGCGTTGCTTTGGTTCTGGTCCTGGTCATCGTGGCGATCCCGACCCCAGACATGTTCGCACCAGAGGTTCTGTGGATCACCGAGGGGGTCCTGCCCGTCTACGTTGTCATGGCAATGACCTTCGGCTGGGTGTGGCTCATCAAGCGGGTCCTCGCCGGATTGCGATGGGAGAACGACAATCAGCCGTTGACGGCAAAGGACCAATGCAACGCTTTCCTCGCCCCCTGGCGCCTAGCCCTGGTTCCCGTGGTCTCGTGGACGATCGGTTCGGCACTGTTCGCCGTCCTTTACGGACGCGTCAGTTACGAGTACGTCCCCAAGATCATTCGCGGCACCAGCCTAAGTGGCATCGCACTGTCGGCTACCTGTTACTTCTTCGCCGAGCTGATGCTGCGGCCGGCGGCCACCATCGCGCTTGGCGGCGGGCAGCCCACACGGCGTCTTGCCCCCAGCGTGATGGGACGCGCCACGACGTCGTGGGTGTTGGGCTCGGGTGTTCCACTGGTGGGGATCATCCTCGCTGTCGCGTTCGCGATGTCGCAACAACACCTGACCAGGAACGATCTTGGGCTCGTGCTGTTGTTGCTGGCGCCGGCCGCGCTCGTCTCGGGCGTGCTGTGCAACATGATCGCGGCCTGGCTGACTGCGACGTCAGTGCGCGATCTACATTCAGCCCTCAAGCGTGTGGAATCTGGTGACCTTGATTGTCAGCTCGATGTCTTCGACGGGACCGAGCTCGGCGAACTGCAGCGCGGCTTCAACGCAATGGTTGAGGGGCTGCGCCAGCGTGAACGGATCCGGGACCTGTTCGGCCGTCATGTCGGGCGTGACGTCGCCGCTGCCGCCGAGGACCAGAGTTTCGAACTTGGCGGCGAAGAGCGCTGCGTTGCGGTTCTTTTCGTGGACATCATCGGATCTACCCGTTTGGTGACCGCCCGCCCTCCCGCCGAGGTTGTGCGGCTATTCAATCAAATGTTTGCCGTCATCATCGACGAGGTGAGCCGACGCAACGGACTGATCAACAAGTTCCAGGGCGACGGAACTCTGGCTATCTTCGGCGCCCCGATCCGGGCGCTTTCACCAGAAACCGACGCGCTGGGCGCCGTCCGCGCGATCGCTCATCGACTCGCCAACGAGGTACCCGAGTGCCAGGCCGCGATTGGAGTGGCCGCGGGAGCTGTCCTGGCGGGCAATGTAGGAGCATTCGAACGGTTCGAATACACCGTCATCAGTGAACCGGTCAACATCGCGGCGCGATTGTGCGAACTGGCGAAATCGGATCCACACCGCGTCCTGAGTTCGGCTGAGACAGTGCAGGCGAGCGCCCCCGACGAGAGCCAGCACTGGACATTGGGCGGGCACACGGTGCTGCGGGACCTCGACCGGCTTACGCAACTGGCCAGCCCCAACGACTGCCCCACCGGCCCCCGTGACACACATGTGGTCGAGTCGTTGCCGGCGCAGATCCGCACATCCGGATTTCCGTCCAACATGGTTCGGTGATCGGACTGGGAGCAGCCGCGGTTCCCCACTGAGATCATGCGCACGCTACTTGTGCCGCATGCGGGTCCAGCAGGGTCATGTCGGCCAACCAAACCCGTGAGTTGCGGTTGGCATCAAGTGCGGCAGCTCCAAAATCCGCGAGACACATGCCCTGCGGGCAACCGAGATGGTCGTGCCCCAGACCTCGCCGGCCCTCGCCGCGCCCCATCGCGCGCATCAACCGGCCCACCGTGCGTCGGATCACCAGAGCTGACTTCTATTTCATTGTCCCGCTTAGCGTTCCCGCGCTACCTCGAGGGACCCAACTCAACCTGCGCGGTGAACTAATAGCGCTGTGGCTAAACGTGTTTCGACAATTCTCAGGATTATCGATACAAGTCCGCCAAGGCTGGCGCATCAGCGGCCGGCGAAGATCGGCCACATTTTGTTGCGCCACAGCAGAGGGTGAGCAGTCATCACCTTTACAAATGCCCCACTCATACCTTACCGAAAGGTACTGTCCACCTCCTTTACAGCCACGCGTTTGAGCCGTCGAAATGCCCTCTCTGTCAAGACGTCTCACCGAACAGTCGATTTCGGAAGGCCCGGCAACCATTTGCTACGCTCGGCCGCAAATGCGGATTTGCCTTCCCAGCGGCCAGCAGCCCTAGCCGCGGCTGTTCGCGACCAGGGGCAGCCTCAAGGCCTCAAAGCTGTCAGGTATTGACGATCGGAGGAGCAGTGGTTCCTAGGGATGCGCGCCCGGTGGGCGCGGCGTCGTTGAGTGCTCTGTTGTTGGCGAGGCAGGGCAAGCTGGCCTCGCCGCCTGCTTGGGCAGATCCGTTGTCGTCAGCTTTGGCGGAACCGCGCACCCAGGGCAACGCACCCGCCCCGGACCGAGGAGCTATGACTTCAGGAGCCCCCTCGTGACGGCGTCTGTATGGATGGCTTCGCCGCCGGAAGTGCATTCGGCCTTGCTGAGCGCGGGCCCGGGCCCACTGTATGAGGCCGCAACGGCATGGACGGCACTTTCTGCCGAACACGCCTCGGTGGCAGAGGAGCTCACCACCTTGCTGGGTGGAGCGGCCGCTACGTGGGAGGGGCCGAGCGCGCAGAGCTATGTCGATGCGCACGCGCCGTACCTAGCCTGGCTGACCACCACCAGCGCCGGCTACGCGGCGACGGCGGCCGAGCACGAGGTGGCGGCCGGGGCCTACACCAGCGCGCTGGCAACGATGCCGACACTGGCGGAGCTAGCCGTCAACCACACCACCCACACGGCGCTGGTCGCGACCAATTTCTTTGGGCTCAACACCATCCCCATCACGCTCAACGAAGCCGACTACGCACGGATGTGGATCCAAGCGGCCACCACCATGAGCGCCTATCAAGTCGTCTCGGGCACGACACTGGCCTCGATGCCCCACACCACACCAGCCCCGCCGGTACTCAAGGCCGAAATCGGTACCCTCGCCGGCCAGGGAACGCCGGAGCCCTGATGAGCAGAGTAAGGATCAGCGGCGATGTCCAGCCGATCTGGGGGCCCTCAATTACGGCATAAACAAAGGCTCCCACGGTGACGATGAACAGCGCCTGACCAGACAGATCCAACCGGCCGGCCCGGGCGTTGCGCGACTCCGCCACAAATCCGACGGTGAGCAGAATGACGAACACCCCCATGGGCACGTTCACGTAGAAGATGCTCCGCCACCCCCACGTATCCACCAGCAGACCGCCCAGCGTCGGGCCAGTAGCGGTGCCCACGCTGGCGACCGCGGTCCAGATCCCGATCGCTCGCGCTTTCTCCTTCGGGTTGGGAAATGCGGCGCTCACCAGTGCCAGTGAAGTGACGCTGACCGTTGCCGCACCGAAACCCTGAACCCCCCGCGCAGCGGTGAGCATCGCGATCGAGGGCGCCAAACCGCAGGCGATCGATCCCAGCGTGAACAAGACGATACCCATCAGGTACCAGCGACGGCGGCCGTAGCGGTCGGCAAGCGTGGCGGCCGACATGATGAAGACCGCCATGCCGAGGCTGTATGCCGCCACCACCCATTGCAGGCCGTCCTCCCCCACTCCAAAGGTATTTTGGATGTCCGGTAGCGCCACATTCACGATGAACGCGTCAAGGAAGATCATGAATAGGCCAAGCCCGGTGGCAAAGATGGTGAGGAGCTGAGTGCGGTTCATACCGGCCCCGTTCATCAGGCATTGGGAGCGCGTCCCGATTGCGTGAATTTCGGCAACGATCTGCGGTGAACTGTAAGCTTCGATAACCGTCGGTGTCCGCGAATTTGTAACTTGGCGTGAATAAATATGTGCCGGCAGCTTCCTTATGCCCGATTGCGGCGAGAGATCATTCACCATGGTCCCGGCCGGGCTCCCCAAACCCACCCGTAGCGTGCGCCCAGGGCGCGGCTTGGCCAGCGCGGCGTCCGGGCCGACAACGCCGAAAACGCCTCAGCGACAGCGGTATGCGATACCGGAAGCCCGACCAGTCCGCCGGGAAACAGCCGGCAGAAACGCGCAGGCGCCGATCATCTTCCCGGGGCCGCCGCGGGGCGTTACCGTGGCTTAACTCGTCAAGTCACGGATGGAGGCTATCGATGAGCGATGCCCGGGTGCCTCGGTTTCCGGATGCGTTGTCCACACCAAGTCTCAATCGCGGCGTCGGCTTTACCCACGAGCAACGTCGAGCACTGGGCCTGACCGGCCGACTGCCCGCCGCCGTGCTCACCCTGGACCAACAGTCCGAACGCGTATGGCATCAGCTGCAAAGCCTGGCCACTGACCTGGGCCGCAATCTGCTCCTGGAGCAGCTGCACTATCGCCACGAACTGCTGTACTACAAAGTGCTGACCGAGCACCTGGTCGAGCTCATGCCGGTGGTGTACACGCCCACCGTCGGAGAGGCCATCCAACGCTTCTCGGATGAATACCGTAGTCAACGGGGATTGTTTCTGAGCATCGATGAGCTCGATGAGATCGCTGCTGCCTTCGAAACGTTCGGTCTGGGTCCCGACGACGTCGACCTGATCGTCTGCACCGACGCCGAAGCCATCCTTGGCATCGGAGACTGGGGCGTCGGGGGCATCCAGATCGCGGTGGGCAAGTTGGCCCTGTACACCGCGGGCGGCGGCATCGACCCTCGCCGCAGTCTGGCGGTGTCACTCGATGTCGGTACCGACAACGAACAGCTGTTGCAGGACCCGTTCTATCTGGGTAATCGCCATGCCCGGCGCCGCGGCGAGGAATACGACCAGTTCATCAAGCGCTACATCGAGATCGCCCACCGGCTGTTCCCCCGCGCGATGCTGCACTTCGAGGACTTCGGGCCGACCAACGCGCGGATGATCCTGCGGACATACGGTGCGGACTACTGCGTGTTCAACGATGACGTACAGGGCACCGGCGCGGTGGTGGTGGCGGCCATTGACGGCGGATCCCATGTCACCGGAGTCCCGGTGCGCGACAACACGGTGATTGTCTTCGGCGCCGGTACCGCCGGGGTTGGAGTCGCCGACCAGATCCGTGACGCGATGGTCGCCGATGGCGCCACCGTCGAGCAGGCAACGTCGCAGATCTGGGCCGTCGATAAACAAGGCCTGTTGTTCGACGACATGGCTGACCTGCGCGAGTTCCAGGTGCCCTACGCCAAGAACCGGGCCCGGCTAGGCGTCGGCGCCTCGGATCGGGTGGGCCTGGTCGACGCGATCAAGCTCGCCGCACCGACCGTCCTGCTCGGATCCTCGACCGTCTCCGGCGCATTCAACCAAGAGGTGGTCGAGGCGATGATGCAATCGTGCGATCGCCCGATGATCTTTCCGCTGTCCAATCCGACCTCGCGGATGGAGGCCATGTCCGCCGACGTGCTGGCGTGGTCGGGAGGAAAGGCGTTGGTTACCACCGGCACCCCGGTCGCACCCGTCGAATACCACGACATCGCCTACACGATCGGCCAGGCCAACAACGTGCTGGTGTTCCCCGGCATAGGGCTGGGCGTGATCGTGGCCGGGGCCCGGTTGTTGACCCAGGGCATGCTGCGAGCGGCAGCGAAAGCCCCTGCGCACCAGGCGAGTCCGACAACGACCGGGGATTCCCTGCTGCCGGATGTCCAGAACCTGCGGGGGATTTCGAGAACGGTCGCGGCGGCCGTGTACCAAGCAGCCGTCGCAGACAACGTGGCCACCAGAATCCATGCTGACGTAGGTCAGGCCATTCGCGAAACCATGTGGCTGCCCGAATACGACTAGTGTCGGCGATCGCGCTACCGCTCCAGACCCGCCCCGCAGCCGTGAACCGGCACGAGCCAGCAGCCAAGCCCACTCGACGCGCATGCCGGGCCCTGCCGTCCGAACAGGCGGAATACCCGCATGCCTTATAGTAGAGCCATGCAACAGGCCGCACAGCTGAGCTTTGTCCTCACGCGCTGCCCCGCCGTGGACTGTTGTTGTTGCTGTTGATTCCTGACGCGTTCTGACCGTCCAGTAATCGTCGCCTCTGTCGCCTCATGGATTGTGACGCAAGCTGACCAAAGTCTTCAGGAAGACCAACCCCGCTATGACTGTGTTATCCGTACCCAACCGCAAAGCCCGGGCGGACCGGACACCGCGCTACCACCATCTGATCAGCCCGGCCGCCGCGCGAGTGGCGGTAAAGCCGGGCAACGGCGTTGTCCGGCAGGACATCTCAGCGTTTCCCGCCGTTAACCCGCGCACTTGTACCGGCCCGGACGTCGGCGAACTCGACCAGCCCACCACCGCTTCCGGCTCCGCTTTCTCGGACCAACCACGGGCGCCAATCCCCCTGAGCCTCAGCGGCACTGGCCGCGTCGGGCGCCCCGGTACCGAGGCGGCCGCCGGCGCCACGCACCGACTCCCAGTTTGGCCAACGACTCCTGCTCCCACCACAACCGAGTTCGACCGCATCCGGGTGGCCGCCGCGGGCGGCGCCGACACCGACGGAGACTGCCAATGACCATCGCAGAAAACATCACCCAGCTGATTGGGGGTACGCCGCTGGTCCGGCTGCGGCGGGTCACCGACGGCGCAGCGGCCGATGTCGTCGCCAAACTGGAATCGTTCAATCCAGCCGGAAGCATCAAAGACCGCATCGGGGTCGCGATGATCGATGCGGCCGAGAAAGCCGGTCTGATCAAACCCGACACCATCATCCTCGAACCGACCAGCGGCAACACCGGCATCGCGCTGGCCATGGTGTCCGCCGCACGCGGCTACAAGTGCGTGCTGACGATGCCGGACACGATGAGCATCGAGCGGCGCATGCTGTTGCGCGCCTACGGCGCCGAGCTCGTCCTCACCCCCGGCGCGGAGGGCATGGCGGGCGCCATCGCCAAAGCCGAGGAGCTGGCCAAGACCGACGACCGATACTTCATCCCCCAGCAATTCGAAAATCCGGCGAATCCGGCGGTCCACGCCGTCACGACCGCAGAAGAAGTGTGGCGCGACACCGACGGCAAGGTCGACATCTTCGTATCCGGAGTCGGGACGGGCGGCACAATCACCGGAGTTGCCCAGGTCATCAAGCAGCGCAGGCCTTCGGCCCAGTTTGTTGCCGTGGAACCGGCGGCGTCCCCGGCGCTGTCCGGTGGACAGAAGGGACCGCACCCGATCCAGGGCATCGGTGCGGGATTCGTGCCCCCGGTGCTCGACCTCGCCCTGGTCGACGAGGTGATAACCGTCGGCAACGACGATGCCCTCGAGCTGGCCCGACGGATGGCAACCGAAGAAGGACTGCTGGTCGGCATCTCGTCGGGCGCGGCCGTGTGGGCGGCGCGCGAGCTAGCCCACCGGCCGGAGAACGCCGGGAAACTCATCGTCGTCGTCCTACCCGACTTTGGCGAGCGATATCTGAGCACGGTGTTGTTCGCGGATCTGAGCGAGTGACCATGCTGACCCAGATACGACGCGACATCCAGGCCGCCAGACAGCGTGATCCGGCCCGGCCCACCACGCTGGAGGTCATCTTCTGCTACCCGGGCGTGCACGCGGTGTGGGGACACCGGATCAGCCACTGGTTGTGGCGTCGTAACGCCCGTCTGGTGGCGCGCGCGCTGGGCGAGATCAATCGCATCCTGACCGGTGTCGATATCCACCCCGGGGCCGTACTCGGTGGCGGGCTGTTCATCGATCACGCGACCGGGGTTGTCATCGGTGAGACCGCAGAGGTGGGCGACGACGTCACGCTGTACCACGGTGTCACCCTCGGCGGCACCGGCACCGACGTCGGCAAACGCCATCCCACTCTCGGCGACCGGGTGATCATCGGCGCGGGCGCCAAGATCCTGGGCCCGATCAAGATCGGCGACGACAGCCGCGTCGGCGCCAACTCCGTCGTCGTCAAAGAAGTCCCGTCGAGTGCGGTGGTGGTGGGGGTGCCCGGACAGGTCATCAGCCGCCAGGGGCCGTCTGGAGACGACGACTCGCTACTACCCGATCTGGTGGGGGTCAGCCTGCAGTCGCTGCTGACCAGGGTGGCCAGGTTGGAGGCGCAGGTCGACGACCGCCCGCCCAACGCGCGGGTGATCCGGCCGCCGGAGGCCGGGGTGTGGCACGGCGAAGACTTCTCGATCTGAGGATTGGCCGATGAGCACCACTTTGATAGCCGCCTCCGCGATCGTCGCGGCCCTGACCGGGGCATCGGCGATCGGGCTGACGGTCAATCGCCGCGCGGGAGTGTTGCGTGAAACCGGCCCCTCGACCGACCGCGCGCACCAGGACACCTCGGATCTTGGCCTATCTGAAACCAGGCCCACCGTCATGCACTTCAGCGCCAATTGGTGTGGCCCCTGCGCCGCGGTGCGCCGCGTGGTCGATCAGGTATGCGAGGAGCTACCCGATGTGGCACACGTGGAGGTCGACATCGACGCGAATCCGGTCGCGGCGAAACGGCTGTCTGTGCTCTCCTTACCCACTACCTTCATCTTCGACACCGACGGGCGGCAGCGATACCGCACCGCGGGTGTCCCGAAGGTAGCTGACCTGCGGGCAACGCTGATCCCCTTGCTCACCTAACCGCCACCGCCGGACAGGAGCGGCCAGATGCCCAGCCATCCAAGTCAAGTGGATGTACGAGGCCCGCGATTTGCCGCGTGGATCACCACGATGGTCCTGATCCTCACCCTGGTCGTCTCCATCTCCAGCACCCGGGCCGCAGCGGTGATCCTGGGCGTCCAGACCATGGTCTTCGCCGTCACCGCGCTGCGGGGTCCACGCCGCAGCCCCTATGGATTCCTGTTCGCCAAACTCGCCGCTGCGCGACTTGGACCGGCGCGGGAACTCGAGCCGGTGCCGCCACTGCGGTTCGCCCAATTGGTCGGACTGGTTTTCGCCGCCGCCGGCGTCGTCGGCTTTGCCCTCGGGGTACCGCTGTGGGGCGTCGTCGCGACCTCGTTGGCGTTGTTCGCGGCCTTCCTCAACGCGGCATTCGGTATCTGCCTGGGCTGCCAGCTCTACCCACTGGTCGCCCGCCTTCGCCGGGCACCCATTGCCTGAGCGGTGATTATCGCAGCGGGTTAACGGGTAGCGGCGATGTCCGCGGAATGCCGGTCAATCGATCAAGCGACCCGTCTAACTATCTTGGCTCCCCCGGGAGGACTCGAACCTCCAACCCTTCGGTTAACAGCCGAATGCTCTGCCAATTGAGCTACAGGGGACTAACCGGTCCATGCGAACGGTGGCGCAGATCGCGGGACGACTCTAGCGTACTGGTAGACCTGCGCCCAACTATCAGAGGGACCAGATACCCACCCGATCGTCGTTTTTTCG
This sequence comes from Mycobacterium sp. 012931, assembly GCF_000419295.1. NCBI lineage: Bacteria > Bacillati > Actinomycetota > Actinomycetes > Mycobacteriales > Mycobacteriaceae > Mycobacterium > Mycobacterium sp. 012931. Next base: position 2,692,948 of record NZ_AOPX01000001.1, on the reverse strand, counting down.
GCGCCGCGCACCCGGCTGGAGGGATCGGGCGAGCGCACCGCCGTGCCCGTGAGGCAGGATAGAAGCAACCGCACCGTTAGTCGGAGGGACAGCATTGATCGGGTATGTCGCCCTGCTGGGACTGGGTTACGTGTTGGGCGCGAAGGCCGGGCGCCGCCGTTACGAGCAGATCGCCGGCACCTATCGCGCGCTTACCGGCAGCCCCGCCGCCAAAACGGTGATCGACGCCGGACGCCGCAAGATCGCCAACCGCGTCTCCCCCGATTCCGGGTTCGTCACGTTGACCGAGATCGACACGCAAACGGTCGTCGTTGAACGCCAACCCAAGGCCGCACCCTGACCTGACGCCCCGTCTCACGCGGTGAGGTCATCGCCGCTGGCCTGTTCCAACAGGCTGCGTCGATAGGCCTCCATAGCGACCAGGTCGCCAAACAGCGCGTGATACTCGTCGCCTTGTTCAATCGGTGACATCCGCTGGAGCTTGGATTTCACCTCGGCGATCTGCCGGCCCATCCAGACCTCCTGCAGCCGGGCCAGGACACCACCGATGTAGCGGGGCAGTTTCTCCTCATCAACCTGGATCGTCTCTACCGTCAATTCACTGATCAGCCCTGAGGTCAACGGTGAAGTGGTCTGTTGGCGCACCATGTCCATCCATTGCGCCCCGGTGACCCCGGTCGCCGTGCCGCCCGCCGCGTCAATGGCTGCTCGCACCGCGGCGTACCCGGGGTGGGTGAAACTCTCGACGGTCAGGGTGTCGAAGACCGGCCCGGCCAGCGCCGGGTACTGCAGCGCCGATTTGAGCGCCTCACGCTGCGGCCACAGCGTCGGATCACGCGGGTCGGGGCGAGCGGCGGCCGGCTCGGCAGAGCCCGTGTCAGTGGACTCGTGAGCGACGCGACGAGGTGTCTTGGTCGCGGCACCACCCCGGTTCGGTCTGGTGGCGTTCTTCGCTTCGCCACGCACCCGGTCGATGACTTGAGCCACATCGTCCCAACCGACCCAACCGGCCAACTGCCGGGCGTACTCGTCGCGCAGCGTGGGGTCTTTGATCTGACCCACCATCGGTACGCAGCGGCGTAACGCGCCCACCCGGCCCTCGGCGCTCTCCAGGTCCGACTCGGCGAGGGCGGTGCGGATCGCGAACTCGAACAACGGGGTCCGTCGGGCCACCAAGTCACGCAGGGCGGTATCGCCCGAGGCCAACCGCAGGTCACAAGGGTCCATCCCGTCCGGGGCGACCGCGACAAAGGACTGACCGGCCAAATTCTGTTCACCGTCGAAGGCCTTGAGCGCGGCGGCACGGCCCGCTTCGTCACCGTCGAAGACATAGATCAGCTCGCCCCGAAAGAAGCTGTCGTCCATCATCAGCCGGCGCAGCATCGCCAAGTGCTCGTCGCCGAACGCGGTGCCGCAGGATGCCACAGCCGTGGTGACACCGGCCAGATGCATGGCCATCACGTCGGTGTAGCCCTCGACCACCACGGCCTGATGCCCCCTGGCGATATCGCGCTTGGCCAGGTCGATTCCGAACAGCACCGAGGACTTCTTGTACAACAGCGTCTCGGGGGTGTTGACGTACTTGGCGTCCATCGGGTCGTCATCGAACAACCTCCGCGCCCCGAACCCGATCACCTCACCGGCCGAGGAGCGGATGGGCCACAGCAGGCGCCGGTGAAACCGGTCGATCGGGCCACGTCGCCCCTGCCGGGACAACCCGGCCGCCTCCAGTTCCTTGAACTCAAAGCCCTTGCGCTGCAAATGCTTTGTCAAAGAGTCCCACCCCGACGACGCAAAGCCGCAGCCGAAGTGGTGGGCGGCCGCAGCGTCAAAACTGCGCTCGGTCAGGTACTTACGGGCCAGTGCCGCCTCGGGGGACTCGAGGGCCTCGGCGTAAAACGCCGCGGCGGCCGCATTGGCGGCAATCAGCCTGCTGCGGCTGCCGCGATCACGCTGCACACTGGTGGCCGCGCCGGTGTAGCTGATCGTGTGACCGATCCGGTCGGCGAGCAGTTCCACCGCCTCGACGAAGCTGACGTGTTCGATCTTCTGCACGAACGCGTACACGTCGCCGCCCTCACCGCAGCCGAAGCAATGGAAGTGGCCGTGATTGGGTCGCACATGAAACGACGGCGACTTTTCGTTGTGAAACGGGCACAGACCCTTGAGTGAGTCGGCGCCGGCGCGTCGGAGCTGGACGTAGTCGCCGACGACATCCTCGATGCGGGCGCCTTCGCGGATGGCGGCGATGTCACGATCAGAAATCCGCGACCGGCCTCCCGAACCGGGACGACCCGCATCTCTAGTACCCGCCGGACCCGACATCGGCTCAGTCTAAAGCGTGCACAGCTACGCCATCAGGCCGCTTACCCGACCCTCCCATCGCCCAGCTGCGCGGCGTCGATACGTTCCAAGCGGCCCTCGGTGTAGGAGGCGATCTGATCGACGACGACCCGCATCCGAGCGCCGTCGTCCCCGGCGGCATTGAATGCCGCGGCAAAGATCGGATCGAGCGTGCGCGGCGCCCCCGCATACAGCAGCTGCGCCACCCGGTGGATTCGTTCGCGTTGCCGGGCCTGAGTCTCGAGATGCCGCGGATCGGACATGATGAACTGCAGCGCCAGTATTTTCAGCACCGCGACCTCGGCTCGCACCAACTCGGGCACGTGCAGATCCGCCTGGTAACGCACCAGCGGCCCCGGCCCGGCCGCGGCCCGGGTAGTCGCGATCGCGGCGGACGCGAACCGGCCCACCAGCTCGCTGGTCAACTGCTTCAGCGCGACCGAGGCCGCTAACATCGCGTCGTACTTGCCTACCGCCGCGACGACGGGAAGCCCCGACAGCCGACCGGCAGCCTCCATCAATTCGTCGGCACTGACCCGCGAGAATTCGCTCTCCCCCAGCTTGGCCAGCGCCGCCGCCTCGTCATGGTCGGCAAGCACCCGCAGATCGATGCGTTCGGAGACGACACCGTCCTCGACGTCGTGCACCGAATAGGCGACATCATCGGCCCAGTCCATCACCTGGGCTTCCAGGCACGGCCGGCGCTGCGGCGCCCCCTGCCGAACCCAAAGCGCTGGTTGCAGATCTTGGTCGTAGAAACCGAACTTGCGCCGCGCGCGGCCACGTGGCCAGGGATATTTGGTGACCGCGTCCAGTGCTGCCCGGGTCAGGTTCAGACCCACGCTAAGGCCGTGTTCATCAAGAACTTTCGGCTCGAGGCTGGTCAGAATGCGGAAGTTTTGCGCGTTTCCCTCAAAGCCACCGCATCCGGTGGCGACTTCGTCCAGCGCCCGTTCACCGTTGTGCCCGTAGGGCGGGTGCCCGATGTCGTGGGCCAGACCCGCCAATTCGACCAGGTCCAAGTCGCAGCCCAGGCCGATCGCCATGCCCCGCCCGATCTGGGCCACTTCCAGTGAGTGGGTCAACCGGGTGCGGGGCGTATCGCCTTCGCGCGGTCCGACGACCTGGGTCTTGTCGGCAAGCCTGCGCAGCGCAGCACAGTGCAACACTCGAGCGCGGTCGCGGGCGAAGTCGGTGCGATGTTGACCTTCGGTGCCCGGCAGACCCGCGGTCTTGGGCGCTTCGACCACGCGCCTTTGGCGGTCGAAGTCGCCATACGGCTCCTGCTGCTTTGTGCTCACCGCCCCACAGTCTGCCAGGCAGATCGCCGCCGGGACCCACGGCCGGCGCTCGCGCCGACACTGTTTGCCTCCGGCGGCGAATCGCCCGGACATGCAAAGCCTTGCTTCGATGAGACTGTGTGCTCGCCAGGCTAAATTAGGCTATGCGCATCCCCCGCCTACTTGGCGTGATCTTGATGATCTTCACCACCGGGCTGCTGTTGGCGCCGCCTTCCGGCGCACAACCGCCATTCCGGCTGGCGAGCTATGTCACCGACAACGCTGACGCGCTCACCAGTTCGGGTCGCGCGAAGGTGACAACCGCCGTCAACCAGCTCTACACCGAGCTACATGTGCGGCTCTGGGTGGTCTACGTCGACGATTTCTCCGGGCAGAGCGCCACGAACTGGGCGCAGCGCACCATGCAAACCAGCGAGCTGGGTGACTACGACGCGATACTGGCCGTGGCCACCGTCGCCCGCTCCTACGCGTTCCTGGTGCCGTCCACCGTGGACGGGATCACCTCCAGCCAGGTCGAAAGTCTGCGCCGCAACAAGATCGAGCCCAAACTGCGCGACGGCGACTGGGCCGGCGCTGCCGTCGCCGCGGCGGACGGACTCAACAAATCGCCACGCCCGTCCGGCGGAATACCGCTGCTCGTCGTCCTGAGCGTCCTCGCCGTAGCCGTCGCGATCTTCTGGATTGTGATGCGCTACCGCGCAAGCCGGCGGCGCACCAACGCACTGGCTGCGGCACGGTGGGTCGACCCCACCGATGCCCGGGCTCTCGCCGCGGTGCCGTTGGACGTCCTCGACGAACTGTCCCGGTCAATGGTGGTCGATGTCGACAACGCCGTGCGCACCAGTTCCAATGAGCTCGCCGTGGCGATCGACGAGTTCGGCGAACAACGGACCGCGCCGTTTTCCCAGGCGGTACGCAACGCCAAAGCTGCGCTATCCCAAGCGTTTAGCGTGCGTCAGCAGCTTGACGACAGCACCCCCGAGACACCCGCGCAGCGGCGTGACCTACTAACCCGGGTGATCGTTTCGGCCGCCAACGCCGACCGCGAACTGGAGTCCCAGACCGAAGCCTTCGAAAAGCTGCGTGACTTGGTGATCAACGCACCGGCCCGGCTGGACCTGCTCACCCAGCAATACATCGAACTCACCACCCGCATTGCCCCGACCGAACAGCGACTGGTCGAGCTGCACGACGAGTTCGGGGCCACCGCGCTGAGTTCGATCTCCGCCAATGTCACCTCCGCCCACGAACTGCTGGCTTTCGCCGATAGCAACATCAGCTCGGCACGTGAGTTGTCCGCAAAGGCAGTCAGCGGCCAACAGACGGGTTTGGTGGATGCGGTACGTGCCGCCGAGTCCGCGCTCGGTCAGGCTCGTTCGCTGCTCGACGCGGTGGACAGCGCGGCCGGCGACATCAGACATGCGGTTGCCACCATGCCGTCGGTGCTGGCTGACATTCAGGCGGGCATCCAGCACGCCAACGAGCAATTGCAGAAGTCACCGGCCAACAAATCGGCCTACGCAGCAGAGCTGATCGCGGCCCGCGATGCGGCCGCTCGGGCCGTCGATAACGCTCGCGTCACCGGCGCCGCGGATCCACTGAGTGCATTTGCCCAGCTCACCACGGCAGACGCCGATCTCGATCGACTCCTGGCCGCCATCGCCCAGGAGCAGGCAAACGCCGAACACCTCAGACGTTCACTTGAACAGGCACTGTTCACGGCCGAGTCGCGGATACGCGCGGTCTCGGACTACATCGATACCCGTCGCGGCAGTATCGGGCCGGAAGCCAGGACCCGGCTGGCCGAGGCCGGACGTCGACTCGACGCCGCACAGAGCTACCGATCGACCAATCCGACCGAAGCGATCGCCCAGGCCAACGCGGCCTCGACGCTGGCCGCGAACGCGCAGTCGCTGGCCAATTCCGACGTGCAGGCCGCCCAGCGCGCCTACACGCGCCAGGGCGGCAGCAATACCGGCGCAGTCCTTGGCGGCATCATCATCGGCGACCTCCTCAGCGGAGGCATGCGCGGTGGTTTCGGCGGGTGGAGCCCCACCTCGTTCGGCGGCTCCTCGGGCTCGTCCGGCGACTCATCCGGCGGCGGCTTCCTGGGCGGCGGCGGGCGGTTCTAGCGCCCACGCCCCCAGCCAACGCAACCGTCTCGACCGTCTCGGCGTGTTGCGGACAACGGGAACAATTAGGCACAGGGAACATCAGGCACAAAAATGCGCACGTCCACGTGCGGGCACCGGGTACCCGTACATGGACGTGCACATTTTCGGTAGGGCGGGCGCACCGGCCAGCGGTGCGCCGCCGCGAACCGAAACTTCTCCAGACCTATCAGGCCCAGCTGGAACCGACGGCGCTGTCCGTTTGCGCCATGTTGTTGCCGGCGGCCTGAACCTTCTGGCCGTGCGAGTTGGCCTGCTCGTAGATCACCTGGAAGTTGCGACCCAACTGGGTGATGAACTCCTGGCAAGCCACCGAACCGGCGCCACCCCAGAAGTCGCCGGCGGCCAGCACATCGCGAACGATGGCCTGGTGCTCGGCCTCCAACGAAGCGGCCTGTGCGCGGATGAGGGCGCCGTGGGCGTCGACATCGCCGAACTGGTAGTTAATTGTCATTGAACCTGTTCTCCTTAGCTTGTAAAAGTGTTTGGCTGCAACAGCTTTCGCTGCGGTGGACGTTAGCCGCGGAGGACCTGCTGCGAGGCCTGCTCTTGCTGCTCGTAGTTGTTCGCGTCGCGAACGAGACCGTCACGCACGCCGTGCAGCATGTTGACGATGTTGCGGAAAGCGGTGTTCATCTGACCCATGGTGTCCAGCGAGGTTGCCGAAGCCATACCGCTCCAGCCCGCGCCGGCGATGTTCTGCGAGGACGCCCACATCTTGCGGGCCTCGTCCTCAACCGTCTGGGCGTGCATTTCGAAACGGCCCGCCATGTCCCGCATAGCGTGCGGGTCGGTCATAAAGCGTGTTGCCATCTTGCCTGTCTCCTAATTCTCTCGACTCAGTTACCTGGGATTACTCATGCAGATTGATTGTTGGTATTGCCAACTGCGGGATCCCCAAGCCGCCAATCAATCGTGAAGGAATGACTGTCTTCCCCCTCTCTCTCAACCGGCCGCCGGCGAATTCGGTATCACGCTGCTGGTACGGGGCATCTCGAAATGAGGTTCGGCATTTGCTGCCTCCCACTCCCTCCATTCCGCCCACTCGTCCCACTCGTCGGTACCGGCAGCTGCCGCATCCACGTTTTCTTCGACCACGGCCTCGGCGCCCTCTTCAGGCTCCGGCGCCCAATGGTCGTAGTCATCCGGCGGAACGGCCGTACCCCAGCTGAGCGGAACCGACAAGCCGCAGAGCAGCCCCGACTCACCCCGTTTAGCCGCCACAGCATCAGGTGGCAAGGGCGGACCAAGAGGCAATAGCACGCTGTCCCCTTCCAGTGCCGATCTCAAGACCCCAACTCTCAATGGCGAAACACAAACCACCAAGCACCCGCATCGTAAGCCAATATCGCGGGCCATATGCCCCGATTGATCGAATTTTCTGGGGGCCCAGACGGACGCCGCTCGATGTGCAACTTGCACAGCGAACGGCTCACGACGGTCTGGCCGGCGCCGGCTCGACCTGCGCCTCGACCAGCGCCGCGTGGGCCCCATGCCGCTCGGCTGCGATGGCGGTGGGCTTCCTTTGGCATAGGCAAATATTCAGCGACTAACAGATGCCGCTGGGGACGCCACGCACCGGTCCGGACTCCTGCGTGGGCGTCGTCTGGGGATAAGGCACCCGATACGGAAGCCCTTCGTTAAGAAATCCCAACACCGCATTCGGTACGCAGTTGATCAGCTTCGGCAGTTGTTTGGCCGGATGGTCGAGGTTGGGCTGCGAGGGGTTGGGCGGGACAGCGAAATTGAATGCAGAAGTCATGTCCCCGGTCACGCTGGCCCGCCATGGGGTCAGGTTGGGAACCGGCACCCCGAATCGCTTGCCGATCAGCTGCAGCTGCGAGGTGTGGTCGAACCGCTCGTGAGCCAGCAGCCCGCCGCGGCTGTAGGGAGAAATGACAAAGCAAGGCACTCGATAGCCCAGCCCAATCGGCCCGCGGATACCGCCGGACCCGTCGACCGTGTTGATGTCGACCGTTGGGGGGATCCATTCACCGGGCGTACCCTCCGGCGGCGTCGGCGGCGTCACATGGTCGAAAAAGCCGCCGTGTTCGTCGTAGGCAATGATCAGCGCGGTCTTCTCCCACACGGCCGGGTTTCGCAGCAAGGCCCGGATCAGGTTGACGATGGTGACCGCACCGACCGCGACCGGGAACGAGGGATGCTCGGACTCGACGGTCAGGGGGACGACCCACGACACCTGCGGCAACCGGTTGTTCATGATGTCGAGCACAAAGTCGGCGGGATAACGCGGTGCAATGCCGTAGCGGGCCAGATCCGACCGCGGGTCTCCCGCCTGCTTGAAGCTGCCCACATATCCGTTGCGGCTCAGCGATGTGTCGTTGAGCCCGCCGAGTAACTTGCTGTTGTAGACCTTCCAGCTGACACCGGCATCGCTGAGATTCTCTGGCATCAGACGCCAGCTGAATGTCAACTTCGGCTGAATAGTCGGCTCGACGATTTGAGGGCCGCCTTTGTCACCGTCAGGATTGACGGTTCCACTGATCCAGTACAGCCGATTGGGCATTGTCCCGCCCAACAGCGACGAGTGGTACTGGTCGCATATCGTGAAGGTGTCGGCGAGCAGGTAATGGATGGGCATGTCCGGGCGTGCGTAATAACCCATTACCACCGGTGTATTGGCTTGCGACCGCGTCCTGGCCTGCGCGGCCAACCAGCCGTCGTTGCCGCCCTGGGCGGCGATCCACTGGTGATCGGGATCGTTGACGCACTCGCCAACTCCGTTGGGCCCCCGGGTCGTATCGATGCGGTAGGGCACCGTGGTACCGGCCGGATCGACCGATTGCGTCCGCGGGTCCCAACCCTTCTGCTGAAACAACGACGTTGGGGTGTCGAACCCGTCCACACTCGAGAGCGAGCCGAAATAGTGGTCAAAAGACCGGTTTTCCTGAAGACACAACACGATGTGCTCAATATCGGTCAGATGTCCGGAGCACGGACCGGCCGCATAAGCCTTTTCAATCACCGGAGCGGCCCAGTCTGTCAGGGAACGCCGGAGCCCTGCCCAGTCTGTGAGAAAAGCGCCAACCCCGGTGGCCTTAGCCATAAATTCTCGACGTGACATTCCGGCGAACGCGTCTCGGCTCACCATGCGCACTCCTTGGCGTGTCGTGGGTCACCTTATGTTGAGGACGCCCAGAGGCGACAAATGCCGACCGGCGTGTCATCCGGGGATTGTTGCCATGTCCAATAGCGCGCGTATGCGTGAACCGGGCCCAACCGTTGTATGGCGCCGCAATCTTGCGCGCGTGTTATCCCCGCCGCCGCTGTGGAAATGACGGGTTCTCGCGAATCGCCCCTGCCGCATAAGCATTTTCAGACATCGGACCGACCGATGACGCGACTGCGCCGGTAGCGGCTAATTTCATTGTCCGCCAATCGAATCCACAGAACTTCGCCGGATCACGCCGACCAGGGCGAACCCGCAGCGCACCATCAGGACGCGCCGGGTGTCGTCGGTACCGCGATCCCCTCAGTGCGCTCTGGTCACACACACAATCCGCTGGGAATCCCACGCACCGGGGTGCTTTCCTGGCCGGGCATCGACTGAGGATAGGGCACTCGATATGGGATGGCAGGGCAAGTTCCATCCGAGGTTCCCAGCACCACGTTCGGGATACATTGCGGGAGTTTTGGCACCGCCGCCAGAAGCGGGTGACTCAAATTGGGCCGCGACGGATTTGGCGGGGTTGCGAAGTTGAACGTTGAGGTCATGTCGCCGACCACGCCATCTCGCCACGCGGTCAGGTTGGGCACTGGCACGTCGAATCGTTTGCTCATCAACTTCAGCTGCGAGGTGTGATCGAAGATGTCATGGACCATCAAGCCCCCGCGGCTGAACGGCGACACAACAATGCAGGGCACTCGGAAGCCCAGCCCCAGCGGTCCGCGGATTCCTCCCGACCCCGGGACTGAATTGATGTCCGGCACCGTTACCCATTCCCCGGGCGTCCCGGGGGGCGCAGTCGGCGGGGTCACGTGATCGAAAAAGCCACCATTCTCGTCATAACTGATGATCAGGGCCGTCTTCTCCCACACCGCGGGATTGGACAGCAGGATCCGCAGCGCCGTCACCATGGCCACAGCGCCCAGCGCGACCGGAAGTGCGGGATGTTCGGACTGCAGGAAGTTCGGCACCAACCAAGAAACCTTCGGCAGTCTGTTGGCCTTGACATCGGCGGCGAAGTCCACCGGGTAGCCCGGCGCGATGCCGTACCTGGCCAGGTTCGACCGCGGATCACCGGACTGCTTGAAAGCCTGGACCAGGCCATTGTTGCTGATCGGGGTATTGATGAAGCGCCCCGCGTCTTTGTTCTGGTACACCTTCCAACTCACGCCGGCGTCCTCGAGGTTCTCCGGCATGATGCGCCAGCTGTATTGATGCAGCGGCAGAAAGCCGGGTTCTACGAGCTGAGGCCCTCCGTTGGTGCCAGCCGGGTCATTCCAGGCGCTCATCCAGTACAGCCTGTTGGGCAAAGTGCCGGTCAACAGCGAGCAGTGGTAGCCGTCGCAGATTGTGAACGTATCTGCCAGCAAATGGTGGATCGGTATGTCTTGGCGCGTGTAGTAGCCCATTGTCATCGGGACGTACGGCCCCGTGCGGGTATTCGCCTGAGCGGGCAACCAGTTGTCGTTGGCGCCGCCGTTCCACGAGAGATGCATTGCGGTCCATTGGTGCTCCGGGTCGTTGACACACTCGCCGTCCAAGAAAGGGCCGCGGGTGGTGTCGAGCCGGAACGGAATGGTGGTGCCTACTGGGTCCAGCGCCTGCGTCCTGGGATTCCAACCTTTTTGCTGAAACGTCGGCGATGGGTCGCTGAAACCCCGAATGCTGGAGAGGGTGCCAAAGTAATGGTCAAATGACCGGTTCTCCTGCATCAACAGCACGATGTGCTCGATGTCAGTCAGCTGACCTGAGCAGGGCCCGGCCCCATATGCCTTTTCGATGACCGGCCCCGCATAGTCCATAAGCAATGCCGCGGCACCAGCGCCCGTCATCTTGGCGATGAACTCCCGGCGCGACATTCCTCGGAACGGGTTGCCGCTCACCTAATCTGCCTCCCTGAAAACACTCCAGATCACGGTATAGTTACGGAGGCGATCAACAGCGGCACGCCGACCGGCGTGTCGTTCTGGGTTTTGGTTACCGACAACAATATTCGCCGTTCGCTTCGGCAGCACAATGCGGCGGGTTTTGACAGATTTCGGGCAACTCACGGGTCGCCTGAATTGCATTCAAATGCCGCCAAAACCACCGCCGGGGTCGCGCCGTCGATCATCGGCAACCAGCTACCAACAACCACAAGGCCCGGCGATCCTTCGAAGGATGACGGAGTTGATCCCCCGAGCGCAGGCCGGCGGGCCACGGTGGCATCGGCGCCCGCGGGCCGTTCGGCGCAGCGATAGCCACTAACTGCGGAACGATATTTTTTAAAAGGCGTCACGACAAAAATTTATCTAGTCTCACATTCCTAATCGATCCCTCATAGAGCCATTTCTCGACCCACCCCCGGCCCCACCAACACAGCGTTTCCCCTGTTCAGGGGTCTCTCATCCACATGAGTATCGACAAAATAGAGCAACTAGGATCTTATTCTCAAGCCAGAAAAGATTCGCGGCTCGAGTAATCCGGTCGTGATCGGAAAATCAATCATCGATAAGGGTTTCGTAACCAGGGCTCCGGCGTTCCCTGGGCACCCACCGGGCCGCGCGTCAGGTCACGATCCCGGGGTGACAGCCGGCCCGACGTGCCATCGAGGGGCGATGGCAGATAGAACACCCAACCGGGTGCCGAGACTCCCGCCGCGGGTGCGCCGGCAAGCACACCAAACCGGCGACAGCACCGACCGACCCGACGTCTAGCAGCCCTTCAGACGCGGCGCCAGGTAGTCGGCGACCTTGGCGATCCCGATCCGCTCCTGGGTCATGGCATCACGCTCACGCACGGTGACGGCGTCGTCCTCGAGGGAGTCGAAATCCACCGTCACACAGAACGGGGTGCCGATCTCGTCTTGGCGCCGGTAGCGTCGCCCAATGGCACCGGCATCGTCGAAATCGATGTTCCAGTACTTGCGCAGCTCGGCGGCCAAATCCCGCGCCTTGGGGCTCAGGTCGGCGTGCCGTGACAACGGCAGCACCGCTGCCTTGACCGGCGCCAGCCTCGGGTCCAGCCGCAGCACGGTTCTCTTGTCGACCCCGCCCTTGGCGTTCGGAGCTTCGTCCTCGGTGTAGGCGTCGATCAGGAATGCCATGAACGAACGGGTCAGCCCCGCTGCCGGCTCGATGACGTAGGGCGTGTAGCGAACGTCTTCGACCTGGTCGTAGAACGACAGTTCGGTACCGGAATGCTTGGAGTGGGTGGACAAGTCGAAGTCGGTCCGGTTGGCGACACCCTCCAGCTCTCCCCATGGATTGCCGACGAAGCCGAACTTGTATTCGATGTCGACAGTGCGGTCGGAGTAGTGCGACAACTTCTCCTTGGGGTGTTCGAATAGCCGCAGGTTCTCGGCATCAATGCCGAGGTCGACGTACCACTGCAATCTGGTGTCGATCCAGTACTGATGCCATTCCTTGGCCGTGGACGGCTCGACGAAGAACTCCATCTCCATCTGTTCGAACTCGCGGGTGCGGAAGATGAAGTTGCCCGGGGTGATCTCGTTGCGGAAGCTTTTGCCGATCTGACCGATGCCAAACGGCGGCTTCTTACGCGACGTGGTCAGCACGTTGGCGAAGTTGACGAAGATGCCCTGCGCCGTTTCCGGACGCAAGTAATGCAACCCCTCCTCGGTTTCGATGGGGCCGAGGTAGGTCTTGAGCATCATGTTGAATTCGCGTGATTCGGTCCACTGGCCGGGCTCGCCGGTTTCGGGATCGCGAATGTCAGCGAGCCCGTTCGGCGGCGGCTGACCGTGTTTTGCCTCGTAGGCCTCGATGAGATGGTCGGCCCGGTATCGCTTGTGGGTGATCAGCGACTCCACCAGTGGATCGTGGAAGACCTCAACGTGGCCCGATGCCACCCAGACCTCGCGCGGCAGGATGATCGACGAGTCGAGTCCGACCACGTCGTCGCGGCCGGTAACCACCGACCGCCACCATTGCCGTTTGATGTTCTCCTTGAGTTCGACCCCCAGCGGACCGTAGTCCCACGCAGACTTCGTACCGCCGTAGATCTCGCCGGACGGATAGACCAAGCCTCGCCGTTTTGCCAGGTTCACCACGGTGTCAATGACAGACGCCACGGGGCAACCCACTCCCTTCCCGATTGGGCAAACTCGTGCGCCGGTAAGCCACCGCGCACAAAACCTCAGCCATGGTAGCGATCGGCACGGCGGTCTTTGACATGCATCATCATGCATGTGACAGTGGAAGTCAGCCGCACGCCGCTTCGGCGGCAGTCCGGCCCGGTCCGATTATGTGCTCTCCTCGAGGCGGTGACTCAATACATGGCGACGTCGCCCTCACCTTCGACGGCCGCCCACGACGACTTCGTTTCCCGTCACGAGCACGATGTTGGCGACTTCGCCGAGCATCCCGCGTTTCCCGCACCGCCGCCGCGAGAAATCCTCGAGGGCGCCGGCGAGCTACTGCGCGCTCTGGCCGCACCCGTGCGAATCGCCATCGTGCTGCAGCTGCGTGAAGCCCAGCGCTGCGTTCACGAACTGGTTGATGCATTGGGCGTACCACAGCCACTGGTCAGCCAACATTTGAAGATCCTCAAGGCCGCCGGCGTGGTGACCGGCGAACGGTCCGGCCGCGAGGTGCTCTATCGGCTTGTCGATCAGCACCTGGCGCACATCGTCGTGGATGCGGTCGCCCACGCCGGTGAGGATTCGGCATGACCGGCACAAGCGTGCGTTCAACCCGGCAGCGAGCGGCGATTTCGACATTGCTCGAAACAGTCGATGACTTCCGTTCCGCCCAAGAACTGCACGACGAACTGCGCCGTCGCGGCGAGAACATTGGCCTGACCACCGTCTATCGGACCCTGCAATCGATGGCATCCGCTGGAACGGTCGACACGCTGCGCACCGACACCGGTGAATCGGTCTACCGGCGGTGCTCGCAGCACCATCACCACCATCTGGTGTGCCGCAGCTGCGGGTCCACCATCGAGGTGGCCGACCATGAAGTCGAGACCTGGGCTGCCAACGTGGCCGCCCGGCACGGCTTCTCCGACGTCAGCCACACCATCGAGATCTTCGGCACCTGCTCAGATTGCCGCCGGCCCGGGGCCGCGGCGCTGCGCTAGGAAGTCAGCTTGCCGCGGATCTGGCCCCCACTGTCTAGGACCAGCAGAATCAGGGTTCGCAGCGCGTTGTCGGTCAGGCCGGCGCCGGGGAAGTTGTAGCGCAGCATCACGTCCACGGTCTTCGGGAGCGTCTTCGCCGAACCCTTCCCGGCGTTGCGCTGCACGGCCTTGTCGGCGACCTTCTCAACCGTGGTGACGGCGCCGAAGTTGGTGTCGCGCGCCTGGTTGGCCAGTAGATCGCTGATCTTCTTGGTCAGCGGCAGATCCCAGGCCAATATCTGAGTCAGCGATACCAAATCAAGATCCTCGGCGATGTTGACCACTCGCAGCGAGGCGAACGTACCGTCGTGGCGCACCGTCAGCGCGCCGTCGGGTTCCTCCTCGACGGGGAGAACGTCGCGAAGTATCGATGCCAGCCGATCCTGCAGGGAGGGCACTAGGCGCTCCCGAACCGTCGATTGCGGGAGGCATATTCCTCGCACGCCGCCCACAGGTCGCGCCGATCGTAGTCGGGCCACAACTTGTCTTGGAAGATGTACTCGGCGTATGCCGATTGCCAGAGCATGAAATTGCTGGAGCGCTGCTCCCCCGAGGTCCGCAGAAAGAGGTCGACGTCGGGGATGTCGGGTCGCTGCATGTGACGGGCGATGGTGGACTCGGTGATCCGCTCCGGGTTCAATCTGCCCGCGGCGACTTCGCGGGCGATGTCTCGAGTAGCTTCGGCGATTTCGGTGCGGCCACCGTAGTTGACGCAATAGTTGATGGTGATGACGTCGTTGTTGTTGGTCATTGCTTCGGCTACCGCCAGTTCGTTGATGACGCTGCGCCACAGCCGCGGCCGCGAACCCACCCAGCGGATCCGAACACCCATTTGATTGAGGACGTCGCGGCGTCGCCGTACGACGTCGCGATTGAAGCCCATCAGGAAGCGGACTTCCTCGGCGGAGCGCTTCCAGTTCTCGGTGGAAAAGGCGTAGAGGCTTAGCCACTTGATCCCAAGTTCGACCGCACCGCAGGCGATGTCGATCACCACCGCCTCGCCCATCTTGTGCCCCTCGGTGCGGCGCAGCCCACGTTCGGTGGCCCACCGCCCATTGCCGTCCATCACGATGGCGACGTGGTTGGGTAACCGGTCGGCCGGAATCCGTGGCGCGGCCGTTTTGGAGATGTGCTGCGGCGGCCGGCGCGGACCGCCGTCGGGCGACGGCGGCAGCTCCGGGAAAACGACCGGCCAACTCGACGTATCGGGAAAGGTCGGATAGTCGTCCGGCGCCTGAGGCAGCTGTGGGAAGTCGGCGGATTTCAGTCGCCGGGCGCTCTTAGCCACATTCACTATCCTGCCCGATCAACGCAGCGCGACGTTCGGCAACCGATCGGTCAGCCTGGTAGAACCGCTCCACCAGCGGCAACGTCTTGAGCTGGCGTTCCAGATGCCATTGCAGGTGCGCGGCCACCAACCCGCTGACGTAGCTGCGGTGTGATTGCGGCGCCCCCTGGGCGGCCTCCCAGTCGCCGTCATGCAGCGCGGACATCAGGTCCAGCACGCCCAGCGGCGGTGTCGTCGAGCCAGCCGGACGGCAATGCGGGCAGACGCTGCCCCCGGCCGCGATGTGAAAGGCCCGATGTGGACCGGGCGTGGCGCAGCGGGCACATTCGGTCAGCGCCGGCGCCCAGCCTGCGATGCCCATGGCACGCAGCAGGTAGGCATCCAACAGCAGATCGCGAGGCCGGCTGCCGTCAGCCACCGCCCGCAACACACCCACCGTCAGGCGGTGCAGGGCCGGGGCGGGCGCACGCTCCTCCCCGGCGAGGCGTTCGGCGGTTTCCAGCATCGCGCAGCCGCAGGTGTACCTGCCGTAGTCGTTGACGATGTCGGCGGCAAAGGCGTCGATGGATACGACCTGGGTGACGATGTCGAGGTTGCGACCGGGGTGCAATTGCGCATCGATGTGCGCGAACGGCTCGAGTCTGGAACCGAATTTGCTGCGGGTACGCCGCACACCTTTGGCCACCGCTCGCACCAGCCCGTGGTCGCGGGTCAACAGGGTGACGATCCGGTCGGCTTCACCGAGCTTGTGCTGGCGCAGCACAACAGCCCGGTCTCGATACAGCCGCATCATAATAGTTTCGCACCCCACCGCGACATCGCCGGTATCCGCGCCGATAGTCTCGTACCCCGTGGTTGGCGCTTCTGGGTTCGCTTCCGGGGCCGTTTCCGGGTCCGGCGGCCCGCGCCTGCCTACCCTCACCGACCTGCTCTACCAACTGGCCTCCGGTTCGGTGACCTCCGTTGAGCTGACGCGCAGGTCCCTGCGCGAGATCGAGGTGAGCCAGTCCACCCTGAACGCGTTTCGGGTGGTGCTTACCGAGTCCGCGCTGGCCGATGCCGCGGCCGCGGACCGGCGGCGGGCCGCCGGGGATGCCGCGCCGCTGCTGGGCATCCCGATCGCGGTCAAGGACGACGTCGACGTTGCCGGTGTGCCGACCGCGTTCGGCACCCAGGGATACGTCCGGCCAGCCGCCCACGACAGTGAGGTTGTTCGCCGTCTGAAGGCGGCCGGCGCGGTGATCATCGGCAAGACCAATACCTGCGAATTAGGCCAGTGGCCATTCACCAGTGGTCCCGGATTCGGGCACACCCGCAACCCGTGGGCACGGCGGCACACACCGGGCGGCTCATCGGGTGGTAGTGCGGCGGCGGTGGCCGCGGGCCTGGTCACTGCTGCGATCGGCTCTGACGGCGCCGGAAGCATCCGCGTTCCCGCAGCCTGGACCCACTTGGTGGGCATCAAGCCGCAACGCGGTCGCATCTCGACCTGGCCGTGGCCCGAGACGTTCAACGGCATCACGGTCAACGGCGTGCTGGCCAGAACGGTTGCCGACGCCGCCCTGGTACTGGACGCGGCGTCGGGCAACGTCGAGGGTGATCTGCACAAGCCGGCACCTTTGACGGCATCCGACTACGTCGGTATAGCACCCGGGCCATTGAAGATCGCAATGTCAACCCGGTTCCCTTACACGGGTTTTCGAGCAAAGCTGCATCCGGAGATCCTGGCTTCGACGCGGCGAGTGGGCGAACAGCTCCAACTGCTCGGCCACACCGTGGAGCGGGGCAACCCCGACTACGGCCTGCGGCTGTCGTGGGACTTTCTCGCCCGCTCCACCGCAGGTCTGTGGGAATGGGCGGAGTGCCTGGGCAACGGTGTCACGCTGGACCCCCGCACGGTGACCAATATGCGCGCGGGGCACGCGCTTTCGCAGGCCATTTTGCGCAACGCGCGCCACCACGAAGCGGCCGCCCAACGGCGGGTGGGATCGATCTTCGACATCGTCGATGTGGTTTTGGCACCGACGACCGCACAGCCACCGCCGCTGGCCCGCGCGTTCGACGATATGGGCGGGTTGGCCACCGATCGCGCCATCATTGCCGCATGCCCGTTGACCTGGCCGTGGAATCTGCTGGGCTGGCCCTCGATCAACGTGCCCGCGGGGTTCACCGTCGACGGTCTGCCGATCGGGGTTCAGTTGATGGGACCGGCCGAGAGCGAAGGCCTGCTCATCTCGCTGGCCGCCGAGTTGGAAGCGGTCAGCGGCTGGGCGACCAAGCAACCGAAGGTGTGGTGGAACACCGGGACCAGCACTCCCCCAATCCACAGTGTCCGGCCGCCGCGGCGCTAGAAACCAAGTCGGCCCAGCTGTTTGGGATCGCGCTGCCAGTTCTTGGCGACCTTGACGCGCAAGTCGAGGTAGATCTTTGTGCCTAGCAACTTCTCGATCTGACTTCGCGCCGCGGTGCCCACTTCACGCAACCGGGCACCGCCTTTGCCGATGATGATCCCCTTTTGGCTGTCCCGCTCGACATACAGCACGGCGTGGACGTCGATCAGGTCTTCCCGCCCTTCCCGCGGACTGACCTCGTCGATCACCACCGCCAGCGAATGCGGCAATTCGTCGTGCACGCCCTCGAGAGCCGCCTCACGAATCAGCTCGGCCATCAAAACCTCTTCGGGCTCATCGGTCAGCTCGCCGTCGGGGTAGTAGGCCGGCCCCTGCGGCAATGTGCGGGCAAGCACGTCGATCAACACCTCGACCTGGGCGCCGGTCACCGCCGATACCGGAACGATCTCCGCGGAGTTTGTCACCAATTCGCTGACCGCGACCAGCTGCGCGGCCACTTGGTCCTTGGGCACTTTGTCGATCTTGGTGACGATGACAACCAACTTCACCTTGGGCGCGGTGGCAGCGATCTGCTCGATGATCCAGCGGTCGCCCGGGCCGATCGATTCGTCAGCCGGGATGCACAGCCCAATCACGTCGACCTCGGAGTACGTGTCGCGCACCAAGTCGTTGAGCCGCTTGCCCAGCAGAGTCCGCGGCCGGTGCAGCCCCGGGGTGTCGACCAGGATGATCTGAAAGCTCTCTCGATGGACAATCCCGCGAATCGTATGCCGAGTGGTCTGCGGCCGCATCGAGGTAATCGCCACTTTGGTGCCAACCAGGGCATTGGTCAGCGTCGACTTGCCGGTGTTCGGTCGGCCGACCAAACACACGAAGCCGGAATGGAATTCAGACGTCATAACAGGGTTCCCCAGAACTATCGGTCATCATCAAGGCAATCGGCGACAACTCGGGTGGCGCCGTGAGTGTCGACAGGCCCACGGGCACAGCCACATAGGTGCGGTCGTCGACATCGCGCAGGGCGGCACCGCTGTCGGCCTCGGCGCGCGCCAGCGTCACCAGCGTGACGTCTTGCGCATCCAGCGGCTCAGCCATCGGCACCGGTTTCCGCGGCGCCATCGCCCGCGCCGTCGGTCTCTTCGGTTTCCATCGGACTTACCAACACGGTGCCGATCCTTACCCGGCCCCGGTGGTCGGGGCCGCCCTCGGCACGCAGGCGCAGGCCGTGGAATATCACCTCAGCGCCTGGCAGGGGAACCCGGCCCAGCTCCAGAGCCAGCAGGCCACCTACGGTGTCGACATCGAGATCGCCGTCGAACTCGATCCCGTACAACTCCCCCACATCCTCGATCGGCAGTCGCGCCGATACGCGAAATCGTTTGTCGCCCAGAGCCTCTACGGGCGCCGTCTCAGCTTCGTCGTACTCGTCGGCGATCTCACCGACGATCTCCTCGAGCACGTCTTCGATGCTCACCAATCCCGCTATGGCCCCGTATTCGTCGACCAGCAGCGCCATGTGATTGCGGTCATGCTGCATTTCGCGCAACAAGGCATCCAGCGGTTTGGAGTCCGGCACGAACACCGCGGGACGCATGAGGTCTGATACGTCAATCTTGCGCCCCTGGTCGGGCGCGCAGAATGTCTGCCGCACAAGGTCTTTGAGATACACCACGCCAAGAATGTCATCAACGTTCTCGCCGACCACCGGAATACGGGAGTGTCCGCTTCGTACCGCCAGGGTCATCGCCTGGCTGGGCGACTTGTCACCTTCGATCCACACCATCTCGGTGCGCGGCACCATCACCTCCCGCGCCGGGGTGTCACCAAGCTCGAAGACCGATTCGATCATCCGGCGCTCGTCTGCGGCAACCACACCGCGCTGCTGCGCCAGGTCGACGACTTCGCGCAACTCAACCTCGGATGCAAACGGCCCATTACGGAAACCCCGGCCCGGGGTCAGCGCGTTGCCCAAGAGCACCAGAAGCCGGCTGATCGGCATCAGCAACCACGAAATCACCTGCAACGGAACAGCGGTACCCAGCGAGATGGAATACGCATTCTGGCGCCCCAACGTGCGCGGACCCACCCCGATGACGACGAAGCTGGTCACCACCATGATGGCCGCCGCGAGGAACAATCCCCCGTTCATGCTGAGGTTGTGCCGGAAGAACACCACCAGAAGCGCGGTCGCGGTGATCTCACACACGATGCGCAGCAACACGACCAGGTTGATGTAGCGCGGTCGATCTTCCATCACCTTGGACAGGGCCACCGCACCGGGGCGTGCCTCCCGCACCAGTTCCTGCACCCGGGCCAGTGACACCGTGCTGATAGCGGCATCAATGGCGGCGAACAATCCGCCCAGACCGACCAATGCGATCGCACCGAGCAGCTGAGGCAGACCTTTCACGGCTCGTCGAAATATCTTGACTTGTCCAGCAGGCGGCGATCCCGTTCGTCCTGACGGTCCTGCTGGTAGGCCTGCACCTGCTCGGCCACCCACTCTTCGAGCAACCGATCCTGCAGGGCGAACATCTCCTTCTCCTCGTCTGGCTCACCGTGGTCGTAGCCGAGTAGATGCAGCACGCCGTGGATCGTCAGCAGCGCCAGCTCATGGCCCAGGCTGTGACCGGCCGCGGCCGCCTGTTCGGCGGCAAACTCCGGGCACAGCACGATATCGCCGAGCATCGCCGGGCCGGGCTCGGGGGCATCGGGGCGGCCGCCGGGCTCCAGCTCGTCCATGGGAAAGCTCATCACGTCTGTCGGCCCGGGAAGATCCATCCAGCGCATATGCAAGTCGGCCATCGCGGCGGTATCCAGCAGCACCATCGACAGCTCGGCGCCCGGATTTACGTCCATCTTGCCGATCACGAATCGTGCCACGCTGACGAGTTCTGTCTCGGAGACGTCGATGCCCGACTCGTTGGATACCTCGATGCTCATAAGATGCTCACCGCACCATCATCGACGATTGCGGGTGCCCGACGCCCGCCGAGCCGCCCGGTTCATCCCCGAGCCCGGCTCCTCGTATCGCGCATACGCGTCGACGATCTCCGAGACCAGGCGATGGCGCACCACATCCGCGCTGGTCAGTTCGGCGATGTGAATGTCGTCGATATCGTCGAGGATGTCGACCGCCGCGCGCAGCCCAGACCTGGCGCCGCCCGGAAGGTCAACCTGGGTGACATCCCCGGTGACGACGACTTTGGATCCGAAACCCAGGCGGGTCAGGAACATCTTCATCTGCTCCGCAGTGGTGTTCTGCGCCTCGTCGAGGACGATGAAGGCGTCGTTCAAGGTCCTACCGCGCATATACGCCAGCGGCGCCACCTCGATGACGCCCGCCGACATCAGCTTCGCGATCAGCTCGGGATCCATCATGTCGTACAAAGCGTCATACAGCGGCCGCAGGTACGGGTCGATCTTTTCGCTCAGCGTGCCCGGCAGGAAGCCAAGGCGCTCACCGGCTTCCACGGCGGGACGGGTCAGGATGATGCGGTTGACCTGCTTGGTCTGCAGCGCATGGACCGCCTTGGCCATGGCCAGGTAGGTCTTTCCGGTGCCGGCCGGGCCGATCCCGAAGACGATGGTGTTGGCGTCGATGGCGTCGACATACCGCTTCTGGTTGAGCGTCTTGGGCCGGATCGTCTTTCCCCGGCGGGACAGAATGTCGAGAGTCAGCACCTCGGCCGGCGACTCGTTGCCGGCACCGACCAGCATCGCCACGCTGTGGCGCACCACCTCGGGAGTCAACGGCTGCCCATTGGCGACGATCGCCACCAGCTCGGAGACGGCCCGCTCGGCGATGGCGACGTCGGCAGGCTCGCCCGCCAGGGTGACCGTGTTGCCGCGCACGTGCAGGCTGGCGGTCAAGGTGCGTTCGAGTGCCCTCAAATTCTCGTCGGCCGAGCCGAGCAAGCCCACAACCAGGTCGGGCGGAACGTCGATGCTGCTGCGTACCTGAGGGTCGGCCGGTCGGGCTCCAACTGCGTCAGCAGCGCGGGTCTCGCGGGGCGTCACGTGGCTTCCGATGCCTGCTTTCTGGCCTATCGAAGTGGAGGGTGGGCGGGTGTGCTGAATTCACAGTCTAGCGCCGGTCGCGACGGCGTTCGAATGATTCGATGCCCGCCAGCAGGATGTCCAGTGCCCGTTCGAAGTCAGCCGCCGGTGTGGACCGTTGGCTGGCTTGCGCCAACGCGGCGATGTGCGGATGCCCGGCGCCGGCCAGACCGCCGATCCGCGCCGCGACGGCCACCTGCTCCTTTTCCCGTCCGGTTCCGGCCAGCGGGCCGGCCAACTCCGCCTGCGCACTGCCCATGACCAATCCGAGCACCCCCCGAAAACTCGCCAACAGATCTGCATCGCCCACCCCGCTGCGCCCGAGCGCGGCGATCAACCGGTCCGCGACCATATAGCTGGACGCCGATACGGTACGGCGGGTCAGCACCAGCGGGATGGCGTTGGGATGCTGGCGCATCGTCTCCCACATCGCTGTTGCGATCGCGTGTACGTCAGCGCGCCAATCATCGGTGGGTGCGGGGACTTTGACGTCTGCGACTACCGCGTCTGCCACCAGCGCTTCGAGTTCGCGCCGATCCCTGACGTAATTGTACAGCGTCATCGGACCAGTGCCCAGAGCCGCGGCCAGCGAGCGCATGCTCAGCCCGCTGAGCCCGTCTTGGTCGACGATGGCCAGTGCCGCACTGGCGATGTCGGAAACCGTGAAGCGTGCTCGCACGTCGCCCTCCCAAACCGTTGACAGGTACATCGTACGTAAGGTAAACACGTACAACGTACGTATGGAGGTCGCGCCATGGTTTCAACGTTGGGCACCGCCTTTGAATCGCGGGGCACCCGCTGCGCGGCTTGGTTCACCCGCCCCGCGGGGCCGGGCCCGTATCCGCTGGTCGTGCTCGCCCACAGGTTGGGCGCCAACCACACCATGGCCCTGGCCCGATATGAGCGGCACTTCGCCGCCGCCGGCATCGCCACTCTCGCGTTTGACTACCGGAATCTCGGCGCATCCGGTGGCACGCCGCGACAACGACTCAGCCTGCGTCGGCACCGCCAAGACATCGCCGCGGCGCTGGAGTTCGCCCGCTCGCTGCCCGACGTCGACGCGAGTCGCGTAGCGCTATGGGGCACCAGCCTCGGCGCGATGCATGTGCTGCTGATCGCGGCCCGCCGCCGGGACCTTTGCGCGGTCGTCGTGCAATGCCCCATCGTGGACGGCCCGGCAACGCCGCGCCGGCTAGGGCTGGCGGCGACGCTGCGGGCCGGGCCGGCAATTGTCGAAGATGCCCTGCGCTGCGCCGCCGGCCTGCGGCGGCGATACATCCCCATAGTCGGACCGCCGGGCAGTCTGGCGGCGGTGACGGCGGCCGGCGCCCTGCAGGGCTGGCGCTCCACCGTCGACCCGGGAGGGTCCTTCGATAACCGCATCGCCGCGTCAAATCTCCTCGGCATCGGCGTCACCAGCACCAAACGGGCGGCCCGCCAGATCAGCGCGCCGCTACTGGTGTGCGTTTCCCGCCGGGAGACACTGATGGATCCGCGTCATGCCGAGGTCGTGGCCGGGCGGGCGCCGCGCGGCATCGCGCGCCACTACGACGGTGACCATTTCGAGATTTATCATCGACCCCTTGTCGACAGCTTGCTTGCCGACCAGACCGCCTTCTTAGGGGAGCATCTCCATGTCGAAGACACGTAACATTCTGCACAACAACGATATTCGATTCGTCGAATTCGCCTCCGGCCTGTCGGCGGCCGAGTGGGGCACCCCAAGCCTGTGCGGCGAATGGAGCAACCACGACGTACTTGCCCACCTGGTGATCGGATATCGGGCCTCATTGCGCATGTTGGCGGCCGACCTGGTCAGCCAGCGCGGTTCATTCGACCGCGCCAACGCCGCGCTCGCCATCGACCTAGCACGGCGACACAATCCGGATGAGTTGATCGCCGAATTCGCCGAGCTCGCGGTCCACCCACGCGGGATCGGACAGGTATTCCCTCGGCGACTCTTGCTGGGCGATCACGTGATTCACGAACTTGACATCGCGTTTGCGTTGGACCGAACCCCCACCGTCGGCATCGACGCCCTGGTCGCCGTGCTGAATACCCAAGTGCGGGTTCCGAACCCGTTCGTACCGGTGGCGCAACGGGCACGCGGACTGAGTCTGCGCGCTCACGATGTCGATTGGACCAGCGGCGAAGGCGATTGGGCGGTGACAGGCGGCGCCGCCCAGTTGGCTTCGGCACTGGCCGGTCGCCCATGGGCACTCGATCAGCTCAGCGGCAAGGGCGTCGACACGCTGCGAACACGAATGCTACTGCACTAGCGCAGCATTGGCCGCCAGAGGATCACAGGCTCGCAGCACTATCCCAGCGCTCGGTGAGCACGCCGAGCGCCCCCAGCGCCACCGCCGCTGCGGTCGACGTCCGCAGCACCGTCGGGCCCAGCCGAACCGAAACCGCTCCGGCGCCTGCTAATGCGTCCATCTCCTCGGGCGCAATTCCGCCTTCGGGACCGACCACGAGAACCAACGATTTGGCTTGTGCCACAGCAGTATCGACGAGCTGATCGGTTGCCGATTCATGCAATGCCAATACCATCGCACCCGCTTGCGCCTCAGCGGTGATTCGCCGTATCAGCGCCGCCGTGGATAGCACCCCCTCGACAGGTGGGATGTGCGCGCAGCGGGACTGCCGGGCCGCGGAGCGCACGGCCGAGCGCCAGCGGCGCAGCCCCTTGTCGGCCCGGGCTCCTCCCCAGTTGGCCACGCAACGTGCGGCTTGCCAGGCCAGGAATGCGTCCGCACCGGCCTCGGTCGCCAATTCGACCGCCAATTCCGAACGTTCGGATTTGGGCAATGCCTGCACCACGGTGACCGCCGGACGCACCGGAGCCACGCTCCAGCGCTGCAGCACCCGTGCCGTCAACCCGTCCCGCGCTGCGTGCTCGACCACGCAGCGGGCCAGTTCGCCGGCGCCGTCCCCGAGGACCAGCTGCTCACCGGGACGGATCCGTCGCACCGTGGCCGCGTGAAAGCCTTCGTCGCCGTCCAGTGCGGCCAGCTCTCCCGCCTCCGGCACTGTGTCGACATAGAACAGCGTTGCCACCATCTCCGGGCCCCGGCGACCTGAATCCGCGTCAGCGCCCGGAGAAGGTTTCGCGAAGCTTGCTGAACAACCCGCCGCCGGCGGCATGCGACGAGCGAACCTCGGCGACGTCACGGCCACGGCGGTTCTTCAGCTCACGCAACAGTTCGGTGTCGCGGTGGTCCAGCCTGACCGGAACCATTACGTCGACGTGCACATGCAAATCGCCGCGCGCACTGGACCGCAGGTGCGGCATTCCGTGGCCGCGCAGCGTGATCACCGCGGCCGGTTGGGTGCCGGGCGGGATCACAATCTCGCTGGGCCCGTCCAGGATCGCGTCCAACGTCACGGTGACCCCAAGCGCCGCATCGACCATCGGCACCGAAACCGTGCAGTGCAAGTCGTCACCTTCGCGCACGAAGATGTCGTGGGCCTGCTCATGAACCTCGACGTACAGGTCGCCCGACGGGCCTCCCCCGGGCCCGACCTCCCCCTGGGCGGCGAGCCGGACGCGCATGCCGTCGCCGACACCGGCAGGAATCTTGACGCTGATCTCGCGGCGGGCCCGCACCCGGCCGTCACCCATGCACTGGTGGCACGGGTCGGGAATGACCACCCCGACGCCGCGACAGGTGGGACATGGCCGCGACGTCAGCATTTGGCCGAGCAGCGAACGCTGGACGGTCTGTACTTCCCCGCGGCCGCCGCAGGTGTCACACGGAATCGGCGCGGAGTCGCCGTTGGTGCCCTTGCCCTGGCAGCGATCACAGAGCACCGCGGTATCGACGGTCACCTGCTTGGTGACACCGGTCGCGCACTCCTCGAGATCCAGCCGCATCCGCAGCAGCGAATCCGAGCCCGGACGAACCCGACCAATCGGACCTCGCGATGCCGAGCCGCCACCGAAGAACGCCTCGAACACATCGCCCAGCCCGCCGAAGCCGGAAAAGCCGTTGGCCGCCGCGCCGGCACCTTCCAGCGGGTCACCGCCCAGATCGACGATCCGGCGTTTCTCCGGATCGCTGAGCACCTCGTAGGCGACGCTGATCTCCTTGAACTTGGCCTGCGCCGCCTCATCGGGGTTGACATCGGGATGCAGTTCGCGCGCCAACTTGCGATAGGCGCGTTTGATTTCTGCATCACTAGCGCCCTTGCTCACGCCGAGCAGGCCGTAGTAGTCGCGTGCCACGGTTGACTCTTTCCTATGCGAGGTCTTATGCCGCTGCTACGCGGCTGTCCACAAATTCTGTAGCGAGTGCGCGGTCATCGAGCACCCAGCACTTCGCCGATATACAGGGCAACCGCGGCAACACTGACGATAGTTCCCGGATAGTCCATGCGGGTGGGCCCCAGCACACCCATCCCGCCGTACACCGTGTCATTGCTGCCATAGGCGGTGGACACCATCGAGGTGCCGACGATCTGCTCGGCCTCGGTTTCGTGGCCGATTCGCACCGTCACCTTGCCGGCTTCCTGCTGTGCCGCCAGTAGCCGCAGCACCACAACCTGCTCTTCGAGGGCCTCGAGGATGGAGCGCAGCGACCCCCCGAAGTCCGCGGCGTTGCGGGTCAGGTTCGCGGTGCCGCCCATCAGCAACCGCTCCTCGGTGTGTTCCACCAGCGACTCCAGCAAGACCGTCGCCGACCGGCCCACCGCGTCGCCCAAGCCGCCGGCGCCGCTGAGTTGCCCGGCGAGGTCGGCGACCGCAACCGATGCCGCCGCCAGTTTCTTGCCCTCCAGCGCCTGCCCCAGCAGCTCGCGCAGTTGCGATAGTTGGTGGTCATCGATGACGTCGCCGAGCTCGACGATGCGCTGATCCACCCGCCCGGAGTCGGTGATGACCACCATCAGCAGCCGGGCCGGGGTCAGCGCGATCACTTCCAGATGGCGAACCTTTGAGGTCGACAGGGTCGGGTACTGCACGACGGCAACCTGGCGGGTCAGCTGCGCCAGCAGCCGTACCGCACGGCGCAGCACATCATCGAGGTCGACCCCGGATTCCAGAAAGCCCTGGATGGCCCGCCGTTCGACCATCGACAGGGGCTTGACATCGTCGAGGCGGTCCACGAACTCGCGGTAGCCCTTCTCGGTGGGCACCCGGCCCGAGCTGGTGTGTGGCTGGGCGATGTAGCCCTCCGCCTCCAGCACTGCCATGTCGTTGCGTATGGTGGCGCTCGAGACACCGAGGTTGTGCCGCTCGACCAGCGATTTCGAACCGATCGGCTCGTGGGTGGCAACGAAGTCGGCGACGATGGCCCGCAGCACCTCGAAGCGGCGCTCGTCAGCAGTTCCCATCGACTTCTCACCTCCTTGCAGCTAGCCGGCCGCGTTCATTTTACGGTCTCACCAGTGGCTGACCGCCGACCCGCACAATCGCCGGGCGGCCGATGGCCTACCGCGCCCTGCAGTGCAGATCTGTGCGTCGTTGCGAACCTCCGGTGCGGCGCAGGCCAGATCGGAGTTTCGCAACCAGTCCATGGAGACTTCAATTCCATCGGACTTGTTGCGACTAGCCTATTGCGCATGATCCTGTCCGGCATAAACAACGCGTCAGGGACGATCCGCCCATGATTTTC
Source organism: Mycobacterium sp. 012931 (assembly GCF_000419295.1). Classification (NCBI taxonomy): domain Bacteria; kingdom Bacillati; phylum Actinomycetota; class Actinomycetes; order Mycobacteriales; family Mycobacteriaceae; genus Mycobacterium; species Mycobacterium sp. 012931. The sequence goes on along the minus strand of NZ_AOPX01000001.1, from coordinate 2,665,512 downwards.
AAGGGCGTGCGGGAAGGCAAGCCATATCCCGAACATGGACTGTCGTATCGGGATTGGTCCCAGATTCCGCCACAGCAGATACGGCTCGACGAATTGGTCACAACCACCACCGTGCTCGCGTTGGATCGCTTGCTGTCCGAGAACTCGACGTTCTATGGCGACTTATTCCCTCATGCGGTGCGGTGGCGGGGCGTCATCTACCTCGAGGACGGCTTACATCGAGCGGTCCGCGCGGCGCTGCGTAACCGCACCGTGCTGCACGCGCGGGTGTTCGACATGGACATACCGCCGGGCGGTCTGAGGTAGCCACGCCGGCAGCGGGGCTCAGGTCGGTTTGGTCACATTTTCGTGCCCCCGGGGGTCATACCCAATAACGACCACCGACCCGTTAGGAGCCGCCATGTCCCGCCTTGTGGGGGTCAGCGACCACGACGCCGGCATAGCCGCCAAGATCGCGTTCTTCTTCACCAAGCGCAAGCTGGCAAGAATGGCCGGGCTCGCGACGGCCGACATGCTCGAACCGCTGCGGATGTATGCCCACATCCCCAGATTGCTCAACGCCTACGGCAGGCTGGAACAAGCCGAATCGAAACTGGATGTGCTCACTGCGCGGCACCGGGCCTTGGCCGAATTGAAGGCCGCGACCACGGTCGGCTGCCAATATTGCATCGACCTGGGTTCACAGATTGCCCGGGAGTTGGGAATCAGCGACCAGGAGCTCCTGGCGTTGGCCAACTACCGCGATGCTTCCTGCTTCTCCGAGGTCGACCGGTTGATCCTGGACTACGCCGCCGCGATAAGTCGCACTCCCGTCGCCGTGAGCGACGAACTGTTCGCGGCTCTGCGCGCCCACTTCGACGCGGCTGCGCTGGTCGGGCTTACCCACATCATCACGCTGGGCAACCTGCGCGCCCGGTTCAACATCGCCCTGGGCATCGGGTCCTCGGGCTTCTCGTCCGACCGGGTCTGCGCGCTGCCCGAGGGCGCCGGGCCACCATGACCGATCCGGCATTGCTCGCGCGCTTCCAAGCGGCCAGGCCGCGGCTGGGTGCGCTGGCCTACCGGATGCTGGGCTCACTTGCCGACGCCGAGGACGTCGTTCAAGAGGCCTGGCTGCGGCTCAACGCCACCACAGACCGCCCCCAGGGCGCCCAGGAGCTAGTCAATCTCGATGCATGGCTGACCACCGTGGTGGCACGACTATGCCTGAACCTATTGCGGGATCGTCGCGGCCGGGGCCGAGAAGAGCTGGTCGGTCAGCTGCCGGATCCGATCGTGGATGGCGTCGCAGCGTTCGACCCCGAACACCACGCGATGCTGGCCGATGCGGTGGGCCTGGCCTTTTTGTCGTGCTGGACACGCTGGCCCCGGCCGAGCGGTTGGCTTTCGTGCTGCATGACGTCTTCGCGGTCCCGTTTGACCAGATCGCACCCATCCTCGAGCGCACACCCGAGGCGACGCGCAAACTGGCCAGCCGGGCACGGCGCCGGATCGAGCGCGCGGAACCGTTTCCCGACCGGCGACCTCTGCGCACAGCGTGAAGTCGTCGACGCGTTCTTTGCGGCCGGGCGCAGCGGCAACTTCGAGCGCCTGGTTTCGGTGCTACATCCGGACGTGGTGTTGCGCGGCGACTTCGGACCCAACACCCCGCGATTTCGAGCCCAGGGCGCGGCCACCGTGGCCAAGCTGGCCCGCAGCTACGCGGGCCCGGAGCGCACGGTGCTCAACGCCCTGGTCAACGGGGCCGCCGGCGCCGTCATCTCGATCTCCGAGCAGGCATCGGCGGTGATGGGATTTCTGGTGCGCAACGGACGCATCGCAGCGATCGACGTGCTGGCCGATCCGCAGCGAATCGCCACACTCGATATCAGCGGTCTGAGCGGGCCGGGCGGATAGCCAGTGCTGCGCCTGCGCTATCCGCCCGTGCGGCAGATCAGTGGCCCGCGGCCTGCAACAGCTGCATCGCCGAGCTGCGTGACAGCACCCAGCTGCCTTGGTTGACGAACGTCACATTCTGGGTGATCGGCGCGGTGAACTTGGGTCCGCTGACGGACACGTCGGCGGTCTCGGCGCCGGCGGCAGCCGGTGCAATGTTGGCCACGGTGAACGACAACGGCAGGTCCCCGTTCTTCGCCGCCTTCTTCAACTCGTGGTCGGCAAGGCGCGCCTCGGTCCCGCCAATGCCGCCCTCGACCAGACCGCTCTTGCTGGTGAACGAAACGTTGGGGTCAACGAGGCTGTTGAGCAAGCCGGTCAGCTCGGCGGCCGCCGGAACGTCGGTGGCCGGGGCCGGTGCCGGGTCCTGCGGCAGTGGCGCACCGAAGACGACTGGCTGCACCTGGTAGGAGGCCCCGGCGGCAGAAGTGACGACGGTCACCCCCGTGACCGCGGCTCCGATCGCGGCCGCCGCTGCCATACCCATGGTGATCGATTTCAGGGTCATGCTCTCCCCCTTGACTCATATGTTCTGCGCATGTCGCGACTGTGGTCTCGTCTGTATTTCCCCGGTTCCGCCGCTTCCAAACTAACCGCGAATACCAGGGCTAGGGTGTGGCACACCTGTGTGCCGGCTATGAGAGTCGCCCACCCGGACGAGAGGTCGGGTCGCCAGGATATCGGTATGACCGCCGAATTCGTTAATGCCGACCATCGCCGGTCCATGTTGAGGCGTCTTCATGGTGAATCGCAAAAGGTTTCATCGACACGCGGCCTGTGTCGATGAAGTACTAGCTTTCGGCGAGCACCTCTTCATCGGTCAAAGCCGCGACGTCAAGATAGTGGCGGGCAATCACCGATAGCCGTTCCGGCGTACCGCGTGCAGCCTCCCGGTCTTGTAGGCGCTGCGCCAGGGCACCCACCGTTCTGGCCGCGAATAGGTCCGCGACCACGACGTGATCGATGTCCAGCCAGTCGCGGATCCGCGCGATCACGGCGGTGGCAAGCACCGAATCACCGCCCAGAGCAAAGAAATCGTCGTGCACGCCAATCGAGGCCTGATCGAGCACCTCGGCCACGATCTCGGCAAGCGCGGCCTCCACGTCGTTGCGTGGAGCCCGGTCTTCGGTTATGCAGGCTTCGGGTTCCAGCAATGCGGTCACCGCTCGGCGGTCCAGCTTGCCGTTCGCGGTCAGCGGGAATCTTTCGAAAAATACCGTGCGGGTGGGCACCATGTAGCTCGGCAACAGATCCGCCAGTACGGCGGTGATATCGCCGACCGTATTGGGATCCGCCGCGACGGCGGCAACCAACTTGGGTGCGCTCGCACCGACTACGGCCGCAACGGCGTGACGCACTCCGGAAACGGCACGTAGCGCGTTCTCCACCTCGCCGAGCTCGACGCGGTATCCACGAATCTGCACCTGATGGTCGGCACGCCCCAGGAACTCGATGGTGCCATCGGGCCAATACCTGGCCATGTCACCGGTCTTGTACCAGCGGATCCCCTGGTGCTCTACGAAACGCTCCGCGGTGCGCTGCGGATCATTGCGGTATCGCGCAGCGACATTCGCGCCGCCGACCCACAACTCGCCGGCTACCCAGTCCAGGCAATCGCGGCCCGACGGCGACACAATGCGACAACGTACGTTGCGCAGCGGACGCCCGAACGGCACGGTCGCCCAGTGCGCTGGTGGTTCGCCCACCACCTCACAGATGGTGTTGTGGATCGCGGTCTCTGTCGCACCGCCCAGACCGGAGAACCGGCATCCCGGAACCTGCCTGGCTAGCCTGCGGGCCAAGTCAGCGCCCACCCAGTCGCCACCGAGCGTGACGGCCCGCAAGGAGTTGCCCAGCCGATCACCACCGAGATCCAAGATCATGTCGAGCATGCTCGGCACACAGTTGAGGATTGACACGCGGTGGTGCACCAGCAATTCCACCCAGGTGGTCGGCGCCGATTTTTGCTCTGCGTCAACCGCGACCAGTGAGCCGCCGACCGCGAACATGCCGAAGATGTCATACACCGACGCATCGAACTCGAGCGCGGACAGCGCCAACACGCGATCGGCGCTGCCAACGCCGAACCACTCGTTGACGGCGTCAATCGTGTTCATCGCCGCGCTGTGCGGTACGTCGACTCCCTTGGGCAGGCCCGTGGAGCCGGAAGTGAAAATCACGTAGGCGATCTCGCCGATATCGGGAAAGACCGGCTCCGGCCATGGCTTCGGATGATCGCGTGCCGTATCGATGGATACGCACGGGATTGCGTCGCCCATCCTCGCGCCCTCGACGGTCAGCGCCGCGACAACGTCGGCGGTCTGAAGAATCTTGGCGCGCCGCGCCTCCGGCTGGTCGAAGCCGATCGGAACATATGTACCCCCGGCGGCAAGAACTCCGAGCACAGCCGGGATCTGAGCACGCCCCTTCGGCAATTGCACGGCGACCGCGTCGCCCGGTCGCACCCCGCACTCGTGCAGCGTTGCGGCGACGGCAAGCGACTGCCTGCGCAATTCTCGGTAGCTCCAGACACCCCCGTCATCGCCCACATCCCACACCACCGCCGGCGCGTCCGGATTGGCCGCGGCATGCTCGAAAAATCCTTGATGCAAGCATTTTTCGCCGGCTGGTCCATCGGTTGCATTGGTCGCTGCACGGGTCGCGGCCTGCGCGGCGGGCAACTGCACCGGGGCGGAGGCGTCCCAGCCAGCGTCGCCGTCGGCCAACCGCTTGACCGCATCGGTAAACCGGTTGAACATCGTGTCGATCAGTCCCGGCGGGAATGCTGACTCGCGGGCATCCCAGTTGACCAGCAACCCGCCACGTAACTCGGTGACCTGAGCATCCAGCAGGACTTGGGGCCCCTGCGAAATGATCCAGACCGGGTCTCCGAAGGTCTCGATCACTTCATCGGCAAACAACTCACCGAGATCGAGAGCGCTGGTAAACACCACCGGCGCCAGCACCGGTTCGCCGCGGTACCTCCCTAGATCGCGCAGCACTTCCAGACCGGAATAGGCAGCGTGTGAACCGCTTTCGTACATCCTGCGTTGAATGTCTCGAGCTCGTTGGACAACCGAAACGTCTTCGGTGACGTCGACCTCGAGCATGATCGACGAGGTGAAGTCGCCAACCACTCGATCGATGTCCGGGTGCACCGATTCGCGTTGAAACAAAGGCACATTCAGCAGAAACTTACCTTGCTCCGACCAACCGCCGATGGTGTCGGCGAAGACCGCGGCCAACGCCATGGCCGGCGTGACCCCGCGCGCATGCGCCCCGGCCATCAGCTGCTGCTTGGCTTCCGGCGCCAGCCAGTGCTCGTAGCGCTCGGTCCGATGCGGCGCCCCGGGTTCTCGCACGGCCACGGTCGGCAGTTGCGGCGCGCCGGCCATCTCCGGCAACCGCCGCTGCCACCATTGCCTGTCCCGCTCGCGCGCCGCCCTGTCCGGTTCGTATTCGGTGCGATAACGCCGGTAACTGAAGCCGGGAGACTGCAGCGTCGCGCCCCGGTACAGCTGCGCCAGGTCCGACACCAACACCCGATAGCTCATCGCGTCACCGGCCAGCATGTCGACGTCCAGATGAAGGCGACTGCGGTCGCCATCCCACAGCGTGAGCGTGAAGTCGATGACCTGACCGTCTTCAATTGCCAGGCGCTGGTGCCCGTTACGCTCACGCATCTGCAGCAGTGCGGACTCAACCTCGTCCGCACTCTGCCCCCGAAGGTCGACCAGGGCGAACACCGGCCTACCCGGGCTGGGCATCGTCTGCTGCGTCCCGTCGGCGAGAAATCGGGTACGCAGCATCGGATGCACCGCAACCAGGTCGGACACGGCACGTTCCAGCCGCTCGGGATCGATTCCGGTTCCGTCGAATTCAACGTAGAGATGGGCGGCAACGCCGCCGAGCTCTTGTTCGTCAGCGCGACCGATCCAGTAGGCGTGCTGCATCGTTGCCAACGGGAACGGGGCTTGTGGTGCCTCCGGTTCCAACAACAACTCGGGGCGGTCGGCCGGTGCAGTTACCGCACATCCGAGCTGGTCGGCGTTGAGCAGTTCGTGCCAGGACTGCACCGTCGCGGTGGCGGCGAGTTGCGCAAAGGTGATGTCGGCTCCGCGCTTGCGCCAGCGTCCGGCCATCGACATCATGCGGATCGAGTTCAGGCCTAGCTGAATGAGATCGTCGTCGTCGGCAACATCTGCCGCGGGACAATCCAGTTGGGCCGCGATCGCGGCCCTGATCTCGTCCCGGCTAATCCACTCCGTGCTGAGCGGCTCCATCCCAGTCCTTTCCGACCAGTCTATTGACTCGGCGCCTAGTCCAACCCGGCCGCGAGCGCGGCAATGCCGCGCTGCCACAGGCCGGGCAGGTGGTCGATGTCGGAGCGTTCGAACACCGCGTCACTCCAGCGCCAGTTGCCGATCAGTTGGGTGCCCTCGGCTGTCACGCCGACAAACACACTGAGGTTCAACGCAAAACGCAGGGGCAGATCCGGCTCCGGATCAATCGGAAGCGCGTCGAGGTAGGGCCCGGTCAGCAGCGACCACGGTTGATCGGCGACGCCGCCGAGGTCCAGGCGCCCCAGATAGCTGAACTGGATCTGCGGATCGACCGCGTCCACCAGTTCGGCAACGCCGTCCACGTACCGAAGCAAGCCGTAGTCCAAACCGTCGTTCGGGATCGCTTCGAGGTGGCTGACGACGGAATGGACCAGGTCCTGGGCGGCCACCGGATCCCGCTCGGCCTGCTCGATATCCACCGCCGCCGCGCCCGCGCCGAGGCGCACCGGGAATGCGTTGGTGAACCAGCCGACGGTGTTGGTGGTGTCGGTATCGAGTACGGCATCAGCGCGCCCGTGGCCCTCCAACGCGACCAGGACCCCCGCCGCCGGATCCTGAGCACGGACCCGACGCCAGCTTGCCACCGCCATCGCTGTTGCGGCCAGCAATAGTTCGCGCACGCCTTGGTCGCGTCTGACCGCGCCCAGCACCCTCTCCGTGACATCGACCGGAATGGCTGCCCGCGTGAGTTGCAGCGTGGACCAGGTATCGCGAGTCGGGTCCGGGTAGCGCAGGCCCAACGCCGGATCGGGTTCGCGCACCAGGGCCGCCCAGTAGTCGCGCTGGTCCTGTACTTGCGGCGCCGAAGCCCGGTGCCACATCAGCTCGCACCACCGGCGGTAGGAGGTGAACTCCGGCAATATCTTCGGTGGCGTGCCCGCCTGCAGCGAGCGCCACGCCGCGGCGAGGTCGCCCAGCATGATGTGCCAGGACACCACATCCACGGCCAGGTGATGAGCGGTGAGCAGCAACATATTCGCCGGGTCAGCCCGATGTTCGGTGCCGCGGAACCAGATGGCGCGCACCATCGCACCGGCGGATGGGTCGATCTGGTCGGTCACGACCCGCGCGGCGTGCGCGACGGCCGAGGCCAGTTCGTCATCGGAGCCTTCGGGCAACCTGATACGGGTCAGCACGTCTTCGGCACGCACCGCCGCGGGCTCGCGAGTGACCAGCCGCGGCCCCTCTGGGGTTTCGGTCAAAATTGACCGCAAGGTGTCGTGTCCATCGAGCAGCAGCTGCAGCATCAGTTCGATGGACGAGCGGTCGATGCCCGAGGGTAGCCGCAGCAACACGGTGTGGGTGAATCGGCGGTAGTTGCCGTATTCATAGAGCCAGGACACCATCGGCAGCGGCAGCACCGCACCGTAGTCGGCGTCGGCCGGGGCGTCCTGCGAGTCCACCGCGGCATCGATTGCGGCACCGAGTTGGCGAATCGTCGTAGCGGTCAACACCATCCGCGGGTCCACTCGAAGTCCCTGCCGTCTCGCCTGGTGGGCCAACGAGATTGCCACGATGCTGTCCATACCGAACAGGAACAGATCATCATCGATGTGCGGAACAGCGTTGAGCTGCTCTTCGAACAGTTCGCACAACACGCGTTCGGTGTCAGTCGACGCCGATACCGCTGTGCCCCCGGAGACACTCGTCAATGCGTCTTCGGCCAGCCGATCCAATGCGTGACCATCCAGCTTGCCGTTGGCATTCACCGGCAGCCGCGGAAGCGTCACGATACGCGCTGGAACCATGTAGGACGGCAGGCGCTCGGTGAGACCGGCGCGCAGCTTGATCAGGTCCTCGTGCATATTGTCCTGCCACACAACGAAACCGACCAGGCTGGTGCGGTCCTGCTGACGCAGGACCGAAACCGCCGCGTCATGCACGCCGGGCTGGCCGCGCAGTGCCGCCTCGATCTCGCCGACCTCGACTCGATAGCCGCGGATCTTGACCTGGGTGTCGGCGCGGCCCACGTAGGCGTAGCCACCATGGGACAACCGGCGCACCAAGTCCCCGGTCCGATACATGCGCTGACCCGGACGCAGCAGGTCGGCCACGAAGCGAGCAGCCGTCATCCCAGGTCTGCCAACATAGCCCCGGGCCAGCTGCGCCCCCGACAGGTAGAGCTCCCCCACCACGCCGTCGGGCACCATCCGCAGCGCCGAATCGAAGACGTAACCGAAAGTCCCCGCGTTGGCAGTACCGATCGTCGGTTTCCGATAGTCCTTGACCGCGGCGACCACCGCCTCAACCGTCATCTCGGTCGGCCCGTAGCAGTTGTAGACCGCCATCTGCGATAGCCCACGAAGCTGATCCCACAGCCCGGTGTTGATCGCCTCGCCGCCCAGGGCAAGAACCGAGAGGTTGTGATCCAACAACCCGGCGGCACTTAGCTGGACGAACATTGACGGGGTGGTGTCGATCATGTCGATCTGACCGATCGCGATGCCTTCCACCAGGCGATCCGCGTCGCGCATCTCATCGGCGTCGAACAGATGGATCTCATGCCCGTCGAGCAGGCCGACCATGGGCTGCCACGAGGCGTCAAAACTCAGCGACCAGGCGTGAGCGATGCGCAACGGCCGGCCCAGGCGGGCGCGGGCTGCCCGGTATACGCGCTCGGCGTGGTCAGCGAAATAGCTCAACACCGCGGCGTTGGTACCGACGACACCCTTGGGTTCACCGGTTGATCCGGAGGTGAAGATGACATAGGCGGACTGTTCCGGTCGACGGTCGACGGTGGGCGCGGCAGCGCTGCGCCGCGAAATACTGTCCACCGCGGCGGGATCATCGAGCGCCAAGGTCGGCACGGCGTTGCCGACCAGCTGCGAATAGTCGGCTTCGGTGATGGCTAACGCTGGGCTAGCCTGACGCACAATAGATTCGACGCGCGCACTGGGAAGGGTGACGTCTACGGGTAGATAGGCCCCACCGGCGGCCAGCACCCCCAGAATCGCGACGATGGATCGCTCCGAGCGCGGCAACACCAGCGCCACAACCGTTTCCGGGCCGACTCCGTGCTCGGCTAGCTCCCCCGCCAGCCGGCAGGCCCGCGCGTGCAGTTCGGCATAGGTATGGCGCACACCACCCGCGGCAGTCAGGGCGACGGCATCCGGTGTGGTTTGCACCTGACGCTCGAACATTTCCCACACCGTCGTATCGAAGGTGGGCGCCGACCTCGCGGCAAGGAGGCCATGTGCCTTCAGCTCAGCCGCGGTCCGAATGTCCAGGTCGTCGGGAGTGCCGTCGCCGATATCGGGAAGTTGACGCAGCACGGTCAGCATTCGCTCGCCAATTTCGGCGGCCGGAAGATACGGCAGCGCCTCGGCTATGGCCTCGATCAGCACCAGCAACTCGTCCTCGCGCAGGTGCGAGACCACGGTCAGCGGGTAGTGCGTCAGGCTTTCCATCTCCACGGGAAGGAACTGGGCGCCGTCGGGTGTGGTGGCCGGGCGGATGGCGTCGTCGATCGGCGCATTCTCGAACACGAACAGGGAGTCGAAGAGGGGGCCGCGGCCATGTTCGCGTTGGATTTCCGACAAGCTCAGGTAACTGACGTCGCGCATCGCCGATGACTGGCGCTGCACCTGAGTGCATTGCGCCACCACAGCTTCCGTACCACTCACGTAGTGGACGACCGGTACGGCGTTGATGAACAGCCCGACCATGGTCTCCACCCCGGGCAGCTGGTCAGGACGGCCGGAGACAACGGTGCCGAACACGACATCACGACGGTCCGTCAGCCTGCTCAGCACGACTGCCCAGGCGAAAAGCACCGCGGTGTTCAGCGTGAGGCCATGGCGCCCCGCCCACTGTCGCAGGCGCGCAGTGTCGGCCGCCGGCAACAACAGTTCCGTTTTCCCCGGCTTGCTCTGCCCCGCCGTGGCCTCATAAGCCACCATGAGCGGTTCGGACACCCCGCGCAGATAGTCCATCCAGCCGGCGAGCGCGGCCGACCTGTCCTGTTTGGCGAGCCAGACGATGTAGTCGCGGTAGGGGCGCGCGGCCGGAAGCGCGTCGGCCGCTCCCCCCGCTCGGTACACCGCGAGCAGTTCGGTGAAGAACACCGCAAGTGACCAACCGTCCACCAGGATGTGGTGAGCGGTGAAGATCATCCGGCGCTTGGTCTCGCCAGGAACGCTGAGCACCACCACCCGCAGTGCCGGTCCACGGCTGAGATCAAACGGACGGCGTCGCTCCGAGCGTGCGATGGAGTCAAATTCCGCCGGTGTCGCCACCCGCTCGGACCACGGCAGCGCGGCATGGACGGGCACAATCTGCACCGGCTTGGGCACATCACGATCCCAGAAGGCGGCGCGCAGATTGGGATGGCGGTCCAGCATGGCTTGCGCGCTGCGACGGAGCAATTCGAGGTCAACCGGTCCGTCGATATCGACCACGAACTGCATGCTGTAGAGGTCGACGCCGTCCTCGGCCAGCTGGTGTAACGCGAACAGCCCCTCCTGCAGCGGGCTGAGGGCAAGGACGTCCTCGATCTGTGGGGCAGCCGCGGTCACGATGCGCTTCCCTGCTGCAGCCAGGATGCGCTCAGCTTGGCCAATGCATCGGGAGCCAAGCCGGATGCGCTCATCGGCGTATATTCCTGCGCCGGTGGCGGATCCGCCTCGACCACGGGCTCGCCGTTGGCCGCGTCGACGGCGGCGGCCAGCTCAGCGATGGTCATGTGCTCAAACACCATGGCCGGGGGAAACGGCAGCCCCAGCGCACCGGCTTGAGCCGACCATTTGATGGCGATGATGCTGTCGCCGCCCAACGCGAAGTAGTTCTCGTCGCGATCGATGCCGGTGATCTCGAGCAACTCCTCCAGCATGGCGGTCAGCCGCCGCTCGGTTTCCGCGGATCCAGCGGCGACCGGCTGCGACGCCGCGGGACCGGCCGGCAGCGGTGGGGCCAGCAGCTTTGCCAAGTCAGCGCTGGGCAGCAGCTGCACCGCCGACAGTGGGAGGTCCGGTGTTGTTGCGAACGCAGCGAGTGCGGCGTCCAATGCATCGGCGATCAGCGCAACCGTCACGGGTTCGTAGAGGTCGGCGTTGGCGATGACCTGCACGTCGAGTTCTCCACTCAGTGTCACGCTCATCCCAATGGCCAGAAAGAGCAGGGCGACTTCGAAGTTCACCGGAAGTGGCACAACCGTGGTTTCGCCCCTTCCGGTGAGATCGCGCGGGACCAGCGCCCAGTCCTCGCCCCGGAAGTTGAGCATGTTCTGGAACAACGGATTGCGCGACAGCGCGCGTGGTGGGTTGAGAACCTCCACCAACCGCTCGATGGGAAGCTCCTGGTGTGCCAACGCATCGAGCACCGTGTCGCGACTGCCGACGAGTATGGAGCGCAGCGTCGGATCACCGGATAGGTCGGTGCGCAGCACCACGACGTTGGCGAACAGACCGACCAGCTGCGCGGTGGCCGGTTCCACCCGGGCGGCCACCGGGCTGCCCAGCGCGATGTCGGTGCCGCCGCCGAGCTTGTGCAGGACGACGGCCAGAGCGGCCTGATAGAGCATGAACTCGGTCGCGCCGTTGCGCTCGGCGAGTTGGGTAAGTGCAGAACGACGGGCCGCCGGGACACTGAACTGCACTACCTCGCCGCGCTTGCCGAGCACACGTGGACGCGCGCGGTCAGTTGCCACCGAAATCTCGTCCGGCAGTCCGGCCAACGCATCGCGCCAGTAGTCGAGTTCGGTCTGTCCCCAGTTGGACTCGAACGTGTTTCGTTGCCACACCGCGTAGTCCGCAAACTGGATGGGCAGGATGTCCCACTGCGGCGCGTTGTGTTGCAGTCGGGCCCGGTAGGCAACGATCAGGTCGTCGAAAACAATCTCGAGCGACGCGTGATCGCTGACGATGTGGTGCACGATCAACAACAGCACGTGCGTATCCGGCCCCAGCACCAACAGGTTGGCTTGCAGCAACGGCCCGGACTCCGGGGTGAACACATGCCGGCGTAGCTGAGTCGATACGTCGTCGAACTCGTCCTGGTCGATCGCACGGACCGCTAGCTGCACCGTCCGGCTCGGGTGCACGATCTGATACGGAACGCCTTCGTGCTCATCGAAGTTGGTGCGCAACGCCTCATGGCGGGCCACCACATCGTTGAGTGCCGCGGCGAGTGCGACCGAGTCCAGTGGACCTTCGAAGCGAAGCGCGAGAGGCATGTTGAACTCTTCGCGGGCGCCCTCGATCCGGTGCTGAAACCAGGCGGCGAGCTGGGAGTGGGACAGTGGAAGCCACTGTGGCCTGGCCGATTTGACGAATCCGGGGCGGGCCCGTTTCGGATCCAACGGCATGTCGTCGGCGGCCAAGTTATCAAGGTCGAGTTCGAAATCGTTGCGGAACCGTTCCACCAGGCGGGCCGCCAGCCCGGCCGGAGTCGGAGCGTCGAAGATGGTGCGCACAGTCAGGTCCACGCCGAACTCGGCCCGAATCTGGGCAACGAGTCGAGCCGCCAGCAGCGAATGGCCGCCCAGCCCGAAGAAGGAGTCTTCGGCGCCGACCCGCTGCCGGCCGAACAGCTGGGCGAAGATCGAGCATATCCACCGCTCGGTGGCCGTCTCTGGCTCGCGGTAGCGTCGGGTCGCGATCGGAGTTGGCGCGGGCAATGCCCGCCTGTCGAGTTTGCCGCTCACCGTCATCGGGATCTCTGGGATCACCGCGAACGCGCCGGGCACCATGTACTCCGGCACTGCCGCTGCGGTGTGCGCCCGGATCTCCTCGAGGTCGACCTGGGCCGCCGCCGGCACCAGGTACGCGGCAAGCATGGGTCCGGCCTCGGTTTCTTCCGCGACGACGAGGCAGTGCCGTACCGCTGGATGCGTGGTGATCACGGATTCGACCTCGCCAAGTTCGATGCGGAAGCCGCGGATCTTGACTTGCTCGTCGGCGCGGCCGACGAATTCCAGCTCACCGCAATGGTTGCGGCGAACCAGATCGCCCGTTCGGTACAGCCGCATGCCGGGATTGAACGGGTCGGCGATGAAGCGTTGCGCGGTCAGAGTTGGCCGTCCCAGATATCCACGCGCCAACTGACTGCCGCCCAGATACAGCTCACCGATCACCTGGTCCGGTACCGGATGGAGTTGCTCGTCAAGCACGTATGCGTAGACGTTGCGGTTTGGCACACCAATCGGCACCACTCGGGCACCATGCGAGCCCGTGACCACCATGTGTGTGGAACAGACCACCGCCTCGGTCGGCCCGTAGTGATTGCGCAACTCCGCGTCGAAGTAGCCGGCGAATCTGTCCGCCACCTCACCGGGAAGCGCTTCTCCGCCGACCGGAACGTGGCGCAACTGCCGCCACTGCTGGACCTGGGGCAGCAGTAGCAGGGTGCTCAGCATGGAAGGCACCAGGTGTAACACCGTGACGCCGCGGCGGCTGATCAGATCCGCGACATAGCTGATGTCGCCGAAGGCATCCGGCTTGGGCACGATCAGCTGTGCCCCAAGGAATAACGTGACGAAGATATCCGCCAGCGAAGCATCGAAGCTGACCGACGAGAACTGCAGCCACCGGTCTTCGGCCGTCATGGTCCACTCGGCGACGAAACCCTGCACATGTTCGGCGATCGCGTGATGCGACACCGCCACCCCTTTGGGCCGGCCGGTGGAGCCGGATGTGTAGATCACATAGGCCAAATGCCCAGGGCGCAAGGGCCTTAGCCGGTCGCCATCAGAGAGTGGCAGATCCGAGTTATCGGCCGCGGCCCGCTCGGCAACGTCGAGTTCGGGCCGCCCGATGACCGTCTGCGGACGAGCGTCGGTGATGAGGTAGTCGATGCGCTCGTCGGGGTAGGCGGGATCGATCGGCAAGTAGGCCGCACCGGCCTTGAGCACCGCCAGCATTGCGACGATGAACTCGATCGAGTTGGCCATCCGCAGCCCGATGATGTCCTCAGGCCCGAAGCCTTGGCCGATAAACCGGCGCGCCAAACGATTCGCGCGCCGGTGTAGTTCGCTGTAGGTCAGTTCGGCCTCGTCGGAAACCAATGCCAGCGCTGTGGCCGTCCCGGCTGCCGACGCGGTCGCTTCCAGCAGCTTGACCATCGTGGTGGCAGGCATTTCAACAAGCTCGCCATGCGACTGGGCCAGCACGCTATCGCGTTCGCCAGCGCCGAGGATGTCCAGGCTGGACAGCGGCCGCTCGGGCTCGGCCAGCGCTTTGTCCACCAGCTGTAGGTAATGGGCCAGCATCTGGTCGACCAGCACAGAGCTCAGCTGTTGCTGATACTCGAATTCGACCGAGACATCATCGGGGTCGAGCGCGATCGTCAACGAGAGCGGAAGATGCGCGGCTACCGCACCGAGGCCGAGTTGGCGCACCACGACGCCGTCCAACGCAAGGCCACCGGCGCTCTTGCGCATGTTGAAACCGAGTCGGACCAGCAGGTCCATCCCGTCGCGTCCCATTCGCTCCGGGTTTGCTTCGCGTACCACCCGGTCGATGCCCACCGATTGGTGGGCGAAGCCGGCCAGACAGGTTTCCCGTACCTCGTTGACGAATGAGGTGAAGGTGTCCTGCGACCGTGTCGTGATCCGCAGCAGCAACGTGTTGCCGAAATATCCGAGGGCACCCGCGGCGGCACCACTGCGTTCGGTGACCGGGACCGAGACCAGAAAATCCGATGCTCCGGTGTAGCGGCGCACCAGCACGCCGTATGCCGCGAGCAACACCATGAACGGTGACGCGGAGCACTTCCTGGCGAATTCCTCGACCCTGCTGAACAGGCCGGCGGGCAGCGGCCGAACTCGACGCTGCGCCCGCCTGCAGGGATTCGCACCGGACACACCGGGAAGCTCCGGCGGTTCCGGCAGCGGACGCAATGTCTCCGCCCAGTAGCCGACGTCGGCCACGCTAGGAGCCGCAGAGTTTTGCAGCACCTCAACGCTGAGGAACTGTGCTGCCGGGTCGTTGATCGGCAGATCGTTGTAGGCGGCGCTGAGCTCGCCGAAGAAGACCTCCCAGGAATCGTCGTCCCAACAGATGTGATGCACGACCAGAAGCAACACCAATTCGTCCGCGCGGGTACGTATCACGGTGATCCGCAGCGGCAACTCGTTGGTCAAGTCGAAGGGACGGCCGAACTCGTCGGCCGCCAGACTCTCGATCTGCTGCTCATGTCCGGCCTCGGGCAGCCGGGTCAGATCCTCACGTCGCCACCCGACCTCAACGTCGTCGGAAAATACCTGGTATGGCTCCCCTTCGGTGTCCACCCCGTAGGTGGTGCGCAAAATCGCATGGCGCGCAACCACATCGTTGACGGCGGTATGCAAGCGGTCCTCGTCCACCAGGCCAGTCAGCCGGTACGCGACGCAGATGTTCAACGTGACGTCATCGGGGTCCATCGTCTGCAGGAACCACATGCGGCGCTGGCCGTCCGACAGACGATAACGTTCTCCCGGGCAGATACATGGCTGGTCGCTCGACTGCTCCGCCGCCAATCCGCTCTCGGCGATCCGCCGGCGCAACAGTTCCCGGCGGCGATCCTGCAAAGTCCTGACATCATCTGCCATGGTTAGCCTCACTCCTCACCGTCGCTGCGCCGGACCAATCAGAACCTGCGGGCCCCGGCTTCCCAGGTCTGAAATCAAGCGACACGACGCGCATCAAACCAACCCCTCCAACTCGCCAACGCCCGCGCGCTGTCCGGGGGCAAGCCCCTGCATGCCGAACAGCCTTCGCCAAACCAGGCTTATGTTAGCCTTCGCTAAGTTGAATGGCTGTTGCGGCCCGTCGCGGCTATCACGGCAAGACAGAGACCGGATCGATCCTGCGCCCCAGGCGCTGATGGCGGGCCATCCGGGCCAGATGGTCGGGAGGTACCTAGTGAACGCGCTTGACCTGCAACAATGTCGCGCCGCGCTGGATCATGAGGCCTTCTCGGGCGAGTTCTCGCTGCGGCGGCTGGACCCCGAGGGCGACCTCGATTTGATGCATTCCTGGATGAACGATCCCGAAGTGGCGCGCTTCTGGCGCAAGCCGTGGCCACGGCCCCAGATCGCCTCGTATCTGTTCGACCAACACTGCAGCGCGCATTCCGTCCCTTATCTCGGCCTGCTAGACGGCGCCCCGATCAGCTATTGGGAGCTCTACCGTGCCGATCTGGATCCGCTCGCCCGCCACTACGCCGCGCGCGAGCACGATGCCGGCCTGCACAGTTTGCTAGGTCCCGCCGAATGCCGGGGACGGCGCCTCGCCGCGGATCTGCTGCGCATCGTCTCGACGTGGCAGCTGGATGCGGATCCGAGCGCAGACCGTGTCATCGCCGAGCCCGACGTCAACAACACCCGAATGATCCGGGCGCTCGAACGTGCCGGGTTCGAGCGCACCGCCGACCTTGATCTACCGGACAAGCGGGCCGCGCTGATGATCCGTGACCGGCAACGCCGATGAGCCCAACCGCGGCGGCACCGAAACCGGCGGTCGGCGAGCTGGAACCGGTGCGCACAACAACGAGAACTTGTCGCAACGAGCGAAGTGGTCGAGTGAGAGGTAGTGCTGCATGGCGCGCAAACTAGGGTGGGGCAGGCAATTCCACGAACCGGATGCCCCCGAAAGCCTTCCGCTGCTCGTCTTTCCGCATGCCGGGGCGGGCGCGTCGGCATATCGCGAGTTCTCGAAGGTCCTCAGCGAGACGTTCAACGTCATTGTCTTTCAGTACCCGGGGCGCCAAGATCGGGCCGCTGAACCCTCGTGCGCCGCCATTTCCGAGATTGCTGCCGGCGCGTTCAGCGAGTTCGCGGCATCGGAGCACAATCGCGGACTCCCGATCATCACATTCGGTCACAGCATGGGGGCGCTGGTCGCGTTCGAGTTCGTCCGCCTGGCCGAAGCCAACGGTATCGATGTGCGGCACCTCAACGTCTCCGCCGCGGTGGCCCCCTGCAACGCGGCGGCCAAGCCGGCACATCCCAGCGACGACGAAGAAATCCTCAACCATCTGGGCGCGCTCGAGGGCACCGATACGGACGTGTTCAGCAACCGCGAACTCATGAGGCTGGCACTTCCCGTGATCAAGGCCGACTACCACGCTTTTGACACATACTCGTGCGCCGAGGACATCAAGGTGGCGACGCCGATTCACGCCATGGGCGGCGACCAGGACCCTTACATCACACTGGGCGATCTCTACGGGTGGGGCAAGCACACCGATACCGCCAAGGTCACCATGTTCGACGGGGGACACTTCTACTTGCGGTCACACATCGACGCCGTCGCGGCGTTGCTGGCCTCGAGCGCACAGTACGGGCAGCAAGCATGAGCACCAACGGATCCGCCGGAGCAGCCGACCCGATCGTCATCTCCGGAATGGCCGTCGAGGCACCCGGCGGAATCGACAGCCCGGCTTCTTTGTGGGCAGCGCTTGCCGAATCCAGGGAACTACTGAGTCCCTTTCCCCGCGACCGCGGCTGGCCCGTCGATGATCTGTTGTCGGTATCCGACATGGAAGGTTGGGGGCAGGTTTGCGATTCCGGCGGATTCCTGGATGGAGCAACCACATTCGACCCTGGCTTCTTCGGTATCAGCGCCCGCGAGGCCATCGTGTTGCATCCCCAGCAACGGGTTGCGATGCGAGTCGCGTGGAAGGCACTGGAGAATTCCGGAATCAACCCCGGCTCGACTGCCGGGGCAGAGAGCGGCTGTTTCGTCGGCATGTCGCCAATGGAGTACGGACCACGGGCATCGGTAGCCGATGCCTACAGCGGTCATCGGATCGCCTCGCTGGGCCAACTGGGGGGCGCCGCCCGAATTTCGCACAGTCTTGGCCTGATCGGTCCTTCGATCAGTGTCGACACGGCGTGCGCCTCGTCATTGTCCGCACTGCACCTGGCCGCCACGGCGGTGCGGGAGGACGAGTGCGAATGGGCGCTTGCCGGCGCCGTGTGCGTGATGGGTTCGCCCGGAGCGTTTTACGAGTTCGCGAGACTCAATGCCCTTTCCGAGGACGGGCATTGCCGCGCCTATTCCGATAACGCCACCGGCACCGTGTGGGGGGAAGGCGCGGGAATGGTTCTCGTCGAGCGGGAATCACGAGCACGGCGAGAGGGCCGGCGAATCTACGGACGTATCGCGGCCATCCGCACCAACCACAACGGTAAAGGCAAGCCAATCTTGGTTCCCCGGGTACGAGCGCAAGAGCAGGTTATTCGCAAGACGCTGGAGGTGGCGGGAATTGA
The DNA here is from genome assembly GCF_000419295.1 of Mycobacterium sp. 012931. NCBI lineage: Bacteria > Bacillati > Actinomycetota > Actinomycetes > Mycobacteriales > Mycobacteriaceae > Mycobacterium > Mycobacterium sp. 012931. The sequence continues at coordinate 2,647,047 of NZ_AOPX01000001.1, read as the reverse complement.
TCCGGTCGAGGTCGGAATGATCGAAGGACACGGCACTGCAACGCCTGCCGGCGACCCAGTCGAATTGATCGCGCTGTTCAAGACCTACGGCGCTGCGGGGTCGGAAGCCCTGCTCGGGTCGATCAAGTCCAATGCCGGACACTCGCAGGCGGCATCCGGAATCCTGGCGTTGATCAAGCTGCTGCTGGCCGGCCAACACGGTCAGATTCCGCCAACCCTTTTCGCGGACAACCCAACCAAAACGGTGGACTGGGATCTGACCGGCCTGCGGCTGGCGACGAAACTACATGAGTGGGAGCCCAAACACGGTGTTCGCTACGGTGCCGTGTCTTCGTTCGGTGCGGGCGGCGCCAATGCCCATGCCATCATTTCGATGCCGGCTACCGGAGTCGGACAGTGAGCGCGGCCGCCTACCGCCTGCCGGACGGCACCATTCCCGTCCTGCTCTCGGCGGACACGCCCGAGCTACTGGACAGCGAGGCCACAGCGCTGCGTGACCATGTCGCAGCTCATCCCGACCTCACCCCCGGCCCGATCTCCGCCATGCTGTTTCGGACGCGGGCCGCTCGCCGGCACCGGGCCCTGGCCATGGTCAGGACGCGTGCGGAGTTGATCGACGCCCTGCAGGCGATGATCGACCGATACGAGCATCCCGCCCTGATTCGTACCGACCCGGCGGCCATCCGCCGTCGCATCGGCTATGTCTTTCCCGGGCAGGGAGGCCAGCGCCCCGGTATGGGACAGCTCTTTTACGAATCGGTGCCCGCGTTTCGCGCCGAGGTAGATCGCTGCGCCCAGGCGTTCGAAGCACAATCCTGCGGGTCACCGCGAAACTATCTGCTCGACAAGAATTTTCAGGATGATGGCAGCGCCGGCATCGTCCAGCCGGCGCTGTTCACCCAGATGGCCGCACTGGCGGCGATGTGGCGATCATTCGGCATTGCGCCCAACGTCACCATCGGGCACAGCCAAGGGGAAGTCGCCGCGGCTTACGTTTCCGGCACGATTACCCTCGAGGACGCCCTGCGCGTCATCGGTATCCGCGCCCACGCCGCCGACGAGTTCGCTGCTGCTGACTACGCCATGGCCATCGTCGCCGCCGACCGGGAAACGTGCGAGGACCTACTCGCCCGATGCTCCGGCTGGGCGCAGCTCTCCGTGGTCAATTCCCCACGCATGGTAGGTATTTCGGGTGAACGGGAAACGGTTCAGGGCATCGTGGACACCTTGACCGAGGGCGGCACCTTCGCCCGGGTTATCCGGGTCCGCTATCCCGCACACACCAGCTTGATCCACGACGGTGCCGACAAACTTCGTGCAGCCATCCAAGACCAACTGCAGCACCCAAGTTTTGTCGACACCGACATCGACTGCCTCGGTGCCACTCTCGGCGCGCCCATCACGTCGGAGCTCCCTGTCGGTGACTATTGGTTTTGGAACCTGCGCAACATCGTTCGGTTCGACAAGGCAATCGCCGCCGCCGTGCAACGTGACGTCGAAACGTTCGTCGAACTGGCCGAGCATCCGACGCTGCAGTTGGCGATTCACGAGAATCTGGCCGCCCTGCGCGACGAAGCCGATGACCGCCCCGCCATGGTGGTAGGAACCTCCGAACGCACCGCCACCGATCTGGGCGAATTCACCCGCAATCTGGCCCAGCTGGCCGTGCATGACCTGAACTACCCATGGGAGTGTCTGCGCGCCGAGCCGGACGGCGCCCAGGCCTTACCGTTGCTCGACTTTCCCAACACCCGAATGAACGAGATCCGGTTGTGGCTGCCCTATGACGAGGTGCTGCCCCGTCGTCAGCCGCCGTCGGTATCAGTTGCTCCCGCAGCACCGTCGGTCCCCGACGCGACCGCGGACACCACACCGGCGCGTCTGCTGGTCGAAGAATGGGTGCGGCTCTCGCAGCGCTCGCTTACGCCGCCACGGGTCGTCGGGATTGTTGACCCCACCGGAGCCTGCGCCCAGCTCGCCACCGCGATGACTGCCGCGGCCCACCAGGCCGGGGCCACGGCTCGGGTGGTCAATGGCGAAAATGACGGCACCGGAGCGGATGTCAACACGCTGGTCATTCTGCTTCCGGAAACACCGAAACTGGATGGCCGCGCCGCCGCCGCCGAGGTCGGAGGATTCTTTTCGAACCGGGCGTGGTGGCCCGGAGTCGACACCGGGGTCACCGACTGCTGGCTGGTGACGGTGGGCGGTGAGGCGGCGACCGCCGCGGATGGGCCGCCAGATCCGGTGCACGCGGCGGCAAGCGCGGGCTTTCGCAGCATCGGCGCCGAACACCCGGGCGTGGGATTCCGCCACCTGGATCTGCCGGCCGGAGCGACGGCCCAAGACTGGGCGCATCCCATTGTGGCGGCGCTGCACACAGCCAACGAACCGGAGCTGGCATATCGCGACGGCGCTTTCTATGCCAAACGGATCGTGGCGGGCGAGGGCGCGGTGGTGCACGGTGCGGGCGCGTGTCCAGAACACGTGCTCATCATCGGCGGGACCGGCAACCTCGGGCTCGAATTCTGCGACCACTTCGCCCACCGCGGCGCACGGAGAATCACTCTGGTGAGCAGATCAGGCGAGTCTGCTGCGGTGGCGGAGCGCCTGGCGCAGCTCCGCTCGGCGACAGCCGCCCAGATCGCTGTCACCCGATGCGACGTGGGTGACCCCGCTGCGGTATCGCGGTTGGCAGCGCAGCACCGGTCCACACCGGCGGATCTGATCATCCATGCCGCCGTGGCTTATGCGTCGGTGGAGTTCTCCGACATCACCACCGATGACGCCGACAATGCGCTCTACGCCAAGGTTGTCGGCATTGGGCAGGTCCTGGACGCTTTCCCCAGGACTGATGGCTGTCGCATCGTTTTGTGCTCTTCGGCACGGGCCACCATCGGTGGTCGCGGACAGGTCATGTACGCCGCGGCCAACCGAATGCTGGACGCGATGGCCCACCGGCTGCGGGCCGAGGGGCTGGACTGCGTCTCCGTGCAGTGGGGCCAGTGGACCGTGCATTTCGATCTCGATGCCTCGAGCATGGCGCAGTTGGCCGCCATCGGTGTGATCCCGATGCCGCCCGCCGAGGCGATCGCGTTGGGAATGCAGCGGCTCGGCCGCAATGCCATCGTCGCGGCATTCAACTTCGATCGCGCCCGCCCGGTACTGGAAACCTTTGGCTACGGCCCGCTGGTATCAGAGCTGCTCTCGCCCGTCAGCGAGACCGCTGCGCCGGCCGAGCCGGCGGACCTACCGGGACGACTCAGCAACCTGCTGGCCGCAGCGATTGGCGCGGAGCGCGCCGAGCGGATCGACACGTCGGTGCCCATGGTCGCGCTCGGACTGGATTCGTTGCAGGCGCTGGAGCTACGCCGGCGCGTCAAGGCCGAGTTTGATCACGAGCTAGAGGTCTCGGATCTGCTCGGCGGGGCGTCGATCGCCGACGTGCTTGCCCAGCTCGGTTCGCGGTGAACGGTTAGTTGCCGGCCATCGCGTCGCGCAGGCTCTTGGGCCGGATGTCGGCCCAGTGCTGCTCGACGTAGGACAGGCAATCGGCGCGCGTGTCCGCGCCGAACGCTACCCGCCAGCCGGCGGGCACATCGGCGAATGTCGGCCACAGGCTGTGCTGTTCCTCGTCATTGATCAGCACATAAAACATGGCGTCTTCGTCATCAAACGGATTGGTGCTCATCGCTTCTCCCCTTTGACCGATTGGTCCCAACCGGTGCGGGCGCTAGGCCGAGTTCGGCACTGAGGATGCGGTCGGACAGCAGACCCAGACAACTCAGATTCGGAAATCCCGGACCTTCGTTGAGGCCGGCCAGATTCGGCAGGAACATTTTCGGGGCAACGCCGGACACAGCCAGATCGGCACCGATGGATTCCTCGAGCCGCTGACAGGTCAGCGGCGCCTGCAGCCCCAGCTCCAGCAAGTCCACCGCATCCTGACTCAGCAACGATAGAAACCACAACGGGTCGGCGCCGGAACCGTCGATGACGAGGTCGAAGTCATGCAAGGTCTCGCGGGGTTCACCGCAGCAGTAGGTGGACAGCGTGAGCCAGATTCGGTTGTCGCGGTTGACCGCACGAGCAACCCGCCCGCGCATATGCCGGATTCGCTCGTCGGTGAGCAGGGATTCCTGTACGCGCGCCGAGAACACCCCACGGTCGGTGCGAGCGATGCAGTCGCGCCGTTCCGACAGGGCCAGATTGCGCCACCCGGCGGGATCGGAGAACAGAGAGTTTTCGAAGAAGCCCTCACCGCGGGTGAACAGGGTCGCCTGCGGCGAGAAGGCCGTGATCGCCGAAACCCGATGATGAAACAGCTCATTGAGGATTGATGCGGCGGTCTCGCCACCGCCGATGACCGCGACGCGTTCGGCAACAATCCGCTCATGTTGTGCCGCGCGGTGCCAGAACTGGGCAATCGACAGCACCCGCGGATCGTGGGCAAGGATCGATCTTTCCGGCTGGCCAGGCCCGGTGAACATCACCATGTCTGCGGTCAGACTCGAGTCGGCCGTATGCACCACCCAGCGAGATTCGTCGACCGACAGCTGAACTACCTCGCCACCAACGACTTCCAGACCAGCCCGGTCGGCAACCCAGCGCAAGTACTGCGCCCACGTGTCGTGGGCCGGCGACGGCCTGCCCCGGTCCACCCAGCCGACAAATTGGTCGGTGTCGACCAGAAAAGACTGCCAGCTAAACCGAATCATCCGCTCGTCGATTTCGGCGTTGCGGCCCGGCCACAGCGCCGACCGATAGGGGAAACCGACGTCCTTTTCGGGGCTGGTACCCAGCCGCTGCCGGCCGTCGGTCCAGCCGCCGCCGGCTCGCCAGTTCGCGGCCACCCCGGTTGACTCGATGGCAACCAGGTCAGGAACCTCGACGCCCATCTCGCGTAGCACCGCCGCCTTCGCCGCCACCGCCGCCGCCTTCGCGCCGGCCCCGACAATCGCGAGCGTGGCGCTCATGCGGCGCCCAGCAATCGCACATGGCCGCGGGAGCACGTTGGGTAATAGCGCTGCCATTTCCAGTTCGCCAGCATCCCGGCGAGGGTGGCGCCGCCCACCAGCCACCTCCCATCCTTAGCCCAGGCTGTCCTAACTTCGAGTACGCTACCCTATGGTCCGAGGGGTGGGAAACGCACGCCCCAAGGGGAGTCGCCGAGTGCCTGTTACATCCGCCCAGCCGCCTCGACCGGGGCCGGTGGCCGGGTTCATTCCGTACCCACCCGAACGAGTGGCCAGCTACCGCGCCGCCGGTTATTGGACCGGTCGCAGCATCGGCTCGCTGTTGCGGCAAGCGGCCGCACGCTGGCCTGACCGAGTGGGTGTGGTCGACGCCGGCGCCAGCCATACGTTCTGCGAACTGGACAAACTGGCCGATCGAGCCGCCGCGGGCTTCGTTTCGCTGGGCATCGCACCGGGCGACCGGGTGCTGCTGCAGTTACCCAATTCGTGCCGGTTCGCGGTCGCCTTGTTCGGCCTGTTGCGCGCCGGAGCCATCCCGGTGATGTGCCTGACCGGACACCGGCTGGCAGAACTGCGCCACTTCGCCGAGGTCAGCGGTGCGGTGGGTTTGATCGTCGCGCAGCACGCCGGCGGCTTCGACTACCGGTCGATGGCCGAGCGGTTGGTCGCCGCTCACCCCCAGTTGCGCCACGTCATCATCGACGGCGAGTCCGGGCCCTTTCTGCCGTGGTCGTCGCTGTCCGAAGGCGCCACACCCGACATCGATGTCGACACCACATCGCCCGCCTTGTTACTCGTCTCAGGTGGCACCACCGGCACTCCGAAACTGATCCCCCGAACACACGACGACTACGTCTACAACGCCACCGCGAGTGCGCAGTTGTGCCGGCTGACCGCTGACGACGTGTACCTCGTGTCGCTGCCGGCGGCGCACAACTTCCCGTTGGCATGTCCGGGCATACTCGGCTCGATGGCCGTCGGCGCCACCATCGTTTTCAGCACCGACCCCAGCCCGGAGGCCGCCTTCACCTTGATCGAGCGCCACGGCGTCACCGTCACGGCGCTGGTACCCGCGCTGGCCAAACTGTGGACCCAGGCCTGTGATTGGGAGCCGGTAACCCCGAAGTCTTTGCGGCTATTGCAAGTTGGTGGCTCCAGATTGGAGCCCGAGGATGCTCGCCAGGCACGAGAGGCATTGACCCCGGGGCTGCAACAGGTCTTCGGGATGGCCGAAGGACTGCTGAACTTCACCCGCCTCGAAGATCCGCCGAACCTCCTCGAGCACACCCAGGGCCGGCCCCTGTGCTCCGCTGACGAATTGCGCATTGTCGACGGCGCGGGCGCGCCGGTGGCTCCCGGCGCAGAGGGCGAGCTACTGGTGCGCGGTCCCTACACCATCAACGGCTACTTCTGCGCCGACCGAGACAACGAGCGCTGCTTCGATCCAGCCGGCTTCTATCGCAGCGGCGACTTGGTCCGACTCCGCGACGACGGCTACCTGCAGGTCACCGGGCGCGTCAAAGACATCATCTGCCGCTGCGGTGAGACCATCTCGGCCCAGGACCTCGAAGAACAGTTGCTCAGCCACCCGGCGATCCGCTCGGCCGCGGCGGTGCCACTGCCGGACCCGGATATGGGCGAGCTGATCTGCGCTGCAATTGTTTTCGCGGGGCCACCGCAGACGCCGCAGACCTTGTCGGGACTCAATGACTATCTCGAGCAGCGTGGCGTGGCCGCACATATCCGCATCGATCGGCTGGTCGCGATGCCGTCGCTGCCGACCACACCGGTGGGAAAGATCGACAAGAAGGCGATCGCGAGCCAGATCCTGACAACCACGGAGACCTGAGCAGGGCAATCACGTCCGCCACGCCGCCATGCGGGTCCGCCGAGCCGACATAGCCGACCGACAAAAAGTGACATTGACTAATGTCACCATTTGGTATTGACTGCATTTTATGACGGACGTCGTTCCGGTCCGCGGGTCATTGCGGTCCCGCACCGCGGTAGCGGTGAGCTCGATAATGATGCCGCCCATCACCGCGGCAATACCGCCGGAGCGCACCTGGGGAATCTGGATGACGCGCCAGGTCATCGCGCGGCTGATGGGCACGCTCGGCCCATCACTGTCGGGCACCCACGTGAAACCGGTGAACTCTGTTCTGCCAGACGGGCGCCGGGTCGTCGGCGAATGGGTCCACGGGCCGCACCTGCCGACCGGGCCCGCACCGAATCGCAGCGGCGCAATCTATTTCGTGCACGGCAGCGGCTACACCATGTGTTCACCCCGGACGCACCGGCGCCTGACGGCTTGGCTGTCCTCACTCACCGGGCTACCGGTGTTCAGCGTCGACTACCGATTGGCGCCACGACACCGCTTCCCCACCGCCGCCGACGACGTGCGGGCCGGGTGGGACTGGCTGCCGGGCGCATGCGGCTTGTCGCCGGAACGCATGGTCGTGGTGGCCGATTCGGCGGGCGGTCACCTATCGGTTGATTTGCTCTTGCAGCCCGACGTCGCCGCCCGGCCGCCGGCCTCACTGGTGCTGTTCTCACCGCTGATCGACCTGACCTTCGGGCTCTCGGCCGCACGCGAACGGACGAAGCCCGATCCCGCCGTCCAAGCGGCCACCGCGGCGCGCGTGGTCGGCCTCTACCACGCCGGGATCGATCCCACCCATCACCGCCTCAGCCTCGACGTCGCGGGCGGATCGCCACTTCCCAGCACGCTGATCCAGGCCGGCGCGGCCGAGATGCTGGAGGCGGATGCGCGTCAGCTGGCCGCCGACATTCGCACTGCCGGTGGCCGCTGCGAACTGCAGGTCTGGCCCGATCAGATGCACGTATTCCAGGCACTGCCGCGGATGACTCCGGAGGCCGCCAAAGCCATGGCCTACGCCTCCGCGTTCATCGCAGGCTCATTGCAGGACAACGCTACTGCCGAGGCGGTCTGACATGTTGGGTCCCTTGGACAAGCTGCTGGGCAAGTCCCGAAAGACCAGCCACGATGCCCTGGCGGTGGTCACCGGAGCGGGCAGCGGAATCGGCGCCGCATTCGCGCTCGAACTCGGTCGCCGCGGTAGCGCGGTAGTTTGCAGCGACATCGACGAAGTGGCCGCCCAGAACACGGTCGCAGCGCTGACCGAGGCGGGCGCCAGAGCCATCTCGATCGGCTGCGACGTCTCACGCATCGAAGACGTGACGGCGCTGGCCGAACGCTCACAAGCCTGGTTCGATGGACCGCCGACATTGGTGATCAACAACGCCGGCGTCGGTGCTGGCGGCGCGGGTATCGGCGAAATCCCCCTTGATGATTGGTTATGGACCCTGGGCATCAATCTCTGGGGCCCGATCCATGGCTGCCATGTTTTCACCCCCATCCTGCGGGAGGCCGGACGGGCGGTCGGCCCGCGGGGCATCATCAACGTCGCCTCGGCCGCCGCATTCGGCGCGGCTCCGGGCATGGCCGCCTATAACGTCAGCAAGGCTGGGGTGCTCTCACTATCGGAAACCCTGGCCGCCGAACTATCCGGCACCGGCATCAATGTCACCGTGCTGTGCCCGACCTTCGTCAAGACCAACATCGTCGAGTCCGGTCGGATCAGCGAGCAGTCCAGCGAGGTCGTCACCAAACTCATTCGCTGGACCGGATTTTCGCCCGACAAGGTGGCACGCATCTGTCTGGACGCCAACGACCGCGGCGATCTGTACTGCATGCCCCAGCTGGACGCCAAGATCGGGTGGAACATCAAGCGGATGGCGCCCGGCACATACACCAGGGCGGCCGGTCTGATTTTGCGGGCGACGATGCGCTAAGAGCCCGTTTCACCAACGGAAGGAGCTTCTGGTGACGATCGACATGGAAGCTATGCTCGCCAAGATCAAGGATCGTCAGTGGGCGCTCGCCGACATCGACTGGGAAGCACCGGGCGCCGATACCATTCGGCCCGAATTCCGGCCCAAGCTCAAGGCATTCATGGCGGACCTGTGCTGGATCGAGAACATCGGGGCGCGCGGCTTCGCCGCGCTGGCCAAGAAAGCCCCCGACCCGACAATCGCGGAAATCTACCGGTATTTTCACGCCGAAGAACAGCGCCACGCCAACGCCGAGCTAGCCCTGATGAAGCGCTGGGGCATGCTCGACGAGGGCGAACTTCCCAAACCCAACGTCAACATCCGGTTGGCTATCGAATGGCTGGACACCTACTCGGATGGCATGCCGCTGTCCGTGCTGGGCACCGTGATTCCGATGCTCGAAGTGGCGCTCGACGGGGCGCTGTTGAAGTTCCTCCTCGATAGCGTCGAAGATCCGGTGTGCCACCAGGTGTTCGAGAAGATCAACAACGACGAATCCCGGCACATCGCCGTGGATTTCGAGGTGCTCGACATGATCGGGCACGCCACGGCGCGCCGGCTGGCGATCGAGTTCGTCGGCAATATCGCCTCGCCGGGACTGATCATCGGCGCACTCATCTACATACCGCTGCTCAACCGGGTGCGCAATGAGATGGCCGGCATGGGCATGGAACCGGAGCGGTTGTACAACGCGGTCAAGCGCTTCAGGCAACTCGGCGAGCGCAGCGCGAAAACACCACGGGTTCCGGCGTACCGCGTCCTCAAGCGCCATGCCGCCATGGTGGTCAACCCGAGCCACCCCTATCACCTACTGGCCAACTCCATGGTGTGGCTGTCGGACTACTACCCCAAGCCCTTGTTGAAGCCGATACCCAGCTGGTTCAAAGAACTCACCTATCGGCCAGCGGCGTGACCATGGCGCCCGATCACGCCTACGCGACGCTGATTGTGGGAGCGGGCCTCACCGGACTGGGTGCGGCAATCCGACTCGCCGAGGCCGGTTTGAGCAACCCCGATGAGGTGGTGATTCTGGAGCGCGGCGACCGGATCGGCGGAACCTGGCGCGACACCACCTATCCGGGCGCCAGCTGCGACATACCCTCACTGCTGTACTCGTTCTCGTTCGTCCGCAACCCCAAGTGGTCACGCACCTACTCCCCCGCCGCGGAGATCTACCGGCACATCGAGGCCATGGTGAACCGGTTCGGTATCGGTGATCGCATCCGGTTCGGCCAACGAGTCACTGGCCTCACATTCAACCAAGACACCGGCATCTGGACCGCGACAACGCAGGCGGGCGAAAGGTTTCGGGCCCGGACCGTCATCCTGGCTTCCGGTCCGCTCTCCGATGTCAGCTTCCCCGACATCCGGGGCCTGGATCGCTATGAAGGTCACAAGATCCACAGCGCGCGCTGGGACCACGACTACGACTTCAGCGGCAAGCGAGTCGCCGTTGTCGGCACCGGAGCCAGCGCCGTGCAAATCGTCCCGGAACTGGTGAATCAGGCCGGCTTCGTCAAGGTCTTCCAGCGCACCCCCTGTTGGGTCTTGCCACGGCTCGACGTCGCCACGCCACCCGCCGTGCAGGCCTTGTTCACCAAAGTCCCCGCTGCTCAACAACTCGCGCGACAAGCCCTGTTCTGGGGCCACGAGGCCACCGCGGGCGCGTTGGTGTGGAACACTCCGCTGACGTCGCTGGTGGCGTTACTGGGCCAGGCCCATCTTCGCGGTCAGGTCAAAGACCGGTGGTTACGCCGCCAACTGACGCCGGACTTCCGCCCGGGCTGCAAGCGCATGCTGGTTTCCAGCGACTACTATCCCGCGCTGCAACGCCCGAACTGCAAACTCATCGACTGGCCGATCGCGACGCTGAGCCCGGTTGGCATCCGGACCAGCGATGGTCTAGAGCATCACCTGGACTGCATCATGTTCGCGACCGGCTACGACGTCCATCTGACGGGACCTCCCTTCCCGGTCACCGGCATCGGCGGCCGGTCGCTGGCCGATGAATGGGCCCACGGCGCACAGGCTTACAAGAGCATCAACGCACACGGATATCCCAATCTGTTCTTCATGACCGGACCGAACTCCGGGCCCGGGCACAATTCGTTGCTGGTGTACATCGAAGGCCAACTCGACTACGCGGTGCGCGCCATCACCACGATCCTCGACGAACGCCTGCGCTATCTCGATGTGCGTGCAGACGTCCAGCGCCGCTACAACGAGCGAATCCAGCGTCGGCTTGCCAAGACGACGTGGATGTCGGGTTGCCGCAGTTGGTATCTCACCAAAGAGGGGTTCAACGGGTCGATGTTTCCCGGGTTTGCCACCGAGTACCTTTGCCAAATGCGGGATTTCCGCTACGGCCACTACCATGCGGTCGCCCAAGACGCCGGCAGCCTGGTGACCTCGACGGCATGATCCCCAACGGTGACATGACCAACGACCGATCGGCGCGACCCGACCCCGGCACCATAGCCAGCGTGCTGCACAACGTGCGGCGCGCGCCGAAACGTGTCCGGCGCCAATCGCGGGAGCTTGGCGAGTTCATCGAAGCCGCTGTGACACAACTTTTCGATGCGGCCGTCCGGCACTCCAATGGTGGCGCGGCCTCAGGTGAATACCGGATCGACGAACTGGCCAGACTGGCCGGCACCACCACCCGCAACATTCGGGTGTACCGAGACCGCGGCCTGCTGCCCCCGCCGCTGCGGGTCGGCCGAATCGCGTTGTTCAACGACACCCATCTGATCCGGCTTCGGCTCATCACGTCCATGCTCGACCGGGGGTACAACATCGCACATGTTCGAGAGATGCTTAGCGCCTGGGAGGAAGGCAGAAACCTCGGCGACGTCCTGGGCTTGGAGACGGCCATCGTCGGCAGCTGGACCACCGAGAAACCGCAAGCCATGCCACTTGCCCAGGCTCAGCGGCGCGTCGACGATCCACTGGCATTCGAACGGCTGGTGGCGCTGCGACTGATCCGCATCGACGGCACCCAGGCGATCATTGCCCGCCCCAAACTCATTGACGCATTCAACGAGGTACGGGGCTATGGCATCAGCATGGACAAACTCATCGACCTGCACGAGCAGATCCTTCCCAAGGTCGACGAGATCAGCGACCTGCTGGTGCGAGCCGGCGCCGAGCATGTTGTGGATCGGATCAAGCCGGGCGAGCCGCTGCCCGGTGACGCCGAGATCGCCGAGCTGATCACCATGCTGATCCGGTTCCGGACCCAAGCCGTCGCATCGATCACCGCGACGCTGGCGTCCTCGATCGAATCAACCATCGAGTCACTGGTCAGCCGCCTACTCTCGGACTACATCGAGCAATCCTCGGAGGCCCAACCCGCCCTGCGGCGCCAGCAGGCACCGTGAGCCACCGATGCCGGGCCAACCGGCTCGGTGATCACATTCTGCTGAGGGTAAGCGTCCCTTCGGTTTTGAGCACCCGACTGGCGGTGATCTTCTCTGCCCTGCGCTCCTCGCGCTCGAGGTAGCGCTGCTTGGACTCGTCGAACTTGTCGCCGGCTTGTTCGAGCTCCTTGATCAGCACACCGAGATCGTCGCGCATCCACGCGGCCTCGCCCGTGAAGTCCTCCCGCTCGAAAATCCGCCACTTCTTCAGCACCGGCATCACCACCTCGTTGAGGTGGATCCGCGGGTCGTAGATGCCGCCGACGGCGATGATCACGGCCTTGCGACGGAACTCCGGGACGGTGAACCCGGGCATCTTGAAGTTGCGCAATATCCGGTGCACAGACTTCATCGCCTGGTTCGGTGCGATGTCCAGCCCGGCCGCGCTGACGTCACGGTAGAAGATCATGTGCAAGTTCTCGTCGTGCGACACCCTGGCCATCAACTGCTCGGCGATCGGGTCGTTGCTGGCTTTACCGGTGTTGCGGTGCGAGACGCGGGTGGCCAACTCCTGAAACGACACGTACATGACCGAGTCGAACACACTTTCCGCAAACAGATCACCCTGTTGGTTCTGGCCCGGGCTGAAGCCTCTTGTCATTTGCTCCAGGCGCAGCTTCTCCAGCTCTACGGGGTCGACAGCACGTGTCACCACCAGATAGTCACGCAGCGCGGTGCTGTGTCGGTTCTCCTCGGCGGTCCACCGGTTGACCCACTGTCCCCATGGACCGTCCATGCTGAAGTTCATCGCGATCTCGCGGTGATACGACGGTAAGTTGTCCTCGGTCAACAGATTCTGCACCATCGCCACTTGAGCGACGTCGGTGAGCTGGCTCTGCCCGGGCTCCCAATCCTGGCCGTCGAGGGCGTAGTAGTTCTTGCCATCGGACCAGGGAACGTAGTCGTGCGGATTCCATTCTTTGAACATCGAGATGTGCCGGTTGAGCAGATTCTCCACCACGGGCTGAAGCTCGTGGAGTAGCTGCAGGTTGGTCATTTCCTTGGACACGTTGGTCTCCCAGCTATGTGTTCCGTCCAGTTACGGGCAATATATCTGTAAACCGCGGTTACATTCAAGTCAGGCGCGCCGGGCGGGACCGACCAATCCGAGATCGCCGTCGTAGCGGGGATAGAGCAACTGGCCGCGGCCAGTAGCCGAGTCGGTGAAAAACAGCAGCTGAAGCCCGTGTTCGCGGGCGCGGCACAGGGCCTCCTCCTCGGTGAGGGCCAGCGTCGGGCGAGAATTCACGATCAGGGGTACCGGCGGCGCCGAATTGCTCGGCGACCAAGCCCATCCCGGCGGATATACGTGCCGCTGCCGAGCCAGCCGCAGCCCCGAGGGGCCGGCCCGGTAGACCACCGCGTCCTCGCCCGTTTCTGCGTCGGTGAACACGTGCGCGTCGTAGTCCATCGCATCCATCACGGCCACCGCCGCCAGGGGCGTCGAGCACTGCAGCGAGACCGGCTTGCGACGCGCGATGGCCGCATCAGGCCGCACGAACAGCCGACGACGCGTCAGATCGGGCCAGGGCCGGGGACGCCACTGGTCATGCATCCGCACGATATGACGGTCCAGCCCGAGCAATGCCGGCGTCAGATCATCGATGCCGGGCGTAACGGCAAGCACCCGAGCCGGAAGTTCCCCCACCCGCAGGTTCACCTGCACCACCATCGGGCCACGGCCACAAGCTCCCGTCTTGAGACGCACCCGGGCCCCTCCGACGATCTCGCGGTGCACCAGAATTTGACCCACCGCGCGCGCCACCTGCTCACCATGAGCAGCCGACACCGACGCACTGGAAAGCACGGTCACATCAGGGAACTCCCGCACCGACCACGGCCTGGGTGCATACACGGCGCACCGACCCCGCTTTCTCGACATGTGTTGCTGCCGCTGAAAGGGAAGCCTGGCTGGCCAGATGCCTACTCGGCTAGGGCCGAAAGTCCTTGCGCACGGTGTGCGATTGATCACCGTTTGGTCAACGGCGTCCACTCACCCGGCGTACGGCAGACGTCCTCGTGCCCTACCGCAGTGTGAGCGCGCGGCGGCACTTACCGCCGGCGTTGCGAAAGCCTCGAAGGCTACTGACGCTCAACCAGATACGGCGCCAACGTGGAGAGCTTCTCGCAGGTCTCCTCGAATTCGCGCTCGGGCTGGGATGCCTCGATGATGCCGGCACCCGCCCGCAACCAGGTGCGCCCGTCACGCTCGTAGGCGGCGCGCAGTGTCAGGGCGGCATCGAGCCCACCATCGGCCGACAACATGACGACCGCCCCCGAATACAGTCCGCGCGGACCTTCGTCGAGACGCAAGATCGCGTCGACACCGTCGGCCTTGGGGATGCCCGATGCCGTCACGGCGGGAAAAAGCGCCTCCAACGCATTCATCCGATCGCTGGCCGCATCCAGGCGGGCGCTGATCGTCGAACCGAGGTGCTGCACGCTACCGCGCTCGCGCACCGACATGAAATCGATCACCGCTGCGGTTCCGGGCTCGGCCACCTCGGTGATCTCGTGCAACGACGTGCGCACCGAAATAGCATGCTCGACAATCTCTTTGGCATTGCTCTCCAGGTCCCCACGGGCCAGCCGATCATGGGCGGCACCCCGGCCCAGCGCGCGCGTGCCGGCCAACGGCTCGGTGACCACCACACCGCTGGGCGAAACCGCGGTGACGAGTTCCGGGCTAAAGCCGAGGGCGCGAATTCCACCAAGCCGCAGCAAGAATGACCGTACGGGTGTGTTGCGCTCACGGCCCCGCCGATACGTCGACGGAAAATCGAGCCGGAACGGCACCTCTACGCAACGGGACAGGATTACCTTGTGGTACGCGCCGGACGCGATCTCACGAACCGCTACCGCCACGCGGTCGCGATAGCCCGACGGATCGGCGCTCAGATCGATGGTTCGAGATCGCGGCACCGTGGGCAGCCCGTCGCGCAGCAGCCGCAGCACCGCCTCGCGCTCGTGCGGCTCCGCGCCGAACAGGCTTACGTCATCGCGGGTCACCACGATGCGGGTGCGCGGCCAGAAGACCCGAGCCAGCGGGGTGCCCGGGGCCAGGCGCGCCTGCAGACCGTAGCGGTACAGCCCGAATTCGAAAGCCACCCAGCCGAAGACCTGATCGGTCTCCAACAACAATCTGTCGATGGCCTCGCCCAGGACCTCCCCAGGTCGCCCCGACCACTGCTGGCGCTGAGTCACACCGTCGCGGATAACCCGGACCTCGTCGCTGTCCAACTCCACCATCGCCTGCACACCCGACGCCAGGACCCACTGGCCGTCACGCTCGTAGAGCAGGTATTGGGTACCTTCGGGTCTCACCGCCTCGCACAGCACGACGGCCAACTCGGCCGCAAGGTCGGCCGGACCGATATCGGCCGGCATCGGGATCGACGGTTCAGCGGTACTGACAGCACTCGCTTCGACACTAACCTCCACCACAGTAGGTAAATGTAGCCTAACCTACGTAAATTCGCGCTATCCGCTCCCGTAAGACGCGGCTACCGGCCAAGACTCAGCGGGAATCAATGGCGGGACCCATGCGCGCCGGACCCCCCTGCCGGTGGCGCCAACGCATCCCACCTCAACCCCGAGTCACGCCAGCTCACCCGCCGCCACCAGCCCATCACGCTCGCCTCGCCGACCTCTGGCTTGCACAACGACCACAGATCGCCAACCATTTACCTGATCGACACACCGTGAGATGCTGCTGAGCGGGCAGTTCTCTTACCATCACTGTCTAGCCAGCTAGCCAGTCGCAGAGATGCCCGCCGGCGCTCACCCACCCCCGCCCAAGACCGCCTGCCGCAAGCATCAAGGAGGACCAGCACATGTTCGTAATCCGGCTTGCCGACGGAGAAGAAGTCACCGGCGAATGCGATGAGCTCACCATCAACCACGACACCGGCGTTTTGACGGTCTGCAAGGTCGACGGCTTCGAGGAAACGACGACTCACTACTCGCCATACGCCTGGCGGTCGGTGACGTACCGAAAGCGCGACATCGGCGTCAGGCCGTCGCTGGTTTCTTCGGCGCGTTGAACGCCGCAACGCCCGTCTCACAGTGGATTGCCAGATAACTCACACTAAACTGGCGGCCAGCTGACTTTTACGGCATGTTGCCAGCGCAATTGCCATCGCCGACTGTTACATGGCTGTTTCGGCCGCTGCCGTGTCGGCCAAAACGGCCCAAATCCAGCTACTTTAATACTTTAATAGGCGTACCAAGTGGCGATTTGGCAGCCGCCTCGCTAAATTCTCAGCGTTGTCTGGGGTGTGTTCCCGGTTGCTCCGCTGGCGGTGGGTGCTTCCTGGATCGCGGCACGATGGGAGGCGTCAATGCTGCACGAGTTCTGGGAGAACTTCACCCATAACCTGTTCAAACCGCTCTTGTTGTTTTTCTATTTCGGGTTTTTGATTCCGATCCTGAAGGTGCGGTTCGAGTTCCCGTATGTGATCTATCAGGGCCTCACCATGTACCTGCTGCTGGCGATCGGCTGGCACGGCGGTGAGGAACTCGCCAAGATCAAACCGTCCAGCATCGGCAGCATCGTCGGCTTCATGGGTGTGGGCTTCGTCCTGAATTTCCTGATCGGCGGTCTGGCCTACCTGCTGCTGAGCCGGATGAGCCGAATGCGGCGAGTCGACCGAGCTACCGTCGCCGGCTATTACGGGTCGGACTCGGCGGGGACCTTTGCCACCTGCGTGGCCGTCCTCACCAGCGTGGGCATCGCCTTCAACGCCTACATGCCGGTCATGTTGGCCGTCATGGAGATCCCCGGCTGCCTGGTGGCCCTGTATCTGGTGGCGCGGCTGCGGCACCGCGGGATGGACGAGGCCGGATACATGCCCGACGAACCGGGCTACACGCCCCCGGCCAAGGTCTCGGTCGGACCGGGTACCGCCGCACGGCCCGCGCGCGGCGAGAGCCTGGAAAGCACACATGACCGCGAAATCGAGCAGGAGCTGGAGTTTTCGCTGGAAAAGCGGGAGCACACGGACCAGGACGAACCCGCCAAGGGCAGCGGCCAGCCGTCGCTGTTCTCCCGGGAGCTCTTCCAGGAGGTCTTCCTCAACCCCGGGCTGGCTCTGCTGCTCGGGGGCATCATCATCGGCCTGATCAGTGGCCTGCAAGGCGAGAAGGTCGTCCACGACGACGACACCTTCTTCGTTACCGCGTTCCAGGGTGTGCTGGCCCTGTTCCTGCTCGAGATGGGCATGACAGCGTCGCGCAAGTTGAAGGACCTCAAGACGGCCGGGCGCGGGTTCATCTTCTTCGGCCTACTGGCCCCAAACCTTTTTGCCACCATCGGCATCATCGTGGCGCACAGCTACGCCTACCTCACCAACAGCGACTTCAAGCCGGGCACCTACGTGTTGTTCGCGGTGTTGTGCGGTGCGGCGTCCTACATCGCGGTGCCGGCCGTGCAGCGACTGGCGATACCCGAAGCAAGCCCGACGCTGCCGCTGGCCGCATCGCTGGGTTTGACCTTCTCCTACAACGTGACGATCGGGATCCCGCTCTACATCGAGATCGCCCGCATGGTCGGGATCTGGTTTCACACCACGGGCTGAGCCGCCCGAAGCTACCCGAGCAGCGTGCGCACCACGGCGTCGGCCAGCAGCCGTCCCCGATCGGTGAGCACCACGCTGTCGCCCTCGGCGGTCAGCAGCCCGTCGGCCACCGCGGCCTGAGCTCGCTCACGCTCGCCGGCATCGAGATGCGCCAGCGGCAACCCTTGCCGCAGCCGTAGCCCCAGCATCACCTCTTCGGTGTGCAAGGCGTCCTCTTCGAGCCGCTCGAGGCCGGCCACCGGCAGCGAAGAACCCGCCAGTATCTCCGCATAAGTGTTGGGGTGCTTGACATTCCACCAGCGGGTCGCGCCGACGTACCCGTGTGCGCCGGGGCCCGCACCCCACCATTGACCCCCATTCCAGTAGCCGAGGTTGTGCCGGCATTCACCGCCCGGCCGGGCCCAGTTGGACACCTCGTACCACGCCAACCCGGCCGCGGTCAGCCGCGCGTCGGCCAATTCGTAACGATGTGCCAGCACGTCGTTGTCGACGGGGGGCAACTCGCCTTGCCGCACTCGCCGCGCCATCGCGGTTCCGTCCTCAACGACCAGGGCGTAGGCCGAAACGTGGTCGACACCGGCTTCGATAGCGGCGTCTACCGAGCGCAGCAGGTCGTCGTCGGTCTCCCCGGGGGTTCCGTAGATCAGATCGAGGTTGACGTGTTCGAAACCCGCGGCAAAGGCCTCGCGCGCCGCCGCCGAAGCCCGGCCGGGCGAATGCACCCGGTCCAAGGTGGCGAGCACACGGGGCGCTACCGACTGCATGCCCAGCGATACCCGCGTGTAGCCGGCCGAGCGGATGGCGTCGAAGAATTCCGGCCAGGTGGACTCGGGATTGGCCTCGGTGGTGATCTCGACGTCGGGCGCGAGCACAAAATGGTCGCGCACCATGTCCAGCAGCGTCGTCAGGCGCTGACCGCCCAGCAGCGAGGGTGTCCCACCGCCGACAAACACCGTGTTCACTGTCGGCGCGTTCAGCCGTGCCGCGGCCAGCTCCAGTTCGCTGCGTAGCGCCAGCAGCCACGCGTCGGGGTTGACGCCGCCCAGCTCAGCCGGTGTATAGGTGTTGAAGTCGCAATACCCGCAGCGGGTCACGCAGAACGGGACATGCAGGTACAGCCCAAACGGCCGTCCGGGGCTGGGCAACAGGGCGGGCAGGTCGACCGGTGCCTCGCGAACAGTCATGCCAAATCTTCGCACGCCGGCCGAGACCCGGACGCCGGTGTGCACGCCGGCGGTCAACGAGGGGCCCCCACCCCGGGAAGTGGGCCCGTCTGCCGCGGGGCCTGGATGTTCTCAGCCGCTTCGCGGCTTCGTCTATCCAAGCCCCCCAGTCTCGCTCGGTAGTTTTGGTCACTGTGAGACAAAATCAGCCCTGTTCGCGCGACGACCGCGGTCCGTGGCAGAATGTCACGGTGCCCGCCAATTCGAACCCGCACATCGCGCTGGTTATGCGTCGGCACATCGACCTCAAGCGTGTCTGCAGCTGTTGCTGTCTTCCTTGATGTCGTAGACCCGGCCCCTTTATACCTTTAGCTGGCCATCGGATCTGCGCACCCCGTCAGACTCGATGGTTTTGTGCACGCCCAGGTTGGCATTTCTCGCGAAGGAGAACAGACCCAATGACCACGGCACGTCCCGCCAAGCCCCGCAGTGAGGGCCAGTGGGCGCTGGGAAATCGCGAGCCGCTCAACGCCAACGAGGAACTCAAGAAGGCGGGCAACCTACTCGATGTGCGCGAACGCATCGAGAACATCTACGCCAAGGCCGGATTCGACAGCATCGACAAGAGTGATCTGCGGGGGCTCTTCCGCTGGTGGGGTCTTTACACCCAGCGCGAACAGGGCTACGACGGTTCCTGGACGGGCGACGAGAACATCGACAAACTCGAAGCCAAATACTTCATGCTGCGGGTGCGCTGCGACGGCGGTGCCCTTTCGACGGCCGCATTGCGTACTTTGGGCGCCATTTCTACCGAATTCGCCAGAGACACCGCCGACATCTCCGACCGGGAGAACCTGCAGTACCACTGGATCGAGGTCGAGAAAGTACCCGAGATCTGGCGGCGGCTCGACGAAGTCGGGCTGCACACCACCGAGGCGTGCGGGGACTGCCCCCGCGTCGTGCTGGGCTCGCCACTGGCCGGCGAGTCACTCGACGAGGTGCTGGACCCGACTTGGGCGATCGACGAAATCGTGCGCCGCTACATCGGCAAGCCTGACTTCGCCGACCTGCCACGTAAGTACAAGACCGCGATCTCGGGCCTGCAGGACGTTGTGCACGAGGTCAACGATGTCGCGTTCATCGGCGTCAACCACCCCGAGCACGGGCCGGGACTGGATCTGTGGGTAGGCGGCGGTCTTTCCACCAACCCGATGCTTGCCAAACGGGTCGGGGCCTGGGTGCCGCTGGAAGAAGTGCCCGAAGTGTGGGCAGCGGTCACCTCGGTATTCCGCGACTACGGCTACCGGCGCCTACGGTCCAAGGCGCGGCTGAAGTTCCTGATCAAGGACTGGGGCATCGAGAAATTCCGGGAAGTTCTCGAAACCGAGTACCTCAAGCGGCCGTTGATCGACGGTCCTGCCCCCGAACCCGCCAAGCATCCGATCGACCACGTCGGCGTGCAACGGCTCAAGAACGGGCACAACGCGGTGGGGGTTTCCCCTATCGCCGGTCGGGTATCGGGCACCATCTTGACGGCGGTGGCTGAGCTGGCCGAGCGGGCCGGGTCGGACCGGATCCGGTTCACGCCCTACCAGAAGTTGGTCATCCTCGACATTCCCGACGACAAGCTCGATGAGACCATCGCCGGCCTGCA
This sequence comes from Mycobacterium sp. 012931, assembly GCF_000419295.1. Classification (NCBI taxonomy): domain Bacteria; kingdom Bacillati; phylum Actinomycetota; class Actinomycetes; order Mycobacteriales; family Mycobacteriaceae; genus Mycobacterium; species Mycobacterium sp. 012931. Next base: position 2,626,404 of record NZ_AOPX01000001.1, on the reverse strand, counting down.
GGCGCTGGGTCTGCGCGCGCAGCCATCGCATTGGCGCCGGAATCTCATGGCCTGCAGTGGCATTGAGTTCTGCAAGCTATCGTTCGCCGAAACCCGGGTCCGGGCACAGTCTTTGGTCCCCGAACTCGAAGAGCGGCTGGACGATCTCAACTCCACGCTTGATGTCCCGGTCACCGTCAACATCAACGGATGCCCGAACTCCTGTGCACGAATTCAAGTCGCTGACATCGGGTTCAAGGGCCAGATGGTCGACGATGGCGCCGGCGGCCAGGTCGAGGGTTTCCAGGTACATCTGGGCGGCAGCCTGGGCCTGGACAGTGGCTTCGGCCGCAAACTGCGTCAACACAAGGTCACCAGCGACGAGCTGGGTGACTACATCGATCGGGTGGTGCGCAACTTCGTCAAGAACCGCGCCGCCGGTGAACGCTTTGCTCAGTGGGCAATTCGGGCCGAGGAGGACGACCTGCGATGATCGAAACAAGCAACCTGACAGAAGCCGAGCTGCGCGAGCTGGCGGCACGCGGTGCGGCCGAACTCGAAGGGGCCAGTGCCACCGAACTGCTGCAGTGGACCGATGAGACCTTCGGCGGTGCCAATCGTGCCGCCGGTGTCGCTGGTGTCCAGACGGCTAACTACGTGGTGGCCTCCAACATGCAGGACGCCGTGTTGATCGACCTGGCGTCCAAGGTCCGCCCGGGCGTACCGGTGCTGTTTCTGGACACCGGATACCACTTCGCGGAAACCATCGGTTCCCGCGATGCGGTCGAATCCGTCTACGACGTCCAGGTGCTCACCATCACTCCCGAGCACACCGTTGCCGAGCAGGACAAGCTGCTGGGCCAAGGCCTGTTCGCCCGCGATCCCGGCGAGTGCTGCCGGCTGCGCAAGGTGGTCCCGTTGCGTCAGGCCCTGAGCAACTTTTCCGCCTGGGTGACCGGACTGCGCCGGGTCGAGGCACCAACGCGAGCCAATGCACCCGTGATCAGCTTCGATGAGGCCTTCAAGCTGGTGAAGATCAACCCGCTGGCGGCCTGGTCTGATGACGAAGTCCAGGACTACATCGTGGCCAACAATGTTCTGGTCAATCCGCTTGTCGACGAGGGCTATCCGTCGATCGGCTGTGCCCCGTGCACGGTCAAGCCGGCCGCCGGCGCCGACCCGCGCAGCGGGCGCTGGCAGGGGCTGGCCAAGACCGAATGCGGGTTGCACGCTTCGTGACGGCGCTGGTACTCACGGCGCACGGCAGCAGGGATCCCCGGTCTTCGGCGAACGCACGAGCGGTGGCGGCCCGAGTCGCGCGCATGCGGCCCGATCTCGATGTGCGGTTGGCGTTTTGCGAGCTGAACTCGCCAGGCCTGGTCGAGGTGCTCAACGGATGTTCCGGTGATGCTGTGGTCACACCCCTACTGCTGGCCAACGGTACCACGCGGGCATCGACATTCCCGCGCAAATCGCAAGCTGCCGGGAGAGTTTGCGGGTGCGCCAGGCCAACGTGCTCGGAACCGACGACCGGCTGGTGTCGGTGCTGCGGCAACGCGTGACGGCGTTGGGAGTTTCCCGATTCGACGACGGCCTCGGCGTACTCGTCGTGGCGATCGGCTCGTCAAACGCCGCGGTCAACTCCCATACCGCCCAGGTCGGGCCGAAACTGGCCGAGGGAACCCGCTGGGCCGCGGTAGCGACCGCGTTCGCCACCCACCCGCCGGCCGCCCTGGCCGAAGCCGTCAGCCGGCCGCGTCGGCGCGGTGCCCACCGGGTGGTCGTTGCACCGTGGTTCTTGGCCCATGGCAGACTGCCGGACCGGGTGCAGCGCTTTGCGGCCGATACTGGGCTCGCCATGGCCGCACCCCTGGGTGCGCACCGTTTGGTGGCCGAGACAGTACTAGATCGCTTCGCGCAGGCAACCGCTGGTCGCGTCGCGGCGTAACGGAGTTTCGTTCAATGACTTTTGTCAAGCGTTGTGGTGCAGTGCTGGCCGTAGCGGCCCTTGCGCTGGCCGGATGTGGCACTACCCACGTGGGGGCGCCGAACTCGGCGGGCCCGTGCGAGATCGTGCCCAACGGCACCCCGGCGCCGAAAACCTCGGTCGCCGCCGCGGCCCCGTCATCGAGAAACGTGGCGACCAACCCGGAGATCGCCACCGGCTATCGCACGGACATGACCCCGGTGCATACCGCGCACTATTCGGTGTCGGCCGCCAATCCACTGGCCACTCAGGCCGCCTGCCGAGTGCTGCGCGACGGTGGCACCGCCGCCGACGCTGTGGTGGCGGCCCAGGCGGTGCTGGGCCTGGTCGAACCCCAGTCCTCGGGCATCGGCGGCGGCGGGGTGCTGCTGTACTACGACGCCAGAACGCGGTCGGTGCAGGCCTATGATGGCCGCGAGGTCGCCCCGGCGGCGGCCACCGAGAACTACATGCGCTGGATCAGCGATGCCGACCACAGCGCGCCCAGGCCCGATCCGCGTGCCTCAGGACGATCGATCGGAGTGCCGGGCATCCTGCGAATGCTCGAGATGGTGCACAACGAGCACGGCACCACACCGTGGCGTGACCTCTTCAGTCCCGCGGTGGCATTGGCCGACAATGGTTTCGACATCAGCCCGCGGATGGCCGCGGCCATCTCCGACTCGGCGCCGCAATTGGGCGCCGACCCACAAGCGCGCGGGTATTTCCTCACCCCCGACGGCACCCCCAAGGCCGTTGGCACCCGGCTGACCAATCCCGCCTACGCAAAGGCGTTGTCCGAGATCGCATCGGCCGGCGCGAGCGTCTTCTATACCGGCGATATTGCTCACGACATCGTGGCCGCCGCCGGCGACACCTCCGGTGGCCGCACGCCCAGCCTGATCACCCTTGAAGATCTGTCCGCCTATCCCGCCAAGAAGCGCGAACCGCTGTGCACGACCTACCGTGGCCGGCAAATCTGTGGGATGCCGACGCCGTCATCGGGTGGCGTCGCGGTGGCCGCCACTTTGGGAATCCTCGAGCACTTCCCCATGAGTGAGTACCGGCCCGACAATCTCGACCCCAACGGTGGTCGCCCGAGTGTGATGGGCGTGCACCTGGTCGCCGAGGCCGAGCGGCTGGCGTACGCCGACCGCGATAAATACGTGGCCGACGCGGATTTCGTCCCACCGCCCGGTGGGTCGCTGAGCGCCCTGGTCGACCCCGCGTATCTGGCCGGGCGCGCGGCGCTGATCTCGCCCCAGCACAGCATGGGAACCGCCAAGCCCGGCGACTTCGGCTTGCCGACCACCATCGCCGCGCCGGTTCCCGAACACGGCACCAGCCACGTCAGCGTCGTTGACTCATACGGAAACGCGGCCGCTTTGACCACAACGGTGGAATCGGCGTTCGGTTCCTTTCACATGGTCGACGGTTTCCTGCTCAACAACCAGCTCAGCGATTTCAACGCGCAGCCATACGACTCCGATGGTGCACCGGTGGCCAACCGCATCCAGCCCGGGAAGCGGCCGCGAAGTTCGATGGCACCCACCTTCGTCTTCGATGGCGCACCAGCAGAACACAGCTCGCTGTATGCGGTGGTGGGCTCCCCCGGCGGGTCAACGATCGTCCAGTTCGTTGTGAAAACCCTTGTGGCGATGCTCGATTGGGGGCTGGATCCGCAGCAGGCGGTGTCAGCGGTCGATTTCGGCGCGGCAAACACGCCACGAACCAATGTCGGCGGCGAGCACCCCGACATCAACACCGCCGACAACGGCGCCCACGATCCGCTGGTGGAAGGCCTGCGCGCGCTGGGCCATCAGGTCAACCTGGCTGACCAGTCCAGCGGGCTATCGGCGATCACCCGCAGCAAGTCGGGGTGGACCGGTGGCGCCGACCCGCGCCGCGAAGGTGTGGTGATGGGCGACACCAGCTAGCCCCCCGCGCGCGGCACCTGCCGTGGTCGGCCCGCCGGGGCCAGGTGGGGATTGCTGCGGATGGCGGCACTAGCGGATATGGTCGAGCCCCATGTCTGGTGCACTGGGCAGTACACGCGAGATCACCACCCGCGGGATCATCCTGGGTGGGCTGATCACGCTGGTGTTCACCGCGGCGAATGTCTATCTCGGCCTCAAGGTCGGGCTGACGTTTGCCACTTCCATCCCGGCCGCGGTGATCTCGATGGGAGTCCTGAGGTTTTTCGCGAACCACTCGATCGTGGAAAACAACATCGTGCAAACCATCGCGTCGGCCGCAGGCACCCTGTCGGCGATCATCTTCGTGCTACCGGCACTGATCATGATCGGCTGGTGGAGCGGGTTCCCGTACTGGACGACGGTGGCCGTATGCGGATTCGGTGGCCTGCTGGGTGTCATGTACTCGATCCCACTGCGCCGCGCGCTGGTCACCGGTTCCGATCTGCCCTACCCCGAAGGCGTCGCGGGGGCAGAGGTTTTGAAGATCGGCGCATCGGCACGGGGGCGGAGGAAAACCGGAGGGGACTTTCGGTCATCGCGCTGGGCGCGGTGACCGCGGCCGGATACTCGCTGTTGGCCGCGCTCAAGGTGATCAGCAACTCGCTGGCGGTGACCTTCCGGTTGGGTTCGGGCGCGACGATGGCGGGTGCGAGCCTGTCGCTGGCGCTGGTCGGCGTGGGCCATCTCGTCGGGCTGGGCGTCGGTATCGCGATGATTGTGGGTGTGCTCATCAGCTACGGTGTGCTGCTGCCGATGCGCACCGCCGGTCAGCTGCCCCAGGATGGGGCGTTGGCCGATTTCGTCTCCAGGACCTTCTCGTCGGACGTGCGTTTCATCGGGGCGGGAGCCATTGCGGTGGCGGCGGTTTGGACGTTCCTGAAAATCGCCGGCCCCATCATGGCCGGTATCGCCGAGGCCGCGGTCTCCGCGCGCACCCGTCGCCGGGGCGAGGCCGTCGACCTGCACGAGCGCGACATCCCGATCCAGCTGGTCGGGCTGGTGGTGCTGGTCTCGCTGATCCCGATTGGGTTGCTGCTCGGCGACTTCACCGACCACACGCCGATCGCTGGGCGGGCCGGCAGCATCATCGCCGTCAGCTTGCTGCTGATCGTGACCATCGGTCTGGTGGTCGCATCGGTGTGTGGGTATATGGCCGGCCTGATCGGCTCGTCGAACAGTCCGATCTCCGGGGTCGGCATCCTGGTGGTGCTGCTGGCCGCGCTGCTGATCAAGTGGACCTATGGTCCGGCCAGCGATGCCCAGACCCCAGCTTTGGTGGCGTACGCCGTCTTTACCGCCGCGGTGATTTTTGGTGTGGCGACCATTTCCAACGACAATCTGCAGGACCTCAAGACCGGTCAGCTGGTGGGAGCGACCCCCTGGAAGCAGCAGGTGGCCCTGGTGATCGGGGTAACGATCGGCGCGGCGGTGATAGCTCCTGTTTTGCAGTTGATGCAAAGCGCGTTCGGCTTTCAAGGAGCCCCCGGCGCTACCGGAAATGCGCTGGCCGCTCCGCAGGCGGCACTGATCTCGGCACTGGCGAAGGGGGTCTTCGGCGGATCGCTGAACTGGTCGCTGGTGGGATTGGGCGCGCTGATCGGCATCGTGGTAGTCGTGGTCGATGAAGTACTGACCAGGACCACCGCGACACTTCGGCTCCCCCCGCTCGCGGTGGGTATGGGCATGTACCTGCCGATCTCGCTGACGCTGGTTATCCCGGTCGGCGCGGTGCTCGGCCGGATCTATGACTCGTGGGCGCAGCGATCCGGTGATGAGGATGAAAGCAAGAGACGCATGGGCGTCATGCTCGCCACCGGCCTGATCGTGGGCGAAAGTCTTTTCGGCGTGGCCTTCGCCGGCATCGTCGTGGGGACTGGCACCGAGGACCCCCTGGCCATCCTGGGCGACGGATTCACGCATTGGGCCGAGCTGTTGGGTCTGTTTGTCTTTGCCGCCATGATCGCGCTGCTCTACCGGTACGTCCGGGCGGCGGCGTTGTATCGCCCCACAACGCCTGGCCAGGAGCCTGAACCGCTATCCGGCCGGGCCGGATAGGACGCCCGTCACAGCTACGGGGTGACCGTTACTGTCCCCCCACACCGATCTGCGCTGCCCTGGGAGTGCTGCCGGCACCGTCGTCCGGAACGGCCGGGGCAGCTCCGGCGATCGGGGGCACCCGGGTGGCGCGCACATAGACGGTGTCGCCTTCCTGCAGAGCCAGCGCCTCGGCGTCACCCCGGGTGATCTGGGCGGTGAAGGCTCCGCCGGTGGCCGCGCTGGTCAGCTCCACCCGCACCTCGAAGCCCAGCACCACGATCCGGTCCACGACGGCGCGCGTGACACCGGTGGATTCCCCCGTGCCGTCGGCCGCCGCGACGGCCATTTCGGGGGTGCGGCCGACCCGAATGTCGTGCGGGCGCACCAGCGCACCGTTGAGCGCGGAAACCGCACCCAGGAAGGACATCACGAACGCATTCGCGGGGGCGTCGTACACCTCGGTGGGGGAACCAACCTGTTCGATCCGGCCCGAGTTGAGCACGGCGATCCGATCCGCCACATCCAGCGCTTCGGCCTGATCATGGGTGACCAGGACGGTGGTCACGTGCACCTCATCATGGAGTCGGCGCAGCCAGGCCCGCAGATCCTCCCGGACCTTGGCGTCCAACGCACCGAAAGGCTCGTCGAGGAGCAGCACTTCCGGGTCGACGGCCAGCGCGCGGGCCAGCGCCATCCGCTGCCGCTGACCACCGGAGAGCTGATTGGGGTAGCGGCCGTGAAATCCGCTCAATCCCACCACTTCTAGCAGATTGTCGACTTTGTCTCTGATCTCGGCTTTGGGCCGCTTGCGGATCTTCAAGCCGTAGGCCACATTGTCGCGAACGGTGAGGTGCTTGAAGGCGGCGTAGTGCTGGAACACGAAGCCGATGCCGCGTCGCTGGGGCGGCACCCGGGTCACATCGCGTCCATTGATCGTGATGTTGCCGCTGTCGGGCTGATCGAGCCCGGCGATGGTACGCAGCAGCGTCGACTTGCCCGAACCGCTGGGCCCCAGCAAGGCGGTCAGCGAACCGGCCGGCACCACGAAGTCCACGCGGTCCAGCGCGACGAAGTCCCCGTATTGCTTGAAGGCGTCCCGCACGACAATGGCGTGACCACCGGTTCCCGGTCCAGTCAATGAAGTCTCCTTCTTCATGCCCGGCTGGTCGTTCGAGACCGGCGCACGTCAAGTGCCACCTGGACGATCAAGACCACCACCGCGACAGCCATCAGCAGCGTCGACAGCGCATAGGCCCCGTACCCGGCCCCGCGGTGGTAGCGGTCCGAGACCAGCAACGTCAGCGTTTGCGATGTCCCTGGGAGATTGGACGACACCATCAGGACCGCACCGTATTCGCCCAGGGTACGGGCGACAGTCAGCACAATTCCGTAGGTCAGGCCCCACCGGATCGATGGCAGCGTGATGCGCCAGAACGTCTGCCACCAGCCAGAACCCAAGGTTGCGGCGGCCTGCTCTTGGTCGGTGCCCAATTCGTGCAACACGGGTTCGACCTCGCGTACGACGAACGGCAGGGTGACGAAGATGCTGGCGAGGACCATCCCGGGCAGGCCGAAGATGATTCGGATCCCGAGGTCTCGTTCGACGAAGCCCAGGGCACCCGCCGATCCCCACAACAAGATCAACGCGGTGCCCACGATGACGGGCGAGACCGCGAAGGGCAGGTCGATGATCGCCTGCAACACGCCCTTGCCCCGGAACCGGTTGCGGGCCAGCAGCAATGCGGTCGGAATGCCGAAAATCACGTTCAGCGGCACCACGATGGCCACCAACAACAGCGACAGATGCAGCGCCGAAATCGCCGCCGGGGTGCTGATCCAGTCATAGAACTGGCCCAAGCCGGGTTCGAAGGTGCGCCACAAGATCACCCCCATCGGAACCACCAGCAGCGCAAAGACATACGTGAGCGCGATGGCCCGGAGCAGGTAGCGAACCAGCGGGGACGAAGTCATGGGGCCAACTCCTCCCGCTTGGCCGCGCGCGCACCGAGGACCCGCAGCACCAGCAGTACCGCGAATGAGATCGACAGCAGGACAATGGAGATCGCCGCGGCCCCGGTGCGGTCATCGTTTTCGATCAAGGTGCGAATCCACTGCGAGGACACCTCGGTCTCACCCGGGACTGCGCCGCCGATCAACACCACCGACCCGAACTCGCCGATGGCACGGGAGAACGCCAGGCCCGCACCGGACAACAACGCCGGCATCAGCGACGGAAAGATGACGGAGGTAAAGACCTTCCAACCGGTGGCACCCAGCGATGCCGCCGCTTCCTCGGTCTCGCGGTCGAGTTCCAGCAACACCGGTTGAACGGCACGCACCACAAACGGCAGGGTGACAAATGCCAGCGCCACCCCCACGCCCCACACGGTGTGCTGCAGGTGCAGCCCCAGCGGGCTGTTATGCCCGTAGAGCGCCAGCATGACCAGGCTGGCGACAATGGTGGGCAGGGCAAACGGCAGATCGATGACGGCATCGACGAGTCGCTTACCCACGAACTCGTCCCGGATCAGCACCCAGGCGATCAACAGGCCGAACACCGTGTTGAGCAACGTGACGCCGGCGGAGACGGTCAACGTCACCCGCAACGACTCCAGCGCCGCGCGCGAGGAGACCGACAACCAAAATGCGTGCCAGCCGCCGTCGGCGGCCTGCCAGGCAATGGCCGCCAACGGCAGCAGCACGATGACCGAAAGCCACACCATCGACACACCAACCTGCAGCGCCGTGGCGCCCCTACGGCCCGAGCGGCCGAGTCCGGATATCCATTGCGGACCGCCGTCGGCGCGCTGACCGGGATCCGGCGCCACCGCCGGCGGATCGGACTGCCCGGAATGTGCTGTCACCGTCATCCGGTGGCCTGCATGTAGATATTGGTGATGCTGCCGGTGCCCTTGTCGAATAGCTGCGGATCCACCGTGTCCCAACCGCCCAGGTCAGCGATCGTCCACAGTTTCTCCGGCAGGGGAAACTGATCGCGAAACTCGGCGACCACGGCGGGGTCGACCGGCCGGAATCCGGCCTGCGCCCAGAGCCGTTGCGCCTCGACGGTGTACTGGAAGTTCTTGAATGCCGTCGCCGTGGCCAGATGTGCGGTGGTGGTCACCACCGCCAGGGGGTTTTCGATCTGGAAGGACTGCGGCGGGGTGACGTGTTGAACGCGCTTGCCTTGCCGCTCGGTGGCGATCGCCTCGTTCTCGTAGCTGATCAAGACGTCGCCGCTGCCCTGGACGAAGACATCGGTGGCTTCGCGGCCCGAGCCGGGGCGTAGTTTGACGTGCTCGCGCACCAACCTGCTGACGAAGTCGATCCCGGCCTGGCTGTTTCTGCCGCCCTCGCTCTTGACCGCGTAGGGGGCGAGCAGGTTCCATTTGGCCGACCCCGAGCTCAACGGGCTGGGGGTGATGACCTCCACGCCGGGCCGCAACAGATCGTCCCAATCCCTGATGTTCTTGGGATTGCCCTCCCGCACGGCCAGCGTGACCACCGACTCGAACGGAATGCCCCTGGTGGCGTCGGCGTCCCAGTCCTTGGCGACCTTGCCGGCCCTGACCAGTCGAGCGATGTCCGGTTCGACCGAGAAATTCACCAGATCGGCCGGTTTGCCGTCGGCGACACCGCGAGATTGGTCGGCAGAGGCACCGTAGGAGGTAATCACCTGCACGTCCTTGCCTTCCTCGGAGGCGTTGAAGGCCGGGATCACCGTGCTCCAGCCGGGCTCCGGGGCCGAGTAGGCCACCAGCGTGATGCTGGTGTGCGCGTCGGTGGGTCCACCACCACCCGCGATGTCGCTAGGACCTCCCTGACACGCCGAGGCCAGGACGGCGATCAGCGCGAAGATGACCCCGAACGTGCCGGGCCGCCGCGAGCGCGCCGCGCCCATGAACGTCTGCGGCATTGGTGGCCTTCCAGTGCGGGATTTGTGGACAACGTTTCCCGTGACTGCGGAAGGAGCGATCGGCTAGCAACTGAGGCATTGACGAACTCCGCACCAGACCGCGCACGGGTTTGGCGTCAGCGACAACAGCGCACGTCAGCAGTGGCGCAGATCACCACGGCTTCACTCACGCAGGCCACTGCAAACCCCAAGCACCCCAAAGCACTGGCCACTGCGTGCATGCCGCGAAGCCTAACAGAATCCGCCGGGGACAGACCGCGTCCGCATCTCAGTGCGTGAGCAACCACATGGCGACCACCAACACCAGCAGGACGACGAGAACCAACGTGACGTGCGACCGTGGCATCGCTTACCCCGACGCTTCGTCGCTATGGCGGACGCGTTGCATCAGCTCGATACCCATGCCCAGCAGGGCATCCAATATTGCCGCCGAGATAAGGGCCACACCCAGCACCACCGGCATCACCGTGAGCGCCTGCAGTGCGAACGGAAGCCCGGAGAGCCACAGCTCAACACAGTCCCACCAATTCAGGATGCCGCTCACCGGACTCACCCTATGCGGCGCGGCAGCCGAAACCAATGCGCCTGATCGGCCGGATGATCTGCCTAAGATCGCCCAGTGCCTCAGCCATCGGAAACGACAAGCGTTCTGGTAGCCGGCGGCGGACCGGCAGGCATGATGCTGGGCTTGTTGCTGGCCCGGGCCGGCGTTGACGTCACCGTGATGGAAAAGCACGCGGACTTCCTGCGCGACTTCCGCGGTGACACGGTGCACGCCAGCACCCTGCGTCTGCTTGACGAACTCGGTCTTGGATCCCAATTCGCTCAGATCCCGCATCGCCTGATCGACACCATCAGCATGAAGGTGCAGGGCCAACCGGTCGACCTCGACCTCAAACACCTGCCCGGCGCCCACCAGCACATCGCCTTGGTGCCCCAGTGGGATTTCCTCGAGTTGCTGGCCGCCGCGGCTGAGGCTGAACCCACCTTCCGATTGCTGCGCAGCACCGAGGTGACCGGGGTGCTGTGGGGTGACGGACCCGACCCGGGCCGCGTCGTCGGTGTCACCTACCGCGCGCAATCCGGTGAAACAAAACACATGCACGCCGATCTGACCGTGGCCTGCGATGGCCGGGGCTCCACGGTGCGCTCGGCCTTGGGCATGGCGACCCGCAGCTTCGGCGCACCGATGGACGTCTGGTGGTTCCGACTACCACGTCGGCCCGATGATCCGACCGGTCTGGCCGGCATCTTCAACTCAGGTCACGGCGGAATTGCCATCGACCGCGGCGACTACTACCAGATCGCCTACATCATTCCCAAGGGCAGCGATTCCCAATTGCGCGCGCAGGGTATTGAGGCACTGCACCGGGCGCTGGCGGACTTGATGCCCTGGCTCGCCGACCGCGTCGACGCACTGAAGTCTTTCGATGACGTGAAACTGCTTGATGTACAACTCAATCGGCTGCGGCGCTGGTACTGCGACGGCGCGTTGTGCATCGGCGATGCGGCGCACGCGATGTCCCCGGTCGGCGGCGTCGGGATCAACCTGGCCCTGGCCGACGCGGTGGCCACCGCCCGGATGCTGGCGCCGTCGTTGCGCGTCGGGCGGGTGTCCACCGGCCAGCTGGCGCGGGTGCAGGCACGCCGGTGGGCCCCGGACGGCCTTTCTGCAGGGCATCCAGCGGGCCATCCACGCCGCCATCGTCGCGGTGGCGGTAACCGGCGGGCCGCCGCAACCGCCGCCGGTGGTGCGCCTGGTGAGCCGTTCGGTGCCAGTGCGGCGGATCATGGGCTATCTGGTGGCGATCGGCCCACTGCCCGAACACGCCCCAAAGTACGCGAGGCGGGCACGGTAGACCCGACACCTCGGCGCCGCGCGGAGCGCAGTGGTGGACGCAGGGCAGGTCGACAGTCGATGATGGTGGGATGGTTTTGCACGCCGAACACGCAGACGAGGACGTCGAGCTCACCGTCGAGCCGACGGAGGCCCCGCACGCCGCGCCGGCTACCCAGATTCCCGCGTTGGACGGGGCCCCCGCGGCGTCGGTCGAACTCAGCCAGCACGGCATCTCCCCGTCCAGCGCATCGCTGCGCAATCCGTTTCCGCCGATTGCCGACTACGCGTTCCTGTCCGATTGGGAAACGACGTGCTTGATCTCTCCGGCCGGCTCGGTGGAGTGGATGTGTGTGCCCCGGCCGGACTCCCCCAGCGTGTTCGGCGCGATTTTGGATCGCAGCGCCGGTCATTTCCGGCTGGGCCCCTACGGGGTTTCGGTGCCGTCGGCGCGGCGCTACCTTCCCGGCAGCCTGATCATGGAGACCACGTGGCAGACCCACACCGGGTGGCTGATCGTGCGCGACGCGTTGGTGATGGGGCCCTGGCACGACATCGAAAGGCGCTCGCGGACTCATCGGCGTACGCCGATGGATTGGGACGCCGAACACATCTTGCTGCGCACCGTGCGCTGCGTCAGCGGAACCGTCGAGCTGATGATGAGCTGCGAACCGGCGTTCGACTACCACCGTCTCGGGGCCACCTGGGAGTACTCGGCCAACGCCTACGGTGAGGCCATCGCCCGGGCCAGCAAGCAACCCGATGCTCACCCGACGCTGCGGCTGACCACCAACCTGCGGATCGGGCTGGAGGGCCGGGAGGCGCGGGCGCGCACCCGGATGAAAGAGGGCGACGACGTGTTCGTCGCGTTGAGCTGGACCAAGCACCCGGCGCCACAGACCTACCAAGAGGCCGCCCAGAAGATGTGGCAAACCACCGAATGCTGGCGGCAGTGGATCAACATCGGCAACTTTCCCGACCACCCGTGGCGGGCATACCTGCAGCGCAGCGCGCTCACACTCAAGGGGTTGACCTACTCGCCCACCGGCGCACTGCTGGCGGCCAGCACCACCTCGCTTCCGGAAACACCGCGCGGCGAACGTAACTGGGACTACCGATACGCCTGGGTTCGCGACTCGACCTTCGCGCTGTGGGGGCTCTACACCCTCGGTCTGGACCGCGAGGCCGACGACTTCTTCGCCTTCATCGCCGATGTATCCGGCGCCAACCACAACGAGCGCCACCCGTTGCAGGTGATGTACGGCGTGGGCGGCGAGCGCAGCCTGGTTGAAGAAGAGCTCAACCATCTGTCCGGCTACGACCATGCGCGACCGGTCCGGATCGGCAACGGCGCCTACAACCAGGACCAGCACGATATCTGGGGCTCGATTCTGGATTCGTTCTATCTGCACGCCAAGTCGCGTGAACAAGTCCCGGAAACATTGTGGCCGGTGCTGAAGCGACAAGTGGAAGAGGCGATCACGCACTGGCGCGAGCCCGACCGCGGAATCTGGGAAGTGCGGGGGGAGCCGCAGCACTTCACCTCGTCAAAGGTGATGTGCTGGGTGGCGCTGGACCGCGGGGCCAAACTCGCCGAGCGCCAGGGCGAGAAAAGCTATGCCCAGCAGTGGCACCAGATCGCCGACGAGATCAAGGCGGACATTCTCGAGCACGGGGTGGACTCGCGCGGGGTGTTCACCCAGCGCTACGGCGACGACGCGCTGGACGCCTCGCTGCTGCTGGTGGTGCTGACTCGCTTCTTGCCCCCGGATGACCCGCGCGTGCGCAATACCGTCCTGGCGATCGCCAACGAGCTCACCGAGGAGGGCCTGGTGCTGCGGTACCGGGTCGAGGAGACCGACGACGGACTCTCCGGCGAGGAGGGTACCTTCACCATCTGCTCGTTCTGGCTGGTCTCGGCGCTGGTTGAGATCGGCGAAGTGGCCCAGGCCAAGCGGCTCTGCGAGCGGCTGCTGTCCTACGCCAGCCCGTTGCATCTGTACGCCGAAGAGATCGAGCCACGCACCGGGCGGCATCTGGGCAACTTCCCGCAGGCGTTCACCCACCTGGCGCTGATCAACGCGGTGGTCCACGTGATCCGCGCCGAGGAAGAGGCCGACAGTTCCGGGATGTTCCAGCCGGCCAACGCGCCGATGTAGCCCCCGTCGATTCGGGGTCAGCTCATATTGCTGACTCTTTCCATCATGGCGTGGGCGATCTCGATAGCGCTGGTATTGATGTCGGCGGACCCCTTGTCTGCGGGTCCTCGCACACTGAAAAACGCGATCTCGACTTCGACCAGGCAATTCCCCCGCAGGCCAATGGCACGCGCCTCCGGTCTGGCCGCTTTGAGCTGTGAACCGGATATTCGGGTGCCAATCGAAACGGTCGCCGCCAGCACGGAGTTGGTGATGCGCACGTCGGTGATCTTGTCCGCGAAGGCAACCTTGCCGCTATCGATGGTCACCATCGCGCCGTCGCAGCTGTCCCATTGCTGGGTGAAGCTCTCGAACAGTTCGGCGGCCTCGTCGGGCCCCGACAGCGCGACCACGCCCTCCGCCACGCTGATCACCTTCGCCGGTCCCGCGGAGTTCCACCAGGTCTCCCGCGCCACGTTCTCCACGCTGCCGGATCGACGCGCCGACTGATAGGCGCTCTTGGCCAGCATGGTCGTGATGCCCAGGCAGTCGACCCGCGACACCCGACCGAAGGCTTCCTGCAACCTCTCCGGGCCACCGAAGCGCGGTGGCAATTCTGACTTGGCCGTGAAGTCCTGGCCGAGAATATTTGCCAGTGCGGCGCTGTCCAACAGCACGTCCTTGATCGCTTCTCCGGTGACCAGCTGGGGGGCAAGCCCCGCCGCGGGGAGCGCGGTGCCCGCAACGACAGACGTGCAGCCCGAAGCCAGACTGATGACCAACAGGCAGGCCAAGACCAATCGAGTTCTCATCAGTTCGTGCTCGATACCTTGCGCAGCATCACCTTGACGAGTTCGATCGCCCTGGTCCCGGGTTGCGAGTGCGGCCTGAGCGCCACCTTGGCATCGGCGAGGACGTCGCCCTGGACGCCGACGGCCCGTTCGACCGGGGACTGCGGAGTGTGGTGGTTGTCCCAGCTGATGATGGTCGCCGAAAGTATCGGCCCGTCGGTTCGGACTTCGGTCACTTTCGAATACAACTCTGTATCGCTCCTGTCATGGGTGTACATCGTGACGGTGCGGCCCTCGCATTGTCGCCATTGCTGCGTGAAAGACGCGAATAGTCGTTGCGCGTCGTCTGAGGACGCCAACTTGATCGCGGCCACCGTTGCACTAGACGTCACCACACCGGAGTCGTAATTCCAATAATCCTGCAGTGCCGCCGCGCGGACCGGCGCCACCTCGTAGCTGATCCGCATCGCCGGCGCTATCGCCCCCAGACATTCGATGGGCGCGGCGGCAGAATTGTCGCGAATCCCGTTGGGCAACACGCCGATATCACCCACCATCGGCGGGCTGTGGGGCGGCAGATCGTTGCCGACCGCGGCCTTGACCTCCTCGCCATCCGGCAATACTTGCTCGGGGGTAAGCGCATTCGCACCCGGCTGGCCGGCGTGGGTGGACACTCCCGCAACGGTGTTCGTGCAGCCGGTTCCCAGCAGGCCGATACCCAGCAGGGCAACGGCTCCCGCCCAGCCGGCTCGCCCCACCGTCACGGCTACTTCTTGCCCTTATCCCCCGCGGCGTCGGTGGACAGTGCCGCGACAAACGCCTCCTGCGGCACCTCGACCCGGCCGATGGTCTTCATCCGCTTCTTGCCCTCTTTCTGCTTTTCCAGCAGCTTGCGTTTGCGGGTGATGTCACCGCCGTAGCACTTCGACAACACATCCTTGCGGATCGCGCGGATGTTCTCGCGCGCGATGATCTTGGAACCGATGGCCGCCTGCACCGGCACCTCGAACTGCTGACGCGGAATCAGCTCCTTGAGCTTGGTGGTCATCTTGTTGCCGTAGGCGAACGCCGAATCCTTGTGGACGATAGCGCTGAACGCATCGACGGCCTCGCTTTGCAGCAGGATGTCGACCTTGACCAGTTGGGCTTCCTGCTCGCCGGACTCCTCGTAATCGAGACTGGCGTAGCCACGGGTCCGCGATTTGAGCGAGTCGAAGAAGTCAAAGATGATCTCCCCCAACGGCATTGTGTATCGCAGTTCCACCCGTTCGGGCGACAAATAGTCCATGCCCCCCAGCTCGCCGCGCCGCGACTGGCACAGCTCCATGATGGTGCCGATGAATTCGCTGGGCGCGATGATGGTGGTCTTCACCACCGGCTCGTAGACGGTGCGGATCTTGCCCTCGGGCCAGTCCGACGGGTTGGTCACCTGCATTTCGGTGCCGTCGTCCTTGATGACGCGGTACACGACGTTGGGCGAGGTCGAGATCAGGTCGAGGTCGAACTCGCGCTCCAGACGTTCCCGACTGATCTCCATGTGCAGCAGGCCCAGGAAGCCGCACCGGAATCCGAAACCCAGCGCCACCGACGTTTCGGGCTCATAGGTCAGGGCCGCGTCGTTGAGCTGCAGCTTGTCCAGGGCGTCCCGCAGGTTCGGATAGTCCGATCCGTCAACGGGATACAGTCCCGAATACACCATCGGCTTGGGTTCGCGGTAGCCGGTCAGTGCCTCGGTGGCACCTTTTCGGGCGGTCGTGACGGTGTCGCCGACCTTGGACTGCCGCACGTCCTTGACCCCGGTGATCAGATAACCCACCTCGCCGACACCAAGGCCGTCGCTGGCCTTGGGTTCGGGTGAGACGATGCCGACCTCGAGCAGTTCGTGGGTGGCGCCGGTGGACATCATGGCGATGCGCTCGCGGGGGGTGATCTTGCCGTCGACGACGCGGACGTAGGTGACCACACCGCGGTAGATGTCATAGACGGAGTCGAAGATCATTGCGCGAGTGGGTGCGTCGGCATCGCCCTGCGGTGGCGGCACCTCGCGCACCACGTGGTCGAGCAGGTCTGCGACGCCTTCCCCGGTTTTGCCGGAAACCCGCAGCACGTCGCCGGGCTCGCAGCCGATGATGTGAGCAATCTCGCCCGCGTAGCGGTCCGGGTCGGCGGCCGGCAGGTCGATCTTGTTCAGCACCGGAATGATGTGCAGGTCGCGGTCCAGTGCCAGGTAGAGGTTGGCCAGCGTCTGGGCCTCGATGCCCTGGGCGGCGTCAACCAGCAGCACCGCGCCCTCGCAGGCCTCCAGCGCACGTGACACCTCGTAGGTGAAGTCGACGTGTCCTGGCGTGTCGATGAGATGCAGGACGTACTCGGTTCCATCGAGCTGCCAGGGCAGCCGCACATTCTGCGCCTTGATGGTGATCCCGCGTTCGCGTTCGATATCCATCCGGTCCAGGTACTGGGCCCGCATCGAGCGCTCGTCAACGACCCCGGTCAACTGCAGCATTCGGTCCGCCAGCGTCGACTTTCCGTGGTCGATGTGAGCGATGATGCAGAAGTTCCGAATCTGCGCCGGCGGGGTGAAGGTTTTGTCGGCGAAACTGCTGATGGGACTCTCCTGAAGCGGGGGTTTGCGGGTTTCCAGCCTATCTGTGCAGCGCCGCCCGGACCTACTTGAGGCCAATCGCGCTCGGCGGATCGCGTCTATGCTGCGAATATGACGTCTGCCGGGAAGTCCCAGTGGAAGACGTTCCAGCGCTTCGCGGAGAACCTCGTGTTCAACGAGGCGCCCAAGGTTGTCCATCGTCTGCAGAACACCCAGGAAACGCTGCGGACCATTCAGCAAGCCGTCAAAATCACCGCCAACATCGTGGCGATGGGGCTGCCGCCGCCACCGGCCGAGATCACCGCGGGCCGGCCGGTGACCGACACCAGCTCCCCGACCGCTGCGCGGGCGCGCAAGCTCACCTACTCCCCCGACCTCGATGGCCGAGCCGACCCGGGCGAAATCGTGTGGACCTGGGTGGTTTACGAAGACGATCCCACCCAGGGCCAAGACCGGCCGGTGCTCGTCGTAGGCCGTGAGCGCAACGTGTTGCTGGCATTGATGTTGTCCAGCCAGGAGCAGTACTCGGCCGATCCGGACTGGGTCGCAATCGGCACCGGCGACTGGGACTTCGAGGGCCAGCAAGGCTGGGTGCGGCTGGACCGGGTGCTCGATGTACCCGAGGAGAGCATCCGCCGCCAGGGTGCGATCCTGCAGCGCGACGTGTTCGACGTGGTGGCGGCGCGGCTGCGTGCCGAGTACAGCTGGCGCTAGCGACGAATGCGGCTATTGGCCGCCGCGGCACCGGGCAGTGATCACCCCTGGGTGATGTAGGACTGCAGCTGCTCCTGCTCGGCCTCGAGTTCTCCCATCCGCGACTTCACCACGTCGCCGATGCTGACGATGCCGATCAGCTTCTGGCCGTCGAGCACCGGCACGTGCCGCACCCGGTTCTGCGTCATCAGCACACTGATGCTGTCGACCGTGTCGGACTTTGTGCAGGTGGCGACGGCACTGGTCATGATTTTGGAGACCGGGCGAGTCAGCACGCTGGCGCCGTGCGTGTGTAGCTGGCGCACGACATCGCGCTCCGACACGATGCCGACCACACCTTCCACTCCGACCACCACCATCGCGCCGATGTTCTGCTCAGCCAAACCGGCAAGCAATTCCCGGACCGTCGCATCGGGGTTGATGGTCGTCACCGCTGCCCCCTTGTTCCGCAAGACGTCCGCGATCCGCATTGAGGCCTCCCGCAGCTTGTGACCCGACTCACACCCAGGCTACAACTAACTCGTGCGGCAGGAAAGCCAACACCCCAACCGGGCACAAACAGCCAAGTATCGATCCGGTCACCTGCACCTGGGCGCTTCCCGAGCCCCCTGACCGATAGAACCAATCCTGATACCCGCCAGCCGGATCGACCGGTTGAGCGATGACGCACCGACCCGGCTTGCAAGGATGGGCTCATGATTGAGATCACGTTGCTCGGAACGGGAAGTCCCATCCCCGACCCGGATCGTGCGGGGCCATCGACCCTGGTGCGAGCCGGCGGACAGGTCTTCCTGGTCGATTGTGGCCGCGGGGTGCTGCAGCGCGCGGCGGCCGTCGGGGTGGGTGCGGCCGGCTTGTCGGCAGTGCTGCTCACCCACCTGCACAGCGACCACATTGCCGAACTCGGCGACGTGCTCATCACCAGCTGGGTCACCAACTTCGCGGCCGATCCCGCGCCCCTTCAGGTCATCGGGCCGCCCGGCACCGCGGAAACTGTCGAGGCAATGCTCAAAGCGTTCGGCCGCGACATCGGTTACCGGATCGCCCATCACGCCGACCTGAACGCTCCGCCGCCCATCGAGGTTCACGAATACACCGACGGGACGGTCTGGGACCGCGATGGTGTAGCGATCCGAGTGGCACCCACCGATCACCGCCCGGTGGCGCCGACGATCGGGTTCCGCGTCGAGTTCGACGGCGCGTCGGCGGTGCTGGCCGGGGACACCGTGCCCTGTCCCAGCCTGGACGAATTGGCCGCCGGCGCCGGTGCGTTGGTGCACACCGTGATCCGCAAGGACATCATCACGAACTTCCCCCAACAGCGAGTCAAGGACATCTGCGACTACCACTCCTCGGTACAGGAGGCGGCCGCGACCGCCGCCCGCGCGGGGGTGGGCACGCTGGTCATGACGCACTACGTGCCAGCCATCATCGCGGGTCAGGAAGACCAGTGGCGGGCGTTGGCCGCGACCGAGTTCGGCGGGCGCATCGAACTGGGCAACGACCTGCATCGCGTCGAGGTGCACGCCCGCTAGCGGTCCTCCGGGCACGCCCCACTGACTGTTCACCGCCGACACGAATTGCCCTTTTGTCGGCGCGGTGCGGGTTTCGTGGAAACGCAAATCCGCCTGCTCACGCTGCGTAACATCCATATCGCCTGGTAATTGGTCAATGGTCGTGAAGTGGTGGTGGTCGTGATGTCGTTTGCGGTCGTAGCGCCAGAGCTAATGCGGGTGGCCGCTTCGGATCTGGCCAATATCGGCTCCACGCTCAGCGCCGCCAACGCGGTCCCGGCGGCCCAAACGACCGCGGTGCAGGCGGCCGCGGCCGACGAAGTGTCTACCGCGATCGCGGCCCTGTTCGGCTGGCACGCGCAGACGTACCAGTCACTGAGCGCGCAGGCGACGTCATTTCATGACCAGTTTGTTCAGACCCTGGCGTCGAGCGGGACCTCGTATTGGTCCGCGGAAGCCACCAATGTCGAGCAGACGCTGCTCAACGCGATCAACGCACCCACCGAGGCCCTGTTCGGACGCCCGCTGCTCGGCGACGGCGCCGACGGGCAAACCGTCAACGGGGTGGGACAGGCCGGCGGCGACGGGGGCTTCCTGTGGGGCAACGGCGGCAACGGCGGCGACAGCACCAGTGCCGGTGTGGCCGGCGGCGCCGGCGGTAGTGCCGGGCTCTTCGGCAATGGCGGCGCTGGCGGCACCGGCGCGGATGCTGATGTGAGCGCGACCAACGGTGGCGCCGGCGGGGCGGGCGGCAACGCCGGACTGATATTCGGCTTCGGCGGAGCCGGCGGCACCGGCGGCAGCGGCATCAATTCCTTCGCCTCGTTCGGCGGCAACGGCGGCGCGGGTGGTAACAGCTACCTGTTAGGGGCCGCCGGCGCAGGCGGCAACGGCGGGGTGGGCCTGGGGACGTCCGGATTCGGCGGCACCGGCGGGGACTGCGGCCAGGGCGGGCTGTTCGGAAACGGCGCCGCGGGCGGGCTGGGCGGTCAGAGCACCGACGGTGACGGCGGCAGTGGTGGCAGCGGCGGTCGAGCCGGAATCCTCTATGGCGACGGCGGCGACGGCGGCGACGGCGGTGCCGGCCGGTTCAGTTCAGGGTCCGGCGGCGCCGCCGGCACCGCCATCCTTGCCGGCAACGGCGGTAGCGGCGGCAACGGCGGTAGCGGCGGTAGCGGCGGCAACGGCGCTAGCAGCACGGCTACCAGCGGCGACGGGTTCGGCGGTTTCGGTGGGATCGGCGGCACCGGCGGCATGTTCTTCGGCAACGGCGGCGACGGCGGCAACGGCGGCGACGGGTTCGACGTCGCCAACGGGGGCGGCTGGGGCAGCAGCGGCGGCTCGGCCCTGCTCTTCGGCGACGGTGGTGCCGGCGGCAACGGCGGCGCCGGCGGCGGCCAGGGCGCAAACGGCGGCCTCGGCGGCCTGGTGATCGGCAACGGCGGCAACGGCGGCATCGGCGGCGCCGGCGATTCCGGTAACCCCGCCGGCGGTCAAGGTGGCAACGGCGGCGGCGCCTACCTGATTGGCAATGGCGGCTGGGGAGGCGTCGCCGGCGGCAGCGGTGGCGACGGCGGGTGGCTGCTCGGCAACGGCGGTAACGGCGCCGAGGGCGGCACCAGCTCAGCAACCGGTGGGGCCGGCGGCAATGGCGGTAACGCTCGGTTCATCGGCAACGGCGGCGACGGCGCTCACGGAGGTGACGGTACCCCCGACGGTGCCAGCGGTACCGGCGGCAGCGGCGGCATCCTGTTCGGACAGAACGGCAGCGATGGCGGATAGCCCACAGCGTCGGGCGGACGCGGGCGAAATGTGCCCGGACTGCTGATCGCATCGCGATACGATCCGCACCTGGCCCAGTGGTCCTGACCCTCAGAGGTGCGCCATGGCATATGTGATCGCCGACCTGGAGGCAATGGCCGCGGCGGCCGCCGATTTGGCCGGGGTGAATTCGGCAATCGCGGCAGCCAACGGGATTGCCGCGATCCCGACGACCGCCGTGCAGGCCTGCGCCGGCGATCAGGTGTCAGCGGCCGTCGCGGCGTTGTTCGCCGCGCATGCCCAGGGCTATCAGAGCATCAGCACACAGATGTCGGCAATGCATGACCAGCTCGTGCAGACCCTGTCCGCCAGCAGCGCGTCCTACGCCGGGGCCGAGGCCTCCAACGCCGCACAAGCATTGCTCGATCTGATCAACGCTCCTACCCAAGCGCTGCTGGGGCGCCCGCTGATCGGTAACGGCGCCGACGGCGCGACCGTCGGCGGAATCGGGACGCCCGGCGGGGCGGGCGGGCTGTTGTACGGCAACGGCGGCCGGGGCGGTGACAGCACCCTTGCCGGTGTCTCGGGAGGCGGCGGTGGCGACGCCGGGCTGATCGGTAACGGCGGCGCCGGTGGCACCGGCGGCAACGGCGGCAGTGGCGGGCTCGGCGGCAATGCCTGGCTGCTCGGCAGCGGCGGTACCGGCGGCACCGGGGGTGCCGGTGTCTCATCCGGATTCGGGGGTACCGGCGGAAACGGCGGCCTGGGCGGGCTGCTCTACGGCAGCGGCGGTGCGGGTGGCACGGGTGGTGCCGGTGCCGCGGGCGCCGTGTTGGGCGGCATGGGCGGGCTGGGCGGTGACGCGCGGCTGTTCGGCACCGGCGGCGCCGGCGGGACTGGCGGCGACAACAGCCTGGGCCTGACCGGTCAGGGCGGCCAGGGCGGCGACGGCGGCTACGGCGGTGCGCTGTTCGGTTCCGGAGGTTCCGGCGGGGGCGGCGGCACCGGGAGTTCCGCTGGCGGCGACGGCGGCGCGGGCGGCGCCAGCGGCTACGGAATCGGCAACGGCGGTGCCGGCGGTGCGGCCGGCGACGGTGGTGGTGCGGGCAGCCTCGGCACCGGCGGGAATGGCGGATCGGGCGGACGCGCCGCGTTGCTCTACGGCGTCGGTGGTGACGGCGGGGCCGGCGGCGCCGGCGGCGACGTCGTCGGCAGCGCTGGCGGCAGCGGCGGGCTCGGGGGCGCCGCCGGGTTGGTCGACGTCGGCGGCGACGGCGGAGGGCGGGGACGGCAACGCGGGCAGCCTCGCGGGCGGCACCGGCGGCAATGGCGGTGACGCCAAGTTCATCGGTAACGGCGGCAACGGCGGTGACGGTGGGGTCGGCTTCGGCGGCGGCGCCAACGGCTCCGGTGGTACCGGCGGCGCCGCGGGGCTGCTTGGCAGCCCCGGCAGCGACGGCACCACCGTTTAAGGCCCTAGGCCAGCCGGGTGATCTCCACGTCCACGTCGAGGTCGGTGACGCCAAGCCCGGAGTAGATGCCTTTCAGCGGAGGTACGTCGCTGTAATCGCGGCCGGCGCCCACGCTGATGTACTGCTCGCTGATCTCGGTGTCGTTGGTCGGGTCGTAGTGCCACCAACCGCCGGTCCACGCCTGGATCCAGGCGTGACTGCGTCCGGCCACCGACTTCCCCACCACCGCGTTGCGCTTGGGATGCAGATAACCGGACACATAGCGCGCAGGAATTCCCATGCCCCGCAACACAATCAGCGACAAGTGCGCAAAGTCCTGGCAGACGCCTTTGCCCTGTTCCAGGGCATCGAGCCCGGAGGAGTGCACACCGGTGGTGCCGGGCAGGTAGTCCAATTCGCTGCGCGCCCAACGGGCCGCCGCGACGACCGCCTCCACCGGGTCGTGATACTTCCTGATCCGGCGTCCCACGGCGGCGACACGTTTGCTTGTCGGGGTGTACGAGGTGGGGCGCAGCACCTCGTCGAAACGATCGATGACGGCCATCGACTCGAGTTCTTCCCAGGTGACCTTCGCCTCCGGCGGCTCCGGACGCTCGGTCTCGACGACCGAGGAGGACGTGACCGTCAGCTCGGTGTGCGGGGCGTGCAGGTCGAACGCCGTCACCGCGGTACCCCAATAGTCGACGTAGCGGTAGGACCGGGTAGCCGGAATGGTTTCGACCCGGTTGAGGATCACGCTCTGCCGGGAGTTGGACCGCGGCGTCAGTCGCGCCTCGTTAAACGACGCCGTGACCGGCGCCTCGTATGCGTACCCGGTGCTGTGCACCACCCGCATCCGCCACATCAGGATTCTCCCTTCCTGACGACCATCTGGCCGCGGGGGCCGGCATCGGTCCAGGCTACCCATGGGGTTACGTGGAAATACTGCAGTGTCAACGCTTCTCCGACGTCACGACAGGTTCGTTGCAGACCTGACAAGCGGCTGTCCAGGGACTCCAGCAAGACCCCGGGCTGGACGAACTCGAGTTTGCTGCGCGCTTGCCCAAGCAGCCGCTGCGCTTCGGTGGTCGCCCCGATGCGGCTCTGCGGATTATGCAGCAGCTCATCGAGGTTGTGTTCGGCCATGCGCAGCGAGTAGTAGACCGAGCGCGGGAACAGCCGGTCCAGCATCATGAACTCGACCACCCGGGCCGCGTCCAACACCCCGCGATAGGTGCGCAGATAGGTGTCATGGGCACCCACCGAACGCAGCAACGTGACCCAGGCCGGCGATGACGCGCTGTCCCCTACCCGGGACAGCAACAGGCGCACCGTCATGTCGACCCGTTCGATGGCGCGGCCCAGCAACATGAACCGGTATCCGTCGTCGCGCGACAGAGTGGAGTCGGCCAGCCCGGCGAACATGGCCGCACGCCCTTCGACGAATGACAGAAATTCATGCGGCCCAAGTCGTTTGGCTGCTCGCTCACGTTCCGGGAGAGCGTGGTAGGTGGTGTTCAGGCACTCCCAGGTCTCGATGGACGTCACTTCGCGAGCCGACTTGGCGTTTTCCCGCGCCGCTGAGATCGCCTCGACGATCGAACAGCCGCCCGAAGCGTTGGTGCTGAAGGCCACCAGGTCGGTCAACGACCAGACATCCAGCTCGTGATCGGGAGGGTCGATGCCGAGCACCCGCAACAGCAGCCGCGAGGCATGGTCGGGGTCGATGCTGGAATCCTCGAGCAGCTGGTGTATCGCGACATCGAGAATTCGGGCGGTGTCGTCGGCGCGCTCTACGTAGCGACCGATCCAGTACAGCGCTTCGGCGTTGCGGGCAAGCATCACTTCTTCGCTTTCTGCTGCTGTTGTTGCTGGTGCTGACCTTCTTGCGGCTGATTTTGCTGCGGCTGCTGCTGGTTGGGCCGCGTATCGTCGGGACTCTGCTCGGGCACGGTCCGCGGCAACGACCGCAGCACTTGGGCGCCGCCCAGCTCACGGCCGGTAGCCAAGGAGCGCGGCGCCAGCACCCAGGTGTCCTTCGACCCGCCGCCCTGACTGGAATTGACCACCCGTGACCCCTCGACCTGGGCCACCCGGGTCAACCCACCCGGCAGCACCCACACGTCGTTGCCGTCATTGACCGCAAACGGCCTCAGGTCGACGTAGCGCGGCGCCAGCGAGTCCTCGATGCGTGTCGGCACGGTCGACAGTTCCATCATCGGCTGCGCGATCCAGCTACGCGGATCGTCACGAATCTTCTTGCCGACCGCGGCCAGCTCCTTGTCCGACGCGTCCGGGCCGAACACGATGCCGTAGCCCCCGGATCCCTCGACCGGCTTGAGCACCAGTTCCTTGAGCCGGTCCAGCACTTCTTCGCGTTCCTCGTCCAGCCAGCACCGATAGGTGTCCACATTGGCCAGCAACGGCTTTTCGCGCAGGTAGTACTCGATCATGGTGGGCACGTAGGTGTAGACTAGCTTGTCGTCACCGACACCGTTTCCGATCGAGCTCGAGATGACCACATTGCCCGCGCGGGCGGCATTGACCAGACCGGCCACTCCCAGCACCGAGTCGGCGCGGAATTGCAGCGGGTCCAGGAAGGCGTCGTCGATGCGCCGGTAGATGACGTCGACCTGGCACTCCCCCTCGGTGGTGCGCATGTACACCTGATTGTCGCGACAGAACAGGTCGCGGCCTTCGACCAACTCGACGCCCATCTGCCGGGCCAGCAGCGAATGTTCGAAATAGGCCGAGTTGTAGACACCTGGGGTCAGCACCACCACGGTGGGGTCGGCCTCGTTGGTGGCCGCCGAGTTGCGGAGCGCCCGCAGCAGGTGCGAAGGGTAGTCGTCGACCGCACGGACCCGATGGGTGGCGAACAGGTTCGGGAAGACCCGCGCCATGGTGCGCCGGTTCTCGATAACGTAGGACACCCCCGACGGCGAGCGCAGGTTGTCCTCGAGGACCCGGAAGTCACCGCGCTCGTCGCGGATCAGGTCGATGCCGGCGACGTGGATGCGCACACCGTTGGGCGGAATGATCCCCACGGCCTCCCGGTGGAAGTGCTCGCAGGAGGTGATCAGCCGCCGCGGAATGACGCCGTCACGCAGGATCTCCTGGTCGCCATAGATGTCGTCCAGGTACATCTCGAGGGCCTTGACGCGTTGGATGATGCCGCGTTCCAACCGGGACCATTCGGCCGCCGAGATCACCCGGGGCACCAGGTCAAGCGGGAACGGCCGCTCCTGGCCCGACAGCGAAAACGTGATGCCCTGGTCTAGGAATGCGCGGTCCAACGCATCGGCGCGGGCCTTGAGCTCCGACGCATCCGACGGCGCAAGCTCGGCGTAGATGCCCTTGTAGGGGCCGCGAACGTTGCCCTGGGCGTCGAACATTTCGTCAAAGGCTTGGGAATACACATCCGACGAGTTGTAGCCGCCGAATATGCGTTCCGGACGCGCTTGTGACCGCCGCCTACTTGCTTGCATCGGTTCAGTAAGACTCACCTGGTTCATGGTGCCTCAATTCGACAATCCGCCGAGCTAACGGCTCCTCTTTTGGGTGAAAACGTAACCGACTGATAACCTGAGCACTCGCTGTCGGGTGTCAAGGTCACCCGAGCAACCACCGAGCAGACTTTAAGGAACTAACGCGTGGCCAACATCAAGTCGCAGCAAAAGCGCAACCGCACCAACGAGCGCGCCCGACTGCGCAACAAGTCGGTGAAGTCGTCGCTGCGTACGGCGGTCCGGTCGTTCCGCGACGCTGCTCACTCGGGCGACAAGGAAAAGGCCGCCGAGCTGCTGGTTTCGACCAACCGCAAGTTGGACAAGGCGGCCAGCAAGGGCGTCATTCACAAGAACCAGGCCGCCAACAAGAAGTCGGCACTGGCGCGCGCCCTCAACAAGCTGGGCTGACCCGTCAAACCTGAAAACCGGGCCTGGTCCAGGCCCGGTTCAAGCGTGTCTCAGGCCTGGTTCACATCTGGTCAGGCCCGGTCGGCGACCAACTCAGCCACCGTTCTGACCGCGGATTCCAGCGCGTAGTCAGCGTCGGCCGCGGCTCCCTTGACGTCGGCGTTGAGTTGCGCGACCAACTGCATCGCCGTTGCGACCTTGTCGCGCGACCAGCGCCGCGCTTGCTTCTGGGCCTTTTGCACCCGCCACGGCGGCATGCCCAGCTGGCTTGCCATGCGGTACGGGTCTCCAGACAACGGCCCCACCCGACCGATCGTGTGTATGGCTTCGGCCAGGGCATCGGCCAGGACCACCAGCGGTTCTCCGCGCATCATCGCCCAGCGCAGCGCCTCGGTGGCGCCGGCCACGTCGCCGGCCACCGCCTTGTCGGCGATATCAAAACCTTTCACCTCGGCCTTGCCGCTGTGATAGCGACGGACCGCGACGGCATCAACGTCACCGCCGGTGTCGGCAACCAGCTGTGAACAGGCCGAGGCCAGTTCGCGGATATCGGATCCGACGGCATCGAGCAGGGCCGTCACAGTGTCCTCGCCGACCTTGACGCGCAGCGCGCGGAACTCGCCACGGACAAAGTCGACACGCTCGCTAGCCTTGCTGATCCGCGCACACGGGTGCACCTGCGCACCCAGCGACTTCAGCTCACCGGCGAGCGCCTTGGCCCGCCCACCGCCGGAATGCACCACCACCAGCACCGTGCCCGGTGGAATGTCGGCGGCGGTCGAGGCGATCAACGCGACCGCGTCTTTGCCGGCCTCGGCAGCGGCCTCCAAAACGACTATCCGCTCCTCGGCGAACAGCGAGGGGCTCAGCAGTTCGGCCAGCTCGTAGGTGCTGACGTCGCCCGCGCGCATTCGGTTGACCGGCACGTCGTCGGTGCCCGTGGCCTGGCGTGCCCGCTCACGCGCTGCCCGCACGATGTCGCCCACCGCCCGCTCGACCAACAGTTCCTCATCACCCAGGACCAAGTGCAACGGCGAAATCTCGCTCACCCCCTGATGGTGTCACGAGGGGCCGACCAGGCCCGCCACCGACCACGCCAGCCCACTGCCGAGGGTGGCCAGCAGAGCTGAAATCATCGCGAGCCGAATCCACCGAAATCGCCACAGCGCCACCACCAACACGGTGACTCCCCCCACAATCAGCACCCCGGCAAGCCCCGCCGGGACGGCCACGGTCGCCCCTGGCACATCGGCGGCCCACCGCGCCACATGCAACACCCACCACACCTGCGGCCCGGTGAAGCGGATCAGCAGCTGCGCGCCGGCCGGCCACGGGATGACCAGCACGGCCGCCGCACTGCCCAGCACGGTGATCGGCGCGATCACGGCGGCTACCGCGAGGTTGGCAACCACTGCGACCACACTGAACCGGCCGGAGATCGCGGCGACCAGCGGTGCCGTCACCACCTGTGCCGCGGTCGCGACGGCGAGCCCGTCCGCCAGCACTTTGGGCCAGCCCCGCGCCACCAGGCCGTCCGACCACCCCGGAGCGACGACGACCAGGGCCGCGGTAGCCACCACCGACAACGCGAAACCCATGTCAACGGCCAGGTGCGGCGCCGCAACCAGCAACACGAGCACGGTGGTCGACAGTGCCGGAATCGCCTGCCGTCGACGCGACGACAACATCGCGGCCAGCGCGATGGATGCCATCAGCGCCGCCCGCAACACACTTGCCGTCGGCTGCACCACGACCACAAACGCCACCAGCGCGATCCCGGCCAGTGCCACCGCGGCCCGCGGTCCGACCCAACGCGCCGAGAACAGCACCGCACCGCAGACGATGGTGACGTTGGCTCCCGACACCGCCGTCAGATGGGTCATCCCCGCTGACCGGAACGCGCGGCCGGTCTCGGTGCTGACCGTCGAGGTATCACCGAGGACCAAGGCGGGCAGCATCGCGGCCTGGTCGGCGGGCAGAACGCGCCGTGCCGCCGCGGCAAACCGGCCGCGCACCTGGTGAGCGGCCCGCTGCAACGCACCGGCACGACCAGCCTTGACCGCACCCGCCGAGTTGAGCACCGCGACCGTGAGATCGTGGCGGGCGGGACCGCTGATGCGGGCCGTGAAGCGCACCGGCCGCCCGACCATCAGCTCTCCCATCTCCTCGAACTCGGAGGCACGCGCGAACACCACGACACGACCGGAGATCTCGTCATCACGCAGCCGCTGGATCGTCGCCCGAAACATCAATCGGTCAGACCCCAGCGACAAGGCACTTTCACTGGGTGTGACGGTCACCGCGGCTGAGGTTCCGAACGCGGCGCTGATCGGATGGCGCGCCAGAGCCTCGGTCCGCAGCGCGATCGCCATTCCAAAGCCCGCGCCCACCACCCCGACCGTGACCAGGCCGGCGCTGACTACGCACGGCCACCGCCTCGACCGCGGCCGGCGATCGTTGATCCACCACAACACCTCGGCCCCGAGCGCGAGCAGCAGGCACCCGGATGCGCACGCGCGACCGACCGGCCAGACGATTCCCGCCGCGGTCACGATCCAGCTGGTCAGCGCACCCGGAACCAGACGCACATCCAGTCGCTCCGCGACGTCGCGGCCGGCGCCGGCCATCCCGCTATGCACCGGCGTCAGACGCGAACCAGGGACCGCAGCTTCTGCAGTCGCGCCGGACCGATGCCGTCAACTTCAGCAAGCTGGTCCACGCTGGTGAACTTGCCGTTGGCCGCTCGCCACGACACGATCGCAGCGGCGGTGACCGGCCCCACCCCGGGCAGCGAATCCAGTTGTTCCACCGTCGCGGTGTTGAGGTCGAGGACCTCGGCCGGATTGGGGCCCGGGCTCCTCGTGCCCGACGTCGCCGCGGGCGCTGGGCTTGGTGTGGCGGCGCCGATCGAGCTGCCGAATCTTTTGGGCTGCCCCGCGACGGGTGCGAGCCCCACCACAATCTGTTCGCCATCGGCCAGCTGACGGGCCATGTTGAGGCCGATGGTGTCCGCACCGGCCAGCGCGCCGCCGGCGGCCTGCAACGCATCGGCTACCCGGGCGCCCGGTGCCAGCGTGAACAGTCCCGGCGTATGGACCAGGCCAACGACACTGACCACCACCGGCCGATCCGGGCCGGCAGCCGCGGCGGGACTTGCCGAGGATCCAGGGCTGGCTCCCGAGCTCCCCGAAACATGTTCCACCGCGGGTAGTTTCGCCGACATCACCGGCGCAGGGCGATCGTGCAGCAACGTGAAAGCGGTGACCAGCACCGCAAGCGCGGCGACTACGGCCAACGCGATGGCACCGGCACGCCCGGGGTCGGCGCGCACCCTGCTCAACAAGCCGCTGCCATCCCCTGCCTCCGGCAGCCAGCGCGGGAGCAGCGAGTTCGGGTCGTCATCGCGATCGTCGTGCGGATCCGCACCGGATTCGGCGGCACCGGACTCGGCGTGCAATCGGAGGTCGGGGGCGGTGGTGAGCCGTCGCTGCAGTCGCTCGGCGGGAAGCTCTGTTCGCATGGGCCGACGGTAAATGCGCCGACCGCCACACCAACTCGAAGCGACGGCGCCAAGCCTGGTGCTTGTGGATGAACCCGACACTGTGCATCGGGCAGGTGCAGCAGGACCGGTCCAACACCGGTGTCGAGGCACCCGATTAACAGGTGAGCCCGCGATGCGCCTAACGTGCAAGGCAGGACTGCCGGTTTCCGGCACGCGCAGTCCCTGCGCGGGAAGCAAACCCAACGGTGGTCACCTGAAACAGGAGGCTGCCGATGAAGCTGGCTCTCACCCCCGACGAAGCCGCCTTCCGCGACGAGCTTCGCACCTTCTACACCACCCGGATACCCGAAGACCTGCGCGAGCTGGTGCGCCAGGGCCAGTCGCCGAGCCGCGATGAGATCGTCACGTGCCACAAGATCCTCAACGATCACGGGCTGGCGGTGCCGAACTGGCCGGTGGAATGGGGCGGTAAGGACTGGACACCGACTCAGCACCAGATCTGGGCCGACGAGATGCAGCTGGCCAGCGTCCCGGAGCCGTTGAACTTCAACACCAAGATGGTCGGTCCGGTGATCGCCGAATTCGGATCCCAGGAGATCAAGCAGCGCTTCCTGCCGCCGACGGCCAGCCTCGACATCTGGTGGTGTCAAGGCTTCTCCGAACCTGAAGCCGGTTCGGATCTCGCATCACTGCGCACCACCGCCGTGCGCGATGGCGACAGCTACGTCGTCAATGGCCAGAAGACATGGACGACGCTGGGCCAGTATGCCGACTGGATTTTCTGCCTGGTGCGCACCGACCCCCAGGCGCCCAAGCGGCAAGCCGGCATTTCGTTTCTGCTCATCGACATGGCCACCCCCGGCATCACGCTGCGGCCGATCAAGACCATCGACGGTGGTCACGAAGTCAACGAGGTGTTTTTCTCCGACGTTCGAGTACCGGCCGATCAACTCGTTGGCCAGGAGAACCAGGGCTGGACCTACGCGAAGTTCCTGCTGGGCAACGAGCGCACCGGGATCGCCGGGGTGGGCCGCACCAAGGTGCGCCTCGCCGAGGTGAAAAAGCACGCTGCCAACAACGGCCTGCTCGACGATCCGCTGTTCGCGGCGCGCCTTGCTGAAGCCGAAAACGAGCTGCTGGCATTGGAACTCACCCAGGCTCGGGTGGTTACCGACTCGGCAGACGGTAAGCCCAACCCGGCGTCGTCGGTACTCAAGTTGCGCGGCAGCCAATTGCAGCAAGTCGCCACCGAATTGCTCGTCGAGGTAGCCGGGCCCGACGCGCTACCGGTGGGCGGTGCACAGGCGGCAGGGATCGCGTCACCGCAGTGGGCCCAGAGCAGCGCCCCGCGCTACCTGAACTACCGCAAGACATCGATTTACGGCGGCAGCAACGAAGTGCAGCGCAACATCATCGCGTCCACCATCTTGGGATTGTGAGGCAGTCATGGACTTTCAGTACAGCGACGAGCAAACGCTGCTCCGCGACACCACCCGTGATCTGTTGTCTCGCAGCTATGACGCGGAGAGCCGCAACAAGATCATCGACACCGATCTCGGCTGGAGCCGCGACGTTTGGAGTCAACTGGCCGACACCGGGATCTTGGGGCTCGGATTCGAGCCGGCCGAGGCCGGCCAGATCGAGATCATGCTGGTGATGACCGAAGTCGGTCGCCGGCTGGCCCCGGAACCCATCGTGCACGCCGCGCTGGCACCCGGCGCGATCATCGCCGAGTTGGGCAACGACGCACAGCTGCAGCTACTCGACGAAGTCGCCGCCGGAGGGCGACTGCTGGCGTTCGCACACCTGGAACCGGGCCAGCGCAGCCCGGCGGCCACCGTGTCGACTCGTGCTGTGCGGCAAGGTGATTCATGGCTCCTGAGCGGAACGAAAAATCCGGTCCTGGCTGGTGACTGCGCCGACACACTGGTGGTCAGCGCAGCTTTGCCCGATGGTGGGGTCGGGTTGTTCCTGGTGGATGCCGGCCCCGAGGGCGGTGGGGTCGACAAGCACCCGTACCCGACGTTCGACAGTCAGCGCGGTGCGCAGATCGACCTGGACCAGGCGCCCGCGGCACCGCTGGGCGACGCCGTCGACGCGTCAGCCGCCATTCGCAACGCCATCATCCGGATCCAGTCGGCGATGTGCGCCGAAGCGGTCGGTGCGATGGAAGAAGCCCTTCGCCTGACCACCGATTACCTCAAGACGCGCAAGCAGTTCGGCGTCACACTGAACAAGTTCCAGGCGCTCACCCAGCGTGCGGCCGACATGTACGTGTCGCTGGAGCTGGCCCGCAGCATGAACTTCTACGCCGCAATGTCCATTGCCGACGGCAACCTCGACCCGCTCATCGCCTCCCGGTCCAAGCTTCAGATTGGCCGGTCGGGCCGCCACATCGCGCAAGAGTCGATCCAGCTGCACGGCGGCATCGGGGTGACCGCGGAGTATCCGGTGGGCCACTACGCGGCCCGGCTCACCGCGATCGACCACACCCTGGGTTCCACCCAGGATCAGCTTCGGGTTCTCATCGATCACATCGCCGACTACGACCTGGTCAGGCTCTAACTCCGGGCCGCCGATCGCCTGCCCGCCGCGCCCAGCCCGGCGGCGATCCGCGGAACCGTTTGACCGGCACCCGATCGGGGCGCCCGGCGCGCCAACACCCGCCCGTGGTCACAACCATTGGTTGTAACCACTCAAAGAAGTGCCCTCTGCCCACGCGCGGCTGCCGCCGAAATACTAGAAATGTCGGCGCGTCAACGTGCGCCGGCAAGACGAAACAAACCGACAAACGTATGCGAACAAGCCTCAAGAGGAGACATGACTCACTACACGTGGACCGTCATCGGAGCCGGACCCGCAGGGATCGCCAGTGTTGGCAGACTGCTCGACCACGGCGTGCGGCCCAATGAAATCGCTTGGATAGATCCGCAGTTCGCGGCAGGAGACCTGGGCGAAAAGTGGGGTGCCGTCCCGAGTAACACCCAAGTATCGCTGTTCCTGGACTACTTCAACGCCTCACCCGCGTTCGGCTTCGCCGCGGCACCGCATTTCGACCTGCACGACATCGACCCCCAGCACACCTGCCAACTAGGCGTAGTCGCCGGGCCGCTGCGTTGGGTCACCGAGCACCTGCGGGCCAAGGTGGCAGCATTTCAAAGCACCGCAACCGAGCTCTCACTGCGCAACCAACACTGGCAGATCACCACACTCGACGGTGAAATCTCTTCCAAGAACGTGATTCTGGCGGTTGGCTCGACACCCAAGAAGCTGACCTACCCCGAGCTGAAAGAGATACCGGTCGAAGTTGCCCTCAACCCTGAGAAGCTGGCGCAGCAACAACTGGACGGGGCAACCGTTGCCGTATTCGGCTCGTCCCACTCGACGATGATCGCATTGCCGAACCTGCTCGAGCATCCCGTGCACAAGGTGATCAACTTCTACCGCAGCCCGCACAGATACGCTGTCCCCTTCCAGGATTGGACCCTCTTCGACGACACCGGCCTCAAAGGCGACGCGGCTCGGTGGGCGCGGGAGAACATCGACGGACGGCATCCCGAACGGCTGCACAGGTGTTTGGTCGACAGCCCGGAATTCGCCAGACTGCTTCGCGAATGCGACCAGGCCGTCTACACCGTCGGGTTCGAACGCAGGCACCTTCCCCTGACCCCGCAGTGGGGACCGCTGGAGCACGACGGCGCCAACGGGATTCTCGCGCCCGGGCTGTTCGGGATCGGCATTGCATTCCCCGAGTACCGGACCGATCCGCTGGGATTCGGCGAGCACCGGGTGGGAATGGCCAAGTTCATGCAACGCCTCAACAGTGTCCTGCCGCTGTGGCTGCAGTACGGCGGATCGCCGGCCCAGGCGGCGGCTCTTTGCCCGGACGGCGTCGGGCTGCTCGCGGGCGCAACCGCCTAGGGAGCCAGCGCACACGGCTAACTCCAGCTGGGGTCAGCCCGCGGCGAGGCCGTCTCCCGCCCCGCACCCGGATGCCGCTATGACGACCGGGCGCGGGGCGGGCCGGCAGCACCAAAGGACCCCAGACGTTGCCGCTGGCGGGGCCCGTGCACAACCCCAACGGTCCGCGTCCGGTGGGTGGCAGCGGCGATGCCGCGCGGCCACCGGGCAGCGCGGCGGAACCTAGAACTCGAAAGCCGTCTCGGCGGGGACCTCGCTGGAAAACGCCGCATCGAGCCGGGCAATCACGCCAACATCTTTGGCCTGCAACCGGTTGGCCGCGGCCAGTGTGGACGCGCGGTGGGCACCCAGGTAGAGACTGCCCAGCACGTCGCGATCCATCTCGACATCCGCCGGTGCGTCGGTCGGGGTGCAGGCCGCGCGTCCGTCACGGATCTGCAGCACGAACCGGCCACCACCGGTGATGGCGATCACCGTGGTGAGGTCGCCGAAATAGGCGCGGGCCTCGAGGGCGGGCACAACGTCCATGATGCGCAGCCACAGGCCGTCTTGCCGCCAGGTCGTGCGAGCCAGTCGGGTGTTGGTGAGCAGGAACGGCATCGGCTCAGCCGGATGGCTGACGATGCTGACCCGCTCCATCGAGTCCAGCCCGAGCAGTGTTCGCCACAGGGCTGCCCGCGCTTCCGGGGTCACAGCGCGCAGCTCGTCGACGCGGGTCAGCTTGGGGTCGGATCTGTCCGCCCGGTAGAGCGCGTAGCCGTCGGCATGCAGCAGCGCAAACGATTCGCGCTCGCCCCCGGGCGAGGCTTTGCATTCGGCCATCAGCTGGTCCCAGAACACCGGCGGGCGCACTAGGCCGCCTGGTACGCGTTGGCGCCAGCGCTCGTAGATCGCTTCGAACTCAGCGCGATGGCGCGCGGGGCTGACCAACCTGACCGGCCCTCCGTCGGGCACCCCGGCATGCAGTCGGGCGAAGCGTCTGTCGACGGTCAGCTCCTGCAGAATCGTCGCCGGGCCGTAGCCGAATCGGCCGTAGATGCCGCCCTCGCTGGCATGGAGCGCAGCCACGGCATACCCGGAATCGGCCATCCGCCGGTCCAGTTCACCGCACATCGCGCGCAGCAGCCCGCGCCGGCGGTGCGTTGGCGCGACGGCGACAAAGCTCATGCCGGCGGTGGAAAGCACGTTGCCGCCGGGCACCGTCAGCTGCAGATCAATGAACAGCGCCATCCCGACGACATCACGGCCGTGACGGGCCACCACCGCCCCATCGGCAGGTATCAGCCCCCGCCAGGCGTCGGCCGACTCCGCACCGATGAAATCAGTGAAACTTGCCGCGGCCAAAAGGTACATCCCGGCCCAGTCGTCCTCGGCCGGAGTGGTCAACGTCACCGATGCGGGCAGTACTGCAGTCACGGGCTCCGACTCTGGCACACGGCGGCGCCGGCCCGCATCCCATTTACCGGCTCCGCCCGGGAGGCAGTCCGAGCCCACCAAAGCTCGGTGAACATAATGGGTCCAATCGCAACGGCAAAGGAGCCTTCGATGAGCACAGAACGCCCGCTTCGGGTTATCCAGTGGACCACCGGAAATATCGGGCGGCGGTCGCTGCACGCCATCATCGGGCGACCCGACCTGGAACTGGTGGGGGTGTACGCACACGGCCCGGACAAGGTTGGTGTCGACGCCGCCGAGCTGGCGGGCTGGCCGGACCCCACCGGGGTGCGGGCGACCAGCGACATCGGCGCGCTGCTCGCGCTGGGCGCCGACGCGTGTTGCTATAACCCGTTGTGGCCCAACATCGATGAGCTGGTGGGATTGCTCGAGTCGGGCGTGAATGTGTGCACCAGCGCCGCCTGGATCACCGGGGGCAAGCAGACACCGCGGGACCGGGAACGCATCCTGGCCGCCTGCGAACGCGGCGGCGCGACGATCTTCGGCAGCGGCGCACATCCGGGGATGACCAACATGGTCGGCATGGTGCTCAGCGGCTCGTGCGAGCGAGTCGACGAAATCCGGATCACCGAATCCGTCGACTGCTCGACCTACGAATCGGCGGCCACCCAGACGGCGATGGGGTTCTCCCAGCATCCCGACACCCCCGGCCTGGCCGAGAGCGTGCGGGCCGAAAGCGAGGTCTTCGCCGAATCGGCGGCGATGATGGCCGACGCGATCGGCGCAACGTTGGACAAGATGACCTTCGACGTCACCTTCACCGCGGCCACCGCGGACACCGATTTGGGGTTCATGAAGATCCCCGCGGGCACTGTCGGCAGCGTATACGGCTACCACCGCGGCTGGGTCGGTGATCGCAACGTCGTCAGCGTCGGATTCAACTGGACGATGGGCAATCATGTGGTTCCGCCCAAGCCACTCGAGCACGGACATGTCATCCAGGTGTTCGGGTTGCCCAACATGCGCACGGTGCTGCACTGTCTGCCGCCGAAGGACTGGACGGAGCCCGGTTTCATGGGCCTGGGCATGATCTACACCGCGATGCCGGTCACCAATGCGGTTCCGGCGGTGGTGGCCGCCAAACCGGGGATCGTGACGCTTGCCGATCTGCCGCCGATCACCGGGCGGGCGGCCCTCTGACAATGGCTGCCTACGCCAGGGCCCTGCTCAGTGTCATTGCCATCAGCATCACTTTGGAGGTCTTGTGGACCGGCGGGATCTCCCGCCCACCCAGGGCTCCGGCGTTAACGCCGGAGCCCTGCCCGCCCACCCACGGTCCTCTACCACCTGTGGCATATCGGACTGATGCTCTTCGTCCTGGCGGTGCGGCTCGCATATCAGCGACAGCTTTCGCCAGAAGTGGCGAAGTATTCCCTGGTTTTGATCGTGGGGATGGCATTCGCCACGGTCGGAGA
This sequence comes from Mycobacterium sp. 012931, assembly GCF_000419295.1. Taxonomy (NCBI): domain Bacteria; kingdom Bacillati; phylum Actinomycetota; class Actinomycetes; order Mycobacteriales; family Mycobacteriaceae; genus Mycobacterium; species Mycobacterium sp. 012931. The sequence goes on along the minus strand of NZ_AOPX01000001.1, from coordinate 2,589,509 downwards.
TGTGGTCAATAGCGCGATCTCCGGCATCGAGCCGATCAGCCGCAAACTGTCGGCCGCGGTGATTCTTTTCGGCATCGCCTACGGCCTATATGCCATTGTGCTGTACAAGTTTGCCGCGCCCAGGCTGCGCTCGTACGGCGGCTTCGCATATCGGGCTCGCTGGCTTATCGTCGCCGTGGTTGCGGCGGCCAACACGGCGACTTGGGTCCTGCACATCCGGAACTCGGTGCAGGGCCATCACTTCCTCGAGGTGGGCAGCTTCCTCTTCAATCTGATCATCTACACGGCGCTGATCAGTTTCAGCATCTGGTATTTCTGGGCCGACCGATTCAGCTTGCTGGCGCTATCGGTACTGATTGGCGGATTGCTCATCCCCGTCTCAGACCTGTACCTATTTTTCACCTGGCTGCCCTCGGGCCAGGACTCGAATGTTCCTGGGTTCGACCTGTATGCGCTGAACTGGATTCTTTACTTTGGCGGGCAGGTGCTGTTTGCGTTCCTGCCGGTGGCGCAGGACAGCGATTCGCGCCCGCAGCGCACGTGACTCGAACGGCTGAACAACACTGCCGAGAGCGGTCCCCCGGCGAAAGTCAGATCAATAACTGCCGATGAGCGGCGCCTCGATGCGTCGATCAAGCAAGTTTAAAAGCGCCCATTGTGGCGGTCGGCCATGCCGATCCGAAGCGATCACCCCCGCCCGCCGGCGCCTGGAACGAAGTCGTGCACTAAGAGTTAGACTGCTTAGCCAAGCAAATATTTTCTTGCCTACGCCGGAAGCTTGCTTGCCCAGCAGGCCACGGCGAGCTGCATCGGCGAGCGGAGGGGCGGTCGGGTGCCTACGATTCCTGTTACCAGCGTGCTCAAACGAGCGTGGATCCCCTTGCTGATGGTGGTGGTACTGGCCATCTCGGGCTTGGTGGTGTCACGCCTGCACAAGATATTCGGTTCTGAGGACCTCAACGCCAACGCCGGCGCCGGGATCGACATCGTGCAGTTCAACCCCAAGGTCGTCATCTATGAAATCTCCGGCCCCGCCGGATCCACCGCCAACATCAACTTTTGGGACGCCGACGCCAACACACACCAGGTAAACGCGGCCCCCCTGCCGTGGTCGTTCACTATCTCGACGACGCTGCCCTCGGTGAGCGCAAACATTATGGCTCAAGGCGACGGTAGTCAGATCGGCTGCCGTATCACCGTGGATGGTGTGGTGCGGGAAGAGAAGTCGGCCGCCGGGGTCAATCCGCAGACCTTTTGCTTAGTGAAATCGGCATGAGCGAGTCCAACAGCGGCGCCAGTATCAGCACCGAGGACACCGGCCCGATCGAAATCGGCGCGGCCACCGGCGGCGCACCCAACCGCGAGCGCGGCCACCGCCCGGTCATTCCGCACACCATCCGGATCCTTGCCGTGCCGATCATCCTGGGCTGGGTGCTGCTGACGGTCCTGGTCAACGTGGTCGTCCCGTCGCTCGAGGTGGTCAGCGAACAACATTCCGCGCCGATGACCCCGATGGACGCGCCGTCGATGAAGGCGATGATGCGGCTGGGACACAACTTCCGGGAATTCGACTCCAACAGCACGGTCATGATCGTCCTGGAGGGCCAGCACAAGCTCGGCGATGATGCGCACCAGTACTACGACAGCCTAATTCGCCAGCTGCGCCAGGACCCCGAACACATACAGCACATCCAGGATTTCTGGGGCGACCGGCTGACCGCCGCGGGGGCCCAAAGCGCCGATGGAAAAAGCGCCTACGTGATGGTGAACCTGGCCGGAAACCAGGGCACGACCCTGGCCAATGAATCGGTCGAAGCCGTGCGTGACGTCATCAACCGGACGCACGAACCCGCCGGGGTCAAGGCATATGTCACCGGGCCCGCCGCGCTCAGCGACGACATGAACCTGATCGGCAACGCCAGCTTGGCCAAAATCACGATGTTCACCCTGGGCGCCATCGCGGTGATGTTGCTGCTGGTCTACCGCTCCATCGTCACCACCGTGATCCAGCTGTTCATGACCGGAATCGCGTTGGCCTCCTCGCGGGGAGTGGTGGCGGTATTGGGCTACCACAACGTATTCGGACTCACCACGTTTGCCGCGAACATTCTGACGATGCTGGCGATCGCCGCCGGGACCGACTACGGGATCTTTCTGGTCGGCCGCTACCAAGAGGCGCGCCAAGCGGGCGAGGACCGAGAAGACGCCTACTACACAACCTTTCGTGGGGTGGCCCCGGTGGTCTTGGGATCCGGCCTGACCATCGCCGGTGCCACCTACTGCCTGAGTTTCGCGCGGCTGCCCTGGTTCAACACGATGGGCGCACCCGTGGCAATCGGGATGTTGGTCGTCGTGTTGGCCGGGCTGACACTGGGTCCCGCAGTGGTATTCGTGGGCAGCCGATTCCACCTATTCGAATCCAAGCGGGCCGCCAATAGAGGCCGGCTGTGGCGGCGGGTCGGCACCGCGGTGGTACGTTGGCCCGCACCGATTCTGGCGCTGAGCGGCGCGATCGTTCTGGTCGGCATGGTCGCCCTGCCCGGTTTCAAGACCAGCTACAACGACCGCTACTACCTACCGGCCTCGGCGCCGTCCAATCTCGGCGAGGCCGCTGCCGACCGGCACTTTTCGCACGCCCGGATGAACCCCGACATGTTGATGGTCGAGGCCGAACACGACATGCGAAACCCGGCGGACATGCTTGTCCTGGACAAAGTGGCCAAGAACGTCATCCGCACCGTGGGCATCGCCATGATCCAGGACATCACCAGGCCGCTGGGTATCCCGATCCAGCACAGCTCCATACCGTTTCAGAACAGCATGCAAAGCCAGACGATGATGCAGAACATGGCCTTCCTGAGAGAGCGAATGGCCGACATGACCAAGATGGCCGACGAGATGCAGGTCCTGATCGACACCACAGAACGCATGTACGCCGTCATGCGCGAGCTCGACACCACCACGACCGACATGGCGCGCGTCACCGCCGAAACCTCGACCATCACCGACGAGCTGCGAGACCACCTCGCCGAGTTCGATGACTTCTGGCGACCGATGCGGTCCTACTTCTACTGGGAAAAACACTGTTTCGACGTTCCGATCTGCTGGTCGTTCAGATCGCTGTTCGACTCTCTGGACGGGATCGACAAGCTTTCCGAGAAGTTCTCCGAACTCACCGAAGACATACAGCACACGGCCGGTCTCACGTCACAGATGCTGACTTTGATTCCGCCGATGATCGCCACCATGAAGACGACCAAAGCGCTGACGCTGACCATGCAGTCCACGTTCTCGGCGATGCTCGACCAGATGGACGAACTCAGCAACACCGCTATCGTCATGGGCCAGAGTTTCGACGCTTCCAAGAACGATGACTTCTTTTACCTGCCCCCGGAAGCCTTCGACAACCCGGACTTCCAGACGGGGCTTCGGATGTTCTTGTCTCCGGACGGAAAATCGGCCCGGTTTTTCATTACCCACCAGGGCGATCCGATGACCCCGGAGGGGATTTCGCGGGTCGACGCGGAACGCACAGCGGCGCAGGAGGGCCTGAAGCAATCGTCGCTCTCGGATGCCAAGGTCTATCTGGGCGGAACCGCCGCCACCTTCAAAGACATGGCCGACGGCGAAAAGTACGACCTGATGATCGCGGTGGTATCTGCGCTGACACTGATCTTCTTGATCATGTTGCTGCTCACCCGAAGCGTAGTCGCCGCCCTGGTGATCGTCGGCACCGCAGCCAGCTCGATCGCCGCGTCATTCGGTCTGTCCGTGCTCATTTGGCAGGATTTGTTCGGCATCAAGATCCACTGGATCGTGGCCGCGCTGTCGGTCATCATCCTGCTGGCCGTCGGTTCGGACTACAACCTGTTGCTGGTCTCGCGGTTCCGCGAAGAAATCCACGCCGGACTCAAGACCGGGATCATCCGGTCCATGGCCGGAACCGGTGGGGTGGTGACCGCCGCAGGTCTGGTTTTCGCCTTCACCATGGCGTCCATGCTGGGCAGCGATCTGCGGGTGCTCGGACAGTTCGGGTCCACGGTGTGCATCGGCCTACTGCTGGACACGCTGATCGTGCGCACCCTGCTGATGCCATCGATCGCGACGTTGCTGGGCCGCTGGTTCTGGTGGCCGCAGGTTGTGCACCCGCGCGGCGACAATGCCCGGCCCAGGGTCGCGGCGCCAACCCACTGAAAACCGCGCCCTGTCCGAACAACTCGGTGTTTGGGCTACCCCCGCAGCGAAGCAGCGCCGACTTGCACGCAAACCGCGACCGCTTCGGCGCCGACGTGCAACGCCAGCACCGGCCCCAGTGGGGTCACCAGCGCCGGCTCACATGCCGGAAGGCGGCGGCCCAGTTCCACCGCGACGCTGTTGGCGCCCTCCACATTGGCGACATGATGCACGGCCAAGAGCGCCGGTTCGCGCCCGACCACTTCACATACTCGGTCGACCAGCGCCGCCATTGCATGCTTGACGGTGCGAACCCGTTGGGCTAGCACGAGTTTTCCGTCCTCAACCCGCAACAGCGGCTTGAGGGCCAAGGCGGTGCCCAGCCATGCCTTGGCGCCGCCGATTCGTCCGCTGCGGCGCAAGTTGTCCAGCCGGTGGACGACGACGAACGCGTGCGTCCGGCTCACGGTGGCATCGGCAGCGCGCCCAACGGATTCGAGATCTTCTCCGGCCGCAGCGGCCCGTGCCGCCGCGAGCGCGACGAACCCGGTTCCCATCGCGGCCGACTTCGAGTCGATGACGCGCACCTCGGGCCCCAGATCCGCCGCGGCCAGTTTGGCGGCGCGGTAGGTTCCCGACAGTCCCGCCGAAATATGCACCGCCACTACCCCATCACCGGCACTATCGGCCAGCGCTGCGCGATAGGCGGCACGCAGCTCGGCCGGGGTGGCCGCGGCAGTGGTGGCATGACACTTGTGAATATCGTCGGGGACCTCATCCACACCGTCACGCAGGTCGACGCCGTCGAGCAGGATATGCAGCGGGACCTCGCGTATCGCCCACCGTTCTCGGATATCGGCGGGCAGGCGCGCCGATGTATCCGTGACCACCACAACGGCCATGGTTTAGCTGCGCGGCTTCTCGCTGGGCACCCCGGCTTCGGCCAGCGCCTTGAGCATCAGCTCCGCGACCCCCTGGTGAGCCTCGAAGTTCCAGTGGATTCCGTCCGGGTTGCCGCACCCGCTCATGATCTCTTCGGCAACTGCGGCTTTGAGATCTACCAGCGGGACATCGTGGCGCTGCGCCCATCGTGTTATCGCGGACACGGTGCCGGGGCGGCCGTGATGCGCCTTGCCGTAGGTCTCGGCGATGTGCACTGACGGTAGGGACGCCACAACGGGAATGCCCGGGCGGTTGAAATCGATTGCGCTACGCGTCTGTTCGAGGTATTCAGCGCTCAGATCCGCCGGCAGGGCCGAGCGAGCCACCGGTGACAGCCGTGGCTGCACCCAGGCGTACCCATCGCGCACCCACCGTCGCAACCACGGTGGACGCACATAGCGAATGAGCTCGCGCAGCGCCGTCGGCAACACCGAGGGCAGTGAGTCCATCCCGCTGGTGGCAAAGATCACCGCGCCGGCTCGGGGTAGCGCCGCCCACGACCGCGGATCCTGGGTGGCCGCCCACCAGACGTCGCGGCATGTCCAGCCGATCCGCCCGATCAGTTCCAGATCCCACCCCAGTTGTGCTGCAACGATATTCGGCCAGATGCGGGGATCGTCGGCGGGCAGTCCGCCGGTCGGACCGTAGTAGGACAGCGAGTCGGCGAAAACCAGCAGCAGGGGCCGTTGGCTGGGGCTTGCCCCGCGCTCAGAGGACATCGTTGGCGACCTGCGCCGAAGCGTTCCACACGTCCAGACGCCACCGGATCGCGTCGAAATCGCTGCCGGCAGCGTCGGAATGGCCGGACAGCTGCACCCAGCTGGCGTTGCCCATGCCCCCCAACGCGGGCCAATTGGAAACCGGCAGCCTCAGCAGCGCGGCCGACAACGCGGCGATCAGACCGCCATGTGCGACGAGCACCACCGGGCGGTCCGCCTGGGTGGGGCCACCCCATTCCGGCTCGGCGGAGACCAGCTCGGTGACCAACGGCACGCTGCGCGCGGCCACGTCGATTCTGCTTTCCCCGCCGTGCGGAGCCCACTCGGCATTTTCGCGCCATGCCAGCCGGGCGCCTGGCGCCTCGGCGTCAATCTGGGTGTGGGTCAATCCCTGCCAATCACCGAAGTGGGTCTCACGCAGCCGGGGGTCCACCCGCACCTGCTGGCCGGTGCGCTCCCCCAGCCTGGTTGCGGTGTCGTACGCGCGCCGCAGATCCGACGAGACGATCAGCAGCGGCTGCAGTTTGCCCAGCACCTCTGCGGCGGCCACGGCCTGGGCGCGGCCCAGGTCGCTTAGATCGGTGTCCAGTTGCCCCTGCATCCGGCTACCCAGGTTGTAGTCGGTCTGCCCATGCCGCAGCATCACCAGCCGGCGCACGGTCATGGCGCCTCCGCCGGGTCATCGGAGCCCTCCGCCAAGTCCACCGCCACCACCGGGCAGTCGGCCCACAACCGGTCGAGTGCGTAAAAACTGCGGTCATCCTGATGCTGGACGTGGACCACGATGTCGCGATAGTCCAACAACGTCCAGCGGCCCTCGCGGGCCCCCTCGCGGCGCGCCAACTTATAGCCGGCTCGGCGCATCTTCTCCTCGACCTCGTCGACGATGGCGTTGACCTGGCGCTCGTTGGACGCCGAAGCAATCACGAAGCAGTCGGTGATGACCAGCTGGCCGGACACGTCGATGACCAGCACGTCGTCGGCCAGTTTGGCCGACGCGGCGCCGGCAGCCACCGTCGCCATGTCGATGGCTTCCTGAGTAGCGCTCATGTGTTGTTCCCCGCGGGCAGAATGGTCGTGGTGTCCAGGGTCTCCCCGCCCCCCGAGTCCGGTGGCGTGCGGTAGAGCCTGCGCTTTGAGACATACTGCACGACGCCGTCGGGCATCAGGTACCACAGGGGGCGACCATGCGCGGCGCGCCGACGGCAATCCGTCGATGAGATCGCCAGCGCCGGGATCTCCACCAGGGACAAGGCGTCCTCGGCGAGCCCGTCCAGCGCGGCGGTGACATGGTCGTGGCGCAGTTCGTAGCCCGGCCGACTCACTCCGACAAACCGCGCCGACTCAAACATCTGCTCCCAGCCCTGCCAGGACATGATCGAGGCCAGGGCGTCGGCGCCGGTGATGAAGTACAGCTCCGCAGCCGGGTTGAGGGCATGCAGATCCCGCAGCGTGTCCTTGGTGTAGGTAGGACCGCCCCGGTCGATGTCGACCCGGCTGACCGAAAAGCGGGGGTTGGAAGCCGTCGCGATGACCGTCATCAGATAGCGGTCTTCGGCAGGCGAAACACGCCGTCCCTTCTGCCACGGCTGTCCGCTGGGCACGAACACGACCTCGTCGAGTTCGTAGCGGTCGGCTACCTCACTGGCGGCGACCAGGTGACCGTAATGGATGGGATCGAAAGTCCCACCCATGACACCTAGCCTGCGACGGTGCTTTTGCACGGTTTGCCAGCTTACTTGAGCGCACGGCGCCGCTCAGATCGTGCGGGAACCGGCCCGGACGGAGCAAACGACAGGCACTGGGCCGCTGGTCCGCCTGGCCCAGCCCGGACCTGCGGGAGCCGCTTCGCGTTTTGCGAATCATGAGCCTTTGAGCAATGGCGCCGCATCGAGCCGCCCGGTCAGGTAAAAGGGGTCTGTGGAAAACATGCCGCTGGGCTCCGTGGACTCCCAGCAGTCGCTGAAAAATTCGATGACCCGGCGGTTTTATAGCCGATCGGAGGTCACCGGCAAGATCACGCTGCCGGCGGTGCCGGCCATGATCGACGAGTACGTGAAGATGTGCGATGGCATGTTCGCCGATGTGGGACGAAAGTTCTCCGAGGAGGAGCTTGCCCATCTGCGTTCGGTGCTCGAAGGCCAGTTGGCTCAGGCCTACTCGGCCTCGCCCCGTTCCAGCATCATCATCTCGTTCAACGCGCCCGTCGGCCCCACGCTGAACTACGAGGTCAATGCGCGCTGGTGGACCGTGGAGGCCGCCTACGAAAACTGGATCGACACCCGCAAGGCCCCGCTGTTCGGTACCGAACCCGACGCTCGGGTGTGGGCGCTGGCTAACGAGGCGGCCGATCCCAGCACGCATCGGGTGCTCGAGATCGGTGCGGGGACCGGGCGCAATGCCCTTGCCCTGGCGCGACGGGGGCATCCGGTCGACGTCGTGGAACTGACGCCGAAATTCGCCGAGATGATCCGGGCCGACGCCGAGAAGGAGGGCCTCGACGTACGCGTCATCGTGCGCGACGTCTTCACGACCATTGCGGACCTGCGGCGCGATTATCAGCTGATCGTGCTCTCGGAGGTGGTGTCGGACTTTCGGACCACCCAGCAGTTGCGCGAGCTCTTCGAACTAGCCGCGCAATGCCTTGCTCCCGGTGCGCGCTTGGTCTTCAACGCCTTCCTGGCCTGCGGCGGCTACACGCCGGACCAGGCGGCGCGCGAGTTCGGCCAACAGGCCTACACGACCATTTTCACCCGGCACGAGCTATCGGTTGCGGCGGCCGGACTACCCGTCGAACTCATCGCCGACGACTCCGTGTACGACTACGAGAAGGCGCATCTGCCGGCCGACGCCTGGCCTCCCACCAGCTGGTACGCCGACTGGGTCAGCGGCCTCGACGTGTTTCCGGTGGCCCGCGAGATGAGCCCGATCGAGCTGCGCTGGCTGGTCTTTCGCAAGACGCACTGAAGTGCCCCGGTCACACCGGCAGTAGTTCGTCGATCACGGTGGCCAGCTGCTTTGCCGATCTGCATTCGTGCATCGCGATGACCTCCTGATAGCGCGGCACCGCCGAGTCTCCGCTGCCCCACAGGTGTTGGGGCTCGGGGTTGAGCCAGTGCGCGTGCCTACTCGCGGTCACCATGTCGGCCAGCACGTCGGTGGCCGGATTCCGGTAGTTGGTGCGACCGTCACCGAGCACCAGAAGCGAGCTGCGGGGGGACAGCACGTTGGGGAAACCCTGCATGAAAGAGACAAACGCGTTGCCGTAGTCGGAATGGCCGTCTCGGCTGTAAACCCCGGCCTCCCTGGTGATCCGCTGGATCGCCACAGCCAAGTCAGCATCCGGCCCGAACATGTGCGTCACTTCGTCGGTGGTGTCGATGAACGCAAAGACCCGCACCCGCGAAAACTGTTGGCGTAGAGCATGTACCAACAGCAACGTGAAGTGACTGAACCCCGCCACCGAACCGGAGACGTCGCACAGCACAACCAGTTCCGGGCGCGCCGGGCGCGGCTTGCGCAACACCACGTCGATCGGCACCCCACCGGTGGACATCGATTTGCGCAGCGTCTTGCGCAGATCGATGGAACCCGCCCGAGCGCGGCGCCGCCGAGCCGCCAACCGGGTCGCCAGCGTGCGCGCCAGTGGGGCAACCACCCGGCGCATCTGACGCAGTTGCTCACCGGAGGCTCGCAGGAACTCGACATTTTCGGAAAGCTGCGGAATGCCGTACATCTGGACGTGGTCACGCCCGAGCTGCTCGGCGGTGCGCCGCTTGGTCTCCGCGTCGACCATCTTGCGGAGCTGAGAAACCCTCTGCGCTGCAATCGCTTTAGCGATCTGCTCTTGGGTGGGGGTGAGCTCGTCACCATAGGGGGCAAGCAGGCCGGCCAACAGCTTGCCCTCGAGTTCGTCCAGCGCCATCGCCTTGAGCGCCTGATACGACGAGAACGACGGCCCCCGGCTGGAGTTGTACTTGCCGTAGGTCTCCACGATCAGCGCGATCATCCCCACCAGCCGCTGGTCCATGTCGGCCAGATCCGGGTTGTCGGTGAGCAAATCCAGCAGCATCTGCCGCATCGCCTCGACGTCGTCGGGCGGCAAGCCCTCGGACTGCCCGGCTTGCTCCTCGGTGATGACCGCCCGCGCGCCCAGGGCGGCCGGGAACCACAGGTCGAACATGGCGTCGTAGGTGTCGCGGTGGTCGGGCCGGCGCAGCACCGCGCAAGCGATGCCCTCGCGTAGCACCTCACGATCCTCGAACCCAAGGGCCGCCATCACTCGGCCGGCGTCCACCGTCTCCGAGGGGCCCACCGAAATTCCGCTGCCGCGAAGCGCTTCCACGAAACCAACCAGATGGCCGGGCAACCCGTGCGGGGCGAGCGGGTAGCTAGGTCGGATACGGCGAGTGGCCATCAGCGCAATCCCCTCAGTTCAACCGGAGTTCCCCGGTTGCACGTTGCTGATCGGACTGATGTTTGAGCACCACACCGAGGGTGGCAGCAACGACCGCATCGTCGATGGTGTCCAGCCCCAGCGCCAGCACGGTGCGGCCCCAGTCGATGGTCTCGGCAATCGACGGCAGCTTCTTGAGCTGCATCCCGCGCAGGACCCCGATGATGCGCACCAGCTCCTCCGCGATGTGCTCGGGCAGCTCGGGAACCCGCGACAACAGAATGCGGCGTTCCATTTCGGGAGTCGGGAAGTCGATGTGCAGGAATAGGCAGCGCCGCTTGAGCGCCTCGGACAGCTCTCGGGTGGCGTTGGAGGTCAGCAGCACGAACGGCGCCCGGGTTGCGGTCAGCGTGCCCAGCTCGGGGACGGTGACCGCAAAGTCGGACAGCACCTCCAGCAGCAGGCCTTCAATCTCGATGTCGGCCTTGTCGGTTTCATCGATCAGCAGCACCGTCGGTTCGGTGCGCCGAATAGCGGTCAGCAGCGGGCGCTGCAGCAAGAATTCCTCGCTGAAGACGTCATCCTTTGTCGCCTCCCAGTCACCCGAGCCGGACTGGATGCGCAGGATCTGTTTGGCGTGGTTCCACTCGTACAACGCGCGGGCCTCGTCCACGCCCTCGTAGCACTGCAGCCGGACCAGCCCGGAGCCGGTGGCTTGCGCGACGGCGCGGGCCAGTTCGGTCTTGCCCACCCCGGCGGGGCCTTCTACCAGCAGCGGCTTGCCGAGCCGGTCGGCGAGAAAGACCGCGGTCGCGGTGGCGGTGTCCGGCAGATAGCCGGTCTGCGCCAACCTGCGTGAGACATCGGCGATGTCGGCGAACAGCGGTACGGACCGTGCTGGCACGCTCACAATGGTTCTCCTTACAGGTCCTAACGGGGGCCGTCAGGCCGGACGCGTGTGACCCTCACCCCACACGATCCACTTGGTCGAGGTCAGTTCCGGCAGGCCCATCGGACCGCGGGCGTGCAGCTTCTGAGTCGAGATACCGATCTCGGCGCCGAAGCCGAACTGCTCACCGTCGGTGAAGGCCGTCGATGCGTTGACCATCACCGCAGCGGCATCAATCCGCTCGGTAAACCGTTGGGCCGCAGCAAGGTTAGTGGTCACGATGGCCTCGGTGTGACCGGTGCCGTACTCGTTGATGTGGGCGATGGCACCGTCCACACCGTCCGCCACCGCCACCGCGATCTCCATCGCCAGGTATTCACGACGCAGGTCCTGCTCATCCGCATCGAGATGCACGGTGACACCGGCGTCCTGCAGAGCGCCAATCAGCCGGGGCATGGCATGCTCGGCGATCGCCGCGTCGACCAACAGCGTCTCGGCCGCGTTACAGACGCTGGGTCGGCGGGTCTTGGAGTTGAGCAGGATTCGTTCGGCGACGTCGAGGTCGGCGGCTTCATGCACGTAGACATGGCAGTTGCCGACGCCGGTCTCGATGGTGGGAACCTGCGCATCACGCACCACCGCGTCGATCAGACCCGCACCGCCACGCGGAATCGCCACGTCGACCAGGCCGCGGGCCTGGATGAGATGGGTGACCGTGGACCGGTCGGCGCTGGAGAGCAGCTGGACCGCGTCGGCGGGCAGCTGCTCGCTGTCGAGGGCCGACCGCAACACATTGACCAGGGCTTCGTTGGACCGCGCCGCCGACGAACTGCCGCGCAGCAATGCCGCGTTACCCGACTTGAGGGTGAGTCCGAAAGCATCCACGGTGACGTTCGGACGCCCCTCGTAGATCATGCCGACCACCCCGAGCGGGACACGCTGCTGGCGCAGCTGCAGACCGTTGGGCAAGGTGTAGCCGCGCAGCACTTCGCCAACCGGGTCGGGCAGGCCCGCGACCTGACGCAGGCCCGCGGCGATCCCATCGACCCGTTGCGGGTTGAGGGCCAGCCGGTCGAGCATCGCGGCGGGGGTATCGGCAGCCCGTGCCGCGTCGAGGTCTTCGGCGTTGGCCGACAGAATCCGGTCGACGTGGGCCAATATCGCATCGGCGGCCGCATGCAGCGCGCGGTCTTTGACCCCGGTCGGCACCACGGCCAACAGTCGAGCGGCGACCCGCGCCCGGCGCGCGGCGTCATGCACCTCTTGGCGCAAGTCCGGCTCGCGCTGCTGGGCCGCTGCACTCCTGGGTGCTGCTTGCAGAGTCATTACCCCAGGGTAACGGGCGTTAGCCGGACGAGTAAGACGGCCCGTTCGGGTGGCCGCCCGGCCGCGCGGGGCCGGCCGGGCGGCTCGGGGGGCTAATTGAGGCCGCCCACCCGTCGCACCTTGCTTTGCCGCTCCTCGAGGATGTGACCAAAATCCTGCAGCAGCAGTGGTTTCACGCATCACCAGATGTTCGAGGTGCTCGCGGTCGACCTCGAGCGCGGTGACCTCGTCGAGCGCATGTGCGCCGGCCAGGTTGGGTTGGCGGGTCAACGCCGTGAGCCCCAGGAATCCGCCTTCATGCAACGTGGTGACCGGCACGACCGACCCGTCTTCGGCCGTCGCGGTCAGCCGCACGCGTCCGGTGATCAAGAACGTCATCCCAGCCGGCACCTGTCCGGCGTACTCCATGGTGTCGCCGGCCGCGAACCGAATGATCCTGGCGCTGGACAACAACGCCTGCTGGTCGGTATCGCTGAGCCTCATCACCGGTGCCACCACCGTCTTGAGCGCGGGCTGGACGCGTTCGGTGGTCGAGAAATCGTCATCGGCCTCGTTGAGGTGCAGCCCCTCCCGCCGCGCGGCGTACCAAATCCAGCGCAGAAATGTTGCGCGCGCGGCACTCTCCTCGGCCGGCGACCGCAGCCCGATGGTGGTGCAGTATTCGGTGCCGCCGACCGGCTCGGTGGTAACTAGGAACCCGCCGTCGAGCTGCGGCAGCGCGGCGGCAACCCGGGACAGCAGCGCGCACACCCGATCCGGGGGCGTCCGCGTCGGAAAACTTGGTCGGTATCGCCAACTGGTAGGCGCCGGCCGGGCGGCTCAGGTTGGTGAACGGTGTGCTGGCCAGTACCGAGTTCGGGGTGATTCGCAGTCCGCTGCCGGTCTCGATGTGCACTGCACGCCAGTTCACCTCGACGATTCGTCCCCGCGTGGTGGTCGTATCGAGCCAGGCGTCGATCTGGAACGGTTGCTCGAACAGCATGAACAGGCCGGAGACAATCTGGCTGACGGAGTTCTGCAACATCAGACCGATGACGACCGATGTCACCCCCAGCGCGGTGAACAGGCCGCCGATTCGAACGCCCCAGACGAACGAGAGGATCACCGCCAGTCCGGCGCCGATCAGTACGAACCGTGCGACGTCGACGAAGATGACCGGTAGCCGTCGGCGCCACGAACCCTGCGGGGCCCCGGAGAAGACCGCGGCATTGAGCCCGGACAACAGCAGGACCAAGACCAGGAAGCCGAATACGGTGGCCAGCAGCCGCACCGCGGTGTCGTGGGCCGGCACTCCCGTCGCATTGACCAGCAGCAGCAACAGCGCGCCCAGCGGCAGCACATAGTTGCGCAGCAGGCCGACTTGGCGGGCCAGCGCGCTTTGCCTGCGGCGCAACAGCCGCTGGACTTCGGTGAGAATCACGACCAGCACGGGCAGAGCCGCCGCGATTCCGACGGCCCAGTAGAACCAAGCCGAGCCGAACACGCTCATCGCCGCTCCGACACTTGCCAGATCTGCTGCTGTGATCCCCGGACCGAGATGGCGCCGGCCGGTGTGAACGTCCATATTTCGCGCATCGCGTCGTGCACCCGGGCGCTGACGTAGATGCCCGGATCCGACAGGTGGCCGAGCATTCGGTAGGCCATCTGCACCGCGCCGCCCCACATGTCGTAGGCCAGGTTCGATCGGCCCACCAGACCACTGACGACTCTGCCGGTGGTGACCCCGACCCGCACTCGCAGCGGATGCTGTGACTGGTTGGCGAACCTGTTCACGATGAGCTCGATCTCGAGGGCAAACTCGATGCCCCGGTGCACGTTGTCCAGTCGCGGCGTGGTGGCGCCGCAGGCGGCGAGGTAGCCATTGTGAAATGTGCGAATCGGTTCCACGCCCAGGGATTGGGCCGCCGAATCGAACTGTCGGAACAGCTCGTCGACGATACCGACCAATTCGTCACCAGAGAGCCCGTCGGAGATCTCTTCGAGCCCGATGAGCTCGGCGAAGATGACCGTGACATCCTGATGCTCTTCGGCGATGACCTCGCCGCCCGCTCGGTAGCGCTGCACCACCGGTTCTGGCATCAGTGCGAGCAGCAGCTGCTCGTTTTGGCTGCGCTGCTCGGTGAGCAGCTGATCCTTGACTTTCAAATTGCTGCTCATCTCGTTGAAAGCCGCAGTGAGATCACCAAGTTCGTCGCGCGACTTGACCGGCACGGTGACCTCGTAGTCGCCGGAGCGGATCTTCTCGGTGCCCGCCTCCAGCCGACGGATCGGGCGCACCAGCAGCTTGGCCAGCACCATGGACACCACGCAGATGAATAGGGTGATGCCCGCGACCGCCAACACCACCGTCCGGCCGAACGACGACAATCGCTCGTAGGCATCCCAGTCGTCTCGAGTCGCCAGAATCGCCCACCGCAGATCGGAATTGGGCACGTCCAGTGGGGCGTAGGCCTCCAACTCTCGATTGCCCAGATAGTCGGTGTCCTTGGTGATGCCGGACTGTCCACGCAGGGCAGCGCGCAAGCCCGCGCTGGGCACCGGTTGGACCAGCACCGTGGTCCCCAACCGGATCGCCTTGTTCACGACGTCTTCTCGGGTACCGCCGGCCAGCGCCTCGCGGCGGTATTCGTCCGGGCTTTCCAGGAAAAGCCGTGAGTCCGAACGCATCAGGTTGTCCGAGCCCGCCAGATACGTTTCGGTCGATCGACCCATGCCAACGGCTTCCCACTTCTCGTTGGCGTTCATGATCTGGTTCAAGTTGGTGGGCGGCAACGCCAGGGCCATCACTCCCTGCAGCTTGCCGTCCACCCCGACCGGCGACACCAGCCACGCGGTGGGGGCGTCAACTTCGGGCTGATAGCGCTGGAAGTCTGTGATCCACACGAAGTCGATCTCATTGGACGCCAGCGCCTTTTGATACGCGGTACGCAGGTTGGTCTCGCGATACGGGCCGGTAAAGAGGTTGGTCCCCAGATCGGGTCCCTTGTTGACCGAGTAGACGACGTTGCCTTGCAGGTCGAGCAGCAACGCGTCGCGGTACTGGAATCGGGTGACGATGCCGCGGAAAAAGTCGTTGAAACGGGCGTTGGCCGCCGACCATGCGCTGCCATCACCGGCGTTGTTGAAGCGCATCGACTCACTCGACGAACTGAACGGTGCGGTGTAGTACGCCTGCAGGTACGTCTGCGCGGGCGATGCCGGCAGCACCGCCTCGAGATCGAGTTCGTGTCCGGTCGCCTGGTCGATCGGCTTGATCAGCTCGTTGACGTAGTAGTCGACGATCGCCTGCTGCTGGACCGGGTCGACGGTCGCGTTGGCCAATTGCGCGAAGCCGTCGGTGAACGCCGCGGTGGCTTCGTTGGCGCTCATCCCGTTGCTGTACACCATCACCGACTTGGTCAACTCGGAGAAGAGTGCCTCGACCTGCCGCTTCTGGGCCTCCCGCAGCTGGAGTAGTCGCTCAACGGCAACGCGCTGCAACGCGTTGCGGCCGCTGACGTAGCCGATGACCCCGACCACCGCGACCGAAAGGATGCTGCAGACCAGCAGCGTCACCAACAACTTGGCCTGAATGCCGACCCGGAGAAATCGCAGCAACCGACGACCTCGACTGTCGGTTCTGCCGGTCTGACCGGACGCGGCTGCTGTGACGGGTTCCGTTGGCTGCCCCGATGTCACCCGGCTTCCTTTCGCCTATGGCCGCGGGACCGGCAGATCCCGCAGCAGACTAACGCGGAAACGCAGACAAAACGGCGTTTGCGCGAAACACGCGATCGCGCATGAGCCAGCAGTTGATCTCAAGTCTCGCCGGCCGATGGGCCCACGTCGCGACCGCGGCTGCTGTCAAGCGACCCGTTCGCGCTGGGTTACTTGCCGCACCTTCATCTGCCGCTCGTCGATCAGTCGCCCCAGCTCCTGCAACAGCGCCGGCTTGCTCATCACGATGCGCTCGAGATACTCGCGATCGATGTCGAGCACGGTCACCTCTTCCAGCGCCACCGCACCGCCCGGGTTGGGTTGCCGAGTCAACGCGGTCACCCCCAGGAAGGCGCCCTTACCGAGGGTGCCGACCGCGACGGCGGGACCGTCCGCCGGCGTCACCATCAGACGGACGCTGCCGGCGATGATGAAGGACATGCCTTTGGGCACAACGCCGGCTTGCTGGACGGTTTCATCGGTGCCGTAGCGCACCACCTTGGCGTATGGGGCCAGCGACTGCTGATCGAGCAGACTGAGCTTGAGTTCCGGGCTCACCGCGCGCAACGCGTCCTGGACTCGTTGGGGGGTCGAGTAGCTGTCACCGGCCCCGTCCAGCGCAAGCCCCTCGCGACGGGCGGCGTACCAGACCCACCGCAAAAACGTATCTTGGGCAGCACCGTCTTCGGCGGGAGACTTGATCCGGACGGTGGTGCGGTACTCGGCGCCGCCCAGGGCAACCGTGGCCGGCATCACCCCGCTCTTGAGATTGGGCAATGCGCTGGCGACCCTGGTCAGCATCGCGCATACCTTGTCCGGCGCATCGTCCGCCGCGAATTTGGTTGTGATGCTGCACTTGTGCGAACCACCCGGGCGACTGAGGTTGGTGAAAGCCGTCGTCGCCAGCACCGAGTTTGGGGTGATTCGCAGCCCGGTTCCGGTTTCGATGTGTACGGCACGCCAGTTGACCTCCACCACTCGCCCTCGCGCAGTGGGCGTGTCCAACCAGTCGTCGATCCGGAATGGCTGCTCGAACAGCATGAACAAGCCCGACACGATCTGGCCGACGGAGTTCTGCAGCATCAGGCCGATCACGACCGACGTCACGCCCAAGGCGGTGAAGATGCCTCCGACCCGAACCCCCCAGACGTAGGACAGGATCATCGCCAGCCCGATACCGATCAGCGCGAACCGGGCCACATCGAGAAAGATGGTGGGCAACCGCTTGCGCCAACTGTCCTGCGGCGCGCTGGCAAATACCGTCGCGTTGAGCGCAGAGAGCAGCAACACCAGCACCAGGAAGCCGAACACCGTGGTCAGGATTCGTACCGTGCCTTCTCCTGCCGGCACTTGTGAGGCTTTGACCAGGAACAGCAGCAACGCACCGAGCGGGAGCAGGAAGTTGCGTAGCAGGGTGACCTGACGGGCCACGTGGCTGTTCCTGCGGGCCAGCGAATTGTGCAGCTCGGTGAGCAGGATCAGGCCAACCGGCACTCCGATCGCGATGCCGATGGCCCAGTGGAACCACGAGGCGCCCAGGACGTTCATGACTGCTCCGACATCCGGTAGATCTGCTCTTGCACACCGCCGACCGAGATGGTCCCTGCCGGTGCGAACTGCCGCTCGTCTCGCATCGCCTCATACACCTGCGAGGTGACGTAGATACCGGGTTGCGTTGACCCACTATGCATTTGGTAAGCGGTGCTTACCGCCGCACCCCACATGTCGTAGACAACGCTGGTTCGACCGACCAGCCCGCTGATGACGTTGCCGGTGTTGATTCCGGCCCGCAGCCGTAGTTGGTGGCCGCTTTGGTGGTTGAACCGCTCGATGATGCGCTGCATCTCCAGCGCGAATGCGACCGTGCGGGCGACGTTGTCCAAACGTGGCGTGGTGACCCCGCAGCTGGCCAGATAGCCGTTATGTAGCGTGCGGATCCGTTCCACCCCAAGGGATTCAGCCGCCGAGTCGAACTGGCGGAACAGGTCATCGACGATGGCGACCAACTCGTTGCCCGACAGCGATCGGGAGACCTCGTCCAAGCCCAGGATGTCAGCGAAGATCACGGTGACGTCCTGGTGTTCCTGGGCAATGGTCTGCTCGCCCTCGCGATACCGCTGCACCACCGGCTCGGGCATCATCGACAGCAGCAGCCGATCGTTTTCCCGGCGCTGCTCGTTGAGCAGATCCTCCTTGATATTCAGGCTTCGGCTCATCTCATTGAAAGCGGCGGTCAGATCGCCGATCTCGTCACGCGACTTCACCGGAATCGCGGCGTCGTAGTCACCGCCGCTGATCTTCTCGGTGCCCGCCTCCAGGCGTCTGATCGGCCGCACCATCAGTTGGGCGATCAACATCGAGAAGACACAGATGATCACGATCATCGCCACGGTCACCAATACCAGCGCCTTGCTGAATGCGGCCGCGGCGGCGAATGCCGCAGAATCGTCGTTGGTCGCCAGGATCGACCAATGCAGATCCGAGTTGGGAATATTCAGCGGCGCAAAGGCTTCCAGCTCGCGGTTACCCGTATAGTCGACCGCGCTGACCGTTCCGGTCTGGCCCCGCTGCGCCTCACGCAGACCCGCGGTCGCCACCGGATGCAGCAACACCGTGCTCCCGAGTTGGATCGCCCGGTTCACCACCTCCGGTGAGGTCCCGGCCGCCACCGCCTGGCGGCGATATTCTTCGGGATCCTGCAGGAACAACCTCGAATCCGATCGCATGAGGTTGTCCGGCCCGGCAAGATAGGTCTCGGTCCCGGTACCCATCCCGGCCGCTTGCCAGTTCTTGTCGGCGGTCATCATCTTGTTGATCTTGGCGATGGGCAGCGGTAGCGCCAGCACACACCTTCGGTTCTGCCGCCCTGCAGCACCGGGGACACCAGCCAGGCCGTCGGCGCGTCCAGCTGTGGTTGATACGGCTCGAAATCGGTGATCCAGGTGAAGTCGACGGCGTTGGCGCCCAGCGCCCTGAGATAAGCATCACGCAGGTTGGATTCGCGATACGGCCCGGTCAGTATGTTGGTGCCGAGATCGGGGTCCTTGCTCAAGCTGTAGACGATGTTGCCACGGGTATCAAGCAGAACCGCATCGTCGTAATCGAATCGGGTGACGATCTCGCGAAAGTAGCCGTTGAATTCCGCGTTGGCGGCCGACCACGCGCTGCCATCGCCGGCGTCGTCCAGCCGCATCGAATCCTGATCGGACGTGAACGGCGCGGTGTAGTACGCCTGCAGGTATTTCTGCGCCGGCGATGTCGGCAGCAGCGCTTCGAGGTCGAGTTTGGTTCCAGTCAGGTGTTCGACCGGTTTGATGAGCTGGTCGTTGTAGTAGTTGACGAGCGACTCTTGCTGCGCCGGGCTTATCGTCGCGTCCGCCAGTTGGTCGAATCCGGCGGTGAACTGCGCGACCGCGTCTATCACGGTCAGCCCGCGGGCGTAGATGACCAGCGAATTGGTCAGGTCGGAGAACAGCGTCTCCACCGCACGCAGCTGCGATTCGCGTAGCTGGGTCAGACGTCCGTACGCGGCAGCGCTGAGCGAACTACGGCCGGCGTGAAAACCGACCGCCACGATCGCGGCCACCGAAACGATGCTCGACAGCAGCAACAGCACCATGAGCTTGGACTGGATGCTCACCCGGAAGCGCGGCCGGCGGCGGCGCTTGCCCTTCGCACCATCGTGAGCCGGGGCACCCTCCACCACCGGCTCCGGATCTTTCGCCTCGGCCGCCGTCAAAAGACTTCCTTTCTGTAATTTGCCGCCCAACCGCTCTACGATGCACCGATTGCGCGCCAGACGAGCGCCGACACGCAGCGCGGGCCCGGTTTGCCGTGTTTGTTGTGCGAGCGCCTGGTGACAACCGCGTCACCTTCGCCGTCGTTGCCGCGGCCGCTACCCGCCTGCCGGGCAGGGAACGCCGGAGCCCTGGCCTGCCGGGGTGCACCAATTCACCGACGAGACAATTATGGGCGGAACGAAAATTCGTTCAATACTGAATTATCAATTCGCTCGATAATGAATTAATAGAATGTTTAAAGGGCCTCAATTAGACCGGCCATTAACGTAACGTGTCTTCCGCCCGGACCAATTCCCCACGGCACCTAAGGCGGATAGCAAGCGATGGCCGACTCCTGTGGTTCCAACGATCAAGGTCGCGATGTCGCCAAGCCGGGACACCGGTTGACCAGTGCGCCGCCAGTCACCGCACGACGTTGCCGAAATCTTCATCCAGGTAACCCTTTTGACCGGAAGCCTGCCCTGGGATCGCGAGCCGTCGAACAACGCCGACGGGGCCGTGATCACGGTTGCCCGCCATCGGCCCATCCCGCCTCAATTGCTTGGCCCGCTGGGGCTGGCGCGAAAGGCCCGACAGTCGATCCAGCCCTTACCGCACACGCAATAGCCGGCGGCGCTGCCCGAATCGGTTGACCTCGGCGCGAAACCCCTCCGTCATTGTCCGAGGCTAGCTAAAGGAGCAATTTGATGTCGTACGTTTTGGTTACGCCCGAGATGGTAGCCACTGCGGCCGCGGATGCGGCTGCGATCGGCTCGACGGTCAGCGCGGCCAATGCCGCCGCGGCGATCCCGACCACCGCGATAGCCACTGCCGCCGCCGATGACGTGTCTGCGGCCATCGCGGCGCTGTTCAACGCCCACGCCGAGCAGTACCAGGCCCTCAGTGTTCGCGTGGCCGAATTTCATGAGTCCTTCACCCGCGCCCTGACCGCCGGCAGCACCGCCTACGCCACAGCCGAAGCCGCCAACGCCGGGCCCCTGCAGCCGCTGCTCGACCTGATCAATGCGCCGACCCAGGCACTGCTGGCACGCCCGCTGATCGGCGACGGTACCAACGGGGCACCGGGCACCGGGCAAGCCGGCGGCAACGGCGGCCTGCTTGTCGGCAACGGCGGCGCCGGCAGGTCCGGAGCGTCCGGTCAACGCGGCGGGGCCGGCGGGGCCGGGGCGGCCACGGCACCGACGGCTCCGCCGGTGTGGCCGGTCATGGCGGTGGTGCCGGTGGCGCCGGCGGTGACGGCGGCAACAGCGGTGACGGCGGTGACGGCGGTGACGGCGGTGACGGCGGTGACGGCGGTGACGGCGGTGACGGCGGTACGGGCGGTATCGGCACCGCTGGTGGTGCGGGGGGCGGAGGCGGCGCGGTGTCCGGCCGCCCCGGCCAGAACGGCAGCGAGGGCCAGCCTGGGTGAACCCCGCACGTCGAGGCGGCCGTTCTTCCGGTCGCGGAAACCCTTAGGGGCCCAACGGTGTTCGCGGATTGATGGAACTAGCAGACGTGGCCGCTACGGCCGGTCTGTCTGGCTAGTCGCGCGGCACGGTGGTTTCGATCTCGTCGAGCCAGACTCGCGCCGACATGTCCGAGGGAGCCCGCCAATCGCCGCGCGGAGACAGCGCACCTCCGTGGGACACCTTGGGACCATTGGGCAGTGCCGACCGCTTGAACTGGCTGAACGAATAGAAGCGCTGGGCGAAGACCATCAGCCAGTGCCGGATCTCGGATAGTGAGTACGACGGCCTCTTGTCGTCGGGGAAACCGGGTGGCCAGTTGCCACGTTGCGAGTCGCTCCACGCGCGCCAGGCCAGAAAGGCAATCTTCGAGGGGCGAAATCCGTACCGCAGCACATGAAACAGCGAGAAGTCCTGCAACGCGAAGGGGCCCATCTTGGACTCGCTGCTCTGCAATTCTTCTTCCTCGCCGGTGGGCACCAGTTCGGGAGTGATCTCGGTGTCCAGCACCGACTGCAATACCTCGTCCACATGCTCGTCGAACTGACCCGATGAGATGACCCAGCGCATCAGGTGCTGAATCAATGTCTTGGGGACGCCGGCGGTGACGTTGTAGTGCGACATCTGGTCGCCGACACCATATGTCGACCACCCCAGCCCGAGTTCGGACAGGTCGCCGGTGCCGAGCACGATTCCGCCGCGATGGTTTGCGATGCGGAATAGATAGTCGGTGCGCAGCCCGGCCTGAACGTTCTCGAAAGTGACGTCGTAGACCTTCTCCCCGCTGGAGAACGGGTGCCCGATGGTGTCGAGCATCAACCGGGCCGTCTCGGTGATGTCGATTTCCTCGAAGCTGACCCCCAGCGCCTTGGCCAGCTTGATCGCGTTGTTCTTGGTGCGATCACCGGTGGCGAATCCGGGCAGGGTGAACGCCAGAATGTCGCTGCGCGGGCGGCCTTCGCGGTCCATGGCGCGAGCGGCGACGATCAGCGCGTGGGTGGAGTCGAGCCCGCCGGAGACCCCGATGACCACCTTCGGATAGTTGAGCGCCCGCAGCCGCTGTTCGAGGCCGGACACCTGGATGTTGTAGGCCTCGTAGCAATCCTGTTGCAGCCGTTGCGGATCAGCTGGGACGAAGGGGAAGCGTTCGAGCTCGCGCCGCAACCCGATGTCTCCGGCCGGTGGATCCAGCCGGAACACGACGGGCCGAAATGAGTCCGCCAATGACCGGTGATGGCGGCGGTTGTCGTCAAAGGTGCCCATCCGCAGCCGCTCCGATCGGAGCAACTCGGTGTCCACGTCGGCCACGCAGCGGCGTTCTCCGCGGGGAAACCGCTCGGATTCGGCCAGTAGCACCCCGTTTTCCCAAATCATGGTCTGGCCGTCCCAGGCCAGGTCCGTCGTCGACTCGCCCTCCCCCGCCGCGGCATAGACATAGGCGGCCAGACACCGTGCCGACGCCGAGCGGGCCAGCAGCGCACGGTCCTCGGCGCGCCCGATGGTGATCGGGCTCCCGGACAGGTTGGCAAGTATCGTCGCGCCCGCCAACGCTGCCTCAGCACTGGGCGGTATGGGGACGAACATGTCCTCACAGATCTCGACGTGCAGCACGAAGCCGGGCAGGTCGGAGGCGGCGAAGAGTAAGTCGGGGCCGAACGGCACGTCCGCGCCGCAGACCCGAATGGTGCCCCGCTCGTCGTCTCCGGCCGCGACCTGACGGCGTTCGTAGAACTCGCGATAGGTGGGCAGATAGGACTTCGGCACCACCCCCAGCACGGCTCCGCGATGAATGACGACGGCGGTGTTGTAGATGCGATGCTGATACCGCAGTGGCGCGCCGATCACCAAAACGGGCAACAGATTGGCCGACGCCGTCACCACATCGAGCAGCGCGTCCTGCACGGCGTCGAGAAGAGCGTCCTGCAACAGGATGTCCTCGATCGAGTAGCCCGACAGCGTCAGCTCAGGAAACACCGCCAGCGCGACACCGTCGTCGTGGCACTGGCGGGCCAACCCCAGTACCGACGCGGCATTGGCCGCCGGGTCACCAAGCGTGGTGTGGTGGGTGCACGCGGCAACGCGCACAAAGCCCTGGCCGTATGCGTTGTAGAAGTCCATCGTCGTTCCATTATCGGCTTCCCACCGCCGAAGACCGAAACGACGGGCGGAAACCGATCAACGAGCCTTGTCTAGGGGTCCGGGTGGGCGCCTAGATCGCAGGCAAGATGTCCCGCTCGGTGCGTTGTCGCGGCGCCCATGCCCCACCCGCCCCTGGGCCTGAACGGCTTCGGTCTGCTCACCGAGTTCGGCGACACTGCCGCCCATCGCGTCGGCGCCGCTACCGGGTCGGATACCCGCCTCACGAAACCGCTCGATTGTCCGACGGCCGATTGGCAGGCAAGCTGATTCGTGCCTACTCTCGAGGCTGTGGAATCCCCGGAACTCGTCGCGGCGCTGACCGGTCACCGGATAGCCGTGCTCACCGGCGCCGGGATTTCCACCGATTCCAGCATACCGGACTATCGCGGACCCGATTCGCCGCCGAGCAATCCAATGACAATCCGCCAGTTCACGTCGGACCCGGTTTTCCGGCAGCGGTACTGGGCGCGCAATCATGTTGGCTGGCGGCACATGGATGACACCGCACCCAATGCCGGCCATCGCGCGCTGGCCGCGCTCGAACGTGCCGGCGTGGTGACCGGAGTGATCACCCAGAACGTCGATCTGCTGCACACCAAGGCGGGCAGCAAGAATGTGGTCAACCTGCACGGCACCTATGCGCAGGTGACGTGCCTGGGCTGTGGTCACACGATCAGCCGCTCGACGCTGGCCGCCGAACTCGAGTCGCTCAACCCGGGATTCATCGAGCGCGCCGAAGCCGTCGGCGGCCTGGCCGTGGCTCCCGACGCGGACGCTGTTATCGCCGATACCGAATCGTTTCGCTACATCGACTGCCGCTGCTGCGGTGGGATGCTCAAGCCCGATATCGTCTACTTCGGCGAAAGTGTCCCCAAAGAACGTGTGGATCAAGCATTTTCACTGGTCGATCAGTCCGACGCGCTGCTCGTGGCCGGTTCGTCACTGACCGTGTTCTCGGGCTACCGGTTTCTACGTCACGCCGCGGCACGGGGCATTCCGGTCGCGATCATCAACCGGGGCCACACCCGCGGAGACGATCTGGCCGACGTCAAAGTCGACGGCGGTTGTTCTGAACTGCTGGTCTTGCTGGCTTCCGAACTAGCCGCAGCGGTTTACGTGGAACCGATAACCGTTTGCTAGCAGTGTCTTTGATCGCCAGCTTGACCAGCGGATGCCCCTGCGCAAAGGCCGATGATCCGCTTGGACCGATGCCATGTCCCGCACCGTCAGAAGGTGCAGGGCATGCTGCGGATGGCGTGTACGAAGTTGCTGGGCACGTAGACCGGATCACCGGCTTGGATATCGGGAAGTTGCACAAGTAGCTCGCCGAAGATGGCACGCAGTTGCGCGCGGGCCAGATGCGCGCCGAGACAAAAGTGCACTCCACCGCCACCGAAGCCCACGTGGGGATTTGGACTGCGGCTCAGATCGAGGCGTTCGGGATGACAGAACGCATCCTCGTCCCAGTTTCCGGAGGCATAGAACATCACCACCTTCTCCCCCGCACGAATCAGTTGTCCGCCCAGCTCGAAATCCGCTGCCGCAGTAAGGCGAAATGTCATCACCGGCGTAGCCCACCGAACGAGTTCCTCGACCGCTGTACCAATGCGAGTGTCGAAATCGACTAGCAGCCAAGCCTTCTCGCCGGGAAAGTCGGTAAGCGCCTTCAGGCCATGACTGATGGTCTGGCGGGTGGTGTCATTACCGGCCACCGCAAGCAGCACAAAAAACGCCGCCACATCCGCATCGGTGAGCCTATCGCCGTCCACCTCGGCGTTGACCAGAGCGCTGAACAGGTCATCGCCGGGCCGGTCCCGCCGCTCGGCGGCCAAAGAGGCGGCGACCTGATGCAGATACATCTGATTTTCGAAGAGCACGGCCAGCGGTTCTCGACCATTCAGGTAGCGGGGGTCCGCCCAGGAGACCAGCGCATCGGCGGCATGTGCCACCCGCTCACGGTCGGCTTCGGGAATTCCCACCATGTCCGACAGGGTGCGGATGGGCAGTTCCTTGGCGCAGTGCTCGACGAAATCGACACCGCCGCCGGCCATCCGGAGCTCTTCGACAATGCCCTTGGCGTTGATCTTGATCGAGTCCTCGATGCGACGGACTTGCCTGGGCGTGAATGCCGCGCTGACCAACTTGCGCAGCTTGGTGTGTCGCGGTGGGTCCATCGCCAGAAATGACTGTGACGCTTCCAGCAGTTCGGCGGGGACATTCTCGAACAGCACGCCATTGCCGGACAAGAACACCTCGTTGGTGCGGCTGACCGCAACGATGTCAGCGCGCCGGGTGACCGCCCAGAACCCCGGGTCGCTGGGATCCTGGATGAGCGCGTCTTCGACCGGAGGGTGCCAGCTCACCGGGCGTTCGGCCCGCAACACCGAAAATGAGCTCTCCCGCTGCGCCGCACTCGATGCCCAGAACGCACGCGATGACAGATCGATCGTGTCGTAGGGCCGCACGCTCGCCGAAATTGCCGTCATCGCCGCTCTCCTTCATCAACTATGACCCCGGTCACAGACCGACGATGCTATGTCTAGACACTATGTCTAGTCAATATGTCGAGCGGTTGGCTATGCTCGTCCGAAGACCAGGAGGTGCCCGGGCAAACATGGCGTCCATCACCCGAAATGCGCAGGCCAACCGCCGGCAGCGGCGCGAGCAGATGGAATGCCGCCTGCTAGAGGCCACCGAGCGACTGATGAACAATGGCGCCAGCTTCACCGAGCTCAGCGTCGATCGGTTGGCGACCGAGGCTGGCATTTCGCGCGCCAGCTTCTACATCTACTTCGATGACAAGGGCCACCTGCTGCGCCATCTGGCCGGTCAGGTGTTCGACGACCTGGCCACCGGCGCGCAGCATTGGTGGGACGTGGCCTGGCGCCACGATCCGGACGACGTCAGAGCCGCGATGTGCGCCATCATCGCCCGCTATCGCCGTCATCAACCGATCCTCATCGCCCTCAACGAGATGGCCGGCTATGACCCCCAGACAGCACAAACATATCGGGACATCCTGACCGCCATCTCCGCGCGATTGGCCCGGATCATCGAGGACGGCCAGGCCGATAGCTCAATCCGCCCCGAACTATCCGCGACCACCACGGCCAACGCGCTCACATGGATGGTCGAGCGAACCTGTCATCAGAACCTACCGAGCAGACCGCCCGAATTCGACGCCGAACTGGCCGATACGCTCTCTGAAATCGTATGGGGTGCCCTGTATCTCACGTCAACGTCGCTGCGATGACGCACCGGGATTGGCCTACCACGACCTCGGCAGGCAGGTCGCTGATCTGAGCGAAGGCATTCCGGTGCGATTAGTGTGCGCCGGTTCCGCCGGATCCGCCTGCGCCGCCGAGGCCGCCGTCGACCAGCGCCGGCCCGGTCGGCCCGCCGCCGGTCACGCCACCATGGCCTGCTCCGCCAATCCCGACAAGTTCGGTATCGACGAACCGGTCACCGCCAGCGCCGCCCGTGCCACCGGTGCCGCCGGTGCCGCCGGTGCCGCCGCTGCTGCCGCCGAACGGAGGGACGGGCGGGGATCCGTCACCGCCGTTGCCACCTTGGCCGCCCTTGCCGCCCTGGCCGCCCTGGCCGCCCTGGCCGCCCTGGCCGCCCTGGCCGCCCTGGCCGCCCTGGCCGCCAGGAGCATCCCAGCCGTCACCACCGTCACCGCCGTTGCCGCCTACCCCGCCGTTGCCGGCACCACCAATACCCTGGGCATCAACTCCGCTACCACCCTGGCCGCCAGTGCCGCCGCCGCCACCTATGCCCCCGAAGCCCATACCGCCGTCACCGCCGGCGCCACCGGTACCCACGCTGGAGTAGCCACCTCTGCCACCGGTTCCTCCCGAGCCACCAAAGGCCCCGTTGCCGCCGTCGCCGCCGGCGCCGCCGGTACCGGGTGCGTTGAAACCAGTGGCATTTCCGCCGATGCCACCGTTTCCGCCTGAGCCGCCGTTGCCGAAAGTGCCGAGCTCGCCGGCCGCGCCCGTACTTGATCCGTCCCCACTCAGGCCGCCTTGACCGCCAAGCCCGCCCGGGCCCCCACCTCCGCCGTCACCGCCCTTGCCGCCATTCTGTGGCGGACCAGAGATGCTCCCGTCAGCTCCTTTACCACCATTGTCTCCCCAGGCCCCGAGGCCGCCGGTACCCCCCTGTCCGCCGTCGCCGCCGGCCCCGGTGGCACCGTCAGTGAACCCCGCGGCGTGAGCCTGACCACCGACGCCGCCGGTACCACCGGCACCTCCGACACCACCAAAGCCGCCGTAGCCGCCATAGCCGCCGTTAGCGCCGCTGCCAGAAGCCATGTCTGCTCCATGCGCACCATCGCCACCGGTACCGCCCATGCCACCGGTACCGCCGGACCCGCCGAGGCCACCGTTGCCGCCTTTGGCACCGCCGTCGCCACCGGCCCCGCCGACACCACCGGTCGCGCCAGCCCCGCCCCTATCGCCGTCCGCGGACAATGTGGCACCGCTGTCCCCGACGGTGCCCTTCCCGCCGGTTCCACCATCACCGCCGTTTCCGCCATTGCCGTAGAGTCCGCCGTCGCCACCGGCCCCGCCGGCACCACCTTTGACGCCGATAGCGCCACTGCCGCCGTCTCCGCCGTCACCGCCGTTACCACCGGTGGTTACGCCGGACCCGGCTTTGCCGTTTCCGCCAGATGTGGGACCGGCGCCGGCCTGGCCACCGGCCCCGGCGTTACCGGGGTCACCCCCATGTCCGCCGTCACCACCACGCTCACCGGAGCCCGCTACCGCGTTGGCGCCGTCACCGCCGTCCCCGCCGATTCCGGCGGTCCCACCGTCCCCGCCAGCACCACCAACGCCCTGCGTTCCATCGGAGTAACCCGCGGCTTGGGCCTGACCGCCCTGTCCACCGGCACCGCCAGCTCCGCCGGTCCCACCATTTCCGCCCTTACCGCCGGACCCGCCATCGATATCGGCCCCGGTGATCCCGTTCGCACCATTTCTGCCGGTACCGCCGGTACCCCCGGTACCCCCGTCTCCACCGCTACCGCCATCACCGCCGTGACCGGCCAACGCGCCCCCGCTGCCACCGGCACCGCCCTGACCGCCAGTGCCGCCAGTTCCTCCGGTTCCGCCCGCGCTACCTGCCACAGGGCCGGTGGAGCCGACCTGGCCCTTGCCGCCGTTCCCGCCGTCACCACCGTCGCCGCCATTGCCGTAGAGCCCGCCGTCACCACCGGACCCGCCGGCACCGCCGTTCACGCCGGTAGCGCCGTCGCCGCCGTTGCCGCCGGCCTTCCCGGAGCCAACGTCCGCGTTTGCGCCGTGGCCGCCGTTGCCGGCGTTCCCGCCGGTCCCGCCCACGCCGCCCGCGCCGCCGACGCCCTGGGTGCCGTCCGCGAATCCCGCGGCCTGAGCCTGGCCGCCTAGGCCGCCGACACCACCGGTCCCGCCGGTACCACCGTCACCGCCGTTGCCGCCGTTGCCGCCGTTGCCGCCGTTGCCGCCGTTGCCGCCGTTGCCGCCGTTGCCGCCGTCACCACCGTTTGCGGAGGAGAAAATGCCAGAGGTACCGGTACCACCGCTACCACCGGTGCCGCCGGTACCACCGACACCACCGGTACCACCGTCACCGCCGTGGCCGGCCAAGGCACCACCCTTGCCCCCGGCGCCACCGTCACCACCGGTCAACCCGGTGTGGCCATCACCACCGTTGCCGCCTCCGATGGTGGTGCTGCCGTTGAAGCCGATGCCCCCGGTGCCCCCGGTGCCTCCGGTGCCTCCGGTGCCTCCGGTGCCATACAACCCGCCGTCACCGCCGACCCCGCCGGCACCACCTTTCACACCTTGAAAACCGCTGCCGCCGCTGCCGCCGTCACCGCCGTTACCGCCGGTGGTCGGGCTGAACCCATCCGCGCCGTGGGCCCCGTCAGTGGAGCCGGCTCCGCCGGTGCCACCGGCGCCACCGGCACCGTTGTCGCCACCATGCCCACCGTTACCCCCGGCCGCACCCGAGAACGCCGCCGCGTCGGCACCCTTACCACCGTCACCAGCGACACCGCCGGATCCGCCCTCACCACCGGCCCCGCCGACACCCTCGGTGCCGTCGGCGAATCCCGCGGCCTGAGCCTTACCGCCGGCACCACCGTCACCACCGGCCCCGCCGACACCACCCTTGCCCCCACTGCCACCGTCACCGCCATGAAGGTTGCCCCCGGTCACACCCTCAGCGCCGGTAGCACCAAGCCCGCCCGCACCACCGGTCGCGCCGACACCACCGACCCCACCGGCGCCACCGTGACCGCCCAGGGCACCACCCATGCCACCGACCCCGCCCATGCCGCCAGCCCCGCCATCACCGCCGTTCTCCCCGGATGCGCCAGCCGCGGTGGCATCCGCCCCCTGGCCACCGACTACGCCATCACCGCCGTCCCCACCGGCGCCGCCATTGCCATACAACCCGCCATCACCGCCGGCACCACCGGCACCCCCGGCAGACGCGGCTGGACCGGAGGCGCCGTTTCCACCGTCACCGCCGTTGCCGCCGGTGATGGGGCTGAACCCATCCGCCCCGGTGGCACCGACGGTGGAGCCGGCTCCGCCGGTACCACCGGCGCCACCGGCACCGTTATCGCCACCATGCCCACCGTTACCCCCGGCCGCACCCGAGAACGCCGCCGCGTCGGCACCCTTACCACCGTCACCAGCGACACCGCCGGATCCGCCCTCACCACCGGCCCCGCCGACACCCTCGGTGCCGTCGGCGAATCCCGCGACCTGAGCCTTACCGCCGGCGCCACCGTCACCACCGGCCCCGCCGACACCACCCTTGCCCCCACTGCCACCGTCACCGCCATGAAGGTTGCCCCCGGTCACACCCTCAGCGCCGGTAGCACCAAGCCCGCCGGACCCGCCGGCCGCGCCGACACCACCGGACCCGCCTGCGCCACCGTGACCGCCCAGGGCACCACCCATGCCACCGGCCCCGCCCATGCCGCCGTTCTCGCCTGATCCGCCAGCCGCGGTGGCATCCGCCCCCCGCCACCGGCCACACCATCACCGCCGTCCCCACCGGCGCCGCCATTGCCATACAACCCGCCATCACCGCCGGCACCACCCGCCCCACCGGCAACCCCGGCAGACGCGGCTGGACCGGAGGCACCGTTTCCACCGCCACCGCCGTTACCACCAGTGATGGGACTGAACCCATCCGCCCCGTGGGCACCGACGGTGGAGCCGGCTCCGCCGGTGCCACCGGCGCCACCGTCACCCTGCCCGCCCAGGAACCGCAAAAAGCCGCCCTGCCCGCCAGAACCGCCCGCCCCGCCGGCACCACCAACGCCGCCACTGCCGCCATTGCCGCCGTTGCTCCCGGGCGCGATCCCGGCAGCCCCGGCCCCGCCCGCGCCACCGGCGCCACCAACACCTCCGAGGCCACCCGCCCCGCCGGAGCCGATCAGCCAACCACCGAGCCCGCCGGCACCACCGTTGCCGGCACTGCCGCCCTCACCACCCGCCTCACCAACACCGCCTGCCAGACCGACAGCACCGTCGCCACCCGCGCCGCCGTGACCGCCCAACCCCCACAGCCCGACAGCAGAGCCACCGGCGCCCCCGTCACCGCCGCTACCGGCGACCGCGCCGGTTCCGCCGGCCCCGCCAGCGCCACCGCTACCGAACAGCCGTCCGCCATCGCCGCCACCGCCACCGGCCCCACCATCGCCAGAGTCCGAATTGACTCCGCCGATACCGCCAGCCCAGCCCCGACCCCACAACCCGCCATGACCGCCATCGCCACCGGCCCCAGCACTACCGGAGCCGGAACTGTCACCACCGGCACCGCCGGTGCCGCCGATGCCGAATAAACCGCCGTTTCCGCCGGACCCGCCGGCACCCCCGTTTAGACCAAGCCCCTGTCCCCCGGCACCACCGGACCCGCCAGCACCCAGCAACCAGGCCCGCCCGCCGGCACCTCCAACACCCCCGTTGACCGGGCCCGCACCGCCAACTCCCCCGGTTCCACCGTTGCCGTACAGCCATCCGCCGGCGCCGCCGGCCCCACCGACACCGCCGGTACCGGAAGCCCCGGCCTGCCCCCCGGCCCCACCGGCACCGCCATGGCCGAGCAACCCCGCCGACCCGCCGGCGCCACCGGATTGACAGACCGCGCCGGAGCCGCCGGCGCCGCCGTTACCCCACAGAATTCCGCCAGCCCCACCGGCTTGCCCGGTCCCCGCCACCCCATCGGCGCCATTGCCGATCAGCGGCCGCCCAAACCAGTTCTGGCTGGGTGCATTCACCAAACCCAGCACGTCTTGCTCCACGGCCTGCAACCACGAGACGCTGGCCGACTCGCTAGCCGCGTAGCTGTTGCTCCCCGCGGTCAACAGCGCGACAAAGCGCTCATTGAGGGCCGAGATCCGGGTGCTAATGGCCTGATATTCCTGGGCATGGGTGCCGAACAAGGCCGCGATCGCGACCGACACCTCATCGGCACCGGCGGCCAGCACCGTCGTCGTGGCGCCCGCCGCCGCTGCGTTGACCGCATCGATCGACGAACCAATGCGCGCCAAATCCGAAGCCGCCGTCGCCACTACCTCGGGCGCCACGCTCACGAATGACATCAAGACCTCCGTCATCTCCGACGAGGCCCCACGATAGCCGGACAGACCGAGCACCGCCGGTGCAGCGAAATCACCATAGAAAGTTGAAAACCTCACGGCCCCAAGCCCTCACACAAAAATCTCAGCGCAAGGCCTCTACCTGTGGACATAGGCCGATCACTCGGCGATAGTCGTCTCATCACTAAGAAGATTGGTCACAACGGCTCGGCGTCGCTTCCGAAGCGGAACCAACGATTCCCGCCGATTCGGCGAGCGAGCGGAGCGGCCATCGCCCGGGTTGAGTCGCTCGCAACGGACTTGCCGCTGGCGATCTGGCCGGAACCCGAATCCCGCGCCTTTCAAAGCCCTTGACGCCGAAACACCGTCGACATCAGCAACGGCCCGTCACGGAACCACTGGGGCGGTCGTCGAGCCTCCCGGCTCGGCGGCCGGCGCCACCTCGCTCACACCGCGACAAGGTCGTCGGCGTGGACCGCGGGCCGGCGCAGCTCACCGGGTAACTCTGAGGTGGACCGGCCCATCATGGCGGCCAACTCCGTCGCGTCATAGGCAACCACACCGCGGGCCACCATCGTCGCGTCGGGCCCACACAGATCAACGACATCGCCGCCAAAGAACTTGCCCGCCACTGCCGTGATGCCCGCCGGCAGCAACGAGCGCCGATGCCCGACGACGGCCCGCACAGCACCTTCGTCGAGGGTCAGCGATCCGGCGGACTCGGCCGCATAGCGTACCCAGAATCGGCGGGCCGACATGCGTTCGGACCGCGCGGCGAAGACGGTGCCCACCGACGCATCGGTGAGTGCGGCCGCCGCATCCGCCGCAGGAGCGAGCAACACCGGAACTCCGGCATCCGCGGCCAGCAGCGCCGACGACATTTTCGACGCCATGCCGCCGGTGCCCAGGTGGCTGCCTTGTCCGGCGACTACTCCATCGAGGTCGGCCGGACCGGACACCTCGGGAATGAATCTGGCGTTCTGGAATTTTCGTGGATCGGCATCGTAGAGGCCGTCGATGTCGGACAGCAGCACCAAGGCGTCCGCACCTACTAGGTGCGCTACCAGCGCCGAAAGCCGATCGTTGTCGCCGAAGCGAATCTCGTTGGTAGCAACCGTATCGTTCTCGTTGACGATTCCCACCGCATGCAGTGCCCGCAGCCGGTCCAGTGTGCGCTGGGCATTGGTGTGCTGCACCCGCATCGCAATGTCGTGTGCCGTCAACAACACCTGCCCTACCGTGCGGCCGTAGCGGGCGAAGGCGGCACTCCACGAGTTCACCAACGCCACCTGACCGACGCTGGCCGCCGCCTGCTTTGTCGCCAGGTCCTTTGGCCGACGTGATAGTCCGAGCGGTTCGATGCCGGCAGCGATCGCCCCCGAAGACACGATGACGACGTCGGTACCGGCCTTCATCCGCGACTCGATCGCGTCGGCCAGTTCAGCCAGCCTGCCGGCGTCGAACACCCCCGATGGCGTGGTCAGTGCCGTCGTCCCAACCTTGACCACGACACTGCGGGCGGTGCGAATGGCTTCGCGGTGCGGGCTGCCCATCAATCGTCATCGCGTTCACGACGTTGGCGGCGGGCAGCCTTGCGCTCGGCCGCACCGACGCGGTCGCTGCGTTCCAGCCGCACATCGGTACCCCGACCGGACATTGCGACGTGACCACCCGCGGGCGTTTGCGGCTCCCAGTCGAAAGTCATCTCACCGATGGTGACCGCGCACCCCGGCTTTGCCCCCAACCGCAGCAGCTCCTCCTCGACCCCCAGCCGCGCCAGGCGGTCGGCCAGGTAGCCGACGGCCTCGTCGTTGTCGAAGTTGGTCTGGCCGATCCAACGCTCGGGTCGAGCGCCGGTCACCACGAAGCCCCCGTGTCCGTCCGCCTGCACGTCGAAGCCGCTGTCATCGACCGGAACCGGGCGGATCACCGGCCGTCGCGGCGCGGCTTGCGGCCGAGCCGCGTTGTACTCCGAGACCATCTGCCACAGCCCGAAGATCAACGGCTGCAAGTTTTCCCGGGTGACCGTGGATACGAGAAATACCGGCCAGCCGCGTTGCGCGAGCTCGTCCTCAACGAACTCGGCAAGCTCGCGGGCCTCGGGCACATCGATCTTGTTGAGCACCACCGCACGTGGCCGCTCGGCCAGGTCGTCGAGCACCGCATCGCCCTGCAGCGTGGGTTGGTAGGCCGCCAATTCGGCCTCCAGCGCGTCGATGTCGGAAATAGGGTCCCGGCCCGGTTCAGCGGTGGCGCAGTCCACGACATGTACCAGCACCGCGCAGCGCTCGATGTGCCGCAGAAAGTCCAGCCCCAGCCCCCGGCCCTGTGAGGCGCCCGGAATCAGACCGGGAACGTCGGCGACGGTGAATGAGTGACCACCGGCAGCGACCACGCCGAGGTTGGGAACCAGGGTGGTGAAGGGATAGTCGGCGATCTTGGGCTTGGCCGCCGAGATGACCGACACCAGCGAGGATTTTCCGGCGGAGGGGAATCCAACCAGCCCCACATCGGCGACGGTCTTGAGTTCTAGGGTGAGGTCACGGGCCTGTCCCGGCTCACCAAGCAGGGCAAAGCCTGGCGCCTTGCGCGCCCGCGACGCCAGCGCTGCGTTGCCCAGCCCGCCGCGACCACCCGCGGCGGCTTCAAAGCGGGTGCCGGCTCCCACCAGGTCGGCAAGCAGCCGGCCGTTGTCGTCGAGTACGACGGTGCCGTCGGGAACTTTGACTTCCAAGTCTGCACCGGCAGCGCCGTCCCGGTTGCTGCCCATGCCCTGTTTGCCTGACGCCGCGGTGACGTGCGGGCGGAAATGGAAGTCGAGCAGGGTATGCACTTGTGGATCTACCACAAAGACGACGCTGCCGCCGCGCCCGCCGTTACCGCCGTCGGGACCACCGAGCGGCTTGAATTTCTCACGATGAACCGAGGCGCAGCCATTACCGCCGGAACCCGCTCGGGTGTGAATGACGACCCGATCGACGAACCGAGGCATCGGGCTTCCTTACATATCCTTTCCCGGACGAAATCTACGTTTTGCAGACTTTGTGCGAGAACTCAGCTGCAAAACGTCGATCTCGACCTGGAGGCGGACGCGACTAGGCGTCCTGTGTGGCCGGCTCCACGATGTTGATTGTCTTGCGTCCACGCTTGATGCCGAACTCGACCGCACCGGCCGCCTTGGCGAACAACGTGTCATCACCGCCGCGTCCGACATTCACACCGGGGTGGAACTTGGTACCGCGCTGGCGAACCAGGATTTCGCCGGCCTTGACGACCTGGCCGCCGAACCGCTTGACCCCCAGCCGCTGTGCGGCGGAATCACGACCGTTGCGCGAGCTGGACGCGCCCTTTTTGTGTGCCATGTGTCTGGTCTCCGCTACTACTTGATGCCAGTGACTTTAAGGACCGTCAACTGCTGACGGTGACCCTGCCGCTTGTGGTAGCCGGTCTTGTTCTTGAACTTGTGGATCCGGATCTTGGGGCCCTTGACGTGCTCCAGCACCTCGCCGGTCACCGCGACCTTGGCAAGGGCGTCGGCATCGGAGGTGACGGCGGCACCGTCAACGACCAGGGCGACCGGCAGCGATACCTTCGCACCGGGCTCAGATTCGAGCTTCTCGACCTTGACCACGTCTCCCACGGCAACCTTGTACTGTTTGCCGCCGGTCTTGACGATTGCGTAGGTCGCCATCGTGGGTGCACCTCTACTCGTTGTTGTGCTTGCTTCTCGTGGGCACGCGCAAAGACTGCTTACGCGTGCTGGTCTGGTTTGGGGACTTCATCTGTCCCGCTGTCACCGGCCGAGACGTCAACGCTCGGCAAACGCCTGATGACAACTTTCCGAGGGTACGTGACCAGCGGCTACAGGGTCAAACTGGCTCCTGGCGTCCAGCGGGTTGGTGCGTTGAACCTGTCACCAGCCCTCCCATAGCCCTATCACCAGGTCTTTCACTCGCCCTGTCATCAGCCCAGATGGATGGGCGGACCGCCCGCGCCGGCCGCACGCCGCCGGCGCGGGCGCTCGGCAATCGTGGTGACCTCGAGGGCTGCGGGACGGCCAGCAGCCGGCTCTGTGAGTTCGCTCTCACCATCCTCGTCGTCGCTATCCGAATCGTCGTCATCCAGCTCGTCATCCAGGTCGTCGTCGTCTTCGTCGAGGTCGTCGTCGTCGTCGAGATCGTCCTCGTCGAGGTCGTCGTCGAGTTCGTCGTCGTCTTCGGTGTCTTCGTCCCCGTCGACGTCCTCGTCGGTGTCTTCGTCCTCATCGGCGTCAACGTCGGTGTCGTTGGTCTCGTCGGTGTCGTCGTCCTCGTCCGAGTCGTCCGAGTCGTCATCAAAATCGTCGGTCTCGTCGGTCTCGTCGGTCTCGTCGGACCCGTCGGTCTCTTCGGACTCTTCGGTCTCGCCGAGATCAAGGGCCACCTGAACCGCGGTTTGGTCGTCGACCGCGGCGGTCAACTCCTCGCCGGACTCCTCGACTTCCCCGTCACCGTGCTCGGCCTCCGATGACGAACTCGCGGCCATGGCTTTGAACATCGGGTGTTCGCCCGGAGCGTGGGTGGGAACCTTGGCCACGGCCTCCTTCTCGCTGGGCTCTTCGGCGCGGTTCTTCTTCGATCGGCGGTTCCGCCGACCACCCGAGTCAGCTTTACGTCCAGTCGTCGGCGCCGAATCCACCGGGTCGGCATGCAGCAGAATCCCACGGCCGCTGCAGTGCGGACAGGAGGTTGAGAAGGCTTCGATCAGCCCGGTCCCCAACCGCTTGCGAGTCAGTTGGACCAGACCCAGCGAAGTCACTTCCGACACCTGGTGACGGGTCCGGTCGCGGGCCAACGCCTCGGTCAGCCGGCGCAGCACCAGGTCACGGTTGGACTCCAGCACCATATCGATGAAGTCGATCACCACGATGCCACCGATGTCGCGCAGCCGCAGCTGGCGCACGATCTCCTCGGCGGCCTCCAGGTTGTTCTTGGTCACCGTCTGCTCGAGGTTTCCGCCGGAACCGGTGAACTTGCCGGTATTGACGTCGACCACCGTCATCGCTTCGGTCCGGTCGATCACCAGAGTGCCGCCCGAGGGCAGCCACACCTTGCGATCCATTGCCTTGGCCAGTTGCTCGTCGATGCGATGCACCGCAAAGACATCCGGCCCGACCTGCCCCTCCGACCCGACGGCCGGTTCGTACTTGCTCAGCTTGGAAACCAAATCAGGGGCAACAGAGCTCACGTACTCGTTGATGGTGTCCCACGCGTCGTCCCCGGATACGACCAGCCCGGCGAAGTCTTCGTTGAACAGATCCCGGATGACCTTGACCAGCACGTCGGGCTCTTCGTAGAGCGCTACCGCGGCGCCCGCGGCCTTCTGTTTGATCTCGACGGCCTTGGCCTCGATCTGGTTCCAGCGCTCCTGCAGCCGGGTGACGTCCGCACGGATGTCGTCCTCTTTGACACCCTCGGACGCGGTTCGAATGATCACGCCGGCGTCGGAGGGCACCACCTCACGCAGGATTTCCTTGAGCCGCTGACGTTCGGTGTCGGGCAGCTTGCGGCTGATCCCGGTCGATGACGCACCCGGCACGTACACCAGATAGCGGCCCGCCAGCGATACCTGTGTCGTCAGTCGGGCACCCTTGTGGCCGACCGGGTCCTTGCTGACCTGCACAACGATGTAGTCGCCTGGCTTGAGAGCCTGTTCGATCTTGCGGTCGGCCCCGCCGAGGCCCGCCGCGTCCCAGTTGACTTCACCGGCGTAGAGCACGCCGTTGCGGCCACGACCGATATACACGAATGCCGCCTCCATCGAAGGCAGCACGTTCTGCACGATCCCCAGGTAGATGTTGCCCACCAGGGAGGCAGAAGCAGCCGAGGTCACAAAGTGCTCAACGACGATGCCGTCTTCAAGCACCGCGATCTGGGTGTAACGCGAGCCCGGGTGGGGCGGCTCGGTGCGAACCCGGTCGCGCACCACCATCACCCGCTCGACCGCCTCGCGACGAGCCAAGAACTCGGCCTCACTCAACACCGGTGGGCGGCGCCGTCCGGCGTCACGCCCGTCGCGGCGGCGCTGCCGCTTGGCTTCCAGCCGTGTCGAGCCGTCTATGCCCTTGACCTCGTTGCCACCGGAATCGTCACCGCTATCCGAGTTGCCCGACTTGCCGCCGGAGCGGGGGGCACGCTCGTGTACGACCGTGTTGGGCGGGTCATCCGGGGCCGGACCCTCGTCGCCGTCATCACCAGCACCCGACTTGCGGCGCCGGCGCCGGCGCCGACGCCGGCTGGCGCCGTCGGCCGAACCGTTGTCGTCGTCGCCGTTGTCCGACTCTTCGGAGTCAGCGCCGTCTTGCGCCTCGCTGTCGTCCGATGACGTGGAGTTGCCCCCCGTCTTCTGCGGGGAATCGTCACCATCGTCGCCGGGTTGGTCCTGACCGTCGTTTGCGCCCTGCTCGCCGCGCCCGCGGCCGCGCCCGCGCCGACCCCGGCGGCGGCGCCGGTTGGCCGGCCGGTCGGCCTGCTCTTCGTCATCGTCACCTTCGTCGCCCGACTCGTCATCGGCATCGTCGCCAGCGACGGGCTCCGAAATCGGCTGGGGTGCGACAAACAGCGGCATGTAGTGCGGCCGCTCCACCCAGGTCTCGACGACCTGCACCGTCTCCTGGGTTTCCAGCATCAGGCGCGATTCGGGCTCGGCGGGTTCGCCGGGCGCATCGGGCACCTCAGCGGCCACGGCGTCAGGAGCTTGCTGGCCCTCCTCGGCCTGGCCCTCCTCGGCAGGTTGCTCGGCCAGCAGGTCGCGCACCCGGACCGCATCGACGCGGTCCACACTGGAATGGGCGCTGCGAATCCGCCCATCGAGCGCACTCAACGCATCCAGCACCCGACGGCTACTGGTTCCCAGCGTTCGCGCCAGTGAGTGAACTCTCAGGCGGTCCGGCAGGTCCTCACGCTGTGTCGGCTCGTTTTCCGGGTCTGAAGATGGGGCACCGTCTACCACGTATTCTCCTCAAGCCCCCGGGCGCGTCTAATCGACGCGGCCACGCGAGGGCTTCACTGTGTGCCCGGGTCACTTCTCCCGGGCTTGTGATGGTCTCGCTCCGAGCAGCTCCGAACGAACCCACTCGGCGCCGTACTGAATGACGGCTTGACACGCCGCGCCGCATCACGGGAACGCGATCGTCGCGCTTGTCGAAGTCTTCATCCGGGTGTCCGACGCTGGTACAGCGACGTTCACCCGAAGTCAGTATCCCATACCACCGGAGCGAGTCACCCTCGCCTGAGCAACCCGGTCCAAAACCAGCCCGCAAGCCCCGCGTCGCGGAGCTAGGCGCTGGGAAACCAGA
The DNA here is from genome assembly GCF_000419295.1 of Mycobacterium sp. 012931. Lineage (NCBI taxonomy): Bacteria > Bacillati > Actinomycetota > Actinomycetes > Mycobacteriales > Mycobacteriaceae > Mycobacterium > Mycobacterium sp. 012931. Next base: position 2,550,043 of record NZ_AOPX01000001.1, on the reverse strand, counting down.
GTGCGATCTCGCGCTGCGCGGATTCGGCCGAATCCGAGCCGTGCACCAAGTTGAACTGGGTTTCCAGGCCGAAGTCACCCCGGATGGTGCCCGGCGTGGCCTTCTCGACCGGATCGGTACCACCGGCGAGTTGGCGAAACGCCGCGATGGCTCGCGGTCCCTCCACGATCGCCGCTACCACCGGCGCCGAGGTGATGAACTCCAGCAACGAGCCGAAGAACGGCTTGCCCTCATGTTCGGCGTAGTGCTGGCTGGCCAGCTCCTCGGTCACGTTCCTGAGCTCTAGCGCCGCGATAGCGAGGCCTTTGCGCTCGATGCGGCTGATGATCTCGCCCACCAGTTGGCGCTGCACACCGTCTGGCTTGATCAGTACGAGGGTCCGTTCGGTCACGGGGGCTAACAGTAGATGGCCCGATTCTGCGGCCTAAACCTGGATGCCCCTAGGCCGGTCAGATCAGCGCGACGGCGGAGGCCCCTGGCGCTCTCGACGCCTGACCTCGGCACGGAAGTACGCCATCATGGCCCATACCGCGCCGAACACCACACCCAAAAACCCGACGGCCGGGTAAACGAAAACGCCGGCGATAGGCACCAGCTGAATGCCCAGGTTCGCCCAGATCGCCCACGGCCTGCGCTGCACGCTGGCCAGCAACACCAGCGTCACGGCAAGCCCAATGAGGTAACCCAGCGACGCCGGAGTCAGCCCGCCGCCGACCGCACCCACCACCGGGATGGCCAACAGCACCACGATCGCCTCGAGGATAAGTGTCGCTGCCATCACCGAGCCGAAGCTCTTCCATGGGTCTGACTGTGGTGCCGGATCCCCGTGATTTGCCGGCTCTTGCGGCTGCCCGGTCATTGCGGATCACGACCGAACAAGGCGCGGGCGGCCCCGGCAGTGACCACCGAACCGGTAATGACGATCCCGGTTCCCGACAGTGAGCCCCCCTGCGCTTCCCAGTCGATCGCGGATTCATCGACCAGCGCGGTTGCCGCGTCGACGGCATCACGCAGGTTCTCTGCGGTGATCACCCGGTCGGGGCCGAAGTATTGCTCCGCCGCCAGGGCCAGTGACGCGACATCCAACGCCCGTGGCGAACCATTGTGGGTCACCACGATGGAGTCGAATGCGGGTTCGAGTGCGGCCAGAATGCCATTCACGTCCTTGTCTGCCATCACGGCGACCACCCCAACCAGGCTGCGGAAGTCGAACTCTGCGACCAGCGACTGCGCCAGCGCCGCCGCCCCGGCCGGATTGTGGGCGGCATCGATAAAGACCGTCGGTGAGCTGCGCAGGCGCTCCAACCTGCCGGGGCTGGTGACCGCGGCGAAACCAGCACGCACCGCGTCGACATCGAGCTGACGCTGGGCGCCGGCACCGAAGAACGCCTCCACTGCCGCCAGCGCCACCACCGCGTTATGCGCTTGATGTTCACCGTGCAGCGGCAGGTAGATGTCGGAGTAGACCCCACCGAGGCCCTGCAACTGAAGCAGCTGCCCGCCTACCGCCACCTGGCGGCCCAGCACGGCGAACTCGGAGTCCTCTCGCGCGACGGCGGCGTCGGCGCGAACCGCCTGGGCCAGCAGCACCTCCATGGCCTCAGGGAGCTGACGCCCGATGACAGCGACCGTGTCAGGGGAACCGTCGGCGGCTTTGTGGATGATGCCGGCCTTTTCACCGGCGATAGACGCGATGTCATCACCGAGGTAGTCGACGTGATCAATGCTGATCGGGGTGATCACCGCGACCGGCGCGTTGATCACGTTGGTGGCATCCCACCGTCCTCCCAGACCGACCTCGACCACCGCGACATCGACCGGCGCGTCCGCGAACGCGGCGAACGCCATCGCGGTGAGCACCTCGAATTTGCTCATTGCCGCCCCGCCTGCGGCCTGCGACTGTTGGTCGATCATTTGCACGAACGGCTCGATCTCGCGGTAGGTCTGGACGTATTGAGCCGGGGTGATCGGCTTTCCATCGATCGATATCCGTTCCACCGCCGACTGCAGATGTGGGCTGGTGGTCCTGCCGGTGCGTTGATGCAGCGCGGTGATTAGCGCGTCAACCATGCGCGCCACCGACGTCTTGCCGTTGGTGCCCCCGATGTGGATCGACGGGTAGCTCAGCTGTGGTGAACCAAGCAGGTCCATCAGCGCACTGATCCGCGTCAGGCTCGGCTCGATGCGGGTTTCCGGCCAGCGCTGGTCCAGCAGGTGCTCGACCTGCAGCAGAGACGCGAGTTCGTCCGGGGTCGGTTCGGCGTCACTCCCTTGAGCTAACCCTGTCCAGTCAGGTGGATCGAAACTCATTGCAGCGCTGCCAACCTGGTCGTGATCCGGTCGCTTTCCTCCTGCGCCAAACGTTGGCGATCGCGGATCTTGCCGACGACGGCCTCGGGCGCCTTGGCCAGGAAATCGGCGTTTGCCAATTTGGCCGCGGTCGATACCAATTCCTTTTCGGCTGCGGCCAAGTCCTTTTCGAGACGCCGCCGCTCGGCAGCCACGTCGATGGTGCCCGAGGTATCGAGCTCGACAACAACCGTGTGGTTCATGCTCGGGCCGAGCCGAACCTCCAGCGAGACCGACGGCGCAAAGCCTTCACCCGGCGCGGTAAGCCACGCCAGTGAGGTGACGGCAGCAACCTGAGCACCCAAATCGGATTCCTCGACACCGATCAGCCGAGCGGGCACCTTTTGCCGGTCGGCCAGCCCTTGGTCACTGCGGAAACGCCGGATCTCGGTGACCAGATTCTGCATATCACTGATCCGCTGCGCGGCAACCGGATCCAGGGTGATTCCGGAGGGCTGCGGCCAGTCGGCGATCACCAGCGATTCCTGCCCGGTCAGCGCCTGCCACAACGCCTCGGTGATGAACGGGATGACGGGGTGCAACAACCGCAACAGTGTGTCCAGCCCCGCCGCCAGCACCGCGGTGGTAGCCGAAAGGCCCTCGGCGAGCTGGGTTTTGGCCAGCTCGACGTACCAGTCGCAGAATTCGTCCCACGCGAAGTGGTAGAGCGCCTCGCAGGCCCGGCTGAATTCGTAACTGTCGAAGGCCGAATCAACTTCGGCCCTAACCTCTTCGAGCCGCCCCAGGATCCAGCGGTCGGCATCGGTCAGCTCCCCCAGCGGGGGCAGCGGGGCCAGCGCGGCACCGTTGAGCAGCGCGTAACGGGTCGCGTTGAACAACTTGGTACCGAAGTTTCGTGACGCCCGGACCGCGTCCTCGCCCACTGCCAGGTCACTGTCGGGGCTCGCACCACGGGCCAGAGTGAAGCGCAATGCGTCGGCACCGAACGTGTCGATCCAATCCAGTGGGTCGATGACGTTGCCTTTGGACTTACTCATCTTCCGGCCGAACTCGTCGCGGATCAGGCCATGCAGAAAAACGTCGGTGAACGGCACCTGGGCGCCACGGCGGCCGTCCAGGGTGATCACCTCGTCTCCGCCGACGAAGGTGCCGAACATCATCATCCTGGCCACCCAGAAGAACAAGATGTCATATCCGGTGACCAAAACACTTGTGGGATAGAACTTTTCCAGCTCTGGAGTCAGTTCGGGCCAGCCCAGTGTGGAAAACGGCCACAGCGCCGAGGAGAACCAGGTGTCCAGGACATCGGAGTCCTGTTCCCACCCCTGCGGCGGCGTCTCGTCCGGACCGACGCACACCTTCTCCCCGTCGGGGCCGTACCAAATCGGAATGCGGTGACCCCACCACAATTGTCTCGAGATGCACCAGTCGTGCATGTCGTCGACCCAGGCGAACCAGCGTGGCTCCAGGCTTGCGGGGTGGATCACGGTGTCCCCATTGCGCACCGCATCACCCGCGGCCTTGGCCAGCGACTCCACCCGCACCCACCACTGCAACGAAAGCCGTGGCTCGATTGGCTCTCCACTGCGATCGGAATGCCCGACGCTGTGCAAGTAGGGACGTTTCTCCTCGACGACGCGCCCCTGGGCCGCGAGCGCCTCACGCACCGCGACCCGGGCTTCGAATCGGTCCATGCCGTCGAATTGCGTTCCGGTGTCCACGATCCGGCCCTTGGTATCCAGAATCGAAGGCATGGGCAATTGGTGGCGCATTCCGATCTCGAAGTCGTTCGGGTCGTGTGCCGGGGTGACTTTGACCGCACCCGTGCCGAATTCGGGATCCACGTGCCCATCGGCGACGATGATCAGCTGCCGGTCCACGAATGGGTGCGCCAAGGTGGTGCCGACCAGGTGGCGGTAGCGCTCATCGTCCGGGTGGACGGCGATCGCGGTATCGCCCAACATTGTTTCGACCCGGGTGGTGGCCACCACGATGTGGGGTTGGGAGTCCTCTAGTGAGCCGTACCGGAACGACACCAGCTCACCCTCCACCTCGAGGTAGTTCACCTCGAGGTCGGATATCGCCGTCTGCAGCACCGGCGACCAGTTGACCAACCGCTCGGCCTGATAGATCAGCCCGGCATCGTAGAGCCGCTTGAAGATCGTTCGCACCGCCCGCGACAGGCCCTCGTCCATGGTGAACCGGTCACGGCTCCAGTCCACCCCGTCACCGAGCCGGCGCATCTGGCCGCCGATCGCGCCGCCCGACTCGCGCTTCCAGTCCCAGACCTTGTCGACGAACAGCTCGCGACCGAAGTCTTCCTTGGTCTTACCGTCGGCCGCGAGCTGCTTTTCCACTACGGTCTGGGTCGCGATGCCGGCATGGTCCATTCCCGGCTGCCACAGCACCTCATAGCCCTGCATCCGCTTGCGGCGGGTCAGGGCATCCATCATGGTGTGTTCCAGCGCATGGCCCATGTGCAGGCTGCCGGTCACGTTGGGCGGCGGCAACACAATCGAGTACGGCGGTTTCGAGCTGGTCGGATCGGCGACGAAGTAGCCGGCATCCGCCCACTTCTGATAGATGTCGCCTTCCATCGCAGCTGGATCCCACGACTTGGGCAGCTGGTCGGCGGCAGAATCGGCGCTGGCGGTCACCGGTCAATTCTAGGAATAGCGCTCGGGCGGCCTGTAGGCACCCAAAACCTCAGGTGCACGCCGTTTAGCCGCGATCAGGGAATCGTGAGCACCTCGCCGGGGTGGATCAAGTCGGGATTGGCCACACCGCTGGCCTCGGCAATCACCTGATACTTGCTGCCGTCGCCGTAGAAGCGCTCCGCGATGGCCCACAGGGTGTCACCGGAGACCACGGTGTAGGTCCGCGGCGCGGGCTCGGCAGCAGGCTCCGGTGGCGCCGGTTCGGCGACCGCTGCCGCGACGGCCTCCGGGGTGGTGTCGACGCGCTGAGCCGTATCCGAGGCAGTGGCTTCGGCCGCGGCGGTGGGCTCGGGCGGCGGCGGGGCGTCGGTCTCGGTATGCGTCGACCAGGCCGGTCCGTCAGCGGCATAGAGCACCAGATTGCGATCGTCTTGCAGCACCAGCCGGACGTTCTTCTTGCCTTTGGTGTCGGTGTGCCAGACCGGTTTGTCCGCCGTGTACACCACAAAGTTGCCGTCGCGCTGCACCTCGGCGCGCACCACCTGCTGGCCGTTGGTGGCGCTCGCCCACAGCGGGGTGCCGCGGGAGGCCAACACGAGATTGCCGTCGTCTTGCAAGGTCAGGGTGTAAGCCCCGTTCTTGGAAACCAGTGACTCCCCCGGCACCAGCTGCTGTCCTTCGGTCAGTGTGTCCGACATTGGCAATACCCCTCTCGTTACTTATCTTGAATCGGCTCGCGGTGGTCGAGCGAAACGGCAGCTACGCCGGCCGCCGACTGGCGCTACTTCTTACCGCCCAGTGGGCCGCCCAGAATGTCACCCAGGGCGCCGCCTTTGCCTCCCAGCACACTGCCGAGAATGCTCCCCAGGGACTTGTCAACGGATCCGCCCCCGAGGATGCTGCCCAGCACCTCGCCTAGCCCTCCGCGGGAGGCTGACTCGGAGTTCTGCTGCGATCCTTCCCCCGAGCCTAGCTGATTTCCGATGTAGGCCAACACAATCGGGAGCACGATCGGCAACAGCTGCTTGAGCAGATCGCGGTTGCCGGCGCCGCCCTTGGCCAACGCCGATGCGACTTGCTCGGCGTCGTTGCCACCGAAAAGTGTCGCAATCGTCTGATGTCCGTCGCCCCGGTCCGCCGCATCAAGGTTGTGATCCAGACCCCCGCCGGCGTCGAGCAGGCCCCGGGCCGCCTGACGGTTGGCGGCAGATTCGATCCTGCTGGCATGGTCGGGATCTTGCGAAGTCTGGTGCAGACCGCTGACCAGCACCGGCACCGGCACGTGAACCGCGCTGTCAACCTCGCCCTGGTCGACGCCTAGCCGACTGGCGATTTCCGAGGTAGGTATCCGAGCGTAAAGATCGTCGAGACCGGCCATCGATGCCACCTCTTTTGCGGCTCATTGGGTGCGCTGTGAACTTCTGTGGACCACTTTCGACACTAGACCGCCGCGCTCTTCACCGAAAGCCGTTGCGGCAGACCAGTTCAAGTTAACCGTTCGGTAGCCAGCGCGACACCCGCGGCCGGTAAGCGCGCTAGCAACGCGTCACCCATCGCGGCCGCCGGGGTGAGCACGCCATGCAGGCCCGAAAGCTGGTCACGATCGAAGGCCAGTGCCAGACCGCACTCCCCCAGCAACACCGACGTCGCTTTGTACCCGGGATCACCGTCCTGCCCCATCCGTGCCACGTACCTATCACCCGAGGTCGTCGTGGTGTAGGTCTCGATGCGGTAGTAGCCGCGCTCCCGAGTTGCGGCGCTGGGGCCGGTGCCGGGTTTGGGAGCGATGCGCTCCACCAACCGTTGTGGCAGCAACCGGAAGTAGCGGCTGCCCAAGCCCGTCATCGCGTTGCCAACACCGCTGATCATGGCCGAGGCCACTGGCGCCACCGCCGACGAGCCCAGGCTCATGTGTTCGGTGTACTGGAACCGCTTGCCGTACGCCCAATCCAGCAGCGCGTTGCTGCGCCGCACGATGCGGGTGTTGGTGGGCGCCATCATGAATCCTGCCGTCCACAGCCCGGTCAGTTCTGGAGCGATTCGTCCACCACGACGCCAGGGCAGATCGGGCTGCGGTCCAAGTTCCGGCTCGGCGGCGCGGTCGGTGCTCAGCGTGTAGGGGTCGGTGAACTGGCGACGCAGATCGGGGTCGGCGGAGACGGCACGCAAAATTTTCAGCATCGACGCGACCGTGCCGCCCGATACCCCGCCGGCGAACGAACGGACGACGAAGTCGGTGCGACCCAGCTCACCGGCACCGTCGTCGCGGACGGCACGGTAGAGGGCGTACACGGTGAGGTCCGATGGAATCGAATCGAAGCCACAGGCGTGCACGATCCGGGCCCCGGTGTCGGCGACCTGTTTGTGATACAGGTCGATGCTTTCGCGCACGAACGGCGGCTCGCCGGTCAGATCGGCATAGTCGGTGCCGGCAGCCGCGCACGCGGCCACCAGGGGCAGGCCATAGCGCATGTACGGCCCAACCGTGGTGACGACCACCCGGGTGCGGGCGGCCATCTCCTTGAGTGTCGCCGGTGCGCCGGCGTCGGCGCTGACCACGGGCCAGGACTGTGCGGCCTCTCCCAGCGTCTGACGGACCGCCAACAATCGGTCGGTCGACCGGCCGGCCAGCGCGATTCGCGCGTCGCCGCCGGCCCGGGCCAGGTATTGCGCGGTCAGCTTGCCGACGAAGCCGGTCGCTCCGTAGAGGATGATGTCGAATTCACGCGGCGTCTCGCTCACCGACCCGACGCTACCGCGCGGTCAGGGGTTAGTGAGCAGACGAGGGCCAGTGGCGCCCGGATTCACACCTGATAGGGCCGGGCTGGACCCGGTAAGACCCCAAACAAGGTGAGAGTGCCGGGCCCGAAGGCCCGACACTCTCATCAAAAGTCCAGCGTGGCGTCGGCTAGCCGCGTCGGCCGCAGACCGGCCACGCGCCGATGCCCTGGCTGCGCAGCACGTTCTCGGCCACTCGGATCTGCTCTTCACGGCTCGCACCGGCGGCCGATCCCGCGCCGCCGTTGGCCCGCCAGGTGCTCGCGGTGAACTGCAGGCCACCGGAGTAGCCGTTGCCGGTGTTGATGCCCCAGTTACCGCCGGATTCGCACTGTGCGATGGCGTCCCAGTTCACGGTGTAGACCTTGGGAGCGGGCGGCGGGGCAACGTCCGACGCCGGCGGCTCGAAAGCGACTGGTTCCGGAGCTGGCGGAACATCCTCAGGGGCCGGCGGCGCGAAGGCGTCCGGGGCCGGCGGTGCATCCTCCGGAGCGGGACCGTCCGGCATGTCGACCGGCGCGATCATGGCCGTCGGGGGCCGGCGGTGCGTCCTGCGGGGCCGGCGGTGCCTCCTCCGGAGCGGGGGCCTCCGGCATGTCGACCGGCGCGATAAAGGCACCCGGGGCCGCAGGCAGGTTGGGGTCAAAGCCCGTCGTGTCGGCACCGACCGCATTCGGGTCCAGGCCGTCGTCGGCGTTGGCGGTGGCGGCGGTGGGCACAGTCACGAGCGTCCCTGTGATCGCCGCGACGATGAGCGTCTTGCGAACGTTCTTCAAGATTGTTCCTTTCGCGGTGCGCGCGCCAAAGCCAGCCAGCCCACGAGACGTGGGTTGGTTGCGATGTCCAGTTAGGAATTGCTGCTTTGAGACGTGCCGTCTCGTTTCGGCACGACAGCGGAGGGCCTGATCTGCCCGGCGGGCCTTGCCCGACCGCAGCGGCGGCTATACGAAACTCGTGCCGCCCGCAGCTCCGCTCACACGCGGGTCCGTGGATTCAATTTTGTTCATTACTGTTGCCCGGTTTTTTGGGCTACGGGGACCGTACGATAACGATTTGGATTCGCCATCTCCGCCACGCCGATATTTCAGTTCTATAACGCGCGAATCACGGCCGGATACCAGAAATGTTCCCGCTGGTCAGGCGCAAGTTTGTGGCAATACACGAGCATTGCCGGTTTGAGCGCCTTCGTGAACCGAATCACGCACATTTTGTGAGCTGAGACACGAGTTTGCCCATCAACAACTCGGCCGGCGCACTAGGCACCCACAGCGCGGCCGCCGTGACCCAGGTCATAACCACGGACAAAGGCGAGTTGGACCACATTCAGCTGCAGTTCGTAGAAGTCTGCTGTCAAACAACTGAACATCAAGTGTCACAGTGTCGTTCACCGCGATGGACGAGCAGTGGCGGCTGACGGAGCAAAGAGTCACCGCAGGGACGAATATCGCTGCAGGACAGAGCTTTTACCTCCGCCACACCGAGACGACCCTAACTCCACGAAGCAAACCCCAGGCTGCGCGACAAGAGCCGGGCAGGCCCCCGCATCGGCACGAAGATTGCGATGTTTTCGAATTTGCCGCAATACGGTCGCCAGCTCCCACCCAGGGCAGCGCCGGACCAATAGGAAGGCTCCCCGGCTAAAACGGAATCGACCGTAGGTACTAAATACCCTGTACGGCAACGCAATACGTTCTAGCGGCGCCGGTAGCCGCTCCGACCAGGGAACGCCGGAGCCCTGCCGCTCCGACCGTTCAAGATCCGGGGGAAACCAATAACGGGATAGGCCGCGACAAATAACGATGCGAATCGACGAACACTAAAGAAGAGAAATATTCGGAGACCCATTCCAAATCGAACGGAAATGAAATCAGCGAGACAAATCTAGAAAAGCAGTCATAACCACCGGTGCACGCAGGCCACCCAGCGACCGATACGGCAAGGGTCAGTGTCCGGGCCGCACCGGTGCGGGCAGGTCCGCGGCAGTGTTGACATTGGCCAACGGCGCAGAGTCCGACATCACGATCCGTTGCGTATCCGAACGGTCGGCCAGAGCGCTCATCTTGCGCTCGCCCGAGGCGACGAGCGCGTCGACCCGCTCGGCGAGATCGGTCCGGTATATCGCCGCCAGATAGTGGCTGCGGCCGTCCCACGGCAGCACCACCTCGGCGTCGGTCTCAATAGCGCTGCGCACCAGATCATCGATCAGATCCACCGTCAGCCCGGGCATGTCGACGGCACACACAAAGGCAAACCGAGCGCCGGCCTCCGCGGCCGCACGCAGGCCACGTCCGGTCGCCGGCAGCGGTCCCAACCCGCGCAATTCGTCGCGCAGCACAGGAACCTGCAGGGGCGGTAGTGGCTGCCCCTGGGCCGCCATCACAAAGACGGGCTCGCAGCGTTGCCCGACAATGCCGAGCACGTGCTCGACCATTGTCGTGCTGCCACCGGGCAGCACCAGTGTGGCTTTGTCACGTCCCATTCGCCGGGATTCTCCCCCGGCTAGGACGACCCCTGCCAACGACACGGCGTCCGACTCGCGTCCGGCCATTTCAGGAAACGGTCCAGGTGTCGCGGCCACGCAGCAGCGACTGCAGCGCCGCCGAATCCGAAGGCGTCGACTCCCGAGCGGCACTGATCTGGGAGCGAGCCGCGTCGTCGTAGGCCGGTCTGCTGATGCTTCGGAAGATACCCAACACCGTGTGTTCGAGGTTTTGATCGGACAGCCGCGACAGTGCGAAGGCGTAGGCCGCGTCATCGGCGTGGGCATCATGCACCACGATCTCGTCGACGGCGACGTCGGCGGTCTTGGCCACGTCGAGGCCGAAGCCGGATCGCACCACGCAGTATTCCCCGTTGGCGCCGAACACGATTGGTTCGCCGTGGTGGACGTTGATGACCCGCTCTTCGGAACCCTCCTTGCGCAGCGCGTCGAAGGAGCCGTCGTTGAAAATCGGGCAATCCTGCAGGATCTCGACCAACGCAGCGCCACGATGCTCGGTGGCGGCGCGCAGCACTTCAGAAAGCCCCGCACGATCGGAGTCCAGCGCGCGGCCGACGAACGTGGCCTCGGCCCCCAACGCCAATGACACCGGGTTGAACGGGGTGTCCAGCGAACCCATCGGCGTCGACTTGGTCACCTTGCCGACCTCCGACGTCGGCGAGTACTGGCCCTTGGTCAGCCCGTAGATCCGATTATTGAACAGCAGGATCGTGATGTTGACATTGCGCCGCAGCGCGTGGATCAAGTGGTTGCCCCCGATCGAAAGGGCATCGCCGTCACCGGTGACCACCCAAACCGAGAGGTCTTCGCGGGCCAGCGCGAGACCGGTCGCAATTGCCGGAGCGCGCCCGTGGATCGAGTGGAAGCCATAGGTCTCGAGGTAGTACGGGAAGCGGCTAGAGCAGCCGATCCCGCTGATGAACACGATGTTCTCGCGACGCAACCCCAGCTCCGGCAGGAAATTGCGGATGGTGTTGAGAATGACGTAGTCGCCACAGCCGGGGCACCAGCGGACCTCCTGGTCGCTGGTGAAATCTTTGCCCTTCTGTGGCTGGTCGGTGGTGGGCACTCCGGTGTTCTTGGACAAAACAGGCGTTACACCCAGGTTTGTGCCAGCCAGATTGCCGATCACGCTAGTCATGAGCGCCGCTCCTCCTCATCGCCTCGCTCTGCGTCGTCGCGGCACGGGTCATGCGCCTACTCCCGCTTCAACCGTGGCCGCCGACAACTTGGCGACCATCATCTTGTCTTGCTCGAGTTCGCCCAGTCTGCCGGCCAGCGCGGCCCGGATGAAGCGCCCCACCTCGTCGGCCAGGAACGAGACACCCTTGACCTTGGTGACTGACTGCACGTCGACCAAATACTTCCCACGCAGCACCAACGCCAGCTGACCCAGGTTCATTTCCGGAGCCACCACCTGCGGGTAACGTCGCAACACCTCGCCCAGATTCGCCGGGAAGGGGTTGAGGTAGCGCAGATGAGCATGCGCCACTTTGGTCCCACGCCGCCTCGCCCGCCGGCACGCTTCGCCGATGGGCCCGTAGGAACTGCCCCACCCGATGATCAGCAGCTCGGCATCACCGGTCGGATCGTCGACTTCGAGATCGGGAACACTGATCCCCTCGATCTTGGCCTGCCGCAACCGCACCATCAGGTCGTGGTTGGTCGGCTCATACGAGATGGCGCCCGTTCCATTGGCCGCCTCTAGTCCGCCGATACGGTGTTCCAGTCCGGGAGTGCCGGGCACGGCAAACTGGCGCGCCAGGGTTTCCGGGTCGCGGGCGTAGGGCTGGAAGGGCTCGTCGGGCTTGGCGAAGGTGTGCTTGATCGGCGCCAGATCGGCGACGTTCGGGATGCGCCATGGTTCCGATCCGTTGGCGATCGCACCGTCGGACAACAGGATCACCGGCGTGTGATACGACACCGCAATCCGCACCGCCTCGAGAGCGGTCTCAAAGCAGTCGGCAGGCGACCGCGGCGCCAGCACCGCCAATGGCGACTCACCGTTGCGGCCGTATAGGGCCTGCAGCAGGTCAGCCTGCTCGGTCTTGGTGGGCAGACCGGTCGACGGCCCTCCCCGCTGCACATCGATGACGATCAGCGGCAGCTCGGTCATCACGCCGAGCCCGAGCGCCTCCGACTTGAGTGAAATGCCGGGTCCCGATGTGCTGGTGACGCCCAACGCGCCCCCATAAGCGGCGCCAAGTGCGGCACAGATGCCACCGATCTCATCTTCGGCCTGGAAGGTGGTCACGTTGAAGTTCTTGTGCTTGGACAGCTCGTGCAGGATGTCCGACGCCGGCGTGATGGGATAGCTGCCCAGCGCCACGGGGAGGCCGGCCAGCTGCCCGGCCGCGACGATGCCGTAAGCCAGCGCGGTGTTCCCGGAGATCTGCCGGTAGTCGCCGGGCGGAAGCTTCGCCGGGGGTACTTCGTAGGTGGTGCCGAAAGCCTCGGTGGTTTCGCCGAAATTCCAGCCCGCCTTCAGGGCCAACACATTGGCTTCAGCGATCTCGGGCTTGCGGGCGAACTTCTCCCTGATGAACGTCTCGCTGGTCTGTATCGGCCGCCCATACATCCAGGACACCAGGCCCAGCGCGAACATGTTCTTGGCCCGCTGCCCGTCCTTCTTCGATGCGCCGATCGCTTCGACGGCTCCCAGCGTCAGCGTGGTCATCGGGACGGAGTGGACGACGTATTCCTCGAGCTCGTCAGACTCCAGCGGGTTCGTTACGTACCCCACCTTGGTCAGATTGCGCTTGGTGAACTCGTCCGAGTTGGCGATCACCATCCCGCCCAGCGGCAGGTCGCCGATATTGGCCTTCAGCGCGGCCGGATTCATCGCCACCAGCACGTCGGGCCGGTCACCGGCGGTCAGGATGTCGTAGTCGGCAATCTGAATCTGAAAAGACGAAACCCCGGGAAGCGTGCCTGCGGGGGCCCGGATCTCGGCGGGGTAGTTCGGCTGGGTCGCCAAGTCATTGCCGAAAAGCGCGGCCTCCGACGTGAATCGGTCGCCGGTCAGCTGCATGCCGTCGCCGGAGTCCCCGGCGAAACGGATAACCACATTCTCCAGGCGCTGCCGGTCAGGCCCGCCATGGGTCGCCGCGGTATGAGACTCTGGTCCGGCTTCGCTGCCGTTCGGATCCACGTCTCCGCCCTTCCGTCTAACTGGGGACAGGCACTCCGCGCCAAATCTCTAGATTACGCGTCGTCGGAGTGGCTCCCCGCCCTCACGATTTTGTGTCACTGGCAGTACCGATTATGGCACTTACATAAGGAGTGTATGGCAACCTCATGTCACCTCCCTAAGGGGACAATGACGCCGAAATGTCCCGTGTACAGGGGACATACATCGCAAACCCGACGTCAGAGGGGGCGATAACGGCGGCCGAAGAAAAGTGTGGTATTGGTCACTTCTTCCGCCCCGGCCGCGCCGAGCGTGGCGCACGACGTCAGCCCGCCGCGCACAGCCACCGCAACTCAACGCCCGGCAAGTCTTGCCGATGCCGTTTCCGGCATCGCAAGCAAGTACAAGATGAAGCCCGCGCCAGCGATCGCACCAAGGGACATGAAGGCCACGTTGTAGCCCGCAGTGACGACCACCCAGCCGGAAGCAAAGTTGGACAACGCCGCGCCGACCCCCACCGCCGTGGTGATGGCGCCAAGGCTGATGTTGAAGTGACCCGTTCCGTGGGTGAGGTCCTGGACGATAAGCGGAAACAGCGCTCCGAAGATGCCGGCGCCAATGCCGTCGAGCAACTGGACCCCAACCAGCCAGTACGAGTTGTCCGACAGCGTGTAGAGAAAGCCACGAGCGGTCAAGACGGCGAACGCCACCAGAAAGATCGGCTTTCGTCCCCAGGCATCGGCCCTGCTTCCGGTCACGTACGCCACGGGCACCATCACCACCTGGGCCGCCACGATGCACCACGACATCAACGCCGTGCCCTCGTCCCTGTTGTGCAGGGCCAGCACCTGGCCAACCAGCGGCAGCATGGCCGCGTTGGCGAAGTGGAAAGCGACAACGGCCGCCGCGAAGATCATCAATGTGCGGTTGTGCAGCAGCACCCCAAAGCCTGATGGCTGAGCATGCGGTTCCCCGGGCGCGTGATCCATACCGCGGGCGAGGTCATGATCGATCGCATCATGCGGAATACGCAGGGTTGCCACGACGCTCATCGCCGCCATGGTGGCAAGCACCCAGAACACCACCACCGGCCCGAAGAAGAAGGCCAACCCACCGGTGATGGCGGCGGCCGTGGCGTTGCCAGCGTGATTGAAGGATTCATTGCGCCCGATCCGCCTGGCGAACAGCTGCGGGCCGACGATGCCCAGCGTGATTGCAGCCAGCACCGGAGCAAAGACCGAGCTGGCGATCCCGGTGAGCACCTGCAGCAACGAGATGGAGCGGAGTTCGGGAAACAGAGGCATCGCCAGCGCACTCGCGGTGACCGCCAAGGCGCCGGTGATGACCAACGCCCGCTTGGCCTTCGTCCGGTCCACGAACGCGCCCATCGGTGTCTGCGCCACGATGGCCGCGATGCCGCCGACAGCCATCACAAACCTGATCGAGGCTTGGTCCCAGTTGTTGGTCACCAACAGGTACACCGACAGGTACGGACCCAAGCCATCGCGGACGTCAGCCAGCGAGAAGTTCACCAGGTCCAGCGCATGGACCACTCGCCGCGGCAGCGCATCGTAGGCCGCCATCGAATCAGCGAAGCCGGCGTCACTCGACTCGGTCGATGACGCCGGCTTGCGACCGGAAGCGCCCGGCATCAGCGCCGGTTAAGCACTCTTGTCGCGGCGCTCACTACGTGACGGCTTGCGAGGCACGATCGTCGGCAACACGTTGTCTTGCACGGTCTCCTTGGTGACCACCACTTTGGCGACGTCGTCACGGCTCGGGATGTCATACATCACCGGCAGCAAGACTTCTTCCATGATGGCCCGCAGCCCGCGAGCGCCGGTGCCGCGGTGGATCGCCTGGTCGGCGATCGCTTCCAGCGCGTCATCGGTGAACTCCAGCTCCACACCATCCATTTCGAAGAGCCGGGTGTACTGCTTGACCAGTGCGTTCTTCGGTTCGGACAAGATCTTGACCAAGGACTCTTTGTCCAGGTTGGTGACGGAGGCAACGACCGGGAGCCGACCGATGAATTCGGGGATCAACCCGAACTTGATCAAGTCCTCGGGCATCACTTCGGCGAAGTGGTCGGTGGTGTCGATCTCGGCCTTGGAGCGCACTTCGGCGCCGAAGCCCAGACCGCGCTTGCCGACCCGCTCGTAAATGATCTTCTCCAGCCCGGCGAATGCACCCGCGACAATGAACAGCACGTTCGTGGTGTCGATCTGGATGAATTCCTGGTGCGGATGCTTGCGGCCGCCCTGCGGGGGCACCGAAGCCTGGGTGCCCTCCAGAATCTTCAACAGGGCCTGCTGAACACCCTCACCGGAGACATCGCGCGTGATGGAGGGATTCTCGCTCTTGCGAGCGATCTTGTCGACCTCGTCGATGTAGATGATGCCGGTCTCGGCGCGCTTCACGTCATAGTCGGCGGCCTGAATGAGTTTGAGCAAGATGTTCTCGACGTCTTCACCCACATAACCCGCCTCGGTCAGCGCGGTGGCGTCGGCGATCGCGAACGGCACGTTCAGCATTTTGGCCAGGGTCTGGGCTAGGTAGGTCTTACCGCATCCGGTAGGCCCGAGCATCAAGATGTTGGACTTGGTCAGCTCCACGGCCTCGCACCTGGAATCGCGAGACTTCTCGCCGGCCTGGATCCGCTTGTAGTGGTTGTAGACCGCGACGG
Organism: Mycobacterium sp. 012931; assembly: GCF_000419295.1. Classification (NCBI taxonomy): domain Bacteria; kingdom Bacillati; phylum Actinomycetota; class Actinomycetes; order Mycobacteriales; family Mycobacteriaceae; genus Mycobacterium; species Mycobacterium sp. 012931. The sequence continues at coordinate 2,533,982 of NZ_AOPX01000001.1, read as the reverse complement.
CGAGCGTGCGCTTCGCGGTGTCTTGGCCGATGACGTAGCCCTCGAGGAATTCCCGGATCTCGACCGGCTTGGGCAGTTCGTCGAGTTTCACATCGTCGGCGTCAGCGAGTTCCTCTTCGATGATCTCGTTGCACAGATCGATGCACTCATCACAGATGTACACACCGGGGCCAGCTATGAGCTTCTTGACCTGTTTCTGACTCTTTCCGCAGAACGAGCACTTCAGCAGGTCGCCGCCGTCTCCTATGCGCGCCATTTTGGTGAGGGCCTACTTCCTGTTCGCCGTTCGTCTTGCCGTGCCGCGTGTACCCCCCGACGCTACCCGCTTGCTCCGGCCCACCGCGACCGTTAACACCGAATAGCGTCCTTGGTATTCGCTGGGTTATTCGTGCCTTTCGTCTGAATGCAACATATAGCCCAACGGCTCCCACTACTCGCCGAGACGCGCTGTACGTTTCTCTGGCGTGTCGTGGTCGTTACGCCACCGAGGCCCGTCAGCTGGCGAAACTCATGGCTACCAAGCCCCCAGGCGACAACCCTACAGCGACGTTGCGCGGTTGGCTGATGTTTCTGCACTGATCGAGGTCGGCGGCTCGCGTCGGCGCCCAGTCCCGCCGGCGCCCACGGTTGAGCCCTGGTCCCCCGTCACCGAGCCGGCGTTGGAAAAGCTGCGTAAAACGCAGTTGCTACTACGTCAGTTTCCCTAGTGTTGAGCATTGTGAGAGCGATGCTCGGCAACGCATGGTTTGGCAGCGCCGGCCGCCGACCGGCCTCGTGGTCCGCCCTGGGGTCCCGGCCTGCTCCCCGATCCGCGGGCCCGTCAAAGCCGTCAAACCTAGCCGACGAACTTCTAGCCGCATTCCCTGTCCACGCGAAAGGTCAAGGCGGGCTATGAGCAACCCAGGCGAAATCGGCGAACCCCCAACCACGTCAGGCAGCGCTGAGGTACCCGCCACTGCCCCCGCCACTGACAATGTCGTCATGACCCGACGCCAGCGGCTGACCGTGGCGGCAACGGGGCTGGGCATCTTCATGGTGTTCGTGGACGTCAATATCGTCAACGTCGCATTGCCCAGTATCCAAAGGGTGTTTCACACCGGCGAGCAAGGTCTTCAGTGGGCAGTCGCCGGATACAGCCTGGGGATGGCGGCCATGTTGATGAGCTGCGCCTTGCTGGGCGACCGCTACGGCCGCAGGCGCGGATTCTTTGTCGGACTGGCCCTGTTCGTCGCAAGTTCGGTGGTTTGCGTGCTCCCGATCAATCTCGGCATGTTCACCGCGGCCCGAGTGATCCAGGGCCTGGGCGCATCGTTCATATCGGTGTTGTCACTTGCCCTGCTCAGCCACGCCTTTCCCGATCAGCGCATGAAGGCGCGGGCCATCGCGGACTGGATGGCCATTGGGATGGTCGGCGCCGCGTCGGCACCGGCGCTGGGCGGACTGATGGTGGAGACCCTTGGCTGGCGCAGCGTGTTCGCGGTCAACGTGCCGCTCGGCGCGATCGTGTTGGTGCTGACCCTGATCGGTGTCGACGAGTCCAGGGATCCTGACCCGACCGAGCTGGATTGGGTGGGACAGCTGACCTTCGTGCCCGGGATCGCGGTGCTGGCGTACACGATCATCGAGGCACCTCGGTTTCAGCAGCGGTCGGTCATCGTGCTGACCTCACTGCTGTTGATCATCGTCGCGTTGTTGTGGACTTTCATCCGGCATGAACGGCGCGCCCCGTTTCCGTTGATCGATCTCCAGTTGTTCACCGAGCCGGTGTACCGGTCTGTGCTGATCGTCTATTTCGTGGTGATGTCCTGCTTCTTTGGGACGCTGATGGTGATCACGCAGTTCTTCCAGAATGTGCGCGACCTGTCGCCGCTGCACGCGGGCCTGATGATGTTGCCGGTGGCCGCGGGATTTGGGATGGCGAGCCTGCTGGCGGGCGCGGCGGTCAACAAATGGGGCCCGCGGCTGCCGGTGGTGACGTGTCTGGCTGCCATGGTCACCGGGCTGGTGCTGTTCGTCACCGCGATGGGCCATGTGCCCGCGCTCGCCCTGATGGGACTGACCGTCTTCGGCGCGGGGGCCGGCGGCAGCGTCACACCGCTGCTACACCTTGGTATGACCAAGGTTGATGATCACCGCGCCGGCATGGCCGCCGGCCTGCTCAACCTGCAAAGGTCCATGGGCGGAATTTTTGGTGTCGCCTTCTTGGGCTCGATTCTGGCCGCATGGTTTGGGCGCCACACTGCCGGACAGCATGGAAGATGACCTGCCCGATCCCGTCGTGCGCTCGATCGTTGTCAACACCATCGTGGACAGCGCCAATCCGCATGCGCACGCGGCCTTCATCGGGCCGCGACACCGCATCACGTCGGCGCAGGAAACCAATATCGTCAGCGCCGCCGATTCGGACTTCATGCAGGGCATCCGAATCGCGCTGGGATGCGCCTCGGTGTTACTGGCGGCCGCGTTCGTCCTGGGCTTGCGGCGCTTTGCCCGCCCCGACTGTGACGAGAGCCCCGACCCCGACGAGAGCCAACTCGCCGGGTCAGACCTCGACTAAGACAGCCGAGCGCGGTCGTACTGACCGTCGCCCGTCAACGAAATTCCGGCCGTGCCTCAGGCGTTCTGGGCCGAGAGCTTGCGGTACTCCAGAACCGTGTCGATGATCCCGTAGTCCTTTGCCTCTTCGGCGGTCAGGATCTTGTCCCGGTCGGTGTCCTTGCGAATCACCGAGGGATCCTTGCCGGTGTGGCGGGCCAGCGTGGACTCCATCAGGGTGCGCATCCGCTCGATCTCGGCGGCCTGGATCTCCAGGTCGGAGAACTGTCCCTGGATGACGCCCGACAACGACGGCTGGTGGATCAGCACTCGCGCATTGGGCAGCGCCATGCGCTTGCCCGGGGTTCCCGCGGCCAGCAACACGGCCGCGGCCGAAGCGGCCTGTCCCAGACATACCGTCTGGATGTCCGCCCGCACGTACTGCATGGTGTCGTAGATCGCCATCAGCGAGGTGAACCCGCCGCCCGGCGAGTTGATGTACATGGTGATGTCACGGTCGGGGTCCAGCGACTCCAGCACCAGCAGCTGCGCCATGATGTCGTTCGCCGACGCGTCGTCGACCTGGACGCCGAGGAAGATGATGCGTTCCTCGAACAGCTTGTTGTACGGGTTGGATTCCTTGACCCCGAAGCTGGAGTGCTCGATGAACGACGGCAGGATGTACCGCGCCTGGGGCTGGACCTGAGGATTCACTGTGCTTCTCCGTTGACGTGGGCGGCGCGGGTGATGATGTGATCGACGAAACCGTATTCCAGAGCTTCGGGGGCGGTGAACCAGCGGTCGCGATCCGAATCCGCCTCGATACGCTCGATCGACTGGCCGGTGAATTCGGCGTTGAGCCGGAACATCTCCTTCTTGATGACGGCGAACTGCTCGGCCTGAATCGCGATGTCGGCCGCACTACCGGTCACCCCACCCAGCGGCTGGTGCATCAGGATGCGGGCGTGTGGCAACGCGTAACGCTTGCCCTTGGTGCCCGCCGCCAACAGGAACTCGCCCATCGAGGCGGCCATGCCCATCGCATACGTGGCGATGTCGCAGGGGGCCAGCACCATGGTGTCGTAGATCGCCATGCCGGCGCTGATCGATCCACCCGGCGAGTTGATGTAGAGGTTGATGTCCTTGCTGGCGTCTTCGGCGGCGAGCAACAGAATCTGCGCGCACAGCCGGTTGGCGACTTCATCGTTCACCTCCGACCCCAGGAAGATGATGCGCTCGGAGAGCAAGCGCTCATAGACCGAGTCCGTGAGATTGAGACCCTGCGAGTTCGAACGCATGTCAGTCACGACTGGGTTACCTGCTTTCTCGAGTTCTTCTGTGTCCGACCCTAACCAACCGCACCCACTGTGTGGCGCCCACGCACCCCCTGAAGTCGGCGCGTTCGCTCACAGCGTCATGCCATGTGGCCTTAGCCGGCCCCCTGGGCCGCGTCGGCGCTGTCCGCGTCGGCGGGCTCTGCTGAGTTTTCTGTATCCCCATCGGCGTCCACGCCGGCGTCTCCGTCGGCGTCGTCGTCCAACAAGTCCGTTACGTCGTTCTCCGGCGGCTTGCCGAAGAACTCACTGGTGTCGATCGTGTTGCCGTCGGTGTCGGTCACCGTCGCGGCCTGGGCCACGGCCTTGACCGCCAACTCGCGCCGAACGTCGGCGAACATCGACGGAAGCTGGTTGTTTTCCTGCAGGTAGGCAAACAGCTGTTGCGGTTCGATGCCGTACTGGCGCGACGTGAGGACCAGGCGTTCGGTCAGGTCTTCCTGACCGACCTGGACCTTGAGGTCATCGGCCAGGGCGTCCAGCAACAATTGCCGCTTGACGTCCTTCTCCGAGGCGGTCCTGGCCTCAGCGTCGAACGCGTCACGCGAAGATCCTTGCTCAACGAGCAGTTCGTTGAACCTGGCCTCGTCGTTGTTGATGCCGCTGAGTGCGCTGTGCAGCACACCCTCGTACTGCGCCTGCACATACGACTCCGGCGTCGGCACGTCGACCCGCTCGAGCAGGGCGTCGATGGTGGCGTTGCGAATCTGCTCCGCCTGGCCGACCCGCTTGGCTTGCAGCACCTGCTCGCGAAGGCTTGCGCGCAGCTCGTCGATGGTGTCGAACTCACTGGCCAACTGCGCAAACTCGTCGTCGGGTTCGGGCAGTTCGCGCTCCTTGACCGACTTGACCGTGACGGTGACCTCGGCATCGCGCCCGGCGTGATCTCCGGCCGCCAGCTTGGCGGTGAATACCCGCGACTCGTCCACCGACAATCCGACCACCGCATCGTCGAGACCCGCGATAAGCCGGCCGGAGCCGACCTCGTGGGACAACCCTTCGGCGGCGGCGTTAGGCACGTCCTCGCCGTCGACAGCCGCCGACAAGTCGATCGAGATGAAGTCCCCCGTGGCCACCGGGCGCTCCACTCCGGTCAGCGTGCCGAACCGGGCACGCAACGACTCCAACTCGGCGTTGACCTCGTCGTCGGTGGCCTCGATCGCATCCACCGAAACCGACAGCCCGGTCAGGTCCGGCAGCGCAATTTCCGGTCGAACGTCCACCTCAGCGGTAAAGGCCAGGTCCTGGCCATACTCCTTTTGAGTCACCTCGATGTCCGGTCGGCCCAGCGGCTGGATCTCGGACTCTGCCAACGCCTGGCCGTACCGGCTGGGCACGGCATCGTTGACGATCTGGTCCAACATCGCTTCCCGGCCAAAGCGAGCCTCGAGAAGCTTGACCGGCGCCCTCCCCGGCCGGAAGCCGGGCAGCCGCACCTGTTTGGCCAGCTCTTTGTAGGCCCGCTGGAAATCAGGCTCGAGTTCGGCGAAGGGCACCTCCACCTTGATGCGAACCCGGGTGGGGCTCAACTGCTCGACACTGCTCTTCACGGATCTGCTCCTTGGTGGTTGTTCGTGGCGGTGAGTTGGTCGGGGTGACAGGATTTGAACCTGCGGCCTTCCGCTCCCAAAGCGGATGCGCTACCAAGCTGCGCTACACCCCGGACTGACCTCGCGATCCTACGGCCCGGCGGCGGCGGGCCTGCAAGGACCTCCAGGGTCCGACAGGGTCCTCGAGGAAGTCGCGCCGCGTCCCAAGCGGTCACATGACTGCGTCGATTAGATTTGATCTCAGCCACCACGTAGAGTTTCGCTCGACTTGCTACATGCGGGCGTAGCTCAATGGTAGAGCCCTAGTCTTCCAAACTAGCTACGCGGGTTCGATTCCCGTCGCCCGCTCCAAGCACGGCCTATGCACCACAGAAAGGCGCCATGAGCGACGTCGATATTTACGGCTCATGTGCGCGGAAGTTCCAAAGAGTGCGTGCTGCCTTTGAACGGAACTTCACCCAGTGCATGGAGGTCGGAGCAGCCGTCGCGGTGTGGGTGGACGGTGATCTGGTCGTCAATCTCTGGGGCGGTTCCGCGGACGCCGCCGGTACCCGGCCGTGGCGGCAAGACACCCTGACCACCGTGTTGTCCGGCAGCAAGGCGCTCACGGCCACCTGTGTCCACCAGCTCGCCGACCGCGGTGAACTGGACTTACACGCTCCGGTCGCCCGCTATTGGCCCGAATTCGGGCAGGCGGGCAAGGAAGCCATCACCGTGGCCATGGTGCTCAGCCACCGCTCCGGTGTGATCGGCCCCAACGCGCGAATGAGCTGGCAACAAGTCACCGACTGGGATTTCGTGTGCGAGCAATTGGCCTTGGCCGAGCCGCGGTGGGAGCCGGGTAGCGCCCAGGGCTACCACATGACCACGTTCGGTTTCATCCTCGGCGAGGTATTCCGCCGGATCACCGGGCGCACGGTCGGGCAGTATCTGCGCACCGAGATCGCCGAACCGATCGGCGCCGACGTCCACATCGGCCTGTCCCCCTTCGACCAGAGCCGCTGCGCCGAGCGGGTCAACAAGCCGCACGCCCGAGACCTGCTGGCCGATGTGCAAGCCCCCAGCGACCCCACCAGCCTCGACGACCACCCCAAGGCGGGGCTGTCGATTGCGATGGGGTTTGCCCCCGATGACGAACTTGGCTCCAACGACCTGCACCTGTGGCGCCAGCTGGAGTTCCCCGGCACCAACGCGCAGGTCTCCGCGCTGGGATTGGCAACGTTCTACAACGCACTGGCGCAGGAGAAACTGCTGAGCCGCGAGCACATGGATCTGGTCCGGGTCTCGCAGGGCGGCTTCGACACCGACCTGGTGCTCGGGCCGCGGGTCGCCGATCACGGCTGGGGCTTGGGGTACATGCTCAACCAGCGCGCCGTAAACGGTCCCAACCAGAAAATCTTCGGCCATGGCGGCCTGGGCGGGTCGTTCGGTTTCGTCGACCTCGAACACCGGATCGGCTATGCGTACGTGATGAACCGCTTCGACGCCAGCAAGGCCAACGCCGACCCGCGCAGCGTCGCGTTGAGCAACGAGGTCTACGCGGCACTTGACGTTGCCGCGGACTAGCTCGCCGCGGCCAACCCGAACGAGCGCACCCTGCCGAACCGATGTCGGCAGGGTGCGGCCATCCGGCTAGGCGTCGTCAGGGATCAGTGCGGACCACCCGGCCCGCCCAGCCCCTCTCCCGGCCCCCCGGGACCACCCGGCCCGTCCGGTCCCTGCTGCCCAGGTGCGGGCTCTCCCGGCCCTCCCGGACCTGCGTGACCGGGCTGGGGGTTGGGTCCTGGCCCACGCCAGTTGTCGTGACAGTGACCCATGTCCCAGTTTTGCCCCCAGCCGGGATCCCAAAAGTCGCCCGGGCACCACTGCGTGGGGGCGCCGGGCTGCGCCGCAGCCTCGGATGCGACGCCTACTCCGGCCAGTCCCAGACCGAGGACCATTGCCAAGCCTGTTGCAGCTAAACGTGGGTAAGTTTTCATAGGCACCAGACTTACCCGGCCAACCTGTAGCCAATCTGAAGAATCGTGCCCAACCTGGGGCCGACAACCGAAGTGCCAGAACGCAAGTCAGGTGACGTCACGTTGCGCACCTAGATAGTGATCAAGATCACGCCTGACAGGAGGGGCACCAAAAGACGTTGCGGCCCTCGAGTACGGCCGTACCGACCGTGGCCCCACACACCCGGCATGGATCTCCCGCGCGCCGGTACACGTAGGTGCGAGGCCGTCCCGCCGCGTACGACGGTGCCCCGTGGTCATGTTCGGGACGAACCACAACGATCTTGCCGCCGCGCAAACCGACTTTCATCAGTGCCACCAGATCGGTCCAGGCCGCGCTGAACTCCGCTTCGGTGATCCGCTGACCGCTGCGGTACGGGTCGATGCGGTGCCGAAACAACAACTCGCTGCGATAGACGTTGCCGACCCCCGCCATCACCTTCTGGTCCATCAGAAGTGCACCGATCGGCCTGCGCGACTTGGCGATCCGAGCCCACGCCCACGACGGGTCGGCATCCTTACGCAAGGGGTCAGGTCCCAGCCGGGCGAGCACATCGGCAACCTGGGCGTCGTCGATCACCTCACATACGGTGGGCCCGCGCAGGTCGGTGCCGTATTCGGCACCAACCATCCGCATCCGCACCTGCCCGACCGGGTCGGGAAGAAGCTCACCGGCAGAACGTACCCATTCGGTGAAAGCCCCGTAGAGACCGAGGTGCACGTGCACCACCGGACCGCCGGCATAGTGATGGAACAGATGCTTGCCCCATGCGCTGGCGGCGCGCAACACTCGGCCATCTACCGCGCCGGCCGAGTCAGCGAATTTGCCTTGCGGACTCGATACCACCACCGGCGCACCGGCGAACCGGCGCTGATGCAACCGCGCCAACCGGTGCAACGTATGCCCTTCGGGCACAGGTGCTCTCAGTCCTGAGCGCCGGGCACCGGCGGCGCTTGGTGGGTCCGCTCGTACTCGGACAAGATGTCGATTCGACGTTGATGCCGCTCGGCTTTGGACCACGGTGTGGACAGGAAGGCGTCGACGATAGCCAGCGCCTCGGCAACGGTGTGCATCCGACCGCCGATGCCGATGAGCTGCGCGTTGTTGTGCTCGCGCGCCAACGATGCGGTTTGCTCGCTCCAGGCCAGAGCGCAGCGGGCACCGGGGACCTTGTTGGCGGCAATCTGCTCACCATTGCCCGATCCGCCCAGCACGATGCCCAGGCTGCCCGGGTCTGCCACGGTGCGTTGCGCGGCGGCGATGCAAAACGCCGGGTAGTCGTCCTCGGCGTCATAGGTGAATGCACCGCAGTCGATCGGCTCGTGCCCAGTTGCTTTCAGGTGCTCGATGATCTGCTGTTTGAGCTCCAGGCCGGCGTGGTCGGCCCCCAGGTAGACGCGCATGCCCGACATCCTTCCCTGGCGGAAGTCAGCTATGCAAAGCGCGGCGTGTCGCGCCACGTTGGGCGAACCGGCGGGCTCGGCCCGCTCAAGACTCGGCGACGCCCGTCGGCGGCGCGTCGTCCCGATCGATCATGGTCCACTCGTCAAACGGATCGCGACCGTGCAGTACCGCGTCGACCTTTGCCCGGTCAATCGTCTTGGTCCACCAGCCCACCAGGATTGTCGCGACCGCGTTGCCGGAAAAGTTCGTCAGCGAACGGGCCTCCTTCATGAAGGTGTCTGTCCCCGCGACCAGCGCGACACCACCGAGGAGCTCGGGACGATAGGCCTGCAAGCCGCTGGCCAACGCGGCCAGACCCGCACCACTCACGCCGGCGGCGCCCTTGGAGGCAAAGATCATGAACACCAGCAGCGAGATCTGCTCGCCCCACGCCAACGGCCGTCCGAGTGCGTCGGCGATGAACAGCGACGCCATGGTCAGATACAGCGCGGTGCCATCGAGGTTGAACGAATACCCGACGGGCACCACCACCCCGACGGTCGCGGGTTCGACGCCCAGGTGCTTCATCTTGGCGACAAGTCGCGGCAACACCGCCTCTGACGACGACGTGGCAAAGATCAGCAGATACTCCCGGGCCAGGTAGCGAACCAGCCGGAAGATCGACACCCCAGAAACCACGTAGAGCAACACGCCCAGCACACCGAACACGAACGCCGCACACGTCAGGTAGAAGCCAACCAACAGGATCAGCAGGTTGGCCACGGCACCCCAACCGGTGGCCCCGATGATGCTGGCGATCCAGCCGAATGCGCCGATGGGCGCCAGCCACAGCAGCATGCCAAGCACCTTGAAAACCAGCTTCTGCAGGTACTCGACGCTACGCAGGATGGGCTCACCCGCAGCGCCCATGCCCTGGACCGCGAAGCCGACCAACAGCGCCACAAACAGTGCCTGCAGCACGTTGCCATTCGTCAGACCCGACAACAACGAGGTGGGGATGACCTGATCGAGCAGGCCGTGCATCCAGCCCGACGGCGGCGCCGCGTCGGCCACCTCGACGCCGCTGCCCATTGACTCGACGGACAGATGCAGACCGCGAACCGTCCCAATCAGGTTGCCGACGAAAAGGCCGATCCCCAGCGCCGCCGTTGACATCACCAAGAAGTAGAGGAACGCCAGTCCCCCGACCTTGCCGAGCAGCGCGGCCCGGTTCAGCGAACCGATGCCCAACACGATGGTGCAGAAGATCACCGGCGCAACCATCATGGTGATCAGGTTGACGAATGTCGTCCCGAGGACCGCGACGTGTGGGCCGATCGACGGCACAGCCAGCCCGGCGATCACCCCGAGGATCACCGCGCCGATGACCGCGAAATACAGCCAGCGGGTGCGGTCGGGACGCTTCTTGCTCGCCCGTGGATCGGTAGCTGGGGGCTGATCCAGCGGGGTAGTTATCGACGACTACCTAGCAGGCCGCACAGTCATAATTCCGCACATCCGATCGGCCGGGAATCGACACTGGCCGGATTATAGATGCGCCTGACCGGCGATGTTCAGCACTTGGCCAAGCGGTTACGCACCCGCGTTCAGTCGAATTCGGGCGGCTCGGTGCGGGTCCGCTTGAGCTCGAAGAAGTGCGGGTAGGCGGCGAAAGTCACCGAGGCGTCCCATAGCTTGCCGGCTTGTTCGCCCCGCGGAATCCTGGACAGCACCGGCCCAAAAAAGGCGACACCGTTTACGTGGATGGTCGGGGTGCCGACGTCATCGCCCACCGCGTCCATCCCGGCATGGTGGCTCTTGCGCAGCGCATCGTCATAGGCGTCGCTGGTGGCGGCCGCAGCCAGATCGGCGGGCAGACCAGCGTCGGCCAGCGACAGCTTGATCACCTCATCGAGGTCTTTGTTGCCCTCGTTGTGAATCCGGGTGCCCATCGCGGTGTAGAGCGAGGCCAGCGCACCGGCACCGTGCGCCTGCTCCGCCGCAATCGCTACCCGCACCGGTCCCCACGCCTTGGCCATGGCTTCGCGATATTGCTCGGGCAGACCTTCACGATTCTCGTTCAGGATGGCAAGGCTCATCACCCGGAAGTTCACTTCGATGTCGCGAACCTTCTCCACCTCGAGGATCCAGCGCGAGGTGATCCAACACCACGGACACAGCGGGTCGAACCAGAAGTCGGCAATAGATTTTTCGGCGGCCTGATCGGGCATGGCGTGCGGTCCTCTCGTCGGTGGTCAATTCAGCGCAACCGGGGCCACCCGCTGATTGTTCCCGGATCGCCCCACCGAGGGAGATGCATTTTCTCCCCGGTCAGCCGGCCTGGCCGGAGTGGCCCGAGTTGCCGGTCGCACCGGTCGCACCGTTGGCACCGGCCGCAGCACCCCCACCCTCACCGAACCCACCGGCGCCGCCCAAACCACCGGCCCCGCCGCTTCCGCCACCGCCGGCGGCACCGCCGAGCCCCGAACCACCGGAGTGACCGATCAGCCCGCCCGCGCCACCGGCGCCGCCATTTCCGCCGTTGCCGCCATCACCGCCATCACCGCCATCACCGCCATCACCGCCGACACCACCCTGCCCGGTGTGGAACGGGCCACCGCCGAACGCGCCGTCGCCAGCGGCTCCGCCGGCACCACCCCCGCCACCGACAGCGCCGGTTCCGCCGATACCGCCGCCACCACCGGCACCACCGATGCCGCCATCTCCGAACAGCAGTCCACCCTGACCGCCGACACCACCATTGCCGCCGTCGCCGGCAAGGCCGGCAGCAACGCCATCACCGCCGCGTCCGCCCATACCGCCGTTGCCGCCGGTCGCGGATTGCCCGGGAAAGACATTCGCGTTCACATCCGCGCTGCCCCCCGCGCCACCGATGCCACCCGCCGCGCCCGCCCCGCCGGCCCCGCCGGCCCCGCCGTGGGCACTGCCGGTGCCGAGCACGGTACCGGCGGAACCACCCGCTCCGCCGGCTCCGCCGATGGCTCCGGCGCCCCGTCACCGCCGCCGCCACCAGCACCACCGGTGACATTGGGGGTACCCGTTGGTGATTGGGCCCAGGCGGCGCCGCCACGGCCACCCACGCCGCCGATCTCCCCGGCGGTAGTTCCGTCGGCGCCGGCGTGGCCGCCAGCAGCGGTGCCATCGATGACGTCATGACCCTGCTGGCCACTATCGGCGTAGCTGAATGGGGCGTCAGCCGGGACAGGATTGACGCCATCGGCCCCGGCCCCGCCTGCCCCGCCGATTCCGCCGTTGCCGCCGTGACCCCACAGCCCCGCACTGCCGCCGGCACCGCCGTTGCCACCTAGGCCCGCGGTGACACCAACGCCCCCCGCGCCGCCGTTGCCGCCATTGCCGAACAGCATCCCGCCCGCGCCACCGGTACCCCCTGCCGCACCGAACCCACCCGTGCCGCCGTTACCGCCATCACCGATGAGCCCGGCGCTACCGCCATTGCCGCCGGCCTGGCCGGCCACGCCGCCGGCCGCCCCGTCACCACCGCTACCGATGAGCCACCCACCATTTCCGCCGTTGGCGCCCGGGGTCGTCGCATCGGCGCCATTGCCGAACAATGGCCGCCCGGTAAGTGTCTGAACTGGAGAGGTCACCAGATTCGCGGCCTGCTGCAGCGAAGTGTTGGCCGCCTCAACTGCGGAATAGCCGCCCGCACCCGCAGTCAACGCCCGCACAATCTGGTCGTGAAGTGCCGCCGTGTGGGCACCGAAGGTCTGATAGGCCTCAGCCTGCGCCTCGAAGCACGCGGCTACGGCCGCCGAGATCTCATCGCCCCCCGCGGCAAGCACCGCCCTCGTCGTAGCCGCCGCGGCACCATTGGCCGCGCCGATCGTCGAACCGATATTCGCCAAATCCGCTGCCGTCGCCGCCACCATCTCCGGGTCCACCACCACAAAGGACATCGCTCAGTCTCCTATCAGCCACGGCACCGCTAGCACTTACCGACCATCAAAATTCGAGAGCATTGGCACCACACCCTAGCCGAGTCGGCACTACAATTTCTCGCAAATGCGTTATGGGGGAACGTAATTCACCGGTGGATGATTATCGCGGGCAGGCGAATCGGGTTGGCCCCGCTTGCCCAGGGCACCACTGACCACGGCACCGGCCAGCCTTACCACGATCTTGCAGCGGGGCTGTCGTGTGCAGTGCCAGCGCAGCCGATATCTTGGACGCCGTGGCTCTTCCAAACCTCACCCGGGATCAAGCTGTCGAACGCGCCGCCCTGATCACGGTCGACAGTTACCAGGTCAACCTCGATGTGACCGGCGAGCGCACGTTCCGCTCGACCACCACCGTGATGTTCGACGCGCTGCCCGGCGCCGATACGGTGATCGACATCGCCGCCGAGGGCGTCCGCAGCGCCAGCCTCAACGGCCAAGAGCTGGATGTCTCTGGTTACGACGAATCCACCGGAATCCCCCTGCGCGGGCTGTCGCATCGCAATGTCGTCATCGTCGATGCCGACTGCAGGTACTCCAACACCGGCGAAGGCCTGCATCGTTTCGTCGACCCGGTTGACGGCGAGGCCTACCTGTACTCGCAGTTCGAGACCGCCGATGCCAAGCGCATGTTCGCCTGCTTCGATCAGCCCGATCTGAAGGCCACTTTCGAGATCCGGGTGACCGCGCCTCAACACTGGAAGGTGATATCCAACGCCGCCGCGGTCGAGGTCTCACAGAGCCAGTCGGCCGCCGTGCACAGCTTCGGGGTCACCCCCCGGATGAGCACCTATCTGGTGGCACTGATCGCTGGACCGTACGCAGTCTGGAACGACACCTACAGCGACGAACACGGCGACATTCCCCTGGGCATCTACTGCCGCGCGTCGCTGGCGCAGTACATGGACGCCGAGCGGTTGTTCACCCAAACCAAGCAGGGATTTGGCTTCTACCACAAGCACTTTGGCATTCCCTACGCGTTCGGCAAGTACGACCAGTTGTTCGTCCCGGAGTTCAATGCCGGTGCCATGGAGAACGCCGGCGCGGTGACTTTCCTCGAGGACTACGTGTTCCGCAGCAAGGTCACCCGGGCCTCCTACGAGCGGCGCGCCGAGACGGTGCTGCATGAGATGGCGCACATGTGGTTCGGCGACCTGGTCACCATGACCTGGTGGGACGACTTGTGGCTCAACGAATCCTTCGCGACTTTCGCTTCGGTGCTGTGCCAAAGCGAGGCCACGGAATTCACCGAGGCCTGGACAACCTTCGCCACGGTCGAGAAATCCTGGGCTTACCGGCAAGACCAGCTGCCCTCGACCCATCCGATCGCCGCGGACATTCCCGACCTGGCGGCGGTGGAGGTGAACTTCGATGGGATCACCTACGCCAAAGGCGCTTCGGTGCTCAAGCAGCTCGTCGCCTATGTCGGACTCGAGCACTTCCTGGCCGGGCTGCGGGACTACTTCCGTGCCCACGCATTCGGCAATGCGACATTCAGCGATCTGATCACCGCACTGGAAAAGGCATCCGGGCGCGACTTGTCCAATTGGGGTCAGCAGTGGCTCAAGACCACCGGTCTCAACACGCTGCGCCCGGACTTCGACGTCGATGCCGACGGCCGGTTTACCCGGTTTGTGGTGCAGCAAAGTGGCGCGGCGCCCGGTGCGGGCGAGACCCGGGTGCATCGGCTGGCGGTGGGCGTCTACGACGACGATGTCGCCGGCGGGTCGGGAAAGTTGGTGCGAGTCCATCGAGAAGAACTCGACGTCGCCGGGACGGAGTCGGAAGTCCCTGCCCTGGTTGGTGTGCCTCGCGGGAAACTCATCCTGGTCAACGATGACGACCTGACCTATTGCTCGCTGCGGCTCGACGGTGACTCGCTGCAAACGGCGTTGGGGCGCATCGCCGACATCGCCGAACCGTTGCCGCGCAGCCTGGTTTGGTCCGCGGCCTGGGAGATGACACGCGAGGCCGAGCTGCGTGCGCGTGACTTCGTGTCGCTGGTGTCAGGCGGCATTCACGCCGAGACGGAAGTCGGCGTGGCACAGCGACTGCTGCTGCAAGCCCAGACGGCGCTGGGTTCCTACGCCGAACCGGGTTGGGCCAGCGAAACGGGTTGGCCGCAGTTCGCCGATCGGCTGGTGGAATTGGCCCGCGCGGCCGATGCCGGGTCCGATCATCAGCTGGCCTTCATCAACGCGCTGTGCACGTCGGTGCTCTCGCCCCGCCATGTGGAGACGCTGGCGGCGCTGCTGGACAATGACCCGGCCGAGTTGGGATTGGCCGGCCTGGAAGTCGATACGGACCTGCGCTGGCGCATCGTCACCGCGCTGGCGACCGCCGGCGTCATCGACAGCGATGGACCGGAGTCACCCCGCATCGACGCCGAGGAAAAGCGCGACCCGACCGCCACCGGCAAGCGCAGCAGTGCGCACGCCCGTGCGGCGCGGCCGCAGTTCCCGGTCAAAGACCGCGCGTTCACCACGGTGGTCGAGGATGACACGCTGGCCAACGCCACCGGCCGAGCCATCATCGCGGGAATCGGCGCCCCCGGACAAGGTGAGCTGCTCAAGCCCTTCACCGCCCGCTATTTCGAGGTGATTCTCGGGGTATGGGAGCGCCGATCGAGCGAGGTCGCCCAATCGGCGGTAATCGGCTTGTACCCCTACTGGGACATCACCGAGGAAGGCGTTGCCGCCGCCGACCGTTTCCTGGCCGACCCCGAGCTAGCACCCGCGCTGCGGCGGCTGGTGTCCGAGGGCCAGGCCGCGGTCAAGCGGTCGTTGCGAGCCCGACGGTTCGACGCCGCGCTCTAGCGCGGCCGTGTGCCCTCGCGAGGGTGCGCAACCGTACGCCGACACGCCGTGTTGGGCGTACAGCTGCGCACCCTCGCGGGCAGACGCGCGGCGACTAGGCCGGGGTGATTCCCGAGCTGAGCACGCGGATGGCGCTGACCAGACCATCGATCAGGTTGCCCTGCTCGAACGCCGACGTGGCGGCGGCAACTCCCAACGGAGCCGCCGACTCGGCGCCGCGCCCCCGCAGGTTCGCGCCATAGACAACCTCGACGGCGCATTGGTCGGGTGAGACCGCAACCAGCACCGCGTCGTTGGGTGTCGGCACCTTGGCCAAGATCGCGCGCGCACGAGCGGCGGTGTCACTACCCAAATCGCCGAGGTACACCGCGAAACGCGCGTTGGACGCACGCGAGGCGTACTTCAGGGCGTCATCGACGGCCACGAGGTCGTCGATCGGGAACGGGTAGTGCACGGACAATTCCCCGGGTTCGGTCACCCTGGATATCCGTCCGCTACTGGTGAATACCGAACCCCGCGGCAGGTCGGTGGGCTCGATCGTCGCTACGTCACCATGTGCCACTGGCGCCACCTCCAACTGAGAATTCCGAGGAACCATGCCCGCCGTGTCCGTGGGCGTCTCCGACAGCCTCATCGGTGGCGGCCCACAGGATCGGGGGATGCGTCCATTTCTCCGACAGTTCGTAGGTGGCCGGGTGCGGTCCCTTGCGGGTCAAGAAGATCGCTCCCAGGACAACCACCAAGAACAACGGTATTCCGACGAAAAAGAGATGAATCTCCATAACGCTCACGCCCCAAACCGTATCCCACCGAGGGTTCACCCGGCGCAGTTAGGACACGAATTTGATCACCGCGACAGTGTCGGCCAGTCGCGATGACAACGCTAGGCAGCGCCCTCGCCGAGGTATCGGGCCCAGGATGGGTCCAATTCCTTGATCGTCGAGAGCAGTCGCCAGTGCTGACCGGTCGGCGGCAGCGGCGTTCGGCGCAGTGACCAGCCAAGTTCGGTGAGCAGCTTGTCACCCTTGCGGTGATTGCACGCTGAGCAGCACGCGACGCAGTTCTCCCACGAATGCTCACCCCCGCGACTGCGCGGCACGACGTGGTCGACGGTGTCGGCTTTCGCCCCGCAGTAGGCACAGCAGAAACGGTCACGGTGCATCAGCGCGGCACGGGTCATCGGAACCCGGGCACGGTAGGGCACCCGGACGTAGGTCCGCAGTTGGATTACCGAAGGAACCACGATGGTTTGGGTCGCCGAGTGGATGACCGGCCCTGCCGGGTCGTCGTGCACCACGTCAGCCTTGCCACAGATCACCATGACGATCGCGCGGCGCATCGGCAAGGCGGTGAGCGGTTCGTAGGTGGAGTTCAGCAGCAGCACCCGCCGGCGGCTCCAGATCGACGCGGTCTCGTGGCGGTTGGGCGGATGGGTATCGACACTGTGCAGACATGACGCGGTCCCAGTCATGCTGGCCGCGGCGCCGTGGTTGCGGTGGCCGCGGCGCTTCTTGCCCTGCGCCATAGATCCTCCGGGCAACAGTCCACCACGATTTGCCGCCGATCGCACGCCTTTTGCCACGTCGACGCCGTGTCACTTGGGTGAACAACAGGGTCTAACGGGTCGCCCGCAACAGCCAGCCAAGACAAATGGCCCACAATGGAAGGGATGGATCAGATGACCGAGCCCTTCTACGACGCTGTCGGGGGGGCCAAGACCTTCGAAACAATCGTGTCCCGCTTCTACGAGTTGGTCGCCGAGGACGAGATATTGCGCCCGCTGTATCCCGAAGAGGACCTATCGGGCGCGGAAGAACGCCTGCGGATGTTCCTCGAGCAGTATTGGGGCGGCCCGCGCACCTATTCTGAGCAGCGCGGACACCCCAGGCTGAGGATGCGGCACATGCCTTTCCGAATCACGCCGATCGAGCGCGACGCCTGGCTGCGGTGCATGCACACGGCCGTCGCTGCCGTCGATTCGCAGACCCTGGACGACGATCATCGTCGCGAGTTGCTCGACTACCTGGAAATGGCCGCCCACTCACTGGTCAACTCACCATTTTGATGGCGGCCGACGGCGACGAAGCGAAGCCGTGGTGGTCCACCGCGGTTTTCTACCAGGTCTATCCCCGATCGTTCGCGGACAGCAGCGGCGACGGTGTTGGTGACTTGGACGGGGTCGCGGCCCGGCTCGATCACCTGGCCCACCTCGGTGTCGACGGGATCTGGCTGAACCCCGTCACGGTGTCGCCGATGGCAGACCATGGCTATGACGTCTCCGATCCCCGCGACGTCGACCCACTGTTCGGCAGCATGGCCGCACTCGAGCGGCTCATCGCGGCGGCGCACCGGCGCGGCATCAAGATCATCATGGACGTGGTGCCCAACCACACCAGTTCGGCGCATCCCTGGTTTCAGGCCGCGCTTGCCGCAGGACCAGGCAGCATCGACCGAGATCGGTACTTCTTCCGCGACGGGCGCGGCCCCGGCGGCGTGCGGCCGCCCAACAACTGGGAGTCAGTCTTCGGCGGACCGGCGTGGACCCGGGTGACCGATCCGAACGGCACGCCCGGCCAGTGGTATCTGCATCTGTTTGATACCGAACAACCAGATCTGAACTGGGACAACCCCGACGTCTTCGACGACTTCGAGAAAACGCTGCGCTTCTGGCTGGAACGCGGGGTGGACGGCTTCCGTATCGACGTTGCGCACGGCATGGCCAAACCACCCGGGCTTCCGGACACATCGGACGTCGCAGAGGTATTGCGCCACACCGACGACGATCCGCGCTTCAACCACCCGAATGTGCACGCGATTCACCGCGACATCCGGACGGTCATCGATGAGTACCCGGCCGCGGTGACCGTCGGCGAGGTGTGGGTACACGACAACGCTCGCTGGGCGCAGTATCTGCGACCCGATGAGCTGCATTTGGGTTTCAATTTCCGGCTGGCGCGAACCGACTTCGATGCGGCCGAGATTCACGCCGCGGTGCAGAACTCGCTGCAGGCCGCCGCGATGGCGAACGCCGCCCCCACCTGGACACTGGCCAATCACGATGTGGGCCGGGAGGTCACCCGCTACGGCGGCGGGACCACGGGGCTGCACCGGGCCCGGGCCATGGCGATGCTCATGCTCGCCCTGCCGGGCGCCGTGTTCCTCTACAACGGGGAGGAACTCGGGCTGCCGGATGTGGACCTGCCCGACGAGGTGTTGCAGGACCCGACCTGGGAACGTTCCGGACGTACCGAACGCGGCCGTGACCGGTGCCGGGTTCCGATGCCGTGGTCGGGTACGACTCCCCCGTTCGGGTTCTCCAGCTGCGCTGACACCTGGTTGCCGATGCCGCCCGAATGGGCGGCGCTGACCGTCGAAAAGCAGCTTGAGGATGCCGGTTCGACGTTGGCGTTTTTCCGGCGTGCGCTCGAATTACGCAGGAAGCGTAGGGAATTCGACGGAAACGAAATCCGGTGGCTGAGCGCCCCACGCGGCGCGCTGATATTTCGCCGCCCGGCTGGGTTGGTGTGCGCGCTCAACGCCGGCGACCGCCCGCTGACGCTCCCGGACGGCGAGCTGCTGCTGGCCAGCGCGCCACTAGTCGACGGCGCGTTGGCGCCCGATGCGGCGGCCTGGCTGGTGTAACGACGCGGCGGCCAAGCCCCGTTGGCTCCGAACAGCCAGGCGCCGTTGCCGCCGCTACGCCAGCATCATGGAACGCTCCCGGTCCCGCCGGTGCCGAACCGGATCGGCCGACAGCGAATCCGAACTTGCCTCCAACACGCCGGTCGACTTGGCGCAGCAAAGCATCGCCGGCGTATACCGTTCCTCCCACAAACGCACAGGGAAGGTAGGCGGTGAGCAAGAGCCCCGTCGATGCGATGTCGCGTCGCGAGTTTTTGGCCAAGGCCGCCGCCGCCAGCGGGGCCGGTGCCTTCATGTCCTTGGCCGGCCCGGTCATCGAAAAGGCCTACGCAGCGGGGCCATGTTCGGGTCACCTGAGCGACATCGAGCACATCGTGTTGTTCATGCAGGAGAACCGGTCGTTCGACCACTACTTCGGCAAGCTTTCGGGCACCAACGGATTCGACAGCGGCTCACCGCTGTTCGCCCAGAAAGGCTGGAACCCCCAAACACAGTCCAACGATCCGGCCGGAACCACGATCCCCTACCGCTTCGACACCACGCGAGGCCCGCTCGTTGCCGGTGAGTGTGTCAACGACCCAGGACACGACTGGATCGCCATGCACAACGCCTGGAACAACGGCGGCAACGACAACTGGCTGCCGGCCCAAGCCGCGGTCAGTGCGCTGCAGGGCAACACCCCGGTGACGATGGGCTATTACCAGCGCGAAGACATCCCGATCCACTACCTGCTGGCCGATACGTTCACGATTTGCGACGGCTACTTTTGCTCGCTCATCGGAGGAACGTCGCCAAACCGGCTCTATTGGATGAGCGGCACTATCGATCCCGATGGCGCCAACGGGGGGCCGCTGCTGGTAGACCCCAACATCCAACCCCAGGGGCGGTTCAGTTGGCGCACCATGCCCGACAATCTCGAGGATGCCGGGGTCAGCTGGAAGATCTACCAGAACAAGCTGCTGGGGGCGCTGAACAATACGGTCATCGGCTATGACGGGATGCTCAATGATTTCAAGCAGGCCCAGAATCCGCGGACGAATCTAGCCCGTTACGGCATCGCGCCGACCTACCCCAGAGACTTCGTCTCCGATGTCCGCAACAACCGGCTGCCCAAGGTCTCCTGGGTGCTGCCGGGGTTCCTGTTGTCCGAGCACCCGGCGTTCCCGATGAATGTGGGCGCTGTGGCGATTGTGGACGTGCTGCGGATCCTGCTTTCCAATCCGGCGGTGTGGGAAAAGACGGCGCTCATCGTCAGCTACGACGAAAACGGCGGATTCTTCGACCATGTCACGCCGACCACGGCTCCCCCGGGAACTCCCGGCGAGTGGATCACCGTGCCCAACATCGACGCGGTCACCGGCTCCGGTGGCATACGTGGACCGATCGGTTTGGGTTATCGCGTGCCATGCTTTGTCATCTCGCCCTACAGCCGGGGCCCGCTGATGGTCCACGACACGTTCGACCACACCTCTCAACTGAAGTTGATCGAGACGCGGTTTGGCGTTCCGGTCCCCAACATCAGCGCCTGGCGCAACGGCCTGGTCGGTGACATGACCTCGACGTTCAACTTCGCGGTCCCGCCGAATTCATCGCGCCCCAACCTCAGCCACCCCGCGATCAACGCCGTCCAGAAGCTGCCCCAGTGCGTGCCCAACTATGTCCTGGGCACCGTGACGAAGACGGCGGTCCCCTACCGGGTGCCGTTCCCGCAGGTGATGCCCACGCAGGAGACCCAGCCAGCGCGCGGGATTCCCAGCGGCCTCTGCTAGGCCCGCGCGGCCACCCAGACGGACGGCTCAGACGCGGTCGTCGAGTTCGGTAACGGGGTCATAGCCGGGCAGGCCAAGTTCGCGACGCATCAGTTCGGCGGTGCGTTCGGCGAACATCGAGATGGTCAGAAACGGGTTCACCCCGATGGCTCGCGGGATGACCGACGCGTCACACACGTAGAGCCCGTCGTAGGTGCCGCCATCGGGGTGATACACGTGCCCGGCGTGGTCGACTACGCCGGCGTCGACGTTGTCGGCGGTGGCACACCCACCCATCTGATGGGCGGTGATCAGGTGCTTGCCGAGGAAGCGCTTGTCCCATCGCGGATTCTTGATGTACGTCCCGCCAATCGCCTCGACAGCGGGTTTCATGATCGCGTCGACGTCGCGGTAGACCGCTTCGGTCGGGGCCCCCGGCCAGTCGACCTTGACGGTGCCGTTCTTGCGTAGCACCAGTTCGCCGTCGGAGTTGTCGTGCACCATGATCAGGAATCCGAGCGAGTGGTTCATCGCGCCGTCGGTGTTGAAGGTGACGTCACGACGCCAGCGGTCAAGTTTGGTCGGCCGCAGGTCGCGATAGCTGGCCGCGGCCAGCCCCATCAGCCCCAAGCGGAAGCTGTCGACGAGCGCGCGGGGCAGCGACAAGTCCTCCACGGTGAACCGCTTACGCACGTCGGATTGGTCGGCGCCGAAACGCATCACCGCGGTGATGCTCGGCCCGCAAGTCAGCTCGGATCGCGGCGGCCCATCGGTGGTCGCCCAGGTTTGGGTATCGGTGCGCATGTCGGTGTTGTAGGCGATCGCGAAGTTATCGCCGTTGCCGCTGAAGTTCTTACCCAGCCGCCCAGACAGTTTCAGCCCGGCATCTCTCGAGCGCATCAGGATTCCGTTGCTGCCCAGCGCGCCGGCACAGACCACGACGTGACGGGCGGTGATGACGACATCGCCGTCTTGGCCCTTGCGCGAGCCTTGACCTTTGCGCCCGGTGCGCCCAGCGATCACCCGCCAGCGGCCGTCGTCGGCGGCTTCGATGCGCTCCGCTTCGATGCCGCAAAACATCTGGGCGCCATGGTGTGCGGCCATCGGCAGATAGTTGGTCATCAGGGTGTTCTTCGAACCGGTGTTGTCACCGGTGCCATCGCCACCGTGGTTGGGGCAGCGCCGCCGCTGTACGCCGTATCTGGTCACGCGGTCTTCGGCGCTGACCGTGATGTCCAGGATCTGCAGCTGGGCACCCGCGTTCTTGGCGATCTGGGTGAACGCTTCGACGCGACGCAGCGGCACGTTCTCCGCATAGGGCACGGCGCCGAGCATGCGGCGGGCTCGGCCGAAGTATTCGTCCAGGCCGCCAACACCCTCACGCTGCTGTTCCACCAACGCGCGGAACTCCCGCGGCCATGACGCCAGGAACACTTCCCGATCGGGGACGATCGCCACATTGAAGTTGATCAACGAGGTGCCGCCAAGTCCGCTGGCGTGGATCACGTCGATGGTCTTGAAGCGTTCGATCTCGATGAGGCCCAAGGGATTCGAGCGCGAGCGAAGTTCGCCAAGCGCGGCCTTCTCGGTTTCGGGGAAGGTTCCGGTGGGGTGCTCGGCGCCCCGTTCCAGCACCGCGATGTCGAGTTTGCCGCCCGCTGCCGCGTTGGCGGTTGCCAGCCGCGCCGCGGTGATCGCGCCTCCATAGCCGGAGCCGAGGATCACAACGTCGTACTCGCTACGCAACGCATCGGTGTTGCAAGCCAGAACTGCAGCGGTGTCGGCCATGACAAAAACCTAGCGTCAATTTCACCCCAGCAAAACGGGTCCTCCGCTGCGGCCGCCGACCGGATCGGGAACCGGTGGTCCGCTCAACCCGGTTGGTCCGCTGCTTCGTGACCGGTATCGGTCGATCCCGAGAAGCCCAGCATGAACAACCCGGCGGCCACGCCGCACAATGCCACGCACGCGGGCAGCAGCATCGACTGCGACATCGCGACCGAGAAGGGCTCACGCAGCAACCCGGGAAGTCGCACCGCTGTGCCGTCGCTGCCGCGCAGCGCAGGCGAGTTCCCTGGCGACGGCGGCATCTCGGCGGCGATCCGCGCTGTCATGAACGCCGCCATGCCTGAGGCGCCAAGCACGGCCCCCACCTGCCGAGCCGCTGTGTACACGCCGGCGCCCGTACCCGCCAACTGTGCCGGCAGGTCTCGCGAGCCAATGGCGGCCAGCGGCGCCCACACAAAGGGAATGGCCACGCCGAGCGCCGTGATGGGCAGCACCAGCCGCCAGATCGGCGTGCTCAAAGACATCTCGATCGATAGCCAGGTGAGCGCGACCGCCAGCATCGTGAACGCTGAACTAACCACCAGCTTCGGGTGATACCTGTCGACGATCTTGCCGACCAGGGGCGACACCACCCCACTCATGACCACCATCGGGGCAATCAATGCCGCCGAGCGGATCGGCGACAACCCCACGGCCGACTGCACGAAGAACATCGCCGGCACCATCATCGCTGTCGTCGCAAACGCGACGGCCGCCACCCCGATGCTGGACAGACTGAAGTTGCGGTCGCTGAAGATCTTCAACGGGACCAGCGGGTCACCGCGATTGACCGACTGCCAATAGACGAACACCGCGATGACCCCGACGCCGCCGATCAGCATCATCGAGGTCCACGGCGCCCACCCCGCGTGCTGACCCTCTTGCAGCGCGAACACCACGAGAAAGACACCCAGCGCCGACAGTGCGGCCCCAAGCAGATCCAGCTGCGGGCGGTGTACCGGCAAGACCGGGAGCAGCAGGGCTGCCAGCACCAGCCCGGCGAGGCCGATAGGGACGTTGATGAAAAAGATCCACTGCCAGCCCAGCGCCTGGACCAACACACCACCGGCCAACGGTCCCACCAAAGTTACGACGCCACCGGTGGCTGTCCAGATGGCCAACGCCACACCACGGCGCTGCGGCTCGAATATCCGGCTGATGATCGACAACGTCTGCGGAAATAGCAGCGAGGCGCCCAGGCCCTGCACCGCACGGGCCGTGATCAGCATCCCGATGCTGCCAGACAACCCACACCACAACGATGCCGCCGTGAACACCGCAAGGCCGATGACATAGATGTTCTTGGGACCGAATCGATCACCAAGGCGCCCGGCCACCAGCAACGGCGCCGCGTACGTCAGTAGGTAGGCACTAGTCACCCAAATCACCAGGTAGTAACTGGTGTGCTGGTCGGCCATGATGCTCGGGTTGGCGATCATCACCACCGTGGAGTCCAGGACGATCATGAAGTAGCCGACCAACATCGCCCACAGCGCAGGCCACGGGTTCAATGATCGCGCCCGACGGGTGCCCCGAGCTATCCGCCTGGCGCGTCCGGCGACGAGGCTGGCCCCGATCATGCGTCCGCGCCGCTCCGAACCCCCTTGCGCCACTCTGCTAACGGCCGGCGCCGGCTGCGAACTGACGGGCTCGGTGCGGTGCAGAACCGCAACAAGATGGCCGGCGACTCACCCGTGTCGGCGTCGGCCAGTTCGGCGAACTCCAGCTGCAGTCGCTGTAGCTGGGCACCGTAGCTCGAAGACAGGCCATGCAGCTCTTGATCGTTGTGAGCGTAGAGAAACAGCGGCGTTGTCGGTCCTACCGCCAGCCCCTCCTGCTGTGCGCGGATCCACACGGCTTGAGAGGCCGATCCGCCACGTGCGTAATCGGCCAACGACCGGCCTTGCACGTACACCAGGGCCAGCGCCGAACTCGAAGAGAGCCGGGCGAAGCCGTCGAACCCTAAGGCCACTCCCCCATCCCACCGCGCGAGTTGGGCCGTGACCTCAGGGCGGCAGATCTGCTCGAGCATCATCAACCTGAACGCATCCAGCTCCAGACTGCGAACGTCGATGCCGCTGTTCGCGGCCGGGTCAGTTGGCCAGTGCAGCTCAGCAACCAATTCGGCATGCAGCTCCGGAGTGAGATAGCGGATGCGGTCACTGGCTCCGATAATCCTTGCCGCCCTGTCGATGTCGTCACGACTGCGCAAGACCTGCAGCCGCGCGCCCTCGCCGCGAGCGGCAAGTTCCAGCATCTCCACCGTCTCATCGGAGATCGGAGTGGGCGTCCCATCGTACCGATTCGTCTGGCGCGCCAGCATCGGTTCGTAAAGTCGCGCCAGATCCGGGTCATCTCCGCTGCCCAGTCTTACCGTCGCGGTCAACGGAGACCGTTCGCTGACCGCACCGATCTCGACCGGCCCGAGAACGCCATGGGCAGCGGCCGCGACCCGCGCGTTGAACACCGCCGCGCCGATTCCTACCGCGCTGCAGCGCAAACCGATGTCCAACAAAGACGTGTGCTCGGGCGCGAGCTCGATGACAACACAGTCCCGATCGGCTCGGATGCGCCACGGTTGGGCGTTGCCGACCGACGGTGCACGATTGGCGGCCGCGGCGACCACGTCAACGACGTCGCCCAGCTGCGCGGCTTCGGCCAGTGGGTCGGCGTCGGCATAAGACTGCGCGGCGCAAGCCGGCCCGGCCGTCTGCCGGTCGGTGGCGTGGGCGGCGGGATCGTCGATACGGCTGAGCATCTCTTCGACGTCCATACGGATGCGGCCCGATGAAAGCGGCTGTTGTAAGCCAATTTTGCGAACGGCCTCAGCAACGCTGGCCGCCCCGAGTTGGACCTCGCTGGCCAGCTGTGGCCAGCCGGACAGCGTCGAACCAACTTCGATGAACGCCGCGGCCTCTCGCGCCGTCACCTTCTCGGGAGAGGTAATGCGATAAAGGTGTGGAATCTTGTCCCAGTCCGACAATCCGCTCAGGGCTGCGGCGTCGATGTCGCCGAGCAGGCCGTGCAGGATCGGCCGCGTCGGTTCCAGGTCGTATCGCTCGACGTCTAACAGACCGCGATAATCAGTGGCCATGATGACCGGTATCCGCCGTGCGCGCGCAGCCTCACGGACCATGACTTTCGTGTCCAGCGAGTCGCATTCCTCGACCACGATGTGCAGCCCGTCAAGAAAAGCGTCGATCGTATCTGCGGTGATGCCGGCCGTGACGACGGACACCTTCAGGTAGGGATCCAACTCAGCTATCCGGCGCGCGGCAGCGGTCGCTTTGTTCACGCCGAGGTCGAGCACCGACAAAGGGACCCGATTGAAATTGGACAGCTCCAGGTGATCAAAGTCGGCGAGCCGCAGCTCACCGCAGAGCCCTTCGGCCGCGAGGGTGTACGCGAGGGTGTGTCCGACGCTCAAGCCGACTACCCCGATACGCAACTCGGCGAGCTGATCTTGTTCCTCCTCGGTGATCAGATGCCGGTTTCGGTCTAGCCGGACAGCGCGAAACGCGTGTGGCCCCAACACACCGACGACCGTTCGTCGCCACGGGTAATGAACCCACCGGTGCCGCTCGGCAATGAGGTCGGCGTTACGGCCAGGGCGGATTCCGCGAATAATTTGCGCCTGCTCGTCAGTCCGGTCCAAGAAGTTAATCGATGGATCTGCGCGCAGGCATTCCAACCGATGAGAATCCGCGGGAACGTCCGGATTAAGAATCTGCGCCCCAGCATCGTCCCCATCGCCGCTCGCCCACATGCCAGCGATACTTTCACCCACCGAAGCGCTTCGCAAGGATTTTGGGGACGCAATAGCCGTCTTCGATCCCGGCCAACAGGATCCTCATTAATTGCCACAACAGGCCCGCCGAAAAACCAAATTAGGCTCGCCGAATTCACTCGGTTCAGCGCAGCCCCCAACCGATCAACCCGCGGGTCCAACCGTCCGGACCAGAATTAAAGCACTTGCCCATCAACGGTATCCGCAGTATCAAGACCCAGTTCAACTTCGCCACTATCCAACCGATTGCGCACCGTTCAACAGAGCGGAAAGACCATTGCGAGCGGCAAATACTCGCGCTAGCCGAAGTTGGCCACACGCGGACCGAAAGAATCGTAGAGTTGCCACTCGAAACCCCACAACTGGGCTATCAGGAATTAAGACAATCGTTATGGGTCGGTAATAAAAAGAAAAATGGCATTATCCACCCGGTGGGGAAATCCGCTTTGCCGGTCACCGACCGCTTCCGGGCAAGCCGCGAGCCCGACTATCACCTCAACATCAAAGGCGGATGCCCGCGGCGCCGGTACACCGATCCGAATCGCGCATCCAGCCGCAACCACGTCGGCATTACCCGCACCCGAACCATCTCATCGGCATCAATCGCTTCTGCCGACTGCGGCAGGAAACCCATTGCCGTCAAGGCGAATACGCAGCGCATCGGCAGACCGACGGCGGCGTCATCGGAGCTGACCTGGATGACCTCTTGGTCCATCAGTGAGACCGGTGGACCGTGAGAGCTGCTGTGTTCCTTGACAAGTCGTGCACCACTCTGCGCCAGGTCCAGCACAACGCGCGCCGGCAGGTCTTCGAGGTGGACGAATCCGGACTCCGGCGGCAGCGCGCCCCGCCACGCCGAGTCCATCGGGTAGCCCGGATCCAGGTAGCCGGAACTGTCCGTCGCAGCAAGTCCGCGGGCCAGCGCGTCGGCGCCCACCGTTAAGTCATTGGGGCGCACTTTACCGACCACCACCCGGCTGGCCAGCACATCGAAACTGGTTGCCACCCAAGCCGTCAGCAATCCGGCGGATCGTGCCCGCAGTCGGATGATCGCGGCCGGGTCAAGCCGGATCGCATGCTCGACGAATGTGGACAGATCCGAACGATGAGCTGGGTCCGTCAACCACAGCCCGCGCTCGTCTGTCCCCGTCATTCCCGCAGCCACCGCTGCAGGTACTCCCGATGCTGTGCCGACAACCGCACCAGCCGCTGCTCTTCGATGTGCACCGCAGCGAGCTGCGATTCCGCGATGACGGCCGGCTTGGACTCCGGGGCCGCGCCGATCGAGCGGACTTCGTAGCCCAGCGTGAAGTCGACCGCCCGAAGCCGCTTCGTCCACATCGTCACCTGCAAAGGCGAATCCGCAAGCCGCAGCTGATCCTTGTAGGTGACCCGGACATCGGCGATCAGCAGGCCGATGGTGGTGATATCGGCGCCGAACGGCTCCCGGAGGAATGGGACCCGAGCCTCTTCGAGGATGGTGACCATGGTGGCGTGGTTGACGTGCTGGTACATGTCAATGTCCGACCAGCGCACCGGCACCGCAGCGACGTACCCGACGGTCATCCCGAGATCCCTCGTCCGCTGGTGCGGGTCATTCGGCGGACCTGGCGGGCGGCCACCGACAACGTCGCGAGATCCTTTTGGCCGCTATCCCGAATCTCGTTGAGTGTCCGGCGTGCCCGGTCCACCCGGGAGGCGCTGAGCTGCTCCCATTCCAGGATCTTCTGCTCACTGCTCTCATCGGGCTCACCCACGGCGATCACGTCGAAGCACAACGACCGCAGCGCACCGTAGATGTCGTCGCGAATCGCCAAGCGGGCCAATGAATGCCAGCGATCCTTTCGCGGCAGCTCGGAGACGGCGGTGAGCAAACCGTCCGCACCCAGCCGATCCACCAGGGCAAAGTAGGTATCGGCGACTTCGGCCGCGTCGATATCGGCGATGTCGGCGATGTCGATGATGTCGAGCAGGCTGTAGCGATACAGGCCGACCGCAACGCGGTACGCCAGGTCCTCGGGTGCGCCCTGGGCGATGAACTCCTCGGAGGTCTTCTCGACGATGGCCTTATCGTCGCCGCGCAACCACTCCGACATCCGCGGGGTCAACGCTTTGACCTTCGCGGCGAACCGGTTGATCTCGGCACCGACGGCGAGCGGCTGAGGGCGGTAGTTGAGCAGCCAGCGACTGGCACGGTCGATGAGCCGGCGGGTATCCAACGTCAACCGGTCGGACAGCGCCACCGGTAGCTCCTCCGCACGGATACGGCGCCAGATGTGACTCACGCCGAAGATGGCGTCGGTGGCCATGTAGGTGCGCACCGCGTCGATCGGTGAGACACCGACGTCTTCGGTGATCCGAAAGGCGTAGGTGATGCCGGCGGTGTCCACCAGGTCGTTGATCACCATGGTGGTGACGATCTCGCGACGTAGCTGGTGCGAGCGGATCTCGGGAGCGAACCTCTCGCGCAAGGGCTTCGGGAAATAGGAGGGCAACCTCGAGGCGAACACATCCTGATCGGGCAGCTCGGTGGTCAGCATCGTCTCTTTGAGCGCCAGCTTGACGTGCGCCATCAGGGTTGCCAACTCGGGCGAGGTGAGCCCGATGCCCGCTTCCGAACGTCGCGCAATCTCCTTTTCGGAGGGCAGCGCCTCCAATTCCCGGCTGACTCCGCGCTCGGCCACCAAGTACCTGATCTGGTCGGCGTGCACCGGCAGCAGGCTGACCGGGTTAGCGCGGCTGGTACCCATCAAGTCGTTCTGATCGGAATTGTCGGTGAGCACCAGCTGTGCCACCTCGTCGGTCATCGACTCGAGCAGTTGTTTGCGTTCGTCTGTTCTTACCTTGCCGGCGCTGACCAGCGAGTCGATCAGAATCTTGATGTTTACTTCGTGGTCGGAGCAGTCCACACCGGCGGAGTTGTCCAGCGCGTCGGTGTTGATCCGCCCGCCGGACAGATCGAATTCGACGCGACCCAGTGCCGTGACCCCGAGGTTGCCGCCTTCACCAATGACCTTGGCGCGCACCTGGTTCGCGTTGACCCGCACGGGATTGTTGGCACGGTCACCGACATCGGCATCCGACTCCGACTCAGCCTTGATATAGGTCCCTATGCCGCCGTTGAACAGCAGATCCACTGGGGCCTGCAGAATCGCCCGGATCAAGTTGGGCGGGGTCATCTCGGTGACGTCGCCGCCAATGCCAAGGGCATTGCGAACCTGGTCACTGACCGGGATGGACTTCTGCTCGCGGCTGTACACCCCCCCGCCCTCGCTGATCAATGACTTGTTGTAGTCATCCCAGCTGGATCGGGGCAGATCGAACATTCGCTGCCGTTCCTGCCACGAGGCAGCGGCATCCGGATTCGGGTCGAGGAAGACGTGGCGGTGATCGAAGGCAGCGATCAGCCTGATGTGCTTGCTCAACAGCATCCCATTGCCAAAGACGTCGCCGCTCATGTCGCCGACGCCCACGACGGTGAAGTCCTCGGTCTGGGTGTCGATCCCCATCTCTCGGAAGTGCCGCTTGACGGCTTCCCAGGCGCCCTTGGCGGCGATCCCCATGGCCTTGTGGTCGTAGCCCACCGACCCACCGGACGCGAACGCGTCACCCAACCAGAATCCGTAGGAGTTAGCGACCTCGTTGGCGATGTCGGAGAACGTGGCGGTGCCCTTGTCCGCGGCCACCACCAGATAGGCGTCGTCGCCGTCGCGCCGCAGCACCTCCGGCGGCGGGCTGACCACTCCGGTCGTGTGGTCGACGTTGTCGGTGACGTCGAGCAGCCCGGAGATGAACAGCTGATAGCAGGCAACGCCTTCGGCGCGAGTGGCCTCGCGGTCGGTGGCCGCGTCGCCGGTGCTCAACGGCGGCCGCTTGACGACGAATCCGCCTTTGGCTCCGACCGGCACGATGACGGCGTTCTTCACCGCCTGCGCCTTGACCAGACCGAGGATCTCGGTGCGGAAATCGTCGCGCCGGTCCGACCAGCGCAGCCCGCCTCGCGCTACCGGGCCGAACCTCAAATGCACGCCTTCGACCCGGGGTGAATAAACGAAGATCTCGTACTTGGGCCGCGGCAGCGGGAGCTCGTCGATCAGCTGGGCATCCAACTTGACTGACAAGACATCGCGGCTGCGGGCCGAACCTTCGCGTGAGACAAAGTAATTGGTCCGTAGGGTGGCCTGAACCAGCGACGCGAACGCCCGCAGAATCCGGTCGGTATCCAGACTCACCAGTGCGTCGATGTCAGCGGCAACGGCAGCAGCAGCGGCTTGCGCGTCAGGACTTACCGGTGAGCCCGCCGGCCGTGGATCGAACAGGGCCTCGAACAATAGGACCAGTGACCGCGCGGTGGAGGGGTGCTCGTTGAGAACTGATTCGATGTAGGACTGGCTGTAGGGGAAGCCCGCTTGCCGCAGGTATCTCGAATAGGCACGCAGCAGGACCACCTGTTGCCACGTCAGCCCCGCCCGCATGACCAACTCGTTGAACCGGTCGATCTCGATCCTGCCCTGCCAGATCGCGGTGACCGCATCGGCGAATCGCTGTGCCGCCGCGGCCCGCTCGGCGGGAACCGTCGCCTTCGGGATGGTGGGATGCGGTGAGATCTTGAACTGATAGATCCAGACCGGCAACCCGTCCGGGCGGGTGACCGTGAACGGCCGCTCCTCGAGCACCACCACACCCATGCTCTGCAGCATCGGCAACAGCTGACTTAGCGAGGCAGTACAGCCCCCCAGGAACCAGGTGAGCTGGGCGACACCGTCCGCGGTGCGATCGGAGAAGACCAATTTGACCGAGTCATCAGCTAGCTCGTTGATGATCGCGATGTGGTCGATGGCGTCGGCCGGGGCGACCGCCTGCTTGTAGGCCTCCGGAAAGGCAGCCGCGTAATGCTCGGCGTCGGCGTGCCGCACCGAAGCATCGGAGGCAGCGCCGATCAGGCGGTCGGCCCAGGTGCGCGCGGCCTCGCTCAACAGCGCCTGAATCCGGCTTCGGTTGGCCTCCGAAACATCGATCGAACCCGTCGCCACGTCTTCGGGCAACCGAACCATGAAATGCATGAGCGCCCAGGGTGATTCACTGACTCTGGCAGTGAACTCCAGCCGGGTGCCGCCGAACTCGCGGACCAGGATGTCGTCGATCTGCAGCCGCACGGCCGTCGTGTAGCGATCGCGCGGCAAGTAGACCAAACACGAGACAAAGAACTGCAGCCGATCGACCCGCAGGAACAGCAGCGCTCGTCGCTGGGAGCCCAGATCCACCACCGCTTTGGCCATCGCCAGTAACTGTTCGGAGCTCAAGGTAAACAGCTCGGGACGAGGGACGGTCTGGATGACGTCCAGCAGAAGCTGGCCCGGGTGGCTCGGGTCGTTGCCGGCCAACTCCAGCGCGTCACGGACCCGATGCGAGATCGCCGGGATCTCCAAAACGTCGGCGTTCATGGCCGCCACTGTGAACAATCCAACAAAGCGATGCTCGACGATATTGCCGTCGCCGAGGCTCTCGCGTATCGCGATCGCGTACGGGTAAGCGCCGTAGCGCAGGTAACTGCCGACCCGCGCCTGCGCCAGGACCAGCAACTTGGTTTCGTCGGTAAGCCGGGGCCGCGTGCCGGTCCGCGCACGCAGCACGCCCAGGCCAGTCGAGCCGTCGCCGAGGACCATCCCGTCGTCCACCTCGCAGGGCTGATAGCCAAGCAAGAGGAAGTTTCCATTCCCCAGCCAACGCAGCAACGCCGCCACCTCTTGGTGGTCCGGAGCCGCATAGTGGCCTTCGCGATCGCTGTCGACTGCGACCGCCAATTCGCTGAGGGTGGCAATCATTGCCGGCGCATCCTTGGCGACACGCTGAACATCAGCCAAGACCTTGGGCAGCAACTGTTCGACTTCGGCGAGGGCTTTGGCCTCGACCGTCGGCGAGAGTTGGACGTGTATCCAAGCCTCACCGACGTAGGGCGAGGCGTCCCGGGACTTCGGCTCGACGCGCTGCAGCTCACCGGTGGGGCCGCGGTGCACCTCGAAGACCGGGGTCATGATGGTGGTGTAGCCAACACCAAGCCGGTGCAGGAGCACCGTCACGGAATCCATCAGCATGCTGCCGTGCTCGGTGACCACTTGCAGCGCCGGCCCGAACCAGACCGGGTCGTCCGCCGGATACACGGCGACGCGACTCTCACCCATGGGGCGGTGCTGCCCGAGCCGATAGTGCGCACTCAGCATCGCCGGCGTCACCACGGAGGCAGCGGCTTCGGCGGCTCGTTGTGAAGCCTGCGAATCCTCCTCCCCCCGACGCTGGTAGCTGTCCAGGTAGGCCTGCGAGATCCAGTCAGGAATGTCGGCGGGTTGGGTGAACGCCGTCCACGCCCCGACATCCTGCTTGGCCCCGGGATCGATCGTCATGCCGACTGCTCCAAACTCACGACTGAAACCAGCGCGCTACTTGATCGGCCCCACTCCTCACCGGCCATAGGGGCCGCATCGTTGCGGGGCACCACTTGACTGCCCCACTCCTCAGCAGCCATAGCGGCCGCATCGTCGCGGGGCACCACTTGACTGCCCCACTCCTCAGCAGCCATAGCGGCCGCATCGTCGCGGGGCCTTCGCAGAGCTGACACTAGTCGCGCGTCAACCTTCTATGAGTAACCCGGTGCGGCCGCGCAGCCTCGACGCCAAGCCGCTCAACCTTATTTTCTTCGTAGGCTCCGAAGTTCCCCTCGAACCAGAACCACTTGGCCTCGCTGTCAGCGTCGCCTTCCCACGCCAGGATGTGCGTGCACGTGCGGTCGAGGAACCAGCGGTCGTGCGAGATCACCACGGCACAGCCCGGGAAGTTGACCAGCGCGTTCTCCAGCGAACTCAGTGTCTCGACATCCAGGTCGTTGGTCGGTTCGTCCAGCAGGATCAAGTTGCCGCCCTGCTTGAGCGTCAGCGCAAGGTTGAGCCTGTTGCGCTCGCCGCCCGACAACACACCCGCGGGTTTCTGCTGGTCTGGTCCCTTGAACCCAAAGGCCGACACGTAGGCGCGCGAGGGCACTTCAGACTGGCCCACTTCGATGTAGTCGAGCCCGTCCGAGACGACTTCCCACACGGTCTTCTTCGGATCAATGCCAGCGCGAGTCTGATCGACGTAGCTCAACTTGACCGTTTCGCCGACCTTGACCGTGCCGCTGTCCGGCTCCTCGAGCCCCACAATGGTTTTGAACAGGGTGGTCTTGCCCACTCCGTTGGGGCCGATAACGCCGACGATGCCGTTGCGGGGCAAGGTGAAGGACAGGTCCTTGATCAGGGTGCGCCCGCCGAAGCCCTTGTCGAGGTGTTCGACCTCGACCACCACGGAGCCCAACCGGGGTCCGACCGGTATCTGGATCTCCTCGAAGTCAAGCTTGCGAGTCTTCTCCGCCTCGGCGACCATCTCCTCGTAGCGCTGCAGACGCGCCTTGCTCTTGGCTTGGCGCGCCTTTGCCCCCGACCGAACCCAGGCCAGCTCTTCCTGCAGCCGCTTTTGCAGCTTCGCGTCCTTTCGGCCCTGCACCGCCAGCCGATCGGCCTTCTTCTCGAGATAGGTCGAGTAGTTACCTTCGTACGGGTAGGCGCGGCCGCGATCCAATTCCAGGATCCATTCGGCGACATTGTCGAGGAAGTAGCGGTCGTGGGTGACCGCCAGTACCGCACCGGCATAGCTGGCAAGGTGCTGTTCGAGCCACTGCACGCTTTCCGCGTCGAGGTGGTTGGTCGGCTCGTCGAGCAGCAGCAGATCCGGTTTCGACAGCAGCAGCTTGCACAGCGCAACCCGCCGGCGTTCACCACCGGATAAGTTGGCCACCGGCTCCTCGGGCGGCGGGCAGCGCAGCGCGTCCATGGCCTGCTCCAGCTGCGAGTCGATGTCCCACGCGTCGGCGTGGTCCAAATCCTCCTGCAGCCGGCCCATTTCTTCCATCAGCTCGTCGCTGTAGTCGGTGGCCATCAACTCGGCGACCTCGTTGAATCGGTCGAGCTTCACCTTGATGTCGCCCAGACCCTCTTCGACGTTGCCCCGAACCGTCTTTTCCTCGTTCAGCGGCGGCTCCTGCAAGAGGATGCCGACCGTGGCCCCGGTAGCCAAGAACGCGTCGCCGTTGTTCGGCTTGTCCAAACCGGCCATGATCCGCAAGACGCTCGATTTTCCGGCCCCGTTAGGGCCGACGACACCGATCTTGGCGCCCGGGTAGAAGCTCAACGTGACGTCGTCGAGGATCACCTTGTCGCCGTGCGCCTTGCGGACCTTCTTCATCGCGTAGATGAACTCAGCCATGCCGCGGTATTGCCTTTCTAGTCTTTGGAGTTACCCCGCCGACCATCCTAGGCACCACCGCGCAGCGCTAAGCCGACAGTGGCAGTGCATTGCGATCGGCGGCGTCCGCACCCGCCGCAACGTCCGCAGTGTCAGCAACGTCGCGGGCGCTGTGGTCGTCGTTGTCGGCGACGTCCTCGCATCGCGTTGTGGCCGCGGCCGCCGCTGCCTTTTCCGGGCTCGGACCCGTGTACCCGGGCTTCTCGATACGCACAATGACGCGCGAGAGATCTGGACCGACGGAGGTTGCCCGCAGCTCGAGCGAGGAGCGGCGGTTGCCATCGCGGTCCTCGTACTCGCTGGTGTAGACGTGGCCCACGACAATCACCGGTGCACCTTTGCCCAATGCCGCCCCCACCCCGGTAACCAGCCTGCCCCAGCAGTTCACGGTGATGAACAGCGAGTTGCCCGGCTCCCAGCCGCCGTCTGCGGTCCGCCGGCGCGAATTGCTGGCGACCCGGAACTTGATGAACTCCTGATCGCCGACCTTCCGGCGCTGCGGGTCATTGACGATGTGACCGACCACGGTAAGAGGCGTTTCAAACATCTGCGCGATTCCCTTCGCTGGGTTGCTGTCGTTGGCTGTTTCGTGCCGCCCGCGGGTGGATCCGCGCGGTGCTGGCTGTCATTCACCTGCACCGCACCGACAGCCGCCCGAGGCGGGCGCGGTCCGTCCAACCCGCCTGTGGGCAAAGACGTGACTGTGGATCGAAGTCCCGAGCGTGGGGCCACGACCGCAGACCTGAAACCAACTGTCACCAGAATCTGAAAACCACCCGTCTCAGCAGGTCAACGGCGATAGCATCCAAAGGTCGTCGCATTTGCCAGCCACGGCGACCGGACAGCAAATGGAGGCTGCCACGGTGAACGCAAAGTTGAAGGGCCAGAGGATGGGCGTACGGGTGGCCTGGGTGGTCGGCACGCTGGTGGCGGCCGCTTATGCGCTGCTGGCGGTGGGCTGCTCATCGGATCTGAAAGGAACACCGGCCCCGGAGGGCGACGGCATGCCCGAAGGATGCTCAGGTCAGCTGGTACACGTCCCGGCCCCGACGTTTGTGGCACCCACACACATCGGTCTCTGAATCGGCTTCTGACCGCTCAGGGACCACGGCCTTGCTCAACAACGCGGCCGGGTGGGGTCTCACGATGCTAGGTGAGCAATGGAACGCGCCGTCCCGATATTTCTGACCGGGTTCATGGTGCTGGTGGGGCTGGACTTCCTCAGCTACCGGCTCGGCAAACAGCGCAACCGGTCACGCCCCAGCGTGTCCGCTCGCGATACCGCAGCCAACCTGTCGGTCTACGCCTTGGCCCGACTGACTCGATCGGTAGGCAGCGTCACCGCAGTACCGCTAGTCCTGATCGCCAGTTCGCTGACGCCGATCCACCTGCCGACCTCCCAGTGGTGGACCTGGGCGTGCGCACTGGTGCTGACCGACCTGGCCTACTACGGCAGGCACCGCATGACCCATCGGATTCGAGTGTTCTGGGCCGCGCATCATGTGCATCATTCGAGTCAGTACCTCAACCTGTCCACGGGGATGCGCACCCCCTGGCTGGTCCCCGGTTGGTTGTTCATATCAGCGGTCGTCTACGTGCCGCTGGCGCTGATCGGCTTCCCCGTCTGGATGATCTTCGCTTGCCACGCAATCGTGCTCTTCTATCAGTTCCCGATCCACACCGAGCGCATCAACCGACTGCCCAGACCGATCGAGTATCTGTTCAACACGCCTTCTCACCATCGTGTGCACCACGGCGCGAACAATCCGTACCTCAACAAGAACTACGGCGGCATTCTGATCGTGTGGGACCGACTGTTCGGTAGCTACGCCGAGGAAGACGAGCCGGTTCAGTACGGGTTGCAGCAGAACATCGCTACCCATAACCCGATCAAACTCAACTACCACGAATTCGCCGCAATGCTTAGCGACGTTGGGCGGGCAAAGACGCGGCGTGGCCGGGTCGGGTATCTGCTGCGCCCGCCCGGCTGGAGCGAAGTAGCCGAGACGCCTGCGCCCCGCTCACATGACAGCGATGATCACGCGGTTCCCGTCGATGGCCAGCACTGGGCGGCGGCAGGCAACGGCTAGCTGTTGCGGCGCCGGGCGGCGCCACTGGCGGCGTCGATCGCCGCACCGTCGCGGCGACTACTGAGCCTGTTGCTCGAGTCGCTCCTGACGGGCCTTGAGCTCACGAGCCACGAACCGGTTTCGCGCGATCTTCCCGACGTAGTCGAAATCACGCAGGATATTGCGCAATTCGGCCAGGAACGCGCTCCGACGCTCGGTCAGGTCTGGCGCGGGCTCGATCAGGTGCTGGTCGTCGACCACCTGACGTGCGGTTGCGAAGAGCAGTGTTGACACCGGCTCGCTGCTGCGGACCCGCGCCTGGGCCACGTATTGGCGCCCGAGGCCCAGCGCCAAGTCCGTCAGGTCCTTCTGTTTGATGTTCGCCGGAGCATCGCGCAGCACGTCGGCAACGATTGCGTAGGCCTCGAAGAACACCCGCAGCATGGCGTCCGAAATCAGCGGTCGCTTTGCATAAAGGATTGCGTCGATCTGATCGCCCCCGGCGGCGACCTGGCTTTCCCAGTCCTGGTGCCACGCCATCTCTTCGGCGATGTTGGCGCGAAATGCCGCCGAGTCGGCGAAGTAGAAGTCGAATTTCAGCAGATCCCGCAACCGCATCACCTGGTCCCAGAAGGCGGCCATGCGATCGCCTTCGGCGTGGCGGGCATGGGCCAGCGCAAGCTCCACGATCGAGGTTTCCAGGAAGGCGTGGATCACCGAATTCCGGTAGAAGGCCGCGGCGAGTTCGTCCTCGGGAGCGATGTACCAGACCGGTTCGCGGCCGCTGTCCACCCGGGTGACCGGGTGCGCGTTGGACAGGGCGTCCACGGCCGCCCGGACCCCCTCGCGCGAACGCAGCCGCAGCGCACTGGTCGACATCGGTGTCTGCTTGCGTTCGAGATAGTCAAGCGAATCCTGCAACGTGTGGTGCAACTGGCCAAGGGTTAGTGCGGTACCACGTGCGGTGAGCAGCAATGCACACACCAAACCGGTCGCGGTCATCGGCGTCGCTCGCAGAATCCGCCACGCGACCTCGAAGGACATCTTCTGCAGCGCAAGCCTTTTGGCCGCCAGATCATGGGTTATCGGACCATGCGGAACACCGAGGTACTGCCGCATGGAGACCGCTTCCGGGAAGCGCACATAGATCTTTCCGTAGTTGCGCTCGCCCTGTGCCTTGATGAAGTTGTAGAGCCAGCTGAAGCCCTCGGGTGTCTTCTCGGCGCCGCGCGCGTAGGCGGCGTATTCAGCGATCTCGTGCAGCTGGTCGAAACAGATCGAAACCCCTTGCAGCAGGATGTCGTCACTGCGCCCGTCGAGGTAGGCATCGGCGACATAGCTCATCAGGCCGAGCTTGGGTGGCAACATCTTTCCGGTGCGCGAGCGGGTGCCTTCGATGGACCAACTCAGGTTGAACCGCTTCTCGACGACATAGCCGACGTATTCCTTGAGCACGTACTTGTACAGCGGGTCGCCGGCGATATTGCGCCGGATGAAGATCATCCCCGCGCGCCGCATGAGCGGCCCCATCACGCCGAACGACAGGTTGACGCCGCCGAACATGTGCACCGGCGGCAGCCGGTTGTCCTGCATCGCCACCGGTACCACCGCCCCGTCGATGTAGGACCGGTGGGAGAACAGCAAGACAGCTGGATGGGCTTCCAGCGCGGTGCGCATGGCCGCGACCTGATATTCGTCGTAGTCGAATTCGGGATCGAATCCGCGGCTGATCAGCCTGCCCAGGACGGAAAAAACATCGACCGATGCCTGACTCCAGCCGGTGGCGAGTTCGTCGAGCATCTTGCCGGCTTCCTCGACAGTGGCGCCGGGGATCTTTTCCAGGCCGGCACGAAATCGTGCGGACGCCAACATCTCTGGCTTCACCAGCCGCGGCGATTTGTATTGCGGCCCAAGGATCCGGTACTCGGCGCGGGCCAGCGCCAGGATCGCCCGGCGGGCAACGAAATGGGCAAAGTCGTGTTGGTCCTCGCCAACGGTGTTGTCACACCACTGCTTGCGCAGCTCCGACACCGTGGCCG
Organism: Mycobacterium sp. 012931; assembly: GCF_000419295.1. Taxonomy (NCBI): domain Bacteria; kingdom Bacillati; phylum Actinomycetota; class Actinomycetes; order Mycobacteriales; family Mycobacteriaceae; genus Mycobacterium; species Mycobacterium sp. 012931. The sequence continues at coordinate 2,494,946 of NZ_AOPX01000001.1, read as the reverse complement.
ACTCCCCTGCCATCACCCTGGCACGCTGCGGGTCCGAACGCAGGATGCGGCGCTGCTGGCGGGGGTTGGGATGGCATGGATCGCGGCCCGGAAGAAGCCCGGCAACCTTTGCCAACCGGCTGCGATCCGCCGGCGGCTGCCAGAACACCTGGACCGGCACGATGGACCGATCTGCGCCGGCTTCGGAACCGGACTCGAGTTGCTCAACCAGCGCGGTCAGCGCGGCCGTCGGGGCATTTCGCGGCGGCAGCTTCAGGACGTCGAACTTTGCCCCTGGTGTGCGGGCCCGCTGCTCGCCCAGCCAATCCATGATCAGCTGCATTTCGACCGGCGAGCCCATCGAGGCCAGCACCAGCGTGTCTTCAGAGGTAAGGACTGCGCTGGTATCAGCGACCGGTTTGGTCACGGCCGTCCTTTGGGCCTAGAGCTCGATGACTCGGCCGCGTCGCTTCGGCCTGCGCCGAGTTGTTGCGCGTCGCCATCATGGGCAATGGGTTCGGGTGCGATCTCGGTCGGGTTCGACGCCTCGCCCACCGGCTTGGGTGCGGACAGCTCGGTGTCGGTGGCGGGCGTCGCAGCCTTTGCAGCCGCGCTCTCGGGCACCTTCTTCGCAGGCGCCTTCTTGGCGGGTGCTTTCTTTGCCGTCACCTTCTTGGCAGGTGCCTTCTTGGCCGGCGCCTTCTTCGCAGGTGCCTTCTTGGCCGGTGTCTCCTTCTTGGCGGCAGCCTTCTTCGCGGGTGCTTTCTCGGCCGGTGTCTCCTTCGCGGACGCCTTGGCAAGCTGCGCCTTGGCTTTCTTGGCCGCCTTTTCCTCGGCGTAGAGATTGACCTCGGGCAGTTCGTCGACCGGCCAGTCCTTGAGTGTGTCCAGATAGAGCTGGCGCACCTCGGCGATGCGGTCCGGAAGGGTGTCCAGCGTCCAGTCATCGACCGGGATCGGCGGAAACACTGCTATGTCGACGGTTCCCGGATTGATCGTGGTGGAGTTGCGGGAGGCGACGATCTCCGCATTGCGGATCACAATCGGCACGATCGGGATGCCGGCCGCCATAGCGATGCGGAACGGCCCTTTCTTGAAGGGACCAACCTCGGTGGTGTCCAACCGGGTGCCTTCGGGGGCGATCACGATGGATAGCCCGTTCTTTGCGCGTTCCTCCACGGTATGCAGCGTCTCGACGGCTGAGGCCGGGTCATCGCGGTCAATGAACACACCGTCGAGGACCTTGCCCAGCGTGCCCATGATCGGGTCGTTCTGCAGCTCTTTTTTGCCCACCCCAACCCAGTTGTCCCGGACCAGGGCACCAGCAATCACCGGGTCGACCTGGTTGCGGTGGTTGAAGATGAAGACGGCTGGACGCTGCGCGGTCAGATTCTCCTTGCCGACGACATTGAGGTGCACACCGCTGGTCGCAAGCAACAGCTGGGAGAAGTTCGAGGTAAAGAAATTCACCCCACGGCGGCGATTACCCGTCAGCAGGCCGATTCCCACTGCCCCGGCAGCAACCGGGAACATGGTGCTGAAACCGGCAAGCGTTCGTATCTGCCGGCGCAGGCCCACCCCCCCGCGGCTGTTGAACTTCAGGATGGGCCAGCCACGGCGTTTGGCCACCGCGGCCATCTTGCCTTCCGGGTTGGTCGGCCGCGGATTACCGACCAGGTACATCAGTGCGACGTCTTCGTCGCCGTCGGCGTAGAAGTAGCTGTCTTTGAGGTCGATGTCGTGCTCGGCCGCAAAACGCTGCACGGCTGCGACTTTGCCGGGACCCCATAGGATCGGCTTCACCACGCCACCGGTGAGCAGCCCGTCCTCATTGGTCTCGAACTTGTTGGTGAGCATGTTCACGATGCCCAGGAAGCGGGCCACCGGATTGACCTGAATGGTCAGGGCCGACGAGCTGAGCACGACGGTATGACCGCGCGCCACGTGCGCCCGGACCAGCTCGCGCATCTCCGGATAGATCCGCGACTCGATGCGCTGGGCAAACAGCCGCTCGCCGATCTCCTCCAAGTCGACGAGCTGGCGTCCGCGCAACGCCGAGGAGGCCGTGTTGATGAGCTGTTCGAACTCGATTCGTCCCAACGTGTGGTTCAGGCCCGCCTGAACCATGCTGAGCAGCTCCCCCACCCCTATGTCGCGGCGCCGCAGCCGCTCCTGGGTGAGGATGACGGCCGTGAAACCAGCCACCAGTGTGCCGTCGAGGTCGAAAAACGCGCCAACCTTTGGCCCCGCGGGGCTGGCCATGATCTCGGCGACGGAGCCGGGTAACCGTAGGTCCCCCGCCGCCTTGTCCTGCTCGCGCCCGTCACCTGGTTCTTCGGCGGCGCTCATGAATTGGACACCGATCGAGACTCCGATCCAGAGACAGTGGTGAAAGAGGCAGGAATCGAGCGCGGTGCGGGATCGCCGGCGAGCGCCAGGATCTCGTCGAAGCCCTCGACCAGGCAGCGGGCGAACAACTCGTCATGTCGGACCGAGGCCCGGTCGTAGCGCACGGTGATGGTGGCCCATCCGCCCCGGGAAATCAGCACCACCATCATCGCCACTCCCGGCAAGGGGCCAATCCCGTACTGGCGCAATATCTTTGCTCCAGCGACGAAGGTGTCCCCGGGGTAGACCGGCACGTTGCTGGCCTGCACGTCCGAGCCGATCACCGAACTGCTGATCCTCTCTAACACCGCCGTGGGTAGGACACTGAGCACTGGCGCCATGGACCCGACGACGTTCATCGCGGGCTCGTCGCGGCGCTGCGTCATCTGGGCTCGGATCTTTTTCATCCGCGCCACCGGATCGGCGGTGCCCACTGGCGCTGCCAGGTTGACGCCGGTGAACCGGTTGCCGCCGGCGCCGTCCGCATCGGCCCGCAGATTGACTGGGACCGCCATGGGCAGCGTGCTGATCGGCATCCCGAGGGCCTCGTAGTAGTGCCGCAGCGCGCCACACAGGCCCGCAAGATATGCGTCGTTGATCGAGCCGCCACCGGCCTTTGCGGCCTTGTGTAGCTCGGAGAGCCGAATGTCGATCGCCTCGGTGCGCGTGGTCAGGCTACGCCGGCGCAACAGCGGTGAGGGCTCAGCCGCGCGGTTCATCACCCGCACGCTCGACAGCGCATAGCCGACAATCCCCGAGACGGTGGCGGCCGGATCCAGCACCGCGCGTCCGGCCACCGAGACCGCCCCGGCTATCGCTCCCGCCACGCCGCCAACGAGGGCGATGGGCAGGTGGCCGATGCCCTCACGCATCAAGTCATTGGGCGACAAGTCCTGGGGAATCGGTAGCGGCGGTGTGGGTCTGGGCGCCGGATCCCGTTCCAGGTCATAGATCTGGGCGAACATCTCCACACCGCCGACGCCGTCGGTGACCGCATGGCTGACATGCAGCAGAGTCGCGGCCTTGCCGTCGGCCAAACCCTCGACCAGGGTGGCCGTCCATAGCGGGCGCGAGATATCCAGTGGCGATTGCAGGATCACCTCGGCCAAATCGAAGACGTCGCGTAGCGTGCCGGGCTCAGACACACGCACCCGGCGCACATGGAAGTCCAGGTTGAAGTCCGGATCCACCACCCAGCGCGGCGCCGCGGTCGGCAGCGTGGGAACAACCACCTTCTGTCGCAGCCGCAACACGCGTCGCGAGGCATTCTCAAACCGGGTCCGGAACCGCTCCCAGTCCGGCGTGGTATCGAGAAGCTCTAGGGCCATGATCCCCGAACGCGTCCGCGGATTCGCCTCGCCCCGATGCATCAAATAATCGACGGGCCCCAGCTCATCGGACAACCCAACCGCCTCAGCCATGATCACGACCCACTCGGCCAACTCGACGCGCCATCCTCGTCACCGCCAATCAAGCCTCCTGCTCAGTCCCCGCCAACCAAAGTGCCAACACAACGCTAGTCCGGTTGACGCGGCGGTGAAAGTGAGGATCCGCTCAGCACGGCATGCGCCGCGGACAAGCCCGCAAGACGACGTGGCTGGCAATCGAGTCGGTAACTCGGCGGTTCTCGCGTTCTGGCCGGCGCCTGCCGATTCAGCTGGCCGAATTCGCTGAGAACGCCAACGAACCCAGTACCGAGCTGGTCCAACGCCCGTAGACGACCCCCAGGAAGTCGGAGACCGCACTGGCGGCCAGCCGGGAGCGGACGGTTGGGGTGATGTCGAACGCGTGATGTGCGTTGGCGAGCTCGGCATAGGCCACGGTGTCGGCTCCGGCGCCCCGCAACGCTGCGCAGAACGCCCGCGCCTGCCCGCTTGGGACAAGCTCATCGCGCTCACCGTGCAGCACGAAGAAGGGCGGCGCCTCCCGGTGCACGTAAGAAATCGGGGAAGCAGCGGTGAACGGCTCCGGGTCGTCGGCGTAGCGGCTCTTCATCACGAAGTGCTCCAGGAACGGCAGCATCAATTCATGCATGTTGTCGAAGTCGGTGAAGTCGTAAACGCCGTAATAGGGCGCGACCGCCTGAACCGTCGTGTCGGCGTGTTCGAAGCCAGGCTGAAAAGCCGGGTCGCACGGAGTCAGCGCCGCCAGGGAGGCCAGGTGCGCACCGGCTGAGCCGCCGGTCAGGGCGATGAAATCGGGGTTGCCGCCGTAGGCGGCGATGTTCTCCCGGACCCAGGCAATCGCCCTCTTGACGTCCACCACGTGTGCGGGGAACTTGCAGCGCGGACTCTTGCTGTAGTTGATGGAGACGCAAATCCAGCCCAGCTCCACCATTCGGCTCATCAGCGTGTAGGCCTGCGGACGCTTCCCGTTGACGCTCCACGCTCCCCCAGGCACCTGGATCAGCACCGGGGCCCGGCCTCCCGGCGCCAAGTCGGGGCGGCGCCAGACATCGAGCAGATGTTCACGACCACCCGGCCCGTAGGAGATGTCGGAGGTCTGCGCCGCGTAGCGGCGGCGGGGTCCCGACGGCAGCAGGCCGCCGCGCGTCGCACACGCCGAGCCATCGCCGGAGGGGTGTGACACCAGGTCACGGAATTCCGATCCGAAGGACTCCTCGAGTGCCGCGGTGAGGGTCAGATCGGCCCGCTGGGCCGCCCACGCGGTGCCGTACCGGCCGATGGCCGGCGGAGAGACACGGGACAACGCGTACCCGGTCAGCACGTGCGGCGGAAATTCCGCGGACACCCAACCGGCTACCCAGCCGAGGGCAAACGGAGAACCCCGAAGCAACAGAGCTCCGGAACGGACAGCGTCGCGCGCGTCGGCCGCAAGCTGCGCTCCTTGGCGCAACGCTTCGGCACCTGCCCGCGAGCACCGCGAAGTCACACTGGCCATGCACATAACAAAGCCCACCCCTCGACGTCAGGCACACGCGTCGTTGCGGTAAACGGCCGATTACTAGCCGGTGTTGTACGTGTGTCGAGGCTCACACAATAACCGATTTCTGGCCCAGGCGAAGAATTTTGGGGCGCGTCGCGTCACCCAATCTGATCTTGAATCCGGCTTGGATAGACTGACCTGCGCATTGCCTCCGTAGCTCAGGTGGATAGAGCAAGGGCCTTCTAATCCCTAGGTCGCACGTTCGAGTCGTGCCGGGGGCACCAACCAAGGTGTGTGACGTCGGCTGATGCTCGACGTTTTACCTTCGGTCGATGCCTGACGGTGGCTTCGGGCCAGTGCCCTCGCGGCCGGCGATTGGGCGGGGCAACGGACCCCCGGCCGCCACCTGCGCCTCCTGGCGTCTCCGTGCAACACCGGACGCGTGAGCGCGATCGGTGGCCAGACCTGGTTTCCGCAGCGTTTCGCGGATGAGCATCGCACAATTTGGGCGCTCCGTTTCGGCCGCGATGTGCCAGCATCAAAACGTGAACGCACGCCAATTCACTCGTTTGCCGGGTGTCGGGCTCGCGACAATCTGCGCGGCCCTGCTGAGTGCCCCCCTGATCATTGCCTCCGCGTCGGCCGCCGCCTGCCCCGATGCCGAAGTGACGTTCGCCCGCGGGACCGCCGAGCCACCCGGCGTCGGTGGGGTCGGACAGGCATTCATCGATTCCCTACGCTCCCAGCTTGGCGGCCGGTCCCTCGGGGTGTATGCCGTCAACTACCCCGCCACCGAAGATTGGCCCCCGTCCGCATCCGCGGGCGCCACCGATGCCAGCACTCACGTTGAGTCCATGGCGGCCAGCTGCCCCAATACCAAGCTGGTGCTCGGCGGATATTCCCAAGGCGCGATGGTGATAGACCTGATCACGATCGCTCGAGCCCCCGTTGCCGGCTTCATCCCCCAAACGCTATCGGCGGAGGTGGCTGATCACGTCGCCGCGGTCGCCGTCTTCGGGAATCCGACCGACAGATATCTTGGCGGGCCAATAAGCGAGATCAGCCCCTGGTATGGCCATAAAGCGATTGACTTGTGTGCGCCCAACGATCCGATTTGCACCCCCGGCGCCCTTGCGCTGCCTTCTCACGATGAGATGTTCTCCGCGGCACACCTGTCGTATGCGCAGTCCGGGATGCCCAGTCAGGCAGCGACTTTCGTGGTGAGCCAGCTCTAGCGCGCGAGTCGGGGGATCACTTGCCGGTGGGATCGGCACACCCGGCTAGATCATGGTGGCCACAGCGAACTCGGCGCCGACGCCGGCCAGGCGTGGCCGTGGAGCACACCGGAAAGCCAACGAGTACTCGGCTAACAATGCCGATTAAAGCAGCCGATCTCCGGCCCTCGAGGCAAAGTCAACCCCTCGGCGCAACCCGTCACCAAAAACGCGTACAAACTGATGAATACCGCTCCGAGCAGCCATTTAAGCAGCATTCGCAGGTTGCCTGTCGTCATCTTGACCTCATTGTTCAGCAATCCATTATCAGTGTCTTGTTCTGCGCTTTCGTGCTTACAGCAAACGACAGTTGCTACCGCCACCGCCCGGCACTTGGACCCGGTCAGCGTATACCAAGAGGAATGAAATAGGGCAGAATCCGACTTTTCTAATAATCTAATAACGGCCGCAACCAATGCATATCGGCGCGCCCGGATCGGCCCGAATTTAATGACGCGATCTAGAATTCAGCTCCAAAATAAAAACGCGATTGCCAATTGCCGGCGAAGCCAACGCCGGCGCCCACGAGCGCGGGGTGAGCGCGTCCGGCCCGGTCGGGTCGATGACTACCGCACGTTCGAGTTGTGTCGAGGGTCGTCGACCGCTCGGTGCGATCACGGCGCGCCGGGCGGGAGGAAGGGCAAGGCCGGCGCGCAACCGTGCCGAGCCAGGGCGAGCAGTGCATCGACGTCAAGGTGACGTTCGACCAGATCGCCGAGCAGGTCCAGGCGGCGCTCGCGTGCCGCCGAGAACGAAGTGCCCGACCCAGTGAGCCCGAGCGTCTCGCGCAGGAAGGCCTCGCGCAGGGCATCCCCTTCGAGCGAACCGTGCCACATCGTCCCGAATACTTGTCCGTCACGCGCGCCGCCGAGGAACTGCTGAGCGGCGTCACCGGCGGTAATCCTGCCGTGATGTATCTCATAGCCCGAAGCGGTCACTCCGAGTCCCTGCCCGCGCGGCAAGCGCAGCACCTTCTCGGCGCCGAACGTGGTCTCCACGTCGAGCAAGCCCAAACCGTCGGCCTCGGCTACCGGCCCTTCCACACCGTCTGGGTCGCGAATCACCCGCCCCAGCATCTGGAACCCGCCGCAGATGCCGAGCAGCGGCTTGCCCGCCGCCACATGCGCCATCAGCGCACGGTCCAGGCCCCTCGCTCGTAGCCACGCCAGATCGGCGATCGTTGCACGGGTACCCGGGACCACGATCAGGTCGGCATCGCCCAGCCCTCGGGGGTCGGAAGCAAACACGACATCCAGGTCGGGTTCCAGACCCAGTGCGTCGACATCGGTGAAGTTGCTGATCCGTGGGAGGCGCACGACGGCCACCCGATGGGCCCCCGCGCTCGCCGCGCGCCGGCCGGTCAGGTCGAGGGCGTCCTCTGAGTCCAGCCAGAGGTCAGCGTGCCACGGCAGCGTGCCGAACACCTGTCTGCCCGTGACCCGCTCGAGGTCACGCAGACCTGGTGCCAGCAAGTCGAGGTCGCCACGGAACTTGTTGACGACAAACCCCGCGACCAGCGCCTGGTCCTCGGCAGACAGCAGCGCGATGGTTCCGAAGAATGCCGCGAACACCCCTCCGCGGTCGATGTCGCCGACAACGATGGTCGGCAGTTCCGCGTGACGGGCAAGCCCCATGTTGACGTAGTCGCCCGCACGGAGGTTGATTTCGGCTGGGCTGCCGGCACCTTCGGCGACGACGACGTCGTAGCGGGCCGCCAGGTCGTCGAAGGCTCGGTGCGCCGTATCGGCGAGAACCTGCCGGCCCTCGAACCAGTTGGACGACGCCAGTTCGCCCCAGGATCTGCCCATCAACACCACGTGGCTGCGGTGGTCACTCCCCGGCTTGAGCAAGACCGGATTCATGGCCGCCTCAGGTGTCGCGTTGGCCGCGAGCGCCTGCACCCATTGCGCGCGACCGATCTCCACACCCGCGCCACCCGGGCCTTGGCAGACCATCGAGTTGTTGGACATGTTCTGGGCCTTGAAGGGCGCCACCCTGACGCCGCGTCGGGCGAACGCACGACAAAGACCGGCGGTTAGGGTGCTCTTACCGGCGTCGCTGGTCGTACCGGCCACCAGCAAACCCGGCATCAGCCGTGCCTCGGTAGGTAGAGATCTATTGCCCAGCCCGCCTTCGCCTCGTGTTCGGGAAATCGTGGATCATCGACATTCGAAATCTGTTGCGATGCTGCTCCTTTAGGCGCTGACCGACACGGTGTCCGTATCCACACTAGAGCCTCGGCGGCGCCGCCATCAGGCGCCGGAGGGGATCTGGGGCCGGACCGGCTGGGCGTCCACCTTCCCGGGTCGGCGCCGAGAGCGCGGCGATGCCGGCAGCAATCGCCATGACGATAGCCGGGTTGATCGAAATAGATTGCGATCGTTGATCTTTGGTCGGCAGCCCGGCCACCGGTAACCATCCGGGGCGGCTCGTGGAGGTGCAGCGCCGGAGGTCGGCAACCCAGCCAGTGCCGAGTAAGACCGGCGCGGCAAATGGACTCGAGGGCTACCTCACCCAGCATCGACGCGAGACCAGCCACCGGAAGCCAGGGGCCATCCGAAGTGAATCCGTCAACGATCAGCCGACTCTGAACTCACGCGTCAGCACCAATTGGATGCCGCAGATCACCAGGGCTCCGGCGTTCCCTGCACAGATCACCCGGCCAACCCAAGCCGACTTCGCCGATCGGCCGCGTCGGTAAGTGGCAATTATAGACATTCCCGAAGCCGGCGTTTCGGTGCTAGTTTTTGACCGGTACCTATCGGACAAGATTTTCGTTGGGAAGGTCGTGCACTTATGTATGCTGGGTCGCCGCGGCCCATCCGCAAGCTTTAACCAATGCTCGGAATCGGGCTGCATTCGTTCAACATTCCTGACGGAGTCAAAATGATGCTCAAGCTCAGTCGCCTTGGCGCTGCGATATTGGGTGGTGTCGCGGCGTTGATGTTTTCTACCGCGGTCGCCACCGCTGATCCGCCCGACCCACACCAGCCGGACATGACCAAGGGCTACTGCCCTGGCGGTCGATGGAGTTGGGGCGAATTGGCCGTGTGTGACGGCGAGAAATACCCGGACGGGTCGTTCTGGCACCAGTGGATGAGGACCTACATGACCGGCCCGCAGTTCTACTACGACTGCGTCGGTGGCGACGAACCACTCCCCGGCCCGCCGCCCCCCGGTGGCTGCGACGGAGCTATTCCACCCGCGGATGCTCCCCCACCCGCAAACTGACCGCGACCGGCTCGTTCACCTTGCTTTCTGCAAGGTGAATTAATTGACGTCGATGTAGCCGTCCCGAAACGGCTTGGAGCGCCGATGAGGCACCTCATATAGCGCTCTTAGCCCCCGTCGGACCGAATCTCGATGGCATCGTCTGGCCTCATCCATTCGAGGTCCATTTGAGGTCCATTTGAGGTCTATTCGGGCTTCCAAAGCCCGCCCCACAGGTCGAGGTTCACCGCAAGTTCTGATCATTGCGTGGAATCGGCTGTATTCATTAAATATTTCCAATGGAGGCAAAATGATGCTCAAGCTCAGTCGCCTTGGCGCTGCGATATTGGGTGGTGTCGCGGCGTTGATGTTTTCTACCGCGGTCGCCACCGCCGGTCCGCCCGACCCGCACCAGCCGGACATGACCAAGGGCTACTGCCCTGGCGGTCGATGGGGTTGGGGCGAATTGGCCGTGTGTGACGGCGAGAAATACCCGGACGGGTCGTTCTGGCACCAGTGGATGAGGACCTACATGACCGGCCCGCAGTTCTACTACGACTGCGTCGGTGGCGACGAACCACTCCCCGGCCCGCCGCCCCCCGGTGGCTGCGACGGAGCTATTCCACCCGCGGATGCTCCGCCGCCCGCGGATGCTCCCCCACCCGCAAACTGATCGCGACGACCAGCCAGTTCACCTTGCTTTCTGCAAGGTGAACTGGTTGACGTCGATGTAGCCCTCCTGGAACAGCTTGGAGCAGCCGGTGAGGTACCTCAGATAGCGCTCATAGACCTCGTCGGACTGAATCTTGATGGCCTCGTCCTTACGAACTTCCAAGGCCTCAGCCCACAGGTCGAGGGTTTTCGCATAATGCAGCTGCAACGAGTGGCGCCGAGTCAGGGTGAAACCGGGCTTGACCGACTGCTCCTCCACCATCTCGATGGTGGGCGGATGGCCGCCGGGGAAGATCTCGGTTTGGATGAACTTGAGGAAGCGGGCCAGCCACAGGGTGAGCGGCAGACCGTTCTCGACCATCTGCGACATCGTCAGCCCCGTGATCGTGTGCAGCAGCATCACCCCGTCGCTGGGCAGGATGTTGTGGGCCAGGGTGAAGAAGTCGTCGTAACGGTCGTGACCGAAGTGCTCGAACGCGCCGATCGAGACGATGCGGTCGACGGGCTCATCGAACTGCTCCCAGCCCTCCAGCAGCACCCGCCGGGTGCGTGCGGTGTCCAGCTGGTCGAACGATTTCTGCACGTGGGCGGCCTGGTTCTTGGACAGGGTCAGGCCGACGACGTTGACGTCGTATTTCTCGATCGCGCGGCGCATGGTGGCGCCCCAGCCGCAGCCGATATCGAGCAGTGTCATGCCGGGCTCCAAGCCCAGCTTGCCCAGCGCCAGGTCGATCTTGGCGATCTGCGCCTCTTCCAGCGTCATGTCATCGCGCTCGAAGTAGGCGCAGCTGTAGGTCAGGGTGGGATCCAGAAACAGCCGGAAGAAATCGTCGGATAGGTCGTAATGCGCCTGTACGTCATCGAAACGCGGCGCTAGATGTTTGGCCATGAAACAGGAGTCCTTTCGGCCCGAAGACTGCCATTGTGTGCTGATGCGAAGCGCGACAATGCGCTCCTCAAGCCATGCTGGACACGAGCAATCCGCGACGGCGCGATACCACTACATGGCTTTGTCAGGAACCCACGTTACGGGCTCGTGAATCGGCAAGCCAAAAGCCCAGGCCATGGGGCTGGGCGGGTGTCGCAACGATGTTGGCGTGCGGTTTCGCGCCGGTACTAGGCTCCGGCTGCCGCCAGTGCGATCAACAGGGCACCGGAGGACAGAAGTGAGAAGAAAATCACCGGCCGCCGCCCGGGTGGATTGGCCCTACAGGTCCAACAGCGCGGTCTCCGGCGCCTCGATCAGACCGCGCAATTCACAGATGAACCGGGCGACTTGGGCGCCATCGGCGACGCGGTGGTCGAACACGCAGGTCAATGACATCGTCGGCCGCACAACAACCTCGTCACCGCGGACCACCGGCCGCGGCTTGATTGACCCCATGCCCAGGATGGCGGCTTCGGGATGGTTGATCACCGGCACTCCGTCATCGACGCCCAGCGCCCCGTAGTTCGACACGGTGAACGTCGATCCGCGCAGCTGCCCGGGTGCAAGGGTGCCTTCGCGCGCACCGGTGATCAGCTCTGCCGCGCGGCAAACCAATTCACGCGTGGTCATGCGATGGGCATCGGCGATCACCGGCACCAACAGTCCGCGCTCGGTAGCTACACCGAAACCCAAGTGCACTCCCGGGTGCAGATGAACCTGCGGCCCTCCTGGCGAATCGACCCATGTCGAGTTGAGTAGCTCGTTGTTCTTCAGAGCGATAACCAACATTCGCAGCGCCAACGCGAACGGCGTCGCCGGCGGCACCGCCGCCCGGAACTGTTCGCTGAGCCTGAGCAGTTCGGTGCAGTCAACCTCGACGCTAGCTTTCGAAGCCGGGATTTCTTGGCGGGACAGGCTCATTTTCTCCGCCATGTGTGCCTGCACACCACGGACTTCCCGAACCCGCGCTGACGCTCCGGCGCCCTTCGCGGCGGCCAGTACATCGGCCCGGGTGATCACCGTGCTACCCCGCTGCAGCGAAGCGAGGTCAACCATGAGTTCCTTGGCCAGCTTGCGCACCGGCGGGGCCGCGCGCGGCCGGCCTGGGCGCCTGCTGGTGTCGATGGCCGCGTCGGCGCCGTAGCCCACCAGCGTCGGGACCGCGATCTCACCGTTGGTCGGGGCCGACAACTCCGGTGCCGTGTCGATGCGCACAAGTGCTGCGCCCACTTTGATGACATCGCCTTCGGCGCCACCGAGTTCAACGATGCGACCGGCGTAGGGGCTCGGGATCTCGACTTCGGCCTTGGCGGTCTCCACCGAACACAACACCTGATTGAGTTCGACATCATCACCAACCGCGACGGCCCAGCACGTCACGGTGACTTCCTCGAGGCCCTCACCAAGGTCGGGCACCTGGAAGCACTTCAGCCGGTCGCCGGTGCTCATGGCTGCCCCAGCACCCGTTCGACACAATCCAGCAGCCGGTCGGGCCCGGGCAGCCACAGCCGCTCCAATCGTGCCGGCGGATACGGAGTGTCAAATCCGCAGGCGCGCAATACCGGAGCCTCCAGTTCGTAGAACAACTCCTCCTGTATCCGGGCGGCCAGCCCGGCGCCGTAGCCCAGGCTGCGCGGCCCCTCGTGCAGCACCACACACCGTCCGGTCCGGCGGATCGAGGCGGCGATGGTTTCGAAGTCCAAGGGGATCAGCGACCTGAGGTCGATGACTTCTAGACTCCAACCCTGTTGGTGTGCAGCGTCTTCAGCGGCCGACAGCGCGGTCGAGACCAGGTTTCCGCAGGTGATGACGGTCACGTCGGCCCCGGCCCGGCAAATCATCGCTTGACCGATCGCAGGTTCCGGCCGGCTGGTGTCGACGGGTCCGCGAACCTGGTACCGGCGCTTGGGCTCCAGATACATGACGGGATCTGGGCAGGCGATGGCGTGGCGCAACAGCCAGTAGGCATCGCCGGGGGTTGAGGGAACCACCACCTTCAAGCCCGCCGTGTGCGCCCAGTAGGACTCGGTGGAGTCCGAATGATGTTCCGCGGCGCCGATGCCGCCGAACGACGGGATCCGAACGGTTACCGCCATATTGACCTCGCCGCGGGTGCGGGTCCGGTACTTGGCCAGGTGACTGACCACTTGATCGAATGCCGGGTAGGAAAAGCCGTCGAACTGGATCTCGGGCACCGGCACGAAGCCGCGCAGCGCCAGCCCCACCGCGATGCCGATCAAAGCCGACTCGGCTAACGGGGTGTCAAAGCATCTGTGCTCACCAAAGGTTTCGGCCAATCCCTCAGTCACCCGGAAGACGCCGCCCGCAATCCCAACATCCTCGCCGAAGACCAGCACGCGATCGTCAGCCGCCATCGCGTCATGCAAGGCCTGGTTGAGCGCTTGCACCATGGTCAATGACTGCATGGTGCCCACCACCGGCGCGGCCGGAGCCGGGCCGGGACGGGCTGGCGGATCGGCGATCTGTGTCATGAACGGCTCCTCAGTCGATCCGGTCCAGTTCGGCCCGCAGCTGTTGGCGTTGAGTTTGCAGCCCGGGGGTGATCTCGGCGAATACGGTGGTGAACACGTCGTCGACGTCGAAGTCGGACGCGCCGAATACCGCTTCACGCAGTTCGGCGCGCAGCCGACCGGACCGTGCGGCAACGCGTTCTTCCAGACGCTGCGACCACAGCCCCTGGCCCTGCAAGTAGGAGCGGTAACGCGAGATCGGATCCAGCGCCAGCCAGTGATCCACCTCCTCCTGGCTTCGATATCGGCCCGGATCATCGGCCGTCGTGTGAGCGCCGACTCGGTAGGTCACCGCCTCGATCAGGGTTGGCCCGTCGCCGCGTCTGGCCCGGGCAGCGGCCTCGGCCGTCACGGCATAGCAGGCCAACACGTCATTGCCGTCCACTCGAATGCCTGGCATCCCATATCCAATTGCCTTGTGCGCAATCGAGGGTGCGGCCGTCTGCTTGGACACCGGAACTGAGATCGCCCACTGGTTGTTCTGCACGTAGAACACGCACCCGGCATCGAACACGGCCGCGAAGTTCAGCGCCTCGTGTACGTCTCCCTCACTGGTGGCGCCGTCGCCCAAAAACGCGACCGTCACCGAGTCCTCGGCCAAGCGCTGTGCGGCCATTGCCGCGCCGACGGCGTGTAGGGCCTGGGTACCTATCGGAACCGAGATCGGGGCACAGCATTTCTTGGTGAACTCCAGCCCGCCATGCCAGGTTCCGCGCCACGCCGCTCCGACGTGCCCCGGCGGAATGCCGCGCACCAGATAGGCGCCCAATTCGCGATATTGCGGGAACAACCAGTCCGTCTTGCGCAGACACGCTGTCGCGCCGACCTGCGCGGCCTCTTGACCACGGCAGGACGCGAACAGCGCCAATTCCCCCTGCCGCTTCAGATTGATGAACTCGGCGTCGAGCTCCCGGGTGACCACCATCATCTCGTAGAGCCAGCACAGCGTCTCTTCGGGAAGATCACGGCTGTAGCGGTGTTCGTCGGTGGGCTCGCCATCGGCGTTGACCAGCTGAACCGGCTCCAGGCCGACAGTCATCGGGATCCGAGGTCGATCTGCCATGCCGCCTCCTCAGCTCGAAGCCAAGGTCACGCCGTCAGACGATGCCGTCCTGCCGATCGTCGATCACCGACCAACCGCGTTGCATCCTTTGCCAGCGTCAGCGGCGCGGCACCCACAGCAAAACCCGAGCGGGAACCGCCGCGAGCCCAGAGCACATCGCCAGAGCCCCGATAGGCTCTGCTCGCCGCGACACCGACGCGCCATCCATTATGCCCTCGAACACGAAGACGCCGCGGCGATTGCGAGATCCGCGCAGCCGTGTCGCCCCAGCGGCGATCGCCGAGTATCACTGGGCGGGCCGCCGCACCGTCGAACGCGATTGGGGTGAAATCAGCAACCGTCACGCGGGGACGGATTCCCCGGCCCGCCGCAGCAGCATTTCCGCGTGCCTGAGCACCGGGGAGTCGACCATCTGCCCTTCGAACGCGAACACGCCCCGCTCGGTGCGTGCTACGACGAGCACGCGCCGCGCCCAGGCCAGCTTCTCTTCGTCGGGGCGATACGCCTTGCGCACCACCTCGACCTGGCTGGGGTGGATGCACACCGTAACGTCGAAACCCAACGTTGCCGCATCGATCGCCTCGGCGTGCAGACCGTCGACATCGCCGATGTCCAGATGCACCGCGTCCAGCGCCAGCCGGCCAAACGCTGACGCCGCGAGCAGAATCGTCGAGCGCACGTGACGCGCCACATCGCGATAGGTGCCATCGCCGCGCCGGCTGGAGCTGCCGCCCAGGGTTGCGATCAGATCCTCGGCGCCCCACATCATGCCAACGGTGTTGTCGGCGGCCGCGATCTCCGCGGCGAAAAGCGCACCGCGCGCGGTCTCCACCAGCGCAATGACGTCGCGGGGCGCAAGTAGCGCCAACTGTGCGACCGACTCCGCCTTGGGCAGCATCACCGTCGTATAGGCAGTACCCGCCAAGGCCGCCAAGTCGCGGGCTTGTTCATCGGTATCGCCCGCGTTGATGCGCACGATGGTTCGCTCCGGATCCAGCGGGGTGTCCAGCAGCGCCTGGCGCGCGGCAGGTTTCTGCGCTTCGGCCACACCGTCCTCGAGGTCGAGGATCACCACGTCGGCGGCGGCTGCTGCCTTCGCGAAGCGTTCCGGGCGGTCCGCCGGGCAGAACAACCAGGCCGGACCAGCGGTACGCAGCTTCATTTCGCCTCCTCACTGGGCCTCTTCTGCACGAGCGTGGTCCGCACCGCCCGAGCAACGACATCGCCGTGCTGGTTGCGGCCGGTGTGTTCGAGGGTGACGATGCCTTCTCCGGGACGGCTTTTCGACTCACGCTTGCCGGCACAGACCGTCTCGGCGTACAGGGTGTCGCCATGAAAGACCGGCTTGGGGAAAGACACCTCAGAGAAGCCGAGATTGGCCACAATGGTGCCCAGCGTCAGCTGGGCGACCGACAACCCCACCAGCGTTGACAGAGTGAACATCGAGTTCACCAGCCGCTCACCCCGGAAACCCGGCTGCTCGGCGGCCCAGGCCGCGTCCAGATGCAGCGACTGGGTGTTCATCGTCAGCGTGGTGAACAAGACGTTGTCCGCCTCGGTGACCGTACGGCCGGGCCGGTGCAGATATGTCGTACCGATCTCGAACTCTTCAAACCACAAGCCGCGCTGCACCACCGACTTGCCGGCGGGCTCCCGTTCGCTCACGACAGGCCCAGTGAACGGGCGATGAGCATCAACTGCACCTCGGTGGTGCCCTCGCCGATCTCAAGGATCTTGCTGTCGCGATAGTGACGGGCCACCGGGTACTCGTTCATGAAGCCGTAGCCGCCGTGGACCTGGGTCGCGTCGCGGGCATTGTCCATCGCAGCCTCCGAGGAGATCATCTTGGCGATCGCCGCCTCCTTCTTGAAGGGCTTGCCCGCCAACATCTTTGCGGCAGCCTCGTAGTACGCGGTGCGGGCCACGTGTGCCCGTGCTTCCATGCGCGCGATCTTGAAGCTGATCGCCTGATAGGAACCGATCGGCTGACCGAAGGACTGACGCTCCTTGGCATACTTGACGCTTTCGTCGACACAGCCCTGAGCGACACCTGTCGCCAACGCGGCGATCGCGATTCGGCCCTCGTCGAGGATGGATAGGAAATTCGCGTAGCCCTTGCCACGGATTCCAAGCAGATTCTCTTCCGGCACGCGCGCGTCATCGAAGCTCAGCGGGTGGGTGTCCGACGCGTTCCAGCCGACCTTGTTGTAGACCGGTTCCACGATGAGTCCCGGCGTGCCGCTGGGCACGATGATCGTCGAGATCTCCTTCTTGCCATCGGCGATGCTCCCCGTGACGGCGGTGATGGTGACCAATGAGGTGATGTCGGTGCCTGAGTTGGTGATGAACTGCTTACTGCCGTTGACGACCCATTCGCCGCCGTCGAGGCGTGCGGTGGTGCGGGTGCTGCCGGCGTCCGAGCCCGCGCCAGGTTCGGTGAGCCCGAAACCGGCCAGCGCACGCCCGGCCAGCAGATCCGGCAACCACTTGCTCTTCTGTTCCTCGTTGCCGAACCGGTAGATCGGCATGGCGCCCAGACCCACACCCGCTTCCAGGGTGATCGCCACCGACTGGTCAACCTTGCCGAGCTCCTCGAGCGCCAGGGCTAGCGCGAAGTAGTCCCCGCCCATTCCCCCGTATTCTTCGGGGAACGGCAGGCCGAACAACCCCATCTCGCCCATCTTGGCCACGACTTCGTAGGGAAAGCTATGTTCCTCATCGTGTTTGGCCGATACCGGCGCAACCACCGACCGCGCGAAGTCGGCCACCGTGTCGCGCAGATCCTGATATTCCTTGGGTAATGTTCCTGCGGAGATCGCTGTCGTCATGATCTTTCAATCCTTGCTCTCGGCTGAATCCTTGCTCTGGGCTTGTTCGGTGTCGGGGATCAACCGAGCCAACACCTGCTCGACCTTGACCTGATCGCCGACGGCCACAAGCACCTCCACTCGGCCTGAAATCGGCGCGACCAGTGGGTGTTCCATCTTCATTGCCTCGATGATCACCACCACGTCGCCCTCGGACACCGCGGTGCCGGACTCGGCCTGCACCGCGATCACATTGCCGGGCATCGGGCTGACGACTTCGGCGGGGCGCTCCCCCGCCGCACGGTGGATCTTGTGCTCCTCGGCCTCGCGAATGTGCCAGGTCCCGCGTACGTCGGCGATCCACAGGTGCCGCTCCGCCTCCGCCCATCAGTAGTCGCGACGCAGGCCATCCACCGTCACGCTCATCACACCGGGCGCGAGCTGCACACTCGCTAAAAGCATCTCGCCATCGCCGACCTGGACGTGGGCCCCCTCCGGCAGACCGAACACCGATACCGTCTCGGTCCGCAACGGGGTCTGCATCGCGGTGCGCACCGGTGCCGTTACCCCACCGACACGCCACCCACTGGGCGCGGCCCACAGACTGCCGGCGGCGCGGCGCGATAGCGCTTGTTGGACATACAGGCCGGCAGCGGCGAACACATCATCGGGTGCCGCCAACGGCACGAAATCGGCCAGGCGTTCGTCCAGCAACGCGGTGTCGAGGTCTCCCGCCCGCACCCGCTCGTCAGCCAGCAGAAAACGCAGGAACTCAACATTGGTCTGCACACCCAGGATCGCGGTGTGGGCCAGCGCCCGGTCGAGCCGCTCCAACGCCTGCTCACGGTTGGCTCCGTGCGCTATCACCTTGGAGAGCATCGGGTCGTAGTCGCTGCCCACCACGGTGTCGGCCAGCAGCGACGAGTCCACCCGGATACCTGTGCCGCTCGGTTCGGCCACCTACAGCACCCGGCCACCGGTGGGCAGGAATCCCCGTGCGGGGTCCTCCGCGTACACCCGTGCCTCGATCGCGTGCCCATTTAGGTCGATGTCGTCTTGGGCAAACCCGAGCTTTTCACCGGCGGCCACCCGCAGCTGCCACTCGACCAGGTCTAGCCCGGTCACCGCCTCGGTGACCGGATGTTCCACCTGCAGTCGGGTGTTCATCTCCATGAAGAAGAACTCATCCGGGCGATCGCCCGACACGATGAATTCCACGGTGCCGGCTCCGACGTAGTCGACGCTGCGGGCGGTGTTACACGCCGCGGCTCCGATCCGCGCCCGGGTTGGGGCGTCCAGCAGTGGCGACGGCGCCTCCTCGATGACTTTCTGGTGGCGCCGTTGCAGGCTGCACTCGCGCTCGCCGAGGTGCACCACGTTGCCGTGCGTGTCGGCAAGCACCTGCACCTCGATGTGCCTGGGACGCAACACGAACCGCTCCAGAAACAGGGTGTCGTCACCGAACGCGGATGCCGCTTCCCGCCGCGCGCTGACCAGCGCCTCACGCAGCCGCGCCGGCTCCTCCACCATGCGCATGCCCTTGCCACCGCCACCGGCCGAGGGCTTGACCAGCACCGGGTATCCGACCTCGTCGGCTGCGGCGATCAGGTCATCGTCGGCCAGTCCGGGTCGCGCGATGCCCGGCACCACCGGAACGTCGAAGGCGCTGACCGCGTTCTTGGCGGCGATCTTGTCGCCCATCACCTCGATCGCGCCCGCGGGTGGCCCCAGGAAGACCACCCCGGCGCGATCACAAGCCGCGGCGAATTCGGCGTTCTCGGAAAGAAACCCGTAGCCCGGGTGGATCGCCTGGGCCCCGGTGCGTACCGCCGCATCGATCACCTTGCCGATGTCGAGGTAACTCTCCCGCGCCGCGGCGGGACCCAGCCGCACCGCGGTGTCGGCCTCGATCACGTGCCGGGCCCGGGCGTCGGCGTCGCTGTACACGGCAACCGAGCGGATCCCCAGCCGCCGCAAGGTGCGGATCACTCGCACCGCGATCTCGCCGCGGTTGGCCACTAAGACGGTGTCAAACATGAGTCACATCCGGAAGACGCCGTAGGAGACCGATTCCACGGGTGCGTGAGCACACACCGACAGAGCAAGTCCGACAACGGTTCTCGTGTCGGCCGGGTCGATGATGCCGTCATCCCACAGGCGTGCGGTCGAATAATAAGGATTGCCCTGGTTCTCGTACTGTTCCCGGATGGGCGCCTTGAACTGATCTTCCTCGTCGGACGACCAAGGCTTGCCGGACGCGGAAAGTTGCTCGCCACGCACGGTGGCCAGCACCGAGGCGGCCTGCTCACCGCCCATCACCGAAATCCGCGCGTTCGGCCACATCCACATGAAGCGCGGCGAGTACGCCCGCCCACACATCGAATAGTTACCCGCCCCATAGGATCCGCCGATCACCACGGTCAGCTTCGGCACCCGGGCGCAGGCCACGGCGGTGACCATCTTTGCGCCGTGTTTGGCGATGCCCCCCGCTTCATAGTCACGGCCGACCATGAAGCCCGCGATATTCTGCAGGAACAGCAGGGGGGGGTCTTGCGTTTGTCGCACAGCTCGATGAAGTGCGCTCCCTTGACCGCAGATTCGCTGAACAGGACGCCATTGTTGGCAATGATGCCGACCGGATGTCCGTGGATGCGCGCGAACCCCGTCACCAGCGACTTGCCGTAATTGGCTTTGAACTCGCTGAATTCGCCGCCGTCGATCAGCCGCACGATGACGTCGTGCACGTCGTAGGGCACCCGCGGATCCGGGGGCACGACGTCATAGAGCTCGGTCTGAGCGTGCTTGGGTTCAACGGATGGGCCGATCTCCCATTGCGCGGGTTCCAGTGGGCCGAAGGTGGCCGCGATCGCACGCACGATCCGCAGCGCGTCTTCGTCATCGTCATCGTCGGCCAGATGATCGGTGACACCGGATACCCGCGAGTGCAGGTCGCCGCCGCCGAGTTCCTCGGCCGTGACGATCTCGCCGGTGGCCGCCTTGACCAGAGGTGGGCCGCCCAGAAAGATCGTGCCCTGCTCGCGGACAATGACGGCTTCGTCGCTCATCGCCGGCACGTAGGCGCCGCCGGCCGTGCACGAACCAAGTACCGCGGCCACTTGCGGAATCCCCTTGGCGCTCATGGTCGCCTGGTTGTATAAGATCCGTCCGAAGTGTTCGCGGTCCGGGAAGACCTCATCCTGGTGGGGCAGGAATGCCCCGCCGGAGTCGACCAGGTAGATGCACGGCAGCAGGTTCTGCAGTGCGACTTCCTGAGCACGCAGGTGCTTTTTCACCGTCATCGGGTAGTAGGTGCCGCCCTTGACCGTCGCGTCGTTGGCGACGATGACGCACTCCCGCCCGGAGACCCGGCCGATCCCGGTAATGATCCCCGCGCCCGGAGATTCGTCGCCGTACATGCCGTTCGCCGCCAGCGCGGCCAACTCCAGAAAAGGGCTGCCCGGGTCCAGCAAGCGGTACACCCGCTCGCGCGGCAACAGCTTGCCGCGACCGACATGGCGTTCGCGGGCACGTTCATTGCCCCCCAGGGCCGCAGCCGCAAGCTTGGTGTTCAATTCGGCGACCAGCCGGCGATGCTCGTCGGCAAATGATGGCGCGGCGATGGTTGTCACCGGGCGACCAGATCATCGAGGACAAGGGGCGGTTGGGTTTTCGCGACGACTTCCTCCGCCGAGACATCCGGTGCGGTCTCGATCAGGTGCAGGCCGTCGTGGCAAACGTCGATGACCGCGAGTTCGGTCACGATCCGGTTGACGCAACCCACCCCGGTCCGCGGCAACGTACATCTCTCCAGGATCTTCGGGCTGCCGTCCTTGGCGGCGTGCTCCATCATCACGATCACCTTGCGCGCGCCGTGCACCAAGTCCATCGCGCCGCCCATTCCTTTGACCATCTTGCCCGGGATCATCCAGTTGGCCAGATCGCCACTGACCGAAACCTGCATGGCCCCAAGCACCGCGACGTCCAAGTGGCCGCCCCGGATGATTCCGAACGAGGTGGACGAGCCGAAGAACGCCGCACCGGGCAGCGTGGTCACCGTCTCTTTGCCCGCATTGATCAGATCGGCGTCGAGTTCCTCGCGAATGGGATAGGGGCCGACACCCAGGATTCCGTTCTCCGAGTGCAGGACAACGGTGACGCCCTCGGGAATGTGGTTGGGGATTAGCGTGGGCATTCCGATACCGAGGTTGATGTACTGCCCGTCCTCGAATTCGGTGGCCACCCGTGCGGCCATGCCGTCTCTGCTCCAGCTCATCTGGCGCCGCTCCTCCTCATCGCTTCGCTCTGCATCGTCGCCAGCGGGTTCACGGCCGCACCGTCTCTTTCTCGATCCGCTTGATGGGATTGGGCACATGCACCACCCGCTGCACGAACACGCCCGGGGTGTGGACTGTGGCCGGGTCGATCTCGCCGGGCTCGACAAGATGCTCGACCTCAGCAATCGTGATCCGGCCCGCCGGAGCGCACTCGGGGTTGAAGTTCGCCGCAGAGTAGCGATACAGAAGATTGCCGTGCCGGTCCCCCTTCCACGCATGAACCAGCGCGAAGTCGGTGCGGATCCCGCGCTCGAGAACGTAAGTAGCGCCATCGAATTCACGAGTCTCCTTGGGAGGCGACACCACCGCGACCGCGCCCGAGGCGTCGTAGCGCCAGGGCAGGCCGCCGTCGGCTATCTGGGTACCAACACCGGCCGGTGTGTAGAAACCTGGGATGCCCATACCACCGGCGCGCAACCGCTCCGCCAACGTGCCCTGCGGGGTCAGTTCCACCTCGAGTTCGCCGGAAAGGAACTGACGCGCGAACTCCTTGTTCTCCCCCACATAGGAGGAAACGGTTCGGCGAATTCTCTTGTGCTGCAATAACACGCCCAGCCCGACGCCGTCGACACCGCAATTGTTCGACACCGTCTCGAGGTCAGTGACACCACTATCTACCAGCGCCGCGATCAACGCTTCCGGAATGCCGCACAGGCCGAATCCCCCGACCGCCAGCGACGCCCCATCGGTTATGTCTGCCACCGCCTCCGCGACGGTGGCCACTACCTTGTCCATTGCCGCAGAGTCTCCTCGCTATCGGCTCGGGCTGAGATTTTTTCAGTTAATCTTGATTAACCGAAGCTTGACAATACCACTGCCCCGCCCAGCACGTAAAGAGAGCGCGTACCCGCACGCTCAGTGCTGCCCACGGAGGTACTCGATCGCCTGTTGGCGCATTTCAACTTTGCGAACCTTGCCGGTCACAGTCATCGGGAACTCGTCGACGAGCCGCAAATATCGCGGGATCTTGAATTTGGCGATTTGGCCGGCGCAGTATTCGCGCAATAGGCCGGTGGTCAACTCTGGCGCCCCGGCACGCAGGTTAACCACCGCCATCAGCTCCTCGCCCATCCGCTCGTCGGGCACCCCGACAACGTGGGCGTCGACGATATCGGAATGAGAGTGGAGGAATTCCTCGATCTCACGCG
Source organism: Mycobacterium sp. 012931 (assembly GCF_000419295.1). Classification (NCBI taxonomy): domain Bacteria; kingdom Bacillati; phylum Actinomycetota; class Actinomycetes; order Mycobacteriales; family Mycobacteriaceae; genus Mycobacterium; species Mycobacterium sp. 012931. The sequence continues at coordinate 2,471,726 of NZ_AOPX01000001.1, read as the reverse complement.
GCGAAATGTTCTCCCCGCCTCGCACCACGATGTCCTTGATCCGGCCCGTGATCTGCACGTATCCGCATTCGTCCATCAGCGCCAGATCGCCGGTGTGCATCCAGCCCTCGGGGTCGATCACCTCCGCGGTCCGCTCCGGAGCCTTCCAGTACCCAGGCATCACCGAGTAGCCCCGGGTACAGAACTCACCGGCGGTGCCGCGGGGCACGACCCGACCGGTCGCCGGGTCGACCACCTTGATCTCCAGGTGCGGACCCACCCCAGGGAACGCCGGAGCCCTGGGACCCACCCGCCCCACCGTCGTGACGCGTCGCTGAAGGGAATCGTTGCTGCGAGTCTGGGTCGCCACCGGCGATGTCTCGGTCATGCCGTAACAGATGGAGATCCCGGCCATGTGCATCTGGTCGATCACTTTGCGCATCACCTCGACCGGGCAGGTCGAGCCCGCCATGATGCCGGTACGCAGGCTGCTCAGGTCATAAGTCGCGAAGTCCGCCAGTCCGAGCTCGGCGATGAACATCGTCGGGACGCCGTACAGGCTGGTGCACCGTTCGTCCTGCACGGCCCGCAAAGTCGCGGCCGGGTCGAACCCAGGTGCCGGAATCACCATGCAGGCGCCGTGGCTGGTAGCCGCCAGATTGCCCATCACCATGCCAAAGCAGTGGTAGAACGGCACCGGGATACAGATGCGATCCTCGGCGGTGTATTCGATCAGTTCACCCACCAAATAGCCGTTGTTGAGGATATTTCGATGGCTCAGCGTGACACCTTTGGGAAAGCCCGTTGTGCCAGAGGTGTATTGGATGTTGATGGGATCGTCGGCGCTGAGTGTGGTGGCAATCTCCTGCAGCGCAACCAAATCGGCACCGGATCCGGCCAGCTTCGCCCAGCCATCGCCGTCTAAGAACACGACATCGTGCAGTTCGGGACACCCCGGCGCTACCTCCGCGAGGATCGCCGCGTAGTCCGACCCCTTGAAACCCGAAGCGGCGATCACCATCGCGACGCCGGATTGGCGCAATGCATACTCCAACTCGCGCGCCTGGTAGGCAGGATTGATCGTGACCAGGATGGCTCCGATTTCAGCGGTCGCGTATTGGACCAGCACCCACTCCCAGCGGTTTGGCGCCCAGATCCCGACCCGATCGCCACGGCCGATCCCCGCCCTCACCAAGCCCGTCGCCAATTGGCGCACGTCGGTTAGAAGCTGGGCGTAGCTCCACCGACGGCCCGAACGGACATCGACGAGGGCGTCGCGGCTTTCACACTGGGACGCGGTAGCGGCGAGATTTGCGCCGATGGTCATCTCGAGTAGGGCGGGCGCGATGGGACCACGGTCATAGGAGAGCTGATTTTGGTCTGCGGCAGCGGTGGTTGCCACGGCCCCTCCGTCTATTTGCATCACGCGGAGTTAATATCTACTAACTCGTGTTACGTTAGTGACGATTAACCGAAGTGTCCAGGACGAGTTGGACGGAGGCCGTCATGGCAGCGTCCGCCCCGGATGAGCAGACCGCGACCCCGAATCGTCGCAGCCAGCAAAAGTCCGATCGGCGTTTGCAGCTGTTATCGGCGGCCGAGCGACTGTTCGCCGAGCGCGGCTTTCTGGCCGTACGACTCGAAGACATCGGCGCCGCGGCCGGCATCAGCGGTCCTGCGATCTACCGGCACTTCCCCAACAAAGAGTCACTACTGGTCGAGTTGCTAGTCGGAATCAGCTCCCGGCTTCTCGCCGGTGCCCGTCAGGTGACCACCAACAGCAATGACGCTGCCGCCGCTCTGGACGGTTTGATCGATTTCCATCTCGACTTCGCCTTGGGCGAACCGGACCTCATCCGGATCCAGGACCGCGACCTCGGGCACCTGCCCGCGGCGGCCGAACGCCAGGTGCGCAAAGCCCAGCGGCAGTACGTGGAGATCTGGGTGGGCGTGCTGCGCCAACTGGATCCCGGCCTGGCCGAAGCCGACGCCCGGCTGATGGCGCATGCCGCGTTCGGCTTGCTCAATTCCACGCCACACAGCATGAAATCAGCCGATACCAAGTCGGCGTGTGCACCCCATTCCCGCGCCGTGATGCGGGCGATGACCGTCGCCGCGCTAACGGTCGACGTGGGAGCCTAACGCCGGCCGCGCCGCGCAGCCACAATCGCCTTCACATCACGGGCCGCGCTGAGCGCGCGCTCGGCATCGGCACCTAAGCTCTTGGCGGAGTCGTGGTGAGCTAGGGAGACAATGCCGCAGCGCGCGCTCGCGGACATGGCGAGCGGGGCGGACCGGGGCAACCGGGTACAAAACCGGTCTGGCATCACGGCCACGTAAATCTTGGGTACCCTTCAATCCATGAGGTGGGGATGAACGATCCGCGTCGACCCCTGCGGTATGGCCCCCCGCAACCGGGGCCCGGGCCAGGCTGGCCGCAGGGTCCGGTAAACACGCCGCCCGCCGATCCGGCCTACGCCGACCAGGCGCCCTATGCGCCGACATACGGCGGTCACGTTCCGCAATGGGCTCCGGGTTCTTACGACGAGGCCAACCCCACTCAGCAATTGCCGCCACAGTATTGGCAACAGAACCCGGGTCAGCCGGGCGAGGTGCTGCGCGACGGACCGCCACCGCCGGAAGGCCCGAAGACACCGCGCTGGCTGTGGATCGCGGCTGGCGCGGCGGTGGTCCTGGTCATCGGTTTGGTCATCGCGCTGGTGATCGCGAACATCTCAGTCAAGAACCAGACCGCCCTCGAGCCGCTGCCACCGATCGCTGGGCCAAGCTCGACAATCGCGCCCCCCACGACGCGAACCTCACCCACGCCCAGCAGCAGCCCGGCGCCCACAACGACCAGCGGTTCGGCGACACCGACCACGACGCCTACCGCCGGTGCGATGCAGACCGTCGTGTACACCGTCACCGGCGAAGGCCGCGCGATCAGCGTCACCTACATGGACACCGGGGACGTCATACAGACCGAATTCAATGTCGCGCTGCCCTGGAGCAAAGAGGTGAGCCTGTCGCGGTCGGCGAACCATCCGGCGAGCGTCACCATCGTCAACATCGGCCACAACGTGACCTGCTCGGTGACGGTGAGCGGTGTTCAGGTCCGCCAGCGCACCGGGGTCGGCTTGACCATCTGCGACGCCTCGGGCTAGGTCGTCTCGGTCACGACGACACCGCCGTGCCGCGGAACACGCACCACCAGCATTCCCACCAGTCCCACCGCCAGCACCAGACAGATGCCGCCCAGTCCGGCTCGGACCGCGCTGAAGATGTCGACAAAGATTGAAAACAGCCACGGCCCGAGGAACGCCACGGCGCGGCCTGTCATCGTGTACAAGCCGAAGGCCACCCCCTCCTTGCCGTGCGGTGCCATGCGCAGCAACAGAGCGCGCGCCGACGACTGCGACGGTCCGATGAACAGACACAGCAGCAGCCCGCACACCCAAAAAGCCGTCGCTCCCGACAGCACCATCAGAACGATCGCACTGATCAAGATCGAGGCCAGGGATGCGACGATGACCGGCTTGGATCCGACCCGATGGTCAACAAACCCACCGACCACCGCCCCGACCGCGGCCACCACGCTTGCGGCCACACCAAACAGCAGTACATCGGCTTGAGTCAGCCCGTAGACGTTGACGCCCAGTACCGCCCCGAAGGCGAACATCGCCGCCAGGCCGTCCCGGAAGATCGCGCTGGCGATCAGAAAGTAGACCAGATTGCGGTCGCGACGCCATTCCGAACTGATGTCGGCCCACAGCTTTCGGTAGGCACCGAGCATTCTCGTCGCCGGCTGCGGCACCGTGCCGACATCGGGGAGTCGGTGGGCTACCAGCAGCAGCGGCGAGGCCAGCACGGCTAACCAAGCCGCCGCGAGCAGCATCGCGACCCGGATGTTGAAGCCGTCATGCGCCGGCAACTGCAGCAAGCCGCGGTGAGCGCCGCTGCCCGCCACGAAGCCCAGATAGATCAATATCAGCAACACAACGCTGCCGACGTATCCCGATGCCCAGCCGAAACCCGAGATCCGGCTGGCGGTCGTCGGCGGGGAGAGCTGACGCAGCATCGAGTTGTACGGAACGCTCGCCAGGTCACTGCATGCCGCGGTCGCGGCCAGCAATGCCAACCCGGCCCACAGGTATCCGGGACTGTCATGGATCAAAAACATCGCGCAGGTCAGCGCCACCGTGACGCTGGTCAGTACGCCCAGGGCCACCCGGCGGCGGTGCGGGGATTCCACCCATACGCCGACCAGCGGAGCCAGCAACGCGATGGTCAGGCCAGCGGCGGCCGCGGCTCGACCCAGCCAACTGGCCGGGTCACTGCCTCCCGGCATCCCCTCTCCCACCATGCTGGTCAGGTAGACGGAAAACACAAAGGTCGTCACGATCGCGTTCAAACCGGTCGACCCGCAGTCCCACAGCGCCCATGCCACCACCCGGGATCGCACAAACGTTCCGGTGGCCGGGTTGGTCATGCCCGGCACTCTATCTCGCGATTGGCCGCGACCTGCTGCGTCGGCTCCGCTGCGCTTGTGGTCGTTGTGAAAAGGCCACTGTCTACGATTGGCTCATGCCGATACCTGCGCCCAGTCCCGACGCACGTGCCGTTGTCACCGGAGCTTCGCAAAACATCGGCGAAGCGCTGGCCACCGAGTTGGCCGCGCGGGGGCACAACCTGATCGTCACCGCGCGCCGCGAATCGCTGCTGAACGAGCTCGCCGCCCGGCTGACCGACAAGTACCGCGTCACCGTCGAAGTCCGGCCGGCAGATCTCGCCGACCCACAGGAACGCACCAAGCTGACCGACGAACTCGCCGCGCGACCCATCTCGATCCTGTGCGCCAACGCCGGCACCGCGACGTTCGGTCCGGTCGCATCGCTGGACCCGGCGGGCGAAAAGGCGCAGGTGCAGCTCAATGCCGTCGCCGTGCACGACCTCACCTTGGCGGTGCTGCCGGGCATGATCGAGCGCAGGGCCGGCGGGATCTTGATTTCCGGTTCGGCGGCCGGCAACTCGCCGATCCCCTACAACGCGACCTATGCCGCCACCAAAGCCTTCGCAAACACCTTCAGCGAATCGCTGCGCGGTGAGCTGCGCGGCTCCGGAGTGCACGTCACCTTGCTTGCCCCGGGGCCGGTACGCACCGACCTGCCCGACGCCAGCGAAGCCTCGCTGGTCGAACGGCTGGTACCCGATTTCTTGTGGATCTCCACCGAACACACCGCCCAGGTTTCATTGGACGCCTTGGCCCGCAACAAGATGCGCGTCGTTCCCGGCCTGACCTCGAAGGCCATGTCGGTGGCCAGTCAGTACGCTCCCCGGGCCATCGTGGCACCCATCGTGGGCGGCTTCTACAAAAAGCTCGGGGGCGGCTAGGCGTTACTTGCGCCGACGCCGCCCGGTACCGAAGATGCTGCGGGTGAACTCTCGTGCGGCGGTGTTGATCGCGCTCTTCACGGTGGGATTCTTGAGCACTTCTTCCCACAACGGAGGTCCCTGCGGCTCGACGGGCGTCGGCATCGGCGGTAAGTCGAAGTCCTGCGGCCAGGGCAGCGGGTCGTATTTTCCTCGTGGGGGCTGAGGCGCCGTCGCGGGTGGCTCCGCCGCCTCGGTCGCCGGCGCGTACTTGGCGCTCAACATCTCGTGGGCCGATTCCCGGTCGATGGTCTGGCCGTAGACGGCCTGCAGTGGGCTGGCCTGGGCCACAGCGCGGATCGCCTCGGAGCCGATAGCACCCATCAGCGACCGCGGCGCGCGCATCCGGGTCCACGCCACCGGCGTCGGCACCCCCTTTTCGGAGAGCACCGTGACGACGGCCTCGCCGATTCCCAGCGAGGTCAGCGCGGACTCCAGGTCATAGACATCGGTTTTCGGGTAGGTGCGTACGGTCTTGGTCAGTGCCTTGTGATCGTCGGGGGTGAATGCCCGCAACGCGTGCTGAATCCGGGCGCCGAGCTGGGACAGCACATCCTTGGGCAGGTCGGTCGGCAATTGGGTGCAAAAGAACACCCCTACGCCCTTGGAGCGAATCAGCTTGACGGTTTGCTCGACCTGCTCCAGGAAAGCTTTGGAGGCATCGCTGAACAGCAAGTGCGCCTCGTCGAAGAAGAACACCAGCTTCGGCTTGTCCAGATCCCCCACCTCGGGCAGATAGGTGAACAGGTCGGCCAGCACCCACATCAGGAAGGTGGAGAACAACACCGGGCGCAGCGACTGACTCCCCAGCTCGAGCAGGGAGATGATGCCCCGGCCCTGGCCGTCGACACGAAGCAGGTCATCGGGTCTGAGTTCCGGCTCGCCGAAGAAGCTGTCGGCGCCTTCGGCCTCCAGGTTGACCAACGCCCGAAGAATGACGCCGGCCGTCGTAGGAGATACCGCGCCAAGAGATTTCAGCTCGGCCTTGCCCTCATCACTAATCAGATGCGTGATGACCGCACGCAGGTCTTTGAGGTCCAGCAGCGGAAGTTCCCGCTGATCGGCCCAGTGAAAGATCAGTCCAAGCGTCGATTCCTGGGTGGCGTTAAGTCCCAACACCTTTGCCAGCAGGATCGGGCCGAAGCTGGAAATGGTGGCGCGCACCGGAACGCCCACCCCGCCGGCACCCAGCGACAGAAACTCCACCGGAAATGCGGTGGGCGTCCACGCATCCCCGGTCTCTTCGGCCCGCGCCGCCAGCTTGTCATCGGTCTGCCCGGCTCGAGACAGGCCGGACAGGTCTCCCTTCACGTCGGCCATCAGCACGGACACCCCAGCCGCGCTGAGTTGCTCGGCGATCAGCTGCAGCGTCTTGGTTTTTCCGGTACCGGTGGCCCCAGCTACCAGACCGTGCCGGTTGACAGTGGCCAGCGGAATGCGAATCTGTGCAGCTGGGTCCGCCTAGCCATCGATCACGACGCTGCCCGGCTGAAGCGCTTGACCGTCCACGTCGTAGCCGGCTGCGATCCGCTGCGCCGGCCCCACCTGCCCGTCGGGCCCATCGGTACTCATCGTTGCCGCGCCCCCTTTTCCCAGTGGTTCCGGCGTGCAGTTGGGGAAAGCATCACACTACTTTGCCGGGGGCAGGCGGGGTGCGAGCCGGGCGTGGGCCTTAGTCTGAGCGCTGTGCGTGAGGAATTGGTATGGATCGACTGTGAAATGACCGGACTGGATCTTGGGTCGGACAAGTTGATCGAGATCGCCGCACTGGTCACCGATGCCGACCTAAACATCCTGGGAGACGGCGTGGACGTAGTGATCCACGCCGACGACGCCGCGTTGTCCTCGATGGTCGACGTGGTCGCCGACATGCACTCGCGCTCCGGGCTGACCGAAGAGGTGCGGGCATCCACGGTCGACATGGCCACCGCCGAGGCGATGGTGCTCGACTACATCGGTGAACATGTGAAGCAACCCAAGACGGCGCCCCTGGCCGGGAACTCGATCGCCACCGACCGCTCGTTCATCGCCCGCGACATGCCGGCGCTGGACGCATTTCTGCACTACCGGATGATCGATGTCAGCTCCATCAAGGAACTGTGCCGGCGCTGGTATCCGCGTATCTACTTCGGACAACCGCCCAAAGGGCTGGCGCACCGGGCACTGGCCGACATTCACGAATCCATCCGGGAGCTGCAGTATTACCGGCGTACCGCATTCGTGCCCCAGCCCGGGCCCACTACCAGCGAAATCACCGCGGTGGTCGCCGATCTTCAGGGCGCGGACGACGCACCGGAGGCAACCGATTCGGCCCAGGAGCGTCCGAGCGGTTAGTATCGACGTCGCCGTTGGTTAGCCCCGGTCGGGGCGGGCGACGGCCATGGTGAGTGTAGTTCAGTTGGTAGAGCACCAGGTTGTGATCCTGGGGGTCGCGGGTTCGAGTCCCGTCACTCACCCCACTGGTCAGAGGGCGTTTCCCGCCCTCTGACCTTTTGCTTTGGATGGCCCTCGGGACGCCCTCATGACGCCGTTGGAGACCCGGAGCTGGTTTGGGTGTCTGCGCGCATCTCGTGGATTCGTTGCGATCTGGCCAAGATCAGGCCGCTGACCAGCAGCACCCACGCGGGAAACATCAGCGTCACCCACATGCTGACGTCACTGACGGTCAACAGGGCCGCGGCGGCCGCGTAACTGATTCCGGCCAGCCAGCGCGGCATCAAGCCGGTCCGCAGCCAGATCGTCGCCAGCGAGATCATGAACACCGCCGCCATCCGCAGCGCGTAGGTCTTGCTGGCAGTCAGCACCACCGCCTTGCCAAACCTGACCACCTCGGCATGCGCGGCCGGGTCGACGACATTGGCATTGCTGGCCACCAGCCCGGCCGACGCCGCCGTCATGACGAAGATCATCACCAAGAACAGCAAGCCGCTGCCCAGAAACACCGTCGCGAAAAACCGGTCCTCATAGCAGCCGAAGCCATCACGCACCACCCCGATGAACCACAAGAAGCTGATCCCCGCGAACGGCATCAGCATGGCAGCGGTCGCGATCCCGCCGTGCTCGTTGTTGAGCCAGCCCGCGGTATCCCCCTCACCCTCAGGCATTCTGGTGCGAATCAGGATGATGACGGCACCGAACAGCAGTGCAAAGACCACTCCAGCCAGCGCCGCGGCTCGGGGGGTCGTCAACGGGTGCAGTGATGCCTGCGGTGGTGGATGCACGGCCTCATCCTTTCAAAGCTGCACGCACTGGCGCGGGGGTTTGAGCCGCTCCCGCTTGGACGCACCCAAATATCGTGGCGCACCACGAAGTTGGGCTCCGCTTCGCGACTCGACGGGAGATGCCTGATCGCATTACCGGAATCCGGCGAGCGCGATCCGCAGCGCCTGGCCCATCTGGACGTGAAATATCGGGCTGGACGGCGGATCCGTGCTCAGCCAGCGATCGAATACGAATTTCACTGTGGCCAGGCTCGTGTGGACCAGCAATGCCGGTCGAATGTCGGTGCGCGCGTCGACTCCCATTCGGGAAGCGACGTGCTCGATGAAGCGGTGCTGGTCGTCTTCGCTCACCAAAGCCGACTTGCTCAACAAGTAGGGAGCGGTCGCGATCGCCCGGCGCCAGGTATCCAGTTTGAGATCACCGGCGTCCCTGGCGTAGCTGACGAACAACGCGATCAAGGCCTCGACCGCGGATTCATCCGCGGGCCAGCTGCGGTAGGAGCTGACGATCTCGGTGATGGCCTGCCGGACCGGATCGACCAGCAGTCCCTCCTTGGTGGGGGCGTGCCGAAAGTAGGTGCTGATGGAGACTCCAGCCGCCGCGGCAATGTCTTCGGTCGTCACCGCGTCGAATCCACGCTCGGCAAAGAGTCGGTGGGCGGTCTGCTGAATCAGCGAAAACAACTCGGCGCGCCGACGGTCTCGCAGCGAACCAATGTTTGCTGGATTCATACCATCACCCTCGGACGCCATCCCGGAACAGCAAGGCGATTATGCCTTCCGCGCTGATGGTAGATCATCGCGGATGAACGTTTCTACACTATTGAAAGTGCCTATCGACTAGGCCTGCGTGTTACCGCATACCATACTGAGCTGCAGAGTCGCGGAACCCGAGCGCGCCACCCCAGGCAAGACTCGCTCCATGGCGCCCGATAACTTCTGCTGGACGATGTAGGACAAAAGCGGTGGGGAGGGCGCCAATGGAGTCGGGCGCTAGCACGCGATGAGGCGCGGCCCGGGTTTGCTCACGACGCCGTTGGTTGCACCGCGATAACCACCCAACCCGAGCCCGCACTGCTCGGTTCACGCAATGACGACGGCGTTGCCGCCATCGGTGACTGGGCCGCCGGCTACGTTAGGCGCCACCCACTAGCCGCACTCACCACCGTCGGTGAACAGTTCGTCCTCGGGGTGCGCACCATCCAGTACTTCTTCGTCGATCTGGTCACCGGCCGCTTCCAGTGGCAAGAGTTCGTCCGCCAAGGCGCCTTCATGGCAGGGACCGCGGTGCTGCCGACGATCCTGGTTTCGCTGCCGATCAGCGTCACGTTGTCGATTCAGTTCGCGCTGCTCGCCGGCCAGGTCGGGGCCACCTCACTGGCCGGAGCCGCCAGCGGCCTGGCGGTCATCCGGCAAGGAGCCTCGCTGGTGGCGACCGTCCTGATGGCGTCGGCTGTCGGATCGGCCATCACCGCCGACCTAGGTTCGCGAACGATGCGCGAAGAGACCGACGCTATGGAAGTGATGGGCGTATCGGTGATCCGGCGCCTGGTGGTGCCGCGCTTTGCCGCCGCGATCATGATCGGTGTCGCGCTGACCGGTGTCGTGTGCTTCGTCGGCTATTTCGCCAGCTACATGTTCAACGTGTACTTCCAGAACGGGGCACCGGGCAGCTTCGTGGCAACGTTCGCGTCTTTCGCGACGACCGACGACATGTTTCTGGCGCTGTTCAAGGCCGTCATCTTCGGCGCCATCGTGGCGGTCGTATCGGCCCAGAAGGGCCTGTCCACCAAGGGCGGGCCGACGGGCGTGGCGAACTCGGTGAACGCGGCGGTCGTCGAGTCGATCCTGGTGCTGATGATCGTCAACGTCTCGATCAGCTAGTTGCACGTCATGCTGGCTCCCCGGACGGGGCTGTGACATGACGGTTTCCGCCTACCGGCCGCTAGCGCCCATCACCGAGCAGGTGGTTCGGCTCTACCGCAGGACCACCAAGCCGATCATTCGGCTGGGCCACATGCTGGTCTTCTTCTTCCGGGTACTGGCCGGAGTGCCGATCGCGGTGCGCCAATACCGCGGCGAGTTTCTGCGGCTGTTGTCCAACATCACCTGGGGCAACGGCTCGATTGTGGTGGGGGGCGGTACCGCCGGGGTGGCGGTGGTGCTCGGCATGACCGTTGGCGCGCTGCTGGGCATCGAGGGTTACAACTTCCTCGATCTGCTTGGCCTGGGCCCCGCAACCGGCTTGATCTCATCGTTGGTCAACACCCGCGAGTTGGCTCCCCTGATGGCGTCACTGGCGTTTGCGATGCAAGCCGGCTGCCGGTTCACCGCACAGCTGGGTTCGGTGCGCATCGCCGAAGAGATCGACGCGAGGGAATCGATTGCGATCCGCCCGATCCCGTTCTTGGTGACGACTCGCCTGGTTGCCTCGATCGTCGCGATGATCCCGCTCTATGCCGCTTGTCTGGCCATCGGCTACCTGACCACCCAAGTGGTGGTAGGCATCAGCAGCGGTGGCTCCACCGGCTCCTATTTGCACTACTTCTCGCTGATGCTGGCCGGTCAGGACATCTTCTATTCGTTGCTCAAGACCGTCATCTTCGTGTGGATCGCTTCCACTATCCAGTGCTACTACGGCTTCTACGCCAGCGGCGGCCCCGAGGGGGTCGGTGTTGCCGCGCGACATGGCATGCGGGCCAGCATCACCGTCGTGATCATGGTGAACATGCTGATCACCATGGCACTGTGGGGCGTCGACTCCGGGGCACGGTTCGGCGGCTAGGTAGATGGTCAGGTTGATGACAGATGCCCAATTCCATTGAGTCAGACGGGCGTGGCCCGTCGGATCGCCAGCTGATCGGCATCGGACTGGTGGTTGTGCTGCTGGCGGCGGTGCTGACCATTGCGCTGCTGGTCAAATCGACCGGCCGGCTCAACGACTACGTGCGCGTAACCGCGGACCTGCGCAACGTGGGCGACGGCCTGCCCAAGAGATCTGACGTCAAGTACCACGGCGTGCTGGTCGGCATGGTGGACGGCGTGGCTCCGGCGGCCAACGGGCGGCCCAACTACGTCCACATCAATCTCAAACCCGAATACGCCGCATCGATTCCGGCGGCGGTAACCGCTCGCGTCGTTCCCAGTAGCGTTTTCGCCGTGTCGTCCGTGCAGCTGATCGACGCACCCGCACCGCGTGGTCGCCAACCTGCCATCCGGGCCGGGACGCACATCCCCGAAGACAGCCGGCTACCCACGGTACTTTTTCAAACCACCGTCAGTAAGCTGCGCGATCTGCTCGCTGCGGCCGGACGCGGTCGTGAGGATAACTCGCTGGGAATCCTCGCTGCGATCGCGGCCGCCACCGACCATCGCCGTGCGCCCTTACTCAGCGGTGGAGCTCAGCTCAATCGCCTTCTCGATCAACTCAATTCGATCGTCGCCACCGATTCGGAACCCTCAACGGTCGCCGCGCTCATCGACGCGACCCGCGGATTGCAGGCCAGCGCACCCGAACTCGTCGAGGCGTTGCACCAGGCCGTGGAGCCGATGAAGACGTTCGCCGAGACCCGTGCACAGCTCGCCGCCCTGCTCGCCGGCGCCGACCACACCATCGGGACCGCGCAGCAATCGTTGGGCAACCACATCGATCAGCTGATCCAGATCACCACCGACTTCACTCCGGTGCTGGGCGTGCTGGCGCAGCAGTCCGACAATTTTCTGCCCGCGGTCATCAAACTGGACAACCTGGCCACCAAGTTCATGGACGAAGTCTGGATGCCCGAGAACAACACCGGAAACATGCGGGTGAACCTGTCGTTCACGCCCAGCCACTCATACACGCGCGCGGACTGCCCGCGCTACGGCGAACTCAAGGGGCCCAGCTGCTTCACGGCGCCGCTGGTTCCGGTTCGGCCCGACCTACCGGAAGTGCTGCTGCCGCAGAACTATCAACCACCCAAAGATCTGGCACCGCCACCGGGGACCGCTGTCGGTCCAGACGGCAACCTGGTGGCCCTCGGCCCGCCGCTGATCAACCCGAGCCCCAATCTGACCGATCCCAATCCACCGTTGCCCGCATGGTTGACTCCATCACCGCGGGTGCCGGGGACCGGGGACCGGGGACCCTGACGATGCGCCACCCGCGCCACCCGCGCCACCAGGGGCCGCTGCGCCGTCGGCATTCGGCGGCAACGTCGGTCCCGTCGGCAGCCGCCAGGAGCGCGACGCACTCGCCCTGATCACTGGCCGGCCCGCCACCGTCGCCACCGAATTGCTGCTGGGACCACTCGCCCGTGGGACGGTTGTGTCGCTACGTAATTCGGGTGCGGGTGGGGAGCCACGATGAAGTTTCGCGGTCCGCTCATCGGGCTTTCCCTATTCATGGTCGTTGCGGTGGCACTCACCTGGATGGTCTATGTCAGCCTGCGACGTGAAGTCGCCGGAAAGACCGTGGCGTATGCGGCGGTGTTCACCGACGTGTACGGGCTGCGTGAAGGCGACGACGTCCGCATGGCCGGCGTTCGGGTCGGCCGGGTCGAAAAGATCGACCTTGAAGGGAAACTGGCGAAGGTGCGGTTCGTTGTACAAAACGAGCAACGACTCTTCGGCAACACGGTCGCCTCGGTGACCTACCAGAACATCGTCGGGCAACGTTACCTCGGGCTGTCGTTGGGCAAGAAGGGCAGTCCGGATCAGCTCGCGCCGAGCAGTGTCATCCCCGTGCAGCGCGCCGAACCATCCTTCGACGTCACGGCGCTGCTCAACGGTTACGAGCCGCTGTTCAGCCTGTTGAACCCACGTGACGCCGACAACCTCACCAAGGGCATCATCGAGTCGCTGCAGGGCGACACCGCCTCGCTGGCCACATTGGTCAGCCAGACATCCACGCTCACCGAGACATTCGCCGGCCGCGACCAGGCGCTTGGCGATGTGATCACCAACCTGAACAAGGTGATCTACAACCTGGCTCAGCAGAACGACAACCTCGACGGCGTGATCACCGATACCCGGGAGGTGGTGTCTACCCTCGACCAGCGCCGTCCAGAGCTGGTTTCCTCAATCGGCTCCCTGGCCCGGGTACTAGAGCGACTATCCGCCTCCGCCAACGACGTATACCCGCAACTGCGTGAGTTCATCGACCGCCAGCCCGGCGCCACCCGCCATATTCTCAGCGTCGAGCCCCAGGTGGCATTCTTCGGCGACAACATTCCGCTGCTGTTGAAAGGACTAACCCGCGTAGGCAACCGGGGCGCCTACGGCAACGCATACGTATGCGACATCAACGCCTTCGGATTCTTCCCCGGCCTCAACGACGTCATGCCGATCATCGTCAACGCTGCGACCCCGGGGAACCAAGCCCGGCACACGCCGCGATGCCGGAGCATGGCTGATGGCTGATTCATCGCTGCGCCACAGGCTTTCCGCGTTGCAGAGGCGCCCGCTGGAGAGCTACAACAAGACCTGGCTGGGGTTTGCCGCCGTCGCGGTGGTCGCGGTGGTGATCGCGGCCATGCTGGTGGTGCATCTGGCCGGAGCCGGATATCGGCGCTACACGGCGGAGTTTCTGCAGGCGGCTGCGCTGCGAGCCGGTAACCCGATCGCCATCGCGGGCATCCCGGTCGGCACCGTCACCAGCATGAAGCTCGTCGGTGATCACGTCGAGGCGGGTCTGCGGATCCGCGATGACGTGGTGCTGGGCAAGGACTCCACGGCCACCATCAGAGTCACCACCATTCTCGGATCCCGCTATCTGGCCATCGAGCCCGACGGCGCGGCGTCGCTTCCCGACCACACCTTCGACTTGGCACACACCGCGGTTCCCTACGATCTGCAGGCCGCGTTGAAAGACGCGACAACAACTTTCGAGCAGGTCGACTCGGACCGATTCGCGCAGTCGCTTACCGTGCTGGGCAGGCAGCTCGACAAGCTACCGCCGGTGGTGCCGCAGGCGGTGGCCAACATCGACTCGCTGTCCTCGATCATCGCCACCCGCCGCGATCAATTGGGCCAGCTGCTCGAGAGCACCGAGCAGGTCACCAATACCTTGCGTCGGCAGCTTTCCACCATCGGCGGCCTGGTCAACCAGGGACAGGACCTGATGGGCCAGTTCGTCGCGCGGCGCGCCGTCTTCCACGCGATGATGCGATCCCTCGACGGCTTCGTCGGCACCTTGCGCCAGATCATCGGCGACCGCCCGGGCGTGGATGCGCTGCTGAAAGACATGCGTGAGTTCACCGGTCTGTTGGCACAACACGACGACCTGTTGAGCAATCTGCTGCAGATCAGCCCGATCTTCTTCCGCGAGGCGACCAACATCACCGGCGATGGCAACGCCGTCAACTTCAACGCACCCAATGGCCTGCTGCTGGTGGATTCATGGATGTGTGCGATCAGCGGCCGCGCCGAGCAGTTCGGGATGATTCCCTATTTCAAGGACTGCAAATGACAACCAGCAAGGTCAAGATCCTCGCCGTCGTCGCCGCCGTGCTGGCGGTGGTCGCGCTGGCCGGTGCCGGGTGGTGGCGGATGGGTGCCGATGATGACCCGATGACCGTGACAGCCCAGTTCGACAGCGCCTCGGGGCTGTATGAGGGCAACGTGGTGGCTGTCTTGGGTATGCCGGTCGGCCAGGTCACCAAGATCAGGCCCAAAGGCGGCTGCGTCGAAGTCGAATTCACCATCGATCGCAAGGTCAAGATTCCCGCCGACGCCCAAGCCGTCACGGTGTCGACCTCCATCCTCACCGACCGGCAGATCGAACTCACGCCGCCCTATCGGGGTGGCCCGGTGCTGCAAAGCCACGACACCATCGGCTTGACCCGCACCAAAACTCCCGTCGAATTCAGTCGGGTGCTCAGCGTTCTCGACAAGGTGACCAAGTCGCTGCAAGGCGATGGTCACGGCAGTGGTCCCGTCGCCGATGTGCTGAGCGGGGGTACCGAGATCGTCGACGGGAACGGCGCCAAGATCAAGGGAGCCCTTGACGCCCTGTCGCGGGCGCTCCGGCTCAGCAGCGACGGCGGCGCCCAGACCCGCGAACAGATCACGACGATCATCAGAAACGTCAGCTCCTTGTTCGACGCCGCAGCAGCCAACGACGCAAAGCTCCGGGAGTTTGCCTCGACGATCCATCAGGTCAGCCAGATTCTGGCCGACGAGGATATCGGCGGCGGCAACACCGGCAAGCGGCTCGATCAACTGGTGCAGCGTGCCGGTGACCTGCTCGATGCCAACCGCGAGGCGATCCGACAGACCGTTCTCAACGGCAACACCACATTGCAGACGGTCAGCGACCAGCAGCGGGATCTCGCGGAAATACTTGATCTCGCGCCGCTGGTGGCCGACAACGGGTACAACGCCATCGACCGGGCCAACGGTGCCGTTCGAGCTCACTTCCTCACCGACAGAATGATATTCGACAGCCAGCTGACCAAAGAGGTCTGCAACATGATGGGCTTGAGGCAGCTGGGATGCAGCACTGGGACCCTGCAGGATTTCGGGCCCGACTTCGGCCTGACCTTCGTGCTGGACGGCATGGCCACCATGGGGCAGAAGTGATGAGCGGGTTCGGGAAAGCCGCCGCCGCGATCGCGGTGACCACGCTGCTCAGCTCCGGATGTGCCGCTAACGGCCTTGATAGCCTTCCCCTTCCGGCTCCGACACTGGGCTCCGGGGGTTACACGCTGACCGCAGTGTTCGCCGACGCGCTCAACCTGCCGATGAACGCGAAGGTCAAGCTCGCCGGCGCCGACGTCGGACAGGTCGAGTCAATGGTCGCGCGCAACTACACGGCGGTGACGAGGCTGCGCATTACCGATGACGTTCGGCTGCCTCGGGGCAGCACGGCGGAGTTGCGGACCGCCACCCCGCTCGGTGATGTGTTCGTGGCGTTGCGCCCACCCGCGGGAGCCGGTACCGAGGCGGCGATGTTGAAGGACGGCGACACCATCGGGTTGGATTCCACGACGGCGGCCGCAACCGTGGAATCGGTGCTGAGCTCTGCGGCAATCCTGGTCAACGGCGGAGCAATACGCAATTTCACCAACATGATCAACGGCTTCGGCAACGCCACGGGCGACCAGGGCCAGGCATTCGGAAATCTCATTCGCAAGTCCAACCGGCTGCTGGCCACGCTGGACTCGCGGTCTGAGCAGATCTCGACTGGCCTGAGCGAATTAGCCAGCCTGGCGGAACAACTCGATGCCAAGAACCAGGCCGTCACCGAGTTGATGGCCGCCGCCGAGCCTGCCGCCGACGCCCTGGCCGCCAACACCGGGGAGCTGTCCAACCTGGTCGTCCAGGTCGGCGACACCACCCGCCTGCTGGCCAGGTTCCCAGCATTGGGCGGAACCGACACCAGCGGCCGCAGCATGATCCGAGACCTCAACACGATTGCCGGGGCCGCCAACGACATCGCGGTCAGCCCCGACACCAGCTGGCTGGCCTTGAACCGGATGATCCCGCCGATGGTTAAATCCACTGCTCGGGGCGCACTTTCGGTGCGCGCCAGCGTGGACCGGCTGGTGCTCGGATCGATACCCGACATCGGCTTCCCCGGCTACGTCGGATTGCACGGACCGCACCGCTACAACTGGAACCAGTTCATCGGCTCGTTGAAGTACGCGCTGTGGCGGCTGCAGGAACGAGTGGTCGGGCGAGGACCGGGTTCGCCGCAGCTGCCGGTGATGCCCGACCCGGAGGTTCCGGGCGAAATCCAGATCGCTCCTCCCCTGTCCCCCCAACCGCCGGGACCCCCACCGTGATCACGCCGATCGCCAATGCCGTTGTCCGCGTGGTGCGGGCGGGACATCGTCAGCAGACGTGGCTGTCGGTGGCGGGGCTGGTTCTCACCCTCGTCGTCGCGGCCGCCTACTTGCTGGTCGGCGCGTTGCGGCTGACGCCGTTCGCCTCGAGCTACCGGGTTACCGTCTCGCTACCGGAATCCGGTGGCCTACTGCCCAATCAGGACGTCGCACTGCGTGGTGTGCGGATCGGACGAATCGAGTCGCTGCACCTCACCGAATCGGGTGTCGATGCCATCGCCAGCATCACATCGCAGGTAAAGATTCCGGCGTCCAGCACCGTTCATGTGTCGGCGCTGTCTCCGGCTGGTGAGCAGTTCCTCGATTTCGAACCCGAATCCGACACCGGGCCCTATCTAAGCGAGGGCGCAGTGATCGGAGTTAATCAGGCGAGGGTCCCGGTCAGCCTCGCGCAGTTGCTCGGTGATGCCAACGGATTGCTCGCGCAGATCGACCCGCACCAGGTCGAGCTGATCAAGAAGGAACTGAGCCTGAGCCAGGCGGGGTCGAAAAAGCTTGCCGCCATTGTTGATGGCGGCACGTTCCTGCTGTCGACGCTCGATTCGGTGTTGCCCGAAACCACCAGCATTATCAGGACCAGCCGGGTGGTGCTGAACCTGATAGCCGACAAGAATGCCGGGCTGGCCGCGACCGCCGTGACACTGGATCGGACCCTGGCCGGCGTGGCCAGAATGCAAGGCGGGTATCGGAGCCTCACCGAGCGGACACCGCACACCCTGGCGGCCATCGACCACTTGTTCGCCGATAACTCCGACACGATGGTGCAGTTACTGGGCAGCATGGCTACCGGCGCGCAGCTGCTCTACCTGCGGGTACCGGCGCTCAACGCGCTGTTCCCCGACTATCGAGGATCGGTGCTGGACGCTCTGGCAAGCGCTTTCCACGACCACGGCGTCTGGGCGACGGCCGAACTCTATCCGCGCTACACCTGCGACTACGGCACCCCGTCGTATCTGCCTTCGGCGGCCGACTATCCCGAACCGTTCATGTACACCTACTGCCGCGACGACGACCCCGCGGTCTCGATTCGAGGAGCCAAGAACGCGCCGCGCCCGGGCGGTGACGATACTGCCGGACCACCGCCCGGGGCAGATCTGGGCCGGCGAACCGATCCAACGCCGCGGGGCCGCTTCACCATTCCCACCCCCTACGGGGGGCCGGTGCTGCCGATCGAACCGCCTCACTGAGCACGACACCACGTCCAACGCAAGGAGATGATTGTGGTCGCTACCACGGAGAAAGACGACGAAACCCAGTCCGAGGAACCCGCTGCCTCGTCGGAGGACAACCAAGACACCGAAGACACCTCACAGACCCCAGACATCGAAGTCGACTCGGTTGAGCACGCCGAGGCCGAGTCGGCGGACGACGACGAGGACAACACGCTGCTGGCGGACAAGCGCGAAAAGGCGGCGCGCCCAAACCGCTCCTGGGCGCGGTATCTACGGCGCGGCGCAATGCCGCTGTTGCTCGCTGGTGCACTGGCGCTTTCGGCATTCCTGGGCTGGCAGCAATGGCAGCAGCGCCAGGTGAAGCTGGCGGGCCAGCAGGCTCAACAAGCCGCCATCGCCTACGCCCAAGTGCTGACCAGCATTGATTCCAACAACGTCGACCAGAACTTCCGTCAAGTGCTCGACGGGGCGACCGGCGAGTTCAAGGACATGTATACGCAGTCCAGCGTTCAGCTGCGTCAGTTGCTGATCGACAACAAGGCCAGTGCCCATGGCGTCGTGGTGGATTCCGCAGTTGCCTCCGAAACCGTGAACAAGGTCGTCGTGCTGGTCTTTGTCGACCTAACCGTGACCAACATGGCGGTACCGGACCCGCGCATCGATCGCAGCCGGATCAAGATGACCATGGAAAAGGTCGACGGACGCTGGCTGGCCAGCAAAGTCCAGCTGCTCTAAACCGTTCGGAGCCAACCCATGCCGATCACACGATTGCTCACGACACTGACGCTGGTCGTAGCGGCAGCAACCTCGGGGTTCGTCAGCCCGCCAACGGCGCGGGCATCAGCTTCGTCGTTCTGCGGGAGCTCGGTGGCGACTGGGACGGCCAGTACTGCCATACCTCGGTGGTCTCCGAACGCAAAGCGGTCCGCGATATCAAAGTGGCGGTGCCCGCTGACCTCATCGACGATGCGACGGCAGGTCCGGTGGTCCGCGACTATCTGCGCACCCTGGTCACCAACTGGAAATCTGTGGGCGCACAGATGGTCGCGGACAGCTTCGGCGAGGAGAACTACCAGGTGTTCCGGCACGGCAGCATGCTCAGCGCCGTGTTCCACGAGGATTACCACGCCGACGGCCCCAAGCCCAACAACGCCTATCGCACGTTCACCTTCGACACGGGGGGCGGGAGGCGAGTGCAGCTGGCGGACCTGACGACCTCGAATCCGCTTACCGCAATTCCCCCGCTGGGCCAGCCCTACATCCAGGCCGCACTCGATGCGGCCGCGCCACCGCACGACCCGGGAACCTACCCATTCGTCGCCGACCGGTGGACACCCGACAAGGTCTATTCCGGCGGCTACCGGGCTTGGGCACTAACCCCAGACGAGTTGGTTCTCTACCTGCCCGACTACCCGGTGGGTCATGACGAGCCGATCGACTTCACGCCCGGGGCCGCACAATGGTCCATGGACGGAGGAGCCGTCGTAGCGCACATCCCGCTCTCGGCGCTGGGTCCCGTACTGCGCGGCTGAGTTACGCGTTGGCGTTGCCGGCGCGCCACTGCTCCCAGGGAATGTTCCAGTCGCCAAGCCCCTCAGTGCCGGGCAGCGTGCCTCCCACGGTGTTGACGACCTCGACGATGTCGCCGGTCTTGATGTGGTCATAGAACCACTCCGCGTTGCTGGGGCTCACATTCAGACACCCGTGGCTGGTGTTCGTGTGGCCCTGGGCACCGACCGACCACGGCGCGGAGTGCACATAGACACCGCTATAGGACAGCTGCGTGGCCCAATTGACATCGGTGCGGTACCCATTGGGTGAGTTGACCGGCACGCCGTAGGTCGAAGAGTCCATGATGATGTGCTTGAACCGCGCGCCCACGATGTAGATGCCGTTGGCGGTCGGGGTGCTGTCCTTGCCCATCGAGGTCGGCATGGTCTTGACCACCTCGCCGTTGACCAGGATGGTCAGCATCTTCGTGTTGTCGTCGGCGGTCGCAATCACCTCGTCGCCGATGGTGAAGTGCGTCTTGACGTTGTCCTCGCCGAACATGCCCTCACCCAGATCGACACCGTAGGTGTTCACCGCGACATCAACGCTGGTCCCCGACTTCCAGAAGTGCTCTGGGCGCCAACGCACCTCGCGGTTGTTGAGCCAGTAGAAGGCGCCCTCGACGGCCGGTTTGGTGGTGATCTTGATGGCCTTCTCGGCAGCCAGGCGGTTGGCGATGTTCTCGTCGAACCGGATCGCGACCGGCTCACCGACGCCGACAACCTCACCGTCGGCGGGACTCACGTACGGCATCGTCAGATGGGCCGGCGAACTGGTCTGGAACGTCATCTGGCGGGTCGCGGCACCGCCCAGGCCAAGCGCCTTGGCGTTGAGCGTATAGCGCCGGTTGTATCCGAGCGGCTCGTCAGTCGACCAGT
The DNA here is from genome assembly GCF_000419295.1 of Mycobacterium sp. 012931. Classification (NCBI taxonomy): domain Bacteria; kingdom Bacillati; phylum Actinomycetota; class Actinomycetes; order Mycobacteriales; family Mycobacteriaceae; genus Mycobacterium; species Mycobacterium sp. 012931. The sequence continues at coordinate 2,450,670 of NZ_AOPX01000001.1, read as the reverse complement.
GCAGTCCGTCGGAGCTGAGTTTCCCGCTGATGGACTTGCCGCTCTCGTTGACCATGGTGACCGCGGCCAACACACCGTCGGAGACGCTCACGGTGACCGGTGCGTCCACGGTGACCCCGACGGCCCCGTCGGTCACCGATGCGGTGAGCTTGGGCACCAACAGGTCGGCAAACGGGGTGCCCTTGTTCTCGATCACCTTGGTCGCGGTGGGGGTAGCACTGCTGCCGCCGCAGGCGACGGCCAGCACAGCAACCGGGATCAGGATCGCAGCCAGCCACGATCGACGTCTGCTCAAAGGCGCCATCAAGTGACCTTCCAGATACTCACGCTTACTTTGGTCACCGCTGACCTCGGATTGTTACTAGCATTGTACTGCCTCATCACCGCCAGCTCGGCGAATGAGGCTCCGTTCCTGCGGTCCAGTATCGCACTGCACCCCGTGTGATCCGGAGATTTCCCTCTGCGCCGGGATGCCTGTTATTGTCGCAACGCGGTCTTGCCAGACCGATGCGCCGTTAGCTCAGTTGGTAGAGCAGCTGACTCTTAATCAGCGGGTCCGGGGTTCGAAACCCTGACGGCGCACTTCACGAAATGCCCCTTGTGGGAGCCACGATGCGGCGAGCGGCCTCTACGGCCGCTGCCCGTCGCCCCTCGATAACCGCGCGATCAGTAGCGACGGCATCGGGATGAGGCGACTGCGCCCAGGCCAGACCCACCCCAAACAACAGGACGAGCAAGTCCATCGGATACCAGTGCGGGTCGACGTGGCCGGCGGCTTGGGCCGCTTCGATCACACCGACGTCGCGCGCCTGGACCGATTCCACGCCCTCGACCTGCGGCGGGTCCAGGACCAAACCCTCTAGATTGGCCCAGGTAATCATGCGCAGGTGCTCGGGCCTGCGGCAGGCCAGGTCGTAGATGTCGCCGACGAACTCGGGGACCGCGTCGGGACGCAGCGTCACCGCGGCAAAGAACTCCTCCATGTCGGCGGCGACAACGCTGCGAAATAGCGCCTCCTTGTCCTGGAAGTGCGCGTAGAGCCGCTCCTTGCTCGCCTCGGCGGTCCGCGCGATGCGGTCGATCCGGGCACCGGCCAGGCCGTATTGCGCGAACTCGGACCGAGCGGCGGTCAGGATCGTCTCGCGAAGTTCAGCCGTGGTTCGCACAGCATGATCATAGCCATACGAACTAGTTCGTTTGATAGCGTGGTAGTCCGAGCACGAATCCGAGCGGAGGAAGCCATGGGCGGACGCATCGATACCGAGGCAATAATGAGCCCGCCGCGCCGAGTGGAGTTCCTGCGCGGTGCGCTAGACCGGACCCAAGACGGGATTGCGCCGCTTATCGACCTGTTTCGGCCCCATGTAACCGGCCTGGAAACACTGCCCGCCAACGGACGATTCTTGTTGGTGGGCAACCACACTCAGTTTGTCGGCGGTGAGGTGCTGCTGGTTCCGCACTTCGTTCGTCGGGCAATCGGCAGCCGAGTGCGTCCACTGGCCGATCGCCGGTTCGGGCGGCGCCGCGGCATTGGTTACGACCTGATGACCGCCTACGGCGGCGTCGTCGGCGCGCCCGAAAGCGCACGAGAACTGATGCGGCACAACGAAACCATTCTGGTATTCCCCGGCGGAGGCCGCGAGATCGCGAAATTCAAGGGCGAGGAATACCACTTGAATTGGAATGGGCGCAACGGATTCGCCCGCATCGCGGCCGAAAACGACTATCCGATCGTTCCGGTCGGACTGGCCGGCGGTGACGATGTCTACAAGAGCATGGTCACCCGCGACAGCGCGCTCGGCCGGCTCAGCCAGGCCGTCAGCGTGAAGCTGACCGGCCGCTCCGACATGGCGATGCCGTTGATGCGCGGGATGGGACCAACCCTGATCCCCCGCCCCCAGCGGATGTACCTGCGTTTTGGCGAGCCGATCGACACGACGCAGCCGGATGGGAGAGCGGCCCAGGAGTGGGTCGAGTCGGTGAAGAAAAGCACTCAGCACGCTCTGGAAACAATCCTGGCCGAGTTGCTGAGCATTCGCGCAGGCGACCCGTTCCGCGCGCTCAACCCGTTGTCCTGGGCGAGCGCGGCCAAAGCCGAAGCGACCAGCAGCGCGAGCCAAAATTAGGGTGCCGCCGCAACTTTGGCAGCGCCCAGCCCATACCCGCCAGGCCTGGCCGACGCGCGCTGTCCAGGGGCTATCAAGACGCCTTCGGTGGGCCGATCGGATCTGTTCGAACCCCCGCCTTTGGCGGTAGTTTTCTTCTGACACCGAAGTTGTGATCGGCGCCCCCAGACCAGGTTTGTCGAAGGAGCTGTAATGGGGTTCATCCAGCCAAACCTGCCCGTCGTCGACATGGCCGAGTGGAGCAAGGGCACCCGCGCGCAGCGGATCGTTCCGATGGCCCGCCACATTGCAGAAAACGGCTTCGGCACCCCGCTGGTGATGCCCGTGATGTATGGCATCAAGATCGTGCTCTACATCCTGGGCGCGTACTGTTCGCCTTGTCCACAAGCGGTGTCGAGGGCTTCAGCAACGTCGGCGCGTGGTGGACGGAACCGATCGTGTTCGAGAAGGCCGTGCTCTACACGATGCTGTTCGAGGTGGTAGGTCTGGGCTGCTGCTTCGGCCCGATGGCCGGGCGCTACTTCCCGCCGATGGGTTCGATCCTGTACTGGCTGCGGCCCGGAACCATCCGCCTGCCCCCCTGGCCCAACCGGGTGCCACTGACCAAGGGCACCAACAGAACTCTGTTCGAGGTTTTGCTCTACGGCGCCCTACTCGCGCTGCTCGTCGTCGCGTTGGTGTCCGACGGCACCGGGCCAATTCCTGAGCTCAACACCATGATCGGCGTGCTTCCGCGGTGGCAGCCGGTCGCCATCCTCTCGGTGCTCGCGGTCCTCGGCCTGCGCGACAAGATCACCTTCCTGGCCGCGCGCGGTGAGGTGTATGCGCCACTGACACTGGTGTTCCTGTTCTCCGGCAGCGACATCGTCGTCGGAGCAAAGCTGGTCTTCATCGTCATCTGGCTGGGCGCAGCGACCTCGAAGCTCAACAAACACTTCCCGTTCGTGATCTCGACGATGCTGGCCAATAATCCGTTCATCCCCTCCGGGTTCCTCAAGAGGTCGTTGTTCAAGCGATACCCGGATGATCTACGGCCCAGCACGTTATCGGACTTCATCGCACATTTCTCGACCGCGGTGGAAGGGCTGGTACCGCTGGCGCTGTTCTTCTGCCACGGTGGCTGGCCGACGACCATTGCCGCGTTCGTGATGGTCATGTTCCACCTCAACATCCTGCTGGCCTTCCCGATGGGGGTGCCGCTGGAGTGGAACGTCTTCATGATTTTCGGGGTGCTGTGGCTGTTCGTCGCCCACGCACACCTCGGGCTCGCCGATTTGACCGGCCCGTGGCCCGTCGTCCTGTGCGCCCTGATCGCCGCCGTTGTCGTCATCGGAAATCTCTACCCGCGCATGGTCTCCTTCCTGCCCGGCATGCGTTACTACGCCGGCAACTGGGACACCACCCAGTGGTGCGTCAAGCCGTCGGCCGACGAAAAGATCCGAGTCGGTGCTCGCGCACTCGGCCCGATGTATCACCTGCAACTCGAGCGGCTCTACAACAGCAAAGAGCAGGCCCTGGTGCCGATACACCTGGCCTTCGCGTTTCGGGGGATGAACACCCATGGCCGCGCGCTCTACACGCTGGTGCATCGCGCACTGGCCGGGTACGACGAGGACGACTACAACGTGTGCGAGGGCGAGCAACTTTGCGCCATGGTGCTCGGATGGAACTTCGGCGACGGGCATCTACATAACGAGTGCCTCATCGAGGCCCTACAGCAGCGGTGCGGATTCGAGCCGGGTGAGGTTCGGGTGGTGATTCTCGACTCGCAGCCCATCCAAATCCAGCGCCAGCAGTACCGGCTCGTCGACGCCGCCACTGGCGAGTTCGAGCACGGTTACGTCGATGTGGCTGACATGGCCGAGGCCCAGCCCTGGGTCGATGACCTGCCGATACACGTCGAAAGCGGCACCGCGGCCGGAATGACCTGAGGGCACTGCGGTGGTACCCAATCGCGTCGAGCGTGCCCCCAGGGCGTCGAGTGTGCGCTCAGGGTGGCGATCCGGCGGTTTCCACGCCCTGGACGCACATCCGAAGCCGTCTCAGCGGTTCCTGATCTTGCGGATCACCACGACCACGACGACAGACCCGATCCCGACCAACGTCACGGTCACGGCCGGTTTGGTGACGAACTCGATCACTTTGGCCTTCACGTCGTCGGCCAGGCGGCGGGGGTTGGCACGCTCAACCAGCGAGTCGACGGTGGTCGCCAGCTGGTCGCGGGCGACGTCGATGTCCTGCTTGATGGTGTCGGGATCGCGGTCCGCCACGTGTCTGTCCTCCAAGTCTCCCGCTATCCGGCCTATACACCTGCCCGCACTACCCTAGATCAGCCGGTGCGAGTCCTAACGCTCCGGTGAACAGAAAGGGACCTACGTTGAGCGAGACCACACGCCTGGCGCCAGGCGACAAAGCGCCTGCATTCAGCCTGCCCGACGCCAACGGCAACAAGGTGTCACTGTCCGACTACAAGGGACGCCAAGTGGTGGTGTACTTCTACCCGGCCGCTTCGACTCCCGGATGCACCAAACAGGCCTGCGATTTCCGCGACAACCTGAGCGAGTTGAACGAGGCCGGCCTCGACGTGGTCGGGATCTCGCCCGACAAGCCGGAGAAGCTGGCCAAGTTCCGCGATGCCGAGGGGCTCACGTTCCCGCTGCTATCCGATCCGGACCGCAAGGTGTTGGCCGCCTACGGCGCCTACGGCGAGAAGATGATGTACGGCAAGACCGTCACCGGCGTGATCCGTTCCACGTTCGTGGTCGACGAAAACGGCAAGATCGCCGTCGCCCAGTACAACGTGAAGGCGACCGGGCACGTCGCCAAACTCCGCCGCGACCTACAGGTGTGATCAGGCCAGGTTGGCCAGCAGCAGCGCCTCGGCCACCGCGGCTCGCTCCAGCACCCCCAGATGCAGGCTCTCGTTGACGCTGTGCGCCTGCGTCCCGGGATCCTCCACCCCCGTGACGAGGATCTTCGCGTCAGGAAACGCCTCGGCGAACTCGGCGATGAACGGGATCGACCCACCCATACCCATGTCGATCGGGTCGGCACCCCACGCCTGGCGGAACGCCGTGCGTGCGGCGTCATAGACCGGACCGCTCGCGTCGATCGCGTAAGGCTGACCGATGTCGCCGCGCTCGACGCTTACCCGGGCTCCCCAGGGCGCATGCTTACGCAGGTGAGCTTCCACGGCATCGAGGTGCGCCGCGGCGTCCCCGCCGGGTGCGATCCGAATGCTGATCTTGGCGCGAGCCCGCGGAATCAACGTATTCGATGCTGCCGCAATGGAAGTGGTGTCGATACCGATCACGGTGATCGCCGGCTGCGCCCACAGCCGCTGGGGCACCGAACCTGACCCGATCTCGGTGACACCGTCGAGCAGACCCGAGTCCGCACGCACCCGCTCGGGCGGATAGTCAACGGCGGCGGCCGTGCTCTCGTGCAATCCGGCCACCGCTACGTTGCCGTCGTCATCGTGCAGGCTGGCCAGCAGCCGCACCAACACACTGAGCGCGTCGGGAACCACACCACCCCACAAACCGGAGTGCAGCCCGTGGTCGAGGGTGGCGACTTCCACGACACAGTCAGCCATGCCACGCAGCGACACCGTCAGCGCCGGCACATCGGTGCTCCAATTGTCCGAATCCGCGATGACGATCACGTCGGCCACCAGCACGTCGCGGTGAGCGGCCAGCAATCGGCCCAACGACGGCGAACCGGACTCCTCCTCGCCCTCGACGAAGACGGTCACACCCACCGGCGGTTTGCCATCGTGCGCCCGAAAGGCCGCCAAATGCGTTGCGATTCCCGCCTTGTCATCGGCCGTGCCACGCCCGTAAAGACGACCGTCGCGTTCGGTCGGCTCGAACGGGGCCGAGGCCCACTGATCGGGGTCTCCCTCGGGTTGGACATCGTGGTGGGCATACAGCAGCACGGTCGGCGCGCCCGGCGGTGCCGGATGCTGCGCGATGACCGCCGGGGCACCGCCTTCGCTGACGATCTGGACGTCATCAAAACCTGCCTGTGCCAACAAATCAGCTACCGCTTGAGCACTGCGATGGACCTCGGCGCGTCGCCCCGGGTCGGCCCATACGGATTCGATCCGGACCAGCTTCTCGAGGTCCTGCCGCACCGACGGCAGCACCTCGCGCACACGCTCAACAAGATCAGTCATGACACTGAGGCTAACCAACGGGCTGGCTATGCTGAGCGCGTAATGGCGACACGCGGTCCCGACCCGACGGCGCCGCTCTGGCGGGCGGCGCAGCTATTCTGGCTGCTGAGCTGCGGCTACGCACTCGGCTTCCACATCGCGATCAACTCAAACCTGCAGCGGCCGCTGCTGGGCTGGGCGCTGTTCGCGGTGCTGATCGGCTGGAGCGCAGCCTGCGCGGTCGCCTACCTGCGCGGCTTCGGCCGGCGGCCGGCCTGGGTGATCACCCAGGGCTCCGGCGTTGTTGATTAGCAGGCTTGTGAGCTGGGTTGATGATCTTTGGTGCCGCGCTCCCTGGGTGATCACCGAGATCGCCGTCGTCGTCGTGCTGATGCTGTCCACCAAGATGGTGGCCTCGGCACAGTGGGCCCTGGACAACCAGACCTGGCCGACCACGCTTTGGGCCAGCAACGCCACCATCTCGGCGGCGCTGCAGTTCGGCCCGGCCGGCGGCATGTTGACCGGCATTGCGGTGACAGCCGCCAACGAGGCCGTCAAGGGCTACGTCAACGTCAACCTTGGGCGCAGCGCGACCATCGTGATCGAACTGGCGGTCGGCCTGGCGGTCGGCATGGCCGCCCGCACCGCCCGGCGCGCCCACGCCGATCTGCAACGAGCGGCTCAGCTGTCGGCCGCCTTGCAGGAGCGGGAGCGGCTCTCCCGGCAGGTCCACGACGGCGTCATCCAGGTGCTGGCGCTGGTCTCTCGGCGCGGGCACGAAATCGGTGGCCCCACATCCGAGTTAGCCGAACTCGCCAGCGAGCAGGAACGCGCGCTGCGCCGATGGATAATCTCCACTGACACCGATCGTGACGGCAACACCCGCAGCGTCGACCTGTGCGCCCTGTTGCGGCGCAGGGCGTCCGACCGGGTATCGATGAGCTTGCCGGGAACTCCGGTGACACTGACGCGGGAGGTCGCCACCGAGCTGGATGCGGCGGTGGGCAACGCCCTCGACAACGTGCGCCTGCATGCCGGGCCGAGCGCCCGCGCATTCGTGCTGCTCGAAGATCTCGGCGACTCGGTCACCGTCAGCGTCCGCGACGACGGCGTGGGCATTGCCCCGGGGCGACTCGACGAGGCCGCCGGCCAGGGGCATCTGGGTATCTCGAAGTCGATTGTGGGACGGCTGGCGGCCCTGGGTGGCACCGCAGAACTGAGCACGGACCAGGGCGAGGGCACCGAATGGGAGCTGCGGGTGCCACGCCGGGAAGGATCGTCATGAGTGAGCACGAATCGCCGACGGTGATGGTCGTCGACGACCATCCGATCTGGCGTGACGCGGTTGCCCGCGATCTCTCCGATGACGGCTTCGCAGTGGTCGCCACCGCCGACGGGGTGGCGACGGCGCAACGGCGGGCCGCAATCGTCAAGCCCGACGTGGTGGTGATGGACATGCGGCTGGCCGACGGCGATGGTGTGCAGGCAACCACGGAGGTGCTCAAGGTCTCGCCCGCGACCCGCGTGCTGGTGCTGTCGGCCTCCGACGAACGCGAGGACGTCCTGGAAGCCGTCAAGGCGGGGGCAACCGGATACCTGGTCAAGAGTGCGTCGAAGGCCGAACTCGCCGATGCGGTGCGCGCCACCGCGGCGGGGCGAGCCGTCTTCACCCCAAGCCTGGCTGGGCTGGTCTTGGGCGAGTATCGGCGTATCGCGCAAACCGCGGACTCGAGCCAGGATCGGCCCAGCCTGACCGAACGGGAGACCGAGATACTGCGCTACGTCGCAAAAGGACTGTCCGCCAAGCAGATTGCTGAAAAGCTCTCGTTGAGCCACCGGACGGTGGAAAACCACGTCCAGGCGACGTTCCGCAAGCTGCAGGTCGCCAACCGGGTGGAGCTGACCCGCTACGCCATTGAGCACGGGCTGGACAAGTAGCCGCCCAGTTTGCGTAGTCCTACTCATCCATGCCGGGGCCAAGAACGGCAGAGTAATCGACATGACCGAATCGCGGCACGCTGTCATCAGTCGACTCTCCGCGGAATTCGACTCATTGGCTCGTCAGATGGCCCGCGTTTCCGGCGAACTCAGCCAGCTTGACCGCCTGATCTCCGATTCGGTCGGCGCGCCCCAACCCGCTGCGGCCGCGCCGCCGCAACCACAACCGCAGCCTGTGGCTCCGTACTGGTACCCCTACTGGCAGCAGTGGGCGCCCGTGGCGCCAGCACCCGCCGCGGCGCCGCCACGCCAGGACGCTCCCCCACCTACCGCGCGCCCGGCCCCCAAGGCCCACCGGCCCCGGCACCGGCCGCGGCCCCACCGGTCTCCGCACCGCGGCGCCCCGCCGAGAGCACCGAATCCGGCTGGATCGGCAAGCTGCTAGCGGTCGCGGGAGTGGCGGTGACGTTGACCGGCGTGGCGCTGCTGCTGGTCCTCGCCGCGCAAGCCGGGCTGCTGCGACCCGAGATCCGGGTCGCCGGTGGCACGGCGTTGTCAGTCGCGCTCGTCGGCGTGGCCGTCCGGCTGCGCGGCCGCCCCGGTGGACGCATCGGCGCGATCGCGTTGGCCGCCACCGGTATCGCAACCGCCTACCTGGACGTCATCGCGGCGACCACCATCTACCAGTGGGTGCCGGCGCCCGCCGGGCTGGTGCCGGCCGCGCTGGTCGGTGGGGCGGGACTTGCGCTGGCCCGCCGCTGGGATTCCGGGCACCTGGGGCTACTGGTGCTGGTGCCGTTGATCGGGCTGGCGCCCGTGCTCACCAGAGGTGCCGATCTCTTGCTGGTGAGCTTCATGCTGGCGCTGTCGGCCGCAGCGTTACCGGTGCAACTGGGCAAGGATTGGGTCTGGCTGCACGCCGCGCGCGTCGCGGCACCCACCGTGCCCCTGTTGATCGCCCTGGTGGCGGCCGACAAGCACGACAACACCTGGCTGCTGGGCGCAGCCTGCGGTGTCGCGGCGATCCTTGCCATCGTGAGCGGCCTGATCGTGTTGCCGGGCGGCAAGAACGCCGCCGCCCTGGCCGTGCTCACGGTGGTCGGGACCCTGCCCGTCTTGGCCGCCGCCGTCGCGGTCGATCGCGTGTTTGCCGCGCTGCTGGCCGGCACCCTGGCCGCGGCACTGTTGGCAATCGTTCTGGTAGGCAGTGAACTTCCCACCATCTTCAACCGGGTCTTGGCGGCATGGTCGGCAATCTCGGCGCTGGTCGCCGTTACCGTTGCCTTCGACGGCCACGTCGAGGGGCCGATCCTGCTCGCCCTTGCCATCGTCGTCGCGATCGCCGGTCGCCACGACCGCATGGCGCTCTGGGCCGCAGCGGGTTTCGGCATCGTCGGCCTCGGCCTGTACTACAGCTATGCGCTGTTGACAGCGACGGTGATGCCGACCCCGATCGCGGTGTCCACCTTGGCCGCCAGCCTGCTCAGCATCGCATTTGTCGTTGCGATGAGCAGGGCGTGTGCCGGCATCGGAGGCCAGAATCGCGACATCCGCCGGATCCTGGCCGCCGTCGGCGGGGTGCTGGTGATCTATGCCGTCACCGCGTTTACGGTCACCGCCGGTGTCCTGATCGCCGGCACCGAGGCGGGCTTCCTGGCCGGCCACATGGCGGCCACCATCTGCTGGATCGCCGTAGCGGCGCCGCTGTTCGTCTACGCACTGCGAGTCGCAGACCGGGAACGCCGCACCGCCCCGATCAGCGCCGGCCTGGCGCTCACCGGGGCCGCCACCGCCAAGCTGTTCCTGTTCGATCTCGCCACGCTCGACGGCATCTTCCGGGTCGCGGCGTTCATCGTGGTCGGCCTGGTGCTGCTGGCGATGGGAACCGGATACGCGCGCAGCCTCGCGCGCTAGCACCCTGGCGAGCAGACGCGAAATCGCACGGGATCGGAGATTCCGATGCGATTTCGCGTCTGCTCGCCGGAGATCAACTGGTCTCGAGAATGGCCACGGCGGCCGCCGTATCCCCCTCGTGGGTCAACGACACATGGATCGTCACATCGGCCAGGTGCTTGGCGATCTCCCCGGTGAGACGCGCCCGCGGCCGTCCCCACATGTCGGTGACCACCTCGATGTCGCGGTGGATGTCTTCGGGCAGCACCGGCCGCTGCGCGAACCGTGATCCAGACCAGGCCTTGATCACCGCTTCCTTGGCGGCCCAACGGGCCGCCAAGTGCCGCGCCGCCGACGAACTCTTATCGGAGGCGTCGCGGCGCTCACCGGGGGTGAAGGTCGCAGCGAACGCCGTTCCCGGCTGATCGACCTGCTCGGCGAAATCAGGAATGGAGACGAGGTCGATCCCGACGCCGACGATGCCCATGGATCGCCACGTTAATCGATGACCAATCTCATCCGATGTAGGCCTCGCCGTCGCCGAGCCGAGCGGCCGGATTCAGCAGCATCGCTGCCTCTTGCGGCTTCTCGGCCGTGTCGTGGTCGAAACGGCGGTCCGGAGGCCGCTGATACATCGGCTCTCCACCGGCCATGGCCGACGCCAGCCTCCGCTGACCGGCCAGCAGCCGCGTATCGGCACGCCGCTGGTAGTCCGCGCGCTGCTCAGGAGCCAGCGAGGCGATGAACGCCTGTGGGTGCACCAACGCGACCAGACCGGACACGTGGCCGAACCCGAGGCTGGTCAGCATGCCGGCTTTGAGCGGGAACTTCCCGCCCAGCCGCAACGCGTCACGCACCCACACGAAGTGCGCTGCCCCGGCCAGTTCATCGTCCACACAGTCCAGACTCCGGTTGGGCGGAATGACACCGTCACGCAGAATCTGGCACAGCCCCATCATCTGGAAGACCGCCGCGCCACCCTTGGCGTGACCGGTCATGCTCTTTTGCGACACCACGAACAGTGGCGCACCCTCGGATCGGCCAAGTGAGTCGGCGAGCCGCTCGTGCAATTCCGTCTCGTTGGGATCGTTGGCCAGCGTCGACGTGTCGTGCTTGGAGATGATGGCGATGTCATCGGCACCCACGCCCAACTTGGCCAGCGCCCGCGCCAGCGCGGAGTCCCGGCCGCCGCGTCCGGCGCCCAATGCGCCCAGCCCCGGAGCCGGAATCGAGGTGTGCACACCGTCTCCGAAGGACTGTGCGAAGGCCACCACCGCGAGCACGGGCAGGCCCATCTTCAGAGCCAGGTCGCCACGGGCCAGCAGAATCGTGCCACCGCCCTGGGCTTCCACGAAGCCCAGCCGGCGCCGGTCATTGGGCCGGGAGAACTTCGAGTCGGCGATTCCGCGGCCGCGCATCATGGCGGTGTCGGCGGTGGCCGCCATGTCACCGAAGCCGATGATGCCTTCCAAGGTGAGGTCGTCGATACCGCCGGCCACCACCATCTCGGCCTTGCCCAAGCGGATCTTGTCGACGCCCTCCTCGACCGACACCGCGGCCGTCGCGCATGCGGCGACCGGTTGGATCATCGAGCCGTAGCTACCGATGTAGGACTGAACCACGTGCGCAGCGACGATATTCGGCAGAATTTCCTGGAATATGTCGTTCGGCTTGTTCCGGCCCAACAGGTTTCCGTGGTACATCGTCTGCATCGACGTGCCGCCACCCATCCCGGTGCCCATGGTGTTTGCGACCAAACTCGGGTGCACATAACGCATTACCTCGGTCGGGCTGAACCCGGCGCTCAGGAACGCGTCGACGGTGGCCACGATGTTCCAAACCGCTACGCGGTCAATCGAACTGGCCATGTCCTGACTGATGCCCCACACCGTCGGATCGAAGCCCGTCGGGAGCTGGGCGCCAACCACCCGCGACAGTGTCGTCTTGCGCGGCACTCGAATCTCGGTGCCGGCCTTACGGATGACCTGCCAGTCACCCGAATCGGGCACCGGCCGGATGACGGTGTGCTCGGGATCGAAGTCTGCGAAGGCACGCGCGTCGGCCTCCGAGGACACCACGAAGGAGAAGTCCTTGTCCAGGAACACCGACACCAGCAACGGCGACGAGTGGTCGGAGTCGATCGTGCCGTCGTCGACGAACTCCCGAATGCCGACGCGCTCCACCACCACATCGTGATAACGCTCGACCAACTCGGCTTCGTCGACCAGCTCACCGGTTCCGGTGTCATACCAGCCCGGTTGCGGGTCGTCTTCCCACCGGACCAGCCCGGTGGTCCAGGCCAACTCCAGCACACCGGCGGCGGAGAGCTCGTTCTCGACCTCCATCTCGAAACGCGTCCGTGAGGAGCCGTATGGACCGAGCTCGGCACCGCCGACGATCACCACCAGGTCGGACGGGTCCACGTCGAGGTCGTCCCAGTGCGGTGGCGGCGCCGGCGTGTATCCACGCGGCGGTGACGGCAGCGCGGGAATTGCCCCCTCAGTTGACTCTTCGTCATCTGCGGTCGCCTCGGTCGACATCTCCTCACGCGCCTTGGCGGCTAGTTTGGCCATGTCGAGGTTGGCCTCCGCCAGCCCACCCGTGAGGTCCGCTTTGATCGGGGTACTGGCCGCCGCGACCTTGGACTCCACATCGCACAGGCCGAGCAGCATCGCCGCCATCTCGTCAGTGGAGTAGGTGGTGACGCCGGCCTCTTCGACAGCGCTGACGATGGCGTCGTTGTGACCCATCAGGCCGGTGCCGCGAGTCCATCCGATCAGCGCGTGCGCCAGGCTGACCCGGGCCGCCCACGAGGACTCGGCGTGCCAACGACTCACCACCGCGTCCAGCGCCGACTTGGCTTCGCCGTAGGCGCCGTCACCACCGAACATGCCGCGGTTGGGCGAGCCGGGCAACACCACGTGCAGTCGCGAGGCGATGTCGCGCTCGGCGCCGATCGTCGAGAGCCCGCCGATCAGCCGCTGCACTGCCCACAGCAGCACCTTCATCTCCATCTCGGAGCGCGAGCCGGCCTCCGACAGGTCGCCGACCACGCGCGGCGCCGCGAACGGGAACAGCAACGTCGGCGTCTGCGCGTCCTTGATGTGAATCGACTGCGGCCCAAGGCTTTCGGTTTGCTCGCTGCCGACCCATTCGACCAGGGCGTCGATGTCGGAGTAGGAGGCCATGTTGGCCGCCACCACCCACAGCGCCGCACCGTAGCGGGCATGGTCTCGGTACAGCGTGCGGTAGAACGCCAGCCGCTCGTCGTCGAGTTTGGACGTGGTGGCAATGACGGTGGCACCGCCATCGAGCAGTCGTGCCACCACCGATGCCGCGATCGAACCCTTCGAAGCGCCGGTCACCACCGCCACTTCGCTGCTGTCCGGACCCGGGTCCGGGTTCTCCGCACCGGCGGCGATTCGGCCGTACAGCGACGCGTGGATCTGCCGCCCCGCCGCCAGCGACTTGCCCTGCCACCAGGTGGCTTGGGTCGCGACGACTTGGCCGGCTCCCTCGAAGCGTTGCGATAGCCGCGCCCAGTCGGCGTCAATGTCACCTTCGTCGGTTAGCCACAGTTTGACCAGGTCTTCGCGGGCGCTGGCCCAGCGGTCGTCGAACACGACTGCTTTCTTCCCGTCGAACACCGGCGCCACCAAACGCGGCCAGTCCGAGCCCAATTCAGCGGTGACCAGTTCGATGAGGTCTGCGTCGGTCGCGGCCGGCAGCGCGGTGGCCGGGGCGTCGAGACCCAACTGGCCCAACACCAGACGAGCAGCCGAGGCGAGCACGCCGTCGCGACCGGTGATCTGATCGGTGAATTCGGCGAGCGCCGCCGCGTCGACGGTAGCGCCACCGCCACCGCCGGCCGACGGCAGCGCCACGGCGACACCACGGCGGGCGGCAACCGATGCAACCGCGGCGTCGACCACCTTGTCGACGGAAGCCGCATCGGCCAACGCGCCCTCGTGCAGGTTGCCCAGGGCGCCGCCGCGAACGCTGCTGCCCTCGCGGGTGCCTAGCGCCACCTCGACGGTGACGTGTTTTGCCCAGCCATCGCCAAGCTCCCAGGTCTTCTTGACCCGCTCCGCGATGGCACCCGGGCGCTTGCCCGAGGGTCCCAGCACCGTGCGAAGTTGATCGTTGATCGCATCCGAAAGCACTGGGCCGTAAGGCTTGTAGGTCCGTGCCAGCTTGGTGACCTGCGAGCGCAGCCCGGCCAGGTCGGCCTCGGCCGCGCCGTCGATGGCACCCAGATTCAATTCGGAGCCCAGATCCACCAGCAGCTGGTTACGCCGCGACGACGCGCCGTCGGTGATGGACTCGATGGAGTCCAGCTGCTCGATCTGGTCCAGGCGCATCTTGGCGGACAGCGCGATCAGCGCCAGAGTGGCATCGGCGGCGTCAAACCCGATGTCGTCGGGCCGCGGGCCACCCGAAGGTGCGGCCGGGGCGGCGGCCGGTGCCGCGGCAGCGGCCGCGTCGCCCGCCTCCGCCGCGGGCTCCTCTGCCTCGGGCTCCGGCTCCGGTTCGGGGTCGGTGTCGGTGGCGAACAGCACCGCGGCATCGCGCTCGGCATTGAGCACTTCCACTGTGCTGTGGGCGTATTCGGGCAGCTTGAGCGTGTTGGTAGCCAGACCCGCCACGGTCGGCGAGGTCTTCACGCCGATCTCGACGAACCTCTCCACGCCGAGCCCGCCGGCGGCCTCCTCGATGAAGAGCAGATCCTGGGTCTCAATCCAGCGCACCGGACTGGCGAACTGCCATGCCAGCAGCTCGATGAAGACGGTGCGCGCCAGCTCGCGCGGGCGCTCCCGAATCCAGGTGTCGTAGTCGGCCAGGATCTCGTCGAGCGGCTCGGCCGGCACCAGATCCCGGATCTCCTGGATAAAGTCACGGTCCAGGTTGAACAGCCGCGGCACCAGGTTGGGGATGTAGCGCCCGATGATCAGGTCCGGATCGGCGTCGCGCGGCATCACGCGGTCCAGCGAACGGCGGAACTCCGCGACACCAACCCGCAGCACCCGCGAGTGGAACGGAACGTCGATGCCGGGCACCAGGATGAACGAGCGTCGTCCGCCGCTGAGTTCACGGCGCCGCTCCACTTCAGCCTCCAGCGCCTCTAGCCCGCGCACCGTGCCCGCGATCGCGTATTGCGACCCGCGCAGGTTGAAGTTCACGATCTCCAGGAACTCACCGGTGCTCTCGGCGATCCCGGCGACGAAGGCCGGAACGTCGTTGTCATCGAGGTCGATCTGCGACGGCCGGATGGCCGCCAGCCGGTAGTTGGACCGCCCCAGCTCGTCACGAGGCACGATGTCGTGCATCTTCGAGCCGCGGTGGAACACCATCTCCAACAGGGCTTCTAGTTCGTAGATACCCGTCACGCAGGCCAGTGCGGTGTACTCACCCACCGAGTGTCCACAGGCGATCGCGCCCTCGACAAAGGCACCCTGCTCACGCATTTCGGCCACCTGCGCGGCCGCCACGGTGGCCATCGCAACCTGGGTGAACTGCGTCAGGTACAACACCCCGTCGGGGTGGTGGTAGTGCACACCGCTGGCGATGAGGCTGGTCGGATTGTCCCGAACCACGTGCAGCACCGAGAAACCCAGCGTGTCGCGGGTGAACCTGTCCGCGATGTCCCACACCTTGCGGGCCGCCTTGGAGCGTGCTCGGACCTCCATGCCCATGCCTTTTTGCTGAATACCCTGACCCGGGAAGGCATAGACAGTCTTGGGCGCGGCCAGTCGTGCGGACGCCGACATGACCAGATCCGAACCGATGCGCGCTGACACTTCCAGAACCTCTGCGCCCTGGTCGATTCCAACGCGCTCGACACGGAAGTCCACATCGTCACCGGGGCGCACCATGCCCAGGAAACGCGCGGTCCACCCGACCAGGCGGGCCGGCGGGCGAGCTTTCCCGTCGGTGGCGGTCACGGTGTGCTGCGCGGCGGCCGACAACCACATGCCGTGCACGATGGGCGATTCCAGGCCGGCCAGCAACGCCGCGGAACGATCGGTGTGGACGGGATTGTGGTCGCCGGACACCACCGCAAACGGACGCATATCCACGGGCGCCGTGAGGGTGACGTCGCGGCGACGACGCCGCGGGGTGTCGGTGGCGTTCTCCGATACCGTGCCACCGGCCCGAACCGGGTCGCTGAGTTCAGCGGTTCCGGTACGGCCCAGGATCGCGAACCGCTCTTCGAGAGTGGCGATCGTCGCACCGTCGGGCCCGGCAACTGTCACCGAGACCGGCACCACACGACCCATGTCGGTGTCGGTGGCATTGGAAGCCGTTGCCGTAACGGTCAATTGGGCAGGAATCTTGGGCAAATCGCCGACCACGCGAGCCGCATGGTCGAGGTGGACCAGGCTGAGCAGCCCCTCCACCACCGGCACACCGCTGTCGGTCACCGCGGAACCGATCGCTGCGAAAACCGCCGGCCAGCACTGCCCGACCAGTGCGTCCGGAACGGTTGTGAGGCTAGGTGCCAGCGACTCACCGAAAGTGGCCGTGACCCCGGTGTGGTCGGCCACCTTCTCGGGGTCCCAGTCGACGGTCACCGTCGCCGTTCCATCGGTTACCGAGGGCAATGACTCCGGCCCGTCCACACCGGCCGCGATCGCCAGCACCGAGCGCATCGCGGTGGTGGCGTCGTCGGTGGAGACCACCGGGATGCCGCCGTCAACGGTGTTGGCGGGCAGGGTGAACCGGATGTCGATCCAGGTGGCCGAAACCGGCACACTCAATACCACGTCGCTGCCCTGGACTTGCAGCCGAGCGCCAGTGGACGTGTGCGTGGCGCGGGGACTTTCGGGTCCGTCGTGGACCTGCCACTCGCTCGGGTCGGCGATCCGGTGGACCGGATTCGTCGCGGTACGCCCGGCCCACAACACGTCCGGGGCATCCAGCACAACGGCGAGCGGCCCGGTCACATCGGGACGGCCCAACCGGCGCGATGTGACCGCTTTCGCGTCACCGTCGCTACCGAGCACCTCATCGATGGCGGCCCGCTCGAAGCGGTCCAGCAGCTCACCGACCGGCTCGTCCATCCGGGTGATACCGGCGACCGCCGCGGGGCCGGGAATGATACACACCTGGTCAGCGTCGTAGCGGGCGTCATGGGCCTGCCACAGCGAGTCACTGCGCCACCAGCGCCGAACGTCCTTGTCGATGACGGGCACAAAGTTGACCGGCTTGCCAAGGGTCTTGCACAGCGTCACAAAGAACGGCACGTCCGCCGGGTGCAGCTGGACGGTCTCGGCGTCCGGGTAACGGGCCAGCAGCGCGGCGATGGTCTGCGTCGGATTCTCCAGCAGCGCCGGATCGGCGAATGCGGTCTCGATGGGACCGAAATCCTGTGGGTGCAAACGCGCTTCGGCGCGCTGCAGCATCTGCTGGAACCGGTCTCGCCAGGTGTCGGCCAGCCACGGGCTGCCCGGCGCGGCGGTGTCGGCAGTCGAATTGCCTTCGCCGATAGCCAGTTCGACGTAGCGCTGCAGCCACTGCAGATATGTCATGTCGGCGATGTCGCCGAAGTAAGGCTTGGCGGTCTTGGCCATCGCGGCGATGATCTCGTCGCGACGCTCGGCGACCGCATCCGCGTCTCCGGCCACCTCGTCGAGCAGCTGCCCGCAACGCGACGCGCTGTTGTCGATCTCGTGGATGTCCGCACCGAGCTGGCTACGGCTGGAAGCCATGCCGCCCTGAGCTTTTCCGGCGCCGATCCACTCACCGGCGCCCTGGGTTTCGACCAGCATCTTCTTGACCGACGGCGAGGTGGTGGCCTCCAGTGCGGCCATGGCGGCGGTGCCGACCAGGATCCCGTCGATCGGCATCAGCGGGAAGCCATAGGCCTGCGCCCAGCGCCCGGACAGGTACTCGGCCGCGCGCTCCGGGGTACCGATGCCACCGCCGACGCAGACGGTGATGTTGGCGCGCGACCGCAACTCCGAATAGGTCGCCAACAACAGGTCGTCGAGGTCTTCCCAGGAATGGTGGCCACCGGCGCGCCCACCTTCGACGTGCATGATCACCGGCTTGGTGGGCACCTCGGCGGCAATGCGGATCACCGAGCGGATCTGCTCGATGGTGCCGGGCTTGAACACCACGTGGCTGATTCCGATGTCGTTGAGTTCGTCGATCAGCTCGACGGCTTCTTCGAGGTCCGGGATGCCCGCGCTGATCACCACACCATCGATTGCCGCGCCGGACTGGCGCGCCTTTTGCACCAGCCGCTTGCCACCGAGCTGGAGCTTCCACAGGTAGGGATCGAGGAACAATGCATTGAACTGATAGGTGCGCCCCGGCTCGAGCAGACCGGACATCTCGTTGATGCGGTCGGCGAAGATCTCCTCGGTGACCTGCCCGCCGCCGGCCAGCTCGGCCCAGTGCCCAGCGTTGGCCGCCGCGGCGACGATCTTGGCGTCCACGGTGGTGGGCGTCATACCCGCGAGCAGGATCGGCGACCGACCGGTCAGCCGAGTGAACTTCGTCGAGAGCTTCACCCTGCCGTCGGGGAGACGAACAGCGGTCGGGGCATAACTCGACCAGGCCCTGGCAACCTCGGGCGTGGCTCCGACGGTGAAGAGGTTGCGCTGGCCGCCGCGCGTTGCCGCGGGCACGATGCCGATGCCCAAGCCCCGGATCACCGGCGCGGTCAGCCGGGTCAGGATGTCACCGGGCCCCAGGTCCAGGATCCAGCGTGCGCCGGCCTCGTGGACCCGGTTGATGTCACTGACCCAGTCCACCGTGTCAACCAGGATCGCCTCGGCCAGCTGGCGGGCCAGGGCGACGTCGAGGCCAACCTTTTCGGCCCAGCCGCCCACAATGTCAATTCCGTCCGCCAGCCGCGGAGTGTGGAAGCCCACCTCGACCTTTACCGGATCGAACACGGGCGCGAAGACATCGCCGCCGCGGACCTTGCTCTTGCGCTCGGCTTCTTCTTTCTCCGATATCTGGCGGCAATACAGCTCGAAGCGAGACAACTGCTCGGGGGTGCCGGTGATGACGACCGAACGCCGACCGTTGCGGATGGACAGCACGGGCGGAAGCACGGTGCGCACGTCCTGGGCGAAGTCCTCCAGCAGCTGCTGGATGCGCTCGGGGTCGGCGTTGGTGACCGAAACCATCGGCGGGCGATCGCCGAGGACGGATATCCCACGTCGCCGCGCCACCAGCGTTCCCGCCGCACCGATCAGCTGAGCCAGGGCCAACAGCTCCACGTCGCGCGCCCCACCGGCGTTGAGTGCCTCCACCGCCAGCACGCCCTGCGAGTGCCCCACCGACACCACCGGAGGGGTCGCAATCAGGTCCATACCCTGGCGTGCCAAGGCGCGGACGGCTGCGACCTGGGTAAGCAGCACGCCCGGCAACGACACCGCCGACGATGTCAGGTGCTTGTCGGACGGGACTGGATCCTCAGCGGCCAACGCACGTACCCACTGCAGCGGCTCGAAGCCGATCGGGCGGACCACAACCAGTTCCTTGGACACCGGCTCGAGCAGCAGCTCGACCTCGCCCACCAGGGCGGCCAGTTCTGATTCGATTCCGGCCGCCGAAACCAGTTCCTCGAGAGTCTCGAGCCACGCGCTGCCCTGTCCCCCGAATGCCACCGCGAACGGCTCACCCGCGGTCAGACGATCGACCAGAGCATGGGTGCTGTGCGGGCCAGTCTCGTCGCGGTCAGCTGACACCCGGTCGTGCTCGTGGATCGTCACGTTCAACATCTCCTGTTTGTGCGTCTGTATATCTCAGCTCGTTCGGCCGCCCGGACTCCCTGCGGGGGTTGCTCGATTCCGCGTCGAATCGCAGCCGAAAAATCCTGTGACCGGTGTGTTGTCGGCGGGCCGGCCCATGGATCGGGCGGCGCGACGGACTGCATCGGCCATATAAGAGTGTCATAAGGATCCGTCCACTCTTTTGACGCCAATAAGTTACTGGCGAGTTCTACGCACGGGTAACCGTGTCATGGGTAACACCGCGTTTAACCGACGGCACAGGCATGCCGAACAAACGTCCTGCATGCAGGTGGTTACGCCTGAGTAGCTATAACTGCGCTGATCAAGGCAGTATTGTTACCAAATCGTTATGTTAAAAGTTAGCGCCAAGGCCACCGTGCGACATCGTCTCAGCCGTTTCAGCGCGTGGGCATCGGCGCGGACGGCGCTGCCCAGCGAGCGAACAAGTGTTTGCTGGAGTGATGGCCACCCAAGGGGTGGCTAGGCCGAAGGTCAGGCCCACTGCCCAAACTGGGGCTTGAGGATCTCGTTGATGTCCACGCCGACTCCGCCAACTTTGCGCTTGTCGATCTCGACCTGGTGCAAATTGGCGGCCGGGTGCGTGTATCCCTTCGGCGAGCCCCAGTTGTGCTGCCAGAAGTAGGAGCCCAGGCCGTCGCGCACCGCCCAGTCGATCGTCTTCGAGTTGGCGTACACACCGGTGCGCTGATGGCCGATCACCGACTCCCAGGCCCGCAGATACGGAACTATCTGGTTCTTGTACTGCTCATAAGACGGGTTGTCGTCGACTGAGGCATAGATGGGGGCACTTGGCGGGCCGCCGGCCGCCGTGTGCAGCTCCACGCCCCGCCTGGCGTGCTGTACGCCCGCGGCAGCGCCACCCAGCCAGTCCGAGGTGCTCCCCTTCCCGTACTGATAACAGGAGACGACCTTGAGCCCATTACCGACCAGATCGCGCGCCTCACCGATTTGGATCGGCTTACCGAGCATCCAGGCTCCGCCGGGCCGACGGTCGGAGACATACCGGATCGACCCGACCGCGCCGGCCGCCCTGATCTGACTGGCCGGAATGACGCCCGCGGCATAGTCCAGCAGGGTGCCCAGCGACGCCGCCGACACCGGCGCAGCGCGCAACGACGCGGCAGCAGCCCCCAGGCCTACCAGCCCGGGCGTCGCCGCCGCGAATTTGAGCACCTGACGCCGCGAAACCGACACATGCCCCAGATTACTTCACAAGTAACACATGACACATTGGCCACAACCATCACATATGCATCACATCGCCGCATCCTCGCCATCGCGAGCCCGCGGGGCCGATTCACACCAGCGCGCCCGACCGCACCAGCACCGGCGCCGCCGGGCATCGTTGGCACGGATTCGCTTTCACTATAAAGTTAGTAAAGTTACTGCTACGGCTGCAGCTGGCTCGGTTGGCTCGACTGCAACGGGGGATCTGATGGATCGCGATCAGCTCATCGACCTCACCCGACGGGCGTTGAAACTCGCCCGAGACAAGACCACCGACCTCGCCCCGCATCAGCACGCCGTCGACGCGCGCGAGTACACGTCACTGGACAGACACGAGCGCGACCGAGCCATGGTGCTCGACAGCCCGCAGCTGGTCGGCTACTCATCCGAACTACCCGGTCCCGACACCTACTGCACCAAGACGATCATGGGCCGATCCATCCTGTTGACCCAGGCTGCCGATCGGGCGGTCCGGGCCTTCGACAACGTCTGCCTGCATCGACAGTCCCGGGTGGCGACGGGTTGCGGTACCGCACTGCGGTTTACCTGTCCCTATCACGGGTGGACCTATGACAATGGCGGACGCCTAGTCGGGCTGCCGGGCCGTGAAGGGTTCCCCGGGATCGCGGTGGGGTCCGACGGACTGACCGAACTTCCGGCCACCGAGTTCGCCGGGTTCCTCTGGGTGTCATTACATCCCGCCGCGAGGCTGGACGTCCCCGCACATCTGGGCCCCCTCGCCGGCGAGCTCCAGTCGTGGGGCATCGGCCGGTGGTCTCCATTGGGCGAGAAGGTGCTCGGTTCGCCCATCAACTGGAAACTTGCCGCCGATACCTTCGCGGAGAACTATCACTTCGCCACGGTGCATCGGCGGACCTTCGCCACCATTGCGCGCAGCAACTGCACCGTCTTCGACTCGTACGGACCGCACCACCGATTGATCTTCCCGCTCAACACAATCCTGGAACTGGAGAACGTCCCCGAGGGCCAGTGGGACCCGTTCCACCACATGGTGGTGATCTACGCCCTGTTCCCCAACGTCGTACTGTCGGTCACCATCGCCAACGGCGAGCTGTTCCGCATTTATCCGGGCGACCGGCCTGGCAGCTCTATTACGGTGCACCAGAACTCGACTCCGTTGGACCTCTCCGACGAATCCGTCGCCACCGGCGCTCAGGCCGTCTTCGATTACGCGCACGCAACCGTGCGCGATGAGGACTATCGGCTGGCCGAAACGCTGCAGACCAACCTCGAATCCGGTGCCCGGCAACGATTGGTGTTTGGGTGAAACGAGCCCGGGCTACAGCATCGCCACATCACCTGGGCACAGGCCCTCGAGACACCCGGCTGAGCCGCAGCCGTCCCCAGTACCGCGCGGGCCGCCATGACTGGCTTCCCCTGGCAGCCCGGAGCCGCTTTTTCGCTATGTTAGCATGAATAGCGAAGTTACCGTCGCCTGCCCCGAGGTGGTGCCCCGATGACGGCCGATTCCACGCACCGTTCGTTTGACGAGCTGTTCATCGGTGGACGCTGGCGCAAACCCACCATCGCGGAGCCGATCACCGTGATTTCCCCACACTCGGAGGAGGCGATTGGGCGGGCCCCGGCGGCTGGCCCCGACGAAGTCGAGGCGGCCGTGGCCGCCGCCCGGCGCGCCTTCGACTACGGTCCGTGGCCACGGCTGGATCCGGGTGAGCGGATACGCAAAGTCGAAGAGTTGGCCGCGATCTACGCGAGCCACCTCGATGACATGGCTGACCTGATCACCGCGGAAATGGGCTCGCCGCACAGTTTCAGCAGGCTGGGCAAAGCGGCCGGAGCAGCGGGCCTGATGCAGCTGGCACTGGCGGCGGGCCGCAACTTCCCCTGGGTGGAGCGGCGCCAGGGAATACGCGGACAGGCGCACCTGCGTCGGGCCCCGGTCGGGGTAGTCGGGGCGATTGTGCCGTGGAACGTGCCGCAATTCCTCATCATGCCCAAGCTGATCCCCGCACTGATCGCCGGTTGCACCGTGATCATCAAGCCGGCTCCCGAAACCCCCTTGGACGCTTTGTGGTTAGCCGAGATGATCGAACAGATCAAGCTACCCGAGGGCGTCGTATCGGTGCTTCCCGGCGGACCGACGGTCGGCGAGGCGCTGGTTCGCCATCCCGGGGTCGACAAGATCGCGTTCACCGGGTCCAGCGCCACGGGCCGTCGGATCGCCGCCCTGTGCGGCGAAGGACTCAAACGGGTGAGCTTGGAGCTGGGCGGAAAATCCGCGGCGATAATCCTCGACGACGCCGACGTCGGCAAGACCGTCGCCGGGTTGAAAACAGCAGGATTGATGAACAACGGGCAGGCCTGCGTTGCTCAGACCCGCATCCTGGTGAGCGAACGCCGTCACGACGAAGTCGTCGACGCCCTGGCCGACATGATGTCGGCGCTGCAGGTCGGCGATCCCGCCGATGAGAAGACCGACGTCGGGCCCCTGGTCGCGCAGCGACAACAACGTCGGGTTCGTGACTACATTCGCTCCGGTCAGCAGGAAGGCGCACGCATCGTGCTCGGCGGCCAGGACAACCCACAGGACCGCGGCTGGTATGTGCGGCCCACCCTGTTCACCGACGCCACCAACGACATGCGCATCGCCCGGGAGGAGATATTCGGACCGGTCCTGACTGTCCTGACCTACCGGGATGAACAGGACGCGATCCGGATCGCCAACGACAGCGACTACGGCCTGGCCGGTTCGGTGTGGACCGCCGATACCGCGCACGGACTCGAAATCGCCGCGGCGGTGCGTACCGGCACCTATGGCATCAACATGTACACGCTGGACATCAGCGCACCATTCGGCGGGTTCAAGCAGTCGGGCATCGGGCGTGAGTTCGGACCCGAGGGGCTTGCCGAATACGTCGAGCTGCAGACGGTGCTGTGTAGCGGAAAAATGCCACCACTCAAGGGCTTTGAGGAACCTGCAGGGTGATCTCGACGGGACAGCACAGCGCGCCGTGCTGGTTTTGGACCTCGATCTGGATCTCTAGGAGGTACTGCGGCGGGTCAACGCTGGTGTCACGCCGTTTGGCCATCACCCTTGCGCGGCCCACCATCGTGTCACCGGCATAGATCGACCCGGTCAATCGCATCCGGCGACGTATTACTCGGCTGGCCGGCCCCGCCCAGTCCGTCGCGATCCGGTCGGCGAATCCGGCCAGGTGCATGGTGTTGACGAAAATCGTCGGGCTGCCCTGATCCCGGGCATAGCCCGGATCGAAGTGGCCGGGAAAGTAGTCCCATGTCGCCCCGGCGTTCTCCACCACACGCTGGTAGCTGATCTCATCAACGACCTCGGGCAGGTCGAACGGAACGCTGATCTCGTCCCAATGCAGCTCCGAACTTGTCATGACGATGGCCCGGGGGTGAAGCGAAACAAGGTATTCCGCGACCTGGCGACCACCACGGCGTCCTGGCGCCGGTAAGTCTCCAGGGTTTCGACGAAATGACCGACGCCAAGCCGCGTTCGCTTCTCCGGAGAAACCGACACCAGCTCCTCGACTACGCAGAGACGGTCCCCCTCCACGATGGGCTGCAGAAACTCGACATCGTTTGCCGCGTTGATAAATGCGGTTCCCGGCAACGGCACTCGCAGCGCCAACGACCCTGCCGAGTCCCGCTCCGCGGGCTGCCAGGGCGGAGTTGTCAGCCAGCCCATCAGCAGTGCCGGCGGAGCCAGCAGGCCTCCCCAGTGCGCCCGCGCATAGTCCTCATCCCAGTACGAGCGGTTACCGTCGTGAACGAGGGCGGCGAACAGCTGGATACGCGCTCCGCTGACCGCGGTGGCCGCGGTTCGTGGCGGGCTCGCAGTGCCGACCATCTGCAGTGCGTCCTGGTAGGTGCCGAAGGCCAGTCGGTACCCCACCTGGCTACCGGGAGCCACGCCGTCTACATGACCAACGGTGACGGCTGGGCACCGAATCCCACTCGAGCACACGGGAAGTGAAGTACCAGCCACCGCGCTCGTAGACCAATTTATCCCGGAAGATCCCGGTTGCCCGCAGGTTCGTGTCACCATGCAAAGCCGCGAAAAGCACAGCAACACAGCGCTGGACCGCGTTGACCCCGTCCACCTGAACCTCGTGGTCGAGACTGACCAGGCGTTGACCATCACCACCATCGAAGGCGGCCCGCAGGTCGGTGAATGACTCGCCATCACGGGTGTAGCTGGCCCCGGAATGACGGAAAGTAGCGATCCAGCCGTCACGGTCGCCATCGGAGTAGGCGCGGTTGTGCCGGGCGGTCAGATCCAGGATGGCAGCACGGCCCGTCGCGGCCTGCAGCAGTTGCTGTTCCTGATAGGACATGGTCATCTTGCTCTCCAGCCGCACTCGCGGGAAACAACAGCTCCAACTGACGTAACAGTAACCCAAATCACTGGCCGCGGCAGTGGCCGCAGCGACCCGACGGAATGCCGCTCCCCCGCCAGAGGTAAGACTCAGCAACACCGTGGCAGGCCGCGCTACACCAGGCGGCATGACAAGCCCGGCAAAGCCCCGGTTCACCCCGCCCGGCCCGAGCGTAAATCCGAGTCCACAACCATCCATCATCAGATCCGGGCGCCCGGGATTCGCCTAGCCGGTCACCATCTATTCACATTCCAGGCATGACCATCGCCAAACGCGCGAGCGTATAGCAGTCAAATTATTTGACACGGTGAATTAGACATAAGCAGTGCACAGTGCACAGTGCACAGTCTTGTTTCACAAACAGTGCACTATGCACAATGCGCAACCGACAATTAACAACGTGTTCACAAGCGGGACTCCGGGGCTGAACAACCAGACCGTTGATGCTAAAAACGTTGTTGCAGTGGATAACGAAGTCACACCGGCCGAGGGACTACGCCAGCCCCTGAGGCGCGCCGCCGCACGTTGTCCGCCCCCTCTGGGAAATAATCGCAATCCCTTGCCAGCGGGTTGTTGCATGGAATAGATTCGCATATCAGCGACACTCATATTCTGAACGCCATTTCGCAGTCAGTTCTGGATCGACATATTCGTCCCAAGACCGACATATCCGTCTCAAGATTTGAAGGGGTGACATTTTGGCCTATCCTGAAACCAATACTGCAACGGACTACCCATTCACTCAGCCGGACGCGTTGTCGGCGCCTCGGGATCTCGGCAAACTCCGGCAGCGGTGCCCGGTCGCCGACGTGCGGTTTCCCAGCGGCGACCCGGCGGTTGTCGTCACCCGCTACGACGATGCCAAGCGAGTGCTGGACGACCCTCGAGTCAGCCGCAACATGTACCGCGCGGACGCCGCCAGGCTGTCGACCACCCAGCTCAACATGCTCGAGCTGGAGTTCGTCTCGACGCTGGTTGACCCGCCCAATCACACCCGGATCCGCCGGCTGTTCGCCAAGGCACTGCGCCGGGGGCGAATCGAAGAGTTGCGGCCGAGGATCGTCACGATCGTCGATGAGCTCCTGGACGCAATGCTGGCCGGGCCGATGCCCGCCGACGCCGTCGATGCCCTCGCCCGCCCACTGCCGCGGCAGATCATCGGCGAGATGTTCGGCTTTCCACCGGGCGAGGGCGACCGCGCCCAATACTGGGCGGAGCGGCTGTTCAGCCTCTCGCTCCACACGGCCGAGGAAATGGCCGCCGGCCAGCAGGAGTTCGCGGCGTTCATCTGCGAGCTGGCCGAGAAACGGCGGGCCGAGCCGACGGGCGACTTCTTCAGCGATCTAGTCGCGGTGTCCGACGTCGACGACGGGCAGCTCAGTCACCTCGAACTGGTCTACCTCGCACAGGCCCTCTTCGCCGCCGGCATCGACTCCACCTGGGTGATGATCTCCCGGATGATCGGTCTACTGCTGCACAAGGGTTGCTATGGCCGGGTGGTTGCCGATCCCAAACTGATCGAGCCGACGGTCGAGGAGGTGTTGCGCTACCTGCCGCCGTCCAACCTCGGTGCTCTCCGTTATGCAGTCGAGGACATCGAACTCGACGACGCGGTGATCCCGAAGGGAACGACGATTGCGGTCAGTACTACTGCGGCCAACCGCGACCCCCGTTTCTTCGACGACCCAGACGAGTTCCTGGTCGACCGGTCGGAGAATCGGCATGTCAGTTTCGGCCACGGCCGGTTTCTGTGTCCGGGGGCCTGGCTGGCTCGTTGCGAGATGCAGTCGCTGCTTCGCGGTCTGGTCACCCGGGTGCCGACACTCGAACTCGCGGCGGATGTAAACGACTTGAAGGTTCGTACCGGGATGATGAACGAGGGCATGCTGTCGCTGCCAGTGCGTTGGTGACACCCTGACGACGACCGAGAGGCTGCCATGATGCGCCCGAGAGCCACCGTCGCCGCGGCCACGCCGACCACCGATCTCGCGGCCGGCAGGGCGCTGATCACCCCGAGGCGGCGCAACTTCATCTTCGTGGCGCTCGTGTTGGGAATACTGCTCTCGTCCCTGGATCAGACCATCGTCGCCATCGCGTTGCCAACCATCGTTGCCGACCTGGGAGAGGCGGGGCGCCAATCGTGGGTGGTCACCAGCTACCTGCTGGCCTCTACGATCGCCACCGCGCTGGTCGGCAAGCTCGGCGATATGTTCGGACGCAAGAGGGTATTTCAAGTCCGTGCTGCTCTTTGTGGCGGGGTCGGTGTCGTGTGGGCTGACGCAGTCGATGACCATGCTGGTCGCATCCCGTGCCTTACAGGGCGTCGGCGGAGGCGCCATCACCGTCACCGCTATCGCCCTGATCGGTGAGGTGGTGCCACTTCGAGATCGGGGTCGGTATCAGGGGATCCTCGGCGCGGTAATCGGTATCGCGACGATCGGCGGCCCGTTGCTCGGGGGCTACTTCACCGACTGCCTGAGCTGGCGGTGGGCATTCTGGATCAACCTCCCGGTTTCGGCGGTGGTGATCTGCGTAGCGACGGCGGCGATCCCGGCGCTGGCGGCGACAACCCGACCCGTAATCGACTATGCCGGAATCATGTTCATTGGCTTGAGCCTCGCCGCCTTGACCCTGGCTACCAGTTTGGGCGGGTCGGTCTACGCGTGGGGATCGGCGCCCATCATTGGTCTGTTCACGGCTGCCGGCGTGACTCTAGCCGTGTTCGTCTGGGTGGAAACCACCGCCGCGCAGCCCATTCTGCCAATTCGCCTGTTCGCCGCGCCGGTATTCAGCGTGTGCTGCGTGCTGGGGTTCGTCGTGGGGTTCGCGATGCTGGGCGCACTGATCTTCGTGCCAACATTCATGCAGTACGTCAACGGCGTTTCGGCAACCGCCTCGGGACTGCGCATCCTGCCGATGGCGATCGGCATGTTGATCACGTCCATCGGTAGCGGCAGCATGGTGGGGCGCACCGGCCGCTACAAGATCTTTCCAGTCCTGGGCACGGCGCTGATGACACTCGCGTTTCTTTTGATGTCTCGCATGGACGAATCGACCACTGCGGCAGTGCATTCGGTCTACCTGCTGATCCTAGGGTCCGCCATCGGGATTTCCTCGCAGGTGCTGGTAATCATCGTGCAGAACACGTCGGAGTTCGAAGACCTGGGCGTTGCGACCTCTGGCGTTAGCCTGTTCCGAACCATCGGCGGCTCGTTCGGGGCCGCCATCTTCGGTTCCTTGTTCGTCAACTTCCTCAACTCGCGGCTGGCTTCGGCGCTGACGGCCACCGGCGCGGCCACCGAAGTGGCTAGTTCCCCCGAAGCGCTGCACCGACAATCCCCTGCCGTGGAGGCGCCGATCGTGCACGCCTACGCCGGATCACTAGCCCAGGTATTCCTTTGCGCGGCACCGGTCGCCGCCATTGGTTTCGTCTTGGCCTTATTCATGCGCGAAGTCCCGTTGCGCGATATCCACAACAGGGACCACGACGCACGCGTGCCGCCCGGCGATGGGTCGGGTCAGCAGAACAAGCTCGAGGGCGACTTGGACACCGGCGAATCCGTAGGCGCGCCGGGCAAGGAGCCGGATTTCGGTGTTGATCCCGCCATGGGGCCGGTTCGATAGTCCCGGCCCACCGTCACCTGCATGCCTTGGTGGCGCTTGTCGATACTACTGCGCGGCACACCAACTCATCGGCCGAGGATGTAGCCATTTTGTCGCGATCCCAGGCCCTGGGTTCAATCCCCTAGCGCATGCGTGCCGTGCAGAAGGCGGGCAGCCCAGCCGGCGCCAGAACACCACCAGGTTATCGTCACGATGTACTGCCTGAGGCATTTCTTCTCGCGGTCCGGGGGGCCGATGTGAAACCCGTCCGGGTGCGGGGCAATGTGCAACCCGAAGCCGCTGTGCTGACGTAGGTACCCCGCGCTCATCGCGTTGGGGTAGCCGGGCCGACAGACAATCTCACCGACCATGCCGGTAGGCAGTCCGGTGCCGTCGTCGTCGACGATCCGGACGTCGAAGTTCGGATTCGGCCGTGCCGCACGCCGGTCGCGCACCGCCGGGACCGTGAAGCGATCGACTCCGAGATCAGACGGACCGAAGGGCCCGCTCAGCTGCCGATCAGGCTTTCGACGCGGCCGAATCGGGCAGGCCGTCGGCGGTGTATCCGAAATCGGCGGGCGAGGTTTGCGCCCCCGGGTAGAAGCGGTGCGCCCAGCGACGAAGGGCGGCATAGTCGCGCGCGCCTCTTCGGGAGCCAGGTTCGGCTTCTCCAGGTATTTCATGTTCTCCCAGGTGAAGAAGTCTTGTTTGATGACTTCCTGCTGCAGCGCCAGGAACCTTGCGGCGCGACCGGTCGGTACGTCGCCGGCGTCGCCGGGTTCGCGGATGGAAGCCTGGGTGTAGAAGTAGTCGGTGTAGTCCTCGTCGACCGGTGTCTGTCCGGTGACTTGAACGGTGGCCACCAATTCGCTTGGAAAGCGCACAATGCCGAGGCCCAGTGAATAGTTGTCGTAGACGATCTTCGCATCAACCGGGCCATTCGGGGTCAGCCATGTCTTGGTCCGTCCGCCGCCGAAGTTCGCATTGACTGTCGCGTGCAGGTGATAGCCGGAGACCTCGAACGAGGCCGTGTTGGCGGGACTGGCCGCCTTGTGCACGTATTGAACGTGGTAGGGGTCCGCGGCGTTCTCGATGATCATCTGCGGATGCACCTTGACCCGGTTGAGCATCCGGGTATGTGGGTGCAACGGGTAGTACTCATTTGTTTCCAGCTCGGGCAGCACTGGCGGCTGCCAGTAGGGCGGCCGGCCGTGGCGCTCCTGCCAGACCAGGATAAAGCCGTACCACTGGATGCTCGGGTAGCTGCGGATTCGTACGTTCTTCTTGCAGCCGATCTTGCTGTAGGGAATCAGCGCGTTGGTGCCGTCACCGCGCCACTGCCACCCGTGCCATGGGCAGACGATGTGTTCACCCTCGACGGTGCCGCCGACGCCCAGGTTCGCGCCTAGGTACTGACAGTAGGCGTCCAGCGCATGCACCCGTCCCGACGCGGTGCGGAACAACACCAGCTCTTCACCAAAATAGTGCACTCGCTTGACTTCGCCGGCACCCAGCTCGGATGAGAACGCCACGATGAACCACCCCGTCGGGAACCGGTACGGCGACAGCGCGATGCCGGAGGGACCGAATTCTTGTTCGGAGAGTTCTTCGGCCGAGTTTGAGGCCGAGTTCGAGGTGGAAGGCGCCACAAGGCCTCCGTTTCCCAGGCGGCCAAGCGGCAACCGAGCCGCGCTCATGCTTCGTGGTCCGACGACCATGCCTATTTTTACTATTTTAGGCACCACACGTCAACGCGGGAGCGGACCGGGCAAGGCCGCTGTCCGAACAGGGTAGGCCCCGGCGCCGCGCGGCGCGGCGGAGTCATTCACTCTCGCGCGTCCGGCTCTCGGTTCTCTACCACTGTGCAGCAATCCGTTTCGGAATCGGCTCAGCGCCACCTTGCCGGCCTACAGCCCCCGATGGCGCCCCCTTCTTTGGCAACCGCCCAAGAGGCACCGCAGTTGCAGACGTTGGTACCGTCAGCGCTTTTCGACTCCCGCTGAGCGGCAGCGACATGTGTCTGATGTGGCCGAGTTTGAAGGTACGGGCGGCAAAGTCTGCACCTGCCCTACGGGGGCGCGAGGGCGATGAGATCAATCCATGCCGGGTTTCGCTTATCGAGTGCCGCCAAGCCCCCCCAGGGTGCGGAGTCATCCAACTCTGCGCTTCACCCAGCTCGGAGCACCTTCAATGACTGCGATGCGGCCGCTCCGGGCGCACGGTAGTTCGGACGTCAGTCGATGAGCCGCAGTGCGGCTTTCGGGCATTGGTCGACGGCAGCGTGCACATCGATCTGACGATCCGCAGGCACCGGGCCATCGGCGATCTGCACCACGTCAGCATCTCCGAGCGCAAAGATGTCCGGGGCGAGCGATTCACAGAATCCATTCGCCTCACACAAGGTCTCGTCAACGATCACTCGCATCGGCTACTCCTTTGCCATCAGACGCCCTTGGGGCGGGTCCCGATTACCTCACCGGCCCTGAGTCGCTCCAGTTCGTGCTCGTTCAGCCCGCACCGATCCCGCAGGATCTCCTTGGTGTGCTGGCCCAATGTTGGCGGCGGGCGCCGTAACCATTCGCTCTGGCCGGCCAGCCGGGCGAACGGCGGCGTGGGATAGAGCATCGGGCCGGTGCGTGGGTGGAGCAGCCCCTCGAAGAACCCGCGGCCGCGCAGTTGCGGGTTTTCGGTCACCGACGAAGGCGACACGACGGGCGCGGCTGGAATACCGGCTGCGGCCAATAATTCCACTGTCGAGTCCCGCGGCTGGATGGCAAACCATTCCCGCAACATGCCGTCGACTTCGTCGGCACGATCTCGCCGCCCGGCCGCGGTAGATAAGCCCGCATCGCACCACGGCGGATCATCCATCAGGTCAACCAGTGCCCGCCATTGCCGGTCGTCGCACACGCTGACCGCGATCCAATGATCGTCGTCACCGGCACAGCGATAAATGTTCTGCAACGCCCCGCCTAGGCCACGATTACCCCTTCGGCCCAGGGTAGTCCCGAACATCTCGAACTCGATGGGCTGAACTGCGGTGGTGTTCAGTACCGCTTCGACCATCGGCAGTTCGACCTGTTGACCCAACCCGGTTCGGTCGGCAAAGCTCAGCGCGGCAAGCACTGCAAAAGCGGCATGGACACCGGCCAGCGGGTCGCAGGCTCCCCGCGGCGTTACCGGTGGCGCGTCGGACAATCCGGTCAACCAGGTCAGGCCCCCGATCTGTTCCATGGTGGGAGCGAACCCGACCCGTTCGCGCCACGGGCCGTCCAGTCCGAACGCCGGCATCCTGGCGACAACAAGTTTGGGATTGGCCTGCAGCAGCACGTCGGCGCTGAGACCAAAGTGGTCCATTACCCGCGGCGAGAAGTTCTCGATAACCAGATCGGCATCGGCGATCAACCTCAGGAACAGACCGCGACCTTCAACCGAGCCCAAATCCATTGTTACCGAACGCTTGTTGGTGTTCATTGCATGGAACACCCAGCCGTATTCCCACCAGTCATCCACGTCGGTGCGCATGCCCCCCGAATAGCGAATGCCATCCGGACGCTGAATCGACTCGATCTTGACGACGTCGGCTCCGAACGCCGCCAGCAGGTGGGTGGCGGCGCGGCCGGCCCAGAAAGCGGTGAGATCGATGACGCGAACCCCCTCCAGCGGCAGGCCTTGGTCTACCGGCTTGGGCTTGGATTCGGCCGCGGACCAGCGGGGCTCGTCGTCGACGTCCGCACCGGGCGCAGCGGTGCGTCCAACCGGCGCCGGGGCGCAGCGCGACATCAACCACGGCGGGCGAGGCTGGTGAAAGCCCGCGGGATTTTCCACGAAGACCCCACGCGCGGTGATGTGGTCCATGTTGCGGATGGTGGCACCGTTGCCCAACGCCGCGATGGGTAGCCGGAAGAGCTGTCCCAGTTCGACGATCTCCTCGACGGTTCGTTCGGCCATCCAGGGACCGATCGATTCTCGGATCAGGTCCCGGTATTCCCATCGGCCGATCTGGAAGCGCAACTGCGGAATATCTTCCAGTTCGGGGCATTCCACCATCGCGCAGAAGTCGAGCCACTGCTGACCGGTGACCATGGTGATGCCGACGTAACCGTCTTTGACGGGCACGATGGAGGGGACCTCGAGGGTGCGTCGAACCGACGGAACCTGCAGCAGCTGCGAATGCAGCCATTCGCTGCTCTGCATCAGCGCCATCGCCTCGAGCATCGACAAGTCAAGGTGCTCCCCCGGACCGCCACGTTCGACACGGCGACTTATAGCCAGCGCACCGAATGCGGCGAACGCGCCGCCCATGTACTCGCCCAGGTCTCCGCCGATCGAGATGGGCGGTCCAGCCGGATCACCGCGAAAGCCAGGCGAGCCCGCCCACGCCTGCAGGGTGAACTCGCTAGCGGCACGCTCAGCGAACGGACCGGCCCAGCCGAAGTCGGAGATCGTGACGATGATGGCCTGCGGCGAGTCAGCAAGCAATTGCACCGGATCGATGCCCAGCCCCCCGGCCTGCGAGCGCCCGGCGGTGACGATCAGAACGTCTGCTGCGGCCAGCTCGGCGCGGTAGCGCTGCGAATCCGGCGCCAGGGTCAGGCTCTGCTTGCCGGCGTTGAGATAGCAGTACAACGGTGCGGCTGGCGCACCTTCTGGCACCGGAGCACAGCTCGCCGAGTAGGTCCTTAGCGGATCACCTTGTGGCGGTTCAATTTTGCGCACATGGGCGCCCGCATCAACCAACAGCTTGCCACAATAGCTACCGGCCATGCGGTCACTGATCTCGAGTACGTGCAACTTGTCCAGCGGGGTTGGTCGGCCCTCAGACCCATGACTCACGCTGCCGAGCATAGTTCTATCTATGCCATCACTGCTAAGATAGCTAAGCAAATCGAGTTCGCGGAGCCAGCGGCCGTGCGCTCCCCCTGTTGCCTAGCGCGAGGACCGGATGACCGCCTTGGGTATTGGCCCTGACCCCCGACGCAGACTGTCAGCACCGAGAATTGCCGAAATAGTAGCCGACGAGTTGCGCCGGCAGATCATCGACGGCGAGCTTGCCGACGGCGACCTGCTGCCACGCCAGGAAGTGCTGGTCGAACAGTTCAACGTCAGTCTGGTTTCCCTGCGAGAAGCGCTGCGGATCTTGGAAACCGAGGGATTGGTTTCGGTTCGGCGGGGCAATCGTGGCGGCGCGGTCGTGCACGCACCGGCCAAGACCAGCGCCGCTTACATGCTTGGGCTGCTCCTGCAGAGCGAGTCCGTGGCCGTGAGCGACCTCGGCGCGGCGTTGCAGGAACTCGAACCTGCCTGTGCCGCACTGGCGGCGCAGCGGCCCGACCGGGCCGACACGCTGGTGCCCGAACTCAAACGGGTCAACGAAGCCATGTCTGAGCACCTCGACGACGGCGCGATGTTCACCGAGATCGGCCGGCAGTTCCACGACCTCATCGTGCGCGGCTGCGGCAACCACACCATCATCGCGGTGGTCGGCAGCCTGGAGACGCTGTGGACCAGTCACGAACAGCAATGGGCGGACGAGAGCGCGGCCCGCGGCACCTACCCGTCACTGGCCAAACGCCGCGCGGTACTCAATACGCACATCAAGCTCACCGAGACGATCGCCGAAGGCGACGTGGACCGAGCCCGACGCATCGCCGGCCGGCACCTGGCCGACACCCAGACCTACGTCCTGTCGGGTCGCGCCGAACAACGCATCTACGCGCTTTCGCCCCAGGCATTGTCTCGCCCGCGTGATATGCGCCGTCCCTGAAATCCTGACGCCCTGCGAAGCCGCGTTGGCTACCGGTACCGAACCAACTCGTCCACGCTGCGGCAATCACGGCTTCAGGACTGGTGACCAAGCCCGCTCCTATCGCAACTGCGGTTGATGCGCCACGACGAACAGCGCCGACCAACCCCAAAAATGTCTGACCCTGCCTGGCCACCACCCAAACACCATCGGGATGGCCAGGCATTACCAAGAGATCTACAGGAAACTCCCAGGGGCAGGGAAGCCACCCACACTTCTGCCAAACTGCGCGCCGCCGGCACCGACCACCCGCGCCACAACGGCACGATCGAGTGGTTGCGAAGCACATCAAGATCTGCCCAGATAGGACAACATCGGCCTCTTTGATTCCCTTGCCGCGGAGTGCATCTCGGAATCCGTCGCGGTGTCGCGGACACTCGAGGCTGGATTTGCCCCGCGACCATGATCGGCTTGCCATGACCGAGCCGGTCGGAGCGGGGAGCACGCGCCCCAGCTGACAATGCCTCGCGCGCGAAGCCGAGAAAAGTTTTCGATGGGTTCACTTTTTGTCCTACATGTCGCATCATTGACGAAACCGACAATTAATAGAAACAATTAACAACCATAGAAACAGTGTTAGCAGTTCATAGTTCTTCCGTGAGTTGACCGGCTCCCCCCTCCCAGTCGCTCGGAGCGCAGCCATGACCGAACTAGTTGCCGCCGCCGCAGTACCCCCCGCCGTCAGGCTGCCCCTGGAGTTCCGAATGCCGAAGGCGCTGCAGGCCATTACCTACGTTGCACTACGCCGTTGGCTGCTGTTGCGATTGGCGCGCCGCTACGGAAAAGTCTTCTCGGTCAACTTGCCGCTCTATGGCCATATCGTGGTCGTCGGTGACTCCCTACTCGCTAAGCAAGTCCTAGCCACCAGCCCGGAGGAGCTGGGCAACATCGAGCCCAATCTCGGCCGGCTGTTCGGCCCGGGGTTGATTTTCTCCCTGGACGGTGAGGAGCATCGGCAGCGCCGGCGTCTACTGATGCCGCTGTTCCATGGCAACCTCATGAAGTCGTACGAGTCCATCATCGAAGACGAGACGCTTCGTGAAGTCGCCAATTGGCCCGAGGGCCAGTCGTTTCCCGCCATGCCCGCGATGGCTCAAATCACACTAGGTGGCATCTTGCGCGCCCTCTTCGGGCCCGAATGCGCCGAACTCGATGAACTACGGCGACTCGTTCCGCCATGGGTCACTCTCGGCTTGCGGATCGCATTGCTGCCCAGGCCTAGACGAGACTACGGCCGCTACAGTCCGTGGGCAAGGCTGGCGGAAATGCGCCACCAGTGCGAGATCGTCATCGAGAAACTGGTTGAAGCGGCTCGGACCGGGCCCAATCTAGCCGAACGAACCGACGTGCTCGCGCTGATGCTGCGCAGCTGCTACGACGATGGTTCGGCCATGTCGCACAACGATATTGTCGATGAACTGTTGACAATGATGGCCGCAGGGTATGAAACCACTGCAGCTACGCTCACCTGGGCGTTCGAGCGGTTGGGCCGGCACCCCGATGTGCTGGCGGCCCTGGTTGAGGAGGCCGACCGGGGCGGTCGCGCCCTCCGGCAGGCGACGATCCTGGAAGTCCAGCGGACCAGGCCGGCGGTCGATCGAGTAGTTCGACGCGTCTGCTCGCCCTATTACCGGCTCGGTCAATGGGTTCTGCCCCAAGGGTATTCGGTCCACCTTCATATCGAACAAGTTCAATCCGATCCCGAGGTCTTTCCCGACCCGGAGCGCTTCGATCCGCATCGCCACATGGGGGGCAAGCCATCGTCGCTCGGATGGATCCCATTCGGTGGCGGGACTCGCCGCTGCATCGGGGCTGCCTTAGCCAATCTGGAGATCGACGTGGTGCTACGCACGGTATTGCAACACTTCACCATCGAACCCAATGCGGCACCTGACGAGCGCTGGCACAACCGCGGGATTGCATTTACGCCGAAGGACGGTGGGCAGATTGTCGTACACCGACGCCACTAGACCGCAGGCGACATCCGCTTGCTCTCAACAAGTTCCGAACCCTGCGGATCACCCCTAGACAGCTGCGGCCAAGAGAGGCGATTACTGCGATGGTTCAGTTATCCAACGCCGTGCGGCGCGCCAGATCAACAACATCGGCCCTCCTCGGAAGCCCGGCAGACTCGCAGAAACCCTGGTATGCCCTCTGGGCATTGATGGTCGGCTGGTTCATGATCGGCTTCGACATCACCGTCGTCATGGTCGCCAACCCGAGCATCAAGGTTAGCCTCGACGCCGATTACAGCAAAGTGATCTGGGTAACCAGCGCATACTTGCTGGCGAGCACGGTGCCGCTACTAACGACCGGCCGGCTCGGTGATCGGTTCGGCCCCAGGGAACGCCGGAGCCCTGATGGCGCTATTCGTTTATTGGCAAGCAATCAGCTCTGGTGAGCCATTGATTCCGCTACGAATCTTCGGCAATAGGGAGTTTGCCTGGTCCAGTCTCGGGATCGTCGTTTACGGCCTCTTGATCATGGCGCTGGGACTGCCGACAATCTTTTATGCGCAGATGGTCTGTGGACTATCCCCGATGGGAACGGCACTGCTGTGTTCACCCATGCCAATCGCGGCGTTTCTGGTTACGCCCATAGTTGGCAAGATCGTGGATAGATCAAATCAGCGGCCGGTGCTCGGGTGCGCCTTCGCCACGGTGGCAGTAGCGTTGGCGTGGCTGTCGTTCGAGATGGTCCCCGATACCTCGATATCGCATTTGATAATGCCGACGATCGCGCTGGGCCTCGGGCTCGCGTTCATCAGGCCAGCACTGACCGCTACCGCTACCCGAAAGCGGGCGCCCCAGCTGGCCGGCGCCGGCTCGGGTGTGTACAACACAGCGGGAAGCCTCGGCCAGCTGCTGGGTAGTGCCTCGATGGCCGCATTCATCGCATCGCGGACCGCGGCCGAGATGCCGACCCCTTCCGATAGCGCGCAGCTATCCGCGCTCCGGGAAGCCGAGAAGACCGGTGTGCAACTGGTCGAGTCTTTGCGGGAGCCCTTCGCGGCCGTGATGTCGCAGTCAATGCTCCTGCTGGCGTTGATCGCGCTGATCGGCATGGCCACCGCATTCTTCATTGCCGACTGAACCCCGATTCACCGGTATCGATCAACGCCCCGGCCTCGACGTCCAGTTCGGCGCGCGCTGTGGATGGTTCCCCCTGCCGCCTGTCGGTGCCCTCAACAAAGCCCACCGGCCCCGGGTCACGGTCAACGGGGATCCGCAAACTCCTTGATGACAGATTCGCCGAACTCGGCCAACGTATCCGCAGCCGCGAAGTCGGCGAACCAAACGTAGAACCGTTGGACTCCCTGCGCGGCCAGGCCGGCAAAGTGTTCGATCATTTCTCCGGCGCCGCCGCAGACCAACCCCGTCCCAAGGTGAGCGAATCTGCGGGTGCTCACTTCACGCACGCTGGCCGAATCTTCACCGCTACGGACAAAGCCCACCAGCTGTTGAACCGATATTCGGGCTGACCCAACCGACGAGGCCAACCGTGGCAATCGGTCGAGCTGGTTCGCCTGAAGATTCCACCAATCAGCTTACTGTGCAACGAGTCTCATCATTCGGGGCCCGCTACCGCCCAACAGCAGCGGAATCGGGTACCAAGGCCGGGGGCGTTGAGCTTCATCGGTGTCCCCCCAGTACCGCATGATCAGCCGAAGATCTCGTTCGAGCTGTCGCACCCGGTCCACCGGATTCTGCTGTCCAACCTCGAATCTGGTGAATTCAACCGGCCAGGATCCGGCACCCAGGCCCAGCTCCAAGCGGCCGCCCGACGCGGCCGATAGGGTGACGGCTTGCTTGGCGAGCACGGCCGGGTGTCGGAACGCGTCGCAGAGCACCAGGTGCCCGACCCGCAATCGCGACGTCTTGGCCGCCACCCAAGTGGCGATACTCATTGCTTCCCAGATGCTTTCATCGCGCTGCCCGGGAGCTTCGAGATGATCGATGAACGCCACCCCGTCAAACCCGGCATCTTCCGCGCACATCGCCCGCTGCACGAACTCCGACACCGCCAACCGCAGCTGCGGCAGGAACAAGAACCACTCGATCATGCATCCACCCGTGTGTGTCCTGGACCGTTCGCTCGATTGCGTCCGATCGCCTAGTTTACTATTTTTATTATGTTAGGGGTGTTATGGATGTGGGTCTGACCTCGGAGCAGCTGGAGCTGCGCCACAACGCTCGCGACATCCTGCGCGCCGCGTGCCCACCGGACGCCGCCCGGCAGGCGATGACCGATCCGCAATGCTGGCGTGCACCGTGGAAGACCTTGGTAGACCTCGGCTGGACCGAACTCGCGGCATCGGATTGCCGGGATGATTTCGGCTCGGTCGAACGGGCGCTGGTCCTTGAAGAATGTGGTCGCGCCATCGCCCCCATCCCGTTGTTGAGCAGCATAGGTATGGCCGCGGGCGTGTTGCGCGGTTGCGGCCCTGCCGCAAAGGACGTCCTCAGCGAGATCGCCGCGGGTGTCGTCGCCACTCTGGCCGTGCAGTCCCCCGGCCATCGGTTGGCTCGCCCACCCATGGTGCTGCAGCACGGACGGCTGCGCGGGCATGCGGTCGCGGTCCCCAATCTGGCGCGCGCCGCGCTGATCGTCACACTCGCCACCACCGCCGACGGGCCGGTGGCCGCCGTGCTACGCCGCGGCGATGGCGTCACGACCAGGACAATGCCGTCATCCGACCCGGCCCAGCCCCTTGCCGACCTCGAGGTCGATGCCATCCCGGCGCTCATTGCGCCCGTTGCATCGATCGAATCCGTGGTCACCGCACCGCTACTGGCCGTTTCCGCCGACCTGGTAGGCGTGGCAGACGCCGTCCTGCAACATGCCGTCGAGCATGCGAAGTCGCGACATCAATTCGGAGTGCCGATCGGCGGGTTCCAGGGGATCAAGCACGCGCTGGCCGACAACTACGTCAGCGTGGAGCGCGCCCGCAGTCTTACCTACGCGGCAGCCTCGCATCCCGCGCCGGACTGGACCGCTGCCGCACTGGCCAAGGCCGCGGCGGCCGACGCGGCGGTTCGCTGCGCGACTACCGCGGTCCAGGTGTACGGCGCCATCGCTCAAACCTGGGAACACCACATCCACCTCTACGTCCGGCATGCGTGGCAGGGGGCCGCACAGTTGGGCGACAGTCGGGCGCTCTACCACGAGGTGGGACGCCGCTTTGCCGGAGGCCCGCAATGACGCCGGCTCCAGCGGTGCCAGTCGCCGAAGAATTCGCGAGCTGGCTCGCCGACTTCCTGCCAAGGGACTACTACCAGCGATACCCCCGGTGCCGCTGGGACATTGCCCTGCGGCGGGACTATCAACGTGCCGCCTTCGAGGCGGGGTGGATCCAACCCACCTGGCCCCGCCGCCACGGCGGGCGTTCGCTGGGCTTGGCCGAAGCCATGGAGATCCGGATCGAAGCCGCGTTGCGATCGGCGCCCAAGCTGCCCAACATCGCCGGGCCAAACGTCGTTGCGCCGGGTCTTCGTCAGTTCGGTACACCCAGCCAGATCGATCGCCTGATGGTGCCGCTGCTGCGCGGCGACCAATGGTGGGCATTGGGCATGTCCGAACCGGAAGCCGGGTCGGACTTCGCCGGTCTGCGCACCCGCGCCGAACTCGACGGCGCGCTGTTTCGGGTCAACGGCCACAAGATCTGGACCACCCAAGCTCACGAATCGCGTTGGTGCACGCTGTATGCGCGTACCGACCCGGATGCGCCGAAACACCGCGGCATCTCCTGCCTGATTCTTGACCTGCAGTCACCCGGGGTCCGTGTCGAACCCATTCGAATGGCATCGGTCTCCGATGAGATCTTCTGCGAGGTGTTCCTCGACGATGTCGAAGTGCCGTTCGACAACCTGCTGGGCCCTCTGCACGGTGGCTGGGATGTCGCATTGTCCTCACTGCACCATGAACGTCAGATGATCTGGATCATGAACTGGGTCGAAATCAAGCGCGGGCTGCAGGTGGCACGTAACACCCAGGACGACGACGTCTACAGCGAGCTGGGCTCGCTACTGGCCGACGCCGAAGCACTGCGTGCCACCGGATACCGCGCTCTGGACAACGAGCTCGCCGGGCGCCCCAGCCCGGAGGCCGACATCGTGAAACTGCTTGGTTCGGTTACGCTGCAGCGGGTTTGGGACCTTGCCGCCGTGGCCGCGAGGCCATCCTGGGCCGGCGACGCTGATCTGCTCCTCGAACGCCAGGACGCGCTGGCCGCCACCATCTACGGCGGAACATCTGAGATCCAGCGCAACATCATCGCCGAGCGACTACTCGGGCTGCCGAAGGGATGACCGATGGACTACGACCTCGGCGATGACGCCCGCCAACTGCGAGACCGACTGCGTAGGCTGATATCCGAGCACATCCCCGACGACTTCCTCGGTGCGTGCACCACCGATCCGCAAGATCTCGCGACCACCGAATCATTCTGCAAACTGTTGGCCGCCGAGGATCTGCTGGCACTGGCGTGGCCGGAGGAGCACGGTGGTGGTGGCGGTTCGATCTGGCAGCAGACCGTCTTGCGCGAGGAGATGTGGGCCCGCCATGAACCGCGCGGTCCGCAGTACATGGGAATCAACTGGGTCGGCCCGGCGATCATGCGCTACGGAACCCCGGCGCAGAAGACACAGCACCTGTCCGCAATCGCGGCCGGCGAGGTGGTGTGGTGCCAAGGATTCTCCGAGCCTGAGGCGGGAACCGATCTTGCGTCGCTGCGCACCCGTGCGGTACCCGAAGCTCCTGACGGCCCGGGGTGGCGTATCACTGGCCAGAAGGTCTGGACGTCATATGCGCAGATGGCGTCCTGGTGTGTGCTGGCGGCCTGCACTCATCCGGACGCGCCCAAACCCAAGCGCCTCACCCTGTTTCTGCTTCCCATGGACCGGCCGGGTTTCACGGTCCGGCCGATCCCCTCGATGCTGGGACCGCATCACCTCAACGAGATGTTCCTGGACGAGGTGCCGGCGTCGCCCAGCGACGTGTTGGGTGAGCCCGGTGACGGATGGCGAGTGATGCGCGAAGCGCTGGCATTTGAATGTGTCGGGATCGCCCGTTACGCCCGGTGCGAATCATTGCTGGATCGGATGCGCACCGAGCTCGGCGACGACTGGGCGCGATTACCCGAGTCGATTCGGGTCCGCTGGGTGCGGGCACTAGCGGACCTGCGCGTCGCGCGCCTGCTGGCCTACCGCGCGGTCGCGCTGCGCGACGATCCCACCGCGGGTGCCGCGGCAAGCGCCGCCCGCATCGTCACCACCAACTGCGATCAACAGGTCGCCGAGTTG
Source organism: Mycobacterium sp. 012931 (assembly GCF_000419295.1). Taxonomy (NCBI): domain Bacteria; kingdom Bacillati; phylum Actinomycetota; class Actinomycetes; order Mycobacteriales; family Mycobacteriaceae; genus Mycobacterium; species Mycobacterium sp. 012931. The sequence goes on along the minus strand of NZ_AOPX01000001.1, from coordinate 2,408,465 downwards.
CTGTTGGACGTGCTCGGACCGGCCGCGTTGGACAGCGGCGCCACGGCCCCATTGCACGGGGCGATCGAGGACCATTGACGTTACGCACAGGCAGCCACCGTCGCATCCGGCACCATTGAGGTGCAACGAATGCTCGTTGCACGTGATGTCTTGGGAGAACACCGGTGAATACCGAACTGCCGCAAGATGTTATCGACTTTGCCCGCGTCGCGGCCAAGCGCCTGGCGCGGGTGGGTGGGCCACCAGCGGCGCTAAGAGCCGAGACCGACGACGGCATCCGCCGCGCGGCCCGTGCCGCCCTCGACGACCTTGGCGCATTTGAACTGGACGTCCGATCCGGGCCCGATGACCTGCTGGCCGCCGCCGTGCTCTGCCGGGCTGCCGGCACCGTAGCGCTCCCCTACCCGCTCGTCGAGGAGTTGCTGTCCATCGACGGGGCCCGGCTGGCCTTGGTGAACCCAGATCTACCGCGCATTGACCACGGCGATCTGCCCGGCTCCTGGATCGCCGCCGATCTCGATGGAGCCCGTTATCGGCCACAGCCGGCGGCACGCACGGCCGCCAAGTTGGGCCCGTTCCTGGTGCCAGCCACGCTGGGTGCCCCAGAGGGAACCGTCGCGGCCAGTGACATCGATCTTCATCTCGTCCTGGGATCGTGGCGCATCCTGGGAGCGGTGCAACAATCACTGGACATCGTCACCGCCCACGTACGGACCAGGATCCAATTCGGCAAGGCGCTGGCGGACTTCCAGACAGTGCGGTTTTGTGTCGCGGATGCGGCCGTCGCGGTGCGCGGACTCGCTGAACTGGCCAAGTACACCATCAGCCGCACGGAATCGTATGCGGCGCGGGTTCGTTCAGCCGATGCGCTCTTGCTACGGCTCAAGGCCGCCGATACCGCGCGCCAGGTGCTGCGCATCTCACACCAACTGCTCGGCGCCCTGGGATTCTGCGACGAGTCCGACATCAGCGTGCTGGATCGGCATACCCAACCACTCATCCGGCTACCTCTGTGCGCCGAAGCGCTGGCCATCCGGCTGATACCTGACGCGGCGGACGGCTCTCTGGAAACTCTCTTCAGCGCACCGGTATCGGCATGAGCACCCAACCGATGGGGCCCGGCACCACGACGAACCCGTTGGCGGACGGGGTGCCCTTCGGAACCAGGCTCGAGGAGCTTGCCGAACAACGTCGCGACGAGACTGCGGTGACCATCGTCGCACCCGAGGGCAGCACGCAATCGATGACCTTCGGTGAACTCGACCGCCTTGCCAACCAGTGGGGACGGACTCTGGCCGCCCATGGCGCCCAGACGGGCTCCCTGGTGGCCTTGGCGATTCCGAACTCGCAGCATCTGGTGCTGGCCACATTGGGGTGCTGGAAAATCGGCGCGGTTCCCATTCCCATGCACTGGGATCTGCCCGAATGGGAGCGCGACCGGGTACGCGCGGTAATCGATCCCGCCGTGATCGTCGACGAACACAACCGTTGGCGGCTACAGGCCCACGCGGCTGGTGAATCCCGGGATCCGCTGCCCACGGCTGTTTCGCCCACCGCCAACGGCATCTGCAGCAGCGGATCCACCGGAGTACCCAAGGTGATTCTCAATCTCGCTCCGTCACTGTGGACCCCCGAACACGGCGAACCGTTCCTGTCGGCCTGGACCCCGGTAGCCCAGCCGCAGACCATCATGGTGCCGGCACCGATGTATCACACCAACGGTTTCGCCACCTTCCTGATGCTGCTGGGGGGCGACCATCTGGTGGTGCTCGAAAAGTTCGATGCGGCATTGGTGGTGGATGTGATCGAACGCTTTCGGGTCACCAACTTCACCGCGACTCCCACCATGCTGGCGCGCATTGCCGCGATCCCGGGTATCCGGCAGCGGGACTTGTCCAGCATCGTCTTTATCCTGCAAGGCGCCGCCGTGATGCCACCGTCGTTGTTGCACACCTGGTTCGAACTACTCGGCCCGGAGAAGATCGTGACCGCCTACGGAATGACCGAGAACCTCGGGCTCACCGCGCTACGCGGCGACGAATGGGTTTCCCATCCGGGCAGCGTCGGTCGCGGCTTCCGGGAAACCGAGATCCAGATCCTGGATTCCCAGCAGCAGCCGGTGGGCCCCGGCGAGCACGGTGACGTCTATCTGCGCGCGCCGATGAGCGCGGGATACCGCTATCTCGGTGGAGCACCGCCGCTGCCGTCGACCGGCGAAGGCTATCGCTGTGCGGGCGACATCGGATATCTGGACGAGGATGGCTACCTCTACATCGTCGACCGCCGCGTCGACATGATCATCACTGGCGGAGCGAATGTTTTTCCGGCAGAAGTCGAGTCGGCACTGGCCGGGCATCCAGGCATCGCCGACGTCGTGGTGATAGGCATCGCCGACGCACGCTGGGGACGTCGGGTACACGCGGTGGTACAAGTCGCGGCACCGCTGACCGAGCAGCAGGTGATCGAGTATGCCAAGAATCGACTCGCACCGTACAAGGTGCCCAAGACGGTCGAATTCGTCGACCAGATCCCGCGCACGGCAGCCACCAAAGTGAATCGATCGGCGATGATCGCCGCCCGCGGCGGCTGACCGCAACGGCGGATCGTGATCGACAAGCGGGTCTTCCACGTTGGGAAAGCCGGGCCCCGAACGCTCGCCGCGCAAACCCCGGACACACCGGATATATCCCTCTACGCTCAAGTAGCGCCTTCCCGGTGGCCGGCTTTTGCCGATCAGCACAACCGAGTACCGGCAACTGTCGGATGGCCTTCATCGTTGCGAAGGACGGTCCGATGACTTATGTGATCACGCAGCCAGACATTCTGACGACCGCGGCCGCGGACATCGCCGACATCCGGTCGGCGATCGGCATGGCGAACGCTGCCGCGGCAAGCCCGACAACCGCAATGATGGCCGCGGCCGGCGATGAGGTATCACAGCTCATCGCGAAGCTGTTCAGTGCATACGGCCAGGAGTGCCAAGCCGTCATCACAGACGCCGCGGTGTTTCACGACCACTTCGCTGCCACGCTCGCCGCGGCGGGAAGCGTTTACACGCAGGCCGAGGCCGCCGGCGCGGCCACCTTGTCGCAGGCGTTGACGACGCTGAGCTCACCCATCCGCGCATTGCTGGGCGGCACGGCGGCCAGCACGTCGGGTGCGATGGCGGCCGCCGCGCCGATGCCGCAGCCGGGGACCCGATCTACACCCTGGTCGTCGGCGGCAGCGGAAACCCGATCCCGTCGCCCGCCTACATCAGCAATGTTGTTTCCAAATTCGTCGCGCCGTATTTTCCGGTCGACCCGGCCTTGGTTCAGGGGCTGTTCACACCCGCCCAGTTCTACATCGATACCGGTATCAAGACCTTGCCCCTCAACGTGTCGGTCCCCCAGGGCGTAGCCATCCTCACCAACACCCTGGTCGGCACGAATCCGCCTTACCTAGGGCTGCTCACCAGCGGAAACACCGTAAACGTCACGGGCGACTCGCAGAGCGCCATGATCGCTTCGCTGGTGATGCGAGCACTCAATCCCACCAATTCAGGGGCCGCGGGCAGCCCGTATTTCGACGATCTGACCTTCTCATTGTTCGGCAACCCAATGAACCCCAACGGCGGGCTGTTTGCCCGCTTCCCCGGCCTCAGCCTGCCAAGTATGGGTCTCGACTTTTACGGCTCAACGCCAGACAATTCGTTTCCCACCAACGTTTTCACACTCGAATACGATGGCGCCGCGGACTTCCCTCGATACCCCATCAATTTCCTGGCGGACCTCAATGCCTTCCTGGGGATCCAGTCCTTGCACGGCCAGTACCCGAGTCTTACCCCCGAACAGCTGGATACCGCAATCCCATTGACGAACACGGTGGGCCCCACATCGACCAACTACTACATGATCCCCAGCCCCCATCTGCCGCTCTTGGATCCAGTGCGGGCAATCCCGGTCATCGGCACGCCGATTGCGGACCTGATCGAGCCTGATTTGAGGTATCTGGTCAACTGGGGCTACGGCGATCCCGCCTATGGATGGTCGACCTCGCCGCCGAATGTGCCCACCCCGTTCGGGGTCCTCCCGCCGCTGCAAGCAACCACTTCACTGCCGGGCTATCTGGCCATCGGAACCCAGCAAGGAGTCAACGCCTTCGTCAGTGACATCAACGCCGAGATATCGGCGTACTCCAACCTGCCGTCGACGCTGCTGTCCGCTCCACTAGGGGCGTCGGGCGCTGGGGGCACGCTACTGGCCGGGCTGTCGCCAGCGACGTTCTCCCCCAATGACTTTATCCACTTCCTACAGTCGGCAAACACCACCATCGTCAACGACATTTCGAACACCGCCGCCAACACCTACGCGTTCTTGCTTCCCACCGCTGACATCGCCAATGCGCTCGTCACCTCTGTCCCGTCCTACGACCTCAACCTGTTCCTGAGCGGGATCGAGCAAGCGATCAATGGGGACCCTGCCGGCGGGTTGGTCTATGCCTTCGGCGCCCCCATCGCCGCCAACATCGCATTGGGCACGCTCGCGGGCGGTTTCGAGTTGAGGGCTTTCTTGGGAGTTGCCAGCCAGTTCCTCTGACCCCTGCTCTGATGGGTGGCCCCGCCGGCCGGCAGCCGATCGCGTTCTCGCGACGGCCCAGCCATCGGCGGGTGGACGCCCGCGCCGACCGGTGTCGCCCTCCTCAGCAGCGAATCTCGTTGTCGCGCTGGGCAATGCCCTGGCGGAGTTCTTGGCTAAGACTCCATGGGCGCCCAGAACGCCGGCACCGCACGACTGCGGACGCCGCACCGTCCGGTTAAGGCTCTTCAAGAACTATTGAGGCGCGGCGCGCCCGGGCATACGCTGCCAATGGAATCGGCAACTATCTGGCGAGGAAACATGCCCCTACCGCGTCTGCGCCGGGCGGCCGCCGGCCTCGTCACCTGGGTGGCCACCATCGCTCTCGCGCCACCGGCCCTCGCGGACCCGATAGACCCGATTCCGGGCAACGGATTCTTTCTCGTCGGGCCCGACATTGCGACCGGCCTCTACCACACTGTCAGGTCGGCATCGGACTGGACGGTGTGGATAAACAATGTGCCGACACAGGACTCGATGTGCGTGTGGTTCACCTACAGCACGCCCGATGCGAACAAGGATCACGTCGTCGAAACGAATATTTCTGTCGGCCCGATGTATGCAAATATCAATTCGACGGTCAAGGCCTTCGAGTCGCAGAACTGCCAACCCTGGACTCGGGTCACCTGAATTGCCAGCGGGTCCAGCGTGCTGCCTCCAGTCCATCGACCAGGGTGGGGTCCGCCCGACCGCCCGGCTAGCAAAATCCGCCGCGGGTCGTCGACAAGGAGCGGCCCGGCGGTGCACCAAACTTGCTGCTTGCGACCGATCGTTTGCAGCGGTAGCGGTCTCGGTGTGCACCAAGCCGGTGGCGACTTCGGTGTACCAAAGCTGAAAGGTGGAACCGAGATGGGTCAGTCGCAGTTGATGGGCGGACTGCGCCGGGTGATTGTCGTGGTCAGCATGGTGTTCGGCGCCGCGACGTTCAACGCTGGTCAGGCAGGTGCCGACGGCCCGGTTCAGTTGAAGAGCCGGTTGGGCGATGTGTGTCTGGATGCCCCGAGCGGGAGCTGGATCACGCCGGTGGTGATCAACCCCTGCAACGGGACGGACTTCCAGCGCTGGAATCTCACCGACGCCCAGCAGCTCGAAAGCGTCGCCTTCCCCGGGGAATGTCTAAACATGCCGGGGCAGAGTTGGGCGGTGCACCTACAGCCCTGCGTCGATTGGTTCAGCCAGCATTGGACCATCCAGCCCAACGGCCAGGTCACCAATGAATTCGGCGGCTGCCTCACGGTCCTCGGCGGCCCGGCCCCTGGGACGTGGGTGGCCACACCACCGGAGAGCCGCTAGTCGCTCGGATAGCCGGCAAATCGCGGTAACCTCATTCTCAAAGCGTTCCGGACAACGCATCCAAAGAGGAGAATCCGCCCATGGCCGGCCCCAGCGAGCAAGTTGAAGCAACGCGCGCCGACCGCTTCATCAAAACGGCGGTGGAAATCCTGGGCGAGACCGGACGCACCGACTTCACGGTGCAGGAAGTCGTCACCCGCTCCAAGACGTCGCTGCGAGCGTTCTATCAACACTTCAGCAGCAAGGACGAGCTGCTGCGGGCACTGTTCGACCGGACCATGTCCCAGACCGCACAACTATGGCGCGCCGAGGCCGCCGGACTCGACAGCACCGCCGCACTCAAACTAGTCATTGATCGCATCAGCGCACAACCGGAGTCCAGCACCCAGGACAGCCTCAATCGTGCGTTGAGCCTCTACAATCAGCACCTCGCCGAAACCCGGCCTCGCGAATACGCCCGAGTGCTTTCCCCGCTGCATCGGTTGATTCGCGACATCGTCGGACAAGGCATCACCGAAGGCATGTTCAATCCCGGTCTCGACGTCGGGGCCGCGGCCGCGATCGTCATGCAAACCGTGCTCGGTGCGCTTCGATTACGTTGGCTCGGAACTGAATTGAATGCAACGCCGATAGACTTCGGCGAACTCTACGAGTTCTGCAGCCGGGCCCTGGGAGTTCGTGATACCGAGGAGTCGGCCGCATCCTCGCTGACCGAGCTGTTCGCGCAGATCGGGATGCGCCAAGAACCTTCCCACGATGACGGGTTCGCGATGACGATGCCCGTCAGCCCACAGGTGGTCAACACCTCCGGAGCCCTCCAAGGCGGCCTGATCGCCACGCTCGCAGACGTCGCGGGCGGCCAGCTCGGCCTGCAGTACTTGCCGCCCGGCGCGGCCATGACCACAGCCGACCTGTTCATCCGCTACCTGCGCCCGATCCGACAGGGCGCCGCCCGCGCGGTGCCGCGAATGCTCAGGGCCGGCCGGCGAGCGCTGGTCATGCAAGTCGATATTTTCGGCGATAACGCCGACGAGCTTGCCGCAACGGCGACGGTGAATTTCGCCATCATCGACCGTAATGACACCACCGAAACGGGTTAGCGGCAGCCTTGCATCTAGTGGTAACGTCATTACCACTAGGTGAGAATCGAGACTTTTCCAAGGAGATCGCCATGCCTTCTCGCGAGCTTCCCTTTCCGGTGTTTGACGCCGACAACCACATGTACGAGCCGCAGGAGGCCCTGACCAAGTTCCTCCCGGACAAGCGCAAACACGTAATCGATTACGTGCAGGTTCGCGGCCGCACCAAGATCGTGGTGCGCGGCCAGATCAACGATTACATTCCCAACCCGACATTCGAGGTGGTCGCCCGGCCCGGAGCCCAGGAGGAGTACTTCCGCAACGGCAGCGGCGGCAAGAGCTACCGCGAGGTGATGGGCGAGCCGATGAAGGCGATTCCAGCGTTTCGCGAGCCGGGGCCGCGACTCGAGGTCATGGACGAGCTCGGCCTCGATTACGCCCTGATGTTTCCCACGCCGGCCAGCCTGGTCGAAGAGCGGATGAAAGACGACCCGGAGATGACCCACGACGTCATCCATGCGCTCAACCAATGGATGTATGAGACGTGGGCGTTCAACTACAAACACCGCATCTTCGCCACCCCGGTGATCACCCTGCCCATCGTCGATCGGGCACTTGAAGAACTGGAATGGTGCCTGCAGCGCGGTGCTCGCACCGTGCTGGTCCGCCCAGCACCAGTTCCCGGCTATCGTGGCAGCCGCTCGTTCGGCTTCAAGGAGTTCGATCCGTTCTGGCAGGCCTGTATCAAGGCCGGGATCCCGGTCTAGATGCACGCCTCCGACAGCGGCTACTCCGAGTTCCTCAACGTTTGGGAGCCCGGCGACGAATTCCTGCCGTTCAAGCCCACCGCGTTTCGGATGCTGGCCATGGGTAAGCGGCCCATCGAAGATGCGATGGGCGCGCTGGTCTGCCACGGTGCGTTGTCACGCAACCCCGAGTTGCGCATCCTGTCGATCGAAAACGGTGCCGACTGGGTGCCAACACTGTTCAAAGGCCTCAAGGGTGTCTACAAGAAGATGCCGAACGGGTTCATGGAAGATCCGATCGAGGCGTTCAAGCGATGCGTATACATCAGCCCGTTCTGGGAAGACCGATTCGTCGAGATCGTGAAGATGGTCGGCACCGATCGGGTGGTCTTCGGCTCCGACTGGCCGCACCCCGAAGGCCTGAAGGACCCCATCTCATTCGTTGACGAGCTTGCCGGCTTCCCACCAGAAGATGTCGCAAAGATCATGGGCGGCAACATGATGGATGTCATGAAGATCGGCACAGCCGCCCCCAAACCGGTCAACGCCTAGCCGTAGGCCTCCCGCCGTACAAGACAGCGGACGCCGGTCAGCGACGAGGCTGCGCGGTAGCGGCGACCGTCAGGATTGCCCAAACTCACGTTCGAGTCCCCTAGCTGCACCGGGTGAGACGCGGTGCTGAGGGGGCTATTGCGCATCGCTAATCGCGCCTGAGGAGGGCGCCGAGTCGGCGCCCCACGTTCCCGGAATCATCGGCATGCGCGGGCCGCCGCTAAACGCATTGTCGCCCAGCGTGGTCAGGCCCGACGCGGCGGTGGTGGTCTGCCTGTGCCCGGTTCCGGCGAAACCCCCGTTTCGCGCGACCCGATCAGAGGTGGCAGCTGCAACCCGTTGCTCGTTGCACGAACGACTCCGGTCGTGGTCGGTATCGGGCTCCAGGTCCGCGTATTCAAAACCGCGGCCGACCTTTTCGATCTTGGCCCGCCGGCGGCGCTGCGATCGGGGTTGTTGTTGAGCCGGCGCCGTGCTCGCCGCGGCCTCCGCGTCACAGGGCTCCGGCGCCTTCGTTCGAGCGCTGGCATCGAACGCTGTCCTGGCAATGGGAGTCATGCCGCCCGCCAGGTACGCGTAGCCTTCCATGCCCACACCGGCCACCGGCTGTGGCGCGAACGCGGCGGCCGGCGCGGCCGGCGCCGTCGCCGCCGCGGGAGTCAGTTCGTCAGTTCCGTGCCCAAGGTGGCGGGCGGGGCCGAGGGCGGTGGCGGCGCCAGCGTTGCGCCGGGCGGCGCGGGTGGCGGGCCGGCGGCCAGCGATGAACCATCCGGCAGGACGAAGCCGGCACTCGACGTCAGCGCCACCGACGGAGCCACGCCAGTCAGAACGCCCCCGAGCAGCATCGGTACGTACGCGGCCGTGAGCTGCGTCAGAGTGGCCGCGAACTGCGTGACAAGTGACGTGATGTAGGAAATCGCTTGCATGAGCATCGTTAACGAGTATGCGACCGCCGTGTACACGGCATACACCATCTGCGCAATGGTGGTGACAAGGTTATAGATAAATGCCATCGCCGATGCGATCATGCTGACCGCGTTATAGACGGCAACAGCGGCGAAAAAGCGCAGCGCCCAGCCCAGAGCACGATCAACAAAACTGATGATGTTGCCGATCAGGCTAAACGTCTGGCCGACGAAGTTAGCGATTTGCCCGAGCGCCGCAACCAACAGTTGGGGAATCGTGGCGGGCTCGCCTTCCACCACGTTGGCGTTGTCGAAAACGACTAGCGCTCGGTCGGCGCCCACCTCAGCACCGTCGTCTGCGAGTTCCTCGATGATCGGTCCGGCCTCATTGTCGGGACGTTCCACTAGGCCGTTCGCATCACCGCCGTCCTCGATTGGATCGTCTTCGGGTTCCTCAATAATCGGTCCGGCAGGCTCCTGCTGATCAGGACCTCGCAGCATCAGCGGCGCCGGGCGGTTGCGTGGCGGGTTCAACGCCACCGCCATATTTGCCTGCTGCTGATACAACTGCATGACGCCCGCCGCCTGAACCCACATCCGCGCATAGTCGGCTTCATTGATCGCAAGCGGGATCGTATTGATCCCAAAGAAGTTCGTCGAAAGCAACGCCATATTGCTGGCGCGGTTGACCGACAACTCCGCCAGCGTTGGCATCTCCGCCAACGCAACGGAGTAAGCCACCGCCGCTTGCTCGTGTGCAATAGCTTGCTGTTGGCATTCCTGACCGGCCTCTTCCAACCACTCCAGGTAAGGCCCAAATGCACCCCGATAGCTCTCCGAACCCACGCCCTGCCACGGCACCACAGCCAGCTCATTGCTGAGATCTTTTGCTGCCCAATCGTATTCGAGGCCCAGCTGGTGCAGAAACGCGCCCGCCTCCGAAAGGGGGCCAGGGCCCGGACCGAAGCTCAGCGCACCCGAATGCACCTCCGGCGGCTGGCCCATCCAAAACGTCGGCACCACCGTGAAGATCGAGAGCAAGAATGGAAGCGTCACCTCGGCGCGCCAAACGTATACGAAGCCCCCGCCATGGCATCACGGGCCGCGTAGGCGGCCCCGGACTCGGCAACACCGACCCCCGAACGGGCGAGTTCATCGACTCCTTGGACACCCACCAGGGCGCGTTCCCCGCCCTGGGCGCTGAACACGACCGCGGTCTGCAGCGAGACCGGATCGACCGCCGGTGGCACTACCGCCGAAATCGCCGGCGCCGCAGCCGCATGCGCGGCCGCCCGCCGAGCGGTGATTGCTTGGGCCGCCGCACTGGCCGCCAACAAGCCTTCGGGAACTACTTGCAGTGTCATCACTTCCCGCCTCTTGAGGTCACTGGTACCGCTGATGCTTGGCACTGAATTGCCAACCGAAAAACGGGACCGACGCTAGCAGCAGCCTGCCCGCGGGCGTTGGGCAGCCCGGTCCGCCGGCGGCGAAATTCGTTTCCTGCCAGGCCTCGACGGCGCGCACTAAGGTGTGGAGGACGTCGCCCAACGCAGACCGGGTGTGCTGATGCTCGCGTTTCTGCGCTGCTAGATGCGGTGAAAGCGGCCCAGGCAGAGGCGCCGACCGGTGGCAACCCGAGTTTCGCGGTGATCGATCGACTCGCGTTTCGCCCGGGTTGCTGGGTTGGACCGCAAGCATTGCCGGACCATCGCTGAACACTCGGCGCGGCCAACCCCGTTGGGCCGCAGCAGCTATTGGCGCGGCCCCGGCAGGATACCGATGCGGTCCGTGACCGGCGGTCACCATCTGCTGATCCCGCGCGTTGCCGCCAACGGCGAGCCTGCCGACCCAAGCCCGCCGCGCCCGAAAGTGATACCAAACCAACACCGAATGGTGTGATGATGTTGACCGTCACCGAGTTTCGCAGACGCTTCAATGCCATGCCTTTTACCGCTCACCGCATCATGGAAACTCTGCTGGCCTGGCCACCATGATGGCCGCACTACCAATCGATCTTGTGCCTCAATCACATCCCTGCGCCCGATGTGTCATGGTTGCCCGCTGCTGAGTCATCGAATCCATTGTGCGCAGCACCGATGTGGGTCAGCTAGCGACGAATTCGCTGCCGCAATCACGTTCCCGAAGACGATCCGGATACCGCTGAGAAATTCCGTAGCAGGCGCTGCCCAATAGCTCCGGTGCCGCACCGCGATTTGGACCGCCCGAACCGCCGCGGCGACGCGTCAAAGCCGAACTTGACCAAAGTGACTTTTCCCGATCGCCGGCCGACCGAACCACCCCGACTCGCCGCCTCCACCGCGCGCCAAAACGCTGCAGCCTTGCTTTTCGGCCGCATCCGCGGGGCCAGAATCGACCGCCGAATCCACCCTGTCCTCATCACCCTGGTGGTCGCGGCCACGACCGGCCGCATTTTGGTGACGCGAGCAGGTAGCAGATATTGATAGCCTAGATGTTGCTGCTTGACCTGCTGCGTCAACGCACATACTCGTTTGTTCGCTCGGTCCACAGGAGGGACGGCCACATGGCGGCCGAAATGGACTGGGATAAAAGCGTTGGTACAGCAAACACGGTCCGTCGTATCTTCGAGAATGTCCCCACCATGCTTGTCGGTTTGGAGGGACCCGAGCACCGCTTCGTCGCCGCAAACGCGGCATATCGCAGGTTCAGCCCGACTTTTACCGCGGTAGGTCAACCAGCGCGAGAGGTCTATCCCGAACTCGAAAGCCAGCAGATTTATCACATGCTCGACCGGGTATATGAAACCGGCGAGCCACAGTCCGGGGCCGAATGGCGACTGCAGGCGGATTTCGACGGTTCTGGAATCGACGAACGATACTTCGACTTCCTGGTGACGCCGCGCCGCCGCGAGGACGGGTCCATCGAAGGCGTGCAGATTCTCTTTGACGACGTCACGACCAGGGTGCGAGCGCGGCTGGCCGCCGAGGCGCGCGTGGAGGAGCTCTCCGAGCGGTACCGCCATCTGCGAGATTCGGCGATCGTGATGCAGCAGGCGCTGCTCGCGCCGTCGGTGCCCGTCGTTTCGGGCGCCGATATCGCCGCACAGTATCTGGTCGCCGCACAGGACACCGCGGCCGGTGGGGACTGGTTCGACGCCGTGGCCCTCGGGGATCGGCTCGTGCTGATCGTCGGTGACGTGGTCGGCCATGGGGTGGAGGCCGCCGCGGTGATGTCACAGTTGCGTACCGCGCTGCGGCTGCAGATCGCTGCCGGACGCAGCATCGGCGAAGCGCTCGAGGCGCTGGACGCCTTTCATGAGCACATGCCCGGCTCCAATTCGGCGACCCTGTGTGTCGGATCCCTGGACTTCACCACCGGAGAATTCCAGTACTGCACGGCCGGACACCCGCCCCCCTTGGTGGTGACCGCCGAGGCCAAGGCCCGCTATCTAGAACCGTCCGGCGCCGGCCCGCTGGGCAGCGATACCGGATTCCCGGTCCGCACCGAGCTGATCGGGGTGGGCGACGTGGTACTGCTCTACACCGACGGTCTGATCGAACGCCCGGGTCGGCCGCTGGGGGCAAGCACCGCGGAATTCGCTGACTTGGCGGCAAACATAACTAGCGGCGGCGGGTTTGTGATCGATGCACAGTCACGCCCCATCGACCGGCTCTGCTCGGAGACACTCGAATTACTGCTGCGCTCCACCGGATACAACGATGACATCACGCTGCTCGCGGTGCAGCGCCGGGCACCAACGCCGCCGCTGAACATTACCGAGGATGCGACGATCCACGCCGCCCGGGCCATTCGCTCCCGGCTGCGCCAATGGCTTTCGGAGATCGGGGCTGACTCCGGCGACATCTCCGACATCGTCCACGCGATTTCCGAATTCGTCGAGAACGCGGTCGAGCACGGCTATAGCACTGATGTTTCCGATGACCTGGCCGTAGCGGCGGCGCTGGGCGGCGATGGCAAGCTGCGGGTCGCGATGATCGACCACGGCACCTGGAAGCATCACCGCGAAGGCGAGAGGGGCCGGGGCCGAGGACTGGCCATGGCCGAAGCCTTGGTCTCGGAGACGCATGTCAGCCACGACGGTGCAGGGACGACCGCGACCGTCGTGCACCGACTCTCACGACCGGCCCAGTTCGTCACCGACCCGGTCGTCAGCAGAGCACCAAACCGACCAGCCATCGATAGCGAGTTCGCCTCCACGGTCACCGAGTCCGGCCACATCGTCGTGCGCGGCGACGTCGATAGCAATACCGCCCCCACCCTCGACCGGCAGATCGCGGTCGAAAGCCGCTCCGGTATAGCGTCTTTGACGATCGATCTCAGCGCGGTCACCCATCTTGGATCGGCCGGCGTCAGCGCCCTGGTCACCGCCCGCGACCGGGCGCGCAAACAGGGCGGCAGGTGCGTACTGATGGCGCCGCCGGGAAGCCCCGCGCACCACGTCTTGTCACTGGTGCAGATACCGGTGATCAGCGGCGAAACCGAGAATGTCTTCGCCGAGGACTAGAAACGCACCCGGTCACCGTGGTGAGCCGCGGCGCACCTGGTTGAACGGCACGCCGCGGTCGGCGGCGAATTCGCGGGGAAAATTCAGCATCCGTTCGCCGATCACGTTGCGCGCCATCTCGGTGGTGCCACCGCCGATGGCAACCGACTGGCCGCCGGACCCGGCGATCGCCAACGAGGTATCCATCTCACACATCACCGTTTCGGCATGAAAAAGCCTGATCAGCGTTCCAGCGGCGGGCGGCAACGTGCCGTCGCGGGCACTGCGATACACGTGGTCGATCAATTGCTCGCAGACAGCGCGGTGCACCAGCGCGCGCCCGGCCATCTCTCGCACCCGATCGCTGTGCGCCTGGCCTGTGGTCTCCGCGAGTGCGACATAGTCGACCGGCGTCGCGTGACCGCCCTCGCTGCCCGCGCCGCTGGCGAATTCCGAACCCATTCCGACCGCACGCCGTTCGTGGTACAGCTGCCTCGATGCCACGGTCCAGCCGTTATTCACCTCTCCGACCACAGCGTCGTCGCCGACATCGACACTGTCGAGAAATTCTTCGCAGAACTCGGTGGAGCCATTGACCTGAGTGATGCGACGCAAGGTGATGCCGGGGTGATTGATGGGCACCAAGAACATGGTTAGACCGTCATGCTTGGGCACATCCCAGTTGGTGCGCGCCAAACACAGTCCATAGTCCGCGGCGAAGGCGCTGGTGCTCCACGTCTTGGCCCCGTTGATCACCCACCGGTCGCCCTGACGTTCGGCGCGGGTGAGGACACCGGCCAGATCGGACCCACCGCTAGGCTCAGATAGCAGCTGTACCAGCACCTCCTCACCCCGCAGGGCCGCGGCGATGTGCCGCTTCTTCTGGCTCTCGCGGCCGGTGTCAAGCAGGGTGGCGCAGCAGATGGTGAAGGTCGGGACGTTGAGGATCAACGGCATCTCATAGTGCAGGGATTCCTCGTCGAATGCCCGCTGGTACTCATACGCCAGGCCCTGGCCGCCGTACTCGCGCGGGAAGCAGATGCCCGCGAAACCTCCGTCGTGAAGCCGCCTTTGCAGTTGCCTGGCGCGTTGCCAGGAGGCTTCGTCATCGCGAGGCGCCTCCGGCGGCGACAACGGGTCGATCTGTGACATGTTGGCGGCCAGCCACTTTCTGGCCCGGGTCGCGAATTCGGCAACCGATTCAACCGCTGTCATGTGGCCGCCCGCTGCGCCTCATACACCCTTAGGTTGTGTTCTTCAGGAGTACCGAACATGGAGCGGTACAACATGATTCGCCTCAAATACAGATGCAGGTCGTGTTCCCACGTGACGCCGATGCCGTCGTGCAGTTGAACGCAGCTTTGCACGATCTGGCTGGCCATCTCCCCGACGTAGGACTTGGCGATGCTGGCGCAGCGGCCCGCCTCCGCAGAGCCGGCGGCAAGCTCGGCCACCGCAGCGGCCGTCGTCGCGCGACACGCTTCCACCCACATCTTCATGTCCGCGAATTTGTGTTTCAGAGCTTGGTAGGAGGCCAGCGGGCGTCCGAAGGTGTGCCGATCCAAGGCCCACTGCGCGGTGAAGTCGAAGACCGTTTGCAGGATGCCCACCACCTCGGCACACTGCAGCACCTGCGCGATCTGACTCTGCCGGTTGATCAACGACCGCGTCTCGGCGGCGGTACCGACCACAGCGGACTCCGGCACAACCACGCCGTCAAAGTCCACCCGCGCGTATTTCTTGACCAGGTCCACCGACTGCTGGGCGGTGATCCGCACGCCCGGGGCATCGGTGGGAACCAGGAACTGGCGGACCTGGCCGGCGCATCGCGCCACCACCAGCAGGACCGCACTTTGCGGCCCGGCCTCCACCTGATGTTTGCTGCCCTGGATCTGGTAGCCCGAGGCGATGGGGGTGGCCGTGACCGTCGGATCCACGGGGTCCCAGCCCCGGCCCGGCTCGGAAACCGCCCAGGACGCCACCGCTTCACCGGACATCAGTGACTCGATCAAATCAACGTGTGCGTCTCGCTGGGCGCAGTCCACCAAGGCGGCGAGCACCGTCGAGACCGGATGCAACGGGCCGGGCGCAACCGTCTTTCCGAGCTCCTCGGCAACCATCGCCAAGTCCACGACAGCGTTGCCAGAGACGCTGCCGCCCCCCAACTGCTCGGGGATCAGCAGACTCGTCCACCCGAGTTCGGCGGCCCGTCGCCACCATTTCGGATCGAACGACATACCCGCCGCGTTTAGCTCCCGGGCATGACGCAGCGACGCTTCTTTTTGCAGAAATGCGTGGGTGGTAGAGATAAAGAGTATGTTTTCGGAAGAGTCAACAGCGGTCATGACGCCGGCCGGACGTTCCTGGGCCATCCTTCGCCGCTGCGAAGGACGCAGGGGGGAAAGTCTGGGTGGCTGATCATCCGCCTAATCGATCCTCGTTGGAGCGGAGTTCGCGGGTGACTCTGATGTTAGCAATGAGCAATACCCGGAGTTCACTCGATAATGATCGTGACGGGCTGCAGCAGCGATGGCTGAGACGAACGAGCCGAGCTCGGAATTGCCGACCACGAAAGCCAACGCGATGGCGTTGGCCGCCGAAGCGGAAGCACTGGCCGCAGCGGCCCGCGCGCGGGCCCGCGCCGCGCAATTGAAGCGTGAGGCGCTGGCACTTGCCGAAGACGAAGAATACGACGAGTACGAAGACGGCGAGTACGAAGACGACGAGTACGAAGACGACGAGGAATACGAAGACTACGACGACTACGTCGCGGAGGATGAGGACGCCGAGTCAACCGAGGCAGAAGACGAAGAGCCCAACAAGCCGCTTTCGTGGCGCGACCGGGCTGTGAAGTGGGCGCGGGTAGCGCGGCTGTCAATCGTTGTCAAGGTTGCCGCACTTCTGATCGTCTTTGGCTTTGCCGGGCTGAGCGCCTACTTCGTATGGAATCACGGTCAAGTCACGCAACGGCAGGAGCGCGCCGAGGCCTTCACCGATGGGGCCAAGACCGGCGTCGTCAACATGACCTCCCTGGACTTCAACAAAGCCAAGGAAGACGTCCAGCGGGTGATCGATAGCTCCACCGGCGAGTTCAAGGAAGAATTTCAGTCTCGGGCAGCCGATTTCACGAAGGTAGTCGAGCAGTCGAAGGTCGTCACCGAGGGAACGGTGCACGCCGCGGCGGTCGAATCCATGGAGGGGCACACCGCGGTGGTGCTCATCTCGGCGACCTCACACGTAACCAATGGCGGTGACGGCAAGCAGGAACCGCGTATCTGGCGGCTCAGGGTAACCGTGACCGAAGAGGACGGACAGTACAAAATGGCGAAGGTCGAGTTCGTACCGTGACCGATGATGTGCGCAACCTCGACAGCGCCGAAACAACCCAGTTCTCCGCCGCCGATGAAACGGCGGCGATCGATCCTGATGCGCTCGAACTCGAAGATCCAGACGACACCGGCGAAGCATCAGATGCCGACTCCCCCGAGGCGTCCGGCAAACGCGACCTGTGGCGAATCAAGGTCAATTTGAGACCCGTCTCGATCATTTTGGTAGTGCTCGTGATGATCTCGGGTGGCATCGCGGCCTGGCTGTATGTCAAGACCTACCGGCCCGACCAACAGGTGGACCCCGCCGTCGCGCGCCAAGCGGTCAGTGCGGCCTCCGACGGTACGGTGGCACTGCTGTCCTACTCCCCCGACACCCTCGACGACGACTTCGCCGCCGCCAAGTCACATCTCTCCGGAGATTTCCTGGCCTACTACGAACAATTCACCGAGCAGTTCGTGGCTCCCGCCGCCAAGCAGAAGGCATTGAAAACCAGCGCTCAGGTGGTGCGCGCCGCGGTGTCCGAGCTGCATCCGGGCTCGGCGGAAGTTCTGCTGTTCGTCGACCAAAGCACCACGAGCAAGGACCACCCGGATCCCACCATGATGCCGATCAGCGTGCTGGCGAGCATGGCTCAGATCGACGGGAAGTGGCTGATCACGAAATTCACGCCGGTCTAGCGCTACGTCGCGAACGCGCGGCGCAGCGTCTGCGCATGCAAAGCCCGGACTTCCTGGGAAACAACCCAGTCCGGAGCCAGAGAATCAGCCCTTGTGGCCGTGCGGGATTCGTCTGCGTCGGGGCTGTCCGCCTCCCGGCCGCCCGAAGGTTCCCCGTCAAGGTAGACCCCGGCTCGGGGCAGCAAACCGTACGCCGCCCACGGCACCCGGACGGCCGCGAACCCCGTTGGGATTAGTTGCTATCTATACTATGATAGCGACATTCCAGCCCGGGGAGGAGCGCCGATGACGCTGCGCACCGATGCCGACGGCCAGCCCGTCACACTCGACCTGACCGGCGAGACAAGTCCCTACCCGTTCTTCGAGTACATTCGGCGCACCGACCCGGTCTGGCACGGTGCCCTGATGGACCACGGGCAGATGCCCGAGGAATTGCGGCCGAACGATGAGTGGGTGCTGTTCGGCTACGACGGCGTCTTTCAAGCGTTCCGAGACGGCAGGATCTTCACGTCGGCCGGATATGACAAAACCATCGGATTGGTCATGGGTCATACCATCCTGGCGATGGGCGGCAGAGAACACCACGATCACCGCAGCTTGGTGGCCAAGGCCTTCCGGGCCACCGCACTGGAGCGCTGGGAGCCCTCTGTCATCGGACCGGTCTGCGATCAGTTGATCGACGAAATACGAGCCGACGGTCATGCGGACCTGGTCAAGGCGCTGACATTTGAATTTCCGACCCGAATAATCTCGACATTGCTCGGGCTGCCCCGCGAGGACCTTGACCTGTTCCGGCGGCTGTCATTTGACCTCATCTCGATCCCCACCGACATCGTGGCGGGGTTCAACGCGGCAACCGAACTCCACGGGTACTTCCTCGACCAGGTCGAACAGCGGCGCCGCAAACTCACCGACGACATCATCGGCGACCTGGTCGCCGCCGAGATCGACGGGGAGAAGCTCGACGACGAGGCCATCATCGCGTTCTTGCGGTTGCTGCTACCCGCCGGCCTGGAGACCACTTACCGCTCTTCCGGCAACCTGCTCTACCTGCTGCTGACCCACCCGGAGCAATTGGCCATGGTGCAGCGGGACAGGTCGTTGATCCCCATCGCCATCGAAGAGGGGCTGCGGTTCGAAACCCCGCTCACCATGGTCATGCGGACCACCACCGAAGAAGTCGACATCGGCGGCAAGACGATTCCCCCTGATGCACAGATCGACCTTTGCATGGGTTCGGCCAACCGCGACGAGAGCCGCTGGCCCGACCCCAACAGGTTCGACATCCGCCGAACCCGGCACGCGCACATCAACTTCGCCGGTGACATCCACATGTGCCTCGGTATGCACCTGGCCCGCCTGGAAACACGGGTGATGCTCAATAGCCTTTTCGACCGAGTCACAAATCTGGCTTTCACACCCGACGACGGCACTGGGGTGCAATCTCGGATCATCGGGCTCACCTTCAGGTCGCCCAATAAGCTACCCGTCACCTTCACCCCCGCCGCATGAGAAGCCGGGCGGCCATCCTGCATGACGTTGGCGGGCCGTGGTCGGTCGAGGAATTCGAGTTGGACGCACCCCGCACCGGGGAAGTTCTCGTCGAAATGTCGGCCGCCGGCTTGTGTCACACCGACGACCACATTCTCAAGGGTGACATGTCCGCCCCGAACGAGGTGCTGCGGTCCCGGGGGCTGCCCACCATGTTCCCAACAATCGGTGGTCACGAAGGCTCGGGCATCGTGCGCGAAATTGGTCCCGGTGTAATTGATTTCGTGCCCGGCGATCACGTGGTGATGTCATTCGTCGCGGTATGCGGGCAATGCCGATGGTGCGCCAGCGGCATGGAGTACCTATGCGATGCCGGCATCGGCACCCTGACGCCCGGGATGCCCACCGATGGCACGTTCCGGCATCACACCGCCGACGGCACGCCACTGGGCCATCTGGCGAAGGTTGGCGCGTTCGCCGAGCACACCGTGGTGTCTCGGGATTCACTGGTCAAGATCGATCCGGACCTGCCGCTGGCCCCAGCGCGTTGCTGTCCTGCGCGATCCCCACCGGGTACGGGTCGGCAGCGAATCGAGCCGGCGTGCGCGGCGGTGACACCGTCGTCGTCCTGGGCGCCGGCGGGATCGGCACGAGAGCCATTCAGGGAGCTCGGATCAATGGCGCCGCGCAGATCGTGGCAATTGATCCGGTGGAGTTCAAGCAGAAATCCGCCTACCTCTTCGGGGCCACCCACGGCGCCGGATCGATCAGTGAGGCAATGGCTTTGGTTCGTGAACTGACTCACGGGGTGATGGCCGACTCGGTACTGGTCTCGCCGTCGCTGATCACCGCCGATGACGTGCGCGACGCCCTACGGCTCACCCGCAAGGGTGGCACCTGCGTGCTCGCCGGGATGACCTCACAACTGACCCGCTCGGTCAACATCGACCTGCAGGAATTCATCTTGATGAACAAGACCCTGGCCGGCACCATCTTCGGCTCGTGCAACCCCAGGGCCGACATCGCGCGTCTTGCCGGCTTGTATCAGAGCGGACAACTGCAACTCGACGAGATGATCACCCGCCGCTATCGCCTCGATGACATCAACGCCGCCTACACCGACCTGCTCAACGGTGACATCGTCAGAGGCATAATCGATTTCACGATCTGATGAATCCCGCTTGTCGCGGGCCGCGCTTCTCATCTCAGCTTTGCCAGTGTGCGGTCCCACAGCTCGCTGGCAAGGCGCGGGTCATAGGCCGCGCGATTGGCTTTGGCGATCTTGTGCCGCGAGTAGTACTCGCCCGACGTCCAATCGGTGCCGGCGGCGCTCGATGCCAACCAGACCAGTTGTTCGGCCCCCTGCTCGGCGGTGGAGGTGAATCGGGTGACCAGCGGTACGTGGTATTTCATGAAGGCGAGGGCGCGTGAGCCCGATGCCTCGCCGAAGTTGGAGTCGACATAGCCCGGATGAAACGTGGCCGCCGACAGCCCCTTGGCATGGTACCGGCGATGTAATTCCCTGGTGAACAACACGATCGCCAGCTTGGTCAGCGCGTAGGCGACGCTGGGGCGTCGCTGGGCGGTATTTTCCAGTTCGGCCAACGTGACTTTGGGTAGCAGTCTCTGTGATGAACTGGTGGTGTTCACCACGGTGGCGCGGGATTGGACCAGGACATCCAGGAGCAAAGTGGTGAGTAAGAATGGCGACAGATAGTTGACCTGGTAGGTCTTCTCGTAGCCGTCGGCGGTCAACTGGATTTCGTGACACATCGCGCCGGCGTTGTTGGCCAAGACGTCAATGCGTGGGTATTCGGAGCGAATCTTGTCTGCCAAGGCTCGGACCTGGGACAGGTCGGCGAAGTCGGCGACGAAGTAGTCCGCTCGCAGTTGCGCGGCGACCGCGGTGGTCTTGCTCTCCGACCGCCCAACCACCACGACCTTCTCGCCGTTTTGGGTCAGCCGGCGCGCCGCGGCGGCGCCAATGCCGTCACTGGCGCCGGTGATGACAATCGTCTTACCGGTCATGTTGGGTCCTCTGCGGGGGTCTATCGATACTGTGCCGGAACGTTGATCCGGTCAGGAAGCCACGTTGACCGGCGAATCCCTGCCGCACATTCTGCATAGGTCACTCACATCAGCGAGTAGCTCACCGGCAGGCGTTTGAGACCACCCACGAACGTGGTCGCGGTGAACTGTGGATCACCGCTCAATTCAATGGATTTAAGCCTGGGCAGCAGCTCCGTGAAGAAGCTGACGACTTCCATCCGGGCCAGGGCCGCACCCATGCAGAAGTGCACACCGTAGCCGAAGGCGACGTGTTTGTTGGGCTCACGCCCGATGTCGAACCGGAATGGCTGGTCGAACACCTCCTCATCACGGTTCGCCGATACGTAGGACAGCAGCACGGAATTCACCCGCGGCAATCGGGATTCCGCGCACGACGGTGTCGCTGGAGGCCGTGCGCATGAACTGCTTCACCGGGGTGACCCAGCGGATCATCTCTTCGGTGGCCAGCGACATCAGGGCCGGGTCGGCTTGCAGCCGCGCAAGTTGGTCGGGGTGTTCGATCAGTGCGTGCAGGCCACCAGAGATGGTGGCGCTGGTGGTGTCGTGGCCGGCGGTGGCGACAATGAGGTAGTAGGACACAGTGTCGATGTCCGACAGCGGTTCACCGTCGATGCGGGCGTTGCCGATCGCCGAGGCGAGATCCGCGGTCGGGTGCGCGCGTCGTGCCGTGGTCACCGCATTGAAGTAGCCGAACATGTCCAACAGCGCGGGCAACTGATCTTCGCTCGTGCTGCCCCGTTTGAACTCACTGTCGTCGCTGCCGAACAGTTCCTGGGTCAGTTTGAGCATCCGGGGGAAGTCGGCCTCGGGCAGTCCGAGCAGCGACATGATGACATAGAGCGGGTAATTGACGGCAATCTGCTGGACGAAATCGCACTCGGGCCCCGCGGCCATCATCGCGTCGACATAGTTCTTCGCCAGCTCATCGACGCGGACTTTCAGCGCCCGCATCGCCTTCGGGCGAAACCAATCCGCACCAATCGCACGCGCCACCCGGTGTTGCGAGTCATCCAGGTGGATCAGGGTGCGCACCCCCGCTGCGGCCTGCAACTCGTCGCCCGCAACGGTCGCCAATACCGGGCGCGGCTAATTGGTGAACAGCGTGTTGTCGCGCTCGATATCCATGACGTCGGCATGTCTGGTGATCGCCCAGAATCGGCGGTAGTTCGGGACGTCCGCCAAGGCGACTGGGGCTTGGGCCCGCAGCCGGGTCAGCGCCGCATGCAACCTCGTCTCATCGGTGTAGGCCAGCGGGTCGGCTAGCAGGGCGGCTTCGTCCATCGTCGGCGCACTCATCGGCGAAGCTCCTCGGGCGCCGGGGCTTGCTCAACGGCGCTGGCTGAGACCATCATCGTTGCGAGCTGAGTTGAGATTCTCGTCAATGGTGAGGCGGCGGGCGCTGGCCATGTGGGTAACTTTACAGTAAGCAATCCAGTATGTGAGCTTGGTTTATCCGGACCGACCCCATCCGAGGTAGGACAGAGCAATGACAAAGGCCCAGGACTGGGACGAAACGCTCGACGATCTCGACCGTCGCCGTGGACGTGCGCGCAGCATGGGCGGCCCCGAGCGGCTCGACAGGCACCACGGTCAGGGCAAGCTCGACGCCCGCGCGCGGGTCCAACGACTTCTCGATCCCGGCACGTTCCGCGAACTCGGCACACTGGTTGGCGGCGAGATCGCGGCCGACGCAATCATCACCGGGGCCGGCCAGATCAACGGCGTGCCGGTGCTGGTAGGCGCGGAGGACTTCACGACGCTGGCAGGGACCATCGCCCCGGGCAGCAATTCCAAGCGGTATCGCATCGCCGAGCTCGCAGTCCGCGACAAGATTCCGCTGGTGATGTTGCTCGAGGGCGCGGGCTTCCGCCCCACCGGTGTGCACTACGGCAGGACCCCCACCGACCTACTTGCGCAGGCACGCTGTTCAGGCCGGGTGCCCACGATCACCGCGGTGCTGGGACCGTCGGCCGGTCATGGTGCGCTGGTCGCCCCGGTGTGCGACTTCACCGTCATGACCCGCCAGGGCGCGATATTCACCGCAGGCCCCCCGGTGGTGAAAGAGTCCACGGGCGAAGATATTTCGAAGGAAGACCTGGGTGGTCCGGACATCGCGCTGGCCAGCGGGGTCATCCACAATGTCGCCGACGATGACGCAGCCGCTCTGGACATGATCCGCCGCTACCTGTCGTATTTTCCGCCCAGCGCGTGGTCGTACCCGCCTTCCCTGCCGGCCTCGGGCACAACAGCGCGACGCTCCACGCCGGAGTTGCTCGACATCGTCTCCCGCGACAACCGCCGCGTCTATGACATGCGCGCGGTGCTCGATGTGGTCTTCGACAGCACCGAATGGTTCGAGGTGCAACCACAGTTCGGTAAGGCGATCATCTGCGCGCTGGCGCATCTGGGCGGCCATCCGGTCGCGGTTGTGGCCAACCAGCCGCGGGTGCTGGCGGGCTCGATCGACGCGGACGCCGCCGACAAGGCCGCACACTTCATCATGGTGGCAGACTCGTTCCATCTGCCCATTGTGTTCCTGTCCGACAACCCCGGCATGCCGCCCGGTAGCCGCTCCGAGCGTGCGGGCGTATTGCGCAGCGGGGCAAGGATGTTCGCTGCGCAGACGGCGGCCACCACCCTGAAACTGCATGTCACGCTGCGCAAGGCGTACGGCTTCGGATCCATGGTGATGGGTCTGATCAGCTTCGACGGTCAGGTCGCGACATTCGCCTACCCTGGAGCGACGATGGGGGCGATGGGCGCCGCGGCACTCAGTCGCGCTTCGCATGCCGATGAGGATCTGTCCGCCAAGCTGCGCAATGCCGAGTTGCAGGCGTCCTATCGCTCAGCCGAGCAGATGGGTTTCGACGAGCTCATCGATCCCCGAGAGACCCGCGACGCGCTCCTGGCCGCCCTGCAGCGGGGTATTTACCACCGGCAGGCCGCTGCCGAACCGGTCAGCCGAACACTCATCATGCCGTGAGGGCGTCCAGGGCGCGATAGGCCCGCCACGCCTTGGGGATACCGTACTCGGCAACCAACAGCAGCACGGCCTTCAGTTGCGCGGGCCCGGCGCCAGCCGCGAGCGCAAGCTCGACGTGCATCGCAAAGGATTCGTCCAGGGTTTGGTTCAGCACGTCGGCGGCTAGGCAGCTCAGCGCACGCTCGCGCGGCGTCAGGCTTTGGTCGCCAGCCCACCGCTGATGGAACTGCCCCGTCACGAACCGCGCGAAGTCCTTATCGAGGGCGTCCAGGGCCTCGCCGATGTGGCCGGGCAGCGGCTGCGGTTCGACAGCCTGCGCCGGTTCTTCCCCCATCGGGCCCTGCTGACGCAGTTGCTGCAGCGCCACCGCGGCGGTCGGATAACCGACATAGGGCGCCAGATGTCGGATGCCCGCGGCGCACTCGGCAGGCGTCACGCCGTTGAACCCCGCCATCTGCACGTGGGTGAGCAGCGGGAAACCCAGGTTGGCGGTACACAGATCTGCCGCCAGGAATACGAAGCTCTTTTCGCGCATCGTCAGTTGCGGCAACGACCAGGCATGCTGACCCAGTTCGACGGCCATTTTCCCGAAGACAGGGTCAAGCGCCTGGACCTGGTCCTGGTTGGGCATCTCCATTGGGGCCATAGCGTCCACCACCTTCCTCTTTACGCGGACCTGGATATTGCCAGCGAACCCGGCTTGGGAAGCCCGAAAACCCTGCGGCACAGCGCATCCAAGGCCGGGGTCGGAAGCCAACGGGACACGGTCGCCAACATCCTGGCGTCCTTTCCCACCACATTGCGCCCGTGTGGCCGCGCCATGGTCAGCACCTTGAGCACCAGATCGGCAACCACGGTCGGCGGGCTGCCACGTCGCTCCCGAGACAATGCGGCCTTGACCATGCCCAGATACGCGTCGCGGTACAGCCGCGCCCCGTCGGCACCGAATTCGTCGATTGCCTTCTTGGCATCGCGTTCGAGTTTGTCGGCGGCACCGGAGTTGATGCTGGCCGGTTCGATCATCACCACCTTGATGCCCCACGGCGCGACCTCCTGACGCAGGGCATCGGCCAAGGTAGCGATCGCTGCCTTCGACGCGGCGAGGGGGCCACCGAAGGGCGGAGTGAACCGATCACCGATCGAGGCGATGACCACGATGCGGCCCGCCGCCCGGCGCAGCAGCGGGAGAAACGCTTGGGTGACCGCGATCTGACCCACCACGTTGACCTCTAGTTGCTGTCGCAGCGCGTCGAGCGGAACCATTTCGACCGGCGAGGCAACACCAATCCCGGCGTTGTCAACCAACCCGTCCAGACCCGCGGCGCCGATGTGCTCGCCGACTATCCCGACCGCGGCATCGATCTGCTCGGCGACCGTGACATCCATCAACAGCGGGCTGAGCTGCCCACCCGAGCTGGCCGCCTGCAACGCCTCACCATCGGCGGCCCGGCGCACTCCCGCGTATACGTGCCAGCCCGCGCTGGCCAGCCGTAGTGCGGTAGAGCGGCCGATGCCCGACGATGCGCCGGTAACCACCACATGTTGCCGAGTGCAGCTCATCTTTCCTCCAGCCAGGAGTCGACGGGAATCCGAGATCGCTTAGACACATTGGGCTGCAATGCTATTCAGAATATTGCGCACGGTTGAGCCATCGACTCGTCCGGACCGGCAGCCACGCATCGTCATTATCATACGTCGCGGCCACGGATCGCGGGGTTGTCGCTACTGGGCTTTCTGTCGATAGGCCGCGACGACGGGCTCCAATTCATCGGGCGTGGCACCGTGCATGATCACCGCGTCGGCCCCGTAGCCGAACTCAGCACGAATGCGATCCACGCACTGTTGCGCCGAACCGGTGGCCGACGGTTCCAGCCATTCGTCTGGCAACAAGGTGGCGATGTGCTCGATCTGCTCCGCAGTGGCCTTGTGGTCGATCCCACCGCGGACCGCTGTTACCACTGGATCCTCTCGAAATCGTTGCAGCACAGCCGGATCCCAATTGTTCGTGTGCACCAGAAGATCACCGTAGCCCTGCAGGTAGGTCGCCAGCCGGGCGACCGTCTTCTTGAGCCGCAACTGTTCGGGCAAGTGGTCACCGACCGTGGCGAAGCACGACCATACTCGCACGCTAGCCGGGTCCCGCCCGGCCCTGTCCGCCGCGGTCTTCACAATGCTGACGCAGCGCTGCAACGTTTCCGGGGTGAAGTAGGTGTGCAGGATGACGTCGTCAAACACTCGTCCGCCCAGCGCGAGAGACTTTGGTCCCAACGCCACCAATGCCAACCGAATGTCTTCGTTGAAATCGGGATCCAGAAACAGGACCGGGTACCGGCCCATCGGGCCATCGTGATTGAAGATCATCTCGCCTTTCCATAGGCGCCGCATGACCTGGGCCCAATCTTCCATCTGCGCTGTGGTGACCGCGGGGATGCCGAACGCCCCATAGATCGCGGCAATACCGCGGCCGATGCCCAACGTGAACCGGCCACCGGAGAGCCGGTGCATGGTGGTGGCCCAGGAGGCGGTGACCAGCGGATGGCGGGTGTTGTGATTCGTTGCGGCGGTGGCGATCTGCATCCGGCTGGTCACCGCGCAAGCGGCCCCGACGAGCGAGGATGCCTCCTTGACGTTCCAGCGTTCTGATACGAACGCGGTGCCCAAGCCCAACTCCTCCCCGCGACGGGCTTCGTCCATCAGCGTGGCAGGTCCTTCTCCCCCGGCCCCAGCCAGCAGGTAATAGCCAAGTTCGTTCAGCGTGCGATCGCTCAATTCCAAACTCCTTGCTGGTATCCGCAGTTCCATACCTCGGTGATCCGGCCTGCGACGACACGGAACACCTCGATGCTGGCGACATTGGTTTGCTGGCCATCGCCGGTAGTCATCGTCGAGTCGTAGACGATGGCGACGTGTTCCCCGTCTTGGCCCGCAATGACGACCCGCAGGGCGAAGTGCAGGGAGTCGAATAGCCTCCAGGCATCTGCCACTCGTTGGACTGCCTGAGCGTTTGTCAGCGTGTGCGTCGCGCCGACTTCATGACGAATAACGTTGTCGGCCAGTAACTCCCCCGCCAGCTCGAGGTTGCACTCGTTCCAGACCACGAGGTTGTAGAGCTCCACGACTTCGCGCGCCGAGCGGGCTGGCCCGGTCACCGCAACACCGTGGCCTCGGCGACCTCGCGCAGCAGGCGCTCAGACCTGCACTGAAGCGACGCCACCGGCGACCGCAACTGCAGGCCGAGTCCGGCACCAGACGCGCCCCGGTCCACCAGCAACGGTTTCGGGGCGGCAGGCGCACCGTCGATACGGCCCGCCGGATGCGAGCCCGTACCAACCACCAGCGCGGCGAGGGCCGCGCCGGGCTCAGCCGGGCCTCTTCGGGCCATAGAGCTCCCCTGGACGAGCGATGCGGAACTGCTGAAATCTATACTGTAACGAACTTAGTATCAGCCGGGCCGAGGCGAGGGGTGCGACTATCACCACGACCGACCAGCCAGTCGAGATCGGGGAGGCACCGTGACCGACACGGCACCCGAAGTCCGGGGCGGCTTTCCCGAAGTCAAACCCCTAGACGGCCCTCCAGAACTGGGCCGCTTCGTCGCCGCGATGCGCCGCCTGCAGGATTTGACCGTCTCCATCAATCCTGACGGCTCGACCTGGGCCGCGGCCGCCGAGCAGGTCGACGCCGTCTGCGCGTCGCTGGAGGGCCACCAGGTGCCCGAGCTTTCGGCGCCCGCCGGCCGCGTCATCGATCTCCCCGGCCTGGGCCATCCCTTGCTGCCACCCTGGACCGTTACCGGTTCCGGAGTCGACGGCGTCATCATGACCGGTCACTTCACCCGGTCGCATGTGGGTGGCAACAGTGCGGTGCACGGCGGGATGATCCCGCTCTGCTACGACTGGCTGTGCGGGATGGTGGTATCGACGGCCGGTATCCCTCCTACCCGCACCGCCTACTTGCACGTCGACTACCGCAACATCACCCCGATCGAGCAGACGCTGACCGCGCGCGGGCGGATCACGAAAACCGAAGGCAGGAAGATTTTCATCGCCGCGACCATGACAAGCGCCGAGGGCACCCTTCTCAGCGAGGCCGATGCCCTGATGGTCCGCCTCCTACCCCACCAACCGTGATAGCGCGAGCAGACGCGGAATCGCACCAGGCGAGCATTGCGGGTGCGATTTCGCGTCTGCTCGGCAAGAGAGGAAACCGGGTCCGACATGACTACCCAATTCACGGTGCCCGCTGTCGCCAGCGCCGTCACGGCCGCAATCGGTGACCGGGAACTGATCGCCCAAGGCGACCGGCGCCACACCTATCGCCAGATCCACCAGCGATCGAACCGCCTGGCCTCATACCTGCACTCGCAGGGCCTGGGTTGTCACACCGAGCGATCCGAACTCGCCGGCCATGAGGTGGGACAGGATCTGCTTGGCATCTACGCCTACAACGGCAACGAGTTCGTCGAAGCACTGTTCGGCAGCTTTGCGGCCCGAGTCGCTCCGTTCAACGTCAACTTCCGGTACGTGAAGAACGAGCTGCAGTACCTTCTGGCGGATGCGGGCGCCACCGCGCTGATCTACCACGCCACGTTCGCGCCGCGGGTCGCCGAATTGCTACCCGAATTACCCCGGCTCCGCGTCCTGATTCAAATCGCCGACGACTCCGGGAACGGCTTGCTGGACGGCGCGGTGGATTACGAGAGCATCATCGCCAACAGCTCACCCGAACCGCTACCGGTGCAGCCCTCCCCCGACGATCTCTATGTCGTCTACACGGGAGGCACCACCGGCATGCCGAAGGGGGTGTTGTGGCGCCAGCACGACATCTTCATAACATCGTTCGGCGGCCGCGACCTCTACAGCGGCCAGCCAGTGAACTCCGTCGACGAGATCGTGGCGCGAACGACCGCCGGGCCGGGGACCAAGCTGTTGGTCTTGCCGCCGTTGATTCACGGCGCCGCGCAGTGGACGGTAATGACGGCACTGACCACCGGACAGACGGTCGTATTCGCCTCGGTTGTCGATCATTTGGACCCACGGGACGTGGTGCGCACCATCGAGCGGGAGCGCGTCTCGGTGGTGACCGTAGTCGGCGACGCGATAGCGCGGCCCTTGGTCGCGTCGATCGAGAAGGGCACTGCGGATGTGCCGTCGTTGGTCGCGGTCGCCAACGGCGGTGCGCTGCTGACGCCCTACGTGAAGCAACGGTTGATCGAGGCGCTGCCCAACGCGGTCATCATCGATGGGGTCGGATCCTCGGAGACCGGCGCACAGATGCACCATCTCTCCGCGTCGGGTGCGGTATCGACCGGAACCTTCAACGCCGGCCCGGATACCAATGTGGCTGCCGAGGACTTGTCCGCGATCCTGCCTGCGGGCCACGAGGGAATCGGCTGGCTGGCCCAGCGCGGGTACGTTCCGCTGGGCTACAAGGGCGATGCCGCCAAAACCGCGGCGACATTTCCGGTGATCAACGGCGTCCGCTATACGGTGCCCGGGGATCGCGCCCGCCACCGCGCCGACGGATGCATCGAGTTGCTGGGCCGCGACTCGGCCACCATCAACTCCGGTGGGGAGAAGATCTTCGCCGAGGAGGTCGAGACCGCGATCGCGTCCCATCCTGCGGTCGCCGACGTGGTGGTCGCCGGACGCCCCAGCGAACGCTGGGGCCAGGAAGTCGTCGCCGTGGTCGCGCTCGACCCCGATGCCGCTGCCGATGCCGAAGAACTGGTCGCGCATGCCGCGAAATCGTTGGTGCGGTACAAGCTTCCCAAAGCGATCGTGTTCCGGGCCGGGATCCAACGCAGTCCGTCCGGCAAAGCCGACTACCGATGGGCAAAGGAGCAGGCGGCTGACGGCTAGCCAGCCATATTGCCTACTGTAACAATTACAGTACGATCTCCAACAGGTACTACGCCGCTGGAGAATGCTGGAGATCAGGTGACAAGCCCGGTTCACTCCGTCGCCGGCACCGGCGACCAAGCTGTCAATCCGCGCAACCCCTACCCCTTTTTTGCCCAACAGCGTCGACGCGGCGGCGTATTTCCAGGCACGGTGATGGACTACTCCAAGACGCCCGAGTCCTTGCGGCCGCGACGCGAGTTCTCGGCGATGTCGTTTGCCGCGGTCAACACGGTCTTTCGCGACAGTCGGGCGTTCACCTCCAAGACCTACTACAAAACGATCGGTCTATTCATGGGGCCCACCATCCTGGCGATGGAGGGCAAGCAGCACCGCGACCATCGCAACCTGGTCTCAGCCGCGTTCAAATCCAAAGCTCTGGCTCGCTGGGAGCCAGCCGTCATCCGGCCGATCTGCAACGCGTTGATCGACAATTTCATTGATGCCGGTAGAGCCGAGCTAGTCGGAGATTTCACCTTCGAGTTCCCGACCCGGGTCATCGCCAGGCTGCTCGGACTGCCCGACGAGGACCTCGCGATGTTTCACCAGCGAGCGGTGCAGTTGATCAGCTATACCGTCAACTATCAACTCGCCTTCGAAGCCTCAGCCGCGCTCAAGGAGTACTTTCTCGAGCAGATTGACAGACGTAGGTCCAAACCCAGCGAGGACATCATCGGCGACTTGGTCACCGCAGAGATCGACGGCGAAAAGCTCAGCGAGGAAGCGATCTACTCGTTTCTGTGTCTGCTACTGCCCGCCGGGCTGGAAACCACCTACCGATCCTCGGGCAACCTGCTCTACCTGCTGCTCGCCCATCCGGACCAGTTCATGGCCGTGCGGGCGCACCGTGAACTCATCCCGCAAGCGATCGAGGAAGGCCTGCGCTTCGAGACGCCGCTGACCACCGTGCAGCGATTCACCACCAAAGACACCGAAGTGCAAGGCGTTCCAATTCCGGCCCGTTCGGTGATCGGGGTGTGCATGGGTTCGGCCAATCGCGATGAGCACCGCTGGCAACGGCCAGAAGTGTTCGACATTTTCCGCGAGCGCATCCCGCACATCTCCTTCGCCGCCGGCGAGCACACCTGCTTGGGGCTTCACTTGGCCCGGCTGGAGACTCGGGTCGCGCTCGAATGCCTGCTGGATCGGTTGACCAACATCGATCTGGCCACAGCTGATGATCCGCACATCCACGGCCAGCCCTTCCGTTCGCCGAAAGCCCTTCCGGTGACGTTCGAAGCCGTGCCGACTTGATCAAGGTCATGGCCGGCTACCGGGTCCTCGAGGTAGCGCAGTTCACGTTCGTCCCGGCGGCGGGCGCGATCCTCGCCGACTGGGGAGCAGACGTCATCAAGGTCGAACACCCGAGACGCGGCGACACCCAGCGTGGCTTTCTCAACGTGGGGGGCATCGCACTCGATCCCGAGCGGCACCCGCTGATCGAGCACCCCAACCGGGGCAAACGCAGTGTCGGCATCGACCTCGCCACCTCCGATGGCCAAGACGTGCTGCACGAACTGGCCCGCACTGCCGACGTGTTCTTGACCAACTACTTGCCCAGCGCGCGGCAAAAGAACAAGTTTGACGTGGAACACGTCCGCGGCGCGAACCCGGACATCATTTACGCGCGCGGCACCGCTTATGGCGACAAGGGCGCCGAGCGCGATGTCGGAGGCTATGACGGGACAGCGTTCTGGACCCGCAGCGGCGTGGGACATGCGCTGACCCCTCCCGAATTGGGTGCTCCACTGGCACAAGGAATTCCGGCCTTCGGTGACTCCATCGGCGGGATGAACATCGCGGGCGGCATCTCGGCCGCCCTGTTGCATCGGGAGCGCACCGGGGAAACGCTGGAGGTCGATGTGTCCTTGCTGAGCACCGCGTGGTGGGCGGCGGGCGCAAGCGTGACTCAAGGCATGGACACCGGTGAGACGATGCGTTCGCGCATGCCGCAATCCGGCGGCATGCCGATGAACCCGTTCATGGGCAACTATCAAACCTCCGACGGCGGCACCATCAACCTCTGCATCCTCAGCCCGACCGGCTACATACGCGACACCTTTGAGCATCTGGGAATCCCCGAGGCCGCTGACGACCCGCGGTTTGGCGAAGCCGAGCAATTGCTACGCAATGCCGATGCGGCCGGAGCATTGATCGCTAGAGCGGTTGCCGCTAGGCCCTTCGAATACTGGCGACAGCGGTTGAAAACGATGAAAGGCCAGTGGGCGCCCTTCCAGAGCCTCATCGAATTGGCCGACGACGAGCAGGCCCTGGCCAATGACATGGTGGCCGAGGTCGACCTCGGTGCGGGCGGCCCACCGTTTCGGGTGGTACGCGGCCCGGTCCAGTTCAACCACGAACCGCTGACCACAACCCGGGCCCCACAGCCCGGCGAACACACCGAAACCGTGCTGCTCGAGCTGGGTATGGATTGGGACCGCATCGATCAGCTCAAGCGATCCGGTGCCATTTCATAACCGGCTACCATCGCAGCCTGTTCACGTTCGGTGCGGGTAACTCGGTTTGCCGAGCCCCAGGACGTGCTGGGCGATCATGTTGCGGAACACCTCGAGCGTGCCGCCGTAAATGCCGACCAGTGGGGCGCAACGGTAGACGTATTCGGCGCCGCCGTCATCGACCGCACCATCGGTCCCGAACGGTAGTGCGGCGGCGCTGCCGAGAATGTCCATCAGATCCGGTGAAATGTCGCGCATCGTCTGGGCAATCGCGACCCGGCCAAAAATGCTCGGGGCGGACAATGCGGCCTCCATCCGGGCGACACTGCGCCCCAACCGATACGCCACCGAAGTGTCGTCGATGGGGCGGCGTCCATCGGGGTCTGGCCGCATCACGCAGCTTGCGGCCCGGTCGACCGCTTCGGCCATGGACCCGGCCTGGTGCATCATGATCGAGGTGTCCTGCAGCCCATCGGGAGCCGCCGCAACCGCGCCGTGCTCGACGTTGAGCGGCTCACGCAGAACCGTCCATCCGCCATTCACCGCACCGAGCCGATATTTGTCGTCTATCCGGACGTCGCTGTAGTAGACGATATTGGTTCGGTCACCGTCGACGGTCCGGATACCCTGAATCTCGATGCCGGCAGAGTCCAGCGGAACCAGAAACATCGTGAGAATCTTATGTTTTCGCGCCTGCGGGTCAGTATTGGTGATCAGGAATACGTACTGGCAGTTGTGCGCTCCAGTGGTGAACATTTTCGATCCGTTGATCAGCCAGCTGTCTCCGTCGCGCAGCGCCCGGGTCTTGCAGGTCGCGACGTCCGAGCCGCCCTCGGGCTCGGTGTACCCCAGACACATGCGGACGTGGCCGCTGAAGACACCGGGGAGCACCTCTTCGACAAGCTCGGGCGAACCGAACTTCGCGACCGAGCGCGCCACCATGGCGGTGGTCCCCCAAGTCACCCACGGCACGTGGGCACGCCGCTTTTCCAGCTCCCAGATGCGCCGCCGCACCCGGCTGAAGCCGCCGTCGGCCTCTGGTTTCCACTCCGCTGCCAAGTAGCCTGCGGCGCCCAACGCCAGATGCAGACCTTCATGGAAGTTGTCGCCGGTCTCACGATCGTGCCGGCGAACCTCCTCGGTGACATGGGTGGCCAGGAAGCTACGCGCCGTTTCCCGAAACTCGCGGTCCGCGTCTGAAATCTGCACTCGGGAGAAATCCATCGCCCACTCCTGTCCTAGACTCCCGCGGTCTGTTCCGAACTCTCGCGGCCGGCCACGATCTCGGCGATTCGGCGGGCGGTGACGCCCGGATCACCACCGGCCAGTGCCCATCCCCTGGCCCGTACCAGATATGCGGTCGCAGCGGCCTCCGCCGAAACACCCAGGCCGCCTTGGATGTGCACCGCCATGGTGGCCGCCTTCGCGGCCTCTTCGGCCATGAAGACGAACGCCGAGAGCCCCAACTCCGGCCGCGCTTCGGGTTCGTTGTCCAAGAACCAGGCCGCGCGCCGAGCCAGGTTGCGGCCCCCTGCACCGTGATGGCCATATTCGCCAGAGGATGTGAGATGGCCTGCAATGTCGATATCGGCACTCCCAGCGTGTAGCGGGTCTTGGCGAACTCTGCCGCA
Source organism: Mycobacterium sp. 012931 (assembly GCF_000419295.1). Taxonomy (NCBI): domain Bacteria; kingdom Bacillati; phylum Actinomycetota; class Actinomycetes; order Mycobacteriales; family Mycobacteriaceae; genus Mycobacterium; species Mycobacterium sp. 012931. The sequence goes on along the minus strand of NZ_AOPX01000001.1, from coordinate 2,374,253 downwards.
ATCTCCATCGTCGCCTCGACCAATCCCACCAGGGCGGCGGCGCTCAATAGTCGCCATTCATCCAGCACACGTTGGTAATTGGCGAGGGCATCGGGCCCCTGCGCGAGTACCCTGCGCAGATCGGCTGTTCCGGGATCTATCCATGCCATGGGCAATCGGCCGATGTTGTCGACCCGCGCCGGCCGACTGCTGAAGGAGAGCAGCACAATCGCGTCGCCGTCGCGAACGACGATGTGGTCGGCTATCGAGCCCGTCGGGATCAGCCGGGTGCCGTACCCGCTGTCGATGCGGGCGTCGAGTCCGGCAACCCGTTTGCCTTCGGTCACGGCCGCGGTCTCGGCATCCGGCGTCCCAAAGCGGGCTAGCAGTCGGGCCGCGCAGACATGGTCAATCCATGGCACCGGGGCCAGTGCACGACCGATCTCCTCGGCGACCAAGGTGGGGTCGACCAGGGTCGCACCGTCACCGCCCGCGGACTCGGGGACCGCCATCGTGGTAGCGCCCATCGCGCACAGCCGCTCCCATAGGTTCTTGTCGAACCCGGAAGGCTCTGCGGCACGCACGGTTTCAATCGGACAATGGGTCGCAAGAAACTGCCGGTAGGCCGATTGCAGCGCCAAGTGGTCCTCGGACAAGCTGTAGTCCAACCTGCGCAGTTCGAAACGGTTCATCGCCCACTCTCCTCCCCGAAGAAAAATTCTTGCGCGTTGTTGTAGAGGTAGTTGGCCAACACGTCGGCGGGCAGATCGAGCGCGCGCGCCTCGGGCACCACCCTGCGCATCCGCAGCACCGGCCAGTCGGAGGCGAAGATCACCTTGTTCTTGCCTCGCGTCCGCATGTAGTGCAGCAGGCTCTCCGGCAGCCGCTTGGGCGACCAAGCCGACGTCATCAGCCGCAAGTTGGAGTACTTGAGCAGCAGCCGGATTGCCACGTCCCACCAAGGATCGGCACCGTGGATCATGCACAGCCGAAGCTCAGGGAATCGCACGCACACCCGGTCAAGATGCATGGGATGCTGCACCTCGCCCGGGATGGGCGGCCCGGGGATCCCGGTGTTGATGCACAGCGCTAGCTCGAGTTCCGCGCACTTGGCGTAGAGCGGGTAGTAGACGGCGTCGCTGGGCGGGTATTGTCCTTCGCCCCAAAAGCTAGGCCCCACCGCGGCATAGGCGACTGGTAGTTCCCCAACGATCGCGGTGAGTTCCCGTAGCGGCCGCACCGGGCGCAGCAGATTGATGCCTCCCATAGCCAGGGCAAAGCGGTCGGGCTTGGCTTGAACAAACTTGCGTGCGGTGATCGAGGGACTGGCCAACGAGTCCATCAGGATCGCTCGTTGTACCCCTTGTTCGTCCATCACGTCGAGGAGCTGGGCCAGATCAACCGGCGAGAACATCGAGTCGGGGCCCTTGAAGTAGTCGTCGCGGACCTTCAGCATCCAGTTCGGCTGCGCCTCGGCTTCACCGAAGTGCACGTTCACCAGGCAGTCGATCGCCCTGTCAGTCATGCGGATCCCCCCACCGGAAGCTGCTGGGCCGCGGCTTGTTTGGCCCAGCGATAGTTCGGCTTGCCATTGCCAAGACGCTGAATGTGCGACACGAAGATGAAGGCCTTGGGCGCTTTGAAGTGGGCCAGCTTCGCAGTGCACAGGGCATAGAGCGCCCGCTCGTCGCCGGCCAGATCCACCCCGGGGCGCGCCGCGACGAGCTCGACCACTTCCTGCCCCCACCGCTGGCTGGCGCGCCCAACGACCAACGCATCCGCGATGTCGGGATGCCCACGCAGGACTTCCTCGACCTCTTCGACGAAGACCTTCTCACCACCGGTATTGACCACCAACGAATCCCGCCCCAAAAGTCGGATGGTGCCATCGTTCTCGATGGCGGCCCGGCCCCCGGGAATCACGACGCGATGACCCTCGATCTCGGGGAACGTCCGTCGGGTGGCCTCTGGATCGTTGAAGTACCCGAGCGGGATCCGGCCCATCCGGGCCGCCCAACCAATCTCAGCCGTACCGGGCTGCAGGAATCTGCTGCGATCAGCCGACGCGACCGCTCCGCCGAACCTCATCGCGAACGTCTCACTCGCCATGCCATTGCGGCTGTGGCCGAACGCCATATTGCCGGTTTCCGATGATCCATAGCCTTCGATGATCGTGACGTGCGGCAGCCGCTCCATCAGTGCGCGTTTGTACTTGGGGTTTGTTGCCGCGCCACCGGTTCCGATCGCCTGCAGGGCAGATAAGTCATAGGGGTGAGCGCTCAGCTCCGCGACCAGTGGGCCGGCGTAGGCATCGCCCACCATCGTGACCATGCCAACCTTTTCGCGTTCGGCGGTTGCCCACACCGACCGGACATCGAGCTTGGCGCGGTCGTCATACAGCACCACCGGAAACCCGCTGAGGAAACCCGAAAACGCGGTCCACAGGCCCGCCGCGTGCATCAGCGGCGAAACCGCGAACCAAGGTGAGCCACCGAGACGCACCTTCTGATGGATCTCGTCGACGTTGGCGTGATCGGCACCGACCATCGAGGCGACGTACATGTCGCCCTGTCGCCATAGGACTCCCTTGGGCCGACCCGTCGTGCCGCCGGTACACATCATGATCAGATCGTCGGGTGATCCAGTCGGCCGGTAGTTGGGTGCACCGGCGGTCACCACCTCATCCAGTGAGAGCGCACCGGGAAGTTCTGCGGCGCCGCTCCCGTCGTCGATGGACACCAGGAGGTCGGCCCCCGCTGCCGGCAGCAGATCAGCGAACCGCGCTCCCAGCGCGCGATGGTAGATGATGCCCCGTGGCCGGACATAGTCCAGCAACTCCGCGATCTCGCGCGGCGAGTAGTGGTGGTTGACGTTGACCGGGACCACGCGTGCCTTCAAGCAACCAATCACCATGTCGGGGTAGAGGTCGTTGTGCATGATCAGCGCAACCCGATCCTGACCGCATTCCCACCGCTGCAGTGTCTCTCGTGCGCGGTGCGCCCCGAACCCCTGTTTGTTGAGGTAGCTTGCCAACCGGCTGGTTCGTTGCGCCGCCTCGGCGAAGCTGGTGCGGCGGGGGCCGCACACGGTCATCGGGCGATCCGGAACGACCTCGGCGATAGCGTCCAGCACGGCGCCGATCGTCCATTCGGTCACGGCCACAACTCCGGAAAACCTAGGCGACCGACGCCACCGTGACACCGAGGAAGTCCAAGGCGTTGTCACGCATGATCTTTTGCACCTCTGCCCGGCTGAATCCGGTTAGCTCTTCGGTGAACGCCAGCGGCGACTCCAGCCCTTCACCGTGTGGCCAGTCCGAGCCGAACAGGATGCGGTCGACCCCGATCCTGTCGGCCAGCACCGTGAGATCTTCCTCGTAGTAGGGCGATATCCAGACATGCTCGCGCAACGCATCGACGGGGTCGTTGGGGAACGAGCGCGGGTGCTGATTGGCTAGTTTCTTCAGACGCTTGGCCAGCCTGTGCACCCATTCGGAGCCGTTCTCGATGCTGGCCACCCGCAGCGTGGGATGACGATCGAAGACCCCGTGGACGATCAACGACGCCATGGTGTCGTGGATGGCGCGGTCGTCGACGAGGATCTTGTCCAGCGGGTCGGGCGGAGCCGCGAAGGGCTCGAAGGTTTCCTTGCCTCCCCACATTCCGGCAATCTCAAGATAGCCACTGTCGCCCAAGTGAAACGCCACCGGAACGTTGGCCTCGGCCAACCGAGCCCAGACCCGGTCGTGCGACCTGTGACCGAGCGACCGGTTCCTGGGGACACCCGGTACCGGTGCCGGACGCACGTGCACCATCCGGGCGCCTCGCTCGAGCACGAATTCGACTTCCTGGAGCGCCTTCTCGGGGTCGGCCAGCGAGATCATGGGTGCCGCGATGATGCGATGGTCCGGCCGGTCGAAACCCCAATCCTCGTCCAGCCACAGATTGAACGCATGCAGCGATGCCGCGGTGGCCTCGATGTCCGCCTTGAGCGCCTCCTCGACTCCGCAGCCGAAGGTCGGGAACATGAAGATCGTCTCGATGCCCTGGCTTTCGACGACGACGACGCGTGCATCCCGGTTCCGGTATTCGGGACGAAGTTCCAGCTTCTCGACCTTCATCAGCGATGCCGGGTCTACGCCGTCGGGTATCTCGCCGCGGAACAGCAGGTCCAGGCAGCCCGGAACGATGATCGGGTCAAATGTCGGGTTGGGGATGAAGCGGTTGACCCGGTCGCCGATTATCACCTGAGTGTGCCGGCCGTCGGTAACCATTTGCACACCGCGTCTGCGGAACTTCTTGTCTAGATGCCGGGTGAACGCGTCCAGGGGCTCGTAGTAGTGGTTGTCGACGTCGATCGCCTTGTAACCCCTTGTAACCCAAGCTGTCCATGATCGTCCTTCCCGCAACGCCGAATCGCTCAGCGTTCCGATGAGGTCAGCGACGGAAACTGCGGTGGCCGCTTCTCCAGGAAGCTGACAATTCCCTCGATGACATCCGGCCTCGGCATCGCTTCACGCAGCAGCACTTCGGCGTGTGAGGTGGCTTCCACGACATCGCGGGTGGCGTCGCCGTAGACCTGGCGCTTGATCACCGCCATCGAAGATGGCGAACAGTAACGGGCGATGTCTTCGGCGTACTCGAGGGCGCGTGGCATCAACTGTTCGGGGGTGACGACTTCCTTGACCAACCCGAGCTGGGCGGCCTCCTCGGCCAGAAAGGTCCGACCGCTCAACAACAGATCGAGCGCGACCGCCCAGCTGGTCAGACGCGGCAAAATCCAGGAGATACCGAACTCTGCGATCAGGCCGCGCCGCGCGAACACCGCCGCGAACTTTGCCCCGGCCGCGGCGAATCGGACATCACACATCAGCGCCTGGGTCAGGCCGATGCCCACACATGGTCCGTTGATCGCGGCGATCACCGGCTTGCGCAGCATGGTCACGAAATGGGGTGGGCGTTCACCAACCAGATCGGCCAGGTTCGCGTCCTTCGCCTTCGCCATAGTCTTGTCGTACCCCGCCGCCGCATCCGCCGACCCAAGATAGGCGCCCGCGCAAAAGCCACGGCCCCGCCCGGTCAGCACGATGACCCTGATACCCGGATCCGCCTCAGCGCGATCGATCGCCGTGTAGAACCCGGCGGCAAGGTCGGGCCCCCAGGCGTTGAGGCGATCGGCCCGATTGAACGTGATGATCGCGACGCCGCCCGGCGTCGCTTCGTAGAGCACTGCGCCTTGCGCATCAGCAGCGCTCATCCGCATCTCCTCACCGCTGCCGGCCGACCGCGACCCCTATATGCATACTGTATACCTATCGGTACCGCATTCTACAACCGCCGCCGCAGGTCACCGGCCTGCAGCGGAACAGCGAATTGTGCCGCACCGGAGGACAACTTATGGCCACCATGCCGATGAACCCGATCCCCCGGCGCCCACGGTCTCGGCGGGCCCGGCCAGACCATCGACTTTGCCCCCTGGACACCTCAGTACAGCGAACCCACACGTGCGCCAGGGGTGTGACCGACTGACGCGCCGACCCAATCCATCGACGTTTGGGGCCACCGCCAGACCCCCACCCCACGTCTTGCCGAACTCATCGGGGTCAAAATCCGCCCCGCCTAGCCCACGGCAACATCACCAAAATCCCGAGTTCACGGCTACTTTTCCGGATCCCTTACGCCACGTCGACCATTGCCATGGTCAATTCTGTTGCACGTAAATAGATTCCATCCGAGGACTCGCCCCGCACAAAAGCTCAGCGCTAGCGCGCGGACCCCGGCACACGCCACGGTGGCGGCTAATACGGATTGGTCGCGGGCCGGGCCGCGGACCGTTCCAGCACGCCCGGATCGTCCCACGCCCCTTCCGGCCGCAACAACAGATAGGGGTCGCCCGCCAGCGTGATGGCGTCGGACCTCGGCCGTTTCTCGCACATCATTTCCAAATATTCATGATCGGAGAAAACAAGTTTGGCCCCTTTCCGCATGGGCTTGAACCCGAACTTCTCCCAAAAGTGCACAAGCCGCACCTGAGCATGGCCGTAGATTGCGGTGAAGCCCTTGCGGGTCGCCACATCAAACGACAACTCAATCACCGTGTTCACGACGTCAGAATTGCGGTACTGCGGGAGCACGCAAACACGTTCAAACTTTGCGAACTCCGCGAACCAGCGTACGCGCATCGTCCCGGCCGGTCGGCCTTCGACAAAACCCAGAATATGAGTGGCACAGAAATCGTTGCCATCAAATTCTTCCTCGTAAGGACATTCTTGCTCCGACATGAACACGGCGGAACGAATCGCAAAAGCTTCTGCCAGGCGATCATGGGTGACAACCACGGAGGCGGACAAGTTCACGGCAATACAGCTCGCACCGAGTTGGACACTCCCACCGCACGCTCGGGACGCTCTACCCGGTAGAGCTGGCCTGCGGATACGCCACCCTGCCCCTGGGCCAGAAAGCCGTAGCCCTGAGCCGCGTTCACGCCGTCCGTCGTTGCGGCGGTCGTGAACATCGGCGCACTCAGGGTTTCCGCACCCGCGGCATTGACGAAAAGCCACGTCACGATGCGCGAAATCCCGCGCACCGTCAGCAACATGACCCAGACGTAAAGTGCTGCGGGCTGGGTTCCCGACCCAACGATCAGGCCTAGATCGGGATCACGTCCATCAAATGCGCCAGATTCCAGGCGCTCAAGGCCGGTCTGATTCAAGTGAAGGAAGGCGTATGAGCCGATCAGTTCTGCATCGGCGCGCGTGTCATCACTCGAGCGATAGACGGCCCAAATGCTGTCAGCGTTCTTATTGAAAACACTTTCGAGCACTTCAAAACTCGCGACGTCGCCCACCTCACGCTTGATCAACGCATATAGCTCGGGGAGCTCTTCTCGCGTCGCACGGCGAACCCAAATCGTGCCGATATCGGGGACCGAGCAGCACGGTTCTTCTACGCCCTGCTCCGGTGCATGGTCCAGCAACTTGCCCAGGTTCTTCTCCATCTCGGGGTGCCCTCTCGCAGATCCTGACAGCCTGGCCTGTGTACCAATGCATCTGGACGCAACCCCGATCCGCGGATCAGGAAACGTGCGTCGCCCATTGGCGGGTATAAGGGCAGAGTAGCCGAACTACGGCGAGTCGCCCACCGAAGAATTTGCCGCGGTCGCGGTTGTCAACCTGTTCCGGTCGCCGACGACCACGCGGTCCAGGGCCAACGACCAGATGCTGTCACGCGCTGAGGCATTCGTCACGGATGCGCTGCCGCGACGGCCTCACATCGCCGTTGCGCCGGCGCCCGCCACCGGCGATAAGACTCAACCAATATCGATGAGCTTCCCGCTGCATCGTTGCGGCACAAGAAATTCGGCCCTATCATCCCCGCGCAACACCGCGGGAAGGCGTCTCATTGGAGGCGACGCGGCCCTGCTGGGCGATAGTACATTCACCGGTGACCACGCGCTCGTTGCGTACAATGAGACTGCTGGCGCGCCCTACCAGCGACCGGATCGGGCCGTACTCGAGCCCACCGTCCCGGTGCCGCGGGGTCGGTAGCTGAGCGGGCAACCTTGCACTCGGGTCAGACTGGGTTGTCGACAGCCAAACCCACAATCCCCCGACTAGATCGGCACCGCCTTCGCCGCAGCGGTCGTTTGGTTACCTCCGGCACAGCGCACTGCGCCACCGCGCCCGCACTCGATCGTGTTCACCCGCGCGCCGCTGGATACCAAAGTGCCTACGATAGGCATTACAGTAATAAAGGTAAGGCCGCCCGAATCAGTGCGGAGACGCTCCCACCTGGCATTACCGCATAGCTGTCGCCCTCAGCGATCGGCCCGCCCCCGGTAAGGTTGACGGTCAGGCTTGGCGACGACACGTCATCGTATACACAGGTCGGAGTGCAACTGCCGGTAGGTTCGTCCGGTGGTCGGCTTGGGATCGCACACGCAGGAGATTGATGGAGGTGCCGGTAGTGGCAAAGCGGGCAGCCGCCGACAAACGTCAACGACGCGAACGCGGTTCGATCAATCCCGATGACATCATCAGCGGCGCGTTCGAGCTTGCCGAGCAGGTATCGATCGACAACCTGAGCATGCCAATGCTGGGCAAACATCTTGGGGTCGGCGTTACCAGCATCTACTGGTACTTCCGCAAGAAGGACGACCTGCTCAATGCGATGACCGACCGCGCCTTGAGCAAGTACGTGTTCGCCACTCCCTACGTGGAGGCCAGCGACTGGCGCGAGACGTTACGCAACCACGCCCGTCTGATGCGTAAGACCTTCATGGGCAACCCAATACTGTGCGATCTGATTCTGATCAGGTCAGCCCTGAGTCCCAAGACCGCCCGACTGGGCGCGCAAGAGATGGAGCGGGCAATCGCGAATCTGGTGGAGGCGGGGCTATCCCCCGAGGACGCCTTCGACACCTATGCCGCGGTCTCGATACACGTGCGCGGATCAGTGGTGCTGCACCGGCTTTACGAGAAGACCCAGTCGGCCGACAGCGGCCCGCGGGCAATCGAAGACGCCATGAACATCGACCCGCTGACCACACCGCTGCTTGCGCAAGTCAGCGGAAAGGGACACCGGATCGCGACCCCCGATGAGGCCAACTTCGAATACGGCCTTGATTGCATTCTCGACCACGCCGGCAGGTTGATCGACGAACGGGCCAAAGCCGCCAAGTCGGCCCCGTCGCGGCCGCGCAAGGCGGCCAAGCCACCAGCGCCGCGAACCCGGGCAAAGGCTACGACGCGTTAGACCTTTCGGATATCAGGACTCGGGCTCGGGCACGTGAAAGTGCTCGTCACGCAGCCGGAATGCCTCCTTCGTTCCGTGCTCGGCCCGCGTTTTGACGAAATTGAACTCCCCCGGCGCGAACTGCAAGTTGGTGCCGAAGGCGTGGAAGAGATAGCTGGCGACTTCCTCACCCGCGTATGCCTGCGTCTGCTCAACCAGCCGAAAGGCCTCTTTGGCGATGACGATGCCGTCGGCGGGCATCTTTGCCGCCTTCTCTGCCCAGTACCGGGCTCGGGCCGCCACGGCGCCGCAATCGCAGGTGTCGGTGAAGATTCCAAGATGTTCGACGTCACCCGCTTCAATAATGTCACCGGTGAGCAGTACCCGGCGGGCCAACACCGGCCCCAGCCGGTGAAAGAACATGTGCAGACTGCCCAGCGCAGGCCCCAGGAATCGCGTTGCCGGCATACCGATTCGGGCGTTGCGCGCGATCACTGAGATGTCGGTCATCAGGGCCATCTCGAAACCTCCCCCCAGCGCATGGCCCGCGATCTCACCCACCGTGACCTTCGGAAAGCCCATGAGGTTGTGGTAGAAGCTGAATGACCTGCGGTCCACGGTAAGTCGGCGACGTTGGCTAGGGCGCCGCTGGGTTGGCGGATCCGCGGCCGGGGCGTCAGCCTCGCCGTACCACCCGTAGGCGTTGTTCATGTCAGCGCCGGCGCTAAAGACCCCGCCGGTGCCACGCAAGATGACGACGATGAGATCGTCATCCGCGGCAACGCGGTCCAGGTAGCCGGCAATGGCATCACGCATCGCCGCGTCATATGCATTGCGCCTCGTGAGGTTGTTCAGCGTGATGGTCGCGATTCTCGTACCCGGTTCCGCCTCGAACTGCATACGGTCATCCGGGCCGTCTGCGGCGGTCATGAGCCAGACACCTTTCGCCGTCGCCCGAATTGATACGTCGCCAACTCTTCCGGTCGCGATGCCAATGTCTGGACTTCGCCGGTGCAGAGCAGTTGTTCATCGACCATCAGCCACGCCTTCGAGGAGATGCCTTGGTCCGTCACCGATCTCGTGATGTCGAACCGCAGGTGGGTCAGTATTGGTGTAGGTCTGCGGAAGGTCAGTGCCAGGGAGCGGGTCTTGCCGGAAAGCCCACTGACGCAGTTGTGATGCTGGATGACGCAGTCGAAGAAGACACCAAGAAATCCGCCGTGCACCAGACCCGGCGGGCCCTCGTAGACCAACGGGAAATTGACCCCGCCGGCCGCGCGCTCGGGATCGAGTTGATCGAACTTGTATTCGGGAAAACACGGGTTGTAGGCGCCGATGTCAGTCGCGTGATTGAGGTAGACGCGGTTGCCGTCCGCATCCGGACCGATGCGCGCGGCATTGTCCGGGGCGGCCGCGGCCAGCTCACGTTCCCACTCGCAGCACTGCGCGAGCATGGCATCAACCGTGGGATGTGGGTGTTCCATCGCCAGCAACAGCGAGGTGAGGCGACGGATGACACCCGCGGCGGCGACGGTCTGGGCCAGCGGCGACTCGCCGAACCTGGCATCACCGGCAGCCGCCCGAGGTTCGCCTTGGGCCATGCGTCCCTCTTTCACCGGGATGTTCCGTCAGCAATGTTTCCTTGCTGACTTATACAGTGTAGCAATCGTATTGCCTACTGTATGGATAACGATATGGCGGAGAAAGGCCGGATTCGACGGTGAGTCTCGAGGCCGACTCGGCCGGGCCCGAGGGGTCGGTGACATCGCGCCGCGATGGCACCCTGCTGCGAATCACGCTCGATCGACCTTCACGGCGTAATTCGTTGACTCAGAACATGATCGAGATGTTGCTCGATACGCTGGGCGGCGCCGCCACTGACGACTCGCTGCGTGCGATTCTGATCCGGGGTGCCGGTGCCGATTTCTGCGCCGGCGCCGATTGGGTCGCGGCCAGCACCGGCACCCAACGCCCTCGCACCGGCGACCTGCTAAGGCGAATTCCGCACGCCGCGCACCGCGTCATCGAACTCCTGCACACCATCCACCTCCCGGTCGTGTGCGGTGTCCAAGGGTGGGCCGCCGGGCTGGGCGCCAACCTGGCGCTCGCCGCCGACTTCACCGTGGCCACCAGTGATGCCACGTTCTGGGAACCTTTCGTAGTCCGCGGGTTCAGCCCGGACTCGGGATCTACCTGGCTGCTGCCGCGCCTGGTTGGCTTGGCCCGGGCCCGGCGGATGCTGCTGCTTGGCGAGCAGGTGACCGCGCCCGAGGCAGCCGACTGGGGCTTGATCCACCAAGTCGTCGATGCGACGGACCTCGACAGCGCGGTCGACGAGCTGCTCACCCGACTGGCTCGCGGGCCGACTGTTGCGATCGGGCTTGCCAAGCAGGCCCTGAACCACGGCCAGCACGCAACCCTGACCGAGTCGATGACACATGAACTGTTCAACCTCGAACTAACTTGTCGGACCTCCGATTTCAAAGAAGGCTTGACCGCATTCCGGCAACATCGCACGCCGAAATTCGAGGGACGATGACCATGCCTGGCGACGCGTTCGACACCATCGGCTACGAGCTCGACGGACACACCGCCACCATCACGCTCAACCGACCTCACGCCCTCAACGCGCTGAGTCCGCACATGATCACCGAGTTGCGAGCCGCCTACGCCGAAGCCGAAGGTGACGACCGGGTGTGGCTGACCATCGTCACCGGCACGGGTCGCGCCTTCTGCACCGGGGCGGACGTGAAGGCCATTCCAGGCGACGGCAAGGTGATCTACGAGCGGCCCTACCTGGCAACCTACGAACAGTGGGAGGCGCCCCAAGAAGGTACGCCGCCATTTCGCAGCATGGCCAAACCCGTACTGACCGCAGTAAACGGCATCTGCTGCGGCGCCGGACTGGACTGGGCCACTACATCGGACATCGTCATCGCGTCGGAGACGGCAACGTTCTTCGACCCACACGTCAGCATCGGCCTGGTGGCCGGGCGTGAGCTGGTAAGGCTGGCCCGAGTGCTACCGCGATCGGTCGCGCTCAGGATGGCGCTGGTCGGCAAGCACGAGCGGATGGATGCAAGGCGCGCCTTCGACCTCGGCTTGATCAGCGAGGTGGTCGAGCACGACCGGCTGCTCGAGCGGGCACACGAGATCGCCGACATGGTCAACCGCAATGCCCCGCTGGCCGTCCGGGGTACTCGCCTGGCCATCCTCAAAGGGATCGACCTGCCGCTACCCGAAGCCGAGATGCTCGCCGAGGCATTCCGCGAGCGGGTACTGCGGACCCGGGATGCGCTCGAAGGCCCCAGAGCCTTCGCGGAGAAGCGAGACCCGGATTGGCAATGCCAGTGACACCGCAGCGATCCGAGAAACCGGACTTCACAACCATCCTGGTCGACGTCAACACCACCGACCACGTCGCCACCATCACGTTGCATCGGCCCGACCAACTCAACGCGTTCAACCGCACCATGTGCGAAGAGATGGCAGCGGCCTGGCACCTGATCAAACACGACGAATCGGTGCACGCGGTGGTATTGCGGGCGGCCGGCAGCCGCGCGTTCAGTGCGGGTCTCGACATCAAGACTCCGTACGGACAACCCAAAAATATCTGGAACCATGAGGATCCCGGCGAGTTCCTGAGCCCGAAATGGCAGAAGATGTGGAAGCCCGTGGTGTGCGCCGTTCAGGGCATGTGCACCGCGGGCGCGTTCTACTTCATCAATGAGTCCGACGTCGTCATCTGCTCCACAGGGGCAACATTCTTCGACTCGCACGTCTCGGCCGGTCTGGTCTGCGCGCTGGAGCCGATTGGCTTGATGCGGCGGATCGGCCTGGGCGAAACGCTGCGAATCGCCCTGATGGGCAACGACGAACGGGTCGGCGCCGAAACCGCACTACGGATCGGTCTGGTATCCGAAGTGGTCGCGCCACAGCGGTTGTGGGAGCGGGCACACGAGATCGCGGCGACGATCGCCGCCAAGCCGCCCTCCGCGACGCAGGGCACCGTGAAAGCGATCTGGGAGTCGCTGGACAAGCCCTACCGCGCCGCGGTGGAGCAGGGGCTGATCTACACCCGACTGGGCAACCCACTGGGCAGGGCCGAACTGGCCGACCTACCGCCCCGTCCTGACGGCAGCGAACCGAAGACTCGTTGATGTCGAATCACCCCCTGAGTCAACGCATCGCCGTCACCCTGGACCTGCAACCAGACGCCCGCGCTGTCGAGTACGACCGCGCCTGGCTGTCCTTGGGACAACTCGGCGCTGCGCCCCGGCGAGTGGCCGCACTCGCCGCCAAACAACCGAGCCCTGAAATCGGAATACTGTTGCGTAATCGTCCCGCACAGATGGCCGCGTTCCTCGGCGTCCTACTCGCCGGTGCCACCGTGGTCACCATCAACCCGTCACGCGGCGACGAACGCACCAGAGCCGACATCGCCGCTTTGGAGCTGCCGCTGATCGCCGGATCGGACGAGGACCTTGGGCTCCTGGTGACCAATACGACGGACAGCGCCACCGTGTCCCTATCGGATCTGTTCGACCACCCCGGCGAACCCGGCGACCACACCACCCGCGGCGCCGGTGCGGACGTCGCGGTGCGAATGTTGACCAGCGGCACAACCGGTCCGCCCAACCGGGTCGACCTGAGCTACGACATGCTCGCCCGCAGCGTCATGGGCCCAGCCCCGGATCGCGACCCGGCGCCCACCGAACCCCGACGCGGAGTTGCCATCGTGAACTCACCGCTGGTGCATATCGGCGGTGTCTACCGAGTGCTGCAGTGCATCGCGCAAGCCCGCCCCTTTGTGCTGCTGGACCGATTCGAGCTGAACGCCTGGGCCGCGGCGGTACGCAAACATCGGCCCCGCACCGTATCGCTGGTGCCTGCCGCGTTGCGGACGGTGCTGCACTCCGACCTCACCCGCGCCGACCTCGCCAGCGTCCGCACCGTCACCTGCGGCACCGCCCCCCTGGCCCCCGACGATGCCGATGCGTTCACCGAGAAGTACGGCATTCTCGTGCTGACTTCTTATGCGGCAACCGAGTTCGGCGGCGGCGTGGCCGGCTGGACCCTCGCAGATCACTCGCGATATTGGCACACCAAACGCGGTAGCGTCGGCCGGGCCAACCCGGGTGCGCAACTTCGGATCGTCGATACCGAGGGCGCCCCGGTCGAGCGGGCTAGCCTGGGCCTACTCGAGGTCAAGCCAGCCCAGTTGGGCGTTTCGGCCCCGTGGGTGCGTACCACCGATGTCGCCCGAATCGACGCGGATGGCTTTGTCTGGATTGTCGGGCGAGCCGATCAGGCGATCATTCGTGGAGGTTTCAAGGTGCTGCCCGACGATGTGCGAGCGGCGTTGGAGAGCCATCCGGCGGTGGCAGCTGCCGCGGTAGTGGGCCGATCCGACCAGCGCCTCGGTCAAACTCCGGTTGCCATGGTCGAACTGCGCGGTTCCGCCGACATCGGCGGTGCCGAGCTGGTGGAGTATCTGCGAACGCGGTTGTCCGGCTACGAGATCCCAACCCAGATTTCGATCGTCGCCGAAATTCCGAGAACAGCGTCGGGCAAGCCTGACCTCGGCGCAATCCGGCATTACTTTGGTGCCGCCGGTTCCCGCGCGGATCATGGCGGCTGACTCCCCGACGGTCGCGCAGATCCTGCGCCGCCAAGCCCGTTGTCGCCCAGATCACCCGTTCTTGGTGTGCGATAGCGACCGGATCAGCTATGCCCAGGCCGATCTGCGTTCGGCGGAGCTGGCCCGCGGGCTGATCGCCCTGGGCATCGGCAAGGCAGCACATGTCGGGTTGCTCTACCCGAACGGCTCCGACTTCGTCATCGGGATGCTCGCCGCGGCTCGAATCGGCGCGGTGGTCATCCCGATTTCCACCTTCGTCACGCCCCGGGAGCTGCACGAGCAGCTGGTCGACAGCGACACCCAGATCCTATTGAGCGCCGATACATTCCGCTCCCACGACTACGCGGGCCGATTGAGGCAACTACTTGGCGACACCGGCTTCGACGGAGAAGATCGGCTATTCTCCAGGGCAATCCCGCAGTTGCGGACGGCCTGGGTCAGCTATCGTCGCGGGGCACCACGACGAACCCGCAGTATCGAGTGCGTCTACCGCCTCAGCCAGACCATCGACCCCACAATGCTGCGCGCACTGGAAGATGACGTCGACGGCTCTGATGTACTGGCGATCGTGTACACGTCGGGCACCACCAGTGCCCCCAAGGGAGTCGTGCACACCCACAGCGCGCTGTTGAGACATCAGCAGAATCTCAACGTCATTCGCGGACTGGGCACCGACGACAAGTTGTTCTGCAACTCGCCATTCTGCTGGATCGGCGGGTTCGCCTTTGGGCTGCTGGCCACACTGCTCGCCGGATCGATACTGGTGTGTTCCAACGCCGACGCCGCTACCACCCTTGACCTGCTCGAGCGGGAAAAGCCGACCATGACAAACGGTTTCGCTTCCACAGTCGCACGGCTAGCCAACCATCCTAGCTTTGGTAGACGGGACCTTTCATCGATGCGCCGCGGCAATCTGTATCCGATCATGGCACCCGAAGCCAGACCGGTAGATCCCGAACTGCGGCACAACATGCTGGGGATGACCGAAGCCGGCAGCATCGTGCTGATCAGCGCCGACGAGTCAGACCAGCCCGAATCCCGGCGCGGGTCGTTCGGTAAACCCGCACCCGGGTTCGACACCATCATCATCGAGCCCGGCACCGGGGAAGTCGTCAACGTCGGCCAGGTTGGCGAACTGTGCATTCGTGGGCCCTTCGTCATGCAGGGCTACTACAAACGTAGCCGCGAGGAATGCTTCGATGCCGACGGCTGGTTCCATACCGGCGACTTGGTACGGGCCGACCAAGACGGATACATGTACTTCACCGGCCGTCTGAGCTCGCTGATCAAAACCGCGGGCGCAAACGTGTCGCCGGCCGAGGTCGAAAGGGCGATCGCCAAGCTGGGCATGGTGGCTCATGTCGTGAGCATCCCCGATCCCCAGCGCGAACAGGTGGTGGCCGCCGTGCTCGTCGTTGCAGACGGTGTCGGAGCGCTTGACGAGCTGGCGCTGCGCGAACGACTCGAGACGGAGTTGTCCGCCTACAAGATTCCGACCCGCCTCGCCACCTTGACCCCCAGCGAGATCCCGCTGCTGTCCAGCGGCAAGGTCGATACGCACCAACTGAAGAAGTGCTTCGATGCCTGACACCATCGACCACCTGGTGCGGTCGCAGGCCGCCCGGCACGGCGCCAAGCCCATGGTGATCGATCAGGCAAGTCGACTAAGCTACCGCGAACTTGATTCTTCCACATCGGATTTGGCTGCGGCATTCATCCAAGCGGGTGCCGGCATGGGCACTCGCGTTGGCCTGATCATGCCCAACGGTGTGCGCTGGGTACAGATCGCGATAGCGCTGACCCGCATCGGTGCGGTGCTGGTTCCGTTGAGCACTTTGTTGCGCCCCCGCGAGTTGGCATCGCAACTTCGTTCGGCCGCGGTGCAGTTCCTGATCAGCGTGCCGGAGTTCCGTGGCCACCGATACCTCGACGCGGTCGAGTCGGTACCTAGAGCCGAACTTCCAGCGTTGCAACGGGTTTGGGCGGACGACCAAGTCAGCTCTTCCAATGCCGGTGCCCGGGCACTCCGGATGGTCGAGCCGATCGCCGAAACAGTCACCGCGGCGGACACCCTGGTGATCATGTTCACCTCGGGCAGCACCGGAGCCCCCAAAGGGGTCCTGCATTCCCATGGAAGCGCTTTGGGCGCGGTGCGATCGGGCCTGACCGCGCGCCGCATCACCTCGGCACCCGGCTGTATCTGCCGATGCCGTTCTTCTGGGTGGGCGGGTTTGGTGGCGGAATCCTCTCTGCGCTGCTCGCGGGAGCCACCCTGGTGACCGAGGCGCGGCCGTTCCCCGAGAACACCTTGCGCCTGCTGGAGGCAGAGCGCGTCACGATGTTTCGTGGGTGGCCTGATCAGGCCGAGGCGCTCGCGCGGCACCCAAGCAGTGTCGACGTTGACCTTTCGGCTCTGCAGCCCGGCAGGCTACAGGCACTGCTACCACCCGAACGACGTGCCCAGCCCGGGGCACGGGCGAGGTTGTTCGGCATGACAGAAGCATTCGGACCGTATTGCGGCTACCGCGCCGACACCGATATGCCGCCCACCGCGTGGGGCAGCTGCGGCTAGCCTTTTCCCGGAATGGAAATCCGCATCGTGGACCCCGAGACCGGCACCCGAGTCCCCGCGGAAACGATAGGCCAGATCCAGATCCGGGGGCCGCACACGCTACGCGGCCTCTGCCGGCGCAGCCGCGAAGAGGTCTTCACGGCTGATGGTTACTACTGCAGCGCCGATCTCGGCCACCTCGACGCGAACGGCTACCTGTTCTACCACGGCAGGTCCGACGACATGTTCAAGGTCAGCGGTGCCACTGTCTACCCCGTGGAGGTCGAAACCGCCTTGCGGACAATCGACGGCGTCTCCAACGCCTTCGTCACCAACGTGGCTGGCGCCCAGGGCCAACGGCTGGCTGCAGCGGCGGTGTGCAGCACCCCGGCACTCACCTCCGAGGACCTCAGAACGTCGGCGGGCCAGGTGCTGAGCGCCTTCAAGGTTCCGACGGTGTGGCTGCTCTTGGCCGACGACGCTGATATTCCACGCGGCCCAACCGGCAAGGTCGATCTCCAGCGGCTGCGCGACATGCTGGCCAACACCGCATGACGCCTGCGAGCTCCGGCCGACATCTAGGATCCCGGAAATGACGTCGGTCGATGTTGCCGTCGACATCGTGATCGACCGGGACGCACCGTAGTCGCCGAGCACTGCTGCAGTCCGGACAACGCCACCCAGTGGTATGCGAACATCAAAGCTGTGCGGTGGCAGATGCCAAAGCCACTCGAGTTGGACCCGGCCCACCGATTCGTGATGCGCACGGCCCGGGGCCCGTTGCCGATGCAGACCACTTACGCCTGGACGGACGAGGCGATCTACGCAGGCGCAAAACGATTCTCCAACATTGACCGCAGCTCGGGTGGGGCTATCCGACCCGCATCCAGAGTTTGCAGTTCATCGTTTGAAAGGCCGCGACCGTTGGCGGGATCACCACCGACATCGGCCCCATGGAGGTATTGGTGTCGATGATGTCATCGGTGCTCGCCGCGGGTGTGCTGGGAGTCGACCACGAGCAGGTCGAAAGCTCCGATACCCGTCCGAAGACCAAGATGAGCGGATTGGCCGACCCCTCGGTGCGGTAGGTGCCCGGCAGCATGTCGGTGCCGACGAGAAATACCCCATTCCCGGGTATCTGATCACCTGGATCGGCAACGGTCGGTGCGGCGAACACGCAGGCTGTCATACAGGCAACAATTCCGGCGGTTGCGCCGGACAAGGACGCTAGGGCCATGGTGTTCCTCTCCCGGTAGCGTTGCCCGCCCTATACGCAGCGTATTCCCCGACGCACTCGGGCAACAACAGATCGCACCAAACTGGGTGCGGATATTCGACCGGACCCAGCAAACACCACACCGGGGCAGCAACCGGCAGGCCTGGCGCGCGAAGGGTGACCCTCCCGTCCGGCCCACGGGGCCGAGCCAGCACCGGGCGCTAGCCCCCTCGGGCCCGCTCGGCCGCGGACCCGGACGGCGCCGACTCCGCAACCACTCCCCGGGCGATGAGATGGTCGATCAACGGAACTGCGCTGGAGGCGAGGTGTTCTGACATCGCGGTTCGGGCAGCCTTGTCATCGTGTTTCTTCAGCGCCACCAACACCCGCCGATGGTCTTTGACCGCCCGGGCGGGCCAGTGCTCGATGCCGGGGAACACCGATTCGGGTTGGTAGCGGGTGATCTGTGACATCAGTTGGGAGAGCCGCGGAGAATCCGCAGCAAGATTGATGGCGCGGTGGAACTCGTGGTTCAACCGGACCGTCCGCTCGTCGTCGTCAGCGGCGTAGGCTTCCTCAAGCTGCGCTTGTATCTGCTGCAGTTCAGCTAGCTGCGCGGCGCCGATGTTGATCGCGGCCCGCGCCGCCAGCTCGCCGCCAACGTGAGCCTGCACATATGCGACATCGGCAAGGTCGCGCTTGGTCAGCGGCAACACCACGAAGCCGCGATGCGGCTGTTGGGCAACCAGGCCTTCGGCGCGAAGTGCGAACAGCGCCTCACGCACCGGTGTGACACTGATCCTCAACTCGGCCGCTAACTGGTCCAGCCGTATGTATTTGCCCGCGGCGTAGTTGCCTTCGTATATCCTCTTGCGGACGTATCGCGCAACGTCGTCGGAAAGTTGTGGCCGCGCCGCGAATTCCGGATCAGTCATCGCCCTACTAGCCCTACTCTCGGTACTCGTGCAGTAGCCGCTTGCTGATGATGGACTTCTGAATTTCGCTGGTGCCCTCGCCGATGAGCAGGAATGGTGCATCACGCATCAGCCGCTCGATCTCGTACTCCTTTGAGTATCCGTAGCCGCCGTGGATGCGGAAGCTCTGCTGGGTGACTTCCGAACAATATTCGCTGGCAAGATATTTAGCCATTCCAGCCGCGACGTCATTGCGCTCACCGGAGTCCTTCAGCCGCGCCGCGTGGACCATCATCAGGTGTGCCGCCTCGACCTTGGTCGCCATCTCGGCCAACTGGAATGAAATGGCCTGGTGCTCGGCGATCGGCTTGCCGAAGGTGTGGCGTTGTTGCGCGTAGCGAACCGCCAGCTCGAAGGCGCGCAGGCCAACCCCGCAGGCTCGCGCCGATACGTTCACCCGGCCGACCTCGATTCCGTCCATCATCTGAAAGAAACCCTGTCCCGGGGTGCCACCGAGGATGTCGTCAGCGGTTGCCCGATAGCCATCGAATATGAGTTCGGTGGTATCGATGCCTTTGTAGCCCAGCTTGTCGATTTTTCCCGGAATTGTCAGGCCCGGCAACACTTCCCCGAACCCGGTTGGCTTCTCGACCAGAAATGCGGTCAGGTTGCGGTGCGGCTGGGCAGCGCCTTCGTCGGTTCGCACCAGCACCGCTACCAATGTCGAACTGCCACCGTTGGTCAGCCACATCTTCTGCCCGTCAATGGTGTAGTTGCCGTCCGCGCCACGCGTGGCCCGGGTGCGGATCGCGGCAACATCGGAGCCCAGTTCGGGCTCTGACATCGAGAACGCACCGCGGGACTCCCCGGTGGCCATCCGCGGCAGAAAGCGTTGCCGCTGCTCCTCGGTGCCATGCTGGCGCAGCATGTAGGCCACGATGAAGTGGGTGTTGAGCACACCTGACACGCTCATCCAGCCACGGGCCAGCTCCTCCACGCACAACGCGTAGGTCAGCAGCGACTCGCCCAGCCCGCCGTACTGCTCCGGAATCATCAGGCCGAAAAGGCCGATGGAACGCATCTGCTCGACAATCTCGTGCGGATAGGCATCCTTGCGTTCCAGCTCGGACGCGTTGGGAATCACTTCCTTGTCGACGAATTGCCTTACCGTCGCGACAATCTCGGCCTGTAGTTCGGTTAGGCCCAGTGTCTGAGCGAGTTTGGCCACGCGTACTCCTTATCTTGCTGGCCGTCTGGACCGCCGATCGTC
Source organism: Mycobacterium sp. 012931 (assembly GCF_000419295.1). Lineage (NCBI taxonomy): Bacteria > Bacillati > Actinomycetota > Actinomycetes > Mycobacteriales > Mycobacteriaceae > Mycobacterium > Mycobacterium sp. 012931. Next base: position 2,353,950 of record NZ_AOPX01000001.1, on the reverse strand, counting down.
TTGGCGCTGGCCAAACGGGCGATATCTGCCGTCGTCAAACCCAGGTACTCGGTCAACACGTCGGCGGTGTGTTCTCCGAGCGCCGGGGCGGGCGCACCTGCGGGGTGACACCCGTCGAAAGCGGTCGGCAGGCCCGGAGCAAGGTAGTCCCCCACACCGGGCTGGCTCAGTTGAGAAAACAACGGGTTGGCAGTCACTTTCGGATCGGCTGCCACCTCCGCGAAAGTTCGGTACCGCTCGAAGAGCACAGTCGTGGCTGACAATGCCGCGCCGATCTGCTCGGCCGTGTGATCGGCGAACCAGGCGGCGAACAGACCATTGAGCACGCTGCGGTATCGGTATCGATCGCCTTCGGCATCGAAGTCCACCCCCAGCGCCTCGGCCAGCGCCGTTACCGCCGGACCGGTGCCGGTCACGTCGACCAGATCGCGAAAGTGCCGACGGGTCAGCGTGATGACCATGAACGATGTCCCGTCGCGGCTGGCGAAGTCCTGGCCGTACTGGCCGTAGATGGAGTTACCCAGCCGCTCACGCTGGGTACCGTTGACCTGCGGCTCGGTCAGCAGGCCCAGGTTCCCCGCCGTGGCCAGCGCCACGTCCTCCAACGCCAAACTGATCTGCGCTCCCGCCCCGGTCTGGTCGCGGCGGCGCAGCGCGGCAACCACGGCGAGCGCGGCGTAGAGCCCACAACTAACGTCCCACGCGGGCAGCACATGGTTGATCGGGCCGGCATGGTCGGCCGGACCGGTGACGAGCGGGAATCCGGTCGCCGCGTTGACGGTGTAGTCCACCCCGGTACCGCCGTCTCGCCGTCCCAGCAACTGCAGATGGATGACGTCAGAACGCGTGGCGGCCAATACTTCGTGGCTGAGCCAGGGCAGGCTGGCATTGGTCACCACGACTCCGTCGCCTTCCAGGACGAGGCGCTGGACCAGCCGCTGTCCTGCTGCCGAGCGCAGATCGATGGTGGCCGAACGCTTGCCCTTGTTCAGCCCGGTCCAGTAGATCGATGTGCCGCTGGCCGCCAGGGGCCAGCGGCGGATATCGGAGGCACCGCCGATCGGGTCGACGCGGATAACCTGCGCACCCAGCTGGCTCAGCGTCATGCCGCACAGCGGCGCCGCGACGAAGCTGGATACCTCTACAACGCTAATGCCGCTCAGCGGCAAGTCCGGCCCAGGCATGGCTACCCGACCCGCTCGAAGATCGCCGCCAGGCCCTGGCCGCCACCGATACACATCGTCTCCAGCCCGTAGCGCGCCTGACGGCGAGTGAGTTCACGAGCCAGGGTGGCCAGCATTCTGGCACCGGTCGCGCCCACCGGGTGGCCCAGCGAAATACCCGAACCGTGCACGTTGGTTCGGTCGCGGTCGGCGGCGCCGAAGTTCCATTCCCGCATCACCGCGAGCGCTTGGGCGGCAAACGCCTCGTTGAGTTCGATCAGATCGATGTCGGCCAAGCGCAGAGCCACCTTGGCGAGCGCGGCCTCGGTGGCTGGTACCGGACCGATGCCCATGACGTCGGGCGCCACCCCGGCCAGGCCCCAGGACACCAAACGCACCAAAGGTCTCAGCCCGTACTCGTCGGCCTTCTCCGGTGTGGTCACCACGCACATCGATGCGGCGTCGTTTTGCCCGCTGGCATTGCCCGCCGTCACCGTCGCTTCGGGATCATCTTGGTGCAGAACGGGTTTGAGCCCGCTCAGGGCCTCCACCGAGGTGTCGGCGCGTGGATGTTCGTCGGTGTCGATCATTTCCTCGCCTTGGCGGGTTCGCACCGGAACGGCAATGGTCTCCTCGGCGAAAATTCCATCCTTCTGGGCTGCGACCGCACGCTGATGCGATGTCACCGCCAGCTCGTCTTGCTCCAAACGCGAAATACCATACTGACGCCGTAGATTCTCGGCGGTCTCCAGCATCCCGCCCGGCACCGGGTAGTGTCTTCCACCCGCGGTGACGCGGCCGCGAGCCAGTCCGTCGTGCACGCGTATTCCGCCGCGGACACCGCCCCAGCGCATATCGGTGGAATAGAAAGTGACATTGCTCATGCTTTCGCAGCCTCCGGCAACGACGAGGTCGCTATCGCCGCTGCTGACTTGCTGGCAGGCCTGAATCACCGCTTGTAGCCCGGATCCGCAGCGCCGATCGACCTGCATACCGGGAACCGTCACCGGCAGGCCGGCATCCAGCGCCACCACCCGTCCGATGGCCGGGGCCTCGCTGCTGGGGTAGCAGTGCCCGAGGATCACATCCCCGACCGCAGCGGGCGCCAGGCCGGTGCGATCGAGCAGTCCGCGCAGCGCGACGACGCCCAGATCAACAGCGCTGTATGACTTGAACATTCCGCCGTAGCGACCGATCGGTGTGCGGACGGGTTCGCAGATGACAGCCTGGCGCATAGCGGCACTCATATGAACCGTCCTCCCGTCACGTCCAGCACGGTGCCGGTCATATACGAGGACAGATCGCAGGCCAAAAACAAGGCAACACTAGCGACTTCGCTGGGTTCGCCGGCTCGCCCCATCGGCACTTCAGCCAACTTCTGGTCCCAGATACGTTGCGGCATGGCTTCTGTCATCGCCGAGCGGATCAAGCCCGGAGCGATGGCATTGACCCGGACACCGACGTGGGCGAGTTCTTTGGCGGCCGCCTTGGTCATCCCGACGATCCCGGCTTTGGCGGCGGAGTAGTTGGTCTGGCCGACCATCCCCACCTTGCCCGACACCGACGACATATTGACGATTGCGCCGCGCTTGTTTTCACGCATGATGGCCGCGGCCAGCCGGATGCCGTTCCAGGTGCCCTTCAGGTGCACATCGATGACCTGATCGAACTGCTCCTCGGTCATTTTGCGCATCGTCGCGTCACGAGTGATGCCGGCGTTGTTGACCATGATGTCCAAGCCACCGAACCGTTCCAGCGCGGCCTGCAGCAGCGTCTCGACCTCGTCGGCCTTGGTCACGTCACACCGCACCGCCACCGCGACCTCCCCGCCGCCCAGCTGCTTGGCCGCGGCCTCAGTCGCCTCGAGGTTCACATCACCAAGGACTACCCGAGCACCCTCGGAAACGAACCGCTCCGCGATCGCCAAGCCCAAGCCCTGGGCCCCACCGGTAACTACCGCGATCTGACCGTTCAGCAACGACACCGACATCACACTTCCCTACGTCTTCTGGCCCTCGGAGGGCTCGGTCAGTCAAATATCATATTTCATATATGATCTTGCCGTGACAGCGGTGCCCAGGCGCCCACCCCAGAAGGAGCATCCGCCCATGACCGCCCCCCAGGTATCCGACGAGGACTTTGCGCAGATCCTGGCCCAGACCCGCCACTTCGTTCGCTCGGTTGTGCTGCCGCGTGAGCAGCAGATCCTCGACGAGGACCGGGTTCCCGAAGACCTACGTGACCAGGCCAAACAGATGGGACTGTTCGGATACGCGATACCGCCGCAGTGGGGCGGTCTTGGGCTGAATCTGGTGCAGGACGTCGAGCTGGCCATGGAATTGGGCTACACCTCACTGGCAGTGCGGTCGATGTTCGGCACCAACAACGGCATCGCCGGGCAAGTGCTAGTCGGGTTCGGCACCGATGAGCAGAAGGCGCGCTGGTTGGAGCCCATCGCGTCCGGCGACGTCGTCGCCTCTTTTGCCCTGACCGAACCGGGAGCCGGATCCAGCCCCGCCGGCCTGCGCACCAAAGCCGTTCGCGACGGCGATGATTGGCTGATTACGGGGCAAAAGCGTTTCATCACCAATGCGCCCGTCGCCGACCTGTTCGTGGTGTTCGCGCGCACTCGGCCCGCCAGCGACAAGAGCCCGGGCATCGCCGTGTTCCTGGTGCCCGCGCAGAGCGCCGGTGTCGAGGTGGGCGCCAAGGACGCCAAGATGGGCCAGGAAGGCGCGTGGACCGCTGACGTCAGCTTCACCGACGTCCGGGTTGACGACGCCGCGCTGGTCGGCGGCAGCGAGGACATCGGCTATCGAGCCGCAATGACCTCGTTGGCCCGCGGCCGGGTACACATAGCCGCGATCGCGGTGGGCGCCGCACAACGTGCGCTCGACGAGTCCGTGGCGTACGCATCCACCGCAACCCAGGGCGGTGTGACGATCGGCAGCTTTCAACTGGTCCAGGCGATGCTCGCCGACCAGCAGACCGGCGTGCTGGCGGGCCGCGCATTGGTGCGCGACGCCGCACGGATGTGGGTCTCCGGAGCGGATCGGCGGATCGCGCCGTCGGCGGCGAAACTATTCTGCACCGAAATGGCCGGTAAGCCGGTAAGGTGGCCGATCTCGCGGTGCAGATTCACGGCGGCAGTGGATACATGCGCGGAGTTCCGGTCGAGCGCATCTACCGCGATGTCCGTCTGCTGCGGCTGTATGAGGGCACCAGCGAGATTCAGCAACTGATCATCGGGTCCAACCTGATCAAGGCCGCGAATCGATGACCTCAGCCGATCAGCTCTAGCGTCTCTAGATCCCGGATGGCCTGACAACCTCGCCCCAGCATGGTCAACACCATCTCGTCGCCACTCTCGGTGGCGGTGGCGAAAGCAAATCCGAGGGCCGAGATGAGGACCGTGTGCGGCATGCCCAGTCGGTAGTCGCGCCAGCATGTTTCCCAGTCATATCCGGTGACGCCGTAGCTCAACAGCTTTCGGTGGTAGTCATCGACCAGGCTTTCCTCGATGTCCGAACGCAGCTGGGAATTCAGGCTGGTTGCCGTGAAGTACCCAAGGTCTCGAGCCGGAAGGCCGATACCAAGGGTTTGCCAGTCGACCACGGCGACGCGGCGCAGGTCAGGGTCGAACAATAGATTGTCGAGCCGGTAGTCGCCGTGCAGCAGCGCAAACCGGTCCCGCTCGGCGAGCAACCACGGCGTCACCAGATTCATGGTCTCGGTGAAGGTTTCGCGGTCGGCGGCGCTGAGCCGATCACCGAGCTTGTCCAGGGTGATCTCCGCACTCATCCGCGCCACCTCACCAAGACCGTTGGCGAAAGGTTCATCCGGGAAAGGGAATGCGATCCCGGGCTGGTCCAGCCAAACCGGATCACACCAGCTAGGCCCGTGCAGCCCGGCCAGCGCAACGACGGCCAGCCGCGCCTCCCGTTCGCCGCAGCCCGTGAGCTGGTCGCCCTGCACCGCGGGCGCCTGATCCTCCAGCAGCAGCGCGAAATCCATTGCATCTTCTGTGATCTCGCAGTAAAAGCAGCGGGGGGTCGGAACCCGGACCCGATCGGCAACCGAAGAATAGAACGCACATTCGCTGCGATAACCGACGACGACTCGGTCCCGCACGGTGTCATCCTGAGCCGGCAATTTGATCACAAAGGTGTCCGGCAGACCCGCCGGATCCGGGTCATAGGTGACGGTCAGCCGATAGGTGGCTCCGGTCTGCCCGGTGCCGATCGGGACCACATCGACTCCCGATACCCCGACCGGTGTGCCGCGTTCGCCAAGGACCGCCGCCAGCCACGGCGGGGTTACGTCGGTGGGGTGGCGAGGGATGGAAACCAAGGCGGCCACCTAGCAACTGTAAGCCATACGGCATCAGTTTCGGCCGACCTGATCTAGCCGGTGCGGATCCGCCATTCGGCGGCATCGTGCTGCTGTCGCCAGAACTCATGGAAGCGCCCCTGGGCGGCGAGCAGCTCATCGATCGATCCGTCCTCGACCACTCGACCATCCTCGACGAAGAGCACGCGGTCGGCATGACGAATGCTCGCCAGTCGGTGGGCGACGATCACCCGGGTGCGTGATTGCGGATCGGCCGTGAGTGCATCGACCACCGCGACCTCGTTCTCGGTGTCCAGCGCGCTGGTTGCTTCGTCGACCAGCAGCATCGGGGCGTCCTTGAGCAGGGCGCGCGCGATGCTGACCCGTTGGCGCTCACCGCCCGACAGCGCGGAACCGGCTTCGCCCACAACGGTGTCAGCGCCGTCCGGCAGCCTGTCGATCAGCTCGTCAACCCGCGCCAAGCGGATCGCCCGCCCCAATTGATCCTGGTCCGCACCCGGGTTTCCCGCCAGCACGTTCTCGCGGATCGAGCCATGAAACAGGTAGGGATGCTGGAACACCACGCTCGACAGCGTGCGACGGGTGTGCGCATCCAGCGTCGCGGCGTCGGCTCCGTCAATCAGGATGCGGCCTCCGGTCGGCTGGTGCAGACCCGCAATCAGCGCCAGGATCGTGCTCTTTCCCGATCCCGAGGGGCCCACGATCGCAGTCGTGGTACCCGGCTGCAAGCAAAAACTGACCCCGTCAAGCACCGGCTCGGTGGCGCCGTCGTAGCTGAATGCGACGTGGTCGAATTCGATCCGCGCCGCCGCAGGGCCGTCATCCAGCGTGGCGGTCCCGGCCGCCACGGCCGGCGCCGTCAACACCGACCGGATGCGATCGAGCATGGCGCGCACACTCTGCAGCGCGGGAGCGAGCTCGCTCACGGCGGTGAAGGGCTCCAGGTAACGGGCAATCACGACAATCAGGGCGATCGCCTCGGGAACCGTCAGCGTGCCGCCCACGGTCAGCGCCGCGGTCGCTCCGGCCAGCACGATGAGCGCCAGCTGGCTGGCGATGCTGAACAGCAGCTGGCCGGGAACCTGCATGGCGAACAACCGCATCAACGAGCCGTGCTGGCGCGCAAGCGCGGATCCGACCAGGCTGCGGGCAGGCTCGACACGACGCGCGGCACGTAGCGCCTGTTGGGTTCGGGCGAACTCGATGATGCGCTCAGTGAGCGCAATATTGGCTTCGTCGGCGACCTTGTCGGCACGTCGAGCAAATCGCCCCGACGCCCACAGCGCACCCAGCAGCAGGGGCACACCGGCAAGCGCGGCCAATCCCAGCTGCCAGGAAATGGGAAGCAGCGCCAGCCCGATGGCCAGTGGCAGCAGGACCGCCGAGACCAGCGGCGTCAGCAGGTAGACCACCAGTCCCACCAGTTCGGGCCCGCTGGCGGCGATCGCTTGGCGGGCGGTCGCCGTGTTGTCTGCGGTGAACCAGTCCAGTCGCACACCGGGCAGCCGGTCTGCCACACCGTGCTGGGAATGGTCGAGCACAGCGAAACCCAGCTCGAAACCGACGCGTGCGCCGATGGCATCGATCACCCACCCGGATACCGTCGCAGCGGTCAGCCAGCCCAGCCACACCAACGCCTGCTGTGGGGTGCTGCTGAACAGGGCACCAATGAGCGGAACCAGCAGCACCGTGCCGATCGCGCGGACCACAACCGAAAGCACCCCAACCGCGGCGCACAGGATCAACTTGCCGCGGCGGTCCGCCGGCACCAGCCCTATCCAGGTGCGGATCATCGTGCGCCCTCCTGGATCGCGGCCAGCTCCACCTGATTGCCACAACCGGTCTCCCACAACCGCCGGTAGCGCCCGTCGGCGGCGAGCAGTTCATCGTGGGTACCGCGCTCGGCGATCTGGCCACGATCGAGGACCACGATCTGGTCGGCTCCGGTGATGGTATGCAGTCGGTGCGCGATGACCAGCACGGTGCGATCCTTGGTCAGCCGATTAAGCGCCTGCTGCACCAGGTATTCCGATTCGGGATCCGCATACGCGGTGGCCTCGTCGAGGATGAGCACCGGTGTATCGGCCAGGATGGCGCGGGCGATGGTGAGACGCTGCCGTTCGCCGCCCGACAACGCGGCGCCGGCTCCCAGCACGGTGTCGTAGCCATCGCGCAACCGCAGCACGCGGTCATGGATCTGGGCCTGGCCGGCCGCGGCCTGGATCTGCGCGGCCGGTGCATCGGGAACGGCCAGCGCGATGTTCTCGGCAACAGTCCCGTGCACCAGCTGAGTCTCCTGCAGCACCAGCCCGACCCGCTCGTAGAGCTCATCGGCGCTCAGCGACCGAATATCTTGTCCCCCAACTCGTATCGAACCTTGCTCGACATCATGGAACCGAGCCAGCAGGGCGGCGAGGGTGGACTTGCCTGAGCCCGAAGGCCCGACGAGCGCGGTGACGGTGCCCGGACGCAGCTGCAGCGACACGTCCCGGATCACCGGCACTCCCGGCCGGTACCCGAAGCTGACCTTGTCGAACACCACCATCGCCGCCGAGTCGGCCTCGGCCAGCCCGGTGTGCTGTTCCAGTACCGGTTCATCGAGGGTGATTTGCAGCCGGCGAGCGGCCAGCACACCGGCGCTGATGCCGCCGATTCCGTAGGCGATGCCGAGTAGTCGGACACCGAACGTGGTGCCCAGCAATAAGAACGGCAGCAGATCTACCGGATCCATTCGGTGATTGATCACCAGCAGCGTGCCGGTGACGGCGATCAGCCACAGGAACGTCGAAGGCCGGGTCGCAAGGTCCATCATGGTCTTCTTGCCCACCAGCGGACGCTGCCAGGTGACCAGGAATTTGATGTACTCGTCGAGCTGGCGTTTGAAACTCGATGCCGCGGCGCCGCCAAAGACGCGAATCACCGGCTGGCCCTCCAGATAGGCCCCGGCCTCATCGTTCATCCGCTCGGCCCAGCGCTGCGAGGCAACCATGCGCGAGCCGGACTGGACCGCAAGCGATGACGTCATCACCAGATACATCAGCACCGGGATGAGCAGAGCCAGGGCAACCCGCCAGTCGACGATGAACAGGTAGACGAGCACCGCCACCGAGGCAACCACCGCGTTGACCGCGTCCGGAATCGCGTGCGTAACCAGATAGTGCAGCGACAGCGTGTCGTCCTGCACCAGTTGCTTGATGGAACCTGAACCGCGCCCGGTGAACCAACCCAACGGCAGCCCAGACATCTTGCCCAGCAGCCGCGCGCGCAACCCGCGAGCAAAGCGGGCGTCAACCACGTGCAGCCACAGCGTGAGGGCGGCACCAAGCAACGTGCCAAGGCCCAGCAGCGAAACGGCGGCCAGCCCAACGTGCCAGAGCCGGGATTCTTGGGCCCCCGACAACAATATTCGGGCCAACTCAACCAGCAGCACGAACGGGGCCAGCTGCACCAGGGTGGCCACCACCTGCAGCACCCCGGACAGAATCAGGGCGAAACGTAGCGGCGCGAGCAACCGGCCCGCGGCCTGGGCACGCCAACTGCCGCGCGGCGTGGCCGCCACCGGCGATTGGGCTACCGGCTCCGGGGTTTCGGCCTGCGCCAGCGCGACTTCGGGTTGGTCATCGAGGCAAGTCGAAGCACCGCCTGCGGCGGCGTCTGGCACGCCTTCACGGCAGGTGCCCATCTCGCGGCCGGCGGTCCAATACGCCTGGGCGTGCACCACGGACTTGGGGAATCCGAATGCGTCGCGCAGCCGCTTGCGAACGTGTTTGAGGGCGGTGGCCTCCGGCGTCGCCCACGCATACCAGTCCGACCAGTCCCTGGTCTCGATTGCTTCGGCCAACGATGTCTCGTCTCGGCGGCGAACCCAATGCACCCGCAATCGGGGATGTGCCGTGATGGGGATGCGCGTGTCGTTGTCGTCGTGTTGTTCGAGATACATCTCGATTGGTACGTCGTCGGGAACCGTTCCGATGATCCCGTTCATCCCCGGGATCGACGCCGAGTCTCCGATCAGCAAATAGCCGGCGGGTTGCTCCTTGGGTACGTCGAAGCGCGACGAGCTACCCATCAGCGACATCACTGCGATCGTGGCGCCGGGTTGCACGGTGCGGGCCCACTGCGATGCGGGGCCGGCCGGTTCGTGCAGCACCACGTCGACCGCGAAGCGGCCGGAAGCCGCATCGGCTTCGGAGAGGGTGTAAGCGCGCTGATACTCGGTGTTGGACCCCTTCGGGTCCGGGAACCAAAACCTCAGCCAGGCCGCGGGTTCGGCCTGAGCATCCTCGAAAAGCGTCGGCGAGACCATCCGGATCCGCAGGAAATGCGGTGCGATGTACACCGTTTCGACCACCGTTGCGGTGTGATCCCGAGCGCCGAAACCGCGCAACACTGCGCCTTGCAACCCGCGTGCCATCAGCGATCCTCTCTCGAGACGGTGCGCCCCACCGCGACTTTCCCGATCCGGCGACCCGGCGCAGTCTTCGCTACCGGCCCGCGGATCAACGCGGCCGACGACGGCCGCACCAACTCCGTAGGTACCCGACGATGGGCAACGGTCCGTTGCAGCACGATCACCTCACGTGTCCGGCCGGCGCCACGGACACCGGGATCGTCGCGTCGGCACCCGACCGCGATGGCCCGGGCGCGCGACCAACTCGAATGGTGTCGTCCATCGCGTTGAGCGGCGTTCCCCCGCCCATACGTGACGTCATGGTTTTCATCGAATGCGCACCTAGACCTAGGACCCCCACCGAATAAGGGTTGCCTTACTTTAAAGAATAAGGGTTACCTTACCTTAGAGCCCCACGTCTTCGCGCTCGTCGGCCCACCCCTGGTCCGGACGTACAGAAGGAGATAGAACGGCCCCGGCCAGACGCGACCGGCACCACCGGGCGTCAGCCCGGGAAACCACAACGGTGCGGGCGGAGGGACTCGAACCCTCAAGCTCTTTCGAGCACCGGCACCTAAAGCCGGCATGTTTGCCAATTTCATCACGCCCGCGCGCCTAGCGATATTACCCAGTCAGCCATCACACGAGACGTCAGCGGTACCGAACGCACCGTGACATCGGGTGCGGACTCGACCGTCGGGCCGTTGATCGCGACGGGCGGCATCAGCTCCCTACCGGGCCCGCGCGGTACCGTCAAGGGGTGTCCACCACCACCCCCCGCCGCCGCGCGCGCCGGCCCGCGCTGATCGCCCTGGTGATCATTGCGGCCAGCGGCTGCCTGGCGCTGGGCTGGTGGCAGTGGACCCGATTCGAGTCGACCTCGGGCAGCTTCCAAAATCTCGGCTACGCGCTGCAGTGGCCCATGTTCGCCTGGTTCTGCGTCTACGCCTACCGCAAGTTCGTGCGCTATGAGGAAACGCCCCCGCAGCCGCGCGACCCAGCAGCGGTAACGGAGATTCCCGCCGGACTGTTGCCGCAGCGAACCACGCCCGATCAGGCTGCGCCCGACGACCCCGCATTGCGCGAGTACAACTCGTACCTTGCCGCACTGGCCGAAGATGATGCCGAAAAGCAGAACAGGACTACCGCATGACCACACCCGAAACCCCCGAAGCACAGCAGACCACAACGACCTTTCCGGTCGAGAAGATCCGTAGCGCCCTCGTCGGCTATCGCATCATGGCGTGGACGACCGGGATCTGGCTGATCGCGCTGTGCTACGAGATCGTGGTGCGTTACGTCGTCAAGGTGGACAACCCGCCCACCTGGATCGGCGTAGTCCACGGCTGGGTGTACTTCGCTTACCTGCTGTTCACCGCAAACCTGGCGGTCAAGGTCCGGTGGCCGATCGGCAAGACGGTGGGTGTGCTGCTCTCCGGCACGATCCCGCTGTTGGGCATCATCGTCGAGCACTTTCAGACCAAGGACATCAAGACGCGCTTCGCCGTGTAAGCCCCCCGCGGCCCCCGGGTCAGGGTTGGGTTGTCACCAGGGCCCGCAGTGCGGGTAGCAACAGTGTCAACGCGCGCCCGCGATGGGAGACCGCGTCCTTTTCCGCCGGGCTCAGCTCGGCGGCGGTGCGGTTCGCGCCGTCGGCGATGAACACCGGGTCGTAACCGAACCCGCCGGCGCCGCGCGGCTCCTGCGCAACGGCACCGGGCCACTCGCCACGCACCACAACTTCGCCCGAGCCCGAGACCAGTGCGCACGCCGAGACGAACGCGGCGCCGCGGCGCTGCTCGGGTACGTCGCGCAACTGGGCCAGCAACAACGCCGTGTTGCCGGCGTCGTCCCCGTGGTTGCCAGACCACCGGGCGGAGAGCACGCCGGGCATCCCGTTGAGCGCGGCCACCGTCAAACCGGAGTCGTCGGCGACGCTGGGCAGACCGGTCGCAGAGAACGCTTCGCGCGCCTTGATCAGCGCATTTTCCTCGAATGTCGCGCCGGTTTCGGGCGCTTCATCAAACGGCGCGACGTCATTGAGGGACACCAGGGTCACCCCCGACAATCCGGCGGCATCGAGCACCCGGCGAAGTTCGGCCAGCTTCTTGGCGTTGCGACTGGCCACCAGCAGCTTGGTCACCACTCACTCCGAAACATGGTCATCTCCTCTGCAGAAACGATCTCGGCTCGCTCCCAGGGCTCCGGCGTTCCCTGGGCTCGCTCCCGTCTCGCGGGTGCCGGCTGCAGACGCGGAGGGTCATCGCATCCGCAGCGTCTGTTGGGTGCTGCCCAGCGCTGGCCGAGCGCGCGGCCAGGGTCGCGAACCTACGCGCGACTTTCCAAGTTTATTGCTGGACTTTCCTGGTTGATTTCCGGTCGTGTCGCGATTCCCCTGACGTAAGGGACCTCGCAATCCTCACAACCCCAAATCAACTTGTGCATGTAGCAGCCCACGCAAAATCCGAGCGTGGCCTCCGACCAGGTCAGGACAAAACAGATCGCGACAACAACCGCCATCGCCACGGGCGAGGCCCCCAACAGCCGCATGGCAAGACACGTCGCCGCCAAGGCGGCACCGAGCAACCACGCAAAGCGTTTTGGCCGCGTCGGTTTCCACACCGGGCGAGTACCCATCGTCAACGCCGTGCCCAGAATTCCGGTTGGGCTCAACGGTGTTAGTCCCGTGGCCGCCGCGGCCAACATGTCAAAAAGCACGAACGGACCAACGATGATCACCGGATCGGTTTCCGGCCGCAGCAAAAGCAACGCGATGGTGATTGCCGAGATGATGTTCAGCAAACCCGCCCGCGCGCGCGTCGCGACTTCGTTGATGCGTGGTTCCGCATGTCCATGCGTCATCTGCCCCATTGCCCACCACGGGGTATTGAGAAAGGCATGCTCGAGTGGGACTCGCCGACTAACCATTAATTGATCCTAGAAACGTGACGGAACATTGGTTTTGGCAAAACTCAATTTGGCGTCGCGAGTTTACCATAACGGTATGGCACGGAACGCTGACCAGCCACTTTGAGTCAACTAAAGTCAGCGAAAGCCAAGGCGAGCCAGCGGCAGCGACGTGCCCACGGCCGACCAATTTCCACCCCGAATCCACGCGGATTCGATGGCCCGGGAGGCCAGGTTGGCAGGCTCAGCTTGCGGCAAACAACGTGTCGCATGCCCCCAGCGCCATGTCCAGCAGCTTGTCCAAGGTCGACCGCGGGAACGTCGCACCCTCACCGGTGCCCTGCACTTCAACCAGCGTCCCGGTGTCGGTGGCAACGACATTCATGTCGACCTCGGCGCGGGAGTCTTCCTCGTAAGGCAGGTCCACCCGAACCCGGCCATCGACCACACCCACGCTGACCGCAGCGATGGCGCAGGACAACGGCCTCGGATCCGACAGCTTGCCGGCCGCCGCCAAGTAGTTCACCGCGTCTGCCAGTGCCACGTAGGCACCGGTGATGGCCGCGGTACGGGTGCCGCCGTCCGCCTGCAACACGTCACAGTCGACAGCGATGGTGTTCTCCCCCAGCGCCGCCAAGTCGATGCATGCCCGCAGCGACCGGCCGACCAGCCGGCTGATCTCCTGGGTGCGTCCGCCGACCCGCCCTTTCACCGATTCCCGGTCTGAGCGGGTGTGGGTTGCCGACGGCAGCATCGCGTATTCCGCGGTGAGCCACCCCAGCCCGGACCCCTTGCGCCAGCGCGGCACGCCTTCGGTGACGCTGGCCGTGCACATCACCTTGGTGCGACCGAATTCGATCAGTACCGAACCCGCGGGGTTTTCGGTGAACCCTCGGGTGATGACCACTGGGCGAAGCTCGTCGTCGCGGCGGCCGTCTTCTCGTTTGGACACGACGCCAACCCTAGCTCGACCGACAGAGACCAATCCGAGGGCGCCCGACACGCACGGGCGGCGCTGACGATCCGGGCCACCCGCGAGCCCGCCGCAGCAGTTCAGCCCAGGCTGACTTCGAAAGTCTCGTCGCACACCACCGCGTGCACGGGGCCATCAAATTCCGCTTTGGCCTCGCTGATCACGTCCTCACGCGACGTCCACGGCGGGATGTGGGTCAGCAACAGTTCGCGAACACCGGCGCGGGCCGCGGCTCTCCCGGCCTCAGTCCCGGACAGGTGCAAGTCCGGCGGGCGATCCGGCGAGTGCGTCCAGGACGCCTCGCACAAGAAAACGTCAACGCCGCGAGCCAGCTCGATGAGCTGATCACACATTCCGGTGTCACCGCTGTACGCCAGCGATGCGCCGGTGGAATCGGTGAAGCGCATGCCGTAGGACTCAGTGGGATGTGCGACCACCGTCGGCACCACTGTGACGCCGCCAAGGGTCACCGGTTCGCCGTCGACCCAATGGCGCACATCGAATATGTCCGAGCAATCGTCGATCTCTCCGCCGAAGGGTGATGAAGCCGCGCCCAAACGAGACCAGGTGTCACTCGGGCCGTATAGCAACGCCTTACCTTTGGGGCGCGACGGGTGGTAACGCCGCCACACGAACAACCCCGGCATATCGAGGCAATGATCGGCGTGCAGATGCGACAAAAGCACATGCACGGATGCGGGATCCAGATGCCGCTGCAGCGCGCCCACCACTCCCCCACCGAAGTCGATGACGATCGGTGGAGTGTCCGGAGCCCTCAGCAGATAACCCGACGCCGCCGAGTCCGGACCTACGACACTTCCGGAACATCCGAGCACCGTTATTCGCACGGACACTACTGTGCCATGCCCGTTACCTCGATGAGAAAAACATCGCCGCATTCGTTGATCAGAATCTTCCCGAGAATGCCGTTCTGCACTTTCAGCTTGCCAACGCGGCGGCGTTTCGCTGCGCGGCTACCGGTCGCGTCGGCGTGACGATGTGGGACCTGACGGCGCGGACCGCTCGCGGTCAAAGCCGAGGTCTATCGCCGCGAAATTCCCTAAGCGGGCTTCGCGTGCCAAGGTAATGTGGCCGCACGCACCGGAAGGTAGGGACACTGTGCCGATGGAGTGGCCACCATTGACCTCAACAATGTCGAGGCCCGTGCCCGACGGACCCTCCACGCCCGGGCACGCCGACGCGTGCCGCTCGGCGAGAAGAAGTAGCCGCCGTGGCTAAGGGGTCTGCCGAAACATCGGGCGACGAAGTATCCGGCAAGCCGCTGCCCGCGGACGAACCCGGGGACGAAGCGCAATCAAACCCGGCCGGCGCTGACTCCGACTCCGACTCCGATGCAGAGCCCGACACCGAACCCGACTCGGAATCGGATGGCGAGCCCGACGCGGACGCCCCGGCCGAAACCGAGGACGCCTCCCAGCCAGAGGACTCGCGGCCACGACGCCGCCGACCCCACCCCAAGTCCAGTTGGGCCGCCGTGTTGGCCTGGGTCGTGCTGCCGAGCCTCGCGCTGCTGCTGGCAATCACCGCAGGTGTCCTCCGCTGGCAGTACGACACGATGCGTTACGCCCAGATCGCCGGGGTCCAAGCGCTGCAGGCCGCCCGGGAGGGCACGGTGGCGATGTTGTCGTACAAGCCCGAGACAGTCGAAAAGGACCTGACCGCCGCCCAGGACCACCTCACCGGAACCTTCCGCGACTCCTACACCCAGCTGACCAAAGACGTGGTCATCCCCGGCGCCAAACAGCAACGGATTTCGGCGGTGGATCGGGTGCCCGCGGCCGCCACCGTATCGGCGGATTGGGGCCATGCCGTGGTGCTTGTCTTCGTGGATCAGACCACGGTCATCGGCGACGACCCACCCACCGATATGGCATCGACGGTGCGAGTGAAACTCGACAAGGTCGGCGACCGTTGGCTGATCTCCGAATTCCAACCCATTTGAGATCTACGAGTGCGCTAGCGCATTTGAATATCGCAAGAGCGTGACGGCTCTGCTGGTGGCCAATGTGGGCATTGTGAGCAATGAGTGATCATCGCGATCGGCCCAGCAGCCGCCCCTGAGGTTGCCCGTCTGGGCCTCACCGCGTGCCCGCGCACCAATTTGACGGGGCCTCCGGTGACTGCCGGTATATCGGGCGAACCGAAACCATTCGAAGCCGCAATCGACGTCAGCAGCGCTCATTCATCGATGCGATCCCACGTTTGGTTTTAGGTAGCCACATCCAGGGCCGCTCGCACAATGCTGTCGGTGTCGATGCCGTGGTAGCGGTAGACGTCCTCGAGCGTCCCGGCCTGGCCGAATCCGGATACTCCCAACGCGGTCAAACGGACCTGCTGGATGTTGGTCAGGAAAGCAAGGGCGTGAGGGTGTCCGTCGAGGACGGTGACCATCGGTGTCGCACGGTCGGCGGGGAAGAGCTGATCCAGAATCCAGGTATCGGCGGATCTCCTGCCCTGACGCGCCTGCCACGCTTGAAACAGCAGGCCGGGGCTGGTGATGCAGAGCACGTCGGCCGGCACCCCGGCCCGATTGAGCCGGTCGGCCGCGGCAAGGGCCTCGGTGATCACCGCACCCATCGCCGCAATGGTCACTTTCGCGCCGTCTGGGCGCCGCAACGGATAGCCACCCGCAACCACCTGGCGGCGACGACGCTCGCGGGCGGCGGGGTCATCCGGTACGGCGGCCAGGGCCTGGTCCACAGGCCGAGTCGACAACCTCAGGTAGGCCGACGTTCCATCGGGTCTTCCGAGCCGGGCGAGGCTGGCCAGCAGGGTCCATTCGACATCGATCGCGAACGCTGGCTCATAGCTGATGCAGCCCGGTTGTTCGAGCCCGATTGATGGGGTCTTGATGGACTGGTGTGCACCGCCTTCGGCGGCCAGGCTGACCCCTGACGGAGTGCCGATGAGGATGGACTGGCCGCCCGCGTGGATCCCGAAAGACCATGGTTCGAGCGCCCTCTCGACGAATGGGTCGTAGAGCACCCCGATAGGGAAAAGCGTTTGTCCCCAACGACTCCACGTGGCGCCCAGTTCGCCGATCAGGCCAACCAGGTTCGTCTCTGCGATGCCGAGTTCCATATGTTGCCCGCTGGGACGTTCGTTCCAGTGCATCAGAGTCTGGGCATCATCGGCGAACCAGTTGTGTCGCTCGCTCGCCGACCACACCCCGACCTTGTTCACCCATCCAGCCAGGTTAGTCGTCGAGCTGACGTCAGGGCTGACCGTGACGACACGCTTCGCCGCGTCGGGTGCCTCGCGGATCAGGTCGAGCAGGACACGGCCGAGAGCGGCCTGGGTCGTTGCGGTGCCTTTGGGAGTACGACCGATGTCGCTCGGGACGGTTGGGGATTCGGCGGCCGGAATCGGGTCGCGCCGCAGCCGCTCTGCGGTCTCGGCGCAGAGCCGCCCCATCGGGCCCTCAGGCGCGAAGCGTTGCCAAGGGCTATTGGGGTTCATTCCCAGTCGTGCTGCCAGAGCGGCGTATTCGTCATGGCTGAGCAGGGCGGAATGGTTCTGTGGATGGCCCTCTGTGGGCAGGCCGAAACCCTTGATCGTGTAGGCGATGATGACCGTGGGTCGGGTGTCATCGATCTGTTGGTATGCCTCGATCAGGGCGGCCAGGTCGTGACCGCCCAAATTGCGGATCGCCGCCGTGAGCGTCGCGTCATCGATGTCGGCGATCAACGCGGCGATTTCGCCGGAAAGTGGACCGTCACCGGGGAGTCGCTGGCGGATCTGCTCGGCATCGCAGCGCAGCAGACGTTGGTATTCCGCGTTTTCCATCGCAACGATGCGCCGGCGCACCGCTTCCCCTCCGGGACGGCTGAACAGGGACCGGAGAAGTCGGCCAAAGTTGACTGTTATGACCTGCCAGCCTGCCGCGTCGAACATTGTCTCGAGTCGGTGCGCAGCGATGTTGGGCACCACTCGGTCCAAGGACTGGCGGTTGAGGTCGACGATCCAGACGACTTCGCCGAGTTCGGCGATCCCGGGATCCAGTATGGCCTCCCACACCGCACCCTCGTCGAGTTCGGCGTCGCCGACCAGAGAGTACTGCCGACCGTTGCCGCCGGCATCCAACTGGGCGTTGACGTAACGGCGCGCCACTGCCCCCCAGATCGGGGCGGTTGCCCCGATCCCGACTGACCCGGTCGAGTAGTCCACCGGATCCGGATCCTTGGACCGGCTCGGATAGGACTGCAGGCCACCGAACTCACGCAGCGTGGTCATGTGTTCTTCGTCCAGCGCGCTGAGCAGGTAATTGATGCTATGCAACACCGGTGAGGCGTGGGGCTTGACCGACACCCGATCCCCGGCCTGCAGTTGTTGAAGCCACAGTGAAGTCATGATGGTCACCATTGACGCGCTCGAGGCCTGATGGCCGCCGACCTTCAATCCCGAGCTATCCGACCGCACCCGGTTGGCGTGATGGACCATCGACGTCGACAGCCACAGCACCCGCTCGGCGATGGCCTCGAGTGTGTCGACACTGACGATTCCACGACTGGTATCGACTGAGGTGGTCGAGTTCATGGTGCCCCGCCTAGGAGATTGGCCTGTGCAGATGAATCAGCAAGTGCAACGGTCTCATATGATTTCGGCAAGTAGGTCGATAAAATCTGAGCAATATGCTCACATGGGATGTGTTACTTCGGCCTCAAGGAGGGCAATATGCCCAAGCGGGATCACCTCATCGATGACATCGATACGCAAATCCTGCACGCCCTGATCAAGGATCCGCGCGCGGCCGTAGTCGCGCTGGCGCACACTACGGGGTTGGCCCGCAACACGATTCACGCACGGTTGGCCAAGCTGGAAGCGGACGGCGTCCTTCAGTCTTTCGAGCGCCGCATCGATCCTGCCGCACTTGGCTATTCGCTGACCGCCTTCATCATGGTGACCGTCACGCAACGCAAACTGGGCGAGATCGGCAATGCACTCGAGGGTGTGCCCGAGGTTCTCGAAGTCCACGGGCTCAGCGGTGTCACCGACTTGCTGGTCCACATCGTCGCCCGCAACGCCGAGGACCTTTACCGCATCGCAGGTCAGATCCTTGACATCGACGGCGTCGAGAAGACCACAACGGGGCTGGTGATGAGGCGCCTGGTCGACTATCGGCTCAGCCCGTTGCTGGCTTCCGCCCAGTCGACCGGCAAGTGAACGTCGGCGACCAGAGCATCCGAAAGACAGGGCTCCGGCGTTAACGCCGGAGCCCTGGGGGCCAACCGCTTTCAACTGGGTTTCCGGGTGCCGCCGGACCCAAACACCGATAACCCGGGAATTGTTTTGCCACACCGATCTAGCTGCGGGGACTGTGCATTTTCAGTTTGTTTCCTTTTACACTGCAGCATCATTGGCATCAGCTCTTACAGCGGCATCAATTGCCGGCCTTTGCTGAACCAAGCGCTTCCCGGCGACGATCGCGACCGCCTTCCGCGCGATATGTCAGGATGGTTGACATGGGTCAAGCCGAAGAAGCCCCGCTAGGGTTCCTGCTCTACCGGGCCGCAGCGGTGCTGCGGCCAGAGGTTTCTACCGCACTGAGCCCCCTGGGGCTGACGTTGCCGGAATTCGTCTGTCTACGCATACTCTCGGCGTCGCCCGGCCTGTCCAGCGCCGAGTTGGCCCGCCACACCAATGTCACACCGCAGGCGATGAACACGGTGCTGCGCAAATTGGAAGAGGTCGGCGCGGTATCGCGCCCAGCATCAGTGCCCTCCGGTCGCGCCCTGCCTGCCACCTTGACCGCACCCGGACGGGCCTTGTTGAAGCGCGCGGAGGTCGTCGTGCGCGGCGCCGATGACCGCATCCTGGCCAAGCTGACCCCAGCTGAGCAGCGTGAGTTCAAACGGATGCTGGAGATGCTGGGCACCGAATAGCGGGCACGTCTACATTCACCCGGGTACGTGGATGCGCGCGAAAGGCTGCGCTTCCTCCAATTCGTAGGCCAGCTCGAGCAGGCGGGCTTCGCGGCCGATGTCAGCCGTGAGCATCATGCCCACCGGCAACCCATCCGAGGATTGGGCCAGCGGTAGCGAAATCGCCGGGTCACCGGTGACGTTCTGCAGCGGAGTAAAGGTGACCCACTTGCGCAGCCGCTCGATGACCTGGTGGTAGTCAGTGGGCGAAAGGTAGCCGACCTGCGGCGGCGGGTCCGCGAGGGCAGGCGTGAGTACCACGTCATAGCGTTGGAAGAACCGCTCTGTGTGCCGCCGCAGCGTACGCAACCGGGCCACCGCCGTGGGTAAGCGGTGCACATTGCGGTTGGCGTGGCGAGCCAACCCGAGTGTCAAACTGTCCAACCGGTTGCGATCGAACGACTTACCGAAAGAATAGCGGCCGGTAAGCACCTGCGCGGTGGCCAAGAAGCCCCAGTACAAGATGAAGTCGTCGGGCAAAGACTCCGGTACCGGAACCTGTTCGACATATTCGACCCGGTGCCCAAGTTCCTCGAGAAGCCCGGCGGTCTTCAATGTCAGTTCCCGCATCTCGGTGCCGCATTCACCGTCGACCGAGCGAGTCACCACCGCGATCTTGAGCCGCTCGGTGCCGGGCCGGGTGACGTCCCCGATGGGTGGCAATCCACTCGGCCGCCAGCTGCGCTCGACCTCGCGGTAGATGGCAGCGGTGTCGCGCACCGACCGGGTCAGCACACCATTGGCGACGATGACCAGTGGCAGTCGGCGCAATTGCGAATTCAATGGCAGCCGACCGCGCGACGGCTTGAGCCCGACGAGGCCGTTACAGGATGCCGGAATTCGGATCGAACCCCCGCCGTCGTTGGCGTGCGCGATCGGCACCACGCCCGCGGCCACCAACGCCCCCGATCCCGACGAGGAGGCGCCCGCGGTGTGGCCGGTATTCCACGGATTACGGACCGGGCCCAACCGGGGATGCTCGGCCGCGGCGCAGAAGCCGAACTCCGACATCTGCGTCTTACCCAACGCGATCAATCCGGTAGACAGCAGTTCCCGGGCAATCTCACTGTCGGTACCGGCCCGACGGGGCACCCACGCGTCAGTGCCCCGCATCGTCGGCAGGCCACTGACGTCGACGTTGTCCTTGATATAACTCGGCACCCCGCCGAAGAAGCCGCGCCCCGACCCGCGCCCGTGCTGCTGAGCCGCGTCTCGCGCCCGGTCAAAATCGGCGTGCGCCACGCCGTTGAGCCGGGCGTTGACCGCTTCGGTCCGCGCGACGGCGGCCTCGACAACCTCGACCGCACCCAACTGGCCGGACCGGATGGCATCGGCTAGGCCGACAGCGTCAAGGTCACCGAGGACGTCGTCACCGAAAGCGTGGACACGGACCATACGGTCGACGGTAGCCCAAGCTAGGCCTGGCCCACCTCGAACCGGACGAACTGCGTGACCGTCACACCAGCGTCGTCGAGCAGAGCCTTGACGCTCTTCTTGCTGTCGGACACCGAGGGCTGTTCGAGCAGCACAGCGTCCTTGAAGAAGCCGTTGAGCCGGCCCTCGACGATCTTGGGCAGCGCCTGCTCGGGCTTGCCCTCTTCCTTTGCGGTCTCCTCGGCGATACGGCGCTCGCTGGCCACCAGGTCTTCGGGCACATCCTCGCGCGAGAGGTAGCGCGCCTTGAGCGCGGCGATCTGCAGTGCCACCGCATGCGCCGCTTCGGCACCGGCACCGGTGTACTCGACCAGCACCCCGACCGCCGGCGGCAGGTCGGCCGCCCGACGGTGCAGGTAGGTCTCGACCGTGCCGCCGAAGATCGCGACGCGACGCAGTTCCAGCTTCTCGCCGATCTTGGCCGAGAGCGCCCCGATGGCCTCCTCGACCGTCTGACCGCCGATGCTGGCCGCCTTGAGCGCGTCAACATCAGCGGCCTTCGACGCCACCGCCGCAGCGACGATGTCGTCGGCAAGCTTCTGGAACTCCGCATTCTTGGCGACGAAGTCCGTCTCGCAGTTCAGCTCGATGAGCGCGCCATCCTTGGCAGCAACCAGACCCTCGGCGGTCGCACGCTCGGCGCGCTTGCCGACGTCCTTGGCACCCTTGATCCGCAGCGCCTCGACGGCCTTGTCGAAGTCTCCGTCGCTTTCGGCGAGCGCGTTCTTACACGCGAGCATGCCAGCACCGGTCAGCTCCCGAAGTCGCTTGACATCGGCAGCGGTGAAGTTCGCCATTTCAGCCTTCCGTGGGGGTTGTTTCGGTTGCGACAGCGCCTTCGGCCGGGGCGGTGGCAGTGGCACCGGCAAGCAGCTCCTGCTCCCATTCGGCCAGCGGCTCCGCGGCCTCGACCACAGGCTTGCCATCACCGCGGCCCGCTCCGGCACGTGCCTGCAGGCCCTCGGCAACCGCGGAGGCAATCACCTTGGTCAGCAGCGCGGCCGAGCGGATCGCGTCGTCGTTGCCCGGGATCGGGTAGTCGACCTCGTCGGGGTCGCAGTTGGTGTCCAGGATCGCGATGACCGGGATACCCAGCTTGCGGGCCTCGCCGACGGCGATGTGCTCCTTGTTGGTGTCGACAACCCAGATCGCCGACGGCACCTTGGCCATGTCGCGAATACCACCGAGGCTGCGCTCGAGCTTGTTCTTCTCCCGGGTCAGGCCCAGGATCTCTTTCTTGGTGCGGCCCTCGAAGCCACCGGTCTGCTCCATGGCCTCGAGCTCCTTGAGGCGCTGCAGCCGCTTGTGCACGGTGGAGAAGTTGGTGAGCATGCCACCCAGCCAGCGCTGGTTCACGTACGGCATGCCGACGCGGGTCGCTTCGGCGGCGACGGACTCCTGCGCCTGCTTCTTGGTGCCGACAAACAGCACGGTTCCACCGTGGGCGACGGTCTCTTTGACGAACTCGTACGCCTTGTCGATGAAGGTCAGCGTCTGCTGAAGGTCGATGATGTAGATGCCGTTGCGGTCGGTGAAAATGAACCGCTTCATCTTGGGATTCCAACGACGGGTCTGGTGCCCGAAGTGGGTGCCGCTGTCAAGCAGCTGCTTCATGGTTACAACAGCCATGCTGATGCCTTACTTGTGTCGGTTGTTCGCCCGGTATCGGCTGAAACCGGGGCCCTGGCGCCTGCCGCGATGCCGAACCCGCTCCGGAGACTCCGGCTACGGGACCGCTCGGCATGCTGTTGCGGATCCCTGAACTACCGGGCCGCGAAGCAGACGCGCGAAGTCAGCCCGCGGTTGCGAGCTGCGTCGAGAAGTTTACACCGAAGCCGGCGACGGTTTTTCCACAGCGGCCCCGTGGCGCATAGATCCGCGAATTTGGCTGGCAAGGACGCCGGCGGCGCATTGAACTGATCATGTGCGACGGGTGACGGTGGCTGCATCCTGGTTGGCATCCTGGCTTGCCGCCTGGTCGCTGCTGGGCGCGGCGGCGGCACATGCCGACGACACCCGGTTGCAGTGGCCGTTGCGGCCGCCGGCGGTCGTGTTGCGTGGTTTTGATGCACCCACACCGAATTGGCGCCCCGGGCATCGCGGCGTCGACTTGGCCGGGGTCCCCGGCGAGCCGATCTTTGCCGCCGGTGACGCGACCGTCGTGTATGCCGGAACCTTGGCGGATTGGCCGGTCGTTTCGCTGGCCCATCCAGGCGGCTTGCGCACCAGCTACCAGCCGGTGCGCCCGACGGTGCGAGCCGGCCAGCACGTGACGGCGGGATCAGCGGTAGGCACCCTGGTGGCTGGGCACCCGGGCTGCCCAGCCAAGGCGTGGCTGCATTGGGGCGCGATGTGGGGGCCGGCGTCGGACGCCCACTATGTCGATCCGCTCGGCCTGCTGAAATCCACCCCGATCCGGCTCAAGCCCGTGACGGGCTGAGCTCCCCGCCGGAGGGCCCGGCTAGGCCCGCGGATGGGCCTGATCGTGTACGGCGCGCAGTCGCGAGACCGCCACGTGGGTATAGAGCTGGGTGGTGGCCAAACTGGAATGCCCGAGCAACTCCTGGACCACCCTCAGGTCGGCTCCACCTTCAAGCAGATGGGTGGCCGCGCTGTGACGCAACCCGTGCGGCCCCATGTCGGGGGCCCCATCCACCGCGGCGACGGTTTGATGAACCACCGTGCGGGCTTGCCGCACATCGAGGCGCCGGCCCCGGGCGCCGAGCAGCAGCGCCGGACCGGACTCCGCCGTTGCCAGTGCCGGACGTCCGTCTGCCAGCCAGGCCTGAAGCGCTTCGGCAGCGGGCTGGCCAAACGGCGCGGTGCGCTGCTTGTTTCCCTTCCCGAGCACCCGCACCAGCCGATGGCCGGTGTCGACGTCGTCGATGTCAAGACCACACAGTTCGCTCACCCGGATCCCGGTGGCATACAGCAGTTCGACGATCAAGCGGTCCCGCAAGGCCAGCGGATCCCCTTGCTGCGCGCCGGACTTCGCCGCCGTCATGGCCGCCAGCGCTTGGTCCTGGCGCAGCACGGCGGGCAGGGTGCGGTGCGCCTTGGGCACCTGCAACCGCGCCGCGGGGTCGGTGGCCAACAGCCCGCGCCGCACCGCCCAGGCGGTGAAGGCCTTGACCGCAGAGGTGCGCCTGGCCAGCGTCGTTCGGGCCGCCCCGGCCCCCGCAGCGGTAGCCAGCCACGACCGCAGCACGGGCAGACTCAGTGCCCGCAGGTCAGCGCCGCGGCCGGCGAGGTAATCCAGCAGCGATCGCAGGTCGCCCAGATACGCGCGACGAGTGTGGGCCGAGCGGCCGCACTGCAGTGCGAGGTATTCGTCGAACTCCTCGAGAATCGCTTCGCTGTTGTCCGGCACTCCCCCACCGTCGCAGACAGCGCTGCGGGTTTCAGTTGACGCGCCGCAATGTGTCCGGGGTGAGATCTTTGCGCGTGGGATACCCGTCGACGGCCATGATCAGGTCGGCTTCGGCGAGCAGCATGCGCAGTACATGCACGACGCCGTCCACGCCGCCCAGCGCCAATCCGTAGGCGTAGGGCCGCCCGATGCCGACCGCCGTCGCGCCCATCGCCAGCGCCTTGATGATGTCGGCGCCACTGCGAATCCCCGAGTCGAAAAGCACCGGCAGCCCGTCGGCCGCCTCGACCACACCCGGCAGACAGTCCAGGGCCGGAAGACCGCCGTTGGCCTGGCGTCCGCCATGGGTGGAGCAGTAGATGCCATCCACGCTCCCGTCCTTGGCGCGCCGGGCGTCATCGGGATGGCAGATGCCCTTGACGATGAGTGGCAGATCGGTGAGTTCGCGCAGCCAGGCGAGATCGCTCCAGGTCAGCGGGTTTCCGAAGAGCTGGGCCCAGCGCAGCACGGTCCCCTGCGGGTCTTCCTCCGGGGGGCGGGGCAGGCCGGCGCGGAACACCGGGTCGCTGGTGTAGTTGCTCAGGCAGTGTCCGCGTAGTTGGGGAAAATTGGCGGTGCTCAGGTCACGCGGCCGCCAGCCGGGGATCCAGGTGTCGAGGGTGACCACGATGCCCTTGAAACCCGCGGATTCGGCGCGCTGCACCAGGCTGGCGGCCAGCTCGCGATCCTTCGGCGTGTACAGCTGAAAGAACCCGGGGGTGTCACCGAACTCGGCGGCCACGTCTTCCATGGGGTCGGCTGTCAGGGTGGAGACCACCATCGGGACTCCGGTACGGGCCGCCGCGCGCGCGGTGGCCAGATCGCCGTGGCCGTCCTGGGCGCACAGTCCGATGACGCCGATCGGTGCCAGGAAGATCGGTGAGGGCAGGGTCAGTCCGAACATCTCCACGGTCAGGTCGCGTTCCGCGGCACCGACAAACATGCGCGGCATCAGACCCCACCGGTCGAAGGCCTCACAGTTGGCGCGCTGGGTGCGCTCGTCGCCGGCCCCGCCGACCACGTATGACCACACCGACGGCGGCAGCGCCATCTGAGCCCTGGACTCCAGTTCGGCGAAGGCCATCGGCAGCCCTGGCACTACCCCGGATAGCCCCTGGAAGTAGATCTCGTACTGATAGTCGCCGAATGCCATGCGATGAGAATGCCAGCCGGCGGTCAGCTACCCGCTTCTGACTCCGCCAATTCCCTTTTCCAATGCCGGAACGTCTCCTCGGTGCGCCCGCGTCGCCAGTAACCAGAGATTGAGGACGCCCATTTCGCATCCACACCCCGCTCCTTGCGGATCTAGGGGCGCAAGTTGTGCATGACGGCCTGGGCCTCGCCGTGGATGAAGACGTGCACCTGACCGGGAAGCCACAGGGCGGTCTTGACGGCCTCGATCAGCGGCGCATGGTCGCCGGCACGATCCGCTGAAACCAGATCGGCGCGACCACCGCGGTAGACCCAGTTGATCTGGACCGACTCCGGCGCGCGCAATTCGATCTCGTCGTCGGGACCGGCAACCTCGATGAACGCTTTGCCGACAGCGTCGGCGGGCAGCGCCTCGAGCGCAGCGGCGATGGCCGGCAGCGCGGATTCATCGCCGGCCAGCAGATGCCAGTCGGCCTCCGGGTCGGGCTTGTAAGCGCCGTTAGGACCCATCAGGTAGACCGGCTCGCCAGGTTGCGCGGCCGCCGCCCACTGACCGGCTACCCCGTGTTCGCCATGCGCCACGACGTCGAGCACGATTTCGCGCGCCGCGGCGTCGACACGACGGACGGTCAGGGTCCGCACCGCGGGCTGCTTCTCGGGCGGAAGACTGGAAAAGCAATCCAGTGTCAACGGCCGAGGCAGTGCGGCCACGCCGACGTCATGCGCGACGAAAACCAGCTTGACGTAAGAGTCGGTGAATTCGCTGGGAACGAATGTGTCGAAGCCGCTGCCACCGACTCGCACCCGGACCATGTGGGGCGCGAGTTGTTGGGTACCCACGACTTCGAAGGTGTGTACAGGTCGACCCGCCACTACGCCTCCTGTCCAGATCCGACCCCAGTCGACTATACGAGCCGCGCCCGCACGCCCTCGGCCGCGGGCCGTGCGCGGCCGGCGCGCACCAGGCGCCACCGCCCGCCGTCACGCTCGGCCAGTCCGGCCACCTCGAGGATCGCCAACCGCCCCATCACCTGTTCGGCCACCAGCCCGGATGCGACAGCGATCTCGTCGACGCTCATCGCGCCGCGACCCGGCAATGCCTCATAGGCCTGACTTTCGGACTGGCTGAGTCCGTCCAGGACGGACGTGGGACGCGATTGTTCGAGGGACAATTCGCCGATCCGACCGACCAGTTCGACTATCTCATCGGCGCGGGTGATCAGCTGCGCCCCGTTGCGAAGCAGCACATGGCAGCCCGCCGAAGCCGATGATGTCGCCGGCCCGGGCACCGCGGCCACGATCCGCCCCAGCGCCCGAGCCCACGCGGCGGTGTTGGCGGCACCGCTACGCAGCCCCGCTTCGACCACGACCGCGGCGCCACCGAGAGCAGCCACCAACCGGTTGCGGGTGAGGAACCGATGCCGGGCCGGCCGCACACCCGGCGGGTATTCGGTGACCAGCAAGCCGTGCTGGCCGATCCGATGAAGCAGGGCCGAATGCCCGGTGGGGTACGGGATGTCGATCCCACCGGCCAGTACCGCCACCGTGGTGCCCTCGGCAATGAGCACTGCGCGATGGGCCGCTCCGTCGATTCCGTAGGCACCGCCGGAGATGACCGCAACGTCACGTTCGACCAGGCCGCCAGATCCGCGGCCATGTGCTCGCCATATGCCGTCGCGGCGCGGGTTCCCACGAGAGCGGCGGCGCGCTGAACCACCTGGTCGAGGCGAGCGGGGCCCTGCACCCACAACGCCATCGGAGCTCCGCCGTTTCCCTTCGCCCGGATCGCCGAACCAGAAAAAGCCGTGAAGGCCACCACCGGCCACTCGTCGTCGTCGGGTGTGATCAAGCGCCCGCCACGGCGCGCGAGTTGCTCGAGATCCGCTGCGGCCCGATCGATTTCGCATCTGGCCCGGGTCAAGCGGGCAAGCTCGCCGTCAACCTGGCCGCGCCGGATCCGCTCGGCCGCCTCTACCGGGCCGACTCGTTGCACCAGGGCAGCCAATTCCGCGCACGGCGGCTCCGCCACGCGCGACAGGTAACCCCAGGCCCGCAAGGCACTATCGGACGCGCTCATCGGCAAGCTCCCGGCTGCCGAAAGCTCAGCGCGGTCGACACCTCGTCCAGGCCGGGTGCCGCCCGGCCGGCCAAGTCCGCCAGACTCCACGCGACTCGCAGAGTTCGATCGACACCGCGGATGCTGAGCAGCCCCCGATCCAGCGCCGTGCGCAACGGGACCATCGCTGAGTTGCCAAGCCGGAATTCCCGACGCAGCAGGGGGCCGCTGACTTCTGCATTGGCGCGAAAGCCGTGCGGCTGCCACCGCTGGGCGGCCGCGTTGCGGGCCTGGGCCACCCGGTCACGAACCTGCGAGGTCGACTCGCCCGCCACCGCCGAGAAGGCTCCGGCCCGCACCGGATGCATCTGTACCCTCAGGTCCACCCGGTCCAGCAACGGCCCCGACAGTTTGCCGAGGTAACGTCCCTTCACCGCCGCCGCACAGATGCAGTCTTGCGGGTCCGCTGGAGCGCATGGACACGGGTTTGCGGCAAGCACCAGCTGAAATCGGGCCGGGTAACACGCCACTCCGTCGCGGCGGGCAAGGCGGATTTCTCCGTCCTCCAACGGAGTTCGCAACGCTTCCATGGCGCTGACGCTGATCTCGGCGCACTCGTCGAGAAACAACACCCCACGATGTGCCCGGCTGACGGCGCCAGGGCGGGCCATGCCCGTGCCGCCCCCCACCAGCGCGACGACGCTGGAACTGTGGTGCGGCGCCACGAACGGCGGCCGGGTGATCAGCGGGGTGTCCCCCGACAACAAACCAGCCACCGAGTGGATCGCGGTGACCTCCAGTGACTCGCCGCGCGACAGCGGCGGCAGTAAACCCGGAAGGCGTTGTGCCAGAATCGTTTTGCCTACCCCGGGAGGACCGGTCAGCATGAGATGGTGCGCACCGGCCGCCGCCACCTCGACCGCAAAACGCGCTTGGGACTGCCCGAGCACATCGGCCAAGTCGGCCGAAGTCCCCTCGCTGGTGGCCGCGGGCCCGCTGCGACTGTCCAAACCGGCAGCACCCGTCAGCCAGCCCTGCAGTTGTCCCAGGGTGCGCACACCCCAGACATCGATGCCATCCACCAGGCTGGCCTCGGCCAAGTTATCCGCCGGAACCACCACGGCCGGCCAGCCATCGCGCTTGGCGGCCAACACGGCCGGCAGCACGCCACGCACCGCGCGGACCCGGCCGTCCAGCGACAACTCCCCCAACAACAGCGTCTTTTCCAAACGCTGCCACGGCTTTTTTCGCTGCGCCGACAACACCGCGGCGGCCAGGGCAATGTCGTAGACCGAACCCATTTTCGGCAGGGTGGCCGGCGACAGTGCGAGCGTCAGCCGAGCCAATGGCCAGCTGTTGCCGCAGTTGGTGACCGCCGCGCGAACCCGGTCGCGGGATTCCTGCAGTGCCGCGTCGGGCAGACCCACCAGATGCACCCCCGGCAGCCCCGAGCTGATGTCGGCTTCGATTTCCACGATCTCGCCGTCCAGCCCGCACACCGCCACCGAGAACGCCCGCCCCAGCGCCATCAGCCCACGCCCATCAGATGCGTAATCTCGGGGTTGGCGCTGCGGCCGATGCGCACCCCGATGACATCGAGGCGCACGGCCGCCCAGCCGCGGTCCTGACCGGCCAGCCACAACCCGGCCAGGCGGCGCAGCCTGCGGACCTTGCCTTCGGTCACCGCCTGGGCCAGCCCGCCGTACCCGTCGCCGGTGCGCGTCTTGACCTCAACGAACACCACGGTGCGGGTGGCAGCTTCACAGGCGATCACATCGAGTTCGCCATAGCGGCACCGCCAGTTTCGGGTCAAGATCTGTAGCCCCTGACCGCTCAGATGCTCCACGGCCAGCTGCTCCCCCAGGGCTCCCAGTTGCATGCGAGTCAACGTCTTCATGCGCCCAAACCTGCACGCCGGACCCGACACTGGCCGCCGGACCGAGGGCGTCAGGGAAGCAAAACCGCCCGATTATCAACAGTCGCGCACTCGTCCACAACGGGCCGACAGTGGATTCAGACGATGCGGTCCGGGCGCGTGTAGACGTTCATCGAGTCTTCCCGCAGAAACGCCACCAGCGTCATCCCGGATTCTTCGGCCAGCGAGACCGCCAGCGACGACGGGGCGGAGACCGCGGCCAGCACCGGGATCCCGGCCATCAGCGCCTTCTGCGTCAGCTCGAACGATGCGCGACCGCTGACCAGCAACACCGACCCCGCCAACGGAACCCGATCGTGCTCGATGGCCCAGCCGATGACCTTGTCTGCCGCGTTGTGCCGGCCGATATCTTCGCGGATCACGTGCATTGTGCCGTCCGCGCTGAACAACGCCGCGGCGTGCAGGCCGCCGGTGCTCGCGAAAACCTTTTGGCCACTACGGAGTTGGCCGGGCATCGCCTCGAGCGCACCGGCCGTGATGGTGGCCGGATCGTCGCCGGGCAAAAATCGGCTGATCAGCCGCACCGCGTCCAGCGACGCCTTGCCGCAGACTCCGCACGACGAGGTGGTGTAGAAGTTGCGGGTCACATCGAGGCCCGGCGGGCTTACCCCGGGCGCCAGCGTGATGTCCAAGACGTTGTAGGTGTTGGCGCCATCGGCACCGCGCCCGCCGCAATAGCGGACCGTCAGCACATCGTCACGGTGGGCGATCACCCCTTCGGTCAGCAGGAAACCGCGCGCGAGCTCAAAATCCGAGCCGGGGGTGCGCATGGTGACCGATATCGGCACACCGTTGACGCGGATCTCCAGCGGCTCCTCGACGGCCAGGGTTTCCGGTCGGGTGATCGCATCACCGGCGGCGAGGTGCTTGACCCGCCGACGCGCCGTTACGTGGCCCACTGACCGGCTTCGATTGGCCCCGCCGCCGAATCGCACCGGCAGGAGGCCACGGCATCGGCAGGGACCGCAGAACACCCGAACACGGCCTCAACGTACCTCGATTGCGAACCGCCTGTCGGATCGGCCGGCCGCCGTCATATCGCTGCAGCCAGCGCCGACAAGGTTTCAGCTGACGAGTGCGTCGGCGACCACCCGAGTTCGCGTTTCGCCTTGGCGGTGTCCATCACCACGGGTTGTCGCACCGCATGAAGCCATTCGAGCAGCGGGGGTACCAGCGGCAACCGGGAAATAGCCGCGGATGCGACCGAGGCGGCGGCCGCTGGGACCCGGACCGGACGGCCGCCCAGCGCCCTGGCCATGTCGGTGATCGTCACGACCCCGTCAGCGGCGATGTTGTAGGCCCCCGCGGGCACCGGTGCGGTCGCCGCCAACGCTATCGCGGCTGCCACGTCGTCGTGATGCACCAGCTGCACCGGGACACCCGGATCCGGCACGATCGGCTTCAGCATCGGCACCACCCGGCTCAGCGCGCGCACCGGCGCGGGCACCTGCCTGCACGGCATGGCCTCGGCCAACGAGTAGGCGTGCGGGCCCGCGACGATACACGGGCGCAGGACGAACACCTGCAGTAACGAGTCCTCGGTGATCTTGGCGAGCTCTGCCTCGCTTTGCGCCTTCTGCTCGGAGTAGTAGTGCTCCGGTGATCCGCGCGCGGGTACGTCCTCGGTGATGGCCGCCGGGTTGTCCGAGTGGTAGCCGTAGGCCGCCACCGACGACGTGTAGACCAGGCGGCGTGGCCGGCGCGCCGCGACGGTCGCTTCGAAGACGTTGCGGGCGCCCTGCAGATTGACCTGCGCGCTCTCGGCACGCGATCCGAGCTTGATGAACGCCAGGTGGACCACCACATCGGCCTGGGCGACCAACGCGTCGACCGCATCGCGATCCAGGATGTTGCCCCGCTGATAGGTGGTCTTGGACCAGCCGTAGATGGCCGGGTCAAACGGCCGGCGCGCCATACCGACGATCGACGCCACGGCCGGCTCCCGCTCCAGCGCGGTGACCGCCGAGATGCCGATATCTCCAGTCGGCCCGGTAACCGCGACAGCAACACCCACCTAGAATGGGTTTCCGCCAGCGACCGCGCCCAAACGCAGGACCAAAACCCGCAATGTGTGCGGGGCCTTGCGCGCGGCTATCCCGGTTGGTGTTGCTCGAGTTCGGGGAGACGAATGATGAAGCTGATCGCACCCACCGATTCCATGTTCTTGCTCGGCGAATCGCGCGAACACCCGATGCATGTGGGGGGCCTGCAGCTGTTCCAGCCGCCCGAGGATGCCGACGAGAACTTCGTCACCGAGGCATATGAAGCCATGCTCGGCTGCACCGACGTCCAGCCCATGTTCCGCAAGCATCCCGCGTTCTTGGGCGCGATGACCAACTTCGCGTGGACATTCGACGACGACGTGGAGCTCGACTATCACTTCCGCCGGTCCGCTCTCCCCCGGCCAGGCCGGGTACGGGAGCTCCTCGAGCTGACCTCTCGGCTGCACGGCAGCCTGCTCGACAGGCACCGGCCCCTCTGGGAAGCCCATCTGGTGGAGGGACTCAACGACGGGCGCTACGCGGTCTACATCAAGTTCCACCATTCCTTGCAGGATGGGGTTTCCGCGCAGAAGCTGATGCAGCGCGCATTCAGCACCGATCCGGATGACGATGAGATCCGGGTGCCGTGGGAACTAAAACCGCGGCGCCGCTCGAACCCGGGGCACAGATCCTCACCGCTTCGGCTACTCACCGAGACGGTTGGCGCCACAGCATCTCTGGCGCCCTCGGCGCTGTCACTGGCCCGCGCGGCGCTGCTCGAGCAGCAACTGACCCTGCCATTTCGAGCCCCGAAGACGATGTTCAATGTCCGGATCGGTGGAGCACGCCGGGTCGCCGCCCAGTCCTGGTCCCTCGATCGCATCAAGGCGGTGAAGAACGCGGCAGACGTCACCGTCAACGATGTCGTGCTGGCGATGTCGGCCGGCGCGCTGCGCGCCTACCTGATCGATCAACACGCGCTTCCCGACGCCCCACTGATCGCCATGGTTCCGGTGAGTCTGCGAAAGGAAGGCGATGCCGATCGCGGCGGCAACATGGTCGGCACCCTGCTGTGCAACCTCGCGACCAACCTCGACGACCCGATGAAACGCCTCCAGGTGATCAGCCAGTCGATGTCGGACAACAAGAAGGTGTTCGCTCAGCTTCCCCGCATCCAGCAGCTGGCGTTGTCGGGCTTACTGACCGGCGGTTTGGTGTTCGGACTGGTTCCCGGTTTCGTGGCCACCGCGCCGCCACCGTTCAACGTCGTCATATCGAATGTTCCCGGCGCGCCCAACCCGCTGTATTGGCGGGGCGCGCGGCTGGTCGGAAACTATCCACTCTCAATTGCCCTGGACGGCCAGGCGATGAACATTACAGTGACCAACAACGCCGACAATCTCGATTTCGGGCTCGTCGGTTGCCGGCGCAGCGTGCCTCGCCTGCAGCGCATGCTCGGGCACTTGGAGACATCGCTGAAAGAGTTGGAACGCGCTGTCGGAGTTTGAGGGCCC
Source organism: Mycobacterium sp. 012931 (assembly GCF_000419295.1). Lineage (NCBI taxonomy): Bacteria > Bacillati > Actinomycetota > Actinomycetes > Mycobacteriales > Mycobacteriaceae > Mycobacterium > Mycobacterium sp. 012931. Next base: position 2,320,742 of record NZ_AOPX01000001.1, on the reverse strand, counting down.
GGCCAGGCCCGATAATCTACGCCAGCGCACTGGGGGGCGACTCCCCCCTGCCACCCGAAGTGAGGGAACACGTGACGGCCACACCGAAGGACAGCAACCCGGACTCGGTACCGGGTGGGACGACCGCCGACCCGGCGACAGTCTTTGCGGCCCTCGCCGAGATCATCTATCAGGGCGCCCAACCCGCCGAGATGTACTCCGCGATCTGCATCGCCGCCACCCTGATCGTTCCGGGGTGTGACCATGCCAGCTTGCTGGTCCGCACCAATGACCGCTACATCACCGTCGGCGCCAGCGACCGGCTGGCCCAGCACGTCGACGAACTCGAGCGCAAAGCCGGCGACGGCCCGTGCATCGACGCCATCGAGGAAGAAACGCCGCAGATCGAAACGGACCTGACCACTCCGACGCAATGGCCGAAGTTTGCGGCCGCGCTTCTGGCCCAAACACCGGTACGCGCGCCATGGGATTCCGGCTGCTGGTCGACAAGCGCAAGGGCGCCGCACTCAACCTATTCAGCGAAACCCCCAACAGTTTCGATACCGAGTCCGCCGGCCGTGCGGCGGTGCTGGCATCGTTTGCGAGCGTGGCGGTCAACGCCATCGCACACGGCGAGGATGCCGCCAGCCTGCGCCGCGGGCTGCTCAGCAACCGCGAGATCGGAAAAGCCGTCGGCATGTTGATGTTGCTGAATGGGTTCACCGAGGAAGAGGCGTTCGACCTGCTCCGCCACCATTCCCAGAGCCTCAATATCAAGCTCGCCGATGTTGCCCGCACCGTCATCGAAAACCGTGGCCAGCTGCCCCCCGAAGCCCTCGAAACCGACGACACGGCCAACCCCACCGTCAGCGGCTAGGAGAACTATTCGGGCAGCCTCAGCTCGGGCTTCTCCACCTCTTCGATGTTGACGTCCTTGAAGGTGACCACCCGCACCTGCTTGACGAACCGAGCCGGCCGGTACATGTCCCATACCCAGGCATCGGCCAGTCGTAGCTCGAAATACACCTCGCCATCGGCGTTGCGCGGCACCATCTCCACGCTGTTAGCCAGGTAGAAGCGTCTCTCGGTTTCCACGACGTAGCTGAACTGGCCGACGATGTCCTTGTATTCGCGGTACAGCGAGAGCTCCATCTCGGTTTCGTACTTCTCGAGATCCTCTGCACTCATCTGCTCAGACGTCCTTCTCCCAACAATTTGCCAGATCTCCCGCTCGGGGCCCTGCAGGACTCCGCGCGCCACCGGCGGCGCCGATCGCCGCCCGGTCGGAAATCTTGCCCCATCTTTCCCTACCCGGTTCCGTCACGCTCTTGGGGAGGGTCCGCTTCGCGCTCGGCCGTCGCGGCGCCGTTGGACCGGGTGGCCACTCGGCGAACGTTGATGAACGACCGACGATGCTCGGGGCAGGGCCCTAGCTGGGTCAGCGCCAGGGTGTGTGCGCGGGTGCTGTAGCCCTTGTGCTCGGCGAATCCGTATCCGGGGTACTGGGTGTCCATCGCCACCATCAGCCGATCGCGGCTGACCTTTGCCAGCACGCTGGCCGCGGCAATGCAGGCGGCGGCCGCGTCGCCACCGATCACCGGCAGCGACGGCACCGACAGTCCCGGGACCCGAAAGCCGTCGCTGAGCACATAGCCGGGGCGCACCGACAGCCCGGCCACCGCCCGCCGCATGCCTTCGATGTTGGCCACGTGCACACCACGACGGTCGACCTCCACCGACGGAATGAACACCACGTGATAGGCCAGGGCATAGCGGCAGATCAACGGGAACAGCTTTTCCCGAGTCTTTTCGGTGAGTTTTTTCGAATCGTCGAGGGCGGCCAGGCTCTCGTAGCGATTCGGCCCGAGTGCGCAAGCGGCGACCACCAGCGGGCCCGCGCACGCACCTCGCCCCACCTCATCCACACCGGCTACCGGTCCCAGACCGCTGCGCTGCAGCGCGGACTCCAGAGTGCGCAGTCCGGAAGACTTGCGGATCACGGTTCGTGGCGGCCAGGTGGTGGCCACGGTTAATGGCCCGTTTGGGGGTTCACCGAACGCACCACGCCCCACCGCGACGGCGGCCACACGATGAACCGCGCCTTGCCGATGACGTTGGCCACCGGCACGGTGCCGGCCATGGCGTCCCCGGTGCACAGCATGGGGCAATGTGCCCGCGAATCCGCCGAGTGGGTCCGATTGTCGCCCATCACCCACAGCCGGCCCGCCGGGACGGTCACCGGCCCGAATTCGCTGCCCAGGCAGGGGTAGACGGATGGGTCAGCCAGCATGGTGGCCGGATCCAGATATGGCTCCTTGAGCGGCTTACCGTCGACGGTCAACCCGGTGTCGGAGCGGCATTGGACGGTCTGTCCGCCCACCGCGATGACGCGTTTGACCAAATCGTTCTCGTCCGGGGGCACGAAACCGATGAACGAGAGGGCGTTTTGCACCCAGCGCAGCGCGGTGTTGCTCGAACGTATCGACTTGTAGCCGACGTTCCACGACGGTGGCCCCTTGAAGACGATGACGTCACCGGGCTTGGGTGAAGTGAACCGGTAGGTGAGCTTGTCCACCATGATGCGGTCACCGACGCAGGTCGAACACCCGTGCAGGGTGGGCTCCATCGACTCCGACGGAATCAGGTATGGACGCGCCACAAACGTCAACATCACGTAGTAGATCACTATCGCGATGACGGCCAGGGTCGCGAATTCACGCAGGGTCGATTTCTTGGCCGGCTTCGACTCGTCCTCGTCGGCCGCCCTCGACTCCGCCCCAGGTTCTTCCTGAGCCGCCGCACCCGGGGCATCAGCACCTCGAGCAGCGAGCGGCGCCTCCGACTGACCTGCGTCGGGCTCGCGCTCAGATGGGGAGTCCGTGGTTTCGGTCACGTGATCAGCGTAGCCAGCGCGCGCCGTAGCCTTCGAGACTGGCGAGCCACTGGCGAGTTGAACCGCCCGTGGTGCCCAGGCAGGCCGGGATGGCCACCAAGGCCGCGCCGGTCAGCGCTTCTCCTTGATCTTGGCCTTCTTGCCGCGCAGTTCACGAAGGTAGTACAGCTTGGCGCGACGAACGTCACCACGCGTTACCACCTCGATGTGGTCGATGTTCGGCGAGTGCACCGGGAACGTCCGCTCGACGCCGACGCCGTAGCTTTCCTTGCGCACTGTGAACGTCTCGCGGATGCCCCCACCCTGCCGGCGAATCACCACACCCTTGAACACCTGGATACGCTCCTTGGCGCCCTCGATGACTTTGACGTGCACATTGATGGTGTCGCCCGGGCTGAAGGCCGGGATGTCGTCGCGCAGCGACGCCTGGTCGACGAAGTCCAGCCTGTTCATTGGAAAGACACTTCCTCCGGATCGCGGCTCGGCAGACCGCATACACGCAGGCACGCGGCACTTACCAAGCCAATGGATATGGGCTTTATGGGTGTATCTCGCAACAGGCGGAGCAAGCGGCCCGCCGACAACTGCTAAAGACAACTGACCAATTGTGCCAGACGGTACGCATGCAGTGAAAATCACAGGAAATCCGGGCGGTTCACATCGTCCGCAAAGCGCCTGCAAGTGGTACATAAGACAGGTGCCAAACCGCGCAGGCCGAACCCTCAGCTTTGCGTGATTCCCGGGGCAGATGGCAGTGCGGCCGCCACACTTGCGCGTCTTCGCGTTACCGGAGAGTGCTGAAGGAGAAGCATGCGAGCACGGCCGCTGACGATGCTGACCGCCGCGGCGGCGGTGGCATTGGTGGTATCGCTGGTGCTCACCGGTTGCGAGGCAAAGGTGCAGGCCAAGGCGTATGGGACCGATGATCGCGAATCATCCCGGCAACAATCCCAGCCCCAGCAGCAACAGCTGATCGAACTGCTGCTGCGTGCCATCACGCCGCCCGAAGATCCGGCCGCGCTATTGCCCTCGGCCGGTCTGGTCGGGGTTCAAGAACGCATCCAGCGGGCAACCGAGGAAGCCGCCGCCAAGGGCGCCACCATCACGGTCGCGATCCTGGACCGCGCTACCCACCAGCTGGTCTCCAACGGCAAGACCTCGATCATCGCCACCGCCTCGGTGTCCAAGCTGTTCATCGCCGACGAGTTGTTATTGCGGGCGTCCCAGGGCAAGAACACCCTTTCTGCCCAGGATCGCCAGGCCCTCGAAAACATGCTGCGCTCATCGGATGACGGCGCCGCCGAGCAGTTCTGGGGCGAGCTCGGCGGCGATGCCATCGTCACCGAGATCGCGACCCGGTACGGATTGGCCGCCACCGCACCACCCAGCGACGGGCGCTGGTGGAACACCTTCAGTTCCGCACCTGACCTGATCCGCTACTACGAGATGTTGCTCGACGGGGAGGGTGGGCTGCCGTTGCAGAGTGCCGCCATCATCGTCAACGACCTGGCCCAGTCCACTCCGAACGGAATCGACGGCTACCCACAACGGTTTGGCATCCCCGACGGCCTCTACGCCGAACCGGTCGCGGTCAAGCAGGGGTGGATGTGCTGCATCGGCGCCGACTGGATGCATCTGTCGACCGGAATCATCGGCTCGGACCGCCGCTACATCATGGTGATCGAATCGCTGCAGGCCTCCGATGACGCCACCGCGCGCGAAACGATCACCCAAGCCGTCAAGACGATCTTTCCCGCCGGCCGGATCTGACCCGGTCCAGCGCGGGCCCTACGGCCCCGCAACGCCCCTCTTGCCGGCGAGCAGACGCGGAATCGCGCCAAACCGCTTCGCGATGTGCGATTCCGCGTCTGCTCGGCAGGGCTACTCCGGTGGCGCGAGGTCGGGCCGGCGCTCCCGGGTGCGCCGCAACGAGACCTCCCGGCGCCAAGTGGCGATGCGCGCGTGGTCACCGGAGAGCAGGATCTCGGGCACGTCGAGCCCCCGCCAGCTCGGTGGCCGGGTATAGCTGGGCCCCTCCAGCAACCGATCCAGTTCCGGCGAAAACGAATCCTCTTGGTGGGATGCGGGATTGCCCAGCACTCCGGTCAACAATCGCAGCACGGCCTCGATCATCACCACCGCCGCGGACTCCCCGCCGGGCAGGACATAGTCGCCGATCGAGACTTCCTCGACCCGCATGCGCCGGGCCGAGTCCTCGGCGACCCGCTGGTCTATCCCCTCATACCGGCCGCAGGCGAACACCAAGTGCTGCTCGGCACTCCACCGTTGCGCGGTGGCCTGGTCAAACAGCGAGCCGGCGGGCGTCGGGACAACCAGAAGCGTTTCAGCCGAACATATTTCGTCGAGCGCTTCCCCCCAGACCGGCGCCTTCATGACCATTCCGGGCCCGCCGCCGTAGGGCGAGTCGTCTACCGAGTGGTGCACGTCGTAGGTCCACCGGCGCAGGTCATGCACCTGTAGGTCGACGAGGCCCGACGCAATCGCCCTGCCCGGCAACGATTGCCGCAGCGGGTCCAGGTACGCCGGGAAAATCGTCACCACGTCGATTTTCATGACACCCCTAGGACCCCAGGTCCAGCAGCCCGTCGGGCGGGTCGATCTCGAGAATGCGATCGTCCAGCGACACCGACGTGACGATCGCGCCGACGAACGGCACCAACACCTCGCCGGAATCACATTTGACCGCCAGCAACTCGCCGGCACCGGTGTGCAGTACCTCGGCGACCACTCCGACGTCTTGGCCCGCCGTGGTCCGGACCCGAAGTCCCTCCAACTGGTGGTCGTAGTAGGTGTCGGGCTCCTCGATCGGCGGCAGGTCGGCGGAATCGATGACGAACAGACTGCCACGCAGCCCATCGGCCGTGTCCCGGTCGTTCACCCCGGCCAATCGCACCAGCAGCCGCGCACCGTGCTCACGCACGCCTTCGATCACATAATTGCGGCCGGTGCCGCCGTCTCGGGATCTCTTGGCGCGCAGGCTGGCGCCCGGCGTGAACCGGCGGTCCGGTTCGTCGGTTCGGATCTCGACGACAACCTCGCCGGTAATCCCGTGCGCTTTCACCACGCGCCCGATTACCAGCTCCATCGGTGCTCCATGAGCAAGGCTTCGCTACTGGTCGGTGTCCACCACGTCAACGCGGATACCACGGCCGCCGATGCCGGCGACCAGTGTCCGCAGTGCCGTTGCGGTACGTCCCCCGCGCCCGATCACCTTGCCCAAGTCGTCGGGGTGGACGTGGACTTCGACGGTGCGTCCGCGACGGCTCGTCACCATGTCCACCCGCACATCGTCGGGGTTGTCCACGATTCCGCGGACCAGATGCTCGACAGCGTCGACCACGACAGTGCTCATAGCGGTCGTCAGCTCTCGGCCGATTCGGTCTGCTCACCCTCGGCGGAAGCTTCCACCTTCTCGGCCGCCGCATCGGCGTCGCCTTCGCCGCCCTTGGCCTTCTTGGCCGGCGACTTCTTCTTCGGCTTGGTGGCCTCGGTGGTGGGACCACCCTCGGCGGCAGCCAACGCGGCGTTGAACAGTTCGAGCTTGCTGGGCTTGGGCGGCTTGACCTTCAACCGGCCCTCGGCGCCGGGCAGGCCCTTGAACTTCTGCCAGTCACCGGTGATCTTGAGCAGCTTGAGAACGGGTTCGGTGGGCTGCGCCCCCACGGACAGCCAGTATTGGGCCCGCTCGGAGTTGATCTCGATCAGGCTCGGCTCTTCCTTGGGGTGGTAGCGGCCGATGACCTCGATCGAGCGACCATCACGCCGGGTGCGAGCGTCCGCCACCGCGATGCGGTACTGCGGGTTACGGATCTTGCCGAGCCGGGTGAGCTTGATCTTTACAGCCATGAAAGCGATTTCTCCTGTGTGTGCACGCTGCAATTCAGCGATCCGGGCGGGATGCCGGGAACCGGTTTTGCCTCGCGTGTTCGACCACCGGGCGGTATCGCAACGATGCACGGTCGCGCGGTGGACAGCCGCCCATTGTGCCAGAGCACCCTGCGATCCCGGAAATTCGCTCGATCCGCCAACGCACCGCTGGGGCGCGCCGGCGTCAGGGGCGTCGATCGAAGCACTTCGTTTCGGCGCGGCGGCTCATCCGCCAGCCCTCGGCGGTGCGCACGAACTCGTCGTCGTACCAGAGCCCGAGCAACATGGTGGTGGGCTTCTCGCCGGCGAACACCATCGGGTTGAAGCAGAAAGTGCGCGCGGTCGCGGTGTCGCCGGCGAGCCGAATCGATGGCAGACCCAGCATGTGCGCGTAGTTGGCGAAGTTGGGCAACACCTCGGCAAGCCACGCCTTGACGTGCGGGTACTGGCCGTCGATGCCGCCCATCGCGCGGTAGTCGATATAGGCGTCCGGGGTGAACACCTTGTCGAGGTCATCGAATCGGCGCAGGTCAATGGCGGTGGAGTAGTCCACGAGCAGCTGCTGGATCTCTAACCGGTCAGAAATTTCGGGCAAGCTCAACATGATTCGATTCAACACCGCCGATCCGTTCGAAAATAGGCGTCCCGAAGCCGCGGAAGTTACACTTTGCGCCCATGCGAAAGGTCATGGCCGTAGCCGCGGTGCTGCTCACGGCCGCCACCATCAGCGGTGCCACCGCATCGGCCGATACCGAAATGCAGCCGGCCGGATCGGTGCCAATCCCCGACGGTCCCGCACAGACCTGGATCGTCGCCGATCTGGACACCGGCCAGGTGCTTGCCGGGCGCGACCAGAATGTCACCCACCCGCCCGCGAGCACCATCAAGGTGCTCCTGGCTTTGGTGGCGCTCGACGAACTCAACCTGAACTCGACCGTCGTCGCAGACGAGGCCGACACGCACGTGGAGTGCAACTGCGTCGGCGTCAAAGCGGGTCACACCTACACCGCCCGTCAACTGCTCGACGGCCTGCTGCTGGTGTCGGGCAACGATGCCGCCAATACGCTGGCGCAGATGCTCGGCGGCCAGGACGCCGCGGTCGCCAAGATGAACGCCAAGGCCGCCGCGTTGGGCGCCATGAACACCCACGCGGCCACTCCCTCGGGATTGGACGGCCCCGGCGGGTCGGGATGGTCGACCGCTCATGACCTCGCGGTGATCTTCCGCACCGCGATGGCTAATCCGGTGTTCGCGCACATCACCGCGGAGCCGTCGGCGATGTTCCCCGGCGAGGATGGTGAGCACCCGATCGTCAACCAAGACGAGCTGTTACAGCGCTATCCGGGCGTGATCGGGGGCAAGACGGGCTACACCAACGCCGCCCGCAAGACCTTTGTCGGTGCGGCGGCCCGAAACGGCCGCCGGCTGGTGATTGCCATGATGTACGGGCTGGTCAAAGAGGGCGGGCCCACCTACTGGGACCAGGCCGGAAGTCTTTTCGACTGGGGATTCGCCCTCAACCCGCAGTCCGGCATCGGATCTCTGTAGCCGCCGGCGGGCTCGACCGCTAGGGAGCGGTATCCGGCACCGCGGCGCTCAGTAGCGCGGCGAGCACCGGGATTCGCTGCTCGTCGATGTCCGGCTGAGGCAACACCGCCCCCACGATCGCGGCTCCGTCGAACACGTTGGTCAACACCGCCACGATGGCCGGGAAGGTCTCCTCCGGGAAGCCCTCAGCGCCGGGCAGGGTGCGCGCGGCGTCGTAGATCTTGGCGCGATATTGCCCCAGCACGTGCTGCAGGGTTTCTTTGAGCTTGTCGTCGGTGCGCGCCGCGATCATGAGTTCATACAGCACCGCGTTGGTCGCCCCGGCGGTGATGTCGCGCAGTATTGCCAGCGCCGCTTCCAGCGCCGGCCGGTCCGCGGGTATTTCGGCGACTTGCTTGGTGAAGATGTCCAGTTGCCGGCGCAGCACCTCGTAGGCGGTCGCCGCCATGAAGTCGCCCATCGTCTCGAAGTGACGGAACAGAGCGCCCACCGACACGCCGGCACGCTTGGTGATGATGGCCGCCGACGCCCGGGCGTATCCAACCTCGACGATGGTGTCGATGCTGGCCTGCAGCAGCCGCGCGACGGTTTCTTCGCGGCGTTGCTGCTGGGTCCGGGCCATCTCAGGCGCTGACGCTAGCTGCCGTGTATCGCTGCCCCGCCCTCAGGTACCGGCCCGACCGCACCGTTTGACCATAGCCGTCCCGGAACTGGCCGGTGCCGAACACCACGGCACCGGCCACACCGGTGGCGATCACGGTCGCGTCGTTGCGATTGACCATGCGCGACAGGCCGCCATAGAACGGCACCTGCGCCTCGTGATAGCCGTCTACCGATTCGTCGCGGTGGGCCGGGTCGATCACCACGAAGTCCGCGCGGTCACCCTCGCGCAACGTGCCGGCATCGACGCCAAACCACTCGGCCAGTTCACCGGTCAGGCGATACACCGCCTGCCCCAGGGACAGGAACGGCTTTCCGGCCCGCTCGGCGTCCCAGGTTCGCTTGAGCAACCGCAAGGGGAAGTTGTAGAAGGCCATGTTGCGCAGGTGCGCGCCGGCGTCGGAGAAGCCCATGTGAACGCCGGGCTCGGCGGCCAGCTTGTTGAGCTGTTTGGGACGGTGGTTGGCGACGACGGTCGTCCAGCGCACGTTGCGTTCGCCGTTTTCGACGAGCACGTCGAGGAACGCATCGAGTGGATGCAGCCCGCGCTCGTCTGCGATGGCCCCGAAGCTCTTGCCGATCAACGACTCGTCGGGGCACTCGACGATCACTGCGTCGTGAAAGTCTTTGTTCCACAAGGACGGTCCGAGTTTGGTGCGGTCGAATTCACGCCGAAACTCGCGACGGTAGGACTCGTCGGCCAACAACTGGTTGCGCTGCACTTGTTCGCGAAGGTGCAACGCCGCGGTGCCGGCGCCGAACTCCTCGAAGACCGGCAGGTCGATTCCGTCGGAGTAGAGCTCGAACGGCACCGGCAGGTGCTGGAATCGGACGCTGGCGGCCAACAGCTTGTTCAGCAGCCGGGCACCCAATCCGAACGTGTGCACCGCCATCGGCATCGACTTGGAGTCGGCAGAGACCAGCAAGCTCATCCGAACTCCCTTGCGGCGGTTCAGGATCCGACTGCTGGCCAGGAAGAACAGCAGCGCCGAAGCGGGCTTGTCGACGTTGGGTGCGCTCTGCAGGATTCGCCCGCGCTTGCGCAAAACTTTGATCAGCCGGCGCCGTTCCCGCCACGTCGCGAAGGTCGACGGCAGCGCGCGCGACCGGAAGCGCTCACCGTCGAGCTTGTCGATCGCCGAGTCCATCCCGGACATGCCGAGCATCCCGGCATCTAGTGCCTCATCGAGCAGCGTGGCCATGCGCCCCAGCTCGGCTTCGCTGGGCCGCACGCTCGCGTCGGTGGCGCGTTCGAGCCCGAGGACGGTGGCTCGCAGGTCCGAATGACCAAGCAGTGAGCTCACATTCGGCCCAAGCGGCAGGGAGTCGATGGCCGTGATGTATTCGGCCGCGTTCGACCATGCGCGTTCGCTCTTGGCGGCGGACAAGGCACCCAAGACGAACTGGCGCGGCACCGCCTCGACCCGACTGAACAGGTCGGCGGCATCTTCGGCGCCCGCGTAGACCGTCGACAGGGAGCAGTTTCCGAGCAACACCGTGGTGACACCGTGGCGCACCGACTCGCGCAGCCCGGGATCGAGTAGCACCTCGGCGTCGTAGTGGGTGTGCACGTCGATGAAGCCGGGCATGACCCACTTCCCGGCCGCGTCGATGACCTGGGCGCATCCGGTCTCATCCAGCGGGCCTGCCGACACCGTCGCCACCATGCCGTCGCGGATTCCGAGCGTGCGGGTTTGCGGCGCGCTGCCGGTTCCGTCGAACCAGAGTCCGTCACGGATGATCACGTCGTAGGTCACAGTTCCTCCAGATTGCGGGTTGCAGACAATCTAACATAGATAGCGATCACTCGCAATCTTTTTTGGATTCGCGCTCCTCCCCCATTTGTGCTGGGCAGTTATCGATCAGCGGCCGGGGCCCGACGGCGCAGTGGTCGGGGTGACCGTTGGCGTCTCGGACGGGGACTCGGACGTGGCAGGCGCCTGAGGGGCTTTGGGGATCGTCACCGGGTTGGGCACCTTGATCCCAGGCGGAATATCGCCACTGCGGCTAGCCACCGCGGGGATCCGGATCACGGCCGATTGTTGGCCGCACTCATTGGTTTCCACGGTGACCACCAGAGCACCGACGAGGTCACCCGTGGATTGCGGGCGCAGCGTCAGCACCTGCACTGTGGTCTGGGTGTTCGCCTCGCCATTGGGCCCGATGCAGGCAAACCGCACCGTATCGGGCCGCGATCGCCACTGACCTTCGGAAAACTCCATGATGATGGGGGGAATCCCCTGCTTGGCCTGCCCATGACCGTAGCCGTCGAGCATGGCGGCAGCCGCGAGGCACCCCGTCGGTATGCACGAGGATTGGATGGCCCACCAGGTGGTCACATTGGGCGGCTGTGGGCTGGGTCTGCCGTTGTAGAGCTGCTTGGCGCGTTGAATTTCGATGCTGTAGGTGCCGTCCAGGGGCTCCGGGGTGGCGGCCTGGGGGCTGGTGGCCGACGTGCTGGGCGCGGGCGGTGAACTGGTTGCGGGGGCCGCTGCTGGAGGTGGGCTGCTGGTTATCTCACGCAGGCTCGGGATGGCGACGGCCAGCATGCCCACCGACAGGATCGCGACCACCGACCCGATGAGAATGCGCCGTAGCCTGCGCTTGCGCGGTTCACGGCCCGCCGCGGAGAATTCGTTGAGCCGCCGTGCCAGCGACGCTGCCACCGCCTGCAGCAGGGTGGCGGGCGGCTGGGGAGCCATCGGCATGGGTCCGGGGTGGACCGGGGGCTGCGGCGGTGCGACCGCCGGCCAGCCGTAGGCCGGGTAGTCAAGGACCTCGCGGTCCTGGCTCGCACCGGTGGCCCCGGCCTCCGGAGAGAGGTCCCAGGACGCGCCCACCTCCATGTCGTCCCGGCCGGCAGCGCCGAAACTGCCCCCGACCTCATCGCGCAGCGCATCCGCTAGCTCGTGGCAGGTCCGGAAGCGGCCGGCCGGCTCGGTTGCCAGCGCTCTGGCGAACAGCGCATCCAGCCGTGCCAGGTCGGGACGCAGGTCGCTGAGTTTGGGCGCCGCGGATGGGGAACCGCCACCCGGGGCCGCGCCGGTGAGCAGGATCATGGCGGTGGCCGCCAACGCATGCTGGTCGGAGCGCCCGTCGGCCTCGGCGCCGGTGAGTTGTTCGGGCGCCACAAATCCGGTCGCGTCGCCCGGCGCGCCGTGGGGAGCGGCTATGCCGAAGCCTTTCAACAGGATCCGGGGTTGGCCCTCCCCCGCATTCGTCATCACGATGTCGGCGGGTTTGACGTCGCCGTGGACGAGCCCGCGTTGATGGGCATAGTCGAGGGCGTCGGCAACCGGAGCCACGATCTCGAGTACCTCGCCGACCGGCAAGACCGCGGGAAACCGATCGCGCATCAGTTGCCCGACATCGATGCCCTCGATGTAGTCCATCGCGATCCACAGCCTGCCGTCCAGCTCACCGTGGGCGCGAACCTCCACGATGTGCGGGTGATAGAGCCTGGCCGCGATCGCGCTGTCGCGCTCGAATCGCCGGCGGAATGCGTCATCCGACGACCACGACTGCGGAAGGATCTCGAGCACCTGCCAGCCCGGAAAGCCGGGTTCGCTAACCAGATAGCTCTCACCGGTCGCGTCCGCGCGCAACCTGCGAACCACGGTGTAGCCGGCATAGACCGCACCGTTGTCCAACGCCATTTCGCGATAGTAGCCAGGCGCGAGTAGCCGCGCACGACCGCCGCTGAGCTAGCGGTGACCTAGTTGGTTGGGGCGATAGGTCCGGCCGCGCAGGATCACCAGATCCGGCCGGTTAAGTATTGCGGCACCCCGACGGGGGTCTTCGGAAAAGCACACCAGGTCCGCCGATGCCCCGTGCTCTACCGTGGGCCGGCCCAGCCAGCGCCGCGCCTCCCAGCACGCGGCACCCAGCGCCTCGGTGGCGCTCATTCCGATCTTCTTGAGGGCTTCGACCTCGTCGGCGATCCGCCCGTGTTGGATCGTGCCGCCCGCGTCGGTGCCGGCGTAGATCGCAATCCCCGCCTCGCGCGCCGCCGCGACCCGCGGGTAGGTGCTCGCATACAGGTCGCGCATGTGGGCGGCGTAGGTCGGATAGCGGACGGCGGAATCGGCGATGCCGGGAAAGTTCTCGACGTTGATCAGCGTGGGGACCAGAGCGGTCCCGTGGTCGCGCATGAGCGAAATCGTGTCGTCGGTCAGGCCGGTGCCGTGCTCGATGCAGTCAATCCCGGCGTTGATCAATCCGGGCAGCGCATCCTCTCCGAAAACGTGCGCGGTGACCCTGGCACCGTTGGCGTGTGCCGCGTCGATGGCGGCTTTGAGTACCTCGTCGGACCACAGCGGGGCGAGATCGCCGATTTGGCGGTCGATCCAGTCCCCGACCAGCTTGATCCAGCCGTCGCCGCGGCGGGCTTGGGCGGCCACCGCGGCGGGCAACTCGGATTCGTCTTCGAGTTCTGGCGCGAATCCCGGAATGTAGCGTTTCGGTCTGGCCAGATGGCGGCCCGCGCGGATGATTCGCGGCAGGTCTTCGCGGTCGTCGAGGGGGCGGGTGTCAGTGGGTGCCCCGCAATCGCGCAGCAGCAGCGCCCCCGCGTCGCGTTCGGCTTCGGCTTGGGCGATGGCCTGGTCAAGCTCGATGGCACCTTGGTGGCCCAGCCCAACGTGGCAATGCGCGTCGACCAGCCCGGGCAGAATCCAGCCGCCGTCGAAGACCGTGTCGGCGCCGCTGACCGGCTCCGTGCTGATGTGGCCGTCGACGATCCACAGCTCGACCGCAGTCTCGTCGGGCAGCCCCCGCCCCCGCACGTGCAGTCGCACGGCGGACTACTTCTTGCCCGGGAAATTCAGCTTGGACAGGTCGAAGTCGGCCAGGCCGGGCGGCAGCTCATTGAGCCCTTCGGGCATCTGCGACAGATCCGGGAATCCGGCCCGCATACCCGGCATACCCGGCATGCCCGGCATGCCGAAGGGGCTTTTCACCTTCGGCGGAGTCGGACCGCGGGCGCCCCCCTTCTTGCCCTTCTTGCCGGCCTTGCCTTTTGCACCCTTGCTTTTTCGGGTCGCGGACTTGCGCCCCATGCCGGGGATGCCCATGCCGCCGAGCATCGACGACATCATCTTGCGAGCTTCGAAGAAGCGGTCGACCAGCTGGTTGACCTCCGACACCGATACACCGGAGCCGTTGGCGATACGCAGCCGCCGCGACGCATTGATGATTTTGGGGTCGGCCCGTTCTTCGGGTGTCATACCGCGGATGATGGCCTGGATCCGATCCAGGTGCTTGTCGTCGACCTCGGCCAGCGCATCCTTCATCTGCGCACCACCGGGCAGCATGCCCAGCAGGTTGCCGATCGGGCCCATCTTGCGCACCGCGAGCATCTGCTCGAGGAAGTCTTCCAGGGTCAGTTCGCCGGCGCCGATCTTGGCGGCGGCTTGTTCGGCCTGCTCGGCGTCAAAGACCTGTTCGGCCTGTTCGATCAGGCTCAACACGTCGCCCATGCCCAGGATGCGACTGGCCATGCGGTCCGGGTGGAAGACGTCGAAGTCCTCGAGCTTCTCCCCGGTTGACGCGAAAAGGATCGGAACGCCGGTCACTTCGCGGACCGACAACGCGGCACCACCGCGGGCATCGCCGTCGAGCTTGGTCAGCGCCACCCCAGTGAAGCCGACCCCTTCCCCGAATGCCTGGGCGGTGGCCACGGCGTCCTGGCCGATCATCGCGTCCAGGACGAACAGCACCTCGTCGGGGTTGATGGCCTTGCGGATGGCCGAGGCCTGGGCCATCAACTCCTCGTCGATGCCCAACCGGCCGGCGGTGTCCACGATGACGACGTCGAAATGCTTGGCCTGGGCTTCGGCCAGCCCCGCCGCGGCGACGGCTACCGGGTCGCCGGGGCCGGATTCGGGCGAGGCGCCCGGATGCGGCGCGAATACCGGCACCCCGGCCCGCTGGCCGACCACCTGCAGCTGGTTCACTGCGGCCGGTCGCTGCAGATCACACGCCACCAGCAGCGGCGTGTGGCCTTGGCCGCGAAGACGTGCGGCCAACTTGCCGGCCAGCGTCGTCTTGCCGGACCCCTGCAGACCGGCCAGCATCACCACGGTCGGCGGTGTCTTGGCGAAAACCAACTCGCGCGTCTGGCCGCCGAGGATGCCGACAAGCTCCTCGTTGACGATCTTGACAACCTGTTGCGCCGGGTTGAGGGCTCCGGATACCACGGCCCCACGGGCGCGTTCTTTGATCCGGTGGACAAAAGCCTGAACCACCGGCAACGAAACGTCGGCCTCGAGCAGGGCCAGCCGGATCTCACGGGCAGTGGCATCGATATCGGCGTCGGTGAGGCGGCCCTTGCCGCGCAGCCCCTGCAGGGCACCGGTCAACCGGTCGGACAGCGATTCAAACACGACCGCCAGCCTAATGCGTAATCATGGTGCGGCACCGTCGTGGCCCTTGGTCCGCTCGCCGGCGCGACAAATCCCGCCGTGCCACAGCGCGACCTCCCGCCGCGATTGAAAGCCCGCCGGAAGGGCTAACCAAGCCCCATGGTTGCGTTCCGAGTTATCGATCCGCACGGCGCGATCGTCGCGACGAAGAACTGCGACAGCGCCGAGGACGCACACACGTGGTTCACCGGCTCGGTTGCGGGCAGTTCCCGGCTGGGCTGGCGGTTGGAGGTCAACGACGGCGGCCAGTGGGCGTTCTTCGACGACACCGGCGGATTCACCGCGCCGGCAAGCCGCCACCGAGCGTCCGGGTAGCTCCCAGCACCGCACCGACCGGTGTCGTGCACGTGCCGAAATGTGTTGTCATGCTAGATTTCACACTCGCCAAGTCGTCGACCGGCCGATGAAGACCGTCGTGAGCTGCGCCGCGAGGGCGCCGCGAGGGCACCGCGCGGCAGCGACGCCGCGGATCCGGGGCTTGGCAGTGGCTCGATTGGTGAACGCCAGGCGCGGCCGAACAGCTACGGGGGGAGCAAGGTCGATGCAGTCGGTAAGCCCCGCCGAACCCATCATCGAGGGCACTCGACCGCTGCGCAGCTGGCAGCGCAGGGCGCTGGTGAAGTACCTGGGCACCCAGCCGCGTGATTTCCTGGCGGTGGCCACCCCCGGGTCCGGCAAGACGGCATTCGCCCTGCGGATCGCGGCCGAAGCGCTTGGTCAGCGGGCCGCAGAGCAGATCACGGTGGTGGTGCCCACCGAGCATCTCAAGACCCAGTGGGCGCAGGCGGGCGCTCGGCTGGGCCTCTCGCTGGACCCGAAGTTCAGCAACTCCAACGCCCAGACTTCGGCCGAGTATCACGGCGTGGTGGTCACCTATGCCCAGGTCGCAGCGCATCCGACGCTGCACCGGGTGCGCACCGAGCAGCGCAAGACCCTGGTCATCTTCGATGAGATCCACCACGGCGGCGATGCCAAGACCTGGGGCGACGCGATCCGGGAGGCGTTCAGCGACGCGTCGCGCCGGCTCGCGCTGACCGGGACGCCCTTCCGCAGCGACGACTCCCCCATCCCGTTCGTCAACTATGAGCCCGACGGGGAAGGTGTGTTGCGCTCCCAGGCCGACCACACCTACGGCTACGCGGAGGCCCTTGCCGACGGCGTGGTCCGGCCGGTGGTGTTCCTCGCCTACTCCGGGCAGGCCCGCTGGCGCGATAGCGCGGGCGAAGAGCACGAGGCGCGACTGGGCGAGCCGCTGTCGGCCGAACAGACCGCACGGGCGTGGCGCACGGCGCTGGATCCGGCCGGCGAATGGATGCCCGCGGTGATCGCGGCCGCGGACCGGCGACTGCGTCAGTTGCGCGAGCACGTGCCCGATGCCGGGGGCATGATCATCGCCTCCGACCGCACCGCCGCCCGCGCCTACGCCGCGTTGCTGCAGAAGATGACCGGGGAAACACCCACGGTCGTGCTCTCCGACGACCCCGGATCATCGGAACGGATCACGGAATTCTCCAACAGCACCAGCCGCTGGCTGGTCGCGGTGCGCATGGTGTCCGAAGGCGTCGACGTGCCCCGCCTGTCCGTGGGGATCTACGCCACCAGCGCTTCGACACCGTTGTTCTTCGCGCAGGCCATCGGCAGATTCGTCCGGTCCCGCCGACCGGGCGAAACCGCGAGCATTTTCCTGCCCTCGGTGCCCAACCTGTTGCAGTTGGCCAGCGAACTCGAGGCCCAGCGCAACCACGTGCTGGGCAAACCGCATCGCGAATCCCTCGATGATCCGCTCGACGGCGATCCGGCCACCAAGACACAAGACGAGCAGGGCGATCTCGAGAAGGGCTTCACCTCGCTAGGAGCCGACGCCGAACTCGATCAGGTCATCTTCGACGGCTCCTCGTTCGGGACCGCCACCCCGGCGGGCAGCGACGAGGAAGCCGATTATCTGGGCATCCCCGGCCTGCTGGATGCCGATCAGATGCGCGCCTTGCTACACCGTCGCCAAGACGAACAACTGCAGAAGCGGGCCCAGCTGCAACAAGGGGTCACACAAGTCGGGACGCTGGCCGAGCCGGCCACCACCCACGGCCAGATCCGCGAGCTGCGCCGCGAGCTCAACACCCTCGTGTCGATAGCCCACCACCGGACCGGCAAGCCGCACGGATGGATCCACAACGAACTGCGGCGGCGCTGCGGTGGACCACCGATCGCCGCGGCAACCCGCGACCAGCTCAAGGCGCGCATTGACGCGGTGCGCCAACTCAACGCCGAACATGGGTGAGGCCGGCCGGCCCCCGGTTCGCACGGCTAGTCGCCGACGGGCTCGTCGAGCAGCACGTCCGCGGACCCACCCAGCACGGCCGAGAGCTGCTGCTCCATCGCGGCCCGTGCTTGGGGCTCCTCGAGCCCGGCCGAAACCGTCACGCAGAACACGTCTGCGGCGGTCGAACCGAACGTGTTCACCTTGGCCCAGACGATGTCTGCGCCCGCCCGTTCCAGCGCGCGCGTCAGCAGCGCGAGCAGTCCCGGCCGGTCCATCGAACGAACTTCGAGCACCAGCTGATCGGGGGCGGCGGAGTCGAGCCAAAGGATGCGCGGCGGCGCGGTCGAACGCGTGACCGGCACCCCCGCGACCACCTCGCCGGCTCGCCGGGACGCGTTGCTGGTGGCCTCGCTGTCCCGCTTTTCCACCATGGCGAGGGCGTCGATGTCGCCGCTGAGCGCGCCGACGAACTGCTGACGCAACAGGTCGGCGGCGGCCGGGGTGCCGAAAAGCGGGGACACCACGAATTGGGTGATCGCGACGCCCTCGTGGCTGTTCACCCACGCCGAATGCACACCCAGCGAATTCAGCGCCAACACCGCCGCCGCCTTGGACACCAACCCGGGCTTGTTCGGAGCGGCCATCACCACCTGGTACATGCGAGCACTCTCGCCGGGCGCGATCTCCACGTGCACTCCGTGGTCGGCCGACAGCGAAACATAGTGTGGTGCTTCGGGATCGGCACGCGGCAGCGGTTCGCCCGCCATCGCCAAGCGGCAGCGCGACACCAGGTCGTCGACCAGCGACGCCTTCCAGTCACTCCACACACCCGGACCGGTCGCCTTCGAGTCCGCTTCGGTCAGCGCACGCAGCACCTCGAGCAATTGCGGATCCCCGCCCAGGGCCTCCGACACCCGCGTGATGGTGCTGGGGTCATTCAGGTCGCTTCGGGTGGCCACGACCGGTAGCAACAAGTGGTGGCGGACCAGCTTGGACAGCAGATCGATGTCGGGGGCGGAAATGCCCAGCCGCTGGCCGATCGCCACGACCATCTCGGCGCCGAGCACGCTGTGATCGGCTCCCCTGCCCTTGCCGATGTCGTGCAACAGCGCGCCGAGCGCAAGCAGGTCGGGCCTGGCCACCTGCGTGGTGAGCGGCGCCGCCTGCACGGCGGTCTCGATCAGATGGCGATCCACCGTCCATTTGTGGGCCACGTCGCGCGGCGGCAGGTCTCGGATCGCACCCCACTCCGGCAACAGGCGCCCCCATAGCCCGGTGCGATCGAGCGCTTCGATGGTCACCACCGCGGTAGGACCGGCCAGCAGCACCACCAGCAGGTCGTCGAGGACCTCTCGGGGCCACGGCGTCGGCAATTCCGCAGCGCTGTCGGCCAACCGGCGCAGCGTGGCGGCACCGATCGGCAACCCGGCGTGGGCCGCCGCGGCGGCCACCCGCAGCACCAGACCGGCATCTTGTTCGGGTTGGGCATCGCGGGCCAGCACGATTTCGTTGGCACATTCGACCACGCCCTCGTCCAGCGGGCGCCGCTTGGGGCGCCGCCGCAGGGCTGAGATGCCGCGCCGGGGCAGGGCATTGCAGGCGGTCCGCAGCCCGCTTTCGGCGTGGTAGGCGATGGTGCGGCCAGCACTGGACAGCATCCGGGCCAGGTCGAACCGATCACCGAAATGCAGCGCCGCGCTGATGTCGTCGGCATGTTGAGCCAACAGCAGGTCGCGGCCACGGCCGGAGACCCGGTGCAACTCGGTACGCACATTGAGCAGGGTGAGGTATGCGGCATCCAGTGAACCCACCGGCATGTCGGGCGTGACCAGGCCGTGGCGATCGATGAGCTGGGCGATCGCCAGCGCGTCAAGCAACTGGACATCGCGCAGGCCACCGCGACCCGACTTCAGATCGGGCTCGGCGCGGTTGGCGACGCGCCCGCAGCGCGGCCAACGGTCGTGGGTCATGTCGACGAGTTCGTTCATCCGCGAACGGATTCCGCTGCGCCACTGGCGGCGTACGCCGTCGATCAAGCTCGCCGAGAGCTGTTGGTCCCCGACGATGTGGCGGGCTTCCAACATGCCCAGCGCGGCCGCCATGTCGGCACCGGCCACACCCAGGGCATCCGAGACGGTGCGCACACTGTGGTCCAGCCGAATGTTGGCGTCCCACAGTGGATACCACAGCGCATCGGCGACATCGCCCAGTTCCTCGACGGGTTTGCCGTCGTGCAACAGCACCAGATCCAGGTCCGAATACGGCAGCAGCTCGCGCCGGCCGAGCCCGCCGACCCCGACGATCGCATAACCGCTGTCATCGGCGATCCCGATCTGCGCGGCCTTGACGATCAGCCAGGACTCATGCAGATCCAGCCACGCCTGCCGCAACTCGGCCGGATCCATGTCGCGATGATCATCGGACAACAACTGGCGCCGCGCGGCAGCCAAATCGCTTGCCGCGCGGACACTCCCCGGCTCCATGACCTCCGAATCAGATAGCCCGGACGGGTCCGGCCGGTGCTGTCTCACGCCCGGCCGGCCTATCCGGATTCGTTGCGCAATGCGCGGCTATTCTCACAGCGCGTCAGGTCCGCGTTCACCCGTGCGTACTCGCACGATGGTGTCCACGGGGCTGACCCACACCTTGCCGTCGCCGATCTTTCCGGTGCGCGCGGCCCGGACGATGCTGTCCACGACCTTGTCCACGATGGAGTCGTCGACCACGACCTCGATTCGGACCTTGGGCACGAAGTCCACCGAATATTCGGCGCCCCGGTAGACCTCGGTGTGCCCCTTTTGCCGCCCATAGCCCTGGATCTCGCTGACCGTCATTCCCAAGACTCCAGCTTCTTCGAGGCTGGTCTTGACGTCGTCGAGGGTGAACGGCTTTACGATCGCTGTGATCAGCTTCATTTCGGCTCCGCCTCCACTTTCTCGCCTACTCGCTCCTCTAGGCCGTTACGCGAATCCGCGACGATGCCGGGACGAGGTAGAACCGAACCGCTAGCGACCGCGAAGTCGTATCCGTTCTCGGCGTGCTCAGCCTCGTCGATGCCCGCGGACTCCTGCTCCGGACCCAGACGCAACCCGATGGTGTACTTCAGGATCAAAGCAAGGATGAACGTGATTACACCAGAATAGATGAGAACGCTAGAGGCTCCGACAGCTTGTCGTACCAGCTGATCGAAGCCGCCGCCGTAGAACAGGCCCTTGGAGACACCCTCGACTCCGTTGATGGCCGGGCTCTCCGGGGCGGCCATCAGGCCCACCAGCAAGGTGCCGGCCAGACCACCGATCAGGTGCACGCCGACCACGTCGAGCGAGTCGTCGAATCCAAGTCTGAACTTCAATCCGACCGCCAGCGCACACAGCACCCCGGCTACCGCGCCGACCACCAGCGCGCCCAGCACGTTGACCGAAGAGCACGACGGGGTGATGGCAACCAACCCGGCGACAATGCCCGAGGCGGCACCCAGCGTGGTCGCCTTGCCGTCCCGGATTCGCTCGGTGAGCAGCCAGGCGAGCATCGCCGCGGCCGTAGCGACGGTGGTGGCGACGAACGTCGTGGCCGCGGTGCCGTTGGAGCTGGTCGCCGAACCGGCGTTGAACCCGTACCAGCCGAACCACAGCAGCCCCGCCCCGAGCATCACGAACGGCAGGTTGTGCGGTCGGAACAGCGTCGTGGGCCAACCGCGGCGCTTGCCCAGCACCAGCGCCAGCACCAAGCCGGCCACACCGGCGTTGATGTGGACCGCGGTTCCCCCCGCGAAGTCGATCGCGTGCAGCTTGTTGGCGATCCAGCCGCCGGTGGCAGCGGTGACGCCGTCGAACGAGAAGACCCAGTGCGCGACCGGGAAGTAGACGAAGGTCGCCCACAGTCCGGCGAACAGCAACCAGGCGCCGAACTTGAGCCGGTCAGCCACCGCCCCCGAGATCAGTGCGACCGTGATGATGGCGAACATCAGCTGGAATGCCACAAACACCGTCATGGGCAGCGAACCGGCCAGCGGGATGTCCACCGCCGCGGTCTGCGTGGCGGGATCCGCGGGCGCCCCATTGCCCCCGATCAGCCCCTTCAACCCCAGGTATTCGGTCGGGTTTCCGGCGACGCCGCCCATGTCGTTGCCGAAAGCGACCGAGTAGCCGTAGAGCACCCACAGCACGGTCACAACGCCCATCGCGCTGATGCTCATCATGATCATGTTCAGCACGCTCTTGGCGCGCACCATGCCGCCATAGAAGAACGTCAGCCCCGGCGTCATCAGCAGCACGAGCGCGGAACTCGCCAGCATCCAGGCAGTGTCGCCGGTGTCGGGCACGCCCATTATCGGGAAGTCACTCACTCGTTATCACCTCCAGTCAGCGTTGGGAGGGCCCCAGATTTGTTGACTGGTGACCTGATCCAGAACCATGCGCAGTAGTTGTTGCAGCAATGGTGCCGACGTGTTTCATCAGGATTAACGTAAAACTTGCTGTGGAGTAGCTTTCAGCCGAGCAGGGCGTCGACAAACGCGGCGGGTTCGAACGGCGCCAGGTCGTCGGGGCCTTCGCCGAGCCCAACCAGCTTCACCGGCACGCCGAGTTCCTGTTGAACGCGAAAGACAATGCCGCCCTTGGCTGTTCCGTCCAGTTTTGTCAGCACCACCCCGGTGATGTCGACGACCTCGGCAAAGACCTTGGCCTGAGCCAGCCCGTTCTGCCCGATGGTGGCGTCGAGCACCAGCAACACCTCGTCGACGGCCGCGCGCCGAGTCACCACACGCTTCACTTTGCCCAGCTCATCCATCAGGCCGACCTTGGTGTGCAGCCGACCGGCGGTATCGATGAGGACGACGTCGGCGCCCGCGGCAACCCCCTTGTCGACGGCATCGAAGGCCACCGATGCCGGATCGGCTCCCTCGGCCCCGCTGACCACCTCCGCGCCCACCCGGGCCGCCCATGTCTGCAGCTGGACCGCCGCCGCCGCCCGGAAGGTGTCCGCCGCACCCAGCACCACTCGCCGGCCATCGGCCACCAGCACCCGCGCCAGCTTGCCGACCGTGGTGGTTTTGCCGGTTCCGTTCACGCCGACCACCAGCAGCACCGACGGATGGTCCGGATGCGGCAACGCGCGGATCGAACGATCCATGTCGGGTTGCAGCGCCTTGATCAGAACATCGCGCAGCACCGCCCGGGCGTCATCCTCGCTACGGACATTGCCGCTGGCCAGCCGGCTGCGCAACTGTGACACCACCGCCTCGGTGACAACCGGCCCGAGGTCGGCGACCAACAGGGTGTCTTCGACGTCCTGCCAGGAGTCCTCGTCCAGGTCACCGCCGCCGATCAGGCCCAGCACACTGCGCCCGAGCGCGTTCTGCGACTTGGCGAGGCGTCCGCGCAGGCGCTCCAAGCGGCCTTCCGGCGGCTCGATGACCTCGGCCTCGGCAACCTCGGGCGCTTCGGGCGCTTCGGGTGCTTCGGGCGCTTCAGGCACTTCGGGCGCTTGGGGGGTCTCAGGTGCGACCGGCGGCGCCACCGGTTCTGCGGCAACCGGGGCGGGGGTCTCGGGTTCGGGCTCGATTTCTGGTAGATGAACCTCGGAGATGGTGCGTTTCGGGGCGTCGCGCGGGATGGTCGCGTCGTCGCCGACCGCGGGCAGGCCGCTGGTGTCTATCCGATCGGCCGGTTCGGTGGTCGTTGGCGTCTGGCTGAAGGTGATGCCCGAGGACGCCGTGTAGCCGCCCGAACGGTCTTTGGACTCCACCTCCGGCCGGGCCGCCAGGCTGATCCGGCGCCTGCGGTAGCGCAACAGACCCACAACCAGCGCGACGATGACAAGCAATGCGGCAATGACCGCGATCGCGACCCACAGACCTTCCGACACGCTGACAATCCTTCCAGTGCTAGACGCGAGGCAGTTTCAGCCGAACGCTACGACGAGTTGGCAACCAGCCGATCGACCTGCTGACCGCGGATCCGCTGCGAGATCACCGCGGTGATGCCATCGCCCTGCATGGTGACCCCATAGAGCGCATCGGCGACTTCCATCGTCGGCTTCTGGTGCGTGATGATGATGAGCTGCGATCGGTCCCGCAGCATCTCGAACAGGCCGATCAACCGGCGCAGGTTCGTGTCATCGAGGGCCGCCTCCACCTCGTCCATGATGTAGAACGGCGACGGACGGGCCCGGAAGATCGCCACCAGCATCGCCACCGCGGTCAGCGCCTTCTCACCACCGGAGAGCAACGACAGCCGGGAGACCTTCTTGCCGGGCGGGCGGGCCTCCACCTCGATGCCGGTGGTGAGCATGTCCTCGGGCGCGGTGAGCCGCAACCGGCCCTCACCCCCCGGGAACAACGAACTGAAGACGATCTGGAACTCACGTTCCACGTCGACGAAGGCGTCGCTGAACACCTGCAGGATGCGGGCATCGACGTCGGCAACCACATCCAGCAAATCCTTGCGGGCCGCTTTGACGTCCTCGAGCTGGGTGGACAGGAAGTTGTAGCGCTCCTCTAGCGCAGCAAATTCTTCCAGGGCCAGCGGGTTGACCCTGCCCAGCTCCGTCAGTTCACGCTCGGCGCGTTTGGCGCGGCGCTGCTGGGTGGCGCGATCAAAAGGCATCGGGGCCGGCGCGACGACCTGCTCGCCACGTTCGCGGGCCTGTTCGAATTCGGCCATCTCCAGCTCGGTGGGCGGCAGCGCAACATCTGGGCCGTACTCGGCGACCAGATCTGAGGGCGCCATCCCGAACTGCTCGAGCACCATCTGTTCGACTTGCTCAATTCGCAACGCCGCCTGGGCATTTGCCACCTCGTCACGGTGCAGCGAATCAGTCAGTGTGGCCACTCGGGCGCTCAGCGAGCTGGTTTCTTCGCGAACCGCCGACATCGCCGCTGAACGCTGCTGCCGCTCGGCCGCCAACTCGTCACGAAGCTGCGATGCCGCGTCGACCACCCGGTTCAACCGCCACGCCAACAGCCGCCCGGATTCTGCGACGGCCGCGGCCACCGCCGCCGAGCGCAATCGAACCGCCCGCGCAAGCTCGGCGCGCACCCGGGCTTCGCGTTCCGCCGCGGCGGCCCGGCGCAGCGAGTCAGCCCGCCCGCGCAACGCGTTGGCACGCTCCTCGGCGGTCCGCACGGTGAGCCTGGCCTCCACTTCAATGGCGCGCGCGCTCTCGGCAGCCGCCGCTATCTCCTGGCGGTCGACCGGTTCGGCAGCCTGGACGTGCTGGGACTCTTGAGCGTTGCGCAGCCGGCTCTCCAGCTCGAGGACCTCTTCGAGGGTCTGCGTTCGCCCAACCTCTAATTCCTCACGCTGTCGCAGCAGCCTGGTCCACTCTTCCTCGGCCCCACGCGCATCCTGTCCGATGCGGCCCAGTTGCTCATACATCGCCGAAATGGCGGTGTCGGATTCGTTGAGCGCCGCCAAGGCCTGTTCGGCCGCATCCTGGCGGGCGGTCTGATCGGTCAACGCGCCCGAGAGCGCCGCACCGAGTTCCGCCACCCGCACCTCCGCGGCGGCCAGCTCGCTACGGGCCTTGTCGATCTCCGATGTGATCTCCAGCGTGCTGGGTTTGCGGTCCGAACCGCCGCTCACCCAGCCGGCACCCACCAGATCACCGTCGAGGGTGACCGCACGCAGTTGAGGTTGGGCCTGCACCAGATCCAGCGCTTCGGACAAGTCGTTGACCACGACAACGCCCGAGAGCATCGCCGTCATCGCTGGCCGTAACCGCGACGGCACCTCGATCAAATCCAGCGCCCACAGCGTCCCGGACGGCAGGCCACCGGCCGCCCGGTGGTCGTGGGCATCCGGCCAGTCACCCAGCACCAGCGCGGCGCGGCCGCCGTCGGCCTGCTTGAGCGCGGTGACCGCGCTGCGGGCTGCCCCGAAACTGTCGGCGGCCAGCGCCTCGGCCGCAGACCCGAGCACTGCGGCAACTGCCGCCTCGTAACCCGAACGCACCTTGACCAGCTGGGCAACCGATCCGAAAAGCCCCGCGTCGCTGTGATTGCGGGCCAGCCACGCCGCGCCGTCTTTGCGGTCCAGACCCACCGACAGCGCCTCGATGCGGGCCCGCAGCGACGCCACCTGCCGCTCGGCGTCACGTTCGGCGACCTGCAGTTCGGCGAGCCGCTGCTCAGCCAGCCGCAGTGCCGCCACCGTGCGTTCGTGCTGCTCGTCCAGACCGACCTCGCCCTGATCCAATTCGCCGACGCGGGCCTGCACGGTCTCGAACTCCGCGCGGGTCTGCTGGGCCCGGGCGGCGGCATGTTCGATGCGCTCGGAGAGCCGCGCAACGCTGTCGTCGATCGATTCGACGCGCGCCCGCATGGTTTCCACCTGTCCGGCCAGGCGCGCCAGCCCCTCACGGCGGTCGGCCTCGGCGCGGACCGCTGCCAGGTGCGCGCGGTCGGACTCGGCGGCACGATGCTCACGGTCGGCCAACTCCGCGCGCGCGGCATCCAGCCGGTCGCGGGCTTCGGCCAGCTCGACCAGCAGCTGTTGTTCGGCGATCGCGACCTGCTCGGCCTCTGCGTCCAACGCGTCCGGGTCGGTGTCGCTGTTGGTCACCGGCTCGACGTCGAGATGCTGAGCACGCTCGTTGGCGATGCGCACCGTGGTGCCCACTCGTTCGGCCAATGCCGACAACCCGAACCAGGTGTGCTGAACCGACTCCGCCCTGGACGTGAGCTCGGCCAGCGCCGCCTCGTGAGCGGCCAACTCTTCGGCCGCGACGGTCAGGCGGGCAGCGGCCTCGTCGTGCTCGCGACGCATCGTCGCCTCGGCTTCGAAAATGGCTTCGCGCTCGGCGCGCCTGCTCACCACATCGTCGGCGGCCAGCCGCAGCCTCGCATCGCGCAGATCGGCCTGAATGGTCTGGGCACGGCGGGCCACCTCGGCCTGTCGGCCCAACGGCTTGAGCTGGCGACGCAGTTCGGTGGTCAGGTCGGTGAGCCGGGCCAGGTTGGCCGACATCGCGTCGAGTTTGCGCAAGGCCTTTTCCTTGCGCTTGCGATGTTTGAGCACACCCGCGGCTTCTTCGATGAATGCGCGGCGGTCCTCCGGTCGCGACTGCAGGATCTCGTCCAGCTTGCCCTGACCGACGATCACATGCATCTCACGGCCGATGCCCGAGTCGCTCAGCAGTTCCTGGACATCCATCAACCGGCAACTGCTGCCGTTGATTTCGTACTCACTGGCGCCATCGCGGAACATGCGCCTGGTGATCGACACCTCGGTGTACTCGATCGGCAGGGCGTTGTCGGAATTGTCGATCGTGACCGTGACTTCGGCGCGCCCCAGCGGTGCCCGCGACGACGTACCGGCGAAAATGACGTCTTCCATCTTCCCGCCACGCAGGGTCTTGGCGCCCTGCTCCCCCATCACCCAGGCCAGGGCATCCACCACATTGGACTTGCCGGATCCGTTGGGCCCGACCACGGCCGTGATGCCCGGCTCGAAGCGCAGAGTCGTCGGCGCAGCGAAGGATTTGAAGCCCTTCAGCGTCAGACTCTTGAGGTACACGACCAGCCAGACTACCTAGCAGCGCATTCGCCCCACCCGGTCCCCCGCAAGCTGGCGGACCCGCGCACCCTCAGTCGCGGTGCGTCTCGCCGCCCGGGCTATCGCTCGCTGAACCCACTGATCGGTTCAACCCGTTGCGACCAGTCCGCGACGACCTTGTCCACCCGGCCGGGAGTGGTATCTCCCTCGAGCAGCCGCAGCAGCTGCACACCCGAGTCGCGCGGCCCCTGGGCGACCACCATCACCCGGCCGTCAGCGTGATTGGCGGCGTAACCGGTCAGGCCCAGCTCCAGCGCCCGGCAGCGGGTCCACCAGCGGAAACCGACCCCCTGGACGTGACCGTGCACCCATGCGGTCGGCCGCACATCCGGCTGTGACACGGGCGCGACATCGGCGACCTCGAAGTTGACCACGGTGCCCGACTTCAGCGTGCGGCCCACGGTGCAGACCAGGTCGATGGCCCGGTCGACGACCACGCGCACGCGCTCCTTCTCCTCTTCGGACAAACCCGACAGGTCCAGCTCCAGGGTCTCCTCCAGCAGCGGATAGCGTTCCTGATCGCGGTCGGCGGCACCGGAAACCCTGACCACGGCTTGGTAGTCGTCGCCGAGACGACGAGCCAGCGGCCGGTCACTGGACATGCCGCTGCACGCGGCAAGCGCAATCTTCATCAACTCGCCCGGGGTGAACACCCCATCGACGTCCTCCGAGCCGATGAGTACCTGCGCACCCCGCGAGCTGTGTCCGGTATAGCGGCGAGCACCGGTGCGTTCGACCCACAGTTGCGTCATGGCTTCTTTCTACTAAATTGCGGTGCCGCCTCCGGACACCACTACCGCCCCCGGACGGCGCCAGGTCACCCCCCACGAACTCAACTCTGGCTACCGGCGGGGCCGCGGCTGACATCTCGGGCAGTAGAACGACGAGCGGTTCATGAACTTTTCTCGACGCATCACCGCACCACAGCGCCGGCAGTGTTCTCCTTCGCGGCCGTAGGCGTCCAGCGATCGGTCGAAGTAACCCGACTGACCGTTGACGTTCACATACAGCGAATCAAACGAGGTACCGCCCTTGGCCAGCGCCTCACGCATCACATCGGCGGCCGCATCCAAGACCGCGCCCAGTTGCCGACGGGTCAGCGTGGCGGCCACCCGGGCGCCATGCACCTTGGCCCGCCACAGCGCCTCATCCGCGTAGATGTTCCCGATTCCCGAGACCGCCTGCTGGTCGAGGAGTTGGCGTTTGATCTCAGAGTGCTTGCCCCGCAACACTTTAATGACGGAGTCAACGTCGAATAGCGGATCAAGCGGGTCACGCGCCAGGTGCGCGACCGGCGCCGGTACCACGCTGCCGTCGACGCTCACCAGGTCGGCAAGCTGCCACCCGCCGAAGGTCCGTTGGTCGGCGAAGCTCAGCACCGTCCCGTCATCGAGCACGGCGGAGATCCGCACGTGCTCGGCGCGTGGAACACCCCCCAGCAACATCTGCCCACTCATCCCCAGGTGCACCACCAGCGCGGCGTCCGGATCATCGCGCCCGGTCGTGGGCGCCCCAGCGTCCAGCGTCAACCACAGGTACTTGCCGCGCCGATCGGTTCCGCTGATGCGCGCGCCGAGCAGCCGCGCCGTCAGGTCGGCCGGCCCGGCTTCGTGGCGGCGCACCGCACGGGGGTGGTGGACCCGCACCGCGGTCATCGTCTTGCCCACCACGTGGTCCTGCAGGCCGCGCCGCACCACCTCGACTTCGGGCAGCTCGGGCATCTAGGCCGACGAATTGCCGGGCATGGCGCCGTCGAGGACTTCCAGACGTTCGAGTGCCTGGTAGGCGGCGGCCGCCGCCTTCTGCTCGGCTTCCTTCTTGGAACGCCCGACACCCGATCCGTATTCGGTGTTGTTCACCACGACCACCGCGGTGAACTCCTTGTGATGATCCGGACCGGTGGATGTCACCGCATAGGACGGGGCGCCCAGACTGCGCGAGGCGGTCAACTCCTGCAGGCTGGTCTTCCAATCCAATCCGGCGCCCAGCGTGGGTGCCGCGTCGAGCAGCGGACCGAAGATGCGCAGGATCGCCTCGCGCGCCACCTCCATGCCGTGGTGCACGTATATCGCGCCCAGCAGCGATTCCATGCCGTCGGCCAGGATGCTGGATTTATCGGCACCACCGGTGTTGGCCTCACCCCGCCCCAACAGCATGTGGGCACCCAGACCGTGGTCAGACAGGTGGCGCGCCACATCGGCCAGCGCCTGAGTGTTGACCACGCTGGCCCGCAGTTTGGCCAGGTCGCCTTCCGAGCGTTCCGGGTGCCGGTGGAAGAGTTCGTCGGTGATCGTCAGCCCGAGCACCGCGTCGCCCAGAAACTCCAGCCTCTCGTTGGTCGGCAACCCGCCGTTCTCATAGGCGTAGCTGCGATGCGTCAACGCCAGCGTGACAAGTTCCTCAGGCAGCTCGACGCCCACCGCGTCGAGCAGCGCTTGCCGTGACACGCTCACCGCCCACCCCGCCCCGTCGCCTCGGGGCCGTCGGGGGTGAACATGTCGGCCAGCTTGGACCACCTCGGATCGATTTGGTCATGGTGATGACCGGGCTCGGCATCCAAGGCGACACCGCACTGTGGGCACAGTCCCGAGCAATCGGGCCGGCACACCGGCGACAACGGCAGTTCCAGACCGACGGCGTCGATGATCGGTTGCTCGAGGTCGATCCTCTCGTCGACGACGCGGCTGACCTCGCCTTCCTCCGTGGTCGCCTCGGTGGTGCTGTCGGGATAGGCGAATAGCTCGGTCAGGTGCACCTGCACGCTGCCGGTGACGGGAGTAAGGCAGCGGGAGCACTCACCGACGGTGTCCGCGGCGACGGTCCCTGTCACCAGCACTCCCTCCGATACCGACTCCACCCGCAGGTCGAGCTCCACCGGCGCACCCTTGTCGATCGCGATCAGGTCCAGCCCGATGCGTGAGGGGCTGTCCACAGTGGTGTGCACGGTGACCATCGACCCGGGGCGGCGCCCGAGTCGTGCAATGTCGACCGTCAAGGGGCTACTTACATGTCCCGATTTTGTCTGGCTGCGCTGCCTTGCCATAGACGAAATCCTACGGCGCGAGCCCGCGATCTGGCGCCATCCGGTTTGCCCGGCCTCCCGGCGCCCGCTCGCGACTAGCGCGTGGCGTAGTCGTGCGTACCGGCCGCGGTGCGTAGCTGGTGGCGTCCCCGCCCGACAGAACGGAGCGTGCCGTTGAGCATTTCCTCGAACTCGGCGAGTTTGGTGTCCACATAGACATCGCATTCACCACGCAGCCGGTCGGACTCGGCGTGGGCGGTATCGACCAGCCGGGTGGCTTCCGCATTCGCCGCCTGGACCACCTCGTTCTGCGAAACCAGGCGCTGCTGTTCTTTGATGCCCTCCTGCACGGCGTTCTCGTAAGAGATGTTGCCGCTTTCGATGAGCCGATCGCATTCCGACTTGGCCCGACTCATGCTCGCTTCGTATTCGCGCTTGGCCGCGGCCGCGATACGAATGGCCTCCTCGCGTGCTTCCCCCACCATCCGTTCGCTGTGCTGGCGCGCCTCACCAACCATCCGATCGGCCTGAGCTTTCGCATCGGAGAGAATCCGGTCAGCCTCCGCACGGGCGTGGTTGAGCATCGATTCCGACTCGGTGGTCGCCGAGGACACCATCGAGTCGGCATGGGCCTTGGCCTCCTGCAGCATTGAGTCGCGCGCGTCGAGCACATCCTGGGCGTCGTCGAGTTCACCCGGAATCGCGTCTTTGATGTCGTCGAGCAGCTCGAGCACGTCGCCGCGGGGCACAACGCATCCGGCCGTCATCGGCACGCCGCGGGCTTCTTCGACGATTGCGCCCAATTCGTCGAGCGCTTCAAAGACTCGGTACACGGCCATACCCTCCTGGTATCACTGGCACTGCTGTTGTTACCAGTGTGCCCGGTGTTATCCCTGTGACGATGGTTCGGCACCGGTGTGTCGGGTCTATTTCCAGATTTCAACGCAGCCTCGGCGACCCGCGATACGGCGGTTCCCGCAGCACACGGCCACGCCCAGCGGCCGGCCGGGCCGGCGGGCGTGGCCCCCGAAGCGGTCATCGCCGGGCCCGCGCGGCACCGCGCCAGTGAGTCGGCTAACCACCACGACGAGCAAGAACGCCGATACAAGCGGTTTGTAAACCAAGGTATGGTGACCCCGTGAACGGGCGCTCAAGCAACAGTAAAAGCGACGAAAAGCTAACTGCACCTACGCTATACATCTTCCCACATGCCGGTGGAACGGCGAAGGATTACGTTCCATTTGCTAAGGAGTTTTCCGGCGAAGTGAAGCGGGTAGCCGTCCAATACCCCGGCCAGCAGGACGGGTACGGCCTGCCACCACTGGAAAGCATCCCCGGCCTCGCCGAGGAAATCTTCGCGATCATGAAGCCAGCGGCTCGGATTGACACTCCGGTCGCGCTTTTCGGTCACAGCATGGGCGGAATGCTGGCCTTCGAAGTGGCACTGCGATTCGAAGCGGCGGGATATCGGGTACTTGCCCTGTTTCTGTCCGCCTGCTCGGCGCCGGGTCACATCAAGTACAAGCAACTCAAGGGCTACTCGGATAACGAGATGCTCGACCTCGTCGCCCGGGCAACTGGAACCGATCCAGAATTCTTCAACGATGAAGAATTTCGAGTGGGAGTCCTGCCGACATTGAGGGCAGTTCGAGCCATCGCCGGTTATAGCTGCCCACCGGAAAACAAATTATCGTGCCCAATCTACACATTTATCGGGAGCAAAGATTGGATTGCCACCCGAGAAGACATGGAACCGTGGCGCGAGCGCACCACCGGAGACTTTTCGCTCCGCGAGTTTCCCGGCGACCATTTTTACCTGAACAAAAATTTGCCAGAGCTGGTAAGTGACATAGAGATCGGAACGCTGCAGCAGTTTGACCAAATTTAGCTAGGGCGAAACCTGGGCCCGCGACGCCGGCTGACGGGCGGCTTACGCCGCTCCGGCATCCCGGTTCGCTGCACGCTGACGGGGCCGCCGGGCCGCCGCAAGCCCACCCAGTTTCGCCCCCGCATGCCACCTAGCCTGGGCCGATGTGCCATGGATCACCCGCGACGGAGGTTTCGCCGATGTTACCTTTGTCACAACTGGACGCCAGTCCCAAAACCGCTGGCATCCTGGTCCTAGCAGTCGAAACCTCATATCTCACGCAACTGGACATTGGTCACACATGCCTCAAATTTCACAGAACGTACGACCGCTTCCCCCGGGGGGCATGAAATTAGCGCTCAATGCTGATCAAAGCGCTGGGATACTAGATAGTGCGATCTGCGGGCGTCGCAAGCAGCGACCAGATTTTCCGAATACCGCCCGCACCTGTCTCCGAAGGCGCATACCCTACAGCTAGGGATTCGTTATTCGGGGAACTGGGTTTAGTCTAGGGCCGACTGCTGGTGCCACGCAGGCGTGCTTTGCCAGGTGCAAAACTGCGGCAGCAACAGAGCGGCCTGGTCAATGCGGACCAGCGCGGTTAGTTAGACAGCGCCGCGAAGTCTCGCTGTGCGATCGCAAGCGGGTTCACAGCTTCCGCAACACATAATTGAGCAGACAGCCGAATGGGAGTGTAGTGCGATGCCGGTGACCGACCGTTCCATCCCTTCTTTGCTGAAGAAGCAGGCCGACCAGCGGCCCAACGAGACTGCCTTTACTTTTCTGGACTACGACTTAGACCCCAACGGCTTTGCCAAGACGTTGACTTGGTCGCAGGTTCATGCGCGTGCCTGCGTCGTTGCTGACGAACTCACAATGTATGGCGTTCCGGGTGACCGAGTAGCACGAGTAGCAATTTTGGCGCCGCAGGGGCTGGAATACATTGTCGCGTTCCTCGGGGCACTACAGGCCGGATTTATCGGGGTCCCACTTTCCACACCGCAGTACGGCGTTCATGACGAACGTGTATCCGCGGTACTGCGGGATTCCCAACCGGTCGCCATTCTCACGACCTCGGCCGTGGTAGGCGACGTAACAAAATACGCCAGCTCACAAGACGGACAGCCCGCTCCGTCGGTCATCGAGGTCGACCTGCTCGACCTGGACACCCCGCACCCGCAGCAAGCTCTCCCACAGCCCGCCTCCGGGTCCGCGTATCTGCAGTACACGTCCGGGTCGACCCGCACCCCGGCTGGCGTCATCGTCTCGCACGAGAATGTCATCGCGAACGTGACGCAGAGCCTGTACGGGTACTTCGGCGGTCCCGACAAGTTCCCCGCGGACACCACCGTGGTCTCATGGCTGCCACTGTTTCACGACATGGGACTCATCCTCGGAATTTGCGCCCCGTTGGTGACCGGTTGCACCGCCGTCTTGTTGAGCCCGATGTCGTTCCTGCGCCGGCCGGCCCGTTGGATGCAGTTGCTGGCCAGCCATCCCAAATGCTTTTCCGCGGCGCCGAACTTTGCCTTCGAATTGGCGGTGCGCAGGACGACCGACGAGGACTTGGCCGGACTCGACCTGGGTGATGTGCTCGGGATCGTCAGCGGCAGTGAGCGCATTCACGTGGCAACGATCAAGCGGTTCACCGAGCGTTTCACTCCCTTCAACCTCAGCCCCGCTGCGGTGCGGCCGTCCTACGGCCTCGCCGAGGCAACCCTCTACGTGGCCGCACCGGAACCCGGCACCACCCCCAGGACGGTCCGGTTCGACTACGAGTCCCTGACCGCCGGCCACGCCAGGCCGTGCCGGGCTGACGGATCGGTCGGCACCGAACTCATCAGCTACGGCTCGCCCGACCCGTCGGCCGTGCGAATCGTCAACCCCGAGACCATGATCGAGAACCCATCGGGGACGGTCGGTGAGATCTGGACGCATGGCGAGCACGTGGCCATGGGGTACTGGCAGAAGCCCGAGCAGAGCGACCGCACGTTCAACGCACGGATCGTCAATCCCGCGCCCGGAACACCTGAGGGGCCGTGGCTGCGCACCGGAGACTTGGGCGTCATGTCCAATGGCGAACTGTTCATCATGGGCCGGATCAAGGACCTCGTGATCGTGGACGGCCGCAACCACTACCCCGACGACATCGAAGCGACGATCCAGGAAATCACCGGCGGGCGCGTGGCGGCCATTGCCGTGCCGGACAACATCACCGAGCAACTGGTGGCGATCATCGAGCTGAAGCGACGGGGGGCTTCCGCGGAGGAAGCCATGGTCAAGCTCCGCTCGGTGAAGCGCGAGATCACTTCGGCGATCTCGAAGTCACACAGTCTGCGGGTGGCCGACGTCGTGCTGGTACCGCCCGGCTCGATCCCGATCACCACCAGCGGAAAGATCCGGCGTGCGGCCTGCGTCGAACGCTATCGCAGCGACGGATTCAATCGGCTGGACGTGACGGTATGACACCGAGCATCGGTGGAGAAGCCGACCTCCGCCACTGGCTCGTCGATTACCTGGTCACCAACATCGGCTGCCCACCCGATGAGGTCGACCCCAACCTTTCGCTGGCTGACCTCGGCGTGAGTTCCCGTGACGCCGTTGTGCTGTCGGGCGAGTTGACCGAGTTGCTGGGCAGGACCGTCTCCCCGATCGACTTCTGGGAACATCCGACCATCAATGACCTAGCCGCATACCTGACCGCGCCCGAGCCCAGCACGGGGGCCGAAGCCGCAGTGAGCCGCACCGTGCGCGGCTCACTCGAGGAGCCCATCGCCGTTGTCGGCATGGGGTGCCGGTTTCCGGGCGGGATATCCGGACCGGAAGCGTTGTGGCAGTTCCTCTGTGACCGCAAGTCCTCGATCGGTCGGGTTCCCGACGAACGGTGGGCGCAATTCGACGACGGATCGCCCGCGGTAAAAGCGCTGCTGGCCCGCACCACCCGGTGGGGCTCGTACCTGACCGACATCGATGCCTTCGACGCGGATTTCTTCGAGATCTCCGCCAGCGAGGCCGACAAGATGGACCCGCAGCAACGCCTGCTGCTGGAGGTGGCGTGGGAAGCGTTGGAGCACGCGGGAATTCCGCCGAGCTCGCTGCGCCGTTCGCAAACCGGGGTGTTCGCCGGCTCATGTCTGAGTGAATACGGCGCCATCGCTTCCACCGACCTCACTCAAGTCGATGGCTGGAGCAACACCGGCGGCGCGATGAGCATCATCGCCAACCGCCTCTCCTACTTCCTTGACCTGCGTGGCCCTTCGGTGGCAGTTGACACCGCTTGCTCGTCGTCGTTGGTGGCGATTCATCTCGCCTGCCAGAGCCTTCGCATGCAGGACTCGAACCTGGCGATCGCCGCCGGGGTGAATTTGCTGTTGTCTCCGGCGGTGTTTCGCGGATTCGATCAGGTCGGCGCATTGTCGCCAACCGGCAACTGCCGCGCCTTCGACGCGGCCGCCGACGGTTTCGTCCGTGGTGAAGGTGCCGGGGTGGTGGTGCTCAAGCGGTTGACCGATGCGCAGCAAGACGGCGATCGAGTGCTCGCAGTGATCTGCGGTTCGGCGATCAACCAGGACGGTCGCTCCAACGGTCTGATGGCTCCCAACCCGGCCGCGCAGCAGGCCGTGCTCCGTGCGGCCTACACGAACGCGGGGATGCAGCCCAGCGAGGTCGACTACGTCGAAGCGCACGGGACCGGAACATTGCTGGGCGACCCGATCGAGGCGCGCGCCCTGGGCTCGGTGCTGGGCCGCGGTCGTCCCGAGGAATCTCCGCTGCTCATCGGCGCCGTCAAGACCAACCTCGGCCACACCGAGGCAGCGGCCGGAATCGCCGGTTTCATCAAGGCGGTGCTGGCGGTGCAGCATGGCCGGATTCCGCCCAACCAGCGTTTCGAGAGCCCCAACCCACACATTGCCTTCGCCGACCTGCGGATGAAGGTCGTTGACGAACTGACTGATTGGCCGGACACGGGTCATCCGCGGCGGGCCGGCGTGTCGTCATTCGGATTCGGCGGCACCAACGCCCACGTGGTGATCGAGCAGGGTCAAGAAGCGGCTTCCTCGCCCGAGGCGGGCTTGACCCCTGCGCTGTCGACGCTGGTGGTGGCGGGTAAGACGCCGGCGCGGGTGGCTGCGACGGCCGGGATGCTGGCCGATTGGATGGAGGGCCCGGGCGCCGAGGTGGCGCTGGCCGATGTGGCCCACACGCTCAACCATCACCGTTCCCGGCAGGCCAGGTTCGGCACCGTGGTCGCCCGGGAACGCGCCCAAGCGGTGGCCGGACTACGCGCGCTGGCCGCCAACCAACACGCCCCCGGCGTGGTCAATCCAGCCGACGCCCCGCCCGAGCCGGGCACCGTGTTCGTCTACTCCGGCCGCGGATCGCAGTGGGCCGGAATGGGCCGCCAACTGCTGGCCGACGAACCCGCCTTCGCCGCAGCCGTCGCCGAACTGGAACCGGTATTCCTGGCCGAAGCCGGTTTCTCCCTGCACGACGTCCTGGCCAACGGAACAGAACTAGTCGGCATCGAACAGATCCAGCTAGGTCTGATCGGCATGCAGCTCACCCTCACCGAGCTGTGGCGTTCCTACGGAATCCAGCCCGACCTGGTCATCGGCCACTCCATGGGCGAGGTCGCCGCCGCCGTGGTCGCCGGAGCACTGACCCCCGCCGAAGGATTGCGGGTGACCGCCGTGCGCTCGCGGCTGATGGCCCCACTGTCCGGACAAGGCGGTATGGCCCTCCTGGAGCTCGACGCGTCCCAGACCGAGGCGCTGATCGCCGACTACCCACAGGTCACGCTGGGCATCTACAACTCGCCACGCCAGACCGTGATCTCCGGGCCCACCGACCAGATCGACGAGTTGATCACCGTCGTACGCGCCCGCGACCGTTTCGCCACCCGAGTCAACATCGAAGTGGCCCCGCACAACCCCGCCATGGACGCGCTGCAACCCCAGATGCGTTCGGAACTAGCGGATCTGGCGCCGCGGACCCCAACAATCCCGATCATCTCCACCACCTACGCGGACCTGGGCGCCGCCCGCGAATCCGGCCCGACCTTCGACGCCGAGCACTGGGCCATCAACATGCGCAACCCAGTGCACTTCCAACAAGCCATCACCGCAGCGGCAACCGACAAGCACAACTTCATCGAAATCAGCGCACACCCGCTGTTGACCCAAGCGATCCTGGAAACCCTGCACACCGTGCAGCCCGGAAGTAAATACACCAGCCTGGGGACCCTGCAACGCGACAGCGACGACACCATCGTCTTTCGCACCAACCTCAACACCGTGCGCACCGCTCCACCCCAAACCCCCCACCCCCCGAACCACACCCCCAAATCCCCAGTCGCCAGCCGATCGGCATCAACCCCGGACAAGGACGCCGCTGGGTCCAGCGAGCCCTCGGTGTCGGGCGACTCCGACGATGCGGTTGACTCCTGCCACTACCGGGTGGGCTGGCCCACCAAGCCGTTGGCTGATGCCAAGGCAAGCACCGAGACCGCAAGCGGTACCCGGTGGCTGGTGTTCGCGGACGCAGAGCTCGGTGCCGAGCTGGGCCTGGCCGCCGGCGCACAAACACGCGTCGACGTCATCGACCCGTCCGCGCTGACCGAGGAGAGCGAGCTGCTCGCGGCGCTTGCCGGCGTCGAGCATGTGGTCTACGCCCCACCCGCAGGAAAGTCCCTCGACGTCAACGCGGCCTACCAGCTCTTCCACCAGGTGCGCCGCCTGGTCACGGTGATGACCAAGGCGTCTTTGACGGCCAAACTGTTGCTCGTTACCCGCAACGCGCAGCCGATCGCCGAGGGCGATCGCGCCAACCCCGCGCACGGAGTGCTGTGGGGCCTGGGCCGCACCATCGCCCTGGAGCACCCCGAAATTTGGCGCGGCATTATCGATTTGGACGAATCGATGCCGGCCGAGCTGGCGGCGCCGAAGATACTGGGCGAAGTCACCGGCACCGATGGCGAAGACCAGGTCGTTTACCGGTGTGGCGGTCGCCACGTGCCCCGCTTGCAGCGCCGCACGGCGCCTGCCGTGGCGCCGGTGACGCTGGACCCCAACAGCAGTCAACTCGTCATCGGCGCGACTGGTAACATCGGCCCGTACTTGATCCGCCAGCTCGCGCAGATGGGCGCCAAGACCGTTGTCGCGGTGTCGCGCAATCCCGGACAGCGACTCCAAGAACTGGCTGAAAGTCTTGCCGCAGAAGGGACCAACCTCGTCATCGAAGCTGCTGATGCCACCGACGAAGCAGCGATGACAGCGCTGTTCGACCGGTTCGGTGCCGACTTGCCACCGCTGGAAGGCATCTATCTGGCGGCCTTTGCCGGCGGACCGGTCCTGCTCAACGAAATGACCGATGCCGACGTGCGCGCCATGTTTGCACCCAAACTCGACGCCGCGGCCCTGCTGCACCGGTTGTCGCTGAAGGTCCCGGCGCGCCACTTCGTCTTGTTCTCCTCCATCTCCGGCTTGATCGGCTCACGCTGGCTCGCCCACTACACCGCCACCAGCGGCTACCTCGACGCACTGGCCTACGCACGCCACGCCCTGGGGTTGCCGGCCACCACGGTCAACTGGGGCCTGTGGAAGTCCCTCGCGGACGCCGAGCACGACGCCAGCCAGGTCAGCGTGGGATCCGGACTACTGCCGATGCAGGACGAGGTCGCCATCGGCACACTGCCGCTGCTGATGAACCCAGCCGCCGGAGTGCATTCCGTTGTGGTCGAAGCGGATTGGCCGCTGCTGGCCGCCGCCTACCGAACCCGCGGGTCCCTGCACATCGTTGACGATCTGCTGCGCGATTTTGCGGAGGCTTCGACGATTCCGGCGCGAGATTGGTCGCACCTGTCGGCGCAGGAAGTGCGCACCGAGTTTGAAGCGGGGCTACGCAGGATAGTCGCCCGCGAGCTGCGGGTTTCGGAGTCAGATCTGGAAACCGACCGGCCGCTTGCCGAACTGGGGCTCAATTCCCTGATGGCGATGGCGATTCGGCGCGAGGCCGAGATGTTCGTGGGTATCGAGTTGTCGGCAACCATGCTGTTCAATCACCCGACTGTCGCATCACTTGCCAGCTATCTCGCTAACCGTGTTGCGCCACAAGATAATTCAAGTAACGACCAGATGGCCGAATTGTCCGCTTCAGCGGGAAGCACATTGGACAGCCTGTTCGACCGCATCGAGTCGTCTTCACTGCTCCCGGAGGGCCCTGGGTAATGCGATCTGTGTACAGCCGCATCTCGAGTATGACGGCTCAGCAGCGTGCTGCCCTGTCCGAGGAGTTCTCCCGGGCCTCACGCACCACCACGGCAGAGCCCGTGGCGGTCGTGGGTATCGGCTGCCGTTTTCCGGGGAACGTGACGGGCCCCGACAGCTTCTGGGACCTGTTGGTCGAAGGCGGCAACGCCATCTCGGGGATTCCCGCGGAGCGCTGGGACGCGGACGACTATTACCACCCCGACCCGTTGACGCCCGGGCACATGACCACCAAGTGGGGCGCCTTCGTAGCAGACATCGCCGGATTCGACGCCGAATTCTTCGGCATCACCCCGCGCGAAGCGGCGTCGATGGACCCGCAACAGCGGATGCTGCTCGAGGTCACCTGGGAAGCCCTCGAACATGCGGGCATTCCAACGGAATCCCTCGCCGGCACGCGAACCGCGGTCATGATGGGCGTCTACTTCAACGAGTACCAATCCATGTTGGCGTCCAGCCGCGAAAACGTGGACGCCTACACCGGAACCGGCAACTCGCACAGCATTACCGCCGGGCGGATCTCCTACCTGCTGGGGCTGCGTGGCCCGGCCGCGGCAATCGACACGGCCTGCTCGTCGTCCTTGTCGGCGATCCACCTGGCGTGCCAGAGCCTGCGCCTGCGCGAAACCGATCTGGCACTGGCGGGCGGGGTCAGCGCGACCCTGCGCCCGGAGACCCAGATCGCCA
Organism: Mycobacterium sp. 012931; assembly: GCF_000419295.1. NCBI lineage: Bacteria > Bacillati > Actinomycetota > Actinomycetes > Mycobacteriales > Mycobacteriaceae > Mycobacterium > Mycobacterium sp. 012931. The sequence goes on along the minus strand of NZ_AOPX01000001.1, from coordinate 2,280,697 downwards.
TCTCAGCGTGGGGCCTGCTCTCACCGGAAGGCCGGTGCGCCACCTTCGATGCGGCCGCCGACGGGTTCGTACGTGGTGAAGGCGCCGGGGTTGTGGTGCTCAAGCGTCTTACCGACGCGCTACGTGACCAGAATCAGATACTGGCGGTGGTGCGCGGTTCCGCGGTCAACCAGGACGGGCGCTCCAACGGCATCACGGCACCGAACACGGCCGCCCAGTGCGATGTGATCGCCGACGCGTTGCGCTCGGCCGATGTCGCGCCGGAGAGTGTGCACTACGTGGAGACCCACGGCACCGGAACCCAACTCGGGGACCCGATCGAGTTCGAGGCGCTGGCGGCCACCTATGGCCTCATCAAAGGCCAGGATGGCGACTCGTGCGCACTGGGAGCCGTCAAGACCAACATCGGTCACCTCGAGGCCGCATCCGGCGTGGCCGGGTTCATCAAGGCGGTACTGGCCGTACAACACGGCCAAATCCCCCCGAACCTGCACTTCTCACAATGGAATCCGGCCATCGACGCGGCATCGACGCGGCTTTTCGTTCCGCTCGACAACATTGCTTGGCCGTCAGATTCGGGTCCACGACGGGCGGCGGTTTCCTCCTTCGGCCTGGGCGGGACGAATGCGCATGCAATCGTCGAGCAGGGTCCGGAACTGTCGCCAGCCGGCCGGCGCGGCACCGACGATGAGGTCATCCCCACCACACCCTGGCACCACACCCACCACTGGATCGACAACGCGGCCTCGAGTTCACCCGCGCTGTCGCGGTCGGAGTCTCGAGACGGTACCGGGGCCGCGTTGGATACCCGCTGGTCACCGGAGAGCGGCAGCCTCCTCGACGAGTGGTCCCACAAGGTTGTGTGGGCGGCGCAGTCCTTGCCGGACACGCCGAGTGCGCAGACCGCGGTCCACGGCCGGTGGCTGGTGCTGGGCAATGCCGACCTGGCCGCCGAACTGGGCCGTGGCGCGGACGTGCTGGACAGCGATAGCGAGCCGGCCGCGTTGGCCCGGGCGCTCAACGATGTCGACTACGTGCTCTACGCGCCGCCGGTCCCCGCCGACCTGCTCGATGTCGCAGAGGCCTACCAGCTGTTCCACCAGGCGCGCCGCCTCGCCACTGCGATGATCGCCAACGGCTCACCGGCCAAGTTGCTCATCGCCACCCGCAACGCCCAGCCGATCGCCGAAGGCGATCCCGCGAACCCCAGCCATGGCGTGCTGTGGGGCCTGGGCCGCACCATCACCCTCGAGCACCCCGAAATCTGGGGCGCAATAATCGATTTCGACAACTCGGTGCCGGCCCAGGTGGTCGCGCGCCAGGTGCTGGACGAAGCCGACGCCACCGACTCGGAGGACCAGGTGGTCTACCGGTCCGGGGTGCGCCACGTTCCCCGGTTGCGCAGACACTCCCTCGCCGCGCAACCGGTCGCGCTGGATGCCGGCGCTAGCCAATTGGTGATCGGCGCCACCGGTAACATCGGGCCGCACCTCATCAACCAGCTCGCCGAGATGGGCGCCAAGACCATCGTCGCCGTATCGCGCAATCCCGGTCAGCGGCTGCAGAAGTTGGCTGAAAGCCTTGCCGCAGAAGGGGTTAACCTCGTCATCGCGGCCGCTGATGCCACCGACGAAGCCGCGATGACCGCGTTGTTCGACCGGTTCGGTGCCGACTTGCCACCGCTGGAAGGCATCTATCTGGCCGCCTTCGCGGGCCAGCCCGTGCTGCTCACCGAGATGACAAACGACGACGTGACGGCCATGTTTGCGCCCAAACTCGACGCCGCGGCCCTGCTGCACCGGTTGTCGCTGAAGGTCCCGGTGCGTCACTTCGTCTTGTTCTCCTCCATCTCCGGCCTGATCGGCTCACGCTGGCTAGCCCACTACACCGCCACCAGCGGCTACCTCGACGCACTGGCCTACGCGCGCCGGGTGATGGGGTTGCCGGCCGCCACGGTCAACTGGGGCCTGTGGAAGTCCCTCGCCGACGCCGAGCACGATGCCAGCCAGGTCAGCCTCGGCTCCGGGTTGGTGCCCATGCAGGACGACGTCGCCATCGGCGCATTGCCGCTGGTGATGAGCCAAGCCGCCGGAGTGCATTCGGTAGTCGTGGCGGCGGATTGGCCGCTGCTGGCCGCCGCCTACCGAACCCGCGGGTCGCTGCGCATCGTCGATGATGTGCTGCCGGTCTCGGACGAGACGACGGTGCTGGAAAGCGAATTCCGTGTCGCCCTGCGCAACTGTGCACCGGAGCGTCGCCACGACATGCTGCACGACCAGGTGGCAATGCTTGCCGCCAACGTGATGGGTTTACATGCGGGCGAATCGCTGGATCCCTCCACGGGCTTCTTCCAGCTCGGGATGGACTCATTGATGAGCGTGACGCTGCAGCGGGCGCTGTCGGACAGCCTCGGCGAGTTCCTGCCACCGTCGGTGGTTTTCGACTACCCGACCGTTTACAGCCTTACCGACTATCTGGCGACTATCCTGCCCGAGCTGGAGACCGACGATGAGTCGACAGCCGATGTTTACGACGAACTGACCGAAGCCGAACTATTGGAACAGCTTTCGCAGAGGCTGCGAGGAACCTGATGACCGCGACACCGGACCGCAGAGCGGTCATAACCGATGCGCTGCGCAAGATCGATGACCTCAGCGCACGCCTGGAAATCGCCGAAAAGGCGGGCACCGAGCCAATCGCAGTGGTTGGCATGGGGTGCCGATTCCCTGGTGGAGTCGACAACCCGGAACAGTTTTGGGACTTGCTGCACGAAGGCCGCAGCGGCATCGTCCGGGTTCCCTCCCAGCGGTGGGACGCCGACGCCCTCTACACCGACGACCACACCCTTGCGGGAACGATCTGTAATCGCGAAGGCGGCTTCCTCTCGACATGGGAGCCGAGCGAATTCGATGCGGAGTTCTTCTCCATCCCGCCGCGCGAGGCGGCGGCGATGGACCCGCAACAACGGTTGTTCCTCGAAGTTGCCTGGGAAGCCCTGGAAAACGCGGGAATCCCGCCGCAGACCATTCGCGGCACCCAGACCGGGGTTTTCGTCGGCGTAACGGCCTATGACTACATGCTGATGATGTCGGGCGCCGTGCGAGCCGAAGAACTGGACGCCTACCTGCTCACCGGGAACTCGGCGAACTTCGCTGCCGGACGAACCGCCTATCTGCTCGGGGCCCGAGGTCCCGCCATGGTCCTGGACACGGCGTGCTCGTCGTCGTTGGTGGCCATCCACCTGGCCTGCCAAAGCCTGCGCTGGCGCGAAACCGACATGGCCTTGGTCGGCGGGACCAACCTGTTGCTCAGCCCCGGAACCAGCATCGCCTGCTCCCGGTGGGGCATGCTGTCGCCGGAGGGTCAATGCAAGACCTTCGACGCGGACGCCGACGGGTACGTACGCAGCGAAGGCGCTGGCGTGGTGGTGCTCAAGCGGTTGTCCGACGCGCAGCGCGACGGCAATCGGATCCTCGCCGTGGTGCGCGGTTCGGCGGTCAACCAGGACGGCGCCAGCAGTGGCGTGACGGTTCCCAACGGCCCGGCCCAGCAAGCGCTGCTGGCGCAGGCGCTCGATTCGGCCAAGTTGACGCCGGCCGACATCGACTACATCGAGGCGCACGGAACCGGCACTCCCCTCGGCGACCCGATCGAACTCGACTCGCTGAGTAAGGTTTTCGCCGATCGGGAGGGCCGCGAGCCGCTGGTGCTCGGCGCGGTCAAGACCAACCTCGGCCACCTGGAGGCCGCGGCCGGGATCGCCGGATTCATGAAGTCGGTGCTGGCCGTCGGACACGGCCGTATTCCACGCAACTTGAACTTCCGCCAGCTCACTCCCCACGCCAGTGAAGGCGTGTCGCGGCTGACCATTGCCACCGAGGAAATGGAATGGCCGGCCACCGATCAACCGCGCCGGGCCGGCGTGTCGTCGTTCGGTGTCAGCGGGACCAATGCGCACGTGGTGATCGAGCAGGCCCCGGATCCGGCGCCGGTGCCGCGAGACGCTGCTCCGGCGGTGTCGACGCTGGTGGTGTCGGGTAAGACGGCGCAGCGGGTGGCCGCAACGGCCGCTGCGCTGGCCGATTGGATGGAAGGCCCCGGTAGCGAGGTGCCACTGAGCGATGTGGCCCACACGCTCAACCATCACCGCGCCCGCCAACCCAAATTTGCCACGGTGGCCGCCGTCGACCGCGAGCAAGCCATCACGGGGTTGCGTGCGCTGGCCGCCGGCGAGCCGGCCACCGGCGTAGTCGGCTGCCCCGAGAAGCCGCTCGGGCCCGGCACCGTGTTCGTGTACTCGGGTCGCGGGTCGCAGTGGGCCGGAATGGGCCGCCAACTTCTCGCCGACGAACCCGCATTCGCCGCGGCGATCGCCGAACTGGAACCGGTGTTCCTGGCCGAGGCCGGGTTTTCGCTCCACGACGTGATCGCCGACGGAAAAGAACTGGAAGGCATCGAACAGATCCAGCTGGGTCTGATCGGGATGCAGTTGGCGCTCACCGCGCTGTGGCGCCACTACGGAGTTACACCCGATCTGGTGATCGGCCATTCCATGGGTGAAGTGGCCGCCGCGGTGGTGGCCGGTGCCTTGACGCCGGCCGAGGGCCTGCGGGTGACCGCGACCCGGTCCCGGCTGATGGCACCGCTGTCGGGCCAGGGCACCATGGCGATGCTCGAACTGGACGCCACGGCTACCGAGGCACTGATCGCTGGCTACCCCGAGGTCACGTTGGCCATCTACGCCTCGCCACGCCAAACCGTCATCGCGGGCCCGCCCCAGATGATCGACGAACTCATCGAGCAGGTACGCGCGCAGAACCGCTTCGCCGGCCGGGTCAATATCGAAGTGGCCCCACACAACCCGGCGATGGATGCCCTGCAGCCCCTGATGCGGTCCGAGTTGGCCGACCTCACCCCACGGCCGCCCTCCATTCCGATCATCTCAACCACCTATGAGGATCTGGAAAGTCGCCCGGCCTTCGACGCCGAGCACTGGGCCACCAACATGCGCAACCCGGTGCGCTTCCAGCAGGCCATCACCCATGCCTTCAACGGTGCCGACACCGCCCACCACACCTTCATCGAGATCAGCGCACACCCGCTGTTGACACACGCCATCAGCGAGACGCTGGCCGCAAGCCAGGACAGCGCCCAAGGCGAAACCGATTCCGGTGCGAGTTATCTGAGCATCGGCACCCTGCAGCGCGATGCGCATGACACCCTGACGTTCCACACCAACTTCAACGCGACCCACACCACCCGCGGCCCCCAGACGCCGCACCCTGCCGAACCGCACCCGGTGCTACCCACCACCCCCTGGCAACACGGCCAGCACTGGATTTCCAGCACGACCGCGTCTCGCTATGCGACCGGATCCCACCCACTGCTCGGCATCGGTGTCACCGATCCCACCAATGGCACCCGGGTATGGGAATCCCAGCTAGGCCCGGATCTGCTGTGGCTCGGAGATCACGTCATCGACGACCTTTGCGTGCTGCCGGGGTCGGCCTACGCCGAGGTCGCGCTGGCAGCAGCGATGGACACCTTCAAAGACGCTGAAGGCGACCAGGGTTCGGCAGACCCAGCCGGCCCGGACGGTTCGGTGGCCTCAAACGCGCATCAGCCCTGGGTGATTCGTGAACTGAGCCTCCATCAACTGCTCCACGTCACCGACGGCACCAAACTTGTCACCACCCTCACCGGGGACGAGCACACCTGCCGGATCGAGATCAGCACCCAAAGCGGCGCCTCGGGGTGGGTCAAGCACGCCTCCGCGACACTCGCGCGCCACGACGCCTCCGATAGCGACGCACCGCGACCGGCGGTCGAGGAAGCGGGCGCCCCAACCGACGAACTCGACCCGGAGCAGCTCTATCAGCGGCTCCGCGGCGCCGGGCAACAGCACGGACCCGCGTTTCGCGGAATCGTCGGCCTCGCCGTCACCGAGTCGGGTGCCGCCCGTGCGGACGTCCGGCTCCCCTCTTCGGCCAGGATCGGTTACCGCGGCTTCGCGCTACACCCGGTGATGATGGATATCGCGGTGCAGACCCTCGGGGCCACCCGGATGGCCCTCGAACTCGCCGAACAGCAGGATTCTGGCCACACCCTGGTGCTGCCAATACGTTTCGCGGGTATCCACGTGTACGGCGACATCGCCGAGGGAGTCCGCGCGATCGGCTCGCTCGCCGCCACCGATCGCCCGGACCGCCTCGTGGGCCGAGTGACCCTGGTTGATCCCGATGGCCAGCCGCTGCTGGTCATCGACGAGGTAGAGATGGCGGTGCTGGGGTCCAGCGCCAGCCCGACCGAACTCACCAGCCGCCTGTTCACTCTGGAATGGGAGCCAAAACCCCTCGACCAAACCGCCGCCACACCCGGTGCCGTGTTGTTGATCGGTGACCTCGGCGCCGACGACCGGCTGTTGCCGGCCCTGCAGACGTCGCTGACCGGCAGCGCCGCCGAGCTGGACGTGGTGTCACCGGCCGACGCAGCCAAGCTGCGCGCGGCCATCACCCGAACCGATGCCCGGTGGCAGGACATCGTCGTGGTCTGTCCGCCACGAGCCGTCGATGAGGCCCTGCCGCAGGACGCTCAACTGGACCTGACCCAGCAGCGCACGCTGATGATCGCCGACGTGGCACAGACCGTGACGCGGATGGGGGCCCGGAACAGCCCACGACTGTGGATCGTCACCCGGGGCGCACAACAGCTGAGTCCGGCCGACGAGGTCACCCTGGCACAGACACAGCTTAGAGGAATCGCGCGCGTGCTCACCTTCGAGCACCCGGAACTCAAGACCACCCTCGTCGACATCGAGGGCGACGGCGAGGGCTCACTTGCCGCCCTGACCCAAGAGTTGCTGGCCGGCGCGGACGACGACGAAATCTCGCTTCGGGACGGACAACGCTTTGTCCACCGACTGGTGGCCGCACCGACGGTTGGCACCGGGGATCTCGAACTCGAATCTCGCCGCACCGTGGTAAATCTGGACGCCGGCGGGGCGGTACAGCTGCGGACCGATCAACCCGGACGGCTGGACTCGCTGACCGTGCATCAGGTGAAACGATGCCGGCCTCAAGGCGATCAGGTGGAGGTTCGTGTCGCCGCCGCCGGGCTCAACTTCAGCGATGTGCTCAAGGCGATGGGCGTCTACCCGGGACTCGACGGTGCGGCTCCGGTGATCGGCGGCGAGTGTGTCGGCTACGTGACTGCCATCGGCGACGACGTCGACTCACTCGAGATCGGGCAGCGCGTGATCGCCTTCGGCCCAGGCACATTCGGATCGCATCTGGGCACGATTGCCGATCTCGTCGTCCCGATCCCCGACACGTTGCCCGATAACGAGGCGGCCACCTTCGGCATCGCCTATCTCACCGCGTGGCACTCGTTGTGCGAGGTCGGGCGGCTGTCCCCCGGCGAACGCGTGCTGATCCACTCCGCCACCGGCGGGGTCGGAATGGCAGCGGTGTCGATCGCGAAGATGATCGGCGCGCGCATCTACACGACGGCCGGCTCGGATGCCAAACGCGAAATGCTGTCCAGCCTGGGCGTCGACTACGTCGGCGACTCGCGCACCGTCGACTTCGCCGACGAAATTCTGGAGCTCACAGACGGCTACGGTGTCGACATCGTTCTCAACTCGCTGGCCGGCGAGGCGATTCAGCGCGGCGTGCAGATACTGGCCCCTGGCGGCCGGTTTATCGAACTGGGCAAGAAGGACGTCCACGCCAACGCCAACCTGGGATTGGCCGCGTTGGCGAAGAGCGCGTCGTTCTCGGTGGTGGACCTTGACCTGAATCTGAAGCTGCAGCCGGCCAAGTACCGCGAACTTCTGCAGGAAATTCTCGAGCATGTGGCCGATGGCACGCTGGAAGTGCTTCCGGTCACCGAATTCGGTCTGCGCGATGCGGCCGACGGATTTCGGCTCATGGCCTCCGGCAAGCACACCGGCAAGATCGTCATCTCGATCCCCGATGGCGGCACTGTCGAGGCGATCGCCTCGCCCCCACCGGAGCCGTTGGTCAGCCCGGAGGGCGGCTACCTCATCGTGGGCGGCATGGGCGGTTTGGGTTTCGTGGTCGCGCGGTGGCTGGCCGAGCAGGGCGCGGGTTTGATTGTGCTGAACGGACGTTCGGAGCCCAGCGACGACGTTCGGGCGGCCATCGCGGATCTGAGCTCCGGTGGCACCCGGATCGAGGTCGTCACCGGCGACATCGCCGAGCCCGGCACCGCCGAACGGCTGGTGCAGACGGTGCAGAACAGCGGCTTCCGGCTGGCCGGAGTCCTGCACAGCGCGATGGTGCTCGACGACGAGATTGTCTTGAACATGTCGGAATCGGCCGCGCGGCGGGTGTTCACTCCGAAAGTCGCCGGTAGCTGGCGGCTGCACGAGGCCACCGCCGACCTCGACCTCGATTGGTGGCTGACCTTCTCGTCGGTGGCTTCGCTGCTTGGGGCGCCCGGTCAGGGTTCCTACGCCGCCGCGAACTCGTTCGTCGACGGCCTGGTCGCCTATCGCCGTTCGCTCGGACTGCCCGCCGTGGGAATCAACTGGGGCCCGTGGGCCGAAGTCGGCCGCGCCCAGTTCTTCGCCGATCTCGGTGTCTCGATGATCACCGTCGAGCAGGGACTGGCGGCAATGCAGCTGGTGCTATCGGCAGACCGGGCACGCACCGGTGTGTTCATTCTCGACGCCCGGCAGTGGTTCCAATCCTTCCCGGCCGCAGCGGGTTCGTCGCTGTTCTCGAAGCTGCAGGAGTCGACCACGCCGGAGCGCCGTGCTGGCGGCGCGATCCGTGCGGAATTGGATGCCTTGGAGGGTGCGGCCGCCGCCGAGCGTCCCGCCCGGCTCGCGGCCGCGATCGCCGGCGAGATCCGGGCGGTGCTGCGCTCAACCGAGCCGATCGACGTCGACCGGCCGATGGAGTCCCTCGGTCTGGACTCGCTGATGGCCCTCGAGTTGCGCAACAGGCTCGAAGCGAGCCTGGGCACCACGTTGCCGGCGGCTTTGGTCTGGGCATACCCGACCATCACCGATCTTGCCGGCGCGTTGTGCGAACGCCTTGGCTATGCGCAGCTAGCCGATGTCGAGCAGACGCCCGACGCGGAGGCGGCATTGTCGGACGAAGAAATGGAATTGCTGTCCGACCTCGTGGCAGCAAGCGAGCTGGAAACGGCAACGGGGAGCAGCGAGTAATGACAAGTCTTGCCGAACGCGCGGCACAGATGTCACCGAAGGCGCGCGAGGTCCTCGCGCGTGAACTTGTGCGGGCGGGAACGGCGTTCCCGACAGATATCGCCGAGCCGGTGGCAGTGGTTGGGATCGGTTGCCGGTTGCCGGGGAATGTCTCGGGGCCGGACAGCTTTTGGCAGCTGCTGGTAGACGGCAGGGACGCCGTCGACGAGGTGCCGGCCGATCGATGGGACGCGGACGCGTTCTATGACCCCGATCCGCGGGCACCGGGGCGGATGACGACGAAATGGGGCGGATTCATCGACGACGTCGCCGGGTTCGACGCCGACTTCTTCGGCATCACCCCGCGCGAGGCCGTGGCAATGGACCCCCAGCAGCGGGTGCTGCTCGAAGTTGCCTGGGAAGCCCTCGAGCATGCCGGCCTGCCACCGGATCCGCTGAGCGGCACCCGAACCGCGGCGGTGATGGGGTTGTCGGCGTGGGACTACACGATCGTGAACCTCGAGCGTCGCGCCGAGATCGACGCGTACATCAGCACCGGCAATCCGCACAGTGCCGCGGTGGGGCGGATTTCCTATCTGTTGGGACTGCGCGGCCCAGCCGTGGCCGTGGACACCGCGTGTTCGTCGTCTCTGGTGGCGCTGCACTTGGCTTGCCAGAGCCTGCGATTGCGCGAAAGCGACGTGGCGCTCGCGGGTGGGGTTCAGCTCATGCTGTCACCGTTCACCAGCATCGCGCTGTCCAAGTGGTCCGCCCTGTCACCGACCGGCCGGTGTAAAACCTTCGACGCCTTGGCCGACGGGTTCGTCCGCAGTGAAGGCTGCGGGGTCGTGGTGCTCAAGCGGTTGGTCGACGCCGTCCGCGATGGCGACCGCGTGCTGGCAGTGGTCCGGGGCTCGGCGATCAACCAAGACGGTCGATCCAACGGCATGACCGCGCCGAACGCGGCAGCGCAGCGTGATGTGATCGGCACGGCGTTGAAGCTGGCCGATGCGACCGCCGACAGCGTCAACTATGTCGAGACCCACGGCACTGGAACGGTGTTGGGCGATCCCATTGAATTCGAGGCGCTCGCGGCCACCTATGGCCTTGGCAAAGACAAGGGTGCGGACTCGTGCGCCCTGGGGTCGGTGAAGACCAACCTCGGTCACCTCGAGGCGGCCGCCGGGATTACCAGTTTCATCAAGGCGACGTTGGCGGTGGCGCACGGATACATTCCGCCCAATCTGCACTTTTCCCGCTGGAATCCGGCCATCGACGCATCGTCAACCCGGCTGTTCGTGCCCACGCAGGGCGCGCAATGGCCCGCCGGCCTGCGCAGGGCGGCCGTTTCCTCGTTCGGCCTGAGCGGGACGAATGCGCACGTGGTGCTCGAGCAGCCCCCGGCGCCCGCGCCGGCGGATCAGCCCCGTTCCGGGTTGTCGGCGTTGGTCGTCTCGGGCAAGACGCCGCAGCGGGTGGCCGCGATGGCGTCCGCCTTGGCCGACTGGGTGGACGGACCGGGGGCCCAGACGCCGCTGGCCGATGTGGCACACACGCTCAACCATCATCGGGCCCGCCATGGCAAGTTCGGCGCCGTGGTTGCGCGTGATCGAGCCGGCGCGGTCGAGGGGCTGCGGGCACTGGCCGCCGGCCAGCCTGGCCCCGGAGTCCTGGGCTGCCAGGACGTCCAAAACCAGCCGGGCACCGTGTTCGTGTACTCCGGACAGGGCTCGCAGTGGGTTGGCATGGGCAGGCAGTTGTTGGCCGACGAGCCGTCATTCGCCGCAGCCATCGCCGAGCTGGAGCCCGATTTCGTTGCCCAGGCCGGTTTTTCGCTGCAGCAGACCCTTACCGAGGGCCGCGAGGTGGTCGGCATCGACCGCATCCAGCCGGTGCTGGTGGGTATCCAACTGGCGCTGACCGCACTGTGGCGCTCCCACGGCGTGACACCCGACGCGGTGGTGGGCCACTCGATGGGCGAGGTGTCCGCCGCCGTGGTAGCCGGGGCTTTGACACCGGCGGACGGGTTCAAAGTCATCGCCACCCGCTCGCGACTGATGGCGCGGCTGGCCGGCCAGGGCGCGATGGCCCTGTTGGAACTCGACTCCGATGCCGCCGAGGCTCTGATAGCCGACTATCCGCAGGTGACGCTGGCCGTGCACGCCTCGCCACACCAGTCGGTGGTGGCCGGCCCGCCCGAGTCGGTGGACGCCGTGATCGCCGCGGTGGCCGGCCAGAATCGGCTAGCCCGACGGATCGAGGTCGATGTCGCCTCGCATCACCCCATCATCGATCCGATCCTGCCCGACTTGCGAAGCGCGCTAGCGGATTTGACTCCCCAGCCGCCCGCCATCCCGATGATCACGACCACCTGCGAGCAGCCTCAGCCGGTGCTCGACGCCGACTACTGGGCGGCCAACCTGCGCAATCCGGTGCGGTTCCACCAGGCCATCACCACCGCCGGCGCGCAACATCACACCTTTGTCGAGATCAGCCCCCACCCGCTGCTGACGCATGCCATCACCGACACGTTGGCCGCAGCCGAGAGCCGAACCCGACTGATAACCGCCACCTTGCAACGCGACGGAGACGACGCCATCACCTTCCACACGAACCTGGCGGCGGTCGGCAAAAAGCCCGCCGACGCTGTCACTGGTCAACTCGCCGACATCCCGGTGACGCCCTGGCAACACACCCAATTCTGGGTCGAGGATCGGTCCGGGATATCTGAATTGGTGGCCGCCCACCCGTTGCTCGGCGTGCACATCGAGGTTCCCTCTGGCCACGACCACGTCTGGCAGGCCGACGTCGGAACCAAGGCTTGCCCCTGGCTCGGCGACCACAAGGTGTTCGGTCAGGCCATCATGCCGGCGGCGGGTTTCGCCGAGATCGCGTTGGCGGCGGCCAGCGAGGCTTTCGATCTGCCGGTCGATGCCCTCTCGATCAACCAGCTCGAGATCGAACAGATGCTCGATCTGGACGAGCACACTCAGGTCACAACGCAGTTGACTCGACGGGCCGACGACAAGACGCGCATCGAGATCTATTCCCGCTCCGCCAGCGGCTGGCGCCGGCATGCCGTGGCCAAGGCCGAAACGTCCACGCCGAGCGCGGCCCCGGTGCTGGAAGAACGCACGTCACGTCAGGACGAGACCGACATCAAACCGGCCGACCTGTACGCCCTGCTGCGCCAAGCCGGCCAGAACCATGGTCCGGCGTTTGCCGCCCTGACTCGCATTCTCCGACGGCCAGACGGATCCGTGGAAACCGAGATCACCCTTTCTGACGAGGCGCCCAGGCACCAGGGCTATCGCATCCACCCAGCAATGCTGGATGCGGCTCTGCAAAGTCTGGCGGCCGCCGTCCCCAACGACGAGTTCGCCGGGTCGGCCGAAGCCAGTTATCTGCCGGTGTCGTTCGAGACGTTGCGGGTGTACAGCAACCCCGGCCGGCATGCTCGCTGCCGGGCCCAGCTGACAAACCTCAACGACGGCGGCGCCGGGAAGCTGGGCCGAATCACCCTGACCGACGACGCGGGAAATGTGACCGTCGAGATCAACGACATCTACCTGCGTCGCGTCGAGCGCCGCAGTGTGCCGCTGCCGTTGGCGCAGAAGATCTTCGACACCGAGTGGGTGGAGAAATCCATCGCCGGCGCAGACCAACCCGATGCTCCCGGCAGTTGGCTGGTGCTCACCGACGCCAAGTCCAACGCCGACGAGTTCGTCGCGCGGTGGAGTTCGCCGCAACGCCGGGTGATCACCGCAGACCTAGGCGATGAAGCCGCCATGCTCGCCGCGTTCGCCGAAACCGCGGGCGATCCCGAGCGGCTTCCCGTCGGTGTCGTCGTTTTCGTTGGGGGCGCGGGGAACAACTCCGGCGCTGCCGACGACGGCCGCATCAGCTATGACGGCCTGATCCAGTCCCGCGATACCGTCTGGCAGATCTCGACGGTCGTTCGCGCGATCGTCGGCACCTGGCATGGGCGGGCACCGCGGCTGTGGTTGGTCACCGAAGGCGGCCTCGTGGTTCACGACGAGCCGGGCCGCCCCGCGATCGGTGCGTTGCAGGGTCTGGTGCGGGTGCTCGCCTACGAGCACCCCGAACTGCGCGCCACCCTCGTGGACCTGGACACGGGTGCGGATTCGGTAACGAGGTTGGCCGGCGAACTCAGTTCGCCGCGTGACGACCCGAACTACGACGACGTTGTCGCTTGGCGAGATGGGCGCCGATACGTCACCCAGCTGTGCCGCGCGATCCTCGACCCCGAACCGCAGCGCGACCCGGTCATTCGCCCGGGAGCGTCCTATATCGTCACCGGCGGTCTCGGTGGTCTCGGCTTGGTTGTCGCCCGATGGCTGGTGGACAGCGGCGCGGGCCGCGTGGTTTTCAACGGCCGCAGCGAACCCTCCGATGAGCAGCGCAAAGTTCTGGCCGAGCTGGAAAGCCGGGCAGAGGTGGTCGTGGTCTGCGGCGATTCGGCCACCGAAGGCGTGGCGGAAAGTCTGGTTGCCGCGGCCGAGGACCAGCAGCGCCAGCTGCGCGGCATCGTGCACGGAGCGGCGGTCATCGACGACAGCCTGCTGTTCTCGATGACCAAGGACAGCCTCGAACGAGTGTGGGCCCCCAAGGCCGCCGGCGCGCTGCGACTGCACGACGCAACCGCGACTCGCGAACTCGACTGGTGGCTGGGATTTTCCTCTACCGCTTCGCTGTTGGGCTCCCCCGGCCAGACCGCGTACGCGTGCGCGAGCGCGTGGCTGGACGGTCTGGTTGCGTGGCGCCGGGCGGCCGGTTTGCCGGCCGCCACCATCAACTGGGGCCCGTGGTCAGAGGTGGGTGTGGCCCAAGCGCTGGTCGGCACCCCGCTGGACCCGATCACTCCGGCCGAAGGCGTGGTGGCACTGGACGCCTTGCTCGCCGCCGACCGCGGCCGCACCGGCGTTGCGCGGCTGCGTTCGGACCGAGCGCTGATCGCCTTCCCCGAGATCCGCAACCTCGGTTACTTCACCCTGGTGGTCCAAGAACTCGACGCGGCCGGCGACGGCGGCGACTGGGCTGGTCCCGAGGCGCTCAAGGAAATGGACCCGGCCGAGGCACGTCAAGTTGTGACCGAGCGGTTGCACACGCGCATCGCCGCGGTGATGGGCTACGCTGACCGGTCGGCTGTCGATGCCTCCATGCCGTTGACGGAGCTGGGTCTGGACTCTCTGATGGCGGTGCGTATCCGAAACACCGCACGAGCGGACTTCGGTGTGGAGCCGCCGGTGACACTGATTTTGCAAGGCGCGTCGTTGCATGGCCTGACGGTCGACGTGATCCGCCAGCTCGACTTGGCCGGCGATGAGCAGACCCACGAACATGTCGACGTTGTTCGCGACCGGGCGCAGCAGCGCGCGGCAGCGCGACACGGAGCCGCGATGCGGCGGAAGCGAGGATAGAACCTGTGAGCACCATCCCCGACAACGCGATCGCGGTCGTCGGCATGGCCGGCAAATTCCCTGGCGCCAAGGATGTTTCGACCTTTTGGAGCAATCTGCGGCGGGGCAAGGAATCGATCGTCACGCTGTCCGAAGAGGAACTGCGCGAAGCCGGAGTCAGCGACAAGACGCTGGCCGACCCGTCCTATGTGCGTCGCGCTCCCCTGGTCGACGGGATCGACGAGTTTGACGCCGATTTCTTCGGGTTCCCACCGCTGGCGGCGCAGGTCCTGGACCCGCAACACCGGCTGTTCCTGCAGTGCGCGTGGCATGCACTCGAAGACGCGAACTGCGACCCCGCCAAGTTCGACGGCTCGATCGGCGTCTACGGAACCTCCTCTCCCAGTGGCTATCTGCTGCACAACCTGCTCTCGCACCGGGACCCGAACACGGTTTTGGCCGAAGGGCTCAACTTCGATCAGTTCAGCCTGTTCCTGCAGAACGACAAGGACTTCCTGGCAACGCGGATCTCGCACGCGTTCAACCTGCGTGGCCCCAGCATTGCCGTCCAAACCGCGTGCTCGTCGTCGCTGGTCGCGGTCCACCTGGCCTGCCTGAGCCTGCTGTCCGGCGAGTGTGACGTCGCACTGGCCGGCGGATCCTCGCTGTGCGTCCCCCACCACGTCGGTTACTTCACCTCGCCCGGATCGATGGTGTCGGCCGTGGGCCACTGCCGACCGTTCGATGTGCGATCGGATGGAACGGTCTTCGGCAGCGGCGTCGCGATGGTGGTCCTCAAGCCATTGCAGGCCGCCATCGACGCCGGGGATCGCATTCACGCCGTCATCCGCGGATCGGCGATCAACAATGACGGATCGGCGAAAATGGGTTACGCGGCACCTAACCCCGCCGCCCAGGCCGATGTCATCGCGGAAGCTCACGCGGTGTCGGGCATCGACGCGTCGACGGTGAGCTACGTCGAGTGCCACGGCACCGGCACCCCGCTCGGCGACCCCATCGAAATCCAAGGACTCCGAACGGCTTTCGAGGCATCTGAGACCACCCGTACGGGTCCTTGCGTGCTGGGTTCGGTCAAGTCGAACATCGGCCACCTGGAAGTTGCCGCCGGGATCGCGGGTCTCATCAAGACGATTCTGTGCCTGAAAAACCGGGCGATCCCCGCGACGCTGCACTACACCAGCCCGAACCCGGAACTGCGGCTCGAGCAGAGCCCATTCGTCGTGCAGAACAAGTACGGCCCCTGGGAATGGGATGGGGTGCTGCGCGCCGGGGTGAGTTCGTTCGGCGTCGGCGGCACCAACGCGCACGTCGTGCTCGAGGAGGCACCGACGGTGCCTGCGCACGACGAGCCGGCCGGCCCCCAGGTGCTGCTGCTGTCGGCGCAAACCGCTGCGGCGCTTACGGAGTCGCGGACCACCCTGGCCGAGGTGTTGGAGCGGTCGGACAGCCCAGACCTCTCCGATGTGGCCTACACGCTGTCCCGGCGGCGCAAGCACAACGTCACGATGGCCGCCGTCGTCAGCGACCGTGAAGAAGCGGTAACGGCGCTGCGTGCGGCCGACAACGACAGCATATTCGTCGGCGAATCCGTAGCCGGCGTCGCCGATGCCACCGCAGCGGCAGCAGAACGGGTCGTCTTCCTGTTCCCCGGCCAGGGCGCCCAGCACGTCGGAATGGCCAAGGGGCTCTACGAGACCGAACCGGTCTTCGCCGAACACTTCGACGCCTGCGCCGCGGGATTCCGCGCGGAGATGGGTGTCGACCTCAATGCCGAGATCTTCAACGGAACCGCCACCGACTTGGAGCGCATCGACCGCTCACAACCGGCGCTGTTCACGGTGGAATACGCACTGGCCAAATTGGTCGACACCTATGGCGTGCGCGCCGGCGCGTATATCGGGTACAGCACCGGCGAATACATCGCGGCCACCCTGGCCGGGGTCTTCGATCTCGAGACGGCGATCAAGACGGTCTCGTTGCGGGCCCGCCTGATGCACGAGTCACCCCCCGGCGCCATGGTCGCCGTGGCTGTGGGCCCCGATGACATTGCGCAGTACCTCGGCGACGGGGTGGAGCTGTCCGCGGTCAACGATCCCGGCAACTGCGTGGTCGCCGGGCCCAAGGACGAGATCCGGGCATTCAGCCAACGCCTCAACGAGGCCGGGATACCGGTGCGCCGGGTCCGCGCGACCCACGCTTTCCATTCCAGCTCGATGGAACCGATGCTCGGAGGGTTCCAGGAGTTTCTGTCCCGCCAGCAGTTGCGCGCCCCGCAAACACCGTTGTTGAGCAACCTCACCGGAACGTGGCTGTCCGAGCAGCAGGTCACCGATCCGGCTACCTGGGCGCGTCAGATCAGTTCCACGGTCCGGTTCGCTGACGAACTCGACGTGGTGCTGTCCCAACCGAACCGGATCCTGGTTGAAATCGGGCCCGGTGGCAGCCTGACCGGTTCGGCGATCCGGCATCCGAAATGGTCGGATGGGCACCGCAGCGTCCGGCTCATGCGTCACCCGATCCAGAACCTGGATGACCGCGAAACTTTCCTGCGCGCGCTGGGTGAACTCTGGTCGGCCGGAGTTGACGTGGACTGGACGCCACGGCGTGCGGCTTCGCCGCGCATCGTCTCCCTGCCCGGTTATCCGTTTGCCCGCCAACGGCATTGGGTCGAGCCCAAGCACATGGCCTGGGCGCAGATTCCCACCGCGAGCAACGGCTCATCGGTTGGCGCAAAGCTCGGCTCGGGCGCCGACTCGGGCATCCGCGGCGGTGCGCAAACCGGGGAGTCGCAGACCGAAGACGTCTTGCAGCGGATCTGGTCGCAGTGCCTGGGTGTCGGCTCGGTCGATCGAAACGCCAACTTCTTCGACATGGGCGGCGATTCCCTGATGGCGATCAGCATCGCGATGAGCGCCGCCAACGAAGGTCTGACCATCACGCCGCAGGATCTGTATGAACATCCCACCCTTGCGTCGTTGACGGCCGCCATCGATGCCTCGTTCGCGTCCAGCGGGTTGGCCAAGCCCCCGGAGGCCGACGCAAATCCAGCAGTTCCGCCCAACATCGCGTACTTCCTCGACCGTGGGTTGCGCGACACCGGCCGCTGGCGGGTACCCCTGATCCTGCGACTGGATCCCCAAGTGGGCCCCGAGGACATTCGAGCGGTGCTCAGCGCGGTGACCAACCACCACGACGCGTTGCGCCTGCGCCTGGTCGAGAACGGCGGAGTGTGGGAGCAGCACATCGCAGCGCCTGCAGACTTCACCGAGCTTGCCACCCGGCAGCTTCCCGGTGACCTGGCCGCCGACGAGGCGGATGAGCACAGCGCGGTCTCCAACATCGTGGCCGAGCTGATTGCCGAGCAAGGTGATTCGAACGCGCCGCTGATCGCCGTGCATGTCACTGCACCCAATGGTGGTGCGCAATACCTCGGTTTGGCATTGCACGAAATGGTTGCCGACGACGCCTCGCGTCAGCTGCTGGGCGCAGACATCATCACCGCGTTCGCGCAGCGGCTCGGCGATCAAGAGATCAAGCTGGACCTGGTCACCACCGGGTGGCGGGATTGGTCGGTACGCTGCGCGGCGTTGGCGACCCACCCGGCGGCCCTCGACACCCGTTCGTACTGGATCGAGCAGTCGACCAAGGCCAACCTGTGGTTGACCGATGGCGATGCCGCCCAGCCACCCAGCGCCACCGATCTGACCAAGCTGCCCAGCGTGCTCAACGCCGAGCAGACATCCGAGCTCGACGATGCCCGGCGCCGGTTCCGGCGGTCGATTCAGACCATCTTGCTGGCCGCGCTCGGCCGAACGATCGCCCAAACCGTCGGTGACGGCGTGGTGGCCGTCGAGCTCGACGGCGAGGGCCGCTCGGTGCTGCGGCCGGATGTCGACGTGCGCAGGACCGTCGGCAGGTTTACCACCTACTACCCGGTTGCCCTGACGTGTGCCACCGGGCAAGGCGCGGCAGCGCTCAAGGGGCTCGACGCCGTTCACGACACCCTCAAGTCGGTTCCGCACTATGGGATCGGATACGGGCTGCTGCGGTACCTGTATGCCCCGACCGGACGGGTGCTGGGTGCGCAGCGCACACCCGACATCCACTTCCGGTACGCCGGCACGATTCCCGAGCTGCCCCCCGTGGATGCTCCGGTACAGTTCGATTCCGACTTGGCAATGCCGGTGCGAGAGCCGCTCCCTGGGCTCGGCCACGCCGTCGAAATCCGGGCCTACCGGTCCGGCAGCTCGCTACATGTGGATTGGTGGTACGACACCCGGCGTATCACCGCGGAAACAGCAACGGCGCTGGCGCGGTCGTTCCCCACCGCACTCAGCGAACTGATCCAGGAGAGCATCGCGGCGGAGCAGGAAGAGCGCGACGAAGACGAAAAGGTTGGGGTAATCGAAGCCGGCGCTCTGGTGGACCTCTCGAGCCTGGATGCCGGCTGAGGAGGATTGGATGCGTAACAACGACTTGGCGGTAGAGGTTCGCGGGGTTCGCAAGGCCTTTGGCGACGTCGTGGCTCTCAACGACATCAGTTTCGAGGTTGGCCGCGGCGAGGTCATCGGTCTACTCGGCCCGAACGGGGCGGGCAAGACGACCATGGTGGACATCTTGTCCACCTTGACCCGCCCGGATACCGGCTCGGCCCACGTCGCCGGCTACGACGTCGTCGCCCAGCCGGCCGGAGTGCGGCGCTCGATCATGGTCACCGGGCAACAAGTGGCCGTCGACGACGGGCTGACCGGGGAGCAGAACCTGGTGTTGTTCGGCCGCCTCTACGGGCTGCGCAAGTCCCGTGCTCGCCAGCGGGCGCAGGAACTCCTCGATCAATTTGGCCTCACCTATGCCGGCAAGCGGCTGGTGCGCACCTACTCAGGCGGGATGCGTCGACGCATCGACATCGCGTGCGGACTGGTGGTCGAGCCGCAAGTGGCGTTCTTGGACGAGCCGACCACGGGGCTGGATCCCAGAAGCCGACAAGCCATTTGGGACCTGGTCACCAGTTTCAAGAAGCTTGGCATCGCCACCCTGCTGACCACGCAGTATCTCGAGGAGGCGGACGCGCTCAGCGACCGGATCATCCTGATCGATCACGGCAAGATCATTGCCGACGGTACTGCCAATGAGCTCAAGCACCGCGCCGGCGACACCTTCTGCGAGATTGTGCCGCGGCATCTGAAGGATCTGGACGCTACCGTCGCCGCCCTCGGCTCGCTGTTGCCCGAGCACAACAGGGCCATGGTGACCTCGGAATCGGACCGCATCACGATGCCGGCTCCCGATGGCACCCGCACCCTCATCGAAGCGGCCCGAAGGATCGCTGAGGCCAATATCGAGCTGGCCGACATCGCGCTGCGCCGGCCGTCTCTTGATGACGTATTCCTTTCCATGACAACCGATCCCAGCGAGGCCCACGCGCTGAGTCACGTGGCGTCGGGGGCCATGCTGTGAGCATCTCGGCGGTCGACCCAACCCCGGTCCCGACCTTCAAGGGGGCAGGCCCGAGCGCGGCGAAACCACGTCTGTCGACGCTGCAGCAATGGTGGGTGCTCGTTGGACGCTTCACCAAACCGCGCCTGCGCGACCCGGAGCTGATCACCATGGTCGGCGCGCCAGTGGTCTTCACGGTGGGCTTCTACATACCGTTCGCCATACCGTGGAATCACTATGTGGGTGGCGGCGCCTCCGGTGTCGCCAGCAGCTTGGGGCAATACATCGCCCCGCTGATCGTGCTGCAGTCCATTTCGTTCGCCGCCATCTCCTCGGCCTTTCGGGCGGCCACCGATTCCCTGCAGGGCATCAATCGACGGTTCAGGTATATGCCGATCGCCCCGTTGACACCGGTAGTCGCCCGCGTGACAGCCGCGATCTACCGCTGCTGCGTCGGTCTGACGGTGGCGCTGATCTGCGGATACGCGATCGGCTTCCACTTCAATCGCGGACCGCTCTACATCGTCGGCTACTGCCTTTTGGCGATCGCGATCGGGGCGGTGCTGTCATTCGGTGCCGACCTACTCGGCACCGGCACCAAGAACCCCGATGCCATGCTGCCGTTGCTGTCGTTGCCCATCTTGATCTTTGGGCTGTTGTCCGTTGGTCTCATGCCGCTCAAGCTGTTTCCGCATTGGATCCACCCGTTTGTTCGCAACCAACCGATAACGCAGTTCGTGGTGGCGCTGCGCGCGTTGGCCGGGGATACCACCAAGGCGGCCATACCGGTGACGTGGACGGTAATGACGCCGACCTTGGCGTGGCTAGCCGGCTTCGCCCTGTTCCTGGTGCCCGTGTCCATCATCGTTTTGTCCCGGCGGCCATGATCGGTATGACAAGTCAAGAAATCGCGTTTGCGCCCGCACAGTCCCAGCACACCGACCACTCTGCCCGGCTGGTCATTTGGCAGACTCTGGTGCAGACCCAGCGGATACTCACGCGCTGGTCGCGTGACTTCGTCACCCTCATCGAAGCGCTGGTCTTCCCGATTCTGTTCATGCTGGTGTTGAAGATCGTGCTCGGCAATCTGATCTATGCCGTAACCCACCATGATGCGATGTACAGCATCGTTCCGTTGATCGCACTCGGCGCCGCGATCACCGGATCGGCGTTCGTCGCGATCGACCTGATGCGAGAACGCACCAGCGGACTGCTGTCCCGACTGTGGGTGCTGCCCGTGCACCGGATGTCGGGTCTGATGGCCCGCATCCTGGCGGACGCGGTTCGGATTCTGTTCACCACTCTCGTGATGCTGGGCGTGGGGATCCTGATGGGCTTCGAGTTTCGCCAAGGTCTGATCGCGAGCCTCATGTGGCTGTGCGTTCCGGTGACGCTGGGCATCGCCTTCGCCGTCATGGTCACCACCGTGGCGCTCTATTCGTCGCAGGCAGTGATCGTCGAGGGGGTCGAGCTGACCCAGGCGATCGCGATCTTCTTCTCCACGGGCCTGATTCCGCTGGACCAATACCCACACTGGATTCAGCCGGTGGTGGCCCATCAGCCAGTAAGCTATGCGGTCTCGGCGATGCGCGGACTGTCGATGGGTGGCCCGGTCCTGTTACCGATGATCGGGGTGCTGTTGTGGACCGCGGGCGTCTGCGCGGTGTGCGCGGTTCCCCTGGCCGTCGGCTGGCGACGGGCCAGCACGCATTGATCCACCATGCAGTGAAGAACGGAGAGTCTTAACGTGTTCCCCGGAGCCGTAATCCGGAAGCTGGCGTTCAGCGAGGAAATATACGCCCGATACCAGGCTTTCACCTCGTTCACAGCGCATGTGCGAGGTCCGGTCGATATCGATGCGATGTCGGAGGCCTTCGACGCTCTCTTGCAGGCCCATCCGGTGTTCGCGGCCCATCTGGAGGAAGGTCCCGACGAGAACCACCACATCGTCGCCAATGACCTGCTGCACTCGGGGCTGGTGGTCATCGACGGCAGGCGGGCCGAAAACCCGCATGTGCAGCTCGATCAGCGCGACTCGCTGTTCAGGCTGCAGTTGACGCTCGGCGAGTCGGAGAACCTGGTCACCGCGTATGTCCATCACAGCCTGGCCGACGCTCACCACCTCGGCAGCCTGCTTGACGAGCTGTTGTCCCGCTACACCGACGTGGTCACTACCGGCGACCCCGGTCCGATAACGCCCGAGCCGGCGCCCCAACCAGCTGAAGACCTGCTGAAGCGCCGCGGTATCAAGCAATCAGCGCTGACCGGGTTCGAGCGTTTCTTGCCGCTCTTGTTCGCCTATGACCTTCCGCCCATCGCCGAGGAGATGCGCAAGTTCGAAGCGCCCGAGCCGGTTCCGGTCACCAGGTGCCGACTCACCAGCCAGGAGACCGCTGACCTGGTCTCGTTCAGCCGAGACAATGGGCTCAGCTTCAACGCGGTGCTGGCGGCCGCTATCCTGCTCGCCGAGTGGCGGTTGCGCGAGACGCCGCACGTCCCAATTCCCTACTGCTACGCCGTAGATCTGCGCTTCCTTTTGAGCCCTCCGGTAGGGGCGACCGAGAGCACCAACCCGGTGGGATTGGCAACCTATCTCGCCGAGATTGGTCCCGACACCGACATCACCGAGTTGGCAGCCGACATCGTCGCAACTTTCCGGGCTGACTTGTCCGACGGCATGATTCACCAATCGGCGCTTCGTTCCGGCCGGATCCTGGAGGGAACTCCCCCCGGACTGCCACCATTTGTCTTGTGCACGAACGTCAGTACGCTGCCGCCGATCCGCACACCGGAAGACGTGGAGCTGGTGGACTTCCACAGCAGGATCCACTGCGCGATGGATGTCCCCTTCGGCTTCTACGCCTGCTCGATTGCCACCGACCGGCTCTCGATCGAGCTGCACGGCAGCATCCCGGCGCCTCAGCTCTTGTTGGACGCCATCCGCGACATCCTGTGCTCTGTTCCCTCAGAGTACGGGTTGTTCATGGAATGACCTGCGCCTGCGCGCTTTTGTAGATCCGACCTTTTGTCGGATCGGACCCTTTTGTTGGATCGCACGTTGTGCAGATCGGCTCTCGTTCGCCTTCGCCACCATCAAGCCTAGTTCGCTGCCATAAGGCACCGTTGCACTGCAGCGCCCCTCGCGGTCTCACGAAGAACGCTACAGTGCAACGGATCCGCCGTTATGACGCCGCGGGTTGGGCTTCTTCCTCGGCCAACGTGTCGGCCAGATGCTGCGACAAGGCACGCGCAGTGTTATGGCTGGCGATGACCTTGGGCGACAGCCGCACCCCGGTCTCGGTTTCGATGTGGGTCCGCATCTCGAGCATGCCCAGCGAGTCCAGGCCGTACTCGACGAACGGCCGGTCCGCGTCCACCGTGCGACGCAGGATCACACTGGCCTGCTCGGCTATCAGGCGCCGCAGCCGACCGGCCCACTCCTCTTGCGGCAGCAACTTCAGCTCCGCGAGGAATTTACTTGGGCCCCTCGTGTTTTGACCGCTGGACTGGAACATCTCAGCCCACGGGCTGCGCCTGACGAGGTCTGCCAGCCATGGCGCACCGATGATCGGGATGTAGCCGGTATAGGTGCGGGCATGGCGCAGCATCTGCTCGAATGCGTACATACCCTCGTCGGGGGCGATCATGATCTCGCCACCTTCGGCCAAGAATGTGGCGCGGCCGACCTCACCCCACGCACCCCAGCCGATGGCGCAGACCGGTAGGCCCTGGGCACGGCGCCAGTGAGCGAACGCGTCGACCCAGC
The DNA here is from genome assembly GCF_000419295.1 of Mycobacterium sp. 012931. NCBI lineage: Bacteria > Bacillati > Actinomycetota > Actinomycetes > Mycobacteriales > Mycobacteriaceae > Mycobacterium > Mycobacterium sp. 012931. The sequence goes on along the minus strand of NZ_AOPX01000001.1, from coordinate 2,256,879 downwards.
TGTTGGCCGCCGCGTAGGCACCCTGACCGGGCGAACCCATCAGGGCCGCACCCGAGGAGAACAGGCAGAACCAGTCGAGCGGCTGTCCGGTCGATGCGCGATGCAGGTTCCAGGATCCGTAAACCTTGGGCGACCAGTCCCGATCGATCAGTTCGTCGGTGATGTTGCTCAACGTGGCGTCCTCGACCACCGCGGCCGCGTGCAGCACACCCCGCAGCGGAAGCCCGGTGGCGGTCGCCGCACTGACCAGACGGTCAGCGGTCTCGGGCTCGGCAATATTGCCGCACTCCACCACGATGTCAGCCCCATTGGCCCGCAGCCGCTCGATAGCCTGCCGCGATTTGGGGTTGGGCTGTGAGCGGGCAGTCAGCACGATCCGGCCGCATCCCGCCGCGGCCATCTTCGAGGCGAAGAAGAGCCCCAGGCCACCCAGGCCGCCGGTGATGATGTAAGACCCGTCGCCGCGGAACACCTCAACCTGCTCCGGAGGTACCACTACCCCTCTGCGTCCACTTCGCGGCATGTCGAGCAGCAGTTTGCCGGTGTGTGCGGCGTTGCTCATTGTCCGGATAGCCTCGGCGGCTTCGGCCAATGGGTAGTGAGTGCACTCCGGTGCACTCAGCACACCTTCGGCGGTGAGGTTGTACACCGTGGAAAGCAACTCGCGGACCCGTTCGGGCTGGATGACCGACATCAGCCCGAGGTCCACGTAGTAGAACGTCAGGCCGCGCCGGAACGGGTACAGCCCCATTCGGGTGTTGCCGTACACGTCGGCCTTGCCGATCTCGACGAACCGTCCACCGAAGGCCAACAGTTCCAGGCCCGCGCATTGGGCGGCACCCGTCAGCGAGTTCAGCACGATATCGACGCCGTACCCGTTTGTGTCGCGCCGGATCTGATCCGCGAACTCGATGCTGCGCGAGTCGTAAACGTGCTCGATGCCCATGTCATTCAACAGTTGCCGACGTTCTGCGTTGCCGGCCGTTGCGAATATCTGTGCTCCTGCGGCGCGCGCGATCGCGATGGCCGCCTGCCCCACACCACCGGTTGCGGAGTGGATCAGCACCCGGTCGCCGGCCTTGATTCCGGCCAGGTCGTTGAGGCCGTACCACGCGGTGGCGTGGGCGGTGGAGGACGCGGCCGCATGCTCGTCGGACAGGCCCGCCGGCAGTGTGACAGCGAGGTTGGCGTCGCAGGTGAGGTAGCTCCGCCAGCATCCGTCCTTGGAGAAGCCGCCAACCCGGTCACCGACCTGATGATCCGTGACGCCCTCCCCGACCGCCGTCACCACGCCGACGAAGTCGGTGCCCGTCTCCGGCAGCCGTCCCTCCAAGCTGGGGTACCGGCCGAAGGCGATCAGGACATCGGCGAAGTTGATGCTGGACATGGTCACCGCGACCTCGATCTGACCGGGCCCCGGCGGAACGCGGTCACAGGCGGCGAGTTCCAGCGTCTGCAGGTCACCCGGCGTGCGGATCTGCAGACGCATGTTGTCACGCTCGTGGTCGACGATGGTGGTTTGCCGCTCGTCAGCGCTCAGTGGGCCGGGGAACAGGCGCGCCACGTACCACTCGCCACCGCGCCAGGCGGTCTCGTCTTCCTCGGATCCTCCCAACAGTTGCTGGGCGAGCTGTTCGGACTGCGTGCTTTCGTCAACGTCAACCTGGGTTGTCTGCAACAGCGGATGCTCACTGCCAATCACCCGCAACAGGCCACGCAGTCCGGCCTGCTCCAGGTTGATCTCGTCTTCTGGCCGAACTCGCTGAGCTTGCCTGGTCACCACGAACAGACGCGGAAGCTCACCTTCTAGCTCGGCCAGCTCCCGGGTGATCCGAACCAGGTGGCGCACCTGCTCACGACCCTGCAGCAGGCTCTGCTCATCCGCGTCGCCGCTACGTGGCCCACAGACGATCACTACACCCTTGTTGGTACGGGCCCGAAGCTGGGCGCCCAGCTTTTCGATGCCGCCGGCCAGATCGTCCTGTGCCGACCAGACCATGCTGGCGCACTCCGCGCCCTGGGATTTCAGCGCATCAGCCAACATCGTTGCCATCAAGTCCTCACCATCGGAGGCGCTGATGAGCAACCACGAGCCGGTCTCCTCGTCGAGGACCTCGGGCAGCTGTCGTTGTTGCCACTCGAGGGTGAGCAGACGCTCGCTGAGCACGCGGTCGCGTTCACCGCTTTCGGAGGTTCCGGTGCCCAGGCGTAGGCCACGCACGGCCAATAGCACGCAACCCTGCTCATCGAGCAGCTCCAGGTCGGCCTCGCCTCCATTGGCGTCGGCCTTGGTCACCCGCGTGTAGCAGTACTGGGCATTGCGGGTCGGCCCGTAGGCACGCAGGCTGCGCACCCCCAATGGCAACAGCAAGCCGCCACCGCCGGTGCTCTTGACGCCCGCGGCGACGGACTGGAAGCAGGCATCCAGCAGCGCCGGGTGCACGCCGTAGGCCCCCTGCTGGAACCGAATCGACGCGGGCAGCGCCACTTCGGCCAGCACCGTGCCGCCTTCTGTCTCCGCGGTGCGCGCGATGGCCAGACCGCTGAATGCGGGACCGTGCTGAATGCCACGTTCGACGAACGCTTCGCGCAACTCGGCTCCGTTGACCGAGACGGGATGGGCCGCCAACAGTGCTGCGATGTCGTAGGCCGGCGGCACGGATTCGTCGTCGCTGGCGCGCAACGCCGCGGTGGCGTGGCGGGTGGTCTCACCGTCAACGTGGGTCTGCACCACGAAGTTGGCGGCACCCGGCGAGTCCAGCGATGCGACGGCGTCGATCGGGGTCTCCTCGTCGAGCAACAGCATCTGCTCAAAGGCCAGGTCGCGGACCTCGAACGCTTCGCCGAATACCTCGCCAGCGGCCGCCAACGCCATCTCGCAGTAAGCCGCGCCGGGAAGGGCGGCCACGTTGCGCACCTGGTGATCGCTGAGCCACGACAAGGTGTCGGTGCCGACATCGGTCTGCCACACATGGCGCTCCGGCTGCTCGCTGAGCCGCACGTGTGCGCCGAGCAGCGGATGCACGGTGACCGAGCAGGCACCTTGCGCCTTGCTGTCTTGTCCTTCACCGTCGACGAAGAAGCGACGGTGCGTCCACGCCGGCAGCGGCGCATTCACCAACCGTCCGGCTGGATAGAGCACCGAGAAGTCCACGGCGGCGCCAGCGCTGTGCACATCGGTCAGCAGGCCGCGCAACCCGTGCGGCAGCGGCTGCTCCCGCCGCATACCGGCCAGGGCGGCCGCCGACATGTCGAGACTGCGGGCGTTCTGGTCGACGGCGTGGGTCAGCAGGGGGTGCGGCGAGAGCTCGGCGAAAACTCGGAAGCCGTCCTCCAGCGCGGCCTGCACCGCCGCAGCAAACTGCACGGTGTTGCGCAGGTTGTCCACCCAGTAGGCGGCGTCGCAGGTGGGCCGCTCACGCGGATCGAACAGAGTGGCCGAGTAGTACGGAACCTTGGGATCCGACGGAACGATATCCGCCAGCGCCGTGGCCAGATCTTCGAGGATTGGATCAACTTGAGGCGAGTGCGACGCCACGTCCACTGCAACCTCGCGCGCCATCACCTCCCGCTGCTCCCACCGCGCGACGAGATCACGCACCGTGTCGGTGGCACCGCCGACTACCGTGGACTGCGGCGAGGCCACCACCGCGACGGCGACGTCATCGATGCCGCGGGCCATGAGCTCCGAATTCACTTGCTTGGCAGGCAGTTCCACCGATGCCATCGCGCCGGCGCCGGAGATCCGCAGCATCAGCTTGGACCGGCGACTGATGACGCGTGCGCCGTCTTCCAGCGACAGCGAGCCGGCGACGACGGCCGCGGCCGCCTCACCCAGCGAGTGCCCGATGACGGCACCCGGGCGCACCCCGTAGGTCTTCTCCATGGTGGCGGCCAGCGCAACCTGCATGGCGTACAGGGTCGGCTGCACCTTGTCGATCCCGGTCACCTTCTCCGGCGCCGTCATCGCCTCGGTCACCGAAAAACCCGACTCGTGGGCGATGATCGGCTCTACCGCGGCAACGGTCGCAGCAAACACTGGTTCGTTGGCCAACAGGTCGGCTCCCATGGCGGCCCACTGCGACCCCTGCCCCGAGAACACCCATACGGGTCCCCGGTCGCCGCGTCCGACCGCGGCCTCATACATGAGGTCGCCCTCGGCGACCTCATGCAAACCCTCGACCAGTTCGGGCAGGCTGGCGGCGACTACCGCGGTGCGCACCGGCCGGTGCGCACGCCGGCGCGCCAGCGTGTAGGCCAGGTCAACAGCCTCGGTGGAGTCCGCGGAGTCCGCGCGACTACCCACCCACTCGGCGAGCTCGCGTGCGGTCTGGCGGAGCCCGTCGGCCGAGGTGGAGGACAAAACGAACAGCAATGGGCTGGCCATGCCGGGCTCCGCGGGGGCTTGATCCCTTGCCGGCGCTGGGGTGGGCGGTTCTTCGAGGATGGCGTGCACGTTGGTCCCCGACATCCCGAACGAGGACACCGCGATCCGCCTCGGCCCCTGATCCTCCGGCCATGGCGTGATCTCGTGGGGCACATAGAGCCCCGTCTCGATCTCCGCAAGCTCGTCGGGCAGTCGGGTGTGGTGCACCATCGGCGGCACCACCCCGTGTCCAAGCGACAGGGTCGCCTTGATCAGTCCCACCGTTCCCGCGGCGGACTCGCTGTGCCCAATGTTGGTCTTGACCGATCCCAGCATGCAGCGGCTGCCGCCGGAGCCGTACACCTGCGCCAGGCTCCGGTACTCGATCGGGTCACCGACCGGGGTGCCGGTGCCGTGCACCTCCACCGCTCCGACGCTGGCTGCGTCCACTCCCGCCGCCGCCAGGGCTTCGCGGTAGACGGCGACCTGCGCGGTCTCCGAGGGCATGAGCAACGTCTCGGAGCGACCGTCCTGATTGGCAGCCGTACCGCGTACCACCGCGAGGATCCGGTCTCCGTCGGCCAGCGCATCCGACAGTCGCTTGAGCACGACCACCGCGCAACCCTCGGAACGCACAAAGCCGTCCGCGTCAACGTCGAATGCGTGGCAGCGACCGGTCGGAGAGAGCATGCCCTGCGAGGACAACGAAACACTGCCGTTGGGCTCCAGCAGCAACGCACAGCCGCCGGCCAACGCGAGGTCGCTCTCCCCCTCGTGCAGGCTGCGGCAGGCCAGATGCACCGTGAGCAGACCGGAAGAGCATGCGGTGTCCACCGTCATCGCCGGACCGTGCAGGCCCAGCGTGTGGGCAATGCGCCCGGACGCCACACTGTTGATAAGGCCCGTCGACGCGTAGGGGCCCGCCAGGTCGCCCGCGAGGACGCTGCGCACCAGGTAGTCCTCGTGGGACAGCCCAACGAACACCCCCGTCGAGGAGCCCGACAACGACGCCGGATCGAGACCGGCGTGCTCGATCGCCTCCCACGCGGTCTCCAGCAACTGCCGGTGCTGCGGGTCGATCGAGGTCGCTTCTCGTTCGCTGACGCCAAAGAACTCGGCGTCGAAACCGGCGACGTCGTCGATGAACCCACCCCATCGCGATACCGTTCGACCCGGGACGCCCGGCTCGGGGTCGTAGTAGTCGTCAACGTCCCACCGGTCAGGCGGAATCTCGGAGACCAAGTCGTCACCGCGCAGCAAGGACTCCCAGAGTTTCTCGGGCGAGTCGACGCCTCCGGGCAGCCGGCATCCCATCCCGATAATCGCAACGGGCGTGGCAGGTTTTTGCATAAATCTATATTCCTTGTCTCAGCTCGACCGATCTCACACCGTTCAACCGGTGTGACACCGACGACACCACCGAATCATTCACAAGGGCAACGAAATGGCTACAGCGCCGGTTCCGAAGCCGCCAATCCAGGCCAAGCCGGATCTCGACACCGCTGGCGGGTCTCGCAAGCAAGCCTAGACGACTCAGGGCATGCCGGGGGCACGGCTTGTCCGAATGCCCGGCCTGTGACGGGTCCGACCGATTGAGCGGCAAGTGGCCTTGGCCACCACGGCGTATATCGAGGGTCCGGACCCGAAGAACCCCGAGATCGGACGGTCCGACCGGCCTGCTGTGAGAAGAATGACCTTCAGCTGTGAGATGAATCGATCCGGCCGGCCAATCTCGCGTCACCCGGTGGCACACGTGGGCGAGGCCCCGAACCAGGACGCAGGGCCCCCCGAAGCCCCGAAGCCGCGCGCGGACCCACCAGGACAGCCCTCAATCCCGCCGTCAATCTTGTTCTGCTCCAACGCATTCGCATGACGTTGCTGCGGAGTAGGCAGGGGGCCGGTGGGGCGGCTACTCCTTGACGAAGCAGTACATCCGGTAGGAGATATCACCGCTTTGCATCAGGCGGTATAGGGGGGTGCCCGTCGCACCGATGTAGTTGCGGCCGGCGGCGCGCAAAAAGATCGGCAGATGGCGCTTTACCAGTTCTCGCGACTTCGTCGTATTGATGTCGATGCCGCGAAGGACCTCCGCGTTGATCTCGCGGTGCAAAATTTGCTGTAGCCCGGCGGCGGCCAGGGCAGCCTCCCATTCAGCGATCTCAGTGCAGGGGCGGATATTCGCGTATGCGAAGTACCCTCCTGGGCGCAGCACCCGCTTCACCTATTCGAGGAAAACTGGAAACCGCGGGTAGCAATGTGAGGCTTCCACGTTGAGCACCACATCAAAGGATTCGTCCTCGAAAGGCAGGTCCTCGGCATCGCCTTGCACGAAATCCAAACCGGGCAGGTGGTGCCGTTGTTGGCAGAACTTGATGCCGGCCGGGTTCAGGTCCAATGCCGTATACGAGGCGGGGCCCAGGGTGCGGGTGAGGTAGGAGGCTCCCCCGCCATGGCCGCAACTGACCTCCAGCACGCGCTTACCACTCAGATCAGCCTGGGTCGCCGTCCGGTGATACAGGTTGATGTGGCATCGGTCCGGCTCGTCGGTCGCCTCCAATAGCAGGTCCATCGGCGGATCTTCCTCGTAAGCCCAGTTGATGAACACAAGCTCATCGGCACCGAGCCCACGGGCCATAAGCGGATACCAGTATTTCCAAATTTTCTTGTAGACCCGGGTGTGTGCGACGCCGGCGACGACACGGTGGGTACGACTTAAGGCCACGGGGAAGCAGTATGGCAGAGAACCTGTCCAAGAACGGCAAGAATGGCAAGAACGACAACGGCGCGTCCAGGAAAATTCGGCGTACCCCGCCACCGCAGTGCGGTGGCGGCCGGGAATATGGACAACGCCATTTGCTGTGCCCCTCGATTAACCGGCCCCCACCGCCGGTAGTGACCCGACCCGCCCCCCAAGAAATGGGGCCCATCGACGGCAATCATTTCCCCGCGCATCCGGGCGCACAAGAAATCAAGATCAACCGGGTGGCTCGACCTGCCCGGCGTTGCGTGAACGTCCACTAAGCCACCGTTAAGCCACCGTTTAAACCATCGTTGAACTCGCGAAATGCGGCTTTTAGGGCCCGGTGGGGTGCCCGCCGCCCGGATTCGTGGGCAGGCCGGGGCAACGTTGCATCCAGGCCGGTAACGTGATGCCCATGAGTGTGCGTTCCCTTCCCGCGGCGCTTCGTGCCTGCGCCCGCCTGCAGCCCAACGACCCAGCGTTCACCTTCATGAACTACGAACAGAACTGGGACGGTGCAGCGGAGACGCTGACGTGGTCGCAGCTGTATCGGCGGACTCTGAACGTGGCCCGAGAGCTGAGCAGTTGCGGGTCGGTCGGTGACCGTGCGGTGATCTTGGCTCCGCAGGGACTCGAGTACGTCGTCGCTTTCCTCGGCGCGCTACAGGCCGGACGGATCGCGGTTCCGCTTTCGGTTCCCCAGGGTGGCGCCAGCGATGAGCGCGCCACATCGGTGCTTCGTGACGCGTCCCCGGTCGCGATTCTCACCACATCGCCGGTGATCGACGATGTGACCCAGCATGTTTCGGCTCAGTCCGCCGGGCCGGCTCCCTCGATCATCGAACTCGACCGGCTGGACCTGGACGCTGCGGCTGGATCCGGCGCCGGGACGGAGAACTACCCGGCCACAGCGTATCTGCAATACACCTCCGGATCGACCCGGGAACCGGCCGGCGTCATGCTTTCCCATCAGAATCTGGTGACCAACTTCGAACAGCTGATGTCGGGTTACTTCGCCGACACCGATGGGATCGCGCCACCGGACTCGACGCTGGTGTCGTGGCTGCCCTTCTACCACGACATGGGTTTGGTTCTGGGTGTCTGCGCACCGATTCTGGGTGGGTATCAGGCAGTGCTCACCAGCCCGGTGTCGTTCCTGCAGCGTCCGGCGCGGTGGCTGCAGATGCTGGCAACCAGTTCGCACGCATTTTCGGCAGCACCGAACTTCGCCTTCGAACTTGCGGCCAAGAAGGTATCGGATGACGACATGGCCGGGCTCGATCTCGGCAACGTGCTGACCATCCTCAGCGGCAGCGAGCGGGTACAGCCGGCAACCCTGAAACGCTTCGCCGACCGCTTTGCCCGCTTCAACCTGCAGGAAAAGGTGCTCCGCCCCTCCTACGGCTTGGCGGAGGCAACGGTGTATGTGTCGACCAGCAGACCGGGTCAACCACCCGAACTCGTCGAGTTCGATGCGGAGAGTTTGTCCACCGGCCAGGCCAAGCAGTGCGAAAGCGGAGCCGGCACCCAGTTGGTCAGCTACGTCTTGCCGCGCTCACCGATCGTGCGGGTCGTCGACCCCGACACCTGCACCGAGTGCCCGGACGGGACCGTCGGCGAAATCTGGGTGTGCGGCGACAACGTCGCCATCGGCTACTGGAACAAGCCCGAAGAAAGCGAACGGACCTTCGGCGGCAAGCTGGCCTCTCCCTCTGAAGGCACCCCGGAGGGGCCGTGGCTGCGAACGGGAGACTCCGGTTTCATCACTGACGGCAAGATGTTCATCATCGGCCGAATCAAGGATCTGTTGATCGTCTACGGGCGCAACCACTCTCCCGACGACATCGAGGCGACGATCCAGGAGATCACCCGGAGCCGCTGCGCGGCGATATCGGTTCCCGGAGACCGCAGCACCGAGAAGCTGGTGGCCATCATCGAATACCGACGCCGCGGCGACTCGGACCAAGAGGCGATGGACATGCTGGTCGCCGTCAAGCGTGAAGTCACCTCGGCCCTGTCGAATTCGCACGGCCTCAGCGTCGCGGATCTGGTTCTGGTAGCGCCGGGTTCGATCCCGACCACCACTAGCGGCAAGGTCAGGCGGGCTGCGTGCGTCGAGCAGTATCGACAGCAGCAGTTCGCCCGCCTGGACGCCTAGCGTGTCAACCGACGGTACCCATAGGTCGTCGCGGCTGGTCAACTTCCTCATCGTCGCCGCCTGGATTGCGGTGGCGGTGATCGCGAATCTGGCTGTGGTGCTAGCGCCGGGAAAGTCCAGCGATGCCGGCTCGGCGCTGTTGTCGCCGGATTCCACGGCGTCTGCCGCCAGCAGCCGGATTGGGCAGGCCTTCCCGGGCACCGGCACCAACGCGGTCGCCTACCTGGTGGTGGATGGGCCCGACACCCTTGGGCCCGCCGATCAGAGCTACTACGACGCGGCGGTTAACGCGCTGCGCGCGGACAGCCGCCACATCGGTTCCGTCCTCGACTGGTGGTCAGATCCTCTGACGGTCCCGCTGGGAACCGGCTCCGATGGCCACTCGGCGATGGCGATGGTCTGGCTGGTGGGCCAGGCCGGGTCGACCCAGGCGCGGGAATCGCTGCAAGCCGCGCAATCGGTGGTGCACAATCTGCCGGCAAGTGCGGGGCTGCGTGCCCGCGTCGTAGGTCCGACCACGTCGAGCAGCGTGCCCGCGCACATGACGGTGTGGCAGGGCGCGGTGATCGTGCTCGCCACTGCGGTGATTGCCGTCCTATTACTGCTGTGGGCGCGCCGCTCGCTCGTGGCCGCCGCAGTCGTGCTGCTGACCGCCGGCCTCTCGCTCGCGGTGGCGTGGCCGCTGGCCGCCGCGCTGCGCGCTATCCCCGGACAGAACATCTCGGTCTTCACCGTGTTCTCCGCGACCCTGGCCGCGGTCCTGACAATCGGCGCGATCGCCGCTTCCACCATGCTGGTCGCACGGCCCGGACATGCCCCGGGTGCCACCGCGGCCCAGCCGCTGGGCCGATCGGCATCCCGCGACAACCTGGCCGCGTTGGCCATGCCCGCAGCGGGCGTCGCGATACTCACCGCCCCGCTACTGCTGGCCCGAACGCCCGCGCTCCACGGCGTCGGCGTCGCCGCGCTGGGTGTCGTTGTGGCACTCGCGGCTTCGCTGACGCTGTTGCCTGCCCTGATCGGGCTCACCGGGCCGTCACGGCTGTCCTCGTCACGACCCGTCGGCGCCCGCCGCACACTGCCCGTGTCGATACCGCGCACCGCCGTAGTCGCCGCCCTGGTGCTCGCGGTGTGTGCGGTACCGGTCATCGGGATGCAATGGGGCATCGGTGACGGCCCGGTGAACCCGGCCGCAGGCGGCACCAAGCGGGCGTTACCTTGGCAACCGCTGCCTGACGTGGTGATGCTGGAAGCCAAGCACGATCTGTCAGATCCAGCCGGGCTCATTGCCATCGACCAGGTCAGCCACCGGCTGATGGAGATTCCCGGCGTCCGCAGGGTGGAGTCGGCGGCATGGCCGGCCGGTGTGCCCTGGACCGACGCGTCGCTGACCGCCGCTGCCGGAAAACTCAGCGATGAGCTCGATCGCGGGGCCGGCTCCTTCATGCCGCAGGTGAGAGCGATCAAGACGTTGGGGTCGATCGTCGATCAGATGTCCGGCGCGGTCGACGAACTGGACCGCAGCGTCACCGCCGGTCTGGCCGGGGCGGCCCAAATCCAGCAGAACGTCGACCTGCTGATATCTGGCACCAAGAACATCAAAGGCGTGACCGTGGAGTTGTCCGGATATTTGGATCCGGTCCGCGGTTGGATGGGCGACGTCCCGAACTGTCCCGGCGACATGTTGTGTGTCGCCGCGGGCAAGGTGATCGATCCCGTCGACAGGGTGGTCGACGACGTGAAGTTGCTCACCGACGGGGCCGATCGCATCGCCGCGGTATCGCGCAAGACGGTGGGCGCGTTCTCCTCCGCGCCGCAGGTGGTCGCTCAGATGCAATCGGCACTGGCCCAGCTGCAGTCTTTTGTGCCCAACCTGGAAACGACCATCGAGAACACCCTCCCGCAGCTGGTGCAGGTGTCGGCGTTCTTGAAAAATCTCAGGCTCGATTTCGCCAACACCGGCCAGGGTGGCTTCTATCTATCCGGTAAGGCCCTCGCGGACCCGTCTTATCAGCAGGTCCGGCAGTCGATGTTTTCGGCGGACGGGACGGCCACCCGGCTACTCGTCTTCTCCGAGGGCAACCCCGGTCTGGACGCGTCGGCAAGGGCACAACAGCTCGAAGCCGCGGCCGGCAAGGCGATGAAGTACGGGAGCCTCGAGGACGCCGAGATCACCGTGAACGGGGCCGCCCAAGTGGCCACCGACGTCCGGGACTCCCTCACCCACGATGCCGTGCTGCTGGCCGCCATGATGCTGGCGGCGGTGGTTCTGGTCAGCATGTGGCGCGGAGCGCTCACCGCCGTTGTGATGGCAGTCGGGTTGCTCGCGGCCTACCTCGCCGCGCTGGGCATTTCGACGGCCCTCTGGCAATACCTGGCGGGGCGTGAGATCCCCGCGGCGGTGCCGTTGGTGTCCTTCGCCATCCTGGCGGCGTGCGGGCTTCCCTATCTGCTGGATCGCACCGCCACCCCGATCAGCACCGAAGCCCCGATCACCTCCGACGCACAACCCGCGGATACCGCGGCGCTGCGCAACGCCGGTGCGCCGCTGACGGCCCTGACCGCGGTCTTCGGCCTGGGTTTGGTGCTGGTCTCAGCCGGGTCGTTGGGCGCGCTGAGTCAGATCGGCACCGTGGTGCTGTTCGGCGTCGCCGCGCTGACGGTGCTGGCACGGGTGTGCATTCCAGCCGCGATGCAAGATCGGGCTGACCGCACCACCGTCGCGACCGAACCGGTCGCCCAGCCCGACTAGCAATCGACTTGGCACCGGTCAACGGCCGGCCCGCCGCAATCAGTCGACGTTGACCGGTTCATTCCATTTGGACAACGTGACCTCGACGGCCCCGGAACCGAGGTCCACGTTGGCCCGAACGAGGCGGTGCGAACCGTCCTGGGCGATCCACACGGTCGCCGGTCGCGGACTGCGCGCGCCAGGATCCAAGATCTTGACGCTGTCCGTTGGCAGCGTTCCGGTGATCTTGCTGGTCTGAATTCCGTTGATGACCTCGTTGCCCTGCGACTGCAGGTTGTTAACACCGGAGAGCAACTTCGTCACCCCATTGATGGGGTCCAGCACGCGTGAGGCCGACAGGTCGGACACGGAGCCCAGATTGCTCCAGTCGTCGAACAGTTTGACCGAGATGTTGTCGTCCTTGATGCGGAACGGGACACCCGCCTCGCCGTTGTAGGTGCAGTCACCCTTGGCGGCAAGCGGTTTGGCCTGGACATTCACGTCGGCGCTACTGATCCCGAGCATGCTGTCGACTTTCCCGGTCGTGCGGATCGCCAGATGCGCGCTGGTCAAGGCCTTTGTCGCGTCGAGCGACTGCTCGATCTCGGCCATCAACGCCGGGTCGGCCGGTACCGTGGTCGAACTTTGAGCCTCGGGTTGCGTTTTGTCAGAAGAACATCCGGACAGCCACAACACCAGTCCAAGCGCTACCAGAAGGGCGGAAATAACCGCCGGTTTCCTATGGTTCATTCCCTACCACCTCGCTGATATTCGCTGTATTGGTCCAAGCCGCTTGCACCGCGGGCAGCACAGAACCCAGCGCAGGGTTCGGTCATGAGCGGGCCGACAGCAATACCGCTCACCGCTCTGGTGTCCGGCACTGTGCCCTCTGGCGGCCCTACGGCGCAGCACGATTGGCCGCGCGTCGTCCATCAAATTGGCCAACAAAACATTCGGCGCGTCTCGGTGGACCCGAACATCATGCGCTTGCTGGCGTACCCGATCGTAGCGTGCGTCGACGTGGCCTCGCGGCCGCGGCCAGCATCGGCTCATCGACCACCCTGATGCACATACCGGCCATACCGGTGAGTTAGCCAGCGCTTCAGTCCTTTCCAGCGATCCGTCGCGTCCCGCCAACTCACCGGCAACCGGCGCTCGTCCCTGCTACGCAGTTACCGAAACCATCTCGCCGTCGGATTCGGGCAGCTTTTCTTCTTCGGCTTGGGTCGCCTGGCTGTCCGGAATCTGCCGGCCGACATATTCGGCGATCGCAGTCGGTGTCGGATGGTCGAAGATCACCGTGGGTGGCAACGTCAGGCCCGTGGCGCTCTTGAGCCGGTTGCGCAGTTCTACCGCGGTCAGCGAGTCGAAGCCAAGGTCCTGGAATCCTGCCTCCGGATCGATGTCCTCGGGGGACGGCCGGCCCAGCACCGCGGCGGCCTGCAAACACACCAGGCCGACCAGGGCGTCTTGGCGTTCGCCTGCGCTCAGCCCATTGAGGCGCTCGGCCAGCGCCGACTTCGACTGGGCGGCATCACCGGTGTCCTCGATCTGGCGCCGCCGCGGCCGGCGCACCACCCCGGCGAACAACGGCGGCAAGCCGCCGGCCTGAGCCCGGGCCTCCAGGGCGGGCCGATCCAAGAGCGTAGCCACCATGAGGGGATGGTTGATCGCCAGCACCGCATCGAGCAGCCCTACCGCCTGCTCCGGGTTCATCGGAGCCAGCCCACTGCGGCTCATCCGGGCCAAGTCGCGGCTGCTCAGATGGGCAGCCATGCCGCCGGACTGCTCCCACAGCCCCCACGCCACCGATATCCCGGCCAACCCCGCGGCTTGCCGATGCGCCGCCAACCCGTCCAGGAACGAGTTTGCTGCCGAGTAGTTGCCCTGCCCCGGCGAGCCGACGGTCGCCGCGATCGAGGAACACAGCACGAACATCGACAAATCCAGATCCAAGGTGGCCTCGTGCAGATTCCAGGCCGCATCCACCTTGGCCCGCAATACGGTATCGATCCGCTCCGGTGTCAGTGAGCTGATCACCGCGTCGTCGAGCACACCGGCGGCGTGAATCACGCCACGCACCGGCGGGTACTCCCCCGACAACCGGGCCAACATCGCCTCCACCGCGCCGCGGTCCGCCACATCACAGGCCACCACCTGCACATTGGCGCCGGCCTCGGACAACTCGGCGGCCAGTTCGGCAGCCCCCTCGGCCCGATCGCCTCGCCTACTGGCCAACACCAGATGACGCACGCCGTAGGCGTCGAGCATGTGGCGGGCCAGCACCGCACCAACCGCCCCGGTGGCACCGGTGATCAGCACCGTTGCATCGGCGAGCCCGTCGGCCAGCGCCGACGGCATGGTCAGCACCACCTTGCCGATGTGGCGGGCCTGGCTCATGAACCGGAAGGCCGCCGGCGCGCAGCGCACGTCCCAGGTGGTGACCGGCAACCGATGCAGCACTGCGGTGTCGAACAGCTCCCGCACCTCGGCCAGCATCTCCTGCATGCGCACCGGGCCGGCCTCGGACAGGTCGAAAGCCCGGTACCACACGCCGGGGTAGTTGGCGGCGATCTTGTCGGCGTCGCGGATATCGGTCTTGCCCATCTCGAGGAAACGCCCGCCGCGTACCAGCAGTCGCAGCGAAGCATCCACGAAATCACCGGCCAGCGAGTCGAGCACCACATCGACCCCACGGCCGTCGGTGACCGCGAGGAACTTCTCCTCGAAGTCCAGCGTGCGGGAGTCGCCGATGTGGTCGTCGTCAAATCCCATGGCGCGCAGCGTGTCCCACTTGCCGCGGCTGGCGGTGACGAAGATCTCGACGCCCCAGTGGCGAGCCAGCTGCACCGCCGCCATGCCCACACCACCGGTTCCGGCATGGATCAACACCGATTCGCCGGGCTGTATCTTGGCCAGGTCCTGCAACCCGAACAGGGCCGTCAGGAACACCACCGGCACGGCGGCAGCCTGGGCGAACGACCACCCTTGTGGCATCCGGGTGATCAGCTGCTGGCCCACGACCGACAGCGGACCGGCACCACCAAGGAAACCCATCACCGAGTCACCGACGGCAACCCCGGATACCTGCGGACCGACCTCGAGGACCACCCCCGCGCCTTCTGCCCCCAGCGGCGGGGCCTCACCGGGATACATCCCCAATGCCGCCACCACGTCGCGGAAATTGACACCGACCGCACGCACCGCCACCCGGACCTGTCCGGCCGCCAAGGGCGCCTGGACCTCCGGACAAGGCTCGATCACCAGGTCCTCCAACGTTCCGCCGCCACCGGCGGCCAACCGCCACGCCGACTCATCCGCCGGCACCGCCAGCAGCGGCGCGGCCGGGGCCAGCCGAGCGGCGTGTGCCACGCCGGAGCGCACCACGAGTTGGGGTTCCCCAACTGCGACCAGCTCCGCCGCCTCCACCGCGGCGTCCGCGTCGACCAGCACGATCCGGCCGGGATTCTCGGCCTGCGCCGACCGCACGATTCCCCATACCGCAGCGCCGGCCAGGTCGCTGACGTTCTCGCCGGGCATCGCCACGGCGCCGTGGGTCAACACCACCAAGGTGCCCGCGCGGTCCCCGTCGAACCAGGACTGCAACACCTCCAGGGCGGCGTGGGTGGCCGCATACACCGACCCCGCCACATCCTCGCCTGCGGGGTTGGGCTCCCACACCACCACACCGGCATCGCCGGCCGCGCCACCGTCACCGCCGGCGCAGAAGTCCGCCCACGACACCACGGCGGGCTGAGCAGACCCGTTGGTGCCGCTCCCGCTCAGCGGTATCGGCGACCAGATCACGTCCAGTGGTCCCTGGTCGGGTGCGCCACCGCCGGCCGCCGCAACCGCGGCGCGCAGCTGGGCCGCCGACATCGCCCGGGTGACCAGCGCGCCCACCGTCAACACCGGCAGCCCCGCGGCATCGGCGATCTCCACCGAGATCGAATCCGGCCCGGACATGGTCAGGCGCGCCCGCACCCGGCCGGCACCGCCGGCGTGCAGCGACACGCCCCACCAGCAGAACGGCAGCTTTGTCTCATCGGAATCCGGGTTCTGCTCGGCGGTCAGCCCCAGCGCGTGCAGCACCGCGTCCAGTACCACCGGGTGCATTCCCATCTTGTCGACGGCCACTCCGGAGGGAGCGACCACCTCGGCGAACAGCTCGGAATCGCGCCGCCAGACCCCCACCAGCCCCTGAAATCCCGGGCCGTAGGCATAGCCGCGGTCGGCCAGCTGCGCATAGCCATCGGAGATGTCGACGCTCTCGGCGCCCTCCGGCGGCCAGACCGACAGATCCGCACCGGAGCTTGCCGCCTCGACCCCCAACATGCCCTCGGCATTGAGCAGCCAGTCCTCGCTCTGATCACCGCGCGAATACACCGACAGCGCCCGGTTCCCGGAGTCATCGGCGGCTCCCACGATCACCTGCACCTGCACGCCCATTCCGGGGTGCAGCACCAGCGGCGCGGCCAGCACCAACTCCTCGACGACGGCACAGCCGACCTCGTCACCGGCGCGGATGGCCAATTCCACAAAGCCCGCCCCGGGGAACAGCACGACTCCGCCGATCACGTGATCGGCCAGCCAAGGCTGATCGGCCAGCGCCAGCCGGCCGGTCAACACCACGCCACCGGAATCGGGACGCTCGACCACCGCACCCAACAGGGCATGCTCGGCACCGCCGAGACCCAGTCCGGTCGCGTCGGCGGGCCCATCGGCGCCCGGTACCTCCCAGAACCGCCGGCGCTGGAAGGCGTACGTCGGCAGGTCCACCCGGGTGGCACCCGAGCCGGCAAATACCGCCGGCCAATCCACCGACATCCCGGTGCTGAACAGCTGGCCGAACGCGGTGAGCACCGAGGCCACCTCGGGACGGTCCTTGCCCAGCATCGACACCACGACCGCCTCGGCGGGCGCCAGCGACTGCTCGATGGAGCCGGTCAATCCGCTACCGGGTCCGACCTCCACGAAATGGGTCACCCCGAGTGTGTGCAGCTGCCGCGCGCTGTCGGCGAAGCGCACCGCCCGCCGAACGTGCTCGACCCAATACTGCGCAGATCCGAAACCGCCATCGGCACTGGCCAATTCGCCCGTCACATTCGACACCAGCGCGATCTGTGGTTCCCGCGCCTCAACCTGGACGGCGATCCGCGCGAACTCCTCGAGCATCGGCTCCATCAGGGGCGAATGGAACGCATGCGAGACCGCCAGCCGATGCACCCGCCAACCCTGCTGGGCGAACTGGTCGGAGATGGCGGTCACCGCGGCCTCGGCCCCGGAGATCACCACCGATTTGGGGGCGTTGATCGCGGCGATGCCCACACCGTCGGTCAGTGACGGCAACACCTCGTCTTCGGCGGCGGCCACCGCCACCATGGCTCCGCCGGCCGGCAGGGCCTGCATCAACCGGCCGCGCGCAACCACCAGCATGGCCGCATCGGCCAATGTCAGCACCCCGGCGACGTAGGCCGCGGACAGCTCTCCCACCGAGTGGCCCATCACGAAGTCGGGCTGCAGTCCCCAGCGTTGCAGCGCCGCGAACAACGCCACCTCCACCGCGAACAATGCCGGCTGAGCAAATTCGGTGCTATCCAGCAGCGCCGCATCGGATCCCCACATAACTTCACGCAGAGGGATTCTCAGATGGCGGTCCAGCTCGTCGGCCACCGCGTCAAATGCTTCAGCAAACACTGGAAGTTGGTCATGGAGTTCCCGGGCCATGCCGATGCGCTGCGAGCCCTGCCCGGGGAATACCACGGCGGTCTTGCCTACCGACCCCGCTTGCCCGGTCACCACGCCCGCGCCCGGCGCGCCGTCGGCCAGCGTCGCCAGACCGGTCAGCAATTGCTGGCGATCGGCGCCGACCACCACGGCCCGATGCTCGAACGCCGATCGGCCCGCCAACGAGAACCCGATGTCGACCGGGTTGGACTGCGGGTCGGCTTGGACATGGGCCAACAGTCGGCCGGCCTGCGCCGTCAGCGCCTCGGCCGATCGCGCCGAAATCACCCATGGCACCACCGGCAAACTCGGCTCGCCCTTGTTGGATTCGCTGTCCGGCACCGCTTCCGGTGCCGGAGCCTCTTCCAGGATCACGTGCGCGTTGGTGCCGCTGATCCCGAACGAGGACACACCGGCCCGGCGCGGGCGCCCGGCATCCGGCCAGTCCCGAGCCTCGGCCAGCACCGACACCGCGCCGCTTTCCCAATCCACTCGTTTGGAAGGCTCATCGACGTGCAGCGACGCCGGCATCAGGCCGTGCCGCATGGCCTGCACCATCTTGATCACCCCTGCCACACCCGCGGCGGCCTGAGTGTGACCCATGTTCGATTTGATCGAGCCCACCCACAGCGGCTGATCCGTCGGGCGTCCCTGCCCATAGGTGGCCAACAACGCCTCGGCTTCGATGGGATCACCCAATGTGGTTGCGGTCCCGTGGGCCTCGACCACGTCGACATCGGCGGAAGTCAGCCCACAATTTGCCAATGCCGCCTGGATCACGCGCTGCTGGGCGAGCCCATTGGGCGCGGTCAGGCCGTTGGACGCGCCGTCCTGATTGATCGCGCTGCCCCGCACCACCGCCAATACGTTGTGTCCGTTGCGTTGCGCATCGGATAGCCGCTCGAGCACCAGCACCCCGGCACCTTCGCCCCAGCCGGTCCCGTCGGCCGCCGCGGCAAATGCCTTGCATCGCCCATCTGCGGCCAACCCCCGCTGCCGACTGAACCCGACGAAGATCGACGGCAGCCCCATCACCGTCACACCGCCGGCCAATGCCATGTCGCATTCCCCGGAACGCAACGAGGCCATCGCCCAATGGATCGCCACCAACGACGACGAGCACGCCGTATCCACCGACAGCGCCGGGCCTTCCAGCCCCAGCACGTAAGCGACCCGTCCCGAGGCCACACTCACCGGCGAGCCGGTCAGCCCGTACCCCTGCAACGCACCGACGTCCTTGCCGCCGTAGCTGGGCGCGAAAATTCCGGTGAAGACCCCCGTCGAGGACCCGCGCAACGACATCGGGTCGATCCCGGCATGCTCGAGCGCCTCCCAGGAGACCTCCAGCATGAGCCGCTGCTGGGGATCCATCGCCAGGACCTCACTTGGCGGGATGCCGAAGAACCCGGCATCGAAGTTGGTAGCGTTCTCGACAAACGCACCCCACCGCGTGTAGGTCTTGCCCTCGGCATCCGGATCCGGGTCAAACAACCCCTCGGTGTCCCACCCTCGGTCATTCGGGAACTCCGTTACGGCGTCGCGCCCCTGCGAAACCAGATCCCACAGCCCTTCCGGGCCATCCGCGCCGCCGGGAAACCGGCAGCCGATTCCTACCACCGCCACCGGCTCGGTTGCGCGTTGTTCGTATTCCCGCAGTCGCGCGCGTGCCTCGTCGAGCTCGACAGCGACCTTCTTCAGGTAGCGGAAGAGCTTGTCGTTCTGCTGGTCGGCGCTTTCACCGCTGGTGGTCATACTCAGTTGCTCCTGTTCATGATTCGCCAAATTCCGAATCGATCAGCTGGAAAATTTCGTCGGGGGTCGAGGCGGCGGCGATGCGCTGGCCCCAGTGCTCCTGCCCTTCGGTGATCGTGCCGAGCAGGGCACGCAACCGTTCGGCCACTCGCGGCTTCTCACCGTCGGCGATGGCCGCGGTCAGCTCTTCGACCTTGTTCAGCTGCGCTTCGATCAGCGGCAGCGCCCGCGCGCCGCTGCGCGCTGACTGCGGCGTCACCCGCCGGTCCGCGCCGGACAGTTCGGCCTCCAGGTACTGGGCCAGTCCCAATATCGAGCCGTAGTCCCACCCAACCGTCTCGGGCACGCGCAACCCGGTGGCCGCGGCCAATCGGTGGCAGAGTTCGACGGTCATCTGCGAGTCGAAGCCGAGCTCCGAGAAGGCGAGATCGCGATTGACCGAGCGCGGATCCGGCTCACCGAGCATCTTCGCGGTCTCCCCGCATACGGCGTCGAGTACCAGCCGGTGACGTTCCTGCTGCAGCGCGGCCAGCCGCTCTTTGAGGCTCACTTCGCGGGAGCCCGAAACCAGGGCAGACGCCGACTGATCATCGAGTTGGCCGGGCGCGTCGGACCGGTGCTCGGCCGAAGCGAGTTCCCAGATCGGCTTGGCCGGGGTCTGGCCACGCAGCGCGCTGCGCAACAACTTCCCGTTGGCGGTTCTGGGAAGTCGCTCAACAACGGCAAATCGGTGCGGCACCTTGAATGCAGACAGGCGGGTGAGCAATCGTCGGTGGATGTCGCGCATGACCGACCCGTCAATGCCCTCGGCGCTCGCCGGAACGAGAAATGCCTGCAGTGTCGATGCGCCGGTGGCTTCCTTGACTCCAACCACCGCGACCTCGGCGACAGCGTCCTCCTCGACGATCAGCCGCTCGATCTCGCGCGGATTGATATTGACCGCCCCGACGATTTCGGTGTCGTCCGCGCGGCAGGCGTAGGTGACCCATCCGTCGTCGTCGATGCAGACCCGGTCACGCGTGTCCAGCCAACCCTCATCTGTCAGCAGCGGCTCCGGCCAGTTCCAATAGCTCTCGGCAATCGACGGTCCGCGGACCCAGAGGTCACCCTCCACCCCGGGCCCGGCGGCCGCACCGTCCGGTGCCACGACGCGAATCTGGTAGGGCGGAAGAACCTTGCCCAGGCTCCCCGGGCGCCACTCGTCGACGGTATTGGATACGAACGTCTGCCCGACCTCGGTCGATCCGACCCCGTCCAGGATCGGGATACCGCCAAAGAATTCGGTGAGCCGCTCGGCCAGCCCCACCTCCACGGCCTCGCCCGCCGATACCACGCATCGCACCGAACGGAACGAATCCGCAGAACACGCGTCGACAACTCTGGCAAAGAAATTCGGCACACCGTAGAGCACCGAGGGCTCGAATCGGGCGCTCAGCGTCGCCGCGACTTCCGCGCCCACCGGTAGCGGATTGACCACCGCCGAACTGCCGGTGGCCAGCGGAAACCAGACCGAATTTCCCAGGCCATAGGCGAAATACATGCGCGCGCTGCTCAGCCCGATGTCGGCGGGAGTCAGCCGCAACGCATTGCGACACATGGCCTCGACAAACGCGAACACGTCGCAGTGCCGGTGAATCGCCGCCTTGGGCGGACCCGTTGTACCGGAGGTGTAGGTGGCATACGCGGCGGCGTCACCACCCAAGATCTCGTAGTCCGCCGGCCCGACCCGGGCCGCCTCGGAAAATAGATCCGCGGCATCCGCCACCGTCGACGGCGCAAATCGGTCACAAAGAGGACCGGAGGTGATTACCAGCGCCGCCTGCGTGTCCCGCTCCTGGAACGCGTGGTCGTCACGGTGCAGCTCCGGGTTTGCCAGAAACGCCAGGATCCCGCGTGCCAGGCATGCCAGCAAAACCTGCACCAGCTCCGGCGAATCCGGCATACACAGCAGGACACGATCCCCCCTGCAAAGGCCACGATTGGCTAGCACCGCGCCGAGCCGTGCGGCTCCATCATGGATCTGACCATGAGTCACCACATCCGGCGCGTAATAGGCAGGCTGGTCAGTCCATCCCGCTTCCGATGCCCGCTCGGCGAGCAGTCCCGCTACATTCTCATTCCGCATTATTGGATGACCGCCCTAGCCGATGCTGTTTCTGGCTTGCCGACTGAATTGGATCCATGGATACAAATTCTGCGACCTCTGGCATCGTCACCCCCATAAACCCACGGGGAACCGGCCATTAGGTACAAATCGATCTCCCACTCCTCGCACTGGTACCGACGGAACGTTGGTGACGAATAGGTTCTTCACGCGAATTATCTTCGAATACACTTCGGAGAAAATACTCGGTGATGATAATCACCGGCCGGCCTTCCGCGATCACACGGTACTGACGGCCGACAACTTTCGGCGGCAAGTTACGACGCCGATCGAGCGCGAGCCAGGCCGGTGACTCTCCCGCCCAGACCTTCGCCTCTTCTTTAAAGGTTTCAATACAGCTGGCGGCCATCACCTCGCCAATAGGACGATGCGTTTCCAGCAGGCTCGCCACGATTTCGGGAGGCAGCAAGTCGATGGCAATGAATGATTCTGCGGCGACGAACGGAATTCCCGACCTGCGGCCCTTCAGCACGATATCGCGCCGCAAGACGCGGCCGATCGAAGAATGGTCGCACCCATCCATTTCCGGCGCGGCATCCTGAATCTGCTGCTTGACTATCTCTACGACGATCTCGTCGTTGGCAAGCACGTTCAGAATCCGAGTGAGGGTGCCGTTCGTCGCTATCAGTATCCGAAGGTCGCGATTGAGCTTTCGGATATCTTCATCAGACAGATGACACTCGGTCATTTCTTGTTTCTCGGGTAAAGCCGCCAACATGCCGTCATGCGGACCGGTCCAAACGGGTGAATCCGTCGTTTCGGTAACGCTCCACACAGGATGAACGTCGAACTTTGCCGCTGGTCGTGACCGGAATCGAACCGGTCGCCACCAACACGACATCTGCGACCCGCACTCGGTGTGCCCGCGATATCGCGGAGCTGATCTCCCGCTTGACCGAGCGCAGCTTGTCGATGGCCTCCTCACCCGAGTGGCCCCAGCTGGCGAACTCCACGATGGTGACCAACTTCTCACCGTCGGCATCGGGCACCGCTATCGCCACCACCCGGCCACCGGTGATTTCCTGAATCGTCGACTCAATATCGTCGGGATAGTGATTGGATCCGTCCACGATCAGCAGATCCTTGATGCGGCCCGTGATGAACAACTCGCCTTCGAACATCACCCCGAGGTCTCCGGTTCGAAGCCACGGACCGATCGAGGTGCCCGGCGAGGGGTCGGTCAGCTTCGCATCGAACGTGCGCTCGGTGAGCTGGGGGTTACGCCAATAGCCCATGGCAACATTATCCCCCTGCACCCAAATTTCGCCGACCGTCCCCGCCGGACATTCCGTCCTGGCCTCGGGGTCGACGATCCGCACCTCAGATGTCCAGCTCGAACCGTAGCTGACCAGCTTGGCACCGTCGTCGGCTTCATTCGCGCACCGCTCGACCCGACCGACCGACAAGCTCTGGTAATCGAAGTTGACGCTTCTGGGCGGGCGTCCCGGTTCCGCAGTGGCCACGAACACCGTCGCCTCGGCGAGCCCGTAGGAGGGTCGGATCGCCGTGTCGCGCAGGTTGAAGGGGGCGAACCTGTCGATGAAGCGCTGCAGCGTCGCCGGATTCACGCGCTCCGCACCGCTACCGATCCCCCGGACGTGTCCGAGATCCAATCCGGCCATATCTTCGTCCGACGTGCGGCGGACCGCCAATTCGAAACCGAAGTTTGGCGCACAGGAAATCTGTCCACGAAATTTGCCCATCAATTGCATCCAGCGGGCCGGCCGCTGCAGGAATGCCATCGGATTCAGCAATACCGCGGTGTCTTGATTGATCATCGGCAGAATGATGCCAAGCATCAGCCCCATGTCGTGATAGAACGGCAGCCACGACACCGCGGTCGAGGGAACTTTCTCTGTCTCCCCAAGGTAATCGGACATCAACTGGACGCAGTTGGTGATGACGTTCTTGTGGGAGAGGACCACACCGGCGGGCGAACGGGTCGACCCCGACGTGTATTGCAGATACGCGGTGCTCGAATGGGCCGGCGGCGTGAGATCGAGCTCCCGCGCGGAATCCAAGTCCAGCAAGTCGACCGCCACCACAATGGGTGTGCCGCCCTGCCCGGCGCGTGCGTGTGGCGCATATTTGGTGACCTCGTCGATCACCGGCGAAGTCGTAAGAATGACGCTCGGCGTGGAATCCTGCAGCGCTGCCGAGATTCGTTCGTCGTGAATGCCGAACTGGGGCACTGGAAGGGGGACAGCGATAAGTCCGGCTTCTAGCACGCCCAGAAAGGCGATGATGTATTCAAGGCCTTGCGGAGCCAATACCGCGACCCGATCACCGCTGGCCCCGTAGCCGCGCAGCTCTTCGGCCACGATCTTGGCGCGCCGATAGATTTGCCACCAGGTGAGCGTTTCGGTGAACCCGTCCGGGTTCACGTCGTAGTCGATGAACTTGTAGGCCGCGCGATTGGGGTACTGGGTGGCCGCCTTGTGCAGCAGATCGGTAAGCGAGGACTCGCTCATCGCGAATCGCGTCATCATCCCATTGGACGTTGGTACTGCTTGGCCACCCGTTCCCGGCGCCAGTTGCGTCGTCACCTCGTCCCGGGCACGAAACGAAACGGCGTTGGTGTCCATGATCATCCTTGCTCTCGACGGAAGAGACTACGGGCGTTTCGCTGCTGTGTCAGTCGAAACCCGAATCAGCGGGACGGCGTGCCGCGCAAAGCCGCGCCGCAACTCGAAATCGATATGGCCGCACCGCCATAACAGCCCTCGCGCCACCGGCTCGCAGCAAGATTTAACATGGTCGTCACTCACGGCCATGGCTCTTGCTGGAACCCGTTTGGTGGACATGAGCTTTGAGGTTACTAAGGATCAGCGATAGGTGAGATGTTGGGACCGACGGTCCTGGGAAAATTTGGGCCATCCAATCACCCTTCCCAGGGCCCGGACGCCGGGTGCAATCTGAAGCATCGAGGGGTCTACGAAAATCACCTCAGCAAATCATCTCTGGATAACCAACCAACAGCCGATTTTCATGAGAAGTGCTAAGTACGAGCACTGCTAAATAAGTTTGGCGCGCGCAACGTTTGGCGATACACGCCGCTGCGGTAACCACGCCCGGCGGTGATCGCCCCACTCCCCTAGCCCCGAGCAGGCCGTAACCAGTCGCGGCAAAACCGTTGCGACAAAGGCAATGTGGCATCTCGGGCACGCGGTGTCGCGCGGCGGTGCGCTGAGGCGTCGCCGCTAAATCGTTACCAGGCAACGGGTTGGGGCCAACTCGCCGCGCCCCCGAGGCCACCGATTCAGCGCTGCGGATCCATCCACCAAAGTGCCCGCAACGACTTCCGGCCGATCGCTGAGCGACCCGAATAGCTAACTTCAGCAATGGCTTTGATCGATCTGCGGCCGCAACGAGCCCAGGCTAGCCGCGAACCGGCTCCGAGCGGATTCGCCGGTGGCCGGTCACAGCTTCTTCAGCCCCCGCAACACCTTGGCGTGCGGCAGCACCGCAGTGACGGTCTTGCGCAGGCTCGGGTTGACCAGGCTGCCATTGATCACCAGCAGATACCTCAGACCGTGGTCACGCCACTCGGCGACCTGATCGATGACCTCGTCCGGCGTGCCGCTGGCCACCACTTCGCGGATCAGGCCGGGCGGAACCTTCGCGGTGTAGGAGAGGACCGTTTCCCTGTCCATCGTCTGGGGGATCAGATCCTGCACGCCGGTGAAGTCGGCTCCCATCGGGTGCTCGACACCGTGGCGCGCCCAGGCCTCCGCGGGCATTCCGAGCGCGTTCATTTTGACGATCACCGAGTCCAGTGCTTCATCCACGTCGTCGCGACTCCACCCGGTGACCACGCCGCGCACTGCCGAAGGGGTGATGGACATCGGGTCACGACCGGCATCGGATGCCGCGGCACGCACCGCTTCCAGCGCGCGGCTGTAGTCGGTGGGCCGGATGATGACGATGGGCACCCAGGCGTCCGCGTAGCGTCCAGTAGCCCTCAGCATCCGCGGACCGTGCGCCGCGACCCAGATTTCGGGCCACTTTCCCTTGTAGGGCGGCAGGTCGAACAGGGCATTGCGCAGTGGAAAGTACGGCGACTCACGCGTGACCAGCGCCCCGTTCGAATCCCACAGGGCACGAATCGTCGCGAGGCCCTCTTCGAACCGCGCAACGGGCTTGCTCCACTCCACCCCGTAGGGCTCGTTGCCCTCACGTTCTCCAACACCGATGCCAAGAATGGCTCGGCCTCTGGTCCGCAGATGCACAGTCGCCGCGGCTTGCGCGGTAACCGCTGGATTGCGACGGCCGACATCGGTCACGCACACACCGAGCCGCAAGCGGTTGATCCGGTTGCCCGCGGCGAGGTTTCCCAGCATCGTCCAAGGCTCGTAGTTGGCATCAACCTTGGGCACCAGCCGCGCCCCAAGACCGAGAAATTCGGGGGTCGCCACCGACCGTGGCACCAGCGCGTTGAGATGGTCACCGATCCAATACGAGTCGGCGCCCATCACTGCGCCGGCCATCATGCTCGACCGCGCGATCATGCTCGGTGGGAGGCGCGAGTGCACCGGAGCGTCGACAAAGCCGTAACGAGAACCGCTCGATTTCTTCAAAATCCGCCTACCTTGCCGTCCGTCGCGGTGTGACTGCGGCGAGGTTACCTGACGTTTCTGTGGACATCCCGCAGCCAACTGGCGGCCTGCGGATCGCCGGCCGGCCCTACCATCTCGCGCCGATGACGCGGCGACTGCGTTCCTACGCAATTGCATTCATCGCTGGTCGCCCGTAACTCAGCCTCCCCAGCCCGCTCGGGTAGTCTCGCCCGATGAGTTCAGCGCAACGCGAGTTCGACATCTTCTTATACGGCGCAACCGGCTTCTCCGGCATGCTGACCGGCCAACACCTTGCGCAACGTGACACGAACGCTCGGATCGCCCTGGCCGGCCGTTCGCCCCAACGGCTGCGGGCCGTGCGGGACAAGTTGGGCCCACTAGCCAGCGACTGGCCACTCGTCGTCGCCGACGCATCACAACCGGCGACGCTCGAGGAGATGGCCACCCGGGCACAGGTCATCCTCACCACCGTTGGCCCCTACACGCGCTATGGCCTGCCTCTGGTGGCGGCCTGCGCCAAGGCTGGCACCGACTACGCCGATCTGACCGGCGAATTGATGTTCTGCCGCAACAGCATCGACCTGTACCACAAACAGGCCGCTGACACCGGCGCCCGAATAGTGCTCGCGTGTGGATTCGATTCAATTCCATCGGATCTGAACGTCCACCACTTGTACCGCCGTGCCGCCGAAGACGGCACCGGAGAATTGGCCGAGACCAACCTGGTGCTCCGCTCGTTCTCCCAGCGTTGGGCCTCCGGCGGCTCGGTGGCAACCTATTCCGAAGCGATGCGCACCGCATCGAGCGATCCCGAGGCGTACCGGTTGGTCAACGACCCTTATACGCTGACCACCGACCGCAGTGCCGAACCCGATCTCGGTCCGCAGCCGGACTTTTCCATGC
Organism: Mycobacterium sp. 012931; assembly: GCF_000419295.1. Classification (NCBI taxonomy): domain Bacteria; kingdom Bacillati; phylum Actinomycetota; class Actinomycetes; order Mycobacteriales; family Mycobacteriaceae; genus Mycobacterium; species Mycobacterium sp. 012931. The sequence continues at coordinate 2,229,761 of NZ_AOPX01000001.1, read as the reverse complement.
GGCGCGGACGCGACCTGGCTCCTGAGCTCGCGGGCTTCTGGACCGGCGCATTCGTACAGGGCCCATTCAACACTCGAATTGTCCGACGTAGCAATGCATTACAGGATTGGGCTTATGGCAAGCAATTCCGCTACTCGGAGACGATGAGTCTCGGTCGGTCGTTTGCGGCACCAATCGCCTCCGCTGCCGTCACGGGCGCTATCGCCGGCGGCATCGGTTTGGGCAACAAGTACTTCAGTCGCCTACCGCAACGTGCGTTAGAGCGGGTCACTCCGAAACCAGGCACCGGCCCGAGCCAAAAAAGCCGGGAACGCGGCCATTACCGCTGTGAGACGTACACCACCACGACCACCGGTGCCCGCTACCTGGCGACGTTCACACACAACGTCGACGCGTATGCCTCGACGGCCGTGCTGCTCGGCGAAAGCGGTCTGGCCCTGGCGCTGGACCGCGATCGGCTCTCCGAGTTGCGCGGTGTGCTGACCCCCGCCGCCGCCATGGGGGATGCACTGCTGGCGCGGCTGCCCCAGGCCGGCGTCGTTGTGAGCGCGACCCGACTGCACTGACTCCTGGCGCCGCCGCTCAGGTCAGCGCCCGAGCGGCGGTCGCCGGCCGATCAGATCTTCGGGCTGATTCCGTCGGATGCGAGAAAGTCGTCGAAATACGTGGGCGGCTTCAGGTTGAGTAGGCGCTCGCGGTCGGCGACCAGATCCACGTAGTCGAGGGCCTCGATCTGGTCCGCCGTGTAGGACAACTGCGATTCCGCCGAGCCCTTACGCACGATCCCGACGCCGAAATCGCAATTGAGCACCGCGACCTGCAGATCCGCCCGAGTGCTGCGCAGATGAACGATCGCCTTCCAGACGTCGCCGCTCCACAACATCTGCCACCAGCGGTTCTCGGCACGAAAGTCTTCATAGGACGCCGCCGGATAGGCGATCGAAGGATGCGTGGGGTTGCAGTCGTGCAGGACGATGACCCCGTCGTCCTTGAGGTAGCGCAGGATGTTCTCGACATCACGCACTACCTGCTTGTAGGTGTGCAGCCCGTCGACCAAGGCCACATCGACACCGTTGTGCTCGAGATAGCCGGCATCATTGGCGAAAAAGGCGTCACTGGTCGTCTCGAAGTAATGGGTGACACGCGCCTTGGCCGAGGCCAGCTTGCGGGTCCGCGCCGACAGCTTGAACTCGGGGTCGATTGCCGTCTTCTCGTCGGCAGCTATTCGCCGGAACGCAAACCCATGGGAGACACCGATCTCGAGGTAAACAGGCGCCGCCCTACCGGCGAGCGCCCGTTGCACGGCCCTGACCCGGTTCATCCGACGATCCTTCCCGAAGTGGAACTGACCGTAGTTCCATGACTCTTCGGTGAGGCGCCACACCAGCGCCTTTGAAGTTTCGGTTGCTCCCATGAAGGGTTCCTTTCGCCGAGAGGAGAAACGTTAGCCGCAGTGCGGCATCGAACTAACGTTTGAATCGAGGATCTGTGGGGACCGAATCGTCCGATGCCGCCGATGAGCCGACCGCTGGTCCAAACCTACTAATTGACCTGATTGACAGGCGCTACCCCTGCTAGCCGGCCGCCGATTTCGCGACCGCACCCTCGGATACGCGCCGCAAAGCGCTCTCCACATGCTGAGGAAAGCGAGCCAATTCGCGTCCGAACACCTCGGCGAGCTCCTGAGCGGATTGCCGGTATCCAGGTCGGTCGAGCAGCTGGCGCACGGCCGCCGACACCGAGCGAGCCTTGAGCCGCTCGGTGCGCAGCAGCAAGCCCGCTCCGGCTGCCTCGATGGCCTGCATGTTGAGGTGCTGGTCCAGGTTGCTAGCGATCCCCAGCACCGGCACCCCAACCACCAGGGCCTGCTGCGTCGTGAGGCTGCCCCCGTTGCAAATCACCACGTCGGAGCGAGCCGCGGCCGCCTCGCCCGGCAGATAGTCCGCCACATAGGCATTGGCCGGGATATTGTCCAGGTCGCTACGGTCGGCGGTGGCAGCGATGACCGTCACCGGCAGATCGGCCAGGCCGTTCAACACCACCTGCAACAGATTCCGCCCCCCGGAGGTACCCAGGGTCGCGTAGACGATCGGCCGGTCCGCCGGCAGCGAATCCCACCAGTCCGGCGTCTCCCCCGACGGCGACCAGAGAACCGGGCCGAGATACTGGTGGTTGTCCGGCCGGTTGTAGGTCGGCTGCAGCTCGGGGATATCCGCGTACAGGGTTTGGTCGCCATCGGTGAAAATGCGGCACAGGTTCAAACCCAGGCTCGGCAATCCGTGCTTGCGCCGGACCCGATTCAGCGGCATGCACTGCAGAGCGAAGAACAACGGTCGCTCCAGCCGGTAGGCGCGCTTGACCAGCCGAACACCGAACAGGCGGCTCCAGAACACCTCGGGCAGCGGAAAACGACGGCGCGAGTAGGGACTCCAGTAGGCGTTGGCGATGGCGACGTAGGGAATGCCGGCCAGTCGGGCGCTGGCCGATAGCGAAATGCGAAGGTCACCGACGACCAGATCCGGCGCAACCTCGGCCAGCACCCTGCTGTCCTCCTCGACGTACTGGCGCAATGTCCGGGTCGTATAGAAACGGCCCTGCACCAGGTTGCCGAGAAATCGCTCGCTGGGGATGGTGTAGATCGGGTGATGGGGAAACGGGATCGGCCCCAGCAGCTTGTTGAACCGCGGGTCACACGCGAAATGCACCTCATAGCGGCTCGGGTCCAGCGACAGCGCGACGACGAACGGTCGCACGACGTGGGCCAGCGTCGTTGCCTCGGCGACAAACAGGACCCGCTGCCTCCTGACGGGCTGCGGTGCGTTTGTTGCGATGCTCATGACCGCGTCCCTTCACGACGTTTGTCGGCAAGTTGTCGGTAACCGTTGTTCGTTACGCCCCACCCAAACGCCGTAGCGTACCCCCTGGACGCCCGCGGTCTGGAAGATCGGGCCAAAATGGCGTGGGCGATGCCGATCCGGTCGACTCGTTCACCGCAGCGCCCGGTCGCGATCACATCCACCCGGGCGCCCGCGCTTCATTGCCCATCTCGAACATCGTGTTTCATTGTGTGCCAACGCTTTTGCGCAGCCGCCCGGAACTCTATCGCCAGCCAATGCGACGCTGCCGCCAACCGGTTCACCGACGGCCGGGACGCCCGGTCGCCAGCAAGCGGGAGGCGAACCCGCATGCGCCCCCCAAAACAGCCGCATATCCTGCGGATTCCGGACACGGCACCCCCTTGTGCCGATACCCCCATAGGGTATATGTTGCCGCAAGGGAGCGGGTCGGCCCAGAATGAAGACTTGCCGGATGGATGATGCGAAACGGAGGACCGGGTGGCGGGCACAGTATTGGGAGCGGTCGGCCATGCACTGGCCCTGACCGGATCGATGACCTGGGAAATCTTGTGGGCGCTGATCTTGGGCTTCACGTTGTCGGCGATGGTGCAGGCCGTGGTGCGCCGCTCGACGATCGTTGCTTTGATGGGCAACGACAAACCGCGCACGCTTGCGGTTGCCGCCGGACTGGGCGCCGCTTCGTCGTCCTGCTCCTACGCCGCGGTGGCGCTGGCACGATCGCTGTTTCGCAAGGGCGCGAACTTCACCGCAGCCATGGCGTTTGAGATAGGTTCCACCAACCTGGTCGTCGAGCTGGGCATCATCCTGACGTTGTTGATGGGCTGGCAGTTCACCGCCGCGGAGTTCGTCGGTGGCCCGCTGATGATCATCGTGTTGGCCGTGTTGTTCCGGCTGTTCGTACGCACCCGGCTCATCGACGCGGCCCGCGAGCAGGCCGAACGCGGGATCGCCGGCTCCATGGAAGGTCACGCCGCCATGGACATGTCGGTGGGCGGCGAGGACTCGTTTCTGCGCCGGCTGTTCTCCCGCCGCGCCTTCACCTCGGTGTCGCACGTGTTCGTGATGGAGTGGGCGGCAATTCTGCGCGACCTCGTTCTCGGTCTGGTGATCGCCGGCGCAATCGCGGCTTGGGTTCCCGAAACTTTCTGGCAGAACTTCTTTTTGGCGAATCATCCGAACTTGTCGGTGGTGTAGGGACCGCTCGTTGGCCCCGTCGTCGCGATCGTCTCTTTCGTCTGCTCGATCGGCAATGTGCCACTTGCCGCGGTGCTGTGGAACGGTGGCATCAGCTTCGGCGGTGTCATCGCCTTCATCTTCGCCGACCTGCTGATCCTGCCGATCTTGAACATCTACCGGAAGTACTACGGAACGAAGATGATGTTGACCCTGCTGGGCACCTTCTATGTCTCGATGGTCGTCGCTGGATACCTGATCGAACTCATCTTTGGCGCGGCGAACTTGATTCCTCGACAGCGCAGCGCCACGGTCCTGCACGCGGGCATTTCGTGGAACTACACCACCTGGCTCAACATCATCTTTCTCGGAATCGCGGCAGTGCTGGTGACTCGCTTCATCACCAGTGGCGGCATGCCGATGCTGCGTATGATGGGCGGCTCTCCCGAAGCCGAAGGCCACCAACACGGCCATCAGTGTCACTAGCCGAGGGCGCCGGCGGTATCCTTTCCGGCGGCAATGTCTCAGAATTTTCCACCGCCGCCTGGCGGTCCACCGCCGCCGGCCGATATCGGTCGGCTACTACTGCGTTGCCACGACCACCCTGGGATCATCGCCGCCGTCAGCACGTTCCTGACCCAGGCCGGCGCCAACATCATTTCCCTGGACCAGCACTCCACCGCCCCCGAGGGCGGAACATTCCTGCAGCGGGCGATCTTTCACCTACCCGGGCTCACCGCTGCCATCGACGAACTGCAGCGCGAGTTCGGCAGTGCCGTCGCCGACAAGTTCGACATCGACTACCGGTTCACTGAAGCGGCCAAACCCAAACGAGTCGCGATCATGGCTTCCAAGGAAGACCACTGCTTGTTAGATCTGCTGTGGCGCAACCGACGTGGCGAACTCGAGATGTCGGTTGCCATGGTGATCGCCAACCACCCTGATCTGGCCGACCATGTGCGCCCGTTCGGTGTGCCGTTCATCCACATCCCCGTGACTCGGGACACTCGCGCCGACGCCGAACAGCGTCAACTTCAGTTGTTAAGCGGCAACGTGGATCTGGTGATCCTGGCTCGCTACATGCAGATCCTCAGCCCCACGTTTCTCGACGCCATCGGTTGCCCGTTGATCAACATTCATCACTCGTTTCTTCCCGCCTTCACCGGCGCGTCTCCTTACAAACGCGCCCGGGAACGTGGCGTCAAGCTGATCGGCGCCACCGCACACTACGTGACCGAAGCTCTCGACGAGGGGCCGATCATCGAACAAGACGTCGTTCGGGTCGACCACAATGACACCGTGCACGACCTGGTGCGAGTCGGCGCCGACGTGGAGCGCGCCGTGCTGTCGCGTGCGGTGCTGTGGCACTGCCAGGACCGCGTCATCGTGCACCACAACCAGACCATCATCTTCTGACGCCGCGGCCGGCCGTCAACGCCGGCATACCCGCGACACCGATGCACCCCGGGGCACCAAGAATGTGCCAAGGTTTCGCCAAGCGCGCGCCATCAACCTTGCTTGGACGGCGACATTCGCCTCACCCGCACCCGATGACCGAACAGAAAGGCATCTATGATCGCTGCCCGAATCCGTGCCCTCGCCGGGATGTCGCTGTTGGCCTCGGCCATCGGCCTGGCCGCCTTCGCAGCGGCCGGAGCCGCCAGCGCGGCCCCCAGCCACCAGCCCGACTACGGCACCTACACCTGCTACGACACGGCGACGCAAACCTTCTACGGCTGCTTCGACCCACGCTAGTCGGGGCCGCATCGTCACTCGACACTGTGGACAGGTGAGCGGACCTAGTCGCCAACCGCGGCTAGGTCCGCTGCTATTTTGTCCGCTCCCGCAGGCGGCGGTTCACCGGTTCCGGCAGTAGTTCGGAGACGTCGCCGCCGAGCATCGCCACCTCTTTGGCCAGCGACGACGACACAAACGAATACCGCGGCGCCGTCGCGACGAAGAATGTGTCGACGCCAGCGATGTGTTTGTTCATCTGCGCCATCTGCAGCTCGTACTCGAAGTCGGTGCCGGTGCGCAACCCCTTGACGATGGCGTTCATCCCCTGGGCCTTGACGAAGTCGACCACCAAGCCTTGCCCGGCCTCGACCCGCAGGTTGGGCAGGTGAGCCGTCGACTCCTCGATCATCGCGATCCGCTCATCGAGGTCGAACATGCCCTTCTTGGCGGGATTGACCAGAATCGCCACCACCACCTCGTCGAACTGGGCGGCGGCGCGTTCGAAGACGTCGACGTGCCCCAACGTCACCGGGTCGAACGAACCCGGACATACCGCGCCCGTCATATGCGCCGCTTCTCCTCGTCGCTTCGGCCTGCCTGGTCGCCGGCGGTCATGACCGATGACGGTACACGCTGGCCTACGACCGGTCGGCCAGCTCCAAACGGGTGTCGCCGTAAACCCGCTCGGGCCACACCGACCAGCCGGCCGGCCAGGTCAACGCCGCACCGGTGGCCGGCCGCTCCACGACGGCCACCGTTGCCTGGTGCACCCACCCGTGGGAGTCCAAAGCCGCCAAGACGGCTTCGATCTCGGCGCAGGAGACATCGTAGGGCGGGTCGGCCAGGATCAGGTCGAACGGCGACGCGGTGCCACCCGCCAGGACCGCAGCGACCGCACCCCGGCGCAGTGTCGCGCCGGCGAGCCCCAGAGCCTCGATGTTGCGGGCCAGAACGGCCGCGGTGCGCTGATCGGACTCCACGAACAGCGCGGCGGCCGCGCCGCGCGAGAGTGCCTCCAGTCCGAGCGCTCCCGAACCGGCATACAGGTCCAGCACGGCCAGGCCGGTCATCGCGCGTCGCGCCGCAAGAATGTTGAACAGCGACTCGCGCACCCGATCGGTGGTGGGTCTGGTACCACGCTGCGGGACAACGAGGCGACGGCCGCCGGCGACGCCACCGATGATCCGGGTCAGCTCACCACCACCAGCAGGTCGCCGCCCTCCACCTGGGCGGTCGACGACACGGCAACCCGTTCGACGGTGCCATCGTTGGGCGCGGTGATCGGGGCCTCCATTTTCATCGCCTCGATGGTGGCGATGGTTTGCCCGGCGCTCACCCGATCCCCGACCGCGACGCCCACGCTGACCACGCCGGCGAACGGCGCGGCGATGTGTCCAGGATTGCCGCGGTCGGCCTTCTCGGCGGTCGGGACCGCACTGGCAATGCTGCGGTCACGCACCAGTACCGGCCGCAGCTGACCGTTCATGATGCACATGACGGTTCGCATTCCACGCTCGTCGGGTTCGGAGATGGCCTCCAGGCCGATCAACAGTTCCACCCCGCGCTCCAGCTTGACCCGGTGCTCCTCGCCCTGTCGCAGGCCGTAGAAGAACTGGTTGGCCGACATTTGGGACGTGTCGCCGTAGGCTTCGCGGTGCTCCTCGAACTCCTTTGTCGGCGCCGGGAACAGCAACCGGTTCAAGGTCGCCTGGCGTTTGGGTCCCGGCGCGGCCAGCGCGCTGTGGTCCTCGCCGGTGAGCTGACCAACGGGCTTCGCCGGTGCGCGCCCGGCCAGGGCCGCACTCCGCAATGGTTCCGGCCACCCCCCGACCGGGTCGCCCAGATCGCCACGCAAGAAGCCCAAGACCGAGTCCGGAATGTCGAATCGTGCGGGCTCGGCAGCGAATTCGTCCGCACTCACCCCGGCACCAACCAGCGCCAGGGCCAGATCGCCGACCACCTTCGAGGATGGGGTGACCTTGATCAAGCGGCCCAGCACCCGGTCGGCTCCGGCGTAGGCATCTTCGACCTCTTCGAACCGGTCCCCCAGCCCCAGCGCAATCGCCTGCTGGCGCAGGTTCGACAGCTGGCCGCCCGGAATCTCGTGGTGGTAGACCCGACCCGTCGGACCCGGCAACCCGGACTCGAAGGGCGCGTAGACCTTTCGCACCGCCTCCCAGTAAGGCTCGAGCGCGCAAACCGCCGCCAGTGACAGACCGGTGTCGTATTCGGTGTGCGCGGCGGCGCCAACGATCGAACTCAGCGCGGGCTGGCTGGTGGTACCGGCGAGCGGGGCGGCGGCGCCGTCGACGGCGTCGGCCCCCGCATGCCAGGCGGCGACATAGCTGGCGAGCTGGCCGCCCGGGGTGTCGTGGGTGTGCACATGCACCGGCAAATCGAAGCGACTGCGCAGTGCGGTGACCAGCTGGTGAGCCGCCGGGGCCCGCAACAGTCCGGCCATGTCCTTGATGGCCAGCACATGCGCGCCCGCCTCCACGATCTGCTCGGCCAGCCGCAGGTAGTAGTCCAGCGTGTAGAGCTGCTCGGCCGGGTCGCTCAGATCGCCAGTGTAGCACATCGCGACTTCGGCTATCGCAGAACCGGTTTCGCGCACCGCGTCGATCGCGGGCCGCATGGACTCCAGGTTGTTGAGCGCATCGAAGATCCGGAAGATGTCGATGCCGGTCGCGGTCGCTTCCTCGATGAAGGACGAGGTAACCACCTCGGGGTAGGGCGTGTACCCCACCGTGTTGCGGCCACGCAGCAGCATCTGCAGGCAGATGTTGGGCATCGCCGCGCGCAGCGTGGCCAGCCGCTCCCACGGGTCCTCTTTGAGGAAGCGCAGCGCCACGTCGTAGGTCGCACCACCCCAACACTCCACCGAGAGCAGCTGCGGCATGGTCCGCGCCAGATAGGGCGCCACCCGGCTCAATCCGCTGGTGCGCAGCCGAGTGGCCAGCAACGACTGGTGGGCGTCTCGGAAGGTCGTGTCGGTGACCCCCACCGCCGGCGATTCCCGGAGCCAGCGCGCGAAACCCTCCGGCCCCAATTCGACCAGGCGCTGCTTGGAGCCGGCCGGCGGCGGGGCATCCAGATCAACCTGGGGCAGCTTGTCGTTCGGGTAGACCTTGGACGGGCGGCTGCCGTGCGGCTTGTTGACCGTGACATCAGCCAGGTAGTTCAGAATCTTGGTGCCGCGGTCGGCCGAGGTGCGCGCGGTCAGCAGCTGGGGGCGTTCGTCGATGAACGCCGTCGTGATGCGCCCGGCTTGGAAGTCCGGGTCATCCAGAACCGCCTGCAAGAAGGGAATGTTGGTCGATACGCCGCGAATCCGGAACTCGGCGATCGCCCGGCGTGCCCGGTTCACCGCCGTCGAGAAATCCCGTCCCCGGCAGGTCAGCTTGACCAGCATGGAATCGAAGTGCGCGCTGATCTCCGCACCGAGGTTGGTGCTGCCGTCCAGGCGGATGCCCGCGCCGCCGGGGGCGCGCAGGGCGCTGATCCGCCCGGTGTCGGGCCGGAAACCGTTGGTCGGATCCTCGGTGGTGATCCGGCATTGCAGGGCGGCGCCGTGCGGCCGGACGGTTTCCTGTCGTAGACCCAGATCTTCGAGCGACTCCCCCGCGGCGATCCGCATCTGGCTGGAAACCAGGTCGACGTCGGTGATCTCCTCGGTTACGGTGTGCTCCACCTGAATCCGCGGATTCATCTCGATGAAGACGTATTCACCACTTTGGTCCAGCAGGAACTCGACGGTACCGGCGCAGGTGTAGCCAATGTGACGGGCGAAGGCGACCGCATCCGCGCAGATCTTGTCGCGCAGCTCACCGGGCAGGTTAGGCGCCGGCGCCAACTCGATGACCTTCTGGTGACGGCGCTGCACACTGCAGTCGCGCTCGTAGAGGTGAATCACGTTGCCTTGCGTGTCCGCCAGGATCTGCACCTCGATGTGACGGGGGTTCAACACCGCCTGTTCGAGATACACCGTCGGGTCACCGAATGCGGACTCGGCTTCGCGGCTGGCTGCCTCGATCGCTTCGGCCAGCGCGGAGATGTCGTTGACCCGGCGCATGCCACGGCCACCACCGCCGGCAACCGCCTTGACGAAGAGCGGAAAGCGCAGGCCGGTGGTCTCCGACTGCGCCGCAGCCACCAGCTCCTGCACCGAGGCCGACGGCGCCGACGACCTCAGCACGGGCAGCCCGGCCTCCCTGGCCGCGGTGACCGCGCGGGACTTGTTTCCGGTCAGCTGGAGCAGCTCGGCGCGGGGGCCGACGAAGGTGATGCCCGCCGCCGCACACGCCCCGGCCAGATCCGGGTTCTCCGACAGGAACCCATAGCCCGGGTAGATGGCATCCGCACCCGCACGGAGGGCGGTTTCGACGATCTCGTCCACCGACAGGTAGGCGCGCACCGGGTGCCCGACCTCGCCGATCTGGTAGGACTCGTCGGCCTTGGACCGGTGCAGTGAATTGCGGTCCTCGTACGCGTAGACGGCAACGGTGCCGACGCCCAATTCGTAGGCGGCGCGAAACGCGCGGATCGCGATCTCACCGCGGTTGGCCACCAGCACTTTTGAGATCATGATTGACCCCTTACTTCACCCGTCGCAACGCAAACTCGACACCTAGAGCAGTGTCGACCAATAGTTCCAGAAGCGAACCATGATCAGCAGAAACACTGCGGTGAGCCACAGCGTGGCAATCGACCACCGCCATTGGAAAAGCACCCGCACAGCAGCGCCGCTGGTGCTGTCCGGGTCCGGACGGAATGCTATCGAGCCAACCACGACTAACAAAGTCGCGGTGATGATCCAGACCACCATGCAGTACGGACACAGCGACCCGATGCGGTAGAGACTCTCGAAAATCAGCCAGTGCACGAACACCGTTCCGACCAGGACACCGATCGTCAGCCCCACCCAATACCAACGTGGCAGGGGTACTTTCGTCACCGCCAGCACGCCGGTGACCACCACCACGGTGAACGCCGCGATGCCGAACAGCTGGTTGGGAAAGCCCAGCAGCGAGGCCTGCGCGGTCGTCATCACCGAGCCGCACGACACGATGGGGTTGATGTTGCATGCGGGAACATAGCTGGGGTCGAGCAGGATCCTGACCTTCTCCACGGTCAGCGCTCCGGACGCAAGCAGGCCCGTCACACCGCAGATCAGCACCCACCATGCGCTGGCCATGGGCACGTGCACCTGGCGAACGGCGCCTGACGTCAGGTCGCTGGATCGCTCGGCGGAGTCAGCTGACACCACAATGGTCAGGATGTCGCGTTGGCTGCGACCGCGTCAATGCCCGAAATGGGGCCCACGATCTCTTTGATCTTGGCCACCAGCGCTTCCGGCGTCGACCATTCGTATTCCTCGCCATTGATCTTGACCGTCGGGGTGGCATGCACATTGGCTGCCACCGCCAACCCGTTGACCTTGTCGAGGTACTTGCCGCTGTTGATGCAGTCCGGCACCGTTCCCGCCGCACCCGCCTCACGCGCGATTTCGATCAACTTCGCGTTGTCGGGGAATGTCTTGCCGACCTCGGACGGCTGAATGTCCTTGCTGAACATCGCGGTGTGGAACCGCCGGAACGCATCGATGGACTCATCGGCGACGCAGTACGCCGTGGCGGCGGCTCGCGCCGAATAGTTCTGGTTGCGCGGGCTGGAGAGAATGTCGACCATCGTGTAATCGGCGGCGACCGCCCCGATGCCGACCAGCCTGGACACCGTCGGGCCGAACGCGCGCTCGAACATGCCGCACGCCGGACACAGGAAGTCCTCGTAGAAGGTCATCACGACCTTGGGGTCCTGGGTCCCCGGCTGGGTGACCAGCTTGCTCGACGTCACCCGGACCGAGTCGTCGGGACCGGCGGCACCGCCGCCCTTTTTCTGATGCGAGGTCACGATGTAGAAGACCAGGGCGACCGCGAAGAACACGACGAACGCGGTGCCACCGATCTGGATGAGCCGGCCGAACTTGCCGTCGGGCGAATTCAGGTCGATCCGCGGGGGACGCTTGTTTTTGTCGGCCACAGGTTTGCTGATCCTCACATGTATTGGTCGGCTGCGCTTCGCTTGCGGGCTCGTTCAGCCTCCGGTGGTCGGGCGCCTCTAGAGTACCGGCGGCCGGCCAGCCGCAGCTGAGACCCACGACGATATTGACCGATGGTGCCCGCAACGGTCCGCACCCACGGCGCGAAGCCACCCCACCGGCACCGCTCAAACCCGGGTCAGGTGTGCACGCAGCGCAGAAATCAGCTCGCTGGTTGCGGCGGCACAACCACCACCGAGCGGAAACAGATTGAGGAACCCGTGCGTCAGCGACCCCATGGCGCGCAGGTCAACCGGGGTGCCGGCGGCCCGCAGGGCGGTCGCGTAGTTCTCGCCTTCGTCACGCAACGGGTCGAAGCCTGCCACCGCGATCAGCGCCGGCGCCAGCCCGGCCAGTGATTCGGCTCGTAACGGCGATACCCGCGGGTCCGTGGGCTCAATGCCGGAGCCCTTCAGGTACTGGGAGTGAAACCAGTCGATGTCGCGTTTGGTCAGCAAGAACCCTCGGGCGAACAGGCTCGCGGAACGGGTCCGCCCGGCAAAGTCGGTTCGTGGGTAGATGAGCCACTGGAAAATCGGGGCCGGGCCTCCGCTGTCTCGGGCCAGCTGGCTCACCACGGCCGCCAGGTTGCCCCCCGCACTGTCGCCACCGACCGCAACCCGTCCCGGCAGAGCACCAAGCTCGGCGGCGTGCGCGTGCGCCCACTCAAAGGCCGCGAACGCATCGTCGATCGCGGCGGGGGCGCGATGCTCGGGCGACAGCCGGTAGTCGATCGCCAGGACATGGATGCCCGCATCGCGACAAGTCAGTCGGCAGACCGCGTCGTGGGTGTCGAGGTCGCCGAGTGCCCACCCGCCCCCGTGGTAGAAGACCAGCAACGGCGCGGCCGCATCGCCGGGCGGACGGTAATGCCTGGCGCTGATGTCGCCGGCAGGTCCGGGCAGGGTTAATTCCTCGACATCGACATGGATCTGCGGACCGGGAAATCCCAACATCGCCTCGCGCATGTGGGCGCGGGAAGCGGCCAGGTCGTCATCGATCACCAGCCCGTCCAGACCCACGACCCGCATGCCCGACAACATCAGCTGCAATGCGGGATCGAGGGTGTTTCCGTCGATGATGACCGAGCGACCCCGTGTGATCAGCCGTTTGGCGACATCGGGAACCCATGGGATGACCTTGGCGCCGACGACGGTGACGGTGTTCTGCACGCGACTCAGCCAGCTCATCGTCGCGTGCACCGTTTCGGGATGGAGGTCCGTCTCACCTGGCAGGCTATTTGTCATGGGCTACTCCCTAGAATCGCTAGACAAGCCTCGTCTTGCTGGACGACGATCATTCGGTAGCCGTCGTCGGGCTCGGCAACTGCTGGATCCCGACAACCCCCGAGGTAAACCGCAGTGAACGGGAAACCCGGCGCGCGGTCGGCGAGTCCGACGTGCCCTGCGACCAACTGTACGTGGTAGCCCTGTTGCCGAATCTGGACCACGGTTGCAGCCGCGGGCCGGATGCGCGGCAGCCATCCGACCATCTTCCACGCATCGGCGCTGGCCACCGCCGGACAAGTTCACCCGAAGCGCCCCCCGACACCGAGCGTCACAGGGCGCAACGCCGTCGCCGTCACCTGCGACGAAGCAGCGGCACGGGCGTTGATTAGGTGACATATACAACTCGGTAATATCGTGATCCCCTGAGTCGGTAAACCCCCAGACGGATTGCGAGCGACTTCCACCGTGTTCGACTTTGAACTGAGCGCCGATAAAATCACGGTGGCCTGGTCGCCAGAGGTTCGAACCCGACTTAGTCAAAATCCGCGAACGTTCAATTTTCACAGGTAGGCGAGATGATGCCGGGCGCCCCCAGCCCCTCTGCCCCATCGATAGCGCTCAATGACGAGAACACCATGCCGGTCCTCGGCATGGGCGTCGCTGGGTTGTCGGATGACGAGACCGAGCGCGCGGTGTCCGCGGCATTGGAAATCGGCTGCCGGCTCATCGACACCGCCGCCGCATACGGCAACGAGGCGGCAGTCGGGCGGGCCCTCGCCGCATCCGGCATTCCCCGGGCGGAGTTGTTCGTCACCACCAAAGTCGCCACCGCCGACCACGGCTTCACCGCGTCCCGCGAGGCCTGCAAGGCCAGCCTGGACCGGCTGGGCTTGGACTACGTCGACCTGTACCTGATTCACTGGCCGGCCCCGGCGGTGGGCAAGTACGTGGACGCGTTCGGCGGCCTCATCCAGGCCCGCGGTGAAGGCTTCACCCGCTCCATCGGGGTGTCCAACTTCACCGAGGAACACGTCTCCAACGTCATCGACCTGACCTTCGTCACCCCCGCGGTCAACCAAGTCGAGTTGCACCCGCTGCTCAACCAGGACGAGCTGCGCAAGGCAAATGCCCAGCACAACGTGGTGACGCAGTCCTACACCCCGCTGGCGCTCGGCCAGCTGGCCGACAACCCGACCGTGACCTCGATCGCGGGCGAGTACGGCAAGACGCCCACCCAGGTGCTGCTGCGCTGGAACCTGCAACTGGGCAATGCCGTCATCTTCGGTTCCTCCAATGCCGAGCACATCGCCACCAACCTGGACGTGTTCGAGTTCGAGCTGGCCTCCCAGCACATGGACGCCATCAACGGCCTCAACGACGGGACCCGCCTGCGTGAGGACCCGATGACCTTCGCCGGGGTGTAACCGGCTACCCGGTCGGGCAGGTCGCCGCGGCCTGGCGCAGGACGTCGCTCGACGCCCGATCGACCGGCAGCGCATATCCGCGCAGCACGGCGATGAATTGCATGGCGTATTGGCAGGCAAACGCGGCGTTGGGCGGCATCCACCCGGCCGGCGGGGAGTCCCCTTTGTCCTGATTGGCGTGCCCCTGCACGGCCAGCAAGTTGGCCGGATCGTTGGCGAACCGCAGCCGCCGCGCTGCCGGCCAGTCCGATGCGCCCATGTCCCACGCATACGACAGCGGGACGATGTGATCGATCTGCACCGATTGCCCCACTCTGGCGCCACGCTGGAAGACGACGATGGTGTTGGTATACGGGTCGTGCAGCGTGCCGGTGGCCACCGCATTCGGACACCGCTTGGTCACCACATAGGTCTTGTCGACGAGATCGCGGTCGAGGATGTCGTCACGAGTGTCACACCCGTTGTGGCCGCCGGGGGCGTCGTTGTTGTCGTCCCAGGCCGCGCCGAATGCGGCCCTGCGGTAGTCGTAGCGGTGCATTCGCCGCGGCAGCACGCCGATCCCGGCGAGCACGTCGGTCCCGGGTTGGACCGTCGGAACGCCGGCCCGCGCGGCGAACTCCTCTGCGTGCCTGGCCGTCGACGCCCGCACGCTCTGATAGGCGACCAGCACCGCAAGCAGCGCGGCCACCGACAGCCACAGCAGCATCTTTCGGTTCACGACGTTATGACTTGTCCAGGTAGTCGATGCGATCGGTGTTGGTGAAGCGCGCCGCCATCAGAGCCAACCCGGGATGTGGGCCACCGCCGCCAGTGCTCTGCTGATACGCCTGGTTGCAGAAGTCCCGGGCGGCCTCGATGAATACCCGATGCTCGGCCAGCGACAGCAAGCGTAGGGTGATCGCCTTGCCGGACTGGTTGCGGCCCAGCACGTCTCCTTCCCGGCGCTCCTTGAGGTCCAGCTCGGCAAGATCAAAGCCGTCCATGGTCTCAGCGACCGCGCGCAGCCGTCGCCCCGCCGGCGAGCCCGGCGAAACCCAGCTGGCCAGCAGACAAAGGCTGGGATGTTCGCCACGCCCGATGCGGCCGCGCAGCTGGTGCAGCTGGCTGATGCCGAAGCGGTCGGCGTCCATCACCAGCATCACCGTGGCATTGGGGACATCGACACCCACCTCGATGACCGTGGTGCACACCAGCACATCAACGTTGCCGGCGCGGAAGGCCGCCATCGCGGCTTCCTTCTCGTCGGCAGACAGGCGTCCGTGCATCAACGCCAATCGCAGCCCCGCCAGTTCGGCGGCCTGCAAACGGGAATAGAGCCCCACGGCGGTCGCCGACGGGCGGGCGCCGTTTTCGGCTTTGTCGCTCTCGTCGCTCTCGTCGATGCGCGGGGCCACCACGTAGGCCTGGCGACCCGCGGCAACCTCTTCGACGATGCGCTGCCAGGCCCGATCGAGCCAGGCGGGTTTGTCTTTCACAAAGATGACGTTGGTGGTGATCGGCTGACGCCCGCGCGGAAGCTCACGCAGGGTGGAGGTCTCCAGGTCGCCGTAGACGGTGAGCGCTACGGTGCGCGGTATCGGCGTGGCCGTCATCACCAGCAGATGCGGTGTGATGCCGGCGGGAGCCTTGGCCCGCAGTTGGTCTCGCTGCTCGACGCCGAAGCGGTGTTGTTCATCGACCACCACCATGCCGAGATTGTGGAATTCCACCGCGTCCTGCAGCAGCGCATGGGTACCGATGACGATGCCGACCTGACCGCTGGCGATTTCGGCCCGAACCTGCTTTTTTTGCCCCGCTGTCATCGAGCCGGTCAGCAGCGCCACCCGGGTGGCGTTGTCGGCGCCGCCCAGCTGGCCCCCCATCGCCAGCGGACCGAGAACATCGTTGATAGACAAAAGATGCTGTGCGGCAAGCACTTCCGTAGGAGCCAGCAGCGCACACTGGTAGCCCGCATCGACCATCTGCAGCATCGCCAGCACCGCCACGATCGTCTTGCCCGAGCCCACCTCGCCTTGCAGCAAGCGGTTCATCGGACGGGTCGCCGCCAGCCCGTCGGACAACTCGTCGAGCACTTCGCGCTGCCCCGCGGTGAGCTCGAAAGGCAACCGTGCCAACAGCTCGGCGGCCAGGCCGTCGGATCGGGCCGGGGCCGGCGGCCCCGACTCGGATAGCTCACCGTGCCGGCGGGCCACCAACGCCCACTGCAACCCGACGGCTTCGTCGAAGGTCAGCCGCCGGCGCGCTTGTTCGCGTTCGGACTCATCCTCGGCGAGGTGGATCGCGCGCAAGGCGTCGTCCTCGGAAATCAGGCCGTGCTCGGCGCGTAACGCCGCTGGCAGGGGCTCGTCCACCGGGTCGAGCACTTCGAGCACCTGGCGCACACACTTGAAGATGTCCCAGCTCTGCACCTTGGTGCTGGCCGGATAGATCGGGAAAAAGCGCCGCTCGAACTCCTCCATCGCCAGTTCGCCGCTGATGGCCTGGGAGGCGTCGGCGATGCTCTTCAATGATTTGGTGCCGTGATGCTGGCCGTCCGGCGAATCCAGGATCAGAAACGCCGGGTGCGTGAGCTGCATGACGCCCTTGAAGTACCCGACTTCGCCGGACAGCATCACCCGGGTGTTCTTGGTGAGGCCCTTTTTGATGTAGTCGGCGTTGAAGAAGGTGGCGGTCACCTTGTTGCGCCCCGACCCGAGGGTGATCCGCAGACACAACCGCCTCGGGGTCTTCTTCATCGGAAACGACTTGGTTTCGGTGATGACATCGACGATGGTGATGTGCTCCCCCACTTCGGGCTGCTCATCGTCGGTGCCGCGGCGTGCCCCGCCTTCGACATAGCTGCGCGGGTAGTGCCGCAAGAGGTCGTCGACAGTCCGGATGCCGAACTCCTCGTCGAGAGCCTCGGCCGCCTTGGCACCCAGAACGAAGTCGAGCCGATCGCTCAATGCCACCATGGCTACTCCACCCCGATCAGCAGCGCGTCACCGCGATGACCGGTGCGGTAGATCACCAGCTCGGTCCCCGGGTGATGGTCGTGCATGTGTTTTTCCAGGCTCTCAACCAGCCTGGCAATCCGTTCATCATCATCGATACCGGCGCCTATCAGCACCGTCACCAAGTCTCCTCCCGGCGCCAACAACAGATCGACCAACCCGATCGCCGCCGCGGCGACGTCATCGGCGACGATCAGCACCTCATCGCCGGCGATACCCAGACCATCGCCCGGTTTGCAGGTTCCAGCCCAGGTCAGTGCCGTCTCGGTGGCGATACGTACCGATCCGTGCCGGGCGGCCCCGGCGGCCCCGGCCATGATGTAGCCGTCGTCGACCGCCTGACTGGCCGGGTCGTGCACGGCCAGCGCGGCCAGGCCCTGCACCATCGACCCCGTCGGCACCGGGACCACGTCAACGCCCCAGCCGATGGCCGCCGTACAGCCGGCCACCAGTTCCTCGACGGCGGCGTAGCCGTTGGGCAACACCATGACCTGCGCGGCACCGGTGTCGACCACCGCGCGCACCAACTGGTGTGCGCTCAGGTCGGACGCGGGCGCCGCGGCCCCCGCGCCGGGACGCAACACACACGCACCTTCGGCGGCAAACAGTTCGGCGGCACCATCGCCGTCGACAATGGCCAGCACGGCGCGCTGGCGGGTCCAACCGCCGGCCGCCAGTGCAGTGGTCCCGGAACTGAGCGCCGAGATCACGATCTTGCTCAGCCGCCCCGCCGCCAGCCCGGCCTCGACGGCCGCGCCCGCGTCGTCGGTATGCACATGCACCGAATAGCTCTCCGATGGTGCGGCGGCAATTGCCACCGAATCCCCCAGCTCCGAGAGCCGATCGCGCAGCGTGTCGGCCGCCGCAGCATCGCAACCGGCCAGCAGGTACATCACCTCGAACTGCGGTACGGGTGCCGGCACCCCCGCCCCGAGCGCCGGCGAGCGCGGGGCCGGCTCGTAGACCGATCGCGCGGGAGTCTGACCGGTGATGGTCGAGCGCAGCGCGTCCAGCAGGACCAACAATCCTCGTCCGCCGGCATCGACAACACCCGCGTCGGCCAGCACGTCGAGCTGCTCGGGGGTCTTCTCCAGCGCAACCACCGCCGCGTCCCCCGCCGCGGCGACGGCGGCGGCCAACCCTTCGCCGGCGTCAGCACACTGCCGGACCGCGACCGCGGCGGCGCGCAGGACCGAGACGATGGTGCCCGGCACTTCCTCACCGCCCATCGACGTGATGACCAGCTCGACGCCGCGCCACAGGGCCGCGGCCAGCAGTGCCGCGTCGATTGCGGCCAACGGTTGACCGGCGGCGGCGCTATCGGTCACATCGGAAACACCGCGCAGGATCTGTGACAGGATCACCCCGGAATTGCCGCGTGCGCCGTTGAGGGCGCCGGCCGCCAACGCGGCCGCGACCTGGGCGACATCCCTGTGCTCGGGGTCTTCGGGGTGTTCGGGCCCCGCACCACCCGTCGAATCGACCTGAGCAAGCGCGGATCGCATAGTGAACAGCATGTTCGCGCCGGTATCGGAATCGGCGACCGGAAACACGTTCAGCCGGTTGATCTCGTCAAGGTGGGTGATCAGGTCGCTGACGCCGGTGTGCGCCCAGTCTCGCAGGGCCAAGGCATCCAGCGGGCGTTCAGTCGTGCCCAACCTGCCCCCACCTCCTCTGCCTAGCCCCGGTGGGCGCCAGCGTAGCTCCGGTGACGTTGCGGATAGTTTGCGTCGGTTCATGCGCGAGGGAACACCCCGGGCCACCGGGGACCCGGCCCATCGAGCCTAGCCAGGCGGTCCGACGAGACCGGCCCTGACGCCACCCTTAGCGGTGGCTCGTTTGGTGCTTGCCGGGGACGTCGGTATCCTAGGACGGCCTGGGTAGATCTAGGCTGTCCCGGCCGGGTCGCCGGAACCCAACAGACTTGAGGAGTGCAACAATGGCCGCTGTGTGCGATATCTGCGGGAAAGGCCCCGGCTTCGGCAAGTCGGTGTCGCACTCCCACCGCCGCACCAGTCGCCGGTGGGACCCCAACGTCCAGACCGTGCGCGCCGTGACCCGCCCTGGCGGCAACAAGAAGCGCCTCAACGTCTGCACCTCGTGCATCAAGGCCGGTAAGGTCAGCCGCGGCTGAACAGCCACCGGCGGGTTCGGCCCAGCCAGTAGCGGCGCCACCGAGTTCGTGGTTGCTCGCGCCTGTTCGCCCGTCTCGATAGAGCCGGGCGATTTGGCGTGTACGGGCCCGCCCAACTCCGGTCACCGCAAGCTCTTCTCGCGCCCGCTGGCCAGTCAATCGTCGAGAAAAACGACGTGTTCAGCAACATCGTCGCGACCAACGCGCAGCTGATTGCCGGCAAAGTCCGGGTCGGGATAGCCGATCGCCAGGCCACACAGGATGGTCAGGTGCGAAGGTATGCCCACCTGCTTGCGGACGATCTCGGGATAGCCGGCGATGGAGACCTGTACGCAGGTGCCCAGACCGCGCGCGGTCAGCGCCAGCATCAGGTTCTGCAGGAACATGCCGACACCCATGCTGTCGACCAGCCCCAGCTCCTGGTGCATCGATACGATGCCACCCAGCGGGGCCCGGAAGAACTCCCAGTTGCGCAGCACAGCGGTCTGTCGGGCCTGCGTGTCATCGCGAGCAATGCCCATCGCCCCGTAGACCTGTGCTCCCAGTGCGCTGCGTAGGTGGGTGAATGCCGGCGGCAATCGCGCAACATTGGGCGGCTCGGAGCGCGCCCTTTCCAGCATCGCCGCGACCAATCGGTCGCGTGCCGCACCGCTGGTAAACACGACATGCCAGGGCTGCACATTGGAGTTCGAGGGGGCACACATCGCAAGTTCGAGCGCTTCCTGCACCAACCGCCGCGGCACCGGGCGGGGCAGGAACATGCGCGTCGAACGCCGCAGACGGATGGTCTCATCCAAGTCGTACATGCCTCGATGGTCTCAGGCCGTAGCGCAATCCGCGTCGAGCCGGCCGCTGTCACTGTCCAACCGTGATGACGGTCTTGCCCGCTCGCCGAGCGGCACCCCGTCCGCTTTCGAACGCCTCGCGCCCCTTTGCCAGCGGAAAACTCTGCGCAATCTCGACATGCAGCCGCCCACTGCCGACCAGCTCGCCGAGCCTGTTGAGCTGATCGCGGTTGGGCGTCACGATGAAAAACACTGCAGTAACGCCATGTTCGTCGGCCTTGCCGGCGGGCGGCGGTGCCGAGAGGGTGACCAGCCGTCCGCCTGGGCGCAACACCGCGAAGGATCTGTCCAATGTGTCCCCGCCCACCGTGTCGATGACGACGTCGAAATCCGTGGCGGTCCGCTCGAATGCTTCGGCGCGGGTGTCGATTACCCGCTGGGCACCCAGGCGGCTGACCAGCTCGCCGGCATCGCTGCGAACGGTAGCGGTGACGTTGGCGCCGAGGATGGCCGCCAGTTGGACCACCAGGGCCCCGACTCCCCCGGCCCCTCCGTGCACCAATACCGCTTCGTCGGGCCGTACCGCCGCGTGATCGACAAGTGCCTGCAGCGCGGTCAACCCGGCCAGCGGCAGCGCCGCCGCCACGGTATGGCTGATCGTCGCAGGCTTGGCGGCCAGGTGTGCGGCGGGCACCGCGACGAAATCGGCTGCCGCACCGTCTCGATCGAAACCGATCAGCCCGTAGACCTCATCACCACAATGGAAATCTTCGGTACCCGATCCGATTTCATGGATCACTCCGGAGACTTCGCGTGACGGGATCACCGGTGTCCGGCTGACACCATCGCGGGTCCAGGTCTGGTCCCAGGTCAACTCGTCGAACGTGATGCCGGCAGCGCGCACGGCTACCACGACCTCGCCGGCCGCCGGCACCGGCACCGGTGCGCGCTCGACGGCCAGCGTTTCCGGGCCGCCGCGCCGGTGCGCACGCAACGCCCTCATGGCGCTCAGGGCAAGCGCCAGTCAATCGGGTCGGCTCCCCTGCCGGTAAGCAATTCGTTGGCCCGGCTGAACGGCCGTGAACCGAAGAAACCACGAGACGCCGATAGCGGCGATGGGTGTGGAGATTCGATCGAAGCACAATCGCCGTCGGCCAACATCGGCTTCAGGGTCGACGCGTCGCGCCCCCAGAGAATGGCAACCATCGGCTGCGACCGCGCGGCCAAAGCCCGGATGGCGCACTCGGTCAACGCTTCCCAGCCCTTGCCCCGATGTGACGCCGGGTTGCTGGGCCGAACCGTGAGCACCCTGTTCAACAGCATGACACCGCGCTGCGCCCACGGCGTCAAGTCGCCGCAGGCGGGCATCGGATAGCCCAGATCGTCCGCATACTCCTGGAAAATGTTGGACAGGCTGCGTGGGAGCGGGCGGACATCGGGGGCTACCGAAAAGCTCAGTCCCACCGCGTGTCCGGGTGTCGGGTAGGGATCTTGGCCAACGATCAGAATTCGCACCTGGTCGAAGGGAAAAGTAAACGCGCGCAAGACGTTCGGCCCCGCGGGCAGGTACTTACGGCCCGCCGCGAGTTCGGCCCGCAAGAACTGCCCCATCGCAGTTACCTGGTCGGCGACCGGCTCGAGAGCTTTCGCCCACCCCGGCTCGACCAGTTCATCGAGCGCCCGCGCGGTCACTGCACCCCCCGAGCCAGCAACACGACCGTATCGGCGCCCTCCCGGCGATCCTTGGCGATGTCCTGGTAATCCGGCGACTGCGCCCAGTCCCGAAATGCCGCTTCGTCAGGGAACGACATCAGCACCACTTTCTCGCGGTCCCACTGCCCCTCGACCACCGTCGGTGACTCGTCGGCAGCGAGCAGCGTTCCCGCGTAGCGGTCGAAGACCTGCATAAACGCTGCCTGGTACCGGTCATAGGCGGGCCGGTCGGTGAATCTCAATTGGGCGATCGCGTAGACGGTCACCGCGTCACCCTACTCAATTGCCGCGCTAGTCAAATGACTGCCAGCCGGCGTAGCCGCTCCACTGCTGGCCGTCGACCAGCACCCGGGCCGGCCCGTCCAACACCCGCCCGATCACCCGCCAGCCATCGGGCACCGCACCGGAAAAACACGCCACCAGCGCGTGGTCCTCACCCCCACCGAGCACCCACCCCCACGGATCGGCGCCCACCGCATCCGCGGCTGCGATCAGCGCGCGATGATCTTGGGCCAACGCCGCCGTGGCGACGTCGATGCCGACCGCAGCGGAATCGGCGATATGGCGCAGGTCGGCGACCAAGCCGTCGGAGACGTCGATCATCGCTTGAGCCCCGGCCACCGCGGCCGCCACACCCTGGCCGTAGGGCGGGTCGGGTACCAGATGGCGGCGGCGAAGTTCGTCAAACCCGGCAATCTCGTTGTGCCACAGCGCATATCCGGCCGCCGAACGGCCCAGTTCGCCAGCGACCGCAACCGACGAGCCCGGCTTGGCGCCGCCACGGGTGACCGGCGGGCGACCTTCGAGGTCACCCAGAACGGTGACCGACACCACCCATTGCGGACACCGGACCATATCGCCGCCGACGATTCCGGTGCCGATCCGCCCGGCCTCCTCCCACATGCCGTCGAGCAACGCAGTCACCTCGGCCACCGGCGTGTGGGCGGGTGCGCCCAAGCTCACCACGAACGCGGTAGGCCTGGCGCCCATCGCGGCGATGTCGGCGGCGTTCTGGGCGATCGCTTTTCGACCGACGTCGTGGGGACTCGACCAGTCCAGCCGGAAGTGGCGATCTTGGACCAGCATGTCGGTGGAAATCACCGTACGGCCGTCGGGGGCGGCCACCACCGCAGCATCATCGCCTGGCCCCAGCTCAACGACAGCGGGCTGGTTGCGCCCCTGCACCAACCGGTCGATCACGGCGAACTCCCCGAGCTCGCGCAGGGTCGGTGTCTGTCCCGACGTGTCCTGACCCACGCCACCTCCTTCGTGGTGTACCGGCCCGGACTCGCATACCCGCGAACCGAGAGCGGTCTGCGGTAATTTTGGGGTTCCTGCCCGCCCGGGCGGACCGCGTTAGTGTATGAGCCCTGACGACCCGAAACACCCGCGCGGGCCGGTTGCGGTTCCGGGGCGGACCGGGTGGGACAGGAGAGTCGAGTTGAACCGGAGGTATCCGACGCGGTGACAGGCGACACCCCGGCCAACCCCCAACCCGATCCCGATGGTCCGCCACGAGTCCTGATCATCGCCGCCGCACTGCTGGCCGTGGCCGCCCTCGGGACAATTCTGGTGATCGCGGCCAACCGCGAGGTACCGCGACAACCGGTCGCCGTCCCCTCGGTTCCGGCCCCGCAGGCGGCCAGTCCTGCGTGCCACGCGCTGCTGACCGCGTTGCCGCAGCGTCTCGGCGACTATCAGCGCGCGCCCATGGTGCAACCCGCACCGCAAGGCACCGGCGCCTGGAGCTCCGCGGCCGCCGATGAGCCGGTGATATTGCGCTGCGGGCTGGACCGCCCGGCCGACTTCGTGGTGGGGTCGCCGATTCAGGTCGTCGACCGGGTGCAGTGGTTTCGGGTCAGCGACCAAACCGAGGCCGCCGGCACCGCGACGGCGGGGAGCAGATCCACCTGGTACACCGTGGACCGTCCGGTCTACGTGGCGCTGACCTTGCCCGCGGGGTCGGGGCCCACCCCCATCCAGGAGTTGTCCGAGATCATCGACCGCGCCATTGCGCCGGTGCCGATCGACCCGGCCCCGGCGGGTTAGCGCAGGCCGATGCCCCGCGACAACGCGGTCTCCACCATGGTGGCCAGCAAGGTGGGATAGTCGACCCCGCTGGCCGCCCACATCCGCGGGTACATCGAGATCGTGGTGAACCCTGGCATCGTGTTGATCTCGTTGATCACCGGGCCGTCGTCGGTGAGGAAGAAGTCGACTCGGGCCAGGCCTTGGCAGTCGATGGCCTCGAAAGCGCGAATCGCCAGCTGGCGCACCGCGTCAGCGACGTCGTCTTCGACCTTGGCCGGCACGTCCAATTCGGCAGCGTCGTCGAGGTATTTGGTCTCAAAGTCATAGAATCCGTCTTCGCGTCCACGCACACCGGCCACCCGGATCTCTCCCAGGGTGCTGGCTTCCAATCTGCCGTCGGGGAACTCGAGCACGCCGCACTCCAGCTCGCGACCGTTGATCGCGGCCTCGACGATCACCTTCGGATCGTGTCGCCGGGCGGCGGCGATCGCGGCGGGCAGCTCATCGAAGCTCGAGACCCGGCTGACACCGATCGAGGAGCCGCCGCGCGCGGGTTTGACGTAAGCCGGCAACCCCAGCCGCTGCAGTTCCTCGCGGTCCAGCGATTGTCGCGATGGGCGCAGCACGGCATGCGGGCCGATCGGTAGCCCCGCCGCACTCCACAGTTTCTTGGTGAACTCCTTGTCCATACCGGCCGCGCTGGCCAGCACCCCGGCGCCAACATAGGGAACGCCGGCGAGTTCGAGTAGTCCCTGGATCGTTCCGTCCTCGCCGTACGGTCCATGCAGCACTGGAAACACCACGTCGACCGAGGCCAGCACCTCTCCGGCACCGGGCGGCAACGAGACCAATTGGCCGCCCCAGCGCGGATCTGCCGGCAAGGCCAGCTCGGTGCCGGACTGGGAGCTCACCTCGGGTAGCCGCCGGTCGGTGATTGCCAGCGCATCCGGGTTGCCGTCGGTGAGCACCCACGAGCCTTGCGGGGTGATCCCGATCGCGATCACCTCGAAGCGTCGCGGGTCAAGATTGCGCAGAATGCTGCCCGCAGACACGCATGAGATCGCATGCTCGTTGCTGCGTCCGCCGAACACGACGGCAACCCGGAGACGTTCGCCACGCCGGCTGCTGCCACTCACAACCTGGAGAGGCTACCGGGTGCTGAGCGACCAGGCCGGACTACCCGCACTAACCAGGGCAATCGGGCGGCGCCGACAGAGCGGGTCTGACCTATTCGGGTTTGGTACTACGCCCCAGCAACAACGCGATCGCGTCGTCTACCGACAGGCCCTTGTAGCAGACCCGGTGTACGGCGTCGGTGAGCGGCATTTCGACGTCGTAGCTGGACGCCAGCGCGAGCACCGATTCGCACGACGTCACCCCTTCCACGACGTGGCCTTCCTTGCTGTGCAGTGCCGATTGCAGGATCTCGCCGCGGCCCAGGCACTCGCCCAACGACCGGTTGCGGGAGCGCGACGACGTACAGGTCGCTACCAAGTCACCTACCCCGGCCAGCCCGGCCAGCGTCGCCCCCTTGGCGCCCAGGGCGATACCGAGCCGGATGATCTCCGCCAATCCGCGGGTGATGATGGTTGCCACGGTGTTTTCACCCAGGCCAACGCCCGCGGCCATACCGCACGCCAGCGCGATGACGTTTTTGCACGCTCCCCCGATCTCGGTGCCGACGACATCGGTGTTGGTATAGGGACGGAAGTAGCCGCTGTTGAGCGCACGCTGTAACGCGACGGCCCGGCCGGAGTCGCTGCAGGCCACGACGGTGGCAGCGGGCTGGCACTCGGCGATCTCGCTAGCCAGGTTGGGGCCCGAGATCACCGCGACCTGGGCCGGGTCTGCTCCGGTGACCGAGACGATCACCTGACTCATCCGCATCAGAGTGCCCAGCTCGATGCCCTTGGCCAGACTCACCAGGGTCGCGCCACGTGGAATCAGGGTTGTCCAGTGCTCGAGATTGGTCCGCATCGTCTGCGCGGGTACACCCAGCAGCACCGTATCCGCGCCGGCGAGCGCCTCTGCCGCGTCGGCGGTGGCCCGGATCCCCGGCGGCAGCAACGTACCGGGCAGGTAGTCGGGGTTGTATCGGCTGTCGTTGATCTGGTTGGCAACGTCGGCGCGCCGGGCCCACAGCTTGACCTCGCCCCCGGCATCGGCCAACACCTTGGCCAGGGCGGTGCCCCAGGCACCGGCTCCCATCACCGTGACGGTTCCCGTGCTGGCCATCCCCACACCCCTATTTGTCCCATTTGTCGTTTGCGACGGCACCGGTAGCCGCTACACAGTAGACCCCGGCAGGGGCCGCCGTCACGCTGTTGCGGCGGGGGTCACTGCGGCAGGCGCCAGCCCAGTGAAAGCGGGCGGCGGCGGGGTGGCAGCTGGGTAGCACCGAAACCAGCGCTGGCAGGATGGCCTTCATGAGCGGCATACGGGCCGACGGTACGGGTGATGTCGGCCTGATCATCGCCGTCAAGCGATTGGGTGCGGCCAAGACGAGATTGGCCCCGGTGTTCTCCGCGGCGGCCCGGGAAAGTGTGGTGCTGGCCATGCTGATGGACACTTTGACCGCCGCGGCGCGGGTAGGCGACCTGCGCTCGATCACCGTCATCACACCGGACGAATCCGCCGCGGCCGCGGCAACCGAGCTCGGCGCCGAGGTGTTGGCCGACCCGACTCGCCAAGGTGATCCCGACCCGCTGAACAACGCCATCCTCACCGCCGAACAGGTGGTATCCGGTTCCGTGCCAAATATTGTTGTGCTGCAAGGCGATCTGCCTGCGATGCAGACCCAGGAGCTCGCCGATGCGATCTGCGCCGCACGCGCTCACCAGCGCAGCTTCGTCGCCGATCGGCTCGGCACCGGCACCGCGGCCCTGTGCGCCTTCGGAAGCGCACTCGATCCCCAGTTCGGGCCGGATTCCAGCGCCCGACATCGCCGTTCCGGGGCCGTCGAGCTGACCGGCGCGTGGCCCGGCCTGCGTTGCGACGTCGACACTCCGGCGGACTTGGCGGCCGCCCGCAGCCTCGGGGTCGGACCGGCCACTGCACGAGTCGTCGCCCACCATCGCTAGCCCGCATGGCGGCTGTGCGGGGATGAACGGAACAAAAACAGCAAACGGATGTCGGTTCAGCGCTGGCAACGTCACCCGGTGATAGGCAATGATCGCTGGGTGACCGAAATCGAAACCGGCCCAGTCACAGAGGCACGGCCAGACACGAACGCACGGGAGCCAGGCGACAGGACCCCGGCGGCACCGCCGGCCGCGACGCCGGCCGCGACCACCGACCAGCTGCCCGAGGACCGCTACCTCAACCGCGAACTGAGCTGGCTGGAGTTCAACGCCCGGGTGCTCGCGCTCGCCGCCGACGACTCGATGCCGTTGCTCGAACGGGCAAAGTTCCTGGCCATCTTCGCGTCCAATCTCGACGAGTTCTACATGGTTCGGGTGGCCGGTCTCAAACGCCGCGACCAGATGGGATTGTCGGCTCTGTCCGCCGACGGCCTCACCCCACGGGAGCAGCTGGGCCGCATCGGCGAGCAGACGCAGCGCATCGCCAGCCGCCATGCGCGGGTGTTTCGCGATTCGGTGTTGCCCGCGCTCGGCGAGGAAGGCATCTACGTTGTCACCTGGGCCGACCTGGATCAGGCTGAGCGCGAGCAACTGTCGACCTATTTCCACGAGCAGGTATTTCCGGTACTGACTCCGCTGGCCGTCGACCCCGCGCACCCGTTCCCGTTTGTCAGCGGGTTGAGCCTGAACCTGGCGGTCACGGTGCGCCAACCCGAAGACGGTGGCCAGCACTTCGCCCGGGTAAAGGTGCCCGACAACGTCGATCGCTTCGTCGAACTGGGCGGCACAGATACCGACGGAGCCGAAGGGGCGGCCGTACACCGTTTCCTGCCCGTGGAGGAACTCATCGCGGCCTTTCTTCCGGTGCTCTTCCCCGGGATGGAAATCGTCGAGCATCACGCGTTTCGCATCACCCGCAACGCAGACTTCGAAGTCGAGGAGGATCGCGACGAAGACCTGCTGCAGGCGCTCGAGCGGGAATTGGCTCGCCGACGGTTCGGTTCGCCGGTGCGGCTAGAAGTTGCCGACGACATGACCGAAGGCATGCTGGAGTTGCTGCTGCGTGAGCTCGACGTGCATCCCGGCGATGTCATCGAGGTGCCGGGGCTGCTGGATCTCTCATCGCTGTGGCAGATCTACGGTTTGGACCGCCCCGCCCTCAAGGATCGGACCTTCGTTCCGGCCACCCATCCCGCCTTCGCCGAGCGCGAAACGCCCAAGAGCATCTTCGCGACGCTGCGCGAGGGTGACGTCTTGGTGCACCATCCCTACTATTCGTTTTCCACCAGCGTGCAGCGGTTCATCGAACAAGCCGCCGCAGACCCCAACGTGCTGGCGATCAAACAGACGCTGTATCGCACCTCCGGGGATTCGCCGATTGTTCGGGCGCTGATCGACGCGGCCGAGGCGGGCAAACAGGTAGTGGCGCTGGTCGAGATCAAGGCCCGCTTCGACGAGCAGGCCAACATCCGCTGGGCCCGCGCGCTGGAGCAGGCGGGCGTGCACGTGGCCTACGGCATCGTCGGGCTCAAAACGCACTGCAAGACAGCACTGGTCGTGCGTCGTGAGGGCCCGGTGATCCGGCGGTACTGCCACATCGGGACGGGAAACTACAACAGCAAGACCGCGCGCCTGTATGAGGATGTCGGCCTGCTGACCGCCGCGCCCGACATTGGCGCAGACCTCACCGACCTGTTCAATTCGTTGACCGGCTACTCGCGAAAGCTGTCCTATCGCAATCTGTTGGTGGCCCCGCACGGGATTCGTGCCGGCATCATTGAACGCGTCGAACGCGAGGTGGCCGCACACCTTGAACACGGCCCCCAGGCGGGAAAGGGCCACATCCGGCTCAAGATGAACGCCCTCGTCGACGAACAGGTCATCGACGCGCTCTACCGCGCTTCGCAAGTGGGGGTCCGGATCGAGGTCGTGGTGCGTGGCATCTGCGCGCTGCGCCCCGGGGCCGAGGGGTTCTCGGAAAACATCACCGCCCGCTCGATTCTCGGCCGATTCCTAGAACATTCGCGAATCCTGCATTTCCGCGCGATTGACGAGTTCTGGATTGGCAGCGCCGACATGATGCACCGCAATCTCGATCGGCGGGTGGAGGTGATGGCTCAGGTCAAGGACCCGCGGCTGACCGCGCAGTTGGACGACTTGTTCGAGTCCGCACTCGACCCTGCCACCCGCTGCTGGGAACTGGGGCCCGACGGTCAGTGGACCGCGTCGCCTCAGGAAGGCCGTACCGTTCGCGACCATCAGGTATCACTGATGGAGCGGCACCGCAGCCCCTAACACTGTGAAACTCCGGCGAGTTTTGTGCCACCTAACCGACCGCGCGCGGCCCAGGCCGAATTGACCTGCAGGAGTTAACTTGTCGATCCCCAGCTCGTCTGTCCGCCGACGCTCGGGAGACCGAATCGTATATGCCGCCGGTGCGGTGCTGTGGCGCCCGGGAAAGGCCAAGGGGGCAATCGAGATTGCATTGATCCACCGCCCTCGCTATGACGACTGGTCGCTGCCCAAGGGCAAAGTGGATCCCGGCGAGACCGCAGCGGTTGCGGCCGCGCGTGAGGTGTGCGAGGAGACGGGCCAGCACGCCCACCTCGGCAGGCGACTGATCATGGTGAGCTATCCCGTCGAGCAGGGCCTCAAGAAGGTCTACTACTGGGCCGCGCGCAGCCTCGGCGGGGAGTTCACCGCCGGAAACGAGGTCGACAAGCTGATCTGGTTACCGGTCGCCGACGCGATGACCAAGCTTGACTACGCACAGGATCGAAAGGTCTTGCGGCGGTTCGGCAAAAAGCCGGCGGATACCAAGACCGTCCTGGTGGTCCGGCACGGCAGCGCCGGCAGCAAGTCACGCTTCTCCGGAGATGACACCCAACGGCCACTCGACAAGAAGGGACGAGCCCAGGCCGAGGCACTCGTGCCACAGCTACTCGCTTTCGGTGCCGACACGGTGTACGCGGCCGACCGGCTGCGCTGCCATCAGACGGTGCAGCCGCTGGCCGAGGAATTGGGAGTGGTCATCCACAACGAGCGCACCCTCACCGAAGAGGCCTACGCCAAGAACGCCAAACGCGGCCGGCAACGGCTACTGCAGATCGCTACGCGCGATGGCACACCCGTGATCTGCTCACAGGGCAAGGTGATTCCGGACCTGATCGCTTGGTGGTGCGAACGCGACGGCGTCCGCTCCGACCGATCGCGCAACCACAAAGGCAGTACGTGGGTGCTGTCGCTTTCCGGCGGCCGCGTCATCGCCGCCGACCACATCGGCGGCGCGCTGGCCGCCAACGTGCGGGCCTAACGCACGAATACCCTTCGGGGGGCATCGCTGCCACCCGAAGGGTATTTGCGTGTGAGCTGACTTACTTGCGACCGCGCCGGGTGCTCGTCGCCTTCTTGGCGGGAGCCTTGGTGGCCGGCCTCTTTGCCGCAGCCTTCTTGGCGGGAGCCTTGGTGGCCGGCCTCTTTGCCGCAGCCTTCTTGGCGGTGCCTTGGTCGCAGCCTTGCGGACTGGCGCCTTGGCGGCGGCCTTCTTCACTGTTGCCTTGGTCACCTTCTTGGTCGGAGCCTTGGTGACCTTGGTCACGGCCTTCTTGGCGGGAGCCTTGGTCGCGGCCTTCTTGGCGGGAGCCTTGGTCGCGGCCTTCTTGGCGGGAGCCTTGGTCGCAGCCTTCTTGGCAGCGGTCTTGGTCGCGGCCTTCTTGGCGGGAGCCTTCTTTGCTGCCTTCTTGGCAGCGGCGCTCGCCATCACGCCACGCTTGACCGCCGGGCCCTCCGCCGGGAGACGCTGTGCGCCAGAGACAACCGCTTTGAATTGCGCGCCTGGGCGAAATGCCGGGACGGACGTCGGCTTGACCTTCACCGTCTCACCGGTACGCGGATTGCGGGCCACCCGGGCCGCACGGCGACGCTGTTCAAACACCCCAAATCCGGTAATCGTGACGCTGTCGCCCTTGTGCACGGCGCGCACAATGGTGTCGACAACATTCTCGACGGCCACGGTTGCCTGCCTACGGTCCGAGCCCAATTTCTGTGTGAGCACGTCAATGAGCTCTGCTTTGTTCATCCAACCCTCCGAAGCTAGCGGTCCTCGTTTATGGAACCGACTAGTGGACACGGTAAACCCTCACCTGCCTGATTTCCAAGAGCCACGCGCAATTTCAGGACCCGTCGAACGCAATTTCGGCAATCCGATTGCCGCCCTTGACCGGTGGAGTGACCCCAAAATGGGTGTTGCTTGCCCACACCACAGCGGCTCACGGAAGGGAAAATTCCCCGCCCCAAGAGCCTTCAGGAGGTAGGCAAAGTGCGCGGTTTCCACGCCGGATAAGCAGCCTCGTATGCCTCGATTTCATCGAGTTTACGCAGCGTAAGGGCTATATCGTCAAGACCTTCAAGGAGTCGCCACGCGGTGTGGTCGTCAATCCTGAACGGCAGCACCACTGTTCCGGCAATCACATTTCGATCTTGAAGATTGACAGTGATTTCCAAACCTGGACTCTGCTCGATGAGCTTCCAAAGAAGTTCAACGCCATCTTGGTCGACTTCGGCGGCCAACAGGCCCGCCTTGCCCGCGTTCCCGCGAAAAATATCGCCGAACCTCGAGGAGATGACCACCCGGAATCCGTAGTCCATGAGCGCCCAGACGGCATGCTCGCGGGAGGATCCGGTGCCGAAATCCGGCCCGGCCACCAACACCGAGCCCCGGTCAAAGGGGCTGAGGTTTAGCACGAATGACGGATCCGAGCGCCAGCTGGCGAACAACCCGTCCTCGAAACCGGTTCGCGTGACACGCTTCAGGAAAACCGCGGGAATGATCTGATCGGTGTCGACATTGGACCGGCGCAGCGGTACACCGATGCCGGTGTGGGTGTCAAAGGCTTCCATGACTCTTCCTCTGTTTGTTTGAGTTCAATTCAAATCGGCAGGCGCGGATAGGGTGCCGCGAACCGCGGTTGCGGCGGCCACCGCCGGCGAGACCAAATGTGTCCGCCCGCCCTTGCCCTGGCGCCCCTCGAAGTTGCGGTTGGACGTCGCCGCACAGCGCTCCCCCGGCGCGAGCTGATCGGGGTTCATCCCTAGGCACATAGAGCATCCCGCCTGCCGCCATTCGGCGCCCGCGACCGTGAAGACCTCACCCAGGCCCTCCTTCTCGGCCTGGGCACGCACCCGCATGGAGCCGGGAACGATGAGCATTCGCACCCCTGGGGCGACCTTGCGGCCACGCAGCACTTCGGCCACGACCCGCAGATCCTCGATCCGGCCGTTGGTGCACGACCCGACGAACACGGCATCGACCGCGATATCGCGCATGGCTTTTCCTGGCTCAAGGTCCATGTACGCCAATGCTTTCTCGGCGGCCTGGCGCTCGCCGTCATCGCCGATGAGCTCGGGATCGGGCACCGTGGCGCAAAGCGGCACGCCCTGGCCGGGATTGGTTCCCCACGTAACAAAGGGGCTCAGCTCGGCGGCGTCGAGATGGACCTCGGTGTCGAAGACGGCGCCAGGATCGGTCCGCAGTTGTTGCCAGTACCCAAGCGCGGCATCCCACTGGGCACCGGTTGGGGCGTGTGGCCGGTTTCGCAAGTACTCGTAAGTGGTCTCGTCCGGCGCCACCATCCCGGCTCGGGCGCCGGCCTCAATGCTCATGTTGCAGATCGTCATCCGGCCTTCCATGGACAGCGATTCAACCGCGCTGCCCTGGTATTCGATGACGTGCCCCTGCCCACCGCCGGTGCCGATCTTGGCGATCAGCGCAAGGATGATGTCCTTGGCCGACGCTCCTTCGGGTAGTTGCCCATCCACATTGACCGCCATCGTCTTGAACGGCCGCAACGGCAGCGTCTGTGTTGCGAGCACATGCTCGACTTCGGAAGTGCCGATGCCCATCGCCAAGGCACCGAACGCGCCATGGGTCGAAGTGTGGCTGTCACCACAGACGATGGTCATTCCCGGCTGAGTGAGGCCCAACTGAGGTCCCACGACGTGCACGATGCCCTGCTCGACATCACCCATGGGGTGCAGCCGGATGCCGAATTCCGCGCAATTACGCCGCAATGTCTCCACCTGGGTCCGAGACACCGGGTCGGCGATCGGCTTATCGATATCGACGGTCGGCACATTGTGATCCTCGGTGGCGATGGTCAGATCGGGCCGTCGCACCGGGCGGCCGGCCAGGCGCAGACCATCGAATGCCTGCGGGCTGGTGACCTCATGCACCAGATGCAGATCGATGTAGATCAGGTCGGGAGCCTCGTTCCGACCGGACACCACGACGTGGTCGTCCCAGACCTTCTCAGCCAGCGTGCGCGCCTCGCGCGTCTGCAGTGCCATCTCGAATTGCCTCGATTCGTGTATCCGCGGCTCGCGATCAATGAGGGTTCCATCTCATAATACGAGACGCTAGTATCTCCTTGTGAGACAGGATAGCGGCATCGGCGTCATCGACAAAGCGGTGGGTCTGTTGCGCGCCACCGCGGAATCACCCTGCGGTTTGGCCGAACTATGCGAACGGACCGGCCTGCCCAGAGCCACCGCATACCGGCTGGCGGCGGCCCTGGAGGTCCATCGCCTGCTGGGGCGGGACGAGGACGGACGCTGGGGCCTGGGCCCCGCGATCACCGAGCTCGCGGCCCATGTCGACGATCCCCTGCTGACCGCCGGCGCGACCGTGCTGCCCCGATTGCGCGAGACCACCGGCGAAAGCGTGCAGCTGTACCGCCGCGAAGGCACGTCACGGGTGTGCGTGGCGGCGCTGGAACCACCTGCGGGCCTTCGCGATACGGTTCCGGTCGGCGCCCGGCTACCGATGACGGCGGGCTCCGGAGCCAAGGTGCTACTGGCCCACAGCGACCCGGCCACCCAGCAGGCCGTCCTACCAACCGCCAAATTCACCGACCGGGTGCTGGCCGAAGTACGCCGCCGGGGTTGGGCGCAGAGCGTGGCCGAGCGCGAACCCGGAGTAGCAAGCGTCTCGGCGCCGGTGCGCGATGGCCGCGGTGTCGTCGTCGCCGCCATATCGGTATCCGGTCCGATCGACCGGATCGGTCGACGGCCCGGGGCGCGTTGGGCCGCCGACCTGTTGGCCGCGGCCGACGAACTCGCCCGCCGGCTCTAGCGCTACCCGTTTGGCCGGCGGCCCCAATCTTGTGACACACCACCCGGTTCAGCCGCCCGCGCGTCGAGGCCTGGTGGCGATCGCCGCGCCCCTGCCTGCGGCAATCGATTCATTCCCGAAACGCCGCAGCCCCGGGCGCGCTAGGTTATTGTCGTTACCGTAATCCTGTCTGTAACCGGAACCACACGGCCGCGCTCGCCGACCGTTCGCACATTAGGTCAGGACCAATCAGATGCGCTCGATCCTCGTAGCGGCGATCCAGGATGCGGCGCCGTCTGCGCCGGAGTGCCGGCGCTGCAACGACGCTCGGGTGCGCACAATTTTGCCGAATCCGCGCTTTGGCGAAACGCGAGCGGCTTACCGGCCACGCTCACCTGACGCGGCACGGCTTGGGCGGTGAGCAATCCCCGACCGCCTCGGGCCGCAACCACCAAGCACTACCCGGCTCCACCGTCGGCAACCTGATCCGTTACCGCCGGGCACTAAGCCGCTGTCTCGTCGACATCCTCGTAGCTCGCAGAGCCAACCAATCATGGGGAACCATGGATCTATTCGCCAAACTTGTCGCAGATCAGGATCCGCTGTTTCAACTTTCACGTGCCATCCACGGGATAGCGACATTTCCCAAGTTAGGCGGAGCCGCCGGCACGCGAATGACGTGGCGCGACGATGAATACATCATCTGGAACCTCAACAACTACCTTGGGCTGGCCGATCATCCCGAAGTCCGGGCGGCCGATGCCGAGTTCGCAGGCCGCTACGGACTGGCGACTCCCATGGGCTCGAGAATGATGTCCGGCGAAACCGACGATCTCGAGCTACTCGAGAGCGAACTGGCCGACTATGCGCAAAAGCCGGCAGCACTGGTCCTCAACTATGGCTATCAAGGCATGATCTCGCTGATTGACTCCCTGACCACCGAGGTGGACTGGATCGTGTCGGATGCGGAAAACCATGCCTGCATCATCGATGGGATTCGATTGCACCGTAAACGCGGTGAACGGACCCGAATGTTCGCCCACAACGACATTGACCAACTCGAGACACACCTGGCCGAAATCAACCGGGTGCGGGGCCCCGACTCCGGGGTGTTGGTGGTCACAGAGGGAGTCTTCGGAATGTCCGGCGATCAGGGCGCATTGCGCGAAATCGCGGCACTCAAGCAGCAGTACGACTTCCGGTTGCTCGTTGACGACGCACATGGATTCGGCGTTCTCGGCCCCAACGGCGGCGGCACCGGGGAACAACAGGGCGTCCAGGACGATATCGACCTCTATTTCGGCACCTTCACCAAGGCCGCCGCGGGCGCCGGAGCATTCGTCGCATCACAGGCCGATGTCATTTGGAAGCTTCGCTACACGATGCGGTCCCAGATCTTCTCCCGCGGCTTGCCCTGGCCGATCGTCGCGGGTAACCGGGTGCGTTTGGGGTTGCTGCGGCGTAGCGACGACCTGCGCCGACGAGCGCACGCGGTGGCCGGCAAACTTCAGGCCTCGCTGACCGAAGAAGGTCTCAACATCGGGAAAGCGAACTCTCTCATCACGCCGGTGTACCTGCCGATGGACCCGCTGTCGGCTCTCGCATTCTTGACCGAATTGCGCCATAAGCACGGAATATTCTGCTCAGCGGTGACCTATCCGGTGGTACCGCCCGGGATCGTTCAACTGCGCTTGATCTCAACCGCGGGCCACGACATCGCTGATGTCGAGCCGACGGTAAAAGCCATCGCGGCCGTCTACAAGGAATTGACCGGAAACCGGACCATCCCGCAGCTCGATAATGCGCCCACCTGAGCGATGTCGCCTTCGGGCACCGCGACCCGATGACGCCCTCTCGGCGGCGGACCCGCCCCAGCGCGTAGTTTCACCCGCTTTGTTCCCAGGATTCGGGCGCGAGCCGGTCCGATGAAATGCAAGAATTTACCCGCCTCGCGGCGCAATCACGGTGCCCTCATGGTCACGATGGGTTCGTCGCATAACGCGACGACCGGGCGATACCGAACGGGGGTTCAATGGTCAGCCTTTTTAGGCGGATGTGGGTGCCGATCGTGATGATCCTCGTCGCAATTGTCGGGGCATCGGTGGTAATGCGCTTGCATGGCGTCTTCGGCTCACATCGATATGTGCCGGATGCGGGCAACTCCGACGCCATTGTCGCGTTCAACCCGAAGTACGTTCGCTACGAGGTTTTTGGCCCTCCGGGAACGGTCGTCACGGTCAATTACCTCGATGCCCAGGCCGAACCACACGAAGTCGCCAACGCCGCGATCCCGTGGTCGTTGACCATCGTGACCACACTGACCTCGGTGGTTGCCCACCTCGTGGCGCAGGGCAACAGCGCGACCCTGAGCTGTCGCATCACCGTCAACGGCGTGGTCCGCGCCGAGCGCACGGCCGATGCCCACGATGCCGCGACTAGCTGCCTAGTGAAATCTGCGTGACGCCGGCACACAGCGCGGGGCGCCCCTTTATCGCCCGGACTATCCAAAAGTTTTCGCTACCGGTCATTTTGCTCTGGATCGCGCTCACCGTCGGCGCCAACCTGCTGGCACCACAACTAGAAGAGGTCGCCAAAGAGCATTCGGTGTCGTTGAGCCCCAGTGATGTTCCGTCACTGATCGCGATGCGGCGCATCGGCAAAGACTTTCAGCAGTTCGACTCCGACAACACCACGATGATCGTGCTGGAGAGCAATGCCAAACTCGGCGACGAAGCCCACCGCTACTACG
Organism: Mycobacterium sp. 012931; assembly: GCF_000419295.1. Taxonomy (NCBI): domain Bacteria; kingdom Bacillati; phylum Actinomycetota; class Actinomycetes; order Mycobacteriales; family Mycobacteriaceae; genus Mycobacterium; species Mycobacterium sp. 012931. The sequence continues at coordinate 2,192,650 of NZ_AOPX01000001.1, read as the reverse complement.
ACGCACTAATTGCCAAGCTGTCGCAGGACAAGACGAACATCCAACACATCGACAATTTCTGGGGCGACAGGCTCACGGCCGCGGGTTCGCAAAGCGTCGACGGCAAGGCCGCCTATGTGCAGCTGTACCTCACCGGTGGCCTGGGCAGTGCCAGAGCCAACGATTCCGTTGCCGCAGTTGCGCGGATCCTCGACGATGTGCCGCCGCCGCCCGGAATCAAGGCCTACCTGACCGGCCCCGGTGCACTCGGCGCCGATCAAGACACGTCCGGCAACAGCAGTCTGCAACGGTTGACCGCGGTCACGATTGCGGTGATCACCATCGTGCTGTTGATCGCCTATCGATCGATTGCGGCCGTTGTGGTGATGCTGCTCACAGTCGGGATCGAGCTGCTTGCGGCACGCGGCGTGATCGCTGCGCTGGCCGCCAACGACCTGATTGGCCTATCGACCTTCGCCATCAATGTCTTGACGGCACTGACGATCGCGGCGTCGACGGACTACATCATCTTTCTGGTCGGCCGCTACCAAGAGGCCCGGATGGCCGGCCGGGACCGAGAGCTCGCGTACTACACCATGTTCCGCGGGACAAGTCACGTCGTCTTGGGATCCGGGCTGACCGTCGCCGGAGCGATGTACTGCCTGAACTTCACCAGGCTCCCCTACTTCCAAACCCTCGGGTCACCATGCTCGATCGGTCTGCTGGCGGTGATCCTGGCCTCATTGACCCTGGCGCCGGCAGTCATCGCCCTAACAACCAAATTCGGCGTATTCGAACCCAAACGCGCCACCACAACCCGGCGTTGGCGTCGCATCGGCACCATCGTGGTGCGCTGGCCGGGCCCGGTCCTGGTCGCCGCGGCACTGATCTCGCTGATCGGACTGCTCGCCCTGCCCAAGTACCAAACCAACTACAACGAGCGCCATTACATCCCGGCCGGCGCCCCCTCCAACATCGGCTACCGCGCATCGGACCGCCACTTCCCCCCGGCCCGCATGGAACCCGAAGTGCTGATGATCGAGGCGAACCACGATCTGCGCAATCCCACCGACATGATGCTGCTGGACCGGATCGCCAAAGGCGTGTTCCACCTTCCCGGCATCGCACGTGTCCAAGGCATCACCAGGCTACTGGGCTCACCGCTCGACCACAGCTCGATCCCGTTTCAGCTCAACATGCAAAACGCCATGACCATCGAGAACATGGGTTACCTCAAAGCCCGCGTCGCCGACATGTACACCATGATCGATGAGCTGCAACACATGATCGATATCGCGGCGCGCCAACAAGAACTGACCCAACAGCTCAACGACGCCAGCCACGACATGCTCACCCACAACAAGCAGATGCAGGCCAACACCGATCAACTGCGTGATCAGATCGCCGAATTCGACGACCTGTGGCGACCCATCAGAAGCTACTTCTACTGGGAACGCCACTGTTCGGACATCCCGATCTGTTGGTCACTGCGGTCCCTGTTCGACGCGATCGACGGCGTCGACAAGCTCAGCGAAGACGTCGGCACGCTCACCGACGACCTCGATCGCATCGACGAACTCCAACCCAAACTGCTCGCCCTGCTGTCCCCGATGATCGCCACCATGCAAACCGTGAAGAGCCTCACCCAAACCACGGCCAGCACCTTCTCGGCACTGATCACCCAAATGGACGACATGACCCGCAACGCCACCGCCATGGGGCAGGCCCTCGACGCCTCCAAGAACGACGACTCCTTCTATCTGCCGCCGGAAGCCTTCGACAATCCCGACTTTCAACGGGGTCTGACCCTGTTCCTATCCCCCGACGGCACCGCGGCCCGGTTCATCATCACCCACAAGGGCGATCCCGCCACCGCCGAGGGAATCGCCCACATCGACCCGATCCTGCTGGCCGCGAGCGAGGCGGTGAAAGGAGCCCCACTGGCAGCCGCCAACATCTACCTGGCCGGCACCGCGGCCACCTACAAGGACATCAGCGAGGGCAGCACCTATGACCTACTGATCGCGGTGGTGGCCACCCTGTGTCTGATCTTCGTGGTCATGCTGGCCATCACCAGAAGCGTTGTGGCCTCCGCGGTCATCGTCGGCACGGTGGCACTCTCGCTGGGCGCCGCCTTTGGACTCTCGGTCCTGTTGTGGCAGCACATCTTGCACATGCCGCTGCCCTGGCTGGTGCTGCCCATGGCCGTGATCGTCATGCTGGCCGTCGGATCGGACTACAACCTGCTGCTGGTCGCCCGATTCCAGGAAGAGATCGGCGCCGGCCTCAAGACCGGCATGATCCGAGCCATGGCCAGCACCGGCCGCGTCGTCACCATCGCCGGACTGGTGTTTGCCTTCACGATGGGCTTCATGCTCACCAGCGACCTGCGCGTGGTCGGCCAGGTCGGCACCACCATCATGATCGGACTGTTGTTCGACACCCTGGTTGTCCGCTCTTTCATGATGCCCGCCATCGCGGCCCTGCTCGGCCGCTGGTTCTGGTGGCCGCGCCGGGTACCCACGCACGCCGCTTCGCCGCCGGCCGTTACGGCCAGTCCCGGTGCGGCCGCGACGTCTGTGCTGGCTTGACGTCGAACGTGCCCGCCGCCGGCGGCTAACCCGACCGGTTCAGTATCCGGATGGCATCGCAGACCATCTCGGACACGATGTCAGCGGCGGGGCCAACTCTCGAGATCAGACCTACCGCCTCGCCAACCAGCACCGTGGCCATCTCGAAGTCCTCTGCCGCGACCGCGTTTTCGAAGGCGCCCAGCAGGTCCGGCAGTCGCCGTATCAGTTCGGATTCGTTGCCATGCCATGCCTGGATCAACGAGTTGCTGAGCAACCGAAGATCGTATTCCGCCGGCCAATCCCGCTGCCGCACAATGTCGTAGACGCGGGTACGGATGGTGTCGTCCCCGCTGGCCTCCACCGCCCGCTGGTGGGCTCGCGGCGATACCAGCGCCTCTGGGCAAGCCCAGAATCTGGTACCCACCAGGGCGCCGTCTGCGCCCAGCGCCAGCGCTGCTGCCAGCCCGCGGCCATCGGCGATCCCCCCGGCCGCCACGACCAGCGTTTCGGCCGAGCGTTGGGCAACCAGGTCCACCACGTCGGGAACCAGCGTGAAAGTGGAGCGCACACTCATTCCGTGTCCACCTGACTCGCTGCCCTGGGCCACGATGATGTCCGGACCGACTTCCAGCACACGCAGCGCCTGCTCGCGGGTATGTATTTGGCAGATCAGCGGAATGCCGGCATCGTGGATGGGGCCGGCGAAGTTGTGTGGATCACCGAACGACAACATGATCGCCGCCGGGTTCGCGGCCAGGATCAGGTCGAGCAGCTCGGGATTGCGGGCGAGGCTCCAGGTAATGAACCCACATCCGACCCGTTGCCCCTGCGCCTGCTCCAACTGGCGCTGCAGCCACTCGGCCTCGCCATAGCCTCCACCGATCAGGCCCAGGCCACCCGCGGCGGTCACCGCCGCAGCGAGCCGGCCCCCCGACGTCATTGCCATCGGTGCCAGCAGGATCGGGTGTTGGACTCCGAGGAATTCTGTGAGACGGGTATTCAGCGACACCGCTAGCCCCCTTCAGAGAATTGTTGAGCTGCTGTTTCGGCTTTCTACCATGGCCCGCGGCCGGGGCGGTCACCGAAGTTCGCGGCACCGCGGTCGCTGCTGGCAGGCCGTCCGCCGGTAGGGATTGAGCCCGTGCCTGCCACACTGACCGAATGGGAACAAAGCAGCGCGCAGACATCGTCATGTCCGAGGCTGAAATCGCCAACTTCGTCACCACCAGTCGCACCGGCACACTGGCCACGATCGGGCCGAACGGCCAGCCCCACCTGACCGCGATGTGGTACGCCGTGGTCGACGGTGAGATCTGGCTGGAGACCAAGGCCAAGTCACAAAAGGCCGTCAATCTCAAACGGGATCCGCGGGTGAGCTTCCTGCTCGAAGACGGCAATACCTATGACACGTTGCGCGGGGTTTCCTTCGAGGGTGTCGCCGAGATAATCGACGATCCCGAGGCGCTGCACCGGGTGGGGGTCAGCGTGTGGGAACGCTACACCGGGCCCTACACCGACGACGTGAAGCCCATGGTCGACCAGATGATGAACAAACGCGTCGGCGTTCGGATCCTCAGCCACCGAACCCGATCCTGGGACCACCGCAAGCTCGGGCTGCCGCCCATGCCGGTCGGAGGCAGCACCGCGCCGGCTGTGCTGGGTACCGGTCGGACCGACCGGTAACGCACTTGTTCTGTTGTAGCCCCGATGGGATTCGAACCCACGCTACCGCCGTGAGAGGGCGGCGTCCTAGGCCGCTAGACGACGGGGCCAGAACCAATCCGAGCAGTCAGCATAGCTCACCCGGATAAGCCCACCTAATCGCTTGCATTGGTGGGCTTTTGCTGGGGTACCAGGACTCGAACCTAGAATGGCTGAACCAGAATCAGCTGTGTTGCCAATTACACCATACCCCATTTTGGCCTAAAACAGCTGGTCAGAGCGGATCTGCGAGATTTACCCGCATCGCGACCCCACTACTGCCAACCATTGTCGGCCGACGTGCACACTACCAAAGACTCAGCCGGTATTGCGCATGGCGCCTTCGATTCTCGTCACACTAGGGCGAACCGACCTGATCGCGCGCCGATCGGAGCCTGCCCAAACTACGTTCGCGGCCGAGCAGTTCCAGTGATTCAAACAGCGGCGGACTAACCGTGGTGCCGGTGGCGGCAACCCGGATCGGGCCGAACGCCTTGCGCGGTTTGAGGGCCATACCCTCGATCAACGCGGTCTTGAGGGCCGCCTCGATGTCGGCAGTGGTCCAGTCGGCCGCACCGTCAAGCGCCGCGATAGCGGCGTCTAGCACTGGGCCGGCGTCGGGCCCCAGCTCCTTGGCCGCGGCTTTGGGGTCGATCGCGTACCGGTCGTCATTGAGGAACTTCAGCAATGCCCACGCATCCTCGAGTACCACGATGCGGGTCTGCACCAACTCCGCGGCGACGGCGAACGCCGCGTCGTCCAGCGCGAGCTGATGGCCGTGGGTATCCAGGTACGCGCGCAATCTGGCGGTGAAATCCGCGACGTCGAGCATCCGGATGTGCTCGGCATTGATCGCGTCAGCCTTCTTCTGATCGAAGCGCGCCGGGTTGGAATTCACGTCGGCCACATCGAACGCGGCCACCATCTCATCCAGGCTGAACAGATCGTGGTCATCGGCGATGGCCCAGCCGAGCAGCGCAAGGTAGTTGAGCAAGCCTTCGGGAATGAAGCCCCGGTCGCGGTGGGCAAACAGATTGGACTGCGGGTCCCGCTTGGAGAGCTTTTTGGTCCCCTCCCCCAATACCGTTGGCAAGTGCGCGAATTCCGGAACGCGCTCGGCAATCCCGATGCGCATCAGCGCCTGGTATAGCGCGATCTGGCGCGGCGTGGACGGCAGCAGGTCCTCGCCGCGCAGCACGTGGGTGATCTTCATTAGCGCGTCGTCGCAGGGGTTGACCAAGGTGTACAACGGATCTCCGGTTGCCCGGGTCAACGCGAAGTCGGGCACCGAGCCCGCCGCGAAGGTGGTCGGCCCACGCACCAGGTCATGCAAAGCCAGATCGGTGTCGGGCATCCGCAGCCGCACCACTGGCTTACGGCCTTCGGCCAGGTAGGCCGCGCGCTGGGAATCGGTCAGCTGACGGTCGAAGTTGTCGTAACCCAACTTGGGGTTGCGGCCGGCGGCGATGTGGCGGGCTTCGACCTCCTCGGGCGTCGAGAAGGCGTAATAGGCCTCACCCGCCGTCAACAGCTTGGCCACTACGTCGTGATAGATCTCGGTGCGCTGCGACTGCCGATAGGGCCCGTAGGGCCCGTCCACCTCGGGCCCCTCATCCCAGTCCAAGCCCAGCCAGCGCAACGCGTCGAGCAGGGCGAGATAGCTTTCCTCACTATCGCGTGCGGCGTCGGTGTCCTCGATGCGAAAAACAAAGGTGCCACCGGCGTGCCGGGCATAGGCCCAGTTGAACAGCGCGGTGCGAACCATTCCAACATGAGGGATACCGGTGGGCGACGGGCAGAATCGGACCCGGACGCTGGATGAAGTCACGACTTTCCTTTACGGACTACGGGGTTGGTCAGGGTGCAGATCCCCTCGATGGTGATGGAGACGGTGTCACCGTCTTCGATGGGACCGACCCCCGCGGGTGTTCCGGTGAGGATGAGATCACCGGGCAGCAATGTCATTACCGCCGAGATCCACTCCACGATGGCACCCACATCGTGGATCATCAGCGAGGTACGCGCGTGCTGCTTGACCGCACCATTGACTTCGGTGCGCAGTTCGAGGTCGGCAGGGTCGACATCGGTAACGATCCATGGCCCGACCGGACAGAATGTGTCATGGCCTTTGGCCCGGGTCCATTGCCCGTCGGATTTCTGCTGATCGCGGGCGGACACGTCATTGCCGATGGTGTAGCCGAGGATGTTGTCGACCGCCTGCGCGGCCGAGACGTCCTTACACGGCCGGCCGATCACAATCGCCAGTTCGCCTTCGAAGTGGACTGGTGATGCCTTGGCGGGCAACCGAATCGGCACGTTCGGACCGACGATCGCCGTGTTGGGCTTGAGGAATATCACCGGATCCGCCGGCGTCGGACCGGTTTGGCCGCCCATCTCCGCGATGTGATCGGTGTAGTTCTTGCCGACACAGACCACCTTGCTGGCAAGTATCGGGGCCAGCAGCCGCACATCGGCCAACGGCCACGAGCGGCCGGTGAAGTTCGGCGTCCCGAAAGGGTGCTCCGCGATCTCCCGGGCGGTCATCGCACCCGGATTGTCTAACTCGCCTTCGATGCTGGCGAAGGCGACCCCGTCAGGGCTGGCAATACGTCCAAGGCGCATTCGGATGAGCCTAGCGGGGCGACGATTCGGGCTGGCACGGCCCGATGAGAAGCCCCGCAATCCCACCCAGCGGGCCTGGGCGCGCTGCGCAGGGCTCCGGCGTTCCCTGGCGCGCTGCGGCCCGGCGATCTTACTGGAAAGCGATTCGATGGCGCCCTGCGCCGAGTCCGCCGATCCCGCTGCGCCACCCGACAGCGCAGAGGTGTGCAAGCATTAGCTAGTGCCTGATGAGTCGAGCGCCACACAGGAACTGAGTCTTTCCGCGCGGTGGTGGATTGTGATCGTCTCGCTGATCGTCACAGCAAGCTCATTTCTATTCATCAACGGTGTCGCCTTCCTGATCCCCCGGTTGGAAAACGCGCGCGACACCCCGCTGGCCGAGGCGGGTCTGCTGGCGTCCATGCCCAGCTGGGGCATGGTGGTAACGCTGGTCGCCTGGGGCTATGTGTTGGACCACGTCGGCGAGCAGATCGTGATGACCGTGGGCTCGGCGCTCACCGCGATCGCCGCCTATGCCGCGGCATCGGTGGATTCGCTGTTGTTGATGGGCATCTATCTGTTCCTCGGCGGCATGGCGGCCGCCAGCTGTAACAGCGCCGGCGGCCGGTTGGTGTCCGGCTGGTTTCCGCCCCATCAACGTGGGTTGGCGATGGGTATCCGTCAGACGGCGCAACCCCTGGGAATCGCCCTAGGTGCGCTGGTGATCCCCGAGCTGGCCGAACACAGCATTCACAACGCGTTGATGTTTCCCGCTGCCTTTTGCACGATCGCCGCGGTAGCCAGCCTGGTCGGCGTGGTCGACCCGCCCCGCAAGTCCCGCAAGGTGGCCAGCAAGGAAGAACTTGCCAGCCCGTATCGGGGTTCGGCGGTGTTGTGGCGAATTCATGCGTCCTCGGCGCTGCTGATGATGCCCCAGACCGTGACCGTCACGTTCATGCTGGTTTGGCTGATGAATCATCACGGCTGGCCGGTTGCCACTGCCGGAATCCTGGTGACCGTCTCGCAGCTGCTGGGCGCGCTGGGCCGCATCGCGGTAGGCCGCTGGTCCGACCGCGTGGGTTCGCGGATGCGACCGGTGCGCGTCATCGCGATCGCGTCGGCTGCCGCCCTGTTCCTGCTCGCGCTCGTCGACGACGAGGGCTCCCGGTATGACGTCCTACTGATGATCACGATCACGGTGATCGCAGTGCTCGACAATGGGCTGCAGGCAACCGCGATCACGGAATACGCCGGGCCGTACTGGAGCGGACGCGCATTGGGCGTTCAAAACACCACTCAGCGCCTGATGGCGGCCGCCGGGCCTCCCATCTTCGGTGCGCTGATCACCACGGCTGCCTACCCACTGGCCTGGGGACTGTGCGGGTTGTTCCCGCTGGCAGCGATACCGCTGGTTCCCACCCGGCTACGTCCGCCCGGGTTGGAGCCTAGAGAGCGGCCGCAATCCGCTCGCCGACTGCGGCGGTGGCAAGCCGTTCGTTCCCGCGAGTTGCCAAGTAACCCTCGACCGCCCGATCCACCCGGCTAGCCGCGTCGTCCAGGCCCAGGTGGGCAAGCAGCAGCGACACCGACATGATGGCCGCGGTCGGATCGGCGATGCCCTGACCGGCGATATCGGGCGCACTTCCGTGCACCGGCTCGAACATCGACGGGTTGGTCCGGGTCGCATCGATGTTTCCGCTGGCGGCCAGGCCGATTCCACCGCACACGGCCGCCGCCAGGTCGGTGATGATGTCGCCGAACAAGTTGTCGGTGACGATCACGTCAAAGCGGCCGGGATCGGTAACCATGTGGATGGTCGCCGCATCGACGTGCTGGTAGGCCAACTCGACATCGGGATACTCTTCGCCGATCTCCTGCACGGTCCGCCACCACAGCGAGCCCGCAAAGGTCAGCACGTTGTTCTTGTGCACCAGGGTCAGGTGCTTGCGCCGCCGCATGGCTCGTTCGAAGGCGTCCCGCACCACTCTGCGCACCCCGAACGCGGTGTTCACGCTGACCTCGGTGGCAACCTCATTGGCCGTGCCGACCCGGATCGCGCCGCCGTTTCCGGTGTAAGGGCCTTCCGTTCCCTCACGCACCACCACGAAGTCGATCTCGGGATTGCCCGGCTCCAACGCCAACGGGCTCTTCACTCCCGGATACAGCCGACCCGGACGAAGATTGATGTGGTGGTCCAGCTCGAATCGAAGCCGTAGTAGCAGACCCCGCTCGAGCACGCCGCTGGGCACCGACGGGTCACCGATCGCGCCCAACAAGATGGCATCGTGCTCGCGTAACTCCGCGATCACCGAATCCGGCAATATCTCGCCGGTGGCATGAAAACGCCGTGCACCCAGGTCATAGTTCGTCTTCTCGACACCCGGCTGGACCACGTCGAGGATCTTGACCGCTTGGGCCACCACCTCGGGACCGATCCCGTCACCGGCAACGATCGCTAATTTCATCGGTATCGCTCTCCTGCCCCCACGTCGTTTCGCTGCACGCCGTCACCGCCGCGGCTCACGAGAGATCGACAACTTCAAGCCTGTTGGCGCCCACCGCGGCGGCGATGGCCGAACGCACGTCCTCAGGCACATCCTGGTCCAGGCGCAGCAGAACGGTGGCGCCCGGGCCCTCCACGTCCTCGGAGAGCTGCGCGGCATGGATGTTCACCCCGGCCGCACCCAGCAGCGTGCCGATCTTGCCCAAAGCCCCCGGCTGGTCGACGTAGTTGACGATCAGGTTGGCCCCCTCGGCCCGCAGGTCGAAGTGCCGGCCGTTGATCTGAACGATCTTGTGGGTCAACTGCGCGCCGTACAACGTGCCCGAGACGCTCACCACCGAGCCGTCCGCCCCGACGACACGCACGTCGACGACGCTGCGGTGGTTGGGGCTCTCGGAGGCCTTGCTGATCTCGACGGAAACACCGCGTTCGGCGGCCAGCGCCGGCGCATTGACGAAGGTCACCGGGCCTTCGACGACCGCCGAGAACAGACCGCGCAGTGCCGACAGCTTGAGCACCTCGACGTCTTCAGACGCCAGCTCGCCACGGGCCTGAACCGACAGCGACACCGGTGGTTCATCGGACAGCGCGGCGGCCAGTACCCCGAGTTTGCAGGCCAGATCCAGCCACGGGGCCACCTCCTCGTTGACCGCACCACCGGCGATGTTCACCGCGTCGGGAACGAACTCACCGGCCAGCGCCAGCTTCACGCTGGCGGCGACGTCGGTTCCGGCCCGGTCCTGGGCCTCGGCGGTGGAGGCCCCCAAATGCGGTGTGACCACGACCTGCGGTAGCTCGAACAGCGGGCTGTCGGTGCACGGTTCGGTGGCGAACACGTCGAGCCCGGCCCCACGGACGTGGCCGCTGGTGATGGCCTCCGCCAGCGCTGACTCGTCGATCAGTCCGCCGCGTGCGGCGTTGACGATGATGACGCCGGGCTTGGTCTTGGCCAGCGCCTCCTTGCCGAGCAGGCCGGCCGTCTCGGGCGTCTTGGGCAGGTGCACCGAGATGAAGTCGGCACGGGCCAGCAGGTCGTCCAGGGGCAGCAGCTCAATGCCCAGCTGAGCCGCGCGCGCGGGCGACACGTAGGGGTCGTAGGCGACCACATGGGCACCGAACGCCTCGACCCGCTGTGCGACCAACTGCCCGATCCGGCCCAGACCCACCACCCCGACGGTCTTGCCGAAGATCTCCGCACCGGAAAACGATGACCGCTTCCAGGTGTGCTCGCGCAATGAGGCGTCGGCGGCCGGGATCTGGCGAGCGGCGGCCAGCAGCAGCGCCATCGCATGCTCGGCGGCGCTGTGAATGTTGGAGGTGGGAGCGTTGACCACCAGCACACCGCGCGTGGTAGCCGCATCCACGTCGACGTTATCCAGCCCCACGCCGGCGCGCGCGACGATCTTGAGTTTGGTCGCCGCGGCAAGTACCTCGGCGTCGACCGTGGTGGCCGAACGCACCAACAACGCGTCGGCCTCGGGCACCGCGGCCAGCAGCTTTTCCCGGTCAGGACCGTCCACCCAGCGCACCTCGACCTGGTCTCCCAGGGCAGCGACTGTTGATTGAGCAAGTTTGTCGGCTATTAACACAACAGGGAGGTTCACGCGGCCAGCGTAGTCGGCTGTAATCATGGGGTGGACGTCACCGTCGTCGGCAGCGGGCCCAACGGGTTGACCGCAGCGGTGATCTGTGCTCGTGCAGGTCTAAGAGTGCAGGTCATAGAGGTCCAACAGACCTTCGGTGGCGGCTCCCGCACGGCAGCTGACTTCGAATTTCCCGGAGTCCTGCACGACGTGTGCTCAGCGGTGCACCCACTGGCGCTGGCGTCGCCGTTTTTTGTCGAGTTCGATCTGGCCGCCCGGGGCGTGCGGCTGGCCGTGCCGCACATCTCCTATGCCAACCCGCTGCCGGACCGCCCAGCGGCGATCGCCTACCGCGATCTGCGGCAAACCTGCGCCGAACTCGAGCATGGCCCATCCTGGGAGCGCTTGCTGGGCCCGCTCGTAGAGAACTGCGACGCCGCGGTCGATTTGCTACTCGGCGACAAGCGGTCGGTACCCACCGCGCTGCGCCCCGCCATGCATCTGGGTCTACGCGTGCTGGCGCAGGGCACCCCAGCATGGCGCGGACTCGCTGGCGAAGATGCCCGCGCATTGTTCACCGGCGTTGCTGCCCACGCTATTTCGCCGCTGCCTTCGCTGGTGTCGGCCGGCGCGGGGCTGATGCTGGCCACCCTGGCCCATAGGGTCGGCTGGCCCATCCCGATCGGCGGCAGCCAGGTGATTGCCGACGCGCTGATCGCCGATCTGCGCGCGCACGGCGGCGAGCTGACCGCCGGGATCGAGGTGACCGAACCGCCCCAGGGCGTCGCCGTCTTCGACACCGCACCCACGGCATTGCTGCAAGTGTATCGGGACACGATCCCCAACCGGTACGCGACCGCATTGCGCCGGTACCGATTTGGATCCGGGGTAGCCAAGGTCGACTTCGTGCTCAACGGCGACATCCCGTGGTCGGATGACCGGATCGCGACGGCCCCGACATTTCACCTCGGCGGTACCCGCGAACAGATGGCGCACGCCGAAGCAGAAATCGCCGCCGGGCGCCACGCCGATTGGCCGATGGTGCTGGCGTCCTCGCCCCACACGTCCGATCCCGGCCACGTCGACGACGGCGGCCACCGGCCATTTTGGACCTACGCCCATGTGCCGGCGGGGTCTTCCGTCGATGCCACCGAGGCGGTGTGTCGTGTCGTCGAACGGTTCGCGCCCGGCTTCCGTGACGTCGTGGTGGCGGCTCGCAGCGTGCCCGCGGCCGCGATGGCCGCGCACAACGCCAACTACGTGGGCGGCGACATCGCAGTGGGGGCAAACTCCGTCTGGCGAGCGATGGCTGGCCCCACCCCGCGGCTAAATCCTTGGCGCACGCCGATTCCGAAGGTGTACCTGTGTTCGGCCGCAACCCCACCCGGCGCCGGGGTCCATGGCATGGCCGGCTACTACTGTGCGCGCACGCTCTTGCGTCGCGAGTTTGGGATTGCCGAAATGCCTAAGCTATCGCTATGACAAAACTCGCGGTCATTTACTACTCGGCCACCGGCCACGGGACAACGATGGCGCGGCACGTCGCCGCCGCGGCCGAGTCCGCCGGCGCCGAGGTACGGGTGCGACACGTCGCCGAAACCCGCGACCCCGATTCATTCGCCCACAATCCCGCGTGGTCAGCCAACTACGAAGCGACCAAAGACCTTCCGGCTGCCACCGGAGACGACATCGTGTGGGCCGACGCGGTCATTTTCGGTTCACCCACCCGTTTCGGATCGGTCGCGGCACAGCTGCGCGAGTTCCTCGACTCACTCGGCGGGCTGTGGGCCGAAGGCAAGCTGGCCGACAAGATTTACGCGGCCTACACCTCAACCAACACCGCCCACGGCGGTCAAGAGACCACCCTGCTCACGTTGTATGTCACGCTGATGCATTTCGGGGGCATCATCGTGGCGCCGGGGTACACCGACGCGCTCAAGTTCGTCGACGGCAATCCCTACGGAGCGAGCCTGGTGGCCACCCACGACAACATCAACGACATCGACGAGCCGACCGCCAACGCTTTGGACCACCTGGCGCGCCGCGTGGTGCACACCGCCGATCGGCTCGCCTCCGGCTAAGCCCGATCGCCGAGCGTCACGCCAGGGTGACGGTCGACGCCGAGCGCCACGCTGGTGTGACGCTCGGCGCCGTGAGCCGCAAAGGGCTAGGCCGTCTCGGTGATCGGGCGGTCCACCCAGCTCATCAGGTCGCGCAGCTTCTTACCGGTGACCTCGATCGGGTGCTCGGCGTTCTCCTTGCGCAGCGCCTCGAGTTGCTTGTTGCCGCCCTCGACGTTGGCGACCAGCTTCTTGACGAAGTCGCCGCTCTGGATGTCGCGCAAGATGGCGCACATCCGCTCCTTGGTGCCCGCGTCGATCACGCGCGGACCGGACAGGTAGCCACCGAACTCCGCGGTGTCCGACACCGAGTAGTTCATCCGGGCGATGCCGCCCTCGTACATCAGGTCGACGATCAGCTTGAGCTCGTGCAGCACCTCGAAGTAGGCCATCTCCGGCGGGTAGCCCGCCTCGACCATCACGTCGAAACCGGTCTTCACCAGTTCCTCTGTGCCACCGCACAACACGGCCTGTTCGCCGAACAGGTCGGTCTCGGTCTCGTCTTTGAAGGTGGTCTTGATGACGCCGGCCCGAGTGCCGCCGATCGCCTTGGCATAGGACAACGCCAGCGCCTCACCCTTGCCGGTCGGGTCCTGGTCGACCGCGATCAGACACGGCACGCCCTTGCCGTCGACGAACTGACGGCGCACCAGGTGGCCGGGCCCCTTCGGGGCCACCATGGCCACGGTGACGTCGGCCGGCGGCTTGATCAGGCCGAAGTGGACGTTGAGGCCGTGACCGAAGAACAAGGCGTCACCGGGCTTGAGGTTGGGCTCGATGTCGTTGGCAAAGATCTCGGCCTGGGCGGTGTCGGGTGCCAGCACCATGATGACGTCGGCCCACTCGGCCACCTTGGCCGGCGTATCGACCTCGATGCCCTGCTCCTCGACCTTGGCCCGCGACTTCGAGCCCTCTTTGAGCCCGACCCGCACCTGGACACCCGAGTCGCGCAGACTCAGCGAGTGCGCATGTCCCTGGCTGCCGTAGCCGATCACACCGACCTTGCGGCCCTGGATGATCGAAAGGTCGGCGTCATCGTCGTAGAACATCTCCAATGCCTGGGATGACACGTCTGCCACGTGAATATCTCCTTCTTACTTGTCTTTTCGAAACGTACGAATTTACTTGGCGGCGGTGCCGATGCCGCGCGGACCGCGGGACAACGCCACCATTCCGGACTGGGCGATTTCGCGGATGCCGAACGGCTCCAGTACTCGAAGCAACGCTTCCAGCTTGCCGCGGTCGCCAGTGGCCTCGATGGTCAGCGATTCCGGCGATACGTCAATGATCTTGCCACGGAACAGATTTACCGCTTCAATCACCTGACTGCGGGTGCCCGCATCCGCCCGAACCTTGATCAGCGCCAGTTCCCGGGCCACCGAGTGGTCGTCATCCTGCTCGATGATCTTGATGACGTTGATCAACTTGTTGAGCTGCTTGGTGATCTGCTCGAGCGGAGTCGCCTCGGCGGAGACCACGATGGTCATCCGCGACATGTCCTTCTGCTCGGTAGCACCCACAGCCAACGACTCGATGTTGAAACCACGCCGCGAGAACAGCGCCGCGACGCGCGCCAACACACCGGGCTTGTCTTCGACCAGCACCGACAAGGTGTGAGTCTTCGTGCTCATCAGGCGTGCCCTTCGCTCTCGTCGTCGAACAGCGGGCGGATGCCGCGGGCCGCCTGGATCTCGTCGTTGCTGGTTCCGGCGGCAACCATCGGCCAGACCTGCGCATCGGCACCGACGATGAAGTCGATGACCACTGGCCGGTCACTGATCTCCCTGGCCTGGTTGATCACGTCGGCGACATCTTCTTCTCGCTCGCAACGCAATCCCACACAGCCCAGGGCCTCGGCCAGCTTGACGAAGTCTGGGATGCGGTGTGAGTGGGTGGCGAGGTCGGTTTGTGAGTAGCGCTCCTCGTAGAACAGATTCTGCCACTGCCGCACCATGCCCAGGTTGCCGTTGTTGATCAGTGCGACCTTGATCGGGATGCCCTCGATCGCGCAGGTGGCCAGTTCCTGATTGGTCATCTGGAAGCATCCGTCGCCGTCGATCGCCCAGACCTCGGTGTCGGGCAGCGCGATCTTGGCACCCATGGCCGCCGGGATGGCGAAGCCCATCGTGCCCAGCCCGCCGGAGTTGAGCCAGGTGCGCGGCTTCTCGTACTTGATGAACTGTGCCGCCCACATCTGGTGCTGCCCGACTCCGGCGACATAGATGGCGTCGGGGCCGGCGATCTCGCCCAGCTTCTCGATCACGTATTCCGGGCCCAGGCTGCCGTCACTTTGAGGTCCGTAGCTCAGCGGATACGTCGCCCGCACACCCTCCAGGTACGCCAGCCATTCGGACATCTCGATGTTGCCCGGAATGTCGTAGTGGCGCAGCATCGCGATCAGCTCGGTGATAACGGCCTGAACGTCACCCACGATCGGAACATCGGCGTTGCGGTTCTTGCCGATCTCGGCAGGGTCGATGTCGGCGTGGATCACCTTGGCCTCGGGGGCGAAGGAGTCGAGCTTTCCGGTGACCCGGTCGTCGAAGCGGGTGCCCAGGGCGATCAGCAGGTCGCTGCGCTGCAGGGCCGCCACCGCGGCCACCGTGCCGTGCATGCCCGGCATGCCCATGTTCTGGCGGTGGCTGTCAGGAAACGCGCCACGCGCCATCAGGGTGGTGACCACCGGAATGCCGGTCAGTTCGGCCAACTCGGCCAGCTGCTCGGTCGCCTCGCCACGAATGACGCCGCCGCCCACGTACAGCACGGGCTTGCGCGCGGCCCCGATCAGCTTGGCGGCCTCACGGATCTGCCGGTTGTGCGGCTTGGTGTTCGGCTTGTAACCCGGCAGATCCATCTGCGGCGGCCAGCTGAACGTGCACTGGGCCTGCAACACGTCCTTGGGGATGTCGACCAGCACGGCGCCGGGGCGCCCCGAGGCCGCGATGTGGAAGGCCTCGGCCAGCACCCGAGGGATGTCGTCACCGGTGCGAACCAAGAAGTTGTGCTTGGTGATCGGCATCGTGATGCCAGAGATGTCGGCTTCCTGGAAGGCGTCGGTGCCGATCAACCCGCGGCCAACCTGACCGGTGATGGCGACCACCGGGATCGAGTCCATCTGGGCGTCGGCCAGCGGAGTCACCAGGTTCGTCGCGCCCGGGCCCGAGGTCGCCATGCACACCCCGACCTTGCCGGTGGCATGCGCGTAGCCGCTGGCCGCGTGACCGGCGCCCTGTTCGTGACGGACCAGCACGTGACGTAGCTTCTGCGAGTCGAACAGCGGGTCATACACCGGCAGGACGGCACCGCCGGGAATCCCGAAGATGATCTCGACGTCGAGTTCTTCCAGCGACCGGATGACCGACTGGGCGCCGGTAAGCTGCTCCGGTGCAACATGTTTCGAGTGAACCGGCGAAGAGTTCACGCCAGCTGCCACGCCGCGCGGCTGCGGCTCTGATGTCGGGGAGTGTCGCTTGGTCGGTGCGCTCACTGTCCTTCTAGTCCTTTGTCCCGCTTCGCTGTCGAAGTCTCGTTGGTTAGGCAACAAAAAACCCCCGTCAGCTCACCTGCTGCACGAGGGTTGCGCGTTGGTGCTCGATTGACCTAGTCAGGCAACAACGCGCCGACCAAGTACTACAAGCTTTCCGGGGGTTCCGGCGGTATCCATAGCGTCTGACGGTAGCCTTCGCACAGCTCAACCGTCAAATCCGAGGCCTCGAGCTGGTGCTCACCGTCGGCTTCGGCGCCGGTCCGCACCGGCGCCACCGCCCCGACATGGCCAGACGGACCCGATTGCGCGGCGATGGAATGATACGAGGGTGACTACTCAAACGGCGGTGGTGATCAGGGTGTCGCCCATTGCGCACCTTGCGGTTGGCTTTGCGACGCTGGGTCTGCTGATACCGGTGCTGGCCTGGCCGCCAAGCGCTCCGCTGCTCCTTCTCCCGGTGCTGGTTTCGGCGCTGATCATCCGGCTGCGGACGGTCGCCGACGAGAACGGGGTGACCGCGCGGACATTGCTGGGCAGTACCACCGTGGCCTGGGATGACATCGAAGGTTTGCGGTTTAACCGCGATTCCTGGGCGCGGGCCCAACTCAGAAATGGCGGTGAACTGCGGTTGCCCGCGGTCACCTTCGCGACTCTGCCGCAGCTGACCGAAGCCAGCTCAGGGCGCGTCCCCAATCCGTACCGGTGAGACCGGGCTCAGGCGACTGGATTCACCCCGTTGAGCAACACCCATATCGCGATACCGGCGGCGATGCCCGTTAGCAGGGCGACGAAGGACCCGATGAACGGCCGGTGCGCCCAGCCGCGGCCCGCGTCGAGGCCATAGCGGCCGGGACCGCTCAGGATGACGGCGACGGCCATCACAACCAGGGTGATCTGGTACTCATGGCCGTCGGGCAGGAAGTAGGAGAACTGTGAATGCGGCCGCGCCGAAACGTTGGCGAGCGTGCCGTTGATCAGGAAGGCCAGTGCGCCCGCCCCGGCCAGCGGCGTGAACAGGCCCAGAACCAGCAGCACTCCCACGACGATCTCGCCGCCGGCGCCTACGTAGGCCAGGATGTCGGCATGCTGAAAGCCCACATCTGAGAGCGAGTTCTTGAACGCGGTCACCCCGGAGCCGCCCCACCAGCCGAACAACTTCTGCAATCCATGCGCGATCAGCACCGCCCCCAGCCCAACCCGCAGGATCAGAAGGCCGAAGTTTTGGGTCCCGCGCCGGCTGGCGGCGCGTATCCGCTCGTCGTCCTCGTCCATGTCCAGAGCTGCGGGCGTCGCCGGGATGTGGCGCGCGCCCGGCTGGGGCTGGACGTAGGGCAACGGTTCCTGCGCGTCCATCAGGTTGTATCCCGAAGGCACAGCTCCGGAGTTGGTCGGGTCGTATGGCGGGATGACGGTGGTGGTTCCGGCGCTGCCAAAGTCACTCGAGTACTTCGCAGGGGTCAAGTCGTCTTCGGGGTCGACCAGGCTCGCCGTGACGGGGCGTCCCGGGATCGGTCCAGGGGAATCGTCCGGTCGTTGCCAACGTGAGTCATTCGAACTGGTCACTCGTGCCAGGGTAAGGGCAACTAGACCTGAATTGGGGATTTGAGCGGCGCTTTCGCCTGTTAAATCCGCACTTCGTACCCGACGGGTCCGCCGGTACCCTCAAATCGGCCCTCAGCCGAGGGACCGCGGTCATCCAAACCAGTGCGGTGGGCCTGCGAGCACAACCGCCTCGACGACGCACGGTGGCGGCCGGTGGCGGCGCCGCAGACAATGTCCGTAGCCTGTCGGTCATGCGGATACGGCGGTCGATTCGGTACGCGCTCGCTGCGTTGTGCGCGGTGACGTTGGTATCGAGCGGCTGCGCGCGGTTCAACGACGCCCAATCCCAGCCGTTCACCACCAACCCCGAACTGCGGCCTCAGCCGAGTTCGACGCCTCCTCCCCCGCCGCCGCTGCCTCCGACACCATTCCCCAAGGAATGCCCGGCCCCCGGAGTGATGCAGGGCTGCCTGGACAGCACCAGCGGCTTGATCATGGGCTTGGACAGCAAGTCCGCACTGGTGGCCGAGCGCACCACCGGCGCCGTCAAGGAGGTGTCGGTCAGCGCAGAACCCAAGGTGAAGGTGGTCATCCCGGTCGACCCGGCCGGCGATGGCGGCTTGATGGATATCGTGCTCTCGCCGACCTATTCGCAGGACCGGTTGATGTACGCCTACATCAGCACGCCCACCGATAACCGGGTGATCCGCATCGCCGACGGCGATGTCCCCAAGGACATCCTGACCGGTATCCCCAAGGGCCCCACCGGCAATACCGGCGCGTTGATCTTCACCAGCCCCACCACGCTGGTCGTCATGACCGGAGACGCGGGTAGCCCAGAGATGGCCGCCGATCCCAATTCGCTGGCGGGCAAGGTGCTGCGGATCGAGCAGCCCACCACGATCGGGCAAGCCCCGCCCACCACGGCGCTGGCCGGCGTCGGCTCGGGGGGCGGCATGTGCATCGACCCCGTCGACGGCTCGCTCTACATCGCCGATCGCACGCCGACCGCGGATCGGTTGCAGCGCATTACCAAGAACTCAGAGGTTTCCACGGTGTGGACCTGGCCGGACAAACCCGGCGTGGCCGGGTGCGCGGCGATGGACGGGACCGTGCTGGTCAACCTGATTGAAACCAAGCTGACGGTGGCGGTCCGGCTCGCGGCGTCGACCGGGGCGGTCACCGGTGAGCCGGATGTGGTGCGCAAAGACACGCACGCACATGCCTGGGCATTGCGCATGTCACCGGACGGCAACGTCTGGGGCGCCACGGTCAACAGGACCGCCGGCGATGCCGAGAAGCTTGATGACGTGGTGTTTCCGCTGTTCCCGCAGGGCGGCGGATTCCCCCGCAACAACGACGACAAGACCTGACGATCGGGCCCCTACTAGGGCGCGACTAGGGATAGTCGAGGGTGAATCGCACGCCGTATCGGCGCGTCACCTCAGCGGGTTTGTGGAACCGGGTCGGCTCCTCCTGGCCGGGTTCGAAGTCCTCAATATCGAGGTCGGACAGGTAGAGCAGTTCTTCCGGGGCATCGGGAGCCCAGACAGCAATCGGCTCCAGCAGGTAGGCCACGTGGTCGCCAACGTCGCTGCGGCTCAAGATCTTGCCGACGAACCACGCGGCCGCATCGTCGAGAATCGGCATGCCGTAGGGACCGGCGCGCCACGAGCAACGTTCGAATTTGTCAGCCTCCTCGCCCGCTTGGCTGCCGAAGAGTTCGGCCAGGGCCTGGTGACGACGGGCCAGCACGTGCACCGCGACACAGTCGGAGCGGCTCGCCGGCTCCACCATGCGGCTGGTGGTGGGCATCCCGATCATGAAACTTGGTGGCTGCACGCTGGTCTGGGTGGCAAAACTGACCAGGCAACCCGACGGGACCGCGTCGGCCTGGGTTGTCACCACAAACACCGGCGCGTCCAGCATCGCCATCATGTCTTCGAACGGTTCACCGACCACATCAACATCATGGATGCACAACGCCGGTTGTGACACTCTTTCTCACGATTGGTCAGCGAACACTCAGCGAAGCTAGGCCTGGCCGCAGGCCACCAGCACCAACTCCCGCACCCGAGCCGCATCGGCCTGGCCGCGGGTGGCCTTCATCACCGCCCCGACGATCGCGCCGGCGGCCGCGACCTTGCCGGCGCGAATCTTTTCCGCCACTTCCGGATTGGCGGCCAGGGCCTCATCAACCGCCGCCTGGGTCAACGAATCGTCGCGGACCAGTTCCAGGCCACGGGCGGACATCACCTGGTCGGGCTCACCTTCCCCGGCCAGCACGCCCTCCACGACCTCGCGGGCCAGTTTGTTGGACAACTTGCCCGCTTCCACCAATGCCACGACGGCCGCGACCTGAGCCGGGGTGATGGCCAATTCGTCCAGGCCGATGCCGGCCTCATTGGCCTTTTGCACAAGGAAGTTGCCCCACCACGAGCGCGCCTCCTTGCTCGAAGCGCCATGCGCAATGGTCGCGGCCACCAGGTCCACCGCGCCGGCATTGACCAGATCGCGCATCACCTCGTCGGAGATGCCCCACTCTTGCTGAATTCGCTTGCGGCTCAACCACGGCAATTCCGGAATGGTGTGGCGCAATTGCTCCACCAATTCGCGGCTGGGTGCGACGGGCTCCAGGTCGGGCTCGGGGAAGTACCGATAGTCCTCCGCCGTCTCCTTGACCCGTCCCGGGCTCGTGTAGCCGGCCTCGTGAAAGTGCCGCGTCTCCTGGGTGATTTGCCCACCGGCCTCCAGGACGGCAGCTTGGCGCTGCATTTCGTAGCGGACGGCAACTTCAACGCTCTTGAGCGAGTTGACATTCTTGGTCTCGGTCCGAGTACCGAATTTCGCTGCGCCTGAAGGCTTTAGCGACACGTTCGCATCGCAGCGCATCGAACCCTGATCCATTCTCACGTCGGATACGTCCAATGCCCGCAATAGGTCTCGCAACGCCGTCACATAGGCCCGCGCGACCTGTGGCGCCCGGGCACCGGCACCTTCGATGGGCTTGGTGACGATTTCGATGAGCGGCACACCGGCGCGGTTGTAGTCGATGAGCGAGGTCGTCGCTCCGTGGATACGGCCCGTCTCGCTGCCGAGGTGGGTGAGTTTGCCGGTGTCCTCTTCCATGTGGGCACGTTCGATCTCTACCCGCCAGGTGCTGCCGTCTTCGAGCGGCGCTTCAAGGTAGCCGTTGATGGCGATCGGCTCGTCGTACTGCGAAATCTGGTAGTTCTTGGGCATGTCCGGGTAGAAGTAGTTCTTCCGCGCGAAGCGGCACCAGGGAACGATCTCGCAGTTGAGCGCCAACCCGATGCGAATCGTCGACTCGACAGCGACCCGGTTGAGCACCGGCAACGATCCGGGCAGACCCAGGCAGACCGGGCAAACTTGCGTGTTGGGCTCGGCGCCGAACGTGGTCACGCAGCCGCAGAACATCTTCGTCGCGGTGGACAGCTCCACGTGTACCTCGAGGCCTAGCACCGGATCGAAGCGTGCAATGACCTCGTCGTAATCGAGCAGCTCAGCGCTAGTGACCGTCATGTCGTTCGATCCTAGTGGTGGTTGCGAAACCGGCGAAGCCGGGCGAAGCGGGCCACCACCGACAAGCCCCGTGGTGGTTGCGAAACCGGCGAAGCCGGGCGAAGCGGGCCACCACCGACAAGCCCCGTGGTGGTCGCGAAACCGGCGAAGCCGGGCGAAGCGGGCCGGCCTCAGCCGAAGAACTCAGCGGCGTCGTCGTAGCGGCTCTGCGGTACCAGCTTGAGCTGCCGAACGGCGTCGGCCAGGGGTACACGGCCGATGTCCTGACCGCGCAGCGACACCATCTGGCCGTATTCGCCCGCATGTGCGGCGTCAGCGGCATTGACGCCGAACCGGGTGGCCAGCACCCGGTCGTAGGCCGTCGGCTGTCCGCCCCGTTGCACGTGGCCCAGCACGGTCACCCGGACATCCTTGTTGATGCGCTTTTCCACTTCCCAGCCGAGCTGAGCGGCGACGCCGGTGAATCGTTCGTGACCGAATTCGTCGAGTCCGCCCTCGCGCAACTGCATCGAGCCCGAAACGGGCTTGGCGCCCTCGGCGACCACACAGATGAAGTGCGAATCGCCTCGCTGGAAGCGCTGTTTGACCAGACGGCACACCTCTTCGATGTCGAAGGGCTGCTCAGGGATGAGCGTCATGTGTGCGCCAGATGCCAGCCCGGAGTTCAGCGCGATCCAGCCCGCATGCCTACCCATCACCTCGACCAGCATCACCCGCTGGTGGGATTCCGCGGTGCTGTGCAGCCTGTCGATGGCCTCGGTTGCCACCATCAAGGCCGTGTCGTGGCCGAAAGTCACATCGGTGCAGTCGATGTCGTTGTCGATCGTCTTGGGCACGCCGACCACCGGAACGTTCTCTTCGGACAGCCAGTGCGCGGCGGTCAGCGTGCCTTCGCCGCCGATCGGGATGAGCACGTCAATGCCGTTGTCGTCTAACGTCTGTTTGATCTGGGGCAACCCGGCCCGCAGTTTGTCGGGGTGTACGCGGGCGGTGCCGAGCATCGTTCCGCCCTTGGCCAGCAGCCGGTCGTTGCGGTCGTCGTTGCGCAACTGCAGCCGCCGGTTCTCCAGCAACCCGCGCCAGCCGTCCTGAAATCCGACCACCGATGAGCCGTACCGGGCGTCGCAAGTGCGCACCACCGCCCGGATCACCGCATTCAGCCCTGGACAGTCGCCGCCTCCCGTGAGTACTCCAATCCGCATCCCTTCATCTTGCCTGGGGCGGCGACCGTTGGCGCGAGCAGACGCAAAATCGGCCGAAATAGGCTGGATTGGCGCGATTCTGTGTCTGCTCGCGCGGAATCAGATGGCGCTGGGTAGCGGGCCTCGGGCGGCCTCGTAGGCCGCGCCCACCCGGTAGAGCCGGTCGTCGGCCAACGCCGGCGCCATGATCTGCAGCCCCACCGGCAGCCCGTCATCCGGAGACAATCCCGACGGCACCGACATGCCGCAGTGCCCCGCCAGGTTCAGCGGCAGCGTGCACAGGTCGAACAGGTACATCGCCAGCGGATCGTCGACCTTCTCCCCGAGCGGAAACGCGGTGGTCGGGGTCGCCGGCGAAACCAACACGTCGACTGATTGATAGGCCTCGTCCAGATCGCGTGCGATCAGGGTGCGAACCTTCTGCGCCTGGTTGTAGTAGGCGTCGTAGTAGCCCGCCGACAACGCGTACGCGCCGATCATGATGCGGCGTTTGACCTCGGGCCCGAACCCGGCGGCCCGCGTCATGGCCATCACCTCTTCGGCGCTGTGGGTCCCGTCATCGCCGATCCGAAGCCCGTAGCGCATCGCGTCGAAGCGCGCCAGGTTGCTCGACACTTCCGACGGCAGGATGAGGTAGTAGGCGGCCAGCGCATGGTCGAAGTGCGGGCAGTCGACCTCGCTCACCTCGGCGCCAAGCGCGGTCAGCTGCGCTACCGCGGCCTCGAACGAGGCCAGCACTCCGGGCTGGTAGCCGTCGCCCCGCAGCTGCTTGACCACCCCGATGCGCACGCCGCGCAGGTCACCGGACGCGCCGGCCTTGGCCGCGCCGACCACATCGGGTATCTCGGTTTCCAAAGAGGTGGAGTCCTTGGCGTCGTGACCGGCGATCACCTGGTGCAGCATGGCGGTGTCCAGCACGGTGCGCGCGCACGGCCCCCCTTGATCCAGGGAGGAGGCACAGGCCACCAGCCCGTATCGGGAAACGGTGCCGTAGGTGGGTTTGACACCGACGGTCGCGGTCAGCGCGGCCGGCTGGCGGATCGACCCGCCGGTGTCCGAGCCGATGGCCAGTGGAGCCTGGTAGGCGGCCAAGGCCGCGGCGCTACCACCGCCGGAGCCGCCGGGTACCCGGTCGAGGTTCCATGGGTTGCGGGTCGGGCCATAGGCGGAGTTCTCCGTCGAGGAGCCCATCGCGAACTCGTCCATGTTGGTCTTGCCCAGAATCGGGATTCCGGCCGCGCGGAGCCGCAGGGTGAGCGTGGCGTCGTACGGGGAGCGCCAGCCTTCGAGGATCTTGGACCCGCAGGTGGTGGGCATGTCGACGGTGGTGAACACGTCTTTGAGCGCCAGCGGCACCCCGGCCAGCGCCGACGGCAGCCGCTCCCCCGCGGCCAGGGCGGTATCGACGGCCGCCGCCGCAGACAGCGCCTCGTGCGCCCCGATGTGCAGGAAGGCGTGGTACCTGTCATCGGTCGCCTCGATCTGGTCCAGGCAGGCCTGAGTCAGCTCGGTCGCGGACACCTCTTTTGCGGCAATCTTGGCGGCCAGCGTGGCGGCATCGGATCGGATGAGGTCGGTCATTCGCTATCCCCCAGAATCTGCGGAACGGCGAAGCGGCCGTCAACCGCTGCGGGCGCCTCGGCCAGCGCCTCTTCCTGCGTCAGACACGGCGCCGTCTGGTCTGCGCGCATCACGTTGACGTCTTTGAGCGGATTATCGGTGGCTTCGACGCCGGTGACGTCGACGGCCTGGATCTGGCTGACGTGCGTCAGGATGGCGTCGAGTTGACCAGCGAAGCTGTCAAGCTCATCTTCGGTCAACGCCAGACGGGCAAGCCGGGCCAAGTGGGCCACCTCGTCGCGGGAGATCTGGGACACGAGCGAAAAGCCTAACCGCGCCCGTCGGGCCGGTTTCACGCCCGTCACCGAATGCGACGCGATGCCCGTCTCCCGAGCAGTTCGAGGCGGCCGTGATGCGGCCCGATCGTCTCCTGCCGAAATGCCCCACGCGCATCGCTGTGCAACAGTGATGCGCGTGCCTTCGTATCTGTTGCGCATCGAACTGCTGGACCGTCCAGGCAGCCTGGGGTCGCTGGCGGTCGCACTCGGTTCGGTAGGTGCTGACATCTTGTCGCTCGACGTCGTCGAGCGCGGCTGTGGATATGCAATCGATGATCTGGTCGTCGAGCTTGCTCCGGGCGCCATGCCGGACGCATTGATCACCGCCGCGGAATCCCTCAACGGCGTCCGAGTGGACAGCGTGCGTCCGCATACCGGCCTCTTGGAAGCCCACCGTGAGCTGGAGCTTCTTGACCACGTCGCCACGGCGCGGGACAACACGTCCCGGCTGCAGGTTCTGGCCAACGAGGCGCCCCGAGTGCTGCGGGTCAGCTGGTGCACGGTGCTGCGCAGCGTCGAGGGCGAGTTGCAGCGGTTGGCCGGAAGCCCGGGCGCCCCGGAGACGCGTGCCGCTTCGGCACCGTGGCTTCCGATCGAGCAAGCCAAACCGCTGGACGGAAGCGCCGAGTGGGTGCCAAAGGTCTGGCGCGATATGGACACCAGGATGGTGGCCGCGCCGCTGGGCGACCAGCACACTGCGGTGGTGCTGGGGCGGCCCGGCCCGGAATTTCGGCCCTCGGAGGTGGCTCGGCTGGGCTATCTGGCCGGGATCGTGGCCACCATGCTGCGCTAGCGCGGCGCGGCTAGTGCGATTCTTTGGCAACCACCGGGTCGTCGTCTTCCCATAGCAGCAGTTGACGAACGGCCGTCCGTGGACCGTAGGGGCGCAGCATCTGGCTGGCCGGACGGGGGCGCACCCGCAACGGCCACCAGAACCAGCGCCCAAGCAGCGTGGCGACCGACGGTGTCATGAACGAGCGCACGATCAGGGTGTCGAACAACAGGCCAAGACCGATGGTGGTTCCTATCTGACCGAGCACCTGAAAACCGCTGAACACGAAGGCGCACATGGTGACGGCGAACACCAGGCCGGCCGAGGTGACCACCGAGCCGGAGCCCGCCATGGCACGGATGATCCCGGTCTTGAGTCCGGCACCGATCTCCTCTTTGAACCGTGAGATGAGTAGCAGGTTGTAGTCGGATCCCACGGCCAAGAGCAGGATCACGGCCAGGGCAAGCACCACCCAATACAGCCTGATGCCAAAGAGGTACTCCCACACCAGCACCGACAGGCCGAATGAGGCCCCCAGTGACAGCGCAACCGTGCCTACGATGACCAGCGCGGCAACCAGGCTTCGGGTGAGAAACATCATGATCAGCAAGATCAGGCTCAGCGCCGCGATCCCGGCGATCATCAGGTCGTACTTGGCGCCGTCTTGGATGTCGTAGTAGGTGGCCGCGGTGCCGCCGAGGAAAAACTGCGCCCCGGCCAACGGGGTGCCCTTGACGGCTTCGTGGGCGGCCTTCTTGATCGGGTCGATGTGCGAGATGCCCTCGGGGGTGGCGGGATCACCTTCGTGGGTGATGATCATGCGGGCCGCCTTGCCGTCAGGCGAAAGGAAAAGCTTCAGACCGCGTTTGAAGTCGGGATTGTTGAAGACCTCGGGCGGCAGGTAGAAGGTGTCGTCGTTCTTGGCCATATCGAAAGCCCGGCCCAGTGCCGTGGCGTTTTCGATCGCTGCCGCCGTCTGCGCATAGATGCCCGACAGGGTCGCGTAGTTCGCCATCAGCAGTTCGCGATTGGTCTCCTGGCTGGCGATCTGGGGTGGGATCAAGCCCACCAGTTTGGGCTGCAGCGCGTCGAGCCGGTCCAGGGTCGCCGTGAGGTCCTCGAATTTCGATGTGAGCTGGTCGATCCCGTCGAGCGCGTCATAGATCGACCGCAGCGCAAAGCAGACCGGGATGTCATAGCAATGCTTCTCCCAATAGAAGTAGCTGCGTATCGGCCGGAAGAAGTCGTCAAAATTCGCGATCTTGTCGCGCAGCTCTTTCATCGTCGCGATGGTGTCGTGGAAGTTCTCGGCCTCGCCGTGCGTCGTGGCCGCGAGTTCCTGCTGCAGGGCGTATTGCTTGTTCAGCAGGTCGATCGTGGTCGATAGTTCGCCGGCCTGCTTGAGCAAGTCGTTCGCGCGATCTCTTTGGTAGGTGAGGTTTTCGATCTGATTGGCGCTTTGCGCGCTCATCTGAAACGCCAGCGAACTGTGATCAAGCGGGGTGCCCAACGGCCGGGTGATCGACTGCACCTGGGCGATGCCGGGTACATGAAAAACCGCCTTGGCCACCCGGTCCAGGATGAGCATGTCGGCCGGGTTGCGTAGGTCGTGATCGGTTTCGATCATCAGCAGCTCGGGCTCCAACCGGGAGCGGGAAAAGTGCCGCTCGGCGGCCGCGTATCCGACGTTGGCCGCGGCGCTGGAGGGCATGTAGGGGCGCGTGTCATAGCTGGTCTTGTATCCCGGCAGGGCCAGCAGACCCACCAGCGCCAACGCGCATGCCACCACCAGAACGGGGCCGGGCCACCGGACGATCGCGGTGCCGATCCGCCGCCAGCCGCGGGTTCGCATCGCGCGTTTGGGCTCGAAGACGCCCACCGCCGAGCCCAGCGTCAGCACCGCAGGCCCCAGGGTCAGCGCGGCCAGCAGCGCAACCAGAATGCCCAGTGCGGCTGGGATACCCAGGCTGTGGAAATAGGGCAACCGGGTGAAGCTCAGACATGCCACGGCACCGGCAACGGTCAGGCCCGAGCCCAGGACGACGTGGGCGGTACCGCGAAACATCGTGTAGAACGCGGTATCTCGTTCCTCGCCGGCAGAGCGGGCCTCCTGATAGCGGCCGACCACGAAGATCGCGTAGTCGGTTCCGGCGGCGATGACCAGCAGCGTGAGCAGATTCGTTGCGTAGGTTGAGAGCCCGATGATTCCGGCATTTCCCAGCACGGCGACGATGCCGCGGGCGGCGGCCATCTCGATGAGCACGGTGAGCAGCACCAGCAGCGTGGTGAGGACGGAGCGGTAAACGAAGAACAGCATCACCACGATCACCCCGACGGTGATCGTGGTGACCTTGGCGGTCCCCTTGCTGCCCACCTCGAACTGATCCGCGATCAGGGGCGCGGGGCCGGTGACATATGCCTTGATACCCGGCGGCGCCTGGGTGTGCTCGACGATGTCACGGACCGCGTCCACCGACTCGTTGGCCTGCGCCGAACCGAGGTTTCCCGTCAGGTAGACCTGCACGTAGGCGGCCTTGCCGTCGGCGCTCTGCGCGCCCGCCGCGGTGAGCGTGTCGGCCCCAGAAGTCTTGTACATGCTCGACGTGCTTGGTGTCTTGTTCGAGCTTGTGAATCAGGATGTCGTAGAACTTGTGGGCGTCGGCGCCGAGCGGATTGTCGCCTTCGAGCACCACCATGGCCGAGCTGTCGGAGTCGAACTCACCGAACACCTTGCCGATTCGCTTGGTCGCCTGCAAGGACGGCGCATCGGGGGAATTCATCGCCACGTTGTGGGTCTTGCCGACGTCCTCCAGCTGTGGCACCGAAGCGTTGGTTATCGCGGCAAGGGCCAGCCACAGCAGCACGATGGGCACCGCGAGCCGGCAGATCGCGTGCGGGATGCGAGGCGGCGTGGGCTGCTGGTCACTCATCCGGACTTGTCCAGACAGAAGGTGTAGGCATCGGGGGTGTTGACGATCCGCTCGTCCTTGACTTCACCGTTGACCGTGATCCGGCAGCCAATGGTGCCGCCGTTGCCCTGCGCCACCACGTTGCCCAGAACCGCCGGCTCCGTGGTGGTGATGGTGAAGGACCAGGGCAGCGGCGCGTCCGCGACTTGCTGGGGTTGAGCGTTCACGTCGAGGTAGTTGATGGTCGCCACGGCCCCCGGGGCGCCGAACACATCCAGAACTACCTGTTTGGGGTTGAAGGGGACGATTTCATTCGAGATGCCGTTGGCACCCGAAGCGTTGTTGTGCGACCCGAAAATCCCGTGCAAACGATAGATCGCAAATCCCGCGATCACGACGACGGCCACCGCGACAATCATCATCCACCCCCTTCTGACGAGGGCTTCCATTGAAATCTCCTTCACTCGTTGGCCTTTCGACGAGGGGCCGAAGCACCCGTGCCCGGGTGGCGGTGCACTTCAAGTGAGTTTGACTGCTATGACAGTACGGTACTGGACCGTACTGCACAAGAAACGTGCCTGTATCCTCCTGGCGCGCGCCGATCTCGCCGGGGCTCAACGGTCACCCGGTGGCTTGGGTCAGGCCGGGCATGATGAAGTCGTCAACCAGAAGCTGCACCGTGTGAGGGGTCGGCGGCCGGTTGGGGATGATGGACCGGAAGATGAGATAGCCGGGCAACAGGTCCCAGAGTTCGTCGGTGATGGCCGCCTGGGTGATCTCCCCCCGGTCGACCGCCTGTTGCAGCACTTGCTGGATCAACGCCTTGCGCTGATCCACGAATTGACGCTGCAGCGCGTCACTGAGCGCGGGGTGCCGCGACACCTCGACGAGCACCGCGCGGATGGTGCTGGCTTGTTGGTGGGCCTGGCCGCAAATGCCCTCGCCGATCTTCACTAGATCGTCGCGCAGCGAGCCGGTATTCGGCGCGACGGCGACCTGTCGCACCCCCTCGATGAATGCCGCCAGCACCAATTCGGCCTTCGACGGCCAGCGCCGGTACACGGTGGCTTTGCTGGCCCGGGCGGTGTTGGCAACGGCGTCTATCGTCAACCGGTCGTAGCCATGTTCTTGCAGCAACTGCAACGTCACCGCGAGCAACTCCGCCTCACGCGGCGACCACGGTGATACCTGCGCGGACCGGTCGGCAGTCTGCGTCATAGCGCCCACGATAGAACTCGCCGGTGGTAGCCACAATCGTCGCGGCCCGGTCGTCGGGGGTTGCGACCGCTAGGTCGGCTCCCCCACTTCGGCCGGGGGGCCCTGCTCCAACAACTTTCGAAACCCATCTTCGTCGAGGATGGGCACGCCGAGTTCGACCGCCTTGTCGTACTTCGAGCCGGGTGCGTCACCGGCGACGACGTAGGAGGTCTTTTTCGATACCGAACCGGCGGCTTTGCCGCCACGGGTCACGATCGCCTCCTTGGCCTCGTCCCGTGAGAATCCGGGCAACGAGCCGGTGACCACCACGGTTACCCCGGCCAGTGTGCGCGGCACACTGTCGTCGCGCTCATCGGCCATCCGCACACCGGCGGCCCGCCACTTCTCGACGATCTCGCGGTGCCAGTCGACGGTGAACCACTCCGAAACGGCGGAGGCGATCGTCGGTCCCACTCCCTCAACGGCGGCCAACTGTTCGGTGGTCGCGGCGACGATCGCATCGATGCTGCCGAACTCGGTGGCCAGTGCGCGTGCCGCTGTCGGTCCGACATGGCGGATGGACAACGCCACCAGCACGCGCCATAGTGGCGCCGCCTTCGCCTTGTCCAGATTGGCCAGTAGCCGCCGGCCGTTGGCGGACAAGTCACCGGCCTTGGTGCGGAACAGGTCGGTGCGAAGCAGCTCTTCCTCGGTGAGCCCGAACAGGTCGCCTTCATCGCCGATCACCCGCGCCGAAAGCAGCGCGGCGCCAGCCTCATAGCCCAGCATCTCGATGTCGAGGGCATTGCGGCTGGAGACATGAAAAACCCGCTCCCGCAACTGCCCCGGACAGCTGCGGGTATTCGGACAGCGGATGTCGGCGTCGCCCTCCTTCTCCGGAGCCAGCGGCGCGCCGCACTCCGGACACGTTGTGGGCATGACGAATTCGCGTTCGGACCCATCACGGAGGTCGACCACCGGACCCAACACTTCGGGGATCACGTCACCGGCCTTGCGGATCACCACCGTGTCGCCGATCAGCACGCCCTTGCGCTTGACCTCCGACGCGTTGTGCAAGGTGGCTTGTGCCACCGTCGAGCCCGCGACCTTCACCGGCGTCATGAACGCAAACGGCGTAACTCGCCCGGTTCGGCCGACGTTGACCCGAATATCGAGCAGCTTGGTCTGGGCTTCCTCGGGCGGGTACTTGTACGCGATCGCCCAGCGCGGTGCCCGTGAGGTGGAACCGAGCCGCCGCTGCAGGGCGACATCGTCGACTTTGACCACCACGCCGTCGATTTCGTGGTCGACCTCGTGGCGATGCTCGCCCCAGTAGTCGATGCGCTCCTGTACCCCGGCCAGGTCGGCGACCAGCGTGGTGTGCTGAGAAACCGGCAGCCCCCAGGCCTGCAACGCCAGGTAGGCCTGGTGCAGCGTCGCCGGGCGAAAGCCTTCGGTGTGGCCCAGCCCATGGCAGATCATCCGCAATCTGCGCCGGGCCGTGACCGCCGGGTCCTTTTGCCGCAACGACCCGGCCGCGCTGTTGCGGGGGTTGGCGAACGGTGCCTTGCCCTCCTCGACCAAGCTCGCGTTGAGCGCCTGGAAATCAGCCACCCGAAAGAACACCTCACCGCGGACCTCGAGCACCTCGGGCATGCGGTGGTCCTCGCTGTGGGAAAGCCGTTCCGGAACGTCCTCGATGGTGCGGGCATTGAGCGTGACATCTTCGCCGGTGCGGCCGTCGCCCCGGGTGGAGGCCCGGGTCAGCCGCCCCCCTTCGTACACCAGCGACAGCGCCACGCCGTCAATCTTGAGCTCACACAAATAGGCCGCATTGTCGCCGACATCGGCGTGGATGCGGCCGGCCCAGGCGGTGAGTTCCTCGGTGTTGAACGCGTTGTCGAGGCTGAGCATTCTTTCCAGATGCTCGACGGGTTCGAACTCGGTCGCGAAACCGGCGCCACCGACCAGCTGAGTGGGAGAATCGGGTGTGCGTAGCTCGGGATACTGTTCTTCGAGCGCCTCCAGCCGGCGCAGCAATTCGTCGAATTCCGCGTCGGTGATCACCGGCGCGTCGCGCACGTAGTAGCGAAACTGGTGTTCACGCACCTGCTCGGCCAGTTCCTGCCACTGCCGCAACACCTCAGGAGTCATTGGCGATCAGGGGCACGACGTCCGCGCGGCGGACCCGGCGCCCCATCCCCCTTCCCATCCGTGCGTGCGGCCTCGCCGCACACGGCCTTGCGACGTCCACCCGGACCGCCGACATCTCGATTATCAGGCGCAACGCAGCCACAATACGTAGTTGCCGATCCGCGGACGTGGGGTGGCGGGGTCCTCGGGCAGCTATCGGACTGCCCGTGGGTTCTCAGTCCTGACCCGCTCGATTCCAGTCGGCCCCGGCTCGGTTGGCGCGCCAATCAGCCCGCAAGGCCCGGGATTGTCAGGTCAACGACAGCAGTTCCGGCGTCTGAGGGCCGCCGGGCGGCTCGAGTGTGCCGGTGCCGTCGGCTGCCGTTTGCTCAATTCGCGCGGCGATGACGTCGTCCCATTCGTCAAGGCGCGCCAGGAAGAACTTCTCGGCCTCGTCGTAGGGCAGGTCCGGGCGTGGCGCGATGAGCGAACAGACATCGGCATAAACACGCGCGGCCTCCGGGTCCACGAAGTCCCATTCACCCAGCGGCCATTCCTCGCGTAGATAGCCCAGATCCGAATACTCCTGGCATAGGGGTGTTCCCCAGGGCTCCGGCGTTCCCTGGGGTGTTCCCGGATACGGGGTGATCTTGCCCATGAACTTATAGGTGGAGATGAATTTTGTGGCCCGTAGCAGCCGCGCGGTCTCGCGCAATTCGTCCGGCTGCACCGTGGGATGAAACATGATGGTGCCCGGTATTACGTCAACGCCCACCTGCTGCAGTGCGTTGATCGTGTCGGCGGCATCTTGTCCGCGATTGATGATCTGTTTGCGGTACGCGCGGAGTTGATCATAAGAACCGGTTTCCAAGCCGACGAAAACCCGGCGCAAACCCGCTTTGTGCAGGTGTTTGAACAGTTCTAGATCCACCACGGAGTCCAGGCGGATATCCATCATGAACTTGACGTCAACGCCGCTGTTGATCATGGCGTCAGCAAACTCGGCCGCGCGTTGTTGCGAGCTGGGATGCTTGGAGATGAACAGGTCGTCGGTGATGCAGAGAAAGCCAATGTCGAAATCGGATTTCAGGTACGCGATCTCGTCGACCACCGCGTCAACCGACTTGGCCCGGTAGCTGTTGCGCCCGAGCATCGCCGACATGGCTCCGGTGCCGCAGAACGTGCAGCGGTAGGGGCAGCCACGGGTCGAAAAGACCGCGGCGGAAAAGCCATCGGCAAGAACGCTCGGCAACTCGTCGCGGGCCGGACGGGGCAGCTCGTCGAGGTCGATCAGGCGCGACGGCGAGCAGATGATCTGCCCGCGATCGTCCCGGCGGGCCAACCCGGGAACGTCGTCAAGCGCAGCGCCATTGGCCACGGCATTGGCGAGCTTGGTGAATCCGACCTCGGCGTCTCCAACGATCACGAAGTCAAAGCAGTCATGCTGGCGCAAAATCCGCTCGTAATTCAATGTCGCGATCGCATTTCCCAGGGCGATCTGCACGTCGTCCCAGGTCTCGCGAACGCGCTGCGCTAGCCACAGCACCTCAGGAAGGGTGTCGATGCACGAAAAGCCGACCAGCCGGGGCTTACCGCTGCAACGCACGGCGTTCTCGATGGCCGACCACGTTTCCTGTACCGAACTGTGCCCGGCAACGAGCCCGTTGACGGTGGCAATCTCGATCCCCTGGGTCTTGGCGTAAGCCTTGATCGACATCATGCCGAGGTGCTCCATCGGTATGGTGGAATACACCCACGGGTCGCCAAGCTTCTGCTCGCTCAAATAGGAGCGCCCATTACGGCGGGCACCGGGAGGATTGACAAGCAATATCGTCACTTCTGGACCCCACGACCGAAATCAGCAGTTGATAACCTGATTTTCACTCACGGTCTGCATGGCCCGAACCAACAGACTTCGCGCGAGCTTAACCCACACTCGCGAAAAAAATCAGGAATGGCTTTCGGCTCGCAGAATCGCCGTTGTCTCGCGAATCGATCACTCACCCATTCCGTTCCGTATGGGATATTTCCGAACCCTACTCACGCGAACGAGTGCGGTCTGTCCGCCAATCGGATGCATACACCCGTCGACCCGCATGTCCACCAATCAGCGGAACAGGGTGAGGTCTCCGCCAGGGCCACAGGCCCCGAACATCGCACCCTCAGATGGCATCGGGATCTCGAGCCAGGCCTTCGGCGGCCTTGCGGGCGAGGCCGATCGCGGTGCGGGCCCATTGCGGCGTCGCGCCGGCCAGACCGCAGCCCGGCGCGACCCCAACATGGTCGCGCAGCACCGTGCGGCCGAAGCCAAGCCGGTCGGTCACCGCGACCACGTCGGCGGCGACCTCTTCGGCCGAAGGCCGGCGGTCGGGAACGCTGGCGGGCACGACGCCGAGCACCACCGTACGGCCCGAGTCGATGAACGCCGCGATGCTGTCCAAGTCCGCGGCGCGCAGTGTTGCGACATCCACCGACACCGCGCTGATACCACTGCGCTGCAAAAGATCCCACGGCAGCGCCGCCGCGCAGCTATGCAGCGCCACGTCGGCGCCGGCGGCCTCGACGCAGGTATCGAGCAGCCCCAGCGCCACCGCCTCGTCGAGTGCGGCGACCGGGGCCAGCGAAGTCACGCCCGTCAGCCGCCCCTCCAGGGCCGCCGGTAGCGTCGGCTCGTCGAACTGCACCACCACCGGTGTATCGAGACGGCGCGCCAATTCCGCCCGGTGGGCGGCCACTCCCTCGCCGAGCGAGGCGGCCAGATCACGCACGGCCCCGGGGTCGGTGATGGCCCGATGCCCGTTGCTCAACTCCACCCCGGCCGCCAGGGTGATCGGCCCGGGAGCCTGCACCTTGACCACCCGCCCGCCGCCCCGAAGGCCCGCGGTCTCCCAAGCTTCTTCCAGGGCGTCCATGTCCTCGTTGAGCATGCTGATGGCCCTGCGGGTCACCGCGCCGGGCCGCGACACAATGCGGTAGCCGCGCGGCACCGTGTCCAGGGCCAAGTCGACCAGCAGCGCGCCCGCCCGCCCGAGCATGTCGGCACCCACTCCCCTGGCGGGCAACTCCACCAGATAGGCCAGCGCATCCGCCAACTCGCCAACGACGACCTCGGCGGCCGGCCGCGCAAGGATGCCCGGCCAGGACCCGACGCCGGTCGCCGTTGCGAAAACACTCACTTGCCAACCGTATTCGACATCACATCGGTGGCACACAGCCAGGGGTGTTTACCGACGGACCGCCGGGGTAGGTTGCAAGCACAAAGGGGTGGCAGATGGCCAGACTGATTCGACCGCTGTTGATGTGTTGCGCCACGCTCCTGGCAGCGGCGTGTACGCGAGTGGTGGACGGCGAAGCGCTACCCGCGTTCGGTGCGTCCGCCCCGGAGGCCCGGCAGGCCGGCGCCCTGCTATTGGACCAAACCCGGATGCGCGCGATCACCGGCGCCGGCGAGGACCTGACGATCATTCCGGCGATGGACGGCAGCTATCCGGTGGATATCGATGCCCTGGCAAAGACCGCGCCGGTGGAATGCCGGTTCATCTTCTCCGAGACCACCACCTTTGGACCCGACATCGCGGGGTTCCACAAGACCACCTTCCAAGATCCGCCAGATAGCGCTCTGATCTCCGAAGCCGCGGCGGTGTATCCGGACGCCGACATCGCCCGACGAGCCTTCGACGATCTGGTGGGCGCCGTCGGAAGTTGCGCAGACAGTTCCAGCGGCTGGTTGTTCGTCAGCAGCTGGAAAGCCGACGCCGACTCGCTGCGCATGCGCCCCGGTGACTGCGGCCGCGACTACCGGGTGCTTTCGGTGGCCCTGCTGGAAGTCACCTTCTGCGGGTTCCCGGATTCGGTCTCTGACATCGTGCTCACCAACATCGCCGCCAACGTGCCGGGCTAGGACACCGGCGAGCACGCCGAGGTTGCGGTGATGGTGGCACTGCCCAGCACCTCATCGCCGTCCGGATCGGGGCGGTACAACACCAGCGTCTGCCCCCGTGCCACCCCCCGCAGCGGGGAATGTAACCGCACCGACAGTTCGTCGCCGGCCAATTCGGCTACCGCACTGGTGGTTTCACCGTGCGCACGCACTTGAACCGCACACTCGAGCGGGCCCGTCGGAGCGGTACCCGCGGTGAAGATGGGCGCCCGCCCTGTCAGCGCGTGCACCTGCAGATCGGCCACGTCACCGACCCGAACCGTGCCGGTTTCGGCGTCGATCGCCGTCACGTAGCGCGGGCGGCCGTCGGGCCCCGGCCCGGGGATCCCCAGGCCCTTTCGCTGCCCGATGGTGAAACCGTGCACGCCGTCATGGGTGGCCAGCACCGCACCGGCCGCGTCCACCACTGTGCCGCGACGAACCCCTATCCGCTCGCCCAGAAACGTCTGGGTGTTGCCCGACGGAATGAAACAGATGTCGTGGCTATCCGGCTTGTCGGCCACCGCCAGGCCGCGCCGGGACGCCTCTTCCCGAATCTGCGGCTTGGGGGTGTCCCCGATCGGGAACATCGCGTGGCGCAGCTGCTCGGCGGTCAGCACCGCCAGCACGTAGGACTGGTCCTTGTCCTGGTCCACAGCGCGGCGCAGCCGCCCCTCGGATAGCCGGGCATAGTGGCCGGTAACCACCACGTCAAAGCCCAGAGCCAACGCTTTGGCATACAGCGCCGAGAACTTGATGCGCTGATTGCAGCGAATACAGGGGTTGGGGGTCTCACCGCGGGCGTAGGAGGACACGAAGTCGTCGATCACATCCTCTTTGAACCTCTCGGCGAAATCCCATACATAGAACGGGATTCCAAGCACATCGGCGACCCGGCGCGCGTCGGATGCGTCCTCTTTGGAGCAACAACCCCGGGAGCCGGTACGCAGCGCGCCCGGCGCGGTCGACAGCGCCAGATGCACGCCGACGACGTCGTGGCCGGCATCGACCATGCGGGCGGCCGCCACCGATGAGTCGACGCCTCCGCTCATTGCGGCTAGAACTTTCACCAGGCCGCTCCCGCGGCAGCCACGGCGGCAGAGCGGGCGCGAGCCACCGCTGCGGGCAGCACCTGCAGCGCCGCATCGACGTCCGCCTCGACTGTCGTGTGCCCCAGCGAAAGACGAAGCGAGCCGCGCGCGCTGGCCGGATCGGCGCCCATCGCGATCAGCACATGCGACGGCTGCGCGACACCGGCGGTGCAGGCGGATCCGGTCGAGCACTCGATTCCGTTGGCGTCCAGCAGCATCAGCAGCGCATCACCTTCGCAACCGCGGAAGGTGAAGTGCGCGTTGCCGGGCAGCCGTAGCGGATCGCGGGCACCATTGAGACGAACGTCGTCGATTTCGGCGAGCACCCCGGCAACGAGGCGGTCCCGCAACGTCTGCAGCCGCGCACTGTTGGCCTCCAGCCCGTCCACCGCGATCCGCGCCGCCGCCGCTATACCGACCGCACTGGCGACGTCGGGGGTGCCGGACCGGATATCGCGCTCTTGGCCACCACCGTGCAGCAGCGGCACACAACTGACGTCGCGTCGCATCAGCAGCGCCCCGGCTCCGGGTGGGCCGCCGAACTTGTGTGCCGTCACACTCATCGCCGCCAGGCCGCAGGCACCGAAGTCCACCGGTATCTGGCCGACGGCCTGCACGGCGTCACTGTGCATGGGGACACCGAACTCGGCGGCAACCCCGGCCAGTTCGGCGATCGGCATGATCGTGCCGACCTCGTTGTTGGCCCACATCACCGATACCAACGCGACATCGTCATGGCTCTCCAGCGCATCGCGCAACGCGCTGGCCGACACCGAGCCATCGGCGTCGGTGGGCAGCCAGGTCACCTCGGCGCCTTCGTGCTCAACCAGCCAGTCCACCGTGTCCAAAACGGCGTGGTGCTCCACCCGAGTCGTGACGATGCGCCGACGGGCGGGCTGCGCGTCTCGGCGCGCCCAGTACATTCCCTTGACGGCCAGGTTGTCGCTCTCGGTGCCCCCCGCGGTGAAAATCACCTCCGAGGGGCGTGCCCCCAGCTTGGCCGCGATCAGCTCGCGGGATTCCTCGAGGCGCCGGCGCGCAGCCCTCCCGGTGGTGTGCAGCGACGACGCGTTGCCCACGGTGGCCAGCACAGCCGTCATCGCCTCGATGGCGGTTGGATGCATCGGGGTGGTGGCGGCGTGATCGAGGTAGACCATGACTCGCCCCACTATACCGGCCAGGTCAGCGACCCCAAACTCCTGAGCCGGCGGCCGCGCTTACCACCCCATCGATCCGGGAATGCCTTTGAACGGGCCGACAATCCAGCTGGTGATCCATCCGCCGTAAAAACCGCCGGGTTGGGGCACCACCGGCTCGCCATTGACCGTGCAGCGGTCCACCTGGGCCGCCATCACCGCGATCGCACCAGCGATGGGCTGGAAGGGGTGGGTGGGGTTTGGGTAGGTCCATGCCGCGTGCGCGGCCTGTCGCGCCGGGGTTACCAGGTCGAAGTAGCTCGCTCGGCCCTTCCACTCGCACCATGAACCGCCCGCCGCCGGGCGCAACACACCGTCGCCGAACGCATCTTCGGGCAGGTAGTACGTGGGTGGGTGACTGGTCTCGAGCACGCGCCAGGCTCGGGTCGCCGACGCAATCGTCTGGCCGCCCAGCTCGATGGTGATCGAACCGGCGAACGGCTCCAACCGCGGCGGCCGGGGATAGTCCCACACCGACTCCTGGCCGCCGACGGGCGGATCGGGTGTTGGCCATGTTGTCATGACGGCCTCCTGCACGCTGGGCTGACGGTCCCTGTCACCCATTGTCCACAGACACGTTGCCGCAGGGTGAGAGGCCTTTTCAGGCCACCAGCGCGGGCCGGTGTGCCGGGTGCGCCGCCCCAGCGTGCACTGCGGACTGGCAGCGGCTGGCCAGGGCCCGGCGATCGCGGCCCGGCAGTTGCAGGGAATCGACATGCACCGACGCCACGATGCGACGCACGGCGAGCACCCGGCGAACCGAGCGCGCCAGGGTGTCGTCTCCGACGAAGGCCGGGGTGGTCGAGATGGCCCCGTTGACGTGGTGATATGTCAGCCGCAGCGGCTGCACCGGACGGCCGGCGTCAATCGCGGCCTGAAACATCGCGGGATAGAAGCTGCCCGACGCCAGCCCGCACCAGGTGGTTCCTTCCGGAAAGGCCACCACGGTCTGTCCGGCGCGCAGCCGGCGGGCGACGGTGTCGACCACGCCGGGCAGCCGGCGCAGGCTGGTCCGCTCGATCGGAATGATTTTCAGCAGTCGGGCCACAATCTCGACCCCGGGTCCGGTGAACATGTCCGCGCGGGCCACAAATGAACCTGGCAGTACCGCGCCGATGGCAAAGACGTCCAGCCAGGAGATGTGGTTGCTGGCCACCAGAACCCCGCGCAGGTTGCGGATCGGGCTGCCCGACACCGTGATCCGGACACCGAAACAACGCAGGACCAGCCGGCAGTATGCGCGTTGGGCGTGGCTGCGGCCGGGCACCGGCACGCCGAGCAGCGGCAGCCCCGGCATCAGCAGCAGCGCCCAGACGATGCGCAACGCCACCCGCAGGATGGCCGGTACCCGGCGGGGCACCGCCGGGTGGCCGAGGCTGACGCAGCTGATGTCGCACGAGGTGCGAGGCAGCCAGGAGTGCCCGGCCTCAGTGTTCATCAGGCCGCTCCGCCCGCCAGCTCGCCCGCCATTTCCGCGGCCGCGGACACCGATCTGAGCCGCTTGAGGTAGCGGATGTCGGCGTCACGCTTGCCGAGCAGCACACAGAAATCCCCCACCCCGAAGTCCGGATCGTGGGCGGGCTCGCCGCAGGCCTGCGCGCCCAGCGGCAGATAGCCACGCAGCAACGGCGGGATCGCCGGCCGCGGCGGTGGGGCAATGTCATCCAGGCTCTTGCCGTCGATGCGCACCGGCCGGTAGGGGTCCACCCGGTAGGAAGCCGGGTGGCGCCTCAGCACGAAGTCACGCACGCCCCGCAGCTCGCGGCCCGGCGTGATGCCGTCCCGACCGGTTGGCTCGACGATCGGCACCGACACGCAGCCGGTTACGTAATCGTAGTCACAGCGGTCCAGGTAGGCAAGAATTCCCGCCCACATCAACAGCACCACCGCGCCATTGCGGTGCCCGTCACGCACCGCGGCGCGACCCATTTCCACCAGCGACGGCCGCAGCGGGTCGAAGGCACCCACGTCGAACTCGGTAGCGGTATAGAGGCCTCCCGCGGCGATGGCCCCTGCCGGTGGCAACATCCGGTAGCACCCCACCAGCTCACCGGTGTCGTCGTCGCGGACCAGCAGGTGATCGCAGTACTCGTCGAAGCGGTCGACATCCCTGCGGTCGTCGGCCGCCGGTAGCGCGAAGCCCGGCGTGGCGGCGAACACGTCATAGCGCAGGCGCTGAGCGGCCTCGATCAGCGCGGAATCGGTGGACAGCAATAGGGAATAGCGCGGGCCGGCACCCGCATCGGTCGCCGGGCCACGCGGCTTGTCGCTGGGTATGAGGACAGAAGCGATGCTCATGCCACCAACGTGGCCTAACCGGTCAGCTAACCGGCATCAGCGCTGTGACATGTCGGTGCACGTCAGATGACGAAATGTCGCAGCCGACGATAACGGCCCCGCAGGCAAGCCTGCGGGGCCGTTACTACTACTGAATCGGCCGATCAGCCCTTGCGAGCCTTGACCCCCTCGGTCAATTGCGGGGCAACCTTGAACAGGTCGCCGATCACGCCGTAGTCGGCGATCTCGAAAATCGGCGCCTCTTCGTCCTTGTTGACCGCAACGATGGTCTTGGACGTCTGCATGCCCGCGCGGTGCTGGATCGCCCCGGAGATACCCAGCGCGATGTAGAGCTGCGGCGAAACCGTCTTGCCGGTCTGCCCCACCTGGAACTGACCCGGGTAGTAGCCGGAGTCGACCGCGGCACGCGAAGCACCGACCGCACCCCCCAGCGAGTCGGCCAGCGCCTCGACCACGCTGAAGTTCTCGGCACTGCCGACACCACGGCCACCGGACACCACCACCGTGGCTTCCGTCAGCTCGGGGCGGTCGCCGGCGACCGCCGGCTCACGCGAGGTGATCTTGGTGGCGTTCTCGGCAGGGGCCGGGACGTCCACGCTGACCTGCTCACCGGCGCCATCGGCCGGCTCGGCCTCGATCGCACCGGCACGCACCGAAATCACCGGGGTGTCACCGGTGGCCTGGGCCTCGACGGTGAACGCGCCACCGAAGATGGAGTGGACGGCCTTGCCACCGTCGTTGATCCCCACCACGTCGACGAGCAGACCCGACCCGATCCGGGCAGCAAGCCGCCCGGCGATCTCCTTGCCGTCGGCGGTGGCAGCCACCAGCACGGCCGCCGGGGCCGAGGATTCAGCCAGTCCCGCCAGCACGTCGACGAACGGGGTGATCAGGTACTGGTCGACGACGTCGGACTCAGCGACGTAAATCTTGGCGGCACCGGCCGCCTTCAGTCCGTCGACCAGCGGCGCGGCGGTGCCGGGGGCGCCGATCACAACGGCGGCCGGCTCACCCAACGCACGGGCGGCGGTGATCAATTCGGCGCTGACCTTCTTCAGCGCGCCTTCCGCGTGCTCAACGAGCACCAATACTTCAGCCATGGGGTTTATCGCTCTTTCGTCATTGGGCCTGAAATGCAGGGCACTCGCTAGATGATTTTCTGCGCAACCAGGTACTGCACGATCTGGTTGCCGCCTTCACCTTCGTCGGTGACCTTTTCACCGGCAGTCTTGGCAGGCTTCGGGGTCGACGACAGCACCGTCGACCCGGCGTTGGCCAGGCCCACCTCGTCGGCTTCAACCCCGATCTCGGCGAGGGTCAGCACGGTGACTTCCTTCTTCTTGGCGGCCATGATGCCCTTGAAGGACGGGAAGCGCGGCTCGTTGATCTTCTCGTTGACGCTGACCACAGCCGGAAGAGAGGCTTCCAGGGTGAACAGGCCCTCGTCGGTCTCACGCTCGCCGGTGACCTTGCCACCCTCGACCGACAGTTTGCGCACGTGGGTGAGCTGCGGCAGGCCCAGGTACTCGGCGATGATGGCCGGCACCGCGCCGCCCACGCCATCGGTGGACTCGTTGCCCGCGATCACCAGCTCGGTGCCCTCGATGGCGCCCAGCGCACGTGCCAGCGCCCACCCGGTCTGGATGACGTCCGAGCCGTGCATGCCGTCGTCCTTGAGGTGGACGGCCTTGTCCGCGCCCATGGACAGGGCCTTGCGGATCGCCTCGGTGGCGCGCTCGGGACCCGCGGTCAGCACGGTCACCGAACCCTCGCCGCCTTCGCGCTCGCGGATCTGCAGCGCTTCTTCCACCGCTCGTTCGTTGATCTCGTCCAGGACCGCATCGGCGGCCTCGCGGTCTAGCGTCCAGTCGCCCTCGGTCAGCTTGCGCTCCGACCAGGTGTCTGGGACCTGCTTGATCAGGACCACAATGTTTGTCATGGGTGTGGCTCGTCCTCCTCGAAGGAGTCCCGCAGCCGTCGACTGCAGGACTTCGGTCACGCGGTTCGCAACCGCACGGCATGTTACTAGGCGGTAACTTTTCGCGGTCTGCCCTCACACCTTAGCGGGTGGCAGTTGCTCAATTGCCCGCTCACCCCCTCCATAACCCGCGGCTATCCCACCCCGCCAGACCCCCGCGTCGGGGGCTCGAGCATTCCTGGCATTTCTGGCTACGGTTCGCGAATCGGGCGCTAGGCACTAGCCTGCGTTAGCAATGAGCTCATTCGTCCCCGACGTTCCCGACCAGATCCCGACCGCCAGTGCGCCGCCGGTCGATGCGGTGTTGACGCTGACGGGCGAACGCACCATCCCCGATCTGGACATCGAGAACTACTGGTTCCGTCGCCACGAGGTCGTATACGAACG
Source organism: Mycobacterium sp. 012931 (assembly GCF_000419295.1). Classification (NCBI taxonomy): domain Bacteria; kingdom Bacillati; phylum Actinomycetota; class Actinomycetes; order Mycobacteriales; family Mycobacteriaceae; genus Mycobacterium; species Mycobacterium sp. 012931. Next base: position 2,150,038 of record NZ_AOPX01000001.1, on the reverse strand, counting down.
GCTGGCGCCTCGTTGCGAGGGCCGCGACGTGCTGGAAGCGGGCTGCGGCGAAGGCTACGGCGCCGACATGATCGCCGATGTCGCGCGCCGCGTTGTGGCCGTGGACTACGACGAGGCCGCGGTAGCGCATGTCCGCCACCGCTACCCCCGGGTCGAGGTAATGCAGGCGAACCTGGCGGACTTGCCCCTTCCCGACGCATCGATGGACGTGGTGGTCAACTTCCAGGTCATTGAGCACCTGTGGGATCAGGGCCAATTCGTCCGCGAATGCGCGCGGGTGCTGCGCCCGTCGGGCGTATTGATGGTGTCCACGCCGAACCGGATCACCTTCTCCCCCGGCCGCGACACCCCGATCAACCCCTTCCACACTCGCGAACTCAACGCCGCCGAACTCACCGAACTGCTGCTAGAAGCGGGTTTTGCCGAGGTGACGATGTACGGGTTGTTCCACGGGCCGCAGCTGCGCGCGATAGATGAACGCCATGGCGGCTCGATCATCGACGCCCAGATCGCCCGCGCGGTCGCCGACCAACCGTGGTCAGCCGAACTGACCGCCGATGTCGCGGTGGTCACCACCGCGGACTTCGACATCATCGGGGCGGGGCTGGAACCCGCCCACGAAATTGACGACAGCCTGGATCTGATTGCGATCGCGGTGCGGCATTGACCAATTGGGACAACACCAATTCGCCAGACCGGGTGCCCGGGTTGTTCACCCTGGTGCTGCACACCCATCTGCCCTGGCTTGCCCACCACGGCCGATGGCCGGTCGGCGAGGAGTGGCTCTACCAGTCCTGGTCGGCCGCCTACCTGCCGTTGTTCCGGGTGCTGCGCACCCTGGCCGACGAGGGGCGCCGCGGGCTCATCACGCTGGGGATGACTCCGGTAGTCAACGCCCAACTCGACGACCCCTATTGCCTGGACGGAATGCATCACTGGCTGGCCAACTGGCGGCTGCGCGCGGCCGAGGCCACCAGCGTCCGGTCTGCGCCCGCATCGAAGTCGGCCAAACACCTCTCCTGCACACCAGAGGCCCTACGCGACTTCGGAACCCGCGAGTGCGCCGAGGCCGATCAGGCGCTTGACGACTTCGCCGCCGCCTGGCGCCATGGCGCAAGCCCGCTGCTGCGCGCCCTGATCGACGCCGGCACGGTCGAGTTGCTCGGCGGCCCACTGGCCCACCCGTTCCAGCCGTTGCTGAATCCGCGGCTGCGGGAGTTCGCGCTGCGCGAAGGTTTGGCCGACGCACGGCTGGGGATGGCGCACAGCCCATCGGGGATCTGGGCACCCGAATGCGCATACGCCCCCGGCATGGAGCACGACTACGCGGCCGCCGCGGTCAGCCATTTCATGGTGGACGGCCCATCCCTGCACGGCGACACCGCACTGGGCCGACCGGTCGGCGACACCGACGTGGTCGCGTTCGGGCGTGATCTGCAGGTCAGCTACCGGGTGTGGTCACCGAAATCCGGCTACCCCGGGCATGCCGCATACCGCGATTTCCACACCTACGATCACCTGACCGGCCTCAAACCGGCCCGCGTCACCGGCCGCAATGTGGCATCGGAGGCCAAAGCCCCCTACGACCCGCAGCGCGCCGACCGCGCGATCGACGTCCACGTCGCCGACTTCGTCGAAGTGGTGCGCGGCCGGCTGATTGCCGAGTCACAGCGCATCGGCCGGCCCGCGCACGTGGTCGCCGCGTTCGACACCGAGTTGTTCGGCCATTGGTGGTACGAGGGGCCGACCTGGTTGCAGCGGGTGCTGCGCGCCCTGCCTGCCGCCGGCGTGCGGGTGGGAACGCTGCACGATGCCATGGCCAACGGATTCGTGGGCGCTCCGGTCGAATTGCCCCCCAGCTCTTGGGGTTCCGGCAAGGACTGGCAAGTCTGGAACGGCCCCAAGGTGTCCGATCTGGTCCAGCTCAACTCCGAAGTGGTCGACACCGCACTGACCACCGTCGATAAGGCGCTGGCCCAGACCGCGTCCCTGGATGGCCCGATCCCCCGCGATCACGTCGCCGATCAGATCCTGCGTGAGACGCTGCTGACCGTCTCGAGCGACTGGCCGTTCATGGTGAGCAAGGACTCCGCCGCCGACTATGCGCGCTATCGCGCGCACTTGCATGCGCACGCCACCCGAGAGATCGCCGGGGCGCTGGCGTCGGGCCGGCGCGACAACGCCCAGCGACTGGCCCAAGGCTGGAACCGCGCCGATGGCCTGTTCGGGGCTCTGGACGCACGAAGGCTGCCCAAGTGAGCGCGCCGGCGACCGACGAGCGTGCGCGGCTGTACAGCGACACGCCGCTGCGGCCGACATTTTGTGCACGTTCGTGGAGGGGGCCACGTTCATGAAGATCCTGATGGTGTCGTGGGAGTACCCACCGGTGGTGATCGGCGGGCTCGGCCGCCATGTCCACCACCTCGCCACCGCATTGGTCGCGGCCGGCCACGAAGTCGTGGTGCTGTCCCGCCGGCCCTCGGGCACCGACCCCAGCACCCACCCACCGTCTGATCTGATCAGCGAGGGAGTCCGGGTGATCGCGGCCGCGCAGGATCCGCACGAATTCAGCTTCGGTAGCGACATGATGGCTTGGACCCTGGCCATGGGTCACGCCATGGTCCGGGCCGGCCTTACCCTCAGCGGTCCCGGCGCGGAGCAACCCTGGCAACCCGACATCGTGCACGCGCATGACTGGCTGGTGGCACATCCGGCGATTGCGCTCGCCGACTACTACGACGTGCCAATGGTTTCCACGATTCATGCGACCGAAGCCGGGCGGCATTCCGGTTGGGTTTCGGGAGATCTGAGTCGCCAGGTGCACGCGGTCGAATCCTGGCTGGTGCGTGAATCCGATTCGCTGATCACATGTTCGGGATCGATGAGCGATGAGATCACCGAGCTGTTCGGCCCAGGGCTGGCCGAAACGGCGGTGATTCGCAACGGTATCGACGCGGCGCGCTGGCCTTTTGCGGTCCGTAAACCACGCACCGGGCCACCGGAACTGCTCTACGTCGGTCGGCTGGAGTACGAGAAGGGTGTGCACAATGCCATTGCCGCACTGCCGCGGATCAGGCGCGCGCACCCAGGCACCACACTTACCATCGCCGGCGAAGGCACCCAACAGGATTGGCTGGTCGAGCAGGCACGCAAACACCGGGTGCTCAAGGCCACCAAGTTCCTGGGCTACCTCGAGCACGCCGAACTGCTGACCCTGCTACATCGGGCCGACGCCGCGGTGTTCCCCAGCCACTACGAGCCGTTCGGACTGGTCGCGCTGGAGGCCACCGCGGCCGGAACACCGTTGGTGACGTCGAATATCGGCGGGTTGGGCGAAGCGGTGATCGACGGGGTCACCGGGGTATCGTGCCCACCCCGCGACGTGGCGGCGCTGGCCGCCGCGGTGTGCGGTGTGCTCGATGATCCGGCCGCCGCGCAGCAACGTGCCCGGGCCGCGCGGGAACGGCTCAACTCCGACTTCGATTGGCAGACCGTGGCCGAGCAGACCGCGCAGGTGTACCTGGCGGCCAAGCGCGGAGAACGGCAGCCGCTGCCCCGGTTGCCGATCGTCGAGCACGCGCTGCCTGATCGCTAGTCGATGCCGATCGCGTCCGCGCAGTACCGCCACAGCCGTTGACGGTCATCGTCGCTGTACCGGGTCCACGGCAGGTAGTGCTCCGGGCGAGTCCGACGGTCATGCCAGAAGGTGCCGCTCAGCGGTGCCGGTCTGGTGGCCGCCAACCACACCGCGGTGTCGGCGCCCTGTTCGGCGGTGCGCAGTAGCGGCCCGATGACCGCGCGAAAACCCGGCAGTGATGTGGCCACCCCCGGAGTGTCGGCCCAGCCGGGATGCATGGAGTAGACGCGGATGCGCTCGCCGCTCCAGCGCCGGGCAAGCAGCGGCGTCAATGCCACCTGCATGCGCTTGGTGCGGGCGTATGCGACCGCCCCGCGGTAGCCACCGGCACGGTATTCGGGATCCTCGATCGGCAGCGGTTGGGTGTACATGCCGCCCGAAGACATCAGGATCACTCTCGGGTCGTCGGACTCGGCCAGCATCGGAACCAGCAGTTCGGTCAGCAGTATCGGCCCCAAGACGTGGGTGGCCAGCGTGATCTCATGGCCCTCGTCGGTCTCGGCGCGGGCCGCGGGCAGCAACCCGGCATTGTGGACCAGCACGTCCAGCCGGGACACCCGGGTGCGCAGGTCTGTCGCGAAGGCCCGAACGGCACTGAGGCTGGAGACATCGCAGACCTCCACCCGCACGTCGGCGCCGGAGGCCGCGGCGATCTCGTCGCGTGCGCGCTGCCCACTGTCGCGATCGCGCACGGTCAACACAACGGCGGCTCCCAGCTCGGCCAACCCGGCGGCAATGGCCTTACCCAGGCCGCGATTTGCGCCGGTGACCATCGCGGTGCGGCCCCGCAGGGCTGCCGGTGAGGGATCGTCGGACCAGCCCGAATGGCGAAGCTGATAGCCGACACGGGTGTATCCCCCAACGATGGTGCGATCGAGTGCCCGATCCAGGGTGGTATCCAGCAAAGAACGGATGCCATCGACAACGCTCATGCTGATCACTATCCGCTATCGGGCACGCCGTCGCCGCGCGGCCACCCGCGGCGGTAACGTGCAACGATGGGCGTGGTGTATTCCAGCGTGGTCGACGCGCCACGCGATGAGGTGTTCGAGTGGCACAGCAGGCCTGGAGCATTCAGCCGACTGTCACCGCCCTGGCAACCCATGCGGTTGGTAACCGAGGCACGATCACTCGAAGATGGTCGCGCGACGCTGGCGCTTCCCGGCGGCCTGCGCTGGTTGGCCCAGCACCAGCCCGATTCCTACGATCCCCCAAGGCGTTTCGTCGACACCATCGCAAGCGACGGGCTGGCTTCGCTGCCGGCCCGAATCGCGGTGCGGTGGCGGCACACTCACGACTTCGAGGACGCCGGCGCGGGCCGGACCCGGGTGATCGACCGTGTCGACACCCCGATACCGGCATCGGCATTGCGGCCGATGTTCGTATACCGCCACCAGCAGCTTGCCGATGATCTGGCCGCACACAAACTTGCCGCCGCTGCTGGCCTGGGCCCCACAACAATTGCGGTCACGGGGTCCTCCGGGCTGGTCGGTTCGGCGCTGACCGCCTTTTTGAGCACTGGCGGGCACCGGGTCGTGCGCTTGGTTCGTGGCACCCCACGCGGCGCCGACGAGCGGCACTGGGACCCGCACGATCCTGACCCCGAGTTACTGACGGGGATCGACGCGGTGATTCATCTGGCCGGCGCCTCAATCGCCGGGCGGTTCACCACAGCGCATCGAAACGCTATACGCGAGAGCCGAATTGGTCCGACGCGTCGGCTTGCCGAGTTACTGGGCCGCGGCGCTGACGGGCCTCGCGTGCTGATCTCGGCCTCGGCTGTCGGGTATTACGGCTACGACCGTGCCGACGAGATACTGACCGAGGAAAGCGGTCGCGGCGAGGGGTTTCTCGCCGATGTCGTCGCCGAGTGGGAAGCGGCGACCGGCCCCGCCCGACAAGACGGCGTGCGAGTGGTGCTGGTACGCACCGGCATCGTGCAGTCTCCCCGCGGCGGCACCCTGCAGTTGCTGCGCCCCCTGTTCAGCGCCGGGCTGGGCGGCCGCCTTGGCGACGGTCGTCAGTGGCTGTCCTGGATCGGGATCGACGACCTGGTCGACATCTATCACCGCGCCTTGTGGGACACCGGGCTATCGGGTCCGGTGAACGCTGTTGCACCACAACCGGTGCGTAACGCCGAGTACACGCGCACCCTGGCCCAGGTCTTGCACCGACCCGCGGTGTTGCCGGTCCCGGCACTGGGACCGCGGCTATTGCTGGGCGATCAGGGCGCCCGCGAACTCGCGTGTGCCAGTCAGCGCGTCCTGCCGGCGCGGCTGGCGCTGGCTGAGCACCGGTTCCGCCAGCCCGACCTCGACACGGCCCTGCGCCACTTGCTGGGGCGTCATCGGTGATCAGCTAGCTGCCGATCGTGCGCCCCTGCGGGGGTGGCTGCGTGGAGTCCACCGAGCGTGAATCGAGGTAGACCTGCCGCATGACCGCCGGCCAGGACTGGGCTTCGGATATCGAGCCGCGCACACCGTCGAGCAAGCCGGCGATCAAGGCGTGGTTGTCGTCGTCCAGCACGTATACGGGTGCACCAATCTCGTGCTGATCCGCGTCCATGCCGGCAATGACGAAGCGGCTCTCGGTGACGGTGTCGACGCGGCCGCAGCGTTGCCTCGCCGCGGTGGCCTCACACACCCGTGCACCGGGCTGGACCCGAAACCCTGGTTTCGACTGCAGTCGAAGTCCGGTGGGCAGCAGGTCGGTAGCGGCCACTTCGGGGGCCAAGGTGATGACTTCATAGTCGACACCGGCAGCCGCACCGTCGACCGCCACTTCACTGACCGTCGCCTGGCCGGCCAGCGTCACGGCACCGACCGCATTGCCGTAGCGGTCGGTCACCATCGGATCGCCATTGCATCGACCGGCACTGAAGGCTATCCGCATCTGCGGTTCGACGAATCCAATCACGCACACCACCGAGCCCTGATGGATTTCCAATCCGGGATATGCCGTCACTCCAACGGCGGCCCGCCCCAGTGCCGGCGTCTCAACGCTCACCAGCACGAACACGACCGCGATCGCTGCGCGACACCATCGGTGATACATGATTTCCAACCGGTCACGGCAATCCAGCCGCGACCAACCCCACTTCTATTGGCAACGACATTATCCGGCGGAAACCGGTTACCCATTCTTGGCGTAGTCAAACACTACTGCTCAATCGCAGCTCGGTCGATCACCACAGTGCAAAAGCCACGCTCGATGCAGAAGTAATGACTCTACCGAAGGCCTGGTCAGCGCCTGGTCACCGGAACGGCGATTTCGTTGCGACGAAGGCATGGAATTGTCCACGGCGGATCGTAGAACCACGCCACCGGCGAACCAACCGGTTGCAGATCGGTGCCGTCGAGCAAGCCGAGTAGCTCCGTGGTGCGCGCCGCCACCGCGCCCGCGCCGCGATCACCGCTGAAGCGCAGCACCGCGTAAGTCTCCGCCGGCACCGCTACCAGGGCGACGGCGTTGTCGTTCGGCACCGGCAGGGTATCCAGGGTCCACTTGGCCGGCATGAAAAACCGTATCGTCCACGTGCCGCCGTCGCCGGCTTGCTGCGCCACCGGCGCTGTCATGGCGATGGGTTCGCCCGCGCCGGTCTGATCGCGGTGTTGGCTCACGGGAGCCGTCATCGCCAGTTTCGACTTGGCGTGGTTGGCGCCGAAAATATAGCCGGCCAGGACGCGGAATCCGCGATTTCGGGCGCCTTCCTCGGTGTCGTCGACCACGGTTTCGGCCGCAACGCGCGGACCATAACGACGGACCTCTAGGCCCTTGCCGAGTTGTTCGACGGTGTGGGCCGGTTCTTCGGTAACCCGCACCCCAACGACGAGACCGACCGCCTCCAGGAATTGGGCCAAACGCGGCACAATGCATCCCAGCATCTGGGGATCTACCTTTCGTGTGTCTGTCGACGCTACGCCCCGGCAAGTCGAGCCCGCCGGCCCGTCAATTGTGGAACAGCCACCGACCCAACCACCACGTCGAAACCATGCGGTGCGACCAGTAGCCTCGAGGGGACACAGGCAGCTGGGGCGCCAACGATCGGAGCCATGCAATGACGCCGCAAGACCGGGGCGAGTACTTTCCCTACCGCTACGACGCCCGCCTGGCCCCCATGTGGCTCCCGTTCCGGTGGCCGGGCCGCCAAGGCGTCACGCTGACCGACGACGGCCGTTTCGTGGCCCGCTATGGGCCCTTTCATGCCGAAGCGCCACTGTCGAGCGTGACCGACTCCCACGTCACCGGGCCATACCGATGGTGGACCGCGGTAGGCCCGCGACTGTCGATGGTCGACGACGGCCTTACCTTTGGCACCAATGCGCAGGCCGGGGCGTGTGTCCACTTCGAGCCGCGGATCCACCGGGTGCTGGGTTTGCGGGATCACTCGGCACTGACCGTGACCGTCGCCGATCCCGCGGGCCTGGTGGCCGCCCTGAAGAAGATCGGCCAGAGCGCGCCCTAGCGCTACGGCGAGCTCAGATCGGTCCGAAACACGCGCATCGCGGCGATAAGGGCGGTAAAGACTCGATGCGCCGCCACCAGATCCGGGTCGGCAACGCCGTCCAGCGCGGCACGGGTGTGCATTCCCAGCGGAGTGAAGAAAGACCGGGCGGTCGCCAGGCCGGGTTCGGAATACCGTAGGACGACCTTGCGACGGTCTTCGGGGTGAGTATCGCGTCGAATGTGGCCGGATTCGATGAGCCGATCCACCAAATAGGTAATCGCGGCGGCCGATAGACCCATCCACTCCCCGAGTTGCCCCGAGGTCAGCGGCCGACCGCCGGTTTCGGCGACCATGATGTGTAGCAGCGCCCGAAAATCGTTGGGGCGCACGCTGTGTGACACCGCAAACAAGTGGCCGATCTGATCGGATTCGGTCGATAACTCCCGCAGATCGGCCGAAATCGCCGACTCGAGCCCCTGGCGGCTGCAGGCCTGTTCATCCGCATCCATGGCAATGTGCAGCATATCCGCATCGGCAATTAATTTCAGTTCATTAATCTTTAACCAGTTGAATTAGCTGACGGAGGCGGGCGCCGGCTCGCGAAGGCCCGTGCGGGCTCGACCATTGATCCGATCTATCGCGACTCGGCCGCGAGTTTTTCGAGCACCGCATGGGCCGCCGTGATGCGTGCGGCGTTGGGGAAGTTCTTGTTCGCCAGCATCACAATGCCGATCCTTTTGTCGGGTACGAACGCGGCATAGGCGCCGAACCCGTCGGTGGAACCGGTCTTGTTGAACAGCCTCGGGCCGGACGGGGGCACCCCGGCGACCAGGGTAACCGGGTTTGGCTGCATGGCAATGGTGTTGGAGTTGCCGGCCAGCAGCTGATCGAGGGTGACCGGGTAGGAATACTGCTCCCAGCCAAGCCCCTGGACCATGTCAGCGACATTAAAGTCGTCGAGGTGGGTTGCTTGCACGGCACGGCGCATCGACGCCGGTAGGCCCTCGGGTGAGATGTTAGCCTCGACGAAGCGCAGCATGTCAGGTGCAGATGACTTGACGCCGTAAGCTTCGGCAGCAAAAACCCCCGGGTTCACCCGAACCGGTTCGTTGCTGGCGTTGTACCCCCACGCGTAGTCGTCCATCTGGGCTTGCGGCACCCGGATGAAGCTGTGGGACAGCCCCAGCTTGCGAAAGACCTGGGTTTGGACCAAATCGGCAAAATCGCTGTTCATCGCCAGCGCGGTGAGGTGGCCCAGCAGCCCGATGCTCGGGTTGGAGTAGCGCCGCTGTTGGCCCGGGGCGTCATCGGGTGTCCATTGCTGAAAGTAGGCCTGCATCTGGGCGTCGTCGGTGATCTCGGGCGGAAATTGCAGGGGCAGTCCGCCAGCGGTGTAGGTACCCAAGTTCAGCAGGGTGGCCTTGTCGATGGCGCTGCCCGCGAGCTGCGGCATGTACGCGGAGGGGTGCCCCGCCAGCGATATTCTGCCGAGTTCCTGCGCGTAGCAGGCCAGCGTTGCGGTGAACGTCTTGCTCACCGAACCGATCTCGAAGATGGTGTCCGCCGTCACGGGGGCACCGCTTTGCTTGGCGGCAACTCCATAGTTGAAGTAGCGCTGTTGGCCGTTGACCGTCACCGCTACGGCCATACCGGGTATGTCGTACTGGACCAGCAGCGGTCGAAACGCGCTGTCCACGGCCGCGGACAGCGCATCGGGCGCCGCTACCGCCGGGGTGGCGACCAGCGCGCACAGCGAGGCGATGGCCCGGATTAGCGGTGTGGCCGCCCTGGTGATGATGCCCAACGGAGTCCCTTCGCCGGCCCGAATGCCCTTACCGGGCATGACTGCCCGCTAAGCCGACGACACTACTGGCCAAACCCGGCGGGCAGCACCGGCGCCTCGCGCGGCGCTACCCGGCGCCGACCGGCATGCGATCAGACGATCTGCATAAATTACGCTACTCCCCATAGCTTTTGGCATTTGGTGCGGCACCAGCGGAGCACACCGGGTGCACCCTTGATTCAAAATTACTTAATAACTGAAATACTTGCGCACGTGGTTTGGGACAGACTTGCGGCGGCGCTAGCGGCCAAGAGGTCGTGGCTGATCTCGGTGGGTGTCGTCGCACTGGCCACGGTGTTCATGGTGTTGGTAGGAGGAAACTCCGCGGCCGGGCAAGCACCGCAGTCGGTACCCGCCGACGCGGAGTCGGCGAAAGTCGAATCCGAGCTGGGCCGCTTCCCCGGCGGCGACCGGGCCCCACTGATCCTGGTCGTCACTCGCTCGGACGGGACCACGCTGGACGCCGCCGATCGCCGCGCGGCACAACAGGCAGCACAGCGCATGCAGGCCTCGGCACACCCCGGCGCGAACCCGCGACCGGCAGCTCCGTTGATCTCGGCCGACACAAAAGCGGCAATCTCGGTGGTGCCCATCAGCGCGAACCTGTCGGGCCTGGCCCTCAACGACGCTGTCAAGGCGTTGCGCGAGGCGGCACACGAGGGACTGCCGGCGGACCTGGACGCCCATGTCACCGGCGGACCGGCCTTCGGCGCCGACATCGCCAATGCATTCACCAACGCAAACATCACCCTGCTGGCGGTGACGGCATCGTTGGTAGCGCTGCTGCTCATCCTCACCTACCGCTCGCCGGTGCTATGGCTGCTGCCATTGCTGGTGATCGCCTTCGCCGATCGGGTCGCGACCACAGTCGGGACCGCGGTCGCCGCCCTGACCGGGCTGAACTTCGACGGATCCACCTCGGGGATCACCAGTGTGCTGGTCTTCGGCGCCGGGACCAACTACGCGCTGCTGCTGATTTCTCGATACCGGCAGGAACTTCCGGTTCACCGCGATCACCGCGACGCGCTGGCCCGGGCGGTGCGCATGGCCGGACCGCCGATCGCCGCCAGCAATGCCACCGTGGTGCTGGCGCTGCTCACGCTGGTCTTCGCGGCAACCCCCAGCAACCGCAGTCTGGGCGCCCTGGCGGCGTGCGGGCTGGTCGTCGCGGCGGTATCGGTGCTAGTGGTGCTGCCACCGCTGCTGGCGCTGTGTGGGCGAAGACTGTTCTGGCCCTTCATTCCCCGCGCCGAGGACACCACGGCGCTCGATTCCGGCTTTTGGCATGCGGTCGCCCAACGGGTGGCTCGCCGACCCGCTCCGGTCGCCCTGGTCACCGTCGCCCTGTTGATCGGGTTGGCGACCGGGCTGCTCGGCACCCGCATCGGGCTGTCTCAGACCGAGCAGTTCCGGGTCAAAGCTGATTCGGTTTCCGGCTACGACGTCGTGGCCCAGCACTTCCCCGCGGGCCTGGTTAACCCCACACTGGTGGTAGCCCCCTCGGCGCAGGCGACGCAAGTGCGGCAAGCCATTGGCGCAACACCGGGCGTGGTCTCGGTTACCGAGTCGGGCCGCTCCGGCAAGTTCGGGGCCGGACTGACCAAGTGGTCGGTGGTGATCGACGCCCCACCATCCTCCGAACGGGCGTTCACAACGATTGCAGCGCTTCGACATTCGGCCAGCCAAGCGTCCCCCTCCGCGTTGGTCGGCGGGCCGGATGCGCAGGCACTTGACGTACGCGACGCGGCCGAGCACGACCGTGCCCTGCTGATTCCGGCCATCCTTGCCGTCATCTTGGTGGTGCTCTACGCGCTGCTGCGCTCCGCATTGGCTCCGCTGATCCTGCTGGCCGCCACCATTCTCGGCGCGCTGGCCGCGTTGGGACTCGGCGGCTGGGCCAGCATCCACGTATTCGGCTTTCCCGCCCTGGACAACAGCACCCCACTGTTCGCGTTCCTGTTCCTGGCCGCCCTCGGGGTGGACTACACGATATTCCTGGTCACCCGAGCCCGTGAGGAGTCGGCACGAAATGGCGCGCGCGCCGGGATGGTCCGGGCGGTGTCCGCCACCGGCGGGGTCATCACCAGCGCGGGAATCGTTCTAGCCGCCGTCTTCTGCGTGCTCGCTGTGCTGCCCCTGATCGTGCTGACCCAGTTGGGCATCATCGTCGGCCTGGGAATTCTGTTGGACACCTTCGTCGTACGTACCCTGGTAATTCCGGCGCTGTTCACCTTGATCGGCGATCGCATCTGGTGGCCCAGTGATCCCAAAACCACTGCTCACCAACCTGATTTAGCGTATTCGCACGCGGACGGAGGATCAGAATGAACAAATCGACACTGGCCGGCACCGCGCTTGCGGTCACCGCGGCGGCCGGTAGCGGAAGCATTGCCAGCCCGCCACGAACCTCAGACTGGTACGCGCGACTGCGCAAACCGTCCTACCAGCCACCTTCGGTCGCCTTCCCCATGGTGTGGACCACGCTCTACGGCGATATCGCCGCCAGTTCGGCAGTGGCCATCGACCGGTTGAACGCAACTGGCCAGCGCGACAAGGCACGCCGCTACATCGGCGCGTTGAGCATCAACTTGGTACTCAACGCCGGGTGGAGTTGGCTGTTCTTCCGGTTCCACCGGCTGGGAGCGTCAGCGCTCGGTGCCGCGGTCCTGGCAACCAGCAGCGCCGACCTGGTGCGGCGAACCGCCGACGCCGATCGGCGCGCCGGGCTGGCGATGCTCCCCTACGCCGTGTGGTGCGCGTTCGCCACCGTGCTGGCCACCCACGTCTGGCGACTCAACCGCTGAACCACCCAATGACAAGGGCTCTGTTGTGGTTTCGCCGCGATCTGCGGCTTGGCGATCATCCGGCACTGGCCGCTGCCGCCGATAGCGAGGAAGTGCTCGCCTGCTTCGTGGTCGACCCGCGCCTGGAAGCTTCCTCAGGCCTGCGCCGCCTGCAGTTCCTCGGCGACTCACTTCGCCAACTCAACGATGCACTGCAGGGCCGCCTACTGGTGACACGCGGTCGGCCCGAGCAGCGGATTCCGCTGATAGCCAAAGCAATCGAGGCATCATCGGTGCACGTTACCGGCGATTTCGCGCCGTTTGGGCGGCGTCGCGACGAACGGGTTGCAGCGGGGCTGGGCCGCGTGCCACTGGTAGCGACGGGCTCGCCGTATCTGGTTTCACCGGGTCGAGTCGTCAAAAACGATGGCAGCCCCTACCAGGTGTTCACCCCGTTCTTCCGCAAATGGCAGGACGCGCGATGGCGAGCACCGGCTGACACGGGGCCCGGATCGGCGTGTTGGCTGGATCCGGCGCAGACCGACATCGAGCAGTGCGAGATCCCCGATCCGGGCACTGAGCTTGACCTGGCCGCCGGTGAGGCCGCGGCCATCCGGGAATGGACAGCATTCCGCACCGCCAAGCTGGACCGCTATGAGCATGACCGCGACAGGCCGGACTTCGAGGGCACCAGCCGGATGTCGGCGCACCTGAAGTTCGGCACCATCCATCCCCGGACCATGGTCGCGGGCATGGACCTGACCGGCACCGGAGCGCGTAGTTACCTACGTGAGTTGGCGTTCCGGGATTTTTATGGCGCCGTCCTGCACCACTGGCCGGCCAGCGCCTGGCACAACTGGAACAGCAACTTCGACGGCATCGTGACCGACACCGACGCCAACGCCAGACGCCTTTTCGAGTGCTGGAAGGCCGGAGAAACCGGATATCCATTGGTCGATGCCGGGATGCGTCAGTTGCGCGAAACCGGGTTCATGCACAACCGGGTCCGGATGATCGCCGCATCCTTCCTGGTCAAAGACCTGCACCTGCCCTGGCAATGGGGGGCCGCCTGGTTCCTTGACCAACTCACCGACGGTGACCTGGCCAGCAATCAGCACGGCTGGCAGTGGTCGGCGGGATGCGGCACCGACGCCGCGCCGTACTTTCGGATCTTCAATCCGAGCGCACAAGCCGAAAAGTTCGATCCCGCGGGCGATTACATTCGACGTTGGGTCCCCGAACTGCGCGATGTCGACAACGTGCATCGGATTCAGCGGCGCGGCGGCCCATGCCCGTCAACATATCCGGCGCCGATCGTGGATCACGGCACCGAACGCGCCGAGGCGTTGCGCCGCTATCACGACATCGGCTGACCTGCGGGCGCCGGATCTCTTTGCCAAACAGTAGCGTTTGCTTGGTGTTTGGCTGATTCGCCTTTCCGGAGCTGTTTGACATGTAATTATCAGCCGATTCCCAGTTGTCGACGCCAGGGAGGCGATATGGCTCATTCGATCGTGCGGACGTTTCTGGTCTCAGGCGCCGCGGTGGGCCTGATGGCCAGCGCCGGCGCCTGTTCCTGTTCGATCGGAACCGGATCGCATTCGGTGAGCAAAAGCGATGTGGCCGAGCAGATCAAGGCCAAGATGACCGACGCTTCCGGCAACAAGCCCGAGTCGGTGACCTGCCCGGGAGATCTCCCGGCCAAGGTCGGGGCTCAGCTCAACTGCGAAATGAAGGTCAAAGACTCCACATACAACGTCAACGTCACCGTGACCAGCGTCGACGGCAAAGACGTCAAGTTCGACATGGTGGAGACCGTCGACAAGGACAAGGTCGCACACATCATCAGCAACAAGCTGTATCAGAAGGTGGGCCAACGACCCGACTCGGTGACCTGCCCCGACAACCTCAAGGGCGTGGTGGGCGCGACACTGCGGTGTAAGCTCATCGACGGCAGCAAGACCTATGGCGTCAATGTGACCGTGACCAGCATCGACGCCGGCGATGTCCGGTTCGACTTCAAGGTCGACGACCACCCCGAGTAGGACCGCGACAGCAATACTGCAGGAGTGCGCAAACATGTCGTCCTGATTCATGGCGCATGGAGCCGCGGCCGGCAGCTGGCCGGCGCCCGGTCCGCTTTCGAACACCACGGCTACACGGTCCACACTCCGACGTTGCGCCATCACGAATTGCCGTTGCCCGACGGCGCGGCCCGCATTGCCACGCTGAGCCTGCGTGACTACGCCGATGACCTGGTCGAGCTGGTGGCCTCGCTCGACTCCGCGCCCCTGCTGGTCGGACACTCCCTGGGCGGCCTGCTGGTCCAGCTGGTGGCAGCGCGAACCCGCCACATCGGCGTGGTCGCCGCCTGCCCCTCGCCGGTCGGACCCGTTGGTCTGAACCGCACAACGGCGGGCCTTTCGATGCGGCACGCGCTGCGGCCGCGGCCATGGACCAAGCCGGTAGCGCCCCCGTCGTGGCCCCGGTTTCGGACCGGTATCGCCGGAGCCCAGTCGGCCGGCGCGGCCCGGGAAATGTTCGATGATCTGGTCTGCGAGTCCGGACGCGTGTTGTTCTTCGAGCTGGCCCTGCCCTGGCTGGACCGCTCCAAGGTCGCGCGCGTCGACTACCCCGCGGTCACGGGTCCGGTTCTGGTGTTAGGCGGCGAGTACGACCGCATCGTGGGGAGCGCGATCGCACGCCAAACGGCCGGCCGGTACCGCAACGGCACCTTCGTCGAGATTCCCGGCTCCGACCATCTCGTGTTCTCGGCGCGAGTGCTACCGGCCACCATGGCTCGGATCAGCGAGTGGATCGCACACAATCATCTGTTCGCCACCGCCTGAGGCGCCAGGCGCACCGCCGACTAGTGAGCCGCCTTCTTGCGCTCGATGTCGGCCAGCGCCGCGGCCAGCTCCGCGCGCTGAGCCGCCGAGGTCTCCCAGGACAGCTGGCGGTTCTTGACCACCTTGGCCGGTGATCCCACCGCGATCGAATAGTCGGGGATGTCACCACGGACCACCGCATGCGCGCCCAGCACACAACCGCGCCCCACCGACGTGCCACGCAGCACCGTCACTTTGACACCGACCCAGGTGTCAGGCCCGATCCGCACCGGCGACTTGATGATCCCCTGGTCTTTGATCGGGACGTTGATGTCGTCCATCCGGTGATCGAAGTCGCAGACGTAGCACCAATCGGCCATCAACGCCGAGTCCCCCAACTCGATGTCGAGGTAGCAGTTGATGACGTTGTCGCGGCCCAGCACCACCTTGTCGCCGAAGCGCAGCGATCCCTCGTGGGCACGAATGGTATTCTTGTCCCCGATGTGCACCCAGCGGCCAATCTCGAGCTGCGCCAGCTCAGGTGTCGCATGGATTTCCACGCCCTTCCCGAGGAAGACCATGCCCCGGGTAATGATGTGCGGGTTGGCGAGTTTCAACTTGAGCAGCCGCCAGTACCGCACCAGGTACCACGGCGTGTACGCGCGGTTGGCCAGCACCCATTTCAGCGATGCCAGCGTCAGGAACTTGGCCTGGCGGGGGTCCCGCAACCGCGACCCGTGCCAGCGGCGATGAAGCGGCGCACCCCACATGGTCGTCATGGGCGGAAAGCCTAGCGTGACGCCGATGCACGACGCACAGCGTCCCGAGGCCTGACCACCCCGAAGGACGTCGGGCAATCGCCACGAGTACACCGCCACGCGTTACCCTCACCTGTACTCGATCGCTGCTCATGCAGACGGGCCGGACCCCGTGAGCTACCGCGTAGCGGAAGGATTTGGGAACCCTGCGAAATCATCCGGTGTTTGCCCGACGTCTCCTGACGACCGCTCTCGCGGCTGCACTCACGATCGGGCTGGGCGGCTGCGGCAATACCGATTCGTGGGTGGACGCCGCACCCGCGCTAGGTTGGCCCGCACAGTACGGCGACGCCGCCAACAGCAGCTACACCACCACCGCCGGCTCCAGCAAGCTGGCGCTGAAGTGGACGCGTTCGGTCAAGGGAAGTCTGGCCGCCGGGCCGGCGTTGAGCGGGCGCGGCTACCTCGCGCTCAACTCGCAGACCCCGGCCGGGTGTTCGCTGATGGAGTGGGAGAACAACGACAACGGCCGGCAACGCTGGTGTGTTCGGCTGGTCCAGGGCGGCGGCTTCGCCGGTCCGTTGTTCGACGGATTCGACAACCTCTACGTCGGCCAGCCGGGCGCGATCGTTGCCTTCCCCGTCACCCAGTGGACGCGCTGGCGCCAACCGGTGATCGGCATGCCGTCCACCCCGCGATTTTTGGGCAACGGCCACCTACTCGTGGCCACCCATCTGGGACAGATGCTGGTGTTCGACGCCCACCGCGGCAAGATCGTAGGCAGCCCGATGGATCTGGTGGAGGGCGTCGATCCGACTGATCCGGCGCGTGGTCTGGCCGACTGCGCTCCGGCACGACAGGGCTGCCCGGTGGCGGCGGCCCCGGCGTTCTCGAAGGTCAACGGCACGGTGGTGGTCGGCGTCTGGCAACCCGGAGCGCCGGCGGCGGGGCTGGTCGGGCTCAAGTACCACGCGCAGCAACTGGTTCGGGAGTGGACCAGCGACGCCGTCAAAGACGGCGTGCTTGCCAGTCCGGTGCTATCGGCCGACGGCGAAACCGTGTACGTCAACGGCTGCGACCAACGGCTGTGGGCCCTGCACGCAACGGACGGCAAGGTGAAGTGGTCGGTGCCGTTGGGATTTCTGGCTCAGACACCGTCGACGGTCACCCCGGAGGGCCTGATCGTTTCCGGCGGCGGCCCCGACACCCGGCTGGCGGCGTTTCGCGACGCGGGCGACCATGCCGACCAGGCCTGGCGCCGCGATGACGTCACGCCCCTATCGACGTCCAGCCTGGCGGCCGGAAACGTCGGCTACACGATCGTCGCGGGTCCGCCCCACGAAGGCGGACCCGGTATGTCGTTGCTGGTGTTCAACCCGGCGGACGGCCACACGATCAACAGCTATTCGCTGCCCGCGGCGACCGGATATCCGGTCGGGGTGTCGATCGCCGTCGACGGCCGCGTGGTAACTGCGACCAGCGACGGCCAGGTATACAGCTTCGCGCCGGCCTAGCGGCCATACTTGTTGGGTGTCTACCGACGATCTCGCCCCGGTGCACACCGGCGGCGCCGGCAGCCGTCGCGCCAAGGCCCATCGAGCGGTAAATGTCACCCTCACCATCGCCCTGCTGGTCCTGCACGCCTTCTTATTCGTGGTGACGATGTTGGTGTTGGGCCTGCTCGTCATGGGTACCGACCCGTGCGGCTACCAGACCTGCGGTGATCCCTCCTGGGTCGACAAAGCGATCGGGCTGGGTTTTTGGGGCGGCATCGTGATATTTCTCGCCGATCTCATCATCAGCGTGTACCGGCTCGCACGGCACAACGTGGCCTTCGTGGTGCCGATCATCGGGTGTGTGGCCCAGCTGACGCTGGGCATCGGCGCCGCGGCGATGGAATCGCTGGCCGGCCCCGTGTGAACCTCAGATCGCCAGGGGCGGGATGGCATTGCGCGGCACCTGGGCCTGGGTAGCGCCGGCAAACGACGGCAGCAGCTCACCCTGAGCAAAATAGAAGATCACGTCGGTGTCGGTGATGGCGAAGTTCTGGTAGTGCGTCGGGTCCAGACCATTGGAGGGCAGGATCGCCACACCGAGCCCGGTCTGGTGCGCCAGCTCGCGCTGGACGATCGGGTAGATGGCGTCCAGCGGGGTGGTCCCCGGCGCGAACAAGGTGTCGAAGGTGATCGGCTGCTTGGTCCCGAGGTTGTAGTTGAAAGCCTTGTACCAGGTGAAGGGGTGTGCGCCACCGAGATCCTGGAAGAACTTCAGCACCACGCTGCGGGTGTTGTGCGGCGGCTGGCCGGCGGCGTGTTGTTCGGTGGTGGCGTCCATCTGATAGGGCTGATCACGTCGCCCGGACCCGGTCGCCACGCTGACGAACCCGTCCCGGTTCTGGGTGATGTAGTCGGTCAGCGCCTGCTGATCCGGGTAGTCCTGGGGAAACGTGATGTCCAACGTGTACGTGGATCCCGTCGCGTGGATGTGGCACATCTGAGCGCCTTCGACGTTGCCGCCGAGGCTGGCACAGGACGGCGGCTCGGCGGCAGCCGGCCAAGCCAATAGGACCGCACTGACAAGCATTGCGGCCGCAATCATTAAGCGCATCGTTGATTTTTCCTCGCAGACCAAAACGGACGGTGGCGTTGCAAAGGGGTAACCGCCGCCAGCGTACCCGGACGCTACCGCGACGGACAGCAAACGTATGCCGTCACGTGGCTGGCGCTTCCCGTACCGATGCGCGTGATCACCACCGACAGCGCGCGGCCGCCACGCGGCCGTAGCCGCCGGCGCAGGGCGTCAGGATCGACCTGCACGCCCCGGACCAGAATCTCCAGCGCTCCGCAGTCCAGCGCGTTCAGGGCCTGACGCAGCCGCCGCTCGTCGAACGGTAGCGCCTCGAGCACCTCGAAGCCCCGTATCCCTTCTGGCAGGGTGTCGCCGGACAGATAGGCGATATTGGGATCGAGCTGCCACAGCCGGTGCCTGGCGCCGTAGTGGCGCACCAGGCCGCCCCGGACCACCGCTCCGTCGGGATCGATGATCCAGCGCCCGGCGGGACGCACGTCGCAGTCGTCGGGCTCGGAATCGGTGATCTGTTCGCCGCTGTCGAGGATGCTGGCCCGACGGCGCACCCCAGCTGCGGCCAGGCCCCGCGACCACAGGCACGCCTCGCGAACCGAGCCCTGGTAGGACGTCACCTCGATTTCGCCGTCGAAACCCAGGCGACTCACCTGATCGAAATCGATCCCGGGCGCGCACTTCACCACCAGCGGCCGATCGCGGTAGACGTCGAGAACGGGCCCCAGCCCGGGCTGATAATCGGCCGGACTGAAGCGCCGGCGCCCCTTGCTGCGACGCGCCGGATCGACCAGGACGACCGTGTCCCGGGTCACCGGCCGCAGCGCGTCGGCACGGCACAACCCGACCGCGCCCCCCAGGTTGTGGCGCGCCATCGCCAGCCGTACCGGGTCGATGTCGCTGCCGATCACCGTCGCCGCCGATCGGCACAGCGCGGCCAGCTCAGTGCCGATGGAGCAGGTCGCGTCGTGCACCGTCAGATCGGCCAATCGCCTGGCCCGGTGCAGGGCCACCGCCGCCACCGTGGCCTGCTGCAAGGCGGTGTCGGTGAACAGCCAGTCCGACACCGGCGTACTCGGGCACAGCCCACCCAGTTTTGCCACGGCCCGGCGTCGTAGCAGGGTCGTCTCGATCAGCATGGGGGTGCGCTCGCCGAAGCGGGCGCGCGCCGCGGTGATGTCGGCGATTCGGGTCGCGTCCCGCAGTTCCAGATCGGCGACCGCGCGAAGGGCGGCGGTACCTGCGTCGGAGCGCAGGTAGGCGACGTCGTCGACGCCGAAAACGACGCCGGTGCCCGCAGGGCTCAGGAGGGCTTAACCCCGGTGACCATCACGTTGTAGAACCAGCCTTTGGGCGCCACATGCCGCCAGACGTTGGCGTCCATCCAGCTCAGTGCCTTCCAGCCGTTGAAGGCGAACCTCGCCCAGTTCCAGCCCAGTCGCCCGGGCGGCGCCGAGGATTCGAACGTGCGCACCGGCCAGCCGAACATGGCGGCACTGAACTCTTCGCTGGCCGTCTCGACCCGGATCGCCCCGGCGTTTTTCGCCATCCGTTCCAGGTCCTCGGGGGCGAAGGTATGCAGGTCGACGATGGCCTCCAGGGCCGCGGCCCGCGAGGATTCGTCGAGCTCTTCCTGCGGCCGCCGCCAGCCGCCCAGGCCGGGCAGTTTGGTGACGTTGGTGGCGATTCGCCAGGTCAGGGTGGACAGCGTGCGGGCGTACTCGTTGCCCACCGTGGTGGGCTCCCCCGCGAACACGAACCG
This sequence comes from Mycobacterium sp. 012931, assembly GCF_000419295.1. NCBI lineage: Bacteria > Bacillati > Actinomycetota > Actinomycetes > Mycobacteriales > Mycobacteriaceae > Mycobacterium > Mycobacterium sp. 012931. The sequence continues at coordinate 2,129,400 of NZ_AOPX01000001.1, read as the reverse complement.
GCCGCCCGGTTTCAACACACGCATCACTTCACGCAGCGACAACTCGACATCGGGGATGTGGTGTAGCACGGCGTGCCCGACCACCAGGTCGAACGTGTCGTCGTCGTAGGGGATGCCCTCGGCGTCGGCCACTCGGCCATCGATGTCGAGCCCCAGTGACTGCCCGTTGCGGGTGGCGACCTTGACCATGCCCGGGGATAAGTCGGTCACCGAGCCGCGCCGGGCGACCCCCGCCTGGATCAGGTTGAGCAGAAAAAACCCGGTACCACAGCCAAGCTCCAACGCCCGCTCATACGGCAGATCGGCGTGGACTTGGGCGGGCACGATGGCGTCGAAGCGGCCCCGGGCGTACTCGACGCAACGCTGGTCATACGAGATCGACCACTTCTCGTCGTAGTTCTCGGCTTCCCAATCGTGGTAGAGCACCTGGGCGAGCTTGCTGTCGTGCCGGGCGGCCTCCACCTCTTCGGCAGTGGCGTGCGGGTTGGGCGCCGCGTCGGCAGGTATCTCCGAGCTCCTCGTCATGCAGGGCAGCCTAACGACCGTCTTGGTCGCCCGTGTTACCACCGCCCGGCCCACGGCCGTCAGGACCGCGCTGACCAGCGGCAAACAGCTCGACATAGCGGCGCCGTTCCGCGGCGGCCCGCTCGGTGGCTTCCAGTTCGAAGACGTCGTTGATGACCGCCTTGGCGGCGGCCAAGGCGCGCGGCGGGCATTCCAGATAGCGGCGGGCCCACGCGACGGCGGAGTCGTAGACGTCGTCGGGGGCCACCATGTCGTCGATCAGGCCCAACGCGAGGGCCTCCTCGGCGTCGAAGAATCGCCCGCTGAAAACCAGCTCCTTCGCTCTGCTGGACCCGACCACGCGGGTCAGGCGCCCCATGCCGCCGCCGCCGGGAATCAGGCCGGCGAGGATCTCGGTCGCGCCGAACTTCACGTTGTCACCGCTGACCCGCCAGTCGGCCGCCAGCGCCAGGGTCAGCCCCGCGCCCAACGCGTATCCAGTGACGGCCGCCACGGTTGGTTTCGGAATCGCCGCCACCGCATCGATGGCCTCCAGCCGGACCCGGGCGGCGGTGTCGGCCTCCGGGGCGTTGAGGGTCCGCAGTTCGGGCATGTCGTCGCCGGCGGAGAAAATCTCGTGGCCGCCGAAGAGCACAACTGCGCCGATGTCGTCGCGGCGTCCCAGCTCGTCGGCGGCCGCGACGATCTCCCGGTAGACCTGGCGGGTCATCGCATTGGTGGGTGGCCTGGACACCACCAAGGTGGCCAGTCCCTGGTCAGCCACGACGCTGACGAACTCGTTCATAACGGCCAAACGGTCGATCCGCCGGAGATCCGCGCCTGGTTGTAGCGATCGGAGTCGAAAAACTCGATCTCCCAGTTGTCGCCCTTGAGCGCGAGGTTGGGTTGCACCGGCACGATCTTGCGTTCCACGGCGAGCACATCGGCGACGGTATGGCCGGCCAGCGCGTCCAGCTGAGTCCAGGTCGGCGGCAAGAGGAAGTTTCGGCCCGCGGCGAAGTCGGCGATGGCATCACGGGGCAGCATCCACTCCGCCCGATCGGATTCGGTGTTCTCGCCGTCGGCGCGCTGCCCCTCCGGCAGGGCTCCGACGAAGAAAAAGGTGTCGTAGCGACGGGTCCGTTCCGCCTCCGGGGTAATCCAGTTCGCCCAGGGCCGCAGCAGATCGGCGCGCAGCACCAGGTTTTCGCGGCGCAGGAAGTCCGCGAAGGACAGCGTGTGGTCGGCCAGCGCCGCGCGGGACTCGCTGTATATCGAGGCGTCACCGACGATGCCGTCGGGGTCGTCGGCCGGTCCGGCGAACAACACCCCGGATTCCTCGAACGTCTCGCGCGCCGCGGCGCAGACCAGCGCCTCAGCCAGATCGGGTTGGATGCCGAAGCGCTGGGCCCACCACAACGGCGGCGGGCCGGCCCAGGCCCCCAGCCCGCCCAGGTCGGCGTTGCGGTCCCGGTCGTCGACGCCGCCGCCGGGAAACACCATCACCCCGGCAGCGAAATCCATCGCCGCGTGTCGTCGCATCAGGAATACCGAGAGTCCGGTGTCGAGCCCGGTGTCGCGGACCAGCATCACGGTTGCTGCGGGCCTGGCCTGCAATGGAACGGGGTCTGGCGGGGAATTCATTGCTGCCTCCGGTGGGCTGCGCGGGCGCGGATCCGGCGGGCGAAATATCGCCCGTCGACGAAATCGACGGCAATCTGTTGGCCGAATGCGGCCGACAGGTTTTCGGCGGTGAGCACGTCGGACAATAGGCCCGATGCCACGACGTGGCCCTCCGCCAGCAGCAGGCAGTGGCTGAAGCCGGGAGGAACCTCTTCGACATGGTGGGTGACCAGCACCAGGGCGGGCGCATCCGGGTCGGCGGCCAGATCGGCCAGCCGCGCCACCAATTCCTCGCGGCCGCCCAAGTCGAGGCCGGCCGCGGGCTCATCGAGCAGCAACAGTTCGGGGTCGGTCATCAACGCACGGGCGATCAGGACCCGCTTGCGCTCCCCCTCGGACAGGGTTCCGTAGGTGCGGTCGGCCAGATGCTCGGCGCCCAGGCTCTCTAGCATGTCGACGGCCCGGCGGTAGTCGACGTCCTCGTAGCGCTCCCGCCACCTGCCCAACACCGCGTAGCCGGCCGATACGACGAGGTCTCGCACCACTTCGTCGGTGGGTATGCGCTGCGCCAGGGCCGAGGAACTCAGCCCGATGCGCGCGCGCAGCTCCGACACGTCGACCCGGCCCAGCCGTTCGCCCAGGACGAAGGCAACCCCCGAGGACGGGTGCTCGGAGGCGGCGGCCATCCGAAGCAAGGAGGTCTTGCCGGCGCCGTTGGGGCCCAGGATCACCCAACGCTCGTCGATTTCGACGGCCCAGTCCAGCGGACCGACCAAGGTGCGTCCGCCGCGACGCAGCGAAACGTCTCTGAAGTCGATCAACAGGTCGGGATCGGCTGTATCAGGCCCAGCTTCAGACACTCGACCATCGTGCCGTACCGCGCCACCGCAACCGTTGCCGGGTCGTCTCGCCCCGCCCGGGTTCGCCGGGCCGGGCCCCGCGAGGGGCCTACACCGCACTAGAGGTCATTGCCGGCATAGGACAAATTGAAGCTCTTATTCGCCAAGGGAAAGTCCGGGACGATGGTGTCGGCCATGGCGACCGGCAACGCGGGCCAGTTGAACCACGAGGGATCGACGATCTTGCATCGGGTGATGCGGCCCGCGCCGTCGACTTCGACCCGATGCAGCACCGCGCCGCGCCAGCCTTCGACGATCCCCACGCCCGATGTCAGCGCCGACCGCGCGCCGTTGGCCGCCGGCGGCGGCGCGAACCGGGTTCGACCGTGGTGGTTCTCGACCAGGTGGCAGGCCAACGCGACCGATGCGGCGAACTCGTCGCGCCGAATCGTGTAGCGAGCCAGGACGTCACCTCCGCCGGCCGCAACCGCGGTGACCGGCAGCTCGGCCGTCGGGTGATCCAGCCGGGCATCGGTAGCGATGCCGCTGGCGCGCGCAACGTAGCCGAGGCACCCGAGCGCGCGCGCATCCTCGCTGTGCAGCACCGCGGTCTCGGCGAACCGGTCGTAGACGACCGAATTTCGCAGCGTCAGCTCGCTGATCTCGGCAACCTCTGCGGCCACCGCGTGCAGCTCCGCCGGATCCGGAAGCTCCTGCAGCACAACGCCTCCAGGCGCCATCGCGGCCCTCAGCAGGCGATGTCCGGTGACCCGCCGGTTGATCCGCAACACCCGCTCGCGGATGCCCTGCGCATGGGCGTTGGCCAGGGCAAAACCCACATCGTTGGCCAGCGCACCCAGATCGGTCACGTGGTTGTAAAGCCGCTCCAATTCCACCAGCAGGGCGCGCAGCCGGTGCACCGGTTCGGGCACATCCAATCCCAGCGCGTCCTCGACGGCCAGGCAGTGCGCCAGCGAATGCGCCGCCGAACTGTCTCCGCTGATTCGTTCGGCGAGTTCCACAGCCTCCCTGGCGCCCAGCGCATTTCGCCCCTCGAAGAGCTTCTCGACGCCCCGGTGTACGAACCATAGTCGCGCCTTGAGCCGCAGTATCGATTCACCGATCACCGAGAACCGGAAGTGCCCGGGCTCGATCAGGCCGGCATGGACCGGCCCGACCGGGATCTCGTAGACCCCCGGGCCCTCAACGGTCACGAATGGAAAGCGTCCCACCGCATCGAAGGGCGGCGGGTCACCGGCGTCGCGGCGCATCGGATGCCAATCCTGCGGCCAATGCGCGTGGCGCACCAGCCGTCGTGGCTGCGGATGCCCCACTGGCGAAATCCCGTACAGGTCCATCATTTCCCGCTCGAAGCGGCCCGCCGGGATGGACAACTCCGCCAGCGACGGCACCGACGGATTCGCCGCGCCGGTGCGCAGCGTCAGCTCGACTCGCCGATCCGGCTGTCCCGCCACCAGCAGGTAGACCACCCGCAGTGCGTCGCCATCGTCGTGCGCCACGACCAACGCAAGCCGGTAGCCCTCGGCCAGTAGTTCCGCCACCGATTCGGCGAATTCGGCATCCGAAACCGTGCGGCTGACCGTCTTGTGTGCCATCAGTTCGCTCCGAACTGACCCGCGGCCGCATCGAAAAGCCCGCCCAGCGGTCCCGCGGTGACCCCCAACGCGATGCAGGCCACGACGCCGGTCACCAGGGCCGCCGCCACCGTCGCGGGCACCGCGATCCGCGGAGCACCCTCGCTGGCGGCGCCGAGCAGCATCCGCCGCGAATTCGCCACCAGCGCAGCGAAAGCCACCACCATCAACAGCAATGTCACACCGAGTACCCAGGCCAGCCCGGAGTTGGCCAGCGACCGGGCGATCGACACCTCGCTGGCAAACATTGCAAACGGCGGCAACCCGAGCAGCACAACGACACCAACGGCAAACGAGACGCCGACCACCCGCGACCGCGACAACACCGCGGTGATGTCGGCGATGCTCGCCGAGTCATGCGCGGACTGCAGCTGCCCACCGGCCAGGAACAACACCGTCTTGCCGATGCCGTGCGCAAGCACATGCAACAGCAGGGCCGCGATCGCCAGCTTGGTTCCCGCCGCGGCCGCAATCGCGATCAGGCCCATGTTCTCCATCGAGGAGTAGGCCAGCATCCGCTTGAGATCGGTGACGACGGTGAGCAGGAAGGCCGCGATGAGCACCGTGGTGAGCCCAACCGTCAATAGCCCGGCGCGCAGGTAACCCGGCCCCACCGCGGCATCAATGACCGGCCGTAGGCGGATCAGCACCGAGAAGGCCACCGAAAGCAACACCCCGCTCATCAATGCCGAGACCGGTGCCGGGGCCTGGCTGTGCGCGTCGGCCAGCCAACCGTGAAAGGGCGCCAGGCCGACTTTAGCGCCGTACCCGATCAGCAGCAGACCACCGGCGAGCCGCGTGACGGCCGGGTTGAGGTGTGCCGCACAGGCCGTCAGGACATCGAGGTTGAGCGCGTTGGCACCGTCGGCGCCGGCGTGTTGCGCCGCGAAGTACAACAGCACCGTGCCCAGAAATGCCACCGCGATGCCGACCGAGCAGATCACCACGTACTTCCAGGTGGCTTCCAGCGCGGTGCGAGTCCTACGGTGTCCGATCAGAAACGCGGTGACAACCGTGGTGGCTTCCACCGCGACCCAGATCAACCCGATGTTGTTGGCGGACACCGCGATCGCCATTGCCGCCAAGAACGCCGGCATCAGCGCCCCGTACAGCCGGGCATCGCGGCGATCGGTGTGGCCGTGTTCGAGTTCGGCATCGATGTAGCCGATGCTCGCCCAGGTCGCCAAGGTGCCGACGGCCCCGATGACGATCAGCATGATCACCGACAACGCGTCGACGCGCAGCAAGCCGCCCAGCACCAGGTGTGGTTGCGGCGTTGCCTGAAGACCAAGCGCAATGCCCGATCCGAGCACAGCGACCGCCGACAGCACGGTGAGGACCGCGGTTGCGCGCCGCCAGCCGCCGGCCAGTGCGAAGGCTGCCGCCACCAGTGGCGCCACGATCGGCACCAGAATCAAAGCAGTCATCAGTCCCGCAGTTCCTGTAGCCGGTCCAGGTCGGTGCCGCCGAACGTCCGCCGCAGTCGTCCGGTGAGCACACCCAGCACGATCAGCGCGAAAAGCACGTCCAGCGAAGCACCCATTTCGACAATCAGCGGCACCCCAGCCGTGAGCAGAAACGCCGTGGCCGCGATCCCGTTGTCCAACATGAGAAATCCCGCGGCCTGTGAGATGGCGTGGCGCCGGGTCACCATCACGAACAGCGCGATCAGCACCACCGCCAGACCTCCCGGTACGGCACTGACCGCCGCGCTGGAGTCCAGGTCCACGATGGGGCGGGTGACCGCCAACGCGACCACCGTCAGCACCGCCGCAATCAGTAGTGACGCGGTGGTGTTGACCAGCGGGGTCGCCTCCCGTTGCTCATGTTTCTCGGCTCCCAGCGCACGGGCCAGCAGCCACGGCAGGACCACTGCGCGCAGCGCGAAAAGGGCCAGGCCGATGCCAACGAGCTCCCAGTCATGGGAGTGCACACCAAGAATCATCGGGATCGCGGCCAGCGCAAGACCCTGCGCCGCCAGCAGCCACACGATCGAGCGCAGGTCGCGCCGCCACACGATCAGCACTGCGGTCAGGACCAGCCCTGCTGGGGCGAGGTCAAGCACACCGGCGTAGTTGAGATCGGTCATCGCATCACACCTGGGCCGTAAAGAAATTGGCTGACGTGACCGCCAGCAGGAACGAGCCCGCCAGCAATTCGGGCACCCGGAACAATCGCAGCTTGGCGATGAACACCTCCACGGTAGCCAGCACACCGGCGGCAATCGCGACCTTGATACTGATCGCCGCGATGCCGACCGCAATCCCGATCAGGCTGGGGTCCGCACCCGCGATCCCCCACGGCACAAAGAGATTCGCCAGCAGTGCCAGTAGCACGGTGAGCCGCATGCCGCTGGCCCACTCGATGACGCCCAGCCGTGGTCCCGCGTATTCCAGCACCATCGCCTCGTGCACCATGGTCAGCTCCAGGTGGGTGGCGGGGTTGTCGACCGGGAGCCGGCCGGTCTCCGCGATGACGACGATCACCAAGGCTACGAAGGCCAGTATTCCGGCCAGTGACACCACTTCGGCCGGGTTCTCGAGGCTAAAGGCGACGATGGCGCCAAGATTGGCCGATTTCGCGGGAATGGACAGCGCGAAGACCGCTAACAGGATGGTGGGTTCAACCAAGGCGGCGATGGTGATCTCACGGCTGGCGCCCATGCCGCCGAAGGAAGTCCCGGTGTCGATTCCGGCCAGGGTCAACGCGACGGTACCCAAGAACAGCAGGCCCACCACCACAAACAAGTCGCCCACCGGGTCCAGCGGTGAGCCGGTGGCGACCAGCGGTGCGATCGCCGCGATCAGCAGGGTGGTTGCCGCCACCACGGCCGGTGCCACGGCAAACACCGCCGTGGTCCCCTCCGGGGTGACCTGCTGCTTGCGCAACTGCTTGCGCAGATCGCGCCAGGGCTGCAGAATTCCCGCGCCACAGCGCCCTTCGGATCGCGCCCGGATCTGTCGCATCAGCCCGATCACCAACGGGGCACCGAGAATGACGGCGCCGATCTGCGCCGCCCCGGCCATCGCCGACATCAGGTTCATCGCGCCACCACCAGCACTATGAGCACGCCCAGGGCGCCGTAGCCCAGGTAGATGTGCACGCTTCCGTTGTGCGCGCGACGGATCACCTGCGCGCACCACGCCAGTGCCCGCAACACCGGGGCGTAGACGCGGTCTTCGATGGCATCGCTGAGATGGGCGCGATAGGCGATCTGCTCGACGTGATAGCGGGTTGCTTCCAGGTGAGTCACCTCGATGTCGGTATCGGGCCGCAGCACGTCGTCGAAGACGCGTTGCAGCGGTTGCGCAAAGGAGGTCGGCGTGCATTCCATCCGGGCGGTGAGTTCGTCTGCGCCGCATGCCCATAGCGGCGAGGTCACCGGCTCCGGGCGGTGACGTGACCCCCAGCGAGCCAGCACCAGCACCACCAGCAGGGCCGCGGCCAGCAGTGCCGGTGCGATCGAGCCGTCCATCCCCGGTAGTCGCAACACCGTGCCCAGGTCGGTCAGATCGGCATTCCTGGATGCGGGCAGGGTGTCCAGCACCGATTGCAGCGGTCCCGTGACGACCGCCGGCGCGATCGCGATGACCACACACCCGAGGGCGGCGACCGCCATGCCCACGAGCATGGTGGCCGGGGCTTCCCGCGCCCGCTCGGCCGACCCCGAGCGGGGTCGCGCCAGAAACCCGGTACCGAATGCCTTCACCATGGCGGCCACCCCCAGCCCCGTCGTCAGTGCGACGGCACCGACTCCCAGTGGGGTGGCCAAGCCCACGATGGTGTTGTGTTCGGGCCGGGCGTGAATCAGCGACTGCACCAGCAGCCATTCGCTGACGAAGCCGGCGCCGAGCGGCAATCCGGAAGCGCCGAGTGCGGCGATACCGAAGAATGTGGTGGTGCAGCGCATCCGATGCGCAAGGCCGCCCAGCATGTCCAGGTCGCGCTGTTGCGTCGCCACCAGAACCGAACCGGCGGCCAGGAATCCGAGACTCTTGAACGCCGCATGGGCGATCAGGTGTAGCAGGGCCGCGGTCATCGCGATGACGGCCGCCGGGCCGGCACCGGCCGCCGACAACAGCGTGGCCGCCCCCAGCCCGAGGGTCACCAGGCCCATGTTTTCAATCGTCGAATGCCCGAGCAGACGCTTGAGATCGGTGGCCACCGACGCCTGCAGCACCCCGTACATGGCCGAAAAAGCGCCGATCACAAGCAGTGTCACGCCCCACCACTTGGGCCCCGGCCCGAGCAACTGCAGATCAATCCGCACCAGACCATAGATGCCGAGGTTGACCATGGCGGCACTCATCAACGCCGACACCGGACTGGGCGACTCCGGGTGTGCCCGCGGCAACCATGCATGCAACGGCAGCAAGCCCGCCTTCGATCCGAATCCGAGCAATGTCGCAACGAAAACGAAGGTGCGTACCCCCTCCGACGGCACCGCCATGTCGGCGAAGCGATCGGTACCGGCCGCGGCGGCCAGCACCATCAGTCCGAGCAGCAGTGTCGCGAAGCCCAGCTGGGTCATCACCGCGTAGTAGCCCGCCGCCGAACGAACCTGCGCGCGGCGATGATCCGTCGCAACCAGCACCAGCGAGGAAATCGCCATCAGCTCCCACGCCAGCAGGAACGTGCTCACCGATCCGGCCGCGGGCACCAGCAGCATCGCGGTGACAAACACCGGCAGCATGGTCAGCGCGACCGCACCGAGGTGCTCACGGCGCGCATACCCGATGCTGTGAATGCCGGCGACCACGGCCACCGCACCCGTGAGGGCAATGAAGAACCCACCGAGGCGCCCGATATCGAAATCGACGCCGATCAGCGGCACCAGCCAGGCAATGTGAACCTGCCGCACCACGCCGAAGACCGCGGTGAGCCCCAGGGCGGTACCGCACGCGCCGATGCCCGCCGTGGTCGCGCCGCTCAGCACCGCCCCGAAGCCGTTGCCCGACAGCGCAACCTGATGCTCGGGCGGTGCGTCCGACAGTGTCGCCGTCACCGGCCGGTCACCGATCGCAGCGCGGCAACCACCTGGTCGGGCGTGGGTGGACAGCCCGGGACTTCGACATCGACGGGGACGACCTCGCTGACCGCACCCACCACCCCATAGGCGTCGGCAAACACCCCACGGTTGAGGGCGCAGTCGCCGCACGCGATCACCACCCGCGGTTGGGGTGTGGCCGCCAAGATGTTCTTCAAAGGTTGCGCCATGTTCCTGGTCACCACCCCAGTGACCAGCAGCGCATCCGCGTGCCGCGGCGAGGCCACCAGCCGCGCCCCAACCCGCTCGGCGTCATAGACCGGCCCGAACGCTCCGGAGATCTCCACCTCGCAGCCATTGCAGGACCCGGCATCGACGTGGCGCACCTGCAGGGACCCCCGCAACCCGGCCGGCGCCGCCACCGCCGGGGTGGATTCGTCCCCCAGCTTCTCGGCCACCCGGCCCAGCCGCATGATTCTGGCGATCCAACCCATTGCCCGCCGCCCCGCTAGTTGTCCGCGCCCGGAACGCCGGCCCGCAGATCCTCGAGCATGGCGACCTGACCGCTGAGCATCCCGGTCAACACCCGGCGCGCCACGGCCATCAGTTCGGCGATCAATGGCGAAGTGATCGAGTAGATGACCGTGTTGCCATCCTTGGTCGCGCTCACCACTCCAGCCCGGCGCAGGACGCCGAGCTGCTGAGACAGATTGGACGACTCCAGGCCCACCTCCGGCAACAGCTCGGCCACCGTATGGTCCCGCTCGGAGAGCAGTTCGAGAATCCTGACCCGGGCCGGATGCCCCAGCGTCTTGAAGAACTCGGCCTTGAGCTTGTAGAGCGGCTCCGTCACCCGACCTCGCTTAAAATTCCACAATTTCAGCTTCTGTGAATTTATCAGTTGAAAACTTTATCAGGCGTTCGACAGACTCGCGCGCTACCCGCTCCCCCACCCGCGAGCAGACGCAGACTCGCACAAAATCGGTGATTTTGCTGCGAGTCTGCGTCTGCTCAGCGCGATTGCGCGCGGCGGCTTAGTCCTCGGGGATCTCGACGCGGCGCATCACGCCGTCGACGTTGTCGGCGGCTTCAATCTCGCCGCGAGTCACCCCCAGCAGAAATAGCACGGTATCCAGGTATGGATGGCTCAACGACGCGTCGGCCACGGCGCGCAAGGCCGGCTTGGCGTTGAACGCGACGCCCAGGCCGGCGGCGGCCAGCATGTCGATGTCATTGGCGCCGTCGCCCACCGCGACGGTCTGTTCCATCGGAACGCCGAAGCGCCCCGCGAATTCTCGCAACGCCGCGGCCTTACCCGGCCGATCGACGATGGAGCCGACGACCCGGCCGGTCAGTGTGCCGTCGATGATCTCCAGCTCGTTGGCGGCGACGAAGTCCAGGTTCAGCTCTTGCGCCAGTGGCTCGATGATCCGGCGGAAGCCACCGGAGACCACGCCGCAGCGAAACCCCAACCGCTGCAAGGTGCGCAGCGTGGTGCGTGCGCCGGGCATCAGTTGCAGTTGTGCGGCGACATCGTCGATGACGGTGGCCGGCAGGCCCTCCAGGGTGGCCACCCGCTGTTGCAGCGACTGCGCGAAGTCCAGTTCCCCGCGCATGGCGGCCTCGGTGATCGCCGCCACGGTGCCCTCGGCACCGGCCCGGGCCGCGAGCATCTCGATGACCTCACCCTGAACCAGTGTCGAATCGACATCGAACACGATCAGTCGCTTGGTCCGCCAGGCCAGCCCGTAGTCTTCGACGGCGACATCGACCCGCTCGTCGACGGCGACCTTGGTCAGGGCCGTCTGCAAGGGTCGATAGGTGCCGGGCGGCACCGAGACCCGCAGCTCCAGGCCGGTGACCGGATAGTCGGAGATGCCGCGGATGAAGTCGATGTTGACGCCCAGCGCCGCCACCTCTTTGGCCACCGCACCGAATGCCCCGGCGGTCACCGGGCGGCCCAGCACGAAGATGGTGTGCGTCGACGGTTCCCGGATGACCGGTAGGTCGTCGCTGCGCTCCACCGTTACGTCCAGGCCCACCTCATGGATCGCGGCTTCGACGTCCTCGCGCAGCGCGGCGCCGTCGGCGACTTCCGGTGCGCAGGACACCAGCACTCCCAGCGTGAGCCGGCGCCGGATGACGACCTGTTCGACGTTGAGGAGCTCCACGCCATGCTTGGAGAGCACCTCGAAGAGCGCGGAGGTCACACCCGGCTGGTCGATGCCGGTGACAGTGATCAACACCGACACTTTGGCGGGCACGCTCACTCGCGATTACCACCCAGCCACGCCGAGCACCGGCCCAGGCGGTGCGTTTCCATCAGCTCGACGTTGCCTTGGCCAACTCGTCGTGGTGACGACCCACGTGGGCCTCGGCCCGAAGACGCTCCACCATGTGCGGGTAGTGCAGCTCGAACGCCGGGCGCTCCGAACGGATGCGGGGCAGCTCGGTGAAGTTGTGCCGCGGCGGCGGGCAGCTGGTCGCCCACTCCAGCGAGTTGCCGTAGCCCCACGGGTCGTCGACGGTCACCACCTCGCCGTAGCGCCAGCTCTTGAACACGTTCCACACGAACGGGATCATCGCCACGCCCAGGATGAACGCCCCGATGGTCGAGACGATGTTCAGGCCCTGGAAGCCGTCGGTGGGCAGGTAGTCGGCGTACCGGCGAGGCATGCCCTCGTCGCCGAGCCAGTGCTGCACCAGGAACGTGGTGTGGAACCCGATGAACGTCAACCAGAAGTGCAGCTTGCCCAGCCGCTCGTCCAGCAGTCGACCGGTCATCTTGGGGAACCAGAAGTAGATCCCGGCGAAGGTGGAGAACACGATGGTGCCGAACAGCACGTAGTGGAAGTGCGCGACCACGAAATAGCTGTCGGTCACGTGGAAGTCCAGCGGCGGGCTGGCCAGCAGCACCCCACTCAGACCGCCCAGCAGGAACGTGACCGCAAAGCCCACCGAGAACAGCATCGGCGTCTCAAAGGTCAACTGCCCCTTCCACATGGTGCCGACCCAGTTGAAGAACTTGATCCCGGTCGGTACCGCGATGAGGAAGGTCATGAAGGAGAAGAACGGCAGCAGCACCGCACCGGTGGCGAACATGTGGTGCGCCCACACGGCAACGGACAGGGCCGCGATCGACAAGGTCGCGTAGACCAGCGTGGTGTAGCCGAAGATCGGCTTGCGCGAGAACACCGGGAAGATCTCGGAGACCACCCCGAAGAACGGCAGCGCGAGGATGTACACCTCGGGGTGACCGAAGAACCAGAAGAGGTGTTGCCACAACAGCACCCCGCCGTTGGCCGGGTCGTAGATGTGGGCGCCCAGGTGGCGATCGGCGGCCAGCCCGAACAGCGCCGCGGTCAGCAACGGGAACGCGATCAGCACCAGGATCGATGTCACCAGGATGTTCCAGGTGAAGATCGGCATCCGGAACATCGTCATGCCGGGTGCACGCATGCACACGACGGTCGTGATCATGTTGACCGCGCCCAGGATGGTGCCCAGACCACCGACCGCGATGCCCATGATCCACAGGTCACCGCCGACGCCGGGTGAGTGGATGGCGTCGGTCAACGGGGTGTAGGCGGTCCAGCCGAAGTCGGCGGCGCCACCGGGCGTGATGAAGCCGGCCATACCCAGCGTGGCGCCGAACAGGAACAGCCAGAACGAAAAGGCGTTCAGCCGCGGGAACGCAACGTCGGGCGCCCCGATCTGCAGCGGAAGCACCAGGTTCGCGAAGCCGAACACGATCGGGGTCGCATAGAACAGCAGCATGACCGTGCCGTGCATGGTGAACAGCTGGTTGAACTGCTCATTCGACAAGAACTGCAGGCCCGGCGTGGCCAGCTCCGTACGCATCAGCAGCGCCAGCAACCCGCCGATCAGGAAAAAGATGAAGCAGGTGACGACGTACATGATGCCGATCAGCTTGTGATCGGTCGTCGTCAGCAGCTTGTAGACCAGATTCCCTTTGGGACCGGTGCGGGCCGGATACGGACGAATGGCCTCGAGTTCTCCCAAAGGGGGCGCTTCGGCTGTCAACAGCTCCTCCAAACATCCAGCGCGGACAGGGTCGCTTTACCCAACACTGGTACGAATCTTAGCCCGCTATCAGCCGGCCGGCAGGCCTGGTCCTACAAACTGTCGTAATTGGGTTCCGGCGGCGCCCATCGAGCTCGGGCGGATCGCCCGCACCTGGGCAGATGTTAACGTCGAACGCGTGCAATTCGGCCGGATGCGACTGGGTCTGGTCGCGGTATCTCTGAGTGTCGCAATCGTGGTGTGCTCCGGTTGCGGGTCAAACCAACCCGCCACCAAAGCGTCGCGTTCGGTGGCCACTCCTACCACCCAGATCGCGGGCGCCGGGGTGCTGGGCAACGACCGCAAGGCCGATGAGTCGTGCGCGCGCGAGGCGGCCGCACCCGACCCGGGGCCGGCAACCCGCCCGGCGCACAACGCCGCGGGCGTCACCCCGGATGTCGCCCAGATCTCCGCCGAACCGCAGCGCATCGTGGTGCTCTCCGGCGACCAGCTCGACGCGCTGTGTGCGCTGGGACTGCAATCCCGGGTGGTCGGTGCCGCCTTCCCGGACGGTTCCAATAGCCAGCCCTCCTACCTCGGCACCGCCGTGCACGACCTGCCGGGGGTCGGCAGCCGGACCGCGCCAGATCTGAAGGCGATCGATGCGGCCCACCCGGATCTGATCCTGGGCTCAGAAGCGCTGACACCGAATTTGTATGCGCAGTTGGCGGCGATCGCCCCCACCGTGTTCACGGCGGCACCGGGGGCGGCGTGGGAGGACAATCTGCGCGGCGTCGGGGCCGCGACCGCCCGCAGCGCCGCGCTCGAGGAGCTGCTCAGCGGATTCACCCAGCGAGCCAGACAGGTGGGGACCAAACATGACGCAACCCATTTCCAAGCGTCGATCGTCCAGCTGACCCGCGACAGCATGCGGATCTATGGGTCCCGCAACTTTGCGGCCAGTGTGCTCGCCGCGGTCGGGGTGGATCGGCCCGCGTCGCAGCGGTTCACCGACAAGCCTTATCTCGAGATGGGCACCACCGACGCCGAATTTGCCAAAGGACCGGACTTTTCGGCCGCTGACGCCGACATCATCTACGTGTCCTGCGCCTCCCCCGCGGCCGCCGAACGAGCCGCTACCGTGCTGGACAGCGGTCCGTGGCGCAAGCTGTCCGCCAACCACGACAACCGGGTCCTGATCGTCAACGACGAGATATGGCAGACGGGTGAGGGTTTAGTCGCCGCTCGGGGCATTGTCGATGACCTGCGCTGGGTGAACGCACCGATCAACTGAACGCTCGACCGGTCAGACCGGACCGCGGGCCGAGTCATAGGCTGGTGAGTGAGCGCCCTCACCTAGCCCCAGAACTTTAACTTAGCTAATCTTTACAAAAAGCGATGCTCCCGAGGATTCGAAGAGGACTTCCATGAACACCGTCTCCGCATACGCCGCCCTGTCGGCCACCGAACCGCTGACCAAGACCACAATCACCCGTCGCGACCCCGGCCCGCACGATGTGGCAATCGACATCAAGTTCGCCGGCATCTGCCACTCCGACATCCACACCGTCAAAGCCGAGTGGGGCCAGCCGAACTACCCCGTGGTTCCGGGCCACGAGATCGCCGGCGTGGTGAGCGCGGTGGGTTCGCAGGTAACCAAGCACAAGGTGGGCGACCACGTCGGTGTCGGCTGCTTCGTGGACTCCTGCCGCGAGTGCAGCTGTTGCGAGCGCGGCATCGAGCAATACTGCAAGCGCGGCGCGACCTTCACGTACAACTCGGTCGGCAAAGACGGCCAACCGACGCAGGGCGGCTACAGCAAGGCGATCGTCGTCGACGAGAGTTACGTGCTGCGCATCCCCGACGCACTGCCGCTGGATGCGGCCGCCCCACTGTTGTGCGCGGGCATCACGCTGTTTTCACCGCTTCGGCACTGGAACGCCGGGCCGGGCAAGCGAATTGCGGTGATCGGCCTGGGCGGGCTCGGGCACATGGGCGTGAAGCTGGCCACCGCGATGGGCGCCGAGGTGACCGTGTTGTCGCAGTCACTCAAGAAAATGGAAGACGGGTTGCGGCTGGGCGCCAGCCACTACTACGCAACATCGGACCCGGACACCTTCCGCAAGCTGCGCGGCAGCTTCGATCTGATCCTGAACACCGTGTCGGCGAACCTGGACATGGGCCAGTACCTCAACTTGCTGGACGTGGACGGCACGCTGGTGGAGCTGGGCATCCCGGAGCACCCCATGGAGGTGCCGGCATTCGCGCTGGCGCTGATGCGGCGCAGCCTGTCCGGATCGAACATCGGCGGGATCACCGAGACCCAGGAGATGTTGGACTTCTGCGCCGAGCACGGCGTCACGCCCGAAA
The DNA here is from genome assembly GCF_000419295.1 of Mycobacterium sp. 012931. NCBI lineage: Bacteria > Bacillati > Actinomycetota > Actinomycetes > Mycobacteriales > Mycobacteriaceae > Mycobacterium > Mycobacterium sp. 012931. The sequence goes on along the minus strand of NZ_AOPX01000001.1, from coordinate 2,113,399 downwards.
TCGAGCTCATCGAGCCCGATTACATCAACAAAGCCTACGAGCGGGTGCTGGCCAGCGACGTGCGCTATCGATTCGTCATCGATACATCAAGCCTGTGACGAAAGCCCTTCGGGTGTCTCGGCGTCGCCATCCTCGGTCTCGCTGAGGTCGATGCCGGCCAGCGGCCAGCCGGCGGCGGCGAGCACGCCGGCTACCCGCTGGATGTTTTCCGGTCCCGCATCGTGGTGAGTCACGTCGGTAATGAATTCCGCAATCTCGTCGCGCTTGATCACCCCGTCGGCCGTCGCGGGTGAACCCTCCGCGGTGATATCGCGCACCACCTGCCGGATTTGGTCCTCGGTCAGCGGTGTGCTGCGCAACAACGCCAACAGGGGCACCCGATCGGGCCCCGGAACGCCGTCAGGGTAGCCCGCCTGCAGCCAACGAACCACTGAGCGGACGAACCGGGGGTGAGAAGACAAGGTTTTCATCACCCCACCAGTGTCACGGTAGGCGCCTCGCCGGCGCCACCGCGGGGTCCCGTCGTGCGCACAATTCACCGGCCGTTCACGGACCGCACGCATATGGCGGGGCCCGACTATGGCGCCTGGTGGCGCCCTAGAAGTCCCAGTCCTCGTCTTGAGTGACCACGGCCTTGCCGATCACGTAGCTCGACCCCGAGCCGGAGAAGAAGTCGTGGTTCTCGTCGGCATTGGGCGACAGCGCCGAAAGGATCGCCGGGTTCACGTCGGTCTCATCGCGCGGGAACAGGGCCTCGTAGCCGAGGTTCATCAACGCCTTGTTTGCGTTGTAGCGCAAGAACTTCTTGACATCCTCGGTCAGCCCGACCTCGTCGTAGAGATCCTGGGTGTACTCGACTTCGTTGTCATATAGCTCGAAGAGCAGCTCGTAGGTGTAGTCCTTGAGCTCGGTACGCCGGGCCTCGTCGGCGGCCGCAAGCCCGCGCTGGAACTTGTAGCCGATGTAGTAGCCGTGCACGGCCTCATCGCGGATGATCAGCCGGATCATGTCAGCCGTGTTGGTCAGCTTGGCCCGGCTCGACCAGTACATCGGCAGGTAGAAGCCCGAGTAGAACAGGAAGCTTTCCAGCAGCGTGGAGGCCACCTTGCGCTTGAGCGGGTCATCGCCCCGGTAGTACTCGAGCACGATCTCCGCCTTGCGCTGCAGGTTGGAGTTTTCCTCCGACCAGCGGAACGCGTCGTCAATCTCGGCGGTCGAGCACAGGGTGGAGAAAATCTGGCTGTAGCTCTTGGCGTGCACCGACTCCATGAACGCGATGTTGGTCAGCACCGCCTCCTCGTGGGGAGTCAGCGCGTCGGGGATCAAGCTGACCGCACCCACGGTGCCCTGAATCGTGTCCAGCATCGTCAGACCCGTGAACACCCGCATGGTCAGCTGCTTTTCACCGGCGGTCAGCGTGCCCCAGGAGGGGATGTCGTTGGATACCGGGACCTTCTCTGGCAGCCAGAAGTTGCCGGTCAACCGGTCCCAGACCTCGGCGTCTTTATCGTCTTCAACGCGGTTCCAGTTGATCGCGGAGACGCGGTCGATCAGCTTTGCATTTCCAGTCACCGGAACTCCACTCCTCCAGGGCGATTGGGCCAAATTGGGACGAATTGGCCAGCGCGTTGCTTAGGCCACAAACACTACCCGTAGGGGCCGACAAGGCAGCGCAACACAAGAAGTTGTGTTTGCGTGTCGCCAACCAAGCGGCCCGGAATCCAGGGCAGCCGCGCTACCAGGGCCTATCCAGAAGCCGATCAATCATGTACCGTTTGGTACATGATTACCGAACACAGTGTCGAAATCGATGCGCCACCAGAAACCGTCTGGGCGGTTTTCAGCGATGTTGAACGCTGGCCCGAATGGACCGCCTCGGTGACCTCGCTGGCCGCACCGGATGGGCCCGGCCTCGCCGTGGGCAAACGGTTCGCGATCAAGCAACCGAGGATGACCAAACTCGTCTGGAAGGTCACCGAGATCGATCCGGGCGTCTCGTGGACATGGGAACAGCGCGGCCCCGGTGCCCTGGCCTACGCACGCCACGACGTCACCCCCCTGCCCGGCGGCCGGACGCTGGTGCGCCAGCAAATCGACCAGCGCGGCGCATTCGGCTCCGTGGTCGGCCGGCTGATGACCAGCATGACCAAGCGCTACCTCGACATGGAGGCCAGCGGCCTGAAGAGCAGAGCCGAGCAACTCGGGCGTGCCCGTGGCGCGCACGCCTGACCTACAGCGGCGCAGACAGCTACTGGACGCTCTGGTCGAGGACTTCGCCACGCACGGGGTCGGCGACCGATCGCTGCGCGACGTTGCGGCGGCGGTCGGCACAAGCCATCGAATGCTGCTGCACCACTTTGGATCTCGAGACAATCTACTGGTGGCCGTGGTCGAAGAGGTCGAGCGTCGACAGATGAGTCTGTTGCCCGAATTGCCGACCAGCCCGGCGGAAAGTTTCACCGCGATGTGGGCCGATGTGCGTCGGCCCGAGCTGCGCCAGCTCGAGCGTCTGTTCTTCGAGTGTTACTCCCGCGCCGCGCAGGGCGAAAAGCGATTCGCTCAGATGGTTCCCCGCGCGGTCTACGGCTGGCTGGCCGAGGCCAACGCCGTCACCGAGGGGTCGGCCGATCCCGCGCTGGTACGACTCGGGCTGGCGGTCATCCGTGGCCTGTTGCTCGACCTCGTTGCCACCGACGACGACGCCGGCGTGGACGCGGCCGCACGGGCCTTCGCCCAACTACTCAGCCGTTGACCGAGCTCTTAGCGCCGGCCTTGAAGAATTGATACTCCTCGGGTTTGACCGACCGAGTGGCCAGCCAGTACTGCCAGGTGTAGCCACACCAGAGCACGGTGTTGCGCCCGTGCTCATCGAGATACCAGCTGCTGCATCCGCCGCTGTTCCACACCGAGCCCGCCAGCCTGCGTTGCAGCTCCTCGTTGAAACGATCCTGCGCAGCCCGAGTGGGAGCCAGCGCTTGGGCACCCCGCTTGTCGCACTTGGCGATCGCATCGGCGACGTAGTGGATCTGCGATTCGATCATGAAGACCACCGAATTGTGCCCCAATCCGGTGTTCGGGCCGAGCAGGAAAAACAGGTTGGGGACATCGGCGACGGCGATGCCGCGGTGAGCGCCGATGCCCTCCCGGTTCCACCGGTCGACCAGGTCCTCGCCGTGCTGCCCCTTGATCTGAACGTAGGTATAGGAGTCGGTGACGTGAAACCCGGTGGCGTACACGATCACGTCGGCCTGATGTTCGACACCGTCGGCGGTCACGATGCCATTGCGGGTGATTCGCGCGATGCGGTCGGTGATCAGGCGCGTCTTCGGGTTCGCAACGGCCGGGTAGTAGCTCGACGAGTTCAGGATTCGCTTACAGCCGATGCGGTAATGCGGGGTGAGTTTGCGGCGCAGCTCACGATCCTTCACCGAGCGGCGGATGTTGTACTTGGCATAGGCCTCACCGACTTTGAGCACATTCGGCCGCTTGGTCATGCCGAAGGCCAACGCCTCCTGCGCCCAGTAGATCCCCAGGCGCGCCAGTGCGCGCAGCCCTGGAACGTTCTCCATGGCCCGGCGCAGCGCCGGCGGAATCTCCGGATTGGAGCGCGGTACCACCCACGGCGGGGTGCGCTGGTAGAGCTGCAGTTCGCCGACCTGCTCGACGATCTCGGGAACGATCTGGATCGCGCTGGCGCCGGTGCCGATGATCGCCACCCGCTTGCCGGTCAGATCCACGCTGTGGTCCCACTCGGCTGAATGGAACGCCGGTCCCGCGAATTCTTCGCGGCCCTCGATCTCGGGCAAGGAAGGAATGTGCAGCGCACCGGCCCCCGAGATGAGGAACTGGGCGACATATTCGCGCCCATCGCTGGTGAACACATGCCAACGGCACTCTTCGTCATCCCAATAGGCGCGGTCGACCAGGGAGTTGAACTCGACGTAGCGGCGCAGCCCGTATTTCTCGGTAACCCCTTTGAGGTAGTCCCAGATCTCGGGTTGATAGGAGAACGGGTTGCGCCAGTCCGGCTTGGGCTCGAACGAGAACGAGTACAGGTGTGAAGGGATATCGCAGGCACAACCTGGATAGCTGTTGTCACGCCAGGTTCCACCCACGTCATCGGATTTCTCCAAGATGACGAAGTCAACGCCTTGTTTTTGGAGCGCGATGGCCATGCCGAGACCGGAGAACCCGGTGCCGATGATGACCGCGCGGGTCTTGACTGGCGGTGTGGGCGCCTGCGGTTCCCCGGATGCTGTTGTTTCTGTGCTGGGGATCACGACATCGGTCATGGCGGTCTTTCCTGTTGTGTGAGTACGCGCAGTTACGACGATAGGCGTCTACCTGAACGCGAATACCCGGTACCCCCGGTATCGGATAACACGAGTGTTATCGATAGCCGCAACGATGTCAACGGCGGTCGGCAGTCGGCGCAGGTACCGCGTCGTGAATCGGCTTGTCGGGGTCCATCGCAATGCCGAGCGCTTCCGCGGTGCCCACGATGACGCCCATCATGATCGTGGTCAGATGCGCGACGAACTGATCGTGCGGCATGCGCCGCGGACTGTCCGGTTCCGGCCCCAACCACCATTCGGTGGCCGACGCCGCCGACCCGAAGGCGGCGAAGGCGGCGAGTTCGAAGGCCGCACGGTTCAGCTCCATCTCGCGCAGCTCGTTGTTGAACATCTCCGCGAAGGTCAGCGTGATCTCTCGGCCTTCGTTGAGGGTCCGCACCGTCGCCTCGGATTGGGTCGCGAAGCGACCCTGGATGAACACGCGCAGCACGTTGGGATGTTTGTCGACCAGGCTGACGTACTCTTCGACACTGCGCCGGATCACCTCGCGGGCCGAGTCGGTGGCCAGGTTGATCGACGGGAAGATCGACGTCCACAACATGTCGCGCAGACGCTCCCTGATCGCGACGAAGAGATCGGACTTGTCGGTGAAGTGCCGGTAGATCTTGGGCTTGGCGGTGCCGGCTTCCTCAGCGATTTCGCGGACACTGAGTTCGGGCCCCAACCGGTCGATGGCGCGAAAGGCCGCTTCGACGATCTCGTTGCGGACCTTCTTGCGGTGCTCGCGCCACCGTTCACTGCGTGCGTCAACTTTCACCCCCGCGTCTGCATTGGGGTGGGCTCGGCTTATTCTCCGCACGTCAAATACCTTACCGTGTAGCAGTTGCTGACCTGGGCAGACATGACATGCCGCCAGGGCGGATCGCGCGGCTCGAGACGCCTCGAACCCGCGGTCGACTTACCTTCTGCGGGCCTAGAGCATGCAGGACACGCAGCCGGCGACCTCGGTTCCCTCCAGCGCCATCTGCCGCAGCCTGATGTAGTACAGGGTTTTGATCCCTTTGCGCCAGGCGTAAATCTGCGCCTTGTTGACGTCGCGGGTGGTGGCGGTGTCCTTGAAGAACAACGTCAACGAAAGCCCTTGGTCCACATGCTCAGTGGCGGCCGCATAGGTGTCGATGATCTTCTCGTAGCCGATTTCATAGGCATCCTGGTAGTAGTCCAGGTTCTCGTTGGTCATGTAGGGCGCCGGGTAGTAGACGCGACCGATCTTGCCTTCTTTGCGGATCTCGACCTTGGAGACGATGGGGTGGATCGACGAGGTCGAGTGGTTGATGTAGGAAATCGACCCGGTCGGCGGCACCGCTTGCAGGTTCTGGTTGTAGATGCCGTGAGCTTGCACGGACTCCTTCAACCGCTGCCAGTCGTCCTGGTTGGGAATGCGGATGCCCGCGTCGGCGAAGAGCTGGCGCACCTTCTCGGTTTTCGGCTCCCAAACCCGTTCGGTGTACTTGTCGAAGAACTCCCCCGATGCGTACTTGGATTGGTCGAAACCCTTGAAGCGCGTGCCGCGTTCGACCGCGATTCGGTTGGACGCCCGCAGCGCGTGGTAGAGCACCGCATAGAAGTAGATGTTGGTGAAGTCAACGCCTTCTTCGGAGCCGTAGAAGATGTGTTCGCGGGCCAGGTAGCCGTGCAGATTCATCTGTCCCAGACCGATGGCGTGGGAGTCGTTGTTCCCCTGCTCGATTGAGGGCACCGAGGTGATGTGCGTCTGGTCGCTGACCGCCGTCAGCGCCCGGATCGCCACCTCGATGGTCTGGGCGAAGTCCGGGGAATCCATGGTCCTGGCGATGTTCAGTGAGCCCAGGTTGCAGGAAATGTCCTTGCCCACCTTGGCGTACGACAAGTCGTCGTTGAACAACGACGGCGTGGACACCTGCAGGATCTCCGAGCACAGGTTGCTGTGGGTGATCTTGCCCTCAATGGGGTTGGCCCGGTTCACCGTGTCTTCGAACATGATGTAGGGGTAGCCGGACTCGAACTGCAGCTCGGCCAGCGTCTGAAAGAACTCTCGCGCTTTGATCTTGGTCTTGCGGATGCGCGAGTCGTCGACCATCTCGTAGTACTTCTCGGTCACCGAGATGTCGGCGAACGGCACACCGTAGACGCGTTCGACGTCGTAGGGCGAGAAGAGGTACATGTCGTCGTTGCGCTTGGCCAACTCGAAGGTGATGTCCGGGATCACCACCCCCAGGCTCAGGGTCTTGATCCGGATCTTCTCGTCGGCGTTCTCGCGCTTGGTGTCCAGGAAGCGGTAGATGTCGGGATGGTGCGCGTGCAGGTACACCGCGCCGGCACCCTGACGCGCCCCCAACTGATTGGCGTAGGAGAACGAGTCCTCGAGCAGCTTCATGATCGGGATGACGCCCGACGACTGATTCTCGATGTTTTTGATCGGCGCACCATGCTCGCGGATGTTGGTCAGCAGCAGCGCTACTCCCCCACCCCGCTTGGACAGCTGCAACGCGGAGTTGATCGATCGTCCGATCGACTCCATGTTGTCCTCGATGCGCAGCAGAAAGCAGCTCACCGGCTCGCCGCGCTGCTTCTTGCCGGAGTTCAAAAAGGTCGGCGTGGCCGGCTGGAACCGACCGTCGATGATTTCGTCGACGAGCTTCTCGGCCAACGTCGCGTCACCGGAGGCCAGCGTCAGCGCCACCATGACCACGCGGTCCTCGAAGCGTTCCAGGTAGCGCTTGCCGTCGAAGGTCTTCAACGTGTAGGAGGTGTAGTACTTGAACGCCCCCAAGAACGTCGGGAACCGGAACTTCTTTGCATAGGCGCGATCGAGCAGCGTCTTGACGAAGTTGCGCGAGTACTGATCGAGCACCTCACGCTCGTAGTAGTTCTCGCGGATCAGATAGTCGAGCTTCTCGTCCTGGTTATGGAAGAAGACCGTGTTCTGGTTGACGTGCTGCAGGAAAAACTGACGTGCGGCAAGAACGTCCCTGTCGAACTGAATCTTGCCGTCCGCGTCGTACAGATTCAGCATCGCGTTGAGCGCGTGGTAGTCCGTTTCCCCCGGCAGCGCGTGCGCGCTGGTGGTTACAGGCTCTGCAGTGACGGTTGGTGACACGTCTGTTCCTTCCAGAAATCGGCAAGTCCCGCGCGGACGGCGGCGACGTCGTCCGCGGTACCCATCAGTTCGAAGCGGTAGAGATACGGAACACCGCATTTGCGGGACACCACGTTGCCCGCATAGGCGAATTCGGCACCGAAGTTGTTGTTGCCGGCGGCGATCACGCCCCGGATCAGCGACCGGTTGTGTTCGTTGTTCAAAAAGGCGATGACCTGTTTGGGGACATAGCCGCCGGCATTGGAGCCCAGATCGAGGTCCGGGTTAGCCCGGCCGCCCCCGTAGGTGGGCAGTATCAGCACGTACGGCTCGTCGACCTCGATACGGCCGTGCAGGGGTATCCGCGTGGCGGGAAGACCTAGCTTCTGCACGAAGCGGTGGGTGTTCTCCGAGACGCTGGAGAAATAGACCAGGTTGCACGGCTCCACCACAGCCTCCTTCGCTATCGTCTGCCCCGCTGTGCGCTCGGCGCCGCTATGCGCTCAGCGCCGACTTGGCGAGCGCCTTGATGCGGTCGGGCCGAAAACCGGACCAGTGGTCGTCGCCGGCCACCACGACGGGCGCCTGCAGGTAGCCCAGCGCCATCACGTAGTCGCGCGCCTCCGGGTCCAGGCTGATGTCGACCTTGTCGTAGTCGATGCCCTGCTTGTCCAGCGCCTTGTAGGTGGCGCTGCACTGGACGCATGCGGGCTTGGTGTACACGGTGATGGTCATGGGTGTACCGCTCCTTTGCGGAAGTCGGGGAGTCTGGCCTGTTGGGACTGGCAACGATTTGGGTTGTGCATCTTCGCTATGTTTCAGCGGCCCGGCAAGCCCCCAGATTCCCGTTGCGCGGCCGCCATGTCCGTCGACCTGGCGATGCCGATCCCGGGAAGTTCCTCGAATCCCGTGAATCTGCCGGGAACCGGTGAACCTGGGTTCTGTCGGTCCTCGAAACACTACACCTAGGGGGTGACAACGAGAAGAGATACAAGATGTTCGGAATGACATTTTTGAAATTCCCTGGTCGTGAGGCTGTGTCGGACGTCGGCACGGCGTGTCGCAGATCACAAATCCGCCGGCCGCGTCGTCCACGAATGGTGTACCACCGACCACCGACAGCGGCGCGGTCCAGTCGCACCGATCCGACCAGCAGCAAACGCGCCGATGTGCCGTCCGGCGGCGCTGCGCTCGTAGCCCCTGGCGCCCGGGCCACCGGCGCAAACGCCGGCCGCGCTACGTGCGACTAGGGACCGGTCCCCCTGAAGAAGAAGCCGGAGAGTCTGGTTCCGGCGTTGGCGACCCCGGAGACGAAGGCCGGCGTCACCGAGCCCGTGTTGCCGAACCCGGAGATAGTACTGCCCAGGTTCAAGATGCCCGACTGCAGTGCGCCGACATTGAGTAGGCCGGAGCTGCCCGCACCGGTAACCGAGGCGAAGTTCAGGAAGCCTGAATTGCCGACGCCGTAGTTGCCCACCCCGGACTCGCTGCCCTCCCCCGAGTTGAGCAGACCAGACGATGGGTTGGTGGTCGAGTTGAAGAAGCCCGGAGTCCCGTCGATCAGACCTTGGTGGTCGCCATCGACGAAGAAGCCGTTGCTGTAGTTGCCGGAAATGAACGCGCCGGTGTTGACGTCGCCGCTGTTGGCCAGGCCGGTGTTGTAGTCGCCCGAGTTGAGGTAACCGGTGTTGTGATCACCGGAGTTGAAGCTGCCGGTGTTGGTGCTGCCCGTGTTGAAGCCGCCGGAGTTGTAGTTGCCCGCGTTGCCCACACCGGTGTTGACCAGGCCCGTGTTGAACAGGCCGGTGTTGGTGGCGCCCGCGTTGCCGATGCCGGTGTTGTAGTTCCCGGAGTTGCCGATCCCGAAGCTGCCGGTGCCCGAGTTGAACAACCCGATGTTGCCGGTGCCCGAGTTGAACAACCCGATGTTGCCGGTGCCCGAGTTGAACAACCCGATGTTGCCGGTGCCCGAGTTCAGCGCCCCGAACCCGACCTGCCCATCCCCACTGAGCCCAATCCCGATGTTGTTGCTGCCCGTATTGGCGAAACCGAAATTGTTGAAGCCGGCGTTGCCCACACCCACGTTGTGGTCACCCGCATTGCCGAAACCAACATTCGAGTCACCCAGGTTCCCCAGGCCGATGTTGTAGTCACCCAGGTTGCCCGGACCGATGTTGTGGTCGCCCAGGTTCCCGAAGCCAAGGTTGAGGCTGCCCACATTGCCGCCAGGGTCTGCGGGATGGTGATCGGGCCCAGATACAGCAAGTCGATTCCGATCACGGTGACCGATTGCCGGGGAATGACAAAGCTTGCAATGGACCTGGGTCCGATGTCTTCGGTAAACGGTATGTCCAGACTATAAGTCTCGTTGATATTGATCGGAATCGCTGGGATCGTGACCGAGTAAGAAATTCCGGTGCCCTGGTGGTCGCCGCGCCAGAAGGCGCCGTTGCTGTAATTGCCGGAGATGAACGCGCCGGTGTTGACGTCGCCGCTGTTGGCCAGACCGGTGTTGTAGTTACCCGGGTTGAGGTAGCCGGTGTTGTAGTCACCGGAGTTGCCGATCCCGAAGTTGCCCGTCCCCGAATTGAACAACTCGATGTTGTCGGTGCCGGAGTTGAACAGCCCGATGTTGCCGGTGCCCGAGTTCAGCGCCCCGATCCCGACCTGCCCATCCCCGCTGAGCCCAATCCCGATGTTGTTGCTGCCGGTATTGGCGAAACCGAAATTGTTGAAGCCGGCGTTGCCCACACCCACGTTGTGGTCACCCGCATTGCCGAAACCAACACTGGAATCACCCAGGTTGCCCAGGCCGATGTTGTAGTCACCCAGGTTGCCCGGACCGATGTTGCAGCTGCCGCGGTTGCCCGAGCCCACATTGATGCCGCCGATATTGCCGCTACCGACGTTGCCGGAACCGATATTGCCCAAGCCCAGATTGAAATCGCCGATATTTGCCGCGCCCACATTTCCCTGGCCGGCGTTTGCGAAGCCCACATTGAAGCTGATCGACCTGGCGACCGAACCAAGGGCCGCGGCGGGAGCCGCCAGGCCCGCCAGGGTTTGGGTTGGCCAGCTCAACGGGGTCAGCGCGGCGGCAACCGACGAGGCCCCGGCATGGTAATCAAGCATCGCCACCACGTCCTGGGCCCACATCTGCTCATACTGAGCTTCAGCGGTTGCGATGGCCGGGGCGTTTTGCCCGAACAGGTTGGAGCCAACCAACGACACGAGCTGAGCACGGTTGGCAGCCACCAGCCCCGGCTGGACCGTCACAGCCCGCGCGGCCTCGAACACTTGCGCCGCGGTTTTGGCCTGTTCGGCCGCCTGTTCGGCGTGCGCCCCGGACGCACTCAGCCATCCGACATAGGAAGCGGCCACGTCCGACATCACCGCCGCCGCCGGCCCCCGCCACGAATTGCCCGTCAGGCCCGATGTCACCGCCAAGAACGCTGCTGCCGCCGAGCGCAACTCGGCGGCCAACCCGGTCCAGGCGGTCGCAGCAGCCAGCACCGGCCCGGGCCCCGCGCCGCTAAATAATCGCGCCGAGTTGATCTCCGGCGGCAGCACCGCAAAATTCATTCGTCACCCGGTCCGTGGTCGACCGGAACCATCCCAGTGGCCAGACTAATCGCGTTGCGTCGATCCGAGGCGCTCTTGCGCGTAGCCCGCCGCGCCACCTCGGCCGGCGACCAAAGCCGTGATGCAAGTGGCCACCTGCCGCTAACCGCTTTGCTGGCCGCGCATCTCAAGCCCCCGCCTCCTCACAATCGCTCCAGTCTCAACCCGGCAGCTGCCGAGCCGGAGGTGGTTTGCGGAGGACTCTACGACAGGCCGTGCGCGGATGGTGAATATCCGCGAAGCCGCCTCTGGACGACTTCCAGAAACCACCCCTGGGAGCAATCTTGCCACACCCAAAAGAGGTCACCTGACACAATCATTCACATTGGCTGCGGCAGGCAAAGTGGCTAGCACACAATAGAATCCGATTCTAGAGCGCGGCTCGGTCGGTGGGGTGCGAGTCGGCGTTCGGGCCCAGTCCGCTAATACCACCGACCGCCAGGTCAGCCGACTTCGGCCGCGAGCTTGGCAATGATGTCACGTACGTTCGCCGTTAGCTCGGAGTTGTCTGCGGGCGGGTTTCCCTCCAGCGTCAGGAACGGCACCGAGAGTTTGATCGCGTCGCTGACGCGAGCACCGGCGATGCCAAATGATTTGCGGGTGTCGTCATGTGCCCATACCCCGCCGTACCGGCCGAAGGCCCCTCCGATGACCGCCAATGGCTTGTCCTTCAACGCGCCGTCGCCGAACGGCCGGGACAGCCAGTCGATCGCATTCTTGATGACTGCGGGGATGCTGCCGTTGTATTCCGGCGTGACCACCAGCGCGGCATCGGACTGCGCGGCCACCTCGCGTAACGCGGATACCGGCGCGGGCACCTGGTCGGGCGTATCGATGTCTTCGTTGTAGAAGGGCAAGTCCCCCAGGCCTTCGAAGACCGTGACGCTGACGCCGTCGGGTGCAACGTCGGCCGCGAGTTGAGCGATCTGGCGGTTGATAGACGCCACACGCAGGCTGCCCACTAGCGCCAAGACTTTGATGTCGGACGTTGTCTGTGCCACTGGCCCGTTCCCTTCACTGGTTGGTCTTCATTGTTGCAATATCTAAACGGACTATGGTCCGATTTATTCCAACCAAGCTACAGTGCTGGGGTGAGCGGCGTCGAGGGGCTGGGAGAGCTGCCCGTATCCGCTCGCCAGGAACGCGGTGACGCGGCGCGCAATCGTGAGCTGTTGCTGCAAGCGGCACGCCGCCTGGTCGCCAAGCGCGGCGCGGAAGCCGTCACCACCGATGACATCGCCGCCGAGGCGGGCGTCGGCAAGGGCACCCTGTTTCGCCGGTTCGGCAGTCGCGCCGGCCTGATGATGGTGCTGCTCGACGAAGACGAGCGCGCCAGTCAGCAGGCGTTCCTGTTCGGTCCGCCACCGCTGGGCCCCGAGGCCGCACCACTGGACCGCCTCATCGCGTTCGGTCGCGAGCGGATCTGCTTCGTTCACGCTCACCACGAGCTGCTCTCGGAAGCCAATCGCAATCCGCTGACCCGCTACGGCGCGGCGGCCTCGGTGCACCGTAGACACGTGCGGGTGCTCTTGGAGTCGGCAGACACCACGGGTGATCTTGATGTCCAAACCGATGCCCTGCTGGCCCTACTCGACGTCGACTATGTCGAACATCAGCTCAACGATCGCGGCCACACCCTGCGCACGCTCGGTGACGCATGGGAGGACCTGGCTCGCAAGCTGTGCGGCCGATGTCCAGCGGCTCAGCATTGCGACGCAGGCTCGCGACGACAGGTCACTCGCGCTGCGGCAGGGCCACCGGTTTGGGTTTGAGCGCGCGCGTGAAGATCACGTTGACCTGGCGCATCGCCACGCTGTACGGCCACCATGCGAGCCGCTTGAACGCGTAAAGCGCGCGGATATCAGCCGAGGTGTAGACCAGATACCTGTTTCTGGCGACCCCGGCCAGGATCTTCTCGGCGGCCTTTTCCGGCGAAACGGCATGGCCGCTGAAGCGGTTCACCCAGCGGTTCACCTGCGGGTCTTCGCGGTCGACGCCGGCGATTTCGACCGTATCGACCAATGGGGTGTCCACCGCACCCGGCACCACGACCGACACACCGATCCGATGGCGCGCCAGGTCGAAGCGCAGCACTTCAGACAGTCCGCGCAGACCGTACTTGCTGGCGCTGTAGGCGGCGTGCCAGGGCAGCGCGACCAGCCCCGCCGCCGAGGACACGTTGACCAAATGCCCGCCCCGACCAGCCGCAACCATCGGCGGGACGAAAGTCTCGATCACATGGATCGGACCCATCAGATTGACGGCGACCATCTTGCTCCAGTGTTCGTGTGACAGCCGGTCCACGGTCCCCCACGTCGAAATGCCGGCGATGTTGAGCACCACGTCCATGCTGGGGTGGCTGGCGTGGATGTCGGCCGCGAAGGCGGCCACCTCGTCGTAGTCGGAGATATCCAGAACGCGATGCTCGGGCACCTGCGCACCGAGCGCGCGGGCCGCCGACACGGTCTGCGCCAAACCGTCACCGTCGCGATCGGTCAAATACAGTTCGGCGCCCTGCTCAGCAAGCCGCAAAGCGGTAGCGCGGCCGATACCGCTGGCCGCCCCCGTGACAAGACACCGCTTTCCCGCGAAATACCGCCGCTGCGCCATGGCGGTGACGATACCGGCGGTAACGGCGCGCGCCGCTCGGCCCAGACCACCGGGATCCTTCCGACCGCCCCGTCAGGTCCGGATCGGACCACCCCAGAGCGCGTTGAGCCACATCTGCTCGAGCACCCGCACCCTGCGCTCCAAGTCACTGTCGCGACCCACCAACAGCGCGTCCCCGGTCAACATCAGTGCGGTGGTGGCCGTCAGCGTGCGAATCAGCGTCGGCAGGTCTTCACTGATCGGGTTCGCGGTGCCGGCCCGCATCTCGGCATCGATGACACCGACAATTTCGCGCAACACCACGTCGAATTGCTGATCGAGAATGTCGCGAATCTCAATGTCGGTGTGTCTCGCGGCATTGCAGGCCATCATCACCGGGTCGTTGTGCGTGTAGACGATCGCCGCACTACCAACCATCCGCTTGGCGAACTCCTGCGGCGACTCACCGGGCTGGCGGGGCGCAAAATACTGCGTGCGCTCTTCGAGTTCCTCAACCGCCTCCGCCATGAGCTGCGCGAGCACCGAGTACTTGGAATCGAAATAGAAGTAGAAGCCTGAGCGGGCCACGCCGGCGCGGTTACTGATCGTGGCGACCGACAACTCCGCGAACGGCCGCTCCTCGAGGAGTTCGCGCAACGCCTGCAAGATCGCCTGTCGCTGCTTGTCGCCTCGTCGTCGCAACGTCGGCCCACGCTGCTTCTCATCGGCGGCCTGGCCGTTCACCATTCGATCACCCTCCGACCATGCACCAAGCCGCACGAAAAGGAAACTTGACAGCCGTCAAGTTCGTCCTGAGGATAGGTGGAAGTGACGGCTGCCACAACGAAGGAGCGCCAGTGGCCACTATCAGTACCCCGGCATACCTCCTCGGCCAAGCCCAGCGTCGGCTGACCCCGTCGTTCAACAATTTCCCCGGCATGGGCATGGTCGAGCGCTGGCTACTCAAGACGCAATTTCCCGAAACCACGCTCGCCGATCCCCCACCGGGCAGTGACCTCAAGCCGGTTGTCGGTGATGCAGGATTGCCCATCCTGGGGCACCTCATCGAGATGTTGCGCGGCGGACCCGACTACTTGATGTTCCTGTACCGAACCAAGGGCCCGGTCGTATTCGGCGACTCGCCGGTGCTGCCGGCCGTCGTCGCCCTGGGGCCCGACGCCGCCCAGGTCATCTACTCCAACCGCAACAAGGACTATTCGCAACAAGGCTGGGTCCCGGTGATCGGGCCGTTCTTTCGCCGCGGGCTGATGCTGCTGGACTTCGAAGAACACATGTTCCACCGCCGGATCATGCAGGAGGCATTCGTCCGGTCCCGGCTGGTTGGCTACGTCGAGCACATGGACGAGGTGGCATCGCGAGCCATCGCCGGAGAGTGGGCCACCAACGACGCGCGCTTCCTGCTCTATCCCGCGATGAAGAAGCTGACCCTTGACATCGCGTCCATGGTCTTCATGGGCCACGAACCGGGCACCGACCACGAGCTGGTGACCAAGGTGAACCGGGCGTTCACCACGACGACCCGCGCGGGCAACGCGGTGATCCGCACCAGCGTGCCACCGTTCACCTGGTGGCGAGGGATACGGGCGAGGCAGCTTCTGGAAAACTACTTCGCCGCCCGGGTCACCGAACGGCGCGGCCAGGAGGGCAACGACCTACTCACGGTGCTGTGCCATACCGCCGACGAGGACGGCAACCGGTTCTCCGACCAGGACATCGTCAACCACATGATCTTCTTGATGATGGCGGCCCATGACACGTCGACGTCGACGGCCACGACGATGGCCTACCACCTGGCCGCCCATCCGGAGTGGCAGCAGCGCTGCCGGGACGAATCGGACCGCCTCGGTGACGGACCACTCGACATCGAGGCGCTGGAAAAGCTGGAGTCCCTCGATCTGGTGATGAACGAGTCGATCCGCTTGGTGACCCCGGTCCAATGGGCGATGCGGCAGACCGTGCGGGATACGGAGCTGCTGGGCTACTACCTACCCAAAGGCACCAACGTCATCGCATACCCGGGGATGAACCATCGCCTGCCCGAATTCTGGACGGATCCAATGACATTCGACCCGGATCGGTTCGCCGAGCCGCGCAACGAACACAAGCGGCACCGCTACGCGTTCACACCGTTTGGCGGCGGCGCGCACAAATGCCTCGGCATGGTGTTCGGTCAATTGGAGATCAAGACGATCCTGCACCGATTGCTGCGCCGCTACCGCCTGGAGCTCGCCCGGCCGGACTACCGTGCGTGCTGGGACTACGGAGGTATGCCCGTCCCCAAGGACGGGATGCCGATCGTGTTGCGTCCGCTCTGATCACCCGCCCACCAGCCGAGCCGGACATCAGTCGAGCAGCCGGTTGGCGCAGGCGATCAGCGCACGCAGCGCGGATTGAGTCGGGTCCTGCGACCAGCCCATAGCCCACTGGGAGCGCACCCCGTTGGTTCCGCAGATGAACGTCGCGGTGTGTGGGCCGGATTGCACCTGATGGAATTTCAGCGTCTCGACCATGATCGCGCGGTCGTGCAGCATCGCGGTCAGGGCCGCCATCGGGCCGCCCGCGGCGGCAGTCGAGGTGCTCATCTGATCCCCGACGGCGATCATCGCGCGGAAGCTGCGGGCCTGCGGCCCCAGCCGCCCGGATGGCCGATCCGCGTCGGTGCACTCCCAGTGCCCCAACCGGACCGGACCGCCGGTGCGACCATAGGTCGCGACAAAGCGATCCCATGACATCGTGGCGGCCTGCTCGCGCAGTCCGCGCGGCAAATCGACGCCGAAGATTCCCGCGAAATGTGCTCGCGCGCCGGGCTTGCGCGCCGAACCGTCGATCGGTTCGGGGTCGAGGTCCAGATCGAAAGTGTTGAGCAGAGTCATGGTGGCGGTCTTCTCTGATTCGCAGGAACGACCGACGGCAGTAGCTTCCGACCCACAGCGGGGGGTCGGTCTGGATCAGACCCCGCTGCGGGTGCTGGCTACTACGGCACACTCGAGAAGACGCACGAACGGTGACACTAGACGGGGTCGGCGACCGGCGCAAGCGGGTTTTGTCTGCAGCGGCCGCGCGCTGGCGCAACCGGGCCGCCCAAAGATCCGAAAACCGCTCGCGTCGCCAAACGATGGCGTTAGCATCGGCTTGCGCTACAAATCGCAGGTTGTGGGGATTGGGGCTAGTGGAAGGCGCGGTAATGAGCGCGAGGAAAACCAGCAAGGGCATGCAGGCAATCCGGATGGTGGTCGTGGTACTGGCCGCGGCGTTCGCCGTGGCGTCGGCGGGTTGCTCAACCCAACGCGAGTCACCCGTGGAGCCGGTCGTCCCAACATATCCAGAAGAACAGTAGGGCTGGTTCGCCTGGCTGACGGCCCGCAGGTATGCGGGCCGCTATCCGGTCTGGCCTCGCATCGGATCAAGGCGTAGGTAGGCCTGGATGGTGGTGCCGCTTGCCGGGGTATGCGTGCGGACCAAATCCGCCATGGCGTTGACCAGGAACAGTCCGCGGCTGGCAGTTCCGCTGCCGCCGGGGATGTGACGTCCGGCCATCTGGTCACCGAGTTCCCCGCCGTCGCGCGCCTCACACACCAGATGCTCATCGTGACGCCAAAATGCCAGCTGGCAGCCACCGTCGGCGTATTGCAGGCTGTTGGTGGCCAACTCCGTGGCGATCAACTGCAGATCGGTGAGGCCTTCCTGCGACAAACCGACCCAACCCGCGTAGTCGACGGCGAACGAGCGCGCGGGCCGCAGGTCGGTGCTCTCGCGCACCAGGCAGGTAACGGCGCCCGGATGAAGTGGTAGCGGCCGATTGCACCGGGCCAGGACCTCAGCCGGCGCGTAGTCGGCGCTGCGCTGCGGCGACCCGCATTTCCACAGCAACGGATGGGTGGCGCGGGCGTCGGCGAGCACCTCCTCCTCCATTCGTTCGGCGTCGTAGAGGCACAGCGCCGTCACTCTGTCGTTTTCCAGCGCCGCATTGACCAGCGCCTCGTGCTGCATGCAGGCCAGACACTCGTCCACGGTGCGCCCCGGCCAGACAAGTTGGCTGACAATGTGGACCCGCCGACCGCGGTGTCGCGCCACGAACGCATTCTGCAGGGCCAGCAGCCGGCTCGGGTTGCGGGCGGCCTCGGCGATGTCGATCATTTGCAGCTCGGCCGTGGCTCCACCGCGCAGCCGGCTACCCAGCAGCGCCAGCCGGTCGGTGGGCACCGCGACCAGGACCGGCTCATCTAGCACCATCGCCTCGCGAACGAAGCGTTGCACCGATTCCAGATACTCATGCTGGGAGTGGTACAGCAGCGCGGAATGGACAAAGTTTCGTTGTCCGGTCACCGTGCTAGTGGTCATCTCAACGCTCCCGCCTGCGCCGGCACCCCGCTGGACCGGCCTCTCGCTTGGCTATCGGCATACCCGTCGAGAGGCGTTGCTATGCACGGGCTCTATGGGTTTGTCAGATCCCCGGCACAGGACTAGAGCCACCAGGACGCCGCAGCATCAAGGTGACGGCGGATGCGGTAGCGGGCCAGGCTGTCATCGCCGGCGATGATCGCCTCGCGAATCCGCTGATGCGCATGTTCGACGGCGCCGACATCGTTGAACGTCGGCTGCTGGTGTTCGGTGCTGGACCAGTGCCGTTGAAACAATTCGACGATTATCCGCAGAAACAAGTCCAATAGTGCGTTGCCCGCCAGCTGAGCCAGACCGACATGAAAGCCGAACTCCTCGACGGCGACCTTACGGGCGGCGTCTGCGGCGTCCTCGAACGCGAAGTCGCTGGCCACAACCAGCTCGTCGAGGACCGAAGCAACCTCGGGCCGGGCGCGCTGCTCCACGACTTTGGCTACGTTTGCGATCTCGATGGCGTCACGAACACAACGCAGGTCCTCGCGGCTGGGCTGGCGGTACTGCAGGTAGAGCGCAATGGTGTCGATGCTGGCCTGCGACTGTGGTTTGGTGACCACCAGCCCACCACCGGGACCGCGGCGCATGCGCGCCACCGAGTGATACTCCAGTAGCCGCACGGCTTCCCGCAGCGCCGCACGGCTCACCCGATAGCGCTGCAGCAAAGCTGTTTCGGTCCCGAAGACCGAATCGAGCTGCCAGCCGCTGGCGGCGATGTCGTCGGCGATCGTGGCGGCCAACACTTCGGCGAGCTTGCCGGGCGGGGTCTCGGAGTCCAGCCGCAGTGACCGGCGCGGCACGTGCGCCAGCTTGGCATCCCCACCAGGTTGATGCTGTTGCAGCCAACCGGTCACCTGTTGCACGTGCTGCTCGCTGAGCGTCTTGGCACGCGCCGAATCCCCCGCCGTGACGGCTGCAGCGATGGCCGCGTGGTCGTTGTGCATCTGGTCGACAGCCTCAAACGCCTCGGCCACCGTATCTGTGCGCGAAGTGAGCGCGTAGCGGCGGGTCAACCTCATCAGGATTTCGATAAAGAGTTGCAGGACTGGATTTTTCGACTGCCGCGCCAGCGCCACATGGAACTCGTCACGCGCAGCCGGCAGCCCCGGCTTGCGCTGTTCCTCCGCGCGTAACACCGCTCGCAGCCGGTCGATCCCGGCTTCGTCGATGTGCTCGGCGGCAAGCGAGGCCGCCAGCGGCTCGAACACCAGCCGCGCGTCGAGCAATTCCCCCAGGGTGATGCCGAGATATTCGAGGTAGATGACGACGGCCCGGGTCGCAGGTCCGGCATCGGGCGCGCAGATAAGCAGCCCACCGTTGGGTCCGCGACGCATCCTGGCGACCTGATGGTGCTCGACGAGCCGAACCGCTTCACGCAGCACCGACCTACTTACGCCATACCGCTGTTGCAGAGCGCCCTCGGAACCCAGCGACGCCCCCACTGTCCACCCGCGGCGCACGATCTCGGCCTCAATGTGGCGGGCGACTCTTGCGGCTCGCTTGTCCGCCCGGATCACATCCGGCTCAACGCTCAACTGCCCCACCCCACCAGCTGATTCAACACGTCAACAACATGCATCCGGCAATCGGTCCTCCGCCCACAGAAACCACCCCGACCTCTGGGCGGCGCGGCACCTGCCGCTGCCCCGCATCCCCGCGCAACTGTAGACAGCCTTCATGCAGTGCCCAGTAGCCATGCATGCGTCTCGCCGATAGCTGGCCACCGTAGGTGTTGAGCGGCAACTTCCCGTCACGCGCTATTCGCGCTCCGCCCTCGACAAACGGGCCGGCTTCGCCGTCGGCGCAAATGCCCAGGGCTTCCAGCCAGGCCAGGGTCAGAAACGTAAAGCCGTCATATAGCTGCGCGACCTCGAGATCGGCTGGTTTCAACGCGGTGCGCGACCACATCTGCGCCGCGGCGTCCGACATCGCCATCTTGGGATAGTCGGCGCGGTGAAACCAGCCGCCGGGCCCATCGGATCCCCCAATCGCCTCGACCCGGACAGCGCGGTGCGGACAATCACGCGCGTATTCGGCGGTCGAGACCAGCACCGCGACGCAGCCGTCGATGGGCACATCGCAATCCAGCAAGCCCAATGGTGTGGACACCGGGCGCGCCCCCAAGTAGTCAGCCATGGTCATGGGTTCGCGATAGACGGCAAGCGGATTCAACGCCGCGTTGCGCCTCCCGTTGAGGGCGGCCCAGTCCAGCTGCTCCCTTGTGGTGCCATACAGCTCCATGTGGCGGCGGCAGTTCAGCGCCAGCCAGTTCGCCGCCGAGTAGGCATGCGCCGCAATGAGATCGGTGATGTCATCCATCGGCCCCACCGCCGGGCGCGGGGCACCCTCGGCAACATCGAACATGCGGGCCAGCGGCGGAGCGGGAGCGTCCTGCTCCGGTTGGAGCGCAACGGTGCCGCCCAGCATCTGAATGGTCCGGTAAACGATCACATGACGGGCGCGCCGCTCGGCGACGGCACGGCAGGCCGACATCACCGGGCTCAACAACCCGCCGGTACCGAAGCCGGTTCCGCAGTCCGGGGCGTCGATCTGCAGTTCGGCGTTGACGTCGGCGGCCGGGGTGTCACCCAGCGTCGCGATGCCGTCGACATCAGCGGGGGTCAGGCCGGCGTCGGCAACGGCGGCCCGCACCGCCTCCATGGTCAGTTCGAGCCCGGGGATGCCGGTTCGACGGCCGATCCGCGAAATCCCGATACCGGATAGGATCGCGTCTTTCTCGAAGTGCTTCATCTGCAACCGTCCGAAGGCCCCGCGTACACGAATTAATAAAGTGTACTGTATTGAGCGTGTCCGCCGAGCCGATCTTCTCGCTGCTCATCGAGCACTGCGATACTTGCGCTCGCTGGGTACACCCGGCAACCGGACGGTGCGATGACTGCGACGCCGCGCTGGTGCCACGTCCGGTATCCGGGCGCGGCACGGTGTTTACCTACACGGTCAACCACCACCGGTACCACCCGGACATCCCGACGCCCTACATCATCGCCCTGGTAGAACTCAGCGAGCAAGCCGGGCTGCGAGTGGCCGCCAATATCGTTGATTGCGAACCCGATTCGGTGACCTGTGGCATGCCGGTCACTATCCGGCCGGAGCGGGGCACCGGCGGGGCGCCGCTTTTCGCACCGGCCGGGCGCTGATCACCGCTTGCGCGCGGTGACCAGCAGGTACTCCCATTCCATCGCCGATCTGCCGGCCAGATACCGGTCGCCGAGTGCGGCCAGCTCCGCGTCCAGCGCCGCGACACGATCGGGTTCGGCCGCTATCGCCCGATAGGCCGCAATGGTAGGCCCGTAGTTCGCTTTGAAGTAGTCACGGAAGGACGCACCGTCGGCGAACTCGTCCACCAGCAACGCACCGCGGCGAACGGCAAAGTCGGTGACCCGATCCGCGAACAACTCACGGACGTGGCCTTCGGTTCCCCACAGCGGCGCCGGCTGGGCGCCCGGTAGCGGAGGGGCCAGGTAGGGCTTCATGGTCGTGAACATCTCACCGATGAATCCGCCTGGGGTCCAGCTGATCAAACCGATCACCCCGCCGGGCCGGCACACTCGAACCAGCTCGTCGGCGCAGGGCTGGTGATACGGCGCGAACATGACGCCGACGCAGGAAACCACGGCGTCGAACTCATCGGTGTCGAACGGCAAGGCTTGGGCGTTGGCCTCCACCCAGCGCAGGCTGGCACCACGGGCGGCCGCCAGCCCCCGGCCGCACTCGAGCAGGTTCGGGCACAGGTCGCTGGCAATGACGTCAGCCCCGGCCAGCGCGGCCGGTATCGCCACGTTGCCAGATCCGGCCGCGACATCCAGCACCCGGTCACCGGCGCTGATTCGAGTGGCTTCCAACAGGATTGGGCCAAGTGGCGACACCAGATCGGTGGCCACGGCCGGATAGTCGCCCAATGCCCACAGGGCGCGATGCTTGCTTTCGTAACCGCGATCGGTCGGTTCGGTCCGGGCCAGGGTCGTCATGACGAGTTACCTTTCTGGGCTGTTCTGATGACTGATCACCATCGTCGGGCCGGCGCTGAATCACTTCCAGTGACAGATGTGAACCTGCGGCGGTACACAATCTGTACTAGTCAATTCGATCGCCACAGCGTCTACTGGACACAGTCGACTGGAGGGTCTTGCGCGATGTCCACATACAGCCAGTTCTGCCCGGTCGCCAAGGCGATGGAGTTGCTCGACGAACGATGGACACTGCTGGTGGTTCGGGAGCTGCTGCTGGGCAGCACGCATTTCAACGACCTGCGCCGCGGGGTACCCAAGATGTCACCGGCGTTGTTGTCCAAGCGACTCAAGTCGTTGACCAAGGCCGCTGTCGTTGAACGCAGCGATATCGAGGGGCGCACCTCGTACTCGCTGACAACCTGCGGTCGCGAGCTCGCCACGGTGGTGGATGCACTCGGTGAGTGGGGCATTCGCTGGATACCTGAGCTCGGCGACGAAGACCTCGATCCGCACCTGTTGATGTGGGATATCCGGCGCACCGTACCCATCGACGCGTGGCCGCGGGCCCGCACGGTCCTGGCGTTCCGGTTGGCCGGTGTGGCACCCAAAACCGCACGCTGGTGGCTGCTGGTGTCCGAGGGAGAGGCCGACGTGTGCGATTTCGACCCCGGCTATCAGGTTGCCGCGACCGTCGAGACCAGCCTGCTCACGCTGACTCAGCTCTGGCGCGGGGACCAGTCCTGGTCGCGGGCGATGCTCAACGGCGGGGTGCGCATCGACGGGCCGGCGCAGGTGCGCCGGTCGGTGCCCGCCTGGCTCGGCCAATCGCGCCTGGCGGCGGTCCCCCGCCCGGCCTGAGCCCGCGAGGCGGATGACCCCGAGCCGCGGGCGCTAGTTGATCAAAGGATCACGCGGCATGCCGAGGATCCGCTCGGCGATCTGGTTGCGGGTCACCTCCGAGGTGCCGCCCGCGATCGCCATGCCGCGAGCGCCCATCACCATCCGGCCGATCACCGCACCGGGGCCATCTAGCAGGGCGATCTCGGGGCCCAGCAAGGCCGCCGAGATGGCCGCGCCCTCCACCATGTGTTCGGCCAGCTTGAGCTTGGTGACGTTGCCCTCCGGCCCCGGACCGGCACCTTCGACGCTGCGCGCGGCCCGGCGCAGGTTGAGCAGCCGCAGCGCGTGGTCTTCGGCTAGGAAGTACCCGACCCGAATCTCGGCGCCGGCCAATCGATCCACCCCGTTCTGGGCCAGCTTGACCAGCTTGGCGGCCAGGCCCTCGTAGTAGCCACCGCTGCCGCCGATGCTGACCCGCTCGTTGCCCAATGTCGCCCGCGCGACCGTCCAGCCGGAGTTGGGCGTGCCGACGACATCTTCGTCGGGAACGAACACGTCGTTGAAGAACACCTCGTTGAATTCCGAACCACCGGTGATCTGACGCAGCGGGCGGACCTCGACCCCGGGCGACTTCATATCGATGATCACCGTGGTGATGCCCGCGTGTTTGGGCACGTCAGGATCGGTGCGTACGGTGGCCAGACCGCGGGCGCAGTACTGCGCGCCGCTGGTCCACACCTTCTGGCCGTTGATCTTCCAGCCGCCATCGACCCGGGTGGCGCGGGTCTTGACCGAGGCCGCATCCGATCCGGCCTCCGGCTCGGAGAACAGCTGGCACCAGATCTCCTCCTGCCGCAGCGCCTTCTCCACGAATCGCTCGATCTGCCAAGCGGTCCCGTGCTGAATCAGCGTCAGGATCACCCAGCCGGTGATCGAATAGTCCGGGCGTTTGATGGCCGCCTTGCGGAACTCCTCCTCGATCACCAGCTGCTCCACCGCATCCGCCGCGCGCCCCCACGGCTTGGGCCAGTGCGGCATCACATAACCGGTCTCGATCAGCTTGTCGAGTTGGGCAGCCTTGTCGAGGGCAGCGATCTCGACGGCGTCGGCCCGGATCTGGGTACGCAATTCTTCGGCCTCGGCGGGCAGTTCCAGGCTGTTCTCTCGCGTCGCTCCGGCGGCGGTGCGCTCGAAAACATCACGAGCCGGCACTTCCGCGCCCAACAGGGCCGCATCCACCAGCGCCCGGCGTAGATGCAGATGCGCGTCATGCTCCCAGGTGAATCCGATCCCGCCGTGCACCTGGATGTTGAGTTCGGCGTTGCGCGCGTAGGCCGGGAACGCCAGCAGCGCGGCCACTGCGGCGATGAGCTGGAACTGTTCTTCGTCCTCGGTGGCTGCCCGCGCGGCATCCCATACCGCGGCGATCCCAGACTCGGCGGCCACCAGCATGTTTGCGCAATGGTGTTTCACCGCTTGGAAAGTGGCGATGGTGCGACCGAATTGCTGGCGCACCTTGGCGTAGGCGACAGCGGCGTCGACGCAGTCGGCCGCGCCGCCGACCGCCTCGGCGGCCAGCACGGCCCGGGCGCCGGACAAGAGGTCCTGCCCGCTGACCTTCACCTCGTGCAACCGCACCCGCCCCGAGCGCCGCGTGGGATCGAAGTTGTCCGGAACCTCCACCGACACACCGCTGCGGCCGCGGTCCAGCACCAGCACGTCGTCCCCCGCGGCGACCAGCAGCAGCTCGGCCAGTCCCGCGCCCAGCACGATCCCGGCATCACCGCTGGCGACCCCGTTCTCGACCCGTACGTTGCCGTCGAGGCCGATGCCAGCGGTGACGGTGCCGTCGATCAGGCCCGGCAGCAGCCGCGTCTGCTGCTCGTCGCTGCCCTCCTTGGCGAGCACCGCCGAAGCGATAACGGTGGGCACAAAGGGGCCGGGCGCCACCGCACGGCCGAGTTCTTCGACTACCACGACAAGTTCAGGCAATCCGTAGCCGGAGCCGCCGTGACGCTCGTCGATGTGCAAGCCGAGCCAACCGAGCTCGACCATGTCCTGCCAGAAGGGTGGTCGCGACTCATCGGGTGAATCGAGCAGCGAACGCGCCGCCCAGCGCGCCTTCTGCGAGGTCAAGAACGCGCGGGCTACCTCGGCAAGCTCGCGATGGTCGTCGGTCAATGCGATACCCATCAGGGCCCTCCTCGCGACACTGCCAAGCTCGCCTCGTTACGGGCCCGGCCGATCACCTAAAGAGTGTACTCAAATATGTGCGGTGCGATCGGCGGGGTTTGTGGGGTCACTCACTTGGGCGCGAACCGCTGTCCCGCATCCAGTCGCAGGCACTGCCCGTTGAGCATCGGGTTGTCCACGATTGCCGCGACCAGCTTGGCGTATTCCTCGGGCCGGCCCATCCGCTTCGGGAAGGCGGCGTCCTTGACCAGCTGGGCGGCCATCTCGTCGGGGACCATCGCAGTCAGCCCGGTGAGGAACAGGCTCGGCGCAATAGCCAGCACCCGGATCCCCATCGAGCCCAGATCGCGGGCCATGGTCAAACACATGCCGGCGATTCCAGCCTTGGCCGCCGTGTAGGCGACCTGCCCAATCTGGCCCTCGAAGGCCGCGATGGATGCGGTGTTGATGATGACGCCGCGCTCGTCGTCCTCCGGCTCGTTGTTGGCCATGTGCGCGGCGGCGAGCCGGCTGATGTTGAAGGTGGCAATGAGGTTGAGATCCACCACGGAGCGGAAGGATTCCAGGTCGTGCGGACCGGACTTGGTCAGGGTCCGCTTGGCGATACCACCGCCGGCGGTGGTCACGATGACGTGCAGACCGCCGAGACGATCAACCGCGGTCTGCAGGATCTCTTCGGTGCCGGCGAAGTCGGTGACATCGACCGGGTAGAACGCCGCGCCGATCGCCTCGGCAACACTCTTGCCGTCGGACCCCTCGCGGTCCAGTATCGCCACGTCAGCACCGCGTTTTGCCAGTAATTCGGCGGTGGCACGACCCATCCCCGACGCGCCGCCGATAACGACGGCCTTCTTGCCGCTGATCTCCATCCGGACCTCCCGATGCCTTGTCAGAATCATGACAATTTGTAACGTTATCTCGGAACGCTAGCGCGTCTACCGTGCATTGATGTCAGCGACTCATGCCAAGCTCGAAACGTGCTCCTCATCGACATAGCAAGCACTTCGCTTAATGTGGGCGGCACCTCGTCTCGGCTGGCCAAGGTCGCACGGATTGCCGAGCTGTTACGCGCGGCCGCACCCGACCCGGAGCTGGTCGCGATCGTCGTGGCGTGGCTCTCCGGCGAGCTGCGGCAGCGCCAGATCGGCGTGGGCTGGGCCACGTTGCGGTCGCTGCCCGCGGCCGCGGGTAGCCCGGCGCTCACCGTCACCGGTACCGACGCGGCGTTCAGCGAGATCGGCGCGGTGTCGGGTAAGGGGTCTGCGGCCCGCCGCCGCGAACTCATCACTCGGTTGTTCGCCGCTTCGACCGAAACCGAGCAGGCCTTTCTGGTGCGGCTGCTCAGCGGCGAACTGCGCCAGGGCGCGCTGGCCGGGATCATGGTCGACGCCGTCGCCAGGGCGGCCGAAGTCCCCGCTA
Organism: Mycobacterium sp. 012931; assembly: GCF_000419295.1. Taxonomy (NCBI): domain Bacteria; kingdom Bacillati; phylum Actinomycetota; class Actinomycetes; order Mycobacteriales; family Mycobacteriaceae; genus Mycobacterium; species Mycobacterium sp. 012931. The sequence goes on along the minus strand of NZ_AOPX01000001.1, from coordinate 2,086,937 downwards.
CGGCGGTACAACGAGCCGCCATGCTGGGCGGGGATTTACCGACGGTGGCGGCGGCGTGCCTGGCGGCCGGGCCATCGGGCGCGGCCGGCGCGCTGGATTCGTTCACGCTGCGGGTGGGCAGACCGATCGGGCCGATGCTGGCGCAGAGCGCCGGCAGCATCACCGATGCCCTCGAACGCCATGGCGGTGCAACAATTTTCGAGGCAAAGTTGGATGGCGCCCGGGTTCAGATCCACCGAACCGGTGATGAGGTCACCGTCTATACCCGAAGCCTCGACGACGTCACGGCCCGCCTGCCGGAGGTGGTTCAGGCAACGCTGGCGCTGCCGGTCAGCGACCTTGTTGCCGACGGCGAGGCGATTGCCCTGCAACCAGACGGCCGGCCGCATCGCTTCCAGGTCACCGCATCACGATTTGGCCGGTCGGTGAATGTCGCTGCCGCCCAAGCCAAACAGCCGCTGTCGGTGTTCTTCTTCGACATCTTGCATCGGGATGGACGCGACCTACTCGATGCGCCGACCACCGACCGGCTGGCAGCCCTGGACGCCGTGGTGCCGGCCCGGCACCGAGTCGATCGGCTGACCACCGCAGACGCGGCCGCGGCGACCGATTTTCTGCGGGCAACACTGGCCGCCGGCCACGAAGGCGTGATGGCCAAATCCCCCACCGCGCCCTACCTGGCCGGCCGCCGCGGCGCCGGATGGCTGAAGGTCAAACCGGTGCACACGCTGGACCTGGTGGTGCTCGCGGTGGAGTGGGGGTCAGGACGACGACGCGGCAAGCTGTCCAATATTCACCTCGGCGCCCGCGATGCCGCCACCGGCGAATTCGTGATGCTGGGCAAGACGTTCAAAGGCATGACCGATGCCATGCTGGACTGGCAGACCGCGCGATTCACCGAACTTGCCGTGGGGGGCACCGACGGCTATGTGGTCGCGCTGCGCCCCGAGCAGGTGGTCGAGGTGGCCTTCGACGGCGTGCAGGCGTCCTCGCGTTATCCCGGCGGGCTGGCGTTGCGCTTCGCCCGGGTGGTGCGCTACCGCGACGACAAGGGGCCGGCCGACGCAGACACCATCGACACCGTGCGGGCGCTGTATTGACGCGCTAGCGGTTCGCCGGTTTGAGCAGGAGCAGGCCAAGCGCCGCCCCGTAGATCAGGTGCTGGACGGCAAAGGGGCCGTAACCGGCCGCAGCCGCCATGTTGCGCACCGGATCCCCGCCGCCGAACAGCGCCGCCGAAACGGGCAGGGCAATCCAGGTGCTGACCGCGAAAACCGCCAGGCCCCAGACCAGCGCCGCGCCGACCAGGGCGACGCCGCGCAGTCGCACCCGGTCCACAATCAGCCCGAAGACCGCGCCATACCCCGCGCCCACCATCATGTGCACGAGCGCGCCCAGCACCGCCGGCGCGGCGATGAAGGTGAACAGTTGTCCCGCCGTGGCCGCCCGCATCGACTGCACCATCGCGTCGGGGCCGACGAACGTAGCGGCGATGCGATAGAGCGGGGTGAAGAACCCGCTGTGCAGCAGCGTGGCGCCGGCCAGCATCGCGAACATCGCCATCACCAGCGAGGCGAGCACACCCGCTCCCCCGCCCATAAGCAGGCCTCGCACGGCCTGGCGGGATATTGTCGATGCCTCCGAGCCAGATGAAGCAGCAGTTGCCATTTCGAATACCTCCGTACGTCGGCGCATGAGAAGCGGCGCCGCTGACACTCAATCCGCTAGACCTTGCGCACACCGCGGAAATGTCATCAGGATTACAGGAATCTAGGAGGGCACGACGATGAGCGAACGCCGCGGATCGGGATTTCGAGAGGCGGTCACCCTTTTCACCGGTGGCGCGCAACCCAGTGAATCGCAAGTCCGCCACGCCGCGTGGGTGGCCCGCTGCGTCGGGCGGGGAGCGGCAGCGCCGCTGCATCCCAACGACCTCACGGCTCTCGCCGGAACCCTTAGTCAACGTCAGTTCACCTCCGGGGCAGTACTTTTCAATCTCGGCCAAGATCCGACCGGGGTGTGGATTGTGCGACAGGGACAGATCGAGCTCGCGGTAGGTTCGGGGCGGCGGCGCGCAGTCGTCGATGTGCTGCGCGGCGGCGATGTCGACGGAGACATTCCGCTGTTGCTGGAGATGCCGATGGCCTATACCGCCCGCGCGCTCGAGGACAGCACTTGCCTCTATCTGGACCGGGCGAACTTCGAGAGCCTACTGGCAGGCCACCCCAACATCGCGCGGCGCTGGCTGTCATCGGTCGCACAGCGCGTCTCAGCCGGGCAAGCCCGGCTCATTGCCCTGCTGGGCCGACCGCTTCCGGCTCAGGTTGCCCAGCTACTGCTCGACGAATCATCGGAAGGATCAGTACAACTCGCGCAACGCACGCTATCGGCAATGCTCGGTGTGCAGCGACCGTCTCTGAACAAGATCCTCAAGGGCTTTGAACGTGACGGGTTGATCGCCGTCGGCTACGCCGAGATATCGATCGTTGACGTCAACGGGCTCAGCGCCAGAGCGCGCTAGGCCGGCAGCCCGAACTAGGTGGCCGGCTCATTTGGGTCAGGCGGAGGCCACGAAGGACTGCGCCCCAGATCCGAGTCCCGCGTCACGTCGGCGCGGGCTTGATCACGGGCGTTAGACGGCAACGACGTATCCGTACACCACCATGCGTCGCAGATTTTCGCCCACCACAGCGGCACGGGCAACGACCCGGCGCCGCACGACACCACTCCGTAGGAGTTGGGGTCGCCGTTGCCGGGCGTGGACGCCACGAACTGATCCACCTGCGCGACAATGTGGTTGTCCACATCGATTTCGCAGTGCACATTGTCCGAGTACGGCCACAGGATACTTACTTGCATCCCCGCTTTCGCCGGATCGGCCAGCATCGTAGTGGTGGTGAATTCGCGGCCGGTCGCGCTCAACGGGGCGGTTGCCGTGTAGGTGTCGTTGACCATGTAGATGGCCCGTCCGCTGGAGATCGGGGCATCCACCTTCGCGATGTAGGTGATTGTGTGCGCACCTGGTGGATCCGCTCGCGCAACATCCGGTGCGAGTCCAGGGCCGACGGCGGCGGCCAGCACCGCCGCGATCGACACCCATGCGTACACCGCAACTCGCATGGCTTCGTATCGTACGCCGGGCATCCCATGGCTGCCATCTCGAAATCGTCGGGCAGATCTGTTGGCGTGGCTGGTGCTCATCCGTATCAACGGCAGCCGAAACTCTGGGGTTTGCCCTGATCCTAGAAGCCAGCGCCAAGTCCGAATCACATTCTGATCAAATGCTTTTGAAAGGCGCCGCGCCATTCGTCGGCTCCTAGCCGGATCGTAGTGACCTCCCATCTGCAATCTCTGTGCCGGAGTGCCTATGGCGCAGGCTCGTCGGGCATGGGGCGCACCTCCGGCGGTGCCGGCAGTGGGGTCGGCGGCAGACCACCCCCATAGGATGCCTGTCGCACGCCGACCACCAAGGTAAGCACGAAGATGGGCGGAGTATCGGGCGGGAAGCCCAGCACCCTTACATCTTCGGGAATCGGTTCGGGGCGAAGGCATATCGTCGCCAGGCCCCTGCCCGCCCAATAGTCGTCGGGGGCACCGGTCTCGAGTCGGTACTCGAACACACTGAGGGTCGAGCTGCCCAACACTCGCTTGTCGAACGGGATGTAGACCCCCGGAAGTTCATAGGGGTTGGCCGACTCCCTCATGCGGTTTGGGTTGGGAACAATACGCTGACCGACCAGTTGCACCGGCACACGCTGATGGCGCGGCGGACCGTCGGGGTACCAGGAACCGCTGATCTCGGCCCAGTCCCAGCCTGGGCACGGCTGACACTCCGGTTCTCCGTAGGGAATCCAGTGCACCGGGGTGCTGGGAAGCTGTACTTCCAGCATTGCACCCTTGGGCACCAGTTGCGGAGTCCAGGTGCGGTTCCACCAACTCAGATTGTCCCGATGCTGCTGGGTGAAGACATAGCGACCCTCGTTGTGCAGCGGCAACTGGGCATCTTCGGGCTCGGCCACCGCGGGACCGACGGCAAACACCAGAGCGGCGATGAATGCGGCCAGCAGCGGGCGGCGCAGCCTCACGGCGCCCCCTTCGGATACTGCCCTGGGGATCGACGAGCAAGATGCCCATCATTCCCCTGTCTTCGTGGGGCAGGATGTGACAGTGATAGACGGACTTGCCGGTCACGTCCGGACGGAAGTAGGTCCGCAACGTATACCTGCGGTACGGCGGTAGGCGGAATGTGTCCCACCAGATGTCGGGCTCGTAGGCCGCCGCCCAACTGGTGTCACCTGTTGGGATCCCTTGGACGTCGACAACCTGGAACGGGTTTATGTGGATATGCAAGGGGTGCTGGAAGACGTCCTCATTGACTATCGTCCACTCCTCGACCGTGCCACCCTCGATCTCCTGATCAATCCGGTCCATATTCATCTCCTTACCGTCGATGAGGAACTGAATTCCCATACCGGTCCGCCCGCTGATATCGCCGGAGAACACCAGAACCCGGCGCCGCGACACCGGCAGGTTCGGCATCCGTGGCGGCTCCACCAGGGTCTTCGGCATCGGTGTGTCGGTCGGTTTGCCGCGCACCACCAGGGTGGCCAGCGGCAGATAAGGGCGGGGGCCACCGGGGTGTCCCTGGTCGTAGGCTTCGGCGTAGATCCGGTAGCGCCCGGGCTCGCCCGCTTTGATGATGAACTCGACCCGGTTGGCCGAGGCCAAGAAAATGTGCTGGCGCGTGCGCGGGGCGGCGTAGGGCGTCCCATCGGTTCCGATCTGCTCGAGTGAATGCCCTTCCACGTGCAGCCATATCGACCGATGCGGGCACGCGTTGAGCACCCGAAAGCGCTGGGCTTCACCCGGTTGCATGGTGATGTCTGGGATGAGTTGGCCGTTGACGGTGTAGTACATGCTCGACGGCACTGAGGGAAAGGAGGCGAACGGCACATCGCCCGCGATGGGCGCCACCACAGTGAACGGAACCTCACCGCTGTCATCGGCGATCCACAGCTCGTTGATCACGATGGTGCGCTCACGCATGGCGGCGATCTCGGGCACCGCGTCAATGTCGCCCTCGACGATGATTGCGCCGGAGAGCCCGTTCCAGCCCTGATGTGCGGTCGCCGTGTGGAAATGGGGGTGGTACCAATACAAGCCAGCCGGCTGATCCTTTGGGATGTCGTAGCTGTATTGGTGATCGTTTAGCGGGCCGATCTGCAGAAAGACGTTGTCCGCGGGGTCTTCTGGGCTCACTTGGAGGCCATGCAGGGAACGCCGGAGCCCTGGGAGGCCATGGGTGTGCAAGTTGATGTCGACATCCTCTTGCGCGAGCGTTTGCCGTCTCTCCCACTTGTTCCACAGGTCGTGGACACAGGCCCGCCGGGTGTCATAACGCGCGTCGTTGGACTTGGAGGCGCAATAGGGCAGCATGAATACGTTGTTGGTGGGGATCCCGACCGGGACAATCCGGTTCTTGAGCAAGACCCGCAGATTGTCACCCGGCCGGATTCGCAGGATGGGCCCGGGTAGCTGGCCGTTGAACGTCTCCAAGGTCAGTTGACGGCCATCGAGTTCGACAACATTGGTGACGGCGCTCAACTCTGTATCCAAAACACCGTTTGCGCTTGAGAATTCGGGAAGGTCACGAAGCTCGTCACCGCCCGCGTGTGCTGGCGCCGATGCGCCTCTTATCGCGCCGGCCGCGCCAGTTGCCGCCATAAGAGCCAGGAACGCCCTGCGATTCACAGTCGCCAACCGCCAAGTCCCTACTGTGCTTTCCGATTCGTCAACGGGAGCTTAGCCAAGAATGCGCCATTTCGCGCGGCCAAATTCAGCATGACCAGCGCGGGCAATTGTGTCATCCAAATGACAATCTGGATGATATCCGGGCGCATTCATATTTCGCGCTACGCAATGCCGTTAAAGGCCGCCTCTTGTATTGGCCCGAAGGAATTTTCGAGATCTGCATATTTGGAGAAGATGTGCCGGCCGAGGACCCAGGGCAGTGGCCGACAGGCGACGGGGCGCCACAGTGGCGTATGCCGCTCTCGGGTTCCGCACATCCCCCTCATGGTGCAAGGATCACCGGGAACAACGACCACCTGTCAGCAAGGGAGGCGCCGGTGGCCCAGTCGACCCCGCCGGATCGAATCGAAGACCGCTCCGCGGACGTCAGCTATATCCGCACCGACGCCGATCTACCGCCGGTCGCGATCGTGGACCGCTCCCCGATCACCTTCCGGCACAAGATCGTCTTCGGGGTGATCGCCGCCGTTGGTGCCGTCGCCTGGGCGATGATCGCCTTCGCCCGGGGTGAGACGGTCAACGCCGTTTGGCTTGTCGCCGCGGCTGGGTGCACTTACATCATCGCCTTTCGTTTTTATGCGCGGTTGGTCGAAATGAAGATCGTCCGCCCCCGCGACGATCACGCCACCCCGGCCGAATATCTCGACGACGGCATGGACTACGTGCCCACCGACCGTCGGGTGGTGTTCGGCCACCATTTCGCCGCCATCGCCGGAGCCGGTCCGCTGGTCGGTCCGGTTTTGGCCACCCAGATGGGTTATTTGCCCGGCACCATATGGATTGTGGCCGGAGCGGTATTCGCCGGCTGCGTGCACGACTACCTGGTGTTGTGGATCTCCACTCGGCGGCGCGGGCGCTCGCTCGGGCAGATGGTGCGCGACGAACTCGGCGCGACAGCCGGGGTGGCCGCGCTCATCGGGGTGCCGCTGATCATCACGATCATCATCGCGGTGCTGGCGCTGGTGGTGGTGCGGGCGCTGCCGCAAAGCCCGTGGGGTGTCTTCTCGATCGCGATGACCATTCCGATTGCCCTGTTCATGGGCTGCTATCTGCGGTTCCTGCGGCCCGGGCGGGTCGCCGAGGTGTCGGTGATCGGGATCGGGTTGCTGCTGTTGGCCGTGGTCTCCGGCGGCTGGGTTGCCGAAACATCTTGGGGTGCATCCTGGTTCAGCCTGTCGCCGGTCACCCTGTCATGGCTGCTGATCATCTACGGCTTCACGGCGTCGGTGCTGCCGGTGTGGTTGCTGCTGGCACCGCGTGACTACCTTTCTACGTTCATGAAAGTCGGCACCATCGCGCTGCTGGCCGTCAGCGTGCTGGTTGTTCGGCCCGACATCATGGCCCCGGCCGTTTCCCGATTCGCCATGACCGGTGACGGGCCGGTGTTCGCCGGCGCGTTGTTTCCGTTTCTGTTCATCACCATCGCCTGCGGCGCGCTGTCCGGATTCCACGCGCTGATCTCCTCGGGCACCACGCCGAAAATGCTGGAGAAGGAAGGCCAGATGCGCCTGATCGGCTATGGCGGGATGCTGACCGAGTCCTTCGTGGCGATCATCGCACTGCTCACCGCATCGATCCTGGACCAGCACTTGTATTTCGTGCTCAATGCCCCCGCCGCCAAGACCGGCGGCACGGCGGCCAGCGCCGCGGACTACGTCAACGGACTCGGGTTATCGGGAAATCCGGCCAGCGCAGACCAGATCACCCAGGCTGCCGCGGGCGTGGGCGAACACTCGATCGTGTCGCGCACCGGCGGCGCACCAACGCTGGCATTCGGCATGTCGGAGATCATGAACCGCGCCCTTGCCGGCATCGGCCTCAAAGCATTTTGGTACCACTTCGCGATCATGTTCGAGGCGCTGTTCATCCTGACCACCGTCGACGCCGGCACCCGGGCCGCACGCTTCATGGTGTCCGATGCGCTGAGCAACCTCGGCGGGCCGCTGCGCAAGCTGCAGAATCCGAGCTGGCGCCCGGGCGCATGGTTGGCCACCATACTGGTGGTTGCGGGATGGGGCGGCACCTTGCTGTTGGGCGTCACCGACCCATTGGGCGGGATCAACACGCTGTTCCCGCTGTTCGGTAGCGCCAACCAGCTACTGGCCGCGATCTCACTCACGGTCATCACCGTCATCGTGATCAAGAAGGGTCACCTGAAGTGGGCCTGGATACCGGGCGTCCCACTGCTGTGGGACCTCATCGTCACTTTGACGGCGTCATGGCAAAAGATCTTCTCCGGTGACCCCGCCGTCGGCTACTGGACCCAGCACTTTCGGCACCAGGAGGCCAAGGACGCCGGCAAGACGGCGTTCGGTTCGGCCGCCAATGTCGACCAGCTCGACGACGTCATCCGCAACACGTTGGCGCAGGGGATCCTGTCCATCGTCTTCGCCGGCATTGTCATCATCATTGTGATCGCTGGAATAGCAATGTGTTACAAGGCACTTCGCGGAAGCGCTCGCCCGCTGACCGAAGACGAGCCAATGCCGTCGAAGCTGTTCGCCCCCGCCGGCCTGGTTCCCACCGCCGTCGAACGTGAGGTAGCGCAGCAGTGGTCAGCGCTGGCCGACACGCAAGGTGGGCGACCATCATGACCGCCCGCTGATCAATCCGGTATCGGCGCGCCGGAAATCAGGTAGTGCCCAACTGCGTTGTAGCGCCCTAGAATTGTGCGCAATGAGAGTCGGTATCGACTTCGGCACCACCCACACCGTGGCTGCGGTCGTCGACAGAGGCAACTATCCCGTCGTGTCCTTCGACGGAGTGGACGCATGGCCTTCGGCCATCGCCGCCAACGCGGCCGGTGAGCTGCGCTTCGGTTTGGACGCAACCGCGGTGCGCCGCGATCCCGGCTGGTCGGTGCTGCGTTCGTTCAAACGTCTGCTCAACGACGCTGGACCGCACACCGAAGTCAGCCTGGCCGGCCGCAGCTACCGGCTGACCGAGCTGCTGGCCCGCTTCCTCGAACAGCTCAAAGACGATCTGCAACACCGGTCAAACGCCGGCCTGACACCCGGCGAGCCGGTCGAGGCCGCGATCAGCGTGCCGGCGAATGCGTCTAGCGCACAACGCTTCCTGACGCTGGATGCCTTCGTGGCGGCGGGTTTCCAAGTAGTCGCGTTGTTGAACGAACCGTCTGCGGCCAGCCTGGAATACGCACATCGTTACCGCTCTACCATCACCGCCAAGCGCGAGTACGTCGTGATCTACGACCTCGGCGGCGGCACCTTCGATGCCTCACTGCTGAAGATGACCGGCCACGTCAACGACGTCGTCCGCAGCGAGGGCATCCAGCGGCTCGGCGGCGACGACTTCGACGAGGCGATACTGCAACTCGTTGCCGCACGGCTGCCCGAGATCGCGGAGCTGGCCGCAACCGACGTCACCGGATACGACGTGCTGAAGGAGGAATGCGCCGCGCGCAAAGAAGCCGTCGGGCCACAGACGCGCCGCTTCCTGATGGACCTCACCGGGATCGGGGGCGACCGGCCACCATTTTCCTGCGATATCGATGACGCGTATTCCGCATGTGCACCGCTGGTCGACGACACGATCGGGGTACTGTCGCGCGTCTTGCGTGATCCGGCGCCCGGCGGTGACGGTGTGGCCTGGTCGGAAGTCGCGGGCATCTACCTGGCCGGTGGGGCGGGGAGCTTCCCACTGATCTCGCGCATGCTGCGCGCGACCTTCGGCGACAAGCGGGTGAAACGCTCGCCGCACGCGTTTGCGGCCACCGCCATCGGGCTGGCCGTCTTCCTCGACCACGAAGCGAGTTTCGAGCTTTCCGAACATTTCTCGCGACACTTCGGGGTCTTTCGCGAGGCCCAAGCCGGTGCCGACGTCGTCTTTGACCCCATCGTGGCAAAAGACTCCCCACTTCTCCGCGACGGAAGTTCGCCGCTGGTCATCCGGCGCACCTACCGGGCCGCGCACAACATCGGCCATTTCCGGTTCGTGGAGTGCAGCCGCCTGGTCAACGGCCGCCCCGACGGTGACGTCACGCCCTACGATCCGGTCTACTTCCCGTTCGACCCGGCCCTTCGTGACCGGCAAGACCTCGGGCATCAGCCGGTCGGCCGCTGGGACGAGGGGCCCGATGTCGAGGAGCGCTACGTCATCGCCCCAGGGCTCCGGCGTTCCCTGGTCATCGCCCCCAGCGGCGCGGCCGAAGTGACCCTCACCACGCATCCGGCCGGCTTCAACCGCACCTTCCGGCTGCAACGGCACGTCCCAGCACGATCCTGACCTATAGCCAAGGAGGCTTTCACCGTGTCCACCTGGCTCATCACCGGCTGTTCCACCGGGCTGGGCCGCGCCCTGGCCGAAGCCGTCATCGACGCCGGTCACCACACCGTCGCCACCGCGCGCAGCGTCGGCGGCGTTGCCGACTTGGCCCAGCGGTCCCCCGAACGGGTCTTGCCCCTCGCTTTGGACATCACCGAGCCCGACCAGATCACTGCGGCGGTGCAGGCGGCGCAGCAGCGTTTCGGCGGCATCGATGTACTCGTCAACAACGCCGGCTACGGATACCGTGCGGCGGTCGAAGAGGGCGACGACGCCGAGATCCGCGACCTGTTCGAGACACACTTCTTCGGCACCGTGGCACTGATCAAAGCCGTCCTTCCCGACATGCGGGCCCGCCGCAGCGGTGCGATCGTGAACATCTCATCGATCGCGGTGGCGCTGACGCCGGTGGGATCGGGTTACTACGCGGCGGCCAAGGCCGCCATGGAGGGGATGAGCGGCGCATTGCACGGGGAGCTCGCGCCGCTGGGCATATCGGTCACCGTCGTCGAGCCCGGCGCCTTCCGTACCGATTTCGCCGGCCGCTCCCTGGTGCAATCGACCAGGATGATCAATGACTACGCCGCCACGGCAGGGCAACGGCGCAAGGAGAACGACACCATGCACGGCAACCAGCCCGGTGATCCCGCCAAGGCTGCCGCCGCGATCATCACCGCCGTCGAATCACCCGCCCCGCCGGCATTTCTGCTGCTGGGGCCCGACGCGCTGATGGCCTACCGCCACATCGCGCAACGGCGCGATGTGGAGATCACCGATTGGGAACAACTCACGGCCGGCACCAACCTCACCCCGTAACTGCCAGGTCCCGAACTTGACCTAAATTGTGCGGTCAGCGACCTATCGGCCACTCCCCACGACGCGGCGAACGCCCTAACGTGCCCGGTATGCAATCAGTTCCAGAGCTCGTCGACACCACCGTCGCCCAAGCGGCACTGCGGCTGTCCCGTTCCACCGAGTCGCCCGCGGTGTTCAACCACAGCGTGCGCAGTTACCTGTTCGGCGAACTACTTGCCGCACACGACGGCATGCGCCACGGAGTCGACTACGACAGCCAGACCTTGTTTTTGGGCTGCGTGCTTCATGACTTGGGCGCCGGGTCCGCCGCCCCCGGCAAGGCCCGCTTCGAGGTCGAGGGCGCGGACCTCGCCGCAGCGCTGTTGGGCGAACACGGCTGCGACAACGAGGTCGTGGACACCGTCTGGGAAGCCATCGCCTTGCACACTTGCTTCGGGATCGCCGAGCGGCGCGGACCGATCTGCTATCTGGTCCACGCCGGGGTGGGCATGGATTTCGGCCGCAACGCCGAATTCGTTGACGACCGGACCGCCGCATTGATCCACGATCAGTACCCACGGCTGTCCATGGCCACCACCCTGGTCGACGCGATCACCACCCACGCGCAGCGCAGCCCCGAGGCGGCGCCGCCCTACACGGTGCCCGGAGGCCTGCTCCTGGAACGCCGCACCAATGGCATCACCGCCCTGGAACAACTGGAGTCGCTGGGTAGGTGGGGTGAATAGGCCTGGGTAGACCCCAGCCGGCCCTTCATGTACATTTGTACATGTACATTTGTACACGAGGAGGGTTCATGGCTTACCTACTGTTGTTGGGCGCGATCGCCATGGAGGTGATGGCGACCAGCTTCCTGAAGAGCACCGAGGGCTTCACCCGACTGTGGCCCACGGTGATCTGCTTGACGGTCTATGGCTTCTCCTTCGCGATGCTGGCGATGTCGATCGCGCGCGGCATGCAAACCGACGTCGCATACGCGCTGTGGTCGGCCATCGGCACCGGCGCCATCGTCCTCATCGCCGTGCTCTTCCTCGGCTCACACTTGTCGCTGACCAAGGTCCTCGGAGTGGGGCTGATCATCGGCGGCGTGCTCACGCTGAACCTGACCGGCGCCCATTGACCCGGGAAGTCGAGCGTCGCCCTCGAGACCCCGCGGGTCGCAGGCAGACGATCATCGAGGCGGCCGGGAGGCTGATCGCCCGCCACGGACTGGGCGACCTCACCCATCGCCGGGTTGCCGCCGAAGCCGACGTACCGGTCGGGTCGACCACCTACTACTTCAGCGATCTTAGCGAACTAAGGGAAGCTGCCCTCGCTCACGTCGCGACCAGCGCAACCGACTGGCTCGAGCATTGGGAGCGCGACCTCGATGAGAGCACCGATATTCCGGCGACCCTGGCCCGGCTCACCGCCGACTACCTGACCGACCCTGATCGGCACCGCACCCTCAACGAGCTCTACGTTGCGGCAAGTCATCAGCCCGAACTGCAATCGCTAGCCCAGTTGTGGTCAGACGGCCTAGTCGCGCTGCTGGAGCCGCGTATCGGGCCCCGCGCCGCTCGCGTCGTCAGCATTTTCCTCGACGGCGCCACCCTGCACGCCATGATCAGCGACACCCCCCTGGACGCTCCGGCGCTCACCGACGCGATCGCCAGACTGGTCGGCAACGACACCGGGACGCCCGGCAGTCGGTAGGCCGCCGAAGGCCATCGTGAACTCGCGGTGCACATCGCCGTCATCCCGGTGACGACCGATACCGACGTGGCCAGAAACGAGGATTGCTCGCACAAAGTTCGTTGTGAGTTTCGCGCAGGGGGTTGCGGCTGGGGCCGCATGGGGAACCCTGGAGGGATGAGCACACCAACGGAAGTGGAGGAACTAATCGACGCCCTCGCCTACGACGTTTACGACATCTACTACGGAATCGAGCACGACGGCCCGCAGTACAACAAGGAGCAGGGAGTGGTCGCGGCGCGATATCTGGCCCGCCGGCTGCTCCGGCGTCGCTGGCGCAAGACCGCCACCCGCGCCTTGCCACGTTGCCCGCACGGAACGGTGACCTGCTTCGACCCGTCGCCGCACACCCGTTGCGAAATATAGGGCAGCAACTACCGAGAGCGCAGTTTCCCAAGAATCCACCAAGCCTGACGGCGCAGTCTGACCTCACTACGAGGCCCCACTGGAAGGTGACTGCCGTGTCGAACTCCACAGCGCGCGCAGGCCGCGCTGGATTCTTTTCCCGGCCCGGTCACCATGCAGCAACCCAGGTGGGTGACCCGACTCGGACTCGCGGTGGGCGTGGCGCTTACCTTTACCTTCCTTTGGTTCGTCTTCGTCGGAGTCGGTGACTCCGACCCCCACTTTCCCCGCGCGGCACAGGCATTCTTCGGGACGTTGGTGTTCGGAACCTCGGGCGTGTTGGCCCTCGCGCTCTCCATCAGCGACCTGCGCAACCCGCCCGAACTGGTCCTGGACAAGCGGGGATTCGGGATCATCAAGGCCCACGATGCCCAGAACTTCCGCTGGAGCGCCGTCGAGAACTTCCGGATCAAGTCGGTTCGCGTCCATGGCCATGTGATACAGCGGGTCTGTTTTGACGAAGTCGAGACCGACCGCACCGGCGGCCAACGCCGCGACATGGTGTCCTTCCCGAACACTTACGGGCTGTCCAGGGAGTCGTTCTGCTCGATGATGCAGGCCTGGCGTACCGCGGTACTGAACACAAATCGTCCCCAGTCCGGATAGGTTCACCGCAGCGCCTTCGGCTACAAATTAGGGTCATGGAGCAGACCAGTCCCAGCCCCTTCATCGTCTCGAATCACCGCGATCACCTCAGCGCGCTCCCTTTTGGCGACACGCAGGATTTCACCGCCGCCGATCGCGGTTTCATCGCCAAGTTGTCACCGTGCGTGGTGACCGCCGCCGACGGCCGGGTGGTCTGGGATAACGATTCCTACTCCTTCCTCGACGAGGATGCCCCGCCGTCGGTGCATCCCAGCCTGTGGCGTCAGTCGCAGCTCTGCGCCAAGCAGGGCCTTTACCAGGTGGTCGAGGGCATCTACCAGGTGCGCGGACTGGACCTGTCCAACATCAGCTTCATCGAAGGCGACGCCGGTGTCATCGTCATCGACCCGCTGGTCTGCACCGAGACGGCGGCGGCCGCGCTGGCCCTGTACCGCGAATACCGCGGTGACCGAGCGGTGAGCGCCGTCATTTATACCCACAGCCACGTGGACCACTTCGGGGGCGTGTTCGGGGTGACCACCCAGGCCGACGTCGATGCCGGCAAGGTCGCGGTGCTGGCGCCCGAAGGATTCGTCGAACACGCGGTGCAAGAGAACGTCTATGCCGGCACCGCGATGGCCCGCCGGGCGGCGTACATGTACGGAGCGGTCCTGCCGCGTGGTCCGCAAGGTCAGGTGGGATGCGGCCTGGGACAGACCCCTTCCCTGGGTGAGGTCGGGTTGATCGTGCCGACGATCGACATCACCAGCACCGGCGAGATCCACACCATCGACGGTGTCGACATCGAATTCCAGATGGCTCCCGGCACCGAGGCGCCGGCAGAGATGCACTTCTACTTCCCCAAGTTCCGGGCGCTGTGCATGGCCGAGAACGCCACCCACAACCTGCACAACCTGTTGACCCTGCGCGGCGCGCTGGTGCGCGATCCGCACGCGTGGTCGGGCTACCTCACCGAGGCCATCGACACCTTCGCCGATCGCACCGACGTCGTATTCGCCTCACACCACTGGCCGACCTGGGCCGCGAGGGCATCGTGGAATTCCTCTCGCTGCAACGGGATCTATACGCCTACCTGCACGATCAGACGCTGCGCCTGCTCAACCAGGGATACACCGGTATCGAGATCGCGGAAAACTTCCGGATGCCCCCGGCGCTGGAGAAGGCCTGGCACACCCATGGCTACTACGGATCGGTCAACCACAACGTCAAGGCCGTCTACCAGCGTTACATGGGCTGGTTCGACGGCAATCCCGCCCGGCTCTGGCAGCACCCGCCCGAAGCGATCGGGCCCCGATACGTCGAGGCCATCGGCGGCATCGACCGCACCCTCGAACTGGCCCAGAAGGCCTACGACACCGGCGACTACCGTTGGGCTGCAACACTTCTTGATCACATTGTGTTCACCGACGAGCAGCACGCCGGCGCGCGCAAGCCGTACGCGGACACCCTGACGCAGTTGGCCTACGGGGCGGAGTGCGCCACCTGGCGAAACTTCTTCCTGTCCGGAGCCACCGAGCTGGCGGCGGGCAACATGGGAACGCCCACTCAGGCCGCCTCGTCGGCCTCGTTGCTCGGCCAACTCACGCCCGAGCAGATGTTCGACGTCCTGGCGATCAGCGTGAACGGTCCGAAGGCGTGGGATCTCTCGTTGGCACTTGATGTTTCGTTCGACGACCTGGCAGTCAATTACCGGCTCACGCTGCGCAACGGGGTATTGGTCTATCGCAAGGCCAGCGCCGATGCGTCAACCGCGAATGCCACGATCAAACTCGCGGGCAAGCTGAGGTTGGTCACCCTGGCAGCCGGGGATCAGACCTCCCCCGGCGTCGAGATCAGTGGCGACCCGCAAGCCCTGCAATCCCTTGTCAGTGTGCTCGACAGGCCCAACCCCGACTTCAACATCGTGACGCCGTAGTACCTCTCCACGCACCCTAGCTGTCGGTTCCCCGAACTCCCCGATACAGACGCCCGACCAGGCGGCCGAGGATCCGGGTTCGCCGCGCCGAGTACGGGTACATGTGGACGTCGCGACGCGCGTGGAAGCGGGAAATGAGCAGCGCCTGCTGGCGACAGTACTTGCGGATGCCACCCGGGCCGTGGCGATAGCCAACCCCGGAGCCCGGCTTGGCTCCGCCCATCGGTAGCTCCAGCGCGGTGTAGTTCAACAGCGCGTCGTTGACGGTGACCGCACCCGAATTGACGCGTCGCGCCACGGCCTCGGCGTGCGCCAGATCGCGGGAGAACACCGCGGCGCACAGTCCGTACTCCGAGTCGTTGGCCAGCCGAATCGCCTCTTCGGCGTCGGCGACCTTCATAATCGGCAACGTCGGCCCGAAGGTCTCCTCGCGCATGCAGGCCATGTCGTGGTTGACGTCGACCAGCACCGTCGGTTCATACCAGTACCCCTTCGTCCGGCCGCGATGACCGCCGGTGAGCACCTTCGCGCCACGTTCAACCGCTTCCTCGACGTGGCGCTGCACCGTTTCGACTTGCGGTGGGAAGGTCAGTGACCCGACGTCGACGCTGCCGGGGCCGGCGGGTACGCCCTGGCGGATCGCACGCACCTTTTCGGTGACCTTCGCGACGAACTCGCCGTAGACCGGCGCCTCCACGTAGCAGCGCTCGATAGAGATGCACGTTTGACCGCAGTTGAACATCGAATAGTAGGCGGCGTGGTTGGCTGCCCGCTCGATGTCGGCATCGGCGAGCACGATCATCGGGTCCTTGCCACCGAGCTCGAGCGATGCCGGTATCAGGCGCTCGGCGGCGCGGACCGCGACCTTGCGCCCGGTGGCGGTGGCGGTGGCGGTGGCGGTGGCGGTGGAACCGGTGAACATGATCATGTCGACCTCGTCGATGACGGCCGCACCGGTGCCGCCCCGGCCGGTTGCCACCGCGAACACGCCGTCAGGCAAACCGGATTCGGCCAGTCCCTGCGCCAGTAGCAGCGAAGTCAGCGGCGTGACCTCCGAAGGTTTGAGAATCACGCTGTTTCCGGCCGCGAGTGCGGGAATGCAGTCGCCGAAGGAGTTGGTCAGCGGGTAGTTCCACGGGCCGATGACTCCGATGAGCCCCATTGGCCGGTAGCGCAGCACCAGCCGCTTGCCCTTGACGAATACCGACGATGAGTGGATCCGCTCGTCGGCGAGGTAGCGCGGGGCTTTGTCTGCCTAGAACCCGAATGCCGCTGCGCCGTATATGAATTCGGCGATCTGCGCGTCCTCGTAGGTCTTGCCGGTTTCGGAGCAGATCGTCGCGATCACCTGATCTGCGTTGTCGACGAGCCAGCGCTGCATCCGCTTCAGCACGACGGCTCTGCCCTCGTAGCCCAGCGCCTCCCAGCCCGGTTGGGCGGCCCGGCCCCGCCGGGCCAGCTCGGCGATCTGCGCCGCACTCATGTCGGGAACATGCCCGATGACCTCACCGGTCGCGGGGTTCTCAACCGGGATCTGAGGCTGGCCATCATCCTTTTGCGTTGTTGGTTCGGTTGCGATGCTTGACATTTCAATCTCCTCAGGATCTCAGCGCAGCGTGTCGACAGCGGCTTGGCCGCCGCCGCGCCCGGACGGGATATGGGTCATTACGTGCCCGGTCATCACTGCTGCGCCGGGCTAGCCTGGGGAACGGTGATGTCGCGTTTGAGGATCTTGCCGGTAGGCCCCTTGGGCAGTTCATCGACGAACCAGATCCGACGGGGATACTTGTAAGCGGCGACGCGTTCGTTGACGAAGTCCGAAAGCGCTGCGGCGTCTGACGTGGCGCCCGGTATCAGCGCAGTCGCGGCGCCCACCTCCTCCCCGAGCATGTCGTCGGGAACGGCGACCACCGCCGCTTCGCGGACCTCGGGATGCTCGTAGAGCACCTCCTCGATCTCGCGCGGGTAGACGTTGTAGCCGCCCCGGATGATCATGTCCTTGGACCGGTCCACGATGAAGTAGTAGCCGTCCTCATCGATGCGCGCCAGATCCCCGGTGCGAAACCAGCCCTCGGCGTCGATCGCGGCCGCGGTGGCATCGGGCCGGTTCCAGTAGCCCTTCATCACGTTGTGCCCGCGGATGGCGATCTCGCCGATGCCGTGCGTGTCGACTTCGAGAAGTTTCATCTGGACCCCAGCGATCGGCGTGCCGATCGACCCCGGCTTGCGCTCCCGATCGGGATGGTTGAACGACGCCGTCGGCGAGGTTTCGCTCAGGCCGTACCCCTCGAGCACCATGGTGCCGAAGGCCTGCTCGAAGCCGCGCATCACTTCGACCGGCATCGCGGCCCCACCGGACACGCACAGCCGCAACGATCCGGTGTCCGGGCGCTCGGTGCTGTGCAGCATCGCGGCGAACATGGTGGGCACGCCCTCAAAAACAGTGACCCGGTCTCGCTCGATAATCTGCAAAGCCTTCTCCGGCGAGAAGCGCGGGATCAGGGTCAGGCATGCGCCGGCGGCGACTGCGGCGTTGAGCCCGGCGGTCTGCCCGAACGCGTGGAACTGGGGCAGGGCGCCCAGGATCACATCATCGGGCCCCACCTGCAGCATCTGCACGATCACCTCGACGTTGCGGCGCAGGTTGGCGTGGGTGAGCTCGGCGCCCTTGGGCTTTCCGGTGGTGCCCGAGGTGTAGAGGATCACCGCGGTGTCGTCGTCCTCGCGCACGGCCGCCTCTTCGAGCGGCTCGGCCGCTTGGATGAGTTCCTCGAATTCGCCCGGCTTGACCAAGATGCACTCGGCGCCAGCCTCATCGGCACCCGCTTGAGCTGCGGGAGCAAACTCGTGCCAGGCGATGATCGCCTTGGCTTCGGAGTCGGTGAGATAAAAGCTGGTTTCCCGCTCCTTGAGCAACACGTTCATCGGCACCACCACCCCGCCCGCACGCAGCACGCCATAGTAGGCAACCGCGAAGTAGGGGACGTTGGGCAGCATGACACCCACCCGGTCGCCGGGTCCTAATCCGCGCTGGATCAGCAGGCCGGCGAGCCGCGCACTGGCGGTATCAAGTGCGCCGTAAGGTATTTCGATTTCGTCGAGACGCAACGCGATTCGGTTCGGGTGGCGGCGAGCGCCCTCGATCAGGTTGCCGGCCAGACTGGTCACTTCGGATCCTCCTTGGGTTGCGTTCTCGCGGTGCGAGTTCGAGTCTTGCGCTTTGGGCGCGGAATCACCAGAGCAGACAGCTCTGCCAGCTCCGCCTTGATGTCTTCGATGAATGGCCACGTGTCCTCGACGAGGTCACGATCGGCGATCACGCCGATGTCGAGTGAGTCGCGGTAGCTCAACACCGTGAGGTTGACCCCGACGCCGTCGATGACGATCGACACCGGGAATTGGGCTTGCAGCCGGGCGCCGGCCAGATACAACGGCGTCGGTGAGCCCGGAACGTTGGAAACCACGACGTTGACCGGCGGCGCCAGTGGGTCGCTGACCGACAGCTGGCCGACGACCCGGGATGCCCGCGCCAGCAATGCCGGTGGAATGAATTGGTTGGCGTCTTGCATCAGCGTGGCCGGGATGGCGCGGTGACGCTGCTTGGCCGAGCGCATGACGTCATTGACCCGCGCGACTCGCCGCCGAGCGTCGGGTTCGTCGGTGGGCAGCGGCACGATCATCGTCGAGACGCGGTTACCGAAGGTCCCGGCTTGCTCGGGGGTGCGCACCGACACCGGGACCATGGCCAGCAACGGCTCGGTCGGCAGATCGCCGGCGGCGGCCAGCCGCCGACGCAATACCCCGGCGCTCAATGCGAGCACGACATCGTTGACGGTGACGCCCATCGCGTTCTTGACCGCCTTGACATCGGCCAACGGCACCGAGGCGAACGCGAACCGGCGGTGCGGACCGATACGCCGGTTGAATCGTGTTCGAGGTGCCCGCAGGTTGGTCCGCTCCAGCACGCCGCCGTCGCGGCGCCGCGCGCCGGTCAGCAGAGCGCTGCCGGCCGCCAGCGCCCGCACCCCGGGCAACATCCGCACGGTGGGCACTTGGTCCAGATGTGGCTGCGTGCGCGGTGTCGCGGCGAGCGCGCGCAGCAGCTGCCGGGCCAAACCGAGCAGACCGCGCAGCAGTAGCCCCACTTGACCCGGAACCGGGTCGCCGCGCCGAGGAGGGCGCTGCGCCGGTTCGAGGCGCTCGAGTGTGCGGGGGTTCGGGTCGGGATCCAACAACACGCTGAGCAACTCGCCGCCCGACACCCCGTCGACGGCGGCGTGGTGGATCTTGGTCATGATCGCGACTCGCCCCCCGGACAAGCCCTGGATGAGATAGAGCTCCCACAGTGGACGCCCGCGGTCCAGCGGGCGCGCGTGCAGGCGCGCCACCTGCTCGGCGAGCTGGCGGTCGTCACCCGGGGCGGGCAATGCCAGCTCACGGATGTGAAACTCGAGATCGAAGACCGGATCGTCGAACCAATAGGGGTGGTCGAGGTTCAGCGGCACAGGCGCCAATCGCCACCGAAACGGCGCCAGTGAGTCGATCCGCGTCGCGACGAGGTCGCGCACAGCCTCGAGGGTAAGCCTCGCCCCGGGCGCGGTCGAAGGATCGTAGATGCCCAACGCGCTGACGTGGCCGTGCGTGCGACCGTCTTCAGCGGCGAGAAACTGCGCGTCAAGACTGGTGAGCTGGTGCATCGCAGCTCACCCGAACACCGGGAAGCTGCGGCGCTTGGCCAGCCGGTCCATCCCGTCCTGGATCGCGCTTTGTACTTCCCGGTAGATCTTGTCCACGTACTCGGTGTCGTCGGCGCGCGCCGGGTCGGTATCGACGTAAACCGGATCGAGGAACTCGGTGCGGATCTTGGCCGGCAACGGCAGATGTGCGGACAGGATCTCGACGGCCAGCGGGAACGGGAAGCCCGCGATGATCGGTATCGTCGCGCCGCGCAGCCGCTTACCCAGACCCGTCCAGCGAGCAATGAACCGGCCCTCGGACAGCACAAACACGGTGTCGTGGCCACCGACCGTGGCCACCGGCACAATCGGCACACCGGAACGGATCGCCTGGCGCACAAATCCCTTGCGGCCGGACAAGATCGCCTTGTCCCGCTGGCGCCAGTTGCGCATCGCATCCTGCTCGCCTCCCGGCCAGACGACCACATCGTGGCCCGCCGCCAGGGCATCGGTGACCCCCTTGCGGGACGCCGGAATCACCCCGAGGGCCTTGAAATAGTCGCCCAGCAGCGGCGCGGCCATCAACACGTCGTGGGCGGTGCCGTTCAAGATCCGCCGTCCCTCGAACCGCCGATACCAGGAATGCACCAGCGTCCACGCGTCCATTGTCAGCGAGCCGCCCGAATGGATGCCGATCAGCAACGACGGTTCGTCAGGGATGCGGTGCCAGCCATCGATCTCCACCCGAAAGTAATTGTCGCACCGGAAATTCCAGATCGGATTCTGCACGTATCGCATGAACTGCTGGTTGGGGGCCGCGGCGGACATCGCCCCGGCAATGCGACGTGCCATGAATTTCTCCAGCCGCCCCTGGGGCGCTTGCCTGGTATTGATAGGGGTGACGGTCGCGGTCGTCATGAATGTTCCTCCTTACGCGTTTCACGCCGAGCGAGCGCTCGACGGGATGGCATCAGCTGCCCTTGACTGTCATTGACTGAACGGATCGCCCGGACCATGGCTGCGCGATGGGGTGGAACGGAATCCGACGTCTCCAAAATTACGGCTCCCAGAACTCGGAAACGAGGTCGTCAGGCAACCAACTCCGCAGGCAGTCTTTGTCTCTCGAGAACAAACCTCTTCGCGCCGGGCGAACCCGCGAATCACTTCGCCGGCCCGCCGCCGCGTCATAGAGTCTGGGCATGGCCGCAGACCGCCAGCAAGACTCCGTCGACACCTGGGCGGTCGAAATCGTCACGCGGCTCGGTGACCTGATGACTTCGCTTGTCGACACGGTCGAAGCCGAGGTGGTCAGCGAAGTCGGCGAACTGCGCGAGGACGCGTTGCTGACGAGACTGTTGCATGACAGCATCAGGGCGAATATCGAGACGGTCTTCTCCGCCATCCGCCACGGGATCCGAATCGAAAACGTCGAGCCGCCAACAGCCGCACTCGAGCACGCACGGCGCCTGGCACAACGCGAGGTGTCGGTGAACTCGCTGGTGCGCTCCTATCGGCTGGGACACAAGGCGGTACTCGACGTCGCACGCGGACAAGTCCGCGCCTTGAAGCTGGACCAGGGCCTGAGCCTGGACGTATTCGGCCGCATCGAGCAGGTCACCTTCGGCTACGTCGATCACATCACCCAAGAAGTGGTGAATACCTATCAGAGTGAGCACGACCGTTGGACCGAGAACCGAAACAGTCTGCGCGCGTTGCGAGTACGTGAAGTACTCGACGGAGCCCAGCTCGACGTCGATGCCATGACGACCGAGATTCGCTATCCACTCAACCTCATCCACCTGGCCACCGTGATGTGGTTCGACGGGCCCGCCCTCGGCAACGAACTCGCGATCATGCAACGGGTTATCCGCCAATTCGGACAGTCGGTTGGCGCGAGCGCGAGCCCGTTGTTCATCCCGGTGGACCGACTGACCGGATGGGCATGGGTCCCGTTGACGACCGACACCGCGCGAAACGCGGTGACAGAGATCCGCGAATTCGCCCGGGAGCGAACCGACATCCCGTGGATCGCGGTTGGCGATCCCCTGCCACATGTAGCCGGCTTCCGCCGCTCGCACTGGCAGGCGCGGGACGCTCGTTCGGTAGCAATCGTGTTGGGCTCCAATGCGCATCGGGTCACCGCCGCCGGCGATCCTGGGCTCTCCATGGCGGGTCTACTCGGCCGCAACATCGAGGACGCGGCGGCCTGGGTCGGCCAGATACTCGGCCCGCTGGCCTCTCAAACCGATAGCGACGAGCGGCTACGGGAGACGCTGCGCGCGTTCCTGCGCAGCGGATCGAGCTTCAAAGCGGCCGCCGAGGAGCTTCACCTGCATCACAACTCCGTCAAGTATCGAGTGCAGCGCGCGATCAAGCGTCGGGGCCGACCGCTCACCGATGACCGCCTCGACGTTGAAGTCGCACTCCTGCTTTGCCATTGGTACGGGGCCGCAGTTCTGGGCTGATGTCGGTCAGCCCAGAACTGCCGTGGTTGTCCACGTCAGGCGTTGCCCCCGCCAGGCACGGCGATCGCAGCGATGGCTTCCGCGGTGCGATGTGCCAGAGCCATTGTTGAGATCATCGGATTGGCACCGCTGGCACTCGGCAGTGCGCTCGCGTCACCGATGAAGACCCCGGGCGTGTCGTGCAGCTCGCCCCACTCGTTCGCAACCGAGGTGGCCGGATCCGAACCCATCCGGCAGCTGCTCATCTGGTGGGCGGAGAACAGCCGATGCCCGCCCGCGCCAAGCGGGATTCGCTGCATCTCGGCGATGAACGCCTCGAGGTCGTCGCCGGCGCGCCAGCGGGCGCCGGTTGCGGCGAACGACACGATCTCCCGAGCCCCACCCGCGGCATGGATGCGGATCTGAGCTTCGATCGACTGGTGCGCGATGCGCACGTCGAGTTCGTCGGTCAGATCGTAGTGAACCACCGCCTCCCCGGCGTCGTCGATCGTGACGGTCCCGTGCCCGCGGTCGCGGGCCAGCCCGATCAACCAGGCCGCGTTCCCCAGCCGCGCCATCGTTTCCTTGTGCTCCTCGAAGGTCGCACGCGCCATGCCGCCGGCAATGATCGATGTCGCCCATTGGGCACCTTCGATCAGGAAGCCGTAGCCGTCTTCGATATCGGAGAACTCGTCGACCAGTGCGGTCATCGGGCCGCCCCACCACGGCTGCTGCGGCTCGTCGTGTAGCGCGAGCATGGCGACCACCGGATGCAGGTGCAGATACCGGCCGACCGCCGGACCGCCGATACCCGAGCGCAGCAGCAGCGCGGGAGACTCGAGCGAGCCGCATGCGGCGACCACGCGCGGCGCATTGACCTGCAACGGCACACTCGCCCCAGTGCGCGGGTCCACGAAACTGGCCTGCACCCCGGTGGCGCGCCCGTCCCGCGTCAGCACCCGCTCGGCGCGACAGCGTGCGATTACCCGGGCACCGCTGTGCACCGCGTCGCGCAGGTAGGTGCGACGCACATCGAGCTTGGCTCCGGAGCGGTCACCCAAGCCGATGTAGCCCGCGGTGTCCGGTGAATACGCGGCCGGATCCGCGTTGCGGAACAGGGTTTTGAAGGACCAGCCCAGCTCTTGGGCGCCGTCACGCATGCGTTCGTGGGGGCCGTTGAGGTCCGAGCAATCCGGGTTGACCCCGAGGCGCTCCCATACCGCGTCCAGGTGGCGGTCGAACTCGGGTCCGTCCACATCTTTGAGGCCAAACTCCTGCGCCCATTGTTCGCGCACTTGCGCCGGGGTGCGCAAGCAGTTCGACCAGTTGATCGTCGGGCCGCCACCGAGCGTCGCCCCGGCCAGCAGGGTGACGTTGAAATCGGCCGTCGGGGTGGGGCCGCCGCGCCAGAACATCTGCTGGAAAGCGGGCAACTCGAGCCCGCTGAAGTCGGGCTCATTGAAGTTCCCACCCGCCTCGAGCACCACGACATCGAGCCCGGCCTGCGCCAGCACGCCCGCGATCAGACCGCCCCCGGCCCCCGACCCGACCACACAGACATCGGCGCTGAGCTCGGGCCCGTCGGGAACAAACGGCACGGGGGCCTCGTCGCCGCCCGGCTCGATACGCGGCGCGCCCGGGTAACCGAAACCTTCCCACATGGGGTTGCTAGCAGTCTGCGGATCGGGCCCCGCGTAGGCGACCGCAAGGGTCAGCGATACCAGCGCGTTCATCGCCGCCGCCGGCTGCGGACCCAGCTGGGCAAAGTCACCGATGAGCCGCTCGCGCGCCGATTGCGAGGCGGCGACGAATCCCTGCGCATGCAGCCCGTCGAGCAGTGCGAGCATGCGCGCGCGCTGTTGCTCGGGAAGTTCCACGAGGGTGAATCCGACCGCGACGTCCGCGTGCAGGTCACTGCCGCCCAGCGACCAGAACCGGGTTGGGTCATCGGAGCGATCCAACGATGGCACGACGGTGTCCGCCAGCGCTGCCAAGACCGCGCGGTGCGTATCGGTGACGGGGGAATTCATTGGTGCCTCCTACAGGCTGGTGGGATCTTGACTCCGTTGCGGGGAGGTAGCGAAATCGCGACGCGTGCCCTCCGCGCGGTCGCAATAAGAATTGCCGAGACGACGAGTGTGCGTCGACGTTGCCAGGTGACGAAACTCTTGATGCGGCCTTGTCGTCGGGAGACAAGTCAGCCGGACAACCGTCGGCCGCTATTGCCCCCGTCGCTGGCATCCGGATCCCACCGCGTCCGCGGCCAACTCCGCTTCTTCGCCGGCGCCGTGGACGATTGACCGGGCACGTCACCATCTGCGGAATTCGGCCCCCGAATTGCGGCGACGCTGATACGGTCGGCGGCACCTGGGAATCGGTGGCGATGAAATGGGGATCGAATATGTCGTTCGTGATGGTGGTGCCGGAATGTTTGAACCAGGCGGCCGGACAATTGGAAAACATCGGCACGGCGTTGGGTGCGGCCAATGCGGCGGCGGCGCCGCCCACCACTGGGATAGCGGCCGCAGCCGGTGACGAGGTGTCGGCGGCGGTGGCGTCGCTGTTCGCGGAGCACGGACAAGGTTTCCAGCACCTCTGCGGTGAAGCGGCGGCATTTCACTCCCGGTTTGTGCAGGCCTTGGGTGGGGCTGGGTCCGCCTTTGCGGCCAGTGAAGCCACCAACGCAGCACTGATGTCGGCCTCGGCGGCAGCGGCCTCGACCGCGACGATCCCCGTACCCCCACTCCCCCCGCTTCCGCCTATCATCAACGAGCTCATCAATTGGGCGTTCGACGTCGTGAACTGGGCAATTGACTGGGCGGTCTCGTGGATCAACTGGGGGATCCAATTGGTGAACTCGGTAATCAATTGGGCGCTCAGTTTCATCCCGTCACTTGGTTGGATCAACTCGTGGATCAATTACGGGATCAATTGGGTGAACTCCCTCATCAACTGGGCGTTCGGTTTCATCCCGCCGATCCCTGTCCCATAGTCGCTAGTCCAGTCGGGGAATCAGTCATCAACCCGAACTCGTGGACGATCATTGGAAGAGGACAGCGTGCCGCCGGGACCGTTGAGTCGGTCACCAAGTATCGCGGTTACGCGGTCTGCAACACTGAGGTGGATGGGGGTGCGGGAGGTGCACTGGGGGCGGTGGGGACTTTGCTGGGCAGACTTAGCGGAGTCAGCGAGCCGTACTGTGGGCAATAGGCCTGAATTGCGGCTCCGGTGAAGTAGGCAGCGTCGAGCGCCGGCCAGTCGGTGGCTTTGGTCACCTTGGCGATCAGGTCCGCGTTGCTGGCATTGGGATTGTCGTGCAGCGAGCCGCACACGATGGTTTTCGCGACTTGGATTGCCTTGTCTGGGGATCCGAAATCCATGCCGGAGGTGTTGAGGTTGGTCAGGAATGCATCGTCGGTGGAGTCTGCAGCGGCCGGCGCGGCCAATCCGACCGCAAGGACCATCAGCGCTACGGCTTTCGCCACCATGGCGTGCCCCTCCTTGCTCGGATGTCGCGTGTTGGGCGCCCCGGGCTGTCACGACGCGATTGCTAGGGATATTAGCGAATACCCCGATGCGCCGCTGGCGTTGCGATTGGCCGCATCCAGCGCCGAGCCGTTCATCGGTGCTTGCACGCGGCGGCGTAGCGGGCGGGCGGCAGGTGCCCGAGCACGGCGTGGCGACGGCGATGGTTGTAGTCGTGTTTCCAGTCATTGATGGCTATCCGGGCCTGGTTCAGCGACCAGAAGCTGTTGATGTTGAGACATTCGTCGCGGATGCGCGAGTTGAACCACTCCACGTAATTGTTGCGCCGAGGTTCACTGGGCGGGATGAAGTGCAGACCTGCGTGTTCGGTGGCCCATTCGGACATTGCGGCACAGGCTAATTCGGGTCCATTGTGACAGCGCACCACATCCGGGTAGGTTCCGCGGCTGGCCGCGAGTCTCTCGAGTACAGCGATCAGGCCTTCGCCGGTGATGCTGCGGACAATCAGCCCACCCAAGCATTCGCGGGTGTGCTCATCGACAATCGACATGATCTTGATCGGCCGTCCGTCGATAGTGGCACCGGACAGGAAGACCGCCGCCCATATCCGGTTTGGCCTGTCGGCTGTCATCCCGCTTGGCGAAATCGAGCTGGCCTGGCGCTCGCCGCGCCGACTCTGCGCCACCCGCAGGCCTTCCTCGCGCCAGAGTCGCTGCACCTTCTTGTGATTGACCACCCAGCCTTCAACGACGGCGTCGCGATAGGCCGGCCGGAACCCGCGACCTGGATGCTCCTTCGCGTAGCTACGCAGCCAGGCCCGCAACGCCGCATCGGGGTCGGTTGTCGTGGCTGCGGGCTGGTGTCGCTGAGTCGCACGGGGCTGCCCGGTAACCCGGCAGGCGAATCGCTCGCTGACCCCCAGCTCCTGCTGGAGATGACGAACGGCCGCCCGCCGACGTTCCGGGCCTAGAAGTTTCCCTTCCCGATCTCCTTAAGGGCGATCTTCTCCAGCTCGGCATCTGCCAACAGCCGCTTGAGCTTGGCGTTTTCCCGCTCGAGCTTCTTGAGGCGCTTAGCGTCGTCAGCCTTCAAACCACCAAACTGGTTGCGCCACCGGTGATATGTCGCCTGCGAGATACCCAGCTCGCGGCACACCGCCGCCGTGTCCATCCCCTCAGCCAGCAGCCGATCGGCCGTCACCAACTTGCGTACAACCTGTTCGGGGCTGTGCCTCTTCCTCGTCGCCACGATCCTATCGAGCCTCCGCGCTGGCGTGCTGCTGCTGGACTGGCCCCAATCGAGTGAGCCAGGGTGTATGAGAGTTCTTTGGTCCACGATGGGCACCATCCAATCGAGAACTGTCAGCCAAGACCGGCGTCGCGAATGCGCCGACGGGTGGCTGCAGGTTGGGTGTTTTCTCGGCGAGGCGGACCCACAGGTGCCAACCTGTAAGGGCAGCCTCGATGTCTTCGACATCTACCCCGGCGCGGCCGATGGCCACGACGCGGTGGATATCGGGTCAATGTTTGGCGATGCCAGCGATATTGACCCGCGTCGGTGTGCCGGGCATTTCGGCGGGACCGTAGCCGACAGGGCCCGCCCGGCATTGTCGGGCGAAGCCAGGTTCAGTGCAAGGTCGCTGTGCATGGCGTGTCTGTCCGATGTCAGCGGCTGGCGACCCTGGCCCATTGGGCGCGCTGATGGTGGATGCCATCAATGACACTTTCAAGCGCTGTACCGATACTCACGCGGTCACCGGTGGCGAGAAAGTCGAACTGCAGACCGCGCAGTTGCGCCAGCAACAGCGTGGCAAAGGTGTCGGCCTCGTCGCTGGGGCACCCGGCTAGCAGTGCGTGGTAGCGGATGATTTCGATCCATCCGGTCACCACGCGGTCCAGGAACGCGCGGTACTCGTCTGGGCTGCGCACCGCGTGTGCGTAGGCCTCAAACACAAGTCGAGACCTGCGGTCAGACTGTGGCTCGGTCCATCGCTGCCACATCTTCCTGACTAGCGACTCGACATCATCAGCACCAAAGTGATCCGGGATCTGTACCCGTGCGCCGATCACGCCAAAGATTTCGACTAGCAGTTCGTCCTTTGTGCCGAAGTGGTGGCGCAACGTTATGTGCGACACGCCTGCCGCTGCCGCAAGAGTGCGAAACGACATCCCGCTAATCCCGTGCTCCAACAGATGGGCCATGACCGCGTCGAGGATTTCGCCGCGCCGGTCCCGGTAGCGCAGCCGCCGGCCATCCACACGCTCACCGCTGTGATCGTTGGACACCATCGCCATTGCCCTCACTTCCAACTTCCTGCTGGCGTCACACTTGATATACCAATCGGTAGATCAAGTCGTCGTATTAGCTATACCAGACGGTAGATCAACATGTCAAAGAGGGGTTGTTGGTGAGCACCACCTCGGCTTGCCTCTCGGCACAAATTCGGCGAGCCGGCCGCCCTCACGCAACACCAGGCCCCCGCCCGAGCGGGAAAGCCCGCACCGTGCGTTCGGGCTCGTGCCTCGTTTTGACCTGTAACCATCGAGTCGATTCGGGAGCGGCCGTCGTCAAGACCAGTCCGGCCCGTGCCAGTTCGCGGCGCAGCGTTGCGAGGGTGATTCGCCGCATCGTCTGCCGCTGGCACCATTGCTGGTCGTAGACAGCAACAACCAACTCAGCGTCGATGACACCGCCTCGGTTGGAGTGGATGGCCAAGCTCATCGTCACTCCCGCCTTGACATGGGTTCCGGTCCAGCCCGTCGGCCACTCGGCAAAGTAGGACGGTAGCGACCACTCGATGATGGCCTTTCCGGCCGGCGCAAGATGGTGGGTGACCGAGGCCAACATCGACCTGAGCAGTTGAGTGTCCGGATAGTTGATCAGGTTGGATATCAGCAGAACTGCGTCGAACCTCTCGGCCAATCGCAGGTTCTCGATTCGCGCCTGAACCGTGCGCGCACAACGGACATGCTCAAGCATCTCGGCCGAGTCGTCGACCGCAGTGACCCGATGCCCCAACGCCGTTAGCGCGTTGGCGATACGGCCGGTTCCGGCGCCGAGGTCCAGCACCGAACTGCGCGGCGGGAGTAGCGAATGGATGCGTTCAACTTCGCCCAGCGATGGCATTCGGCGGTAGATTTCGACCACGCTGCCGTCGCCGGTCACTGCGCTGACGGCTCCCGGTGGATTGCCGTGAGGCATGGTGGTGACGTAGTTAGGCATCGAGGCTGCTTTCCGCACTAAGCCGAGCGGTTACGTACAGGCTCGGCGGTGTTGCATCACCCAGCTCGACGGGTGCGCTGCGGTGATAGCGGGCCAAGAGGCGCTCCGCGGTCAACACAGAAGCGTGCCAACCACGCCCGCGTAGCCAGTCGGCGACGTCTGAGCGTCCTTCGGCGAGATCCCACAGCTCGGTAACGTTGGAAAGCCCGGCCAGCGTGGTCGCGGTGACTCGCATCCGCCGTATGCGAGCACGCTGGCGCGCCACCGTCGTTGGCTTGAGGAACTCGCTACCCAATGCCTCAGCGGCAAGCCAGCTTCCAGGCACGCTGAGCTTGTGGACGTCCCCAAAAAGCAGATCCTGGGCCGCGACAGAAACGAACGGCAGGAGACCTTCGACCAGCCAGGCGGTCGGTGCGGCAGGGTCGAATCCGGCCAGACACAGCGATCGCGGCCAGCATCGATGTAGATCCACCGGGACGTCGACGTAGTTCGCCGCCGGCGTTGCGCCGTTGTCCCGCAACGTAGACAACTTGAATTCCAGCACGTTGGGCTGTTCGAGTTCATACACGGTGACAGCGTCAGGCCAGCTCAGACGCGACGCTCGGGTGTCAAGACCGGCCCCCAGACTCACCACCTGGCGGATGCCCGCGTCAGCCGCTGCAAGAACGAATTCGTCGAAAAACTTGGTGCGCGATGCGATGTGCCCCAGCGAGGTTTGCACTACCGCCGCCAAAGCCGGATCGGCACTGGCAAGTTCATCGTGCGCCGCGCCACTGGCCACCATGCTCCACAAGTCCTGACCGGCCGCATCGACGAATAGTTGCGCGAACGGATCGACGATCAGCGGCCGCTGCCGCCGGGTCTCTGCCGCACGCGCGGCGGCCACACCGAGCGCGGTGGCCGCCACTTCCTCGGCCCCTTCCCGGGGGGCGTTCTTGGTGATGGACATGATGAACCTTTCCAGAGTTGGGTTTTGACGCCGCGGACCCTTCGTCTGCGGCCGCAGTCTTTGTCGTCGAGGCCCGCCGAGAAGCGAGCTTGGCCGCTCTCCACCGGTGGCTACGGCGGCGCCGGCAATGCCCGTACCCAGGCGTGGCCGAACGCCCTGATCGCAGCCGATATCACGCCGGCGCGGCGGGCCGCCTCGCACAGCTTTGCGGCCGCCCCGACCCGGGAATTGCCCTGCCGCGACGTGCGGCAGTACTGCTCTGATGAAATGCGTTGAGGCGGAAAGGCACCGCGACGGGCGGGTGCGCTGTCAGGCAATGCGCGTTCGGGGCCACCCGCCCGACTGCCGATCACAGCCGGTGCAGGTGGGCTCGACCCCAGGGCTCCGGCGTGCGAGCCACGGGATATCGAGGCGACGTCGCCCCAGATGTCCAAGCACCCTTGTCGCCAGCCCTGCCGGGCATACGCGCCGCATCCGGCCAGTCTCAGCGACCATTCTCGGAAAACCTCTTATACACCCCGGCTCAAGCAATTGGGGCCAACCAGGCATTCCTGGTATAAACTTTCCTCTCCCCCATTCGGCTATCGACTAACTCCCCCACCGAGGCAGGTGCGTAGCAGCAGCTCACGGTCGAAAATTACGTTGCCGACAGTTATCGGCTCAATTGCTAACTTCCGATCTTCGCCTTGACCAGGTCTAGAGTGCGCCTGGCTTCGCAAACGACAATGAAAGTCAAATCGAATAAGCGGTCGTTGTGAGAAGCGGCTCCATCAGTCAACGGAAACGCGGGTGTCGCCCGCGTTGTTCGGATCGATGGTTTGGATGACGTCGCTATCGCTGGGACCCACGCGAGGCCGGCGCGAAGCATCAGACCGGCGCCGATACCAGTCGCGGCAACACGATCGTCGGTCGAACAACACGAGCTCGTGTGGGTGGTGGTAGAACTTCGCTGGCCGATCCCTCAAGCACTTTGCGATCTCCGGCACCGACGCGAAACGCTAAACCGGCCGAACCGATTACCAGGCGCTCGCCCAGATGTACGAGCCGACGTACGTCGCGACCCGCTGCACGCAGAGGCCGACTGTTGGCTGCCTGGGCGCTCTGCCGGTGCAGAATTGGCCGATCCGCACCAACAGTCCCAGGATTGGTGCGCAACCATGCCTCGCCTCCGGCCGACCGCCGATCATGAGGTCCGCATGAACACCAAATGACACTGCCGATTTCGTGATCGCGGCCAACCATCACGACATGATTGGTGTTCGGCACCTTGAGCATCTCGAGTCGCGTCGCGCATCCTGCCCGATCTTCGGGTTCCCGACCATGACGTCGGGTTATCCTCTGCCCCAACACTTTTGTTGACCGTGACGAGGCTAGGAATGCTTCGGTCCAACGTGTGCGGTTGGCACTTGGTCGATGTCGTGTCCCGCAGAGTCGTCCCATCCGAACGTCGCGTGACCGAGTCGCACAAAGGCTGGACCACAACGACGGGCTCACCTTGGCAATCTCTCCAAAGCGAACCTACGCCAGTAGGCCGCCTACCTATTTTCTTTCCCAATACCAACCGCATCAATTCTGGCTGCGGGTGCACTGCCGTCACCGAGCGTGTTTTGGAGCTGCCCTGTGTCGCACATGTCTATCTCACCGGAAATCGTCTCATCGGCCGCAGGTGAATTGGCGAACATCGGATCGGCGGTCAGCGCGGCCAACGCGGCGGCTGCCGTCGCCACGACAGAGTTGTTAGCTGCTGGCTCTGACGAGGTATCGACGCGCATCGCAGCGCTCTTTGGCGCCAACGGCGTCGAGTATCAGGCCATCAGCGCACAGATAGCGTCGTTTCACGACCGGTTCGTTGCGGCTTTGAACACTGGGACGAGTTCGTATGTGTGGGCTGAGGCGACCAACGTTGAGCAGAATCTGCTGAACGCGGTCAACGCGCCGGTCCAGACTCTGCTCGGGCGCCCGTTGATCGGCAACGGTGCCAATGCGACAACCCCCGGTGGTGCGGGCGGCGACGGTGGGCTGCTCTACGGCAGTGGCGGCAACGGCGCGGCCGGTGCGCCCGGGCAGGCCGGCGGGGCCGGCGGATCCGCGGGCCTATGGGGCAACGGTGGCTCTGGCGGCTCCGGCGGAATAGGCGGCGGCACCGGCGGCAACGGCGGCAGCGGCGGGTGGCTGCTTGGCCGCGGTGGCATCGGCGGTGCGGGCGGCACTGGTGGCGGTAGCGGGGGTAGCGGTGGAGGTGCGTGGCTGTTTGGCGACGGCGGCGCAGGCGGGATGGGCGGCACCGGCGGCTCCGGTGGCGGCTTCGGCGGCACCGGCGGGCACGGCGGGCTGCTGTATGGCAACGGCGGCGCTGGCGGTGCCGGTGCAACTGGGCAGACCGGCGGGTCCGGCGGATGGGCGGCGCTGTGGGGCCGCGGTGGGGCTGGTGGGGCTGGCGGCGACAACGGTGGGTTCGCCGGTGGCGACGGCGGCCACGGCGGACTGTTGTGCGGCGCCGGCGGTGACGGCGGCCTCGGGGGCGGCGATGGTGGCAATGCCGGGTGGTTGTTGGGCTTCGGCGGGCACGGCGGCGCCGGCGGCGATGGCGGCTTCGCGGGCGGCGAGGGCGGTAACGGTGGATGGTTGTTGGGCTTCGGCGGACACGGCGGCACCGGCGGCATCGGCGGCGGTGCAGGCGGGGCGGGCGGTCAGGCCGCGCTGCTCTTCGGGCACGGCGGCGGTGGTGGCGCCGGCGGAGTCGGCACTGCCGGTGGCGCCGGGGGTGCCGGCGGCGACGGCGGCAACCCCGGATGGCTGTTGGGCCGAGCTGGCTCCGGCGGAGACGGCGGGGCCGGCGGGGCTGCTACCACAGTCGGCGCCACCGGAGGCGTGGTTGGCCACGGCGGGGCCGGCGGACGCGGCGGCGTCTTGATGGGTGGCGGTGCCGGCGGGGACGGCGGGGCCGGCGGAGCTGGTGCTGATGGCAGCAACGGTGTCGGCGACGGAGGCAACGGCGCCACTGGTGGCGGTGGCGGTGTTGGCGGCGACGGCGGCGCCGGCGGTCAAGCCGCGCTGTTGTTCGGCTGCGGTGGGACCGGGGGCCACGCCGGTGCTGGCGGCGCCGGTGGCGGCGGCGGCACGGGCGCAGACAGTCTTACCGGTATCGGCGGTGCTGGCGGGGACGGCGGGATCGGCGGTGCCAGCGGCCAAGCCGGAGCCGGCGGTGCCGGCAACCTGTTCAGTCACAACGGATCCAGGGGTCATGCGGGCATCGGCGGAGACGGCGGTGACGGCAGCACCGGAGGAACCGGCGGAGAAGGCACCGACGCCGCCGCAGGATCCGGCCTCACCGGCGGCACCGGATACGCCGGCGGCACCGGAGGAACCGGCGGCGCCGGCGGCAACAGCGGCCTCGGCGGCACCAATGGATCCGGCGGACACGGCGGCACCGGCGGGACTGGCGGCACCGGCGGAACCGGCGGACACGGCGGCACCGGCGGGACTGGCGGCACCGGCGGAACCGGCGGATCCGGCGCGGACAACACCACCGGCATCGGCGGCGACGGAGGCCAAGGCGGCACCGGCGGCGACGCCGGCGCAGGCGGAGCCGGCGGCAACAGCGGCTTCGGCGGCACCGGCGGCACCACAGGAACCCACGGCGACGCCGGCATCGGCGGAGACGGCGGTGACGGCGGTGACGGCGGTGACGGCGGCAACGGAGGAACCGGCGGACAAGGCACCGACGCCGCCGCAGGAACCGGCCTCACCGGCGGCAACAGCGGCCTCGGCGGCACCAACGGATCCGGCGGACACGGCGGCACCGGCGGGACTGGCGGAACCGGCGGATCCGGCGCGGACGCACTGGACGGCAGCGGCGCGAGCGGCCACGACGGCGGGGACAGTGGCGCCGGCGGTGACGGCGGGACCGGCGGGGCAGGCGGTCCCGCCGGGACCGGAGCCGGCGCGGCGGGCAACAACGGCGATGGCGGAGCCGGCGGGACGGGCGGCAACAGCGGCGCCCAAGCTGGCGACGGCGGCGCCGGAGCTGCCAACACCACGATCGGCGGGACCGGCGGAGCCGGCGGATCTGGCGGAAACATCGGCGCTGGGGGCGCCGGGGGTCAGGGCGGCGCGGCCGGCACCACAAGCGGGGTCGGCGGCGCCAGCGGCACTAGCGGCACTAGCGGCCAGTCCATCGGTACCGGCGGCGACGGCGGCGCAGGCGGGGATGGCGGCACCGGAACCACCGGCGCCGACGCAGCTGCCGGCAGCGGACTCGGCGGAGACATCGGCGGCACCGGAGGCGCCGGTGGAGCCGGAGGAACCGGCGGATCCGGAGGCACCGACTCGGGAGTCGGTGGATCCGGCGGTGTCGGGGGCGTCGGCGGCACCGGCGGCCAAGGCGGAGCCGGTAGCGACAACAGTGCGAATGCCGGAGTCGCAGGCGGAGCGGGCGGCCAGGGCGGGGCCGGCGGTACTGGTGGCACCGGTTCTATGGGCGCAGTCGACGGCGGCACTGGCGGCCAGGGCGCATCAGGCGGCGCAGGCGGCCAAGGTGGCACCGGCGGCGCAGCCGGAACCGGCACCGGCGGCACCCAAGGCGCCGGCGGCCAAGGCGGCACCGGCGGAACCGGAGGCCAAGGCGGCACCGGAGGCACCGGCACCGACAGCACCGACCCCACCCTCGCCGGCCAAGCCGGCGGCCAAGGCGGAACCGGAGGAACCGGCGGAGCCGCAGGCACCGGCGGCACCGGATCAGTGACCGGCGCCGAGGGCTCCGCAGGCGACGGCGGCACCGGCGGACTCGGCGGCCACGGGGGCGCAGGCGCCGACAACACCACCGCGGTCAGCGCCGGCGCCCAAGGCGCCACCGGAGGCACCGGCGGCGCAGGCGGCCAAGGCGGAACCGGCGGCGCAGCCGGAACCGGCACCGGCGGCACCCAAGGCGCCGGAGGCCAAGGCGGCACCGGCGGAACCGGAGGCCAAGGCGGCACCGGCGGCGACGGCACCGACAACAGCACCGACCCAACCCTCGTCGGCCAAGCCGGCGGCCAAGGCGGCACCGGAGGAACCGGCAGAGCGGCCGGTCAAGGCGGCACCGGATCAGTGGCCGGCACTGACGGCTCCGCCGGCGACGGCGGCACCGGCGGACTCGGCGGCCACGGCGGCACGGGCGCCGACAACACCACCACGGTCAGCACCGGCGCCCAAGGCGCCACCGGAGGCACCGGCGGCGCAGGCGGCCAAGGCGGCACCGGCGGCGCAGCCGGAACCGGCACCGGTGGCATCCAAGGTGCCGGCGGCCAGGGCGGTACCGGCGGCACCGGAGGCACCGGAGGCACCGGAGGCACCGGAGGCACCGGAGGATCCGGCGGCGACGGCACCGACAACAGCACCACCCCAGGAGCAGCCGGCGGCGCCGGCGCCCAAGGCGCCACCGGAGGCACCGGCGGCGCAGGCGGAACCGGCGGAACGGGCGCCGCAGCCGGAACCGGCACCGGCGGCATCCAAGGCGCCGGAGGCCAAGGCGGCACGGGCGGCACCGGCGGCACCGGCGGCAAAGATCCGAGCCAGCACGCTGGTGCTGGTGGCGCTGGCGGCGACGGCGGCGTAGGCGGTGCTGGCGGGGCCGGCAACGGAGGCGGCACCGGAGGCCACGGCGGCGCTGCCGGCAACGGCGGAGCCGGCGGAGCCGGAGGCGGCATCCGTTCGACACCGGTACCGACAATGCCGGCACCGGCGGCACCGGCGGCAATGGCGGCAATGGCGGCAATGGCGGCCAGGGTGGAGCCGGCGGCACGGCCGGTGCCGGACCCGGCACACCGGGCACCGGGAGCACGGCCGGCCTCGGCGGTCAAGGCGGAAAGGGCGGCACCGGCGGCGTCTCCACTTTCAGTGGTAACAGCGGCGGTCAAGGCGGCCAAGGCGGCACCGGAGCAAACGGAATCATCAGCGGCATCAACGGCGGCGCCGGCGCCCAAGGCGGCCAGGACGGTCCAGGCGGCAGCGGCGGATCCAGCAGCGCCGGCCCCGGCGGCACCGGCGGCGAGGGCGGTGAAGGTGGCAGCGGCAGCACCGGAGGCAGCGGCGGTGACGGCGGCACCGGCGGCACCGGCGTCGTCGGTGCCGGTAACGCCGGAGGCACGGGTAACGCCGGCAACGCCGGCAGTGGCTCCTCCGGTGCGGCCGGCGGCCCTGGAGGCGCCGGGGGCACCGGCGGTGACGGCGGTGACGGCGGTGACGGAGGTGCGGGCTAGAGCGTCACCGCCACCGTCTCCGTCGGCAACGGACCGTTTGGGGTGGCGCGGTCAGCCCCACCGGCCCCGAAGCCGGCGACATCTACGTCACCAACAGGGGCGGCGACACGGTGTCGGTGATCGACCCCACCACCAACGCCGTCATAGACACGATCTCCGTCGGTACCAAGCCGATCGAGGTGGCGGTCAGCCCGACCGGCGCCGAAGCCGGCGTCGTCTATGTCGCAAATAAGGGTGACGACACCGTGTCGGTGATCAGCTAAGGGCCGGCCGACGCGCAACACACTCCCGCATCACCGCAAGCTGCTGGCTGGACAAGGGCTTCAAAGACGGTCCGAACGGGCTCATCGCGCTCCAAGCCGTGGCCGTGGCCATGGCCAAGGTCAGTAGGAAGCTCGGCGGGTAACCGTCGGACACTTTGCCCGCGGTTTGGGAACGGCGGAGCGACTCGACCTTCGCTTCCAACGCCTCGGGGTACCCGAGTGGCCTGCGAGTGCAGGGCCTTGGCCACTCAGTCGGCCGGTGTTCGAGCCTGCTTTCAGCGTGCGGACGAACACGGTCGTCAACCCACTCCTGACCACTCAAATCCCGCGTAGAAATACGCAAGATGCCCAGTCAAATCGAGTGGAGCTAAGGGGACTCGAACCCCTGACCCCCACACTGCCAGTGTGGTGCGCTACCAGCTGCGCCATAGCCCCGCGAAGTCGTGCTCATCGAAGCTACACCACTAGCATCACGGGTTCAAAGTCGCTGGCCGCAACGACTACCCGATCACCTGATTCACCACTTCGCGCGCGGTTTTCTGTACCTCGGCCAGATGCGCGGGCCCGTTGAAGGACTCTGCATAGATCTTGTAGACGTCTTCGGTGCCCGACGGACGCGCCGCGAACCACGCGTTGGCGGTGGTCACCTTGAGCCCACCCAGCGGTGCCCCGTTTCCCGGCGCCTGGGTCAGCTTGGCGGTGATCGGCTCACCAGCGAGTTCGGTGGCGCTGACCTGGTCGGGCGACAGCTTGGCCAGACGGGCCTTCTGGTCCCGATTTGCGGGCGCGTCTACCCGGGCATACGTGGGGGCACCATATTGATCAGCCAGCGCGCGGTACCGCTGCGAAGGCGTGGCGCCGGTGACGGCCAGGATCTCCGCGGCCAGCAGCGCCATGATGATGCCGTCTTTGTCGGTGGTCCAGACCGATCCGTCGCGCCGCAGGAACGAGGCGCCCGCCGACTCCTCGCCGCCGAACCCGATGGTGCCGCCGATCAGGCCGTCGACGAACCACTTGAACCCGACCGGCACTTCCACAAGCTCACGGCCGATTCCTGCGACGACCCGGTCAATGATCGACGAACTGACGGCGGTCTTGCCCACGGCAATGCCTGCCGGCCACGACGGCCGGTGCGTGTACAGATAGTCGATGGCCACCGCCAGATAGTGATTCGGGTTCAGCAGCCCCTCATCAGGGGTGACGATGCCGTGTCGATCTGCGTCGGCGTCGTTGCCGGTCGCGATCTGGTAATGGTCCCGGTTGGCGATCAGCGAGGCCATCGCATCCGGTGAGCTGCAGTCCATCCGGATCTTGCCGTCGTGATCGAGCGTCATGAACCGCCAGGTCGCGTCGACCAGCGGGTTGACCACGCTGAGCGCCAGACCGTGCCGACTGGCGATTTCACCCCAATAGTCCACACTGGCCCCGCCCAGCGGATCGGCACCGATGCGAACCCTAGCCTCGCGGATGGCAGCGATATCGACCACGTTGGGCAAGTCGTCCACGTAGTTGCCCAGGTAGTCATGCCGCTGCGCGGAACGTAGCGCTCGGGCCAATGGCATCCGCGCCACGCCTGCCCCGTCCCGCAGAATTTCGTTGGCGCGCTTGGCTATTGCGTTGGTGGCGTCGGTGTCGGCCGGGCCCCCGTTGGGGGGGTTGTATTTGAAGCCACCGTCCGGCGGCGGGTTGTGCGATGGCGTGACCACAATGCCGTCAGCCAGCGCCTCGGTGCGGCCGCGGTTGTAGGTCAAGATCGCGTGGCTGACCACCGGCGTCGGTGTGTAGCGGTCCGCCGAGTCGATCATGGTGACCACGTTGTTGCCGGCGAGCACTTCCAGCGCCGACACCCAGGCCGGTTCCGAAAGACCATGTGTGTCACGGCCGATGAACAGCGGTCCGGTGGTGCCACGTGCGGCGCGGTACTCGACGATGGCCTGGGTTATGGCCAGAATGTGGGCCTCGTTGAACGCTGCGTTCAGCGCGGAGCCGCGATGACCCGAAGTGCCGAACACCACCTGCTGGGCGACGTCGTCCGGATCGGGTTCAATGGTGTAATAGGCCGTCACCAGGTGGGACAGATCGACCAGGTCTTCGGGCTGGGCCGGCTGTCCGGCCCGCGGGTTGGCAACCATGAGTACCAATTCTGCCTCCCCCTACCACTCGGGAACTTCCCAGGTATTTCCCAGGATTTACCCACTTGCAAGTCCCCACCTAGGCTGCTAATGGACACGAACTTGTACCGCGGGAGGGAAGCGACTGGTGGCACGCCCCGACTACCGAGAACTGGCCGCGATTTTCGCCGGCGGAGCCCTGGGCGCCCTGACCCGCGCGGCATTGAGCACTCTGGCGGTCCCCGACCCGGCCA
The DNA here is from genome assembly GCF_000419295.1 of Mycobacterium sp. 012931. Taxonomy (NCBI): domain Bacteria; kingdom Bacillati; phylum Actinomycetota; class Actinomycetes; order Mycobacteriales; family Mycobacteriaceae; genus Mycobacterium; species Mycobacterium sp. 012931. The sequence goes on along the minus strand of NZ_AOPX01000001.1, from coordinate 2,047,725 downwards.
AGTGGCCCTGGCCCACCTTCACCGTGAACATCGTCGGCGCCTTCTTGGTGGGTTACTTCACCACCCGCCTGCTGGAGCGGTTGCCGTTGTCTAGCTACCGACGCCCACTGTTGGGAACCGGATTGTGTGGCGGCCTAACCACTTTCTCTACGATGCAAGTCGAGACGCTGAAGATGATCGAGTACGGCCATTGGGCACTGGCCCTCGTCTACACGCTCGTGAGCGTTACTTTCGGGCTGCTGGCGGTCAAACTGGCGACAGTCGCGGTTCGCCGCGTGCGGGTGCGCTGATGACCGCAGGCACCGTGGTGGTCTGGATGGGCGTCATGGTCATTGGGGGCCTCGGTTCGACGCTGCGCTTTCTGGTGGACCGCACGATCGCGCGCAGAATGGCCAGGACGTTTCCGTTTGGCACCTTCGCCGTAAACGTCAGCGGTGCAGCACTACTCGGATTCCTTGCCGGCCTGGCACTGTCCCGGGACGCGGCCCTGTTGGCGGGCACCGCGTTTGTGGGCGCCTACACCACCTTCTCCACTTGGATGCTGGAAACCCAACGGCTGAGCGAGGAACGGCAAATGTGGGTCGCGCTGGCCAATATTGGGCTCAGCGTGCTCGCCGGCCTCGGGGCGGCGTTGTTGGGGCACTGGATCGCGCAGCTGCTATGAGCGCGCAGAGCCTCAAGTTGACCGCGTACTTCGGTGAGCGGCATCGCGTTGTGGGTACCAATCGGTTCCTGGCCGATGCGATGCTGGATCTGTTCGGCAACCGTGGCATCGCCACGAGCGTAATGCTGCGCGGTACCACCGGTTTCGGCCTCAAGCACGAGCTGCGCAGCGACCAGTCGCTGAGCCTGTCCGAGGACCCTCCGGTGACAGTCGTCGCCGTCGATGTCGAGTCCAAGATCCGCTCGCTGGTCGACGAAGTGACGGCGATGACCGGCCGGGCGCTGTTGACACTCGAGCGCGCTCGACTGGTGACCCGGAACAACGGCGTCGAAGCATTGAACGACATCGAGCAGCAAACCGCGGACGCCGCAAAGCTGACCGTCTATGTCGGCCGCCAGGTCCGGGTTGGCGGATCCCCCGCCGCCTATGCCGTCTGCGAGTTGCTATGGCAGCATGGATTTGCCGGGGCCACGGTACTTCTTGGTGTGGACGGCACAGCAGATGGCGAACGATTCCGGGCCCGCTTTTTTGGCCGCAATGTCAACGTTCCGCTCATGGTCATCGGCATCGGAACGGCCGCGCAGGTGTCCGCCGCCGCCACCAAACTCGCCGCCGTACTGACCAACCCGCTGTTGACCATCGAACGGGTGCGGCTGTGCAAGAACGACGGCAGATTGTTCGCCCGCCCCCAACAGCTGCCGCCGACCGATGACCAAGGACGCCACCTGTGGCAGAAGCTGATGGTGCACACCTCCGAAGCCAGTCACCACGAGGGGGTGCCCATCCACCGTGCCCTGGTGCATCGACTGATGCAGTCCGGGGCGGCGCGCGGAGCGACCGCCCTACGCGGCATCTGGGGGTTTCATGGCGACCGCAGAACACACGGAGACAAGCTGTTTCGGATCACCCGCGATGTGCCGGTAACCACGATCATCATCGACACACCCGAGGCGATCGCGCGCAGCTTCGAGATTGTCGAGGACCTGACCACCCGTCACGGGCTGGTGACCAGCGAAATGATTCCTGCCGCAATGTCGTTCAGCGAGTCGTTGGACTGGACGCAGCGCACCTGCGAACCCCCGATAGCTCGCTACGACTACTGAAGCGAAACCTTCAGCTGCGTAGTCCGGGCACGTCGTCGAGAGTGCGCGGTAGCACGTAGAGCGCCACGCGACGATCCGGCAGGTCATGTTCGCCCAGGAATGTGCAGCCACCGTTCTCGCAGAATCGGCGGGTGCCCCTGCTGCGATAGTCCGGGGAAAAGACGATCCGGCGGCATTGCGGTTCGGCATTGAGTACGCTGGCCACGAAGTGCGGCAGCAAGAGTTGGGCATTTCCCAGGCCAACGAACTTCGGTTCAGCCGTTGCGGCGTGGATGCCAAGATCATAGGGGTCAGACTCATATAGCGTTGATATGAGATCTTTTGCAGCCCTATACAATTCGAGGTATCCATAGTCCAGGCCTTCTAAGCTGCCGATGTAGGGTCGCGAGTAGTCGCCCTCGAGTTGTGCCTGCAGGTAGCGGTACCACCGCGACGCCGGCCATGCGGCATCCCAGGCCCTGAGCAGGTGCGGCCGGCGCATCCAGTCAGCGATCTTCTCGGCGTCGGCGTCGGCGTCGGGATCAGCCAGCCGGAACGCGTACGGGCTGGGGACCTCCGGCGCCGGCGGCGGCGGAACGCTGCGGACCTCGTCGTCGAGGTCGGTCAGTCCCCTCGGGAACAGCATGTCAACGGGGAGCCTACCTAACCCACACTGTGGACAGCCATCTTTCTGCCAGCGCCGAAACCCAGTTTTGCGCCGCATCGGCGGCCTCGGGCGGCGTCTCAACCAGCACTAACTCATCGATCCCCAGCTCGGCCAGCGCATCGACGTCGCACGGCTGGGGGCAGCGCAGGGCGACGGACAACCGCAGCTCATCACGGTTGCGGCCCGACTCGGCACACAGCCGGTCGAGCGTGCCAACCCGCTCGCGGACGGCGCCAACGCCGTCGAGGTTGAAGCCGTACCAGCCATCCGCCCAGGCCGCGACGCGGCGCAGCGCCGCATCGCTGTTGCCCCCGACCATGACCGGGACCCGTCGGTCGCGCACGGGCTTGGGATTCACCCGAACCGAATCGAACCGGACGAACTCCCCGGTGAACGAGGCGAGATCGTCGCGCCACAGGGTGCGCATCGCGGCGACGTATTCGGCCGTACGACCAGCACGATCCTGAAACGGGACACCCAGCGCCGCGAACTCCTCGCGAGACCAGCCGACGCCCACGCCAAGCGTCAACCGTCCCCCGCTCAACCGGTCCAGACTTGCCGCCTGCTTGGCCACCACTACCGGGTTGTGCTCCGGCAGCAGCAGCACCCCGGTCGCCACGGTGATACGGGAGGCGGCGGCGGCGGCGAAGCTCAGCGCAATCATCGGGTCCAGCCAGTCCGCCTGGGGCGGGATCGCTATGACGCCGTCCTCGGAGTACGGGTAGCGCGATGTGTGCCGGTCGACCATCACGACATGCTCGCCGGCCCACAATGTGGCAAACCCGGCATCATCGGCCGCGCAGGCCACGGCGTCGATCATCGAGCGGTCGGCCCCGGCACCGATTCCCAGCGCATGCAATCCCAGCTGCACCCGGAGATCGTCTCACGCAGCGCACCCCCGAGCGACGAATCTCAGCGGGCTTTCAGCAGATTCGCCAGAACGGCCACGTGACTTCCAGCTACCTCTCGGGTAGCGGTGACCAGCGTGACCACACCGCCCTGGGCCAGCGTGTGCAGTTCGGCCAGCGCCGCGCTGCCAGACAGCTCCGCCTCATAGCGCGCCGCGAACTCGTCGAATCGCTCAGGTTGGCGGTGGTACCACTGACGCAACTCGGTAGACGGGGCGACGCCCTTGCACCAGATGCAGACCCTGGGGTCGTCCTTGCGAATGCCTCGCGGCCAGATGCGGTCGACCAGGACGCGCTGGCCGTCGTCGGGTTCGACGTCGTCATAGATCCGAGCCACCCGGATCCGGGCCTCGCGGCTCATCCAGCCAGCGTATCGGGGGCTGTCGTCCAGTCAGTGGAACCTGCTAGAATCGAAAACATGTTCGAATCCTTGGCGACTGTCGATCCCGCCGCCGACCAAGCCGCGCTGGTCGAGCGCATTGCTGAGCTGGAGAGGGTCAAATCGGCAGCCGCAGCAGGCCAGGCCCGCGCGGCGGCCGCCTTGGACACGGCACGCCGAGCTGCCGAATCAGCTGCCGGCGTGCCAGCCGCCCGGCGTGGACGTGGTCTGGCCAATGAGATCGCGCTGGCGCGACGAGACTCGCCCGCCCGGGGCAGCCGCCACCTGGGATTCGCCAAGGCACTAGTGCATGAAATGCCGCACACACTGGCGGCGCTGGAATGCGGGTTGCTGTCGGAGTGGCGGGCCACCCTGATCGTTCGCGAGAGCGCTTGTCTGGACATCGAGCACCGGCGCGAATTGGATGCCGAATTGTGTGGCGACCCGTCCGGCCTTGAGGGGATGGGTGATGCTCGGGTCGCCGCGGCGGCCAAAGCGATCGCCTACCGGCTGGACCCACATGCTGTCGTCGACCGGGCGGCCAAGGCCGAGAGGGAACGGACAGTCACCATCCGCCCGGCTCCCGACACCATGACCTATCTGACCGCGCTATTTCCGGTGGCCCAGGGCATATCGGTGTACGCGGCGCTGCGCCGTGCGGCAGACACCCGGTGTGACGGGCGCTCCCGCGGGCAGGTGATGGCGGACACCCTGGTCGAGCGGGTCACCGGGCGCGACGCGGCGGTCCCGACTCCGATCGCGGTCAACCTGGTGCTGACGGATGAATCACTGCTGGGAGCCGATAGCGCACCCGCGGATGTCTGCGGCTATGGCCCAATCCCCGCGGCGGTCGCCCGTACGATGGTCGCCGACGCTGTCGCCGACGGACGTTCGCGGGCGACGCTGCGCAGGCTCTACGCCCATCCCCGAGCCGGGGCGCTGGTAGCGATGGAATCACGAGCGCGGCTATTTCCCCGCGGCCTGGCCGCCTTCATCGAGTTGCGGGATCAGCGGTGTCGCACTCCCTACTGCGACGCCCCGATCCGACACCGCGATCACGCGCGGCCTTGGGCCAAAGGCGGCCCCACCACAGCGGACAACGGCCTGGGATCGTGCGAGCGCTGCAACTACGCCAAGGAGGCGTACGGTTGGCGAGTCGAGACGAGTATGCACGAAACCCACACGCACACAGCTGAATTCACCACGCCAACGGGAACAAGCTATCGATCCGGCGCCCCGCCGCGGGTGCAGACCGTCACGGCCAGCGAACTCGAGGTCAGGGTAGGCATTTCACTCGCCCGGCACGCCGCCTAGCCCGTCACAACCTAGTAGTGACTAGTAGTGATAGGTGTCGGTTGGCGCGGGTGAGTGCACCGGCTCGTCCTCGAAGTCAGAGGCCTCGATGCCGTAGGCACGCGCCAGATCCAGGATCTTGGTTGCGCGGGCAATACGCGGCAGGTCGGAGCCGTTTCGGATCTCTCCCCCATCGCGTTCGAACTCGGCGAAAAACTCTTTCGCCCAGCCGATCTCATCTTGCGACGGGGACAGCCCCTCATTCACCACCGAGCACTGCTCCGGCGACAAACAGATCTTGCCCGTCATCCCGAACTCCACCGAGACCGCGCTGGCCTCGATGAGTTTGAGCGGGTTGGAACCGATGGTCGGCCCGTCGATCGCACTCGGCAGGCCGGCCGCCTTGGCCGCGATGGTAAATCGTGACCGCGCGTACGCCAGCGTGGTGGCGTCTTCGCCAAAGCCGGTATCCCGGCGGAAGTCACCGATGCCGAAAGCCAGCCGGAAGGTGCCCTTGGCCGACGCGATTTCGGTGATGCGCTCCAGGCCACGGGCCGTCTCGACCAATGCCACGATCGGCACGTTGGGCAGCCTCCTAGCGGTCTCGGTGACATGGTCAACCGATTCCACCATCGCCAACATGACACCACCGACCGAGCTGCCAGCCAGGATGGCTATGTCGTCGGCCCACCACGGGGTGCCGAAGCCATTGATGCGAACCCAGTCGGCATTGCCGTCACCGAGCCAATGCGCCACATTGTCGCGAGCGCTGCCCTTGTCTTTGGGGGCGACCGCATCCTCGATGTCGAGCACGACGATGTCGGCGCGAGAATGCGACGCGGCCTGGAATCGGTCGGCATGCGTGCCGTTGACCAGCAACCAGCTCCGGGCCAGCACTGGGTCGATGCGTGAACCCACGTCGGCAGGATCCACGACGTAGCTATTGACCTGTTCGTACATTGCTTGTTCTGCCGCCATCTTCGTTCTATTAGTCGGGCGTATTACCTAAACCGTAGCGGTAACGCCACCGATTGCCTCCAACGACCTGTACCCACGGCGCCGGCACCCTCACCGCCCGGGGCCGAGCACCACCGCGCCGAACCACTGGCAGACCAGTAGCGCCATCTCGACGTCGAGCCGCTCGTCGTCGATCGGCCGGCCCCGACGCTCGACCGCCCGGGCAACCCGGTACTTGACCGAGTTGTAGTGCAGGTGCAGGCGCTCGGCCGCCGCCTTGTAACTACCCCCTTCGCGCAGGAAGACCCGAAGCGTCTCGCGCAGCACGGCATCGTTGTCCGAATCGGTGGACAACGGGCCCAGGGTCTCGCGCACCCAGGCCCCGGCGTCCGGCAGATCCGCACCCATCAATGCGGCCGCGGACAGTCCCTCGTCGCTGACCGCCATGACCGCCGGCGCGGATGCACCCACCGCGACACCAACACGGTGTGCGTTTCGCGCCTGACGGTGCGCCCGCCGGAACCCTTCGACGCCCGGCAACGCCTGGCCCAATGCGACGTGCGGCGCATCGGTGTGGCCCGCGACGAAGCGACGGACCCGCCCGGTCAGGCCAGCATCATTGGCCCGCAACGGGATCCACCCCCACCCGGTGATCCGATCCGCGGCCACGAACAGCGCATTGCCCGTACCCAGGTGCTCGGCAAGTTCGTCCAAGAACCGCTCCAGCCTCTCGAACTCGTTACCGTCGGTCGCGTCATCGGGGAACCACAAGACGAGCGCGAGATGCACCTTTCGCAACGGGTAGCGAATCGACTTGGTCATCGCGTCGGTGTCGATGTCGCCGCCATCGAGAATCTCCGCGATCCGGACATTGCGGACTCGGCTGCGGTTTTCCAGCCACCGGTCGCGTTCGGCCTCGTAGGCCGCCACGACCTGTTGCGAGATCCAGTCGATGTAGTTGAAGGTGACCTCGGAGATCCGGTTGAACACATCAAGGCTCAGCGCGGGATCGGCGCCCGCTTCCTGGACCCCATCGATGATTCGCTCCAGCATCTCTTTGTGACCAAGCCGGTAGGCACGCACCAGCGCATTGACCCGCCCCCCCCCCCCGCCTGCGCCAACCTCCTGGCGTACTCCAGCGCCGCTGTCGGAGACTCAACGCGCTCGATCGGAATGTCGTAGTGGATCGCGTTGAGCACCGCGGCCACGTTTCCCTCGACGCTGGCGTGGAGAAGGTCCAGCAGTTGCACGTCACCGCGCAGCTCGACGATTTCGCGTTCCAGGGTGCCTTGAATCGATGCGGTCGCCTCGGCTAATTGGGCGCTAAGGCGGTACACGACCTCGACCACGATTTTGCCGACCACCGCGTCGTCGGTGCGGTTTCGTTCCGCCATGAACCGACACTAGACGTCTTGACGGGTCCGACAGAACCGGGTCTTAGCGGTGCTTTTGTCCTCCCAGGACAGTGCGAACAAGCAATTTCATCCGGTCGAGACGGTGTGGGCCACATCACCTGATTCGTACGGTGTCCCGATCCACCTTCGACCTGACCAAACAAGTTTCAATGAATCAAGGAGCCACTGCGATGGGATTCTTCAAACCACGCTTTCCCGACGTTGATCCGGACACATTCCTGCGCAAACCGCTGATGGAGCGGGGGCGCATCCTCGCCCAGAGCTGGGTGGAATACGGGTTCCCGTCGCCGCGGATGGTGCATGCCATCTACATCCTGAAGCTCATCTTCGGCTACGCGCTCGGCGGGGTCATCGTTGCCACGTTGACCTCAGGGCTGCCGGCCTTCTTGCACGTGGCCGCGTGGTGGAACCAACCGATTGTGTACCAGAAGGTCATACTGTGGACGGTGCTGCTGGAATCCATTGGCGTCGCCGGTTCCTGGGGGCCCCTCGCCGGCAAGATCAAGCCGATGACCGGCGGCATTCGTTTCTGGGCCCGCCCCGGCACCATCCGGCTGCGGCCATGGAAATGGGTGCCGTTCACCAAGGGCGACCGGCGCACTCTGTTGGACGTTGCGCTCTATGTCGCCCTGCTGGTCAGTGTGGCGGTTGCGCTGTTTTCGCCCGGCGTACCCAGTGACTCGCTGTCGGCGGCGCTTCCCGGAAACACATCCGGCCTGGTCAGTCCCGCACTGCTGATCGCGCCGATGGTGCTGCTGGTCCTGGTGGGACTGCGCGACAAGACGATCTTCCTGGGCGCCCGCGGCGAGCAGTATCTGCCGGCGATGTTTTTCTTCGCGGTGCTGGGATTCGCGAACTTCGCGGACATGATCATCGCGCTCAAGCTACTGATCATTGTCGTATGGGTGGGCGCCGGCGCATCCAAGTTCGGCAAGCATTTCGCCAACGTCATCCCCCCGATGGTGAGCAACAGCCCGGCCATTGCGTTCAGGTGGCTCAAGCGGGCCCACTACCGCAATTTTCCGCGGGACCTGCGCCCGTCTCGGCTTGCCGAGGTGATGGCCCACGCCGCCGGCACCACGGTAGAAGTCCTCGCCCCGCTGACGCTGTTGTTCTCCACCAACAAGTGGCTGACCCTGGCGGCCGCCGCCTTGATGGTGTCGTTCCACCTGTTTATCATTTCGACGTTCCCGCTGGCGGTCCCGCTGGAATGGAACGTGCTGTTCGCCTACGCCACGATCTTTCTGTTCCTGGACTTCCCGGCCTGGCAGGGCTACGGCGTGACCTCCATGTCGTCGCCATGGCTGTTGGCCGCCATCGTCGCCGCACTGCTGTTCTTCCCGATCCTGGGCAACTTCCGGCCCGACAAGGTCTCCTTCCTGCCGTCCATGCGCCAATACGCCGGCAACTGGGTCTCCGCGGTATGGGCCTTCGCTCCGGGCACCGAGCACAAACTCAACAAGGTCACCCGGTCGTCGAAGAACCAGCTCGACCAGTTCATCGACTTCGGTTATGAGCCGCAGTGGGCGGAGATCACGATGCAGCACTCGATCGCCTGGCGCAGCATGCACAGCCAGGGCCGCGGCCTGTTCTCGGTGCTGCTGAAGAACCTGCCCGACATCGACACCCGCACCGTGCGGGAAGGCGAGTTCATCTGCAACTCGTTGATCGGGTTCAACTTCGGCGACGGTCACCTGCACAACGAAGATCTGATCGCGGCGATGCAGACACAGGCCGCGTTCGAGCCCGGTGAACTCGTCGTCGTATGGGTGGAGTCGCAGGCCTGGGGCAGCAAGGTGCAGCACTACAAGGTCATCGACTCGGCCCTGGGCGTGCTCGAGCGCGGCACCTGGAAGGTTGCCGATGCGGTGGCCGAGCAACCGTGGCTGCCTAACGGCCCGATCCCAACGCAGGTGACCTGGTCGCTCGGCGGCAGGCGGGAACGGATCCGCGACGGGCAGGACCGCGAGCATGGGGCGCTGGCATGAAAGGTGCATCGCAGACCGCGATCGTGGCTGGTGGCGGGCCCAATGGGCTCGCCGCCGCCATCACCCTGGCCAAAGCCGGACTGCAGGTCACCGTTCTCGAGGCCGCCGAGGAGGTGGGCGGCGGTGCCCGCAGCAGCGAGGCCATCGTGCCCGACCTGGTGCATGACCACTGTTCGGCCATCCATCCGATGGCCGTCGGCTCGGAGTTCCTCGCCGGCCTGGACCTGGACCGCCACGGCCTGAGCTGGCTGCTGCCCGATATCGACTGCGTGCATCCGCTCGATGACGGCAGCGCGGGCGTGCTGCACCGTTCGGTAGGCCAGACGGCCGACGGGTTGGGCGCCGATGGTCGCCGATGGCGGGCCCTGTTCGATTGGACTTCGCAACGATTCGACATGCTGGCCGAGGACATCATGGGTCCGCTGCTGAGCATTCCCGGGCACCCGATCACATTGGCCCGGTTCGGTGCACCGACGGTGCTTCCCGCCTCGGTGCTGGCCAGGCTGTTTCGCACCGACCAGGGCCGGGCATTGTTCGGAGGCGTTGCCGCGCATGCGTTTCGGCCACTGCACTACCCGATGACCTCAGCCATCGGCCTGGGCATCATCACCGCAGGCCACCGGCACGGCTGGCCAGTAGCGGCCGGCGGTTCGCAGTCAATCACCAACGCGCTGGTGGCAACGTTGGACGAGCTTGGCGGCAAGATCGAAACGGGCGTACGGGTACAGGCGGCATCGCAGCTGCCACCGGCGGACGTGACCATGTTCGACCTCGCGCCGGACGCCGTCGCCGGCATCCTCGGCGACCGGATGCCCGGGCGGATTGCCCGCGCCTACAACAAATTGCGGCGCGGGCCAGGCGCATTCAAAGTCGACTTCGCCATCGAGGGCGCCGTACCATGGACCAACCCGCAGGCCCGCCGGGCGGGGACGGTGCATCTGGGAGGCCCCTACGCCGAGCTCGCCGCCGCCGAACGCGAGGTCCATGCCGGACGGATGCCACAACGACCATTCGTTCTGGTCGGGCAGCAGTACCTGGCCGATCCTGAGCGCTCGGTCGGCAATATCCATCCGCTGTGGACCTAAGCACACGTCCCCAACGGCTACACCGGCGACGCCACCGCCGCGATCATCGCGCAGATCGAGCGTTTCGCACCGGGATTCCGGGAGCACATCGTCGGGCAGACCGTCCGCAGCACCACCGAGATGTCCAGATATAACCCGAATTACGTCGGCGGCGACATCATGACGGGCGCCAAAGATATCCGCCAGCTGACCTTTGGGCCGCGGGTGACATTGTCGCCCTATCGAACCGGGGTGCCGGGCACCTACATCTGTTCGGCCGCGACGCCGCCGGGGCCGGGCGCCCATGGCATGTGTGGCGCCAATGCGGCGAAACTAGCTCTAGCGGAACTGAAATAGCCGACGGCCGCCGATTTCGTTGATTTGTACCGCTGGGGTGAGCCCGTGGAGCAAGCTGGCCATATGTCCGAGGGCCCCACGCATCCGATCACTGTCTTCCCGGCCCGCAAGGTGCTGACGATGACGCCCTCACTACCGGAGGCCTCCGCGGTCGCGGTGGCCGACGGCCGGATTGTCGCCGTCGGTTCGCTGGACTCGATGCGCCCCTGGCTGAACCGCCACGAATACGTGGTCGACGAGCGGCTGTCCGACAAGGTGGTGCTTCCCGGCTTCATCGACCCGCACGTGCACCCCTCATTGCCTGCGGTGCTTACTCAGTTTCCGTTCCTCGCTCCCGCGGATTGGAACCTGCCGACCGGACGTTTTGCCGGCGCAACGACCCCGGACGCGTTCCGCACGCAGTTGCGGGAACTGGTCGACGCCCACCCGGACTGGAGCGTGCCGTTCGTGGCCTGGGGCTACCACCCGCTCTGGCACGGGCCGATCGGGCGCCCCGAGCTGACCGCGATGTTCGGAACCCGGCCCGTCATCCTCTGGCACCGGTCGTTCCATGAATTGATCGCCAACGATGGCGCGATCGACTGGATGGGGCTCAGCGAGCAGCAGTTCGCCGATCTTCCCGAGGTGGACTGGGAGCGCGGACGCTTCTGGGAGAACGGCGCAATGGCCCTGGTCGGCGCCAGCCGCCTGCCGCAACTCCTGTTCGAACCCGCCCGGTATGGGGAAGGCATGGCCAACTTCTTCCGCATGGTCCACCTAGCCGGCGTCACGACCTGTCTGGACATGGGCGTCGGCAGCATGGGCAATCCGGAAAACGAGATCCGGCTGATCAACAGGATCTCGCGGGAGATCGACGCACCGTCCAGGATCGTGCTCACCCCGTTGATCTCTGATTTCCTGGCCCGCGGTGTCACCCCGCAGGAGGCCGTGGCCGTTGTCGCGGAGTGGGCGCAAATGACCTCCGGACGAGTCGGATTTGACCACCACTTCAAACTCATGATGGACGGTGCGATCTTCAGCGGAATGGCCCAGTTCGGGTATCCCGGCTACCTCGACGGCCACACCGGGATGTGGATGGCCCCGCTGCAAGTCACGCGGACCTGGGCCGAGGTCTTTTGGCGGGAGGGCTACCAACTGCACGCCCACACCGTCGGCGACCTCAGTGCCGAGGCCTTGATCGACCTGGTACGCCACCTGCAGTGGATCCATCCCCGGATCGGTCACCGCACCGTCCTGGAACACTTCGGCTACACCACCGAGGAACAGAACCTGCAGATGCGGGAGCTGGGCATGGTGGTCTCCGCCAATCCCTACTACCACTACCTACTCAGCGATATCTACAGTTCGGAATGGCTCGGCAGCGACCGCGGCGCCGAGCTGGTGCGCCTGGGATCACTCGAACGCCTCGGCGTCCCGTTCGGCCTGCATTCCGATTGCCCCATGGCGCCACTGGCCCCGCTGACCCTCGCCTGGGTCGCGGCCCGACGGATCACGATCAACGGCAACCTCAACTGCGCGCAGGAGCGGATAAGCCTGCACGCCGCACTGCGGGCCATCACCATCGACGCCGCCTGGATCATGCGCAAAGAAAACGACCTCGGATCGATCCGCGCCGGCAAGTACGCGGACTTCACCGTCCTCGAAGACGACCCCTACCAGGTCGGCGTCGACGGCCTCAAAGACCTCCCCATTTGGGGAACGGTGTTCGAGGGGCAGGTCCGATCACTGCCATCGTGACCCCGCGCCGCCGCATCGCCGACCCGGCCGGGCAACGGCGGCCGCGTCCCGCGTCGAGGACGCGAACAGACCAACTTGGCGCGCGAGCCTGCCGCATAGTGTTGGATGGCTGAGTGGCAGATATCAGCCGTAGCCGGACCATAGTGGCCGAGCCGCAGGCGATTTGGAACGTACTCGCCGACTTCGGCGCCCTGAGCACGTGGGCTGACGGCATCGACCATTCGTGCGTGTTGAATGAGGGCCCCGACGGGGAGCCGGTGGGCACCACCCGCCGCGTACAGGTGGGCCGCAACACCCTGGTGGAACGCATAACCGCGTTCGACCCGCCCACCTCGCTGGCTTATGACATCGAGGGCCTACCCAACCGCCTCCGCAAGGTCGCCAACCACTGGAGGTTGCGCCGAAGCGGTAACGCCACCATCGTGGATCTCACGAGCACGGTAGAGGTCGGGACCAGCCGGCTGGCTCAGATGGCGGAGCGGGTTGCGCTGCGCGTGCTGGCCAAGCAGTCCGACGCGATGCTTGCCGGATTGGCGAGCCGATTGGAGAAAACGCATGCCTGAGGGGCCCGACATCGTCATCATCATGACCGACGAGGAGCGCGCGGTTCCCCCTTACGAGTCGGCCGACGTCCTGGCTTGGCGGCAGCGCACCCTCACCGGCCGTCGCTGGTTCGACGAACACGGGGTGAGTTTCGCCCGGCACTACACCGGATCGCTGGCCTGTGTGCCGAGTCGCCCGACGATCTTCACCGGCCAGTACCCCGACCTGCACGGTGTCACGCAAACCGATGGCATCGGCAAACGGTTCGACGACTCCCGGCTGCGCTGGCTGCGGGCGGGCGAGGTACCGACTCTGGGCAACTGGTTCCGCGCGGCGGGATATGACACCCACTACGACGGCAAATGGCACATCTCGCATGCCGATCTGGAAGACCCCGACACCGGCCTCTCGCTGGCCACCAACGACGACGACGGCGAGATCGACCCGGCGGCCGTACAGCGCTACCTCGACGCCGACCCGCTCGGCCCGTACGGCTTTTCCGGCTGGGTGGGCCCCGAGCCGCATGGCGCGGGCAACGCGAACAGCGGTTTCCGTCGTGACCCGCTGATCGCCGATCGAGTTGTTGCGTGGCTCGAGGACCGCTATGCGCGCCGCCGTGCCGGCGACGAAGCGGCGCTGCGTCCGTTCTTGCTGGTGGCCAGCTTCATCAACCCGCACGACGTGGTGCTGTTCCCGGCCTGGGTGCGATTCGGCCCGTTGAAGCCGTCGCACCTAGACCCCCCACATGTGCCGGCACCACCCACCGCCGACGAGGGCCTGAGAACAAAGCCGGCCGCACAGATCGCATTCCGGCAGGCGTACTACACCGGATACGGCGTGGCACCGGCGATCAAGCGCACCTACCAGCGCAACGCGCAGCGCTACCGCGATCTTTACTACCGCTTGCACGCCGAGAACGACGGGCCGATTGACCGGGTCCGCCGCGCGGTGACCGAGGGCGGATCCGACAACGCCGTCCTGGTACGCACATCCGACCACGGTGATCTGCTCGGGGCTCATGGCGGGCTGCATCAGAAGTGGTTCAACCTCTACGACGAGGCCACCCGGGTCCCGTTCGTCATCGCCCGAGTCGGCAATGAGGCGACCACGGCACGCACCGTTTCGGCCCCAACATCGCACGTCGACCTGGTGCCGACGCTGCTTAGCGCGGCCGGCATCGACACCGAGGCCGTCGCCGCAAACCTTGCCGAATCATTCACCGAGGTGCACCCGCTGCCCGGTCGGGATCTGATGGCGGTGGTCGACGGGGCCCCCGCCGACGAAGATCGAGCGATCTACCTGATGACACGCGACAACGTGCTCGAAGGCGACACCGGCGCATCGCTGCTGTCCCGACAGCTGGGACGCACGGTCAATCCCCCAGCGCCGCTGCGCATCAAGCTGCCCGCGCACGTGGCCGCCAACTTCGAAGGGCTGGTGGTGCGGGTCGAGGACTCCGACGCCCCCGGAGGCGCCGGCCACTTGTGGAAGCTGGTGCGCACCTTTGACGACCCGGCAACCTGGACCGAGCCCGGGGTACGTCACCTGGCCAGCAACGGTGTGGGCGGCGAGACCTATCGCACCGACCCGGTGGACGACCAGTGGGAACTCTACGATCTGACTGCCGATCCAATCGAGACCGACAATCGTTGGACCGACCCCGAGTTGCATGAGCTGCGTCAGCATCTGCGGATGCAGCTCAAACAGCAGCGGGCCTCGTCGGTGCCGGAGCGCAACCAGCCGTGGCCCTATGCCAATCGACAGCCGGAGACCGGTGAGTCGCAGGGCCCGATTCGTCGGCTGCTGGGCCGAATCGGGAGCTAGCCAACGGCTCCACTGCGCGGGCTACGGCTGCTCTTCCCCCAGCAGGGCACGGGCCAGGTCGATGGGCTCGATCTCGACTCCCGCGAGATCGGCGTTGTAGTCGGGGCCCAGCATCTCGCCGCTCTGGTGCATGTGCTGAAGCGGCCCGGCCAGGAACTGGTCCAGCTCCAACGCCGCCGGCTCGTATGCCGCCCACGACCCTGTGGCGTGCTGGCGCGCATAGGCTGCAGCCGAATAGACCAGATGCACGGGGATGGGCTCGTCGTCCTCGGTCACGTAGTGGTTCGATTCGACCCACGCTCCCCGCGCCTCGGGTCCAATCAGCACCCAGAGTTCGCCTGATGTGCGCACCCTTTCGACGAAGCGGTGATAGCGGGCTTGCAGGTCCGCGTTCAAGTGGAGATTCACGCCACCACCCTAGCTCGCCGATCCCGACGAAAGTCAAGCAATATAAGCACAATTCAGCATGAATGACCGAAATTACGCAAATTACAATAATTTTCGGCGCATCACGGCTACAGATCCCGTCCAGATCCGGGTATCGGCACGAAATCTGAATAACCACAACCACTTTGCGCAGACAGAGGCCTGCCCCCACACTTGACTGGGTTGCGGTCTTATCCCAACTGGACCAGTTCGGATTCCATCTGGTCAAGATATCTCAACGTCTGGTCGCGAGGCTCGGTCGGCAATCCCAGCAGGACTCGTTCGACCCCCAGCGGCAGGTAGCCCTCGAGGTCGCTGACCTTCGTCTCATCCGACAGGCACACCGTCACCGCCACGTCCTCACCGGCCAGCGAGCGCAGTTCTTCGAGCGGACCGGCCAACAGCTGCGGCGACGGGCTAATCGCGATCCATCCGGCACCTAGGCGGGCGATGCGGCCAAAGCTTGCCGGCCCTCCCCCGATGTACAGCGGCGGATGGGGCTTGGTCACCGGCTTCGGCCAGCAGCAAATTGGGTCGAAATCGACATATTTCCCGTGATATTCGGCGTTGTCCTGGGTCCAGATCTCGATCATCGCGCCCAGCCGCTCATCGGTGACCCGTCCTCGCACCGCCGGATCAACACCGTGATTGGCGACTTCTTCTCGCAGCCACCCCACACCCACACCGAAGCAGAACCTCCCGCCGGACACCACGTCCAGCGATGCCACCTCTTTGGCCGTCACGATCGGATCCCGCTCGGGGATCAACGCGATGCCGGTGCCCAAGACGAGTGACTCGGTCGCCACCGCCGCCGCCGTCAACGCCACGAACGGATCCAGCGTGCGGTAATACTTGCGCGGAATTGGCCCGCCGGGCGGATACGGGCTCTGATTGTTTACCGGGATGTGAGTGTGCTCGGCGAGGAACAGCGACTCGAACCCACGCTCTTCGAGTGCCGCGCCCAGCTCCGCAGGGCCGATGCCTTCATCGGTGACAAACGTCAGGACTCCGACACGCATGCTTGCTCCTACCCGAGTTGGGACGCACTGGCTTCGGTGGCCGGCCGCGCGGCACCCCAGAGCCCCACTCCGATACCGACGACTGCGCCGCCGAGGGCGACGATCTGCTGTAGCCGTTTCAGCTCGTCATGCACGCTGATCCCGCCGAGCAGGTCGGCTGCGTCCGCGCCAGCCGAAGCCAGGAACCAGCCACGGGTGTTCTTGCCGCGCACCGCAGCTGTCGCCAGCAGCCCTCCGATGAGGGCGTCGCGATAGCCCATCGACCGCAACAGCAGCCGCGCCGTCGGCGACGACTCCTGCGCACCCGCACCCCAAAGCCGGTTCGCCCGTACCGGGTCGACGAGAAATGAGATACCGGAGGCACAACGCAGACTGCCCGCAACCAGCGCGGCACGATCGATCGACATGGCACGCAAGCCTAGGAGGTAATCATCCGACAGGGAATGGACACGCCCGAGTGGCTGACCCGTCCGTAAGCTTGGTGAGATGAGCACTGCACCGGATCTGACCATCGCTCTGCAAAGCCACTTCTTGCGGGACTTGCCGGAGCTGGCCGTTCGCTGGCAGGCCGAGGTGCCGCCAGACGCGCGGCTGCTGGTGCTCAACGAACCGTTGGCGGGCGAGCTCAAACTCGACTCCACGTGGTTGCGCAGTTCCGAAGGAGTCCGGTTCCTGGTCGGCAGTCTGCTACCCAGCGGAGCGGTTCCGGTGGCGCAGGCCTACGCCGGGCACCAGTTCGGCGGGTTCGTCCCGCGGTTGGGCGACGGCCGCGCCCTGCTTCTCGGCGAGATCGCCGATACCGATGGGCGCCTGTACGACATTCACCTCAAAGGCTCCGGGCGCACCCCGTTCGCCCGCGGTGGCGACGGCCTGGCCGTGGTTGGGCCGATGTTGCGCGAATACATCGTCAGCGAGGCGATGCACGCGTTGGGCATCCCGACAACGCGGTCCCTGGCCGTCGTGGGTACCGGGCGCCAGGTTCAGCGCGAGACACCACTGCCCGGCGCCTTGCTTGTCCGGGTCGCCCGTAGCCACCTGCGGGTGGGCAGCTTCCAGTACGCGGCCGCTACCGGCGACGTCGAGTTGCTGCGGCGCCTCGCCGACTACGCCATCGCCCGCCACTACCCCGGCGCCGCGGATGCCGAGCGCCCCTACCTCGCGCTGTTCGAAGAGGTGGTCGCGGTCCAGGCCGCACTGCTGGCGCGCTGGATGTTGATCGGGTTCGTGCACGGGGTGATGAACACCGACAACATGACCATCTCGGGCGAAACCATTGACTACGGGCCGTGCGCCTTCATGGAGGCCTACGACCCCGAAACGGTGTTCAGCTCGATCGACCACTGGGGCCGCTACGCCTACGCCAACCAGCCCGTCCTCGCGGGCTGGAACCTGGCCCGCTTTGCCGAGGCCCTGCTGCCGCTGCTCGCCGACGACATGCAGGAGGGCATCGCCCTCGCCGAGAAGTCCTTCGGGGTATTCCGCACCCGCTACGACGCCGTCTGGTGCTCCGGTATGCGAGCCAAACTCGGCTTGCCGGCGGTGACCGAGGCCGAGGTGGTCAAGCCCCTGGCCGACGAGCTGCTGCAGCTCCTGCGGCAGGGCCAGGTCGACTACACCTCGTTCTTCCGGCACCTGGCGGCAGCGGCCCGTGGAGATGGCGGCGCGGCCCGCGCAATGTTTGACGCCCCAAGCGGATTCGACGACTGGCTGTCACGCTGGCAGAACCTGGGGCCGGATGCCGAATTGATGGACGGGGTCAATCCGATCTACATCCCCCGCAACCATCTCGTCGAGGAGGCTCTGACCGCGGCGACCGACGGCAACCTCGATCCGTTCCGCCGGCTCTTGGATGCGGTCACGGACCCCTATGTCGAAAGGCCTGGGCTCGAGCGCTACGCCGGCCCGGCGCCTGAGGATTTCGGCGCCTACCGGACCTACTGCGGCACCTGAAGCCCGCCGCGGACGCCACATTCTCGGGCGTTGCACCCGGCCAGGTCGCGCCAACGCCTAGTCTGCACGTACCCGGCCGCACCTGGCTGGGCCTGGCTGAACCCAACTGAGCAATGCCGCGCCCGATCGGCATCACCCGAGCGGGAGAAGGAGCGTAGGGATGACGTGGGAGATCGTGATGTTGACCATGTGCTTGATCGGCGCCGCCGTGGCGGCGTTGCTGTGGAAGTTCGCCGGCAATGACAAAGCGCGCCTACGCGGCAAGATCGTGACCCTCGGCGCCCTTGGGGCGGCGGTCCTGTTCTTCCTGATGGGCTGCTTCACCATCGTCGGGACCCGGCAGATCGCGATCGTCACCACCTTCGGCCGCCCCAACGGGGTGAGCCTGAACAACGGCTTCCACGGCAAATGGCCCTGGCAGATGACCCACCAATTGGACGGCGCGGTGCAGATCGACAAGTACGTCAAGGAAGGCAACAGCGACCAGCGCATCACCGTGCGGCTGGGCAACCAATCCACGGCCCTGGCCGACGTCAGTATCCGCTGGCAGCTCAAGCAGTCGGCCGCACCCGAACTCTTCCAGCAGTACAAAACCTTCGACAACGTGCGGGTCAACCTCATCGAGCGGAATCTGTCGGTTGCCCTCAACGAGGTGTTCGCCGCATTCAACCCACTGGACCCGCAAAACCTGGACGTGTCCCCTCTGCCCAACCTGGCCAAGCGAGCCGCCGACATCATGCGCCAGGACGTGGGCCGCCAAGTCGACATCTTCGACGTCAACGTTCCGACCATCCAGTACGACCAGGGCACCGAGGACAAGATCAACCAGCTCAACCAGCAGCGCGCGCAGACCTCGATCGCCGTGGAGGCGCAGCGCACCGCCGAGGCTCAGGCCAAGGCCAAGGCCAAGGCCAAGGCCAAGGCCAAGGCCAAGGCCAAGGCCAACGAGATCTTGTCCCGCTCAATCAGCAACGACCCCAACGTTGTGGTGCAGAACTGCATTACGGCCGCGATCAACAAGGGCATCAGCCCGCTGGGCTGCTGGCCGGGCAGCTCGGCTCTGCCGACCGTCTCGGTGCCCCCCGGACGGTAGCCATGCGCAGATGATCGCCATGAGAGGGTTGATCTGATGCACATTCCGTTCGCCGAGTTGATAGGCAGCCGTTTTGCTCGCCGTCACGCCGCACTGGACCTGGTCGACAAGATCGATGCCGAGACTCAGGACATCGATGATTCCCTCGACACCGTCGATCTCCCATCGGCCGAGCCGGCCCAGCTGCTGCAAAAGATGGAAAGCAGGCTGATCCGGCAGCACCTGGCCAACCCGGGCGTGTTGAGCGACGAGGAGCTGCGCTACATCCTCAACTTCGCCAGACTCGCCGACTTCGAACCGGGAGCCGCGGGTCCGGGCGGCAGCCGCGGACGCGGTGACATCTCGGTGGGCGCCGAAGTCGCTCCGTGGCGGTCCCGGGTCAGCGACACCCTGTATGGACCGCTGCGCGAAGAGCCAGATCCGATCACCGCGCTCAAGGCCGCACGCACCGCGCTCGACGGTTTGTCCGCCGACCAAGACGACCAACGGCGAGTGCTGATCGAACGCCACGGCAGCGACTTCTCTGCGGCCGAACTGGACTCCGAAGTCGGCTACAAGAAGCTCGTCACCATCCTCGGCGGCGGGGGCGGCGCGGGGTTCGTCTACATCGGCGGCATCCAGCGCCTCCTGGAGGCCGGCCAAACGCCTGACTACATGATCGGGTCGTCGTTCGGGTCGATCATCGGCAGTCTGGTGGCGCGTTGCCTGCCGGTGCCGATCGACGACTATGTGGAATGGGCCAAGACGGTGTCTTATCGCGCCATTCTGGGCCCCGAGCGGTTGCGCCGCCGCCACGGCTTGGCCGGGATGTTCGCCCTGCGCTTCGACCAATTCGCGCTATCGCTGCTCAGCCGTGAAGACAACATCCGGCTCCGCATGTCAGATCTGACGATTCCGTTCGATGTCGTGGTCTCCGGCGTGCGAAAGCAACCGTATTCCGCACTGCCATCCCGGTTTCGCCGTCCGGAACTGGCGGCGCTGCAACTGCGCTCACTGCCCTTCCAGCCCATCGGCATCGGCCCGCTGGTCGCAGCCCGAATGTGGCAGGTTTCCGCCTTCATCGACTTGCGGGTGGTCAAACCGATCGTGGTCAGCGGCGATGACCCCGATCGCGACTTCGACGTCGTCGACGCGGCGTCGTTTTCGTCTGCCGTTCCCGGCGTGCTGCACCACGAAACCAGTGATGACCGCATGCTCGACATGCTCGATGCCCTCTGCGCCGACCAAGACATCGCGGCGATCGTCGACGGCGGCGCGGCCAGCAACGTGCCGGTCGAATTGGCGTGGAAGCGGGTGCGTGACGGAAAGCTCGGCACCCGCAACGCGTGCTACCTGGCCTTTGATTGCTTCCATCCGCAGTGGGACTCCCGGCACATGTGGCTGGCCCCGATTACCCAGGCGATCCAGCTGCAGATGGTGCGCAATTTGCCGTATGCCGACCACCTGGTCAGGTTCCAGCCGACGCTGTCACCGATCAACCTGGCCCCCTCGGCCGGCGCCATCGACCGTGCCTACGAGTGGGGCCGCAGCAGCGTCGAGGACGCGATTCCGGTGACGACGGCACTATTGCGGCCGACGTGGTGGGAGGGTGATGGACCGCCGGTCGCCGAGCCCGCCGAGCACGCGAGTTCGGTGGCTTCATCGATGAGCTCGGTGATGGCGGCGATACACGCACCGACGGGCCGATTCGCCAGGTGGCGTGACCGTCACCTCACATAAAGCGGGCGCCCGCCGTTGGCCCGCATCGGGTGACGGAGTCGATGGCTACCATGGCCCTCATGGCCGAGCCGGTCCCGGCTTCCGACAAGACCGCCGCACTCGACGGCGACAAGACGGCAGCCGTCCCCAGTCCCGCACCCACCGACACGGTCGAGACGGCCTGGTCGCGCGAACAGGACGTCAGCGACGTCCGCGACCCCGGCCCAGACCTCCCCGATGTCCCGGACATCCCCGATGGTCGCGGCGAGGAGCTTGCTGCTGAACCGGCGTCGCTCGTCCAGTCCTGGCGCACCACCTTGGCCAGGGCCGCGGCCCTACTGTTGCTCGGTCTCGGGTTTGCGGCGGTGATCGTGATCGGTGGCTGGGCCCTGTCCACGGAGAGCTCGCCGGGCAAGGCCTCGAAGCCGCGGTCGGTCACCCAGATTGCGCCAACGCCGACGTCCGCCCCAACCACCACGACGACGATCGCCTCAACTCCTGAGCAGGACAGCGCCTACATCGCAGCGCTCAACGACCGGGGTATCTCCTTCGCCAATCCCAACGCAGCGATCTACAACGGCAAGTTGGTGTGCGAGAACTTCCGTCGTGGGCTCACTGTGGACGAGATCGTCGCGGCATTTCGTTCGAGCAATCCGGCCCTCAGCAACCACGCTGGCGACTACGTCGACATCTCGATGCGCACATATTGCCCGTAAAAGGCGGCTCATCCCCCTCACCCACAATGCACTGCCGCGCAGGTAGCTAACACATGTCCGACATTGCAGCGACGATGAAATGTCGGCTGCGGGTGTCCCGGAAGCGCCTGGTGGGTACCTACGGATCTATGACGCATCCGAACAGCCCGGGCACCCGCCGCCAGGCGGACCTGAGTAGCCGGCTTACGCGGCGCCGGCACAAGCTTGCTCCGGATCCTGGCATTCGGCGTGCCATCCTGGTCGCCGCGTCGATGTCGGTTCGCGAACATGGGGTTCGTGGACTTAGCGTCGCGACCGTCCTGGACCGGGCCCAACTCAGCACCCGGGCGTTCTACCGGCATTTCGAGTCGAAAGACCAACTGGTAGCCACGATGTTCCTCGAGGTCGCCCGGGTCGAAGCGGTGCGGCTCAGAACGCTCATGGCCAAAGCGACAAATCCGATCGAAGGAGTGGCTGCCTGGATCGACGGCCGCCTCGACTTGGCTTTCGACGACGCGGTCAAGGCGGACCTGCGTCACCTGTCCATGGATGCTCAATCACATCTGCTCAACGCCCCCGAGCTGGTCGAACCCGCATACGCCGAAACGCTTGAGCCGCTCATCGAGCAGCTTCACCTCGGCGTGGCCCAGGAAGTGTTCCACGACGTCGACCCGCACAGCGAGGCGCGCTCCATTCAGGGCGTGGTGTGGGCCAACACGGAACAGCAGTGGGCCTCCGGGGATTGCCGACGCGACGAGGTTCGCGAGAGCACGGTGCGATTTTGCCTGCGCGGACTGGGCGTTGCGCCGGACACCATTGCGCAGATCACCGCGCCAGACTGACATGTGAGGCGCCCGCCCGCAGAGGAGATGCGATGGACCTGGGCTTCAGCGGTTCCAAGGCCGTCGTCACCGGAGGCAGCAAAGGCATGGGCCTGGCCATCGCCGAAACCCTGGCCGCCGAAGGAGCCAGCGTGGCGGTGATCGCCCGTGGCAAGCGGGCACTGGACAGCGCCGTGGAAAGGCTAAGTCAGGCCGGCGCTCCCGACGCGATGGCGATCAGCGCGGACATGGCCGACGCCGCATCGATCACCAGCGCCTTCGCCGCCGTCTCCGAACGCTGGGGGCAACTCAATTGCCTGGTGCACACGATCGGACCGGGCGACGGGTACTTCGAGGAACTCGACGACGCCGCTTGGGATGCCGCGTTCACGCTGGGCACGATGTCGGGGGTCCGGGCGATTCGCGCCGCGTTGCCCTTGCTGCGCGCCGCGGACTGGGCCCGCGTTGTGACGCTGTCCGCGCACTCAATTCAGCGACAGAACCCACGCCTGGTCGCCTACACGGCCTCGAAGGCGGCCCTGTCCAGCGTGACCAAGAACCTGTCGAAGAGCCTGGCCAAGGACGGCATCCTGGTGAACTGCGTGTGCCCGGGAACCATCGTCACGGCCAGCTTTACCGAACAGCTCAAAGACCTGCTGGCCGCCGACGGACTCGATGCCACCAACCCGTACGACGTCATGGCCTGGATTGACAAATACTTTCACCAGCCGTGCGATCTGGGCCGCGCCGGCCTTCCCGAGGAGGTCGCTTCCATCACCGCCTACCTGGTGTCGCGGCGCAACGGCTATGTGACCGGCGCGACGGTGAATGCCGACGGCGGCTCGGACTTCATTTGACGGCGCACGCCGGCGCCTAACCCACCCGACGAAACGGCAGCAGGTGCACGAGCGTGACCGCTACTGCCCCGACAATCAGTCCGAGCGCCGCCGACACGCCGGTATTGACCAGCCAGGCCACGACGGTACCTAGGGACCCGACCGCGTGGCGCACCTGTTCATCGAGATGATGCACCAAGCCGTATGGGGTGTGCCAACCGATCTGATCGCTGCCCACCAACAGGATGTGGCCACCCACACACAGCATCGCAACCGTTCCGACCGCCGCGATCATGGACAACAACCTGGGCGTCCCAGCGACCAGGGCGCGACCGAGCCGCTGCCCGAACCGAGACGACGTCTCGGCCAGCCGCAGCCCAACATCGTCCATCTTGACGATCGCCGCCACCACCCCATACACCGCGCCAGTGATCACCAGCGCAACGACGATCAGGACGACAAGCCTTGGCAGAAAAGCCAAGTCGGCCACTTCGCTGAGCGCGATCACCATGATCTCGGCGGAGAGGATGACGTCGGTCCGGATCGCCCCGGTCACCACTTGCTGTTCGTCTTTCGGCCTCCTGGCCTGGGAACCGTTGCCGCGCAGCGCACTCCACAGTTTCTCCGCGCCTTCGTAACACAGGTATGTGGCGCCGAGCATCAGGATTGGACTCAACAGCCACGGGACGAACTGGCTAAGCAGCATCGCGCCGGGAAGGATGAACACCAACTTGTTGCGCAGCGAGCCGAGCGCAATGCGTTTGATGATCGGCAGTTCGCGCTCGGCGGTGATGCCGTGCACGAATTGTGGCGTTACCGCGGTGTCATCGACCACTACGCCTGCCGCCTTGGCGGTCGCGCGAGCCGCGGCCGAACCGACGTCGTCCACCGAGGCCGCGGCCAGCCGCGCCAGGGCAGCGACGTCATCGAGCAGCCCGAACAGGCCTGCGCTCATCGGCTCTCCCCCATGGCGACCGAGGTTACCGCGTGTTGCCGAAGTCGTCGGTGCGGGCAATCGACCCCTCTGACCGGCGAGTGCGGCCTCAAAGTGCGGCGCGAAATGGCCCAACGCCGCACCTACCATGCCTCTCGCGGGGCTTTTATCTGCTTACCGGGAAATTTTTCGAGGAATCGCCACACGGGACTTGTGCGGCATAGGTGATGGGGTTTGCAGTACTTACCAGCACCACTTCTCAGAGATTCAAATCGAAGTGGATCCGCAGCTCCCTTAAAAGGAGTCCCGGACTCAGCAAAACCCGCACCCCCCTCAAAAGGAGGCTCGGAAAGTTTTGCATGGGCTATATCTCGCCGTGGCTTGTCGAATTCCCCTTTCCTGGGGAATTCGATTAGTCCAATTTCGGCTATGCCTTGTTCCGATCCTTTTGGGCGTGCGATGGAAATGTCGCCCCTCCAGTCGAGAAATTGCCGGAGGAATCGTGACTCAAGACCACATTGTGACTGAGCGGCCACCTGCGACCAGGAATGATACCGCGGGCAACGCAACCGCCCGCACGTATGAAGTCCGCACTCTCGGCTGCTTGATGAACGCTCACGACTCCGAGCGCATGGCGGGTTTGCTTGAAGACGCCGGGTACATCAAAGCCGACCCGGGCGCGCCTGCAGACCTGGTGGTATTCAACACCTGCGCGGTGCGTGAAAACGCCGACAACAAGCTCTACGGCTCGCTAGCGCACCTGGCTCCGATCAAGGCGAGCCGGCCCGGCATGCAAATCGCGGTCGGCGGATGCCTGGCCCAAAAAGACCGCCACATCGTGCTCGACCGGGCACCATGGGTTGACGTCGTCTTCGGCACACACAACATCGGCTCACTGCCGGTGCTCTTGGAACACTCTCGGCACAACCAAGACGCGCAAGTCGAGATTCTCGAATCACTGCGGACATTCCCTTCGGCGCTGCCCGCGGCACGGGATTCAGCCTATGCCGCGTGGGTGTCGATCTCGGTGGGCTGCAACAACAGCTGCACCTTCTGCATCGTCCCGTCGCTACGCGGCAAGGAAGCCGACCGCCGCCCCGGCGACATCCTCGCCGAGGTGCAGGCCCTGGTAGAGCAGGGCGTGCTGGAAGTAACCCTGCTCGGCCAAAACGTCAACTCCTACGGCGTCAATTTCGCAGACCCGGACCCTTCGACGGGCGAGGCACCACTGCCTAGGGATCGAGGTGCGTTTGCGCAGCTGCTACGCGCTTGCGGCCGGATCGAGGGTCTAGAGCGCATCCGGTTCACCTCACCGCACCCGGCCGAATTCACCGACGACGTGATCCTGGCGATGGCCGAAACTCCGGCTGTGTGCCCGCATCTACACATGCCGCTGCAATCGGGTTCGGACCAGATCCTCAAGGCC
The DNA here is from genome assembly GCF_000419295.1 of Mycobacterium sp. 012931. Classification (NCBI taxonomy): domain Bacteria; kingdom Bacillati; phylum Actinomycetota; class Actinomycetes; order Mycobacteriales; family Mycobacteriaceae; genus Mycobacterium; species Mycobacterium sp. 012931. The sequence continues at coordinate 2,021,949 of NZ_AOPX01000001.1, read as the reverse complement.
ATGCGCCGCTCCTACCGGCGCGATCGCTACCTGGGCATCATCGATAAGGTCCGTGCCGCGATACCGCACGCGGCCATCACCACCGACATGATAGTCGGCTTTCCCGGCGAAACCGAACATGACTTCGAGCAGACCCTCGACGTGGTACAAAAAGCGCGGTTCACAAGCGCATTCACCTTCCAATACTCGCCTCGGCCAGGCACACCCGCGGCGGACATGCCCGACCAGATTCCCAAGAACGTCGTCCAGCAGCGCTTCGAGCGGCTGGTGGCGCTGCAAGAGCGAATCTCCTTGGAGGGCAACCGATCCCTGGTCGGGACCCGGCAGGAACTGCTGGTGGTCGCAGGAGAGGGCCGCAAAAACGCCACCACGGCGCGAATCAGCGGGCGGGCCCGCGACGGCCGACTCGTCCACTTCCGTCCGGACAGCGCCGACGGTTCGGTCCGGCCGGGTGACTTGGTGGATGTCGAAATCACCGATGCCGCACCGCACCATCTGATCGCAGACGGGCCGCTGCTGCAGCAGCGCAGGACCCCCGCAGGTGATGCCAGCGAACGCGGCCAGACCCCGACAACGCGTGGCGTCGGGCTGGGGGTATCCCGAATCACGGTTGCCCAAGCCCAAATCCCCAGTTCCGGTACGCATCCCGACACCGCGTGCCGTTAGCGGCGGGGGCCCACCGATGAAGCTCCTGGCCTTTACCGCACCTACGCCGCTTTCTCCCCCGCTACCCGTGCGGCCGCAGCGGTGGACAACCACGGACGGCGACTGTGCAAAGTCACTGCCGCATCGAAGTCCTTGCGCAGCCAACAGCAGTGGGCGATTGGCATTTTCAAGTGAGGGAGGGTGATCGACTTGAGTACTGGTGAGATAGTAGCCGGCTTGAGTGAAGCGCGGCGGATGTCCATTGCCGCGCTCTACGACCGGAAGACCCGCGATTGCGACGGGCTCAACGCAATGCTCGCGTCGCGCGATGGATTGTTTTTCAATCACAACGGCATCGACCTGCCGGACGGTCCGGCGCCGATGCAGGAGAAGGCTCGACTGGACTGGTTGCACCGCTCCGAGGCCGAGCTGGTCAGCTTTGGCCTGAAGTTCCTCGGTAAACCGCCTTCGGATGGCACCGTGATAGATGCCGGCTGTGGGGCCGGGGGCGGCGCGATCATGATTCACCAGCGATTCGGGTGTGCCGTGGAAGGCGTGACAGTGTCGCCTGAGCAGGCGCGGTTCGCCGCCGCAACGGCCCTGGTGCGCGGCGTGGAAGACCAGGTCAGGTTCAGGGTCGGCGACATGCTCGAGGTTGACCGCCGCTTGGGTTCCGGCCAGATCCGACACCGCTATCAAGCCGTGTGGGCGTGCGAAAGCACTGAGCACGTCGATGATCTGGGGTTGATGTTCACCACGTTTGGCCGAGTGCTGGTCGCGGGTGGGCAAATCGTAGTGGTCGCGTGGTGCGCGGGCCGGGGTCGGGCCGCCGAAAGCGTCAAGCAGCGCGTCGATGACCAATACTGCACGAACATTCACGAGCCGGCCGACTACCGGCGAGCGGCAGACGAGGCCGGGTTGATCACTTGTCGGCAGGTGGATTTGACCGGACTCACCGTCCCATACTGGAAGACACGGCTGGAGTCGGCGCACGTGACCGGCACCGAAGAGTTGATGCATTCGGCATTTGCGCAGCGGCTGATGACATACGAGTTGTTTTCGTTCAAGACGCCAGGCGAACCGTGACCGATCACGACTGTCCATCCCGGCTGGGATCAACGCCATCGCGTAGGCAACCGGCCCCGCCCTACGGAATGTGACAGACACCATGTTGGCCCGTTTCGGCCCACACGATCAGCAGCTGCGCGACGATCCGTACGCGGTTTACGCGACCTATCGTCAGGCGGATCCGGTGCATTGGGGACAACCGTTCAAACCCGGCGACAACGGATGCTGGTACCTGTTTCGACACGATCATGTCGTTGCGATGCTGAGGGACCCTCGGTTTCGCCGCAAATTGGTTCCGGCCGATCCTCTGGCATCCGGGCGAGTGTTTGGCGCGCCCCGCGGTTTCGCCGAATTGTCGGGTCGGCTGTTGCTGTCACTGGATCCGCCCCATCATGGGCGTCTGCGTTCCATCGTGGCGCCCACGTTCACACCTTCGGCAATCGAGTCTTACCGGATGATCGCGGCCAAGGCCGCGGATCGGCTGATCGACGGGCTCGACGAGGCGACTGCGTTCGACGTGATCGACAACTATGCCGTTCCTCTGTCAATGACATTGATAGCAGCGATGCTGGGCTTGACCGCCGACGAGTTGCATCCGGACCTTCCGGTGTGGGTCTCTCGGTTTGGCGATGGGTTCGATCTGCGCAAGGAACCTGCGGCCATAGCGAGAGCCGACGATGCCGCCGCGAACATGTTGTGGTTCTTCGAGACCGCCGCGGCCAGCCACGATCGGTTACGACCGGGGCTGATCAGCGCCCTGATCGCGGCCCGCGAGGCCGGTCAGCTGACGCACGAAGAACTGCTGGCCCTTTGTGTGCAGCTCATGTTCGCCGCACACGGGACGACGGTTGCGCAGATCGGCAACATGATCGCGGATCTGTGGACGCGCCCTGACCAGCTGGCATTACTGCGGGCGCATCCGGAGCTGATGGCAGCTGCGGTCAACGAGAGTTTGCGTTTCAACGGCTCGGTTCAGTCCACGGCGGCACGCAAGCCCATCGAAGACGTCACGCTCGGCGGCGCGCACATTCGTGCGGGGCAACCGGTGATCGCCTTCGTAGGCGCAGCCAACCGGGATCCGAAGGTGTTCGAGGGGCCGGACCGATTCGACATCACCCGTGCCCGAGGCGCAGCGGTCATGTTCGGCGCTGGAATTCATTACTGCCTTGGGGCACGCTTGGCCCGCCTCGAATGCCAGATCGCAGTGGGAACTCTGATGCGTCGGCTACCACGGCTGACATTGACCGAGAGGACCCAACTGCACCGCCACACCAACATCGTGTTGCCCGCGCTGTTGCACCTGAAGGCAGTAACGGCGGCGTGATCCCGTCAGCGAACCGCTTGCGCTTGTTCTCCTGGCCGCGGGGCAAGGCGCTGCACAGCTGCCTGTACGCGGAGGTGCAGCAGTTTTACGCACGGCAGATGAGGCTACTGGACCTGCGTGACATCGGCTCCCACGCAAAGACGTTCACCAAGGACGCCACGTTCGAGCACATCCCCGGCGCCGGCCCGGTCTCGACACGCGCAGCAATCGAGAAAGCCCTGCTGAAGTGGGACAGCAGAGCTGGGGATGCGATTCAACGACGGCACTGGTTGTCGATGATCGACTTGGCGTCGCGTAGTGCCGGCGTGATCGAGGCATCTGCCTATCTGATCGAAATCAACACTCGTCCCGGTACCAAGCCGGCGATCGCCCAAAGTTGCGTGATCCACGACAAGTTGACCCGCGTCAGCGGACAACTTCTGATCAGTTCGAGGAAGGTACTGGAGGACGGTCTGTGACTCGAGACCTGCCGGCACAACGCACGGCCAGCCGAATCTACGACCTGCACAGCGGCGGCTCCCTGCTGGACGCCGACGAATCCGCGCGGGTGACCGGATTGCTCGAGGAGGCGGGATTCGTTGACGCTGGGCCCAGACCTGCCTGGCGCGCTCGGACCGATGGCCGTACGACGATTTGCGTCTACTGCGCTTCCGGCGGCGACAACCCCGCCGACCTGAGCCTGGCCGCCGCCGTGGGCACCGAAATCGGTAGACGCGGATGGCGATTGATCTCTGGAGGCGGCACCATCGCCATGATGGGCGCGGTGGCCCGCGCGGCCAGAACCGCCGGAGCCCACACCACAGGCGTAATCCCGAGAATTCTCCTGCAATCCGAACTTGCTGACCTCGGTGCCGATGAGCTGATCGTCACCGACACACTCACCCAACGCAAACACCTCATGGGCGAACGCGCTGACGGGTTCCTGACGCTGCCCGGCGGTCTGGGCACCCTCGAAGAGCTGCTCGAATGCTGGACCGCGGCCAGCCTCGGCATACATCACAAGCCCGTAGTCCTGCTGGACCCCGCCGGACACTACCGCGGACTGCTCGACTGGCTCGAAGAACTGCGGCAGCAAGGCTTCGTGCGCACCGCCGCGATCGATCGGCTCATCGTCACGACCGACGTCGACAGCGCATTCAGCAACCTCTGCCCATCAACTCGGTCGGCGTTCGCGTCGTCTGGGGAGGCCAGCGTCTCAGAGCGGACCCATGCGCATTATTAGGCCATTTGACTGATCCCAGCGCGGCCGCCGAACGCAACCCTTGTGGTGTCACCGCTAGCAAGCAGGACCACCGCAGGGGAGCACGGGATGGCACGCATGCCGACATCGATTCGCCCCACTGCTGACCCTCCGACAGGCGCTGTTGAGGCGAGATAGCAGGCAGAGGATATGAGACCACTAACGATCATCGGACCAACGGGAACCGGCAAGTCAGACTTAGCGATCGAGATTGCGGACCGACTCAGCGGCAAGATCGCCGTGGAGATCGTGAACGCCGACGCGTACCAGCTCTACCGCGGCATGGATATCGGCACCGGCAAGGTGCCGCTGGCCCAGCGCCGCGGCATACCGCATCACCAACTCGACGTGCTCGACGTCACCGAAACCGCCACTGTCGCGGGCTACCAGCGTTCGGCTGCAGCTGACATCGAAGCGATCGCCTCACGCGGAGCGCTGCCGCTGCTGGTCGGGGGCTCGATGCTCTACGTCCAGTCGCTGCTCGATGACTGGGCCTTTCCGGCGAAAGACCCAGCGATCCGAGCCCGCTGGGAGCGACGTCTCGCTCAGGCCGGGCCGGCCAGGTTGCATGCCGAGCTGGTCCGCCGCGACCCTGCCGCGGCCGCAGTCATCCCGCTCAACGACGCCCGCCGTACGGTGCGTGCGCTGGAAGTGGTCGAAATCACCGGTCGCCCGTATGCCGCCTCCGCTCCACGCATCGGCAGCCCTCGCTGGGATAGCGCGATCATCGGATTAGATTGCGAGACAAAGGTTCTTGATGAACGGCTAGCGGCACGAACCAAAGCCATGTTCGATCGAGGCCTGATCGAAGAGGTGATCTCGCTACTCCCCTGCGGCCTGGCCAGGGGGGTCACCGCTTCACGCGCGTTGGGGTACGCCCAAGTCATGGAGGCGCTCAAGGCCGGCGCAGACACTCAAGCCCTGGATCGTGCGCGCCAACAAACCTGTCTGGCCACTCGACGCTATGTCCGACGGCAGCGGTCGTGGTTTCGGCGAGACCGCAGGGTGCGTTGGCTCGATGCCACGGTGTCCACCGCGGCCCACCGCACGGCCATCATCGAAGCGGTGTTGGGCGCCTGGCGGCGGGCATCATGAGGCTCCCCGACGCGGGTTGAATCAGCGCCAACTGCAATGGCCGCGACGGCTGCCATGTCACCGTCGAACGCGGAGCCGGCTGTGTGATGACTGTCGTACTGATTGACCCGCATTATTTGCTGGTACCAATGGAAGCCCTCGAAGTGCTGCGGCAGCAGGTGCAGTACACCGAGGAAATACCGGCCGCGTTGACTCGGCTGCTGCCCGCGGCGCGCCCCGTGCGCGCCGGAAGCCACGCCACCGTGTTGTTGTCCTCCGATCCAACACATCCTGCGGTTACGGCACGGTTGGTCGCCGGTGACCGGCTGATCTCCATACCGCACCCACAGTGCGGTGAGCGCCTGATCGATGCCGTTGCGGCAGTGGACGAACTACGCACAGCTGGGTCGTGGGAAGCCGCGCAGACCCACGTCTCGGTTAGCCGCTATTTGCTGAGCCAAACCTATGCGCTGCTGGATGCGCTGCGTAGCGCAGATGCCGGCCAGCTACGCGAAGAACTCGGCGCCTTGCTCCTGCAGGTACTTTTCCAGGCTCGGATCGCGCAGGACGCGCCGCGACGCCCCTTCGCCATCGATGACGTGGCCGACACCCTGATACGCAAGCTGGGCAACCGGCGCCGCGGAGTGCTGGCGGGCAATTCGCCCTTATTCCAGGAGCAGGTGGCGCAGTGGGAGAAGGGCAAAAAGGCAGACAAACGGGCGGGCTCGGTGATGCACGACCTGTTTCATGGTCAGCCCGCGTTGGCTCTGGCCCAGAAGGTGATCGAACGCGCAGTCAGGGCTGGCCTGCCGATGGACCTGGTCCCGGCGACGCTCACCTCCGTCGTGGTGTCACCTGACATCGATTCGGAAGGCGAGCTGCGGGCGGCGGTCCTGGAGTTCATGGACTCGGTGCGCCGTGCCGAGGACACGATCGCCGCCAGGCGCCGCGCGCCCGATGCCACCGAAGAACCCGACCGCACGGCGCTCGGCGGAATCACCGAGCGGGAGTGGCGTATGTGCTGGCCTTCCGTGGGCGCCCACACCCAATCCGGGGTCCGAGTCGCCAAACCCCGCGATGACGCCTAGTTTGCGAATTAGGTATACCGGCACAAGCAACTGATGGCCGGGTGTGCGGGAGGGAAGGTAGGCCCGTGGGTGATCGCATCGACGCGTCCGCGTTGGTTCTCGGGCACGGAGATGACGTCCGGCGCCGGCTCACGCGTTCAGTCGCGGTGTTGCGGCAAATGGTCGAGGCCGGCTGGTTTGCCGGCCACGAGGACACCATCGGCATGGAGGTGGAACTCGACCTGGTGGACCCGCTGGGCCGGCCGCGACTGGTCAACGACGCGGTTCTACAGGCCTTGGACCGAACCGATATGCAGCACGAGCTTGGCCAGTTCAATGTCGAGTTGAACCTGCCGCCCCACCCGCTAATGGGCCACGTGCTCCGGGACAGCGAACAACTTCTTGCCGACGTGCTCGACGGGTCCGGCGCGCGGATCGAAAGCCTGGGCACCCACCTGATCGCGGTTGGCATGCTTCCCACCCTGAGCGCCGACCACATGACCGCCGAACGGCTCTCCACCAACCCGCGCTACGAGCTGCTGAGCCGCCGCATCCGCACCGCTCGCCACCGGCCGTTCCGGGTGCACATCAGCGACGCACCCGAGCCGGTCGAATTCACCACCGACTCGGTCGCGCCCGAAGCCTCCGCAACCAGCCTGCAGCTGCACTTGCGGGCGCACCGGGACCGATTTGCGGCCTATTTCAACGCGGCCCAACTGATCGCCGGAGCGCAGGTCGCGGTGGCCGCCAATTCCCCGTTCTTGCTCGGCCGGCACGCCTGGCAGGAGACCCGAATCACGCTGGTGGAGCAGCTACTCGACTCCCGCCGCCCCAGCGAGGTCAAGGCCAGCGCACCGGCGCGCGTCCGGCTCGGGGAGGGATGGATCAGCGACCCCGTGGACCTCTTCGACCACCTGGTGCGCGAGTACCCGCCCCTGTTCCCAACCCTGGAGGCAGAAGATCCCGACGCTGCCCTCGAGGCCGGGCAAGCTCCGGTGCTCCATGAGCTTCGGCTGCACAACGGCACGGTGTGGCAGTGGAACCGCCCCGTTTACGACGTCCAGGGCGGCAGCCCGCAGCTGCGAATCGAGAACCGGGTGCTGCCCAGCGGGCCCACCGCAGTCGACATGGTCGCCAATGCCGCCTTCTACTACGGACTGGTGCGCGCAATCGCTGACAGTGACCGCACTCCGTGGGAACAGACCCCTTTCGCGGTGGCCGAGCGAGACCTGCACCGCGCGGCACGCGACGGGCTGGCGGCGCAATTGAGTTGGCAGGGCACCGACCAGCCCGCAGCACAGCTCACCCGCGACGTCCTGCTGCCGGCCGCCGCGTCCGGACTCGACGCGTGGGGCGTGGACGCCCACGACCGCGACCGGTACCTCGGTGTCATCGAAGCGCGGGTTCGCAGCGGCCGCACCGGCGCGGCCTGGCAGACGGAAACGGTGCGCCACCTCGAAGAACGCGGACTGGAACGCATCTCGGCGCTGCACGAGATGACCCGGCGATACGTCGAGCACGCGCGCAGCGGGGCCCCAGTCCATGAATGGCCGCTATCGTGACGGTCCGATCCGTCCGAATCGCTAGCGCGGCGCGAGCACGAGTTTGCCGGTGTTCTCACCCCGAAACAGCGCCAACAGCACCTCAGGAAAGTCGCCGACATCGCCCGCAACCACCTGCTCGCGGGCGCGCAGCTCACCGCTAGCCAGCCAATTCGCCAGCTGCCCAACGGCTTCGCCATATCGATCCGCGTAGTCGAAGACCACGAACCCGGTCATCGAGGCGCGTGCGACCAGCAACTGCATGTAGTTGGCCGGCCCGTGCAGCTCCCCGGCGGCGTTGTACTGGGAGATGGCTCCGCAAATTACGACACGCGCTCCGCGGGCCAGACGTGACAACCCCGCCTCGAGCACCTCTCCCCCGACGTTGTCGAAAAAGACGTCAATGCCATTGGGGGCATGCATCTTCAGCTGACGGCGCAGATCCCCGGCTTGGTAGTCGATGGCGGCGTCGAAGCCAAGCTCTTCTACCAGCCAACGACATTTCTGCTCACCGCCGGCGATGCCGATCGCCCGGCAACCCACAATCCGGGCTACCTGTCCGACGATGCTGCCCACCGAACCGGCGGCTCCGGAGACGACGACGGTCTGACCGGGTTGCGGGCGACCGACGTCGAGGAGCCCGAAGTAGGCCGTTATACCGCTGATGCCCAGGGCGCCCAGATGCACCGGGGCCGGCGCGAGGGTGGTGTCCACGCGCGTCACACCGCTACCGTCGGAATGCGCGTAACGCTGCACCCCGAACATTCCGTACACCTCGTCGCCGGCCGCGAAATCCGGGTGGCGAGAATCGATCACGCGCCCGATGCCGCCCGCGCGCATCACCTCGCCGATCTGCACCGGCGCCACGTAGGACCGCCCCGCGTTCATCCACGTCCGCATCGCCGGATCGACCGACAGATACTCAACGCGCACCAAAAACTCCCCATCGGCCGGACCGCCAACGGGTTCGTCGGCGACCTCCCAGTCCGATGGCTTGGGCAATCCGATCGGGCGCGCGGCCAGCCGGCACACGGTATTGACCAGCGTCACGATTCACCCTTCCTCGACAGTGCGTTCAGCGTTGCCCGGCCCGCCGGATCTTCGGCAGTGCAGGGCACCAGTGCCAGGCAGTCCGCGCCGGCCTCTTCGTAGTCCCGCAGCCGGGCGGCGACTCGCTCGGCGGTGCCCAATGCCCCCACCTGCTCGAGCAGTTCGACGGGGATGGCGGCAGCCAACTCTCGACGGCTCGCCCCGGCGCGCGCGGCACCGACGAGGCGGTCAAAGCCCAGTGCACTGAACATTTCGCCGTAGCCGGGCGGGCCGAGATAGACCGCCAGCTGCGCCGCCAGCTGAGCGTGCGCGGCGGCACCGGGATCAACGGCAACGGGCACCCATACCGTCAGCCGCGGTGCGGCGCGACCTGCCGCTGCGGCGGCCGCGGAGTCGATGGCGTGACGAACCTCCGCCACCCGAGCCGGCGATGCGAGGTTGAGCACCACCTCATCGGCTCGCCTTGCCGCCAGGCGAATCATGCCAGGGCCGAAGGCCCCCAACGCAATTCGAGTCTCCTGCTGCGGGTTGCGCAGCCGAAAGCCGTGGCTGGCGACATGGCGCCCGTGGTAGTCGACGCGCGCCCCACCCAGTATCGACCGCAGGCATTCCATGGTTTCCCGCATCACCGGCACGTGGTGTGCCCACGGCCGATCATGCCAACCGGCCACTATCGCCGGGCTGGAGGCGCCCAGGGCGATATCGACCCGGCTACCGGTGAGAGAGGCGACCGAACTGACGCCCAGCGCCAGCCCCACCGGGCCGCGAACGGCGACGGCCAGCGGTCCGATCTTCAAGCCCATTCCGGGTGCACCCAGCCCTATCGCGGTGGCAAGGGCAAACGCGTCGTAGGTGGCCATTTCCCCAACCCACAGCACGTCGAAACCGGCGTTCGACGCCGCCAGCGCCACCTACATCGCCTCGTCGTCGGGCCGGTCCAGCCAAAACGGTAGCGCGACTTCTAAATCGGTCACAGCATCGAGGTATCGCAGTGCTGGCCGAGCAAGACGCGCCCCGGCAGTTCGCGGGATGCCTCGTTGACCTGGAAATGGGCGGTGGCGGTAAACGCGTCGCGAAACCGGCGTTGCAGTGGTGAGCCATCGTAGATCGCGCTGCTCCCGGCCAGGTCATACATGGTGCGCACGACGTCGGCAGAGGTCCGCGCCGCGTGGGTGGCCGCCAGCCGTAGCCGGTTGCGCAGCGCCACCGGCGCCGGCACCGGCACCGGCACCGGCACCGGCACCGGCACCGGATCGGGATTGTGGCTGGCTTGCCAGGCCGAGTCGATCGCCTCGTAAAACAGTGCACGCGCCGCACCAAGTGCCGCCTCGGCCGTCGCGACCGCCGTTTGGGTGGCCGACCGTTCGGCCAAGGTGCGCTTGGCCCCCAGCCCTTTCTTGTCGCCGGCCAACTCGACCAAGTCGTCAATCGCGGCGCGCGCGTTGCCCAGCGCCGCCGCGCCGATCGAAAGCGCAAAGAAGCCGAACACCGGGAAGCGATACAGCGGCCTGTCAATGGTGGGACCGTCGAACACCGAGAACACTCGATCGGCGGGGACGAAGACCTCCTCGGCAACGCAATCGTGACTGCCGGTACCGCGCAGCCCCAGGGTGTGCCAGGTGTCCAAGGCGCGCAGATCGTCTTTGGGTAGCGCCACCACCGATGGCACCGGCTCGCCCTCCACGAAGCAACCGGCGAACATCATGTCCGCGTGGTTGATCCCGCTGCAGAACGGCCAGCGCCCGGACACCACAACACCGCCGTCGACCGACTTCGCCTTACCTCGCGGTGCCCACACACCCGCGGCGACACTTCGCCCGGCACCGAACATTTCGTCGCGACTGGACGCCGGTAGATAGGCGACCAACAACGCGCTGGTGATCGCGATCGACACGCACCATCCCGCTGAAGCATCGCCGCGCGCCACCGCTTCGGCACACCGCAGCGCCGGTCCGGGGGCCAGCTCTGCCGCCTGTACCTCGCGCGGCATCGTGGCGCGCAGCAATCCTGCCTCGCCAAGCCGCGCCACCAATTCGTCGGGCAGTCTGCGATCGCGGTCGATCTCCGCCGACATCTCCCGCGCCGTCAGGGCGATCTTCTCGGCGAGGTTCTCCATCTCGCTATCTGCTCTGCGCAGTGGTGCGGCGCTCAGGTCCGGCTGATTCATCAGGACTCCTGGTAATGACGGCGGTTCCGTCAAGTTACCACCATGGTTCAGAAATTGAACCGGGTACAGTTGTTGAACCATGGGCGCCGCCGATCTGTCCCACCGCTTCGAAGGGGAGTCGGTTGGCCGTGCCCTCGAGCTGGTCGGCGAGCGCTGGACCCTATTGATCCTGCGCGAGGCGTTCTTCGGCGTGCAGCGCTTCGGCCAGCTCGCCCGCAACCTCAACATTCCGCGCCCCACCCTGTCATCGCGGCCGCGGATGCTCGTCAATGCGGGCCTGCTGGACCGGGTGCCTTACTCCCAGGATCCGGAGCGCCACGAGTACCGGCTGACCGACACCGGCCACGAACTGTTCGCCGCGATCGTCGTCCTCATGCAGTGGGGCGACAAGCACTTGCCGAACCCCGACGGCCCACCGATTGTGTTGCGTCACCATTGCGGCCAGTTCGTCGAGCCGCGCCTGATCTACGCCCACTGCGGCGAAGAGATCACCGCACGCAATGTCACACCCGAAGCCGGGCCCGGCTTCGGGGACGCGGTAGCCGCGCCAAACTGAGCGCGCAGACGCGCGGCACCACAGAGTCTCCCGAGACGTCTTCGACAAGACGCTCAAGCCATCCTACACAGTGCGCTCGGCCGGTGTGGCACAAGACAATCCACGGCGTTGCGCCGAGACTTCACCCCGCCGGCCGGGTAGCCTGGATGGTGTTCAGGAGATAACAATTTGCAATCCCAGGTTGTTGCGAATCGATAAGCATGCCTAGACACGTCAGCGCGCAAGACCGGACAGATCGCCCGCGAAATTATCGTCACTTGGTGCAACGTCGAACGGCTCTCAAACTGCCGCTGCTGCTGGCGGCCGGCGCCGCGCTGGCCCAGACCCCCCGCGCCACCGCTGTGGCAGGCCGGTGGTCGGCTGAGCGCGCCAACACCTGGTACCAGACCCAAGGCTGGATCGTCGGCGCCAACTACATCACCGCCAACGCCATCAATCAGCTCGAGATGTTTCAGCCCGCCACCTACGATCCGCGGCGCATCGACAGAGAGCTGGGCTTGGCCCGGTTGATCGGGTTCAACAGCATGCGAGTCTTCCTGCACGATCAGTTGTGGGCCTCGGATCAAAGGGGCTTTCAGACTCGGCTGGCACAATTCGTCGCCATCGCGGCGCGCCACGGCATCAAACCTCTTTTCGTCTTGTTCGACTCCTGTTGGGACCCGTTCCCCAAGCTGGGTCAGCAGCGTGCGCCAAGGCCCGGCGTGCACAACTCGGGTTGGGTGCAAAGCCCCGGCGCCGAACACCTCGGCGACCCCAGCTACCAGGCCGTTCTGCACGGCTACGTGACTGGAGTGTTGAACCAGTTCCGCAACGACAACCGCGTATTGGGCTGGGACTTGTGGAATGAGCCCGACAATCCGGCGAAGGTGTACCGAAAGGTGGAGAGAAAGGACAAGCTGGAGCGGGTCGCGGAGCTACTCCCCCAGGTGTTTCAGTGGGCGCGCGAGGTCGATCCCAGCCAGCCCTTGACAAGCGGTGTCTGGCAGGGAAATTGGTCGGATCCGGGCAAGCGCTCCACCATCGCCAGCATCCAGCTCGACAATGCCGACGTCATCACATTTCACAGCTACGCGGCACCGGCCGGCTTTGAGGCCCGTATCGACGAACTTGCGCCGCTGGGGCGGCCGATCATCTGCACCGAGTACCTGGCGCGCTCCCAGGGCAGCAGTGTGGAGGGGGTGCTACCAATCGCCAAGCGTCGCAACGTCGGCGCCTTCAATTGGGGTTTGGTCGCCGGTAAGACTCAGACCTACCTACCGTGGGATTCCTGGGATCATCCGTACACCAAGCCCCCGAAGGTATGGTTCAGCGATCTTCTGCAACCCGAAGGACGGCCCTACCGAGAGAGCGAAATACAGTCCATCCAGTCGCTGACCGGCGCCCGAACCCAGGACTGACGACAGGCGTGGGTCACCAAGCCGGCGCCGGGTCCAACATCGCGACGTGGTCGCCCTTCCACTCGTACCTCACCGTCGTGATCGGTCCGGGGCACGCCGTGCAGACGTCTCTGCCGTCTTTGTAGTCGAGGGCCACCGTGTCATCGGTTGTCTTCGCCGCATTCAGCGTCGTAAACGAATACGCCTTTGTGGTGGCAATACCGGCGGAGGTGCCGTTGTGAAAAAGCAGAACGAGGTCCGGTGAGCTGCCCGTCGCGCCTTCAACGCTGATGATGACCGCCGACAGTGTGGAACACGGGTTGTAGTTGCTACTCGGATCGAAGCTGCGCGGATTGGTGTCCCACGGGTAGCTCTGCGGCAGGGTTGGCAATGACTTGATCGCTGCCTGGATCTCTGGGGCATTGAGGTTGACCCCACAGGTCGGTTCCGCTTGTGCCGGTGGCGCCAGCGGATTCAAGGCGGCCAGGACAGCGACCGTCGCTGCCCAACCAACTATTCGCATGGAAGCACTGCCTCCTCTCCCCGGAATGCGTTGTCGCAGACCTCATCGCGGCCGATCTCCGGGCATTCGATGAGCCCTGACCTCACCGAGTACACAGGCGATTGCACGGGCCGACAAGGGCGGGACGAGGGAATGTCGCAGATCTGAGTCGAAGTTGGTATGCAGCTGATAGCTGGCTAGTCAGAAGGTGCGGCGCCGCCGAACGGTCAATCCAGGGCAAGTGTTGGGCAAAGGGTGTTGTGCGCCTCGTCGATCCACGTGTCGGCCAGCCGGGCGGCCTCAGGCACGCTCAGTCCCGTCTGGTCGATGTCGTTTGCGTGTTCGGCGACGTAGACAATCTGGGTGCGTGGCCAGCCTTGCGCCAGAGCCAGGCATATCGTTTGTTCGGCTTGCTCCTGGTGATTGGGCCAGTCGGGCTCGAACATGACCGGTTCGGCCTGCGCCGTGGCGATAATGCCCGGAAGTGCGGCTGGACCAGCCAGCGCGATCACCAGCGACAGGGCTGACAGCAACGTCTTCATGGCGCCAGGGTACCGATCGAGCCGTCAGCCGCCGCCTGGTCTGACCCATTTCGGCCATCGTCGGCTTACTGTGGTGGTGCGAGCCGTCGCCGCGCAGGGCTGGCCGCCGTTGGTGCCAGCGGGAAAAGGACGAGTGCCAATGAGCATTGATGACGAAGCCGTCACAACCTTGGAAGACCTCAAGGGCGATCTGGCGCACCGCTACAAATGGACGCCAAGCGGCGGAAGCTCGGTCGACAGCGCGACCATCGAGGCCGACATGGCGGCCCTCGACCGCGACGGCTACGTCATCTGGGAGAACCTGCTCAGTGCCGAGCAGTGCCGGCTGATCCAAGAGGTCGTGCGACCCTGGCTCGAGCACACCGGACGTAACTCGTTTGAGGGCCGGCGCACCCAACGCATCTACAGCGTGTTGAGCAGGACGCGAGTGTGCGACCGGCTTGCCGATCATCCACGGGTGCTGGCGGTGCTCGATCGGATATTGATGCCCAACTACCTGCTTTCGGCATTGCAGGCGATCAACATTCTGCCCGGAGAAGACGCGCAGCTACCTCACCATGACGACGGGTTCTACCCGATTCCGCGGCCCAGGGCACCGTTGGCGGCGGCGACGATCTGGGCGATCGACGACTTCACCGCCGACAATGGCGCCACGGTGGTCATCCCCGGCAGCCATCGTTGGGGCAGACGTCCGCCGGGCCCGGACGATCAGGTGCTGCCCGTCGTGATGCCTGCCGGCTCGTGCGTCTTCTTCGTCGGCACCCTCTGGCATGGTGGTGGCGCCAATACCAGCACCAGCGAGCGTCTGGCCGTCACCGCCCAGTACTGCGAACCGTGGCTGCGCCCGATGGAGGCCTACACCCTGTCAATATCGCGCGAAATTGCCCGAGCGGTCTCCGACGACATTCGCCGGATGCTCGGCTACAGCATCCATCCCCCGTTCGTTGGCGCGGTTGATGGCCTGCACCCATTGCGACTGTTGGAGTCCGGGCCTGATTCCTAGGTTTGGATGCGTTGTTGGGATTGGTAGCCGCGAGCGAATGCAAATATTTCGCGAATCATCCGAACCGTCTTCGGCCTGACTACCGCGAAGGACCGCAAATGAACACGTCCCCGCCCTGACGCGAAACACTGGTCACGGGCGTCGCGCAAACCGCGGGCATCCGAGCCCGGCCGACGCCACCGCGTCGACGATGCGGTCGAGCTTTTCTCTTCAAAGGCGGCAACATGCCGCCAAGTCAGTCATTAAAATTACGCTTTCAAATAGCGCCACGGTGACAACGAGCAATTGCCCCCGACGCTGAGAAGGCACTGGTACGAGGACGACAGTGATGAACTTTTCGGTGTTGCCACCAGAGATCAATTCGCTACGGATATTCGCTGGCACGGGGTCCGGGCCAGGGCTCCGGCGTTGTTGATTAGCGGGCTTGTGAGCTGGGGAATTGTGCAGGGCTCCGGCGTTGTTGATTAGCAGGCTTGTGAGCTGGGGGATTGTGGATTAACGCCGGAGCCCTGGGGTCCGGGCCAATGCTGGCGGCCGCAGCCGCCTGGGACGGGTTGGCCGACGAGTTGAGCACGGCGGCGGCCGCGTTTTCGTCGGTGACGTCGGGGCTGACGGGCGGGTCGTGGCAGGGCCCCGCGGCGGCGGCGATGGCCGCCGCGGCCGCTCCCTATGCGGGCTGGCTGGGTTTAGCGGCCGCCCGCGCCGGTGATGTGTCCGCGCGGGCCAAGGTGGTGGCAGCAGCGTTCGAGGCGGTCCGAGCGGCCACGGTGCATCCGATGCTGGTGGCGGCCAACCGCGCCCAGCTGGTGTCGCTGGTGCGGTCGAATCTGTTGGGGCTGAACGCGCCGGCAATCGCGACCACCGAGGCCGAATATGAGGCGATGTGGGCCGCCGACGTGGCCGCGATGGTGGGTTATCACGGCGGCGCGTCGGCGGCGGCCGCGCAGTTGGCGCCATGGCAGCAGTGGCTGCAGAGCCTGCCCGGCCTGCCGGGGCAACTGGCTGGCTCAGCCACCGCCGCTGCGGCCGCGAATGGTTGGCCCAACCTGGGCATCGGCAACACCGATAGCAACGTGGGCAGTGGCGACGTCGGCACCCAAAACCTGGGCAGCGGCAACACCGGCAACACCAACCTGGGTAGCGGCAACACCGGCAACGGCAATCTCGGTAGCGGCAACCGCGGTGACAGCAACGTCGGCAGCGGAAATCTCGGAAACTCCAACTGGGGCAGCGGCAACACCGGCAACTACAACCAGGGCAGCGGAAATCACGGCGATAACAACGTGGGCTTCGGAAACGCGGGGCTGGGGGGAACCGCGGGCAACGACAACTTCGGCAACGGGAACCTGGGCAGCGGCAATACCGGCAGCGGCAACATCGGCAACCAAAACCAGGGTTGGGGAAATCAGGGCGACAACAATGTGGGCCTGGCAAACCGCGGCAGCGACAACATGGGCTTCGGGAACACCGGCAACAACAACGTCGGCTTCGGCAACACCGGTTCGGGAAACATCGGCATCGGCCTTACCGGCAACAATCAGATGGGGTTTGGGGGGCTGAATTCCGGCAGCGGCAATCTCGGCTTCGGCAACTCCGGCACCGGCAATGTTGGTTTCTTCAACTCCGGGGTCGGGAACTGGGGCATCGGAAACTCGGGTGCCATCGATACCGGCTTTGGCAACTCGGGCTTCATCGACATTGGCATCGGGAATTCCGGCGCGCTCAATACTGGCATCGGGAACTCGGGCCTCAACGCGGGCTCGGGGTTCAACGTGGGATTCGGCAACTCGGGAATCAACAATTTCGGCGTGGGAAACTCGGGCAGCTTCAATGCGGGCAGCTTCAACTCGAGCACCAGCAACCTGGGTAGCTTCAACTCGGGCAACTTCGTCTTGGGCGGGTTCAACGTGGGCAGCTTCAACTCGGGCGCGCACAATACGGGCGCCTTCAACGCGGGCGGCTACAACACTGGTTTCTGGAATGCGGGCGATATCAACACCGGCATGTGGAACTCGGGTGATCTCAACACCGGCTTGGGCAGTGCGATCACCCAAACCGTCGCGAACTCGGGCTTCTTCAACGCCGGGTCAACTAGCTCGGGCTTGTTCAACGTGGGCAGCGGCGGCCACAACTCGGGCTTGTTCAACGTGGGCAGCGGCGGCTACAACTCGGGATTCTTCAACTTGGGGGCCGGCGGGAGCAACGCGGGCTTCTTCAACTCGGGCGCCGGTGGCGGCAACACCGGCTTGTTGAACCTTGGCAACGGCGGAAACAACACGGGATTCTTCAACGTCGGTAACGGCGGCTACAACACCGGCTTCGTCAACGCGGGCAGCGATGGCAGCAACGCGGGCTTCTTCACCTTGGGCGGCTACAACTCGGGTGTGCTGAACATCGGTTCGTTGAACTCCGGTGTCCTCAATTCCGGCACCGCCAATTCCGGTGTCCCCCTGATACTGCTGCTTTCCCTGCTGTCGTTCGTCCCGTTGCTGTAGCAGGTCACCACGACCGACGCTGCCCGCCGAGCCGCCGCCCGGTGATGGTTGTGGGCACAATCCGAAGCCAGACGTTGTGGATGCCGAGCGCCCACGGCTTGGGGAAGTGGCCATCCGTCTCTCGCAGTAGCGCCGGAATCCGTTCCATGTCGACCTCTGCCCCGGGACCGCGCACCAGGACACTCCATGCCGGCTGCTGGCCCTCGTCGACATGGTCGACCTCGAAAGCGAGCATCGGTTGGGCCATCGCCGCTTGTTTCGCGCCCCCCTCAACTCGGACGACGATGTCGTGTCCGGCCATCGCGTAGTTGACGGGAACGGCGACCGGTCCGAGGTCGTCTTGGTACACCAGTCGGCCAACCCGCCCGGTAGCGAGCAGCTCAAAGCATTCGGCGTCGGAGAGTTCTTCGAGCTCGCGTTGGGCCATCACGCGATTCTCGTCGGCACGCACCGGTCACCGCCACGGCCGAAGGTCCCCATCTCGGCACTGCTCGCGGTTTGGGCGGCCGAGCCGAGTCCCCTATTCGTCTTCCTCGCCGGGAACGTTGAACAGCCCGAGTTGCAGGGTGTCTGCGATCTGGGCCACAGCGGCTTGGGCGCGAACGCTGTTGCCCACCTTGTCCAGCGGCGGCTAGAAGGCCGCTATCGCCAGCTGCCCCGGCGCGACGGCGACCAGCCCGCCGCCTACGCCGCTCTTGGCGGGCAACCCGACCGTATAGGCCCAGTCGCCCGAGCGGGTGTAGACACCTTCCATCGTCATCTCGGCGAGCACATGCGGAACATTCTTGCGTGCGATCACTCGCTTGCCGGTGATCGGATTCGTCCCGCCGTTGGCCAGCGTCGCCCCCATCACAGCCAGGTCCGCCGTCGTGACCAACGTCGAGCACTGGCGGGTGTAGATGTCGCAGGCTTCCATCGGATCGCAGTAGATGTATCCGCTGCCGCGCAGCAGCCAGGCGATGGCGCGATTGTGAAAGTTGGTGGCCTGCTCGGAGGCGTTGATCTCCTCGCTGATCGAGATCTGACGTCCCGCGAAATCGCTTTGCGCCCCGACGATCTGGCGCCAGCGGTCCTCGGGACCAACGGCGTCCACCAGGCTGGTCGTCGATATCGCGCCGGCATTGACAAGCGGCGACATCGGTTTGTCGTTGTGCAGCTCGAGCGCCAGCACCGAGTTGAACGCCTCACCGGTTGGGTCCGCGCCAACCTTGAGGCGCAGCTCTCGGGGACCGCGTTGTTCGATCACCAGCGCAAGAGTGAAGATCTTCGAGATCGATTCCAGCGCAAACTCGTACCCCGCATCACCCGCGGTGAAGACCTGTCCGTCGACGGTAGCGACGGACACTCCGAATAGGGTCGAGGGCACCTGCGCCAGAATCGGAATGTAGTCGGCGTTCTTGCCGCCGTGCTTGTTCTTCTGCTTCTCGTGTGCGTCGAGGACTGCCTTCTCGATCCGGGCGTTCGACACCGAAGTGGGAGCCATGGGTTCAATTCTGTTCGATGGCGCCGGCATCAGCGGCGGCGACAGCAGTCAACGGCGCATCCCGCATTCAGGCCGCGATGCCGAGTTCCTGGTTGATCTGCGCGAGGTATCTCGGACCGTCCAGCGTCAGCAACACCCAGTCGTGAATCTGGCCATGAGCCAACACGAAGTTGAACGGGGCTCCGATGGCTGCGGCTTCTTGCTGCAGGACGAGAACGTCCGGGGCGAGGATTTCCTGCGACCCCGCGTAGACGTAGGTGGGCGGAAGTCCACTCAGCGACCCGTATAGCGGACTCACCATCGGGTCGGTCACGGCGAGATTGCCCGCCCACGCCTTGCCGATCTGTTGTGCGGGCCCGAACGGGAGGAGCGGGTCCTGGACGAAAGCAATATTTGGATTGGTCATCCCAAGGTCCAGCCATGGCGACAGCAAAACCATCGACGACGGCACTTGGCTCCCCTGGCTCGCCATGTATTCGACCGCGCTCAGCGCCAGGTTGCCGCCCGCGGAGTCGCCGATCACGCTGACGTTGGCGGCACCATGTTGCATGATCTGGTTTGAGATGAGGCCGGCCATCGCCGGTACCACGGTGCCGGCCGTACCCCCTTCCTGCAGCAACGGGTAGATCGGCACCTGAACGGTCGCGCCGGTCTGGTGGGCCATCACCGAATAATTGATCCAGTGCAGAAAAGAGGGCGGAAAGATAAATGCGCCACCGTGAATGGCGACCACGTAGTCCCCGGTTGGTTGAGCCGGCGTGATCTGCACGACGCTCATCCCGTCATATGTGCTGTACTGCACCGTTTCGCCCAGTAGCAAGTTCAACAGCGGCGGCGGGGAATTGCCGATAAACCACGACAGCGGCGGGATGTCGCTGGCAACCAACGCCAGCAGCGGGTTGCCGGGAACCGCAATTTGACTGTCGAGCCCGGACACACTCAGCAGTGGCTTTAGCGGCAACAGCGCAGTATTTTCAAATCTGGTTATCAGCAACGGGGTGCCGGTAAATGTCCCGGTCTGCGATGCCGCGAAGGGAGGATCGGCCGGCGCCCCAAAGATCGTGGTGAACAGCGTGTTGGACACCTGGGTGAATTCGGTGGCCAATGTTGTGGCGGCCTGTTCGATCTCCTGCTCGACCAGGACAAGACCGTTGTCCAGGGCTCGGGCGAATTCGCCTGGCAGATTCTCCAGCGCTCGGGCCCACGGCCCCAGCGCCGCGACCGTCGCCGACGCGCTGGAGTAGTAGCCACCCATCGCCGCGACATCCTGAGCCCACATCTGTTCATACGCGGCCTCAGCGGCCGCGATCGCCGGCGCATTCTGGCCGAACAGGTTCGAGAACACCAGCGACACCAGCTGCCCGCGGTTGGCCACGATCAATCCGGGGTCCACGATGGTTGCCAGTGCCGCCTCATATGCGACGGCCGCCGCCCGGGCTTGGGTTGCCGACTGCTCGGCCTGAGCGGCGGTGCCCCCCAGCCAATCCAGGTATCGGACCGCCGCGGCCCGCATCGACGCCGATGCCGGGCCTTGCCAGGCCTGGCCAGCCAGCTCTGAGGTCACCGAGCCAAATGCGGAGGCCGCGGCGCTCAACTCGGTACCGATCCCGTCCCAGGCGGCGGCCGCTTCCAGCATCGGCCCCGGCCCCGGCCCATCAAGCAGCAGCACCGAATTCACCTCGGGCGGCCACATCCAGAAACTCACTAGCGGTCCCCCTCGATCAGCACTTCAGCGGCCCCTTTGCAGCAACGTACATCTTCGACGCCTTCGAGAGGGCTCTAATGCGCAGGCGCGAGGGGACACGGGGGGCTACCGGCCGGCGCGGAACACGCTGCGGGGTGCTCATATTGAATGCGCTCCGACCGGCGAGAATTCAACTAAATTCGGACAAGACAAATCTGACTCAAAAAATTCGTAAAAGGAATTTACAGGGTGATTGCAACCCGTTAGAATCGCGCCAGAAACATCGCCTCGATAACCGCCACAGGTAACGTTGAGTCGACCAGCCGAATCCTGCTCAACCGTTTAATCAAACCCAGACGGTCATCATTTAGCAGGAGTTCAGTGATTAGTGATCCGATCAGGAGTTCCGTCGTGCCCCTACGACTCATCGCACTATCTATCGCAGTAGCCATCTTCCCGCTCGTGTGCAATGCACCAAAAGCGGGGGCCGCACCCCAGGGTTCCGTTCCTTTTGCAGTGCCCGATCAAATTCGCAATATTCTCGACAACCAAGTGTCGCCCGGAATCAACGAGACACGCAGGATAATCAGTTCGCCGTACTTATCCGGCGGATGGCAGCGGCGGGACGCCACAGGACAGCTAAACACAATGCGTCAAGGTATTTTGCGCCTTCAGGATCTCAATGCCGACCACAACGTCCCCGGTTTAGAACCTCTTCTCGGCAGGCTGGACCGTGCTTCAAACAATCTGCAGAAATCGGTCGAAGGGCTCTACTGGTTGGATGACGGCTCGACCAGCCTGGCTTGGCCAGAGGCGGGCACTTGGGGCAGCTTCGATTACATGGAAGAGCAGACAAATGCCGTATATGGGTTGGCAAATGATCTGTCTGGTAAATGTTCCTGATTTCCCCTGACCTGCGCCGCGGACCATTGATGGCGCGCGGGGCGGGTCAGGCCCGTTCGAAATACGTCATGAGTTTGAGTGCCACCCAGGGCCGCCGGCCACCGGTCAGCCACAGACCGCGGCGGACGGCGGCGAACTGCCCGATGCGTTGATAGAGCAGCTGAGTCATGGTCGACGCGGGTGCCCGCAACACCGCGTCGGGGCGGTCCTCAGGCCGGCGTTCGCGCATCTCGGCGGTTCCGTCGTGAATATGGATGAGATACGGGCGCGCCGCGGGGACCTGGAAGGCCACACAAATATCGACGTTGGCGCCCACCCCAGGGCGTAGGTAGATGGGCACCATCTCCCTTGCCCCCCGCAGTATCAGCGCCATGTCGCGTTCGGGTAGGTCCCAGGGCAGCTTTACCGCTTGCGCGACATCCTGGCCGTGCAGGAGGAATTCACCCAACAAGTTGGTCTGCGCGGTGTTGGTTGACATGAAGCCGCAGCCATGAAACGGGATGGCCAGCCGGTCGTCGCTGTTCGCGTCGAAGAAGGCGTCGATCTCCGGAAGCAGTGCCTGAAGCTGATCGGCGAGTTCGGACACCGGGGCCAGCACCGCCTCCAGCTCGGACTGATTGAGTGCGGCGACAGCACTTGCGCTGCCCGCGTGCCGATAGTCACGCCCCCGCGCGATCTGGTGATAGCGGTGCGCCAGTGTCAGCACATGGGCCGCGATCTGCTGCACTGTCCAATCGTGGCCCGGCGGTCGGGCCAGCGGGTCCGCGGTGCGAATGAGGCGATCAAATCGCTTGTGTGCCAGCGAAATTCGATCTCGTAACTCATCTCGGGAGGTGTCGACAAGGGCGATGCACTCGGCTGCGTTCATCACGATCTCCTTGCGGGAGGGCGTTACTGCATAGTGCAGTATTATTTGCTGCATCATGCGGTACTGTCAATAGCATGACGCCTCAACCAACTGCCAGTTCTTTCGCAGTCCTCGGATTGCTGGGCGTGCAACCCTGGACGGCATACGAGCTGGTAGCCCAGTCGAAGCGGAGTCTGCACTGGTTTTGGCCCCGGTCGGAGCGACATCTGTACGCGGAGCTCAAGCGTCTGGTCGAACGCGGACACGCCGAAGCGCACGTGGAGGGCGGGCGGCGGCGGCGCACCCGCTACACGATCACTCCCGCTGGCCGCGCCGCGCTACAGGCCTGGCTCGGCACGGAGCCGGCACCCCCGACGCTCGAAATCGAGGGACTGCTTCGGGTCATGCTCGCCGACCAAGGAAACATGGACGATCTGCGCGCCGCCGTCGAAGCGACAGCACGGCAAGCGCGCACGGTACGCGCCGAAGGTCTACCGCTCGTGGCGGAGCTGCTCGCGACGGGAGGACCGTTCCCGCAGCGACTGCACCTCAACGAACGCCTCGTGTCCTTCTACTCCGGCTTCAACAATCTGCTATTGCGTTGGTGCGAAGAGACTCTGGCCGATGTCGAGACCTGGCAAGGCACTCAGGACATCGGGCTCACCCCCAGCGGCCGGCAACGACTGGTGCGGGCAATTAGCGAACACCCCTAGGCCGTGGCTTCGCATTGAGGTTCAGCGGGTACAACTACGGATATGAACTTCCCTCACCAGTTCGGCTTGGCGCAGATCGTGCTGGCGGGCATCGCCGTCGCCGCCGTGGTGATGTTGCTGTCGTCGGTGGTCGGACGACGCCGGAAGGTGCATTCCGGCGACCGCTCGGGAGCGGCGGCGCGCGGGCGCCGACTGCGATTCCGGCCCGGGCGAGCGGTCACCGGCGTTGCGCTGCTGGTTGTTTCGCTACTGATGCTCTGGTTTGCCACGCTGGTGCAGACGTATTTGGTGTTGACCGGCGAAGTCAAGGCCGCCCACGTGGTGGCGACGCAGGTCAGCAACTCCGCGCATGAACTCAACGTGGATCTCACCCTCTACGACGATGCCGGCAAGGCCTATAGCCGCCACACCTATCAGCTCGAAGGCGACATGTGGGTGCTGCAAGCCGACATCGTCGAGCTTCACCATTGGGTCAATATCTTGGGCATGCATTCCGGCTACAAGGTGACCCGCCTGTTTGGTGAGCGTCTCGACGGTGTTTCACCGACACAGCACCAGATCTTCCTCAACGGCGGTGACGGGAACTTCTTCGCCGAAATGCGCGGCGGCAAGTGGTGGACCAAGCCATTCGTGCGCTCGGCCTACGGCAACGCCGTCATCGCCGCACCGGGCGAATTCGACGTCTACATATCCCAAGACGCGATCAAGGCCCGCGAGAGCGGCGGTTAGCGGGCCCTACCCCGCCGGGCCAACCCGGCGGATCGAGCATTCAGGACGATCAGGCATGCTGGGCATGTGTTCGACGCGCTCTACCACGTCATCCTCGCCGTGCGCGACCTCGACAACGCCACGCGGCGCTACGCCACGCTGTTGTCCCGCAGCCCGTCGTGGCGCGGAGATCATCCCGGCTGGGGCACAGCGAATACGCTGTTCCGGCTGGACAACACCTACCTCGAGCTGATCACGCCGCGCGGCGATGGGCCCTTCGGGCAGCGGATCACCGCGCAGCTCGATGAACGCGGCGAGGGCCCGATCGGGCTCGCATTCGCGACGGCCGATCTCGACACGGCGCATGCGCGGCTCGCCGCAAACGGGCTCGAGCCCTCGCCGGTGTCCCCCGGTCTCGGCCGCGACTCCGAAACCGGACAGGTGCGGCGCTGGCGCAGCGCGCTGTTACCGGAGACCCGCACCCGGGCGGTGTTGATGATCGCGATCGAGCACGAGTCGCCGGATCGCCTTGCCGAGGCCGCACTAGTCGGATCCCCGGATGCGGTGGTCACCGGGATCGATCACGTCGTGGTCAAGACATCCGACGCCGATGCGGCAATCACGCTCTACCGCGACCAGCTCGGCCTGCGTCTCGCGCTGGACCGCAGCTTTGCCGACTGGGGCATGCGGCTGGTGTTCCTGCGCGTGGGCGGAGTCACCATCGAGATCGCGCAGCCACTGGGCGACGCGCGGCTTCCAGCCCGAACCGATCAGGTGTGGGGGCTGTCCTGGCGCGTCCCCGACGCCGATGCCGCGCGAAGGCGCCTCGCCGAAGCCGGGTTCGACGTCTCCGAGGTTCGGGTCGGACGCAAGCCGGGCACCCGCGTGGTCAGCGTGAAGGACGGTACGTGCGACGTACCGACACTTCTGATCGAGCCCGCCGCACCGGCGTAGTAAGGGCTCCGAGGACCACCGACCCGAATCGGCCGGGATGCGATCAGACGGCCTTGGTGGAGCCGACGTAGGACAGCACCACGTCGGATTCATCGGTAATCCGGGTCAGAGTCGCGTACGAGCGGACGAACGATTGACCAACGCACCCATCGATCTTGAGATGGAAGGCGCTGATCATGATCCAGGGATTTGCCCCCTTGAACTCTTTTCTGACCACTGGCACCACGACAACGAACCCGGGCTTGAGCCCCACACTGACCACGTTGTTGTATTGCCCGGTTATCAGAGGAATGAGAATCGGCGGCTGGCCGGGCCCCAGGGGTAGTTCGGCGCCGATCGAGGGGGCAACACCGCCGCTATTGGCCATGACGAAGCCGTTGGAGGTGCTCATGTCGATGCCGCAGCCAATCTCGTAGCCGACCTCGAGGATGCCCCGCGGGGTTTCCGGCCCGGTTAGCGAAGCGCCGAAGATCCCGCTGGAGAGGTACTCCCGAGACGAGATCGCGGTGGTCATCGGCGCCACCGGAACGTGTTTCTCGTCTTTCGCGCCGAGCGCCACGACCCAGCCGTCAGGGGTGGTGATCTTGGCGGGTGTGCCAGGCGGCACCGCCCCGTCATCCGGTGGCACGGCACCGGGCGGGGGTTGGGCGTCCGGTTGTGCACCTGCCGACGGCGCGGAAATCGATACGACTAGGCACACAGCGAGAACCGCGGCACGACGAATCACCGCGGAAATCGGCATCACAGCCGATACGCTAGGCACCGCCCGATTCGCCTCACGGCTTTGCTGGTTGAAGAAATCAGAGTTGTTTCCCGTTTGTAGCTGGTTCGCGACGCAGACACGTCACTCTCAGGGAACGCCGGAGCCCTGACGTCACTCTGGACACGACCCGGTCGGTTTGTGGCGGGTGGTTGTGCAATTCGTGTACTTACTTGGTTTGCCGGATCGCTAATGGCTGCGCTTGGCGACTAAACTTCACACTTAGCCAGAAATTCGTGGCAGGCGGCAGAGAGGTTGATCAATGCCCCTTCGGAGAATCGCTCACGCAGTGTCGGCAATCCTGATTGCGCTGACGGCTCTGGTGGGTAGCAGCGCGATCGCCAACGCGGACCCAGAAGATGCGACTCCCCCGATAATCGACGATTTGCTCATCCTCACCCAGCCCCCCGCCCAGGATCCACGCGCGTTGCATCAGAGCCATCCGGAGGGCGCCTTGGAAGGCCAAGGCCGGATCGGAATGGTCTGTCAGAATCACAATGTGAGATGCCAGAAGATGGGCTTCTAGGCTTCACTATCGGCGTTCAACGCGTCGACCACGCCCCGGTCAGGGGCACAAAAACGAAATGGGCGGGCACCGCACCGCGTCCGGCGGAAGCGGCCCCTCCGCGTAGACCCCACCGGATACCTGGTGAAAGTCATGGCAGACGTTCATGTCCCAGGTTTGGGCCAGCTCCCGCACCGCCCACGGCACCGGTTCGCCTGGGCACCAAGTGCCGTGACAGATCGGGTCACATCTCGAATCGGCCCGGGCCGTCCCCGCGCCTAGCGCCAAACCGGCAAGCCCCAGACCGATATAGACGAACACCGTCATTGCCGAGCCGACGACTAGTGGTCTCAGCCGTGACACCGCACCCACCAGGGCAGTCGCCTGCTTGCTGGAAGCCGAAGATTCACACATCGTGGAACTTCTTTCGCTCAAATCCACTGACGCCATTGTCTGGCGTCGTCACGCGAAAAGTAGCGGCGCGGATCCGCTACCGATCCCAAACAGCAGGATTGTTCGTCTTAGCTGTCCGGGGTGCAGCGACCGCGAATCCCAACCCGACGTTCAAATCAGAGACAATCACTGTCATGGACTCCGAAACCCCGCCGCCGGCCCCGGCAAAACCTCCGCGGGTGCGCGTCACGCCCGAGGATCTGGACAGGTTCGGCGATGAGGATCTGATCCGGCGGGCGTCAAACGACGAATGGCTGCGCAACGAGGCACCACCGCACCACGGTTGAGGCGTGCGCCGATCAAACCGTCCGCCAAAGAAGATGCCGTCGGCGTAGCATCACCCCCACCTGGGAGGTGCGGCATGGCCAACACCTGCGTGTGTGCGCGGTGTGCAATCGCGCCGGATCCCAATGCCGGCCGTCGTCTACGCCGCACAACACCACCTTTGCCCGGACACACCGCATTGAAATTGGGGCACTCGGAAACGACGAAGAGCGCCGACTGTCTCGGAATCACTGGGGATACCTCGACGAGACAGCCGGGGACGTGGACAACCATGACAGGACGGGGGTCGGCGTGGCGCAACTGAGCGTGGCCCCACCGTGGTTGGTATCGGCAGCGCAGGATCTACAAAGCATCGGTTCGACTCTTGCAGCGGCCAATGGGGCCGCTGCCGGCCCAACCACCGTTCTCGCAACCGCTGCCGCCAACGAAGTATCAACGGCAATTGCGGCGCTATTTGCGGGACACGCGCGCGAATATCATTCCCTGAGTGGGCATTTCGACGCTTTCAACCAGCAGTTCGTGCAAGCGCTGAACTCGGCGTCCGGCGCATATGCCTCCGCTGAGGCACAGAGCGCGTCGCTGTTGCAGACGGTCGGACGCGACGTGCTGGGAGCCATCAATGCACCCACTGAATTCCTGCTCGGGCGCCCGCTCATCGGCAACGGCGCCGACGGCACCGCAGCCAACCCCAATGGCGGCGCTGGCGGTCTGCTCATCGGCAACGGCGGATCCGGGGGTGCCGGAGGACCCAACGCGGCGGGCGGACCAGGAGGCCTCGGCGGCTGGCTATACGGCAACAACGGGCCCGCTGGCACTGGGTCACCGGTCAACGCATCTGTCCCGCTATACCTCGACAACAACTTTCCGGCGGTAAATGTCTCCATTAACGGCGGGCCCAGTGTGCCTGTGCTGCTTGACACCGGATCTGCTGGTCTTGTCGTCCCCATCTGGGACATCGGATTACAAAACCTTGGCCTGCCCACCGGATTCGATGTGATTCGGTACGGCAACGGGGTCAACATCCTCGACGCCGATTTCAACACAACAGTGGACTTCGGCAGTGGGGCTGTCACTGCCCCGACCAGCGTTCAGGTCGGCATCCTCCCGTTCCCGACATCTCTGCAAGGCCTGACCCTGATTGCGATGGGGAACGGCTTCGGCCCGACGGGGCACGGCGTACTGGGCATCTGACCGAATATCAACGCCGCCGCAGGAGGGCACGGCAACGTCGTGACCACGGCGCTGCCGGGTCAACTCAATGAGCGCGAACTGATTAACATTCCTCAGGGATACATGCATTTCGGGCCCAACACAGGCACACCCATAACCTCGGTGAGCGGAGTACCGATCACCACCCTGGATGTCCAGTTCGGCGGTTATGACCCACTCGGCACCTATTATCCGGTCACCTCGATTGTTGATTCCGGCGGAAACCACGGGACGATTCCCGGGATCATTCTCGGGACCGGACAGACATCCGGAGTCGTCCCTCCGGGAACGGTTATCTCCATCTCCACGAACGACAATCAAACGCTGCTGTACTCCTACACGACGACCGCCACCGACAGCCCGGTAGTCACCGGAAACATTCCAATGAATACCGGGCTTCTGCCCTTCGCATTGGGCCCGGTGTACATCTCGAACAGTCCGAGCGGTGTTGGGACGGTGGTATTCAACTACCCGCCGCCGTGACCGGGTGCTTGCGCAGGTTCAGTTGCCACGACAATGCGCGGGTGGCGTCGACACCAACTACCCTGCGGGTCCGGCCACAGCCGTGACCGGCAACCGATTTGGGAATCAGGCATGGTTCGTACGCGATAGTTATGGCGTACGACCCGCCATTCAGTTGTGGAGCTGCCGGGAATCGAACCCGGGTCCTACGGCATTCCCTCAAGGCTTCTCCGTGCGCAGTCCGCTATGTCTCTGCTCGGATCTCCTGGTCACGCGAACTAGCCAGGATGACGATCCCAGTCGCTGTTGATGTCCCGATGAGCCCCGCGACCGAACTCATCGGTTGATCCCTCTAGCTGATGCCGGGGTCCGGGGCGAGGGCGTTCCCGGTCCGACAGACTAGCCGTCGCTTAGGCAGCGAGAGCGTAGTCGCGCTGATGTGAATCGGCGCTTATCTAGTTGCATCGACGCTTACGGTGGTCTCTTGCCTGCACCGGCACGCTTCCCTTGATTCGATGCGCGAAGTCGAAACCGTTCAGCCCCTCGCATCCCTGCCGATCTTCGGCAGGACAACCCATGGTACGCCCTGAAAAACCAGCGGCAACCGAATTATGTTCCCGATCAGATCACGAAGTTGAGACGCTCGACGATGTGGGCGGCCAGGTCCTTGTCGCCGCCGAATTCGATGTCCTGGCTGCGCGCCGGACTCTTCGGGCGACCACCGGCGAGCCGAGTGAACTGCAGGCCGTCGATCCGGATCTTCGCGGTCGGTTCTTGTCCCCCGAAGTCGTCGACGACCTGCGCACGACCCTCGACGTTGACGCGGATCTCGCGGGTCAGCGGTCCGGTCAGCTCGAATAGGACGCGTGAGCCCTCTGGAGCTTTGGCCAGCTTGCCGACCACAAACCCCATCGAGGTCGAGATCTCGTCGAGGGACAGGCGCGAAGCCGGCCCCGCAAGCTGCTCGTCGGACGATTCCTGCTGCAGCGCGTGGCGGATGTCCTGCTCGTGCATCCAGCAGTCGAAGGCACGGATCCGCATGAACCGCCCGTAGCTGTCGGGTCCGGCCGGCGTGGTGGTCGCGGCATTCCATTCTTCGTTGGAAAGGTCGGTGAGAGCCTTGCGCCGTTTCTCGGTCACGTTGCGGAAACGTTCCAGCAGGCTGGCACCGGACTCCCCGCACAGGTGGCGCACCCAGTACTCGTTCATCACCCCGATGGGGTTGCGCACGTGCCCCAGCGCGGAAACGTCGACGTCGGGCTCGGGCGCGGCGACGCCCATCAGGAAAGACTCGGTCCCGATCAGGTGCGCCACGACGGCCTTGACATCCCAACCCGGCAGCGGGCTCTTAGCCTGCCAATCGGCCTCGGGCAGCCCGTCCAGCAGCGCGTCGATGGAGTCCCACACGGCGAACAACCCAGCCAATACGTCGGATTTATCGAGTTCAGTAAGGGGTCGGGAGGCCATGGTCGGATACTAGGCCGGTCAGCTTCAGTAGCTGAGGCCGACCCAGAACAACAGCAGCCCGCTCAATATCAGCAGGCCGCACACCGGGATGATGCCGGCGGGCCAGGCCAAGATGGTGGCAATCGCCCCGACCAGCACTGCCAGTAGCGCGTGCAGCACCCGGAGATAGGTCAGGCGCTGTTCGCGCAACGCCGAAGCCAGTACCCGACGGGGCGCCGAGCGCAGCATCCAGATGAACCCGACGATCAGCACCCCGGTGAGAATTCCGGTGACCACCCGCAGCCCCGCCGTCGATTGCGCCTTGGAGTTCAGCTTCAGCACCATGGCGGCGAAGAACGCGAGCACCCCGGCAACCACCGTCACCCCGCGAAACACCCGTTCCAGGACCACACCGATGTTCCGGCGGGCCACCGCACCTATGGCCGGGTCGGTGCCTGCCGCATCGAGAAACCCGCGCAGCGCGTGCGCAAATTTGCGCCGACGAAGCCGGTTGATAGCCAGATTGTTGAGCGCCTCGGCGTTGCCTGGGTCCAGCGCCAATGCGGCTCGATACGCCTCGGTGGATTCCTCGATTCGGCGCAGGTCGTGCAAGATCGAGCCGCGCAGAACGTGTGCGTCGACGTTGCCGGGATCGAGCCGTAACGCTTGGTCGATGGCATAGAGCGCGTTGGGCAATTGCCAGGCCTTCTGCAATAAGCTCGCGTACGTCCGATGCGCCAGGGGCTCATTGGGATGAGCCAGCACCGCCCGCCACGCCATGCACAGGGCGTCCCAGCTGCGCCCCAGCTGATCGAGGGATACCGCGTAGAGCCGCATGGCGAATTCCGATTCGGGCGCGGCCGCCAACGCGCTGTATGCGCTCCACGCGGCATTGTCGTAGTTGCCCAGCAGGTATTCAGCCCGAGACAGATGCGCCAACAGGTTCGGGTCATTGGGGTTTTGCGCCAACGAACTGCGCAAGACCTCTCGGGCGCGTTCGTAATTCCCAGTGTCGCAGTGGATGCTGGCGATGTGGATGGCTTCGTCGCGCTGATCGGCGGCGGGGCCTGGCATCACCGAATCTTTCTACGGCGCAGATACTTTGCCAGGTCGTCGTAGGTTCCGTCGTTGTTGGCGAACTCGACGACATTGCGCGCGGTCTCGAACCAGGGCCCAGTGCTGGGGCGGATCTGTGCGGCGGCCGCGTCGATGTCTGCCATCATCACCGGACGAACCTGTCCGGCACGCATCGATTCGGCCATCGCTATCTGGGTTGCGCTGTCACAGATGTGCGCCAGATCTGCGCCGGAAAACCCTTCAGTGCGGTTGGCGATCGCCCGGGGATCGATCCCCGCGACCGGCCGATCCCGCAGATGAACGCGGACGATGCCCGCCCTGGCTTCGGCGTCGGGCAGGCCGACAAAAATCATCCGATCGAAACGGCCGGGCCGACGCAGCGCCGGGTCGACGTCCCAGGGCGCATTGGTCGCCCCGAGCACGTAGACGCCATCGTTGGAGGACGCCGCCGAGTCGAGTTCTTCGAGAATGGAGTTGACCACCGTGCGCAAACCCGCACTGCCGCTGAGCGCGGAACGCCGATGCCCCAACGCGTCCACTTCGTCGAAGAACAACACACACGGAGCGTTGCGGCGGGCATTGTCGAAGACCGCGCGGATGCTGCGTTCACTGTCCCCGAACCAGCGATGCAGCACATCTGCGATTCCCACCTGGTAGAAGCTGGCGCCCAGCTCCCCCGAAACGGCCTTGGCCAGATAGCTTTTCCCACACCCGGGCGGGCCGTATAACAACAGGCCACCGCGTGCGGAGACCTTGTACGCCTTCATCAGCTCGGGGTTGCGTAGCGGCCCAAGCAGTGAAAGCTCCAGTTGCTGTTTGGCATCGGCCATACCGGCGATATCGGCCAACCGGACCTGGCTGCGCTGCACCACGTCGAAATCGCCCTCGCCGACGACGTCCGGGGGCGCCTCCACGAATGCGGGCTCGATGATGTCGGCGACCTGTTTTTCCGCCTTGGACCAGTCAAAGCCGGCAGTGTCGGGAGCGTGCTGTTGCTGTTGCGCCGGCACCACCTCGACAGGCGCTGCCAACGCCGCGCTGCAACGCTGCAACAAGCTCAGCGCCTCCGCATTGGCGGTGTCCTTGGCAAGTACCGCACTGCAATGCCCCAGCGCCTCCGCGTGGCGTCCCCTGTCAGCCAACAGCGCGGCCAGATGCAGCCGAAGTTCGACAACCTCGGGGCTGCGCTCCACCGCCGCGGACAACTCCCGAATCACAGGGTCTTCAGTCACCGCCATCTCCCGTACGTACCGCAGCTTGCGCGTGCGCGCCAGTCAGCCCATGCCTTGTCCATGTTCGCCCACCTCGATAGCGACCGACAACGAGATCCAGGTCTCTGTGTTGTCTATTGGGGTTGTCTCTTGGGCCGATGGTGTCAGGTCGACCCGGCCGGAGCGAAATGCGCCCGTAGCGCCGCACGACCGGCCATCGCCAAGCGAATTGACCACCCGGCTCGCGACAGTATCCTGTGTCCCCGGGCCGAGAAGGGACGGCGATGCTGATCAATTCGGGTTTGTTCCATTCCGAGCGCACGAACCAATCCCAGCGCGCGGACAGCCACGCTCGAGGTGGGGCAATGCAGCTTAGGTACATAAGCGTCCCGGCGCTAGTCGCCTATGCCGGAGGTGATCCCTGGGCGATCAACCAAAGCCTCCAGGCTGGTCGCCCAGCTCAGATTTCCGACTTGGCAACCGCGTTTCACGCTGCGGGACGCAGCACTGCCGAGTCGAACGTTACGTTTGAGCAAGCCCGCCGACGCTTTGAAGCTGCCTGGAATCACCAGAACGGCGAGAACCCCATCAACGATTCCGCCGAGGTGCAGCGCACAGCCCAGGCGCTGGGCGCTCAATCCGAGCAGTTGCCCCAGATCGGAGCCCATCTGGAGGAGGTCGCCGCAGCGCTGGCTGAGGCGCAAAAAGGCGCTGCCGGAAGAATCGCCACCCTCGAAATTCAGTTGCAGGACCTTGATGACCTGATCGCGCAGGCGATGGAGATGGAAAAGGACCCCCACCTCAGCGCGGCGGATAGAAACGCACTCGATGCCATCATCACGGCGTGTGAAGACGATGCAATCCGCGACACAGAGGACGCCCTGAGACGACTGCACTCAATCCGAAACTGCTACTCAGACATTCTGCAAAAAGGAAGGACAGACCAACCTCGCCGCCGATGGATACGACCCGGCTCGGGTTCGGGGGGCCGACGGCCATGAGGCAGAGACGCCCCGCCAGGCCGAGCGAGACGTACATGACGCGCTTGCCGGTGACCTGGGAGCGGCCGCTCGCGTCAGCGGGGTGCTGGGTTCCATCACCCCGGATCAGCTGGCCGGAAAGACGCCACTAAACGCGGAGCAGGCATCGGTGTTGAGCCAGCTACAAGCTCAAGAGCATGGCATGTCTGTCGATGCGCTCAAGACCGCCGAACAACGCCTGGGAGTCGAGCGAGCCATCATCGGCGACTCGTGGCAGTTGATGAGCAACCCGAACCTCAATTTCCCCAAGACCGATACCAAAGTAGGAGCCCAAGAGGGTTCGGAAACGACGCAGGGCGGGTTTAATCAACTGCCGCAAAGTTTGCAGAACGCACTCACATTCAACGAACCCTCGCACCCGAATTCGGCCAACGACATCGCGGAGATCGCCAAGGTCGCCGGTGATGGCAGCCCAAGACTGCAGCACGGCACGGAGCTGGACAAGGCCATGCTTGACTGGGGCACGCGAGAACTCCACGAAGAAATGCCACACGGGCAAATCGTGGACCATAGTTTGCTCCATGGCGCCCAGCGGAGCACCCTCGACGATGTATTCCGGGTGGCCGGGCGCGATCACGTGAGGGTGACCGACCTGCTTACCGGCAGTGGCCACGATCAGTTCTTGTTCGATGTGACCCACAATCGGTGGGACGACGGCGGCAAGGGCATCGGCTCATTGTTCAGCTGGACGCAAAACCCTGGGGGGCCTGAAGCCGAGCTCGCGGGGAAAACCGCACATGCATACGCAAGCTACTTGGGCCAACACCGGGCGGCACCTTCGGCGTCGGCACTCTGCCGATCCCCGGAGCGGGAATCGTAGGCGGCGGAACAAATCTCATCGGCTCGGCCATAGAGCACGACATCGTCGGTCCCGCGCCCACCACGACGTCGATTCCGGACATGCCCCACACCACCCCACCGCGGCTGGTGCTCGACGGATTTCTGGCGTCCGGCCAACCGCTGTCTGGATTGGAACCGGAGCTATATCGCCCAGTCGATCCGCAGCATCCTGACGGCCCGATGCGAATTGCCACCTATGCCGAGATGAACGAGGATTGGCGCAAGAAGAATACTCCGCAAGCCTCCGACAGCGTACTTTCAAGCGCGCTAAGCCAGACACTCGGCAACGACACGGTGACACGGATCGACTCCGATATTTCGACCTACTACAACAATGTTGTGCACAACCCACAACCATGGAAAAAATGAGCGCAACACGTCGCGTATCCCGAGCACTGGCCACGCTACCCGTTGTCATGATGGCAGCCATCGGCTGCAGTCACTCGGAACCCGCGCCGCCGCCGCTATCAAAGGTCCCCTGGACCGGACTGCTGGCACAAGAACGAGAAGTGTGGAGCGCGGAACCGGGAATCGACCTTGTGACCGGACCTGCGGTAGTCATCCGCGCGTACCTGGAGTCGCGCTCACTTGCCAGCCAGATGGGCGACATCGACTACGTCTACCCCGGGTTTAAACACGCGGTCGCACCCAACGACCCAGCCGAGCCCGACTATTCGCTGAACCCACCCCCCATCACCCAAGACCTCTGGCCTGAGCCACGCCCCGACAGCAGTCCGCTCCCGTATCCAGCCGTAGGTACGGGCCGCTCC
The DNA here is from genome assembly GCF_000419295.1 of Mycobacterium sp. 012931. Lineage (NCBI taxonomy): Bacteria > Bacillati > Actinomycetota > Actinomycetes > Mycobacteriales > Mycobacteriaceae > Mycobacterium > Mycobacterium sp. 012931. Next base: position 1,986,949 of record NZ_AOPX01000001.1, on the reverse strand, counting down.
CACATCCTGCGTATCGACACCTCCGGCCGCCAGGTCACCGCCGTGGTCTGCGGATGGGACTACGGGACCGCCTACGACATCGGAGATGGCCGATACAGCAACGATCCGACCAACCCTCTGGGCACTCACAATCCCGACGGCGGCATTTTCGCGCAATGGGTCGCAATGACCGCCCCCGCACCCGACACAAGCCCGCCGTTGCCACCTCAGTGGGGGCCGGCCCCCGCACCGACAACAGATGTGTTCGACGGCTGGCGGATCGTCGGCTACGCCATCCACGGACCGACCGACACCCTGCGGCTTGCCCCACCGCAATGGCCAACCAGGCAAGCCGACACCAACGCGTGTGTCACCAAAGCACCCGACCCACCCCAGCGGCGCGTGTTTCTAGCCGATGGAGTCCACCCGCGCTCCGATTTCCCGACGCAACACCCCTACCCCGGCTGGCCAATCGCAAACCCGGCGTGAGCCCAAACGCGACGCTTACGGTCGCACCGCCAGTCAGCCCATGCCCTTGGCCCGGCGACCCAGTTCGCGAATCACCTCACGCTGGGCATCACGCCGGGCCAGGTCCTGACGCTTGTCGTGGGCGTGCTTACCGCGCGCCAACGCGAGTTCGACCTTGACCTTGCCGTCGAGGAAATACATCGACAGCGGAACCAGCGCGAAATTGCCTTCGCGAATCTTGCCGAACAGGGTGTCGATCTGGCGGCGATGCAACAGCAGCTTGCGGTTGCGCCGCGGTTCGTGGTTGGTCCAGGTGCCGTGCAGGTACTCCGGGATGTGCAGGTTGCGCAGCCAGACTTCGCCGTCGTCGACGGTGGCGAAGGCGTCGACCAGCGACGCGTGCCCCTCCCGCAGGCTCTTCACCTCGGTCCCCTGCAGTGCGACACCGGCCTCGAACACCTCGATGATCGAGTAGTTGTGCCGAGCCTTGCGATTGGTGGCGATGATCTTCTTGCCACCCTGCTTGCCGGACGGTTTCGCCTGCTTCGACTGCGCTGCCATCGCTACCGCCGCACGTATAGCCGTAACGTCACGTACGCCGTGGCCCCGGCCATCGCAACGCCCAGCGCCAATAGGGCCGGGGAGATGAAGAAGATGTCGGCATAGTCGATACGGGCGATCAAATTGGCCTGGTAGAACTGGTTCAACGCGTTTTCCAGGAACATCGCCCGCACGAATATCAGGCCGCCGATGGCGATGACGACCCCGAGCGTCGCGGCCAGCATCGCCTCCATCAGAAACGGCAGCTGGGTATACCAGCGGCTGGCCCCCACCAATCGCATGATGCCGATTTCGGTGCGCCGCGTATACGCGGCGACTTGGACCATGTTGGCGATCAGCAAGATCGCACCGACGGCCTGGACCAATGCCACGGCAAACGCGGCGTTACTCAAGCCGTCCAGCACCGCGAACAACCGGTCGATCAGATCCTTCTGGTTGAGCACCGAGAGCACCCCGGGCTGGCCCTGCATGGCGGAGTCGAAGTCCTTGTGCTGCTCCGGGTTCTCCAGCTTCACGATGAACGATGCCGGGAATGAATCCTTGCCCGCAACGTCCTTGTACTGCGGAAACTTGCGGATGGCATCGTCGTAGGCCTGCGCGCGGTTGAGGAATCGCACCGCTTTGACGTCTTTGCGCTTTTCGATCTTCTCGCGCAACGCCTTGCACGGGTCGGAATCGCAGTTGGGATCGTTGGCCGATACGTCGTCGGTGAGGAACACCTGGGTTTCGACGCGGTCCAGATAGATGGCACGCGAGTTCTCCGCCAGGCGGACCACCAGCAGACCACCGCCGAACAGGCCGATCGAGATCGCGGTCGTCAAGATCATGGCGACCGTCATGGTGACATTGCGACGAAGTCCGGTCAGGACCTCGTTGAGCAGGAAGCCGAAGCGCACTTAGCGATCCATCCCGTAGACACCGCGCTGTTCATCACGAACCAGCCTGCCCAGCGACAACTCGACCACCCGCTGCCGCATCGAGTCAACGAAGTGGTGGTCGTGCGTTGCCATCAGCACCGTCGTCCCGGTGCGGTTGATTCGCTCCAACAAATCCATGATGTCCTTACTGGTATCTGGGTCCAGGTTGCCGGTGGGCTCGTCGGCCAGCAGCACCAGCGGCCGGTTGACAAAGGCGCGGGCGATCGCGACCCGCTGTTGCTCGCCGCCGGACAGCTCGTGCGGCAGGCGGTTGGCTTTGCCCGACAAGCCGACCGTCTCGAGCACATCGGGCACCACCCGATTGATCGCGTCCGCACGCTTGCCGATCACCTCAAGGGCGAACGCGACGTTTTCGTACACCGTCTTTTGTTGCAGCAACCGGAAGTCCTGGAAAACGCAACCGATCACCTGCCGCAGTTTGGGCACATTGCGACCACGCAGCTTGTTGACGTGGAACTTCGACACCCGCACATCTCCGGATGTCGGCGTCTCCGCCGCCAGCAACAACCGCATGAACGTCGACTTGCCCGAACCCGACGGACCGATCAGGAAGACGAACTCACCCTTGTCGATCTTGACATTGATGTCATCCAACGCCGGGCGCGCCGACGATTTGTACTGCTTGCTGACATGGTCCAGGGTGATCATCACGGCACGCCAGTGTAGCGGTGCGCTTCGCCTGCAGGCGAAAATTAGCTGGCCGGTGGTGTCGGAGTCGGCCCCGACGATACCGGCCCCGGCTCCGGCTCAGGGGTCTGCGACGGTGACGGAACCGGTGTTGGCGGGGTCGTAGTGGCGGGACAGAACGGCGGCGGCAGCAGACACGGCGGCGCCGAGGGGCCGGGAACCGGAGTTGACGTGGTCGGCGTCGGAGTCGGCGTCGGCGATGTGGTGGTGGGCGTGGGCCGGGTGGCCGTGGTCGGTGGCTGCACCCTGGTGCGCGGCACCCAGGTGTAGTTCGGATCGGGCACCAAGCCCGGCGGTACCACCTGGCTGGGGGGTGTGGTCTTTCCAGCCGAGTGCTGCGGGTTGTAGGTGTCATAGAGCCACCACACCGCCAGGAAAGCCACCATCAGTACCACCGTTGACAGACGGATCCGGCCGCCGAACAACTGACGGGGCGTACCGCGCTTGCGGTTGCCGTTCGACTGACCGCTGCGCCGCAAGCGGGTAGGAACAAATGTGATTTTCATCGCTACCGCTGCTGCTCCGCTCCCGCAGGTGCGTCCGCTGCCCCACTAACGGTGGCCGGGTGAGCCATGACCCCCACCGCGGCCTGGGCGTCGGCCGGGGTGATGATCCCGGCGCCGGTGAGCGCGCGGATCACCAACACCCGCAACTGCCGGTCCGCCGCGAACTGCTTTCCGGGCAGCGTGCGCGCCACCAGCCGCAGCGTGACGGTGTCCATTTCGAGTTTCTCCACGCCCATTACCGTGGGCTCATCCAGCAACAGGTCGCCGAGGATGGCGTCTTCGCGCGCATGTTGGCATTCCCGGTGCAAGACCTCGTTGACGCGGTTGAGGTCGGCGCCGGTCGGGACCGGGATGTCGATGACCGCGCGCGCCCAGTCCTTGGACAGGTTGATCGACTTGACGATGTTGCCGTTGGGAACGGTGTACACCTCACCGTCGCTGGATCGCAGCTTGGTCACACGCAGCGTGACCTCCTCCACCGTGCCGGCCGCATTCTCCGGTGACCCGACCATGCTGAGCTCCACCAGGTCGCCGAACCCGTATTGCTTCTCGACGATGATGAAGAACCCCGCGAGCAGGTCCTGCACCAGGCGCTGGGCGCCGAAGCCCAGCGCCGCACCCAGCACCGCGGCCGGCCCTACCAACGACCCGACCGGAAACGGCAGAATGTCGACGATCTCGTACAGGACGATGACGTAAATCAGGACGATCGAGACCCAGGAGATCACCGACGCCACCGCCTGGCGGTGCTTGGAGACCTCCGATCGCACGAGCGCGTCGCTTTCGGTGAACCCCAGGTCGAGGCGCTGAGTCACTCGCTTGGCAACCCAGGTCACGAAGCGCGCGGCCAGTACCGCCGCGATCAGCACCATGACGACGCGCAGACCGCGGGTGATGATCCATTCGCCGATCTGCCCGCGCCAGAAGTCGTGCCAATACTGGGCCGGCGAGAATGTTGCCAGGGCAAAAGCTGTGGTGTTAGTCGTCATCTTTCCGGTTGCGCCACCGGATCCCTGCTTCCAGGAATCCGTCAATGTCTCCGTCTAGCACGGTCGCCGGATTACCAACCTCGTACTCGGTTCGCAGATCCTTGACCATCTGGTAGGGGTGCAGCACGTAGGAGCGCATTTGGTTGCCCCACGAGCTACCGCCGTCGCCTTTCAATGCGTCGAGCTCAGCGCGTTCTTCTATACGCTTGCGCTCCAACAACTTTGCCTGAAAAACCCGCATCGCCGCCACCTTGTTCTGCAGCTGCGACTTCTCGTTCTGGCAGGTGACCACGATGCCGGTCGGGATGTGGGTCAGTCGAACCGCCGAGTCGGTGGTGTTCACCGACTGCCCGCCCGGGCCACTGGACCGGTAGACATCGACCCGCACATCGCCTTCGGGGATGTCGATGTGATCGGTGGTCTCCACCACCGGCAGCACTTCGACCTCGGCGAACGACGTCTGTCTGCGGCTCTGATTGTCGAACGGGCTGATCCGCACCAGCCGGTGGGTGCCCTGCTCGACCGACAGCGTGCCGTAGGCAAACGGCGCGTGCACGGCGAACGTGGCGCTTTTGATCCCGGCTTCCTCGGCGTAGGAGGTGTCGAACACCTCAACGGGGTACTTGTGCTGCTCGGCCCACCGGACATACATCCGCATCAACATTTCGGCCCAGTCCGCGGCGTCGACTCCCCCTGCGCCGGAGCGAATGGTGACCAGCGCCTCACGCTCGTCGTACTCGCCGGAAAGCAGGGTGCGCACCTCGGTGGCCTCGATGTCGGCACGCAACGCCTTGAACTCGGCGTCCGCCTCGGCCAGCGCTTCTCCGGCCGCGGCGCCCTCTTCCTCGGCGGCGAGCTCGTAGAGCACCGGCAGGTCCTCGAGACGCCTTCGCAGCTCCTCGACCCGCCGCAACTCCCCCTGGGTGTGAGACAACTCACTGGTCACACGCTGGGCTCGGGTTTGGTCGTCCCAGAGCTTCGGGTCGGACGCCTCGTGCTCGAGCTTCTCGATGCGACTGCGCAGACCTTCGACGTCGAGCACCCGCTCCACCGTGGTCAGGGCGGAGTCAAGGGCAGCGATCTCGGCTTGACGGTCGGGTTCCACAGCCGACAAGGCTACCGGTAGTCGCTGGCATCAGCGTCTAGCATCAGGAGACGATCATGTGCACCGCGCGACTGCGACGCTGTCAGCCCATGTACCCCCTGCGCGCAGCCGGGCACGAACAGAGGGCAGAACCATGCCGCAAAACCAACGTCCGTACCACGTCGCCGTCGTCGGTTCCGGGCCGTCGGGGTTCTTCGCCGCAGCGTCGCTGCTGAAGGCAGCCGACTCCTCCGACGAGATCGAGGTGGCCGTCGACATACTCGAGATGCTGCCGACCCCGTGGGGACTGGTGCGTTCCGGCGTCGCCCCCGACCACCCCAAGATCAAGTCGATCAGCAAACAGTTCGAGAAGACCGCCGAAGACCCTCGCGTCCGATTCTTCGGCAACGTGGTGGTGGGCGAACACGTCACCACCGCCGAGCTGACCGAACGCTATGACGCCGTCATCTACGCCATCGGGGCCCAATCCGACAAGCCGCTCAACATCCCCGGGGAGAACCTGCCCGGCAGCGTGGCCGCCGTCGATTTCGTCGGCTGGTACAACGCGCATCCGAACTTCGAACACTCGACACCGGATCTGTCGGGCCGTCGCGCCGTCGTCATCGGCAACGGCAACGTCGCGATCGACGTAGCCAGGATCCTGGTCACCGATCCCGAAGTGTTGGCCCTCACCGACATCGCCGACCACGCACTGGACTCACTGCGCCCGCGCGGGGTCGAGGAAGTGGTGATCATCGGTCGGCGCGGGCCGCTGCAGGCCGCATTCACGACTCTGGAGTTGCGCGAGCTCGGTGAGCTCGAAGGGGTCGACGTGGTGGTTGACCCGGCCCAGCTGGAGGGCATCAGCGACGCGGATGCGGAGGCGGCCGGCAAGGGGATCAAGCAGAACATCAAGGTGTTGCGCGGCTACACCGAGCACGCACCACGTCCAGGTCACCGCCGAATCGTGTTCAAGTTCATGACTTCGCCGGTCGAAATCAAAGGCACCGACCGGGTGGAGCAGATCGTGCTCGGCCACAACGAACTCGTTACCGATGAGGACGGGTGGGTGTCAGCCAAGGACACCGGAGAGCGAGAGGAACTGCCGGTTCAGCTGGTCGTGCGATCGGTTGGCTACCGCGGGGTCCCCACCCCCGGGCTGCCGTTTGACCAGAAACGCGGGATCATCCCCAACACCGCCGGCCGGGTGCAAGGCAGCAGCAACGAGTACGTCGTGGGCTGGATCAAGCGCGGACCGACCGGGGTGATCGGGACCAACAAGAAAGATTCCCAGGACACCGTCGACACCTTGATGGCCGACCTGACGGCCGCCGAGCTCAACACGTTCCCCAGCAGCCACACCGCCGACCTTGCCGACTGGCTGAGTTCACGCCAGCCGGAGCTGGTCACCGCCGAGCACTGGAAATCCATTGACCACTTCGAACGAGCCGCCGGCGAGGCCCTCGGACGTCCGCGCGTGAAACTGCCGAACGTGACCGAGATGCTGCGCATCGGGCACGCCTGATCAACGGTCGAGAAGCACCCCGGGGTTGAGAATCCCGGCCGGGTCCAGTGCGGTCTTGGCCGCGCGCAACGCCGCCATAAAGGGATCGGGGCGCTGCCGGTCATACCAGGGCCGGTGATCGCGGCCGACGGCGTGGTGGTGGGTGATGGTGCCGCCGGTCGTGCTGATCGCTTCCGAAACGGCTGCCTTGATCTCGTCCCATTGCGCATCCAGGGATCCCCAGCGCCCCGCCGCGTAGACGCCGTAATAGGGGGCCGGACCATCCGGATAGACGTGGGTGAAGCGGCAGGTCACCAACCCGACGCCACAGACCCGCTCGATCGCCGCGCGGGCCGCGTCGGTGACGGCGGCGTGCAGGGCGTCGAATCCGTCCCAGGTGCATGCGGTTTCGAAGGTTTCGGCGATCACACTGCGCCGGGCCAGAGCGTCGCGCTGGTAGGGCATCCGCAGGAACGCCGAACGCCATGCCTGAGAGACGTCAGAGCCACTCTGCGCCGCGGCGGCTTGGCGGGTCTCGCGTCCACGCCGTGCGGTCACGGTGCCGCCGTAGCCGGCGGCTATCTCCACCGCCCGGTCCAGCCACGGGTCGATCGGATGATCGGCCGATTCAAAAGCCAGCACCAGCAGGCCGCCGCTGACCGCGGTACCGGTGTTGAGGAACGCCTCGGCCGGATCCAGCAGCCGGCAGTTCGTCGGATAGAGGCCCGCTTGCGCGATGGCGCGGGTCGCGGTGACCGCCCCCGCCCAATCGTCGAACTCGACCGATGCGGTGAGCTGCCATCGCGGGCGGTCCTGCAACCGCATCCACGCCTCGGTGATGATGCCCAGGGTGCCCTCGGAACCGAGGAACATCCGGTCCGGAGAGGGCCCCGCACCCGAGCCCGGCAGCCGCCACGACTCGCCGACTCCCGCCGGACTGACCACCCGCATGGATTCGGTCAAGTCGTCGATGTGGGTGTAGAGCGTCGCGAAGTGCCCGCCCGCGCGAGTGGCAAGCCAGCCGCCCAGGCTGGAGAATCCGAAGGACTGCGGGAAATGGCGCAACGTGAGACCGTGCGGGCGGAGCTGATCTTCGATCGAGGGCCCCAGCGCGCCCGCCTGGATCCGTGCCGCCCGACTCACCCTGTCGATCTCGAGCACCGCACCCAGTGCACCGATGTCCACCGTGACCGCCGGCTGATCGAAGCGCGGCTCGACACCGCCGACCACCGAGCTGCCACCACCGTATGGGATCGCCGGAATCTGTTCTCGGGTACACCAATCCAGCACATCGACAACGTCCTGTTCGCTGCGCGGCCGCGCGATCAGGTCGGGCACATGGTCGAGGTGGCCCAGCAGGTTGCGGGTGACGTCGCGAAAAGCCTTGCCGCGCGCATGACCCGCACGATCTATCGGATCGGACGAGCAGATCCCCGCCAGCGATTCCGGCGGGCTGACCCGGGCCGCGGGCAGCGCGAGCGCGGCCGGGTCCGGCGGCTGATGATCGGAAAGGTCATGGCCGGGAAGCAACGCCGATACGCGCGATAACAACGCGTGCGTCTCCGCCTCGGTCAGAGCATCCTCGACGTTGCCCCAACCCCACCATGACCGCATCGTGGCGCGATCAGCGTTTGCGGACCACGACGGCAACACCGACGACCAGCACCACCAGGGCCGCGGCGATTGCCCAACCGGCACCAGCCAGCCACCAGATGACAGCCAACAGTGCCAGCGCCGGCGACAACACGAACAGCACCATTGCGGGGTGCTGCTTGATCACCGCCAGCGCGCTCGTCCCGCGGACCCGATCGATTTCCTTGCCTGCCATGGGTTCAGCATGCCAGACAACGGCGCGATCAACCCCCCTCTTCGCCTTCGTCGGCTGCGCTGTCGCGGAGCAGTTTTTCGGGGTGGTGGTAGGTGTTGGTTCTTGGCTGTCCATGGTCGAGGTGCGGCGGTGGCAGCCATTCGGTATCACCGTGGGCGTTCTTGCGAGTGCGCCAGCCCTGCTCGAGCAGTTTGTGGTCACGCCCGCAGGCCAGAGTGAGTTGATCGATGTCGGTGCGCCCGCTGGTGGCCCACGCGGCGACATGATGCACCTCGCATTGATAGCCCGGCACATCACAGCCCGGACGGGTGCAACCACGGTCTTTGGCATACAACACCAGGCGTGCCCCGCAGTGGCCAGCCGTTTGGCGTGATACAGCCCCACCGCCTTGCCCCGATCAAACACCGCCAGATAGTGATGCGCGTGACGGGCCAACCGGATCACATCCGATATCGGCAACACGGTGCCGCCCCCGGTCAGCCCCCGACCGCAGGCCCTTTGCAGCTCACCAAGGGTGGTCGTCACAATGATGGAGGCAGGTAACCCGTTGTGCTGGCCCAAGTCTCCTGAGGCCACCAACGCCCGCACCGCAGCGTTGCGCCCATCATGGTGACGCTGCCCAACCGAACGCCGATCACGACTCACGGCGTCCGCACCGGCCGGGGCTTGCACCACCGGACTCTCGTCATCGGGGTTGCACATCCCCGGGGCCGCCAGCTTGGCCAGCACCGCATCCAACCCCGCCCGCGCTTCCGGGGTCAGCCAGCCGCTGATCCGCGACATCCCGTCGCGTCCCTGCCGCCCCAGCGTCAAGCCGCGTCGCCGCGCCCGATCCTCATCGCTATAGCGACCATCGGGATTCACACAATCCATCAACCGCTGCGCCAATTTGGCCAACTGATCGGGGCGGAACTGCCCCGCCAACCGCGCCAGATGCGCTTCGGCGCGCTCGCGGGTCTCTAGGTCCACCTCGGCGGGCACCTGGCCACAGAACTCCCGGATCACCCGCACATGACCCGCACCGATACGCCCCTGACGCACCGCGGAGGCGGTCGCACTCAATAACGGCGCCAGCTGTTCGCCCGTCAACGCCCGGCGCGGACCCAGATCAGCGGCCTCCCCCAGCCGCCGACTGGCTTCCCCGCGACTGACCCGTAACCGACCGGCCAACACCGCCGCCAGTTTCCCACCCAACTCCTGCTCACCGGCCTGCTCCCCCAGCTGATTGATCAGCGGATGCTCGATGCTGGGCAACCGACGCCGCGCAACCTCACAACGCTGCAACAACGCCAACCGCTCCGGCGTCGTCAACCCGTCAAAACACAAGTCCTGCAGCCGCGTCATCACCGCATCGAGCGCGTCGAAAGCCGCAACAACCTCTTCCCGGTTAATCGAACTCATGTTCGAATAACACGAGCGGCCACCGACAGAATCAGAGCCCGAGCGAGCAGCAACTCCACCCTGAACGCACAGTGACACAAGGTATTTGCGCTGAATGACGAATGACCCTAGCCAGCCGCTCCAGGCCGTCCGTAGCCTCGAGGGTGTGGACATGGAGGTGCTCAAAACCGCAGTGCTGCTGGCCTGCCGGGCGCCATCGGTACACAACAGCCAACCGTGGCGGTGGGTGGCCGACCGCGACCGCGATTCCGGTTCCGAGGTCGTGGCTGTTCACCTGTTCGCCGATCGCGGCCGAACCGTTCCCGCCACAGACCATTCCGGCCGGGAAACCCTCATCAGCTGCGGGGCGGTGCTCGACCATCTGGGCGTAGCCATGACGGCGGCGGGCTGGCAACCCAGCATCACCCGCTTCCCCACCCCCGATGACCCCAACCATCTGGCCACGGTCGACTTCCGCCCCATCGAGGAAGTCACCGAGACCGAACTCAAACGGGCCGAGTCGATCCTGCAACGGCGCACCGATCGACTTGCGTTTGACCGTCCCCGCTACTGGGACCTGTTTGAAGGGGTGCTGAGGAACACCATCGACAACGACATCGCGATGCTCGACGTGCTCACCGACGAGCAACGGCCACAACTGGTGCAAGCGTCGCACCTCAGCGCGGCGCTACGGCGCGATGACTTGTCCTATCATGCCGAACTGGATTGGTGGACTTCACCGTTCGTGCTGACCGATGGCGTGCCACCGCTGGCGCTCGCTTCCGACACCGAGCGCCAGCGGGTAGACCTGAGCCGCGATTTTCCGGTTCGCAGTCACCAGGACCGCCGGCCCGAAATCACCTCGGACTGGTCGAAAATCCTTGTTCTATCCACCCCCGGCGACACTCGGGCCGACGTATTGCGGTGCGGTGAGGTGTTGTCCAGCGTTCTGCTCGAATGCACCATGGCCGGAATGGCAACGTGCACCTTGACGCATCTGATCGAGTCGAACGAAAGCCGCGACATCGTCGCCGACCTGATCGGCCGACGCGGCCAGCCGCAAGTCTTGATCCGCGCTGGGATCACTCCGCTGATCGAAGAAATTCCCGCTCCGACGCCGCGGCGAGGACTAGACAGTATTTTTGAAGTTCGCCAGAAGCCCGAGAAAGGTTGAAACGATGCCCGACCGACCAGTCACGTTTCTGTCTGACGATCAAAGCTGGAAGCTGCTGAGCAGCGCGGCGCTGGGCCGGTTGGTCACCAGCATCGCCGGCGAGCCGGAGATCTTCCCGGTCAACTACGTGGTGCAGGATCGCACCGTGCTGTTCCGCACCGCCGAGGGCACCAAACTGTTTCTCGCCGTGACGAGTAGCCCGGTCGCCTTTGAAGCTGACGATCACAGCGACACCGAAGGCTGGAGTGTGATCGTCAAGGGTCGCGCTCAGGTACTGAGAACCGACGCGGAGGTGCAAAAAGCAGAGCGCGCCAAACTGTCACCGTGGATCCCGACCTTGAAGTTGCACTACGTGCGGGTGATCCCGACCGGAATCACCGGACGGCACTTCAAGTTCGGCCCGGAGCCAGACCGCAACGACACCTTCGCCTGACCCCCTTCTGCGCCGAGCGTCACGCCAGCGTGGCGTTCGGCATGGAGCGTCACTCTGGCGTGACGCTCGGGGGGGCGTGACCTCAGCGGCCGACGAGTGCGTCGAGTTCGAGGGCATCCACTCCGTTGAGCCGGCGATGCATCGCCCAGGCGATCCTGGCGGCCTGAACTTTCGCATGCTCGGCCACCGGCCCGCGATACATCGCATCGACGGTGTCATTCCAAATGGTCAGCCAGCGGACGAAATGGCGGGCGCGCAGCGGGGTCTGGCGGTGTAGATCCCGGTGGGCCGTCAGCGCGCTACCACGATAACGACCGGCACGGAACAACACCGTCTCCCAGAAGTCGCACATGACCGGAAGGTGCGAGTCCAGTCCGCTCGACCGCAGTTCGGTAAACGGCTCCGCCAACACCTCGTCGTCCAAGGCTCGACCGTAGAACCGGCGCAACAGTGCCGCGACATCGGTGCGGTTTGCCAGGTCGCTAGCAGAATCGCCCATCCTCACACCACCAGTGACAACGGTCCGCGAGCGCGACGGGCCTTGCGCCGCTTGCTGATCGCCACCAGCCGGGCCACCGCGGCTTCGATCCCCCGCGCCAGCTGATCCACATCTGCAACCGCGTTGTAGTCGGTGAGAATGCCGAAGTACAGGTCGTCGGAGTAGCTGAGCATCGCGACGCCGGTGCGCAGGTGCATCGCCAGCGGCGGCACCGGGAATACCGCGGCCACTGGCCGACCCATGATCTGCAGTGGTTGGCGTGGCCCGGGCACATTCGTCGCCACCGTTGCGACTCCGCGTTGCGGTAGCCGCATCAAGACGCCAACGGTCCAGGCGGTCAGTGCGAACGGGATGCGATCAGCCAGAGATAGGAACAGGTTTCCGGCTTGGGGCTGGCCGCTGGCCTTGGTTTGCCCCAACCGGGCATGCACCTTGCGCAACCGCTGAACCGGATCCTCCTCGTCCACGGGCAAGTTCGGCAACATCGCCGAGACCCGATTGTCGGTCTTGTCGAAGGCGTTGTCGGCCCGCACCGAAACCGGCACCAGTGTTCGCAACGAACCCTGCTGCGGCTGCTGGCCCCGCGCCAGCAGCACGTTGCGGTAACTCTCGGTAATGGCAGCCAGCGCAACGTCGTTGATGGTGACGTCGAATGTCTCACAAACCAGTTCGAGGTCGGCCATCGGCACCCGAGCCCCGCTGAACCGGCGCAGGTCGCTGAGCGGCCCGGTCAGCGCCGACGCCGCCGGGGTCAGCAGGCCGGTGACAAGTTCGCCCGACCCTTGGGCCAGGCGGACCACCCCTGAAGCGATCGCGGCGGGCGCATTCCACAGCCCACTCAGCCCGCTGCGGGGGCGGGCGGCGGCCGTTTTCGGCCGCTGCGCGGCGCGGCAGCGGGCCGAACCGTCAGCCGCGCCGCCACCATCGCGGTCGCATAGCCCGGTAAGTATGTGGGTTGCCGCGATCCCGTCGGCCATGCAGTGGTGCACCTTTGTCAGCATCGCCCACCGCTCTCCGGCGAGGCCCTCGATAACCCAGAGTTCCCACAGCGGCCGATCGCGGTCCAGGCGCCGCGCCATCACGTCGGCAACCAGCCGGTACAGCGCATCATCATCGCCGGGGTGGGGCAGCGCCACGCGCCGCACGTGCCGGGCGATGTCGAAGTCGGGGTCATCCACCCACTGTGGTGCGCCGAGGTCGAACGGGTACCGACGCAGTCGTTGGGCAAACCGCGGACAGGCGCGGATCCGCTCGGAGAACACCGACACCAGGTCATGCTGCTCGGGTACCGGCCCCTCGATGACGGCCAGGCCACCGATCGCCAGACTCACCCGCGGGTCCACATCTTCGGCCTTGAGGAACCCGCTATCGAGCGTCGTCAGATGGTTCATGAGCGCTCTTCCCAACCTCCCGCGGTTTATCTGCAACCCGCAGTACCACTATTCCGGTGCGGCCACGGCCCGGAGCAGGGCCAAAGGTCCCTCGTTGCCGGTGGCTTCATCCTCTGCCACGATCAGAGGTCGCACACCGATCCTTGACCTATGACAGCGATGGGACGGCTTGTCTGACCGGAAAGGCAGCGATGAACGCCCAATTCCCAGACGTGGGCACCCTGCGAACGGTCCTCACGCTGGCCACCCGCGCACCGTCCATTCACAACACGCAGCCGTGGCGCTGGCAGGTCACCTCGAGAAGTTTGGAGCTCTTCTCCGAACCGGATATGCAGCTGCACAGCACCGACCCGGACGGCCGCGACCTGATCATCAGCTGCGGCGTCGCACTGCATCACTGCGTCGTCGCCCTGGCGTCGATGGGCTGGCAAGCCACGGTGACCCGCATTCCCGACCCGGACAACTCCCGTCATCTGGCGAGCCTCGAGCTGCAGGCGAAGCCACCGGATCAGGGCGACATCGCGCTTGCGGCGGCCATCCCGCGGCGGCGAACGGACCGGCGGGCCTACAGTTCCTGGCCAGTGGCCGCCGGCGACATCGCCCAGATGGCGGCCCGGGTAGCCCGCTGCGACGTAGCGCTGCGCCAGGTCGAAGCGCTGGACAAGATGCGCGAAGTTGTGGCGCAGGCGGTCTGGGACCACGCCACCAATGACGAGTACATGCGCGAACTCACCACGTGGAGTGGACGATACGGCGCGGTAGCCGGAGTTCCGGCCCGCAATACGCCCCCGTCGGATCAGGACGCCCCGATTCCCGGACGCCTTTTCGCTGGGCCGGGGCTGGCCCAGCCGTCGGGGGTCTCACCGGCCGCCGACAGCGCCGTGATCCTGGCGCTGGGCACCGAGGAAGATGACCGGGCATCAAGACTTCGCGCGGGCGAGGCGACCAGCACTGTCCTGTTGACCGCGACGGCGATGGGGTTGGCCTCCTGTCCCATCACCGAACCGCTGGAGGTCCACAAGACCCGCCAAGCGATTCGCAAGGATGTGTTCGGCGGCAGTGCCTACCCGCAAATGCTGCTGCGAGTCGGTTGGGCACCGATCAATGCCGATCCACTGCCGGCGACGCCGCGTCGCAACCTTTCCCGGGTGGTCGAATGGCCCGAACAACTATTGGATGAGCGGGGCTGACCAGCGCAACAACGTTCCGCCGCCGGCGGCCGGGCTTTCGATGGTGAACTGGCCGCCAGCCTCCTGGGCGCGCCGCCGCAGATTCGTCAGCCCGCTACTGGTGTACGTCTTGGGCATCCCGCGCCCGTTGTCACTGACCTCGATGCACAAGTCGTCGTCGACCTTGACCCGAACGGTCAAGGTGGTGGCCTGCGCGTGCCGGACCGCGTTGCTGACCGCTTCCCTGACCACCGCCTCGGCGTGGTCGGTGAGCACGTTGTCAACCACCGACAGCGGCCCGATGAATTGGACGGTGGTGCGCAATCCCGAGCTGCCGAACGCAGCGACGGCGGCATCGATTCGCTGCCGTAACCGAGTGACGCCCTGCGATGACCCATGCAGGTCGAAGATGGTCGTTCTGATTTCCTGGATCACCCCCTGCAGGTCATCGATCACTTCTGAAAGCCGTTGCTGCACTTTTGGTTCACGCGTTCGCGGCACACTGCCCTGCAACGCCAGACCGATGGCGAACAACCGCTGAATCACGTGATCGTGGAGGTCGCGTGCGATGCGATCACGCTCGGTCATCACGTCAAGTTCGCGCATTCGCCGCTGCGAGGTGGCGAGCTGCAGGGCCAGCGCGGCCTGGTCGGCAAAGGCGGCCATCATCTCCAGCTGCTCTTCGGTGACCGACTCCGGACTGCTGGGATGCAGCAGCACCACGACACCTGCCACGGCATCGGTGGCGCGCAGCGGCAGGACCAGCGCCGGACCCATGTCGCCCAGTTCGTCCACATCCTCGACAGCGATCTTGTCGACTTGCCGTGGAGCGCTGTCGAGCAAGACCTCCGCCAGGGCGGTACCTGCTACCGCGATGGTGCACCCCTCGGCCGCAGCCACCGCATTGCCAACCGTTTCAATCACCAGTAGCTGTGCCACCTCGGAAGCGGGCACGTCCTCATCGACGGGAATGGCCACCAGCGCGGCGTCGGCCGACGTGAGCTTGAGCGCCTCCTCGGCGACGAGCCGAAACACACTCGCCGGTTCGGTGCCGGACAACAGTTCGGTGGCGATGTCACGGGTGGCCCCGATCCACGCCTGTCGCGCTTTGGCCTGTTCGTAGAGGCGCGCGTTGGCGATTGCGATACCGGCCGCCGCCGCCAGTGCCTGTACCAGCAATTCGTCGTCGTCGCTGAACGGTTGCCCGTTGGTCTTGTCGGTCAGGTACAGGGTGCCCAGCGACACGTCGCGCACCCGAACCGGAACCCCGAGGAAGGTCCGCATCGGCGGGTGATGCGACGGAAAGCCGATCGAGGCCGGGTGCTGGGAAATATCTTCCAGCCGTAGGGGTTTGGGCTCATCGATGAGAAGACCGATGACGCCCAGGCCCTCGGGCAGGTGGCCGATACGGGCAACCGTGTCCTCGTCGATGCCCTCATAGACGAACTGCAACACGCGCTTATCCCGATCGTGCACCTCCAGGGCGCAATATCGAGCGTCGACAAGATTGGTGGCCGAGTGCACGATCGTGCGCAAGGTGGCGTCCAACTCCAGGCCCGAGGTGACCACGAGCATGGCCTCCACCAGTCCGTCGAGACGGTCGCGGCCCTCGACGATCTGCTCGACCCGTTCCTGCACCTCGACCAGCAGCTCACGCAGCCGCAGCTGAGACAGCGTGAGGCGCAACGGACGTAGACCGTCACCTGAGGGCACGCCCAGGGATGGACCTGCATCCTGCGGATGTGGTTCGTCGGTCATGGCCGCGCCGCCTATCGATGGCCTGCCGAGCGCGCGCGCTTCAACTCCGCGGCGAACACCGCGGCCTGCGTCCGGCGCTCCATCCCCAGTTTGGCCAGCAGCCGCGAAACGTAGTTCTTCACCGTCTTCTCGGCCAGGAACATCCGGTCGGCGATCTGCTTGTTGGTGAGCCCCTCGCTGAGCAACCCCAGCAACGTCCGCTCCTGATCGGTAAGGCCGGACAGCGGGTCCGGCCTCTCGACAACGCCGCGCAATCGGGACATCAGTGCGGCCGCGGCACGGTTGTCCAACAGCGAGCGCCCCGCACCGACCTCTTTGATGGCTCGAGCCAATTCCATCCCCTTGATGTCCTTGACAACATATCCGCTGGCTCCCGCCAGGATGGCATCCAGCATCGCCTCATCGGAGGTGTAGGACGTGAGGATCAGACAGCGCAGATTCGGCATGCGAGACAACAGGTCACGGCACAGTTCGATGCCGTCTCCGTCGGGCAACCTGACGTCGAGCACCGCGACGTCGGGATTGGCCGCGGGAATCCTGGCCATCGCCTCCGACACCGAACCCGCCTCACCGACGACGTCAAGTTGGGGATCGGCGTCGAGCAGGTCGATCAGGCCGCGCCGCACCACCTCATGATCATCGACCAAGAAGACCGTTACCAACGGACCACTCCCCGCTCTGCTGCCTACAGGTTGCCGCTACGGACCGTCAGGACCGAGCATCCAGCGCCGTACACGCTGCACACCTGGGCTGCGTGCGAATCCGTGACGTACAGTTCGTCCGGCTTGGCATTGGCAGCCATGTAGCGGCAGGCATGTCCGGCGATGATCGCCGACTCCACCCGAACATCGGGGTATAGCCGTGTCCATCGGGTCAGCCGCCGGGTCAGTTGCGCTGTCGCCAAACGGTTTCCGTCCTCACTCCCGTGAACTGTGGCAACACGTGAGGAGATGGCCCGTAATGGGACATTGCGCAGCCTGGCCTCCTCGAATGAATGCCGTAGCACCGAGCCGTTGTCCACTTCCGCGACGACTTCGCCGACCTTGGGCGCCCCCGCAGCACCCGCGGGTGACTGAATGACGGCCACCGGGCACAACGCCGAACCGGCCAGAGTTCCCGCCACCGAGCCCTCGCCCCGGCGTGCGTGGTTGAGTCCGATCGACCCGACACAGACCATTACCGCCGTGCGAGACTCCTCCAGCAGCTTGGTAAGCGGCCGTCCCCACAGAATCTCGGTTTCGATCTTGACCGGTTGTCCGGTTGCCTCGACGGCGCGCTGAACGTCGAACAGCGCCGCGCGCGCGGCGCTTTGCCGGCCATCTCGATCACCGGCAGGAGCCTGCGCGGGATCGATGATGTACACCAAGCGCACGGGGATATCGCGGCTGACCGCCTCATCGACTGCCCACACAGCCGCATGGGTGGACGCCCGCGATCCATCGATACCGACGACGATTGCCGGGGCTGCCTGGTTGCTCATCGTGGCCTCCTCTACTGGGCCGCTCGGCTAGTCAATACGTTATCGGCGGCGGGCCAGAGTTCCCAGAGGCGTTGGTCCCGATTCCAGTGCCATTGGTCCCTACGAATCCGGCCGTAGTGAGAACACAGCTACTAAAGCGACAACAGACGAATTGGGGGTTCCCGTGTCTCATCCACGCATGAGCGCTCCACAGATACCCGAGAATTACGTTCATCGCCAACTGGCGGAACGCAATGACGGTGCAATCACGCGGCAATAAACATCGCCTGGTGACTTCCGGTGCACAAGCATGCATCACGGCCCGGTAGGTTGGCAATGGGTCAGTTCCCAACACCGGCCCAACCGCGATGGCGGGGCACGCCCGGGGGCGGTGCGTGCCCGCTGCGAGTTCGACATCCGCTGGGCCCGCCCGGCCCAGTGGAGCTGGGCTTTCCGCCTCCCCGTTCGTCGATGCGGCCCGACTCGGCCAAGCGCGCGGCAACGGGCAGCAAGCAGCCCTGAGCCCCAGCTAGCCGGCACGGCAAACCGGAACCATGCGCCGGAGACAAGCCGGCCGGCAAACGTCGCATGATCGTTTAGATTCAACGTGACCAAAAGTCAACAAACGACTCACGGCCAACGCAGCGAATACCCAATAGCGCCCTTTAATAGCCGCTATACAGCTATCCCACAGTGTAATTTCAGGTGCAAGCGGCGCCTGTCCCGCAAATTGCCGCGCACTGGCGCGACCGCCGGCCGGTTGTAAGCTCGGCGCGACGCTAGCCAGCTCCCACTCGGACGCGAATTCAGCGTTTCGCACCCCGGCAGTTGCTTAGCGCTTGCGACCCTCCCGAGAGCCAGTGTCGGCTCGGAACGCCCACCCACGTCCAACGCACGTACAACCCACGCACACATACCGCCACATACGGCCATAACCAGTCAAAGGGGCTGTGGAGCAATGGACTACGCATTCTTGTTGCCGCCCGAAGTTAACTCAGCGCGGATGTACAGCGGCCCCGGTTCTGCGTCGCTACTGGCCGCCGCGGCAAGCTGGGACATGGTCGCGATCGAGTTGGCATCGGCGGCCGAGGGCTACCGCTCGGTGATCTCAACCCTCAGCGGTATGTACTGGTGGGGCCCCGCCTCTGCGGCAATGCTGGCCGCGACCGGTCCGTTTATCGACTGGCTGGAGATAACCGGCGCGCTGGCCAGCGAAACCGCCAACCAGGCCGCCGCGGCGGCCGCGGCCTACGAACAGGCCTACGCGATGACGGTTCCGCCGATCGTTGTTGCGGCAAATCGCGCCCTGCTGGTAGCACTGGTCGCTTCAAACTTCTTCGGGCAGAACACCGCAGCGATCGAGGCTACCGAGTCAGAGTATGCCGAGATGTGGGCCCAAGACGCCGGAGCAATGTATGACTATGCCGCCACCTCGGCCATGGCTACCGCGTTGGTGCCGTTCTCCGCTCCCGGGCAGGACACCAACCCCGCCGGGTTGGCCGCCCAAAGCGTCGCGGTCAGCCAAGCCGCCGGCAACGCCCCGGCCAGCGCCCAGTCCGTGTGGTCGCAGTTGACCTCGCTGGTGCCCGACGCGCTGCCGTCATTGAGCAACTGACCAAACATCCTGCCCGACGACTTCAGCATTCTCGACGGCATCTTCGCGATGTACGCGACGGTCGGCGTCACCCAGGATGTCGAATCGTTCTGCGCCGGAATCATCGGCGCCGAGAACAATCTGGGTCTGCTCGGCGCCGCTTCGGAGAACCCCGCCGAGGTGACTCCTGGTGCCCTCGGACTCGGCGCGATGTTCTCCTCCGCCGAGCGCAGCGCCGTCGGGGGCGCGACCAATGCGGTGACCGTCAGCATGAGCCGGGCGGGTTCCATCGGCCAGTTGTCGGTGCCCCCGTCTTGGGCCGCCCCTTCGTCGGGCTCCGCCTCGGCGTTGTCGGTCAGCGGATTGACCACGATCCCGGGCACCGAAGTGGCCGAGCAGGGCGCACCGGGCATGCCGGGTATGCCGGTGGGAACTGGAAAGCGAGCCACCAGCGTCATACCCCGATACGGAGTCCGGCTCACGGTCATGGCGCGCCCGCCCGCGGCCGGCTGACACCCCGCGGGCACTCGAGCCCGAATAGCCGGATTGCGCTGAGCCACTCCGGCTGGTGAGACGGCCAGTAGCAGAAAGCAATTCCGCCTTTCGGCGATTGTTGAACGGCTGGCTGGATCGCCGGACTTTAGCTATCGCCGGCAGCGGCGCGGAATTCACTGGACTATTACCAGGAATTTACTCAAACGGTATGCGCCGTCACCCGCACCTTTGCGACTTTTAGGGCAAGCCTGAACCGAAGGTCGCCCGCATGCCACGCGCACGAGGCCCGCCACCGATTGGCGGACGTCACCTGCCCCTGGCGGCGACTGGCGCCTGATTGCGCCTGGTTAAGCCCGTCACGACGCCCAACTGCCGCGGGCGCGCCAACCCACCGCGGGTGGCATTTCACGTGATTCGCACATTTTGCGTCAATCCCCCACCGCAATTGCGGAAATTCTAGATATTTGAGTAACCCCCGCCCACCACAACGGCCGCCGACGACGCCGCCGCCGATCGCGAAGGGTTCAACACTCACATCAACTAAGGAGCTGTGTACCAATGGATTTCTCGCTATTACCGCCGGAAGTAAACTCCGCCCGCATGTACACCGGCCCTGGTTCGGGCTCCCTGCTGGCGGCCGCGGCCAGCTGGGATGCGCTGGCAGCCGAGCTGGGTACCACGGCCGAAACATGTGGGTCGATCCTGACGGGTCTGACCGACTTGAGTTGGCGTGGCCCGGCATCGGAATCGATGGCGGCCAGCGCCGCCCCCTATGTCGGCTGGCTGTATCGGACGGCCGAGCAGACGCAGCAGGCCGCAATCCAGGCCAGGACGGCAGCGTTGGCCTTCGAGCAAGCATACGCCATGACCGTGCCGCCACCCCTGGTCGCGGCCAACCGCGCGCAGCTGCTGGTGCTGATCGCGACGAACTTCTTCGGACAGAACACCTCGGCGATCGCGGCTAACGAGGCGCAGTATGCGGAGATGTGGGCCCAGGACGCCGCGGCGATGTACGGCTATGCCACCACCTCGGCGGCAGCGGGCATGCTGACGCCGTTCTCTTCTCCGAACCAGGCAACCAGCCCGGCTGGGCTTGCCGCGCAAAGCACCGCGGTCACCCAAGCCAATGCCACCGCCGCCGCCACAGATCCGATTACCCAACTGGTTTCGTCGCTGACTCAGTCGCTGGGGGCAATACAGGCGATACCGAGCATCCTCCCCGATGACTTCACGATCGTCGACGGCGTCTTCAGCGCCTATGCGACGGTCGGCGTCACGCAGGACATCGAGTCGTTCTGCGCCGGGGTCATCGGCGCCGAGAACAACTTGGGCTTGATCGGCTCATCAGAAAATCCTGCCGAGGTAACGCCCAGCGATTTTGGGCTCGGCTCGCTGATTTCGTCAACCGCTCCCGCCAGCGCCGCCTCCGGCGGCGGGCTGGGCAGTGCGGTGGCCGCCAGCGTCGGACGGTCGGGCTCGATCGGCCAATTGTCGGTTCCGCCCAGCTGGTCCGCGCCGTCGGCGCGGATGGTCTCGGCGCTGTCGCCGTCCGGGCTGACCACGATCCCGGGGACCGAGGAGGCTGCCGCCGCGGGTTCACCGGGCTTTCCGGGCATGGTCGCGCCGCCCGCAACACGGGCCTCGGGCGTGCTGCCCCGCTACGGCGTCCGGCTCACCGTGATGGCACACCCCCCGGCGGCCGGGTGAGATCGCGTGCCAAGCCCGCTAGTCCTCGGGCGGTTCTTCGAGCGCGAAGTTCCAATTGTCGGGGTTCTTGGGGGAATACACGACCGACAGCACCTGCCCGGTGGACGGCCACTGATCTACGTCAACGGCCATCCGCCCATACACCGTGTATTCGTTGACGGTTGGCCCGTTGATGACGCCGGTGATGGTCACGTACTGCTCGCCGACGGCGTCGTCTGGCCGCGGGCTCACTCCGGTCACCAACAAGGTGCCGCTGGCCCGGGCACCGCGGGGACCACGAGGAAGGAACCGCGGGGCAAGAAACGCCAAGAGCACCGCGACCAATATGAGCAACACGCCGAATTCCCATCCCACGCCGCCATGGTAGGACTGCTGGCATGAGTGAGCAGGATCTGCACCTTGCGCTGGCACTCGCCGACCGTGCCGACGCAGTGACGCGCGCCCGATTCCAGGCGCTCGACCTGCGGGTGGACACCAAACCGGACCTGACCCCGGTCACCGACGCAGACCGGGCGGTCGAGACTGAAATACGTGCGGCGCTGCAACGTGAGCGCCCCGGCGACAGCGTCTTGGGCGAGGAATACGGCGGTACCACGACCCTGCGCGGACGCCAGTGGATCATCGACCCGATAGACGGCACCAAGAACTTCGTCCGCGGGGTGCCGGTGTGGGCCAGCCTGATCGCGTTGCTCGAAGACGGCGTCCCATCCATCGGGGTGGTCAGCGCCCCCGCATTGCAGCGACGATGGTGGGCCGGACGGGGTCAGGGCGCCTTCACCGCGGTCCAGGGTGGACCGCCGCGCCGGATAGCGGTTTCTTCTGTGGCAGAACTGAATTCGGCCAGTCTCTCCTTCTCCAGCCTGTCCGGGTGGGCCCAACTCGGATTGCGCGGACAATTCGTCGACCTGACCGATGCGGTATGGCGCGTGCGCGCCTACGGCGACTTCTTCTCTTACTGCCTGCTCGCTGAAGGGGCCATCGACATCGCCGCCGAACCGGAGGTGTCGGTGTGGGATCTGGCCCCGCTGGACATTTTGGTGCGTGAGGCCGGCGGGCAATTCAGCAGCCTGGACGGCACCCCCGGCCCGCACGGCGGCAGCGCCGTGGCGAGCAACGGCCTGCTGCACGAACAGGTCCTCAACCGGCTTCGCAGCGACCGGGTGTGAATTAACTAACAGGCCCCTATCTATCTTACTCAGGAGTAAGATACGGTTATCGCACTGCCCCAACGACAGAGGCTTGCTGACATGACCGAAACACTTCCCGCCCCTTCCGCCAAGCGCTCTCGCTCACGCGACGACCGCCAAACCTCGCTGGGGATGCAACCCCACAAACGAACCGGAATCGACGTGGCACTGGCATTCCTTACCCCGATCATCGGCCAGGAATTTCTGGACAAGTACAACCTGCGCGATCCGCTGAACCGGGGCCTGCGCTACGGGGTGAAGACCATGTTCTCCACCTCCGGCAAGGCGAACCGTCAATTCCAGCGGGTACAGAACCTGCGCGGCGGCGGCCCGGTCCGGCTCAAGTCCAGCGGCAAGGACTACTTCGACCTCACGCCCGACGACGACCAGAAGATGATCGTCGAGACGGTGCAGGAGTTCGCCGCTGAGATCCTGCGTCCGGCCGCTCACGACGCCGACGAAGCCATCAGCTATCCCGCCGATCTCATCGCCAAGGCCGCCGAACTGGGCATCACCGCGATCAACATTCCCGAGGACTTCGACGGGATAGCCGAGCAGCGCTCCACGGTGACCAACGCGTTGGTGGCCGAGGCCCTGGCCTACGGCGACATGGGGCTGGCGCTGCCGATCCTGGCGCCCGGCGGCGTGGCATCGGCACTGACCCATTGGGGCAGCGCCGACCAGCAGGCCACCTACCTCAGCGAGTTCGCCGGCGACAATGTCCCGCAGGCCTGCGTGGCCATCGCCGAGCCGCAACCGCTGTTCGATCCCACCCGGCTGAAGACCACCGCGGTGCGCACCCCGTCCGGTTACCGCCTCGATGGCGTGAAGTCCTTGGTTCCCGCTGCGGCCGACGCCGAATTGTTCATCGTCGCCGCCCAGCTCGACGGCAAGCCGGCACTGTTCATCGTGGAGTCCTCGGCCGCCGGACTGATCGTCAAGGCGGACCCGAGCATGGGCATTCGCGCCGCCGCCTTGGGCCAGATCGAACTCTCCAAGGTTTCGGTACCGCTGAGCGCCCGACTGGGTGAGGATCAGGCCACCGACGCCGACTACTCGGAGGCCATCGCCCTGGCCAGGCTGGGCTGGGCCGCGCTGGCCGTCGGCACCTCGCACGCGGTGCTCGACTACGTCATCCCCTACGTCAAGGAGCGCGAAGCCTTCGGCGAGCCAATCGCGCGTCGTCAAGCCGTTGCGTTCATGTGCGCCAACATCGCCATCGAGCTCGACGGTCTGCGGTTGATCACCTGGCGCGGCGCGTCACGGGCTGAGCAGGGTCTGCCGTTCGCCCGCGAGGCCGCACTGGCCAAGCGGCTCGGTTCCGACAAGGGCATGCAGATCGGCCTGGACGGCGTGCAGCTGCTGGGCGGGCACGGCTACACCAAGGAGCACCCGGTCGAGCGCTGGTACCGCGACCTGCGGGCCATCGGCGTCGCCGAGGGCGTAGTCGTCATCTAGTCCGCAACCAGTCGTCAACCAAGACTTTCCGGCCTTTCAAGCGAAAGATCAATCATGGCAATCAATTTAGAAATCCCGCGCAAGCTACAAGCGATCATCACCAAGACCCACCAGGGCACGGCGGAGCTGATTCGACCGATCGCGCGCAAGTACGACCTCAAGGAACACGCGTACCCGGTCGAGCTGGACACCCTCATCACGTTGTTTGAGGGAGCCTCGGAGTCCTACAACTTCGCCGGAGCCGACGCGCTGCGCGGCTCCGAAGACAGCAAGGACGAGAACCACAACGGCGCCAACATGGCGGCCCTGGTGCAGACCATGGAAGCCAGCTGGGCCGACGTCGCGATGATGCTCTCGATTCCCTACCAGGGCCTGGGCAATGCCGCGATCTCGGCGGTGGCCACCGACGAGCAACTGGAGCGCCTCGGCAAGGTGTGGGCGGCGATGGCCATCACCGAGCCGGCCTTCGGCTCCGACTCGGCCGCCGTGTCGACCACGGCCACCCTCGACGGCGACGAGTACGTGATCAACGGCGAGAAGATCTTTGTCACCGCGGGATCGCGCGCCACTCACATCGTGGTCTGGGCCACCCTCGACAAGTCGAAGGGCCGGGCGGCGATCAAGTCGTTCATCGTGGCACGCGAACATCCCGGCGTCATCGTCGAACGGCTCGAGCACAAACTCGGCATCAAGGGTTCCGACACCGCCGTAATCCGCTTTGACAACGCGCGCATCCCCAAAGACAACCTGTTGGGCAAGCCGGAAATCGAAGTGGGCAAGGGTTTCTCCGGGGTCATGGAAACCTTTGACAACACTCGCCCGATCGTGGCCGCCATGGCTGTCGGCATTGGCCGCGCCGCCTTGGAGGAGATCCGCAAGATCCTCACCGATGCCGGCATCGACATCGACTACGACCGGCCCGCGTACACCCAGAGTGCCGCCGCGGCCGAGTTCCTGCGGATGGAAGCCGATTGGGAAGCCAGCTACCTGCTTTCGCTGCGCGCAGCATGGCAGGCGGACAACAAGATCCCCAACTCCAAGGAAGCCTCGATCAGTAAGGCCAAGGCTGGCCGGATGGCCAGTGACGTCACCCTCAAGGTGGTCGAGCTGGCCGGCACCACTGGCTATTCCGAGCAGCTGCTGTTGGAGAAGTGGGGCCGCGACTCCAAGATCCTGGACATCTTCGAGGGCACCCAACAGATCCAGCAGCTGGTTGTCGCTCGTCGACTGCTGGGCATGTCGTCCGCCGAGCTCAAGTAGCCCGGGGATTCAGTCGAGCACCCCGTCATGCAGGTCGGCAAACAGTTCGATGTTGCGGCTGTAGTCGACGGGCACATCGATGAGCGTGACGCCGGGTTCGGCCAGCGACATCCGGAACACTTCGGCGAACTGGTCCATGCTGTGGATCCGGATTCCCTTGGCTCCAAAGGCTTTGGCGTAGTGGGCCACGTCGTAGTCGGCTAGCTCGACACCCGATGTGCGGCCGTATTTGAGCACTTCCTGGAAACCAACCATGTCGTAGCTGTTGTCGCGCATGATGACGTGGGTGAGATCTAGCCCCAGCCGGGTTGCGGTCTCCAGCTCCTGCGCGCTGAACAGGAAGCCGCCGTCACCGGACACTGACACCACTTGGGTGCCGGGGCGCACCATCGCGGCGGCCATGGCGCGCGGGAGTGCGACTCCGAGCGTCTCCTGTCCATCGGAGAACAACAGCCGGCGTGGTTGATACACCCGGACGTGCCGAGCCATATAGATATAGTGCGACCCCACGTCGCATGCGATGGTGGCGTCATCATCAACCAGGTCACGGATCTTGAGGACCACGGCCGCCGGGTTCAGACCTTGTGCACCGTCGGGATGGTTGCGGGCTTGCTCATCGGTACGGCGCAGCGCCGCACGCTGGTCGGCCTGGGCGGCGTTCGCCTCATCCGAGGATCGCAGGCCATCGACTCGCCGAGTCAACTCGGTCAGGGTCGCGGCGATGTTGCCGCGCAGCTCCAGCGTTGGCTGATAGTGGTTGTCGACCTCGGCGGGCAGTTCATCGATGTGGATGAGCGTCCTGGTCGGATCGGTGTTCCACAGCCGCGGGTCGTATTCGACGGGGTCGAAGCCGATGGTCACCAGCACATCGGCATGCCCCATCAGGATGTCGCCCGGCTGATTGCGGAAGAGTCCGACGCGGCCGACAAAACGATTCTCGAGTTCGCGCGATACCACCCCGGCGGCCTGGAATGTCTCCACGACGGGCAGATCGGTGGCGGCCAGCAAGGCACGCAACGCCGCACACGGTGCCGGGTCGCCGACCCGAAGTCCGACAAACAGCACCGGCCGCTCGGCGGCACGAATCAGCTTGGCCGCCTCCGCGATTGATTCGGGCGGCGCCGCGCCAAGTGTGGCCACCCGAGTGGGGCGCACGATGGCGGCGGTGGTCGGCGCGCTGGACACGTCGGCGGGCAACACCACCGCCGCCGCGCCGCGCGGAACCGTCACCGCCGCCCGGATCGCGTTGGCGACGGTTTCGGGCACGTTGTCAGGGTCGGTGACCTCGCCGGTGTACTTGGTGAAGGGCTTGAGCGCCGCGACGGCATCCATCGACTGATGGGTGCGCTTGAGTCGGTCGGCGCGGGTAACGGCACCGCAGATCGCGACCATCGGATCCTGCTCGGTGGTCGCGGTGACCAGGCCGGTGGCCAGATTGGTGGTGCCCGGCCCCGAGGTCACCAGCGCGGCCCCCGGGGTGCCGGTCAGCCGACCGACGGCGGCCGCCATGAACGCTGCGTTCTGTTCGTGGCGACAGACCACCACCTCGAGTTCGCTGTCGCGCAACGCATCGAATACCGAGTCGATCTTGGCCCCGGGCACACCGAAGAGGTATCGGACCCCGTAGGCGCTCAATGTCTCGACCACCCGTTGCGCCGAGCGCACGCCGCCGTCGCTCATGCTCAATCGCCCTCCGTCCGCCGGATCTGTCCATCCAGATCGTCCTGGTCGAGTTCCGCGTTGAGAAACGCCGGGGTGTGCTGCAAGCTCAGATGCAGTTCGGATCGGATACCGATTTCCACGGTCCCGGCCATCAGCCGATAGTCGAGGGTGTGCCCGCCGTGGCGGCGCTCGCTGTCGATGAAGTGTGAGTGATAGCCGGCCACCGAAATGCCCTGTTCGTAGTCCGGCATCCGGAATCCCGCCAGCGTGCCACTGACCTCGGTGAACGTCACCTCGCGCTGGTCTTGGGTAGCTTCGGTGAAGGGGCGAAAGGGTGGCCGCTGCTCGCTGACGGTACGGGTGCGAATGGAGCTGAACTGGCCGCTAACCCGCACGGCCACCATCAGATTCGCGCTTTCCAGGGCCGCGTCGATGACCGACTTCAGGGCGGCGCGATCACACGGAGCCGAAACGTCGATCGTGTGGTCGGGGCGAAACCAGGTCACCGCGGCAAACGGCGTGCGTTCGTCCAGATCGGCTACGGTGGCGCTGCCGTCGCTGCGGAGCTGGTAGCAGACTCCGTCGAGCACCAGCATCTCGCCGTCCAGCCGGTTGAAAGTGCCCAGACCGAAGTCACCGTGGCGCAATAGCTCACCGATGGTGACATCACCCTCATAAACCCCGCTGAGCAACGCTCCCATGGTCGATGTCTGGTAGATCTCACCGTCGCGACGCCGGTTCAGGATCGCCTGAGCCCAACGGCGCAAGGCGCCAAGCTCGCTGTCAAAGGCCGGCATCTTTTCGGGTCTCCTTCCAAACGAGCAGGCAGCGGCTCCCCTAACCCATCATGGCACACCGTGGGCCAACGGCTCGGCCGGCCCGACCAGATCCAGAGCGATATCGACGAGCAAGTCCTCTTGCCCGCCGATCAGGCCGCGGCGACCGGCCTCCTCCAGCAGACTGCGCGCGTCCACCCCGTAACGCCCGGCGGTGATTTCGGCGTGCCGCAGGAAGCTCGAATATACGCCGGCGTAGCCCAGCGTCAGCGTCTCGCGGTCGATGCGCACCGGCCGGTCCTGCAGCGGCCGTACCAGGTCGTCGGCGGCGTCTTCCAGGGCGTTCAGCTCGCATCCGTGCGTCCAGCCCAGCCGGTTCACCACGGCGATGAGCACTTCCAGGGGCGCGTTTCCCGCCCCGGCACCCATGCCCGCCAGCGAGGCGTCGATGCGGCGGGCACCATGCTCGACGGCCACCACCGAGTTCGCCACGCCCAGCGACAGATTGTGGTGCGCATGGATGCCCAATTCTGTTGCCGGATCCAAGTTCTGGCGCAGCGCGTCAAATCGCTGCGCAACGGCCGCGCCGGTCATCGCACCTCCGGAGTCGACGACGTACACGCAGGACGCCCCATAGCCCTCCAGCAGTTTGGCCTGTTCGGCCAACAATTTCGGGGTGGTCAGGTGGCTCATCATCAGGAATCCGACGGCGTCCATACCGAGGTCACGGGCGGCCCCGAGGTAGCGAGCAGCCAGATCGGCTTCGGTGCAGTGGGTACCCACCCGAACCACGCTCGCGCCGGCGCGGTGCGCGTCTTCGAGGTGGGCGACGCCGCCAATCCCGGGCAGCAGCAATGTCGCCACCCTGGCGCGATCGACAGCGCCGGCGACAGCTTCCATCCATTCCAGGTCGGTGTGCGCGCCGAAGCCGTAACAGCAGCTCGACCCGCCCAGCCCGTCACCGTGGGCGACCTCGATGGAGTCGACCCCCGCATCGTCGAGGGCCCTGGCAATCGCCACGGCTTGGGCGATGCCGTACTGGTGACGCACCGCGTGCATGCCGTCGCGCAAGGTGACGTCGCTGATGTACAGATCGCCAATCATATTTTCGCCTTTAGCGTTTGAGCGTGGCGTTCGACGATCGCCTCGGCGGTGGCCTTGGCCGCCGACGTCACGATCGCGACGTTTCCGGCGCAGGCTGGCAGGTAGCCCCCGGCAGCGGTGATCTCGAGCAGAACGGTGATCCGAGTGCCACCGAACTCCCCCGTCCCCGGAATGTAGAGCGTGTTGCCGCTGCCCAACCGCTCGAATTGCACGCGATGCTTGAGCCGGTAGCCGGGCAGCAAGGCTTGGACTCCGTCGACCACGGCCAGTACGTCCGCCTCGATCCGAGCCACCTCGTCAGCTTGGTCAACCAGGCAGAAGACGGTGGTGCGCATCGGCATCGGTGGATCGGCGGGGTTGACGATCGTGAGCGTCTTGGCCCGGGGCGCGCCGCCGAACTCTTGGACCGCGGTCGTGGTCAGTTCGGCGAATTCATCGAGGGTCACCCGCTCAGCCGGCCCCAGGGCCTGCGAGGCGACGGCAGAAACAACTTCGGCATAGCGCACCACCCCGTGCCGGCGCACCGCGGCGACGATGGGCACCGCCGCCTGTGCGCTGCAGGTCGCCATGCTCAGGTTCGGCGCGTCGAGCTGGGCATCGAGATTGACTGCCGGCACGCAGCATGGGCCGATCGCGGACGCGGGGAGGTCGAGCATCCGTACGCCGGTATCGGCCAGCCGCGCCCAATTGCTCTGGTGTGCGCCGGGGTTGGTGGTGTCGAAAACCAGGCGGATATTCGCAAACTCGGGCATGCTCAGCAGCCCGTCAACCCCACCTGGGCTGGTCGAGATCCCTGCGGCGGCCGCCCGGGCCAGGCCGTCACAGTGCGGGTTGGTGCCAACCATCGCGCTCACCCGCAGCCGTCCGTCGCCATTGCCGATCCTGCTCATCAGATCGGTGCCGACAACACCGGAGCCGATGATCGCCACCGGCCAGTTGTCCACTGCGCCCGCATGCTGGCCGGGCGGACCCGCGCCAGCACCGACGTCGGCGGCGCCCAGGCTCATCGTGTTGCCCCGTCTTCGATGAACCGGCGGGCCGCGTCGTAGAGCGCGCGGCCGTGCAACTCGAACATCTCGATGAGATTGACCGCGTCGCCGTCGATTTCCTTGGCGATGAACAAGCCGTCGGGACCCGCCATTGCGTAGGTCGCGAGCTGGTAGATCTGCGCTTCGGTCAACCCCGGCATGAACCTGCCGAAGTTTCCAATGAGCTGCCCGAACGCCTGGGCTCGGACTTCCAGGAACATGGTTCGGGCCCGCGGCTCGGCCGGCCGACGCTCCAGCGCCAGCATCAGGCCCAGCCGGATGAAGTCCGGTGAATCCAACAAGGCCTTAGCGGTCTGTGTTGCCAGTCCTACGAATTGCCCAGTCCCCTGGATGGTTTCGTCTCCGCTTTGCCCCTCGGGAAGCTGCCATGCCGTCAGCCAGGCGCCGAAGCTACGCTCGATCACGGCGGCGATCAGATCGTCCTTGTCCTTGAAGTGCCAGTAGATGGAACTGGCCGGCAGCCCGCATTTCGCGCTCACCAACGCAATGCTGGTGCCTTCATAACCGCGCTCGGCCGCGATCCCGGTCGCCGCGTCCAGGATCCGGGCCCGCGACAGTTCCCCGTCGGCGCGGCCCCGGCGCGGTGCGCGCTTGCGGGGCCGGGATTCGGTTTCCTTGGCCATGAAGCCTCCTTCGTCGATCACCCCTTGACTCTGTAGTCATCACTACACTACCGTAGCGATCACTACAGTACAAGCTCCGGCGGAGCCCAGGCGGATGTGAGACGGCAATGACAACAGCGGCGATGACCGAAGCGATGTCTGAGGCAGCGACCTACGACGTGGCGATCATCGGCTACGGACCGACCGGCGCCACCGCGGCCAACCTATTGGGTCAGCTTGGCATGAAAGTGGTAGTCATAGAACGTGATCCGGACATCTATGGGAGGGCCCGGGCCATCTCCACCGGCGAAGAGGTGATGCGCATCTGGCAGTCCGTCGGCCTGGCCGAGCGCCTGCAGTCCGACATACTGCCGGACCGGCCAATCGCGTTTGTCGACGCCCACGGCGTGCCCTTCATCGAGATGAAAATCGAGCCGCGCGGCAGTGGCCATCCACCCCAGCAGTTCCTGTATCAGCCCGCGGTCGACCAGGTACTGCGCGCGGGCGTGGCCCGGTTCGCCAATGTCGAGGTGCTGGTCGAGCACGAATGCCTGCGGGTGCTGAACAACGACGCGGCGGCCGAGCTGCTGCTGGCCGACCTGCGTACCGATACATTCAAGCGGCTGCGCGCCCGCTACGTCATCGCGGCCGACGGCGGCTCCTCACCCACCCGGGGTCAGCTCAGCGTCGGCTACACCGGCCGCACCTACGCGGACGATGGGTGGTCATCGACACCAAGGTGCGGCGCGCCTGGGATGCACACGACCGCTTGCGATTCCACTGTGACCCGGCCCGCCCCACCGTCGACTGCCCGACCCCACTTGGCCATCACCGCTGGGAGTATCCCGCCAGTGCCGATGAGGCCGATGAGGCCGATGAGGCCGATGAGGCCGATGAGGCCGATCAGAAGCTAGTCCGCGAGGAAGCGATCTGGCGAGTCCTCAACGCACAAGGCATCACCGACAACGAGGTCGAGATCCTGCGCGCGGTGATCTATTGCCACCACGTCCGCGTCGCCGACCGCTGGCGCATCGGACGCATCTTCCTGGCCGGCGACGCCGCCCACGCCATGCCGCCGTGGATCGGCCAGGGCATGTCCGCAGGGGTGCGGGACGCGGCCAGCTTGTGCTGGAAGCTTGCCGCCGTGTTGAACGGAAACGCACCGGACTCGCTGCTGGACTCCTACCAGGACGAGCGCAAGCCGCACGTCACCGAGGTCACCCGGCGCGCGGTCTTCACCGGACGCCTCATCACCGAGCGCCGCCGGGCAGCTGCCGCCGTTCGAAATGGCCTGGGGCGCGCCCTGACCCGGTTCCCGTCGGCGATGGCCCGGCTGCAGCGGGCCATGTGGATCCCACCCGCCCGGTATCAGGATGGCTTCCTGGCTCGCGGACATCGCGCGGTCGGCTGGCAGATTCCGCAGCCATGGGTCCTCGATGGCAATGGTGCGACCGCGCGCCTGGACGACATTCTCGGCAGTCAGTGGGTGCTGCTGCATACCGGAGACGCCCCAACGGGTAGCCAGGCCTGGACACAGCGCGGTGTGCCCGCGGTGCGATTGGGCACGCCCGAATCGGGTGCGCGCCCGGACGGCATTCGCGATTCCGGTGGCACGCTGTTGCGCTGGCTGGCGCGCAAGCACGCGAGCGCCGTGGTGTTGCGCCCGGACGGATTCGTCTATGCCGCTGCCGAATCCGGGAGTCCACTGCCACCACCTCCGGCCGGCCACTTCGGCAACACCCTCCCACCTCCATGAAGATCGAGGCACTGGCATGACCACCACGACGCTCGCCGAACGCACCGTCACCGTCGATGGAAAGCCGATCTTCTTCGCCGAGGCCGGCAGCGGGCCCACCGTGGTGCTACTACACGGCGGAGGTCCCGGCGCAACCGGCCTTTCCAACTACGCGCGCAACATCGACCTACTCGCGCAGCGGTTCCGGCTGATCATTCCGGATATGCCCGGCTACGGCCGCTCCAGCAAAGGCGTGGATCAGTCCGACCCGTTCGGCTATCTGGCCAGCGCAATCCGCGGGCTGCTCGACGAACTGAGGATCCCGTCGGCACATCTGGTCGGCAATTCCTACGGCGGTGCCGCCGCACTGCGGTTGGCCCTCGACAGCCCGCACCGGGTCGACCGGCTGGTACTGATGGGCCCCGGTGGGATCGGCACCACGCGCAGCGCGCCCACGGCGGGACTCAAGACCCTGTTGTCCTACTACGCCGGCGACGGGCCGAGCCGGGCC
This sequence comes from Mycobacterium sp. 012931, assembly GCF_000419295.1. NCBI lineage: Bacteria > Bacillati > Actinomycetota > Actinomycetes > Mycobacteriales > Mycobacteriaceae > Mycobacterium > Mycobacterium sp. 012931. The sequence continues at coordinate 1,954,002 of NZ_AOPX01000001.1, read as the reverse complement.
AAATTGGCGCACCTGATCCGTACTTACCTGGTATACGAGGGAGATTCGGTGCCCGACGAGTTGATCGACCTGCGTTACCAGGCCTCCATCGACCCGGCTGTGATCGCCGACCCGCCGCTACGGCGCCCGAACGGGCTTCGCACCCTGTGGCGCATGGACCTCACCCGCGACCGCAGACTCCGGCAGTTACCCACGCCGACCCTGGTGCTATGGGGCCGCGACGACAAGATCAACCGCCCGGCCGGCGGTCCGAAGCTGCTGAACCTGATGCCCAACGCCGAGTTGGTCATGACCTCGCGCACCGGTCACTGGATGCAGTGGGAGCGCGCCGAACTGTTCAATCAGCTGGTTGCCGAATTCCTCTTGCAAAGTTCGGCTTTCGCATCATGAGCACCACGGGACGCTCGGTGTTCGGCAACGTGCAGCTCGGCTACATCGTCATCGAGACCAACCGGTTCTCCGATTGGCGCCGGTTCGGCCGAGACGCGATCGGCCTGCACGTCGATGACTCACTCGCCGATACCATGCGGTTTCGCCTCGACGGCAACGAATGCCGCTTCCTGCTACAGCACGGACCGGCGGAGGACGTCACGGCCCTGGGCCGGCAACTCGACGACCACAACACATTCGAGGAAATCATCAATCGGGTTCGGCGCCAAGGCGTTCCGATCATCGAAGGTTCGGCCGAACAAGCCTCCCTGCGCGGGGTGGCGCGGCTCGCGCGATTCCCCGGGCCCAACGGCCTGACCCAGGAGATCTACGCCGAGCCGCGCCCATGCCCAGCGCCATTGAACATCGGCGCGCGGGGCGGCTTCGTCACCGGCGCCGGCGGCATCGGACACGTGGCCATCACGTCGAAGAGGCCAGAGGAAGTCCGCGGCTACTTTGACACCGTGTTCGACGCGCGACTGAGCGACTTCATCGATGAGACGATCAGCGGCATCAAGTTCAAGATCCGATTCCTGCGGGTCAACCAGCGACATCACTCGGTAGCCATCGCCGCAGCAAACCGCCTGCCGATCAACCCGATCCGCACCCGAGTGCAACACGTCAACGTGCAGGTCGCCGACCTCGACGATCTCACCGCGTCCTATCAGCGCATCAGGGAACTGGGGTTTGGGCTGGCGCTCAGCGTCGGACAGCACACCAACGACCGGGAACTGTCCTACTACGCGGTGACACCGTCAGGATTCGAATGGGAACTCGGCTGGAACCCCATCGTGGTCGACGAATCCACCTGGGAGCCGACGACTTACCAGGGAATCAGCATTTGGGGCCATACTCCAGAGGGACAGCACATCATCGACAAGTTGGCCCAGTTCAAGACGGCGGGCCGTTCGTTGCTGCGGCGCGAGGACAACGTGGCGCCGCTCTGCGGCCCGGCAAGGAGTTCGCGGTCTGGCGAATCGATACTCACCACCACATGATTCCGCCCGACTATCGTCGCGCGCTGCGCAATGCGGGCGTCGATGGTGCGGGCGGGCGAGCACTGCCGGACTGGAGTCCAGCGGGGTCGCTGCAGGCAATGGCCGAACTCACCGTCGGTGCGGCGATCTTGTCGGTATCGGCACCCGCAACCGCTTTCCTGCCCCAGGCCAGCGATGCCGCGGCGCTAGCGCGCGACATCAACGACTACGCGGCCGATGTCGTCGCCGGCCGACCAGCGCAGTTCGGGTTCTTCGCTACCGTACCGATGCCCCATCTCGACCAGAGCGTGGCCGAAACCGTTTGTGCACTTGATGATCTGAAGGCTGACGGTGTCGTGCTGCTGGCCAACCACGCTGGCGTCTATCTCGGCGAAGACGGCCAGGACGACCTGTTCACCGCGTTGAATTCGCGCGCCGCGGTGGTGTTCGTCCATCCCGCCGAACGGCCCGGCCCGGCGGTTCCCGGAGTTGCCCCATGGGCCGGCGACTTCTTGCTCGACACCACCCGGGCGGCCCATCTGTTGGTGCGCAATGGCATCCGCCAGCGGTATCCGGATATCAAGTTCGTGCTCAGCCATGCCGGCGGGTTTGTCCCCTATGCCAGTCATCGCCGCGTAGCGTTGCGCGGCTGATGAATTCGGGCGGCTAGTTCCGCACGCCGGACGTGTCGCCACCGCGAGTTCGCACCGGCGCCGGTCAGGTTAGCGTAGGGCGCTATGGACACGTTTCATGCGCTGGTCGCACATCAGGACGGGGATCGGATCACCGCGTCGATCCGGACGCTGACACCCAACTATCTGCCCCCTGGCGACGTGACGATCCGGGTGCATTTCTCGAGTGTCAACTTCAAGGACGCGCTGGCGTTGACGCCCGGGGGCGGTGTGGTGCGTAAGTACCCCGTGGTTCCGGGCATCGATCTGACCGGAGAAGTCGTCGAATCCCAATCGCCCGAGTTCAGCGTTGGCGACCTGGTGCTGGCGCACGGCTATGAAATCGGCACCGGCCGCCACGGTGGCTACGCCGAATACGTTCGGCTGCCCGCTGACCAGGTGGTGGCACTGGGCACATTGAGTCCGCGTGAGGGCGCGGCCATCGGCACCGCCGGTTTCACCGCGGCGATGAGTGTTCAGGCGCTGATCAACTGGGGCGTGGCGCCCGACGCCGGGCCGGTCGTCGTCACCGGCGCCTCGGGCGGGGTCGGCTCGATCAGCGTCGACCTGCTGGCGGCCGCCGGCTACCAGGTGGTGGCCGCCGGCTACCAGGTGGTGGCCTCGACCGGCAAACCTCAGGCCGCCGAGCTACTGAAATCGTTGGGGGCCGCCGAGGTCATCGGCCGGCTGCCGGCCGATCCCGATGCCAAACCGCGACCGTTGGCCAAGGCCCGCTGGGCCGCGGCGGTGGACTGCGTGGGCGGCGCGACGCTGGCCGACGTTCTGAGCACCGTCGACTACGGAGGCGCGGTGGCCGCCAGCGGCCTGACCGGCGGGGCGGCGCTGCACACCACGGTCATGCCGTTCATCCTGCGCGGCATCGCGCTGCTCGGTATGGACTCGGTGTTGATGCCCATCGGCCCGCGCCGGCGGCTGTGGTCACTTCTCGGCGATTCGTTGCGGCCCCGCCGTCTGGACGATCTCACCACCGATGTCGACATCAAAGACGTGGTCGGTGTGCTCGATCAACTGCGCGCGGGCGAATTCACCGGCCGGGCTGTGGCGCGGGTGGCCGGCGCGTTCTAGATTGGGGCCTCATTGAGGGTCGAAGCTGACAACGGAGGTGGCATGCGCGCGATACGGGTGACTCGGCTCGATGGTCCGGACGCGGTCGAGGTGGCCGAGGTCGACGAACCAACCGGCGACGGGGTGGTCGTCGATGTGCATGCCGCCGGGGTGGCATTCCCCGATGCGTTGCTCACTCGCGGCCTCTATCAATACCGACCGCAGCTTCCCTTCGTGCTCGGGGCCGAGATCGCCGGTGTGGTTCGGAGCGCCCCACCGGACTGCCACGTGCGCGCCGGCGACCGGGTCGTCGGTTTGACCATGCTTTCCGGCGGCATGGCCGAGGTCGCGGTGCTCGCGCCCGACCGGGTGTTCCGGCTGCCCGACAACGTCAGCTTCGAAGCCGGAGCGGGCTTGCTGTTCAACGATCTGACCGTGTACTTCGCCCTGGCCGTCCGGGGCCGCCTACAGCGCGGCGAGACGGTCCTGGTGCACGGCGCGGCCGGCGGCATCGGCACCTCGGCGCTGCGGCTGGCCCCGGTGCTGGGCGCGTCTCGCACCATCGCGGTGGTCAGCAGTGAGGAGAAGTCCGCAATCGCGACGGCCGCCGGTGCCACCGACGTGGTGCTCGCCGACGGGTTCAAGGACACGGTCAAGGAGCTCACCAACGGCCGCGGCGTCGACGTGGTTGTCGACCCGGTCGGCGGTGACCGGTTTACCGATTCGCTTCGCTCACTGGCTCCGGCCGGGCGGCTGCTGGTGATCGGCTTCACCGGTGGGGAGATACCGACGGTAAAGGTAAATCGGCTGCTACTGAACAACATTGATGTGGTCGGCGTCGGTTGGGGCGCCTGGGCCGGAACCCACCCCGGCGCGCTGGCCGAGCAGTGGGCCGCCCTCGAGAGTCTGCTGAGTTCGGGCGCGTTACCCCCTCCCGAGCCAGCGGTCTATCCGCTCGAGCAGGCCGGCGCGGCGGTGGCGTCGCTGGAGAATCGCACCGCCCGCGGCAAAGTGGTGCTGCGGGTACGGGGCTGAGTGGCATCGCGAGCGACTCAGAGGACCCCCGGCAAGATCTTGTTGAACGCGTACAAGTAGGCGTAGAGGTTGAAGCCGGCCAGCAGTGTCACCAACGCGGTGTCGGCGGCGATTGGTGCCCCGAGTGCATAGATCAATCCGGCCGGATCACCATCGAGGACCTGCAGAATTCCGTCCAGGAAAAGCTTGAGGTTGTAAGCCGGAAGCGTCGTGACCATCGCGTTCACCACATCCGCGGTTGGCAGCAAGGTTGCGTACGCCGTGGTGGCATCGAATGAGATGGTATTGGCGATATCGGTAGTCGCGGTCTGGACGCCCTTGATGGCGTTCTCGATCGTCGATACCGAAAGCGTGGGCAAGGTCGCGTTGCTCAGCGCCGACCATGGATCCGAGCCAAGGGCGTTGGAGATGCCCGAGAGCGAAATGTCGGGCAACGACGGCAACTGCCACGCACCGATATCGGCCGCGGCATCGCTGATGCCCTGCTGAGTGCCGGCGACCAATGCGTCGAACACCGTGGCTGGGGCGACATCCGGGAACAAACCAAACGGCGTCGGCACATTGGCCGGTCCGGTCGAATAGCCATAGTTGGGGTCGCCATAGCCCAGGTTGACCAGCACCTTCAGGTCCGGTTGCACCAGATCTGCCAGGGTATTCCCGATAAACGGAACCCCACGTAGCGGTTCCAGCAGCGGCAGGTTCTCGGTCGGAATCATGTGGTAGGTGGTCATCGTTGCCCCCTCCGTCGGCAAGGTGAATGCGGTAGCAACTTGCGCGGCGGTGAGAGTCGGATATTGGGTGTGCACGTAGTAAATGCCCATAATGGCGTTCAGGTCGGACACAAAGTTGAGCGGGTACCGGGGGAAGTCCGCGAAGCCGTCGTATTCGAGCGTGTAGACGTCCGTCGTGTAGTAATTGTCGGGCGTTGCGCCCCAGAATGTTTTGCCCAGACTTGGTGAAACCAGGCCGGCGAAACGCTCATATAGCCCCCCGTTGGGGTTCATGGCGTTACCGATCAGCGAGAAACTCACCGACCCGGTCGGCACCCCCGCCGCTTTGAGGTTGGACATCTCCAGCGACGCGATCCCGGCGCCCTGCGAGTAGCCCTGGACGACAACGTTGTTGCCGGCGGCGAGCTGCGCTTTGATCGCGGTATCGAGGATGGTGAGACCCTCGGCCCACGACGCGTCCTCGGTCATGGTCCAGGGCTCCGGCGTTCCCTGGGTCGCGGCGGCCGGTAGCGCGCTTCCCGCCGCGGTCAGCGCGGTGGGGCCAAGCGCCGCCGCGGCGGCCGCGGAGGTCCCTTCCAGCGCGCTCGCCACTCGACCCGACACACCCGACAGCACCTCCTGCCACGGCGCGAGCCCAGAGAGCGCCTCCGAGACTCCGACGTGGTAGCCGAACATCGCACCCACATTTTGAGCCCACATCTGCTCGTACTGCGCCTCGATCGCCGCGATTGCCGGTGCATTCAGCCCAAACACGTTGGCGGCCACCATCGACATCAACGCAGATCGGTTCGCCGCCACCAGCTCCAGCGGAACCGTGGCCGTGCGCGCTGCCTCGAACACCGCAGCCGACGTCGCGGCTTGACGCGCAGTCTGCACCGCGCCGGACGCCGCGGATCCCAGCCACCGGACATACGACGTCGCGACGCTGGCCATCGCCGCCGCCGACGGGCCCTGCCACGCCGCCCCGGCCAGGTCGGAGGTCAGCGAAGAAAACGCGCTTGCCGCCGCGGCCAGCTCTTGACCGATCCCATCCCAAGCTGCCGCCGCAGCCAACAACGGTCCCGGCCCCGGACCGGAAAGGATTCGAGCCGAATTTGCCTCCGGCGATAGCACGGCAAAATTCACCTAACCCACCTCGTTCATCCGGATCGAGCAGGACCAGCAATACGCAAGCGTATGGCGCGAACGTTAGCCCAGGCGGCCGAATGACGTTCACGTTTCAGCCCAATGTCGCCGGCGCAATTGCGGTCGCACAGACATCGAAATGCGCAGGCATTTCGAAATTGAACGTTTTCAGCCGATCGACCGGCGCCCTGATGGTGCGGCGTTGCCGAGGCCTGCCCCCGACTCGCGCGAAGCTGCGCGCAGGGCCCTTGTTCACCACCAAAAGAGAAAGTAATGTCACTTTTATTTTTGTATCCGACGAGTCCCGGAGCACCCATGGAATCGTTCGTTCACCTGCGCAAAGGCAGGACACCGCGGCGCCTGCACGCCGACCTCGACGGGCTCAAGGACGACGAGCTCGGCCGCGGCGGGTTCACCGGCCGCACCGCGAACCTCTACCGTCGCCATGACCCCACCGCCTACCGCGCGGTGGGACCGTTGCGCCCCGTCGACGTGCTGGCCGACCAGCTCGAGCCCAGCGATGCCACCGACGCCAACGGCGGCCCGCTGCTGATGTTCAGCAACGCCGACTGCCGCATCCTGCTCAGTCGCCGCCACCAAGTGACGCCGTTCTACAACCGCCATGTCGACGGCGACCTGCTGTGCTTCGTGCACGACGGCGCCGGGCTGCTGGAAACCGAGTTCGGGCCGCTGCGTTACCGCACCGGCGACTGGGTGTATATCCCGAAGGCGACCACCTGGCGCCAGCTGCCGGACACCGAGACGACGCTGCTCATGGTGGAGGCCACCGACGAGTTCCGCGTCCCCGCCCCGGGCGCGCTCGGCCGGCACTTCCCCTTCGACCCATCCCAAGCCGTGATCCCCGAACCGGCCCCCGTCGATAACCCGCCGGGGTTGGGGGCGCGCGACGAATACCAAGTCCGGCTCGTACATGAGGGTGGCCCGACAACGCTTTTCTACCAACATAATCCGATCGACGTCGAAGGCTGGCGGGGCGACAACTTCGCCTTCACCTTCAACATCGCCGACTACAACGTGATCACCTCCGACAGTGTGCACCTGCCCCCGACGGTGCACCTGTTCATGCAGGCCACCGGCGTATGCGTGATGAACTTCCTGCCCAAACCCGCCGAAGGAGTTCCGGGGACCGAGCGCACACCCTGGTATCACCGCAACGTCGACTATGACGAGATCGCGTTTTTCCATGGCGGCTCGCTCTACGGCATCCCGATGCCGCCGGGGCTGATTTCCCATGCACCGCAAGGGGTTCATCACGGCGCACCCGAACGTGCCCGGGAACGGGCCCGGCGCAAGTTCGCCGAATATTCCCGCGTCGACTGGCAGGTCATCGCCGTCGACACCCGCCGGCGCCTGACACCCTCGCCCGCGGTGCTGGCCCACGACCTGGGGCAACACTGACCATGGCGACCCGACACGAATACGATCGAATCCCCTATCTCGTTGCTTTCCAGAACAATTCCGGGGTCCGCGATGTTTATGGCGGACTCGCCGAGATCACCGTCCTGGAGAGCTATCTGCTCAAGCCGAAGGACAAACCGTCGGAGACCGTGCTGGTATTCATGCACCCGATCGGCGGCGGCGCATATCTGCCGATGATCAACGCGCTGGCCCGCGCCGGCCACCACGTCATCTACTGCAACAGCCGGTTCCGCGGCACCGACTCGGCGCTGCTGATGGAGAAGGTGGTCGAAGATCTCGGCGAATGCATCAAGGACGCGAAGAAGCGGCTGGGCTACTCCAAGGTGGTACTGGCCGGATGGAGCGGCGGCGGCTCGCTGTCGGTGCTCTACCAGCAGCAGGCCCAGCGGCCGACACTGACGGCCAGCCCCTCCGGCGACGGCCCCGACCTGACCCAGCTGGACCTGCCCGCCGCCGACGCCATCATGTTGCTCGCCGCGCACATCAGCCGCCACGGCACGCTCACCGAATGGCTGGACGCCTCGATCATCGACGAATCCGATCCGAGCAAACGCGATCCCGACCTGGATCTCTACGACCCGAACAACCCCAACCAACCGCCCTACAGCGCACAGTTCCTCACCCGCTACCGGCAGGCTCAGATCGACCGCAACCGGCGCATCACCGCCTGGGTGAAAGACAAGCTGGCCGAACTCGAGGCCAGCGGGCGCCCCGACTCCGATGTTGCGGAGTTCTGCTTCGTGGTGCACGGCACCATGGCCGACCCGCGCTGGCTCGATCCCAGCGTCGACCCCAACGAGCGCACGCCCGGCACCTGCTATCTGGGTGATCCGCAGGTGGTGAACATGAGCCCGGTCGGGCTTGCACGCTTCTGCACACTGCGCAGCTGGTTGTCGCAATGGAGCTACGACGATGCGCGGGGCGACGGCGTGGTAGGCGGCCGGGATCTTGCCGTCCCGGCACTGGTCATCGGTAATCTGGCCGATGACGCTTGCACGCCCAGCCACACCCGACGACTCTTCGAGGCCATCGGGCATGCCGACAAGGAGATGTACGAAATCCCTGGTGCTACTCACTATTACGCGGGCCCCGACCAGCGCGACAAGCTAGGTCAGGCCGTCGACATTGTCACCGACTGGCTGCTGCGACACGACTTTGCGAGCAGGCCATGACCGAACCCGGGGCACTGGACGGTATCCGGGTGCTCGAACTGGGCACCCTGATCGCCGGCCCCTTCGCCGGCCGGCTCCTCGGCGACATGGGTGCCGACGTCATCAAGGCGGAAGCGCCCGGCGCCCCCGACCCGCTGCGGACCTGGGGCCAGGCCGAAGTCGACGGACACCACGTGTTCTGGACGGTGCATGCCCGCAACAAACGGGCCATCACGCTCGACCTGCGCCGGCCGCAGGGCCGGGAGCTGTTCCTGGAGCTGGTCGACAAGTCCGACATCGTGGTGGAGAACTTCCGGCCGGGCACGCTGGAGAAGTGGGACCTGGGCTACGACGTACTGCGCGAACGCAACCCCGGCATCATCCTGGTGCGGGTATCGGGTTACGGGCAGACCGGCCCTGATGCCCACAAGGCCGGTTACGCGTCGGTAGCCGAGGCGGCCAGCGGGTTGCGCCATCTCAACGGCTTCCCCGGCGGACCCCCGCCCCGGCTGGCCCTGTCCCTGGGCGACAGCCTGGCCGGGATGTTCGGCGCCCAAGGTGCGCTGGCCGCCCTGTACCGCCGCAGCGTCACCGGGACGGGCCAGGTGGTCGATGTCGCGCTGACCGAATCCTGTTTGGCTCTGCAGGAGTCCACCATTTCGGACTACGACGTGGGCGGAGTGGTGCGTGGGCCGTCCGGTACCAGGCTGAAAGGTATCGCGCCGTCCAATATCTATCGCAGTGCCGACGAATCGTGGGTGGTGATCGCGGCGAACCAGGACACCGTGTTCACGCGGCTGTGCCAAGCGATGGGATGTCCGGAGTTGGCCACCGATGACCGCTTCGCCACCCACCGCGCCCGCGGCCGCAACCAGGACGAACTGGACAAGATCATCGGCGCGTGGGCCGCGCAGCGCCAACCCGATGAGATCATCGAAACGCTTTCGGCCGCGGGGGTGATCGCCGGGCCGATCAATACCGTCGCCGAAGTGGTCAAGGATCGGCAACTGCGGGCCCGCGGCATGCTGGTCGAGCACTACGACGAACGAATCGGGCGCAACGTGCTGGGCCCCGGGATTGTGCCGGCGCTCTCCGAATCCCCCGGCCAGGTGCGTAGCGCCGGGCCTGCGCGGCCGGGGCAGCACAATGACGACGTCTACATCGGCTTGCTGGGCAAGAGCATCGAAGAGCTCGAGCAGCTGCGCGCCGAGGAGGTGCTATGACCACCCACGTCACCATTCGCGAGGTAGCGCTACGCGACGGATTGCAGATCGAGAAGCCGGTGCCGTTGTCCGCCAAGCTGGAGCTGCTGGCAGCGGTGGCCGCAACCGGAGTCCGTGAAGTCGAGGCGACGGCGTTCGTGTCGCCATCGAAAGTGCCGTCGATGGCCGACGCCGCCGAACTCGCCGCGGAGCTGCACAGCTACCCCGACATCGAGTTCTCCGCGTTGGTAGCCAGTCCCAACGGGGCCAGGCGGGCGATTGCCGCGGGCTTGCACGCGATCGAATACGTGGTGGCGGCCAGCAATTCGTTCAGCATGGCCAATGTCGGACGGAGCACCGCCGACGCGACCGATCAGATCAGCGAGATCCTCGCCATCGGCCGCGACGGCGAGGTCACCGTCGAGGTGATCGTGGCCACCGCTTGGGACTGTCCGTTCGACGGGGCCGTCGCGCCACAGCAAGTTCTCGACATCGCGGCCACCGCCGTTGACCAAGGGGTGGACCGGTTCTCGATCGCCGACACCATCGGCACCGCCACGCCCGGCCGGGTCAGTGCGCTCATCGCGCAGCTGGGGCCGGTGCTCGGCGACATGCCGCTGGGCGCGCACTTCCACAACACCCGCGGCTCCGGGCTGGCCAGTGCCTATGCGGCGGTGTGCTCCGGTGTCACCCGGCTGGACGCCTCGGTCGGCGGGCTCGGCGGTTGCCCCTTTGCACCCGGGGCCACCGGAAACATCGCCACCGAGGACCTGGTGTACCTGCTGGCCGACAGCGGCTTTGCCGTCGACGTCGACTTGGCCGCCGCCATCGCCGCGGCCGAGGTGGCCAAGGCGGTTGTTGGCCATGACCTGCCAGGCGCACTCTTGCGCGCAGGAGACCGGATTCGCAGCTGATGCCCGCCCGGCAAGAGTCACGAGAACTCAGCTCCAAAGGCCGCCAGACCCGGCAGGCCATCGAGCAGGCCGCGCGCAAGCTGTTCGCCGAGCGAGGATTCCACGGAACCACGCTGGCCGACATCACCTGCGCCGCGGGCAAGTCCTCAGCGGTGTTCTACCGATACTTCACCGACAAGGAAGACCTACTGGCCGCCCTGGCGCAGTCGTTCTTACACGATGTGGTGACTCCCTCCGGGGTCAGCCTGCAACTGCCGGACTCTCCCGACGATGACACGTTCTTCACCGCGGTGGTGACCGGCTACTGGAACATCTTCAAACAGAACATCGGCATCATGATCGCCGTCGACCAACTGGCCGCCACCCAGCAGCGCTTTGCCGCGGTGCAGAACCAATTCCGGCGCTTCGGCATGGACATCATCGCCGCCTCGGTACGGCACGCGCAGGATCAGGGCTACGGAACCGAACTCAACCCGGACCACACCGCGGTGGCCATCGCGTTGTTGTTCGAGAACTTCACCTCGGTCCTGGTCGGCACCTCGGAATCCTCGGGACCCGGCGGCCTGGGTGTCACCATCACCGACGAGGACGCCATCACCACGCTGTCGCGGATCTGGAAGAAGACTCTATACGGTTTCTAGCGGCACGACAGGAGGAGATTCAACGTGGAATTCACTCTGCCAGAACATCTTCAGAGCCTACTCGCCCAGATGGACGAGTTCATCGAGGCCGAGATCAAACCGCTGGAACACGAACACATTCAATACTTCGACCATCGTCGCGAGCACGCCCGCACCGACTGGGACAACGATGGTGTCCCGCGCCGGGAATGGGAAGAACTGCTAGCCGAGATGCGCAGGCGCGCCGACCAGGCGGGCTGGCTGCGCTACGGGCTGCCGGCCCGGTTCGGCGGTCGCGACGGGACCAACCTGGACATGGCCGCCATCCGCGAACATCTGGCGCACAAAGGCCTTGGCCTGCACAACGACCTGCAAAACGAGTCCTCCATCGTCGGCAACTTCCCGCAGGTCATCATGATGGATCGCTTTGGCACCGACGCTCAGAAAAGCGAATGGACCGAGGCGCTCATCACCGGCGAGCGGTCGATGGCGTTCGGGCTGACCGAGCCGCTGCACGGGTCGGATGCCACCTGGATGCAGACCCAGGCCGAGCACGCCGGTGACAGCTGGATCATCAACGGCGCCAAGCGGTTCAACACCGGTGTGCATCGCGCGACCCACGACCTGGTGTTCGCCCGAACCTCGGGCGAGCCGGGGCAGGCCCGGGGCATCACCGCGTTCCTGGTCCCAACCGATACCGCGGGATTCAACGTCCCGTACTACTGGTGGACGCTGAACATGCCCACCGATCACGGCGAGGTCGAGCTCACCAACGTGCGCGTCCCCGATGACGCGGTGCTGCGCGAGGTCGATCGGGGCCTCGAGGTGGGCCAGACTTTTCTGCACGAGAACAGGATTCGCCAGGCGGCCAGCAGCCTGGGCGCGGCCCAATACTGTATCGACCGGGCCGTCGGCTACGCCGGCGAACGCCGCGTGTTCGGCAAGCCGCTGTCGGTGAACCAGGCCATCCAGTGGCCGCTTGTCGAACTGCAGACCGAGGCGCAGATGGTGCGGCTGCTGGTGTACTACGCGGCCTGGCATCTGGACCGAAATCACCATATGGAGGTGTCCGACAAGGTCTCGATGGCCAACTACCGCGCAAACCGACTGGTGTGCGAGGCCGCCGACCGGGCCATGCAGGTGTTCGGCGGCGTCGGCTACAGCCGGCACGAACCATTCGAGCACATCTATCGCCACCACCGCCGATACCGGATCACCGAGGGCGCCGAGGAAATTCAGATTCGCCGGGTCGCGCAGCGGCTGTTCAAGTTTGGCCAGAAGTGACCGAGTTGGCCGACCGCCTGGCCACCGTGTTGCGCCCGATGCTGGGCACCGAGGTGGCCATCGACAAGCTGCGCGCACTGACCGGCGGAGCCAGCAGGACCACCTGGGCATTCGACGCCGTTACCGGCCACCGACGCCGATCGCTGATCCTGCGCACCGGGCCGCCCGACGATGTGCACGCCGGCATGGAGCTCGAAGCCCGCGTTCAGGCCGCCGCCGCGGCCGCCGGTGCACCGGTCCCCCACGTGCTGGTCGCCGACGACTCCCCCGCCGCACTGGGCAATCCGTTCCTGATCTGCGACGAGGTCGGCGGCGAAACCATCGTCCGGCGCATCCAACGCCAGCTCGACGACGCGGGCCGGCAGCGGCTACTGGGTGAATGCGCGCAGGCGCTGGCCGCGATTCACCGCGCCGACGCCGGCGACGCCGGCCTTGTCCACGAAGACCCGGTGGCGCACTGGCGTGAACGGCTCGACGCGATGGGTGAGTCCACCGCCACCTTCGAATGGGCGTTCCGCTGGCTCGATGCCCATCGGCCGGCCGAGTCGGCACCGGTTCTGGTGCACGGCGACTACCGGATGGGGAATCTGATCGTCGAGGGATCCAGGCTTGCCGCCGTGCTGGATTGGGAGCTGGTGCACGTCGGTGCGGGATACGAGGACCTGGCCTGGTTCTGCGTGCGGGCCTGGCGGTTCGGGGCTCCGGCCAGCTACGGCGCCGGCGGGCTGGGCAGCATCGAGGACTTCCTGCGGGCCTACGAGCGGGCCGGCGGCACCGCCGTCGACCGAGGCGCTTTTCACTTGTGGCTGGTGTTGGCCACGCCGCGTTGGGGCGTGATCTGCCAATACCAGGCATGGCGCCACTTGAGCGGGCAGGCCCGCTCGGTGGAGTTGGCGACGATCGGCCGACGGGTATGCGAGAACGAATGGGATCTGCTGGACCTATTGGAGGGGGCCTGATGCGCACCGGCAACTACGGGCGTCCAACCGCGGCCGAGCTCGTGGCCGCCGTCGCCGAGTTCCTGGAGGGCGATGTCCGGGCGGCGACCGACGGCCAGGTCAACTTTCATGCCAGGGTGGCCGCCAATGCCCTGCGCATCGTCGAGCGAGAGCTGCTCGGCCCCGGTGACGCCGAGGTGCGGACCGCGCTGGGCGAGTTGGGCTTCGCCGACGAGGCCGCTCTGGCCGCGGCCATCCGGGCCGGCGAACTCGACGGTCGCGCCGAGGTGGTCATCGGGTGCCTGCGCACACTGGTGCGACATCGATTGGCAGTTGCCCACCCCGGATACGACAGCGAATAGGAGCCCGGCGCATGCCCCCACCGCCCTTATCCAGCACCGAGGCTATCACTAAGGTAGCCGACCGATTGTTCACCGCGATCGAGAACGGCGACCGGGCCGAAGTCGACCGGATGTGGAGCCCCGACATTGCGGTCTGGCGGGTCGGCGCGCGCCGGGACAACGACAAGGCGCGCGCGCTGCGGGTGATCGATTGGTTCCTCTCGGCGACCACCGAGCGCCGCTATGAAATCCTGGACCGTCGGGTGTTCAGCGACGAATCAGCCAGCGGCTTCGTCCAACAACACACGTTGCACGCGACCGGCCGAGCCGGCCAGGTGATCGCGATGCGGGTCTGCATCGTGATCAAGCTGGACAGAGATGGTGTGATCAACCGTATCGACGAATACTTCGACCCCTCCGAACTCGCGCCCCTGCTCGACTAGGGCGCCGACGAGCTCGACAACCGTGAGGAGCGATGATGACGACCCTGGAAGCTCTGCTGAGCGATCCCGACGCCCAAGGCCCATGGCATCTCGTCGCCGACCGCTCGACCATCACCTTCAAGATCAAGAACATGTGGGGTCTGCTGACCGTCAAGGGCGAATTCACCAACTTCGGCGGCTACGGCGAGTTGGCCGACCACGGCGCAGTCTCCGGTCATCTGGAGATCGAAACGGCCTCGGTGCGCACCGACATCGGCAGCCGGGACAAGCATCTGCGCTCGGCCGACTTCTTCGATGTCGAGCGTTTCCCGCAGATCCGAGTGGTGGTCACCGGACTGCAGCCGACCAACGGCCGCGGGGCCGACCTGCGGGCGAACTTCACCATCAAAGGCGTCGGCGACCCGGTACCGCTGCCGGTGACAATCACCGAGTTCGGCGACGGCTCGGTGCGGATCTGCGGCGAGGCCGAAATCGATCGCGCGCAGTTTGGCCTGGACTGGAACAAGTTCGGGGTGATGGCCAGGACGGCGACCGTGTCGGCGGTGTTGGTCTTCGCCCCGGCGCGGGTCGTCTGATTCAACGCGGGTCCAGCGCACTTGCCGTGGTGCCACCCGGCGCCGGGCAACCGGAGACCAGTAGCATCTGCACCGTGGCCGACTCCAGCGAAGACCTGCGGATCCTCGTCTACAGCGACAATGTCCAGACCCGCGAACAGGTAGTGCGGGCGCTGGGCAAACGGCTACATCCGGACTTGCCCGCGCTGACCTACGTCGAGGTGGCGACGGGCCCCATGGTTTTGCGGCGAATGGACGAAGGCGGCATCGACCTGGCCATTCTCGATGGTGAGGCGACACCCACCGGGGGCATGGGAATCGCCAAGCAGCTCAAGGACGAACTGGATAACTGCCCGCCGCTGGTGGTGCTCACCGGCCGCCCCGACGACGCCTGGCTGGCCAGCTGGTCGCGGGCCGAGGCCGCGATGCCTCACCCCATCGACCCGATTGTGCTGGGCCGAACGGTGCTGGGTCTGCTCCGCGCGCCCGCGCTGTAGCCCAAGCGCTTGGTCCGGCCCGGTGTGGCCGACCGGTCAGCAAGGCCCGCTGGGGATCCCGCGGGCGGGGGTGGTTTCCTGCGACGGCAGGGACTGTGGGAACGGCACCCGATAGGGAATTCCCTGCGGGGAGCCGGTGTAGGGATTCGGGTTCACCCCCACCGTGCCCAACCACACGTTGGGAATGCACTGCGGCAGCTTGGGCAGGGCGGCCAATCCCGGATGACTCAGGCTGGGCCGCGACGGGTTGGGCGGGACGGCGAAGTTGAATGCCGAGGTCATGTCGCCCACCGTGCTGTCGCGCCAGGGGGTGAGATTGGGGACCGGTACCGAAAACCGCTTGCTGATCAACTTCAGCTGCGAGGTGTGGTCGAACACGTCGTGGACCATCAAGCCGCCGCAGCTAAACGGCGAGATGACAATGCCGGGGACGCGATAGCCCAAGCCGATCGGCCCGCGTATGCCACCGGCCCCCGAGACCGAATTGATGTCCGGCACGGTGAGGTATTCGCCGGGAGTTCCCTCCGGCGCGGTAGGCGGAACGACGTGATCGAAAAAGCCGCCATTTTCGTCGTAACCGACGATCAGCGCCGTCTTCTCCCATACCGCCGGATTGGATAGCAAGATCCTGAGCAGGTTCACGATGGCGACGGCTCCGACGGCCGGCGGGCAGGGAACGCCGGAGCCCTGCCCCCGGCCCAAAGCCGACCGCGGTGGCGACCCGCCCCAGTCAGTGAGACAGCTAACATCAAACCCTCTGCTGTGACCGCGCCCTCACCGGCCTGAGTGCGCTTGGGGCGCAACGCGTTAATTCCACTCGAACACTCGAGGACATGCAGTGCGCCCCACCGCCGCCGTGACTAGGATCGGCACGTGCCCTGGCAACGACCCTCGTCCCGGATACGCGAACTGATCCGGGAGGGAGCCCGCAGGGCACTCAACGCGGGACCGGAATGGATCGAGGAACTGGACCGGGAAACGGTATCGGCCAACCCGACCATCGCCAACGATCCGGTGCTGGCAAAGGTGGTCAAACGAGCCAACCGCGCCAATCTGGTGCACTGGGCGGCGGCCAACGTGCGTCATCCCGGCGCACCGGTGCCGGCCAATCTCGGCGGGGAGCCGTTGCGCATGGCCCGCGATCTAGTGCGTCGCGGGCTGGAGACCCTGACGCTGGACATATATCGGATCGGCCAATACATCGCCTGGCGGCTCTGGATCAACATCGCTTTCGATCTCACTTCCGATCCGCAGGAACTGCGCGAGCTGCTCGACGTTTCCGCCAAGTCTGTCAATGAGTTCATCGAGGCCACGCTGGCCGGCATCGCCGCATAAGTGCAACTGGAACACGACGAGCTGACCCGCGGCAACCATGCCGACCGCCTGGAAGTGGTGGGCCACCTGCTAGAAGGCGCCCCTATCAGCCGCGAGCGCGCCGAGACACGGTTGGGCTACTCCCTTATTCGAGCCCACACCGCCGCCATCATCTGGAGCGACGACTTCGACGGCGACCACAGCAATCTGGATAGAGCTGCCGACGCGTTTTGTCACGCCGTGGGATCGTCGCAAGATCTGACCGTGGTCGCCAACGCGGCTACCCGTTGGGTGTGGTTGGCCGAGGCCACCAACCTCGACATCGATACGATCGAGCAGGCGGTGGACAACGCATCGGATGCCCGAATTGCCATCGGCACCAAGGCAAGTGGAATCGAGGGCTTTCGGCGCAGCCACCTCGAGGCGCTCACCACACAACGCACCCTGGCGCGACTGAAATCCGACCAACGGGTGGCTTTTTTCTCGGACGTCCAGATCGTCGCCCTGATCACCCAAAATCCGCAAGCCGCTGACGAATTCATCACGAGCACGCTCGGTGAACTGGAATCGGCGGCTCCCGAACTTCAGGCCACGTTGCTGATGTTCATCAACGAGCAATGCAACGCTTCCCGCGCCGCAAAGCGCCTCTACACCCACCGCAACACGCTATTGCGCAGAATTGAAGCCGCACAACGACTCTTGCCGCGACCGCTGGCCCATACCTCCGTCCACGTCGCTGTCGCTCTGGAAGCACTGCAGTGGCGTGGCGACAACATCGCCAAGCTCCCCACCCCCACCAGCCAAGACGACGAAGTGCCGGCCTAGGCTCAGCCCTCTGACAACAGCTGCTTCTTGAGCACCTTGCCCAGCGCGTTGCGCGGCAACGACTCCACAATCCGCACCTCGCGTGGCCGTTTGTGGACCGAAAGCTGTTGCGCGACAAAATCGATCAATACGTCGGGATCGATACGGTCCGAACCCACGATGTAGGCCACGATCCGCTGGCCCAAATCCTCGTCAGGCAATCCGACGACAGCTGCCTCTTGAACCTCCGGATGCCCCAGTAGCACCGTCTCGACCTCCCCGGCGCCGATACGGTAGCCACCAGACTTGATCAAATCAACCGACTCACGGCCGACGATGCGATGCATGCCACCGTCGTCAACGACCGCAACGTCGCCGGTGCGATACCAGCCGTCGGCATCGAACGCCTCAGCCGTGGCCTCAGGCCGATTCAGGTAGCCATCGAACAGTGTCGAGCCCCGAACCTGCAGCTTCCCAACGGTTTCCCCGTCATGCGGGACCGGGTTGCCGTGATCATCGACCAGCCGGGTCTGCACTCCGGCCAGCGGCAGGCCCACCCAGCCCGCGCGGCGCTCGCCGTCAGCCCGGGTAGACAGGGTGATCAGCGATTCCGAAGAGCCATAGCGCTCGATAGGGCGGTGCCCGGCGAGGTGCACCAGCTGATCGAACACCGGGACCGGCAAGGCCGCGCTGCCAGAAACCAATAGCCGAGCCGGCCGTAGCGCCTCGGCGGCCGCCCGGTCCGCAGCCACCCGCGACCAGACCGTGGGCACCCCGAAATACAGGGTTCCGCCTGCTTGCGCGTATCCCGCTGCCGTCGGCTTTCCGGTGTGCACGAAGCGATTTCCAACTCGCAGCGATCCCAGCAAGCCGAGTACCAGACCGTGCACATGGTAGAGCGGCAAGCCATGCACCAAGACGTCTTCTGCATTCCATTGCCAGGCCTGGGCCAGCGCGTCCAAGTCGGCTGCAATCGCCCGCCGGCTCAGCTGCACGCCCTTGGGCAGCCCCGTGGTGCCCGAGGTGTAGATCACCATCGCAACCGAGTCCGGCGGCGGCTCGGGGTAGCGGTGCCATGATCGTGCGTGCAGACGCACCGGTATCTGCGGCAGTCCGTCGGGCTCCGCGTCCTGGGCGGGCGCCGGGCCCAGCCAGGCCACGGCGCCGGAGTCGGCCAGCATGTGGCGGCGTTCGGCCACACCGACATCGGCCGGCACCGGGACCACGGGCACCCCGGCGATCAAGCATCCGGTGACCGCCAGCACCGTCGATACGGTGGGCGTTGCCAGTACGGCAACCCGATGCGCGCCAGCGATACGCTCCGCCACCGCTGTTGCGGCGCCGAGCAGATCGCTGCGGCTGAGGTCGACGCCGTCGATACGAACCGCGTCGGCGATGTCGTCAGCCGATACGGCGGCGGGGTTCAGTGAGGCCAGCAGCACGTCAGCGAGGCTACCCGTGGCACCGGCCGCGGTCTGAACGCAGGCTAGCTCGCGGCGTGCAGAGTATGTGGCCGGGGAAACAGCGGCCGCAACACCGTCGGGGGCCGGAACAGGGCCCAGGTATCCACCGGCTGGGCCAACCGATCCGCGATGGCCCAGACCGTGGCCGGGTGATGACCGTAGCCGATGTGGCTGCTCAGCACGGCGATGTTTTCCGCACGTTCCGACGGCGTGTCGAGGCAGGTCTGCCAGGCGACCATGCCGTCGTAGCGCGAATAGATCGCGGTGCTGGGCACCGGAAGCGGTTCGGCTTCGGCCGGCAACGGCAACTCGTGTCGCTCGGCGTGCAGGCGCTGGAAGATCCTGAAGTGCCGCGCGGCCCGAGATTGGGATTCGTCTTGCATCCGGAACGGGCTGCCAAGGGTGATCACTTGACGTACCGCCTCGGGGTGACGCCGCGCCAGGGTGCGCGCGAAGATCCCGCCCAGACTCCAACCGACCAGACTGACGGGTGTGTTGTAGCGGGTGTGCAGCGCCTCCAGGCGCGCGCTCATCCCGTCCACAACCTTGCTGGTTGGGCCGATGTTGAGGCCCAGCCGCCAGCCATACGCCCGGTAACCGAGGCGGCCCAGCAGCCACCGCAGTGTCCAGGTGGAGCCGTCACCGGCCAACAAGCCGGGCAACACCAAGACCGGGTGCCCGTCACCGACCGGCAACGCCTTCTGCAGTGGGAACAGCGAAACCAGCTGCCCGTACTCGGCCACCGCGCGGGGGATGTCGCTGAGATAGAGCCCCATTTTCGGGGCACCCGCGGAGACAACGTGGGGGGCGGCAGTGGGGAATTCCACAGCCTCAGCAGCCACAGACATCGATCAAGCCTCCTCATCCCAAATCTTCATTAGCGTAGCCAGGATTTCCTCGCCGCGCCCCAGCCCGGCGAGGTGACTTTCGCCCGGTAAGTGGAACAACTCTGCATTGGGCAGTCGCGAAACGACGTGCTCACCATGGGAGAACGGGATGATGTGATCGTGGTCACCGTGCCACCAACGGACCGGTACCGACACGTCCTCGAGCCGGAATCCCCAGTCGCGGGCGAAAACGATCACGTCGTTGAACGGTGCGGCCAGCTGTTTGCGGCTTCCGTTGAGCAGATCGTCAAGAAACATGGCCTTGAACTCCGGCCGGGCGAGTAGATGCCGGTCCGCTTGCGGCGACATCAGCCCATAGACATCCAGGGCCGGGGAAGCCACCGGGCGAGCCATCCGGATCAGCACGCTGGCGCTCAGCCGTAGCGGGCTCCCACCGACTCTCAGTAGCGGCGCCACTCGTCGACCCAGGTCCATCAGGCCGCCACTGATCGCATCCGGTCCGCGGGTCGGCGCCACCCCGCCGAGCACCCCCGCTGCCACTACCCGGTCCGGCAGACCGGCAGCGCAGGCCAGGGTGTAGGGGCCGCCCCCGGACAAGCCGACGACCGCCATTTTGTCGATCCCCAGCGTGTCGGCGATGGCCCGCAGGTCGTCGGCAAAGGCCGAGACGGTCCCGTACTGGTGGGGTGTGGACGAGCCGATGCCGGGACGATCGACGCCGATCAGGCGCACGTCGTGGTGTTCGGCGTAGACCCGCGCCTCGGTTGGTATCTGCCGGCGGGCGCCCGGAGTGCCGTGGAACCAGAACACCGCACGCCCTTGCGGCGCTCCGAACTCGGCAAATCCGATCTGACGGTCTTCGCCGACGGCGATGTTTCCCTCGAGCTTGGGTCGGGCGATAGCGACGGCCATGCCCAGCAGCATCGCATGCGATGACGCGCCGATGCACCTTTTTGGTAGGGCATGCAACAATTCGATAACGAATGCCTATCAAGCGCGCTGACGCTGAGCACCGAGCCCCCTTGTCCGAGCGTCACGCCAGCGTGGCGGTCGTTTCCCACGGCCACGCTGGCGTGACGCTGGCCGCCGCAGGTCAGCCAGGCATGCCGATGGCCTTGGGCTCCATGTACTGGTGCAGCCCGGCAATTCCGCCGCCCTCCCGCCCCAGGCCGCTCTGCTTGAAGCCGCCGAACGGCGCGTCACCAGGACCGAAGCCGTTGACCGCGATCTGGCCGGTCCGGATCCGGCGGGCGACCCTGACGGCGCGGTCAGCGTCGCCACCCCACACGGCGCCAGACAGGCCGTACTGCGAATTGTTGGCGATCGCCACGGCGTCGTCGTCGTCGCGGTAGCGCAGCACGCTCAACACCGGCCCGAAAACTTCGTTTTGGGCGATGTGGGCGTCTGGTGTGACGCCTGGTAAGGATCGTCGGCTCGTAGTAGAAACCTGCCTCCGGCGTGGCCGGTCGCCTGCCACCGGCGGCCAGCGTGGCCCCATCCCGCAGCGCGCGGGCTACCTGGTCCTCGACCCGGCTGCGCTGAGCGGCGCTGATCAGCGGCCCCATCTGCACATCCGGATCGGCGGGATCACCCACCCGGACCGCACGGGCCAGCGCGACGAGCCGGTCAACGATCTCATCGTGCATCGCCTCGGGTAGCAGCAGCCGACTGTGCAAGATGCAGGCCTGCCCGGCATGCAGCAAGCAGGATTCGAACAACATTCGCGCCAGGAGTTCGTCACTGCACTCGGCGTCGTCCAAGACAATGCTGGCCGACTTCCCGCCACACTCGAGCAAGACGCGTTTCATCGTGCCGGCCGCCGCGGCCATCACCTCGCGACCGACCGCCGAACTCCCGGTGAAACTGACCATGTCGATACGGGGGTCGACGGCCAGCACCTTGCTGGCCTCGATGCCGCCGGGCGTGACGACGTTGACCACCCCGGGTGGGATATCGGTGTGCTCGTGGATGATTCGGGCCAGCGCCAGGCCCGCGAGCGGCGTGAGCGGGGACGGTTTGAGCACGACGGTATTGCCGCCGGCCAGCGCCCGGCTCAATTTCATGACGTTGAGGCTGTGCGGGAAGTTCCAAGGCGTCAGGATCGACACGACACCGAGCGGCTCATGGCACAGCACCGCGGCGCCGGACGCTGACTGAATGGGCTGATCGCCAAGTGTGCCCGCAAGATGACCCGCACGCCGGGCCGCGCTGGCCGAAGCGTCGATCTGCAACCGCCGCTCGTTGGCCGTGCAGCCCCATTCGACCTGAGACAGCGCAAAATACGCGTCGGCGTAGTCCTGCAGCGCGGCGCCCAACTGGGCAAGGCAATGGCCGCGCTCCTGGTGGGACATGGCCGGCCACGGGCCCGCGTCGAATGCGCGACGCGCGGCATCAACCGCATCGCCTACCTGGCTGACGCTCGCATCGGGTGCGGTCGCGATGACCATCCCCGTCGACGGTGACACGTCGTCGTAGCGGCCGTTTTCCGGTTCGACCCAACGCCCGTCGATATAGAGCTGATACGTATCGACCAGGGATTCCGGAAGTGCCCGCTCAGCCATCTGATTCCTAACCCGTAGGCGTCGGTCATATACGCACTTGGTGTACACCGCGGGCGTTCAGGCGTCAATGACCTCCCAGGATGAATCGCCACCAAATTCGATGATTTGCAGATGCATTGACACGCCGCCGGGCCCGGGAGTAGACACGACTCGGCAGACATATTGCGCAGATGTGTCCGATCAGCGGCGATCAGGGAGGTACCGGGTGGCGTGGGTACGGCGACCCGCCCGATGACCAGACGCCGTTCTGACGCGTCAACAAGTCAGGAGGACAACCGGGTGACTGACTCCGAAACCGAGTTTCTCTCCAGACTGCGCTCACTCGTCGGACAGCCGACAGGTGGAACGGGACGGCCCTCAGTGGCACCCGATCCGGTGAACCAGCCGATGATTCGGCACTGGGCGCATGCGCTCGACGACATGAATCCCGTCTACCTCGATCCGGAATTCGCGGCCGCATCCAGGTTTGGCGGCATCGTTTCACCGCCGGTCATGTTGCAGACGTGGACAATGCCGGCACCGAAGCTGGAAGGGATTCGGGAGCGTGGCGGCGCCCCCGTTGAGATCAAGACCAACCCAACCGCGTTCCTCGACGAGGCCGCCTACACCAGTACGGTGGCGGTGAACTCGGAGTTCGAGATCGAGCGCTACCCACGCCTGGGCGACCTGATCAGCGCGACGACGGTCTATGAGGAGGTCTCCGAGGAGAAGAAGACGGCACTGGGAACCGGCTTCTTCCTCACCTGGGTCACCACCCAGGGCTCCGGCGTTCCCTGGGTCACCACCTATGTCGACCAGCACGGGGAGGCGCTCGGGCGGCAGCGGTTCCGGGTGCTGCGATTCAGGCCCCAACGCTGATGGCCTCCCGACTGGCGCCGGCAATCAGCCCGGACACCGAGTTCTTCTGGCACGGGCTGCGCGAGCACAAACTGCTGATCCAACGCTGCGCCGAATGCGGGGAACTACGTCACCCGCCACGCCCCATGTGCCCCAAATGCCGCTGTCTGCACTGGGATACCGTCGAGTCTGGGGGCCTCGGCACCGTCTACAGCTTCGTGATGCCCCACCAACCGAGGTTTCCGTTCTTCGATTACCCGTACATCGTCGTGCTGGTCGAACTCGATGAGGGCGTCCGGCTGGTTTCGAACCTGTGTGGCATCGATCCGGCTGACGTCACGGTCGGGATGGCGGTCGAGGTGTTCTACCAAGACTTCGATGGGCCAGACGGAAGCTTTGTGCTGCATCAATTCCAGCCCGTCGCCCTTGACTCGGAGGCAGTTCGATGACCACTACCACCGGCCGCTACCAGACCCTTGGATGGAACGACATCGCCGTCGGCGACGCGGTGACTGCGTTGGAGATCCCGATCACCACAACGGTGATCGTCGCGGGGGCAATCGCGTCACGGGATTTCATGCCGGTACATCACGACCGCGACTACGCCAACAAGCAAGGCTCCCCGAATCTGTTCATGAACATCCTGACCACCAACGGGCTTTGCGTGCGTTTCCTCACCGACTGGGCCGGACCAGAAGCGATGGTCAAGAAACTGTCGATTCGCCTTGGCGTGCCCTGCTTTCCGGATGACCCGCTGCACTTCACCGGCAGCGTAACCGGCAAGTCAGCCGGTAAAGACGGGGAAAACTTCGTTGAAGTCACTTTCCAGGGCGCCAACAGCCTTGGCAATCACGTTTCCGGAACCGCGGTGCTCAGCCTCCTCGCTGAGGCCCAGCCGTGACTGCCCCGCTGGCCGGTGCCGCAGCGATCGTGGGAATTGGCCAGACCGAGTTCTCCAAGGAGTCCGGGCGCAGCGAGTTGCAGCTGGCGTGCGAGGCGGTCAGCGCAGCCCTTGACGATGCCGGGGTGACACCCGGCGAGGTCGACGGCATGGTCACGTTCACGATGGACGCCAGCGACGAGATCGATGTCGCACGCAATGTGGGTATCGGTGACCTCAACTTCTTCAGCCGGGTACCGCACGGCGGCGGCGCCGCGGCCGGGACCGTGGCACACGCCGCGATGGCGGTGGCCACCGGGGTCGCCGAGGTGGTGGTGTGTTATCGCGCGTTCAACGAACGTTCCGGCATGCGGTTCGGGGGTAGCGGGCGCACCAGCACCGAAACCCCGCTCTTCATGGCCCATTATGCGCCCTTTGGACTGCTGACTCCCGCAGCATGGGTCGCGCTGCACGCACAGCGCTACATGTCGACTTATGGAGTCACCAACGAGGACTTCGGCCGGATCGCCGTCGTCGACCGTGCCCATGCGGCACGCAACCCCGACGCCTGGTTCTACCAGCGCCTGATCACGCTGGCCGACCATCAGAATTCGCGCTGGATCATCGAACCCGTACTGCGCCTGCTGGACTGCTACCAGGAAAGCGATGGCGGCGTCGCTCTGGTCGTGACGAGTACCGAGCGGGCGCGGGATCTGCGCCAGCCGGCGGCGGTCATCACCGCGGCCGCCCAGGGGGCGGCCGCCGAGGGCGAGATGATGACTAGCTACTACCGCGAGGACATCACCGGACTACCGGAGATGGGAGTGGTGGCCAAGCGTCTGTGGCGCGATTCGGGCCTCAAGCCTGCCGACATTCAAACCGCGTTCATCTACGACCATTTCACCCCGTTCGTATTCACCCAGCTCGAGGAACTCGGCTTCTGCGGACGCGGTGAGGCCAAGGAGTTCGCCACAGTGGAGAACCTGTCGCTGGGTGGGTTACTACCGATCAATACCAACGGCGGCCTGCTCGGCGAGGCCTACATCCATGGCATGAACGGCATAACCGAGGCGGTGCGTCAGGTGCGTGGGACTTCGCACAACCAGGTCGACCACGTCGAACACGTACTGGTCACCTCGGGAACCGGGGTACCGACCAGTGGACTGATTCTTGCCCCCGCCGGATGAGCTCGTGATGCCCCAGTCCGCCGCCCTGCCTCAGGCAACCGACACCCGCGAACTCATCATCGGGTCGGCGTATGTGTGCTTTCGCCGGCAGGGCTTTCAGAAGACCACGATTGTCGACATCGCCAGACTGGCGAACGTGTCTCGAAGCACCATCTACGAGTACTTCCGCGACAAGGCCGCCATCATGGAAGGCTGCGCCGAACGCGCTTCCGAACAGTTCTATCGCGAAATGTCCAAAGCGATGGACCGAGGTGGATCGCTGCAGGAAAAGCTCTGCCAAGCCGCCGTATTCGTGACTCAGTCCCGGCCGGCGATCGCTTCGGCCAAGTACTTCGACCAGGACGCGATCAGCCTGTTGCTGACCAAGGATTCCGCCGTGCTGCTGCGCGAATGCATCGACTTTTTCGCCCCTTACCTCGCCGCGGCCAAGCTCACCGCCGAGGTCCGTAAGGACCTCGACGTCCAGGCGGCCGCCGAATGGTTCGCGCGCATTTTGTTCTCGCTGTTCAGCACGCCATCACCGATACGCGACATGGATGACGCCCAGGCCGTCACCGAGTTCGTCCGCGCGCACGTGGTCGACGGATTCTCCGATAGCCGTTGGCGACCGGCCCGCGGCGTTTCGAAAGTACACTGACGGCTGCGAATACCCTCAGCGCGAGGTCATTTCACCAGTGCGCGCAGAAAGAAGCCGAGATTCGCCGGGCGTTCGGCCAGCCTGCGCATGAAGTAGCCGTACCACTGGGTACCAAACGGCACGTACACGCGCACCTGGCTACCGGCGCCGACCAGTCGCCACTGTTCCTCGTCACGAATGCCGTACAACATTTGGTATTCGAAATCGTTTGCGCTGCGCCCTGACTCGTGGGCCATACCGGCAACAGTGGCAATGATCTCCGGGTCGTGCGACGCAACCATGGGATACCCGGAACCTGCCATCAGTACCTGCAGGCACCTCAGATAGGAGTCGGTGACCTCGACCCGGTCGCGGTATGCCACCGATTCGGGTTCGTCATAAGCGCCCTTGCACAAGCGGACCCGGGCCCCCACCGACGCGAGCTCCTGACAGTCGTCGAGCGTGCGCCTCAGGCAGGCCTGAACAACGGTACCCAGCCAAGCAAAGTCGACACGTAGGTCGCCGGCGATGGACAACGTCGACTCGGTGGTCGTGTGGTCTTCGGCATCCACGGTGACCCAGACACCGACCTGCTCGGCCCGCTCGCAGATGGTGCGGGCGTTGTCCAACGCGATCTTCTGCCCGTCGCGTTCCAGAGCCTGCCCCAGGGCCGAAAGCTTGACCGACACCTCCAACGACCGCACTCCATCGCGCCCGGCATCGTTGCGCCGCCCCATCACGTCGAGCAAGTTCAGGTAGGCCCGAACCGTCTCGGCCGCGTCATCGACATCGGTGACGTTCTCGCCGAGATAGTCGATGCTGACGCAGCGGCCCGAATCACGCAGCGCACCAACAACGTCAAGGACACTGTCGACGGTCTCACCGGGCACAAAACGGCGCACCACTCGACGGGTTACCGACGAGTGTTCCAGGGTGCGCCGCAACCGGTCGGCCCGGCTGGCCGCGAGCATGGCGGGGCGGACCGTGTGGGCGAATAGGCGGGTCATCAGTCCGACTCCATGTGCGGGTAGGTGTGGTCGGTCGCCGGGACGAATGTCTCTTTGATGGTGCGTGTCGACGTCCAGCGCAACAGATTCTGTGGCGATCCAGCCTTGTCGTTGGTGCCCGAGCCGCGCGAGCCACCGAAGGGCTGGCGGCCAACGACCGCACCGGTCGGCTTGTCGTTGATGTAGAAGTTTCCTGCCGCGAACCTCAGCCGGTTCTGAGCGGTCAGCACGGCATTGCGGTCGTCGGCGATGACGGCGCCGGTCAGCGCATAGCGGGAGCCGGTGTCGATGACATCGAGGATCCGTTCGTACTGGTCGTCGGGGTATACGTGCAGCGACAGCACCGGTCCGAAGTACTCGGCCGCAAAGGACTCATCGGTCGGATCGTCGGATAGCAGCACGGTTGGTCGCACGAAATATCCAACGCTGTCGTCATATTCGCCCCCCACGGCGATGGTGACGCCGGCTGCGCCCTTCGCTCGTTCGATTGCGTCGACGTTCTTGATGAAGGCGCGGCGATCGATGAGTGCGCCACCAAAGTTGGACAGGTCGATGATGTCGCCGTATTTCAGCCCGGCGGCGGTGTCCAGGAAAGTGTCGCCCATCTGTTGCCAGACCGAGTGTGGGATGAATGCTCGCGATGCCGCCGAGCATTTCTGCCCCTGGTACTCGAAGGCACCCCGGATCAGCGCCGTAGCCACCACCTCCGGGCGCGCGGAGGAATGAGCGACCACAAAGTCCTTGCCGCCGGTCTCGCCGACCAACCGGGGGTAGCTCTGGTAGGAAGCGATGTTGGCGCCGACCTGTTGCCACAGGTGTTGGAAGGTCGCCGTCGACCCGGTGAAGTGGATGCCGGCCAGCCGCGGATCGGTCAGCGCGACATCCGAAACCGCCAGTCCGTCACCGGTGACCAGGTTGATCACCCCGGGCGGCAGTCCGGCGGCCTCGAGCGCCTGCATGGTCAGATAGGCCGCCAAGGTCTGGGTAACCGACGGCTTCCACACCACGGTGTTGCCCATCAGTGCCGGTGCGGTCGGCAAGTTCGCGGCGATCGCGGTGAAGTTGAACGGCGTGATCGCGTAGACGAAGCCTTCCAGTGGGCGGTGATCGGTGCGGTTCCACTCCCCCTTGGCGCTGACCGGTTGCTGGTCCAGGATCTGGCGAGCAAAAGCTACGTTGAAGCGCCAGAAGTCGACCAACTCGCACGGTGCGTCGATTTCGGCCTGGTATGCCGACTTCGACTGGCCGAGCATCGTTGCCGCCGCGATCTTTTCCCGCCATGGCCCGGCCAGCAGGTCGGCCGCCCGCAGGAAAACCCCGGCGCGCTCGTCGAACGGCATGGCGGCCCAGCCGTTCTTGGCGGCCATGGCGGCCTCTATTGCCGCCGTGGCGTCAGCGTGGACGGCGTTGGTCAAGGTGCCCAGCCGTTCGGCGTGCCGGTGTGGCTGCACGACGTCGATACGTTCGCCGTCGCCCATCCGGTGTTTACCGCCGATCACGTGCGGCAGGTCGATCGGCTGTTGCGCCAAAGCGATCAACTCGCTTTTCAGGCGAGACCGTTCGGGTGAGTGCGGCGCATAGCTGTGGACCGGCTTGTTGGCGGGAATCGGCACCTGGGTAATCGCGTCCATGCCTGCCAGCATCCCTGCCGGCAGGCTCGAATCGATTAGCCGATCGGACAAGATTGACGATCAGCACTAGTACTATCGGACAACATGGGAGTGGCTGGCGTCGGCTTGGGCCAACTACTGCTCGCCCTGGATGCGACGCTGGTCAGCCTGGTGGAAGCCCCGCGTGGCCTAGACCTTCCGGTGGCCTCGGCAGCCTTGGTCGATTCCGACGATGTGCGGCTGGGTCTGGCGGCGGCGGCTGGCTCGGCCGACATCTTTTTCCTGCTCGGTGTCACCGACCACGAAGCGTTGCGGTGGATCGACGGGCAGGCCGGGACCCCGGTGGCGATATTCGTCAAGCAACCGTCGGACGCGGTGGTGGCCAAGGCCGTCCGCTCCGGGGCAGCGGTGGTGGCGGTGGAGCCCCAGGCCCGCTGCGAGCGGCTGTACCGTCTGGTCAACCACGTACTCGAGCACCACGGGGACCGGACCACCGATGACTCGGGCACCGATTTGTTCGGCCTGGCCCAGTCGCTGGCCGACCGTATCCACGGCATGGTCAGCATCGAGGACGCTCAGTCTCACGTACTCGCCTATTCGGCTTCCAGCGACGAGGCCGACGAGCTGCGCCGGCTCTCCATTCTGGGGCGTGCGGGTCCACCCGAGCATCTCAAGTGGATCGGCGAGTGGGGCATCTTCGATGCGCTTCGCTCCGGCAGCGAGGTGGTGCGCGTGGCCGAGCGCCCCGTACTAGGCCTGCGTCCGCGATTGGCCATCGGTATTCATCAGCCACCGGTCGCCGCACGGCGCCCACCGGTGTTCGCCGGATCCATCTGGGTTCAACAAGGCTCCCAGCCGCTGGCCGAGGACGCCGACGAAGTGCTGCGCGGCGCGGCGGTTCTGGGCGCCCGCATCATGACACGCCTGGCATCGCGCCCATCCACGCACGCCCGGCGAGTGCAGCAGCTACTGGGCCTAGCCGATCCTGACCCCACCGCGGCACCCGCGGACGTCACCGCCAT
The DNA here is from genome assembly GCF_000419295.1 of Mycobacterium sp. 012931. NCBI lineage: Bacteria > Bacillati > Actinomycetota > Actinomycetes > Mycobacteriales > Mycobacteriaceae > Mycobacterium > Mycobacterium sp. 012931. The sequence goes on along the minus strand of NZ_AOPX01000001.1, from coordinate 1,924,436 downwards.
CGCGCGCGAACTCGGTCTATCCGCTGACGGAAACGCCGCCCTGATCGGGTTCGACACCATCGAAGCCGACGACAAGCAGTCCCGTCTCGCCGATGTACTAGCGCTGAGTGCAAGCGCATTTCGGCGTGACGCCCAAGTCGGCACCAATGGATCGCGCATCTACGTCGTGCTGCCGCAGACCGCGACCGCGCGTTCACTGACCTCCTGGGTTCGCGGCACCATCAGCGCGCTGCGCAGCGAGCTGGGGGTGGAGTTGCGGGCAACCATCGCCGCACCGGTTGCGGGCCTGGATGGACTTGCCTCGGCGCGTGTCGAAGTGGATCGCGTGCTGGACAGCGCCGAGCGCCACCCCATTTCGATCGGTCGGGTGACCTCACTGGCCGAAGCACGCACCACCGTGCTGCTTGACGAGATCGTCACCCTGGTCGGCAACGATGCACGGCTGATAGATCCCCGGATACCCGACCTGCGCGCCAAGGATCCAGTGCTGGCCGACACGTTGCGTGTCTATCTCGACAGCTTCGGCGATATCGGCCTAGCCGCGCAGTCACTGCAGGTACATCCCAACACCGTTCGCTACCGCATTCGGCGCGTCGAGAAGCTGTTGTCAACCTCCTTCGCCGATCCCGATGTACGGCTGGTCTTTTCGCTGGGCTTACGGGCTACCGACCGCTCCAGTTAGCCAACTGCGGTCGCATACAAGAGTAATCTTCAGCGTGAACTCAATTTTCGCCCTTGCCGCGAATTTGCCACGCGTTAGTCTTCCTTCGTGGCAGATAGCCCGTCGTCGTATCTGGTTCTAGCCTCCCAGCGCAGCGGCAGCACGCTGTTGGTCGAATCATTGCGCGCCACCGGCGTCGCCGGCGAGCCTCAGGAGTTCTTTCAGTATCTGCCCACCACCAGCCAGCCTCCACAGCCGCGCGAGTGGTTCGCCGGCGTCGAGGACGCCTCGATCCTGCGCCTGCTCGATCCACTGGACGAAGGTAAGCCGGATCTGGCGCCGCCCGAAATCTGGCGTGACTACGTCCGCACCGTAGGGCGAACACCCAACGGGGTCTGGGGCGGCAAACTGATGTGGAATCAGACTCCCCTGCTGCTGAACCGGGCAAGGCAGCTCCCGAATCGATCGGGCGACGGGCTGTCGGCCGCGATCCGCGACGTGATCGGCGAGAACCCCCTCCTGGTCTATGTCTACCGTCCCGATGTGGTGTCGCAGGCAGTGTCGTTCTGGCGCGCGGTACAGACCGGAGTCTGGCGAGGCCACCCCGACCCGGCACGCGACGCTCGTGCCAGCTATCACGCCGGCGCGATCGCCCATGTGGTGAGCATGCTCCGCGCGCAGGAACAGGGTTGGCGAAGCTGGTTCGCCGAAGAGGGCATTGCACCGATGGAGATCTCCTACCCGGTGCTGTGGCGCAATCTAACCGAGCTGGTCGGCAACATCCTGGAAGCGTTGGGGCTCGACGCACGGCTGGCGCCCACCGCACCGCTGGTTCGACAAGCCAACGAACGTTCCGACGAGTGGGTGGACCGCTATCGCGCAGATGCCGAAAGAGCGGGCCTACCCACGTAGCCCCCGACATCAACCTTCAGTGGCCACCTCGGCCCCTGAGCGCGTCCGCAATTGATTAAGTACGGCAGCACATTTCACCCACACAATGGCGGGCGCTACCACCCCGACGCGGAGTTGCGGCACGACGCGGCCATCGTCGATCGCACCGTAGCCGCGCCCTGCCCGGAAAGCCACACCCACAGTTTGGAGATACCGATGAAGTCAGCTGGAAGTCTGCTGTGCATCCCCCCGGTCGAGTTGTCGAAGCACCATAGCTTGGTTTAATTGTCAACCTATAGCTTCAAGGACGTTATAAAGGTGCGCCGGGGCGATTGCGGCGCATAACGGCGGTGGGGCTCGCCATAACCGCCCGTCGCGAAAGCGATGGCCAACGGCCCCTGCGGAACAGTCAATACGTGGCTGCCAATTGTGCAGCCACCTGTGAGGCGGGGAAGGGGGCCTTGTGACCGTTGGTTTTTCATACTCGACTACGGTCGGCACCGCGTCGCACTTGCGCCGGCCCCCTCGCACAACTTCGGCTCGCACGACTTCGGCAAGCAGCTCTACTGCCGCGAATTCGGCGGCGATTTATACTGCCGTCAAGCAATTCATGCAACTCCCGTGCGGGACAACGCCTGCCCACGTGCGCATTCCCCGGGTTCCCGTCGCTGAGACCGACGCCAACCCGCTGGACGCTCGATTGCCTTTCGGCGCGGCACAGCCCAAGGCAAGCACCCCGGCATCGCCGATCGCCGTCCACCATCAACCCGAAAGGTTCGCAGCCTATGGCGCGCTCGCGCATCACTGACTGGCATCCAGAAGACACGGTGGCCTGGGCAAACGGGAACTATGCGATTGCCCGCCGGAACCTGACCTGGTTAGTCCTCAATGCGCACATCGCCTTTTCGGTTTGGTACCTCTGGTCGGTGATGGTGCTGTTCATGCCGCAGTCCATCTACGGTTTCACCACCGGCGACAAGCTACTGCTGGACGCCACCGCATCATTGGTCGGAGCGCTGGTGCGCATCCCATATGCGATGGCGGCCAACTGGTTTGGCGGAAGCACCTGGACCACAATCTCCTCACTTGTGCTGTTGATCCCCACCCTCGGAACCATCGTGCTGCTGGCTCACCCGGGCCTGCCGCTGTGGCCCTACCTCGTGTGTGCCGCGTTCACCGGTTTAGGGGGCGGCAACTATTCGGGTTCACTGGCCAAGGTCGACGGCCTTTTTCCGCAACGACTCAAGGGCATTGTGCTCGGCTTGACCGGCGGCATGGCCAACCTCGGATCTGCCGCCGTCCAGATGGTCGGACTCGTTGTCCTGGCCACCGCGGGCCACGCGGCTCCCTATTGGGTATGCGCAATCTATTTGGTGCTGCTGACCATTGGCGGCATCGGTGCGGCATTGTTCATGGACGACGTGGTAGCCCACCGCACCGGTCTGTCGTTGAACAACCTGCGGTCGATTCTCACCGTGCCCGATTCGTGGACGATCCCGCTGCTCTACATGTGCGCGTCGGGCTCGTTCCTCGGCTTCACGTTCGCGTTCGGCCAGGTGCTGCAGCACAACTTCGCGGCAGCCGGGGAAACCCAGGCGCATGCGTCACTGCACGCCGCCCAAATCGCGTTCATCGGTCCCCTGTTGGGCTCACTGGCAAGGATCGTCGGGGGCAAGCTCAGCGATCGCTTTGGCGGTGGTCACGTCACTCTCACCGTCTTCTCTGCGGCGATCCTGGCCGGCGGATTCTTGGTCGGCGTCAGCATCTACGCCGACGCGGCGGAGGAGCGCGGCGATCCGGTGACCGGCTTCATGATGGCCGGATACATCGTGGGCTTTATCGCGCTGTTCATCGTCTGCGGAGCGGGCAAGGGCGCGGTGTACAAGCTGATTCCGTCGGTGTTCGAGGAACGCAGCCGCGGGCTGAGCCTGAACGCTGCCCAACGCCACCACTGGGCACGAGTCCGGTCCGGAGCCCTGATCGGGTTCGCCGGTTCCTTCGGCGCGTTGGGCGGGGTCGGGATCAACATGGCACTGCGGCAGTCCTACGTCAGCACCGGCACGGAAACGCCCGCATTCTGGATCTTCTTCGCGTGTTATATCGGCGCGGCCATCCTGACCTGGGTGCGCTACGTGCGGCCGACGGAAACCGCCGCCGGTGCGGCGGGCCGGCCCGCTCCACTTCCGGCATCCGCACCCAGGGCTCCGGCGTTCCCTGAATAAACCCCCAAGCTGCGACAATGACGGCCGATAATCCGGGGGCAAATATCTTGGGTGCCGCGCCAACGGCAGGCTCGCAAAGTCGAATGGGCAGCGTGGTGCTGTGCAACGGGCGCCGCGCATTCAGGATGCCCCGTCCCGCCTTCGGCGGTTAGCGGCCGAGATCTGCCGCCCTCGCGGGGGCACCACACCCGCTGGACACTGGCCGACTGCCCGAAAGTAGCTTCTAAACATAATGATTCGGCAGTCCACATGGTTCGCGGGCACTGTCAATCGGCCGCCTATTGGGTACCAGCGCTGGCCGAACGGACCAGCGGCAACCACCAGGCACCGGCGCGCATCCGGGACGTGACGATCATCCTGAACCCTAAGTTGAGCAGCTATGAATACAATGAATGAATTGACAACATTCAACGAAAAAATCATCATGTGGCGAATGAATTAGACTGAAAAACTTTGGTCATATGAATTTTCCGTTAATGGCAGTGCGGACGTCTTGATTGTGGATAAGCTGCAGCAGTCCGGGCATCAAGACACTCGGGGGCTGGCTCGAACAGACAAACGTTTGCGGAGGTGTTGGATGTCTTTCGTATTCGCAGTGCCAGAAACTATGGCGGCGGTGACCTCGGAATTGGCGACCATTGGGTCAAACCTCGAGATGGCCAACGCGGCGGCGGCCCTGCCCACGACCGGCCTGCTGGCAGCCGGCGCCGACGAAGTGTCAGCCGCCATCGCGGCGCTGTTCGACGAGCATGCCCTGGGGTATCAGACAATCAGCGCGCAGGCTTCGGCCTTCCATGCCCGGTTCATGTCGGCGCTCAACACCGGGGCCGGGGCGTATGCGGCCGCCGAGGCCGCCAATTCATCTCCATTGCAGGCCCTACAAGCCCTGACGCTCAACGCGATCAATGCGCCCGCGCAGTCGCTGTTCGGCCGGCCGCTGATCGGTGACGGCGCCAACGCCACGACGCCGGGCGGTAACGGTGGTGCCGGCGGAATCCTGTGGGGTAACGGCGGGGCCGGCGCGACCGGGGCCGCCGGGCAGACCGGCGGCAATGGCGGCGCCGCCGGGTTTATCGGCAACGGTGGGGCCGGTGGGGCCGGCGGCGCGGGTGCCACCGGCGGCGTCGGCGGATCCGGCGGGATGCTGTTCGGCAATGGTGGTGCGGGCGGAAACGGCGGGACCGCGATGGTGGTCGGCGGCACCGGCGGCAACGGCGGGGCGGGCGGCAGCGCCGGACTGTTCGGCGCCGGTGGCGCCGGCGGGCAGGGCGGACAGGGTGCACAAGGTCCCGACGCCGTCAATCCCGGCCCGGTATCCCCGACCGGTCAGGCAACCTCGGGCACGGGCGGCGAGGTAGGAGAAAACGGCGGTCCGGGTGATTCAAGCACCGTGACCGGGGTAGAGGGCGGCGACGGCGGCTCCGGCGGCCAGGGCAGCCCCGGCACATCGACGGCATCGGGAGGTACCGGCGGCGACGGTGGCCTCGCCGGAGACGGCGGCCCCGGCGCGCTCGGCGGCACCGGCGGCGGTGGCGGCAATGGCGGCGCCGGTGCCAACAACTTTTCGGGTGGGTCCGCAACATCGGGGGGCGCCGGCGGTGACGGCAATAACGGTGGCGCCGGCGGCGACGGCGACGGCGGCAACGGCGGTAGCGGCGGCACCACCACGTCCAAGATCTCCAACGCCGGCTCGGGCGCCAACGGCGGCGACGGCGGCGACGGCGGCGCCGGTGCGGTGGGCGGTACCGGCGGCAACGGCGGCAAAGGCGGCGACAGCGGTAGTGGTGGCTTCTTCACTCCCAGCCCCGGCACTGGCGGTGCCGGCGGCGACGGTGGCCATGGCGGTTCCGGCAGCAACGGGCAAGCGGGCGGTAGCGGTGGCCAGGGCGGAGCCGGCGGGAACGGCGGACTGCTGGCCGGCGATGGCGGCGCCGGCGGCGCCGGCGGCCTGGGCGGCCAAGGCGGAGCGGCCGCAGCTGGTGCCAATGGCGGCGTAGCGGGCAACGGCGGCAACGGCGGCCACGGCCCATTCGGCGAGAAGATTCCCGCGGGAGGTAGCGGCGGCGATGGCGGCACCGGCGGTGACGGCGAGCTGGGTGGTGACGGTGGCGCCGGCGGACAGGGCGGTGCAGGCGGCCGCGCCGGTCTGCTGGCCGGTCTTGGCGGCGCCGGCGGCGACGGCGGCCTCGGTGGGACCGGCGGGGTGGGCGGCGACGGCGCACAAGACGGCCTCGGCGGCAACGGCGGCGTGCGCAACAGCGACAACCTGTCCTACGACGGCATTATTGGCAACGGGGGAACCGGCGGCAACGGCGGAGTCGGCGGCCACGGTGGCGATGGCGGCGCCGGCGGCGAGGGCGGTTCGGGCAGCCTGCTAGGCGGCGCCGGTAGCGCTGGCAGCAACGCCGCCGGGGGCTCCGGCGGAACTGGTGGCCTGCGCGGGCAGGGGGGTGACCCCGGATCGAGCGGGCGTGCGGGCACCGGAAGTGCGGGCGCCGACGGCATGAACGGGACCGACGGGGGACCCGGTGATCCCGGCGGCATGGCCTGATACCTGCCGAGCGCGCACCCCGCATAGTGGTTGATCAGGGTGCCGATGCCCGCAGTCGCGGGCTCGGGACCGCTGGGCGCCCGAACCAGGCGGTAAGCGCATCGAAGAGTCCCCGGTCGGTGAGGTCATCTCCTACCCAGGCGACATACCCGTCGGGTCGAATCAACACCGCATCCGGAGCAGCGATCGCGCCTAGTACCGGAAGCTCCCAGACACCAGCATATTTCGCGTCAATCGGCAGGACTCGATGCTGCCATCCCGCGATGTCGAAGCGGCCGGGCTCAGCGAGGTTGAGCAGCACCGGCCGGGCCGCATGCAGGTAGGTGAAGACCCGCCGCGGGCCATCGGAGGTAGCCAGGTCCAGATCGGGCATGCGGCGACCGAGTAGCGGGTGTCCCCCACCGAGGTCATAACGAATGTCTAGCCCGGACATCATCGCGGCAAACCTTTTTCGCGGCTCCTCCATCATGAGGATCTCGGAAATGTTGTCGCTCAACGCTTTTTTGCGGTCGTCCATACGACGCAGCGCGACTTGGGCCATCGTGGTGCGTAGCACGCGGGCAACGATCGGATGGCGTTCGGCATGGTAGGTGTCGAGAAGGCTTTCCGGCGACCTGCGATTGACCACTTGGGCCAGCTTCCATCCCAAATTCACCGCATCCTGGACGCCCGTGTTGAGGCCCTGCCCGCCGACTGGATCATGCACGTGTGCGGCATCGCCGGCGATCAGGACGCGTCCCTGTCGGTACGTCGCGGCCTGCCGCGTCAGATCGGTGAATCTGGAAATCCAAGTGGGACTGTGAATCCCGTAGTCGGTGCCGTACACGGCGGTGAGCGCCGCGCTGAGATCGCCCAGGCTGGGTTCCCCGCCGGCATCGAGCTGCCGCTCGGTCACCACCACCCGTAGCGGACCACCGTCCGGCAACCTGGTGAAGCCGTGGACGCCGAGGGCGTCGTGGCGGACCTGGCCGAGGTTCGGGCCCGATTCGGACCCGACTGCCACCTCGACTTCGGCGATCAGCGCGCTCGTTGTCGGATCCCAGCCAGGGAAGTCGATACCAACCGCCCTGCGGACCAGGCTACGTCCTCCGTCGCACCCCACGACGTATTCCGCACGCAATGGCGGGCCATCAGACAGCGTGATGTCGACTCCGTTGTCGTCCTGGGTGATATCAGTGACTTCACATCCGCGATAGATCCGAACCCGCAGCTCGGCAACCCATTCGGCGAGGATCCGCTCAATGCGGTTTTGCCACAACGCCAGGCCATAGTTGTGTCGGGTGGGAAAGTCGCTGATGTCCAACGGGATTGCGGCAAATCGGGCGACCTGCGTGGCAGTACCTTGCGCGAGGAACCGGTCGGCGATGCCGCGCTGATCAAGAACCTCGATGGTGCGTGAATGCAGGCCGCCGGCACGCGAGCCAACCAGATCCTGGCTGACCCGTCGCTCGACGACGGCAACGTCAACCCCTGCCAACGCCAACTCACCTGCCAACATCAGCCCTGTCGGTCCTGCACCGACAACCACCACCGCATGGTCAGCCATAGGTTCGAGCCCGTTTCGCGATCGATCCGGCGACGACGGCTTTGGCATTTCGCAACCCCCAATTCCCACAGATCCCGTTCTTGGCCAGCGATTTTGCCCCCACCCCCGGTCTTGCCGCAAGCCCCCCAGTGCCCTATAAATTGAGAGTGGGGGGCAACTAGGGCTTGCCACTTTCCCTTGCCGTCAGTCGCGTCCAGCGGGTCATCGGGTAGCGGTGCCAACAAATGGGCGGGCCCGGGAGCGTCTCCACGGCCGGCGGTCGCCACGATGCGTGCCGATTGCCAGTGACCCGCACACACCGCCGGCTAGGGTGGGCTCTCGTGGAGCCGCGCCAGGATCTTGAATCGAGGAGCTTCGCCGGTACCTGGCGGGTCTATCAGCAGCAAGCGTTGGACGCGTTTGACGCTGACGTCGCCAGCGGGGACAACCGGTGCTATCTGGTCCTGCCGCCAGGTGCCGGGAAGACAATGATCGGACTGGAAGCGGCGCGCCGGCTGGGCCGGCGCACCCTGGTGTTGGTGCCCAACACGGCGGTACAGGCACAGTGGGCCGCCACCTGGGATGGACGCTTTCCCTCGACGGACCCGTCCGCGGCCAGGTGTGGAACCGAGCGCGACCTGGCGTCGGCGATGAACGTGCTGACCTACCAGTCCCTTGCGGTCATCGACGACGAAACGGATTCGGCCGTCCGGCGAGAAGTGCTGCGCAGCCGTGACCAGCAGGCCTTATTGGAGCTGTTGCACCCGAACGGCAGGGCGTTGATCGAGCGGGCGGCAACGTTGGGCCCTTGGACGCTGGTGCTCGACGAATGCCATCACCTGCTGGCCACTTGGGGTGCGCTTGTCGCCGCGCTCGGGTCGGTCCTGGGCCCGCAAACCGCACTGATCGGGCTCACCGCAACCCCGGTAACAGAACTCACCGCCTGGCAGCACACCTTGCATGACGAGTTATTCGGCGCCGCCGACTTCGCGGTTCCAACACCCGCTCTGGTCAAGGAGGGCGACCTCGCGCCCTATCAGGAGCTGATCTATCTCACCGAACCGACGCCGGAGGAACAGGCCTGGGTGGCAACCCATCGGGCTCGCTTCGCCGAGCTCATGCTGGCAGTCATCGACCAACAGGTGGGCAGCATGTCGCTGGCCTCCTGGCTGCGTACCCGGATCGTGGACAGATCAACACGTGACGGCAATCAGATCGCCTGGTCGACGTTCGAACGCGTCGAGCCCGATCTCGCCTGCAGCGGTCTGCGCTTCGCCTACGACGGTCTGATTCCCTTGCCCGACGGTGCCCGCCTGCGCGAACAACACCGGGTTCCCCCCGATGCCCAAGATTGGGTCAATGTCTTGACCGACTTCAGCGTCGGGCACCTGCAGCAAAGCGACGATCCACGCGACGCGCAGGCACTTGCCGCGATCAAGCGGGTGCTACCCGGCTTGGGCTACCGGCTGACCAGTCGCGGCGTACGAGTGGCCACCTCCCCGATAGATCGGGTGTGCGCACTGTCGGAGTCGAAGATCGCCGCCACCACACACATCCTCGACACCGAAGACGCCGTCCTGGGATCGGGACTGCGGGCGCTGGTGTTGTGCGACTTCGAATCGATGTCAGGCACCCTCCCGACGTCGCTGAAGGGTGCGCCGCTGAGCAACCAGTCGGGTTCGGCCCAGCTGGTCACCGCCATGCTCGCGGCGTCCGACAGCCGGCGGAACAGCCCCCTCAACGCGCTTTTGGTGACCAGCCAAACCTTCGCCTGCCCGGCCGCGATCGCAACACAGCTGGTCGACTTCTGCGCCGAGCGCGGCCTGCTCGTGACCGCCGAGCCACTCGACACCCAACCCGCCCTGCGGACGCTGCGCGGTGGCGGCACCTTCACGCCCCGAACCTGGGTGGCGCTGGCTACCGAATACTTCCTGGCCGGACATTCCCGCGTCATGATCGGCACCCGCGCGCTGCTCGGAGAGGGATGGGATTGCGCGGCGGTCAACGTCAACATCGACCTGACGAGTGCAACCACCCAAGCTGCGATCACGCAGATGCGGGGCCGGGCAATTCGCAAGGACACCAACGACGCTCAGAAAGTCGCCAACAACTGGTCGGTCTGCTGCTTCACCACCGAACATCCGCGGGGGGACGCCGACTACCTGCGGCTGGTCCGCAAGCACGACGGGCACTACGCGGCCAGCCCACAGGGGCTCATCGAATCCGGGGTAACGCATTGCGACCCGGCGCTGTCCCCATACAGTCCACCGGCCGCCGATGCCCAGGCCATCACCGCGCGCGCCCTGCAACGCGCCAGCCAACGGGCCGAAGCGAGGACCTGGTGGCGGATCGGCGAGCCCTATGAAGGTATCGATGTCGCGACCATCCGAGTAAGAGCCGCGCACCCGTTTGGCGTCGCCGCACCCCGCATCGCGGCCTCGGCATTGACCCCGCCGGTACCGGGTCACCCCAGTCCGGCGCGGTTTGCCAGGGGTGCGCTTGCCGGCGTCTCGGCCATCGGTGCCAGTGCCGGCGCCGCCGTCACCGCGGTCAACTTCGGTCCGCTGGCGGGGGCCACCACCGCGGGCGGCATCATCGCAGCGGGCGCCGCACTGTTGGCGACGGCCGCCGCCGCCGAAAGTCGCCGCCTCGCCCACGCACCCAACGCTCTCGAACAACTCGCCGCCGCCGTCGCCGATGGGCTCAACGCGGCAGGCGGCGCCGAAAGGGGGTCCGAAGCGCTGCGGATGACTTCGGATCAGGACGGATGGATCCGGTGCGAGCTGGGCGATGTGCCCACCGAGCAGTCTCGCCGGTTTACCGAAGCCCTCGATGAGCTGCTCGCGCCGCTGACCGAACCGCGCTACCTGATCGGGCGCAAGATCCTCACACCGCCGTCCGGGCGTTTCGCCCGGGGAATCTTCGCCGCCCGCGCCGCCATGGGGCTTCCGCTGCCCGGGGCGATCGCCTGGCACGCGGTACCGAGGTGGTTTGCCCGACGCAAAGATCGCAGGCAAAGCCTGGCCCAGTCGTGGCGACGTCACATCGGCCCGCCCCGACAGCTGCCGGCGGATTCACCGGAGGGCCAGGCGATTCTCGATCTGTTCCGCGGCGACAACCCGCTGTCGGTGACCACGCAGCTGCGCACGACCTGGCGGTGAGCCGGCGCCGTTGTCAGATCTTGTCAGATCGAGCGCGCCCGATCACCGTGATTACGGGTGCGGTCACGGCTCGCCCAGCCGCCGTACCGCGGCGGCGATCCGCTCCTTGGTGGCGGTCAACGCCACCCGCACGTGTTGGGCCCCCGCCGGACCGTAGAACTCACCGGGGGCAACCAGAATGCCGCGCTCGGCCAGCCAGGCAACCGTGTCCCGGCATCCTTCGCCGCGCGTCGCCCAGAGGTACAGGCCAGCCTCGGAATGGTCGACGCTGAACCCCGCGGAGGTCAACGCCGGCAGCAGCACCGCACGTCGTTGCGCATATCGCTCCCGCTGCTGCTTTTCGTGATCGTCATCGTCCAGGGCTGCGACCATGGCGGCCTGCACCGGCGTCGGCACCATCATCCCGGCATGTCTGCGCACCGCCAGCAGCTCGGCGATCAGTTCCGGATCCCCGGCGACAAAACCCGCGCGGTACCCGGCCAACGACGAACTCTTCGACAGCGAGTGCACTGCCAGCAACCCGGTGTGATCGCCACCGCACACCGCCGGATGCAGCACCGACAGCGGCTGGGCATCCCAGGCCAAGCCCAGATAGCACTCGTCAGAGGCCACGATGACGCCCCGTCCGCGCGCCCACTCGACTACCTTCTGCAGGTGCTCCATGCCCAGCACACGGCCGGCGGGGTTGCTCGGAGAGTTCAAATACAGCAGGGCCGGCGATTGCGGGCCCAACTGAGTCAACGAGTCAGCCCGCTGCACCCGCGCGCCCGCCAGCCGCGCACCCACCTCATAGGTCGGGTACGCCAGCTCCGGAACCACCACCGCATCCGCGGACCCCAGACCCAGCAGTGTCGGCAACCAGGCGATGAACTCCTTGGTGCCGATCACCGGCAGGACCGCCGACTCGGCCAGCTCGGTGATGCCGTACCGGCGAGCCAAGGCGGCCACTGCGGATTCCCTCAGGCCAGCGGTGCCCGCGGTGGCGGGATAGCCCGGCGAGAAGGCGGCGGCCGTCAGCGCTTCTTGGACCAGCGGCGCGACGGGATCCACCGGGGTACCGACGGAGAGGTCGACGATGCTGTCCGGATGCGCCCCGGCCCGCGCTTTCGCCTCGGCCAACGTGTCCCAGGGGAATTCCGGTAGTGACGCTGAAACGCGCAAGCTGCGGCTCCGGGGATCTAGTGGCCCGCTCAGTCTTCTTCCTTCTTCGCCCTGCGGCGGCAGATCCTTGACCACCTGGGGGTCGTTCTCGGTCATACCGACCTTGGCGGCGCCGCCGGGAGAGCCAAGTTCTGCGAAGAAATCTGCGTTGATCTGCGTGTACTGGCTCCACTGCTCAGGCACATCGTCTTCGTAGTAGATCGCTTCGACGGGACAGACCGGTTCGCAAGCTCCACAGTCGACGCATTCGCCGGGGTGGATGTAGAGCATCCGGGCACCTTCATAGATGCAGTCGACCGGGCATTCTTCGATGCATGCCTTGTCCTTGATGTCGACGCAAGGCTCGGCGATCGTGTACGTCACGGACGTCTCCTCAACGTGTCCTTTGAGTACTGCTTGATGTGGGCTGTTACTCGCCTGGACCCGGGCTTCTTCCGAGCCACGGTTAGGCCGAGCGTTCGGTTACTGATACTAGACGTTGCATATACAACACAACTAATTGGCACGCTCGTCGGGGTCCGCCGCCTATATGCACCTAGTTGCATAGCACCCCGGGGGTGCGATCTATGCTGCGCGGGTGGCACTACCACACGCGATATTGGTATCGCTGTCCGAACAGGCCGGCTCGGGCTATGAACTGGCCCACCGATTCGATCGCTCCATCGGACACTTCTGGACCGCCACCCACCAGCAGATCTATCGCACATTGCGGTTGATGGAGAGCAACGGCTGGGTGCATGCCAAGCCCGTGGTCCAGCACGGCCGACCCGATAAGAAGGTCTATTCGGTATCCGACAATGGCCGCCAGGAGTTGGCCCGCTGGATCGCTGAGCCACCCAGCCCGACCCGTCCTGGCCGCGCGAGCGCGCTGACCGACAGCAGCACTCGCGACATCGCGGTCAAGCTGCGCGGTGCCGTCTATGGCGATAGGGAAACGCTGCGCAGCCAAGTCGCCGCGCTGCGCGCCGAACGTGTCCAGGCGCTAGACACCTACCGCGGAATCGAAAAGCACAGCTTTCCGGATCCGTCGGCACTCAGTGGCGCCGCGTTGCATCAGTACGTCGTGCTGCGCGGCGGAATCCGGGCCGAAGAAAGTGCCATCGAATGGCTCGGCGAGGTAGCTCAAGCACTCGAGGAGAAATGATGACCAGTCCCTACCCAAATCTGTTGTCTCCGTTGGATCTCGGGTTCACCACACTGCGTAACCGCGTGGTCATGGGTTCGATGCACACCGGATTGGAGGACCGGCCCAAGGACACCGACCGACTCGCCGAGTACTTCGCCGAGCGGGCCCGCGGCGGCGTCGGAATGCTGATCACCGGCGGGTACGCACCCAATCGCACCGGTTGGCTCTACCCGTTCGCCTCCGAACTGGTGACGCCGGCCGAGGCCCGGCGGCACCGGCGCATCACCGGTGCGGTGCACGACGCGGACGCCAAGATCCTGCTGCAGGTCCTGCACGCGGGACGCTATGCGTATCACCCCCTTTCGGTCAGCGCTTCCTCGATCAAGGCCCCGATCAATCCGTTTCGGCCGCGCAAACTGACCTCGCGCGGCGTGGAAGCCACCATCGCGGACTTCGCGCGATGCGCACAACTGGCCCAAGAAGCGGGCTACGACGGGGTCGAAATCATGGGCAGCGAAGGGTATCTGCTCAACCAGTTTCTGGCGCCCCGAACCAACAAGCACACCGACTCGTGGGGCGGGACACCGGCCAAACGCCGCCGATTCCCCGTCGAGATCGTCCGGCGCACCCGCGCCGCGGTCGGCCCCGACTTCATCATCTGCTACCGGATGTCGATGGCCGATTATGTCGAGGGCGGCCAGAGCTGGGACGAAATCGTGGCGTTGGCAACCGAACTGGAATCAGCCGGTGCCACGATCATCAACTCCGGTTTCGGGTGGCACGAGGCGCGAATTCCAACGATCGTCACCTCGGTGCCCAGCGGCGCGTTCGTCGACATCAGCAATGCGGTAGCCGAGCAGGTCAGCATCCCGGTGATGACATCCACCCGGATCAACATGCCTCAGGCCGCCGAGCAGATCCTGGCCGACACCGACGTGGCGCTGATATCGATGGCCAGACCGATGCTGAGCGACCCGGAATGGGTGCTCAAAGCGCAGTCCGGCCGGGTCGACGAAATCAACACCTGCATCGCGTGCAATCAGGCCTGCCTTGATCATGTCTTCGTCAAGAAGAAGGTGTCCTGTCTGCTCAACCCCCGAGCCGGACACGAAACGCTGTTGACGCTGTCCCCCACCCAACGTGCCCGCACCGTGGCCGTCGTCGGGGCCGGCCCGGCCGGCCTGGCGGCGGCGGTCGCCGCCGCCCAGCGGGGCCACCGGGTGACATTGTTTGAGGCCAACGACTTCATCGGCGGCCAGTTCGACCTGGCCCGTCGCATTCCGGGTAAGGAGGAATTCAACGAAACCATTCGGTATTTCTCCACGATGTTGGCCAAGCACAGCGTCGACGTACGGCTGGCTACCCGGGCCACGGCCGACGAGCTGACCGGCTACGACGAGGTGGTGCTGGCCACCGGCGTGGCACCCCGGATACCGGCCATCCCCGGCATTGCGCACGCCAAGGTATTGACCTACACCGAGGCGATCACCGGCGCCAAGCCGGTCGGGCCGAGCGTGGCTGTCGTCGGCGCGGGCGGCATCGGGTTTGACGTCACCGAACTCCTGATCACCGAATCGTCGCCCACCCTGAACCTCAAGGAATGGAAGGCCGAGTGGGGCGTTGTCGATCCACAGGAGGCCCGCGGCGCCCTGACCACGGAGCTGCCGACTCCGGCGGCCCGTGAGGTGTATCTGCTGCAGCGCACCAAGGGGCCACAGGGAAAGCGCCTGGGCAAGACCAGCGGCTGGGTGCACCGCGCTTCGGTCAAGGCAAAAGGGGTTCACCAGCTCTCCGGGGTGAACTACGAGCGGATCAGCGACGACGGCCTGCACATCAGTTTTGGCCCGGACCGGCAGCGGCCGCAGCTGCTTGCGGTGGACAGCGTGGTGATTTGCGCGGGCCAGGAACCGGTGCGCGACCTGGAGACCGACCTGCGCAGCAACGGCGTTGACCCACACATCATCGGCGGTGCGGCACTGGCCGCGGAGTTGGACACCAAACGCGCCATCAAACAGGACACCGAGCTTGCCGCCCGCCTGTGATGGCTACCCGGCTACCCCATTTCGCCTACGGTGAAACTGCCCCAACCACGGCCCTGAACTGCGGATAGTTATAGCCGGAGAGAGTCCTCCGATACAAAGTTTGATAGGAGCAAACCCGCGGGGCCTGCTAGTCTTGATTCAAAGGCGGCAACCGCTGGGCAGATGTCGTCGCCGCGTTGGCGGTGCAATAGCTGGGGAAGGTGTCCACAAAATGAGGCTGTCGTTAACGGGACTGGGTGTCGCCGCTGGTGCTTTCGCGTTGTCGTTGAGCGTCGGCGCGGGGGTCGCATCCGCAAGCCCACTGGATACGGTCATCAACACAACCTGCAACTACGGCCAGGTGATGGCGGCGCTGAACGCCACCGACCCTGGGGCCGCCGCGCAGTTCAACGCCTCGCCGGTGGCGCAGGGTTGGCTGCATTCGTTCCTCGCGTCGCCGCCGCCGCGGCGCGCGCAGATGGCCGCGCAGCTGCAGGCCATGCCTGGGGCGTCGCAGTACGTCGGGCTGGTCGAGTCAGTCGCCTCGTCCTGCAACAACTACTGAGCGGATTAGGCGCCTCCCACGTTTCGGGGGCCGCACACCACGTCACCTAGCGCTCGCGAGGGCTTCCGCGTTTATCGCTGACGTCTGAGCGCTAGGTGTCGCGCTGTTTTTGGGCAGCCGTAGCCGTTCTCATCGCGCCGTCGCCGCTGCGACCTCTCGTCAGCGTGATTGCGGATCTCATCCGGTGCCTGCGCAGTGCCGGGGTCGGGTCAGTCCAAAGCGGCCTGCTCGGCGGCGGCATCCTCCCCGAACTCATCGAAGATCTCGCTGAAATCCCACGCCTGTTGGCTCACTCCGCTGCTGGTATTCGACAGCTGCCCCACCGCTCCCGGGAAATCGCGATTTGCCGACCACATGGATAGCCCGCCGAGGTTGTTCTCATCGGCGAAAGCAGCCAGCTTTTCGGCGTCGGCGAGGGTAAAGACCTCGCTCGGATCGTCGTTGACGCCGATCATGGGTGTCACCTTGATCATCGCCCACGCGTCCTCGCTGGACATCGACGGATACAGCGTCATCAACTGGCCGTGGACGCTCTCGGCGGCTTGAATTGCGTAGTCACCCATCCTGCCCTCGTACTGCAGGCTGGGGTCGAAGTAGTCCATGGTCATGATGTTCACGCGGCCAACATCCACGCCATTGTCGATGGCGATCTGCAGTGCTTGCACCCCGTTGGAGGTCAGACCCGTCGGCATCACGGGAAGGGTGTAGGAAACCTGGACCGGGGTCCCGGCAGCGGCCTGCTCCGCCTGCAGCATGGCGATCGCCTGGGCCTGGTTGGTCAGTGCTGGAACGTTATACAACGCCGCACCCTCAATGTCGAAGTCCAACTTATAGATTCCGTAGGTGTCGGTGACCAATTTGTAGTCCGACGCTAGCGCGGTCGCGTTGGGGGCCGAAACAGCGAGCGGCTGGTTGGCTGCGCCACCGAAGGAGATGGTTGGGTCGATACCGTTTTGCTGCATCTCGGCCATCGCGGAGGTAATCCACGGGTCGTCCAGCGAATAGAAAGTGCCCCAGGACGGATTGCCATCGGCACCGGTGACGATGAAACCCAGTGTGACGTCATCGATTCCCGCGTTGGCTGCACTCGCATAGTCGAACTTCGGCCAAAGGGTCATATCGACGTATGGAGAAAACTCACCCACCGTGGCACCGCCGGTGCTAGTGCCGGCACCGGTACCGGTACTGGTGCCACCACCGGTACCGGTGCCGCCGCCGCTGGCAGGTTGTCCGTTAACCAGAACATTCGTCGGTTCGGAATAGGCGCCAGTGTGCATCGCTTGGAAGCCCACCACGACCGAACCACCTGGCTCGATCGTTTGCGTCCAGGACTCCGGAGTCAGGGTGTAGTGCGTGCCAGTCTGCGTGAGCTGCCCGCTCCACACGCTGGTAATGGATTCGTTTGCAGGCA
This sequence comes from Mycobacterium sp. 012931, assembly GCF_000419295.1. NCBI lineage: Bacteria > Bacillati > Actinomycetota > Actinomycetes > Mycobacteriales > Mycobacteriaceae > Mycobacterium > Mycobacterium sp. 012931. Next base: position 1,907,141 of record NZ_AOPX01000001.1, on the reverse strand, counting down.
AATCGAATTCGACCTGCCAGTCAGTCAGCGCGGTATCCCCGGAATTGCTGATCGTGTAGTTCGCAACGAACCCGTTGTCCCACTGCGATGTCACCGTGTACGTTGCGGCAACCTCTCCGTCGCCGACCGTGCCGCCGGTACCACTTCCACCAGTGTCACCACCATCGCCAGTGCCGGTGCCGTCACCGGTGCCGGTGCCGGTGCCGCCCGTGTCACCGGTGCCGCCCGTGTCACCGGTTCCGGTTCCGGTTCCCCCGGTATCACCAGTACCGCTCCCCGTACCACCCGTATCACCGGTCCCGCCGCTCCCGCTGCCAGTACCGCCGGTGCCAGTGCCACCGCCGTCCCCGGAACCCCCGCCGCCAACGGATACTCCGTTGACGATGAGATTCGTAGGCTCCGAGTAAGACCCAGTCTGCGCGCCCTGGAAGCCAACGGTGACCGACCCGCCCGGCTCGATCGTCTGTGTCCACGACTCAGGCGTCACCGTGTAGTGCGTGCCAGACTGGACGAGCTGCCCATTCCACACATTGGTAATGGATTCGTCTGCAGGTAAATCGAATTCGACCTGCCAGTCGCTCGCCGCAGTATCCGCCGAGTTCGTGATCGTATAGCGCCCGATGAAACCGCTGTCCCATTGCGATGTCAGCGAGTACGCCGCCGCCACGTCGCCGTCTCCGGTGCTGGCGCTACTGACTGCGGCGGTGGTAGCGGCTCCGCTACTCACCGCGGCGACGCCACCACTTCCACCAAGTTCGCCACTGCCGGTCGCGGCAGCGGTCGTCGCACCGCTGGCGCCACCACTGCCGGCAGCGCCACCACCACTGATGGTCCCGCCGTTGCCGGTTCCTCCGCTCATCACAGCGCTGCCGGTCGTGGTGTTGGTCGCACCAGCAGCGATGGAATTCGGGCTCACCGCCCCACCACTGGCGGCGGCTTGCCCGCTACTTGCGCCCTCGGCCGCCTGACCGGTGTTGCCGCCGCCACCGGTTTGCGCAACCGAATCACCCTGCGCGCCAACACCACCCATCAGTGATCGAAGGATGCCAGATATCGAGGAGATGTTGGCCGCTTCGGCGTGCTCATAGGATGCCGCACTCGCCGCCAAGGTCTGCAGGAAGCGCTCGTGAAACGCCCCCGCTTGAGCGGTCGCCGTTTGATACTCCTGGGCAAACCCGCCGAACCAAGATGCGACGGCTCCCGAAACCTCGTCGGCAGCCATTGCGGCCACCTTCTCCGTCCAACTCACCGCCGAATTGGCTGCATTCACCGCCGAGCCAACAGCCTCCAAATTCGTTGCTGCCCTGATAGATAACTCGGGAGTTGCGATCAAAAAAGACATAATCCGTCCTTGCCGATCGGTGTGCCACGACCCAGCTAGGTATTGAGAAGTGTTGAAGCGTCTATTGTTAACATCGACATTCTCAGCCGACAAGGCCCGGCGCACTTTTGTCGGTTATTCGACAAACTCGGCACATTGCCCGGGTTTACCAACACGACAACCGCCCGCGAGTGCCCCGACTCCGCGCTGCCCTAGCAGCCACCCTGGCAAGCATCGCGCCAATCGGGGCAAACACTCAAACTTCCTGCACGGCAATGCCATCTACCTGCGGACGCCCGCCGCCGTCCAGTCGATCAGTTCCCATGAGGGAGATGAGTGCCGTTCCTGAGTGCGGTGCGCGCGAACACACATCGGCGACAGATGACACCGCACGCGATTGAGCTTACTTCCGCCGAGCTCGTGATTGCCCAGCCGCGATGCCCGCTACGCGCGTTCGGCGCAGCGGCGTGCAAATGTCCGACGATATCCGCGGACAACTCTAATAGCTTGCGCGGCAGTATAACTCCACAGCAGTCGGCGCGGCGCCCATTAACGTAATCTCCGGAGGAAACCACCGGGTGCCGGCGACTCGCTAGGCGGCCAACGAAGCGTACGTTGTGGTGCGCTGGCGCGCCGGCCGACCGATCCCCGCGGCGATAGCCGCAAGTTCGGCAGCGGTCTTTGCCGATCCGTGTTCGGAACCGGCCATCCGCGAAATCGTCTCCTCCATCAGCGTCCCGCCCAAGTCGTTCGCGCCGCCGCTGAGCATCACTCGAGTGCGCTCGACACCAAGTTTGACCCAGCTGGTCTGGATGTGGGGAATGCGGCCGTGCAGCATGATCCGCGCCAGGGCATGCACCGCGCGGTTGTCGCGATGAGTGGGGCCCGGCCTGGCCGCGCCAGCCAGGTACAACGGCGAGTTCTGGTGCACGAACGGCAACGGCACGAATTCCGTGAACCCGCCGGTGCGGTCTTGGATATCGCGCAGCACATTGAGGTGGGCAATCCAGTGCCGCGGGCTGTCGACGTGGCCGTACATCATGGTCGATGACGACCGCAGCCCCACCTCGTGCGCGGTACTCACGATCTCGATCCACAGCGACGTCGGCAACTTGCCCTTGGTGAGCACCCAACGCACCTCGTCGTCCAGAATCTCGGCGGCGGTGCCTGGGATGGTGCCCAGACCGGCCTCACGCAGAGCGGTCAGCCACTCGCGGATGCTCAGCCCGCTCTTGGTCACACCGTTGGCGATCTCCATCGGAGAGAACGCGTGCACGTGCATCGAGGGCACCCGAGCCTTGACCGCGCGCACCAGGTCGGCGTAGCCAGTAACCGGAAGTTCGGGATCGATGCCCCCCTGCATGCACACCTCGGTCGCTCCGGCCACGTGGGCTTCCCAGGCGCGATCGGCGACCTCGTCCGCCGACAGTGAATAGGCGTCGGCGTCGCCCTTGCGCTGTGCGAACGCGCAGAATCGGCAGCCGGTGTAACAAACGTTGGTGAAGTTGATGTTGCGGTTGACCACAAAGGTCACGTCGTCACCGACCGCATCGCGTCGCAGCGAATCCGCAAGCGCGGCAACAGCTTCCAAGGCAGGCCCGTCAGCGGTGGCCAGCGCAAGACATTCCTCGTCGGAACAGCCCGCGGGAGAACGCTCGGCGGAACGCAGAGCGGCCAGGACATCGGTGTCGATGCGTTCGGGACCACGGGCGGCCAGCTCGTGCACGTGTGAACGGACCGCATCCCAGTCACCGAAAGCGCTGTCGAGGTCGCTACGCGCCTCGGTGCAGCGTCCCTCTGTGTCGATCGCCGCATTGAGATCCACCCGACCCGACGACGCGACATCGTCAGGCTCCTGCCACGGCAGACCCACCGGGTTGACCTCACGTGCGAAACCAGTCGCCGGATCAGCCAGCGCCACAACATGTCTGCGCACCCGCGGGTCAATCCAGGCGCCCCCCGCCTGCACGTACTTGGGTTGCGCGGTCAACCGCTGCACCAGTTCGTAGCCCGCTCCCGAAGTCACGGCGGCCAGGTCGTCCAATGCGGGCCACGGCCGCTCGGGGTTGACGTGGTCGGGCGTCAGCGGCGACACACCACCCCAGTCGTCGACACCGGCACCGATCAGCGCCACACATTCGTCTTGGGAAACCAGATTCGGTGGCGCCTGAATGCGCATTCCCGGGCCGAGCACCAGCCGGGCGACCGCGACCGTCGCCAGGTAATCCTCGATTCCGGCGTCGGGAACCGCTGCCATTGCGGTGTGTTCCTTGGCCCGGAAGCTTTGCACGATCACTTCCTGGACGTGGCCAAACTCTTTGTGCAACTTACGAATCGCATGCAGCGTGTCAGCCCGCTCGGCCAGCGTCTCACCGATGCCGACCAGCAGACCGGTGGTAAACGGTATGGAAAGCCGACCTGCGTCGGTCAGAGTGCGCAACCGCACCGCCGGGTCTTTGTCCGGGCTGCCATAGTGCGCGAGGCCTTTGGTTTCGAACAGCCGCCGCGACGTCGTCTCCAGCATCATGCCCATCGACGGCGCCACCGGTTTGAGCAGCGACATCTCCGACCAGCTCATCACCCCCGGATTCAAGTGCGGCAAGAGCCCGGTCTCTTCGAGCACCCGGATCGCCATGGCCCGCACATAAGCCAGCGTGGTGTCATACCCGCGCTCGCTCAACCACTCCTTCGCCTCTGGCCAACGTTGCTCGGGACGATCCCCAAGGGTGAACAGGGCCTCTTTGCAGCCGAGTTGGGCCCCCCGCCGTGCGATATCGAGGATCTCGTCGGGCTCCAGATACATTCCGGCGCCCTGGGCCCGCAGCTTGCCCGGGACGGTGACGAACGTGCAGTAGTGGCAGTTGTCACGGCATAGATGGGTGACCGGGATGAATACCTTGCGCGAATAGGTGATCGGCAGACCACCGCCCGTGCCGTGGCGTCCGGCCGATTCCAGACCAGCGTCACGCACTCGGGCCGCGCCGGCACACAGCTCAGCCAGCTGGTCGCCGCGCGCCGACATCGCGACGGCGGCCTCGTCGATGTTGAGCGCAACACCGTCTCGCGCGCGCCGTAGTACCCGCCGCAGCGCCGATGCACTGGGCTTGGGCGGAACGACGGGGCTGGGCAGGGCGGTGGGCTCCTGGCGCGAGGTCAGCGGCACGTTGGTGTAACTTCCCCACGCCCCGATTTCATCCGTGCGTCCACAATTCGAGCCTTGGCGGGTGCCATATGCGCAACAGTAGCGGCAGGGCCGGCACTCGACGGACCAGCACGCGCCATGTGTTTGGTGAGTCCGGGGCGAACCGCCGCGGATCGCGATACGCTAGCAGCCAAGTAGGTACAGCAGGGGGTGTTACGCCATGTCGTATGTGGCCGCCGTGCCGGAGGCGCTGACGGCAGCCGCTTCGGATGTAGCCGGTATTGGTACAACCATCAGCTCGGCCAACGCCGCAGCGTCGGCTCCGACGACCGGAGTGCTCGCAGCCGCCGGCGACCAGGTATCAGCCCAGGTCGCGGCCCTGTTCTCGTCACATGGCGAGATCTACCAGCGGCTCAGCTCGCAGCTCTCGACCTTTCACGGCCAATTCGCCGCGGCGTTGAACACCAGCGCCAACTCCTATGCATCCGCCGAGGCCAACGCCGCCAAGACCCTGCTGAGTGCGGTGAACAGCCCCGCCGAGAAGCTGCTCGGGCAGCCGCTGATGGGCCAGGGCGGCATCGTGGCCAACGCGGTGAGCAAGGTCCAGAGTGTTTTCGCGGGCGCCGGCTCCAACGCGCTGGGCGCCAACGCCAGCATGTTGGCGCTGGCGCCGACGGGCGGCGCCGCCACCGCGGCGGCCTCCGGCTCGCTGCTGGGACCGATCGCCAGCGCCGCCGCCGCGCCGGCAGCAATCCTGCCCGTGTCGGTGGCCACCGCCATCCAGAACTTCTACCTTGCCGTCGAGCCGTGGGTGCAGTACGGCTTCAACCTCGCCTCGTGGGCGGTGGGCTGGGTGCCATGGATCGGCATCCTGGCGCCTCAGATCAATTTCTTCTACTACCTTTTTGAGCCGATAGTGCAAAGTGGCCTGTTCAATACGCTCGACTGGCTAGACGGCACCATCACGTTCAGTCAGGGGCTGAGCAACTTCTGGTCGGCGACCACGGCGTCGGTCAACCAATTCATCCAAACCGAGATCAACTGGATACGGAACTTCTTCCCGCCGTTCCCGCCGCTGCCGTTCTGAGCAGCTGAGCACCGCCTCGGTCCGCGCGGCTAGGCGCCGTTGGGGCGGTCGCGGACTTGGCGCCGCCAGAGCACCCATCCCGGCGGCAGGGCCCCCAGCACGATCAGGATCAGCGCGCCGTAGGCCATCACTCCACGCCCACCGAGCACCACGTCGTCGCCGGGCCCACCGAAGCTCAGCACCGCCACGGTCGCCAGCCATGTCCACAACGGCAGCGCCGCCACCCGATGCGATGTGGTCCATCGCTCGGCCGCCCAAACCAGCGCGGCGTTGACCAGTCCGCTGATCAGTGCACTGATCGGAAAGGGCACCGAACCCAAGTAGGTCGGCAGCAGCAGAGCCCCCATCAATGCAGACAGGACGCCGTCCACGGCCAACAACGTCAGCACTACGGCACGTATCGCGGGATCGATTGCGCCGGCCTCTTCACTCGAGACGACGCGCGATTGGGTTGCGGTCAGGTCGGGACGCTATCGATCTGGGACAGGATCGAACCGATGACCCACTGCAGACTGTCCAGCCTGTCCTGCCAATGCTGCAAGTTGGGGTCCAGGTCGGGGTCCATACGGGTTTCCTTCCATGGCTGCCTGATTGGCAGCCTACGTGCCAAACCCGGTGAAGCCCAGACCAGCAAGCAGATCTGTTTCCCAGCCACGCTCGTCGCGGGCCCCCGCCCTACCAGCGACAAGCAGATAGTGCTCATCGGCCAGAATCGGCAACGCCATGTTGTTGGACAGCGCACACGCGCGTCCGGACGGGCCGACGGTGACCTGGGTCGCGTGCGCCGCAAGCGCGGCGATCTTGGCCGCCCGCGCGTCCGAATCGCCGGTCACGACGGCGTCGATGCACTCGTCCGGGTAGATAAAGGGGATGTCTTCGGGCGGTAGCACCCACTCCGGCAGTAGATCGTCGGGCGTCAGCGCCTGCCGGCCCGCCAGGAACGCGCTCAGCCCCAAGACGGTCCAGTAGAACTTCGGCACCACCCAGGGGTCACCCGGGTAATCGCAGTCGCCCACCGAACCCGCCGCGGCCACCGCGGCAGTGGTGACGACGTGTGCCTGGACGTGGTCAGGGTGGCCATAGCCGCCGTCGGGGTCATAGGTCACCACGACGTGCGGGCGCAGCTCCCGAATGATCGCGACGAGCGCCCCGACCGCCTCCCGGTCGTCGGCGTCGACGAATCTGCGCCGACTCCGCTGCTCGGTGCCAGCCATGCCCGAGTCCCGCCAGCGGCCCGCACCACCAAGGTAGATGGGCGCATCGACCCCCAGCCGCTGCAATGCCGCGGTGAGTTCACCGATGCGGTAGCCGCCGAGTTGGTCGGCGTGATCGACCGCAAGTTGGGCCCATCGGTCGCCGATAACCTCACCCTCTTCACCCAGGGTGCAGGTGACGACGTGGACCTGCGCCCCGCGCGCGGCGTAATGGGCGATCGTCGCGCCGTTGCTGAGGCTCTCATCGTCGGGGTGTGCATGGACAAACAGCAGGCGCGGTGTCTCAGGCATGGATTCCTTCCCCACCTTCCCTACCCGCCACACACACGGCCGCGGCCCATCCCGGCCACGCGGCCCGTCCAGAAACGCGTAGGCCGCTTGTAATATTTGCAGTGACAAGCGTCAACAACGCAATTGCGTTCGATTCCGAGAAATAAGAGACGCTAACGGCTACTATTGAACGATGGCACAGCTGTCCGAACCCACGCTAACCCCCTACCGGAGCCGGCGACGCGGCGAGGTACTCGAACGGGCCTTGTATTCGGCCACCCTGGCCGAGCTCATCGCAGTCGGCTACGGCAGGCTGACCATGGAAGGGATCGCGGCGCGCGCCCAGACCGGCAAGGCCGCGCTGTATCGGCGTTGGGCGAGCAAACATGACCTGGTCCAGGCCGCGCTGCACTATGCGGTGCCGCCACCCCCGGAACCGCGCCCCGGCCCGTCAGCTCGAGAGAACCTGCTGACCGTCTTCACCGCACACCGCGATGTCCTCGCCGGCAAGACCGAGTTCCCGGGCCTGGTGGCCATCGGCCAGCTGATACACGAGCCCGAACTGCGTGCCATCTTCGCCAACTCCGTGGTCCATCCGCGACTCAAGATCATCGATTCGGTTCTGCGGGCCGCCATCCGCGAAGGTGACCTGGATCCCGACACCGTTACCCCGTTTACCGCACGCATCGGGCCCGCGTTGATGAACCAGCACTTCATCCTCACCGGGACGCCGCCGAATCGGCGGGAATTGGCACTCATCGTCGACACGGTCATCCCCCCCAAGCGCCCCGCGCCGTCGGACAGCTGAACGAACGCACACAACCGCGGGGTTGTACCTATGCGCCAGTGATCAAGCCGACCAAGTCGGCGCCCATCACCAAGCTCTGATCGAAGGCGCCCACCAGACCGCCGATCTCACCGCTATTGAAGACCTGAGCGGAACTGCCGAGCAGCAGGCTAGAGGTGAAGTTTGCCGGCACCTGCGCACCAACGAGGGTGTTTGCGGCCTGCTCGCCCGTTCCAATGAGCAGGTTGGCGACATTGAAGCCGCGGTTGAGCGCACCATTGAGGGCACTATCAGTACCGAAGACACTCTGCTCCCACGCCACTTCGTTGGCGACCAGGGCGTGGTTGAAGCTGAGCTGATTATTCACCATTGCGGTGTTGAAGCCAATCTGAGCCGCTTCCAGCTGCTCCATGAAATCACCTACCGGACTTGCTGACAGCGTCTGTGCAGCGGCCGGGAACACACTTGACGCCGACGGCAGCAGCGACCCACTGCCCGCGAAGATGCCAACCAAGTCGGTGGGAACCATCTGGCTCTGGTCGAAGGCGCCGAGCAGGCCGCCGATCTGGCCGTCGTTGAACACCTGAGCCGAACTGCCCAGCAGCAGACTGGAGGTGAAGTTCGTTGGCACCGGAGCACCCAGGAGGGTGTTGATGATTTGCTCGCCGGTTCCCAACAACAGATTGCCCGCGTTGAAGCCCCGGTTGAGTGCCCCATTGAGAGCACTGTCGGTACCAAAGATTAGTTTCTCGAGCGCGACCTCGTTGGTGACCAGCGCATGGTTGAACGCGAGCTCGTTGTTGACCAGGGACGTGTTGAAGCTGATCTGCAGCTGCTCGAGTTGCTCCAAGGGGCTCGAGGACGCCGCGGCTGCAGCCACTGCCCGCAGTGGCGAGGCATTGGCCGATTCCGCGCCGGCATAGGCTTGCGCACCCGCGTTCAAGGTTCGCACGAACTGATCGTGAAACTCCGAAAGCTGCGCGCTGAGCCGTTGATAGGCCTGGCCATGCGCATCGAACAACGCGGCGATTGCCGTCGACACTTCGTCGGCGGCCGCCGGTAACACTCTCGTCGTCGCCACCGCCGCCGCTGTGCCGGCCGCATTGATCGTCGAACCAATACCCGCCAAATCTGTTGCGGCCGAGGTCAGTACTTGCGGAGCGGTTGTCAAGAGCGACATCGTGCATCACCACCGGTTCAAGCGCACGACCACTGAGCGCACAGCCCGGTCGTGCGGCTATTGCGAATGCACAGAGCCTAGCCCCGCTCCGGTGCAGACATGCCGGGTTTTCACCAATTGATCCAGAAATATTCACATCTGACGCACATCAACGTTGGTGCCGCCACGATAGCGCCCCTAGCGATAGCTACTCAGGAATTTCACCACCGACCTCGGTCCCTACCTCAACACCACCCGAGGCGGAGCCGGTCAGCTGACCGATCAGCTCCGGCAGGCGGCCGTCGAGTGTCACCTGGATCGGAACACCGAAGACGCTCAGGAAGGCCCCATCCATCAGGAATTTCTGCTCCACCGCACCGAGCAAGCCACCGGTCGTCACGCCACCGAAGGCATCGGCCGAACCACTGGCCAGCAGGCTGCCGGTGAAGTCCGCGGGCACCGGGACACCCAAGAGCGCGTCGACGGTCTGCTGTCCCGCACCCAGAGTGAAGTTGACCATGTTGAAGGCGTGGTTCACCGCGCCATTGAGGGCACTGTCGGTGCCGAAAATCGCCTGCTGCAAAGCCATCTCATTGGTGTCCAGTGATTCGTTGAAGGCCAGTTGACCGCTGAGCACATCAGCATTGAAAGCCGCTTGGGCTTGGCCGAACTGGCTCAACCACGACGCATCGACCAGTGCTGGGCCTCCCAAAGCCGCGTTGAGCAACAGCAACTGGTGCGCCACACCAGGCAGACCACCGGTCGGTATGTCGCCCTCGAGCGAGCCGCCGACGAGCAGGCTGCCGGTAAAGCTGGCCGGCGTCGGGGCACCCAGCACGGCATTGACGGCTTGCTCTCCCGTACCCACCAGTAGGTTCACCGCGTTGAACCCGTGGTTGACCGCGCCGTTGAGCGCCGCATCGGTGCCGAACAAGGCCTGTTGCAGCGCAACCTCATTGGCAACCAAGGACTGGTTGAACGCGAGCTGGCCGTCGACAAAACCGGCCAATACCCCGTTTTGGGCTTGACCCAGTTGCGCGAGCACCGCACCGGGCAGGCCTGACACGGTGTCCACCAGTACCGGGAACCCGGAGAAGTCACCGGTCAATCCCGCCGCGACGGCGGCATTGAACTGAGCGCCCACAGCGGACAGCTCACCACCCAAGTTGCCCAGCACGTCAACACCGCCCATGAACCCGGTGAGTCCGGTGCCGAAACCACCCGCCAGCGACTCACCGGTCTGGATCAGCGCGGCAAGCCCCGGTAACCCACCACCCAGGCCGCCCGACAACATCCCACTCACCTGGGTGCCCAACGTGCCAAGCGCAGCGTTAAAGCCGCCGGCCAGTGATTCACCGGTTTGGATCAGCGCAGAGAGGCCGGGCACTGCCGTACCCAAACTCCCGGACAAGGCCGCGCTCAATTGAGCGCCCAAACCCGAAAGGGCAGTGCCAACACCGCCCATCAGCACCGCCCCGGCTTGCACCAGCCCGGACAAGTCTGGAAGCTCCCCGCCGACGGCGCCCGACAGGACACCGGCCACCCGAGAACCCAGCCCGCCGACGGCGTCGTTGAAGCTGCCGGCCAGCACCTGCCCCGTCTGCACCAGCCCGGAAACACTGGGCAGTCCTGCGCTCAAGTCGCCCGACAGCCCAGCGCCGAGCTGGGCCCCCAGGCTCGACAGGTCCGGGAGCCCAGCACTGAGGCTCCCGCTCAAAGCGGCGCTCAGCTGAGTTCCCATGCCCGAGAGCGCAGCGTTGAAACTGCCGGCCAGCGACTGGCCGGTCTGCACCACTCCAGAGAGGCCGGCACCGATCTGAGCACCGGGCACCTGTCCACCGAGCAGCAAGCTGGTGCTCAGACTCGCCGGAATCCGCGCCCCCACAAGGGTGTTCACGAATTGTTGGCCGGTACCCACCACCAAGTTGGTGGCGTTGAAGCCGCCGTAGATCACCCCTCCGACCAAGCTGTTGGCGCCGCCAACCGCATCAATCACGGCCGCCTCGTTGGCGACCAGCGCCTGGTTGAACGCGAGCTCGCCGCTGACCAGGTTGGCGGTGAAGCCAGCCTGCACCCGGCCAACCTGTTCAAAGAGCCCGCCCGGCCCGGCCGCCAGCACCGCTTGCGCATTGGCGACTTCGCTGCTCGCATAAGCGTCCGCGCCGGCACTGAGCACTCGGACAAACTCATCGTGAAACAGCGCCGCCCGGGCGCTGAGCTCCTGATATGCCTGGCCGTGTGCACCGAACAAGGCCGCGATGCCCGCCGACACCTCATCGAGACCTGCCGGGATCACACCGGTGGTCGCCAACGCTGCGGCGCTGCCCGCCGTGTCTATCGTCGAGCCAATACTTGCCAAATCGGTTGCTGCCGCACTCAAATACTGCGGTTCCGCAAATACAAAAGACATTTCGGGCCTCCCCACCACGGCTTCAATGGCTTCGCTAGCTTGATTGCTGGCCATCCCCGGCCCGATCAGGGCAGCCCTGAGCGGAGCGTATCGCGATGTGGGCGGCGACTGCGCGGTTTCTGCACAATCCGTTGATGATTGGCCCAATAGAGCGCAGAAAGAAAGCGAAAATGGCCATTTCCCATAGCTTTACGGGAGCAACGGCGGAAGCTAGGGGCCGGTCTTCACCCACTGGCCGGCGTCACCGACGATGCCGACCGGCACCGAGCCAGACAAGCTGACATTCCGAACACTAGGGCCGACCGCAACGATGGTGGTGTCCTGCAGGATCGGCAACACGGTCCACATGTTCCACAGCCGCGGCTCGACCGCGGTGATCACGTCGTTGATGTTCTTGGTGCCGTTGAGTGCGGCATCGATGTTCGACTGGATGCTGGGGTCGCAAATGCCGGTGAGGTTCGACGGCGCCCGAAACAGTGCGTTCGGGCCGGGTGGCTCGCTGGGCGCGGGCGGCACCGGTGTGACGGCGCTGGGCACCGCAGACGGCATCGAACCCGTGGTTGCTGCGGGTGTGTTCGCCGGTATCGTCGGCTCCCAGACCTCCGTGGTCTGCAACGCCGGGCAGCCATAGCGCGACGCCAGCAATGTCGCGAGGTTTCCGCCGGCCTGGTGCCAGCCCACGATCGCGTCGACCCGGTTGTCGTTTAGGGCGTCGCCGTAGAGCGTGACCGGGTCCAACGCCAGTACGGAGGCCGCGATCCCCACGTTGCGCAACTGGTCGGCCGCCGTGTTGGCGACAGCCACGGACGTCGGGTCGTTGGCCGCCACCCCGATGACCAGCGTCAGCTGTCTGCCGTCCTTGCTGATGCCGCCGCGGATGACTTCCGGCGGCCCCGTGCTGACCGGCGTGGTGGTGGACCCCGGCCCCGGCGGCGCCGGCGAAACCGAGGTGTTGCTCTCGATCTGGTAACCGGCTCCTTCAAGAAGCGCCAATGCTGCGGAGGTACTCAGCGCCGGCGGTGCGGTCGGTACATAGCCCGGGTCACTCGGTGAACGGACCTGGGCCTGGTCCAAGGTGACGGTGTTGTCGCTGCCAGCCCCCACAGCGGCGAGCAGGTCAACATCGAGCAAACCCAAAATCGCCTTGCGCACCTGCGCTTCGGCCAGCTTGGGCTGATTTGCCCGGAGCGTGAGCTGCATGACCCGCGGGGTCACGATCCGGGCGGTCCGCACGTCGGGAATGGCCGACAACTGGGCGAACGCGGCCGACCCGCCGTGAACTTGGGCCACCTGCGTGTCGCCGTTGCGCACCGAGTCGGCCAGCGCCGCAGGCGCCCCGGCACGGCGAAACAGGATCAGGGAAGGTCTGGCCGGAGGCCCCCAATAGCGGTCGTTGCGGGCGATCAAGATCTCGTCGCGCTGCGGGTCGATGTTTTCCACCCGGAACTGCCCGCCCGTGACGGGCAAGGTGCGCGCCAGCCCCGCGGCGAAACCGCCCGGAACGTCCTTGACGATGTGCGCTGGCAGCAGGTTGTCAAACAGCTCTCGCCAGGCCGGGTAGGGCTGCGCGAAGGTGACGACGGCCTGCTTGCCCCCCTCCAGTGATTGGACGGCGGTGATCAGGTCGTAGCCGGCCGGATCAACGACACCAGGCTGGCTGACCATCTGCCGCCACAAGTACCAGAAGTCGTCGGCAGCGATCGGCGCGTTGTCAGTCCATTGCGCTTCCGGACGGATCTTGTAGGTGACCGTGAAGGGCGATTGGCCGGTCACCTCCGCGGACACCAGCAAGGTGGGATCCATATCCCAGCGCGAGCCGGTCGGCGAGTTCGGATCCGGCACCGGCCGGAACGCACTGGGCAGCACCAACGCGCTGATCGCCGCGTTCACCGGCGACAGATCGGACAGCAGGTGCGGGTTGAACCCCGCGCCGATCGAGTCGATGCCCATGATGATCTGGGTCGGATGCGGCGGCGGCGGTGGGGTGTTGTGGGTCGTGTCGGTGCTCTGCGGCGCCGGAGGCGGACTCACCGTACAACCAGACAGCGCCACACCTAGCGCTGTGATCAGCACACCGACCGTCAGGCAAACGCGGCGTACTGGGCTGAACACACCCACCAGGGTATCGAGGCGGTCCTCGCGCGTGATGCAGCTGCGAAAAACCGAACCGGATTTCGCACTGGCGTCACGCTCACGTTCGCGGGGCGCCCCCAAGCTAACCTCGGGCCTTGGCCCGGGACCGGCTGCGAGCCCGCGAGGTGGCGTCCAGCTCGACCTTGCGAACCCGGATGGCCTCCGGTGTCACCTCGACGCATTCGTCGGGCGCGCAGAACTCTATGGCCCGCTCCAGGTCGAGCTCGAGCGGCTTGGCCAGCGTCTCTATCACGTCCGCGGTCGATGACCGCATGTTGGTCAGCTTCTTCTCGCGGGTGACGTTGATGTCGAGGTCCTCGGCCCGCGGGTTGATGCCGACGACCATGCCCTCGTAGGTGTCCTCGCCGGGCTCCACGAAGAACTGACCTCGATCGGCAAGCTGGAGCAGCGCGAAGGGGGTGATGACCCCGGAACGATCCGACACCAGCGACCCGGTGTGCCGGGCCCGGATCTCCCCCGCCCACGGCCGGTAACCGTCGAACACGGCGTTGGCGATGCCGGTCCCCCGCGTCAGGGTGAGGAAATCGGTGCGAAAGCCGATCAACCCGCGGCTGGGCACGATGAAGTCCATCCGGACCCAACCGGCGGCATGATTCGTCATCTCTTCCATGCGGCCCTTGCGCCCGGCCATCAGCTGGGTGATGGCTCCGACGAATTCGTCCGGACAGTCGATGGTCATCGCCTCGAAGGGCTCGTGCAGCTGGCCGTCGATCGTCTTGGTGACCACCTGCGGCTTGCCTACCGTGAGTTCGAAGCCCTCCCGGCGCATGGTCTCAACCAGCACGGCCAATGCAAGTTCACCGCGCCCCTGCACTTCCCAGGCATCCGGGCGCCCGATGTCGACGACCCGGATCGAGACGTTGCCGATCAGTTCGGTGTCCAGGCGGCCTCGGGCCATGCGGGCCGTCAGCTTGTGCCCGGAGACCTTCCCGGCCAGCGGCGAGGTATTGGTGCCGACCGTCACCGAGATGGCCGGTTCGTCGACGGTGATGCGCGGCAGGGCATGCGCATGGTCCGGGTCGGCCAGCGTGTCGCCGATCATGATCTCCGGCAACCCCGCCACAGCGACGATGTCCCCGGCAACCGCCTCGTCGGTGGTGCTGCGCTCGACACCCTCGGTGGCCAGCAATTCGGTGATCTTGGCGCTCGTGACCACGGGCACCCCGTCCACCTCGCGTAGCCAAGCCACCTGCTGGCCCTTGCGCAGCTTGCCGTTGTAGATGCGGACCAGGGCGAGCCGGCCGAGGAAGGCCGACGCGTCCAGGTTGGTGACCAGGGCCTGCAGCGGAGCCTCGGAGTCGCCTTGCGGCGGCGGAACGTGCTCGAGCAGGACGTCGAACAACGGATCCAGGTTGGTGCCGTCGGGCGCCTGACCATCGGCCGGCTCGATGGTGCTCGCGATGCCCGCGCGCCCCGATGCGTACAGCGTCGGCAGCCCCAGCGCATGCTCAGCCGCCGCGGCCGCCTCGTCATCGAGATCGGACGCGACATCGAGCAGCAGGTCGTGGCTGGCCTCGACCACCTCTTTGATGCGGGCATCAGGCCGGTCGGTCTTGTTGACCACCAGGATCACCGGCAGATGCGCGCTCAGCGCCTTGCGCAGCACGAACCGGGTCTGTGGCAGCGGGCCCTCGGACGCGTCGACCAACAGCAGCACCCCGTCCACCATGGACAACCCGCGCTCGACCTCGCCGCCGAAGTCGGCGTGGCCCGGGGTGTCGATGACGTTGATCACCGTCACCGTTCCATCCGGATGGTGTCGGTGCACGGCGGTGTTCTTGGCCAGGATGGTGATGCCCTTTTCCCTTTCCAGGTCACCGCTGTCCATGACACGTTCCTGGACTTCACCGCGTTCGGTAAGGGCACCGGATTGCCGCAACATCGCGTCAACCAGGGTGGTTTTGCCGTGGTCGACGTGAGCGACGATGGCGACATTGCGGAATAGCACGTCGGTGATTGTGGCAGCGCAGGCAGCGGAAGGCGAACTGGGCCGGTGAGTCGACCCGTTGATCGAGCCCCCGGTTCGGGCTGTCGCGCTCGGCGTGTCGCCCCCGGTGAGCCCCGGGAATCGGCCAAAAAGGGCCTACCACCCGCGCGGTAGCGACACCGAACCACTTCGCGCGGCCACATCGGGCACCGACCGGCTACGGGTCACAGCGTGAGCAACACCATCCCGATCAGGGCGTGGCAGGCGGCCGATTAACCCGTCGGCGGGGCTGGCCGCAGCGCCCGGTCCAGGTCGGCAAGCCAGCACCGATCGGCCGGTACCCAGTCGACATCGTCTAGTTGATCGGCCGTCACCCAGCGCAACGCACGGTGGTCGCGCGCGCATGGGTGCCCGCGCAGCAAACGCACCCGGTATGCCCGCAATACGGTCTTTTCATCCAGCACAACGTCGGCCCCCAACCGCTCGCCGACCGCGACATCGTCGACGCCGAGTCCGAGTTCTTCGACCAGCTCGCGAGCCAGCGCGGCAGGCTCGGTCTCGCCGCCAGCAACCTTTCCGCCAGGAAGCTCCCATCGACCGGCCAGCTCCGGCGGCCGGACCCGCTGCGCCACCAATACGGTGGCGCCGCAGATGATGGCTCCGGCAACGACGATCTGATTCGGCATCGCCAGTGACGGTATCTCGCCGAGTCGACCCGGCAGCGCCACTTCCCAGATCCGGCGGACTGCGATCCGACCGAAGCCATGTTGCCCCAACACCCCCCAGCCCTGCGCCACCGCAGCCTTGACTGCGCGCCAAGCCGGCTTGGGCAAGCCAAACATGATGGCGCGCAACGACGAACTGACACACCGATCCCGATGCCGCAGAACCCGGATGGGCTAGGCAGCACCCATGAACCCACGGCGTACCGTTGGCCACATGGCTGTGTTAACTGATGAGCAAGTAGACGCCGAACTGCCCGGCCTCAACGGCTGGCAACGGGCCGATGGAGCGCTGCGCCGATCCATCAAGTTTGCAACTTTTCTCGATGCGATCGATGCCGTGCGCCGGGTGGCCGAGCACGCGGAAAGCAAGGACCATCACCCGGACATCGATATCCGTTGGCGGACAGTTACTTTCGCACTCGTTACGCACTCGGCGGGCGGCATCACGCAAAACGACATCGACATGGCCCGCGACATCAACGGCATCGTCGGCGACTGACCAGCGCCTCGCCACGCGACCGGGACTAGCGCGCCCGCTGACGCGTCGTCGCAATCCAGCCGAGGGTCGCCAGCGTTGCCACCACATAGACCAGTCCGGCCCACGCCAGGTACCAGGGTCGGCCGATCTGCCAGATGGTCGGCTGGGCGAAACTCAGCAACCACGGCACGCCGATGACGGTGAGCGCCAACCAACCCCAACCCAGGATCCGCGCGCCGAGCCGATCGCGCAGCGGGCCGCTGAGAAGCCAGATCATCAACGGCACCAACCACACCCAATGGTGGGTCCACGAGATCGGCGAGAGCAGCAAACCAAAAAGTTCGATTACCAGTAGCTTGCCCAGGTGATCGGCGGGCTCGAGCGCTCGCCAGGCCAGGACCGCCAGCACCGCCGTGACAGCGATGGCGGCCAACACCAGCGGGCCAAAGCCCGCGTCATGGCCGAGGATTCGCGAGATTGCGCCGCGCCAGGACTGGTTGAACGACGTCGCAATGGGCCCGACCCGGTGCGCGTCTCCCAGCAAATCGGTGAAGTAGTAGCGAGCCTGACCACCCACGATCAGCAACGACACACCGACGGACACAAGGAACACGATCGCCGAACACACCGCGGCACGCCAGCGCCGGACGCCGGCCAGATAGACGGCGGTGATCGCCGGCGTCAGTTTGATGCCCGCCGCTACGCCAACCAACAGGCCCGATAACCACCATCGCGTGGTGTAAACCGCCCACAGCGCCGCAAGCATCAGCAGGACGTTGATCTGCCCGTAGTCGAAGGTGCTGCGCAGCGGCTCAATCCAGATGGCGACCGCCGTCCACACCATCGCGGCGCGGTGACCGCGCTCGGCCGGCACGCCGATCAGACGCTGGCTGATCCGGACCGCGCCGTACAACGCGGTGATGGTAGCGAGCTGCCACAGGAATGCGACCAGCCCGAAAGGCAGCAGATGCAGCGGGTAGAAGACGACCGCCGCAAACGGCGGATACGTGAAGGGCAGCGGAAAGTCAGGCGTCTGATCTGCGTAAACGTAGCTGTACAGGCTGCCGGGATGGCCAAGGGCCGCCGCTCCGCCGACATAGACATGCAGGTCGACAAAGTTCGCTCCGTTGGACGTCAGGTAGGTCCAGGCGAGTCGCGCGGCGACGCTGAACACCAGCAGCAACGGCGCGCCACGGCGCCCCCAGACCTTCGGCGATACCGCCTTGTGCCGAGTGGTGCTTGCCGCCGGGGCGGCCGAGGTCGTGTCGATGCGACCGACTCTAGTGCCGACCCAATTGCCCAGGTGACCGGTCACCGCTATCGCTCGTATCCATAACGATCAAATAAATGCCACACGTGTCACTTGAGTCACATCCGTACCGCGATAGCTTCGGCAACCGGGACCTGTCACTACCAACCATCACCCGGGACCTGTCACTAATAACCAGGGAGAGTCATGCCAACCATCTGGACGTACGTACGCGCCGCCGCCGTCTTGGTCGGTTCGTCCGCTGCACTACTGACGGGCGGAATCGCCCATGCAGACCCGGCGCCGGCGCCGGCTCCTGCTCCCAACATCCCGCAGCAGCTGATCAGCTCGGCCGCTAATGCGCCCCAAATCCTGCAGAACCTGGCGACGGCCCTGGGCACCACGCCGTTGCTCGGCGCCCCGCAGGCTCCGCAGCCGGTGCCCGCAGCACCCGGCCTCGGCTCGGTGCTGCCCGGGCTGGCCCCGGCCGCCCCGGCGACCGCCCCGGCGATTCCCGGCGTGAACACCCCGATTCCGGGGATTACCGCGCCGGCCGCGCCGGTTGCGCCGTCCCCCGCGACGGCGGTAACGCCGTCCATCCCCGGGGTGAACGCCCCGATCCCGGGGCTCACCGCACCGGCACCCGCCGCTCCGGCGGCACCAGCGGCCGCACTTCCGGGGTTGGCGTCGGCAATTCCCGGTCTGGCTCAGGCCGCTCTGCCGGGGCTGACCGGGGGCGCCATTCCGGGACTCCCGGCCCCCGGCGCTGCGCCGGCCGCACCTGCAAACCAGCCCCAGACGTTGCTCGCGGCCCTGCCCTGAGCGTCTCGTCCGACGGCTAAAACCATCATCTAGGACCGGGAGAAATTACGTGGCAAGCACTTGGAGTCTGTCCAAAGGTTTGGCCGCCGTCGTCGTCACCTCGGCTGCCGCGTTCGGGCTTTGCCCGGGCGCGGCAGCCGACCCGGCGGCGCCGCAGCCCAACCCCAACCCACAGCTACCGGGTCTGCCGGCGTTGGCTCAACTTAGTCCGATAATCCAGCAAGCGGCCGGCAATCCCGAGCAGGCGACGCAGTTGCTGATGGCAGCTGCGCAGGCATTTGCGCACAACCCGGCGGCCCCGACCGAATCCCGCAACGTCGCGTCGTCGGTCAACCAGTTCGTCCAGGAGCCGGTGAACCCGGCCCCCGGATCACCTCCGCTAGGCGTGCCGGCTCCGGCCGCCGCCCCGGTTGAGGTCGCCCCGCCGGCCAGTGCCCCGGTGCCGCATGTGCCGGCCCCGGGCGCCGAGCCTGGGACACTCGCACATCTGCCCGCGGGCGCCGCCGCTCCCGCACCCGAAGCGGCCGCACCCGCACCGGCACCCGCGCCGGCACCGGCCGCGGCACCGGGCTTTGGCCCTGACGCCCCGCCCACGCAGGACTTCATGTACCCCTCGATCGGCACGAACTGCCTGGCGGACGGTAGCAACATCATCGCCACCGCCCTCTCGGTTGCGGGCCCGGCCACCATCCCGACGCCCGGCCCCGGGCCCGGCCAGACCGCCTATGTGTTCACCGCGGTCGGCACCCCCGGCCCCGCCGAGGTGCAGCGGCTGCCGTTGAACGTCACCTGGGTGAACCTGAGCTCCGGCAAATCCGGAAGCGTGACGCTCAAGCCGCGCTCCGACATCAATCCGGAGGGGCCCACAACGTTGACCGGGATTGCCGACACCGGTTCGGGCAGCATCATGTCGACGATCTTCGGGCAGGTCACCACCAAAGAACGGCAATGCCAGTTCATGCCCACCATCGGCTCAACGGTGGTGCCCTAGCACCACCGTTGAGCCGGCCGAGACGCGAGCCTCAGTACGCCATGAACAGGATCGCGTCTCGGTCGTATTCGAGACCCGGGTGAACGCTGGCGAGGTGGGCCTGCGTGAGCTCGACCAACTCGTCCTCGTCCTTTCCGACGATGGCTTCGCCGCGCGGACACGTTATGTGTGTCTTCACGTTGTCGCCCTTCCCTCCTACTACCTACTGCTTTGCCGCCTTGGCCGCTGCCTTCATCTGTTTCTTGTGCGATCGCACCTGACCAAGCGAACGGGCGTCGACAACGTCGGCCACCGACATGTGGGTGCCGGGCTGGCCGTAGTCACCGGCCGCCGCCTGCCAGCCCTCGGGCGTCACGCCGTACTGCTTGCCCAGTAACGCCAGAAAGATCCGCGCCTTTTGTTCACCGAACCCGGGTAGCCCCTTGAGCCTGCCCAGCAATTCTTTGCCATCGGGCTCACCGGCGGTCCATATCGCGGCCGCATCCCCGCCGTAGCGGTCCACCACGATCTGGGCCAGCGTCTGGACGCGTTTGGCCATCGATCCCGGAAAGCGATGTATTGCAGGCTTTTCCGAACACAATGCGGCGAACTTGTCCGGGTCGTAGTCGGCGATGTCGCCGGCATCCAGACCACCCATCCGATCGGCGATCTTCTTGGGGCCGGCAAAGGCCGTTTCCATCGGAACCTGCTGGTCGAGCAACATCCCGACCAGCAGTGCGAACGGGTTGTTGGATAAGAGTTCATCGGCCTCGGGGTCCTGCGCTAGGCAGAGGTTCACACGTCGACTGTAGGACAACCCCTAGATCGGAGGACACCCTGGACAGCGACGAGTGGCGCCAAAGACGGTTGCTACTTCCGAGTGCAGCATGCCCTGCTAGACGAACCGGCCGGAAAGATGGCCAGGGACGAGATGTCGATCATCGCCAAACGGTAGTGGGCAAGTTCCTTCACCACACCCATCAACCGATCCAGCCGACGAGCTGATTGCGCACGGCGCGTCGCTCACATCGGACTTAGCACGGTCCCTATCGTGAAATGATGTCGACCTCGGCGACCCAGGATGAGCCAACACCACATTGGGCTTACGGCTATGGAATAGTCCCGGAAGAGACGGCTAAGGATCGGTTAAGTTCCTACGAGGCGCTGAAAAAATTCCTGGATCTATTTGACACATTACGCGATCCAAGTCGTGAACAAGACAAAGATCCATTGACGACAAAACTCGTTTCGATTTTCGATCTTACAACGAGCCTCGCGATTCGAAATCTCGCAAGCGCGCTCTTACGCCTGCTATTTGAGAGCCCAGTGAAACATGTTTCTGGGCCGGCGAAACAAGAGCAAATAAACTACCTCGTGATGCGGATTGACGATGCCTCGATAAGAGAATTTCGAGAGCATTTGGAATACTTTTTGAATTGCGCATCAGATGCGGATAAATGTCCAACAAAGAAAGATCTGATAAATTTCCTAATTGCGTGGACGAGTCGCATGCGCGGCAGGGTCTCAATGAATACCTTCGATCCAAATATGGACCCGAAACTCAGCCAAGCTATGCGCGCCTGGTCGGACGAATTGCAGATAGCGGCCAACGATTTTTCACAGGCCCTAGCCGCCGGGACCGCCGTTGAGATTGCGAACGAGGCAGCCGCAGTGGCAATACGGGCAAGCAAACTGGCCGAAGAAGCGGCCGGACTTGGTGGGGCAGCCACGCTGAGTGCTCACTTCAAGGGACTGGCCGATAAGGACGGAAAGTCCGCAACCCGGTTGACTTTACTTGCAATTGGCTGCTTGTTTGCGACGATCGGATCGGGGATGTTCATCATTGCCTCTCCAGTTTCAGCTCAATGGCAAGACACGCTATTTCGATTCGCATTGACACTCCCATTGATAGGAATCGCCGCATACGCCGCCCGAATATCTACCCACTATCGACTTCTCAGCCGTTGGGCAAAAGTGTCCTTCGTGCAGATAATTTCCGTTGGAGCGTTCGCCGAGAAGATACCCACCCCTGAAGGACGCAAAGACTTGGTACTCTTTGCGGGTCGAACAGTGTTCGGGCCGCCCGTCTTTGCCGATGAGTCGAAAACGGGTAACGTCTCTGGAATTCCACCTGAGCTACTTGAGCTATTTAAAGAGGTCGTCCGCAGAGAGACTAGGTGAAACCGCAACCTTTTTCACTATACGGCCAATCTGGCGAGTCTCACGCCCCAGCTTTGACAAGAGCTCGGCGCGAAATGTTTGCAGGGAGGAAGAACAGGGCAGACCAACGACGAACAGTAACCAACTCGATCGTTCTCCAGATAGCCCGTGCCTACACTCCGGCCCCAATAGCGCGGCACCAAAGATCATCAACCCAGCTCACAAGCCTGCTAATCAACAACGCCGGAGCCCTGGGAGGAAGAAGAGCGCGTTGGCTCCAAGTCGGTAGCAAACCCTGAAACTGGGATGGTCGATATTTGCGAACCAGTTGCCCTGTAAGCGGGTGAACGCCCACACTCGTAGCTGGGTCTAACGACTTGTCATGCCACCTCGGCAATGTCGTTCGACCTCGAACTGTAGGTTGCTGGGACCTTCGGGAGAAGGAGCAGAAATGACCGCGCCCCTACCCGCGCCGGGTTGGTATCCCGACCCATCGAACCCTGAGAAACAGATCTACTGGGACGGCACCGCATGGAGCGGGCCGCCCGCTTCAGGAGCTGCCGATAAGCACAAGAAAACTGCGGTTGCGATCGGCGTCTGTGTGCTTGTCCTCGTTGGGCTCGTGATGTCGATGCAGTCAGTCAGCCTCATGTCCGGTTCGGGTCCAGTCTGGACCGGGGTCGGTGTCGTGGCAGCAGGCACGGCTGTTGCATTCTTCTTGCGCGCTGCAACATGGGTCCGTGTCGTGGCTGCCCTGGTCTTGGCAGTTTCTCTCGCGAATGCCCTCTATATAGAGAACGAGATCGCCAAGAAGCGCGAAGAACTGACGCACATATTCGACCGCCAGGGTCCTTACTTGCTGGCCACTCTTGGTCAGCGTCTCACCACACGCTGTTCAGGTCGAACTTCTCGACAACAACCAGACCGGGGTTTATGACTTCTGTCTCCGCCCAATCGTCTAGATGAACGATCCGGATCATAGCTGCTTTGGCGCGGCCATCGGCGATCATCCTGTCGGCCAGCCAAGGCGGAAGCGCTACCACCTTCCCGCAAGCGGTTACCTGGACTGATTTTGGCAAGGTGCCGGAGGCGGTTCATTTGGATGTGGTCATCTGACCGCCCGTTCGGCCATGTTCCGGATCATCCAATCCCCAACGGAGACACCCGCTGCGTGCAGCATCGGGTTAGCCCGTTGGCCACCGCGAAGAAGGCGGTTCGAAGCCACCATGTAGTCGTGTGGTGCGTTGGGGCAGTGCCAGTTGTCGACTCCTTCTGCTTGCGTCGGGTGATCTGTTGAGCAAGAGAAGCCCCGCAGAATCCAACGCCGAGTATCGCGTTGGTCGATGCGGTCGGCGTTCGCTGACCGATCTTTCGAAGCCCGGCCGCCTCCTGTAACTGCTTCCACGTATCAGCCTACGAATGTCGCAGGCGCAGCGTATGGGCTCTCCGCGTCGAAGCGCCCAAGCCGCCGAACTCGGGACGATGGCCCGGGTAACCGTAGCGGTACCCGGCACGAAGTGGTTGTGGATGATCAGCCGGTCTGAGTCGGCAGGCATGAACTAACCCTCCCGCGGAACGCCGTCCACAGACGGAAAGAAGACGTCCTCACAGTCCAGACCAACCTCGTCGGGGCGTCGAAGTAAGGGCGCACGACGGCCCGCCGTTGTGCCGGTGGTCCATAACTGGACGAAGCTGTCGAATGCTGCTCGCGCCTGATCGTGTGGAATACCAGCAACCCTTGACATAGACGAACACGTCGTGTGCGTTTGACGCTACGCGTGTCCTGGTCACAGGTGCTGAGCAGAATGCGTAGCGCAGTTGTCAAGGTCTACTGCTGGTCGAGCAGCATCCCCACGAGCAACTCGAATGGATTCGATTCCAACAGCGCGTCGGCGGCCGGATCTTGGACAAGCTATAGCTTCGGCACCCGGCCAGTCTACGACTGGGTCGCGGCGAGGCGCCCAAGTCCGGCATTTGGTGCCAGTTTGCCGGGGCTGCGGCTATCCGCTCTTGCGCCGAAATTCCCGGCGGTTCTCCACGGGCCCATGCACCCGCGGCTTCTTGCCACCGCCGTCTTTGTGGTCGGTCGCCCCCGAGGACTTCGCCATCTTGCGTTCGAGGGCTTCCCGGAACTTGCGCTTGTTGTCGTCGTCCGGGGCGGAGCTTTCCGGGGACTTCGATGCAGCCATACCGGCAGCTTATCCCGGCCGGTTACCGCTTACCTGGGGGCAGGCCATATACGTGCGAGATGGGTAGCGTCAGCAGCACCCGTCGATCGGTGACCATCGCTTCGCGGTACTCGTCCCAATCCGGATGCTCCCCAGCGATGTTGCGGTACAAGGCAATTAGCGCCTCAACGGTTTCGTCATCGGGTGCCGCGGCGGGAGGCGTCAGCCCTGCGGTGCCTTCCGCGACCGCGTAGGACCGCCCGTCATCGGCGTCCACCAGGATCGAGGCACGTGGGTCGCGACGCAGGTTACGGGTCTTGGCCCGCGGCTCGGTGATCGATACCTGCACCACCAACTTGCGGGCGTCGAAGTAGTACTGCACGTTGGACAGCTGCGGACGTCCGTCATGTTTGATGGTGGCCAGCACTCCGATGGAGTTACCGCTGATTACAGCCAACAGCTTGTCGTCGAAGACCTGGCGTCCCATGCCCGAAAGCCTACGTTGCCGTGCGCGGTTCCCTAACGGCCTGGTGCAATCGAATCATGACCCAATTCGCGGCCTTCCTGCGCGGCGTCAACGTCGGGGGCGTCAACCTGAAAATGGCCGAGGTGACCGCCGCCCTGACCGATGCCGGATTTACGAATGTGCGCACCATCCTGGCCAGCGGCAATGTGCTACTGGAGGCACCCGGTGATGCCACGACGGTGCGGCAGAGCGCGGAGAGCACGCTGCGCAACAAGTTCGGCTACGACGCCTGGGTGCTTGTCTACGACATCGAGACGGTACGCACCATCAACGAGGCGTATCCGTTCGAACGAGAAGTCGACGGGTTGCAGTCCTACGTGACGTTCGTGTCCGACGACTCGGTGCTTGATGAACTGGCCGCGCTGACCGCCGGCGCCAATGAGAAGATCCACCGCGGCGATGGCGTCATCTACTGGCAGGTGCCCAAGGGCGCCACGCTGGACAGCACCATCGGCCGCACCATGGGCAAGAAGCGCTACAAGGCCTCGACCATCACCCGCAACCTGCGCACGCTGGACAAGGTCTTGCGGTAGGTAGGTTTGCTCCAATGACCCCTGCCGACGAATTCGCCCAACAAAAGGTCGCCCTCACCGGCGTCTCGGAGACCGCCCTGCTGACGCTCAACGCCAGGGCCGCAGAGGCGCGCCGCCGTGACCCGATCATCGAGGATCCGATGGCAGTCAGGCTGGTCGACTCCATCGACTTTGACTTCGCGAAATTCGGCCCTACCCGCCAAGACATCGCACTGCGGGCCCTGGCCTTCGATACTCGAGCGCTGGCCTACCTGAATAAGCACCCCTCGGCCACCGTGGTGGCGCTGGCCGAGGGCCTGCAGACCAGTTTCTGGCGTTTGGATTCAGCCCTTCCCGGCAAGAAATTCCGTTGGCTGACAGTCGATTTGCCGCCGATCATCGACATCCGAAAGCGGTTGCTACCCAATTCACCACGGGTATCGGTGTGCGCGCAGTCCGCGTTGGACTACGGCTGGATGGACTCCGTCGACACCTCCGGTGGGGTGTTCATCACCGCCGAGGGACTGCTGATGTATCTGGAGCCGGATCAGGCGCTGGATCTGATCGCCCAGTGCGCCAAGCAGATTTCCCGGCACTCAGTTGCTCTTTGATCTGCCGCCGCGCTGGTTCTCCTTGTTCACCCGCCTGGGCATGCGGACCTCGATCCGCTACAAGATCCCGCCAATGCCGTTCAGCCTGTCCGTGGCTCAAGCCGCGGACCTGGTGAACACGATTGCAGGCATTCGGGCGGTCCGGGACGTGCAGCTGCCTGCTGGGCGCGGCCTGATGTTCAACGCCGCGCTGTCGACGGTCTACCGGTTGCCGGCCCTGGACTCGTTGCGCCCGTGCCTGACTCTGCTGGAGTTCGGCTAGCGAACGCCGTTAGTCGTCGGGCACGGCGGTGAGGTAGCGAATCGCATCGGACTTGGTCAGCCCCAGCGCGCGGGCCACTTCCACGTATTCCTTGGCCGCGGCCGCCATCGCCGCGTCGGTCGGGTCGAACCGAGAGATGAAGGTGCCGAAGCGGCCCCGTGTTTCGACAATTGCGGCCGACTCGAGCTCTCGATACGCGCGGGCCACCGTGTTGGCGGCAACACCAAGCTGCCCGGCCAGATCGCGCACCGTCGGGAGGCGGGTGCCGGGCGGCAGCGCGCCCGCTCGCACACCGTCGATAACCTGGGTTCTGAGTTGATCGAATAGCGGTTTGCCCGCCTTCACGTCGACCCGTAGCCAATCCCGAAGCTCCACAATCACAGTATCACCCAGTATTGCCCAGTATCCGGTCAAGCACGGCTATCTTTGTGGGATGCGAGTGACGGTGCTCAGCGGCGCGGGCATCTCCGCGGAAAGCGGAGTACCGACGTTCCGTGACGACAAGAACGGGTTGTGGGCCCGCTTCGACCCGTACGAGCTGTCCAGCACACAGGGCTGGGAACGCAACCCCGAGCGGGTGTGGGGCTGGTATCTGTGGCGGCATTATCTGGTGGCCGACGTCGCACCCAACCCCGGCCACCAAGCGATCGCCGAGTGGCAAGATCACGCCGAAGTCAGTGTTGTCACGCAAAATGTCGACGATCTGCATGAACGCGCCGGCAGCACACCGGTACACCACCTGCACGGCAGTCTTTTTGAATTCCGTTGCGCCCGTTGCAATAAGCCTTACACGGACTCGTTGCCCCAGATGCCTGAGCCCGCACTGGAAGTCGAACCGCCGGTCTGCGGCTGCGGCGGACTGATCCGCCCCGACATCGTGTGGTTCGGCGAGCCGCTGCCGGAGGGGCCGCGGCACTGCGCCGTCGAGGCAACCGAGGCTGCCGATGTGATGGTGGTGGTGGGCACGTCTGCGATCGTCTACCCCGCGGCCGGTCTACCGGAGTTGGCTTTGGCGCGCGGCAAGATCGTGATCGAGGTCAACCCAGAGCCCACGCCGCTGTCGCGAAGCGCGACGCTTTGTGTACGCGAGTCGGCGAGTCAAGCGTTGCCCGGACTGCTGGAGCGGCTGCCCGCGCTGCTGCGCGATTGAGCTACACCCGCAGCGCGGTCGGTTCACAAATTCACGCCATAGCCGCTGAATCGGCCTGTTGAGCCAGTGCGCCCTCACACATGGCAAGGCGCAGTCACGGCACCCGATCAGGGACGGCGGGCCCGGCCCAACACCAACTCGGCCACCGGGACCGGCGCCCACGTCGGCAATGTCCACTCCCGTCGCGTGCTCTCCACGTCGAATCCGGCAGCCTTGATCACCCGCTCGGTGTCACGATGCGTGTGGCAGTTTCCGGCAATCCGGGGCCAGAAGGTCGCGTCGACAAATTGCTGCAGCCGCCCACGGGCGCCGGCACTGGCAATGTGTTCGAGGTAGCGCAACTCCCCGCCCGGGCGCAGCAGCGAACGCAGGTGCTGCAACACCCCGAGCTGGTCGGTGACCGAGCACAGCACCAGCGAGCAAACCACCGCGTCAAACGGGTCCTGATCGCTGAACTGCTCGGCCGTATCAGCGGTCACGGTAACCGGAATAGGCGCATCTTCGCCGGCCGCGCGGGCCCTAAGCGCTAGGTGGGGCTCCGGCTCCACGGCAACCACCTCGGTCACCGTCTGCGGGTAGAACGCAAAGTTTGTCCCCATACCGGCGCCGATCTCGAGGACCCGCCCAGATAGGCCGGCCAGATTCTCTCGGCGTAACGCACGCACCGGCTCGGCCTCGTGCGCGACGATGAACGGCCAAATCCGGGCGAAAAATGGGTGATCTATGTTCTTGGCGAGCGATGTCATACGCGTGACTCCTCCGACGGGCGATGCTGCACGACCCAATCCATGAGGTCGCGAGACGTGGCCTGCGGGCCGACTAGACCCGCCACCATGTGGCCACACAGGACTGCGCCCAGCACGCGGTCGGCAAAGGCCGCGACATCGCCGAACGGCAGGTGTGGCTTGGCAATCAACAGGGCCGCCACCCCGTGCGCGGCCGTCCACAATTCCAGCGCGATGGTGGTGGGGTCGTCGGCGCGGTAGATGCCTTCGTCCATCATCGCCTGCACCGAGGCGCACATATGCCGGAAAGCCGAGCTGTCCAGGGCGCTATCCACGTTGCTGCCCGAGCGCCACTCACCCATGGTGGCCAACCGATACAACTCCGGGGTCTGCAGAGCGAACCGCACATAGGCCAGGCCCTGGGCTCGCAGCACCTCCACCACGCAGGTGTGGCCCATCGCCGCCCGCTCCATTTCCTCATCGAGTCGTGCCAGATAGCGGGCGCACACCGCATCCAACAGCGCATCTTTGTCTTGAAAATGCAGGTAAATGGACGGCGGTGTGACCCCGACCCGCTCGGCTACAGACCGGATGGACACGGCCCTGGCCTGGCGCGTCTGCAGCAATAACTCGGTGGCCGCATCCAGGATCTCGTGGCGCAGCAAGTCACCTGATCCACGCGGCGCACGTGCACGTCGCAAGCGTCCCATCGACACGCTATCCACGACCACTCAGCGCCGCCGGGATGGTCGGCCGGTCGCGGCGGTCCGCCGCCTCGGTGGCGGCGGCGTCAGCATCCCCAACCGCGCCGGTCTCGCTGATACCGAATCGCTGGTGCAGCCACACCAGGGGTTTGGGAGCCCACCAATTCCACCTGCCCATCACATGCATGAACGCGGGCACCAGAACCATCCGGACCAGCGTCGCGTCGGCAGCCACGGCGAGCGTCAGTCCCACGCCGAACATTCGCATGAAGGACACGTGCGCGGCGATCAGCGCGGCGAACGACATCGACATGACCAACGCGGCCGCGGTGATCACCCGCCCGGTGCGTGCCAATCCAAGCGCCACACTCTCGTCGTTGGCGGCGTGGGCTTGGGCCGGGCTCGGGGTCGCCGGACGTGCGGCCCCCGAAGCCAGCCAGTACTCCCGAATTCGCGCGACCAGGAACACCTCGTAGTCCATGGACAGCCCGAACGCGATGCAGAACAACAACACGGGCATGTTGGCCACCAGGGTCCCGCTCGGGGTCGTGCCCAGTGCCCCCAGATGACCGTCTTGGAAGATCCAGACCAGCGCACCGAACGCCGCGGTCAGCGAGAGCACGTTGCAGATCAGCGCCTTGGCGGGCAGCACGACACTGCCGGTGAGCAGGAATAACAGGACAAAGGTGATGGCGGCCATCAGACCCGGCACCAGCGGCAGTCGTTCGGTCACCGCGTCCACGCTGTCCCGGTTGACCTGCGCCACACCGGCCATCTCGACGGTCCGGCCGGCCGGGCCGGTCACCTGGTGCAACCGTTTGAGCTGGATGTCTGAGGCGTGGGAAAACAGCGGCGCGGTGCTGTCCACGGTCAGAAAGGCACTGCCATCGGAAAATCCGGTAGCACCCGCCGGCGGCCCCACCCGACTTCCGTTGACGAACGTCCCGCTGGGGGCGGTCACAGATGCCACGTCGGGCACTCGCGACAGGTCGGCGGCGTAGCCGTCCAGGTCGGCTGGGACCAGACCGTGCACGTCAGGCACGACCACCGGAACGGCCATCGCGAGATCGTGTGCGAAGTTGGTGCGCAACTCGTCACCGACCTGATGCGAGGACGCCGTGGCAGGCAGCACCCGATCATCCGGGAAGCCCCACTTCACCGAGAAGAACGGAAGTCCCAATATCACCAGCACCGCAACAACAGCCAAGCCGACCGGAAGCGCCCGGCGCATCACGAATTTGGTCGACCGATACCAGAACAGTTGATCTACCGGCTTGTGCTGGGGTTCCGGACGGCCCAACATCCGGCGCGCCAGCCGGCGCACATTCAAGGCATCCAGCCGCGGCCCCAGCAACACGATCGCGGCCGGTGTCACCACGATCGACGCCGTCGTGACAAAGGCCACCGTGGCCACGCCGGCGTAGGCGAACGATTTCAAGAAGTACATGGGAAAAGCCACGGTCGCCGACATCGACAGCGCGACGGTGACCGCCGAGAACAACACCGTGCGGCCGGAAGTCGCCATGGTCCGGACCAGAGCTTCCTCGCGTGAGCTGCCCTCGGCGAGCTCGTCACGATAGCGACTGATGATCAGCAGCGTGTAGTCGATGGCCAACGCCAACCCCAGCGCCGTGCTGAGGTTGAGGGCAAAGATCGAGACGTCCGTCGTGAACGTCACCAGCCTCAAGACCGACATCGAACCGACGACGGCCAGCGCACCCAGCGCCATCGGCAACGCGGCCGCCAGCAGCCCGCCGAATACCCAGACCAGCACCAGGAAGCTGAGCGGAATCGCGATCAACTCCATGACCAGCAGGTCGTCCTGATTCTGCTTGTTGATCTGCGCGTACTCCATCGCCGAACCACCGGCGCGGACGGTGACGCCGTCGCGATCGTGAACGATCTCGTCGGCGAGGGTCTGCGCATTTTTCTGCGCGTTGCTTTCGCCGCCTTTGATGTTGACCACAATCAGCCCGGACTTGCCGTCCTTGCTCACCAAGTCGGGAGCACTCTTGGGATCAGCCGACGGCCCCGTCCAGGGCGAGGACACGTTGAATACCAGTGGGGAGTGGTTCAACTCGGCGACAATGTCGGTGCCCACCGCGCGCGCCCGCTCCGTGCCGACGCCGCCGGGAGCGGTCACCAGAATCAGCATTTGCTGACCGCTCTGGCCGAACTTGTCGGCGAGCACCTTGATGGCGCGAGCCGACTCGGCGTTGGGATCTTGGAAACCGCCGGGAGACAGACTGTTGGCGACTGGGATGCCGAAGACCGCTGCTGCGATAAAAACCAGCAGCGCCACCCCGATGATTCGACGCGGCGCTGCTATGGCAAGTCGAGCGATCCCCTGCAACATCGTGCGTCCCCTCCACCGCGAGTGCAGCCGTCCCGGGCGGCTGCACCATATCCGCGGTAGCTTATCAGCGATAACTTAAGGGCGTCAAACAACACCTGCCGTAGTCACGAGGCCCGACGCCCCGACGGTTCACCGCGCCGCGGACAAACCGAGATGCGGACAAACCGCGATACGCCCGGCGACGCCACCGGTAGCGACACATTTGCTTCCCGATGTTTCTCGACCGCTGGCCAGGCCCCCGAGTTACGGCATACCGTCGGGCCTGCCCAAAGCGGCTGGCGAGCACTTCGGCATCGGCACCCTACCCACCGGTAAGAATTGCCACGATTTTCCGAATCGTGACTCAATGATTCCTTAATGGCGACTTCTACGCTCAGTGTCATGTGGATCGACGACTCGAGTGCCGATGTCATTAAGGCCGACTTCGAGGCTCTCTACCACGGCGACATGCTGGTGGAGGGCGAGACCTCGGAGCAGGTTGAAGAGTGGCACCCCCTCCCTACGGCGAGCTGAGCACACCATGGGCATGCTTGCACGGTTACTAATTGCCGAACCAGCCGTCAGCCGTTGGTTCCGTCGATAACCAATTCGCGTCTATTGATGAAAGCCCCCCGCCTGTGCGGGGGGCTTTCATCGTTATTAACGGCCCTTAGCGCGGCGCCATCCGGATCGCGCCATCCAAACGAATGACCTCCCCGTTGAGCATCGGGTTTTCAATGATGTGCACAGCCAGCGCCCCGTATTCGTCGGGGTTTCCCAGCCGGGACGGGTGCGGCACCTGCTTACCCAGCGACGCCCTGGCCTCCTCGGGCAAAGACGCCAGCAGCGGGGTATCGAACAGTCCGGGCGCGATGGTCATCACCCGGATGCGATGACTGGCCAGATCGCGGGCGATCGGCAGGGTCATACCAACCACGCCGCCCTTGGACGCCGAATACGCAGCCTGGCCGATCTGGCCATCGAATGCAGCCACCGAGGCGGTGTTGATGATGACGCCGCGCTCTTCCGCATTGGGGCCGACGGGTTCGGTTTTGGCGATTCGCTCGGCGGCCAGCCGCAGCACGTTAAAACTCCCGACCAGGTTGATGTCCACAATCTTGCGGAACGCCGCCAACGGGAAGACGCCGTCGCGGCTCAGCACGCGTATCGCGTTACCGGTCCCGGCGCAATTGACGACGATGCGCAGCGTGCCCATCGTTTCGGCCAGATCCAGCGCACTGGCGACGGCGGCCTCGTCGGTCACATCCGCCGCCGCGAACCGTGCCCGGTCGCCCAAATCAGCAACCACGTCTTCACCCCGGATGTCGAGCACCACAACCTGAGCCCCGGCGTCCAGCAGCCGCTTGGTGGTCGCCAGGCCCAGCCCCGACGCGCCCCCGGTGACGACGGCAACGGCGTCCCTGATCTCCATGCGAATCCTTCCTCGATTTCTCCGCTCAAAATCAACCAACCTACTGGTTGGTTGGGACTATGCCCAGTCGCTCAAGACGGCTTCGACGTCCGTCAGCGGTGCGGCCGGTGGGCGCGGCCGGCTCGGCACGGTGCGTGAGAACCGCGGCGCCGGCATCGGCTGCGGCCCGCCGTCATCGCCTTCGTAGAAGGTGTTCCGCTCGGCGATATGCGGTTCGGTGTGCACCTCGCCGAACGACAGCACCGGGGTCACGCAGGCGTCCGAATCGGCGAACACCTTGGCCCAATGATCGCGGTCGTACCTGCCGAACGCCTCGGTCAGCACCGCCCGCAGTTCCGGCCAGCGGGCGACGTCGTTTTGCGGGGGCAGGTTCACCGCATCCAAACCCAGCCCGGCCAGCATCGCCGCGTAGAACTGCGGCTCGATGGCGCCGACGGCGCCATAGCCGCCGTCGGCGCATTCATAGGTGTCGTAGTAGGGCGCGCCGCCGTCGAGCATGTTGGTGCCCCGCACGTCGCTCCATATGCCGATCCCCCGCATCACCCACATCATCTGCACCAGCACGCTGGACCCATCGACCATCGCGGCGTCGATCACCTGGCCCTTGCCCGAGTTGTGCCGCTCCCACAGTGCCGCCAAGATGCCGACCAGCAAGAACATCGAACCGCCCCCGAAGTCGCCGACCAGGTTCAGCGGTGGCACCGGCCGCTCGCCGACCCGGCCGATCGCGTGCAGGATGCCGTTGAGCGAGATGTAGTTGATGTCGTGACCGGCGTGCTGGCTGCGCGGACCGGCTTGACCCCAACCCGTCATCCGGGCATAGATCAGCCGGTCATTCACCTTGGCGCAGTCTTGCGGGCCGAGGCCCAGCCGCTCGGTGACCCCGGGCCGGTAGCCCTCGATCAAGACATCGGCCTTGGCGACGAGCTTCAAGACAAGTTCGCGCCCCTGGTCGGACTTCAGGTCGGCGGTCACGATCCGTCGGTTGAGCAGCATGGCGTCCTTCACGCCGCCCCCGCGCCCCCCCCGGCAGAGGACGATGGACGGTCGATGCGCACCACGTCGGCGCCGAGATCCCCGAGAATCATCGCGGCGTGTGGGCCCGGTCCGATCCCAGCCAGTTCAACGACCCGCAATCCGTTCAGCGGTCCCGACATGATGTACCGACCTTTCGTCCACTCTGACGATCTCGCCCGGGCCGAACATCCGACAAATGGCATCTTCGCAGGCCGCGGAAATCCACCCCGTCCGGCCCACCTCGCCCACCAACGCCGTCTCGGCCACGCCCCCGGTGACCTAGGGTGAGCCCCATGCCGGATACCAGGATCGAAACCCTGGCGCCAGTCGCCGGCCTCGAGGTCAAGCTGCGCGGCGGGGTGCTGTCGGTGACGATCGACCGTCCCGAAAGCCTGAATTCGTTGACACCTGAGGTGATGGCCGGGATCGCTGACGCGATGGAGGCCGCGGCTACCGATTCGCGAGTGCGAGTGGTGCGCCTGGGTGGAACGGGTCGCGGGTTCAGCTCCGGGGCCGGGATGAGCGCCCAGGATACGGGCCGCAAGACCAGCACTTCCAGCCTCACCGAGATCAACCGGGCGGTGCGGGCAATCACGGCGTTGCCGCATCCGGTTGTCGCCGTGGTCCACGGACCCGCCGCCGGGGTCGGTGTCTCACTAGCCCTGGCGTGCGATCTGGTGCTGGCCTCCGAGAGCGCCTATTTTCTGCTCGCGTTCACCAAGATCGGATTGATGCCCGACGGCGGAGCCTCGGCATTGATCGCCGCTGCGATCGGCCGGATTCGGGCGATGCGGATGGCCCTGCTGCCCGAGCGGTTGCCGGCCACCGAGGCGCTGTCCTACGGCCTGGTCAGCGCGGTCTATCCCGTCGCGGACTTCCAAAACGAAGTGGATGCGGTGATCTCGAGATTGCTGTCCGGCCCGGCGGTGGCGTTTGCCAAGACCAAGGACTCCATCAACGCGGCCACACTCACCGAGTTGGATCGCGCCCTCGATCGCGAATTCCAGGGCCAGTCGGCGCTGCTGCGATCACCCGACTTCGCCGAGGGCGCCCGCGCATTCCAGCAGCGCCGCACCCCAACCTTCACCGACTCCTGATCCGTTGAGCTGAATCGGCAATCCTCAGCAACACCGGATCCGAATAAGACATGGGGACAGAATGGAGATCCGATGTCGGCTGGACAGGTGAACTGCCTGGTAACCGGGGCGACCGGCTACATCGGCGCCCGGCTGGTTCCACGACTGCTCGACGAGGGCCACCGGGTGCGAGCGTTGGCCCGCGATCCGGGCAAGTTGGCGGACGTTCCGTGGCGGGACCGGGCAGAGGTGGTGCGCGGCGATCTGGGCGACACCGACTCGCTGGAGGCGGCCTTCGCCGGGATGGACGTTGTCTACTATCTGGTCCATTCGATGGGCTCGGCAAAGCATTTCGCCGACGAGGAAGCCCGCGCTGCCCACAACGTGGTACTCGCCGCGCGGCGCAGCGGAGTGCGCCGGGTGGTGTACCTGAGCGGGCTACATCCAGAGCAGAGCAAGCTTTCGCCGCACCTTCAATCACGCAAGGCCGTTGGCGATGCGCTGATTGGTTCCGGCATCGAGACAATCGTGCTGCAAGCCGGGGTGGTGGTCGGATCCGGATCGGCATCCTTCGAAATGATCCGGCACCTCACCGACCGGTTGCCGGTGATGACCACACCCAAGTGGGTGCACAACCGGATTCAGCCGATCGCCATTCGTGACGTGCTGCACTACCTGGTCGCCGCGGCCACGGCCACGGTGCCCGACACCGCCAGGGCCCGAACGTGGGACGTCGGCGGCCCCGACGTGCTCGAGTACGGCGACATGATGCGGGTGTACGCGGAGGTCGCCGGGCTGCATCGGCGCTACCTGATCGTGCTGCCGTTTCTGACGCCGACGATCGCTAGCTTGTGGGTTGGCACGGTGACCCCCATTCCTCCGGGCCTGGCCCGGCCGCTGATCGAATCGCTCGAATGTGACGCGGTGATGCGCAACTCCGACATCGACACCATCATCGCGCCACCGGCGGGGGGCCTGACCAATTACCGTCGTGCGGTCGAATTGGCATTGAACCGTGCCGCGCACGGGCTTCCCGACGCCACATGGGCCTCCCTGCAGTCGGAACCGGCCGAGCCACTGCCCAGCGACCCGCGGTGGGCCGGCGAAATCGTGTACACCGATGTCCGCGTCGCGACGACAACTGCTGCACCCGAAGCTGTTTGGAAAGCGACCGAGCGCGCCATCAATAGCCGGAGGTGGTACTCGCTGGCGCTCGCACCACGGCGTCGGCACCGCGCACCGCGGTGGCGGGTCGCGCAGCGCACGCCAACCACACTGCGACTGGGCGCGGGCACCCGCGTGCCCGGGCCAACGTGGTTGGAGGTGACGCTCACACCGCGAGGCACCGCCGGCAGCAGCTACCACCAGCGGGCGATCTTCTTTCCCCGCGGGATTCCCGGCCGGCTGTCCTGGCTGGTGCTGCGCCACCTCCACGCCGCCGCGCTGCGCGCACTGGCACGCGACGTCACCGCCGCCGACCGATAACGGGGTCAGACCCCAAACAACGGTGGCAGCGCGAGCACCATGATGAGCCCCCAGACCAGGTGGGTGAGGATCGGTGCCAGCACTCCGCCGGTAGAGCGCCGTTCCCACGCACACACACCGCCGAGGATGACAGCGGCAAAGCCGAGCATCAGGTTGGCGCTGGCCATGATGGCCCCGATGTATACGACGGTCGAAACGGCCACCGGATAGAACCGACCCAACGCGGTGTAGAGCGCGCCGCGAAAGAACATCTCTTCGGCGATCCCGTTGATCAGGGTGCTCACCACGACCAGGAACAACGATCCCTGGCTGGCAAACTGCAGCACGCGGACTATCAGCTCGGTGGCGGCCGGAATCTTACGGACAACCAAGGCACCCAACACAAAGATGCCGCCCAGCAGCAGACCGATGGTGGTCCCGGTGATCACCGGGCGCTGGTTGCGACCGCGCCAGCGAATGCCACCCAGATGCAGGGGGCCGGAGGCCAGCGCGCCCAGCGCCCATACCGCGGCCAGGGTCAGCGTCAGCCAGTAGAAGGTCGACTCCCCCGGCTGGCGCCTCATCGACAGTCCCATCACCACCGCGCCGATCACCAGGACGACACCGACGACGATGCGGCGCCGTAGCACCACCGAAGGCGCCTCATGGTGTGGCACGGCCACATTCGTGATGGCGCGGCGAATGTCGTCGATGGCGCTGAATTGGGGCGCTGTTGATTGGCTCATGCGAACAGAACTTTCGGAGTCAGGGCGATCAGGATGTCGAGGCTGCTTCGTAACGCACCGGCCAGTGGACCCGGGACGATGTTCACCCATCGCAGAGTGGGACGTGCGATGGGCAGCGTCATCGTCTCGGCGATCCGGCGAATTCGCAGCGCGTCACCGCCGGCCCACACCGGATCGGTGGCTGCGAGTTGGTGGGGATCTGTCAGGGCGTCGACGGGCAACGGGGGCCCGTTCGCGTGGCCGGCCAGCGCCAACGTAATGGCATCTTCGATACTCAGTAGTCCTCCTGGTGGCTCGGGGACCTTGTCTTGCAGGCCTGCCCCGGATGCCCGCATCGGGTGATCCAGCGATTCCACCAGGTCTGCGACCAGACCATGCGGGACCGGCAGGGTGACCGCCGTGATCCGGGACGCTACCGCGGTATCGAGCCTGCCGACCGGCAATGCGGCATGCCATCTGCCGCGGATGCGCGCATACGTCTTGAGTAGCTCGCGGTACGACGTGGTGTCGGGGCCGCAGATGTCGTAGGCACCGGCAGGTACCTGGTCGACGTCGGCGGCGGCCACCAGATAGTGCAGAACGTCTCGGATGGAGATCGGATCGATCGGGTTGTACATCCAGTCCGGCATCGGCAGGACGGGTAATCGATCCCCGACGTAGCGCAGCATCTCAAACGACGTGGAGCCGGCTCCGATGATCATTGCCGCGCCCAGCCACACCAGTTCCGCGCCATCGTCGACGGCCAGTGCCTCGGCGACCTCGGCCCGACTGGACAGGTGTTGGGATAGCGCTTCACATTCGGGGACGAATCCGCCCAGGTAAACGATGCGCCGCACCCCGGTGTCACGGGCAGCGACGGCCAGGTTGGCGGCGGCGGTTTTGTCCCGGTCGCGAAAATCCGGTTGGCCTATGCCGTGGACCAGGTAGTAGACCACGTCGATCTGACCCGCGGCATTCATCGCGGCTTGCGCCGAGGCCCGGTCCGTCGCGTCGAGGATTACCGGGGTGACGTCGTCGAACCAAGCTAAGCGACTGAGTCGCGCCATGTTTCGGGTGGCCGCCAACACTTCATGGCCGTCGGCCAGCAGCGCGGTAACCAAGCGGGATCCCACGTAGCCGGTGGCGCCGGTCACCAGAATCCGCATGGTTTCGACACTAGACCCGAGACGGTGGGGCCGCGGGGAAGCCGGGCCATCCGGCAGGAGCCGGTCTGAACCGATCCGGAAGCGACAACGTGACTGACCACATGAACACATTCACCGGGGGTAGATCATCGTGCTTCAACTTGCAGCGGCCAGCGGGCACGCAGACCTCGAAGACAGATCCGCATGTGGCGGGGGTGGCCGTGAAGTTCCCGCCGAACCGCTACCACCAGGCCGAGGCGATCGGGGCGCTCACCGAGTTCGCCGGTCCGGAGTTTCGCCGGTTCGCGCTCAGCAGCGGGGTTGAGGCCCGCCACACCGCATTGCCGCTGGAACGCTATGCCGAGCTCAGCGGTTTTACCGAGGCCAACGACGCCTTCGTCGACGCCGCTCTCGACTTGGGCGAGCAGGCCCTGCGGGCGGCGCTGGACGAAGCAAAGGTCAGGCCCTCCGAAGTCGATGTCATTTTCTCCACCACCGTCACTGGTCTTGCCGTACCCACCCTGGAGGCGCGACTGGCTCACCGAGTGGGGTTGCGCGAAGACGTCAAACGCATCCCGTTGTTCGGTCTGGGCTGTGTGGCCGGTGCCGCCGGGGTGGCCCGCATGCAGGGCTCCGGCGTTGTTGATTAGCAGGCTTGTGAGCTGGGTTGATGATCTTTGGTGCCGCGCTATTGGGGCCGGAGTGTAGGCAC
This sequence comes from Mycobacterium sp. 012931, assembly GCF_000419295.1. Taxonomy (NCBI): domain Bacteria; kingdom Bacillati; phylum Actinomycetota; class Actinomycetes; order Mycobacteriales; family Mycobacteriaceae; genus Mycobacterium; species Mycobacterium sp. 012931. The sequence continues at coordinate 1,868,702 of NZ_AOPX01000001.1, read as the reverse complement.
GGGCTATCTGGAGAACGATCGAGTTGGTTACTGTTCGTCCCTGAACGGCAGGTGCTCAGTTGGAATCATGTAGTACGTGCTCTGGGTTGGGCCCTCGGTGGGCAACTGAACGGCTGAGTCGAGCTGCGCCTGCGTAAGATGCTGATAGTCAGCGTGCACGAACGGGATACCCATAACTGCGTTGATGTCGGCAAGCAAGTTGATCGGGTAGCGCGGGAAGTCGGCGAAGCCGTCGTATTCGAGCGTGTAACTGACGGTCGGAAAAGCATTGTCTGGAGTCGCACCGTAGAACGTGAAACCCAAGCTCGGCAACGTGAGGTCGGGGAACCGAGCAAGCACGCCGCCGTTGGGATTCATTGGGTTGCCGAGCAATACGAAATTGACTTGTGAACTCGTGACGCCTTCGGCCAAGAGCTTCGGCATCACGAGCGAGGACAGCACCGCGCTTTGGGAGTAGCCCAAAACAGCGACGGAACTCCCGGCGGGCAGGGCAGCGAGCTGCTGCAGGATCGCGTCGTTGAGTATCGTTGCACCCCGGGCCAGCGATATGTCCAGGGTCAAATCCTTGATGCCAGTAAATGGGTATAGCCCGTTGGGGGTGGATACGCCTTGCGGAGCGGTCGCAGAGGGGAAATTCGGCTCGACGTACTTGGTGTAGACGTCGCTGATGTAGCTTGCCGAAGGTGTCGGGCACACCACTTTCACTCAGGATCAACGCGGCCTCAACGGGTTTCAGAGGAGCCCCTGACAGCAACGCCGTCGCTGATGCCGCCACACTTTCCGGGCCGCTGAGCACCGGCGCGAACAGGTTCGCGACTGGTTCGGTGAGCCCCGCAAGCGCCTTCACGGCCGCCGCCTCGGCGCGCACATAGGAGTCGCTGGCCGCGAACAACGTTTGCGCAAACGCATCGTGAAACGCCGCCGCTTGCCGGCTGACCGCCTGGTACCCCTGGGCGTAGTTGTCGAACAGCGTCGCTATGGCCTCAGACACCTCGTCGGCGGCCGCCGCAGCCAGGCCGGTTGTTGGCCCTGCCACCGCCAGATCAGCTTGATTGATCGCCAAACCTATTTCAGCCACTTCCGTAGCCGTTGCGGTCATCGCCTGTGGGCTCGCGAGCAGATCGATCACTGCCAATCCTTCCGTAACTCTGGAACTGGGCATAGCACGCCGGACACGGTCACAAGCTGAGCAGCGCTGCGGATCTCAACTTCTTCCGGCGCCACGAGACCACGAACGCCCCGCCCCGCATGCAGGTCCGCATACGTGGTTACGTCCTTGGCCAAAAGCCTTGACTCGCAGTCGAACATCAATATTCAAGAGTTCTCGTTGTGGGTACTGATCCGTCTTCCGCCGGTGTCCCTCCCCGACCGATGTCAGGGTTTGGTTGTCGTTCTCGCGTCGACAACCGGACCGACCCGATCGACGTCCATCGCCGTCAGTCGGTTCGTCCTTTCCGTGGTCATGGCGGGGCACCGTGCATCGATTAAACAGCGAAGCCCTCTATGAATTCTCAACACTGCTTGAATTGGCCTAGATGCCGCGGCTATTGGCGCGAGACCGGCCACCCGTGGCCTGGAGAGCTGCCGGCCGATGCGATCCTCTAGAACGGACCGCAATCGCTCCTCCCTATCCGGCCGGGTAGCCCAGCGATTTGATCTGGGTGTACTGGTCGAATCCAGCGACACCGTTTTGACGACCCACGCCACTGTCTTTGTATCCGCCGAACGGTGTATCGGCCCCGTAGGGGGCGCCACCGTTGACGCCGATAAAGCCGGCCCGCAGCCGCCGGGCTACCGCCAGCGAATGCTCCAACGAACCCGACATCACGTTGCCGGCCAATCCGTACACGCTGTCGTTGGCGATCCGGATCGCGTCCTCTTCGGTGTCGAACGGGATCACCGACAGCACCGGGCCGAAGATCTCCTCCTGGGCGATGGTCATAGAGTTGTCGACGTCGACGAAAAGCGTTGGCCTCACATAAAATCCCCGGTCGAATCCGGTCGGGGCATCCGGCCCGCCGACCAGGCAAGTGGCTCCTTCCTCGACACCTTTGTTGAGGTATCCAAGCACGCGTTTGCGTTGCTTGTCCGAGATCACCGGGCCGCACAGCGTGGCGGGGTCCTGCGGATCTCCCGGCATAACGTTGTCGTAGATGCTCTTGAGGATCGCCACCCCCTCGTCGTAGCGCGATCGCGGCAGCAGCATCCGGGTCGGGTTGGCACAGCCCTGCCCGGCGTGCATGCAGGGTGCGATACCGATCGCGCATGCCAAGCCGAATTCGGCGTCTTCCAAAACGATGGTGGCCGACTTACCGCCCAGCTCCAAGAACAGCCGCTTCATGGTGGCCGCGCCCTTTTCCATGATCCGTTTCCCGACGCCGGTCGAGCCGGTGAACGAGATCAGGTCCACCTTGGGCGAGAGGGTGAGCTCCTCCCCCACCAGGTGGTCCGAGGCGGTAACCACGCTGACGACTCCCGGTGGTATGTCGGTCTTCTCGGCGATCAGTCGGCCCAGGCGGGTCGCGTTGAACGGGGTGTCGGGCGCCGGTTTGAGTACCACGGTGTTACCGGTGCCCAGCGCCTGGCCGAGTTTGTTGATGGTGACCTCGAACGGGAAATTCCACGGCACAATCGCACCGACCACCCCGACCGGCTCCCGCCAGACTTTGCGGGTGGTCATTTGGCCCGTGATACTGACCAGCACGTCACCCAGGTCGGTTTCCCACGGGTATTCGTCGATCAGCTTGACGGGATAGCGCAGCGCGTCGGCTAGCGGCGCATCCAGCTGAGGTCCGAAGGTAATCGCGCGAGGCGCCCCGGCCTCGAGGATGAGTTCTTCACGTAGCTATTCCCGTTCGGCCTCGATGGCCTCCTGGAGTTGTTCGAGACAGCGCTTGCGCAACGCACGGTTGGTTGACCAGTCGGTCTCATCGAACGCCCGCCGGGCGGCATCGATGGCCCGGTGCATATCGGTCTTCGACGCGTCGGCGACTTCCCCTAGCGGCTCCTCGGTGGCCGGGTTGATGTTGGTGAAGGTGCCGGCCTGACCATCGACGAGCTTGCCGTCGATCATCATCTTGGACTCGAACCGAACTTCGACAGCCTCGGTGGTGTCAGCCATGTTTGTCGCTCTCTATAGGTGGGGCGCTCCGCGAAGCGCCGGGAGGCGGGAGGCTCAGCAATAGCCGAGCCACCCTATATAAAGCCTTACCGCAAAGCAGCCGGTTGGCAACCACGAACATGCGGGCGTCCGGGCCTACCGCGTGGCCCGCAGACCGGCATCGATGAAACCGGACCGCTATTTCTCCAGATCAAATCCCCGTGACGGCCGGGCATACTCGCAGCCTACGAGCCGCGATAGCCGAGGCCAGCAGGCCCAAGCGCGTCAAACGATCCGAACTCAATGGGGTCGCCAATCAATTGGTCGCTCGTCGTCGTTTCCAGCCCGACGTCCTGATTGACCAAATATCTGTTCCGAGGCAGGCATCCAGTCCGGGCGTATTCAATGCACGGCCAGAAACGGCGGAGCTACTGGGGACTCCGTTGGGGAAACCGCGATCGAGACCGGCCCAGTCCACGTTCGGCCGGCTACCCATCGGGACTTCTCCGTGGCCGCCGACAGAAACGAAGAAGCGTCCATATCGGAGCGAAGTTCATTGCTCGGGAACGGCATCTGCTGGGACACCTGCACAACAAGGCGTCCTGGCAGTCAGCCAAACTGGGCGGTGGCCTGCTCGATGAGTCGATCAACGGTGATGCACGCGGCTTCTAGCTGCGCCAATTGCCCTGCCAGGCGAATTCCCATCGCCGTCTCGGCATGGGTCGGCTGCTGTGGGTAGGTTGCGGTGAAGACCTGCCGCAGCCGCTCTGCGTCGCGGTCGACATGACGTTGACGGCCGGCATTGCGGAGCAGGTGGCGCAGCCTGCTTGTTGTCAGCGCGGCGGCCCGGTTCGGGTTCGGTGCGACGGATAGGAGCATGCGAGCATCGCGACGGACCAGCCCGCCTTGGAGGGGGTCAGCGAAGGCGGCGATGGCGGCTGGGTAGAAGTCCATGAGCAGGTCGACGATCCGATTCTCAAGCTGCTGACGCAGCCATACCGCGTTTTGTAGGTCTCGAGCCAGCGCTCCAAGAGCATCAGGCGGCCCGGTATAAGGCGGTAGCGGCCGGAGGGCGGCCTGGTTGGTGCGCACAATGTTCGCGAGCAGCACCGGGCCGCTGTTGGCGGATTTGGCTGCCGACACTGCGTGACTTGTGTGATATCGCGCGGACGCCAGCGCATCGATGGAGTAGATGGGACGGCCGGCGGAGCGCAGAGCTATCACCCATAACCTGCGGTCGACTTCGGCCGCTAGGGGTATCGGATGGTGTGGACTGTCACCGGCTCGAGCTAGCAGCGTCAACAAATGGGTGAGTCCCGCAGGGTCGCTCTGAACTCGTTTCCGCAGCACTATTCGTCCAACGTCATCGACCGCCCCAACGTCGTGAACTTCCGCGTCCCAAACGATTCCACAATACAAGTGCGCGCTATCATATGGACGAATTTCAGGCACAGGGAAATCCTTTATGACTATGCATTCCAGTTCAGCGACTGGACGAGCTGAACAGTCAGGGTTGGCATCGTGTTGGCCAGTGCGTTCTTCATCATGAGTGTGCCATAGCCGGCCAGGACCGAGCCGTTCTTGACCGTGCGCTTCCGGCGGTGGCCGTGGTCACGGGAATAGGTGCACGAGCATGGTTAAACATGTCTTACGCTCGACGTCGGCGCCAAAGGCGAAACGTTGCAGCCCTATCAACAGATAGCCCTTCGCAAGTTGTTTGCGAGGTGTTTCGAGGGCTGCCGTAAGGCCCTGATCACCCCAATCGGCGGGTATGGATATCCCTGCGCCACGCTGGGACGGCTCCCTCGGAATGGCCGCCCGCTGGCGAATCGACCGCTGATTGAGAATTGCGACATTGATCGTTGGTTAAAGTTCCGGTCGAACGCAAGGGGCGCGTTCGACATTCGAATCTTATTGATTGCTCCTTTTGCGGAGACCAAGCGACGGAGCAAAGTCATTGGCTGATTCCCGGCGAGACCAGCGCCATCAGCCTGGGGCGGACCATAGTGGATCACACCTCGGCCGCATGGTGCGGCGTCACCATGACACCGGCCGGCACCCGCCACAAGACCTACGCCGATCACTGCATGCCCGCCCCGTGATCGCCCGCAGACTCAGCCCCGACTGGCGCAGATCGGCCATCTCGATCCGCTCGTCCCGAGACAGGTATCGCGAGCTGACTTGCCGGACCGGCAGACGATCCAGCGGCGGGACGAACCCGACAGCGACGCCGTTGCGGCAAGTCTTGCAACCCCGCGTCCGGTTCGTCGCTGCGGACCGGGAAACACCGACTACGCGGGCCGCAGCACGCACGCTCCAGCCGCGAGCCCCCAACTCCATGAACCGCTGATGCTTGACCGACTGCGGACGACGTTCCGGCCCCATTTTCACCCGACGCGATGATGCCGGCACAACCTCTAGAACCTAGAAAAGTGTTGCGACCACACCTAGCCTGGATTTTTCGTGAAACGTTGCGAGTTTCGGGGTGTAGATTTGCGAAAGTTCCTGTCGTGCAAGGGATGATGAAATTCTCTACGCTTCAAAGATCCTGACAGGAAGGCACTTCACAGGTGGAGCGACACAAGGTCGCATGTGAAGTTGGCATCAGTCGCTCGACGAGCCGGAACTGGCGCAACGGCATCAGGGTGCACCGAAAAGACGGCAGGTACGGGTCGTGCCCCCTGGCCCCTGACCACCACGGTCATCTCTTCACGGTTTGTCTCCGAGACCGAACGCATCGAGATCGCCGAGTTCGACCGACATCACCCTCGACGAAAAATTGAGGCCAGACCTCGACTCCGAGGACTCCGATTGGATCGGCGCGCTATCCGATTCCCGTCCTCGGCACCACGCTAGGCCGGGACTGTATTGGGTTCGGGCTGGCACCGCCTCGGCCCAGCATTCCACCGGGCATCCCGCCACCGGCACCGGCACCCGCACCCATCGGCATCGGCATCATCGGCATTCCGGCGGGTCGTCCCGCCGCGGCCATCTCAGCCTCATTGGCGACACCGGCCGCGCCCAACCCCGACATCGCCGAGCTAGCCATCCGCGTGGGCATCGATCCCTCCCAGGTCGGCGGAACCGATACCGCGCCGACCATCCGCGCTTTGCCCAACCCGGCCGAAATCGATGAACCCAGCCCCGCCCCGCCCATCGCCTTCACGCCACTAACCGGTGCGTCCACCAACTTCGCTGCGCTCGCGGGGATTCCGGCGGCGGTTGCGCCGGCCACCCCGGCGGTCGACCCGCGCAGCGAACTACTCATCAGGTTCATCAGCGGTGACATCGCCATGCTGAACGGGTACATCAGCATCGACGCATCCTGCAGTGGCAATGACTGTAGCGTCGTCAGCGCCGTCGGAACGGCCGCCATGACGCTTTGCACCGGTGTGGCGAGCGCCGAGGACGCGGATGTGACCATCCCGAACGCCTGCGTTCCGATCTGGGATGCCAATCCAGCCAGGTCCACGGGCGGCAGACTGAACGGCACCAGGGCGGCGGCCACCGACGACGCCCCACCGTGATAACCCACCATGGCCGCAACATCCTGGGCCCACATCTCCAGGTAGTCGAATTCGTTGGCCGCAATCGCGGGTGTGTTCTGGCCCAAAATATTGGTTGCCACCAACGACACCAACGACATCCGGTTGGCGGTGACGGCAGCCGGGTGCACGGTCGCCGACAGTGCGGCTTCAAACGCCGTCGCCGCCGTCCGAGCCTGATTGGCCGCCGACTCGGCCTGGCCCGCCGCTGCGCTCAGCCAGCCCACATACGGCGCCGCGGCGGCCGCCATCGACACCGACGCCGGACCAGACCAAGACCCACTGGACAGCCCCGAGACGACCGAATCAAATGATGACGCCGACGCATACAGATCCTGCGCCAACCCTTCCCAGGCCGACGCCGCGGCGAACAACGGCCCCGAGCCCGCGCCGGAGAATATCCGAGTCGAATTTATCTCTGGCGGTAACCAAGCAAAGTCCAACATCATCACACCCCAAACCGTTCAGCCGCCCCAACGCCCCGGACAACTCGCCTGTCGACAACCTCCGCAACTGCGTTTGACCCCTGAGGCAACAGTCGCCATTCGGCGACAATTGCCAATACGGCCAGATGCTAGGACGGGGTCGGCGCCGGCGTCCGGGCTTTCACATGGGACCCTGCTGTCAATAGCCTGCCAAGCCGCTGTCAGCTCGGCCGGGGCCCTCTCACCGGGCGTGCGCCGGCTACGCCGCGCCAGCGCAGTCAGCAAGATCGAACCACGGGCCGGGCCGCCCCTGGCGCACGTCGCTGCAAGCCGATCGCGCAGCCAACCGGCAGTTCGACAGGACCGGGCAGCCGGCCCGCACCGGCACGCTCGTGACCACTGCCCGAGCACCCAGTCTGCTAGATTTAACAAAAATTTGGTTGGCAGGAGGGGCGAAGGCATATGTTTGCTAGGTCGCAATTCTGCCGACCCATACACCGGTAGCCTATGGCGAAGGTCAATGCAGCGGCGAAAAGCCGGTGGATGGCTGATCACCGAGATCAGGCCGGGACGGACGACTCCGGGACGCGCCGGACCGAGATTCTCCAGACCGCAGCGGCGTTGATAGCCTCGTCGGGTTTGCGGACGTCGCTGCAGGAAATCGCTGACGCCGCAGGCATTCTGCCGGGCAGCCTCTATCACCATTTCGAGTCCAAAGAGGCGATCCTGATCGAACTGATCCGCCGCTATCAGGACGACTTACATCAGATCGGGCAAAGCTGGCAAGCGAAGCTGGACCAACCCGATTCGCGAACCGTGGCCGAGAAGATCACCCAACTGGGAGCCGCGATCGCCAACTGTGCGGTAGCGCATCGGGCCGCGCTTCAGATGTCGTTCTACGAGGGCCCCAGCGCGGATCCCGAACTGATGAAGCTGACGTCGCAACGTCCGCTAGCGATACAAGAAGCCATGCTGCAAACGCTGCGCGCGGGGCGGTGGAGCGGCTACATCAGGACCGAAATCGACCTCCCCACGTTGGCCGACCGGATCTGTCAAACAATGCTGCAAGTAGGTCTGGACATGATGCGTCGCAACGCATCCGCCGACCAGGTCTCCGGGTTGATGTGCCGAACCATTCTGCAAGGCTTGGCAAGCCACGCACCAACCGACGTGGATCTGGACGGTTCCAATGCGCTGTCCGCAGCAAACGACGTGATCGCGACATGGATCGACGAAAAGGACGCCGATCCCAGTGACAAGGCCGCCCACGTTCGGGCGGTGGCACGAATGGAGTTCGGGCGCAAGGGTTACGAAGTCACCACGATCAGAGACATCGCATCTGCGTCCGGACTTGGCACCGGGACTGTGTACCGGGTGATCGGATCCAAAGACAATCTGCTGGCGTCAATCATGCGTTCGTTCGGACAGAAGGTCGAAGCGGGCTGGGTCGCCGTGCTGCGCTCGAACGCGACGCCGATCGAGAAGCTGGACGCGCTTAGCTGGGTGAATATCAATGCGCTGGATCAGTTTTCCGACGAGTTCCGGATTCAGCTTGCGTGGATGAGACAGTCGCCACCGGATACTCCCAACCCGGGGTGGCTCTACGCCGCGCGGCTGCGACAGATGAAATCGCTTCTGTCCGAAGGTCTGCGGTCCGAAGAAATACAGATCGAACCGCCGTCCATCACGATGCTGGCCCGATGCGTCATCGGTTTGCAGTGGATACCGGAGAACATCTTGCACTTCGTCGGCACCCGTGCGGCGCTCATTCACGCCCGTGACACGGTGTTGCGTGGCGTCGCCGTGCGCGGCCAGTAGCGGCACCGCTTTCTCCGGCGCGATTGAACCAACTGCGCTATTGAACCAAATATATGTTCCCCTTAGAGTGAGGCGGGTAACCGGGGCCGGGGAAAGGGACCTTGATGACAGTTGTGGATCGGTTGCGGTACGACGGCAAACGAGCGCTGATCGTCGGCGGCGCCACCGGGATGGGCGCCGCGGCCGCCAAGTCAGCGGCCGAACTCGGCGCCGAAGTCATCGTGATGGACTACGCGCCGGTGGGTTATGGCGCCGCCCAGACGCTGAGCGTTGATCTGCGCGACCCGGCATCCATCGACTCCGCTGTCGAGCGGCTGGGCGGGCCGGTCCATGCGGTGTTCTCCGCGGCCGGTGTCGCAGACGGACCAGACCTGATGAAGATCAATTTCATCGGCCACCGCCATCTGATCGACCGCCTGCTGGCCAATGACCAGCTTCCTTCGGGATCGGCGGTCTGTTTCATCTCGTCGGTCGCGGGCATGGGCTGGGAGAACGACCTGCCGCGGCTGACCGAGTTCCTGGCCACTCCTGACTATGGAGCGGCCCAGGACTGGGTATCGGCGCATGAAGCCGAGGGCATCATTCACTACGGCTTCAGCAAGAAAGCCATCAATGCCTACGTGGCGACCAGGGCCTATCCCCTGCTGAAAAGGGGGATCCGCATCAACGCCATCTGCCCAGGCCCCACCGATACCCCGTTGGCGCAAGCCAATGCCGACCTGTGGCTCACCTTCGCGCAGGACTACCGCGACGAGACCGGCTCCAAAGTGCACACCCCGGAGCAGATGGGCGACGTGATGGTGTTCCTCAACAGCGCGGCCGCCTTCGGGATCAGCGGGATCACGCTATTGGTGGACTACGGGCACACCATGTCGTCACTGACCGGCGCCTACCCGCCAGGCAAGCCCATCATCGACCTCATCATCGGCCGCGTCCCGATGCCCTAGCGGTAGCGTCGCTGCTATGACGCGTGTTGTTGTCTTTGGTGGCCACGGCAAGGTCGCTCTGCTACTGGGGCACATCCTGGCCGACCGGGGCGACCAGGTGAGCTCGGTCTTCCGCAACCCCGACCACCGCGATGACATCGCCGCAACGGGCGCCACACCGGTGCAAGCCGATATCGAAGGGCTAGATACCGCCGCGCTGGCCGGACTGCTGACCGGGCACGATGCGGTGGTGTTCTCCGCCGGCGCGGGCGGCGGCAATCCAGCGCGCACCTATGCCGTCGACCGCGACGCCGCCATCAGAGTCATCGATGCCGCGACGCGGGCGGGTGTGCAGCGGTTTGTGATGGTCTCCTATTTCGGCGCCGGCCCTAATCATGGTGTATCGGTTGATGATTCGTTCTTCCCGTATGCGCAGGCGAAAGCGGCCGCGGACGCCCATTTGCGTGCCAGCAACCTGGACTGGACCGTGCTGGGGCCGAGCCGGCTCACCATGGAACCGGCGACCGGGCGGATCTCAATTGGCACGGGCAAGAGCGGCAAAGCCACGGTCTCGCGCGCCGATGTCGCGCGGGTGATCGCCGCCACGCTCAACGACGACTCAACCATCGGCCGGACCATCGACTTCAACAACGGCGATGTGCCCATCGCCACGGCATTGGCAGACTAACCGGCCAGTACGCGACCACGGGGCGGCAGAGTAACCTGGACCACGCAGCTGGTCTGCCGTCATCGCCCCACGCGGTGTCGGCATCGAGCGAGGCATCAACGATGCATCGTAAGAGGGAATCCGGTGAGAATCCGGAACTGTCCCGCAGCGGTATGCAGGAACGACCGCCGTCATGAACGAAACAAGCACTGGTCCTTCACGACTGGGAAGCGACGGCCACTAGGAGCACCACCGGGTGCGCGCCTGCGAGTCCGAAGACCTGCCAGTTGTGCCGGGCGCGCCGCGCCCGGCGGCTCATCGCCTCGTGGAATGGGCGTTCGGCCGAAGCGGTTGTGCTCGTGCGGTCAAAGCATGGCGCAGTCGGGTCGGTTGTGCGTCCGAGGGCGGTGATCACCCCGTCAATTGAAGGACGCGCTGTGACTCAGCTAGTAAGCCGGCAACCATTTTTCGCAACCATTACCGGCTCTCCCCGTATTGGTCCGCGCCGCGAACTCAAGCGCGCAACCGAGGGCTATTGGGCGGGACGCACCAACCGAGCAGAGTTGGAGTCCGTCGCCGCCACCCTGCGTCGCGACACCTGGACCGACCTGGCCGCGGCCGGTCTGGACTCAGTTCCGGTGAACACCTTCTCCTACTACGACCAGATGCTTGACACCGCAGTTCTGTTGGGCGCCTTGCCCACCCGAGTAGCCGGGATCTGCGACGACCTGGACCGCTACTTCGCCGCGGCGCGGGGCAATGCTGAGGTCTCGCCCTTGGAGATGACCAAGTGGTTCGACACCAACTACCACTACCTGGTCCCCGAGATCGGGCCGGACACCCGGTTTGGGCTGCATCCCGACAAGGTGCTCGCCGAATTGAAAGAGGCGCAGGAGCTCGGCATCCCGGCACGGCCCGTGGTCATCGGCCCGGTCACCTTCCTGCTGCTCAGCAAGGCCGTCGACGGCGTATCCGCGCCGATAGGGCGGCTCGAGGAGCTGATGCCGATCTATTCGGAGCTATTGTCACTGCTCGCCGATAGCGGTGCCCAATGGGTACAGCTGGATGAACCGGCGCTGGTGACCGACATCTGCCCCGACGCGCCCGCGCTTGCCGAACGGATGTACACCGCGCTGGGGTCACTGGCCAACCGGCCGGCCATCCATGTCGCTACCTACTTCGGCGACCCGGGCGCCGCGCTGGGGGCGCTGGCCCGTACCCCCATCGAGGCGATCGGCGTCGACCTGGTTGCCGGTGCGCACACCGCGATCGCGTCCATCGTCGCGGCTCCTGAGCTGGCCGACAAAACGCTGGTAGCCGGCATCGTCGACGGTCGCAACATCTGGCGCACCGACTTGCAGGCGGTGTTGAGCCGGCTGGCGACCCTGCTTGGTTCGGCAGCCAGCATCGCGGTGTCCACGTCGTGTTCGACCCTGCATGTGCCGTACTCGTTGGAGCCCGAGACCGACCTGGACGCTAGCCTGCGCAGCTGGCTGGCATTTGGCGCGGAGAAGGTGGCCGAGGTCGCGGTTCTGGCCCGCGCTCTGCGCGAGGGGCGCGAGGCGGTCGCCGCTGAGATCGCGGCGTCCAACGAAGCGGTGGCCTCCCGCAAGAAGGATCCACGGCTGCACAACGGGCAGGCGCGGGCCCGCATCCATGCCATCCTCGCCTCGGGTGTGCATCGGGGCGATGCCGCCACACGCCGACTCAGCCAGGAGGCACGGCTACAGCTGCCGCCGCTACCCACCACGACGATCGGCTCCTATCCGCAGACCACGGCGATCCGAACCGCCCGTGCGGCACTGCGCGCCGACGAGATCGACGAGGCGGAGTACGCGCGCCGGATGGAGAAAGAGATCGCCGACGTCATCGCCCTACAGGAAGAGCTGGGACTCGACGTGCTGGTACACGGTGAGCCGGAACGAAACGACATGGTGCAGTACTTCGCCGAGCAGTTGGACGGCTTCTTCGCCACTCAGAATGGCTGGGTCCAGTCCTACGGCAGCCGCTGCGTGCGTCCGCCGATTCTCTACGGTGACGTCGCGCGCTCCCATCCGATGACGGTCGACTGGATCAGCTACGCGCAGTCGCTGACCGCCAAGCCGGTCAAGGGCATGCTGACCGGCCCGGTCACCATCCTGGCGTGGTCTTTCGTGCGTGACGATCAGGCGCTGCCCGATACCGCCAATCAGGTGGCGCTGGCCATTCGTGATGAGACCGTGGATCTGCAGTCGGCCGGCATCGCGGTGATCCAGGTCGACGAGCCGGCGCTGCGCGAATTGTTGCCACTGCGGCGCAGCGAGCAGGATGTGTACTTGCGTTGGGCGGTAGCCGCTTTCCGCTTGGCGACGTCCGGAGTTGCCGACTCGACCCAGATCCACACTCACCTGTGCTACTCGGAATTTGGTGAGGTGATCGGGGCCATCGCGGACCTTGATGCCGACGTCACCTCCATCGAGGCGGCACGCTCCCACATGGAGGTGCTCGACGATCTGAATGCGATCGGTTTTGCCAACAGTGTGGGCCCCGGCGTCTACGACATTCACTCACCACGAGTGCCCAGCGCCGAGGAGATGGCGGATTCGCTACGTGCCGCCTTGAAAGCCGTTCCGGCTGGGCGGCTCTGGGCCAATCCCGACTGCGGGCTCAAGACCCGCAACGTTGATGAGGTGACGGCGTCCCTGCAGAACATGGTCGCCGCCGCACAGAAAGTACGACCCGAGGCGTAGGGGTCTGTCGAGTGTGACGCCACTGCGAGTTTCGCGATGAAATCTCGCAGTGGCGTCACACTCGACGCTCGACGGCCTTACTCCGACTGCACCTGGACTGGTACGTCGTCGGCCCAGGGCTGCCGCGTCACCATGTCCGAGACCCGCACCCATCCCCGCTCGAATTCGCCGGTGGCCGCATCCACCAGGCGGTAGGCCTGAGTCTGCTTGTGGATCGGTTGCGCGTCGAGCAGCACGATACGCACCTCCCCCGGCTCGAAGTTGCAGCGCTGCTGCATCGCGGCGATGAGTTGCTCGTTATGCATGTGTCCGTCGCCGAAATTCCAGCCGACGGCGGTGCTGCAGATCCGCTCCCCGTCGGTGATGACATAGTCGTCTTCGTCCTGGCCGGCCATTGCCCGGTGGGCCAAGGTGAACAGCGCCCTGCCGTGAGTGTTCATGGCGCGGAACGCGTATCCGAGATACATCGGGATCTGCGCCCGGTCCTTGCCGTAGAAGCGCTCCAGCTGAGCCTGCGGCATGCTGGCGATTGCGACGATCCCCCGCTTGATCTTGGCGTCAGCCGAGGGTTTGATGCACCACAACGTGGTGTCCCAGTTGCCGGCGTAATAACGCATCCCGGGCAGAAACGAGATCTTGCGCGGGAACAAGTTGCCCAAGATGACAATTCCTGCCACCACGGCAAACAGAATCGCTACCGGCACAGGGCTTTTCACATCGGTTAGGCCGAGGTCAGCATGGCCGACGAACAGCGCCAACACGCCGAAGATCATGAATACGTTCCACTCCAGCGGTACCCCCATCGGAATCGCCGTCAGAATTCCCAGGTGGAAGCAGACCATCGCGATCGCCGCCGCGGTGGTCGGCCAGCCGCCGTGCGACAGGAACAACGCCACGGGAACGAACATTTCGATGAAAGTGCTGAGGTGCGCGAGCATGCGTGACAGCAATCCGGGCCGCAGATCGTCGGGAAACTTTGCAAAGAACATCCGCTTGATGAAGCGCGGCCGGAACAAGGGGTTGTTGGACATCATCGTGGAGATCACGAATGGGAAGTGCCGGTTGAGCTTGGAGGTCGCCGCACCCATCCAGATCACCAGGAACACCAGCTTGGCGGCCACGATCATGTCTATCCCGCCGAGCAGAAAGGTGACCGTCAGCGTCCCGTAGACCTCACCGCGGGCGGCCAGGAAGATCACCTTGTCGCGCAGCCCCACCATCGCCAGGAGCAGCAGGATCATCACGATCTCCCACATCGGCAGCAGCCCCACCTTGCTGCCCAGCTCCGACATCGGGCCGGAGCCATCGGTGAACAGCGCCGTCACCAACATGATCAACAACAGCGCATAGAGCGCGACATCCACCGGCTTGCGTTTGGTCCCCGCGGTCCACGGGACGCGCTCGGGCCAGGGTGGCAGCCGGATGGTGCCGAATCGTAGCCAGTACAAGCTCGAGCCCATGGGCGGGAAGAACCGGTTGTTCAGCGGGCCGAACCCGCAGCCCAGCCCGACGACCTCGAACAGCATCGTGTAGAGCACGACCTTCTGGAACACGATCGGCTCGGTGTACCACGACTTGACGTCGGTGAATCCTTCGATTCCTTTGGTGCTGAACACGATCAGCCAGCCCACCAGGATGTAGAGCAGGATCTTGCCGACGTAGAAAAGGTGCATCACGACCGGAGTGCCAAAGCCGACCTCGGCCCAATGGCGGGCCATCGGGCGGATCTTTTCACTGCGGGTGCCCTTGCCCCATTCGACAATGTCGACCTGCGGCAGCACGGGCTTGAGAAATCCCATGGTTTCACACACTAGAACGTGTTCTAGTGTTTCGCCGCGCAGCCACGGCAAGCCGGGTTTGCGCCCGTCGGCTATCCGGCCTGCCGAGCCGGCGGCCGGTAAAAGATCAGCAACTGGCCGAAGGCCCCGGCCAGCCCAAGCCCAAGCGATGCCACCAAACCCGGCCAGCCATTGAGCCAGTTGTTCCCGAATATCACCCAGTCCAGGCTCAGTTTTCCAGCACCGATCGTGGCCACCGCGACGGCGCTGAGGGCGAGCACCAGGTTGTACTCCCAGCCCTCTTTGACGATGAAAAATCCGTTGGCTCGGTGCACGGTCCAGGCCGCGACGAACATCAGCGAGACAAAGCCCGCCGCCGGGATCGGAGTGAGCAGGCCGGCCGCAAGTCCCAAGCCCGCGGATACCTCGGTGATCGCGGCCACCGTGGCGTGAAACTTTCCGGGCTTCATGCCGATGCTTTCAAACCATCGTGCCGTGCCCGGAATCCGGCCGCCGCCGAAGAACTTGTTGAATCCGTGCGCGGCCATTGTGAGGCCCAGCACCAGCCGAAGGATCAGTAATCCGACATCGTAGGGAGCCATGAGTGCAAACCTAGATCATTCGGCGCATCCCACAACAGCAGCGCCGAGCCGCGGACGCTACTGAACCGTGTGGAAACATAGCGAGCGTTCTGGGAATTTGCCGAAGACCACAAGGGGGTGCACCACGACTCGTTTCTCACGAGCCGGGGGCATCCCGTTCACCGGCCCCGCCGTGGTGTTACTGGACGGCCGCGCACATCAGCCTCGGGAGGTCCTGGGCAACAAGGGCCACGGTATCGACTCAATGCGCCGGAACAATCTGCCGGTGCCGCCTGCCTTCTGCATCACCAGCGAAGTGGGCGTGCGCTACCTGGCGGATCCAGCACCAACACTGGACGCGATCTGGGACGACGTCGTGGACCGGATCAGATGGCTGGAGGCCGAGACGGGACGCACCTTCGGCAGCGGGCCGCATCCGCTGCTGGTCAGTGTGCGCTCGGGAGCCAACCAGTCGATGCCCGGCATGATGGACACAATTTTGGACCTGGGCATGAACGACACCGTCGAGCAGGCCCTGGCCTCCCCCGGCACCGGCGACTTCGCGCGCGACACCAGGCGCCGGTTCACCCGCATGTATCGGCGAATCGTGGCGGGAAGTGATCCCCCCGACGACCCCTACGAGCAGCTACGTGCTGGCATCGGCGCCGTGTTCGCCTCCTGGAACTCTCCGCGCGCCATCGCCTACCGCAACCACAACAGTCTCGACGACCAGGGCGGCACCGCTGTCGTGGTTCAGGCGATGGTGTTCGGCAACCGCAGCGCCGATTCCGGCGCCGGGGTGCTGTCGTCGCGCAATCCGATCACCGGCGCCAGCGAACCGTTCGGCGAATGGCTACCCGGCGGTCAGGGTGATGACGTCGTCTCGGGTCTGCTCAAGGTAGAACCGATCACCGCCCTGCGCGACCGACTGCCGAAGATCTACCTCGAATTGTTGGATGCCGCGCGCGGCCTGGAACGGCTCGCGGCCGAGGTGCAAGAAGTCGAGTTCACCGTCGAAAGCGGAAAGCTGTGGCTGCTGCAGACACGATCCGCCGAGCGGTCCGCGCAGGCTGCGGTGCGATTGGCGCTGCAACTGCGCGGTGCCGGCCTGATCGACGATGCCGAGACGCTGCGCAGAATCACCCCCACCCAAGTGGAGACCCTCTTGCTGCCCACGCTGCAGCCGGAAGAGCGTTTGGCCGCATCGCTTTTGGCAAAGGGCCTGCCGGCGTGCCCGGGAGTGGCCGCGGGCCTGGCCTACACCGACGTGGACGAGGCGCTGGACGCCGCCGACCGGGGCGAGCAGGTGATCCTGGCGCGTGACCACACCAGGCCCGAAGACGTCTCGGGGATGCTTGCCGCGCAGGGCATCGTCACCGAGATCGGTGGCGCTGCCAGCCACGCTGCGGTGGTCAGCCGTGAGCTCGGCCGGGTGGCGGTGGTCGGTTGTGGTGACGGGGTTGCGGCCTCGTTGGCCGGCAAGCGGATTACCGTCGACGGCTACACGGGCGAAGTGCGCGAGGGCATTTTGGCGCCGTCCGCGTGGTCGGAGGACGACACACCCGAGCTACGCGATCTCACGACGATCGCGCTGAAGATCAGCCCGCTGCGCGCGCATGCGAGCGGCGACTACCCCAAGCTCGACGATCCTTCCGAGGCTGGGGTGCTGACCGCGATGGCCGCCGGCTACACCGATGTCGTCTCGGACGCACCGCTGATCACCATGTTGAACGCGCTACGTGTGCAGGACGGTCTATGACGGAATTGGCGATACTGCAAGCAATCAGGTTGAAGGGGCGGGTGAGCCCGCCCGACCTTGCCGAGACGGTGAGCCTGGACCTGGCCGAAGTCGCGGACACGGTCGCGCGGCTGACCGCGGCAAACCTGTTGGTCGGCGACACCACATTGCGCATCAGTCCCGAGGGCCGGGTCCGGCTCAGCGAATTGCTGACCGAGGAACGCAACGCGGCGGACGCGACCACACTGGCCAACGTCTACAGCGACTTTCGTTCCGTGAATGCCGATTTCAAGGCTCTGGTGACAGAGTGTCAGCTCCGAGGCGGCAAACCGAACAGCCATGACGACGCCGACTATGACGCCGCAATCCTGGCCCAGCTTGATGATGTGCACCAGCGGGTGGAGCCGATCATTGCGACCGCGGCGACACAGCTGCCGCGGCTGCATGCTTACTCGAGAAAGTTGAGTGCGGCGCTGGGCAGGGTCAAGGCCGGCGAGACCGCCTGGTTGACCCGCCCGCTCATCGACTCCTACCACACGGTGTGGTTCGAATTGCACGAAGAATTAATCCTGGCCGTCGGGCTGACCCGCGAGCAGGCGGCTAGATCCGGTGACGCCCAGTAGTTTTCGCTACAAAGCCTGGTCAAGGAGTTCCAGGTAGGAGTCGATGTCGGCCACCGCTGACTGTGCCGCGTGGACGCTGACCGCAATGGTGTCGCCGATGCCGTGCACGCCATGGGTCAGCCCCATCACCGGTGACAGCGCCGGATACCCGGCCGTGAGCACCACCGCAGCTTCCCCGAAGCTCAGATCGGCAGCGCCGCGGTGTACGCTGGACACCACCGTGTTTCCGGCCACCTGATCCGGCCGCATGTCCGCATCGAATTGGCTTACCCCCCAGCGCAACAATGCGGCGGGGACCCTCGCAAAGGCGAGATCGGACGCGCTGGCCGCCGGATGCTGCATGCGACGACGGGCGTTGGCCAGATCGGCGGCGATTCGATGCATCCGCTCGCCGCGTTCGAGCTGCGGATACAACCCGACAACGATGTTGCCGAAGTGGTTGTTTGCTTGCCGCAGTCCCGGTTTGGCCATCGGGACTTCGGCGCCCAACTGTTCGGCGTTCCCGTCGGGTAGCCGTGACAGTGCGGCCGAAACCGCGGCCAGCACCGCGACCGTGACTGTCGGACCGCAGATCTGGGAGCGATGTCGCACCAATGTGCGCAGCTCGCGGGCGCCCTCGGGCCTGGCGTTGGTGCTGCGCAGCGGCCGCGATCCGGCGCCGGGTGCCAACAATCCGGCTTCGGTGTCACGTACCAGACGGCGGTGCGTACAGACCGCATCGGCGGCCACCCTGGGCAGAAAGCCCCGCCGCCGGGGCTCCGCCGAGGGGATGGGAGCGCGGCGCCCAAACAGCCGGGCCGCCAATGCCGAGGCGCGCACGCCGTCGCCGAGGGCGTGGGCGACCTGCACGACGACAACGGTGCCCGGTGCCTGGACGCCCGGAATCCCGCTAACGGGGGCAAATACATGTGCCCGCCACGACATCAGCCGAATATCCAGCTGCTCGCGCGCCAGCCCGACCACCGCCGCGAGGCAACCGTGCCAGCTGTCGTCGTCAAGGTTGTGCCGGACCACCTGTTCGGACCCGACGTCGGTGGCTAGCCACCGCGGATAGGTCAACACAGCGCCGTCGTGGACGCGCATCCGCAGCTCCGGACACGCGCGGGCCCGGCGGACGAGCTGATCGATGGCGCACTCTGGTTCGGCCGGTCGACCGTCGAATGCATACAACAGGAATTGATCGTTGGGCATTTTCGCCGACATCCAATAGAACTGCGCATCGACGGCCGCCATCGGGTGCGCCGCCACCGGTTCAGCCCGGCGGGGCAATGAACGGCAGGATCAGCTTGGCCACCGCTTCGGGCTGTTCGAGCTGCAGGAAGTGACCGGCTTGTTCGACGACCGCCACCTCACTGCCCGGCGGCAGCACCCTTTCCGTCCAGTGCGTGAAAGCCACTACGGCACAGCCATCGTCACGACCGTGTAGGTAGAGCACCGGCAATTGAGGCGCCTCGGTCCACCAACGGTTCAATTCCGCGTAGCGGGCCGGCGGCCGGGTGTTGCGAATGGTTGCCCGGTAGGGACCCAACGCCGCGCGCCACCCCTCCGCCGTCCCGATGGCAGCGTCGACGTGGCGCAGATCCTCCTCGGCGTAATAGGTGGGCGACCATCGTCGCCACAGCAGCCGGGGCACCCACGACGCCGACCGCTCGGGCAACCAGGGCAGCTGGAAGTAGAGGATGTACCAGCTCCGTAAGAGCTGGTGGGGCAGTTCGCGGGCCAGACGGCCGCGGTCGGGCACCCGGCCCAGCGGGCGAAACGCGGCCGCCGGTGGCACCGACATGATGACGGCCCGGGAAAACGGGCTGTCGGGCATTGCCGCCAAGCCGGCCGCGGCGATGGCGCCCCAGTCGTGGCCGATCAGCACGTCACCCTCGGTAGCGCCAGCAGCGGATCGCACCCGCAGTGCGTCATCCATCAGCGCACCAACGTGATAGCTCCCGTCGGCGGGAATCGCCGACGGCGCATAGCCCCGCATGAACGGTGCAACGACCCGCCACCCCGAGTCGACCAGAATCGGGGCGAGCTTGCGCCAGCCGTAGGCCGTGTCGGGAAAGCCGTGCAGGCACAACGCCATCGGCGCCTCGGGGCGACCCCAGGTCAAGGCTTTCAGATCACCGTTGGGCCCGGGCACATCGATCCAGCGCGGCTCAGGCATCACGGGCCTTGTCGTGGTCATCCGCGGCGCCGGCACAACCTTCGAGGGCTGGCTCGATGGGCCCGCTGACCCACCGAGCGGCATCGTCTTGCATGTTGACTCCTGTTCGCCACGTGCAACCCGTATGCACCAACGTAACTGGCGCCGAATGAGGACAACACCACCGATCGGAGACACCGCCGTCGTCTCCCGGCACGGTCGCTGAGCCTACGCACTTGCTCGACGCGCCGGCGAGATCGCGGCCCGCAGGCGGATCCAAGTCGATGGTGTTCGCCACGTTACCCCAGGGGACGGCGCGAACCGGATGCATGTCCGTGACCGGCCAAAGGCACGCCAGGCCGCTCCGATACCGGGTCTGGCCGGGGTGGCGCTGCGCGACGCGCCGGCCGCGATACAGCCAGATTGTCTGGTACCTATCCGGGGGCCGTTTGGGGCCGAACTCGCTGGGCATGCGCATTCGAGCCCACACCGAGCCCGCCTGCATCCCAAACCGTCGGGCTGACATGCGATGAATTTCTTCGCACGACGATGATCCAGCGGCTAATTTCTAGATATGTCGACCGACTCGCACGGGCGCCGCTGGGCCAAAACAGACGCCACCCAGCGCCGGATCCTCGACGCAGCGACCGAGGTGTTCGCCACCAGAGGCTTCAATGCGGCCACCATGGCCGAAGTGGTGGCTAGCTCCGGGGCCAGTATCGGCAGCATCTATCACCACTTCGGCGGTAAGACCGAACTGTTTCTGGCGATCTTCGAGCAGATGGCCAGCGCCGTCGAAGGCAAGATCGAGGAAGCACTTCAGCAGGCCGGCGACGAAACCGACCGGCGTCGCATCTTCGAACTGGGTGTACGGGCTTACCTCGATGGGCTCTGGGAGCATCGGCGGGTAGCCAGATTGCTCGCCTCCGGAGATCGACCGACCGACTTCGGAATCACTCGTCGCGATCGCATGACGTCTGCTTTTCGCAGCTGGATGGCGATGCTAGAACTCGACTCGTCGCTGCATGGACAATTCCTCAGCCGCGCTCTGCTGGCGATCATGGAGGAATCGTCACTGATGGTTGCGGCATGCGAGGAGCCCGAACAAGTCAAACCGGTCATCGACGCCACGATCGAATGGATTGGCCGACTCACCGAGTGAGCTCACCCCGCGGCGTTCACCGCCTCTTCCAGCTCGGCGACCACAATCTTGTGCATGCCGAGCATCGCGGTGGTTGCGGCTGCCGCCCGTGCCGGGTCCGGATCGCTCAGCAGCTCATACAGCCGGTCGGGAACGATCTGCCAGCTCAGGCCGAACCGGTCCTTGCACCAACCGCACTGCGATTCCGTACCGCCCTGGGTTAACCGATCCCAGTAGTAGTCGACCTCATCTTGGTCCTTGCAGTTGACCGTCAACGAGACCGCCTCGGTGAACGGGAACTGTGGACCGCCGTTGATTCCAATGAACCGGACCCCGTCGAGGACGAAGGTTCCCGATATCACCGTGCCGGGTTCACCCGGCCCCGCCTCGGTATGCCGGTTGAATCCCTAGATCTGCGAGTTCGGGAACACCGACGTGTAGAACTGTGCGGCTTCCGCCAGATTGTGGTCGAACCACAGCGAGGGCGTGATAGCTGGCATTGGCGGCTCCTGGTCGTTGGGATCTCGTCATTTCAATAGACCCCGGCTGGGCGGCAAACTCATCGCGACCGCGCTATCGGCCCCGCAACAGCGGGTGCTTAAAGCAGCTAGGTAACGTCAGAACACGTGAGCGCCATGAGCAACAACCCCCGAACGGTCGAGTTTTCCGGTACTGAGGGGATTACCCTGGTCGCCGACGAATGGAACCGCGACACCGCCGCGTCCGGTCGCCCCACCATCCTGATGTTGCACGGTGGCGGCCAAAACCGGTTTTCCTGGAAGAACACCGGCCAGATTCTGGCCGATACGGGCCTCCACGTGATCGCGCTCGACACCCGCGGACACGGCGACAGCGACCGGGCGCCGGACGCGGACTACGCGATCGAAACCTTGACCTCTGACATCCTGCACGTCCTCGACGCCATCGGACGCCCGGTCGTGCTGATCGGCGCCAGCATGGGCGGGCTGACCGGCATCCTCGTCGCGGACAGGGCTGGCCCCGACCGGGTGACCGGGTTGGTGCTGGTCGACGTGGTGCCGAAATACGAAAAGGACGGCAGCGCCCGCATCCGCGACTTCATGTTCACCAACCTCCACGGGTTCGCCACGCTCGAGGAGGCCGCTGACGCCGTCGCCACCTATCTGCCGCATCGGACCAAGCCGCGCAGCCCCGAAGGGCTGAAGAAGAACCTGCGCCTGCGCGACGGCCGCTGGTACTGGCACTGGGATCCGGCGATGATGACCGCACCTGGGGACGACCCGGAGTTGCGCACCGAAAACTTCGAGCGCGCCGCGATGAACCTGACGATCCCGATCTTGCTGATTCGCGGGAAGCTCTCCGATGTGGTCAGCTCCGAGGGCAGGGAACGCCGGAGCCCTGGCTCCGAGGGCGTCCAGGATTTTCTGGACAAAGTGCCGCACGCCGAATTCGTCGAGCTGTCCAACGCCGGCCACACCGCGGCCGGCGATGACAACGACGCCTTCACCGAAGTGGTGGTCGACTTCGTCAAGCGGAGGGCGGCGACCGGCTAGTTGACCGGCTTTTCCGCGTGGCCACCGAACTGCTTGCGCATCGCCGATAGCGCCTTGTTGGCAAAATCATCGAGGTCACGCGAGGCAAAGCGCGACTGCAGCGCGGTGGTGAGGACCGGCGTAGGCACACCTTCGTCGATCGCCGCGATGGAAGTCCACCGCCCCTCGCCAGAGTCGGAAACCCGTCCCGAGAACTCTTGCAGCTCGGGAGATTCGTGTAGCGCGATCGCGGTCAGATCCAGCAGCCAGGAGCCGATCACGCTCCCCCGGCGCCACACCTCGGCCACCTCGGGGATGTCGATGTCGTACTGGTAGTACTCCGGGTTGGCCAGCGGCGCGGTTTCGGCGTCACCCTGCTGCACCCGGGTGCCGACATCGGCGTTGCGCAGGATGTTGAGGCCCTCCGCCAACGACGCCATCATCCCGTACTCAATTCCGTTGTGCACCATCTTGACGAAGTGCCCGGCGCCCGTCGGCCCGCAATGCAGGTAACCCTTTTCGGCCTCCGCGACCTCACCATCGCGGCCCGGCGTTCGCGGTGCCGCCTGCACCCCGGGTGCGACGGTGGCCAAGATCGGCTCGGCATGCGCAAACGCGTCCGGCTCCCCGCCGACCATCAGACAGTAGCCGCGGTCAAGTCCCCACACACCGCCGCTGGTACCACAATCCAGCATGTGAATGCCTTTGCCAGATAACAGCTTTGCGTGCTTGATGTCGTCACGGTAGTAGGTGTTGCCACCGTCGATCACGATGTCTCCCGCGTCGAGTGTGGTGGCCAGCTCCTCGATGACGCCGGTGGTGATGGTCCCGGCGGGCACCATCACCCAGATGACCCGCGGGGCGGAAAGTTTGTCACGCAACTCGCTCAGCGAGGACACCCCGGTGGTGTTGTTCTCCCCCGCCATCGCCTTGACGGCGTCGGGATTGTGGTCGTACACCACGCACTCGTGTCCGCCGTTGACCACTCGGCGCACGATGTTCGCACCCATCCGGCCCAGCCCGATCATCCCTAGCTGCATATCTGTTCGTCTCCTTACTGTCGTGCCTCGGCACTGCGGGGTAGCCACGGCTGTTGCCAATTGCGGTGGCCACGCAGCAGCGTCTGTGCTGCCTCGGGCCCCCAGGAGCCGCGATCGTACGGGTGGATTTCCCCCGGGTCGTCAAGAACCGGTTACACGATCCACCACGTCTGCTCGATAGCGTCCTCGCGAGCGAAAAGCTGGCGATCGCCGATCAATCCGGCATACAGCAGTCGTTCATAGGGCCGGATCGGTTCACCGAGGTCTTCGGCGAACGAGGAGTCCAGGTGAACGCCCTGCCACGAGTCGCCGGTTTGCGCGGATATCTGCAGGCGCATGCCCGGATCTGGGTCGATGCGCAGCACAATCTGGTTCGGCTCGGCCGGCCTGCGGTTGGGCAGGAAAGCCAACCCGGGAACATGGTGCAGGAACATCCGCACCTCAGTCACCCGCTCTGGCAGAGCTTTTCCGGCCCGCAAGAAGACCGGCACCCCGGCCCAGCGCCAGTTGTCGATCTCGGTCACATAGGTCTCGGTCTGCGAGTCCTTGGCCACCCCCGGGGCTCGCCGTAACCCTGGTACTGGCCCCGCACGTAGTGCGCCGTCTGCAGCGCCGGCATGGCACGGAACACCTCGGCCTTCTTGTCGTTGAGGTCGTCGGCACCCGGACCCACCGGAGGCTCCATCGCCACCAGCGCCAGCACCTGCAGCAGGTGATTTTGCACGACGTCTCGCAGGGCGCCCACCGCGTCATAGAACTTGCCACGGTCCTCGACGCCGAAGTTCTCGGCCATGGTGACGTGAATCTCGGAAACGCTCTTGCGATCCCACAATTCGGCCAGGCCGCGATTGGCGAAGCGCAAATACTGCAACTCCACGACGGGTTGCTTGCCCAAGAAGTGATCGACGCGCAGGATCTGGTCTTCGTTGAGCACGGCACGTAGCCGGGAGTTGAGTTCCCGCGCGGAGTCCAGGTCATGGCCAAATGGCTTCTCCACCGCAACGCGCGCGCCGCGCAGCAAGTCTGCCTTGGCAAGATTCTCGACGATTGGGGCGAACAGCGCGGGCGGCATCTCCAGGTAGTACAAGGCGTGGCGGTCATGACCGATCTGCTTGGCCAGCGCCGTGTACAGGGCGGGGTCGGTAACGTCACCGGGCAGATAGGACCACCGACTGGCGAATCGCTCGAATACCGCTTCGTCGAACGGCTCGCTGGACCCTCGAATGACCTCCCGCGCCCGATCGACCAACTGCTCTACCGACATGTCGTCACTGGCGACGCCCACGATCGGGCAATCCAGCAGTCCCCTGCGTTCCAGCCTGTACAACGCGCGAAAAGTCATCTTGCGAGCCAGATCGCCGGTAATTCCAAAGATCACCAATAGATCTGAGGCCTGACCTCCGCCGTTGGCCAATCCCCCACCTCCAGGACGTCATCTGGGCTAAAGCCGCTGGTCGGCTTACTTGAGATCTGCTTCCCCGCGGGGGCTGAACTCAACCCTAGACATTGCCCGATAGCCCGACAAGGCAGGCTTGGGCCGGTACTGAAAGGATGGGCGGGTGTCAGGCATGACCGATGCACTGCACATCGCGGTCTACGTGCTGGCCGGCGTCGCCGCCCTGGAAGCCGCCGCCCTGATCGCGCTATGGCGATTGCTGGCCCGCGCTCGTCAGGAAAACGATGAGTTGCGCCAGCGCGCCGACACCCGCAACTGGCTGCTGACCGGGGGGCGCGAGGCCGTCAAGACGGTTTGGCAAACCGCGAACCTGATGCGCAAAGAGGGCTTTGGCGCCGCGGTTCGCAGCTCGATCGAGGACCTCGCGGACTGGGCCGAGGTGGAACGGCCGGACCTGGCGCGAGTCACCCCCGACGGCCGGGTCGTGATTCTGTTCTCCGACATCGAAGAGTCCACGGCGCTCAACGAGCGGATCGGGGATCGTGCGTGGGTGAAGCTGATTGGCGCGCACGACAAGATGGTTCACGAGTTCGTGCACCGCCACGGCGGACACGTGGTCAAGAGTCAAGGCGACGGATTCATGATCGCCTTCGCTCGTGCCGAACAGGCGGTGCGATGCGGTTTGGATATCCAGCGCGCGCTAAGTCGAGAGGCAAAAAGGAAACCGCGCAACGGCATTCGGGTACGGATCGGGATCCATATGGGCCGCTCGGTGCGCCGCGGCGATGATCTGTTCGGCCGCAATGTAGCGATGGCAGCCCGGGTTGCGGGTCAGGCCGTCGGCGGCCAGATCCTGGTGAGTGAACCGGTTCGCGACGCGGTCCGCGACTGCGGAGACATCCGTGTGGACGACGGCCGCGACGTCGAGCTCAAGGGATTTTCCGGCAGCTATCGGTTGTTCGGCGTCGAAACCGCCCCCGAGTGCGAGCCGGACTAGTCGCCCTGCGTCTCAGACTCGTCCAACCGCTGATGCAACCGAGCCCGGACCTCATCGGCCGAATAGGAACGGCGTTTCCGTTGGTCGCGTACCACCAACGCGCCACCGGCGACGACGCCGGCGACACCGGCCAGTCCAAGCCACTTCCACACGCTGCGCATGACGACAGGCTATCTCTGCCTATGGTGCTGGGGTGGAATCAAACAGCCTGACCTTGGACCAAGCGCTCAATGAGACCCGCACTGGCGACCTCTGGCTGTTCCGCGGCCGCTCCCGCCCCGACCGCGCCATCCAGACCTTGACTAATAGTCCGGTGAACCACGTCGGCATGACGGTGGCCATCGATGACTTGCCGCCGCTGATCTGGCACGCCGAGCTGGGCGACAAGCTGGTCGACATGTGGACGGGCACTCACCACCGCGGCGTACAGCTCAACGATGCGCGCGACGCGGTCCGGCAATGGACCGAGCGTTACCACCAGCGCTGCTGGCTGCGGCAGCTGACCCCGTACGCCAGTCGCGAACAAGAGAACCAACTGTTGCGAGTCATCGCACGCATGGACGGCACTCCGTTTCCCGCCACCGCACGCCTCACCGGACGTTGGCTACGCGGCCGGCTTCCCACCGCCTACGACTGGACCAGAGGACTGCCGTGGGTGGACAAGAAGATCCGCGAGTCCACCCAGCGACGCAAGGAACGCCAAAAGGTCGGCCTGGAAGCGGCGTACTGCGCGGAGACGGTGGCAATCACCTATGAGGAAAGGGGTTTGATGGCCACCGAAAAGTACTCGAACTGGTTTGACCCGGGCTCCTTCTGGAGTGACGATACGCTTCCACTCACCCCGGGCTATCGATTGGGTAGCGAAATCGCGGTCACCGTCGGTCAGGCCGACTAGCCGACCGAACGGCGGCAATCGCCTCGGCCCGGCCACCGGCTACAGACTCCGGGGCCGGGAGCCACCATCGGAATAAACGGCTTTCGGTCGCGGGGCCTACGACTCGTCGACCGACATCTCCCCCATGGCCGACCACCCGGTCGCGTCGAGGGTCTGACTGATGATCTTGGGCGTAGCCGCGAGGGCCTGGGGCAACTCCTGCATCGCCCGCTTGAAGTGATCGCTGTTGACGTGGACACTTCCGGCATCACCGTCGCGAAAGGCCTCGACCAAGACGTACTCGGCCGGGTTGTCCAGACTGCGCGACCACTCGAACCAGAGGTTGCCGTCCTCGGCGCGCGTGGCCGCGGTGAACGACGCGACGAACTCCGGCCAGCGCTCGCTCCACTCGGGTTTGGTTTCGAACTTGACGACGATGAAGATCATTTGCGGTCCCCGCCCCTCTCGCTGACTTGATCATCGAACTCGGAGAACAGGGTCAGGATACCCAGCACGCGTGGGTCAGGCGATCTCCACCCGGGTGTGCACCGGAGTTGGGTTACGCGTCAGATCGAGCACTGGGCAGTGCGCGTCGACCGCCACCTGCAATTGGCGGTAGCGCTCCGCCGGTTCCGGCCCGGTCACCGTGATCACCACCCGCACCTGCTGGAATCCGCAGCGAACGTCGTCGGCGAATCCGAAGAAGCCCTGCACGTCGAGATCGCCCTCTGCGGTCGCGGAGATGTCATCGACCGAGATTCCCAGCTTCGCGGCCCAGAAACGCCCTGTCACGATCTGGCACGAAAGCAGCGAGGCCAAGTAGTACTCGACGGGGTTCGGAGCCTTGGCATCCCCACCGAGGGGCGCCGGCTCATCGACCTCGACCCGGTAGCGGCCGAGGCTGACCGTGCTGGCAACAGCGTCATGCCCGGTGGCCGAAGCCTGGAACACCACGCGCGCCTGGGCCGGATCCGTGGTTACCGCGCGCCGATTTGCCGCGATGATGCCGCTCAGGTGATTCGTCGACTCGGTAGTTGTCAAGGCAAAGCTCCTTCCATCGGGAGAAATGGTATGGAGCGCCGTCCTGCAGAATCGACCTTCTAGCTCAGCGTGAACCGAATGCGAATCGCATCCGCGTATACCACGACATACCGCCTGCAATGGCGTCCGGGAACGGTCCGGATGAATAGTCCAGCGCAGATTTGATGCTCAAATAGTTATTGCAGCCACACCCGAACCGAATTGTGATCCAGCACACAATGCATGGTCCGGGGTGGCCGCAAGGTATCAATGCACCCGGGAATGTGATCCAGGTCGCAGTGTCTTTCTTTGGCCGACTTACTTACCGCAAATTGTTATGTATTCGAAATTTCGAGATCGTCGAAGGGTCCCGGGTCTTCGGGCGGCGGCGGTAATTCATCCGGATTCACGACATCCTCAACCGCAGGAGGGCAGGGCTCCGGCGTTCCCTGCGCAGGAGGGTCCTCGGGCGCGGGCAGGTCAACGTCAACCATGTCCTCATCCATCGGGAGATACATGTGGTGGGTGAATTGCGCCTGGTAGGCGCCCCCGCCACCGACCCGGACGCCACCCCCTTCACCGCTGGACACCGAGGTGCCGTCAGGCAATGTGACCGCGGTATGGCGACCATTCCAACCGATTACCAAAGCATTGGGGGCGGTGCCATGTTGGAACCCGCGAGCAGCTAGCGCGGCCTCCTCATTACCCGTATTAAATCGATCTCCGAAAATGGGCCTATCCGTTGCTGCATTAGATACCCAGGAAGCCAAACCCGAGCAGTCGGTCCCGGCGGGCGAATCGCCGCCGACAATATACGGCGTACCGGAAACCTGATTGATAAGCGTCAACAGTGTTGCGAGAGCAATCATGAGGACGGACGCTACCGACAATATCCATAGGAAATCAAAATTTGTGGCACTTATCACGATTAATCGAATAATGCCCTGACCTGCATATACAGCGTCCAGGTCACGCAATAATCTACATATTGAAACAGAAGTGACTACTGAGTAATCAGCAAACAATCAGCAATCGCTCGAACCACTTTGATGAGGTGGTTGACCTGCGAAAATGCCGACCGACGAGATTGCGTCCGATTAGCGGTGCAACTGTTCATTTGCGTATCGGAGACCGATCGGAGACCACCCGCGGTCGAATTGGGCCGCGCCAGAGGCTGATCAGCCGGTGTTTCCCGGGCCAACGCGTGGCCTGGCTCACACGAGCGCCTGGTGGTTGCGGTGTGCTCGCCAAAATGCTGGCGGGCGGCGCCCCGGTGACCGGGGCAGCCTCGGATCGGTCACTTATCGGCCGGTAGGCACCGTCGCCGGGTAGTCGCCGGTGTGACGTCGGGCAGGGCCCGAGTGGCCGCCGATTCGGCGCTGACCGCGGCCGGTCCCATCGCCACGGTGGGTTTGTCAAGCAAGCCGGCCAGCAGCGGTGTGCGCGCCGACAAGCCGCCTGCGCCGGGCAGCGAATCCGCCCGCATCAGTCCCGCCCCGGCACTGGGACCCGAGCCACCGGCCAACGGATGGTGGGACAGCGGACTGGCCCCCAACAAACCGATCTGCACGCCCTCGCCCTGGTCCAGTCCCGCGCCAGTGCCGCCGGGATGGCCAAACAGCGACGTTACCTGCGCCGGCTGCGGTATCGAGCAGCCCATACCCGAGCTCTGGGTCAGCGTTTGCCGGATCGCTTCTTTGGCGGGCAGGGCCACGTTGCGGGCAATCGTGGCGACCCGATCCAGCCCGTTGGCCAGGCCCCAGACACCAAGATTGGTCTTGATCGAGTCGGGCTCGCCGAAACGCGTGTTGACGGCCGTTTGCGCCTGGTAAGCATCCATTGCCGCGGCGGCCTGATTCCACATCCGGGTGAAATAGTCCGTTTCGCTGAGCGCTATCAGCGCCGTACTCATACCCACAAAGTTGGTAGCCGTAACGACCGCGGCCGTGATGTGGTTCATCGCGATCTCGGGCAGCGGTGGGGTGGCCGCCAGCGCGTCGGCGTGCGCGGCGGCTTGTGCCAACGCCTGCGTGGCACGCGCCTTCGCCCGCGCTGAGGCTGTGGCCAACCAACTCACCATTGGCACGGCCGCGGCAATCGCTCGGTCGCCGCTTTCCCCGCTGCACACCTCACCCGCGGATTTCAGCCGTGCCGACGCCTCGATGGCCTGCGCGTCCAGGGCCGCTGCCCAGTCCTTCCACCCCGTGGCGACTGCCAGCATCGAAGTTGACCCCGCCCCGGCCATCAACCGCGCGGTGTTGAGTTCCGGTGGCATCGCGTGCCACAGCATGATGACCCCTGTCTTCTAATGTATCTGGAACGGACAGGCCACCCCGCACTGGCCGGCAGCGCCGTCGCGCACGTTGCCGACCCGCGCCGCCGGCGCCGGGACCAGGGCTCCGGCGTTAGAAGCACGAGACGTCGGCAGAGGTGCTTCCGACTACTCCGAGAAGTCAACCATCGACCCACTGCATCCGACCAGCCCGCCGCACGCCCCCACCCCAACCGACCCGCAACCCCACGGCGATATCCCGGTAATCCCTGGCGGTAGGCTGCCGAGCACCCCCACGATGCCCACGATGCCGACCCTGCCGACGATGCCCTTCACCGGGTCACCGGGCGGCGACGGCATGGGGGCCACGGCCGATGCGCTACGCCGCGCATCCAGGTTGGCCTCCGGCACGGGGGTCAAGCCGGCGTCCACCGGCGGAGGCGTTGGCGGCGGCGCGCTGGCACCACCGCCGGCCAACGGAATCGATGCCAGATCCGTACCGACCGGCGCGGCGGGCAGTGCGGGAAGCCTGGGCCGGGGGAACGTGCCCCGCGGCCCCCTGATGGGCGGCGGCATGCCGATGGGCGCACCCGGGCAGGGCCAAGGAAACGCCAAAACCAAGTCCTCGCAACAAGAACAGGAAATGCTTTACGCCGAGAACCGAGCCTGGACCGAGGGACTCATCGGAATCAGCCCGCTCGAAGACAGCAAGGAGCAGTGACCATGAAATTGGACCCCACGGCGGCCCGGGCGCTGACCTTGATGTCGCAGTTTCAATCCACCCTGCAGGGGCGGTTCCACCACATGAACAACGGGGTTTTCAAAGCCTCCGACGAGACCAAGTCCGTGCAGGTGACGCTCAATGGCTACCAGTGGCTCACCGGCATCCGCATCGAAAACGGTCTGCTGAAAGAGGTGGGCGCGCAGGGGGTCGCTGAGCGGGTCAACGAGGCGCTGCAGAACGCGCAGCGAGCGGTGAGCGTCTTTGACGAACAGTCGGGCCAAACGCTTGTCGACACACTCGCCACCATTTCCGCTGCGATCAGCCAGCCGCCGGCCTGACCGGCAACACCCCCGAAGCGGCCACCGGCCCACAACAACGCCCCTACCCGTCAAACCGAGAGGAATAGCTCAACCCATGAACGAAATCCTGACCCTGCAGCCCGATGTCATCAGCAGACTGTCGCAAGGGCACGACGCTACGGTCACCGGTCTGCAGGCCGCGACGGCGGCGCCAGCCGGGATCAGCGCGAATGTTGCCACCACCCACAGGGCTCCGGCGTTAACGCCGGAGCCCTGGTTCGCTACCGAGCCAATTCCGTCCAATGCGACGGCGCGCCAATCACGCCGATATTCACGACCGGGTGTGACCACTCACGGCGCAAACCGAACGGCGCTCTGATCGCAAGAATCAAAATCGAATGGCTCGGTCGATATCATCGATGTCCGCGATCATAGTAGCAGCAATAATTGAATCGACACCGCGCCAAACAATTTCAGAATCGCATTTCATAATTGCCGACGCCCGACAAATATGCGACGCTGCGCCCGCCAAGAAAAAGCATGATCGCGGCTACCTTTGGGCAAATCCCCGGTTGCGTCCGGTCACAGTGCGGTGCAGAAAATCGCGTCGACCGGACCGCACCCGTACAGTCATCCGAGCGCGCCTGTCCTGCCACGAGCACACCGACCGGCGCCGGATTCCTAACCTCGGATCTTCGGACCGAATCCGCGCTAGCGCCCTGCTGCCTTACCGCCGGAGCTGGTCTGGAAACGGAACTCGACCACGTCGCCATCGGCCATGACGTAGTCCTTGCCCTCCATCCGGACCTTGCCGGCGGCTTTGGCCGCGGCCATCGACCCGGCGGCCAACAGGTCGTCGAAGGAAACGATCTCCGCCTTGATGAAGCCCTTTTCAAAGTCGGTATGGATCACCCCGGCCGCCTTGGGCGCGGTGTCGCCACGGTGGATGGTCCAGGCCCTGGCCTCCTTGGGCCCCACCGTCAGGTAGGTCTGCAGGTTGAGGGTGTGGAAGCCGGCGCGGGCCAGCGCGTCCAGGCCACGCTCGGTTTGTCCGATCGACTCCAGCAGTTCGGCGGCTGATTCCTCGTCGAGCTCGACCAGCTCCGCCTCGATCGCCGCGTCCAGGAAGACGGCGTCCGCCGGCGCGACCAGTTCACGCAGCTGAGCGACCCGCGCGGCATCGGTGAGCACCGACTCGTCGGCGTTGAACACGTACAGGAACGGTTTGGTGGTCAGCAGGTTCAGTTCACGCAGCAAGGAGGTGTCCACCCCGGCGGCGAACAGTGTCTTTCCACTGTCGAGCACCTCCTGGGCCGCCAGCGCCGCTTCGTGGACGGGCTTGCGCTCCTTGTTGTTGCGAGCTTCCTTCTCCAGCCTGGGCACGGCACGTTCGAGGGTTTGCATGTCGGCCAGGATCAGCTCGGTCTCGACGACTTCGATATCGGAGCGGGGATCGACCCGGCCGGACACGTGGGTCACGTCGTCGTCGTGGAACACCCGCACCACCTGACAGATCGCGTCGCACTCGCGAATGTGCGCCAGGAACTTGTTGCCCAGTCCGGCGCCCTCCGACGCTCCCTTGACCAGTCCGGCGATGTCGACGAAGGTCACCGGCGCCGCGACGATACGTTCCGATCCGAAAAGCTCCGCCAACTTGTCAAGTCGCGGGTCCGGCAGCGAAACGACCCCCTCGTTGGGCTCGACGGTGGCGAACGGATAGTTGGCTGCCAACACGTCGTTGCGTGTCAGCGCGTTGAAGAGTGTCGACTTGCCCACATTTGGCAGGCCCACGATTCCCAGGCTCAAGCTCACAGGGAGCCAAGTCTAAGGTGCCGCGATCTAGGCTTATGGGCGCCCATCCCCGTAGCGGATGCCGGGGGCACGCCCGTGACTACTGTCCAGGTATTTACGGGCCTTTGGGCGCATTGCCGGTACGGTCTAGATGTGTCAGCGGACCGGGCGAGAACAGCGGTGCCACCAAGCCACCGCTCAATCGTTCCCAATATTCCAGGTGCTCCGTGGTGGGGCGCGGTTCTCATCGCCGTCAGCACGACGGCACTCGGGTACGCGTTCGACGCCGGCCACAAGGATCTGACACACGTTTTCGCCGGCTTCTACATCGTGGGCTGCATCGCCGCGGTGCTGGCGGTCCGCCAATCGGGCGTGTTCACCGCGGTCATCCAGCCGCCGTTGATCCTCTTCATCACGGTGCCCGGTGCCTACTGGTTGTTCCACTCCGCCAAGATCGGCAAGTTCAAGGACCTCCAGATCAATTGCGGCTATCCGCTGATCGAACGTTTCCCATTGATGCTGGGCACCGCCGGTACGGTGCTGCTGATCGGCCTGATCAGGTGGTACATCGGGATGGCGCAACGAACGAGCGCGCTGGCCACCGGTGACGACGGCGAACCCACCACCGCCGCACGAACGCCGATTTTGCACAGCCTCGCCGAAAAATTGAGTGCCCTGCTGGGCGGTGACTCCGACGACCCCGACGACGTGGCCGATGCGGCCCCGCCAGCACCCGAAGCGGGCAGGCGGTCATCGCGAAGCGGCCGCAGCTCCACGGGCGGTCGGTCCACCACCCGGCGCACCGACCGCACCCGTGCGCGACGCACCCGCCCACCGGTAGAAGATCAGCCGGACCCGGGTGCCGAACGTCCGCGGCGCCGCCGTCCGACACCCCCTCCCGACAACGACGCGGCCGAACCGCCCCGGCGGGCGCGTCGCCGGCCCCGCCCACCGGGTGACTCGGACTTGCGCGCCACGCCGCCGCGCCAGCCGCGGCGTGATCCGCACACGCGGCGCAACCCGTACGAGTCCTACGAGCGGCCCGCGCCCCGCACCAGTCGCTTCGATCCCTACAGCGGATACGAGCCACCCGAGGCCCCGGAGTCCTTCGATCGGTATGAACGCCGGGCCGGCCGCTACGAGCCGTATGAGCCCTATGAGCCGTTTGAACCCTTCGAGCCCCCCCGCCGGCGCGGCAGCACCGGCGGGCCCAACAACGCCAACCCGAAACACCACCCGATCTCGCAGGTCCGCTATCGCGGGGCGGCGCCCCGCGACGAGGGCCGCGATCAATACCGCGACGAGCCTCGCCCGGATCGCCGGGGTCGTCCCCGCGCACCGCGCCGGCCCCAGGCCGAATCCTGGGAGTACGACGTCTGACGCCGTAACGCGGCGGAATCGCTAGCGCGCCGGCCGGATTTCCCGGGGCAGGGCGAATACCAATGTCTCGTTGGCCGTGGTCACCGGCTGCACCATGTCGTAACCGCTCTCGGCCAGCCGTTCCAGCACACCACGTACCAGCACCTCGGGGACCGAAGCCCCCGACGTCACGCCGACCGTGGTGACACCTTGCAGCCACGACTGATCGATGTCGTCGGCCCAGTCCACCAGGTAGGCGGCTTGGGCGCCCGCACCCAACGCCACCTCGACCAGCCGTACCGAGTTCGACGAATTGCGCGAGCCGACGACCAGCACAAGGTCGCATTCGGGTGCCATCGCCTTGACCGCGACCTGGCGGTTCTGGGTCGCATAGCAGATGTCGTCGCTGGGCGGATCCTGCAGCTTGGGGAAGCGTTGGCGCAGTCGTGCGACGATCTCCATGGTCTCGTCCACCGACAACGTGGTTTGCGAGAGCCAGACCACCTTGTCTTCGTCGCGGATCGTCACCCGCTCGGCGCCGTCGAGCCCGTCGACGAGCTGTACGTGTTCGGGAGCCTCCCCGGCAGTTCCGACGACCTCCTCATGGCCCTCATGGCCAATCAGCAGGATGTCGTAGTCGTTACGGGCGAACCGCCTGGCCTCGTTGTGCACCTTGGTGACCAGCGGGCAGGTGGCGTCGATGGTCTGCAGGTTGCGTTCGGCGGCGGCCGCGTAGACCGTCGGGGCGACGCCGTGGGCAGAGAACACCACGATGGCTCCCTCGGGAACCTGATCGGTCTCCTCGACGAATACCGCACCCGCCTTGGCCAGGGTGTCCACCACGTAGCGGTTGTGCACGATCTCGTGACGCACGTAGACGGGCGGACCGTGCTTTTCCAGCGCTCGCTCGACCGTCTCCACGGCGCGATCCACGCCCGCACAGTAACCTCGCGGCTCGGCCAATAGCACCCGTCTACGGGTCGGGACGTGCGCTACCGAACTCGAGGCACCGGGAATTCCCATGTCGATAGTCGGCACCATGCCATTCAGGGTACTTTCTGCCGCCACGGCTAGGCCATTCCCGACCATTTGCGCTCATGCCACCGCGGCTAGCTTGGACTTCGCCGCCGCTTGAGGCAGTCTTGGACCCATGGCAACTGCACCGTATGGGGTTCGGCTAATTGTCGGCGCGGCAACAGTCGCCGTCGAGGAGACCATGAAGCTGCCGCGGACCATCCTGATGTACCCGATGACATTGGCCAGCCAGGCGGCGCACCTGGTGATGCTGTTTCAACAGAACCTGGCCGAGTTGGTCATCAAGGGCGATTCCACCCTGGAGTCACTGTTTCCGCCGAAGGACGAACAGGCCGCGTGGGCGACCTTCGACGAGGACTTGCCGGATGATGCAAACGCCTTGGAAGGGTCCGCCACGGCATTGGCCGACAGCATGGACGCCGATCGTCGCACCGAGGGACGGTTCGCGTTGTATTCGGTGTCGGACCCCGCCGAATCCCGGGAAACCAGCTCGCCGGTCCGCAAGGCCCCGGCCAGGCAGCCGAAGTCGGCCGCCAAGCCGAGCACCGAGATACCTGCAGTCGCCGGCAAACTCGATTATGCGTCGCTGACCCTGGCCCAGCTTCGGGCCCGGCTTGCGTCGCTCAGTGTCGAGGACCTGGAGGCCCTGCTGGCCTATGAGCAGGCCACCAAGGCTCGTGCCCCGTTCCAGACGCTGCTCGCCAACAGGATCACCCGCGCGACCGCCAAGTGAGCCCAGCCGCAGCATCGAATTCGGCCGAGAACCCGTTCCCGGTACGCGCGGTGGCCATCCGGGTCGCCGGCTGGATCGACAGGTTGGGAACGGTCTGGGTTGAGGGGCAACTAGCCCAGATCACGATACGGCCCAACTCCAAGACGGTGTTCATGGTGCTGCGCGACCCCGCGGCGGACATGTCGCTGACCGTCACATGCCCGCGCGACCTGGTACTGAGCGCACCGGTGAAATTGACCGAAGGCACCCAGGTGGTGGTCTGCGGAAAGCCCTCGTTCTATACCGGGCGTGGCACATTTTCGCTGCGACTCAACGAGATTCGCGCTGTCGGGGTGGGTGAGCTGCTGGCCCGGATCGAACGGCTGCGCCGGCTGCTGGACGCCGAAGGACTCTTCGATCCGCGCCTCAAGCGGCCAATTCCCTTCTTGCCCAACACTGTCGGCCTGATCACCGGCAGAGCCAGCGCCGCCGAGCGTGACGTGACGACGGTTGCCGCGACGCGCTGGCCCGCAGTGCGATTCGCCGTCCGCAACACCGCCGTGCAGGGGCCCAATGCCGTCGCTCAGATCGTCGAAGCACTGCGTGAGCTCGATTCAGACCTGGAAGTCGATGTAATCGTGGTGGCCCGCGGTGGCGGCAGCGTCGAGGATCTCCTGCCGTTTTCCGACGAGACACTGTGCCGCGCGATCGCGGCGTGCCGCACACCCGTGATCAGTGCGGTCGGCCACGAACCCGATAATCCGCTGTGCGACCTGGTCGCCGATCTGCGCGCGGCCACCCCGACCGACGCGGCCAAGAAGGCAGTCCCCGACACTGCCGCCGAGCAACGCCTGGTCGCGGACCTGCGCCGGCGCAGTGCACAAGCGCTGCGCAATTGGGTTTCTCGGGAGCAGCGGGCGTTGACCCAGTTGCGCAGCCGCCCCGTTCTTGCCGACCCGCTCAAGGCGCTGATCACCCGCTCCGATGAAATCCAGCGGGCCCGGTCAGCGCTTCGGCGTGATGTCAGCCGGCTGATCAGCACCGAAACCGAAAACATCGGCCACCTGGGTGCGCGGCTGGCCACCTTGGGTCCGGCGGCCACACTGGCCCGCGGATACGCGGTGGTGCAGACGGTTTCGACCGCCGGTCAACCAATGGAAGTGCTGCGGTCGGTCGACGACGCGCCCGCGGGCACCAGACTACGAGTGCGGGTAGGCGACGGTGCCGTTACCGCGGTAAGCGAGGGACGTGTTGATGGAGCTTGACGACCACAACGGGGAAACCGACTCGGTTACACCCATTAGCCAGCTCGGCTACGAGGCGTGTCGCGACGAACTGATCGAAGTCGTGCACCTCCTCGAACAGGGCGGACTGGACCTCGATACGTCGCTGAAGCTATGGGAAAGAGGCGAGGTACTCGCAAAAAGGTGCGAGGAACACTTAGCTGGCGCACGTCAGCGGGTGGCCGATGCGCTGGCCGCCAGCGAGGCCGAGCAGGACTGATCTTGGCCAGTATTGGGTATCGAACCATATTCCAAACTGGAACACGTTTTAGTTATGCTTCGGCCCATGGGTGATGCATCGCTGACAACCGAACTCGGCCGTGTCCTGGTTACCGGTGGCTCAGGATTTGTCGGGTCCAACCTGGTGACCACGCTGCTCGACCGTGGACATCACGTGCGTTCGTTCGACCGCGCGCCCTCGCCACTGCCCCCGCATCCGCAGTTGGAGGTGCTACAGGGGGACATCACCGACGCGGCCACCTGCGCCACAGCGGTCGACGGTGTCGACACGGTCTTTCACACCGCGGCCATCATCGAGCTGATGGGCGGCGCATCGGTGACCGACGAGTACCGCAAGCGCAGTTTCTCGGTCAACGTCGGCGGTACCGAGAATCTGGTGCGCGAGGGGCAGCAGGCCGGAGTGAAGCGGTTCGTCTACACCTCCTCGAACAGCGTGGTGATGGGCGGGCAAATCATCGCCGGCGGCGACGAAACGCTGCCCTATACCAATCGGTTCAATGACCTCTACACCGAAACCAAGGTGGTTGCAGAGAAATTCGTGTTGTCGCAGAACGGCAACAATGAAATGCTCACCTGCGCAATCCGTCCTAGCGGCATCTGGGGAACCGGCGATCAGCTGATGTTCCGCAAGTTGTTCGAAAGCGTGATCAAGGGCCACGTCAAGGTGCTGGTTGGGCCCAAGTCAGCACTGCTGGATAACTCCTACGTAGACAACCTGATTCACGGTTTCATTCTGGCGGCCCAGCATTTGGCGCCCGGCGGTAGCGCGCCCGGCCAGGCCTACTTCATCAACGACGCAGAGCCGATCAACATGTTCGAGTTCGCCCGGCCCGTGGTGGAAGCATGCGGGGAAAAATGGCCCCGAGTAAGGGTTTCCGGCCCGATGGTGCACCGGGCGATGACTGGTTGGCAACGACTGCACTTCCGGTTCGGATTGCCCGCGCCGCTGCTGGAGCCGCTGGCCGTCGAACGGCTGTACCTGGACAACTATTTCTCAGTCGACAAGGCCCGCCGCGACCTCGGTTATGAACCCAAGTTCACCACCGAACAGGCGCTCAAAGAATGCCTGCCCTATTACGTGGACCTGTTCCGCCAGATGAAAAGCGAAGTCAAAGCCGGCGGCCGGTGAACTAGCCGGCGGCCAGCAAGTCACGTTAACACTGGGGGGCGGCGCGACCGTGGCGATGATTCACCAGAGGCGGGGCTGACCAACCACCACGTGATCGGATCGACACCAACCCGGCACAGGTTTGACCACCGCCAGGCTCGGGCATCCTGGATGGGAGTCCTGTCATGCCAAGGAGGTGATCATGCCGAACCCCTCGATCAAGAACGAGAAGCTATACCGGGATCTGCGCAAAGAAGGCAGCTCCAAGGAAAGGGCAGCGCGGATTTCCAATGCGGCAGCTGCCCAGGGCACTTCCTCGGTGGGCCGCAAAGGCGGCAAGGCCCGGTCCTATCCGGACTGGACGGTGCCAGAACTGAAGAAACGGGCCAAAGAGCTTGGCATGTCCAGGTATTCGGGCCTGACAAAAGACGAGTTGATCAGCAAGCTGCGCAACCACTGAGCCCCATCGGGGCTGTGCGCCGAGAAACGTGGCGCCGGGATGATGGCAGGTGCTCTCCGGGCGGAGGGGCACCTGCCATCGTTGAGCACCCGGATCAACCAGCCATGAATTCGTGGTAGGCCGACTCGAGATCCGGCGGCAGCGCCGCCACATCGCACTGGCGCTCGGTATCAGCGATTGGCGCCAGAATGGCACGCAGGTCCTGGTACTCCTGCGGATGCGCCGTGAAATAGCTGCGCAAGCTGGCAGCTGCTGGTGCATACGGTTGCCCATAGGCAGCCATGACTATCTGGTTGGCACCTTCGTGGGCCGCCAAATATTGACACGCCGAAGCGGTCACCGACGA
This sequence comes from Mycobacterium sp. 012931, assembly GCF_000419295.1. Classification (NCBI taxonomy): domain Bacteria; kingdom Bacillati; phylum Actinomycetota; class Actinomycetes; order Mycobacteriales; family Mycobacteriaceae; genus Mycobacterium; species Mycobacterium sp. 012931. Next base: position 1,829,027 of record NZ_AOPX01000001.1, on the reverse strand, counting down.
CACGGTGGCAGACACGCCTTGCGGACTGCAGTCAGCGGCTACGGCCGCTTGGGGCGCACCCAGGAATCCGATGGCCAGTTCCCCGAGGAGGCAACCCGCACTGATGGACACCACTTGCCGGCGCGCACGAATACCGATGATTTTCTTCATCACTTGATTCCTTCGGATTGGCGAATCAATCGTTGAAGGTTCCCGAATACCCGGGATCCAAGGTAGCGGAGGAATTTGGCCCAGGTCGGTGACCGGGTTCGCTCATTCGACCGCTTCCCGGTGATCTGCCGGGCAAGCGTGGTGACTGTGCGAAGCAAGCGACCAGAGTGACGCGCGAAGCCTGAAAGTCTCGGAAAAGACGGATCGGTTCTTATCGAATCGTGACACGGACCGTGACCAAACCGTAGTCATCAGCGCCGGCGGAAACGCATCAATCCACGACGTCTACGGACACAGGTCGACAAGTTCTGGTCGACCAGGCCCCGAGGGGATGGTCCAGGTAACGACATTGGTATCGCCTGCAAAAGCGAGGCCGCTGTTGCCCGGCATGCCGGGTAGCTCGGTGCCGGTATCGTCAGCCAGCGCCCCCGGCCCGGTCCGAATTACCCGTACCCAACTCAACATCGGCCTGCGCCACATCGCGGTCACCCGGATTCGCCTCGGCGGCCCTGTCTCGCACGCCGCCTTGCCAACACCGTCTTCGGTCATCGGCACATCGACCGACAAAATCCGTCAAACCACTTGCCAACCGGTAGCGGCTTGGCATAGGAGAAATTCATAGTAGGAAGCAACAAGATGCGGTGTCTTTTCCGGCCGTCATTTCTGGTTGTTCCGCATGGGAGGCGCCCGGTGTCGTTTGTGATCGCTGAGCCCGAGTTGCTCGCTGCCACCGCTACCCACCTGTCCTCGCTCAGGACGACACTCGTTGCGGCCAACGCAGCTGCGGCAGTTCCGACCACGAGGCTCCTGGCTGCAGCCGATGACGAGGTGTCGGTGGCCATCGCCGCAGGTTTTCGCGCGTACGGCCAGGCATATCAAGCGCTGAGCACTCGAGCCGCGGATGTTCATGCGCGATTCGTACAAGCGTTGGCTGCTGGCGCCGATCGGTATGCCAGCGCCGAAGCCGCCAATGCCGGGCAGCAACTGCTCGACATCATCAACGCCCCCACCCAGGCATTGATTGGCCGCCCGCTGATCGGCAATGGCACCAACGGAGCACCGGGAACCGGCCAAGACGGCGGGCCGGGTGGACTATTGATCGGCAACGGCGGGTCCGGGGGCTCCGGCGCTGCGGGCACCAACGGCGGCAACGGTGGCGCCGCAGGATTGTTGGGCGCCGGTGGTGCCGGTGGTGTGGGCGGCTTCGGGCTGCCTGGGGGTGCGGGCGGCAACGGCGGAGCAGGCGGAGCCGGCGGCCTGTTCGGCAACGGCGGCACCGGCGGGGGCTCCTTGGACGGCAACGGCGGCAGCGGCGGGGCAGGCGGCGCGGGCGGCTTCTTGGATTCGGGCGGCAAAGGCGGGGTTGGAGGCGTCAGCGCGCACCAGGTCGGCGGCACGGGTGGTCCCGGTGGGACCGGTGGACTACTGGGCGCGGGCGGCGCCGGTGGTGATGGCGGGCAAGCCGATGACGCCATCGGCGGAACCGGAGGCACCGGCGGAAGCGGCGGCACGCTCTACGGATCCGGCGCGCTCGGCGGCAATGGCGGCAACGGCGGCCACCAGGGGGGCCTGGGTGGAGCGGGTGGCTCGGGCGGGCTGTTCGGCGACGGCGGCTCCGGCGGCGACGGCGGAACCGGCGGCACCCGGCGGCCTGCTGGGCGCCGGCGGTAACGGTGGCGACGGCGGGGTTGGCCACGACAACGGCGGGGCAGGCGGCGCCGGCGGCCGAGCCGGCCCGCTAGTAGGAGCGGGGGACAACGGGGGCGACGGTGGCGCCGCGGGTCTCCACGGTGGCCAGGGAGGGGGCGGCGGCAACGCGGGCATCCTGCTCGGCAATGGCGGTGCCGGCGGCACCGGCGGCTGGGGCGGCTTCAGCGTGCCTGGTCAGGGCGGGACCGGTGGAGCCGGAGGACATGCTGGGCTGATCGGCAACGGCGGTAACGGTGGCGCCGGCGGGATCACCTCGGTCGCCGGTGGCACCGGCGGCGACGGGGGCAAAGGTGGCGATGCATGGGTGATCGGCAACGGCGGCAATGGCGGCAGCGGCGGCACCGGCACCCAACCGGGTGGCCCGGGTGTGGGGGGATCCGGGGGTTCACTGATCGGCCAGCATGGGTTGAACGGGTAGCGAACGACACGGGGACCCCGCACGACACCTCGACATCACCAGTCCGACCGTCCAGCGATGGCTCGACCGGTCCCGCTCGCGCGGCAGCCGCGCGGCGCCCGAGAGGACAACCGGCACGCCGACCGTCACCACCACGTCAAGATTTGTGACGCCGCATTGGGTGTCTTCGGCCCGCATTGCGCACACCGCGCGGCAAAGAACGGAGCAGCGTCCCGCCTTCGTCGTCTGCCCACCTGTGACGAACGTGAAACAGACACCCCATGGTCCGCCTACCGGCAGGGCTCCGGCGTTGTTGATTAGCAGGCTTGTGAGCTGGGTTGATGATCTTTGGTGCCGCGCTATTGGGGCCGGAGTGTAGGCACGGGCTATCTGGAGAACGATCGAGTTGGTTACTGTTCGTCGTTGGTCTGGAGTTGCCCGTGCCTACCGTTAACGCCGGAGCCCTGCGCCTACCGGAAACCCACGACCTCCCGGCCCCAGGCGGCGCGAATGGGTGCGTCGATATCGCGCGCAACCCTGTCGGACTTGTCGATGACCAGGCAAGCGCGGTCGCCGTCCTGGTAAGCCGGCCAGTCCGGTTCACCGGCGGGGCCCGCGGGATTGTCCTGGGTAGCAAAGTTGATCCACCGGGTCCGCATCCTCTTGGAGACGGCCTTGGCGGTTTTCGCGCCACCGAGTCGCAAGGTGGGGTCCTGCGGTCCCCCGAGATTGCCCCAGACGTAGGGCAGCTCGGTCGCGTGAGCAGCCCGGACCAGCAACAGCTTCAGCAGCGGCGTGGAGTAGTCGAAGCGGTACAAGTACACCGGCGCCACCCTGCTGTGGCCCTCGGCCAGCCATACCGATGGCATCCGAAAGCCGACGTCGGTGGCGATGCTGAGCGGCCTGGCCCTGCGCCGCAGCCGGGAATAGGCCAGCCCGATCTCCTCTTCGGTCGGCAATTGCAGGTCGGGCTGCTCGGCGGCGATCTGGGTGAACATGGACGTGATCGCGCGCGGCGTGATCGGCATCAGCGGCGATCGCATCAGCCGGAACAGCGCGGCTTCATGCTTGTTGGTGCCGATCAGCAATGGGACCGGGTGCGAGCGGCCCTCCTGAGCGACCTTCACCGGATAGTCGGTGAGCACATCGCCGTCGACGATCGGGACGAACGCCAACGTGCCGGGGTTACGCACCGGCACTTCGTTGAATACTTCTGTCGAGGCGGCAACGATCGCCGCGGTGGGCAGCTGCGTCAGTTTGTCCACGTCGCTGGCGGCGATTCCCAGCTTGTCGAGCAGGTGCACCGCGACACGCTGCGCCCTTTCCCGGTCGTATACCGAGGTAGCCGGCGAGCTTTGGGCGATCGCGCGGGAGAACAAGCCCCGAGCCGCCGGGGTCACCAGCAGCGTCGTCACCAGCCCCGCACCGGCGGATTCACCGAACAGCGTGATGTTGGCGGGATCGCCGCCGAACGCCGCGATGTTCTCGCGTACCCAATGCAATGCAGCCAGCACATCACGCAGCCCGACGTTGGAATCAAAACTCCGTCCGGCATGGCTCAACGACGACAGGTCCAGGAAGCCCAGAGCACCGAGCCGATAGTTCACCGTCACCACGATGACCTCACCGCTGCTGGCCAACCTCCGGCCGTCATAGAGGGCCTGACTTGCCGAGCCCAGCATGTATGCGCCACCGTGCAGCCACACCATCACCGGTTTCGCGGCACCGGGTGCGGTGTTCGCTGGCGCCCAGATGTTCAGCCGTAGACAGTCTTCGTCCTGCGGCGCGCCGAGGTCGATGGGCATGTTGGCCAGCACCGGCTGAGGGCAGACCGACCCGAAAGCGGTGGCATCGGCGATCTCGGTCCATGGTTGGGGTGGCTGTGGGGCCCGGAACCGCAGCTCGCCCACGGGCGGCGCTCCATACCGGATGCCCTTCCACGATTTAGTCCGAACCCCGCTACCGGCCGCTGCAATGCCGTCTTCGGCGCCCCGGACCGGCCCGTAGGCGGTTTCGACCACATAGCCGTCACTCGCCATTCGTCTGATGTCACTGGTCATAATTGTGAAAACTCCTGTTCCCCTTGGCTCAGGTTAACGACTGGCAATCGCACAGCTGCCGAAAGGGCCACACCCAGCGGTCAATGGCACCGGAGTGCTCAGGGCGCACGGGACAAGCGCCCGAACAACAACACTGTCTGCGGCTAAGGTTGCGCTCAACACCGACGCGGAGGGCGGGCCCCGGTCCAGTGAACACCGAATTCACGCTCAGTCAGAAACGCGCTCTGGCGATTGTCACGCTGGCCGCCCTGCTGTTCGGCGCCTACTTCCTGCGCAGCTATTTCGTGCTGATTGTGGTGGCCGCCGTCGGCGCATATCTGTTCACACCGCTGTTCAATTGGTTCAACAAGCGGCTGAACGCGGGCCTGTCGGCGACCCTCACCCTGTTGACGGCATTGGTGGTGGTCATCGTCCCGGTTGGGCTGCTGGTCGGCCTGGCGGTCGTCCAGATTGCCCGGATGGTGGAGAACATTGCCGGCTGGGTCAAGACAACCGACCTGAGCAGTCTCGGCGACAAGGCCCTGCAGCTGGTCAATGAGCTCCTGGCCCGAGTGCCGTTCTTGCATGTCACCGTGACGGCGGAGGCACTGCGCAAAATGATGATCTCGGTGGCTCAAAACGTCGGCCAGTGGCTGCTGCACTTTCTGCAGAATGCGGCCGGCAGCCTGGCCGGCGCGGTTACCTCGGGAATCATCTTTCTGTACGTGTTCATGGCACTGCTGCTCAACCGCGAGAAACTGCGGACACTGATCGGTCAGCTCAACCCACTGGGTGAAGAAGTCACAGATTTGTACTTGCGCAAGATGGGCTCGATGGTGCGCGGCACCGTGATCGGTCAGTTCGTCATCGCGCTGTGTCAAGGCGTTGCCGGTGCCGCGTCCATCTACGTCGCCGGATTTCACCACGGGTTCTTCATTTTCGCGATCCTGCTCACCGCAATGTCCATCATTCCGCTCGGCGGCGGAATCGTGACAATTCCATTCGGTATCGGGATGGCGTTCTATGGCAATATCGGCGGGGCGTTCGTCGTCTTGTGGCACTTGCTGGTGGTCACCAATATCGACAACTTCTTGCGACCGATTCTGGTTCCACGCGATGCCCGGCTCAATTCGGCGCTCATGCTGACGTCGGTATTCGCCGGCATCGGCATGTTCGGCCCGTGGGGGATCATCATCGGTCCGGTGCTGATGATCCTCATCGTCACCACGATCGACGTCTATCTGGCCGTGTACAAGGGCGTCGAACTCAAGGACCGCAGCGCCAAGCCCGCCCGCCGCAACTGGTTGCCCCGCAGAACCGGGAATGCGCCGGCAAACGCGGCTACTGACTCAACCGCTCAGTGAGGAACTCGACCACGCGCTTACGGGCCTCATACGCCGGATGGCCATCCACCTCACGAACCTCTTCGGTGAGTACCGAATGCGCCATCCGGCCAAAGCCGTCCGGGTTGCCCGGGCCGGAATCGATCTCGATCACCTCAAACGCGTCACCCAGACGCGCCTTGAGCGTACTGAACCGCTCACGCGGCGCCGTCTTGTCCTCGCTGAAGCGCAAACCGATGGCGCACAGCCCCTCATTCGCACAACGATCGGCGACCACCTGGAGCTCGGACTCACTTAGCCCGGGGTCACTGCGCTGCGCGGACGTCAGCGGCAGCGGCACCGACGGCTGACTGAGCACCGGGGCGAGCACGCTGTCATCGACGGCGGCGGCCAACGCAAAACCGCCGGTGAAGCATTGCCCGATCACCCCCACCCCCTTGCCCGGTGTGGACGCGTTGAGATCACGCGCCAGCGCGCGCAGAAAGATCGATACCGGCCGCTCCTTGTTGGTGGCCATCGCCGCGAACTCCTTGGCCACACATCCGCGGGAGATTTCGAGCGCCACATAACCGATCGACACCGCCTTGCCCGGCTTGCCGAACAACGACGGAATGGCCACCGTGAATCCGTTGTCCACCAGGTGGTTTCCCAGCGCCAGCACGCCGGGATGGATGCCCGGCATCTCCGGGATCAGCACCACTCCGGGGCCTGAGCCTTTGCGAAAGACGTCGTGGGTGTAGCCGCCGCCGGTGAACGGTGCCGCCGACCATCCGGCCAAGTCCGCTTCGGGTCCGCTCACGATCAGTCCCTTCTGCCGGCTTGCCGGCTAATTCTTGGTCGGCAGCGGCGCCTGCGATTGCGTAGCCAGCGCCAGCGTACGGAATTCGTCGGCGCTTCCGGCGCCGGTGATTGCGACCTGGGCGGGACCCTGCGGGCTGGTAAGCCGGGTGGTCCACACCGGCTCGGTGGAGCCGTTGCTATCGGTGCCTTCGTAGACAACCCAGCTGGTGTCGACCACATCCACGGTGCCAGTCGGATACATGTCCGAATGGATCGATCGGACCAGCTTGTCCTCGTCGGTATTGCTCTGGGTCAGGCTCAGGTACATCCCCGATGGGCTGATGTATCCCACCTTCGAGGTGGTCGCGCGCAGCAGCTGACCGTTAGCCGGATCGGTGCGCCCATTCTCGATGCCGCCACGACCGCCCGAGTTGGCTTTCCATCCATCCGGCAGGACTGGCAGCCGAATCGGGAATCCCAGGGCGGCCGCGTCGGCCTTCAGAGCCGCCGCGGCGTCGTAGGACGGGACATTTCCTCGATTGGTCGCGCCCGGTTGGAAGGAACACATCCCTACCAGGCCTGCCAGCAGGATGCAGCCAACCACCAGCGGGGCAAGCGACCAGAACATGTCGCGCCCATCCTGCAGCAACCGTGGTTTGGCCGGCTTCGGGCCCGGCTGCGGCTCACCAGTCACCTGGCCAGTATCGCAGGCCAGTATCCCAGCTCCAGCCCGGTGATCTGCTTCTGGGACAATCACCAACCATGACAGCTCAGGGATCCGGTTCGTCGCCAACCGCGGTCGCGGGGCGCGACCCATCGCTGCCACGGCCGCCACGTGGCGAAGCCCCCGACCGCAACCTGGCGATGGAACTCGTGCGAGTCACCGAGGCCGGTGCCATGGCCGCGGGCCGCTGGGTGGGGCGCGGCGACAAGGAGGGTGGCGACGCCGCCGCTGTCGACGCGATTCGCGAGCTGGTGAACTCGGTGTCGATGCGTGGCGTCGTGGTCATCGGCGAGGGCGAGAAAGACGACGCCCCGATGTTGTACAACGGCGAAGACGTCGGAAATGGCGACGGGCCAGAGTGCGACTTCGCTGTCGACCCGATTGATGGCACCACACTGATGAGCAAGGGCATGCCCAACGCCATCTCGGTGCTGGCGGTAGCCGATCGCGGTGCAATGTTCGATCCGTCGGCGGTGTTCTACATGAACAAGATCGCCGTCGGCCCCGAGGCCGCGCACGTGCTCGACATCACCGCACCCATTGCCGAGAACGTTCGGGCGGTGGCCCGGGTCAAGGCATTGTCGGCGCGGGACATGACGGTATGCATCCTGGACCGGCCACGACACGCCCAGTTGATCGAAGACGTTCGGGCCACCGGCGCCCGGATCCGGCTGATCACCGATGGCGACGTCGCCGGCGCCATCTCGGCATGCCGACCGGAATCGGGCACCGACATGCTGGCCGGGATCGGCGGCACGCCGGAGGGCATCATCGCCGCCGCCGCGATTCGCTGCATGGGCGGAGCCATCCAGGCGCAACTGGCCCCCAAGGACGAGGCCGAGCGCCGCAAGGCGCTCGACGCCGGCTACGACCTCGATCAGGTGCTGACCACCGAGGACTTGGTGTCCGGGGAAAACGTCTTCTTCTGTGCCACCGGGGTCACCGACGGTGACCTGCTCAAGGGTGTTCGCTACTACCCGGGCGGCTGCACCACGCAGTCGATCGTGATGCGGTCCAAGTCGGGCACCGTGCGGATGATCGAGGCCTACCACCGACTTTCCAAACTCAACGAATACTCGGCGATCGACTTCACCGGCGACAGCACCGCCGCCTATCCCCTGCCGTAACACCCCTCCCGCAAACCCGACCAGCAAGGACCCGCCAATGGCCCACAGCGCCCGCGACGATGCCGACAACGACACCGAATACCGCATCGAGCACGACACCATGGGCGAGGTCCGGGTGCCGGCAAAGGCACTATGGCGCGCCCAAACCCAGCGGGCGGTGGAAAACTTCCCCATCTCGGGCCGCGGTCTCGAGCGCGCCCAGATCCGCGCCTTGGGCCTGCTCAAGGGCGCTTGCGCGCAGGTGAACATGGACCTCGGGCTGCTGGCACCGGAGAAGGCCCAAGCGATCATCGCTGCCGCCGCCGAGATCGCCGACGGCCAACACGACGACCAGTTCCCGATCGATGTCTTCCAGACCGGCTCGGGCACCAGCTCCAACATGAACACCAACGAGGTGATCGCCAGCATCGCCGGCGCCAATGGCGTGGCGGTACACCCCAACGACGACGTCAACATGTCGCAGTCGTCGAACGACACCTTCCCAACCGCCACTCACATCGCGGCCACCGAGGCCGCCGTCAGCCACCTCATCCCCGCCCTGGAGATCTTGCAGGACGCCCTGGCCACGAAGGCTCTCGAGTGGCAGTCGGTGGTCAAGTCGGGCCGGACCCACTTGATGGACGCGGTTCCGGTCACGCTGGGCCAGGAGTTCAGCGGGTATGCCCGCCAGATCGAGGCCGGCATCGAGCGCGTCCGCGCCACGTTGCCCCGACTCGGCGAACTGGCCATCGGCGGTACCGCGGTCGGTACCGGACTCAACGCCCCCGAGGGCTTCGGCGTCAAGGTGGTGTCGGTGCTGGTGTCCCAGACCGGGCTGCCCCAATTGCGAACGGCGGCGAACTCTTTCGAAGCCCAAGCCGCACGGGACGGATTGGTCGAGGCCTCCGGGGCGCTGCGCACCATCGCGGTGTCGCTGACCAAGATTGCCAACGACATCCGCTGGATGGGCTCCGGTCCGTTGACCGGTTTGGCCGAAATCCAGCTGCCGGACCTGCAGCCCGGCAGCTCCATCATGCCGGGCAAGGTGAATCCGGTTCTCCCCGAGGCTGTTACGCAGGTCGCGGCGCAGGTGATCGGCAACGACGCGGCGGTGGCCTGGGGCGGCGCCAATGGCGCCTTCGAGCTCAACGTCTACATCCCGATGATGGCCCGCAACATCCTCGAGTCATTCACGTTGCTGACCAACGTCTCAAAGCTGTTCGCGCAGCGCTGCATTGCCGGGTTGACCGCCAACGCCGAGCACCTGCGTGAACTCGCGGAGTCCTCACCGTCGATCGTGACACCGCTGAACTCGGCGATCGGCTACGAGGAGGCGGCCGCGGTCGCCAAGCAAGCGCTCAAGGAACGCAAGACGATCCGCCAGACCGTCATCGATCGCGGCTTGATCGGCGACAAGCTCTCGCTCGAGGAACTCGACCGCCGTCTCGACGTGCTTGCGATGGCCAAGGTCGAAGCGACCGACGACTAGGCCGACCTAGGTCCGTGCCGGGCGACTGGCTACGCCCGCGCGGTTGCGCGACCCCCTCAACCGAGGCGGTTCAAGGAAACGAGGATGGTTAGGCGTATGACGACTCCTCCCGGTGGGCCCTATGGCCAGGATCCGGCCGGCTACAACCCGTATGGTCAGGCCCCCTACGGGTACGGCCAGCCCCAGGCCGGCGGCCAATACCCGTACCCACCGACCGGGCCGTACACCAACCCGCAGGGCGGTGCGCCTTCCTACGGGTCGGGCACCTATCCACCCCAGCAATTCCCCCAGGCCGGTCAGCCGTATGGCACCGGCCCCGGCTGGCCGACCGGGCCGTACTCACCCGGACCGCCGCCGAAAGGACCGGGCTCGAAGGCACCGTGGCTGATCATCGCCGGTGTCGCCGTGCTGGGCGTACTGGCGCTGGTAGTGGTGCTGGTCTTTACGCTCGGCGGCAACAAATCGAACAACGCCGGCCCCTCGGGCACCTCCGCGACCAGCGGCGCTTCGACTTCGGAGCCGGACAACTCCGAGCAGAACGCGACCGGCTGCACCCCCAACGTGTCCGCCGGTGAGCGGCCACTCGGGGAGATCATCAGTGCCGGCAAGTTGTCGTTCCCGATCAGCGCGGCACCGGGCTGGTCGGTATTCGGCGACGATCAGAGCCCCAACCTGATTGGAGCGTTGGGGGTCGGCCAGGAGGTACCCGACGCCAGCCAGTGGATGATGCAGGCCGAGGTCGCCGTCACCAACTTCGTGGCCAGCATGGATGTCAGCGAGCAGGCATCGAAGCTGATGCAATGTGTGGTCGACGGCCCCGGCTACGTGCAGTCGTCGCCCACCCTGGGCCCCACCAAGAAGTCGTCGACCACCGTCGACGGGGTCAAGGCGGCTCGAGTTGACGCCGACATCACGATCGCCGACACCTCACGCAACGTCAAGGGTGACTCCGTGGTCATCATCGCCGTCGACACCAAACCGGTCACCATCTTCCTGGGCGCCACACCCATCAGCGATGCCGCCTCGGCGGCCACGATCAGCAAGGTCATTGCGGCACTCAAGGTCGACAAGTCCTGAAAACCGACAAGTACCGAGCCGAACCCGCGCTAGCCGGCCTCGGCCGGGGCACAGACGTGCGTGGCTTCGGAGCGGCCGCGCAGCACCGTGGAATAGCACTGGATCCAGCGACGGCACTCGGCCTCATGGGCGCGGTCAAGCGCCGCCGCCGAACACAGAATCCGCCGCTCGGAGGTCTTGGCGAGGTCGGCCAGCCGTGCGGCCTCATTGACCGCGTCGCCGATGACCGTGTATTCGTAGCGGTTTTCCGCACCGATGTTGCCGGCAAAAACCCGCCCCGCCGAAACACCGACACCGAAATCCACCGCCGGTAGGCCACGCAGCTGGGTGCCCAACGCGCGCGCCGTCGCCAGCGCGGCCGACGCCGGATCACCGGTTCGCAGCGGCGCTCCGAAGACGGCCAGCGCAGCGTCACCTTCGAATTTGTTGATCAGCCCCTGATGCTCATCGACGGCGTCGACGACTATCCGGAAGAAGTCGTTGAGCACTTCGGCTACCTCTTGCGGCGGGCGGTTTTCGGCCAGCTGCGTGGAGCCCACCAGGTCGATGTAGAGAACCGCCGCCTCCACCACTTCGCCCGGCGACCCGGAGCCCTCTTCGAGGGCGCGGCGTGCGACATCGGTGCCGACATGGCGGCCGAACAGGTCCCGGAGGCGTTCCCGCTCTTCCAGGCCGGCCACCATGCGGTTGAACCCCGTTTGCAGGCGCCCAATTTGGGAGCGCTCGTAGGAACCGACGTAGGTGCCGATGTGGCCGTGCTCGACCTGCCCCATGGCGTCGACGATCTCATCGAGTGGATCGGAGATGGATCGCGAGGTCAGGATCATCGTCGGCAGCCCGAGCAACAGGGCGGCCAACGATACGACCAGGATCGGCACATCCAGCGACGCGGACTGTTCAATGACCCACCCGTAGGACCGCAACACGATGAAGGTCCCGATGACCCCGATGGGCAAGGCGCTGCACAGGAACCAGAGCAGGACCAGCCGGGCGAACACGCCGGGGACCGCCAGTCGCGGCTGGCCGCCCCGGGTGGCCACCCCCACGATGGGCCGCAGGGTGCGTTGCGCCAGCAGCATGCCGGTGCCCGCGGCGGCGGGTCCCCCCAGCACCACACCGAGCAGAATCGGCAGCAGGATCTTGGTGCCGTCCGCGTGGTTGAGCAGCATCAGGACTGCCCCGGATGCGGCCCAGGCTCCGACCAGGATCAGCGACTGGCGACCACCGAGCCGCAGCGCGGCTTCTCGCTGCGCCTTGGTGGGCGGGTGCCCCGGGACGAACCACTGCAGGGTGGGGGCCAGGGTCAGTGCTCCGGCAACCGCGACGCTGATGATCCCCAGCACCACCAGGACCGACACCACCGGCAGGTTTCGTTGGGCGAAGTCGACGTAGGTGTGACCGCGCAGTGGGATCAAGATCGCCGATGCATCAACGACGGCGATGAAGTAGGCCAGGGCGAGGTCGAACGCGTATTGCAGTAAAAGCCTGCGGGCGGTCTTCGGCTGCGCTTGGCCTGCCGAAGCGCTGGTGCTAGGCACCGTTATTGGGCCCGCCTGAGTTCTGACCCGCTATGTCGGTGATCGGGAAGTTCGGCATGGGTTTGGGCGACGGGGTGTTGGGCAACGGCGGGATGTCGCTGGGCGGAATGTCGCGCAGTTCGTCGACGGGCGGGCCGTTGTCCCGGCTGCCGTAGCTGCTGCCGGGCGCCCGCGGCCCGAGCAGCTCGCTGACCGTCACCAGGCGATAGCCATTTGCCTTGAGCACCGGAATGAACTGGTAGACCAGGTCGACGGTGCTCGAGTAGGTGTCATGAAACAACACCACCGAACCCGGCTTGATCTGCCTCATCAGCATGTAGCGCGTGGCCGCGGTGTTGGAGTCGTTGGCCCAGTCGAAGGGGATGACATCCCAGAGGATTTCGGCTTGGCCGTATTTTGCGGCGGTCTGGCGCACCGCCGCGTTGGACAGTCCCCCGGCGGGACGATAGAGCGTGGGTGTGCGACCCGTCGCGGCTTTGATCGCGTCGTTGGCCCGGGAAAACTGGCCGGCGATGTCCGCTTCGGGGATGGTCGTCATGTTGGGGTGTTCCCAGGTGTGGCTGCCGATCTCCATGCCCGCTTCGGCGATGCGTTTCGCTGCCGCGGGGTTGGCCGCCACCTTGTTGCCGATCAGGAAGAACGTGGCCTTGGCGTCGTTGTCCTTCAGGATTTGCAGCAGACGATCCGTGAACGGGCTTGGACCGTCATCGAAGGTCAGCGCGACACATTTGACCACCGCGCAACTCTGGTCATCGGCACGCGTGACATGGCCGGTCAGGCTGCCGATCACCAGCACGGCCACCGCCGCAACGACCCCGACGACCATGCGCCAATACCGCCAGGCCTGGTTGTCGGGTCGTTTGCGCACCTTGGCAGCCTACCTGGCGCTGGGCACCCGATCCCGCCATCGCGGGGTCTCGCGCCCTGGTCAGGGGCCGATCAGTGCGGCCCGGCGATCTCTTCGAGCATCTCGGTGACCAGCGCGGCGATCGGGGACCGTTCACTACGCAGCAGCGTGATGTGCGCAAACAGCGGATGCCCCTTGAGTTTCTCGATCACCGCGACAATGCCGTCGTGGCGGCCGACTCGCAGGTTGTCGCGCTGCGCGATGTCGTGCGTCAACACCACCCGGGACCCGGTACCCAGCCGCGACAGCACGGTCAAGAGCACGTTGCGTTCCAGCGATTGGGCTTCGTCGACGATGACGAACGAGTCATGCAACGAGCGGCCCCGGATGTGGGTGAGCGGCAGCACCTCGAGCATGCCCCGGGAGAGAACCTCCTCGAGCACCGCCGGGCTGGCCAAACCTTCGAGCGTGTCGAAGACGGCTTGGGCCCATGGCCCCATCTTGTCGCTCTCGCTGCCGGGTAGGTAGCCCAGCTCCTGGCCGCCCACCGCATAGAGCGGGCGGAAAACGACCACCTTGCGGTGAGTGCGGCGCTCGAGCACCGCTTCCAGGCCGGCACACAGCGCCAGCGCCGACTTTCCGGTCCCGGCTTTGCCGCCCATCGACACGATGCCCACCGACTCGTCGAGCAGCAGGTCCAGCGCTACCCGCTGTTCGGCCGAGCGACCCCGCAAACCGAAAACCTCGCGGTCACCGCGGACTAGCTGCACACGTTTGGCCGCGGTGACCCGGCCCAGCGCATGTGAACTTCCGCCCAGCAGCCGGACCCCGGTGTGGCAGGGCAGATCGCGGGCTTCGGCCAGGTCGATCTCTCCGTCGGCGAATAGGGCATCGATATCCCCTGCAGCCGTTTCGATTTCGTGCATCCCGGACCAGCCGGAGGCTACGACGTCCTGCGCGTGGTACTCGTCAGCCGCCAAGCCCACCGCAGCGGCCTTGACTCGAAGCGGAATGTCCTTGCTGACCAACGTAACTCGTCTGCCCTCGGCGGCAAGGTTGGCCGCGCAACTCAAGATGCGAGAGTCGTTGCTGTCGGTACGGAATCCCGCGGGCAGCACCGAAGGGTCGGTGTGGTTGAGCTCGACGTGCAACGAACCACCTTGTTTACCAACCGGAATGGGCTGATCCAGCCGCCCGTGTTCCAGTCGAAGGTCGTCGAACAACCGCAATGCCTGCCGGGCGAACCAACCCAACTCATGGTGATGCCGCTTGGCTTCGAGCTCACTGATTACCACCAGTGGAACCACCACTTCGTGCTCGGCGAACCGGCTGCAGGCCCAGGGGTCGGACAGCAACACGGAGGTGTCCAGCACGTAAGTCCGAATATCGGTCACAGAGCGCTCCTCGAGCGATTGCCGCTCGGGCGGACCCGCACGAGCGTGTCGACGCGGGCCGCGGTACCAGGACCGGGGCCGGTCCTGCCGTTGTAGTGACGGAAGGTGCCGCCCTGGCAGCTGAGCAAGTCGCTGACCATCACCTGCGACGCTACTCCGGTGAGCACACCCACGCAGGACAGGCGCGCCGAGGCAAGCACACCTTGACGACGACGGACCGCGCGGTCGCGCCGCGCAGGAGCTGAGCGGTCAAGCCCAACAGACGAAAACGATGCACTGCGCCAGGCGCAGTGCATCGTTTTGTCGAAGTCGATCTAGCCCGTCACGAACTGCTTGAGCGCAGGCTCCTCAGCCAATCCCCATTCGGTGATGCGGCCCGAAACAACCTGCTTGAGCTGGTCCGCGCCAAAGATTCCGGCCTCGGCAACGTCGCGCAGTTTGTCCTGGTAGGCGTCGATGTCGGCACCGGGGGCCTGCAGATCGCCGGCCCGGGCGGCAATCGCGGCGATCGTCTCGTCGCGGCGGGTGGCCAGGCAGTGGTCCACAAGATTGGCAAAGAACAACTCGTGACGCGCTTCGTCACGGCCGATCCGGTCGATCATGCCGGCCAGGACGGGTTCCTCGATCTGGGCAGCCAGGTTGCGGCAGAAGGCGACCAGGGAGCGCTCGTAGAAGGCCATGTACACGAGAGTTTCGACCTGCGTGTACTTCTCGGCCCGGTACCCCTTCATCACGTACTGGACGCGGACGTCTTCGTTGAGGACCGGGTCGACCTCGCGAGTCACCACCAGGTAGTCGCGCAGAGCGATGGCGTGCAGGTGCTCCTCAGCGGTCCATCTACCCAGCCAACGACCCCACCAGTCCTCGAGAATGAAGTGCTCGACGAGTTCGCGGTGACGGCCGGCCAGGTTGTCCTTGAGGATCAACAGGATCTCGCAGGCATCGGTGATCAGCCTGGGCAGCGTCGTCTGGGAGGGATCCCAGTCACGTCCACCGAGGAAGGCGAAGTTCTCGCCCTGGTCGAAGGGGACGAAGTCGTGGGCGAACCAAATGTCCTCGGTGTCGAGGTGGCGAGCCATGTTCTGTTCGACCACGGGCTCAAGTTCGAGGGTCAGCGCATTAGCGACAGGTTTCTGTGCCATGCGGTAACTGTAACCCTCATACACAGGATAATTAAAATCGACCCCCCGTGTCGCCGTCAGCGATCTACGAGATTCCACTCCTCGAGGCCCTCGTAGAGGGGAAAGTCCCTGGCCAGACGGGTTACCCTGGCCCGCAGCGCGGCCACATCGGCCGAGCGCCCGGCCGCGAGGGCGCCCGCGATCACGTCGGCGACCTCACTGAATTCGGCATCGCCGAACCCGCGGGTGGCCAATGCGGGAGTCCCGATCCGCAAGCCCGAGGTCACCATCGGTGGCCGCGGATCGTTGGGGACAGCGTTGCGGTTGACCGTGATTCCCGCCTCGTGCAGCAGGTCTTCGGCCGCCTGGCCATCGAGCGGGGAATCACGCAAATCGACCAGTACCAGGTGCACGTCGGTGCCGCCGCTGACCACCGAGACCCCCGCCTTGGCGACGTCGGAAGCCATCAGCCGATCGGCGACAATCCGGGCACCCGCCAGCGTGCGCCGCTGCCGATCGGCGAATTCGAGCGTGCCAGCGATCTTGAGTGCCACCGCCTTGCCCGCGATGACATGCATGAGCGGACCGCCCTGCTGGCCAGGGAAAACCGCCGAATTGATGGTCTTGGCGAATTCCTGCTTGCCCAGGATCATGCCCGACCGGCCGCCACCGAGCGTCTTGTGAATTGTGGTGGAAACCACATCCGCATGCGGCACCGGGGACAGATGCAATCCGGCAGCCACCAGCCCGGCGAAGTGGGCCATGTCGACAAACAACTGGGCGCCAACCTCATCGGCGATGGAGCGGAAGGCCGCGAAGTCGAGCACCCGGGGATAGGCCGACCAGCCGGCGATGATCACCTTCGGACGGAACTCGAGCGCCTTGGCCCGCACCGCGTCCATGTCGATCAGGTGCGTCGTCGGGTCGACGCCGTAGAAGCCGTTCTCGTACAACTTGCCGGAGAAGTTCAGCCGCATGCCGTGGGTCAGGTGGCCCCCATTGGCCAGATCCAGCCCCAGCAGCCGCTCCCCCGGCGACATGAGCGCATGCAACACCGCGGCGTTGGCCTGGGCGCCCGAATGCGGCTGCACGTTGGCGAAATCGGCGCCGAACAGCGCCTTAGCCCGGTCGCGGGCAATGTTTTCCACCACATCGACGTGCTCGCAACCGCCGTAGTAACGCCGGCCCGGCAGGCCCTCGGCGTACTTGTTGGTCAAGACACTGCCCTGGGCCTGCAATACCGCTCGCGGGACGAAGTTCTCCGAGGCGATCATCTCCAGCGTGTCCCGCTGCCTACCGAGTTCCTTGCCCAGCAGCGCTGCGATGTCGGGGTCGACCTCAGCGAGCGGAGCCTCCATCACAGAAGCATTTCTCGGCGCGGATTTTGGGGCGGAAGTGCGAGCGTCAGGTGCGGCAGTCACGGCCGCCAGTGTATCCAGTGGTGCCGTTGCGGGCCCGATCCCCCAGTACCGCTGGCCCCAGGCGACAAGCATGCCCTCGCCCCTGTAAGACTTATGCCATGTCACGGCTTAGCGAGCCGAGCCCCTATGTGGAGTTCGACCGAAGGCAGTGGCGCGCGCTGCGAATGTCGACACCGCTGGCTCTCACCGAAGCCGAACTGATCGGCCTGCGCGGCCTCGGGGAACAGATCGACCTGCTCGAGGTCGAAGAGGTCTTCCTGCCCCTGGCCCGGTTGCTTCATCTTCAGGTCGCGGCCCGTCAACGACTGTTCGCCGCTACCGCGGAATTCCTGGGTGAGCCACAGCAGAACCCTGACCGGCCGGTGCCGTTCATCATCGGCGTGGCCGGCAGCGTGGCAGTCGGCAAGTCGACCACCGCCCGCGTGCTTCAGGCCCTCTTGGCGCGCTGGGATCACCATCCCCGGGTGGACCTGGTCACCACAGACGGATTTCTCTACCCCAACGCCGAGTTGGAGCGACGAAATCTGATGCACCGCAAGGGCTTTCCAGAAAGCTACAACCGCAGGGCGCTGATGCGGTTCGTCACGTCGGTGAAGTCCGGGTCCGACTATGCCTGCGCACCGGTGTATTCACACCTGCACTACAACATCATCCCCGGAGCCAAACAAGTCGTCCGCCATCCCGACATCTTGATCTTGGAGGGACTCAACGTACTTCAGACGGGCCCGACGCTGATGGTGTCGGATCTGTTCGATTTCTCGCTGTATGTGGACGCCCGAATCGAAGACATCGAGCAGTGGTACGTGTCGCGGTTCCTGGCCATGCGCAGCACCGCGTTTGCCAACCCGGAGTCACACTTCCACCACTACTCGGCGCTGCCCGACCCGGAAGCTGTGGTCGCCGCGCGCGAGATCTGGCGAACGATCAACCGACCCAACCTCGTTGAAAACATCCTGCCGACTCGGCCGCGGGCAACATTGGTGCTGCGCAAGGATGCCGACCACTCCATCAAGCGGCTGCGGCTACGCAAACTGTAGGCCGCGGCGCCGCTAGGTTGATCCGGCGCCGAGTCAGCCCGGGGCCTGACTTAAAGGCCGCTCGCCCCATTCGCACCCCACAGTGACCCGCCGGTGCCTCCGGCACCGCCGCTGCCCGCCGACCCGTCGGCAAAGCCGGACCCGCCGGTGCCGGCCGCGCCGCGCTCACCGCCGGCGCCGCCATTGCCGATGTGCTGGGCGTCGCCGCCGGCGCCGCCATCACCGCCGTCACCCCCATCGCCGCCAATGTATTGGTCGTGAGTCGTTCCGCCTGGGCCGCCGCTACCGCCGGCCCCGCCCGCACCGCCGTCGCCGTATAACCAGCCACCGGTGCCACCACCGCCGCCGTTGCCGCCGTTGCCGCCGGTGCCCCCGCTGCCGCCGAACCCGTTCGGGTATCCCGAGATGCCAGCGCCGCCGGTACCGGCAGCCCCACCGGCACCTCCAGCCCCCCACATGCCGGCGGAGCCGCCCAGGCCGCCGTCGCCCGCCTCGCCGCCATTGCCGCCGCCTCGGGGAGCATTGCCGGAGGTGACATAACCGCCACCGTCCCCGCCATTGCCGCCGGCGCCGCCGGCCCCACCGTTGCCCAACAACGCCCCGCCGGCTCCGCCGACGCCGCCAGAGCCGCCATTGCCGACCAGCCCAGCCGCACCGCCGCTCCCGCCGCGGCCGCCACCACCACCCGGGTCGGGGAACTCGCCACCGCCGGCCCCACACCCCCGTGCCCGCCGCTCCCGCCGGATCCACCGTCTCCGCACAACCACCCGCCGCGTCCACCGGTGCCGCCGTCACCGCCGAGCGCGCCGACGCCGCCGGTGCCACCGACACCGCCCGCCCTGCCGGCACCCAACAAGAAGGCGTTACCCCCGCCGCCCCCATTCGCCCCGACACCGCCATTGCCATATAGCCAGCCACCGACACCACCGGTGCCGCCGGGCGCCAGCGCCCCGCCGCTGCCCCCGGTCCCACCGTTGCCGAGCAGCCCCGCATCACCGCCGTTACCGCCGGCAGCCCCACCGGTGGTGCTGTTCCAGCCGTTGCCACCGTTGCCGATCAACAATCCGCCCGCGCCTCCGTTGGGATTGGCGGCGGTGCCGTTGGTGCCGTTGCCGATCAGCGGACGTCCCAACAGCGCCTGGGTAGGCGCATTGATCAACCCCAGCAGATCCTGCAGTGGCGACACGTTGGCCGCCTCGGCGGCCGCATAGGCGCCGCTGGCTCCGCGCAACCCCTCGAGGAACTGCTGGTGAAACGCCGCGACCTGCCCGCCGAGTGACTGATAGGCCTGGGCATGCCCGGCAAATAGCGAGGCCACCGCCGCCGAGACGTCATCTGCGCCGGCGGCCAGCACCCCCGTCGTCGGGACAGCGGCGGCCGCGTTGGCCGCGGTGAGGGCCGAACCGATGCTCGACAGTTCCGTTGTGGCATGCGCCATCAGGTCTGGGGCGGCTATCAAATATGACATCACTGTCCTCTAGAGGTTTACCCCCGCCGAACAGCCGGATCGTATCTCGGATCACCCATCGATCCGAGCCGATTTGAGCATTCCAACCTCATCGTCAGTCACCGCCGGCTCTCCCGGGCCGCGGAACCCGCCACCGCCCGACATGGCTGGTGCGGGGCACCCACCTCAGCTATCGGGGGCGCCCCGCACCAGCGGGAAGGGGAGTTCAGGCCGTGATACGACGCACTCCCAGGTACTGCAGCCCGGCAAATGCCGCTGTGAACACGCCGCTGGCCACTGTCGCGGCCACCCCGATGCCAGTCATCGGCACTAGTTCGGCGGCGACGATCGCGCCCACGGTGTAGACGAGGTTGCCGACGACCACCCCTATCCCGGCGCGACGCAGGTTGGGTATCGCGGCGAGGCCGAACACCAACAGGCCGTAGAGCACGAAGAAGGCACCGATGCTGTATTCCTGAGCGGATGTCAGGCCGGTCAGCGACGAGATCGGGTCGGCGGCCGCGGCGAGGGCCAGGCCCATGAGTCCGGTCAATGTGGCGTCCGCGCGCATCGCGAAACGCAGCAGTGCGTCCGTCGAATCGGAGAGGGGCCGAGTTGTCGGGCCCGAGATTGCGGTCATTGCATTACTCCTTGGGGCTGTGCGAGAAGGCGGTCGGTGGAACAGTTTTGAGACTGCCGCCTGCGCACTGCCAGATCGACGCATGGCACTGCCAACTGCTGCCATAGGCCCCGTGACCAGGTCGTTCTCCCCGCCGTCAGGCAGTTGCGGGCAGTGCCGTCAACGCCCGCCGGGCGGGGGCCGGCAAGACTAGTCGCTGGCCACCGTGATGCGCCCGCGCAAATCGGCCGCGATCAGCCGAGCAGCCGCGTTCTGCCAGTTGTGCAGTGACCGCTGCGGGACCTCGGTCACCAGCCATTGCCAGGCCTGCCGGGCGATGGGATCCAAACCCGCCGCGGTGGCATTCTGCGCGTAGGCGCGCACACCGACGACGTAGGGAAAATACAGCGAGTTGTAATAACGCCACTGTTCGGTGGTTCCGAAATCACCACCCTCACGCGGCTTGAGTCGCTTGATGCCGTCGGCCAGGACGGCCTTAAGTTCGTTGGCCCGTTCCAGCGGCTGGTCGGGAACCCCACGGGTGGCCAGCCGCTGATCGATCACGGGCAACGCGGTCAACGGGCTGGCGACGAGCTTGGCCAGGTCACCGTAGTGCCCCAGCGCTCTGCGGGTCAGCCTGACAAAGGTCTCGTCATCGATGCCGGCAAGCGGATCCGCCGACCGCAGCGGTAGCGCCGCACCGGTGTGGCGCAGTGCCGCGCGGTCGGCGCGCAGTGCCGGCGATTTCGAAAACGCCAGCCGGTCCAGTACCCCGGCCAGTGGGTCGGCCAACACCTGCACGGCGATGGCGATCGACAGGCTGGTGAACAGCAGCACCGTCAGCACGGTCGAAGCGGTGGGCTCATCGCGGATCAAGGCCAACCCGATCAGCGCCTGACCGCCCAACACACCCGCGACCGCCATCGCGCCCGCAAACGAGCGCAGCATGTCCGCGCGCAACGCCTGGCCTTCGTCGAAGGCGTCCCATACCGCCACGGCCACGCCGAGCAACAACACGTCGAATCCCGTTGAGGCCAGGGCCAGCCAGCTGGGCACCAGCCCCAGCGGAATCACCAGGATGGCATTGCCCAGCGCGAAGAACAGCGTCGCGACGATGACCACGCCGACCACCGACATCGGCTGCGCCGGCCGCACCAACACGGCCACCATGGCGCCCAGCGTTGCCGCCGAGATCACCGCAAACATCAGCCAGTGACCGGGCCGCAGTGGCCCTGCCACGCTGCCCGCGATGGTCGCACCCAGCAGGGCCAGCGCGCCGACGGCCGCGATCAGCAGCAACTCGGCTTTGCGTGCCCAAGGGCGCTCGGGCGCCACCGACAACTCGAGCAGAACGCCGAACCATGCCACGCCCGGCACGGCGACCAGGTAGATCTCCAGCTGACCGAGCAACTGGGCGTGGGCCATGCTGGTGTTGCGCACCGCATCCAACGCCAAGACAAGGGCAAACCCGCATAGCCCAATGGCGGCCAATATCAGCACCGGCTTGCGCGGGTCGCGGGCCAGCAGGTAGAGCCCCAGCCAACCGCTGAGCGTGAACACCACCGCCGACAGCGCAGCCATGCGCCCAGTGTTCCACGCCAGCGCCTCGCCGTACCGCCGATGCGGCCTCGCCGGTGCCACGCCGTCGGAGAAGGAATCGATGGTTGAACCAGATCATGAACTCCTGCTGGTTGTCCCCCGGTTCTGCCCCAATTGCAGTCGGAGGTTGGCGCCCACCGAGTCGGTCGAGCCGGTGCCGCAGCGCCAGCCCTGGTAGATCGAGGGGCATCCCAGCGGCGGGCTCAGTGCCGCACGCGATTACTTGCCGTACCGGCGATGGCGCATGCTGTAGTCGCGCAATGCGCGCAGAAAATCGACCCGCCGAAACGCTGGCCAGTGCGCCTCGGTGAACCACATCTCCGAGTAGGCGCTCTGCCATAACAGAAACCCGGACAGCCGCTGCTCGCCGGACGTGCGGATGACCAGATCAGGGTCGGGTTGCCCCGAGGTGTAGAGGTTCTCCGAAATGCCCTCAACGCTCACCGCGTCGATAAGCTCCTCGGCGGTCGCACCGTCGGCGAGTTCCTTGCTCAGCAGCGCCCGCACCGCGTCGACGATCTCGCGACGCCCGCCGTAGCCGACTGCCACGTTCACATGGAACTGCGCGGTGGCCGGCGTGGATTCCACGGCCTCGCGCAGCCGGCGCGCCGGTTCATCGCCGAGCAGCTCCAAGTCGCCGACGGTGCGCACACTCCAGCGGTTGGCCGGGGCACAGATCTCTTCGACGACGTCGGTGATGATCTCGATCAGCGCCGCCAGCTCGTCGGCGTCGCGCTGCAGGTTTTCAGTGGACAGCAGGTAGACGGTGGTCATCTCGATGCCGGCTTCCTGGCACCACCGCAACATCTCGGCGATCTTGGCGGCACCCATCCGGTAGCCGTAGCTGACGTCGTCGTAACCCGCATCGCGGGCCCAACGGCGATTGCCGTCGCACAGCACCGCGATGTGCCGCGGCAACTCGGAACTCGTGGCTGCCAGGCCTTGCCGCAGCCGCAGCTCATACAGCCGATACAACGGCTCCTTGAGCCGCGGCGGGATGATCTCCACGAGGATCCAGACTACTGTGACGCGCACCAAATTCCGGCCTTGATTCGCCGCAAGATCACGCCAAGTCGTAAGCCCACTCACGCTCGGGGCGACTACTGTGATCGGTGACCGATATCCGGCGATCACCAGACGGGGCAATGGGCGAAATGAGCAGCCAGGCCAGCATGGCCAGCACCGCAGAACCCGAACCACAGGGTCTAGCCGTTCCCAACGCTGCGCATCACCTCGTCGAAGGGGTCGCACGGGCGCTCACCAAGCCGCGCTTCCGCGGCTGGATCCACGTCTATTCGGCCGGCACCGCTGTTTTGGCGGGCGCATCGCTGGTTGCGGTCTCCTGGGCGGTGGGCTCCACTGAAGCCGGCCTGGCCACGCTGGCCTACATTGCGGCCACCGTGGTGATGTTCACCGTCAGCGCCACCTATCACCGAGTCAACTGGGCGTCCGCGACCACGCACAAGTGGATGAAGCGGGCCGATCACTCGATGATCTTCGTGTTCATCGCCGGTAGCTACACCCCGTTCGCCCTGCTGGCATTGCCGGGCCATGACGGGCGAGTGGTGTTATCGATCGTGTGGGGCGGTGCGATCGCCGGGATTTTACTCAAGATGTGCTGGCCGACCGCGCCGCGCTGGGTCGGTGTCCCGCTCTACCTGCTGCTGGGCTGGGTCGCGGTCTGGTACACCGCGACGATTCTGCACAACGCCGGGGTGACGGCGCTGGTGCTGCTGTTTGTCGGCGGCGCCTTGTACAGCATCGGCGGCATTCTCTACGCCGTGCGCTGGCCGGATCCGTGGCCCTCGACGTTCGGCTACCACGAGTTCTTCCACGCCTGCACCGCAGTCGCGGCGATCTGCCACTACATCGCGATGTGGTTCGTGGTGTTCTGAGCGCTACAGCAGCGCCTCACGTGGCTACAAATGAGTCACGTCGGCCGCTGACCAATACGCCTTCATCGCGGCCACTTTGCCGGAGCGATCGAACGCCATGACCTCGATGGGCTCCACCCGCATCTTGCTGTCGCCGCTGGTCACGGTCAGCCGGAACTGAAAAGCCGCCTCGTTGCCGCACACCCGCAGCGACACCAACTCGCACTCGCGCGTCAGGCCCGCGATCGCCGAATAGAAGCCGTGGATGGCTCGCGTACCGATGTGCACCTCTCCCCCGACCGGATCCTCGAGGGTCGCGTCGTCGGCGTAGAAGCCGACCAGATCGTCGGCGCCGCCGTCGGCCAGCACCGACATGTATCGGTTGACCGTTTCGGTAATCGCTTGGGACCTCTCAGCGGAATTCGGCATGTGACGCACGCTACTACCCGGGCACTGGCAGAGCTGCGGCCAGTTCGTCGGTACCGGTCACCGGCAGGTCGCAGACCCGTCCCCGGCAGACATAGGCGGCGTCCGCACCCGCCACCCGATCCCGTCCGATCAGCAACGGTGCCGAGTCCAGCCGACCGCCGACGACGATGGCTCCGCCCGGCGCCAGCCGGCGGGCGGCGGCCAGTAGCTCTGACTGCGGATCGTCGCAGGCAACCGCGATCTGCAGCGGTCCCCGCACCGCCGCCTCCGCGACGGACAGCCAGTGCCCGGCCGACCTCGGTGCGCGTGCCAGCAAGACCGAATGTTCGCGCAACGTTTCCGTGGCGGCTTGCAGGTAGCGCGGGGCGCGGTCGTCGGCGACCAGGTGTGCGGCGGTCAGCAGGGCTTCGGCGATCGAAGACGCACCCGAAGGCGTGGCCCCGTCGAGCGGGTCGCCCGGGCGCAGCATCAGCCGCTCGGCGTCGTCGGCGGTGTCGAACCAGCGACCGGGCCGCTGCGGATCGCCGAAGTGCGCCAATGCGGTATCCAGCAAATCGCAGGCCGAGGTCAGCCAACCCGGTTCGGAAGTCAACTGATAGAGCGCCAACAGGCCGGTGGCCAGCATGGCATGGTCCTCGAGGATGGCCGCGCTGTCGCCGACCACACCGCCCAGGCTGGCGCGGCGCAACCGGCCGTCGACCACGTGCAAGTCCAGCAACACGCGTGCGCAACGCCGCGCGGCTTGCGCCAATTCGGGCTGCTGCAGGGCAATGCTGGCCTCTACCAGCGCCGTGATTGCCAACCCGTTCCAGGAGGTGACGACCTTGTCATCGCGACCGGGTTGCGCGCGCCCGCGCCGGGCCGCCGACAGTGCGCCGCTGACCCGCTGCAGCCGCTCGGCGTCGTGCGGATCCGAGGGCAGCTGCAACACCGACGCGCCGTGTTCGAAGGTGCCGGCCGCGGTCACCGCGTAAACCTCTGCGGCCCAACGGCCGTCGTCCTCACCTAGGAGCTCGATCAGCTGTTCGGGAGTCCAGACATAGGTCGAACCCTCGCGGCCGTCGGTGTCGGCATCCAGCGAGGAGGTGAACATGCCGCCAGCGGCCAGCCCGTCCAGCAGAAACCCCGCGGTCTGGGCCGCGACGCGGCGCGCCAACTCATCGCCGGTCCGCCGGGCCCAGTGCGCATAAGCCCGCAACAGCAGCGCGTTGTCGTACAACATCTTCTCGAAATGCGGTACCACCCAGGCCTTGTCGACGCTGTATCGGGCGAAGCCGCCGGCAAGTTGGTCATAGATGCCGCCGCGGGCCATCGCGGCGCCGGTGCGCGACACCGCAGCCAGTGCGGCCGGGGAGCCGGTGCGCTCGTAGTGCCGCAGCAACGCTTCCAGCAGCGCCGGCGGCGGGAACTTGGGCGCGGTGCCCCAGCCACCATGAACCGTGTCCTGCTCACCCAAGACGACCGCGACGGCATGGTCACACAGCTCCGGCGCCACGTCGGGACCGCCGCCGGGCGGTCCGGACGCCATCGAACGCAACTCACCGGCAATGTGGTCGGAGGCCTCCTCCACCTCGCCGCGACGTTCCCGCCAGGTCTCCGATACGGCCGAAAGCAGCTGCAGAAAACCCGCTTTCGGGTAGTAGGTACCGCAGTAGAAGGGCCGCCCATCAGCGGTCAGGAAGCACGTCATCGGCCAGCCGCCCTGCCCGGTGAGGGCAACGGTGGCGTTCATGTAGACCGCGTCGATATCGGGCCGTTCCTCGCGATCCACCTTGATGTTGACGAAGCCCGCGTTCATCACCGCCGCCACCTCGTCGTCCTCGAACGATTCGTGGGCCATGACGTGACACCAGTGACACGCGGCGTATCCGATCGACAACAGAATCGGCACGTCGCGCGCGGCGGCGTCAGCCAGCGCCTGCGGTGTCCATTGCTGCCAATGCACGGGGTTGTCGGCGTGCTGGCGCAAGTACGGACTGGTGGCCTGCGCGAGGGTATTGGTTCCGGAGAAACCGGCCGATGAATCAGCCGGGGTCATCGGCCGGCCCCGGCGATCGCGTGGTGGCGCCACCGTCCGCGGCGGGCGGTTCCTCGACGTCCACCACATCCGTGCCCTCGTCGGCCGCCTGATCCGGCTCGGGGTGCGCACGATCGAAGGATTCCGGGACCTTCCTGAGTTGCCGGTTCATCGATCGCAGCAGAAACAACGTGGCGATGACCAAGACCACGACGACGAGCAGCCCCAACGGACTGGCCTTGCCGAAATCGGGTCCGGTATTGCGCGGTGCATCGTCTGCAATCACAGTGAGCAGAAACTGGTTCATTGGCTCGACTCGATTCCGGCGAACAACTCGGTCTCAGGCAGACCGATGGGGATGCGCGAGCGGGCCAACTCGAATTCCTCGGTCGGCCAGAGTTCACGCTGCCACGACAGCGGCGCCGCGAAGAATTCGGCGTTGGGGTCGATCTGGGTCGCATGCGCTCGCAAGGCGTCGTCGCGTTGGGCGAAATAGCCCGAGCACTCAACGCGGGTGGTGACTCGGTTGGCAAACGGATCGTGGTCGGGATGCCAGTGCTCGAGCCACTTGCCGAACGGACCTTCCTGGCCGCGCTTGATGAACTCGTCTTGCAGAATCCGCATGCGCTCCCGCAGGAAGCCGTGGATGTAGTAGAGCTTGGACACCGTCCAGGGCTCACCGGCATCCGGGAACCGCAGATAGTCGGCAGCGGCCTCGTAGGCGCCGATGGAGACCTGGTGGCAGCGGATGTGGTCGGGGTGCGGGTAGCCGCCGTTCTCGTCGTAGGTCGTCATCACGTGGGGCCGGAACTCCCGCACCACACGTACCAGCGCTTCGATGGAATCTTCCAAGGGCACCAGGGCGAAACACCCCTCGGGCAGCGGGGGCGGCGGATCCCCCTTCGGCAGTCCGGAGTCGACGAACCCAAGCCAGGTGTGCTCCACACCGAGAATCTCGGCCGCCTTCGCCATCTCGTCGCGGCGAATTTCGGAGATGTGCCCGTGCACGTCGGGCAGATCCATCGCCGGGTTGAGAATCTCGCCGCGCTCGCCCCCGGTCAACGTCACCACCAGCACGCGATGACCCTCGTCCGCGTACCGGGCAAGAGTGGCGGCGCCCTTACTGGACTCGTCGTCGGGGTGGGCATGCACCGCCATCAACCGCAGTTTGCTCACGTGCTCCCTTGTCCGTCTGCTGGTCGGGCCGTCTGCTCGCCGGCCGATTGCGCCACTATAATTTCAGTTCTCAATCGTTCCATCTTGTCGTCCGGCGCCTGACGCCCGCCTACAGCCCTTCCCCGATCCGCCAAGCCAGGCATGAATCCAGCACCCATATCCCGTCCCGAAGCCCGCTATGGGCGGTCTCGACTCTCCGGTAGGTCGCGGCGCTACATCCTCATCGCTCTGGCGGTGTTGGTGGTGGTGGCCGGGACCGTGCTTGCCGTGATCGGCTACCAGCGGATCGTCACCAACGCCGTCACCGGCAAATTGGCCGGCTACCGCGTGATCGATGAGCAGACGGCATCGGTGACGATCAGCGTGACGCGGTCAGACCCGTCACGGCCGGTCGATTGCATCGTGCGCGTCCGGGCCAAGGACGGTAGCGAGACCGGCCGGCGAGAGGTCCTGGTGCCGCCCTCGGACCAAACCACCGTGCAGGTGACGACGACCCTGAAATCGAGCAAGCCGCCGTTGATGGCGGACGTATACGGTTGCGGCACAGATGTGCCCGCTTACTTGCGCTCACCTTGACCGCGCAACAAACCCCGAACTGCGCATATGCAGTCACCGACTGTTAGCGCGGTGGTAACATGGCTAGATACACGGTCCTGACCGGGACCGTGTATTGCTGCATTAATGGCCGTGAGCAGAAGCGGAGTGGCAGCGACCGGGGTGGGGGCCCGCGTACGCCCGATACCGGGTTGATGCGGGATCAGCAACTTGCGCGCATGCGCCAAAAGACAACACAAGGAGCGCCACGAGATGACGGATACTCAGGTGACCTGGTTAACCCAGGAGTCACATGACCGACTCAAGGCCGAGCTCGATCACTTGATCGCCAATCGTCCGATCATCGCCGCCGAAATCAATGACCGCCGCGAAGAGGGCGACCTGCGCGAGAACGGCGGCTACCACGCCGCCCGCGAAGAGCAGGGCCAGCAAGAGGCCCGCATCCGCCAGCTGCAGGACCTGCTCAACAACGCCAAGGTCGGCGAAGCGCCCAAGCAGTCCGGTATCGCCCTGCCCGGTTCCGTGGTGAAGGTCTACTACAACGGCGACCAGTCCGATAGCGAGACATTCCTCATCGCCACCCGCCAAGAAGGCGTCAACGACGGCAAGCTCGAGGTGTACTCGCCGAATTCCCCGCTCGGTGGCGCCCTGATCGACGCCAAGGTCGGTGAGACCCGTAGCTACACCGTGCCCAACGGCAGCGTCATCGAGGTCACGCTGATCAGCGCCGAGCCCTACCACTCCTGACCTGACGAGCAGACACAGAATCGCACCCAGCGCGCGCTGCGCGTGCGATTCTGTGTCTGCTCGCGGGCTGCTCGCGCCGGGGTTAGCCCAGCGCCTGTTTGAGGTCGTCGAGGAGATCGGCAACGTCTTCGATACCGACCGACAGCCGCACCAGGTCATCGGGCACTTCCAGCTGCGAACCCGCGGTCGACGCGTGAGTCATCGCGCTGGGATGCTCGATCAGCGACTCCACACCGCCTAGCGATTCGGCCAGGATGAAGATGTTCGTCTTGGCGCACAGCTGTTCGGCGGCGGTGCGGCCGGCTCGCATCCGCACCGAAACCATGCCGCCAAACCCGCGCATCTGCCGCGCCGCCACGGCATGGCCGGGGTGACTGGGCAGCCCTGGGTACAACACGGTGCTGATCGCGGGATGTTCGGCGAGGAATTCCGCCACGGCAGCGGCATTTTCACTATGCCGCTGCATGCGCAGGACCAGGGTTTTCAGGCCGCGCATGGTCAGGTACACGTCGAACGGGCCCGGCACCGCGCCCGCCCCGTTCTGCAAGAAGGCAAAAGACTGGTCCAGCTCTTCGTCATTGGTCACCAGTGCGCCACCCACCACATCGGAGTGACCACCGATGTATTTGGTGGTGGAATGCAGCACCACGTCGGCGCCCAGCGATAGCGGCTGCTGCAGCGCCGGAGATGCGAAGGTGTTGTCCACCAGAACTTTCGCCGAGCTGTCCGCACCCAGCTGGGCGATGCCGGCGATGTCGGCGATCGACAGCAGCGGATTGGTCGGTGTTTCCACCCAAATCAGTCGGGTGGTTGGCCTTATCGCCGCACGCACCGCATCCAGATCCGCCAGGGCTACCGGTGTGTACTCGACGTTCCACCCGGTGAAGACCTTGTCAATCAACCGGAAGGTGCCGCCGTAGGCGTCGTCGGGGATGACGACATGGTCACCCGGTCGCAGCATTGCCCGCAGCGCGCAGTCGGCGGCGGCCATGCCGGAACTGAACGCACGCCCGAACGCCGCGTCTTCAACCGCGGCAAGCGCGGCTTCCAAGGCGGTGCGAGTCGGATTGCCGGTTCGCGCATACTCATAGCCGCCCCGAAGCCCGCCGACACCATCCTGGGCGAAGGTGCTGCTGGCATAGATCGGAGCGTTGACGGCTCCGGTCGCCGGGTCCGGGCGATAGCCGGAATGAATGGCTCGTGTTGCGAGTCCGGCGAACCGGTGCTGCGCCTTGTGATCGTCCTTCATCGATGACCAGCCTAATAGCGAACGCCACCCCGGCCGTAATCGCACGGCCGGGGTGGCGCTTTGCTAATCACTCACTGACACAAGTGAGTTGCGTTGCACTCAGAGCGGTAGGCAAACCGTCGTCATGATCTTGTCGGCAAGCGTCTGCCGCTTGGCGTCCCACAGCGGGAACAGGAACCCGATGTAGCAGATGATCGCGTCGACGATGTGCGCAAGCTGGCGCACCACCGACATTCCGAAGCCCAACGGCTCCCCCGTGGTTTCGCTGACCACCTTGAACTTCATGATCGACTTACCGATGCTCGAACCGGTGGTGCCTTGGCGGTAGCCGTAGTCCCATACCAGGTAGGCCAACCCCACCAGGGACAACAACCACTGCGCCAGCTGACCGATCATCGACGGCTGGGATACGCAGTACTGGCCAATGTCGTACTGACTGATGTCGGTCACGCACGACGAGGTCGTGGTCACCATCATGATCAGCCAGCCGATGCCGGTAACCACAACGTAGGGCGCGAAGTCGATGAGCGCGGCCAGCACGCGAGTGATCCACGGCGTGTAGGACTCCGCCGGCAGTGCACGAATCGCCGGCCCCGGTGGGGGCGGTGCGTATCCACCCGCCGACGGTGGTGGCGGCGGCGGGTAGCCACCTTCCAGCGGTGGTGGTGGCGGAGGCGGCGGATAAGCGCTGGTGCCGGGCGCCGACGGCGGCGGCGGGGGCGGCGGATAACCGCTGGTGCTGGGCGACGGGGGCGGTGGCGGCGGCGGGTAGCCGCCCCCGCTGGGCGCCGAGGGAGGCGGTGGTGCTTGGTACCCACCAGCGGGCGGCTCCGACCCACCGGAGGATCCGGGAGGCGGAGGCAGTGGGGGGTAAGACCCGCCGGGAGGCGGCTGATCGGTCATGGGCAACCTTCCACTCGGAATTAGCTGAAGTAGGCAGCCTTACAGTACCTGAGGTTGGCGGTCTGCGGAGAGATCAGGCTAGAGCTGCGCCCGAGCCGCGATTCGCGCCATTACCAGCATGGTTGGGCACCGTCGGGGAGGTAGCTACCAGCCGATTTTGTTCCTAGCCGACCTAAGTTGTGGCGCCACGGCGGACTAGCGCCGCAACGCCCCTTCGGAAAGGAATCCCAACAAGTCATACCGGGTGATGACCCCGACCGGCTTGCCCTCCTCGACGACCATCAAGGCATCCCAGTCCCGCAATGCCTTGCCTGCCACACCGACCAATTCACCGGCGCCGATCAGCTTCAGCGGCGGGCTCATGTGCTGGGAGACGGCGTCGGCCAGCTTGGCCTTGCCCGAGAATACAGCCGAGAGCAGTTCGCGTTCGGAAACGCTGCCGGCAACTTCACCGGCCATCACCGGCGGCTCGGCGCCGACCACCGGCATCTGCGACACGCCATATTCCCGCAGGATTCCGATGGCATCGCGCACCGTCTCGGAGGGGTGGGTGTGTACCAGAGCCGGCAACGCACCGGACTTGCGCCGCAGCACATCACCAACCGTGGACGCATCGGTCCTGCCGTCGAGGCGGCTGCGCAAGAAGCCGTACGACGACATCCACGCGTCGTTGAAGATCTTCGACATGTAACCGCGCCCGCCGTCGGGCAGCAGCACGACAACCAGCGCGTCGGGCCCTGCTTGTTCGGCGACCCGCAGGGCGGCCACCACCGCCATCCCGCAGGATCCGCCCACCAGCATCGCCTCTTCTCGGGCCAGCCGCCGGGTCATGTCAAAGGAGTCGGAGTCCGACACCGCGATGATCTCGTCGGGCACCGCGTGGTCGTAGGCCGCCGGCCAGAAGTCCTCGCCCACCCCCTCGACCAGGTAGGGCCGCCCGGTCCCGCCGGAATACACCGACCCCTCCGGGTCGGCGCCGATGACGCGGACTTTGCCGCCCGACACCTCCTTGAGGTAGCACCCCGCGCCGGTGATCGTTCCACCGGTGCCGATGCCGGCAACGAAATGCGTGATCTTGCCATCGGTATCGGCCCAGATCTCCGGGCCGGTGGTCGCGTAGTGGCTGGCCGGGCCTTCGGGGTTGGCGTACTGGTCGGGCTTCCACGCACCGTCGATTTCTCTGACCAGCCGGTCAGAGACGCTGTAGTAGCTGTCCGGATCCTCCGGCGGCACCGCCGTCGGGCACACCACCACCTCAGCGCCGTAGGCCCGCAAGACGTTTCGTTTGTCCTCGCTGACCTTGTCGGGGCAGACGAATACGCACTTGTAGCCCCGGTGCTGGGCGACCAGGGCCAAACCCACCCCGGTATTGCCCGACGTCGGCTCGACGATGGTGCCGCCGGGTCGCAGCGCTCCACTGGCCTCGGCCGCGTCGATCATCTTGATCGCGATCCGGTCCTTGGAGCTGCCGCCAGGGTTGAGATATTCGACCTTCGCCGCCACCGTGCCGATCCCGGCCGGAACGACCGCGTTCAGGCGAACCAGTGGTGTGCCGCCGATGAGATCACTGATGTGCTGGGCGATCCGCATGGGCTTCATCGTGTCAGGCCGGTCCCGGCGAACCACACTCCGGGTACGGCGCGACCCCCTAGCCGGTTGCCTCGCGGATGTAGTCGCCGATCTGACGCAGGGAGCGGGTCGCCTCGGGCAACAACGGCCCGGCGACCTGAAAGTCGTGCACCTGTCCCGGCCAGACACGCACCTCGGCGGGCACCCCGACCGCCGCCAACTTGCGCGCCGCCAGCTGGGCGTCGTGCAACAGCACCTCGGATCCCGACACGTGAATCAGGGTCCGCGGGAGACCCGGGCGGATGTGCTCGAGCGGCTCGTAGAGTTCCTCGGGTTTGCCGTCGACTTTGTTTTTAGCGGCCGCGCTAGCAACCAATTCACCAAGCGCGTCGAAAGCCTTCGGCGGGAACATCGCATCCCGCTTAATGTTGGGATGAGCCTTTTTCTGCTCCTTTGCTAGCTGCAGCAGTGGCGAGATCGCGACAAGGGCGGCCGGCTCCTCGCCTTCCTCCTGCAGCCGCTGCGCGAGAGTCAGCGCGAGATAGCCGCCGGCGGAGTCTCCGACCAACACGATCTGTTCCGGGTCGTAGCCCAACAACCTCAGCCAGCGGTAGCCGTCGTGGCAGTCATCGAGCGCCATACCGATCGAGTGTTTGGGCATCAGCCGATAGTTGACGATCAGAACGGGCGCGTCAGCAAACTTTGAAAACAGCTCGACCAACCGCCCGTGCGAGTTTGCTCCACAGGTCAGGAAGGCGCCGCCGTGGAGATAGAGGACCACGCGCCGGGTCCCGTCGGCGGGCAGCACGCCCGGCGCCCGAACCAGTTGCGCTGCCGCATTTGACAAGCTCACCGCGGCCCTCACGGTGGCAGACGCCGGGACCAAAGCCTTCGCGGCGTGATCGATGAGGCCCCATGGCCAAGGTAGATTCGGCACGTGGCTACCGACCGCCAACACCGGCCGAATGGTCAGCCGCGAGGCAAGCGTCGCGACCCGCGCAGCAACGCTCGGGACCGACTCGACAACCTCGACCGGAGCGCCATCACTGATGGCGAATCTGCGTGCCTCAAGTCTACGTGTCTTGAGTACGTCTCGTGGGCGAATGGCATGGATAGGGTTACTGGGGACCCTGCTAGGTGCGGTCATGCGCAACACTTCCTACGTCGTTGTAGTCCGATAAGGCATGTGATGGAGCGGCCAAGCGTTCGGATTGAACCTGCTCCCCCGAGCGATTTGCCAACTCCTCCGACTTAGCTTGACAGCTTACTTCTTAAACAACGCTTAATGAGTCTGATTCGATACCACAATTGATCCACAACGTAATTCACCTGTTTTGTCAGGTAGACCCGCAAACAGAGAAGCCGATCTAAACTGATCGCGTGGGCATACGCGTGCCGCGGCGTTCGACGATCGCTCTGGCCACAGCGGGTGCACTCGCCTCGACAGGTACGGCCTATCTGGGCGCACGCAACTTGCTGGTCGGTCAGGCTACGCACGCGCGCACCATCATCCCCAAAGCCTGGGACGTACCTCCCCGTGCCGATGGGGTCTACTCCCGCGGCGGTGGGCCGGTGCAGCGCTGGCGCCGCGGAACCCCCTTTGACCTTCACCTGATGATGTTCGGCGACTCCACGGCGTGCGGATACGGCTGTGGCAGCCCCGAGGAAGTGCCGGGCGTGGTGATGGCACGCAAGCTCGCCGAGCAGACCGGCAAGCGGGTGCGGTTGAGCACCAAAGCCCTGGTCGGCGCCACCTCAAAAGGCGTGTGCGGTCAGGTCGACGCGATGTTTGTGGCCGGACCGCCACCGGACGCCGCGATCATCATCATCGGCGCCAACGACATAACAGCACTCAACGGGATCGGCCCCTCCGCGGAACGGCTTGGCTCGGTGGTACGCAAGCTGCGCCCGCGGCGCAATCGTGGTGGTCGGCACGTGCCCGGACTTCAGTGTCATCACCGCAATACCGCAACCGTTGCGGTCCCTGGCTCACACGCGGGGAAGCCAGCTCGCCCGCGCTCAGACCGCCGCCGTCAAGGCGGCCGGCGGGGTGCCGGTTCCGCTCGCCAATCTGCTGGCACGCCAATTCCGGGCCGAACCCGAACGGATGTTCTCCGCCGACCGATATCACCCATCCGCAACGGCGTACGCCCTGGCGGCCGATCAGCTGCTCCTCAGTCTGCGCGATGCGTTACGCGAAAAGATCGGGAGCGCAATGCTTCCCGTGCCGTCGCGGCCTAGCTTCCGCACCAGCAGCCAGGAGCGTTCCCGGGGCGCCATCGTCACCCGGCTGTGGCGGCGCCCGGTCCCGGTGGTTGGTGGACCCGTCGCGATCCCGGCTAGCGGCTAGTCGGGCAACGGGCCGCTGCACGACCCGAATCGTCACCAGGCTCGTCGTCAGGCTAGATTCGGCTTCGCCACACCCCAATGGAGGGAGCTGTTATGCCAGAAGCCGTCATCGTCTCAACAGCCCGCTCGCCGATCGGCCGCGCCATGAAAGGGTCGCTGGTCAGCATGCGCCCCGACGACTTGGCCGTGCAGATGGTGCGCGCCGCGTTGGACAAAGTGCCCGCGCTGAACCCGCACCAGATCGACGATCTGATCATGGGCTGCGGCCTCCCGGGAGGTGAGTCCGGCTTCAATATCGGGCGCGTCGTCGCCGTGGCGCTGGGCTACGACTTTCTGCCGGGGACCACGGTCAACCGGTACTGCTCGTCTTCACTGCAGACCACCCGGATGGCGTTTCATGCGATCAAGGCCGGCGAGGGCGACGCGTTCATCTCCGCGGGCGTAGAGACCGTGTCCCGGTTCGGCAAGGGCAACTCCGACTCGCTGCCCGACACCAAGAACCCCCTCTTCGATGAGGCCCAGGAACGCACCGCCGCCGCGGCCGCGGGTGCCGAGGAATGGCATGACCCGCGCGCTGACGGAAATCTGCCTGACGTCTACATCGCCATGGGTCAGACCGCTGAAAACGTCGCGATCATTTCGGGCATCAGCCGCGAAGACCAAGACCACTGGGGTGTGCGCAGCCAAAACCGTGCCGAAGAGGCGATCAAGAGCGGCTTTTTCGAACGGGAGATCTCCCCGGTGACGCTTCCCGACGGCACCACGGTCAGCACCGATGATGGCCCGCGCGCGGGTACCACCTACGAAAAGGTCAGCCAACTCAAGCCGGTGTTTCGGCCCAACGGCACAGTGACCGCCGGCAACGCCTGTCCACTCAACGACGGCGCCGCGGCAGTGGTGATCACCAGCGACACCAAGGCCAAGGAGCTGGGCCTGACGCCGTTGGCGCGCATCGTGTCCACCGGCGTGAGCGGTCTGTCCCCGGAGATCATGGGCCTTGGCCCCATCGAGGCTTGCAAGAAGGCGCTACAGCGGGCGGGTATGTCCATCAGCGACATCGACTTGGTCGAGATCAATGAAGCGTTCGCGGTGCAGGTGCTGGGCTCGGCCCGGGAGTTGGGCATCGACGAGGACAAGCTGAACGTCTCTGGCGGAGCGATCGCCCTGGGACACCCGTTCGGCATGACCGGCGCCCGCATCACCACCACCTTGCTCAACAATCTGCAGACCCACGACAAGACGTTCGGCCTGGAGACCATGTGCGTCGGTGGCGGCCAGGGCATGGCCATGGTGATCGAGCGGCTGAGCTAGCGCCTCAGGCACCGACGTCGAGCGTGCGCCCAGGGCGGTGAGTGTGCGCCCTGGGCTGCGAAACTCGGGTCAGCCCGCCACCAGCACACGCTCGGGGCCACCACCGCACACTCAAGAGACCAAGCGGACACACGAAAAAGCCGACACATATGTGCCGGCTTTTCTCGTCGAGCCGAGACTAGTCGTTCTGCAGATAACTCAGCAGACGCAGGATCTCGATGTAGAGCCAGACCAGCGTCACGGTCAGGCCCAGCGCGATACCCCACGCCGCCTTCTCCGGCGCTCCGGCCCGGATCATCTGGTCAGCGGCGTCGAAGTCGATCAGGAAGCTGAACGCCGCGATACCGATGACCACCAGTGAGAACAGGATCGCCAGCGGTCCACCGCTGCGCAGGCCCAGGCCCTCGCCGCCGCCGACACCGAACATCCCCAGCAGGAAGTTGCCGAGCATGAGGGCCAGCGCCCCGAACATGGCGGCCACGATCATGCGAGTGAACCGAGGCGTGACTCGGATAGCCCCGGTCTTGTAGACGACCAGCATACCGAAGAACACGCCGAGCGTGCCCAGGACCGCCTCCCCGATGAGCACTCCCGCGTTGGCGGACCCCACCGTGTAGGCGGCCAAAACGAACGAAACGGCGCCAAGGAACAGACCCTCCAGCGCGGCGTAGCTGAGCACGATCGCCGGGTTGTCTTGTTTGCGACCGAAGGTCGCGACCAGCACCAGCGCCAGCCCGCCGAGCGCGCCGACCAGGGTCAGCGGCATCGCCAGCGCGATGTTCTGGGCAACCAGGAAGTAGGAAACGACTGCCGTCGCGGACAGCATGGCCAGCGTCAGGCCAGTCTTGGTCACGACGTCGTCGATGGTCAGTGGCCGGGTCGTCCCAGCGTCACGAGTCTCCTGGTAGGGGGCCATGTAGGGGTCGCCGGCATATCCCGCCCCTGCTCCCGTACCGAATTGCGCGTATCCGCCCCGCTGCTTCGGCAGCGAGCGGAATACCGGGTTACTTGTCTCCCGCACCGTCGGATCCTCTCTTATGGCTATGGGTTCGAGCTGTGCGAACAACTGCTCAACGATCAGTGGCCCGCGCGGGTTCCCAACGCACCTGCCGGTTTTCTGTTTTCCGGACTCGTGCCCAACCGCGCCGCTGTCGTCCGGCTAACGATAAACCTTAGCCCCGGGGCCACCCAGGAGCGAGTCACGATCTAGATTGCTGGTCAAACTCTTGGACGATTCCCTGGAGGGGAGATCTAGCGTGACCGAAGCCGTGACCGGCGAGTCCGACGAAGTTCTGACCCGCGTCGACGGCGGTGTCGGCTTTATTACCCTCAACCGCCCCAAAGCGATCAACTCGCTGAACCAGACAATGGTGGACCTGCTGAGCACGGTGCTCACCCGCTGGGAGCGCGACGGCGAGGTACGCGCGGTGGTGGTCTCCGGAGCCGGCGAACGCGGATTGTGTGCCGGCGGTGATGTGGTGGCCGTCTATCACAGTGCCCGCAAGGACGGGGCCGAAGCGCGGCGGTTCTGGCGCGACGAGTATCTGATGAACGGCCAGATCGGCCGATTCAGCAAGCCGTATGTGGCCTTGATGGACGGCATCGTGATGGGCGGCGGCGTGGGCGTGAGCGCCCACGGCGACATCCGGGTGGTGACCGATACCTCCAAGGTCGCGATGCCCGAGGTCGGTATCGGGTTCATTCCCGACGTCGGCGGGGCGTACCTGCTGTCGCGGGCCCCCGGCGCCCTGGGGTTGCACGCGGCACTCACCGGAGCACCCTTCTCCGGTGCCGACGCCATCGCACTGGGGTTCGCCGACCACTTCGTGCCGCACGCCGAACTCGGCGCCTTCAGCGCGGCCATCGCCTCCGACGGAATCGAGAGCGCGCTGGCCCACCACGCCGTCGAACCGCCACCCAGCGGTCTCGCCGCCCAACGCGGCTGGATCGACGAGTGCTATGCGGGTGATACGGTCGCCGACATCATCGCCGCACTGCGCGGCCACGATGCCGGCCCGGCCAACCACGCCGCCAATGTGATTGCCAGCCGCTCCCCCATCGCACTGTCGGTGACGTTGGAGGCGGTGCGCCGTGCAGCCAAGCTGGAAACGCTCGAAGACGTCTTGGTCCAGGACTATCGGGTGTCCTCGGCGTCGTTGCGCTCGCACGACCTGGTGGAGGGCATCCGCGCACAGTTGATCGATAAGGACCGCAATCCGAAATGGTCGCCGGCGACGTTCGCCGAGATCACCGAGTCCGACGTCGCAGCGTATTTCGCGCCGGTCGACGACGACTTAAGTTTCTAGAAAGGCAGGTCATGAGCTACGAAACCATCCTGGTCGAGCGCGACCAGCGAGTCGGCATCATCACCCTGAACCGGCCACAGGCCCTCAACGCGCTCAACAGCCAGGTGATGAACGAAGTCACCAGCGCTGCGGCCGAGCTGGACAACGATCCCGGCATCGGGGCGATCATCATCACCGGCTCAGCCAAGGCATTTGCCGCCGGAGCCGACATCAAGGAAATGGCGGACCTGACGTTCTCCGAAGCGTTCGACGCCGACTTCTTCGCCGCCTGGGGCAAACTGGCCGCCGTCCGCACCCCGACCATCGCCGCGGTGGCCGGGTACGCGCTCGGTGGCGGTTGCGAGGTAGCCATGATGTGCGACCTGATCATCGCCGCCGATACCGCGAAGTTCGGCCAACCCGAGATCAAACTCGGCGTCCTGCCGGGGATGGGCGGCTCACAGCGGTTGACCCGGGCGATCGGCAAGGCCAAAGCCATGGATCTGATCCTGACCGGGCGCACCATCGACGCCGCCGAAGCGGAGCGCAGTGGTCTGGTGTCACGGGTGGTGCCGGCCGACGACCTGCTCACCGAGGCAAAGGCGGTGGCCACCACCATTTCGCAGATGTCGCGGTCAGCGGCCCGAATGGCCAAGGAAGCCGTGAACCGCACGTTCGAAGCAACCCTGGCCGAGGGACTTCTCTACGAACGTCGCCTCATCCACTCCGCCTTCGGGACAGCCGATCAGTCCGAAGGGATGGCGGCGTTCATCGAGAAGCGCCCGCCCAATTTCACCCACCGATAGGTGACGCACCGATGAGCGACATGGATTCCGCAACCAGTACCGACGCCAGCGACGAAGCGGCACCGGCGGCCGACGAGTCGGTTGAGACTTCCGGCAGCGGGGAAACCGCCGCGCCGAAGACGACTCGCAACGCCTGGTGGGTTCGCCACTACACCTTTACCGGCAGCGCGGTCGGCTTGATTTTTCTGTGGTTTTCCATGACGCCATCGCTGCTGCCCCGCGGCCCACTGTTTCAGGGTCTGGTCAGCGGCATCTCCGGGGCAATCGGATACGGCCTGGGTGTTTTCGCCGTCTGGCTGGTCCGATACATGCGCTCGCAAGACGACAGCCCACCGCCGCCCCGCTGGGTGTGGCCGCCGCTCATCGCGGTCGGCGGGGTTGGCATCGTGCTCATGGCGATCTGGTTCCACTTCTGGCAGGACGATGTGCGCGACCTGATGGGCGTTGTACACCTGAAGTGGTACGACTACCCGTTGACCGCGGTGGTATCGCTGATCGTGCTGTTCGCGTTCGTCGAAGTCGGTCAGTTCATCCGCCGGCTGTTCAGTTTTCTGGTTCGCCAGCTCGACCGGATCGCACCATTTCGCCTGTCGGCGACCATCGTGGTGGTGCTGCTGGTAACTCTGACGATCACGGTGCTCAACGGTGTGGTGCTCAAGTTCGCGATGCATTCCATGAACAGCACCTTCGCCTCGGTCAACGACGAGTTGGATCCCAATAGCGCACCGCCGAATACCGCACTGCGATCCGGAGGACCGCAGTCATTGGTTTCGTGGGAATCCCTGGGGCATCAGGGCCGGGTCTTCGTCGAGGGTGGGCCAAGCCGGGCCGATCTCACCGCGTTCAACGGTTCCCCCGCCACCGAGCCGATCCGGGCCTATGCCGGGTTGAACTCGGCGAACGGGATCATCGCGACCGCGGAGCTGGCGGCGCGGGAGTTGCAGCGCACCGGTGGTCTGCAGCGCGCGGTGGTCGCGGTCGCGACGACCACCGGAACCGGCTGGATCAACGAGGCGGAAGCCTCCGCGCTCGAGTACATGTACAACGGCAATACCGCGATCGTGAGCATGCAGTATTCCTATCTGCCGAGCTGGCTGTCGTTCCTGGTGGACAAGGAGAACGCCCGACAGGCCGGCCAGGCCCTGTTCGAGGCCGTGGACAAGCTGATCCGGCAGATGCCGGAGTTTCAGCGCCCCAAGCTCGTCGTATTCGGTGAGAGTTTGGGTTCCTTCGGCGGCGAAGCACCGTTCATGAACCTCAACAACATCCTCGCCCGCACCGACGGGGCGTTGTTCAGCGGACCGACGTTCAACAACACCGTCTGGACCGAGCTGACCGCCAACCGCGATCCCGGTTCCCCGGAGTGGTTGCCCATCTACGACGACGGCTACAACGTGCGGTTCATCGCCCGCGCCAGTGATCTGCAGCGCCCGGACGCGCCGTGGGGCAAACCGCGGGTGGTGTATCTGCAGCACGCCTCCGACCCCATCGCGTGGTGGACGCCGGACCTGCTCTTCAGCGAGCCGGACTGGCTACGCGAGAAACGCGGCTATGACGTACTGCCCCAAACGCGGTGGATCCCGTTGGTGACCTTCCTGCAAGTGTCTGCGGACATGGCGGTGGCCGTGGACGTTCCCGACGGGCATGGACACCGCTACGTCAGCAACGTCGCCAACGGCTGGGCCGCGGTCTTGTCGCCGCCGGGCTGGACCCCCGAGAAAACCGAGCGGCTACGACCGCTGCTGCGCGCCGACTAGCGGCTGCGGCGTAGGACGCCGATCGGGCCGTCCCAGCATCGTCTCGCGGTGAGACGCGACCAGTGGCCGCAGGGTGTCGTCGCCGCTGGTCGCGCCACCCGTGGTGAGACAACCGCACGCCCGGGGTTAGAGGGTCCCCACTCAACTTTTCACGATGCCACCCATTCCGCACATACGGCCCTGACCTGCAGATTAACGTGGCCCAGTTCGTCTGGGACTTCTCCGCAATGGGTTGATTAGGTGGGTGGGCTGTGTCGTTTGTGAATGTGACTCCCGAGGCGGTCGCTGCGGCGGCGTCGGATTTGACGGGGATCGGGTCGGTACTTGGTGAGGCCAATGCGGTCGCGGCGAGGGCGACGACGACGGTGCCGGCCGCGGGCGGAGATGAGGTGTCGGCGGCGATCGCCGCGCTGTTTTCCTTCCACGGTCAGAGCTATCAGACACTCGGCGCGCAAGGCGAGGCGTTTCATGCCCAGTTTGCGCAGCTGATGGCCAACGGCGCGGGGACCTACGCCAGCGCCGAGGCCGCCAACGCCGCGCCATTTCAGGGTCTGCTCGGCGCCGTCAATGCGCCCGTGCAAACCCTGACCGGACGGCCGCTGATCGGCAACGGCGCCAACGGCGCCCCCGGTACCGGAGCCAACGGTGGCGCGGGCGGCTGGCTGATCGGTAACGGCGGGGCCGGGGGCTCGGGTGCGCCCGGGCTAAACGGCGGTGCCGGCGGGGCGGCCGGGTTGATTGGTACCGGAGGCGCCGGCGGGGCCGGCGGGAGTTCATCGACGGTCAACGGTGGAGTCGGCGGAACCGGCGGGGCCGGCGGTTGGCTGTTGGGCAATGGCGGCGCGGGCGGTGCGGGTGGCGCCAGCGCGATCCCTCTCGGCCCGGACCTCATCGGCAAGGGTGGCGCCGAAGGGGCCGGCGGGTCCGGCGGGTTGTTCGGTGCTGGCGGGCTGGGCGGGGCCGGCGGGTTCGGCGGGTTGTTCGGTGCTGGCGGGCTGGGCGGGGCCGGCGGGTTCGGCGGTAGCGCCGGTGGCGCCGGGGGTCAGGGCGGGGCTGGCGGGCTGTTGTCCGGTTTGGTTGGTGCTGGCGGCGGCCACGGCGGTACCGGCGGGTACGGCGGCGGTGCTGGCGGGGCCGGCGGCAACGCGGGCCTGCTGGCCGGTACCGGCGGCGCCGGCGGGGCCGGTGCTACCGGAGGCGGGAACACGGGTGGGATCGGCGGGGACGGCGGCAGCGCGGGCATGCTGTTCTCCAACGGCGGGGCCGGCGGCGCCGGCGGCGCCAGCGAACTTGCCGACGGGGGTGCCGGCGGCGCCGGTGGTAACGGCAGGTGGCTGCTCTCCAACGGCGGGGTCGGCGGGGCCGGCGGGGCCGGGGCGGATGCGGTAGGCCCTCCGTTCGGCATACCCGCTGGTAGCGGAGGCGGCGGTGGCGCCGGCGGTGGGGGTGGCGTGTTCTTCGGAAACGGCGGCGCTGGCGGCGCCGGCGGTACCGGCGGCGGTATCGGCGGGGCAGGTGGTGCGGCCGGCAACGGGGTGCTGATCGGTAACGGCGGCAACGGCGGTATCGGCGGGGCCGGCTTGACTCCGGGCGCCGACGGCATTGGTGGGACCAGTGGGCTGGTGCTGGGTCTGGACGGCTTCAACGCCCCAGCAAGCACCTCACCCCTGCACACCCTGCACACCCTGCACACCCTGCACACCCTGCAACAACAAGCACTCAACGCCATCAACGCACCCGTCGAGGCCGCGACCGGACGCCCGCTCATCGGCAACGGCACCCCCGGAGCAGCCGGCAGCGGAGCCGACGGAACCGCCGGCGGATGGCTACTCGGCGACGGCGGCGCCGGCGGATCCAGCACGGCGGGTTCCGGCCTCGACGGCGGCACCGGCGGGGCCGCCGGGCTGTGGGGCACCGGCGGGACCGGCGGGTCCGGCGGGTCCGGCGGGTCCGGCGGGTCCGGCGGAACCGACTCCATCAGCGGTATTGCCGGTGGTGACGGGGGTATTGGGTGCACCCGGAAATAGCGGCGCCGGCGGGGCCGGCGGCAACGCCGGGACGCTGTTCGGCAGTGGCGGTGTCGGTGGTGACGGCGGCAGCGACCACGGCAATGGTGGAGACGGTGGCGGGGGCGGCAACGCCGGTCTGTTGTTCTCCGACGCCGGTGGCGGCGGGTTCGGCGGGTTCGGCCTGGCCGGCGGCGGCGGGACCGGTGGGTCTGGTGGCGATGCCGGCTGGCTGGGCAGCGGCGGGGCCGGCGGAGCCGGTGGAATCAGCGTCAACGGCGACGCGGGCGCCGGTGGGGCCGGTGGTACCAGCGGCCAGTTATTGGGCGACGGCGGCGCCGGCGGCGCGGGCGGTGAGGCCGAGCTGGCCGCAGGTGGCACTGGAGGATCAGGCGGGGTTGGCGGCGACGCGGTACTGATCGGGGCGGGCGGCAACGGCGGCAACGGCGGACCGGGCACCGCCAAGGGCGACCCGGGATCCGGCGGGGCCGGCGGGCTGCTCGGCGTGGACGGGCTCAACGGCTTGTCCTGAGGCCGCGCGGCGGTACGCGCCGCAACCTGGATGCGGCGCCGAGCTCGGGCGGCTCCATACACCAACGGGCCGATGTAATCCCCCACGACCGTCACGATTCGTGCTGACCAATTCGGTGGAAACACCGCGTTCCTCATTGCCATTGTGGTCGACTTTGCCCAGCACAGGTGTTGGCGAGCGCCGGTCGGGTAGTCGGTCGACGCGGTTGGGAGGTCTCCCATGTCGTATGTGATCGCAGTGCCGGACCTGGTGGCCGGTGCGGCATCGGAGCTGGCCGGGGTGGGCTCGACACTGAGCACCGCCACCACGGCCGCGGCCGCTCAGACGACAGGGGTGCTGGCCGCCGCTGGAGATGAGGTCTCCGCGGCCATCGCGGCGGTGTTTTCCGCCCACGGCCAGAGCTATCAAACTCTCAGCGCACAAGCCGAGACGTTTCATGCCCAGTTCGTGCAGGCGCTGAGCGCCGGCGCGAGCGCCTACACCCAGGCCGAGGCCGCCAGCGCCTCACCGCTGGCGGGTCTGCTGGCCGCGATCAACGCACCGGTTCAGTCGTTGACCGGGCGCCCGCTGATCGGCAACGGCGCCAACGGGACCCCCGGGACGGGGGCCGATGGAGCCCCGGGCGGCTGGCTACTCGGTGACGGCGGCGCCGGCGGATCCGGCGCACCCGGGCTAAACGGCGGCGCCGGCGGGGCCGCGGGCCTGTTGGGTTCCGGGGGTGCCGGCGGCGCCGGCGGCAGCTCGACATCCGCCAACGGGGGTGCGGCCACGGCGGCGCCGGCGGCAACGCGGGCCTGCTGTTCGGTGATGGCGGCGTCGGCGGCACCGGCGGCACCAGCGGTCAGGGCGTAGGTGGGATCGGCGGCGATGGCGGCAGCGCGGGGTTGCTGTTCTCCA
Organism: Mycobacterium sp. 012931; assembly: GCF_000419295.1. Lineage (NCBI taxonomy): Bacteria > Bacillati > Actinomycetota > Actinomycetes > Mycobacteriales > Mycobacteriaceae > Mycobacterium > Mycobacterium sp. 012931. The sequence goes on along the minus strand of NZ_AOPX01000001.1, from coordinate 1,784,727 downwards.
ACGGCGGTGCCGGCGGCGCCGGCGGTGCCGGCACCGCCTTGATATCCGGTAACGGTGGGGCTGGCGGGAACGGCGGCAACGGTGGGTGGCTGTTCTCCAATGGGGGTGTCGGCGGGGCCGGCGGGGCTGGGGCGCCTGCGATGCCCTCGCTCGGCATTTCCGCCGGTAGCGGCGGTGTGGGTGGAGCTGGCGGCACCGGCGGCTTGCTGCTCGGAAACGGCGGCGCCAGCGGCGCCGGCGGCACCAGCGGCAATGGCGGCGGCACCGGCGGGGCAGGTGGTGCCGCCGGTAGCGGGGTGTTGATCGGCAACGGCGGCAACGGCGGTATCGGCGGGGCCGGCCCGACTCCGGGCGGCAACGGTATCGGCGGGACCAGCGGGCTGCTGCTGGGGCTGGACGGCTTCAACGCCCCGACCAGCACCTCACCAATCCACACCCTGCAACAACAGGCCCTCAATGCGATCAACGCACCCATCCAGGCCGCGACCGGACGCCCGCTGATCGGCAACGGCACCCCCGGGGACGCTGGTAGCGGAACCGACGGAACACCCGGCGGATGGCTACTCGGCGACGGCGGCGCCGGCGGATCCGGTGGCACCGGCCTCGACGGCGGCGATGGCGGGGCCGCCGGGCTGATGGGCACCGGCGGCACCGGCGGGCACTGGCGGCACCGGCGAGGCCGGCGGTCGGCTGCTGGGCGCCGGCGGGGCAGGCAGCGCCGGCGGCCAAACCGACCCGCTCGGAGGCAGCGCCGGCGGATCCGGCGGAGTTGGCGGCAACGCCGTGCTGATCGGCACCGGCGGCAACGGCGGCAACGGCGGAACCGGCACCGCCAAGGGCACCCCCGGAACCGGCGGAACCGGCGGGCTGATCGGTGTCGACGGGCTCAGCGGGGCGTCGTAACCGACCACGACCGCATTAGACCCCGCAGGCTCCTAGCCGCTCAGCGCGGTCAGCACCCCGGCGGCCACCAGCGCGTGATAGCCACCCACCACGTCAGTTGACCGGTGCAACCCGAGGTCCAGCAGTGCCGCCGCCGCGAGGCTCGAGGTGTACCCCTCCGAACACAGGATCACCCACTCGACATCGTCATCGACCGCCTGCGGCAACCGCGCGTCGCTGGTGGGATCGCAGCGCCATTCCAAGACGTTGCGTTCGATCACCAACGCCGCGGGCACCTCGCCCTCCCGGGCGCGCTGGGCCTGCGGCCGGATGTCGACCAGCACCGCACCGCGGCGCAGCGCGTCCGGCACCTGGTCGGCGGGCAGCCGCGGATAGCGGTTGCGGGCGTCGTCGAGTATCCGGTCGATTCGGCTCATCAGGGCTTCTCGGGGTGGTCGGTCAATTCGGTGCGCTTGCGGCGCAACGTATTGCGGTCGGTGACTTCGTAGTAAGACATGGCCGTCAGCGGCGGCGAATACGCGTGCACGCTCAGGGTGGGCGGCAGCGGCGCCGCGATCGGCTCGGCGGCCGGGCGCGGCGCCCAGACCACGTCGTGCACCCAGCCCAGCGGGAATCCGGCCTGATCCCCGGCGTCAAGGCGGCGGCGGCGTAACCGCGTGCCGTCCCACCGAAATTCATTGAGCGATCCGGACAGCACGGTCAGCGCCCCGAGCGAGCCGCCATGGTCGTGCAATTCCGTCGCGTGACCGGGCACCCAGCTGATCAGCCAAACGTCGAGTTCGTCGTCGCCATGGACGCGGGTGAACCAGCGCCCGTCGTCGGGCACGCCCCCCTCCGGCAACAGGTGATCGCAGCGACCGCTGAGCACGTCATCGGCGACCTGGTCGGTCGCGTGCAACAGGTCGGGCACCCGAAGCCGCGTGGGTCCCGGTGCCGGGGACGTGACGGTCTGGGGGCGAGAAGACGTGACAGAGGACTGGCGAAGAGGCATGGCCACGGAAGGAGTTCTCCAGAGTGTGAAGTGGATCGGGCAAGCGGCGGCACGTCAGGGCCGACAACACTCCAAACATCCGAGGCACTTCATCACGCCGCACAGTGTTGCATAAATTGGCACCATGCGCCCACACCGTCTCTTTTCCCGACCGCGCCACCAGTGCTGGGAGGTGTGCGCACCACTCATCGTCGCGGCGGGCGTCTCGACCCTCGCGGGCTGCTCCACCGATGCCAGCAACGGCACGGCCACCACGTCATCCGGGCCGTCCGCCAAGACCACCGCACCGCCGGTTAGTTCGCTGGCGCCCGGCGCCGTCGGCGTCTCACCGACCGGCGTGACGACTCGCGTCGACGTCCCCGCAGAGTCGACCGAAGAGGAATATTTCCAGGCCTGCCATGCCGCGAAGGTGTGGATGGACGCCCAACCAGCCACCGAGCAGCCGCGGATCGAGCCCTACCTGGCCATGGTTCAGGCATCCGAATCCGGCGTTGCCGGCACCTGGAATATGCGGTGGGCGGATCTGAGCCTGCCGCGCCAGGCGGCGGTGATCGTCGCGGCGGCGGCGGCCGCCAACAACGAATGCGGATAGCGGCCGCTACCGCCGATTCGAAGCGCTGCGCAATTGCGATCAGCGATGCACGAAACTCCCGTCCGATTCGATCCCCTCGGGTAGGCCGCGCAGAATGAAGGGATGACCGGGCCAATCGCCGTGCGCACGCACGGATCATCGTCGACCCGGGTGGCCTTGGCGCTCGGCAGCGGCGGCGCGCGCGGCTATGCGCACATCGGGGTGATCGAGGCGTTGCGCGAGCGGGGCTATGAGATCGCCGGTTCGTCGATGGGCGCCGTGGTCGGCGGACTGCAGGCGGCCGGGCGCCTCGGGGAGTTCAGCGACTGGGCCAAGTCCCTGAATCAGCGCACCATTCTGCGGCTGCTCGATCCGTCGATCACCGCGGCGGGGCTGCTGCGAGCCGAGAAGATTCTGGACGCCGTACGCGACATCCTCGGACCGGTCACCATCGAACAACTGCCGGTCCCCTACACGGCGGTGGCGACCGACATTCTGGCGGGCAAATCGGTCTGGTTTCAGCGCGGCCCGCTCGACGAAGCCATTCGCGCTTCCATCGCCATCCCGGGAATCATCGCCCCCCATGAGGTCGACGGCCGTTTGCTCGCCGACGGCGGCATCCTGGATCCGCTGCCCATGGCACCGATCGCCGGAGTCAACGCCGACCTGACCATCGCGGTGAGCCTCAACGGCAGCGAAAGCGGCCCCAGCCGAGAAAGCGAGCCCGGTGTCACCACCGAGTGGTTGAACCGCATGGTGCGCACCACCTCCTCGATATTCGACGCCACGGCCGCCCGGTCGCTGCTGGACCGGCCGACGCGGGCGGTGCTGAACCGCTTCGGCGCCGGGTCCCCGGACCAGGACTCCTGGCCGGAAGACGCCCAGATCGAGGCCCCCGTGCCGGAGCGCGATGACGGCGGCTACACACCCGGACTGCCCAAAATGGGCAGTTTTGAGGTGATGAACCGGACCATCGACATCGCCCAGTCCGCACTGGCGCGCCATACGCTGGCGGCCTACCCCGCCGATCTGTTGATCGAGGTGCCGCGCTCGACCTGCCGCAGCCTGGAATTTCATCGGGCAAGCGAGGTGATCGCGGTGGGCCGGGCGCTGGCTAACCGCGCCCTGGACGCACTCGAGTCCGCGGACCAACCCGCGACGCCGGCCATCGAGGGCTGATCACAGCCCCAGAAACGCCGCGACGGCGGACGCCTCGCGCCGGCCCTGCGCCCGCCCGGCCAGCGCCGAAGCCTTGCGGCAACACGGATCCAGCGGATTGGCCCCGAAGGCGGCCAGCGAGTCGTCGTCAGCAAAGACGCCCAGCGACGTCCCGGCGAATTCCGCCACCTCCGCGGCGGACCCGCCGCCGAACGGCGACGGCGCGTCGGCCCCCGTGGGCACCAACACCACCGCCACACCGCAATCGTCGGCCACACCGAGGTTGACCAGACTGGCCACCCCGCCATCCATGTAGCGCCGGCCCGCAATGGTCACCGGCGGCCACGCCCCCGGGACCGCGCAACTGGCCGCCACCGCATCGACGAGTTCGACCCCGGAGTCACGATCGAATGCCACCAGCTCGCCGGTGGACACATCGATCGCGGTGACCCGCAGCGCGCGGTCCGGCCAATCGTGGCAGGGCAGGCGCGCAGCGATCACCTCGCGGCGAACGGACTCGGACACGGTTTCGGTGGCCAGCGCCACCGCCCCGATTCGCTGCAGTCGCAGCCGTATCTTGTCGACGCCGGGGATTCGCGGCTCGCGCAGGGCGTCCAGGAAAAGTTCAGTGATGACGTCGATGTCGACGCCCGGATCAAGCTCGGCCGACTGCTCGGCGATCTGCCGGTCGAACAGCGCATCGAGGCTGGTGCCGCTGCTGATCTGCGCGGCCACCGCCGAACCGGCCGAGGTACCCACCAGCACGTCCGAATCCAACAGCAACCGTGCCGCCGCCGGCGACTCGTCGGCGATGCCGAGCAGAACACCTGTCTCCCAGGCGATTCCCGCCAGTCCTCCGCCAGCCAATACCAGTGCGCGTTTGGGTGCCACGCCCAGTCAGTCTGCCAGCCCAGTCAGGCCGGCGGGTGCAGCGCCTCTTGGACCTCCGGACCCAAGTCGGCGAGCCGCAGCCGATGCCGGGGTGGGTCGGGCAGCGCCAGGCTTCGGGTGATCCGCAGGTCGACGTCGACGTGTACCAACTCCCCCGGGTCCAGCAGGCGCCAGCGCGGGTCGTCGTCCATCGGCTGGCTGGCGAACACCACCGACGGCCGGGTGCGCAGGTGCTCGGAACGCGCGCGAATCCGCTTGGTGCGCAAGTGGAACTCGCGCCTGGAGGCCGGCGCACCATTACGCCGGTCCAGGATGTAGAGGTTGTGCGACTCCGGGTAACGCAGCGCCCACATCCCGGTGGCGGTGCTGAGCAAGACATTGACCGCATAGATCGGCACGTTGGCGGCCAGCCACCCCATCGCGTCGAGCAGACCGGCGGACACGCCGCCGTCATGGGTGCGGATCGCGGCCGTGATCAGCGCGAAAACCCGCTCGGAGTCGGTCTGCCCCTGCGCCAGACCGGCGGTGCCCACCTCCCGCAACCGGGTGTCGAGCAATTCGAGATCCCCCAGCGTCCCGTTGTGCGCGAAGATCCGGCCGTCCTGCAGAAACGGGTGGGTGTTGACCACCGAGTGCGATCCGGCGGTGGCGTAGCGCACGTGAGCGATGAAGGTCGTGCCCGTCATCTCGTGCGCCTCGGCGGCAAAGTCGGCGTCCTGCCACGCCGCTATCGGCTGCTTGTGCAGTTCGGGCCGGCCCCGGTCGTCGAACACGCCCAGACCCGTCCCGTCGGGGTTTCGCTTGCTTTGGGCGGCAAGGCTATCCGGGGCGTTGAGCAACCAAAACGTGGCGGTGACGCAGTCCCGTCCCGCGTGCAGGCCAAAGAGTCGGCACATGACGTCGACGGTAGCTGGAGCTAGACGCGTGCTCAGCGCGTCAGCAGCGCGGACAGGTTACGTAGCGCCCGACGGGCGTAGCCCTTCCACAACATCCCGAACACCGGTAGCGCCGGCGCGGCCACCGCAGACTTCGGATGAATGGTCCAGCGCCAGGTGATCTCGGTACCGCCGTCCGCCGGAGTGAAGATCCATGCACCCACCACCTGGCCGACCAGCAACGCCATCGGGCCTTTGATGTCGGAGAGCCGGTAGCCGAATGATCGGGGCGAGTCGAGGCTGGTCAACTCCTCGTGCACACTGCCGCCGCCGACCATGAAAAGTTTGCGAGTCTGGCCCGCGGCGTCCCAATCACCGGTTTGGTCGCGGACCTCTTTGATCGGTGGGATGGGCCCATACCAGTGGTTGAAGACTTCCGGCAGCGGCGCCGGCAGCGTGCCGCGGAACGCTTGGTCGCCGGGGACCGGGATGACCAGCGATTGCTCGACGACGATAGGTGTTGCCATTGGTAGTCGGGGTCACCGGCCCGATTGGCCGGCTTGCCCCTGCCCCCCTTCGCTGCGTCGGGTCGGCCGTGACGTGATCGATGAACTTCCGGCTCTACGCAGGGCGGCGCTGCACCGCCGATCCCGCGGCGCCGCTGTCCCTGCCCGGCTACAGCGCGCTGCTGGCGCCGGAGCCGCCGGCCTTGCCTTCGGCCCCGTGCTCACCTGGGCTGCCGCCGGAGGCGCTGGGGGCGCCGCCGCCACCGCCCTGGCCGCCGCCGCCACCACCCCCGTTGGATCCGCCGTCCCCGGCGCCTTCCCCACCGTTGCCGCCGTCACCACCGGTGCCACCGACACCGCCAGTTCCCCCGGTGCTGCCGTTGCCGCCGTTGCCGCCGCCGGTGCCGAAGAAGCCGCCTTCACCGCCGTGCCCACCGTCACCACCGGCACCGCCCTGGCCGCCGCACCGCCGGTGAAACCCATCTCACCGGCGGCGCCGGTGTCACCGGTGCCGCCGCCCCCGCCGGCGCCACCCCTTCCACCGACCCCACCGAACAAGGAGTTGTTGGCCCCGCCGACACCGCCGGCTCCGCCAGCGCCACCGTCCGTACCGAAGCCCACGCCGGTGCCACCCTCGCCGCCCGCACCACCGGCCCCGGGCCCAAACCACCAGCCCGTTGAGCTGCCACCGTTGCCGCCGATCCCCCCAGTGCCCCCACCGGCACCACCGACACCACCGGCGCCGCCCACCCCGCCCGCACCGAACAACCACCCGCCGCTACCGCCGGCCCCGCCGTTGCCGCCCACGCCACCGGCCGCCCCCGCACCACCGGCTGCACCGGCACCACCGCTACCGAACAGCCCCGCCGAACCCCCGGCCCCGCCCGTACCGCCGACCGCACCCGACCCACCATTGCCGCCGTTGCCGATCAGGATCCCCCCGTCCCCGCCGGCCGCCCCGGTCCCCGCCGCACCGTTGGCGCCGTTGCCGATCAGTGCCCGCCCGAACAACGCCATGGTGGGCGCGTTGATCAGACCCAGCAGATCTGTTTCCAAGGACTGCAACGATGACGCACCGGCGGCCTCGGCGGCGCCGTAGGCGCCCGCTCCCGCACGCAATGCCTGGACAAACCGCTCGTGAAATTCCGCCGCCTGCACGCCGAACGCCTGGTAGTCGCGGCCGTAAGCACCGAAAACCCGCGCGATGGCCAGCGACACCTCATCTCCCGCTGCCGCCATCAGATCGGTTGTCGAAGCCGCCGCCGCCGTGTTGGCCGACCCGACCAGCGCCCCGATGTCGTTCAACTCCCCGGCGGCCACCGCCATCAGCTCGTGCGCGGCGAATACGTACGACATCGGTGAACCTCCAAACGGCCCATGCCTGCGACATGGGTCCTGTGGTGCGGCAGGTGCCGTACGGACGATGCCCTGCAACGACGGCAATTGCAATCACAAAACGCCTGAACGCGACGTTTTAAAATCGCGTCTTTTCCCGCCAACTACACCGGAATTCAAAGGCAGTGTCAAGCCTCCCGGAATTCATTTTCGGATTAATTAGGAATTCAGTTTTCGGTGAATTGTTCACCCCGGTAGGTCGCTGCAGCGCAAGGCACACCCCATCACCATCACGTTGCGAAACCAGCCCGCTAAGCCGCCACCGTAGCGTTGTCATATTTGTAGCGCGACAACGGGATTCACCCGAGCAGCAGCATCGTTGCACCTCGGCGGCAGCACCTCGCCCCGGCCCACAAAGCGGCAAAGTCGCATTGTCATCTTTGGGCCCGAATTCCAGCCTACGCCAACCGGGGCGGCCATTCCTTCTGCCGCCACTTTGCAGGCATCATTTCCACTTTCAGAGCCGGATTCTTGCCATTTCTAACCCGCGACTGGTCGCCATTCCCAAAAGACGGTGTCGCTCAGTCGCGTCCTACGCAGCGAAATCCAATATGGCTCATGCCCGTATCGATCGGCTGTGGGCGGCGAGCGGCCGGCCGGTAGCGACGGCAATAGCTGTCGGCACACAGGAACGAGCCGCCCTTGACGACCTTGCGCGGCACCCGGAACTGGGGTTGTTGGGGGTCATAGCTATCGGCCTCGGCGGCGGGCCGGGCCGAGGGGGTGTCGGTGTACCAGTCCACGGTCCATTCCCAGACGTTGCCGGCCATATCGAATAGGCCATAGCCGTTGGGCTCGAAACTGCCCACCGGGCTGGTGCGCCCGTAGCCGGGTTCGGGTCGCCACGGGAAGTCGCCATGCCAGAAGTTCGCCAACCGCTGCCCCGGCCGCTCCGATTCTTCACCCCAGGTATAGGCCGCACCGGTCAGCCCGCCGCGGGCGGCGACTTCCCATTCGGCCTCGCTGGGCAGCGCCAGCCCCGCCCATCCGGCGTAGGCGTGCGCGTCCTCGTAGGCGACGTGCACCACCGGATGATCGGCCCGTTTGGCGATCGACGAATGCGGGCCCGCGGGATGGCGCCAAGAGGCGCCGGGAGTCCACGTCCACCACAAGCTGAGGTGGCGCAGGTCGACGGGGCCAGCGGTGCGGGTGAACACCATGGAGCCCGGTTGCAGGTTCTCCGGCGGCGCGCCCGGATAGTCCGCCGGGTCCAGCGGTCGCTCGGCGACGGTGAGATAACCTGTAGCGTCGACGAATTCGGCGAATTGAGTATTGGTCACCTGGTGCACTTGGATCCGGAAGGCGTTGACGTCGACCTGTCGCAGCGGGCTCTCCTCGGGGTAGTGCGCCTCGGACCCCAGCACAGCGGTCTGGGCGGCGATCCGGATCAGATCGTCAGTCACCGAAGACGGTCGCCCAGTCATTTTTGATGCTGGACACCACCCAGCCCGACGCGGCGGCCTGGTCGAGTGCCCGTTCGGCCCCTGCGGTGTAATCGAATTCGCGCTCCGCGTCATCGTGGCGAACCAGCAGCCGCAGCGCGGATCCGCCAGGTGTGTCGGCAAATTCGAGCATTTCGATATCCCCGTTGGAGTTGCCGGCAGCGAAAATCGGACGGCGCCCGATTCGGCTCCATAACCGCACCGGTTTCATCGGACCGTCGTCGAGGAATTCCGGCTGCGCGGTGGTGAACAGGCTGCCGTCGCGATAGATCAGCCCCACCGAGCTGCCCACCACCCGCTCCGGCGGAATGTCGTAGAGCGCACCGGTGATCGGGCGCATGAAGTCCCGGCAACCTCCGGAGACGATGTAGTTGGTGAATCCGTTGCCGGCCAGGTACTGCAGTAACTCCACCATCGGCAGGTACCTGCATTCCCGATAGGGACGGCCCAGAGTCGGGTGTGTCGCCTCGGCGAAGAATGCCCGCACCCGGCTGGCGTGTTCCTCGACAGTAATCGCCTCATGCGCGGAAAGTATTGCCCCAACAAGAGGTTTCAGGTCGGTGTCATCACCTTGGTAATGCTTGGTGACGGCGTCACCGATCCAGCGCAGGTCATCCTCGTACACCGCCTTGTAGGGCTGGCGCTCCCGCAACGACGGGTCAGCCGCAACCTGCTCGGCGAACCGGCGGACCAGGAAGTCCAGCTGGATATACATCGGCTTCTCACACCACAGTGTCCCGTCGTTGTCGAACACCGCGATACGTGCCTCGGGCTCCACCTCAGCGACGGTCTGATCGACAAAATCGACGATCGCCGCCTTGGTGGGGCCGTCGTTCCAATGCTCGAGCATCTAGTCCTTTACGATCGCCTGCAGCTTCTCCACGGCCTGATCGATCGTGAAGCTGGCCGGTGGATGCCGCGGCGGAAACTCCTTGAATGTCTCGAGGAACTGCGTGCATATCGCGGTGCCGTAGAAGGCGATGAAATCGTGGTCGAGGAACCAGTCGTAGTAGGTGTTGGATGTAATGTCAGCCCGCTCAAAAGGATCGGTGCGAAGATTGAAGATCTTGGGCACCCGCAGCGGAACGAATGGTTCGGCCCAGACCTGCAGCGTCCCCTGGCAGCGCTGTTCTTGGAAGACGATCTTCCAGTTGTGGAAACGGATACCCAGCACATCGCAGTCTTCGGAGAAGTAGATGAACCCCTGGCGCGGACTCTCTTCGACCTCACCGGTCAGATACGGCAGCAGGTTGAAGGCATCGAGGTGGACCTTGAACTCCTTGTCGTCTCCCCTGACGCTGATCTTGTGGCCCTTCTTCAACTTTTCGATGATGTCGGACTCGCCGGCGGCCGCCAAGAAGGTGGGCAACCAGTCGTGTTGCTGGATGATCTCGTTGGAGACCACGCCCGCGGAGATCTTGCCCGGCCAGCGAATCATCTCCGGAATGCGGAATGCGCCTTCCCAGTTGGTGTTCTTCTCACTGCGGAAGGGGGTTGTTGCGCCGTCGGGCCAGGTGTTGGCGTGTGGGCCGTTGTCGGTGCTGTAGATGACGATGGTGTCCTGCGCGATGCCCAGTCCGTCCAGCGCATCAAGGAGCTGACCGACGTTTCGGTCGTGGTCGATCATGATGTCGTGGTAGGGCGACTGCCACACCCCGGCCTGGCCCACGCTTTCCGGCTTGGTGTGAGTGCGCAGGTGCATGTGGGTCATGTTCATCCACACAAAGAACGGCGTGTCCGCCGCGGCCTGCCGTTTGATGAAATCCACACAGGCCTCGGTGGTTTCGTCATCGATGGTCTCCATGCGCTGTTTGGTCAGCGGGCCGGTGTCCACGATGCGTTGCTTGCCCACCGGCCCGTATTTCGGGTCGTCGGGCTCGTCGGAAACCTCCTCGGTGGCCCAGCACCGGAGAACGCCGCGCGGCCGGTTCAACTCGGCTAGCACCGGAAATCGATCGCTTTTGGGATAGTCCGGCAGCTCTGGCTCTTCCTCGGCATTGAGGTGGTAGAGGTTTCCGAAGAATTCGTCGAACCCGTGCACGGTCGGCAGGTGCTTGTTGCGGTCGCCGAGGTGATTCTTGCCGAACTGCCCGGTGGCATAGCCAAGTGGTTTGAGCAGGTCGGCGATGGTCGGGTCCTGGCCCGACCAGCCGATGTCGGAGCCCGGCATTCCGACCTTGCTCATGCCGGTGCGGTACACGCTCTGCCCACTGATAAACGCCGCACGGCCTGCGGTGCAGCTCTGCTCCCCGTAGGCGTCGGTGAACCGCATGCCTTCGTTGGCGATCCGATCGATGTGCGGCGTGCGATATCCCATCAAACCGTCGCTGTAGCAGCTGAGATTGGTGATGCCGATGTCGTCGCCCCAAATGACAAGGATGTTGGGTTTTCCGTTGGACATGAATCGCAGCCTACGTAAATCCGTGGCGCAATGGCACCCCTCGGGGGCGTGTCGACACGGGTCGGCTCACCCGTCGTGCCCGAGGCCGACGAGCGCCCCCCGCGGCGACAGATCAGCCAGACAGCTCGGGTGCGGCCCGGCCGGTGATCAGCGGCAAGTCGAAGAAGCTTTGGATGCCCGCCGGTGCCGCGCAGGTCGCCGGGACGGCGTTGACGCAGTGCGCCGCCGTGGCGACGATTCCCGGGTTGCTCTGCAAACCCGCGGCCACACTGTCGGGCTGCCATCCCTTGATGGTGACAAAGGCGTCGGGATGTCCGCGCACCTCGATCTCGTAGCGCTCCCCGGCGGGGCCGAAAGACCATGGAGGGTCTAGGTTTTCCTCACCCATCAGCCAGTTCACGGTGATCTCGACGACCGCCGTGTCGCCAACCACGGCCTCCCAGTGGAAGCGGCGCCCCGCCACCTGGCCCGGCTCGATCACTCCGATCGGCGATTCGATCGGCGCGGTTGCCACCGCCACCTCTTGCGAGGTGCGGATCTGCGGGTCGGCGGCAAAGCCGAGGCGGTCCACGCAGAGCCGGACCGACTGCATGAAGCCGCCGTCGAGCAGCTTTTGCATCGGCCCGGTCAGCGCACTGTCCGGGGTGCCCCCGAAACCCATCACATAGCGCAGCACGTCCGGCGCACCGTAGGTGCGTAAGTCGGAAAACTCCTCGGAGCGAACGAAAGTCACGCCGGTGGACATCACCGACAGCAACAGCGGGAACAGTTCGGTGGCCGCGCCCGGGCCGATGCCGGCACCGTGCAGCGTGGCGTTGCCGGACTGCGCAGCGACTTCGAGTGGGGCAGCTTCCTTTTCGGTCGGGTAGAACCAGCCCAGCGGCGTGACCACGTTCTTGCCCGAATGCAGCAGAGCCGCAACCTCATCGACGCTGGGCATCAGCGGCGCATAGATCACCGCGTCGGCGTCGAGTGCGAGAATCTCGTCGACGCTGTTGGTCGTGATCACGCCCAACGGCGGCGTCCCGATGATCTCACCGACGTCGACGCCGCTCTTGGCCTCCGAGTACACCCAGCAGCCGACGAGTTCGAGTTCGGGATGCTCGAGAACACCGTTGATTGCGGCAACACCGACCGACCCGGTTGCCCACTGCACGACTCGCAGGCCCATGACCCCACCTTCCTCGCGCTTCGTTGCGCTGGCTCGCTGCCTCTGGCGAGCAGACACAGAATCGCACGATTGGCGCCGAGGCTATGCGAGTCTGTGTCTGCTCGCGCTCAGTTGTGCACCTCGGTGACCTGGTAGACGCCCTCCGCATAACCGGCCCTGATGGTCTTCTTGTCGTACTTACCCACACTGGTGCGCGGAACCTGATCGGCAAATGCCCACCGTTCGGGCAGCCACCATCGAACAACCCGGTCCGCAAGGAACTTTCGCAACTCCGCGGCGCTGACCGTGGCCCCCTCGCGGCGAACCACGACGGCCAGCGGCCGCTCCTGCCAGCGCTCGTCGGGGACGCCCACCACCGCGGCCTCGACCACATCGGGATGAGCGATCAGACAGTTCTCCAACTCCACCGAGGAGATCCATTCCCCGCCGGACTTGATGACATCCTTGGCCCGGTCGGTCAACGTGATGAAGCCCAGCTCATCGATGCGCCCGACATCGCCGGTGCGCAGCCAGCCGGAATCGAACTTGGACTGGTCATAGCCCAGGTAGTAGGCGCCGGTGATCCACGGGCCGCGGACCTCTACCTCACCCACGGCCTGGCCGTCGTTGGGCAGCGCCTCGCCGTTGTCGTCGACGATCCTGGTTTCCACGCCGCACACCGGCTGGCCCTGCGTGGACCGGATCGCCCAGTGCCGGTCCGGCGGGGTTCCCGGCGGCGGCCAGGCCATGGTGGCCAACGGCGACGTTTCCGTCATCCCCCACAACTGCCGGATTTGGACGCCGTACTTTTCTTCGAACGTCCGCATCAGCGATTCCGGAACCGCCGAGCCACCGCAGGCCACCAGCCCCAACGAGGACACGTCGTGGCCGGGATTTTTCTCCAGGTAGTGCATGACGTCGTTCCAGATGGTCGGCACCGCGCCGGCCCGGGTGGGGCGCAGGTTCTCCACCATGTGGACCAGCGACCTGGCGTCGAGATGGCGGTCGGGTAGCACCAGATCCGCGCCGGCCATCAGTGCGGCGTAGGGCAGCCCCCAGGCGTTGGCATGAAACATCGGCACGATCGGCAGCACCCGATCGCTGGATCCCACGCCGATACCGTTTGCGGTACAGGTCGCCATCGAGTGCAAAAAGCTTGAACGATGGCTGTATACAACACCTTTCGGGTGTCCGGTGGTACCGCTGGTGTAACACATGGCGGCGGCGGAGTTCTCGTCGATGTGCGGCCAATCGAACTCGGTCGATTGGCCGTCGAGCAGCTCGTCGTAGCGCAGCACGGTCTTGCCCGACTCTTCCAGCGCCGCGGTGTCCCCCTCCCCGACCGCGATCACCGTGTGCACGGTGTCGAGGTTGGGCAGCACTGGAGCCAGCAGGTTGGTCAAGGACAGGTCGACCAGGACCACCTGGTCTTCGGCCTCGTTGGCGACGTAGGCGATCTGCTCGGCGAACAGTCGGATATTGAGGGTGTGCAGTACCGCCCCCATCGACGGCACCGCCAGGTAGGTCACCAGGTGTTCGGCGTTGTTCCACATGAACGTGGCCACCCGCTGGTCACCGGAAATGCCCAGTCCGCGCAGCGCGTTTGCCAGTTGGGCGGCACGCTGTCCGACTTCGCGATAGGTGGTCTGACGGTAGGCGTCACCGGTCGCGGTGATCACCTGCCGCGACCCGTGAACGCCACAGCCGTGGCGCATGATCGCGGTGATCGTCAGAGGAAAATCCTGCATCGTGCTGTACATCGATGTACCGCCTTACGGGTCCCGGCGCAGCACCGCCTCGTGTCGGCCTCCGGCGAATGCTATCGCCGAGCACCACCATAAGAAACGGGCTCCCCCGCAGAACCGCGTCCAGTAGGGGGCGCTAGGCCAGCGCCGCCTCGAACTGCAGCAGCTCAGGCATGACCCAATCGGCCGACAGACCCTGGCACAGGGCGTTGTCGATGGCTGACACGCCCAGATCAACCAACGTCATGGTGACCGTTCCGGAATAGTCAGCGACGTACAGGCGGTCGCCGCCCGGGCTTTCGATCGCGGCGGACGGCTGGTTGACCCGGACGGTGCCGATGACATCCTGCGAGCGCGCGCTGAGCACGGTGACACGGTCCTCGCTCACCAGGTAGGCACGCTCGCCGTTGCCGCCGATGGAAAGCCGGGTGATCAGACCGCCGATCTCCTCGATCTTGCGGGTGCCGGTGATCTTGCGGGTGCGGGTGTCGACAACGTCGATCACCGCGCCGAAGTCGGCGCCGCAACTGGCGACGTAGGCGGTGGTGCCGTCGGGGCTGATCGCGACATCACGAACCGAAGAGCCGATCTCAATCGTGTCGATGATGCGCAGATCGCGCGGGAACTGCTGCACGACAGATCCGGCCACGCCCTGGCCATTCCTGCCCCGCGAGCGTGCGCGTCCGCCCCGGACCGGATTGAGTTCGGACTCCGCATGCGTTGCCACGACGATGGGCTGACCGCCGGACGGTCCGTTGGCGCCGACGTAACCGCGGTTGCCGTCGGCGCTGACGCGGACACATTCGGTGGTGAGGCCAGGCTTGGGAGCGATGTCGACCACATCGACGCGGCCCGTTGCGGTGTCAAGAACAGCGATGTCGGCACCGCGAGCGCCGTTACGGCTGGCGTAGACGTACTTTCCATCCGAGCTGGCCGCCAGGTCACTGACGCTGAGCGCCAGCGGGTGGGTGGAGACGACGGCATTGGTAGCGACATCGATGACGGCAATGGCGTCATACGCCGTCGAAACGGTGCTCACGTAGGCGCGGTTGGCGGCTGGGCCGCCCGCGGTGACCGCGAAAGCCTCATCGAGGCCGGTGATGGTCTCCACCACCCGGCAGGTGTCGGTGTCGATCACCGACACGCTGTTGTCGCCGTAGTTGGTCACCATCAGGCGACTGCCGTCGGGACTGATGCCGATGTCACCGATGGGCCCGTTGGCCACCGCAATCTCGACGGAGGTCGGGAAATCGGGTGCGGTACCCAACTCGAAGACCTGGACATCCCCGCCATCGCGATCATTCCAGCCGGTCTGCTGGCCGTTCACGTCGCTCACGTTGGCACCGCCTTTGCTGTTTTGAAAACTCCATGCGGGCGCCGCATATCGCGACAACCCTGTGCGATCCTCGCCGCCCGATCCAAACCGGATTTCAGCACCAAAAAGGCGCTGATCGACTGCTTTCGCCCGAGTCTAGCTCCTTAATTCTGGGTAAATAGATTTCAATTTTATTGCTGTTACCTATGCCACTCGGCCGCCTCAGCCGGCGCTCAGAATGCAATTCTGAATCATTTACACAGGGAATTCGCAGCAAACGTCCAAGGATAGCTTGATCTGCCCTTTTGGCACGTGTCGCCAACAGTCCAAATGCGCTGGTCGCGGACGTCAAATAAGAATCTCTTATATTCCAACACCGGGAGAAGCAAATCTCACACCGTGCCTATGCTCAAACCTAGCCAAAGTGCGTACGGGGCCGGGATAGGTTGACACCGTCGACGCTAATGTCAAGTTTTTCGTTGTAAAACGCCACCAACCCGGCGATTGCGGCGACGGCGGGCAACGGGTAGTGGTAGGTCCACGCCAGGTCCGGATGCACGCTGTCGCCCACCCGCACCGACCAATAGCCGGTGGTCGTCCCCTTGTAGGGGCACAACGTCTGGGTCGCGCTCGGTTCCAGATGCTCGAAGGCGACGTCGGTTGGATCGATGTAGTACCTGGTGGGCAGTCCGGTCTCGAACAGCAGCACGGGAGCGCCGGTATCGGCAAGCACGACACCGTCGAGTTCGACCCGGACATGTCGTTGCGAGCGCAGCGCGTCGACGCGCGAGTAGGGATTGCGCGGATGGCCATAGATCTGTTCGTCTTCCTCGAACCACCGCAGCACGTCCCAGTCGAACCGCACGGTGCCCGCTACCGGACTCGCACCGTCGGCGTCGAACACCCGCGCGGCCGACGGGTGGGTCTGCGTCGCCCCGGAGCCCAGGGCTCCGGCGTTCCCTGCCCCGGAGCCGACGACGGAGTACAGATGCGAGGCACCCAACTGGACCCGCTGCGCATGGTTCTCGTCCCTGAGGAACTCCGCTCGGACGTCGGCCAATGGCACGTAGTACGCGGGGTAGTACGGCACTTCCCACACGTAGCGAGCCTGTGTGGTGTCGAAGACCAGTTCGTGGCCCAGATAGCCGCGCACCCGGCGCGGCGCTGGCTCGATCCGTCCGCGGGCGGCCGCCATCTGGGGATAGTCGCGGTCTCCCATGTCGCTTGTCATGAGTTGTCCTTGATCATCGCAACGCTCCTTGCCTGCGGAGGACTCGACGCATCCGACCCATTCAACCTACGACGCCATAACCCCCGCGAACCCCCACAAACCCCAATGTGGGCTCCGCTCCGATCGATTACTGTGCTACTCGTGGCGTTTCGCAGGTACAGCCCGCGGCGCGGACGACGGTTGCGACTCGATGAGGCGCTGCTGGAGCGCGTCCTGATGACCCGGGTGGGCTACGTCGTCATGCTCCGCGTTGCCCCACCCATCGACAAGGCGCTGATCCCACGGACCGGCGGCCGGCTGAGCTTCGGGGGCTTGAACAAAGTAGGCCTGCTCACCTCGACGGGCGCCAAGTCCGGCCAGCCCCGGGTGCATCCCCTGGCGTTGATCGAGGACTCCGACGGACTGTTGGCCATCGGGTCCAACTACGGGCGTCCCAACCATCCCGCGTGGAGTGCCAACTTGCTGGCACACCCCGAGTGCACGGTGCAGTTCAAAGGGCCGCCCGGGCCGTACCGGGCCGAACTGCTCACCGGCGATGCGCGCGCGGCGGCGTGGGCCAGCGCCACGGACTTCTACGCCGGCTACGAGGGTTATCGCAGCAGCTGCGCGCCCCGCGAGATCCGGGTTTTTCGCCTTCGCCCGGTGGCGGGCTGAGCGCTCCGGTCCACCGCGCTCAACCGACCCTGATGGAGACCGTCACCGATTCGGTTTTCGCCGGCAGCTGGGTCGTGTCGACGATGAGAATCTCGCCATTGTCTTGGGAGCCGTTGGGCAACATCTTGGGCTCGAGCCGCATGGGCGGCGTGTCCGAGGCCAACCCAGCCAGCCCGAAATCGCTGTCATTTGCCATGATCAGCGTCTTGCCGCCGTCCGGGGTGATCAGGCCTTCGATCTTGTCGTGCCCGAAGAAGTCACCGTTGGGACTCAGCGTGCGCACCAGGGCTCCGAGATCGAGTTTGAGGGTCTTGGACGCCACCGTGATGCCGGCGGCCTTGAGCTTGGCGACGGCGTCGGCGTCGGTGCTGACGCCCACCGCGGTTTCGATCGGAACACCGTCGATGAGCAAGCCGCCGGCGTCCGCCTGATACACCGCACCGGGCACCGTCGAGCGGGGTCCGACGTCGGTGGCGTCGGCGGTATCCACCAGGTAGATCTTCTTGTTTCCCTGGGCGCCGGCTCGTTGTCGCGCTCGTCGACCAGGAACGTGGTGGCGCTCAGCGCGGTGATATCGGAGACAGCGACCTTCGTCTGCTGGGGATTTTCCAGCGGATACAGGTATTCGTGGACGTTTCTGGGGTCAATGAGGTTGACGGTCACGATGCGCACGATCGGGACCGACTTGGCCGGGCCGGCCAGCTCGGGCGTCTGGATGGCCGACTGCATGATCCCCACCAGCGTGGAGCCGTCCGGGGTGATGGTTAGACCCTCGATGCCGCGGTTGGGGCTGCGCAGTGACAGCTCCCGGGGCAGTGTCCCGTCAAACGGTGAAAAGCGTTCCAGCTCTTTGCCGTTGTCGTCGAAGTGGATGAGGTAGGGACCGTACTCGTCGGATACCCAGAAGCTGCCGTCGTACATGGCGACCAGACCCTCGGGGTCCACGCCGTAATCGGAAGGCGGCAGCGGCGTTGCGTTGAGGTCTACCAGGGCCTCCCCGGTATTCGCCTGCGGGGACACCAGTCCGAGCATCGGACGTCCGGCCGGACCGTGCAGCGTGATGATTCGCTCCACCGTTGCCACGCCATCGGCGAGTTTGAGCTTGGCGATGTGCGGATGGAATTCGGGTACCGGGAGCACCTTTTCATTCGGGGTACGCCCGTCGACGTTGGGACCGCGGTCGGTGATGCCATAGATTTCATCAGCACTGCCCGGCACCGCGGCGATTCCCGATCCGTGTGCGCTGGCCTTGATCGCGACGCTGCCGACGGTGGCCAGCGGCAGTTGGTCCTCGGCGAAGAGCTTGACCGCGTGGCTGACCGTGACGGCGAGTTCATCGGTACCGGTGAAGCCCGGGTCGGGGGTGTAGATCATGGCACCGTTTTCGCCGTAGGCGATGCGGCCGTGCGCGGGTTTGCCGAACGCCACCGGTGTCACGCCGTGGGTGGCCGCCAACATCCGGCCCGGTGAGATCGCCAACGCTGTGCCGGTTGCGGTACTCAAGTCCATGTTGCCCGCGTACGCGGCGGTGGGATCTGAGGTGCTCGACGAGCAGGCTGTCAGCGCAATCGACAACCCAACCGTCGCTACCCATCGTCTCGCCATAAATGCCATACGCATGATTTAGCAGGAAAAGTTGTAGTGCGGGTGTACGGAAGCCGGCGCTAGCGCCGCTTGTCACTCACTTTATAGGTTGAGGGCCAGGATTTGCGCGCCTCGTCGCCGGTCAGGGGTGTCCCCATCCCGCCGACCTTCACGTTGTAGGCCTCCTTACCCGGACCGACTTCCCGGTTGGCGTGTTCTTGGGCAAGGTAGTACAGCTCGTCGATGGTCGCTTCGTCGTAAGCGACGAACGAGGTCTCCCGGACAACGTCGTCGATGCCGGCAAGCATCCGGGTGGGCAGCAACTGAGAAGCCAGCGCCGCCAAACCCAGCAGCGACACCGGAATGACCCATTAGCACATGAACGACACCGGGGTCTTGGTGTCAAGGATGGTGGCGTCACTTTCCACGACCGGCGGAACCAGTGATGAGAGCGTCATACCGGCGAACGCGGCAACCCAGATCCAGGTCAGGATCATCGTCATTCGCTTGAACAACTCGGTGTTGACCACGTCGGAGGGCAATTCGGCGGCCGCGTATTCGCGCACAAGCGGTTTGCCCATCAGCAATCCGAGAACAGCGACCAGGAAGATGCCGAAGTTACTCACCGCCACGATCCATCGCGCCAGAAACGCCTCGCTGAGTGCGAATGTCAGCACGGTCAGCACGGAAACTGTTGCGACAGAACCTATTTCGACGGTGCGACCGGGCCTTTGAGCGGAGCGCCCTACCGCCAGCACCGCCAGGGCAATCAACAGTGCGACCGCGACCGCCGTCTCGAAAGGGACATTGCCGACCAACACCCAGTAGACCAGCCACGGCGAAAACCCGAAGAGCATACCCACGATGGCCCAGTGTATGGCCGCACGAGCGCACCACCGCGGTGCGCCGCCGCGCGCGACACGGGGAAGTTACCGGCGGCTCAGACAAACACCGACACCGCGTCGGGCGGGGACGCGACAATCGCCGGCAGCACGAAGGTCCGGACATAGCGACGGACCGTCGCAGGGTCATCCGACCCCGGTATCACGTTCATCAGCAGCGAAAGCGCTACCCCGAGGACGTATCGCCCGACATCACCGGGCTCCAAGCCCACTCGCAACCGGTCCCGGAATAGGACGAACACCTGCTCGTAGAGGCCGGCCACCTTCCCACACAACACCGGGGAGTTGGCCAGCAAACTGGCGACGCCGTGCTCGGCTCCCATGGACAGCAACTCGAGCAGGGGATCACGACTGACCACCGTGGTCACAAAAACCAATGACTCGGTGATCAGGGCGGCAACGTCGTCCGTGGGCATCAGGTCATCAACCACTCGTGCGACATAGCGATCCATCACCTGAACCGCAACCGCGACCACCAACTCATCACGCCCACCGAAATGCCGATAGAGCACAGCGCGTGAGACGCCCGCCCGCTTGGCAACCTCCGCCATGGTGATATCCAGACCATTTTCGGCAAAGCAACGCTCGGCCGTTTGCACCAGCAGACGACGCGCCTGCTCCGGGGTATTGCCGCCCCCCGCGGGCCGGCCGCGTCGCCGCACGCCGGATTCTCCGGCTGGAATTTTAGTTGACATCGATTACAGTATGTCTATTATTTGGTAGATGGCTATCCCGTCCACAACGGCACGGTACGGGCAGATGCGGACCGGTGTTCGCGCACTGGGCCACGTGTTCGGCCTTCGGTTCAATCACGACCAGGTATTCGAAGCCGTGATCGCCTTCGGCTACCCGACCCTGCAGCGCGAGTTCGACAAACTCGCCCGACTCCCGCAGGGACGCCGGCTGCTCGAGACAAAGCCCGACCTGATGGCGCGACTCGGTGACGACGACTACCTGGCTACGTTGCCGCCGGGCTCACTCGGCGCCGCCTATCGCGATTTCCTGCGTCAACACCGCCTCGATGCGGGGGTACTCGATGCCCGCGACGTCATCGAGCCGGTCATCGAACGCAATGGCTGGGACCCCGACTTCGGCTACATGATCAAGCGGGGCACCGTCTTGCATGACATGTTCCACGTGCTGGGCGGCTACGGACCCGACCTGGGCGGCGAGATCGGCAACCTGGGCCTGCATCACGGCCAGCTTGGAAAGTGCCGAACCACAGCGATTTTCGGATTCATCGCGTGCGCGGTGGTACGCGGCGGCTCATGGCGGCGCAAACGCGAGTTCTGGCGCCAGGCGGTAGCACGCGGGCGGGCCGCGCAGAACCTGATGGCGGCCCCGTACGAAGAGCTCCTGGACCGACCGCTGGCCGAGGTCCGCGCGGCGCTGGGCATCGCGGCATCGGAGAGCGCACATCCGGCCGGCCACTTCTTCACCAGATGGCAGCTACCTACCGGCACCGCCTCCGCCCCCTTCGATCCCTGGGACTATCAGACCGCGGCGGTCGGCGCCGCGCGCCATTGATCGATTCGCAACCCCAACCGGTAAGCCTCCGCTAGCCGCACCGGGGTGCAAGCCCCTGCTCACCAGCATTTTTTGGACAACCCGGAGACGGCTGGGGCCAGCCAATGCCGCGGCCCCGCCCGCGCCGTTTCCGGGTCCCTTCCTGTCCGCTTGACAGCGGCCGCGCCAGACCTCATCATGTTGCGCATTACAAACCTTGTTTCGTATTACGGAACATAGTGCAAGTGGGTGGCGCTATGGGACCGAAGCTCGTCATCGTGGGTGCCGGCATCGTTGGGGCTTCGCTCGCCGACGAGCTGACCGCCCGGGGGGCATCGATGTCACGGTGGTCGACCGCGGGCCCTTGTTCACCACCGGCGGATCCACGTCGCATGCCCCCGGCCTGGTGTTTGCGACCAACCCGTCGAAAACCATGAGCGCATTCGCTCGCTACACCGTGGACAAATTCTCCGGACTGCACCATCGCGATGGGGCGGTGTTCAACCGGGTGGGCGGGCTCGAGGTCGCCACCACCGCCGAGCGCTGGGCGGACCTGCATCGCAAGGCGGGTTGGGCGCAGGCCTGGGGAGTGCCGGGGCGGCTGGTCGGCCCGGACCAGTGCGTCGAGCTGCACCCGCTGTTGGACCGCGCGGGAATCCTGGGCGGCTTTCACACCCCGAGCGACGGCCTGGCCTCGGCCCGTACGCGCGGTCGAAGCGCAAGCTCGGCGGGCGATCGCGCGGGGCGCGGTCTTCCTGGCCGAGACCGAGGTGCAGCAGGTGGCCGATCACAACGGCCGGGTCACCGGAGTCCACACGAGTCGCGGTGTCATCGAGGCCGACATCGTGGTCTGCGCGGCGGGATTCTGGGGCGCACAGCTGGCCAAACAGGTGGGCCTGGTGCTGCCGCTGGTGCCGATGGCGCACCAGTACGCCAAGACCGGCCAGGTCGCACCGCTGGTCGGGCGCAACACCGAAGACGCCCCGGCGAGCCTGCCGATCCTGCGCCACCAAGACGCCGACCTTTATTTTCGCGAACACGTCGACCGCCTTGGCATCGGCTCCTACGGGCACCAGCCGATGCCCGTGGACATGTCCACGTTGCTGGCCGACACCGCCGGTGAACCGATGCCCTCGATGCTCCCTTTCACCGAGGAGGACTTCGAACCGGCCTGGCGTGACTGCGTGCGACTGCTGCCTGCGCTCGGGGACACCAAGGTTGACGAGGGCTTCAACGGCATCTTCTCGTTCACGCCCGACGGGTATTCGCTGCTCGGCGAGCACCGGGAGTTGGGCGGGTTCTGGGTTGCCGAGGCGGTGTGGGTGACCCATTCGGCCGGGGTGGCCAAAGCGGTCGCGGAGTGGATCGTCGACGGCACCCCGTCGATCGACGTGCACGAATGCGACCTGTACCGGTTCGAGGACTTTGCGCGCAGCCCACGATTCATCGACGAGACCTGCGCGCAGGCCTTCGTCGAGGTCTACGACATCGTTCATCCCCACCAGTACCGCAGCGCGCTGCGCGGCCTGCGCACCAGCCCATTCCACCACCGCCAGCGCGAACTGGGCGCCTACTTCTACGAGGGCGGTGGCTGGGAGCGACCCGCATGGTTTCAAGCCAATGCCGAGCTGGTTCGGGAGCTCGCCGGCCGCAATGTGGCGTTTCCCGAGCGTGACGACTGGGCGGCACGCTACTGGTCGCCCATCGCGATCGCCGAGGCGCAGTGGACGCGTGAACGCGTCGCCCTCTACGACATGACACCGCTGACCCGCTACGAAGTCAGCGGTGCCGGTGCGGTCGACCTGCTGCAGCGGCTGACTACCAACGACATCGACAAGGGCGTCGGATCGGTCACCTACACCTTGATGCCCGATGAGACGGGCGGCGTCCGCAGCGATCTCACCGTCGCCCGACTCGGCACGGCCCGTTTTCAGGTCGGCGCCAATGGGCCCCAGGACTTCGACTGGCTGAGTCGTCATCTGCCCCAAGACGGCAGCGTCACGCTGCGCGATATCACCGGAGGCACCTGCTGCATCGGGGTGTGGGGGCCGGCCGCGCGGGACCTCGTGCAGCCGTTGTGCCGAGACGATCTGTCACACCAAGCGTTCCCGTACTTCCGGTTGCTACAGACCTATCTGGAGGCCATCCCGGTCACCATGCTGCGGGTGTCTTATGTCGGCGAGCTGGGCTGGGAGATCTATACCGAAGCCAGCTACGGCGGCGCCCTGTGGGACCTGTTGTGGGCGGCTGGCGCCGGCCACCAGGCCATTGCCGCCGGACGCATCGCGTTCAACAGCCTGCGCATGGAGAAGGGCTACCGCGCGTGGGGCACCGACATGACCGCCGAGCACCGCCCGGATGAGGCCGGCCTGGGCTTCGCGGTTCGGATGTCCAAAGACTTCATCGGCAAGGCCGCGCTGGTGGACGCCGCTGCGCGAAAGGTACTGCAGTGCATTGTCTTCGACGATCCCGCCGCGGCGGCACTGGGCAAGGAGCCGGTGTTTGCCGGCGATGTCTGCATTGGATTCGTGACCAGTGCCGGGTATTCGCCCACGATTGGCCGCACCATCGCCTACGCCTGGCTGCCGGCCGAATCGTCGATTGGTGACACCGTCACCGTCGACCACCGCGGCCGGCGCTACCCGGCGAGCGTCCACCAGCAACCGGCGGTCGATCCAGGGTCCACCCGGATACGGAGGTAACTCGTCATGGCGACAACGGGTTACGACGTGATTGTGATCGGACTGGGCGGCATGGGAAGCGCGGCCGCCTATCATCTGGCCGCCCGGGGCCGCCGAGTGCTCGGCCTGGAGCGTCATCAACCGGCCCACGACAAGGGATCCAGCCACGGCGGCTCCCGGATCATCCGCCAGTCCTACTTCGAGGATCCCGGTTACGTGCCACTGCTGCTGCGGTCCTATGAGCTGTGGGAGAGGCTGGCCATCGATGCCCAGAGCGACATCTACCGACTCACCGGCGGCCTGTTCATCGGACCGCCGGACTGCGCGACCGTAGCCGGCAGCCTGCGGGCCAGCCGCGAGTGGAATCTGCCGCACGAGGTGCTCGACGCCCCGCAGATCGCGGCCCGCTTCCCGAATTTCACCCCGCAGCCCACAGACATCGCGCTCTACGAAGCCAAGGCGGGTTTGGCTCGCCCTGAACTGACGGTGCGTGCACACCTGGAGCTGGCAAAGCGATCGGGGGCAACACTGCAATTCGAGGAGCCGGTGCTGAACTGGACCACGACCACCAGCGGCGTGCGGGTCACCACCGGCCGCGGCACCTACACCGCCGAACAGCTGGTGGTCTGCCCCGGCGCCTGGGCACCGGAGCTGCTGAGCCAATTGGGCATTCCGATCACGGTGCAACGCCAGGTGATGTACTGGCTGGACCCGGTTGGCGGCACGGCCGGGTTCCGGGATCACCCGATCTTCATCGCCGAGAATGATTCCGGCGCAAAGATTTACGGCTTCCCCGCCATCGACGGACCACGCGGCGGGGTCAAGGTCGCGTTCTTCCGCAAAGGGATCGCCTGCACCCCGGACACCATCGACCGGGTGGTTGGGCCGCAGGAGATCCACGAGATGATCACCCGGGTCGGCGAATTATTGCCGGCGCTCGCCGGCACCTGCCTGCAAGCGGCGACCTGCATGTACTCCAACACACCCGATCAGCATTTCGTCATCGCACGACATCCGTACTGTCCTGCGGTGACCGTGGCCTGTGGATTCTCCGGGCACGGCATCAAGTTCGTGCCGGTTGTCGGCGAGATTCTTGCCGACCTGGTGACCGAGGGCGCTACCAGCCAACCGATTTCGCTGTTCGACCCACAGAGGCTGGTGACCGTATGACCGCTGTCCGGCAACCCTCGGCCTTGCTGCCCACCCTGGGCGGGGCCTACTACACCAGTGCCGCCGTGTTTGCCGCCGAGCAACAGCACGTGTTCGAAAGCATGTGGTTTTGCGTCGTGCGCGCGGCCGACCTGAACGAGCCCGGGCAATTCAAGGCCGTACAGGTGGGACGCGAAAGCGTGCTGCTGGTGCGGGGCGGGATCGACGGCTGCGCGCCTTTCTCAACATCTGCCGGCATCGAGGTGCGCTGCTGTGCACCGAGCCCGAGGGACAGGTGCGCCGGAATCTGCGCTGCCCCTATCACTCCTGGACCTACGGATTGGACGGCACCCTGATCGCCGCCCCCAATATCGCGGAACTGACCGACACCGACGGAGCGAGCATCGACCGGCACCGCTATGGCCTGGTCGCGGTGGCATTGCGGGAGTGGCTGGGCTATGCGTGGGTCTGCCTGGCCGAGGATCCGCCGTCGTTCGAAGACGACGTCGTCGGGTCGGTCACGGCGCGACTCGGCGACGTGAGCGCCATAGACACCTACCGGATCGAGGCGTTGCAGGTCGGGCGGCGTGTCAGCTACGACGTCGCGGCGAACTGGAAGTTGATCGTCGAGAACTTCATGGAGTGCTACCACTGCGCCACCATCCACCCCGAGCTGACCAGAGTGATACCGGAATTCGCACGCGGCCAGGCGGCTCAGCGATCGGTGGGACGCGGCGCCGAATTCGGCTCGGCGGTAGCAGGTTTCACCGTGGACGGCCGGGCAGGCTTCACCGCCCTACCCGGAATCAGGCCGGAGCAGGACCGACGCTACTTCGCCATCACCGTCAAACCGACGGTGTTCATCAACCTGGTCCCCGATCACGCGATCATCCACCGGATGTTCCCGATCGCCGCCGACCGAACCATCGTCGAATGTGACTGGCTCTAAGCCCCCGAGGTGGCCGCGGGCGGCGACATTGCGCACTCGGTTGAACTGTTCCATCGCGTCAACGAGCAGGACTTCGACGCCTGCCAGCGGACCCAGCCCGCGATGTCGTCACGCGCCTACCGCACCGGCGGTGTGCGGGTTCCCGCCGAGCACCACATCGCCGAATTCCATCAGTGGGTGGTCGCACGCATCGGCATCCCCGCGGTGTCGGGGTAACCGAGGTGCCCGTGAGCAGCGGTATATCATCGATGATCATGGGGACAGGCAACGACGGCGGTGCCTCCGAGTCAGACCCTGCCCCCGCCGTTCAATCGGTCGACCGTGCCCTGCTGGTGCTCGAACTGTTGGCGGACATGGGCAAAGCGGGGGTGACCGAGGTCGCCGATGAGCTCGGGGTACACAAATCAACCGCGTCGCGGCTGATCACCGCGCTGGAAGCACGCGGCTACGTCGAACAGCTCTCCGATCGCGGCAAGTACCAGCTCGGAATCGGGGTGTCGCGACTGGCCCGCGCCCGCAGCGGTCACTCGGACCTGGTGAAGCTGAGCCAGGACGCGTGCGACAAGCTGGCGGCGGACTTGGGTGAAACGGCCAACCTGGCAATCCTCGACGAAAACCGCGCCGTCAACATCGTCGAGGCGGTAAGCAGCGCCGAAATCGCACTGCAAACCTGGGTGGGCCAGAGCTGCCCAGTGCACGCCACCTCGTCCGGCAAGGTGTTGCTGGCCGGTCTGGAGGCAGATGAGGTACGCCACCGGGTCGGCGCGACATTGGACAGCTTCACCGAGAACACCATCGTCACCATCGATGCGTTGGAGGCCCAACTCGCGGCCACCCGCGCGGCCGGCTGGGCCAGCGCACGTGAGGAGCTCGAAATCGGCCTCAATGCGGTCGCCGCGCCGGTCTACGACAGCACCGGACGGGTTGCCGCGGCGCTGAGCGTCTCCGGACCGGCCTACCGGCTACCGGCCGCCGACTTCGAAGAGGTCGCCCAACAGACCATCGCCGCGGCTGACGCGGTGAGTCGAGGGCTGGGCTGGACGGACCGCATCTCCTGACACCGAGGCCGCCGCTCACGGGCGGTGACAGGTAGCTTCCAGGGCTTTCGCGGCTTCCAAGGTTTCTTCATGAATCCCGGAAGGCCCCGGGTGGATCTTTTTCTCACGGAACCCACCGCGCCGCCGAGGCGGCCGACGAGAAGCCCACGAGGAAAGGAGCTCATCGTGTCGAAGACCTTCATGAACCGAGTCGCCACCGCAGCGCGTACCGCCACCGCGGCGGCCTTCATCGGCGCCGCCGCGGCCGGGGCGTTCGCCGCCCCCGCGCTGGCCAGCCCCGCTCCCCAGACCGAATCCACCGGCGCGCTGTACGGCCACCCAGACACGGCCGCTCAGTACTGGCAGATGCAGCACCTGCCCGACAACTGCGTGCTGATGTCGGTCGCCGACGTGGTCGGCGAAGTAACTGGAAAGCTGCCGTCCGAGGAGCAGATCGTTCGCCTGGCCGAAAGCACGCCGAGTTCGATGCATCCCGGGTCGATCTACATCCGCCCCACCCCCACCCAAACCTGGGGCACCGACCCCAGCGATGTGGTGGTCCTGCTGGCCCAGTTCGGCATCAAGGGTGCCATCACCAATGCCTCCACCGAAGAGCAAACCGGTGTTCCCACCGGACTTTCGGCGATCGAGCGCTACCTCGGCGATGGCCACAAGGTGATCGCCACCGTCAACGTCGAAACCATCTGGGACAACCCGGACGGCGACCACAGCGCCCCGGACCACTCCCTGGTCATCACCGGCGTGGACACCCGCACCGGCGTCGTGCACCTCAACGACCCCGCCTATCCGTCGGGCGCCGACAAGCAGGTGCCGATCGACACCTTCATGCAGGCCTGGCAGGCCAGCGACTACCAGATGGTGGTAACGGTCAACGACAACTAGAACGTGGTCGTGACAGGATCTCGCCAAACCGAAATCGATTTAGCTCCAGCAGCTCTGACGGCACCGTCGCGGCGCACGTCAGTCTTTGACGCAGTCCATGATGACCAGGAAAGGATTGTCGAGTAGGTAGTCCCAGTAGTCGCCCTCCTCACCCGCTTCGGGCGCAGGCTCCAGATCGGGAATGTGGACGGCGAAGTCGTGGAAACCGGCGTGCCGGAACGCGCGGGCATAGGCCTCGATCGGCAGGTAGTAGTTCCGGACTCGCAGTCTGGAATCGGCGAGATTGACCGTGATGTCGATCGGCGCGCCGTCGTAGACGTGATCGGCCAGTTGCAGCTCGAATCCATACTTACGGTAGTCGGGCCGAAACGAATACACCCCCGGATTGGTGTTCACGGTGACGAACCGGCCGCCCGGCTTGACCCGGCACGCCAGGCCGCGACACATCTGCGCGAGCTCCGCCCGGTTTTGCGCGTACACCAGCAGCCACGCACTCACAACCACGTCGTAATCCTGTTGCGCAACGGTCGAACGGGCGTCCGCCACGACGTAGTCGATGCCCAACGGCTGCTGCTTTTCCTGCGCGCGGGCCAGGGCGATCATCCGTTCGGAGATGTCGAGTCCGACCACCTGCCCGGCGCCGGCGCGGCGCAACAAGCGGGTGAAATGCCCTTCGCCGCACGCGACGTCCAGCACCTTCTTGCCGCTGACGTCACCGATGTGCTTGAGAAAGGAGTAGGTCTCGATGCGTTCTCGCCAAGGCTGCGTCTTCGCCTGTTGATACTGCTCGGCGATGTGCCCCTGGTTGTAGTCGATTGCCACACCGGCCGCCTTTCCCCAAGCAGCAACCCGATCCCGCTATCGCGCAGCTCTACCTCCCAACCTAGCCCCGATCGGTGGATGCGGAAGGCGAGCGTAGCGAAACCTCGGCGCGGTATTCGGCGGGTGAGGACCCATGAATGGCCTTGAAGAGGCGGGAGAAATGCGATGCGTTGACCAGCCCCCAACGCGCGGCGATAGAGCTCACCGGCACCTCCCCAAGGCGGTGATCTTCCAGGTCGCGACGGCAATGTTCGATGCGGCGGTCTCGGATCCAGCCGGTGACTGTCTGACCCTGCGACTCGAACAGCTTCTGCAGGTACCGCACCGAAACATGATGCGCGGCAGCGATCGTTGAAACATCCAGACCCGGGTCACCGAGCCGACTTTCGATGAAGGCGCGAATCCGCAGCGCCAGGCCTCGCGTACCTCGAGCCACATTGCCGCCGGTCTCGTCGGAGAGTTGCGCGGCGAACGATGCCGCCAGCATGTCCAGCACCGCGTCGGCTAGATAGAGGGTGCCGGCGGTGTTCGCATCGTCGAGCCGGTTGCCCATCTCGGTCAGGAAGGCCGACACCGACGCTCCCAAGCCATCGCGCCCGTTCAGCCGCCGAGCCGTTAATCGCGTCAATTCGGCCGAGGACAGCCGCATCTGGTCGCGCGGAAACATGACGACCAGCGCCCGGTAGACACCGCTGAAAGCCAGGCTGTAGGGCCGGGTCGTGTCGTACACCGCGAAATCTCGCGGAGCCAACGTCTCTTCGTGGCCGTCCTGGGTCACAACGCACTTACCGTTCAGCGGCATCGCGACCTTGAGGTAGTCCGGGGCGCTGTGGTTTATCAGCTTGGCCGTGCGGCGCACCAGCACGTCACTTCCGACCCGGACATCGGACACTCGGACCGTGCCCAGACTCGCCGAGCGCACCTGGCCACGAAAAGTTCCGACGTCATCGACGCATAACGCAAGCGGCACGAATGTCTGGGAGATGGCGTGCTGGAAGGCTTCAAAACGTTCGTTTCGCCGTGCGGACGTGGCGGCACAGCGCTGGCCGGGTCGGCTGGGATTCACCATGGTGCCTCCAACTCGTCGGCGAGCCATCCCGGGTTTGGCCGCAACCTGCTCAGCCGACGTCATCGCGCGGTACGGCGCCCACCCCCGTGACGGATGCTGAGCACCTCATTCGACGGTACCTGCGCGGCGCCCGAAGCGGCGCTGCGCCGCGAGTTCACCCGAAGCATTCGCGCAAGCTCAAGATCCGTGCGCCGGCGTGCAAGCGCGCCCCGTCCCGCGCGACCAACACTGGGTGAGACATCGCGTCATCGTGATCGGCGCCGCCACTGATCCCCGCGACCGCAAACCAAAAGACCACCGGATACCGAACCGCCCCGATGCAGAATCGAGAAATCACATGTGCTCCGACCCCATCGCGGCGCGGTATGACTTCGTGGTCTGCGGATCCGGTTCGGCAGGGTCGGTGCTGGCGCGGCGACTATCCGAGAACAGCAACGTCGCCGTGCTGTTGCTGGAGGCCGGCGGCACCGACGACGTTGCGGAGGTGATGGATCCCGCCCAATGGCCACTCAACCTGGGCAGCGCACGCGATTGGGGCTTTGCGTCGGCTCCGAGCGCCCACCTGAACGGACGATCCATCCCGCTCTCCATGGGCAAGGTGCTCGGCGGAGGATCGAGCATCAACGTGATGGCTTGGGCGCGCGGTCACCGCAACGACTGGGCCCATTTCGCCGCGGCGGCCGGCGACCGGAGCTGGGGCTATGAATCGGTCCTGGACATTTACCGCCGCATCGAAGACTCTCACGGCCGCTGCGACGGCGATCGGCGGGGAGTCGGAGGCCCGGTGTTCGTCCAAACCGCGCCCGACCCCAATCCGATTGCCACGGCCGTCGTCGATGGTGCGGGCGCAATCGGGATTCCCGTGTATGACAGCAACAACGGCATCATGATGGAGGGACCGGGCGGCGCATCGCTATTGGACCTGCAACTGCGAAATGGACTCCGCGAGTCGGTGTTCCGCAGCTATGCGCACCCCCACCTGCAACAACGCAACCTCACCGTCCTTACCGGTGCGACGGTCCGGCGGCTGACGTTCAGCGGGAGTCGTGTCACCGGCGTGCAGTTCTCACATGCCAACGCGATCCGCACCGTCTCCGCCACCCAAGAGGTGGTCGTCTCACTCGGCGCCATCAACACCCCCAAAGTGCTCATGCAGTCTGGCATCGGGGATGCAAATGAACTGCGCGGCTTCGGCATTCCGGTCATCACGCATCTTCGCGGAGTGGGACACAACTATCAGGATCACCCTCGGATTGACTGTGTATGGGAATCGCATGAGGCGCTGGCACCGCGCAACAACGGGGCGGAGGTCACGGTCTTCTGGAAGAGCCACCCGACGCTGGCCACCCCGGACCTACAGATCTGTGTCGCGGAGTTTCCGTTGTCCAGCCCGGAGAACGCAGCACGCTACGGGCTGCCGGCACACGGCTGGACCATGTGTGTCGGCGTGGTCAGACCACAAAGTCGCGGTCGGGTGCGGCTCAGCGGGCCGCACCCCGGCGACCCTGTGCTGATCGAGGCCGAGATGCTCGCCCACCCTGACGATATGAAGGCCGCCGCGGCCGGGTTGCAACTCTGCCGCGAGATCGGAAATACGGCACCACTTCGCCCCTTCGCGAAGCGCGAGGTGATGCCGGGCGGTTTCGCGGGTGCCGAGCTCGAACGTTTCATTCGCGATGGCGCTTCGACCTATTGGCATCAGTCCGGCACCGCCAAGATGGGGCGACACGACATGTCGGTGGTTGACGCCAAGTTGAAAGTCCATGGAATGGAAAATCTTCGGGTCGCCGATAGTTCGATCATGCCGCGGATCACCACCGGCAACACCATGGCTCCTTGCGTCGTGATCGGTGAGCGTGCCGCGGAGATCGTCAAAGCAGACCATGGCCTGTGATTCAGCTCGACTGGGCGAGCCGCTGAACCGCGGCCGCGATCTCCTCTGGAAAATCCTCTTGAAGAAAGTGCTTGGCCGGTAGCGTGGTCACCCGCTGCGTCCCGGCCAGCTGCCGGGCCTCGGCGCCGTAGCGGCGCCAACTCAGCATCGTGTCTCGAACACCCCATACGATTTGCACCGGATAGCGCGTGTCCTGGACCGCCGCGATGTAGCTGTGCTGTTTTTCTGGTGTCAGTTCGAAGCCCCGCATGATCTCGAGGAATGCCCGGCCTCCGTCATCCCCGAACAAAAGCGGCTTCCAACAAGCGATCTCGGCGCTCGGGACCCGACTGCTCACGCCCACCAGACGCATTATCGACTCGAACGCACCCGGAACGCGCAACAAGGCAAGCCACATTTCGCCGACCGCTCGATGAGCGAACGGCTCCATCGGCCAGGGGCGGTGAAAGCGCTCCACCGCGATGATGGTGTTGAGCAGCGTCATCGACAGCACACGATCGGGTGCCGCGTTGGCGACGTCGAATCCGATCGGTCCACCGATGTCGTGGACGACCAGGTGAAAGCGGCCGATACCCAGCGCATCGATCGCCGCGCCCAGCCAACGTCCCAGACCGCTCCAGGTGTAGTCGGCGTCGCCGGGGCGTTCGGCAAGGCCGAGACCGGGCAGATCGATCGCAATCCCCCGCAGACCACGCTGGGCCAGGGCCGCCACGACCTTGCGGTAGAGGAATGACGACGCTGGCACGCCGTGCACGCAGATCACCGGCGGTGCGTCTCGGGCGCCGCTATCCAAGACGAAGGACTCGATGCCGGCCGCGGTGAATCGGCGCCCCGATGCCCGGTGCTGTTCGAGCAGGCGCGCGACCTGCGCCCGAGTCATGGCGCCGCCCCGCGTACCGATAGCTCCACCACACCATGGTGGCCGAAAACGACGGCGAATGCTTGCACACGGCCGCACTGAGCTTGCTCTAGCCTCAACGATCGGAAAACAGCAGTTCCAAGCCCCGCGACAAACCCGAACCGGAAAAGTGACCTACGTCAGGTTGATCGACGAGTCCAGCGTCTCGGCTGTGAACGTCTCGGCCAACCGCCGCACCGCCGTCTTGTCCCCGGCTGGCGCCTGCATGGTCTTGGTCACAAGACACTCCTTCTGTCCGCCCCAACAGCGGTCCGCTAATGGACCACCCCGGACCTACGCAGATGGAATGACGCACCCTCCAAATCGAACACCAGCGAACCTGACCCACGCCACACAACTTGACTCAAAAATCCGGCTTCGCCGGATCTAGCCATCTAGCGTATGGCGCCTGTTCGCATCGGCCACCAGAACCAGCGGCCCAACTGCGCGGCTACTGCGGGCGTCATGAACGACCGGACAATCAAGGTATCGAACAGCAGGACCAGGGCAATCGTAGTTCCCACCTGGCCGATAACTCGCAAGTCGCTGACGACCATCGATGCCATGGTGACGGCAAATACCAGGCCCGCGTTCGTCACGACCTTTCCGGTACCGCCCATCGAGCGGATGATTCCGGTATTCAGTCCGGCGCCCAATTCCTGTTTGAACCGGGCCACCAACAGCAGGTTGTAGTCAGATCCCACCGCCAAGAGGGCGATAACAGACATCGTCAGCACCATGTAGTGCAAGGGAACGCCGAGAATATGCTGCCATAGCAGCACGGATAGCCCAAAGGAAGCGCCCAGCGACAGCACTACCGTCCCCACGATCACAGCGGCAGCAATAAGGGCGCGGGTGAGGATCAGCACGATGATAAAAATCAGGCACATGGCCGAAATTCCCACAATCAGAAGGTCCCAGCCGGCGCCCTCGTCGATATCTTTGACCACAGCTGCCGCGCCAGTCAGATATATCTTGGCGTCCTCCAATGGGGTCCCCTTGAGCGACTCTTCCGCCGCCGTCCGGACCGCATTAACGCTTGCCATGCCGTCGGGCGTTTGGGGGTCGCCTCGGTGCAAAATGATGAAGCGGGCCGCGTGTCCGTCCGCCGACAGAAACGAGTCCATTGCGCGCTGAAAACGCTTGTTTTGGAAAATCTCCGGCGGCAAATAGAAAGAGTCATCGTTCTTGGCGGTGTCGAACGCCTTGCCCATGGCGTTCGCATTTTCGCTCATCTCATCCATCTGGTCGAAAATGCCCACCATGGTGCTGTGCATGGTCGGCATCATGGTGCGCGTGCTTTCGATGGTCTCGATCATCGGCGGGAACGTCGCGAGCATCTGGGGTAGCAGCGCGTCCAGGGTCTGGACGTCACTCACGAGCGCGCCGATTTTCTCGTCTATCTCGTCCACACCATCCAGCGCGTCGAATACCGATCGGAACGACCAGCAGATCGGAATGTCGTAGCAGTGCTTTTCCCAGTAGAAATAGCTGCGGATTGGCCGCCAGAAGTCATCGAAGTCGGCGATGTGGTCGCGCACCTCACTGGTGATTTGCTCCATCTCGACGAAGTCATTAGCCATTCGGTGGGTATTGCCGGAAAGCTTCGCCATGGCGTCGTAAATGCGACGCATCGCAACGGCCATTTAGCCCATTTCCTCGGCTTGCGCGAGCATGTCCTTCATCGGGTCACGCTGAAATTTGAGCGTCGGCACTTGAATGGCGTTCTGCATGCTGGTCAAATACGGTATCGTCGTGTGCGCCAGTGTAGTTCCGTCGGGCCTGGTTATCGCCTGGACCCGCGAGATTCCGGGAACGCGGAAGATTCCCTTGGCCAGTTTGTCCAAAATCAAGAAGTCGGTCGGGTTTCGCATGTCGTGATCCGCCTCGATCATCAAGATCTCGGGCTTCATCCGGGCCGGGGCGAAATGGCGATCTGCCGCCGCGTACCCCTGGTTCGCAGGGATGCCGGCGGGTAGATAGATCCGGTCGTTGTAGTTGATTCGAAGTCCGGGCAGAGCCAGCAGTCCGACGAGGGCAATAGCCAGTGTTGCGGTGAGGACGGGCACAGGCCATCGCACTACCACCGTGCCGACTCGTCTCCAGCTCCGGACGTCGAGCCGCCGTTTGGGGTTGAACAGACCGTAGCGGCTGCCGACAACCAGCACGGCCGGCGTCAGCGTCAGCGCGACCGCCACAGTAACCAGCGTCCCCACCGCGCAGGGGATGGCCAGAGTCTGGAAGGAAGGCAGCCGGGCGAACAGGAGGCAGAGGGTCGCGGCGGCGATAGTCAAGCCAGTGCCCAAAATGACGTGGGTAGTGCCGCGGTACATGGTGTAAAAGGCGGTCTCTTCGTCTTCGCCGATCAGGCGCGCTTCGTGGTACCGGCCAAAGACGAAAATGCCGTAGTCCGTGCCGGCCGCGATTGTTAACGACGTGAGCAACGTGACCGCAAACGTGGTGAGTCCGATACCCCCGCTGTGCCCGATGAGGGCGACAATTCCCCGCGACGCTGTCAATGCAACGCCGACCATGGACAGCAAGGCAATAACGGTGCTGACCGAACGATAGACGAGTAGCAACATGAAAAAAATGACTGTGACAGTCGTCAGCGTGATTTTCAGCATGGACTTGTCACCGCTGCGCTGCATATCCACCATGAGCGCCGATGGTCCCGTGACGTACGTTTTTATCCCGGGCGGAGCGGGCGTCTCCGCAACGATCTTGCGGACGGCTTCGACGGATTCATTGGCCAGCGACTCACCTCGATTGCCCCCCCAAACTCAATTGGACAGTCACGGCTTTGCCGTCGTCGCTTTGCGCGCCCGCCGCCGTGAGAGGATCGCCCCAGAAGTCTTGCACGTGCTCTACGTACTTTTTATCGGCATTCAACTTGCGCAACAAAGCGGCGTAATACTTATGGACCGCGTCGTCGAGCGGTTGATCGCCCTCCAACACGATCATCGCTGAACTGTCGGAATTTCCTTCGTGGAACACCTGGCCGATGCGCTTGACCGCTTGGAAGGACGGCGCATCCTGAGGACTCAGTGAAACTGCACGCTGTTGTTCGACCTTTTCCAGCGATGGCACGAACACGGTGAGTGCGACGCAAATAGCCAGCCAGCCCAAGATGATTGGCACCGCGAACGCATGAATCTTCCTCGCGATCAGCGGCCTTTCGGTGTCGGAGTGGTTCGCGTAATTGACAGTCATGCGAATTTCACCCGGTAGTACTTGTAGGCGCTATTAGAACGTGATTGCGGTGCAGTCGACCATTGTTGCTTCGACAGCGAAATACAACGACGGACCGCGCGTTTACTGCCACTCACAGAGGCATCGATCTGAGCCCGCCTCCTCAGTGGCGAGGTCCTTCTTCCACCGCCGGAACGTGTTGTCGGTGTGTGCGCTCCGCCAGTACCAAGAGATCGACGACGTTTACTTCGCGTCCACGCCCCGTTCTTTGCGGATATACGGGCGCAGGTTGGCCGCGCCGACGCGATGCGCGCGGCCTGACGTCGGATCTGCTCGTCGGTGTTGTCACCTGAGGCAGCCAACGACGCGGCCAACGCCACTCCAAAAGCCGCCGTGACGCCAATCGCGGGCGCCCCCCTGATAAGCGAAGTCGCGATCGCCGCGATGAGTTCGTCGGCCGTCGCAATCCGCAGTTGGCGCGGCTCGTGCGGCTGCGCACGCTGGTCACCCGCTACCAACGACCCCTCCACCCAGGCGATCGAGTTGTCGGTCATGCGTGAAAATTCCCGGTCGGATTTCAAACTGATTGTGCTACAGCAGAATGCCCATCCTCAGACGCATATGCGGCGCGGGCACCAGCCGGACGGCTGCGTACCACGATGCGCCCGCCATGGCCCGGCGCGTTGGTGATACCGCGAGAACGGATCGGCTCGGCGGGAGCATCGGTCGGAACAAGTTCGAACTTGCGCAGGAGGGTTCGCAGGACGGTTGTCATCTCCATGTTCGCAAAGGCGGCGCCGATACACCGATGTATGCCGCCGCCGAAAGGTATCCACGCATAGCTCTCTGGTGGCCCATCGGCGAAACGGGTCGGGTCAAACCGTTCTGGGTCCTTGAAACTGCTCGACGCGTGTTGAGCAGCCCAAACATCGCCAACGATCATATGACCCTTCGGAAGCACCCATGGGCCCAGTCGTAGCTGCGTTTCGACTCGCCGAGCGATGAAATCCAATACCGGCCGGGTACGTTGCACCTCCCAGACCGTAGCCTGCATCAGCGCGGTTCCGCCGCTGTCGATCTCATCGACGAGTTGCGCCACGAAACTGGGGCTGCGACGTAAACGCTCGATGGCCCATGCCAGCGTGGTGGCCGTCGTTTCGTGTCCGGCCACGATCATCGTCAGCATTTCATCGCTGATGTGAGCGTCGGTGATGGGTGAGCCGTCGTCATAGCGCGCCTGCAGCATCATCGCCAGCATGTCGGTCCGTGTCTCAAAGTTCGGATCTGCCCGTGCTTCAGCGATCAGCTGGGCGACCAGTTCGTCAAATCGGCTTCGAGCCGCTTGAATCTTGCCCCATGGACTCCAGGGGCCAAGATCACGCCGCAACCACTCTGGTAAGGCAATCATGCTAGCGGCGAGCACAATTGTCCGTGGCCCCAAGTACTGGAGCTCTTCGACGATCGCCCCGTGCGCACCCAGGATCGTGCGCAAGACTATGCTGCCGGTAATATTCACCAACGCTTGCAGGGATTCGAATTCTGTTTCCTCAGGCCAGGTTTGAGCCTCACGCAGGAACTCCTCTTCGACGATCTTGACGTACGCGTCGATGCGCCTGCCGTTAAATGGTGGCACCATTAGCTTGCGACGCTGACGATGCTCGACGCCGATCATGCTGAGTATCGAGCCCGGCCCCAGCAGCTTGCCGAGAGTCGTTGGCCGAGTGACTAAATCGTTGCCGGAAGTGAAAAGTTCCTTCAACATCGCCGGATCGCTGATGACTAGCGTGGGGCCGTATTTTGGTAGATTGAGGGAGTACCCAGAGCCATACCGGTTGGTCAACCGCGTCCGGGCGCGCGCCTTGGCGAAAACGTATACCAATGTCTGAGTCAGCTTCGACGCATTCGGCCCCGGCGGCAGCCGAATCGGGTCAGTTGTGGCTTCCGCCATTGCAATGTCCTCTCTTGACAGGTGATAGAGATGTCAGATCTCTGCGGTGTTGACGGTCCATCGCGGCGCGGCGGCCAGCCTCGTGCCGTAGATCGTCGCCGGGGCCACCACCGTTTGCGGGATGTCCAGATGCGCCAGGAACGCGTCGGTATCCGAAGCCGGGACGGCGACAAACAGCGCCGGGTTGCCATGCTTAGCGGCCAACGGCAGCGCGGACTGCAGCAGTGCGGCTCCACACGCCGGGTTGCGGTAGGCGAAGTCGGACAGATGCGCGCTGCGCAGCTCACCGTCCTCAGTGAGCAAGCGTTTGGCCTGGCGGGTGTCTTCCAGCAGCCCGCACGCCAAGTCGTCGGGCAGCAGGAGTGTGGTTGGGGTTAGCTCGGAGCGTAACGTCGCGTCGCCCGCGGGCACCGCGTAGTGGCCCTGCGTCCAGCGCCGGTAGGCCTGCGCGGCCGCTGCCGGGGGCACCAGGTAGGCGGTGTGTGCCGCGGTGGCATCGGAGCCTTGGCAGGTGGGGATGCGCAGCACGCTGATGTGGCCGACCTCGGTACCGTTGGGAAATCCCAGCCTCCCGGAATACTCCGACGGCGTTTTGGCGGTGCCATCCATCACCACGCCGAACCCTCTGCTCTCGGCGTGGCTATGCTTTCTTGCTTCTTTCAGAAAGGCGATGCCAAGCCTCAAAATGGTCCGTCCGCCCTGCTCGGCCGGCAGGATCTTCAAGTCCCCGATGTAGGCGCTGTGCTGCTCGCGCCCCTCGGGGGTCCGCAGTGGTCGCACTGCAGCCGCCACTGTGCCCATCACCTGGCCGTCGCGCTCGGCCACGAACACCCTGGCCACCTC
The DNA here is from genome assembly GCF_000419295.1 of Mycobacterium sp. 012931. Taxonomy (NCBI): domain Bacteria; kingdom Bacillati; phylum Actinomycetota; class Actinomycetes; order Mycobacteriales; family Mycobacteriaceae; genus Mycobacterium; species Mycobacterium sp. 012931. The sequence continues at coordinate 1,746,122 of NZ_AOPX01000001.1, read as the reverse complement.
GCCCATCGCCCGGTAGAACCGCGTGTAGTCGGCGCCATGGGAGATGCGGAAGCTACGGCCGGGCCCCAGCGGGTAGGTGAACTGCTGCTCGAAAGTCTCCAAGGCTCGCGCCAGGCCGGAAGGCGGCGGGCCCTGAAGCATGTGGACGGTTGTCACTCCTGGCTCAGCCGCCGAGCTGATACAGGTCGGTGTACAGGCGGTTAAACACGTATCCGCCGAGTCGCAGGCCGCGGTCTACCGCACAGCTGGTGCGCGAGTCGTCGCAGGTGTCCTCGACGAGGACGAAGAAGTCCTCAGCATGTTGCTCGTCGATCTCGGCATGCAACGCGTAGTGCACCAGATCGTCTTGGGCGACCCAACCCCGCTCCACCACCGCGGAACCGATCGTTGCCGAGATGCCGGCGAAAGCATGCTCGATGATGCCCAGACAACTGATCCCCACCGCCATGTCCTCCATCGTGCAGACGGAGGTCAGAACGCTATTGAAGGCATCCACCTGGGGGGGCTGGCGCCAGGGCGTCCAGTCGCTCGGCATCGCTGCCGATGCTGGCTAGGAACTGCCGGAAGGTCGCGTGGTGGAAGAAATGAGGTTTGAAGTCGCCATGCTCCTCGACGATGTTGCTCAAGATGCCGAGCCGCTGGCCGGGTAGATCCATCCGGGAAATCAGTGAGGCCATCGGCCGGGCGAAGTAGGTGACGGCGAAGCCGAACTGCTCCTGGCTGGCGCGGAAGCGCTCCAGCGGCATGCTGCCGTCGGTCAGTGTGGTGAGGTACGGGTTAGCCATGATCCCGATGCCGTCAAGAATCTGCTCGGCCCTTTTCGTGACACGCGCGGCCTTGGTGAGGCATACGGTAGTAGACATCGTGCTCCAATCGGGGTGGTGGATGAAGAGAAGTTGATTCGGTAGCGATCAGGGCTTGACACCGACGTGCAAGGCTCGATAGAAGAAGCTGCGGTCCCGCCTATGTAGTTCGTCCGCAGCCGGATCCCATCGGAAATCCGGGCCGCAGCCGCGCACATCCAACGTTGAGTTCAGCTGGCGCACAACGACAATGCCGCCCGGCCGCAGGGCGTGGTAAGCACGCGCCAGCGTGATAAGAGCCTCCTCGGGAGTGAGCCAATCAAGGATGTTCGACAGGTGAACGATGTCGAACCCGCCGCGCGGCAGGACTCCGAGGGCCGCGTCCATTGTGTTTTGCGTGAATGTGATCTCCGGTAAGTCGACTACTGGCGCCTTGTGGGCAAGCCAAGGCACCGTGACGCCGGGGTATCGCCCGGCCAATAGTTGCCACAGGTAGGGATTGTCGGCCGCGGGTTGGGTCGCGAGCACGTGTCGGGTCCGGCGGGCGAAGTGCCGGGCGAACGGTTCGACACGGTTGGCCGTCGCCCCCTCACCGAACAAATTCACCAGGATGTCCAGGTCGAAGGCCGCATCGAAGGCGCGATCCAACGCCGCACCGAGAGCCGTGCCACGAGCAACCCTTCGCGACTGCTCTGCCGGATTCCGCAGCCCTAGGACACCATTCAATTCGTATTGCCAGTCCGCAAGCTCATGACGCAACGCGGCGAACAGCCACTCGTAGCGACCGCAGAAATCCGGGCCCCAGGTAGCAACCTCCGGTACCGGGCCCACTGCGTCCGGTGCGATGTTCAATGCCGCAAAGACCGGCTCCAATGCGCAGGGCTCCGGCGTTAACGCCGGAGCCCTGCTCCAATGCGGCGTGACGTTCCGACGCAGGCATCCACTCGTGTCCCAGCAAACACATCCGCTCTGGGCTACCGACCGTCTCCAGCAGGTGCAACTTGAGCCGCGTCAACGCCAGTTGCGCCGGATTGGCGTCGATCAGATGCAGCAAACCCACACCCGCAGTCGCCGCCAAGGCAGCGACGGTACACCCACCGGAGGCCGTCAACGCGACGCGCAACGGCCTACCCCGCGTCCGGTATTGCCGCGACGCAAGCCACACGTCCTGCAACGCGTCCTCACGGACCTGAGCAAATCCCACCGACAAATGGTGCGCCTGCGCCAACAATTCCAGCCGCGGCGCCGCCACCTCAGAAATGATGGATTCCTCAATCGCAGAAATAATTGATTCCTCAATCTCAATTCTTGCTAGCACGTAACACCCATGTCGGCTCCAAACCACCTCGACTCCGAGGGGGGAGTTCGAACATATCGTCTACCACAAGGGGTTTGAGCTGTGCAAATTTAGAATCATAAAGAAATTTTAACGGTCAATAACCCATATCTATGATTGCATGCTGCGTCGTTGTAGGGGTGCTATTCGTACGTCCGCTGTCCCGTCACGAAGATCTCTTTCCCCCGATTAGGGGACAAGAGATGTCCCCTAGCCATCGGATTCACTTAGATTTCCCATTGCCATAAGTTGACGCGGATGCTTCCGATGAGACTAATACGCAACAGCGCCGACTTTCGGTGGCTACGGACCAATGCACGGCCAGCATTGCTCGCAATGTGGGCGGCCATGAGCTACGGATGTTCGGCTGCCGTCACGCACTATCGCTCCGGCGTGATCGTCGCCCTGCACGCCGGCTTGACCCAAGCGGCACTCAGCCTGTCTGCGACTCTCGTGCTGGCACTGACGCTCGAACGATTAGTCCGCTGGCCAGCAAACCCCCGACGGGGCTTTTGGATGGCCGCGGTGGTGAATTCCATGCTCACGGCATCCTGGCTGGTCATCGGCCACCTGATAGCGGGCACATCGAATATCCTGGCGACAATCGCACCGAGTCTTATCATTGGCATCGCAAGCAACTTCGCCTACAGCCGCATATTGTTCGTCGAGGCCAGGCGCAACGGTACTAGCCGCCCGCGTGGGGATGACCCCGCTTCGAAGAACTGTGTCGAAGTATCGACCTAATCGAATGTTTCGTCATACCAACGTATTAGGAGTGTCAGCAACTAGCCCCAATTTCGGTTTCATTGCCAATGTTGCCAATGCTTCAATGGGGCCCAGCCGGGGGCCGAAATGAGATCGGGCATGGCCAATACGGCTCTTCAGGCACTAGCCTCGATTCTTCGCGGGATGCCGATGCATCTGGGTGTTGAAGCGCGAAAGTGCCTGTCCTGTAAAGAATGATTGGACTTCTCTACGGTTCAACCATCTCGACTGGAAGGCGCCTCGCGGGCGAAAGTATCGGCGGACGGCCATGGTGTGGTGTCGCATTCCGGGATGGGGCTGTTGCGCGAGCTCGCCGATCAGACCGGGTTGTCTGAGCAGTTCACCGCGGCATTGGCCGACACCTACAAGGGGCCGTGAGCGTATGCCCCGGGTGCGGTGTTCACCGATCTGGCCGCGGCGGTAGCCGACGGAGCGGACTGCCCACCGACCCCGGGAAAGCCCGCCCAACCCGGGCGCCACGGGGCAGTCAAACACACCCCAAACCCAAAATCGCTATCACTGAGCGATTTTCATGATCCAACACCACCGAACCCCGCCAGCACGAAGAATCGAGGCTAGTACGTATTCCCCAAACTGCCTGACGCAGACTCTTGGCCCGCCAGTTCACGGGCTTTATTCGCACCCAATTCCATTGCCGTCTCGATCAAGGCCGTAGATGTCGCGTCCGATGACAATTACCGGGCCCTCCACATAGGCCGGACCATTTCCGCTACCGCCAGCGCAGTCGACATCACTGGCGATCGGGACGCAGGCACCGGAGTAGTTCGGGTCACACGATGAGCTTGGTTGTCGCGGGATCGGCGCAACGCCCGGTTCGGCGTTTACTGCTGGCGCGAAGAGAAGCCCCATTACACACGTAATTGCCAGCACCCGAAACTGAACCACGCCCGCGTTAGACAACACTTCGCACACCGCCAGCCACTCCAAGCACGGCACCAAATCACGCGTCAGGTAGACATCGCGTAGTAAAAAGATGTACTCCTCAAGTGGCACGTTCGGTAGGAATCTCCGATATTCCCGCTAGGCCGTTCGCGATTTCACCGCTCCTGTCCCGCACCATTCGATTCGGTAAAAGGAATGCGCGGTGTCGTCATCGTCGAAAGAGGGTGCTTGGCGCTACCCGCCTCGGGTATCGCCCCCGCGGATCGACGGGCATCGGGCCGGGCTGTTTCGGCGCAGACCACCGTCGGCCGTTGTGTCACGATGAGCAACATGGCCGAAGGTGCTTCCGCGAGGGCGAAAAGCGGCGAGGACGCCGCCGAACTGCGCAAGGAGAGCTACACGATGGCCCTGTATGTGGCCGTCTGCCTGCTTGCCGCGCTGTTGGCGCTGCCCGAGGCCGCCCGCCACCACCTGATCGGTCTCATCTGGGGCATCACCATCGGGCTGGCTGCCGCCCACTTCTTCGCCTTCAAAATCTCGGCGCGCCTCATCGGGGCCGGCAAAGTCCAGGCTCGCGACATCGAGGCGGCCGGCGCACAATTGGTCGGCGCCGCCGTGGTCGCCGCCCTGGCGTCGGTCACCATCCTCGTGTTGCCAGCTCATCTGGAGTACCACGCCGCCGAGTTCGGCCTGTCCGGGTTCATCGCGGTCAGCGGCTACGCGGTAGCGCGCCGCGGCGGCGCGGGCCGCCTCCGGGCAACCGTCTACGGACTGGTGGTGCTCATTCTCGCGACCGCCATCGCGGTGGTGAAGAACGTTCTGGCCGGACACTGAAAGCGCGAACCCACCCCTGCCCGACTTGGCGTCGCGTTCACACTGCGACAGCCTGCCGTAGCTTCGCGCTGGTGGTGTTCGCTCAACAGGACGGGGCTGGAAGAAGATCTGGACGGGCCGGATCACCTCCCCCGAATCACAGACCACTCAGGCCACAATGGCCCCATGGCCCAACCCTCCGAGACCCCGCCACCCGCTGACGAAGCGCGCCCCGAGTCGGTGCCCGCGGCCGATGCGCCAGCGGCAACACCGGCGACATCGCGCCCGAAACAACAGTGGGGCCACACCCTGGCCCAGCAGGCGGCGACGGTGTCGGCCAAGCTCAGCCCAGTCGTGCGCCGAGCCGGAGATCGGGTGGCCGCAGCATCTCCCACCACGCTGCTGCTCGCGCTGCTCTCGGTGTTGTTGGCATCGAGCATCGTCGCCGCGCTGACCTTCAAGGGCTCGCTCGGCGTGGCGTCCATAGTGGTGTTCATCCCGATGCTGTCGGCCGCGATCGGCGCCACCACCATGCGGTTCCTGGCTGATCGTCGCAAGCCCCAGGCGCAGCGCGAAAATGCCCGCGAGGAGACGAGAGCGCTGCACCAGATCGAGTACACGCTGGATTACGTCGACGCCAAGCTCACCACCGCGTTGACACAGTTCGGCACGGACCGACACAACGAGGCCGTCATCGGAATGTTTCAGGCCAAGGCCGCCACGGAGCTCTACCTCGGACAGGCCCCCCGGTCCGAGCGGCGCTCATCGCCCGAAGCCGCGCCGGAGCACATCGATCTGGTGAGCCAGTACGGGCTGGACGAACTACTCACCCCCCGCGGCATCGGCAGTCAGTCGGCCCCGGCGGCAACATCAAACCGCTCCTGCGCGTAAGCGTTGGTGCGATTGTGCGAGTTACGGAGACTTGTGCACACATCCGCTTTCCGTATCGACGTGGCCGATAATACGTTCTGCAGTAACGGAATTGGCGGACCTCGATGGTGAGGCGACAGACCCTGATATGCCCGCTGCTCAGTGGGTGAGGTCAGCCCGCATGTCGCTCTCTTGGTGAAGGCCGAACACCTGGATGGCGGCCGATTTTCCTTTCAGCACATGCAGTCCACGGTCGATGAGTCCAGCGGGGCGTGACCCCTGCGCATCGACGCACTGCTGGGTGAGAAGGATCGCGTCACCGGTGGCCTTGGTCAGTTGCTCGACCCGAGCTGCGACGTTGACGGTGTCACCGATGAGGGTGAACTCGAGTTTGCCGCCGCCGCCGATGGTTCCGGCGATCACAACCCCGGTATTGATTCCGATGCCGATGCGAAACTCCTCGCCGAATCGCTCAACGACACGGCGGTGAATCAGAACAGCGGCGGCGACAGCGGCATCGGCGTGGTCCGCAAGGTCGTTGGGGGCGCCAAAGACGGCCAGCGCCCCGTCACCGAGGAACTTGTTGACGTGCCCCCCAGCGTCCACGACGGTGGGCACCACGATCTCGAACAACTCGTTGAGGCGCGAGACGGTGTCCTCGGCGGTGTGGGCTTCGGCGAACGGGGTGAAGTCACGCACATCGACGAACATCACGGTGACCTGGCGACGCTCACCGGTGAAGACATCGTCGCCTTGCTCCAGTAGCCGCGCCGCCAGACCGGGATCGACATACGTCCCGAATGCTGCCTGAAGTCGTTGCCGCTCAACCAAACCGGCCTGCATGTGGTTGAACGACGCGGCCAGCGCGCCGAGGTCATCGTCTTGAACCACCGGGAGGCGCCGGCTGTAGTCACCGGCCGCGACACGTTCGGTCCCGGCGGCAAGATCCCTAATCGGCTGCATCGACGGCGAGAACGACGGAGCAACGATGACCGGCACTCCAAAGACAACCGCCATACCGGCACCGATCACCAGAGAAACGAGCGGCACCGTATGCGCCTGGCTGATCAGACCCGCCAACATGGCGCCCACAATGGCGAAATTGAACGCGACTCTAAACACGGACAGGTTCGACCACGCCGCGAAAGTGGGGCGAGAACGAGGCAGCGAGTCGCCGATCGCCGTATCGCCGTATCGCCGTATCGCCGTATCGCCGTATCGCCACCCGGACGGGGCGCAGCGCCGCCTCTACGAAACTGTGAATAGCGATCAGCTGGATTCCAATCCCGGTGGCGGCGCCCACGATCCCGTACTGAACCAGCCGCGACCCACTTGCTCCGGCGACGGCGCCGACAGCGACCAGGTTGAATGCTCCCAAGACAACATTGCTGCCCAGCCCCCGGGCCACCGCACCCCGGCCGTACACATAGGTCGCTTCCAATGCGCTGAGCCGATCGACGTCATGATCGGCGGCCCACTTCTCTGGGAGGCGGCGCCGCACGACGCTGGGAAGAAAGATCACCCACAATCCGAGCGATACGACGGCAACGGTGACCACCGCCGCCTCAATGTAGTGACCCGAGTTCTCGAAGGCGACGACCCAAAAAGACAGCAAAAGATAAACCGGCAGCACCACGGCGAACGTGACTACACAAATCGCCCACGAATATCTTGCCCCGCACCGATCCCAGGCGCACTGCCAAACGCGTTCCATAGCGGGACAGTAGACGCAACGCCCACCGACCTGCGGATATTTGCCCGATCGGAGCCATCGCTAGCGGGTAAGGGCAGGCAGCGTTGCGCCTAGGCGAGCCGCAATCCTGATCAACGCAGTGTCAATCGCAAAAATGGCCGCCACTGGCCATACGGGCCTGTGCCCCCAGTCGGACTCGAACCGACACTTGACGGATTTTAAGTCCGCTGCCTCTGCCAATTGGGCTATGGGGGCCTGCCGGCGAATCTATCGCGTACCCGCCGGGCTCGAGACGCCCCTCCCCTGTGGAAATCGCCCCCAACACCGACGTGCGTCCCAGCCGTGATGCGCGTAACATCCGCGCGCCGCGCGCCAGACTACTGTGTCGCCCGTCTGTGGCCATATGACACGACTATGTCGGCCGACAAGAGCTTGTAAAAACTGTCGGCGCCTTCGTTAAAAAGCCGTAACGAGCTATCACCTTACGTCATTCAATCGCGAATGTGGACACGTGGGTGGCTAGCGTTACGCCAACACACAGGGGCCCTTATGCCTACCCACAGATTCAGCTCGGGTGGCCAGGGGCGGGGAGCTCATAAGCAAGGAGCATTGGATGTCATTCCTTAAAACAGTGCCTGAAGAGTTGACGGCCGCGGCCGCGCAGCTGGGGACCATCGGTAGCTCTATGTCGGCGCAAAATGCCGCCGCGGCAGCTCCGACCACCGTAATCGCTCCGGCCGCCCTCGATGAAGTATCGGCACTGCAGGCCGCACTCTTCACCGCGTATGGCACCTACTACCAGCAGGTCAGCGCGGATGCAGGGGCCATGCACGACATGTTCGTGAACACCCTGGGGGCCAGCGCCGGGACATACGGCGCAACCGAAAACCTCAACTCCGCAGCGGCCGCTTCACCTCTGGACGGCATTACCTCGGGAATCATCGGCTTCATCCAAAACACCGGCTCGATAATTCCCGACTCCTGGTCGAGCAACATCGGCAACCTCACCAACATCGGCGTTGGGAACTGGGCCTCGGCCTCATCCACTCTGATCGGTCTGGCGGGTGGCGGTCTGCTTCCCGCCGAGGAAGCCGCCGAAGCCGACGTCAGCCTGGGAGCAGAAGCCGGGCTGGGTGCGCTCAGTGAGCTCGGAGGAGCCGAGGCCGCCCTGGGTGCGCCCATCGCCGCTGGCATTGGCGGGGCATCCGCGGTCGGCATGCTCTCGGTGCCCCCGACCTGGGCCGGATCGGCCACCTTGGTATCGAGCACGACCCCGCTGGCCGGCGCCGGCTGGACAGCCGCCGCGCCGACGGCCGCCCCGGGAACGTTCATGGGCGTGCCGGCCGGATTGGGTTCGGCCGCACGCAACAGCGCCGGATTTGGTGCGCCACGCTACGGCGTCAAGCCAATCGTCATGCCAAAGCCGGCCGCGGTCTAGGCGCCATTGGGCAACACGTCTCCCACATCGATAAAACACCACAACTTTCACTAAAAGAGGGATACAGCAATGGATTTTGGCGCCTTACCTCCTGAAATCAACTCCGCACGCATGTACGCCGGTGCCGGGGCAGGCCCCATGATGGCCGCCTCCGCCGCATGGAATGGCCTAGCCGTCGAGTTGGGCACAACGGCCGCCTCCTACGAATCGGTGATCACCCGATTGACCACCGAGTCTTGGATGGGCCCGGCGTCGATGGCGATGATCGCCGCCGCTCAGCCGTATCTGGCGTGGTTGACCTACACCTCGGAAGCGGCGATGCACGCCGGGGCGCAAGCCGCGGCATCGGCGGCCGCCTACGAGGCAGCGTTCGCGATGACGGTGCCGCCGCCGGTGGTCGCCGCCAACCGATCGCTGCTGGCGGCACTGGTTGCGACGAACTTCCTGGGCATCAACACCCCGGCGATCATGGCAACCGAGGCGCTCTACGCCGAGATGTGGGCGCAGGACGCCGGGGCGATGTACGGCTACGCGGCCGCTTCCTCGACCTCGGGATCCCTGCAGCCGCTGAGTACACCGCAGCAGACCAGCAACCCGGGCGGGCTCGCCGCACAGTCGGCGGCGGTTAGTCAGGCCGCCGCATCCGCCGCGGCAACCGACGGCATCACCAGCCTGCTGAGCAACCTGCCCAACACCATCATGGGACTCGCCTCGCCGATAACGTCGGCTATCGACGCGACGGGACTGGGCGGAATCATTCAGGACATCGAGGACTTCCTCGGCATTCCGTTTGTCGCCAACGTCATCAACGGTGCGGTTAACACCGCGGCTTGGTACACCACGGCCACTATTCCCACCGCGATTTTCCTGGCAAACGCTCTCGATACCGGTGCACCGGTAATTGCTGCCGAAGGCGCCATCGAGACTGCCGAAGGTGCGGCTGCCGCCACCGCAGGGCTGGCGAACACGGTGACGCCCACCGGCGTTGGCGCGGCTTTGGGCGAGGCGACCCTGGTCGGCAAGCTGGCCGTACCCACCAGCTGGTCGAGTGCCCTTCCGGAGACAGCTGCGACCACCGGTGCGCTGGGCGGAAGCGGCTGGACGGTTCCCGAGGAAGCTGCCCCGGTTTCCGGAGTGGCCGGGGTGCCGGGCATGGCCGCAGCCGCCAAGGGCGCCGGTGCGTATGCGGGACCGCGTTACGGCTTCAAGCCGATCGTCATGCCCAAACAGGTCGTCGTGTGACGCCGGAAAAAAGGGGGAACATGTCACTCGTTTGAGGCCAGCAATTAACCGGCGGGTCGTAATCTATCCGCGATTCGGCTACCACCGAAGCAGTCCAGGTGCTAGAAATCATACAAATGCGGACTTCAACATAAGGAGACAAGAATCATGGCCACACGCTTTATGACCGACCCGCACGCGATGCGGGACATGGCGGGCCGTTTCGAAATGCACGCCCAGACCGTCGAGGACGAGGCCCGCCGGATGTGGGCGTCCTCGCAGAACATCGCCGGCGCGGGCTGGAGCGGTATGGCCTCGGCAACCTCACTGGACACCATGGGCCAGATGAACACCGCCTTCCGCAACATCGTCAACATGCTGCACGGGGTGCGCGACTGGTACAAGAGCAGGACAACAGTGGCCGCGCACCGCAAGGTGCGCGGCCACTGCGCTTTGCGCCGGTCCGTGCTGTGCACCAATAGCGGGGCAGCGACCTCTGCCCCCTAATCGCTTGCGCGACCAAAACAACTCAATCGTGCGCGGTCAGCCCACAGCCCCCAGCAACAAGCGGTCATAGCCGGGGCCGCACTTCACGGTTACATTTGAGGTTGATATGAGGTCCCTGACGACTGCATATGCGCCGGGAGGTGTGTAGGACCATTGAAAGCAATGACCGGATCCACGCGCACTCAACGTCCACGGCAGGCGATTTTGGGGCAGCTGCCCCGAATTCACCGTGCCGACGGATCACCCATTCGGGTGCTCCTTGTCGACGACGAACCTGCGCTGACCAATCTGGTCAAAATGGCCCTGCACTACGAAGGCTGGGACGTCGAGATCGCCCACAACGGGCGCAAGGCCATATCCAAGTTCGACAAGATCAGTCCTGACGTGTTGGTCCTCGACATCATGCTGCCCGACGTCGACGGCCTGCAGATCCTGCAGCGGGTGCGCGACTCCGACGCATACACACCCACGCTGTTCCTCACGGCACGCGATTCGGTGATGGACCGTGTCACCGGACTGACGGCCGGCGCCGACGACTACATGACCAAGCCGTTCAGCCTCGAAGAGCTGGTGGCGCGGCTGCGCGGACTGTTGCGCCGCTCCAGTCATCTGGCGCCGCCCGCCGACGAGTCCCTGAAGGTTGGTGACCTCAAGCTCGACGCAGCCAGCCGGGAAGTCACTCGCGGCGGCACCCCGATCTCGCTTTCCTCGACCGAGTTCGAGCTACTTCGATTCCTGATGCGCAACCCGCGCCGCGCGCTGAGCCGCACCGAGATCCTCGACCGGGTCTGGAACTACGACTTCGCCGGGCGCACCAGCATCGTCGACCTCTACATCTCGTACTTGAGAAAGAAAATCGACGCGGACCGAGAGCCGATGATTCACACGGTCCGCGGGATTGGATACATGCTACGACCAGCGGAATGAGCCCGAAATGACGGGCCACCGGAACACCCCTCGCTGGCTTCCTCGTTCGTTGCGCTGGCAGCTGCTGCTTGGCGTGCTGGCCGTGGTGACGATCGTGCTGGTCGCGGTGGGCGGGGTCTCGGTGCTCAGCCTGCGCGGCTACGTGACCGCGATGAACGACGCCGAAGTCGTCGAGTCCATGCATGCGTTCAGCCACGCCTATGCCCGCTACCGCAACGGCGAACACACCTCGATCCACACCGGCACTCCCCCGGTGTCCCAAGCCCTGCTCGAGTTCACCGGCCAGACGCCCGGGAACCTCATCGCGGTGATGCGCGATGGTGTCGTCATCGGTTCGGCGGTCTTTTCCGAAGACGCGCCCCGCCCGGCACCACCGGATGTCATCCACGCCATCGAGACCCAACACTGGACCGACGAACCGTCACGTGTCGAAACGCTGGGCAGCCTGGGTTCCTATCAAGTCGACAGCCGCGCCGCCGGATCCGACCGCCTGATCGTCGGGGTTTCGCTGAGCATCGCGGACCGCATCATCACCCGAAAACAAATCACGACCAGCGTGCTTGTCGCGACCGCACTGGTGATCACGGCGGCCCTGACCGTGTGGGTGGTCGGTATTACCCTGCGCCCGCTGCGGCGGGTCGCCGCAACCGCCGCGACCGTCGCCGCGATGCCACTCGCCGGCGACGACCACCAGATCAGCGTGCGGGTTCGCCCCGAGGACACCGACCCCGACAACGAAGTCGGCATCGTGGGGCACACGCTGAACCGGTTGCTGGACAACGTCGACAGCGCGCTGCAACATCGGGTGGCTTCCGATCTGCGGATGCGGCAATTCATCACCGACGCCAGCCATGAGCTGCGCACCCCGCTTGCGGCCATTCAGGGGTATGCCGAACTCACCCGCCAGGACAGCTCGGACCTACCGCCGACTACCGAATACGCGCTCGCCCGCATCGAGTCAGAAGCGCGGCGGATGGCCTCCCTGGTTGACGAATTGTTGCTGCTGTCACGCCTGGGTGAAGGCGAGGACCTGGAGACCGAACACCTCGACTTGACCGACCTGGTGATGAACGCCGTGAACGACGCCGCCGTGGCAGCGCCCACCCACCGTTGGATCAAGGACCTGCCCGACGAACCGGTGTGGGTCAACGGTGACCACGCCCGTCTGCACCAGCTGGTCAGCAACCTGCTCACCAATGCCTGGGTGCACACGCCGCCCGGCGTCACGGTGAAGACCGGGATCACCAACTACCCCGACGACCCCAACGGTCCCTACACCGAGCTGACGGTCAGCAACGACGGCCCCGACATCGACCCCGAGGTCTTGCCTCATTTGTTCGAGCGATTTGTCCGTTCCAGCAAGTCGCGATCCAGCGCGCCGGGCCACGGATTGGGCCTGGCCATCGTCAATTCGATCGTGAAAGCTCATGACGGCTCGGTGACCGCCGAATCCGCCGCTGGCCAAACCGTATTCCGGATCAGGCTGCCGCTGATCGACGCGCCGCTCAATGCATCCGCCCCCGGCCGGCCGAGGCAGCCGAGCGACTACTGAACGCACAGCTAGGGCGGCTCGCCCCGATAGGTCCGGGATGCGCATCACCCCTATCCGGTGCCTTGGTGCAAGATTGGCTGTGCTCCGTATCTGGGTGATCAACCCGAACACCACCGAATTAATGACCACCGCGATCGGCCGCTGCGCGCGGGCGGTGGCCGGCCCCGGCACCGAAATCACGGCGGTGACCTCCCCGATTGGTCCGCCGTCGATTGAAAGTCACTACGACGAGGCCATGAGCGTCCCCGGCCTACTGCAGGCCATCGAGCAAGGTGAGCATTCGGGAGCTGACGGCTACGTGATCGCCTGCTTCGGCGACCCCGGCCTCGACGCCGCTCGGGAGCTGGCTCGGGGGCCTGTGATTGGGATCGCCGAAGCGGCCATGCATACCGCCAGCCATCTCGGCCGGGGATTCTCGGTGGTCACCACCCTGGCTCGCACCACGGGACGCGCCGCGGAGCTCGCCGAACGCTACGGCATGGACCGGTTCTGCCTGGGCGTCCACGCCTGCGAAATCCCGGTGCTCGACCTCGAGACGGACTCACGGGCGCGCGCGATCGTCACCGACGCGTGTCGCACCGCCATCAAGGTGGATCGCTCCGACAGCATCGTGCTGGGCTGCGCGGGAATGGCCGACATATGCCACTCGATCTCCGAGGAGATCGGCGTTCCCGTGGTGGACGGGGTCAGCGCCGCCACGGTGCTGGTGCAGTCACTCGTGACATTGGGTTTGCGTACGGCCAAGCACGGTGAATACGCAAGCCCGCCAAAGAAATAACCAGAGCCGACGTGGCTACCGCCTGCAGGCGTACGCCACTTCTGCCACAGGAGTCACCGCTTGAGGCAACACAATTTTTGCCCGCCTCACAGCGACAGCCTGGCTGCCGCGCGCAAAGCCAGCACCCGCCGGTGGATCCGGTGTTCGGTCCCCCGCGGAATTTCGGCCGGGCCATAGCGACCGCGTCCGAGTCGGCGCACCCTGCCGCGTCCGATTTCCCAGCGCAACGCATCTGACAGCGCCTTGGATGCCCTGCCGCGGACCGAAAAGTGGTGCCAGTCCAGCGCGTCGATCATTTCGGCGATGGTCGCTGGCCCGTGTTGGGACAACTGCATAGTCAGCACGTATCGAAGCTCGATGCCGGCAAGTAGGTAGCTCATTGCCGAACGGTCGCACGCGGGTATGACATCAACCGAGCTTGTCGCTGCGAGGCGGGCAAAAAGAGTGCCACTCGCCCACCGGGACCGGTGTGGCAGATGTGACCTAGTCGCAGAGCGCCAGGGCGATGCCGTCCAGGATGTCGTGCTCGCTGACGGTCAGCTCGTCGATGCCGGCGCGGCTGCGCAACTCGCGAGCCAGTTCTTCGACCACGATCGCGCCGCCGCCGATCACGTCGACCCGGCCCTCATGCATCGGTGGGAGTGCGGCACGCTGCTCGCGCGTCATCGCTATCAGCCGGTCACACACCGCGTGCAGATCAGCGCCGGCGACTCGCGAAAGATGAATGGCCGCAGAATCATAGGTAGTCATGTTGTGGGCCAGGGCGGACAACGTGGTCATCGTTCCGGCCAGGCCGACCCAAGTCCGGGCCTCCTCGACGGGGACCGCACGCAACGCGGGTTCCAGCTCTTCGCGCACCACCAGGCGGGCGGCGGCCACCTCATCGGGCGTCGGCGGATCGGAGTGCAGGCAGCGTTCGGTCAGCCGAACACAGCCGATGTTGGCCGAGTAACTCGCGGTGACTTCGTTGCCCGCCTTGCCGAGCACGATCTCGGTGGATCCGCCGCCGAGATCGACGACCACGAAAGGCGCTCCGGCGCTGTCCAGTTCGCCGACCGCGCCGGAAAACGACAGCTCCGCCTCTTCGGCCCCGGTGATCACCTCGGCGATCGCGCCGGGCAGCACTGCACCGAGCACCTCGGCGGTCATGGCAAAGAAGCTGTCCCGGTTGGCGGCGTCACGGGTGGCCGACGTGGCGACCATCCGTACCCGTTCGACGCCGTGCACCTTCAGCAGGGCCGCGTAATCAGTCAACGCGGCCCGGGTCCGGGCAATCGCTTCCGGCGCAAACTGACCGGTCGCGTCGACACCCTGGCCCAACCTGACTATCCGCGTTTCTCGGTGCACGTCATTGAGCTGCCCACCGCCGGCGTCGGCGATGAGCAACCGAATCGAATTGGTACCGCAGTCGATCGCGGCGACCCGGCTCATCACGTCCCCATCGTCCCCTTCAAAGCCACTGTCCCGCCACCAGGTTCGCCGCCGCGCCCGGCTCGGCGGCCAGCAACGCCACCGCCTCATCGCCAAACGGGTTAACCCCGGGCCCCTTGGCCAATGAATGCGCGATCAACACATGCAGGCACTTGACCCGATCGGGCATGCCGCCAGCCGAAACCTTGGTTCCCAGTGGATCGATCGCGTCACGCTCGGCCAGATAGGACTCGTGCGCCCGCCGATACGCCGCGGCCAGTTCGGGATCGTCGCCCAGCCGCTCGGTCATCTCGCGCATCAGACCGGTGGTCTCGAGCCTGCTGGCGGCCGCCGTGAGCTCCGGATGCGTCAGGTAGTAGAGCGTGGGAAACGGTGTGCCGTCGGGCAGTCTGGGCGCGGTCTTGACCACGCCGGGTTCGCCGTCGGGGCATCGGTAGGCGATCTCCAGCACCCCACGCGGCTCGCGGCCGAGCTGACGCGCCACCGCCTCCAGGTCCGCGGGATCAACCACCGGGGGCCGTCGGCTCGGGCGGTACGGGTGCGGGCAGTCCGGGCTCAGGTTCGGGCTCCGGGGCGGGAGGTTCAGCGGCGGCGGGCGGAAGGTGCGGCGCGTCGGCAATGGTGTGCCAAAGCGACGTATACCAAGGGTCACCCTTCGTGGGCATGGCGGCATCGGTGCCCGGTTGCGGGGCCACCACCGCCCCGGGCGGCAGCTGGACCTGAAATGGAATGTCCCCCGGCATCACAAAGCCAAGGCGCTCACGGGCCTGCGCCGCAATGTAGGCCGGGTCGGCCAGTTGGCCCTTGCGCTGCTCGAGATCGGCGATCTGGCGGCGCAGCGCCGCTTCGGTTGCGGACAATTGCTCCATTTCGGTGCGCTGGGCGAAGTAGGTCCGAACCGGCCCGGCGATGGTCAGGGTCAACACGCAGACGACCGCGGCCAGCACGGCCGCACGCCGGGCGGTGAAACCCAAACGTTGGTCGGATCGCTGCTCCACCGATTCGGTGAATGAGCGCTTGATGGGTTCGACGACATGTTCACGCAGCGTTCGGGCGGTGTTGCGACTGGCGGCCGGCCCGGTGTTGGCCGCTTGTGTGGGCCTGGACACCGAAGTGGTGCGACGCCCGCGCGCCGACTCGCCGGCTTTACCCGGGCGCGATGCCGGGGATCGGCGCTTCGGATCGGGACGTTTCGCGTCGGCCATGAAGCTTCAGCCACGTTTCCGTCGGCCGTCGGCCTATTTCGGGTCCGCAACGAATCGGGGGAAGGCCAGATCGCCGGCGTAGCGGGCCGCGTCACCGAGAGCCTCTTCGATCCGAAGCAGCTGGTTGTACTTGGCCACACGCTCGCTGCGGGCGGGTGCGCCCGTCTTGATCTGGCCGCTGCCGACGGCCACCGCCAGGTCGGCAATGATGGTGTCCTCCGTCTCACCGCTGCGGTGGCTGATCATCGTGCGGTAGCCGCTGTGGTGCGCCAGCGCGACCGCGTCGAGCGTCTCGGTCAGCGTCCCGATCTGATTCACCTTGACCAGCAGCGCATTGGCCACGCCCCGGTCGATGCCCTCTTCGAGCCGCTCGGGATTGGTGACGAACACGTCGTCGCCGACGATCTGTACCCGGTCACCGATCTCGGCCGTCAGTGCGGCCCACCCGTCCCAATCGTTCTCGTAGAGCGGATCTTCGATGGAGACCAGCGGATAGGAGCCGAGCAGCCCGGCGTAGAACTCCGTCATCTGCGCGGCGGTGCGGGGCGTGCCCTCGAAGGTGTAGCTGCCGTCGGCGTGGAATTCGTTGGCGGCCGCATCGAGCGCCAAAGCCACGTCCACACCGGGCTTGAAGCCCGCCGCCTCGATGGCCTGGCTGATCAGATCGAGTGCCGCGGTGGTGCTGGCCACATCGGGAGCAAAACCACCCTCGTCGCCCAAACCGGTGGACAGCCCGGCCTTCTTGAGCACCGCCTTGAGCGCGTGGTACACCTCCGCGCCCCAGCGCAATGCCTCACTGAAGCTGGGCGCACCGATCGGGGCCACCATGAACTCCTGAATGTCCACGCCCGTGTCCGCGTGTGCGCCGCCGTTGAGGATGTTCATCATCGGCACCGGAAGGATGTGGGCGTTGGGCCCGCCGATGTAGCGGAACAGCGGCAGTTCGGCCGATTCCGAAGCCGCCTTGGCCACCGCCAGCGAGACGCCGAGGATCGAGTTGCCCCCCAACCGGGACTTGTCGGGCGTGCCATCGAGATCAACCAGGGCCTGATCGACCAAGCGCTGGTCGTCGGCGTTGAGTCCGATGACCGCCGGGCCGATCTCATCGAGCACGGCTTCCACTGCCTTCTTGACGCCCTTGCCGCCGTAGCGATCGCCACCGTCGCGCAGTTCGACGGCCTCATGCTCACCGGTCGACGCGCCCGACGGCACCGCGGCCCGGGCAAAGGTTCCGTCGATCAGAGCCACCTCGACCTCGACGGTCGGGTTGCCGCGGGAATCGAGGATCTCGCGGGCCCCGACCTGCTCGATTATCGGCACTGGGTTCTCCTTTGTGTCCTGGCGTTCGTTGAGGTCCCCGGCAGCCTTTAGCGTAAAGCCTGGGTCAGCGTTCCATCTTTCTACAGCGGGTGGCCCGCCGCGTAAGCGGTCGCCCAGTCGCGCACCGCCCGAGCGTAGACGCCGGAGTTGTTGTAGGCGCGCAAAGCGGTGATCCATCCCCGCGCAGTCGCGAGATCTTTACCGCGCCAGCATAAATACCCGGCCGCCGAAAGCGCGGCGTCGTCGATGTTGTCCGGACTGACGATGCCGTCATTGTTGGCATCCACCCCGTAGAGCCGCCAGGTTTCGGAGATGAACTGCATCGGCCCCATCGCACGCTCCACGCCGTCGTCACCGTCGAGGTTGGCACGCTCGCTATCGACGATGCGCAGGGTGCCGCCGGTTCCGTCCAGGCGCACGCCGCGAATGGGAGGCCGCACGTCCCCGTTGGGCGCTATGGTCGCGCCCCGATAGGTGCCGTTGTGACTTTCCACCTGCCCGATGCCCGCCAGCGTGGTCCACGCGATATGGCACTTCGGGTTCTCGACCTCCGCAACCCGAGCGGCGTAGGCGTAGGCCTCCAGCGCAATCACCGGCATCTCCAGCGCCGGGGCGCGTTGCTCGACCCATTCCCGCAGCTGATCGGCGGGCCGACCGCTGGCGTAGGTGTCCACCGGCGGCACCGGATCACCCGGTGGCGGCGGCACCCCTTCGGGGATGAACAAGCTGAGCTGCCAGGTGCAACTTGACGCCAAGAGCATCGCGGTCGCGCCAATAACGGCGGCCGCGCGCAACCAACGTCTTGGCGACACAATCCTCCCTTTGGCTACTGCTGGCGCTCTACGCGTCCGTTGGGCCACTTCGCCGTCCGCGCGCTCACGTTCCGACTTGGCGGCCGCTACGACCTAAATCATCGTCCCATGGGTTTGAGAGTTACCCCGTCGCAGTTCTCATCCAGCACACGGCCAGGAGTGCATCCTGGTACTGGAATTGGTTAGCCGAAGATCAGGCCAGCAAGCGCAATTTTTAGCTTCTATCTGGAAAACAGCTATTTCAGCAAACCTCATAAAGGTCGCTTGATATGGAGCGGCTCTGAGTCCCCGCAAAGTTGGCGAGAACCGGCTCAAGCGCCTCCGAAGTCCCCGCTAGTGCGCGGACGACTCGTCCTAGCGCCTGCCCTTCCGCTTCTTGCTGCCGCCGCGGGATTCCCGGGATTCTTTGGGGGTCTCGCCTTCGGCAGGCGCCTCGACTTGTTCTTCGGGCTCTGCTGGTTCTTGCGGCGGTTCTTCGTCGACCACGGGCTCCGGCGCCACATCGGCCCCCGCGCTGCCAGACGGCCAGTGCACCAGCCACTCCTGCTCGGTGATCGTCCCGACCGGCGCCATGTCGAGTTCCTCTGCCACGGCGTCGCCGCGCCGGGCGGCCACAATCGCCCGCTCGGCGCGGCGAACGTTATCCGAGAAGTCCAAAACCGCGGCGCGCAAGCAGTTTTCCGCGTCGATATCCGCCGACACGGCAATCGAGGTGATTTCGGCGGGGATCAGCTGCACCGGCAGGCCGGCATTGCAGACCCGCGCAATCACCTTCTGCGCCAACGCTAACGCGGGCTGACCGGTGGGAACGTCGTCCAATACCGACTCGCGTGGATTGCGCGCCTTTTCCGCCGCCTTGCCTTCCTCCCACTGGGCCATCTGCTCTTGCAGCGAAATCGATTCGCCGGCAAGTACTCCCGGTGCCCGGTTGCCGAGCTTGCGCATCAGCGTGTCGGCGACGTCATCGATGGTGAACGGAAGCAATGCCGCATCTTCAGCGATGCGGGCATGGAAAAGCACCTGAAGCAGCAGGTCCCCAAGCTCCTCGCGCAACTGGTCGGCGCTGCCACTGTGTACCGCGTCGAGCAGCTCGTAGGTCTCTTCGAGCAGGTAGCGCCGCAACGAGTCGTGGGTCTGCTCACTTTCCCACGGCCCGTCGGTGCGCAGTTTGTCCATCATCGCCACGGCATCGAGCAGGCGTTCCCCGCGCCGGCGATCCGGCGCCGCGATCAGCCTGGCCCCTGCCGCCAGCCTCGCCACCACCGCGGGGTGGTTCGGGTCGGACGACAACAGCACCGGCGCCTCCTCGCCCACGTGCACCGGATGCGCGTCGGGCAGTGACCAGGGCACGGCGATCGGCATCTCCTCGGTGTATTGCACGGTGCCCCCGAGCAGCTCGATGGCTTCGACAGGCACCAGCGACGGACGGCGGGGGTCGACCAGGACGACAATCATCGCGCTTGCCGCTCCTTACCCGACGCGGTGGCGCCCGCATCGTCTTCGGACAAACTGGTTCTACCAATATCTTGTTGCGGCTTGCCTGCCAATGCCGTCACCAGATTGGCCACCATCTGCACCAATTCCACATCCCGGATGCGCGGCGCACCGACGCCACCGTCACGCGGGATGGGTACCTGCACGGTGGACGTCGTAGCCCGGTAGTGGCCTCCCGGATACATCCGCTTGAGCCGCACCTGGGCGGAATCGGGCAGATCCATCGGTGCCAGCCGAACTGTCGCCGAAGACGGCGCCGACACGTCGGTGATGCCCGAGGCCCGGCACAGCAGCCGCAACCGCGCCACCGCGACCAGCCGCAGTGCCGGCTCCGGCAAAGCCCCGTAGCGGTCGATGAGTTCGTCCACCACGGCCGCGACGCCACTGTCGGAGGTGGCGGTGGCGAGCCGCCGGTAGGCCTCCAACCGCAGGCGATCGCTGCCGATGTAGTCCGGTGGCAGGTGGGCGTCGACCGGCAGGTCGATCCGCACATCCTTGGGCTCCTCGGGAGTGGTCACCATCTTGCCGTCGGCGGCGGCCCGATACGCCTCGACGGCCTCGCCCACCAAACGCACATAGAGGTCGAAGCCGACTCCGGCGACGTGCCCCGACTGCTCGACGCCGAGCACGTTGCCCGCGCCGCGGATCTCCAGGTCCTTGAGCGCGACCGCCATGCCCGCGCCAAGCTCGTTGTTTTGCGCGATGGTCGCCAACCGGTCGTAGGCGGTCTCGGTCAGCGGCGCCTGCGGCGGGTACAAGAAGTAGGCGTAACCGCGCTCACGGCTACGGCCCACTCGGCCGCGCAGCTGGTGCAGCTGAGACAACCCGAAGGTGTCGGCCCGTTCGACGATCAGCGTGTTGGCGTTGGAGATGTCCAAGCCGGTCTCCACGATCGTGGTGCAGACCAAGATGTCGAATTCACGCTGCCAGAATCCCTGGACGGTGCGTTCCAGCAGATCCTCGGGCATCTGCCCATGCGCGACGACCACCCGCGCCTCGGGCACGAGTTTGCGAATCCG
The DNA here is from genome assembly GCF_000419295.1 of Mycobacterium sp. 012931. Taxonomy (NCBI): domain Bacteria; kingdom Bacillati; phylum Actinomycetota; class Actinomycetes; order Mycobacteriales; family Mycobacteriaceae; genus Mycobacterium; species Mycobacterium sp. 012931. The sequence goes on along the minus strand of NZ_AOPX01000001.1, from coordinate 1,725,235 downwards.
CGCGGCGGTGTCGTCGATGGAACTGACCCGGTTGTGCACATAGAACGCCTGCCCGTCGCGCAGCAGCTCGCGCCGCAGCGCCGCGGCGACCTGCTTGTCGTCATGGGGTCCCACGTAGGTCAGCACCGGGTAGCGCTCCTCGGGGGGCGTCAGGATGGTCGACATCTCCCGAATACCGGCCAGGCTCATCTCCAGCGTGCGCGGAATGGGGGTGGCGCTCATCGTCAAGACGTCGACGTGGCTGCGCAACGACTTGATGTGCTCCTTGTGCTCGACACCGAACCGCTGTTCCTCGTCGACCACGACCAAGCCCAGGTCTTTCCAGCGCACGCCGGTCTGCAGCAGCCGGTGCGTGCCGATCACCACGTCGACCGATCCGTCGGCCATGCCCTCGATCACCGTGCGTGACTCGGCGGGGTCGGTGAAGCGGGACAGACCCTTGACCGTGACCGGGAACCCGGCCATCCGGTCGGTGAAGGTTTGCAGATGCTGGTCGGCCAACAGCGTGGTGGGCACCAGCACGGCAACCTGTTTGCCGTCCTGAACGGCCTTGAACGCCGCCCGCACCGCGATTTCGGTCTTGCCGTAGCCGACATCACCGCAGATCACCCGGTCCATCGGGATGGACTTTTCCATGTCGCCCTTGACCTCGGTGATCGCGGTGAGCTGGTCGACGGTTTCGGTGAAACCGAACGCGTCCTCCATCTCGGCCTGCCACGGTGTGTCAGGGGCGAACGCATGCCCGGGGCTGGCCTGCCGCTTGGCGTAGAGCGCCACCAGTTCGCCGGCGATTTCCCGCACCGCCTTGCGCGCCTTGGTCTTGGTGTTGGTCCAGTCACTGCCGCCGAGCCGGCTCAGTGCTGGCGCCTGCCCGCCGACATATCGCGACAACTGGTCCAGCGAATCCATCGGGACATACAGCTTGTCGGAACCACCGCCCCGCTTGGCGGAGGCGTATTCGAGCACCAGGTACTCGCGCCGGGCACCCCCGACGGTGCGCTCGACCATCTCCACGAACCGGCCGATGCCGTGCTGATCGTGCACCACCAGATCGCCGGCCGTCAGGGCCAGTGGATCGACGGTGTTTCGCCGCTTGGCCGCCAGGCGCTTGCCCTCGACCGCCGTGGCCCGGTTGCCGGTCAGATTCGTCTCGGTGACCACGACCAAGTTGGCGCCGGGGACGATGACGCCGTCGCGCAGCGGCCCCTTGAGCACGCCCACCACGCCCAACTTGGGTGCGGCGCCGGGTTCCAGCATGGCGGCGGGAATGTCGGATTCGGCCAGCCGCTCCACCATGCGATGGGCGGTGCCGGTCCCGGGCTCCACCATCACCGCGTACCCGCCGGTCGAGACATGCGCGCGCAGCATCGCAAAGATGTCGTCGATATCCTTCTGGTGCCCACGAGCCGAGGGCGCCGCGCGGACCTCCAGCTCCGTCGCCGATTCCTCGGACAGCTGGCTCAACGTCCACCACGGGTGCCCGGAACTGCTCGCCGCGGTCTGCACCTGCTCCAGCTCGGCAAAGCCGGACCCACCCAGGGCTTCGACGTCGACGGGCGCGTCGGTTCCCATCGCCGCGACCGACCATGAGGCCTCGAGGAACTCGCGGCCCGTCTTGATCAAATCGGCGGCCCGGGTGCGCACCTTCTCCGGGTCGCACACCAGCACCGGAGTGCCCTCGGCAAGCTGATCGGTCAACAGCGCATGGTCATCGGGGCGCAACACCGGCAGCAGCGCTTCCATCCCATCGGTCGGGATGCCCTCGGCCAGTTTGGCCAGCATGTCGATGACGCTGCCGGTCACGGTGTTCTCCGAAGCCGGGTGCTGGGCGGCCAGCGCCGCGGCTCGCGCCCGTACGTCTTCAGTCAGAAGCAGCTCCCGGCAGGCCACCGCGACCAGCGTGCTGACCTCGATCTCGGGAATGGAGCGCTGGTCGGCGACCGAGAACATGCGCATTTCGGTGATCTCGTCGCCCCAGAATTCGACCCGCACCGGGTGCTCGGCGGTCGGCGCGAAGAGGTCCAGAATGCCCCCGCGGACGGCGAACTCGCCCCGCCGGCCCACCATGTCGACCCGGGTGTAGGCCAGCTCGACCAGCCGGGCGATGACTTCATCGAATCCGATTTCTTGTCCGACACTCAGACTGACCGGTTCCTGCCGGCCCAGTTGCGGCGTCATCGGCTGCAACAGCGAGCGCACCGCGGTCACCACCACGCGCAACGGCGGGCCCAGCCGGGTGTCGTCGGGATGAGCCAGCCGGCGCAGCAGCAGCAGCCGGGCGCCGACCGTGTCGACACCGGGTGAGAGCCGCTCGTGCGGAAGGGTCTCCCAGGACGGGAACAACGCCACGGCTTCGCCGAAGACTCCCCGCAGTTCCGCGGTTACGTCGTCGGCCTCACGCCCGGTGGCGGTGACCACGAGCAGCGGTCCCTGTTGGGCCAGTGCGCTGGCGACGAAGGAGCGCGCGCTGGCCGGGCCGACCAACGTCAATTCATCAGGGCGATCGGAGGCACGCGCGATGAGTTGCTGGAAAGTCGGCGCGGTAAGCGCCAAGTCGACGAGCCCCGCGATCGGGGTATCTGGGCTAGCAGCCCCCGGTGCGGTCATGATGCGGCCATTCTAGGGCGCGGTCGTTTCTCGATATCGAGCCCGGCGGCCGATGGGCGGATCGGACTACTCGTCTTGCAGCTGCGGATCGGCTTCCAAGTGGGTCAGCCCATTCCAGACCAGGTTGACCAGGTGCGCGGCGACGACTTCCTTTTTGGGTTCGCGGGCGTCGAGCCACCACTGCGCGGTCATCGACACCGAACCCACCAAGGCCTGGGCATACAGCGGGGCCAGCTCGGAGTCCAGACCCCTGCGGGCGAAGTCGCCGGCCAAGATCGAGCTGACCTGGCTGACGGCGTCGTTGAGCAGGCTGGAATAGGTTCCGGAGCTGATCGACGCCGGTGAGTCGCGGATCATGATGCGAAAGCCGTCGGTGCGTTCTTCGACATAGGTGAGCAACGCCAGGGCGACCCGCTCGACGCGCACTCGCGATCGGTTGTTGGTCAACGACGAGGTGATGCCGTCCAGCAGGGCCGACATTTCGCGGTCGACCACCACCGCGTACAGGCCCTCTTTGCCGCCAAAATGCTCGTAGACCACCGGCTTGGAGACGTTGGCACGCTGGGCGATCTCCTCGATCGAGGTCCCGTCGTAGCCGCGTTCGGCGAACAACGATCGCGCGATGCCGATCAGCTGATGCCGGCGTTCGCTGCCCGTCATCCGGGCGCGCGGCGCCTTTGCCTCTTTTTCCGGCATTTTCTCCGGCCCTGCCACGCCAACAGGGTATCTGTTTTCCGGCCCGCGGCGCCCAGCGTGTGGGCCGGGCGCCGACTGTGTCTCCAGTGCGCTTCGGTGGCGATATTCGCGCCCCACACGCACGCTGGGCGCCCGGATTGCACCGTGGATGGGGCGCCGACGATGTCGGCGGGATATGGCGGGCTCGGGAATCGGCCCACCCACCCGTTAGAGTTTCATAGTGGCGAGCGGGCGAAATGCTCGCCGTCGACCGGCAGTCCGTCGTGGTGTAATCGGCAGCACCTCTGATTTTGGTTCAGATAGTTCAGGTTCGAGTCCTGGCGACGGAGCTTGTTTGGGTGGCACCATCTAGCCCACCTCCACGTGAAATGACACCCTGGAGGGCGTGTCATCACGCCGACCCCTAGCTTGCGTGAGAAAAAGCCAATAAAGGAGAGTCGATGACGTTTCGTGGTGACACTGCGGTCGTGGTCTTGGCGGCTGGGGCTGGCACCCGGATGCGATCAGACACCCCCAAGGTGCTGCACACCCTGGCCGGGCGCAGCATGCTGTCCCACTCACTGCACGCGATGGCCAAGCTCGCACCGCAGCACCTGGTGGTGGTGCTCGGCCACTGCCACGAACGTATCTCCCCGCTGGTCGACGAGCTGGCCGAATCCCTCGGTCGCACCATCAACGTGACGTTGCAGGATCGGCCGCTGGGCACCGGGGACGCGGTGCGCTGCGGCCTGTCGGCGCTTCCCGCCGACTACTCCGGCATCGTGGTCGTCACCGCGGGCGACACCCCGCTGTTGGACGCCGAAACGCTGGCCGACCTGATCGAGACCCACAGCGCGACGTCGTCCGCCGTCACGGTGCTGACCACCACGTTGAGCGACCCGCACGGCTACGGCCGCATCCTGCGCACCCAGGACAACGCCGTGATGGCCATTGTCGAGCAGACCGATGCGACGCCCTCACAGCGCGAAATCCGCGAGGTCAACGCCGGCGTCTACGCCTTCGAAATCACCGCACTGCAATCCGCGTTGAGCAGGCTGAGCTCGGACAACGCCCAGCAGGAGCTCTACCTGCCCGATGTCATCGCCATCCTGCGCCGCGACGGGCAAACCGTCAGCGCCCGCCACATCGACGACAGCGCGCTGGTGGCCGGCGTCAACGATCGGGTCCAGCTGGCCCAGCTGGGCGCCGAGCTGAACCGCCGGATAGTGGCCGCCCACCAGATGGCCGGCGTCACCGTGATCGACCCGGCAACCACCTGGATCGACGTGGACGTGGCGATCGGACGCGACACCGTTATCCAGCCGGGGACCCAGTTGCTGGGCCATACCCAGATCGGCGACCGCTGCGAAATCGGGCCCGACACGACGCTGACCGACGTCACCGTCGGGGACAACGCCTCGGTGGTACGCACCCACGGCAGCTCGTCATCGATCGGCGCAGCGGCCGCGGTCGGCCCCTTCACCTACTTGCGGCCCGGCACGGTGCTGGGCACCGGCGGCAAGCTGGGCGCCTTCGTGGAGACCAAGAACTCGACCATTGGCGCCGGCACCAAGGTGCCGCACCTGACCTACGTCGGCGACGCCGACATCGGCGACGACAGCAACATCGGTGCGGGCAGCGTGTTCGTCAACTACGACGGCATGACCAAGAACCGCGCCACCATCGGCTCGCACGTGCGCAGCGGGGCCGGCACCAGGTTCGTGGCACCGGTGAATGTCGGCGACGGCGCATACACCGGGGCCGGCACCGTGATCCGCGACGATGTTCCACCGGGCGCGCTCGCGGTGTCCGGCGGACCGCAGCGCAATATCGAAGACTGGGTGCAGCAGAAGCGTCCGGGAACCCCGTCCGCTGAGGCCGCCCGCAAGGCCTCGGCCGAACAATCCACACCGCCGCCCGACGCCGATCAGACACCGTGAATTCGCTTCTCGGCTACCCGGCGACATGTGCAGGCCCTTCGCTACGTACGATGAGGCGTTCGATTTCCCATTCAGATCCCACTTTTGATCCCGAAACGGCGAGGGCAGCGCGTTGAGCCACGACTGGACCGATAACCGCAAGAACCTGATGCTCTTCAGCGGGCGCGCCCATCCGGAGCTGGCCGAACAGGTGGCCAAAGAACTCGACGTTCACGTGACCGCGCAGACCGCGCGTGAGTTTGCCAACGGCGAGATCTTCGTGCGCTTCCAGGAGTCGGTGCGTGGATGTGACGCCTTTGTTCTGCAGTCCTGCCCGGCACCGGTGAACACCTGGCTGATGGAACAGCTGATCATGATCGACGCGCTCAAGCGCGGCAGCGCCAAGCGGATCACCGCGGTCATGCCGTTCTACCCCTATGCCCGGCAGGACAAGAAGCACCGCGGCCGCGAACCGATCTCGGCGCGGCTGATGGCCGATCTACTCAAGACCGCCGGTGCCGACCGAATCGTGACCGTCGACCTGCACACCGATCAGATCCAGGGCTTCTTCGACGGACCCGTCGACCACATGCGCGGGCAGAACCTGCTGACCGGCTACATCAGGGACAACTACTCCGACAACAACATGGTCGTGGTCTCCCCCGACTCGGGCCGGGTGCGCATCGCCGAGAAATGGGCCGACGCGCTGGGCGGCGTTCCGCTGGCCTTCATCCACAAGACCCGCGACCCGCGAGTGCCCAACCAGGTGGTCTCCAACCGCGTGGTGGGCGACGTCGCCGGCCGGACCTGCGTGCTGATCGACGACATGATTGACACCGGCCGCACGATTGCGGGTGCGGTGCAGTTGCTGCGCAACGACGGCGCCGGCGACGTGATCATCGCGGCGACCCACGGTGTGTTGTCTGACCCCGCCGCCGAGCGGCTGGCCGCATGCGGTGCCCGCGAGGTGATCGTCACCAACACCCTCCCGATTACCGAGGCCAAGCGCTTTCCGCAGCTCACGGTCTTGTCCATCGCTCCGCTGCTGGCCAGCACCATCCGCGCCGTATTCGAAAACGGCTCAGTCACAGGACTATTCGACGGAGACGCGTAGATGGCCGCCGGAACCGCGGGGACCACACCCGAGGCCGTCATCTACCACAATCCCAAGTGCAGCACGTCGCGCAAGACCCTGGAATTGCTGCGTGAGCAGGGCCTGGAGCCGACCGTCGTCCAGTATCTGAAGACACCACCGACGCGGGACGAGTTGGTGCGCATGATCGGCGATGCCGGCATCGAGGTGCGCACCGCCGTGCGCAAACGCGACCGGCTGTACGAGGAGCTGAACCTCGCCGACGCGACCGATGCGCAACTGCTCGACGCGATGGCCGAGCACCCCGTGCTCATCGAACGGCCGTTTGTGGTCACCCCGAAGGGCACCCGGCTGGCTCGGCCGGTCGAGGCCGTTCGCGAGATCCTGTGACAGCTCGCCGGATCGCAGCGGCCGTCGTTTCACTCGCGGTCACGATGCCGGCGGTTGCCTGCAGCACACCCGAGCCCCCTGACTACAAATCCATCTGGACCACGAGCGCAACAACCAGCACCACCGCCACCACCGCCCCGCCCGTGCCGCTGTCGCAGTACCTGGAAAGCATCGGGGTCAGCGGAAAGCAGATCGCGCCGAGCGACCTCAAAGGCCTTACCGTGTCGATCCCGACACCACCGGGCTGGTCCCCCTACGAGGGCCCGAAGATCAACCCGGAAACGGTGATCATCTCCAAGGGCGGCCACTACCCCACGGCCAGACTGGTCGTGTTCTTGCTGCGCGGGAACTTCGACCCCGCCGACGTCGCCAGGCGCGGCAACGACGACGCGCAACTGTTCGAGAACTTCAAACAGCTGGACGCCTCATCGGCAGACTTTCACGGTTTTCCCTCGTCGATGATGCAGGGCAGCTACGACCTCGAGGGTGCCCGCATGCACAGCTGGAATCGGATCGTCATTCCCACCGGGCCGCCGCCGGACAACCAGCGGCATCTGGTCCAACTGACCATCACCAGCCTGGCCAGTCAGGCCGCCGGCAGCGCATCCGACATCGAGTCGATCATCAACGGATTCGTGGTTGCGGTGAAGTGATGGCCGACTGGACCGCCGCGGATCTACCGTCGTTCACCGGGCGCACGGTCATCGTGACCGGCGCAAACAGCGGGCTGGGCGCCGTCACCGCGCGCGAGCTGGCCCGCCATGGCACCAGGGTCATCCTGGCCGTGCGCAACACGAGCAAGGGCGAGGCCGCCGCACAACAGATGACCGGCCCCAATGCCGGCCCGGTCGAGGTCCGCCGCCTCGATCTGCAAGATCTGTCATCGGTTCGCGAATTCGCGGCCGGCGTCGACAAGTCCGACCTGCTGATCAACAACGCCGGCATCATGGCCACGCCCTACTCGCTGACCGCGGACGGCTTCGAGAGCCAGATCGGCACCAACCACCTCGGCCATTTCGCGCTCACCAACCTGTTGCTGCCCAAACTCACCGACCGGGTGGTCACGGTGTCGTCCATGGCGCACTGGACGGGCCGGATCAACTTGGCCGACCTGAACTACCAGTCCCGGCGGTACTCCCCCTGGCTGGCCTACGGCCAGTCCAAACTCGCCAACCTGCTGTTCACCAGCGAGCTGCAAAAGCGCCTGGACGCGGCCGGCTCGCCGCTGCGTGCGCTGGCCGCCCATCCGGGGTTCTCCCACACCAACCTGCAGGGGGCCTCGGGCCGCAAGCTCGGCGATGCGGTCGTGTCGTTCGGCACCAGGCTGATCGCCACCGACGCCGATTTCGGGGCCCGCCAGACTTTGTACGCCGCCTCTCAGGATCTGCCGGGCAACACCTATGTCGGGCCCAGATTCGGCTACGTCGGTCCCACCCGATCGGTGGGCCGCAGCCGGCGCGCCAAGAACGCAGTCACGGCCGCCGCGCTGTGGGAGCTGTCCGAGCAGCTCACGGGGGCCGAATTTCCGTTCTGAGCGCCACCACACCGGCCCAGCCCCACCAGTCGCTGGGGTAGCCGGCGGGCACCCCCGCCCGCCGCGAATTTCCACTCCGAGGTGCGGATGCGCTAACCTTGCCGGGTGTCACGGCGAGGGTGGCTGACGGGTATGTGCCGATCAGAGCACCGTTATCGACGGAGACCGACGGTTGTCGCGATCCTCGCCCGTGCCATGAACCAGGCACCAAGCCCAGAGGAGCGACACAATGGCCAAAGCTGCAGTCAACCAACTAGTGGTTACCGTACGCACCGAGACCGGCAAGGGCGCCTCCCGGCGAGCCCGCCGTGAGGGCAAGGTTCCGGCCGTGATGTACGGCCACGGCGCCGAGCCGCAGCACTTGGAGCTACCCGCCCACGACTACGCGGCGGTCCTTCGAAACTCCGGCACCAATGCGGTGTTCACCCTCGACATCGCGGGCGAGGAGCAGCTGGCGCTGACCAAGGCGCTGGACATCCACCCGATCCGCCGCACCATCCAGCACGCCGACTTGGTGGTGGTGCGCCGCGGCGAGAAGGTCGTCGTCGAGGTCTCGGTTGCCGTCGAAGGCGACGCCGCGCCCGGCACCCTGGTTACCCAGGAGGCCAACACCATCGAAATCGAGGCCGAGGCCATGTCGATTCCCGAGCAGCTGACGGTGTCGATCGAAGGCGCGGAGCCTGGCACCCAGTTCACCGCGGGGCAGATCGAGCTGCCTGCCGGCGTCGGTCTGATTTCCGACCCCGAGATGCTGGTCGTGAACGTGGTGACCGCACCGACCGCCGAGGACCTCGAGCAAGCGGGTGGCGAAGAAAGCGCCGAGTCCGCGGCAGCCGAGGGCGAGGGCGGTCAAGCCGAAGCCGAGTCCGAGTAAGCGGTTCGCAGTATGGCCGAGCCGTTATTGGTCGTCGGCCTGGGCAACCCGGGGGAAAACTACGCCCGTACCCGGCACAACCTCGGGTTCATGGTTGCCGACCTCCTTGCTGCCAGGCTGGGCGCAAAGTTCAAGGTGCACAAACGCTCCGGCGCCGAAGTGGTGACGGGTCGATTGGCGCAGCGCTCGGTGGTCCTGGCCAAACCGCGCTGCTACATGAACGAGTCGGGCCGCCAGGTGGCACCTCTGGCGAAGTTTTACTCGGTGCCACCGGCGGACCTTATCGTCATTCACGACGAGCTCGACCTCGATTTCGGCCGCATCAGGCTCAAATTCGGGGGCGGCGAAGGCGGGCACAACGGATTGCGCTCGGTGGCCGCGGCGCTGGGCACCAAGGACTTCCAGCGGGTGCGCATCGGCATTGGCCGCCCGCCCGGCCGCAAGGATCCGGCGACATTCGTGCTGGAGAATTTCAGCTCACCGGAGCGTCCGGAAGTACCCACGATCTGCGAACAGGCCGCTGACGCCACCGAGTTGCTCGTCGAAATGGGCCTGGAGCCGGCCCAAAACCGGGTCCACGCCTGGTGAGGCCGGTGTGGGTTTAGCGCTTGGCCGCCGCGGCTTCGGCGATGGCGTGGATGGCCTGCGATAGCTGCTGTCCCACCTCAGCGCGACCGGGGTCGATGGCGGTGAGCAGCGGAGCTGGATCGAAGTAGCTGATGTGCGCCGGACCGCGGGCGTCCGCCCAAACATGGACCCGCACCGGAACCACCGCACCGATCGCTTGAGTGGTACCGAACAGCGTCTTGCCGATCTGTGGATCACCCACGAAGAAGCTGTGTGAACGCTGTAGCTGCATTCCGATCGCTTCCAGCCTGGAAGCTTGATTCACATCACCGAGAATCACCATCCCGTTCTGGTCGGCCGCCGAGTGCAACGCATCAATGCTCGCCTCGAAAGCGGTCGATGTGTCGACCGTGACGAACCTGGTCTCCACCTTGGTTTCCTGAGGTGTGCCGCCGCCCGCGGCCGCGGCCGCGGCGATGGTGCGGATTGCTTGCGAGATCTTCTGACCGGCGTCGGCCAGGCCCGGATCGACGGCGGTGAACTCCGGCGCCGGGTCGATGTAGCTGATATGCGCCGGGCCATCGCCATCCACCCAGACGTGCACCCGTACCGGAACCACCGTGCCGATCGCTTGAGTCGCATCGAAAAACGTCTTACCGATCTGCGGGTTACCAACAAAAAAGCTATGCGCGCCCGGCAACCGCAGGCCGTTGGCCGCCAGCTCAGCATCCTGGTTGATGTCACCGACGATGAGCATCCCGTTGTCGGCGGCGGCGGCGCGCAGCGCATCGGCGGTGGCTTCGAACGGCTGGCTCGAGGTGTAGGTGATGTAGGTCGTCGAAACGGTTCGCTGCCCGTTTGCTGCACCGGTGGTCACCGAAGCGCTGGGCGATTCGGTAGCGATCTTGTTGCCGCCGCTACAGCCGGTCACGGAAAAGGCCACGACAACGGCAACGACAGAAAGGCGTGCGGCGACTCGCGCCGCTAGGGATCGTGATCCGCGAAACATCAGGTACTGCTCCCTTCGACACCGCGATGGGGCCGGCTGTTCGGCTAGCAAAGCCGTGGCAGCGGTCACTTTGGCAAGAACATTCCACCATTGCTTCGCTGCCCAGAGAACACCGTGATCAGTCGGCCAGGCGTGCATGTCCTGGCAGCAGCCAACGCGCCAGCATAAGCGCGCGCCAGTAGGGGCCGGATGCCCTTGTGGTACCGACGATGTCGCCCGGGGCGGCAGTCCGACGGGTCTCCACAATGCGGCTCTGTACAAGAGAGGGAATCGCCATGTCGTTTGTGCTCGTAACGCCCGAAGCATTGTCCGCGGCGGCCGCGGACACGGCCCGAATTGGGTCGGCCATCAACGCGGCCACCACGGCAGCGGCGGCCCAGACCACATCCGTGGTGGCGGCCGCGGGCGATGAGGTATCGGCGGCGGTCGCGACGTTGTTCGGCACCTATGGTCAGACATATCAGGCGCTGGCGGCTCAGGCCTCGGGGCTTCACCAGCAGTTCGAAAACGCCCTGGCAGCGGCCGGCAGCTCATATGCGGGCGCGGAGGCCGCCAGCGCCGCACCCCTGCAACAGACGCAGGCCGCGTTCAGCGCCGTCGAGCAGAACGTGTTGTCCGCGGTCAACGCGCCCTCTCTCGCGCTCACCGGGCGCCCGCTCATCGGCAACGGGGCCGACGGCGGACCGGGCCAACCGGCGGCAACGGCGGCAACGGCGGGCTGCTGTTTGGCAATGGTGGAGCCGGCGGCAACGGCGGAGACGCCTACGTGTTCGGCAATGGCCAACCCGGTGGTAGTGGCGGCGCCGGCGGCGACGCCTACCTGTTGGGTACCGGCGGCGCCGGCGGACACGGGGGTCTCGGCTCTGTCGGCGCGGCCGGTACCAACCCCTCCGCGCCCTACCTTCAGGCCGCGAGCGGCACCGATGGCCTCAGCGGCCCCGCAGCCCAGACCGGTGGAGCTGGTGCCGACGGCAACCCCGGCCAACAAGGGGGCACGGGCGGCACCGGCGGCGCCTGCAGCGTCGGCACCGGCGGCAGGGGCACCGCGGGGCGGGCGGTGCCGGCGGCACCGGCGGCACCGGCGGGGTTGGTGGCACCGGGGGTACGGGTGCTGGTGGAGGGGGCAGGACCGGAGGGGTTGGTGGCGACGGCGTAACCGGTGCTACCGGTGCGTCCGGGCAACCCGGCGCATCCGGCTGACCTGGCTGCGCGCGCAACAGGTAGAGGCCCCCGCCAGCGGCGGGGGCCTCTACCTGTTTCTTGCCTTTATCCGTCTCTTCGCGGCGGCTACGTGACCAGAGTCAGTGAGTTGGACCGACGCAGCTTGCCCGACGGGGTCTTCGGGATGGTGCCCGGACCCAGCACCACAACATTGCGCGGACGCACGTCGACCTCGGCGACCACCTCATGGGCCACCTGGTGCTCGATGCGGCGCACTTCGGCGGGATCCTCGTAGGCATTCGACTCGACGGCCACGGCGAAGGTCTCGCGCGAGTGCCCGGCGTCGAGGCGCACCGCTACCGCGCAACCCGGACGCACCCCTTCGACGCGGCCCGCGGCCCGTTCGATGTCGGTGGGATAGATGTTGCGACCCGCCATGATGATGACGTCCTTGACCCGCCCGCACACGACGACGTGGCCGTTTTCCATCTGGTAGCCCAGGTCGCCGGTGTCATACCAGCCGAGCTGGTCCTGAGCCGGGATGAATCCGCCCATGGTGAGGTAACCGGGCGTGACGGACTCGCCGCGCAACTCGATCACTCCGACACCCCGGGAGGGCAACACGTTGCCGTCCGCATCGACGATGCGGGCCTCGATGCCCTGCAATAGCGGGCCCAGCGAGGCCAGCCGGCGGGTGTTGCCCTTGGCGGCAGGAACCGCCCGCCGCAACGCAGCCATCAGGTCGGCGTCAACCTCGTCGACCACCAGACCGGCGCCGCACTCGGAGAAGGCCACCGCGAGGGTGATTTCGGCCATCCCGTAGGCCGGCAGGATCGCCTGCGGCCGCAGACCGAACGGTGCGCCGGCTTCACACAGGTCTTCGACATCGGACGGCTCTACCGGCTCGGCACCGGAGAGCGCGAAACGCAGACTGGACAGGTCGAACTGGCCCGGCTTGGCTTGTTTGCGCAGCCGCTTGGCGAACAGCGAGTAGGCGAAGTTGGGGGCGGCCGTCATCGTGCCCTTGTACTTGTCGATCAGCTTGGCCCACAGCAGCGTGTCCCGCATGAAGTCCATCGGGGTGACCTTGACCAGCTCACCGGCGAAGTACATCGGCACGGTCAGGAACCCGATCATGCCCATGTCATGGAACAGCGGCAGCCAGCTGACCATCACGTCGGTTTCCGCGTCGTACTCGGCGCTGATGTACATCGCCTCGAGGTTTGCGAACAGGTTGCGGTGGGTGATCTGCACGGCTTTGGGCGAACCCGTGGATCCCGATGTCAGCTGCATCAGCGCCAGCTCGTCTTCGCCGACTTCGACGGGGTCGATGGGCTCGGATGCCAGCAGCTGCTCGAAGGTGAGCACCCTGATGCCGCGCTCCTCGAGCACCGGAGCCGCGGCCATGAACGGGTCGGAGATGACGACGGCCTTGGCCTCGATCATGTCGACGACGGTCGTGGTGTCCTCGGCCCACAGCGCCAGGTCGGTGCGCGGGGTGGGCTGGTGCAGCATGGTCAGGCTGGCGCCGCGGATCCACAGCCCTTGGGCGGTGGGAGCGATCTCCACCGGGGCTCCGGCCAGCACGCCGACCGCGTCGCCGGGGCCGACGCCCGCGGCGGCAAGCCCTCCGGCGATCTGACGGGCCCGCTCGTGCACCTCGCCCCAGGTGTGCCGAACCGGGGTGTGCGGCTCACCGGTCACCATGCCCTTGGTGGTCTCGCGAGCGTTGCGGAACATCTTTTCGGTAAACCTGCTCAAAGCAACCTCCTCGGTTCGGGCCCCAGGGTCCGGGTTTTCATGTTCCGCCTGCTTGATGTCACATTGCGACAGGCGCGCGCACACAATTGGGGAGCGGTTAGGTCTCGAATCAGTGATGAATCCTCGACCCGATACCGGGTCGCGTGATGGGCAAGGGCAAGGCTCGGCGAGCCGAGCCGGCGGTGACTAGGCGTCCGCCCAGCGCTGCGCTGGGCGGACAAAAATCTCGCGCCATCTTGCTCATCACTACTCGTCACCGCGGATTATCTTAAGCAGTTCTTAAAGAACTGCCAAACCCTCACGCGTATTGAGGCAGATTTCACAATCCGCTTCTCAGACGGTGCTCTGCGAACTATCGTGCCCGGCTACTCCGGGGTTCCCGGCGTCGGCACCACCCGGGCTCCCGGCACCGGTCCGGTGGCGATTCGAACGGTACGACAGACGCCCGCTCCCGACAGCTGCGCGCTGACATCCAGCGCGGACTCGGCCGTGCGGCACAGGAAGGCACACGTCGGACCGGAGCCCGAGACGATGCCGGCGAGGGCGCCGGCCTCCACCCCGGCACGCAGCGCCCGGCGCAGCGCCGGGTCCAGGCTCACCGCGGCGGCCTGCATCTCGTTACCCAGCAGGGGCGCCAGCTGCTCGGGATCGCCGGCCGCCAGAGCCGCCAGCACCGGCCCGGGCTCGGCGAGCCGAGGTGGACTCCCCACGTCCCTGAGCCGGTCCAGCTCGGTGAACACCGCCGGGGTGGACAGGCCACTGCGTGCGAACGCCAGCACCCAGTGGAAGGTATTCCGGGACAAGACCGTCGCCAGTTCCTCGCCGCGGCCCGTGCCCAGCGCGGTACCGCCGTGCAGCGCAAAGGGCACATCACTGCCCAGCTGCGCGGCCAGCATGCGCAGGTTACGCCGGGGCAGGTTGAGCTCCCACAGCGAATTCATCGCCACCAGTACCGCGGCCGCGTCGGCGCTGCCCCCGGCCATGCCGCCGGCCACCGGAATCGACTTGTCGATGAAGATCGACACGTCCGGTGCGCGGCCGACGTGTTCGGCCATCAGCTCGGCCGCCTGCCAGGCGAGGTTGCGTTTGTCGGTGGGCAGTTTGTCGGCGCCCTCGCCGACGACCTCCAGCGACAGCAGGTCGGCGTTGCGCACCGTCACCTCGTCGACCAGGGAGACCGCGTGAAACACCGTGGTCAACTCGTGATAGCCGTCATCGCGGCGATCGCCGACCGCCAGGTACAGGTTGACCTTGCCGGGGACCCTTACGGTCGCCGACCCGGTAGGCACCCACAACTCAGCGGTGTTTCCGTCCGACGTCCTCGACACCGCAGCAGACTATCGCTGCAACCTGCGAACACACCTACCGGCGTGCGTCCACCACCGATCAGGTCGCCGAAACCGGCCCCGGCACCTGCCCCTCATCGCCTGCCACACCGGCGTCGGGCGGCCCACCGGAGGTGTCGGCAGAGCGGGTGAGCAATCGCACGAAGTCCTCGATGGACAGCGTCTCACCACGACGAGCTGGGTCGATGCTGGCCGCGAGCAACCGATTGGCCGATTCGTTGCCCGAGCCCGCCCACTCCAGGAACGCGTTTCGCGATGTCTTGCGCCGTTGCGCGAAGGCGATGTCCACCAATTCGAACACCTGCCGGCGGAAGTTCTCGTCGGTGGGCCAGGGCGTGGTCTCGTGGCGGTCGATGCGGACCAAGCCGGAGTAGACGCGCGGGATCGGCCAGAACACCGTGGGCGACACCATGCCGCAGCGGCGCACCCGTCCGTAGAAGCCGACCTTGACGCTGGGCACGCCGTATTCCTTGCCACCTGGTTCGGCGGCAAGCCGTTCGGCGACCTCAGCCTGGACCATCACGGTCACGACCCGGATGGACGGGAACTCGGCGAGTAGATGCAGCAACGCGGGAACCGCGACGTTGTAGGGCAGATTGGCGACCACCGCGGTCGGCTGGTCGGCCACGTCCTGCCTGCGCAGCGTCAAGATGTCGTGATGGACGACGGTCAAGCGCCCGATCTCGCTATCGGAGTGCTCGGCCACGGTTTGGGGTAGCCGAGCCGCAAGCACCGGGTCGATCTCGACGGCCGTCACGGCGGCGCCGCGCTCCAGCAGGGCCAGCGTCAGCGAGCCCAGCCCGGGACCAACTTCGAGCACCTGGTCAGACCGGGTGATACCGGAGACAGCAACGACCTTGCGCACGGTGTTGGCGTCGTGGACGAAGTTCTGTCCAAGGGATTTGCGTGGCCGGATATCGAGTTCTTTGGCCAGCCGCCGGATCTCGGTACGCCCGAGCAGCCGGATGGTCAGTGTGCCCCCGCTCGCCCACTACACACGGGCCAGGCGCCCCAGCCCTGCCGTTGACGGGTCACCTCGGCCACCGCGATCTGTTCTTCGCGGGTGGCCAGGTCAGCCCGCTCGGCGTACCGCAGCCCGCCGTTAGCCACCCAGGTGCCCTGATCGAACTGCACGCCGCCGTAGTAGCCGTTCCCGGTGTTGATCGCCCAGTTGCCGCCGGCCTCACAACCCGCGATGGCATCCCAGACGGATCCGTCGATCACCACGGGCACTTCGGTGCCCGGCTTGGTGCCCACCCGGACCACCGCTTCGCGCGCCGGAGTGATCACCACGTTGGCGACCGGCAGCTTGCCGGTCACCACGCCGTTGACCTCGGCGACCGCGAAGGTCACGTCCTGGGTTCCCGGCGCACCCGGGTCCTCCACCACTTCCCGGCTGATGTTCATCTCGGGGTCCTCGATGCGCCGCGCCGGCGGGGGCAGCTCCACCCGCTCGGTGACCCGCTCGATGCGGTTACGCGTCACCTCGATCTGCATGCCGTCGACGATCGGAGTCGCCGCACTGGGCGCCACCTGGTCGTTGCCCTGCAACGGGGCGCCGGCCGCGCTCAGCAACGCCGCGACGTTGGCGGCCGGCAAGTGCACGCTGCGCACCACACCGCCGTCGTTGATCTGCACGTTCTTGGCGCTGACGACGGGCAATGCCATCCCCGCCAGCGGCACCCGGCTGCCACGAGAGGCCGTGGCCGGAGCCGTGTCGGTCATCGCGAGTTGGGCCAGCGCCTCATCCACGGTGGAGGCCGTGGTCCACACCTTCTTGACCTGGTGGCCGTCCAGCGAGATCTCCAGCGGGCGGCTGCGCCGCAGCACGATGGTCTCCGCGTTGTGCACCGCCACTTCGGCGGCCGGATACAGGTCGTCACCGTCTCCGACGGAGTAGCCGTTCTCCTGAACGATGTCGATCACCCGCGACTTCATCGTCGTCACCCGCATCGCGGTTCCATCGACGGTCAATGTCACGGTCTTGGACGCAGAAACTGCGTAGCCGCCGGCCAGGGCCAGTCCCACCAGCAGAGCGCCAACCACAGCGCGCAACATGGGCGATTCAGTTTGATGAAGTTTCGTAATCAGATTCAACGTCCGTCTATCCCCGACCTCAGCAACAACCCAACGACCTTTTCAGCAGAAAATGACAAAATGGACCCAGAGGCCCACCTGTTCGATAACAAGACGGTAACGAACCGTCCAATGTTGAGCAACTCCGGCGGCGGGGTGTTACAACCGCGGACCGGGAATCGCCTGTTGGCCTAGCCTAGTCCATACACTCGCCGAGCATTGCTGGCCGTTACCTGGGCCAATTCCTCAGCACTACCATTGAGCAGCTCAGCGAGCGCCCGAACGGTGTAGGGCAGGCAATACGGTTCGTTCGCTGCACCGCGGTAGGGGTGCGGGGTCAAAAAAGGTGCATCGGTTTCGACCAGAAGCTGGTCCAGCGGTATCAGCGGGACCGCTTCGCGCAGCTCGCGGGCGTTGCGGAAGCTCACCGTCCCGGACAGGCTCAGCAACCATCCGGCCGCCACACACTCGCGAGCCATCGCAGCGTCCGACGAGAAGCAGTGGAAGATCACGGTGTCGGGAGCGCCCTCGGCGCGCAGCACGTCGAGCACCTCGCGATCGGCCTGCCGGTTGTGGATCATCAGCGGCTTGCCGGTCCGCTTGGCCAGGTCGATGTGCCAGGCAAAAGCCTCCCGCTGCACGTCGGGGTCCGCACATCCTTCCAGTCGGCCCGGCCAATACATGTCCATACCGGTCTCCCCCACCGCCACTACCCGCCGATGAGCTACCAGTTCTTCGATTTCACGGCGCGCGGCCTCGGTCAGCGCGTCGGTCCGGGTCGGGTGCAGCGCCACCGCGGCGTAGACCCGCGGATCCCACTCGGCCGCACGGGTCACCCATCGCGCCGATTCCAGATCGTCAGCGATGGTCACCACCGCCTCCACCCCGACCGCCGCGGCACGGTCGACGATGGCGATCACTCCCGCGGCATCGGCGGCGCCGCAGGCATCGAGATGGGTATGCGCGTCGATCAACGGTGCCAGGGGCTGCGGGGCGGGCGGTGCTTCTCGTTTGGCGGCGCGGTTGGAGCTCACGCGCACACAATAGGACTAACCAATAGGGTGGGTTCTGAGATGAAGCCCTATTACGTCACCACTGCGATCGCGTATCCCAACGCCGCACCGCACGTGGGTCATGCATACGAATACATCGCCACCGACGCGATTGCCCGGTTCAAGCGGCTCGACGGCTTCGACGTCCGCTTCTTGACCGGGACCGACGAGCACGGGCTGAAGGTGGCGCAAGCCGCCGCGGCCGCGGACATCCCGACCGCGCAGCTGGCCCGGCGCAATTCCGATGTGTTCCAGCGCATGCAGGAAGCGTTGAACATCTCCTTCGACCGGTTCATTCGCACCACCGATTCCGACCACTACGAGGCCTCCCAGGAGATCTGGCGGCGCATGGATGCTGCCGGCGACATCTATCTGGACAGCTATTCCGGCTGGTACTCGGTGCGCGATGAAAGGTTCTTCGTCGAGTCGGAGACCCAAGTTGTCGACGGCACCCGGATAGCCACCGAAACCGGAACCCCGGTGACCTGGACCGAGGAGCAGACCTACTTCTTCCGGCTGTCGGCCTACGCCGACAAACTGCTGGCGCACTACGAAGCCAACCCGGATTTCATCGCGCCCGAGGTGCGGCGCAACGAGGTGGTCAGCTTCGTCTCCGGTGGGCTCAAAGACCTATCGGTCTCCCGCACGTCGTTCAACTGGGGCGTTCCGGTACCCGGACATCCCGACCACGTCATGTACGTGTGGGTCGACGCGCTGACCAACTATCTGACCGGGGCCGGCTACCCGGATACCGGCTCGGAGGCCTTCCTGCGCTACTGGCCGGCTGATCTGCACATGATCGGCAAGGACATCATCCGGTTCCACGCCGTCTACTGGCCGGCATTCTTGATGTCGGCCGGCATCGAGCTGCCGCGCCGGGTTTTCGCGCACGGGTTCTTGCACAACCGCGGCGAAAAGATGAGCAAGTCGCTGGGCAACACCATCGACCCGATGGGCCTGATCGAAACGTATGGAGTGGACCAGGTTCGCTACTTCTTACTGCGCGAGGTCCCATTCGGGCAGGACGGCAGCTACAGCGAAGAAGCCATCATCAACCGGATCAACACCGATCTGGCCAACGAGCTGGGAAACCTGGCCCAGCGGTCGTTGTCGATGATCGCCAAGAACCTGGGCGGGGCGGTACCCGAGCCCGGCGAATTCTCCGCCGCCGACAGGGAGCTGCTGGCGATCGCCGACGGGCTGCTGGAACGGGTGCGCGAACACTTCGACAATCAGTCGATGCACCTTGCTCTGGAAGCGATTTGGCTGATGCTCGGCCATGCGAACAAATACTTTTCCGACCAGCAGCCGTGGGTGCTGCGCAAGAGCGAGTCCGAGACCGACCAAGCCCGGTTCCGCACGACGCTCTACACCACATGTGAGGCCGTGCGCATCGCGGCGCTACTGGTTGCGCCGGTCATGCCGGAGTCGGCCGCCAAGTTGTTGGACCTGCTGGGCCAGCGGCCAGATCAGCGGTCGTTCAACGCCATCGGCGCCCGCCTGGTCCCGGGCACCGCGATGCCGTCGCCCACCGGTGTATTCCCGCGCTACCAGCCGCCGCCTTCCGAAACCGGGTAAGCGTTACCAGCGCGGCCGATCGCCTGTACCGCTGCGGCAGTAGTGCGGTTGAGCGAACCACTTTTGGGAGCCCACCCCACTGCCGCACTTTCGGCTTGGCCGGTCGACGCCGTGGCGCCAAGGACGCTTCCCGCGCAACGGTTTTGCCGGGCATGCTTTCAAGGTGAGCAGGGGGTTTCAACGCCAAGACTCCGGATTTGTCCAGACTCCCGGGCTCGCAGAGCGAACGGCCAGGCGCCAGGCTAGATCCCGGCATCAAGCGGACCAATAGGATGTTTCCGCAGTGATCGAGAATCGCAAGAACCTGGAGTCATACCTGGCCGCGGATCTACACGCCTACGGCCTGGATCGCTGGCGACTCCGGCCCCCAGGGAACGCCGGAGCCCTGCTCCGGCACCGGATCTTGCAGCGCCCCGCGCATTTTCAGCGTTTGCTACGCAAGTCCGAGTATTGGACGAATTCGGCTCGGACGCCGGCCGGCCGACTCCTTGCCGGGTATCTTCGGCTACGAACCAAGTTCCTCGGCGAACGCCTCGGCTTCGACATCCCGCGCAACGTATTCGGCCCGGGCCTCTCGATCGCCCATATCGGCTCGATTGTCGTGAACTGCAACGCCAAAGTCGGCTCGAATTGCCGAATCCACCATGGCGTGACAATAGGTGAAGGACGCGCCGGCGAATACCCGACGATCGGCGATGACGTTTTCATCTCGGTCGGAGCCACGGTGCTCGGCGCCGATGTCGGCAGCCGTGTGGTCATCTACGCGAGCGCGGTCGTCATCAAGCCGGTACCTGACGATGTCGAGGTCGCCGGCATTCCCGCCCGAGTCGTCAGGGACCGTCGTCCGGGCGGCCTGCGCCCCCAGAGGCCGGGCTCCTAGGTCCGGCACCCAGATCGCCGACCGGCACAGGAAACTCGTTCAGCACAACGTCAGCAAACCTACGGTGTCATTGATCGCTGACCGAGGTCTGCGCGTCGCGGGGCACATCGAGTGCTGCAATGGCGTAAAAGCCGGAATCGTCGCGGCCGTCCCGAGCCAGCAGCATGGGCGGATAGTCCACCAGGTGCGAACCATTCGGTTTGTGCTGTTGCCAATCGATCGCAGCCCGTAGCGTGTAGTGACCGGCCGGCAGGCCAGTCAGATCGATACGTACCGTCTCGGTTGCCGACGCCGGTATCGGCGCAATGGCATTGCGATCGCCGGGCGCCTCGGGAACCAGAGATTTGAGGTCCACGCTCGATGGCAGCGTGCGAATCGTCTGTCCGGTGAAGTCCACCAACCGGAAGCCGGGTACCCATTTCTCGGTCGCAGCGGCGGAGCCGGAGTTGGTCCAGACCACCGAGATGGTCGCCGCCTTGCCGTCCATCCCTTGGGATCCGGGTTTGGCTTCGACCGAATAGCGATATCCCGCGGTCGCATTGGCCTGGGCCCACAGCAAGTACAGCTTGGGATCCATCGGTGAGCGCGAGTCCTCGTCGGGGAAGTTGATGCTCGATGTCATCGAGACGTGGTATCTCATGACGTCGCGCAGGCCCTTCTCGTAGTAGGCCTGCCGCGTGGTGCCCTCGGGCAATTGGCACCATTCGGTGATCACCGGCGCCGTGGCCAGTCGTTGCCGCAGCTGCCCGACCACGGGATCTTGGGTCTGCACGTAGTGAGCGCCATTGCCGTCCGCCCAGGCCGGCATTGGCGCATAGACCCCAAGGCAGTCCGACCGGATACCGACCGGCGCGGAAAGCTTCTTGGTGACGTCGTCGGCAAGGAGTTCGCGAACGATCTCCGGGTTGGCCGGACTGGTCACCAATTGGGTTCGGGGGAAGGCGCTGACGTTCGCCCCGACCAGCTGCCGAATGGAATCGGTGGTGATGTTCTGGTCGCGGAACTGGCTGTAGTAACCAAGGGCGGCGGCGCTGGCATCGGGGGCCGGACCGGGCGCACCTAGCGAGTCACGCAGATAGGCGATGTGGTTTTCGCTGAAGTCTCCGTATCCGGAGAACTCGAACACGCTGAGCCGTTCGTCGCCGTCGTAGCGGCGGCCCAGCGCCGCCAGCAACTCGCCGAAGCTGCGCAGATAGGTGGGATCGTTGAAGTTCGGCACCACCTGCGTCACTCCGGCACCCACGCCGTGGGCCGGCCCCGGATAGCTGGTGGTGGTTCCCGGAATCGCGCGCAACCAGTCGGGCACGGCGATGTTGGTGTTGTTCGGGTAGGAGTCGTTGCAGCAGGAGTTGTAGGCGTAGATGCGCAGGGTCAAGCGCATGCGACGATCGGCCAGCTTGCTCAGCGCGTCGTCGATCAGGCCGAAGTCGTACTTGAGTTCATCGGGAGGGTTGGGCCCCAGCGTGGCCGGATCCACCGGCTGCAGCTGGCGCCACGGGAGACGCAAGCTGGCGTCGAACGACGCCGGCCAAGCCGGGTACCGCTGCTGGGCGGGATCGCGTTGCGGGAACAGCGGTTCCAAGAGGTCTTCGTACTGGCCGCGCAGCGGGTTGGGGAGCTCCTGGGAAGCTGCCGGAATCGCGGGACTGACTATCGCGGCCAGTGGGCTGTTGTTTTCGTGGCTTCTGCTGCAGCCGTCGAGTGCCCCGCCCAGTAGAAGAACCACGCACGCAACAACGATCGATGTGTGTTTCTTAATTGTCCGAACCATTCTCACATTCGAGCCAGATCGCGCCGAGCATCGACGCCTCGCGGTCGGCGAGCAACGGCATCGGCATCCAACGAGCGGATAACAACGCCGCCAACGCGTTGCTGACTACCTTCAGTTGACGAGCGGCCTGTTCGAGCCCAGATTTTCGAATGCACGCCAGTGCGCATTGATAAACCCCAGTTCGCCTGGTTTTCCGCCGGGTCTACCGGGAAAGTCACGGCTCGATTCTAGTTAAGCGAGCCTAACACGCACGCCCGGTCCAGCCGCGCCGCCGAGCCGGCGCGCGACGGCCCAATGCGGTGACGATGCGCCCGGTCAGCTAACCGGAGGTGGTTGGCGCAAGCAGGCCCGGCCGTGGGACCGGGCGTGCCGAAAGTGAGACAGCTCACAATCGGGGCCCTTACTGTCACGGCAGGCCGGTCTGCGGTGTCTTGAGGGCACAAGTCCGTTGCGTTCCCCAAGAGTCCGCAACAACGGCAACAACACGGAGGCAGCAGATGAGCGAGATGACCGAGGACCGCAACCATGTCGTCGTGATCGGCGGCGGCTACGCCGGAATCATGGCCGCCAACCACTTGAGGTCGCGTGCGGACCTGGAGATCACCGTGGTGAACCCGCGTCCTGTCTTTGTCGAGCGGATTCGGTTGCACCAGTTGGCCGCGGGCAGCGGCACCGCCACCGTCGACTACGACTCGATGCTCGGCGACGGCATTCACCTGGTGGTCGACGCCGTCGACCGGATCGACGCCGATGAACACCGGTTGCTACTGACATCGGGATCCGAGCTGGGCTACGACTACCTGATCTACGCCGTCGGCAGCACCGCGGCGATGCCCGCCGTGGCAGGCGCCGCCGAGTTCGCATTTTCGGTGGCCGACCTCGACGGCGCGACACGGCTGCGGCACGCGATGGCCGATCTGCCCGCCGACGCCGCCATCACCGTGGTCGGCGGCGGATTGACCGGCATCGAGGCCGCGGCCGAGCTTGCCGAGCGTGGCCGCCGCGTCACGTTGGTCTGCGGCGGCAGGCTGGGGCCGTCATTGAGCAACCGCGGCCGCCGCTCGGTGGCCAGGCAACTGGGCAAACTCGGGGTGAACGTGCTGGAATCGGCGGCCGTCAGCGAAGTCCGGTGGAATGCGGTGGTGCTGGCCGATGACACGGTGCTCGCCAGCGCCGCCACCGTGTGGACGGCGGGATTCGGTGTCCCGGATCTGGCCGCCCGCAGCGGGCTCCGCACCGACGATCTGGGCCGATTGCTCACCGATGAGACGCTGACCAGCGTCAGCGATGACCGCATCGTTGCCGCCAGCGACGCCGTCGCGCCGTCGGGCCAGCCCTTGCGGATGAGCTGCCAAGCCGCCGGGCCGCTGGGGGCCCAGGCGGCAAACACGGTGCTGAGCCGGATCGCTGGAGATCAACCCGTCGCGCTGAACCAGGCGTTCGTCGGACAATGCATCAGCGTGGGCCGCAGCTACGGCACGATTCAACTCGCGCACACCGACGACACCCCGGTGAACGTGATCATCGGCGGCCGTGCCGGCGCGGCAGTCAAGGAAGCCATCTGCAAGGGCACCCTGTGGGCGCTGCGGCGCGAGGCCGCCAAACCCGGCTCGTACTTCTGGCTGAAGGGCGGCAGCCGACCCGTCCAACCGTCGGCCGAGCAACCGGTTGTGCTCCCATGACACCACCGTCGCACAGTGACGAGCATGCCGAACGGTTCACCCTGCTGCGCCCGCTGTTGTTCACCATTGCCTACGAAATCCTGGGCTCAGCAACCGAATCCGACGACGTGCTGCAGGAGAGCTATTTGCGGTGGGCGGCGGTCGACTTGTCGGCCGTCCGCGACACCAAGTCCTACCTGGCCCAACTGGTAACTCGCCAGTCGCTTAACGCATTGCGGGCCGGCGCTCGCCGCCGCGAGGAGTACGTGGGGCCGTGGCTCCCCGAGCCGCTGCTACTCGACGAGAGCGACCCGTCGGCTGATCTGGTACTCGCGGAATCGGTGTCGATGGCCATGCTGGTCCTGCTGGAGACCCTGACCCCCGACGAGCGCGCGGTGTTCGTACTGCGCGAGGTGTTCGGATTCGACTATGAGGAGATCGCCGACGCGGTGGGAAAGCCCGCTCCGACGGTGCGCCAGGTCGCTCACCGGGCCCGCGCGCACATCCAGGCGCGGCGCAAGAAGTACGGCGATGTCGACCCGCAACGCAATGCGCAGCTCACCGCCCAGTTTCTGCAGACCGCTGCCAGCGGCGACGTGGAAGCGTTGATGGCGATGCTGGCACCGGATGCGACCTGGCTGGCCGACAGTGGCGGCAAGGTGTCTGCGGCCCGCAAGCCGGTGGTCGGCGCCGAACGGGTGGCCAGGGCCATCACCGGGCTCATCCGCAAAGCAGCAACCGAACTGCAGGTCGAGCTGGTGACGTGCAACAGTGCTCCCGCGGTCCTGTTCTATCTCGGCGGGCAGTTGGAGGGAGTGATCACGCTGGAAATCGTCGGCGACAAGATCACCAACTTCTATGTGATGCGTAATCCGGACAAGCTGACGGCGGTGGCGCGGGCCCACGAAATCAGCCGCGGCTAGGCGTCGCGGCCCGGCCGCTCACCGGCACCGCCGCACCGCCTGCCGTCGCCGGGCTGGACTCGTGGCGTGCGAAAACCCATCGTTCTGTCAAGCTAAAGCGGTGTTAATCGACCGGCTCGGCGATCTTGGCAGCGCCCCCCAGGTGCTGCGCGCCGTCGGCCATGCCACCCGGCAACTGGATCTGCCGCCGCCGGCCGCCCTCACTGGCGAATGGTTCGGCGCGCTGGCAGTCATCGCCCCCAGTGTGTCGGTGCGGCCGGTGACCAGCACAGATACCTTCCCGATCCGGCGCGGCGCCGATACCGCGGCGGCGTCGGTGCCGGGCGCGGTCGGTGGCGGCTGGGTGGGCTACCTGTCCTATCCAGACCCTGGCGCCGACGGACACGGTGGCCGAATCCCGGAAGCGGCCGGCGGCTGGACCGACAGCGTGCTGCGCCGGGACCGCGACGGGCGGTGGTGGTACGAAAACCTGTCCGGTGCGCCCATGCCGGACTGGCTGGGCAACGCGCTATCAGCAACCCCGGGGCTATCCGCCCGCCCGGCGGCGACCTGCCTGATCGACTGGGGAACGGCCGACCGGCACGCACACCGCGAAGGCGTGCTGGCCTGCTTGGATGCGATCGCGGCCGGCGAGGTCTACCAGGCGTGCGTATGCACCCAGTTCACCGGAACGGTGGCCGGGGACCCACTGGATTTCTTCATCGACGGAGTCGCGCGCACTTCCCCGGCCCGGGCCGCCTATGTCGCCGGCGATTGGGGCGCGATCGCATCGCTGTCCCCCGAGCTTTTCCTGCAGCGTCGCGGCGACACGGTGACATCCAGCCCGATCAAGGGGACCCTGCCCCTGGACGCCTGGCCGTCGGCGTTGCGGGCATCGCCCAAAGAGGTGGCCGAAAACATCATGATCGTGGACTTGGTCCGCAACGACCTTGGCCGGGTTGCGATTACCGGCACCGTGACGGTGCCCGAACTGCTGGTGGTGCGGCGCGCCCCTGGGGTGTGGCACCTGGTGTCCACGGTGTCGGCCCAGGTCCCGGTCGAGTTGCCGACCTCGGCGCTCCTGGACGCCACCTTCCCACCCGCCTCGGTCACCGGAACACCCAAACTCCGTGCCCGCCAATTGATTTCGCAATGGGAACAGCGCCGTCGTGGAATTTACTGCGGCACAGTTGGTTTGGCCTCTCCAATCGCCGGTTGCGAGCTCAACGTCGCCATCCGCACCGTGGAATTCGACACGATAGGCAACGCGGTACTGGGCGCGGGAGGCGGCATCACCGCCGACTCCGATCCCGGCGCCGAATGGGAAGAATGCCTGCATAAGGCCGCGCCCGTCGTTGGCTTGCCGGCGCCCACAACCGCCACCAGGGTGGGCTAGTCAGCAAACCAGGCCCCGATAACCAACGAATTTCGGCCAACGCCCACGCAATGGGCCGCTGACGCCTAAGCCCCTAAGCATCGACCCGTGTGCGCGCCGCGGTCGAATGCGAGAGGGGACCTTCATGAGAGTCGGTGTCGTTGGCGTTGCCGCCGCGGCCATGGTGGGCGGGACGGTGGCGGTTTCGCCACTGACCATGTCCGGGCCGATGCACGCGCCTAACCAGGGGGCATGCACCGCGGGGCAGCAATGCGACCGGCTGGCATCGGTCCTGATACCGAAGCCGCCCGGAGAGGCAGCACAGCCCGCCGGACCGGCGGAGATAACCCCCGCCGAGGCACCGCAGGCCATGCTGCCGGGCTTGGAGCAGCCACCCGCGGTCCCTGC
This sequence comes from Mycobacterium sp. 012931, assembly GCF_000419295.1. Lineage (NCBI taxonomy): Bacteria > Bacillati > Actinomycetota > Actinomycetes > Mycobacteriales > Mycobacteriaceae > Mycobacterium > Mycobacterium sp. 012931. The sequence continues at coordinate 1,698,596 of NZ_AOPX01000001.1, read as the reverse complement.
AGCAGCTCGCATTCCCGGCGGATCGGGCCTACCGGGCGGCCTGGACGCGGGCGGCTCGGCCCTGACCGCGTTGCCGCCCCCTGCCGGCGTCCCTGACGTCGGCATTCCCGGCGTTGGCATCCCCGGTGTCGGTCTTCCCAGCGCGGGTGTTCCGACGGTTGGTTTCCCCACGATCGGTGTGCCCTCGGTGCCGAACGTGGTCGGCTCGGTGCTGGGCATCACCGGCTCAGTGACGAGCGCCGTGACTTCCGGCGCACTGGCAGTCACCTACGTCATGCTCGCCTACAACACCCTGCGCTCGGCAGGAATCCTGCCGGACCTCAGCGTACCGATCAGCTCCGTGACCAATATGCTGCTGCCCTCCACGGCGACGGCATCATCACTGCTGCCCACCTTGGCCGCGCCGGGCCTGGCCGCCTTGCCCGGCCTGACCCCCGCAGGTCTGGTCACGCTGGCGTCAATGGGCGGAATACCGGGTCTTAGCCTGCCCGCCCTGTCGGGAGTGTCTCCAGCAACTCTGCTGACCGAGGCGGCCAATGCCTTGCCGGGTCTGGCGAGCGTGTCAACCACCGACCTGCTGGCGGTGGCCGTGATGGGCGGAGCGCCGCAGCTGGCCTCCATGCTGCCCATGCTTCAGGCCGCGCTGCCGGGCATGTCGGCCACCGATGTGATGGCGATGGTGACGGGCGGACTGCCGCAGCTGCCGGGCGGCCTGCCAAACCTTCAGGCCATTCTGCCCGGGGGCGATCCGACGATGCTGGCAGCGACCCAACTGATCGGCAGCTACGGCGCCGCATCCGTTTCGCGGCGCGCCAGCTGGACCGCATCGTAGAGTTCGCGCGTACGGATGCCCTGGTGCCCCGTAGCCACCTCACTGCAGGCGTCTTTGACCCGAATGCCGCCCGCGACGAGGTTCTCCACCTCCGCCACCAGCGACTGCAGGTCGACGTGCAACGGGGCAGCACCGGCCAGTACCACGGTGATTTCGCCGAGCACGCCGTCGGCCGCCCAGTCGGCAAGTTCGCCGAGCGATCCGCGTCGCACCTCCTCGTGCACCTTCGTCAGTTCCCGGCAGACCGCGGCGGGACGCGAACCCCCGAGCTGCTCGACGGCATCGCGCAGGCACGCCGCCAGCCTGCGCGGTGACTCGAAGAACACGCAGGTGCGCGGCTCTTCGGCCAGCGAGGCCAGCCAGGCCCGGCGCGCCCCGCTCTTGCGTGGCGCAAACCCCTCGAAGCAGAACTTGTCCGACGCCAAACCGGATACCACCAGTGCCGTCGTTACCGCGGACGGCCCGGGCAGGCAAGTCACCGAGATCCCGGCCTCGATACACGCCGCCACCAATCGATAGCCGGGGTCGTTGATGATCGGCATTCCGGCGTCGCTGACCACCAACACCGTCGCGCCGGCTTCAATCGCCTCGACCAGGGTGCCCACCCGCAAGGCCTCAACCCGATCGAACAGGCTGACCACGCGGCCGCCAATCGAGATGTCGAGCGCCTTGGCCAGGGTTCGCACGCGGCGCGTGTCCTCGGCCGCCACCACATCGGCACTGGTGAGCGCATCGATCAGGCGCGCGGACGCATCCGAGGGCTGGCCCAATGGGGTTGCCCCGAGCAGCAGACGACCAACGGTCATGACCGACAGCCTACGATCGACACCGATGACCGCACCGCCTCAAGAAACCTCCGTCGTCGCCGGGGAACGCGCGGTACCCGTTGTCAGTCCCGGACCGCTGGTGCCGATCGCGGATTTCGGGCCGGTCGACCGGTTGCGCGGCTGGGTGGTGACCGGCGTAATCACGCTGCTCGCCGCGGTGACCCGGTTCCTGAACCTGGGTTCGCCGACCGATGCCGGCACGCCGATCTTCGACGAGAAACACTACGCACCGCAAGCCTGGCAGGTGCTCAACAACCACGGCATCGAAGACAACCCGGGGTTCGGCCTGGTCGTTCATCCTCCCGTCGGCAAACAGATGATTGCGATCGGTGAGGCCCTGTTCGGGTACACCGGATTGGGGTGGCGATTCAGCGGCGCGCTGCTGGGCGTGGTCATGGTGGCGCTGGTGGTGCGGATAGTGCGCCGCATCACCCGGTCAACCCTGGTCGGAGCCATTGCCGGACTACTGCTCATCTGTGACGGCGTCAGCTTCGTGGCCGCCCGCACCGCGCTGCTCGACGGCTTCCTGACGTTTTTCGTGGCGGCCGCCTTCGGCGCGCTCATCGTCGATCGCGATCAGGTGCGGGCGCGCATGCACGTCGCCATGCTGCAGGGACGTATCGGCGAGACGGCCTGGGGCCCGCGGCTGGGGGTGCGGTGGTGGCGCTTCGGTGCCGGGGTGCTGCTGGGCCTGGCCTTCGCCACCAAGTGGTCTGGTCTGTATTTCATCGCGTTCTTCGGCGCCATGTCGCTGGCGTTCGACGTGGCGGCGCGGCGTCAGTATCGGGTGCCCCGGCCATGGCTGGGGATGTTGCGTCGCGACCTCATCCCCACCGGATATGCGCTGGCGCTCATCCCGTTCGGGGTCTACCTGGCCTCCTATGCGGGGTGGTTCGCGTCGGAGACTGCGATTGACCGCCACCAGGTGGGCCTGACCATCGGTCCCGATAGCGTGGTTCCGCTGCCCGACGCCATTCGGTCGCTCTGGTACTACACCGCCAAGGCGTTTCACTTCCACGCCACCCTGACGAATTCCGCCGGCAATCACCACCCATGGGAGTCCAAGCCGTGGAGCTGGCCGATGTCGTTGCGCCCGGTGCTTTATGCCATCGATCAGCAGAACGTTCCCGGCTGCGGTCCACAGTCCTGTGTCAAGGCCGAGATGCTGGTCGGCACGCCCGCAATGTGGTGGCTGGCCGTGCCGGTGTTGCTCTACGCGGCGTGGCGAATGTTTGTGCGCCGGGACTGGCGTTACGCGGTCGTCCTGGTTGGCTACTGCGCCGGGTGGTTGCCCTGGTTCGCCGACATCGATCGACAGATGTACTTCTTCTATGCGGCGACCATGGCCCCATTTTTGGTGATGGCCATCGCGTTGATTCTCGGTGACATCCTCCACCAGCCCGGCCAGGGCAAGGAGCGGCACACCTTGGGGCTGATCTTCGTCTGCTGCTACATCGCGTTGGTGGCGACAAACTTCGCGTGGTTGTTTCCGGTGCTCACCGGCCTGCCGATCTCACAGCAGACCTGGGACATGCAGATGTGGCTCCCCAGCTGGCGCTAGGGCAAGGGGTCTCGGGCGACCGGGCATGACATGCACCGCGGCCCGCCCCGGCCGGTACCCAACTCGGATCCGCCGATGGTGAGCACTTCGATGCCCGCCGCCTCGAGGCGCGCGTTGGTCTGGGCATTGCGCTCGTAGGCGACGACGACACCCGGCGCCAACGCCAGTGCGTTGTTTCCGTCGTCCCACTGCTCACGTTCGGCGACAACGGGATCGATACCGGTCCCGATGACCTGCAGCTTTTCGATGCCCATCGCACGGGCGGCCGCCTCCACGAACGGAACCGCATCGCTGATGGTGACGCCATCGGGCTGGCGCTCGATGGTGAAGGCCGTGAGCTCATCGACGACGTTCGCGTACATCACCACCTTGTCGACGTCGACCATCGTGCACACGGTATCCAAATGCATTTGGGCACGCCGCTGAGCGATCGGCACGGCCAGCACCGTGTGGGCGAGGTCGTCATCAAAAAGGCTCCGCGCCAATGCTTCCGCACCGGCCGGCGTGGTTCGCTCCCCCACCCCGACGGCAACCACGCCGGGAGCCAGTAGCAGCACGTCACCGCCCTCGACGGGAGCGGTGCGCGACTCGTAGGCGCGGCGTATTCCGGTGAAGCGCGGGTGATGGGCGTAGATGATGTCGGTCAGCGACGCCTCGCGTACGCGCGCCCGCATCGCCAGCGACGGGATGACAAACCGCGGCCCGATCCATATCGACGAGTCGCGGGTGAACAGCAGATTCGGCAGGGGCTCGATGACAAAGTCCGCGTCGTGGTGCATCCGAACCACCAGCGACACGTCGGTGCGGGCATCGGCCGGAAGCTCGTTGAACGTCATCCCGGCGGTCAGGACATGCGACAGCCGAACCGGGTCCAGACCACGCAGGTAAGCGGAAAGCTCTTGCGCCAAGGGTATTCCAAGCCGACGCGAATCCACGGCGGCCGCGACCCCCTGCATGCGGGCGGCGCCGCTGTGCAGCGCCTCGGTCAGCAGCTCGGAAAGCAACAGCACTTCCACACCACGAGAGCGCAGCAGCTCGGCGAATTGGTCATGCTCCTCCTGCGCCCGCGATACCCACGGCAGCCCATCAAAGAGCAGCTGGTCGCTGTTGCGCGGGGTGAGCCTGCGCAATTCGGTTCCCGGGCGGTGCAGGATGACGACCTTCAGCGTTCCCACTTCGGAATTGGAGCCCAACTCATCAACCACAACTCAAACCGTAGCGGTGCCGGCTTCACCGGTCGCGCCGTACGTCGCCATCGAACTGATGTGCGATAAGCTCGGTGCCGTGGCGTTCGCGGTACAGGGCTCGCTATTCGAGCACAACGAGCGAAGACAACTCGGCGACGGCGCCTTCATCGATATCCGCGCGAACTGGCTCAGAGCCGGCGATGACCTGCTGGAGGCGTTGATATCGCGCGTTCCTTGGCGATCCGAGCGGCGCCAGATGTATGACCGGGTGGTGGAGGTGCCCCGGCTGGTCAGTTTTCATGACCTGATGATCGAAAAGCCGCCGCACCCCGAGCTCGCCCGGATGCGGCGGCGGCTCAACGACATCTACGGTGGCGAACTGGGCGAGCCCTTCACCACCGTCGGACTGTGTTGCTATCGAGACGGTTCCGACAGCGTCGCCTGGCACGGCGACACGATCGGCCGCAGCAGCACCGAGGACACCATGGTCGCGATCGTCAGCCTTGGCGCCACCCGCATCTTCGCGCTGCGCCCGCGCGGCGGCGGAGCGTCGTTGCGGCTTCCACTGGCGCATGGGGATCTGCTGGTGATGGGCGGATCATGTCAGCGCACCTGGGAGCATTCGGTACCCAAGACATCAACCCCGGCGGGCCCGCGGGTCAGCATCCAGTTTCGGCCGCGCGGCGTGTGCTAGCGGCGCCGGCGAAACCTCAACAACCTCAACGACGCACCGCTTGCACCGCTTTGACGAGTAGGTCGCGGGCGCGGTGGGTGTCTACCGGCGCCACGTTCTGGCCCGGGACGACGAGCGGATTGGCGATGACGTTGAGCTGATAGTCACCGAATTGCGCGGAGAAATCGTAAAGCTCGCCGGTGTGCGCCGATCCGTCCACCAGGGCCTGAAGCACGCGATGCACACCGAGTGTGTGCACCCCCTCGATGTGCGGGGCTTCGACCACCTCAATGCCGCCGCGTACCCCGGCACCGGAGAAAGCGATCTTGGCGCACTCCTTACCCGGGTCATTGGTCGGCAGGGTCTGCGAGGTCTCCACCGCGATGACGACGAATCGATTGCCATTGCCTTCGGCGGTGACAGCGGCCATATTGCCCTGCAAACCGGGTGGCAGCGGTGGCCCCACGGCCGCTGTCGCGCAGATGGCCGGATCGAAGGTCAGTCCGTCGGGCAATTTGCGGGCGGCAAAGAACTGCGGATCGATAGCCCGGGGCGGGATCTCGCTGACTTTGAAGTCCGGTCCGAAACTCGATTTGAGTTCCGTAACTCGGGAGATGTCGGCGGTCATCGAAGGCGCGGCTCCGTGCGAACACCCGACAAGCAAGCACACCAATCCGAGCGCCAGCGCCACCTTCGACATCGTGGCTACCCTACCCAACGCGAAAGGTCAGCTTCGTAACATTGCCACCGTTTTGACCAGCAGATCCGCGGCGAACTGCGGCGGCAGCGGCGGCAGCGGCGGCAGCACCGAACCCGGGTCGGTGGTCACTGCGGTGAACGCAATAGTAGTCGCCCAGATAGGCGGTGAACGTGTATGTCTGCGAGTCGATTTCGGTGCCGGCTTCCACCGGTGTCCGAACCCTGGCAACCATGCCCAGCGTTCGGGCGCCCTCGATGCGGGGAGCTTCGACCAGCTCGACGTTGGCCCGGGTGCTCCCGTCGGACATGGTCCATTGCGCACACTCAGCGACCACGCTGTCGTCCACGATCACCGGGCCCGACGGCACCGAGACCACCACCGCATTGACGATGCCGCCGGCGCCCGAACCGGACACCCCCTGGGCGAACTGGTCGCGCCCATCGCCCGGATCGGCAAGCGTCGCGCATCGCGCCGGCGTGGCGGTCGCACCGGCCCCCAGATGCCAGAGCGCGCGCGGTGGCGCGCCTTCGGGGACATCACTGCCCACTTCGTAGCCGGGCGGCAGTTCGCGGGCGACCCGCTTGATGTTGGCCGGGTTGATGACGGCGGAGCGCGCCGCCGGGGAGGATCGCACCGGCACGATCACCGGCGCCGGGGACCGCGCGCATGAGCCCACCAGCAGGATGGCCAGCAGACCGATCCAGAGCGGGCGCATGACCGTTCATATCACGCTGCGTGGGCCCCGTCAGGGGGTTCGCCGGTGCTTGAGTCCGCACCGGCCCCCGATCAGCTCACCGCCTCGATCACCTGGCGCGCGACGCGCCTGATCTGGCCGGCCATCTCGCGCCCGAAGCCCAGATCGCGCGGGCCGGGCACATCGATGACCGTGGTGATGACCCCAACGTCCTCGCGCTGCCAGACCGCGCCGTGGCGGTCCATGATGGTTCGCATCGGCAGGTTGTCGGCGAGCATCCGCGCGGAGAACCTGGCCACACCGTCGACGCGGGCGGCCACCGCTAGGGCGCCGATCAGAAAGCTGCCAATGCCCTTGCCCTGGTAGGCGTCGGCGACGGTGAAGGCGATCTCGGCAACGGCCGGATCGACGCTGTCGCGGATGAAGCGTGCGTCGGCCACCGGATCACTGCCGTCGACCATCACCCAGACGAAGTGGTCCACGTAGTCGACCTCGGATAGGTAGTGCATCATCGCCAAATCGGGCACCCGGGCCGACATGAATCGCCGGTAGATCGTCTCGCTGGAGAAATGAACGTGCCCGTGCACGGTGCGTTCACTGTCGCCGGGCAGGACTGGGCGCAACATCAGCTGCGTGCCATCGCGCAATGGCACCGGGATCGGGGTGATGAAGGCGGCCAATCGCTGGCGGACGGTGCGCACCAACCGATCCATGATGCCGGGTATGTGAACCATCAGGTCAAAGGCGTCGGTGCCGCCGATCCAGCCGGTCAGCGGCTCGACCGTGGTGACGGTCGCGGTGCGCGGGACGTTACGCAACAGCGCGATTTCGCCGACGATCATGCCTGGCAACGCCTGCTCGACGATCACCACGCCGTCGTCGCCAACGTGGATGACCTCGGCGCTGCCCGACGAGATGAGCAGGAATGAGACCGCCTGCTCACCCTGGCGCATCAGGATCTGCCCGGCCGCCGCCCGCAGCGGCGCAAGGCGGGCCGCCAAGGGCATGAGATCCTGCGCTGCGCATCCGGCAAAGATGTCCATGCCCGCGAGTTCTCCTACCCACGCGCCGGTCACTTCGGCCATCCCGTCCAATCCGCCACAGCGCCAAGCAGGGCTCGCCGTCCGCTCCGACCCAGGTTATGGCGTTGCGTGCCACCGCGGCAATACGCCACCGGCGCCCTTTGGCCCGGCACCGGCGAGTCGGGCCGGACTCGGCATCAGAATGGGCAGATGGACCAGACACCAGGGCACCGGCTATGAGTGCCACCCCAGATCCGCGCGAGGTGACCCGCGGCCTGCTCACCGAGCCCGGCGATCTACGGCACGGCTTCCTCGACGTGCTGGGTGAATCCACCAGTTCACCCGTTCCCACGGTTGCCCAACGGGCCATGAACAGTCGCTTCGTCGCGACCGTGTACGAGCGGTTGTGGCGTCCGGCGGCCTTCTACCTCGCCAGCGGCGTCACCACACGAGCCGAGCAACACCGGGCGGCGGCAGCGTTGCATCTGTCGACCGCCCACCGCCTACTCGACGTCGCCTGCGGCCCAGGAAATTTCACCGCCCCGTTGGTCAAGCAGCTGCCGGCCGGAAGCCTGGCGGTGGGGCTCGATATTTCCGAGCCGATGTTGACTCGGGCGGTGCTGGACAACAGCGGACCACAGACCTGTTACGTGCGCGGCGACGCCCGCATGTTGCCGTTCGACGACGAAACGTTTGACGCTGTTTGCTGTTTCGGCGCGCTGTACCTGATGCCCGAGCCGTTCCGGATCGCCCGCGAGATGGTCCGGGTGCTAGGCCCCGGCGGCCGCATCGCGATTCTCACCACCTACTCCGGGCAGCGGGCACCGATCCGCCATGCGCTCGATGCCGCGGCCGGCGCCATCGGGCTCACCATGTTCGACCAGGACAGCTTCGTCGACCTGTTCTCCTCAGCCGGTCTGGTCGACATCGACCAGCAGACCCAACGTGGGCTGCAGTTCGTGGTCGCCGCGAAACCGAAGTAGGCCCGACGCACGGTGGCGGACCAGGCCGGCCCGCACTACGAGGCGACCTGGCAAACACCGAGCAGCCGCGCCACCGGGGCGCCGGCCTCGTATTCCAGAATCCAGGGATCGCTGCCACCTGGCCGCTCGGAGGTGAGCTTGATCATCACGGGCTGCCCGGTGCGCCGGGACATCTGGGTGCAATCGACCTGGAACAAGCGGTAGTCGCCGCGGTGCTCGACGGCCAGCGAAAAACCCGGCTCCACGGATTCAACGGGCACCATCTGCAGGTAGTACTTCGTGCTCATGCCAGCGACCCTAGGACCGATGCGATCCTGAGCCGCCCGGCAAAACACCGTCTTAGCAAATGCTCAGCTGAATTTTGGATCATCATCAGACTTGGCGCCCGGGCCGTGTCGTGACTACGACGAGGGCGGCGACAGCACGTGGATGACGTCGCGCAGCGGCTCAGGGGAAGTCGCCAACGCGCCGGTGAACGGATGGCCGAGCTCCAGTAGCAAGAACAGGTTCACCGCCACCAGGACCCCCACGGTAGCGACCAAGGTGTAGTGAATGCGGGGCTGTTCGACGCCGAAGACGATCGAGCAGCCCAACACCAACCCACTGGTCAACAGGATGACCGACCACAACAGCCAGGACGGCCCCTCGTCGGTGCAAGCTTGAATCACCCGTTCCACCCGGGCCTGGTACATCTTTTCCAGGTTTCTGAAAGATGCGGCGAGAAAAATCTTTTGGGTGTCATCGCGCGGTTGCACCTGCTGGTAGGCGGCGTAGAGATCCTGCAGAGTGGAGTCCGCCTGCGGGTAGTCGGATCCGCTTGCGGCGATGGGCCATTCCGCCACGGCGGCGCGCTCGTACTGCAGTAGGGCGAGCCGGATCCGGTCGCGGTCGGCGGTGTCGAAAACGGTGAGGTCTCGCGCCAGCTGGATCGCCGCCGCCCCCTCGCTGCGGGCCTGAGAATCCTCGTTGTTGATCTGGCTCCAGAGCGCAGACACCATGAATCCCACAAAGAAGGCGTAGACGAATCCGATTACGCCGTAAGCGAATCGGGTGGCATCATTGTGTGCGTCCTGGGTTAGTTTCGGGAACCGGCGCCGCACGATCATCTGGATCAGCACCGCCCCGCCCGCCACCAGGATGACCAAGGCGACCAGCAGCAGCCATGCCGGGATGTTGATCACTACCCAACGACTCACCATCGCAGGCCTCCGAGAACGACACAGGGTGGACACGCAGGCAGGCATTTCGACTTCATGCGCGGATCACCAGTAGCGTTCATCATCATGCTCGACATCTTGGACATTCGGTGACAGTCGCCGCGTTTGTCCTCGGCATCGTCGCGACCGTACTGGCGGTGGCGTCGATTACCTGGCAGGCGATGTTGCTACGGGGCGCACGACCGAGGTTGACGCCGATAGTCGGCCTGCTGACACCCGACGGTTTGGTGACCAACGATGCCGGCTGCGACGTCCGCGAATCCCTGGCGTCCGCCGCGGAGAAACTGCACTCCGGCCCGTTTTTCATCGGCGTCAAGGTGGTCAACAGCGCGCGAACACCATGCCTGGTAACCGGCTGGGCGATACGCGCCGATCCTAGCGGCACATCATTGGTGCCGGTCGATCCACCGATCGGCGGTACCGAAGTGCCGCACGAGATTCCACCCGGCGCCAGCGCCATCTTCCTCACCGAGCTGCACCGCGCACACCGCTTCGCGGCGGCCACCGAACGTGTCGAGGATCAACCCCCGCGCATCGCGCTTACCGTGTCGGCCGGTGGACGTACCTATGCGACCCGGCCGGTCGCGCCCGCCTTGTTATCGCTCAGCGCGCAGACAACGCCTTGACCGCCCCGACCCGTTCCCGCGCCGGCCGCTCGAACAGCCTGGCGGTGACATAGCACACGCAGCGGGTTTCGCAAAAACTAGTTAAGTTTTTGGTTGATTCGATATTCTGAGCGCAGAAATTTACGGTCGTGACTAACAGACCGTACCTGGACGCCGACGGCCAGACTGGATCATACACCGCGCCCGCCTCGCGGCGGAAGGGATGGGCAGGGGGTCACGCCATCACGACCATCACAAATCCAGCTGCGCCGCCAGCGCCGCTGCTAGCAGCCTCACGATTCGAATCGCACCCAGCGGCCACGAGCTGAGGCATGAAGTGATTGACTTTGGCGCCCTGCCGCCGGAGATCAACTCCGCGCGGATCTACACCGGGCCCGGCCCCGGATCGCTGTCGGCGGCCGCGGCGAGCTGGGCGAGCCTGGCCGCCGAATTGCAGACCGCCGCGGGCTACTACCAATCGGTGGTCTCGGGACTCACCAGTGGCGGCTGGCTGGGACCGGCATCGCTCTCCATGGCATCTGCCTTCTGGCCGTATGTGACGTGGACGTCCATGGTGGCCACCCAGGCCGGCGAGGCCGCCAGCCAGGCCACGCTGGCCGTGGGAGCCTACGAGACCGCCCTGGCAATGACCGTGCCACCACCGGTGGTGGCCGCCAACCGGGTCCAGCTGGCAACACTGACCGCCACCAACTTCTTCGGTCAGAATTCGCCGGCAATCGCGGCCACCGAGGCCACATACAGCGAGATGTGGGCGCAAGACGCGTTGGCGATGTATGACTACGCGGCAAACTCGGCAAGCGCGTGCGCGCTGACGGTGCTGAACTCGCCACCGGAGGTCGTCAATCCGGCTGGGGCGGCCACCCAAACCACCGCGGTCACCCACGCAACCGCCGCCTCGGGAGCCCAGGCCGCCGCGGTCACGGGAACAGACCAGTTATCGCTGGCCGGACTGGTTTCCGCGGTTCCCACCATGCTCGGCGGGCTCGCATCACCCACCTCCGCGCTTACCGCGGCGACGTCGTCGCTACTCCCCGAACTCGGCACCACCCCGATCTACGCCCTGCCGAGCTATTTCATGGCGGCCGGCACCCCGCTGTATGCGATGTCGTCCATCCTGGGAATGGCACAGACCGCACAGGGCTTGGCGAACGGAGCTGCCGCGGCCGTGCAGGGGGCGGCGGCGGGGGCGGCCAGCTCGGGGGCGAGCGCGCTCGGATCGTTGGGATCGGGCGTGGTGGGCGGCCTGGGCAACGCCGCCTCACTGGGCCCGTTGTCGGTACCGGCCAACTGGACCAGCGTCATCCCAACGCTGAACGGGGGCGCGATTTCCGGGCTACCCAACGCCGGGCTCGACGCCGCCAACGCGGCGCCAACAGTCCTTGGTGCGGCGCCGCGGGGAGCGTTGGCCGGCGCGCCCAGATCACCCGGGCCCCGATACGGCGTGGTCCCCACGATCATGTCGCGGCCGCCCTCTGGCGGATACGCGTAAGCCCCGCCATGAGCAGCGAGCGGCTGACTTCCCGGATTCCGTCGGGGATGGTGCACGCGGTGACCGCAATCGCACGGTGCCGGTCGCCGCACCCCGTTCCGGAAGGAGCGGCGAGTGACACTCGATGCCACCGCGGGCGCGGTCGCAATAGCCGCACCCCTGCCGGGCGAGACAGGAAGCGCGAGAACATGAACCAGGGCATCCAGTCTGCGCCCGCGGTGCGAATGGCCGTCAGCGGCACCATCGTCGAGCGCCACGAGTTCGATGAGGTGCTGTCGATCATCGCGTCACGCCTGCAATCCACCTCCCAGGGGTGCCTCTCGGTGGGCTCGGTGAATCTCGACCACCTCTTCCATTTCCGCAAAATCGCGGCCGCGCCCCGCGGCCGGCTGGAATGGCTGCTGCTGGCCGACGGCATGCCGATCGCATGGCGGGGCAAGCTGCTCACGGGCGAGCCATGGCCCCGGATCACCGAGGCCGACCTACTCCCCAGCCTGTTGGAGTTGGCCGAGCGCTCGGGTCAGCGCGTCGGCTTTTTTGGCGGCAGCGCCGGGACCCATCGGCTGCTCACCGAGTCCTTGGCGACGCGACACCCGACACTGGCAATTTCGGGCATGTGGGCGCCGACCCCCGACGACATCGAATCATCGTCAGAACACCTGGCGGCCGCTATCCGCAACGCAAGCACCGACATCCTGATCGTCAGCTTGGGCAAACCTCGCCAGGAAAGGTGGGTCGACCAGCACGGCTGCGCGACCGGGGCCCGGGTTTTCCTGCCGTGCGGCGGTGCCATCGACTTCCTGGCCGGCGCCACCAACCGAGCCCCCGGTTGGATGCAGAAGGCCGGCCTGGAATGGCTGTACCGGTTGGCCAGCGAGCCCCGCCGGTTGGCCCGCCGTTATCTGTTGCAGGGCCCCATTGCCTTGCTCCGCGCGGCGCGCGCAGTTGATCTACTACCCCCACACCTACTGCGGGGGCCCGCCATCGAGTGATCATGTCGACATCCCAGCCTCCGTCCGCGACACCACCCAGCCCGAACCTGCGACTGCGTAAGGGAAAGCGGGCCAGCGTGACCTCGTTGCTGCACGGGCGAACCGGTGATTGTCCGGCAACTCCGGATCCCATGGGCTCGCCCAATCGCGACACGGTGCGGCGCTGGCGGCTGCAGTATTCACGCCGTCTGCGCATCACCGACTCGGCGATCGTCTTCGCGGCGGTCATGCTCGCGCAATACGTGCGCTTCGGCGATTCACCGAACAGATCGGGCTACCCGGGCCCGGTTATGACGCTGTTCTCGGTTCTGTTCGCGGCGCTGTGGCTGTCGTGTCTGGCGATCTTCAACACGAGATCACAGCACGTCATCGGGGTGGGAATCGACGAATACCGCCGAATCAGCAGCGCATCATTCTGGACATTCGGGGCCATCGCAATGGTCACCCTGCTCGCCAAGATCGACCTGGCCCGCGGCTATCTGGCGGTCGCCCTGCCGGTCGGCACCATCGCATTGCTGGCGAGTCGCAACGGGTGGCGCAAGTATGTCGGCCGCAAACGCGCTCGGGGCCAATGCCAGACGATCGCACTGGCTATCGTTGACCGGCAAGGGGTTTCGCGCCTCATCCAGGAACTGGTCCGCAATCCGCGCGACGGCTACTCCGTGGTCGGGGTCTGCATACCGGGCTACGGGTCCCCGCGCGGCGACGTGCTGCAGGTCGAAGGCCGCCAAGTCCCGATCCTGGGCGACGAATCGCACGCGATGGCGGCGATCGACGAGTGCGGCGCGGACACGGTGGTGGTGACCCAGACCGAGCAGTTCGGCGTGCACGCGATCAGGAACCTGATCTGGCGGCTGGAGACGCTGGATGTGGACCTGGTGGTGTCGCCGGGGGTGATGGACATCGCGCAGGCCCGACTGACCCTGCGCCCCGTGGCCGGCTTCCCACTGCTGCATGTCGAAAAGCCGCAGTATTCAGGGGCGCAACGGTTTCAGAAGCGGGCCTTCGACTTCTGCTTCGCACTGACAGCTCTGATCGCCGCATCGCCACTGCTCATCGCCGCCGCCGTCGCTATCAAGCTGACCAGCAAGGGGCCGGTCTGCTACCGCGCCGAACGCATAGGCATCAACGGCCAACCCTTCACCATGCTGAAACTTCGAACGATGGTGGTGGGTGCCGACAGCCAAATCGACCACCTGGTTTCCCGGAATGAGGGCGCCGGCGGCATTCTGTTCAAGATGCGCGACGATCCGCGGGTGACACCGATCGGCCGAATCCTTCGCAGATTCAGCGTCGATGAGATTCCGCAGTTCATCAACGTGGTCAAGCGGGACATGAGCGTGGTCGGGCCCCGGCCGCCGCTGAGTCGAGAAGTCGACAGCTACGACGGGGATGTCCGGCGGCGGCTGCTGGTGAAGCCGGGCGTTACCGGGATATGGCAAGTCAGCGGCCGGTCCCAACTTTCCTGGGAAGAATCGGTCCGGCTGGATCTTTACTATGTCGACAACTGGTCGATGGCAGGTGATCTCATGATCATCGCCAAAACCGTGAAGGCCGTTCTGGCCAGCCGCGGCGCCTACTAGGTGGCCCGCGAACCATGACCGAACCGACGGCGCCCAGCCCGGTTGTGCCATCGGTGCCGGTAGCACGGTTGGCGCAGGCGTTCTCGATCCAGCTCATCTGCCGGATACTCGGGATGCTGGCCTCGGTGGTCTCGGTGATGCTGACCGCGCGCTATCTCGGGCCCGGCCGTTACGGCCAGCTCACCATTGCGGTGGCGTTCATCGGAATGTGGGCGAGCCTGGTGGATCTCGGTATCGGCCGGGTCATCGTGCGCCGCGTCACCTCATCCCCCGACGATCTGGAACGCCTGGTCCGGATCTACAACGGCCTGTCCCTGGTCTATTGCATTCCGCTGACCCTGGTGGCGGCGGGATCTGGATTGCTGGTGTATCACGACCACGAGGTGCGAGCCATGCTCGTGGTGCTCTCGTGCCAGCTGCTCATCGTGACGATGCTGACGCGACTGGAACCGGTGTTCCTGGTCACCGTGCGGTTCACCGCCGTGGCCGTCTCCGACGTCGTCGGCCGGTTGGCGACGCTGGGCGTGATCAGCTTTCTGGTGGCCAGCCGAGCCGATGTCATCTGGTTCGCGGTACCGCAACTCATTCAGACGGCGCTGCAGTTGCTGATCCAGAGCCGCGCGGCGTCCCAGCGGGTCCGGCTGCGCCCCATCCTCGCGCTGCGCGAGGCCGCAGATCTCTTGCGGGAGAGCCTTTTTCCAATGGGCGTCACGGTCATCACCGTGCTGTACTGGCGCGTGGACGGGGTGATCCTGTCCCTGCTGAACACCCATTCCGAGGTCGGCGTTTACGGGTTGGCCTCCTCGATCGCACTCAACACCCTGGTCTTGTCGGTGTTCTTCCTCAAGTCCACGCTCTCCACCGCGACCGAACTGTATTCCCGCGACCTGGCGGCATTCGCCGGTTTCATCCGCCGCAGCGTCGAGCTGATGTATTTCCTTGCCGTGCCGATCGCCGTGGTCGGCGTGCTGGTGGCGCAACCCCTGATCCGGCTCCTGAGCAGCCAGGCGTTCGTCAGCCGCGGTACGCCCACGCTGGCCTTGCTGTTCATCGCGGTGGGGCTACGCTTCATCGCTACCACCCTCGGCGAGGGTCTGTTCGCCAGCCACAGTCAGCGGTTCTGGTTCTGGCTGTCGGTCGCCACCCTCACACTCAACATCGTCCTCAATCTCGCCCTGGATGGGCGCTTGGGCGCCGCGGGAGCCGGGATCGCGCTGGTGTGTACCGAGTTGTTCAACATGACGATCGCCAGTTGGTGGCTGCATCGTCAGTGCGGCTACCACACACCGGTGCTGTTCTTGCTGCGGTTATCGGTCCCGACGGCGGCCAGCGTCGCGGTGGTCCTACTCCTGGCCGGTCACCACGTCATCGTCGTGCTGGCCGCCGCCGCGGTCGCCTATCTGGCGATCAACGCGGCCATCGGCCCGCTCACCTGGTCGACTATGGCCTCGTTACGGCCCAATGCGCAGCCCGAGCAGCTCACGCCATGACCGACGAGATGGACCGCGCGTATCTGCGGCGCCCGGTCGGCGACCCGGCCCCGCTACCCGCCGAGCGCTCGCTGGCGGTCCTGATCGTGATCGAGAACGGCCACGACCCGGTGCAGAGCTGCCTGCACAGCGTCGCGGAGCAGCTGCCCGGGCTCCCGGTCTACGTGTACGACAACAATGCTCAGGGATATCCCGGCCGGCAAGAACTAGCCGCCGGCCACCCAGCGGTGCACTGGATCTCGGGTCCGGCCGACGTCGGCTTCGCCGCGGCCTGCAACGCGTTGGCGCGGCAGTCGCCCGGCGATAGCGATCTCCTGTTACTCAAGGCCGATGCCCGGCTGCGGGGGCCGTTGACCCGCACCAGACAGTTGCTGCGCCAACCGGGAGTGGCAGCGGTCTCGCCGCTGGTGCGCGACGAGGCGGCACCGGATCGGCCGCCATGGGACATCGCGACCCAGCGGTTGACACTGGTCCGGGGCGTGGTCGAAGCGACCGGACTGTCTAGCTCGCTGCGGGCCACCCCCATCTCGCCCCTCTACCCCCAACGGCCCCGCGAATCACAAAGCGTCAGCGGCTATTTGAAGGCGACCTGCCTGGCCATCAGCCGTGCCGCGTGGAACGCCGTCGGCGGCTTCGACGAGGAGTACTTCAGCCACGGCGCCCCGGCCGATTGGCAAGCGCGTGCCCGCGCGGCGGGCTGGCGGGTGCTGCTGGCCGACGAACTCGGCGCCCAGCAGGGCGGCGCGCCAACGACGCGCTACTGCTCGAGCATCAGTGCAGCCTGCATCACGCGAACGCGTACTTGGCCACCACCAAGGTGCTGCAGCGGCTGCGCCGGGCCCAGCGCCGCGCGATCCGCAATACGGATGCCGGCAAGCGCCGCCCGGCGATCGTGATCGCCACCAACCGATTGGTCTACGGCGGCGCCGAGCGGCAAAAGGCATTGCTGGCAGCGGAATTGGACCGCCGCGGCTACCCCGTCACCATCGTGTGCGTGCAGCGGTTCGGCCCGCTGATCAAGGAGATCCCGGACACCGTCCGCGTGGTGCGCCAACCCTGGTGGGCACCGATCGTCGACGTTGGGCCGGGTCCGGCCGTGCTGATCAGCGGTGACACCAACACCGAGACCGGCTTCGCCACGCTGTGGCGCGCGGCCGGCCGCCGGCGGCGCTGGCTGGTCGCGGCCCACATCCCGCCACTCGAGGATGGGCCCATCTATTCCCGGCCGCTGACCGCCGCGATGCGCCGTGCGGACGGTTTCATCGTGCTGGCACAACACCATTGGGACATGTTGACCCCCTACCATCGCCTTGGCGGACCACGGTTCGTCGCACCCAACGGCGTCGCGGTGACCGACCGCCCGGCCGGTCGCAGCAGGCCGGCCGGCGCACCGCCGCATCTGGTCATGCTTTCGCGCATCGTCGAGCACAAGAACCCGCATCTGCTGATCGAAGCGCTCAGCGGGATTACCGAACTACCTTGGACTCTTTCCATTTTCGGTGACGGACCGGACCGCGAGCGGTTGCAGGCCCGCACTCCCGAACGGCTGCGTGATCGCGTCCATTGGCGCGGCTGGTCACCCGGGCCCGGGCCGGCTCTTGCCGATGCCGACCTGCTCTGCGTACCGAGCCGCTCAGAGGCGTTCCCACTGGTAATTCTCGAAGCGATGGCACGGGCGGTACCGGTCGCGGCGTCCGCGATTTGCGCCGTCCCGGAGATGCTGGATTTCGGCGGGGCGGGCTTTGTCGTCGAGCCGGTGACGGTGTCGGCCTGGCAAGAGCGGCTGGCCCAGATCCTGGCTGACCCCGGCGGGCTGCCCGCCGTCGGACAACGCGGTTTCGCGCGCATGCGCAAGCACTACACGGTGGCCGCGATGACCGACGCCTACCTGGACGCCATCCACGCGGTGCTATGAACTCGGCTCGTCTGCTTTGGCTTTCACCGTGGATGCGGCCGCTGGCACGAATCCAGGCGGAGGCGCTGCGCAGCCGCGGGATCGACGTACTGCTGGTGACCACCGACCAACATCCCGAGTCGGACGCGGCCCGCGACTACGAGGTGGTGCTTGATCCGCGGTTGCGTGCGGCCGCCAGCTGGCCCGCGGGCGTCGCGGCCGGGCGCCGAGTGCGCGGGTACCGCCCGCACGTGGTGATCGCCGAGTTGGTTCGCGATCCGCGCTGGATCGCACTGGCCGGGCCGGCTCCTCGCATTCAGCTGGTGCACGACGACCGCCCGCACGACACGGCCGAACACCGGCGCGCCTACGAAAGGGCGATATTCGACCGCTGGGGCGCCCGTTCGGCGGCAACCATCACCTACAGCGACTATGTCGCCGGAGCGGTCGCCACGCGCCGTGATGTCGCCGGCACGCCGGTGCACGTGGTGCCCCTCACCAGTGACCTGGACCCCACACTGGTTCCGCCACTCGTGGGACCCGAGGACCGTCACGACTTCGTCATGATCGGCCGGCTGCACCCCTACAAGAACGCCGATGTGGTGCTCGAGGCTTGGCAACGCCATGTCGGCGGAAACGGCTGGCGCGGCGACGATCTGCTGCTCATCGGTGGACCATTCGATGCCCGCGCCCTGCCCGAGCACACCCGCTGGCTGCCCGGCGACTACCGCTACTGCGACGTTGTCGCGACCCTGGCCGCCGCGAAGGCCTCGGTTGCCCACTACCGTCGCGCGTCGCAAAGCGGCGTACAGGTGCTTTCAATGCAGCTGGGCGTCACACCCATCGTGTCGAACGCCGGCGGCCTGCCCGAATACCAGCCGCCCGGCTGCCCGCCAGTCGGCATCGACGATGTCCGCGGCCTCGCCGCCGCCTTCGACACGCTCGCCGAGCCGCTCACCGCGGCGCGCCACGGTGCCACCGCGGCGCGCTACTACCAGCAGCGCTTCGCCGTCGACCGGGCCGCGCAAGCGTTGCTGGCCGTCATCGAGGAAGTGGCCACCCGGCGGCCCTAGAGCGGGCCGCGATCTCATTTCTCGGCCACCACCGAAATGGTGCCCGAGAAAACACCCAGCTTGCAGAGCATGTTTGCACAAAGACGGCGCAGCCAGTGGGCGCGCAACCCGCACAACACCTTCTCCACGAATAGCACCATCCGCAGAAACAGGACTCCCACCCGCTCGGGTTCGGCGAGCTTCCTTGCCCCCACAGCGACGAGCAGAAGCCGGAACCTTCGAGGCACAAATCCGTAGCGCACCGCGCTGAAGCCGGCCCGCTTCGTGACCTCAACGATTTCGCGGCAGTCATATTCTTTGAGGTGCATTCCCTCCGGCTCAGCGCGTTTGAACACGCGCGAGACGTCGTGCGGCCCGGTGTATTTACTGGGCGTGTTGAATATGTAGCGCCCACCCGTCTTCAATATGCGATGGACGCTGCGCAGGTGGGTCTGCAGGTCATCGGGATGTAGGTGCTCGATCACCTGATCCGAGACCACCACATCGTAGGTCTGCGCGGGCTCGAACCGATCCAGATGGACTCCGTCGGATACTCCCCAGGACAGGTTCTCGTGCGAGTCCGAGAGCAGCGCGGGTCCACGTTCGCGGGTGATCTCCGTGGCCTTGCAGTCATAGCCGTTGAGGGCCAGGAACGAGATGAGACCGGCTTTGCCCGAACCGATTTCGTATATCGACTGCGGCGGTGGCCCGATGAGTTCCAGCCATCTTCCGAATCGCTCTTGTGCAGATGCTGATGACGCGGTGTGGGAGAACTCGTTGAGCCACGTCAACTCGGTGTATAGACGCGTGTAGCACCGGTCGAACGTTTCCCATCGGGTTTCGGGATCCGATTGCAGCAGCTCGCGCGTGAGCCGCTTCTCCAAGTTCCAATGCTCCAGGATCATGAGTTCGGTGATATCCGCCTCGGCCGCAATGCCGTACGTTTGCTTGTAGCGCGCGATTAACTTGTCGCCCCGCGGTTCCACAAAAGCTATTCCCTTGCTATCCGGGCTATCTGAGCTATCTGGGCTATCCGGGCTATCCGGGCTATCTGCGCCGCAGGGGGCCGAGCCGGCTACGGAACAGGATCACCCCGGCGCCGACGACGGCCGCAACAAGCCAGGCGCCACCAAACCACCAAATCCATCCCGAGCCGGAACGCTGCTCGGATGTCGCGTCGTCCACCGAACCCGCGTTCGGACGTTCCACCACAACCGGGTCTTGCCCGGGCATGGCCACCAGCGCCACGCCCCTGATCCCGGGCCAGCGGGCGCTGTCGCCATCGAGCCACCCGAGAAGCCCGTCGAGCTGTTCGGGGGCGCCATTAGACGTCGCCACCAGCAGCGACCGGCCGTGCTGGAAAACCGTTTGCAGAGAAGCAAATCGCAGTGCGGGGTCCAGGGTCAAGGTGGCCGGTTTGCCGTCCGACTTGACCGCGTTGATGGTGATCGGCCCGCCGGGTCCGGCCGAGACCGGAAGCACGATATCGGCGTGGTTCCATCCGTCGGCCGCAATCAATATCGCCGACTTCGACGAATCGATCGCTTGCTGCACGCTGGTCACGGTGGTCTGCAGCGGCACCGAACTGGTTCGCTGCAGACCAACCACAATCCTGACGGCGCGAGCGGTGTCGTCAAAGGAGTGCTCTTCGATGCCCACCTGGATCTGCGGCATCAGCGCTTGGGGCACCGATCGCAGTCCGTCGGGCACCGGCGGCGCCGCCGGGCTGCTCTGCACGGCGGTGTCGCCGTCGATGGTCAGGGTAAGTACGTGATCTCCCGCCCCGGCGGTGTAGAAATCTCCGCAGCGCCCAACGTTGCCCGACACATCCAGCATCAGGTCAACGCCGGTCCACCGTTGCAGGAGCCGATCCGGAACGTCCACCCAGCGGTCGATGACACCACTGCTTTCGGTTGGCCAGCGGTCGATGGTCTCCGCGCCGATCGTTGCGACGATCTGACCGGCCATACTCGGCGGTATCGGCGAGTATGAGCCTTGTAGATGCACCCGCATCGAGTGCACCGATCTCGCGAACCGAGTCTGGTCCAGCCCGATGGTCACCCGCGGCTGCAGTCCAACGGAGTTCAGGCCGGGCTGCCCGAGTTCGCGCAGCGTGGTGGTGTCACCGGGCAGGTGCAGGCTGGGCTTGAACGATCCCACCACGGCCTTGGAAGCCAGAGCCAGCTGGGACAGGCTGCTGAACAGCAACGTTATCGATGATTCCGCGGCCGAACCCAGCGGCCCGGAGATCGGCAGCCAGGGCACACCGGTGGCCCCCCCGAAGGGAAAGCCCCTCGTCCTGCCCCTCTTTGATGACGACTTGGCGTTCCAGCGGTCGCGGCGGCGCCGGCGGGGCGAGCTCCCCCTCGGGCAACCGGACCACCGCGATTTCCGGGGCTTGTTTGCCGTAGTGGGCCGCCGCGGCGGCGACCAACTGGACCACCGCGTCGGACTCGGCCACCGACGGCGATGGCGGCACGAAGATGCTCAGCCGCCGCAGCACCGGCGGCAGGAAATGGGCCACCGTGACGGGCGGCCGCTCCACGCCGACGAAGCTTACCGAGCCGTTGAACAGGCTAAACGGGCTCCACGGGTAGACGCACAAGTCCTCCAATGGCACCAGGTAGGCCCGCAAGATCACGGTCACCGCGTCATCGACCACCGTTGCGTCGGCCAGCGAAATGACAATGGGCGATTGGTCCGCCGCGGGCAGGTTCACCCTCGCGATTTCGCGGTCGTTTTGGGTGACCGTGATCAAGCCGGAGCGCAGATTGACCGGCAGTACGGCGGTCGCGTTCAACGCAGTCGGTTTGAGCCCGTGCGGAGCGGGAATGGTCAGCTGCTGGGTGCCCTGCAGACCATAGAACGACAAGACGGAGTTGTATCCGAGACTGCTCAACGTCATGGTCGGCGCGTCCACGAGCGTGGTATCGGTCTCCTCGGGCGCACCCCAGGACGCCGGCGCGCTCAAGGCCAGGAATCCGACCACGCTGGCCAGCGCCAGAGCCATGCGAGCTATGCGCACAGAATTGCGGTACATCAATATGCCTCAATACGTTCCAGGAAATCCGGCCTGATCAACTTCCGCAGACACCAAAGATGTTCTGCCTCAAGGAAAATCGACGTCGCACAGCAAGCCGAAATGGTAATAGAGCACCCCTCACAGGTGCACACTACTACAGATCGGCGCCGAACCTGTGGGTAACGTTCGACCTGGTCACGCGGCCGGCGAGGCACTCACGCGGTGTCGCTGACCCGCCTGAGCCAACCAACAAGCCGCGCCGCTGTTTGGTTGGCGCCACCGCGGATGGTTAAGGTGACGGCGTGGCCAAGCGCAGCGATCAACGGCCAACGCCGCGCGGCCACCGCCGTCGCTGCCAATACCGTCGCGACAAGCCCCAATTCACGAGGGCGCAGCAAACATACAGACATTCGGCGGTGCTCGAGTGACCGGCGGGTTGCGAGACATCCTGTCCCCGTCGCGGCTCACCCACATCGTTGATGTCGGGGCCAGCCGAAGCTGCGGCGACTGGCCGTACACGGCCATGCTCAACGCAGGCCTGTGCCACCTCACCGGCTTCGAGCCGGGGCCCGAAGCGTTGCTCGAGTTGCAGCGCACGCGCGGCCCCAACGAGTCCTACCTGCCCTACACCCTCGGCGACGGCACGCCACAGACTTTGCAGGTCTGCCCGCCACCGGGGGGAATGACCAGCCTGCTCGAACCCGACCCGACAACGCAGGGGTTGTTCACGCTCTTCGATCCGTTCGGCAAGGTGATCGAGCGCCTCCCGATCCAGACTCATCGCCTCGACGACATCGGTGAAATCGAACATCTTGATCTCTTGAAAATCGATATCCAAGGCGGCAAACTGGCTGTTTTTCAGAACGGCCGGGAAAAACTGGCCGAAGCGGTGGCAGTTCAGACCGAGGTCTCATTCATCACCTTGTATCGGGATCAGCCGCGCTTCGGGGATGTCGACCTGGAACTACGCAGTCAGGGGTTTGTCCCGCACTGCATCCCCAACGCGGTGAAGAGATGGGTGATCGGCAGGTGATCGGCGACTTTGTCGTCGGCGGGAGTCCAAGCCGCCCACTGAACCAGATCCTGGAAACCGACATCGTCTACGTCCGGGACTTCTTTGACCCCGACGCGATGACCGCCGAACAGCTCAAGCACCTGGCAATGATTTCGCATCATTGCTCTGGCTCGTTCGACCTGTCCTTCCGGTGCGTGCAGCTGCTGCAGGCCAGGGGCGCGGTGGGCCCCGCAAGCGCGCAACGCTACCCGGATATTTACCGGCGCGCGGTTCGCCACAAATCAGCGCTCTGGCGCGCGCAAAACGCCGCTAGCCGGCTAAAGCATCGACTGCGGGCGAGCGCCGCGAAGTGGACCCGTTCACCCGGTCGGGGTCGTTAAACTCTGGCCGAACCCGGCGGCGCGGTGCACGGCGTTGGCGGACTTGACCGGCTCCGCCTTGCGGATCACGTAGGTGAGGTTATTGTGCCGCCAGGCCAGAACACCAAAGGAGAAGGCCCACAGCGCTTTTGCGTATGCCCGAACGATCCGGACCCGTAAGCCTTTGCCCCGGACGTAATAGGTGTGCCCGCGCTCTTCGACAATCGTGCACTCGTTGTTGTCGCAGAACGCCCGTATGCCGTGCCGGGAGATGACCGGCGCATGGTAGGTGCGAAACGGCGGATGGCCGGGCTTCCCGGCGTCGGGGTAACCCACGAAGTAGCGGTAGTAGGCCAGATGAGCCGAAAACGGTGTGTGCCGCGTGGTCCAGCCGTAGACCGCGTCGCGGTCCGGGATACGCAGCAGCAGCAGCCCGCCAGGTTTGAGCCCGTCGAGCATCAACGCGAGCGCGGCCTCGGCGTCGTGGATGTGCTCGAGCACGAACGAGCTGTAGATGACGTCGTAGCGCCCGGGCGGGATCGTTCCCTTGACGGTCAAATCACCCAGAATCGCCTCGTCGAGGTCTCCGACCTTCTCAACACGCCTTTGCAGCGCATCAGCATTGAGGTCGATACCGGTCAACCGATAATCGATGCCATCCAGATTGATTGGCCATTCGAGCCCACATCCGGCTTCGAGTATCTCCAGCGGACCGCCGAGACTTTTGATGACCGAGGAACACAGCGCCACTTCGTCGCTCCAGCTGTCGACGGTCTTCAAGTCCGTTCGACTGCTCATCTAGTCCCCTTAACGCTGGCCCGGTGCGACGGTAAACGCACAATTTCAGTATGTCGGCTCCGCCCGGTTGGGGCCCCGCCGGTGCCGCGGCCGCCGTTACCTATCCGTCGTGGTCGGTTTTGATGGCGACCAGCGATTTGATCAGCCGGCGAATCGTTCGTACCAAATCAACGATGACGGGAAGTATCGGCGCATCTGTGCAATACCGATCAAGTCGATCTCATCGACCTGCTCTTGTGCCTCTTCGCGAGTATGCGTCCGAATGTAACCGCGATTCCAGCGCATCGATATCTGCACCCGCGCCTCGTAAGGCAACCACTGGATGCCCGGGAACAACCAGTGCGGCTCGATCGGAAAATAGCGGTAGGGGGTTTGCACCCAGTGCCGGTCGGCCAGCCGGTGCACATTGTCGGCCAAGCGTTGCCGCCGCACATGGCCGCCGACATGTTCCAGTAGCGAATTGGAGAACACCATGTCGAAGTGGTCGTTCGCGATCGTGCTGGGCAGCTCACATGCGTCGCCTTGGATCGCGGTGATGCCCGTGATCTGCGATTCGATGGGCAGCAGGTTGACCGTGGTGACCGCGGTGGGCCGCACTGGGGCCAACCGCCACGACTCCGGTGTTCCGCCCAGATCGAGCACTCGCATTTCGGCGAACGACGGAAAAACCTCGATGAGGTGCCGCCATCGTCTCGCGCGGGCGCGCCCCGAAAGGGATAGCCGCGAATTGATGTCCGTGGCGGTGTCGCGCAACCAGTTCGACATTTATCCCTAGTCTTTGACGTCGGCCCGATGACATCGGAATCTCCGGTGTGGCGTTTCGAGCCGGATCCTGCCAGCGACCGCCGCATAACGAAACTAATGGCTGCCGGTGAGCACCGCAAGAAAACGCCCCGCTGCGGAAAACGCGGCGTTCGGCGAGAATGCACCAGGTGAAGACGGAGTTGGTGGTTGCCGTCGCACAGCCACCAGGGCTCCGGCGTTGTTGATTAGCAGGCTTGTGAGCTGGGGAATTGTGGATTGAGGAGGTCTAAACGCCGGAGCCCTGGCACAGCCACGAACCGTGATGGGCGCGGTGGCCGCGAATGTCGATGCCCACGCGGCCCTGATCCAACGGGCCAACGCACGCCTGGTGGTGTTTCCGGAGCTTTCGCTCACGGGCTACCAGCTAGAGGTGGCACCGGTCGATGTCGCCGGCCCAGTCGTTGATCGGTTGGTATTGGCATGTGCGGCAACGGGTTGCAGTGCCTTGGTCGGCGCACCCGTCGAAGACCGCGGGCGGCGCTACATCGCGATGGTGCTGGTCGACTCCTCGGGCGCTGAGGTAGTCTACCGCAAGACGCACCTGGGCGCCGCCGAAAAGGCGCGGTTCCGGCCAGGTCCCGCCCCCCAACGATCGACCTTGACGGGTGGCGCATTGGGTTGGGGATATGTCGTGACACTGGTGTGCCCGAGCACGTGCGGGGCACCGCGCGGCTCGGGGTGGACCTGTATGCCTGCGGTGTCGTTCATCATGACGGGGAACTCGGCGAGCAACGGCACCGTGCTCGCGCCATTGCCGCGACGTGTACCGCGCCGGTTGCCATGGCAAGCTTCGCCGGGCCCACCGGAGGTGGCTACCTACACACAGCGGGCCATTCGGCTATCTGGTCGGCGACGTCGACGCTGGTAGCCGAGGCCGGCGCCGGACGGGACCAGATCGCACACGCCACGATCGGCCGGACCCCGCCGGGTCGGGCCGGCGACGATCACACCCCGAAGACGGCATAGATGCTGACGGTGGTGAACCTGTCGAAGCGCCGCCAGTGCCGGCGCGCCCTCTCCAATGCGGGCAGCAACCGCTTGGCGCCCCGGTTGTAGCCGATGTCGAGCTGTCGCAGTCCGCTGTTGTCGAACGCCGCCCGGAACTGATCGGGGGTGTTGCCGTTGAGGCCGATGTCCAACAGCGAGCCCACCGGATGGCCGTATTTGCGTGCTGCGGCCGCAAACACCAGCCGTTTCGGCAGGATCGCGTGCGCCCAGGGCACCTTCAAACCGGTGCGCCCATGGTCGCCGAAGGGGCTGTAATACAGCGGGCTGAATCCCGCGTAGATGCGCCCGCCGGGCCGGGTCAACCGTTCGCCGAGGGCCAAAAGCAACGACGCCACGTCGGCAACATGCTCGAAGGTGTCCTTGGAAACGATCACGTCGAACGGTTCGTCCACCGGAAGCGACCGCACATCGACCGCCCGAAACCTCACCCGATCGGCCAGCTCGGGAAATCGCTGCGCCAGGTTGCGATTGGCGAACGCGACGCGCCCTTCATCCAGATCCACGCCGAGCACGCTGGCGCCGGCTTGGGCGATGTCGATCGACAACGCGCCATGGCCGCAGCCGACGTCGAGGACCCGCTTGCCCGCCCAGTCGGGGACAACCCCGAACCGACGCCAATACTCGTTGTTGGACTCCGCCTGCTCATCGAAGTACTGCCGGGCGTACTCTTCGCTCTCGGTCAACGCCACCCGACCCATCCGTGTGTCGGCATGGCATCGCCGCCGGCCACCGTGCCTGTCGTCATCGTCGTACCTTATGAGAACACCGTCGGGGATGGTTGGTTGACATCGTCATCGCCGGGACGGGTGCGGATCGCTGGCCAGGCTTGCCCACAACCGCGTCAGCTGCTGATACCAGCGGTCGAGCCCGAACTCACCGGCCCGCTCTCGGGCGGCCCCGCCCAGGCGGGCGCGCAGGTTCTCATCGGTCACCAGGGCGCCGAGCGCGTGCGCGAGCTGATCGGCGTGGGCGGGCCCAACGAGCAGGCCGTTGACGCCATCGGTGACCACTTCGCCGATGCTGCCCGCCGTTGTCGTCACCGGGGCCAGCCCGTTCGCCATCGCCTCGAGCAACGCCATGGGCAGGCCCTCGTTGCGGCTGGGCAACACGAAAATTATTGCACGGCACAGCAACTCGTCGCGCGCCATCGGATCGAGCCAGCCCACCACGTCGATCGTCGCGCCCAGACCGGCCTTGGCGACCGCCGCACGCACCTGGGCGACGTCGCCGTCCCCGGCGAGCGTGGCCAGCAGCCGGTTGCGCACCGTCTCATCGAGCGCCGCTACCGCGTCGATCAGGTCATAGCTGCCCTTGCGCACGCCCAGCCGCCCCAGGGCCACCGCATGCACCCGCTGGACCCCCAGCTGATTCACCGGGGTGTTCGGAATTCGAACCGCGTTGGGTAGCACGCTGATCCGGTTGGTGGGCAACCGCAGCCGGCTGGCGTACTCCTGGACATGGCGCTCCCCCAGCACCACCCAGTGATCGGCGGCCAGCATCCGGCGCACCGCCGCCCGAGCTGGCGGCGCGAGCTGATCGAACCAGCCGCCGAAGTCGTAGCTGTGGGCATGCACAATCGCCGGTGTACCGGTCAGTCGCGCCGCTAACAGCGGCAGGGCTTTGCGAATCACGCTGCCGCCGTGGGCCAGATGAACATGCAGGACATCGGTGCGCTTGCGCAGCACCAGCCAGGTGGCGCGCAGCATTCCGCGGACACCGAGCATCAGCCGCGGCCATAGCGGGCCGTCGATGAACGTGGGCACCGCCGTGATGTGGATGTGTGGGTCAGGATGGGCCGCCATCAGCGCGATCACCGTGGCCATACCGCCCCGGCTGGTCGCCGCGGCCGGGGCCGGGCCGACCACCAGCACGCGCAGCCGGCCCTGCGGCGTCGGCACCCCGACCGAGTTCACTCGGGCGTGCCCGCCGACGCCAGCGCCGCGTCGGTATCCGCGGCCTGGGCATCGGCGCCGCCGCGTCGCTGCGTGGCAAATCCCATCGTCAACCCCAAGACCAGACCCAAGCCCAGGGCGTCCACCGGCATCTCCGGCAATGGCCAGACGGCGGAGATGGCCAGCAAGCCGATGCTGGTGGCCGCAGCGATCTTGGCGCGGTCCGACCCGCGGCGCAGCGCCCCGAACAGCGGGGTGAGGGCGAAGATCGCAAACACCGCCATGCCCACCGCCCCGGCCTTGGCCAGCCACCAGAGATAGAAGTTGTGCGAGAAGGTCGGGTAGAGCTTCATCGTGAAGTCGTCGGGGTCGTCTCCGTACGGTTGCTGATAGGCGTAGCCCAGGCCGTGGCCGAACACCGGGGCTTCCGCGATCGCGCGGTCGAGGCTGTCGATTTCGCGCAGCCGATCTTGCGTCGATTCGTCGACGGCGAGCGCGCCGCCCGAAAGGCCATGCAGCACACGCTGGTTGAATGCGGTGAACTGATCGGCGAGCCACGCCCCGGCCCTGGACTGCTGCAGCAGAAACAATGAGGTCGGCACCACAAACGCGACAACCGCGGTGCCGACCAGGAAAAGCGTGGCGGTCCGGCGCGGCGCCGGCCAGCTGAAGGTGGCCAGCAACGCGACGACGGCGGCCACCGCCAGCGAGATCAGCACATGGCGGGCGAAGGCCAGCAACACGATGATCAACGCGGGCAGGCCCAGCGCGAAAAAGAAGGCCGGCCTGACCCGCCCGACGATCACCGCGGCGACCAATGCGCTCAGCACGGCGGTGGCCGGTGTTTGCGCGGACAAGATGATCCGCAGGGCCTGGTCGGCTCCCGTCGTCTCGGCAAGGCTTTCCGCCCGGCCGGCCAGCCGGATCGCATGCACCGAACCGACAATGGCCATGCCCGCCGAGAACCACAGCGTCACGACCATCGTGACAATCGCCATCCGCAGGTAATTGCCGTACACCACCAACAGCGCCAAGACGAACCCGCCGGCCATCTCCAACAGGTTTTGCGCCGACCGCATCACCACCCAGTCGGGGTGTCCAAGCACCAGCCCGACCACCGCATACAGCAGCACCGCCACCGCGAAGATGCCGGGCAGCACGAAATCGGAGACCCGCGGTCGCACCAGTGGAATCAGGTAGCAGATCGCCAGCACCAACGCCACCTGATAGGCGTAGATCACGCCCGGGCCGACGACCTTGCCCACGTGCAGGCTTGCCGGCAGCGCCGCGAACGCCAAGAACAACGCGATCCCTACCATCGCTTCGGGTTTCGCCCAATACACGACCAGGCTGAACATCCCGGCGATCAGCATCACACCTTGGCCGGTGTGACGCACCGACAGCACGCCGAAAACGAAACATCCGAACAAGAACGCCGCGAGCAGTGCCGCACCCATCGCCAAGCGATATCGGCGCGGCAGGTAGAGGATCACGACAGCCCGCTTAGCTTTCCGCGGTAGATCCGGGCGGCGGCGCTGGTGTGGCGCGAAATTCGGGCGTCGGTCAATACGGTGCCGACGACGTTCGCCCCGGCCGCGCGCAGCGCCGACAGCGCGTCGTCGACTTCATCGACGGTGGTGCGTCCCGCGCGCACCACCAGCACCGTGGCTTGCACGGCCCCGGCCAGCAAGCCGGTATCGGCGGTGGCCAGCACCGGCGGGCCGTCGATCACCAATCGGGAAAAGCGTGCCGAAAGATCCATCAGCACGCTGTCAATCACTTCCGGCAGGTAAGCGTTGGCCGACGCGGTCTCGCGGCGGACACTTCGCGACGCCAGAATGAACAGCTTCGAGATCCGGGTGGGGTTGACGACTTCCAGCGCGATCTCGGGGTTGGCCAGCGCGTTGGCCAACCCTTCTCGGGATTCCACCTTCAGCAAGCCGGCAATCACGGGCCGACGGGTGTCACCCTCGACCAAAAGTACGTCTTCACCGAGTTCGGCCAAGGACAGTGAGAGATTCAGCGCGGTGGTCGTGGTTCCCTCGCCGGCGAACGGCGCCGCCACCACCAGGCGCCGGGCCTGCGGCCCCATCGCCCGCAGCAGGCGGGTACGCAGGCCGCGCACCGCGTCGTCGATGGCGACGTCGGTACCGAACTGCGGCACGCCGCCGCGCCGGCCGGGAAGCTCGGCCAACGTCGGCAGACCCGAAAGCTGGTCGAGTTGCCGGCGGCTATGCACGGTGCGATCACTGGCCTCACGGGCCAGCGCCACCTCGATCCCGAGCAGCAACCCGGCCGCAAGCCCCATCACCAAGTTGCGCTTGGGCAGCGGCCGGCTGGGACTAACGGGCACCTCGGCCCGCTTGACCACCGTCACCCTGGCCATCGGGGCGGTGGGCGGCGCCTGCTGCTGCGGTTCGGCGCCGAGTGCGCGCGGGGCCGAACCGAGCGTCCCAACCAGCGTGGCGAACGAATCGGCCATGCCCCCGGCGAGCAACGCGGCACGCTTTGGATCGGTGTCGGAAACCGCGATGGTGAACAGCATTGATTTCGGCGTGTATTTCACCTGGGTCTGCTGCACCAGAGCTTCGGGGCTGATCGGCAGCTGCAGCTGACTGATGGCGCGTTGCGCCACCTCACGGCCCTCGGCGATCTCGGCATATGACGACAACAGGTCTTGTGCGGCCTACCCGCCCCAGTACACGTCGTTGACGTCGGTCTGCCCGGATACCGAGATGAAGATGGTGGCCGAGGATTGATAGACCTTGGTCTGAAATGCGGTGACGGCTGTCGCGCCGGCCAGACACGCGAGCAGCGCGCCGACCACAAGTTTCCAGCGCTTGGCGAGGGTCTGAACAAAGGTGCGGAAATCCATCCATTACCCCCTCTGAGCCGGCGCCACACAAAGAGGGCCGATCGCGTTCCCTGGGCACCCGCACTGGGAATTCCTCTGGAATTATGCAGCATTCTCGCCGTCGCGCAGGAGATACGGCGGTCCTTGCCCCCGGACCCGGCACCGACATCCGGACCAGCCCCGACCAGCCCCGACACCGCGCGGTGGCCCCCAAGCGCGCAGCGCTGACCACGCCGGTTCGCGTAGCGTGTCACCGACAAGCCGCGGCGCAAACGCGTTCTAACCCGGCAATGGCTTGGCCGTAGGAGATGCCGATGCGACGCCAGGCTCACGATCGCGAGGGAAGACTGCCGCCGATGACAGCCGCGGCCCGGATCAAACGGTGGCTCGCTCCGGTGGTCCGAACCGTCGCGCCGGGTCTTTTCTGGCAACGCAAGTACCGGGTGCTGCAACGCCTCGGGGAATCCCGCGCCGATGTCCGGCTGGCCGCGTCGCTGTGCGATCCGGATCGCATCTCGGTGGACATCGGGGCCGACGTCGGCGAGTTCACCATCGCGATGCTGGCCTCGTCACGCTCGGTCGTCG
The DNA here is from genome assembly GCF_000419295.1 of Mycobacterium sp. 012931. NCBI lineage: Bacteria > Bacillati > Actinomycetota > Actinomycetes > Mycobacteriales > Mycobacteriaceae > Mycobacterium > Mycobacterium sp. 012931. The sequence goes on along the minus strand of NZ_AOPX01000001.1, from coordinate 1,667,437 downwards.
CGTTCGAGCCCCGGCCCGCCCAGGCGCGCGAGCTGGCCTCGATGTTCGACGCGGTCGGCGCCGCGGCGCGGGTGGAAGCGGTGGCGCTATCCGACAAGCCCGGTTGCCTGTCCATGCGCGTCGTGGAGTCCGAACCGGGCCGCAGCACGATAGACACCGGCAACGCCCTGGGCGATGTGGCTGGCCGAATCCGAAGCATCGACGTAGCGGTCAAGCGCCTCGACGATCTGCAATTGAGCGACGTCGGCCTGATCAAGGTCGACGTGGAAGGCCACGAACTGGCGGTGTTGCGGGGCGCCACCGACACTCTCATGCGCAACCGGCCGACGATTCTGGTGGAAGCCGAGGAACGCCATCGCCCCAACGCCGTGGCCGAGATCACCACCCTGTTGGGCGGACTCGGGTACCGGGGCTTCTTCGAACTCGGCGACGAGCGGCGCCCGATCGCCGAGTTCGACGTCGCCCGGCATCAGAACCCGGCGAACATCGGCGGCCAGCGGGATGGCTGGGCGCCCCGGGGCGTCTACGTCAACAATTTCGTCTTCGTCCCCTAGACCGGGCCATCACCCGGCAACCGCCGGCCGAACGAAAAAACCCCAGCCAACGGCCGGGGCATCCGCCACGCGACTCAGCGCTCACTTGTGAACCGAGTCTGCGAATCTGTGGAGCTAGGGAGAATCGAACTCCCGACCTACTCGATGCGAACGAGTCGCGCTACCAACTGCGCCATAGCCCCTGAACGCTATGCAGGCTACCAGCCGCGGCCGCAACGGCCGAACCGCCTGCCCCTACTGGCCCACGGCGCGCGGCAAGTCCCGCGGCCAGCCGTAGCCGCGCACCGGGCCGGCGTAGTCCAGATGCTCGAAGATCGGGTCCTCGTCGTCGATCTCGAGCACCACCGCGCCGGGACGCCGCAGCCGCGACGGCACCACGTCGTAGTCGCGGTCGTGGGTGTTTTCCACCCCGAGCCGCGCCCGGGCCTGTCGTTGCATCCGGTGCCGCCGCACCTTGGCCTCAATGCGGGTCTGGCGGCGCAAATACGCCAGGTAGAGCATCGTCACCACGGTGGCTGCCGAGCAGAGCCACCACGCGGCAGCCGTCACTTCGAAGGCGGCAATGGCCGAGCCGACCAGCACCACTGCCATCGCCACCAGCATGCGTTTACGGAACGCGTACTTGCGAGCGCTGACCGCTGCGGCGGTCTTGGTGTCGTATCGGCGCCGCCGCGAGGCACCGGAGGTGTACCTCGGCGTCGGCTCGTAGCCCTCTTCGTCGTCGGCTTGCGCCTCCAAACCGGAAGTGTCGTCCATGTATTCGTAGTCGTCTTCGGCGTGCTCGTGGTTGGCCGCGCGCGCTGCGAAGAGCTCCGCGGTGTCGAGTTCGGAGTCGTCGGCCAATTCCGGCTCATCACCTAGCTGCGACTCGTCAACGGGCTCTTCTTCACCGTCGAGTTCGGCCTCCGGCACCGCCGTGCCGGCCGCCCGCGCCATCGGCTGCTCCTGCGCCGATCGAGCGCCGGGGCCCAGGCAGAGCACACCCGAGTCTTCCTCGACGACATCGACATCGAGGTAGTCGGGCTCGTCGACCGCGGTGTCGCGAGTGGCCGCCACCTTCATGATGACCGCACCCTGGCTGCCCGTGTCCTGGGCTACCTCGTCATCGCCGTGCGCCAACTCCGGGATTTGGTCGGTTTCCGGCTCGGCGTCGTCCTCGGCGTCTTCATCGTCGTGGGCCTCGTGGTCCCACTCTCGCTGGCGTTTCCAGTCGGGGTCGCTGCGATGACCGGCGGCCGGACCGCCGCGCTTGACCAGTCGCGAGCTCGCGCCCCCGTTGAGCACCCTGGTAGCCAAGGCGACGTCGCTGGTGCGACGGACCGCTTCGCGTTTGCTGATCAGCATGGGTACCAGCACAAACAGCCACAGCACCACCAGCGATATCCACAACAACGACTGCGGGATGCTTGGCATAGTGACCTGCTCTCTTCGGTTCCGATCCCCGCGAGGCACATCAGTGGCCAACGCGGCCGGGTCAAAAGCGCCCAAGGGCAATTACACACCTGTAATTTGCCTCCCACAAGCACCACACGCCACACGTGTCGCGATAGCCCCAATTTTCCCTAGGGCTCCCGCCAGCGGGATTTCGCCATTCGCACCGGCCGGTTTGCCGCCGGCGCTCAGAGCCGGCTGGCTTGCCCCGCACGAACCAGCGTCGAGACCACCGACCCTTCGACCTCTTCGACGGTGAGGCCAACCAGCAGGTGATCGCGCCATGCCCGGTCCACCTCGAGGTAGCGGCGCAACAGCCCCTCCTCGCGGAACCCGACCTTCGCCAGCACCGCTCGGCTGGCCGCGTTCTCCGGGCGCACCGTGGCTTCCACCCGGTGCAGCCCCACCGGCCCGAAGCAGTGGTCCAGCCCCAGTGCCACCGCACCGGTGGCGATTCCCCCACCGGTCTGCGAGCTGGCGACCCAATAGCCGATCCAGGCCGAACGCAGCGCCCCGTGCACCACGTTGCCGACGGTCAGCTGGCCACAGAACCTGCCGTCCAGCTCGATCACATACGGCAGCATCCGGCCCTTACGCGCCTCCGAACGCAGCCCCGAACACACCGCCGGCCAGGCCGCGACCGAATGCCGGATGGTCCAGTCGCCCTCCGCGCTGGGCTCCCACGGTTCCAGGTGAGCGCGGTCGGCCAGCCGGGTCCGGCTCCACTGCGCGCCGTCGCGCATTCGAACCGGGCGCAGCCGGATCACGCCGGCACGAACCCGCAGCGGACCGACATCCATCGGCCAACCGGGATGGCGCTGCCCAGCGCGCATGAGGTTCACGAAGATCTTGCCGTGGGTCGCTCTACCCGTGCTGCGCCAGGAAGGCGACGTCAACGATCTCGCCGGTACGGATCTGTTCGGCTCCGGTGGGTACCACAACCAGACAGTTTGCCTCGGCCAGCGTGGCCAGCAAGTGCGAGGATGCCCCCGGAGCCCCGCCCAGCGCCTGAACCAGGTATTCGCCGCTCTCCTGATCCCGCATGAGCTGGCCGCGCAGGTAGCCCTTGCGGCCGGCCACCGAGGTGATCGGCGACAGCGTGCGGGCCTGCACGATCCTGCGCATCGGTTGGCGTTTGCCCAGGGAGAGCCGGATGAGCGGACGAACCATCACCTCGAACACCACCAAGGCGCTGACCGGGTTGGCGGGCAGCAGAAACGTCGGGACCCGATCGCGGCCGAGTTGGCCGAACCCCTGAACGGATCCCGGATGCATCGCGATGCGAACCACTTCCATATCGCCGAGCTCGGAAAGCACCGAGCGGACCGCCTCGGCGGCCGCGCCGCCCACCCCGCCGGCGATCACCACCACCTCAGCCCGGTTGATCTGGCCCTCGACGATCTCGCCGAGTTGCTTGGGGTCGTTGCTGACGATGCCGACCCGGTTCACCTCGGCGCCGGCGTCCCGGCCGGCGGCCGCCAGCGCGTAGGAGTTGACGTCGTACACCTGCCCATTGCCCGGCGTGCGGGAGATGTCCACCAGCTCCCCGCCCACCGCCATGACCGACAGCCGCGGCCGCGGGTGCACCAGCACCCGTTCGCGCCCCACCGCGGCCAGCAGCCCCACCTGGGCGGCCCCGATGATGGTGCCGGAGCGCACCGCGACGTCACCGGGCTGCACATCGTCACCGGCATGGCGCACATAGGCGCCCGACGGCGCCCCGCGCAGCACCCGAACCCGATTCATTCCGCCATCGGTCCACCGCAGCGGCAGGACCGCGTCGGCCAGCGTCGGTAGCGGGGCCCCGGTCTGCACCCGAACCGCCTGCTTGGGCTGCAACCTGGTGGGTGTGCGAGCACCGGCTTCGATGGTGCCCATCACCGGCAGCGTGACCGCATCACGGCTGGTAGCGCTGCCGTCGTCGACAAAGAACTCGGCGGCGCCGGAGGCGAGGTCTTGCCCGACCCCCACCACGTCGACGCTGCGCACCGCATACCCGTCGATGGCGGCCTGATCAAAACCCGGAAGGGGACGTTCGGTGACCACTTCTTCGGCGCACATCAGGCCCTGCGCCTCGGCGATGGCAACACGGATCGGCCTCGGGGCCACCGCGGCGGCCGATATTCGGGCCTGCTGCTCCTCTACAGAACGCACAGCGCGCCTTTCCGTCGAGCCAAGTGGGCGAGCTGGGCCCAACCCGCTCGGCTACTGCTCGGTCAGGCCCAATCGCGCCACCAACCATCGCCGCAAATCCGGGCCGTAGTCGTCACGATCCAATGCAAAGTCAACCGCAGCCTTGAGGTAGCCGCCGGGATTTCCCAAGTCGTGTCGGGATCCGCGGTGCACCACGACATGGACCGGATGCCCCTCGGCGATCAGCAGCGCGATCGCGTCGGTGAGCTGAACTTCACCCCCGGCGCCGCGCTCGATCCGGCGCAGCGCATCGAAGATGGCGCGGTCGAGCACATAGCGCCCCGCGGCCGCGAACATCGACGGCGCGTCTTGGGTCTTGGGCTTTTCGACCATGCCCTTGACCTTGAGAACATCGGGATTTGCCGCCCATTCCCCGCCCGGCACCGGCTCGACATCGAACACGCCGTAGGCGCTGATCTCGTCGGGGGATACCTCGATGGCACACAACACCGTGCCGCCCAGCCGGGCCCGCACCTTCGACATCGTCTCCAGCACGCCGGTCGGCAGCACCAGGTCGTCGGGCAAGAGCACCGATACGGCGTCCTCATCATCGGACAGCGTCGGCTCGACACAGCTGATGGCATGCCCCAGTCCGAGCGGCTCGGCCTGCACCACGGACTCGACCTTGATCAGTGCCGGGGCCCGGCGAACCTTGGCCAGCATGGCCGTCTTGCCGCGGGCCTCCAACGTGCCCTCGAGCACCAAGTCCTCGACAAAGTGCGCGACAACCCCGTCCTTGCCCTCCGAAGTGACGATCACCAGCCGCTCGGCACCGGCGGTGGCCGCCTCGGCGGCCACCAGCTCGATACCGGGCGTGTCGACGACCGGCAGCAGCTCCTTGGGCACCGTCTTAGTCGCAGGTAGGAACCGCGTACCCAGGCCGGCAGCGGGAACGATCGCCGTAAAGGGGATCGCAACTTCTTGTGACATCGTTCAAACGATAACCTCGCCAGGAATCGCCGAGTCGGTCCGGCCGGTAGAAATCGTGACCTGTCATCGTTGAGGCCATGACGTCGGTGAACAAGGCGGCGATGCGGGCGCGGCTGCGGCAGGCCCGGCGCGTGGTCCCCGACGACGTTCACGCCGCCGAAGCCCTGCTCCTCGATGCGCACTTGGCGCAGGTCATCGACGGTGGCGCCACCGTCTGCGGATACGTTCCGGTCGGCACCGAGCCGGGCTCGATCACCATGCTCGACGTGTTGTTGCAGCATGGGGCGCGGGTGCTGCTGCCGGTCGCCCGCACCACCGACGGCGACGGCCCATTGCCGCTGATGTGGGGCGAGTATCGGCCCGGTGAGCTGGTGCGCGGCCGCTGGGGACTGCTGGAACCGCCGGCGCCCTGGCTGCCGGAGTCAGCCGTGGGCCAGGCCAGCCTGGTGCTGCTGCCCGCCCTGGCCGTCGACCTCGAGGGTGTCCGGCTCGGCAAGGGGCTGGGCTTTTACGACCGGTCCCTGACCAACCGCAACCCGCAAGCCCGCTTGCTGGCGATCGTGCGCGACGAGGAGGTGGTCGACCGGTTGCCCTCGGAGCCGCACGACGTGCGGATGACGCACGCGATTACCCCCCAGCGCGGGATCATTTCCTTTCCACACCGGGAATGATCGAGCTCACGTGGCGGCTCTAGCACTTGAAACGGTAGAGTGCTAACCCAGACTGACCAAATCCGGAGGTTTCTGTGCCGACCTACAGCTACGAGTGCACTGAGTGCAGCAACCGCTTCGACGTTGTGCAGTCGTTCACCGACGACTCGCTCACCACGTGCGAGGAATGCTCCGGTCGGCTGCGCAAGCTGTTCCACGCAGTTGGCGTCCTGTTCAAGGGCAGCGGTTTCTACCGCACCGATAGCCGCGACGCGACAAAGAAATCGAAGAGCTCCAGCGGCGGGTCGTCGTCGAGCGAATCTTCCAGCAGCTCCGGGTCGAGCGACGCCAAGACGTCGAGCACGTCGTCGAGCTCCAAGGAGAAGTCGACAAGCAGCGCCACCCCGGCCGCAGCCAGCACCTCGAGCTAGCGGGTCATCCACAGGGAGCCGTCTGACCGGCACCCGGCCGCCCCGCCACCCGCCTACCGTTTGCACCGTGGCGGATCCCTCGCTGAACCCAACCCTGCTCAGCCGCATAGCGGTGTCGGTGCGTCCCGAGTGGACCCGGACCGTCCTGGCCCGCCGCGTTGTCGCGGGCGTTCTGGTCGTGCTGGCCGCCGTCGCCGCCCTGTGGCCCAGCCCTGACACCAACCTCTGCGAGGTGGTGGTTGCCGCGCGTGACCTGTCGCCGGGCACACCGTTGACCATCGCGGACGTCCGCCTGGAAACGCGTTCGGCCGCAACCCTTCCCGACGGATCCCAAACCGATGTGGGCGCATTGGTCGGGGCGACACTGGCCAGCCCCACCCGGCGCGGCGAGGTGCTCACCGACGTCCGAATCCTGGGCAGCCGGCTGGCCGAGTCCACCGCCGGCCCCGGCGCCCGGGTCGTGCCGCTGCATCTGGCCGACAGTGCGCTGATCGATCTGATCCGGGTCGGCGACGTCGTGGACGTCCTGGCCGCGCCGCCCACCGACGCGCCGGCGGCCAATCAGCCCTCCCCACCGGCCGCGAAGGTCGTGGCCACCGACGCCGTCGTCGTGCTGGTGTCGGCCAAGCAGGAGCTACAAACGCACGCTCACCGCGTAGTGTTGGTTGCGCTGCCGGCTCGCCTGGCGAACATGGTGGCGGGCTCTGCGCTTGGGCAGACTCTCACCCTGACCCTGCACTGAGCAGCTCGCCGCCGTTGGACAGGTGATCGACAGCAAACGCGGTCCAGTCTCGGTCCATTCCTGAAGGGACATCCCAATGCTCAAAGGGTTCAAGGAGTTTCTCTCGCGGGGCAATATCGTCGACCTGGCCGTCGCCGTGGTCATCGGTACGGCATTCACGGCGCTGGTCACCAGGTTCACCGACAGCATCATCACGCCGCTGATCAACCGGGTGGGCGTCAACGAGCAGTCCGATCTGGGCATCTTGAAGATCGGCATCGGCCGCGGCCAGAGCATCGACTTGAACGTATTGCTGTCGGCCACCATCAACTTCATCCTGGTCGCCGGGGTGGTCTATTTCCTGGTGGTGGTGCCCTACAACACGTTGCGCAAGAAGGGTGAGGTCGAGCAGGCCGACGACGCCCAAATCGTCCTGCTCACCGAAATCCGCGACTTGCTCGCACAGACGAACTCCAACTCGTCCGGCCGGCACGAGGCCCCGGGGACAGCCGGGACGCCCCCGCCGAACTACGGACCCCGCGCGGACACCTGACCCGTCACCGGGCCCGGGCCTAGATCTCCAGACTCGACAGTTGGCCGATGATGTGGGCGGCCAACGGATTCAGCGTCGCCATCCCATCCCGCACGGCATAGCGGGACCCGGCCAGGTTGATCACCAACGTGCTCCCGGATACCCCGGCCAAGCCACGTGAGAGCCCGGCGTCGGTGATTCCGGCGGACAATCCCGAGGCCCGGATGGCCTCGGCAATACCCAGAATTTCGCGGTCCAGAATCTCGCGGGTGGCCTCCGGGGTGACGTCACGCGGCGTCACACCGGTGCCGCCCACCGATACCACCAGGTCCACCCCGCCAATCACCGCGGTGTTCAACGCGTTTCGGATGTCGACCTCGTCGGCCTCAACCGCAACCACCCCGTCGACGACGAAACCGGCCTCGGTGAGCAGCTCGGTGACCAGCGGCCCGCTGTGATCCTCATCGCCGTGCGCGGTGCGGTCGTCCACGACGACGACGAGTGCCCGGCCGACTACTAACTCCGCACCCTGTTCCATGGGTGCAACGCTATATCCGAGGTCGGACAGCTGTGCATCGGCGTTCACTGTTCCGCCTTGCCGAGGGTGACTTGCACGGTACGAGTACTGCCGTCGGGATCCTGGAAGGTCAGCGACACCTTGTCACCCGGCGCCTTGGACCGCACCGCGGCGACCAGCGCGTCGGCGCTGGTGATCGCCCGGTCATCGACCTTGGTGACGACAACGCCCTTGGGCAACCCGGCGGTCGCGGCCGCACCGCCCTGCACCACCTCGACAACCTTGGCGCCGGGTACCCCCTTGCCGGTGGTCACCTGCACACCCAGCGAGGCGTGTGATGCCTTGCCGGTGCTGATCAACTCGTCGGCGATGCGCTTGGCCTGGTCGACCGGAATCGCGAAGCCCAGGCCGATGGAACCACTTTGGGCATCGCCGGAGTCCGCGCCCAGCGTGGCGATGGCCGAGTTGATGCCCACCAGTTGAGCGTTCATGTTGACCAGCGCGCCACCGGAGTTACCCGGGTTGATCGCGGCGTCGGTCTGGATGGCATCCAGCACGGTGTTCTGGTTACCCGACTCACCGGTGGTGGACACCGGACGGTTGAGGGCGCTGACGATTCCCGTGGTCACGGTGCCGGCCAGGCCCAGCGGGGATCCGATCGCCAGCAACGGCTGGCCGACCCGCAGGTCCGCCGACGATCCCAGCGCAATCGGGGTCAGGCCACTGACCCCGGACACCCGGACGACGGCGATATCGCTGGTGGGGTCGGCCCCGACCACGGTGAACGACGCGGTACGCCCGTCATAGAGCGTGACCGTGGTCTTGGGCTCCGGCGCACCGGCGGGCGGCTTGGCGGCGGCGGCCACCACGTGGTTGTTGGTCATGACCAATCCGTCGGCCGACAAGATGATGCCCGAACCCTCTTCGGACTGGCGGCCCACGTCGGTTTCCAGCATCACGACGCTGGGCAGCACTTTGGCGGCCACCTGCTCCACCGAACCCGGCGGCATGTTTGCTGCGGGGACACTCGGAGCCCCGCTGGCAACCATTTCACGACCGCTGCTCGTTGCCGGCGAGCGGTTGAGTTCGATGATCGATGCGGCCGCACCGCCGATACCGGCGGACACCACCGCGATCACCACCGCACCCATGACCAACATTCCGGCCCGGGGTCGACGTTCGCGAATTACGTTGGGAGGGGGCGCCATCGGTGGCAGCATGCCGGGAATCGGCCCCGGCCCCGTGCCGCCGGGGATCGGGCCCGGCCCGGTGTCGGGCGGGATCGGTCCCGGACCGGTGGCGGGCGGCAGTAGGCCCGGCCCGATACCGCTCACACCCTCGTAGGGCGGGCGCGGCTGCGGGCGGGACTGGTGATAGCGCCAGTCGAACTGCGGGTTGTAATTTTGCTGCGGCCCCTGGGCATAAGCGGGCGGCACTGGCTGGTTAGGCGCGGTACGATATCCCGGCTGCTGCGGCGGTGGCGAATACCTCGGGTGATTCGTCATGTCGCTAAGTCGCTCTTCCTCTGCTCGGGCTTTGTTTGGCCCTCGATTTTCCAGCCATGCGCTGCTTGCATGGGCTTGATGGTCAACAGTAACTGCACAACTACCTTGCGCGCGCGGACTGAGAATCCACTGAGATAACGTTCGCCGAACCCCGAGAGTTCGCGCCATTGGCGCCGCGGGTGTCTACGGGCTCGGTTTTTTTGTCATCGGGGGCCGCCGGGTAGGCCGAATCCGGCATCGGGCGCCCAGGCAACAGCATGCAGATTGCTGTTCCGGGCGGCTGACCGCCCGGGACGGTGTCTTCGATGCGCAGCGATCCCCCGTGATTGAGCACCACCTGCTTGACGATGGCCAGCCCCAGGCCCGAGCCCGGCATCGCCCGCGCCGAAGTGGACCGGTAGAACCTCTCGAAGACCAGACGACGCTCCTGCGGGGAAATGCCCGGCCCGTTGTCGGACACCACCAGCTCCGCGTGCGATGGATCAAGCTGGCGCAGCCGGATGCCCACCCGGCCGCCCGGCGGACTCCATTTGGCGGCGTTATCCATCAAATTCAGTGCCGCCCGCGACAACCCGGCCGCATCGCCGTAGACCTGCCAACCGACGACATCGACGTCGAAGTGGATGTCGTTGCGACGGCGCCGGACTCGCTCCAGGCTGCGGTCGACCACCTCGGCCATGTCGACGGGTTCGTGCACCACGACACCGGCATCGCCACGGGTCAGGTCGACTAGGTCGCCCACCAGAGTGGACAATTCCTCGATCTGGGCGACCACATCCTCGCGCAAGCCAACCATCTCCTGCTCCGGCAGGCGTGGCGCGCCGGGCTCCATCGACGCCATCAGCAGCTCGACATTGGTGCGCAGCGAAGTCAGCGGGGTACGCAACTCGTGGCCGGCGTCGGAGACCAGCCGCGCCTGCCGTTCCCGGGACTCGGCCAGCGCTCGCAGCATCAAGTTGAATGCCTCGGTAAGCCTGGCCAACTCGTCGCTGCCGAAAACCGGGATGGGCCGCAGGTCGTCGGTGCGGGCGACCCGCTCGGCCGCTTCGGTAAGCCGACCCACCGGGCGCAACCCGGCCCTGGTCACCATTCCACCGGCCACGGCGGCGACCGCGACGCCAACGCCACCAACGATCAGCAGCACGGCGCGCAGCTTTGTCATGACCGCTTCGGTCGGTTTCAAACTCTTGGAGATCAGCAGCGAGCTGCCGTTGGGCAGATGGATCGCAAGCACGCGCTGATCGGACACGGTGCGCCGGGACAAGAACAGATCCCCGTGGATCACCGCTTTCTCCGGCGCCCCGACCGGCAGGGTCTGCCCCGGCTGGTTGGCCGTGTAGATCGACCGGCCCGGGTTCACCAGCATCGCGTTCACATCCGAGTAGGCGGTGCCCTCGATGGCTTTGCCCGGATCGGCGGCCAGCGAGCCGCTGGCGATCAACAACTGCGCCCGGCTCTGCAGCTGGTTGTCGATGTCGCTGTAAAGGGCGGCGGAGATCACCGCATAGACGGCGAAGGACATCAGCACCACGACCATCGCCACCATGGACATCGCCAGCAGCATCACCCGCCAGCGCAGCGACAGCGAGCTGGTGGCACGCAGCGGTGCGCGCGGTCCGCGACGGAATCCCGCCATCAGGGTGGCGTTTCGCGTAGCACGTAACCCACCCCGCGCACGGTGTGGATCAGCCGCGGCTCGCCCTCGGCCTCGGTTTTACGCCGCAGGTAGCCCACGTAGACCTCGAGCGCGTTGCCGGACGTGGGAAAGTCGAAGCCCCACACCTCTTCGAGGATGCGGCTGCGGGTCAGCACCCGTCGCGGGTTGGCGATCAGCATCTCCAGCAGGGCGAACTCGGTTCGGGTGAGGCTGATGCGCCGCGCCCCGCGGGTCACCTCCCGGGTCACCGGGTCCAGGCTCAGGTCGGAGAACGTCATGGCTACCGAATCGGCGGCTTCGTCGTCTTCGGGCTTGGTGCGGCGCAGCAACGCGCGCATCCGCGCCAACAGCTCTTCCAGCGCGAACGGCTTCGGCAGGTAGTCATCCGCGCCGGCATCGAGCCCCGCGACCCGTTCGGAGACGGAATCCCGGGCGGTCAGCACGAGAATGGGCAGATCATCACCGGTGCTGCGAAGTTGACGGCATACCTCCAAGCCATCCAGTCGCGGCATCATGACGTCCAGCACCAACGCGTCAGGCCGATCACTGGCAATCATCTCGAGAGCTTCCACACCATCGTGTGCCAGCTCAACCGTGTAGCCATTGAAGGAAAGCGACCTGCGCAGCGACTCGCGCACCGCGCGATCGTCGTCGACGACAAGTATCCGCACGGACATTAGTTTCGTCCTAACGCCTGAGAGCGGCCTGAGAGGCGCGCCGAAATGACGACAGCGTCACAATTTGATCGGGATCAATAACCAACGGTTTGCCAGCGCCGCCAGGCAGCCGGCATCGATGCACCGCGCGGCCGTCATGCCGCGCCGTATCACAACCGCCACATTGGCCCCACTAGGAAGGGGCCGGGTTGCGCCCACTCAGCAGCGACGGCAGTCGCCGCTAAGAGGACAGAGACACCCAGGCGCGATGGCCCAGGGTAATCGGGCTATCGACGGTCGAGATCGATGAGACCGAGCCGGGCCGCCTTGAGCAGCCGGCGAGGCACCTTGTGCTTCTGACCGCCAACGGTGACGCCGACGAGTTCGGCCTTGGTGGCCTTCCACTGCGAGCGCCGGCTTCGAGTATTCGCGCGCGACATCCTGCGCTTTGGTGTGGCCATGGTCGGACCTAACTCCTCGGTCGGGGTTTCGGGTTCAACATGTCGCACGGCATGACCAATCGGCACAGCGGCGACGAATGACGTCAACGATAGTCGGTGACCTGCTGGTTGCCAAAACCGGGCACCGCCGGATCCGCCGTGTTCGCGCACCGAGTGAGGCGGGTATCACACCGTGGCAGGAGTCCCGCTATGCTGACCCACCGGTTGGTTGGTTCACGCACCGGCAAACCCTGCCCACCGGTAACCCCGATGAAGGAGGACGCGGATGGCGTCTCGTTCTGATGCGTCCGGCGCCGTACGCATCGCGAACTGTTCCGGTTTCTACGGGGACCGTCTCTCGGCGATGCGCGAAATGCTCACCGGCGGCGAGGTGGACTACCTCACCGGCGACTACCTGGCCGAACTGACCATGCTGATCCTGGGCCGCGACCGGATGAAGAACCCCGAGCGCGGCTACGCCAAGACCTTCCTGGCCCAGCTCGAAGACTGCCTGGGACTGGCCCACGATCGCGGAGTGCGCATCGTCGCCAACGCCGGCGGCCTCAATCCCGCCGGGCTGGCCGATGCGATCAGGGCCCTAGCCGAGCGCCTGGGCATCGGCGCCCGCATCGCCCACGTGGAAGGCGACGATCTGGCGCCCCGCGCGGCCGAACTCGGCCTGGGCACACCGCTGACAGCCAACGCCTACCTGGGCGCGTGGGGCATCGTCGATTGCCTCAACAGCGGGGCCGACGTCGTGGTCACCGGCCGGGTCACCGACGCCTCGGTGATCGTCGGATCCGCGGCGGCGCACTTCGGCTGGGGCCGCACCGACTACAACCAGCTGGCCGGCGCCGTGGTGGCCGGCCATGTCATCGAATGCGGGGTCCAGGCCACCGGCGGCAACTACGCCTTCTTCACCGAGGTCCCCGATCTGACCTACGCCGGCTTCCCGCTGGCCGAGGTCAGCGCCGACGGCACCTCGGTGATCACCAAACACCCCGGCACCGGTGGGCTGGTCAGCCCAGACACCGTCACCGCACAACTGCTCTACGAGATATCCGGCGCCCGCTACGCCAATCCGGACGTGACGGCCCGGATGGACACCATCCAGCTGTCCAGCGATGGCCCGGATCGGGTGCGCATCGGCGGCGTGATCGGCGAAGCGCCCCCACAGGCCCTGAAGGTGTCGCTGAACAGCATCGGCGGGTTCCGCAACGCCATGACGTTCGTCTTGACGGGTCTGAACATCGAGGCCAAGGCCGAGCTCGTGCAACGCCAGCTCGAGGCCACCCTGACCGTCAAACCCGCCGAACTGGAATGGACCCTGGCCCGCACCGACCACGTCGACGCCGACACCGAGGAAGCCGCCGGCGCCCTGCTGCACTGCGTGGTCCGTGACCCCGACCCCGCCAATGTGGGCCGCAAATTCTCCTCGGCCGCGGTGGAATTGGCGTTGGCCAGCTACCCCGGATTCACCTCGACCGCGCCCCCGGGCGACGGCCAGGTGTATGGGGTGTTCGTGCCCGGCTACGTGGACGCCAAGCTGGTGCCACACATCGCCGTGCACGCCGACGGCACGCGCACCGATATCCCCTGCGCCACCGAGACCCTGGAACTGGAATCGGTCGATCCCCCGGCCTTGCCCGATCCGCTGCCCACCGGCCCGACCCGACGGGTACCGCTGGGCCTGATTGCCGGCGCCCGCAGCGGGGACAAGGGCGGGTCGGCCAACGTCGGACTATGGGTGCGCACCGACGAGCAGTGGCGCTGGCTGGCCAACACGCTGACCGTGGAACTGCTCAAGGAACTGCTGCCCGAGGCGGCCAATCTGCAAGTCACCCGCTACGCGTTGCCCAACCTGCGGGCGCTGAACTTCGTCATCGAGGGGATTCTCGGTCAAGGCGTGGCCTATCAGGCGCGATTCGACCCGCAAGCCAAAGGGCTGGGCGAATGGCTGCGCAGCCGCCACCTCGATATCCCGGAGAGCCTCCTATGAGCATCTGGAACACCCCCGAGCGCGAAGAGTTGCGCAAGTCGGTGCGCTCATTCGCCGAGCCGGAAGTGCTACCGCACATCGACGAATGGGAACGCACCGGCGAGTTGCCCCGTGACCTGCATCGCCGCGCCGGGGCGGCCGGCCTGTTGGGCGCCGGACTGCCCGAATCCGCTGGCGGGGGCGGCGGCGACGGCGCCGACTCGGTGATCATCTGCGAACAGATGCACCAATCGGGTGCCCCGGGTGGGGTTTTCGCATCGCTGTTCACCTGCGGTATCGCGGTGCCGCACATGATTGCCTCGGGCGATGAGCGACTGATCGAGGAGTTCGTTCGGCCCACGCTGGCCGGGAACAAAATCGGCGCGCTTGCCATCACCGAACCCGGCGGCGGCTCGGATGTGAGGCATCTGCGGACCAGCGCGGTGCGCGAAGGTGACCACTTCATCGTCAACGGCGCCAAGACCTACATCACCTCCGGAGTACGCGCCGACTTCGTGGTCACCGCGGTCCGCACCGGAGGCCCCGGAGCCGGTGGGGTTTCGCTGTTGGTCGTGGAAAAGGGCATCCCGGGGTTCGTTGTCAGCCGCAAGCTGGACAAGATGGGCTGGCGCTCCTCGGACACCGCCGAGCTGTCCTACACCGATGCGCGGGTTCCCGCGGCCAACCTCGTCGGCGCCGAGAACAGCGGCTTCGCCCAGATCGCGCAGGCGTTTGTCTCCGAGCGCATCGCGCTTGCCGCACAGGCGTATTCGAGCGCGCAGCGATGCCTGGACATCACCGTGCAATGGTGCCGCGACCGGGAAACATTCGGCCGCCCACTGATCTCGCGCCAATCGGTGCAGAACACGCTGGCCGAGATGGCCCGCCGCATCGACGTCGCCCGGGTCTACTCGCGCAGCGTGGTGGAGCGCCAACTCGCCGGCGAGCACGACCTGATCCCGCAGGTCTGCTTCGCCAAGAACACCGCCGTCGAGGCCGGCGAATGGGTAGCCAATCAAGCCGTTCAGCTGTTCGGCGGCATGGGCTATATGGCCGAATCCGAAATCGAACGCCAATACCGGGACATGCAAATCCTGGGCATTGGCGGTGGCACCACCGAAATCCTGACCGCACTGGCCGCCAAACTCCTGGGGTATCAATCATGATTGCAACACCAGTTCGCCACCGGTTCGCCCGCCACCGCAGGCGGTGCGCGTGACCGTATTGCGCTCCACACTCGACCCGAACGGGGCCGCCTTCAGCGAGGCGGCTTCGGCCGCAACCACGAAGCTCGATGAGATCGACGCCGAACTCGCCAACGCGCTGGCGGGCGGCGGGCCCAAGTACGTTGACCGCCACCATGCCCGCGGCAAGCTGACTCCCCGGGAACGCATCGAGTTGCTCGTCGACCCGGATTCCCCTTTTCTGGAGCTTAGCCCCCTGGCCGCCTGGGGCAGCGCGTTCAAGGTCGGCGCCAGCACCGTTACCGGCATCGGGGTGGTGGCGGGGGTCGAGTGCATGATCGTCGCCAACGACCCGACGGTCAAAGGCGGCACCAGCAATCCGTGGACGTTGAAGAAGATCCTGCGGGCCAACCAGATCGCCTTCGAGAACCGGCTTCCCGTCGTCTCGCTGGTGGAATCCGGCGGGGCGGACCTGCCCACCCAGAAGGAGATCTTCATCCCCGGCGGGCGGATGTTCCGCGATCTGACCCGGCTGTCCGCGGCCGGGATTCCCACGATTGCACTGGTATTCGGAAACTCGACGGCTGGTGGCGCCTACGTGCCCGGGATGTCCGATCACGTGGTGATGATCAAGGAGCGGTCCAAGGTGTTCTTGGCCGGTCCCCCGCTGGTGAAGATGGCCACCGGCGAGGAGTCCGATGATGAGTCGCTCGGTGGCGCCGAAATGCACGCCCGCATATCTGGTTTGGCCGATTACTTTGCCGTCGACGAGCTCGACGCGATCCGCATTGGGCGCCGCATCGTGGCTCGGCTGAACTGGGTCAAACAGGGCCCAGCCCCCGCGCCGGTGACCGAGCCGCTCTTCGATGCCGAGGAGCTGATCGGCATCGTGCCCTCGGATCTGCGCGTCCCCTTCGATCCCCGTGAAGTGATCGCCCGCATCGTCGACGGCTCCGAATTCGACGAATTCAAGCCGCTGTACGGGTCGTCGCTGGTCACCGGCTGGGCCCGGCTGCACGGCTACCCGGTGGGCATCCTGGCCAACGCCCGCGGCGTGCTGTTCAGCGAGGAGTCACAGAAGGCCACCCAGTTCATCCAGCTGGCCAACCGCGCCGACACGCCACTGCTGTTCTTGCACAACACCACCGGCTACATGGTGGGCAAGGACTACGAAGAAGGCGGCATGATCAAGCACGGCTCGATGATGATCAACGCCGTGTCCAACTCGAAGGTCCCGCACATCTCCCTGCTACTCGGCGCCTCCTACGGTGCCGGTCACTACGGCATGTGTGGGCGCGCCTATGACCCGCGCTTCCTGTTCGCCTGGCCCAGTGCCAAATCCGCGGTCATGGGCGGTGCGCAGCTCTCGGGCGTGCTGTCGATCGTGGCGCGAGCGGCCGCGGAGGCTCGCGGCCAGCAGGTCGACGAGGCCGCCGACGCCGCGATGCGCGCGGCCGTCGAGGGCCAGATCGAAGCGGAGTCGCTGCCGCTAGTGCTGTCCGGAATGCTTTATGACGATGGGGTGATCGACCCGCGCGACACCCGCACCGTACTGGGAATGTGTTTGTCCGCCATTGCCAATGGCCCGATCAAGGGGACGTCGAACTTCGGCGTCTTCCGGATGTGATGCCGATGTCTATCACTCGAGTGCTAGTTGCCAACCGCGGCGAGATCGCTCGGCGGATGTTCGCCACCTGCCGCCGGCTCGGCCTGGGCACCGTCGCCGTCTATACCGACCCGGATGCGGCCGCGCCGCATGTCGCCGAGTCCGACGCCCGGGTGCGGCTGGCGCAGACCAACGACTATCTCAACGCCGAGGCCATCATCGCCGCCGCCCGTGCGGCGGGCGCCGACGCGATCCACCCCGGCTACGGATTCCTTTCGGAGAATCCCGAGTTCGCCGCCGCCGTCACCGCGGCGGGCCTGACCTGGATCGGGCCGCCGGTGGACGCGGTGCGCGCGATGGGCTCCAAGATCGAGTCCAAGAAGCTGATGGCCGCCGCCGGTGTGCCGGTGCTCGACGAACTCGACCCCGAGACCGTCACCGCGGCACAGCTGCCGGTGCTCGTCAAGGCTTCAGCCGGCGGCGGTGGTCGCGGCATGCGTGTGGTCCGCGAATTGTCGGCCCTGCCCGCCGAAGTCGAGGCCGCCCGCCGCGAGGCGCAGTCCGCATTCGGTGACCCGACCGTGTTCTGCGAGCGTTACCTACCCACCGGGCACCACATCGAGGTTCAGGTGATGGCCGACACCCACGGCACCGTGTGGGCCGTCGGGGAACGCGAATGCTCCATTCAGCGTCGCCACCAGAAGATCATCGAAGAGGCACCCTCCCCCTTGGTGCAGCGCATCCCGGGGATGCGGGCCAAGCTGTTCGACGCGGCCCGGCTGGCCGCGGAAGCCATCGGCTACACCGGCGCCGGCACCGTGGAGTTCCTCGCCGACGATGCGGGCGAGTTCTACTTCCTGGAGATGAACACCCGACTGCAGGTCGAGCATCCGGTCACCGAGGAGACCACCGGCCTGGATCTGGTTGAACTGCAGCTCGCGGTGGCCGACGGTGGCCGTCTCGAGGCGGAACCTCCGCCCGCCCATGGTCATTCCATCGAGGCCCGCCTCTACGCCGAGGATCCCGCGCAAGGCTGGCAGCCGCAGGCGGGCGCGATGCACACCATCGAGGTGCCGTCGGTCCGAGCCGAATTCGCCACGCTGGGACAGCGCACCGGAATTCGGCTGGATTCCGGGATTGTCGACGGCTCGGTGGTGTCCATCCATTACGACCCCATGCTGGCCAAGGTCATCTCCTACGCCCCCACGCGCCGGCAGTCCGCACTGGTACTCGCCGATGCGCTGGCCCGCGCCCACCTGCATGGGCTGCGCACCAACCGTGAGCTGTTGGTGAACGTGCTGCGGCATCCGGCGTTTCTCGACAGCGCTACTGACACAGCATTCTTCGACACCCACGGGTTGGCCGAACTGGCCGCGCCGCTGGCCGACGCGGACAACATCCGCTTGTCGGCGATCGCCGCGGCCCTCGCCGACGCCGCCCACAACCGGGCAACCGCGACGGTGTTCGGATCCATTCCCAGCGGCTGGCGCAACGTGGCGTCGGGCTATCAGGTCAAGACCTACCGCGACGGCGGTGACGTCGAGTACCGCATCGAATACCGATTCACCAGAACGGGACTCCAGATTGCCGGTGACGACTCGGTGCGGCTGGTATCGGCGACACCCAACGAGGTGGTGCTGGCCGGCGAAAACGGGGTGGCCCGACGCTTCACGGTCGCGAGCTACGGCCAGGACGTCTTCGTCGATTCCCCCAGCGGCCCGGTGCACCTGGTTGCGCTGCCCCGCTTCCCGGAGCCGGGTTCGGCCGTCGAACAAGGATCGCTGGTGGCACCCATGCCGGGCAACGTCATCCGGTTGGGCGCCGATGTTGGCGATACCGTCACCGCCGGTCAGCCACTGATCTGGTTGGAAGCGATGAAGATGGAGCACACCATCAGCGCCCCGACCGATGGCGTACTTACCCAGCTCAACGTCCAAACCGGCCAACAAGTCGACGTCGGCGCCGTCCTAGCCAGAGTGGAAGCGCCTGAAGCAGAAGGAGATTCGTGATGACCGACACCAGCTTCATCGAGAATGAGGACCGCCGGGCGCTACGCAAGGCGGTATCGGAATGGGCGTCCAACTACGGCCACGAGTACTACCTGAAGAAGGCTCGTGCTCACGAGCACACCACCGAGCTGTGGTCGGAAGCCGGCAAACTCGGCTTCATCGGGGTGAACCTGCCCGAGGAGTACGGCGGCGGCGGCGCCGGCATGTACGAGCTGTCGATGGTGATGGAGGAAATGGCCGCGGCCGGCTCCGCCCTGTTGCTGATGGTGGTCTCGCCGGCCATCAACGGCACCATCATCAGCAAGTTCGGCACCGACGAGCAGAAGCAGCGCTGGCTTCCCGGCATCGCGGACGGGACCCTGACGATGGCCTTCGCCATCACCGAGCCCGAAGCCGGATCCAACTCGCACAAGATCACCACCACCGCCCGCCGTGACGGCAGCGACTGGATCATCAAGGGGCAGAAGGTCTAAATCTCCGGTATTGACCAAGCCCAGGCGGTGCTGGTGGTGGGACGCACCGAGGAAGCCAAGACCGGGAAGCTGCGTCCGGCGCTGTTCGTGGTCCCCACCGACACCCCCGGCTTCACCTACACGGCGATCGACATGGAACTGGTCAGCCCCGAACGGCAGTTCCAGGTTTTCCTCGATGATGTGCGGCTGCCCGCCGACGCGCTGGTCGGAGCCCAGGACGCGGCCATCGCCCAGCTTTTCGCCGGGCTGAATCCCGAGCGTATCATGGGTGCGGCCAGCGCGGTCGGCATGGGACGGTTCGCACTGAACCGGGCCGTCGACTACGTCAAGACGCGCCAGGTGTGGTCCACCCCGATCGGCGCCCACCAGGGGTTGGCGCATCCCTTGGCGCAATGCCACATCGAAGTCGAGCTCGCCAAGCTGATGATGCAAAAGGCCGCGACGCTGTATGACCACGGCGATGACGGCGGAGCGGCCGAGGCCGCCAACATGGCCAAGTACGCGGCGGCGGAGGCGTCGGCCCGCTCGGTCGATCAGGCCGTGCAGTCGATGGGCGGCAACGGGCTGACCCAGGAGTACGGCGTCGCGGCCATGCTGACCTCGTCGCGCTTGGCCCGAATTGCCCCGATCAGCCGTGAAATGGTGCTCAACTTCGTCGCGCAGACGTCGCTGGGCCTGCCCCGAAGCTACTGAGGCCCCACCGATGGCTGATCGTCTCGTCGAGTACGCGCGTGACGGCGTGGTTGCCCGTCTGACGCTGAACTCCCCGCACAACCGCAACGCCCTGTCCACCACCCTGGTCACCCAGCTGCATGAGGGGCTGCGGGATGCCGCGGCCGATCCGGGCGTTCGGGTCGTCGTGCTCGGGCACACCGGCGGCACCTTCTGCGCTGGCGCGGATTTGAGCGAGGCCGGCTCCGGCGACCCCTATGACCTGGCTGTCGCGCGGGCCCGGGAAATGACCACGGTGCTGCGCGCCATTGTGGAGTCGCCACGACCGGTGATCGGCGCCATCAACGGGCACGTGCGCGCCGGAGGCTTCGGCCTGGTCGGTGCCTGCGACATCGTGGTCGCCGGCCCGGCGTGCACCTTTGCGCTGACCGAAGCCCGGATCGGGGTCGCCCCGGCAATCATCTCGCTGACATTGCTGCCGAAGCTGTCGGCGCGGGCGGCCGCCCGCTACTACCTGACCGGAGCGAAGTTCGGCGCCGACGAGGCGGCGGAGATGGGTTTGGTCACCATCGCCGCCGACGACATGGAGGCCGCGGTGGCCGCGCTGATCGCCGATGTCGGGCGCGGTTCGCCGCAGGGCCTTGCGGCGTCGAAGGCACTGACCACCGCGGCCGTCCTGGCCGGTTTCGACCGTGATGCGGAACGCCTCACCGAGGAATCGGCGCGGCTGTTCGTCTCGGAGGAAGCCCGCGAAGGCATGCTCGCGTTCTTGCAGAAACGCCAACCCAGCTGGGCCTCCGACTGAACCTCCGGCAGCCGAAGCCGCCGGACAGGCTGCCGCCCCGGGCCCGGGGCTGGTGACGCACAGCGAACTAACATACATTGACCAAACTCCATGTATGCCCGCTCGAATCTCGATAGCCGGAACCCACCGCGACCGACTCGAGCTGGCCCGCGCTGAGCTCGAACCAGCTTTAGCGGCAGCGGCGGCAACGGTGGAGCCGGCGGCACCGGCGCATCCGCCGGAACCGGTGGTACCCCGGGCAACGGCGGCCTACTCTTCGGCGCATCCGCCACACTGGGGTAGCCGGCGTGCCCCGCCGTTGCCATCACAAATCACCATCCCCGCGCGGCCCGGTCGCCGGATCTCAGGCCCCGTAGAAACGCGCACTTCGCACCGGGTCACCAGAGCCCACCGGCCGCGCGAACGTTGCAGTTTAGCCAACACCTCTTGCAGCAAAATCGCGAAGTCGTAGGCTCGTGGGTGATGAGCAATCCAGCCCGACGTGACGCACAGGACACGCGCGACGATTCGTCGCTCGCTGCGGATACCGATCGGATCCAGATCGCACAGCTGCTGGCATACGCAGCCGAGCAGGGACGACTGCAGCTCAACGAGTATGAAGACCGATTGACCAGGGCCTACGCCGCAACCACGTATCAGGAGCTGGACCAGCTGAGCGCCGATCTGCCCGGCGCCGCGGTAAGTCCGCGCCGCGGCGGCAACTGCAACCCGGCACCTTCGACTCTGCTGCTGGCCTTGCTGAGCGGGTTCGAGCGTCGCGGCCGGTGGAACGTGCCCAAGAAGCTGACTACCTTGACCCTGTGGGGCAGCGGAGTATTGGATCTGCGCTACGCCGACTTCACCTCAACCGAAGTCGAAATTCACGCCTACTCGATCATGGGCGTGCAGACCATCCTGTTGCCGCCCGAGATCAACGTCGAGATCGACGGCCGCGGAATCATGGGCAACTTTGACCGGGAAGTCGCGGGCGAGGGCAGTCGCGGGGCCCCCAACGTCAAGATTCAGGGCTTCTCGTTCTGGGGCGGGGTGGGCATCAAACGCAAACCACGCAAGGCGCGCAAGTAGACCCATCAGTCGGTCAAACGCACGGCCCTAGCGCCTGCGCCGAGACCTCAGGTAGTCGCCGACCACGGCCGCACCGAGTCCGTCGAGATCGGGTTCGACGACACGTCCCTCGACCCGACGCGCGACTTGATCAATGAACCGGGCCAGGCCCCGGTCACTGCCCAACCGGAAGATGGTGATTTGGGCGCCCAGCCGCGCCATGTCATCGAACCCGCGCACGGTGTGGGCAATGGTGCGCGGATGCGGCGGGTAGTCGAAGAACACCGCAGAACCCGCTCCCTCGCCGGAAAAGTCCTCGAGATGGGCGGTGGGTTCCCCATCGGTCACCACCAAGACGACCGGCTGCGCGTTCGGGTGGCGTCTGAGATGTCGCCCGGCCAGCGCCAGCGCGTGGTGCAGGTTGGTGCCCTGCTCGTAGACGCCCTCCAAACCGGTCAGCTCCGCGGCCGTCACGGTCCGCGCATAGCGGCCGAACGCGATGATCTGCAGCGCATCCGAGCGGAACCGCGTGCACACGAGGTGGTTGAGCGCCAGCGCCGTGCGCTTCATCGGCAGCCACCGATTCTCCACCACCATCGAAAACGAAGTGTCCACCAGGAGCGCAACCGCGGCCTGAGTTCGGGTCTCAGTCTCGGAGACTTCGACGTCATCGACGGTGATCCGGATCGGGCCGGCGCCGCCGCCAGGAGGCGCCGTACCGGCCTGGCGCAGCACCGCGTTGGTCAGCGTGCGCGAGATGTGCCACGGTTCGGTGTCACCGAACTGCCAGGGCCGGGTCGCGCCGGTCAGCTCACCGGCCGCCCCCGCACGCCGGTGATCCCGCTCACCGCGGCGTCCGGAAAGTTGTTGCACCACATCGCGCAATGCGGTCTCACCCAGCCTGCGCATGGCCTTGGGTGACAGCCGCCATTGGCCGTCGGATCCTCGGTCGAAGAAACCCTGATTCACCAAGGCCCGTTCCAGTTCGGCGAGCGTGCGGGCATCGATGGCGGCCTGGTCGCCGAGTTGACGGGCCAGCGCGTCGAGGTCGACGTCATCCATGGTGGCGCCCGGATAAGCCTGCGAGAGCTGCTCGGCCAGCTGCTCGAGTTCGGCGATGTCGGCCAGCGCCTGGGTGCCTTCACCCATGCCGAACGGGTTGTCGCCGGAGAACTGCTGCTGGCCGGTCCAGTCCTCGCCCGGACGCGCCTCCTGCAGATGGGCGTCGAGGCGGTTGAGTGCCTGCATCAGCGAAGGCGATCTGAAAGCCTGCTGCGCCAACGCATCCAGCTCATCACGCTGCTCCTGGGACAGGCTGTTGCGGAACCGCTGCGCGGCGGCGGCCCGCTTGGCCAGCGAGTCCAGCAGCTCCTCGACATTGCTCGGGTTCTCCGGGAAGAACTCGCCGTGCTTGTCCATGAAGTCTTGGAAGTCTTGCTGGGTGTCCTGTCCCCTGGCGTGCTTGTCCAGCAGGTTGTTGAGGTCGTCGAGCATCTCGTTCACGCGCTGGCGATCCTCGTCGGTGGCGCCTTCCAACGCCTGCTTCATGCCGGCGAAGCGTTGGTCGAGTAGCTCGCGGCCCAGCAGATCCTTGATCTGGTCGTACTTTTCGCGGGCCTCGCCACTGCGCCAGTCGTACTCGGAGAGTTCCTGTACGGCTTTGGCCGGCGACGGCGGCAATGCCTCCAACTGCAATTCGGAGAATCGAGCGTCATCGTCTAGCGCCCGGGCCAATTCTTTGCGCTCGGCCAGCACCGCCTCGTCCAGCAGCTTCTTGATCTCCTGCAGGGTGCCGTCCAAGTTGTTGCGGCGCAGTAGCTCGCGGCGGCGGCGGTTCGCCTCGGACGCCAACCTGTCGGCGCCGGGCATGGACTTGGTGCCGCGCCGCAGCAGCTCGGACAGTGCCCGGCGCGGTGAGGTGCCCGCCATGACGTCCTGACCGATCTGCTCCAGCGCCTCGCGCAGGTCTACCGGCGGAGCCAGCGGATCAGGTCCGCCGGTGTACGCCGAGTACCGCGTCGAGTGCCCCTTCGCCCGGTCAGCCATAAACGGTTTGGCCCTCCCCGGACACTTTGTCGACTCGCTTGGCCAGGTACAGCGCCTCCAGGGCCAGCTCCAGGGCTGCGGCGCGCTCCCCTTCGGATTCGGCGTTGAGTTTGCGTGCGATGGTCTCCACCACCGGCAGTCCCGGAACGGCCGCCAGCACATCCTTGGCCGATACCCGCTCACCGGTCGTCACCGCCGAACCTCCCTCGACGGCTGACACCAGTGTGCCGACGTCGATGCCACCCAGCGCCCGGGACGCGGTATCCGCGGTGGCCCGGCGCAATAGGTGTTCGAGCACCGCCTGCTCGCGCCCCTCCTCACCGGACTCAAACTCGAGCTTGCCGCGCAGCACGTCGATCACGGTGCCCAGATCGACCACCCGGGCGACCGGGTCGGTCTCGCCCAGCACCGCCCCGCGGTGGCGGGCGGCGGCCGCCGCGGTCTCCGCCGCCGCGATGGCGAAGCGC
Organism: Mycobacterium sp. 012931; assembly: GCF_000419295.1. NCBI lineage: Bacteria > Bacillati > Actinomycetota > Actinomycetes > Mycobacteriales > Mycobacteriaceae > Mycobacterium > Mycobacterium sp. 012931. Next base: position 1,642,936 of record NZ_AOPX01000001.1, on the reverse strand, counting down.
GCCGACACCCCGGAGCGCTGGTCGACCGAACTGGACTCGCGCAGGTAGCGGGCGAACCGCGCGATCACCTGCAACAGATAATCGGGCACCTGAGCGCTCAGATGCGCCTCCTGCGCGATGACACCCATCTCCGCCTCCAGCTCCAGCGGGTAGTGAGTGCGGATCTCGGCGCCGAACCTGTCTTTGAGCGGGGTGATGATGCGCCCCCGGTTGGTGTAGTCCTCGGGGTTGGCACTGGCGACCACCAACACGTCCAGCGGCAGGCGCAGGGTGTAGCCGCGGACCTGGATGTCGCGCTCCTCCATCACATTGAGCATGGACACTTGGATCCGCTCGGCCAGGTCGGGCAGCTCGTTGACGGCCACGATGCCGCGGTGTGCGCGCGGAATCAGCCCGTAGGCGATGGTTTCGGGGTCTCCGAGACTGCGGCCCTCGGCCACCTTGATCGGGTCGATGTCACCGACCAGGTCGGCAACACTGGTGTCGGGGGTGGCCAGTTTTTCGGTGTAACGCTCGCTGCGATGCTTCCATGCCACCGGCAGATCGTCTTTTAGCTGCGCGGCCCGGCGGATCGACTCCGGCGTGATCGGCCGGTAAGGATGCTCGGGAAGTTCGGCACCGGCGATCACCGGTGTCCACTCGTCGAGCAATCCGGTCAGCGCGCGCAGCAGCCGAGTCTTGCCTTGGCCGCGCTCGCCCAGCAGCACAAAGTCGTGGCCCGCGATCAGGGCCCGCTCGAGCTGGGGAATCACGGTGTCGTCGAAGCCCACGATGCCCGGCCAGACGGCCGCGTTATCCGGCCCATCGGCCAGCGCGGTCAACAGATTCTCCCGGATTTCCTGCTTAACCCCCCGCTCGCGATGACCGGAGGCACGCAGCTCGCCGACGGTGCGAGGCAGATTGCTCGGTGAAGTCACCACTCCACGCTACGACGAGTCAGGGACAGGCGCCTGGGAACGGGGCCTAGCCAGGCACAAATGCACCCACACCGGCCCCCTAATGCGCGAAGTGGCGCGAACCGGTGAGGTACAAGGTGATGCCCGCCTTGGCAGCCGCCGCGGTGACTTCCTCGTCGCGCACCGACCCTCCCGGGTGCACGATCGCCTTGACCCCGGCGGCCGTCAACGTCTCGAGGCCGTCGGGGAACGGGAAGAACGCATCGGAGGCAGCGACGGCGCCGTTGACGCGTTCGCCGCCGCGCTCCACCGCCAACCGTGCGGCATCGACGCGGTTGACTTGGCCCATCCCGACGCCGATGGTGGCGCCGTCGGCCACGATGACGATCGCGTTGGACTTGACCGCACGACAGCTGCGCCAAGCGAAGACCAGGTCGGTCAGCGTCGCCGGATCGGCGGGCGAGCCGGTGGCCAGGGTCCAGTTGGCCGGGTTGTCACCGGCGGCATCGAGCTGGTCACGCTGCTGCATGAGCAGTCCCCCGCTGATCGGACGCAGCTCGGCGCCGCCGTCTTGGGGCTCGGATGCCACCAACACCCGAATGTTCTTCTTCTTCGTCAACTGATCAAGGGCGGCGGGAGCGTAGGCCGGTGCGACGATCACCTCGGTGAAGATGGTGCTGACGTACTCCGCCATCTCTGGGCTGACCTCGGTGTTGCAGGCAATCACGCCGCCGTAGGCACTGAGTGGGTCGCAGGCGTGGGCCTTGCGATGCGCGTCGGCGACCGAAACCTCCGAGATGGCAATGCCGCACGGGTTGGCGTGCTTGATGATTGCCACGCATTTCTGCTCGTGGTCAAAGGCGGCCCGCCAGGCCGCGTCGGCATCGGTGAAGTTGTTGTAGGACATCTCTTTTCCGTGCAGCTGCTCGGCCTGAGCCAATCCCGGCCAAGCGCCGGGGTCGGCGTAGAGCGCGGCCTGCTGATGCGGGTTCTCGCCGTAGCGCAGCATCGCCTGACGCCGCCAATTTCTGCCGAACCAGCGCGGAAAGTCGGTTTCGGGCTGCTCGGGCGCCACCGTGGACTGCATCCAGCTCGCGACCGCGATGTCGTATTCGGCGGTGTGCTGAAAGGCCAGCGAGGCCAGCTTCTTGCGTTCGGCGAAGGTGAATCCGCCGCTACGCACCGCGGCCAGCACGCCGTCGTATCCCTGCGGGTCGGTGACCACGGCCACACTGGGATGGTTCTTGGCCGCCGCCCGCACCATGGAGGGGCCGCCGATGTCGATCTGTTCGACGCATTCGTCGACGCTGGCACCGGATTCCACGGTCTGGCTGAACGGGTACAGGTTGACCACGACCAGCTCGAATGCCTCGACTCCGAGCTCGGCCAGCGCCGCCTCGTGCTCGGGGTTTCGCAGATCGGCCAGCAGGCCGGCATGCACGCGCGGATGCAGCGTCTTGACCCGCCCGTCGAGTACCTCGGGGAATCCCGTCAGCTCCTCCACCCGGGTCACCGGAATCCCTTTGCTGGCAATGGTCTTCGCGGTTGATCCGGTCGAGACGATCTCGACACCGGCCGCGGTCAGCCCCTGCGCCAGGTCAACCAGCCCGGTCTTGTCATACACACTGATCAACGCGCGGCGGATCGGCCGTCTTATGTGGTCGGTGCTCATCCTATGGTCGCCTTTCGTCCAATCATCGCTTTTCGTCCGATCACCGTCACGCCGCCGGTGGCAATCCCGGCCACCACGTCCACCAGAAGCTTGCGCTCCACTACCTTGATCCGTTCGTGCAAGGTTGCTTCGTCGTCGCCGTCGAGCACCGCAATGGCTTGCTGCGCCAGTATCGGTCCCGTGTCCATCCCGGCGTCCACCAGGTGCACCGTACAACCGGTGACCTTCACGCCGTAGGCCAGCGCATCTGCTACCCCATGGGCACCGGGAAACGCCGGCAGGAGTGCCGGATGGGTGTTGAGGATCCGTTGGTGGAATTTCGAAAGGAATTGCGGCCCAAGAATTCTCATGAATCCGGCGGATACCACCAGGTCAGGCGAGTGGGCGGCGGTGGCGGCGGTGATGGCGGCGTCCCAAGCATCGCGGCTGGGGTGATCGGAGACGCGGACGGTGAAGGCGGGCACCGACGCCTGCGCGGCGACCTCAGTGGCCCGGCAATCCCGATCGACCCCAACGGCGACGATTCGCGCCGGGTAGTCGGCCACGGCGGCGTCCAGCAATGAGTTCAGCAATGACCCCGTGCCCGACGCGAGCACCACAAGCCGCGCCGGTGCACTCGGGGGTACCCGGACCGGTTCCTGCACACGGCGAGCCTAGTCGGGCTACCCGGCCGCAGCGGCGGGCGGGCATCCGCTGTCAGGTCAAATGTTCGGGCGGATGGCTGGTGTCAGGCCCGTCCTGCCGGTCTGGCCCATCTGACCAATCGACCTCGTCGGGTGCGGCAGGGGGGACGTCGGCGTCGTCGCCACCGGGCGCAACGGGTTCGCGCGAAGTCACATCATCCAGCGGGGCGTCCTGATCGAAAAGTGGGACAAAGGGCTCATCAACGGGCTCATGAATGGGCTCGTCAACGTCTGCTTCAGCGGGTGGGACCGGCCGCGGTTTGGGCCGCCTGGGACGCCGTCTGATTCCACCCGCCATCACCAGCGTGGCGCCCCCGACCACGGCGAACCAGAAGAACACGCCGACCAGCAGTGCTCCCTCGTCGACGCCAACGGCGCCGAAGTTGCCTAGCTTCCCGCTCCCCCCGTAACCGAGCAGCGCCATCGCCAATGCCCCCAACAGGGCCGCGGCCAACAGTTTGCCCATAGCCGGCAGGGGCGGCAGCGGACGGCGCGCACACTGTTGCCCGACCGCCACTCCGGAGGACGCCCCGATGATCAGCAGGGCTACCCACACCGGCCCCAGCGGCGGGGTGGGAGCCGCGGCCAGGATCGGCACAGCGGGGATGTCGCCGCCAAAGACCGTGAACGCACTGAACGTCGCGAAGCCGATGTGCGCACTGGCCCCGACAGCGATCGCCGCGGCGCCAACGACGACGTTAGGCACATAGAGCACCGACAGCACGGTGAGACTGAACTGGCCGAACGCGGAATCGGTGATGCCGTATAGCTCCTGCATCGTCGCCCAGTGCACGACCAGCGACCCCGCGGTCACCAGGCCGGAGAGCCCGAGCAGTGCCAGCACCCCGGCGGCGGCGGCCCGCAGCGAGTCGCCCAGCCAGTTCGGCAGCGGTGAAACCGCCAGAGCCCGTCTGCCCACCCGCGACCAGACCCCCAGGCCCGCACCGATGGCATGAACCGCCAGCACGCTGACAAACGCACGCAACGCACTGGGCGTCTGCAACTCGGTGATGACCGACGACGCATCGTGGATCACCGCCAGGCAGATCGCCGCGATCAGCAGCGGCCCGCCCAACGCCGATGCGATAACCCACCGAACAACCAGCCACGACGAGTACGGCGAGGTCGCCAGCGCCGTCGTGCGGGCCGTGCCCCACACCATCAACATGGCCGGGAACAGGGGCATTACGCCCAGTTCACGGCCACCGATCGAGATCGGCACCTGGTGCACACCCAGCCACATGCTGGCGATCGCACCCAGCGCGCCCGTCATGTCGCTGTTTGCGATCACCAGCTGAATCAGCGTGACCGCCGCGATGATGACCAGCGCCACCACAGCCGGGGCGAACGCGACCTTGACCAGGTCGCGAGCCTGGCGAGCACCCGCTGCTCGACTGTCCTCCACCCGTGTCACTCTCCGCGCACGTGTCCTACTAGGCGCGAGAGCGCCCGGTTAGACCGGCGCCGACCCGGGTGACGAAGATTGCTGGCCCTGGCCGTAGTTCTGCTGCGCACCGCCGGGATTGGCGTAGTTGACCGGAGCCGAACCACCCTGGGATCCCGTCCCGGCACTAACGGACGGCGGCGGGCTGAAGCTGGGGAATCCAGTGGGCGGAGTGGACGGGGTCTGGTGCATCGGCTGGGGGGCCGACTGTGCTTGCGGGGCGCTGAATCCACCGCTGGACGGGTTGGAACCCTGGCTGGAGGTAAAGCCGCCGTACTGCGACCCGTACCCGGACGGCTGCTGCGGCGACTGCTGCGGATTGGGCGCGGACTGCTGTGCACCCGGTTGACCGTAGTACCCGCCCGGCTGGCCGCCGTACTGCCCGTACTGGCCGTACTGGCCATAGGGATCGAATTTCGGCCTCGGCGCCGGCGCCGACACCACGCCGGTCTCCAGCAACAGCGCGCCGACTGCGGCGACAGCCTGAAACACAATGCACACCAGGACAATCCACAGTGCCCAACCGGTCGAAAAGGCGCTCGGCTTGTTGAAGGTCGACGAAATCATCAGGAATACGCCCAGTATCGAGACGACCGCGACGACGGCCCCGTAGCTCTTGACCTTGGGGAGCAGGCTCACTCCGGCAAGCAGCCCGGCCAGCAACGCCATCCCGACGGCCAGCACGGTGTCGCCGGAAGCTTCGCTGCTGCCGCCGCCGAGTTCCGAGCTGATCGTGAACATCGGCCCGAAGCTGGCGAGATATGCGAGAAAACCGAGCACCGCCACCGCAACGTTCAGGTACATCGGGAGCTTGCTCGCCGCGTCGTCGGCTTGAGCGAAAGACGGTGTGGCGCCTCCGTAGGAGCCGCCCGACTGCGCGGGCGGATATCCGGGGCTACCCGGCGTGTAGGTCATGGCTCCTCCTGTTACTTGCGCGCCGTCGCGGCGCCACTGCTGCATTGCGACGCTTGGTCCCTGCGACGCGATTCGACAACCACGCTAGCGCACGTTCCGGTGCTCGCGCCGCGGCGACCTGCCCCGCTCGACCAGCGCCATCACCTCCGTCGATCCCGCCAAGCCGATTGGCGCGGGGGGCGCTTGCCCGGCCGAGGTAGAACACGTTCTAATTCTGTTATGGACTATGGGCTTGTGCTTTTCACCAGCGACCGCGGCATCGCTCCGGCGGCGGCGGCGAGACTCGCTGACGACCACGGCTTTCACACCTTCTATGTGCCTGAGCACACCCATATCCCAATCAAGCGAGAAGCCGCTCATCCAACGACGGGCGATTCCTCGCTTCCCGACGATCGTTATATGCGCACGCTGGACCCCTGGGTGAGTTTGGGCGCGGCATCGGCGGTGACCTCGCGGGTACGGCTGTCGGCTGCGGTGGCGCTGCCCGTCGAGCATGACCCGATCACCCTGGCCAAGAGCATTGCCACGCTGGATCATCTGTCCGGCGGACGGGTCAGCCTCGGCGTGGGGTTCGGTTGGAACACCGACGAACTCGCCGACCATGGCGTTCCACCCGGACGGCGCCGCACGATGTTGCGTGAATACCTCGAGGCGATGCGGGCGCTGTGGACGCAGGAGGAAGCCGCCTACGACGGCGAGTTCGTCAAGTTCGGCCCCAGCTGGGCCTGGCCCAAGCCGGTGCAGTCCCACATTCCGGTGCTCGTGGGCGCCGCTGGCACCGAGAAGAACTTCAAATGGATAGCGCGTAGCGCCGATGGCTGGATCACCACACCGCGTGACTTCGACATCGACGCGCCGGTCAAGTTGTTACAGGACACCTGGGCGGCCGCCGGCCGCGACGGGGCCCCACAGATCGTGGCGCTGGACTTCAAGCCGGTCCCCGAGAAGCTGGCCCGCTGGGCCGAGCTTGGAGTCACCGAGGTGCTGTTCGGACTACCGGATCGCCCCGAGGATGAGATCGCCGCGTACGTAGAGCGGCTGGCCGGCAAGCTGGCCGCCATGGTCTAGGCGCGAGCTAGAGAACGCAGCGGTTGCCGTAGTCGAACGAGCGCACCCGGATCGCTTGCCCCAGCGGGTCGCCGTCGGTCAGCAACCCGATCAGCTCGTCGTCTTCGGTGCTCGCCAGGAAGCGGCGGCCGTCGGCGGCCAGCCGGCCGATGACGATCCCGGTGAGACGCCCACCGTCATGGCGGACCGTGTACGTCTCGATCGTGGCGGGGCCGTCGGCCTGCTCGGTAACTGGTCGGCTGGCCCCGCTGTCGATTTGTGTTTGCAGCTCGGCGCTGCGGTCCGGCTGCCATTGCGCCGGGGCAGTGGAATAGACCCCGACCGAGTACTTGCTCATGATCCCGCCGTTGGCGCCGACGAGCCCGAACCGTCCCGGCTCGCTACGCATTCGGGCTACGGTCTCGGCCACCGCATGCATCGAGTAGTTGTTTCCCGCCCCGCCGAAGAACGGCAGCCCACCGGTGAGCGTCAGACCGCGCGGGTCATCGGTCGCAATCCCCAGACCGTCGCAGATGTTGAACACCGGCACCGGAAAGCAGCTGTACAGGTCGAAGGTGGCGATGTCGTCGACACCGACACCGGCCACCCGGAGCGCCTCGCGCGCCGCCAGCACGGCTGACGGGGCGTGCCCAAGATCGGGGCGCTGCAGCAGGGCCTGCTCTTGCAGGTCGGCATGCCCGCGAAGGTAGACCCACTTTTTCCTCGGGAACCCCGAGCCGGCGTGCGGCCGCAACCGACATCACCAGCGCGGCCGCGCCCTGGTTCACCTGATCGCGCGCGACCAGCAGCCGGGGGTAGGGCTCGGCGATCATCCGATTACGGTCGGTGACCGTGATCAGCTCCTCGACGGTGCGCTCGATTGGCGCCGCGGCAAAAGGATTGCCGGCCGCGATCTTGGTGAACGGCGCGAACAGCTCGCCCATCCGCCGCAGGTAGTCGGCCGGGCCGAGGCCCGTTGCGGCCCGGCGGGCATTCTCCAGCAAGCCGTATTGGGTGGGCGCATCCACCAGGCCGTGAATGATCGTGTAGCGCGTGATCAGGCCGTCGATGCCAGGGCCGCGGTCTTGCAGCTCCCCGTCGACGATTTCGGTGAAGTCCGGTTTGTCGGCACGCCCAGCGAAGTGACGACTGGTCGACGTCGCATCAGAGCCGAACACCATCGCGACTTCGGAGCTGCCTGCCGCGATCGCGCCGGCCAGCTCGGTGATCAGGTGCTGGGGCCCCTGGCCGCCGACGATCTCGAGGATCGCGCGGGCCGGATCCGCCCCGATCCGCTGGGCCACCGAGCGCGGATAGTTGTTGGACCGGCCTAACGGGGCCTTGGGGACGGGCCCGGAGATCTCGAACTGTCGGACGCCCGCGACGGTGTCGATGGCCGCGGCCACGTCGGCCGCACAGTCTTCGAGAGCGGCCTGGGCAGCGGCGGCGGCCAGCTCAACGGCCGACATCCCCTGGTAGTCGGGGTCATCGATGCGTTCGACAGCCTGTCCGACACCGACAATGACCGGCGTACCCGGATCAAGATCCATAGCATCACTATCTACCTAGCCGAATCACACGTCTGCGCCGGGGCGTCGCGGGGGCACATTCACGCCCGAGATATCGCCCGGAACTGGGATAACACCGCCGGTGGGCGCGTACGATTAGCAGTCCGGAATGCATCTGTCATTCCCTGCGCCGTGGAGGTCGCAGATGTCTTTTCTCACCACAGCGCCCGAGTTTGTCAACGCGGCAGCGTCGGATCTGGCGAGCATCGGCACGGCAGTCAGTCAGGCCAACGCGGCCGCCCTTGCCCCGACGACGGGGGTGCTGGCCGCCGGCGCCGACGAGGTGTCGGCCGCCATCACGGCACTGTTCGGGGCACACGCGCAGACCTATCAGGCCCTGAGCGCTCAGGCGGCGACTTTTCATGCCCAGTTCGCACAGCTCATGGCGGCAAGCGCCGGACGGTATGCGACCGCGGAAGCCGCCGCCGCGTCGCCTCTGCAAACCCTGGAGCAGCAGCTTCTCGGTGTGATCAATGCCCCCACCAACGCCCTGCTGGGACGCCCGCTGATCGGCAACGGGGCTGACGGGGCACCCGGGGCAGACGGCCAAGCGGGCGGGCTGCTGATCGGAAATGGCGGCGGGCGCCGGTGGAGACGGCGGCGGTGCCGGCGGGGCCGGCGGTGACGCGGGCTTGTTGATCGGCGACGGCGGGGCCGGCGGCTCGGGAGGACCCAACGGCGGCACTGATCCCGGCGGCAACGGCGGCAACGGCGGGCGTGCCGCGTTGCTCATCGGTTTCGGCGGGAACGGCGGCAACGGCGGGGTGGGGACGGCGACCACCGGCACCGGCGGCCAGGGCGGCGACGGCGGCCAGCTGATTGGCGTGCCAGGCAACCCCGGCCTGCCGTAGCCGCCGAACACGGGGCGCGACAAGTGCCCGAGCAGACGCAAAATGGCACGCTTCCAGACGGAAGCGTGCCATTTTGCGTCTGCTCGGCGTCTAGAGACCCTTCAGGATCTCCCGGGCCAGCACCGCGGTCTCCGACGGGGTCTTGCCGACCTGTACCCCGGCGGCCTCCAGGGCTTCTTTCTTGGCCGCCGCGGTGCCCGAGGAGCCGGACACGATGGCACCCGCGTGCCCCATGGTCTTGCCCTCCGGCGCGGTGAATCCCGCCACGTAACCGACAACCGGCTTGGACACGTTGGCCTTGATGAAGTCGGCCGCTCGCTCCTCGGCGTCCCCACCGATCTCACCGATCATCACGATCAGCTTGGTGTCGGGATCCTTCTCGAACGCCTCGATGGCATCGATGTGGGTGGTGCCGATCACTGGGTCGCCACCGATACCGATCGAGGTGGTGAAACCGAAATCGCGCAGCTCGAACATCATCTGGTAGGTCAGCGTGCCGGACTTGGAGACCAGCCCGACCGGGCCGGCGCCGGTGATGTTGGCCGGGGTGATGCCAACCAGCGCCTGCCCCGGGGTGATGATGCCCGGGCAGTTGGGCCCGATGATGCGGGTCTTGCCGCCCTTGCCCAGGTTGTAGGCCCAGGCATAGGCGGTGTCTTGCACCGGGATCCCCTCGGTGATGACCACCAGCAGCGGAATCTCGGCGTCAATGGCCTCGATGATCGCGTCCTTGGCGAACTTCGGCGGCACGAAGATGATCGAGACGTCGGCGCCGGTCTTTTCCATCGCCTCGGCGACACCGCCGAATACCGGCAGCTTGATTACCCGGCCACCCTTGTCCTCGTGCGTCACGGTGGTGCCCGCCTTGCGCGCGTTCACCCCGCCGACGATTTGGGTGCCGGCCTTGAGCATGCGCGCAGTGTGGACGGTCGCCTCGCTGCCGGTGATGCCCTGGACGATGACCTTGTTGTCCTTGTTCAAGAAGATCGACATTGTTCAAAGTCCTTTCAGGCGCTGGCCAGCTCAGCGGCCTTGTCGGCAGCCTCGTCCATCGTCGGCACCAGCGTCACCAGCGGGTGGTTGGCGTCGGTCAGGATGCGACGGCCCTCTTCCACGTTGTTGCCGTCGAGCCGGACCACCAGCGGCTTGTTCGCCTCGGCACCGAGGATTTCCAGCGCCTTGACGATCCCGGTGGCCACCGCATCGCATGAGGTGATGCCGCCGAACACGTTCACGAACACGCTCTTGACCTGTGAATCGCCCAGCACGACATCCAGGCCGGCGGCCATCACCTCGGCCGAGGCGCCGCCACCGATGTCGAGGAAGTTGGCGGGCTTGACCCCACCGTGCTTCTCACCGGCGTAGGCAACCACGTCCAGGGTCGACATCACCAGGCCAGCACCGTTACCGATGATGCCGACCTGGCCGTCGAGCTTGACGTAGTTGAGGTCGTGTTCCTTGGCCTTGAGTTCCAGCGGATCGGTGGCCGCACGGTCTTCGAACTCGACGTGATCGGGGTGCCGGAAGTCGGCGTTGGCATCCAGGGTGACCTTGCCGTCCAATGCCAGGATCTGGTCGTCGGGGGTACGCACCAGCGGGTTGACCTCAACCAGGGTGGCGTCCTCGCCGACGAACAGGTCCCACAGCTTGGAGATGGTTACCGCGGCAGCGTCGAGCACCTCGGCCGGCAGGTGGCCCTGTTCGGCGATGGAGCGGGCGAATGCCAGGCCAACCCCCTTGGCCGCATCCACCGGGACCTTGGCCAACCGATCGGGCTTGGTGGCGGCCACCTCCTCGATCTCCATGCCGCCCTCTACCGAGCACATCGCCAGGTAGGTGCGGTTGGCACGATCGAGCAAGAACGAGATGTAGTACTCCTCGGCGATGTCGCTAGCCTCAGCGACCAGCAACTTCTTGACCACGTGGCCCTTGATGTCCAAGCCGAGGATGTTGTTGGCGTGTTCGTAGGCGTCGTCGGGCGTGGCAGCGTACTTGACGCCACCGGCTTTGCCGCGACCACCGATCTTGACCTGCGCTTTGACCATTACTGGATGACCGATTTCGGTGGCAATAGCCCGCGCGCCCTCGGCGGTGTCAGTCACCCGCCCCGGCGTAGTAGGTACATTGTGCTTGGCGAACAGTTCCTTCGCTTGATACTCGAATAGATCCATGGGCTCACTGTCTTCGCTCGACTTGCTAGACCAATAGGGAGGCGATACCAAGATTCGGCAACTCGCACGGTTGCAAACTGTATCTAGGCGCCAAATGAGCCCGGCGATCGCATCCACCGGTGTGGCGCAGGTCACCGAAAATCCGCGGATCTAAACGTGATCCAACTCACATTTTGAGGCAGGTTCCCAAACTGAGGTTGCCAGCTACCTCCGAGAGCGGATACCGTCTCAGGGTCCAGATAACGTTATGGTCACAATACGAGGACATTTCAGCATTGTCCCAGCACCGATACGCCCGCACTGCCGTCGTTGGCGACCCTCGCACATCCCGCCATCGTTGGCTCCAGCACCATCGCAACGAAGTCACCGAGATCATCCCACTGGATGGTTTCGACGAGCTTGACGAGCTAGAGCTCGCCGATCTCGACGACTTGGACTTTGGTTATCCCGAGTTCGACACCGGTCGACAGCTCCTTCAAGCGCCCGAGCTTGACGATCTCGACGAGATCGACAATCTGATTCCGGCGTGGTTGGCAACCCCCAGCCCGGTACTGGTCGGCACGACCAGCGAGGCTCTCCCCGAGCCAAGCGCTGCTGTCCCCCGGGCCGCGAACGTCGCCCCTGCACCCCGCCGTGGTGGCCAGCACCGCAAGCAGTCCACCAGCGCGGCAAAGGGTCGACTCCTGATTGGGTCCATGGCCGCCGGTGCAGCCGCCGCCGCAGCGCATACCGTGACCCACCAATCCGACGTCACCAGCATGGACACCGTGCTGACCGCGAACGCATCGGCCCTTATCGGAGGCTCGGACAGCAACGAGGCCCGCGGGGTTCAGGTCATCGCCGCACAACCGGCGACCAATGTCGAGGCACACAAGGCCGAGTTCGCTCGCGGTGTGGCCTTTGCCCAGGAACGCGCCCAGCGCGAGGCTCGACTGCAACAGCCTCTGTACGTCATGCCCACCAAAGGCATTTTCACCTCCAACTTCGGCTACCGCTGGGGTGTGCTGCACGCCGGGATCGACCTCGCCAACTCCATCGGAACCCCGATCTACGCGGTATCGGACGGCCTGGTGATCGACGCGGGCCCCACCGCCGGCTACGGCATGTGGGTGAAAATCCGCCACGCTGACGGCACCGTGACGCTCTACGGGCACGTCAACACCACGCTGGTCAATGTTGGACAGCGGGTGATGGCCGGCGATCAGATCGCGACGATGGGCAACCGGGGCTTCTCCACGGGCCCGCATCTGCACTTCGAAGTGCTCCAGGGCGGCACTGAGCGGATAGACCCGGTGCCCTGGCTCGCCAAGCGCGGCCTGAATGTCGGCAACTACGCCGGCTGACCGTTGACCGCACCGGGCGACCCCGCTGCGAGCGAGACCCCACCCGATCCGTCCCCGTCCGCCGACGAGCCACGGACCCGCATCATTCGGCGCGCGCCGACGGGACCACAACCGGTGACGACGGACTCCGCGACCGCCAAGATTTCGCACCGCCCAACCTCCCTTGACGAGACTGCGCGGGCAGACCGGCTACCGCCGTTGCCCGACGGGCTGCCCGTCGAGCCAAGTTCGCGGACGGCGGTCGCAACCGCGGCCGTCAGCATCGTCAACGGATGGGCCACCTCGGTGGTTGCCACCGACCTGATCACCGGCTGGTGGCGCAGCGACCGCCTGTTCTGCATCGCGGTGGGATTTCTGGCGCTGGTCTTCGCGAGCTCCACCACCGCCGGGGTGATCATGCTGTTGCTACGCCGCCCTTTCGGGCGCTACCTGATCGTGGTGGGCGCCGTGGTTGCGGTATTGACATACGGTGGCGTGTTCATCGCCGGCGCTCTCGTCGCTTGGATCGTGCACGCCTTTCCGGTGTTGCCGATCGCGAGCGCGGTGCTGGCGCCGCATCCCCAGACCAGGCGCTGGCTTTTCGACTAGCCGGCTCCGGCCGAATGTGTTCTCACTGCGACGATTTCGCAACTTTTTCGCAACGAGTTCAGGTTCGGCGAGTAGCCGCTAAAGCTTGGCGACCGGGGCGTGGTTATGCATCAGCTTCACCCGTCCCGAGCTACCGAAGTCGATCAGCGACATCGCCGATTCGCCGACACCGGATACTTCCTCGACGCGGCCCAGACCGTACTTGTCGTGTGTGACGCGATCGCCGGGCTGCAGCACCAACAGCGGCCGCTTGCTCGTGCTCGTGCGGACGGGTGCTGACCGCGCAGTGCCAAACCGGCCGGCTCCACTCACAGGCGCGCTGAACGACGGCTTGGGCGCAAGGCGGCGCCAGTTGAGGAGTTCCTGAGGTATCTCCCGCAGGAACCGGGATTCGGGGTTGAGCATCGGCTGCCCCCAGGAAGACCGGACGATGGCCCTACTCAGGTAGAGCCGTTGCCGGGCCCGGGTGATGCCGACGTAGGCCAGTCGCCGTTCTTCGGAGAGTTCGGTCGGATCATCCAGTGCCCGCATGTGCGGGAACATCCCGTCCTCCCACCCGGTCACGAACACCACCGGGAACTCCAGACCTTTGGCGGTGTGCAGGGTCATCAGGGTGACCACGCCCGCGCCATGCTCGGGAATATCGTCGGTGTCGGCGACCAGCGACACCCGTTCCAGAAAGGCCGCCAGCATGCCGGTGTCCGGCACATCCTCGGCATCCGGTTCGGGCTCGGCGGCATTTGCCAGGTCGGTGCTGAATTCGTGGGCAACGCTGACGAGTTCGTTGAGGTTGTCCAGCCGGGCCAGCTCCTGCGGATCGGTGGAGGACTCCAGTTCGCGGCGGTATCCGGTGCGTTCCAGCACCGCCTCCACCAACTCACCGAGATCCCCCTCGGATGAGTCGAGGCGTCCTCGCAACTCGTCGAGCAACTCGACAAAGCCCGCGATCGCCTTCTCCGCACGGCTATTGAGCATCGGCACCTTGCCCTCGGCGGCGGCCACCAGAGCGTCGGAGAAGCCGGCGCCGGTGTTCTCCGCGTACACCGCCACACAGGCCTCGGCACGATCGCCGATGCCGCGGCGCGGCGTGTTGAGGATGCGCCGCATGCTGACCGCATCGCCGGGGTTGTCCAGCACCCGCAGGTAGGCGACGATGTCACGAATCTCCTTGCGCTCGTAGAAGCGCACGCCGCCGACGACCTTGTAGGGAATGCCGGCGCGGATGAACACCTCTTCCAGCGACCGCGACGAATTGTTGGTGCGATAGAAGACCGCGACGTCGTTGTAGGTGATCTCGTCCCGCTCGGCCAGTGCGTCGATCTCTTCGGCGACGAACCTCGCCTCGTCGTGTTCGTTGTCGGCGACGTAGCCGACGATCAACTCCCCCGCGCCAGCATCGGTCCACAGCCGCTTCTCGCGACGTCCGGAGTTGCGCGAGATCACCGAGTTGGCCGCCGACAGGATGTTCTGTGTCGAGCGGTAATTCTGTTCCAGCAGCATCGTTGTGGCATCGGGATAGTCGCGTTCGAAGTCTTCGATGTTGCGAATGGTGGCGCCGCGAAACGCATAGATCGACTGATCGGCGTCGCCGACTACGCACAACTGCGCCGGGGGCACGTCCCCGGGCTCGTCTTCGCTGCCGCGACCAACCAGTTCCCGCACCAGGACGTATTGCGCGTGGTTGGTGTCTTGGTATTCGTCGACCAGAACGTGCCGAAACCGGCGCCGATAGTGCCCGGCGATGTCGGGAAAAGCTTGCAGAATGCCCACCGTCTCGCCGATGAGATCGTCAAAGTCCAGCGCATTGGCGGCCCGCAGGCGGCGCTGATATTCCGCGTAGACCGATGCGACGGTGCGCGCCAAGTCATCGGAATCCTCCGACAGATCCGACACCGCCCGATCCGGGTCGATCAATTCGTTTTTCAGATTGGAGATGGCATTGGCCAGCAAGCGCGGCGAGTATCGCTTGATGTCCAAGCCCATATCGCGCCCGATCATCTGCAGCAGCCGCCGTGAATCGTCTGCGTCATAGATCGAGAAGTTCGAGTTGAGGCCCTTGATCAGCGCCGCCTGGTTGCGCAGGATGCGCACGCAGGTCGAGTGGAAGGTGGACACCCACATGTACTTGGCCCGGCCGCCGACCAGGCTCACCACCCGCTCCCGCATCTCGGCGGCGGCCTTGTTGGTGAAGGTGATGGCCAGGATCTGACCGGCCCCAACACCGCGGGCCGCGATCAGGTAGGCGATCCGCCTGGTCAGCACCGCCGTCTTGCCCGAGCCCGCGCCCGCGACAATCAGCAGCGGCGAGCCTTCGTGCACCACGGCCTGGCGCTGTTGTGCGTTGAGACCTTCCAGCAGTTGGTCGGCATCGGTCGCTTGAACAGTCATGTCCGCCCAAACTTACCGCCGCCCGCCGACGACTTGGCGCCGACGGGGTCCAACACCCAGGCGAGCGTCTGGATTCGGGGTCAGTTCCCGAAGCCCGATTGCTGGTCACCCTTGTTGAGGCCGCCGGAGCTGCTGGTGCCCGAGTTGGCGAAGCCCGAGTTGGCGGTTCCGGTCTGGATGAAACCGGAGTTGTCCGTGCCGGTGTTCATGACGCCCACGTTTCCGGCCCCGGTGCTATTCCAGAATCCGATGTTGAGGTTGGCCGAATTCCCGACTCCCACATCATTGGTGCCCGTGTTGAAGAAGCCGGTATTGGTGCCGCCGGTGTTCTGGAAACCCGTTTGGTTATTGCCCACATTTCCGAAACCCTCGCTCGAGGTGCCGGTGTTCTGGAAGCCCGAGTTGTCGTTGCCGTCGTTGTTGAACCCCGAGTTTCCGCTGCCGGTATTCCCGAAGCCGGAGTTGGTCGCACCACTGTCGGTTGCGATACCGAAGCCGGTATTGACCTCACCGGAATTGCCGGCGCCGGTGTTCGTGCTGCCCGAGTTGAGGAACCCGGTGTTGTCCGAACCCGAGTTGCCGAAGCCCACATTGGCACCGCCGGCGTTCTCATAGCCGACGTTTCCGGATCCCGCGTTGCCGAAGCCCATGTTGAAGCTGCCGGCGTTGCCGAGCCCGACATTGTCGTGGCCGGCGTTCATGAAGCCGACGTCGCCGGCGCCGGAGTTGCCGACGCCCAAGCAGGTGTTGGCCGAGTTCGCCATGCCGGTGTTGAGCGAGGCGGCGTTGACGAACCCGGTGTTGAAACTGCCGGAGTTGCCAATGCCGGTGTTGGTGTCACCCGAGTTCCCTATGCCCCAGTTTCCGTCACCGGAGTTGAAGAAGCCGACGTTGTTGTTGCCCGAGTTGAACACGCCGATGTTTCCGCTTCCGCCATTGAGTCCGTTGAAGTTGATGCCAACCTGATCGTTGCCGCTCAGCCCGATCCCAAAGTTGTTGTTGCCGGTGTTTCCGAAGCCCACGTTGCCACTGCCAAGGTTTCCGAAGCCCACGTTGTTGGCGCCCAGGTTGCCGAAACCCACGTTGCCGCTATTGGTGTTGCCGAAACCGAAGTTGTTGCTGCCGCGGTTCCCGTCACCAAAGTTGAAGCTCCCGAAATTTCCGCTACCGATGTTGTAGTTTCCGGTGTTACCGAATCCCTTGTTGCCACTGCCACTGTTCCCGCCGCCGATATTTGCGCCGCCGGTGCTTTGGTAGTTCCCGAAGCCGATATTTCCGTTTCCGCGGTTACCGCTGCCGAAGTTGTTCGACCCGATGTTCCCGCCGCCCAGATTGAAAAGCCGTTATTGCCGTTGCCGAAGTTGACGTTGCCGCCCCGGTTTCCGCTGCCGAAGTTGAAGTTTCCGATGTTGCCGCCGCCGAAGTTGAGGTTGCCCGTGTTCCCGTTGCCCAGGTTCGCGATTCCGATGTTGCCGAATCCGAGATTCCCGGCGCCGAGGTTGCCGATTGCCGCCAGCGGGCTCAGGGCAGGGACATTCTGCAGCAGCTGTTC
Source organism: Mycobacterium sp. 012931 (assembly GCF_000419295.1). Classification (NCBI taxonomy): domain Bacteria; kingdom Bacillati; phylum Actinomycetota; class Actinomycetes; order Mycobacteriales; family Mycobacteriaceae; genus Mycobacterium; species Mycobacterium sp. 012931. Next base: position 1,625,818 of record NZ_AOPX01000001.1, on the reverse strand, counting down.
CCACGGTGACAGCGCCGCCGCCACCGCCGACGCCCCGGAGTGGTAGCCGAACATGGCCGCGACGTCCTGCGCCCACATTTCCTCATAGGCGGCTTCGGCGGCCGCAATGGCCGGCGCGTTTTGACCGAAGATGTTCGACATCACCATCTGCACCAACGCATTTCGATTGGCCACCACCGCGGCCGGCAGCACCGTCGCCGCCCGCGCCGCCTCGAACGCGCTCGCCACCATCTTGGCCGCACCGGCCGCACCGACCGCCTGCGCCGCCGCCGCACTCAGCCAACTCGTGTAGGGCGCGACCGCAGCCGCCATTGCCGCCGATGCCGGGCCCTGCCACGCCTGCCCAACCAGCCCGGAGGTCACCGATGCGAACGAGTCCGCCGCCGACAACGCCGGAGCCCTGCTCCTGGATCCGGGATCCGTGCGCTTTCCAGCAACCGGGCCATGATTCACAGGCGGTTCCCAGCGAGCGCGATCGCCGCAAACCGCGTGCGATTCGGCCACCGCCCCGGGCTCACATCCCATACCCCTTTTGCGCAGGTGCGGCCGTTAATGGCACACTCTCCTGGTGCTCAACACGCAGCGTCGATTTTTCTACGGGTACCAGCCAGCGGTACCCGAGGCGTAGCTGCTTTCGCAGAGCCCCGTGGTCCGCTTCGGCGATCGGGGCTCGTCTCTCGCGTGAGGCCTGATGCCGGATGAGATCAGAACCCCCACCTCACGAGAACGCGGAGTTAGAAATGAACACCGAAACTATCGACACTGAAGATCTCCCCAGCATTGACGAGCTGCGCGAAGAGATCGACCGGTTGGACCGCGAGATCCTGGCCGCGGTCAAGCGGCGCGCCGAGGTGTCTCAGGCGATCGGCAAGGCCCGGATGGCCTCCGGCGGCACCCGACTGGTGCACAACCGCGAGATGAAGGTCATCGAGCGCTACAGCGAGCTGGGACCCGAGGGTAAAGACCTGGCAATTCTGCTTTTGCGGTTGGGTAGAGGTCGACTCGGCCACTAAACGGTCACTAACGCGGCTCTTTGCCGCAGATTGCGGCAATGCTGCGGTACATTTCCGCCGAAATGGATGCAGCAAAGCCGGCTGGGATTTCACGGGCGCGCCGTCTGACGTGGATGTCCGCGGCCGCCCTGCTAGTCCTGCTCGTCGCGCTGTCCTCGACTTCGGCAACCTCATCCGCGTGGTCACGCCACGGCCAACCCATCGAGTATCTGACCGTCCCGTCGCCGGCGATGCACCGCCAGGTGAAGGTGGAGTTCCAGCGCGGCGGCCCACACGCGGTGTACTTGCTCGACGGCATGCTCGCCCGCGACGACTACAACGGCTGGGACATCAACACCCCGGTGTTCGACTGGTTCGATCAGTCGGGATTGTCCGTCGTGATGCCCACGGGTGGAATGGCCAGCTTCTACTCCAACTGGTACCGGCCTGCGGTCGGCAACGGCGGCACCTGGACCTACAAGTGGGAAACGTTCCTCACCGAGGAACTGCCCGCCTGGCTGGAGAACAACAAGGGCGTCAGCCAGATGGCCAACGCGGTGGTGGGCGCGTCGATGGCCGGATCCGCGTCGCTGATCCTGGCGGCCCGCCACCCCAGCAACTTCGTCTACGCCTCGTCCATGTCGGGCTTTCTGAACTTGTCCGCGGGCAAGTGGCCGTCGCTGGTCAGTGTCGCGCAACTGGGTGCGGGTGGCTTTCACTCCGATGCCATGTGGGGCCCTGCGGAGGATCCCGCATGGGCGCAAAACGATCCGACGGTCAATGCCGCAAAGCTGGTCGCCAACAACACCCGCATCTGGGTCTATTCCGGCAACGGCACCCCCTCGGCAGAACTGGGCGGGGACAAGCCCGGGGCCAGTCTGCTGGAAAACGCCACCCGAGTGAGCAACAAGGCATTCCAGAGCAAATACAAAGCGGCCGGCGGCTACAACGGCGTATCCAATTTTCCAGACAACGGGCTACACACGTGGCAGTACTGGGGCGCGCAGTTACAGGCCATGCTACCGGATCTACGACGTGTGCTGGGCGCGGGCTAGACGCCCCTACTAGCGCGAATCCGACCGCATTAGGGTCGAACCATGACCTCCGAGCAATCAATCCCTGACATCACCGCCACCCCGGCGTGGGAAGCCCTGCGCAAGCATCACGATCAGATCGGAGAAACCCACCTTCGGCAGATCTTCGCCGACGATCCCAATCGCGGCCACGATCTCACGGTCACCGTCGGCGACCTCTACATCGACTACAGCAAGCACCGGATCACTCGCGACACAATAAGTTTGCTGGTCGATCTGGCGCGTACGGCAAATCTGGAAGCACACCGTGACCAGATGTTCGCGGGTGCCCACATCAACACCTCAGAGGACCGGGCGGTTCTGCACACGGCGCTGCGGCTGCCCCGCGACGCCGAGTTGATCGTGGATGGCCGCAACGTGGTTGAGGACGTGCACGCGGTGCTGGACGCGATGGGCGACTTCACCGACCGGTTGCGCAGTGGGGAGTGGACCGGCGCCACCGGGAAGCGGATCAGCACCGTCGTCAACATCGGCATCGGCGGATCAGATCTGGGCCCGGTCATGGTCTACCAAGCGCTGCGCCACTACGCCGACGCCGGGATTTCAGCCCGTTTCGTCTCCAACGTAGACCCGGCCGACCTCATCGCCACGCTGGCCGACTTGGACCCGGCCACAACACTTTTCATTGTCGCGTCGAAGACGTTTTCCACCCTCGAGACGCTGACCAACGCGACCGCCGCACGGCGTTGGCTAACCGACGCACTCGGCGATGCGGCGGTGTCGCAACACTTCGTTGCGGTCTCCACCAACCGGCGTCTGGTCGACGACTTCGGGATCAACACCGACAATATGTTCGGATTCTGGGACTGGGTCGGTGGACGCTATTCGGTCGACTCCGCGATCGGACTCTCGGTGATGGCCGCGATCGGCCGGGAGGCCTTCGCCGACTTCCTATCCGGATTCCACATCGTCGACGAGCACTTCAGGACCGCTCCGCCGGAGTCCAACGCGCCTGCGCTGCTTGGGCTTATCGGGCTGTGGTACTCCAACTTCCTGGGTGCGCAGTCGCGCGCCGTGTTGCCCTACTCCAATGACCTGGCGCGATTCGCCGCCTATCTGCAGCAGTTGACCATGGAGTCCAACGGAAAATCGACCGGTGCCGACGGTACAGCAGTCACCACCGATACTGGTGAAATCTATTGGGGCGAGCCAGGAACCAACGGTCAACACGCCTTCTACCAGTTGCTGCATCAAGGCACCCGGCTGGCGCCGGCAGACTTCATCGGTTTCAGTCAGCCCATCGATGACCTGCCGACCGTCGAGGGCACCGGCAGCATGCACGACCTGTTGATGAGCAACTTCTTCGCCCAGACCCAGGTGCTGGCGTTCGGCAAGACCGCCGAGGAGATCGCCGCCGAGGGCACCCCCGCCGCGGTGGTGCCGCACAAGGTGATGCCCGGCAACCGGCCGTCGACTTCCATTCTGGCCAAACGGCTTACGCCGTCGGTGTTGGGACAGCTGATCGCCCTCTACGAACATCAGGTGTTCACCGAAGGCGTGGTGTGGGGTATCGACTCGTTCGATCAGTGGGGCGTGGAACTGGGCAAGACTCAGGCAAAGGCGTTGCTTCCGGTGATCACCAGCGATGGCTCACCGCAGCGGCAGTCGGACAGCTCCACCGACGCGTTGGTACGTCGATACCGAACCCAACGCGGACGCACCGGCTAGAGCGGTGGCGCGAGCGTGCGCAATTGTGCACAAGCGAACGGCGTGTCGCGCACAGACACGCACGCTAGGCGAACTTCTTGGCTAGCGGCGGCGGCAGCACCCGCATCAACTGCACCAGCGGCGCCCACGGCCACCAGGGCACCGCGGCCCGGCCAGGTTCGCGTTCAATGGCGGAGACCAGCGCGTTGACACCGGTTTCGTTGTCCACCATCAACATTGTGCTGCCCGATTTCGCCGTCATCTCGGACTCAATGTAGCCCGGTTCCATCACCGAGACGGTGATCGGGCCCTTGTCGTACTCGGCGCGCAAGGACTCGCCCAACGAGCTCAGGCCGGCTTTGCTCGCTGCGTAGGCGGCTTTCACGCCCGGCACTCCCTTGCTGGCGAGCACCGAGGAGATGAGCACCAGGTGGCCAGAACCGCTCTTGTGAAACATCTCCAGCGCCGTTTCGATCTGCACCAGCGCCGCCACCAGGTTGGTCTCGATCGTCGCCTTGTTCGCCCACAGTTTGCCCGAGCCCAACGGTGCACCCTTGCCGATGCCGGCGTTGACGATGACGCGATCGATGCCGCCCAGTTCATCGCGCAACTCGGCAAATACCTTGGGCACTTGGTCGTGGTCGTTGACGTCCAGCTCGGCTATCGCGATCGTGATTTCTGGATGTTTTTGCGCAAGTTCGCTTTTCAATTCTTCGAGACGATCGGTGCGTCGCGCGCACAACGCTAGGTCGCGGCCTCGGGCAGCGAAAGCGCGGGCCATGCCCGCACCCAGCCCGGAACTGGCGCCGGTGATGAGAATTTTCTGGCGGGTCATTCGCGCAGCATATCGGCTGCCCGCCCAGCGTCGAGTTGTCGGGCCGACGGGCGGTTACCCTGCGCAGCGCCGCGATGCTCGAGCGCCACTACTTGAGTAGCCGCGACATGCGCCGGTCGGCCAGCACTTTGCCGCCGGTCTGGCAGGTCGCGCAATATTGAAATGACTTGTCCGCGAACGAAACCTCTCGCACGGTGTCCCCGCACACCCGGCACGGCAGGCCGGTGCGCGCGTGTACCCGCAGGCCGGAACGCTTCTCCCCTTTGAGCGTGGCGGCGCCCTGGCCGACGGAACGGCTGACCGCGTCGGTGAGAACGGAAACCACCGCGTCGTGCAAGGCGGCAAGTTGTTCTTCGGACAGTTTTGCGGCCGTGGCGAACGGCGAGATCTTCGCGACGTGCAGGATTTCGTCGCTGTAGGCGTTGCCGATGCCCGCGATCACCTTCTGATCGGTGATGACCGTCTTGATCCGGCCGGTGTGGGGGCCCAAGACGCCGGCCAGCTCCTCGGGCCCGAGTTCGAGCGCATCCGGTCCGAGCGTGGCGATGCCGGGCACCTGCCGCGGATCCTCGACCAGCCAGACTGCCAGGCGCTTCTGGGTCCCGGCTTCGGTGAGATCGAAGCCGGGTGCCACCCCGGGGGTGCCGAGATGGACGCGCAACGCGATCGGGCCTTTGCCTGGGCGCAATGGGGCCGCCGCCAGCTTGTCCGACCAGCGCAACCAGCCCGCCCGCGAGAGGTGCGCGATCAACCACAGCGGCCCCGCCTGCACCCCCAGGTATTTTCCCCACCGGCCCGCACCGGTCACGGTCTGGCCGTGCAGGGCATTGATCGGCGGGTCGAAGGTTTTCAGCACCGACAGCGCGGCCACATCGACGCGGCCGATGGTGGTCCCGACGGCGTGCCGGCGCAGGTGGTCGACCAGCGCTTCGATCTCCGGGAGTTCGGGCACCTGTTCAGTGTGCCGATGGTCGCAACGGGGTGTCCATCCGCGCCAGGTTACCTACCCGGACCGTCGGCCCCGGCCTTGCCGAACAGCAATCCACCGTTGCCGCCAAAACCAGGGAAGCCGAATGCGGCCGCGGCACCACCGTTGCCCCCGTTGCCGATCAGAAACGCATTCCCGCCATCGCCGCCATCACCCTCGCCCGCGATGCCGAGCGAGCCGAATGACGACTGACCTGCGCCGGGGCTACCGGCGTCGGCACCGTTGCCACCGTCGCCGTAGAAAAATCCTCCGTTGCCGCCGTCACCACCGCTACCGGCGCCGCCGCCGCTCCCGTCACTACCCACGCCATTTCCGCCGTCGCCACCGAGCGCCCCAGCACCGCCGCCGCCGAACAGCCCCGCGGAGCCGCCGGAACCGCCATCGCCCCCGGCCCCGCCGTTGGTGCTCTGACCCGTACCCACCGTGCCGCCGTTGCCGCCCAACCCTCCAGCCGCGCCGTTTCCGGCAACCCCTTGCAGCAAGCCGGCGTTGCCACCGTTACCGCCGTTACCGCCGGCCTGGCCGGGGTGGCCCGGCCCGCCTTGGACACCTTCACCACCGAGGCCTCCGTTACCGCCGTCGCCCCAGAGGCCGGCGGAGCCGCCATTGCCGCCCTTCTGGCCGACGCCGCCGGAACCGCCCCTGCCGCCGCTGCCGATCAACCAGCCGCCGTCGCCGCCGTTCTGCCCGGTTCCCGCCGCGCCGTCGGCGCCGTTGCCGATCAGCGGACGCCCGGTCAGCGCCTGCGACGGCGCATTCACCGCGTCCAGTACCGGTTGCAGCGGGGAAGCATTTGCCGCCTCGGCGCCGGTGTAGGCGCTGGCGCCGGAGTTCAGCAGCTGCACGAACTGTGCGTGAAACAGGTCCGCCTGGGTGCTCAGCGCCTGATATGCCTGAGCGTGTGCGGCGAACATTCCGGCAATGGCCGTAGACACCTCGTCGCTGCCGGCGGCCAGTATCCTCGTCGTCGGCGCGGCCGCGGCAACGCTGGCCGCATTGATCGACGAACCGATACTGGCCAAATCGGTGGCCGCAGCGGCCACGAAATCGGGTGCGGCGTAGAGAAAGGACACTTAAAGACCTCCTGTGAGATCCCGACATATCCGCGGGATTTTTCGCATTGCAGCCCGAGTCAGACGCTGCGGGCTGGGCCCGACATCGGGCTCGGCAAATACTCGTGTGTGTGGCGGGCTATGCGGGCCCCTCCAACCCGGGCAGGCCCAAGAGCAATCCGCCCGTTCCACCGGTGCCGCCGGTGCCACCCTGGTCGCTACCGGCACCGGCACCGCCGTTGCCACCGTTGCCGATCAGGAAGGCGTCGCCGCCGTCACCACCGATACCGTTGAGCGAAGGCGCCATGAAGCCGGCGGGCACATTCCCGGCCGCACCACCGTTGGCGCCGTTGCCCAAGAAGATGCCTCCCTGACCGCCGTCGCCGCCATTGCTGGTCAGGTACACGGTCCCGGTGCCGCCGCCGCTGAGCGTCCCGGGGGCCCCGGTGTTTCCACCGTTGGCGCCGTTGCCGCCGTTGCCGAACAGCAGCGCGTCGCCGCCATGGCCGCCGAACCCGCCGGGACCGGCGTCGCCGTTTTCGGTGCCGCCGCTCCCGCCGGCACCACCGCTGCCGCCGGCTCCCCCGGTGCCGCCGTTGCCGATCAGACCCGCCTGGCCGCCGGCGCCGCCCCAGCCGCCCATGCCGCCGGCACCGTTGACGGCAGATGACGTGCCGGAGTTGTCTCCGCCATTGGCGCCGTTTCCGCCGAAGCCGCCATTGCCGCCGTTGCCGTAGAAGAAGCCCGCCTTGCCACCGTTGCCGCCCTGCGCGCCATCGCCACCTATGCCGCCCTGGCTATCGTCGCCGCTCGCGGCCTGGCCGAGTCCGCCGTTGCCGCCGTTGCCGCCGCTGCCTCCGTTGCCGAACAGCCCGGAATTGCCGCCGTTACCGGCAGAGGCGGCGAAACCACCGCCTTGCGCGCCGCTGAGGACGGAGCCCCCGGCGCTCTCGAAGGTGCCACCGCTACCGCTGTTTCCGCCGTCCCCACCATTGCCGTACAGCCACCCGCTCTGACCGCCATTGCCGCCGTTGCCACCCGAGCCCGCGAGGCCGCCACTGAATGTGGCGGTGCCGCCGGTGGCGTCGCCACCGTCGCCTCCCTGACCACCAACTCCACCGTTGCCGAAGAGCAGTCCGCCCGCGCCGGCCAGGCCGCCGTTACCACCATTGCCGCCGTCGGTGCCGGTTCCGATGGCCGCGCCGCCGTCGCCGCCGTGGCCACCGATCCCGCCATTGCCGCCGAGGCCGTACAGAAATCCTCCCGCGCCCCCGATTCCCCCGTTGCCGCCGGTCAGGCCACTGTCGCCGGCGGCCCCGGACGCACCGGCGCCACCGGCACCGCCGTTGCCCAACAGCCCGGCCGACCCGCCGTTCCCGCCGGCCTGACCCGCCGCGCCGGACCCGCCGTTGCCGCCGTTGCCGAGTAGCCAGCCGCCATCACCGCCGCTTTGCCCCGTCCCGTTGATCCCGTCGGCGCCGTTGCCGATCAGCGGGCGGCCGGTCAGTTGTTGTACCGGCGCATTGACAGCGTCAAGGGCTTGTTGCAGCGGCGACACATTCGCCGCCTCGGCGCCGGTGTAGGCGCTGGCGCCGGAGTTCAGCAGCTGCACGAACTGTGCGTGAAATGTGTCCGCCTGCTGGCTGAGGGCCTGATAGGCCTGCGCGTGTGCGGCGAACATTCCCGCCACGGCTGCAGAAATCTCATCCGCCCCGGCGGCCAGTACCCCCGTCGTCGGTGCCGCCGCGGCAACGCTGGCCGCGTTGATCGACGAACCGATGCCCGCCAAATCCGTTGCTGCAGAAGCAACTAACTCGGGCGCAGCGAAGAGGTAAGACATCGATGGCTCCTCTGACGGCTACCAAGGGTTTCAATCGCGATCCGGATGGGGCGGCACCCGCCTGGCAATCGGCGGCTACGCCGGTCCGGGCGCCCCAGCCGTGCCGAACAGCTTTCCGCCGGAACCGCCCAAGCCACCGATACCGCCCTGGGCGGCGGGGGCACCGGCCCCTGCGTCCCCACCGTTGCCGATAAGCCCGGCGTCACCGCCAGTACCGCCGATGCCGTTCTCGCTGGGAGCCATGAAGCCTGCCGGGATGCTGCCCGCCGCGCCACCCTTGCCTCCGTTACCGAAGAAGAAGCCGCCGTCACCGCCACCACCGCCGTCACTGGTCTGGTAGACGCTGCCGGTACCGGTGCCATCGCTGTAGGTGCCGGGCGTCCCGGTAGCACCGCCATCTCCGCCGGCGCCGCCGTTGCCGAACAGCAGCGCGCTGCCACCTTGGCCGCCGAGCGCGCCCGGACCGGCATCGGCACCATTGCGCGCACCCCCGCCGCCGTCGCCGCCCTTACCGCCGCTGCCACCGTTACCGCCGTTACCGCCGTTACCGAACAGACCGCCTTGGCCGCCGGTACCGCCGAAGCCGCCGAAGCCGCCAGCGCCGGCATACGACTGGAAGTTGTTGGTGCCCGCTCCGCCGGCCGCACCGTCCCCGGCGTCGCCGCCGACGCCCCCGTTGCCCCAGATGAACCCGCCTTTGCCGCCGTTACCGCCGAAGGCGCCGTCACCACCAGCGCCGGCAAAGGTCAGGTCGCCGGCGGCGGCCTGACCTGCCCCACCGTTGCCGCCGTTACCACCGGCGCCGCCCATGCCGAACAGCCCGGAGTCGCCGCCATTACCGCCGGTTACCGCAAAGTTTCCACCTCCGGCACCGGACAAGATGGTGTCGGCGCTGGCCTGGAATGTCCCACCGTTGCCGGTATTGCCGCCGTTACCGCCGTTGCCGTACAACCATCCGCTGTGGCCGCCGTCGCCGCCGTTGCCGGCGGAGCCCGCGGTGCCGCCGGTACCTGATGCGTTGGTGGAGCCGGTGGCGTCGCCACCGTCGCCGCCCTGACCCCCTAGCCCGCCATCACCAAATAAGAATCCGCCGCGCTCGCCCAGGCCGCCGTCGCCGCCGGCGCCACCATTGGTGCCGGCCGTGGTGGCGGCGCCACCGTTGCCGCCAAGGCCACCCAGACCGCCGGTGCCGCCCAGGCCGTACAGCAACCCACCGCTGCCACCCATACCGCCGCTACCACCGGCCTGGCCGGATACCCCCGAGGCACCCGCGGCGCCCGCTCCGCCGGCGCCGCCGTTTCCGCCATTGCCCAACAGCCCGGCCGACCCACCGTTACCACCGGCCTGGCCCGCCGCGCCCGAGCCGCCGTTGCCGCCGTTGCCGTACAGCCAGCCGCCATCACCCCCGGCCGCCCCGGTGCCCGCGGCTCCGTTGGCACCATTGCCGATCAACGGACGCCCGGTCAGACCCAGCACCGGTGCATTTACCAGTTTCTCGACCTGTTGCATCGGCGTCACGTTGGCCGCCCCGGCGGCGGCATACTCCGTGGCACCGCCGCTCATCAGCTGGACGAACTGCTGGTGGAACGACGCAGCCTGCGCACTGAGCGCCTGGTAGGCCTGGGCGTGCGCACCGAACAAGAACGAAATCGCAGCCGACACCTCGTCGGCGCCTGCGGGCAACACCGTGGTGATCGGTGCCAACGCGGCCGCGTTGGCCTGAGCAAGAGTCGAACCGATACCCCCAAGATCGTTGGCCGCTGCTGCCACATACTCGGGCGCTGCGATCACCCACGACATTGAAAAACCTCCCGACCCCACGACAGCGCAACTGCCAAAACGTGACCTTCGACACAAGTTGAGTAGGACGCCGATGCTAGCGCGATCTAGCGCCCGATACTGGCGCTTAAACCCAGGGGCTAATCAACAACGCCGGAGCCCTGCCCTTAAACCAAATCCTTAATTCATCATTGAGCCAGTGCAGTTCAGCGCGCTCGCCTACGCAAGCCCTTAATAAGTTCGAATTAGATAGGTATCCATGATCCAGCCGTGGCGCGCTCGAGCCTCGGCACGCAATGCCGCGATGCGCTCGCCGACTTCGCCGACCGTGCCCGCAACGAGCAGTTCGTCTTCGGTGCCCAGATAGGCGCCCCACCAAATGCGAGTCTGCGGCGGGCAGGCCCGAAACGAGCAATCGGCGTCGAGCATGACTACCGCCGTGCCGGCGACTTGGCGGGCGCGCAATTGCCGGCCCGTGGTGATGACGACGGGCGCGCCCACGTCGTTGAGCGGAATTCGATGCCGGGCCGTTAACGCCTGAACTGCCGTGATGCCCGGGATGACGTCGTAGCTGAAGTCCACCTCGGCGGACACCGCATCCAGGATGCGCAGGGTGCTGTCATAGAGCGAGGGGTCGCCCCAGGCCAGAAAAGCCCCCACCCCACCGGGCCCCAGTTCGGTGCTGATGGCCCTCGCCCAGATCCGCGCCCGCTGCGCGCGCCACTGCGAAACCGCGTCCTCGTAATGGGCATCCACCGCACGCTTGGGGTCGGGCAACTCGACGAAGCGATATCTCGGCTCGCGGATAAATCGTGCGCATATCGCACGGCGCAACTCCACTAGCTCACTTTTGGCCTCGCCTTTGTCCATCGCGAAAAACACTTGCGTGTCATTGAGCGCGTTGATCGCCTGGACGGTCACATAGTCGGGATCACCGGCGCCGATACCGATGACGTGAATATGCCGACTCACCATGGCCTCCTTCCGGGAGGTCGTCGGGGTCTTGCAACACAACGTAATTGAGATCGCGAAATACCTATCCGTTACCAGCGGTACCCAGTACCATGAGTATTGACTATCGAGTGTGATCTCCCTAACGTCTGAAGCACCTGATGAAGGGACGCCAAGCGATGACCACTGCGGTGAAACCAAGTGGGCCGGGTCGTGAAGAGTTCTCCGAACGCCTACTCAGAGGCTCGGTCAAAAAGTCCTACGAACCCATCGTCGACATCGACTGGGATGCCCCGCTGGACCCGGACAAGTTCTACCTGCCCCCCCAGGCTGGTGTCGCTGTACGGCACCGAGATGTGGGACGAAATGACCCGCGAGCAGCAGATCGAGCTGTCCCGCCAAGAGCTGGTCAATACGCTCTCGGCCGGGATCTGGTTCGAGAACATGCTCAACCAATCGCTGTTGCGCACCATCCTGCACGAGGACCCGACCAGCCGCTCGACGCATTACAAGCTGACCGAGCTGGGCGACGAGACCCGCCACATGGTCATGTTCGGCAAAGCCATCGAGCGCATCGGCGCCAAGCCGGTACGCCCACGGCGATTGCATCGGATGGTCATCAACACCCTTCCGCTGGCCTTTCAGCGGGGTTCGATGCTGTGGGTGGCCGCGCTGATCGGCGAGGAGATCTTCGATTCGCTGCAGCGCCAGATGATGGACGATCCGGAACTGCAGCCAATCATCCAGCGGCTCATGCGGATTCACGTGACCGAGGAGGCGCGCCACATCCAATTCGCGCGGGATGGCGCACGCAAGCGGGTGGGCGAGATGCCTCGGGTTAACCGGTGGTTCATGGCCAACATCAACGGGCTCGGCGGGTACTTCTTCAACTATCTGTTCAGCAATCCGATCCCGTACGCACGGGCGGGCCTGGACCCCAAGCGGGCCCGCCGGATCGCGCGCAGCAGCCCACATCGGCGCGAAATACAGATCGCCGGCTTCGCACCGCTGGCCACTTTTCTGACCGAGGTGGGCCTGCTCGAACCGATCGCGCGGCGCGGCTGGAAGCGCAGCAGGTTCTTGTGACCCACACCCCCGGTGTCGCGCGGGCCCCCCGCGACTGCCACGACTGTCACGACGTAGTCATCATCGGGGCGGGGTTCCGTGGCAGGGAACGCCGGAGCCCTGGGGTATTGCGCCCACCGCGGGTGGCCAGGGTGGCCAGGGCGGCCAGGGCGGCCAGGGCGGTCAAGGCGGTCAGGGCGGTGACGGCGGGTCCGGCATCGGCGGGGTCGGCGGTGGCGCCGGCGGCCACGGTGGTACCGGCGGAGCCGGTGGCGCCGGTAGCAACGGCGGCAACAACACCGGTAGCACCGGCGGGGTCGGCGCTGACGGAGGTAAGGGTGGCACGAGTGGCACCGCGGGTGCGGCCGGTGTGGGGGTCGACGGCGGCGCGGCGGGCAGCATCGGCACCGGCGGCGTCGGCGGCCAGGGCGGCGACGGTGGGTCCGGCGGCACCGGCACCCTCGGCGCCGACGGCACCAACCCGACCGGCGATGGCCGAGGCGGCCAGGGCGGTCAAGGCGGTCAGGGCGGTGACGGCGGGTCCGGCATCGGCGGGGTCGGCGGTGGTGCTGGAGGCCACGGCGGCGTCGGCGGATCCGGTGGCACCGGTGGTAGCAATACCGCCAGCACCGGCGGGGTCGGCGCTGACGGAGGTAAGGGTGGCACGGGTGGCACCGCGGGTGCGGCCGGTGTGGGGGTCGATGGTGGCGCGGCGGGCAGTATCGACACCGGCGGGGTTGGCGGCACCGGAGGCGAGGGTGGGTCCGGCGGCACCGGCGTTGCCGGCGCATCCGGGATAACGCCTGCCGTTGGTGGACCAGGCGGCCAGGGTGGTGCGGGCGGCACCGGTGGCGACGGTGGTGCCGGCATTGGTGGGGTCGGTGGTGGTGCCGGCGGCCAGGGCGGCCAGGGTGGTGCTGGCGGCAACGGAGGCATAGGCGGCGCGTACACCGGTACCGGACCCGGGAGCAGCGCGGCCGGTGGCCTCGGCGGTACCGGCGGAGCTGGCGGCGACGGTGGGACACCCGGTGCCGGCAGCACCACGGGTGGCATGGGAGGTAATGGCGGCAAGGGTGGCAACGGCGGCTCCGGCGGCACGAACAGCTCCGGCACCAGCACGTCACCCGGATTCGGCGGTGGCGGTGGGGGTGGTGGTGCCGGGGGCCACGGCGGCAACGGCGTCGGTGGCGGTGCCTCCGGTGGCCAGGGTGGCACCGGAGGCGACGACGGGTTCGGTGGAACCGCGGTAAGTCCCACCACCGGAAGCATTGGCGGTGGCGGCACCGGCGGCGGTGGCGGTGGTGGTGGTGCCGGCGGCGCCGCCGCTAGTTTCGCAGTAGGCGGTGGTGGTGGTGGCGGTGGTGCCGCCGGCGGCCCAGGCGGTACGGCCGGAAACGGCGGGGTTGGCGGTAACGCCTTCGCCGCGGGCTTCAGCGGGACCGGCGGTGCCGCCGGGGTCGGGGCCGGGGCGCCCGGGGGCGTCGGTGGTGGTGGCGGCGGATTTGCACAACCAAATCTCTCGAACGATGGAACTCCCGGTGAAGATGGCTTCAAAGGCGGCCACGGCGGACTCGGCGGCGACTTCGGATTAGGGGCGAACGGCGGCCCAGGCGGCGATGCTGCCGGCGTGGGTGGGCATGGCGCCACTGCCTACGAATTCAGCGCCACCGCACAAGGCGGCCAGGGCCAGTCCGGTTAGCGCCGAGCCACTCCGCGGCTGCGGCTGTGGGGGGCGATATCCACGGAATGGTGGCGCCCACAACGGCAACCGGGTGTCGTGATCACGGCGGTATCGGTGATACCGCGATGCCGGCGGGGAAGCGTCCGGGACGCGCTGGCCATCCGCGACGTAGTTGTGACGCCGGCTGGGCGGAAGCGAAGGCGACACGCTGCGTAGGTGCTGAGGGATCGGGCGGCTTAGTCTGGACGGCGCGGAGGTAACACGGTGAAATTGGAGTCACGATCGGATCGATCTGCTGAACACCCCTACCGCGTGGCCGGTGGTCCTGGCGGCCCAAATCGCCTGCACCAGAAGCTGTCCCGTCGCCAGCCGGCCACCGGTGGATGGCCTTCGTAGGATTCGATACCGCGCAGGAAAACAGATGACCGATCATGCCCGCCAGCACAGACCCACTCACCCAGAATCGGAATGCAGCCGAAACCATGAGCAGTAGCCGACCCTTCACCGACCTCACCACCGCCCATGACCTCGGTGACGGAGCGTATAGCGCCACCATCGATCCCATCTGGACCATCGGCCCCAAGGTGCACGGTGGCTGCATGATGGCGGTCTGCGCAGCGGCCGCGCATCGGACGATCGGCGATGCGGTCGACCTGGCGCCAGTTGCCCTGAGCGCCAACTACATCAGCGCTCCAAACCCGGGCGAGGTGCAGCTCACCACGAAGGTCCGCCGGCGCGGACGGCAGGTATGTCTCGTCGATGTGGAACTGTCGCAGGACAGCCGCACCGCGGTAACCTGCTCGGTCACCCTGGGGTCCGTCGACACAAAGCCGCCACGACACAGCGCACCACTGCCCGTGTCGCAGATGCCGGTCCAGCCCCCTGCTGATGCCATACCCGTCTCAGCCGAACATCCCCTGGCCCAGATCCTCCATGTGAGCCAAGGATGCGAGCTCGCGATGGATTCCGCCACCACCGGCTTCCTCGTCGGGCAACGCGGAGCACCGATCAGCCGGATGTGGGTCCGCCCGTTCGTCTCTGACGAAGCCGACCCCGCCGCCGCAACGCTGTTTGCGATCATGGCCGGCGACATCGCCCCGCGCGTCACCGTGAACTGCGGCATCTTCGGCTGGACCCCCACCGTCCAACTCACCACCTACCTGCGGCGCCGCCCCGCCCCCGGCTGGATGCGCGTCATGGCCAGCTCGACCGTCATCGGTGATAGCTGGTTCGAGCAGGACCACGTCATCCTCGACGCCACCGGTCAGGTCGTGGTCCAAAGCCGCCAACTAGCCATGCTTCCGGAGGCCGCCGGGGCCTCGCGACGAACCGCCGTTGACGGCTGATCACGCCCGAGAGGCGCGGGCCTCCCCGACACGTGCGCCTGATTCAAATCAGCAGTTGCCATGCCACCGTGCGCGTGGCCGTTTGACGTCAACCGGATGCTGGGTGCCAGCGATTCCGCTGCGTCGGCGCCTTGCTGATTCCGCGAGCAAGTTGCTGCGGCGGCAAGCCACCCGCCGATGAAGCGAGCGCAGCAGCTCGCCATCGAGGTGGACATCGCAGCGCGCACCGGCATGATGGGCGCCTACGCAGACCTGCTGCCAGCCCACACAGACCACATCGGTGGTCGCCACCCGACGGCTAGCTCAGCCATGCTCAACTCCCTCGTCTAGGGAGTGCCAAAGATCAACCGAAACACCGTCAGGCATCAACCGGAACAGAAACGTCAGCAATCACCCGACGCAATACAAACCACATGGTGCCCCCGGCAGGATTCGAACCTGCGACACCGGCTTTAGGAGAGCCGTGCTCTATCCCCTGAGCTACGGGGGCGGCTTCGCTGAGCTTACCGGGGGGCGACTCAGCGCAGCTCGGCGATCACCTTTGCGAAGTTATCCAGGTGATTGTCCTGCACGGTGAACGACGTCACCCCATAGATATCGCGGTAGCCGGCCAAGGTGTCGGCAATCTCGCGCGGTGACCCGCCGAGCACCGAGTGCAGCGCCAGTATCTGTTCGTCGGACAGCTCTGGCGCGTACCGGCGG
Source organism: Mycobacterium sp. 012931 (assembly GCF_000419295.1). Taxonomy (NCBI): domain Bacteria; kingdom Bacillati; phylum Actinomycetota; class Actinomycetes; order Mycobacteriales; family Mycobacteriaceae; genus Mycobacterium; species Mycobacterium sp. 012931. The sequence continues at coordinate 1,609,846 of NZ_AOPX01000001.1, read as the reverse complement.
GTCATCGCCAGGTCGGGCGCGGTTTCGCCTTCGTTGGGCAGGGCGGTGATCGCCAGGTTGAGCTCGAGCGCGTCAAACCGGTCTCCGGCGGCCCGGCGGACAAAGTCCACACGTTCGGCCAGCGGATCGTCTGCCCCGTGGACGTTGGACCCGGTCAGCCCGACGATGTTGGCCTGCTGGGCCGCCAACGTCATCACCCGGTTGCCGTTGCCGGCGATCAGGATCGGCACCGTCGGGTGATGCTGCTTCAGGTAGGCCGTCATGTGTTCGAGATAGTCGACGCGGGCTCCGGCGCTGGGGTAGGGCAGCTCGGCGGCATCGAACTCTTCCCGGACGTAGCCGGTGCCCAGGCCGAGCTCGAGACGACCTTCGCTGAGCAGATCCAGGGCCTCGGCGTCGCGGCTCAGCAGGGCCGGCTTGTAGAAGGCGGCGTTGAGCACATACATGCTCAACCGCATCTTCGTGGTGACCATCGCGGCGGCGGTCAGGGTGGGAAACGGCGCCGCGGCACCGAGATGATCGGGCACACAGAGAATGTCGAACCCGAGATCTTCGGCCCGTTTGGCCAGCTCTTGCAGCGCTGCGCGCGATTTGATGAAGCGGACGCTCAACCCGAAGCGAAAATCTTTGGCCACCAACAATCTCCGTTCCACCATCGACACTTACCAAGCACGCGCGGCAGCCACCAGGCCTTGTACCAGGGAGGCGGTGACCGGCGACAAACCGTCGTCGCCGGGCAGGGGGCTGCGGGGGCTGAGCCCTCGCACCCGGATGGACAGTTCCAATTGCGCCCCACCGCCGCGGACCCGGTTGACCGGGTTGTCCGGATGCAGCCCGCGTAGCTCCGCCGGGATGGCGTCCAGATCGGTGACCACCTGGTAACCAGGCAGTTCAAGGAGGCGCGCCAGGTGGTCGGCCAGCTCGCGGTTGCGGCCGCCGGCCAGCAGCTGGGTGCCACGGCCGATGCGGCCGTAGCCGTGCAGTGAGACCGCGACGTCGACGTGGTCGAGGAACTCCGCGAGCCGCCGCGACTCGCCGGGGTCGAACCGCGACGATGGCAGGTGGTGGGGGTAGCGGTCGGGATGTCGCAGCACGTACACCGATGCGCCAGCGGCATCGGCGGCTCGCTCGGCGATGACGTCGGTCATCTTCTCCAGGCCGCCGCCGTGGATGGCGAGGAAGCCGAAGCGCGACCGTAGCTGGCTGATCTCGCTCAGGCCGGGCTCGCTCAACAATGCCGAAAGCGATTGTGGCCCAGCGCCGGAAGCCGCCGCGGATACAGGCTGGAGTCAATGCACCGGATCCCAGCGGTGCAGAAAGTCGATCCAGCGTTGCGGTAGCCCGTGATGCAGCGCGCCGTCGATGACGCGATTGAGGTATTCCGGCCGGGGCGGACCCGGGGTGATCCGGTGGTCGATGTACACCCAGGCCGTCGTCGGTCCGTCGTGGGTGCGCACGCACAGCAGGTCACGCCGATAGCGGACCGGAACCCCCTCGGCGCTGTCCAGCGTGGCCAGGTCCCGATCGGAGATCTGCCAGAGCACACCGTGCACCTGGCCGCCGGTGAGCGGCTCAACGGTGGCCACCCCACGTTCGTTGATCAACCAGTCGTGATCGGACAGGACCGCCGGACGCGGGTCGCTCGCGTCGGGGCATCGCACCGACATCTGCCGTACGCACAGGTTGGAACCGTATGCGAAGTACAGATGCCGGCCGGTGAGCATTTAGCGGGTCACCATCGGCTCGGCAGATTTCGACGCGGTGTTTTTTGACGCAAACCAACTCCCCGCGGGCCAGCACGGACGACGACGCAATCCATCCTGCCGTATCGTCGCCGCGCTCACAGCCCGGGCAGGCACAGCAGCGGGATACAGCCCAGATCCGACGGGGGCGTGTCGCCTTCATAGACAAATCCGCCGCGATTGGCCTGGAATCCGTAGTCCACCCAATACCAGGTGTGGCAGACGTTCATGTCCCAGTTGACACCGCCCGCCGGCACCGGTTCCCCGGGGCACCATTGGTAGGGGCCTCGCGGCGCTTGCGGCACGGGTCCATGGGCTCCGGGCCCGGCGTGTGCGGTGCCCGCGGTCAACCCGAACCCGGCTACCGCGACACCCCCGGACACCAGCGCGGCGGCGATCATCCGCTTCAGGTTTGCGGTGGTGTTCATGGTGAGCTTCCTCTGGTCATGCCCCGCCTGGCCAGGCGTAGTCGCGGCAAGTACACAAGCTCGGATTCGCTACCGATCCCAACCGGGAGGCCGGGCACCGGCGGTTTGCGAGTCCTGGCCCGTCAAGCACCCATTGTTCGCGGTTTGGCGGGTGTCGGGAAGCCGTCAGCCGGTCAGCGTCAGGTAGATCAGCGCCACGTTGAGCACGCTGATCAGCACCGCCACCCCCCAGCCGATCCAGGTGGTCAAGCGATGGTTGGTGTCGCTACCCATCACCTCGGGATTGCTGGTGAGCCTGACCAGCGGAAGTACCGCGAACGGTATGCCGAAGGACAGCACGACCTGTGAGAGCACCAGGGTGCGGGTCGGGTCCAGGCCCAGCGCCAAGATCGCCACGGCGGGGCACAACGTGACCAAACGCCGCACCGCCATGGGGACCGACCAATGCAGCAATCCCTGCATGATCATGGCGCCGGCGTAGGCGCCCACCGACGTCGACGCCAAACCGGAGGCCAGCAATCCGATCGCGAACAGGACCGCGATGGTCGCGCCCAGCGTGTCGTGCACGGCAGCGTAGGCGCCTTCGATCGAGGCGGTGTCCTCTCGGCCCTGCAAGTTGAGGGCGGCAACCAGCAACATCGCGGCGTTGACCCCGCCCGCGACGATCATTGCCAGACCCACGTCCCAGCGGGTGACGCGCAACAGCCTGCGCCGGTATGGCCCGGGCTCGGGATGGCCGTGGCGGTCACGGGCCAGGCCCGAGTGCAGATACACCGCGTGCGGCATCACCGTGGCCCCCAGGATCGCGGCGGCCAGCAGCACGCTTTCGGTGCCCTGAAAGTGCGGCACCAGTCCGGTGAACATCGCATCAGGGGGAGGTGTTGCGACGAAGAAGCTGGCCGTGAAGCCGACGGCAATGATCAGCAGCAGTCCGGTGATGACTCGCTCGAACAGGAGTTGGCCGCGGCGGTCCTGGATGAGCAGCAGCAGCAGCGAAATCACCCCGGTGATGATCCCGCCGATCGGTAGTGGCAGGCCGAACAGGATGCGCAGGGCGATGGCGCCGCCCACGACTTCGGCCACGTCTGTAGCGATTGCGACGATCTCGGCCTGCACCCAATAGGTCAGCCGGGCCGGGCGCCCCATTCGCTTGCCGATTTGTTCCGGCAGCGAATGTCCGGTGACCAGCCCCAGCTTTGCCGAAAGGTACTGCACCAGGCCGGCCATGACATTGGCCACCACGATGACCCACAACAGCAGGTAGCCGAACTGGGCGCCGGAGCTGACATTGGCCGCGACATTGCCGGGATCGACGTAGGCGATCGCCGCTACGAAAGCCGGTCCGAGCAGATACCAACTCGTCTTGAACGAGGTCTGCGTGTCTTGCGCCAATTCACCGGCCTTCGATCAGTACCACCGAACAACAAAGTGAGGCTAGCCGAAACAACTCGGCGCGCCGCCGGCAGGCCGCTTAGCGGTAATCGGGATTGGCGAAGTCCGGGCGGCACCCGGCGTCCCACTCGGTGCGTTGGTTCCCGTATGCCGGGACACCACCGGCGCGCTGCAACATCTGCGCCAGGTGCATCAAGTTGAAGGTCATAAACGTGGTGTTGCGGTTGGTGAAGTCATTTTGCGGCCCGCCCGAACCGGGGTCGAGATACGACGGACCGGGGCCGGCCTCGCCGATCCAGCCCGCATCGGCCTGCGGGGGGATGGTGTAACCCAGATGCTGCAGGCTGTAAAGTACGTTCATCGCGCAGTGCTTGACCCCGTCCTCGTTGCCCGTGAAGAGACAACCGCCCACCCGGCCGTAGTACGCGTACTGTCCGTTCTCGTTGAGCAGGCCTGAGCACGAGTAGAGACGCTCGATCACCAGCTTCATCACCGAACTGTTGTCGCCCAGCCAGATCGGTCCGCACAGCACCAGGATGTTCGCCCGCAGGACCCGCTGATACAGGTCGGGCCACTCGTCGGCCTCCCAGCCGTGTTCGGTCATGTCCGGCCACACGCCGGTCGCGATGTTGTGGTCGATGGCACGGAAGCTGTCCACCTCGACACCGTGCTCGCGCATGATCTGCGAACTACGCGCGATCAGCCCCTCGGTGTGGCTGAGGTCCGGGGAGCGCTTCAGGGTTGTGTTGATGAACAGGGCGCGCAGGCCGTCGAATCGTGGAACCGCAGCACTGTCCTCGGAAGTCGCCGTCATGCCAACCTGCCTATCGTCGTCGTCGCAGTCCGGCGTCGGTTGTCGCCGACGGCCGTGATCGTAGTCCAGGCAGGAGTCGATTCCGCGGCTTGGCGCGTTGGAAAATGCGGGCTAGGCGGCCCCTGCCGGCGGTAGGTACAGGCCCTTGCCGGTAACCAGCGGCAGCTCGAGGGTCGTGCGGATGCCGGGCGGGGCGGCCACCACCGCAGGGATCGCGTTGACCACCCGCATCGCGGTGGCGACCAATCCGGCATGGTTGTGGTCGCCGCGACGGCTGCTCAGGCAGAGGTCCATGGCGTAGGACGGTTCGCCGGTGATCTCGATCCGGTAGGACCCGCCGGGCTGGGCGGGCTGGGGCCAATCGGGGCACAGATCCTCGCGTAGCCGGGTGACGTGTTCGAGCACCACGACAGGAGCTCCGTCGACCAATCCGAGGACTTCGAAGCGCAGCGCGGCGGCGCTGCCCTGGGGAATGTGACCGGAGGCGATGTCGAAGGCGTGCGGGGCGGGTTCGCGCACGTACATCTCCTCGACCACGTCGAGGGAAAGGCCAAGACCCGCCGCAAGCTGGCGGACCACCGAACCCCAGGCCAAACTGAGCACCCCGGGCTGTAGCAGCATGGGGATCTCGTCGAGCGGCTTGCCGAATCCCATGACGTCGAACATGACGACGGCGCTGTCGTAGGTGGCGTAGTCGACGATCTCCATGCAGCGGATCTACTCGATGCTCTGACAGGTACCCGCGAGTACCATCGGAAGCAGGTCGTTGGCGAAGCCCGGATCGATACCGCTGACATAGAGGCTCGAGTTGCCTTTGCGGGCAGCATCTTCGAGCGGCTTGACGAGTTCGTCGGGCAGTACCTGCCACGGATACTGCAGAAAGACCGGGCCGCTGCCGACGATATTGACGCCGGCCGCCAAGACGCGCCGATAGTCATCGAGTGCCTCGGGCAGCCGGTTGTCGGCCATCGCGTTGTAGACGGCGCACTGCGGCCCGCTGGCCAGTACGGCATCCAGATCGGTGCTGGCCTTCACTCCGGTGGATTCGGCGAATCCGGCCAGCTCGGCGGCGTCTTTGCCGGCTTTGGCGTCCGATGACACCCACACTCCGGTGAGCTCGAACTCGGGGTTGGTGATGAGCGCACGCAGCGAGTGAAGGCCGACGTTGCCGGTGCCGAGCTGCACGACGGGTATTGCCATGGTTGGTTCCTTAAGGAGTGCGGATTCACAGGTCGGGGACTGGTATGTCGAGGTTCGGATGGGTGAGGCCGCCGTCGACCTCCAATGTCTTGCCGGTCAGGAAACTGCCCGCCGGGGACGCCAAATACACTGCGGCGGCGGCAATGTCGACGGGATCGCCGAGGCGGCGCAGCGGTGTCGCCTGCTCCATCGGTGCGCGCAGTTCGTCGTTGGCGGCCACCACTTCCAGTGCGGAGGTGAGGATGGATCCGGGAGCGATCGCATTGACCCGGATCCGTGGGCACAAGTCCAGTGCGGCCAGCCGCGTGTAGTGCGCCAGGGCGGCTTTTGCGGTGCCGTAGGCGGCGAACCCTCGTCCCGTCACCCGGCCCATGGTCGAGGTGATGTTGATGATGCCGCCGCCGCCGGAGTGCTCGAGCATCAACGGAACCGCCGCGACGGTCAACGCGTGGGCGGTTGCCACGTTGAAGGTGAATGCGTCCTTGAGGTCCTTCGTCGAGGTGGTCAGCAGCGTATTGGGCATCGTTCCGCCGACGTTGTTGACAACGATGTCTAGTCTTCCGAACGCCTCGACGGCCTGCCCGGCCAGCTCCGCGGTGGCCTCCGGATGGGCCAGATCGGCGGCGACGACGTGCGCGCGACGCCCGATTGAGCGGACCGTGTCGGCGACCTCGTCCAGTTGGGACTGCGTTCGGGAGGCGATCACCACATCCGCACCAGCCTCGGCAAAGGCCAGCGCAATAGCCGCACCGAGGCCGCGGCCACCCCCGGTGATAACGGCAACTTGGTCGTCGAGACGGAACCTGTCGAGGATCACTGCGGCCTCGCTTCAATTGTCGACCGAGACGGCAGCAACCCTCGCCGTTTCGGGTGGGGCAGTTTCTGGAACAGGTTCTAGTTTGGCATAGCGGCGCCGAATTGTAACGACCCCCGCGAAGTGGAACCTCCGCGACAACCTCGCCTACCGCAGCCCCGGCCGTGGCTGAAATCGCGACGAAATGCTGCCTGCCCAGGGGCGAGTGTTCAACGTCCTGTAATCGAAGGTTCCCTGTTGCTAATGTAGCCTGCAGGCTGCGAAGAAAGCTGGTTGACGTGTCGCGCCCGAGGGTTGCGGCGGGAGTGTGTTTCATCTCTACCGTTAGGAACTGAATTGAAACTCAACCGAGTTGGCGCCGCGCTGAGTGTCCTGGCCTCGGGCGCTTTGGTTTTATCAGCGTGCGGTAGCGACAACAACGCAAGCGGGGGAAGTTCGCCGGCCGGCCAATCGAGCAACGTGAGCTGCGGGGGGAAGAAGACCCTCAAGGCCAGCGGATCGACCGCCCAGGCCAATGCCATGACCCGCTTCGTCAAAGCCTTCGAGGAAGCCTGCCCAGGACAGACCCTCAACTACACGGGCAACGGCTCCGGCGCCGGCATTAGCGAATTCAACGGCAACCAAACCGATTTCGGTGGTTCCGATTCACCGCTTAGCAATGATGAGGCGGCGACGGCCGAGCAGCGCTGCGGCGGTTCGCCGGCGTGGAACCTGCCGGTGGTGTTCGGCCCGATCGCCGTCACCTACAACATCAGCGGCGTCAGTTCGCTCAACCTGGACGGCACCACGCTGGCCAAGATCTTCAACGGCACCATCACCACGTGGAACGATCCCGCGGTCGCCGCGCTCAACTCGGGTACCAGCCTGCCCGACACCCCGATTCACGTGGTGTTCCGCAGCGACGAGTCCGGAACCACCGACAACTTCCAGCGTTACCTTGACGCGGCTTCCGACGGCGCCTGGGGCAAGGGCGCCGGCAAGTCGTTCAAGGGCGGTGTCGGCGAGGGCGCGAAGGGCAACGACGGCACGTCGGCGGCGATCAAGAACACCGAGGGGTCGATCACCTACAACGAATGGTCGTTCGCGCAGGCGCAGCACCTGAACATGGCGAAGGTCATCACCTCTGCCGGCCCGGAACCCGTGGCGATCAGCACCGAATCGGTCGGAAAGACGATCGCCGGCGCTGCGATCATGGGCCAGGGCAACGACCTGGTGCTGGACACGGTTTCGTTCTACAAGCCCACCAAGCCCGGTTCCTACCCCATCGTGCTCGCGACCTACGAGATCGTGTGCTCGAAGTATCCCGATTCTCAAGTGGGTACCGCGGTGCGGGCGTTCCTGCAGTCCACCATCGGTGCTGGGCAGAATGGCTTGGCGGACAACGGGTATATCCCGATTCCGGACGAGTTCAAGTCAAGGTTGTCGACCGCAGTCAACGCCATCGCCTGATCTGAGGTCGACGTGGTCCAAGGCCGGCCGGCCAAGCCTGAGCTAGCGGCGGTCGACGCGAGTTCATCGCGACGAGCCGACCGGCTGTTCAAGCTCTTCGCGTCCACGGCGGGGATGACCATCGTCGTCTCCATCGCGCTGATCGCGGTATTCCTGTTGATCCGCGCCATCCCGTCGTTGCGCGCGAATCACGCCAATTTCTTCACCAGTTCGGTGTTCGACACCTCCGACGACGAGAAGTTGGCGTTCGGCATCCGCGATCTATTCATGGTCACGATGCTGAGTTCGATCTGCGCACTGGCACTGGCGGTGCCGATTGCCGTGGGAATCGCGGTGTTTCTCACCCAGTACGCGCCCAAGCGGCTCTCGCGTCCGTTGGGCGCGATCGTGGACCTGCTGGCCGCGGTGCCGTCGATCATTTTCGGCTTGTGGGGCATCTTCGTGCTGGCCCCCAAGCTCGAGCCCATCGCCGAATTCCTCAATCGCAACCTGGGATGGCTGTTCTTGTTCAAGACGGGCAACGTCTCGTTAGCCGGCGGCGGCACGATCTTCACCGCGGGCATCGTGCTCTCGGTGATGATCCTGCCGATCATCACCTCGGTATCGCGCGAGGTGTTCCGCCAGACCCCACAGATTCAGATCGAAGCAGCCCAAGCGCTCGGGGCGACGAAATGGGAAGTGGTGCGGATGACCGTGCTGCCCTTCGGTCGCAGCGGTGTCATTGCGGCGTCGATGCTGGGCCTGGGGCGTGCCCTGGGTGAAACCGTGGCGGTGTTGATCATCCTGCGTTCGGCGGCCAAACCGGGGAACTGGTCACTGTTCGACGGCGGGTACACGTTCGCCTCCAAAATTGCTTCTGCGGCTTCCGAGTTCAGCGAACCGCTGCCGACCGGTGCCTATATTTCCGCGGGGTTCGCGTTGTTCGTCCTGACCTTCGTGGTCAACGCCCTCGCCCGCGCCGTCGCCGGCGGGAAGGTCAACGGATGACCACCAACGCGCTCGATCAACCGGTCAAAGTGGTGGTGTTTCGGCCACTGAGCCTGGTGCGGCGGATCAAGAACAGCGTGGCGACGGTGCTGCTCTTCGCCTCGTTCGCCGTCGCGTTGGTGCCGCTGGTGTGGCTGCTGTGGGTGGTGATCGAACGCGGCTGGTACGCCGTCGTCCAGCCGGACTGGTGGACGCACTCCCTTCGCGGGGTGTTGCCCGAGGAGTTTGCCGGCGGCGTCTATCACGCGTTGTACGGAACATTGGTGCAGGCCGGAATCGCGGCCCTGCTGGCCGTACCGCTGGGCTTGATGACCGCGATCTATCTGGTCGAATACGGCTCGGGACGATTGGCCCGGCTGACCACGTTCATGGTCGACGTGCTCGCCGGGGTGCCCTCCATCGTGGCGGCGCTGTTCATCTTCAGCCTGTGGATCGCCACCCTGGGATTCCAGCAGAGCGCCCTGGCGGTGTCGTTGGCATTGGTTCTGCTGATGCTGCCGGTAGTGGTGCGCTCCACCGAGGAGATGCTCAGGCTGGTGCCCGACGAACTGCGCGAGGCCAGCTTCGCGTTGGGCGTACCCAAGTGGAAGACGATCGTGCGCATCGTCGTCCCGATCGCCATGCCCGGCATCGTGTCCGGTGTGCTGTTGTCGGTGGCGCGTGTCATCGGCGAAACCGCACCGGTGCTGGTGTTGGTCGGCTACAGCCGTTCGATCAACTTCGACGTGTTGCACGGCAACATGGCGTCCTTGCCGCTGCTGATCTACACCGAGCTCACCAACCCCGAGCATGCCGGTTTCTTGCGCGTGTGGGGAGCGGCGCTGACGTTGATCATCATCGTGGCCGCGATCAACCTCATCGCCGGGGGGATCCGGTTCCTGGCCACTCGAAGGCGATAGCCCCCGCTCAGGATCCTTGGGCCAGTTTCAGCACCCTGCCGTTACCGCGATCGGCGACGTAGACGTTGCCCTTCTTGTCCACCGCCACCGACAGGGGGTGTTGAGGCCGGTGAAGGGTAACTCGGTGGAGGTGGTGGCCCCGGCCGCCAGCTTGGCCACCGCATTGTTGTCGTGTTCGGTGACGTAGACATTGCCGGCGCTGTCCACGGTGATTCCCCACGGCGCGGTCAGGTTGGAGAACGGCAACACCGACTGGTTGCTGGTGCCGGCGTCGAGCTGCAGCACCCGGTTGTTGTCGGTGTCGGTGTCGGTGACGTAGACGTTGCCGTCGCTGTCCACTGCCACCCCGTCGGGGTTCTTGAGCCCGTTGAACGGCAGCACGACCTGGCTGGTGGAGCCGGCCGGCATCTTCACCACCCGGTTGTTGCCCCGGTCAGCGACGTACACATTGCCCTGGGCGTCCACGGCGATTCCCTCGGGGTAATTGAGGCCGTTGAACGGCAGCTCAACCTGGTTGTTCGACCCGGCGGCCAGGGCCACCACCCGGTTGTTGAAGTCGGTGACGTAGATCTTGCCGGAGGTGTCCACGGCCACGCCCTGGGGTTCGTAGAGTCCGTTGAACGGCTTCACCGTCGGCGTGCTGGACCCCGCGGGCAAGGCCACCACCCGCCCGTACATGGTCTGGTTGGTGACATACACGGTGCCGTTGGCGTCCACGGCAACCCCGCCGGGGGCGAAGCGGAAGTTGAGACCGGTAAACGGCAGCACTACTTGCCCTCGCGGCTCGGTTGAGCCTTTGGGTTTGGCGAGCACGAATGCGGTGGCGCCGGCGACGACGAGCAGCACCGCCACCACGGCGGCGCCGATTATCCAGTTCTTCCGGCTCTTTTTCGGGCTCGCCGGCGGCGCGGTGGCCGGCTGACTGGCCGGCGGTGTCGCGCTCGGACTGGATCCGGTGCCGACGGCGGGCCGGATCCCGGACTGGCTGGGCCAGCTTGTGCCGGTGATGACGGGCGCGGCCTGCGTGCGCTGGTCGGATACGTCTGGGCGGGAGCGCCATCCGGTGGTGCTTGCCGGCACCGGCCGAGCCACCGTCTCATCGCCCGTCGGATATTGCGGCGGCGGCGCAACGGGCTGCGGCGCCGGTGGCTGGGCGCCCGATCCGCTGTAGTTGGTCCAGCTTCCTCCCGCGCCAGGGTCAACGGCTGGAGTCATGAGGGCCATGTTGTCGCCCTGACGCAGGATGGTTGCTTCCTGGCGCTGCTCGGGGGTGGTGAGCGCCTCGTGCGCGGCGATGGCCAGGTCCCCGGCGCTCATGTAGCGCTCGTCGGGATTCTTGGCCATGCCTTTGGCGATCACCTCATCCAACGCGGCTGGAACCCGTCCGGGACGGAGCTGACTGGGCCGCGGGGGAGGTTCCATCAGGTGCGCGGCAATCAATCGCTCCACGCTGTCTGCGCGATAGGGCGGTGCACCGGTCAAACATTCCCCCAGCACGCACGCCAGCGCATAGATGTCGGCACGGTAGGTGACGTCGTTGCCGGTGAATCGTTTCGGGGCCATGTAGTTGTAGGTCCCCACGGCCATCCCGCCCTGGGTCAGTCCGGGATCGGCGGCGGCCCTGGCGATACCGAAATCCACCAGATACGCGAAGTCATTGTCGGCGACCAGAATGTTCTCCGGCTTCACGTCGCGGTGGGTGACGCCGTTGGAATGCGCGGCGTCCAGCGCCGCGGCGATCTGGCGCACAATGGCCACCGCCCGGGCCGGGGTCAGTGGGCCGAACTGCGTCAGCATGGCGCGCAGCGAGACACCGTCGATCAGTCTCATCTCCACGAAGAACTGGTCGTCGATCTCGCCGTAGTCGTGGATCGGCACGATGTGGGGCTCGGTCAGCCGTCCCGCGGTGTCGGCTTCGCGTTGCATCCGCGCGCAAAACGTGGGATTGCCGGAGTACTGCGTCGAAATCAGCTTGAGCGCCACCACCCGGCGTTTGCGGGTGTCTTCGGCTTCTTAGACCTCGCCCATGCCGCCACGGCCGATCAACCGCACCAACTCGTAGGGCCCAAAGCGCGACCCAACCCGTGAACCCGGCCCGGTCTCGCTCACGGTCAACGCTCCCTTCGCGTGGGCGCCCATTCCACCGGGGCCGACCCTACATATTCACGCTACCGACGCCCGTGGTGCTGGTGCGCCGAAACCGGTGGTTAACACACGGTAAATCGTCGGAGAGTGAGCAGACAACAAAAACCGGTTACTCACAGCGATTTCTGTATCCTGAGACGAAGATGTGAGCGGACCGATTCGTGCGCGAGAGAGCCCCGCAACGGGCCCGAAACGGCCCGAAGGGGGCTGAGCCAGTAGCGCTGAGGCCGGTGAAACTAGATCGGACTCTTGAGGATTCGAATGGTCCGCGGCGCCGGAGACGGTTACGCGATGGCGTTGACCACCGGGATCAATTTCGAGCGAAACGACTCCGGAAGCGGGATGTATCCGTACTCATCCAAACCAACCTGGCCGTCACCAATTGTCGCTTGCATGAAGGCTTTAACGGCGGTGCCGGTCGGCGCGTCCGGGTACTTCGAGCAGACGATCTCGTAGGTCACCAGCACTATCGGATAGGCGCCGTCCTGGGTGGGCCGGTAGAACGACGAGGTGTCCACCACCAGGTCGTTGCCCTTCCCCTTGAAGGTGGCTCCGGCGATCGTCTTGCCCACCGACTCGGCGGTGATGGTCACCGGCTCCGGGCCCGCTGACGTGATGATCTGGGCCATGTTCAATTGATGACCCACCGCGTACGACCATTCGTTGTAGGTGATCGATCCGTCGGTTCGCTTCAGCGCCTGCGACGTGCCGTCATTGCCGGCAGCACCCTCGCCGACGCCACCGTTGAAGGTCTGGCCGGCCCCCTTGCCCCACGCTCCGTCCGACGCCGCGTCGAGATACTGCTGGAAGTTGGCCGTGGTTCCGGACTGGTCGCTGCGAAAGACCACGTGGATGGGCGTCGGCGGCAGGTTGATGCTGGTGTTGAGCGCCTTGATCGCCGGATCGTCCCACTTGGCGATGGTGCCGTTGAAGATCTTGGCCAGCGTCGGGCCGTCCAGGCTGAGTGCGCTCACGCCTTTGAGGTTGTAGGTGACCGCAATCGGACCGAACACGACCGGCAGGTCCCAGGCTTCCGATCCGCAACGCTCGGAGGCCTTCTGGGGCTCGTTCTTCGCCGGGTTCATCGGCGTGTCCGACCCCGCGAAGTCGGTCTGATTCCCCAGGAACAGCTTCATTCCGGCGCCGGATCCATTTGCGTTGTAGTCCAGCGTGTGGCCCGGGCAGGCATGGATATAGGCGTAGACGAACTGTTCCATCGCATTCTTTTGTGCGGTGGAGCCCGCGGCCAGCAGCTTCTTCTTACCGCCGCAATCCACCGGCACCAATGGCGTGCTGGATCCGGTCGACGACGAGGTATTGCTGGAATGGCCTCCGTATGCCGACAACGCCAATGTGCTGGCGAGCAGCAGGCTGAGCACGACGCCAGATCGGTTGGACTTCACGCAAAAACTCCTCTCGGCGGCACGACGAGCATATGTGAACAAGTCGGGCGCTGGTCAGGACTTGGCAGCTTGTTTGGCCCGGGCCTTCTTGGCCGGCGCCTTTTCGGCGGTGCTCTTCTTCGCCGCTGACTTCCCGTCACCCGAACGCGCTTTCACGCTCGCCTCCAGCTTGGCCAGCAGGTCGGAGACATCTTCGGTCTCGTCCAGCTCTGCGGGTTGTTCTTCGGCGGTAAATGCTTCCCCGCCTTCGAGTTTGGCGTCGATCAGCTCCTGCAGTTGCTCCTGATAGGTGTCGCGGTAGCGGTCCGGGTTGAAGTCGTCTGCCATCGACTCCACCACTTGGCCGGCCATCTTGAGCTCCGCGGGTTTGATCTCCACCTCCTTGTCCAGCACCGGGAAATCCGGGTCGCGGATCTCGTCTGGCCACAACAGGGTATGCACCACCATGACCTCGCGCTTGCCGAAGTCCTTGACCCGCAACGCCGCCAGCCGCGTCTTGCTGCGCAGCGTGAAATGCACGATCGCCATCCGCTCCGTCTCGGCGAGCGTCTTGGCCAGCAGCACATACGATTTAGAGGACTTCGAGTCGGGCTCCAGGAAGTAGCTGCGGTCAATCATCATCGGATCGACTTCTTCGGCTGGGACGAATTCCAGCACCTCGATTTCGCGGCTGCGATCTTCGGGCAACGTGGCGAGGTCGTCGTCGTTGATGATCACCATCTGGCCATCGTCGGATTCGAAGGCGCGGGCCAGGTCGGAGTATTCGACCACCTCGCCACAGACCTCGCATACCCGCTTGTACCGGATGCGTCCGTTGTCCTTGGCGTGCACCTGATGGAACTTGATGTCGTGGTCCTGAGTGGCGCTGTACACCTTGACCGGCACATTCACCAGCCCGAAAGCGATTGAACCCTTCCAGATGGAGCGCATGGAGTCAGTATGCCCAGAACCCGGGTCGGTTAACAGTGCGCCGCGGCACCGGAGTCCTGCTGCCTGCCCCAGCCCCGGTCAGCTCGCGAGCGTGCGTGTCGGCACGGCGACACGCCGCATCACGCGGCATTTCGTGCACCCTCGCCGGGCCCGATTGTGGGCGTGCGGTGGTCATCGCGACTGCCGCAGGTCGGCCCGATAGGGCAGGTCGGCGCCGGCACGGGCAACGGTCAACGCCGAGGTCAGGGCCGCGACTTCGAGTGCAGAGGTCAGCGCCGACACCCCGATCTTGCGCAACTCGGTGCGCCGGTCGGCACCTAACAATCCCTGCTCCCACAGCGTGTCGAGCAGACCGGCCATGAACGCGTCTCCGGCGCCGACGGTATCGACCACGCGAACCGGCTGGGCGGGCATACTTGCCGGGCCGGCCGCGCAGAACGCCACTGCGCCCTGATCGCCCAACGTCAGCGCGACAATCGCCGGGCCGCAGGCCAGCCAGGCCCGCGCGGTCTGCTCCGGAGGCTGGGTGGGGTCGATCCAGTGCAAGTCTTCGGCACTGGCCTTGATGATGTCGCTGCGCTCGACGAGGCGTTGGATGCGTTCCCGAGTCAGGTCCGGGTCAGCCCTCAGCGACGGACGCACATTGGGATCGAAGCTCGCCGTGGCCGCGGCCCGATAGGCGTCGAGCAGCGCCGCGACCGCCAAGCATCCTGGTTCCCGCGCGGCGGCGATGGAACCGGTGTGCACGAGAAGCGGCGGCGCCACGGGGGGTGTGTCGGGTATCTGCCATTCCAGGTCGAACGCGTAGGTGGCCGAGCCGTCGGGGCCGATCCTGGCCGTCGCGGTGGGCGTCCGATCAGCCGTCTGGCTTCCCGAAACAAGTTGTACACCTGAGGATTCAATGTACTCGGCGATCCGTCGTCCGCGGGCGTCGCGGCCGATGTGGGTCAGCAGATCGACGTCGCGGCCCAATCTGGCCAGTCCGACCGCGACGTTGAGGGGGCTGCCCCCGACGTACTCGGCCGGGTCCGGCCCATCGACGATGTCGATCAGGGCTTCACCGATCACCAGCCCACGTGCCATGGCGACAGGTTACGTTGGCCATATGGGTTCGACGCAGGCCTGGCCTCCTGGACAGGCGAATGGTCCGCAGGTGACGCTGACCAACGCGGACAAGGTGCTGTACCCGGCTACCGGAACCACCAAGTCTGACGTCTTCGGTTACTACACCGGCATCGCCGAGGTGATGATCCCGCATATCGCCGGGCGCCCGGCGACTCGCAAGCGCTGGTCCAACGGCGTCGATCAGGCGTCCTTTTTCGAAAAGCAGCTAGCGTCGTCGGCGCCGGACTGGCTGCCGCGTGCCAGCGTGGTGCACCGGTCGGGAACGACGACCTATCCGATCATCGACAGCGCCACCGGGCTGGCCTGGATCGCACAACAGGCCGCCCTCGAGGTGCACGTCCCGCAGTGGCGGTTCGTTGCCGAGTGGACGTCCAAAGGCGAAATCCTCACGCCCGGGCCGGCCACCCGATTGGTGTTCGACCTGGACCCGGGCGAGGGCGTGACGATGGCCCAACTCGCGCAGGTGGCGCGGGCGGTGCGCGATCTGCTCGCCGACATCGGCCTGAGTACCCTCCCGCTCACCAGCGGTAGCAAGGGCCTGCACCTCTACACCCCGCTCGACGAGCCGGTGAGCAGCAAGGGCGCCACGGTGTTGGCCAAACGGGTCGCGCAGCAACTGGAAACGGTGATGCCGGCGTTGGTCACCGCGACCATGACCAAGAGTCTGCGGGCCGGGAAAGTGTTCCTGGACTGGAGCCAAAACAGCGGTTCGAAGACCACCATCGCGCCGTATTCGCTGCGTGGGCGCGAACAACCGACAGTCGCCGCACCACGCAGCTGGGAGGAGCTCGACGACCCGGGGCTGCGCCAACTGACCTACGACGAGGTGCTTGCCCGCCTCACCCGCGATGGCGATCTGATTGCGGCGCTGGACGCGGACCTCCCCGGCGACGACCGGCTGCTCAAATATCGCAGCATGCGCAACGCGTCGAAAACGCCGGAGCCGGTGCCCCGAGCCAGACCCGTTGTCGGGAAGGGTAATACCTTCGTGATCCAAGAGCATCACGCGCGCCGTCTGCATTACGACTTCAGGCTGGAGCGTGATGGGGTACTGGTGTCATGGGCGGTGCCGAAAAACCTGCCGGAAACCACGTCGGTGAACCACCTGGCCGTGCACACCGAAGATCATCCGCTGGAATACGCGACGTTCGAGGGCAACATCCCGAAAGGGGAGTACGGCGCCGGCAAGGTGATCATCTGGGATTCCGGCACCTATGACACCGAGAAGTTCCGCGACGACTCGAGAAACGGTGCGGAAAAGGGGGAGGTGATTGTCAACCTGCACGGCAGTCGAATCTCGGGGCGGTACGCGCTGATTCAGACCAACGGGGACCAATGGCTGGCGCATCGCATGAAGGACCAGACGGCCTTCGATTTCGACACCCTCGCGCCCATGCTCACCTCCCACGGTTCGGTGGCAGGTCTCGAGTCGGGTCAGTGGGCGTTCGAAGGCAAGTGGGACGGCTACCGGCTGCTGGTCGAAGCCGACCATGGCGCGCTGCGACTGCGCTCCCGCAGCGGACGTGACGTCACCGCGGAATACCCCCAATTACGTTCATTGGCCGCCGATCTCGCTGATCACCACGTGGTGCTCGACGGTGAATTGGTGGCCCTCGACTCCTCCGGAGTGCCCAGCTTCAACGAGATGCAGAACCGGGTGCGCGCCACCCGCATCGAGTTCTGGGCGTTCGACTTGCTCTTTCTGGACGGTCGCTCGCTACTGCGGGCCAGATACCGCGACCGGCGCAAGCTACTGGAAACCCTGGGCAGTGCGGGCAATCTGATCGTTCCGGAGTTGTTGCCCGGTGACGGCGCCGAGGCGCTGGCCTACTCGCACAAGCGCGGTTGGGAGGGAGTCATTGCCAAGCGCCGCGACTCCGGCTATCAACCCGGGCGGCGCTCGTCGGCGTGGATCAAGGACAAACACTGGAACACCCAGGAAGTCGTCATCGGCGGTTGGCGAGTTGGGGAGGGTGGGCGCAGCAGCGGGATTGGATCGTTGCCCATGGGCATTCCCGGCCCGAGCGGTTTGCACTTCGCCGGCCGTGTTGGAACCGGCTTCACCGAACGTGACCTGGCCAACCTCAAGAAGACGCTGGCGCCGCTGCATACCGACGAATCCCCATTCGACGCTGCGCTTCCGGCGCGCGAGGCCAAGGGTGTTACGTTCGTCGCGCCGACACTGGTCGGGGAGGTGCGCTATAGCGAGTGGACCCCCGATGACCGATTGCGGCAATCCAGCTGGCGTGGGTTGCGCCCGGACAAAAACCCGAGTGAGGTGGTGCGCGAATGAAATGGGTGACGTATCGAAGTGCGGACGGTGAGCGTGTCGGGGTGTTGTCCGACGGTTCGATCTACGCGATGGCGCCGGGAGTCGCCCTGCTCGATCTGATCAAGCGCGGCGCCGACGGATTACGCGAAGCCGGTGAAAACGTCTTGCGCTCACCGAGTGAGGTGGTGGCTCTCGACGAGGTGACGTTGGCGGCGCCGATACCGCGCCCGCCATCGATCCGCGACTCACTGTGCTTCTTGGACCACATGCGCAACTGTCAGGAAACGGTGGGAGGCGGCCGGGTGCTGATGGATACCTGGTATCGCATCCCGGCGTTCTACTTTGCCTGTCCGGCCACCGTGCTCGGGCCCTACGACGACGCGCCCATGGCCCCCGGAAGCGCCTGGCAGGACTTCGAATTGGAGATCGCGGCGGTGATCGGAACCGGCGGCCAGGATCTGTCCGTCGAGCAGGCCGAGCAGTCCATCATCGGCTACACGATCTTCAACGACTGGTCGGCACGTGACTTGCAGCAACTGGAAGGCCAGCTGCGCATCGGGCAGGCCAAGGGCAAAGACAGCGGAGTCACCTTGGGCCCGTATCTGGTTACCGCCGATGAGCTGCAGGCCTATCGCCGCGACGGGAAGCTGAGTCTGCAGGTGAGCGCGCTGGTCAATGACACGGTCATCGGCTCGGGATCCACCGCGACGATGGATTGGACCTTCGGGGAAGTCATCTCCTATGTCTCGCGCGGGGTGATGCTGGCGCCGGGCGATGTGATCGGCTCCGGCACCGTGCCCACCTGCACCCTCGTCGAGCACCTGACCAACCCCGACTCGTTTCCCGGCTGGCTACATGACGGCGACGTCGTCACCCTCGAGGTCGAGGGGTTGGGGCAGACGCGGCAGCGGGTATGTGCGACCCCGCCACCGCAGCCTTTGGCACCTCGCGTTGATCCCAACGCCGCGCCAGAGGCCGCCCGGGTCAACCCGGCGCCGCCGCTGGTGCCCTACACCCGTGGGCTGCACCAGGTCGCCGATCGGGTGTGGGCGTGGACATTGCCGGACGGCGGATTTGGCTGGAGCAACGCCGGGCTGGTCGCCGGAGACGGTGCCTCGCTGTTGGTCGACACGCTGTTCGATCTGGCGCTCACGCGCGAGATGCTGGACGCGATGCGGCCGATCACCGATGCGGCGCCCATCACCGATGCGCTGATCACCCATTCCAACGGTGACCACACCCATGGCAACCAATTGTTGAGCCCTTCGGTGCGCATCATCGCGGCCAAAGGCACCGCCGAGGAGATTGCCGAAGACACCGGTCCCACCTTGCTGACGGCGATGCAGACCATCGACCTCGGGCCGGTCGCGACGAGATTCATGCGGGATCGCTTCGGGCACTTCGATTTCAGCGGAATAAGGCTGCGCAACGCGGATCAGACATTCGACCACGAGCTGACGATCGATGTTGGTGGCAGGCGGGTCGATCTGATCAACCTCGGTCCCGCGCACACCGCCGCGGACTCGGTGGTGCATGTGCCCGATGCCGGCGTGCTGTTCGCCGGGGATCTGCTGTTCATCGGCTGCACGCCGATCGTCTGGAACGGGCCGATCGCGAACTGGATAGCGGCCTGCGACGCGATGATCGCGCTGGACGCGCCCATCGTGGTCCCCGGCCATGGCCCAGTCACCGACCCGGATGGAATCCGGGCCGTCCGCGGCTATTTCGAGCACGTCAACGAACAGGCCGAGGCTGCCTACCGCAAGGGTCTGTCCTTCGCCGAGGCAATCGAGACCGTCGAGCTTGGAGAGTATGCGGCGTGGCTGGACTCCGAGCGGATCGTGGTCAACATCTATCAGCGCTACCGCGAACTCGATCCCCACACCCCGGAGGTAGAGCGATTGGCGCTGCTGGTCATGCAGGCCGAGTGGGCGGCCAAGCGCGTCTAGCGGGCTAGCCGGGTAACCCGAGTGCGCCGAATATCCGGTCGCCGCCCTGTCCGCCATCGCCGCCGTTGCCGGCGATACCGGAAAACAATCCGGCGTTGCCGCCGTTACCGCCGTTGCCTCCCGAGGCGGAATTATCAGAGCCTTGGGTTCCAGGACCACCGCCGGCCCCGCCGGTGCCGCCGTTGCCCCAGAGCCCGGCGGAGCCCCCGTTGCCGCCGTTGCCGCCCGGCCCGCCATTACTGTTGAAACTTGCCGGCCGACCGGCACCGCCGGCTCCGCCATCACCGCCGTCGCCGCGTAGCAGACCGCCCTGCCCGCCGGCGCCCCCGTTTGCGGCCACACCGCCGTCGCCGCCGATACCGCCGTTGCCGATCAATCCGGCGTTTCCGCCACGACCGCCGACCTGGCTGCCTGTGGGTACTGCGGGGTCGTTGAGGTCGCCGCCAGCCCCGCCGTTACCGCCATTGCCGCTCAGCATGCCGCCGTCACCGCCGGCACCGCCGGCCGCGCCATTGGCGCCGTCGCCACCGGCACCGCCATTGCCGATCAGACCCACGCTCCCGCCGTCTCCGCCGGCCCCACCATTGAAAAAGAACTGCTGTCCCGCGCCGCCGGCACCACCCGCGCCGGCATTGCCGAACAGCCCCGCGCTGCCGCCGTTGCCGCCGGCACCGCCGCCGATCACGAACGACGGGCTATCCCCGCCGCCTCCACCGGCGCCGCCGTCGCCGAACAGCATTCCGCCGTGCCCGCCGGCCCCGCCGGCGCCGCCCGGCCCGCCAAGCCCGCCGGCCCCGCCGTTGCCGATCAGCCCGGCGCTTCCGCCGTTACCGCCGGCCACACCCTGGTTCGTGCCGGGCGCGCCGTTGCCGTCGTTGCCGAACAGCAGCCCGCCGTCGTCGCCGCTTTGCCCAGGCGCGGCACCGTCAGCACCGTTACCGATCAGCGGGCGCCCCAGCAAGGCCGTGCTCTGCTGGTTGATCACGTTCAGCAGTTCCTGCAGCGGGGATGCGTTGGCGGCTTCGGCGCTGGAATAGGAGGCCGCCGCACCGCTCAACGATCGCCAGAACTGCTGGTGAAATGCGTTGGCTTCTAAACTGATTGTTCGATAGTCCTGGGCATGGTCGGCAAATAGCGACGCCACCGCGGTCGATATCTCGTCGGTACCCGCGGCCAGGATCTCGCTGGTCGAGGGCAGTGCCAAAGCATTGGCGGTGCTCAGGGCCGAGCCAATTCCTTCCAGGTCAGCCGCCGCGGAAGCCAACAGTTCCGGCACTGCCATCACATACGACATGTTTGTCCCTTGTGTTCTGGTGAGTAGGCGGGAAAGTGCAGCGTATCGCGATACCGAACTGCGTCGTCGTGTTCTGCGAGTATCGTTGTCGGACTTGCTTTCTGGATGCCGTGCTGTTGCTAGTCGGTGGAGCGGACCGCGGTCACGAAGCCGATCGTGCTGGCCGGGCTCTGCCGGTCGGCCGCGGTCAGTTCCGCAAGCCCGGCGGCCAGGACCAGATCGCCATGGTCGGCGGTGGCCGTCTTCCAGCCGTGTGATCGCAGATAGGCCGCGACGTCGGTGTGCTCACCGGGATAGGTCAAACCGGCGATATCCATGTCGAGTCCATGGGCTCGCCATCCCTCGGTCATCTGCTGCGCCAGTTGCTGGGACTCCGCCGATGACCCATTGATGGTT
Organism: Mycobacterium sp. 012931; assembly: GCF_000419295.1. Lineage (NCBI taxonomy): Bacteria > Bacillati > Actinomycetota > Actinomycetes > Mycobacteriales > Mycobacteriaceae > Mycobacterium > Mycobacterium sp. 012931. Next base: position 1,588,607 of record NZ_AOPX01000001.1, on the reverse strand, counting down.
CCGTAGTCGGCGGCTAGCCGGCTGCCGACGGCGCTGAGCTCAATGACATTGTCCAGCAATCGAATTTCGGCCTCCGGAGGAAGGAAACCGATGAGCACCCCTTCGGCCAGCCAGGCGGTCGGGCGGGCGGCGTCGAAACCCGCTGCCCGCAGCGCGGACGGCCAGTCGTCGCGCAGGTCGATGCCCACCGGATGGTGGTCGGCGGTTGGGGATGCACCGAGTCGAGCCAGCGTGGTGGTCTTGAATTCGATCACCTCCGGCTGGTCGATTTCGTACACCCTCATTCCGGTCGGCCAGGGCAGCCGGTAGGGTCGCGCGTCAAGGCCGGAGGCCACGATCACCACCTGGCGCAGTCCCGCGGCGATCGCATCGGCAAAGAACTTGTCGAAAAACAGTGCACGGGCGGCGAACGTGTCCACCATGCGCGCAAATCCGAGACCGGCTGCAACCTCGTCGAGATCAACCTCGCCGGAGGCCGCCCGGGTGAACAAGTCCAGCCCCACGGCGCGGACCAGCGGCTCGGCAAACGGGTCGGCGATGATCGGCCGTGACCGCCGGGTTGCGGCGGCCCGCGCCGCGGCGACCATGGTGGCGGTGGCGCCCACACTGTTGGCCAGGTCCCAGCTATCGCCCTCGGTTCGTGCCATCTTCTTCTCCTTCGACTTGGGCAGGCGTCAATCCACCGTAGGCCGTGTCGGTAAACGGTCACGTCGCCTACCGTTCGGGTATGGCTGCAGTGGAATTGCAAACTCTTCAGCACAACATTGCTTGCGTCACCTTGAACCGGCCGACCCGGTTGAACGCCATCGACGGATCGCTGCTCGACGCGATGGACGACGCCCTCGACGCGCTGAGCGGGGGCGAGTTTCGGGCCGCGATCCTGACCGGCGCCGGGCGCGGGTTTTGTGCCGGAGCGGATTTGAGCGGCACCGGACAGCCTTGGACGAAGGCCACACCCACCACCCCGCCGTTCAAGGCCACCTACGATGCCCAGGTCAGACTGGCCGACCAATTGACCCGGCTCTACGAGCTGCCCATTCCCGTGATCGCGGCGGTCAACGGCGTCGCGGTCGGTGGCGGGCTGGCCTTTGCGCTGCATTGCGATATCCGGATCGCTGCCGAAGACGCCAGGTTCGGATCGGTGTTCATCAAGGCCGGGTTCTCGTCGATGGACATGGGCACCAGTTATCTGCTGCCCAGAATCGTCGGTGCCGGGGTGGCGCGCGAACTCATGCTGACCGGCCGCATCATCGACGCTGTGGAGGCCTATCGGATCAGGCTGGTGCACGAGGTGGTGGTAGCGGACGAATTGTTGACTGCGGCGCAGAAGCTGGCCGGATCGATCGCCGAGAACAATGCGTATGGCGTGTGGCAGACCAAGATTGGGCTCAACGCGGCGCTGGATGCCCCCAGCCTGCGGCATGCCAAGGAAATCGAGAACCGTACCCAGATTATCAGCGGCTTCACCAACAACCCGGCCGAGGCCGCCCGCGCGCATCAGGAGAAGCGTCCGCCGGCATGGGATTCGCTGTAGCGTCTAAACTTTCGAGATAATCTTCTCGGCGAACTTTTCCAGGTGGGCGATCTTGGTCTGTAGCGGCTCGGTGTCGGGACCCTTGATGTAGGGCATCCGGAAGCCCACGATGACGTCGGTGACTCCTTTGTCCTGCAGCCGCTTGATGCCGTCGACGGTGTAGGCATCCATTGAGATCACATGGATTTCGAACGGGCCGGTGTGCCCCTCTTCCTCGCGAAAGTGCTGAAGTTTGCTGATCAGGCGGTCGAGTTCGTCGGGATCGGTGCCGCCGCCATGCATCCAGCCATCCAGGCGCGCCGCGCGCCGAAGTGCGGCATCGGCATGGCCGCCGACCAGGATCGGGATTGGCGCGGTCGGGGCCGGGCTCATCTTCGTCTTGGGAATGTCGTAGAACTCGCCGTGGAACTCGAAGTATTCACCGGTGGTGAGTCCTTTGACGATTTCGATGCATTCGTCAATCCTCTTGCCGCGCTTGGCAAAGGGCACACCCATCAGCTCGTAGTCTTCCGGCCATGGACTGGTGCCCACGCCCAGCCCTACCCGATTGCCGATCAGCGCGGCCAGTGAACCGGCTTGCTTGGCGACCAGGGCGGGGGGCCGGACGGGGAGTTTGAGGACGAAGAAGTTGAACCGCAGTGTCTTGGTGACCGCGCCCAATGCCGCGGTCAGGACGAAGGTTTCAATGATCTCCTTGCCGTCGAGAAACTCGCGATTGCCGTCGGGTGTGTACGGATACTTCGAGTCGGACTCGTAGGGATAGGCGAGGCTGTCGGCGATCGTCATGCTGTGGTAGCCGGCCGCCTCGGCGGCCTGTGCCAGCGGGACATAAAACGACGGGTCGGTCATCGCCTCGGCGTAGCTGAACCGCACGTCATCCCTCCCTTCTGTGAGCGGGCATCCAGATCGATACTAGAACGTGTTCTAGTGCAATCGCGGCGAGTCCGGACAACCGCGGCTACTCGGCCGGCGCCCAGCAAGCACGCGGGATGAGGGCCCGGCTCACACCGTCGCCGGCTAGAGCTGGTTCTCCGGGCCGATGATCGCCCACACCGTTTTGCCGGTCGCGGTGGGAGTGCTGCCCCACGCGCGGCACAGCGCTTCCACGATGGCCAGGCCGGACACGTCGATGCCTTTTGGCGGAGTCTGCAACCGGATAGCCGGGGCATTGCTGCCGTCGGAGACGGCGATGGTGGCCGCGGTGCCGTCGCACTGGACCTTGATCACTGGGTCGCTTCCGGTGTGCTCCAGCACGTTCTCGACGAACACGTTGACGATCACCAAGGCGACCGGTATCAGCCCGGGTTTCGACCACGACGTGAGCCACTCGCGGACCAGCTTGCGGGACTCGCGAAGGCTGCCCAGGTTGGCGGGCAATTGCACCTTGGGCATACCGCACCTTGCGTCGCGCGAGCCGGCCGACGGCCTTGATGGCGCCTTTCTCGGTGGGGTACACCGGCATGAAACGGGTAACTCCGGTTCGGGTGATCAGTTCCCGGCCGGCGCGACTCGCGCACACCAGCAAGATGGGGACATGCTGCGGGGTATCGACCTGCCAGCGTGCGCTGACAAAGATGGACCAGGACGCTTCGTCGGGTACCTGCAGGGCGCTGACGTTGACGACGACGGCGGACGGCTCGTCGAGCGTGGCCTTGATGATGGCATCGCGCAGCGCCGCGCAGTTGGTGGAGTCGATGGCGCCCTCGACCGAAAGGACCACCAGCGAGTCTTCGCTGCGCGTGTCGATGGCCAAGGCGTTGGGAGACTTCGCCGTCGCGTTCACTGGACCCGCTCCCGCTTCCGCGAGCTGATCATCGCCCCGACCGGCGGCCGGTGCCTGGCTAGCCGATCTGCAGACATCCCGAACCGGTATGCCAGCTGCATCCTGTCCTCCGGTTCCATGTCGTGCTCCTCGAACTCCCGCCCGTGAATCGTTAGAGGACACCGACTACATCGGTGGCGCAAACTTCCATTTTCGGCCAACGCGGACGCTTTGGGTACATCGGGTGCCATCTGTCTCGCCCATGGCCAAGAGACGGGAAATTTTGTCGGCTATCGATGGTTCGTACCCGGACCGGGTAGATCGGCGCGGCCGGCAAATCCGTGCAGCATGCCAAGGGCGGGCCGGGCGGATCCTGCCACCGCGCCCGCCCGAACTGCCGACCGCTATCGCAGACCATGCCGTTCTCGCTTGTGTCGTCGTCCGTCACCGCACGAGCCACCCAGGATGGTTACCCACACACGTGCGCGGCCAACCCAAGGCTGGGATGGGTCAAGCCTATCGGGCTTGGATCGGACAAGCGCGACGACTACGCGCCCGACGGCCGACGCAGCGACGCCTACCGGCCGCTGTCCGCATAGGGGGGTGCGCCCAGTCCCGCGACCGAATGGGTGCCCCGCGGCGTTTGCTCGATGACACGTACCGCGGCGCTTCGTTCACCTACGGTCAGGGTGCCCGCCCTGGCCTGCTTGAGCGTGTCCCGCGGAAGCGGATCAAGGACCGTTCCCTGCCAGTGGTAATTGCCGTCGATCGGGTCGAGGTGGCCGGCAAGGCGCACATGCACCGCATGGCGGACGCCGCCAATCTCCAACGTGGCCGCCCCGTCATAAATGTTGGGGATATTGGGAATGCCAGTGTCTTCGGGCGCCCCGGCGGACAGGTCGAACGCCCGAAGCGGCTGGTATGGCTGCACCGGCCTTAGCTGGGCGCGCTCGTTGAACACTTGCTGGCTGCTGCGCAGCACCTCGATGCGGGTGCTGGCGGTGCGTTGCAGCAGGTCCACGCACTCGGCGACGTAGCTGATCTGCGCGGCGACGTCGGGACCGCAGATGAAGAAATAGTTGGGAAACCCGTGCACGGCAACACCCAGGAAGGCCTCCATGCCCGGGTACCAGGCCTGTTGGATGGTCAGTCCGCGCGTGCCCACCAGTGTCGGTTCAACGGTCTGCTCAGGGATGGTGAATCCGGTGCCGTAGATGACGGCGTCGACGGGGTGCTCGATGCCATCGTTGGTCCGGATGCCCGACGGGGTGAGCGCCGCGATGGCTGATGCTGCGATCGTGGGCGCCCGCCGCGGTCGCTTGGCGCCGATGCGGCCGAGTAGCCATCCCTTGGCCTGGGGTGGGTGGCGTGCCAGGTCAGTGACCACGCGCCGTGGTCCCTGGGCGAACACGGTGACCGATGCCGCGGAGTCCGCCCACTCATCGATCCAATGAGCGACGTTGGAGTCGGTGCCCAGCACCGCAATGCGTTTGCCCGCCGGACGGAAAGCCGGGTCGGGTGCGCCCGCGTGAAACGACTCGCCCCGGAAATCGTTACGCCCGGCAAAGTCGGGTGTCCAGCGGACGTACACCGGCGGACAGGCTGCCACGACCACGCGGCCGCACACGGTGGCGCCATCGGCCGTGCGCAGCGCCCAGGTGTCGGTGTCGTCGTCGAAGGCCGCGCCGATGACCCGGCCGGGTCGCAGCTGCGAGTTGGCGGGCAGGCCGGGGGCGTGGTCGAGGATGACGACGTCGCAGACGCCGGCCGCCAGCAGTGCCGCATGCACACTCCGGCCACGGAACCCAGGGCTCCGGCGTTCCCTGCGCAATACCCGAGGTGCCATTGACGTCATTGTCGGCGCCGGCGCCGCCATTGCCGCCCGTGCCGCCAACTCCGCCGGTGCCGATGCTGCCCGCCGCGCCGCCGTCGACCCCCACACCGGCCGCACCCGCGGTGCCACCCGTGCCGCCCTTACCACCGTCGGCACCGGGCACCCCGGTGGTGCTGGGGACCCCGCCGCCCTGAGCGCCGGCGCCGCTGTCTAGCGCACTGGCGATACCGCCCGTGCCGCCCGGACCACCGCCCTGGCCGCCGGTGCCGCCGGCACCGCCCTTGCCGCCGGTGCCACCACCGACCCCGCCGATGCCCGCCCCGCCGTCACCGCCTTTGCCGCCCATACCGCCCTGCCCACCCTGATGACCCGCGGTCGGACTGACCTGGTCGTCGCCGCCGGCACCACCACCGACCCCGCCGATGCCCGCCCCGCCGTCACCGCCCTTGCCGCCCATACCGCCCTGCCCACCCTGATAGCCCGCGGTCGGACTGACCAGGTCGCCGGTGCCCGCAATGCCGGTTCCGCCGGCACCGCCCGTACCACCGACCCCGCCGGTGCCATTGGCCCCGTGCGCGCCGGCATTCCCCAAATGATTGATTGAGCCAGTCACCGCCCCGCCCGCGCCGCCGGCTCCCGCCTGACCGCCGACCCCGCCGGCACCGCCGTCACCGCCGGTCGCGCCCAAGCCTGCACCAGCGCTGCCGGTGCCGCCCAGACCGCCAGCACCGCCGGATCCACCGACCCCGCCTGCCCCACCTGACCACCCGATCAGCGCCCGGTCGACCCCGCCGACCCCGCCGGCACCACCGGCCCCGCCGTCACCGCCGACCCCGCCGGTGGTGCCGGTCGCACCCTCACCGCCGACCCCGCCGGCACCACCGGCGCCGCCGTTACCGCCGCCGAGAAGCCCATTGGCGCCGCCGGTTCCACCGGCACCGCCTGCCCCACCCGGGGTAGCACCGGCCCCACCGGCGCCCCCTGCCCCACCGGCACCCCAGAGGCCCGCCGAGCCGCCAGCCCCACCGTTCGCCCCGGCGCCACCGGCCCCGCCCGCTTGGCCGACGGCACTTGGCGCCCCGTTACCGCCGTTGCCGATTAGCAGCCCGCCCGCCCCGCCAGCCTGCCCGGGCGCAGTGCCGTTGGCGCCATCGCCGATCAACCCGCGTCCGAACAACACCTGTGTCGGTGCATTCACCGCGCCGAGCAGGTCTTGCTCGATGGTCTGCAATGGCGTGACGTTGGCGGCCTCGGCACTCGCATACGACCCGCTGGCACCCGCCAGGGCGTTCATGAACCGATCGTGAAATGCCGCCATCTGTGCGCTGAGTGCCTGATAGCTCTGCGCGTGTTCCGAGAACAATGTCGCGATCGCGGTGGACACCTCGTCACCGGCCGCCGCAACAAGGCTCGTCGTCGAGGGCGCCGCCGCCGCGGTGGCCGCCCGCAGCGCTTCCCCGATCCCCGTCAAATCTCCCGCCGCGGCGGCCAACGCCTCAGGCGCTGCGGTCACGTAAGACAACATCTGGGACCCCTTAACTCGTAAACGATTTCTTCTCGGAGACCAAGCGGGTGCCCGCAGACGCGCCGCGCGGCCGAGCAAGACGCCCGCACAAACTCTTCGTGGAACACCGGCACCCGCGCACTGAGCGCCGGATATTCAGCCCGTAGCTCCCGAAGGTCCCGGTGATCGCCACGTTGCAGCACAACGACTTTCGCGGCTATTGCGGCCTTCGCGTCATGAACGACGCCCCTTGCCCTCGGCGCCTCAGGTCGCCAGTGGCCATAGCGGTGTTGGTCGCCCATCAGCGCCCCAAAGCCCGGCGTTGCGATGAGAAACGACATGCGCTGTCCCCAATTGGCCATCGAATAGCAGACAGCCCGAGCAGCTTGAAGCAGCTCGCGCCGACGGTAGGTAAAGTCTCGTCGCCGAAACTCCTGCTGGGATGAGTCATATGACCTAACCGGTCCGGCGAGCTCGCGCCAGCTCCCCATCTGCACCAACTGGCCGCCGACAGCCACCCACGGCCACGGCGATCATTGCGTTGCTGGCAAATCTGAACGCGATCCAGGAAGCGGCCGCAGCGCGCGGCGCGTGAATCCGATTAGCGCACTGGATGCGGTACTAATCGAAAACATGGCGGTTGGGCAATTGATTGCATCCGTTGAGCTGCGCGAAGTGGTGTCATTTTCTATTCCACTGCGGTGGATCGGGTCACTCGCAGGTGGCGAGAACACCATGGGGCAGGTCTGCGCCGAGCTCGGTACCGAGTTGATCGAGTTCAACGGCGAAGCCGACCACATGCACCCACTCGTCGGCTACCCACCCAACTTGGCGATCTCCACACCGGTCCAGCGAGTCGAGGGCCGCACCGCCGACGCCGTGCGCCGCGAATACACCGAAGCCGATGTGCCCGCCGCTCGGACGCCTCTGGTCGCCGTCCTACTTCGCCGGCTGCTGCGGAGGCGTACCACTGCACACAGCCCAGCCGAACGACGTGTCGCGTTTGCTCCGCTCGTTATCGTGTATCGAATATCTCTGCCGGTGCCGCGTACCGCACGGCCCAATCGCTCCAGGCCAAAGCAGTCGGCCCAATGGCGCTATCGACACGAGTCCAGCGTTGATTGGCATCGCCGCCGCTGGCCTGGAATAGGCCCGCATAGGTATCGGTCTTGAGCCCGTTGGCGGCCGCATCCGCGAATGGGGTAGCGCTGTAGTCCAGTTTGCCCGCATCGCCAGCGACGATCTGGCCATACAGGAACGCCCACGTTCCGGAAGCGTTCAGGCGCCTGACGTTGAGACCGACTGGAATGCCAAGCTGCGTTGAGATGTCCGAAATTGCAAGCTCAACGATTCGGTGCTCTACGGGAGAGGAAATATCCTGCGCTGGAGAGGTGCTGATTGGCTTGGTGGCGTGTTCATGTCGATCGCACGCTGCTGTGCCGATAGCCAGCGACAATGAGACTGCGACGATGAAGCGAGGTATCCACACATTTGCGTCACGCACCTCCTCACCGTACACGCAACTATGGTCGCGGCGGACAAGGGGATCTGGACGAAAGACGCTACAAGGCAACGGGTTCCAGTAGGAACCTTGGCAGGACGGCCGAGCGATGATGGCTACTGGTTGGACCGTGCCCGAGGTTGTGCCACTGGGGAGTCATTACTAGGTCCAGGACAAGTAGGCGGGTGGGTGCTGGATGGGTCGGCGTTGTGGCCGCGCCAGTCACACTGAGACGGTGACGAAGCAGTGGCCGTAGCACGGCCAACAAGCCGCCATCAAAGCCGATCACTTCGACCAACTCAGATCCCACGACGACGGCAACACCGGCACCCGCAGGCCCCCGGACTCAGCACCCAACATCGACAAGCCCGATGGCTCCCCTCTCACTGAACCCGACGTCCCGACAAACCCCCACGACTGCACATCCCCCACACCCACCGATCCTGCCAACCCATGCCTCACAGAATCTTGATCGATACCCGCCACGGCATCATTCGGCCCAGGCACCGACTGAACACCGGCAAGACCTCCCAGTTGCGTTGGAGTGTCAATGTTTTGCGTTTGCGACGACACACTCACACTCCGCAAACCAGCGTCTGCCACGCCCACACCGAGGTCCGATGAACCCCGGACATACGCGTCAATGCCCAACGGCAATGCGATCGGCAATGCGATTGGCACAGCGATCGCGGCGGCAAGTGGCACGGCAACGGCGCTTAGCACCATCGCGGTCACTGCAAAATCCAGCGCGAGCACGCTGGCGAGAGCTAGCGAGATCGCCACGGCCTCGGACACGCTGTGCGCCACGAGAAGCCCAGCCACCGCGTCAGACACAGCTCCATACGCGAAGCCCCCAAAAAAGCCGATGACCCCCGCTATCAAGAAGCCGATGGGGTCACCCAGGTACTCGCCGATATCCATGCCGAGCAATGCTATGGAATCCCAGGCATAAGTGAAGATATCGAAGAAATTGTACACGAATTCTTCCCAAAAATCCGACCAGCTGCCCAGCACGTTTGCAGCCTGTGGCAACACATTCGGGGCGTCGTCGCCAAGGGAGCGGATCGGTCGTGGAGCAGGGGTCGTTTGTGGCGCTCGCGCCGCAAACACGGTTGAGGCCGCGTCATAAGCGGACATGGTAGTTGCGGCTTGGACCCACATGCGCGCGTAGTCGGCCTCGTTGACGGCGATCGGAACGGTATTGATGCCAAAGAAGTTAGTCCCGAGCAACACACCGTGAGTGAGGTGATTCTCGGCCAACTCGCCCATCGTGGGCATCGCCGCCAGCGCTGCACAGTACGCGGCGGCCATCGCCTCATGCTCGGCGGCCATCGCCTCATGCTCGGCGGCCATCGCCTCGGCTTCGGCTCCGTTTCTCATCAACCATGCCACATACGGCTGGTGCGCAGCCGCATAATTCGCGGCACCCATCCCCTCCCACGTCTCGGTTTCACCAACGACCACCACGGCGGTGAGTTCGTCAGCCGCCGAGGAATACGCGGCGCCGAGCGGCGTCCACGCCGACGCCGACACCTGCAACGACGCCGCACCCGGACCCGAACTCAGCAACGCCGAATGCACCTCTGGCGGTGAACCCATCCATACCGGCGATGTCATGATCGATCACCTGAGAGCTGGACGTCGCGGCCACCACGAGGGACGCCGACCGATCGCAGGCGACCACGTAGACCCACCAGCCGCTGACCAGCCACAACGTCGACCGTTACTCGGCTGGATGTGCGCGCGGGTGGCATGTGACGAAAACTGCTACACAACAGACGCTTACCTTTCTCTCAAGGAAGTCGCGGGCGGCCGAGGCGTCCCACTCGGGAGCTTCGGCGGTGCCGCGGGCGACCATGGTCATGGCGTTCGATTCATGGATGTCGACCGCCGACTGAAAAGCCCAGATGACACGGGCACGTCAACCCGGGGTCACCCTTGTCCAAGCCTTGGACAAGCACGGCCTATGCACTACAAGCTATCATCCACCAACACACTTAGGTGTTTCACCATGCCCGGGACTGGCTGTGCGGCAACCATTGTGGGGCGCCTCACAGCCCTCGATCGCAGCCGGGGCCACGCTCGTTGCGGATCCCGAAATCGAACGCCGATCTGCGCTCGGTGCTCGGCGGGTGAACCTGCAAACCGGCATGGTTTCCCGCGGTACCGATTGGCGCATATCTCCGGTTCAGGACCTCATTCGCGACCAATACCAGGTGAGCTTGCAGGCTCCCCCAAAGCCGGTGTCGCAGGGGTGATCTTTGACACTCCTTAGATGAAGGGGGTGGGCATGGCCGCGCGGCGGTATCAGTCCGTTATTGCCAGTGGTTTGTCGATTCGTTCGAGTCGACCTGAAAAGTTCGACCGTCCGATGCCGGGCACGGGCCCGGCCGGAGACGGACATGGCCCGCTTGTCCGCGGGCAGGCTGGCGTTCCGGTCTGCGATACTGTCGCCGATACGGGGCAGGCCACGACAGCAAACCGATCATCCACTGCATCCATGCCTGGCGAGAGGAACTTGCGGCTGGGTGCGAGTCGGGGAGCAGCTTCCGCGCATGCAATCCTGTCGGCATGGATGACGTGTCACAACGTCCGATGGCCGCCAGTTGGCGCAGCCTGAATCTGGCGAATTGGGAGTCGCGCGTGCCGCTGCACACCGGGCCCAATGGATACGACCTCGACAGCTTCGACGATCCCGATTTTCTGTCTGCAGAAGTTCGATATGACCTGCCGAGGCTCGGACGACTCGATGGCCTCGATATCGCCCATCTGCAGTGTCACATTGGCACCGATACGGTCTCGCTGTCTCGGCTGGGGCCACGATCAACGGTGGGCTTGGACTTCTCCCCTGCCGCGCTGCAAGCCGCCCGGGACCTGGCGATGCGCGCCCGGGCCGATGTCGGTTTCGTCGAGGCCGACGTCTATGACGCGGTCCAAGCACTCGGTGGTTAGCGTTTCGATCTCGTCTACACCGGCCTTGGGGCGTTGTGCTGGATTCCTAGCATCAGCCGCTGGGCCGATGTTGTCGCAAGCCTGCTCCGGCCCGGTGGAAGGCTGTTCATGCGCGAGGGCCATCCGTTCTTGTGGTCGCTCAGCGATCCGCGGCCCGACGGGCTTGTCGTCGTTGAATACCCATACTTTGAAACTAGTGGCATCCCGTTCGTCGAGCATGAAACCTATGCCGGTAACGGAACTGTCGCCTCACCCCAGATCATCCATTTCAATCATGGGCTCGGCGAGATCTTCACCGCGCTCACCGCCGCCGGGCTGATGGTTACCGGCCTCGAAGAGCATCGCGAAGTCCCATGGAATCCGTTGGGAGATGCGATGATCCCCAGCCCAGATTACGACGGCGAATTCATCCTCGCCGAAGATCGCGACCGGATTCCGATGACCTACACCGTTCAAGCAATCAAGCGTTAACCACTTCGACGCAAGACCCTCGGCTCCGCGACGACCTGTCTCAACACCTGCACAATGGGTCATGCACTGCTGCCAGCCGGTTCGCCTTGGCGCTATGTCGACGCCCACGACTGTACTCACGCTTCCAGCGTCGGGGTCGTGACCACAACCCGTACTGGTGGAACCCGCGCCGAAACCGCCGCGATCGGTCAAATCACCGCTGGCCCGACTGCGGCCGCTGCCGGGCTGGACGCAACCGACCACGCCGAGAGCACGCGGACTCGCATGCAACGATGACTGGCGTACCCAATCCCAGCCGCGCCAACGACGACCAGGATGCGCGCGGGACGAGGAAACCCCAGTACAGCGCGACGTTCTACGCAGCGATGTCCGGGCTAGCGCTGGTCCTGTTCGTGATCAATGTGTGCAGTCACGGCTCGGCCCTAGGTCTGATCAGTACCGGAGGACTCGCGGTCTTGATGGTCTGCCGAGCCTGGTCCGCCAAGCGCCACAGGAACCACCAATAGGGCCGGCATTGCAGTCTGGCGCCCGCCTTACCCGGCCCGCGCGACCAACGAACCGTCGACACCCACTCGAACAACCCGCTATAGCCCACCCCTTTAGCGCCGCCCCGGCGGACAGCCCAGCGATTCTCCCCCGCGCTCTCATAACGATTTCGACAATGTCTTGGCGCACTGCCTTTTCGGAGTCCGCGACCTCCAGCATGTGATCTAACGCACAGTTCGTGCCCGTTAGTGGCCAGATCAATGCGGCATACCTAACTTCGAAGGCACGAGGAGCCCACAAACCTTCGACATGATTGACGACCGCGACGAATCAACGGCGGTGCAGACACTGCCGGACTGGGCTCGAAGTCTGGACTTATCCCCCCACCCCGAGGGCGGCTGGTTCCGCGAAACTTGGCGTAGTGCACTGACACTCGGCCAGTCCTCGTTGCCAGCCGAATACGACGGCCCACGCAGCGCCGGCACCGCGATCCTGTTCCTGCTGATGCCAAACCAGCACTCCGCTTGGCACCGCGTGACCAGCGCCGAGCTGTGGTTCTTCCATCGCGGCAGCCCACTGGCGGTGGACATGGGAGACGAAAAATCAACTGCGACAAGACATGTAATTGGCCAAGACATCGGAGCCGGACAACGTCCGCAGCTTCTCATTCCACCCGGACATTGGCAACGCGCCTGGCCCCTCGGCGACGAACCTACCCTGGTCAGTTGTGTGGTGGTGCCGGGCTTTGACTTTGCCGACTTCACGCTAGACCCATCGTGATACGCATCAGCCAGTCCGATCACGACCACTAGAGGACGGAGCCACTGCGAGGTCCGGCTCGATGCCCCGCTCCGCCAGGGGCACCTCCAGTAGGTCGATGAGCTGGACCGACTGGCGGTGGAAAATCTTCGGATGCGGTCGGATACAGGCCACGGCGCCCGTCCACGGCGCGGTCCTGCAATGTTGCCGATAGCGAAAATGCCCACCGACAACTGTCATTCATCCCCATCGATGCCGGAGTCGTGCCAGCTGCCGCAAAAGAGCGCTGAGCAGCGTGATCCACATCTAGAAAGGCAGCCTTTCAACAGTACGCGACGCATGCCACGAATTAGGTTGCAAGCCAGTCAAGTTCAGCCATCACGCACTCCATGCGCGCGCAACCTACCCGGACCGTTCTTGCTTCGCGCCCACGGTACCCGGATTGGTTGCGCTTTGCGGACGCAAGATCCGCCACGTCGCGGCGCTGTTGCCGAAGGAGCATCAGAGCAGGAGCTAGCCATCGCGGCCGCGCGGCCCGGCTCGTCACCCGGAGATTTGCTTGGTCGACGGCGTTGTGTACGATCCAGATGTCGAACGCCCATACGCAAGCGATAACGAATCATTGAATCTTTTTGCAGCGCTTCCGATCCCAGCACGCCTTGCATCTCGGGCTGCCCGAATGTCGCAACTGTTGAGCGCCGCAATCACGATCGCGCTGCCCGCTGCGGGCCTGGTTGGGTGTGCCCCCCAGACCGCCTCACCGCCGACGACAGCCGCCTCCTCCTCGACGAGCGAGACGGCGACGACGTCGCCAACCACCGCCGCGGCCGCCGGCGCGAAGTCCGGGGTGTCCAACGGCGAGACCTACGAGGTGACAATGGTCTCGGTTACCGGCGCCACCCCCGACAATCTGGGCCGATGGGATGTGAACATCGGTCAGCTCGCCGGCGGCGATGCCGGCGTCAGAGACGCCTTCAACCAGGCCAGCGACGCGTCGGGGCATCAGCAACTCGATCAGATGCGCGCCGAGACGGGCCCCGATACCCAGTGGGACTTCGAATCACATTCGGCGGTCACATTCCGCCCCGTCGCCATCGCAGAAGTCATCACCGGCGTTCACTCGGCCAAAGAGGCCGCGCACCCGAACAACTACGTCAACACCATCGTTATCGATAGCCGAAGCGCCAAGCCCATCACCCTTGCCGACCTGTTCGCAAACGAACAGGCGGGATTGGAGCGGCTTTCCGAGCAAACAAGGCTGATCTTTCCGAAGGTGTGGGGCGGCGGCCCGAGCCCAATGCTCGACGAGCCCGGCAACAGGCCCATCGCGGAGAACTTCGCCAACTGGATTCCGACATCGCAGGGCATCGAGCTGCATTTCTTCGACTACCAGTTTGGCCACGGGCTTCCGGTGATCACGGTGCCCTGGTCGGCGCTCACCGATGTGCTGGCGCCCGACATGGTGGCACTGGAGCACGACTAGGGGCCCAATCCACCGCCGCGGGGGCTTTGCTGTGGACGCACCTCGCGTGCCCAACCCAGCGTGCGACGACGCCACATCGACCTGTGCCGGACGCACCGAGAGCAGAATTCTTCGAATCCAATAACGATCGAGGCCAAACCCGGGCCCGGCGCGCACCAGAGCAAGTACCCTGCAGCCAGGGAGTTGCTTTGCTGTCCGGGTTCTCAACCATGGAAGATGGCGTGGCTTCAGACCAGCGGCTTTGGCGCTTCTGATGGGACCGGTGGGAACTGGCGGCTGGTCGGAGATGGGCGATGGGAGTTGGGAGGACCTGGTGAGCTTTGTCGTCACCCAACCGGAGCGGCTAGCGGCGGCGGCTGGGAGTTTGCAGGAGGTCGGTTCGGCGGTCAGCGCGCAGAGCGCGGCCGCCGTCGCTCCCACCACCAGCGTGGCGCCAGCGGCGGCCGACCAGGTGTCCGCGTTGACCGCCGCGCGGTTCAGCGCACATGCCCAGCTCTATCAAATGGTGAGCGCCCAGGCCGTGGCGATTCACGACAGGTTTGTCGCCGCGCTGGCCGCCGGCGCCCAGTCCTACGAGGCCGCCGAGGCCGCGAACGTGATTGCGGCTGGCTAAGGAAGGTGTTGGCAACGGACTTCGGGGCTTTACCACCTGAGGTTAACTCGGGCCTGTTGTATGCGGGCCCGGGGGCAGCGCCCATGCTGACCGCGGCCACCGCCTGGGATGGGCTTGCCACGGTATTGAATTCCGCCGCCGCGTCCTATGCCTCGGTGGTCTCGGGACTCACGCTCGAATCGTGGATGGGTCCGGCATCGGCGTCGATGGCGGCCGCGGCCGCACCGTATGCGACCTGGTTAGCCGTTGCCAACGAGCAGGCTCGCCAAACCGCCGCTCAGGCCCGGGCGGCGGCGACGGCATTTGAGACGGCGTTTGCGGTCGTTGTGCCACCGCCGCTGATCGCGGCCAATCGCAGCCAGGTGGCGTCATTGGTGGTTGCCAACGTCCTCGGACAGAACACTCCGGCAATCGAGACGCTGCAGGCCGAGTACGCCGAGATGTGGGCCCAGGACGCCGCGGTCATGTACCAGTACTCGGCGGCATCGGAGGCCGCGTCGACGTTGGCCGCGTTCACCTCCCCCGTACAGTCGACCGACCCAAGCGGCGCGCAGGCGAGCACGGCAGCGGGCGCCGCGGCCGCCGGCACAACCGCGCAAACCACCGCGAGTCAGCCGACGACCGCGGCTACCGATACGGCCCAGGGACTCGCGGCGGAGGTACCCACAATCCCGGCCGGTTCGGACCTGGCGGCACCGGCCGCGATCTCCATCCCCACCCCGGTCGGCGAACTGGACCTGTTGGCCGCCTACATCGCGGTCGCCGCGACAGCCAGCTTGAGCCTTTCCGCCGTGAACACCGCCAGGCCCTGGAGCTACAGCACCAACAATGACCACGCCCAACCGAACGGCGGTGGGGTGGCACCGACACAGGGCAACACCCTGGGTACGGAGCGGCCCGACGCCGAGGTGTTGGTGTCCGCGCCCAACGTCGTGCCCACCTCGGCGTTCGTGGGACATGCGGCATTGGTCGGTGCCCTGTCGGTGCCGCACAGCTGGGCCATGGCCGCCCCCGAGATCAGGTTGGCCGCCGAGTCGCTGCCCAGCGCGGGCGGGCTGAGCGCGCCTGCCGGTCCCGACATGGGCGGCGTGGCTCCGACCGGCCTGCTCAGTGGGATGGCGTTGGCGAGTCTGGCCGGACGCGGCGCGACCGGCGCGGGCAGTCGTAGCCCCAGCGAGTCGGCGACCAACGAAGACGAACAGCCACAGCGCAAGCCGACGGTGGTGGTTATCCAGAAACCGCCGCCGGCCGGGGGGCCACCGGCCGCCCGCCCCTGACCGATCCCAGCCATCGATTCCCCCCAATCCAAGCCGGGTTCGCCGAACATGTTTGTCATCGGCCGCGGATGGCAATGTTTCCCCGAAGGGGGGCGTATCGGCCGGCCTATACGCCTACCTAGGTCCCGTCGGTTCAGCCCGAGAGCCGACGGGACCGACTTTTTCCGGCCTATTCCCGACGCTTTTGCGGTCCTCGACACGGCTCTCGGGATATGAAGGAGCACGCACGCCGACCAGGAGTACCGTGCCGCTTATGGACGGCACAACGGGTGTGTGGATTCTGGGCGGCTATCAAAGCGACTTCGCCCGCAACCTCACCAAGGAAAACCGCGACTTTGCGGACCTAACCGCTGAGGTGGTCCCGAGCACGCTGGCCGCGGCCCAGATTGAGGCCGCCGACATCGGGGTCGTACATGTCGCCAATGCCTTCGGCGAGATGTTTGCTGGGCAGGGCCATCTGGGTGCGATGCCCGCGACGGAGTCCGATGGCCTCTGGGATACCCCGGCCTCCCGTCATGAAGCGGCATGCGCGTCGGGCAGCGTGGCAACGTTGGCCGCGATCGCCGATCTGCGATCGGGTTTCTACAACAGCGCGCTCGTCGTCGGGCTCGAGCTGGAGAAGACGGTGCCCGGCGATACCGCGGCACAGTATCTGGGCGCGGCGGGCTGGACCGGACACGAGGGTGCCGAGGCGCGTTACCTGTGGCCGTCGGTGTTCACGCAGGTTGCCGACGAATATGACCGACGCTACGGCCTGGACGACACGCACCTGCGCAGCATCGCCCAACTCAACTACGCCAACGCGCGCCGCAACCCCAACGCCCAAACTCGGGGATGGACGATCCCGGATCCAATCACCGACGACGATGCCACCAATCCCATCACCGAAGGCCGGCTGCGGCGGTTGGATTGCAGTCAAATGACCGACGGTGGCGCGGGTTTGGTCCTGGTCAACGATGCCTATCTGCGCGACCATCCGGGTGCGCGCCCGATCGGCCGCATCGACGGCTGGGGGCATTGCACCGTGGGGCTGGGTCTGCAACAGAAACTCGACCGCCCGGCCCAAGGTGAGTCGGGTCAATACGTGCTGCCGCATGTGCGGAAAGCGGCGCTCGACGCCTTGCGCCGCGCACACGTGAGGCTCGATGACCTCAACGGGTTCGAGGTGCATGACTGCTTTACCCCCAGCGAGTACCTCGCCATCGACCACATCGGGCTGACCGGCCCGGGGGAATCGTGGAAGGCCATCGAAAACGGTGAGATCGAGATCGGCGGACGTCTGCCAATCAACCCGAGCGGAGGACTGATCGGTGGCGGCCACCCGGTCGGAGCTTCCGGCGTACGAATGCTGCTCGATGCAGCCAAGCAGGTCAGCGGCGCGGCCGGCGACTATCAGGTTGAGAACGCGACCAAGTTCGGCACGCTGAACTTCGGCGGCAGCACCGCCACCACCGTCAGTTTCGTTGTCAGCACAACCAAGGACACATGACATGGATGTCGAGATCGTCGGTAAGTATCTGTCCACTCTTCCCGAAGACGACGACCACCCATATCGCACCGGGCCGTGGCGGCCGCAAACCACCGAATGGAACGCTGACGACCTGACCGTGGTCGAGGGCGAGATCCCCCATGACCTCGACGGCGTCTACCTGCGCAACACCGAGAATCCACTGCATCCGGCATTCAAGACCTATCACCCGTTTGACGGAGACGGCATGCTGCACGTGGTCGGCTTCCGTGACGGAAAGGCCTTCTACCGCAACCGTTTTATCCAGACGGACGGTTTCCGGGCGGAAAACGAGGCCGGCGAACCGCGGTGGCCCGGACTGGCCGAGCCGATACAACTGGCCAAGCGTGACCAGGGCTGGGGTGCTCGCACGCTGATGAAGGACGCGTCCAGTACCGACGTCATCGTGCACCGGGGCATCGCACTAACCAGCTTCTACCAGTGTGGGGACCTCTACCGGGTGGATCCGTCGTCGGCCACCACGCTGGGCAAAGAGACCTGGAGCGGACACTTCCCGTTCGACTGGGGCGTATCCGCGCATCCCAAGGTCGACGGCAAGACCGGCGAGCTGCTTTTCTTCAACTACAGCAAGCAAGAACCGTACATGCGCTACGGCGTTGTCGACCAGGACAACGAGCTGGCGCACTACGTCGACATCCCGCTGCCCGGGCCCAGGCTGCCGCATGACATGGCCTTCACCGAGAACTACGCCATCCTCAACGACTTCCCCCTTTTCTGGGATCCGCAGCTGCTCGAACACAACCTTCATCTGCCGCGCTTCTACCCGGACATGCCGTCGCGCTTCGCGGTGATCCCCCGCCGGGGCAGCACTGCCGACATCCGGTGGTTCGAGGCGGATCCGACCTTCGTCCTGCATTTCACCAACGCTTACGAGGAAGGCGACGCGATCGTGCTCGACGGCTTCTTCGAGGGCGCGCCCCACCCCCTCGAAACCAGCGCCAGCAGCACCAAGTGGGAAAAGCTCTTCCGCTTCCTGGCGCTGGATCGCCTGCAGACCCGATTGCACCGATGGCGGCTCAACCTGGTCACCGGCGCGGTCAAGGAAGAACGGCTGTCCGAGTCCATCACCGAGTTCGGGACCATCAATTCCGACTATGCCGCCCGCCAATATCGCTACGCCTACGCGGCCACCGGCAAACCGGGCTGGTTCCTGTTCGACGGTTTGGTCAAACATGACCTGTTGACCGGCAATCAGGAAGGCATTTCGTTTGGGGAAGGTGTCTATGGCAGTGAGACCCAGATGGCTCCACGGGTGGGCAGTTCGGCCGAAGATGACGGCTACCTGGTAACCCTGACCACCGACATGAACGACGACGCCTCGTATTGCCTGGTCTTCGACGCCGCCCGAATCGCCGACGGCCCGGTGTGCAAACTGGAATTGCCGGAACGCATTTCCAGCGGAACCCATTCAACATGGGTGCCGGGTAATGAATTGCGCCGCTGGCACCATGCCGACTCGGCGCCCAGCGCTATCGGGCTCTAACCGCCAAGGAACGGACATGAAGCGACGCCGGCACACCCATTGGCCCCATGAACTTGCCTCGATCGGCGCCATGCGGTTTGCTCGCCGCTCGTCGAACTTCGAAGAGACCGTCCGGTTTTACCGCGAACTGGTGGGCCTTCCGCTCTTCGAGACGTTCGGGGACAGTTTCGGCAGCAACGGCGCGATATTCGGGCTACCCAGCTGGAATCTGACGCTCGAGATCGTCGAGTCGGTCGACACCGTCGCGGTCGATCACCACGAACAGCTATGCCTGTACTTCCCCGACCAGCCCGCACAGCAAGCGGCTATCGCACGCCTCAGGGAGGCGGCGATCGAACCAGTCCAGCAGCACCCGTACTGGGAAGCCGTGGGAGCGGTCACCTTCCGTGATCCGGATGGACGCGAGGTGGTGTTCGCGCCCTTCGTGTACTGAGTCAACGAACCCGGTGAAAGCGCCGCGTCGGGAACTCACGAATTCCCTTCCGGCTGAGGCCTTCAGCGCGTCGATCGACCGCCGAACGCGGCGGCGGCCACCGCCCACAGCGAGCATGCCACCGCGCACACCGCACTGCCGATACCAACATAGAGCCCGTACTCCGCCGACACCGGTGGATTGACGTTGAGTTTGTAGTACCACACCGCGAGCGCCACGATGAGCAAGGAAATAACCAGGGCAGCAATCGAAGAGAGCCTGACCGACAGACCGCGGCCCACCATGGCGCCGGCCACCAGTAGCGTCGAGGACAGCAACACGATCAGCTGGCCGGCGCCGAAGCCGGTCGGTAGTTCCAGGTTGCCGTGCGCAACGCCGATGGCATTCGCCCAACCCCCGCCACCAACCGCCGTGGTTAGCCACGGCATCCAGGCGCTGGCTCCCATGACCGCGGCAAACAGGACGACCAGCCAACCAGGGCGCAAGCGGCGAGTCATGATTGCGAGATTAGCCGAATGCCACCCGGGCCCGGGCAACCGACCGCCGGGCCAGCGTGGTGTCGTCGGGCTAGGCCCGCAGTGACGAGAGGTTGAAGTTCGCCCCGGTCGGATCGCTGGCCGCGGCCAGCCGGCCGTAGGGCGTGTCTTCGGCGCCGCGCACCACCGCTCCACCGTTGTCGGCGATCATCTGCAGCGTTTTGTCGACATCCTCGGCACCGAAGAAGATACTCCACTGCGATGGCACCCCCTCGGGCAGCAGCCTGGCGCCGTCCATGAACCCGAGGAGCTGTTCACCGTCGAAGGACGCGGTGGTGTAGCGGAATTCGTCGGTGTCACCGACTTGTTCGGTTTGCCACCCGAAAAGTCGGCGGTAAAAGCCGATCGCGGGGTGGTAGTCACGGGTCGTCAATTGATGCCAGACCGCAGCGCCCGCCTCACCGATGATCTCGAATCCACGGTGCCCAAGCGGCTGCCACAGCCCAAAGAACGCACCGGCCGGGTCGGTCGCCATGCACATGAAGCCCTTGGCGGGTATCTCCATGGGGTCCACGCATCTGGAGCCGCCCGCTGCGGTCACCGCGGCGGCCGCCGCGTTGATGTCAGCGGTGTGGAAGTAGGTGGTCCAATTGTCCGGCGCCTGCCATTCGGGATTGTTGGCCATCAGGCCGGCGACCGGATGGCCGTTGCGGGCGGCATTGACGTAGCCCCGTATTCGGGTCCCGCCGACTCGAACGTCCAGCCGAAAACCGTGCCGTAGAAGTCTTGGGCGCGGTCGATGTCTGATGTCGTCAGGTCGATCCAGCAGGGGGCGCCTAGCGGCGCGGCGTTACGGATGGGCACGATGACCTCCCTAGTGTGTGGGCCCGGATGCGGGTTCACAGATATGGACCACGACCGATCCAGAAACTCATCGGCAGTCGCGAAGTTTAACCCGATCCGCCATCGATGAGGGGCCGTCATCACCCACCCCTGATCACCGAATGACGTTCTAGTACTTACGCATCCGTGCTGACCAGCTTGACCCAGGCCACCCTGACGAGCATTCTCTTCGATAACGCGCCGCGGTGGTCCTATCCCCCTGGCAGGCGACCGGAAGGGCAACCCGTGGACATTTGGCAGATCTTGTGCGATCTGGCGCAGGAAACGTGGCTGGAGCATTCGCGGGAGTTGGCTGAGTGGCTACTCGAACGAGAAAAGTCGGTAGCAAGCTCCGCGGAGGGCCGGCGCGGATCCAGCGTTTGCGGTTGGACTATGCGATTGATGACCGCTCTGGAGCTATCGCTTGGCGACGGGACCCCGGACAACGGCGATCGCTTGGCGGCCAGCGGCGCCAAGTTCGATGAACTCAGTGCCCAAATCGCCGCTCTTGGCCCCGACGACGGCTGGCAGGGCCTGGCGGCGCAGGCCTACCTAGCCCAAAACCTCGCACAGTCACAGCGCGTGAAGCTGATGGGCGATCTCGACCATGAAACCAGCCAGCTGGTTTCCGCCCAAGCCAAAGCGATTGAAAGGGTTCGCGATGTCCTGATCGTAGAGAGAATCGCGCTCATCGGTACGTTCGCGCTTTGCCTTTGGTATGAACTGATGGATGGCCCCGAAGGCCAAGCTCTTTCGATGGAAGTCGCGATAGCCGCATGCGCGGTTGCGTTGATCGTCCTGAGCGGCTTCCTGGTCGATCTGTGCAACACCACATCCCAGGACCACAGTGAATTGCATTCCGCGACAAAAAATTGACCGACATGCTGGCGACCTTGCCAACTCTGTCCGACCCGGGTCCCGGGCTGGCGGGTGCGCCCCTCCCGCCGTCACAATCCGATCCGGAATTCAACGTCGCCGGTCTGTTTGACCGCACCGGGCAGCTCCCCGAGGCAGCTGAGATCTCGGTGGCTTTGGCCGACTTGCCCGGCTCTGTTGAATTCAGCGTGCCCACGCTGCCGGGCCCCGGCTTTCCCGACTTCGGTGCACCCGACTTGCCCGTCCCCGGCTTGGCCGGATTGCCGACACTGCCCGAACCGGCCGCCTTGGCCACGCCACCCGCGATGGCTCAGCTAGCCGCACCCTTGCGCCGGCTCACCGGGCTCTCGGGGACAACCGGAGCGCTCGCCAAACTCACCAACACAGCCAGCCAACAGGCACAGTTGATCGCCGCACTGACCCACGACAAACCCGGCACCGCGGAGGGCCCCACCGACGCACCGCGCGCTCCGGTGGGCGCCAGGGCCGGGCACCCAGGAGGGCCCCAGCAGCGCGTCCAATAACGCACCTGAGCACTCGAAGTTGCCTTCCGCCGGCCCCGACGGAACGGATTTCGGCCTCCGCGTCAACAAGGTGGCTACGAGCCAGCCACGTGCGGCCGGAGCCGCCTCGGGTTAGCCGGCAGCCGGCGGGGCGAATACGGTGACGAAGTTCCGCAGCGATGCGTTGATATCGCTGCGCAGCGCCGCGGCGACGACCATGCCGATCGGACCGAACAGAGCCGGCCCACCAAGGTGCACGTCGAAGCTGACGATCGAGCCTTCTTCTCCGGCTGCAACCTTGGCCATCAGCTTGACCTTGACGCCGCCGACCCCGTCACCGTTGAGGGTCATGCCTTCCGGCGGCTGGTAGCGCACGATGGTCCATTTGATGCGGTTGTGCATGCCCTTGACCTGCACGATTGATTCGACGACCGCACCCTTTTCGAGGGTTTCGGGCAACGTGCTGCGCCACACTCGGTGGATCGTCAGCCACTCCTTGAAGCGGGAGAGATCGGATGCGTGCATCCATGCCTCGTCCGGAGACAGCGGCACGTCGATCGACCCGGAAAGTTTCGCCATGTGATCAGTTCTGCTGCTCGCCCGCGGCGCCGGGACCAGCGACTTTCTTGGCCCCCTCTTGCACCTTGTGGATGGTGTCGGAGTACTTCCCTTCGGTCTTCTCGTCGACGAATTCGCCGGCCTTGTCGATCACCGTCTCGACCTTGTCGGCGTTCTGCGCCAGCAGGTCTTTCGCCTTGTCCAGGATTCCCATGTGCAACCGTCCGTTTCTCTCGGGGATGGTCAGCGTCTGCCCGGAAACCCTACTTGTCAGAGTCAGCGATGTGACCGTTGACTACCGCACTCGACAGCCGGCTAGGGCACGGAGCCCTCGAGGAAAAGACCGGACAGTTGACTGCCGACATTCCCGATACCGGAGATAACGCCTGCTATCGCCAGGCCAAGGTCGCTGGTGTTGCCGACGCCAGAGGTTGCGCCACCCAGGTTGGTGATACCCGAGAGGAGGCTGCCGCCATAGTTCTGCAGTCCGGAGGCATAGGAGCCGAAGTTCCACACTCCGGAGAGGGTGTCGCCGACGTTGCCGAAGCCCGATACACCCCCGGGACCCGAGTTGAAGAATCCCGACGACGGGCTATCGGTCGCGTTGCCGAAGCCAGGCGCCGTCGGCAGATCGAGAATCGGAATGGAGATGGGGCCGATGCCCGCGCCGATCGCGGTATTGAGCGAGGTGGAGTCGCCGCCCAGCGAAAGAACGATGGGGATTCGGCTGATGGGGATGTCCGGAACCACGATGGGACGCACCTCGGAGTCAAGCGGCAGATCCAACGTGATCGGTAGCCCGTCCACGTGGACGTCGAAGCTGACATCCGTATTCGGGATGTGGACGCTGACCGTCGCCCCTCCGGACTCTCCATCGACATTGAGGTGCAAATTCACCGGTATCGGTGTGGCGGCGCTCCCGACCCCGTGCACTGTGAAGGACTACACGGTGAGGCCGGTGATGGCGCCGGTGATGGGGATGTTGAGAATTCCGCCTCCACCGATGGTCAGCGGGATCTGCGGGATGGTGATGGTGTAGTCGGCGCCGAGCAGGCCTTGGCCGGTGCCGCGCCAGAAGAAGCCGTTGTTCATGTCCCCGGAGACAAACGCCCCGGTATTGATGTTGCCGCTGTTACCCAGCCCGGTGTTGGTGTCCCCGGTGTTAAACCAGCCGGTGTTCACATGACCCGGGTTAAACGAACCCGTGTTGTAGGCACCGGCGTTGAACCCACCAGAGTTGTAGGCACCCGCATTACCCCACCCCGTGTTGGCCAGCCCCGAGTTGAACCAGCCCGTGTTGGTCAAACCCGCATTCGCGATCCCGGTGTTGAAACTGCCCGAGTTAGCAATCCCGAAGTTGCCCGACCCAGAGTTGAAGAACCCGATATTGCCGTCACCGGAGTTGAACAACCCCACATTCCCGCTCCCGGAGTTCCACCCACCAAACCCAACCTGATGATCCCCGCTCAGCCCAATCCCAATGTTGCCCGACCCCTGATTCCCAAACCCGAAATTACCCACACCCGTGTTACCCCACCCGATGTTCCCCCCACCGGTATTCCCCCACCCCCAGTTACCATCCCCGGTATTCGCCCCACCCACATTGGCACCACCCACATTGGCGCCACCCACATTGCCATCACCCACATTGGCCACACCCACATTGCCATCACCCACATTGCCGCCACCCACATTGGCGCTACCCACATTCGCACTACCCAGGTTCGCATCACCCACATTGGCGCTACCCACATTCAGCCCACCATGGTTAGCCACACCGAGACCAAACACACTGATCTTGTCGGTCCCCTGCGAGAACAACCCCGCCAAACCATCACCCACATTGCCCACACCCGAACCCATACTCGGAATCGTGTTCACCCACCCCGACACCAAGGTTGAACACCCCCGAACCCAACGCCCCCACATTGCCCACACCCGAATACCCCACACCCCCAGACGCAAAGTTCCACCACCCCGAACCACCACCCACATTCCCAAAACCAGACGAACTACCCGTACCGCTATTGAAGAACCCCGACGACGGCGCACTAGTCGTATTCCCAAACCCCGCCACCGCCGGCACATGCGCCACCGGAATCACCACCGGACCCACACCCGGACCCGACAACGCCAACTGCAACGACTCCCCCGGACCCCCCACCATCAAATCCACCTGCGGACCCGTAATCGTGATCGGATCCACCACAATCGGCCCAATCGTCCCGGTCAGGCTGTTTCCGTCGACCGGATTGAGGTGTATCGGGGGCAGCATGAATTCGCTCAGTCTGATCTCGCCAAGATGGCCGGATAGCGGGATGTCCAGCGGCACTTGGACGTTAAAGCCCACTGCGATCTCGGGGATGGTGATGGTGTAGTCGAAGCCGATTTGGCCTTGAGCGTCCCCGCGCCAGAAGAACCCGTTGTTCTGACTGCCCTGGTTGAACCCGCCGGTATTGAGGTGACCGCTATTGCCGAACCCGGTATTGAGGTTCCCGGTGTTGGCCCACCCCGTGTTGGTATCACCCGCATTGAGATCCCCGGTATTGGAGGCACCCGTGTTGAAACTGCCCGAGTTGTAATCACCCGCATTACCCACCCCGGTGTTCAGCACACCCGAGTTGAACACCCCGGTGTTGTAGCGCCCCGCGTTGAACAACCCCGTATCAAACTCACCCGAGTTACCCACACCCCAGTTACCGGTCCCGGAGTTGAACACCCCCACATTCCCACTCCCGGAGTTCCAGCCCCCAAACCCCACCTGACCACTACCGGTCAGCCCGATCCCCAGATTATTGCTCCCACTATTCCCAAACCCGATATTCCCCAACCCACTATTACCCAAACCAACGTTATAGTCACCCGCATTACCAATGCCCAATATTGTACGAACCCAAGTTCCCCGGCCCGAAATTATACGAACCAATATTCCCCGAACCCAGGTTGAAACCACCCCAATTCCCAGAACCAAAGTTCAGGCCACCAACATTCCCAAACCCAACATTCCCATCACCCACACTCGCAAACCCAACATTCCCCACACCCAAATTCCCCAACCCAGCATTAAAAATGTTGGTCCGCCCGGGGAAATCGATGATGGCCGTCTGCACCGCCGCCGCCGCCGCGGCGGGGCTCTGCAGCACCTGGGTGAACGGTGTCAGCGCCGCCACTGCCGCTGACGCCCCGGTGTGGTAGCCGAACATGGCGGCCACATCCTGGGCCCACATCTGCTCGTATTCGGCCTCGACCGTCGCGATCGCGGGAGCGTTGAAGCCCAGCAGGTTGGATGTCACCAATGACACCAACTGCGTCCGGTTGGCCAACACCGCCACCGGATGCACCGTCGCCGCTACGGTGGCCTCAAAGGCCGCCGCCGCGATCCGGGCCTGGCTGGCCGCCTGCCCTGCTTGCACTCCGGTCGATGCCAGCCAACCCAGATAGCCGCTGGCGACGTTTGCCATCGCGGCAGAGGCCGGCCCCTGCCAGGAAGAACCGGTGAGCGCGGAGGTCACCGAGGAGAAAGCGGCAGCCGCCGATCCCAACTCGCCAGCCAGTCCATCCCAGGCCGCTGCCGCGGACAACAGCGGGCCCGACCCGGCACCGCTGAATATCCGAGCCGAGTTTATTTCTGGTGGCGACACCGAAAAACTCATCGCCGCAGCCCTTCTCAGGCGGCCGCCAAGCCGGAGGCCACCTGCCCCACCCGACAACCCGACGATCCACGGGATCCACCCGGTCGTCGCCCATTGGCTGGTATCGCATCAGCATACGGCGGTTACCACGGGGACACGGGAACTTTAACAAAAAACTGTGACCAGTGGTCATAAACCGGGTTATTCAATCGCAATGTAAACTCTTTGTACAAAATCGTCGCTTTGGCCGCCCGGACACCATTTTGTCCACATCACCAATTTGTCGCACGGCCGCGCGACTCGAGCTAGCGCGAGTCGAGAAGAAGAATCAGATTCGCAGCTACCAGCGAATCGAGGCCGGCGTCGCCCTAGCCAGCTATCGCCATACCCGCGGACGCAACCCCAGGGCTCTGGCCCGCAGCCACCACATGGCCTCGATCAGCGCGGCCCCGAGCAGACCGATCCCCAAAGCGATCGAAGTCGTGGCCAGATTGGAGGGATCCAGAAAGAACTTCCGCTGCGCCAGCGGGAGGCTGAAGATCGCCACATAGGCTAGGCCACAAGCGATTACGAGACCCAGCCGCCACCAGCGATAGGGCCGGGCCACCACCGCCAGTACCCACAACGCGGTTACCAGCAGAGTTATCAGGGCGGCGGTTGAGGCTTGCGTCTGCTCCTGCCACGTCGAATGTCGCCCGGGATAGGCGGTCAGGTAGGAGACGAAGGTCGCGACGCCGACCACCAGTCCAGATGGCAGCGCAGAGGTGAGGACCCGCCGTACGAAGCCTGGATAGGCCCGCTCGTCGTTGGGCGCCAGCGACAAAATAAAGGACGGAATTCCGATCGTGAACCACGCCGCGATCGTGACGTGTATTGGCTGAAACGGATACAGCAATGGATCTGCGCCCAATGGCTTGGCGAACAAGCATTCGATACCCACCAGCAACGCCAACAACGCCGAATACACGGTCTTGGTCAGAAATAGATTAGCGACGCGCTCGATATTGCCGATAACCCGCCGACCCTCGCCGACGACGTAAGGCAACGTGGCAAACCTGTTGTCAAGCAGGACTATCTGCGCCACCGCGCGCGACGCGGGACTACCGGTTCCCATCGCCACGCCGATATCGGCATCCTTGAGGGCCAGTACATCGTTGACCCCGTCGCCGGTCATCGCCACCGTGTGCCCATGGGACTGCAGCGCATGCACTATGGCGCGCTTCTGGTCCGGCCGCACCCGCCCAAAAGTGGTGTAGGTATCCAGGACGTCGGCCAACTCGGGCTGCTCCGATGGCAGCTGTCGCGCATCCATGGTTTGGCCCTGCAACCCGAGCTTGGCGGCGACCGCGCCGACCGATACCGCGTTGTCCCCAGAGATGACCTTCACCGAAACATTCTGAGCGGCAAAGTACTCCATCGTTTCGCGCGCATCGGGCCGTACTTTCTGCTCCAGAATCACCAAGGCGGCCGGAGTTACCTGGCCCGGTGCGCAGGGATCGTCCACCGCCACGTCTGCGACCCCCAGAAGCAGGATTCGCAGCCCCTGTGCCCCAATCCGTTCCGCCTCCCGGGCGGCCTCGGACGCCGAATCCAGCAGCACATCGGGTGCACCGATCACCCAATTTCCGTGGTCGCGAAATGATATGCCGCTCCACTTGGTTGCCGATTTGAACGGCGCCGTTGCGGTGGGGGTCCAGTCCGGTGGTGACGGAAAGGCCTGCGCAATGGCCTGCATGCTGGCGTTGGGCCGAGCATCGGCGGCAGCCAGGAAGGCCAGCACGTCGGCGACGGCCCCATGCTGGTCGGCGATGAGTTCGTCGACATCGGACACGCGCATACCGGTTTCGGTCAGCGTGCCGGTCTTGTCGGCGCACACCACGTCGACCCGGGCCAGTCCTTCGATGGCGGGCAATTCCTGTACCAGGCACTGGCGTTGCCCCAACCTGACGACGCCGACAGCGAACGCTATCGAGGTCATCAGCACCAGGCCCTCTGGGACCATCGGCACCAACGCGCCCACCGTTCGCAGCACCGAGTCTCGCCAACCCGCGTGGGTGGTGAACAGCTGGGTATAGATGGTCAGCAACCCGGCAGGTATCAACAGATAGGTGATGAATTGCAGAATCTTGTTGATGCCGCTGCGCAATTCGGATTTCACCAGGGTGAACTTGCTCGCCTCTGCGGCAAGCTTGGCAGCGTATGCCTCGTGCCCCACCTTGGTCGCACGGCATGCCCCGCTACCTGCAACCACGAAGCTGCCTGACATGACTTGTTCGCCCACGTGTTTGGCGATCGAATCGACCTCACCGGTGAGCAGGGATTCGTCGATCTCGAGGTTGTCCTGCTCGAGGACTTCGCCATCAACGACGACCTGATCGCCAGGTCCGAGTTCGATGACGTCGTCGAGCACCACCTCGCTGGGCGACATTGTGCGGGTGCCGGATTGCCGCCGAACCAACGGTTTCGCCTGGTCGAGGATTGCCAGGTTGTCCAGTGTCTGTTTTGCCCGCAGCTCCTGGATCATTCCGATGATGCTGTTGGCGATGATCAGCAGGCCGAACATCCCGTTGATCACCGAACCGGTCGCCAGGACGATCAGCAGCAGTACGCCCAGAATCGCATTGATCCTGGTGAATACGTTGGCCCGAACGATTTGGGCCACACTGCGAGTCGCCCGCTCGGGAATGTCATTGCTCTTACCTTCGGCTAACCGAGCCGCCACTTCGGCATCGGTCAAGCCGATGGCAGTCATCGCGTGAACGTTCCGAGCTTGTTCGAATCGAAATACTCGAGATTGAGCGTGTCACCGGCGAAGGTCGCCTTCGAAATCAAACCGGGCAAAGCGTTCTCCGTTGACAGGGGGAACGTGAAAGTGTCGCCGTCCCAATGCGTCAGGTCAAACGTCTGGTTCTTTGGCCCCATCGACAACTGCAGCTGGCCATCGCGCTCCGTCACGGTGGCGGGGCCCCAATAGTCGTTGGCGTATACCCCGACGTAGTCGCTTGGCGGCCGGGCCGGTTCAGGGTTGACCGGGGGCTGCTTGCCGACCAGAGATCCTTCCGGGGTATTGATGGGGCTCATTTGCTGTCGGTATAGGTTCGTCCAGTCTTCGCGGACTTCGCCGTATTGCACCAGATCCATGAATTGGGCGGTGAGCGCTTCGGGTATGCCGTAGGGCGCGGCATTGGTCAGCGCGGCGATGGCGATGTCTTCGGAGGGTAGGACCACAAAGTTGGTAGCGGCCCCGAGCCCGAACGCCCCGGAGTGGCCGTACTGGGTGCGGCCCGCGGAACTCACCGACACGGTGAACCCATGGCCGTAGAAGCCGGCGCGAGCTTTCGGTGAGCGCGCCGCCGACGAGATGACCTGCGGTGTGATGGCGGGGAGCAACGCCTCCGGTGACACGATTTGCTGACCGTTGTACTCGCCGTTGGCCAGCACCATGGTCAGCCAGTGGGCCATGTCATTGAGCGACGAACTCACCCCGCCCGCCGGCGTTTGAGCATCCGGGTCCCGTTGGAACCGGGCCTCCCACCGGTCCCCCACCTTGATGTGGTTGACCGCGTGATTGGGCCGGGCCAGGAAGTCGGCGAATCGGGAACTGGTAGAGGTCATCCCCAGCGGGCGATAGAGCACCTCCTCGGACAGGTCCGGCCAGGCCTTGCCGGCTGCTGCCGCGACCGCATCGGCCGCGGCGGTCACACCGAAGTTGGTGTATGCATAGCTGATTCGAAAGGGGTCCAACGGCAGGTATTTCAACCGTTCGAGCACCTGCGTTGTGTCGTAGCCCAGATCTTCGAGCGCATCCCCGGCGTGGTCGGGCAACCCGGACCGGTGCGAATACAGGTCAGCGATCGTGGCGTGGTCGGTGACGTAGGGATCGCTGAGGGCAAACTCCGGTAGCTTCGAAACGACGGGCGTGTCCCAAGAAACGACATTGGTGCTGACCTCGTGCGCGACCACGGTCGCCCCGATGGGCTTGGACATCGAGGCCAGCTGAAAGACCGTGTCAGTGTCGACCTTGTTGTCCTGACCGTCGCCCTTGCTGACGTCCCGCACCCCGAATCCCTTGGCATACAGCGTCTTTCCACCGTGGACAATCGCAACCGCCATGCCGGGTATACCAGTGCTTTTCATCAGCTCGGCCACTAAGCCGTCAACCTTTGCGACCGCTTCGTCGATCCGGCCCGGGGGAATGTCGATACCGGAGACCTCATTGGGCGGGAGCTGCGACGGCGTCGATGGCGGGTTGGAATTTGATTGTTTGGGAGCACATCCCACCAACGCCAGGAACATCATCACCACTGCTGTCGTCGCCGCGCGTTTGGTCATTGCCGCACTCTAGCCGGGCAACGTCGCCCTCCCGGGTAGGCCCCATGCCACGCGCCGCCAGCACCGCTGGTGACCAGCGGGCATGCGGTCATGACAGTTCGCTGCGGCGTTCATGTCCCCGATGTCCGACGAGGATATCCCCTTGCCGTCCCTTACTGCGGTGGGACGCAAACATCACCACCGCCACGGTTGCGGCGCCGATACCGCTGGCATGAAGCCGGTTTCGGCATCGCCTCGATCAGAGCCGCCACCAGGGGTTGAATCGCAACGGCCCGGCAGGATCGACGCGCTGACCGGGCAGCGGCACGGCCACCTGGACCTGGTCTGATTCAGCGGCTTTGAGCAGTCGCTCTACCGGTTCCGCCCACGGGTGCGGCGCCAACCGGAAAGTCCCCCAGTGAATCGGCACCAACAGCCCCGAACCCGTGTCACTGACATCCAGGTGCGCCCGGACCGCCTCCTCGGGATTCATATGGATGTCCGGCCACCCAGTGTTGTAGGCGCCGATGGGCATCAAGGTCAGGTCGAACGGACCATGATCGGCCCCGATCTCGGCAAAACTCTTTGTGTAGCCGGTGTCCCCGCCTAAGTAGGCGCGATGCGTCGGTCCTACGAAGGCCCACGACGCCCACAGGGTGTTGTTGCGGCTCATGAAGCGCCCGGAAAAGTGCCGTGCCGGCATGCAGATCACGCTGAGCTCGCCGACCTGGGCGCTCTGGTGCCAGTCGAGTTCGATGATGCGATCCTCGGGGACGCCCCACGACCGCAGATGTGCCCCCACCCCCAACGGCACAAAAAACGGCGCCCGCTGACTACGGACCAGCGCGATCACGGTGTCGATGTCGAGATGGTCGTAGTGGTCATGGCTGATCACCACCGCGTCTACGGCGGGCAACCCGTCGAGCTGGACCGGCGGCGGATGCAGCCGCTGTGGGCCGACCAGATCCGAGGGCGAGCACCGGTCGCTCCACACCGGGTCGGTCAACACCCGGTAGCCGTCGATCTCGACCATCGCCGTGGAGTGGCCGAACCAGCTCACCGCCAACCGGCTCGCGTCGCCCTGGTACACCTGCGGAGCAGCCAGCGGGATCGGCTTGGCCGGGCGGCTCCCACCTCGATTCGCGAGTAGCTCCCAAGCAAGGAGCCGCATTTCTTCACGATTCAGGGTGAACACCGAGGCGGGGTCGAGGTTGACGAATACACCGTCGCGATAGTTCGGCGATCCATCCGAGGCGGCCTCGATCGCCGCAGGATCGGCACCCAACGCAGCTGGCGCTCCGCGCAGCGCCCGCATCAGCTATCCGCCGGCCGCTAGCGAAGCGGTGCCGGCGGCCAGTCTTAGTGCCCGGCCGACCATGTTGGATTACGCCCCCTGGAACTTCGGTGGCCGCTTCTCCACCCGAGCGACCTGCGCCTCGATGACGTCCTGGCTTCCCCAGGCCTTGTCGAACAGCTCCTTGTGCTCCGGCCACGGTTGCTCGATGGAACCGTCGTCATTGAGCACCCGCTTGGCATGCTGGATCGCCAACGGCGCCAGACCGGCGATCTCGGCGGCCCAGGACTGTGCATCGGCCAACGTGCCGATGCGGTTGGCCATCCCGGTGTGCAGTGCCGTCTCGGCGGTCAACTTCTCCGCGGTCAGCAGCATCGCGCGCGCCCGTCCGTACCCTACCAGCGACGACAGTCGGCGGATGCTCCAGTTATCCAGGGCCAGGCCATATTTAGACGTAGGGAACTGGAAAAACGCTTCGGGAGCCACGACCCGCAGGTCACACTGCATGGCCAGCTGCAAACCGGCGCCGATGGCAGGTCCATTCACGGCACCGATAACCGGCATCGGGGCTGCGTCCATCACGCGGTGTAGCTCGATGAGCCGATCGGGATAGTCAGCGGCAAACGCATCACCGGATAGATCCGCTCCCGCGCAGAACGCGGTGCCCTGGCCCGTGAGTACGACCGCGCGAACCGACCCGTCGCCGGCTTTCTGGATGGCCTCCCGCAGCTCCTCGACCAGCTGCGAGTTCAGGGCGTTGCGACGCTCCGGGCGCTGCAACTCGATGGTCATAACGGCTTCGACCTGGGAGATACCGATCATGGGGCAAGCCTATATAGCCTCATCGAGTGAGTCGTATCACCACCGACCAACTGCGCGACGCCGTCCTGGACGAGGACTCTTTCATCAGCTGGGATACGCCCCCGCTAGAGGTCCCGATATCGGAGTCCTACGCGCGCGATCTGGCCGACGCCCGAGCCGCCACCGGCCGTGACGAATCGGTGCTGACCGGCGAGGGCCGCGTGTTGGGGCGCCGGGTCGTGGTGGTGGTGTGCGAATTCGACTTTCTCGCCGGCTCGATCGGCGTGGCGGCCGCGGAGCGAATCACCGCGGCCGTGGAACGCGCCACCAGCCAGCGGTTGCCGCTGCTGGCCTCGCCCAGCTCCGGGGGCACGCGCATGCAGGAGGGCACGGTCGCGTTCCTGCAGATGGTGAAGATCGCCGCGGCTGTCCGGCTGCACAAGCAGGCCCACCTTCCCTACCTGGTCTATTTGCGCCATCCGACCACGGGCGGGGTGTTCGCGTCATGGGGTTCGCTGGGCCACGTGACGGTGGCCGAACCGGGGGCCCTGATCGGCTTCCTGGGTCCCCGGGTCTACGAGCTGCTCTACGACGAACCGTTTCCCGCTGGCGTCCAGACCGCGGAGAACCTGCAGCGCCATGGTGTCATCGACGGCGTGGTCACGCTAGACGAGCTACGACGCACACTGGATCGCGCATTGACGGTACTCACCGACGCGCCAGCGCCAGCGTCAGCGGCGCCAGCTCCCACTGCGATACCGGATGTTGCGGCGTGGACTTCGGTGCTGGCATCGCGACGACCCGACCGGCCGGGGGTGGAACACCTGCTGCATTACGGGGCCACCGACCGAGTGCTGCTCTCCGGGACCGGTTACGGCGACGCGGCGACCACGCTGCTCGCGCTGGCCCGCATGGCTGGTCAGCCAATGGTGGTGCTTGGCCAGCAAGGGATCGGTGGCGGGATCATCGGACCGGCGTCGCTGCGCGAGGCTCGCCGCGGCATGGCACTGGCCGCCGAGCTGCGGCTGCCGCTGGTCCTGGTCATCGACACCGCCGGCCCCGCATTGTCCGCCGATGCCGAGCAGGGTGGGCTGGCCGGCCAGATCGCCCAATGTCTGGCCGAGTTGGTGACGCTGGGCACCCCGACGGTGTCGGTGCTGTTAGGGCAGGGCAGCGGCGGGCCGGCGCTGGCGATGGTGCCCGCAGACCGGGTATTGGCCGCCCAACACGGCTGGCTAGCTCCACTTCCGCCGGAGGGCGCCAGCGCGATCGTCTTCCGCGACACCACCCACGCCGCCGAGCTCGCCGCAGCGCAAGGCATTCGATCGGCGGACCTGCTGGCCGCCGGGATCGTCGACGTCATAGTTCCCGAACTCCCCGACGCCGCAGCTGAGCCGGTCGAGTTCGCCCAACGACTTTCGATCGCCATCGCGACCGAGGTAGCCGCGCTGCGTGAGATACCCGACGCCCAACGCATGACGGCTCGACTCGCGCGGTACCGCAGCATCGGGCTCCCGCGCGACCGCTGACCTGCGGCGGTGCCGTTTAGCGGTCGGGCTTCGGCCCCACTGGGGCGATTTTGGTGTGGCAGGTTAGCCAGGATCGAATGCGTGGCGGAGGGACGGGAGAATCAGCAAGGCCGGTTCGGTAATGTGATGCTGGGTCTGCGCAGCTCGCTCGATTCTCCCGTCAGCACCGCCTGCCCCGCACGGCAGGAATCATTCTGAGCTGCCGCGAGAGTCCAATTCGAATTCAATTTCTCTTACAACAGCCTCTTTTTACCGACCAGGATCTGGCTAGCACCCGTGAGAGAGCTCGGTGATCGATTTTTAGACCCACGGCCGTTACCGCAGAGATTGCACCATTCCGCCAACGTGCGCAGGTCACTACGGAGGCGCAGCCGCATCGCCGCCGCCCGGCGAGAGACCGGCTCCATGAGACAAACTTGTCCAATCCTGTTCCTTTACATCTCTTTTGAGACATGCATGTTAAATCCCAGACTGAGGATCGTAAGGAAAATTCCCTTTTGAATAAGAAGCGAACGCCTAATATGGACACCGTCAAGTTTCAGCAGTACGGTCAGCTACGTGCCCCACGACCATCCAGCGAGCCCGCTCTCGCATCGGCTTGCCGAAGCGGGATCGGTTGCCGCCGTTGCCAATCGGGGCCGCCACCCAGAACGGCACCGCGTTCACTGCAAGCTGCGCAGCTGGCCACCATCGGATTCCCCACAACGAGCGGATGTCATGACGGCGCGCCGGCAACATTGCGCACACCGGCCCTTACGGATGGCATGGTGCAGCAACACCGTTCACCTCCACACCGCCATCGCCGGCAAACCCATTGGCACCCGCACCCATCCTGAGCTGGTGTTTCATGCAGTTCGATGGCGATCCCATACACCAAATCGCGCTATTGCGACCGTCTCGAGACGAGAGTCGGCGCCGCAGCCCATGGAAGCGGCAACGCGCTCGATCCCGAGAAATTTTTGCGAGTTTGTAGTTAGATCAACTACGCAGGGGTCTGTGATGGCTTCAGCCGGCGGGTGCGGTTGAGGATCGTTGGTTCGGGTTGAATGGGCGCGCGGGTGCGGGGAGTGGTATTGGTTACGGGTAGAGTGCGGGCGTTGGCGGTGGAGCTTACCGCGGGATTTATTGTTTACCTGGATACAACAGTATTACTTGTAGCTTTTGGTGCTATTTCGGCAAGTTTTCCGGAGGCATCCTCGCCCGCCCGGTCGTGGGTGCTTGACGCGTATTTCATTGTGTTTGCCGCGTTGATGGTGCCGGGCGGGCGTTGGGCAGATCAGTTCGGTAGCCGCAACGTCTTCGCCATCGGTGTAAGCACGTTCATTCTGTCGTCTGCGGGTTGCGCGGTCGCGCCCACGTTGGGCGCGCTGGTTGCGGCTCGAGCGGCACAAGCGGTGGGTGCCGCGCTGATGGGGCCGGCTTCGCTTGCGCTGATTCTTCCTTATTTTGGTCAGGGTTCTCGGGCCACTGCGGTGTCGCTATGGGGTGCCTCGGCGGCGTTGGCGGCGGCACTGGGGCCACCCCTCGGGGGGGTTTCTCGCCGATACCGTGGGCTGGCGCGGGATTTTCCTCATCAACGTGCCGATCGGGTTGGCCGTGCTTGCCGGGTTGCGCAATGTCGACAACCGCGGCGATGCCGTGGCGGGGCAGCTGGTGAACACGAGCGCGATCGTGCTGATCGCTTCGGGTGTGGGGGCGCTGACGGCGGGCATCCTTGAAGGCCCGTCCTGGGGCTGGGGCCAGCGCCGGACACTGCTGTTGCTGATTGCGGGTGCCATCCTGCTGGCCGCGGCGATGGTGGGGGTGGCACGCCACCACCGCCGCGCGGAGCCGATACACGATTTCGACAAGGGCCGCTTCTTCGCCGCCAATGCGGCGACCGCGATCTTCGGGGCCGGCTTCTATGGGTTGTTACTTGCCGTCGTGTTCTTTCTGACGTCGCACTGGCACTATTCCACTTTCGAGGCGGGACTGGCCATGATGCCGATCTTTGTTGCGGCCGCGCTTGCGGCTATCCCGGCCGGAAGGATCGCAGATGCGCGGGGACACCGATGGGCGGTGATCCCCGGTTGCTGGGTTTTCGCTCTCGGCGTTTTCCTGTTCTGGTTACTGACAACGAGCCGAGCCGACTATGCGTCACGGTGGCTGCCCGGATCGATCCTCTGCGGGATTGGCATCGGGTGTGTCATGCCGGTTCTCGCAAGCGCTGCGATCGATGCGATGCCCGGCCAGCTCCTCGGCACCGCCAATGCACTCAATCCCATGTTGCGGCAATTCGGCGCGGCCCTGGGCACCGCCGCGGTGGGCACGTTGCTTGTTGAGCGTTCCGGGCACTCGCCCATCGACGTGGGCAGCTTCCGGGTCGTATGGGCATTTCTGGGGACTTTGGCCATCGCCACGATTCCGTTTGCGCTGCGCCTGATACGACCGGCGTGGCAACGACCGGTCGAGGAGCCCCAACCGGCAGCCGCAGAATGCGCATCACCACCCTAGCCGTCTCACGGAGCACTTTCAGGAAGAAACACCTCAGGGCAAACGATCAATGACAGGGATTAGGGGCACAAATCATGGATCTCTTCGATAAATTTGTTGCGGTAGACGAGCCGCTGCTACACATTTCTCGTGCCACACATGGCATAGCGACATATCCCAAGCTGGATGGGCCCGTCGGCGCCCACATGAGGTGGCAAGACCGCGAGCAGATCGTATGGAGCATCAACAACTATCTCGGAATCGCCAATCTTCCTGAAGTACGGGAAGCCGATGTCGAGTTCGCTCGACTCTACGGATTCGCAAGACCCATGGGCTCACGAATGATGTGCGGCGAGACGGACATCCTCGAGCAGTTGGAAGAGGAGCTGGCCAATTATGTGAAGAAGCCGGCGGCGCTCTTTCTCAACTATGGGTATCAAGGCATGGCCTCACTCATCGACTCACTCACCACCTCCTCAGACTGGATCGTCCTGGACTCGCAATGCCACGCGTGCATCATCGACGGGGTCCGGCTGAAGAAGAAGGGCGGCCTCGACCAGACACGTACGTTCTCGCACAACAACATTGACGAACTCCAAGCATGCCTGGCCGAGATCGATCGGGTGCGCAGTGCCGACGCCGGCGTATTGGTGATCACCGAAGGGGTTTTCGGCATGTCCGGCGACCAGGGTGCACTACGTGAGATCGTCGAACTCAAGAAGACCTACGATTTCCGATTGCTCGTTGACGACGCACACGGGTTCGGCGCCCTGGGCGCAACCGGCAGCGGAGCCGGGGAAGAACAGGGCGTCCAAGATGGTATCGACCTATATTTCAGCACCTTCGCCAAAGCGGCCGCCGGCACTGGGGCATTCGTCGCATCAGAGGCCAACGTAATTTGGAAACTGCGCTACACAATGCGCTCGCAGATCTTCAGCAGAGGCCTACCCCTGCCGATCATCGCCGGAAACCTGTTCCGCTTCGAGTTGCTGCGCACCCGCCACGATCTGCGCCAGCGAGCTCATGCCATCGCGCATGAGCTTCAAACATCGTCGACCGACAAGGGATTTGACATCGGCAACACCCAGAGTCTGGTCACACCGGTATTCCTGCAGATGGACCCGTTGCTAACCCTCGAATTTCTGAACCGAATGCGCCACGAGCACAACGTATTCTGCTCGGGCGTGATGTACCCGGTGGTCCCCCCGGGGGTTGTCCAGCTACGACTGGTGTCCACCGCATCACACGACACCGCCGACGTGGAACCGACAGTAAACGCCATCGCGTCGCTCTACGACGAGCTAGTCCCCAACCGGGATCGTGACCTATCACCGGCACCTGAGCTCGGCGCGGTCTAACACCAGAATCCTATTGGGCGGACACGATGACAACTCACAGCCTCGCCGAATCACCATCTCGCCATCACAACCACTGGCCCCCAACCACACGATGTAGTAACGGGCCAGCTGTGATCGTCGACCTTCGCACCCGAAGAAGACCCGCACCCGCAGCGCCGACCAGCGAGCGCACCCGATGACCCGCTACGACTCACTGCTGGCCACCTTGGGCGATACGCCCCTGGTTGGCTTACCACGACTCTCACCAGGCTGGGACAACAGTCCGCACGTGCGGTTGTGGGCCAAACTCGAAGACCGCAACCCCACCGGGTCGATCAAAGATCGCCCAGCGCTGCGGATGATCGAGCAAGCCGAGGCCGACAGTTGGCTGCGGCCGGGCGCGACGATCCTGGAGGCCACCAGCGGCAACACCGGCATCTCCCTGGCGATGGCCGCCAAACTGAAGGGGTATCGGCTCATCTGCGTGATACCGGAAAACACCTCGATCGAGCGCCGTCGGTTGCTCGAGCTCTACGGGACCGAGATCATATTTTCCCCCGCCGAGGGCGGATCCAACACCGCGGTAGCGCTCGCCAAACAACTGGCCGCCGAACACCCCGAATGGGTCCTGCTCTACCAGTACGGCAACCCCGCCAACTCCGACTCCCACTACCGCGGCACCGGCCCGGAACTGCTCGCCGACCTGCCCGAGATCACCCACTTCGTCGCCGGCCTGGGCTCCTCGGGCACTCTGATGGGCGCCGGCCGATTCCTGCGCGAACACGTCGCCAACATCAAGATCGTGGCCGTCGAACCCCGCCACAACGAAAAACTCTGTGGGATGCGCAATCTCGACGAAGGATTTGTGCCCGAACTGTATGACCCCACGCTGGGGGCCGTGCGCTACCCGGTCGCCACCGCCGATGCCGAGCACCGCATCCGCGAACTCGCACACACCGAGGGCGTCCTGGCAGGCCTGTCCACGGGCGCGGCCCTACACGCCGCATTGGAGATCGGCACTCAAGCTCTGCGAGCAGGCGAGCGTGCCGATATCGCGTTCGTCGTCGCCGACGCCGCGTGGAAATACCTCTCCTCCGGCGTCTATGAACACCCGGCACCTAGCAAGTTGCTGGCCCCATGACGCCACGATGCGAGCCCGCAAGTACGACGCGAACACCCAGAACCGCACCATCGGATTTCTTCCTCATATCGAATCAAACGAAATTCGGCAGGAGGGTGAACCCGTCTCCCAAATACTAAAAACAACGCCACGGCTCGCACCGGCCACGATCGGCACAACCCCGGCCGCACAGCATGAACACCGCGAATTAATCCGGAAGTCCGCCAACCCCCGACACCACGCCTACAGCTAAGGCATCACTGACATGACTACTGCGATGAGCGTCTTCGACGCACTGCCAGCCAGACTGCAGGACCCGGTGGTACTGACCGCCCCATTCCTGATACTCCTGATCGTTCTCGAATGGATAGCCGCACGCAAACTGCTAACCACCAGTGCGCCCGCTGCCGACGACTCGAGAAACGCACCCGGGGCCCACTTCGGCCCCGACACCATCGCAAGCCTGTCCACCGGGTTGGTCTCACTGGTCACCGGCGCCACCTGGAAGACCATCGCCGCAATCGGCTACGCCGCCATCTACACCTACGTCGCGCCCTGGCATCTTTCCCCACACCAGTGGTACACGTGGGTTATCGCGGTCCTGGGCCTAGACCTCATCTACTGCGTCGATCACCGCATCGCCCACCGAGTCCGGCTGATCTGGGCCGCACATCAGCCACACCACTCCAGCGAATACTTCAACCTGGCCACCGCGGTACGCGTGGAATGGAACAAGAGTGGCGAGATCATCATGTTCGCCATACTGCCGCTGTTGGGAGTTCCTCCGTGGGTGGTGTTCTTCAGCTGGTCAATAAACCTGACCTACCAGTTCTGGGTCCACACCGAACGGATCGGCAAACTACCGCGCTGGTACGAATACCTCTTCAACACACCGTCACACCACCGGGTGCACCACGGTATGGATCAAATGTATCTAGACAAGAATTTCGGCGGAATTCTCATCATCTAGGATCGCATGCTGGGCACATTCCAGGCCGAAGAATCCCGCCCACACTACGGACTCACAAAACCGGTCCACACCTTCAACATCTGGAAGCTACAAACCAACGAATACGCGGCGATAGTCCGAGACTGGCGCTCAGCAACTCGGCTACGCGATCGACTCGGCTACGTCTTCGGACCGCCGGGCTGGAAACCACAGACACCCGCCAACCAGGAAACCGGCAGGCTGGCCAAGTCCGCTTGACCCCCAAGCCATCGAGTTGGCAATCCGCCTCAGCCGACCCGCGCAGCACCGCCAGGCCTCAGCGGATCAACACCACGCCAAGAAGTTGACTGAGCCAAGCTCGTGCCGCGTCCTGGTCGCCGTCCAGTAGAAGTTGAATGCTGACCCCGTCATAGGCGGCGACCACGGCGCGGGCGGCGTCGGCAACGCTGCCGATCGCTGCGGGTAGTTCGACATCGCTGCCAGCAAGCCGGTCTTCCACTGCGGCACGCAGCTGCGCCCGGTGGGCCGCCAGGCGTTGGGCGAGATCCGGGTGGCGGGCGGCGTGCATCAGGAAGTCAGTCTTGATGAGCAGCCAGTCGCGGTCGAGCAACAAGGTGCTGGCGATCCGATCCACTGTCCCGGGCACGTCGGTGGGATCGTCGACGCTTGCCATGGCGGTGCCGACCTGTTCGGAGATCAAGGTGGCGCGCTGGTCATAGAGGGTGAAGAAGAGTTCCTCAAGGCTGTCGAACTGCG
Source organism: Mycobacterium sp. 012931 (assembly GCF_000419295.1). Classification (NCBI taxonomy): domain Bacteria; kingdom Bacillati; phylum Actinomycetota; class Actinomycetes; order Mycobacteriales; family Mycobacteriaceae; genus Mycobacterium; species Mycobacterium sp. 012931. The sequence continues at coordinate 1,547,491 of NZ_AOPX01000001.1, read as the reverse complement.
AGTAGAACGCCCCCCGGGTGTAGCCGGCCGCCGCACACACATCCTCGATGCGCACGTGCCCGAACCCTTTGTCTGCGAACACCCTGAACGCCGCATCGACCAGCCGGGCCCGAGTCTCGGCGCGCCGCTTGGTCACGCGCGCCGGCGTGGCAGTGTTGGCTGGCGGTGTCATCTACATCACACTCCGATACATCAACGCATCCGATGCATTAATATATCAGATGCGTGGGCGTAGGGCATACCCACACATAACTCTAGGAAGGCTGTCGGATGGACGCTGATGTCATCGTCGTCGGTGCAGGTTTGGCCGGGCTGGTCGCCACTCACGAACTCACCCGCCGGGGTAAGAAGGTCGCGGTGGTCGATCAGGAGAACGAGAAGAACCTCGGCGGTCAGGCCTTTTGGTCGTTCGGCGGACTCTTCCTGGTAGACAGCCCCGAACAGCGCCACCTCGGAATCAAAGATTCCCTGGAGTTGGCGTGGAACGACTGGTCCGGCAGCGCGGCGTTCGACCGGCCCGAAGATGAAGACTTCTGGGCCACCAAGTGGGCGCGCGCCTACGTGGAGTTCGCCGCCGGCGAGAAGCGCTCTTATCTGACCGACCTCGGAATCCGGTTCATGCCCACCGTGGGATGGGCCGAGCGCGGCGACCTGCGCGCCGAGGGCCACGGCAACTCCGTTCCCCGTTTCCACATCGCCTGGGGCACCGGCACTGGCGTCGTGGAACCGTTTGTCGACTCCGCTCTACAGAGCGCCAAGGCCAAGCTGGTGACCTTCTACCATCGGCACCGCGTTGACGAGTTGGTCATCACCGACGGCGTTGCCACCGGGATCAAAGGCACCGTGTTGGCGCCCGATGACGCGGAGCGCGCCACTCCGTCCAACCGCGACGAGGTAGGCAAGTTCGAACTGTCGGCGCAGGCGGTCATCATCACCACCGGCGGGATCGGCGGCAACCACGACATGGTGCGGCGATACTGGCCGGACCGGATGGGCACCCCGCCGGCCTCGATGATCGCCGGCGTGCCCGCCTATGTCGATGGCCGGATGCTCGACATCGCCAACGACAGCGGGGTACGCCTGGTCAACCGCGACCGGATGTGGCACTACACCGAAGGCGTCAACAACTGGGACCCCATCTGGCCCAAGCACGCCATCCGCATCATCCCCGGCCCGTCGTCGATGTGGTTCGACGCACTGGGGCGCCGGCTACCGGTCCCCTACCTGCCCGGCTACGACACCTTGGGCACCCTGCGCCACCTGCGCACCACCCCCGAGATCGCCAAGTACGACCACTCCTGGTTCATCTTGAACCAGAAGATCATCAAGAAAGAGTTCGCCCTCTCGGGTTCCGAGCAGAACCCCGACATCACCGGCAAGAGCCGCAAAGCCGTTCTGCAAGAACGGTTTTTAAACAAGGACGCGACCGGTCCGGTCGAGGCGTTCAAGCGCCACGGCGCCGACTTCGTGGTCGCCAACAGCCTGGAAGAACTCGTCGAGAAGATGAACGGCTTGACCGACGAACCGCTGCTGGATCCGGCCGCGATCCGCAGGCAGATCGAAGCGCGGGATCTGCAGGTCGCCAACCCATTCTGCAAGGACGTTCAAGTTCAGGGGATCCGCAATGCGCGACGCGCCCTTGGCGACCGGCTCGGCCGCGTCGCGGCGCCACACCGCATCCTCGACCCCAAGGCGGGGCCGCTGATCGCGACGAAACTGCACATCCTGACCCGAAAAACATTGGGCGGCATCCAAACCGATCTGTCGTCGCGGGCGATAGGCGGCAACGGCGAACCGATCGCGGGCCTGTATGCGGCGGGAGAGGTCGCGGGGTTCGGCGGCGGCGGCGTGCACGGTTATAACGCGCTGGAAGGCACGTTCCTGGGCGGCTGCATTTTCTCCGGGCGCGCCGCTGGCCGTGCTGCCGCCGACGCCGTCTGAGCGGGTCGCTGACCCTCGCGAGCAGACGTGGAATCGCACAAGATCTGCGATCTTGATGCGATTCCACGTCTGCTCGCGCCAGTGGCTCCCAAATAGCTAGCCGCGACCCGGTGCCTACCCTCCCACCGCCATAGCCGGCAATCAGGCAAAATGGGCGGCATGGACACTGGTGCGAACTCACCTCGGGTCTTGGTGGTCGACGACGATTCCGATGTGCTCGCCTCGCTGGAGCGCGGTCTGCGGCTGTCCGGATTCGAAGTATCGACCGCCGTCGACGGTGCCGAGGCCTTGCGCAGCGCCACCGAGACCCGGCCGGACGCGATCGTGCTCGACATCAACATGCCCGTGCTGGACGGCGTCAGTGTCGTTACCGCACTGCGTGCCATGGACAACGACGTCCCGGTCTGCGTGCTGTCCGCGCGCAGCTCGGTCGATGACCGAGTGGCCGGTCTGGAGGCCGGCGCCGATGACTATCTGGTCAAGCCATTCGTGCTGGCCGAATTGGTGGCCCGGGTCAAAGCGCTGCTGCGCCGCCGCGGGGCCACCGCGACATCTTCATCGGAAACCATCACGGTGGGCCCGCTGGAAGTAGACATCCCCGGCCGACGGGCCCGGGTCAACGGTGTCGACGTCGACCTCACGAAGCGCGAGTTCGACCTGCTCGCGGTCCTGGCCGAGCACAAGACGGCGGTGCTGTCGCGGGCACAACTACTCGAACTGGTGTGGGGCTATGACTTCGCCGCCGACACCAACGTCGTGGACGTATTCATCGGCTACCTACGCCGCAAGTTGGAGGCCAACGGCGGCCCGCGGCTACTGCACACGGTCCGCGGGGTCGGATTCGTACTCAGGATGCAATGAGTGCAATGACAGTGATGAACATCTTGTCGCGAATTTTCGCCCGTACGCCCTCGCTGCGCACCCGGGTGGTGGTCGCGACGGCCATCGGCGCCGCGATTCCGGTGCTCATCGTCGGAACCGTGGTCTGGGTCGGGATCACCAACGACCGCAAGGAACGGCTGGACCGCCGGCTGGACGAGGCCGCGGGTTTCGCCATCCCGTTCGTGCCGCGTGGCCTCGACGAGATACCGCGCTCCCCCAATGACCAGGACGCACTGATCACGGTCCGCCGCGGCGACCTGGTCAAGTCGAACTCCGACATCACACTGCCCAAGCTGCAAAAGGACTACGCCGACACCTACATCCGGGGGGTGCGTTACCGGGTGCGGACGGTCGAGATCCCCGGACCGGAGCCAACATCGGTCGCGGTGGGCGCGACCTACGACGCGACCATCGCCGAGACCAACAACCTGCACCGCCGGGTGCTGTTGATCTGTACGTTCGCCATCGGCGCGGCAACGGTATTCGCCTGGCTGCTGGCCGTATTCGCGGTGCGGCCCTTCAAACAGCTCGCCGAGCAAACCCGCTCGATCGATGCCGGAGACGAGGCTCCGCGGGTCGAAGTGCACGGCGCCAGCGAGGCCATCGAGATCGCCGAGGCTATGCGAGGCATGCTGCAGCGCATCTGGAATGAGCAGATTCGAACCAAGGAGGCGCTGGCCTCGGCGCGCGACTTCGCCGCGGTGTCCTCCCACGAACTGCGCACTCCCCTGACCGCCATGCGAACAAACCTCGAGGTGCTTTCCACCCTGGATCTTCCCGACGACCAGCGCAAAGAAGTGCTCAACGACGTGATTCGGACGCAATCGCGAATCGAGGCCACCCTGGGTGCCCTGGAGCGGTTGGCCCAGGGCGAACTGTCGACATCCGAAGACCATGTGCCGGTTGACATCACCGAGTTGCTCGACCGTGCCGCCCACGACGCGATGCGCATTTACCCCGACCTCGATGTGTCGCTGGTGCCCTCGCCGACCTGCATCATCGTCGGCTTGCCGGCGGGGTTGCGGCTGGCCGTGGACAACGCCATCGCCAATGCGGTCAAACATGGCGGGTCCACCCGGGTCCAGCTGTCCGCGGTCAGTTCACGGGCCGGGGTCGAGATCGCCGTCGACGACAACGGCAGCGGTGTCCCCGAAGCCGAGCGCCAGATGGTGTTCGAGCGGTTCTCCCGAGGGTCGACGGCGTCGCATTCGGGCTCCGGCCTCGGGTTGGCCCTGGTGGCCCAGCAGGCCCACTTGCATGGCGGGACCGCGTCACTGCAGAACAGCCCACTCGGCGGCGCGCGACTGCTACTGAAACTTCCCGGCCCCAGCTAGTCCGATAGCGCGAACAGCGTCACTTCCGGTGCGTGCTCTTGCTCCACGCGGTGAAGAATGCCCGCGCGGCGGCCGCTTCGTCCTGAAACCAGACCTGAGCACACGTCGTCTCGTACGACGAGTCCTCGGGGGTGTAGTAGTGGCGGGTGTCGGTGCGCCCCTTCACGACCCAGCCCTGGGGCCCAGTGCCGTCGGCATCGGCTCGGGCCGAACCCGGGCCGTACGGGGCAAACCGCCCCGGCGCCAGCTGGGCAGCCGAGGACTCCTCGGTAACAGCGGTCTTTTCGGTCGGTGCCCTCTTGGCCCGCGCAACCTTTTTCTTCGGAACCCGCTTGGCCCCCACCATGCGCTTCACTGGGCGCTTCCTGGCCCCAGCAATCTTGCGCGCGGCGGCCTTTTTCGCGGCGGCGGTCTTCTTCTTCGCACCGGGAACCTTCTTCTTGGGCGCGTCCTCGCCTGCGGCAGCCTTCTTTTCGCGTGGCTCGGCGGTCGCCGTCTTCATCGCCGGGGGCTTGGTCTCGGCGTCTGCGGCGTCGGCTCCGGCCCCCGAAGCAGCGGCTGCCACTTGGTATTTGGTGGATCGGACCATCAGGGCGCAGGTCAATACCAGTCCGAGTAGGAACGACAGGATTATCAACCACCAGTGCACATGGGCCATCACTGCGCCACCTCGGTCTGGTGGGACGCGGCTGGATCCGGCTCCTCGGCCTGCACGGTTTGCTCGGTTTGCTCGGTCTGCTCGGTCTGCTCGGCCTCTACCGCCTCCGCTGTGGTGGCGACCGGTTTGATCGACACCGTGACAATCCCCCAGGCAACGGCCGAGCCCACAACGAAGGCAGCCAGGTAGCACAACCACTGGATCACGAAATCCACGCTGGATTCTCCTTAGCTGACCACGATTTCGACACGGCGGTTCTTGATGCGGCCCTCGGCCGTGTCATTGCTGGCGATCGGGTTCGCCGAGCCGAGACCCTTGGCGGTGATGTGATCGGTGGCAACGCCGTGGGCCACGAGGAAGTCGGCCACCGTCTGGGCACGCTGAGCGCTCAACGGAATGTTGAGGCCTTCGCTGCCGCTGTTGTCCGTGTAGCCGTTGACCGTCACCTTGGCATCCGGACACGCCCTCAACTTGTCCACCACCTGAGTCAGGACCTTATTGCTGTCCGGGGTCAGGCTCACCCCATCGTTCCCGAAGGCGATCGCCCCACCGGTCAGCGCCGTGACGGCCGCCTGCAGGTCGGCACATGCGCCGGTGGCCGCGGGACCCGTCGGAGGGGTGCTGCCAGCAGGCTGCCCCTTGACCTCGATCTGGTTTTCCACGTTCACGTCGGGCCAAACGCTCGTTGCCGCGCTTCCGACCGCATCCTTCTGGTCCGGCGATGCGGCGGTTCCGGTCAAGGTGATGGTGTCCCGTTCCACCTTGAGGGTGAAATCCGGAATCGGCCCGCTGGCGGAGAAAACAGGTTCGGCGTTGGAGAAATCAAGCGCGCGGACCTTGGGATCGATCTGGATCTGATCGACCACGGTGACATTTTGACTCAGCAGACCCTTGAGCGACGTCATCAGCGCCGCTTTGGCATCTTCATTGGGAAAATCGCCGATTAGCGTCAGGGTATTGCCACTGCGGCTCACCGACAGCAATGACAACGACAACTCGGGCCGATCTGGCTTAGCGGAACTCGCCGTAACGGTCGGCAGCTCACCGGTCGGCCCGTTGACCGACGTCGGACGCTGGTAGGCGCCGTAACCGAGCGCCGCCAACAGCAATGGAATAACCACCACGCCGATTAGCCAGGAAACGCCCAGCGGGCGCCGTTCGAATTTCGGTTCCTTCGGCGCCTCGGTGGGTGCGGGCGCCTCGTCCAAGCCCGCGTCGGTACCCACCCGTACTTCTCCTTAACGTCAGTTGGTTGCACAGCCCTCGCGGTGCCCCTGGCGATATGCAGCCTACCGACTCCCCGCCAGAGCAATTACCGATGTCAGGCACACTGGAGCAATGGCTAATGGGAGGAAACCGACGGACAGTGAAACCCTGGCCCATATCCGCGACCTTGTCGCCGAGGAGAAGGCATTGCGTGAGCGGCTTGTGCACCGCGAAATCTCCGAGTCAGAGAAGCATGAACGACTGCGCCTCATCGAAATCGAACTCGACCAGTGCTGGGATCTGCTGCGCCAGCGCCGGGCGCTGCGGGAGACCGGCGGCGACCCGCGGGAGGCAAGCGTGCGTCCCGCCGGCCAGGTCGAGGGATACTCCGGCTGACACGACCCCGCACTGACACCAGAATGAAAGAATTCGATGTCGTCGTTGTCGGCGGCGGCCACAATGGCCTGGTCGCGGCCGCGTACCTGGCACGGGCGGGTCTGCGCGTGCGGGTGCTCGAGCGCCTGGGACACGTCGGCGGGGCAGCAGTCTCGATCCAGGCGTTCGACGGCGTCGAGGTTCGTCTATCCCGGTATTCCTACCTGGTCAGCCTGCTGCCGCCGCAGATCATCAAAGACCTGGGTGCCCCGGTCCGGCTAGCCCGGCGCCAGTTTTCGTCCTATACCCCCCAACCTGACACGCACGGACGCTCCGGCCTGCTGATCGGGACCGCCGGCGACGACACCTTTGCCGCGGTCGGCGCGGCCGGCGATGAGCCCGGGTTTGCCGCGTTCTATCGGCGCTGCCGGCTGGTGACCGAACGCCTGTGGCCGACGCTGCTCGAGCCGCTACGCACCCGCGACCAGGCCCGCCGCACCGTGGTGGACTGTGGCGCCCCCGAGGCACTCGGCGCCTGGCACGCCATGATCGAGGAACCGATCGGACGCGCCATCACCGCCGCGGTGCACGATGACCTGGTTCGTGGCGTGATCGCTACCGACGCGCTGATCGGCACCTTCGCCGGGCTCGACGAGCCGTCTTTGACCCAGAACATCTGCTTCCTCTATCACCTGCTCGGCGGCGGCACCGGTGACTGGGACGTCCCGATCGGTGGCATGGGTTCGGTGACCGCGGGGCTGGCCGCCGCCGCCACCGGATACGGCGCCGAAATAGTGACCGGCGCGGAAGCTGTCGCGGTCACCCCGAACGGTGACGTGCGCTATCGCGCTGGCGACGACGAACACCTGGTTCGCGGGCGCTTTGTGCTGGCCGGCGTCACCCCAGCGGTCCTGGCAAAGCTGCTCGGCGATACCGAACCATCCTTGGCCCCGGGCGCACAGGTCAAGGTGAACATGGTGCTGCGGCGACTACCCCGGTTGCGTGATGCCGTCGTCACACCCGAACAAGCATTCGCCGGGACATTCCACGCCAACGAAACCTGGACCCAGCTGGAAGCCGCGCACCAGCGCGCGGCCGCCGGGCATCTGCCGGATCCGTTGCCGTGCGAGGCGTACTGCCATTCGCTGAGCGATCCGAGCATCCTGTCGCCCGCGTTACGTGACGTCGGCGCGCAGACCATGACGGTGTTCGGCCTGCACACGCCGCACTCGGTGTTCGGAAACGCCGACCCCGACGTGCTGCGCGACCAACTCACCGCAGCGGTGCTGGCCTCACTGAACTCGGTCCTGGCCGAGCCGATTCAGGACGTGCTGCTGACCGACGCGGATGGTCGGCCGTGCATCGAGACCACGACCACCGCAGACCTACAGCACACGCTGCACATGACCGCCGGAAACATTTTCCATGGCGCGCTATCGTGGCCATTCGCCGAAAACGACGACACCCTGGCCACCCCCGCCCAGCAATGGGGGGTGGCCACCAACCACGACCGCATCATGCTGTGCGGCTCGGGCGCCCGGCGGGGCGGCGCGGTGTCGGGTATTGGCGGGCACAACGCCGCTATGGCGGTGTTGGCCTACCTGCGGCAAGACCGCTGACCGACTACCGCCCGTCCATCGCGACGTAGTCGCGCTCGGTGTAACCGGTGTAGATCTGGCGCGGACGCCCGATCTTGCTGTCGCCCTCGTCGTGCATTTCGCGCCAGTGCGCGATCCAGCCCGGCAGCCGGCCCAGCGCAAACAGCACGGTGAACATCCGGGTGGGGAAGCCGAGGGCACGGTAGATCAGGCCGGTGTAGAAGTCGACGTTGGGGTAGAGCTTGCGCTCGATGAAGTAGTCGTCGGTCAACGCCGCCTCTTCGAGCTCCTTCGCGATACCCAGCAGGGAGTCATCGCCGCCGAGCTTGGACAGGATCTTGTCGGCCTGCTCCTTGACGATCCTGGCGCGGGGGTCGTAGTTCTTGTAGACGCGGTGGCCAAAGCCCATCAGCTTGACGCCGGCTTCGCGGTTCTTCACCTTGCGGACGAACTCGCTCACGTCGTCGCCGCTGTCGCGGATCTGCTCGAGCATCTCGAGCACCGCCTGGTTGGCACCGCCGTGCAGCGGGCCCCAGAGGGCGTTGATGCCGCCCGAGATCGAGGTGAACAGGTTGGCCCGGGAGGAACCCACCAGCCGCACCGTGGAGGTCGAGCAGTTCTGCTCGTGGTCGGCGTGCAGGATGAACAGCATGTCCAGCGCCCGCACCACCTCAGGGTCGGGGTGGTAGGGCTCGGCGGGGAAGCCGAACGTCATCCGCAAGAAGTTCTCGACCAGCGTCAGGGAGTTCTCCGGGTAGAGGAACGGCTGGCCAACCGACTTCTTGTAGGCGTAGGCGGCGATGGTCGGCAGCTTGGCCAGCAACCGGATCGCCGAGAGCTCAACCTGCTCGCTGTCCATCGGGTCCAGCGCGTCCTGGTAGTACGCCGAGAGCGCATTGACCACGCTGGACAGCACCGGCATCGGGTGGGCGTTGCGGGGGAAACCGTCGAAGAACCGCTTGAGGTCCTCGTGCAGCATGGTGTGGCGCTGGATCCGGCCGGTGAACTGGGCGAGCTGGTCGGTGTTGGGCAACTCGCCGTAGATCAGCAGGTAGCAGACCTCGATGAAGGTCGACTTCTCCGCCAGCTGGTCGATCGGGTATCCGCGGTAGCGCAGAATGCCGGCGTCACCGTCGATGTAGGTGATTGAGCTTTTGCACGACGCGGTATTGACGAAGCCGTTGTCGAACGTGGTGTGTCCGGTCTTGGACAGCAGCGGGCCGAGCGCAATGCCGTCAGCACCCTCGGTGGCATGGGCGATCTGCAGGTCGATCTCGCCCCCCGGGTACTTCAGAGTTGCGGTGTCGTCGGTGTCGGACACGAGACCCCTTTGCGTTCTGGCTGATATGACTGCCCCACTCGGTGCGTATAGCTGAAGGTAGTCGTTGACACGATGGCGCGCCTGCCCGGGGTCGTATCTGCTGGTCCAGTCGATCTCCGCGACCCTGCTGCCCGGTGGCCATGACGGGCCACCGTGGCATGCCCCGACAAACCCTTTGCATATTCCGTGCGGAAGCCGGATGAACGGTCAGAAAAGCGAATGCGCGCGATCGAGCGGATTGCCGACCGTGCCACACCCCGCTCATCCGCCCCTCGCGAGTCATTGATATTCAGCGACAAATATTTCCGCAGGAACTATTTCACAGACTTAAATCACGCGGTCCACCGGTGCACCGATCGAAGCGCCGGAAATCGCGCGTGACCCGGCTACCAGGCCAGGACCTCGGGCCGGCGACGCAAGTGATACTGATCGAGGTCGGGATTGGCGAGCATGGCCCGATGCTCGGCCGGCGCGAATGGCCACACCTCCGGCACCCAATCATCGTTCAGATACCAGCTGCTGCAACCCGTCGTCCACACCGTCTTGGGCATCGCAGCCCGCAGCTTGGCATTGAATTCATCGGTTGCCCACGACGTCGGCTCGACCGTGTCGAACTCGCCGCTGCGCCACCGCTGTATCCAGCGCAATGTGTGATCGGCCTGCGATTCGGCAATGCCGGTCAACGGGTAATTCCCCACCGGACTATGCGGACCCAGCATCATGAAAAAGTTCGGAAAGCCCGGCATTGCCACCGTCTGATACGCATATGGGCCGCCGCGCCATAGCTCGTCGATCTCGACACCGTCGCGACCGATCAGCTTCATCGGCCGGAAGAACGCGTGCGAGTCGAATCCGGTGGCGAGCACGATGACGTCCACCTCGCGCAGCACCCCGTCGTCGGTCACGATGCCCGCGTTTTCAATGCGGTCGATGCCCGTGGTGACCAGCTCGACATCGTCACGCTGGATGGCACGGTAGAACCCCGAGGACATCACCAGCCGCTTACACATCGGCTGGTAGTCCGGAGTCAAAGCCTGGCGCAGGTGTGGATCCCGGACCAGGCGCAGGCTGGCACGGCACGTCATCCCCGTTACGCGGCGATGCCAGCCCGGCCTGGTCAGCGCCGCGGTGAATTGCTCGAAGGCCCGGCCCCATATCTTGTAGGCCAACGATTCGAGCCACGGCGCCCCGCGGTAGCAGGCACGACTCACCTTTGAGTACTGCCTGTTAGGCCACGGCAGGATCCACTGCGGGGTGCGCTGGAACATGGTGACCTTGGCCGCCACACCCGCCAGGGCGGAGACGAGTTGCACGCCGGTTGATCCGCTACCGATCACCGCCACGCGCCGCCCCTGCACCGCGACCCGTTGATCCCACCGGGCCGAGTGAAAGGCGCTGCCTCCGAAGTCGTCCAAACCTGCGATCGCCGGCACCCGCGGGTGGTGCAGCAAGCCGGTGGCCACGATCAAGAAGTCGACCGCCGTCTCTTCGCCGCTATCCGTCACCACCGACCAGTGATCGTCTTCAAATCGCGCGCTGACGATTTCGGTCCCGAAACGAATCCGGTCCCGCAATCGATAACGGTCGGCAATCCCACAGAAGTAGGATTGAATTTCGCCGCCCGGCGAGAATAAGTTCGACCAATCCGGATTCTTGGCAAACGAGTACTGATAAAGCCGCGAAGGCACATCACAGACCAGGCCCGGATATGTGTTCTCACGCCATGTCCCACCGACCTCGTCGGCCTTCTCGTAGATGGTGACATCGGTAATTCCACTGTTGAGCAACTTAATTGCCATGCAGATTCCGGCCATACCTGCGCCAACGATGGCGACGGAAGGATCACGCCTTGTCATTGATCAGTTGCTCCCAATAGACGCGCACTACCAAAACTTCCTTCTAAAACTTCCTTCTAAAATGCCGTTCGATAATGCGACATGCAAAAAGGCTGCGTTGACACAACAAGATAAGGGCCCAGTACCCGCCGCTGTCAAATTAAGCCGAAAGCGCTACATAGATCAGAATCCGATTCTGATTAATGCAGCGCGCGGAAATTGAATGCACTATGCACCCGGCGCGATAATCACCGGCCGCAATTAGTGCGAAAGGTTTGCCGATCTCAGGGTTGCAGACGTTCGATCTGTGTGCCGCTGACCCGAATCCGATTGTGCACCCGGTTCTCCCGGCCCTGCCAGAACTCGACCACCTCAGCTGCGATGAGATAGCCGCCCCAATTCGGCGGCACCGGGATGCGCTCGACGTCGGCAAAGCGCGCCGTCACCTGCGCCAATTTGTCGAGCAATGCCGCGCGCGACGCGATCGGCTGCGACTGGTGCGACGCCCATGCGCCCAGCTGAGACCCACGCGGCCGCAAAGACCAGTAGTCCTCGGTCACCTGCGCAGCGACCCGGCTCACCGGGCCACGGACGTGAACTTGGCGCCCCAGCTGGTACCACGGAAACGTCACGGACGCGTACGGAGTCTCGGCCAGGTCGGCGCCCTTGGCCGAGTCATAGCTGGTGAAAAACGTAATTCCGGCCTCATCGACCGCCTTGCACAGCACCGACCTGCTAACCGGGCGCCCCTCCGAAACGGTGGCCAGCACCATCGCGTTGGGTTCGGCGATCCCGGCATGTTCCGCGTCGTCTATCCACTTACGAACCAGCGCAAGCCATCCGTGGCCGAGCCAGTCCGCATCCAGGTCGGGACTGGCATCCTTTTCGGGTGACCCATATTCCACCCGCATCGCGGCCAGGCGCTGCTCGTTTGGCCCTGTCATTGCGCCAACGCTACCGGTGGGGCTACTAGGCGGTAGTTTCCGCCCCGAGGTGGAGTGCAAGAATTTGGCTATGACTGTGGTCCCGGAAGATTTTGTCCCTGGCCTCAATGGCGTAGTCGCCTTCACCACCGAGATCGCGAAGCCGGATAAAGACGGTGGCGCGCTGCGCTATCGCGGCGTCGATATCGAAGATCTCGTTAGTCTGCGGGTGACTTTCGGCGATGTGTGGGCGCTGCTGGTCGACGGGGAATTCGGCCGCGGGCTGCCGCCCGCCGAGCCATTCCCGCTGCCGATCCACACCGGCGATGTACGAGTCGATGTTCAGGCTGGGCTGGCGATGCTGGCGCCCATCTGGGGCTACGCCCCACTGCTGGACATCGATGACGCCACGGCCCGCGAACAGTTGGCGCGTGCGTCGGTGATGGCGCTGTCGTACGTCGCTCAATCGGCACGCGGCATCTATCAGCCGGCCGTGCCTCAACGAGTTATCGACGAATGTTCAACGGTAACAGCGCGTTTCATGACCCGATGGCAAGGCGAACCGGACCCCAGGCACATCGAAGCCATTGACGCCTACTGGGTGTCGGCCGCCGAACACGGCATGAACGCCTCGACGTTCACCGCCCGCGTCATCGCCTCTACCGGCGCGGACGTCGCAGCGGCACTCTCGGGCGCGATCGGTGCGATGAGCGGGCCGCTGCACGGCGGTGCACCGGCCCGAGTCCTCCCCATGATCGAGCAGGTCGAGCGCACCGGAGACGCCCGCGGCCTGGTCAAGGGCATTCTGGACCGCGGCGAGAAGCTGATGGGCTTCGGGCATCGGGTCTACCGCGCGGAGGACCCGCGGGCGCGGGTGCTGCGCGCCACCGCCGAGCGGCTGGCGGCACCCCGGTACGAAGTCGCGGCGGCCTTGGAACAGGCGGCCCTGGCCGAGTTGCGTGAGCGCCGTCCCGACCGAGCCATCGAGACTAATGTCGAGTTCTGGGCCGCGGTCATTCTGGACTTCGCCGGCGTCCCGGCCAACATGATGCCGGCGATGTTCACCTGCGGGCGGACCGCCGGCTGGTGTGCCCACATTCTCGAGCAGAAGCGGCTGGGCAAGCTGGTCCGCCCCTCCGCGATCTACGTGGGGCCGGCGCCACGCACCCCGGAGTCGGTCGCGGGCTGGGGCCGGGTGCTGACCACCGCATAGCATGCGCCCGGACAGGTCGAATCGAGCACCAAATGCCAAGCGCTACAAACTAGTTCGGGTAAGAGACGTTGTTGGTCTCGTAGTGGAAGGCAACCGCCGGAGGGCTGGGGTCCGACAACGGTTGCCCGTTGGAATTGTTGAAGTTGGGCGCCTCATTGCTGTAGGCGGTGGCCTGCAGCGTCACTCCCGTGCCACTGCGATAGAAGATCTTGTCGAGCAATTCGCATTCGTTGCCGACCATGCAGTCCGGCGCGAACGGCGGCGTGGTGGGGCCGTGCTCGACCTCCACCCAGGCGTCGGTGAGCCCGGTGGAACCGGCGAAGTCGAGCAGGCCGGCTTGGTCCTCGGAGTACAGCGCGTTGAAGTCACCGGTGACGATCACCGCGCGGCCCGCGGAGTTCTGCAGGATGTAGTTGGCAAGCTGCCTGAGGTTGGCGTTGGTAAGCACCCCACCACCGGTGTTGGCATGCAGGTTGTAGAGGTCCATGGTGTTTCCGCCCGGCAGTTGCAGCTGGGAGTAGCTAAAACCCTTCGGGGTGAGGCAGTTGTCGGCATCGCATTGAAACCACGTCTGCCGGTCGAGTCTTTTCACCTTGAACACGGCGAGGCTATTGAGCCCGTCGGAGAAGGGCACACCGATCGGCCACAGCAAGGTGGGCGGGCTGGGCGGTGTCTGGCTGGGCATCCTGGACTTCTTGATCAGGAATTCGTGGTAGCTGAAATCCTCCTGGACGTTGGACACCGAGAAGTTGTTGAGCCGCTTCCCGATCTCCTTGGTGTAGAGAAAGCGCGGCAGCATCGCGCTGGAGAGCGGGAACGGCAGCCCGGCGATGTTGTACGTCAACATGCTGAAGTCGCCGCTGATCGTGTCGGTCGGGATGTTGCCAACGAAGATCGTCACGGTGGCGACGTCGTCGTGGCCGTGAAACGGGCCCAAGTATCCGGCTAGCCCGTGCACGTGCAGGCTGGTGTCATCGCTGACCGCAACGGTGAACGTGTCGATGCCAACGAAATTCGGCTCGGGTGTGTAGACGAAGGCGGCCCTGCTCTCGTCGATGTTCACCATGCCGTGCTGAGGCCCACCAGGGGTGCCGCGGGGATTGACCTTGAAGGTCATCCTGTTGCCATCCGGGTCGTAGGCCGAAAACGGAACCAGGCCCGTCGAGCCGTTGACGTCGATCTTGAGTTGTTGGGGCGTGGCCACCGGCGTGCGGTTTTCGAGGATCGGCACCACTCCATTGCGGATTGAGGCCAGGAAATTGATCACGGCGTTGAGCAAGTCATCGGGGATGTTGCTGGGATCAAGCTGTGGCGTACCCACCCCTGGCGATGCCGCACCCGGCAGAGCCGTACCGGGCAGTGCCGCTCCCGGCTGCGCCGCACCGGGCACCGCACCCGGCTGTGCCGCCCCCGGCAGCAGAGACGCTGCGGTGTTCTCGCCGCCCGGCGGCGCGGGGACGTCGGCCCACGATTCACCATTGGAGGCGTCCGAATCAGTTGGTGCGGCATGGCCGATCGCCTGATCGGTTGCCACCGCAGCACCCACCACCAGAACGAACACCAGCGCCCCGACCCGGACCGCATGGCTGGCGTAACCCATAAATTCTCCTTGTGCCTCCACCGGGAAAGTGGATTCGTCGGATGACGCTTTGCCGGTCGATGAGCAAGCTCGCGGTGGCTCGCCGGGCAAGCTCGATGCGAGCCAGGCCCAGCAAAGCCAACGGCCCGTCCGACGGCATCGACTGACAAAGTGGCGGTATTGAGGTGTCGCGCTGCTCACCAGGATGTTCGAGGTGTGCAACCGGGAGGTCCGTAACGTGCAGCGAAGTCTGCTGCCCCACCAGAGCTATTGTCAATACCGATCTTTGGAGCCGGAAGCCGCGGTCGAGCCCGCCCGAGTAACCCGCGTCCGGACATGCAGGACCGCCTCACCCAACGCATCATTAGCGCCCGCCCTGGCTCGACCGAATGCTCAAACACCCTGAATTCCAATTAAATTCATCCAGATCACCAGCCCATACCCTGGCCATCCCGATGATCCGCCGAGGGGAGCAAAAAGGCAGCAAGAAGGCACTGCCAGTGGCGACCGTTGCAGCGACGTTCTGTCGTGAGTGAATTGATCTTGCCAGCCGGATAGCGCACAAGAAACGCGATCAAAGTGGCCATAGTCATTGCAAGACAGCACTTATCACCTATACGCAGCCATCTCGAGTCAGCGCAGTTCAAGGTTTCTCCGCTGCTGACCAACGCTTTTCGATGAGACAATCGGTGAGCGATGCCATCAGCATCCTCGTTTCGCCCAGGCTTCTGACTTCGGCGGATTTTCGGGTCGACCTATATGCCAACATATTTCGTACATGACGAACCTGCGCGTCAGTCGCTTTCACCCTCTCGGCCAACATTCGCATCCGACGCCGGAGCTCGGACACCAAAGCGACGCCAGTCCGCGATCGTGGATGTTCGGCCACCAAGGGTTGACATATCGCCAGGAAGTGCTAGAGGGGCACAATTCCCTCGCAAATCCCGTCAAAATCAGCGTGTTTCGTGACGTAATAGTACCCGTGTCGCGATCCAATCGTATTCGCGCCGTTACCGAAAAGTGCTCTCGCAGAATTGAAATCGTAGTCAACGGCGCCGTGTCTAGCGCTTTGGCGTCCACCAGGTCACTTGACGATCACTCGCCCATCACGGTCAGACAGTCACGGTGGACGCATCACAACATCGGCCCGCGGCCGGGAGCCGGCCGCAGCCAGCAACCGGGGGGCGAACCAGGGGCGGTCGGGAACCAAGGCGAACCGCACCGAGCGACGGCCACCGTCCGTCGCCTCATCCGCGCCTCATCCGCGCCTGACCTGCGCCTGACCTGCGCCTGATACAAGAGTCCCGCACAGGCGGCCAGCGCCCGTCCGGCCACAAGCCACCGGGGCTTGTCGGTGCCCCGCGGTTAAATGACGAACGCAGCGATGAGTTTGTGTCGCGGCTTGGGTCAGTACCGGTGAGCCCATTCGGGAAGCCAACAGCAAGGAGACTTTCATGGCAATCAACGTCGAACCCGCCCTGTCCCCCCACCTCGTCGTTCACGACGCCGCGGCCGCCATCGACTTCTACGTCAAGGCCTTCGGGGCCGAGGAGTTGGGCCGAGTGCCCGGTCCGGACGGCAGGCTGGTCCACGCCGCGCTTCGGATCAACGGCTCTACCGTGATGCTCAACGACGACTTTCCCGAGATGTGCGGGGGCAAGTCGATGACACCGGTATCCCTGGACGGAACACCGGTCACTATCCATCTGACCGTCACCGATGTGGACGCGAAGTTCCAGCGGGCACTGGATGCCGGAGCCACGGTTGTGGCGCCGTTGGACGACCAATTCTGGGGAGACCGCTACGGAGTTGTCGCCGATCCTTTTGGCCACCACTGGTCGCTGGGCCAGCCGGTACGCGAGGTCAGCATGGAGGAGATCCAAGCGGCCATGTCCGCACAGGCGAGCAACTAACGCAGATCAACCCTGCCGTTGCGCAGGCGTCGCCGTACCGCGGCGCCTGCGCAACGGCGCGGCCTGACGACTTCGCTTACCTGCCGAGGATCGCCGCGAGCAAGCCACGAGACGGGCGCACCGGTGCCCCCGAGGCGGCGGCACCCAGCATGTCGGCCACATCGGTGAATTTGTTGCGCGGACGCCCCTCGGCGTTACCGCGTGCAATCTCGGCCGCGTCGATGGCAAACCATCCCGCGGAGTCGATGACGTCGGGTTCGCGGGTATGCACCAGCTTGGCCAACGCGGCCGGTTTGCACACCGGATCGCCAAGCTTGCCCGCGTTGAAGTCGGCGACCAGCGCCGCAACCGTCTGCAGCGAGCAGGACTTGTTGGTACCGATGAACCCGGAGGGCCCGCGCTTGATCCAGCCCGCGACATAGACACCTGGCACCGGGGCGCCGCGAACCGGGTCCACGACTCGGCCACCGTCATTGGGGACAACCGCCGCATTGTCGTCAAACGGCAGATCGCCAATCTTCGTGCCGCGATACCCGATCGACGTCAGCACCAGCCCCGCATCGAGGGTGCGCATTTCGTCGGTACCGGTCACCGAAAACTCCACGCCGCTGGCTCGCTGCTCACCACGCACCGATCGGGGGGTGAGTTGGTATGCCAGCCGGATGCGCGGGCCCGATGCCGCCGAGCCCTCCCCCAGCGTTGCCAAGATCTCCAGCTTGCGCTTGGTCAGTTGGTCAGAGACGGTTGCCAAATCGTCAAGGACCCGCTGACGATGGGCCGCGTCGAGAACCACCTCGGCGCAACCCGTGAGCCCGATCAGCTCGGGCAGAGTGAACGCCGAGTGGGCGGGTCCGCGGCGGGCGGCGATCACCACCTCGCGAACCGCCGAGTTGCGCAGTGCGCGCAGCGCCGGGTCAGCGATATCGGTGCGAGCCAGGTCGTCCGGATTCGCGGTGAGCATGCGTGCCACGTCGAGGGCGACATTTCCGTTGCCGATGATCACCGCGCGCTCGTGGCTCAGGTCGACAGGTAGGTCAGTGAAGTCTGGATGCCCGTTTATCCATGCGACCAACTCGGTCGCGGTACCGGTGCCCGGCAAGCCCATCCCATCGATGTGCAGACGACGATCATCGGGCGCGCCGACCGCATACACCACAGCGTGATGGTGGGCCAACAAATCCGCGTGACTCAGCTGCCTGCCGATCTCCACGTTGAGGTAGAACCGAAACCGGCGATGGCGTGCCACCCGGTCGAACAATCGGGTGACCCGCTTGGTGTTCTGATGATCCGGCGCCACACCGGCGCGCACCAAGCCGTAGGGCGTGGGCAGCTTCTCAAAGACGTTGACGCGCACGCCATGCTGAACCAGCAACTCGTCGGCGGCATACATCGCCGCGGGCCCGGACCCGACGATGGCGACGGTGAGGGGCTGGCTGCGCGGCCGAACCTGGGCAGCGGGGATCACCGGTGCCAGCTTTGACGTTGGCGGTAGCTTCTCGCCGCCCTGACGCTGCGGATAGTACGACGCATTGATTTCCACGAACGGCAGTTGCTTGGAGTCCAGCCGCGAGTCGGGCGCAATCGCACCCACCGGGCAGGCGCTCACACATACACCACAGTCCACGCAGGCCACCGGATCGATATAGAGCATTTCCGACGTCGCGAAGCCGGGCTCGTCAGGTGTCGGGTGGATGCAATTGACCGGGCAGGCGAACACACAGGACCCGTCGTTGCAGCACGACTGGGTAATAACGTGCGGCATAGAACAGCTCGTAACGGCCTATGCGGCGGGCGAAGCGGCCAAGTGCTGGCGCTGCGGCTCGCTGCGATACCGAGACGGCTCCCCATCGATCTTGCAGATACGCCACATCAACCGCGCCGAGCGAGTCTGCATCAGACCGGTGTCGTGGGCCAGCATCCGCACGTCGGCGAACATGTCGCGCAACCACTTTCGCGACTCTGGCGATCTGAAGAACAGCTCCTTTTTGACCTCACGCGGGATGTCGAACTCCGCCCAGAACTCCTTCGGCGGCACCAGGATCGCATTGGCCAGCGACCGCATCGTCAGCGGCAAGTACAGCGAGATCCAGAACCGCTGCCGCTTGGTGAGCTTCGGCAAGCGTTTGCGGAGGAATTCGTGCGCAAACGAGATGTGCCGGGCTTCCTCGGCGACATGGATGGCCATCACCCGTTCCATGACCGGATGGAGCAACTTACCTTCGCGCAACACGTTCTTTTGGGTGTGGTCGATGGGCTCCTCGCCGGCGAGCACACCAATGAAGAACGCCACCGGCAGCGGGCCGGCCACCAATGGAACCAACGGCGAAATCCAACGCAACCGCCGGGGCATCCCGGGCACGTCGGCGCCGACACGGTTGACCATCTCCTGGAACATCATGGTGTGGTTGCACTCTTCGACCGATTCGTGCAGGCAGTACCGATACTCCGGTGATCCGTTGGGCATCCAGAAGGTGTAGTTCATCAGGCCCCTGACCAGGATGGACTCAAAATGCAGCCCAACCTTGGCCACGTTGGCCTGCCGCCACATCCCGATCTTGATCTTGCGTTCTTCGGATTGAGCCTGGTACCAGGGATGGCGCCCCAACGGGTCCGTTGCCGGGAGGATCCACCGGGGATCGTTGTCAGTGACAGCGAACTCCGGTGACTCCCAATCGATATCGGTGTACGGGTTGAAATTCCGCCGCACAGACCCCTCGGACAGTGTGGCGAGCATTTCCACGTACTCGGCGTCGTCGCGCACTTCCATATTGCGGCGCCACCGCCGAACCATTCGCGTCCTGGCCATTACAGCCCTCCTCGATGAGGTTTACATTCGGACGTGTGATGAACACGGTACCGCTGGTACCGGGAATTATCCAGACCCTCGAAAGGGAGAGTGGCCCAAGCCCCAGCGGGCGGTCAACTGTGGGCTCGCTCACATCGGATCGCGCTGCCAGGCATTTTTCGGCCCGCTTGGTCCCCACCGCGCCACCTCTCATTACCCTGATTACCATGGCTGACCAGCTCGCGACTTCCCTCGACATTCCCGCCAACCTCAAGCCCAGCGACGGGCGCTTCGGATGCGGCCCGTCCAAGGTCCGGCCCGCCCAATTGCAGGCCCTGACCAGCACCGCAGCCGAGCTGTTCGGCACCTCCCACCGTCAGGCACCGATCAAGAATCTGGTCGGCCAGGTGCGGTCGGGGCTGACCGACCTCTTTTCGTTGCCCGACGGCTACGAGGTCATTCTGGGCAACGGCGGCGCGACGGCGTTCTGGGACGCCGCGGCCTTCGGCTTGATCGACAAACGGTCGTTGCACCTGACCTACGGTGAGTTCAGCTCGAAGTTCGCCTCGGCCGTCGCCAAGAACCCGTTCATCGGCGACCCGATCATCATCAAGGCCGACCCGGGCAGCGCACCCGAACCGCAGGCCGACCCCTCCGTGGATGTCGTTGCCTGGGCCCACAACGAGACATCGACCGGTGTGGCGGTGCCGGTGCATCGTCCGGCCGGCTCAGGCGAAGCGTTGGCTGTCATCGACGCCACCTCGGGCGCCGGCGGCCTGCCGGTGGACATCACCGAGGTCGACGCCTACTACTTCGCGCCACAGAAGAACTTCGCCAGCGACGGCGGCCTCTGGCTGGCCATCATGAGCCCGGCCGCGCTGGCGCGCGTCGAGGCCATCGCCGCGTCCGGCCGGTGGGTCCCCGACTTCTTGTCGCTGCCGATAGCGATCGAGAACAGCCTGAAGAACCAGACCTACAACACTCCGGCGATCGCCACCCTGGTGCTGCTGGCCGAACAGCTCGACTGGCTGCTCGGCAATGGCGGGCTGGACTGGGCCGTCAAGCGCACCGCCGACTCGTCGCAGCGGTTGTACTCGTGGGCGCAGGAACGTCCCTACACCACCCCGTTCGTCAGCGATCCCGCCCTGCGCTCACAGGTGGTGGGCACGATCGACTTCGTTGACGACGTGGATGCCGCCGCCGTGGCCAAGACCCTGCGGGCAAACGGCATCGTCGACACCGAGCCGTACCGCAAGCTGGGCCGCAACCAGCTGCGGGTCGCGATGTTCCCCGCGGTGGAACCCGACGACATCAGCGCACTCACCCAGTGCATCGATTGGGTTGTCGAGCGTCTTTAACCTCGCCGTTATCAACCGGCAACCGTCCAGCGTGTCAGCGCGACGGCAGCCTTTCGCTGCCGTAAAGTTCGCAACGTAACAGGTCCGGTGCCGACCTGCACGGAGCCTGCGAGGAGAAGCCATGCGGGAACTGAGAGTGGTTGGGCTCGACGCCGACGGCAAATACATTCTCTGCGAGGGTGTCGACTCAACCGAGAAATACAAGCTGCCCGCCGATGACCGGCTGCGGGCCGCGTTGAAGCGCCAACCGATACCGCCCGAGCAACCACAACTCGACATAGAAGTCACCAACATGCTCAGTCCCAAGGAAATTCAGGCTCGCATCCGCGCCGGGGCATCTGTCGAACAGGTCGCCACCGCGTCAGGCTCAGACATCGCGCGCATCCAACGCTTCGCCCACCCGGTGTTGCTGGAACGCTCGCGCGCCGCCGAACTGGCGACGGCCGCGCACCCCATGCTCGCCGACGGCCCCGCGGTTCTGACGCTGCTTGAAACCATCACCGCAGCGCTGGTGACCCGTGGCCTCAACCCCGAACGGCTCGACTGGGACGCCTGGCGCAACGAAGACGGCCGCTGGACGGTACAGCTGGCCTGGAAGGCCGGCCGCTCGGACAACCTCGCGCATTTCCGTTTCGCCCCGGGAGCCCACGGCGGCACGGTCACCGCGATCGACGACGCGGCCAGCGAACTAATCGACCCGGAGTACAAGGCACCGCTACGGCCCCTGGCACCGGTCTCGCACCTGGCCTTCGACGAACCCGCAAAGCCGGCCAAGCAGGCAAAGCCCGCCAAACCGGCGAAGCAGACCCCGCCCGCTCCGGCCGAACAACCGGCCAGCAGCCGCCGTGGCAAGCCGGCCATCCCGGCCTGGGAGGACGTGCTGCTCGGGGTGCGTTCGAGCGGCCAGCGCTAGCGGCTGCCCAATCCGGCGAGGCCGATCAGCGCCAACCACGCCACGGCCACACCCACCCCCGCTCCCAGCACAAACCAGCGCAGCACCGGGGTGTTCCGCCAGCCCCAGAGCGACGGTGCCAGCCCGCCGACCGCCACGATGTTGAGACCGACCGCCAGCAGCGGATGCACGCGAATGAGCCCGATGCTGAGCACCGCATCGCCAACCCCTACCACCGCTGCGACAAAGGCGGCCACCGCCAAACCCGCAGCCCAGGGGGCAGATTCACCGCGTTCGTCAGTCACTGGCCGAGCCTAGCCCGCTCATAGAAGGCCAAAGCGGCCGCCGTCGCCACGTTGAGCGAGTCGGTGCCCCGCGACATGGGGATGCGCACCCGCAGGTCGCTGATCCGCAGCGCAGCCGCCGTCAGTCCCAGTCCCTCCGCGCCCACCAGAGAGGCAACCGGTTGATCGCCCACGGCGTCCATCGCCTCGGGCAGCGCACGAGCGTCGCCCTTGGGTGTCAGCGCCAAGAGCCGAAATCCGCGTTCTTTCAGTGCGACAAGCTCCGCGGGCCAATCGGTTGCGCGCGCGTAGGGCACCAGCAACGCGTGCCCCATGGAGACACGCACCGCGCGGCGGTACAGCGGATCGGCGCAGCCGCTGCCGAAAATCACCGCGTGCACGCCCAGGCCGGCCGCGTTGCGAAAGATCGAGCTCAGATTCTCGTGGTCATTGACACCTTCGAGAACAGCGATGGTGCGGGCGCCATCCACGACTTGCCCAACGCTGGGCTCGACCACCCGGCTCGCGGCGGCCAACACGCCACGATTGAGGTGAAACCCGACCACCTGCGCCATGACGTCCGGGGAGACCCGGTAGTAAGGTGCCCCAACGCCGGACAGGTCTTCTTTCAGCTCGAGCAATCTGCGATCGGTCCCCAGCAACGCGCGCGGCGAAAACCGCGACGCCAGCATGCGCTGGACGACCAACACGCCCTCGGCGATCACCAGCCCTTTGCCCGACGGCAGGTCGGGCCGGCGGTCGATGCTGTTGAGGTCGCGGAAATCATCGAGGCACGGGTCGTAGGGATCGCTGACATCTCGCACATCGACGTCGCGAACATGGCTGTGCGCGGTCACGGGCTTTCGTCGACCAGCGCCATCATGATGTCGGCGGCGTTGCGCAGAATGTCGCGCTTGTCGCCGTCCAGCGTCGCCAAGCGCTCGGCCAGCCATTCCTGGCGGGCCCGCCGCGCCGCTTTGACCAGCTCCGCACCCGCTTCGGACACCGAGACCAGCACCTGGCGGCCGTCAACGGGGTGCGGCGTGCGATCCACCAGACCCATGTCGGCCAGGGAAGCGATCACCCGAGTCATCGACGGTGGGCGGACTCGCTCGCGGATCGCCAACGCGCCGGGTGTCATCGCGCCCTCATTGGCCAACGTGGTCAATGCCGACAACTGAGACAACGACACCGGCGACGAGGGGTTCCGAAATCGAAGTTGGCGGGCCAACCGCATAACTGCCAACGACAAGTCGCTAGCCAGCCGCCCATCGCTGTCAGGCACAGCGCGAGGTTACATCGGAACGCAATGGCGCGGGTTCAGAACGGCAAACCCATGCCCGCCGTGTCCGACGGCCAGGATTCGGCGCGACCGCCCGCGACCGCTTTGGCACACCGCTTACCGAAGCCTGGCCGCGCCCGGGGCGGCCTGGGCCGATGGGGCGCTCGCGGACACGAGAACGACCCCGCCGTCGGCGCGAGGGCAAACCCACCTGCATCCGCACGGCCGTCTGGATGGCGACTTGGCTATCTTGGAGACACGATGAGTATCGAGCCCGACCAAAGCCCCGAACCGCCTCCGCTACCGGCGGTCCTGCTCGAGGTGTGGCCGGTCATCTTGGTCGGAGCGCTCGCCTGGTTGGGCGCGGCCATGGCGGCGTTCCTGGTCCCCAGTCTGCAGGGCTGGCGTCCAGTGACGGTTGCCGGACTGGTGGTGGGATTGTTCGGTACCTGCCTTTTCGTCTGGCAGCTTGCCGCTGCCCGCCGCGGTGCGCGCGGCGCTCAGGCCGGACTCGAGACCTACCTCGACCAGCAAATCGACTAGTAATTGCCTACCCGGGAGGACCCATGGCATCTCCGCTGTTGCAAACGCACATTGATATCGACGCGCCACCCTCGAAGGTCTGGGCGTTGATATCCGATCTGCGACGGATGCCCGAGTGGAGCCCGCAGTGCCGCTGGATGCACCAATTCGGCCCGTTGCGCCAGGGCACCCGCACCCTGAACTTCAACCGCCGCAACCGCCTGTTCTGGCCCACCAGCTCCCGAATCGTGGAGGTCATCCCCGAGCAGAAGCTGGCATTCCGGGTCGATACCAACCGCACGATCTGGAGCTATGAGCTGGCGCCGCACGGCGCGGGAACCCGGCTGACCGAGAGCCGTCACGCCGAAAACGGCGTCAGCGCATTCTCGAGCATGTCGGTGAATGCCCTGCTCGGCGGCAACACGAACTTTGAACGTGAGCTGGTCGAAGGCATGAACACCTCGCTGGCCAGGATCAAGGCTGCCGCCGAAGCAGGCTAGTCCGACGACTCGGCCGGCTTCTCCACGACATCGAGCACTCCGTCGTCATACGGCTCGTACATCGGTGAGCCGGTGCCCGCCGGAGCGGGGGTATCCGAGTGCGCGCCGCAACCGTACTGCTTGTCGACAACGCGTCCGTCGGCCGCCAGTTCGTTACCGCATACCCCGAACATCACGCCCAGCGATCCGGCCAGCGGTAGGAAGAACCCACAGTCTCGACACACTCGCTTGGTCGATCGCGCCATCGGCGAGTCGGGGCCGCAGTCTCCGTCGTGCCATCGTTGCGCCGCCTCGGCACGGCCCCAACCGCTCATCACCCAGCGCCGGCCGAGCCCGACCTCTGCCGCGGTCTCATCGACCTGAGCGTCACCGCTGGCGGCGTAACCCGGCACCAGCCGTGGATCGTCCTTCGCCGGCGCCAGCAGGTCTCCCGGGCTTAGATCCCCCGGCCGTACCCGCTGCTCCCACGGCACCCAGGCCGGCGCCAGCAGCGCGGTTGGGCCCGGGACCAGCACCACCTCACTGACGGTGACCCGATCGGCACCGACGTAGCTGGCCACCACTGCGGCCCACTGCCAGCCCTGGTAGCCGGGCAGATGCGCCAGGAATCGGTGGGTGGCGGCATTGGGATCTTCGTAGCTGACGCCCAGGTAATCTCCGACAGCCTCGGCGCCGCTGAACTCCTCGACAGCCTCCCTGGCCAGCGCAACCGCACCCGTGAGCGTCGGCGCCAGCTCTTCGGGCCACTCGGCCACGGCCGTCGCGGAGGATTCCGTCGAGTCCTCAAAGGGTCCGGTCACATTCCCTTTCCTTTCTGCAAGCGACTCCCATACTGCCGGAAGACACGGGAGGCGAGCCACACCCGGTTGCCTACACGGGGCGGCGAGATAGGACAGAATTGACTTGTGTCTGGATGGCGGCGTGATCACCAGGGCCGAATGGCCGCGTCCCCGGGCCGCCGCACCCGAAACGGATCGGTCAGTGAGCACCCGGGGATGGCGAACTACCCCACCGGCGGCCCCGGCAACCGTCGCACGCGCCGTCCACCGCCCATGCCAAGCGCCAACCGCTACCTCCCGCCGCTGGACCGGGAGCCGGAATCCGAAGACGACGCGGAGGGGAACGAGGCGCCCCCACCACCCCCGCGCGGTCTCAGCAGCGGTGAACGGATCACCGTCACCCGCGCCGCGGCAATGCGCAGCCGGGAGATGGGTTCGCGGATGTACTGGATGGTCCAGCGCGCCGCGACCGCCGACGGCGCCGACAAGTCGGGGTTGACCGCGCTGACGTGGCCGACGATGGCTAACTTCGCGGTCGACTCCTCGATGGCTGTGGCACTGGCCAACACCTTGTTCTTCGCGGCGGCCAGCGGCGAGAGCAAATCCAAGGTGGCCCTCTACCTGCTGATCACGATTGCTCCGTTCGCCGTGGTCGCCCCGTTGATCGGTCCCGCGCTGGACAAACTGCAGCACGGCCGGCGCGTCGCGTTGGCGCTCTCGTTCGGACTTCGCACGGTGTTGGCCTTGGTGCTGATCATGAACTACGACGGGGCCAGCGGAAGCTTCCCGTCCTGGGTGCTCTATCCCTGCGCACTGGCCATGATGGTGTTGTCGAAGTCCTTCAGCGTGCTGCGCAGTGCCATGACGCCCCGGGTGATGCCGCCGTCCATCGACTTGGTGCGAGTCAACTCCCGCCTGACGGTATTCGGCCTGCTCGGCGGGACCATGGCCGGCGGTGCCGTCGCGGCGGGGGTCGAGTTCGCCTGCACCCGCCTGTTCGAGTTGCCGGGAGCGCTGTTCGTCGTTGTCGCGGTCACCGTGGCCGGTGCGCTGCTGTCCATGCGCATTCCGCGCTGGGTCGAGGTGACCGCGGGCGAGGTTCCCGCGACACTGAGCTACCACCGCGACCGTGGCAGGCAACGCCGAAGCTGGCCCGAAGAAGTCAAGAATCTCAGCGGAGCATTGCGACAACCCTTGGGCCGCAACATCATTACCTCGCTGTGGGGTAACTGCACCATCAAGGTGATGGTCGGCTTCCTGTTCTTGTACCCGGCGTTTGTCGCCAAGGCCCACGATGCCAACGGGTGGGTTCAGCTGGGGATGCTGGGCTTGATCGGCGCGGCGGCCGCAATCGGCAATTTCGCCGGAAACTTCGCCAGCGCTCGCCTACAGCTGGGTAGGCCGGCGGTGCTGGTAGTGCGCTGCACCGTGGTGGTCACCGCTTTCGCGCTGGCGGCCGCGGTGGCCGGCAACCTCGTGACTGCCGCCATCGCCACCTTGGTCACGTCGGGCTCGAGTGCGATCGCCAAGGCCTCACTGGATGCGTCGTTGCAACACGACCTCCCGGAGGAATCGCGGGCATCGGGCTTTGGCCGCTCGGAGTCGACCCTGCAGCTGGCATGGGTCCTGGGCGGGGCGGTCGGCGTGCTGATCTACACCGACCTGTGGATCGGCTTCACCACGGTCAGCGCGCTGCTGATCCTGGGTCTGGCACAAACAATTGTCAGCTTTCGGGGCGACTCGCTGATACCCGGCCTCGGGGGCAACCGTCCCGTCATGGCCGAGCAGGAGACCACGCGCCGGGGGACCGCAACGGCGGGAGTGGGACCGCAGTGAAACGCTGGATGACTGCGCTGATCGCAGTCGTGGTGCTGGGGTTGTCGGCGAGCGCGGGCGTCGGCGCCTGGCTACTGGCACGCAATTCCGGTCCACAACGGCCCGAGATCAGCCTGTACTCACACGGGCACCTGACCCGGGTAGGTCCATACATGTACTGCGACGTGCTCAGGCTCGACGAGTGCCAGACGCCGCAGACTCAGGGCGAACTGCCGGTGACCGAACGCTATCCGGTCCAGCTGTCGGTCCCGCAGGCCATTTCCCGGGCACCGTGGCGGCTGCTGCAGCTCTACGACGACCCGCCCAATACCACCGCCGTCATCTTCCGGCCGAACAGTCGGTTGGCTGTCACCATCCCCACCGTCGACCCGCAACGCGGGCGGCTCACCGGGGTGGTCGTGCAGTTGCTGACGTTGGTGGTCGATCCCTCCGGTGAACTGCGGGAGGCACCGCACGCGGAATGGTCGGTGCGCGTGGTCTTCTAGCCACCTCATCGGCTCACCGGGCGGCGCGCCGTCGGCAGATCTTCGCGGGACCCCCAACAACTCGACATTCGCTCGGACGTGTCGGTACGGCCAGGCACCGTGTCGGCATGGAGATTTTGGACTGGCCGTTCCGGGGCACTGAAGCACTAGCCGCCGGAGCCGTCACACCACACCGGTTGCGGACCCACTTCGAGATGGTTCACCGCAACGTGTACATCCCCCGCGGGAAGAAGCTGACGGCGGTGACGCGGGCCATCGCCGCGTGGTTGTGGTCGGGGCGGTCCGCAACGGCGGTGGGCCTGTCCGCCGCGGCGCTGCACCGCACGGGATGGATCGACGATTGGCTACCGGCCGAACTCAACCGACGGGGCCGGGACAAGGCGCGCGGCATCATTTCCCACAGCGCCTGCCTCGATGAGGACGAGGTATGCGTGCGCGACGGCATCGCCCTGACCACTCCGGCGCGCACGGCATTCGACCTCGGAAGGCGAAAAGGACTGACCACAGCGGTGATTCGACTCGATGCACTGACGCGTGCCACCGAGCTGAAGGTGGCCGACGTCGAGATGCTCGCCGAGCGACATCGCGGTGCTCGCGGGTTGATCCAGCTACGTCAGGCACTACCGCTGGTCGACGCCGGCGCCGATTCGCCCTATGAGACGCGAATTCGCTTGCTAATCATTCGATCTGGCCTGCCAGCGCCCCAAACCGAGATCAAGGTACTCGACGATTGGGGCGCGGTGGCGGCCCGGATCGGCATGGGCTGGCCGGAATGCAAAGTCGGCGTCGAATTTGACAGCGCAGGTCAGTGGAATAACGCGGCGCGCAGCGACGCTTTCGATCGATCGGCCGAACTCGAAGCGCGCGGGTGGACGATTGTTCGAGTCAACGCGCAGACACTGAAAAACCGGCCTGACATCGTCGTGGCGCAGGTTCGACACGCGCTCGTGCGCAGAACCTAGGCTCCGTGACCGGCCGGGACCCGCTCCCCTGCGACCGGCGGCCCGGGCGGCGTGCCATCACCGAAGGGCCTGCCGCCCAGCGCTTCCCGCCCGTGCGGCGCCAACCAGCCAGCCAGATCGGGGCCTTTGGGAACAATCCCGGGGGGGTTGATGTCGGCGTGCACGATGTAGTAGTGCTGCTTGATTTGGACAAAGTCCACGGTATCGCCGAATCCCGGGGTCTGGAACAGATCACGAGCGTACGCCCACAACACGGGCATCTCGCTGAGCTTGTACCAATTGCACTTGAAATGACCGTGGTACACCGGATCGAAACGGGCCAGCGTGGTGAACAGCCGCACGTCGGCCTCGGTGATGGTGTCCCCCACCAGATAGCGTCGACTCGCCAGACGATCGCTCAACCAGTCCAATGCGCCGAACAGCCGATCGAAAGCGGCCTCGTACGCCTGCTGTGAGCCGGCAAAGCCACAGCGGTACACGCCGTTGTTCACTTCGGTGTAGATCCGCTGACTCACCTCGTCGATCTCGAGTCGCAACCGTGACGGGTACAGCTGCGGGGCGCCGTCGCGATGGTAGGCGGCCCACTGCGTGGACAAGTCCAAGGTCATCTGCGCGAAGTCGTTGGTGACCACCGCGCCGGTCGGTACATCGACGATCGCCGGAACGGTGATGCCCTTGGGGTACTCCGGGAAGCGCTTGAAGTAGGCGTCCTGTAGTCGCGGGATCTGCAACACCGGGTCCAGACCTTCGGGATCAAGGTCGAAGGTCCAGCTGCGCGCGTCATGGGTGGGTCCGCAAAAGCCTATGGAAAGAACGGGTTCCAAACCCAGCAGGCGGCGCACGATGATGGCGCGGTTGGCCCACGGACAAGCCCGGGCAACGATGAGGCGATAGCGACCGGGCTGCACCGCATAGCCGTCGCGCCCGTCGGCGGTGATGCGGGTGGTGATGTAGTTGGTGTCGCGGCTGAATTCACCGGCGCCGGCAACATATGAGCCCATGGGTGGACAGCCTTACGGCTTCGCCTCGGCTGACGTCGAGTCAGGCAGGAAGCGCCGAGCCACATTCGGCTGCGTGGACGGCCCGGGCTCCCAATGCGCAATCCAGGGTCCGGTGCCCTCGGAAGGATCGATGATTCCATCCTCCAGCCAGGCATACCGACCCTCCAACACGTCGTTGGTCAGGCGGACATCGCCGACATCGGTGTTGGTCCACAACCCGTGGAACAGCGCTTCCACCCGCAGAGTCGCCTGCCCGCAGAATGCCTCCGCCAGCTCGTAGGCCTGCCGTCCGACGATCGAATCAGCGACCCGTTGGGCTTCGGCCCGCACGCATACCGCGGACATGGCGAACAATTCCGCACCGATGTCGACGATGCGACCGAGAAAGCCCTGCTTTTGTTCCAGCTTGGCCTGCCAGCGGGCCATCCCGTAGAAGGTGTTTCGGGCCAGCTTGCGAGTCGAGCGTTCGATGAATCGCAGATGAGCGGCCAGCGGGCCGAACTCGTGATACGCCTTGGGCCGCTGTCCCTCACCAAATACCAGCTGCGGCAACCATTTTGCATAGAACCCGCTGGCGCCAACCGCGGCTGCCGCCTTCTTCCGAAGATCGGTGTTGGGTTTGGCCAGATCCCCAGCGGCGGCCAGGTGCGCGTCTACCGCTTCGCGGGCAATGAGCAACCGCATGATCTCGCTGGATCCCTCGAAGATCCGGTTGATCCGAACATCACGCAACGACTGCTCCACCGGTGCCGCACGCTCACCCCGCGCAGCCAGTGACTCGGCGGTCTCATAGCCACGCCCGCCCCGGATCTGCAACAGCTCATCGGCGACCTGGCACGCCATCTCACTGGACCACAGCTTGGCCAGCGCCGCCTCGATGCGGATATCGTTGCGGCCCTCATCAGCCATCTGACCCGATATCTCCACCACCGCTTCAAGCGCGTACGTGGTGGCGGCGATGAACGAGATCTTGCCGGCGACCGCCTCGTGCTTGCCCAGCGGCTTGCCCCATTGCACTCGCTCGCCGGACCACTCACGCGCAATTTTCAGCGACCATTTGGCCGCCCCCGTCACCATCGCGGGTATCGCCAGCCGCCCGGCGTTGAGGGTGGTCAGCGCGATCCGCAGACCGTCCCCCTCCCGACCGATCAGATTCTCCTTGGGCACCCGCACGCGGTGCAGCCTGGTTACGCCGTTCTCGATGCCGCGCAGTCCCATGAATTTGTTGCGCCGTTCGACGGTGATTCCGGGTGAATCGGCCTCGACCACGAATGCGCTGATTCCACCCCGGTGCCCCTCACTCTTGGGCACCCGGGCCATCACCACCAGCAATTCGGCAACCACACCGTTGGTGGTCCACAGTTTGATCCCCTCGAGTTCGTAGGCCTGACCGTCGTCGATCGGTGTGGCCGTCGAGGCCAGCCGGGCCGGATCGGATCCGACGTCGGGCTCGGTGAGCAGGAAGGCCGCGATGGCACCGGCGGCGCACCGCGGCAAGAATTTCTTCTTCTGCTCGGGGCTTCCGGCGAGTTTCAGTGGCTCAGGCACACCGATCGATTGGTGCGCCGACAGCAGCGCGCCCAGGCTGGTGTGGACCGTCCATGCCAGCATCAGCGCGCGGTTGTAGGCAACCTGCGACATGCTCAATCCGCCATATTCGGACGGAATTTTCATGCCGAAGCAACCCAGTTCGGCCAGGCCCTTGACGTATTCATCGGGAATCTGGGCGTCTCGCTCGATGACGCTGCCGTCAATGGTGCCGAGAAACTCCTGCAGCCGGCACAGAAACGCCGCGGTGCGCGCCTCCTCGGCGTCCGACGGCCGGGGGAAGGGATTTATCAGCTCCAGCGGAAAGCGTCCGAGGAATAGCTCCTTCGCGAAAGATGGCTTATTCCAGCCACTTTCACGGGATTCCTCGGCAAGAGCTCGCGCTTGCTCCTCGGTGACCTGCGCCTGCTGTGCCATCGTTGCCTCCGCGCTACGACTTCACCGCGATAGGAAAAACCTGGTGCCGTACGCAGGCAATACTACGGCGCACAACGGCAAGCGGAAGTGCCCGACGATGACGAACGCGGCCAGCGGGCCAGCCACTTTGAAAAAGCCCTGACGTCAACCCGATTCGATGCCCGAGCGGACGTATTGCGCCAACGGTTAAGCGTCGAGCTCCCGCGCCACGGCCTTGACCACCTCGGAGACCCGCCGGGCGGTCTTGCGGTCCGGGTAGCGCCCCTTGCGCAGCTCTGGCTGCACGGTGCTCTCCAGCAGCGTGATCATGTCCTCGACCATGCCGTGTAGCTCGTCGGGGCTGTGCTTGTGCTCAACGGCCTCGCGGCGGGTGCGGGTGAGGCTCGGTGGCGGGTCGAGCAATTTGAGGCTCAACGCCTGCGGTCCGCGCCGCCCGGACGCGATACCGAATTCCACCCGCTGCCCCGCTTTAAGCCCCTCGACGCCTGCCGGCAACGCAGAGGAACGAACGTAGACGTCCTCGCCCTCCTCCTGCGACAGGAAGCCGAACCCCTTGTCGGAGTCGTACCACTTCACCTTGCCGGTCGGCACTGCTCTCACCTGCTTGTCTGACGGATCACTGGGTTTACAACAAAAAGATGCGTCCCGCATGCGCAGGACGCGAGGACGATCACAGATCCTACTCGGATGCTGGCCCGCCAAGCATCCCTGTTTATCCGGCACTCGGTAGGCTGGCACCACTGCTGGAGGAGATATGCGCCTAATACTGAACGTTATCTGGCTGGTGTTCGGCGGCCTTTGGCTGGCCCTGGGTTACCTGGTCGCGGCGCTGATCTGCTTTCTGCTCATCGTGACCATTCCGTTCGGCTTCGCGGCGTTGCGGATCGCGTCCTACGCGTTGTGGCCGTTCGGCAGAACGATCGTCGAAAAGCCCAGCGCTGGAACCGGCGCCCTGATCGGCAACGTCATCTGGATCCTGCTGTTCGGGCTTTGGCTGGCCATCGGGCACCTGGTCAGCGCAGTGGCGATGGCGATGGCGATAACGATCATCGGGATCCCGCTGGCGCTGGCCAACCTCAAGCTGATCCCGGTGTCACTGGTTCCGCTGGGCAAGGAGATTGTTTCCGCCGACTGGCCGACCCGATACGAGCGGGTGGCCCGATGACGGTGACCGCGCTGGGCGTCCCGACGGTGCGTGGCCGGTCGGAAGGCTCGGCGATCGCATCCGACGCACCGGGCGATGGTCCGCTTCTGGATCGCTTTGGCCGGTCCGCCACCGACTTGCGGGTGTCACTAACCGACCGCTGCAATCTGCGCTGCGGTTACTGCATGCCCGCGGAAGGCCTGAACTGGCTGCCCGGCGAGCAGCTGCTTGGACCGGCGGAGCTGGCCAGGCTGCTCCGCATCGCGGTTACCCGGCTCGGGATCACCAGCGTGCGGTTCACCGGCGGCGAGCCGCTGTTGGCCCGGCATCTCGAAGAGGTGGTCGCGGCAGCGGCCCAACTGCGGCCCCGCCCGAAAATCTCGTTGACGACCAATGGTGTGGGTCTGGCGAAGCGGGCAGCGGCATTGGCGGAGGCGGGTTTGGACCGGGTCAACGTGTCGCTGGACACCGTGGACCGCGCCCACTTCGCGGCCGTCACCCGCCGGGACCGGTTGACCGATGTGCTGGACGGCCTGGCCGGCGCCAGGGCTGCCGGTTTGACTCCGGTCAAGGTCAACGCCGTGCTGGACCCCGAGACGGGCCGCCAAGACGTCGTCGAGTTGCTGAGATTCTGTTTGGAGCAGGGCTACCAGCTGCGGGTCATCGAGCAGATGCCACTCGACGCCGGACATCAGTGGCGGCGCAACGCGCTGCTGGGCTCCGACGATGTGTTGGCGGCGCTGCAACCCCATTTCCGGCTTCGGCCTGATCCAGCGCCACGCGGTTCGGCTCCTGCCGAGCTCTGGCTGGTCGACGCCGGTCCTGACACGCCCGCCGGTAAGTTCGGGGTCATCGCCTCGGTTTCGCACGCGTTCTGCTCGACGTGTGACCGCACCCGGCTGACCGCCGACGGTCAGGTCCGCAGCTGCCTGTTCTCCACCGAGGAAACCGACCTTCGCGGGTTGCTGCGCGCCGGCGCCGGCGACGAGGCGATCGAAGCGGCGTGGCGCGGCGCGATGTGGGCCAAACCGGCCGGCCACGGGATCAACAACCCGGATTTCGTCCAGCCCCAGCGCCCCATGAGCGCGATCGGTGGCTAGCCCGAAGGCGCCCGTGCCCGATCAGCCCGCCGGGATCGAGGTCACCGTTCGTTACTTCGCGGCCGCACGGGCGGCGGCGGGGATCGAGTGCGAAACGGTCGGGTTGCGGCCTGACGCCACCGTTGCCGAGTTGGTCGACACGCTGGCCGGCCGGAGCACGCGGCTGGCGACGGTGTTGGGCCGATGCTCTTACCTCAGGGACGGAATTGCTGTCCGAAATGACGCCACCGCGTTATCCACCGGCGACACGGTTGACGTACTCCCGCCATTCGCCGGCGGCTAAGCCCTGTGAATTGCCTCACGTAACGGAACGATAACGACCGGGACACGAGGTGATGTCGGGACGCTATGAGCTGCGGAAACAGTGGTCGTTCCTGGCGTTTTAGCCCACGGTTGCGCGGAAAACACCTCATTACTTCGTGCGTGACGAGAACGCCTGAAACCGCTATCGTCTCTCAGGGCTGGTCAACCGAACCCAACTGACTTGCCTGCCCTCCCTACAACGCGCCGAGCTCCATCCGGTAGGCGGGGGATTCCGACCCACGGATGGAGGCGGGGGACCCGCCAGGTCCACCGAGATCGGACCGGGCCCTTCACGGCCCTTGGGGTGAAGCCGACGTCGTCCCACAGATGTAGTACGACGCTGGCCGGGTAACCTCTCCAACCCGAACCCGACAGCTGACCTCGCAGGCGTGTACCGAGAGGAATTACTGAACGTATGAGTGGACGTCACCGTAAGCCCACTACCTCGAACGTCAGCGTCGCCAAGATCGCCTTCACCGGCGCGGTGCTCGGCGGCGGTGGTATCGCCCTTGCCGGCCACGCGGCCGCGGCCACCGACGGCGAATGGGACCAGGTGGCCCGTTGCGAGTCTGGCGGCAACTGGGCGATCAACACCGGCAACGGCTACTACGGCGGCGTCCAATTCGCGCAGAGCACCTGGGCCTCCCACGGTGGCGGCGAATATGCGCCATCCGCGCAGCTGGCCAGTCGCGAAGAGCAGATCGCGGTCGCCGAGCGCGTCCTGGCCACTCAGGGCCGCGGAGCCTGGCCGGTATGCGGACACGGCCTGTCGGCCGCCACTCCCCGCGACGTCCCCGCTCCGGCCGCGCTGGATGCCCCGCTCGACGCCCCCGGAATCAACGGCGAGCCGGCACCGCTGGCCCCGCCCCCCGGAGATGACGTCCCGCCCCCGGCTGACCCGGCACCCCCGGTAGAGTTGGCGGCCAACGACGTGCCCGCGCCGGCCGACCTGCCGCCGGCCCCCGAAGACCTGGCACCCCCGGCCCCGGCCGACCTGCCCCCCGCCCCAGAAGACCTGCCGCCCGCGCCGCAGGACCTCCCCCCTGCGCCTGAGGATGTGGCCGCGCCCGCGCCGGCCGACTTTCCGCCGGCGCCGGAGGACGTGGCGGCCCCGGTGGAGCTGGTGGGCAACGACGTGCCCGCCCCGGCCGACCTGCCGCCGGCCCCCGAAGACCTGGCACCGCCGGTGGACGTCCACGAGGCTTCGACCGTCGCCTACACTAAGAAGTTGTGGCAGGCGATCGTGGGACAGAACATCAGCGGCAACGACGCGCTCGACGCGCTCGCGCAGCCGGCCGTCTTCGCCTGAGACAGGGTCACCCCTAAACCGACCGGCGCGAAAAGCCGAGCGGGTTAGGCCGAACCCACCCATTCTTCGGAACCATCACCGAAGAACTGGTGCTTCCACACCGGAAGCCGCGCCTTGATCGTGTCGACCAACTTCGCGCACGTGGTGAACGCGGCCTCGCGATGATCGGCAGCCACGGCGGCCACCAAGGCTGCATCGCCCACGTGCAGGACCCCGATTCGGTGGCTGGCCGCGACCGCGCGCACACCGGCGGCGTGTTGGGCGACATCGGCCACCACCTCAGCTAGCACCTGGCCGGCCGACGGGTGCGCGGAGTACTCCAGCCGCAACACTTCCCGGCCACCATCGTGGTTGCGCACCACCCCGACGAAACCGACGACAGCTCCCGCCGACGGCCGGCCCACCAGTTCCTCGTGTTCGGCCAGAGAGATCGGCTGGTCGGTCAGCAGGGCCCGCACAACCTGCGTCATCGCCGGTGGTCTTGGCCAGCGATTTGATCGAGCGCGTGGTGCACGACGTCGGCGAGCACATCCAACCCGTCCCGAACGCCGCCAGGTGAACCAGGCAGGTTGACGATCAAGGTTTGGCCGGCCACACCACACACCCCTCGGGACAACACCGAAGTCGGAACCTTCGGCAGGCCGGCGCGCCGGATGGCGTCGGCCAATCCCGGGATCACAAAGTCCAGCACCGCCACGGTCTGCTCCGGGGTCGAGTCGGTAGGCGAAATCCCCGTGCCGCCCGAGGTGATGATCAGGTCCACCTGGGCCTCGACCGCGTCCTGCAGCGCCTCGCCGACCGGGTTACCGTCGGCGGCCACCTTGGATTCCAGCGGCGAAAAGCCGCGTTGCTCAAGCCATTCAGCGATAATCGGCCCGCATTCATCGGTGTACACACCGGATGCCGCACGCGTTGAAGCGATGATGATTTGGGCCGAGCGAGCCGTGCTCACCTCGACCAGCTTCCGCTGCGCCCGCCCTGTTTGCTGAGCACCCGGACATCGTCGATACGAGCGGCTGGGTCGACCGCTTTGATCATGTCGTAGAGCGTAAGGGCCGCGACGCTGACAGCGGTCAGTGCCTCCATCTCGACACCGGTTCGGTCGGTGCTGCGCACCGTCGCGGTGATCT
The DNA here is from genome assembly GCF_000419295.1 of Mycobacterium sp. 012931. NCBI lineage: Bacteria > Bacillati > Actinomycetota > Actinomycetes > Mycobacteriales > Mycobacteriaceae > Mycobacterium > Mycobacterium sp. 012931. The sequence goes on along the minus strand of NZ_AOPX01000001.1, from coordinate 1,511,076 downwards.
CGACATCCGCCTCAGCCATGGTGAAATCAACGTCGACACCGGTCAGGGCGAGCTGATGACACAGCGGGATCAAGTCACTGGTGCGTTTGGCCGCCAGAATTCCCGCCACCCGCGCGGTGGCCAGCGCATCCCCCTTGGGCAGGCCGCCGCTCGAGATCAGCGCCACCACCTCCGTCGAGGTGCGCAGAAAGCCCGCAGCAACAGCCGTGCGTCTGGTGGCCCCCTTCTCGGTGACGTCGACCATGTGCGCGGCTCCCCGCTCATCCAGATGCGATAGCCCACCTGAGGGATAAGAGCCTGCCCCGGGTGTCGCCGATGCCGCGGGGGCCTCGGATGCGTTGGGGGGCTCGGCCATCCCAACGACTACCTGTTGACGACTGTCACCGGGTGCAAGTAGGGCAGATCGTCTGCGGCCAGCGGAAACACCACCTCACCGAACGGAGACAGCGCCCCTGTTCGGTCGGTCACCAGCTCGCTCACGGCGTGGTCATCCGGATCCGTGGTCGGCCAGCCGTTGTCCACGTACTTGCTCTTACCCGCCTTGCCTTCAGCAATGTCAGCCACGGCGTCCATTCTGACAGGTTTACCTGCCGTCCGCGGCGCAAGGTCACCGGTCGGGCCTACGCTGATCAGCAATGACCGAACACACCCCGGAAATCCCGCTGGGGTCCTGGCTGGCCGAATTGCCCGACGAGCGGCTGATCACGCTACTCGAGCTGCGGCCGGACCTTGCCCAGCCGCCACCTGGCAGCATCGCCGCGCTGGCCGCGCGGGCCCAGGCCCGTCAATCGGTCAAGGCTGCGACCGAACAACTCGACTTCCTGCGGTTGGCGGTGCTCGATGCGTTGCTGGTGCTGCTGGCCGACACCGAGCCGGTGCCGATCGCAAAGCTGGTGTCGCTGATCGGTGAGCGCGCCACCCAGGCCGAACTGACCGAGGCGCTCACCGACCTCAAGCTGCGCGCCCTGGCCTGGGGCGACACCACCGTTCGGATCGCCGCCGATGCCGGCACCGCGCTGCCCTGGCACCCGGGGCAGGCAACTCTCGAGGACAACTCACGAACCGGCGAGCAAATTGCCGAACTGATCGCCGGGCGGGACCAGCCGCAACGCGACGTGCTGGACAAACTGCGCGAGGGGTCGCCGATGGGCCGCACCCGCGACGCCGCACCCGGTGCCGCCCCGGACCGCCCGGTGCCGCAGCTCTTGACGATGGGACTGCTGCGGCGCATCGACGCCGACACCGTGATCTTGCCCCGCCACGTCGGCCAGGTGCTCCGCGGCGAACGGCCCGGTCCGATGCAGCTCAGTGCACCCGACCCGGTGGTTTCCACCACCACCCCCGAGGACGTCGACGCGACGGCCGCCGGAGCGGTGATCGACCTGCTGCGTGAGGTGGAAGCACTGCTGGAGAACCTCGGCACCATGCCGGTTGTCGAGCTGCGCAGCGGTGGACTCGGGGTGCGTGAGATCAAGCGGATCGCCAAGGCGGTCGGAATCGACGAGGCGCGCCTAGGCCTGATCCTCGAGGTGGCGGCGGCGGCCGGACTGATCGCCAGCGGCATGCCCGATCCGCTGCCCGACCACGGTGACGGACCGTACTGGGCGCCGACGGCCACCGCCGACCGGTTCACCACGATGTCACCGGCCGAGCGGTGGCAGCTACTGGCCACCGCGTGGCTCGATCTGCCCGGCCGCCCGGCGTTGATCGGCAGCCGGGGCCCCGACGCCAAGCCCTATAGCGCCTTGTCTGATTCGCTGTTCTCGACTGCAGCGCCATTGGATCGCCGGCTGCTGCTGGGCATGCTCGCTGAGCTACCCGCCGGCGCCGGTGTCGATCCGGTGACGGCTTCGGCCGCTTTGATCTGGCAGCGCCCGCGATGGAGCCGAAGACTGCAGCCGGAGCCGATCTCGGATCTGTTGGCCGAGAGCGAGGCCCTGGGGCTGGTCGGGCGCGGCGCGATCAGCAAGCCCGGGCGCACCCTGCTGGAACACGGCGGCGACCCCGCCGCCGTGATTGCCGCAATGGCCGCGGCGCTGCCGAAGCCGATCGACCATTTTCTCGTCCAAGCGGACCTGACCGTCGTGGTACCCGGTCCGCTGCAGCGCGACCTCGCCGATGAACTGGCAACCGTGGCGACCATCGAATCGGCCGGTGCGGCGATGGTGTACCGGCTCAGCGAACAATCCATCCGGCATGCGCTCGACATCGGCAAGACCCGCGGCTGGATGCACACGTTTTTCGCGGACCACTCCAAGACACCGGCCCCGCAGGGGCTCACCTACCTCATCGACGACGTGGCGCGCCGGCACGGCCAACTCCGCATCGGCATGGCCACCTCGTTCGTGCGCTGCGAAGACCCCGCGTTGCTAGCCCAAGCCGTAGCGGCACCCGCCGCCGAGGCGGTGCAGCTGCGCGCCCTGGCCCCGACCGTGGCGGTCTCACCCGCCCCGATCGGCGAGGTCCTCGTCGCCCTGCGCAGTGCGGGCTTCGCCCCCGCTGCCGAGGACTCCACCGGCGCGATTGTCGACGTCCGGCCCCGCGGCGCCCGGGTTCCCGCGCCCAACCAACGCCGGCCCTATCGGCCCCCGGCGCGGCCCAGCGGTGAGACGCTGAACGGCATCATCGAGGTGCTGCGCACGGTGACCTCGGCACCGTTCGGCAATATCCGCATCGATCCGGCCGTCGCGATGTCGCTGCTGCAGCGCGCCGCAAAGGACCAGGCCACCCTGGTAATCGGCTACCTCGACGCCGCGGGCGTGGCCACCCAGCGAGTGGTGTCCCCCATCGTCATCCGGGGCGGTCAGTTGACCGCCATCGATTCCACCTCGGGAAAGCTGCGTGACTTCGCTGTGCACCGCATCACGTCGGTCGTCTCGGCCGACGGCCAATAATGGATCCCATGATCCACTTCGGTGACCACCCAGATGGCGATGCGGTGCGGCTAGCACCCTGCTGTGACGAAGGGCGGCACGCATGACCGACGGACCCCTGATCGTGCAATCCGACAAGACGGTTCTGCTCGAGGTCGACCACGAGCAGGCCGGCGCCGCACGCGCGGCCATCGCGCCGTTCGCCGAGCTCGAGCGCGCACCGGAACACGTGCACACCTACCGGATCACACCGCTGGCCCTATGGAACGCCCGGGCGGCCGGCCACGACGCCGAGCAGGTGGTCGACGCGCTGGTCACCCACTCGCGCTACGCGGTACCCCAGCCACTACTCGTCGACATCGTCGACACCATGGCCCGCTATGGCCGGCTGCAACTGGTCAAGCACCCCGCGCATGGGTTGACGCTGATCAGCCTGGATCGGGCCGTGCTCGAAGAAGTGCTGCGCAACAAGAAGATTGCGCCGATGCTGGGCGCCCGCATCGACGACGACACCGTAATCGTCCACCCCAGCGAGCGAGGCCGGGTCAAGCAGCTGCTGCTCAAGATCGGTTGGCCCGCAGAAGATCTCGCCGGCTACGTGAACGGCGAGGCACATCCGATCAGCCTGCAGCCCGACGGGTGGGAGCTGCGCGACTACCAACAGCTGGCCACCGACTCCTTCTGGGCCGGCGGCTCCGGCGTGGTGGTGCTGCCGTGTGGGGCGGGCAAGACACTGGTCGGCGCGGCCGCAATGGCCAAGGCCCAGGCGACCACGCTGATCCTGGTCACCAACATCGTCGCCGCGCGGCAGTGGAAACGCGAACTGGTGGCCCGCACTTCGCTCACCGAGGAAGAGATCGGCGAGTACTCCGGAGAACGCAAGGAAATTCGGCCGGTCACCATCTCGACCTACCAGATGATCACCCGCCGCTCCAAGGGCGAGTACCGCCACCTCGAGCTCTTCGACAGCCGCGACTGGGGCCTGATCATCTACGACGAGGTGCATCTGCTGCCGGCACCGGTGTTCCGGATGACCGCCGACCTGCAGTCCAAGCGGCGACTGGGCCTGACCGCGACGCTGATCCGCGAAGATGGCCGCGAGGGCGACGTCTTCTCCCTCATCGGCCCCAAGCGCTACGACGCGCCATGGAAGGACATCGAAGCGCAGGGCTGGATCGCCCCGGCGGAGTGTGTCGAAGTCCGGGTCACCATGACCGACAGCGAACGCATGACGTACGCCACCGCCGAGCCCGAGGAACGCTACCGGCTGTGCTCGACGGTGCACACCAAGATCGCTGTGGTGAAGTCGATTCTGCAGAGGCACCCCGGCGAGCAGACCCTGGTGATCGGGGCCTACCTGGATCAACTCGAAGAGCTGGGCACCGAACTTGATGCTCCGGTCATCCAGGGAGCGACAAAAACTCGGGAAAGAGAGGCGCTGTTCGACGCCTTCCGGCGTGGCGAGATAGCCACCCTGGTGGTGTCGAAGGTGGCCAACTTCTCCATCGACTTGCCGGAGGCCTCTGTGGCGGTGCAGGTTTCGGGGACCTTTGGCTCGCGTCAGGAGGAAGCACAGCGGTTGGGCCGGTTGCTGCGCCCCAAGTCCGACGGCGGTGGCGCAATGTTTTATTCGGTGGTTGCCCGCGACAGCCTGGACGCCGAATACGCCGCACACCGGCAACGATTCCTGGCCGAACAGGGCTATGGCTACATCATCCGCGACGCCGACGACCTGCTGGGCCCGGCGATCTAGCCTGGCGAGCAGACGGGGTAGGTAGAACACACACCTGACTTTGCTCGTTTTCACAGCTCAGGGCATTGGCCGCCCAAGAGTCGTGTTGTACATTCGGGCGTTTATGAGCACCCGCAGCGATCGGCGCATCCAGCGATGGCAGTCAGCCATCGTGGTTGCCGCGGCGCCGAGTGTGTTTGTTGCGTTGATCGCAGGTTGGGCGTTGCGCCCCAAGTTCTCTGCGGCCTCGCTGCCCGAACCGGTGACATGGTCACACGGGATTTCAGTCCACAGCCCGCATTCCGGGGCCCTCGGGTCAACACAACTACATGCCGATTCCCCGGCCGTGAGCCATGTTGACAACGCCACGGCATCAGGCTCGGTACCAACCCACACCAAGCCGTTCCACAGCATGTGGATGACGTGTGGTCGGCCGCCGAACTGGATTCCTCTATCACCGAACTTGGTCTGGTCGCCGCAGCCGGCATCGCTTTTCGCAATGGAATTGGCGCCCAACCTCACCCATACCGCCAAGCCCGCCAATGCTGCGGGCGGTCAAGATTCGCTAATGCGGCTCTGCGTGGCCCGTTGCTGATGGCGCAGCGCTAATCGCGCCGCTGTGACGTAGCACCGCATACCCACCGCCGCTCAGGCCCGCCGCTTCGGCGCGTCCATCGCACCTCTGTCCCCCTGGCCGCCCGGCACCGTTCGCCGGGACCGCCCTCACAACCACCAGCGCCATCTCGCCCGTAGGCAGTTCTGGCGTTTCCCACACCAACTCGCCCGGGCCGCGCCGGCCCCGAAAGGAGAGTCTTCATGTCCTTCCCGAATGCGCGCGCTCTGCCCCTGGGATCACTCAACCAAAAGTCCACCGCCCTGGTCGCGAAACTACTTGTCGGCGCTGCCATCGCTGTCGGTTTCGGTGTGAGCGCAGCGGCATCGGCCAGCGCGGCTGACTGCGTTGCCGGAACCGCGCCTGCCGGCGCCGACGCCAGCCCGTTGCAGAGCCTGAGCAACGGCTGTACCGAACTGCCAGTTCACATTCCGAGCGCGACGGAACGAGAGATCGATCGCGGACTGCACGACGGCTATGTCGAGGGCACGGTGCGCGGCCCGGCTTCGATCCCGAATCAGTAGACCGGGGCCCAGCAGCCGCGGTGGCCGCTAGCTCAGCGCGGGAATCACTTCACGCTCGAACAACTCGATGCCGGAGCGGTCATACGCGGCTTCCGGGAAATAGCAGATCGCGTATTCGCACCCAAGGTCACGAATCTGCGCCAGTCGCTCGATGACCTGTTCGGGCGTGCCCGTCGCCGAATCCGGCAGGCCGCCAACCATCGAATCGGCCACGGCCTCGGGCACGTAGCCGACCAGACGGTCACGGACTCGCCCCAGCCGATCTTTGACGTCGGCTTCCGAGGTACCCAAGACGGCGGTGAAGTTGGCCGATCGCACTATGGCGTCGAATTCGGTGCCCAGTTTGCGGCAATGCTCCGCCAACACCTGCGACTTGTGCGCGAACTGTTCGGGCTGGGGCGTGAAGTTGGTGTACTGCGCGTACTGTGCGGCGATACGTAACGTCACCTTCTCCCCGCCACCGGCAACCCACAATGGAATTCCATTGTTCTGCAACGGCTTCGGCGCGACGATCGCGCCGTCGACCTGATAGTGCTTGCCGTCAAAACTGACCTTGCCGTCGCGCCAGGCGTCCCGCATGATCTGCACGCCTTCGTCCAGCCGGCCCAACCGCACCCCGGCCGAAGGGAATCCGTAGCCGTAGGCACGCCACTCGTGTTCGTACCAGCCACCGCTGATCCCCATCTGGATGCGCCCGCCGGAGATGATGTCGGCGGTGGCCGCCACCTTGGCGAGATATACCGGATTGCGGTAGCTCATCGCGGTGCACATTTGGCCGAGCTTGATCCTCGAGGTCACCGCCGCGTAGGCCGCCATCAGCGACCAGGCCTCATGGGTGGCCTCGTCACTGGGCAATGGCACGGTATGGAAGTGGTCATAGACCCACAGTGAGTCCCAGGCGCTGGCATCGGCGTAGGTAGCCAGGTCACGCATCACCGCCCAGTGCTGCTCGGGCGCGATGCCGACGAGATCCATTCGCCAGCCTTGCGGAATGAAGAGACCAAAGCGCATAGCTCGGACTATATGCCCGGCGGCCTCCGAATTTGGAGCGGGCACCAAGCACCCGCCCCGAGCCCGGCGTCAAACACCAAGCGCGGCCAACGCCGCCTCCACCGAGTACTGCCGCAGTTGCGCATAGGGCTCGTCCGGAAACTGCATGCAACAGTCCTGCAATCCACCAAATGCCAGCACCGCCCGGGTCGCCTGACCGAGCGTCGGCGCCGCGCCGAACACCAGCCGACCGAGCCGCTCCCGCCAGGCCAGCACGGTGTCGATCAGACCGAGGTCGGACAGCAACGTCAGTTCGACCACCACCAGCATCAGGTCCTGACGATGCCGGTAGTGGAAATCGAAGTACCCCTCGAGCAGGCCGCGGACATTGCCGTCGGCAAGCCGCTCACGCTCCGCGACAAATCGCTCACCCTCTTCGATCAACGGCACCACGATGCTGCGCACCAGGTCTTCGCGTGACGCGAAGTGGTAGTACAGCGCCGGCTTGGTGATCCCCAGCCGGTCTGCGATGTCCTGCAAGCGGGTGCCCCGCACACCTTGGCGCAGAAATAGTTCGCGAGCGACTTCCTGGATCCGCCGCCTGGTGTCCGACCTGGGCTTGGTCACCACACGAGGCTATCTGACCTACCGTTAGGTAAGCACCCCATGTTGGCCTTACCGAACGTTAAGTAAGTAGGAGGCCGACGTGCGGATCTTGATTTCGGGCGCCAGCATCTCCGGTTCGGTACTGGCATTTTGGCTGAGCCGCTACGGATTCGATGTCACCGTCGTCGAGCGGGCGCCACAATTGCGCAAGGCCGGCGGCCATGCCGTTGACCTGTTCCGGCCGTCCATGGAGATCTCGGCGAAGATGGGCGTGCTATCGAAGATCGAAGCGCTGGCCACCGGGACCGAAACCCTGACCTGGTATCGCGAGGGCGCGCGGCGGCCAGTTCGCGTCAATCTCGCCAAGATCTTCGGCGCCACGTCCGACCAGCATGTCGAGATCATGCGCGACGATCTCAGTGAGATCTACTACGAGGCCAGCCGCCATGACACCGAATACCTGTTCGGCGACTCGATCACAGCCATCTCGCCGGACGGACGGGTGAGCTTCGAGCAGGCCGCGCCACGCTGCTTCGACATCGTGGTCGGTGCCGACGGGCTGCACTCCAACGTGCGGCGCCTGGTCTTCGGCGAAGACGCCGGACACACTCAATTCCTCGGCGGGTACCTCGCGGTGGTGTCGGTGCCGAAAGGACTGGCACACGACGGCGAGATGGTCGGTCACGTCGGGCCCGGCCGGATGGCAGCGGTCTACACCGCAGCGCCCCTCGACGACGCGCGCCTGCTGTTCCTGTTCCGCACCCAGGAGGAACTGCGATACCACTACCGAGATGTCTTGCGGCAAAAGGAATTATTGCGTGAAGCGATCGCCGGAATGCATCCGCAGGTGGACCTTTGGCTCGAAGAGCTGGACCGCACACCAGCGTTCTACTTCGACTCGATCACCCAGTTGCAGCTCGACACCTGGTCGCGCGGGCGGGTAACACTGGTCGGCGACGCCGGCTACTGCCCGGAGCCCGCGGTCGGCGGCAGCACCAGCCTGTCGGTGCTCGGCGCCTACATACTGGCCGGGGAACCGGCCCAAGCGGGCGGCGACTACGCGCGAGCGTTCGCCGCCTACGAGCGAGAGATGGCCGACCCGGTAAGTCGCAGCCGCACCTTTGCCAGCGGGGTCGCCGTGAGCCTCATTCCGCGATCGAAAGCCGGAGTGTGGGCGCTGACCCACGGTGCGCAGCTGGTTTCAATGCTGCCCGGTGGCCTCACCAAAGCGGTCGCGAAGCTGAACACCAAGGGTGTGCGGCTCTACGACTCAATGCGGTTCAAGGAATACGCCCCACCACGGCCCGGATAGGCACGAGCAGACGCGGAATCGCATTGCGACCGTGGGTCGCACGCGATTCCGCGTCTGCTCGCCAAGCCTGACGCTTAGGTCAGCGAGTCCGGCGGCAGGAAGCGGTCGCCGTACTTGGCGGCCAGCTCGCGGGCGCGGGCTACGAAGGCCTCTTTGCCCCGGCCGAGCGCACCCTCGTAGCCGACGATGTACTGCGCGCTACCACCGGTCCACGGCGGGAAGCCGATACCCATGATGGATCCGATGTTAGCGTCGGCCGTCGACATCAGCACGTTCTCGTCGAGGCACTTCTGGGTTTCCAGCGCCTCGGCGAACAACATCCGGTCGATCATGTCCTGCAGCGGCGGCTCCGAGGTGCCCGACTTGAACGTCTCCCGCAGGCCCGGCCACAGGCCGGCACGCTTGCCCTCGGGGTACTCGTAGAAGCCCGCGCCCTTGAGCCGACCGGACCGACCAACCTCGATCATCTTCTCGACAACCGCTTCGGCCGGGTGCGGCTCGTAGGTGCCACCGGCGTCCTCGACACCCTTGCGGGTAGCGGTAGCGATCTTGTGCATCAGCTCCAGGTTGAGCTCGTCGGACAGCTGCAGCGGCGGGGCCGGGTAGCCGGCCTGCGATCCCGCCTGCTCGATCGACGACGGCTCGACACCCTCACCGAGCATCGCCAGCGCCTCGTTGACGAAGGTGCCGATGACCCGGGAGGTGAAGAAGCCGCGGCTGTCGTTCACCACGATCGGGGTCTTGCCGATTGCCAGGGTGTAGTCGAACACCCGGGCCAGGGCCTCGTCGGAGGTCTTCTCACCCTTGATGATCTCGACCAGCGGCATCTTGTCGACCGGGGAGAAGAAGTGGACACCGATGAAGTCCTCTTGGCGCTTGACCCCGGTGGCCAGACCGGTGATCGGCAACGTGGAGGTGTTCGATCCCAGCACCGCGTTGGGCTCGACGATGTCCTCGATCTCCTGGAACACCTTGTGCTTGAGTTCCTGGTTTTCGAACACGGCCTCGATGACGAAGTCCACGCCCTTGAGGTCGGCCGGGTCCGAGGTCGGGGTGATGCGAGCCAGCAGCGCGTCGCCCTTCTCCTGGGTGGTGCGACCGCGCTCGAGTGCCTTGGCCACCAGCTTCTCGGAGTAGCCCTTGCCCTTGGCGGCGGCCTCCGCGCTGACGTCCTTGAGCACCACGTCGTAGCCGGCCTTGGCCGAGACGTAGGCGATGCCCGCGCCCATCATGCCGGCACCGAGCACACCGATCTTGGCGATCGGGGTCTTGCCGATGCCGTCCGGCCGCGACTTGCCGGCGTTGATGGCCTGCAGGTCGAAGAAGAACGCCTGAATCATGTTCTTGGCGACCTGGCCGGTGACCAGCGAGGCGAAGTAGCGGCTCTCGATGCGGCTGGCGGTGTCGAAATCGACCTGCGCACCCTCGACCGCGGCGGCCAGAATGGCCTTCGGGGCCGGCATCGGAGCGCCCTTGAGCTGCTTGCGCAGCAAGGCCGGGAACGACGGCAGGATGGAAGCCAACCCCGGCGACGACGGAGTGCCGCCCGGGATCTTGTAACCCTTCTTGTCCCAGGGCTGCTCGTGGGAATCCGGGTTGGCCTTGATCCACGCCTTGGCGGCGGGCACCAGCTCCTCGACCGTCGGCAGCACCTCGTCGACCAGCCCGATCTCCTTGGCCTTGGCCGGCTTGAACCGGGTGCCCTGGGACAGGATGCTCACGAAGGCGTTCTGGATACCGAACATGCGCACGGTGCGGGTCACCCCGCCGCCACCGGGCAGCAGGCCCAGGGTCATCTCGGGCAGACCCAGCTGGCTGCCCTTGGCGTCGGCCGCGATGCGGTGATGGCAGGCCAGCGCAATCTCGAGGCCACCGCCGAGTGCCGCGCCGTTGATCGCGGCGACGACGGGCTTGCCCAGCGTCTCCAGGGTTCGCAGCTGCCGCTTGACCGTCTCGACCGTGTCGAAGGACTGCCCGGCGTCTTCCGGACCGGCCTGGATCATGGATGTGAGGTCACCACCGGCGAAGAAGGTCTTCTTGGCGCTGGTGATCACCACTCCGGTAATCGAATCCTTTTCGGCAACAAGGCGATCCACCGCCTTACCCATCGACTCGATGTAGGCCTCGTTCATGACGTTGGCCGACCCCGACGGGTCGTCCATGGTCAGCGTGACGATGCCGTCGGCATCCTTGTCCCACTGAATTGTGTTGTCGGCCATTTACTTAAACCCTCTCGATGATCGTCGCGACACCCATGCCGCCACCAATACAAAGCGTGACCAATGCGCGCCGGGCGTTGCGGCGCTCCAGCTCGTCGACCATGGTGCCCAGGATCATCGCGCCGGTCGCCCCCAGCGGGTGACCCATCGCGATGGCCCCACCGTTGACGTTGAGCTTCTCGTCGGGGATGTTGAGGTCCTTCTGGAACTTCAGCACCACCGACGCGAACGCCTCGTTCAGCTCGAACAGATCGATGTCATCAACCGTCAGGCCGGCGCGGTCGAGCACCTTGCGGGCGGCAGGGGTCGGGCCGGTCAGCATGATGACCGGGTCGGCGCCACTGGTCGCGGTGGCGACGATGCGGGCGCGCGGGGTCGCGTTGATCGCTGCCCCCGCCTTTTCGCTGCCGACCATCGCGATCGCGGCGCCATCGACGATGCCGGAGCTGTTGCCGCCGGTGTGCACGTGGTTGATCTTTTCCACCCAGTGGTACTTCTGCAGCGCGACGTCGTCGAAACCGCCCATCGCCGCCAGGCCCTCGAAGGCCGACTTGAGCTTGCCCAGGCCTTCCTTGGTGGTCTCGGGCCGCATGTGCTCATCGTGGTCGAGGATCAGCAGACCGTTTTGGTCGCGGACCGGCACCACGGACTTGGCGAAGTAGCCGCCCGACCACGCCTCGGCGGCCTTCTCCTGGCTACGCAGCGCATAGGCGTCGACGTCGTCGCGGGAGAAGCCCTCGATGGTGGCAATCAGGTCGGCGCCGATGCCCTGCGGAACAAACATGACGTCGTAGTTGGTGACCGGGTCAAGCCCCATGGCGCCGCCGTCGGCACCCATCGGCACCCGGCTCATCGACTCCACACCACCGGCCAGCACCAGGTCATCCCAGCCGGAACGCACCTTCTGGGCGGCCATGTTCACCGCTTCCAGACCCGATGCGCAGAACCGGTTGAGCTGCACGCCACCGGAGGTGACCGGCATCCCGGAGGCCAGCACCGCAGCGCGGGCGATGTCGCCGCCCTGGTCACCGACGGGCGACACGCAGCCCAGGATGACGTCGCTGATCAGGTTCTCGTCGAGGTCAGGGTTGCGCTTGCGCAGCTCCTCGATCAGGCCAACGACCAGGCTTATCGGCTTGACCTCGTTTAGCGATCCGTTCTTTTGCTTGCCACGCGGCGTGCGGATGGCCTCATAAATGAAGGCTTCTTCGGACATGTCGACTTCCTGTTCACAAAAATTGGGGTTCAGATCCGTCATCAAGACTAGGTCCAGTACAGGCACACTAACAGGGGCCTCGGCCAACCTGTTGGTTGGGCCGAGGTTGCTGGAGCGGTCCGCGCCGCTGATCACCGCCCGCGGCAGCGTGCGCCCCACGCCGCGCGACGGCGCGCATCGCCGCTCGGGCTAGGCTCGACCGACATGACGGTGTCGCGGCTACAGCCCTACGCGACGACGGTGTTCGCCGAAATGTCGGCATTGGCCGCGCGCATTGGTGCGGTCAATCTTGGCCAAGGCTTTCCCGACGAGGACGGACCGCCGGCGATGTTGAAGGCCGCCCAAGAGGCCATCGCCGCGGGCGCCAACCAGTATCCGCCGGGAATGGGCATCCCGGCCCTGCGCCAGGCCATCGCCGCCCAGCGTCGACGACGCTTCGGTGTCGAATACGACCCGGATACCGAGGTGCTGGTCACGGTCGGCGCCACCGAGGCCATCGCGGCCGCGGTCCGGGGACTGGTCGAACCCGGCTCGGAAGTGCTGTTGATCGAACCGTTCTATGACTCCTATGCACCGGTGATAGCAATGGCCGGCGCGAAGCGAGTTGCCGTGCCGCTGGTACCCGACGGCCGCGGCTTCGCGCTGGATGCCGATGCGCTGCGACGCGCCGTGACACCCAAGACCCGCGCACTGATCGTCAACTCCCCGCACAATCCCACCGGCGCGGTGCTCAGCCGTGCCGAGCTCGCGGCAATAGCAGAGATTGCGGTGGCCGCAGACCTATTGGTGATCACCGATGAGGTGTACGAGCATCTGGTGTTCACCTCGCCAACCGGGCACCAACACCTGCCCCTGGCCGGGTTTGACGGGATGGCGCAGCGCACGGTCACGATCTCGAGCGCGGCCAAGATGTTCAACTGCACCGGATGGAAGATCGGATGGGCTTGCGGCCCAAAAGAACTCATCGCCGGGGTGCGCGCGGCAAAGCAGTACATGAGCTATGTCGGCGGGGCGCCGCTGCAGCCCGCGGTGGCGCTGGCACTGGATTCCGAGGATGCCTGGGTCGTAGCGCTGCGGACTTCGTTACAGGCCAGACGCGATCGGCTGGCCGCGGGCCTGAGTGAGATCGGATTCGGGGTACACGACAGCCACGGCACCTACTTCTTGTGCGCCGACCCGCGGCCGCTCGGCTACGACGACAGCACGGCGTTTTGCGCCGCGCTGCCCGAGAGGGTGGGGGTTGCCGCCATCCCGATGTCGGCCTTCTGCGATCCGGTGGCCGAGCATGCTTCAACCCAAGCCGATATCTGGAATCATTTGGTGCGCTTTACCTTCTGCAAACGCGAAGACACCCTGGACGAGGCGATCAAGCGGCTGGCCGCACTGCGTGACGCGGCCTAGTCAGCCGTACCCATCACACGCTTGCGCAATCCCTCCAGCGCGGAGTGCAGGATCTTTCGGCGCGCACGATTAACCCAGAACTCGGGTAGCGGAGCTGAGGGTTCCACCGTGATGCTGAAGCGCACTCGCGTCTTGTTGTCCGCTTCGCGGCGCAGGTTGTACTCGCCGTGCTGACCGTGTTGCTGGACGGTCCTCTGGGCATCCCAGGCCATCCAGTCCGGCCCCCAGTGATATTCGAGCAGTTCGGTGTCGGCGATCCCAGTGACCTTGATGGTGACCCGCACGTGGTGAGGTCGGCCGTCCGGATAATGGTCAACGACCTCGACACGCTTGTGCACCACCGACCACGACGGCACCGCGCCCATGTCGGCTAGCGCCTCCATGATCACCTCAGGGGGCCGCATCAATGACGATCTCACCCGACGCTTGTATGGCCACTGCCACCAAACTAGCAACCAAAATCTAGGTTTCAGGTGAGACGAAGCTACTTGGCCTGATCCGTTGCGTCGCGATTGGCGACCAGCTCACTGAGCCCCTTCGCCGCGGCGTCGAGCACGTGCTCGCTAGCCCGCTTGACGATGAATCCCGGGATCGGCCCTGACGGTTCGACGGTGATGTCAAACCGCACCCGCGATTTGTCGAGTCCCTCGGGCCGGACCGTGTACTCGACGTGCTGACCGCGCTGCTGGAAGGTCTGATCCGCGTCCCAGCACACCCAATCCGGGCCCCAGTGGTACTCCAGGATCTCTTTGTCCACGAGCCCGAGAATCTTGATGGTGGCCTTCACGTGATGCGGACGGCCATCCGGGTAGTAGTCGATGACTTCCACACTCTTGTGCAGGGGTGACCAGGAGACCAAGACGCCGACGTCTGTCAGCGCCTCCATGACCACTTCCGGGGGCGCATCAATAACGAATTCCCGCGCTGCTTTTACGGCCACCAAGTTCAAGCTAGCAACGCTGCCCGGGCCACGAACCGGGTTCGGTGCAAATAACTAGTTACCAGTTGATTTCGCCGATCGGCGTGGTCGTGGCGGGCGGTGGCCCCACCGGCCCGGCCGGCGTTCGGGAGAACCGCGGCGCCGGCGCGGCCTGCTCCACGCCGTGCGCGGAAATCACCGTCGAGCGCGCCCGCAGATGATCACTAGCTGCCGCTTCACTCCACGTCAGCACCGGGGTCACGCATGCGTCGGTGCCGGCGAAGACCGCGGCCCATTCGTCACGGGTTCGGCTGGCGAACCGCTCCGAAAACATTTCGCGCATCTTGGGGTAGGCGGCGATGTCGAGCTGAGACGGCACCTCGGCGGCCGACAGACCAAGTCCGGCCAGCAACGCCGCGAAGAATTGCGGCTCGATGGCCCCCACTGCCATGTGTTTGCCATCAGAAGTCTCGTAACAGCGGTAGAACGGGGCACCCCCATCAAGGAGAAAGGACTCGCGCTCGTCGCGCAGACTGCCAATTCCCTTCATGGTCCACATCATCTGAGCCAGCACGCTGACCCCGTCGACCATCGCGGCGTCGATGACCTGCCCCTTGCCCGACCGCTCCCGCTCGTAGAGCGCGGCCATGATGCCAAGCAGCGCCAGCATCGAACCGCCGCCGAAGTCGGCAACCAGATTCAGCGGGGGCGTGGGTGGCCGGTCCCGATAGCCCAGCGCCGACAACGCACCGGTCTGCGACAGATAGTTGATGTCGTGGCCGGCCGTCGGCGCCAGCGGGCCGTCCTGCCCCCAGCCGGTGATGCGCGCGAAGATCAATCGCGGGTTTACCGCGGCGCAGTCATCGGGCCCGATTCCCAGGCGTTCACAGGTGCCCGGCCGAAAACAATCCAGCAGCACGTCGGCCTTGGCGGCCAACTCCAACAAGGCCTGCGGCTGGCTTTTGACGTCCAGGTCGACGATCCGTTTTCCGCGATGCAGCAGATCGCGGTCCTCGGCCGGCATCTGCAGACCCCCGGGCCGGCGCACCCGCACCACGTCAGCACCCAGGTCGGCGAGCACCATCCCGGCATGTGGGCCGGGGCCGATGCCCCCCAACTCGATGACCTTCACCCCCGCCAGGGGTCCCCCACCCGCCACCGTGGCTACTCAGCCCTTCTTCACCTTCAGCACCTGCTTGCGCAGCTCATCGAGGCCGGACTCCACCGTGCCCTTCACCGCACGCTTGAGCACGAATCCCGGCAGCGGCACCACCGCGTCGACGGCCAGCTCGAGCTTTACCCGGGTCTTGTCGCCCTCCGGCGTCAAGAGGTAGCTCCCCTCCTGGGAACGCTGCTGGCCCGAACTGACGAGCGACCAGTTCACCTTGTTGTCGCCCCAGCTGTAGGCCACCACTTGCTCGTCGGTGATACCCGCGGTCTTGACCTTCATCTTCACCTGGCTGGGCCGACCATCGGCTCCGGTCTCGAAAATTTCGGCGCTCTGATGCGGCGAAGACCATTCGGGCATCGCTTCGAAGTCAGCAATGACGTCCAAGATCTCCTGGGGGCTGGCTTCGATGACGATGTCGCGGGTTTCTTTGATTGCCATGGCCCGCACGATAGCGAAGCGGCGGCCCAACCGGAATAGTTTCAACGGCGTAGCGTCGTCGTCGTGACCCTGCTCGAAAATGATGCCGCCACTGACCCCGTCTACACCGTCGGCGACTACCTGCTCGACCGTCTGGCCGAACTCGGTGTCTCGGAGATCTTCGGGGTTCCCGGCGACTACAACCTGGAATTCCTGGACCACATCGTCGCCCATCCGATCATCCGCTGGGTGGGCAGCGCCAATGAGCTCAACGCCGGCTACGCCGCCGACGGATACGGACGGCTACGTGGAATGTCGGCGGTGGTAACGACTTTCGGAGTCGGCGAGCTTTCCGCGACCAACGCCATCGCGGGCAGCTACGCCGAACACGTACCGGTGGTGCACATCGTGGGCGGACCCTCCAAGGACGCCCAGGGCGCCCGCCGGGCGTTGCACCACTCGCTCGGCGATGGCGACTTCGAGCACTTCTTCCGAATCAGCCGCGAAATCACCTGCGCGCAAGCCAATCTCATGCCAGCGACGGCATGCCGGGAGATCGACCGAGTGCTCTGCGAGGTGCGCGAGCAAAAACGGCCCGGGTATCTACTACTGTCCACCGACGTGGCGCGGTTCCCCACCGAACCGCCCGGCGCCCCGTTGCCTCCGCTGGCCGGCGGAACCAGCCCACGCGCGCTGTCGCTGTTCACCCGCGCTGCCGCCGACCTGATCGGTGACCACCAGCTGACCGTCCTGGCCGACCTGTTGGTCCATCGCCTGCAAGCGATCAAGGAGCTAGAGGCATTGCTGTCCGCCGACGTGGTACCCCACGCGACCTTGATGTGGGGAAAGAGCCTGCTCGACGAGAGTTCAGCCAACTTCCTCGGCATCTACGCCGGGGCCGCCAGCGCCGAGCCGGTGCGCAAGGCCATCGAGCAGGCGCCCGTGCTGGTCACGGCCGGGGTGGTATTCACCGACATGGTGAGCGGATTCTTCAGCCAGCGGATTGACCCGGCCCGCACCATCGATATCGGGCAGTACCAAAGCAGCGTGGCGGACCAGGTGTTCGCACCACTGGAGATGGGCGCCGCGCTGCAGGCCGTGGCCACAATCCTGACCAAGCGCGGGATCAGCTCTCCCCCGGTGGCGGTACCCCCGGCCGAGCCGGGCCCGCCCACCCCGGGGCGCGACGAGCCACTCAACCAAGAGATGCTGTGGAACCGGCTCTGCGAAGCCCTGACACCGGGCAACGTGGTGCTGGCAGATCAGGGCACGTCGTTCTACGGCATGGCCGACCACCGATTGCCGCAGGGCGTCACCTTCATCGGTCAACCCCTCTGGGGCTCAATCGGTTACACGCTGCCCGCGGCGCTGGGAGCGGCGGTGGCCCATCCCGATCGCCGGACGGTGTTATTGATCGGCGACGGGGCCGCACAGTTGACCGTGCAGGAACTCGGGATTTTCTCCCGGGAGGGCCTGTCGCCGGTCATCGTGGTGGTCAACAATGACGGCTACACCGTCGAACGGGCGATTCACGGCGAGACCGCTACGTACAACGACATTGTCAGCTGGAGATGGACCGATGTCCCCGGTGCGCTGGGAGTCACCAACCACCTGGCGATGCGGGCCGAAAACTACGGCGAGCTCGACGATGCACTCACCGCGGCCGCCGAGCAGCAGGACCGCATGGTCGTCGTCGAGGCGGTATTGCCTCGGCTCGACGTTCCACCGCTGCTCGACGAACTCGTCGGATCGCTATCACCGCCCGAGTGCGGCGGACGCAGCTGACGAGCACCGACAGGTTAGGCCGGGTGGGCCGCCCGATCGCCACTTGACGAGGCGATGATCGCCCGAACGGTGCGACGGCAGCGCCCACAGTCCGCGCCCGCTCCGCAGGCTCGCGCGACCTCCCGGGTAGTCGTGGCGCCGGCGACAACGGCATCGGCCACCATCTGACTGGTGACGCCGTTGCACAGGCACACGAACATTGCGGCGATCAACTCACTGCGGATCGATCCGCATCATCTCGGAGAGCCGGCCCACGAACAGCGGTGGGTATGCGCCTATCCCGGCACCCCGAAGCCATTGGGCCGCGGCGTCGGGGTGATCGATCCACTCGCGGGCCCGCTGCTCGTCGGGAAACTCCTGCAGGATCAGCACTTCGTGGCTGTCGTCGAAAGCCTGAAAGACCCAGGTCTTTCGGATACCGGCGGCAACAAAGCGCTCCATCGCCGGGGCGACTTCGGCGATCAGCGTCGCCACGTCGTCGACCGAGGCGATCGCGGCCACCACGACTCCCGGGGCCGCCGCTGCCCCGGACCCCGACGCCCCGACGACAAACCTGTCCACGATCTCACCGGCAAAGACCGCCGGAATGTCGTCGACGCCTACCGCGTCGAACCAGTCGAAGAAGACCCGCGAACGAAGTAGCTCGACGACGGGCTCGCGGCTGTGCACCCCGATCATCACCAGGACGCGGCCGTAGTCATGTGTTGAGGCGTACACGAGAACGTGGTGTGCACCGATATCGGCGAGCGCGGACTTGTTGCGTTCCAGCAGCGGCCACACCCTGGTTGGATCGGGCACGCGATAGTCCGATGCGATCACCATCGAGTGGATGTCGTTCGTCATCGCCGAGTTCCCGTCACCAGCAGCATCCCCTACACCGGTTCCAGACCTAACCTAGACCGGATCAAACGATGAGATAAGCCATTTTCCATTAGCTTTCGTCAGCTTGACCAGGACGCTGCTGGAAGTCAATGCCGGTTCGGGACGATCTGCGCTCTGGGTGGTTTGGTTGACGAACAGCAGTACCACCGCCGAGTCCGGGTGCAACTCGGAAATGGCGGCGCGAAGCACCACCGCACTGGTCCTCACCGACTTCCGCTTGGCCGCCGGTGCGACGATCTGCTGCGTGAATTGGTCGTAGTAGGACAAGAATTCGCCGGTGAAGTGCGACCTGGCCGAGGAGAAATCGCGGTCGAGGGTGTCCGGAGAATAGGACAGGATGGCGATCGCCCCGTCGCTGGCGGCCGAGACGGCGGCCCCGGCGGCCTGGGCATCGACTTCGCGATCTGGCCGGTAGGAGAACACGAACAGCGCCGCCAGCAACCCCAGTGCGGCCGCCACCAGCAGCCCCACCACGGCAACGACGACTTTGCCCGGCGTCAGCTTGTGCAACCAGGCCCGACGGCGCTCGAGCGGCTCCGGCCCCGGATCCTCGTCAGGCTTCTGTTGTTCGCCCGAGGTCTGCTCTGCGGTCACGGCACAAACTCGACTTTCGACATCTTGAGCTGATCACCGTCTCGGGTGATGGTCACGATCAGCCGGTACCTGCGGGGATCCTTCTTGGCCCCGGCGGCATTGGTGACTTCCGATGTCGAGGCGACCAGCACCACCGCCGAGTCATCGGTCATGGAGTTTCTGTCGACGGCGACGGCTTGGACCGTTCCCTGCTCGACCACCTGCGCCTGTTGCACCACCTGGATGAAGTCGTCGGAGGACTTGAGGAGTTCGTCTTTGAACGAGCCGGTGGAGTTGTCGAGGATGCGCCCTATCCCCTGCTTGGCGTCCTGGAAGTCCAGCGATGTCAGGGTGATAACGCCCTGCCTGGCCGCTGCGGCAAATTCGGCCACTCGTTCACGCTGCCGGGTCGCATCGCGATGCTGCAGCACCATGTACGCGCTGCCGGCCAGCGCGGCGAGAATGACGAGCACGGCGAGCGCAGCGGTGAGGGTGGACAGTTTGGGGCGCCTCAGCAGACCTCGCCGTGACCGCTCGGACTCATCGGCAAGCTCGTCGGCCTCGGACTCATCGGCCTTGGCCGAGCCGGCGGCTACCGGCTCGTCGTCATCGGCGCGCAGCTCTTCGGTTTCGGCGACGTCGTCGGACTCGAGGACATCGGCCGAATTCCCAGTCGGCTCTTCGGCACCGTTGCGCGAAGCGGTCGCCTGCCCATCCGCCGCGCCTTCATGGGTGGCTTCACAAGCAGCGTCAACTTCCGCTGCGGCCTCGGCGCGTTCGGCGCGACGTCTTAGTTGCAGGGCGCGCGCACGGGCACCGGCGGCGGCCGCCAGGGCCTCCGCTTCTGCGGCTTCGGCCTCAGCCTCGTCGGCCAACGCCCGCATTTCGGCAGCGGTGCCGCCGATTTCGTCCTCGTCCACCGGGGCGGATCTCGGATCAGCCGCGCCGTTTCCGATGCCGGTGCTCACACCACACCCGGCCGACAGCAGCGCTGTGTGCATCGCTGGATGCGCAACTGCGCCACCCCGAATCGGTCATCGGCAGAGTCGAGCCCGGCCCCCGGATTCGATACCGCCGGCGCGCAACGACGGATTCCGCTGCTGCGCAACTTCACATCTCGCGGCATCGACCCCTCGTCTCGACGAACCTTGGAGAGCCACGTTGTCGTTTGGCCCCCAAGGCGGCTCCTAGTCCAAAGCTACACCAAAGACAAAAGTAGCTTTTACTTGCGGAAATATGCTTCTCGACGCGCAGCATATCGCGAAGCCACGCCCTAGCGGAGCAGGTCCTTGACCACCTTTCCGGTCGCATTCAGCGGCAACGCATCGACAAAGCGCACCGAACGCGGGACCTTGAATCCCGCCATCCGTTCCCGGCACCAACCCAGCAAATCCTCAGCGCTGAGCGCACTTTTGCCGCTCTGGCGAACCACGAACGCCTTACCGACCTGTCCGAGCCGCTCGTCGGGAACGCCGATGACGGCCACCTGTGCGACCGCCTCGTGCTCCATCAGAAAGCCCTCGATCTCGGCCGGGTAGGCATTGAAGCCGCCGACGATGAACATGTCCTTCTTGCGGCCGACCACGCGCAGCCGGCCGGTTTCGTCGATGGTGCCGAGGTCTCCGGTATGTAGCCAGCCCTCGCCGTCGATGGCTTCGGCGGTGGCAACCGGATCGTCGAGGTAGCCCTTCATGACGTTGTATCCGCGCACCAAGATCTCGCCGTCGTCGGCGGTCGCCAGCTCGATGCCGTCGCACGCGAGACCCGCGGTGGTGGCGATGTCCTCGAACGAATCCTCCGGCTTGGACAGGGTGACCGTTCCGGCCTCGGTAAGGCCGTAGCCGGTCATGATGGTCTGGAACGGCAACTCGGTGCGCACCCGCCGAATCAGTTCCACCGGGATATCCGCGGCGCCGGTCACCCCCGCCCGCAGTGACGACAGGTCCCGCCGACCTCGAGCGGACAGTAGCGAGTGGTACAGCGTCGGAGGCCCAGGAAGCATCGTAATTCGCTCGTGTTCAATCAATTCCAGCACGTTGTCGAGGACGAAGACACGTACCGGAATGATGGTGGCGCCCCTGATCAGCGACGCGATGCAGCCGGCCTTGTACCCGAAGATGTGGAAGAACGGGTTGACGATCAGGTAGCGGTCGCCGGTGCGCAGATCCGCGCGATCACACCAATGGGCGTAGTGGCGCAATGTTTGCGCGTGATCCATCATCACGCCCTTGGGCCGCCCGGTGGTACCCGATGTGTAGACGATGTCCGCGATGTCGGATCCACTGACCGCACGCTCGAACGGCTTGCCACACTCCAGGAAGCCGGAGCGCAGATCGATCGCCGGGATGCCGTCTGGAACGGTGAAATCCATTCCCAAGAATCCTTTTTCGAAAAGCACCGCCCTGGCCCCGCTGCGCCGGATGATGTCGGCGGCCTCGTCCGTCTTGAAGCGCGTGTTGACCGGGACCAGCACCGCTCCAGCGGTCAGCAGCCCGAAGGCGGCGATGATCCACTCGGCCGAATTGGGCGCCCAGACGGCAACGCGGTCCCCCCTGTCGATGCCCATCGCCGCGAACGCACCTGCGGCGCGGCGCACCCGATCGGTCAGCTCGGTGAAGGTGATCCGCAACGACCCGTCGACGATGGCTTCTGCATCGCCGAAACGCTCACCCGCGCTCAAGACCATCTCGGGGATGGTCTGCCATTCGTTCACACCGACATCAGCCGAGCGAGGTTGCCTCCCATGATCTTTGCCTGGTCATCGACGCTGAGGTCCTGCAGCGCGTCGGCGTAGTGCCGAGGTTGCGCGAGCCCCTCCGGGTGCGGATAGTCCGAGCCGTAGAGCACCCGGTCGGTACCGATCAGCTTGATCAGATCCGCGATGCCGTCCTCGTAGAACGGGCTGATGTGGATGCGGTTCTTGATCTCTTCGACCGGGTCGCCGCCGGGGAAGCTTTCCGGAGTCTTCTTGTAAACATCAGCCAGCTGATCGAGCAACGGGAACAGCCATTTGGAGCCAGCCTCGATGACCGCGACCTTGAGCCGCGGAACGCGGTACAACGCGCCGTGAATCACCCACGACGCGACGGCGTCTTGGACCGGGCGCCACTCGTTGAGCATGGAGAACGCATTGGTCTGGAAGGGCAGCATCTCCTTGTCGCCGCCATCCCACTCGGCGGTGTAGCGGGCGTACCCGGAGTCCGAGGAATGCATGGCGACCAGCACGTCGTGCTCGACGCAGCGGTGCCAGAACGGATCGAACTCCGGCAACGCAAACGACCGCGGGCCGCGATATCCGGGCACCGGAGCCGGGCGCACCAAGACCGCGCGGGCACCCCGCTCGACCACCCAGTCCAGTTCTTCGATGGCCTTCTCCACGATCGGCAGGCTGACCACCGGCACGGTGAAGATCCGGTCCTGGTAGCGAAAGCCCCATTCCTCGTGCAGCCATTCGTTGAGTGCGTGCACCACTATGTGGATGAGCAGCGGATCGTCGCGCATCCGCTCCTCGATGAGGCTGGCCAGGGTGGGGAACATCAACGATCGGTCGACGCCCAGTTCGTTCATCAGCTCCAACCGCGGGCCGGGTTCGCGGAACGCCGGAATCGAGCGCATCGGCTCGCCGAAGATCTCCCGCCGGCTCTTCCCATCCGGGTTGCCGATCCGGAAGTACTCCTCCATCGCCCCGGGCCTGGCCACCACCTCGAAGGTGAGGTTGGGGATGTAATCGCTTATCTGGCCGCGTATGGCGATCTTCGTGCGCCCGTTGACCTGGACGTACTGGATCACGCCCCGGTACTGCTTGGGCAGGTACTTGGTCAGCGACTCCTCGGTTTCGTAGAGGTGGTTGTCCGCGTCGAAGAGCGGATCTGACAGAGCAGCCGATGACATGGGATCCTCCTTCGCGATTCAGGAGAATACTATTTTCATATCTTGGCGGCCGCAACGGGCGTCACTGCGCGTGCTACCCGCAATTGCGCCCGGTCAGCAGTTGACGCTGATCCGAAATGCGGCCGTCGTGGGCTCGGCGGGCTTGTCCGTGTTGTACCCGTCGGCGTTCCCGGTGATGGTGAATCGGCCATCGCTGAAGTGCAGGCCCGCGTCGCCGCCGTCGCCCTGGGCGTACATCCCGGTGAAGCCCCCCAGATTGGTGATGCGAACCGACTTCGCGATCATCGGCCGCGCCCCCTGGTCGATCAGGACCCTGACCCCGGAGGCTTGGTCTCCGATCTGGATGGTCCGGTACCACTCGATCTGGATGCACCGCACCACGCGTGGCTGCACGTCGGCGCCGTTGACGGTCATCGACGCCGTGCTGGCCAGCTGCGAGCCCGACGACGAGCCGCAGCCGGTCAGACCGGCTGACGCGAGCAGACACACGAACGCCAGCTTGATCGGATTGCGCACCCGGCCACCTCGATTCCGCGCGACGCGCCTTCTGGACCTGCAGCGATGATGCTATTCTCCGTTGAAGAGAATGCCTATACCGGCGGGCAGTTATCCGAGCACTGATTTTGCTCTTTGATGGCGCGTTCAGGAGCATTGACCACATGGTGGACTTGGAATTTGATGAGCTCGACACCGGGCTAGCCGTACTGACCATCGATCGCCCCCACGCACGCAATGCCATCGGTTTGGAGACCATGGCACAGCTGCAGGATGCACTCGACGCGGCAGCGGGAGCACAGGCCCTGGTGATCAAGGGCGCCGGCGATCGAGCTTTCGTCTCCGGCGGCGACCTCAAGGAATTGAGCGCGCTGCGCACCCTGGAAGACGCCTCGGCAATGGCGAAGCGGATGCGGTCCATCTGCGATCAGATCGCCACGTTTCCGGCACCGGTGATCGCCGCCCTCAACGGACACGCATTCGGGGGTGGAGCCGAGGTCGCCGTCGCGGCCGATATCCGGGTGGCCGCCGACGATATCAAGATCGCCTTCAATCAGGTGCTGCTGGAGATCATGCCGGCGTGGGGCGGCGCCGAGCGGTTGGCCGCGGTGGTCGGCAAGAGCAAGGCGCTGCTGTTGGCGGGCAGTGGGATTGCACTCGATGCCGTTGAGGCCGAGCGAATTGGCTTGGTGGATCTGGTGTTCCCGCGTGCGTCCTTCGACTCGACCGACGGCGGCTGGCGGTCGCTGGCCAGATCGCTGGCACGGCGTCCGGCGGCCGAGGTCAAACGCGTAATCAACGGAACTTCACCAGATGAGGCGATAGCGTCCTTTGCCCGGCTATGGGTTAAGGATGCGCACTGGCAAGCCGCAGAGCGGGTGATGAACCGTACCCCCAACCGTGGACCGGGAGCCGAAGGAGCGACATGACCAGCAACAGGCAACCGGTCCTGCGATCGGTTACGGTCGCCGCGATTGCAACCATGACTGGTGCACTTGCCGGCGCGCCCAAGTCATACGCGGACGACCCGCCCATGCATCAGGTCACCTACACCGTCTCCGCCAAGAGCCCCATCTACGCCGACATCTATTACGGGGACCAAGACCCCGCAGTCTTCTCCGACTACAGCCACAACAACTATCAGTTCACCCCGAACATCCAGGCCGATATCGCACCAGGGAAGCCGTGGACCATGCAGGTCATGCTGGCCAACCCCGACCAATGGGCGGTGGTCACCGCGAGCACCGGCAGGCAACAGGGCGCGCCGCAGTTTCACTGCGACCTGGCGGTGGACGGGGTGGTCAAGGTGTCCAAAGACGGACCCCGCGGCGTCCTCTGTTCGCTACGAATCTGGTGAACCTAGGGCTCGCCCTCTAACCGGCGCAGGTAGCTTTCCACCAACTCGATCGTTTCGGCGTGACCACCAGACATGCCAAGTGCCTTCTCCAGCACCAGAAAGCGCGACAGGCTGGCCATCAGAACCGTCCACACCACCGGCGGAACGTCCTGGCTGTCCACGCCGTAGCGCTGCAGTGCCGCGGTGATCACCCGTCGCTGTTCATCACGGAACCGCTCCGCGTAGTGGGCGATTTCGGCCCGCAACGCCTTGCGGTGATTGGCCAAGGCCATGAACTCCATCGAAATACGCGCAAAAGCCGGATCGCTGCCCAGTCTCCACAACGCCCACAGCGGTTTCGGTGACTGCAGCGCTTGGGCCTGCGCACGCAGACCCGCTTCGGCGCGGCGGCGGAACAGCTCGAGGAACAGCTCCTCCATCGTGCGGAAGTAATAGTGCACCAGCTGGGGCTTGAGTCCGGCCTCACTCGCCACCCGGCGCGACGTCACCGCCGCGTAGCCCTCTTCGATCATGAGTTGTTCGGCCGTGTCGAGGAGCACGCCACGATTCTTCGCGTCAGGCGCCCCGATCCGACGGGCCGATGTCATGCCTTTGCTCCGTACTCTCCACAAGAAACCGGACGGCTCGCCACGATCGTATCGCCGCGCGCACCCTTGACCGTGACATTACCGCCATGCTAAGCAGGTGCTCAGCGCAGCGGAAATGGGATTCTCCGGCGGCGCCAGCCGGCCATGGGAGGCACGCACGCAATGAGCAGCTACGAATCCATCGACTTCTTCACTGACCCGTCCCTGATCCCGGACCCACATCCCTACTTCGACTACCTGCGACGCCAAAGCCCGGTACTGCGGCTACCTCAGTACGGCGTCGTCGCGGTCACCGGTTACGAGGAGGCGACCGCGGTATACAAGGACACCGACTCCTTTTCCAACTGCGTCGCGCTCGGTGGCCCGTTCCCGCCGCTGCCCTTCACACCCAACGGTGACGACGTCAACGCCCAGATCGACGCCCATCGCGAACAGTTTCCGATGTACGAGCACATGGTCACCATGGACCCACCGGAGCACAGTCGGGCGCGGTCGATTCTGAGCCGGCTACTGACCCCCAGCCGGCTCAAACAGAACGAGGAGTTCATGTGGAGGCTCGCCGATCGCCAGCTTGATGAGTTTCTCGGCGCCGGCGAATGCGAGTTCATCAGTGAATACGCCAAGCCCTTTGCCACTTTGGTGATCGCCGACCTGCTCGGCGTACCCGAGGACGACCGCAAGGACTTCCGTGTTGTGCTGGGCGCCGACCGGATGGGTCGAGTCGGCGCACTCGACCATGAATCGGTGGGCGTCAACCCACTGCAGTGGCTCGACGACAAGTTCAGTGCCTACATCGAGGACCGGCGGCGCCAACCGCGCAACGACGTATTGACAGCGTTGGCCACCGCGACCTACCCGGACGGTTCGACGCCGGAGATCATCGACGTGGTCCGATGGGCCACCTTCCTGTTCGCGGCCGGTCAGGAAACCACCGCCAAGCTGCTGACCGCCGCCATGCGCGTACTCGGCGACCGGCCGGACATCCAGCGCCAGCTACGCGAAAACCGCAGCCTCATACCAAACTTCATCGAGGAATCACTGCGGATGGATAGCCCCGTCAAGAGCGACTCCCGGCTGGCTCGCAAGAGAACCACAGTGGGTGGGCTCGATATCGCCGCCGGCACCGTCGTGATGGTATTGCCCGGCGCTGCCAACCGCGACCCACGCCGGTTCGAGGACCCCCATGAATTTCGTTTGGATCGCCCGAATGTTCGCGAGCACATGGCTTTCGCCCGCGGAGTGCACTCCTGCCCGGGAGGGCCACTGGCACGCGTGGAGGGTCGCGTCTCGCTGGAGCGCATTCTGGACCGGATGCACGACATCGTCATCAACGAAGACCGGCACGGCCCCGCCGACGACCGTCGGTATACCTACGAGCCGACCTACATACTGCGTGGACTCACCGAACTCCACATCACTTTCACTCCCGCGGGCTAGCGCTCGATTCCGTCCGGGCCACCCGAGCGCCAGCCCTACGGCGTAGCTCCCGAACAGGCTGATGCCGATCAGAATCACCCACGCGTCGGTTAGCCGACGCAGCAGTTTCGGGGCCTGACGCACCTCCATGAACTCCCGAAAAATGATGCGCACCTTGACAAGGGCGATCACGATCACGCTTGCCGTGAGCACCCTGCTGGGACTTGGCGATCCGGGGTCGATGTAGCGGTCCATCCACAGATAGGTTAGCGTGAGCGACGCCAGAATCACCCAGACGACCAACAGCCTGGTATTGAATTTCTGCCCCACCGATCACCTCACCACGTACAGCAGCGCAAAAATGAGCACCCAGAGGTAGTCCACGGTGTGCCAGTAGGTGGCACAGGTTTCCACCAGCTCCTGGGTTCGCCGCGATCTCGTTGCCGGACCACGTAGTTCAAACACGATGATGCCCAGGACTACGAAGCCGATCAATAGGTGGACAAAGTGGATTCCAGTGAGAAAGTAGTAGTACGTGAAGAAATCGCTACCGGCCAGTCCGTTTCCCAGCGGGGCCGCTTTGGCCCACTCGGCCACCTTGGACACCATGAACACCAGACCGAGACACGCCGTGAGCAAGGCGTCCCGCAACCCCCGTCGGTATGCGCCGGCCCGAGCCGCCTGAACGCATCGCGCTACCGACCACGAACTGAGCAACAACACCAGGGTGTTGAAGGTGCCGATGCGCAGGTCCAGCTGCGCCTGGGCGCTCGAGAACAGTTCAGGACTTCGCCCCCGATAGAACAGGTAGAACCCGAAATACGCCGTGAATAACAGCGTTTCGAACAGTACAAACGCCCACATGTCGGGCTGGCCCGGCACGAACGTGGGTTGCCTGTCCGCATCCTGCCGCGTGCCGGTACCGGAAAGCTCGGTCATCGCTACGCCGGCTCTCGCACCGGGAGATCCGGCAGCGGCCCGGTGCCGAAGTCCTCACGCTGGATCATCCGCCTCAGCAGAACGATGAAAACCCCGGTATAGATGCCGAATACCACCATGTCGAGCCACCAGGCGATCTGACCGTTCCACGCCAATACGCCGCCGCGGAAGATCCACGCCGGCGACACGACGATCTCGGTGAGTGCGTTGCACAGGTTGAGATATCCGAACCACTTTGGGAACACCCGGTTGCGGTCGATGAGAATCGCCAGCATCCACACCAGCGAGCCGATCAGGAACACGCCCATGGTGCCGACGAACGACAGGAAGGCGAAGTCGTAGATCCAGTGGGTCAGCCTCGGGTCACGGCCGGGGCGCATCGCTGCGACCGTCAGCGCGATGCACATCAGCAGCATGCCCGGGATCGCGCTGAGCGAGTATAGGATCAGGTAGGAATACGCGAACGCCCGGCTGATGGACATCCGGCGCATCGAATAGGCGATCAGGGCGTTGCTCATCGTCGTCATGGCGGTGATGACGAACATCACGGCAAACCCGGCCAGGATCCCAAAGTGGTTGTCCTGGAACCACTGCGCGACCCGGGAGTCATCCCACCCGGGATCCGGCGGCGGCTGGGTTCGGGTGGCGAGGAAGAACACCACGAAAAAGATGTTGTAGAAGACAACCAGTGTCCCCCAGGCCAGCCACAGCTCGCGCTTCGGGTTGTGCCGACACTGCCAGACGATCCGGCGTGGCAGTGGCCCCGCGGGACCCCCGGCTGGCGCCCCCAGCCGGTCACCGGTTGACACCCTCACTGCCGGCATTGCGCTTGTTCCCGGTAGAGGCACCGGCCCAACACCACGCCCATCACCACGCTCCACACCACGATGGCAATGTTCTTCAGCCAGAACGACAACGCCCCGTCCCACGCCAGCGGACCGGTCAATGCCAGCCCAACGAATGCCGCCGGGGTCAGCGCGGCCGCGACAACGATGTTGAAATGCGCCACCCAGCGCCCCAACACCGGATGCGCGGGGTCATCGAAGTAGATCGCCAGGGCCAGGATCACGCTCTGTCCGATGAGGAAAGGGACCACGGTGGTGAAGGTGATCCAGGCAAAATCGTTGAGCAGCTGCGTCAGCTGCGGTTCCCGTTCCGGACGAAAGGCGGCCAGCAGCCAACAGACGTTGGCGATGAGGAAAAGTGTTGGGCCGCCGGCCACGCAGCCGAGCATGCAGTAGGAGAAGATCGGCGTGCGATGAGCCATCCTGCGGATCTGCAACACGAGCAGGATCAGGATCGGGATGAGGCAGACGCCGAACCAGTTGAACAGGATCATGCTGTAGCGGATGCGTGGCAGGTTCGCCGGATCGCGGTAGAACGCGGCCACCCGCTCCGCGGGCATCATCGGCGACATGGGTGGGAGGAACCCCGGAAACAAGAGGAACGCGGCCACCCAGATGACCGACGCGGCGGGCAAGGTCCACAACAGAATCAGCTCGCCGTCGGTGCGTCTGCGCACCCCCCGCGCATCTACCTGGCTTTCGCCGACCTCGCCCACCGGTGACTCCTTCCCGGCCCGCTAGTCAGCGAAACTAGCCGATCGGCTACTTTCGGTCAATAGCCGATCGGCTAGGCTCCCGGTGTGGTGTCCTCCCAGTCCCGCAACCAGTTTCGTGTCATCACACGCAGCGCCGCGCAGGTGCGCATATTGGACGCCGCGCTGGGCTTGATCGCCGAGCACGGCGTGGGCGGGACCTCGCTGCAAATGATCGCCGACGCCGTCGGCGTCACCAAGGCGGCCGTCTATCACCAGTTCAAGACGAAGGAACAGATCGTCATCGCGCTCACCGAACGCGAACTCGGCGGCTTGGAAGAGACCTTGGAAGCCGCCGAGGCGCACGACCATCCTTCCCAGGCGCGTGAGTTGCTGCTGGATCGCGTCATCGAGCTGGCCGTCGAGCGTCGCGGCGCCGCCAGCACCCTGCAGTTCGATCCGGTCATCGTCCGGCTGCTGGCCGAGCAACAGCCGTTTCAGCGGTTCATCGAGCGGCTCTATGGCGTCCTGATTGGCGATGCGGGCCAAGACACCCGCGTGCTGGCGGCCATGTTGTCCGGCGCCATAGCCGTCGGCGTGTTGCACCCGTTGGTCGCCGATGTCGACGACGCGACGCTGCGTACCCAGCTACGGCGCATCACAAGTCGGCTGATGGATACCGGCGAAGGCTAGTCCGCGCCCTACGGATCGCCGTCCCCCTCACCGTCCCCGTTACCCAGCAGCGCCCCGGGGTGATGAGTCCCACTGCCGCCCCGAATCGCCTACACCACAGCGCTACAGGTGAATTCGAATCCAGCTAGTCCCGGTCATCAACCGGAGTCAACCGACAACGGCCCCCAACGGGAACGCCTTTTCCGGTAACGTTTCCACCATGAGCAAAGTCGCTCGCTCGGTCGCCGCGACGACCATGGTGCTCACCGGGTTCGGGCTCATCGGTGTGGGCGCTGCAGCCAGGGCCCACGCGGACGATCCGCCCTGGCCGTTTGTGGGATACCACTGGTGTCCGGGCCAGCCGTTCGACCCGGCCTGGGGACCGCAATGGGATCCCACCACTTGCCATGACGCTCATCACCGCGACATGGACGGCACGCTGCACGACCGCGACTACTTCGGGCCGAGCCCCTTCCAAGATTGGCCCGAGATCCCGAACATGCTGCCCTAGCTTCGGCCGTGCACCGCTCGCACGGATTAGGTGTCGCCGCGCTCCCAGGCTTGTCTGCCGTCGTGGGCAACACACACCAGGAACAGCCCATCTGGCGCTTGCGCAACGTAATACTCCGGGAAATCGGTACACGAGGAGTTCTCGTCCTTGATGCCGGCCATTGGCGGCGACCGGAACCACCGGGGCTCATATCTTCTGGGCGAGCCGCAAAACATCAGCCGCCCCGGCTGTGTGGCGAACGACACGTAATAGTCGGCAGTCCCGAATACGTAGTAGGTGGTGCTGTCACACGGCGCACCGAGCACAACGTGCGGCCTAATACCTGGTGTGCAATCCGGGTAGTCGCACGTGCTCGGCTCGGCGACGGCCAACGGCGCCACCGGCAGGCCCGCCCACATTGCTGAACCCAGCACTGCGGCGACCGATGCCACAATGAATCGCACAAAATCACTTTGCCACAGCGGCGACTGAAATTGGGAAGGAAATTCTGTTTCACGGAGAGACACTGATTCACCGGCGGTAGCAATCGCTCCAGACCTCTTATTTGCCAGTGATAATGTGGCTCTCCGATAGGTGCGGACCAGGAGGTGATCCATGCCGCCGCGCGAGCTTCCAGCACAGACGCTCGATACCGAGGATCCGGAGGCAGGGGTCACCGGCGCAGCCGACGCGGCTGCCGAAGCAGACCTACCCGCGCGGGCACAGGCCCGCGCCGATTCCGCTCGTGCCCGCGCCACCCGGCTTCGCGAACTCGCCGAAGCGGCCTCAACCGATCCCGATGCCAGCGCCGCCCCCGACGAACAGGAACCCACGAGAACACCAACGCGCCGCGGGCGAGGACGTCGCCACAGCCGAAAGGCCTTGGCGGCCGCGGGCGCGCTTGTGGTCATCTGCGCCTCGTTGAGTGCCAGCGGGTTTCTACTGTGGCACCACCACAACGCCGTCGCGCAACGCGAGCGCGCCGCAGCGTATTCGGCTGCGGCCCGGAACGCGGTCCTGACAATGATGTCGATTGACTCGAGCAAGGCCAGAGACGACGTGCAGCGCTTCGTCGACAGCACTACCGGGATATTCAAGGCCGGCATATTGATGAGCGCCGAGGACTTCGTCAAGGCGGTCGAGCAGTCCAAAGTCCATATCAAAGGCGCCGTCCAAGCTGTCGCCGTCGAGTCCATGACCGGCGACTCGGCAATCGTGCTGATTGCGGCTAAGTCTGACATCGTCAAGCCCGATCAGACGAAGCCCGAAACACGGTCTTGGCGCATCGTCGTCAACGTCGAACGCGACGGCACCCAGCTCAAGATCTCCAAAGTTGAATTCGTCCCGTGAAAGTCGCCGGTGCCGCAGCAGTTAAGCGCTGGACGCGTCGTTGCCTGCGGCGTTGGCGCGCAATCCTGCTGACAACATCACTGGTGGCGGCAGTCGCTTTCGGCGCCGGCTACTTCTACTTCGTCTACCGAGTGGATCTACAGACCGATGATGCGGCGGCACAACAGGTTGTCACCGCGGCCAGCGACGGCGCTGTGGCTCTGTTGTCCTACTCCCCCGACACCCTCGACCATGATTTCGCCAACGCCAGATCCCGCCTCACCGACAACTATTTGACGTATTACCGACAGTTCGCAGATCAGGTCGTCGGCCCCGCCGCGCAGCGCGGCCGAGTCACCACCACGGCCAGCGTGGTCCGGGCGGCGGTGGCTGAGCTGCAACCGAATTCGGCTGTCGTGCTGGTATTTGTCAAACAGAAGACCGCCAGCAAGCAGAAGCCGGAACCGATTGTGACGTCGAGCAGCATTCGGGTAACGCTGACAAAGGCCAATAGTTCTTGGCTTATCGAGAGATTCGATCCCATGTGATTGCCATGTCTGGATGCTCTGCCATACCGTCGGATGCACGTACGGTGTTAGTCTTTGAATCTCACTCGAAATCGGCGAAATAGCGCATCGAGGAGCAAGTGATGCGTTCCATGGGCGTAGCGATAAGCGCAACACTGATACTCGGCGGCGTGGGTTCGGCACCTTCGGCATGGGCCTACGATCCCGCCATCAATGGCACTTATACCGCCACGGTGATCGGTGACTGGGCCAGAACCAATACCGTCTATCACGACGAGCCGGTGGTACGCAGCACCTGGACCATCACCTATTCATGCAGCACCGCCCAGGATTGCAGTGGCCAGGTCACCAGCGATCAGGGCTGGACCGCACCGCTGACCATGCATGACGGCCAATTGTGGACCGTCAAACAAGACCTGCCGAATTGGGAAACGTGTCCCGACGGAACAAGTTTCACCGGCCACGATGTCATCTACTTCTATCCCGCCAACCCCGACACCGGTGAAACCCAACTTGGTTCGCCGGTTCTGGCCGGTCGCGAGAAGACCACCGGCCCCAGCGGCGCGTGCGGCAATAACGCCCCGCTGTATGTCGAACAGCCGTTCCGCCTGGACAAGATCGGCTGACCGGCGTGCCCGGCGGCTAAGCCGCGCAACGGACTTCAGGTGGGAAGCATGTCCTTCCACGTTCTGGGCGCTTTGGGCGTGTCGGGAACAATCAGATCCGTCTGGCGGTACACCTGACCATCGGGGGCGACGTAACTACCGGTGTGCGGGTCGTATTGGGCAAAAGCCACGGATGGGCCGGGCCGTGCCGCAGCCCGGCCGAGTCCGCTCGGTGCAGCCGACGGCACGTCGATGGGTGCGGGAGGCGGGGTGGACGGCACGTCGATGGGCGCAATCGGCGAAACCTCCCCCATCGGTGATGGCGGGCCCAGCGGTCCCGGCGGCATCACCGTTTCCTCCGGCGGGCCCACGCCCGGAGGCAGCGGCGTGCCCTCCACGGGACCGAAGATTCTCTCGCGGTTCCAGTTGGCCCGGTCGTCGGGCGGGATCCCCTGCGCGATCAGGTTGGGATCCAACGGCTAGGTACCGAAGATGTGCTGGCGCATCGCCAGTGGCTCGAATGGTTGGTCGCTCTCGCAGATTTCGACGGTCGGCGCCCGCTTTCCGGGCTGACCCATACACGGGTAGTTGCGGGCGCCGCGCACTCCGATGGGGGAGTCCTGCGGCAATTTGCAGTACAGCCCGTCCGGGGTGTCAACGATGGTGGTGTCGGCCGGGTTACGCCACTGACTCGGCGGCAGGAAGCCGACCGTGCACGCGGGCGGATCGCTGATGATGAGGTTGAACGCACCAGTGGCCAAGCCGACCGGGCTCTTGGTGCCCAGGAAAGACTGAATCGCGGCGGTGAACGGCGGCAGCAGCACCAGGATCTGTTCGACCGAGGCATGGTAGGTCACCGCGATCTGACCGACAGTGGTCAGATTGGCAAGTAGCACCGGCAGCGTCGGCTTAATCTGATCCAGCAATTTTGATGCCTCGTTGAAGGCACCCGGGCCGCGCTCCAACAGGGTGCGTATCTGCGGGTCGTTGGTGGCCAGCTGGCCGCTGACCCCGGCAAGGCTGCGTGCCCACAACCGAATTGAATCGGTGGTTTGCGCCTGCGCGTCCAGAAATGGCCCGCTGTCTTCGGTGAGGGTCCGGGTACGATCGGCGATGCCATTGAGGTCACCCGACAGCTGTGCTGAAGAGTCGAACAGCGATCCGAAATCGTAACCGGCCCCGTTGAATGCGTTGAACGACTCGTCGAGCAACGTGCTGAGCTTACCCTTGGGAATGCTGTTGATCAGGGCGCTGGTCTGATCGAGCACCGGGCCAATCGGCTGGCCAATCACGGCGCGGTCCCTGGCGATCACCGAGCCATCATGCAAGTAGGGCGGGGAGTCGGTTCGGGGACGCAGATCCACGTAGTACTCGCCCACCGCCGAGATGCTGCGCACCTCGGCTTTCAGATCCGCCGGGATCTTCGGCGAAGCATCCAGAGCCAGAGTGGCTTTCGCGCCGCTGGAGGTCAGGCCAAGCGCGGTGACCTTGCCGATCTGCACGCCACGGTAGGTCACGTTGCTGAAGCGATAGAGGCCACCGGTGGCCGGCAGTTCCAGCGTCACAGTCATTTTGCCGATACCGAGCAGCGTCGGGGCCTGGATGTACCAGACCGCCATCACCACCACACCTACCATTCCCGCAATCGCGAAGATCGCCAACTGGATGCGCACGAACCGGGTCAACATCTAGGGACCCCCGTCCGTCGGCGCGGCCTCGGCCGGAGTCGCGCCCGGAATCGGAACCGCCGAATCGGGCGGGGGGCCGGGCGCGGGGTCCCCGGGCGGTGGCGCGTCCGCCGGTGGCGGGCCAGGCGGTATCGGAGCTCCGAACTTGAACTGCAGGTATTCCGGATCCCCCGGAGCCGGTACGCCCTCGGCGCCCAACCGGCCCCAGTGCGTACCCAGCAGGATGCTCTTGCGCAGCCCCGCATTCGTCAAGTCGATGATGAAGTAGCCGTTGACGTAGTCGCCCCGGATATAGCGATCGATGAAGCCCTGGGTGAACGGGAACGTCGGCGCGTAGGCGATGGCGGCGTCGAGGTCCGGTCCGATGTCGGCAAGAGCACTTATCGTCGGCCCCAGGTTCTGCAGGTTCTGCACCAAGTCGGATCCGGCGTCGTTGACCAGTCTGGTGGCGGTGTCGCTGAACGTCCCGAGCTTGTCGAGCGCCGCCGTGATCCGCGGCCGCTCCCGGATGAGAACATCCAGCGCCGGCGGAATCTTCTGCAGCGCCTGGGTGATCACCTCGCGCTGGCCGGCCAGCGTACCGGCGAGCCGATTCAGTGCCTGGATCGACGCCACCAGGTTGTCGCGCTGCTCGTCGAATGTGCCGACGAATCTGTCCAGACGCACCAGCAGATCACGAATATCACTGGTACGCCCGGATAGCGCCGCGGTGAAATTGTGAATGATGTCCCCGATTTGCCCCAGCCCACCGGCGTTGAGGATCACCGACAGCGAGGACAACGTCTGCTCGGTCGACGGATAGGTCGACGACCGACTCAGCGGGATGGTGGAGCCCGGTAGCAGCCGTTGGTCAGACACCTGGCCTAACGGCGAATTCAAGGCCAGGTGCATGGATCCCAGTAGGCTGGTCTGGCCGACGCTAGCCACCGCATTGTCCGGGATCACCGCTCCGCGCCGTACCGAGATCTCCACGTCGGCGTGCCAACCCCGCACCGTCATCTTGCTGATGCTGCCGACGATGACGTCGTTGAGCATCACCGGCGAATTTGCTTCCAGGGTGCCCACGTTGGCGATCTCAACGTGGTAGACGCTGGCTCCCGGCCCACGCCCCACCGCACCCGGCAACGGCAACGGCAACGGCAACGGCAACGGCAACGGCAACGGCAACGGCAACGGCAACGGCAACGGCAACGGCAACGGCAACGGCAACGGCAACGAGTTGAGCCCGTTGAACGCGCATCCGGTCACCGCCAGCATGACGCAGCATCCGATGACGAACAGCCGCCGTAGCGCCGGCGTCGCGGTTGACGCCGTCATGGCTGCGGCCCTTCCGCCGGAAGCAGCATGTCCGATAAGTTCGCCGGGGGCGGCGACGGTTCGGCCGGCACGCTCGGCGGCGGCGGCTCCGGCATCGCGGCCCCCGGTATCCGCGCCGGCGGCGGCGGGGGCGGTGGCGCCTCCGGAGTGTCGCCCGGCAGCCCGGTGTAGGCCGACACCGCGGGCGGCAACTCGGGCGCTATGGGCTTCGGCCCCTCGCCGCCGGGGGCCAGCCGCTACTCGGTGTACACGACGTTTTGCAGGTCGAAGGCCGGGGCCAGGATCGGGTTGATCGGAATCGGGAAATAGTTGAAGTTGAAGTACATCAACGGGTTGAACACCTTCAACGCCGGGCTCAGATACAGGCCGCACAGCTTGCCCGACTCGACCGACGTGACGTTCTCCATGGCGCCGAGTTGTGAGCAGATGGAGAACACCGGGTTGGTGAGGTTCTGGATCCCGACCCCGCCTCGCACATTCCCGACATCCGGGTCGTAGTCGTTGTAGGCGTTGGCAAGCGCGTTCGGCGTGACGTGCAGACGTTTTTCAGCGCCATCTTGTTATCGACCAGAATCTGCGTGAGGTCGGCCAACCGCGTGATCTGCTCGGCGGTCGCATCACGACTGCCCGCGATGAATCGCTGCACCTCGCCGACCGCGCTGGACAGGTCGGTCAACGCCGCGTCCAAGTCGGACTTGTTGTCGTCGAGCACGCTGGTGAGCGAGGCCAGCCGATCGTTGAATTGGACAATCTGAACGTTGCTGTCCCGCAGGGCCCCAATAAACGTCTGCAGGTTCTTGATGATGTCGACGATGTTTCCGCTGCCGTTGGCCAGGATGCGCCCCACCCCGGACAGTTCGGCCAGCGTCTGGCGTAGCTTGTCGCCGTTGCCGTTGCCCAGCGCGTCGGCGGCGCTGTCGATGAACCGCGATATCGATGGGCTGGAAACCTTGCTGTTGGGCCCCAACTCGGTGGCCAGGCGCATCAGTTGGTCTTTCACCTCGTCCCATTCGACGGGTACCGCCGTGCGCTCGAGCGGTATCAGGGCGCCGTCAGCCATGACGGGGCCGCTCGACCGGTAGGCCGGGGTGAGCTGGACATAGCGGGCAGCCACCAGGTTCTGGGCGACGATCACCGCTTTCGCGTCCGCCGGAATCTGCACGTTGTGGTCGACGTGCAGAATCATCTTCGCTTTGGTCCCGTCGGGGCGGATAGCGGCGACGGTGCCGACCTTCATGCCCGAGACGCGCACATCATCGCCGGGATAGATCGCGGTGGCGGTGGGGAAATAGGCGGTGATCGTGGTGGGACGAAAGAAGTTGTTGCGCAGCGCAACTCCGGTACCAACGACGACTAGCCCGACCAGGGCCACCGCAAGCACAGCTTTGACCTTGCTGCGCGCAGCGCCTTCGAGCCGCATCATCGCGACCCACCCGGGTTTTGGTTGAAGGGGAAGGGGAACAAGGCACGCGGCCCGGCATTGTCCGGCGGCTGACCGGGGGCACCGTGGGCACGGAAGCCGAACGCATAGTCGATGAACCACTGGAAGAATTGAATTGTGAACAAGTTTGGGATGAACGGGTTGTAGTAGAAGCCGCTGGAGACGGTCTCCCCTTGGGTCAGCTCGTACTTTGCCAGTCCCGGCAACGCCTTGGCGAGGTTGTCCCGGTTCTTCTCCAGCATCGCGGTCACGGCGTTCAGCCGCTCCAGTGTCGGTGCGAGCTTGCTTTCGTTGTCGTGGACCAACCCCGACAGCTGTTTGGCCACCGCAGATGTGCTGGCCAGCAGCCGCACAATCGCTTGCCGCCGGGCCACCAGCATGGACAGCAGGTCATCGGCGTTGAGGATCAGCGTGTTGAGCTGCTGACTGCGTTGCGACAGGATGCCGGTGACGTCAGCGGCTCCTTTGAGCAGCTCGCCCAGCGTCTGGTTGCGGCCGTTGAGGGCTTGCGACAGTCTGGTCAGCCCGTCGAACGAGGGGCCCAGCTGCGGCGCAATCTGATTCAGCGTCTCCGACAAGGTGTCAAGGGACTGGTTGAGCGCATCGGTGTTGGTGCCGGCGATGTCGGTCGCCGCGTCGCTGACGGCTTCCGACAGCGAATAGGGCGATGATGTGCGCGATACCGGGATCACAGCCATCGGACGCAGCGTGTGGCCGCCCGCGGATTCAACGGTGAGCACCCGCCGGCCTAGCAGCGAGCCCGTCCTGATGTGCGCGGTGCTGTCTGCCCCGAGCTCAACACCGCCGTTGACGATGAATGTCACCAGAACATCGCCACGCTGCAACGACATTCCCGACACGGTGCCAACCTTGATACCCGATACCGTCACATCGTTGCCGACGGCGAGGCCGCCGGCATCAGAAAACAGCGCCTGGTAGCGCACGGCGGTGGCTCGTTGTAGCAGCTGTTCGGGGTTCAGCCCGACGGCGATGACCAGCACTATCAGCACCGCGCCGATGAATCCGGCCCGGATGAGACCTGCTCCGCGATACTTAAGCAGCCGGTTCCGCGCACCTCCCGGTGACCTGGTGGGTGATGCCCACTTCCACCGTCCGGTACTGCAGATCGGAGACCCGCAGCGCTAGTCCGCACAAGTAGTACGGGAACCAGGCGCCGTAGGAACCGAGCCTCGTCAGCTTTCGGTAGTTGTCCGGCAACTTCTGCAGCGAAATATCAATGAGGTTCTTGTCTTTATCCAGCAAGGGGGCCAACCGATTCAGTTGATCCACGGTGCCGGCCAACGGCGCGCGGGCGCGGCCAAGCAAATCGGCGATCGATGTGGTGCCGTTGTCCAGCGCGGTGATCGCGGCACCGATGGTGTCGCGGTCCTGCGACAGCGCGCTGATCAACCGCTCCAGGCGGTCGATAGCGCCGGAGAACTTGGTGCCTTCCCTGTTGACGGTGTCTACCACGACGTTGAGATTGTCGATCAGCGCCTGCACCGTTTCGTTGTTGTCCGCCAGCGCGTTGGTGAACGAAGACGTCTTGGACAGCAGTGATTCCAGTGTTGAGCCCTCGCCCTGGAAAATCTGAATCAGTGACGCGCTGAGCGCATTGACGTCTTGCGGATTGAGTCCCTGGGTAACGGGTTTCAGTCCGCCCAAGAGCAGATCGAGATCGAGGGCACCGGCGGTGCGCTCAATCGGGATCTGTGATCCGGCGGGCAGCGTTTTCGTGGAGCCAGGGCCATCGACCAGTTCGAGATAGCGGTCACCGACCAGGTTCAGATAGCGCACCACGGCGCGGGTGCCGGTGGTGAGCACGATGTTGCGGTCAGCATCGAATTTCACCAGGACCTTCTTGTCTGTCCGCAGCGAGACGCTGTTGACCGTGCCCACCCGGACTCCGGCGATCCGCACGGTTTCGCCGGGCTTGAGCCGTGAAACGTCGTTGAACAGGGCCGAATAACCGTTTGTCGAGCCGGTTCGGTACTGCCCGAAGATGAAGAACAGAAAGACCGTCAGCACGATCATCACCGCGGCGAACGCCCCGAACTTGATGATCATCGCGCGTGAGCCGGTCATCCGGGTTGCCCGATCTGCATGGTGTTGCGTGGTGGACCATCGATCGGGCCGTACAACAGTTGCTTGAGCGCGTCGGAGTTCAGGAGCAGTTGCGGGTTGCCGTACTGCATCGGGTTGGCGCCGACATCGGCCACCACGAACGGTGGCGCCTTGTCGAAGGGCACCAAGGGCAGGTCATAACACTGAGGCCCACCGGTGGCGGCCACCTTGGGCAGGTTCGACGGGTACCGGTAGCGTTCGGCGCCGAAGCCCAGGTAGACCAAGACCTTGATCATGGGCTCGGGTAGTGGCGGGGCATGAAGATTCACCAGGGAACCGGAAATGCCGCACCACAACGCTTGGCGGTATTCGTAGAGCAGATCGCTGGTCGGCACCAATAGATCGAGGACATCGGTCAGCGCCTGCCGGTTGCCGCCCACCACGTCGTTGCCCACGTCAGCCAAACCGATCGAGCTGATCAGGAACGCGTCCAAGTTCTGCTGCTCGTCGACGATCGACTTGCTGATCCTGATCGCGTTCTCGGCCGTGTTGACAAGATCCTGTGCCGCGTCCGCGTAGGCGTTGCTCACCACGGGCAGGACTGCGAGGTCGTGGCTCAGTGCGGGAAGACTCGGATCTTGCTTGGCCGGATCGATCGCCGACAACAGCGATGTGAGTTGTTGGAATACCGTGTTGACTTCCACGGTGACGTGCTTGCCTTCGAGCACCTGGTGAGGTTGCAGGCTCTCCGATGAAGGCTGCTCGGGCGGAACCAGTTCGACGAACTTGGCGCCGAAGACGCTTGTCGAAGCGATATCGACGAGCACATTGCTCGGAATGAGCCTGATCTGCGATGGGTCCATCGCCAGGTGCAAGACCGCGTCACCGTTGGACCGCACATCGATGGCGGCAACCTTGCCCACTTCCACACCGCGCATCTTCACCTTGGCGTCCGGGTTCATCACCAGCCCGGCACGGGGCGAGACCACGGTCACCGGCACGCTCTGGGTGAAGTCACCGCGGAACAAGCCCACCGCGACGGCCACGATCAAAGCGATCACCAATACCGTCGCCAACCCGGCCAAGGGGCGTGCGTAGGAGCTGACGCCAAAGTGCCGACCGGGCGACGCCGCGACAGGGGTTGCAGCGCTGGCGGTTTCCGAACGGTGCATCGGGTTGGGACCGAGGTTGCGCGACATTGTCTTTTGTTCGCCTCCCCTAACCCGACAAGTGGAAGTTGCCGTTGAAGCCGTACACCGACAGCGACACCAGCAGCGTCACCGATACCACCACGATCAGCGAGGTACGCACCGCGTTGCCGGTCGCGACCCCGACACCCGCGGGACCACCCGAAGCGAAGTAACCGAAATAGGTATGGATCAGCAAGATCGTGATCGCCATCAACACGGCCTGCAAAAAGGACCACAACAGATCGATCGGGTTGAGAAAGGTTGTGAAGTAGTGCTGATACAGTCCCCCCGACTGGCCGAACAGGATCACCGTGGTGAACTGGCTGGCCAGAAACGACAGGATGACGGCGATGGAATACAGCGGGGTGATCGCCATCATCCCCGCGACGATCCTGGTGCTGACCAGATACGAAACCGGCCGGA
Organism: Mycobacterium sp. 012931; assembly: GCF_000419295.1. Lineage (NCBI taxonomy): Bacteria > Bacillati > Actinomycetota > Actinomycetes > Mycobacteriales > Mycobacteriaceae > Mycobacterium > Mycobacterium sp. 012931. The sequence continues at coordinate 1,469,875 of NZ_AOPX01000001.1, read as the reverse complement.
TCGCCATCGATTCCAGTGCGTCGATCTCTTCGTTGATCCGCATCGCACCCAGCTGCGCGGTGACACCGGCGCCGAAGGTCGCGGCCAAACCGATCCCGGCGACTATGGGCGCGGCAATCCGGACATTGATGAATGCGGCCAGGAAGCCGGTGAGCGCCTCGATGCCGATATTGCCCAACGAGCTATAGCCCTGAACGGCCAGGGTTCCACCGGCGGCCAGGGTCAGGAAGCCGACGATCACCAGTGTCCCGCCGATCATCGCCAGAGTCCCCGCACCCATGCTGATTTCGGCGACCAGGCGAATGATCTCCCGCCGGTAGTGGGTGGCCGCAAAAGGAGCGCCAGCAATCGCCTTGCCGTAGAACAGTGTGTGGTCACCGATGCGGCTCAGCGTGCCGACCGGCTTTTCGAGTTGTCGCGTCATACGCGGATAGACCGCTCTAAGCGCCACAGGGTGTCTTTGCGCCTCCTTTGGGATCCTTGGCCTTCGCAGCTACTTCGCCAACATTCGGATGCCGATCGCGGTGACGACCACATTGACGACGAAGAGCGACATGAATGCATAGACCACCGTTTCGTTAACCGCATTTCCGACGGCCTTGGCTCCGCCGCCGGATATGGTCAGGCCGCGGTAGCAGGCGACCAGTCCGGCGATCAGACCGAAAAGCGCCGCCTTGACGCAGGAGATGATGACTTCGGGCACACCGGTCAGCAGCGTGATGCCGGCGGCGAATGCGCCGGGGTTCACATCCTGGACGAATACCGAGAAGACGTAGCCGCCCACGATGCCGATGATCACCACCAGACTGTTCAGCAGCAGCGCGACCAGCCCGGAGGCCAGCATCCGCGGCGTCACCAGGCGCTGCACCGGATTGATGCCCAAAACCTCCATCGCATCGATCTCTTCGCGGATCGTTCGTGAACCCAGATCGGCGCACATCGCCGTGGCACCGGCACCCGCCACGATCAGCACCGTCACCAGCGGGCCGACCTGAGTGACCGCTCCGAACGCGGCACCGGCGCCGGACAGATCCGCTGCACCCAACTCCCGCAACAAAATGTTGAGGGTGAAGCTGACCAAGACGGTGAATGGGATGGCCACCAACAGCGTCGGCAGCATGGCCACGCGCGCGACAAACCATGACTGCTCCAGGAACTCACGCCACTGGAACGGACGGCGGAAGGCGAATTTGATGGCGTCGGCCGACATCGCGAACAGCCCGCCGACGGCTTGCATTGGTTTGGAGCCGCGCCCGAACGTGATGCCCGGGGTCCAACGGTCGGCCGCCCTATTCGCCATGGGTCCACGGCCCTTCGCCGAGCGGACAGCCAAATACGCTGCGTACCAAGTTGATATGGGCGACCCGTAGCTGCGATCGCCCCGGAGGGCATGCCGTTTCGCCGTGTACAGCGGCTACCACCCTCACGCCAGTCCTCCGTTCTGTTGCGTGAGTTGGCGCTTGCAAGCGATGCGGACCCGACCCAGTCCCATGTCTTGCCGCGTTCGGCGATTATTGCTCATCGCGCGCCCACGTGGAACCGAAAACGCACAACCGTTATCCGACAAGACGGGTAGACCGGCGGCGTTGGCGGCGTTGGGCATGTGGGCTCCGGATTCTAGGTGACGGCACCGGCCGTCTTGAGTTCGATGATGCGGTCCCAGTCGAATCCGAGTTCCAGCAAGATGTCGTCGGTCTGCTCGGCGAACCCGGGCGCCGGTCCGGTCTGCGGCGCGGTCACGTCGAATTGCACTGGGTTGGCGACGAGTTCGAGTTCGCCTGCGCGAACCACATACTCGTTGGCCCGGACTTGCGCGACGTCGGCCGCTTGCAGGGTGTCCTGCACCGGCGCCCAAGGTCCCGCGAGCGTCGCAAAGCGTTCGCTCCACTCGGCAAGCGTGCGGGCTGAGATGGCTTTGGTCAAGATCTCCACCGCATCCGCCGTGTGGGCGGCGATCTTCTCGACGGTGGCAAAGCGCGGATCCTCGGCTAGGTCCGGTCGGTCGATATGGCGACACACATCGACCCAGAACTTGGTCGGCTGCATCATCACCAACGAAATGTGGCGACCGTCCGATGTCGCGTACACCCCGACCAGAGGGTTGATCGGCGATCCGTGGATCCCTGGTGGTGGCGCTTCCAGTCGCTGCCCCAGATGGCGGGTCAGCGCCACCGTGTGTCCCAACGACCACAGCCCACTGCCCAGCAGCGATACGTCGACAACCGACGGTTCACCGGTCCGTTCCCGTTTGAGCAGGGCTGCCGCGATACCACCGGCCAGGTTGGTGCCGGAGATGGTGTCGCCGTACGCCGGCCCCGGCGGATTGATCTCCCCTGGTAGCCCATCGGTGTGATGGTGGCGGCCGTTCCGGCCCGGCACCAGAAGGCCGTCATGTCGTAGCCGCCCTTGGTCGCTTCCTCCCCGCGCGGCCCCAGCGCGCTGCCGCGGGCATAGATGATGGACGGATTCACGGCCCGAATGTCTTCGAGATCGATGCCGAACTTGCGCCGCGCGCCCGGCAGAAAACTCGTCAGGAAAACATCTGACCGACGCGCTAACTCGTGCAGCACCTCCTTGCCCTCGGATATCGACATGTCCAGCCCGAGACTGCGCTTCCCGCGGTTGGCATGCTCGATATTGGGGTTGGGATCGCCTTCCACCCGCAACATGCCGGTCTGCCGAAGCCCCCGCTGCGGGTCACCGGTCACCGCGTGTTCGACCTTGATCACGTCGGCGCCCCACTCGGCGAGTACCGCGCCCGCCGACGGGACGAAGCCGTACATGGCGACTTCCAGAACCCGGATGCCTTCCAACGGCTTCATGCCCGGGCCTCCCCGGCCGGTACGGCCGGCATCACGGGCACCGCGAAAGTCTTGCGCTCCAGAAACTCTTCGAGGCCGGCGACGCCCATCTCCCGGCCGACACCCGACTGCTTGAAGCCGCCGAAGGGACTGTCTGCGCCGAAGTAGTTGCCACCGTTGATCGAGAACGATCCGGTGCGGATGCGGCGGGCGAGGGCCAGGGCGCGCTCCTGGTCGCGACTGAAAACGGCGCCGGCCAGTCCGTAGATCGAGTTATTGGCGATGCGCACCGCGTCGTCGTCATCGTCGAACGCAATCACCACGAGCACCGGCCCGAACACCTCGTCTTGAGCGATCTCGCTGTCCGGGTCGACATTGGTGAGCAGCGTGGGCGCATAGAAGAAGCCCGGATCCAGGCGTTTGCCGCCGGTGACCAGCGTCGCGCCCGCGGCGACGGCCCGACCCACCATCGCGTCGACCTTGTCGCGCTGGCGTTCGTTGATCAGCGGGCCCATATAGGTTTTCGGATCAGCCGGGTCACCGTGGCGCACTCTGGCAAAGTTCTGCGCGATCAACTCCACGATCTCGTCGTGGAGGGCCCTGGGCACCAGCAGCCGCGATGTCAGCGCGCAGCCCTGACCCGCGTGGGTGACCATGCTGAAGGCCGCGAACATCGCGGCGCCGGCAAAGTCGGCGTCGTCGAGCATGATCACCGCCGACTTGCCACCTAGCTCCAGGAAGACCCGCTTGACCGTCTGACTTGCCGCGGCCATGATTCGCCGGCCGGTCGCGGTGGACCCGGTGAAGGTCACGACATCGACGTCGGGGCTGGTGGTGAGCACCTCCCCCACCGCGGGATCTGACGAGCTGAGCACGTTGACCACACCGGCCGGAATATCGGTGTGGTTGGCGATCAGTTCACCCAGCGCCAACGTGACCAGTGGGGTGTCCGGCGCGCCTTTGAGCACCACCGTGCAGCCCGCGGCCAGGGCGGGAGCCAGCTTGGCCAACGCGAGCTGGTTCGGATAGTTGTAGGCGATGATGGCCGCCACCACGCCCGCTGCTTCCTTCTGCACCCAGCGGTGGTGGCGCATCCCCCTCGATTCCTTCTCGCCAAGGTCTTCGGAGAACTCGTAGCGCGACAACAAGTCGGCGTAAAAGCGCACGATGCCGATCGGTTCGTCGAGCTGGGCGTCCTGGGTCAGCGCGCTGGTCGCCCCCACTTCGGCGATAGTGAGCTCCCGTAGTTCCTCGGCATGGTCGACCAGGGCCCGGTGCAGCTGGTCCAGGCACCGGATGCGCAACTCGACGTCGGTCGACCACTCGGTCGTGTCAAAGGCGCGCCGGGCCGCCGCAACCGCCGCCTCGGCTTCGGGGACGCCGGCATCCGGGGCATACCCCAGCACCGCACCGGTGGCGGGATTGACAGACGGGAACGTCCGATCGGTGCTGATGAGCCGCCCGCCAATCAACAGTCGGCGCTGCGCCCGCGAGGCGGCCGGGGCCTCGGCAACCCCTGATCGCGCATCCGCGATGGTCTGCCCCGTGTCCTGCGATGACATTCTGCGGCCCCCTGGTGTGGTGACAGTCACGAAAATTTGATTCTCATCTCAGGCGAATCTTACATTCGCCCCCCGAGAGTTCAAAAAAAGTCGCCCGACCGGCTTGCACCGTTTATCGGCTAAGCGATCGCTCAGCGTCCACCGCCGAGTGGCCATTGCCGCTGGCCACACCCCGTTTCGCGGCTAGCTTGCGAGCCGCTTTCGTCCGAGAGTATGGTTCTCATAATTGCAAGGGCGATTCTTTATGATTGAGATTGCGACGGCCCCACCAGCGCCTCGGATATTGGCGGAATGAAAACCGCGGTCGTTACCGGTGGCGCATCCGGGATTGGGCTGGCCATCGCACGGCGGCTGCGCGCCGACGGTATCGATGTCGCCACCCTCGACCTCAAAACCCCCGACGGTGGGCTTGCCTTCTCCGCCGATGTCACCAACCGCTCGCAGGTCGATGCCGCGTTGGCGGCGATTCGCCAGCGGCTGGGCCCGGTCACAATTCTGGTCAACGCCGCGGGTTTGGACGGGTTCAAGCGGTTCAGCAACATCACCTTCGAGGACTGGCAGCGAGTGATCGACGTCAACCTCAATGGGGTTTTCCACACGATCCAGGCGGTGCTGCCCGACATGGTGGCGGCGGGATGGGGCCGAATCGTCAACATCTCATCGTCGAGCACGCATTCGGGCACTCCGTATATGACCCACTATGTGGCGGCGAAGTCCGCCGTCAACGGACTCACCAAGGCATTGGCGCTCGAGTACGGGCCCAGCGGTATCACCGTCAATGCGGTGCCGCCGGGGTTCATCGACACCCCCATGCTGCGCAACGCCGCCGCGCAGGGGCACCTCGGTGACATCGAACAGAACATCGCCCGCACCCCGGTGCGCCGGATCGGCAAGCCGGAAGACATCACGGCGGCATGCGCCTTTCTGGTGTCCGAGGAAGCCGGCTACATCACGGGTCAGATCCTCGGTGTCAACGGCGGCCGGAACACCTGAGCGTGGAGGTGGGAAGCGTGGAAGGTCAGGCACCGCGCCGTCCGGTGCCCCAGGCGCTACGACAACAAGAGCAACAAGAGGTGCAGTCCCATGATGGGAGGAGGCACGGTGAAGGTCTGGGTTGATCCACAACGATGCCAGGGGCACACCCTGTGCGCGATGATCGCTCCGGATTCGTTCCAGCTCAGCGATATCGACGGCAGTTCGTCGGCAATCAGCGAGACGGTTCCTGCCGATCAGTGGGACCTGGTCCGGGAGGCCGCTCATTCCTGCCCTGAGCAGGCCATCGTCATCACCGACGAAACATAAAGGGAGACAGCACGTTGAGTGTCGACGATGTAGTGAGCGACAGCGATCACCAGAAGAACCGGTACCAATTCGACCGGCACTCTCCCGAGTACCGATCGCAGTTCAAGGCAATTACCGAGGAGATGCACACCACCTGCCCCATGGCGTGGAGCGATACCTATGGCGGCCACTGGGTAGCCGCTGGCAGCCATGAGGTATTCGAGCTGGCCCGCTGCCCGGCGGTGTCCAACGATCACGACGTCAACAACCAACGTCGCGGCTACAAGGGAATCTCGATCCCAGCGGCGAGCCGCATCAACGGCGTGCGGGGCGGCATCTTGGAGATGGACGACCCCGAGCATCGCATTTATCGCAGCGTGCTGAACCCATATCTATCGCCGGCCGCGGTCAAACGCTGGGAGCCGTTCATCGACGAAGTGACGCGCGCCTGCCTGGACGAGAGGATCGAACAGGGCAGCATCGACTTCGTCGACGATCTGGCCAACATCGTTCCGGCCGTGCTGACCCTGGCCATCTTGGGCATCCCGCTCGAGAAGTGGAACCTCTACAGTGAGCCAGTCCATGCGGCGGTGTACACGCCGGAACATTCCCCTGACATTCAGCGGGTGACCGAGATGCACCGACAGATGGGGCTCGACATGGTGACCAACATGATCGAGATTCGCGATAACCCCCGGCCCGGTCTGGTGAATGCCCTGGTCCAGATGCGTATTGACGGCCAACCCGCACCCGATTTGGAGATCCTCGGCAATCTCGGCCTGGTCATCGGCGGCGGATTCGACACCACCACCACGCTGACCGCCCATGCGCTGGAATGGCTTTCCGAGCATCACGACGAGCGCGAGCGACTGTGGCGCAACCGCGATACCCTGATCGATTCCGCCACCGAGGAGTTCCTCCGCTACTTCACCCCCGCCCCCGGCGATGGCAGAACCTTTTCCGATGACGTCGAATTTGACGGCATCCATTTCAAAGAGGTTGAACGGCTGTGGATTTCGTGGGCGATGGCCAACCGCGACCCGCAGGTCTTCCCAGACCCGGACGAGCTCGTCTTGGACCGTAGGGGAAACCGGCACTTCAGTTTCGGCATCGGCGTACACCGCTGCATCGGATCCAACGTGGCGCGCACGGTGTTCAAGTCGATGCTGAGCGCCGTCGCCGACCGGATGCCCGACTACCGGTGTGACCCCGACGGGGCGGTCCACTACGAGACCATCGGCGTCATCCAGGGCATGCGCAAGCTGCCCGCAACGTTCACCCCGGGCCGCAAGGTCGGCGCGGGCCTGGACGAGACTCTCGCGAAGCTGCAACGCATCTGCGACGAACAGGAACTCGCGCGGCCCGTCACCGAGCGCAAACAAGCCGCGGTCATCGACTGACGCCCCTCCGGCGAGCAGACACAAAATCGCATCAGGTAGCGGGCGATGATGCGATTTCGCGTCTGCTCGCCAGGAAAAGGGGGCCGCGCGGCACGGGGGATCAGCCGCGGGGTAGCCCCAGTACCCGCTGGGCGATGATGTTGCGCTGAATCTCCGAGGTGCCCCCGGCAATGATGCCGGAAAAGCTGCGGGCGTATCGCTCGAACCAGCTGGCGAAGTAGTGATCCAAATTCATCGGCGCATACGGCCCGGTCAGTGCGGGGTGAATCAGCCCGTCGGATCCGGCGGCAGCCAAAGCATGTTCACTGGCCCGCAGTTCGGCTTCCGAACCGAGCAGCTTGAGCACCGAGATTGCGGACGTGTCGTCCTCACCTCGGGAAGCGCGCGCCAGCGCCACCGAACCCAAGAGCCGCAGGGCCTGCTTGTCCATCACCATGGTGGCGTATCGGTCATGGTCGAGTTCGGTGACCGGATGCAAGTCTGCGATCAGATTGTCCAACCGGTCGGCGAATCCCAGCCACATCATGGTGCGCTCGTGCCCCAGCGATCCATTGGCCACCCGCCATCCCCCGTTGAGCGCCCCAACCAGATTCGCGGCGGGCACCCTCACGTCGCTGAAAAACACCTCGTTGAAGTCCAGGTCATCGGCGGAGCAGATGGACGGGAAGGGCCGGCGCACCACACCGGCGGTATCGGTGGGTATCAGTAATGCACTGATCCCCTTGTGCTTTGGCGCGTCGGGGTCGGTGCGCACGAAGGTCAGTAGGACGTCCGCGTCATGGGCCCCCGAGGTCCATACCTTCTGGCCGTTGACCACGAAGTGATCGCCGTCGAGCACGGCGCGAGTGCGCAGCGACGCCAGGTCGGAGCCGGCGCTGGGCTCGCTCATGCCTAGCGACGCGGTGATCTGCGCCCGCAGTATCGGCACCGCCCACCGCAGCTTCTGCTCGTCGGTTCCAAACGACAGTATCGACGCGGCAACGATATTCACGCCCTGCGGGTTGAGGCTGTGATAGATCCGCCGGCGGCACAGTTCCTCGAGATGTACGAACTGCTGAACCACCGTCGCGTTGCGCCCGCCGAACTCTGGGGGCTGGCCCGGCAGCAGCCAGCCGTTGTCGAACAGCAGTCGCTGCCAGCGACGTGCCCACTGGGGCAGATGCGAAACCGACCTGGGGCGCTCTACCGTTTCACTCGCCGGCGGAAGGTGTTCGTCGAGGAAGGTGGCAAACTCGGTCCGGAACGCCTCGACGTCGGGATCAAAAGTCAGCTGCACGGTATTCCTCAGCGATCTGGGCTCGATGCTGCGCCGCACCACCGAGCATGAGTTCGCCCGCTTTGGCCCGTTTGAGCGCAAACTGTAGGTCGTTCTCCCAGGTGAATCCCATTGCGCCAAAAAGCTGTAGCCCATGGCGGAACGCCAGTGACTGGCACTCGCCCGCCGATGCCTTGGCCATCGCCGCGGCCAGGCGCCGGCGCGGATCATCGGCGGAGATGGTCAGCGCGGCAAAATACGCCAGGGCCCGGGCCCGCTGCACCGCGACATGCATGTCCGCCGCCTTGTGCTGGACGGCCTGGAAGGAGCCGATCGGCACACCGAATTGGTGACGGCTGCGCACATGTTCGAGCACCAGATCGAGAATGCGCTGGCAGGCGCCGACCATCGTGATGGCCATGCCAGTCAGGGCGATGTGGCGAGCCCGCTCGGCGTCGACGCCCACTCGGGCGTTCTCCGGCACCCTGACCTCGCGAAAGGACAGGTCCGCGACGTGTAGCACCGGGTCAAAGACGGATTCACGTCGAGCCGAAACCTGGCTGGCCGCCACGATGAACACCCCAGCGTCGGTCACCACCGCCAACCGGTCTGCGCGGTCCCCTTCCAGGACATGGCGTGCCGTCCCGTCCAACAGCCACCCCTGCGCGTCCCGGCGCACCGTTATCCCGTTGTACACGGCGGTGCCCGATTGATGAGGGTCGAAGCAACCGGCGGCCAGCGGCGCGAACTGACTCATCGTCGCCAAGAAGGGAGTGGGATCGGTCGCGTGGCCCAACTCCTCGAGCACAATCGCCAACTCCACCGCGCTAGCCGGATCGTTCAACTCGGTCCAGCCGAGGTCTACGTACACCTTCCACAGCGGATCGGAGTCGGCACCATTCTCGGCGACGCTGCGGACCAGCGACGGCGGGCATTGCTTGGTGACCACGTCGCGCACCGTCGCCTGCCAGAGCCGCTGATCAGCATCGAACTCCAACAGCATGCGGACCGCCTCCCCTCGTGCGCTCTCTGGCGAGAATAGCATTCTCAGTATCGGACGCGATAATCTCACTACAGGGCTGTGGGGTGCAGGAAGGGACGGTAATGCTGGACGCCGCAACGACACTGTGGGAGATCGAGGCGATCAAGCAGCTCAAGGCCCGATACTGCCGCTACCTGGACACCAAACGATGGGACGACTGGCGGACGCTGTTCACCGACGATTTCCTCAGCGACACCTCACGCTGCGGCGGGAAGGTAATCCACGGCGCCGACGAGTTCGTGGCCTACGTTCGCGCCACCTTGGGAAGGCCCTCGCGCCCCACCGTGCATCAGGTGCACGCGCCGGAAATCACGCTGAGCTCGCCGACGACGGCGACCGGTGTCTGGGCGCTGCAGGATGTGGTGCGGTTGGGCCCCGGGGTCAACCTCGACGGGCGTGGTCACTACCACGAAACCTACGAGAAGCTCGATGGCGCGTGGCTCATCAAGAGTTCCACCTTGACCAGGTTGCGCGAGGACGTCTTCAATCCCCCTTTTTCCGTGCCGATCTCACCTCGGCTCCGCGACGCGGCGGCGGCGCTGCTGCACCGACTGGGCCGGTAACCGATGACGTCGGAGACCGTGCTCGTTACCGGCGCCTTCGGACAGATCGGCAAGCGCTGCACCGAGATCCTTTTGCGCCGTGGGCACACCGTGGTCGCAATGGACCTCCGTGGCGGCTCATCGGCTCCAAGTACGGCGATGAAGCGCTGGCCACCACCGCACACTTGGTCGATTAACTCCCAAGCCCCGGAAAGGCCGGCCGGTCCCAGCGATCCAGATTGACAACGTCGGAAAGCGGCCGCCGACGCAGTGGCCCGTGTTTGCCCTGGGGCCAACCGATGACGATATGACCGGCCAACAGCCAATCCTCGGGTACGCCGACGGCCTCGCGCAGCAACCGTTCCCCGCCGTAGGAAGTCCAGCTGGTCATACAGGCGCCCAAGCCCTGAGCCCGGACGGCCAGCAGGAAGTTCTGCATGGCGGGAAAGATCGATCCGCCGAGCAGAAGTTCGGACGCCGTCGGGTAATGCTGCTGGGCGAACAAGACTGACGTGAATTCGCCTGCCCGATCGTGCAACTCGTAGGTGGCCCGGTAGGTGCGAGCACGCCGGCTGTCATCGTCGGCCGCCGGCCTGCGCATTCCGTTGACCGGCTCGATCACCGCCAGCGCGCGCGCCGCCGCCGCGGCCACCACCGCCCGTTGTTCGGGCGATCGCAGCACCACGAAGCGCCAGCCTTGAGCATTGGCCCCGGACGGCGCCCACGTGGCCGCCTCCAGACACCGGGCAAGGGTGGCGTCGTCGACCGGCCGGTCGGTGAAGCGGCGGACCGTCCGGGCGGTCGACATCACCTCCCAGATGTCACCGGTCGCGCCGCCGCTGGGGCTGGCTGCCTCGGGCACCTCAACGTCATATCAGTATTGCCACCAAACCGATAGCGTTCGAGTTTGATTTCGAGGGGCGGGCGCTTTCCGAACCGGATCAACTCCGCGGAGCGTGGACGAATTCGGCTCTGCGCCAAGGAACGAATTTGCTTTACGCCAGCAAAGTCCCCAAGCGACACACCCGTTGACATTTCGGGGCAGGTCGGCATCCGAAAGATACAGTTTCCACCTGTGCAGAAGGATGCGTGATGACATGGGCTGACGCGGTCGACAAGATGTCGCGGCGTGAGTTTTTGGCCAAGTTGGCCGCCGCCACCAGTACCGGAGCACTCATGTCATTGGCCGGGCCGGTGATCGAAAAAGCCTACGGCGCGGGGCCGTGCTCCGGACATTTGACCGACATCGAGCACATCGTGCTGTTAATGCAGGAAAATCGGTCGTTCGATCACTACTTCGGCACGCTGTCGGACGTCGAGGGCTTCGACACCCCGACGCCATTGTTTGCGCAAAAGGGCTGGAACCCACGGACGCAGGCGCCGGACCCGGCTAGCACCACCCCGCCGTTCCGCCTCGACACCACCAGACCCCCGTTGCTCAATGGCGCGTGTGTCAATGACCCCGACCATGGTTGGGCCACCTTGCACGATTCGTGGAACGGCGGAGCCAACGACAACTGGCTACCGGCGCAGGCACGGACCCGTTCGGCGGCCAACATCCCCGCGACGCTGGGCTATCACACCCGCGATGATCTCCCGATTCATTTTCTGCTGGCCGACACATTCACGGTCTGCGACCACTACTTTTGCTCGGTGATCGGGCCCACGTTTCCCAACCGGCTGTAATGGGTGAGCGCCTGGCTCGATCCCGACGGCGCCAACGGCGGGCCCCTGGTTGAGACCATCCCGACCCCGCCGATCGGCAAGTTCAGCTGGCCCATCATGCCGCAGCATCTCAGCGATGCGGGAGTCAGCTGGAAAATGTACTACGACAAGCGATTAGGGCCCGCGGTGAACAGCTACGTGGGTTACGGCGAGATTGTGCGATGGTTCACCCAAGCCCAAGACCCAAGGTCGGATCTGGTTCGCTTCGGGGCCACGCCCCGCTACCCCCGGGACTTCGCCACCGACGTCAAAGCCAATCGCCTGCCCCAGGTTTCCTGGTTGATTCCGAACTTTTTGGAGTCCGAACACCCCGCGATGCCGAACGCGGGCGGGGCCATCGCGTTCATGGACGTGCTGCGGATTCTGCTGTCGAATCCGGCGGTGTGGGAAAAGACAGCGCTGATCGTCAGCTACGACGAAAACGGCGGGTTCTTCGACCACGTGGTGCCGCCCACCCCACCGGACGGGACGCCGGGCGAATATCTGACCGTCCCTGACATCGACAAGGTCCGCGGGTCCGGCGGTATACGCGGCCCGATCGGTTTGGGCTATCGCGTTCCCGGCCTGGTTATCTCCCCATTCAGCCGCGGCGGGCTGGTGGCCCACGACGTGTTCGACCACACGTCACAGTTGCGATTGATCGAGACACGCTTCGGCGTGCCGCCGAACCCGTCGCGCCCCAACCTGAACCAGTCCAAACGCGTCCTGCCTCAACTGGCGCAATGCGGGCTCGGGGTCGAAGCGGTGGCGGGAATATTTGAGCTGAATCCGCCCTACCGGGTTCCCTACCCGCAAGCGATGCCCGCCCAGGAGACCACGCCCGCCAGGGGGATTCCCAGCGGCCTGTGCTGAGCCGCCGGCCACCGTTGAGCCATCGTTGGCCGCACCGGCCGCAACTATTGACCGGGACCGGGCGCCACGCCGGACAGGGTTGCGCCGTAACCGATTTCAGAACATCAGGCGGGTGCACTCGGCGCATGTACCCTGGAAAGAAGTTGTTACAAACACGTAAACTGGGAGGAGATCGTGAAGCCGGACCGGAGGCAGAGGATAGCTGCGATACGGCGCCGTTGGATCGCGGTTGCGATCGCCGGCGCGGTTGCTGTGGCCGCGCTGATCGTGACGATGGTTCAGCCATTTGGCCCACCTCCACACCGGGCCCTCGCGCATAGCGACAAGAGTTCGCCCGTTGCCATGCCACCCATCCCGCCCATCCCTCCGATTGCCCCCCGGTACGGCGCGATCGCCGTTGCCGACAACGGCGCGGTGGGCAAAACGTGGGGCCACCGCAAGCGCGCACAGGCCGAGATTCACGCACTGACCACCTGCGGACACCCCAGCTGCAACGTGCTCAGCGTCTTCACTCGGTGCGGCGCCATAGCCCATGACGGCCAGAATTTCCACGGCGGACTCGGCCGGTCCCACCAGGCGGCCGGACACGATGCCAAGGCCAGGCTTGGCGGCGGCTGGGTCTTAACCTCGGCGTGCAACTGAGGCCATGGCCGCCGCGGCCGCGATCACGCGAAAGGCCGGCGACAGAAGTCGGTAGCGCACCGCAGCAACGCCCGCCACGGAGATTGTGCTCCACAACCAGCTAATGAGAATGTTATTCTCTCCAGTACAGAACATGACTTGTGTCGGCGTCCATAATTACATCTTCTAGCAGGACAAACGATTAACCGAAATGCTTACCGCAAAGACGTTGATCGGCGGGAGCGAAGAATGTTAGCTTCGCTAGCAGATACCCCGGCCGCGCTTGTGATGTTCGCCGGAGCTGGAGGGTGCCTTGGTGATTGAACATGCCGACGGGACGCGCATGCCAGTGATCGATGCCAGCGTGCACATCTTCTTTCCGTCCAACAAAGATCTGCGCAGCTTCCTGCGTGAGCCCTTCAAGAGCCGGGGTTTCCCCGACTACGAGATGGACTGGTACGGAGCCCCCGGTAGTGAATACGCGCCGAATACCGAGGGGCCGGACCGCCAATATCCCGGTTCAGACCCGAAATTCGTTGCCGATGAGTTGTTTTCACGGCGTGGTGTCGATGTGGCGGTACTGCATCCGATGGGCCGCGGGATCATGCCGGATCGGCACCTCGGCAGCGCGCTACACGCCGCGCACAACGAGATGATGGTGTCGCGCTGGCTGGAACACGACGAATTCGGCGATCGCTTCCGCGGCACCATCCGGGTGAACCCCGACGACATCGCCGGCGCCGTACGAGAAGTCGCGAAGTGGCGTGCTCACCCGCGCGTGGTACAGATCGGTGTGCCGCTGCAGTCCCGCGAGCTATACGGCAAGCCACAGTTCTGGCCGTTGTGGGAAGCCGCGGTCGAGGCAGGTCTTCCGGTAGCCGTGCACATCGAATCGGGCGAGGGCATCGGATTTCCGCCAACGCCGTCCGGGCACACGCGCACCTACGAGCAGTACGTCAGCTTCATGGCGCTGAACTACCTGTATCACCTGATGAACATGATCGCCGAAGGGGTGTTCGAACGCTTCGCGGAGCTGAAGTTCGTCTGGGCCGACGGCGCAGCGGACTTCGTCACGCCATTTATCTGGCGGATGGATACCTTCGGCCGGCCGCATCTTGAACAGACCCCGTGGGCCCCACGGATACCCAGCGACTATTTGCCGGGCCACGTCTACTTCATCCAGGGCGGTCTGGACGGTCCCGGTGACGTCGAGTTCGCCGATGAGTGGCTGAGCTTCACCGGCAAGGAAGACATGGTGATGTTCGGCTCCAGCTATCCCCATTGGCAGTGCTACGACGTCCGCGATGTCCGCAACCTACCCACCGCGCTGACGGCCGATCAGCGCGAGAAATTGTGCTGGCGCAACGCGGCCGAGCTGTACGGGATCGATATTTCTGCCGAGCTCACTAGTGGCTAGCCGGAGGCCGTCGCAGAATAGAGACGAGGGACGTTGAGGAGATCGACATGACGCTGACTCATATGCACGAACGGGTTCCCGCAGCCGAGCGCATCGCCGTCCGGTGTGTCGACTCCGACATTCATCCGGTGCCCAAGCGCGGTGAGATCAGCCCGTACATCCCCGAGCCTTGGCGCAGCAAATTTTTCCTCGACCACAAGGTCGGTGAGCTGATCTACTACGACGCGCCCGACTACGCACACAGCTTCGCGATGCGGGTGGATACCTTCCCGGCCGATGGCGAGTTCCCCGGCAGCGATCCGGACATGGCGTTTCGCCAGCTGATCATGGCAGCCGGCTCCGACATCGCGATCCTCGAACCCGGTGGGCGCACACCGCGCCTGCCCGAGGCGCATCAGGCGTACTCGACCGCGCTGAATCGCTGGCAGGCCAATCACTGGCTCGACAGCCACAACAACTGGCACCAACGCTGGCGAGGTTCCATCTGCGCGGCGGTCGAGGATCCGGAAGGGGCCGCGCGTGAGATCGAGGAGTGGGCCGGACACCCTTACATGGCACAGGTTTTGATCAAGGCCGAACCCCGCCCCTGCTGGGGCCACCCGATGTACAACCCCATCTGGGCGGCCGCGACCAAGCATGACATCACGGTGAGCTGTCACCTTTCCCGCAGCAATTTCGAGATGCTGCCAACGCCACCGGTGGGCTACCCCAGCTACAACCACGACTTCATGGTCACCTACTCGCTACTGGCGGCCAACCAGGTGATGAGTTTGATCTTCGACGGTGTCTTCGACCGATTCCCGACACTGCGGATCGTGCTCGTCGAGCATGCGTTCACCTGGATCCTGCCGCTGATGTGGCGCATGGACGCGCTCTATGACGCCCGCAAGTCTCGGATGGACATCAAGCGCAAGCCGTCGGAGTACGTCAAGGAGCACATCAAGTTCACCACGCAGCCCCTGGACTACCCGGAAGACAAGACGGAGCTGACCCGGGCGATCGACTGGATGGAGGGTGACAAGATCTTGCTCTACTCCTCGGACTACCCACATTGGACCTTCGACGACCCCCGCTGGCTGGTGAAACATCTGCCCAAAGCGGCCCGGGACGCGGTGATGTACAAGAACGGCATCGCGACCTACCACCTGCCGGACACGGTGCCGGTTCTCGAAGGCCAGACCCGGGTGTTCTGAATTGGGCGAGAAGATAACGCGGCCACGGCTGGCTCAGGGGCGCGAACACATCGTTGCGACGGTGGACGAGATTCCGCCGGGAACCCACAAACTGGTGCCGATCGGCCGGCACGGTGTGGGTGTCTACAACGTCAACGGGACCTTCTACGCGATAGCCAATTATTGCCCGCACCAGGCGGTCCGCTGTGTTCGGGCCGCTCCCGGGGACGCACCATGGTCGACGAGAGCGCACCCGGTGACGCCGTGATGGTGCGCGATCTCGAGTTCATCTACTGCCCTTGGCATCAGTGGGGTTTCGAACTGGCAACCGGGACCACCGCGGTCAAACCGGAGTGGAGCATTCGCACCTACCCGGTCCGGGTTATCGGTAGAGATGTGCTGGTGATGGCATGACATTGCAGGACAATCGCGTATCCTCCGTCGAGGTTAACGGCGGTCGGGTGGTTTACGAAATCCTTGGCGATTCAGGAGATCTCATTGTTCTGACCCCGGGCGGTCGATTCGGCAAGGACATCCCCGGCCTGCGGCCGCTCGCCCTGGCTTTGGTCGACGGCGGCTATCGGGTGCTGCTGTGGGATCGTCCGAACTGCGGCGCGTCCGATGTGCAGTTCTACGGGCAAAGCGAATCGCACATGCGCGCCGAGACGTTGCACGGCTTGTTGGCCGCCCTCGGAGTCCAGCAGTGCATCATCGCCGGCGGCTCCGGCGGGGCGCGGGATTCCATCCTGGCCACCATTCTCTTTCCCGAGCTGGTCAGCAAACTAGTGGTGTGGAATATCGTCGGTGGCATCTACGGCACCTTCGTGCTGGGTTCCTACTACCTGGTCCCCAGCATTTTGGCGGCGCGCGGCACCGGAATTGAGGCGCTGCTCAAGGTGCCCGAGTGGCGCGAGCGCATCGAAGCAAACCCCACCAACAGACAACGGTTCCTCGACCTGGACCGCGACGAGTTCTTGAAAGTCATGTTGCGCTGGCTCAACGCCTTCGTGTCCAAACCGGGGCAGACCATTCCCGGCGTCGAGGACGAAATATTCGATCGCATCAAGGTTCCCACGCTGATCATCCGCGGCGGCGAGAACGATTGGGATCATCCCAAACGGACCTCATTGGAGGTCAGCTGCCTGATCAAGGGATCCGAGCTGATCGACCCACCCTGGCCGGAAGACGCTTGGGAGCGTGCCGCCGAGGATCGCGCGGCAGGAAGGGTGAAGCACTTCAACATGTTTGACACCTGGGTGCTGGCAGCACCCGCGATCCTGAAGTTCTTGGACTCGTGACTGCTCACAATGGGCTACCCGGTGCGGATATGGACCTCGCAATTGAGCGACGCTTCCAGCGCGTGTGAATTCGGCTTTCCGGGACACGTTCGAGGTCGGCTTCGCGCAGCGTGACGTAGACAATGTCATAGCCGTCGTCCCCGGGTTCGCGAAGGATCTCGCCGACGAGCCCAAAGGCCGACAGCACACCGTGGGCATCGTCGTCGGTTCCCCTGCTGATGAAGGTGACCACGCCGACCACCGGTCGTACCCTGAAAGCGCCGGCGCACAACTCAATTGCCGCCGCCTTGGCCTCATCAACGTCGTCACCGGCGATAAGCAATTCCACCTCCCGACGGCCGACCGGCCGCGACTCGAGGTCGTTGTCGACCACACCGGCGCCAGCCTCGTCGGCACGCGTGCGGAGCGCAGCCATGCCCGCGCGTAACTGGGCCGCGGTCAACGACCCGGCCGGGTCGACATTGACCCGCACCACCGCAGTCCGCATGCGGGCTACCCTAGCGCGCAATCACCGACCGGCGACGATAGCGGGCTGATTGATGGAAGCACTCGACATCGCATTCAAGGCGACCGCCTGGCCGGGCTGCCCGCCGCGGTTACTGCGCGTGGCGGGCGGCCACGCGGACCAACAGGACCACGAAGACGTTGCGGCGTACCGGGCCCAAGGCGGGTACCGCCCGCTTGGCGACGCCGACAAGTTGCTGCGCGAGATCGACGCGAGCGGACTCCTCGGCCGCGGTGGGGCCGCATTCCCGCTCGCGGTGAAAATGCTTGCGGTGCGCGACAACTGCCGCCGTGCCGGGCCGGCGGGCGGCGCTGTGGTCATCGCCAACGGCGAGGAGGGAGAGCCGGCCTCTTTCAAAGACCGATGGCTGCTGCGCAACCGCCCGCACCTGGTTCTGGATGGGCTGCGCCTGGCCGCGGCGCTGGTGGCCGCCACGCGCGCCTATGTCTATGTGTCCGACCCGGAATCCGCGCGCAGCGTCGAACGCGCCCTGACACAGCTGGATCCCGACGCATTCGGTGGTATCGCCGTCAGTGTCTGGGCCGTACCACCCGGGTACGTGGCCGGCGAGGAGACCGCCGCGGTCCGCGCGATCAACGGCGGCCCGGTCAAACCAACCGACAAGCCGCCGCGCCCCTTCGAATACGGCGTCAGCGGCCGGCCCACCCTGGTCAGCAACGTCGAGACGCTGGCCAATCTGCCGTACCTGCACCGCCACGGGGCGAGCGAGTATCGCGCGCTGGGTACGCCATCGTCGCCGGGGACATTTCTGGCCACCATCACCGGAGCCGGCCGAGCACCCGTGCTCTACGAACTCCCCTACGGTTTACCGTTTTCCGAACTGCTGGCACTGCATGCGGTTGCGCCCACAAAGATCCGTGGAGTCTTGATGGGCGGCTACTTCGCCGGCTTGCTCAACCGTGGGGTGCTCGGCACCACACTCGATCACGAGACGATGCGACGGCTGGGCAGCGGTCTGGGCTGCGGCGCAATCTCGGTGATCACCGACGACTGCCCGGTCGCGGTCGCGGCTTCGGTGTTGTCTTACTTCGACCGCGAAAACGCCGGGCAGTGCGGGTCCTGTTTCAACGGAACCGCAGCCATGGCCGCCGTTGGCGGCGCACTTCGGGATTTCGCTGCAACCAGCGAAGACATCGATCGACTGCGCCGCTGGTCGGTGGTGTTACGCGGGCGCGGCGCCTGCGCGACCCTGGACGCGGCGACCAATGCGGCCGCCACCCTGCTGAGCCAATTTCCCGACGAGGTGGCAAGCCATCTCGAAGGCGCCTGCCAAGACTGCTCGAGCAGAACCGGCGGAGCGTTTCGCGCCGAACGCCCCTACCAGGCCACGGCACCGGTGAGGCAACCATGAGAATTCGTCTCGATTGCACCGTTTGCGACGGCTTCGGCCTGTGCGCCAAGCAAGCGCCCGGCTACTTCACGCTCGACGATTGGGGATACGCCTGCCTGAGCGGGGACGGCACGGTGCGGGAGGAAGACCGCGATGCGGTGCTGCGGGCGCTGATGGACTGCCCGGCGCATGCCATCACCGAAATCGGAGAACGCCAGCCAGATGTGGTGCAGCACTCCCCGGCCAGCGCCGAAGATCCCGCTGAGCACCTCAAAACCGAGTCGAACGAGGCGCAGTGGGGTTTTACCCGGTGACCGGCTGGGCTCGGTGCCCGCGCAAGTCCGTGGCAAGACGTCTCGAAACTGCCCAGCCCAAGCTGATAACGTAATTCTCGTATTCGCATAATGCTCCTTCCGCTCACGCCGGGGCGCTCAACTTGCGGAGGTGAAGTGTCAGCAGCACCGGGACGTCCGCTGCCCCTGATCACCGACGAGAACGAGTTCTTCTGGACTTCGGGCGCCGACGGCAAGCTACGCCTGCAGGAATGCGCCGCCTGCGCATCGTTGATCCATCCGCCCGCACCGGTGTGCCGATACTGCCGATCCCGCGATATGGGTGTGCGGACCGTCTCCGGTGCGGCAACACTCACCGGATTCACCGTCAACCACCGGTTCAGCCTGCCCGGCCTGCCTGCCCCCTATGTGATCGCCCAAGTGGCAATCGCCGAGGACCCCAGGGTCCGGCTGACCACCAACATCGTGGAGTGCGACCCGGATCGGATCGAACTCGGCCAGACCGTGGAGGTGGTGTTCGAGCGCATCGAGGACGTGTGGCTACCGCTGTTTCGTCCGCGCACCGACGCGCAACCGCGCCCGCTGCCCGTCGATGAGATCGCGCCGCAGCGCTTCGGTGAACATGTGCGCCCCATGCTCACCACGCAGAAATTCGAGGACAAGGTGGCGCTCACCGGGATCGGCATGTCCACCATTGGCCGCCGGCTGATGGTGGCGCCGCTGTCGCTGACGGTAGACGCCTGCGAGGCGGCAGTCGCCGATGCCGGGCTGACGTTCGACGACATCGACGGTCTGTCCACCTACCCCGGTGGCGGCAATCTCGGCGGTTTCGGTGAGGGTGGCGTCACCGCGCTGGAGGCAGCGCTGGGCATCCGGCCGGTCTGGCACAACGGCGGCATCGAGACGTTCGGGCTGGGCGGATCGGTGATCGCCGCGATGCTCGCCGTCGCCGGCGGGCTGGCGCGTCACGTGTTGTGTTTCCGCACGCTCTGGGAAGCCACCTACAACAAGCTGATGAAGCGGGGCAAGATCGCCCCGCCCGGCGGCCGGACCACCAGCTGGCAATACCCATTCGGCGCGACGTCGGCGGCACACACCCTGGCGATCAACGCGCAGCGCCACTTTCACCGCTACGGCACCACCAAAGAGACGCTGGGGTGGATCGCGCTGAACCAACGCGCGAACGCCGAGTTGAACCCCACCGCCGTCTATCGCTCACCGATGACGATGGACGACTACCTGAACGCCCGGCCCATCACCACCCCGTTCGGTCTTTTCGACTGCGACGTGCCCTGCGACGCAGCGATAGCCGTCATCGTCTCCGCCGTCGACGCCGCGCGCGATCTGGCCAAACCACCCGCCCTGGTGGAGGCCGTGGGCACGCAGATCATCGAGCGGATCGACTGGGACCAAAGCACGCTCACCCATGAACCGCAGGTGCTAGGCCAAGCGGCACACGTGTGGACCCGCACCACGCTGCGCCCCGCCGACGTCGACGTCGCCGAACTCTATGACGGATTCACGATGAATTGCCTGTCCTGGATCGAGGCACTGGGGTTCTGCGGGATCGGCGAGGCGAAGGAATTTCTCGACGGCGGTAAGAACATCGCCCGCGACGGCCTGATACCGCTCAATACGCACGGCGGTCAACTGTCACACGGGCGCACGCACGGCATGGGTCTGCTGCACGAAGCCGTAACCCAGCTCCGCGGTGAGGCGGACGCACGCCAGGTCGCCGGCGCCCGGGTCGGCGTGGTCAGCAGCGGCGGCCTGACTCCCAGCGGCGTGATCCTGCTGCGGGCCGACACATGAACCAAGCCCTGGTCCGGCCGCGGGTGGTGATCGTCGACGGCGTGCCGATGTCGGGCCTGCTCGCCGAGGCCGCAGACCCCACGGGTCCCAAAGCCACCGTCGTGGCACTGCACGGCGGCGGCACCTCATCGTCGTACTTCGACTGTCCCGGACACCCGCAACTGTCGCTGCTGCGACTCGGCGCGACTCTGGGCTTCACCGTCGTCGCCCTCGACCGGCCCGGCCACGGCAGTTCCGCACCCTATCCGGAGGCGATGCAACACCCCGAGCAGCGCGTCGATCTCGCATTCGGCGCCATCGATCGCATGCTCGACCAGCGGCCCCGCGGGGCGGGCCTATTCCTGATGGGCCATTCGGGCGGCTGCGAGTTGGTGCTGCGGATGGCAACCAGCCCGCGCGCCGCCGATCTGCTGGGCGTCGAACTGGGGGGCACCGGACGGCGCTACCACCCTGCCGCCAAGGAAGTCATGCGGTTGGCCGCGCTACAGGATCGCCCACCCGGGGTGCGCGAGCTGTTGTGGGAGCCGATGCACCTGTACCCGGACGACATTCGGCGGGGTATCACGAACTCCTCGACAGCTCCCCGTTACGAACGCACGGTGGCCCTCAATTGGCCGAACCAGGACTTTCCGGCGCTCGCACCGGGCGTGCGGGTGCCGGTGCGGTTCACCCTCGGCGAGCACGACAATGTATTCCGGGCCGACCCGAGCGCACTGGCCGAAATTGCCGATATGTTCTCGGCCACGGAGCATTTCGTTAACAGTCGACACCCTGGGGCCTGGCACAATCTCAGCCTCGGACACACCGCCGCCGACTACCACCGCCGGGTGTTGTCCTTCGTCGAGGACTGTGCGTCCGCACGCCCCCCGGATGGCGACGCTGCCGCGGCGGCCGGTTGATGCGGATCGGATCCGCCGGGCCGGTCCGGTCCTTTTCGACGCGCGACGAAAGCGCTACCGTTAGCGTTACAGTCGAGAATTCCGGCGTAACGCCCGCAGCCCGCACTTCGCCGTCGAGGAGTATGCAATGACCACATCGAAGGTCGTCTTCGATCCGTTCTCCGAGGAGTTTTTCAACGGACCATGGGAGACCTACCGGCGGATGCAAGCCGAAGCCCCGGTGTACTACAGCGAGCAGTACGACTTCTACGCGTTGACGCGCCATGCGGATGTGGCGGCGGGGCTGAAGAACTTCGAGAGGTATTCGTCCGCCTACGGCATTGACTTGTCGATGGTGCGCTCCGGCCAGAAGCCGCCGCAGTCGATCATCTTCATGGATCCGCCCGACCACCGACACATGCGCAGCCTGCTCAACAAGGTCTTCACGCCGCGCGCGATTCAGGCCCAACGCCAGACGGTCATCGACAAGATCGACAAGTACCTCGGCGCGCTGGACCCCGAGTGCTTCGATGCGGTGCAGGAGTTTTCCGGCCCATTCCCGGTTGAGGTGATCACCACCCTGCTGGGCGTGCCCGAACGGCACGCCCAGCAGGTGCGCCATTGGATCGACGAATCACTGACCCGCGAGCCCGGCCAGGTCGAAGTCGGTGAACAGGGCATGCAAGCCAACATCAACACCGCGATGCGCTACTACGACCTGGTCAAGCAGCGGCGCGACGACCCGCGTGATGATCTGTTCACCAAGTTGATCAACGCCGAGATCGAGCGCGAAGACGGGCAGGTGACCAACCTTGACGATCTCGAAATCGCCGGATTCGCCACCCTTTTGGGCGGAGCCGGCGCCGAGACGGTGACCAAGCTGGTCGGCAATGCGGCCGTGGTGTTCGCTCGAAATCCCGAGCAGTGGCAAAAGCTGCTCGACGATCGCAGCAAGGTCCCCGCCGCGGTCGAAGAACTGCTGCGCTATGAGGCACCATCGCAATATCAGGTCCGGCGCGCCATGGAAGATGTTGAGCTGCGGGGCCTCACGATTCCGGCCGGCAAGCCGGTGTTTCTCATCAATGGTGCGACCAACCGCGACCCGCACGCCTGGACCGATCCGGACAAGTTCGACATCGACCGCGACCCGCACGAAGCCACCAACCTCGGTTTCGGCTACGGGATTCACAGCTGCCTGGGCGCGGCGTTGGCCCGGATGGAAAGTGCGATCGCGCTGGAGAAGTTGCTCGATTTCATGCCTGCCTTCGAGGTGGACTGGGCGGGCTGCAAACGTGTTCACATGCAAAATGTCGCCGGCTGGCAAAGCGTGCCGGTGCGGGTACTGCGGTAGGGGTGCTGCCATGAGGATCGAAGTCGACTGGGACCTGTGCGAAAGCAACGGCATATGCATGGGCGTCGTCGCGGAGGTGTTCCAACTCGGCGACGACGACATGTTGACCGCTCTGCAGCCAGAAGTCACGCCCGAGAACGAGGAGCTGGTGCGCGAAGCGGTGCGCCAGTGCCCGCGGCAGGCCATCTCGATCACGCGGTAATACCGGCGCGCCCTCCCGATGCCCACCATCCTCCATGGGCACCGGAGGCGACGTCGATCGGCCAGCAGCGCAGTAGCTAGCGGCGGCGAATAACTGCAGGTCGAAAACCGAATGCGGCGCACAACACGGGTGCTAGCGTGAGCTACTCGCTTGGCCATGGGCGGGTCGCCGCCGGGGCCATCAGTCTCCGATCGAAGGATGCGAACATGTCGTTTGTCGCGGTCGCGACGGACCTATTAGTCACGGCAACAATGGATTTGGATCGTATCGGGATGGCTATCAATGCCGGCAGCACCGCGGCCGCAGCCTCGACCACCGAGGTAGCCGCCGCGGCTGCCGATGAGATCTCGACAGCGGTTGCGGAGCTCTTCGGCGCCTACGCGCGCGGCTATCAGATCATCGGCGCCCAAGCCGCGATGTTTCATGCCGAGTTCGTCAGGGCCTTGGACATCGGCGCGGGCGCCTATTGGGCCACCGAAGTCGCCAACGCCTCGCCGCTGCAAAGCCTTGAACAACAGCTACTCGCGACGATCAACGCCCCCACCCAAACGCTGCTGGGGCGCCCGCTGATCGGCAACGGCGCCGACGGCGCGGCCGGCACCGGCGCAGACGGCGGCGCCGGAGGGCTGCTCTACGGCAACGGCGGGGCCGGCGGATCCGGCGGCACCGCCCACCCCACCGGCGGGCGCGGTGGGAATGCCGGCCTGTTCGGCAGCGGCGGCATCGGCGGGTCCGGTGCCGCTGGCGCGGCCGGCGGCACCGGCGGTAACGGCGGGTTGCTCTACGGTGCCGGCGGCAACGGCGGCGCCGGCGGCAATGCCGTCATTCCCGGCGGCGACGGCGGTATGGGCGGAGCCGGCGGGGCCGCCGGCGTCAACCCCAGCCCGCTACCCGCCGGCACACCGGCTGCCGCCGGAACCCCCGGCGGCTCCGATCTCGGCCAGCCCGGCGCACCCGGCGGGCCCGGGGACTACGGAGTCAGCACCGCGACCGTCGGCCAGCCCGGCGGTGAGGGCGGTGCCCGCGGCGACGGCAACTACGTGGGAGGTGTCGGCGGCACCGGGGGCGCCGGCGGGGTGGGTGCCGTGGGCGGCGACGGCGGCCGCGGCGGTGACAGCACCACCGGCACGGTGGCAAAGCTTGGCGTCGGCGGCACCGGGGGTACCGGAGGAGCCGGAGGCGCCGGCGCCGCGGGGGGGTAACGGCGGAGACGGCGGGTCGGCCATTGCGGACAGCAATGAAGGCGGGACCGGGGGCACCGGAGGAACCGGCGGAACCGGCGCCGTCGGCGGAAACGGCGGTACCGGCGGCAATGGGTTCGTCGGCGGCGCGGGCGGCAGGCGGCGCCATGGGCGGTGCCGGCGCCGCCGGCGGTCAGGGCGGTACCGGCGGCACTGGTGGAGATAGCAGTGCCATCGATGACCGGCTTGCCGGCAATGGTGGAAACGGGGGCACCGGGGGAGACGGCGGTGCGGGCGGCGACGGCGGCAACGGCGGCGCCGGCGGTGCCGGCGGGCTCTTCGGCCACACCGGGGCCAGCGGTGCGGGCGGGTCCGCGGGAACCGGCGGGGCAGGTGGCACCCCCGGCGCCGGAGGCGACGGCGGATCTGCTGTCATCATGCCGGGCATTTCCAGCGCTGACGGGCGCCTCGGTGACGCCGGCGCGGACGGCGTCGCCGGTCTTTCCGGCTGAACCGGGGACAAACTACCGGGGCGCGGGCTCTTCGCCGCTGGGCACCATCAACTCTCGCTGATCGCCTGCTCCGGGCAGCATTGGATGGCCTCGCGGACCGCTTCCTCCAATTCCATTGGGACATCGGATGTTATCGCCACCGCGTAACCGTCATCGGTCAGGCTGAACACCTCCGGGCACAAGGTCAGGCACATGCCGTGGCCCCGACAGCGTTGATCGTCCACCCGGACCTTCATGCGGGCGTGAAATCCAAATGCAGCTCGGTCAGGCCGCGCAGGATGTAGGTCGGAACATATTGGTAGCGAAGGTCATTCGCCGGTCCGCGCACCCGCTCGCTGATCGTGATGTCAGCCGTTCGGTCCAGCAGGCGCTCGATGGCGACCCGGGTTTCGGCGCGCGCCAAGGACGCACCCGGGCAGCTGTGGATCCCCCGCCCGAACGAGAGGTGCTGGCGGGCATTCTTGCGCGCGGGATCGAACGTCGCGGGCTCGACGAATCGTCGGGGATCCCGATTGGCCGCGGCTTGCAGCACCATCACCGTGGTGCCCGCGGGCAGGTCGACTTCGCCCACGGTGGTCGGGACCCGGGACAACCGGAAGTCTCCCTTGACCGGGCTCTCGATGCGCAGGGCCTCTTCGATGAAGTTCGGGATCAAGCTGCGGTCCCTGCGCAGCTGCTGCTGAATGTCCGCACGCTCACCGATGATCTGCAGGGCGGCGCCCAGTAGCCGCACGGTGGTCTCCTGGCCCGCCGAAAAGACGTTGCAGGCAACGCGAGCCACGTCCTCGACATCGGGGACGGTGCCGTCCGGGAAGGTCGCGGTGGCCAGGCCGGTCAGCACGTCCTCGCGTGGTTCGCGTCGACGGTCGCGCACGTAGTCGGCGAAGGCTCCGTAAAGGAATTCCAGCGGGTTGTGCGCCAAGGCCTCTTTGCCGGTGCCCCCGACACCGCCACCGGCGTGGTGGTGGATGTTGTTGACAAAGGTTTGCCGATCTTCGGGCGGCACGCCCAAGAGATCGGCAATCACCAGCAGCGTGAACGGGCTCGCAAAGCCTTTGATGAACTCGCCCTCCCCCCGCGGCCAGATAGTCGTCGAGCACCCGGTCGGCGAGCACCCACATGGCGTCTTCGTTTTCCTTGAGCCGCTTCGGGGTGATCAGCCGCATCAACAGGGCGCGATGGTTGGTGTGGGTCGGCGGGTCCAACGTCGGCAACTGGTCGCTGAACGGCAACTCGCTGCGGTGCCGCTCGATCAGCTCGGTGACATCGTCGCCTTCCAGCGGTACCGGGAAACCGGGAAACGGCCCGGTCACCGAGATGCACGAGGAAAACGTCTCGGCGTCGTTCAAGACGCTGACGGCTTCGTCCCAGCCGGTCACCATGGTCACCCCGTGGTGGCCCTCGCCGGTGACCGGGCAACGCTGGCGGAGAGTCTCGTAATAGGGGTAGGGGTTCTCGACGAGCCCGCTGTCGCGGAAGAAATCCGGCTCGGCACAATCATTCATGAGAACCTTCCTCTCAAAGATGATTATGACATTTCCATAGCGGGTCCGTCGGCGTCAATGCACCCAACCACCGAGCGCGCGGTGACTACACCGGCACGAACTCGCAGCTCAGGCCGGAACCAAATCGGCGGCGACCGAGTCCCGCGCCACCAGTCCGCTGCGGAATATCTCGCTGCCGTCGACCGCACCCGGTGCCGCCGCGGCGGCGGCCAGCGCGGCGGCCTTGAAGGTCCGGGCGGCCGCGCTCAGCGGATGCAGCACGCGGCTAACGCTGGCCTCCAGTTCGGCCGGCCAGGATTCCCCCCACAGCGTCACCTCGGTGACGCCATGATCGATGGCTTGCAGCACACCGCGCCGCACTCGTGGGTCGCAACCAAATAGATCCGCCCCGGCCGCCAATGCCTGCGGACGCGGCCGGGTTGCCACCGACGCCAGCGCACATTCGAGGTCCAGCGTCTGGGCTCCGAGAATGTGCAGCGGCCGATCATCGAGGTGGTCGGCGACCAGCACGGTGACATCCCACCCGGCCATGGCCCGGTCGAAAAGCCAGCCGCCGGCATATCGCACCACGTCGATGACCGTGGAGGCGACGACGTCGAGTCGATATCTCATGTCGTGCTCGGCAGGGAAAAGTCGCGCGCGAGTGCCTCGGCGTACTCCTTGAACACCTCGGTCAGCGGTATCGAAGGATCGAGCAACCATGTCATTTCCATTCCGTGGATGAAGGCAAGGATCTCCACTGCTTTGACGGTCGGATCTAGGTCGGCGCGATATCGGCCAGCCTCCTGACCACGACGGATGGCCTCGGCGACGATCTCGCACGCGTCACGCTGGCGGGACACCAGGCGGTCATGTAGCGGGGCATCGGGGTCGATGTTCTCGGCCAGCAGCACGGTGAAGGTACCGACCAGTTCGGGCGCCCGGGTGAAGCGATCGGCGACCTGGGCAATCTCGCCGATCAGGTCACCCAAGCGATCGGCATGCGCGTCGTCATCGAGGTCACGCGCATCCAGCACCGCATGCAACAGCTGTTCTTTGGACTCGAAGTGATGCAGCAGACCCGCAGGGGTCACGCCCGCTTCCCCGGCGATCTGAGCCAAGGTCGTGTTGCGCCAGCCGTTGCGCGATAGCAGTCGCTGCGCGACGCCCAGGATGCGCTGTTTGCGATCCTCGCCTTTGGCGAGAAGCGTGTCGTACGGCCGTACTTCAGGCACTGGATTCCCTCTGAACCGCGTGGGCTAACCAACCTAGTGAATACATAGTAGGTTGGTTTGCGCCGCGATGGCAAGGGCGTCATTTTTGCCTTGTCGGCTGCGCCTAGCTGAGTAGCTCGACCAGGGTGGCGTTGGCGGTACCCCCGCCTTCACACGTGGTCTGTAGCCCATAACGAATGCCGTTGTCGCGCATGTGATGCACCATCCGCGTCATCAGCACCGCGCCCGAGGCACCCAGCGGGTGTCCGAGCGCGATGGCGCCACCCAGCGGATTCAGCCGCCCCGGGTCCGCCCCGGTTTCCGCGAGCCAAGCCAGCGGTACCGGCGCAAAGGCTTCGTTCACCTCGAAAACCCCGACCTCATCCAGCGAGACTCCGGACTTGCCGAGCACCTTCTCGGTCGCCGGAATCGGGCCGGTCAGCATCAGCACCGGGTCGGCGCCGGTGACCGCGCCGGCGCGGTACCGCACGATCGGCGTCAAGCCGAGCTCCAGCGCCATTTCCGAGGTGGTCACCAGTAGCGCCGCGCAACCATCGGAGATCTGTGAGGAGTTGCCGGCGTGGATCAACCCATCCTCGACGAACGCCGGCTTGAGGCCGGCCAGCTTCTCCACGGTGGTCCCCCGTCGAACCCTCTCGTCGGTATCGACAACGGTGGCGGCTGCGGGAAACACGGGCACAATTTGGTCGGTGAAGGCGCCGCGATCCTGGGCGGCGGCGGCCCGTTGGTGCGACAGGGCGGAGTACTCGTCGAGCCGATCCCGGGAAAATCCCCACTTCTTGGCGATCAGCTCGGCCGACAAACCCTGGTTGAACGAGAAATTGTCATACCGAGCCAATACTTTCGGGCCATAGGGCATCCCGGTCGCCCTGGCCGCTCCAAGAGGAACCCGGCTCATCACCTCGACGCCGCCGGCAACCACGACGTCTTGCTGGCCCGACATCACCGCCTGCACCGCGAAATCGAGGGCCTGCTGGCTTGATCCGCAGGCCCGGTTGACGGTGGTACCGGGAATGGTCTCCGGCCAGCCCGCGGCCAAGACCGCGTAGCGGCCGATGTTGCTGGACTGGTCGCCGACCTGCGAGACGCAGCCCCAAATCACGTCATCGACGATCTCCGGACCGACACCAGCGCGTTCCAGTAATTCGTTGAGGACGACGGCCGACAAATCGGCGGCGTGCATGCCGGACAGTCCTCCGTTGCGCTTCCCCACCGCCGTGCGCACGGCCTCGACAATGACTGGCTCACGGCCTGTTCCACCCATGTCCGGCTCCCATCACCCGTTGATCGCCGAGCGTGCCCTCAGCGCGAAAAAGTCGCGGTACGTGCACGTTCGACGCGCAGCAAGCCTAGTTGGTCTCAGTAGCTGCGCGGCAGCTTCAACACATGTGAACCAAGGAAGTTCAAGATCATCTCCTGACTGACCGGCGCGATCTTCATCAACCTCGCCTCCCGGAAGTACCGCGCAACGTGATACTCCTCCGCGTAGCCCATGCCGCCGTGGGTCTGCAGGGCTCGGTCCGCGGCGGCGAACCCCGCATCCGCGCACAGGTACTTGGCCGTATTGGCCTCACGTCCACAGGGTTTGCCGTTGTCGTAGAGCCAGGTGGCCTTGCGCAGCATCAGCTCGGCAGCGTCCAGACGGGCCAGCGAGTCCGCGAGCGGGAACTGCAGGCCCTGGTTCATGCCGATCGGCCGGCCGAATACCTCCCGCTCGTTGCCGTATTTGACCGCCTTGTCCAGCGCCACCCGGCCGATTCCGAGCGCCTCGGCCGCGATCAGCATCCGCTCGGGGTTCAGCCCGTCCAGGATGTACTGAAACCCGTTGCCTTCCTCACCAATTCGATCCTCGACGGGGATCTCCAGGTTGTCAATGAACAGTTCGTTGGAGCTCACGGCATTGCGGCCCATCTTGCGGATCGGCCGCACCTCCACCCGGCTGCGGTCGAGGTCGGTGATGAACAGGGTCATCCCGTCGGTCTTCTTCTTGACCTCGTCATAGCTTTGGGTACGAGTCAGCAGCAGAATCTTGTCGGACTCCACCGCCTTGGAGATCCACACCTTTCGCCCGTTGACCACGTAGCGGTCGCCGTCCCGCTTGGCGAAGGTGGTGATGCGCGACGTGTCCAGCCCCGCACCGGGCTCGGTCACCCCGAAGCAGACGTGGGTTTCCCCGGTCGCCACCGACGGCAGGGTGCGCGCCTTGAGTTCGTCTGAACCGTGCACGACGACCGGCTGCATGCCGAAGATCGACAGGTGAATCGAGCTGGCGGCGTTCATCGCGCCACCGGACTTGGCGACCTCCTCGAGCAGGATCGTGGCCTCGGTGATGCCCAGCCCGTGGCCGCCGTACTCGGTCGGGATCGTCATGCCCAGCCAACCGCCGTCGGCGATGGCACGGTAGAACTCGGCCGGAAATTCGTGCGCCTGATCTTTTTCCATCCAGTAATGGTCGTCGAACCTCGACGCCAACTCGGCGACCGATCGCCGGATCAGCTCCTGGTCCTCGGTCAGCTCGAAATCCATTCCACCGCTCCCTATCCACTGCTCCCTATCCACCGCGAGCAGACGCAAAATCACGCACTCACCACCCAAAGTATGCGATTTTGTGTCTGCTCGCCGGGCAGTGGCGGGCCTCAGTCCTTGTTTCCGGTCAACGCCTTCGCGTTGGCGGTGAACTCGGCCACCGACGAGCCCGACCGCGCATCCTTGTGATGACTCAGCGCCCGCACGGACACGTCGTGCCCTTCGGCGGCCTTGCGCAATGCGCCCACCGTCGCCTGCTCGCGAGTGATGTGGCTGAACGGGTCGAACGAGTACCAGCGCATCGCGTTCTCGTAGGTCATCTTGTTGATCTCGCCATCGGGGACATCGTTCACCGACAGGACATCCCACAGTTCCTCCGGCGCGCCCGGCCACATCGAGTCGCTGTGCGGGTAGTCGGCCTCCCAGGCGATGTTGTCGATGCCGATCATGTTGCGTAGCGCCACGCCCACCTTGTCGCTGATGAAGCAGGTGAGGAAGTGCTCACGGAACACCTCGCTAGGGATCTTGCCGCCGAAGTTCTGGTGCGTCCACGTCGAGTGCATCTCGAAAGTCCGGTCCGCGCGCTCCAGGAAGTACGGGATCCACCCGGTGCCACCTTCGGAGAGCGCGATCTTGAGGTCCGGGTACTCCTTGATCGGCCGCGACCACAACAGGTCCGCGGCGGCCTGCACGATGTTCATCGGCTGCAGCGTGATCATCACATCCATCGGCGCGTCGGGCGCGGTGATCGCCAGCCGGCCCGAGGACCCGATGTGGATATTCATCACCGTGTTGGTGTCGCACAATGCTTTCCACAGCGGGTTCCAGTACTCATTGTGAAAACTCGGGTACCCCATCGCGGCGGGGTTCTCGGTGAAGGTCAGCGCGTGCACACCCTTCTTCGCGACGCGGCGCACCTCGGCGGCGCACGCCTCGGCGTCCCAGATCACCGGAATGGCCATCGGGATGAATCGCGCCGGGTAGGCCCCACACCACTCGTCGATGTGCCAGTCGTTGTAGGCCTGCACCAGCGCGACCGAGAAGTCCGGGTCTTCGGTGGCGAACAGCCGCCCGGCAAAGCCCGGAAACGACGGGAAGCAAATCGACGCCAGGATGCCCCCGGCGTTCATGTCCTTGATTCGTTCGTCGACGTTGTAGCAACCGGGCCGAATCTCGTCGAGGCCCTGCGGTTCCAGCCCGTACTCCTCCTTGGGCCGGCCAGCTACCGCATTGAGCGCCACATTCGGGATGACGGTGTCGCGGAACTTCCACATGTCCGAACCGTCGGGGTTGTGCACCAGCCGGGGAGCATCGTCGAGGTACTTGGCCGACAGGTGGTTCTTGAACATGTTCGGCGGCTCCACGGTGTGGTCGTCGACACTGATCAAGATCATGTCCTCTTTGTTCATAGCCGTACCTCTTTCCGCAGTCTTCCTGCCGTCTCCCTGAAGCTCCCGAATATCGGATGCGCGGCCACCGAACAGGCATCGGCGAGCTGCCACCTGCCTCCAGGCCCTCTGTCTGAAAACTATCTTCTCGCGATTCGAGAATCAACATTCAGCAGTTCGCCGCAAGACCCGACCTGCCGCGCCAGACCCGGGGCGGCGACGGCAGGCAGCGGCGCCCGCGTGAGCATTGACCGGTAAGACGAATTGTGCAAGTCTATTACTAATGAATGCGAATGTATTTCTCATAATTCGAGAGGGCACTGGGACAACGCCGAGAGGAGCCGCCCGGATGCGCCTGCCGCCGCTGCCCGCCGATCAGTGGGACGAGGCTGTCCAGCGCTCACTGTCGGTGATCTTGCCCGCGCAACGCTGCAATCCGCGCGACGCCGGAAACGCGCTGTCGACGTTTGCCAACCACCCCGCGCTGGCCAAGGCGTTTCTGCGGTTCAACACCCACTTGCTGTTCGCCTCCACCCTGCCCGCCCGGGTTCGCGAACTCGCCATCCTGCGGGTCGCGCATCGCCGCGCTTGCGCCTATGAGTGGACCCACCATCTGGCCCTGACCGAACAGGCCGGCATCAGCGGTGACGAGATAGCCGCGGTTCGCCGGGGCGAGGCCACCGACGACTTCGAACGCGCCGTCTTGACCGGGGTCGACGAACTCGACGAGAACTCCGAACTGTCCGACCAAACCTGGGCGGCACTCGGCAAACACCTCGATGACCGCCAACGCATGGACTACGTCTTCACGGTCGGCTGCTACGCGCTACTGGCCATGGCTTTCAACACTTTTGGCGTGCAGCTCGAAGAGCTGGAACAAGATCGCGCAGAGAGGTAGCAGGACCTTGCCGCACTTCACCAAACCGGCTGCCGGGAGCTGGACGCAAAACTATCCGGAGCTGGGCACCGCGCCGGTCGACTACACGGACTCCATCGACCCGCAGTACTTTGCCGACGAACAGCGGGCGATCTTTCGGCGCACCTGGCTCAACGTCGGCCGCATCGAACGCCTCCCCCGCACCGGTAGCTACTTCACCAAGGAGCTGCCGTCCACCGGAGCCGGCATGTCGGTGATCGTCGTCAAGGGCAAGGACGGCGTGATACGGGCCTTCCACAACATCTGCCGGCATCGGGGCAACAAGTTGGTGTGGAACGACTTTCCGCATGAGGAGACCGCCGGCACCTGCCGGCAGTTCACCTGCAAATACCACGCTTGGCGCTACGGTCTCGACGGCGAACTGACCTTCATTCAGCAGGAGGACGAGTTCTTCGACGTCGACAAGAGCCAATACGGCCTCAAGTCGGTACGTTGCGAGGTATGGGAAGGCTTCATCTTCATCAACCTCGACCCAGCCGCAGCACCGCTGTCCGAATACCTGGGTTCGATAGCCAAGGGCCTGCAGGGCTATCCCTTCCACGAAATGACCGAGGTCTATTCCTACCGAGCCGAAGTCGGCAGCAACTGGAAGCTGTTCATCGACGCGTTCGCCGAGTTCTACCACGCCCCGGTGCTGCATCAGGGGCAGTACACCAAAGAGGAAGCCGCCAAGATCATGAAGTACGGGTTCGAGGCCCTGCATTACGAGCTGGCGGGCCCGCACGCGATGATCTCGGTTTGGGGCGGCCAGTCGCCGCCCGCGGACCTGAAGATGGTCAAGCCGATGGACCGGGTGCTGCGCAGCGGCTTGTTCGGTCCGTGGGACCGCCCCGCCCCGATCACCGAGCTCGAGGAATTGCCGCCCGGCATCAACCCGACCAAAGCCAAGCAGTGGGGCATCGATTCGTTCCTGTTCTTTCCGAACTTCATGCTGCTGATCTGGGAGCCGGGCTGGTATCTGACCTATCACTACTGGCCGACGACGGTTGACAAACACATCTTCGAGACCACGCTGTATTTCGCGCCCCCCAGAAACGCGCGCGAACGATTGGCCCAGGAGTTGGCGGCGGTGACGTTCAAGGAATACGCGCTGCAGGACTCCAACACCTTGGAGGCCACCCAAACGATGATCGGTACCGGGGCAGGGAACGCCGGAGCCCTGGGTACCGGGGTCGTCAAGGACTTTCCACTGTGCGATCAGGAAATCCTGCTCCGACATCTACACAAGATGACCGGCGACTACGTAAAGGAATACCGCAACAATGGCCGCGCCAAATAAGCTGCCCGCCCAGTTCGCCGACCTCGAGCCGTACCTGGATTGGGACCTGGCCACCGAGCCGCAACGTTATGCCAAGCGCCTGGCCTCATCCATGTCGCAGATGCAGGGCTTCTACGACACCGCCTTTCCCCGGCTGGAAGACGTGATCGCCTACTGAGACCAGTTCCCGTTGGACGAATTGCCGGAGGACGCGCGAACACTCATGCACATGATGCAGTCGCTGGTCATGGTGTCGTTTCCGGTAGAGGCGTGGAAGCAGCCCCGGGTCCCCGACAGCGGCACCGCCTGGGTCGAGCTGATCAGGGAACCGGTGGTTTGACCGGTGCTCACGCTCAAGGCTGCCGGACTGCTTGACGTCGACGCCGGCGAAATCCTGGCGCCGGCCGTCGTGCGCGTCGAAGGCGACCGGATTGCCGGTGTCGGCGGGGACCCCGAGGGCGACGTAATCGACCTCGGCGACCAGATCCTGTTACCCGGGCTGATGGACATGGAGGTCAACCTGCTGATGGGCGGGCGCGGCGAGAAGCCCGGCCTGTCCCAGGTCCAGGATGACCCGCCGACTCGGATGCTGCGCGCCGTCGGAAACGCCCGCCGCACGCTACGCGCCGGGTTCACCACGGTGCGCAACCTGGGGCTATTCCTCAAGACCGGCGGCTACCTCCTCGATGTCGCGCTGGGCAAGGCCATCGATGCCGGCTGGATCGACGGCCCACGAATCGTGCCGGCCGGACACGCCATCACCCCTACCGGCGGGCATCTGGACCCCACCATGTTCGCCGCGTTCGCCCCACATGTGCTGGAGCTGACGATCGAGGAAGGCATCGCCAACGGCGTTGACGAGATCCGCAAGGCGGTGCGATACCAGATCAAACACGGCGCCCAGCTGATCAAGGTGTGCTGTTCGGGCGGGGTGATGCCGCTAACGGGACCGCCAGGTGCACAACACTATTCCGATGAAGAACTACGCGCCATCGTCGACGAGGCACACCGGCGGGGGTTGCGCGTCGCCGCGCACACGCACGGCGCCGACGCCGTCAAGCACGCGGTCATCGCCGGCATCGACTGCATCGACTGCATCGAGCACGGATTCCTGGTCGACGACGAGGCGATCGCGATGATGGTCGAGCACGGCACGTTCCTGGTGAGCACCAGGCGCCTGGCCGATGCCGATGCGATGGACATCTCGCACGCTCCACCCGAGCTGCAGGCCAAGGCGGCCGAGATGTTCCCGAGGTCGCGTGAGTCGATACTGGCCGCCTATCAAGCCGGCGTGAAGATCGCGATCGGTACCGATGCTCCGGCAATACCGCACGGGCGCAACGCCGATGAGCTCGTCACGCTTGTGCATTGGGGGATGTCGCCGCTGGCCGTGCTGCGGGCGGGCACAGTGACCGCGGCAGAGCTGATCAACGTCACCGATCGCGGTCGGCTCGCGGCGGGCCAGCTCGCCGACATCATCGCCGTTGCGGGAAATCCGTTGGATGACATCACAGTTACCCGCAACGTCGGCTTTGTCATGAAAGGCGGCAAGGTTTATGTCCACCAAGACTGACGACCTGGTCGAGATTCAACAGTTGTTGGCCCGGTACGCGGTGACCATCACCCAGAACGATATCGAGGGCCTGGTAGCCGTTTTCACCCCGGACGGAACCTACAGCGCCTTCGGCGACACCTATGGCCTCGATCGGTTCCCGGACCTGGTGGTCGCCGCGCCAAAAGGCTTGTTTCTCACGGCAACCGCGGTCATCGAGCTAGCCGGTGATTCGGCCACCGGCACCCAACCACTTTGCTTCATCGAACATGCCACCCATGACATGCGTATCGGTTACTACCGCGACACGTATGCCCGCACCGCCGATGGCTGGCGGCTGAAAACCCGGGCAATGACCTTCATTCGCCGCAGCGGCGTGCACGATTCGGGACGTCCGCATGCCGTCGGCCGTCCGCAACCGTGACCGTCGATATCGGGCGGTTCCGGGCGGATCTGCGCACCTGACTCGACGATAATGACTTGACCCCCGGACCCGACCATTCGTTGCGGGGCCACATGCAGCAATTGGCCCGAGTGCACGGCGCGCTGTATGAAGCCGGCTGGATGCGTTACGGCTGGCCCACCGAAGTCGGCGGGCTCGGTGGACCGGCGCTGCTGCGCGCGATCGTCGGTGAGGAGGTGGTCGGGCGCCGGCTGGCCGAACCCGGCCCCTACTCCATGGCCGAGGTGCTGGCACCGACGCTGATCGACTACGCACCCAAAGGGTTGGCGGCGGACATGGTGCCGCGGCTGCTCAGCGGTCGCGAGCAATGGTGTCAGGGATTCTCCGAACCGGGGTCGGGCAGCGACCTGGCATCGCTGTCCACCCGCGCGACCCCTCGCGGCGACGATTGGATCATCAACGGGCAGAAGGTGTCGACCAGCTTCGCGCAGTTCTGCACGCGTTGCATTCTGCTCACCCGTACCGCGCCTGGGCATGACGGGATCACCGCGTTCTTTGTCGATCTGGACACGCCGGGGATCACCGTACGGCCGTTGCGCACCATGCACGGGGTCGACGAATTCTGCGAGGTGTACTACGACGACGTGGTGATCCCGTCCGGCCGGATGCTCGGCCGGCCCGGTGATGGCTGGCGGCTGGCAATGGACCTGCTCCCCTATGAACGCTCCACCTGCTTTTGGCAGCGCATCGCCTATCTGTATTCCCGGCTCGACGAACTCATCACCGACACCGCTGCCACCTGCTCTGCACTCGACGAGTTCGACCTTGGTGCGGCATATCTGGGACTGCATACCCTGCGCTGCCGTTCCCGTGACACACAGCACCGCCTGGCCGGCGGCTCGCGACTCGGGCCGGATACTTCGATAGACAAGGTGCTCTTGGCGACCGCCGAGCAACGCCTCTACGACACCGTCCGCGACCTGCTGCCGGCAACGCTGGAACTCGACGACACCCCGTGGCGCCCGGAATACCTCTATTCACGTGCGGCCACCATCTATGGCGGGACCGCCGAAATCCAGCGCAACATCATCGCGCGCCGGCTGCTCGGATTGGGCAGCGAGAGATGAGCGCGAGATAGCGAGGACCAGTGGATCTCACCGACCCCGAATCGCTGCGACTGCTGGCGGACTCGCTGAAAACCGTAGTCACACAGAACCCGCCGCCGTCGGGCGCCGGGCTGGATGCGGCGTTGCAGGCCCTCGGCTGGCTCGACATGCTCGACGAGATTCCCGGCACTGCCGTTCCCTTGGTGTTCGCCATGCTCGGCGAGAATGGTGTGCATGCGCCGCTCGTCAATGACGTCGTGGCGCGCGCCGCCGGCTGCCCGGGTGGCGGCACCGTGCCGCTACCGTTTGCGGGCGGATCCTGGGTGATCTGGTCGCGCGGCGATCAGGCCGGTTCCGTGTTGGATGCCGAACTACCGATACTCCGGGTGTAACCGGCCGATCCGCTGCCACCCGCCGCACTGGCCGCGGGCCGAAGCGCGGTGGGCTGGTGGCTGGCCGGCGCCAGCCGGGCCATGCTGGAGCTGGCCCGCCGGCATGCACTGGACCGAAACCAGTTCGGGCACCCCATCGCCGCGTTTCAGGCGGTCCGGCACCGGCTGGCCGAGGCGCTGGTCGCGATCGAAGGCGCCGAAGCGACCCTTCGGGCCGCCACGGACCAGCCTGACGAATTGGCCTGTCTGCTGGCCAGAGCCGCGGCCGGCCAGGCCGCACTGACCACCGCCCGCCATTGCCAGCAGGTGCTTGCCGGCATCGGCTTCACCGCGGAACATCAGCTGCATCACCACGTCAAGCGGTCCCTGGTGCTCGATGGGCTGCTCGGCAGTTCGCGCGAGCTCACCCGCGAGGCGGGTGCGGTCTTGCGGACCAAGGGATTTGCTCCCCGGCTAGCTCAACTCTGATTTCTCCGACAGCAACCGCGATGCCGAGCTACCAACGTTACGGCTGGTCAGTGGAATCGGCTTAGGTGGCAGCAGCGGCGATCACCGGCTGTGGCCCGACCCCGGGCCCACCCCACGACTGGCCCCGCCCCTAGTGTTCTGCGCCAAACTGTCCAGACAGCCGGCCGTGGCGCTCTGCCGAATCCTGTTTCAGGCCAATGATTTCGACGCATCGGCCCTTGGCGTGGTATTTGGTGATGATGGCGTCGAGTGCGGCCACGGTGGAGGCATCCCAGATGTGGGACTGCGACATGTCGATCACCACGTTGTCCGGGTCGTCGACGTAATTGAATTGGTAAACCAAGTCGTTGCTCGAGGCGAAGAACAATTCGCCGCTGACTCGGTAGACCACCGTCTCAGCGGCACTGCCGGTGTCTGATTCGACGATTCTTTACACCGTCATGAAGTGAGCAACACGCCGCGCAAAGAGCACCATCGCGGTCAAGACACCGGCAACGACGCCGTAAGCGAGGTTCTGGGTTGCCACGGTGACCACCACGGTGGCGAGCATGACCAGCGTTTCGCTGCGCGGCATCCGCCGTAGCGCCGCGGGGGCAATGCTGTGCCAGTCCATCGTGCCGACCGAGACCATGATCATCACCGCGACCAGTGCCGCCATCGGAATGAGCGCGACCACGTCGCCGAGGCCGACGACAAGGCCCAACAGGAACAGGCCGGCGAGGAAGGTGGAGATCCGGGTGCGAACACCGGAGACCTTCACGTTGATCATGGTCTGGCCGATCATTGCGCAGCCGCCCATTCCGCCGAAGAAGCCCGTGACAACGTTGGCAACGCCCTGCCCCCAGGCCTCCCGGGTCTTGTTGCTGTGGGTGTCGGTGATGTCGTCAACGAGCTTGGCCGTCAGCAACGATTCCAGCAACCCGACCAATGCCATTGCCAGCGCATACGGGCCGATGATGGACAGGGTTTCCAGTGCGAACGGGACGTGGGGCACCAATAGGGTCGGCAGGCTGGACGGCAACTGGCCTTCGTCGCCGACGTTGAGAATCTCGACGGAGAACGCGACCGCGGCGGCCGTCAAGACCACGATCGCGACCAAAGAAGCTGGGACAACGGTGGTCAGTTTTGGCAGGAACACCATCAACAGCAAACCAACGATGACAAATGGATAGACCACCGCCGGCACCCCCAGTAGGTGGGGAACCTGTGAGAGGAATATCAAGATCGCGAGCGCATTGACGAAGCCGACCATCACGCTGCGTGGGATGAACCGCATCAACCGAGCGACCCCCAGCAAGCTGAGCGTGATCTGCACAAGGCCCGCCAAGATCACCGCGGCGATGAAGTAGTCGGCCCCGTGTTCACGCGCCAGCGGCGCGATCACCAACGCAATGGCGCCGGTGGCCGCGGAAATCATGGCCGGGCGCCCGCCCACCACAGCGATGGTCACCGCCATGGTGAAAGAGGCGAAAAGCCCCACCCGAGGGTCCACCCCGGCGATGATCGAAAAGGAGATTGCTTCAGGGATCAGCGCCAGCGCAACCACCAAACCGGCGAGCACCTCGGTCCGCAGACGAGTCGGCGAACGCAGTGCGGCCAGCACCGCGGTACTGGGATCGCCCGCCTCGCGAATCGTTGGGACAGCCGAAACCTGTTGGGAAGACAAAGCACTCCGTTCAGCTCGCGCGTAGCCAAGGGCCCGGCGCGGCGCGAAGATCGATTTAGGCGGCAGACGCGTCGACGCACCAATGCGGACGACCAGCCGAGAGGACTCGGATCGGCCCACTGCCGGACTGGATCCTACCCTTTCCCGAGGGGAGAGTTGGAATTTCGTGGGCTAGATCACGGCGCCACCAGATCGGGCCCAGCCACCGGGTCGGCGGCTAAATCGGTTCATACACAGCCATTTTCGGGACAAACGTAGCCATGAATTCCGGCATGCCGATGTGAGGCGAGCCGATACCGCCTAACCGCGCGGCAGCCCGAGTATCCGTTCAGCGATGATGTTGCGCTGAATTTCAGAGGTGCCTCCGGCGATGGCGCCGGCGAAGCTACGCGCGTAGCGGTCGAACCACCTGCCATAGTGGTTGTCCAGGTTCAACGCAGCGATGGGTGCCGTGATCGAGGGGTGCACCAGACCGTCGCCGCCTGCCGAGTCGAGCGCATCTTCGCAGGCACGCTGCAAAGCCTCCGAGCCCAGCAGCTTGAGCACCGACTGCGCGGGCACATCCTCCTGTCCACGCGCCGCCGAGGCCAGTGTCGCGGACCCGAGCAGTCGCATCGCCTGGGTATCCATCACCAACGTGGCGTAGTGATCCCGTTGCGGCACGCCCGCTGGAGTGAAATCGGTTGCCAATTCGCCCAACAGGTTGGCATATCCCAGCCACAGCATCGTCCGTTCGTGCCCAAGGGAGCCGGTCGCCACCCAGGGCTCCGGCGTTCCCTGGGTCGCCACCCGCCACCCGCCGTTGAGCTCACCCACCAGGTTCTCGGCCGGCACCGCTGCGTCGGTGAAAAACACCTCATTGAAGTCGACATCGTCGTGGTCGCACACCGACGCGAATGGCCGCCGCACCACGCCGGGAGTGTCCGTCGGAATCAGCAAAGCGCTGATTCCCTTGTGCTTTGGGGCGTCAGGATCGGTACGCACGAACGTCAGCAGCACATCGGTGTCATGGGCACCTGATGTCCACACCTTCTGCCCATTGACCACAAAACGGTCACCCTCGCCGTCGCGGTAGCGCACTGCCCGCGTCTTCAACGACGCCAGATCCGAGCCCGCACCCGGCTCGCTCATACCCAACGACGCGGTCATCTCCGCCCGCAGGATCGGCACTGCCCAGCGCCGCTTCTGCTCCGGCGTTCCGAACGACAGCAGCGACTCCGCAATGATGCCCACGCCTTGTGGGTTGAAACTGCGATAAAGGCGGCGCCGGGCCAACTCCTGCAGATGCACGTACTGCTGCAGCAGTGAGGCATTGCGACCACCGAACTCCGGCGGATTGCCCGGGATCAACCACCCGTTGTCGAACAACAAGCGTTGCCACCGCCGCGCCCACTCCGGCACGTGCGAGCAGGACCGCGGCCGCTCCATCCCGGCCGCCTGATCGGGCAAATTCCGGTCCAGAAACGAGATGAATTCGTCGCGGAAGGCCTCGACGTCGGCATCAAAGGTCAGCTGCACAGAACTCCTCGCCGCCCACTGAAGTTGATTCTGCTTCCCAAACACGTGCGCAAGAGAATAGTGTTCTCGTTCGCAGGAAGTTGCAATCTCCTGTACACCGTCCGGGGGGAGGTCGAGCGCAGCGATGGCACGGCGTTCTCCGGTACAGTCCAACCATGTTTTCTTCTCGCGGCAATCATCTGAGCCGCCCGTGACGAACCCGAGCGAAGAACCCGCGTGGAAGCAGCGCGCCGTCGAGCGGTCGATCAAGACCGCGAAACTGCGAGCGGCGCAGCGCGTTCAGCGTTTCCTGGACGCCGCACAGGCCATCATCATCGAAAAGGGCAGCACAGACTTCACCGTGCAGGAAGTCGTGGACCGGTCACGGCAGTCACTGCGCAGCTTCTACCTGCAGTTCGACGGCAAACACGAGCTATTGCTGGCGCTCTTCGAGGACGCACTGAGCCGGTCCGCCGACCAGATCCGCGCCGCCACCGAAACCCACGCGGATCCGCTGGAGCGACTGAAAGTGGCGGTCGAGCTCTTGCATGAGGCGTCGCGCCCCGACCCGACAGCCAAGCGACCGCTGTTTACCGACTTCGCGCCGCGCCTGTTGGTAAGCCACCCGACCGAGGTCAAAGTCGCGCACGCACCGCTGGTGGCGTTGCTCACCGAGCTGATGGAGGCCGCGGCTGAGGCCGGCGAACTGCGAGAAGACCTCAACCCGAGACGGATAGCCGCCATGACCATGCAGACGGTCATGTTCATCGCACAGTCCAGCGGCGGCACCGACGACGCGACGACCCACCCCATCACCGCAGATGAGGTATGGGATTTCTGTTCACGCGGATTCGCCGCCTCTTAACACCACCCGAACAGACCTGCCCGAGTCACCGGCCCGCTTCGTCCGCCGGTGATAATGCCCGCGCGCGTTGAATCAGCCTAACGAGAACGCTATTCGCTTCATATAAGAACTGCGATTAGCTAAAACGGATTCCTCGTTGACACTCGTTGGCGGGTGATGACAGAGTTCAGGTGCCGCACGACTCGTGTTGCACGGGCGAACGGGCAAGCACGTTCCTTCGGGAGGCGACATGGGTGACAGTGACCGCAGCGAGTGACGTCTACTTCGACCCGTACGACGTAGAGCTCAACGCGGACCCCTACCCAATGTTCCGCCGGCTCCGCGAAGAGGCGCCGCTGTACTACAACGCGCAGCACGGCTTCTACGCGCTGAGCAGGTTCGCCGATGTCGACCGGGCCATCGTCGACTATCAAACGTTCAGTTCGGCCAGGGGGGCAATCCTCGAGATCATCAAGGCCAACATCGACATCCCCGCGGGCGTACTCGTCTTCGAGGATCCGCCGGTCCACGACGTTCACCGTAAGTTGTTGTCGCGCATGTTCACCCCGCGCAAGATCAATGATCTAGAACCCAAAATCCGCGAATTCTGCGCGCGCAGTTTGGATCCCCTGATCGGCAGCGGCAGGTTCGACTTCGTCGCCGATCTCGGCGCCCAGATGCCGATGCGCGTCATCGGCATGCTGCTGGGCGTCCCGGAGGAGGACCAGGAAGCCGCCCGCGATTTCGCCACTGCCCAGCTACGCACCGAGGCCGGAAAACCGATGAAGGCCTCCGCCGACGGCATGGTCAGCGGCGACTTCTTCGCCCACTACATCGATTGGCGCGCCGAGCATCCCTCCAGCGACATCATGACCGAACTTCTCAACGCCGAATTCGAGGACGAGACCGGGACCGTGCGTCGACTCAGACGCGATGAACTTCTCACCTATGTCAGTGTGGTGTCCGGAGCGGGCAACGAGACCACCACCCGGCTGATCGGTTGGGCCGGCAAGGTATTGGCTGAGCATCCAGATCAGCGCCG
Source organism: Mycobacterium sp. 012931 (assembly GCF_000419295.1). Taxonomy (NCBI): domain Bacteria; kingdom Bacillati; phylum Actinomycetota; class Actinomycetes; order Mycobacteriales; family Mycobacteriaceae; genus Mycobacterium; species Mycobacterium sp. 012931. The sequence goes on along the minus strand of NZ_AOPX01000001.1, from coordinate 1,427,024 downwards.
AGCACTGGTCGAGGACCCGTCGCTGATTCCGCAGGCGGTTGAGGAACTGCTGCGCTACGAGGCACCCGCACCACACGTGGCCCGGTACGTGACCCGCGATCTACGGTACTACGGCCAATCGGTGCCCAAAGGCAGCATCATGATGATGCTGATCGGGGCGGCCAACCGCGATCATCGCCAATTCCGTCCGGACGGTGATGTTTTCAATATCCGGCGCGAGCCACACCAACACTTGACCTTCAGCGTCGGAACCCAGTACTGCCTGGGCTCGGCGCTGGCACGGCTGGAAGGCCGGATCGCGCTCGAGGAGATCCTCAAGCGCTTCCCCGAATGGGATGTCGACCTTGGTAACGCCAAGCTCTCCCCGACCTCCACCGTACGAGGCTGGGAGAGCATGCCGGCCGTCTTCGATTGAGCCACCCCCACCTGAGGAAGTGAGGTATCCATGACTGAGCAGCTTGGCGGGCGGGTCGCGGGAAAAGTCGCGTTCATCACCGGAGCGGCTCGCGGCCAGGGCCGCAGCCACGCGGTACGTCTGGCGCAGGAGGGTGCCGACATCATCGCTGTCGACGTGTGTAAACCCATCGTGGAGAACACCACCATCCCGGCGTCCACCCCGGAGGACCTGGCCGAGACGGCCGATCTGGTCAAGGGACACAACCGCCGGATCTTCACCGCCGAGGCCGATGTGCGTGACTACGACGCGCTGAAAGCCGCGGTGGACGCCGGAGTGGACCAACTGGGCCGGCTGGACATCATCGTGGCCAACGCGGGCATCGGCAACGGTGGCGCCACGCTGGACAAGACCAGTGAACACGACTGGCAGGAGATGATCGACGTCAACCTGTCCGGGGTCTGGAAATCAGTCAAAGCCGCAGTGCCGCATCTGATTGCCGGGGGCAACGGGGGCTCGATCGTCTTGACCAGTTCGGTCGGCGGAATGAAGGCGTACCCGCACTGCGGCAATTACGTGGCGGCCAAACACGGCGTCGTGGGCCTGATGCGGTCCTTTGCAGTTGAGTTGGGGCAACACATGATTCGAGTCAATTCGGTACACCCAACGCATGTCCGGACCCCCATGCTGCACAACGAGGGCACCTTCAAGATGTTTCGCCCGGACCTGGAGAATCCCGGTCCCGACGACATGGCACCGATCTGCCAGCTCTTCCACACCCTGCCGATTCCGTGGGTCGAGGCCGAAGACATCAGCAACGCCGTGCTGTTCCTGGCCTCCGACGAGTCCCGCTACATAACCGGTGTCACCCTACCCGTCGACGCAGGTGGCTGCCTGAAATAGGGTTCCGTCACATGGACGGATTTGCGGGACGCGGGGCGGTCATAACGGGTGGGGCGAGCGGCATCGGCTTGGCCACGGCTACCGAGTTCGCTCGGCGCGGGGCCAAGGTGGTGCTGGCCGACATCGACAAGCCGGGACTGGAGCGGTCCGTCGAACATCTGCGCGGGAAGGGTTTCGATGCGCACGGCGTGATGTGTGACGTCCGCCATCTGAGCGAAGTCAACCATCTCGCGGCCGAATCCGCCCGCCTGCTGGGGCAAATCGGCGTGGTGTTCAGCAATGCCGGCATTGTCGTGGCGGGTCCGATCGCCGACATGACCCACGACGACTGGCGGTGGGTGATCGACATCGATCTGTGGGGCTCAATTCATACCGTCGAGGCGTTCCTGCCGAAGCTGCTGGAACACGGTGGACACATCGCGTTCACCGCGTCCTTTGCCGGACTGGTGCCCAACGCCGGGCTCGGCGCCTACGGCGTAGCCAAATACGGCGTCGTCGGCCTGGCCGAAACCCTCTCCCGCGAAATGAAAGACCGCGTAGTCGGGGTAACGGTGTTGTGCCCGATGGTCGTCGAGACCCGGCTGGTCTCCAACTCGGAGCGGATCCGCGGCGCGGACTACGGACTGTCATCCGCGCCGCAGGTAACCGGGGATATGGGCTCCCTGCCGGCCCAGGACGATAGCCTCAGCGTCGACGAGCTGGCACGCCTGACGGCCGACGCCATCCTGGCCAACCGCCTCTACGTGCTGCCACACGAGGGCGCCCGCACCTCGATTCAACGCAGGTTTGCCCGTATTGACCGCACATTCGACGAGCAGGCCGCCGAAGGCTGGCGGCACTAGCCCGGACCCAGCCGGTATTCGCCAGTCTGCGGATCGCGGTACCAGCCCGCCGCGGCGTGGGTGCCACCGTCGACGTGAATTGTCTGGCCGGTGACGTAGCGCGCCATGTCAGACGCGAGAAACACCGCGACACTTGCTATCTCATCGACATCACCGGGGCGCCCCAACGGGACCAGACTTCCGATGCGCTCCAGTGCCGCGGCGCCGCCCAGCTGCGCCAGCCCCTCGGTCATCGTGATATCGGGTGCGATCGCATTCACCCGAATGCCGTGGTGCGCCAGCTCCAGTGCCGTGGTCTTGGTGTAGTTGACAACGCCCGCCTTGGCGGCGGCGTACGCCGCGTAACCAGGCGCGGCCCGCACTCCCTCGATCGAGGTGATCGCCATGATGCTGCCCGGTAGCCCCGCGGCAACCAGCCGCCGGGCCACCCGCTGGGTACACAGCAGCACATGACCTAAGTTGCTGCGGTAGAGCGCATCCCAGCCCTTCTCACTGGTCTGCAGCAGCGGCGACCAGAACACCCCGCCCACGTTGTTGACCAGGATGGTTACCTCGCCCAGTTCGGCCTGGGTTCGCTGCAGGGCGGCGTCCACCTGGTCGCCGCTGCGTACGTCGGTGGCGATGCCCAGGCCGCCAAGCTCGGCTGCGGCCTGCGCGCAGGTTTGCGGGTCCCGCTCCCATATCGCCACCGAGGCGCCGAACGCCGCAAGGCCAGCGGCGACGCCACGACCGATCCCCGATCCCGCGCCGGTCACCACCGCCACCCGGCCGTTGAGCAGGACATCCGCGGGATCAATTGCCATGGTGCTGCTCAGGTTGCCGAGTACATTGCCGGGGCCGCCCCGATAACACCGTCAGATTCCAGCTCGGATATCTCCGCCGCGGTCAGGCCCAGCTCGGTCAGCAACTCACGATTGTGCTGACCCAACAGGGGCGCTGGTTCGGTGTGAAATCGTCCTGGCCAACCGGACAGCCGCATCGGCACAGTGCTGAGCCTGACCGGGCCGTTCACCGGATGGTCCACCACCTCGAAGAAGCCGCGCGAAGCCAACTGGGCCAACTCCGACTGCCGATGCGGTTGCATCACCTTGGCCACCGGTACACCGGCTTGCCATAGGGTGGCCACGATCTCGTCGCTGCCCCGCTGCCCGCACCACGCCGTCAAGTGGTCGTCAATGACGTCTTCGTGGGTGCGCCGGCCGGCCGCTGTGGCCAGGCGTGGTTCGGCCGCCCAAGAGGGTGATCCGAGCGCAGCACCCAGCTGCTGCCAGTGCTGGTCAGTCGAGACCGCAATGGCAACCCAGCTGTCCAGGCGGCCGAACTCGTCGATGTCAGAGCTGCGGTAGAGGTTTTGCGGCACAGCGGCGGGGCCGCGGTTGCCCGCGCGCTCCAGCAGCCGCCCGTACGCGCTGTATTCGATGACCTGCTCCGCAGCGATGTTCAGCGCGGCGTCCACCATCGCCGCTTCCACCAGCACACCCCGACCGGTGCGCCGCCGGTGCTCGAGCGCCAGCAGCAGCGCATTGGCCGCATGCACACCCGCATTGGGGTCGCCAACCGAATACGGCTCATACGGTGTGAGGTCGGGATAGCCCGTCATCCAGCTTCTTCCGGCCGCGGACTCGATGACATAAGCAAACGCCGGATTGTCGCGCCACGGTCCGTCCAGGCCGAATCCAGGCATGCGTAGCAGGATGGCATCAGACCGAATCGACTGCACCGTGGTGAAATCCAGACCCAGCTGGTCCATGACGCGCGGAGTGAAGTTCTCGGCTATCACGTCACAGGTTGCGATCAACCGGTGCAATACTTCCCGACCCCGCGAATCCCCCAGGTCCAGCGTCACACCCTTCTTGTTGGTGTTCAGCGCCACGAAAATGGGCGACTTCTCCCACCATTGGTCTTCGGTCACGGGTACGCCGGCAATCAGCCGGGTACCGTCGGGACGGCGGGTCGATTCGACGTGGATCACCTCGGCGCCGAGCATGGCCAACAGGTGCGTGCACGACGGGCCCGCCCAGAATGTGGTCAGGTCGAGCACGCGAATGCCACTCAGCGGCAGCCGCGTCAGAACCTTCGGCGTCGGTACCGGCCTGGGCTTCAGTTCGGCCGTCCGGTAGTGGTCGCCATGTTCCCCGAGCCGCGGCGCCGGACCGGGGCGGCGCAGGTGCACCGAACTGATCCGGTACGGATGGGCCGGTTGCAGGAACCCGTCGCGGGGGTTGCGGACAAAGGAACCTCGCGCCTGAAAATGGTCGAGCGAGGCGATGTTGGCCCCATTGGCCACCGGCGCGTTGGGAATCCGGAACGCCGTCGCGAGTTCCCGGATCTCGTCGGACGGATGGCTGCGCAGCCAGTCGTAGATCTCCTCGGCATGGAGGTTGGCTTGTTCGGTGATCGACAACGGCGATTGCTCGTCGATCCACTCCGGGTGACCGACCATCGCGCACAGGTCGAACCACTGCTGCGCGGTTCCACATCCCAGATCGACCAGCCCGTCTTGGGCACAAGCCACCCCCGGTACGGTCAACCGCCGAGCGTCACGCCATGGTCGGCCGAGCATTTCGAAATAGGTGACGGGATAGTAAGTCTGGCTGAGAATTTGGGTTTCCAGCATGGATAGGTCGATCAGTTCTCCCCATCCGTCGCTGATCCGGCGGTGCCGGGAGGCCAAGGTGGCCACGCTGGCATATGCTCCGGCCAGGTCTTCGCCGACTCGCCCGCCGACGAAGACCGGCGCGCGATCGGCGAGGCCACGTCCGAGCCCGATGATTGCGCCTGACCACGCCTGCAGGGTGAACTCGGTCGCGGGCCGGTCGTGCCAGGGCCCCTCCAGCCCGAACGGGGTTATCGACGTGACCGTGAGCTGCGGATGGCGCCGGTGCAGCTCTTGCGGCCCAAGGCGCGGGTGCTCAGCGACTCTGGAACCTGGCGACCACACCACCGCGTCGGCGGCGGCCAGTAGCGCCTCGACCAACGCCAGGTCGCGATCGGATTCGGGTGCCGCGACGACGCTGTGCTGGCTACCGGCCAGGAAGTTGAACAGGGCGCCGTCGTTGCCCTCGGGGATGGCGGTGCCCGAAGCCGAGCACCAGCGCAACGGATCACCCTCTGGTGGCTCGACTTTGACAACGTCAGCACCGCCGTCGGCGAGCAGTTTGGTGCAATATGCGCCCGCGATACCGGTGGACAGATCCACCACCCGGTAACCGGCCAGGGGCGGCTGAACTGGCGGCGGTGTGGCCTCCACTAACCTTTTTTCTTCTTCTGCTTGGCAGGCTTGCCGGTGCCGTCTTTGGCCCGCGATTTCATGCTCAGGCGCCACCCCGGTGGGAACCGGCTGTCATTGTCCTTGACCGCATCGCCCAGACCCTGCTCGATGGCGTCATCGAGCATGAGGTCATCGGTGTCGGCCCGCACACCGCTGCCCATCGACTCGAAGAAGCCACTAAGCAGGCTGCCCATGTACTCGCCCTGGAACTGCTTCATGATTTCGAAGAAGACCTTCTGCATGAACACCGTGTCGTTAGGCCGGTTGCGCGCACAGGCCAACGCATACTTGGCCACCTCGGCTTCGAGTTCCTCGCGCGGTACCACGCTGTTGAGAAAGTTGCAGTCCTGCATCTCCGCGGCGGTGAAAGCCCTTCCGGTGAACACCATTTCCTGAAACTTGCGGATGCCCATGGTCTGCGCCCACCACCACATCCGCGGACCCCAGCCGTAGTAGCGAAATGACGGATGCCCGAAGAGCGCATCATCGCTGGAGATCACCAGATCAGCGTCGGCCGCCTGATAGAAGTGCCAGCCATAGCAGTAACCCTTGACCTCCAGGATGGAGATCTTCTTGAAATCCTGCAGGCCACGAATCCCGGCGTTCGGATTGGCATACCACTGACTGACCGATGCGCCATGACGAAAAGAGCCCAACGGCGGATACTTGACCTCCTCAGGGCCGATCCGGAATTCGGCAAGCCGCGGGCCCTGATCCGGAGAGTTCATCACCTCCATGAACTCTTCGAGATCCGCACCCGAGCCCAGATCCTCTCCCTCGCCGCGAATCACCAGTACCTTGACCTCGTCATCGATGCTGGCCCGGTGCAGCAGATCGGCGTAGCGCAGTCGCGCGGCTATCGTCGGCGCATTCAGATGGCCTGGGCGATCGAAGGTGATGGCGGCGATTCGGGTCTCGGGGTCCTTGTCATACCGGATCACCTTGTCCACCGGCGGCTCCGATTTTGGCATGGCTAGGCCTGCCACATCGGGCTGGCGGTCAACACCTCGGGTCCATCGGCGTTGACCAACACCGCTTCGCGGCCAAACACTGCGCCCACCCCCGCCTCCCACACGTAACCCGTCACGGCAAGAACCATTCCCGGCTCCAATCGGTCATTGGCCGCCGTCGCGGGCAGCTGGGCGGAGATGACGGGCGGGTCAAAGCCCATTCCCAGGCCCCGCGCTACCGGCATCGGCGGCGCCGGTTCTCCGGCCTGCCGGTAGGCATTCAGCAATTCGCCGGCCCCCGCACCCGGCTGGCGCGCTAAAAGCAGCCCATCCCACAGCTTCGCCCATCGTTGGTACAGCGGCGCGGCGCCCGCAACACCGTCTGCGGGCCAGGTTCGGCCCACCTCGCCGATGTATCCGCCGGCCAGGACCCCCGCGGAGAAGGCCACCAAGTCCCCGGACCGGACGCGACGATCGCCGCTGGCCCGCTGCCACGGGTGCTCGCGCGAAGTCACCCACGCCACATCCTGATTGGAGGGAGTGCTGACGCCGCCGGCCAACACCGCTTCCACCAGCACGCCGGCCAGCAGCTGTTCACTGACCCCGGTTCGCAGCTCGGCTACCGCCGCGGCCAGCCCGGACTCGGCGACCGCGATGGCTGCCCGCAGCGCGACCACCTCCTCGTCCGTCTTGATCCGCCGGGCGGCGCGCATCGCGAGCTCGCCGTCGACTAGCTCCGCGTTGGGAAATGCCTGCGGCAGCAGCTGGGCGAAGACCGTTGACAGCGCGTCGGCCCCCACCCGCCGGGCGGTGGCGGCACCGTCGATGCGCTCGAGCACCGAAATGGTGTTCATCGGGTTCCACGAGATGCCATAGAGGTTCTCGTGCGGGATGTCATCGGGAACGCCTTCATCCCAGGTGCTGAGCAGATGAATGGCACCTGTCGCGCGGACCAGGACGCAGGTGGGGCCGAAGGGCCTAGTCCCAGCGACCCAAAGTTGTGGAGTGCCCGAGACATAGCGGACGTTGGCCTGCCTACCGAGAACCAGGACATCGAGATCGTGGGCCGCCATCTGCTCGAGCGCACGTTGCCGGCGCCCGCAACGCAGCGCCCGATTGTCGGGCAGTACTTCAGTCGACATAAGGGTCATACGGGTAGTCGGTCAAGCGCGTCGAGCCTTCCTCGGTGATCACCAGCACCTCTTCACTGCGGTAGCCTCCGGTACCGTCTTCCCACACAACTGGCTCGAGCACCAGCACCATGCCCGGCTCCAGCACGAAGTTCTCATCGAACTCGTCACCGAGATCGGTTCCGATCATCGGCATTTCGGCCGCGTTTACACCGATTCCGTGGCCCAGATAGAAGTGCGGCAACCAGGGCCGAGCACCGCCGTTGGCCGCCGTTGCGGCCCTGGCCAACTCGGCTGCCGTCGCGCCGGCGCGGGCCACGCCGACCACGGCGCTCATGATCTCGCGCCACCTGTCGAACTGTTGCTGCTGCCGTGGCTGCGGGTCACGCCCCACGATCCAGGTCCGCCCGAAGTCTGAGCAGTAGCCCTGGTAGGTGATGCTCACGTCGGTCCACAGCACGTCGCCTGCGGCGAGTTCTCGCTCGGTGCTCAGCAGCGGCAGCGCCAAGTCGCCGTGGGTGGTCCACACACCCTCGGCCCTGCTTGCCGGCATGACCTGCCAGATCGGTTCGAGCATGCTGGCGGTGGCACCCAGTTCGAAGGCCCGGCGCAGAAAACGCGCGGATAGCTCGATCTGCCGAATCCCGGGCGCCAGCGCCTCGTGCACTTGCACCATCGCCTCATCGGTGATTCGGACGGCGTTGCGGATGCACGCGAGTTCATCTGAGGTCTTGATCACCTTGGCGGCACTCACGACGGCGCTCGCATCGACGGGGGCACCGCTGGGGAACAGCAGCTTTGCGGCTCGTGCCATGGCACCGGTCAACTCGTCGACCGCGATGGTGGCTGCCGGTGGGATCAGCTCCGACAGCAGGCGCGCGAAATTCTCTACTCCTTCGTCGAATTCGAGGTAGACCGGACCGTGCAGGTGATCGGAGGGCAACTCCGACTCCTGGGATGCGCCCTCCCGAAACGGCAGGAACAGGTGCGGCCACGGGTGGCCGGCCAGCACCACCGCCACCGGGCGCTCAACGTAGGACAGCCCGGCATCTCCCAGCGGCCAACTGGCGCCGGTGGCGTAGACGACGGCGCTGTTACCCAACAAGATCATCGCGTCGACGCCGCGATCGGCCGTCGCGCGGCGGAGCCTGGCCCCCGTCTCGCGCCGCATCCGGGTCAGGTCCGGCCGCTCCGGAATCTGCATCTCAGGCGAGGGCGGCCGCGCGAACGTCGTCATCAGAAATCCGCAGAGTCCTAGGAATTCGGTGATGTTGCCGCTGACTATCCGGGCGGCATGCTGCGGCCCGACCGCGTCGACGACAGCGGCCAGCGACTTCTCCGAATAGCCGTAGGTGCTCTCATTGTGCGGATAGTCCGAGGACCACATGACCTTGCCGACCCCGATGCGATCGATCAGTTCCAGTCCCAGCGGGTCAACCATGAACGATGCGCTCATGTGCTTGTCCCAGTAGTAGCGAACGTCATGCTCGAGCGGCCGATTGAACATGTGCTGATAGGACGCCACCAAATGCTCAGCGTCCTGTAGTGCCCAGGGCACCCAGGCGATGCCGCCTTCGAACCAGCCGACCCGCAAACCCGGATGCTGGTCGAGGATGCCGCCGAAGATGTACTTGGAGAACGTCTCCCGGAATCCGTCGATATTGATCATCATCCCGACGACGACGCTGTTGAACTCACAGGGGCTCTTGGGCGGGGTCTCGCCGATGTGGTGGGTGATCGGCATGCCGGAAGCCTCGATCTCGTCCCAGACTGGCCGCATGGTCGTGCTCGCGTAGTCGATAGGGTTGCCGTCGTCGTCCTTGCCCGGGTTTAGCGGCATCAAAAAAGTCTTGAGTCCAAGCGATTTCAGCTCCTCTAGGGTGCGGCGGGTTCCGTCGGGGTCCCACCAGTTGATCAGCCCGGCACTGTAGAAGTGACCGGCGGAGCGCTCCTGTAGTTCGGCGATGTACTCGTTGTAGATGCGGAATGCGAGTTCCCGAAGCATCTTGTCCGGGTAGTGAAAGAGGGCGAGCACCGCGTTGGGAAACGCGAGCTCCTTGTCGACCCCGTCCTCACGAAGTTCCTGGATCCTCGCCTCGATGTTGGTGCTGGCGGCCCCGGGCAGGTCGTCGTATTGCATGAGGACCGCGCTGAAGTCGCCCGGAAGGAACGACTGGCCCTTGCGCCCGACCTGAAAAGCACCGTCTTCGTACTAGATACGCGGTGCCTTGTCCTTCAGATCGTCCGGGAAGCGCTCATAGAAGATGTCGGCGGCCAGCGATATGTGATTGTCGGCCGAGAACACCACCGTGCCCTCGGGCAGCCCCACATTGATGCCGCTGGCATGTCCCCGGCGATTCTTGGGTGCTCCAAAGCCTTCCGGCGGGTAGAGCGAGACGGAGCTGGTTGGGGCCGACATCATTGATCCTCCATTCGGATCCGGGTTAAGACAGTGGTCACCAGGTCACGGGTAGTTCATAGACCCCATAGGCCAGGCGGTCGTCTTTGAACGGGACGTCTTCGAGCGCAGTGGCCAGCGTCAACGTGGGGATGCGCTGCAAGAGAGTGCGGTAGACAATCTGCAACTCGGCGCGGGCGAGCTGTTGGCCGACGCACTGGTGCCTGCCGTAGCCGAAGGCGACGTTGCGCTCGGCGCCCGCGCGGTGCAGATATAGCCGATCCGGTTCGGTGAACGCGTGCGCATCCCAGTTCGCCGGAGCGAGATCGATGATGATGCCTTCGCCGGCGCGGATGGTTTCTCCGCCAATGTGAATGTCTTCGTGGGCGACCCGGCGCTGGCCGTTTTGAATGATGCTGAGGTAGCGCAGCAGTTCCTCGACCGCATTCGCGACGATCTTGGGGTCGTGGGCATCCCGCAGAATCCCAGCCTGGTCGGGGTTCACCAGCAACGCGAGCACGCCAAGACCGATCATGTTTGCGGTGGTCTCGTGTCCGGCGATCAGCAAGCCGGTGCCCAACTGGGCGGCCTCCTTGACGCTGAGCTCACCGGCCTTGACCCGCTCGGCCAGATCGGAGACCGCGTCTTCGGCCGGGTTCGCCATTTTGGCTTCGACCAGCTCAGCCAGATACTTGTGCAGGCTCATCGCGCCTTTGACGGTGTCCGCACCGGTCGCGTACCGGGCCAGCCCGACATTGGCGTGGTGCTGAAACATCTCGGCGTCCTCGTAGGGCACCCCCAGCAGTTGGCTGATCACCAACGACGGCACCGGCAGGGCCAGTTTGGCGACAAGGTCGGCTGGCTGCGGGCCGGCCAGCATCGCATCGATGTGCTCGTCGGTGATCTGCTGGATGGTGGGGCGCAGTGCTTCCACCCTCTTGAAGGTGAACGGTTTCGACAGCATCCGCCGAAATCGGGTGTGCTCCTCGCCGTCGGCGGTGAACACCGACCGGGGACGCTTGTGAACGGTCGACAACATGCCCGCATTCCAGTGCGGGAAGCCCGGCAGCCGATCATCAACGCTTACCCGTGAGTCGGAAAACAGCTCGCGCACTTGCTCATATCCCGTGATGAGCCACGGTGTGCTGCCGTCCCAGATGCGCACCCTGGTTAGCGGCTTAGCTGCCGCCAGGGACATGACTCCTGGCGGCGGGGCGAACGGACAGCCCGCGGACCGCGACATCGGATAGTCCGGGATTCCCGCCGCCGTCTCGGGGCTGGGGCTTGCGAGCGTGTCGGACACGGTCACTCCTCGATCTTGATTGCCATCGCCGGGCAGGACGCGGCCGCCCTGCGGGCACCTTCGGCGAGCTCAGCGGGCGGATTCGCGTTGAGCAGGACGACCACACCGTCCTCGTCCCGCTGGTCGAATATCTCGGGTGCATTCATCACGCAGTTGCCCGACGATGCGCAGATGTTTTCATCGACAATCACTTTCATCTGCGCCCCTTCTCACTCGCGCGCTGTCACAGGCGCCAGCCATAGGCCAGTTATCGCGTCGATCAGTCCGGTCGCGGCCTCGCGCCAGGAGGGTCGCGGCACCGAGGTGCCCGCGGCAAGCGCACGTTCGAGATCGGCACAGGTGTGCATCAAGAGGTTGCGCGCCATCAGGTTGCGTTCGTAGCGCACGTCGACCGGCAGATCCGGTAGACAGCTGTTGATGCCGTCGATGACCTGAACCAGCGACGGCGAACTCAGCGCATCTTTGACGATGATGTTGTGGTAGGCGGGATCGGTCATCGCCTGCGCGGCAAACCGTGCGTACCAAGTCGGATTACCCAGGACCGCAAGGTGTTCGGTGAGCGGGCGGACCAAACACGCCACCCAATCCCACATCGTCGCGGCCGCCCCCTTGGCGGCGGCCGCTGCCACCATTTGCTCGCGAAGCCGCTCGATCGGTACGCGATGCTTCTGCTCGATAGCGCGAACCAGATCGGTCTTGGTGCCGAAGTGATACCCCACCGCGGCGTTGTTGCCCTGCCCCGCCGCCTCGCTGACCTGGCGGTTGGAGACCGCGAACACACCGTGCTCGGCGAACAGCCGCTCGGCCGCGACCAGGATCGCCTCTTGTGTGGAGCTGGCCCGTTCACCGCGAACGGCCCTGCCAACGGCGGTCATGATGCCTAGTCAACCGCGCATCGAGGCATTAAGTCAAGCGATTGATTTAAATTGCTGGCGCCGGTCGACCCGGGAATCGTCCCGCCGCCCTACCTGCTGCGGCGAATCACCTTGCCCGCCACCGTCCCACCATCCACGGGAAGAACGGTCCCGGTGACATATCGCGACCGTTCACCGGCGAAGTACAACGCCGCTTCGGCGATGTCCTCGGGCGTGCCCTCCCGCTTCAGCGGCCGGTCCTCACGCATGGTCTGGCGAATCTGCGCGGTGAACCGCTCGACTTGCTCTTGATCCAGTCCCGCCGCCGACGAGGCCAACAGCGGGGTGGGGATGTTGCCGGGCGCGATCGCATTGACCCGAATCTCGTAGTGCGCCAGCTCGATCGCCGCCGACTTGGTGAATTGAATCACCGCCGCCTTCGACGCCCGATACGTCATCACTCCCCCGCCTGCCTGAATCCCGCCGATGGAGGTGAGATTGACGATCGATCCTCCGCCGTGGGCGGCCATGTGCCGGGCGGCATCACGGGTGCCAGCCATCACTCCCAGCACGTTGACGGCCATCACGCGGTGGAAATCGGCCAGGTCATCATCGAGGAATCTGCGGTGCATGGCGCCGGAGACACCGGCATTGTTCACCATCACGTGCAAGCCGCCGAAGTTGTCGACGGCGGCGGCCACCACCGCCGCGACCTGTTCGGGTTGGGAGACGTCGGTCCGACAGAACATGGCATCGGCGCCCAGCGCGGCCGCCAAGGACCCCCCACGCTCCTCTTCGACGTCGGCGATCACAACCCGCGCCCCCTCGGCGATAAACCGCGCCACCGTGGCGCGCCCGATCCCGGAGGCCCCGCCGGTGACAATGGCTATTTTGCCGGCCAATTCGTCGACCACAGAACGAGTTAATCCGCGCGAGCCAGGTTAAGTCAAGCAGTTGATTTAGTTCCCATTGCTGTCACCCGGAGCCGTCATCACCCTGACGCCCCCCGGCGACCCGCCAAAACCACGGACTTTCCCTGTTTCATCGGCCCGAAAACGGAGGATGCTGGATTGAGCAGTTCCATCACGCGGACCGGGAGGGGCTTGACCATGAAGATTCTGGTTATCGGTCGCAGCGGGCTGATCGGATCGCAAGTCGTCGCCCAGTTGACCGGGCTAGCACACCAGGCCGTCGCTGCGTCGCCGCGCTCGGGCGTCAACGCGCTCACCGGCGAGGGGCTGGCCGATGCCGTTGCCGGAGCCGACGCGGTGGTCGACGTCTCCAATTCCCCCTCCTTTGCCGACGACGACGTACTGCATTTCTTCACCACATCGACCAAGAACCTGCTCGCGGCGGAGCAAACAGCGGGCGTGCGCCACCACGTCGCGCTGTCCATCGTGGGCACCGACCGGGTGCCCAACAGCGGCTACTTGCGGGCCAAGTGCGCCCAGGTGAAGCTGATCAAGGAATCGGATCTGCCGTATTCCATTGTGCGGGCCACCCAGTTCTTCGAATTCGTGCTCGGAATTGCCGATTCGGCCACCAATGGTGACACCGTGCGCCTGTCACACACCGCGGCCATCCAGCCGATCGCGGCCAGCGATGTGGCAACCGGCGTCACTCGAGCTGCGATCAGCGATCCGCTCAACGGGACCACCAACATCGCCGGCCCGAACAAGTTCGGCATGGACGACTTCGTCCGCATGGGGCTTGCCGCACATGGCGATTCCCGCCAGGTACGCACCGATCCCAACGCCCGCTACTTCGGCGCGGTGCTCGATGGGCACAGCATCGTCCCCACCGACGGCGAGGATGTGACCATCTACCCCACCCACTTCAGTGACTGGCTGGCCGCTGGCTAGACCTGCACACTAGGCCACTGCGGCGGGGCCGACTCGGGGTTCCTGCGCGCGACTAGGCCGCCTGTTGGCAGAGCTGCGCCGGTGGATGACGCCGGCTCAGTCGCTCGGCGCGCGTCGCCTGCCGGTCCAGCTGATACAGGCCGGCCACCGTCGCGAGACCGATCAGAATCAATCCACCCCAGACGATTTCATCGGCGCCAAAACGGTGTGCCACGCTCATCAGCGAGCCCACCGCAAGGTTGCCGACCAGGATTCCGACGCCGACTATCGTGCTGTAGAAGCCATAGTTCGTCGCCACGAGTTTGTCTTCGGCCAGCACCACCACGGTGCGCATTTCGAAGGGAAACAACGCCGCCGAAGCGACAGCGAGCAAACTCGCAGATACCAACAGCGCCGCGACCGCGGCACCGGTGCCGAAACGTTGCGCGTTAGGCACCATCGCAAGCGGCACGAACGCCATGGCCAAGATCGCAGCCCCGACCACCAGGCTGCGACTTACCCTCCAGTGCGCCGCGAACCAGCGGGTGATGCGTAGCTGGCCGGCGATCGCGATCAGCCCGGATACCGCGAACATGGCCGCAACCAAAACAGATTGGTGGCCAGGCGCCAGTAACGATGCCTGTATCGGCAGGGCGAGGTAGACCTGGAACGACAGCACGTAGGCACCCGTCATGGCGGCCGCGAAGCCCAGGAACGAGCGGTTGCGCACAATCGCTTTCCAGCCCTGCAGAATCGACTCGTTCCTGGTGTCAGGGTCGGCCAGGTACTGGGGCAACGCCATCAGCTGAGCGGCCGTCAAGACCGCAAAGACGGCCGAGGCCCCCAGCACCGTCATCCGGAAATCTAGCGTCAGCAAGGCCAGCCCCACCAGCGGGCCCAGCAGGATCCCGGCCTGATAGAAGATGTTGAACGTCGCAAACGCTTCGAGCTTGCGATCACCGGAGTCCGCGGCCACATAGGCACGCACCGCGGGGTTGAACAGCGCTCCGGCGAAACCCGTTGCCGCCGCGGCAATCAGCACACTAGGCAGCGACCGTGCGACCACCAGTAGCGCAAACCCACCGGTACGGATCAAACAACCGGCAACGATCAGCGGTTTGTAGCCGAACCGGTCGGCCAGCGTCCCACCCACAAAGAACATGCCCTGTTGGGAGAAGTTGCGCACGCCCATCACCAAACCCACCGCCCATGCGGCCAGACCGAGCGGTCCCGCCAGGTAGTCGGCCAGGTATGGCATCAACATATAGAAGCCGACGTTGATGCCGAACTGGTTGATCATCAGCACCCGGCTGGGCCGGTTGAAGCTGCGGAACTGCGCCAGGAAGCCCATCACGCCGCTACCTGGGTCGGGTCGATCACCGTCGCGCTACGCGTCCAACGTTGCACCACCGCGGCCGAGGGAGAGGCGATCACCTCCGGCTCGGTCGCGGGTCGCTGACCAAGCAGCCCGTGCTCGTTGCAGTAGTCGTCGCTGTAGACCGTGTCGAAGTAGCGCTGGGCACCGTCGGGAAACACCGCGGCGATAGTGATGTCCGACGGCAAGGTGCGCGCGGCCCATCCGGCGACCACAGCGACCGCTCCGACGCTCCATCCGCCGCTGGCGTAGTGGGTAGCCGCCATGGACCGGCACGCCCAGACGGCTTCGGCGGGGGCAACCCAGTGCACTTCATTGAAGGCGCTGTAATCGACGTTGCGTGGAAAGACGCTCGACCCCAGCCCGCGCATCAGCCTGCTCGACGCGGGCTGACCAAAGATTGTGGAGCCGATGGTGTCCACACCGATCAGCCGCATGGCGGGATTGAACTCTCGGAGCACCCGCGCAACACCCGATGAATGGCCGCCAGTTCCCACCGAGCACACCAGCACGTCGACTCGGCCGAGTTGAGCCGCCATCTCGAGCGCCAGCGGCCGGTAGGCGGCGACGTTGTCGGGGTTGCTGGATTGGTTGGGATTCCAGGCACTGGGGTCAGCGGCCAACAACTGCGCAACTCGGTCCTTGCGAGCTTGTTGCCAGCCCCCGACCGGGTGCGGTTCGGTCACCATGTCGACGCGGGCGCCATAGGCGGTCATCATGCGCGTGACGATCAGTTCCTGTCCCGGATCGATGAGCAGCGTGACCGGATGGCCGTAGACGGAACCGGCCAGCGCCAGGCCCAACCCCAGCGTGCCGCTCGTTGACTCGACGATGGCCGCTCCGGGGGCCAGATCACCGCGGGCGCGGGCCCGTTCCACCATGTGCATGGCTGGGCGGTCTTTCATGCCGCCGGGGTTGAAGCCTTCCAGCTTGGCCCAGAATCCACGATCGGCGCTGCCGACTGGACTCGCGTCCCCCGACACCCACAGCACCGGGGTGTTGCCGACCATGGCGCCCGGGTGCCGGTTACGACCGGGAATGGGGTGGTATCCCTCGGGAACAACACGGTACCGCTCCCGAGTCGGCCGCGGCCGCATCGAGGTCGGGTGTGAGCGGCCGGGAAGCGCTGTGGGTGAAACGTTCAGATTGTCGCCAGCGGAATTTGCTGCGTTTACCAAGGGCAAATTGGGGTTCATTGTCTCGTCGCTTCTGCATTTGGCCGCGATGGCGCTGCGGCAATTTGATGTGGGTCAGCGGTCCCCGGTCCGGGTTTGTCCCCATGACCTGGCGCTGACCAGTCAGCGACGAGCGCGGCAGTACCGGGTCAGCAGATCTTGACCCGCGCGAACATAGACTGGCACCGATGGCGGGCCACGCCCGGCCGGCACCACGAGATAGGTGAGAATGCCCGGAATCCCCGCCGCGGCGGCCACCGGAGCGGATTCGAACGACATCGTGGCCGTCCGGGGCAACACCGCCGTCGCGAATTGTTCCGGGCATGGAGGGGTCGAATTGTCCACGAGGTGCGCGTGGTCGGCGCTGAGCACAAACTCACTACCCACCGATGTTGCCAAGGGGTGATCGGAATGCGCCGGCTGCAAGTGCACCTGCGGCAACCAGCACTGCGCCGCGACCACCGCGGCGGCCCACGCCAAGGCCAGCGCGACGATCGCGGATCGCGTCCACACCACGCGGCGGCCTTTCATGCGGCTCACTATATACCCCCTACCGGTATAGCGTAAAGGGTGGGCTCCGGGTTGCGGGATGCCTGATGTCCTAGCAGGGTAAACAGGGTATATGCGCACTGCCGAATCGATCGAGACGAGGAGCGGTTAATGCCGGTACTGCCAACGGGCGGCCACCCATTCGGGAGCGCACAGCTCAGTAGGCGCGGCTTCATCGGCGCCGGCATCGCCGGCGGGCTGGCGTTGGCCGGTTGCGACCACTCGCAGACCACGCAGACCGGCGAAACGGCCATGGCCGATGCGATCGCGGCCGCCGAGCGAGCCCGTCCGCACACCGGGCGAACGGTTACCGCCAGCCTCACCCCGCAACAGGCACAGATCGATCTGGGCGGGCCGGTGGTGCAAACGTTGGCCTTCGGCAACACGGTTCCGGGACCGCTGATCCGGGCCAGCGTCGGCGACGAGGTGGTGGTCGCGGTGTCCAACCGGCTCGACCGCGCCACCTCCGTGCACTGGCACGGCATCGCGCTACGCAACGACATGGATGGCGCCGAGCCCGCGAACCCCAACATCGGCGCAGACCAGGACTTCACCTATCGGTTCTCGGTCCCGAATGCGGGCACCTACTGAGCACACCCGCATGTCGGCCTCGAGGACGACCACGGCCTGTACCTGCCGTTCATCGTCGACGATCCGACCGAACCCAACCGCTACGACTCCGAATGGATTATTGTCCTCGACGACTGGACCGACGGTGTCGGCAAGAGCCCGCAACAGCTTTTCGACGCCTTGGTGGATCCGAACAAGCCCCGCATGCGAGAACTCCCGGGGTCATCGACCGCTCCAAGCACGTCCACCAGTACGACGACCACCACGACAACTCCGACCACCAAAACCAGCACGACAACGACAACCACCGGAACCAGTAAGACATCTCCCACCACAACCACATCGGCGACGGGCAAGCCGGATGAAGAAAGCGGCGAAGTCGGGTCGAGCGACCTGCTCGGCGGAGATGCCGGGGACATCGCCTACCCGTACTACCTGGTCAACGGGCGAATTCCCGCGGCACCCACGTCGTTTAAGGCCAAGCCTGGCCAGCGAATCCGGATCCGCATCATCAACGTCGCCTCCGACACCGCGTTCCGTGTCGCATTGGCCGGGCATACGATGACCGTCACCCACACCGACGGCTACCCGGTGATTCCGGCCCAGGTCGACGCGCTGCTGATTGGAATGGCCGAACGCTATGACGTGATCGTCACCGCCGCCGACGGCGTCTTTCCGCTGGTTGCCTCCGCGGAGGGAAAGAACGCGCTGGCGCGTGCCCTGCTGTCCACCGGCTCCGGCACCGCACCGGACCCACAGTTTCGGCCCGCCGAACTCAACAAGCGGGTGGGAACGGTGGAAATGTTCACCGCCACAACGGCTGTCAACCTGGGCCGGCCCGACCCCCAGATGAGCCTGCCGATCACGCTGGGCGGCACGATGGCGAAATACGACTGGACCATCAACGGGGAGCCTTACAGCAAGACGCATCCACTGACCGTGCGCCTCGGCGAACGGCCAACCCTGATGTTCGACAACCCCACGATGATGTACCACCCGATCCACCTGCACGGCCACACATTTCAGATGATCAAACCCGACGGCACGCCCGGGGCACGCAAGGACACCGTTATCGTGCTGCCGGGGCAACAACTGCGGGCGGTGCTGGTTGCGGACAACCCCGGATATTGGGTTCTGCACTGCCACAACAGCTACCACCGTGAGGCCGGCATGATGACGCTGCTGGACTACATCTTCTAAAAGCAGGCCCCGACGCGGCACCCGGCGGGTTCAACGACTGAGAAAATCCAACATCAGCTCGTTGACGGTACCGGCCTGTTCGATCTCTGGACAGTGCCCGGCACGGTCGACAACCTGCGAGTGTCCGTTCCGGATCTGCCCGGCGATCTGCTCGCCCCAGCCGCTGGGAAGCAGCTTGTCGTTGCGCCCCTCCACCAGCATCGTGGGTACCGTGATGCGGTCATACCGGCGACTGCTGGACGGCGTAGCCGAGGGGGGTGCGCCGGGGCGACGAAAGCGGGCTGCTGCCAAGGCTTCCCACGCCCCCGGCGCGATACTCGAATCGTATCGGCGCTGCACATAGTCCATGTCGGCCGGATAGCGGGCGTCGTGAAATAGCGCTGCCACGATGCGCCGCATTGCCGGCAGGGTCGCGTCGTAGCTCTGTAGTGCGTCAAAGTGGCTGTTCTGCTGGATCTGCCCGCCGCCGCAGATGAGCGCCATGGTCCGCACAGGCAGCATCGGCGCGTCCGAGGTCGTGTCGGTCAGCAGCATGATGGCCCCCATCGAATTGCCCACGAAGTGCGCGGAGTCAACGCCGAGCACATCGCAGAACCTCGCCACATGGCGAATGCGCATTCCGCGGCCGTCGACGAAATCAACCACCTTGGCCGACTGCCCGAAGCCCAGGAGGTCGGGCGCCAGCACCCGAAACCGGCCGCCGAGCACGCCGATGTTGTGTTCCCAGGCAATTTCGGCGTTGGCCCCGAACTCGCCGCCGTGCAGCAAGACCACCGGGTCCCCGTCACCGGCCTCCAGATAGCTGGTAGGCAAGCCGTCGACCGCGACCGCGCGACGATGAATCCGCACTACTTTATTGCGATCGGGTTGACCGGCGAGCCTACCGCGCCGACAAATCGCAGCGGCGGCGCAACGAGCTGGAATTCATAAACCCCGTCGGCGGCGCAATCGGCGGCCAGCGCGGTCAGGTCCCAGTACTCGCCGAGCATCAGTCCCATGTCACGCAGGCACAACAGATGCAACGGCAGAAACAGACCATCGACGCCGGATACCGGATCTTCGACTTGCAGATTGTCGGAAGCGACCGCGGCAACCTCGTGATCGTGCAGCCACTGCGCGCATCGCCAATCCAAACCCGAGTAAGGCTCGGTCTTGTTTGCGGTCATGAGAAATCTCGTCCACCAACCAGTCCGGATGAGCACGATGTCGCCGGACTCGATGGTGACGCCCTGAGAGCGCGCCACGTCGTCGAGTTCTTCGGGAGTGATCGGGTTTCCGTGCTCCAAAAAGACCTCGGCTCCGCGATGACGCACCAGGTCGAGCAACACTCCGCGCGAGGTGATGCCTTTGACATCGACCTTGTCGATACCGCAGTGATAGGCGCCCAGGCTGGTCACCGAGTCGGCGGGGAAGCCGTTGTAGAGCTGGTCGTCGTAGTACACGTGGGACAGCGCATCCCACTGGGTGGCCGCCTGTAGCGGCATGATGATCATGTCATCGTTGAAGCGGAATGGGTTGTCGACCAGATACTTGCCCATCTCCCTCGCGGTCGGGTTCTGCTCCCACCCCGGCCCGTACTGTGCCAACGAACTGGCGTCGCCGCCGTCGATCGTCATCAGATGTATTGGATTGTGCCGGAAGCCGAAAGCACCCTGAGGCCCCGATGACCCGAAGTCGACGCCGAGCGCAAACACCTTTCCGTGCCGGACCAAGCTCGCCGCCCGCTGGACCTTCTCGGCGGTGATGAAGTTCAGCGTGCCCAACTCGTCAGCGTCGCCCCACCTCCCCCAGTTGCTGAGCTCCCGTGCCACACGTCGGAACTCAGTCATATCTGCCATCAGGCCCGTCCTTCCCCGAGTTCTCCAGCGATCGATGCCGCCACGTTTCCACCGTCAACCCATACGACCTGACCCGAAATATAGCTGGCTGCATGACCATTCAGGAACACCAAAACCGAAGCCTGTTCACCCGGAGTTGCGACCCGGCCCAGTGGCTTGGCGATATCGTCGAGAAACTCGGCTCCGTAGGCGGTTGTGAGCTGATCCAGGATCGGCGTCTCGGTCACCCCCGGCCCGGTGCAGTTGATGCGGATGCCCCGCGCACCGAGACCGACCGCACTTCGCATCGTGTAGAGGATCACCGCTTCTTTGGAGAGTTGATAGCCGGCGCCCAGCACCTCCAGGTGGCGTTTGCACCAGTCGATACCCTCGACCATCGTCGTGGTGTTCAACAACGGCGCCACGGCGCGATGGTGTTCGCGGTAGCCGGCGGCTGCCAGTGACGACACGCTCACAATCGCCGAACCCGGGCCCATCATCGGCAGCAGTGCCTCGGTGAGATGGCGTAACCCCAGGAAGTTGATCGTGAGGACCAGCAGCGGGTCACCAATTCCGGACGAAACACCGGCGATGTTGAACAACGCATCGACGGGCCCGCCGATGGCCTCGACGGCTCGATCGATGGACCCGGGGTCGGCGAGATCGATCTGGTGAAACTCGCTGATCTCATATCCGGGTTGGCGCTGGTCGAGTCCGACGACTTGCGCCCCGAGTCCGGTCAGCTGATGCACGGCCCGCTCGCCGATGCCCGATGCGCATCCGGTGACCACGGCACGACGGCCGTCATAGCGCCATAGCTGCTCGATCTGGGCCACCGGCCTTTCCCGATCCGCGTACCGTGCTGGTCGGCTACTTGCGTTGTTCCTTCAGGCGCTGCGCCGCTTGCACCCGGCCTTCGTTGATCTCCGCCATGGCCTCGGGAATCTCGCTGGCAGTGAACTTGCCACCGCGACCGGTGGGCAACCCGCCGAACGAGTAGGCCTCGTCGAACTGTGGCGCATTCGATTCCTGGCGCCGCGCCTGCACCTTCTCGATGGCAGGAGCCAGTCTCACGGCCTTGTCCGCCACCGTCTTCGCGTCGCGCTCGATGAACTCGGGCAGCACCTCCTTGCCCATCAACTCGATGGATTCCATGGTTCCCTCATGACTGCGCGGGTTGAGCAGCAGGATGATTTCGTCTACGCCGCTTTCCTCATAGCCACGCAGGAATTCGCGCACGGTGGCCGGACAGCCAATGGCGCCGCGTCCCGGGCCGTAAGCCAATGTCGGGTCCTTCTCGATCTCTTCGAGATACCGGGTCCACACTCCGGTACGCCCGGGCGTGTGAATCCCGGTCATGTAGTAGTGCATGATCCCGAAGGAGAAGAATCCGCCGCCCTGCCCCAGCCGTTGCAGTGCCTGCTCATCGGTCTTGGCCACCATCATCGACAGGTCACCGCCGATGGCCAGGATGTTGGGGTTGATCGCGGGGGTCACCGGCGTGCCGTTCTCTTCGAACTCCTTGTAGTACCCGTTGACTCGTTCGGTGAGCGGACCCGGTCCGGTGTAAGCGAAACTCATTGCACCGATGCACTTTTGGGCGGCCATCTGCACGGTGGCCGGGCGTGTGCACGCGACCCACACTGGTGGGTGCGGCTTTTGCATCGGCTTGGGGATCACATTGCGAGCCGGCATCTGGATGTGGTCGCCGGTGAATCCGGCGAACGGCTCCTCGATCATGCACCGGATCGCCACCTCGAGGGCCTCTTCCCATTGCCCACGCTTGTCGGCCGGATCGATGTTGAATCCGCCGAGTTCCCCAATCGAGGACGACTCTCCGGTGCCGAACTCGACTCGTCCGTTGGACAGCAGATCCAGGGTCGCGATGCGTTCGGCCACCCGGGCCGGGTGATTGACCGCGGGCGGCAGGTGCATGATCCCAAATCCCAGCCGGATGTTCTTGGTTCGCTGGCTGGCCGCGGCCAAGAAGATCTCCGGCGCGGTGGAATGACAGTATTCCTCGAGGAAGTGATGTTCGGTGAGCCAGACGGTGGAGAATCCGGCCTTGTCCGCGGCTTCGACCTCATCGAGGCAGTCCTGCAACATGATCCGCTCGTCGTTGGGCGCCCAAGGACGCGGTAGAGCGAATTCGTAGAACAGTGAGATTTTCATTGCTACCTTCCGTGGAAATGGGTGGTCGGTGTCGCGCGCCGCGCATCTAGCCGCGCGGCAAGGTGTTTGGCCGCCACAAAGCCAAAGGTCATTGCCGGCCCGATGGTTGCCCCCGCGCCGGCGTAGCTGCGGCCCATCACCGGGGCGGAGGTGTTACCCACCGCATAGAGTCCGCCCACCGTGGTGTCATCGGGCCGCAGCACTCGGGCATACTCGTCGGTGCGCAGACCGCCCGAGGTCCCCAGATCCCCGAGAACGATGCGAAATGCGTAGTAGGGCGGATCTCCGAGCGGATACAGGTTGGGGTTGGGCAGCGTCGGATCGCCGTAATAGTTGTCATAGACGCTGTCGCCGCGGTTGAAGTCGTCATCGTGGCCGTAGACGGCGAGTTCGTTGAACCGCTCGGCAGTCGCCTGCAGCTGCCCGCCCGGAACACCGATCTTGGTCGCCAACTCTGCCCAACTCGTTGCGGCTTTGACCACACCCGACTCCAGCCAGGCGGTTGGGATCTTGCGGCCGGTGGGTACCGGGGCCCCGGGAATCTTCGGTATCGGTAGATGACCGGCCACGACGTAGCGATTGAAGGAGCGGTGATCGGTGACCAGCCAGCACGGTATATGGGTGACACCGGATTTCTGGCCCGCGATCATGGCGTGACCGAAGTCCATGTATGGCGCCGCCTCATTGATGAAGCGCTTGCCCGCTCCGTTGACGATGAACTGAGCCGGCATCATTCGTTCGTTGAGCATGAATTGCATTCGGCCATCCGGCCATTGGATCGCCGGGAACCACCACGCCTCGTCCAGGAGGTCGGCGGCCGCACCCACCCGTTGGCCCGCGCGGATACCGCCTCCGAGTGCCGCGGGGTTGCCGAAACTCCAGTCCTGCTCCACCAGGGGTTGATGCTCTTTGCGCCAGGCCAGGTCGTGGTCAAAGCCGCCGGACGCCAGGATCACGCCGCCGCGCACTCCGATCCGTTCTCGGCCGCCCTCCGTTTGCACCACCGCACCGGTCACCGCTCCCCCGGCGTCGGTGAGCAGCTCCACCAGCGGCGCATCGAGCCACAGCGCGACACCTAGCTCCTTCATCGCCAGCCGCAGCCGTGCCGCCAGCGACTGTCCGATCGCCGCTATCTGCTCACCGAAGACTCTGGCCCGGATCATCCGGGTCACCAGTTTGAGTAGGACGGCCTTGCCTGCCCAGGACTGCCGGATGCGATAGAAGGACCGCAGTTCCTTGGGGCCCAGCCAGATTCCCCTGGGGGCCAGCGCCAGCGGTGTGAGCAGGCGAGGTTGGTCGTCGCCCAGCTTGCAGCAGATCGATGGGTGGCACGTTGATCGTGCTGCCCAGCACCGAGCCTCCCGGCAGTTCCGGATAGTAGTCGGCGTAGCCGGGCTTCCAGACGAACTCCAGCCAGGCAGACAGGCCTTCCAAGAACTCCAACATTTGTGGGGCCGAGTAGACATACTGCCGAATGCGCGCCTCGCTCACCAAGCCATCGGTGATCCGTCGCAGATAGCCGACCACGTCATCGGGGTTGGGCGAGTAGCCCGCCCGGCGTTGCGCGGGAGCCCCGGGAACCCAGATGCCACCCCCCGACAGCGCCGTGGAACCGCCAAAGCATGAGGATTTTTCGATGACCAGGGTGTCGAGTCCGCTCGACGCCGCGGTCAGCGCGGCGGTCATGCCCCCACCACCGGATCCGACCACGAGCACGTCGACCATGCGGTCGACGTCACCCCAAGGTCCGACAGTCATGGGATCGGTACCGCCGTCCGGATGGCGAATCCGGCGATCAGGTCGGCCGCCTGCTTGTAGTAGCGGACTTTCGTCTGATACGGCCCGGCCACCGCCATGGCGGCGAACGCCGAGATCCAGGTGCGTATTTCATGCGCCGAGCTGCCGCCTTCGTGGGTGACGAACGAGTTCGACCAGCGATCGAGGTCGCTGAGGTGTCCGTTGTCGATGATTTCCAGGAAGCGCTGGTCCCAAGCCGGATTGAGCGGCTGTAGGTCACTGTTTCCCGCCGCGAAGCTCTTGGCCGCTTCCATCACGACGGTCTGCCGGGCTTGCCGCTGTGCGGGAGTCAGAGGCTGGCCGTGCACGATGCGCTCCCGGACCTGCGGATCTGCGCTGTGCAACGTCGGCACCGGCGGACTATGGGAGAGCCCGCCCGATCCGATCACCAACACCCGCAGGTCCAGGGTTGACAAGAAAGTTCCTACCGCGGTGCCCAGCGCTCGGCACCGCCGCAGTGGGCCCAGCGGGGCGGCTATCGCGTTGATGAAGATCGGTATCACCGGGCGGGCGGTCGCGGTTCCGAACAACTTTTCCAGCGGCTGCACGGTCCCGTGGTCCACGTCCATGCTGGCCATACGGCCACGTCGACATCCGCGCCGAGCACCGCCTTGGCGCAGTCCGCTGCCAGGTCGGTAGGAACATCAAGCGCACCGATGTGGGTGCCGTAGTCCCCAACCGCACTGGCGTACATACCAATACAAAACGGGGGCATCGCTCGGTAGAAGAAGCCGTTGTAGTGATCCGGGGAGAAGATGACCACCAGGTCCGGGTCGTAGGCACGCACGAACTCGGCGGCCTCGGCAATGGCGGCATGGACCTCGTCAAGTAGGTCGAGCCGCGGCCCCGGTAGATTCAGCAGCGGGCTGTGGGACGTACAGCACAGAGCCAGAGCCATTTTCGGCGTCACCCCCTCCCGAAGCAAGCGAGAGGGCTGTGACCAGCGATCGGCTCAGGTCTGGGGCCAGCTGGGCAATGCAGGCGCCGGCGATGCAGCGGTCGGGACGCACGAACAACACCGATTCGTCGTGCGAGTCGAACCAGGCCTTGATTTCACCCGTACGGTCGCCGACGATCACCACGTCTGGGTCATCGTCGCCGGTCCAGTGCAGCTGGACCGCCGGGCGCGCGGCAACAAATTTGGCGCCCAACGCTTTCCACGTAGCAAATGCGGTATCCCCGAGAATCTTTCGCGGGTTGTTGTTGCAGCACAGCACGGCGAACCAGCCACCCAGCACGTCGTCCAGCAGGATGTTCTGCTGGCCGCAAGTGTCGACTCGAGGCTGGATGAACAACGTGCCGACCGGCGACCGAGGGCGCCGAGGCCGGTCATGCACGACGGCCCCAACCTCGTATCGCGGCATCGGCTTGAACCGCATCTCGAGTACGTAGCGCTTGAGCGAGGGCAGCACCGATGCGGAGCGCACCACCGCGTTGCGCACGGCCGCGATTCTGCGGTCGGTCGGCGAAATCACCCGACCCACCATGGTGGACAGGTCGATCATCGCCCGCGCGTGCTTGCGCCGCTCCAAATCGTAACTGTCGAGCAGCGCTTCGCCGGCCTGGCCCCGAACCACCGCGGCCAGTTTCCACCCCAGATTTGCCGCGTCGCGGATGGCGCTGTTGTAGCCCTGCCCTTGCCAGACCGGCATCAGATGTGCCGCGTCGCCGGCCAGCAGCAGACGCCCACTGCGGAAGGCACCGGCGATTCGCGAATGATGGGTGTAGACGCGGCGCCGGATCACCTCGACCCGTTCGGGGTGCGGTACCAGCCGGGCCAGCATTCTGGTCAGGAAGGCCGGATCGTCGGCCTGCTCGTCAGACTCATCGGCGTGAATCTGAACTCGAACCGTCGTATCCCGTGAGCGATCGAGATCGAGGCATACGGGCGGCTCGGGTCCGCACCCGCCTCGCTGTTCGGATGTCCCAGCGGGTCGTTGGCGATATCAACCACCAGCCATCGGGTAGGCGAGGTCGTGCCGTCGAAAGACACACCCATCATCCGGCGGGTGATGCTGCGGCCGCCGTCGCAGCTAACGACATAGCCGGCCCGCACCCGCCGCGATTTGCCAGAGTCGTCTGCTGCGGTACCGCACTCGACCGCTACCGCGGTTTCGGTCTGCACACATGAGGTCACCGGCCGACCCCACCACACCTCGACGTGGTCGAACCTGTCCAGACCACGGAGCAATTCCGCATCGACCAGCGGCTGCACGAATCCGTTGCGCTTCGGCCAGCCGAAACGCGCGTCCGGCGGGGCCATCTCGGCAAGGATCCGGCGCTTGGCATCGAAGCACCGCAGAATCTGGTTGGGCACCGTGTGCGGCAGGATGCCCTCGACCAGGCCGATCGACTGGAAGGTACGCAACGCCTCGTCCTCGAGCCCGACGCCGCGCGGATAGTCGATCAGCGTCGCGCGCTCCTCGATGACCAGCGTCCGGACACCCTGCAAGCCAAGGATATTGGCCAGGGTAAGGCCAACCGGTCCGGCACCGACCAGCAGAACATCAAAGTCGTTCTGTCGTCGCTTCCTAGACATCAGTGCCCCATCAGGAAGTCGAGATGGCGGTGATTGAAGGACTTGGCGTCTTCGTACTGCGGCCAATGGCCGCAACCCGACATCACCTCAAAGCGTGCGCCGGGAATCATCGATGCGATCCGGCGCCCCTCTGTCACGTCGGCCGTCGGGTCATGGCTGTTCCAGAGCACCAGCGTCGGCGCTTTGATGGCCCCGTACTCGGCCGGTCCCAGCAGGTTGCGGGCCCGGATCTGCGGATCCTGCAAGGCCATGATGTCGCGCATCGCGGCAACGAATCCCGGCTGGCGGTATATCCGTTGGCGGCTGGCCACCAGATCGTCGTAGTCCTTGGACTTGTCCGCCATCAGCCACTTGATCCGCGCCTGCACGGTCTCCCAGGTCGGATTCTCGGCGGCGGCCATCGAAAACGTAACGATGCGCGCCATCACCTCGGGATCCGCCTGAGAACCACCAGCGGTATTGAGTACGAGGCGTTCAACCGCTTCGGGATGATCGACGGCCGCGCGGGCCGCTACCCAGCCGCCCAGCGACTCACCGCTGATGCTTGCGCGTTGAGCACCGATGGCACGCAGCACCGCCATCAGATGCTCGACGTAGTGGCGGATTTCCAGTGGGTGACCCGGCTTGTCGGTGTAGCCATGGCCCAGCATGTCGATTGCCCAGGTCCAGAAGTGCTCGGCGTGCGCGGCTAGATTTCGGACGTATGCCTCGGCGTGACCACCAGATCCGTGCAACAGCATCAGTAGCGGCCGGTCCGGTTCGCCGGCACGCAGGTAGCGAGTCCGAACTCCCTGCGCGGTGGTGAGGTAGCCCTGCTCGAACATGACGCCCTGCAGGTCGCTCCACACGCTCTCGAAGTCCGTCACGGTTCCTCTCCGGGCCTGCCACTAGCGGAAATATTGTTCTTGTTTTTCAGAATCTTATTGTGCTAATATCGCATATTGATCTGCGATATATATAGAGCTTCGCTCTCGCATAGGGATGTGTCAAGACTGTGACGGGCTCGGGAGCGGGGTCGCAGACGTTGGCGCGGGGGCTCACCGCGCTGCAGTTGGTCGCCGCGTCTCCGGCGGGCCTGTCGATGCAGGAAGTTGCCGATCGGGTCGGGGTGCACCGGACCATCGCCTACCGATTGCTGCTGACGTTGACCCAGTTCCGGCTGGTGGCCAAGGGCGAAGATGGGCGCTTCCGGCCGGCAGCCGGCCTCGCGGTGCTCGGCGCGTCCTTCGACCACAACGTGCGCCAGCTCAGTCTGCCAACGCTGCGCGCACTGGCCGATGATCTGGGCACCACCGTTTCATTGCTGGTTGCCGAGGGCGACGAACAGGTCGCCCTCGCGGTGATCGTCCCCACCCAGGTCGCCTATCAACTCGCCTTCCACGAGGGCAGCAGATATCCCCTGGACCGCGGCGCGGCCGGCATCGCGCTGCTAGCCAGCATGGCCGCGCGCCCCGGGGAGCGGGAGCTGGTCGCCGCGACGCGCCGGCGTGGCTGGGTGACCACCTTCGGCGAGATCGAACCGAATACCTATGGGCTGGCCGTGCCGGTCAGGCGGCCGGCACCAGCCCCACCAACCTGCATCAACCTCATCTCGCATCGAGAAGACGTGGTGATGCGCGCGAAGGGCGCCGTCATCGACGCCGCGCGGCAGCTGTCCACGCAGCTGAGCTGAAGGGATACCCAATCATGTTGTGGAGTCAGACATTCGATGTCGTCGTGCTCGGTAGCGGCGGCGCCGGACTCACGGCAGCCCTGAGCGCGGCAGTCGCCGGCGCCACGGTGGCGGTGTTCGAGAAGGCGCCGACCGTCGGCGGGACCACCGCCGTCTCGGGCGGGATCGCTTGGATCCCCGCCCATCAGCGATCCCCCGACCGGGACCTCGCGGTCGACGATGCGTTGCGCTACCTGCGCGCACAGTCCTTGCACTCGATGGACGACGCCCTGGTCGAAACGTTTGTCCGAACCGGGGCGGCAATGCTCGATTTCGTCGAAAAGCACAGCGGCGTGCGTTTCGAGATCGCCGCCGGCTTCCCCGACTACCGGCCCGAGTTGCCGGGCGGACAACCGGCGGGCGGCCGGTCGCTCGGCCCGGCGGCCTTTGAACCAAGCCGCCTCGGCGAATGGGCCAGCCGAATCACCTCTTTCCCCCCGGATTGGTCCAATGTCGGCTTCGACGCCGAAACCCGGGCTCGGCTGCACGCCGGCGTCGAGGAATCCGAAGACCTGTGCGTGGCCGGTACCGCTCTGGTGGCCGGGCTATTACAGGGATTGCTGGACGTCGGGGTGACACCGCGCACCGACGCCGCGGCCGAGGAACTGGTGGTCGAAGACGGGGCGGTCGTCGGGGTCCGGATTGCCCAGTCCGGCCGCAGCATCAGCGTCCGTGCCCGCCGCGGTGTTGTCCTGGCAACCGGTGGATTCGAATGGGATCCCGTCCTGGTGCGGGCCTTCCTGCGAGGCCCCATGCACGGTGCGGTCTCACCGCCCAACAACACCGGCGACGGGCTGCGGATGGCGATGGCACGCGGCGCCGAGCTGGCCAACATGGGTGAAGCCTGGTGGGTTCCCATCGTGCAGATCCCCAACGACACCATCGATGGCAAGCAGCGCAGCCGCAGCGTGCGGCTGGAGCGAACCCGCCCGCGCAGCATCATCGTGAACCCGGCCGGGCAACGCTTTGTCAACGAGGCGTGTGACTACAACTCGATGGCCGGCGCCTTCCACTACCTCGATCCCAGGGGTGGCTACGTGAACGATCACGCCTGGATCGTGTTCGACTCGGCCCATCTGCAGCGCTACGGGTTCCTCGGGATCGAACCCGGCCAACCGGTTCCGGACTGGTTCTGTGAGTCGACCGACCTCACCGAGCTGGCCACTAAGACCGGTATCGACGCCGACGGCTTGGGGCGCACGATAGCGCGATGGAACCATAACGTCGCCTCCGGTACCGATCCCGACTTCGGTCGCGGCGCCAGCGCATACGACCGCTATTGGGGTGACGACCAGGCAACCACCCTTGCCGGCAAGACACTTGGCCCCATCGACAGCGCGCCCTTCTACGCGGTGCCGATCCGGGTGGGCGCCATGGGCACCAAGGGCGGACCGCGCACCGATCGCGACGGACGTGTCCGGCACGTCAGCGGAGGATCCGTACCGGGACTGTTCGCCGCCGGCAACGCTATGGCGGGAGTGACCGGGCGGGCATACGGCGGGGCGGGTGGAACAATTGGTCCGGCAATGGTTTTCGGCTATCGGGCCGGCCGCACGGCCGCCACCGGCGAATCGGCCGATGCGCCCTAGCGCCGTTTAGCCCTTCAGCGGAATGCGTACACAAACGTGGGTGCCGGTCGGTGTATTGAGGAAGACCAGCGATCCACCGGCGGCATCGACACGGGCCCGATGCGAGGCCAGACCGATATGCCCCTGGCCGAGGCGGCGCGCCATCGTTTCTCCGCTGACGCCGACGCCGTCGTCGGCCACATCCAGCACGCACACGCCGTCGGAGATGCCCAGAGCCACCGAAGCATTACGCGCCCGCGAATGCTGCACCACATTGGACAGCAACTCCCGGGCCACACCGAAGACGATGGGATCGATCTCGTCACGTATCGGATAGTCGACATCGTCGGTGATCCTGATGCCCGAACGTTGGGCGTGAAAGGAGGCCAACTGTTCGACCGCCGCACCCAGGCCGACCTGTTCGAGAACGGCCGGATGCAGCTCGAAGGTTGCCTGCCGCAGCAGATCCGACGCACTCTGCAGACCTGCCAGTGCGGTGCTCACTCGTTGGTCGTGGGGGGCGGCGGCCCGCAATTCGATCAGTTCCTGGCGCGCGGCCAGCACGTCCTGCAGCGGCCCATCGTGAATGGATTCCGAAATCCGGCGTTGCAGCACTTCCGAAGCTGTCATGGTCTGTGCGAGCAACTCTTCACGTATCACGCTCAACGTCGCTACCGAACGGGCGTGCCGTTCCTCGCTGCGGACCACCATCAATGCGGTGGCACAGAGGAATGCGTAGAGCCCGAACCGAAAGATCGCCTCGGGCCAGCCATTCATCCGAATCACCACCGGATCCTGAGCCAACGCCAGGGCGAATCCAACCAGCGTCAATGCCAGCACCACCGCGGCCCGCCGCGACGAAATGTCGAGGGCAACCAGCACCGGCAACAGCGTCATGATCAGCAGCGAATAGATGCCGTCGGTGGACAGCAACTGAAAGCCGGTCAGCGCCAACACATCGACGGCGGTGAAGGCGAGCGGTTCGTATCTGGCGATGTTGGCAAATCGGTCCAGGCTGACCATCGGCCGCGACCGTCGAAACGCCAACGCCAGCGCCCACAGTGCGGCAAACGCGTAGACACAGATCAAGGCCGTCTGCGCGCCCCATTCCCGGCGCGGCGTACCGACCAACATGGCGGCAACCATGAACAACACAACCCCGATCCGAAGCACGGAGCCGATGCGGTAAGCGCGCAGCTGGTGTGTTCGGCGCACCCGAGCCAGTTCTGCGTCGCTGGTGACCACCACAGGAACACCGTACAGACGGCACGAACCGACCAGCTGGCCATAATTTGCACACGACGGGTTCGGCGACCTTTCTGTGCGCCGCTGCCCGAGGCTCTGACCAGCAGATTCGTCCTGGCGCCGGCAGCTAGGAGCAAACTGTCGGCGGTCGGCTTGGCGTTGCCTGGAATTCGTCATCGATCCTGCTGAACCACCCGCTAAACTCAGGCCATGGTCGGCGCGCCATGGATGTGACTAAAACCGAGAAAGTGCGAGTGGTAGTCGGTGACGACCACCCGCTCTTTCGTGAGGGTGTGGTACGCGCGCTGTCGTTGAGCGGTTCGGTCAACGTTGTCGGCGAGGCCGATGATGGCGCGGCGGCGCTGGAACTGATCAAGACGCACTTACCCGACGTGGCCTTGCTCGACTACCGGATGCCGCGGATGGACGGCGCGCAGGTCGCTGCGGCGGTGCGCAGCAATGAGCTGCCCACTCGGGTGTTGCTGATCTCGGCGCACGACGAATCGGCGATCGTGTACCAGGCGCTGCAGCAGGGTGCCGCCGGTTTCTTGCTGAAAGACTCGACGCGTACCGAGATCGTCAAGGCGGTACTCGACTGCGCGAAGGGCCGCGATGTGGTGGCGCCGTCGCTGGTCGGCGGGCTTGCCGGAGAGATCCGCCAGCGTGCGGCACCCATGGCTGCGGTGCTCAGCGCCCGGGAGCGCGAGGTGCTTCATCGCATCGCCAAGGGCCAGAGCATCCCCGCGATCGCCGGCGAACTCTACGTCGCGCCGTCGACGGTCAAGACCCACGTGCAACGGCTATACGAGAAGCTCGGCGTCAGTGACCGAGCGGCCGCCGTCGCCGAGGCGATGCGGCAAGGGCTTCTCGACTAGTTGCGCCGGCGGGCGGGTGCCGATCCGGCGCCGGCGAAGGCACCGACTTCAAGGGCAGTTCGACGCACACATGGGTGCCCGCCGGGGCATCGAGAAAGACGAACGTTCCGCCAGCCGCGTCGACCCGCGCCCGATGCGAAGCCAGGCCGATATGTCCCTCACCGAGACGGCGCGCCGCGGTACCGCCCGCGATGCCCACCCCGTCGTCAGCCACGTCCAAAACGCAAGCTCCGTCGGTGATCCCAAGGCTGACCGACACATGTTTGGCCTGTGCATGGTGCACCACGTTGGACAGCAACTCGCGTGCCACACCGAACATGATCGGGTCGATCTCGTTGCGGATGGGGTAGTCGACGTCGGTGCTGACCTCGATGCCCGATCGGCGCGCAGTGAAGGTCGCCAACTGTTCCACGGCCGCACCCAGGCCAACCTGTTCGAGGACGGCCGGGTGCAGCTCAAAGGTGGCCTGCCGCAACCGTTCGGAGGCACTTTGCAGGCCGGCCAGTGCGCGCTCCACCCGATCGTCGCCGGGCCAGACGCTCTGCAAGTCGACGAGTTCCTGGCGCGCGACCAGCACGTCCTGCAGCGGGCCGTCGTGAATGGACTCCGAGATCCGGCGCTGCAACACCTCCGAGGCCGTCATCGTCTGGGCCAGCAATGCCTCTCGCAACGCGCTCAAACCCGCGACCGAGCGAACACGGCGCTCCTCGGTACGGACCACCACCAATGCGGTGGCGCACAAAAACGCGTAGAGCGAGAACACAAACACGGAATCGGGCCACCCCGCGTCGCCGAGCAGCACATTGTCATGAACCCCGGCGATGGTGAACCCGACAATGGTGAATGCCAGCACCACCATCGCCCGTCGTGACGAAACGTCGACGCCCACCAAAATCGGCAGCAAGGTCATCATCAATAGCGGATAGATCCCATCGGCCGACAAGAGCTGAAACGCGGTCAGCACCGCTATGTCGACGGCAGTGAAGGCCAGCGGTTCCCAGGACCGGATGGTGACCGCTCCGCTGGCCGCCACTCGCCGCGGTGAAAACGCGAGCAGCAGGGCGCCCGCCGCGGCCAGCACGTACACCACGACCAACGTGATTTGCTGGGCCCATTCGTGCTGGGGAGTGCCGATGAGCATTGCGCCGATCAGGAACACCAAGACCCCGAGGCGAAGCACCGAGACAAGCCGGTAGGAGCGCAGTTGATGCAGCTTGTGCACCCGCTCCAGCTCAAAATCGCCGGTCATCCCCACCGGAACACCGTACTCACAGCGGCAGACACCTGCCAGACTCGGAGTCGCCCAGCGCACCCCGGCTCTGCCAAGCCAGGCACGCACCGGTCCACCTCCGGACCAAAATGCGAGTCGTGCGGGCTGCGACCAGCACAGGCGGGGCCGGCGCGCCAACTGGCACTGCTGCCAGGTTTCAGCGGCGACGTCCGGTCTGCCCAGCTGGTCTGCGCGCTGCTTAACTACGCCCATCATGACCGGGACAGGTCCCCGACTTGGCCAAGGCAACGGCGTCGGCGACCAGTTTGCGTGCCGTGCGCTCCACATCGCAGAGCTGCGCCGCATCGGCTCCACCGGCCTTCAGCCGGCCGCCGGTGAATACCAGCGGATCCAGGAAAGGTTCGGTAGCGGCCGCGTCGTAATCACCATCGAATGAGGGAAAATCGCTGCTCCGGTAGGTGATGGCGCGTACCACGGTGGGGCCGGCGCCAGCACGCGCCCGCTGCACCGCTGTGGCCACACAGCGTCGAACCGCCTGGACGTCGTGACCATCCACGGTGACGCTGGGAATCCGCTGGCACGCATCTCCGCCATGGCCGGGGGCGCCGCGCAAACGGCCGGCAACACCGACACCGGGAACGCTTTCAACCACGATCACCACCGGAAGGTGCCACAGCACCGCCATGTTTGCGGCCTGGACAAACGCGCCGGAATTGACATCGTCAGGACCGGTGATGCAGAGCGTGACCCGGTCGCTGTTGTCCAGCCACTGCGAGTATGCGTGCCCGACCGCCAGCAGCGGGCACTGGTCGGCAGCACCCGATCGCTCCGGCGAGTTCAGCTGGTCAGCGTGGTCGCAGGTGCTGTCTTGGCCAATCAGCTCGGCGATCATCGGCCCCAGCGGAAGATCCACACCGACGTGCAGGGCATGTGCGCGACGGCTGGCCAGCACCAGATCACCCTCGGTCAGTGCCGCCGTCGCACCGATACTCACGGCCTCCTGGCCCAACGCGGTCGATACCGGTGACTCCATCAGACCGTCGGCACGCATTTCCTCCAGCGCCATGTCGAGCAGCCGCAGCACCCGCATCCGCCGATACATTTCGAGGTGGTCGGGCAGGAGCGCGGCCGGGCGTGCACTGGCATGAGTCATCTGTCGGCTCCTCATTTCATTCGTCAGCGGAGGCGTCGGCGGGTCAGCGCCGAGCTCTTCGGCGCCAGCCCCGGATACGTCGCGGGCTTGGGGATGGCGGTTCGACGGCACCTCAGCGCAAGTTTGAAGCTAGCCGGGCCGGCCCGGCCGTGGTACCGCCGATCGGCCGGACAAACTGACGAACGCCGTTCCCCGGATCGGGGGAAGTCGCAACGCGGTGCCTCGCGCGTAGCGGCTCAAGCGGCTGCAGCCACAGCGGTGTATTGCGAGTCCCGGACCCCGACGTCACCGGACCTGTTCAGCGCCCGGGCCAGCGGCAGGCACAGCGCGGCCCCGGCCAAACCCACTGTCACGGTGACCAGCGCGACCAAGCGATGGCCGCCGTGCGTCAGACTGCAGGAGGACACGATGGGGGGCCACGACCGACGCGATGGCCAGGGTCATCGACCAGATTCCGTGGTAGCGCCCGCCACTGGCGGGCGGAGCAATTCGGTGAACTATCCCAGCCGCGATCACGAACCAGGCGATTTCCCCGGGAGCGGACGCGGCCACGGCGATGGCGAAGCCGAAAGTCGTGTGCGCGAGCGCCGCACCGGCCATGGTCAACGCCGTCCATCCGCCGGCAATCGCCAGGATGTCCAATCGCGGGTTGATGCGGGCCGCGACTTTTCGGCCCAGCCAGGGCGTTATCACCGGGGTTAGGCCGATTCCGGCGGCGGCATTGGCCACCTGGGTCCAGCCGAATTCACCCGCGCCCAGACCGCTGTCGGCCATGAGCATGGGCACGGTGGCGTATAGCCCCCGCACTGCGGTCAGCGTCGCAAGGCTGGACGCGAACAACAGCACCAGCCGACCATCCGAAAATGCCCGGCGGTAGCTGATGCGTGCGGCCCTGACATGCACAGCCGGTGCCACCGGCGGCCGATGCGCCGTTGCCGGGATGCAGCGGGCCGCCACCAGCGCAAGCAGCGCGCACGCCACGGCGTTGATCCAGAACAGCACCGGCACGCCGGACCAGGCGGCGAGCAGTCCGCCCACACCGCCGGTGATCGCTCGGCCGATGCTGACGATCCAGCCAAAACGCCAAGCATCGAGCTTGGCCCGCCGGCTCGGCTCTGGGATCAGCTCGGCGATCGCGGCACCCATCACCGGACGGGGCGCGTCGTAGACCACGCCGGTGATCATGGCGCCGACCAGCAACGCTGCCACGCTGCGCGCTTCGGCCATTCCCACCAGCACACCCGCCGCGATGGTCATGGTCCAAGCCAGCGTCGCGCGGGGGCCCAGAGAGTCCACCAGCCATCCGCAGACCAGCTGCCCCACGGCCCAGCCCACGCCGAACGCGGCCAGCACCGCGCCCACCGCGGCAGCGGCAAATCCTCGCCCTGCCACGTGAAACGCCATGAACGGATAGGCGAATCCGGCGGCACGCACCACCAGGTTTCCGCCCAGTAGCAGCCAAATGACCGCCGGGTAGCCCTCCCTGGCCGGCCGGTGCCGTCCACCAGCGCGTTCGCCCAACGGGCGGGCACCGCCAAGTGGAGCCGCCACCGCGCGAGCGCAGAGCGCCCTTGCCGACCGGGGCTTTGTGTTGGTCTTTGTGTTGGCCATGCGGGCAGCCGATCGGCTGCTGCCACGGGCTTTGGAGCGCAAAGCGGCGTTGCGGGGCCGCAGGAATTTCGTGGTGTCCCCAGCATCGGGGAGATCCGGGGAAGAACTAGAAGAGACACGCATCGCCTCGCCGGCGGCGATGGTCGCGGTAGTCGTCATCGATCCAGAGGTAAGCATGATCGCACCTGGGAGGCTCCTCCGATCAACTCACCACGCGGCAAGAATCTTGTCCGCTGATCGGGGGACACCGCCGATCGACTACAGCGGGCGAATAACCGCCCGTGGGCCGCTACTGAGCGGCGACAGCGTTGGCCGCTTCGGTCTCGGCGTAGGAACCGCCGCTGGCCTGCAAGGTGGTCACGAACATCTCGTAAATCGCCTGCGCCTGCGCGCTCAGCGTTTGGTACATCGCCCCGTGGGCGGCAAAGTGGGCCGCGGTCAGCGCCGACACCTTGTCGGCGGCAGCTGGGACCACCCCGGTGATGGGGGCCATGGCGGCGGCATTGCCCGCGCTCATCCCGGCCCCAACCGAATGTAGGTTCAAAGCCGCGGCGGTCAACGCTTCGGGTGCACTGGTCACAAATGCCATGGCACAAGATTGACACTCCGCCAGGCCGTTGTCTGTCGACCGGAAAGCTATTCGTCAAGAGGAACTGCGTGTCCCCCAATTGGCGGACCTAGGGCGGCGGCGGGGCCAACAGCCGGTCCGCCGCAGCATAAGGATCCTCGAGGCCGTCGACCACCGCTTCGGCGAGCCGGTCCAGGTCGGTACGGCCGCGCAGCCGAGTCTGCGCCAGCGACATAATCTGTGCCCGGGCGCGGGCCAACCGGCGATCGCGACTATCGCCGCGCTGATGCGCGTCGATCAGGGCCAACAGCTCACCAATGCCCTCCGACTTGACCGCGACCAGGCTGAGGATCGGGGCATTGGTTTCGGCCCGCAAGTCTCGCACGGTCTGTTCGGCACCGACGCGGTCGGCCTTGTTGACCGCCACAATGTCGGCGACTTCCAGCAGACCCGCCTTTGCCGCCTGGACCGCATCGCCGGTTCCCGGATTGAGCACGACGACGGTCGGGTCTGCCACCGCCGCCACCTCGATCTCGGACTGTCCCACCCCGACCGTTTCCAGCAGAACGACGTCGTAACGCAGCGCCCCCAGCAGCCGGATGGCGGCGGGCACCGAGGCGGCCAGACCGCCAAGATGGCCCCGACTGGCCATCGAGCGGATCAGCACCTCGGAGTCGTTGACATGCGCGGTCATTCGGATGCGATCGCCGAGCAACGCACCACCACTGAACGGGGACGACGGGTCCACGGCTAGCACCGCCACCCGGGTTCCGCGCTCCCGGTAGGCGCCGACCAGCCCGGTGATCGTCGTCGATTTGCCCGCCCCTGGCGGCCCGGTGATGCCGATGACTCGCGCGGGCCGCTGCGACCAGTCCTCGATACCCGCCAGCACTTCATCGCGGCGGCCCCCCTCGATCAGACTGAGGAGCCGGCCCGCGGCGCGTTGAGATCCGTTGCGCGCAGCGGCAATCAGATCATCGATGCTCATTGCGTCCTATTTTGCAGCTATGGCGCCGCAACCTCGATGACCGTCGCCGATCCCATGCCGCCACCGGCGCACATCGCCGCCAGCCCAATCCCGCCGCCGCGTCGGCGCAGTTCGTGCACCAGCGTCACCAGCATCCTGGCCCCGGTCGCGGCCACCGGATGCCCCAACGAGCATCCGCTGCCGCTCACGTTGACCCGATCGGCGTCCAGTTCCAGCAGTTTGACGGTCGCCACGCACATTGACGCGAACGCTTCGTTGATCTCGAACAGATCAACGTCGAGATTGATAGATGGCCCCGTGCAAGCGCTTTCGGAATAGCTTCGACCGGGGCCAGGCCGGTGGCGGCCGGATCGACACCCACCGACGCCCAGCTGAGCACCCGCGCCAGCGCCGGCATGCCCAACCCCTGGGCCATCCGGTCGCTTGCGATGGTCAGCACCGCGGCGCCGTCATTGGCGCCGCAGGCGTTGCCGGCGGTGATCGAGAAGCCGTCGATCTCGGGATGCAGCGGCTTGAGCGCGGCCAGTTTCTCCATCGTCGTGTCCCGGCGCGGATGTTCGTCGACACAGAACAGGCCGTGCGGCGTCGGGATCGGAACAATCTCCTCCTTGAACCGGCCCTCGTCGATCGCGGCGATCGCGTTGCGATGCGAGCGCAGGGCCCAGGCGTCCATCTCGGCGCGACTCACTCCGGCGGCCACCGCCGCATTCCAGCCGACCGTGATCGACATGTCCATGTTCGGCGCATCCGGCCGGTCCGGGGTGAGTCGGCGGGAACCAGTCGACCCACTCGCCATCGATCTGCATCCGGGGCCGCGGCGAGGTGGAGGCCGAGTTCACGCCCCCGGCGATGATGAGCTGGTCCATCCCCGCCCGTACGCTTGCGGCCGCGCCCTGCACCGCCGCCTGTCCGGCGGCACAGTGCCGATTCTGGGCAAGACCGGGCACATGACCAAGCCCCGCCGTGATGGCCGCGTGGCGGGCGATGACGCCGCCGCCGTAGAGACCTTCGCCCAGGATTACGTCGTCGATCTGCCCCGGATCCAGATCCGCGGTGGCCTCACTGACCACATGGTGGGCCAGGTCGAATGCGTTGGTGTCGCGCAAGGTTCCCTTGCGGGCGGTTCCGATCGGGGTGCACAGGGCAGCGACGATGACGGCTTCAGGCACGGGCTTTCTCCACTTCGGCGGCGCGGAGGCCAGAAGCCGACCGCACATTCACGAGAACCTGATTATCTCAGTTTGAGAGCACCAGTTACAATCAGGACTCCTTACACTGCTGGTGTGACACAACCGGTGGCGACAATCGCGGTCCCGGGCGGCAAGGTGTGGAGCAAGCGCGTCGGCGGCGGCTCCGGCCTTCCCCTGCTCGTGGCGCATGGCGGCCCGGGCCTGCCGCACTACTACCTGTCAGCGCTGCAACGACTGGCCGGCGAACGGGAAGTCATCTTCTGGGATCAACTTGGCTGCGGAAACTCCGAACGCCCGTCCGACGTGGATCTGTGGACAATGGGGCGCTCGGTGGCCGAGATGGGCGCCGTGGTGCGCGCACTCGGGCTGGAAGCCTTTCACATCTTCGGCAATTCCTGGGGCGGAATGCTCGCCCAGCAGTATGTCCTGGACGTGCCATCGGGAGCCGTCAGC
Organism: Mycobacterium sp. 012931; assembly: GCF_000419295.1. Taxonomy (NCBI): domain Bacteria; kingdom Bacillati; phylum Actinomycetota; class Actinomycetes; order Mycobacteriales; family Mycobacteriaceae; genus Mycobacterium; species Mycobacterium sp. 012931. The sequence continues at coordinate 1,387,351 of NZ_AOPX01000001.1, read as the reverse complement.
CTGACCATCTCCAACAGCACCGCGTCCATTCCCCGGTTCGCCGACAGCGTGATCCGGCTCAAGGCGGAGCTGGATCCTGGCACCCAAGCCACCATTGACCGCCACGAAGCCGCCGGCACCACACATTCGGCCGAATATCAGTCCGCAATCACGACCTGGAACGAAACGTATCTGTGCCGCACTCTCCCCTGGCCTGCCTACCTCACTGAAGCATTCCAGAATCTGGGTCCCGAGATCTTCGAAACGATGTTCGGGCCCAGCGACTTTCGGATCGTCGGGACCATTCGCGATTGGGATGTGGTCGATCGGTTGGCCGAAATCGCCCTGCCGACACTGCTGCTCGCGGGCAAGTACGACGAATGCTCGCCGGAAGACATGCGCGAGATGCATCAACGGATTGCCGGCTCACGATTCGAGTTCTTCGAGTGCAGCGCGCACATGCCCTTCATCGAAGAACCAGACCGGTTTGACCGGGTGATGCGCGACTTCCTGCGCAGCAACGACTGATTGGGTTGGCCAAGCTGGGCGGGTCCGGCTAGTTCTTCGGAGCGGTCAACCTGGTCACGATTGAGCGAAAGTCCTCGGTGGTGAACGACTGGTGCTCGGCCGACAGCGCGTAGTCCAGACTGGCGAGCACGGCCCGCTCGAGGTGAATATTGAGCACCCGTTTGGTGCTTTCGACCGCCTGCTGAGGCAATTTCATGATCCGCTGGGCGCACGCCACCGCCTCGGCCACCGGATCGGCGGCCACATGGTTGGCCAGGCCGAGCTCGACGGCGCGCTGCGCGGCAATCCGCTGACCGGTCAACGCGTATTCCTTGGCCAGCATCAGGCTGATGTGCAATGGCCAGGTCAACGGACCGCCGTCGGCGGCGACCAGACCCACTTGCACATGTGGGTCGGCAAGATAGGCATCCGGCGCGATGTAGACGATGTCACTCAGGGCGACCAGGCTGCAGCCGAGCCCCACCGCCGGGCCGTTGACCGCCGCCACCACCGGCACCCGGCAGCGGGCCATGCCCAGCACGATGTCTCGGCCATGCGCGATGGTCTTCGCCCGCAAGTCGGCGTCTTGGGCGAGTTCGGCCAGATATGCGAAATCGCCGCCGGCCGAGAAGGCTCGCCCGGCGCCCGTGAGCACCGCGGCGCGCGCGCTGCGATCCTCGCTCAACCGCCGCCACAGCCCTGCGAGCCCAACATGCAGATTGTCGTTGACCGCATTGAGCGCATCGGGCCGGTTCAGGGTGATGATGCGCAGCGCCCCCTCGGCGCGAACGTCGATTTCTGTTGGCATGTCATACATGTCAGACTCCCAATCCCAAAATGCGCGATGCGATGATGTTCTTCTGTATCTGTGAAGTGCCTCCCATCACGCTTTGCGCACGGCTGTACAGGTAGGCGCCGAACAGCTCGGGATCATGCGTGCCACCAATGCCGAGCGCGGCATGCCCAACAGACTGTTCCACCCAGGTCATCAGCAATTTGTCCAGCGAGCCTTCGGGTCCGTGCGACACCCCGTCGAGCTGTTCGGACAACCGGCGCCGCACGTGATGAGTCAGCATCTCGGCTTGGACCGCGGCCCAGGCAAGCTCGTCGCTGACCGGATGCCCCTGGGCATGGTTGCGCGCCAACAGCTCTGCGACGAGCTTGTTGTAGCGGGCGGCGTAACCGAGGGTGGACGGTTCACGTTCGTGCCCGACCACGGTCATCGCCACCGCCCAGCCATCCCCTGGGGCGCCGACCATCCGGTCGGCCGCCACCGTGGCGCCGTCGAAGAACACCTGGCCGAACTCCTTGGTGACTCCGTTCATCATCCGCAATGGACGTTGCTGCACACCAGGCTGTTTCATGGCGACCACAAATGCCGACAAGCCTCGGTGCCGGCTAGCGCCGGGTTCGGTTCGGGCCAGCAGCAGACACCAGTCGGCCACGTCGGAGTAACTGGTCCAGATCTTGTGACCATGCACCACATAATCGTCACCGACACGAGTGGCGGTGGTGGTCAGCGCGGCCAGGTCCGAACCCGCACCGGGCTCACTGAACCCCTGACACCAGCGCTCGGTCCCGTCGATGATGCCGGGCAGAAACCGTTGCCGCAGTGCGTCGCTGCCGTGTCGGCCGATGCCGAAGACCAGGTAACCGACGCTGGGGCGCGGTGGCGCACCGGCACGGGCCAACTCTTCGTCGACGATCACGTCATAGACCGGTGCCAGCTCCCTGCCCCCGTATTCGCGTGGCCACGACAGCCCGAAGAATCCCTCGCGGTAGAGGGCCTGGTGCCAGTGCGCCTGCCGGGCCCAATATTGGTCCCCCGATCCGCGAAAGTCATCGGCGTTTACCGAAAGCCAGTTTCGCAGGCGTTGCCGGAAGACCGCCTCCTGCGGTGAATCACGAAAGTCCACGACCGACCTCCTGCAAGCTCACCGGCCACAACTCGGTTGATGTCAACGCCCGGCGCAGGTAAACGTGCACCAGGCAGTCCCAGGTATTGCCGATGCCACCGTGCACCTGTACCGCGGTTTCGCAGACGGTTCGACTGGCACGCGCGCAGTACACCTTTGCCATCCGGGCGGCCTGCACGGCTTGCGCCGGCTCGAGTTCGTCCACCGCCCAAGCGGCATGGCGCAGCACGCTCACCGAACCCTCGATCAACGCCAGGTTCTCCGCCAGCAGATGAGCGATCGCTTGATGGGACCCGATCGCTTTGCCGTACTGCTCGCGAATCTTCGCGTAGTCACAGGCGAGGGCGTGCGCGCCGCGGGCGTCTCCGACCAGGTCTGCGGTGGTGGCGACCAAAGCCAGCGCATACCAGCGCTGCGCGGCATCGGCGGATACCTCACCGACCGCCACCGGCTGTCCCAGCAACCCCGCGTCCAGTCGCGTCAGGTCCGCGCCCGCTCCCGCAACATCGAGATCTGCGGACAGCACGGCGGTACCCGAGAGCACCAGTGCGCGCCGATGTCCGCGCGCATCTATCGCCCGGCCGCCGACGCCCGTCGTCGCGCGCCCGGAGTCTGAGTTCAGTTGCCGGGCCAGGTCATCGGCGAGCACGGGTCCCAGGAATGGCGCATCGGCGAGCCCGCGCCCGAATTCTTCTGCCACAATCGCGACCTCGACACCGGAGGCGCCGTCGGAACGTAACGCTCTCCACCCGGACGCCTCGATCTGCCTATCCAGCTTGGCGATTCGGGCTTCGTCAGCCAGATCCTGCACAGATGCCGGACCGAGATCGTCGGCCATTTTCGCCGCCGCGTCACACAGTTGCCGTTGTTCAGCTGTCAGACGTACATCCATAGAGCTCCTTGAGCGCTCGGCGCAACACCTTTCCGGAGGGCAGTCGAGGGATATCCGGCACGAACACGATCCGCGAGAGCCGCTTGTAAGACGCGAGCGAGGCAGCCACCCGGGCACGCAACTCGGCGGCGTCGACGGGTGTTCGGGCCGCGACAGCGGCAACTACCGCTTCGCCGTTGGCTCCGTCCGGCACCCCGAATACCGCACAATCCCGGACCGCGGGATGGCCGTGCAGAACCGCCTCGATCTCGGCGGGGGCAACCTGGAAACCGCGAACCTTGATCATCTCCTTGAGCCGGTCGGTGACGCGCAGCCAGCCGGCGGCATCCAGCGAGCCGATGTCTCCGGTCCGATACCAACCCTGCGACATGACCTCGGCCGTGGCGGCCGCCGGCAGATAGCCCGCCATCAGTGAATGCGATCGCGCCTGGATTTCGCCGACCTCACCGGGGCCCACCCGCTCACCGGTTTCAGTCGACACCACCCGCAGGTCCACGCCCGGCAGCACACGTCCGACGGTGTCGAGCCGGGCGCCCCGCAGCGGGCTGCAGGCGATCACGGGTAGCTCGGTGGTGCCGTAGGCGGGCACCCAGCCAATGCCGGTCCGGTTCGTCACCGTCTCGGCGATGCCCGCACTCACGGGCGTGGCGCCCCACATGATGAACCTCAGCGACGACAAATCGTAGGACTCGAGGTTGGGATGCGACGCCATCGCCAAAGCTATAGGGGCGACCGCCATTTCCACGGTAATCCGGTCGCTTTCGATGTGTGCCAGCATCTGGTCGATGTCGAACCGGCGATGCAGACGCACCCGAACGGCGGTCCGCAACGCGGTGACGATGTTGAGCAAGCCGAGGATGTGCGAGGGCGGCGTGACGATCTGAATGCGGTCGCGCTCGGTCAGCCCCAGCGCGTCACGCCAGTGGCCAATGGCCGCGTTCAGCGACGCGTGGGTGTGCCGGACCGCCTTGGGCAGGCCGGTGGTGCCCGAGCTGAACACCAACAGCGCATCGCCAGCACGGCGCGGCGCGCCCGGTAGCGGTGCCGCGGGGGTGATCGGCTCATCCAGGTGCAGCATCGGCATCAGACCGGCCAGCACCGGGTGATCCCCGGCGGCATGGGCGGGGCCGGTCAGGGCGAGGGCATGATCCACCTCGGCGCGCTTCCAGGCGGGGCTGATGAGCACCGCCGAGGCGCCCAGACACCAGATGGCGTTCAGCACGGCGACAAACTCCGGCCGGTTGGACGACATCACCGCCACCCGATCGCCCGCGACGACGCCTTGCTTGCGTAGCGCCGCGGCCAGGCCGTCGGCCATCGCCCCCAGCCCGGGCAGGCTAAAGCCCCGATCCTCGAACACGAGCGCGGCCGGCTCGGTCACGTCTCGTCCTTCCCGACGGTCACGACAGTCTGAGAATATCCTATTTCCTGATGAGAATAGTATTCTCAATAGAGACGGACGCAAGTACATCAGTGGGGGCGCAGGAAGGGCGGTCATGGCGGAACCGGGCATGGTGACGATCTGCCTCGACCGTAGGCGGGCATCGGTGCCGCTGGTGCCTGGCGAGACCCTGCTGGAAAGCGCACGACGAGCGGGGCTGGACCCGCCTTTCAACTGCGAGGCCGGCAACTGCGGGACCTGCCTGGCCCGCCTCACGGAGGGCAGCGCGACAATGCTGGTCAACGACGCTCTTGACGACAGCGAGGTGGCCGACGGCTACATCTTGACCTGTCAGGGCATACCCGATATCGCACCGATCACGGTGCGCTACGAGTAGACCCGCGCAGCACCAGGATCGGCGTGCCGCTATCGGCAGTGTTCGCCCAGGAGCGGCGCCGGCCGGTATTCGGGCCGATAACCGGACACCCGAATCGGATTACCGACGAGGCGCAATTCGCCCGCGCGCACGATCACTTGGGGATTCTCCGCGAGGGCCTCGGGCAGCGTCCGAACGGCTGCCGCGGGCACCCCCAGCGGCCGCAGCCGTCGCCCCCAACCGGCGGCGGTGTCGGTCGCCAACGCCGAGGCGACCACGGTGAGCACCTCCGCACGCCGGGACGCTCGCTCCGCCATGGTCTCGAAGCCATGGATGCCGGCCTCGGCCGCAAAGGCCTTCCAGAACCCGTCATGTGTGACGAACAGCCCGAGGTAGCCGTCGGCAGTCGGAAATAGCTGCGCGGGAACGTAATACGGGTGAGCGCCATGAGGCCTGCGCTGCGGCTCGGTGCCTTCGTTAAGGTACGCGGCGGCGTGGTAGTTCAGCTGGGAGACCATGACGTCGAACAGCGACACGTCCACCTGCCCGCCACGGCCCGAGATGATCGCCGCCAACAACCCAAGCGCTGCACACATCCCGGTGGAGTTGTCCGCCGAGGAATACCCGGGCAGGGTCGGCGGACCGCCGGGTTCACCGGTCAGCGCGGCACTTCCGACGGCGGCCTGGATCACGTAGTCGAAGGCCGGATCGTCGCCGCCATGCAACCCATAACCGGTGATAGCCACGCAAACGATGCGTTCGTTGAACCGCCGCAGCGCTTCGTAGGTCAACCCCAGTCGGCGGATCGACGACGGTCGCAGGTTGACCACCAGCGCATCGGAGTCGGCCGCCAGCTCGGCGAGTCGGTGCTGTCCCACTTCGGAATTCAGATCCAGACAGAGGCCGGACTTGTTGCGGTTGAGGCTGGCGAAGTAGCTCTCACCGACCGTGCGTGAGATCTCACCGCCGGGCGGTTCGATCTTGACGACCTTGGCGCCGAGGTCGGCGAGCAGCAATGTGGCGTAAGGGCCGGCCAGCATGGTGCCGACCTCGATGACCCGAATGCCGGTCAGCGGGCCCGCGGCGGTCACCGCACCTCCGTCGCCAGCATGGCAATCATGTCTCGGGTGCGACGCTTGGAGGCAACCAGCTCTTCACGATTGTCGCCGATCGGCAGCAGCCGCACCGACAGGTCGGTCACACCGGCCTCGGCGAAGCGACGGAATCGAGCCAGGATCGCGTCCTCGTCGCCGGCCGCACAGATATCACCGACGTCTTTGGCATCGCCGTATCCGAGCAGTCTTTGATAGTTCGGCGAAACCTCGGCCTCCCCCAGAATCCGGTTGGCGCGATCACGCGCTACCTCGACTTCACTCGAGCCGCAAAGGCAAACGGGGATGCCGGCGACGATGCGCGGAGCCGGGCGGCCGGCATTGTCAGCGGCCTTGGAGATTCTGGGCACCACATGCTCGGCCACCGCACGTTCGTCGGCCATCCACAGCACGGTGCCGTCCGCCCGCTCGCCGGCCAGGGTCAACATCACCGGCCCGAGCGCTGCGACCAGCACCGGCAGGGGCGCCACCGCGGCCAGATCCAGCGGGTTGTGCACCCGGAAGCTGTCGTTCTCCACGTCGACGGGCCCGGGGTTGGCCAAGGCCGCGGCCAGGACCTCGAGGTAGTCCCGGGTGTAGGCGGCGGGCCGCTGGTAGGGCAGCCCGAGCATGTCGTCGACGATCCAATGGTGCGACGGTCCGACGCCCAGCACCAGGCGACCACCGGTGGCCGCATGCACCGACAGAGCTTGCCGGGCCAACGCAATAGGGTGCTGCGTCTGCAGGGGCACTACGGCGGTACCCAGCTCGATGCGGCTGCTCCGCGTTCCCATCAGGGTCACGGCGACCAGTGCGTCAAAGTCATTGGGAATCTGGGGAATCCACGCGCTATCCAGGCCGGCTGTTTCCGCCCAGTCGATATCGGCCAGCATCCGGCCCACCTTGCGGCCCGAATCCCCGCGCTCGGGGCCGATCATCACTCCGACACGCACGGTTCCTCCATGGACGGTTGCGGTGCGGTTTGCGCGTCGCCGGTCAGCGCGCGGATGTCGCGCACCAGGTCATCCAGCGGTGTTCCGGTGGGAAACACCGCCGCCGCACCGGCGGCCAGCAGCTTGGGCACGTCGGAGTGCGGGATGGTCCCGCCGACGACGACGGCGATGTCGGCGGCATCGGCGTCGCGCAGGGCCTCGATGGTGCGTGCCGTCAGGGCCAGATGGGCACCCGACAAGATGCTCAAGCCGACCACGGCCACATCTTCTTGAACGGCGATCGAGGCGATGTCTTCGATACGTTGCCGGATGCCGGTGTAGATCACCTCGAAGCCGGCGTCGCGCAGCGTGCGGGCGACGATCTTGGCGCCGCGGTCATGACCGTCGAGACCGGGCTTGGCGACCAGGATCCGGGCGGCCATCTAGAACACCACCGGTTGCTGGAATTCGCCCCACACCGCCTTGAGGGCGCAGACCATCTCACCGACCGTGCAGTATGCGTTGGCGCAGTCGATCAGCCTGTGCATCAGATTGTCGGCTCCTTCGGCGCCTCGCGCGAGCGCGGCGAGGGTGGACTGCACTGCGTCGCTGTCTCTTTCAGCCTTGACCTTGGCGAGCCGCTTGAGCTGAAGGTCACGGCCTTCGGCGTCGAGTTCGTAGGTGACGATGTCGGGTTCGGCGTCCCCGGAGACAAACCTGTTGACCCCCACGACGGGTCGAACACCCGCTTCGATGTCCTTGTGCGTTCGGAAGGCCTCGTCGGCGATCAGGCCCTGCAGATATCCATCCTCGATGGCGCTGACCATCCCGCCGTGGCGCCGCAGGTCGTCCATGATCTCGATGATCCGAGCCTCGGTGGCATCGGTGAGCGCCTCTACGAAGTAGGAACCGCCAAGCGGGTCGGCGACGCGGGTCACGCCGCTTTCATAGGCCAGGATCTGCTGGGTGCGCAGCGCCAAAGTGGTGGACTCCTCGGTCGGCAGGGCAAACGGCTCGTCCCAGGCCGCAGTGAACATCGACTGCACCCCGCCCAACACCGCGGCCATCGCCTCGTAGGCGACGCGGATCAGGTTGTTCTGCGCTTGCGGTGCATACAGCGACGCGCCGCCGCACACGCAGCCGAACCGGAACATCGCCGCTTTGTCCGTCTTGGCGCCGTATCGCTCGCGCACCAGCGTCGCCCAGCGCCGTCGTCCCGCACGGTATTTGGCGATCTCCTCGAAAAAGTCGCCGTGGGTGTAGAAGAAGAACGAGATCTGTGGGGCGAACTGATCGATGGTCATCCGACCGCGTGCAACGACGGTGTCGCAGTGGGTGATTCCGTCGGCGAGGGTGAATGCCATCTCCTGTACCGCGGTGGCCCCGGCGTCACGAAAATGGGCTCCCGCCACCGATATGGCGTTGAATTTCGGGACCTCGGCCGCACAGAACTCGATCGTGTCGGCGATCAGCCGCAGCGAGGGCTCCGGCGGCCAGATCCAGGTCCCGCGCGACGCGTACTCCTTGAGGATGTCGTTCTGGATCGTCCCGGTGAGCTTGGCGCGCGGAACTCCCTTTCGCTCGGCGGCGGCCACGTAGAACGCCAGCAGAATCGCCGCCGTGCCATTGATGGTGAAACTGGTGCTGATCTTGTCCAGCGGGATGTCCTCGAACAGGATTTCGGCGTCGGCCAGGGTGTCGACCGCGACGCCAACACGGCCGACTTCCTCGGCGACGTCTGGGTCGTCGGAGTCGAATCCACATTGGGTGGGCAGGTCGAGCGCCACCGATAACCCGGTCCCGCCCTGGTCCAGCAGATAGCGGTAGCGGCGGTTGGACTCCTCGGCGGTGCCGAACCCGGAGTACTGCCGAAACGTCCACAACTTGCCTCGGTATCCCGACGCGAAGTTGCCGCGGGTGAAGGGGTACTCCCCCGGAGGCGGCGGCTCCGCCGTGCGGTCCCCAGGGCCGTAGACCGGCGCAACTGGGATGCCCGATGCAGTCTGGGTCACATCATCCATCTATGAATAACGTACTTGCAAAAAACGCGAATGCCAATACCACTCGGTTGACCAGCATAAACGGGCTCAGAGCGAGGGGGGTTCCAGAGCCGGCCGGGGTGCGCGGCTTCGACGGGGCGCGGCGGCTACACCCGGCAGAGAATTTCGCCGTTGGGAATCCCCAGCCAACCATCCGGTGCCGCGGCCCAGTCGCGCCAAGCCTGCGAAATCGCCTCCAGATCTGCGGCGCTGGCCATCCCGGAGCCCAGCAGTTGGGCAGACAGATCCGAACGCAGAATCCGATCGGCCCACATTCCGCCCCACCAGGCACGCATCTCGTCGGTCGCGTAGCACCACATGCTGCCGGTCGGCGTGATGTCAGCAAAGCCCGCCTGACGAGCCCACGACAGCAGCCGCCGGCCGGCATCGGGCTCACCGCCGTTGGCACGCGCCGCCCGCTGATAGAGCTGTAGCCAATGGTCCAGGGCCGGAAGTTGCGGGTACCAGATGAACCCCGCGTAGTCGGCGTCACGCGCGGCGACCAACCCGCCGGGCGCACAGACGCGCTTCATCTCCCGCAGCGCCTGCACCGGATCGGCCACGTGCTGCAGCACCTGGTGGGCATGGACTACGTCGAACACGTCATCGGGAAAGTCCAGGGCATGCACATCGGAGGTCACGAACGCGACATTGGACACGTCGCATCGCTGCGCCTCGGCACGGGCCAGGTTCAGCGCCGCATCGGTGGGCTCCACCGCCGTCACCGTAGCGGGCGCCACGCGCGCCGCGAGGTCGACGGTGATAGTCCCGGGGCCGCAACCGATGTCGAGCACGGACAACCCCGCACGAAGATGCGGCGATAGGTAGCCGGCGGAGTTGGCCACCGTGCGCTGACGGTGCCCACGCAGCACCGACTCGTGATGCCCATGGGTATAGACGGCTCGGCGTTCGTCGTTCATGAACCGGAGCCTACCCGCCTAAATCAAAAAGTGAGACAGCCATCTCATTACATGAGACAGTCAGTCGACCGGAGCATTGAGGATCGGCCGGTCGACCCCCGCCCCCGGGCCATCGAAGTGCCACCACTCACCGGAGTACACGCTCAACCCGCCGTAGTTCATCGCGTCGCGCAGCCGTTTACGGCCGGCTTGGGCCGCCTCACTAACCCCTTCGGTGGCGAATGCCTTGGCCCGCGCCGAGAAGTCATCGAAGTCGGTGCCCATGTCGGCCAGGCAGATTCCGCTGATCTGCCGCTGGGGCGGGCATTGTGGCGACACGCTGGCATAGGTCACGTCAACCGAGCGGCCCGCCTCGTGGCTGCGGGCGTATTGACCCGGACGCGCCACCCAGGCCGGGTTCGGGACCACCTGGAACATCTTGACCTGGACATCGTACGGTCGGTAGCAGTCCCAGAACACCAGCGCCTGCCCTTGCGGGCGCAGCGCCGCCGCGGCGGCCGTCAACCCCGGCGCCATCGATTCGTGCACCAGACATCGGGCATCGGCGGGATACAGCTGCGTGCGGGTGAAGTTATTGGTGGTCGCGTAGCGCAGGTCGATGATGGCGTCGGGAACGACACTGCGCACATCGACAAGGCCGCCCGCAGCCGCGGCGGCACTGACCGGTGGGACGGACCCGGCCGGCACGCTGGCCGTTGTCGCGACGGCTCGCACGGCCGAGGTGACCACCGGAGGCGATGGGATCGATGACCCGCCGGGACTCGTCCACACACCCGACGGCGCGGCGGTGATACCGCAGGCGACGAGGGCAGCGGCGGCGCCAACCCTTCGCAATGGGCCGCTATGGAGTGCATCGGCAATACTGCTCACCGCACCGAGGCTACGTCGGGTCAGCCCGTTCTCACGTTTATCGCCGACGGTGTTCGGCGATCAGCGGCCGATCAATGTTCGTCGTAGTGCCCATCGTGGGCGGCATGCCGGCATCCGTCATGGATGTAGTCGACGTGATCGCCGTGGGGAACGGCGACGTGGCCGCAGCCATCGCCGTGAGTGTGATCGTGCCCGTCATGCACGCAGTGGCCGTCGCCGGATTCACATTCGTCAAAGTGATCGCCGTGGCGCCGGTGCAGATGACCGTCGTGCAGATAGTCGACGTGATCACCATGCGGAATCGCGACATGTCCGCAACCGTCGCCATGCGAATGGTCGTGCCCCGCGTGCTGCCGGTGCGCTATCGCGTTAATCTCTTTCTCCTTGTGATTGTTGAGCGGGCCGGGAATGTCGACATGTCGGGCGCGTCTGCGGACTTGTCGGTCGCGGTCGAGCTGTCGACACCACCATTCAATCCTCAACCAGCCATCACGGGGGACAAGAGCAGAAAGTCACCGAAAACTCTTGGATCCAGTGTCTTCGAGCCAACGGACATCGCACGCCGCCAGCCAGCCAGCAACAAAGGCGCAAGATTTCGCCGGGGTTTCGGTTGGGCGAAGATACCGCAGCTTTCAAACACCGCCATTACATATGTTGCTAATCGAACTATACCGTTGGCGCGATGTCCGACGAGAATCGCAACGAGCGCCACCGGCGCCCCGCGCTTCACGCTGTCGTCGCGGCATTTGTCCTGGTCTGCTCCGCTTTTCTCGCCGCCCCCACCGCACACGCGGCAGCGATAACCGCAACGCTGGCGGTGACGTCACAATGGGACACCGGCTTCGTCGCCAACTACCGGATCGCCAATCCCGGCGCGACCGAGTTGGCGGACTGGAAGCTCGAATTCGACCTGCCCGCCGAGGAATCTGTGACAAATTCGTGGAGCAGCAAGCTGGCCCAATCGGGAACGCATTACGTCCTAACACCCGAAGAGTACAACCGCACCATCGCGCCGGAGCACTCCATCAGTATTGGCTTTCAGGCCACGCTAGACGGCGAATTCTCGGCCCCACAGAACTGTGTGCTCAACGGCGAGTCCTGCACCAGTGCGCCGGACCTAGCGCCGGCCACAGCCAACGCGCCCACACCGACCACCGCGCCGGCCAGCGCGCCGCCACCCCCGTCCGCCGACGATGCGGCGGCAACACTGGCGGTGATCTCACAATGGAATACCGGCTTTGTCGCCAACTACGAAATCGCCAATACCGGGTCCACAGCCCTGGATGGCTGGAAGCTCGAATTCGATCTGCCCGCAGACGAATCCGTCACCCGAGCAGGGCAACGCCGGAGCCCTGGTCACCCGAGCGTGGAACAGCAAACTCTCCAAGACCGGCACGCACTACGTCCTGACACCGGAGTCCTACAACACCACCATCGCCCCCGGCAGCTCGGTCACCGTCGGTTTCCAGGCCGCCCAGACCAGCACGTATTCGGCGCCTGCGAATTGTCAGCTCAACGGCGAATCTTGCGGCGACGGTCCGGCCCCTACCGCCAGCGTGCGCCACTGACGACGCCGGTCGCGGGCGCTAACCGGCCGGGAAGAGACGAGCCACCAGAATGGCCGCGATAAGGATCGCAAGCGACAGCGGCGCCGCTACGGTGCCAATCAGCATCCCCCGCCCAACCTGACCGAGTTTGCCCGGGCTCTTGGCAACAACGGAGGAAATCGACAGGTAAATCAGCGACACGAGGAGTACGAAGACCGCCAGCGGCGGAACTGAGAGAACACAAAGCCAGGTCGCGAACTCCACCACCAGGATGTGGGCCAGCGCCACCGCGAAGCTGATCGGTCCATAACGGCCGGTCGCCCCGGTCAACGCAACACCAAGAAGGCGAAGGCGATGCCGCCGATCAGGACAACCGCGGCGGCGCCGGTGACGCCTAAGCCAATACCGCGCCGCTGCGAGGAACTCGAGTTGAGCAACACCGCACCGGCCCCCAGCGAAACAAGCGTCGCCAGGGCCGTCGCGGTCAGCAACAGCGTGCGTTCGCTTCGCCCGCTTTCCGTCGGAAATGCCCACTTCCCCAACAGCCACATGGCGGCAAGCAACAGCAGCAAACAGAATTGAATGACCACCGGCGCCTACCAGGTGGCCGACCGCCACGCGGTGGCATCCATGTCACGAATACGAGCTAGAAACGACATCGGCACCCCCCCTGACGCATCGCGTCACTCTCCTCGATCGGCATGCGACACCACTGTCGGCAACCCCGCCCTGGCCGGCATCCGTGCGCTGGCAACCTAACCCGCCGGCACCAGCTCGAACCTGGCGCATCGCGCCGCGACTACCGGCATACCTGTCTATCAGACGTTCGGTTCATGCCGAGGGCCAACTCCGCGCCGTCAGCGCCGCCAAACCTCAGAAGACCTTCATATAATTAATCATTAAGTTTATGAAGCCCATCGGGTAGCCTGGGTGCAGCAACATCGCCAATCAGGGATGAACCCGAGACTCTCTGCACCTACGAGAGGGGTGTGCTCCGGTGTCTTCTATCGCCCACGGCCAACGGCTGAGCGAACCTGACGAAATGGTGTCGACCAGACAGCGACCAACCCTGTCCTTGGCCACAGCCGTCGATTCACCCGATTCCGGCCGAATGGCGTCCACCGGCGACGCGGTCTCCCTCGGCGACGCAGATTGGCGCTCCCGGCTGCGCACCGCGGCACTGGCCCAGATCGCCGACTTCGTCTCTGACCGCAGCGCCAGCGCGCTTGGCGGGTCGGGGTGGGAGGTCGCCGGCGACATACTTCTGCGGTTTGTTTCCGAGGGCAAATGCCTGAGATCGACCTTCATGTACCTGGGCTGGTTGTGCGGCGCCGGTCCCAACAATGCGGCATTATCGGCCGCGGCAAGCCCGGAGCTGCTGCACGCCTTTGCGCTCCTCCAAGACGACGTGATGGACCAATCCCCGCAACGACGAGGCAGTCCAGCCGTCCATGTCCAGCAGGCCCGGTGCCACCAGCGGCGCGGGCTATCCGGTGCCGCAGCACGTTTCGGCGAATCGGCGGCCGTACTACTCGGAGACATCTGCCTGGTCTGGGCCGAGCAGATGCTGCGCGAAAGCGGGGTCGAGGACCGCCGTCTGCGGCAGGTATGGCCCCGCTACGACGCCATGCGCATCGAACTCGCGGTGGGCCAGCTTTGCGACCTGTCCAACGATATCCGCAACCTGCCGACACTGGATGCCGTCTTGGACGTGGCGCGGCGCAAGTCGGGTAACTACACGGTGCGCCGGCCGCTCGAGATGGGAGCCGCGATGGCCGATTGCGATGAGCGCACGCTGGAACAGCTCGCGCGATACGGCGACGCCGTTGGAGAAGCGTTTCAACTGCGCGACGACATGCTGGGAGTATTTGGTACACCGGCGATCACCGGCAAACCCAGTGGCGACGATCTCCGCGAACGCAAGGCAACCAGCGTCGTGGTCGCCGCCTACGAGATGGCCGATCCGCCGACGCGTCGGTAGCTTCACGAGCTGATGCATCGGGCTGAGCTCGACGACGCTGCGGTTGATCACTGCAAACGACTGATCACCGCGACGGGAGCTGTGCAGCGAATCGAGGACATGATTGACCGCCGTGTCGATCGCGTTCGAACACTATTGGTCGACATGACGATCGGGCAGCAAACCCGAGCCGCGCTGGGCGACCTGGCAGCAGCCTGCGTGCAGCGCAGCACGTGAGATCACGCGAATTAGGGAGCCGCGATGCGAACCATTGAAGGCACTGCCGATCACGTGGTGGTGATCGGTGCGGGACTAGCGGGGTTGGCCACGGCGCTACACCTGGCGGGCCGCGGCCGCAGCGTCACGGTCGTCGAACGCGAGGCTTGGCCGGGTGGACGTGCCGGCCGACTCGACATCGATGGATACCGAATCGATACCGGTCCAACTGTTCTCACCATGCCAGACCTGATCGACGAGGTCTTTGCGGCCGTGGGTGAGACGATCTCGGATCGGCTGGAGTTGCTTCCCGTCGATCCGGCCTACACCGCCATGTTCGCCGACGGAAGTTCGATCGATGTGCACTGCGACGCGGATCGGATGGTCGCGGCGATCGAGAACTTCGCCGGTCCCGAGCAAGCTACCGGTTATCTTCGGCTGCGCGAGTGGTTGACCCGCCTGTACCGCATCGAATTCGCCGGCTTCATTGGCTCGAACTTCGATTCGCCCCTATCACTGCTCACCCCGCAGCTGGCGCGACTGGCGGCTGCCGGCGGATTTCGCAACTGGGACAGCATGGTCAAGCGCCAGATCACCGACCCGAGGCTGCGTCGGGTGTTCACCTTCCAGTCCCTCTACGCCGGGGTGGCGCCGCAAGATGCACTGGCGGCCTATGCCGTTATCGCCTATATGGACACCATATCGGGGGTGTTCTTTCCGCGCGGCGGGGTTCGTGCCCTGCCTGACGCGCTGGCGGCCGCCGCGGCCTGCGCGGGCGTGCAGTTTCATTACGGTTCGCAGGTAAGCGAACTCGAGCGCGACGACGCGCGGATAACCGCTGTCCGCACCGACAGGGGCGAGCGCATTGCCTGCGATGCAGTGGTGTTGACCACCGAGTTGCCCACCACATACCGCCTACTGGGCCGAACCCCCCGCCGGCTTCGCCGGCTACGCGCGGCACCGTCGGCGGTCGTCGTGCACGCCGGCTGCCGCAGCGCCTCGACCGCGAGTGAGCCGGCGGCCCATCACACGATTCTTTTCGGACAGGCATGGGAGCAGACGTTCACCGACATCATTCGCGACGGCCGGCTGATGCGAGATCCATCGTTGTTGGTCACCCGACCGACCGCGGGCGATCCCGCCCTCGCACCGCCGGGCCGAGATCTGCTCTATCTACTCGCGCCGGCACCCAACCTGACCGCGGGCCGGGTCGATTGGGGCAGCGCCGGTGGTAGCTACGCGCAATCCATGATCGACACCGTCGCCTCCCGGCTGCTTCCGGACTTTCGCGACAGCGTGGAACTACTCGACGTCGTCACTCCCCTGGACTGGGCCCGGCAGGGCATGGCGGCAGGTACTCCGTTCGCGCTGGCGCATACGTTCGGCCAAACCGGTCCCTTCCGCCCGGCGAACACGGTGCGCGGCATCGACAACGCGGTGCTGGCGGGTTCGTCGACGGTACCTGGCGTGGGCGTTCCGACGACGTTGATCTCCGGGCGGCTGGCCGCCGACCGCATCACGGGAAACACCACCCGATCAATCCGACACCTCGACCTGAAAGCACAGTTGTCATGATTCGCAGTGAATTGGACGCCGCCGGGATCGGTGATCCCCGGTTGCGCGAGGCCTATCAGCAAAGCCGCCGAATCAACGCCGCCAGCGGGCGCACCTTCTTTTTGGCCACCAGACTGCTGGCACCGGATCAGCGACCACCCGTACACGCCCTGTACGGGTTCGCCCGGTACGCCGACGACATTCTGGACTCCTTCGATCCGCGGCTGGACCCCGACACTCGCGCCCAGCGACTGCAGCAGCTGGCGCAGCAGTTCTTTTCCGGCGCCGGCCATCCTGATAACCCGGTACTTGCCGCGGTCAGCCACACCGCACGCCGCTACGGCATCGGCGCCGATCTTTTCGAAGATTTCCTGGAGTCGATGCGCATGGACCTCAGCATCACCGACTACCCCGACCGGGATGCGCTCAACACCTACATGCGCGGTTCAGCGGAAGCCATTGGCCTACAGTTACTCCCGATCTTGGGCACCGTCGTTCCGGCACGAGAGGCCATGCCCTACGCGGCCGCCCTGGGACGCGCATTTCAGCTCACCAACTTCATTCGCGACGTCGACGAGGACCTGGCCCGCAACCGCATCTATCTGCCCGCCGACGAACTCGCCGCATATGGCGTTGATCGGGATGTGCTGATGTGGTGTCACCACAACCAGCGCAGCGATGGCCGGGTACGCGAAGCTCTGGCCGCCCAACACGAGATCACCAGAGAGACCTACCGGTTCGCCGCCGCCGGGATCCAACTGCTGGCGCCGCGGTCGCGGCCCTGTGTCGCGACGGCTTTGACGCTGTATTCGGAAATCCTGGACCGCATCGAAGGCGACGACTTTGCGGTGTTCGGCCGGCGCGCCACCGTCGGGACCGCCCGCCGTCTGCGGGTGGCCGGTGCCGGGCTGATACGAGCATGGCGCGCCCGAACCAGCGACGCCATCCCCGATCGCTCCGAGTACGGTGCCGCATGAGCGATCGCTGGCAATACCTGCTGGTGCTGCTCGCATGCCTGGCAATCACCGCGCCGCTGGAAGTGTTCGGCGCCGGCGTATATCGGCGCCCGCGAAGGCTGCTGCGGTCGGTACTACCGGTGGCCGCGGCATTCCTGGTCTGGGACGAGTTGGCCGTTGCCGCACGGGTGTGGACTTACGATCCGCGCTACATCAGCGGGCTGAACGTCCCGTTTCAGGTCCCGATCGAAGAGGTCCTGTTCTTTCTGGTGATCCCCATCTGCGCCCTGTTGACCCTCAACGCGGTCAGCATCATCCTCGACCGGCTCCGCCGACGATGACCGGGTTGGGGTACACCCTGCCGGCCGTGCTGGCCGTGGCCGGCGTTGGCGCCCTGGAGCTGTTGGTACTACGGACCGGGTTGTTCCGGCGTCCCGCTTACTGGCTATCGATGGTGATAGTGCTGGGCTTTCAGGTTCCGGTCGACGGCTGGCTTACCAAGCTCAGTGCTCCCATCGTCAGCTACGACGAGCGGCAGATCACCGGCCTGCGGTTCCCGTTCGACATCCCGATTGAAGACTTCCTGTTCGGCTTCGCAATGGTCACTGCCGTTCTGCTGCTGTGGGAGCGACAACGGGAACCCGGTGAGCCCGTACCGCCGAGTCAGGCGGGCTGCCACGAGAAGCACAGCCTCGAGGACAAGACATGTTGACCAGAATGGCCCGACTCTCCCTCTCCGCGCCACGGCGGGTCATCACGGTGGTAATCCTGGTCATGATCGGCACCGCCATCTTCGGCATCCCGGCGGCAAATAGCCTGGCCGCCGGGGGGTTTCTGGATCCATCGTCGGAATCCGCGCGTGCCGCGGCGGTGCTCGCCGACAAGTTCCATCGAGGCGACATGGAGATGGTGCTGCTGGTGAGTTCGGATGACGGTGTCCGCGATGGCCCGGCGCGCATCGTCGGCACCGATATCGCGCGCCAACTCGCGCAATCACCCTTCGTGGCGCAGGTGGCATCGCCTTGGGACACACCGCAACCGCCGCCGGACATGCCCAGCGCCGACGGGAAATCGGCGCTGATTCTGGTCGCGCTCAAGGGCGACGAAAACAGCGCACCCCGGCACGCGCAGGCGCAGGCGCAGCGGTTGGCGCACGACCGCGGTGGGGTGACGGTGCAGGCCGGTGGGTCCGCGATGGTCTATGCACAGGTCAACCATCAGACCGAAAAGGACTTGCTGCGAATGGAGTTCATCGCGGTCCCGGTCAGTTTCGCCGCGCTGGTGTGGGTGTTCGGGGGCTTGCTGGCCGCGGCCCTACCGGTGGCCGTGGGCGGCTTCGCCATTCTGGGGTCCCTGGCGGTGCTGCGCGGTGTCGCGATGGTGACCGATGTGTCGATCTTCGCGCTAAATGTTACGGTTGCCCTGGGCATGGCCCTCGCGATCGACTACACCTTGCTGATCATCAGCCGGTACCGTGACGAGCTCGGCGAGGGGCGCAGCCACGAGGACGCCCTGGTTCGCACCATGACAACCGCCGGCCGCACCGTCCTGTTCTCGGCGGTGACGGTTGGGCTCTCGCTCGTCGCGATGGCGCTGTTCCCGATGTACTTCCTGAAGTCCTTCGCCTACGCCGGGGTTGCGGTCGTGGCGTTTTCGGCCCTGGCCGCGATGGTGGTCGCACCAACGGTGATCGTGCTGCTCGGCGACCGGCTCGACGCGCTCAACGTCTGGAAACTGGGCCGGCGGCTGCTTGGGCGTCCGGAACCGCCGCCGCGGCCCGTTGCGCAGAGTTTCTGGTACCGCACGGCCAAACTGGTCACCCGCCACGCGATTCCGGTGGGCCTGGCCATCATCGTGTTGTTGATCGCGCTGGGAATCCCGTTCCTCAACATCAAGTGGGGCTATCCGGACGACCGCGTGCTGCCGCCGTCCGCGTCGGCGCGCATGGTCAGTGACCGAATCCGCAGCGATTTCGGCTCGAACTCGGCGAGCAGAGTCACCGTCGTCATCACCGACACCGCCGGGCTGACCAAACCGGATCTCAATCACTACGCCGCCCAATTGTCCGAGGTATCCGATGTGTCGGCGGTCTCGGCGCCGACGGGCACCTTCGTTGCCGGCGAGTTGCGGGGCCCGCCCTCCGCACCGACCGCGATGGCCGCCGGCAGCGCGTACCTGACCGTGGAGAGCACCGCGCCGCTGTACACCAAGGCCTCGGCGAACCAGCTGGATCGTCTGCACGCCGTGGCGCTGCCCGGCGACACCGCGGTGCAAATGACCGGCGTCGCACAGATGAACCGCGACTCCGTCAATGGGATTACCTCGCGGCTACCCATGGTGTTCGGCTTCATCGCGATCGTGACACTGGTGCTGCTGTTCCTGCTCACCGGCAGTGTGCTGCTACCGATCAAGGCGGTGGTGCTCAACATGCTCTCGCTTACAGCGGCTTTCGGCGCCCTGGTCTGGATCTTTCAGGACGGCCATCTGGGCGCGCTGGGTACCACACCAACCGGCACGTTGGTCGCCAATATCCCGGTGCTGATGTTCTGCATCGCCTTCGGCTTGTCGATGGATTACGAAGTCTTCCTGCTGTCCCGCATCCGCGAGTTCTGGCTTGGATCACCTCAACAAAGCGCCGACAACGATGAGAGCATCGCTCTGGGCCTGGCCCACACCGGCCGGGTCATCACCGCCGCGGCGTTGCTGATGTCGATCTCGTTTGCCGGCCTGATTTCCGCAGAGGTGTCTTTCATGCGGATGTTCGGGGTGGGTCTGACCATTGCGGTGCTGGTCGACGCCACATTGGTGCGGGTGCTGCTGGTGCCCGCGTTCATGCATGTGTTTGGCGGATTGAACTGGTGGGCACCCAAACCACTGGAACGGTGGCACAGCCGCAGCGGTGCCGACCGATCCGCGGGCCAAACCGGCCCCAGCGACGGTGCCGTCGGCGGCAACTCCAGCAAATTCGACAGCAATCGCCGCGTCGACGACCACGTGCACCGGTCGCCGCGATAGGGGCGATAAGCTAGTCGCTCTATCGCCCGAAAAGGATGCAGGCAGGTGACCAAGCGCGTCGCTGTGAATCGACAGCCGAGTCGAGCCGAGCTGGAGCGGCTGTTATCGGCTGATCTGCGCTCAATCACCGCTCATTCTGACCGTGTCGGCCGCTACTACGCCCGACACAACGATCTCAGCCACGGCGACTTCCAGGCGTTGCTGCACATCATGGTCGCCGAGACCGCGGGGACACCCGTGACACCGGCCCAGCTCAGCCAGCGATTGGACGTCTCGGCCGCTGCGATCACCTATCTTGCCGATCGGATGATCCATGCCGGGCACATCCGCCGCGAAGCCGATCCGGACGACCGGCGCAAATCACACCTTCGCTTCGAGCAAAGCAGCCTGGAGCTCGCACACAAGTTTTTCATGCCGCTCGGCGACCACATGCGCGAGGCGATGGCTGATCTGTCCGACCGCGATCTGCGGGCCGCACACCGGGTGTTGACGGCGATGATGGACGGGATGGAGACCTTCGAAAAGGAGCTCTACGAGTCGCCCGCGCCGACATCGGGGCGCCCCCGCAAAACGCCGGCGCAGGCGGAAAGCCCCTAAACCGCTCGGCTACCGGATGGCTGTCACACCGATGTCGCGCAGCGACGTGAGATCCGGCGCACCGCAACAGTGCAGGCAGACTCGGAGTTCGTCGAGGAACAGCTGCAACCAATCCTGCACCGCCGTGGCGGATTCGATCGCCGGCGCAAGCAACGGGCGGGCAATCGCGACCACATCGGCGCCCAGGGCGATCGCTTTGGCCGCATCCATTCCCGTGCGGATGCCACCGGAGGCGACCAGCGGGACAGCCGGCAACGCTTGGCGCACCTCGACAATCGCCTCAGCGGTGGGGATACCCCAGTCAGCCAATTCCGGATAGCGCAGCTCGCCGTAGCGAACCAACTGCTCCACCCGCGACCATGAGGTTCCTCCGGCGCCGGCCACGTCGATACCCGATACCGGCAGCCCGCCGGGCAGCCGCAGCAGCTGCGCGACGGCCGCGGCCCCGATACCGTGGCCAACCTCCTTGAGCAGCACCGGATAGTCCAGCAGGTCGGCCGCGTCGCGCAGCCGGCCCAGCGACCCGGAGAAGTCGGTATCACCACCGTGCTGCATCGCTTCCTGCAGTGAGTTAGCGTGCACCGCAAGTGCATTCGCGCCAACCCGGCGCAGCGCGGCGGCCACCGCGGGAACCGCGGCCTTGGTCAACTGAGCCAGACCGATGTTGCCGATCAACAACACGTCGGGTGCCACCTCGCGCACCGCGAAACTCGACGCCGCCCGCTGCCCGCGGGCATCGTCGAGCATGATCCGCTGCGAGCCCAGCATCATTCCGATACCGAGGCGCTGCGCGGCGGTGGCCAAATTTCGGTTGATCATCGCGGACAGCTCGGCACCGCCGGTCATCGCGCCGATCAGGACCGGGGCACGCAATGGCGCGCCAAAAAACTCGGCCGACAAGTCGATGTCGGCGAGGCTGGTTTGGGTCAGTGCGTTGAAGGGCAGGCGGTAGCGTTCGAGCCCGGTCGTCACGCCGACGTAGTTGACCTCGTCGTTGAGGCACACGTCGATGTGCCGGCGCTTACGGCTGGAGATCTCGGCCGGGTCGTTGGTCATCGGGCAGCACCGGCCGTCGCCATCATGATCCTCGTCGCGGCAAGCAATGCGAGTCCTTCTTGGGGTTCAACGACGCCGTCACTGATGTCACAGAGCCTACCGCGCGCGCGGTTTGGTCAAGTTGCCGAAATGTCACACAACGGGCAGGAATCGACCCGTGCGGCGGTCATCGCGAGCTCGGCGGCGGCCACCAGAACCCGAGGCCAGATAGCCGCGTCGGCCAGCGCGAAGTCCTGGCGCTGGCGCGCGCGAGTCCGCACATGGTCGACAGCACCATCGGTGTCCCACAACGCCAGCGCGCGACCGTTGCTGTGCGCGGCGTGGTAGTAGACACCGTGTACCGGGCGGCGCGCCGGCTGATCTTCGTAGATGGCCCGTGCCCAGGCCTGAGTGCGAACCCGTGGATAGGCGCCGGTGGCCAGCGACGGCAACGCGCCAATGCGCATCGCGGCGCCCTCGGATCGCAGATCCAGCACCACGATCTCGGTGCGCGGACGCAACAGCCCGACGCGAAACCGGGGACAGACGGCGGCCTCGCCCAGGTCACCAAAGACCTCGCCCAGCGCGGTGGCCAGGGTGCCGGCAACGTAGAGCACAGATCTTCCCTCGGGACAGATCGCCGGATGAGCTGCCGGCGGCGTGTGGTGGTCGAGGCGGTGCAGCGGCCCGAAGGCGCGATGGGTGATGGCGTCCGGGGTGTGCGCGGACAGGTGATAGACCCGGCACCACTGCCAGCCGCGGGCGCTCAGCGTTTCCGGCCACTTCCACGTCCAGACCCGACCACCTGAGAGCGGACGATTCGGTTCGCCGAGGTCGGCTACCACGCCGCCGCGGTCGACTTCGCCACCACCGCGATCACATCGTCGACGCGACCGGCGGCCAGGGCATCGGCCGGTGTGATGTCACCCAGTTCCGGGTTCGGCGTGGCGGCCCACTTGCTCAAGGCGACGATTCCCCCCGGAAAGGCCTGTCGCAGTTCGGCGATTCCCGACAGAAAGCCGCGTTGTGCCCCGGCGTTGAGCTGCCACATGGGTATTCGCCACTGGCGCCCGTCCTTGAGACCGATCAGGTCGCCACCGGTGATCCGGTCAAGCACGGCCTGGCTGGAGATGTCGAGCAACTCGGCAACCTCCGCCGTCGACAGCGACATGGTCAGCAATTCTCGGCGGGCAACGAAGTCGTCCTGCAATGCCTGCAGCGCAGCGCTGCTCATCTCCTTGGCGGTTGGCGCACTACCCCACAACGATTCGTCCAGACCGCCCGTGTCCCGTGCCGCGACGGCTTCTACAAAGCCCGCTTTGACCGACGCGGGCGCCGCGTCCAACACCGCGTGCACCGCGGAACTCAGCTGTGCGGCCGACGCGCTGGCCCGCTGACGCCGTCGCGGCGCCGCCTTACGCGTCGGGGTGCGGGTGACCATACCTCGAGGTTATACCAAGATAACCAAGCAAACACGGCCTCATCGCGCCCGATCGGGCCCGGCAGTCACCGCCGGATTCCGCTATTTCTTGTCCATCGGCCCCGGGTTGGCAACCACGGGAAATTCACCGGTATAGCCGATACGTCTGCGCGCAATCTCCAGCACGCGGTCGCGGACCAGGAACCAACCGCCGATCAGCATCGGAATGATCAGTCCCAGGGTCGCCACCGTCCAGGTGCCGATTGGGTAGGAGAACCCCATCAGAACCAGCACCGCGAACAGGAACACCAAGGTGAGATAACCGGTGTAGGGCGCGCCCCACATCCGAAACGACGGCCGGTACACGATGCCCTGCTTCGACCAGCGGAACAGCTGGATCTGGCAGCACACGATGGTTGCCCAGGACGCGAGGATGCCCAGCGCCGCGATATTGAGGACGATCTCGAAAGCCATCTCGGGCACGACGCCGTTGAGCAGCACCCCGATCAGGCCGATGGCAGCCGTCAGACAGATCCCGCCGTAGGGAACTCCTCGTTGCGACATCCGTGCGGTGAAACTCGGGGCACTGCCGTTCATCGCCATCGACCGCAGGATGCGCCCGGTCGAATACAAACCCGCGTTGAGGCTGGAGAACGCCGCGGTCATCACCACCACGTTCATGATCGAGCCGGCGCCGGTGACCCCGATCTTGTCGAAGAAGGTGACAAACGGGCTCTCACCGGCCTTGTAGTCGGCGTAGGGCAGCAGCAGGCCGAGCAAGAACAGCGATCCAACGTAGAACAGGGCAATACGCGCGATCACCGAGTTGATGGCACGCGGCATCACCTTCTCCGGCTCCGCCGTCTCCCCCGCTGCCGTGCCGACCAGCTCGACCGCCGCATAGGCGAAGACCACGCCCGAGGTGACGACGACCAGCGGCAGCAGGCCGTACGGGAAGAGTCCGCCGCCGTGGGCGAGCAGGCCGAGACCGGTGGAATGACCATCGACGGGGTAACGGCCGGCCAGGAATATGGTGCCCACGACCAGGAAAGTCAGCAGCGACACCACCTTGATCAGGGCCGCCCAGAACTCGATCTCACCGAACAGGGTCACCGAGATCAGGTTCATGCTCAACGCGATACCCAGCGCGAACAACGCCAGCACCCACTGCGGGATGCCCTCGAACACCCGCCAGAAATGGAAGTAGGTGGCGATCGCTGTCGAGTCGACAATCGAGGTCATCGCCCAGTTCAGGAAATACATCCAGCCGGCGACATAGGCCGCCTTTTCGCCGAAGAATTCGCGCGCATAGGAGACAAACGAGCCCGACGACGGCCGGTGCAGCACGAGTTCACCCAACGCCCGCAAGATCAGGAAGGCGAACACTCCACAGACCGCGTAGACCAGAAACAGTGCCGGACCGGCGCTGGCCAGCCGTCCACCGGCGCCAAGGAACAGGCCGGTGCCAATCGCACCGCCGATCGCGATCATCTGTAGCTGGCGCGGCTTAAGGCTCTTGTGATAGCCGGCATCTTCGCTCGCGAGAGCGATGTCATCGGGATGGGTCGGGCTCGACGGGGTTCTCAACGCTCAGATGCCTCTTTCCCAGTTCGGTCGCTGGCTGTGGGGATCAGCCGCCGGGGGCAGGTTCCGAGCCCGCGGGATCGTCCGGGCCCGGAGTGTGTGGTGGTGTCGGAATATCACGAAACGTAAAGATGAAGCCGAACGCCGCCACCGCGGCGGCGATCGCATAGCCGATGATCGAATACCAACCTGCGTGCAGGTATGCGGTAACCGCGACAAGTGCCATGGCACCAAAGACCATCGACATTCCGATAAGCGGCGTCTTGGCCTTGAAATCAACAAAGCGCATGGATAAAAACCTCGTCGGGTGGCGAACGAATGTGGACTAAGTAAACACGGTGTGGACGATCATGTCCTGTTGGGCAACCGACCCGCCAACCCACCCCTTGTGCTATACGACCAATCCGCTGCGCCTTTGCCGCGACAATGGCCACCGATCAGTTGCGTCGTGTCCCGGCCCGCCGCGGTCGCGGGGTGGTCACGGCGCGAGCGGCGAGATCATCCGGCTGATCGTCGCGACCCGACGGTCGAGCCGGTCGGCCGGAATATCGATGAGTTGATAACCGAATTCGCGGTAGCTGTCTTCGTGGATTCGTTCGAACCTCAACGCCTCCGCCATGTCGATTCGGCGGGTCGTGGTGGGTTGGCAGAAGCCCAAGTTCCGGACGAAAAAGACCTGCCGCTGATAGGTGTGCTCGGCGGCAATCCGGTCAAGCTCGGCCGTCAGCGCCGCGCAAACGGGCAGCCCGAGATAGACGGCGAGCGCGTGGGTGCACACCGGCGAGCGGTCAAAGAAGCAAACGCCGGGGCCCGTCGGGTCGGCCGCAACTTGGCGCCGGCGCTGTGTCTCGACAACCTCGTCGATAAACGACGCTTTGGTCGCACCCGTCCAGGGTGCGTCTTCGCCGCGCGCCTGCCGACCGAGGATGACATCGGTGGCGGCCTCCGCCACGACGGCGTGTCCGAGCTGTGCGAGCCGCCGCAAGATCGACGTCTTACCCGCTCCAGGCGTGCCGGTGAGAATGTATCGGCGGGTCAATTTCGTTGGTTTCCTCGGTGTCGGTAGACGGTAATCGCCGCGGGCGCGGCTCGACGCGACCCGATGGGGTGGTGGCGTGGACGGGAGACCCCGCGGCCGGAGCCGGAATCCTTCCCGATTCAACCCCTTGAGGCAACATCTGCAAGATGTGACGATTGCCTCAATGGATGCCTCAGTGGATGCCTCGATGCAGGACCTTCAAGGCAAGGTGGCCGTGGTGACCGGCGGGGCCGGAGGCATAGGCCGAGCCCTGGGGAAGCGCTTCGGCATGGAAGGCATGAAGGTGGTGCTCGCCGACGTCCTCGCCGAACCGCTGGACCGGGCGACCCGCGCACTCACGGACGAGGGCATCGAGGCGGTCGGCGTGGTTACCGACGTTACCGACTATTCCTCGGTCGAGGCGTTGGCCAAGGAGACGTTGCACCGATTCGGCGCGGTGCACGTGGTGTGCAACAACGCCGGCACCGGCGGGGTCTCCGAGGGCTACATGTGGGAACACGACCTAGCCGACTGGCACTGGGGGATAGATGTCAACGTCGTGGGCGTCATCCACGGCATCAAAGCCTTCGTGCCCATCCTGCTCGAGCGCGGCGAGGGACACGTGGTGAACACCTGCTCGGGCAACGGCGGGTTCGCGCCGATCGCCCGGGGGCCATGGGCGGGCCGGCCATGGCGGTCTATCCGATGACCAAGGCCGCCGTGCTCTGCCTGACCGAGAGCCTCTACACCCACCTGGAGATGACCGGGACGCGGGTGCGGGCGCATGCCCTTTTCCCCGGCGGTTTCCTCAACACCGGCATCTGGGAGTCATGGCGGCACCGGCCACAGCGCTACGCCGCGACCCAGACGCGCCGCACCCCCGAGCACACCCTGGCCGACGTCGTGGGTCGCTTCGAGGCCGCCGGCGCCCGCGTCGAGTTCACCCCGCTCGCCGCGGTCGCCGACCAAGTGGTGGAGGGAATACGAGCCGACCGGTTCTGGATGATGGGCCCGCCCACACCGGCCGATGAGGTGGTCACCCGCAAGGCGGCATCGATCGTGGCCCGCGCCGACCCCGACTACCTGGTGGATGTGCTCGGCCGCAACGCCGCCAAGGAGCCGGAAACCGAAGGAGGAAAGCGTTGATTACCAACGCAGTTCGCTATGGTCCCCGCCCACCCGAAGCGCAAGTCGACCATGAGATCGATGCCACCAAGGCACCCATCGCCACCGAGGCGGTGACCGTCACCTACCTCACCGATCCGCAGATCGTCGCGGCCGTGCTGCCCAAACCGCTGCAGCCGGCCGACGAACCGCTGGTGCGGGTCCAGCTGCAGCGGGTCCAGATAGCGGGCCGCCCGCCATTCGGGTCGGCGGTGTTTGCGGTGACCGCCCGGCACGGCGACCTGCAGGGCGATTACCCCTTTTCATGCCCCAGTCCACCGAACAGTCGGTCACCGGTGGGCGCGAAACATTCGGTGAACCAAAGAAATTGGCCCACATCGAGGTCGACCATGCCGGTAGCCGCGTCAGCGCCACCGTTGACCGGATGGGCTATCGGCTGATCACCGTCAGCGGTCAGGTGAGCGGCGGCGCGCCGTTGCCGCCCGACCAGGTGAACACCGAGTTCTACTTCAAGTTCCTGCGCTCCCCCGACGGCAACGGCATCACCGACCCGCACTTGGTCTACGGCGAATATCACCGCCACTACGAGCTGCTGGAGAACATCGACGGCAGCCTCGAGCTCGGCGAGTCTCCGCTGGACCCCGTGGCCGACATCGTGATTCGCCAGATCAGGTCGATCACCTGGTGCCGCCGGCGCACCATCCAGGTGGGTCGGATCGCCACCCGGGTACCCCAGGAGTGGCTGCTGCCCTATGTGCACCAGCGCTATGACGAACCCCATGACGCCCCAGCCCCGGCCACGCCCCCCAGCCCTGAGCCGGCCCAGGCATAGCCATGGACCGATACACGGTTAT
Source organism: Mycobacterium sp. 012931 (assembly GCF_000419295.1). Lineage (NCBI taxonomy): Bacteria > Bacillati > Actinomycetota > Actinomycetes > Mycobacteriales > Mycobacteriaceae > Mycobacterium > Mycobacterium sp. 012931. Next base: position 1,359,567 of record NZ_AOPX01000001.1, on the reverse strand, counting down.
TTCGGCTGACTGCCACGCCGGGGCGGACCTGCTCGACTACCGCGAGTATCTCGAGGCGAAGTACCAAGACGAGTTCGACGACTGGGCCAAGACGTTTGTGAATCCGTTCGGCGACCTCAGCGAGCCGGACGCCGAACACAACTGGGACAGCGATCGTCGCAACGCGGAACTGGACTCCGATGGCGTTGCGGGAGAGGTCATCTTCCCCAATACGGTGCCGCCGTTCTTCCCGCAGGGCAGCTTGGCCGCTCCCCCACCGAGTACCGCCCGGGACCTCGAACTGCGGTGGGCCGGCCTGCGTGCGCACAATCGCTGGCTGGCGGACTTCTGCTCGTTGTCCCCCGAACGGCGCGCCGGGGTGGGCCAGATCCTGCTCGGGGACGTCGACGAGGCCGTCGCCGAAGTGGCACAGATCGCCAAGCTGGGGCTGCGCGGCGGCGTGTTGCTGCCCGGGGTTGCCCCCGGCACCGGCATCCCCGCGCTGTATGCCGAGCACTGGGAGCCGCTCTGGGCGGCGTGCGCGCAGGCGGGCCTGGTGATCAACCACCACGGCGGCAATGCCGGACCCAGCCCGATCGACGGATGGGGTAGCTCGCTGGCGGTGTGGGTGTACGAGTCGCACTGGTGGGCACATCGCGCGCTCTGGCACCTGATCTTCAGCGGCGTGCTCGATCGCTATCCGGATCTCACCGTGGTCCTGACCGAGCAAGGCACCGGGTGGATACCGGCGACCCTCGACTCACTGGACGTGGCGGCAGCCCGTTACCGGCGGCCCAATTCGGCCATCGCCCGCTTCGCCGGGCCCACCGCCGGCTCGCTGCCGCTGCAGCCCAGCCAGTACTGGGCCCGCCAGTGCTACGTCGGCGCCAGCTTCCTGCGCCCGGTCGAATGTGCACAGCGCCACCGAATCGGTGTCGACCGCATCATGTGGGGCAGCGACTACCCACACATGGAAGGGACCGCTCCCTACAGCCGGGAAGCGCTGCGCCACACCTTCAGCGACGTCGACCCCGACGAGGTGGCGGCCATGGTGGGCGGGAATGCGGCGGCCGTCTACGGCTTCGATCTGCAGGCCCTCGCGCCGCTGGCCGCCCGCATCGGCCCAACCGTCACCGAAGTCGCCGAGCCACTGGCAGCCATCCCCGCCGACGCGAGCAGCACCGCGTTCGAGCCCGACCCCATCCGCGCCTGGTAGCGAGAGGACTCTCCATGGAAGCCCGTAAGGCCCCGAACCCCCTGGAACCGTATGTGGTCATCTCCGCGGACTGCCACGCCGAGCTGCCGACCGAGCAGTACCGCGAGTACGTCGACCCCGACTACCGCGAGGACTTCGAGGTCTACCTGGCCGAGAAGGCCGCCGCGTCGCAGGTCGGTGGGTTCATCGACGAACAGTTCGCGCAGGACTGGTTCTCCGAGCACGGCGAGGGCATCGCCGGTGGCTGGGATGTGGGCCTGCGGGACAAGGAGCTCGACAGCGACGGGGTGGTCGGCGAGGTCATCTTCCCCGACGCCGACGCCGTTTCCGGGGTCGCCGGCGCGCCCTTCGGCGCCGGTCTGGCCCAGTCGGGCTCGCTCGACCCGGGGCGGGCCATGGCCGGGGCGCGGGCCCACAACCGCTGGTTGGCCGAGCTGTTCAGCCACAGCCCCGAGCGCCGCGCGGGCGTCGCGGTGGTGCCGATCCTGGCCGACGTCGACGCGGCGGTCGCCGAGATCACCCGGGCGGCGGAGTCGGGGCTGCGGGGCGGGATCATGATTCCCGCCCTGTGGGCCAGCTACCCGCCTTACCACGACCGTCGCTATGACAAGGTCTGGGCCGCCTGCCAGGACCTGCAGATGCCGGTACACACCCACGTCGGCGCCGCCCCGCAGCAGGAGTACGGCGAGCACCTGGGCATCTATGTCACCGAGGTGCGCTGGTGGGGAGTCCGCCCGCTGTGGTTCGCGTTGTGGTCGGGGGTGTTCGAGCGCTTCCCCGGGCTGCGCTGGGGCGCCACCGAGTGTGGCGCGTTTTGGGCCAACGACCTGCTGTGGCTGATGGACACGCGGTACCTGCGGGAGCACTCGGCCAAGAAGATGAGCCATCTGCTGGAGGGCGACCTGACGATGCCCCCCTCGGCCTACTTCGACCGCAACTGTTTTATCGGGGCCACCACCACCGAGCGCCGGGAGCTGGCGCGGCGCTACGAGATCGGGGTGTCCAACATGCTGTGGGGCAGCGACTTTCCGCATCCGGAAGGGACCTGGCCGCACACCCGGGAATGGCTGCGGCGATCGTTTTGGGACATCCCCATCGACGAGACCCGCCAGATCCTGGGCCTGGCGGCGGCCGAGGTGTACAACTTCGATCTGGACGCACTGGCTCCGCTGGCCGGGCGCATCGGTCCTACCCCGGCGGACCTGGGCCAAGACGATGCGGTGAGCGTCCCCAAGTGGGAGGCGGCCCGCCAGGCGCGCCGGCACTGGCTTACCGGCGCGGAGCCGCTGGCTGACCTGGTGCAGAACTAGGGCCCCTCACGGGACACCGGTTTCCGCGGTGTCGTCCAGCCATTAGTCGCCGCGCGCTGACCGGGCGCGCCTCATCGAGCGCACAGTATGGGCGGCAACGGCGCCGATGGAGGTGACGGCCATTCCGGTGACCCGTCGTGGCGCTCCGGAGGGGATGGCGGTAACGGTGGGAACGGCGCCTACGGGGGCAGTGGCGGGCAGGGCGGCCTCAGCGGTGACGGCGCCACCAGGGCCGCCCACGGTGTCCAGGGAACCATGGGCGACGGCGGTGACGGCGGCGATGGCGGCAACGGCTCCACCACCAGCGATCAACCCGACATCGACGGCGGCAACGGCGGGTATGGCGGCTGGGGTTTCAACGGCGGCAACGGCGGCGACGGCGGCACCCGCCCGAAGGGCGCGCTTTTCTTCAGATCCGGTGGTGACGGCGGTTTCGGCGGCTGGGGCGGCAACGGATACGGCGGCGTCGGCGGCGACGGCGGTAACGGCGGCTGGGGCGGTAACGGCGTGAACGGATACGGCGTGCTCAACCCCGGATGGGGCGGCGACGGCGGCAACGGTGGAGCCGGCGGTACCGCTTACACCAGCGGCGGCGTATACGCCGGTGGGCCCGTCCAACCCGGCACCGAAGGCACCGGGCCGTCCGGCGATCATGGCGGTTTCGGCGGTTCGGGCGGCATCGGCGGGCACGGCGGCCAAGCCCCGTAGATCCTGCCGGGCCGAGGTGATCTTGCTGGGGGTTTGTGCGCGCGCTCCCCTGGTTCAACGACCAGATCGAGCACGGCCGACTTCCCCCGGCGGTACCGCTACCGAAGCCCTGTTGGGCGCACAGCGAAACAGCCGGGGGAAGTGCTACAGCTTCCGTTCGGGGAACCCAGCGAACCGTCACCGACCCGATCCGGGCCGGTCACACGGCACACCCATCGAGTGGATGAGCCGCTAAGGCTGGATTTCCCCGAAGATTTGCGAGGGGTTCCTAGACGGCGCTGACTCCTACCGCCTGGGGCCCCTTGGTACCTTGCTCAACCTCGAACTGAACCCGCTGGTTCTCCTCGAGCGAGCGATAGCCACTGCCCTGGATCTCCGAGTAGTGGACGAAGAGGTCCTTCGTGCCGTCGTCAGGAGTGATGAAGCCGAAGCCCTTTTCTCCGTTGAACCATTTCACAGTTCCCTGTGCCATTCACTTACTTCTTTCATTTAACTACCGGACGTACCAACAACGACCGGACAACTAGCGTAGCGCAAGCCGCAATCATTGAAACTGATTGCGTCCTATGACGTTTCCTGACGCATACGACCAGGCCGGGGACCCCGTCGGCGGCTGCCGGAACCCGCGGACCTCGGCCGCGGCGAACCATGCGGCGCCGCACCATTCCTCGGCGCGGCCCCCTTCTTCGGCGCGGCCCCCTTTTTCGGTGCGCCCGCCTTCTTCAGTGCCGCCACCTGCTTCGGCGCGGGAGCTTGATAGGGCGCAATGTCACCGACCAGCTCATGTACGGCGGCCGAGTCGGCGGTGACCTCTTGCGGAGTGACCCGGATTCCGGCACGACGCATCAGCGCATGAGTGTCCTTGCGCTGCTCGGGCAGCACGACGGTCACGACGTCACCCGCGTTCCCGGCCCGCGCCGTGCGGCCGGACCGGTGCAGGTAAGCCTTGTGCTCGGCGGGTGGGTCGATGTGCACCACCAATTCGATGCCGTCGACATGCACGCCGCGGGCGGCGATGTCGGTGGCGACCAGCACCCGCGCCTCACCCTTGCTGAAGGCGGCGAGGTTTCGATCGCGGGCGGGTTGGGAAAGGTTGCCGTGCAGATCGACGGCCGGGACACCGGATTCGGTGAGCTGCTTGGCAAGCTTGCGCGCTTGATGTTTGGTGCGCATGAACAGGATTCGGCGGCCGGTACCCGAGGCAAGGCGGTGCACCAGGTCCTTCTTGGCTGCCGCGCCCGAGACGTGGAACACGTGGTGGACCATCTGGGGCACCGGCGAATCGGAGCTATCGACCGAGTGCAGCACGGCGTCATGCAGGAATCGGTTGACCAGCTTGTCGACCCCGTTGTCCAGGGTCGCCGAGAACAGCAGTCGCTGCCCGCCGCTCGGGGTGGCCGCAAGAATGCGGGTGACCCCGGGCAGGAAACCGAGATCGGCCATGTGATCGGCTTCGTCGATCACCGTGATCTCGATCGAGTCGAGGCTGATCAATCGTTGCTTCATCAGGTCTTCCAGCCGGCCCGGGCAGGCCACGACGATGTCGACGCCGGAATTGAGCGCCGTCACCTGCCTGCCTTCCGGCACCCCACCGAAGATCGTGGTCACCCGCAGGCCATTGACCGCGGCCAAAGGTTGCAGCGTCGCGGTGATCTGGCTGGCCAACTCCCGGGTGGGGGCAAGAACCAGACCCGTGGGCCGGGCTGGGCGGCGCGGGCGCCCGGCCAGCCTGCTGACCATCGGAAGGGAGAAGGCCAGCGTCTTGCCACTGCCGGTCTTGCCGCGGCCGAGGACGTCTCGGCCGCCGAGCGTGTCGGGCAGCGTTTCGATCTGGATAGGGAAGGGATGGCTGATCCCGCGGGCGGCGAGCACCTCGATGAGCGATTCGCCCACGCCGAGATCAGCAAAGGTCGTACCAGTAGTCAATTTGATGTCTTTCAGGATCGGTTCCGCCGAGTGGGCAGCGAGATACGCGCGTTCGGTCAGTACAAGGTGGCGAAATTGCCGGTGGGCAAAATCGATCGCCGAGATACGAACTGCGCCGGCATCAGCCCCGAAAGCAGGGCGAGCACGGGGGGTGAAGAAGCGTTTCACGACGTGCTGACCATCGAATGCAACGGTCAACGTTGTTAGCAGCATAACAGCACAGCGACCTCGGACGTGCCCACCACCGCCGCCGGGTGGGCGTGAGTGCCCAACATCACTGCCCGTACAGTTATGTATGAACCGCGCTCTAGCGGTGATCGCAACTCTTCAACGCACCACCAGGAAGACCTGCGCGCGATACGATCGTCGTCGTTCGTCCTTCTGTCGACAGTGCTAACCAGCCGACCCCTTCATTGGAAGGACACCAAGTGGACAACTCGAACCTGTTCTCCCACCCGGAGACACCGGAATACATCGCCCCGGGCGAAACCTCTGGCCAACCGGTCAGCTACCCGACGTTTTCAGACCGGCCCGACAACGGATCTGCCACCTCGGCGACGTAATCATTCGAGACGACTGGCCGCGCGCCAAGGTCACCTCGATCAAACCTATTGGCCGCCAACCGATGTAGTGATCGTTCGTGCACCGCTACCTGGTGCCACTTGTGTTTCGGGCCAGCGTGGCACCAGAAGCGTTGGCAGCGACACCTTCTGAGGTATCGGCGGCGGGATCACGCATCAGCGCAGTCTCGGCGACGATTGTGTCACTGTCCGGCGCCCAAGCTCGGGCCCGGCAAACCATGCCCCAGGAGTTGAACCGAACCGGGCCAGCGACGCGCTCGTTTGGCACCGGTGATGGTGTCCGAGCCTGGGCGGCCTCGGTGGTGATAACCGCCCGCCGAAGCTCGGACACTTAGCACAAGCAACGAACCGCCGCGTGACGACGTAGACTTTTGTGGGTCGAGAGGCGTTGCAACGGTTCGCCGGTTCCCCGCCGGTATCCGCCACGCTCGGCAGAGTCAAGGACGCCTTCCGCTACGGAGGGAATAAACGTGAGCGCCTTTGAGCCGAATATCCGCCCTGACTGCACCGACGCACTGACGGCCACCCTCGGCCAGCGGATCATGGTGATCGACGGGGCGATGGGCACGGCGATCCAGCGGGACCGCCCGGATGAGGCCGGCTATCGAGGCGAGCGGTTCAAGGACTGGCCGAGCGATCTGGTGGGCAACAACGACCTGCTCAGCCTGACGCAGCCGCAGATCATCGAGGGAATCCACCGCGAGTACCTGCAGGCGGGCGCCGACATTCTGGAGACCAACACGTTCAACGCGAACGCGGTCTCGCTCTCCGACTACGACATGGCCGAGCTGGCCTACGAACTCAACTACGCCGGCGCGGCCCTGGCGCGGGCGGCCGCCGACGAGTTCAGCACCCCGGAGAAGCCCCGTTACGTGGCCGGGGCGCTGGGGCCGACGACGCGGACCGCATCGATCTCGCCAGACGTCAACGACCCCGGAGCCCGCAACGTCTCCTACGACCAACTGGTCGCCGCCTACCTGGAAGCCGCCAACGGCCTGGTCGACGGCGGCGCCGACATAATCATCATCGAGACCATCTTCGACTCCCTGAACGCCAAGGCGGCGGTGTTCGCCGTCGAAACGCTGTTCGAGGACCGCGGACGCCGCTGGCCGGTGATCATCTCGGGCACCATCACCGACGCTTCCGGGCGAACGCTGTCCGGTCAGGTGACCGAAGCATTCTGGAACGCGATCAGGCACGCGAAGCCGATCGCGGTGGGCCTCAACTGCGCCCTGGGTGCGCCGGAGATGCGGCCCTACATCGCCGAGATGGCCCGGATCGCGGACACCTTTGTCTCCTGCTACCCGAACGCCGGTCTGCCCAATGCCTTCGGCGAGTACGACGAGACCCCCGAGCATCAGGCCGGCTACATCGCCGAGTTTGCCGACGCCGGCCTGGTCAACCTGGTCGGTGGGTGCTGCGGGACGGCGCCGCCGCACATCGCCGAGATCGCCAAGGTCGTGGAGGGCAAGGCACCCCGCGAGCTGCCGGAGATCCCGGTGGCCACCCGGCTCTCGGGCCTGGAGCCACTGAACATCACCGACGACTCCCTGTTCGTGAACATCGGCGAGCGCACCAACATCACCGGATCCGCCCGGTTCCGCAACCTGATCAAGGCCGAGGACTACGACACCGCCCTGTCGGTCGCCCTGCAGCAGGTCGAGGTCGGTGCGCAGGTCATCGACATCAACATGGACGAGGGCATGATCGACGGCGTCGCCGCGATGGATCGGTTCACCAAGCTGATCGCGGCCGAGCCGGACATCAGCCGGGTCCCGGTGATGATCGACTCCTCCAAGTGGGAGGTCATCGAGGCGGGCCTGAAGAACGTGCAGGGTAAGCCGATCGTCAACTCGATCTCGATGAAGGAGGGCGAGGAGAAGTTCGTCCGCGAGGCGCGGCTGTGCCGCAAGTACGGCGCCGCCGTGGTCGTGATGGCCTTCGACGAAAAGGGCCAGGCCGACAACCTGGAGCGGCGCAAGGAGATCTGCGAGCGCGCCTACCGGATTCTGACCGAAGAGGTCGGCTTCCCGGCCGAGGACATCATCTTCGACCCGAACTGCTTCGCGCTGGCGACCGGCATCGAGGAGCACGCGACCTACGGCATCGACTTCATCGAGGCCTGCGCCTGGATCAAGGAGAACCTTCCCGGGGTACACATCTCCGGCGGTATCTCGAACGTGTCGTTCTCGTTCAGGGGAAACAACCCCGTTCGCGAGGCGATCCACGCGGTGTTCCTGTTCCACGCCATCAAGGCCGGCCTGGATATGGGCATCGTCAACGCCGGCGCGCTGGTGCCCTACGACTCGATCGACCCCGAGCTGCGGGAACGCATCGAGGACGTCGTCCTGAACCGTCGCGAGGACGCGGCCGAACGGCTGTTGGAGATCGCCGAACGGTTCAACACCAAGGGCAAGCCCGAAGACCCGGCCGCGGCCGAGTGGCGCAGCCTTCCCGTCCGCGAGCGGATCACGCACGCCCTGGTCAAGGGCATCGACGCGCACGTCGACGCCGATACCGAGGAACTGCGGGCCGAGATCGCCGCCGCGGGTGGCCGCCCGATCGAGGTGATCGAGGGTCCGCTGATGGACGGCATGAACGTGGTCGGCGACCTGTTCGGCGCGGGCAAGATGTTCCTGCCCCAAGTGGTGAAGTCGGCCCGGGTGATGAAGAAGGCGGTGGCCTACCTGCTGCCGTTCATCGAGGCGGAGAAGGCGCAGTCCGGCTCCACGGAGCAGGACAAGACCAACGGCATCATCATCATGGCGACCGTCAAGGGCGACGTCCACGACATCGGCAAGAACATCGTCGGGGTGGTGCTGCAGTGCAACAACTACACCGTGGTCGACCTCGGAGTGATGGTGCCCGCCGAGAAGATCCTGGCCGCGGCCCGGGAGTACGACGCCGACATCATTGGGCTGTCCGGCCTGATCACCCCGTCCCTGGACGAGATGGTCAACTTCGCCGCCGCAATGGAACGCGAGGGAATGCAGATCCCGCTGCTGATCGGCGGCGCGACCACCTCACGCGCGCACACGGCGGTGAAGGTGGCGCCGCGTCGCAGCGGCCCGGTGGTGTGGGTCAAGGACGCCTCCCGCTCGGTGCCCGTCGCCGCCGCGTTGCTCGACGACAAGCAGCGCCCGGGCCTGCTGGAGGCCACCGCGGCCGACTACGCGGCCCTGCGCGAGCGGCACTCGCAGAAGAACGAGCGGCCGATGCTGACGCTGGAGAAGGCCCGCGCCAACCGGACGCCGATCGACTGGGACGGCTACACGCCGCCGCTGCCCGCGCAAGGTCTCGGGGTGCGCGAGTTTCATGACTACGACCTGGCCGAGTTGCGCGAGTACATCGACTGGCAGCCGTTCTTCAACGCCTGGGAGATGAAGGGCCGATTCCCCGACATCCTCAACAATCCGGCCACCGGCGAGGCCGCCCGCAAGCTGTACAACGACGCTCAAGAAATGCTCGACACCCTGATCCGGGAGAAGTGGCTCACCGCCAACGGGGTGATCGGGTTCTTCCCGGCAAACGCGGTCGGTGACGACATCGAGGTGTACACCGACGAGACCCGTGCCGAGGTGCTGACCACGTTGCACAACCTGCGCCAGCAGGGTGAGCACCGGGCCGGCATTCCGAACCGGTCGCTGGGCGACTTCATCGCGCCCAAGGACACCGGTCTTGCCGACTACGTCGGCGCCTTCGCCGTCACCGCGGGGCTGGGCAGCCAGACCAAGATCGTGGAGTTCAAGGAGGCGCTCGACGACTACAGCGCGATTCTGCTGGAGTCGATCGCCGACCGGCTGGCCGAGGCGTTTGCCGAGCGGATGCACCAGCGGGTCCGCGAGGAGTTCTGGGGATACCAGCCCGACGAGCAACTGGACAACGAGGCGCTCATCGGTGAGAGGTACGTCGGCATCCGCCCGGCGCCGGGCTACCCGGCCTGCCCGGAGCACACCGAGAAGACGACGCTGTTCGAGTTGATGGACGTGACCAAGCGGACCGGCATCGAGCTGACCGAGTCGATGGCGATGTGGCCCGGTGCCGCCGTCAGCGGCTGGTATTTCTCGCACCCGCAGTCGCAGTACTTCGTGGTCGGCCGGATGGCCCAGGACCAGGTCGCCGACTACGCCAAGCGCAAGGGCTGGACCCTGCCGGAGGCCGAGCGCTGGCTGGGCCCCAACCTCGGCTACAACCCGGAGGACTGAGGGCTCCACCGAGAAGCCGCCGCTGCGCGGCCCGAGCGGCCTGGCAAGGGCGACAGATTCATTGGGAGTTTGAGCCGGACGGGAGATGGCCGGACCGGTAGAGCGGGTGTGGTGGCGGCGCGGCGCTTGAGAGCGCCCTAATGCGGCCAGAGCGCCGCGCTACCGAGTCCGCCATCTGATCCCGCGGTCCTGACGCACGATCGGGCCGGGTCGAAATGTCAGCCACTTTTGCGGCGCCGCGCGAGGTGAAGTCCGAACGCGACGATGTATGCCGCCCTTCCAACCGTCGCATTGTAGACCCAAAAGCATTTCAACTTTAGTTGTATATCTCTAACTATAGTTGCAGCACCGCTCTAACTATAGTTGAATTGCTCTAACTTTAGTTACAAGCAAGGGAGCGCCCTCGGTGCAGCTGAACCGGCCATTCGCTACGGTGACGCCGACGTTGGACGGCGACGTTCTCGGCGTTCTGGCGACCAGCGAGGTGACGTTCACGATCACCCAGATCCAGCGCATCCTGACCACCGCGTCAGGGGAAGGCATCCGCAAAGTCCTCACCCGCCTCACCACCCAAGGTGTGGTACTCAATGATCAGGTCGGTAGAACCAACACCTACCGACTCAACACCGAACATCTTGCGGCAGAGCCGATCCTGGCGCTGTCGCGGCTGACCGCAACGTTCCTGGACCGCCTCGAAGCGCACCTCAAAGGGTGGGGAAAGACGCTCAAGTACGCCGCCGTGTTCGGCTCAGCGGCAACGGGCCGGATGACTCTCCACAGCGACATCGACCTGTTACTGGTGCGTGCCTCCGACCCCGAACACGATAGCCATCCAGAGGAACCGGAGGTGTGGGAACAACGGGTGGCCGAACTAGTACGGTCGGTCACCGCCTGGACTGGTAACGATGGCCGCGTCGTCGAGTACACCGAAGATGAGCTTCGCGCCGCAGCCGCCGCCGGTGAGCCGCTGCTAAGTGACGTGGCTAGGCAAGGCCTGACCGTCTCCGGGACACGTGCATGGCTCAATAGGCAGCTGCGTCCCATAGGCAAGGCCAAGGCGGCGAGGAGGGCCTGATGGCAGGGACGCGCGAGTGCAATTCCGTTGTCACCGCGGGGCGCCTGTCCAAGGCAGTTGAGTTCTTCGACGCCGCTGAGCATCTCGAAGATGAAATGCCCAACGCGGCGGGTGATCTGTTCGTGGACGCCGGTATCGCCGCGTCCGACGTCATCTGCTGCGTCCGACTCGGCGTGCATTCGTCAGGCGGGACTCACAGCGAAGCCATAACACTGCTTAGAACGGCCGACAGCGGATCCGAAAAATACCTGAGCACCCTCCTCGGCCTCAAGAATAAGGCGGCCTACACACACCAGGATCTATCCACCGCCGAGTGCAAGAAGATGAACCGCGCTGCTTCCCATCTAGTCGAGACAGCCAAACGGGTCACCGCGTCAGCAAGCCACAAACCTGACACAGAAAAACAGCGGCAACCCGATCGGTGACCCCCACTGGAACAAGGCCATCAAGAAGACCGGCCTGGCGCCGCTCACGATCCACGACCTGCGCCATACCAACGCCAGCCGGCGAATGTATACAGCGATCTCTCTCAGATGAACTCGACCACGTAGCCACCAACCTCGATCGGCTCCACGACGTCGCACGAAACCAGGCGAACCGACAGGAACCGGACAAGACCACCCATCCATAGGGTGCAGTCATCGTGTCCATACAGGTCAAAGAGTGTGGCCAGGGGCGGGATCGAACCGCCGACCTTCCGCTTTTCAGGCGGACGGATTAGCCGCTGACCTGCGGTTTATTCGATGCTGCGCGTCAAATGCGCCGCATTGAGCTGCGCTGACGTATTCAGTCTGTCCGGCGAACGGACATAGACCGGACAAGGTGCTTGCACTCCTGACCAGGAGCTTCGGCGCTGCCGCCTGCGTTGTGGGCAGCCTTTGGGGCTCCAAGGAGCAGGCACCCCGATGCCCAGCATCGAATCATCAGCCGCCGTATCGACACCCTCGACGCGGGACTCGACATCGGCATCACAACACTCGTCTTCGCGGCATGGTGTCGCTGCCGCCTCGGTTGACGGGAGGTCGCGAGCGCCCGAGGCCGCCCAGGCCGCAGGGCGCGAGAACCACAGCGGTCGGCCGGACGTCGACCGAGGCACCGGCTTCAACCCGGCCCGGGCCGGCGGGCTTGTTATATGTGCCGAAAATGTCCGCGAGTCGCTCGCCGACGGGGTCGCGACTGGCGATCTGCGGGCGATCGACGCATTGGGGCTGCGGTTCCCAAGTCCCGAGATGGTCACCGCGGCTGCGGCACTGTTCGAGCCGGCAGCACCGTGGGCTTGCGGTCCTGGCCGTCGAGGCGCCGAACCTGAATCGGGTCGTTTTCGCATCACCGTCGGTCCCGGCGTCGTGCGACTCGGGTGGACCAATCCCGTCCGGGTCGAGAAAGCCGCCGAGCGGGGCGTCGGTTGTCACCAACGTGACGTTGACGATGCGAAGTTCCATTTCCGAAGTGACCTCGAAGGCGATGTCGGGCACGGTGATCGGGCCGTCGGGTCTTCGACACGACGGAGCCTTACGGCACCCGACCAGTGCAACACCGGCGGTGTCATCACTGAGTGGTCCCGCAAATCACGCTCGTCGATGTGCCGGACCTTCGCCGAGCTGGATTACACCCCTCTTGTGGAGTCTGGCCGCGTCCCGGCCATGGTCACTCTCACCTATCCCGGCGACTGGGAAGTCGTCGCCCCGGACGGCGCCAGCGTGAAGCGGCACATGGTGTTGTGGCGCAAACGATTTGAGCGCGAATACGGCGAGCCGGTTCGGCACATCTGGAAACTCGAGTTTCAGCGGCGCGGCGCACCGCACATTCACCTGTGGATGGCTCCGCCGACATCACCGGGTCGCTCCAGACGGGGCTTCGCTCACTGGTTGTCCGAGACGTGGGCTGAGGTTGTCGACCATCCCAACGCCGAGCAGAAGGCCCGGCACCGGCTCGCCGGGACCGCAATCGACGTGCGCAATGGCTTGCGGGCGTGCGATCCGAAGCGGCTGGCCATCTACTTCACCAAGCATTCATCACCAAACGTGCACGGCGACAAGGAGTATCAGCACATCGTGCCAGAACTATGGCGGGAGCCCGGCCGCGGGCCGGGCCGGTTCTGGGGTGTTTACGGACTCAAGAGAGCCATTGTCGTCGTCGAGGTGACCCAGGACGCGTACATCGCTGCCCGCCGGATCGTGCGGCGGTGGTCGCGGAACCAGGCGGTGTACGGCGATTCGGGTAGTCACTTCCCCACTTCCGTGGTCCCGCGCACGGCCACGCGCCTGGTCCCGCGCATCAACCGCGATACCGGCACTTTGACGTACCGGCGGGTCCGCCGACGACGAACGCTCTGCAATCAAGGCGGCCTGGCCGACGGATATGCCCTCGTGAATGACGGTCCAGCGTTCGTCGTCAAGCTTGCGCTCGCAATCACGTAGGCGCCGACCGCTTATTGGCCGCGCGATACTCACCTTCGGCGTAAGAATGCCTGGAAGACGCCTTTCAGTTCGGCGGTCTTGTCCTTGGCAGCACCGGTTAGATCGATTGCTCTGTCCTTGGCCGCGTCGGCCAAATCCGTGGCCTTGTCTTTGGCTGTCGCGACACCCTCTGTTCCCGTTGCCCGCGCTTTGTCCAAGGCTTCGCCGACGGCCTGGCGCCACCGCCTCGCATCGGTCGCCGCGTCGCCCGACTCGATGCCAAGGCGGTCGCGAAAAGCCACCACATCCGTCGCAATCTCGTTGCTCGACCGCACGGCCGCAGGCGCGTCGCGTGGATTGAGCAGTACTTTGGAGTTCGCGCCGCGGACCGTCTCGTTCATTTGGGTCAGTAAGCGGGCGGTGCTGCTCGAGATGAGACCCAGCCGCTTCTGACGGGCCTCAATCAGGCCCAGGCGGTGACTGTTGAGATCCTCGGGAGCGGAATCGAGCACCCGATCGAGTTCCAGCACGGCTAACCCGTCGTGGAGCTGGAAGCAGCGCGCGATGACCGCCAGCCACTCGCGCACCTTCGGCTCCGCCTCCTTGGTGGCCTTGGCAATCTTGCCGAGGTCGGCCTTCTTCTCCAGAGTCTCGGCGATGGCTTCAAATTGGCGTATGGCATATGCCTGCGTCCGCGCGAGCACGAATGAGCCCGACTGGATCTTCGACCAAGTGATCTCCGAAACCCGCCCAACCTGGTCGCGCACGGCGAGCGCTTCCTCTATGGCTAGGTCGACGCCGATCATCTCCGCCAAAGCCGCGTCCTTCTGTGTACGCAGGATGTCATCGACCTTCTCGTTGATCTCTTGGAGATACTCCACGATCTGGTCCATCTGCTGTTGCATCGCCTGTTGTTGTATCATCGTTGACACCGCCGACAAGGCCAACGGACCACTAAGCAGCTTCGTCGGGGCCTGAGCGATCTGAAGCCACTGCTTGATCTCACCGGGCTTGCCGATCATCGCGTGACTGACACCGGGGGTCTCGGTCGCCATCAGCCCGTATTGCTTGACGGCCTGCGCGGACTCAGCAGTCAGCTTGACCCAGCGTCCCGAGTTTGTGGCAACTTCCGAGCCGACTTGCATCGCCGTCCCACCCGTGCCCACGAACGACGAAAGACGGCGAGCATCCAGAACCTTCGAGGGCGCCCGGTCGAGGCCATGGTCAAGCAAGAAGCGCTCAACATCGGCTGAGTTACCGATCACGGCCAAACCATCGCCGTCGGTAACCAATTCGATCTCGTTGCCCATCTTTTCTCCGTTGAATCGAGACCATTGGGCAGCCACTCGGCTTGCCTTGCCGATAGACGCTACCGGCGCGCCCTGACGGGACGCGAACGATCAAGAAGCTACCCGCGCCGGTGTCGCTGGACGGCACTCTAATAACGTCGCGGCTCGCTGGCGTTGGAATTCAGCTCAGCGCCCGTCAAACCTAATTCGTTCGGGTGTAGCGATACGGCGAGTACGGATCTTAGGGTTTGAACATGGCCTCTCCATCACCACATTCCCGTTCACTGCAACGACGGCCGCCAGCCTGGCAACGTTGGGTGCTCAACGCACTGCACGGCTTCGATAGGCGCATCATTGACGACTGGAGAGCGCTCATGAGTAACCACCTCCAACGGTCAGGTGGTGCCACCCCAATGCGGACCGCTCAATACACCGTCGATGCGCTGCTCTATGTGGACAGACTCCGCTCAGCGACCGCACTGCTTGCTTCACACGGTAATCCTGCGGGGCGCCACCAACTGGCCGATGCCGCTCTCGACTTGAAGTCCGCTATCGACAGCTTATGTGAAGCACGAGACCAGCTACTGAAAGCTGCTGGCGCCGAACGAGTTACCTACGATTAGCCTCGGGAAATCAACATTGCGATGCAGAGCCCAGCCTGCCACCCTTTTCGTAACTTTCGTAACTATGCTACGCTTAGCTTCGTTCCGATGGTGAGATGAAAGGAAGTGAGACCCATGAGCAGCGCCTCCGCGGAGATTGTTAACCCGGTTCCGGCTGATGCCAATGGGCTTGCCGATGTACTCAGCTTCATCGAGGCGCACGAGGCCCGTCACGGGACCTCTCCTGAGCCTGCCTTTTTCCTGTCCGGTGCGAGCGAACATGACCGCGTCGAACTGACCGAACAGCTTCACGAGGTCCTCAAGCGTGCCGCCCACGCCCTCAGCCACGGCCAGTCGATCAGCATCCTGACTCGCGACCAGGAAATCTCCACCCAGCAGGCCGCCGAGATCCTCGGCCTCAGCCGCCCCACGGTGGTTCGCCTCATCCAGAACGGCGAATTAGACGCGCACGTGCCTGGCGCGGTGCGACGCAAGCTGCGGCTTGCCGATGTCCTTGCCTACCGCGAGGAGCTTCACGCCCGGCGCAACCGGTTCATCAGCGAAAGCTCGGCGGAGTTCGCGGATGCCAATGCCTACGAAGTCGCCGAGTTACTCGCCGAGGCGAAACGCAAGCGTTGACTTTCTGCGGCGTTTGAAAGACTCGCCCACGTGTATCGCGCTGTCCTCGACACCTGTGCCCTCGTGCCGAGCCTTCAGCGTGACTTCTTGCTGCAGTTGGCCGCCGAGGAGGCGTACGCGCCTGTCTGGGGATCTGGGATTCTCTTCGAGCTGAACTACGTACTGGCCGGCCTGCGCGACAAGGGGGGAATCACCGATAGCGCTAGTCGCCGTCAGCACCTTTTCGACCAGCTGAAGGCTGCATTTCCTGGCTCAGAGGTTCACGCATCCAAAGACCGCGACTACAGCTACGGCCTCAATGATCCCGATGACGGCCACGTCGCCCACGCCGCGATCATCGGCAAAGCCGACGCCATCGTCACCGACGATGGCCGGGCCGGGTTCAGCACAGCACGCGTGCTCGTGGAGGCCGATATCGAGACCGTGCACCCACATCAGTTCGCCGCGAACACAGTGTCAGCACACCCGCATGCAGGAGTACGGGCGTTGCGAGAGATGTCGAATCGCCGAACCAACCCGCGGCAGACCCCGGAACAGATCCTTGAGCTGCTGGTGACACGGCACATCATGACCGAGGTCGCCGAAATTCTGCTGCCGCTGCTGGCGGAAGACATCCGGTGCCCGGGCTGACCAAACCTCAATCAACTTCACGCGACTGAAATTCACACACCGAAGACCGGACAAAAACCAGACGAATCAAACTATCCACCGAGTGCATGACCCGTATTTATGCAATTAGAACGTGGGGCCGCCCAGCAGACGGTTCGCCGCGGAGCCAATCGAACCGCTGCTGGCGGCGGCCAACCACGCCGAGGACCCCGTCGCACGGGTCGAGGACGTAGTGCTCATCGGAGTCCGCGCGGCTGGCCCTTGCGCGATCAACGCACCGGTACCCACCCGGTTGCCTACACCCCGGCGAGATCATGCCGCGTGCCGCCCAGAGCTGTCGCCACCGAGCAATACGCTAATCCGGTGGATCCGCGGCCGATCACGCTGAGCGACATCGACACGACCCGTGCGCTTCGCACCGACGACGAGCTTCTTCGCCTCGTCGCGGCGATCCACGGCTCCCGGCCCGAGGCCCAGGAGACGAACTGGCTGGAGTGGAAGAGCACCCTCGACCTCAGCGTCGCTGCGGGCAAGTTCGCGGTAGCCAAGGCGGTCCTCGGGTTCGCCAACCGGTCCGTCGACGATGCTAGGCCCCAATACGGCGGCGTCGCCTACATGGTCGTGGGCGTGGAACCCGGCGCCGCGGCTGGAATCCCTGCCGTCGACCACGCCGACCTCACGCCGGGGATCAAGACGTACGCATCCACCCCTCGGTTCACGCCGCGCACGGTCCGATTCGAAGGCGTCGAGGTGCTCGTCGTGGTCGTCGAAGCGCCTGAGCCCGGCGACCCGCAGCACACCCTGCAGAAGCAGTACGACAAGTACCACGCCGGGATCGTCTTCCACCGCGGGGCAGGGCGCACGGCGCCGGCGGGTCCCAAGGAGATTGAGATGCTCGGCCGCCGTCTCCTGCAGGGCGCGCAGCGGCCAGAACTGGACCTGACGCTGACGGCCACCGCGGACCCGCTCATCCGCCTCAGCATCGAGCGGGAGGACCTTGAGGACTGGCTGCGTCGGCATGAGACGTACGTCCGGGCCAACAGCGGCAAGCCCCCGGATCGGCCACCTCCACGCCCCAAGCCACAGCCCAATCCGGCTCGTCCGGCCTGGACCGCGTACGACACGTTCAGCTCCCTCGGTGACATCACCGGGCCGCTGGGGATGCTCCGGTACGCCGACCCAAAGGACGCCGGGGAGTTCGACCGCCGGGTCGGCGACTACCTCACCAGGCTGCGCAGCCGGCTGATGGACCACGTGCTCCGCCAGATCGTCAACGACGATGAAGCGAACACAGCGTGCTTCCAGGTCGGCAACGATACCGACGACCCGGTCTCCGGTGTGCAGTTGACGGTCCGCATCCGCAAGGGCGGGGTTCTGGTCCGCACCTGCCCGCCGAATGTCCGTGACCTTCCCCCGCTGCCGAAGTGGCCGGACCCGCTGGACCAGATGCGTGAGAACGCTCTCGCCGGGATGACCAGGGCGCAGGTCCCCGACTTCTTCCCGCATGCCGGGTCCGTCTCCGACAAGGGTGGCGTTTTCGAGGTCACGTGGAACGTCGGTGACCTCCGGCCGCGCGAGCAGTCTGGCGACTTCACACTGACCATCGTCGCCGGTAGAAACGCACCCGAGGAGATCGCCGTGGAGATGACCTCCAGTGCGATGGACCGCCGTGGCACCCGAACGAAAACCGAGCAGCTGACGGTCGCAGCGGAAGTGTGGACCCTCGACGACTTCTACAACGCCGAGCCGGAGGACTGACCGACTCTAGATGAGGGTGAACAGGTTCTTCAGATCGCCACCCGACGCGAGGTTCTGGCTGCGCTGGCGGTACTCATCCCGCTGCTTGCTGGCGTAGACGTCGACCGCCTGCCCGGCGACCGTCGCACGCACCGCTGTGTACAGCGCTTTCTGCGCAATGACTGTGGCGAAGTCGGCGATGCTGTCGCAGGCAGCCGACGACAACGGCCCTCCGTGAATCGCCGCGTTGCGCGACCGCGTGAGCCTGGCTACCCGGTTCTCAAGGCGCTGCTGCTCGATCGCGAACGCTCCACCGAGAGAAGCGCCCGAGGACAAGATGTCGTCGGTCTCGTTGAGCTGGCGGGATAGCCAGTGATCGGCGTATATCCGTTTCAGCACGGCCACGTGGTCCAAAGTCTTCTGCCGGTTGATGCGGAAGCCCCAGCTACCATCCGTGATGTCTTCGCGGATAGTCAGCAACTCCGCGGGGATCCGAGCACCCGGTGAACGATCGGGAACGTGCTGCACGACCGCGGCGAATACGTCGCGAACTGCGCGGTTGGCGAACGAAGTGACGGTGTACTCGTCGAAGAAGTACTCGGCGACGAACGCGTACCACTTGTGGCCCGCGAGAGGAGCCGCCCACCTGTTGCAGTGCTCAATGGCGCGAACCGCGGCCATGATCACGGCTTCGGGGTCGGACCGCGGAGCATCCGCGAGTGCTGCTTGGAGGCGCAGGACGGGTTGAAGCAGAGGTACGGCCTCAGCGGTGATCACGTGACCGCGGCCCATTGCGCACCGGCAGGACCCATCGCCGCGCGCACCAGCGGCCGGGCCGGCGTCGCCCATGGTTCGCCCAGCCGATGTTGTCGATCCACCAGCGGCCATTCGCCCCCGCCGACCGCAGTCAGCCAGGACACTGGGAAGGCGACCTCATCCTCGGCAAGAACCAGCGCTCGGCGATCGGCACCCTCGTCGAGCGCCAGACCCGGCTGATTCGACTGATGCACCTTCCCGCCCGTGACGCCAACTCCCTGCGCATCGCAATCGCCGCGACCTTGGGTGACCTGCCATCAAACCTGATCCGATCGATCACCTGGGATCAGGGCATCGAAATGGCCCGGCACACCGACATCACCGCGGACCTCGGCGTACCGGTCTACTTTTGCGACTCCCGCTCGCCGTGGCAGCGCGGCAGCAACGAAAACGCCAACGGGCTGCTACGCCAATATTTTCCCAAGGGCACCAGCCTAAGCACCCACACACCCGACCATCTGCGCGCTGTCGAATATGAGATCAATAACCGCCCCCGCCACACCCTCGAAGACCGCAGTCCCGCCAAACTTTTCACCGCGCTGCTAAGCTCACCAGACCATCAACTGTTGCGACGTTGACTGGAAGCCACCTTGCCGCGCCGGGGTCAGAATTCACGTGCCGCTGACATGGGGAACCTCGTGTGGGCGTGAAGTCTGATTGCAGGTGCGACAGCCTGACCGACAATGCTGGGTTGAGTTGTCATACTGCGGTGCGACGATGCTGGAATGACGATCAGGATCCCTCAGGGCCGTCCCAACAAGCGGTTCATGCGTTACGTGCGGCCGCCGGTCACGGAGAAGACCACTCCCTTGTTTCCAATACGGCCCGAGACGCGGCCAATGAGGCTCGGCATCGACGTCGAGTCGATCCCGCAGCCTCCTGCGGATGGCTACCTCACTGGCTTCCTCACCCGCGACGAGATCCAAGTCCACCTGCTGATGCCGAAGGGGATGGATCAGCCTCCAGATGCATGGTCGACGCTTCTGGATAAGCCGATGCTACACACTGTTGACTTCACCACGGTCACCGACGCCGGCCGATTCATGGACGCGGCGGAGTTCCACATCACGACGAATACCGAATCGGAGGAAGGCTGGTCGGTTGCGCGGTTCTTCCCGATTTTCCAGCAGTTCGACGAGCAGACCGCTCCTGCCGACGCGCCTGTTCTATGCCTCGATGAACGCCACACCGCCGCTGCCTACGCCGCCGGCGCCGGAGCCGTAGAGATCGACGTGATCGTCACCAATCGGGCCGTCGCCGGGCGCACAGATGTCGGAGACAACGACATCGTCGTCACGGTAACTCCCGACGACGCGGTTGCCCTCATCGGGCACTATTTGCGAGTCACCTCGAACCCGGTCGTGGCCATAGAGCGCGGTCAACTCCTGGGTGGCGGCGCGTGGGAGACGACCGAGTCGACGGGAACCATCGTGAACTCGTACCTGTGGGGCGTTACCAGCGCGATGACGTTCTTCGACTTCGCCGCGGCACATGCCGCGGCCGCGCAAGGTGGTCCCGTGTGCGCCGAGGCTTTCAATTCGATCCTCATCCGGTTGGCCCGCGCAGCATGTGCGCTGGACCACATGCTCGCCGCCTTGTCCAACCCTTTGGACAAACGCAGGAGCGACGTAGTCGAGACAGCCGCTGAGGCGTTCGATCGTCAACTCCTCTACCTTGCAGCAGCATTCGACATCTACGGACGCCTGTACGCATGGCTGCTCGACACGTCGAAGGATCACAAAACCATTCGAAACCGGTCACTGGACTCACGCGACTTCGTTAACAAGCTGGTCCAGAAGCAGTATGACGAAACGTTGCTCGACGATGTGATCCGCTTACAGAAATACGCTTGGGTCTGCAAACACCTGCGCAACCACATCCACGACGGCATCCTCCAGGTCGTGCCGCAGCCCGGACGGCAATATGGGAACGCCACTAATGCCGCGCTGATGCTAGGCAGGATACAGCATTTCGCACCTGAAGCTGGGAATCTGGACCAGTCCCACTACGACGACCTCGGAGTGTGGATGGCAGAACCCATTTCGCCCTTCGGCCCCCAAGTAATGTCCGCCGATTTGGCCACTGCTGGGTTCACTCTGATGGGAGCAGCTTTGGAGTACGTCGAAGCGTTCACGCGACTGATCCTCTGCAACAAACCCAACACCATGATCGCCGCCGAGCAAGCTGCCGCAGCGAAAGAGTCGACCGATGAAACCGTGACCGACGAGGAGGATCGCGCTCCAGCTCCGAGCCGATTCCTGGGGTGCGTTGAAGTGCCGCTGGGACACGTTGATCCTGAGCCACCCGAACGAGCGAAGTTTCACCGGGCGATGTTCGGGTGGCACCCAGCGAGCATGGTGTAGCCGTCCAAGGAACAAGCGGCCGGTTCGACGATTCAGATCGACCACGACGACGCGTGCCAACCGGCGCGACGGGGTGCCGTCGACCAACATCAGCGTGTCGGTGGGGGCCACTAGGGTTTGTTCCAGCCGTCATCCGTTGACCGCCAGGGCAGCGATGGGTCGGCCGTCGGCACTGACGATGGAGTGATATGGCTTGGACTACTGAAGCGGCGTTCGCCCGCTTCTACGAGGAAGTTAATCTACCTGGAGACCATCGCACAACGGCGAATGCGCGTCGAGACTGGGTGTTAGACCGGTTGCGCAACAACGGCATCGAGGTACTGGAGGCGATAGCCTTCGGTTCAATCCCGCGGTACACCGCGCTAAAGGAGCATGCGGACGTCGACGTGATGGCGGTGCTCCACTACGGCAAACACATCAAGGACCGCCGACCGTCGCAGGTGCTGCTCGCGGTGAAAAATGCTTTGGGGACCGGGCAGGCAGGGGCAGGACGGCGTAACGGACAAGCCGTCACGGTTAGCTTCCAGTCCTGGCCCAACATCGATGTTGTCCCAGCGTTACGAGTGAACGATAACAATGGGAAGGTCACAGGGTACGAAATTCCCGACATGAAACGCGAGATCTGGTTGCCGACCAACCCTCCCCAGCACAGCAGCGACATCGCCGCGGCGGTTACGGCTCGGGGGTCCCGCTTCCGGCGAGTGATCACGATGCTGAAACACTGGAATCGGCGTCAGCCGGTTAAGCTGCAGAGCTATCACCTCGAAGTGATCGCGCTTAAACTATCGACATCGTGGGACGATTATAGTTGGCCTATCTTCAAGTGGTTCGAGCTTGCGCAGTCGGAGATCCACTGGTGCTGGCACGCAGGTCAAGACGTCTCTGGGTATCTCAACTACGAACAAAGGCAGGCGATCACGGCCCAGCTCGCAAGCGCCACCAACACCGCGCGTAGCGCGTGGCTGAAGGCATGTACGGACAAGCACAGTGAGGCGATTTCACTGTGGCGCAATGTTTTCGGTATGAAATTTCCGACCTACGGATAACAGGGTGCGCAGATGGACACCGAAGACCACGACTATACGGCCCCTGCCGCCGCCGATATAGCCGAGGGGGCGCTGCGACTGTTGATTGCCCAGCGAGCCCTGTATGCAAAGGCGAAGCGCTGGACTTACCTGCGGTGGATCGGGTTTAGCGTGATGGGCATAGTGGCACCGCCGTTGGCAGTTTTCTTTCCCAAAGCCGCGGTTGTGGTGGGAGCGGTCGCTGGCGTCTGGATCTTCCTGTCGCGCACCATCTTCAAAGCTTTCGAGGGGAAACTCGCCGCTCAGGGCGCGGCGGTCCAGGAAGATTTCGACAGGCTCGTCTTCGACATGCCGCCGCTGGCTACGAGAGTACCGCGCCCCACCCCTGAAGATGTCGCCGAGCTCGCTGGCTCGGATACAGAGGTGCTGGACCGCGCCAAGCAGGGCGGTCTCCTGGGCTGGTACCCGCTGGATCGCGGCGCCGCAGGAACGGTGTGCGTGGCTATAGCGCAGCGGGCAAACGCGGCCTATTCCGAACGGCTGCAGCGCCTCAACGCTCGTTACTGGCTGACAGTGTTGGTCGTCTGGACGGTTGTCATTGTGATGACCAGCATGATTATCGGTACCAGCCTGACGACGTTTCTGCTTGGTGTGGCAGCACCGCTGCTGCCGGCCTGCCTAGACATCGGTGAGCAGTTGCGGTCGTCTACGCAGGCGTGCGCCGACCGGCGCTCGATGGCCGATGACATTGAACACGCCGTACGCGGTACCAGAGACAACCCGCTCAACGACGAGGATCTGCTCGTCTGGCAGGAACGCCTCTACAGCCTGCGACGCTCAGCACCGTTGGTGCCCGACCTCATCTACGCACGGACTCGACGGAAGAACGAGGAGGCGATGAACTCCGCGGCAGCGGAGCTATGGGCGGCTGTCAGGCCAGTACGAGAATAATTGAGATCGGGTTTGCCCAGTCACGCTCGTCCACACACCAGGTGGTGGAACGTTGTGGGCGACTGGCTGGTACGGCAAGACCAAGTTCCGATCGCTGTGCGGGGGAGCTTCGACAGTCCGCTGCGCGTGGAAAACGCGCCGCGGTCTGCAACACGCCGAAACCATGTACGGAACCGCCGTACTCGGGAGGGCAGGACCGTGCCAATGACTTGAATGCCAACCTGAAGTATCCGACACTTGATGCGCGGATCGAGTCGACTTACGCTGCGCGGTCGACAGCTCAGTTCAATACAAGCCTCTATGACTCCTGCCTGCGAGCATTCCGCTGGGCAACCGACCGCGTGGGCGACCACGGGATCGTTGCGTACGTCTCCAACGGCGGTTGGATCGACAGCAATACCGCGGACGGTATCCGCTTGACATTGGCAGACGAGTACAGCCGGATCTACGTCTACAACATGCGGGGGAACCAGCGAACCGCCGGGGATCAGTCACGGCGCGAGGGCGGCAAGGTATTCGGTTCAGGTAGTCGCAGCACCGTGGCCGTCTTCATCGGGGTTCGCAATCCCGAACACGTCGGATCGTGCGAAGTCTTCTATCGATACATCGGCGACTACCTGACCCGCGAGCGGAAACTGGAGATCGTCGCGGTTGGCGATCTCGAATCCGTTGACTGGCAAGCCATCACGCCCAACGCTGACGGAGATTGGGTCAACCAGCGCAGCGACGATTTCAGCGCCTGGCCAGTGATTGGCGGCAAGAACGGTGAGTCGTCCGTTTTCGCGAAGTTCTCAGGCGGGCTCAAAACTAACCGAGATGCGTGGGTTGATAGCTTCTCGGCCGAGGCAGTCAACGCAAACGTCCGTCGCATGGTCAACTCCTATAACAGTCAGGCTGACCATTTCGACGGATACTGCGCGCAGCGGTCAATCACCGATCGTAGGCAGAATATTGATGCGTTCATCGACACTGACTCCTTCAACATCAGCTGGAGTGACGGCCTGAAATCGAGGCTCGCACGGGGAACTCGGCTGGCATTCAACCCGGAATCGCATCGTGACGCCATCTACCGACCGTTCCACCACCAGACCGTCTATTTCGACTCTTCAGTTATTGAACGCCCCGGCGGGCTTACGTCCATGTTTCCAACACGCCATCACGCAAACATCGGAATGTATGCACCAAACCCCGGCAGCATGGCGCTTCCGTTCATGTGTTTGATGACCGATCGAATCATCGATCTCGGAGCGGGTGCCGCCAATTTCTATCCCCGCTGGACCTACGAGAAGGCCGAGCCCGACGACAGCACCCTTGATCTGGCAGCTGGCTCAGCTGAGGTAGACGAGTACGGCTACAGTCGCGTCGACAACATCACCGACGGCATCCTCCGCCTATATCGGGAGGCGGTCGGCGACCAGGTCACCAAAGACGACATCTTCTTCTACGTCTACGGCCTGCTGCATGACCCGGCCTACCGATCGACGTACGCGGCGGACCTGAAGAAGATGCTGCCGCACATTCCGACTCCGGAGACGCTGGAGCGATTCGAGCAGCTAGCGATTGCCGGCCGGGCTCTGTCTGGCCTCCACGTCGGGTACGAAGACGTTGAACCCTATCCGGTCGACGTGCAGCTCAAGCCCGGCGCTGATTTGGCTGATCGCGAGACGTGGCGGGTCACAAAGCTGAAGTGGGCCAAGAAGAAGGACCCCGATACCAGCAAGAACGTGGATGACCACACGAAGCTGATATACAACCCGAAGGTCACCATCACCGGCATCCCCGAGGACGCCGAGAGGTACATGCTCGGCTCCCGCTCCGCGCTGGCCTGGGTCATCGACCGCTACCAGGTCAAGACCGACAAGGCGTCCGGGATCGTGAATGACCCGAACGACTGGTGCGACGAGCACGACGACCCGCGGTACATCGTCGACCTCATCGCGAAGGTCACTACTGTCGCGGTCGAGACGATGAAGATTGTCGACGGGCTCGCCGAAATCGGATAGGACTCGGCGACTGGGCCATGTGTCGGACTACGACTTGTTGTCGGTCCAACGCGATAGCTTCCAGCCATGGTGACTTACATGTTGAGCGAGTCCACCGAAGGCTGGGCGCTCTACGACGACGAGGCCAGGACCGCGGTCTTGCGTGGCGGTCTCAATACCGTGCTGCTCGTCGCAGCGAAAGCGATGCGCGAGAACGGCGATCCCGTACATGGCGGCTGGACCCTAGTGCCCGAGACCGGAGTGCGGACACTGCGATTCCTACCGAGGTAGAGCCCCCGAGCTGTCACACGCGCACGAGATTCACTCCATCATGCGCCCGCGACTGAGGCGCTTCCTCGAAGGCATCCAGCACACGCACACCAAACGCCGGGACCATCGCCGACTGCACTTCTTCTTTTGTCATCCAACGAATTTCGCACGCCTCCTCAGTGGCGTGCGCTTCATCTCCGAGCGGCCGACAGCGGTACACCAACGCGACGATTCCGTGAGCCAGATTCTTGTAGACACCAGTCAGCCGTTCGACGGCGACCTCAACCCCTGTCTCTTCCAACACCTCGCGCTGAACACCGGCCTCAAAAGATTCATCCAGTTCCAGGACCCCCCCGGGCGCCTCCCAGTGGCCATTGTCGTCCCGCTTGATGACTAGAACGCGACCGTCGTCGCGGACCACAATGCCGGCGACGCTGACCGAATGTTTCGGTGTGGCTGCCATGCGCAAGACTCCTCTGCGGCCGACTCCCTTAGTGACAGGGGACGTGTCGTTTCCCTAGACTAGTCGCCTAGACATGTAGTGGAAGGCTCTCAGGTGCTGCAACTTGGCCAGATCGACCGGGCGGACGATAAGCCGCCGTATCGGCAGATCGCCAGCATGTTGCGTGGCGCCATCATCTCTGGCGAGCTAGAAGCTGGCGGACGCCTGCCCTCCGAGGCCGAGTTAATCGAGTATTTCGGGGTCGCGCGGATGACAGTCCGCCAGGCAGTGCAAGAACTGCGCACCGAAGGCCTGGTGATCTCCGAGCACGGTCGCGGGGTGTTTGTGCGCCCCGCCCCCCCAATTAGGCGGCTCGCATCCGATCGCTTCGCCCGGCAACATCGCGCCAACGGCAAAGCGGCATTCACCGTCGAAGCGGAGAGGTCCGGCCACACACCTCAAGTCGACAACATCACCGTTTCCCGCGAGAGGCCGGATTCGGTTGTGGCCGAACGGCTTCGACTGACTGCAGATGACGAAGTGGTGGTTCGGTCCCGACGTTACCTCGCCGACGGCAAGCCGGTCGAAACGGCAACCTCATACATTCCTGTCGCATTCGCGCAGGGCACCAAGATCGAACAGACCGACACGGGGCCAGGTGGCATCTACGCGCGCTTTGAAGAGGCTGGTCACACCCTCGCGCGGTTCACCGAGGAGGTCGGCGCCCGAATGCCCACTCCCGAAGAACGCCGTGCCTTGCAGCTCCCGCCAGGGGCGCCTGTTCTAACAGTGGTGCGGACTGCCTATGACACCAAGGACGTGGCCGTTGAAGTGTGCGACACAGTGAAGGTGGCATCGGCCTACCTGCTGGAATACGACTTCTCCGCGCGCTGAAACGTCGCGAAACGACCAAGCGCGCCCGAACACTTGACTTACTCCTCTAGACGACTGGGCTGAGTAGTCATCTAGTCAATTCCCTCGAAAGGCTCAGCAATGTCCATCCCCAAATGGCTCCAAATCGGCCACGACCAGGTGTTCGCCCTCGGCGCGTTCCTCGTATCCGAGATAACGCCGATGATCGACTTCGACAAGTCCTCCGGCGACAACCGCGTGCAGGCAAGGGATCGCGATACCGGCTTGCCGATGTGGCAGGTCGAAGTACTCGACGGTGATCCCGCAGCACCGAAGCGCAGCCGAACGGTGACGGTCAAGTTCGCCTCGCCGACGCAGCCCTCCGCGCCCGCCAATTCCAGCGGAACACCCTTTACCCCAGTGGTTTTCGACGGTCTCATGGCGCTGCCCTACGTTGAGAAATCGGGTGACTTCTCCCGGATCGCCTGGTCGTTTCGAGCCTCCGACATGAGGGCACCGGGCAAGCCGTCCACGAGCGCAGCGACAAGTCGGGAGTCGGCATGAATCCCGATCCCTACGCACAGCTCGATCCCGACACCCCGTTCCGGCTCGACCACGTCGTGAATTTCCTCGCCACTCTCGGCCTGTGGGTGGCGATCATCGTGGCACTCGCCGGCGTTGCACTCGTCTCCTGGCGACTGCACTCACCCGAGACGTTCGAAGAACGGTTCGCAACACCGGCCACACTCCTGAGCTGGCGACTGTGGGCGTGCATCTCCTGGCGCAGGCTCTGCAAGCGCTGCGGCTTGTCCGCCTCCGAACAGGTGACGCGTCGCGACAAAGAAGGGCGCCAGGTCACTTCGACCCGCTGGCTTCATCCAAAGCTGTTGGGAACAGAGGTGTCTCAGACCACCCTGCGGCTCACGGTGCGGGCAAGGATGGGACAAACCGTGGAAGACCTGGAGCGCGCAGTCCCTGCGATCCGTGATGCTACCGGCGCACATTCGGCGCGGGCGGTTGTCGTCTCGCCGGGGACGATGCGCATCGAGCTGGTCAAGCGGGAGCAGTTGTCGACGGTACGTCACGCAGCGCCGCCAATGGCGGTGACAACAACACGGGTGACACTCGGTCGGCGCGAGGACGGTTCCGATTGGATCCTTCCCTTGAGCGGCCGACACACCCTCACCGTGGGCTGCTCGGGTGCAGGCAAAGGTTCCGTCTTCTGGGGCATCGCCTGCGGGCTTGGTCCTGCCGTCGGCGCCGGAGTAGTTCATCTGATCGGAATTGACCTGAAGTACGGCATCGAGTTGTCAGTCGGCGCAGGTCTATTCACCAAGATCGCCACCACCGAGACCGACGCCGTGGCAACCCTTGCCGGGCTAGAGATGCTGATGGACAAGCGCGGCAACGAGATGGCCAGCCTCACCCGCGAGCACCGTCCGACCAAGGCCTCACCGCTGGTCGTGCTGCTGATCGACGAGCTGGCAGGGCTGACCGCCTACATGAGCGACCCAGCTCTTCGAAAGGAAGCCGCCGCCTTGTTGTCACGGATTCTCACCAAGGGTCGAGCACTGGGCATCGTGGTCGCCGCGTTCCTGCAAGACCCTCGCAAGGAAGTCCTGCCGATGCGAGGCCTGTTTACCCAGACCATTGCGCTTCGACTGCGATCCCGCGAGGAAGTCACGATGGTCCTCGGTGACGGCATGGCCGAGAAAGCGGCAGCACACCGAATCAGCCCCGACAGACCGGGTACCGGCTACGTGATCGCCGAGGACGGCCATACGACCAAGGTCCGATCCGACTACTGGTCTGACGATCAGATCCGCTCCACTGCAAGGCAGTACGGAAGATCGACAACCGCCGGAGGGCAGCGCAGTGAATAACGGGTCCGATGCAATCCGAGCAGCGAGGTGATGCCATGGTGATTCACGGTCTCCGGGAAACGCTCGTGTCCACCGGCGGCTTTCCTGAGCTGCTGACTGCAGATCAGGTGTCAGCGCTGCTCGGCGTCTCTGCCGCGACGCTCAACCGGTGGGCAGCGCTCCGCGAAACGACCGGCGAGCAGATCGGGCCGCCCTGCTACACGTTGTCGGAGCGGGTACGGCGCTGGGATGCGACCGAAGTCCGGTCCTGGCTCAAGCAGGTGCGTCGGTAATGGCCGGCAACACTCCGCGCGGCATCCGTAAACGGCTGAACGCCGCCGGTGAGCCCCGCTACCAAGTCCGCTACCTGATCCGTGACCCGGACGCCCCATCCGGCTGGGTGGAAACGTCCGCGACGTTCCCGACGCTGCGCGAGGCGAAGGCCTTCAAGTCCGAACGGGACAACGAGGCCGCGCTGGGCGCACGTCGGTTCGACCCCCGCCTTGGTCGGACGCCGCTCAGCAGGATCTGGACGCAGTTCTCCGACTCCAAGAAGCCGGCGGTGTCGCCGAAGACCTGGAGCGGCTACAACCAGCACTGGGAATTGCGCATCAAGCCGCGGTTCGGGCATGTGCCGGTCGACGAGATCACCCGCGCTGACGTCCAGGCGTTCGTTGACGGCCTGACGGTCGGCCCGTGGGCGGAAGGTGTCGACGCTGCGTCTCCTGCGGTCGATTCTCGATGTCGCACACCAGGACGGCCGCATCCACCGCAACCCCGCGCTCGGCGTCTCGGCGGGCCGCATTCCTGAGCGGGAGCGTCACCGATACTTGACTGCTCAGGAGGTCCGGATGCTCGCTACCGCGTGCGACGATCAGGGCGACGTGGTGACGATCCTGGCCTACACCGGCCTGCGCTGGTCCGAACTCGTCGGCCTCCGGGTCAAGGACATCGACCTGACTGCTCGTCGGCTCTATGTGCGACGGGCCGCACCGGAAGTTGAGGGCCACATTGTTATCGGGCCACCCAAGACCCGAGCCGGCATTAGAACCGTCCCGCTCCCCCAAGTCGTCGTCGACATCTTCAAGGGGCGTATCACCGGGCGGGCACCGGACCAACCCGCCGTCACTTCAGCCAACGGAGCGATGTTGCGCTCCAACAACAGGCGTCGCCACACCCACTGGAACAAAGCCCTCAAAAGCACCGACCTAGCGCCACTAACCATCCACGATCTACGCCATACCTACGCCAGCCTGGCCCGCAAATCCGGCGCCGACCTCAGATATGTCCAGAAGACCATGGGCCACTCGACGCCGACCGTGACCGCGAACATCTATAGCGATCTCTACGCCGACGAACTAGACCAAGTGGCAACCAACCTCGATCAGCTTCACGCGACTGAGATTCAGACACCGACGACCGGACAAGAACCGGACGAACCAAACCAACCATCGAGTGCATAATCCGTGTCTATGCAGGTCAGAAGAGTGGCCAGGGGCGGGATCGAACCGCCGACCTTCCGCTTTTCAGGCGGACGCTCGTACCGACTGAGCTACCTGGCCCCAAGGCAGCATGTGCCTCGCCATAATCGGCGACCCTGACGGGACTCGAACCCGCGACCTCCGCCGTGACAGGGCGGCGCGCTAACCAACTGCGCCACAGGGCCTTGCTGTACTACTTGCTCCGCGTTACCGCGTCGCGTGTACCCCCAACGGGATTCGAACCCGTGCTACCGCCGTGAAAGGGCGGCGTCCTAGGCCACTAGACGATGGGGGCCCGATCCGAATCACTCCGGGGCACTCGCAACGTGGTTCGTTGGAAGCCTCGCTAGCTTAGGTCACCACAGGGCCAATCCTCAAACGAGCCCCCATTTCGGACCCAGTATCCTTGACCTCCGCAGCCCCTATAGCTCAGTTGGTAGAGCTACGGACTTTTAATCCGCAGGTCCTAGGTTCGAGTCCTAGTGGGGGCACTCAAACGGGCCGTGAACTCGGCCGATTCCCCGCGCGGGATCGGTCGTTTCACGGAGCCGGCCGATCCCGAGGCGGGCCGCAGGCGCGAATCGGCCGGGTGCGATCCGCGGCCGATGAGAGTGGGCACGATCACTTCACGGTTTCGGCCACATCCAGCCTTGGGCGGCGTTTAGAACCCGCCAGCGCTTGGTTATGCTCCGGCTATGCTTCCCGAGATGAATCCCGATGGAGTCCAACCCAACGCACCCGTTGCTCTGGTGACCGCGGAAATTCGGCACCCGGCAACGGATTCGCTCACCGAATCAAGCAGCCGCGAGCTCAAGCACCTTCTCATCAACGACTTGCCCATCGAACGTCAAGCCCAAGACGTGAGTTGGGGCATGACGGCTCCCGGCGCCGCCCCCACGCCCGTGGCGGACCGTTTCGTGCGCTACGGCAATCGGGACAACACGGTTTCCGCGTCGCTGAAGAACCAGGCGATCGTCGTCGAGACCAGCGCTTACAGCAGTTTCGATAATTTTTGCGACATCCTGCTGCGGGTCGCGGACGCGCGGGCGCAGGTGTCGTCCATCGTCGGGGTGGAGCGCATCGGCCTGCGGTACGTCCTCGAAATCCGGGTTCCCGCCGGTGTCGATGGCCGCATCGCGTGGAGCAACTGGATCGATGAGCAGCTTCTCGGTCCGCAACGCATCGCTCCGGGCGGGCTGTCCATGGCCGAGTGGCAGGGCGCCGCGGTCTACCGCGAGGCACAGCCCGGCAAGTCGCTCATCCTGCGTTACGGCCCGGGCATGGGCCAGGCCCTCGATGCGAACTACCACCTGCGTCGCGTCACCGCGGCCCAGACCGGACCGTTCTTCCTGATGGACATCGACAGCTTCTGGACGCCGCTCGGCTCGATTCCCGAGTTCAACCGGGATGCGCTCGTTTCGACCCTGCAGGACCTCTACGGTCCCGCGCGGGAGGTCTTCCAAGACCTGATCACCCCGCGCCTCAGGGATGAACTGCTGCGCTCCTAGCGCCGGCTACGCAGCCTTTAGCGCCCGAGCACCGCGCTGGTGTAGGTGATGTCGGCGAACACGGCGGCGATGTCATCGTCGGGATAGTCCAAGCCATTGGCCGCGTGTAGCTCCTTGGCGGTGTGGGACGCACTCTGCCAGCCGTCGCGGGCTAGATGGTCGATGACGTGGCTGCGCTGACCGTGGTAGACGAGGTCGTTGAAGTCGATCTCGAACCCCAGTTCGCTCATCCGGGCATGGTGCGAACGCCACCGCTCGTCGTTGAACACCGCCGTGTCGGGGACAAACTCGAAGGCCAGCCGGCTGCCCGTAGCACTGAGCGCGGTGACGTTGTCGAACAACGCGCCTTGGGCGTCATCGGGTAGGTAGACGAGCAGGCCTTCGGCGCTCCATGCCGAGGGCACGTCCTTGTCGAATCCGGCGGCCTGCAGCACGGCCGCCCAATCGTCACGCAGGTCGACCGCAACGGTGCGGCGTTCGGCGGTCGGCTCGGCCCCAAGATCGGCCAGCGTGAGGGTCTTGAACTCGATCACCTGTGGCATGTCGACCTCATAGACGACGGTGCCCGCCGGCCAGCCCAGCCGATAGGCGCGCGCATCCAGGCCGGACGCCAGGATCACCACCTGGGAAATCCCGCTTCGGGTGGCGTCCACGAAGAACTGGTCGTAGAACCTGGTCCGGCAGGCCATCGCCTCGGCCATCCGGGCCGGATCGAATCCAGACTCCACATCAACCGGAATCTGTCCATTCACCAGCCGGGTGTAGACGTCGATGCCGACCGCACGCACCAGCGGGGCCGCGTACGGGTCATCGATCAGCGCGTACTGCGGGTCGGCAGCCAGCGCGCGCTGGGCGGCGACCATCGTCGCCGTCGCACCGACACTTGTCGCAAGGTCCCAACGATCCCGGTCGGTACGCACCATGCCGCTCCTTCGTCCCCAAACCCGGAAAAGACTATAGATAATCTAGTTAGTATCACAGGCTGCGCCGATTGCGCCCGGTCTAGGCTGACAAGTGTGACCGACTTCGCTCAGCGCGCCATCGATCTCGCCCGCCTAAACGTGGCCGAAGGCGGCCGACCATTCGCGACGGTCATCGTCAAAGACGGCCAGGTGCTCGCTGAGAGCGCCAACAAGGTGGCCCAGACCAACGACCCCACCGCCCACGCCGAGATCCTCGCCATCCGCGCAGCGTGCACCAAGCTGGGAACCGAGCAGCTGTTCGGGACCACCTTCTACGTGCTGGCGCACCCATGCCCGATGTGCCTGGGTTCGCTCTACTACTGCTCCCCCGACGAAGTCATCTTTTTGACCACCCGCGACATCTACGAGCAGTACTACGTCGACGACCGCAAGTACTTCGAGCTCGCGACCTTCTACGACGAGTTCGCCAAGGCCTGGCAGGACCGTCGCCTGCCGATGCGCTACGGCCCGCGCCCCTCAGCCGTGAACGTCTACCGGTTCTGGCAGGAGCTCAACGGCGGGAAGCGCGCGGCGGCCCCCAACTCGGCCGACTAGACGTCCAACAACCGGTGATCTTGACACCACACTACCAATCTGAACTGTTATCTGCGTATGCATGCAGATAACAGATCACAGCCCTTGCCGGACGATCAGGTGGGCTTGGTGGTTGAGGTGTTTCGGATGCTTGCCGACGCCACTCGCGTGCAGGTCCTATGGTCGCTGGCCGATCGCGAGATGTCGGTGAATGAACTCGCCGAACACATCCACAAGCCCGCGCCCTCGGTCTCCCAGCACCTGGCGAAGCTGCGGATGGCTCGGCTGGTGCGCACCCGCCGGGACAAGACGACGATTTTCTACAGCCTGGAAAACGAGCACGTGCGGCAGTTGGTGATCGATGCGGTCTTCAACGCCGAGCACGCCGAGCACGCCGGCCCCGGCGTCCCCCGCCATCACCGATCCGACGGCGGGCTGCAGGCCGTAACCGACGCCTAACCGAGCCCCTCAGAACCACAACATGTTTCACACAAGAAGAAAAAGGAGAGATGAATCCATGTCCGATGAGCATACCCACCACGGGCCGCATGCGCACGAACACCGGCACGGCGAGGTGACCCACAGCCACGCCCACACCACCCATCAGCACGAACACGTCGAGCACGCACACCCGCACTCACACGATGACGGGACCGAGCACACCCATCAGCACGTGCATGAATCGGGCCTGGAAAGCGTGCACAGCCACGCGCACAGCTGACACCGCGCCGGATCAGACCTCAGGGCAGTAGTGCATGGGGTTGTCACGCTCGTCCAGCGGCGGCAGGTTGCGCGCCGGAGTCTGCACCAATGGCGCGTCGGCTGGGATACGCCCCATGGCCCGATCCCAGCCGGCGCGCCCGCGCGGATGCTTGCGCATTCGACGCGGCACCAGCGCAAAGATCAGGCGCACGAGGTCCCCGAAGCGCCGGTGTAGCCACTCATCGCGCCGCGACCACTGATAGCCCATCAGGGTTCGCACCGGTGGGTCATAAAGACCGACGGTGACCCACACAAAAAACGGGGCCAACAACTTTCGCTGCAACGCCCACAGCCGGTCCGGAACCCGTTGCGCAAATGGCGGTTTAGGCAGTTCGGTCAGATCGAGCACGGCGCGCGCGGCGAAGTTGTTCTCCAGCACGTTGCAGCACATGTGGTCCCAGTAGACCTGAAATTCCTCCCAGGACGCCGGAACGGGCCGCATGCTCATGCCATACATCCGGTACCACTGCACGTGTTCGTCGAACAGCTGGCGCTTCTGCGCTTCGGTCAACCCCCCACAGAACCGTTCGGCCACGTGAATTGTGCCGACAAAGAACGTGGCGTGCGCCCAGTAGAAGACGTCCGGATTCAGGGCGTGGTATCGGCGACCCGCCGCGTCCACCCCTTTGATGTTGACGTGATAGTCGCGGACTTCGGCGCCGGTGACCGGGGCACGGTCGCCGTCGAACACCACGCCGCCGATCGGATAGAGCGACCGCAACAGCCTGGGCCAGCGCTCGCGGAAAAACGTCGAGTGATCCTCGACGGCCGCGCCAAGTTGAGGGTGCATGTTCTGCATGGATCCCGCCCATGGCCCCTGCAACATGCCGCGCCAGTCACCGAAGTACCGCCACGTCAACGAGTCCGGCCCCAGCGGGATCGGCGGCGCCTCATAGCCCAGCGGCGAAACCGGACAACCGGTTGCTGCGGGTTGCGAATCGCCGGGCGCGGCAACCTGGCCGGCAGAGTTCGTCGACGACTTCGGCTCGGCGCTGGTCAGTGGGCAGGCCGCGGACGTATCTTGGGTCACTGGTGTCCCCCAGGCGGTTGGGTGATGTCAGCAATTTTGACTACACGCGTTGTCACTTGATTCTAGGAGGGATGTGCAGGCGGGTCAAAGACGGGGTCGCTGGACGGGCGTCACGCTGGAAGATCGCCACGCCGTACGCCGCGACACCCTCATCGCCGCCGGCGTTCAATTGCTCGGCGAGGAAGCGGGACCGGCGCTGACCGTTCGCGCGGTCTGCCGCCAAGCGGCACTCACCGAGCGTTATTTCTATGAAAGCTTTAGCGACCGTGACCATTTCGTACGCGCAGTCTACGACGACGTTTGCACCCGAGCGATGGCGACGCTTATGTCGGCAAATACCCCCCGAGACGCCGTGGAGCGATTCGTTGCACTGATGGTCGATGATCCGGTACGCGGTCGCGTCCTGCTTTTGGCGCCGGCCGTCGAACCGGTGCTGACGCGCTCCGGCGCGGACTGGATGCCCAACTTCATCGATTTACTGCAACGCAAACTCTCTCAAATCGCCGACCCCGTTTTGCAGAAACTGGTCGCCACCAGCCTGATCGGTGCCCTTACCGGCCTTTTCACCGCATATTTGAATGGACAATTGGGAGCCACCCGCCAGCAATTTATTGACTACTGCGTGGATTTGTTGCTCGGCACCGCCGCCGCCTACGCTCCACACCGTGACCGAGGTGAAGCCGAGCACCCAGTCGCTGCCCGACAGCACGACTAAGCCGATTAATATCGCAGGGCCTGCGACTCGATATTTGCGCGAAATGCGACGCCACTAGTGGCGCGGCCGATAGTGCGCAAACTTGATGCTACCGATCGACACAGATATATTGACTGCAACCCACAGACACAGATAAATCCGCAAAACCACAGATACTGGAGGGCGCCATGTCGGCCCCGCTGACCGACCTACACCTGCTGCACGAGCTTGAACCGGTCGTTGAGAAGTACCTCAACCGGCACCTCAGCATGCACAAGAACTGGAACCCGCACGACTACATCCCGTGGTCGGACGGCAAGAACTACTACGCCCTGGGCGGCCAGGAGTGGGACCCGGAGCAGAGCAAGCTTTCCGATGTCGCACAGATCGCGATGGTGCAGAACCTGGTCACCGAGGACAACCTGCCCTCCTATCACCGCGAGATCGCGATGAACATGGGCATGGACGGCGCCTGGGGTCAGTGGGTCAACCGGTGGACCGCCGAGGAGAACCGACACGGCATCGCGCTGCGTGACTACCTGGTGGTGACCCGCTCCGTCGACCCGGTCGAGCTGGAGAAGCTACGGCTCGAGGTGGTCAACCGCGGCTTCAGCCCGGGCCAGAACCACCAGGGCGACTATTTCGCCGAGAGCGTCACCGACTCGGTCATCTACGTGAGTTTCCAGGAGCTGGCCACCCGCGTTTCGCACCGCAATACCGGCAAGGCCTGCAACGACCCCATCGCCGACCAGCTGATGGCCAAGATCTCGGCCGACGAGAACCTGCACATGATCTTCTACCGCGACGTCAGCGAGGCCGCGTTCGACCTGGCCCCCAACCAGGCGATGAAGTCGCTGCACCTGATCCTGCACAACTTCAAGATGCCCGGGTTCCAGGTGCCCGAGTTCCGGCGCAAAGCGGTGATCATCGCCGTCGGGGGCGTCTACGACCCGCGCATCCACCTCGACGAGGTCGTCATGCCGGTGCTGAAGAAGTGGCGCATCTTCGAGCGCGAGGACTTCACCGGCGAGGGCGCCAAGATGCGCGACGAACTTGCCCTGCTGGTCAAGGAACTCGAGATGTCCTGCGACAAGTTCGAGGAGTCCAAGCAGCGCCAGCTCGATCGGGAAGCTCGTACCGGCAAGCGGGTGTCGGCCTTCGAACTGCACAAGACGGCCGGCAAGCTGCCGATGAGCCGGCGGTAGTTCCGGCATTGCGCATCGGCCCGATCGAGCTGGCCAGCCCGGTTGTATTGGCGCCGATGGCTGGTGTGACCAATGTCGCATTTCGCACGCTGTGTCGTGAACTAGAGCAGGCCAAGGTCGGCACGGTCAGTGGACTGTATGTCTGTGAGATGGTGACCGCGCGCGCTCTGGTCGAGCGCCATCCGGTCACCATGCACATGACCACGTTCGCCCCGGACGAATCGCCGCGGTCGCTGCAGCTCTACACCGTCGACCCCGACACCACCTACGCTGCGGCCCGCATGATCGCCGAGGAAGGCTTGGCCGATCACATCGACATGAACTTCGGCTGCCCGGTCCCCAAGGTGACCAAGCGTGGCGGTGGGGCCGCCCTGCCGTTCAAGCGACGGTTGTTCGGCCAGATCGTCGCCGCCGCGGTGCGCGGGGTCGAGGGCACCGACATACCGGTGACGGTCAAGTTCCGCATCGGCATCGACGACGCGCACCACACGCACCTCGATGCCGGCCGCATCGCC
Source organism: Mycobacterium sp. 012931 (assembly GCF_000419295.1). NCBI lineage: Bacteria > Bacillati > Actinomycetota > Actinomycetes > Mycobacteriales > Mycobacteriaceae > Mycobacterium > Mycobacterium sp. 012931. The sequence goes on along the minus strand of NZ_AOPX01000001.1, from coordinate 1,322,038 downwards.
GAGGCCGAGGGCGCCGCCGCGGTCGCACTGCACGCCCGGACCGCGGCACAGCGCTACTCGGGCACGGCCGATTGGGAGCAGATCGCGCTGCTCAAGCAGCACGTGCGGACGGTCCCGGTGCTCGGCAACGGAGACATCTACGACGCCAGCGATGCGCTGGCGATGATCGCCGCCACCGGTTGCGACGGCGTTGTCATCGGCCGCGGCTGCCTGGGCCGGCCGTGGCTGTTCGCCGAATTGTCGGCGGCTTTCACCGGTAACCCGGGACCCACGCCCCCCACCCTGGACGAGGTGACCGACATCATCCGCCGGCACGGCGAACTACTGGCCGCGCACTTCGGCGAGGACAAGGGCATGCGCGACATCCGCAAGCATGTCGCCTGGTACCTGCACGAATTTCCGGCCGGATCCGACCTGCGCCGAGCATTGGCGCTGGTCAAGACCCTAGACGAACTCGACTCTCTGCTGACGCGGTTGGACCCCGGCGTCGCTTTCCCCGAAGCCGCCAACGGCCCCAGGGGCCGGCAGGGTTCACCCTCCCGAGTCGCCCTTCCCGAGGGTTGGCTGGATGACCCCGATGACTGCCGGGTGCCCGACGGCGCGGACGTCATGCACTCCGGCGGCTAGCCCCATCGACTTCGGCAGTCGAACTGAGACGCTCTCGAAATCGCGTGTGCGCCGATATGTCAGTACGATGTGGGCTTTATTGCATTGCGCGGCGCCATCACCTTGGCGCTGCGCTGTGGTATGCGCACGGACAACGCTGATGTCTTCATCCGATTTTCGGAGGCCGGTAGGACATGGGTGATGGCAAGAGGGACGCCACTCCTGGCCATCGGCGCGCGTCCGGCACCCACCGCGGTGATGAATTGATTACCCCAAACCGACAGGAAATGCGAGACGCCGCGCCGTGGGAGCGGTTCTCGGCCGCACCTGTCGATGACGACCTCGTTCGATGGTCGAGTACACGATCCGCCGACGTGGCGCAGGCCGCCGCGGCGGTCGACACCCGCGGTGGCGCGAAACCGCGCCAAGCCCACGACGACGTCGAGCGCACCCCGAAGGTCGGCTCTCACATCGACGGCGGTGTCAGCGTCGCCGAGTTGATCGCCAAACTCGGGGCCCCCGTTCCCGCCCATCCGGCCCACCACCACAGCGCACCGGAATCCGAGCCCGACCCAGTCCCCGCGGATGCCGCCCCCGATATCGCCGACCAGGTCCACGAGCCGGCTGACGAGCAGCTGGACACCGAGGTCATCGCCATCCCGGCCTACTCGCTGCAACTGCTCTCCGAACTCCCCGACCTCGGTTCTGCCAACTATCCGCACGACGAGTCCGACCCCGAATCGCCCGGCGAGCAGCCGGCCGCACCGGCGCGGGCCCGGCGGCCGCGGTTGCGTCGCAGGTCGACCGCAAAGACTCCCCGGCCCGGCAAGGACGAGCCGAAGCCGCGCCGGCGCCCGATACTGCTGGCCGGGCGGTCGCTGGCGGCGCTGTTCGCCGTGCTGGCGCTGGTGCTCACCGGCGGGGCGTGGGAATGGAGTTCGTCGAAAAACAACCGGCTCAACACGGTGAGCGCGCTCGACCCGCACTCGGGCGACATCGTCAACCCCAGCGGGCAATACGGCGACGAGAATTTCCTGATCGTCGGCATGGACACCCGTGCCGGCGCCAATTCGAATGTCGGCGCCGGTGACACCGAGGACGCCGGCGGGGCGCGGTCGGACACCGTGATGCTGGTCAACATCCCGGCGAACCGCAAACGAGTAGTGGCGGTCTCGTTCCCCCGCGACCTGGCGATCACCCCCGTCAAGTGCGAGGCCTGGAACCCCGACACCGGCAAGTACGGGCCGATCTATGACGAGACGACGGGACAGATGGGTCCCCGGATGGTCTACACCGAGACCAAACTGAACTCGTCGTTCTCCTTCGGCGGGCCCAAGTGTCTGGTGAAGGTGATCCAAAAACTCTCCGGGTTGAGCATCAACCGGTTCATCGCCATCGACTTCGTCGGCTTCGCCAAGATGGTCCAAGCGCTCGGTGGTGTCGAGGTGTGCAGCACCACGCCGCTGCGCGACTACGAAATCGACACGGTGCTCGAACACGCTGGACGCCAGGTGATCGACGGGACGACCGCCCTGAACTATGTGCGAGCCCGCCAGGTGACCACCGAGAGCAACGGCGACTACGGCCGCATCAAACGTCAGCAGCTGTTCTTGTCGTCGCTGCTGCGTTCGCTGATTTCCGAAGACACCCTGTTCAACCTCAACAAGCTCAACAACGTGGTCGACATGTTCATCGGCGACAGCTACGTCGACAACGTCAAGACCAAGGATCTGGTTGAGCTGGGTCAGTCGCTGCAGGGCATGGCGGCCGGACACATCACGTTCGTCACCGTGCCCACCGGTATCACCGATGAGAACGGCGACGAGCCCCCGCGAACGGCCGACATGAAGGCGCTGTTCAGCGCCATCATCGACGATGAGCCGCTGCCGCTGGAAAACGATCACAACGCCCAGACGTTGGGAAACCGGCCGACCACGACGGCACCGACCACGGCCCCCACAGCGCCAGCCGGCAAGTCCTGCCGACGAGGTTCAGCACCAACAGGTGACAACCACCTCGCCGCAAGAAGTCACCGTGCAGGTCTCCAACGGAACCGGGACCACGGGTCTGGCCGCCACCGCCGCCAGCCAGCTCAAGCGCAACGGCTTCAACGTGATGGCACCCGACGACTACCCGAATTCGTTGCAGACCACGACGGTGCTTTTTGCCCCCGGCAACGAGCAAGCCGCCGCGACGGTGGCCGCCGCGTTCGGCAACAGCAAGGTTGAGCGGGTCACCGGGATCGGCGAGGTGGTGCAGGTGGTGCTCGGCGCCGACTTCAAGGCGGTGACCGCTCCCCCGCCGAGCGGCTCGTCGGTCAGCGTGCAGATCAGCCGCAATTCCACCAGCCCACCGATTAAGCTGCCGGAAGACCTAACGGTGACCAACGCCGCCGACACCACCTGCGAGTAGGCGCCCTTCGGGCGGCGCTTCGCGGCGTTTAGGCGGTCGAGAACGTAGGCTTAGCACATGCGGACGGCCTACCATGAGCAGCTCTCGGAGTTATCCGAGCGGCTCGGTGAGATGTGTGGGCTGGCAGGCATCGCGATGGAGCGGGCGACTCAGGCCCTGTTACAAGCCGATCTGCTGCTGGCCGAACAGGTGATCTCTGACCACGAGAAGATCGCGACGCTGAGCGCAAGGGCCGAGGAGAGCGCCTTCGTGCTGCTGGCCTTGCAGGCACCGGTTGCCGGTGACCTCCGGGCGATCGTGAGCGCAATCCAGATGGTGGCCGACATCGACCGGATGGGGGCCCTGGCCCTGCACGTGGCCAAGATCGCCCGCCGGCGCCATCCCCAACACGCGCTACCCGAAGAGGTCAACGGCTACTTCGCCGAAATGGGCAGGGTCGCAGTCGAATTGGGGAGCAGTGCGCAAGAAGTGGTGTTGTCCCGCGACCCGGAGAAGGCGGCCCGGATCCGCGAAGAAGACGACGCGATGGACGATCTGCACCGGCATCTGTTCACCGTGCTGATGGACCGAGAATGGAAGTACGGCGTGGCGGCCGCCGTCGACGTGACGCTGCTGGGCCGCTTCTACGAACGTTTCGCCGACCACGCCGTGGAAGTGGCGCGGCGAGTGATCTTTCAGGCCACCGGGAGATTCCCCGAAGACGAATCGCCAACCCACTCGCGCTGACCGCGATCGGCCGTGGCGGCCGGGGCCACCCGGGTCAGCCGAAACGGCCCGAGATGTAGTCCTCGGTGGACTTCTCCCGCGGGTTCGAGAAGATCTTTTCGGTGTCGTCGATTTCGATCAGGCAGCCCGGTTTGCCCACGGCTTCCAGGTTGAAAAACGCTGTCTGATCGCTCACCCGGGCGGCCTGTTGCATGTTGTGGGTGACGATCACGATGGTGTATTCCTGTTTCAATTCGCTGATCAGATCCTCGATCGCCATCGTGGAGATGGGATCCAGCGCCGAACACGGCTCGTCCATCAGCAACACGTCGGGTTGTACCGCGATGGCCCGCGCGATACACAACCGCTGCTGCTGCCCACCGGACAGCCCGCCGCCGGGCCTGTCCATCCTGTCTTTGACCTCATCCCACAAGTTGGCCCCACGCAGGGAATACTCGGCCGTTTCGTCGAGCACCTTTCGATTGCGCACGCCCTGCAGCTTGAGGCCGGCAACCACGTTGTCGCGAATCGACATCGCGGGAAAGGGGTTGGGGCGCTGAAAGACCATCCCGATCGCCCGTCGCACCCCCACCGGGTCGATACCGGGACCGTAGATGTTTTCGTCGTCAAGCAGCACCGAGCCCTCGACGCGGGCACCCGGGATGACCTCGTGCATCCGGTTCAGCGTGCGCAGCACCGTCGTCTTGCCGCAGCCGGAGGGGCCGATGAACGCCGTCACACTGCGGGGAAGAATCGACAGCGACACCTCAGCGACGGCGTGAAACGACCCGTAGTAGATGTTGACGTCCTTGAGGTCTAGCCTCTTGGCCACTTAGCGCTCCTGCCCTTGACTACTTGGCGACGAGGATTCTTGTGAGCACCCTGGCCCCGATATTGATGATGGCAATCACCAAGATCAGCGTCAGCGCGGCGCCCCACAACCGGTCCGTGGGTACCGGGTTCATTCCGGCACCCATCGTGGTCTGGTCATACATCATGCCGGGCAACGAGCCCATGTACCCGCTGAAGATGTCAAAGTTCATCGTCCGTGCATATCCGACCAGGATCAGCAACGGCGCCGTCTCACCCATCACCCTGGCCAATGCCAACAGGATCCCGGTGATGATGCCGGACAACCCGGTGGGAATGACGATGCGGACGATGGTCTTCCACTTCGGTAGCCCCAGCGCATAGCCGGCCTCGCGCAGGTCCACCGGAACGATACGCAGCATCTCCTCGGTCGCCCGCACGATCACCGGAAGCATCAACAAGACCAGCGCCAAGGACACCGCGAACTCGGAACGGGGAAAACCCAACACCCCGACCCACAATGCGTAGAGGAACAGCGCGGCCACGATCGACGGCACGCCCGTCAGGATGTCGACGGTGAAGGACACCAGCCTGCCCATCAGCCCGCCACCGTCGTATTCGACCAGGTAGATCGCCACCATAATGCCGATCGGAATGGACAGCGCCGCACACACCAAGCCCTGCAGCACGGTGCCGACGATCGCGTGATAGGCGCCGCCCCCGGCCACGAATGCCGTCATCCCCGCCTGCGAATGAGTCCACCACGCGCTGGAAGTCACCGCCTTGAAGCCTTTGGCGATCACCGAACCCAGTACCCAGATCAACGGCGTCAGTGCCACCAGCACGGTCGCCAGGCTGTTCACCAGCCGACGGCGGCGCGCCAGTCCCGAGAACGTGCGCGCCTTGACCGGCCGGTCCAACATCGAGGTCATCGGTGCACCCTTCTGGTACCGATGAGCGCGGTGCGGGCGATGGCGTTGACCACGAGGGTGAGCAGAAAAAGCATCAGTCCCGCGGCCAGGTAGGCCCCGGCCTGATACTGGTCGTCGAGATCCGAGGCCGCGCCGGCAATCTTGGTGGCGAAGGTGGAGCCACCGTCGAACAACGACCATCCGAACGCCTGCTCGGTGCCGCGCAGGATGATCAGCAGCGCGACCGTCTCACCCAAGGCCCGGCCCAGACCCAGGATCGCGCCGCTGACGTATCCCGAGCGCCCGAACGGCAGCACGGTGGTCTTGACCGCCTCCCACCGGGTGGCGCCGAGCGCCAGCGCGGCCTCGATCTGGTCCTGGGAAGTTTGAGCGAAGACTTCCCGGGTGTTGGCGGTGATCATCACCGCCAACACGATCCCCCCGGTGAAGACGGTGCCGCCCTCGTCGACCGGGCCATCACCGCTGGCGAACAGGAAACACCAGCCCAGGGTGCGATTGAGCCAGGCAGCGGCCGGTTGCAGTTGCGGCGCCAGCACGTATAGACCCCATACGCCATAGACGATCGACGGCACCGCGGCCAGCAGATCCACCAGGTAGGCCAACGGGCCGGCAACCCGCCGCGGCGCGTACTGAGTCAGGAAGATCGCCACGCCCAGCGCGACCGGCATCGCCAACATCAGCGCAAACAGCGAGATGAAGACCGTGACCTCGAGCAGGTCGAGGATTCCGAAGTGCATCGCCGACGTATCGGAGGTCACCCAATTCCCGCCGTAGGTCAAGAAGTTTTCTTTGTTGCGGGCCAGTGCGGGAATCGCGCGCCACGCCAGGAATACGCCGATCGCGATGATCAGGGCGACGACCAGGACTCCGGCGCCCTGAGCCAGCCAACGAAATATCCGGTCCGCCAAACCCGGTTTGCCGCTGCCCCACGGATTGATGGAGATGACCGGCGATTCCGGCAGGGGTGCCGCGATGACCTTCCCCGCACCCACGTCGGCCGGGTCAGGTGCTATCACTGCGGTCCCATCGATGCCATCACCCTTGTGCCTACCGAGCGCTGATCCTCAGGCGGTCATTGCAGAGCGTTGATCGCGGTCACTAGGCGCTGTTTGACATTATCGGGCACCGGAACGTAACCGGCCGAGGCAAGGCCGCTCTGACCGCTGTTGACGGCGGTCGCGAGGAACGCCTTCACCGCGGCCCCGGTTTCCGCGTCATATCCGTTCGAGCACACGATCTCGTAGCTGGCCAGCATGATCGGGTAGGCGCCCGGGTCGCGCAGCCCGTAGATCGAATTCAGCTCCAGCACCAGGTCATTGCCGCTGGAGGCAAACGTCACCGCATCGACGGCACTGCGGGCCGTTTCGTTGGTCAGCGGTACGACGCTGATGCCGTTGTTGATTTGCGCGAACGGCAGGCCGGCGCTGTCGGCGAAACCCTTCTCGACATATCCGATCGAGTTCGGGGTGGACTGCACCGCGGTGATCACCCCCGCCGAGCCGCGTGCGCCCTGGCCGACACCACCGCGAAACTCCCCGCCGACCCCGTTGGTCCAGCCCTGCGGCGCCGCGGCGGTCAGATATTTCTGGAAGTTGTCGGTGGTCCCCGACGATTCCTGTCGATAGACGGGTGCGATCGGGGCGTTGGGCAGCGCCACACCGGGGTTGAGCCCAAGCAGGATCGGATCATCCCAGGTCCGAATCAGACCGCTGAAGGTCTTGGCCAGTGCATCGGCATCCACGATCAACGTCTTGACGCCAGGCAAGTTGTACACCAACGCGATGGGACCGAAAACCAGTGGCAGGTCCCAGGCCGGATTGCCGCCGCAACGGTCGGCGGCCGGCCCAATCTGGTCGGCGACCAGCGGTGAGTCCGATCCCGCGAAATCGACACGCCCCGCGATGAACTGTTCGCGGCCGGCACCGGACCCGGTGGCCTTGTAGGACACGCTCTTACCCTGACAAAGCTCGCCCCACACCTGGTTGAACAGCGCCATGGCGTCCTCCTGAGCGGTGGACCCCTCGGCGGTCAAGGTATTCCTGCCGCCGCACTCCACCCGTCGCGAAACCGCTCCGGAGTTCGCCGACGAGCCCCGGCGGTCATCGCCACCGCACGCGGTCAACACCCCGGCGCAAAACGTCGTTGCGGCCATCACCGTCGCCAAGGCTCTGCCCACCATGCCGAGTCTCACAAATCTCGCTTCCTGCACGCGTTCTCGACGGTTTCCGGCGGCGCTCGCCGTCTCCCAGACGGATTGCCGACCCACCCGGCCAGTATGCCCTTCGGCGCACACGCAACCGGGCCGACCACCGACGCTAGGCCAACGCCGCGTCCGGTGCCGCCAGGGCGTAGGCCGTGTCGACGCTATGGGTGGAAAAGCCCAACCCCTGATAGGTCCGCACGGCGGCGATATTGTCCGACTCCACGTAGAGCATGACCGTGGATTCGTGGCCGAGATCGCGATCCCCCAACCGCTGAGCCAACGAGCGAAGACCGATCATCGTCAACGTGCGGCCCAGCCCGCGCCCCTGCGCGGCTGGATCGACACCCAGGACATAGACCTCGCCGAGGCCGGGATCATCGAGGTGAATCTTGGTCCAGTGAAAGCCGAGCAGCCTGGGCTGGCCGCTTGGGGAGTCCTCGGCGCCTTCGGAGCCTTCCAAGGCCAGAAACAGGCCAGCGGGATCGAACCATGGCTCACCTCGGCGCTCGGCCAAGTCTGCTTCGGTCCATCCGCCCTGTTCGGGGTGATAGGCGAAGGCGGCGTTGTTGACCCGCAATAACTCGGCGTCGTCTTCCGTTCCGGCATACGTGCGGATCTGCAGTCCGTTCGGGATCACCGGTTCGGGAAGCTGGCGCAGCGACCGCCGCATCTGTCCCAGTTCGCGGACCGGGGTCAGCCCCAGCGCGGACGCCGTGGCCCGAGCGGGTGCCAGGGTGCCGTGCGCCCAGAACTGGTTTCGTCCGCCCGTCTTCGCCAGGGCCGCACGCACCATTGCGGTCGCGATCCCGCGCCGCCGCGCCTGCGGATGCACCACCAGCTCGGCCATCGCGGCATCGGCCCCATGGGCGGGACTGAGATTCAGATAGCCGATGGCGGATTTCCCTGGTGATTGATCCTCGACCAACAGGTGCTCGGCGCGCTGCTGGGCCAATTCCCGCAGCACCTGCTCGCCCACGGGAGCCACCCCGTCGACTTGTGTTGCCACCGTGACGAGATCACGCACCTGCCGCTGTTGATCGTCGGTCAGATGCGAGCGCCATTGCCCCGCCGTCACGGACTGCGTAACGGGTCAACCCTTGGCTCTTCGTAACCGTCGTGATCCGACTCGGCCTCTTCGTCGTCGGCATCGACGGCCACTGACCGTCCGCGCGCCGGTCGAACCGCTTTGTAACCCACGTTACGTACCGTGCCGATCAACGCCTCGTGCTCGGGGCCGAGTTTGGCCCGCAAGCGCCGCACGTGCACATCGACGGTGCGGGTGCCACCGAAGAAGTCGTACCCCCATACCTCGTGTAGCAGCTGCGCGCGGGTGAACACGCGACCGGCATGTTGCGCGAGGTATTTCAGTAGTTCGAACTCCTTATAGGTGAGGTCGAGGGGCCGGCCGCGCAGCCGGGCGGTGTAGGTGCCTTCGTCGATGACCAGCTCGCCCAGGCTGACCTTGCCGACGCTCTCCTGATCGGCCTGACCTCCGCGGCGGCCGACCACCAGACGCAGTCGGGCGTCGATCTCAGCGGGTCCGGTGCTGGGCAGCAGGATCTCGTCCAAACCCCAGTCGGCGCTAACCGCCACCAGGCCGCCCTCGTTCACCACCGCCAACACCGGCACCGACCTGCCGGCCGTGCTCAATAGACGACAAAGACCACGAGCCGCCGATAGATCGTTGCGAGCGTCAACAAGCACCGCATCCGCGTTGCCCGCTTCCAGTAGCGAAGAAGCCTCCGCTGAGGCCGTCCGTACATTGTGAGGAAGCAACGACAGTGACGGCAACACAGGGTCGGGATACAGCTCCGAGGTTAGTAGTAATAACTCCAACAAGCCCCTCCAGCGTCGTGGGAAAGGCATCTCCCAGATTCATCGCGACATGTGACGTTAGCGCCCAGCACATCTAACGATAACTTGCCACCTGGTCTTTGGCCCGACGATAAGGCGTTGCGCAAGGCAGAAACGGGTGGCCGGAGGGCCCCGCGGCGCGTCGCGCCGGCCGCCCGGGGCTGCGCCGCCCAGGATCTGCCCAGGGCACGCTCTTTGCCCGCCGTGCAGCGACAACCGCCAGCTAGCGGTCGTGCTAGCGCCCTGGCGGTTCGACTGACCGGCGGCCGCATCCTGGGCCGACCCACCCAGGTCCGTCCCGGTAACTGTGACCAAGCTGACAGTTCATGACCGGGGCGCGGCCCAGCACGACGATCCGATCGGATCAATCCGGCCGGTAGGCCACAATATGCGGATGCGCAAGGTGCTGGTCGGACTCACTGCAACCGCGATCGTCCTGGGCATCGTCATCCTCGGTGCCGTCGGCATCGACTTCGGGGCCAGCATCTACGCGGAATACCGGCTGTCGACCAGCGTACGCAAGGCTGCGCACCTGGGGTCGGACCCGTTTGTCGCCATCCTCGGCTTCCCGTTCATTCCGCAAGCGATGAGGCATCGGTACTTCGAGCTGGAGATCAAGGCCATTGCCGTCGAGCACGCCGTGGTCGGCGTGGCCACGCTCGAAGCCACCATGCATTCGATCGACCTCTCCCAGGCTTCCTGGCTGATCGAGCCGAATTCGCGGATGACGGTGCACAAGCTGGAAAGCCGCATCATCATCGACTCGATGCACCTGGGCCGCCACCTCCGCATCAGCGATCTGATGGTGCAGGCGCCCCCGCAGGAGAGCAACGACGCCACCGGAGGCACGACCGAGTCAGGGATATCGGACGGTCACGGGTTGGTGCTCAGCGGAACGCCGACATCGGCCGACTTTGATCAACGGGTCAGCGTCTCGGTGGACGTGTCCATCGCCCCCGAGGACCAGTCGACCCTGGTCATCACCCCAACCCGCGTCGTCACCGGCCCCGATACCGCCGACCAAACCGTTCCGGACGACAAACTCGGTGCGGTGCTGCGCGCCTTCAGCAGCCGGCTGCCGAACCAGAAGCTGCCGTTCGCCGTGGCCCCCAACACGGTAGGGGCCCGGGGTTCGGACATCATCATCGAAGGCATCACCAACGACGTGACGATTTCCCTCGAGGGGTTCAAGCAGTCGTGACCGCGGCGGCGTGCGCGCCGCTCTGGTGGCTCGATCACGATGTCGTTGGGTTATTGGGTAAGCTGACCGGCGTGTCAGCCCGCCTTGAGCCTCTGCTCACCAAGCGTCGCGCAGTAGATCTGTGCCGCATCGCGGGTTGTTGCTGTTGCTGTAGCTGCTGAGTAGCTGCGTCGTCTACGCAGTTCACTCGGGGCAGCCGCGGAATCTGACCGTGGCCTATCTCCCCACTTCGCCCTATATCGCTATATCGCCCGAAGTGCCCTGCATCGCCGCGCAACAGCCATTTCTAGGAGCAGTCCGTGTCCAGCACCAACACCCGCACCGCAGTCGAGCTGGTAGACGTTCGAGGACCCCGGTTCGCCGCATGGGTCACCACCGCGGTTCTGCTGGTGGTCCTGATCATCTCGGCCCTCAACCCCGCCGCCGCCGCGGTCGTGTTGGGCCTGCAGGCCACCGCGTTCGCCGTCGGTGCCTTCGCCGGACCGCGCCGGCACCCATATGGAGTGCTGTTTTCGGCATTCGTGGCACCTCGCATCGCGGCGGTTCGGGAGCGTGAGCCGGTCCCCCCGCTGAAGTTCGCCCAGCTCGTCGGGCTGGTGTTCGCGGTCTGCGGCGTCGCCGGCTTTGCCCTCGGCCCGTTCCTGGTCGGCGCGGTCGCGACCGCGCTGGCACTGGTGGCTGCCTTCCTGAATGCGGCCTTCGGCATCTGTTTGGGCTGTGAGCTCTACCCGCTGGCCGCACGCCTGCGACGCGATCCCCACCCCGCCTAACTGCTGTTCACCAGAATAACCTGAAAGGACCGACACCATGGCACGCACCGACGTCCTGGTCTCCGCCGACTGGGCTAAGAGCAATCTTGGAAACTCCGGGGCCGCCAACGTTGTCTTCGTCGAAGTCGACGAGGACGCCAGCGCATACGATGACGGCCACATCGCCGGTGCCATCAAGCTGGACTGGCGCACCGATCTGCAGGATCCGATCAAGCGCGACTTCGTCGACGCCCAGCAGTTCTCCAAACTGCTCTCCGACCGCGGCATCTCCAACGACGACACCGTGGTCCTCTACGGCGGCAACAACAACTGGTTCGCCGCGTACGCCTACTGGTACTTCAAGCTGTACGGACACCAGAACGTCAAGCTCCTCGACGGCGGCCGCAAGAAGTGGGAGCTCGATGGGCGCCCCTTGTCCACCGCCGCCGTGAGCCGGCCGGCAACCTCCTACACCGCGGTGGCACCGGACAATTCGATCCGGGCGTTCCGCGACGAGGTGATCGCGGCCATCCACGTCAAGAACCTGGTGGACGTGCGATCCCCCGACGAATTCTCCGGCAAGATTCTCGCGCCCGCGCACCTGCCCCAGGAGCAGAGTCAGCGGCCCGGCCACGTTCCCGGCGCCATCAACGTGCCCTGGAGCAGGACCGCCAACGAGGACGGCACCTTCAGAACCGATGAGCAGCTGGCCAAGCTCTACGCCGATGCCGGTCTCGACGGCGCCAAGGAAACCATTGCGTACTGCCGCATCGGGGAACGGTCCTCACACACCTGGTTCGTCTTACACGAACTGCTCGGGCATAAGAAGGTAAAGAACTACGACGGCAGTTGGACGGAATACGGCTCCCTGGTGGGCGCCCCGATCGAGTTGGGAAATTGATATGTGCACTGCGCCCAAGCAAGGACTGACGTTGCCCGCCAGCGTCGACCTGGAAAAGGAAACGGTGATCACCGGTCGCGTCGTGGACCGCGACGGGCAGACCATCGGCGGCGCGTTCGTGCGGCTGCTGGACTCCTCCGACGAGTTCACCGCCGAGGTCGTGGCATCGGCGACCGGCGACTTCCGGTTTTTCGCCGCGCCGGGATCGTGGACCGTGCGCGCACTGTCCAAGGCCGGAAACGGTGACGCCGTGGTCAGACCGTCGGGGGCGGGCATCCACGAGGTGGATGTCAAGATCGCCTGAGGGTCCCCGGACCCTCCTACACTCGCCGACCCGCATGGCCGAATAGAATCATCGGCGTGGTGCTGTTCTACGAGATCTTGCTGGTCCTTGCGACCGTGGTCATCTCCTGGTTCGCGCTTTATGCGCTGTATCGGCTTATCACTGACGAGTCGTGACGTCTGACGCGAGCCAGGACGGACCGGATGCAGTAGCGGGCTCGGGTGATCGCGCCGTCGCCGCTGCGGCGGAACGCGCCAAGTTGACCGCCGCCCGCAATATCCCCACGTTCGACGACCTACCGCTACCCGCCGACACCGCAAACCTGCGCCACGGCGCCAACCTGCACGACGCGCTGCTGGCGCTGCTGCCGCTGGTCGGAGTGTGGCGTGGTGAGGGCGAGGGTCGCGGACCCCACGGCGACTACCGGTTCGGCCAGCAGATCGTGGTTTCCCACGATGGTGGCGACTATCTGAATTGGGAAGCCCGGTCATGGCGCCTCGACGAGGACGGGCAGTACGAGGAGCCGGGCCTGCGTGAGACCGGCTTCTGGCGCTTCGTCAGCGACCCCGAGGACGATCCGAGCGAATCGCAGGCCATCGAGCTGCTGTTGGCGCATTCGGCCGGTTACGTGGAACTGTTCTACGGCCGCCCGCTCACCCAGTCATCTTGGGAGCTGGTCACCGACGCGCTCGCCCGAAGCCGGTCCGGAGTGCTGGTCGGCGGCGCCAAGCGGCTCTACGGCATCATCGAAGGCGGCGACCTCGCCTATGTCGAGGAACGAGTGGACGCCGACGGCGGCTTGGTGCCGCACCTTTCGGCCCGCCTGTCGCGCTACGCCGGCTAGTAGCGCCCGGCGCCGGCCCGGCAAAACCAACCCCCACCTCTAGTTTCTTATTGCCTTTCGCCGACGGTTCTGCGTGTACTTGTTCCACGTTTCAAGCAGCCGCTCAGCCGCGAAGGGAGCCGGCCGATGTTGCGCAGCAGGAAAGCCGCGCCGCTGGCACGTTAGGTCCTCTCGCTGGTCGGTCTGCTCCTGATCGGCTATCTGGCCGCCGTCGCGTTACAGCCCGCCATCCTGGACCAGCTGCCGAGTCCGGTGAGCTGGTTCGGCCGGCCGGGATCGATGGCGACCATCGCAATCGTGGTGGGTGTGCTGGGCGCGGTCAGCGTGCTGACCTTCCGGTCCAGTGCCAGCCACCGGCTGGTGGGGGTGTCGTTCACCGTCATCGCGCTGCTCGTTTCGGCAAGCGCCGTGCTGGGACTCAGCGCGTATTGGAGCTGCCACGACGACAACCATCCGGCCGTCTTCACCCCGCTGATGTGGACCGCCCAATTGGTCAAAGGCGGTGTCGGTGATACCTCGCTGAGCGGACGCACCTGCCCCAATCCCACCCCGGTCGCACTCGAATTGGCCCGGTTCGCCGCACTCTCGGCGATCTTTACCGGCCTGGGCGGTGTGGTGGTCGGCATCTTCCGTTCCCGGGTGGACCGGTTGCGGGCCAAGCTCGCCGATTCGGTCACCGTGATCGTGGGGGGCGACGACGACACCCAACCCATGCTCAGCGGTGTGGCGCGGGCGCTGGACCGTCACGGCACCCTGGTGCTGATCACCAACGCCGACAACGAACACGTGCAACGGGCTCGCCGGCAGGGCGCCCGCGTCGTGCTGGTGGACTTCAACGCGCCGTCCTCGCTGGCTTCGTTGCGCCTGTGGCGCCACCTGGGGCGGCTTTGTCTGATGTCGCCCGACCCGTCGACCAACCTGCTCTGGCTCGATGTGATCGGTCGCCGAGTCGCCCAGCTTGGCAACAAGCAACGGTTGCCGCTCATCGTGCGTATCGATGACCCGTGGCTGGCCGAATCCTGGCGCGCCAAGCAATTCGGCGGATCCGACACCCGTTGGGCGGCCGATGTGGTCGGCAAGTACGAGGTGACGGCCAGCCGGCTGCTCGACGGGGTCATGGCGACCGGCCGGATCACGCGCGTATTCGTCTGCGGCTCTTCACAGTTGACCCTGGCGCTGTGCGCCGAGCTGACCCGCCGCGCCCTGGAGCGTGACTTCTACACCGCACCCGGCGCGCCCCCGCTGCCAGCGCTTACCCTGGTCGAGACGGACGCCGAAGATTACGTGCGCGATCACGAGTTTTACCGTCAGCAAGCCGGATTCGGGTCATCGACCGGACCGGCAGTCACTGCGGTTTCGGAGGCGCCGACGGTGCCGACCATGTGGCGGTTGATCTCCGACGCCGACCCCACCAACTGCGGGGTGATTCTGGCCGGTCCCGACGCCGCGACCCGCGGGACCAGGCTGGCCGCCCGCTTTCCCGAGATGCCCGTGTACGCCTCGGACCTCGGCACCAACATCACCGACGACTCGATCCAGGTGGTCGGATTGCCGCAGTCCTACTCCCTGGTGCTCGACACCCGGGAGGGAAGGATCCAAGACGTTTGGGACCGGGCGGCACGGCTGATCCATGAACGCAAGGTCGCGGGGATCGGCCCGACGAAATCGCGCTCACCCGCCACGATGCCGTGGGCCGAGCTCAACGAGTTCTATCGTGGGTCCACCCGGCGCCGGGTACGCAACGCGTTGTGGATGGTCAAACAGATCGCCGGACATACCTGGAACACCTGGGGCAACCCGGCCAAACCACTGTCCAGCCAAGAGATGGCCGAATCACCGCCACTGGAACAGCTTTCGCTGATGGGCTTTGACCGCCATGCGGCGCTGAGCATGGCGCGGGCAGAGCACGAAGACTGGTGTCGTTACTACCGCCGCAACGGCTGGAGCTACGGCCCCACCCGCGACGACGCCCGCAAGCTCCACGACAGGCTCGTCGACTGGGCGGTCGTCGAAGGCGATCGGGATCTGCTCAACGCCGCGTTGGGCAGCTTGGCGGACACCCTGTGGAGCCTGCGCCGGCTCGGCTACCGGTCGCGTCCGCTGTGGCGACCGTTTATCCGGGTCGGAACCGTCAGCGCGCAACAACGAAACGCGCCCTGGGCATGGACGTCGGATTCGGGGCGCACCAGGCACGCCGACCCCGGCGACTGGGCCGTTGCGGCGGATGGGAAGACGTGGTCGGTGCGAGACGATGTTTTCCGGGCCAGCTACGAACAAAATGGCGACGGACAGTGGCGTCGCAAGGGGCCGGTGCAAGCCCGCCCGGCGCACGCCGGGGAGGCGATCAGCACCCCGGAAGGTCCGGCTACCGCGGCCGACGGCGACTGGGTGGTGCGCGACGGCGACGGCGAACAGTGGCCGGTTCCCGGCGACGAGTTCGCACGTCGGTACCGCGAGTTCGATCCGGCGGCGCGGGCCGGCGAGCGCGGATAGCTCGGCAACTCGAGGGGTTGGGTTTCCGCGGAAATGGAGCGGCCCCCGAGCGAAGTTCCGGTTGGACAGACCGAAAGCCCGGGGGTCGGGTGGCTACGGGGGATTCGCCAGCGCGCGTAACGCCAGCTCTTCCGAGCCAATGCAGCTAGCGCGTAGCCACCTCACATGTCCATGAAGTACTCAATTCGCGGACCACCTCCTTCCCTGTGTACGGCCGACCGTACCCCCGCATCGGCGTGCCCACAACAGATTTTCTGGGTTCAGCGGTCGCTGACGACGGCGGCGTCAACCAGTTCGGAGAATGCCTCGGAGATCGGGGAACGGGGCAACCGCCGACCGTTGAGGGTGTGCACGCGGGCGGCCAGGGTCATGCTCGACACCAACCAAATTCCGTGTGCGTCAGCGAGATCGTTGACGCGTAGTGCCCGATAGTCGCAGTCGTAGCCCTTGGCGCGGGCGACTTCAAACAGCGCCTGTTGCGTGGTGCCGCGCAGGATCGGGTACCACGGCGGGGGTGTGAGCAGGCACGGATTTGCACCGGCCCCGCCGTCGCAGTCGGTGGCGATGACCACCGTCGAGCGCGGCCCCTCCAGGACGTAACCGTCCGAACTGACGAAGATGACGTCTCCGGCGCCCTGGTTGGCCGCATGACGCAGCGCAGCCATGTTGACCGCGTAGGACAGCGTCTTCGCCCCGGCCAGCAGCCAGGGCATCGCGTCGGCGCCGACGGCCGGCAGTCCGCGGTCAAGCGTGATCGCGGCGACGCCGGCGCGCCGGACCGCCGCAACGCGCTCGGGTACGGGGTTGACCATCACGTACGCGGTGGGCGCCGAACCGCTCTCCCGGCCGCGGCTGTAGATCAGGCGCAGCGATCCCTCGGCACCGGTGGATGCCACCCAGCGCCGGGCCGCCACGTCGATCGCGTGCCGCCAGCGCGCGAGATCGGGTGCGGGCAGATCCATCAATCGAGCCGAGGTGGTCAGGCGTTGTAGATGCGGCTCGACCAGACACGGCGCACCGTCGCGCACCAGCAGGGTCTCGAACACGCCGTCGCCCCGGACCGCCGCAAGATCATAGGCGTGCAGTAACGGGGTCCCGGGCTCGGGAATCTCCCCATCAAGCGTGACGACAACACCGGTCTGCCCTGTCATGTCCCAGCAGCCTAGTGGCCCGCGGCGGGCGTACTCGCGGCAGTGCCTGACGCCAGCGGACGGCCCGCCAATCGCGTCTACCCCACCCCGGGTGGGGTGGAGTACGCTGGAATCGTGCGGAACTGGTACCGGCCATGAGCCACGAGCTGACCGACAAGAAACGTGCGGCGCTGAACCGGCTGAAGACGGCTCGAGGGCACCTCGACGGGATCATTCGGATGCTGGAATCCGATGCCTACTGCGTGGACGTCATGAAGCAGCTCTCCGCGGTTCAGTCCTCGCTGGAGCGGGCAAATCGGGTGATGCTGCACAACCACCTGGAGACCTGCTTTTCCGCGGCGGTGCTTGATGGGCGCGGCCAGGCGGCCATTGACGAACTGATCGACGCGGTGAAGTTCACGCCCGCCCTGACTGGCCCACAGGCGCAGCTGGGCGGCGCCGTGGTCTGCGAACCCCCTGGCGACCAACCGGCACAGAGCCCGGCATGACGATCCGCGAAGGGATCGCCGCGGTTCGCACCTAGCTGTGGCGGCCAGGCCCGGCGCCTGTCCGCAACTTGTGACGAGGCAAGAAGTGAAGGGAGCGCGAGATGACACTGTGGCATGGACTGTGGACGAAGGCGGTGCCCTCGGTGGTGACCGGCGTGGTGGGTGTCGCGACCTACGAAGCGCTGGCGAAAGCTCCGTGGCGGTCGGCAACGGTGACGGCGACGGCCTGGGGCCTGCGGACCGCGCGTACCACCGAACGCAGGACCAAACAGGCAACCGAGCGGGTTCGCCTGGCGGCTGCCGATGTGCTGGCCGAAGCGGTCGAGCGGGTGGGCGCCGAAGTTGCGCCACCACCGGCCAAGGACACGCCGCCGAGCATCGTCACCAAGGCCAACAATGCTTGCCACTGAGCTGGCCTGCGCCGCCGATGCCACGGTCACCGTGGTGTCCGCGGCGGCCGGACGGATGCGGGTGCATGCCAATGGGTTTGCGATCGACGCCACCCGGGCTGCCGCGATCGAGGAGTCGGTGGGCAGGGTCGGCGGTGTGCGTGCGGTGCGCGCCTATCCGCGAACGGCATCGGTGGTGATCTGGTACTCACCCGCCCACTGCGACACCGCCGCCATCGTGTCGGCGATCGCCGAGGCCGAGCACGCGGGTGACGCATCGGCGCCCGCGCCCGCCGCCCGTGCGGCCGGCATCGCCGACGGCGGCGTCGTGGGCAGGGTCATCGGCGGGCTGGCACGAGCGCTGCTGGGCATGCGCACCGACGACAACGACGACGACCCCCCGCCGGAGATCGCGCGACTGCGCGCGGCGTTGGATCGCATCGGCTACTCGCCGGAGCAGGACACCGCGACTCAGCTGTCGCCGAGCGAGCAGGCCCGGAGCAGAATTCGCTTCTGGTCGCGGCGGGCCTGGTTGGCGTGGCCGTTGGGTCTGCTGGCCTCTGGCTTGACGATGTTCTTCGGCGCATACCCGTGGGCGGGATGGCTGGCGTTCGCCGCGACCATACCCGTGCAATTCATCGCCGGGTGGCCGTTACTGGTGGGGGCGGTGCAGCAACCGCGGGCCCGCTCGGCGAACATGAACACGCTGATTTCGTTGGGCACGCTGACCGCGTTCATCTACTCCACCTATCAGCTGTTCGCCGGTGGCCCGCTGTTCTTTGACACCGCGGCGCTGATCATCGCGTTCGTCGTGTTGGGCCGCTATTTCGAGGCCACCGCCCACGGGAAGACCCGGGAGGCGATCAGCAAGCTCCTCGAGATGGGCGCCAAAGAGGCCCGGCTGATCGTGGACGGCGAGGAACACCTCGTGCCGGTTGACCGGGTGCAAGTCGGAGGCCTGGTGCGGGTCCGGCCCGGGGAGAAGATCCCGGTCGACGGAGAGGTGATCGACGGGCGGGCAGCCGTCGACGAGTCGATGCTGACCGGCGAATCCGTTCCGGTCGAAAAGGGAGTCGGCGACCGGGTTGCCGGCGCCACCGTCAACACCGATGGGCTGCTGACCGTGCGCGCCACCGCTGTCGGCGCCGATACCGCGCTCGCGCAGATTGTGCGCTTGGTCGAGGAGGCGCAAGGCGGCAAGGCCCCCGTGCAGCGGTTGGCCGATCGGGTCTCGGCGGTGTTCGTGCCGGTGGTCGTCGGCAATGCCGCCGCAACCTTTGCCGGGTGGACGCTGCTCGCCGCCAACCCGGTGGCCGGCATGACCGCGGCCGTCTCGGTGCTGATCATCGCCTGTCCGTGCGCACTGGGCCTGGCCACGCCCACGGCGATCATTGTCGGCACCGGCCGGGGTGCGGACATGGGGATCCTGGTCAAAGGCGGCGAGGTCCTGGAGGCTTCGAAGAAGATCGACACCGTCGTGTTCGACAAGACCGGCACCCTCACCCGGGCCCAGATGGAGCTCACCGATGTCATCGCCGGAAAGCGGCGCCAACCGGATGCGGTGTTGCGCATCGCCGCCACGGTGGAGTCGGGTTCCGAACACCCCATCGGGGCCGCGATCGTCGCCGGCGCACGTGAGCGGGAGTTGGAGGTTCCGCCCGCCACCGAGTTCACCAACCTGGCCGGGCATGGGGTCCGAGGCGAGGTTGGCGGTAAGTCCGTGCTGGTCGGGCGGCGCAAGCTGGTCGACGAGCAACACCTGCGGCTGCCCGAGCAGCTGGCCGCGGCGGCCGCGGACCTGGAAGAGCGCGGCCGCACCGCGGTGTATGTCGGCCAGGATGGCCAGGTTGTGGGTGTGCTCGCGGTGGCCGACACGGTCAAGGACGACGCCGCCGACGTGGTCAGCCAGCTGCACGCCATGGGCCTGCAGGTCGCGCTGATCACCGGCGACAACGCCCGCACGGCCGCCGCGATCGCGGCTCAGGTGGGCATTGACCGGGTGCTCGCCGAGGTGTTGCCGGCGGACAAAGTCAACGAGGTTCGGCGACTGCAGGACGAGGGCCGCATTGTCGCGATGGTCGGTGACGGCGTCAACGACGCCCCCGCCCTGGTGCAGGCCGACCTGGGCATTGCCATCGGCACCGGCACCGATGTGGCCATTGAAGCCTCCGACATCACCCTGATGTCGGGGCGCCTCGACGGTGTCGTTTCAGCGATTGAGCTGTCGCGGCGCACACTGCGCACGATCTACCAGAACCTGGGCTGGGCTTTCGGCTACAACACCGCCGCGATCCCACTTGCCGCACTCGGCGTACTGAATCCCGTCGTGGCCCAGGGCTCCGGCGTTCCCTGCGTCGTGGCCGGCGCCGCAATGGGGTTGTCCTCGGTCAGCGTGGTGACTAATTCGCTGCGGTTGCGCCGCTTCGGCCGCGACGTGTGACGGCGACTTGCATCCCCACCGATCCCGAATCAACGCATGATTCACGACCTGCCCCTGCGTTGGGTGGTGACCGTGTTGTTCGCGCTGTCCGCGGCCGAATGCGGCCTGCCGATCATCACCGTGCGCCGGCCGTGGACGCTGGTCGTCGGTCATGGGCTGCACTTCGCGATGGCCGTTGCGATGGCAACCATGGCCTGGCCCTGGGCCACCCGGCTGCCGACCACGGGGCCTGTCGCGTTTTTCCTGCTGGCAACCGTGTGGTTCGCGGTGATGGCACTGCGCGCAGCCCCAACGACTGCGGTACGGGTGCGGTATGGCTATCACGCGATCATGATGCTGGCGACAGCCTGGATGTATGCCGTCATGTCAATGCCGGGCACAGCCATGACCGCGATAAACATGCCGGCTACCAGCGGGGCACCGCTCTGGTTCAGCGCGGCCAATTGGCTGGGCACCGTCGGCTTCGCGGGCGCGGGGGCGTTCTGGATATTGCGGCGCCTGTTCGACCGGCGGCAATGCGCGCCACGGTACAGCTGGCTGGGCGACTCGGTTCAGGCGATGATGGCCGGCGGGATGGCTGTCTTGTTCTTGGCCATGCTTTTTCCGATCTAGGCCGCTCCGTAGAGTTGTGGTGTGTCCGCAGTTCCCGCTCCTGATCCTGGTCCCGACGCCGGCGCAATCTGGCACTACGGCGATCCGCTCGGCGAACAGCGCGCCGCCGAAACCGGCGCCGTGCTGGTGGACCGCTCGCATCGAGCCGTGCTCACCCTCACCGGAAAAGACCGCCAGAGCTGGCTGCACAACATCTCCACGCAGCACGTCAGAGAGCTACCCGAGGGGGCCAGCACCCAGAATCTGAGCCTGGACGGGCAGGGCCGAGTCGAAGACCACTGGGTCCAGACCGAGTTGGGCGCAACCACCTATCTGGATACCGAACCCTGGCGCGGCGAACCACTGTTGAACTACCTGCGCAAGATGGTGTTCTGGGCGGAGGTGACCCCCGACACCGCAGACCTGGCGGTGCTGTCGTTGATCGGGCCGCAGTTGTCCGACCAAGCGGTGCTCGACGCACTCGGTCTCGATGCGCTGCCCGCGGACCTGATGGCGGTCCCGTTGCCGGGCGGCGGCTTCGCCCGCCGGATGCCGTCGAGCGCCGGCCAGATCGAACTGGATCTGCTGGTACCGCGTGACGGCACCGCCGACTGGAAGCACCGCCTGACGCAGGCGGGGGTCCGACCGGCCGGCATCTGGACCTACGAGGCGCATCGGGTGGCGGCCAAGCGCCCGCGGCTGGGCGTCGACACCGATGAACGCACGATTCCCCATGAGGTCGGCTGGATCGGTGGCCCCGGCATCGGGGCCGTGCACCTGGACAAGGGCTGCTATCGGGGCCAGGAGACGGTCGCGCGGGTACACAACCTGGGTAAACCGCCCAGGATGCTGGTCCTGCTCCATCTGGACGGTTCCACGGACCGACCGTCCACCGGCGACTCGGTGTTAGCCGGCGGGCGTTCGGTAGGACGGGTGGGAACGGTGGTCGATCACGTGGACCTCGGCCCGGTTGCCTTGGCCTTGGCCAAGCGGGGGCTGCCCGCCGACACCGCGCTGATGACCGGCGCCGAAGCCACCATCCCGGCATTGATCGATGCGCAGTCTCTGCCACCGGCGGACGAAGTGGGCGCCGGAAGGCTGGCTCTGGACCGATTACGGGGCAGTGCGCGATGATTCCCTGTGACGTCCGCCATTCTGGCCGGGCCCGCTGGCAGGGTGCCCCACGCGCGCTCGCGCGGCACGGTAAGCTGTCCGCAGGACAATAACGACACTAAGAGATCGGAGCCGCCTACTTGTTAGGCCGCTCCGTTATTTCGCGAGGGGGTTCCCCCATGGGCCGCGGCCGGGCTAAGGCAAAGCAGACCAAGGTTGCTCGAGAACTGAAATACAGCTCCCCGCAGACCGACTTCCAGCGGCTTCAGCGCGAGCTGTCGGGTGCAAGTCCCGACACATCCGACCAAGTGGACGACACCGAAGACTCGTGGGACGACGAGGAGAGCTGGCGCCGCTAGGCGCACAGGTCGGTTTCCCGCTGACATTCCAACCCTAGGGTTCGGTCGCCACCGGCTACGCCGGTGGCGACTCCGCCCTAGGGCTTGTGGTTTCTAGAATCGCGGGTGCTGGCCCACCAGCGTGGCACGTGGACCCTCTTTGCCACCCTTGCAGACGGTGCCCAGCACCCAGCAGTCCAGGTGGCGCGCGGTCAGTATGGCCAGCGCCCGGTCGGTGTCTTCAGGGGCTACCACGGCGATCATGCCGACGCCCATGTTGAAGGTCTTTTCCATCTCCTCGCGCACCACCCGGCCGCGCTGGGCAATCATCGCGAACACCGGCGCGGGTGTCCAGGTGCCGCGGTCGATCTCGGCGACCAGCCCATGCGGGATTACCCGCTCCAGGTTGCCGGCCAACCCGCCACCCGTGACGTGACAGAACGTTCGGACATGCGTCTCAGCGGTGAGCGCCAGACAGTCCTTGGCATAGATCCGGGTGGGCTCCAATAGCTCTTCACCCAACGTGCGGCCGAACTCCTCCACATAACCGGCCAGATTCATCCGGTCGATCTCCAGCAGGACGTTGCGGGCCAGCGAGTAACCGTTGGAATGCAGCCCCGACGAGCCCATCGCGATGATGACGTCGCCGGGTTTGACGCGTTCCGGCCCCAGCACATTGTCGGCTTCGACCACACCCACCCCGGTGGCCGAGATGTCGTAATGGTCGGGTGCCATCAGCCCGGGATGTTCAGCGGTCTCACCCCCCAGCAGGGCGCAGCCAGCGCGCACACAACCCTCAGCGATGCCGCTGACGATCGCGCTGACCCGTTCCGGCACGGTCCGGCCGACCGCGATGTAGTCCTGCAGGAACAGTGGCTCCGCGCCACACACCACCAGGTCGTCGACCACCATCGCGACCAGGTCAAGACCGACAGTGTCGTGCTTGTCCATCGCCTGCGCGACCGCCAGCTTGGTGCCGACCCCGTCGGTGGAGGCGGCCAGCACCGGTTCGCGGTAGTCGTTGCGCAGGGTGAACAATCCGGCAAATCCGCCGAGCCCGCCACGCACCTCGGGTCTGGTGGCCCGGGTTGCCAACGGCTTGAACAACTCCACGGCTCGGTCGCCGGCTTCGATGTCCACACCTGCCGCCGCGTACGTGACGCCTTGGCTGGCTGGGCCTCTTCCGGAGCTTTCTGGACTTTTTTCGGGATCCGTCATCGCGATAAAGGCTACCGGGCGGCGCTCACCGCCGGTATCGGCAACTCTCGCGCCGCGCACATCTCAGTGCCCGATGGGTACTTCGTCGGTCGCAACGTCGCCCAGCTCGGCTCCGCGCGCCGCGTTGGCGAGCATGTGCTCGATGACGTTCTTGCCCAGGGCGGTCTCGCCGGGCAGCTCGATCGGGTACTTGCCATCGAAACAGGCGGTGCACAGCCGGGAGATCGGTTGCTCGGTGGCCGCTACCAATCCCCGCAGCGAGATGTAGCCCAGCGTGTCGGCGTTGATCACGTGACGCACGGCTTCGAGCATCTCGTTTTCGTCCTCGACGGCGTTGGCGATCAGTTCGGCCGGCGAGGGGAAGTCGATGCCGTAGAAACAGGGCCACTTCACCGGCGGCGAGGCGATTCGCACATGCACTTCGACGGCACCGGCCTCACGCAACATCCGCACCAGGGCGCGCTGCGTGTTTCCCCGCACGATGGAGTCGTCCACGACGATCAGGCGCTTGCCGCGGATCACCTCCTTGAGCGGGTTGAGCTTCAACCGGATACCGAGCTGGCGGATCGTCTGTGACGGTTGGATGAACGTGCGCCCGACGTAGGCGTTCTTCATCAGCCCTTGTCCATAGGGGATGCCGGATTCCTGCGCATAGCCAACCGCGGCAGGGGTACCCGACTCCGGCACGCCGATCACCAAATCGGCCTCGACCCCGCGCTCCTGGGCCAGCCGACGACCGATCGCCACCCGGGCGGCGTGCACGGACCGGCCGTTGAGCATGCTGTCCGGGCGTGCCAGGTAGACGTACTCGAAGACGCAACCCTTGGGGGTGGGGTTGGCGAAGCGGGTGGACCGCACCCCGTCGGCATCGATTGCCAGCAGCTCGCCCGGTTCAATGTCACGCACGAACGACGCACCGACGATGTCGAGCGCGGCCGTTTCCGATGCCACCACCCAGCCGCGATCGAGCCGGCCCAGCGACAACGGCCGCACCCCGTGCGGGTCGCGGCAGGCATACAGCGTGTTTTCGTCCATGAAGGTCAGGCAGAAGGCACCACGCACCGTCGGCAACAGCTCCAAGGCGGCCTGTTCCAGACTGGAATCGGCGGCGCCGTGGGCCAGCAGTGCGCCCAGGATGTCCGAGTCCGTCGTGGCGGGCGCCGAGGATCGGTTTCCGATCAGTCCCTCGTCCCGGGCGCGCGCCGCAAGGGCGGCCGCGTTGACGAGATTGCCGTTGTGACCCAATGCAACTCCGGTGCCCGCAGCGGTATTGCGGAAGACGGGCTGGGCGTTTTCCCAGGTCGTGTCGCCGGTGGTCGAGTACCGGCAGTGCCCGATGGCGACATGCCCTTGCATGGCTGCCAGCGTCTGCTCGTCGAACACCTGACTGACCAGGCCGAGGTCCTTGAAGACCAGCACTTGCGAGCCGTCGGCGACGGCAATGCCTGCCGCCTCCTGGCCGCGATGCTGCAGCGCGTAAAGGCCGTAGTAGCTGAGTTTGGCAACATCTTCGCCCGGGGCCCAGACCCCAAATACACCGCATTCTTCACGAGGCGCGTTGAAGTCTTCTTCGGACTGCTGTGCGGTCACGGTTTGGCGACTCCCTGGGGCGCGGTTGGTGACGAGTAAGAGTCTACGGCCACCATGGCCGTGGGGCCGAATCAAACCTGCGTTTTCCTTTTGGTCATCTTCCGCGTTGAACAATAATCACAGGCCAGGACATAAAATTCAGCCGAGATCAATCAGCGGTAGCCAGTGTCCGATTTCATCTGCCCGTGAGCCGGACAACGTCAACGCGCCGGTCGCCGTCGCCTCGGACAACCTCAACAGCCCCGTGGCCACCAATAACCACGTGCGCGGATCGGTTTCGACGACATTGGGCGGAGTGCCGCGGGTGTGTCTGGGCCCGGGAATGCACTGCACGGCGACAAAAGGTGGGATCCGGACTTCGACGGCCGCGCCGGGTGCCACCGCACCCAGCGTGCGCGCGGTGAGCCGAACCGCCGTTGCCAGCGCGGTGCGGCCCGGCGCTGGATGGGATTCGTCGCGCAGCCAGTCCGCAATCTCCAAGACAATCTGGCGGGTCTTTGCCGGATCGGTTCTATCGCGGGCGGCCATACCTTAGGGTCTCAGAATCATGGACCCGCGATCGCGGCCGCCCTACAAGATCATCGGTCTAGCGGCCCTGATGGTCTTGGTGTTCTTCGGTGCGATGTTGTACTGGCAGTTTCGTGGGACGTTCATCCCCAAGACCCGATTGACCATGATTGCTCCGCGGGCCGGTTTGGTGACCGATCCGGGCGCGAAGGTCACGTTCAACGGTGTGCAGATCGGCCGGGTGTCCAGCATCACCGAGGTCACCCATGACGGCGCGCCAGCGGCCAGATTCGCGTTAGACGTCACGCCGAAGTACATCGGGTCAATTCCGGCCAATGTGTCGGCAACCATCAAGGCGACGACCGTTTTCGGCAACAAATATGTGTCCCTGACCTCGCCAACAGACCCGGCACCGCAACACATCACGCCGGCCAGCGTGATCTACGCGACCTCGGTGACCACGGAATTCAACACGCTGTTCGAGAATGTGACGGCGATCAGCGAGAAGGTCGACCCGGTCAAGCTCAACCTGACGCTGAGCGCGGCCGCGCAGGCCCTGAGCGGCCTGGGCGATCGGTTGGGCACCGCACTGGTCAACGGCAACGCCATCCTCGATGACGTGAACCCCCTGATGCCGCAGGTGCACCGCGACATCAGGGGGCTGGCGGCGCTGGGTGACATCTATGCCGACGCCTCGGCGGACCTATGGGATGCCGTCAACTCCACGGTGACCGTCGCGCGCAAGGTCAACCAGCGACGTAGCGATTTGGATGCGGCGTTACTGGCATCGGTCGGTTTGGCCAACAACGGCTCGGAGGTGTTCGAGCGGGGCGGCCCCTACCTGACCCGCGGCGCCGCCGATCTGGTGCCCACCGGCCAGCTGCTCGACGAGTACAGCCCGGAGATCTTCTGCACCATCCGCAACTACGACGAGGTCGCCCCCCGGATCCGCAACGCGCTGGGCTTCAACGGCTACTCGCTGGGAGCAGCCTCATCGGGCGCCATATCGGGTGCGCCGAATCCGTATATCTATCCGGAGAATCTGCCGCGGGTGAATGCGCGGGGCGGCCCCGGCGGGCGACCGGGGTGCTGGCAGACGATCACCCGCGACTTGTGGCCCGCTCCGTATCTGGTGATGGACGTCGGCGCGAACATGGCGCCCTACAACCATCTCGAGATCGGACAACCCCTGCTCAACGAATATGTCTGGGGACGTCAGTTCGGTGAGAACACCATTAACCCCTAATGTTGCGATCACCGAAACCCACCGTGCGAGAGACGAGCGATGAGACTTTGGCCTGTGCGGGTACTTGCTGCTGCGGCGATGCTGGGGCTGGCCGGTTGTAGCGGCGGCGGCGATCATTCGGGCACCGCTTCGACCAGCTCGACCGGGACTGCCTGCCGGACGATGGCCGCCGATCCCGGATGGTACGGCGACAATCGGGACCGGATCAACGAGATGATCGGCCGGCTCGGCAGCTGCGGCAAGTCCGGTTCGGTGGCAGACGGGGCTCCGGTGGCGTTGTTCGACTGGGACAACACCATGGTGCGAAACGACATCGGCAACGCGACATTGTTCTGGATGATCCGCAATTCCAAGGTGCGCCAGCCCGCGGCCGGCGACTGGACCAGCACCAGCCCGTATCTGACCCCGCCGGCGGCCGCGGCCCTGGCCGCGGCCTGTGGCGACCTCGCGGCGCCCGGCCAGCCCTTGCCGACCGGCTCCGAAACCGGATGCGCCGACGAGCTGATTTCGGTGTACACGAACGAAAAAACACGATCCGGGGCGGCCGCATTCGCCGGGTTCAACCATCGGCGCATGCAACCCGCCGATGCCTGGGCCGCGCAGTTATTGGCCGGCTGGACCGAGGCAGAGGTCACCGGATTTGTCACCGCGGCCCGGCAGGAGAACCTGGACGCGGCCGAGAATGCCGAACAGACGGTGGGCAGCACTCAACAGATCGCCTGGGTGCGTTACTACTCGCAGATGCGGGACCTGGTGGCGACCTTGCAGGCCAACGGATTCGATGTGCGGATCATCTCCGCATCGGCCGAGCCGGTGGTGCGGGTGTGGGCCGCGGACGTGGGTATCGCCGCCGACCATGTGATGGGTGTCCGCACCGAACACGACGGCGAGGTGCTCACGACGCGTCTGGCCCAGTGCGGCGGGGAGCCGTCAATCCCCTTCAACGAAGGCAAACGGTGCCGGGTCAACGAGCAGGTTTTCGGGGTTTCGGGGCCGGCCGCGTTCGACCAACTCCCCGAAGGGCGCCGCCAATCGTTCGCGGCCGGAGACTCCAACGGGGACGCCACGTTCCTCACCGACGCCACCGCGTTGCGCCTGGTGATCAACCGCAACAAGATCGAGCTGATGTGTCGCGCCTACGCGGACGCCGACGGGCGCTGGCTGGTCAATCCCATGTTCATCGACCCGCTCCCGGCACACCCGCCGTATCCCTGCGCGACCCAGGGGTTCGATGACCCGGACGGCAGCCCGGCGCCGCTGCGGCAACCCGACGGCAGCATCGTCGCCGACCAGCCGGACCGGGTGCACTGAAACAACGCCTCAACGAACCCGACATCATAGGTCATGCCGGAAACGGCGAGGTGTCCTGCAGATGTCGGCAAAGTGCTAAATCGTCTGCGGCGCAGTATTTGTCGACGTAGCTAAGGGGACCCGGAGCCCCCCGCTGCCGCCGGGCTCTCTCGCACTGCGGGGGCGCCGGAAGTGTGAGATCCTCGCGGTGCCGAAATCACTCTTACCTAAGGCGGTGTTCCGATGCCCAAGATCCCTTCACGTGACGGCAGTCGGCCCGCCGCGCGCGGCCTGGCTCCCATCATCGTTACCCGGGGCGGCAAGATTGCCCGCCTGGAATCGAGCCTCACCCCCCAAGAGGCACAGATCGAGGACCTCGTCTTCCTGCGAAAGACGTTGAACCGGGCTGGCATTCCCTTCCTGCTGATTCGCAACCACAGCGGCCGCCCGATTCTTGCGGTCGACATACAGTTGCGTCCCGCCCTCGAACGCGCTCTCGCCGCGGCGTGTGCCACCGAACCGATGTACGCCAAAACGATTGATGAGAAAGGAATTTCTCCCGTTTTGCTGGCTAATGGCCACCTTTCCAGGGTGGCCGATCCGCAAATTCTGCGTTTGTATCGCCGGCGGATTGCGCCGGGCGGATTTCGTTATGGCGCAATGTTTGGTGTCGAGATCCAATTCTGGGTCTTCGAGGAAACGCTCATCCGGTGCCCCATAGAAAACTCCCTCACCCGCAAGGTATTGCCGCGCGACGAACTTTCGCCTTCGTCGGTCAAGCTATATGGATACAAATGGCCAACGCTGGATGGGATGTTCACACCTCACGCCAGCGATGTGACGTTCGACATCGATCTGGTGTTTTCCTGGGTGGACGGCAGCGACCCGGAGTTCCGGGCCCGACGCGCCACACAGATGTCGCAGCATGTGGTGGGAGAAGGCGACGACGCCGAGGCGCGGATCCGTCAGATCGACGAGCTGAAATACGCGCTGCGATCGGTAAACATGTTCGCGCCGTGGATCCGTCGCATTTTCATCGCGACGGATTCAACCCCGCCCCCGTGGCTGGCTGAGCACCCGAACGTCACGGTGGTGCGCGCCGAGGACCACTTTTCCGACCGGGCCGCATTGCCGACCTACAACTCGCATGCGGTGGAGAGTCAGCTGCACCATATCCCCGAGCTCAGCGAGCACTTTCTGTATTCCAATGACGACATGTTCTTTGGCCGGCCACTCAAGGCCAGCATGTTCTTCTCCCCTGGCGGCGTCACCCGGTTCATCGAGGCCAATACGAGGATCGGGCTCGGGGCAAACGATCCGGCCCGCAGTGGCTTTGAAAACGCGGCCCGGGTGAACCGCCAGCTGCTGTTCGCCCGATTCGGTCAGATGATCACCCGTCACCTCGAACACACCGCCGTGCCGCTGCGCAAGAGCGTGCTCATCGAGTTGGAGCGGGAGTTTCCGGAGGAATTCGCGCGGACCCAGGCCAGCGCCTTCCGGTCCGGCACCGACATCTCGGTGACGAATTCGCTGTACCACTACTACGCGCTGATGACCGGCAAGGCCGTCCAGCAAGAGAAAGCCAAGGTCCTCTACGTGGACACCACCACCCGCGCCGGGCTCGGCCTACTTCCCGAATTACGCAGGCGCCGCAACTATGACTTCTTCTGCCTCAATGACGGCAGCTTCCCCGAAGTCGGCGGCACCGAGCGGGCGGAGCGCGTGGTCAATTTCCTGGAGCGCTACTTCCCCATCCCCGCGCCATGGGAAAAGGTTGCCGCGGATATCAATCCGCAGGATTTGACCGAACCGATGGCGTCACCACCATCGGAGGGTGGCTGAACAGCGAGTCCCGCCGTGACGGCTCGATGAACATCCCGCTTTCGGCAATCTGACGCTTCGCCTGCGCGGGCGAGACGAAGGTGCCCACGGTTTTGCCGGTACCGATGGGAATCACCGAGTGCACCACGGTGTCGGGGTACACGTGCACCAGGTTGCAGGCTTGCGCCGCGTCTCGGCCCCGGGTTCCCCCGACCTCAACGGTGAGATCCTGGGTGTAGCAGGTGGCCGAGGCCACCGAGACCGGGATCCCCACGAAGGTGGCGTTGGTCGAGTAATGCAGGTGGCCGGCCAGAATGGCCCGGACATCGCTGCCCTCGAGCACCCGCCCCAGCCGGGCTTGGTCGCGCAGTTCCACCGTTGCGGCCAGGTCCAGGACGCTGGGAATCGGCGGATGATGCAGCGCCAGGATGGTGCCGTGCGGGGCGGGGGTCTTCAGCTCTTCGGCGAGCCATCTCAATTGGGAATCCCGGACCTCGCCGTAGTGATGCCCGGGCACCGAGGTGTCCAGCGTGATGATTCGCAGGCCGTCGATCATGTTTACCCGGTCCAGCGGCGCCATCGACGGGGCCTCGTCCAGCAGGAACGTGCGCAGGGCGGCCCTGTTGTCGTGGTTGCCCATCACCCAGATCAGTTCGGCGTCCAACTCGGCGGCGAAAGGTTCGACCACCGCGCGCAGCTTACGATAGGCCGCCGCTTCACCGGTATCGGCCAAGTCGCCGGTGAAAATCACCGCATCGGGGCTCACCCCCGAGTGCTTGAGCTGTTCAAGGAGTTCAGCCAGCCTGCTGTCGGCGTCTACTGCACCATAGAGAGGGTCATCCCCTCCGACAAGATGGGTGTCGCTGATGTGAAGAAGAACGTAGTCCGGCCGCGGATGCTCCGCGGCCCTAAGTCTGTGCACCTGGGGTGCCAAGCCTCTCGGTCGAGTCGTTTGCTGCGAAAAGCCAGCGTGTCAAGTATAGCGGCGCCGCGGCGTGATTTCGGCACCGTTAATCCAGCGACGCTGGACCGTCAGCGCCGCAACCGCCCCCGCCTCGTTGATTGCCAGGTACAGCACCATCGGTGCGGCCAGGCTGCCGCTGCGCTCTGCCAGCCACCCGAATAGCCAGCCGGCCAGGCCGGTGACCAGCACCGTAGGCACCGGCGGCGCACCGGTCGCGCGCGCATCGGCGACGTGGGACAGACCGAAGGTGACCGCCTGCAGCAACCGCCCACCGACGTGACCAAAACCTCTGGTGCCCATGGTGGCCAGTGCCGCACGAAACGCCGCCTCCTCGGCCCAGACCGTCCCGAACGGAATCTGCAGCCCGAGCCAGCCCGGCACCGATGCGGGCAGGTCGCGTTCGGACATCGACAGGCGCACCATCGGCACCGGAGTCGTCGCCGCGATCGCGGTGGCCACCGGGGCGGCGGCCACCGCGCCCAGTCGCAGCCCGGCCCACAACCGGGGCGGCGTAAGCCCCAGTGGTGCGCGGGTCACCAGCACAAGTAAGCCACCCAAAACGGCCTGCAGCGCCACCCGCCACCGCGCCGGCAGCCGCGGACTGGCCAGGCTCCAGCCGACCAAGCCGGCGGCCAGAGCCAGCGCGCGCAGCCGACTTACCCGAAAAATCTCGGCAACACCGCCTCAGACGTCGCGCGCAGTTCGGCCAGCGAGACCGTGAACAAGCCCTGCACCTCGATGTCATCGGATGCCTGGTCGACAACCCCGATACGCACCGCGGGCAATCCTCGCGCTTCACACATGGCCCGTAGCCGGCTCTCTTCGGTGCGCGGCACCGCCACCAGCACCCGGCCGGCCGATTCGGAAAAGAGCATGACGAACGGGTCGGCGTCGTCGGGAAGCACAATGCGGCAGCCGGTTTCACCCGCCAATGCCAATTCGACGATGGCTTGGGCCAGTCCGCCCTCGGACAGGTCGTGCGCCGCGGAGACCAGCCCGTCCCGCGATGCCGCGCGCAGCACGTCAGCCAGCAGCTTCTCCCGCGCCAGATCGACCGCGGGGGGCGTGCCGCCCAGGTGCTCGCCGGTGACTTGTGCCCAGATCGAGCCGTCCAGCTCGTCTCGGGTATCGCCCAGCAGCATCAGGGTTTCGCTGGGCTCAGCGCCCATCGCGGTGGGGATGCGACGAGTGACATCGTCGATCACGCCGAGCACCCCGACCACCGGGGTGGGCATGATCGCCGTCGACCCGGTTTGGTTATAGAAGCTGACGTTGCCGCCGGTCACCGGAATTCCCAGCGCCACACAACCATCGGCCAAGCCGCGCACTGCCTGGGCAAACTGCCACATCACGCCGGGATCCTCGGGCGAGCCGAAGTTGAGGCAGTTGGTCACCGCCACCGGGGTCGCGCCGGTCGCGGCGACGTTGCGGTAGGCCTCGGCCAGTGCCAGCTGGGCACCCGTGTAGGGGTCAAGCAGGGTGTAGCGCCCCGACGCATCGGTCGACAACGCGATACCGCGACCGGTGGCCTCGTCGATACGCAGCACGCCGCCGTCCGCATGTTCGGCGAGCACCGTGTTGCCGCGCACGTAGCGGTCGTACTGCTCGGTGATGAACGCGCGACTGCACAGGTGCGGACTGCCAAGCAGCGCAAGCAAAGTCGCGCGCAGCTCGTCGCCGGTAGCCGGGCGGGGCAGGCTCTTCGACGAATCGGCGTTGAGCGCATCCTGGGTGTCGGGGCGGGCGACCGGACGCTGGTACACCGGGCCCTCGTGGGCCACCGTGCGCGGTGGCACGTCCACGACCGTCTCCCCGTGCCAGGTGATGCGCAACCGGTCGCCCTCGGTGACCTCGCCGATAACCGTGGCCAGCGCGTCCCACTTGCGGCACACCGCCATGAACGCATCCACGTTCTCCGGCGACACCACCGCGCACATCCGTTCCTGCGACTCGCTGCAGAGCACCTCGGCGGGCGTCATTTCCTTGGCGCGCAGCGGGACGGCTTCCAGGTTGATCGCCATGCCGCCATCCCCGGCGGAGGCCAACTCCGATGTGGCGCACGACAACCCTGCGCCGCCGAGGTCCTGGATGCCGATCACCAGTCCGCCCGAGTAGAGCTCGAGACAGCACTCGATGAGCACCTTTTCCATGAACGGGTCGCCCACCTGGACCGACGGCAACTTCTTGCGCGCGCCCTCGCCCTCGCCATCGGAGCTGAAGGTGTCCGAGGCCAGCACCGACACCCCGCCGATGCCGTCCAGGCCGGTCCGCGCGCCGAACAGGATGATCTTGTTTCCGGCGCCGGAGGCGAACGCCAAGTGCAAGTCCTCTTGACGCAAGACGCCCACGCACAGCGCATTGACCAAGGGGTTACCGGCATAGCACGCGTCGAAGACCGTCTCGCCGCCGATGTTCGGCAACCCCAGCGAGTTGCCGTAACCGCCGACACCGCGGACCACACCGTCGAGCACCCGGCGAGTGTCGGGGGCATCGGCGGCGCCGAAGCGCAGTTGGTCCATCACCGCGATCGGCCGCGCACCCATCGCCATGATGTCGCGGACGATGCCGCCGACACCCGTGGCCGCACCCTGGTAGGGCTCGACGTAGGAGGGGTGGTTGTGCGATTCCACCTTGAACGTGACGGCCCACCCGTCACCGATGTCGACGACGCCGGCGTTCTCGCCGATTCCGGCCAGCATCCCGGCGCGCATTTCATCGGTGGTGGTCTCGCCGAAATAGCGCAAATGGACTTTGGAGGACTTGTAGGAGCAGTGCTCGCTCCACATCACCGAGTACATGGCGAGCTCGGTGTCGGTGGGCCGACGGCCCAGGATGTCACGAATCCGCTGATATTCGTCGTCTTTGAGGCCCAGCTCGTGAAACGGTTGCGGCTGGTCGGGAGTGGTGGCGGCATGTGCGACTGTGTCAGTCTGGTGGCTGCGAGCGCTCGTCACGCAGACAGTCTAGAGTCCCGGGCCGCATCGCTCCCGCCGGAGACCCGCGGCAAGAAAACCGGCTGACAGCGGTCGGCCCGGTCAATATAATGGGGCGATGTCTCGTCACTGGCCGCTGTTCGATCTGCGGATCACTACCTCGCGCCTACAGCTGCGACTGCCCACCGAAGAGCTGTGCGACCAGCTGATCGACACAATTCTGGACGGCGTGCACGAGCCGGACCGGATGCCGTTTTCCGTCCCCTGGACCCGAGCCCCTCGGGCGGAGCTGCCGTACAACACCTTGTCCTTCCTGTGGCGGGAGCTGGCGGGATTCAGCCGCGATGACTGGGCCCTGCCACTGGCCGTCGTGGTCGAGGGTCGGGCCGTCGGTGTGCAGGGCTTGCGCGCCAGCAACTTCCCGATCGCCGGCGAAGTCGAATCCGGATCCTGGCTGGGACTGCGGTACCAAGGCAACGGCCTTGGCACCGAGATGCGGGTGGCAGCATTGCATTTCGTGTTCTGTGAGCTTGGAGCCCAGGCCGCTACCTCGGCAGCGTTCGCCGACAATCCGGCCTCGATCGCGATATCCCGACGTCAGGGCTACCGGGAAAACGGCGTCGACCGAGTGGCGCGAGAGGGCGCCGCGGCACAGCAGGTGCGCTTCCGGTTGACTCGTGACGACTGGCTGCGCCAGCGCAACGTCGAGGTTCGGGTTGAGGGGTTTGACCGCTGTCGTGAGCTGTTCGGCGTTTCGCGCGCGGCCTGACCGTCGATGGCGGTGCGCTACTGGCCGACGACGCAGAAGACGTTGCCCTCGGGATCGGCCATCACCACCCACCGGAAGTTCTCCCCGAATTGGTGCCGCTGTACCTCGGTCGCTCCGGCGGCCGCCAGCCGTGACACTTCACCGTCCACGTCGGCGGCCGAAAAGTCCAGGTGCACCCGGTTTTTTCCGGGTGTTGGATCGGGCACCTTCTGAAATCCGAGCCGCGGCCCCGCCGGACGCGTCACCGCGATGAACTCGCCGGGCAGCAATTCGTGCGCCGTCCCGCCGAAGTGCTCGGCCCACCAGCCGGCCAGCCGGGCGGGATCACTGCAGTCGAAGGTGACCATCTCGACACTGAGCGTCATGCCAACCGAGTCTATTGCCGCCCACTATTCGGGCGCGTAGAACGCCCGTAGCGCTGCCGAATACGCCGCCACGTCTGCGGCGCCCATCAGCTCGCGCGCGGAGTGCATCGCCAGCTGCGCGGCACCCACGTCCACGGTGGGGATACCGGTGCGGGCCGAGGTCATCGGCCCGATCGTCGACCCGCACGGCAGGTCGGCCCGATGCTCGTAACGTTGCAGATTCACACCGGCCTGCTGACAGGCCAGCGCAAAGGCCGCGGCTGTCCGCCCCTCGGTGGCGTAGCGCAGATTGGGGTGCACCTTGAGCACCGGCCCCGCGTTGACCGCGATCTGGTGGCTGGGCTCATGGCGCTCGGGGTAGTTGGGATGAGTGGCATGCGCCATGTCCGCGGACGCCAGCAGTGAAGCCGGTAACAGCCGCAACAGGTCTTCCCGGACCCCGCCACCGGCCAGCACGATCCTTTCCAGCACCGTGTTCAGCAGGTTGGACTGCGCGCCGTGGTCCGAGGTCGAGCCGACCTCCTCGTGGTCGAAGATCGCCAGCACGGGCAGCACCTGGTCCGATTCGGCGGCCAGTAGCGCTTCTAGTCCCGCGTAGCAACTGGCCTGGTTGTCCAGCCGCGGCGCGCTGAGCAGGTCGGCGTTGGCGCCGATGACCGCGGCCGGGGTCAGGTCATGGGTCATCAGATCGGCCGCCAGCACATCACCCTCCGCCAGGCCGGCGCGCTGGGCGACGTAGCCGAGAAAGGAACCCCGCTGCGCACCGACGCCCCATACCGCGTTGACGTGCCGCTGGGGATCCAGCGTGAGCGACTTGCGATCCTCGGCCAGGTGGATGGCCAGCTGGGGTACCCGCAGGATCGGCTCATCGATCCGGACCAGCCGGTGACTGATGCCGCCGCGAACACCGGGCGCGCGCACCGAGAGCCGCCCGCTGACGCCCAGGTCGCGGTCCAGCCAGGAGTTCAGCCACGCTCCCCCGTACGGTTCGAGCGCCACCACCTGCCAGCCGGCGACCAGCCGATCCGGGTGCTGTTTGACCCGCAGGTTCGGGCTGTCCGAGTGCGCCCCGACAATCCGAAACGGTGCCTGCGCGGTCCCGACGCCGCCGCTGTCCCAGGCGACCAGCGAACCGGCTCGAACGGTGAAGTAGCGGCCCGGTTGCTGCGGCCAGCGGTCTATCTCACTCAGTTCGGTGTACCCGGCATTGAGCAGACGCCGGGCCACCGTGGCGCACAGATGAAACGGGGAGGGCGACGCGTCGATGAACTCGCCGAGGCCTCGAGCGGTGGCTGAAGTTGTGGGCGCATCGGACATGCTCAACATCATGGCTGTTGGGGACTGCGGGATTCACGCTAGGGTCGGCAGGGTGCCTTCGGTTCAGCCGCAACCCATCCTCGCGCCCCTGACGCCAGCCGCAATCTTTTTGGTGGCCACCATCGACGCCGGCGGCGAGCAGACCGTGCATGACGCGCTGACCGAGATATCCGGATTGGTGCGGGCCATCGGATTCCGCGACCCCACCAAGCACCTGTCGGTGGTGGCCTCGATCGGCGCCGACGCGTGGGATCGGTTGTTCTCCGGCCCAAAGCCGGCCGAACTGCATCCGTTCGTCCCGTTGACGGGACCACGCCACAACGCGCCGGCCACACCGGGGGACCTGCTGTTGCACATCCGGGCCGAAACCATGGACGTGTGCTTCGAGCTGGCCGGCCGAATCCACAAGGCGATGGCCCCAGCGGTCACCGTCGTCGACGAGGTGCACGGCTTCCGCTTTTTCGACAATCGCGATCTGCTGGGCTTCGTCGACGGCACCGAAAACCCCGGTGGCGCAATCGCGATCGGCGCGACCACCGTCGGCGACGAGGATCCCGACTTTGCCGGCTCCTGCTATGTGCACGTGCAGAAATATGTGCATGACATGGGGTCATGGGACTCGCTGTCGGTCACCGAGCAGGAGCGGGTGATCGGCCGGACCAAGCTGGAAGACATCGAACTCGACGAGAGCACCAAGCCGGCTAACTCGCACATCGCGCTCAACGTCATCACCGACGAGGATGGAGTCGAACTGAAGATCGTTCGACACAACATGCCGTTCGGTGAGGTCGGCAAGGGCGAATACGGCACCTATTTCATCGGGTATTCGCGCACTCCCACCGTCACCGAACGGCTGCTGCGCAACATGTTTCTCGGCGATCCGCCCGGAAATACCGATCGCGTGCTCGACTTTTCCACGGCGACAACCGGCGGGTTGTTCTTCTCGCCGACCATCGACTTCCTCGACGATCCACCGCCCTTGCCGCTGGCACCGGCGGCCGTCCCAACCGCGGACGACGGCTCACTCTCGATCGGCAGCCTGAAAGGAACCTCCGAATGAACAACCTCTACCGCGATCTGGCACCGGTCACCGAAGCCGCTTGGGCCGAAATCGAATTGGAGGCCACCCGGACATTCAAGCGCCACATCGCGGGCCGTCGGGTGGTCGACGTGAGCGACCCCGGAGGTCCGGTCACCGCGGCAGTGAGCACGGGCCGGCTGATCGATGTGAAGGCTCCTACCGACGGGGTCATCGCCCACCTGCGGGCGAGCAAGCCCCTGGTGCGCCTGCGGGTCCCATTCACCTTGTCACGCAACGAGATCGATGATGTCGAACGCGGTTCCCAGGACTCGGATTGGGACCCGGTCAAGGCGGCCGCCAAGCAGCTGGCGTTCGTGGAGGACCGCACCATCTTCGAGGGTTACGGCGCCGCATCGATCGAGGGCATCCGCAGCTCCAGCTCCAACCCGCCGCTCACGCTGCCCGAGGACCCGCGCGAAATCCCGGACGTCATCACCCAGGCACTGTCGGAACTGCGGCTGGCCGGCGTCGACGGACCCTACTCGGTGCTGCTGGCCGCCGACGTCTACACCAAGGTCAGCGAGACCACCGAGCACGGCTATCCCATTCGTGAGCATCTGAACCGGCTGGTCGACGGTGACATCATCTGGGCGCCGGCCATCGACGGTGCGTTCGTGCTGACCACTCGCGGCGGGGACTTCGACCTGCAGTTGGGCACCGATGTCGCGATCGGGTACACCAGCCACGACGCCGACACCGTGCAGTTGTACCTGCAGGAGACGCTGACCTTCCTGTGCTACACCGCCGAAGCCTCGGTCGCGCTGAGTCCGCACTCGGGATAGCCGACGGACCGACGGCGGACCACGGGACCGCCGTCGCCTGGGGTTTCCCAGCCAACTTGCAGCCGGCGAACAGCGCCAGCTGCGACTGACTGACTATCACTGGATACAACCGCGCGGCCCGAAAACCTCCGTGGCCGGGCGCCACACCCACTACGGCTCGCCACCGATCGAGCAAGACGCTGGAAGGTAGCCAAACAGTCGTGCACCACCAACGAGAGGTACGAAGCTGACGTGCTAGGCCCGGACCAAATACCTTCGGAGAAATGGGACTTGCCGCCGACCGTCACACCCAGCGGCGAGCGCCTCGGCCCGAGACGCCGCCCGCGGCCCGGTCGTATGGACCCCGCGGGCTGGCACCCCGGCATGTCCTACGGCCGCCAGGCGTGGGATCAGTACCGGCTGGAGTCCCACCGCACCAGGGCATTGGTGGGAGCGGGCCAGTAGCAACGCGGCTGAGTCGTCGAGAAGAACAGGACGAACTCAGCCCACACTCGCCGGTAGCGCACCAGCGTGCGGGGCGTAGCGTCGCAGAGAGAGTCGACGGAAGGATCTGCGGCCGTGACCGAAGACGAACGCGCCCGGATACCGGCCGGCGAACCCGATCTTTCGTTCGACGTGATAGTGCCCGGGGCCGGACCAGTCGGGCAGAATGCCGCTGACCGCTGCCAGGCTGCGGGGCTGCACGTTGCGGTGATCGAGCGTGACCTCGTCGGCGGTGAATGCTCGTACTGGGCATGTGTACCGGGTAAGGCGCTGCTACGTCCGGTGATCGCCGTTGCCGATGCCCGCCTGGTGGACGGTGCGCGCGAGGCAATCAGCGGCTCAATCAGCGCCGCAGCAGTTTTCGATCGCCGGGACCGGTACGTGAGCAACTGAGATGACGGCGGCCAGGCCGACTGGGTCAGTGGTATCGGCGCGACGCTGATCCGCGGCCATGGGCGGCTGGCGGGTCCGCGTCGAGTCAGTGTGTCCGATCACGACGGCCAGACGCTGATGATCGCGGCGCGGCATGCGGTTGTCGTCTGCACCGGAAGTCGCCCCACCTTGCCCGACCTGCCTGGCATCACCGAGGCCTGGCCGTGGACCAATCGCCAAGCCACCGAGGCCAGTTCGGCGCCCCGCCGGCTCGCGATCGTCGGCGCGGGCGGTGTGGGTGTCGAAATGGCGACCGCCTGGCAAGGATTGGGGTCGTCGGTGACCCTGCTGGCGCGATCCCGATTGCTGAGCCGGATGGAACCGTTTGTCGGCGACTTCGTCGGCCGCGGTCTCACCCGCGCGGGCGTCGATGTGCGCGTGGGGATCTCAGTGCGCGCGCTGCACCGGCCGCATCCCGATGCACCGGTTACCCTCGAACTCGATGACGATACGCGGCTCGAGGTCGACGAGGTGTTGTTCGCTACCGGCCGCGCACCACGCACCGACGACATCGGCCTGCAGACGGTCGGGCTGGCGCCGGGCAACTGGCTCGATGTCGACGACACCTGCCGCGTGAACGCCGTCGATGGCGGTTGGCTTTATGCGGCAGGCGATGTCAATCACCGCGCACTGCTCACCCATCAGGGCAAGTACCAAGCCCGCATCGCCGGTAGCGCTATCGGTGCCCGCGCCGCCGGAGACTCGCTGGACACCGCACCGTGGGGTGCGCATGCGACCACCGCCGATCATCACGCGGTGCCACAGGTTTTCTTCACCGACCCCGAAGCCGCCGCGGTGGGGCTGACGGCCGAGCAGGCGGCGCGGGCCGGTCATCGGATCAAGACGATCGACGTCGAAATCGGCGATGTCGTCACCGGGGCCAAGCTCTTCGCCGACGGCTACGCCGGCCGGGCCCGCATGGTCGTCGACGTCGACCGAGGTTGCCTCCTCGGTGTCACCATCGTCGGCCCGGGCGCCGCGGAGTTGCTGCACGCGGCCACCATCGCCATCGCCGGCCAAGTGCCCATCGACCGGCTGTGGCACGCCGTACCATGCTTTCCAACGATCAGCGAACTGTGGCTGCGAC
The DNA here is from genome assembly GCF_000419295.1 of Mycobacterium sp. 012931. Taxonomy (NCBI): domain Bacteria; kingdom Bacillati; phylum Actinomycetota; class Actinomycetes; order Mycobacteriales; family Mycobacteriaceae; genus Mycobacterium; species Mycobacterium sp. 012931. The sequence goes on along the minus strand of NZ_AOPX01000001.1, from coordinate 1,281,650 downwards.
TTCTCGAGGCCTACCGCGATTCGTTTTTCGTCCTTGTCTAGCACTCACCCAACAATCGGAGCAGCCATGGCAACCTCGGACGGATTCCATCCCGACTTCCCAGCCAAAACAGCCGCCCCGGACCGCCGTCGCGCGCAGGTACACCACATCAAGGCCTCCGAAATCAGTTCCGATACCGCGCAGTCGGAGGGATTGCGCCGGTTTGCCGCGCTTAGCGGAAGGTCGGTGGGCGCGGAGAAGATCTGGATGGGCGAGACGCATGTCCTGCCCCGGACGGTCTCGGCCAACCATCACCACGGCGACTCCGAAACCGCAATCTATGTGCGAAGCGGACGCCCGGAGTTTGTGTTTCACGACGGCGAGCAAGAGGTGCGTATCGCCACCGAACCCGGCGACTACATCTTCGTTCCGCCCTATCTGCCGCACCGGGAAGAAAATCCCGACCCGACCATGCCCGCCGAAGTGGTCATCGCGCGCAGCACCCAGGAGGCGATCGTGGTCAACCTGCCGAGGCTGTATCCGCTCTCGTAACCGACAAGCAGCAGCCACTCAGGAAATTCTCAACTGATTCTTTGGATCCGCTTTCCCTGGCTCCAAGGATCTGCATAGCCGCAGCGCGGAGCATGGATTCATGACCGAGCCACTGTGCGCAACCCTGATCGAACGCTACTTGTGCACCCGTGGAAGGCGGTATTTCCGCGGCCAGCACGACGGCGAGTTCTTCTTCGTCACCGACGCCCATCCCCAGCGGCTGCACGTCCACCTGGAGATCTCACCGGCGCATCCGGAAGTGTTCGCGATTCGGGTCGCTCCCGCATGCTTTTTCCCCGCGGGCGACCGTGCGCTGCTGGCGCGGTTCGCCGACCGCTGGAACACCCAGCGTCGCGGAGTCACCGCGATAGTGCACAACTCGTCTGACCCACAGCGCATCGGCGTCACCGCCTACAAGTCCCAATGGATCGCCGGTCCGGTGGACTTCAGCGAATTCGCCGTATTCGTGGACCGCGCCATCGGCGCATCGATCGAGCTGTTTGGCGAGTTGAACCGGGTCGCCGAGCTGCCGCAGACGCCGCCGCTGATGCGCGACGTCGGCTGATCCGGCCGACCTCAGGCGGCCAGCACCGCGTCTAGCGCCGAATAGAACAGCCCGAGCCCGTCATCGGAGGGGCCGGTCAGCGCCTCTATCGCGTGTTCGGGGTGGGGCATGAGCCCGACCACCCGGCCATTGGCGGAGCTGATCCCGGCGATGTCACGCAGCGAGCCGTTGACATTGTCGTGGTAGCGGAACACCACCCGGTCTTCGGCTTCCAGCTCGTCGAGCACCTGTTCTGAGGCCACATAGCGGCCCTCCCCGGACTTGAGCGGCACCAACAAGTCCGCGGCCGGTTCGAAACGCGATGTCCAGGCGGTCGACGTCGACGCCACCCGTAGCCATGCGTCGCGGCAGACGAAGTGCAGCCCCACATTGCGGGTCAGCGCGCCGGGCAGCAGGCCGGCCTCGCACAACACCTGGAAACCATTGCATATCCCCAGGACCGGCATGCCTCGCCGCGCGGCGCTCACCACTTCGCCCATCACCGGGGCAAACCTGGCGATCGCACCCGCCCGCAGGTAGTCGCCGTAGGAGAAGCCGCCGGGCACCACCAAGGCCTCGACGCCTTTCAGATCCGCGTCGGCATGCCAGAGATTCACCGCCTCGGCGCCCACCAGCCGGATCGCGCGGGCGGCGTCCACGTCGTCGAGCGTTCCGGGAAATGTGATGACCCCGATCCGAGCTGTCACTGCGGGTCCCGGCTTATCGTCCAATCCTCGATCACCGTGTTCGCTAACAGCGATTCCGCGATTTCAGCCAGCGTGGCATCGTCCACGCTGTCGTCGATCTCTAGCTCAAATCTCTTGCCCTGGCGGACATCCGAGATTCCGGGATGCCCGAGACGCCCCAGGGCGCCGACGATTGCCTGGCCCTGCGGGTCCAGAATCTCCGCTTTGGGCATCACATTGACGACCACCCGGGCCACCGGCATTCCTCCTCAGCTCCGATTGCTCGGCGCCAACTCTACCGGCGATGGCCTCCGGGGCGCGTCACGGGCGCGAGTCCGCTGCTGCCGGCCCGTGAGAACAACCGACCGAAGACGCGCTGTTCGCCGATCCGGTGACGGCATACCCATCGAGATCGGTGTGCGATCGCACCGGAGCCACCCGACGGTTTCGCTGCGTTGTGTCGCTTCGCCGGCGCCGGTTCACCGACGCGACGCCCGCACCCCGATGCCGGCAACCAGCTAACCCCGTTTGTTCACCAAGCGTCCGTACTGTGGCGGCGACTTGTCGGATTTCGGGAGGACTTTTATGACGGCGTCTGTTTGGATGGCCTCGCCGCCGGAAGTGCATTCGGCTTTGCCGAGCGCGGGCCCGGGCCCGGGCCCACTGCACGAGGCCGCCGCGGCATGGACGGCGCTGGCCGCGGAACACGCCTCGGCCGCAGAGGAACTCACCACCATGCTGGGTGAGTCGGCCGTGGCGTGGGAGGGGCCGAGCGCGCAGAGTTATGTCGATGCCCATGTCCCGTATCTGACGTGGTTGACCAAGACCAGCGCCGACTACGCGGTGACTGCGGCCGAGCACGAGGCGGCGGCGGGGGCCTACGCCAGTGCGCTGGCAGCAATGCCGACACTGGCGGCGTTGACCGCCAACCGCACCACCCATGCGGCGCTCGTCGCGACCAATTTTTTTGGACTCAACACCATCCCCATCACGCTCAACGAAGTCGACTACGCGCGGATGTGGATCCAAGCGGCCACCACCATGAGCGCCTATCAGGCGGTCTCAGGCACGACGCTGGCCTCGATGCCCCACACCACACCGGCCCCGCTCATACTCAAGGCCGAAATCAGCACGCCCGCCACCGCCCAGAAAATCGACATCATCGATTTAATCATGTGGCTGATCATGAATATTCTGTACTATTCGATCATCTTGGGCGTGTATTTATATGTAATCGTCTATTTGTCGATGATCATTCTGCTGGTGTTCTGGCACACATTTCTCATGGTGGATTTGTACGAAATTGCCTTGGCGGTGGGCGTCCTGGCGGCACCGGCCTTGGCCCTGGCCGGCCCAACGCTGCTGCTCATCGCAACGGCATGCGCGTTGTCCGGGACTTTGCGCGGGTTATCGGACGCGTTCAATATCGATATTGGCCCGAACCTCCCGTTTTTGCTGAGCTTGTACGCACCGCCCGCCGAGGCTGAATCTGAAATTGCGGGCGCTAAACCTGTTGCCGCGCCTTCCGCAATAGCGTCGGCGATAGCGCCCGAAGTGGAGCTGGTGTCGCCTGCGGCTTCTGTTTCCGCAAGGGCGGCCGCCTTGGCGGCGGCACGTGCACAGCATGTGGAAGCACTTGGCATGACCGCCTAGATCCCCGGTGGAACGGCGCGGTCAGCTCAGCTGCACGAGGCGATATAGGCCTCACACAGCGGCGCAACCATGGCGTCCAGGACGGTGGAATCGTTGATCACCGACCATTCCACCTGCGCCGGTCCGGAAGTCCACAGCGTGAGCTCGCTGATGGTGCTACTCGCCGGGTGCGCAACCAGGTAGGTGTGCATGATGACCGGACCGCTGATCACCGCGGACATCCGGGTGGGTTCGTCGTCGGTCACCGACGGGGATTGCTTGGGCGCCCCCAGCTGACACGCGCGCAGCGCGGTGACCGCGGCGCCGAAGACGGTCGCGGCGATGGCTCCACCGCGGGCCGTGTCGCCCCGCCAGTGCAGTATTTGGGCCTGCAATTGCCACTGACCGTCCGGGTGAGTCACCGACGCGCGGCCCGCAACGGCCGATTTGCGGATGTCGTCCGGAAAGGCCGGTGTGGCACAGATTTCCTCGAACCGGAACCGGGGTGTCGTCCTGTCAGGGCGGTCGCGACCGCGCCCAGCGCGGGCCAGCGATAGACCGCGTTCATGGGCACGGCGCGTCGCTGGATCCACGCGGCACCGGGAATCTGGTCGCAGACCGGTGGGCAGGTTTCGGGCTCCGCCGCTGCCGGCGTGGCCACCCCTACCGTGATCACCAAGCTGCCGGCGACCAGCATTGTCGCCAGCAACAGTCGCATCGGCAGGGCTGCCATCAGGGCACAATCGTAGACATGCAACTGACGCATTTTGGGCATTCCTGTCTTCTCGCGGATTTCGGTCAAACCCGAGTGCTGTTTGATCCCGGGACCTTTGCGCACGGGTTCGAGGGGATCACTGGCCTGGCGGCGATCCTGATCACCCACCAGCACCCTGATCACGTCGACGTGAGCCGGCTGCCCGCGCTGCTAGCGGCCAACCCCGATGCCGCCCTGTATGCCGACGCGCAGACCGCAGCCGTACTTGGCACCGAATGCCGGGAGGTCCACGTCGGCGACGAACTGGCGGTCGGTGAGCTGACGATCCGGGCCGTCGGCGGACGTCACGCGGTGATTCATCCGGAAATCCCAGTCATAGAAAATATTTCGTACCTGGTCGGCGACGGCGATCATCGCGCCAGGCTGATGCATCCCGGCAACGCCCTGTTCGTCCCGGACGAACCGGTGGACGTCTTGGCCACGCCGGCGGCCGCCCCGTGGATGAAGATCTCCGAGGCCGTCGACTACCTGCGATCGGTCGCGCCGGCCCGCGCCGTACCCATCCATCAGGGGATCATCGCCACCGAGGCACGTGGCATTTATTACGGCCGGCTCGCCGAGATGACCGATACCGACTTTCAGGTGTTGCCCGAAGAAAGCGCGGTCACCTTCTAACCTCGAGACACCTTGCAGCCATATCATTTTCGACTTCACCCAAGGTCTTTCGGGTCAAGATGTGCGACCCAAGCCCAGATCAGGCCAGTGCCCCCACCGCCGGTCCGTGCGTCCGCACCGCCTGTTGATGGATGAGTTCGAGTACGCGGTCGGCGATCACATTGTTACGTGCGCGGTGGTGCCGGCGAACCACGATGGTGCGCCGCGGCGTCGGTTCGGAGATGGCGACGGTGCGTACCCCGGCAGGTAGGTCGATGAGGGCAAGCCTGGGTACCACGGTGAGACCGACACCTGCGGCAACGAATCGCACCGCGGTCACGTAGTCGTGTGTTTCGACACGAAAGCACGGCGTGAATCCCGCGGCAGTGCAGGCACGCAGGAGATTCTCCCGGCAGTTGCCGCGCGCAACGTCGTTGTCGATCCACGGTTCGCCTGCGAGCTCACGCAGGGTCACCGAATCCCGTTCAGCGAGAGAGTCTCCGGCGCCGACCACGACCACGTAATCCTCGGTGACCAGGGCAGCGGTGTCGTAGTTCGATAGCTCGGTGCCGGGCATGCCGGCGACATTGATCTCGACGTCGGGCGCCGCGTCGTCGGCGTCGGCGAGTTCGACCAGCCGTAGATCCAGCCGGACAGCGGGATATTCCGAGCTGATGGTCGCGATGACCGCCGGCATCCAGGCCGCCCCCGCCGACGCGAAGTAGCTCACCCGCAGGGTGCCGGCGCGGCCATGTCGAAGATCAGCGACCAGACCGTCGAGACGCGACAGCCCGTCGAAGACCGCCGCCGACTCCGCCACGAGGGTTGCGCCTGCATCCGTGGGGGCGATTCCACGCCCGACCTTCTCCACCAGGGTGAGTCCGATCTCACGTTGCAGCACAGCGATGTGCTGACTCACCGCGGACGGTGTGCACCCCAGCGCGGCGGCAGCACCACCGATCGATCCCTCCGCGACGACGGCACGCAGGATGCGCAGGATGCGCAGGATGCGCAGGATGCGCAGGATGCGCAGGATGCGCAGGATGCGCAGGATGCGCAGGATGCGCAGGATGCGCAGGATGCGCAGGCGATGAGGATCGATCACGCGCAACGCCTATACGGTACTGCTAATCATTAGTTTAGAAATATTCAATTGTGCTGAAGTGTTTTTCCGGGGACGATACCCGCCATGGCCTCCTCGACGACCTCCTCGCAACGCACCGTGAACATGCCCGCGTTGGCCATGGGGGTCACGGTCACGCTGTGGGCGTTCGCGTTTGTCGGAGTCCGGTCGGCCGGGCGCGTGTTTTCCCCCGGCGTCCTGGCGCTGAGCCGGCTCTTCATCGCGGTGATGGTGATGGCGGTGATCGCTACCATCGCGGCGACGTACACCGCCTATGCCGGTCACGCCACGACCAGGCGTCTGCGTCCGCCGTCGGCCGCCGCGCTCACCCTTGTGATCGCCTACGGGGTGGCATGGTTCGGCGCCTATTCGATCGTGATCAGCTGGGCCGAGCAACACATCGATGCCGGAACGACGGCGCTGCTGGTCAACTTGGCCCCGATTCTGGTGGCCGTCTTCGCAGGTTTCTTTCTCGGCGAGGGCTACTCGGCGCGGCTGTTGACTGGCATTGCAATCGCTTTCGCCGGCGTTGTGCTCATCAGCGCCGGCGGGGGCGGGTCGCAGACCGACTGGCTGGGCGTCGGTCTGGGGTTGCTCGCCGCGGTGCTGTACGCCGCTGGGGTGCTGTTGCAGAAGGTGGCACTGCGGACCGTCGACGCGCTGAGTGCCACCCTCTGGGGAACGCTGGTGGGCTTCATCGTGACGCTGCCATTTCTGCCGGCAGCGGCCCGGGAACTGAGCCTGGCCTCCGCCGCCGATCTCTGGTGGCTTGTGTTTCTCGGGGCGGGCCCCAGCGCCATCGCGTTCACCACGTGGGCGTATGCCTTGGCGCGCACCAACGCGGGAGTGACGGCCGCGACCACGCTCATGGTTCCCGCGTTGGTGATCGCGTTGGTGATCGCGTTGGTGATCGCGTTGTCGGGACTGTTGCTCGCCGAGGTTCCCAACCCGCTAGGGCTCGCTGCGGGGGAGCATGTTTGATCGGGGTCGCGTTGGCTCACGGACTGCTGCGGCTGCCAGCGCGTAGTCGGCGGCGCACCGGTACAGGTGATCAATTGCAGGGCGTTGAGAGCTTGCCGGTGGGCCTGAGCGACTATGCGGCGTCGAGCACCGCACCATCTGGGCGCCAGTTGTAAACCATCGGCGTGCAGCGGTACATCAGCGCCAGATCGATGGCATCCAACATGGCTTGGCGCGGTCCCGGCTTGCGCAGCTGACGGGCTGACACCGCGATGCGCACGACACCGCCCCGCCGAGCGACTCGGTCGGCTGACAACACCACCATCCGGCACCACCACGGTTCGGAGAGGAAACCCTCCCCGATGCCCAGTACGCGGGTCCGCACAGTCGTCTTGCGGACCAGATCCGAAATCCCGTGATAATCGGCGAGCAAGCGGAATCCGTTGCCCGGCAATGCCTTGACCACACCCGGCGAAACAACCCAGCCCGGCGCCGCGAACAAGCGAGTACGTAGCCCGAGATGTTCGAGCACCCGGTCGGCGGCCATCACCCGCAGGTTGGCCTCATGGGCATGAAGTGTCGCGAACTCGCCCCGGCGCTTCTTGGTCGCCGCTTCGTCATACCCGTGCAGCACCAGGGCATCGCCACCATTGCGACGCCCGGCCAGCCAGTCGACGGTGTGCGGATCGCGATCGAGCCGGTAGCCCCCCTTGAGCCGCGGCGCGACCAACAGCGACAACGGCACCGAGCGCTCGTCCATCTGCGCACAGAACGACTCGACGTCGGCCAGGGTGCGCTCGCCTATCCCCGAAACCGAGACGATCAGTTTTCCAGCCACGCTTGCAGTTTGCCGAATGCAGGTTTCGAGACGGTGAAGGACATACAGACTTAAAACGTCTAACTAGCATGCCTGACGTGCGGATATTCCGATTACGGCCGGGTTAACCGGCAAGCCGGCGGGCCAATGGCGCATCGCCGCCGATGACATGGCGAGATATGCCTAGATATGCTCAGTACCGCCATGGACGAGGCGCATTGCACACCGGCGGAGGTAGCACCGCCCGATACCCGCACGGGGACAAGCAGCCCCGGCGAACACGTCTACCCCGACCGGCTCGACGCGGGACTGCTGCGCATTGCCGGCGTTTGCGTGCTCGCCTCGTTGATGTCGGTACTGGACGCCACCGTCGTCGGCGTCGCACAGCGCACGTTCATCATCGAATTCGACTCCACCCAGGCTGTCGTGGCATGGACCATGACCGGCTACACGCTGGCACTGGCGACCGTGATCCCGGTGGCTGGCTGGGCAGCCGACAGGTTCGGCACCAAGCGACTGTGGATGGGCTCGGTCCTGGCCTTCGCCCTGGGTTCGCTGCTGTGCGCGCTGGCACCGAACATCCTGTCGCTCATCTTTTTTCGGGTGCTTCAGGGTGTCGGCGGTGGCATGTTGATGCCGCTGGGGTTCATCATCCTAACTCGGGCCGCGGGCCCAAAACGGCTGGGGCGCTTGATGGCAGCCATCGGCATACCGATGTTGCTAGGCCCGATCGGTGGCCCCATCCTGGGCGGCTGGTTGATCAGTTCCTTCGGCTGGCACTGGATCTTCTTGGTGAACCTGCCCATCGGCCTGGCAGCGTTCGCCTTGGCGGCGATTACCTTTCCGGCGGATCGTCCGGTGCCCTCGGAAAGTTTCGATGTCATCGGCGTGCTGCTGCTCTCGCCAGGCCTGGCGGCATTTCTGTTGGCCCTGTCATTGATTCCCGACCGGGGCACCGTGGCCGATCGCTACGTGTTGATACCGGTCATTGCCGGCTTGTCACTGATCGGCGGGTTCGCCTGGCATGCGTGGCACCGTGCCGATCACCCGCTCATCGACCTGCATCTGTTCAACAACAGCGTGGTCACCCAGGCCAATCTGACGCTGCTGGCCTTCGCCGCGGCGTATTTCGGCTCTTCGCTGTTGATCCCCATCTACCTGCAACAAGTGCTGCACCAGACGCCGATGCAATCGGGGCTCTATCTGATCCCCCAGGGCCTGGGCGCCATGCTGACCATGCCCATCGCCAGTGCCTTCATGGACCGGCGCGGGCCAGGAAAGAGCGTGCTGCTCGGCATCGTCCTGATCGCCGTGGGCCTGGCCATGTTCACCTTCGGAGTCGCCACCCGGGCGCAGTACCTACCCACGCTGCTGGTCGGGCTCGCGATCATGGGCATGGGCACGGGATGCACGCTGATGCCGCTCGCCGGAGCAGCGGTGCTGACCCTGAAGCCGCGGGAGATCGCGCGTGGTTCGACCCTGATCAGCGTGACCCAGCAAGTGGGCGGATCGATCGGCACCGCATTGATGGCGACGATACTGACCAACCAGTTCAATCGCAGCGACAACATCTGGGTCGCAAACAAGGTGGCCACTTTGGAACAGAACGCGGCCGCACGGGGAGTCACGGTTGACCCCTCCGGGTTACCGCCCCAGGCCCTCACCCCCGACTTCGCCGACAACGTGATGCATGATCTCTCCCACGCCTACACGGTGGTTTTCGGGGTTGCCGTGGTGCTGGTGGTGTCGACCCTCATCCCGGCGGCATTCCTGCCCAAAACGCCGGCAGCCGCTCCGGCTAGCTTTTTAACAGCATCATTGCGATACGCAATACGGTGTCCATCGGGTCTAGCGCTCGCACTTGCGCATCGAGTGCGTCGTTGAGCCACAAGGTCGAGAAGCCGTGCACCAAGGACCAGGCGGCCAACTGCGCGCCCTCCGGATCGAACCGCGCGCCCGGGTCACGCAAGGTCGCTACCCCGGCGGCCAATTCGGCAGCGGCAGCGGCCTGCGCCGCGGCCAGGTCGGCGTCATCGGCGTCATGCAACGACCGGTTGAACATGACCTGGTAGTGGCCGGGATGCTCGATCGCGAAGCGTACGTAGGCCAGGGCAGCATCGGCGAAGTGACCACGGGCCGCCACGAGGGCGGCCGCCAGCAGTTGAAATCCCTGCGTTGCCAGCGCGGTGAACAGGCCTCGCCGATCGGTGAAGTGGTGCGCGGGGGCCGCATGTGACACGCCGGCGTCGCGCGCCAGCTCCCGCATCGACACCCGGTCCGCGCCCCGCTGTGCCACCAATCGCGCCGCCTCGTCCAGGATTACGGCCCGCAGGTCACCGTGGTGATACGCCGGACGATTCATCCCGCCAGCATACAAGCCAATCTTGACAGTGAATAGTTCCGCGGGTTAGCCTGACGGTCAATCTTGTCATCGACTAGATTGTTGGGAGGCTCAGATGGCACCGATGATCACCCTGGTGCTGGGCAGCATCGTGGCCCGCATCATCGGCCAGCTCGGCGTCGCTTACCTGGACAGCTGGTCCGCCGCGATCGCGGTCGGACTGGCGGCAATGTTCACCCTGACCGGCATCGCGCATTTCGCGCCGCCGCTACGCGGCGACCTTGTCGCGATCGTGCCGCCCCGGCTGCCGGCGCCCGGGCTATTGGTCTCCATCACCGGAGCGCTGGAACTGCTGGGCGCCGCCGGCCTGCTGCTGCCGGTCACCCGGGTGGCAGCGGCACTGTGCTTGCTGATCCTGATGCTGGCGATGTTCCCCGCCAACATCTATGCCGCCCGGATGCCCAGCCCACCCAAGTCGATGACGACGCGGCTATCTGTGCGCAGCGCCGAGGAGCTCGTATTCCTAGCCGCCGCCGCTATCGTCGCAACCGGCGGCTGCCAGTAACCACGCGTATTGGAAGGCGGTTTCCTTCCAGCGTTCGTATCGCCCGCTGATACCGCCGTGCCCGGCGTTCATCTGCGTCTTCAGCAGCACCTGATTGCCGTCACCGTTGGCATGACGAAGCGCGGCAACCCATTTGGCCGGCTCCACGAAGTACACCCGGGTATCGTTGAGCGAAGTCATCGCCAAGATGGCCGGATACCGCCGGTCCGCGACGTTCTCATACGGCGAGTATGACTTCATGTAGGCATAGACTTCGCTGTCGCTCAACGGGTTTCCCCACTCGTCCCATTCGGTGACGGTAAGCGGTAGCGACGGATCCAGAATCGTGGTCAGCGGATCCACGAAGGGCACCTGGGCAAGAATTCCGGCGAAAAGTTCCGGAGCCATGTTGGCCACCGCACCCATCAGCAGCCCTCCCGCGCTGCCCCCCAATGCCACCAGACGTTCCGGCTGGGTCAGGCCCGATTCCACCAGATGCTCCGCCACCGCGATGAAGTCGGTAAAGGTGTTCTTCTTCTGCAACAACTTTCCGTGTTCGTACCACAACCGACCCATCTCGCCACCGCCACGAACGTGGGCGATGACGAACACCATTCCCCGATCCAGCAGTGACAATCGCGCGATGGAAAAGCGTGGGTCTTCACATATCTCGTAAGCGCCGTAGCCGTAGATCATTGCCGGCGCCGGAAGCTGGATGCCGCCGCGATACACGATCGAGATCGGGATACGGGTGCCGTCTTCGGCATGAGCCCAGTCACGGCGCTCGACATAGTCTTCGCGACGATAGCCACCCAGCACCGGCTGCTCTCGCAGCAAGGTGCGCTCACCGGTGCAAAAGTCGATGTCGTAGATGCGCACCGAGGTGATGAAAGATCCTGCGCCTACTCGCAATTTGGGGCAATCCCAATTGGGATTGGCGCCCAGGCCGGCCGACATCAGCTCGGAGTCGAACACGACGTCTTCGACCTCGCCGTAATCACCGTCGGCGGTCAGCGGCCACAGCTGGATGCGGGGCAACGCCTCGATGCGGTAGCTGACCACCAGGTGGGCGGCAAAGGCGTCCACGCCGTCCAGGCGCACGTCCTCGCGATGTGGGATGAGGGTGCGTTGCCGGGTCGGGTCGTCGACCGGTGCCTCCACCAGGGTGAAGTTCACCGCGCCGTCGTTGTGCAGGATGAGGAACCTGTCCTGCCCACCGATCACGGCGTGTTCCACCGAATACTCGACGCCCTCGCGGCGCGGCAGCACGATGGTGAATTGGGCGCTGGGGTCGGCCGAATCCGCGTAGCGCATCTCGGAGGTCACCGAGGAGCCCGCCGCGATGAAAATGTATTTGTTGCTGCGGGTACGTCCGACGCCCAGCCAGAATCGTTCGTCGGGTTCGTGGTAGACCCGTTCCGACGATCCGGGTGAGCCGAGTCGGTAGCGCCACACCGTGTCCGGGCGCCAGGCGGCGTCAACGGTGATGTAGTAGACGGTGCGGTGGTCGGCGGCCCATGTCGCGCCCGCGCCGATGTCTGCGATTTCATCCGGGTAGCGCTGGCCGGTGCGTAAGTCCTTGAACCGCAAGGTGTAACGCTCGTCGCCGACCACATCTACCGAATAGGCCAGCACGTTGTCGTCCAGGCTGACACTGGCCGCGCCCAAGGCGAAGAAATCGTGGCCTTCGGCTTCCTCGTTCTCGTCGAGCAGAACCTGTTCGCCCGGTATCTCGGTGTGCTCGTCGAATTGCGGCGGATTCCAGTCGTCCGGGTCTGCGGCCGGGCAACGACAGTGCACGCCGTACTGTCTTCCCTCGAACGTGCGGGCGTAGTACCACCAGTTGCCGCGTCGCGTCGGAACCGAGAGATCCGTTTCCTTGGTGCGGGCTTTGATCTCATCGAAGATCTTCTGCCGCAACGGCTCGAGATGCGCGGTGGTCTGATCGGTATAGGTGTTTTCGGCCTCGAGATGTGCGATGACTTCGACGCTGTCCTTGTCGCGCAGCCACTCGTAGGGGTCTACAAAGACGTCGCCGTGGTGCTCCCGGCGAATCTCCACGCGCTTGGCGACGGGGGGAAGGGTGGGATCGGTCATGCGCCCGGCCCGATCCATTCACCGAAACTGAGACCCGAAATTCGTTCGTAGGCTTCGATGTAGCGCTCCCGTGTGGCTTCGATGATGTGATCCGGCAACGAGGGTGGCGGCTGATCACCGCCGCGGTCCCAACCGGATTCCGCACTGGTAAGCCAGTTGCGGACGAATTGCTTGTCGAAGCTGTTCTGGACCACCCCGGCCCGGTACTCATCGGCGGGCCAGTACCGCGACGAATCGGGGGTGAAGATCTCATCGGCCAGCAGCAGGTTACCGTCGCGGTCGGCGCCGAATTCGAACTTGGTGTCGGCGATGATGATTCCTCTGGTCAGGGCGTGGTCGGCGGCCTTGACGTAGATCTGCAGGGTGCGGTCGCGCAGCTGGTTGGCGCGTACCCCGCCAACCGTCTCGATCACTTGGGCGAAGGAAATGTTTTCATCGTGGTCACCCAGCTCGGCCTTGGTGGCCGGGGTGAACAGTGGCTCGGCGAACTTGCTGGCCTCGACCAGGCCAGGCGGCAGGGCGATACCGCAGACCTTCCCACTCGCCTGGTAGTCCAGCAGCCCTGACCCGGTCAGGTAGCCGCGGGCCACGCATTCCACCGGAAGCATCTCCAGCTGGCGTACCACCAGCGCGCGACCAAGCACCTCGTCGGGGATCCGCGGGTCGTCCGGGGGGCCGGCCAGGTGGTTGGGGGCGTCGACCAGGCCGAAGAAAAACACGCTCATCGCGGTCAGGATGCGGCCCTTGTCCGGGATCATGCTGTCGAGCACGTAGTCGTAGGCCGAGATCCGGTCGGAGGCGACCAGCAGCAGATGCTCGTCGTCCACGCGGTATAGCTCGCGAACCTTGCCGCTGGCCAGGTGCTGGTAGTCGGACAATTGGGGGCGCATCGGGCCAGCCTATCGGGCAACCAGACCGCCCCATTCTGCCGGGAGCTGTGCTGGTATCAGTGGTATGAAATCGCGGTTCTTGCCCTACTCCACCAGGCCGCTCCGGTTGGCGATCCAATTGTTCAGCGATATCACCGTGGCCGTCTGGACCACGCTGTGGGTATTCGTCGGCATCGCCGTGCACCGCGCCATCTCGGCGATCGCCGAAGCGGGGCACCAGATCGAGACCGGCTCGCAAGGGGTCGCGGGCAACTTGGCCTCGGCGGGGCACGGCGCCCAGCACATCCCGTTGGTGGGCGATGCGGTCAGCAAGCCGATTGCCGCCGCGGCCGACGCCGCACTCGGCATCGCCGAGGCCGGACACAATCTGGATTCCACGGCGAGCTGGCTGGCGATCGTGCTCGCACTCGCGGTGGCCGCCACGCCGATCCTGGCCGTGGCCATGCCGTGGTTGTTCCTACGGTTGCGGTTCTTCCGGCGCAAGTGGACCGTGACGGCCCTGGCCGCCACGGCGGCGGGCCAGCAGCTGCTGGCCCTTCGGGCGTTGACCAACCGTCCAGCGGCCAAGCTGGCGGCCGTCAGCGCGGATCCGGTTGGTGGCTGGCGCCGCGAGGATCCGGCCATCATCCGCGGCCTGGCCGCACTTGAATTGCGGGCGGCCGGGGTCAGGCTTCGCTACCGGTAGTCGATGACGACGCGGCCGTCGATCTGTCCGCGCTCCATGCGCTCGAAGACGTGGTTGATGTCTTCGAGCGCGGCGCCTTCCACCGTGGGGTGAATCAAACCGCGGGCGTAGAAGTCCAGCGCCTCGGCCATGTCCTGGCGGGTGCCGACAATCGAACCGCGAATCGTCAGGCCCTTGAGCACGATGTCGAAGATCGGCGCCGGGAAGTCCCCCGGGGGTAGCCCGTTGAACACGATCGTTCCGCCGCGCCGCGCCAGCCCGATGGCCTGCCCAAACGCCTGCGGATGCACGGCGGTGACCAGGACGCCGTGCACCCCGCCGGTGGCTTCTTGCACCTGCGCGACGACATCGCTGGTACGGGCATTGACCACCAGTTCGGCACCCAGCCGGGCGGCCAGCGCGAGCTTGTCGTCATCGATGTCGATGGCCACCACCCGCAAGCCCATCGCGCGGGCGTACTGCACGGCAACATGGCCGAGCCCGCCGATTCCTGAAATGGCGACCCACTGGCCCGGCCGGGTGTCGGTCACCTTGAGCCCCTTGTAGACGGTGACACCGGCGCACAGGATCGGCGCGACCTCGAGCGGGTCGGCACCGTCGGGGATGCGTGCCGCGTAGTCGGCGTTGACCAGCATGTAGGTGCCGAAGCTGCCGTTGACGGTGTAACCGCCATTGCGCTGGTTTTCGCACAGCGTTTCCCATCCGGTACGGCACTGTTCGCAGCTGCCGCACGCCGACCACAGCCAGGCATTGCCCACCTTGTCGCCGACCTTCAGGTCGGTGACGCCGTCCCCGAGCGCGACCACGGTGCCGCAGCCTTCATGCCCGGGAACGAACGGCGGGGCCGGCTTGACCGGCCAATCTCCATGTGCCGCATGCAGATCGGTGTGGCACACACCCGAGGTCTCGAGTTTGACAAGTGCCTCACCGTAGCCCGGGGTGGGCAACGCGAGTTCCTTGATCTGCAACGGCTCGCCGAATCCGGTGACGACCGCCGCGCGCAGGGTTTCGGTCGCCTGCGTTGCACCTGGGTTAGCCAGTGTCTGGGTCATGACGGTTCCAATCGTTGACGGTCTTATTGGTGGGTCTTTTTCGAAACGCGATCAGAAGAAGCCCTGGGCCTTGCTGCCGTAGGACACCAGCAGGTTCTTGGTCTGCTGGTAGTGGTCGAGCATCATCTTGTGGTTCTCGCGTCCGATGCCGGACTGCTTGTAGCCGCCGAACGCCGCGTGGGCGGGATAGGCGTGGTAGCAGTTCGTCCAGACGCGGCCGGCCTTGATGTCACGCCCGGCCCGATACGCGGTGTTGCCGTCACGGCTCCACACACCCGCGCCCAGCCCGTAGAGGGTGTCGTTGGCGATGCGGATCGCGTCGTCGTAATCGGTGAACGAGGTGACCGAGACCACCGGGCCGAAGATCTCCTCTTGGAAGATGCGCATGTTGTTGGTGCCTTCGAAGATGGTGGGCTGCACGTAGTAGCCGCCGTTGAGGTCGCCGCCCAGTTCGCAGCGCTCACCCCCGGTGACCACCCGCGCACCCTCCTCTTTGCCGATCTCGATGTAGGACAAGATCTTTTGCAGCTGGTCGTTGGAGGCCTGCGCGCCGATCATGGTCTCGGTGTCGAGTGGATCCCCCTGGCGCACGGTCTTGGTGCGGATCGCCGCCAGTTCCAGGAACCGGTCGTAGATGTCGGCCTGAATCAGGCCGCGGGACGGGCAGGTGCACACCTCGCCCTGGTTGAGGGCGAACATGGTGAAGCCCTCCAGCGCCTTGTCCTGGTAGTCGTCGTGGGCGGCCAGCACGTCGGAGAAGAAGATGTTGGGGCTCTTGCCGCCCAGCTCCAGCGTCACCGGGATCAGGTTCTGGCTGGCATATTGCATGATCAGCCGTCCGGTGGTGGTCTCTCCGGTGAAGGCGATCTTGGCGATTCGGTTGCTCGATGCCAGCGGCTTGCCGGCCTCGACCCCAAATCCGTTGACCACGTTGACCACACCGGCGGGTAGCAGGTCACCGATCAGACTCATCAGGTACAGGATCGAGGCCGGGGTCTGCTCGGCGGGCTTGAGCACAACGGCGTTGCCGGCGGCCAGGGCGGGGGCCAGCTTCCAGGTGGCCATCAACAGCGGGAAGTTCCACGGGATGATCTGACCCACCACGCCCAGCGGTTCATGGAAGTGATAGGCCACGGTGTCGGAGTCGATTTGGCTCAGCGAGCCTTCCTGGGCGCGGATGGCCCCGGCGAAGTACCGGAAGTGGTCGATCGCCAGCGGAATGTCGGCGTTGAGCGTCTCGCGGATCGGCTTGCCGTTGTCCCAGGACTCGGCCAGCGCGAGCGCTTCGAGGTTCGCCTCCATCCGATCGGCGATCTTGTGCAGAATCGCTGCCCGCTCGGCGGGTGCGGCCTTGCCCCAGGCGGGCGCCGCGGCGTGGGCCGCGTCGAGTGCCTTTTCGACATCGACATCGGTGGAGCGTGGCACCTCGCAGAACGGTGCGCCGGTTACCGGGGTTAGGTCCTCGAAGTACTCGCCTGCGGCCGGCGCGACCCACTCGCCGCCGATGAAGTTGCCGTAGCGGGACTCGAAAGTCATCAATGAACTGTGCGCGCCCGGACGTGCGAACACGGTCATGGTTTCACCTGCCTTAACCTGGCTTGATGGGGCTGTATGAAGTTTGTGCCACCCCGAAAATGTGTCGGTCATCACAAATCTAGGAACGTGAGGGTTGCAGCACCGTTGCACGCCCCCGCAACGGCGAAACCTCAGGCCAGATCGAAGTCCAGGCCAGCCAGGTGGCCCTGGGCCTGCGCCCGCCGTGGCGAGCCGGCCGGCGAGCGGTCGTAGAGCATTCGCCAGCCTTGCCGGTCATCGCGCGCCTCCGGCAGCCTGAGCCAATTCGCCAGGAGATCGGCATCATTGGATGCGACAACGGCGGCCCGCAAGGTGTTGCTGAGTTCGGTGCGCACCCGCGCGATGCCCGGGGACACCGATTGCGGCAGCAACGCACCGGCGTAGTGGCGCAGCGCCTCGGCCAGGTCGCCGCGACGCACGGCGTCGAAGACATCGCCGACATCGGTGGCGATGGGTTCGGTGAGCCGGTAGGGACGCGAGGCGATCAGGTGCTCCCCCACCACGCGACGCAGCCGGGACATCTCCGCGCGAATAGTCACGACATCGAGTTCGCGGTCATCGAGCAGCACGGCGAGGTGATCGGCACTGAGCCCCTCGGGGTGCCGGTCGAGCAGGACCAGGATGTCGGCGTGACGACCGGCCAACATTGTCGGGCCCATCCCCGCGACCCGCCAGGAGGGTCGCTGCGTACCCAGCACCGACAGTTGCGCCTGTCGCGACGGCTGCGGCTGCACAGCGCCGCTGCGCAGCAGGGCCAGCTGGCTTTCCACGGCGACGCCGGTGGCCCGCAACAACGCCAACGTCTGGGGTGAGGCGACGCTTTCGCCGCCGGTGAGGTCGATGGCCCCGATCAGCACACCGGTCGACGGGTCGTGCACCGGCACCGCGGTGCAGTTCCACGGTTGCACCAAGCGGGAGAAGTGTTCTGATCCGCGAATCTGAAGCTCTCGATCCAGCGCCAGCGCGGTTCCGGGAGCGTTGGTGCCGGCGCCGCGCTCACTCCAGTCGGCCCCGGGCACGAAGTCCATCGACTCGGCTTTTCGACAGGCGCGGCGGTCACCGTCCACCCACAGCAAGGTGCCGTCGGCGGACGTCACCGCAACAATGACGCCCGAGTCGGCAGCATCATCGATCAGCAGGCGGCGAATGAGGGGAAGCACCGGCGCCAGTGGGTGCGCACTGCGCAGCCGCTCCACGGTGTCGGAGAGCTGCGCGATCTGCCCGCCACCGCGGTCCGGGTCCACGCCGGTCGCCAGGCTGCGCCGCCAGCTGTCGGCGACGATACGCCGCACCGGAGTGGAATCCAGATATGTCGAATCGACCCGACCGGCAACGAACCGGTCCCGCAGGGCACGCAGCGCCGGCATCGAAAGCCGTGCTGCGGCTATCTCATTCGCAGTCCTCATCGTTGCCACCAGCAATACCTTCGCGGTGCGCTCACCTGCGACTCAGTGAGCGCGCATGACTCACGATAACCGAATCCGCGCCCACCAGGCAGGGGCCTTTGGCCCCGCCACCGAAGGCGCCGACCAGCAACGCCGACCGCCCAACCGCACCGCTTCGTCCCTACCGGGATGCGACCCTGGCCAACCCAAGTCGCGAGCGCCCTCGCACCCGCCGCGCCTCAGCCCGCGACGGTAGCCAATGCCGGCCCCCAAGTGGCCGGCAGCATCGGCATTGCCGGGCCATCGCCAACCTCGGCGCCAGCCAACGTGGTAAGCCCGCTCGGCTGCGCCACGATCCCCTTGCTGGCGGTGCTGACAAATCCCCACGGGCCGGCACCCTGATCACTTGGCGCCACCGCCGGCACATCCACCGAAGCCACCGTCGATACCGAATCGGACAGCGGCTGGGGCGCTATCGCGTGATGTGCGCTGACCAGCACCTCCCTGGATCTCTCCGCAACCCGTTCGACCTCGGCGAGGTCGGCATTCGCCATCTGCACGTCATAGAGGTGGCGCCCCACACCGAGCGGCACGCTCACCGGCACCGCAATCTCGGCGCCAGAAGTGAGCACCGGCGCTGCCGCGAGAAATCCGACAAAGTACCCGATGATGATTTGGGCATACGACAACGAAATTACGGGAATCCACGAAAAGAATTGACCAAGAAGGGTGCTGAAAAAAATACGACCGCTTGCACTGGAAATGCAACAATGGCCACCAGCGCCGCAAGTACGGTGGCAATGCTGGGAGTCTCTATCGCAGCAACGATCAATGCGATCAGCGCTGCAAGCGGTGGTGTCGCGGCAGCTGCCGAGGCCGCGGGGCCGACGACCGCGGCTGCTTCACCGCCGGGTACGAGTATCCACGGGGCTGGGGCAATGTTTGGCGCCGCTAGCAACTCCCCCTGCGTAATCATTTGGTAGGTGCCCATCACGGCGGCCGCTTGGACCCACATCCGCACATAGTCCATCTCGTTCACGGCAATCGGGATCGTATTGACCCCGGAGAAATTCGTCGCCGACAGCACCGCGTGAACGGTGTGGTTTGCCGCCAGTTCGACCAAACTCGGCATCGCCGCCACCGCAGCGCCGTACGCGGCCACCACCACGTCGACCAGGGCGGCCTGGCGCGCGTAATCCGCGCTGACCTGGGTCAACCACGCAAGATAGCGCTCATTGGCAGCCGCATAACTCTGCTCGGCTGGGCCCCACCACACCTGGGGCACCGCACCCACCAAGCCAGCGAGCTCCGCTGCGGCAGAGGCGTACTCGCCGCTCAACGACTTCCATGCGGCAGCAGACGCCAGCATCGGACCGGCGCCCGGGCCACTGCTGAGCAAGCCCGAGTGCACCTCCGGCGGCGAGGCCATCCACATAATCGCCGTCATCGAGTCTTCTCCCCTCAGCGGCCCATCCCAAGAGCCGCGTCGCACACTACCTACCGCGAACTATAGGTACCCAAAGCAACCTTAGGTACCCGAAGCGACTTGTCTCACTTGGGGTTTGACCTGTGACGGTGGACACCCGGCAGATGAGAATAGTAGCCGATATCGGACACTATAGCGGATGGGTAGGCCATCGCGCGAAGATGCACCACCACACATCGATGGCCGCCCGGGTAGCTCCAGGACGAGCGCGACCCATGGCGTCAGCCGGGCCGGCTACCCGATAGCGCTACCCACCAAACAGTTCTACGACCAGGTGTCGGATCCCGGTGTGCCGGTTACTGCGGGTCCATTCGACCGGCTGGCCAACCAGCACGACACCAAACCGGCCGAGCAGCTCCTCGAATAGCACGCGCAGCTCCAGCCGGGCCAGATTGGCCCCCAGACAATAGTGAACGCCTTGCCCGAATCCCAAGTGCGGGTTTGGCTTTCGCGTGATATCGAACTCGTCAGCGTGGTCGAATATCCGGGCATCGCGGTTGGCAGAGCCTTCCCAGATCTGCACCTTCTGCCCGGCCTCGATCGAGCACCCGGCCAAGGTGACGTCACGGGTGGCGGTACGCCGTTTAGACGGAGACGGCGACGTCCAGCGCACCATCTCCTCGACCGCCGTCGGTAACAAGTCGAGATCGCCACGCAGCGCGCGCAGTTGTTCTGGATGCTCGGCCAGCGCCAGCAGCCCGCCCGCCACCGCGTTGCGTGTCGTCTCCGCCCCAGCGCTGAACAGCAGGCTGAAGAACAGGTACAGCTCGAGATCGGACAGGGCCGGCTCATCTCCCCCGTCCACCATTGCGTTGGCCACCACGGACAACATGTCGCCGGTGGGCGCGGCACGCTTGGATGCGATCAGCTCCTGGCCGTAGGAGTACATCCGCGACGCGGCCTCCTCGGCCGTCTGCGCGACCGACAGCTGCGAAACCGCCGCCTTGCGCGAGCCACCGAAATCGAACTGGGGTTCAATGGCCTCGAATAGCCAATGCCGTTCAGATTCAGGCACTCCCAGCAGGATGCAGATCATCTGCATCGGCAGTTCCGCGGCCACGTCCACCAGGAAGTCGAAAGGTTCACCCGGCACCACCGCGTCCAGGAGCCGCCGGGTCCGGGCACGCAGGTCGTCCTCCACCCGGCGGATCATCCGCGGTGTCAACCCGGAGCTGACCAGCCGCCGGATCTGCGCATGCCGCGGGTCATCCATCATGTTGAGCACCTGTCCCGCAATGGCCAGGTCCTGCAACAAGGTGCCACCAAAGGGACGCTGGCCGCCGGTAACCGATGAGTAGGTCACCGGATCACGAAGCACCTCGAGAGTTTCCGGGTACGTGGCCACCGACCAGAAGCCTTCTCCGTCGGGGGTGTTGTCGGTCGGCTCGTGCCAGTACACCGGTGCTTCGCGGCGATGGATCGCGAACAGCGCGTGCGGGAAACCGTCGGCGAAGTTGTCCAGATCGGTGAAGTCGATCTTGGAGAGCACGCCGGCGGATGTCACAGAATTGCCCCCGGAGCGTATTTGGCCGCCTCCGGGTAGCGACCCACCAGAGCGTCGACCTGCGCGGCCACCTGGTCAACCTGGTCGGCCGCGGCACCGGTGAATGCCGCCTTGTCGGCCAGCGCCGCGTCCAGTGCCGCGCGATCCAGCGGCAACCGCGGATCGGCGGCCAACCGGTCCAGCAAGTCGGGTTCGGACCCGTGTTCACGCATCGCCAGTGCCGTGGCCACCGCGTGTTCGCGGATCACGTGATGGGCCGACTCCCGCCCCATACCGGCGCGCACCGCCGCCATCAGCACCTTGGTGGTGGCCAGGAACGGCAAGTAGCGGTCCAGCTCACGCGCGATCACCGCCGGATAGGCTCCGAACTCGTCCAGCACCGTCAGGAATGTCTCGGTCTGACCGTCAATGGCAAAGAAGCTGTCCGGCAACACGACTCGACGCACCACCGAGCAGAACACGTCGCCCTCGTTCCACTGCGCACCGGCGAGCTCGGCGGCCATGGAGGCGTATCCGCGCAGCACCACCTGAAGCCCATTGACGCGTTCGCAACTGCGGGTGTTCATCTTGTGCGGCATCGCCGACGAACCGACCTGCCCCGGCGCGAAACCTTCGGTGACCAGCTCGTGGCCGGCCATCAGCCTGATGGTGTGTGCCAACGAGGAAGGACCCGCGCCCAGCTGCACCAGCGCGGAGACCACGTCGTGGTCCAGTGAACGCGGGTAGACCTGCCCGACACTGGTCAACACCGTCGAGAAGCCCAGGAAGTCGGCCACCCGCTGTTCGAGGTCGGTCAACTTGGCCGAGTCACCGTCCAGCAGATCGAGCATGTCCTGGGCGGTGCCCATCGGGCCCTTGATCCCGCGCAACGGGTAGCGGTCGATCAACTCCCGCAACCGGACCAGGGCAATCAGTGTCTCTTGGGCCGCCGAGGCGAATCTTTTGCCCAGCGTGGTGGCCTGCGCTGCGACGTTGTGGCTGCGCCCGGCCATCACCAGATCGCGGTAGGCCACCGCCCGCTCGGCCAGCCGCGCCGCCACCGCCACCCCGTGAGCGAAGGTCAGGTCCAGCGACTGCCGGATCTGCAGCTGCTCCACGTTCTCGGTCAAGTCCCGGCTGGTCATCCCCTTGTGCACGTGCTCGTGGCCGGCCAGGGCGTTGAATTCCTCGATGCGGGCCTTCACGTCGTGGCGCAGCACCCGCTCGCGGGACGCGATCGAGTCCAGGTCCACGTCATCGATCACCCGCTCGTAGTCGGCGATCGCGTCGGCAGGAACATCGGTGCCCTTTGCGCCTAACTCCCGCTGCGCCCGCAGCACCGCCAGCCAGAGCCGCCGCTCGGCCACCACCTTGGCCTGCGGCGACCAGATCGCAACCATCTCGGCGCTGGCATAGCGGGCGGCCAGGACGTTGGGAACGCTCACTTGGTCCTCACGAAGACACAGCTTACGGTCGAGCACTCCGGGCAGGTCCAGATCCCGGATGCGGGCGACCGGTCGGCAAGGTAGGGGCACCCGGATGAGGCCGCCCTACCCTGGCCAGGTGTACTTCGCCGGCGTGGATCTGGCCTGGGCCGGTCGCAATCCGACCGGCGTCGCGGTGCTCGACTCGGACGGTCACCTGGTCTGCGCCGGCGCGGTCCGCGAGGATGCCGCGGTGCTCGCGGCGCTAGGGCCCTATCTGCGGGGTGCTTGCCGGGTCGCCTTCGACGCGCCGCTGGTGGTGGCCAATGCCACCGGCCAGCGGCCGGCCGAGACCGCACTCAACCGGGACTTTCGCAAGTTCGAGGCGGGCGCACATCCAGTCAACACTGGAAAGCCCGAGTTTGCCCGCGGTCCGCGGGCCGCACGCCTGGCCGACTCCCTGAGCCTTGATATCGACCCCTTCTCCCCCGCTTCCCGGCGCGCCATCGAGGTCTATCCACACGCGGCCACGGTGGCCCTGTTTCGGCTGCCACGCACCTTGAAATACAAGGCCAAACCTGGCCGCAGCGTCGATCGGCTCAGATCGGAGCTGCTGCGACTGATGGACGAGGTCGAAGCACTGCGCACCGCGCCGGTGCCGCTGCAGGTGACCGGGAACCAGGACTGGCTCTCGTTGCGCCGGCAGGTGGTGACCGCGCAGCGCAAGTGCGAGCTGCGCCGCGCCGAAGACCCGGTCGATGCCGTCGTGTGCGCCTATGTGGCGTTGTACGCCGAACGATGCCCCGCCGACATCACCGTCTACGGAGACCTCACCAGCGGTTACATCCTGACGCCGACCCTGCCGGCCGGCCTGACCCCGGCGCCTACAGCCAGGCGCTAGACCTGGACCGGCCGCTGATCGACCGGCGCCAGCACGTCGATCAGATCGACCACCGTCGCCAGCGCCGCGGCACGCGGATCCCGCCCCTCTACCAGGGCGGACACCACCGAGCCGTCGACCGCGCAGATCAATGTGCACACCAGTTCGATGCGCACGGAACGCCCGGATCGTTCGATGGCCTCGGCGACCGCCTCAGCACGCTGACGCAAGCTGCGACGCATGCTTTCGCGCAACGCCGGCAGGCGGGTACAAGCGATATTGCGCTCATATCGCGATATCAGCTGCTCAGCGAGCCCAGGACTGGAGACATCCCCCACCAGGAGGTCAACAAGCACGTCAGCGGTGGTTTCAGGGCCCCGACGCCGCCGCGACAGCGCGTTGACCCTGGCCCGTAATTGCGCCACCTCGATCATCCCGACGTGTTCGACCGCCCGGGCGATCAAATCGTCTAGGGAAGAGAAGTAGTAAGTGGTCGACGCCAGCGGCAGTCCAGCCCGCCGCGCGACCGCCCGGTGGCGCACCGCTTCGAACCCACCCTCGCCAAGCAGCTCGGCGGCGGCACTTACCAACGCATACCGCCGACGTTCTCCTTTTCGAGTAACAGCTGCCGTCACGCCCACACATGCTGCCAGCAAAAGTGGTACTGCATTGCCATTTTCGCCAAACGTCCATGGCATGATGGCCCGCATGCCAGACCTCAGCCGCCGCGCCGTGCTCGGTCTCGGCGCCAGCGCCACCCTTGGCGCGGTCGGCGCATATGCACTCGACATGGCGCTTTTGCCGCGGACTTCGCGTGCCGCGCCCGCGCCGGCGATTGGCACAAACGTTCCATTGGCTCCGGCACGGCCGCTCGATCCGCCCCCGCCCGCGCAGGCAGCTCCGACGATGACCACCGGCTCGTTTGTGTCAGCGGCTCGAGGCGGGATCACGACGAACTGGGCGATCGCCCGCCCGCCCGGCCAGACCCAGCCGCTGCGGCCGGTGATCGCGCTCCACGGTAAGGGCAGTGACGCGGCCACCGTGATGGCCGGCGGGGTCGAGCAGGGCCTCGCCCAGGCCGTCAACGCCGGGTTGCCGCCGTTCGCGGTGGTGGCCGTCGACGGCGAGGGTAGCTACTGGCACAAGCGAGCGTCCGGGGAGGACTCCGGGGCCATGGTGCTCGACGAACTCATCCCGATGCTGGATTCCCAGCGCCTGGACACCTCACGGGTGGCCTTCCTCGGCTGGTCCATGGGCGGCTACGGCGCATTGCTGCTGGGCGGACGGCTCGGCCCGGCCCGCACCGCGGCGATCTGTGCGGTGAGCCCGGCGCTGTGGACCTCGGCCGGCGCGGCCGCACCGGGAGCCTTCGACGGGGCCGCCGACTATGCGGCCAACTCGGTATGGGGCATGCCGGCACTCGGCTCGATCCCGATCCGAGTGGATTGTGGCGACAGCGATCCGTTCTACAGCGCGACCAAGCAGTTCATCGCTCAACTTCCGAATCCGCCCGCGGGCGGATTCTCCCCCGGCGGGCACAACGGCGGATTCTGGAGCTCGCAACTGCCCGCGGAGCTGACCTGGATGGCGCCACTGCTGGTGGCGTAGCCCCGGCGCCCGCCGGGAGCCGGCCACCTCAATTGAGCCCGCCGCAGCTACGTGCAACGATCCGGCGGTGACCTCATCTGCCGGATCCGCCTCGCCCTTCGGCTGGACCTTTCCGTACGCATGGCCGCACACGCCCATCCTGGCCGCCAACGCCGTGTGCACCTCACAGCCGCTGGCCGCCCAAGCGGGTCTTCGGATGCTTGCCGAAGGCGGGAACGCCGTCGACGCCGCTATCGCCACCGCCATCACCCTCACCCTGGTGGAACCGGTGTCCAACGGCATCGGCTCGGACGCCTTCGCCATCGTCTGGGACGGCCAACAGCTGCATGGGCTCAACGCATCCGGCCGCTCGCCTGCGGCGTGGACGCCGGAATACTTCTGCGGCAAGGGCGTTCCGATGCTCGGCTGGAATTCGGTGACCGTGCCGGGCGCCGTATCGGCATGGGTGGACCTGCACGCCAAGTTCGGCAAGCTGCCCTTTGAACGGCTCTTCGGTCCCGCTATCACGTACGGCCGCAACGGCTTTCTGGTATCACCAAAGGTATCCGCACAATGGCAGGCTCAAGTGGCCCTGGACGCGGACCAGCCCGGATTCGCTGAGGCGTTCCTGCCCGGCGGTCGGGCGCCGAAGCCCGGCGAGCTGTTCACCTTTCCCGACCACGCGGACACACTCGAGAAGATCGCCGCCAGCACGGGGGCAGCGTTTTACCGAGGCGAGCTGGCCGACAAGCTGGAAGCGCACGCGAGGGCCAATGACGCAGCGCTGCGCGCCAGCGATCTGGCCGCGCACCGCACCGACTGGGTCGGCACCATCAGCACAAACTACCGCGACTACACCATCCACGAGATTCCGCCCAACGGCCAGGGCATCGTGGCGCTGATCGCGCTCGGGATCCTCGACCAGTTCGACATGTCCTGTTATCCAGTCGATTCCGCCGACAGCGTGCACCTGCAGATCGAGGCGCTGAAGCTGGCTTTCAGCGATGCCCAGCACCAGCTGGCCGATATCGACCACATGACGGTGGGGCCCGACCAACTCCTCGACAAGGAATACCTCAGAGGGCGGGCGGCACTGATCGACCTCAAACAGGCAAAGCCAGCTTCGGCCGGGACCCCCAAAGGGGGGACCATCTATCTCACGGCAGCCGATGCCGACGGCTTGATGGTATCGATGATCCAGTCGAACTATATGGGGTTCGGTTCCGGCGTGGTGGTGCCCGGAACAGGGATATCACTGCAAAACAGGGGATCGGGTTTTGTTGCAACACCAGGACACCCGAACCAGGTCGGACCCCGAAAACGCCCCTACCACACCATCATTCCCGGTTTTGTCACCAAGGACGGCGCCCCGGTACTCAGTTTCGGCGTGATGGGCGCCCAGATGCAGCCCCAAGGACATGTACAGATGATGGTCCGCATCGCCGACTACGGCCAGAATCCGCAAGCGGCATGTGACGGTCCCCGATTCCGATGGGTCCAGGGATTGAAAGTCAGCTGTGAGAAGGGCTTTCCACCGTCGACGCTGGACGAGTTGCGCCGCCGTGGCCACGATCTGGTTACCGTCGAGGACTACAACGAGTTCGGTAGCTGCCAAGCGATTTGGCGGCTCGAGCATGGCTACCTGGCCGCCAGTGACCCACGCCGAGACGGTCAGGCCGCCGCCTTCTGACCACGGCCGTCGATTTGCATCGTCATTCCAAATTCACTGCCGCACGTCCAATCGAAATGTCATCCGATGATGATTTGGTCCGAGCAACTCGCACCAAGAATTAGAAACCACGATCTCGCCCTAAACCAATCTTGCTGACGGCAAATGTCGTTAGCTGGGATGATTTTTTGGGCCAAGACGGAGGCCGGATTGGCGCGATCCCCAAACCGAATGCCGATTCTTTCCATCCCAACCAGCAATCGGTCCGCGGACAAGCCGCATGCGGGCGGTCAACCGGGCCCGGACCAGGCGCGCAGCATGATCGCGGTCGATTCGCGGCGACGGGGCCGACGCATCTGGTCGACGACTGGCAAACATCCGGCGGCGAGCGACCAGCCGCCATTTGCCGCGATTCCAACACCACCAGTCAAGCGCGCCCCAAAAGATGACCGTTGCTACTCTGAGCCGGTGAATCGCCCGGTGATCCTCGATGAGTCCGATGTTAGCGATCGGCGTACGTTGGCGGAGTTGCGCGCCGATCCACATATCGAGGTGATCGACAGATGGGACGAGCAGAAGGCCAATGCCCAAAGTGTGCTGCCCCCGCTGGCCCCGGAAATTATGGCCGAATCCAAGCGATGGGCGTTTTATCCCTGGCGCAAGACGGTGGTCAGCATCCTCGGCCCCAGATCTTTTCGGGCGCTGCGGCTGGATCGCAACCGGAACCTGATCACCGGCTCCGAACAGGATCGACTCGGATCGGCTCAAGATCGGCGTGGTGGGCCTGAGCGTGGGGCATGCCGTCGCGCACATGCTGGCCACCCAAGGACTGTGCGGCACGCTGCGGCTCGCCGACTTCGATACCCTCGAGGTTTCCAACCTCAACCGGGTACCGGCAACGGTTTTCGACCTGGGAGTGAACAAGGCGACGGTGGCGGCTCGGCGCATCGCCGAACTCGATCCCTACCTCCCCGTGGAGGTCAACACGTCCGGGCTGTCCGCCGCGGCCATGGACGCGTTCCTGGACGGCCTCGACATACTCGTCGAGGAATGCGACTCGCTCGACATGAAGGTTGGGGTCCGCCTCGCCGCCCGGGCACGACACATTCCGGTGCTGATGGCAACCAGCGACCGGGGCCTGGTGGACATCGAACGGTTCGACATGGATCCGTCGCGCCCCATCCTGCACGGACTGTTGGGCGATATCGACCTCGACGAGCTGTCGGGCTTGTCCAATCGAGAGAAGCTCCCCTATATCCTCCGGTTGTTCGACATCCAGGGACTATCCACCCGGTCCGCGGCCTCGCTGGTCGAGATCGAGCAAACCCTGGCAACCTGGCCGCAGTTGGCCAGCGAGGTCTCGCTCGGGGCGACCGCGGTCTGTGAAGCCGTGCGCCGCATCGGGTTGAACGAGCCGCTTGCATCGGGCCGGGTGCGCATCGACGTCGGGCAGGCGCTCGATCGGGTTGCCGAACCCGCCCCGCATGACGAATCCAGCCCGTCGGGCGCGGACTGTGCGATGGCCGCCGAACCACCGGAGTCAGCCGCGCACCTCATCGTCGCGGCCGCGGCCAATCGGGCGCCGTCGGCCGCCAATAATCAGCCTTGGCATATCGAGACCGACCCGAATTCGGTGACCATCGAGCTCTCGACCGAGCACGTCGCGACGTTGGACGTCGACTACCGCGCTAGCGCCGTCGCCGTCGGCGCCGCATGGTTCAACGCCCGAGTTGCCGCGGCCAAACACGGAGTACTTGGACCTGCCGACATCGCCGGGCACGGGCATCGACTGTCGGCCGTGGTCAAGCTTGCCGACGGCGGGGACCCCAACCTGGCCCGCCTCTATGAGCCGATGTGGCTGCGGGAAACCAATCGTCATCGGGGTGCCGCTGTCGCACTCGAGGACGGGGTTGCCGCGTCCCTGGAAGCGGTGGCCGCGGCCGAGGGCGCTCGGCTGCAGTTGTTGACCGGTGCAGACAAGATCGCGGACGTGGCGTCGATTTTCGCCGCCTCAGACCGCGTTCGGTACCTGACCCAGCACATGCACGCCGAGATGTTGTCGGAGATCCGTTGGCCAACCACCGATTCCATGGAGTCGGGCATCGACATGCGCAGCCTGGAGATGGACCGCTGGGAGCTGACCGGCTTCAACATCGCCAGACGCCCGGACGTGATACGTAAGCTCGCCGAGTGGGAGGCCGGTGCGGGGCTCGGCAACTACACGCGCGCCCGCATCTGTGCCAGCTCGGGCTTCGGCGTGGTGTCCATTCAAGGCGATACTCTGGCCGACTACGCGCGCGGCGGCTCGGCCATGGAGGCGGTGTGGATCACCGCGCAACACCTCGGATTGGCGGTGCAGCCCCTGGCTCCGGTGTTCCTCTACGCGCGCAACGACGACGAACTACGTGGGTTGTCACCCGATTTCGCCGCGCACCTGGGTTCCCTCCAAGAGCGGCTGCGGGCGCTGACGCACACCAGAGCCGACGAGTCACACGTGCTGTTGTTCAGGTTCTCGCATGCCCCGAAAACATCGGTGCGTAGTCTGCGGCGCAGCCTGGGCACCGTTTCGGCCGCAGCGATGACGGGCTCGGGCTAGTTTCGACCAGCGATTCTTGCGCCGGGTGCTAGCCCTGCCTGGCGACGATCACGGGTGCGCGGACCGCATGTACCACCGCGGTGCTGACCGACCCGAGCAACATCCCGGAGAATCCTCCGCGCCCATGGCTGCCGACAACCACAAGCTGGGCGGACTCCGCGTGCTCGATCAGGTGCTGGGTGGCACGGTTGACCACGACGACTCGACGGACCACCACGTCTGGATAGCGTTCCCGCCAGCCGACCAATCGCTCGGCCAGCGTTTCGTCGGCCGCCGCTTGCAGCCCCGACCACGACGTCCTGGTGGTGCCGGTCCAGTCCCGATTCGCCGCCGCGGGGATCTCGGCATCGGTCCAGGCGTGTAGCGCGACCAGTTCCGCACCCCGCCAGGAGGCCTCGTCGAAAGCGATGGCGGTGGCAAGCTCCGACGCCGGCGAGCCATCGATGCCGACCACAACCGGCCCCTCAACCGGTGGCGGGACTTCGCTGGGTACCACCGCGACCGGGCAGTGGGCGTGATGGACCAGCCCGGTGCTGACCGAGCCCAGCAGCATGCGCTTCACCAACCCCTGACCGCGACTGCCCACCACCACCAGGTGGGCTTTCCTGGACAGCTCGACGAGCGCGGGAACGGGTGACTGCGAACTGAGCTCATGGATGATGCGCAGACGATGATCGCCGGTGGCGTCCTTGACGATCTGCACCGCGTCGGCCAGAACCTGCTGGGCCCGCGTGTCCAGTTGCTGCAGAAGTTCATCGGGAGCCGGGTCGCCGAACCATTCGACCTTGGGCGCAGCGTCCGGCACGTAGGCCGCAGCATGCACCACGGTCAGTGCCACGTTGCGCATCGTGGCCTCCTGGACGGCCCATTTCAGCGCCGCATCGGAGCCGGGCGAGCCGTCGATGCCGATGACGATTCCCGGATCCACTACCTCGCCGCCCATTCCGCCGCCTATCCCTTGAAAGCTCCGCTGCCTAGGTTCGACGCTAGAACCCGGTGGCGCGGTCGTCAGGAGGCATTCGTCCCAACCCTTAGGGACCAAACGACCTTTCACTTCGGCCCCGCGATGCCGGCACACCGCGTGACAACGGTGCCGCGAACCAGCGCCACGATGTTGCTCGCTGGTCGTCCGGCTAGCGGCGGCACCCGGCCATCAGGTAAGACTTTTCAATGAACCGGTGATGGCGTCATGGTAAACGGAACGTGAACTACCTAGACTAATCCCAGGCCAGCGCTGAGCCGGCGCCGGCAACACTGCAATGGACGGCGTGATGGTTGGGCTAGTTCATCAAGACCCCGGCATCGGGTTGACTGCCGGAGAAATATTCGCCGGATACACCATCCTCCGGTTGCTGGGTTCCGGCGGCATGGGCGAGGTCTACCTCGCCAAGCACCCACGGTTGCCCCGCCACGAAGCGCTCAAGGTCCTCGGCGCCGGCGTCTGTGCCGACGACGACTATCGTCGTCGCTTCATCAGGGAGGCCGACGTTGCCGCCGCGCTGTGGCATCCGAACATCGTCCGGGTGAACGACCGGGGCGAACATGCCGGCGCTCTCTGGATCTCGATGGACTACGTCGAGGGAACCGACGCGGCGAGCCTGCTACGGGACCACTACCCGGTCGGCATGCCGGCAGATCAGGTGTCGACAATCATCGCGGCGATCGCCAACGCGCTCGACTACGCGCATCAGCACCATGATCTGCTGCACCGCGACGTCAGCCCGGCGAACATCTTGCTCAGCGACCCCGGCGAAGACGGCCAGAGAATCCTGTTGGGCGACTTCGGAATAGCGCGCAACATCGGCGACGCCAGTGGTCTGACCGCCACCAACATGACCATCGGAACGTTCCCCTACGCCGCGCCCGAACAGCTGATGGACGAACCGATCGACGGACGTGCCGATCAGTACGCGCTCGCCGCCACCGTCTACCACCTGCTGACCGGGACAACATTGTTCCCGCACACCAACCCGGCCGTGGTGATCAGTCGCCACCTGTCCACCCCGCCACCGGCGCTGGCCCAGACCCGCCCCAAACTCGCGGCCTTCGACCCGGTGCTGGCCGTGGCTCTGGCGAAGAATCCCGCCGATCGATACGCCCGATGCATAGATTTCGCGCACGCGTTCGCGCGGGCCGCCCGCTGTGGCCGGCACCCGAAGTCCTCGGCTTCGACCATGCCGGCACCTCTGGCGAGCAGGCCGGCCAAGGCCACCCCGGCGCCTCGAACCTTGGCTGACCGCGAAACGCCGCAACGGCGCGGTAGGTGGCGCATCTTCGCGGCAGCATCGACGGTGCTAGCGCTCACTGCCGTCGGCGCCAGTGGCTACTCGATCTCCAATGACACCACTGCCTCTGCGCACAGGACGCTGGCCGCATCCCCGGAACAAGGCCCTCCGCCGTCGCCGACCCAACCGGTGGCACAGCACCCGCCACCGCCGCGGCCCATGCCACCCGTGCCGGCCCCGCACCGAGTCGCGCCGCCACCACAGCGACCGGCCGAAACCCAGATCATTTCCGCGCCAACGGTTTCCAGAATTCCCGCGCCCGTTGTGGCGCCGCCGGCACCACCACATCCCCCCAGCCCCGACCAGAGTTTCCTGTCCCTGATGTCAGAGATTCCCGGTATCACCGTCACCGACCCCGCAACCGCGGCCGCCACCGGCCGTGCCGTATGCACCAGCCTGCAAAACGGGGGAACCCCCCATGATGCCGCCGCCGCGACCGTGAACAACACCGGAATCACGCCCGTACAGGCGTCCGCCGGCATCAACGCGGCGATCACCGCCTACTGCCCGCAGTACCAGGGATAGGAAAGCCGCCAAAGGGGCATCGCCCGCTCGGGAGGTGGGTTAGCCGCCGACCCTGCCCTGCGCGGCGAGCAGCCCAATGTCATTGCGGAAATGACTGCCCGGCAGACGAATCGACCCCAGAATGCGGTACGCGTCCGCGCGCGCCGCGGCCAGGTCAGCACCGGTTCCCACCGCCGAGAGCACCCTGCCCCCGGATGACACGATCGCCCCGTCGTCGCGGCGTGCCGTGCCCGCATGCAAGATCCCGTCAGCGTCGGCGCCGACGATGACGTCGCCAAGGCGGGGCCGTCCGGGATAGTTCTCCGCGGCCAGTACCACCGCCACCGCGGCACCCTCGCGCCAGCGCAGTTCGCCGAATTCGGCCAGCTTTCCGCTACCGGCGGCGTGCAGCAACTGACCGAGCGGTGAGTCCAGCAACGCCAGCACTGCCTGGGTCTCCGGATCACCGAAACGGCAATTGAATTCGACCACCGCCGGCCCCTTCGCGGTGATCGCCAGGCCGGCGTAGAGCAATCCGGAGAACGGGCAACCACGCCGAACTAGCTCGGCCGCAACGGGTTCGATGATCTCGGTGACGACTTGCCGGTAGCTGTCGTCGGGCAGCCAGGGCAGCGGCGCGTAGGCGCCCATTCCTCCGGTGTTGGGGCCGGTATCACCTTCTCCGGCCCGCTTGAAGTCCTGCGCCGGTAGCAGCGGCACCACGGTCTCACAGTCGATCACGCAGAACAGCGATACCTCGGGGCCGTCCAGATACGACTCCAGCAGCACCGGGTGCCCCGCTTCCAGCAGCCCGGCAGCGTGTGCCCGGGCGGCATCACGCTCCGGTGTGACCACCACACCCTTGCCCGCGGCCAGGTGGTCGTCTTTCACCACCCAGGCCGGGTCACCGGCGGGCGGCCCGAATCGATCGAGAGCGGCGTCCAAGCGCGCGGGGTTATCGACGATCTCGCTGCTGGCGGTGCGTACCCCGGCCGCGGCCATCACCTCTTTGGCGAACGCCTTGGATCCCTCGATGCACGCCGCGTCCTTGCTGGGGCCGAAACACACGATTCCGGCCGCGCGAACGGCGTCGGCCACCCCGAGGACCAGTGGCACCTCCGGGCCGATAACCACCAGGTCGGCGCGCACCTCGCGGGCCAGCGCGACGACGTCGTCACCGGAGGTGACATCGACATCGTGTTGCTCGGCCAGCCGGGCGGTGCCCGCGTTCCCGGGAGCGACAACTAGCCCGCTGACCTGCGGGTCGCGGGCGAGTGCCAGCAGTAGAGCATGTTCACGGGCACCGGAGCCGATCACCAGGACGCGCACGGGGCAAGCCTAGCGGGCTCACCCGGCCCGGTACCGTCTCAGTCCAGCTTGCCGCCCGAGTGCATCTTCAACGCGTCGTCGACGTTGCCCTTCTTGTCCTCGCCGGCGCCCTTCGCCGCGGCCTTCTTACGCCGCGCCACCACGGTGTCGACCGCACCATTGAGCCCCGAACCCAGCGGAAACCCGAGGTAGTGGGTGAGGAAGACCGCCATTTCCTTCAGTTCGGCCTCGGTGAGTTCCCCGTTGAGCAGCGCGGCGTTGATCTGGATCTCGGCCAGGTCGCGATTTCCGATCGCCGTCACCGCCGTCAGCGTCATGAGACGTCTGTCGCGCATCGACAGCCCCGGCCGGGTCCAGATCGTGCCGAAGAGGTGATCAACGGTCGGGTCGAAGTACGCGTCACCCTCGATGTTGGGCATCTCCCAGCCGTAGACCTCGTTCATCTTGTCCAGGCCCTTGCGGCGCAGTTCGTCCATTACGCGTCCTTCTGTGTGTGCGGTACCCCAAGACCGGGCGCAAGCCGCTCCAGCGCGAGCCTAGCCAGCGGCAGATCGACCGACAGCGCCTCACCCAACGCCAGCGCCAGCCCCAGATCCTTCTCACCAAGATCGCGGGCGTGCACAAATCCGTCGTACAGGAAATGGCCAGGCTCAAGGTCTTTCGTGTTATCACGGAACATGATCGACCCGGCGCCGCTGGTCAGTTTGTCCGTGTGGCGCACCACGTTGCCCAGATCCTGCAGGTTCACCCCACTTGCCTCGGCCAGCTTCCAGGCCTCGCCGACGGCCGCATAAATGGTGAAGGTCAGCATGTTGCGGGCCAGCTTCATTCGGGTGCCCGCACCGGGCGGGCCGGCATGTACCACCAGCGATGCCCAGCACGAGAACGGCTCTTTGACCCGGGCAAAGACGTCGTCGCCGGCCCCCACCATGGTGGCCAGTTGGCCCTTGCTAGCGGCTCCCGCACCACCGCTGACCGGCGCGTCAATGACGTGAATCCCGCGCGGGCGCAGTTCCCGCGCGAGTTCTTCGGCGGTGGTGTCGCTGATCGTGGAGTGAATCGCAATGATGGTGCCCGCGCGCGCGTGTGCCGCCAGACCGTTCGCACCGGTGATCACCTCACGCACCTGGGCGTCGTTGAGCACGGTCACGCTGATGATGTCGGCGCCGGCGACCTCGGCGACGCTGGCGGCGGCGCTGGCGCCGGCTTCGGCCAACGGCGTCATCGCCTCGGCCCGGACGTCGTAAACCACTAGGCCGCCGGGCCAGTCGAGCAGGCGTTTGGCCATCGGGGCACCCTGGTTGCCCAGACCGATGTACCCGAGTTTCGGGTGCTCAGACATGTGCGCCGCTCCTTGTCATCGCTTGGCTTTGCATCGTCTCCGGTGGCTACGAGCGGATGATCTGGCCGCCATCGACATTGAAGATCTGCCCGGTAATCCAGGAGGCCTGGTCGCCGAGCAAGAACAGGCACATCCCCACCAGGTCCTCGGGAGTCCCCATCCGGCTCAACGGGATCTGCTTGACCATGTCCCTGACGAACTCGCCGGGCGTGACGGTTCTGGTGGCTTCGGTGTCGATCGGTCCCGGCGCGATCGCATTGATCCGGATCTTCATTCCGCCAAGCTCACGGGAAAGCTGTTGGGTAAGCCCGTTGACCCCGACTTTGGCCAAACCATAGAAGTTCGAGTACAGCCACGCCGCCGTCGACGACTGGTTCACGATTGCCCCGCCACCGCGTTTGGCCATGTGCTTGTACACGGCGCGCGTGCACACCAGCACCCCGTCGTGGTTGACGCTCATGAACTTCTTGTAGTAATCCAACGGCACCGTCAGCAGTAGGTCGAGCTTCATGCCGCCGTAGATCGCGGCGTTGTTCACCAGGTAGTCGATGCCGCCGAACTCGCTGACCGTACGATCGGCCATCGCCCTGGCCGACTCCTCATCGGAAACATCCACGGGCACATGAATTGCCGTGCCACCGTCGGCGACAATCTGCTTTGCGGTCTTCTCGGCGGCCTCGGCATTGATGTCGGCGACGACCACGCGCGCACCCTCGCGAGCCAGGGCGTCCGCATACGCCTGGCCAATACCCTGCGCCGCCCCGGTGACGATCGCCACCTTGTTCTCGAACTGTCCCACGCGTTCTCCTCTAGTTCGCCGCAGTCGCAATCAGCTTGGTTTCCAGGTACTCCTCGAATCCGGCGAGGCCCATCTCACGCCCGATCCCGGATTGCTTGTATCCCCCGAACGGCGCATCAGCGCAATACCAAACCCCGCCGTTGACGTTCACGGTGCCCACCCGCAGCCGCGCGGCGACGTCGGCGGCTCGCTGCGGGTCACCGCCATAAACGATGCCCGACAAGCCATACGGTGAATCGTTGGCGATGCGCACGGCGTCATCGTCACCGTCGTGGGCAAGCACCGTGAGCACCGGACCGAAGATCTCTTCGCGCGCGGGCCGGGCATCGTTGGTCAGACCCGCGATCACCGTGGGCTCGATGAAGTAACCGACCTGCCGGCCGGCCGGCCTCCCGCCGCCGCAAGCGAAGGTTCCGCCTTCGGCGATCGCCAAGTCGAGATAACCCTGTACCCGGTCCCGCTGCCGTTGCGAAATCAAAGGACCACAAACCGTTCTGGCATCATCAGGATCGCCGGGCCTGATCGACGACATGGTCCCCGCAGCTATTGCGACGGCCTCGTCGTAGCGGGCACGCGGCACCACCAGCCTGGTGGTGATCGCACACCCCTGCCCGGCATGCATGCTTGCGGTGAAGGCCGATACCGAGCTCGCCGCGGCCAGGTCGGCGTCATCGAGCACGATGAAGGCCGATTTGCCACCCAGCTCCAAGAACATTCTCTTGATGGTGGCCGCCCCATCGGCCATCACACTGCGGCCGGTCGCGGTGGATCCGGTGAACGAAACCATGTCCACGCGAGGGTCTTTGGCCAACAGAGCGCCCAGGCCGTGTTCGCTGGAGGTGACGATGTTGACGACGCCGGGTGGGATGTCGGTGCAATCGGCGATCAGTTCGCCGAGCACCGCCGCGCACCACGGTGTGTCCGGTGCCGGTTTCAGCACGACGGTATTGCCCGCGGCTAGCGCGGGGCCCAGCTTGGCGAGGTTGATCTGGTGCGGGAAGTTCCACGGCGTGATGGCGCCGACGACGCCCACCGCCTCGCGAACGACGGTGCGCCGCGTCGGGATGCCCATGGGCGCCGCCGCACCGAGATCCTGCTTCCAGGAATAGGATTCGGCGGTGTCGGCAGAAAAGGCCAGGTCATTGACCGGACCCTCCAATTGAGCGGCGGCGGTGAGCATCCGCGGCGCCCCGACTTCGGAGATGGTCAGCGCGCGCAGCTCCTCGATGTGTTCACGCATCGCGTCACGCAGCTGCCGCACGCATCGCACCCGCAATTCGGTGTTGCGCGACCAATCGGTGTCGTCGAATGCGCGGCGCGCAGCCTCGATCGCCCGGTCCATGTCACCCGCATCGGCATCGGCCGCCACGCCGAGCGTTTCCTCGGTGGCCGGGTTGACGGTCGCAAAAGTACCCGCCGCACCCTCGCAGCGCTTGCCATCGATGAACAGTGAGCTGACTCCGTCGGCCAACAGGGCCATCTACCGCTCCCGCCTCCGTGCTGATGAAGGACCAATCTAATGAACAACTGTCCGATATCGATGGGCCAACCATAGCTTCAAGCGCGGCGACGGTGCAAGGTCCGGCCCCGCCGGCGACCGCCAATCCCCCCGGTTATAGGTGTTAGGACCGCATTTTCAGGCACAGGGGTTGCCTCGCCTCGTAACCATCCTCTAGCTTGGACATGTGTCCAGCGATGCACTGGTTACGGTCACCGACCAGCAACAGCACGAGTCCGGAGATCGGCGGCGCAACCGTCGCCAGGAGGAGACCTTTCGCCGGGTGCTGGCAGCTGGCATGGACACCTTGCGGGCGAGCTCCTACCCGGACCTGACAGTCCGGATGGTGGCGGCCCGCGCCGGGGTGTCCCCGGCCACCGCATATACCTACTTTTCGTCGAAGAACCACCTGATCGCCGAGGTCTATCTCGACCTGGTGCGCAAGGTCCCCTTCTTCACCGACGTCAACGTCGCGATGCGCGATCGGGTGGTACAGGCGCTGCGGCACCTGGCCCTGGTGGTAGCGGATGAACCCGAGGTGGGGGCCGCGTGCACGGCGGCGCTACTGGGCGGCGGCGCCGACCCCGCGGTGCGCGCCGTGCGCGATCAGATCGGCGCCGAGATCCATCGCCGGATCGCCTCGGCCATCGGTCCTGGGGCGCAACCCGGCACCATCGCGGCGCTCGAAATGGCATTTTTCGGCGCGCTGGTACACGCCGGCAGTGGGGAGTTCACCTATCACGAAGTTGCCGACCGGCTGGCCGACGTCGCGGTACTGATCCTGGTCGGCGCGGGGCAGGCGGCCCCCGGCGACGATTTGGCAGAGCCAGCCGCCGAGGCGGGCGAGGACGCATGAGCGTGCACGTGGGGGGACCCGAGCTGGTCCTTGATCCCTATGACTACGACTTCCACGAGGATCCGTATCCGTACTATCGGCGGCTGCGCGACGAGGCCCCGCTCTATCACAACCAGGAGCTCGGGTTCTGGGCGCTGTCCCGGCACCGCGACGTGCACCAGGGATTCCGCAACAGCACCACGCTTTCCAACCGCGACGGAGTTTCGCTGGATCCGGTGTCACGCGGGCCCCATGCCACCAAGACGATGTCATTCTTGGCGATGGACGACCCGGCCCATCTACGGCTGCGCACGCTGGTCTCGAAAGGCTTTACGCCAAGGCGGATTCGCGAGCTGGAGCCGCGGGTGACCGAGCTGGCCGTGGCGCACCTGGACACCATGCTGGACATGGCCGGCGGCTCCCAGACGGTCGACTATGTGGCCGAATTCGCCGGCAAGCTGCCGATGGATGTGATCTCCGAGCTGATGGGCGTTCCGGTCGCCGATCGTGATCAGATCCGGGCGATGGCAGACGGGGTGATGCACCGCGAGGACGGTGTCACGGATGTGCCGGCGTCGGCCATCGAGGCATCGATCAACCTCATCGTCTACTACCAGCAGATGATCGCCGAGCGGCGTAAGAAGCCCTCCGACGATCTGACCTCCGCGCTGCTGGCCGCCGACGTCGACGGCGACCGCCTCACCGACGAAGAAGTGCTCGGTTTCATGTTCTTGATGGTGATCGCCGGAAATGAGACGACGACCAAACTTATCGCCAATGCCGCGTTTTGGGGCCACAAGAACACCGATCAACTGACACCGATCTACGCCGATCTTTCTCGAGTGCCGCTGTGGGTCGAGGAAACCCTGCGCTATGACACCTCGAGCCAGATCCTGGCCCGCACCGTCGTCGGTGAACTCACCCTCTACGACACCACGATCCCCGAGGGGGACGTGGTGCTCCTGTTGCCGGGCTCGGCCCACCGTGACGAGCGGGCATTCCGGGATCCCGACGAGTACCTGATCGGGCGCGAGATCGGCTCGAAGTTGCTGAGTTTCGGTAGTGGCGCGCACTTCTGTCTGGGAGCACATCTGGCTCGGATGGAAGCCCGGGTGGCACTGACCGAACTGTTCAAACGAATCCGTGGCTACCAGGTCGACGAGGGCAACGCCGTGCGGGTCCACTCCAGCAACGTCCGCGGATTCGCTCACCTGCCGATCACCGTGGAGGTCGCCTGATGCCTCGCTTCCAGCCCCACCCGGATCGCCGGCCCGCGATCGTCGCCGGCGCGTCATCGGGAATCGGCGCCGCCACCGCGGTCGAGCTGGCCGCCCATGGCTTTCCGGTTGCGCTGGGCGCGCGGCGGGTGCAGAAGTGTGAAGAGATCGTCGAGAAGATTCGCGCCGATGGCGGCGATGCCGTCGCGCTGGCCCTCGATGTCACTGACGCAGATTCGGTCAAGGATTTCGTGCATCAGGCCACCGAGCGGCTCGGCGACATCGAGGTGCTGGTCGCCGGCGCCGGCGACACCTACTTCGGTCGACTCTACGAAATCGACACCGAGACTTTCGAATCGCAGGTCCAGATCCATTTGATCGGGGCGAACCGGCTGGCCACCGCGGTTCTTCCGGGCATGCTCGAACGCCAACGCGGGGACCTGATCTTCGTGGGTTCGGATGTGGCGCTGCGCCAGCGCCCGCACTTGGGCGCCTACGGCGCGGCCAAGGCCGCGCTGGTGGCAATGGTCACCAACCTGCAGATGGAATTGGAGGGCACCGGCCTGCGTGCGTCGATCGTGCATCCCGGCCCGACCAAGACGGCGATGGGCTGGAGCCTGCCGGTCGAGTCGATCGGCCCGGCACTCGAGGACTGGGCCAAATGGGGTCAGGCGCGCCACGATTACTTCCTGCGAGCATCCGATATCGCCCGGGCCATCACATTCGTGGCGGAAACACCCAGGGGTGGGTTCGTGGCCAACATGGAGTTGCAGCCGGAAGCCCCGTTGGCCGCCACCACGAACCGTCAGCAACTCAAAGTCGATGAGAAGGCCAAGGATTCATGACGACAGCGATCGTGCCGCGAGTGTCCGGCGGCGAAGAGGAACACGGACATCTCGAGGAGTTCCGCACCGATCCGATCGGGTTGATGCAGCGGGTGCGCGACGAATGTGGCGACGTGGGCTGGTTCCAGTTGGCCAACAAGCACGTTGTCCTGCTCTCTGGCGCTAAGGCCAATGAGTTCTTTTTCCGCTCCAGCGATGAATAACTCGACCAGGCCGAGGCCTACCCCTTCATGACCCCGATCTTCGGCAAAGGGGTGGTGTTCGACGCCAGCCCCGAGCGGCGCAAGGAGATGCTGCACAACTCGGCATTGCGTGGCGAGCACATGAAAGGGCATGCCACGGCCATCGAACGCGAAGTGCATCGGATGATCGAGAATTGGGGCCAGGAAGGCGAAATCGACCTGCTGGAGTTCTTTGCCGAACTGACCATCTACACCTCGACCTCGTGTCTGATCGGCACGAAGTTCCGCAACCAGCTCGACTCCCGGTTCGCGCACTTCTATCACGAGCTCGAGCGCGGCACCGACCCGCTGTGCTACGTGGATCCGTATCTGCCGATCGAAAGTTTCCGTCGGCGAGACGAGGCCCGAAAAGGCTTGGTGGCGTTGGTCCAGGACATCATGCACCAGCGGGTCGCCAACCCGCCGACCGACAAGCGTGACCGCGACATGCTCGACGTGCTGGTGTCGATCACCGATGAGCAAGGCAATCCGCGGTTCTGCGCCGATGAGGTGACCGGCATGTTCATCTCGTTGATGTTCGCCGGGCACCACACCAGTTCGGGCACCTCGGCCTGGACGCTGATCGAGCTGCTGCGCCACCCCGACGCGTATGCCGCCGTGATCGATGAGCTCGACGAGCTCTACGCCGACGGCCAGCCGGTGAGTTTCCACGCGCTGCGCCAGATTCCACGGCTGGAGAACGTGTTGAAGGAGACGCTGCGGCTACACCCGCCGTTGATCATCCTGATGCGGGTGGCCAAGGGCGAATTCCAGGTCGAGGGTTACCCGATTCACGAAGGTGAACTGGTTGCGGCTTCACCGGCGATCTCCAACCGGATTGCCGAGGACTTCCCCGATCCGGATGAGTTTGTGCCCGAGCGCTACCAGGAGCCGCGGCAAGAGGATTTGATCAACCGCTGGACCTGGATCCCGTTCGGCGCCGGACGGCATCGCTGCGTGGGTGCGGCATTCGCCACCATGCAAATCAAGACGATCTTCTCGGTATTGCTGCGCGAGTACGAGTTCGAGATGGCGCAGCCCGCCGACAGCTATCGCAACGACCACTCCAAGATGGTGGTTCAGTTGGCGCGCCCCGCCAGGGTGCGCTACCGCCGCAGAAAATTGA
Organism: Mycobacterium sp. 012931; assembly: GCF_000419295.1. Taxonomy (NCBI): domain Bacteria; kingdom Bacillati; phylum Actinomycetota; class Actinomycetes; order Mycobacteriales; family Mycobacteriaceae; genus Mycobacterium; species Mycobacterium sp. 012931. Next base: position 1,240,293 of record NZ_AOPX01000001.1, on the reverse strand, counting down.
GCGACAACCGGGGCCACTGATGAGCTACCGGATTGAGGCCGACCTGGATCTGTGCCAGGGCCACGCCATGTGCGAATTGGAGGCACCGGACTACTTCCGGGTGCCCAAGCGAGGCAAGGTCGAGATCATCGATCCCGAGCCCCCCCCCCCCGAGCAAGCCCGCCCAGAGATAGAGCAGGCGGTGCGAATGTGTCCAACCCAAGCACTATCGATCAAAGCGAAAGAAGACTGAGGACGATGGCGTCGTTCGAACGTAGCGAACTTGAACAGTGGGTGCAGTCCTGGCTTGAGGCCAACAGGGACTGCGAGGCTGCGGGCGACTGGAAGCCACTGGCCGACTTCTACGCCCCCGATGCCACCTACGGATGGAACATCGGCCCGAAGGAAGACGTGATGTGCGTCGGGATCGACGAGATCCGCGACGTCGCGCTCGGGTACGAGATGGAGGGCCTTCAGAACTGGCAGTACCCCTATCAGAAGGTCATCATCGATGACCGGCAGGGCGAGATCGTCGGCTTCTGGAAGCAGGTCGTCACCGACGGCGACGGCGGCCGACAGGAGATCTACGGCATCGGCGGCAGCTGGTTCCGGCTCAACGCGGACAAACTCATCGAGTGGCAGCGCGACTTCTTCGACTTCGGACACGTGCAGGCGCTGTACCTGGATCTGATGAAGGCCGGGAAGCTGTCCGCGGGCATGCAGCGGCGCATCGAGCGCAGCCTCGCCGGTGAGCGGCTTCCCGGCTACTACCCGCTGGGTAAGACGCCCGTCCCGATCTGGTGACCCGGGTACGGCCAGCCGCTCCATGCACCCAACCAAGCATTTGTTTTGTTGCGCGCGCTATGCTGGCCGAAAAGAGTGTCCTGTGGCACTCGTCACTACTGCCTGGGCGTCCGCGTCCGGCAGTTCTGATCAATTCAATGGCGAAATGAGGTCAGGTCCAACGTGAAGACAAAAGGCGCTCTGATCTGGGAGTTCAACCAGCCGTGGTCGGTCGAGGACATCGAAATCGGCGATCCGGTCAAAGACGAGGTCAAGATTCAGATGGAAGCGGCGGGCATGTGCCGCTCCGACAACCACCTGGTCACCGGCGGCATTCCGATGGCGGGTTTCCCGGTCCTGGGCGGACATGAGGGCGCCGGTGTCGTGACCGAGGTCGGCCCCGGTGTGGACGACATCACCCCCGGCGACCACGTGGTGTTGTCCTTCATCCCGTCCTGCGGCAGATGCCCGACCTGTCAGGCCGGCCTGCGCAATCTCTGCGACCTGGGGGCGGGGTTGCTGGCCGGCGCCGCGGTGTCCGACGGCACCTTCCGCATCCAGGCCCGCGGCCAGAACGTCTACCCCATGACCCTGTTGGGCACCTTCTCACCGTACATGGTGGTACACCGCAGCTCAGTGGTGAAGATCGACCCGGCCATTCCTTTCGAGGTCGCCGCCCTGGTGGGTTGCGGCGTCACCACCGGCTATGGCTCGGCAGTTCGTACCGCCGACGTCCGCCCCGGCGACGACGTCGCCATCGTCGGTCTTGGCGGGGTCGGCATGGCGGCGCTGCAGGGCGCGGTGACCGCCGGCGCCCGCTACATCTTCGCCGTCGAGCCGGTGGAGTGGAAACGCGACCAGGCGCTCAAGTTCGGCGCCACCCATGTCTATCCCGACATGGAGGCGGCGCTCATGGGGATCGCCGAAGTCACCTACGGGCTGATGGCCAAGAAAGTGGTGATCACCGTCGGCGAGTTGCAGGGCTCCGACATCGACACCTACTTGGCGATCACCTCAAAGGGCGGTACCTGCGTGGTCACCGCGATCGGCAGCCTGCTGGACACTCAGGTCAACCTGAACCTGGCAATGCTGACCCTGATGCAGAAGAACTTGCAGGGCACCATCTTCGGCGGCGGTAACCCGCAATACGACATTCCGCAACTGCTGTCGATGTACAAGGCGCGCAAGCTCAACCTCGACGACATGATCACCCGCCAGTACCGGCTGGAACAGATCAACGAGGGCTACCAGGACATGATTGACGGCAAGAACATTCGCGGCGTCATCCGCTTCACCGACGCCGACCGGTAGGCCGCTCGGCACGAGGCGCGTGGGCCTGGGTGACCCGCTTTCCGCACCTGTTGGCGCCGGGGCGAATCGGCACCATGGCGCCGCGCAACCGGCCGGTGAGGTCTGCGATGGAGACGAGGTTCGACACCACCGACGGGCGGCCAGCCCAGCGCACCCGTGACTGTTTCGCGGCTCGCGCCAGAGGTGGCGTGGGTCTGATCACGGTGGGTGCCAACGGGGTTGATCACCGGCACCCCGACACTCCCGGTGGCCTGCATCTGGCCACCGACGCGGCGGTGCACGCGCCGCGCGCGCCATTTGACGACAGGAGATAGCGATGACCCAAACCGCCCAGTCCCCCGCATTGGCGGCCTCGCAGGCGTCATGGCGCTGCGTTCAAGCCCACGACCGCCAGGGGTGGCTCGCCTTGATGGCCGACGACATCGTCATCGAGGATCCGATCGGCAAGTCCGTGACCAACCCGGACGGCACCGGGGTGCGGGGCAAAGATGGTGTGGCGAACTTCTATGACACCAACATTGCGGCCAACCAGCTGTCGATCACCTGCGAGGAGACCTTTCCGTCGAGTTCACCCAACGAGATCGCCCATATCCTGGTGCTGCGCAGCAGGTTTGACGACGGCTTCACCAGCGAGGTCCGCGGCGTGTTCACCTATCGCGTCAACGACGAGGGGCTCATGACCAACATGCGCGGATACTGGAACCTGGAGATGATGAAGTTCGGCAACCAGGAATAACTCATCCGATACGGCCGATTCCGGTGATGTTGCCCTGCATGATCTTGTTGTCCATCAGGACCATGCAGGCCGTTTGGATCGGATCACTGAGGATGGTGGCCGATTTCGGTTGCTGTAGCAGCACTCGACCGTTGTTCGGATCGATGACGGCAAACGCGAAGACGTCCAGCGGGGTGGTGTTGTCCAGGCCGATCCGCGTGATGGTGTAGATCAGGCCGTCGGCAATAGACAGGTGGGGCAACGCCGCACTGCGAGTACTGCTGTCCCACACGGTGCGACATCCGGTGGGCTCGACGTCGACCCGAGTCATTCCCCCGACGAACGGCGCGGTCGGGGGCACCGCGGGGCCCGCGCCCGCCGGCACCGCCGGATACGGGTAGCCGTAGGTGCTGGCGATGAACATGGACGTCCCGGCGCCGATGGGCGAGTTCTCACTGCCCGGCCCGCCTTGAGTCAGCACCGGCTGCTGGCAGATCAGGTTGCCCGTTCCGGACTCGTAGATCAACGCGTGCACCAGCGGGTCAGCGTTGTCGACGATGGTCAGGTAGTCCGCACCGGTGGGCCCGAAATAGGTTGGGGTGGAACCGGTGCCCCAGCTGAGTTGTCCCGGCTTGCGAGCCGGGCCGCGATCGTAGGGCTGCCGCCACAGCACCTGCGGATTGCCGACGCCGTCCAGGTTGAGCTCGTAGAGAGCGGCGGTGGTGGCCACGCCGACGCGGTTGGCCGGCGAGGCCGAGATGCTGTTGGCGACTTGCTCACCGGGGTCCAACTGAACGCTGGCGACACCACCGCCCACCTTGGCCACTCCGACCACGCCGCTGCCGGTGGCGAACCACACATTTCCCAGGTAGTCGGGGACCACACCCACGGACTGATCGCCGGCCGGGATGGCACTGGACACGTCGGTGGACTCGGTGATGCTCAATTGCCAGCAGCCCTTGCTGTCCTTGGCATGAGCGATACGCAGTAGGTGGTTGGTCCCGTCGATCATCACCAGCTGGTTGTTGTTGTCCAGGTAGGCATACACGCCGCCGAGCAGACCTCCTTTGGCGATGCCGAGGCTCGCCAGCGGTATGACATGTGGAACCAGGCCGCCGGGATCGATCAGATAGACGATGGGGGCCTGGGTGATGTCGTTGGTGCACAGGGCCAACACCAATCCGTCAGTCCCCTGGGTGATGCTCGGACAGGCGGCCAGCAGCGGGTAGGCAAAGATCGGCGCCAGCCGCGCACCGGGGCCGGGGAGCGGGCCCGCGTCTGCCGATCCGGCGTCATTGTGCATGGACGCCAATCCATTCGGCGCGATGAACGGGCTGGGCGGGGCCAGCGGACCGAATGCGGCGGCGGCGTGCGTGGCGGGCGGGAAGACGGCGGGCAGCGCCGAAATGGCACACGCGGTAAGCAATGCCGTGGGTATGGCGAGCACTGCCGCAGGAAACCGCACGTAGGTCCCCTCCCGTGTATTGGGTCACCGAGGATCTTGACGAACGCGGAAAACGACACGGCCACATCGGGTTAACGATTTTGTCTCGAAAAGACTTGTGGCCAGTAACATGATGGTTGAGTTGTCCGAAAATCACTGTGCGACTGTAATTTCGGATATTTCGACCGGGCAGGTTCGGCGCTCCGAATGCCGCGCGCCACGGCAATCCCATCAGGCCAGAACGAATGAGATGTGCCCCTTGGCGCCCTGGATCCGGCCGGGAGAGCCGATGACGCACCGACCCGATGACGGACTACAAGGCTATGAAGTCCCGGCAGTCCTGCCCAAAAGTCGGCGCCAGGGTCCGGCCTGCGAGTAACCTCATGGCCACAGATTGCGCGAGGGCCGACGATCGGCACGCCTCCCTCGTGCTCTCGAGGAGAGACCCGTGTCGTATGTCGTTGCAGCGCCCGATTTTCTGAGCACCGCGGCCGAGGATTTGGCCGCGATGGGGTCGGCGGTCAGCACGGCCACCGCAGCGGCCGCCCGATCCACGACTCTGCTGCTGGCCGCGGGCGCCGACGAAGTCTCCACCCACATTGCGGCGTTGTTCAGCACGCACGGCCTGCAGTATCAGCTGGCCAGCGCCCAAGCGGCGGAGTTTCACGAGCGGTTCGTGCTCACCTTGGCGGCCGACGCCAACACGTATCTGACCACCGAGATCGCCAACGCGCAGCGATGTCTGGCCGGCGCGATCAACGCCCCCGCCACGGCGCTGCTCGGGCACCCGCTGCTCGGCGCCGACCCGACGGCCTCGGCCAGCACCGCAGCCACGCCCGCCGGGGGTGCCTCGATGGCGCCCGCGGCGGCAGGCACCAGGATTACGGTCCCGGGGGCCGGACCGCTTTACTATCCGAGATTCCTCACCGAGCTGCCCTATCTGGGACAGGCACTCCTGCTGGGCATTCCGGGGCCGAGTTCGGCGTCGATCCTGCAGGGATATGACTTGATCAACCATGCGATCGGAGAAAACTGGTTCCCCGACACCATCGCTTCGGTCATCAACTATCCGGCCAGCATCGGCATCCTCAGCGGCAGTCTAGCCGCCCCCGACACCAACACGGCCGTCGCCATCGGAACGCGGATGCTCCATGAGCAGATCATGAGCGCGGTGACCAATGGCAGCGGGTTGCCGGTGCACGTGGCCGCACTGTCACAAGGCACCATCGTCGCCAACCGCGAGTTGGCTTACCTGGCAACCGACCCCAACGCGCCACCGGCCCATGCCCTGGAGTTCGCCTTGTTCGGCAGCCCTGAGCTCGGTTTGGCGCACATCTACTTGCCCGATGGCCTGACCGTGCCGTTGATCAACTACACGGTGCACGGCCTGTCCAACACCCAATACGACGTCAGCGTGGTCAATGGCCAATACGACTTCTGGGGCAATCCGCCCGACCGGCCATGGAATCTCCCGGCCTGGGTGAACTCCCTGTTCGGGGCCGCCTAGTACCACAACACGTCATCGTTCGCCTCGCTGTCGGACGCGGTCGAAGTGTCCAGCGTGACCACCTCGCTGGGAGGCACGATCACGACGTACCTGATCCCGTCCCCGACGTTGCCGATGCTGTTACCGCTCGAGCAGATCGGTGTCCCGGCGCCGATCGTCGCGGGCCTCAACTCGGTGCTGGCACCGATCGTCAACGACGGATACTCCTCGCTGACTCCCAACGCCGGCCCCTACTTCTCGCAAGGAGCGCTGGTCGGTCTGCCCAGCGCGGCCGATGTGCTGGGGTCCTGGCCATGGCCAGCGCTGGGGTCAGTGACGGCACACATATGCTGAACCAATGGCGTCGATCTTCACCAAGATCATCAACCGTGAACTGCCCGGCCGCTTTGTCTACGAGGACGACGACGTCGTCGCGTTCTTGACGATTGAGCCGATGACCCAGGGCCACACGTTGGTGGTCCCGCGCGCCGAAATCGATCAGTGGCAGACCGTGGACGGCGCGGTATTCGGCCGGGTGATGGAAGTCAGTCAGCTGATCGGCAAGGCGGTGTGCAAGGCGTTTGGCACCGAACGCGCCGGCGTCATCATCGCCGGGTTAGAGGTCCCACACCTGCACATCCACGTCTTCCCCACCCGCCACTTGAGCGACTTCGGTTTCGCCACCGTCGACCGCAATCCGTCACCGGAATCACTGGACGAAGCGCAAGCCAAAATCAAAAAGGCGCTATCGGAGCTGACCTGAATCGGTCTAACTGACCGGCTCGGTGAGTTCCACCGCCGCCTCGCTGACGCGCGGCAGCGTGACGCGAAAGCAACAGCCCTCCCCCGGCGCGGTCGTCAGCGTGACATCGCCGCCGTGCGCCTTCACCAGGGAGTGGACGATCGACAGACCAAGCCCGGTCCCACCACTGGCGCGGGCGCGCGAAGAGTCGGTCCGGTAGAACCGCTCGAATACCCTGGCCGCGTCCTCCGCGGGCATCCCGGGACCTTTGTCGGCCACTTCCAGGACCGCGTTCTCGCCAGCCGTGCCGACCCGCACGGTGACGTCGGCGCTGTCGGGCGTGTGCTGCAGCGCGTTGCCGACGAGGTTGCTGAGCACCTGGCGCAACCGGGGCTCGTCGCCGAGCACCTCCGGTGTGCCCGGGCCCTCCAGGACTTCGACGGTGATGGCGCGCTTCCGGTCGATCGCCCGCGCATCGTGCACCGCATCGGCGGCAAGAACCAGCAGGTCCACCCGGTTGCGCTCCAGCGGCCGTTGCACGTCCAGGCGGGCCAGCGTCAGTAAATCGTCCACCAGCAGGCCCATCCGGCTGGCTTCGCTCTCGATCCGCGACAGCAACATGGCCACATCGCGCGCCGCGCCCTGGCGATACAGCTCGGCGAAGCCGCGGATCGTGGTCAGCGGGGTACGTAGTTCGTGGCTGGCATCGGTGATGAAACGCCGCATCCGTTCTTCGGAACTGCGTGCCTTTTCCGCCGAATCCTCCGACGCCGCCAGCGCTACTTGGATCTGGGACAGCATTCCATTCATGGCGAGCGAAAGCTGGCCCACCTCGGTTCGGGGATCACGTTCTGGCACACGGCGATCCAGCTGACCCGAAGCGATGGCCGCGGCGGTCTGCTCGACTTCGGACAGCGGCCGCAGGCTGCGTTGCACCACCGCGAAGCCGGCCAGGCCGACCACCACAAGTACCCCGGCCCCAATGCCGGTCTGCAGCCAGACCAGCGACCGCACCGTGTGCTGAACGTCGGACAGATCGATGGCCACCGTCGTCAGGCCGCCCTGCGGCCCGTGCACCGAGACCGCCCGCCACTCGATGTTCGAGCCGTTCACCGAGGGCAGCGTCGTCGGATCCGAACCCACGTCGTTGTCGGCGGGCAGCGCCGGCTCGGCGTTGCGGTCGTTGATGGCCGTCATGGCCCGACCGTCGGGACTGATGCTGCGCACGTAGAACTTCGACGGAGGCCGGGCCGGGTCGGGGCCTTCAACGCTGGGCATCGAATGCCGCCAGGAGGCTTGCGCCCAGGTGCGCGAGGCTTCCAGCAGCGTCGAGTCGATCCTGCTGACCAGGCTGTGTCGCAGGATCGAGGTGACCGCCACGCCCGAGGCCAGCAGGCCACACAACACCAGGGCGAGGGTGGCCGCGACCAGACCCACCCGGAGCGGCACTGCGCACGGAAGACGTTCGGCCATCGCGGCGCTCCTCCCTAACCTGCCGGGCTAGGGAGCACGCTCATCGCGGCTCCCGCAGCACATAGCCGACCCCACGCAAGGTGTGCAGCAGCCGCTTGTCGCCGGTATCGATCTTGCGCCGCAGATACGACACGTAGGACTCGACGACGTTGACGTCGCCACCGAAGTCGTAGCGCCACACATGGTCGAGAATTTTCGGCTTGCTCAGCACCGTGCCCGCATTGATCACGAAATAGCGCAACAAGGTGAACTCGGTGGGCGATAGCGACACCGGCTGGCCGGCCTTCCACACTTCGTGGGTTTCCTCATCGAGCTCGATATCGGCGAACGTAAGGCGGGAATTGCGCGGCTCTGCGCTGCCCTTGCCGGCGCGGCGCAGAATTACCCGCAACCGGGCAACGACCTCTTCCAGGCTGAAGGGCTTTGTCACGTAGTCATCGCCGCCCAGGGCCAGCCCCGCGATCTTGTCCTGCAGCGAGTCCCGGGCGGTCAAGAACAGTGCGGGTGCATCGATGCCGTCGGCCCGCAGCCGCCGCAGCACACCGAAGCCGTCCATCCCGGGCATCATCACATCGAGAATCACCGCGTCCGGGCGGGTTTCCCTGGCCCGATCCAACGCCTGCGCGCCGTTGGTCGCCGTGTGCACCTCGAATCCCTGAAACTTCAGACTGACCGAGAGCAGCTCGACGATGTTGTCCTCGTCGTCGACAACGAGAATGCGCGCTTCTGGTGTGGTGGCCTCGCCCGGGGTTGTGGCTGTCATGACATTAATTCCTGCAACATGCAGCTGAAAGCTTGCTTAACGTTCATTGTGTACTTCCTGAAAGCTCGTTGACAGTCACCTGCTAATAGTCTGCCAGGAATAATCGTGCCTGCCCGAACCCGGACGCAATTATTGCGGCGCGTCGTGAATAGACTCACAGAATGAACGTCGGCCAAAGCCTGGTGGCCTTTGCCACCGCCCCCGCCCGCGCCGGTCTCGCCGCCGCTGAGGCCAGCCTCAACCTCGCGGGAGCCGCCGTCGGCCTGGCCAAGCAAGCGCTCGGCGAAACCAGCACCGATGCCGGCAACAACGCCATGGCCAGCGTGCTCGGCATCGAGGACGCGATCGTGCGCGCCAACCGGCTGGCCAAGCTGCTCGACGAGGATGCGCCGTTGGGGCGGGCGATCGCGCCCAACGGCCCGATGGACCGGATGCTGCGCCCGGGCGGGGTGGTCGACCTGCTGACCGCGCCCGGTGGTTTGCTCGACCGCGTGACCGCCGAGGGCGGCGCGATGCATCGCGCGCTGCAGCCGGGCGGGCTGGCCGATCAACTGGTCGCCGAGGACGGCTTGATCGAGCGGGTCCTTTCCGAGGACGGGCTGGCCGATCGGTTGCTGTCCGAAGGTGGTCTGGTCGACAAGCTCACCGCCAAGAACGGGCCCCTCGAACAGCTCGCCGATGTGGCCGACACCCTAGCCCGGCTGGCCCCCGGCATGGAGGCGCTGGAGCCGGCGATCGAGACCCTGCAAGACGCCGTCGTCGCGCTCACCATGGTGGTCAACCCGCTGAGCAGCATCGCCGAGCGCATCCCGCTGCCGGGCCGGCGTCCCGCGCGCCGTTCGTCCTCACGCCCGGTGCACTCCCAGCGAGTGGTCGACGCCGACGAGTGAGGGGTTAGGCTGGCAGCGGTCTTACCGGCCTCCTTAGCTCAGTGGTAGAGCACTCGCCTTGTAAGCGAGCGGTCGTCAGTTCAATCCTGACAGGGGGCTCCACCTGGCGCCCGGCAGCAACCGCCTTGGGGGCAGCACCAGCCTCGATGGCCGGGTAGGGTCCATTGGCGAGCGCGCCATGGCGATCCAACCCATTGCCCAGTTGTCGGCACCCAGCCGCCCGGCACCGCTTCGACGCGCGAAACGGGGCCAGCCGTCATACGGTCGACGCACGGCACCCGGAGAGCAAAGGAGGTAACACCGGTGAAAGCGGTGATCATCGGCGCGGGCATCGGCGGCATGAGTGCCGCGATTGCCCTGCGCCAGATCGGCATTGACACCGAGGTCTATGAGCGTGTCACCGAGAACAAGCCGGTCGGCGCCGCCATCTCGGTGTGGCCCAACGGGGTGAAATGCCTCAACTACCTGGGACTCGAGCAGCAGACGGCACGGCTGGGCGGGATCGTCGAGACGATGAGCTACGCCGAGGCCCACTCCGGCGAGACCATGTGCCGGATCTCGATGCAGCCGCTCATCGAGCAGGTCGGTCAGCGCCCGTACCCAATCGCCCGCGCCGAGCTGCAGCAAATGCTGATGGAGGCCTACGGGATCGACGAGATCCATTTCGGCATGAAGATGGTCGAGGTCGCCAACCAGGACGGCGCCGCCACCGCGACGTTCGCCGACGGCACCATCGCGAGTGCCGACATCCTCATCGGCGCCGACGGCGCAAACTCGATCACCCGGGAATACGTACTGGGCGGGCCGGTCACCCGGCGCTACGCCGGCTACGTCAACTACAACGGGCTGGTGGAGGTCGACGAAGCCATCAGCCCCGCCAACGAGTGGACCATGTATGTCGGCGACGGCAAGCGGGTGTCGGCGATGCCGGTCACCGATGACAGGTTCTACTTCTTCTTCGACGTGGTCGAGCCCGAGGGCCTGCCCTTCGAGAAAGACACCGCGCGAGAGGTGCTGCGCGAGCAGTTCGCCGGCTGGGCACCGGGCGTGCAGGCCTTGATCGACAAGCTCGACCTGACGACCACCAACCGCGTCGAGATCCTCGACCTGGACCCGTTCCACACCTGGGTCAAGGGGCGCGTCGCCGTGCTTGGCGATGCCGCCCACAACACCACGCCCGACATCGGGCAGGGCGGATGCTCGGCGATGGAAGACGCGGTGGCACTGCAATGGGCGCTCAAGGACAACCCCACCGACGTTGCGGCCGCGCTGGCCGCCTATCAGGCCAGCCGCACCGAACGGGCCGGCGATCTGGTATTGCGGGCCCGTAAGCGCTGCGACGTCATCCACGCCAAGGACCCCGATACCACCGCAGCCTGGTATGAGGAGCTGCGAAACGAAGACGGCACCAACATCATTCGCGGGCTCGTCGCCAACATCATGGGTGGGCCGCTCACTCCGCTGAGTTGATCGCCCGCCACACTCGGGCCGCGGTCATCGGCAGCCGGGTGACCCGCGCACCGCAGGCCCGGGCGATCGCGTTGGCCAGAGCCGGCGCCACCGGGTTGTAGGGCGATTCGGCCATCGATTTCGCGCCCAGCGGACCGAGTTCGTCGAAGGTGTCGGCGAAGTACACCTCGGTGAGGGGCACGTCGACGAACTGCGGAATGTGATAGTCGCGCAGCGTCTGGGTGAGCACCCTGCCGTCGGGGCCGATCTGCAGGTCCTCATACAGCGCGGAACCGATCGCCTGCGCCACGCTGCCCTCCACCTGCCCGCGGCACTGCTCCGGGTTCAGCACCACCCCGGCGTCGGCGGCCTGAACCGACTGCAAGATCTCCACCTGGCCGGTGTCGGTGTTGACCGCGACCCGGAAGGCGTGCACGTTGAACGACACCGACCGCGGTGTCCCGTCCTGGCTTCCCTGCCCGGTCAACGGCGTCGGCAATTGCCCGAATCCGACCAGCTGCTGCCCGCACTGCACGCCGTGCGGGCCCAGCACGCAGTCGGTTGGCGACGCGCCGGCCACCTCGGCCGCGGCGGCGATGATCCGGCTGCGCAACTGTTGGGCCGCGCCCAGCGCCGCACGTCCGGCGATCACGGTTCCGGCCGAGCCGAACGCCCCGGTGTCGTGCTCGACCACGTCGGTGTCGGACTGGCGGATCACGATCCGGTCGCTGGTGGTGCCCAACGCCGTGGCGGTCAGCTGCGCGTGCACGGTGGTGGTGCCGTTGCCGAACTCCGAGGTGCCGACGCACAGCGTGTAGACGCCGGCGTCGTCGACCGAGATGTCGGCGGACGCGAAATGCCCGCCCGGGGGCAGCGTCGCGATCATCGCCAGGGCCATGCCCTCTCCGACTCGCCAGCCCGCGCCGTCGGGAGCCGGTCTCCCACCGCGGCGCAACGCGTCCGGGGCCAGGTCCAGGCATTGATCCAGCCCGTAGCTGCCGAACGTCAGATCGTTCTCGCCGGCATGGGCATCGACGAACGGGTCGCCGGGCACCTCCACGTTTCGGCGCCGGAACTCGAACGCGTCGATGCCCAGTCGTTGTGCCAGGTCGTCGAGTGCCGACTCCACCGCGAAGACCATCTGGCCCACGCCGTAGCCGCGGAACGCCCCCGACGGCACGTTATTGGTGTACACGGCCTCGGCGTCGATGCGCTTGTTCGCACAGCGGTACACCGACACCGACTCGCCGCAACCGTGAAACAGCACACCCCGAGTGTGGTTTCCGTACGCCCCGGCATCCATCAGGGCATCGACCGCCAGCGCGGTCAGCACCCCATCCCCGTCGGCGGCCACGGTGACGTCGATGCGGTAGGGGTGGCGGCACGTCGCCCGGACGAACTCGTCGACACGGGTGAACTCGTAGCGCACCGGCCGGCCCAGTCTCAGCACGGCCAACGTCACCAGGTCCTCGGTGAGCATCTCCTGTTTGCCGCCGAATCCGCCGCCGACCCGCTTGGTGAAAACGTGCACCTGGTCGCGGTCCAGCCCGAAGACGTGGCACAGTTCGTCGCGGACCAGAAACGGTGTCTGGGGGAGCTGGTGCGGATCACCAATCGCCCGCGGCTGTCCCGCCACCCGGTGCGGCCATGGGTTTCGAGGTGGGCCGGCTGCACTCGGGCGGTCTGCCACCGTCCGCGCACCACCGCTCCGCCGGAGGCCTCCGCGGCGGCAACGCCGGCTTCGACATCGCCGGTGCCGCCATGTAATTCGGCGACCACGTTGCGCGCCGGGTCGGCGATGCGGGCCTGGCCGCCCTTGTCGGCGTGCAAGAGCACCGCGCCGGGCGCCCGGGCCTGCTCCGGATCGAACACGGCCGACAGTTCCTCGTACTCGATCTGGATCGCCCGGCAAGCTTTTTCGGCGACCGCCACGCTGTCGGCGACCACCGCCGCAACCCGCTGTCCGATGAAGCGCACGGTGCGGTCCAACACATAGGTGTCGTCGGGGTCGTCGGTGCGCATCTCGTGGCGCGCGGTGGAGAACGCAACGGCTGAGCTGTCGTGGTGGGTGAGGATCAGGTGGACACCGGGTATCGTCGCGGCCGCCGTGGTGTCGATCGAGGTGATACGGGCGTGCGCGAGCGGGCTGCCGAGCACGGCCAGGTGCAGCAGGCCGGCCGGCGCGTGGTCTGTGGTGTAGGGCTCGGTGCCGGTCACCACCCGCAGTGCCGCCGGTGCGCCGATCGAGCGCCCGGCGTCGGATCCGCTGGGCTTCTCGACGTTGACCTTGCCCTCCAGCGCGTCCAGGATCGCCCGGTAGCCGGTGCACCGGCACAGGTTGCCCTTGAGATGCTGTGGCAGATTGGCCAATTCGTCATCGCCGAAGGTCGACGCGGTGACCACCAGACCGGCCGTGCAAAACCCGCACTGGAAGGCGGCCGCCTCGGCGAAACGGCGCTGCATCGGGTGCAGGTCATCGGGGGTGCCCAGCCCGGCCACCGTCGTGACGGTGCGGCCCGCCGCGCGAAATGCCGGGAACACGCACGAGTGCACCGCGGCGCCGTCGACCAAGACCGAGCAAGCGCCGCAGTCACCGGCATCGCAGCCCATCTTGACTTCGAAGTGGCCGTGCTCGCGCAGGAAGGTGCGCAGGCATTGCCCGGCCGCCGGGGTGGCGTCCAGGTCGGCTGCGTTGACGGTGAACCTCATGCCAGCTCGGCCAGGATCTGCTCGGCCAGCACCAGCCTCACCGCTGCCCGCCAATCGGGATCGCCGTGTGCGTCGCGGGTCCAGGCGCCATCGGGTATGCCGGCGTGGGCGGCGCGCAGCTCGTCGGTGCCGGGCAGGGTGGGGAACTCGAACACGAAGGGGCGCACGGTGGCCGCCGTGATCGACAGCACGAAGCCGCCGCCGTCGGACTCGGCGCCACGGCGGCCGATCACCACGATGCCGGAGCGCCCCAGCGCGGACGGGGCGAGCTTGCGGAAGGCGGTCCGGGCCCGCAGCGCGGCGGCCGGCAGGTGAAAGGAGCGCAGCACGTCGCCGGGCACGAGCACGTTGGCGGCCTGTCCGGTGACGAACTCGGCGACCGGCAGCGTGTAGTCGTTGCCATCGGCGCACCACACCGTCACGCGCGCATCCAACGCGGACAGCAGCGAAATCATGGCGCCGGCCGGAAAGGACAGGCACACATTGCCGCCGATGGTGGCGGTGCGCCAGATCTTGGCCGACGCCAGCATTGCGGTGCAGCACTGATACAGCAGCGCACCGGCCGTCCAGTCGGCGGGCAGCCGCCCCGACAGCGTCGAGATCTCGGCAAGTGTGCACGTTGCGGCCAGGTCAATACCGTTGTCGCCGAACGCTATCGGCTGCCAGCCCAGGCCGGTGATGTCGACCAGGCGGCGGATGTGTGAGTTCGGTTCGGAGAACAGCCAGGTCCCGCCGGCGAGAATGGCGTCGGTGGGCTCCAGCGGCCAGAGTTCGTCGCGGCGGCTGGGGGTATTGACGATTTCTACGGAGTTGAGATCCATTAACTCCCCCGGTATGTCGAATACGCGTACGGCGACAACAACAGCGGCACGTGGTATTGGGCGTCGACGTCAGTGAGGTCGAAGGCGATGACGACCTCGGGGTAGAACCCGGCGGTGCCGCTCGCGGCGAAATATTCGCCGGTATCGAAGCGCAGCCGGTAGATCCCGGCGGCCAGTGTCGCACCGAGCGACTTGATCCGGCCGTCATCGTCGGTGCGGCCGCTGGCAAGAGGTGTTCCGGCAGCGTCGGTGAGTTCCACGGCGACTCCGGCCGCGGGTCGACCGCTCACGGCGTCCAGCACATGTGTCGAAAGGCTCATGGGTTCACCATGCCAGGCCGGTAGCCACGCGCGGCGCTCACGCGGGCTCACGCAGGAGCCGCTGCAGCCGCAGCCGGTTGATCTTGGCCAGTTCGCTGCGCATCACCCGGCGTTCGGTTTCCGGGTCGTTGTCGAGCCGGTCGGTGAGCGTCTCGAGCAAGTCCTCGGCGGATCGTCCGGTGGCGCACACCAAGTAGACGTAACCGAACTTGTCCTCGTACTTGCGATTTTTTTCGGCGAGTTCGGCGCGCACGGCCTCGCCGGCTCCGGCGACTAGGGCCTGCTCACGCGCCGAGGACGCGTTGTCGGCCCTGGCACCGATGCCCGGGTGGCCGTCCAGCGCGGCGTCGATCTCGGCCTCGGGCAGCTGGGCCAGTACCCGGTCCGCGCGGTCCAGCAGCGCATCGACATCATCGAACGGCGCGCCGGCCAGCACCCGGCGCGCCCAGATCGTCGTCGAACACACGCCGAACAGCAGGTGCATGCGTTGGCGATCCGTGAGGCGATTGAAGCCATCAAGGCCCAGGGCAGGCTTGGTCATCTAGTGCAGCTCGTTGAGTCGGCTGAGCCTGGCCGACGCAATCGGGTTCGCGTCGGCGACCAGATCGCTGAACCGGTAGTTGGCGATCTTGGCCGCCTCGATGAGGGCGTACGCCCTCTCGGTGGCGGGGGAATTGTCCATCCGCGACCAGCCGTTCTTGAGCACTCGGTCGAAGCGCTCGGTCTCGCGGGCGCAGATGATCAGCGGGAAGCCGAAGTGTTCGCGGTAGGCGCTGGCAAGCTCCACCACTACGTTGTGATCCCGCTCGTCGAGATTGGATAGCGACACGTGGTCGACGGCCAGGGCGCGTCCGGTCTCGTCCTCGGCACCCAGATCGTGAAACGCATTGAGTAGCTCCATCTGCTGCTCGGAGGACCCGGTGAGCACCGCGTCCTGGAACGCCTCGCGAAGCGCGGCGGTGTCGGCGAACGGCCGGTGCTCGTAGGCACGGTCGATCACCCAGGGGACGTCCTGCACGACATGGCCGAACACTTCGGTGAATCGCTCGCGGGTCATCGCGTTGACCTCATGGAGGGTAATCGAGCCGCCGCCGGCCACCCGTGGCCCATGCGAGCCGGTGTGAAAGAACACGATGTTGAGCACGATCGCGGCGACGGCACCGATGCTGATGCCGCTGCCGAAGATCAGGTCCACGCCCGACGGCATCGACTCGGCGACGTCGGGATAGGACGTCACCCACAACGCCAGCGCCAGGCTGGTGGTCACGATGATGAGGTTTCGGTGGTCGGTGAAGTCGACCTTGCCCAGCGTCTGGATGCCCACCACGGCGACGGTGGCAAACAGCGTCAACGCCGCCCCGCCGAGGACCGGGCTGGGGACCGCCGAGACGACCGCGGCGACCTTGGGCAGGAACCCGAGCACGATCATCACCACCCCGGCGGCGGCGACCACCCAGCGACTCTTGACCCGAGTGAGCCGCACCAGCCCGACGTTCTCGGAGAACGCGGTGTAGGGAAAGGAGTTGAAGATTCCGCCGATCACGGTGGCCAGTCCGTCGGCGCGCAGCACGTTGCCGATTTGGGCGGCCTTGATGCGCTTGCCGACGATCTCGCCGGTGGCCAGGGTCGAGCCGGTCGACTCCACCGAGGTGATCATCAGCACGATGATCATCGTCAGGCATGCAACGAAGTCGAATTTCGGCATACCGAACACGAACGGCTCGGTGAATCCGATAACCGACGCCTCGTCCACCTTGGCGAAGCTCATGTCGCCCAGGCCGTAGGCGACCACGCAGCCCACGACCAAGCCGATCAACACCGCGATGGTGGCCATGAAACCACTGAACACCCGCTGGATCGCCACGATGATCGCGATCGTTCCCAGCGCGTAGAGCAGCCAGCGAATGTTGGTCGGGTCGTGCTCGCCGGTGCGCGGATTGGTCACCGCGTCGCCGGCGCCCACCGGCACCAGGCACAGCCCGATGATGGTGATCAGCGTGCCGGTGACCACCGGGGGAAAAAATCGCAGCAGCTTGGTGAAGATCGGGGCGATCAGGATGGTGAACAAACCGGCGACGATCACCGCGCCGTAGACGTAGAGCAGGCTGGGCGTTCCGCCGCCATGGGAAAGTCCGATGGCGATAACCGGCGACACCCCGGCGAACGCCACGCCCTGCAGCAGGGGCAGCCGCACCCCGATCTTCCAGAAGCCGACGGACTGGATGATCGAGGCGACGCCACAGGTGAACAGGTCCGCGGTGATCAGCTTGACCAGGTCCTGGTGGGGCAGGTCGATCGCGTTGGCAATGATGATCGGCACCACGACCGCCCCGGCGTAGAACGCGACGACGTGCTGAAAGCCGTAGGTCGCCAATTTGGGGATCGGCAGTACCTCGTCGACCGGATGAACACGTCTGACCGGGCTTGTGGGGGGAGCCGACATGCCTAAGACAATCCTTGAGATCCGTCGCTCGCGCACGTCGAAATGCCGGAAACCGTGCTAATTGGGGCGTCTGCGGCAGGTCACTGCTTGGCCATGGCAATGTTGAACCGGTCTTCGGCGGTGATCAGATGGTCATGGCTGTCTGCACCGAGATCGATCTGCACCCAGGCGATGGTGCCGCTGAAGGCGTTGCCGGTAGGGCCGTAGCCGGGCGAGGCGGGCGATCCGGTATCGCACCCGACGTCACAGGCCTCATCGGCGGAAAACGCCATGGGTTGGGTGCGCTCGACCCGTCCCTGGCCCACCGCTTTGCCGTCGTAGAAAAGCGTGACATCGCCGCCCCTGCCCAACCCGCCGCCGTCGTAGCCGAATTCCATCCGGACCTGGTGCTTGCCGGTGGGGATCGGCTTGGTCGCGGCCACCATGTAGTGGTCGATGCCGAGGAAGTTGTAGCAGTACTTGAGCCCGCCCTCGTGGGCGTACAGCGTCCAGCCCCCGGCGCTGCCGCCCTGGGTGATGAGCACTCCGCTGGCCCCGCCCGTTGGCACCTCGACTTCGGCGGTCACCGAGTGCGATTTGTTCTTGATCGTCAAGACGCACCATTCGCTGACGCGCATCCCGTCGAACAGCAGCTGGCTGTTGCCCCGCACCAATTGCGGACGGCCGGCGATGTCGGGGTTGATCCGCTCGAAGCCGCGGTCATCGAGCGGCACAACGTTGTACTTGGTGGCCTCGATGAGCCAAAGCCGCTGCAGCTCGGCGAGCTTGGCCGGGTTCTGCGTGGCCAGATTGTGCGCCTGGGTCCAGTCACCGGGGGCATACAGTTCCCATACGTCGTCGTCGAACGGCGGTGGGGCGTCGGCTTTCCACGGGGTGCGGTGTTTGGTCACCGCGGTCCAGCCCTGGAAGTAGATGCCGCGGTTGCCCATCATCTCGAAATATTGGACCTCGTGGGTTTCGGGCGCCGCGGCATCGCGCAGCGTCGACATCATGCTGACGCCTTCGAGGGGCGCCTGGGCTATTCCGTTGACCGAATGCGGTGCCGGCAAACCGGCCGCCTCCAGGATGGTCGGCGCCACGTCGATCACGTGGTGGAACTGGTCGCGCATTCCCCCTTGCTCGGTGAGGCCGTTGGGCCAGTGCACGACGGTGCCGTTGCGGGTGCCGCCCCAGTGCGAGGCGACCTGCTTGGTCCACTGGTAGGGCGCACAGAGGGCATGCGCCCAGCCGACGGCGTAGTGGTTGTAGGCGTCCGGGGTGCCGAAATCGTCGGTCTTGGACAGCAGGAACTCCGTCGTCTCGATCCCGGGCAACCCGTTGAGCGTGGTCATCTCGTTGAAGCAGCCGTTGATGGTGCCCTCGGCCGAGGCTCCGTTGTCGCCGATGATGTAGTAGATCAGCGTGTCGTCGAGGACACCGAGGTCATCGATGGCACCGACGAGGCGCCCCACCTCATGGTCGGTCTGCTCGAGGAACCCGGCGTAGATCTCCATCTGCCTGGCCAGCACCGGCTTGAGTTCGTCGGGCATGTCGTCCCAGGCCGGGATCTCGTCATGGCGCTTGGTCAGCTCGGCGCCATCGGATACCACCCCGAGTTCCTTCTGCCGGTTGAGGGTCTTCTCCCGCAGCGCGTCCCAGCCGTCGTCGAACTTGCCCCGGTACTTGTCCGACCACACTTTGGGCACGTGATGCGGGGCGTGGGTCGCACCGGGTGCGAAATACATGAAGAACGGCTTGTCGGGCATCAGCGCCTTTTGCTGGCGTACCCAGGTGATCGCCCGATCCGCCAGATCCTCGGTCAGCGTGTAGCCCTGCTCCGGGGTCTTCGGCGGTTCTACCGCCGTGGTGCCCTCGTACAGACCCGGGTAGTACTGATTGGCCTCGCCGCCGACGAAGCCGTAGAAGTACTCGAACCCCGAACCCGTCGGCCACTGGTGGAACGGGCCCATCGGGGTGACCTCCCACCCCGGCACCTCGTGACACTTACCGAACTGTGCGGTGGAGTAGCCGTTGAGCTTCAAGGTCTCGGCCAGCGGTGCCTTCTCCTTGGGCCTGATGCTGTTGTTGCCGGGCGCCGAGGTGGCCATCTCGGTGATCGCGCCCATGCCCACCGAGTGGTGGTTGCGCCCGGTCAACAGCGCTTGCCGGGTGGGTGAGCACAAGGCGGTGGTGTGGAAGCGGTTGAGTTTGAGCCCGCCGGCCGCCAGCTGCTCGGCCACCGGGGTGCGACACGGTCCGCCGAACGCCGACGACGCGCCGAACCCGACATCGTCGATCAAGACGATGAGCACGTTCGGCGCCCCCTGTGGCGGGCGCAGTTGTTTGATCGGTGGGTATTTGGTGTTGGGGTCCTTGGCGTCGTAGGTGGTCAATCCCACGTGCTTGGGGTCGGGGATGGGCAGGTGCTCACGGGCCAGATGCGGCTCGCGGTGCGCGTCTGAGGCGGCCCCGGTCGACGATTTCTTGGCTGGGGTCTTCTTCGCCGCCTTGGCCATCATGACCTCCTTGTCAATTGGCTTTACTGGCTTGCTAACTCGCGCAGCCGCTGCCTCACTACCCTGCCACGCCCCCATCGAGCGGGGACTGTTATCGCCAGTTCGGTTTGCTGGGCCGTTGTGCCGGGAGCACGACGAGATTAGATTTCGTCGACATGGAGCCCAGGTGGCCACCGTTTCAAGAGCCGAGCGCTCGCCGGGTATGGCAGCAGGTGCTCAGGCCGCTAGCCGCCGAAATGCAAACGTGCGCAACCCAGCTGGCGCGTGACATCGTTGACCGATACCAGTCCGAGTTGCCGAGCATCGTTCCTGATCCGCCCGCGGTGGCCGACCAACTTGCCAGCGTCGAAGCCAGTGTCCGCCAAATCGCCGAGTGCATCGACTCCGGGGAGGGGCCGCGGCTGCTCGATCTGACGCCGGCCACCGCCGCCATCGGTCGCTCTGGAGTGCAGCGAAACATTGCGCTCAATGACCTCTTCCGCTCGGTACGGATGGCCCAGGAGCGAACGTGGCAATGGCTGTTCGACCGGATCACCGCGAGTTCGGCGGCTACCGATCACGACCGGGCGCTCGACCTGGCCACCAACTGGCTGTTCGGTTATGTCGACGTCGTCCTGATTCGGGCCGAACGGCTCTATGAAGTTGAACGCGAGGCCTGGTTGACCGGTGCGGCCGCCGCACGCGCGGCGGCGGTCGAGGACATCCTCACCGAACGTGAAGACGATGCGCAGCGGGCTTCCACCCGGCTGCGTTACGACGTCAACCGTCACCATGTCGGCGTCAGCGTGTGGCGCGACGTGACCCAGGACGCCTGCGCCGGCCCGGTGACGCTCACCGAGGCACTGACGCAGCTGACCCGTGCCATCGCGGCCCAAAGCGTCCTGGCCCATCCGGCCGGTTCGAAGGCCATTGCCGGCTGGCTGAGCCGACCGCAGGCATTCACCGCTGCGGAGCTGGATGTGGCCAACATCTGTAGCGGCATCCACCTACCGCAGGACGTCCGGGTCGCCATCGGTGAACCGGGTTGGGGGATAAGCGGTTTCCGTCGCACCCATGTCGAGGCGTCGCACGCGCAACGGTTCGTCTCATTGCTCGGGGATCGCGCTGAGGTGGTGACCTGCTACCGCAACGTTGCGGTAGCAGCCCTGGCCGGCACGGACCGCGGGCACGCGGTGGCATTCGTCAGACGCGTCCTGGGCCCTTTGGCCGCCAACGATGAGGGGACGTATCGGATTGCCGCCACGCTTGCGGTGTATCTCGAGGAAAACCGCAGCCCGGCCAAAGCCGCGCAACGACTTGGGGTGCATCCCAACACGGTCAGCTATCGAGTCCACCAGGCCGAGGAATTGCTTGGCCGCACGATCGACATCGGCGCCCTTGATCTGTCGGTCGCGCTCGCACTATTGCCCGCAATGCGCGCCATGACCCAGCGCAGCGGTGGCGAACTGTGATCCTGGCCGGCTACTCCTCCGGGGCTTGCGGGCCGCTTCCTGCTTTACGGCCCTTGCGAGAGAGGAACGCCTGCATGTGCTGTTGCGGCTCACCGGTCTGGAACGCAAGGCCGAATTGCTCGATGCTGTCCTCGATCGCCGCCGGCACCGTCATGTCGGGCCACTTGGCCAGTAGGCGTTTTTGCTGACGGAGGGCCTGCGGGCCGAATCCGGCAAGTTTTGTTGCGAGTGCGGCGATCCGCAGGTCCAGCGCGGCGGGCGCGACGACCTCATGCACCAGAGCCCAGCTTGCGGCCGTGTCGGCGTCGATGGTTTCGCCCGTCAGCAGCAGCCAAGTTGTCCGCGAGGCCCCGACCAGCGCCGGCAACAACGCCGAATGGATCACCGACGGGATTCCCACCGCCACTTCGGGCATCCCGAATCGGGCGCCGGATTCGGCGATCCGCAGATCGCAGCACGCCGCGATTTCCAGGCCGCCGCCCAGACACCAACCCGCGATTCGGGCGATGACCGGGACGGGGCACTGTCGAATCGACTCGCACAGGCCCGCGAGTCGGCGGATGAAGGCCTGGGCGCTGATGCGGTCCAGGGTGACCATTTCCTTGATGTCGGCGCCACCGATGAACGCCTTCTCGCCCGCGGCGCGCAGTACGACGACCCGCACGCCGCTGTCTTGGTTGATGCTGCGAAATGCGTTGGTAAGGGCCGTGATAGCCGCGGTGCCGACAATGTTCAGCGGTCCCGAGTCGATCAGCTCGACGGTGGCCACGCCACCGTCACGACCGAGGTTGACGAACCGGCTCTCCGTCGTTTCCATGCGCTGTGGTTGTCGCGGCCCACACTCATCCGACCAGGCTGGGCACGCCGGCCGTCAGGCCGTCGGTCGCACCGCAAATGGCGTTGACGACGTCCTCGGTCACCTCGATCGGGAAGTTGATCACCGCGCTGCCGACCTCCTCGATGCCGTCGCGAA
Organism: Mycobacterium sp. 012931; assembly: GCF_000419295.1. Lineage (NCBI taxonomy): Bacteria > Bacillati > Actinomycetota > Actinomycetes > Mycobacteriales > Mycobacteriaceae > Mycobacterium > Mycobacterium sp. 012931. The sequence continues at coordinate 1,218,046 of NZ_AOPX01000001.1, read as the reverse complement.
CCGCGGTCAGGATGGTCGTCGGATTGCCGGTGAACAATGAATAGAAAATGTCCCAGCCCGCGTATTGCGGCGCGGTGATCAGGTTCCGCACGTCGACGAATAGCTGGGTCGGCAATGTCGCTGGTGCGACAGGAATCCCGTCCCAACTGACCATCGTCCAGCCGTTGGCGGGACTGCCCTGCACCTCGACCACGCCGGTGTTGGGCAGCGGGTGGGTGAGCAGCAGCAGTGGATCGAGGTTGTCGACGTTCATCATTGTCCCGACACCGATGGTGAATGCGCTGGAGTAGGCGACGTCGGTGATCTTGCCGTTGGCGGCTAGGACCGGGTTCGCCAGGGCGGCGCTGTACATGGTGTCCATGGCGTGGGTGAAGTCCTGGTTGAAGACCACGCCGTTGAAGTCCAGCGAGCCCGGGGTCAGCATCGGCACGATCGGGTATCCCAGCGTCCACGCCATCGGGCCGATCAGATACAGCAGGCCCGCGGGCGTGATCTGCTGTAGGCCATCGAATATGCCGGCACTGATCTCGTTGAGTCCGGACAGCGCCGGAACGTCGGTTATCCCATACAGGGCAGCCAACGGCGCGGCGGTTTGCTGTGTACGGAGCAATTCCGAGTCGAAGATCCCCGCGTAGGGGCCCTTCGCGAAAAGCTGGCCGGCAATGATGTCCACCTGCAGGTGCCCCTCGGCTGTCAGTGGTGGGCCGGGCACGTTGGTGTCGATCAGCTCCGCCACGTTGCTCGCCGTCTGCCCGTGCCGGACGAAGTCGATCACGATCGACTGGCCGTTGCCGGGGTCAGCAACCCAGCCGGTGCCCGGCTCCCCGATGAACAGCCCGGCACGGCCACCCAGCGCGCTGCCTCCACCGGCGCCGCCGTTGCCGAAGAACAAGGCTTGGCCACCAACACCGCCGACCCCGCCGCCGCCGCCGTTGCCCATCAGCCAGCCGCCGGTACCGCCGGTGCCGCCGCCGAAGCCGTTACCGCCGAGGCCACCGTTGCCGATCAGCCCGGCATCTCCGCCGATGCCGCCCGCGACCGCGCCGATCCCGCCGGTCGGGGTGTAGCCGGGGCCGCCGTCGCCGAACAGGATCCCGCCGGCGCCACCATTGGGGTGTGCGGCCGTTCCGGCGGCACCATTGCTGATCAGGCCACGCCCGAACAGGGCTTCGGTGGGCGCATTGATGACCGGATCAACAACCTCGCCGGCCGGGCTGCTGATCCACGCCTGCCCAGCCGCGCGTATCGGACCGTAGACCGCGGTCTGAAACCCGTCCGCGACCGCCGAGCTCAAGCCGGTGACGATGGTCGCCTCGGCGCTGGCATACGACGCCCCCGCCTCACTCAGGGCACGGACAAACTGCTCGTGGAACGTCGCGGCCTGGGCCGCCGCCGCCTGATACTCCTGGGCATTCGCGCCGAACAGCGCCGCTATCGCCCCAGATACTTCATCGGCGGCCGCCGCCATCACCTCAGTAGTCGGAATCGCCGCCGCCAGATTGCCGGCACTAACGGCTGATCCGATTTGCACCACATCCGCCGCTGCCGTCGCCAACATGTCTGGCGCCACGAGCACAAAAGACATCGCCTACCCCTCGTGTTGTCGCGTACTAGACATCATGGTGGGCAACGCCGAAAAAGATACGCACATCGAGGAAAAAATTGCGAGTGCGGATCCGGGTTTGCGGTCCACCCGCACTGAGATCGGCGCAACCCCGGCGAACAACGCGAGCAAGACCGGTAAGAACCGGTAAGAAATTGACTGCCTTTCCCCGCCGGCCAATCGCCGCAATCATAAGATCGGCCAATGCATCTTGACGAGTACATGTCGCTGGATGCGACTGGCCTGGCCGAGCTGGTGGCGACCAAGCAAGTCCGCGCTACCGAGCTACTTGCTTTGGCGCGTCAGCGCGCCGACGCGGTCAACCCGAGGTTGAACGCGATCATCCGTCGTATCGATGCCCTGGCTGAGGGACGGGCCGCGGATCCGGAGCTACGTGGACCGCTTGCCGGCGTCCCCTTCCTGATCAAGGACCTCGATCAGGAATATCGCGGCTTTCCCAGCTCGTGTGGATCTCGGTCGCTGGCCAACGACGTCGCCAAACAACACGCCCTGGTCACCCAACGATTCCTGGACGCGGGCCTGGTCGTCTTCGGCATGACCAATACACCCGAGTTCGGGGACAAGGGCATCACCGAACCCGATTACTGGGGGCCGGCCCGCAACCCGTGGAATCCGCAGCACACCCCGGGCGGCTCCTCAGGCGGATCGGGGGCCGCGGTTGCCGCCGGGATCGTTCCGCTGGCCGGCGCCAACGACGGCGGCGGATCCATCCGCATTCCCGCGGCCTGCAACGGGCTGGTCGGGCTCAAGCTCAGCCGGGGATTGTCGCCCTATGGCCCGCAGACCGGCGAGCCGCTGTTCGGCATGGAAACCCAGGGGGTGGTTTCGCGCACCGTTCGCGACAGCGCCGCCATCTACGATCTGATCGTCGGGCCCAACCCACGCGCCGCCTACCAGGTCGCCCTTCTCGACACCACCTTCGTCGAACACATCAAGAACCGTCCGGGCGCGCTCAAGATCGGGTACTCGGCGTCGTCTGCGATCAACGCCGCGCCTGACCGCGAGGCCGTCGCGGCAGTCGAGGCCGCGGCGAGCCTGCTCGAGGACCTGGGCCACCGGGTGGAGCAAGTCGATCCTCCCTACGATGACGCCGCGCTGGCCCGCGATTTCCTGACCATCTGGTTCGCGCAGCTGCACAGCCAAGTCGCCGAGATCAGAAAGCGAATCGGCGCCCGCGACAGCGACTTTGAAGCCGACACCTTGGCCATGGCCGAACTCGGCCGATCCACCGGTGTGCTGGCTCCGCTGCTTGCGCTGGACAACCGCAACAACTACATCCAGTCCCTGGCGAGTTTCCATGAGAGTTACGACTACTTCCTGACTCCCAGCCTGGCGACTCCGCCACTGACCGTTGGTGACACGACGACGTCACCACGCCTGCAGACGGCGGCGCGGCTGCTGAGCAAGTTGCGTGCCGGAAAGGTGCTCTCGCTCAGCGGGATCATGGACGATCTCATTCAAGAGAGCCTGGGCTGGGTGCCCTACACCCAGCTGGCCAATCTGACCGGACGACCCGCCATCAGCGTGCCGCTGCACTGGACACCGGCCGGCCTGCCGTTGGGTGTGCAGTTCGTCGGAGGCCTGGGCAGCGATGGCGACCTCTTGGCGCTGGCAGCCCAACTCGAAGAGGCCCGTCCCTGGGCGCACCGGCATCCGGCGACACCGCCCGCCGGCTAGGTGTCGGCGCGCCGGGCGCGTCAGTTCACCGCGGACGACGCCGCGGGTTCATCCAGCTCGTCGAGCGCTTCCCCGGTATAGACGGCAAGCCGCTGCAAATGTGGCAACGTGTCGCGGCAACCGATGAACCCGAAGTTCAGTGTCCCGGCATAACTCTGCAAGGTGACATTGAGCGCTTGGCTGTGTGCCTCCAGGGAGACCGGATAGGACGCCTCCATCCGGCTACCCCGCAGGTAGAGCACTTCCTGCGGCCCGGGAACGTTGCTGACACAAAGGTTGAAGGTGTAGGGCAACGGCGGCTTCACCCCGGTGAGGGTGCTGGCCAGCTGGATGCCATAGGGCACCATCAGGGCCGCGCTGTAGGCCAGGATCGCGTCGCGGTCCATGTTCTTCAGCTGAGCCTTTGCCATCCGGGTGGACGCGGTGACCGCTCGCAGCCGCTCCACGGGATCGGCGATGTCGGTGCCCAGCGTGGCCAGGATGGTCGCGACAGCGTTGCCGCCCCCCTCGTCGTCCTTGGGCCGCACGTTGACCGGTAACACGGCGATCAGCGACTTGTCGGGCAGCTCACCAAGTTCGTCGAGGAAGCGCCGCAAGCCGCCCCCGATGATCGCCATCGCGACATCGTTGACCGTCGCATCATATTGAGCCCCAATCGCTTTCATCCGCGCCAGCGGGTATTGCTGGGTGGCGAACCGGCGGTTGCGGCTGATCCGGGTGTTGAGAATGCAGTGCGGAGCCTGCACCGAGCTGACCAGGTCGCGGTACTCGTTGTCGCTGCGCAGCTGGGAGTTGACCAGCGCCCTGGTGAGGTCGAGCGAGGATCGTCCCGCGCTGGCCACCGAACCGAGCACGCTACCCACCCCGCTGACCATGCCTCCCAGGCCCTTGACCACGTCGCCCAACCCGCTGAGCACATTGCCCGCCCCACCGATCAGGCCGCCGCCGGCGGACTCTTCGGTGTCGGCGGGCGCCGGGCCGGGGGTGGGGATGTTGAAGAACAACGGGTGCGTGGTGTCGTGTGGGTCGGCGGACAAACTGCGGGCCAGCATTTTCTGGCCGGTGTAGCCGTCGATCAACGAGTGATGCATCTTGATGTAGATCGCGAACCGACCGCCTTCGAGGCGTTCGATGAAGTGCATCTCCCACGGTGGACGCCTCAGGTCCAGCGCGTGACTGTGCAACCGCGACACCAGGATTCCGAGTTCACGCTCGTCGCCCGGGCTGGCCAGGGCGGAGCGCCGCACGTGGTAGTCCAGGTCAAAGTTTTCGTCGTAAACCCACGATTGGGTGGGGCTGTAGAGCAAGTCCGGGTGGCTCAGCTTCAGGTTCCACGGTTCCACAACCTCGTTGGCCTTGCTCTCATCGACGAGTTGTCGCAAGAAATCCGCGGGCGCGTCATCCGGTGGTGTGAAGGGCATCAGGGCACCGACGTGCATCATGGTGCTCGGCGACTCGGAGTAGAGAAAAAACATGTCTTGCGGGCCCAGCCGCTTGGCGGTCTTGCTCACCGATTACTCCTCGCTTGGTTGGCGCTCCGGCAAGGCGAGCTGCCGAGGGCCGTCGTGATGTGTGGGCCGGTCGGATGGTCTGGCGGCGACACACAGCCTTTCCAGATTTCGACCGTAGCCCACCTGGGCGGCACAAATCATCGGTGTCAGCGCACTGGCGACCAGATAATTTCGACGTTGGGTCGGCAGTTCGGCGGATACAGTGAACCGATGCGCCGCCGGGTGGGTCGGTTGCCGCGCGAGCCAGAGATCGGTGACAGCACGCACGCCGCGGGCGAGTCGCGTCTGGGCGATGACGGTCGCCCCGACGCCCATCCCGTCAGGCTGGACGCCGAACTTCTGATGACCACGGCGACGTGCCTGATGCTCCCGGTGATGGTCACCCTGGATACCACGGTCGTCAACGTGGCTCAGCGAACGTTCATCGAAGAGTTCTCGTCCACCCAGGCGGTGGTCGCGTGGACATCGACCGGCTACACCTTGTCGCTGGCCTCGGTGATCCCGCTGACCGGCTGGGCGGCGAATCGGCTCGGCACCAAACGCCTGGTCATGGGTTCGGTGCTGCTGTTCACGCTGGGATCGTTGCTGTGCGCGATGGCATCGAGCATTACCCTGCTGGTGGCCTTCCGCGCGGCGCAGGGCCTTGGCGGCGGAATACTCATACCGCTGCAGCTCATCATTCTGGCGCGCGCGGCGGGTCCGGCCCGCTTGGGCCGGGTACTGACGATCAGCATGATCTCGGTGTTGATGGCCCCGATCGCCGGGCCCATTCTGGGCGGCTGGTTGATCGACGCGTTTGGCTGGCAGTGGATCTTCTTGATCAACCTGCCGATCGGAGCCCTGACCTTGATACTGGCCGGGTTGGTGCTGCCCGGTGACGATTCTCTGCCCGCGGAGTCGCTGGACCTCGTGGGCATGGCGCTGCTGTCCCCGGCGCTGGTGCTGCTGCTCTACGGGCTATCAGCGCTGCCGGCGCGCGGCACCATCGGCGACCCGCAAGTCTGGCTGCCGACAACGGTCGGCTTGATCCTGATCGGCGGTTTCGCGCTGCACGCCCTGCACCGTGGCGACCACGCGCTGATCGATCTGCGACTGCTCAAGAACCGGGCCGTCGCGGCGGCCAACGCCACCCGATTCATGTTCGCCGTCACCTTTTTCGGCAGCTGCCTGTTGTTTCCGGCGTACTTCCAGCAGGTGCTCGGAAAAACACCGCTGCAGTCCGGGCTGCTGCTCATCCCCCAGACGCTGGCCGCTGCCGCGGTGATGCCGATCGTGGGGCGGCTGATGGAGAAGCGGGGCCCGCGCGATGTGGTGTTGATGGGGACCGCGTTGACCGTGGTCGGCATGGGCATCTTTATCTATGGCATGAGCCGTGAGCACGTGCATCTTCCGGCGCTGCTGATCGGGCTCGGCACGTTCGGGGTGGGTACCGCCGCCATGATGGTTCCGGTGTCCTGGTCGACGGTGCACATGCTGAATTCCAGCGAAGTCGCGCACGGCTCAACGCTATTCAACGTCAACCACAACGTCGCGGCGTCGGTGGGCGCGGCGCTGATGTCGGTCGTACTCACCAGCCGATTCAACGGCAGCGCTGACATCGCGGCGGCCAACCGCGCGGATGAGATCCGCGAACAGGCGCTCCGGCAGCATCTGCCACTGGATGTGTCCAACCTGCCGCCGCGGATTCGAACCCCGGGGTTTGCCGAGCACCTCACCAAAGACTTGTCGCTGGCCTACGCCGGGGTCTTCTTGCTCGGAATGATCGTGGTCGCGACAACAGCCATTCCGGCGTGGTTCCTACCCAAGCGCCCCGCCCCGCGGATCGAGTTGTTGCAGGTTGAGCCATAGCGCACCACCGTGGGGCCGGCGCGGCCCGAGGGCCGGGGGAATCAGCTAGCCCCGGACTCCGGGGGCTCCGTCATTTTCAGGATTGCCGCGGCCAACGGGTAGTCAGCGCCCTCGCGCTCCTCGATGTAGCGACGTATTCGTTCATTACCGAAAAACGAGGCCCCCGCCTGTTCCATGTACTGGCGCATCTCTTCGATGTCGAGCAGGATCAACTCATCCTGCCCGCGCCAGCCGAACGCAATCTGTAGCACGCGCGAGGAGACGTCGAAGTACTCCCCCACCGCGATCAACTCCGCGTAGCTGGGGAAATCGTCAGCATCCTTACGCCGTGAATAGGTCGCCTTGGGCAAGTTGAGCGCGGAACCGATTTCACTATCTGGAACGTCCCGGTTCAACAGCCACTCTAGGACGCGGCCAAGGTCCTTACCTGCGGGATTCAACCTCGGCACCCCACCAATGTATGGCTTGTTTTGGAATGGGACAACTTTGGCGCAAATCTGAGCCCGCATTCCAACGCCAGGCACAATTTGCCCGTTTTCGATCCTTACTTCCATTTTTGGAACAGATGTCATACAGTAGCGACGCGAGGGTCCACTGCGGCACAGAAGACCGTCACAGGAAGTGGGATCCTGAAACGACAGATCGGGGCCAATCTCATGACGGACGCCGCAGCGACCTACAGCCACCCACTGCCGGCAACGCGGTGCCTGTCCACTGGGCGGCTGTCGCGAGTCGTCGTCGGTATCGCGGCTGGAGTGACGCTGATCGCCTCTGCACCCGCATACGCGGACGCCGGTGAAACGACGGGCCCGTCCTACCGACTCGGCTACGACAAGGCCGTGAAAGACGGCCGCTTCACGATCAGCCGGATGCAGGCAATGGGGTTCCCGGCCGACTCGATCATCGTCTGCGGCCAGGTGCACAAGGTCTGCGCCAACCAGCTGGCGGCCGTGCAGCAGGTCCGGGACGTCTACGCCCCCGACTTCCTGCGTGGTTGTGCCAGCGGCGTACAGACTTTGGTCAATGCCGGCATTCCCAGCTGACTAGCCAACGAGCCCGCGGGTTCGGTGCCACACCCGTACTGGCACGAGGTCGACCAAAAGGTCGTCATTGCCACAAAAAAATAGACGGTTCGGCTGGAAAAACACCTAGGATTTTCAGAGTGGCCCTACCTGAAGCATCTGAAGCGCTCGACAGCACGCTGCGCGACCTCAAGGCCCGCATCGCTGCCTTGGAAGCGTCGCGGACCAGCTACGAGGAAATAGTCGACGCGATCAAGGCTTTTGGCCAAACCCAGCAGATGCTCGCCGACGTACTCAGGGCATACGGCGGCGACATGCGCGGCACCGCCGAGGACTCCAACGAGCGCATCCGCAAGCTGGAAGCATCCGTTGCGGAGATCAAGAAGATGCTGACCCAGGGCTAGCAGGCTGACCTCATTTCCGGTCTGCCGCGGGCCTGTTGGCCAACCGCTCCCGAGTAGCCAGGGATCGATCACCCAGCGTCGAGATGGCGGCTCAGAAAGTCCAACACGGCCGCTGCGAAGATGTCGTTGCGGTCGCCGGCGACCATGTGCCCGGCGCCGCGGACATCGGTGAACTCGACATTCGGGAAGCGGGCAAGAAATTCCTCGGCTCGCTCCTGACTGACCAGGTCGCTCATTTGCCCCCCGAATGAGCAACATGGGAACGCCGCCGCGCAGGATCGTGTCGACGGCGGCGTACAGCCGATGAGGCTCGGTGACTTCGATGGGGGGAAAGGCGGCGGTGCCGCTGATGAACCGCGGATCCCAGTGCCAATACCACCGATCGCCGCGACGGCGCAGGTTGGTGGTCAGGCCCTCCAAGTCGGTCGGCCTGGGTCGATGGGGGTTGTAGGCGGCAATCATATCGGCCACCTCATCCAGCGAGCCGAACCCCGATTCCACCCGCTCGACCATGAACGCATGTATCCGACTGGCTCCGGAGGGATCCATGTTCGGCACGATGTCCACCAGAACGACGGCACTGGCAATGCCCGGCGAAAGTTCCCCGGCCAGCAGCATCGACGTGAACCCGCCCAACGACGCGCCCACCAGAACCGGTTGCGGGGGCAGGCCCCGCAGCACCTCTTGAATATCCGCGGCGAAGCTGACAACGCGATAGTCCCCGTGCGGTGACCAGTCGGATTCACCATGCCCACGCAAGTCCACGGTGACCGATTGCCAACCCCGCTCGGCCACGACGGCGGCCACTCGGCCCCACGAGCGCCGAGTCTGTCCGCCGCCGTGCAAGAACACCACGGCACGTCCTCGCGGGTCACCGCAGCGATCTGCCACGATGCGAACGCCATCGGGCCCCTGAACCGAGAACCGCTCGGGTGCAGTCGCCACCAGCTGATACTAAGACGCTCTAACGTCGAGTCCGAGTCCGAATGCGAGCTCTCGAGGCTCCCCGAGCAAGCCACACACCCACCCGCGTGACCAGGGCGGATCCCCTACAGCGCGTGAATTCCGTTGTAGAGCACCATCACACCGATCAGGATCAAGACGGCCGCGAGCATCCCCGCGTGGTTCTTTTCCATCCATTCCTTGAGCCGATCCAGCGAATCCTCCAGACGGTCACCCGCACCCACGAAGGCCAGGATCGGACCGGCCACCGTCGATGCCGAGATGGCGACGAAAATCGCACCGCAGACCCATCTCATCGCGACACCGAGCCCACCGGTGCAGATCGCCAGTCCAGCCGCCAGGCAGATGATCACCACCTCGGGGCGCACCAGCACCAACACGGCCGCGGTTATCCCGGCGCGCCGTGGCGTGATGGTGGCGAACGACCGCATCCACCGTGGTGATTCGACCTCCCCGTGCCGGTTCAACCAGCGGTAGATGCCGAACAAGATGAGCAACGACCCGACGACGATCCGAGCCCAGGATGCCCAGGCGGGTGGGGACCTACGCAGACCACCGAACAGTTCCGACCCGGCGACAAACATCGCCGTCACCGCTATCAGCCCCAGCACCCAGCCACCCAGGAACGCCAGCCCCGTCGGCCGGGGGCGCGGCGCATGTAGCACCAATACCGCCGGAATGATGGTTATTGGCGAGACCGCGATCACCAGCGCGAGGGGAACGAGGCTGGCCAGCACTGAGCCGGAATTTCCTGTCACGGGCAGCAATTTTCGCATCGACCGGACGCACCGACCATGACAACGCGCCCGGCCCCCCGATATTCACGCCAACCCTCAGGCCGGCGACAACAGAATTCGTTCAGGGAACCGGATCCTTGCTTGCCTTGACCGGCGCAGAGCTGGGCGGCAGGTTGAGCAGGTTGCCACGCAGACTCCCGCGCACGGTCCGGATAGCCACCAGCACCCAGGTGGCCAGCCGGCCGGCGTAGGCAGCGGCAGCGGCGACCCGGAATGCCGGCAAATGCGTATGGAGAGCCAGCTGCGACGTGCCGGTGACAAAGGTGCCGACCGGAAAGGTCAGGCTCCACCACGTCAGGGCGAACGGCATGCCCCGGCGCAGCGTGCGCACCGTCAGCGCGGTGGACAGCGCTATCCACAACATCGCGAAGCCCCACACCGGGACGCCGAAGATGATTGCGAACGCCTGCATGGTCTCCGCCAATTCGTGGTCCACCGCGCCGGTCGCGGCGGCCGCCCCCAAAAGTCCGGCGGCGGTGATGGATTGCCCCAGGGGTCCCAACACGATCCACAACGTGGGTACTCGCGCGGCGCCCGAGGTGCCGTACAACACCAGCCGGCTCCAGATCATCGCGATGATGTTCAGCGACGCCACAAACGACAATCCGAACATCGCGTAGCAGCCGTAGAGCATGGTTTCGCGGCCGGATCCGGCCGGCATATGCGGTAGCAGCAATGCGCCGGTCGCGGCCGACACCATCGGCGGGACCACCGGCATGAGCCACCCACCGAATGCCGCATCGGGCTCGACACGGTGCTGGGTGAACATCAGGAACGGAATGCTCACCGCGGTGAACAGGCCGCCGATGGTGCCCGCGGTCCAAAACACCCAATCCAGGTCGACGGCGAGTCGCTCGCCGATGAGGGGCCCGCCCGCCAGCACTGCGCCGGCACCGACCGTCATGAGCGCCATGGGGGCAGCTCCGTAAAAGTGCGCCATCTGCGGATTGCGGGCGTGACTGCGCGCGACGGTGGGGTGTCGTAGCCAGTGGCCGCCGACCAGGACGATCAGCGCGAGAAGCAGCGCCGCGGCGATCACCCAGACGACTTGGGTGAAGGCCCGCAGCCCCACCACGTGGACGGGCAGGGTCGCGCCGGCGACGGCCACGATTCCGGTACCCATGACCGAGGCAAACCAGTTGGGCCCGATGTTGCCCAGCACCTCGACGCGAGTATGCGGCGACGGCGTACCGGGCGAATTTGTAACGGCCATAGCTGAGAAACCTAGTGCCGAGTTCGCTTCGGCGCCGCGCGGCGCCGCAACTTGCGCGCCCGTGCGGCGGCGGCCGGTACGGGCGGCCAAACCGCCGGCCGGCCGGACTGCGTAGGGCAAATTGCCGCCACGACCGTGGTGCGTGAGGGTTGAGCGCGAGCCGAATACACTGCCTGCAGTGATGCTCCGGCGAAAGGTTCGCATTGAACAGAGTCCCGGTTGCGGTCTGCATTGCCGTCGTGCTTTTGGTTGCCGCGTTCGCCATGCCTATCAAGCAACGGTGCGGCGCACCGGGCCGCAGGTGCGCTACCGCAGTAGACGCATGTGGCTGTGTTCACCGTTACTACGAAGTCGAACCATTCATCATTTTTCTCATTGAACGCGCAACGGGCTCGAATATCCCCTTCTACTACACGTCGGGAGAAGAAATCGTGGGGGTCCAATAGCCCTCGCTCGAGGCTCGACGTCGGTCACGAATGCTTGCCGACCACAACGGATTCACTAGGTACAAACTTGCGACGCGAACTCCACCGTGGTGGTCGACGGTGTGTTGAATTGTGAGTCGACGGTCAGCGTGGGAACCACTAGTTGGTTTTCGATTCCCAGTCGCTTGAGGTCGAGGTTGATTTCAATGGTGTCGGGCGCGGTTCTGCGGGCATTGGTGTCTCGATCCGGCCGCATGGTCACGTCATTCCCGTTGGACGTCAGGGTGGCGGTGATGGCGAGGTCGTCGGTGTCCTCTTCGGGACCCAGCTCGACGAACTTGCGGCCGTTGTTGGCAACGCTGAATGTCAGCACATAGCCCACGAACCCGGATGCATGACTACCGCTGGGTGACTGCGGCAACGGTTCGGCGAACCGAATCACCAGCTCGAGTACGCCCGCGCTGGGATGTTCGACCTGCACCGCGGCCACGATGATCTGGTCCGGCGGCTGTGGCCCCTCCTGTATGCGGCATTCGAGATGATTGGGCAGTCGCGCCCAGTTGTCGGGCGGCGATTGCAGCCAAAACGCAACGCCGATTCCCGCCGAGATCAGCACGAAGGCGATGGGCAACAGCAACCGCAGCGCCAGCGGCATCGCCGACCATCCCCGGCGCACACCGTCGACAACGGCCGCCAGCGGCGAGCGCGCTATCCCAGCGTCTGCCCGACAGTGCTCAGTCCAGCGCTCACCGTCCCAATATCGTCGTCCCCCGGAACCGCCGGGATCGGCATACCATCCCGCCGGCGGTGAAGTCGGCACCCGCACGCTCCATTCAATCGATTCAAACGTCAGGAACTGGTCAGCTCAAACCGCGTCGGCCGGCCAGATCACGGTGGCGAATCCCATGGGTCTGGCGGCGGATCAAGCATCTGCACGTGGTCACCCTGCCACTGAAACCCGACGACGGTCAGCACGCCATCCTCGCAAGCGTCACAGCTCTGCCTGGACCGATACGTGAGGACCACCAGATCGTCGGTGGATGCCGGAGCTTCCAACTGGGTGAACGGGTATGCCTCGGGTGTCGCCGTCCCGACGAACTGCCCGCGATGAAACATCAGCGCCTCGTCTGGCGAGCTGCGAGTCGCATCGACCACCGTCACCACCACCGCGGATAGCTCCGCGCAGGGGTCGTAGTCGCTGAATTCCGGGGTGGGGTTCCACGGCCTACCGGTCTTTTTATCCGGGGGCAGCGTGGCCAGCGCCGCCGCCACCGCCGCCGCCTCATCCGGGCCGCATGACCCGGGCGGCGCGCTGGTGGGCGATGTCGCGACCGGCGTCGTGGCCGACGTCGTGGCCGGTGCGGTGGCCGCTGTGGTGGCCGGCGGACTGGCGGCCGGCTGGCGCCTGGCCGAGTACGCGATGATCGCCACCACGCCGACGCACACGGCGGCGACCAGTGCGACGACCAGCCAGATCACCCGGCCGGATCCGCCCCGCACTCCAGGTTGCGACGACGGTGGCGTGGTGTCGATGTTGTCGGACGGCTGATAGACCGGTGGCGGCCAGTTGGGGTCGATCTCGCCAGAAGCCATATTTCCCGGGGTCCCCCCAATACCCTCCAGACACCTGTACAGTACTTCCGAGTTTGGCGAATTGTAGCCAGAACATGCAGGTAGGGGAAATGTCGCGGCCGTGAAATCAGCGCCACGCCGGGGGTGAATCTGCCCACATCAGAGCTTCTGGAGTAGGGTCCACACAGCAATCTGCCGCATACTGGACGGCATGCATCGAGCGACGTCCCCGCAAATCGCTGGCCAAGCGTCGGTCGGTGGGCCGGTAGCGGACTAAGGCTCGTAATGGGACGTACCAAAGCCCGGCATCGCGCTGTTCGAAAACCGTCACCGATCCGCCGGCGGGTGTCGCGCACCCTGATGACCCTGGTGTCGGTGGTCGCGCTGGGAATGACCGGGGCCGGATATTGGGTGGCTCACGGCGCGCTGACCGGCATCACCATCTCCCAGGCCCTGACTGCCGAGGATCCGCGATCCACCGGCAACAACATGAACATCCTGCTGATCGGGCTGGACTCACGTAAGGACCAAGAAGGCAACGACCTGCCGTGGTCGATCCTGAAGCACCTGCACGCGGGTGATTCGGATCAAGGTGGTTACAACACCAACACGCTGATCCTGGTGCATGTCAGCGCCGATGGAAAAGTTGTCGCCTTCTCGATCCCGCGTGACGACTGGGTGCCGTTCACCGGCGTTCCCGGCTACAACCACATCAAGATCAAAGAGGCTTACGGGCTCACCAAGCAGTACGTCGCGCAGGAGCTGATCGATCAGGGCGTGACCAGCCAGCGCGAACTCGAGACCCGCGGCCGCGAAGCCGGCCGGGCCGCAACTTTGCGTGCGGTGCGCGCTCTGACCGGTGTTCCCATCGACTACTTCGCCGAGGTCAATTTGGCGGGCTTCTATGACCTCGCCCAAGCCCTGGGCGGCGTGGAAGTCTGCCTGAACCATGCCGTTGACGACTCCTACTCGGGAGCCGACTTCCCCGCCGGCCGCCAGCGCTTGGATGCCGCCCAGGCGCTGGCCTTTGTGCGCCAGCGCCACGGTCTGGACAACGGGGACCTGGATCGCACCCACCGCCAGCAGGCTTTCCTGTCGTCGGTCATGCGCGATCTGCAGGATTCGGGCACCTTCACCAACCTGGACCGGCTGGACAGCCTGATGGCGGTGGCACGCAAAGACCTCGTGTTGTCCGGGGGCTGGGATGAGGACCTGATTCGCCGCATGGGTGAGCTGGCCGGAGCCGACATCGAGTTCCGGACGCTGCCGGTGGTGCGGTACGACAACATCGACGGCCAGGACGTCAACATCGTCGATCCCGCGGCGATCAAGGCCGAGGTAGCAGCGGCCATCGGCAGCACATCAACCGCCGCCACGGCGACCACGACGCCGGCCAAACCCAGCCCGTCCACCGTCGTTGACGTGGTCAACGCGGGCAGCATCAGCGGGTTGGCCAGCCAGGTGTCCAACGCACTGCGCAAGCGCGGCTATACCACCGATCAGGTCCGCGACCGCAAGTCCGGAGACCCGGCGGCCACCACGATCAAGTACGGCCCCGGTGCGCAGGCCGACGCGATGAACCTGGGCACCCTGTTGGGTATCGACGCCCCGAAGCAACCGGATGCCAGCATCGAACCCGGACATATCCAGGTAACGGTGGACACCAACTTCTCGATGCCGGCGCCCGACGATTCCGACGACGACACAACCACCTACCCCAAGCCCAACGCGTACTACAACGGGGGCGACGACAGCTCCAGCTATCCGGCGCCAGACCACGGACAGCCGATCGACGGCGGCGGAGTTCCCTGCGTCAACTAGCCCGAGTCAGGCGTGAGTTCCGCCATCGATGCGGATCTCGGTGCCGGTGATGAAGGCGCCATCCTCGGATACCAGCATCGCGATCACGCCCGCCACGACGGAGGGATCGGCCATTCCGGCGCCACTGGAGGTCTCGGTGGTCGGCAGAATCGGCATCAGCCGGGTGAACAGCGACCAATTCGCGTCCGCCGGGATGTACCCGCCGGTGGCGTCGGTGATGCCGGACTTGATGCTCCCGGGCGCCACGCACACCGCTCGTAGGCCGTCTCGGGCGTACTCGAGGGCCAAGGAATGGGTGAACGCCTGGACTCCGCCTTTGCTGGCCGCGTAGGCGGCCATGTACGGATGGGCAAACGCGGCCGAGGTGGAGCTGAAGTTCACCACGGTGCTGCGCTGATTGTCGAGCAGCGCCGGCAGTGCTTCCCGGACCACCAGAAAGGTGCCGGTCAGGTTGACCGCGATGATCTGGTTCCACTGTTGGATGCTGGTTTGATGCGTGTGCGCGGCACGCAACATCCCGGCGGCGTTGACCAGCGCATCCAGACCGCCGAGCGCCTGGACCGCCGCGCCAACGCCGTCGACCACCGACTTCTCGTCGGCGACGTCGATCTGGCACGTGGTGAGTCTGGCGCCGGTCCCGGCCTCGGCTGTGCGCGCCTGGGTTCTGGATAGGCCATCCGCATCGATATCGGCGCCAACCACCGTGGCCCCCTCGTCCAGTAGCCGCAACACCGTGGCCTGGCCGATGCCGGAGCCGGCGCCGGTCACCAGGATTCGCTGTCCAACCAGTCGAGTCATGGGTCAGACCAATCCGCGCAGTGCGTCACGGCCGAACACCGGTTCCAGCATCG
Source organism: Mycobacterium sp. 012931 (assembly GCF_000419295.1). NCBI lineage: Bacteria > Bacillati > Actinomycetota > Actinomycetes > Mycobacteriales > Mycobacteriaceae > Mycobacterium > Mycobacterium sp. 012931. The sequence goes on along the minus strand of NZ_AOPX01000001.1, from coordinate 1,202,318 downwards.
CCGAGAAGTCCGGGCCGCGCCGCAGCATCTGGCCGCCGTCGACATTGATGACCTGTCCGGTGACGAAGCTGGCGGCATCGCTGAGCAGAAACATCGCCATGTTGGCGACGTCCTCGACCTCACCCTGGCGGGGCAGCGGCGTGCACATCGCGTAGTCGGAGCTCAACTCCGCGGACTCGGTGATCGCTGCGACGAGGTCGGTGCGGATCAGGCCGGGGCGGATGCTGTTTACCCGCACCCACGACGCGCCGAGCTCGTCGGCGGCCAACTGCATCAGGTGATCGACCGCGGACTTGGTGACACCGTAGGCACCGAACCAGCGATGGGTATTGCTGGCCGCAATCGAGGAGATGCCGACAAACGATCCGCCGCCGCCTCGCACCATCTCTCTTGCGGCGTGTTTGAGGACGTACATGGTGCCGTTGACGTTGAGGTCGACCGTACGGCGCCAAGCTTCGGAGTCGACCTGGGTGATCGGTCCGATGGTCTCCGATCCGCCCTCACAGTGCACCACTCCATGCAGCCGGCCGTGCCAGGCGGTAACCGCATCCACCGCGCGGGCGGTCTCGTCCTCGTTGGTGATGTCGGTGGGTTCGTACCGGATGGCGCCGCCGTTGGCACCTAACGCTTCGAGTTCCTGTACCGCGCCGGCGAGCTTGTCGGGGTTACAGCCGACGATCATGACCGAGGCTCCGGCCGCGACCAGCCCGGCGGCCACTCCCTTTCCGATTCCGCTACCGCCGCCGGTGACCAGGTAGGTCCGGTCTTGGAACGAAAGCTGCATCTGGACCCCTCACGCCAAAACTGAAACAGGTTCTAGTCATAGAACCATGCGCCATGATCGCCGCTGCGGCTCCCCCCGGCGCGCGGACCGACTACGCCGTCTCGCCCACGTGCCGGCTGACCCACCCGATCACTTCGCCCACCGTCTCGAGCGGGATTTCGGGATCTTTGAGCCGCATCTGCAGGCGGTTCTCCAAGGCCGCGACGAGTTCCATCTTGCGTGGCGAGTCATAGCCCAAGTCATCAACCAGATACGAATCGACGGTTACCGGTGCCATGTGGTCGGGCGCCAGCGACGCGATAACGGACAGAATCGCTTGATCGAGTGGATTCATGCTGGACTGACCTCTCCGAAGAGTTCTCGTGCCATGACGTGACGGATCTTGCCCGACGCGGTCTTGGGGACGTTACCCTTGCCGACCAGCAGCACCGTCGGGCTCAAGCCCGTTGCGCCGCGCACATTCTGGGCGATCTGGCGGCGCAATTCCCGGCCGTCCTCGATGGACGGGTCCGCAACGGTCTCGGCGACGATCCTGATCTCCTCGCGCCGGTCGGCCAGGGTGACCCCGAACGCGACAACACCTCCGCGCCTGATGCCGTGGACCGACGCGGCCAGCCGCTCGATGTCGGCGGGAAAGATATTGCGGCCGGCGACGATGATGACGTTCTTGCGGCGCCCGCACACGACGATTTCGCCGCCCTCGGTGAGATACCCGAGGTCGCCGGTGAAAAGCCAGCCGTCCGGGTCCACGGCGGCGACCTCTCCGTCCGTCGTGAGGTAGTGACGGGCCACGGCGTCGCCGGCGATCGCGATCTCGCCCATGCGGCGCGGCGGCAGGTTGCTGCCGTCGGCGGCGACGATCCGCACCTCGACCCCGGACATCGGGGGCCCCAGCGTCACGAACTGTTTCGCCCCCCCGCAGGAGCACGCCGGTAGCGCCAGACCCCGGTTTTCCAGTTCCTCGACGCGCACCGACTCGGTCGTGAGCGGATTGTCGACAGGCGAAAACGACACCGCGACGGTCGCTTCGGCCAGACCGTAGGCGGCGCCGAGCGCCGTGTGGCGCAGTCCAAAGCGCCCGGCTTGCCGCGCGAACTCCGCCATGGTCGCGGGATCGATGGGCTCCGCACCCGTGACGACGCAGCGTAGGGCACCCAGGTCGTAGGTGCCGTCCTCGATCGCGCTGAGTCGGCGGCTGATGATCGAGTACGCGAAGTTGGGCGCCGCGGTGATGGTGGCCCGCCGCTCGGTCAGGATCTGCATCCACTTGAGCGGGGACACCACAAACTCCGTCGGCGTGATGTAGACCGCGCCGTTGCCGGCGAACATCGGAGAGATCGGGTAGGCGATCAGCCCCATGTCATGTGACAGCGGAAGCCAACTCGCGGTGATGTCGACCTCGGGGTCCAAATGCACCTCCGCCGTCATGGCTGCGACGTCGGCGAACAGGTTGCCATGGGTGATCGCGACGGCCTTGGGATCTCCTGTCGATCCCGATGTGAGTTGGTAGAGCGCGACGTCGTCCTCGCCGGTCGGCTCCTCGGTGGCCGCAAGTTCGGGCCAGCTCTCACCTATCTCGATGACGCGGTATCCCGCCGCACGCAAGGTCTCGGCCGCAGCAAGGAAAGGCTCCCCGATGACCACCCAGCGGGTGTCCAGCAACGCCAGCGCGCGCAACGTACCGGCGTGCCACCCGGCCAGATCGGCCTGCGAGGTCGGTTGCTGCAGCATCGTCATCGCCGCGCCCAGCCGCCAGATGCCTTGTACGACGGGAGCGACATCCTCGGGCCTGGCGGCCAGCACGGTCACCCTGCTGCCGCGGGTGACTCCCTCCGCCGACAACCGGCCCGCAACCCGCACCGCCGTTTGATGAATGTCGCGCCAGCTGGCAAACCGCAATCCACCCGCGGCGCCGAAGTGCAAACCCCGCGGGGAATTGCTAGCGGTCGTTGCGATGGCGTCGGTAAACCTACTCATATTCCTGCCGCTTCCCATCTTGACGGACTAGCACCTGAGCGGTTATCGCGATTTCCGAAGATTGCGCGCGAACGAGCATTGTCGATTGAATTTCTTGATACCAAATTGTTAACATCAGCCAGCAATTTGACACTCAGCGATCATTTGTCTCGTGCGCCAAGCACGGCGGCGGCAATGACTTCGACCGCTCGCTCGATCTGGGCCGTCGAGTGACCCGCCGACACGCTGCACCGCATCAATGCCTCGTTCTCACCGACCGCGGGCGGAAGCGCCAGCGCGCAGAAGACACCATCGTCGAAGGCTCGGTTCCACGCGGCGATCGCTTGGCTTTCCCGCCCGATCCAAACCGACACATGCGGTGCCATCGCGCCCGAACCGTCGGCCCGGACTATCCCTCCTCGCACCTGCAAGCCCTGTGCGACCAGACCGTCGCGCAGGGCTTGGGCGTTGGCCAGGACTGCGGCGGCGCGCTGTGCCCCCTCCGGGCCGCGAATGATTTCGATCGCCGCAGCGCTTGCGGCCAACGCGGCCGGCGCGGCCGTTGCGGTGAAGATATGGGCATTGGAGTGCAACTTGAGCACATCAATCAGGTCTTGGGATCCAACGATGTAACCGCCGGTGGAGGCGATCGCTTTCGACATGCCGCCCATCAACACGTCGACATCCTTGGCACATCCGAATTCTTCGGCGATTCCGGTGCGCCGCGACCCGAAGACGCCGACGCTGTGCGCCTCGTCTACGAACAGGCCCACGTTATATTTGCTGGCCAGCGCCGCAATGCGGGCCATCGGCGCGATGTCGCCCTGCATCGAGTAAAGCCCGTCGACGACGATGAGTTTGGTGCCGCCGCGGTCAGCGGTGCGGATCAGATTGCGTTCCAGCGCATCGAGGTCATTGTGCGCAAAGAACCGCGAGCTGGCCCCGGACAGCCGGATGCCGTCCTGGATCGATGCGTGCGCTTCGCTATCGGGAAACGCCAGATCGGTGACGCCCAACAGGGCGGTGAGCGCGCCCACGTTGGTCAGGCATCCGCTGTTGTAGACCAGCGCCGCCTCGGTTCCGTACCAGTCGGCCAGTAACTCTTCGAGCTCGACCTTGATCTGCAGCGTGCCGCAGAACGGAGGCGCCCCCGCACACGAGGGCCCGTAGCGCTCGGTCGCCCGATTCGCCGCCTCAACCAAGCGAGGGTCGCCACCTAGGCCCAGGGAATTGTTCGAGGCGAACATCACCCGGGGCTGTCCTTCGACGACGGTGGTCGGCCCGGGGGCGGACTCCACGGTCCGAAAGAACGGCAATTCCATGCGAGCGCCGTAGTGCCGGAAGGCGGCCAAGCGACTGTCCCGCTCTACCCGCCAGGGAACGCCGGAGCCCTGCTCTACCCGCGCGTGCAGGTTCAACCGCGACGTATTAAGCGCGCGTGTAATTAGACACCAAGTTAGGCCACTTAAGGGATGCTTTCTGTCAAGTGACAGCAATGGCGCAGAATCTTGGAATTTGGTTCCGAAAAACCGGATTCAACCAGTCCGCAACGGGAACGCCCCGGGGGCGCCTGAACATACTTTGTGGTTTGGTACCGGTTCTTGACAACCGCGTCACGGCCGGGTTCAGGGCGTATCGCGTCGGGCCACCTGGGTCGGCCCGGCCGTACGCCAGTCCTCGACGTCGGGCGGCAGACCAATCGGGTACCGGTTCTCATTGTGGGCCGCCCAGTGTGCGTGCCCCAGCTCGTGCACGTGAAACGCGTGCCGTAGCGCCTCGGTGAACCCCATCGCGTCGGAAGCCGCGTTGACCGAGTCCTTGACCAACAACGCCGCCATGGTAGGACGTTCGGCGATACGACGGGCGAACTGCAGGGTCTTGTCCGCCAGCTCATCGGCAGGGAAAACCTTGGACACCATGCCTAGCCGGTACGCCTCCTCAGCGTCTAGCGAATCACCGGTCAACAACAGCTCTTTGGCTTTGCGCGGCCCGAATTCCCAAGGATGGGCATAGTATTCGACCCCGGGCATCCCCAGACGCACCGCCACCACGTCGCTGAACTTGGCATTGTCCGCGGCGACGATCAGATCGCAGGCCCAGATCAGCATCAGCGCCGCCGAGATCGCATTGCCCTGTACCTGGGCAATGGTGATCTTGCGCAGATCGCGCCAGCGGCAGGTGTTTTGGAAGTAGAAGTGCCACTCCTGCAGGTAGAGCTTCTCCATTACCGCGTCGCGGGTCCCACCGTGCGATCGGAAGGTCGGATGCTGCGCCGGCCCGGGTTTGCGTTCCAGCAGCGCCGCCTCGGACCCGAGATCGTGTCCGGCGGAGAAGTTCTTGCCACGCGCGGCAAGAATCACCACTCGCACGGTGTCGTCCGCCTCGGCTCGACCAAACGCCTCGTCCAGCTGCACCAACAGGGTGCGGTTCTGCGCGTTGTGCGCCTCGGGCCGGTTGAGCCAGATCCGGGCGATACGGCCCTCATCAAGGGTTTCGTAGGCCACCAGTTCGGCGGGGGCGACACCCTCCGCGCTGGTGTCGGCCTGCTCGGAGAGTGTCATTGCGCCCGCCTAACTTGTCCTGGGCTTGCGTGGATCTTTACAGATTACGTCCATTGTGTAAGCGGGTCATCGCTGGGTTGCCCGCCGGCCGGACGGTCGGGCGCGACTGGGGCCCCCGTGGACCCCGGTTGGCTGCCGCAACGGTCGCAGCCGATGATCGCGGGTGAACACCAGGCGGACCAGACCGAGCCCGACGACCACGGTGGTGGCCGCAACCGAGCCGAGGATCAAAAACATCACCTCCGCCTGCACCAGCACGGCCTGCAGCGGTGATACACCGGCCAGGATGAGCCCGGTCATGGCGCCGGGCAGGAACACCAACCCGGTGGCCTTGGTGGTCTCGATCTGCGGCGATATCACTGACCGCAACGAGGTCCGCAGGTAGGGGGCGGCGGCCTGACGGGAGGGCTGCCCCAACGCTAGTCTCGCCTCCACCTCGTCGCGCTTGTCGCGCAGTTCGTCGACGAGGCGGCGAGCCACCAGCACCATCGCGGTCATCGAGTTGCCGATCATCATTCCGGCGATCGGCACCACGGTGCGTGCCTGCAGGGGAAACACCCCTAGCCCGAAAATCACTCTCAGGGTGAGCACCGCCGCAGCAGAAAATGCGGCGACCGCCAGCAGCGCCAGCCGCGGCACCTCCGGCGCCCTCCGGCGTGCCACATCCCCGGCGTAGCCGATCATCCCGGCGATCCACGCCCAGGACCACCACAGCGAGCGCCCCGGCTCGAACAGCAGGGTCAACGCACCCCCCACCAGCAGCAGCTGCACCAGCGCGCGGGCCGCCGCCCAGACCACCTGCCGCTCCAAGCCCAATCGCTGCCAAAGCGAAATAGCCGCCGCGAACGCGACCAGGGCCAGCGAAGTCGCCAGCCCTATCCACCCGATCTGACCGTTCACTAGCTCACCTGCCCGTCTGCGGGCCTGTCCACAACCGAATCGAGGCCGGTGCAGCACCCCCGGGTGATATGCAGAATGCGGTCGGCGGCGCGCTCGGCCTGAGCCGCATCGTGGGTGACCCACAGCGCCGGAATCCCGTCGTCCGCCAGTTCCCGGACCGCGCCCTCGATCACCGCGGCCGCGTCGGCGTCGACCGCCGAGGTTGGTTCGTCGAGCAACAAGACTTGCGGTTGCGCCAGCAAGGTCCGGGCCAGGCACATCCGCTGCGCCTCTCCGCCCGATAGCGCGGTGGCATCGCGATCCAGCCACGATCCCCTCAGCGCAACCCGGGCCAGGGTTTCGGCCATCTGAGCTTCGGAGGCGTCCGGCCGAGCGACCCGGAGGTTATCGGCCACGGTGCCCGCAAACGGCGTCGGACGCTGGAAGCACATGCCCACTCGGCGCCGCAGCCACAGCGGGTCACACTCAGCAATATCGTTGCCCCAGAAGAACACTCGCCCGCTCGTTGGCACCTCCAGTCGATTACACAGGCGCAACATTGTCGACTTGCCCGATCCCGATGGCCCGAACACCGCCGTCACACCCTGCGCCGGAACCGCGGCGGTGAACCCATCCAGCGCGCGAACCCGGTCGCGCTGGACGACCACATCGACCAACTCGAACACCGGGCCCTCGCCCACTACGGCACCTCCCAACGTGTGCGGGCTCTCGATCTGACCAGCCGATCATGAAGCCGGCCGCCAGACCCGGCAGTCTCGACCAACAACATTATCGAAAGACGATATCGAAGACCGATTCCGTAGGACCCACTGGCTCACCGGTGTCCGCCTTCGGGTTTCACGGTTGAGGGAATTAGGTTTTCTCCTCCGATAAATCCCGGCGGCGCGGTGAAATCACACAAAACCTCACGGTGAATAGATTTGCAGACGAAGACCCCCGCTCCCCGCCGGGCGATCGAACACGGGCTTCCGTACAACTTGGAGTTACCTGAACGCCCCCCTGGAAATTTGCTGATACCCGATTGTCAAAAAGGTTGACAAAGGCGACTTACCGCCTTGTCGACACGGCGGCCAGCAATGTTTCACCGCACTTCCCACAAAGGGCGGTGACCAGCGGTCATAACCACTGCTCGAGCCGCCTGACACCAACCCAGCCGGCGGGAGAAATAGCGCGTCAGCGAGCATTTGATACGACTTGTCAATCGAATACCGCGGCCCACATATTCCTTCGCTATACAAATAGCCGATCGCAGCCAATTTGGCTAATGAATACCGTGGCTGCCGACGGTCGATCGCGGTGGCACGGAGTCAAACTAAATACCCCCTAGTGGTACAGCTCACAAGGGTGCGCGCGTTGAATTCCGGTACTTTCACATCCCGTGTGGGATCGCTTTACCAAAATCACCAGCCGATACGCCGTGCTTATTGTGGGGCTCTGGATCGTCGGCGCCACCGTGGGCAACCTGTTGATCCCGCAGGCCGAAAGCACGGCCCGTTCCCACGGCCGCGGGTTCCTTCCCGCCGACGCGCCGGTATCGGTCGCGGGCGCCAGGATGGGCGAGCAGTTCCGCGACGGCAACGCCGGCAACATCAACTATCTCGTGCTGGAGAGCGATCACCGGCTCGGGCCGGCAGAGCGCGCTTTCTACGACAAGTTGTTGGCCAAACTGCGCTCCGATCCCACGAGTCTGGTGTCGGCCATGGACCTATGGTCGGACCCTTATACCGCCAAGGCGGCCGTCAGCACCGACGGCGAGGCCGAATACACGATGCTGCGACTGGCCGGGGATCTCGGTGCGGCGCAGGCGAACGCGGCGCTGGACGCGGTGCGGCGGACCGTGGCCGACCAGCCCACCCCACCGGGTTTGCGGGCTTACGTCACCGGCCCAGGCGCCACCGTCGCCGACGAATTCGGCGAGATCGATCGGCAGATGCTGCTACTGACCGGTGTGACCGTGGTTCTCATCGCCCTACTGCTGCTCGCGGTGTACCGATCCGTGATTACCGCCACGATTCCGCTGGTGGCAGTGGGACTCGGCCTGGCGGTCGGCCGTTCGATCGTTTCACTACTCGGCCAGCACAATCTTCTCGAGGTTTCCGTCTTCTCGGTCGCGTTGCTGGGTGCCATGGTGCTCGGCGGAGCTACCGACTACGCGATCTTCTTGCTCGGGCGCTATCACGAGGCGCGCCGCGACGGCGTCGAGCACGAACAAGCGCTGCTGGCCGCCAATCGCAACGTGATGCCGGTAGTCCTGGCCTCCGCGCTCACCCTCGCCGCCGCCCTGTCGTGTCTGACCTTCGCCGATGTCGGGTTGCTGCGCAGCGCCGGACTGCCCTGCGCGGTAGGCGTTCTCATCGGGATGCTCGCCTCGCTTACCCTGCTACCGGCCTTGCTGGACCTCGCGGGACGCCGTGGACTGGCGCAGCCGAGGACGGTGAACCGGCCGATCCATCGACGCTGGCGGCGTATCGGCACCATGGTGGCACGCTGGCCAGGCCTCGTTCTGGTGGCCGCGGCTCTCGTTCTGCTGATCTGCACGCTGCCCATCACCGGGTTGACCTTCGGTTTCAACGAGCCCGCCGCAGAACCGGACTCCACCCTGGCCAACCGGGGCTACCAGGCCACCGACCGGCACTTCCCGCCGAACCAACTACTTCCGGAGACCGTATCCATCGAGACCGACCACGATCTGCGCAATCCCACCGGCGTGATCGCGATCGAGCGAGTGACCCGCCAGCTGATGACGATTCCCGGCATCCGGATGGTGCAGTCCGCCTGCCGCCCAGCAGGTTCGGTGCCCGACGAAGCGACGCTGGCCAACCAGGCAGGCGCCATCGGCGACCGGCTCGATCAGCGCATCGCCCAGCTGGATCACCGCTTCTCCTCGATCAATGTGATTGCGCCGACGCTATCGCGGTTCTCTGCGGCGATATCACGTCTGCAGGAACAGCTTTCCGGCAGTGCGAACGGGCTCGGCCGGGTCAACTCCGGCATCGACGCCATGGACTCCGGATTGGTTCAACTGCACGACACCGCGGCGCAGGTCTCGGGATACCTGAACCCGCTGCGCGACTACACCAACAGCGTTGCCAATTGCCCGAGCGACCCGGTGTGCGCATTGGTACTCAAGGTGATCGATCCGGCTGATTCCATTGTGGTGGAAATGAATTCGCTTGCCAAAGGAACATCACAGCTGGGCGCGGGAATGTCCGACACGGCCAAGTCCCTGACCACCGCCGATCAGTCCCTGGCCATCATGGGCGCCGACATGGCACAGCTCAGCGCGACGACCGCACAACTCGCCGACGCCGTGCACGATGCGCACACCGCGATTTCGGACATCATTGATTATCTGCGGGGCCTGCGCCAAGGCTTTCAGGGCAGCGCCGAGGGCACCTTCTACCTGCCCCAGCAGGCCTGGAATGACCCGCGCTTCCAGCGAGCGGCCAACCTGTACTTCTCCCCCGACGGACACGTGACTCGGCTGCTGGTGTTCGGCGACGGCGCGGTCTTCGGCGGGGATGGCGCCAACCGGTCTCCGCAGATCGTCGCCGCCGTCAAGGCCGCTACCAAGGAGGGCGTGCTGGCCGGAAGCACTGTGAACATCGCCGGCTTCGGCACCGCGACCGCCGAGTTGCGCGGGTACGTCCACCACGACTTTGTCTTGCTTGCCGCGGCAGCGCTGGCATTGGTGTTTCTGATCGTGCTGTTGATGCTGCGCAGCCCGGTGGCGGCGGCGGTGGTTATCGGTGCGGTGATCGTCTCGTATCTGTCGGCGCTGGGCATCAGCACGTTCATCTGGCACGACCTGCTGGGCAAGGACCTGCACTGGGCGGTGCAGTCCATGGCCTTCATTTCGTTGGTGGCGGTGGGCGCCGACTACAACCTGCTGCTCACGGTGCGGGTGCGCGAGGAGGTACTCGCCCACCCGGACCGCGGGGTCGGTCTTCGCACGGCAACGATCCGTGCCTTCGGTGGCGCCGGCGGGGTAGTCACCACCGCGGGCATCGTCTTTGCGATCACGATGTTTGCCATGGCGTCCAGCGACGTGCTCAGCATCGAGCAAGTCGGCACCACCATCGGGGCCGGGCTCATCGTCGACACGCTGGTGGTGCGCATCTTCGCGGTGCCCGCGATTATGGGCCTATTGGGTCGGTGGTTCTGGTGGTCGCCGCCGCCGTTCCTGCGCGCTTCGTTGGCGGGCCCTCGCCGCTGGGGACCTTGGTTGCGCAAGCGCATCGCCTCGGCGCGACGCTGGCTGTCCACTTCGGTGCTGGGGGCGTCGGTTCGGTACCTCCGCAGAACCGCATCGGGCTAGCGGGAGATCCGGCCCGGCCCTCGGCCACCGCGTCATGAGCCTAGAATCGCAATCCGATATCGGTTTCGTCACCACGTGGAGGTGGTGTGAGTGCGGGAATTCCAGCGGGCGGCGGTGCGATTGCACATCCTGCATCACGCCGCCGACGATGAGGTTCACGGCGCCTGGCTGACCGAGGAGCTGAGCCGGCACGGCTACAAGGTCAGCCCCGGCACCTTGTACCCGACCCTGCATCGGTTGGAGGCCGACGGTCTGCTGCTGTCTGAGCAGCGGGTTGTCGACGGCCGCACGCGTCGCGTCTACCGGGCCACCCCCGCCGGACGGGCGGCGCTGACCGAGGATCGCCGGGCCCTGCGGGAGCTGGCTCGCGAGGTCTTGGGCAGCGACCTCTAAGCCGAGCTGAGCGCGCCAACCAGGGCGATCGCTGCAACGCAATACGGGTGTGGCCTACAGTTGTGTGATGCCTACAAAAACTGATCATGGCGATATCGGCGACGTGGAGCCACTCGCCGACAGCACCGCCAACCAGGCCAGGCGTGTCGTCGCGGCCTACGCAAACGATGCCGACGAATGCCGCGTTTTCCTATCCATGCTCGGTATTGGACCGGCGAAGCCCGAGAACTAAATGGGTCCCGGGGGACGCCAGTCCGCGGAACCTGCAAGCACGGAGGTCTTCGGGGACTCAGACTTTGTAGTTGTCGCCAACCGCCTGCCCGTCGATCAGGAGCGGCTTCCCGACGGCACCATCGCCTGGAAGCGCAGCCCCGGCGGGCTGGTCACGGCCCTCGAGCCGCTGTTGCGCCGGCGGCGGGGGGCCTGGGTCGGCTGGGCGGGTGTCGTCGAAAACGACGTGGACGTGCAGGACGAGCCGATCGTCCAAGACGAATTGCAGCTTCAGCCGGTACGGCTCAGCGCTGACGACGTCGCCCAGTACTACGAGGGTTTTTCCAACGCCACCCTGTGGCCGCTCTATCACGACGTCATCGTCCGGCCGATCTATCACCGCGAATGGTGGGATCGCTACGTCGACGTCAATCGCCGGTTCGCCGAGGCCACCGCCCGGGCCGCCGCGCGCGGGGGGACAGTCTGGCTGCAGGACTACCAGCTGCAGTTGGTCCCCAAGATGTTGCGTGCCATGCGCCCGGATCTGACCATCGGCTTCTTCCTGCACATCCCCTTCCCGCCGGTGGAGCTGTTTATGCAGCTCCCCTGGCGCACCGAAATCATCCAGGGCCTGCTGGGCGCCGATTTGGTCGGCTTCCACCTGCCCGGCGGTGCCCAGAACTTCCTGATCCTGTCGCGCAGACTGGTCGGAGCCGACACCTCGCGCGGGACGGTTGGGGTGCGGTCGCGGTTCGGCGAGGTGATATTGGGATCGCGCACCATTCGCGTCGGCGCCTTTCCCATCTCCATCGACTCCGGCGCGCTCGACCAGACGGCCCGCGACCGTAACATCAGGCGCCGATCCCGCGAGATTCGCGCCGAACTGGGCAATCCCCGCAAGATCCTGCTTGGTGTCGACCGGCTCGACTACACCAAGGGCATCGATGTCCGCCTCAAAGCCTTCTCCGAGCTGCTCGCCGAGGGCCGCGTCAAGCGGGACGACACCGTCTTGGTGCAGTTGGCGACACCAAGCCGGGAACGGGTGGAGAGCTACCAGACCCTGCGCAACGACATCGAGCGCCAAGTCGGCCACATCAACGGCGAGTACGCCGAGGTTGGCCATCCGGTGGTGCACTATCTACACCGGCCCGTTCCGCGCAACGAACTCATCGCCTTCTTCGTGACCAGCGACGTCATGCTGGTCACCCCGCTGCGCGACGGGATGAACCTGGTGGCCAAGGAGTACGTGGCCTGCCGCAGCGATCTGGGTGGCGCCCTGGTGCTCAGTGAATTCACCGGTGCCGCCGCCGAACTCCGGCACGCCTATCTGGTCAACCCGCACGACCTGGAAGGCGTCAAGGACGGGATCGAAGAGGCGCTCAACCAGACCGAGGAAGCGGGGCGGCGCCGGATGCGGTCGATGCGACGGCAGGTACTTGCTCACGACGTGGACCGCTGGGCCCGATCCTTCCTGGACGCATTGGCCGACTCGCGCCCCAACGATTCGGCCGACGCCGCCGACTAGACCAACCCGGCCGCCAAAGCCATGGTTTTCGGGCCGAAACGCTGTGATACTCGAGAAGGCGTGCAAGGCGTTCAAGGGAGGTTCGGCGCGAAGATCCGCCATGGCCTGGCCGTCGGCGCTGGCATTGTTTCGGCCGTCGCGCTGGGGCTGACACTGGAATCGGAAAGCCCGGCACACGCGCTGGGGCCCCCACCGGACGGCGCGTACACCCTCAATGAGGCCGGGGTGTCGGGGGTGACCTGGACAATCACCGCGCTGTGCGATCAGCCGTCGGGCACTCGCAACATGAACGACTACTCCGACCCGGTGGTATGGGCCTTCAACTGTGCCCTCAACGTCGTGAGCGCGACACCGAACGCACCGATAACCCGGGCGGAAAAGCTGCAGAACTTCAGCGGCAGAGCTCGGCTATCCAGCGTGCTGTGGACCTTCACCGTCACCAAACAGGACGGCGTCGTGTGTCCGGGCGGCGGCACGGCACCGTCCACCGACACCTATGCGTTCAGCGATGAAACGATGAGCGGTACGCATACAACACTGCACGATGCCGTCTGCGGCATGCAGCCGGACATGAAAAAGGAGCCGTTCTCCCTGCAGATGGTCGGGCCTCCGCCCAGCCCGATCGAGCGTTACCCGTTGTACTGCAACGACATTGCGATGTGCTACTGACACTGCGCCGAGGGCACCAAGGACACTGCGGGTGAGCGGGAAACTCAGATCGGCGTGATGTACGCGATCAGCCACTTTCCACCGATGCGCTTGTAGTCCACCCGAAGTCGGCTGCCGTCGTAGAGCGGCTGGCGCGATTTGTCGGTCACCGTGCGGTTCAGGTAGACCATCACCGACGCGGAATTCCGTTTGGCCGCCATGACTCCGACGCCGACGACATTGGCCTGGACCACCACTTCGCGTTTCTTGGCCTCGGGGATGATCTGCGCGTTGGCGCTCTTCTCGAATTCCTCGCGATAGGCCGGGGTCAGCAACGGATAGGCGGCATTGAGGCTGCGCTCGACAGTTTGGTAGTCGTATCCGAAGACCAGGGGTATATCTTTGGCGGCCAGCCCGGGCAGCACCGCGCGCGCCGCGGCCTCCCCGCGCGCCTCCACTCGGTCCCAATAGAACCAACCGCCGAGGGCGGCCAACCCCACGATGACGACAGCCAGCATGCTTGCCGCGACAGTGATCACCCACCGCTGCCACCGCCGCAATCGCATCAGTTGCCCCCGTCCGGATACTTCAGGTCGTAGCCGGTCATCCGCCCGGTGTCGTCCTCATGCACGATGACCCGCAACCGGTAGGGCATGGAGGGCTTGTTGACCCCATCGATGTCGGCGACCGTGACCCGGACCGAGACCAGCACCGACGCGTTGTCGGTAACGGAGTCGATGTCTTCGAGCGCGGCACCGTTGATGACCGCCTCCGAGGTGGCGTTGGTGGCGCGAAACAGACCCTTGAGGTTCTCGACGTTGTTGTTCGCGCTCAGCACGCCGCGCAGCGGCCCGCTGGTGCCGTCGACGAACCGGTTGACGGCCTGGTCGATGGTGTCGGGCGTGTAGCTGAACATGTTGACCACCGTCTGGGTGGCGGTATCGACGAAGCGTTGCTGGCGGGCCTGTACGGCTTCGGCGTCGCGGTGCCCCACCATCAGGACGGCCACGCCGGTGCCCAGCGCGGCGGCCAGGACCAGCCCGGCCGCCGCAGACAGCCATCCGACCAGCTTGCGGTGGGCCGGACGCCGTGGCGGCGGCCGAACCGCCGTCAGCGACCTGGCCGGCTTGGCCGGCCGCTTGGCAGTGCTCGGTGCGGCGGTAACCCCGACGGTGGTTTCACCCGCATCCGATTCGCCGGACTCGCTTTTCGCGGGCCCCGCGGCACGAGACGCCCGCCGACGCACCCGCTGCGTCGGCGTCTGCTTATCCGCGTCTGCCGATTCCACTACTTCCACCACATAGGCCCCCGCATCAGCGCTTACATGGTCCTTGGAGCAAGCATGAGATCCACCCAATTCTCCGCGCTGGACGCTCCGCTGATGCCACCCACGAAGATACCAGTGCCACCGGCCGGGTCCTTGAATACACCGGTGAGCGGGTCATAGGTGGTGTAGGCCGGGCCGCTGGCTTGTGGCTGCGGCCCGGGTTCGGGGCCGACGCCCACCGGCGGTGGCGGCGGCGGCAGCGTCTTGGGGTAGGGAATCTGCGGCGCCTGCGGCGGGTAGTCCGGCGGCATCCACGACGTGAACGGCGGCGGCGGCCCGTTGTCGTTGGGTGGTGGAGCGTGCTGGGCCGGCTGGTTGGGCGCCGGTGGCGGACCAGGGATCACACCGGGCGGTGGCGGCCCCACAATCGGAGTGCCCGGATCCGGATCCGAGTCCGGCGGAATGTAGGGAAACTTGTTGGGGGGCAGAACGTTGAGCCCATCGGTGACCGGCGTGTCGTAGGGCACCGGCGGACCGCGCCAGGGGTTGCGCCCAACCGGGACGTACCCCTTCGGGTCACGACACAGCTGAATGGTGGGCGCCCGCTTGCCGGGGAACTCCTGGCAGGGGTAGTTACGCGCACCGCGCACCGTGGTGGCGTCGTTCTGCGCGACCTTGCAGTACATGTCCGGCGGAAGTTCACGCAACGTCTCGTCGGCGGGTGACCGAATCAAGGGCGGCGGCAGAAATCCCACGTTGCATGGCGGCGGGTCGTTCAGGTCGACCTTGAAGTCCAGCTTGGCACCCTCGTCCTGCGGCACACCGCCGGCGGCGGTGGTGATCGCGGCGAACAAGGCCGGAAAGACCACCAACAGCTGCTCGATTGACTTGTTATAGATCACCCCGACCCTGCCCAGGTTGGCCAGGTTTGCCGCCAGCGCCGGAAAGGACGGACGGATACCGGAAAACGCGGTGTTGGCCTCATCGATGGCATCCGGTGCGGTGGCCAACGTATTGCGAAGCCCCGGATCGGCCTGGCGCAGTTCCGCGGTGAACCGGGCCAACCCGTCGGCCAACGATTTGATGTCGCCACCGGCTCGCACCTGCGCTTGCAGGAACGGCCCGGCCTGGTCGATCAACTGCGAGACCTGCGGGTAGTCGGCGTTCGCCTCGTCGACCAGCAATCGTGCCGACTCCACCAGCCGAGCCAGCTCCGGCCCCGAGCCGTTGGTGGCCACGAAGGCCTCGTGGAGCACCTCGCGCAGCCGGGTATCACCGAGGCTGTTGACCAGCGTCTCGGCTTGGTGCAGCAGGTCGGCGACGTCCTGGCCGATCCGGGTGTTGTTGCGCTCGATCCGGGATCCGTCGTGCAGCCTGCCCGCCGACGGATCGTCGGGCGGAACCAGATCGATGTACTGCTCACCGATCGCCGACACACTCTTCACGGTGGCTGTGACGTTGGACGGGATGGCGGTGCCACTGTTGAGCCGCATCTGCGCGGTCACCCCGTTGGGGTTCAGGCCAACCGATTCCACCCGCCCGACCGCGACACCCCGGTAGGTGACGTTGGCGTTCTTGTACAGGCCCCCGCCCGCGACGAAGTCGGCGCTCACCTCATAGGTACCAATGCCGAACGTGGCGGGCAGCCGCAAGTAGAAGATGCCCATCACCGTCAAGGTGAGGACCGTGATGATCGCAAAGATGGACAGCTGGATCTTGGTGAGCTTGTCGATCATCGTCTCGGCCCCTACTGTGACGCCGTGCCGGCTGGAATCTTGAACGGGTCGGCCGCCTGTCCGGACAGGTTGGCCATTTCGCCGAGCAAGAAGTTGGGCGGGTTCACGATCTCGTCCATGTGCGCCATGTTCGGGTCGAAGTAGGCGGTGGTGAAGAACGTTTCACCGATCCGGCGCAAAGTCAGGTCAAAGGTGGTGAACACGTTGAGGTAGTCGCCGCGCACCGCCTGCTTGATCCCGAAGTTGGGGAACGGGAACGTCAGCAACAGCTGCAATGAGGAGACAAAGTCCTTGCGGTTGTCGTTGAGCGCCTTGACAACCGAGTACAGGCCCTTGAGGTCTTCGGCGAAATCCACCTTGGTCTTGGACAGCACTTTCGAGGTGACCATGGCAAGTCTCTTCAGCGAGGAGAACGCCTCGACGATGTTGCCGCGATTCTTGTTGAGCACCCGAAGCGCGTCGGGCAAGGTGTCCAGCGCGCGGCCTAGATTGTCCTTGTCCCTGGCCAGGATTGCGGAGAATCGGTTGAGCCCGTCCACCGCACCGATGATGTCGTCGACTTGCTTGTTGAGGCCCGCCGTCAGTTCCGCGAGCCTGGGCACGAGGTCGACGAACTGCCCTTGCCGGCCCGCGACCGCCTGGTAGACCTCATCGGTGATGTCTTCTAGCGCGCCGACATTGCCCTTGTTCACCACCACGCCCAGCGCCGAGAAGACCTCCTCGGTGGTGGGAGATCGACCGGTGTGCGATTCCGGGATCCTTGACCCGTCGGCGAGCCTGCCTTCGGCGGGTTTGTCGGTCGGTGCGGCCAGTTCGATGTGCAGTGACCCCAGCAGGGACGTCTGAGAGACCTTCGCGGTCGCGTTGGCCGGCAGCACCACGTTCTTGTCCAAGGCCAATTTGACCGCGGCATAGAAGGATCCGTCGGGTCGCTGCACCGCATTGATGCCGGAGACACTGCCGACGGTGACCTCGTCGACCATCACCGGTGAGTTCTGCGGAAGCGTCGCCACGTCCGGCATTTCCACCGTGACCGAATACGCACCGCCACCGTGGCCGGCGGTGCCGGGCATCGGCAGGGAATTCAGCCCGCCGTACTGACAGCCAGCCAGCAGCGCACTGAACGCCACAAACACGCTGCTGCGTATCCAGATTCGGGCCCGGGCGCGGGACCGTAACCCGGCGGAGATCCGGGCGTGGGCCCGGGGGCCTGGGGAACAAACAGACTCTGCAGATCGGTGGTGTTTCCCGGCGCGGGTTGCGGTGCGGGGTGAGCCGGGATCCAGGTCAGCTCCGGAACCGGCGTCTCGGCTTTGGCCTGAGTGGCCGGGGTGTCATAGATGATCTGGCCTTTGTAGGCGGTGATGGTGTTGAGCGGGTGGAACAGGAACGGCGGGTAGTTGGCCGTGAGCCGGCGCAACACCGGACCCAGCCGCTCCCGGCATAGTTCGGCGCGCCGGTAGTAGTCGGGCGCCGATTTCCCGGCCGCGGTGTCAAAGGAACCACCGCAGATGAACTGAACCGGGTTGGCGAAGTTGGGTATGGAAAGCAACCCGTTGAGGGTGCCCTGTGCGGGGTCATAGATGTTGTAGAAGTTGGTGATACCGGGACCGGCCACGTGCAACACCTGCTCGATGTTGTCGCTCTGGTCACTGAGGGTCTGGGTGAGGTCGCCGAGCTGGTTGACCGTTTCGATCAGCGTCGAGTTGTTTTCGCGCAGGAAGCCTTTGATGTCCGAAAGCGCCTGGTTGAGCGTGCCCAAGGTGTTGTCGAGGTTGCGCGAGCTATCGGCGAGGACCTGCGACACCGAGGCCACATGGCCGGCGAACTGCACAATCTGTTCGTTGCTCTGCGAGAGCGCGTCGACCAGCACCTGCAGATTCTTGACCGTGCTGAAGATGTCGTTGCGCGAATCACCAAGGCGTCCAGCCACTTGCGACAGTTCCCGCAACGCGTTGTGGAACGAGTCGCCGTTGCCGTTGAGGGTGTCTGCGGCCTGGTTGATCGCGGCTCCCAGCGGGCCCTGAAGTTCGCCGGCCGCCGGACTGAGCTGGACAGCCAGTTGGGTCAGCGATTCCTTGACTTCGTCCCATTCGACCGGGATCGCGGTGCGGGACAGATCGATGCTCGCTCCGTCGGGCAGCACCGCTCCGCCGGTGTAAACCGGGGTGAGCTGAATGAACCGCGCCGCCACCAAGTTCGGCGAAACGATCAGCGCCTGGGCATCCCGCGGAATCTTGACGTCGTTGGACACCGACATCGTGATCTTGACGTCGGCCGGCCGCGGCTCGATCGAGTCGATCCGCCCGACCGGCACACCGAGGATGCGAACCTCGTCCGCGGGGTAGATGCCAACGGCGGAGGTGAAGTACGCGACGACTTTCCGGCCGCTCTCGCCCCCGGAGAACAGCACGTAGAGGCCGCCGACCAACGCCGCAACCAGCGCGACGATGGTGACCGTCCGCATACCCCGACTACTGAGACGTTGCTTCATCATGGTGACTTCGGCCTGATGATCCAGCGCTCCTGAATCAGCCCGCGCAGGTAGTCGGCAAAGCTATCCGGCAGCTTGCCCGGCTGGAACACGGTGTCGAACACCATGGCCACCATCGGTGCAGGCAGCACGCTGTAGACGTTGACGTTGAAGCCCGGGCCGGAGCCCACCACTTCGCCCAGCGTGGTCGCATAGGCGGGCAGCCGCTTGAGCGCCTCGGTGATGTAGTCGCGACGCTCGTTGAGGTTGCTCACGACCAGGTTCAGCTTGCTCAGTGCCGGCCCGAACTCTTTGCGGTTGTCGTTGACAAACCCGGAAAGCTGGACCGAAACGTCGTCGATCCCGGAGATCAGCGCGCCGAGCGCAGAACGTCGCTCATCCAGGGCCGCGAACAGCTGGTTGCCGTCCTGGATCAACTTGTTGACCTGCGCGGCACGTTCGGACAACACCCCGGTCACCGTCTTGGCATGCGCCAGCAGGCCTTGCAGCGCCCCATCGCGGGTGTTGAGGGTGCGCGACAGCGCGGTCACGCCATCAAGTGCACCGCGCAGCTGCGGGGTGGCGTCGTGCAACGTCTCGGTGAGCACCTGCAGCGCGTGCTCGAACTGCGGCTTGTCCAGGTTGCTCGCGCTGCCGCCCAGATCCTGCAGGGCGCCATTGAGCGTGTAGGGGGTGGTGGTGCGGCTCAACGGGATCGTGGTGGCATTCCCGCTGCCCGCGGGGGTCACCGCAACGGAGCGCTCGCCGAGGATGGTGTCGGTGCGGATCGCGGCCAGTGACTGGTCGCCGACCACGACGTTGCGGTCCACGCTGAAGGTGATCTTGGCGGCGTCCCCGGCCAGACTCACATCCGAGACGGCGCCGACCTTGAAGCCCGAAACGTAGACGTTGTTTCCGGGAGTGATGCCGCCGGCGTCGGAGAAGTACGCGTTGTAGGTCTTGCCCTGCGGCAGGAACGGCAGTCCGCTGTAGCCGAATGCGATGAGCACCACGCAGATCACCAGCACCACACCGAAGATGCCGGTGCGAAGCGGGTCGCGGTCGTGTTTGCTACTTGGCAAAAGCGCACCTCCCCTTGCTGGGATCGGGCTGGCCGCCCATCGGGATCAGGATGTCACTGCCGGCCGGACCGTTGATCTTGATTGTCACCGTGCAGAAGTAGATGTTGAAGAACGCCCCGTACGAGCCGAGGGCGGCCAACCTCAGGTAGTCCTCGCCCAGCTGCTCGACGTCGTTGTTGACCTCGTCCTTGCGGTTGTCGAGTTCGGTGGCCAGCGGCCGCGCGTTTTCCAACAGCCCCTGCAACGGCCGGCGCGAATTCTTCAGCAGCTCCGTGAGGTCCGTCGTCGTCGATGCCAGCGGCGGGATGGCTCCCGCGATGACGTCCTTGTTCTCGGCCAGCCCGGTGATCAGCTGCTGCAGCTGGTCGACGCTGGCCGAAAACTGTGCGCTGCGCTGGTCGACGGTGGCCAGCACCGAGTTGAGGTTGGTGATCGTGTCGCCGATGAGCTGGTCACGTCGGGCCAGCGCGGTCGAGAAGGCGCTGGTATCGGCGAGCACGTTGGCCAGCGCCCCGCCCTGGCCCTGCAGCAACTCGATGACGGCGCCGGTGACGGTGTTGACCTTGTCGGCGTCCAGGCCCTTGAGCACCGGGCGCAACCCGCCCAGCAATGCGTCCAGATCCAGCGCGGGTTGGGTGTGCTCGGCGTTGATGGTGCCGCCCGGGGGCAGCTTGCGCAGCTCGCCGGGCCCCGAGGTGATCTCCAGATACCGGTCACCAACCAGGTTTTCGTATCGGATCACCGCCCGCGTCGACGAGTACATCGTGTACGCCCTGTCGATCGCGAATGCCACGTCGATCGTGTTGTCCGGGTTGAGGTCGACGGCCTTGACCGAACCGACCGGCACCCCCGCGATTCGAACCTTCTGGCCCGCCTTGAGGCGCGACGCGTTGGTGAACGTCGCGTGGTAGACGTTGGTGGGCCCAAAGCGAAAATCCCCGAATACCACGACCAAAGCGGCGGCCACCACCAACATGACCACCCCGAAAACGCTGACCTTGATCACCATCGACCGGTGCGACGGCATACCCCCGGACGCCATCAGAAGTCGTCCCGTTCCGCAAAGGTGCCGTGGAACAAGAATTGCAGTGTCGAGGGCGCGTCGACCTGTACCTCGGTGAACGGCTCGTAGGGGATGTTGGCGTTGTCGGTGACCAGAAAGGGTGCCCGGTAGAACGACCCGCCGGTCTGCTTGGTCGGAATATCGGGCAGGCCACGGCAATTCGGACCGCCCGAGGCGTTCACGATCGGCAGGCTCTCCGGGTAGGTGTAGGAGGGCGAGCCCAACACGAAGCTCGACGAGGTGAACAGGCCGGCCTTGCGGACGCCGATCAACGGGGCGAATTCCTTGATTCCGCGCCCGATGCCTTTGAACAGGCAGCCGAATTCCGGCGAGTAGTCATGCGCCACCTTCACCGGGGCCCGCAACCGGTTGATGGCGGCGATGAAATCTTGCTCGGCCGGCGCCAGCGTCTCGTAATCGTTGTTGGCCAGACCGATGGTGGCCAGCAGCGTGGTGTCCAGGTCGTTCTGCTTGTCCACGACCGTCTTGTTGATCGTCGGGAGGCTGTCGAACACGGTGTCGAGGTCGGGCGCCGCGTCGGCGTAGGTGTTGGTCACGATCGCCGCCTTGCGGAAGTCCTCCTGCAGCGTCGGCAATTTCGGATTGGCTTGGCGGGTAAGCGTATTCAGGCCGGACAGCAGCGCGCCCAGGTCGTCGCCGTGACCACGCAGCCCCTCCGACAGCGCGCTGAGCGTTCCGTTCAACTCGACCGGGTCGATCTTGTGCAGCAGATCTATCAGCGACTGGAACAGGGTGTTGACCTCGAGCTGAACCTCGGAGGCCGTCACCTTCGCATTGGGGTGCAGCGAGGTCGGCGACGGCGTCTTGGGCGGGATGAACTCCACCGACTTGGCGCCGAAAATGGTGTTTCCGGCGATGTGGACCGTCGCGTTCGACGGGATGAAGTGCATCTCGGCGCTTCGGATGGCCAGCTTCAGCCGCGCCTGATCGCCGCTGTAGTAGATGTCCTCGACCGTGCCCACCTGGATTCCGCGGTAGTTGACCTTGGCGCCCTTCTCCATCACCAGCCCGGCCCGTGGCGAGGAGACGACCACGGTGTCGGTCGGAGTGAAGGCCGAGGTGTAGGACAGGTAGGTCAGGGCGATGCCCGCCACCAACAAGCTAGCCAGCAGCGCTGCCGCCACCCGCGCGGAGGTGCGTCGCGATCCGCCGCCTGCCATAGCCCTATCGAGTCCTTATCCAGAGAGGTTGAAATTGCCGGACGCTCCGTAAACGGCGAGCGAAATGAAAAGGGTAATGACTACGACGACAATCAGCGAGGTACGCACCGCCTGACCGACGGCGATCCCGACCCCCACCGAGCCGCCGCTGGCGTTGTAGCCGTAGTACGTATGCACCAGCATTACCGCGATCGCCATCACGATGGCTTGCAGAAATGACCACAGCAGATCGGATGGAATCAGGAAGGTATTGAAATAGTGGTCATAGAGTCCCGCGGACTGTCCGTTGATGAAAACCGTGGTGAAGCGGGCGGCGAAAAAAGCCGCCAGCACCGCAAGCGAGTACAGCGGAATGATCGCGACCAGCCCGGCGATCAACCGCGTCGACACCAGGTAGGAGACCGAGTGGACCGCCATGCACTCGACGGCATCGATCTCCTCGGACACCCGCATCGCGCCAAGCTGCGCGGTGGCACCGGCGCCGATGGTGGCCGCCAGTGCGATACCGGCGATCACCGGAGCGACGACACGCACGTTCAGGAACGCCGACAGGAAGCCGGTCAACGCCTCGATACCGATGTCGCCCAGCGATGAGTAGCCCTGCACGGCGATGACGCCGCCGGACGCCAGGGTCAGAAAGGCCGCCACTCCGACGGTCCCACCGATCATGACCAGGGCCCCCGCGCCCAGCGTCATCTCGGCTACCAGTCGGATCGTTTCCTTGCGGTAGCGCGTGATCGCGTAGGGGATGTAGCGCACGGTTTCGCCGTAGAACAGCGCCTGCTCGCCAAAGTTGTCGACCGGCCGAACCAGCCTCGACATGAACCGGTGAAAGCGGATAATGACGTCATAGCTCATCGCCTCATCACCATCGCTTGCTATCGGTCATTTGTTACCGGGCCGAGATTCTCACGCCGATAGCGGTCATTACCACGTTGATCACGAATAGGCAGATGAACGCGTAGACCACGGTCTCGTTGACCGCATTGCCCACGCCTTTGGGCCCGCCCTTGACGGTCAGGCCGCGATAGCAGCCGACCAGACCTGCCATCACCCCGAACAGCAGGGCCTTGATCTCGGCGAGGATCAACTCGCGCAGCCCGGTCAGCACGGTCAGACCGTTGATGAACGCACCGGGGTTGACGCCCTGCAGAAAGACCGAGAACGCGTAGCCACCCGACAGGCCGATCGCGCACACCAAGCCGTTGAGCAGCAGCGCAACCACAGTGGAAGCCAGGACCCGGGGCACCACCAAGCGTTGGATGGGGTCGATGCCCAGCACCCGCATCGCATCGATCTCCTCGCGGATGGTGCGAGCACCCAGATCCGCACAGATCGCGGTGGCGCCGGCACCTGCCACCACCAGCACGGTGACCACCGGCCCCAGCTGGGTGATGGTGCCAAACGCGGTCCCGGCCCCCGAAAGGTCGGCGGCACCGATCTCGCGCAACAAGATGTTCAGGGTGAATGCCACCAGCACCGTGAACGGGATGGAGACCAGCAGCGTGGGCACCAGTGATACCCGGGCCACCATCCACGTCTGGTCGAGGAACTCCCGGAATTGAAACGGCCGCCGGAAGGCGGCGCGCGCGGTGTCGATGGACATCTCGAAAAACCCGCCGACCGCCCGGGCTGGAACCGCAAGTTGTTGGATCAACTTGGTCCCCCGTCCCAGTCGGCGACGACGCCAGTGTTTCCCAAGAGCCAGCCCAGGGTCCGCACCTGCCTTCGTGTGAGCCGGCTCATACTAACTCAGAACGACTTGGGCATGTCAATGAACGGATACTCGTATAATCACGATCAATCTTGCTGGTCAGTTGCGTTGCCGCGCGGGTAAGTCCGCCACCGGCCCTAGCCGATGGCAGGCCCCAGGCAAAGTCCACTTATTCCTGCTCAAGCCATCAGCGAGCTAGCGGAAAAGTTGTGTTCGGGGTTTCGCCCAGCAAAGTAATCGTGCAATGTGTCGGTTAGCTGGCCGGGCTCCCAGGCCGGGCCGTCCGCACTGAACTTGCGCTCCGGCGTCGGCGCCGCCACCAGCGTCACCTGCGGACCGTAGACGATGAACAGCTGCCCGTTGACCGCCGCGGCCGCCGGGGACGCCAGAAACTGCACCAGAGTCACCACGTGTTCCGGCGACAACGGGTCGATCTCGCCCGCCGCCACGTCGGGCGTCGCCCCGAAGACGTCGGCGGTCATGGCGGTGCGGGCCCGCGGACAGATCGCGTTGGCGCATACGCCGTAACGGCCCAACGCCCGCGCCGCGGACAGGGTGAGTGCGGTGATGCCGGCCTTGGCGGCGCCGTAGTTGGCCTGCCCGACGGGACCGACCAGCCCCGCTTCCGATGAGGTGTTGACCAGCCGCCCAAATATCGAGCCCCCGGCCGCCTTGGCTTTCTGGCGCCAATAGGTTGCCGCATTGCGGGTCAGCAGGAAGTGGCCGCGCAGGTGCACCCCGATGACCTGGTCCCAGTCCTCGTCGGTCATGTTGAACAGCATCCGGTCGCGGGTGATGCCGGCGTTGTTGACCACGACGTCGGGCCCGCCCAGCCCATCGGCGGTGGCAATCAGTTCATCGGCGGTGGCGCGCTGGCTGATGTCGCCGGCCACCGCAATCGCCTTGGCACCGACGGCGCTGATCTCATCAATGACGTCAGAGGCGTCCAAGGCCGAGCCGATGTCGTTGACCACCACGGTGGCGCCGAGCCGGGCCAGGCCGACCGCCTCGGCACGGCCCAGTCCCGCGGCCGCGCCGGTGACCACCGCGACCCTTCCGGACAGATCGGTCACGTTCGTGCTGCTAGTCAATTTATGAATACCTCTAGTTTCCGGTTACGCCATGGCGGCTACGCCATGCCGGGCACAGCGGGCCGCTGGCCTAATCCTCACGCAACAGGGCCGCACGCGGGCATTCGGCGATCGCTTGCTCGGCCAGAGCCTCCTGGTCGGGGGGGATGGGATCCGTCTTGACGACCGCATAGTCGTCGTCGTCCAAGTCGAAGATATCCGGAGCAATCCCCAGGCACACGGCGTTGCCTTCGCACCGGTCACGGTCGACTATCACTCGCACGGCGCCCTCCTTGATCTTGCCCAGAACCTGGGCCAGCCAGTGATCATTGTGCAGCACCACCCTAGGACGACCGCACCGCTGACGAAACGGTCGCTGGATTCCCAGACTAGAACGTGTTACAACCGGGGTAACGCATGGGTAGCCGTTGGCTGCGTGTCGGCAGGTGTGGAGATGCCTGTCATGGCCGGTTACCCAACCCAATCGGTTGACCGGAGGCGGCAGGAATGCGCATCAGTTACACACCCGAGCAGGAGGAGCTGCGCCGCGAACTGCGGTCGTATTTCACCACCCTGATGACGCCGGAGCGCCGCGAGGCGCTGAGTTCGGTCCAGGGCGAATACGGCACCGGCAACGTCTACCGCGAGACGGTTGCCCAGATGGGCAAGGACGGGTGGCTCACCCTGAACTGGCCGAAGGAATACGGCGGCCAGGACCGCTCGCCGATGGACTCGCTGATCTTCACCGACGAGGCGGCCATCGCCGGTGCCCCGGTGCCGTTCCTGACGATCAACAGCGTGGCGCCGACCATCATGGCCTTCGGCACCGACGAGCAGAAGAAGTTCTTCCTCCCCAAGATCGCCGCCGGGGATCTGCACTTCTCCATCGGCTACTCCGAGCCGGGCGCGGGCACCGACCTGGCCAACCTGCGAACCACGGCGGTTCGCGACGGCGACGACTATGTGATCAACGGCCAGAAGATGTGGACCAGCCTGATCGCCTACGCGGACTGGGTCTGGCTGGCGGTGCGCACCAACCCGGAGGCCAAGAAACACCGCGGCATCTCCATGCTGGTCGTTCCCACGACCGCCGAAGGCTTCTCGTGGACACCGGTGCACACCATGGCCGGACCCGACACCAGTGCGACCTACTACACCGACGTGCGGGTGCCGGTGACCAACCTGATCGGTGAGGAGAACGCGGGCTGGAAACTGGTGACCAACCAGCTCAACCACGAGCGGGTGGCCCTGGTCTCGTCGGCACCGATATCCATGGCCCTGCGGGAAGTCCGCGAATGGGCGCAAAACACCAAGGATGCCGGCGGCGCCCGTCTCATCGACTCGGAGTGGGTGCAGCTGAACCTGGCCCGGGTGCACGCCAAGGTCGAGGTGCTCAAGCTGATCAACTGGGAGCTGGCCTCGAACGACGCCGCCCCGTCACCGGCGGACGCATCGGCCGCCAAGGTGTTCGGCACCGAGCTGGCCACCGAGGCCTACCGGCTGCTCATGGAGGTCCTGGGCACCGCGGCCACCCTGCGTCAGGACTCCCCCGGCGCGTTGGTTCGCGGGCGCGTCGAGCGGATGCACCGGGCGTGTCTGATCCTGACCTTCGGCGGCGGCACCAACGAAGTCCAGCGCGACATCATCGGCATGGTCGCCCTGGGACTGCCCCGGGCCAACCGCTGACTTTCACACATTCTCAGAGGACGGACTTCTATGGACTTCTCGACGACTGAAGCGGCTCAGGATCTTCGCGGTCTGGTCGACACCATCGTGGACGCGGTGTGCACGCCCGAGCACCAGCGCCAGCTCGACGGGCTGGAGCAACGATTCGACCGCGAGCTGTGGCGCAAGCTGATCGACAGCGACATCCTGTCCAGTGCCGCCGCCACCCAGGTGGGCGGTGACGGTTTCGGGGTGCTCGAGCAGGTTGCGATCCTGGTCGCGCTCGGGCATCAGCTAGCCGCCGTGCCCTACCTCGAGTCGGTGGTTTTGGCCGCTGGCGCGCTGGCCCGGTTCGGCTCCGAAGAACTGCAGCAGAGCTGGGGTGCCGCGGCGGTCGGCGGTGAGAAGATCCTTGCCGTGGCCCTTGACGCGGAGATGGGCGAGGGACCGGTCCAGGCTGCGCGGTCCGGCGCGGGTTTCCGTCTCACCGGCACCCGCACTCAGGTGGGCTACGGTCCGGTCGCAGACGCCTTTCTTGTTCCCGCCGAAACCGATTCCGGCACCGTTGTTTTCCTGGTTGCCGCCGATGACCCCGGGGTCAGCGTCACCGCGCTGCAGACTACCGGCCTGGGCAGCGTCGGCCATCTGGCCCTGGACGGCACGGAGGTGGATGCCGCACGCGGGATCGGCGGATCCGATGTCACCGCCTGGCTGCGCACCATTAATACCCTGGGCCGCAGCGCATTTCAGCTCGGGGTACTCGAACGCGGACTCCAGATGACCGCCGAATACGCGCGTACCCGCGAGCAGTTCGACCGCCCGATCGGCAGTTTCCAGGCGGTGGGACAGCGCCTGGCCGACGGCTACATCGACGTCAAGGGATTGCGACTGACACTGACCCAGGCCGCTTGGCGGGTATCGGAGGACCTGCCCGCTGAGATCGATGTGGCATCGGCGGGCTTCTGGGCGGCTGAGGCCGGCCACCGTGTCGCGCACACCATCGTGCATGTGCACGGCGGGGTCGGTGTCGACACCGATCATCCGGTGCACCGTTACTTCCTGGCCGCCAAGGAAGCCGAGTTCGCTCTGGGCGGGGCCACCACAGCGCTTCGCCAAATCGGCCGTGAACTGGCGGAGACTCCAGCGTAGGAGGCGACGGCGCTGGGCGCGGCCGCAGCTTCACGCTCGTCGAGACCAACGAAGGGGCTGAATTGAGCGCGGACCCCACCGTCCCCCAGCTGCTGGTCCCGCTCGCCGAAATCGGAGACCGGGGAATCTATTTCGAAGACTCCTTCACCAGCTGGGCAGACCACATCGGGCACGGCGCCGCGATCGCCGCGGCGCTGCGTGAGCGCCTTGACCCCACTCGCCCGCCGCATGTCGGCGTGTTGCTGCAGAACACGCCGTTCTTCTCGGCGATGCTGGCCGCAGCCGGAATGTCCGGAATCATTCCGGTAGGCCTCAATCCGGTACGCCGCGGCGCGGCACTTGCCCGCGACATCGAACACGCCGACTGCCAGATGGTGCTCGCCGACACGGCATCGGCGAGCACCCTGGACGGCATCGAGCACGTCAACGTCGACTCAGCCGAGTGGGCGGAAGTGATTGATGCGCATCGTAATTCGGAGATCAGCTTTCAAAATGCCGCACCGGCTGATCTTTTCATGCTCATCTACACCTCCGGCACCAGCGGTGATCCCAAGGCGGTCAAGTGCAGCCACAGCAAGGTCGCGATCGCGGGCGTGACCATGACGCAGCGCTTCGGCCTGGGGCGCGACGACGTCTGTTATGTGTCGATGCCGTTGTTCCACTCCAACGCGGTCCTGGTGGGATGGGCGGTGGCGGTGGCATGCCAGGGATCAATGGCGTTGCGGCGCAAGTTCTCCGCTTCGCAGTTTCTTTCCGACGTGCGCCGCTACGGCGCCACCTACGCGAACTACGTGGGCAAGCCGTTGTCGTATGTGCTGGCCACACCCGAACGACCCGATGACGCGGACAACCCGTTGCGAGCCGTCTACGGCAACGAAGGTGTACCCGGCGATATCGAGCGTTTCGGATGTCGCTTCGGCTGCGTCGTCCAGGACGGCTTCGGTTCCACCGAGGGGGGTGTAGCCATCGCGCGAACCCCCGATACCCCGGCGGGCTCGTTGGGTCCGCTGCCGGAGAACATCGAGATTGTCGACCCCGAGACGGGCCAGCAGTGTCCGGTGGGAGCCGTCGGGGAGCTGGTGAACACCGCGGGGCCGGGCCGGTTCGAGGGCTACTACAACGACGAGGCCGCCTCGGCGCAGCGGATGTCGGGCGGCGTCTACCACAGCGGCGACCTCGCCTACCGCGATGCGGCCGGCTACGCGTACTTCGCTGGCCGCCTAGGCGATTGGATGCGGGTCGATGGTGAAAACCTCGGAACCGCACCGATCGAGCGGGTACTGCTGCGTTATCCCGACGCCATCGAAGTTGCGGTCTACGCGATACCCGATCCGGTGGTCGGAGACCAAGTGATGGCGGCGATGGTGCTCACCCCCGGTGCGAAGTTCGATGTCGACAAGTTCCGCGCATTCCTGGCCGGTCAATCCGACCTCGGCCCCAAGCAGTGGCCGTCCTACGTCCGGATCTGTTCGGCGCTGCCCCGAACCGAGACGTTCAAGGTGCTCAAACGCCAGCTCGCGGCCGACGGTGTCGACTGTGGCGATCCGGTTTGGCCCATCCGCGACCAGTCGTAGCCGAAGCCTGATCTTCGGTGAAAAACACTCAATGAATTTCGCCGATCGGGATAGCATCCGCCTCGATAGTGCCCAGGTCGTGTTTCTCAGAACCCAAGGTGCCCCGGATGTCCTACCTGATTGTCGCGCCAGAGGCGATGACGGCGGCCGCCGGCGACCTGGCCGGCATCGGTTCATCAGTCGCCGCGGCTAACGCCGCGGCGGCGGGTCCCACCACCGCGATGCTGACAGCGGCCGCCGACGAGGTGTCCACCGCCATCGCCGCGTTCTTCTCCGCGCACGCCGCCGACTACCAGCGGTTGGCCGGCCAAGCGGCCGCATTGCATACCCAGTTGGAGCGGGTCCTGAGTGCGGGCGCGGTGGCCTACGCCGCCGCGGAGACAACCGGCACATCGCCGCTGCAGCTGGCCATCAACGCGGTGAGCGCACCCGCGCAGAGCCTGCTGGCCCGCCCGATCATCGGCAACGGCGCCAATGCGACGACGCCCGGAGGCAACGGCGGCGACGGCGGCTGGTTGTTCGGCAGCGGAGGCAACGGCGCGGCCGGTGCTGCCGGCCCGACGCGGGCGGCACCGGCGGTCAGGGTGGCGTCGGCGGCGCCGGCGGGGCCCCCGGTGCGGCCGGGCTGGCCGGTACCGGCGGTCAGGCGGGCAACGAGGGCGTCGGCGGAAATGGCGCGCAGGGCGGTCACGGCGGTGCTGGCGGCAACGGAGTCGACGGCGCCGACGCCAACGTGTTCACCGGCTACAACGGCGGCGACGGTACCGCCGTCGGCAAGGGCGGCGACGGGGGTGCCGGTGGCGCCGCCGGCGCCAATGGCGGTACCGGCGGGGGCGGCGGCATCGGTGGGGGCGGCGGTGTTGGCGGCGACGGCGGCAACGGCGGTAGCGGCAGCACCGGAACGTCCTCGGCACCCGCAAGCGGTACCGGCGGAATTGGCGGCACCGGAGCCGATGGTGGAGCCGGCGGCAACGGCGGGGCCGCCGGGGGTGCCGGTGGCACCGGCGGTCAGGGTGGCACCGGGGGCGGTGCCGGCAAGGCGGCACCGGCGGGCGGGCGGTGCCGTCGTGACTCCGCCGGCGCGTTCGGCGGGGCGGGCAGCTCCCCCGGATTCCTCAGCCCCGCAGGCGACGGCGGCGCTGGTGGTGACGCCGGCACCGCGGGAGCGGGCGGCAACGGCGGCGCCGGCGGCGCGGGTCCGAGCGGCGGCAACGGCGGGACCGGCGGCAATGGCGGCAACGGCGCCGAGGGCGCCATCGGCGCGCAGTTCGTCCCCGCCTCCAGCCTCCCGACACCGTCCGGCGGAGCCGGTGGCGATGGCGGCAACGGGAGTAACGGCGGTGCGCCGGGCACGGGCGGCAGTGCCGGCGCCGGCACCGGCGGCAGCACCGGCGCCCAAGGCACCGGCGGCGACGGTGGCGACGGCGGCAACGGCAGCGCCGGCGGTCCGGGCGGTGACGGCGGTCTCGGCGGCGACGCGTCAGAAACCGGCACCGACGGTGTGGCCGTCGGTGGGCAAGGCGGACAGGGCGGAGCCGGCGGTCAGTTCGGCGGCGGCGGCAACGGTGGGGACGGTGGGAATGTCACCGCCGGATCGGCCGGCAGCACCGCGGGTAACGGCGGCAACGGCGGCAACGCCAACAACGGCACCATCGAGGGCTCCCCCGCCGGCGGCAACGGTTCCGCGGGCGGCGACGGCGGCGACGGTGGCGACGTCGCCTCCGGGGCGACCGGCACCGCCGGTACTGGTGGTACGGGCGGTGCCGGCAATGACGGAACCATCAACGCCGGCACTGGCGGCAACGGTGGCGCCGGGGGTAGGGCCGGTAGCGGCGGCGCCAACGGCGGCAACGGCGGCAACGGGGGTACCGGCGGAACCGGCGGCGACGGCGGCAAGGGCGGTGGCGGTGCCGTCGGCGGTAGCGGTGGGGATGGCGGCGACGGCGGCGTCAATAACGGCGCCGGGGCCAACGGCAACGGAGGCGCCGGCGGCACCGGCTCCATCGGTGCGGCCGGCGGCAATGGCGGACAAGGCGGCAGTGGGGGCGCTGCGGGTTCTGGCGGCGGCACCGCGGGCAATGGCGGGGCCGGCGGGCTGGGCGGGGCGGGCGGGACCGGCGGGGTCGGCCAGAGCGGTGCAAACGGCGGCGCTAGTCAGGAGGGCCAAGACGGCCAGGCAAGCACCGACTCCGACGGCGGCGCCGGGGGCGCCGGCGGCACCGGGGGCAGCGGCGGCGCGGCGGGCGCCGGAGGTCAGGCCTGATGATGGGCGCGCCCCGCGCCGCGCTCGAGGCAAGCTTCGAGCAGCTGTGCACCGCGCTGCCGGCGACCGCGGGTGTGGCGGTCGCGCTCCCCGACAGCGGCGAGACCTGTTCGTTGGGCTCCTGGTCGACCGGCGTCGCCTGGTCGACGGTCAAGGTGCCGTTGGCGATCGCAGCGCTGCGCAGCAACCCACGGCGCGCAGCTGCATGGGTGACCAAGGCGATCACCGAATCGGACAACGCGGCCGCCGAGCAGCTGTGGTCGCAGCTGGGCGACCCCCTCGATGCCGCCCAACAGGTGCAGGCCGTCATCGGCACGGCCGGCGATGAGTGCACCCAGGTGGAATCGCGCCGACTTCGGCGCGGTTTCACCGCATTCGGTCAAACACCATGGCGCCTGGACCGGCAAGCGCTGTTCGCCGCGGGACTGCCCGGTGTTGCGGACGCGGGCCCCGTCATCGACTTGATGCGCCAGCTCACCGAGCGCCATCGCTGGGGTCTGGCCGCCAAAGGAGTTGCCGCAAAAGGCGGTTGGGGCCCCGGCCAGGACGGCGACTATTTGGTGCGGCAGTTCGGCATCGTGCCCACCGGATCGGGCCATCTGGGTGTGGCATTGGCCGCGCAGGCAGCCAGCTTCCAAACCGGAGTCAAGGCGCTGAACAGGATCGCGGATTGGCTCCTGGGCGGCAGCGCAAAGCTATCTGCCCTTACCGGAGGCGGCGGCTAGCCCAGCAGCGATGGCACGACGGCGTCGATCAGATGCGGCCCGGGTTCATTGAAGGCGCCGCGCAGCGCGTCCGCAAATTCCTCGCAGCTACTGACCCGCCGGGCCGGAACACCCATGCCTTCTGCAATCTTGACGAAATCCATTGTGGGACGGGAGATATCAAGAAGATCCAGCGCTTTGGGACCGGGCGCCGAGCCGGCACCCACGCGCTGCAACTCCACTCGCAGAATGTCGTAGGCGCCGTTGTTGTAGATGACGGTGGTGACATCGAGGTTTTCCCGGGCCTGGGTCCACAACCCGGAGATCGTGTACATCGCCGACCCGTCGGATTGCAGGCACAGCACCGGACGTTCGGGCGCCGCGACCGCGGCACCCACCGCGGCCGGAATGCCGTAACCGATCGCCCCGCCGGTCAACGTCAGCCAATCGTGGGCCGGCGCACCGGCGGTCGCCTGCGGCAGCAGCACACCCGAGGTGTTGGACTCGTCGACGACGATCGCACGTTCGGGCATCAGCGCGCCGATCACGTCCGCCGCTGACATCGAGGTCAGCGCACCCGTGGGCAGTTGCGGGCGCGATAGCGCGGCCATCGGTGCACTCGTCCCGGGCGCAACCTCGTCGGCCAGTGCGATCAAGGCATCAGCCGCTCCCCGGTGCCCGGCAAGCTCGTGCACCGTGCATCCGGCGGGCACCAGATCGCTGGCCATGCCCGGGTAGGCGAAGAACGACACCGGCGATTTCGCGCCGGCCAGCACCAGATGTTTGGCCCCGTCCAGCTGTGCCGCCGCGGCCTCGGCGAAGTATCCGAGCCGTTCCACCGCGGGCACTCCAGCGCCGCGCTCCAGCCGGGTCGGGAATGTCTCGCACAGCCACCGCGCGCCGGTCGCCTCGGCGATACGAGCGGCCGCGGCCAGACCCGGCCCCCGGGTGGCGTCCCCACCGATCAGGAGCAGGGCCGGTTCCGCCGAGCGCAGCATCTTGGCGATCGAGACCACGTCGCCGGTGACCGGCGCGGGTTGCGCCGGCGGCACCATGGCCGGCTCGGCGCCGTCGGACCAGGACGCGTCCGCCGGCAGGATCAGCGTGGAAACCTGCGGCCCCTGCCGGCTGGCGGCGATGGCCTTGGCGGTGTCGGCGCCGACATCGGCGGCCGTCTCGGTCCGGTGCACCCAGCCCGAAACCGTGCCGGCCAATGCGTCGATGTCGGATTCCAATGGGGCGTCGTACTTCTTGTGGTAAGTCGCGTGGTCTCCGACGACCACAACCATCGGCACCCGGGCCCGGCGGGCGTTGTGCAGGTTGGCCAGGCCGTTGCCGAGTCCGGGGCCCAGATGCAGCAGCACCGCTGCGGGCTTGTCGGCCATGCGGGCATAGCCATCGGCCGCACCGGTGGCCACGCCCTCGAAGAGGGCGAGCACACCGCGCATGTCCGCAACGGTGTCCAGTGCGGCCACGAAATGCATCTCCGAGGTACCGGGGTTGGCAAAGCACACGTCAACACCACCATCGACCAAGGTGTTGATCAGAGCCTGGGCACCGTTCACCTGCCTACTCCTTTATCTTGGGGGTCGTTGCGCGAGCCCGAAGACCCGCTCGGCGTTGCCGTGCAGAAAGTCGCGTCGAGCCTCGTCTTCCAGACCGAGTTCGTCAAGGCCCGCCAGGGCGTGCGCATGAGCGATCATCGGGAAGTTGGTGCCGAACAAGACTTTGCGTCGTCCGGTGCCAGTCTTCATGAATCGGATCAACTCGTGCGGCAGCCGCTTGATCGTGTAGGCCGACGTGTCGATGTAGACGTTTTCGTGTTTGCGCGCCACCGCGACCATCTCTTCTGTCCACGGGTAGCCGACGTGACCGCAGACGATCACCAGCTCCGGGAAGTCCAGGGCCACTTGGTCGATGTAGGGGATCGGGCGGCCGGTCTCCGATGGCCGCAGCGGGCCGGTGTACCCGACTTGGGTGCAGAACGGAACCCCCGACTCCACGCACTCGGCGAACAGTGGGTAATAGCGGCGATCGGTGGGCGGCGCCTCCCACAACCAGGGCACCACCCGCAGACCGACGAACCCCGAAGCGACTCGGCTTCGCAGCTCGCGAACCGCGACCATCGGACGGTCCAGGTCTACCGCCGCCAGCCCGGCGAATCGCTGCGGGTGCAGATCGACCCACCCCGCAACCTCGTCGTTAGACACCAGATCCTGACCATTGGGACCACGCCACGCGCTGAGTAGACCGAACTCGACGTCGGCGGCATCCATCGATGCAATGGTCGCCTCGATGGGGATCTGGGCCTCGGGGATCGAGCTGTCGGTCCAGCGGCGCAGCGAGGCCAGCATGTCGCTGCGCAGGAATCGCTGAGTCGGATGCTGCATCCACGCGTCGATCGTCATCGCACTTCAGACTCTAACGCCCCGCGAGGGTGGGTGATTTCGACAGGTGAGGCTAGGCAGCGAGAACGGCGCGCGCCACCACATCGGTCCGCTGGACGTGGCCACCGCCGAAGAGCACCACGTGCGCCAGCAGCGGGTAAAGCTGGTGCAGTCCGATGCGGCCACGCCAGCCGGGCCGCAGCGGTCGCAGCTGCTGGTAGCCGGCGAGGATGGCTTCGTAGTGCGCGCAGCCGAACAGTGCGAGCATCGCCAGATCGGATTCGCGATGGCCGGCATGCGCGGCGGGGTCGATCAGCACCACCCCGTCGGGTGTCCACATCACGTTGCCACCCCACAGATCGCCGTGTAGCCGGGCCGGCCGATCGTCGTCGTCGAAATCACCTGCGCGACAACGTGTGATGACGGATTCGATGGTGGCGCGGGTGGGGGCGCCAAGGCGCGGCGCGGCAAGCTCGGCCATCGGCGCCAGGCGCTCCTGAGCATAAAAGTCGCCCCAGTGTTGGTGCCGCGCCAGCGACATCGGCAGTGGCTGCGACAACGGCCCGAAGAATCCCGGCCCGTCCCAGCCCTGCGGCCCCGCCCCGAACGCCGGGGCGCCCGCATCGTGGGTGATGGCCAGTCGGCGGCCAAAATCGTGCGCCGCCGCAACGCTGGGGGCCACGGATTCCAGCCGCCGCAGCGTCAGACTCGTCTGGCCCACCGAAACCACCGGCACACATGCGACACCGCCGTCGACATCGGAAAGCCATCGCAGGCCTGCCGCTTCCCACGCGAAATAACCGGCGGGCGCACCCGAGTGCTGCTTGACGAAGTCGCTCACACCGCGTCGCGCATCATGCGCTCACATGCGCGGCGTGCACATCGTCGGCGGGCCGCGCCTCGGTCTGCTCCTTGGCCCAGCGGTAGTCCGGCTTGCCCGCGGGTGAACGCTTGACCTCGTCGACGAACCAGAGGCTGCGTGGCACCTTGTATCCCGCGATCGCGCTGCGCACGAAGCCGTCCAACTCCGCCAACGACGGACGAGAGCCCGGCCTGGGCGCCACCACGGCCGCCACGTGCTGGCCGTAGCGCGGATCCGGCACACCGACCACCAGGGCGTCGAACACATCGGGGTGGCCCTTCAACGCCGCCTCGACCTCTTCGGGGTAGATCTTCTCGCCGCCGCTGTTGATCGACACCGAGCCGCGTCCCAGCATGGTGACCGTCCCGTCCGCCTCGACCATTGCGTAGTCGCCGGGGATCGCATAGCGAACACCGTTGATGGTCTTGAAGGTCTCGGCGGTCTTCTTCTCGTCCTTGTAGTAGCCGACCGGGATGTTGCCCTTCTTGGCGATGATGCCGCGCACCCCCGAGCCAGGTTTGACCTCGTTGCCCTCCTCGTCGAGTACCACGGTGCGATGGTCGATGGTCACCCGCGGACCACCGGTGGTGGCCTGGCCGGCTCCCACGATGCTGGTGCCGCCAAAGCCGGTCTCCGACGAACCAATTGAGTCGGTGATGACCCGATTCGGCAGCAGCTCGAGCAGCTTCTCCTTGATGCTCGGCGAGAACAGCGCCGCGGTGCTGGCCAACAGGAACAACGACGACAAGTCGTAATCGTTGTCCTTCATCAGCGCGTCGAGCAGCGGACGCGCCATCGCATCCCCGGTGAAGAACAGCAGATTGACCTTGCGGTCGCTGATGGTGCGCCACACCTGGTCCGCGTCGAATTCCGGCGCCAGCACGGTGGTTTGACCGGAGAAGATCGACATCCAGGTAGCCGACTGGGTAGCGCCGTGGATCATCGGCGGAATCGGGTAGCGGATCATCGGCGGATTCGCGGCGGCGGCTTTGGCCAGATCGTATTCGTCCTTGATGAATTCGCCGGTTGCGAAGTCGGTTCCGCCGAACAGCACCCGGTAGATGTCCTCGTGACGCCACATCACGCCCTTGGGGAAGCCAGTGGTACCCCCGGTGTAGAGGATGTAGATGTCATCGGCGCTGCGCTCCCGCTGCAGCTCGGCGAAGTCTCGCTCGGGCGAGCCGTCGGCAATGGCCGAGTAGAACTCCACACCGCCGTAACGCTGGTAGTCCTTGTCACTACCGTCCTGCACCACCAGGATCGTCTTGACGTTGGGGGTGTCCGGCAGCACGTTGGCGACTCGGTCCGCGTACTGACGCCCGTGGACCAACGCCACCATGTCGGAGTTGTCGAACAGGTACTTCAGCTCCCCCTCGACGTAGCGGAAGTTGACGTTGATCAAAATGGCGCCCGCTTTGATGATGCCGAGCATCGCGATGACAATCTCGATGCGGTTTCGGCAGTAAAGGCCGACCTTGTCGCCCTTGCGCACCCCCTGGTCGATGAGGTGGTGCGCCAGTCGATTGGCTTTTTCCTCCAGCTGGGCATAGGTCAGCTGCTCATCGCCGCAGATGAGGGCTACACGGTCAGGCACAGCGTCGATGGCGTGCTCGGCTAGATCGGCAATATTCAGGGCCACGGCCACCAAACTAGAACGTGTTACATTTCTTGACAAGCGAATGCCCGATGCCATGCGAAAGGCGGTGCTCGTGGCCCCGAATACTTCCGAGACGCCAGCAAACGGGGAGTCCGGACCAGACGCGCTGGTGGAGCAGCGCGGGCACACCCTGATCGTGACGATGAATCGCCCGTCCCGACGTAACGCGCTTAGTGGCGAAATGATGCAAATCATGGTCGAGGCCTGGGATCGCGTCGACAACGATCCCGACATCCGCTGCTGCATCCTGACCGGCGCGGGCGGCTACTTCTGCGCTGGGATGGACCTCAAGGCGGCGACCAAGAAGCCGCCGGGCGACTCATTCAAGGACGGCAGCTACGACCCGTCGCGCATCGACGCGCTGTTGAAGGGCCGCCGGCTGAAAAAGCCGCTGATCGCCGCCGTCGAGGGCCCCGCGATAGCCGGCGGAACCGAGATTCTGCAAGGTACCGACATTCGCGTCGCCGCCGAGAGCGCCAAGTTCGGCATCTCGGAGGCCGAGTGGAGCCTGTACCCGATGGGCGGCTCGGCGGTGCGGCTGGTCCGCCAGATCCCCTACACGGTGGCCTGCGATCTGCTGCTGACCGGACGGCACATCACTGCCGCGGAGGCCAAGGAGATGGGGCTGGTGGGCCACGTCGTGCCCGACGGCCAGGCGCTGACCAAGGCGCTGGAAATTGCGGAGATCATCGCGGCCAACGGGCCTCTTGCGGTCCAGGCGATCCTGCGCACCATCCGCGAAACCGAGGGCATGCACGAGAACGAGGCGTTCAAGATCGACACTCGGATCGGCATCGAGGTGTTCTTGTCCGACGACGCCAAAGAAGGTCCGCAGGCGTTCGCGCAGAAGCGCAAACCCAACTTCCAGAACCGCTGATCTCCCGCTCGGCGTGCTCAGCTCAGTGGCCGGCTGGGAGTGAAGACGACCGGCATGGACTCCAAGCCGCTGACAAAGTTCGCCGGCCGCAGCGGCAACCGCGAATCCTGATCGGCCAGCCTCAAGTCAGGCAGCCGCTGCACCACCCGAGCGGTCATCAACGACAGCTCCAACCGGGCCAGCTGATTGCCCATGCAGAAGTGGGTACCGAAGCCGAAAGCCAAATGGCTGTTCGGGTTTCGCTGGATGTCGAACTTCTCCGGGTCGGTGAACACCGCCTCGTCGAAATTGGCCGACTCGAACAGCAGCATGATCTTTTCGCCCTCGCTCAACGCGGTCCCGTGAAACTCGGTGTCCGCGGTCAGCATTCGGCACATGTTTTTCACCGGCGCGGTCCAGCGCAGCATCTCTTCGATGGCGCCCGGCAGCAACTCTCGGTCGCTTTGCAGCAGGTCCCACTGGTCGCGGTTGCGCAACAGTTGCTCGCTTCCGCCGCTTAGCGTGTGCCTGGTCGTCTCGTCGCCGCCGATCAGAATCAGCAGCGTCTCCATGACCAGTTCGTCGTCGCTCAGCCGCTCACCGTCGACTTCCGAACTGACCAACACGCTGACCAGGTCGTCGGTAGGCTCGGCGCGGCGCGGCGCGATGGTCGCCCGGGTGAAGTCGTTGTAGGCGGCGAAGGCGTCGATGGTGACCTGGAAATCCTCTTGTGACACATGGGAACTGAGGAATGTCACCAGATCGTCTGACCACCTCAGGAACATCTCTCGCTGTTCGGGGAGCACCCCGAGCATGTCACCGATGACCGCCATCGGCAGCGGCGCGGCCAGGTCCCGCACGAAGTCGCATTCTCCGCGCTCACAAACCGCGTCGATTAGCGTGTCGCACAGCTGGGCGATCGAGTGCTCTTTGTCTTTGACCCGCTTGCGGGTAAAACCCGCGTTAACCAGCTTGCGCCGCAACAGATGTGCCGGGTCGTCCATGTCGATCATCATCGGCAGCGCGTCCTGATCGGGACGGATGCCGCCGGCGTTAGAGAACAGTTCGGGCTGCCGCTCGGCATCGATCACGGCCTGATAGGTGGACGCGGCAGCCAGACCGTTGCGGTCACGGAAGACGGGCTGATTGGCCCGCATCCACCGATATGCCTCTCGCGCTTGCCTACTGGCGTAGAAGTTGCCGTCGGTCAGGTCGACGTCGGGTTTGATCAACGGCTTAGTCATCGCCATTCCTCCGCATTACAGTGAGCCTTATGCCCGTCTCTCAACACACCATCGCCGGCACTGTGCTCACCATGCCGGTGCGCATCCGCACAGCCAATCTGCACTCCGCGATGTTCTCGGTTCCCGCCGTGGCGGCACAACAGCTCATCGACTACAGCGGGCTGCGGGTGTGCGAATACCTGCCCGGCAAGGCGATGGTGATGCAGATGCTGGTGCGCTATGTCGACGGAGACCTCGGCCGGTACCACGAGTACGGCACCGCGGTCATGGTGAATCCGCCGGGCGTCCAAACACGTGGACCGCGAGCGCTGGCCAAGGCCGCGGCGTTCATCCACCACCTGCCGGTCGACCAGTCGTTCACCCTCGAGGCCGGGCGCACCATCTGGGGCTTCCCGAAGATCATGGCGGACTTCAACGTCCGCGAGGGCAAGAAGTTCAGCTTCGATGTCAGCGCGGACGGGCAGCTGATCGCCGGCATCGAATTCAGCAACGGCGTTGCGGTGCCCACCCGGGGCGCGCAGGTGCTCCAGACCTACTCTCACCAGGACGGGGTCACCCGGGAGATTCCGTGGGAAACGCGAATCACCGGAATGCGCGCCCGGCTGGGCGGTGCACGTCTGCATCTGGGTGAGCACCCCTACGCCAGGGAACTTGCTTCGCTGGGGCTGCCCAAGCGTGCGCTGGTTTCCCAATCGGCAGCCAATGTGGAGATGACGTTCGGCGACGCGCACGCCATCTGAAGTCAACCCCACCGGGCCAATCTAGAACGTGTTCTAATCACCTGGCAAGAACCGCGTGGATCAGCCTCCAACAAGTCCGGCGAGCTCGCGGACCTGCTCAACGCTGCGGGCGCTGACCACCATCATGGTGACACCGGCGGCTTCCCAGACCTCGATCTGCTTACGCACGTAGTCGGCGTCGCCGACGATCACGGCGTCATCGACCAGCTCGTCGGGGATGATCTCGGCGGCCTCGTCCTTGCGGTTGGACCGGAACAATTTGGTGACGTCGTCGACCACTTCCGCGTAGCCCATCCGGCGGTAGACGTCGGCGTGGAAGTTGGTGCCCTCGGCTCCCATTCCCCCCATGTAGAGAGCCACGAACGGTTTGATGGCGGCGAACGTCGCCGGCCGGTCCTCGGTGACCACTATCTGCGCCGTCGCACAGATCTCGAAGTCCGCGCGGCTGCGCCGGGCGCCGGGGCGGGCGAATCCCTCGTCCAGCCATTCGTTGTACATGTCGGCCATCCGGGGCGTGTAGAAGATGGGCAACCAGCCGTCACAGATCTCCGCGGCCAGTGCGACGTTCTTCGGCCCCTCGGCACCCAGCATGATCGGGATATCCGCACGCAATGGGTGGGTGATGGGCTTGAGCGCCTTACCCAGGCCGGTTGTCCCGGCACCCGTCAGCGGCAGCGGGTAGTGCGGGCCGTCGCTGGTCACCACCCCTTCCCGGGCCCACACCTGGCGCAGGATGTCGACGTATTCACGGGTGCGGGCCAGTGGTTTGGGGAACCGCTGCCCATACCAGCCCTCCACCACCTGGGGACCGGACACGCCCAATCCCAGAATGTGCCTGCCACCACTGAGGTGGTCGAGGGTC
Organism: Mycobacterium sp. 012931; assembly: GCF_000419295.1. Classification (NCBI taxonomy): domain Bacteria; kingdom Bacillati; phylum Actinomycetota; class Actinomycetes; order Mycobacteriales; family Mycobacteriaceae; genus Mycobacterium; species Mycobacterium sp. 012931. The sequence continues at coordinate 1,161,474 of NZ_AOPX01000001.1, read as the reverse complement.
AGCGCCGCCATCGCGCATGCGGTCGGAGTACGCGCGGAGAGCTGGATCACCGAGGTGCCCAGCCGCAGCCGCTGGGTCGAGGAACCCCACCAGGCCAAGGGTGTGTAGGCGTCCGAGCCCCACGCCTCGGCGGTGAAGACGGCATCGAATCCGGCTTCCTCGGCCGCGGCGACCAACTCCCCAGCGTTCTCGGGGGGCTGCGCGCCTCAATACCCCAGCTGCAATCCGAGCTTCATCGCTGCCTCTCTCAGGGCCCCAAGAAAGCCCTAGTTGAAACCGTTCTTAGAACCTGTTCTACTCGAAGGCGTGACAGCCAGTTCGAGCGGCCCGACCCTGATCGATCACCCTGAGCCGCCCCTCTCCGCGCCGTTGACGTTGTCCTTCGACTACACCCGTTCGGTAGGTCCCACCCTCGGTGAGTTCTTCACCGCGTTGCGCGAGCGCCGGATTCTGGGAGTCCGTGGATCCGACGGGAGGGTGCACGTGCCGCCGGCGGAGTATGACCCGGTCACCTACGAACCGTTGGGCGAAATGGTACCGGTGTCGGCCGTCGGCACAGTCGCGTCCTGGACCTGGCAGCCGGAGCCGCTACCGGGGCAGCCGCTGGACCGCCCGTTCGCCTGGGCACTGATCAAGCTCGACGGCGCGGACACCCCGCTGCTGCACGCCGTCGATGCGGGCGGGCCGGACAAGATCAAGACCGGCGCCAGGGTCCACGTGCACTGGGCCGACGAGACGGTGGGCGCCATCACCGACATCGCCTATTTCAAGCTGGGCGAGGACGCCGAGCCGCCCGGAGAACCGAGTGAGCAGGATCCGGTCAAGATGATCGTCACGCCGGTGTCGCTGACGATTCAGCACACCGCCTCACACGAGGAAAGCGCCTACCTCAGGGCCATCGCCGAAGGAAAACTGCTCGGCGCGAGGACCGGCGCGAAGGGGAAGGTTTACTTCCCGCCGCACGGGGCCGATCCGGCCACCGGCCAGCCGACCACCGAGTTCGTCGAACTGCCGGACCAGGGCACGGTGACCACGTTCGCGATCATCAATATCCCGTTCCAGGGTCAGCGCATCAAGCCGCCCTACGTCGCGGCCTACGTGCTGCTCGACGGCGCCGACATTCCGTTCCTGCACCTGGTCGCCGACATCGACGCCAACGAAGTGCGGATGGGTATGCGCGTCGAGGCGGTGTGGAAGCCCCGCGAGGAGTGGGGATTCGGCATCGACAACATCGAGTATTTCCGGCCGACCGGGGAACCGGACGCCGACTATGACACCTACAAACACCACCTGTAAAGGGCTCACCCACACATGAGTGATCGCAATGTCGCGGTCGTCGGCTTTGCCCACGCCCCGCATGTCCGCCGCACCGACGGCACCACCAACGGCGTCGAAATGCTGATGCCCTGCTTCGCGCAGCTGTATGAGGATCTGGGCATCACCCAGTCCGACATTGGCTTCTGGTGTTCGGGATCCTCGGATTACCTAGCCGGAAGAGCATTTTCGTTTATCTCTGCGATCGATTCGATCGGCGCCGTGCCGCCGATCAATGAATCCCACGTGGAGATGGATGCGGCCTGGGCGCTTTTCGAGGCTTACATCAAGATCCTGACCGGCGAGGTCGACACCGCGCTGGTCTACGGCTTCGGCAAGTCCTCGGCGGGCATCCTGCGCCAGATCCTGTCGAGGCAGACCGATCCCTACACCGTTGCGCCACTGTGGCCGGACTCGGTGTCGATGGCGGGATTGCAGGCCCGCCTCGGCCTGGATTCCGGCAAGTGGACCCACGAGCAAATGGCTCAGGTCGCCCTCGACTCGTTCGCCCGCTCGCAACGAAACGACTCCGAGAAGCCGGCCAAGAGCATCGACGAGCTGCTCGCCCGCCCGTTCTTCAACGACCCGCTGCGACGGCACGACATCGCGCCGATCACCGACGGCGCGGCCGCGATCGTCCTGGCCGCCGATGATCGCGCTCGGGAGCTACGCGAATCGCCAGCGTGGATAACGGGTTTCGAGCACCGCATCGAATCGCCGTCGCTGGGCGTGCGCGACCTGACCGTCTCGCCGTCCACCGCCGTCTCAGCCAAGGCGGCCAGCGGCGGTGACACCGGCATCGACGTCGCCGAGATCCACGCCCCGTTCACCCACCAGCATCTGATCATCGCCGAGGCGATCGGGCTCACCGACAAGACGAAAGTCAACCCGTCCGGCGGAGCGCTGGCGGCCAACCCGATGTTTCTCGCCGGCCTCGAACGCATCGGCTTTGCGGCGCGACACATTTGGGACGGTTCAGCCGGTCGCGTGCTAGCACACGCCACCAGCGGGCCAGCGCTGCAACAGAACTTGGTCGCGGTCATGGAAGGGAACAACTGATGGCCGGAGCCCGAGCACAGCTGGCCGCGGTACTGGGTACCGGGCAGACCAAGTATGTCGCCAAGCGCCAAGATGTCTCGATGAACGGCCTGGTGCGCGAGGCTATCGATCGGGCGCTGCAAGATTCCGGGTCGACGTTCGACGACATCGACGCCGTCGTGGTCGGTAAGGCGCCCGATTTCTTCGAGGGCGTGATGATGCCGGAGCTGTTCATGGCCGATGCCATGGGCGCCAGCGGCAAGCCGCTGATCCGGGTGCACACGGCGGGCTCGGTGGGCGGGTCCACCGGTGTGGTGGCGGCCAGCCTGGTCCAGTCCGGCAAGTATCGCCGCGTGCTGGCGATGGCGTGGGAGAAGCAGTCGGAGTCCAACGCCATGTGGGCCTTGTCGATTCCGATTCCCTTCATCAAACCGGTCGGCGCCGGCGCCGGCGGCTATTTCGCCCCACACGTGCGCGCCTACATCCGCCGCTCCGGAGCTCCGTCGAACATCGGCGCAATGGTCGCGGTGAAGGACCGGCTCAACGGCAGCCGCAACCCGCTCGCACATCTACAGCAGCCGGACATCACCCTCGACAAGGTGATGCAATCACCGATGTTGTGGGACCCGATCCGCTACGACGAGACCTGCCCGTCGTCGGACGGCGCCTGCGCCGTGGTGATCGGCAATGAGGAAATCGCCGATGCGCGCGTTGCCGATGGGCACCCGGTGGCATGGATCCACGCGACCGCACTGCGCACCGAACCGCTGGCATACTCCGGACGCGACCAAGTCAGCCCCCAGGCCGGCCGTGACGCGGCCGCGGCGCTGTGGAAAGCGGCCGGAATCACCAGTCCGATCGATGAGATCGATGCCGCCGAGATCTATGTCCCGTTCTCCTGGTTCGAACCAATGTGGTTGGAAAACCTTGGGTTTATGCCCGAGGGCGAGGGCTGGAAGCTCACCGAGGCCGGTGAGACCGCGATCGGCGGGCGGTTGCCGGTGAACCCGTCCGGCGGCGTGCTCTCATCCAACCCCATCGGCGCCTCGGGGTTGATTCGTTTCGCCGAGGCGGCTATCCAGGTGATGGGCAAGGGCGGCGATCACCAAGTGCCCAATGCCCGGAAAGCCCTGGGTCACGCATACGGCGGCGGCTCGCAGTATTACTCCATGTGGGTGGTGGGGGCCGACAAGCCATGAGTCCGATGAAATACACCGTCAGCATCGCGATGGGCCCGATCGATGAGCTGATCGGCATCGCCAAGACCGCCGAGGAAGTCGGATTCGACTCGATCGCGTTGCCGGATTCCCTGTTCTACATGGAGAAGGCCGCCGCCGACTATCCCTACACCCCCGACGGTTCGCGGATGTGGAACCAGGACACACCGTGGGTAGATCCCCTGATCGCGGCCGCCGCGATGGGGGCGGCCACTTCGAAGCTGCGCTTCTACACCAATGTGCTCAAGCTCGGGTCCCGCAATCCGCTGCTGCTGGCCCGTCAGGTCGGCTCGGTGGCCAACCTGACCAACAACCGCTTCGTGGCCAACCTGACCAACAACCGCTTCGGCTTCGGTGTCGGGATCGGCTGGGCGCCGGAAGAGTTCGAGTGGTGCGGTGTTCCGTACCGGCGCCGCGGCGCGCGAGTCGACGAGATGATCGACGTGATCAAGCTGGTGCTCGGTGGCGGCATGGTCGAGTTCCATGGCCAGTTCTACGATTTCGATCGCCTGCAAATGAGCCCGGCCCCCAGTGAGCCGGTGCCGTTTTACGTCGGTGGGCATACCGACGTGGCGCTGCGTCGCGCAGCCCGCATCGGCGACGGCTGGACCAGCGCGATGATGACCGGTGAGCAGCTGGCCGAAACCATCGGAAAGCTCAACCAACTGCGCGCCGAATATGGGCGAGCCGAGCAACCATTCGAGTTTCAGGCGGTGTGCATCGACAAGTTCGGAGTGCAGGGCCACCGCGAGCTCGCCGAGGCCGGGGTGACCGACAACATCGTCATACCGTGGGTCTTTGACGGCTTGGGGTTCGACGCGCCGCTGGGCAAGAAGCAGGACTCGATGAAGCGCTTTGCCGATACGTATATCCACTCCGGGTGGCAAGCCGCGTGAGTTCCACACATCCCGCCCACGAAGCCGGCCGCAGATCCCGGGAAGCGGTCACGGCCCGCAACAAGCAAGCCTGGCTGGCAGTGTTCGCCGACGACGCGGTCGTCGAAGACCCCATCGGCCCGTCCGCCTTCGATCCCGAGGGAAAGGGTCACCGGGGCCGTGCCGCGATATCAGCCTTTTGGGACAAGGCGACCGAGCCCACCACCAGAATCGAGTTTTTCTTCCGCGACACTTACCAGTGCGGCCAGGGCTCCGGCGTTCCCTGCCAGTGCGGCAACGAGGAGGCCAACGTCGGCCACATCCTGATCACCACCGGTGACTACCAGGTCACGGCGGAAGGTGTGTTCACCTACAAGGCCAACGACGCGGGACAATTGGTGGCCCTGCGCGCCTACTGGGAGATGGACCGGGCCGCCGCGACCACCAGAAAGGCTTAGCCGGCCGCGCCAGCGCCCCCATTTAGGCATCGCACCGGGTATGCCGACTGAGGTACGGTCTTGGGGTTGCGATCACCGAAGGTGGTGAAGGAGTCGCCCCATGGCGGGTGTCGGGTTCAGAATGTCGCCGCGGAAATGGGCAAGAGCCGCGATGGCCGGTGGCGCGGTAATAGTCGTGGCGATTCTCGCGGTCAGCGCCTATTTGATCGTCAAACCATCCGGCAAAACGCCCTCCGATCAGCTCGACCGGTCGGCCGCCAGTGTCGCGGCCCAACCCACCCAGACTACCCTGCATTTCAACCCGTCCGGCCCCGCTGCGGTGGCCGTGGACAGTCTCGACACGGTGTACGTCGCCGACTCGGGCAATAGGCTGGTGCAGAAACTCACCACCGGATCCAGCAAACCGGTCACGGTTCGGATCGGCGAGCCGATAACGCCGGGCGGTGTTGCGGTCGACCGCCACGACGTCGTCTATGTGATCGATGAAGCCGCCAACCGGGTATTGAAGGTGCCGGCCGGCTCCACAACCCCGGTCGAACTCCCGTTCACGGGCCTTGCCGACCCACACGGTTTGGCCTTCGACAGCGTCGACACCTGCTACGTCGTCGACCACGTCAACAACAACGTGCTGAAACTGCCCGCGGGCTCGACCACCCCCAGCGAACTCGGCTTCACCGGCCTGGACCGTCCCTACGATGTGGCAGCAAACAACGTCGGTACCGTCTATGTCACCGACAGCGGCCACAACCGGGTATTGGCGCTGGCCACGGGTGCGACACAGCCGGTAGAACTCCCGTTCACCGGCCTCAATTTCCCGGCTGGCGTAGCGGTGGATCTCAACGGCAACATCTATGTGGCCGACCTGAACAACAACCGGGTGGTGCGGCTGGATGCCGCTACGCACGAACAGACCGTCCTGCCTTTCGACGATCTCTTTTCCCCGACCGACGTCGCGGTGGACAACCACGGTTCTGTCTATGTGATCGACTACCACGACCGGGTGCTGAAACTGCCCGCACAGTCCAACAGCCACCATGAGCCCTGACGAATTCGACTGGTCGGCAATGCCGTTGACTACGGCATCGATCCGAATCGGTTCCAGCCCCGCCCGATGCCGCGCGGCAAGGTCGCGATACGGCGCCTGGCCTGGACCAGCTAGCGCCTGCGACCCAGCTCACACATCGCACCGGGCATGCCGATCGGGTACTGTCTTGGCGTTGCGATGACCGGAGGAGGCGAAGGAGTCGGCAGATGGCGGGTGTCGGATTCGGGGCGTCGCCACGCAAGTGGCGAAAGCTGGCGATTACCGGTGGCGCGATAGTCGTCGTCGCGATTCTCGCGGTCACCGGCTACCTGATCTTCAAGCCATCGGGCCAAGCGCCGGTCAAACGGGTCGACCTATCCACCGCCGCCGACCAACCCGCCCAGATCAAGCTGCATTTCCACCTGGCAGATCCGGACGGGGTCGCCCTGGACAGTTTCGATACGGTCTACGTCGCCGACTCGGGCAATATGCTGGTGCAGAAGCTGCCTGCCGGATCCAACACCCCGTCGGCGTTTCCGATCTCGGCCAAGATAGTTCCGGGCGGCGTAGCGGTGGACCGTCACAATGCCGTCTATGTGATAGACGCAGCTACCAACCGGGTACTGAAGGTTCCGCCCGACTCCACCATCCCGATCGAGCTCCCGTTCACGGGCCTTGCCGACCCACACGGCTTGGCCTTTGACAGCGCGGACACCTGCTACGTCGTCGACCACGTCAACAACAACGTGCTGAAACTGCCCGCTGGCTCGAGCACACCCAGCGAGCTGGGTTTCACCGGCCTTGACCGTCCCTACGATGTGGCAGCCGGCAACGCCGACACCGTCTATGTCACCGACAGCGGACACAACCGGGTGGTGGCGCTGGCCGCAGGCGCGACACAGCCGGTGGACCTCCCGTTCACCGGCCTCAACTTCCCCGCTGGGGTGACCGTGGACCTGAGCGGCAACGTCTATGTGGCCGACCTGAACAACAACCGGGTGGTGCGGATGGATGCCGCCACACACGAACAGTCCGTGCTGCCTTTCAAGGATCTCTTTTCCCCGACCGACGTGGCAGTCGATAGTCAGGGGTCGGTCTATGTCATCGACTATCGCGACCGGGTGCTGAAACTGCCTGCGCAGTCCAACAGCCGCCACGCTCGCTGACGAATTCGATTGGCCTACAAAGCCCATTAGCCACGCACCGCGCGAATTGGCGTCCTGTACCAACCGCATCTGTGATACTCGTTGCAGGCGCAGGAGGTAAATCATGGCGGTCGTTGTCAGCCCGGCGATCCTGGCAACGACGAGCGACAAGGCGCTGACCATCGGGTCACTGATCCGCGAAGCCAACAGACTGGCGGAATTCGCCACCACCCAGCTTGCGCCCGCGGCCGGTGACGAGATCTCGTTAGCAGTTGCGACATTGTTCGCCTGTTACGGCCAGACGTATCAAACGCTCGGCATCGCGGCCGCGAGGTTTCACGACGAGTTCGTGGGCAACCTGCGCGCGGCCGCGACGTCCTATGCCAGCGCCGAGGCCACCAACGTCTCGCTCGCTCACGACCTGCTGAACACGGTGAACGCACCCGCCCAGACGCTATTGGGGCGCCCGCTCATCGGCAACGGCGCTAACGGCGCGCCGGGCACGGGCGCAAACGGTGGCGACGGTGGGATATTGATCGGCAATGGCGGCAGCGGCGGGTCCGGCGCGGCCGGCTCGGTGGGCGGAAACGGCGGTGCGGCGGGGCTGCTCTGGGGCACCGCCGGAGCCGGCGGCGCCGGCGGTAGCGCCAACTCCGGAACCGGCGGTGCTGGCGGGATCGGCAGCGCCGCAGGACTTTTCGGAACAGGAGGCGCTGGCGGCGCGGGTGGCGCCGACGGCACCGCGGTCGGAGGCTCATTGACGGCCAACGGTGGGGCAGGCGGGGCCGGTGGCCTCGGCGGCATGCTGTTCGGCACCGGCGGGTCCGGCGGGGCCGGTGGCGTCGCCCAGCTGGTTGCCGGCACCGGTGGGGACGGCGGCCATGCCGGACTGTTCGGCACTGGCGGCGCGGGCGGCGCCGGCGGGCTCTCCCTGGCGGGCGGAGGGGCGGGCGGTGACGGCGGCGTCGGTGGCGGCGGCGGATGGCTGTTCGGCGACGGCGGGGTCGGTGGAATCGGCGGGAATCTACTGGACAACGACGCCGGGGTCGACGGGGTCGGCGGCGCGGGCGGGGCCGGCGGTGTCGCGGGCTTGGTCTTCGGTGCCGGCGGGGCCGGCGGCCACGGCGGAAGTGCGATAAACGCCAACGCCGGATCTGGCGGTGCCGGCGGCGCCGGTGGCGCCGGCGCGTTGTTCGCCGGTAATGGTGGGGTGGGCGGCACCGGCGGGAATTCGCTCGGGACCGGTGGCGGGATGGGTGGGGCCGGCGGCCAGTCTTGCGTGTTCGGTGACGGTGGCGCCGGCGGGACCGGCGGAGACTCGGTCAACATCGCCGGGACCGGTGGCGCCGGCGGCGCTGCCTGGCTGGTCGGCGCCGGTGGCGCGGGCGGTGTCGGCGGGTTCGGTGACCTGATTGGCGGTGCCGGCGGCAACGGCGGTGCCGGCGGTGCACTTGTCGGCGACGGCGGTGCCGGCGGTGCCGGCGGGATTACCGCGCTGTCCGGCAATGCCGGCGGGGACGGCGGCAATGGCGGCAAGGCCGGGCTGATCGGCTCCGGTGGTTCGGGCGGCGCCGGTGGGCAGGCCCTGCAGCCTGGGAGCACCGGCGGCACCGGCGGGGCCGGCGGCAACGCACAGTTGATCGGCAACGGTGGCAACGGTGGCAATGGCGGGTCGGGCCAACCGGATAACGGCAACGCCGGCGCGGCCGGGGCCGGTGGCCTGTTGGCCGGCCTCAACGGGACACCGGGGCTGAACTAACCGGGGTTAGAGCGGCTCCAGCCCGGCCATGTGTCGCGCCGCCAGGTCGCGATAGGCCTGCGGATTGACATTGACCCACATCTCCGCGCCGGTTCCGGCAATCGGTCCCTTCACCTTGGCCGGTGCCCCGGTGACCAGCATTCCCTCCGGAATCTGAGTGCCGCCCACCACCAACGAATGCGCGGCGACCAGACAGCGCGCGCCGATCACGGCACCGTCGAGAACCGTTGCGTGGTTGGCGATTAGCGCCTCAGCTCCGACGTGAACGCCATGAATCACGCACAGGTGCGCCACCGTTGCGCCCGGGCCGATGTCGACCGGGATGCCTGGCGGTGCATGCAACACGGACCCGTCTTGCACATTGGCGCCCTCCCGTATCACGACGGGCGCGTAGTCGCCTCGAAGCACGGCGTTGAACCACACCGACGCGCCCGCCTCGACGGTGACGTCGCCGATCAGCGTCGCGGTTGGCGCTACGAACGCGGTGGGATCAACGCGCGGGGAGCGACCCTCAAACGAAAATAGCGGCATCGTTTACATATACCGCAACATGCATATGCCGTGGCCAGACTCGCCGTCGTTGCACTCCCCCACCCCAAAACTGTAACGTGTTCTAGTTAGAGACAGTGATCTGGAGGTTACGGGTGAGTACCGACACAACTGCCGTCGGCGTCCGGGAGATCGACGCCGGCATCTTGCCGAACAGGTATGCGCGCGGCTGGCATTGCCTGGGCGTTGCCAAGGACTTCATGGACGGTAAGCCCCATGGAGTGGAGGCGTTCGGCACCAAGCTGGTGGTGTTCACCGACTCGCACGGGGACCTGAAGATCCTCGACAGCTATTGCCGGCACATGGGTGGTGACCTGTCGGAGGGCACCATCAAGGGCGACGAGGTGGCCTGCCCGTTCCACGATTGGCGCTGGGGCGGTGACGGCCGCTGCAAGTTGGTGCCCTACGCCAAGCGCACGCCCCGGATGGCGCGCACCCGGTCGTGGACGACGGATGTCCGTGGTGGGCTGCTCTTCGTCTGGCACGACCACGAAGGCAACCCACCCGACCCCGCGGTCCGCATCCCCGAGATTCCCGAGGCCGCGAGCGATGACTGGACCCAGTGGCGGTGGAACCGGATTCTCATCGAAGGCTCCAACTGCCGCGACATCATCGACAACGTCACTGACATGGCGCACTTCTTCTACATCCACTTCGGGCTGCCGACCTACTTCAAGAACGTCTTCGAAGGCCACATCGCTTCGCAGTATCTGCACAACGTCGGGCGCCCCGATGTTGACGATCTCGGGACCGCTTACGGTGAAGCACACTTGGATTCGGAAGCGTCGTATTTCGGGCCGTCGTTCATGATCAACTGGCTGCACAACAGCTACGGCGGGTACAAGTCCGAGTCGATTCTGATCAACTGCCACTACCCGGTGACCCAGGACTCATTCGTGCTGCAGTGGGGTGTCATCGTCGAAAAGCCCAAGGGCATGGACGAAAAGATGACCGACAAGCTGTCGCGGGTGTTTACCGAAGGTGTCAGCAAGGGCTTCTTGCAGGACGTCGAGATCTGGAAGCACAAGACCCGCATCGACAATCCCCTGCTGGTCGAAGAAGACGGCGCCGTCTATCAGATGCGGCGCTGGTATGAGCAGTTCTACGTGGATGCCGCCGACGTCACCCCGGAGATGGTGGAACGCTTCGAGATGGAAGTCGACACCACCCGCGCCAACGAGTTCTGGCGAGCCGAGGTCCAACAGAATCTGGAGACAAAGAAACTCCAGGAGCAGCAGGCCGAATCGGTGCCCGACGACGTGCCCGCCGAGCAACACTGACGGCCATGGCAGCACCGGACGATCAAGAGGTCCCCGACGTCGATCAACTCGCCAGGTCGATGCTGCTGCTCCTCGGTGACCATCATGATCACCAGGAATCCTCCGAACAGCACCATGGGCGTCAGCCCTGTTCGAAGTCAAGGGATTTCACCAACGACCCGCAGCGCGGCGCGGCGGTTCGCCAAGCCAGTCTCGCCGATCGCGAACGCTATCTCACGGCCGGATTGCAGCCGGTGGATTGCCGGTTCTGCCACGTTACCGTCACCGTCAAGCAACTCGGTCCGGGCCATACCGCGGTGCAGTGGAACACCGAGGCAGCACAGCGGTGCGCTCATTTCGCCGAAGTCCGGCGATCCGGCGGGGATACCGCGCGCACCAAGGCCTGCCCTAAGATGACCGACAGCATCCAGCACGCCATCGCCGAAGGCGTGCTGGTGCAACATGATCCAGACTAATCGTCAGAACCCGGCGAACCGCTCCTTGACAGCTTCGGCGGTCAGGCCGTAGTCGGCCAGCGAGTACCTATGCTTTGGCGCGCGCTCACCGGTCTGACTCTCGGCGTGGATCTTTGCCATCGCCGCTCGAGCCTCATCGGTCAGTGTCAGGCCAAAGTGCCGATAGATGTCGGCCACCGTCCCCATCGGGTCGGCAATCAGATCCCGATAGTCGACGTCGTAGAACTGCGCTGGGTCGTAATTGGTTCGGGCGGAATCGAACCGCTGCAGGCCGCGCGACCAGGTCTCCATTGCGTCGGCACCGATCTGGGCGCCGACGAAGTTCGTCGACCAGCCTTCGGAAGTGTGCTGGGCCAACGAGCACATCGAGGCCATGATCGTCTCGACCGGGCGGTGGGTCTGTATCACCAGCGCGTCGGGATAGCTGGCCATCAACGCATCCAATGCGAACAGATGACTGGGATTCTTTAGCACCCAGCGTTTTTCGGCATCGTTGAGCCCGATGAGCTGAAGGTTTTTCCGGTGCCGTTGATACGACGGTGTCCAGTCTTGCTTTGCCAGCCACTGCGCATAGCTGGGCAGGTGGGCGAGGGTCTCATACGACACCGAATGCAACGACTGCCGCAGTAGCTGCCAGCACTCCTCCAGCTCGTAGGCGGCCATGAAGTGCAGGCCGGTATAGCCGGGATTGTCCTTGTGGTGCTGGGTGAACTGGGCGTCGAGCTGGCGGTAGAACGGGTTTGTCTCCCATGTCTCGCGGGGCGGGCGCGGCTGCGGAAACTCGGCCAGCCACATGTGTAGACCCTGGTGGGCCGGGTCGGCACCAAGCAGTCGGTGCAACGCCGTGGTGCCGGTCCGCACCAGGCCGGTCACGAAGATGGGCCGCTGGATCGGCACTTCGGCATATTGCGGGTACTGCTTCCATGCGGCTTCGGACAGCAGCCGGGCAACCAGGGCGCCGCGCAGGAAGAATCGGTTCATCTTGCTGCCCAGCACGGTGAGTCCGGCCTCGCGCCGATAGGAGTCCAGCAGCACCTCCAGCGCTTCACGATAGTTGTCCTGGTCACTGCCAAAATCGTCCAGCCCGACCAGTTTGGTAGCCGATGCATGCAGCTCGTCGACGGTTCCGACATCGGTGCGATCGGCCATCAGGTGTGGTACTCCCCGCAGTTGACGTCCAGGGTCTGCCCGGTGATGCCGCTGGACAGGTCGCTGGCCATGAACAGGATCGCCGACGCCACCTCGTCCTCGGTCGGGAGTCGCTTGAGATCACTCTGCGCGGCCGTGGCTTGGTAGATCTGCTCCACCGTGGTTCCGTACTTGCCGGCCTGGTGCTCGAAGTAGCCCTGCAGCGTGTCACCCCAGATGTAGCCCGGCGCAACGGAATTTACCCGAATGCCCTTCACACCGAGTTCCGCTGCCAGCGAGTGTGACATCGCCAGCAATGTCGACTTAGCCATCTTGTAGGCGCCGAACTTGGGCTGCGAGTGCCGTAGCACCATCGAGTTGACGTTGACGATCGAACCATTGGTTTCGGCCAGCGCCCGGGTGAAGCCCGCAATGACGCGCAGCGCCCCCAGCGCGCTCAGCTCGACCGCATCCCGAATATGTTGAAATGTGTTCTCGGCCAACGGTTTCATCGATGGCACCCGAAACGCGTTGTTGACCAGCACGTCGATCTTCCCGTATGCCTCGAGCGGGGCATCGACCAGGTTGCTCACCTGATCGTCGTCGGTGATGTCGGCGCGAACCGCGATGGCTTGTCGCCCCTTGTCGATGATCTGCTTGGCAAGTTCATCGAGGCGATCGCCACTGCGGGCGGCCAGCACGAGGTCGGCCCCCTCGGCCGCGCACCGATGCGCCAGGGTGGTCCCCAGTCCCGGCCCCACTCCGCTGATGACAAGGGTCTTTCCGTCAAGTAAACCTGGCATCACCGTTTCCTATTCAACCCAGCATCCTGGCTGCAATTTGTTTTTGGCGCAGTGCAATTCGCGCGCGCCAGTCTTCTTCGGAAATCTTGTTGTGCTCCAGATACGGCAGCACGGATCCGACCGCGTCGAAGTCCACCAACTCCACACTCGGCCCGTCAGCGTCAGTGAGCTGCCGCGACACCCGCTGCCAACGGAACTGCAGGAACCCGCGCCGGTGACCGAGGGTTTCCACCCAGTTGGTTACGCCGGGATTGCGGTCGGCCACCACAATGCGAACCTTGCCGTCCGGATCCGCCTGGGCTTGAGAGTTGTTCAGGGAGGTCTGATGGTTGATGTAGTCCAACGAGATGTACCACATGCTGCCGAGCTGAAAGCCCAGATAGGGGGCGTCACTCACCGGCACCGTGATCACCAGCGCCTGGTCGGGGCGAAGGTCGAAGTGTCCGGCCGAGGAATACTGCGTGGCCAGCCCCCCAGGGGTCAACCGGGGCGCCACCATGGTGTTGACCGGGATGTTGAGATAAAACCACTGCGGAAACTGCAACCACGTCTTCACCCGGTCCACCAGCTGCTTTCCCGCGACGGTGTAGCGCTTTTGCATGGTCTCCCGGGTCAGCGGGGGCGGCGCGGTGCCGGCGGTATCCAGCCTGGAAATGGCTAGCGTGCCGCGCTGCGCGGACCAGTCCGCATAGACCTCCCGGATCACCAGTTGCCCGTTGCTGGTCGGCCGGAGCCGCCATTGAAAGCTGCCGTCCGACGCGATTTCGAGTTCACGGTCGTCGAAAGCGGCCTGACTGACCGGCACGTTGTCGTCGGTGTACTCACCCCCGAGCAGCTGGAAACTCAGGTCGGTGGTGGTGCCCCGGTTGCCGATGACGACGTAGTCACGGTCGGCATGCACCCGCGTGCCGAAGTAGAGGGTGTCGGGGTTATCGAAGCCCATCTTGCTGAACGGACCGGTACCCGACTGCAGGAAGGGGTGATCACGCTCGTAGTCGAAGGCCAAATGCAGGCAGCCAGCGATGCAGCCGGCCAGATATTGCAGTCCTTCGAGCAGGTCGGCTTCGGTTTCGATGTGTGGTGCCGCCGTGACCAATTTCTCGGCTTCGGCAATCGCCTCGGTCAGCGGTTGCGAGACAGGTTGCAAGACAGGTTGCGAGACGGGATGGGAGGACACGACTTCGACGCTAGAACGTGTTCCTATTTTGAGTCAATGGCGAACATTTTGCGGCGTAGCGGCGCTGCCCACCAACGAAGCCAGCTCACCTCACCGACCATCGATTTTCGGGCTCGATCGCCGCCCCCAGCGCGTCGCGCCTGGCGCCAACAACATCGGAAGCTTTGTTTAACACACCCGCAATTGACCGCTGCGTACCGTGGCTGCATGCGCCGCGACCCGCCGCGAACGATGGGCGTCGAGGAGGAGTTTCACCTTGTCGACCTGAGGTCCAGGCGCCTGACGACACGCGCCCCGGACCTGCTCGCGAAGCTTCCGGAGGACTACGTCGCCGAACTTCAAAGCTGCGTCGTCGAGACCAACAGCGGCATCGTCGACGGCCTGGACGCGCTGCGCGCCGACCTGCTTCGGCACCGGCGGTTGTTGGTGGACGCGGCCGACGAAATCGGCGTGGGCGTGGTGGCCGCCGGCGCCGTGCCACTGTCGGTACCCGCCGAGCTTCAGATCACCCAGACTCCCCGCTACCTGCATATGCTCGCCGACTACCAGCTACTCGCCCGCGAACAGCTGATCTGCGCCACCCATGTGCACGTCGGCATCGATGACCGCGACGAAGCGATCGCCATCGCCAACCTCCTGCTCCCCTGTCTGCCGACGCTGCTGGCCCTGTCGGCCAGCTCGCCGTTCTGGGCCGACGGGTCGGACACCGGCTATGCCAGCATGCGCACGCTGGTATGGCGACGATGGCCGACGACCGGCCTGGCCGCCCCGGTGCAGTCGGCAACCGAGTACGACGCGCTGGTCAAGGCATTGATCGCCAGCCAGGTGATCACCGACTACGGCATGATCTACTTCGATCTCCGGCCGTCCAGCCACGCGCCCACGCTAGAACTGCGAGTGTGCGACAGCTGCCCGTCGGTGGACACCATCGTGCTGGTCGCCGGACTGTACCGGGCCGCCGTCGCTCGGGAGGCCGAAGCGATCCGCGCCGGCACCCCCGCGCCGGCGTTTCCCTCGACGGTGGGCAGCGCGGCGCTCTGGCGTGCTGCCCGCTCGGGGCTCGAGGGCGACCTCGTCGACCTCACCGGGCCCGTCCCGGCGAGCCGACCGGCCGGGGACGTGGTCAACGATCTGGTGTCCTCGCTGCGACCGCAGCTCGAAGCCAGCGGCGACTGGGAGATGATCGGCGAACTGACCCGCCAGACCCTGCTCTCCGGTACGTCCTCGGCTCGGCAGCGGCGGGCGCTGCGCCGCCGCGGCCGCCTCACCGACGTCGTAGATCAACTCATCGCCGAGACCGCTGGGCGCGTCAAGCCCACCACCGCGGCGGTATCGCACGATGGTGGCCTGCTCGCGGCATATCAGCCCACCGGCGAGGCCGGCAAACCCGCCGACGACATGTTCGCCAGCTACGACGAAGCCGTCGATGCCGACGGGCGGGCACGCCCGAACTACAAGACGGCACTGAAGACGATCGAGGGCCTCGGCGTCGATGTGTTGCGCGCCCGCGACCGCGACATCGAGCAGGAACGCCGTGCCGGCAACGTCACGTTCCGGGCCGCCGGGCACAGCCGTGTGCAGGTGAACCCGCTTGATCTGGTGCCGCGAATCGTGACCGCCGACGAGTGGGCACAGCTGTCCCAGGGCCTCGCGCAACGAGCCAGGGCGCTGGACGCCTTCCTGCGAGACGTCTACTCCGAGCAGGCGATCCTAGCGGACGGCGTGCTCAGCGCGCAGGTTCTCGACCGCTCGCCCGGTTTCCGTTCGACCGGCCGACTGGCCGGCGACGGCGTGCGTGCGCACATCAGCGGCATCGACCTGGTGTGCGACCGCGCGGGTAACTGGATGGTGCTGGAAGACAACCTGCGCATCCCGTCCGGTGTGGCGTACGCGATCGTAAACCGCCGGCTGCTTGGCAAGTACCTGCCCGAGCTGCCACCGCCGGGCGGGGTCGCCGATCTGGACCGGGTCGCGCACCTGCTGCTGGAGACGCTGCGGGCGGCGTCCCCACCGCGCACTCCCGATCAGCCGACGGTCACCCTGTTGTCGGCCGGCCGCGACGACCCGGGCTGGTTCGAACACGGATTCCTCGCCGAGGAGATGGGCGTTGCACTGGTCGCGCCATCGGACCTGTCGGTGCGCGATCGCAGGGTGTTCCGCCACGGCGGTTCCGGCGGTTCTCCGGTCGACGTCATCTATTCGCGGATGTACGAGGACATGCTGCTTTCATCGACCGGCCACGATGGCGCGCCGCTGCGGTCCGGACTGCTCGAGGCGCTGGACGCCGGCAACCTCACCATCGTCAACGCGCTGGGTAACGGCGTCGCCGAGGACAAGGCGGTCTACCCGTTCGTCCCCGCCATGATCGAGTACTACCTCGGGGAGAAGCCGGCGCTGGCGCAGGTGCCGACGTGGGTCTGCGCCGAACGCGAGCAGCGCGATTACGTGCTGGATCATCTGGGCGAGCTGGTGGTCAAGCCGACCGACGGGCTCAGCGGCAGCGGCGTGCTGATCGACCCGGAAGCCACCGACGCCGCGATCGAGGCGCGCCGGCGCGAGCTGCTCATCCAACCGGAGCGGTTCGTCGCCCAGCAGCTGGTGGCACTCTCAACGCACCCAACCTTCGATGACGATGGGCTCTACCCGCACCACGTCGACCTGCGCGCGTTCGTCCACCTACGACAGGCACCCCGCGGCCCGGTGACGGCGAAAGTCCTGCCCGCCGCCCTGACCCGAGTGGCCAGCCGAGGGTCGCGGATAGCGAACTCGTCGTCGGGCGCCAGCAGCAAGGACACCTGGATCTTCACCGACGGCTAGCGACCTGGCCGCTTTCCTGCTCACGCTTGATTTCCAGTGCGATGTCGATGAGCTGATCTTCCTGGCCACCGATGAGCTTGCGCTGACCGGCCCGGTGCAAGAGCTGATGCGCGGGAACACCGTAGCGCTCGGATTGGCGAACGGCGTGCTTGAGGAAGCTGGAATACACCCCGGAGTAGCCCATGATCAGCGCATTGCGGTCGAGCAGGCATTCGGCGGGCATGGCCGGGCGCACCACGTCTTCGGCGGCGTCGGCGATGTCGAAGAAGTCGATACCGGTCTTGACGCCGATCTTGTCGAACACCCCGATCAGGGCTTCGACCGGCGCATTGCCCGCGCCCGCGCCGAACCGGCGCACGCTGCCGTCGATCTGCTTGGCACCGGCACGCACCGCCTCTACCGAGTTGGCCACCCCCAGGCCGAGGTTCTCATGCCCGTGAAAACCCACCTGGGCGTCCTCGCCGAGTTCGGCGACCAGCGCGGCAACCCGGTCGGCGACGCCGTCGAGCACCAGGGCGCCGGCGGAGTCGACGACATAGACGCACTGGCAGCCGGCGTCGGCCATGATGCGAGCCTGGGCGGCCAGTTTCTCGGGCGCAATCGTGTGCGCCATCATCAAGAACCCGACGGTTTCCAGGCCCAGCTCGCGGGCCAGCCCGAAATGCTGGATCGAGACGTCGGCCTCGGTGCAGTGGGTGGCAATCCGGCAGATGGATCCACCGTTGTCTTGCGCTTCTTTGATGTCTTCTTTGGTGCCGACCCCGGGCAGCATCAAAAACGCGATCTTGGCTTCCTTGGCCGTCTGGGCGGCCAGCTTGATCAGTTCCTGCTCGGGGGTTTTGGAGAAGCCGTAGTTGAAGCTCGACCCGCCCAGCCCGTCGCCGTGGGTCACCTCGATCACCGGCACCCCGGCGGCATCCAGGGCCGCCACGATGGCGCCGACCTCCTCCTTGATGAACTGGTGGCGTTTGTGGTGCGACCCGTCGCGCAACGACGTGTCGGTGATGCGCACATCCCAGATCCCGGTCATCGCTTTCCTCCTGACACGGCCAGCGTCTCCTTGGCGATCTCCTCGCCGACCTTGGTCGCCGCCGCGGTCATGATGTCCAGATTGCCCGCATAGGGCGGCAGATAATCGCCAGCGCCTTCGACCTCGACGAACGTGGTCACCACCGCCTGGCCACCGGAGTTGATCGACGGCTCGTCGAACTGCGGCTCGTTGAGCAACCGGTACCCGGGCACATAGGTCTGCACCTGGGCCACGACCTCATGAATCGAGGCCGCGATCGCGTCGCGGTCGGCGTCTTCGGGGATGGCGCAAAAGATCGTGTCCCGCATGATCATCGGCGGATCGGCCGGGTTCAAAATGATGATCGCCTTACCGCGCCGGGCGCCGCCGATCGTCTCGACACCTTTGCTGGTGGTCTTGGTGAACTCGTCGATGTTGGCCCGGGTCCCGGGCCCTGCCGAGACCGAGGCCACCGACGCCACGATCTCAGCGTAGGGAACCCCGCCCAGATCGGCAACCGCTCGCGACACCGCGTACACGATCGGAATGGTCGCCTGTCCCCCACAGGTGATCATGTTGACGTTGGGGGCATCCAGGTGCTCGCGCAGGTTGGCCGGCGGAACCACCGCGGGACCCACCGCCGCCGGCGTCAAGTCAATCGCCCGGATTCCGGCGGCCGCATACTTCGGCGCCGCCGCCTTGTGCACATAGGCACTGGTCGCCTCGAACACCAGATCGGGCTTGTCCGACTGGGCCAACAGCCAATCCACGCCCTCGTGGGTGGTCTCCAGGCCCAACTTGCGGGCCCGCGCCAAACCCTCACTCTGCGGGTCGATCCCCACCATCCAGCGCGGTTCCAGCCAGTCGGATCGCAGCAGTTTGTAGAGCAGGTCGGTGCTGATATTTCCGGACCCAACAATGGCCACACTTGCCTTCGACGGCATGTTGCTCCTTTTACCGCTCTCGATGTTCGAAACTAGTTCGGCACTATTGGAACGACAAGCGAACCGAACCCAGGCCCGTGAAATCGGCGACGAACTCGTCACCGGCGTTCGCGTCGACGGCGAACGTGCACGACCCCGGCAGCACGATGTCGCCCTTGCGTAACCGCACGCCAAACCCCTCGACCTTGCGGGCCAACCACGCCACCGCGGTGGCCGGGTTGCCCAGCACCGCGTCGCTGCGCCCCTCGGCGGCCAGCTCGCCGTTGCGAGTCAGGACCGCGTCGATCGCCTTCACGTCCACCTCCGCCGGGGACACCCGCGCCGCACCCAGCACGAAGCCCGCGGCCGATGCGTTGTCAGCGATGGTGTCGCAGATCTTGATCTGCCAATCCTTGATCCTGGTGTCGATCAACTCGATCGAGGGAACCAGGGCCTCGGTGGCCGCCAGCACGTCGTCCTCGGTGCAGTCGGCGCCCGGCAGGTCGGCGGCCAGGATGAAGCCGACCTCGACCTCCACCCGGGGATACAGGTAGTTCGCCGTCCGCACCGGGGCGTCCTCGAACACCCGCATGTTGTCGAGCAGGTGCCCGTAGTCAGGCTCGTCGACACCCATCATCTGCTGCATCACCGGCGAGGACAGGCCGACCTTGTGGCCCACCACTCGGCCTCCTTCGGCGACCCGCCGACGAATGTTGATCAGCTGGATCTGGTAGGCGTCGACCACGTCGATATCCGGGTAGGACGGCGTCAACGGGGTTATCGGCTGACGGCTGCGTTCGGCTTGCGCCAAGTCGGCGGCAATCTTGTCCCGGGTCGAATCAGCCAGCATCTCCCGAAGTCCCCTCGTCTTTCTGGCATCGTGATGACCGGGCCAGTAGCGCCCGACCCCCGCAATTCTATAACGTGTTCTACATGACATCACAGGACTACGACGTCGTCGTGGTCGGAAGCGGCGGCGCCGGCATGGTGGCTGCCCTTGCCGCCGCACACAAGGGCCTCTCGACAGTAGTCATCGAGAAGGCCGCGCACTACGGTGGCTCGACCGCACGCTCGGGCGGCGGGGTATGGATTCCCAACAACCAGATCCTCAAACGCGCCCGCGTCTCGGACACGACCGAGGCGGCACGCACCTATCTGCACGGCATCATCGGCGACTCATCGGTCAGCGGGGTCGAACCGGAGCGCATCGACACCTATCTCGAGCGTGGGCCCGAGATGTTGTCCTTTGTGCTCGAGCACACGCCATTGAAAATGTGCTGGGTGCCCGGCTATTCCGACTACTACCCCGAAGCACCGGGCGGACGCTCCGGCGGCCGCTCCATCGAGCCGAAGCCCTTCGATGCCCGCAAGCTGGGCGCCGACATGGCCGAGCTAGAGCCGGCATACGGCAAGATTCCACTCAATGTCGTTGTGATGCAACAGGACTACGTGCGCCTCAACCAGCTCAAGCGTCACCCCCGGGGGGTGCTGCGCAGCATGAAGGTGGGCGCCCGCACGATGTGGGCCAAGGCAACCGGCAAGAACCTGGTCGGCATGGGACGGGCGCTGATCGGGCCGCTGTGCATCGGGCTGCAGCGCAAAGGCGTTCCGGTGCAGCTGAACACCGCACTCACCGACCTCTACCTCGAAGACGGCGTGGTGCGCGGGATCTACGTCCGCAGTACAGACGCGCAGGAATCGGAGGAGCCGCAACTGATTCGGGCCCGCAAGGGGGTCATCCTGGCTTGCGGCGGCTTTGACCACAACGAGCAGATGCGGGTGAAGTACCAGCGTGCGCCGATCACCACAGACTGGACCGTGGGCGCCAAGGCCAATACCGGCGATGGCATCGTCGCCGCCGAAAAGCTGGGCGCCGCACTGGACCTGATGGAAGACGCCTGGTGGGGGCCAACGGTGCCGCTGGTCGGCAGGCCGTGGTTCGCGCTGTCCGAGCGCAATTCTCCGGGCTCGATCATCGTCAACATGTCAGGACAGCGATTCATGAATGAGTCGATGCCCTATGTGGAGGCCTGCCACCACATGTACGGCGGCCAGTACGGTCAAGGCCCGGGACCCGGTGAGAACATTCCCGCCTGGCTGGTATTCGATCAGCGTTACCGCGACCGCTACATCTTCGCGGGACTGCAACCCGGCCAACGTATTCCACGCAAGTGGCTGAATTCCGGGGTGATCGTCATGGCCGACACGCTTGAAGAGCTGGCCGCCAAGGCGGGACTTCCGGTCGATGAACTCACCTCGACCGTGTCGCGTTTCAACGGCTTTGCGCGCTCCGGGGTCGACGAGGACTACCACCGTGGCGAGAGCGCCTACGACCGGTACTACGGCGACCCGACCAACAAGCCCAATCCGAACCTGGGCGAGATCAACCACGCCCCGTACTACGCCGCCAAGATGGTGCCCGGCGACCTGGGCACCAAGGGCGGTATCCGCACCGATGTCAACGGACGGGCGCTGCGCGACGACGGCAGCATCATCGACGGCCTTTACGCCGCCGGCAACGTCAGCGCGCCGGTGATGGGGCATACCTATCCCGGACCGGGCGGCACCATCGGGCCGGCGATGACATTCGGCTACCTGGCCGCGCTACACATTGCGGGAGACCGTTGAGATGCCGATTGACGTAGCCGTCGCGCTGAGTGCTGAGCTTGACCCGATCGAGTTCTCTTGGGCCAGCTGTGATGTGCAGCTCTATCACCTGGGCCTGGGCGCTGGGGCGGATCCGATGGACCCCCGGGAACTGCGTTATCTGGTTGATGACACACCGCAGGTGTTGCCGACCTTCGGCAATGTGGCGGCAACCTTCCACGCCACCAAGGCGCCAACGGTCCAATTTCCCGGCATCGATATCGAGCTGAGCAAGGTGCTACATGCCAGCGAGCGGGTGCAAGTGCCCGCGCCACTGCCGCCGGCGGGCTCCGCGCGGGCCATCACCCGGTTCACCGATATCTGGGATAAGGGTAAGGCCGCGGTCATCTGGAGCGAGACGACCGTGACCACACTCGACGGTGCGCCACTATGGACGCAACGGCGATCGGTCTATGCCCGCGGCGAAGGGGGATTCGGTGGCGACCGTGGGCCTTCCGGTGGCGGGGCCGCTGATGCGGCACCACAACGGGCGCCCGATCTGGAGCTCGCGATGCCGATCCTGCCGCAGCAGGCCCTGCTGTACCGACTCTGCGGCGATCGCAACCCGTTGCATTCGGATCCCGAATTCGCCGCGGCCGCGGGCTTTCCCAAGCCCATTCTGCATGGGCTGTGCACCTACGGCATGACCTGCAAGGCGATCACCGACGCACTGCTCGACGCGGACGCGACCGCGGTCGCCGGCTACGGTGCCCGCTTTGCGGGTGTGGCCTTCCCCGGCGAGACGCTCACCGTCAACGTCTGGAAGGACAACGAACGCTTCCTGGCTAGCGTTGTCGCGCCCGGGCGCGACAACGCTGTGGTGCTCAGCGGAGTGGAGCTGACCCCGGTCTAGCCGTCAAGCGGTCTCGCGGTCTCGCGCCCGCCCAGTTCGCCACGCCCGAGTGTCACGCTGGCGTGGCGGTCGCGTGCCAGGGCCACGCTAGCGTGACGCTCGGCGCACCAGCGCGGCCCGTACCCGCCGCAGGATGTCGGTGGGCCGATCGCCCGCAAGCACTCGGATGACCGTCCATCCGAGTCGCTCGAGGATCTCCTTTCGCCTTATGTCCCAGCTATATTGCCGCCGGTCGTTGCGGTGCTGTTCACCGTCGTACTCAACGGCGACCATCAGCTCCTCCCATCCCATGTCGAGATAAGCGACAAGCTCACCCCATTCGTCGGCGACGCGGATCTGAGTTTGCGGTCGAGGAAGACCATCGTCGAGCAGCAACAGTCGCAGCCAGGTCTCTTTGGGCGACTGAGCTCCAGGATCCGCCCGCTCGACCGCCCTGCGCGCCCGGCGGATCCACCGCCGGGTCGGATAGCGGTGCAGGAGCGTCTCGATCTGGGCCCGTCCCACATCGGCGGCGCGCATCAGGGAATCGATTGCGGCCACAGCTTCGCCCGTCGGGTACCAGCAGCCCAGGTCCAGCGCGGTGCGGGCCGGCGTTGTCACGGGTATGCCGCCGATCTGCATGACTTCGTCAGTGGCGATCCGGTCGCCGCGGGCTCGAATGCCCGGCCTCGGGTTTCGGTTGACGTGCAGAATGTCCAGCGGCGCATCGGGATCGACCCATCTGGCTCCGTGCAGCGCGGAGGCCGACAGTCCGGCGACAATGCCCCGGCGTCGTGACCACAGCCAGCCCGCCCTGGCCCGGGCCTGGGGACTCAGCTCGGCGTCGCAGCGGATATAGACGTCCGGAAACAGCCTGTGGTACCGCGTTCGCAGCGCGCTCTTGCGGACCTCACCGCTGGCGACGGCTTCACTTCCCAGAAACGGCACTGCCATGGCGGCAGCGTTGCACGGACGGCCGCAGCCGTCACCTCAGCGCACCTCAACCATCCACAGCGTCACTCTATAGTGACGTTCGACAGCCCCAGCCACCCTAGCGTGACGCTGGGCGGCCTGCGATGGCGAACTAACCCAGGATCAGGCCGGACGTGGGGACGCCCGTACCCGCGGTAACCAGCACATGTTCGACGTCGGGCACCGGGTTCACCGAGGTGCCCCGCAACTGCCGCACGCCCTCGGCGATGCCGTTCATGCCGTGGATATACGCCTCACCCAACTGGCCACCGTGTGTGTTGATCGGTAGCCGCCCGCCTAGCTCGATCGCACCGTCGGCGATGAAGTCCTTGGCTTCGCCTTTGCCGCAGAATCCCAACTCCTCCAACTGAATCAGAGTGAAGGGGGTGAAGTGGTCGTAGAGCACCGCGGTCTGGATATCGGTCGGCTTGAGCCCCGACTGCTGCCACAGCTGCTGGCCCACCAAACCCATCTCCGGCAACCCGTCCAGCTCCGGGCGGTAATAGCTGACCATCGTGTACTGGTCCGGGCTGGAACCCTGTGACGCCGCCTCGATGATCGCCGGACGCTGCTGGAGATCCCGCGCGCGCTCGGCCGATGTCACCACGATCGCCACCGCGCCGTCAGTCTCCTGACAACAGTCCAGCAGCCGCAGCGGCTCGGCGATCCACCGCGAATTCTGGTGATCGTCAATGGTTATCGGCTTCTGGTAGAAGTACGCCTTTGGGTTCTTGGCAGCGTGCTTACGGTCGGCCACCGACACCGCCCCGAAATCGCGGCTGCTGGCGCCGGACAGGTGCATGTAGCGCTTGGCGATCATCGCGACCTGCGCGGCCGGCGTCGAAAGACCGTGTGGATAGGAGAAGGAATTGTCCACACCCGTCGAGTCGGCGTTCTCCGTCAACCGCGTCTGCACCTGGCCGAAACGCATGCCGGATCGTTCGTTGAAAGCCCGGTATGCCACCACGACGTCGGCTATCCCGGTGGCCACCGCCATCGCCGCATGCTGCACGGTCGCGCACGCCGCGCCGCCGCCATAGTGGATCTTGGAGAAGAACTTCAGCTCGCCGATCCCGGCCGCGCGTGCCACCGCGATTTCGGTGTTCGTGTCCATGGTGAAGGTGGTCAGCCCGTCGACATCGGCCGGACTCAGCCCGGCATCGTCGAGAGCATCCCGTACCGCCTCGGCCGCCAGCCTCAGCTCACTACGACCAGAGTTCTTGGAAAAGTCCGTGGCGCCGATACCAACGATGGCGGCCTTGCCCGAGAGCATCAGGCACCCCCAACCGTCAACGTCACTGTCGCGATCACATGGTTGCCAAGGCTGTTGCTACCCACAACCTTTACCGTTATCAGGCCGTCCTCGATCGCGGTCACCTCGCCGGAGAAGGTCACCGTGTCGTAGGCGTACCACGGCACCCCCAACCGCAGTCCGATCGACTTGATCAACGCCGAGGGGCCCGCCCAGTCGGTCACATAGCGCTGCACCAAGCCGGTGTCGGTGAGGATGTTGACGAAGATATCCTTCGATCCCTTTGCCTGCGCCTTGTCACGATCGTGATGCACATCCTGAAAGTCCCTGGTGGCCAGGGCCGTCGAGACAATGAAGGTGGGATCGCCGTGGAGTTTGAGCTCGGGCAGCTTGGTACCGACATCCATTGTTGGGGCGCTCATGCGTCAGGCTCCCATGCGTAGAGGGTCCATTCCGGTCCACTGGCACCGGCGGGAAAATCGATGTAGACGGTGCGAACCGGCATTCCGATCTCGACCTGCTCGGGCTCGACGTTGCGCAGCTCGCCCAACATGCGCACGCCCTCGTCGAGCTCAACCAAAGCGATCACGAAAGGCAGTGTGCGGCCAGGGACCTTCGGGGCGTGATGCACCACGAAACTGAACACCGTGCCCGTTCCGGTGGACACCACATAGTCGATGGGCTCGGCCTTGTCCTGCCATACCGCCGGCACTGGCGGATGCTGCAGGCTGCCGTCCGGACGCCGTTGGATCCGCAGCTCGTGGGCTTTCACCCCGTCCCAGAAGAACGCGGTGTCACGCGACGACGACGGACGCATCATCGCATCGGGGTCCAGATCGTCGGGAACGTTGGTCGGCGCCGACTCGGTGCGGGGCTTGAATTTGAGAATGCGCCAGTTCATTTCAGCGACGTCTTCGTCACCAACCTGCCAGATGATGTGCTGGTTGATGAACCAGCCCTCACCCAGCGCGGTCTGTTTGGGACCGACTACGTCACCCAATTCGGCGCTGATGCTGACCAACTCGCCAGGTTGCAGATAGCGGTGGTAGGTCTGCTCACAATTGGTGGCGACCACCCCGATATAGCCGGCGTCGTCGAACAGCTTGATGATCGGCGGCAATGGATCATCGTCGGCGCGAACTCCGCTGAGTCCCATCATCGTCCACACCTGGATCATCGCCGGCGGCGCCACAATTCCCGGGTGCCCGACCGCGCGGGCAGCGGCATCATCGGCATATATGGGGTTTTGGTCGCCGATGGCCTCGACCCAGTTGTTGATCATCGGCTGGTTCACCGGATCCCGGCCCGCCCGCGGTTTACTGGGCCCCGCCGCCTTGACCTGCGCGACGATCTCGCGAATGTCGCTCATCGCGGCACCCGGGGCACTTTGAGGCCGGCGGCCGCGATCATCTCCCGCATGACTTCGTTAACCCCTCCGCCGAAGGTGATGACCAGATTGCGTTTGGTCTGCGCGTCCAGCCACTCGAGCAGCTCGGCCGTATCAGACTCGGCAGGGTTGCCGTACTTGCCGACGATTTCTTCGGCGAGCCGGCCAACTCGCTGAACACGCTCGGTGCCAAAAACTTTCGTTGCCGCAGCATCAGCGACGTTGATGTTCTCACCCGCGGCGGCCACCTGCCAATTGAGCAACTCGTTGATCCGCCAGGTCGCGTGGATCTCACCGAGAGCCCGCCTGACGTCGTCGTGGTCGATCGGCGTGACACCGTCCCCACCCGGTTTGGCCGCCCATGCCCGCACCCTGTCATAGATGCTGGCGAATCGGCCGGCCGGGCCCAGCATCACCCGCTCGTTGTTGAGTTGCGTGGTGATCAGGCGCCAGCCGCCGTTGGGTTCACCGACCAACATGTCTGCCGGCACGCGCACGTCGTTGTAGTACGTGGCGTTGGTGTGGTGCGCGCCGTCGGACAGGATGATCGGCGTCCACGAGTAGCCGGGATCCTTGGTGTCGACGATCAGAATCGAGATGCCTTTGTGTTTAACCGCTTCCGGATCGGTGCGGCAGGCGAGCCAGATGTAGTCGGCATCGTGGGCGCCGGTGGTGAAGATCTTCTGGCCGTTGACGATGTACTCGTCACCCTGACGTACCGCCGTGGTTCGCAGGGATGCCAGGTCGGTGCCGGCTTCCGGCTCGGTGTAGCCGATCGCGAAGTGCACCTCACCCGCCAGGATGGCCGGCAGGAATTTCTTTTTCTGCGCGTCGCTGCCGTATGCCTGCAGGGTGGGTCCCACCGTCTGCAGCGTCACCGCGGGCAGCGGCACGTCGGCCCGATGGGCTTCGTTGACGAAGATCTGTTGCTCGATGGGACCAAACCCAAGGCCACCAAATTCTTTTGGCCACCCGACTCCGAGCTTGCCGTCTTTGCCCATTCGGCGGATCACCGCGCGGTATGCCGCGTTGTGCCGGTCCTTCTCCATCGCCTTCATCTCATCGGAGGAGATCAGGTTGGAAAAGTATTGTCGTAGTTCGGCTTGCAGCTGACGCTGTTCGGGGGTCAGGTCGATGAACATTGCGCTCCCACCAGGTCTAGACGATGAGCGGGCCCGCCCAGGAGCCGGGACAGGTCTTTGATCGTGGAGTAGTACCGGTGCATAGGATAGGTGACGTCCATCCCCATCCCGCCATGCAAGTGGTGGCAGATCTGCATGACCGGCGGCGCCTGCGAGGTCACCCAGTACCCGAGGACATCGAGGTCATCGCCGGTCTGCGGATCGTTTTCCCGCCCTGCGGCCAGTCGCCAGATCACCGATTTCGCCGCCAAATCGATGGTGCGCGAAGCGATGTATACCTCAGCAAGCTGCGCGGCAACCGTCTGGAATGTCGATAACGGCTTGCCGAACTGCTTGCGGTTGGCCACATAGTCAGCGGTCAGGCGCAGCGCTCCCGCCACCAGCCCGTCGGCGTAGGCGCCCAGCATCGCCAACGCCAACTGATTGACCCTGGGCGTGGTGGCGCCGGCCAGGACGTCGGATTCGGATACCACCACGTCATGAAACGACACCGTGTATTCGACGGATCCGTTCGATGTCGGCGTCTGGACCAGCTGCACCCCATCGGCTTTCGGTGATACCACCACGACCGCACCGTCAGCGGTCACGATCAGCCAGTCGGCCTGCCCGGCGTAGGCGACGCCGAGTTTGGTCCCGGACAACCGCCCATTGGCGAACCTGGTCGCGGGCCGGTCGGGTAACGCGACCCCGGGCTCGTTGAGCGCGGCGCTCAACACCGCGCCCTTGGCGACACCGGCCAGGATCCGATCCTGCTGAGCCTCGGAAGCCAGGGCGAGCAGCGGCACCACGCCCAGGCCCAGGGTTGCCAGCGCGGGCGTGACGGCGCCGTGGCGTCCCACCTCGGCGAGCACCGTGGAGACCTCCAGCAGGCCTACCCCATCGCCACCGAGGCGTTCGGGCACGGCAAGCGCCGTCACACCCCCGTCGACCAGCGCAGTCCAGGTCAGGTCACGCGCCAGGACCGACGTAACGACGTCGGCCACGGCTTGTTGTTCTGCGGTGGGCTCGAAGTCCATCGTTGGTATCAACTCCGTCAATGTGAAACCGGGCACTTGCCGGTGTAGTCAACCTGCCAATGCTTGATTCCGTTGAGCCAGCCCGATCGTAGCCGCTCCGGCGCCGCAATCGGCTTCAGGTCCGGCATGTGATCGGCGACGGCGTTGAAGATCAGGTTGATGGTCATCCGAGCCAAGTTAGCGCCGATGCAGTAGTGCGCACCCGTACCGCCGAATCCGACGTGTGGGTTCGGGTTGCGCAGGATGTTGAAGCTGAACGGGTCTTCGAACACCTCTTCATCGAAGTTGGCCGAACGGTAGAACATCAGCACCCGCTGGCCCTTCTTGATCTGCACGCCGCTGAGCTCGTAGTCCTCCAGCGCGGTGCGCTGGAACGAGGTCACCGGAGTCGCCCATCGCACGATCTCGTCGGCCGCGGTCTCCGGACGCTCCCGCTTGTAGAGCTCCCACTGCTCGGGGTTGTCGGCGAACGCCATCATCCCCTGGGTAATCGAGTTGCGGGTGGTCTCGTTGCCGGCAACGGCCAGCATCACCACGAAGAACCCGAACTCATCGTCGGAAAGCTTTTCACCGTCGATGTCGGCCTGGATCAGCTGAGTCACGATGTCGTCGCCGGGGTTCTTGGCCTTTTCTTCGGCCATCTTCATCGCGTAGCCGATCAACTCCACCGAGGAGGCCTTCGCGTCGATATGCGCGAACTCGGGGTCCTCGGTGCCAGTCATTTCGTTGGACCAGTCGAACAGCTTACCGCGATCTTCCTGTGGAATGCCGAGCAAACCCGCGATCGCCTGCAGGGGCAGCTCACACGACACCTGCTCGACAAAGTCGCCCGACCCCGCGGCCGCCGCCGCCTTCGCGATGTTCTGGGCGCGGTCGTTGAGCTCGTCGTGCAGACGTCCGATCGCCCGGGGGGTGAAACCACGCGAGATGATCTTGCGCAGCCGGGTGTGGTGCGGCGCATCCATGTTCAGCAAGACGAAGCGCTGGACGTCGATGTCCTCACGCGCGATGTCGTTCTTGAACCTGGGGATCACCCCGTTTTCGTAGCTCGAGAACACGTCGCTGCGCCGAGACACTTCCTTGACGTCCTTGAGCTTGGTAATCGCCCAGAAGCCGCCGTCGTGAAAACCGCCGCCCTGGCCAGGAAGTTGGTCGTCCCACCAGATGGGCTCAGAGGATCGCAGCTCGGCAAACTCTTCGACAGGCAACCGCTCGGCGTAAATGTCGGGGTCGGTGAAGTCGAACCCAGGCGGAAGGTTGGGGCAAGGCACGCTAGTTCTCCTTAGTGACGAATCCCTCTTGCGGGGCGTGTCTGGCGATCCCAGGACACTAGTTGTCCTAGTGATGCTCTATTGCCAGTAAAACATGGCTTCACCGCTGACAAAAGGCAGCGAACCATCGTCGCTTGTCAGAGTAATGAAACGTGTTCTAGCCTGACCACATGGGTAACCCGGTAATCGTAGAGGCGACGCGCAGTCCAATCGGCAAGCGCAACGGATGGCTGTCAGGCCTGCACGCCACCGAGTTGTTGGGGGCGGTTCAGAAGGCATTGGTGCACAAGGCCGGGCTCTCGTCGGGTCTACAACCCGGAGATGTCGAACAGGTCATCGGCGGTTGCGTGACGCAGTTCGGGGAGCAGTCCAACAACATCAGCCGAGTGGCGTGGCTGACCGCCGGCCTTCCCGATCATGTCGGCGCCACCACTGTCGACTGCCAGTGCGGCAGCGGCCAGCAAGCCAACCATTTGATCGCCGGCCTGATCGCGATCGGGGCCATCGACATCGGCATTGCCTGCGGGATCGAGGCGATGAGCCGGGTGGGCCTGGGCGCCAACGCCGGGCCGGACCGCTCCGCAATCCGGGCCAAGTCCTGGGACATCGACATGCCGAACCAGTTCGAGGCCGCCGAGCGCATCGCCAAGCGCCGCGGGATCACCCGCGAAGACATCGACGCGTTCGGACTCGAATCCCAGTTGCGCGCCAAGCGCGCCTGGGACGAACACCGCTTTGATCGCGAAATCTCACCGATCGAGGCCCCAGTGCTCGATGAGCAGAAGCAGCCCACCAGCGAGCTGCACATGGTCTCTCGGGACCAGGGTCTGCGCGACACCACCATGGCGGGCTTGAATGAGCTCAAGCCGGTAATGGAGGGCGGCATTCACACCGCGGGCACGTCATCGCAGATTTCTGACGGCGCGGCCGCCGTGTTGTGGATGGACGAGGAAAAGGCCAGGGCACTCGGTTTGCGCCCACGCGCCCGCATCGTCAGTCAGGCGCTCGTGGGCGCCGAGCCGTACTACCACCTGGACGGGCCGGTGCAGTCGACGGCAAAGGTGCTCGAGAAGGCCGGGATGAAGATGGGCGACATCGACATCGTGGAGATCAACGAGGCTTTCGCATCGGTGGTGCTGTCCTGGGCGCGGGTTCACGGACCCGAGATGGCCAAGGTCAACGTCAACGGCGGCGCGATCGCCCTGGGCCACCCGGTGGGATGCACCGGCAGCCGGTTGATCACCACCGCACTGCACGAGCTGGAACGCGCCGACCAGAGCACCGCGCTGATCACCATGTGCGCGGGCGGAGCCCTGTCCACCGGCACCATTCTCGAGCGAATCTAGCCGTTCGGTGCGTGTCTCCGACGATCGTCGCATCGAGGCCGCGCAGGCCTACATCGACGCGCTGGTCACCCATGACGCCGCGGTGGTGCCGTTCGCGGCCGGCTGCACCCGGATCGAACAAGGCATTCGAAACGGGTTCTCCGGCAATCACCTGCGGCGCAGCCTCAATCGTGGACCGCAGTACCGGGTGATCGCCGATACGACGCCGCCGGACTACCGCATCGTCGGCGATCGGGTGCATGCGGAGTACGACGTGTTGACCAAGGCCGCTTTCGGGAGCCGCCGTATCGCCTCACGGGTAAACGAAACCTTCGTCATTCCCGCTGAGAGTCCGAGCGGCAAGGCCGAGATCCAGCACATCAACGTCCGTTTCCGCCCATTCATTCAGCGATAGCGTGAGGGCACCGGCCGCCGAATGACCCGCGCCGTCAGCCACCAGCGACCTTAGGATGTTGTCATGCCGAAATCACCTCCGCGGTTTCTGAATTCGCCCTACACCGACTTCTTCATCAAGTGGATGTCGCGCATCAACACCTTCATGTACCGCCGCAACGGCGGTGAGGGCCTGGGCGGCACCTTCCAGAAGATTCCCGTCGCGCTACTGACCACTACCGGCCGCAAGACCGGCGAGCCGCGGGTTAGCCCGCTGTATTTTCACCGCGACGGCGATCGGGTGATTGTCGCTGCGTCCAAAGGTGGTTCGGCAAAAAACCCGATGTGGTACCTCAACCTCAAGGCCAACCCCAAGGTGGGGGTGCAGATCAAAAAGGAAGTGCTCGACCTGACCGCGCGAGACGCCACCGACGAGGAGCGCGCCCGGTACTGGCCGAAGTTGGTGGACATGTATCCCTCCTATGAGGACTACCAGTCCTGGACCGACCGGACGATTCCGATCGTCGTCTGCGAGCCCTAGCCCGAGAAGAACGCCCGACGCTTGAATCGGTGTGGCCGGCGATGACTAGGCGCCGTACACCGGAACCGATGGCCTTGACTTGGCCAGCAGGTCGGCCACCACAAGGCGCAGCTCGGCAGGATCCCACTTGGCACCTTTGTCGACCTCGGGTCCGTGCGCCCAGCCTTCGGCTACCCGGATCACGCCGCCCTCGACCTCGAAGACCTTCCCCGTCACGGCACCGGCTTCGGCGCTGGCCAGCCATACCACCAGCGGGGAGACGTTCTCCGGAGCCATCGCGTCAAAACCCTCGTCGGGTTTGGCCATCATCTCCGCAAAGACCGTTTCGGTCATGCGGGTGCGGGCCGCGGGCGCGATCGCGTTGACGGTGACCCCGTAGCGCCCCATCTCGGCCGCGCCGACGAGCGTCAACGCCGCGATACCGGCCTTGGCGGCGCTGTAGTTGGCCTGCCCGACACTGCCTTGCAGTCCCGCACCGGAACTGGTGTTGATGATCCGTGCGTCAACGGCCTTGCCCGCCTTGGAAAGCCCGCGCCAATACGACGCCGCATGTCGCATGGTGGCAAAGTGGCCCTTGAGGTGCACGGCGATGACGGCGTCGAATTCTTCCTCGCTGGTGTTGGCCATCATCCTGTCGCGCACGATGCCGGCGTTGTTGACCAGAACGTCCAGGCCACCGAACGTATCGACGGCGGTCGAAATCAGGTCGGCCGCCTGCTGCCAGTTCGATACGTCGGATCCATTCGCGACGGCTTCGCCACCGGCCGCGGTGATCTCGTCGACCACACCGTGAGCCGCGCTGCCGCCACCGGCGGGCGAACCGTCCAGGCCCACCCCGATGTCGTTGACCACCACACGCGCACCTTCGGCCGCGAAAGCGAGCGCGTGCGCGCGCCCAATCCCGCCACCCGCTCCGGTGACGATGACGACCCGTCCGTCGAGCAGGCCCATACTCGTTGCTCCTCTTCTCGTTATTTGTTGGCGCTGGATGCAGCCAGATACGGCGGCGGCTCGCCGCCGCCGTGCACCTCGAGCGTGGCGCCACTAATATAGGAAGCCAGATCGGAAGCCAGAAACGCTGCGGCCCAGCCGATGTCCGCCGGTTGCGCCAGCCGCCCCAACGGGACGGTGGCGGCCACCCGGGCGATCGATTCGGCGTCGCCGTAGAACAATTCCGACTGCTCGGTCGCCACCATGCCGACCACCAGCGCGTTCACCCGGATCTTGGGCGCCCATTCGACCGCCAGCGTGCTGGTGAGGCTCTCAAAGCCGGCCTTGGCCGCGCCGTAGGCGGCCGTGCCCGGCGTCGGACGACGCCCGCTGACGCTGCAGACGTTGACGATCGACCCGCCAGTTGGCTGTTCTTGCATCAGCCCATAGGCATGCTGCGAAACCAGTAGCGGCGCAAGTAGATTGAGTTCAACTATTTTGCTGTGGAACCTGGGGGTGGCCTCGGCCGCCAACGCGTAGGGCGACCCTCCCGCGTTGTTGACCAGCACATCGAGCCGTCCGTGCCGTTCGGCGATGGACCCCATCAGCCGCTTGACCGAGTCTTCGTCGCGGATATCGCAACAGTGAAACTCATGAGGCGAGTTCTCGACAGCCCGGCGCGCACAGGTGATCACCGTCGCGCCCTGCTCCGCAAAGACCGAGCTGATACCGGCGCCTACGCCGCGCACGCCGCCGGTTACCAGAACTACCCGGCCGACCAGTCCGAGGTTGATGGCTTGGGCTGCTTCGGCGCGGGTCACTGCGCAAGCGTACCAAGCAAGTGCTTGCTTAGGTACCCAACCCCGTGCGGGAAGGCTCGAGTGGCGGTCAGGTCCACCACCGCCGAGCCCTACGGCGCGTGGGGGCCAAGCCCGCCGCTGCCGCCTTTGCCGCCCAAACCACCGATCGGCGGGATGTCGGGTGGCTCGCCGGGCAGACCGTCGAATCCGGCCCCGCCGTGTTGGTACATCACGCCATTGATGTAGAGGTCACCGCCGTCGCCGCCGTTACCGCCATCGCCACCCCGCGCCGGTGGGATGAGACCGGATCCGTATGCGCCTCGGCCCCCGTTGCCGCCGTCGCCACCCCACCCGGCGTTGCCGCCGTAGGCGTCGCCGCCGCGACCACCGTCACCGCCGTCACCGCCCACTCTGCCGAAAAGCCGAAGTGTTGTTGGGCCGCTCCCGCCGTTGCCACCGTCACCGCCGTCACCACCGTTGAAACCGCGACCACCATTGCCACCGTTACCGCCCCAACCTTGTGGGATAACTCCATGGTCGGTGGTGGAGCCGTTGCCACCGTTTCCGCCGTCGCCGCCGTCGCCGTCGATTCCAGCGACGCCCTGACCGGCTCTGGTGGACCCGTCACCGCCTAGGCCGCCGTAACCGCCCAGGTTGCCATAGCCGCCGTTGCCCCCGTCGCCACCGTTTCCGCCAATCACGCTCGCCAAAGTGGCGGCGTTAACGCCGTTAGCTCCGTCGCCACCGCGCCCGCCATTGCCCCCGGCGCCGCCGTCGCCACCCACGCCGCCAGCACCGGGGGCGCCGTCGTGATATCTCGGCGCGAGGGCATGACCGCCAGCGCCGCCGTCGCCGCCGAATCCGCCGAGGCCGCCGCGCCCCCCGTCCCCACCGGGACCGCCCGCCTTTCCGAACTGCGGCGACTCCACCGCGTCTTTGCCGTCGCCACCGGCGCCGCCGTGGCCACCCTCGCCGCCGAGTCCGCCGTCGCCGCCGCTGCCGCGGAGTTGTCCACCGTCGCCGCCGATTCCGCCCGCACCGCCCCGGCCGCCAAGGCCACCCTGCGACCCAGGGTCACCCCAAGATTGGCCGGGCGAGCCGGGGCCGCCGGTAC
Source organism: Mycobacterium sp. 012931 (assembly GCF_000419295.1). Taxonomy (NCBI): domain Bacteria; kingdom Bacillati; phylum Actinomycetota; class Actinomycetes; order Mycobacteriales; family Mycobacteriaceae; genus Mycobacterium; species Mycobacterium sp. 012931. Next base: position 1,126,882 of record NZ_AOPX01000001.1, on the reverse strand, counting down.
CGCCGTTGCCGTAGTCCCCGGCATTGAGCACCCGCTTGGCCCCCTGTCGATGGCCTTGGCCGCTGCGAAGCGTGTCGCTGTGCTAGCGTCCCAAGCAAGTGCTTGCTTAGGTAGCCCACCCCATAAGGAAGTCCCCAGTGACAATCACGTCCACCACCGCTGAACCGGGGATCGTTGCGATCACCGTCGACTATCCGCCGGTCAACGCCATCCCATCGCGCGGTTGGTTCGAACTCGCCGACGCCCTGACGGCCGCCGGAGCCGACCTGGAAACCCGAGCGGTGATCCTGCGGGCCGAGGGCCGCGGCTTCAACGCCGGCGTAGACATCAAAGAAATGCAGCGCACCGAAGGCTTCACGGCGCTGATCGACGCGAACCGTGGCTGCTTTGCGGCCTTCCGCGCGGTATACGAATGCGCGGTGCCGGTGATCGCCGCGGTCAATGGGTTCTGCGTTGGCGGGGGCATCGGATTGGTCGGCAACTCCGATGTCATCGTCGCCTCCGAGGACGCCACCTTCGGTTTGCCGGAGGTGGAGCGGGGCGCGCTCGGCGCCGCAACCCACCTCTCCAGGTTGGTTCCACAACATTTGATGCGGCGGCTGTTCTTCACCGCCGCCACCGTGGATGCCGCCACCTTGCACCACTTTGGCTCGGTGCACGAGGTGGTGCCCCGCGCCGAACTCGACGAATCCGCTTTACGCGTGGCCCGTGACATCGCCGCCAAGGACACCCGCGTTATCCGTGCCGCCAAGGAGGCGCTGAACTTGATTGATGTGCAACGGGTTAACTCCAGCTACCGCATGGAGCAAGGATTTACGTTCGAGCTCAACCTCGCCGGAGTCGCCGACGAGCACCGCGACGCGTTCGTGAAAAAGTCATGAGCAACAAGACAACCACCCTCGATGACGCAGTCGGGCATTTGCGCAGTGGAATGACCATCGGCATCGCCGGCTGGGGTTCACGGCGCAAGCCCATGGCCTTCGTGCGGGCCATCCTGCGCTCTGACGTCACCGACCTGACGGTGGTCAGCTACGGCGGCCCCGACGTCGGACTGCTGTGTTCGGCCGGCAAGGTCAAGCGGGTCTATTACGGGTTCGTCTCATTGGACTCACCCCCCTTCTACGACCCGTGGTTCGCCAAGGCCCGCACCAGTGGTGCCATCGAGGCCCGCGAAATGGACGAGGGCATGCTGCGCTGCGGGCTACAAGCGGCCGCACAACGCCTGCCGTTCCTGCCGATCCGCGCCGGGCTGGGCAGTTCGGTTCCGGACTTCTGGGACGGCGAGCTGGCCACGGTCACCAGTCCCTACCCGGCCCCGGAAGGCGGCCACGAGACCCTGATCGCCATGCCGGCGCTGCGCTTGGACGCGGCCTTTGCGCACCTCAATCTCGGCGACTGCCGTGGCAATGCCGCCTACACCGGGATCGACCCGTACTTCGACGACCTTTTCCTGATGGCCGCCGAGCAGCGCTTCCTCTCGGTGGAGCGCATTGTCACCACCGAGGAACTAGTCAAATCCGTACCGCCCCAAGCGATGCTGGTGAACCGGATGATGGTCGACGCGGTGGTGGAGGCCCCCGGCGGCGCCCACTTCACCACCGCCGCGCCCGACTATGGCCGGGACGAGAAATTCCAGCGCCACTACGCCGAAGCGGCGTCGACCGACCAGGGGTGGCAACAGTTCGTGGCCACATATTTGTCCGGCACCGAGGCCGACTATCAGGCAGCGGTGCGCGAGTTTGGAGCGTCATCGTGAGTACCCGGGCCGAGGTATGCGCCGTCGCCTGCGCCGAATTGTTCCGCAACGCCGGTGAAATCATGGTCAGCCCGATGACGAACATGGCGTCGGTCGGAGCGAGGTTGGCCCGACTCACCTTCTCACCCGACATCCTGCTGACCGACGGGGAAGCCCAGTTGCTGGCCGACACGCCACCTTTGGGCAAGACCGGACCGGTCGAGGGCTGGATGCCCTTTGGCCGGGTCTTCGAGACACTGGCCTGGGGACGCCGGCATGTTGTCATGGGCGCCAATCAGGTTGACCGTTACGGCAATCAGAACATCTCGGCGTTCGGCCCGCTGCAGCATCCGACCCGGCAGATGTTCGGCGTCCGGGGATCGCCCGGCAATACCATCAACCACGCAACCAGCTACTGGGTCGGCAGCCATTCCAAACGAGTGTTCTGCGAGGCCGTCGACATCGTCTCCGGAATCGGCTACGACAAGGTCGATCCCGACAACCCCGCGTTTCGGTTCGTCAACGTCTACCGGGTGGTGTCCAACCTGGGAGTGTTCGACTTCGGCGGACCCGAGCAAACGATGCGGGCCCTGAGTTTGCATCCCGGAGTGTCCCCCGACGACGTTCGGGAAGCCACCTCATTCGAGGTACACGGCCTCGAGGACGCCGAACAAACCAGGACTCCCACCGACGGGGAACTGCAGCTGATCCGCGAAGTCATCGATCCGAAAGCGCTGCGCGATAGAGAGATTCGTTCATGAGATTGCGCACGCCGCTGACCGATCTGGTCGGCGTCGAGCACCCGGTGGTGCAGACCGGGATGGGTTGGGTGGCCGGTGCGCGGCTGGTCTCGGCCACAGCGAACGCGGGGGGCCTGGGAATCCTGGCTTCGGCCACCATGACCTTGGACGAATTGGCCACTGCCATAGGCAAAGTCAAAGCCACCACCGACAAGCCTTTCGGCGTGAACATCCGCGCCGACGCCGCCGATGCGTCGGACCGGGTCGAGTTGATGATCCGCGAGGGTGTCAAAGTCGCATCCTTTGCCCTGGCCCCCAAGCCCGAGCTGATCGCGCGGCTCAAGGAAGCCGGAGCCGTCGTCATCCCATCGATCGGCGCGGCCAAGCACGCCCGCAAGGTTGCGGGCTGGGGCGCGGACGCCATGATCGTCCAAGGCGGTGAGGGCGGCGGACACACCGGACCGGTCGCGACGACACTGCTGTTGCCCTCAGTGCTGGACGCCGTCAAGGGCACCGGCATCCCGGTGATCGCGGCAGGCGGTTTCTTCGATGGACGCGGGCTGGCCGCCGCGCTTTCCTATGGCGCGGCAGGCGTGGCAATGGGCACCCGTTTCCTGCTCACCTCGGACTCCACCGTGCCCGACGCGGTGAAGCGACGCTATCTTCAGGCCGCGCTGGATGGCACCGTCGTCACCACCCGGGTCGACGGGATGCCACACCGGGTGCTGCGCACCGGACTGGTCGAGAAATTGGAAGGCGGATCGCGAGCGCGGGGCTTTACCGCCGCGATCCGCAACGCCGCGAAGTTCAAACAGATGTCGCAGATGAGCTGGGCGTCGATGATCAAAGACGGCCTCGCCATGCGACACGGCAAAGAACTGACCTGGTCACAGGTGCTGATGGCGGCCAATACCCCGATGTTGTTGAAGACCGGTCTGGTCGACGGCAACCCCGAGGCGGGGGTACTGGCATCGGGTCAGGTCGCCGGAATACTCGATGACCTGCCGTCGTGTGCGCAATTGGTCGAGTCGATCGTGCACGACGCCATCGAACATCTATGGGCCGCCGCAGCGCTGGTGGAGTAGTTGACGCGTGTCGACTAGGCTTCTTCAGCTATGTCGACCATCGACGCCGTGAACCGAGCGGCACCGGATTCGTCTGCGCATCACGCTCTGCCCGATCCTGGCGAGACGGTGCCCAAGCTGGCCCTTCCCACCCTTGGGATCTTCCTGGCCGCACTCGGGTCCTTTGTCCTGACGACGGTCGGCTACATCGACGGTTGGGTCCCATCCTGGGTGACGATTCCGGTCAACGCCGCGGTGACCTTTGTGATGTTCACCGTCGTGCACGACGCCTCGCATTACTCGGTCAGCTCGGTGCGCTGGGTGAACGGGTTGTTCGGGCGGCTGGCTTTTCTCTTCGTCGGTCCGGTGGTCGCCTTCCCGGCCTTCGGATACATCCACATCCAGCATCACCGCCACTCCAATGACGACGTCGAAGACCCCGACACCTTCGCCTCTCATGGTTCGCCGTGGCTGCTGCCGTTGCGCTGGTCGCTGGTGGAGTACTACTACCTCAAGTACTACATCCCGCGTGCTCGTAGCCGACCGGTCGTCGAGTTTGCCGAGACGCTGTTCATGTTTGCGTTGAGCATCACCGGCTTGACCATTGCGATCGTCACCGGCAATTTCTGGACGTTGGCGGTGGTCTTCTTGATCCCGCAGCGCATCGGACTCACGGTGCTGGCATGGTGGTTCGACTGGCTGCCTCATCACGGGCTGGAGGACACCCAGCGCACCAACCGCTATCGCGCGACCCGCAACCGCGTCGGTGCGGAATGGCTGTTCACGCCGGTGCTGCTGTCGCAGAACTACCACCTGGTACACCATCTGCACCCGTCGGTGCCGTTCTACCGGTACGTGCGCACCTGGAAGCGCAACGAAGAGGCTTACCTGGAACGCAACGCCGCGATCTCCACGGTCTTTGGCCAGCAATTGAATCCGGACGAGTACCGGGAGTGGAAGGAACTCAACGGCAGGCTCGCCAAGCTGTTGCCGGTGCGGATGCCGGCCAGGTCGAGTTCGCCGCACGCGGTGCTGCACCGCATCCCGGTCGCATCGGTGGACCCCATCACCACCGACAGCACGCTGGTGACGTTTGCGGTGCCCGAAGACCTGCAGGACGCCTTCCGCTTCGAGCCGGGCCAACACGTGACGGTCCGCACCGATCTTGGCGGGCAGGGCGTCCGTCGCAACTACTCGATCTGTGCTCCGGCCACTCGGGCCCAGCTGAGGATCGCCGTCAAACACATTCCGGGCGGCGCGTTTTCGACTTTTGTGGCCAACGACCTCAAGGCCGGCGATGTGCTGGAGCTGATGACGCCGACCGGCCAGTTCGGCACGCCATTGAATCCGTTGGAGCGCAAGCACTACGTCGGACTGGTGGCCGGCAGCGGGATCACACCGGTGTTGTCGATCCTTGCGACCACGCTCGAGATCGAAGCCGAAAGCCGGTTCACCCTGATCTACGGGAATCGCACCAAGGAATCCACGATGTTCCGGGCCGAGCTGGACCGTCTCGAGTCACGCTATGCCGACCGGCTGGAGATCCTGCACGTGATGTCCAACGAGCCGCTGCACACCCCAGAGCTACGCGGACGCATCGACACGGAGAAGCTCAACAGGTGGCTGACGAGCAACCTGTCCCCAGAAACGGTGGATGAGTGGTTCATCTGCGGACCAATGGAAATGACCACCACGGTGCGTGACTCGTTGATCGAGCACGGGGTCGACACGGAGCACATTCACCTGGAGCTGTTCTTCGGTTACAACACAGCACCGGCGACCGATCACGGGTACGAGGGCGCAACCGTGACCTTCACCCTGTCCGGGCGGCAGGACACCTTCGATCTGACCCCCGGAGACTCGATCCTGGAGGGCGCGCTACAGCGGCGCAGCGATGCACCCTACGCCTGCATGGGCGGAGCGTGCGGCACCTGCCGAGCCAAACTCATCGAAGGCAACGTGGAGATGGACCACAACTTCGCGCTTGGTCAGGCCGAACTCGACGCGGGTTACATCTTGACGTGTCAGTCGCACCCGACCACACCGTTCGTGGCAGTCGACTACGACAGCTAAGGCGCCCATCGCGCCGGACGCAACCGGCGCGATAGGACACCGCGGCGGGCCGTCGGTCGGGTGGTCCACACCCGGACGCCAGCGGGCTACGTCCCGTTAATCCCGTCCGGGCCGAGTAGACCGCCGGTGCCACCGGTGCCGGCTGTCACGCCGGTTCCGCCGTTGCCGCCGTTACCGCCAGCGCCGAACAACCCCACGTCGCCGCCGTCGCCGCCGTCGCCGTTGGTCCAACCGTCCCCGCCGGCACCACCGTTGCCGGCGTTGCCCACCCATCCGGCCCCGCCGCCGTCGCCGCCGGCACCCGCGACCGTGCCCCCGGTACCGACGGCACCACCGATACCGCCGGCACCACCGCTGCCGAACAGGCCACCCGCGTTACCACCGGCACCACCGGCACCACCGTTGTTAACGCTGCTGGACGTCGAAATCCCGCCAGCACCACCGGCGCCACCGCCACCACCATCACCGAACAGCAAGCCCCCACTACCGCCAGCCCCACCGGCACCACCAGCGCCGTCGGCGGTGTTGTCCGAAAAGCCGACAGCGCCAGCCCCGCCGGCCCCACCGCCCCCACCATTACCGCCCAGCAGCCCACCGGCACCACCAGTCCCACCGGCACCACCATCACCGAGACCACTGGCACCGCCGGCACCACCGGCACCACCGGCACCACCGGCACCACCAAGACCAAACCCGAGGGCACTACCAGCACCGCCAACACCACCATCGCCGCCAATACCGCCGGCACCCCACGCACCATTACCGCCAACACCACCAACACCGAACAACGCGCCACCGGCCCCACCAACACCACCGGCCCCACCCGTGCCGAACCCACTAGCGCCACCGAACCCACCGGCCCCGCCGAAACCGATCAACCCAACCCCACCACCAGCACCACCGTCACCGCCGCCAGCACCCGCAGACAACGGGCCACTAAACCCTCCCGTACCACCATTGCCGCCAAGACCGATCAGCAGACCGCCACGCCCCCCGGCGCCACCCTGACCACCAAACGACAGACCAGGGTCGGTCGGGAACCCGACGCCGGTACCACCCACGTCACCAGCCCCACCGACACCGAACAGCCCCGCATCGCCACCAACACCGCCGGCACCACCAGGCCCACCCGCCCCGGTACCACCGACCCCGCCGGCGCCGCCATCCCCGCCGAACAGGCCGCCACCACCACCAGCACCGCCGATCCCACCGGCACCGGCCCCACCTTGCCCGCCCCGCGCACCGGCCCCACCGGACCCCCACAACAAACCACCATCACCGCCGGCACCAGCATTGCCGCCAACACCGGAGAAGCCGGTGCCACCAGTCCCGCCTATGCCACCAACACCGAACAATCCGGCATCACCGCCGTCGCCGCCGATCCCACCCGAGGGGCCCTGACCAAACCCGCCGAACCCGCCGCTGCCGCCGATCCCCAACAACCACCCGCCGCGCCCGCCGTCTCCGCCGGCCCCGCCCACGCTGACCTGGCCAATCTCCAAGCCATTCGTGCCGCCCGCACCACCGGTGCCACCAGCACCACCGGTGCCGAATATCCCGGCAGCACCACCACTACCGCCGACCCCACCGGCATTGGCGCCCGAACCACCAAAACCACCGGCCCCACCATCGGCGAAGGACAAGACGCCCGAGCCACCGCCCGCACCACCGGCACCGCCAACACCCAAAGTGCCGATACCACCCGTGCCACCAACACCACCGGTGCCAAACAGCCACGCGCTCCCACCAGCCCCGCCAGCACCCCCGTTAAAGGCCCCGATGCCCCCGGTACCACCAGCACCACCGCTACCGATCAGCCATCCCCCAGCCCCACCAGCCCCACCCACGGCACCGTTATTCCCAAACAGATCGGTGTTACCACCAGCACCCCCGGCACCACCATTACCGATCAGTCCCGCATTGCCACCGGCCCCACCGTTTTGACCATCCGCGCCCGACCCCCCGGCACCACCATTACCGAACAACAGCCCACCGTCGCCGCCGTTCTGGCCGGTCCCCGGGGCCCCGTTGGCGCCATTGCCGATCAACGGGCGCCCCAGCAGCGCCTGGGTGGGCGCATTTACCAGGTCGTATAGGGCTTGGAGCGGAGCGATGCTCGCCGCCTCGGCGTTCGCGTATGACGCCGCACCCGAATTCAGCGCCTGCACGAACTCTTGATGAAACGCCGTCACGTGGGAGCCGAGCGCCTGATACGCCTGGGCGTGCGCACCGAACAACGCTGCGATGGCCGCCGACACCTCATCGGCACCTGCCGCCAGTATCTGGGTCGTGGGAACCGCCGCCGATACGTTAGCGGCGCTGAGCGCGGACTCGATGCCCGCCAAGTCCGCGGCCGCCGACTGCATGAGCTCGGGCGCTGCGATGACATAGGACATCTGAGCCTCCCAATACGTGTCGACACACGCGCTCTTCCATCCGACGATCGCGCAGTCACGTCAATTGGACAGAGAAACAGTAGCAACAGGCATGAATAATCGTCTGGTATTGCGCAGGACGCGCCACACCGAAAATCCCGATGCCAGAGGACTCACCGCGCGAGCCGCAGAGGTCCACCCTTCGCAGCCCGAAACGCCGGCCGCTATAGCCGCTCGATGATCGTGACGTTGGCGGTGCCCCCGCCTTCACACATCGTCTGTAGCCCGTAACGCCCACCGACCCGGTCGAGTTCATTGAGCATGGTGGTGAACAGCTTGGCCCCGGTGGCACCCAGCGGATGACCGAGAGCGATGGCACCGCCGTTGGGGTTGACCTTCTCGGGATCGGCCTTGATTTCCTTGAGCCACGCCAAAACCACCGGCGCGAATGCCTCATTGATCTCTACCGTGGCGATGTCATCGATGGACAGGCCGGTCTTTTCCAGCGCATGGCGGGTCGCCGGGATGGGGCCGGTGAGCATGAACACCGGGTCGGCGGCGCGCGCACTGATGTGGTGGATGCGAGCGCGCGGAGTCAGGCCGTGATCCTTGACCGCCTGTTCGGAAGCCAGCAGCACCGCGCTGGCACCGTCGGAGATCTGGCTGGCCATCGCGGCGGTAAGCCGCCCCCCCTCGACCAGGGTCTTCAAGCCAGCCATCTTCTCCAGCGATGACTCGCGCGGCCCTTCGTCGACCCGGAAGGGCCCGGATTCCGTTTCCACACTAAGGATTTCGTTATCGAAGCGGCCACCCCTGATCGCCGCGAACGCACGCGCGTGGCTGGTCATCGCATACTGCTCCATCTCTTCACGCGACAAATTCCACTTCTCGGCGATCATCTCCGAACCGCGGAACTGAGAGATCTCCTGATCCCCGTACCGGTGCAGCCACTGCTTGGATTCGTTGGTCGGCGAGCTAAAGCCGAATTGTTCACCGACGATCATTGCCGACGAGATCGGGATCTGGCTCATGTTCTGCATGCCACCGGCAACGATGAGGTCGGCCGTTCCGGACATGATCGCTTGCGCACCAAAGGAGATCGCCTGCTGGCTGGAGCCGCATTGGCGGTCCACGGTGACACCTGGCACTTCTTCGGGATATCCCGCCGCAAGCCAGGACAACCGTGCGATATTGCCGGCCTGACCGCCGATGGCATCGACACAGCCCGCGATCACGTCGTCGACCGCGGCCGGGTCGACGTCAACTCGATCCAGCAGTCCCCGCCACCCCAAGGCACCCAGGTCGACGGGATGTACCCCCGCCAACGCTCCGCCACGCTTGCCCACCGCGGTACGTACAGCGTCGATGACGTACGCCTCCGGCATTTTCAGACTCCTTCTTTCTGGATCCCGCCCAGCACAATGGCGAGATACTTCTGCCCGACCTGCTGCGCGGTCAGCGCTCCGCCAGGTTTGTACCAGCGCACCGACACCCAGGTGGTGTCGCGGATGAACCGGTAGACCAGGTCCACGTCGAGGTCGGGCCGGAAGTAGCCCTCCTCAATGCCCTGATTGAGCACGTCTACCCACATCTTGCGCTGCTCTTTGTTGCGATCCTCCAGGTAGGAAAACCGGGGCTGTGAAGACAGCCGTTGGGCCTCGTCCTGGTAGATGACCACTTGAGCGTGCCGATGTTCGATGGCCTCGAACGACGCCAGGAACAGGCCCTTGAGCCGCTCCAGCGGGTTGGGTTCGCCATCGACGATCTCGAGGTAGCGAGCGAAGAGCCAGTCCAGAAACTCGCGCAACAGCTCGTCGACCATTTCCTCTTTGGAGGCGAAATGGTGATAGAGGCTGCCGGACAGGATGCCGGCTCCGTCGGCGATGTCACGGACGGTGGTGGCGCGCAGACCGCGCTCGGCGAACATCACCGCGGCGAGCCCCAATAACTCTCCTCGGCGGCTGTTAGCCTGACCGGTCATTCGTTCCACCCGATCAGCGTATCAACCAAGCGCTTGCTCGGCCAATGTGACTAAAGACCTCAATATCAGCGAAACGCACTATCCCCGCCTGACCACCGTCGTAGCATCTGCGCCGGAACACTCCAATTCGATTTCGGCACTGGCCGCATCGGGGGCGGCGAGGCCACTGGCAGGAGGTCAGCCATGGTCAGTTTTCCGATGTTGCCCCCGGAGATCAATTCGCTGCGAATGTTCAACGGTGCGGGTTCTACGCCGATGCTGCAGGCGTCGGCGGACTGGAATGGCCTCGCCGAGGAGTTGGGCGCCGCGGCGGATTCGTTTTCCGCTGTGACCTCCGGCCTGGCCGGACAGGCTTGGCAAGGCGCGGCATCGGCGGCTATGACGGCCGCGGCCAGCCCCTATGCGGGGTGGTTGAGTGCGGCGGCGGCGCGGGCCGCCGGCGCGGCCGGCCAAGCCCAGGCGGTAGCCAGCGCATTCGAGGCGGCGCGGATGGCGATGATCCCTCCGCTGGCCGTGGCGGCCAACCGGAATGTGTTTGTGCAGTTGGTGCGGTCGAACTTCTTCGGGTTCAATGCGCCGGCGATCATGGCAGCCGAGTCACAGTACGAAGAGATGTGGGCCGCAGACGTGGCCGCGATGACCGGCTACCACTCCGGCGTGTCGGCGGCGGCGGCAAGTTTGAATCCCTTCCAGCAGTTGTTGCAGGCGCTGCCGAACATAGGGCTCGGCAATAAGGGCGGCACCGGGAACATCGGCAGCGGAAACACCGGCAGCACCAACATCGGCAACGGAAACACCGGCAGCTCCAACTTCGGCGGCGGCAACGTCGGCAGCAACAACATCGGCGATGGGAACCTGGGCAGCGGCAACTGGGGCAGCGGCAACCTCGGCAACGAAAACATCGGTTTCGGAAACACCGGCAACCCGCTCACCAGCTCTAATCCGGGCATCAACTTCGGGTTGGGCAACTGGGGCAACGGGAACTTCGGCATCGGTAACCGCGGCGACCTCAACGTTGGCGCCGGCAACAGCGGTGACGGGAACCTGGGCTTTGGACTTACCGGCGACAATCTGGTCGGCTTCGGGAATGCCTACTACGACTCGACAACCGGTCAGTTCACGTTCAATGGACTGAACTCGGGCACCGGGAATTTCGGAATCGGCAACTCGGGTACGAACAATATCGGCTTCTTCAACTCCGATAATGGAAACTTCGGCGTCTTCAATGCGGGCCTCTCGTCCACTAGCGCCTTCGGCAACTTCGGCGTCGGGAACTCGGGCACCGGCAACGTCGGTTTCGGCAACTCCGACATCGGCAACTTCGGCGTCGGGAACTCGAGTGTCCTCAACACCGGCTTCTTCAACTCGGCCAGTGGCAACACCGGCTTCGGCAACGCGGGCAGCACCAACACGGGCTTCCTGAATTCGGGCGACGTCAATACTGGATCCGGCAATTCCGGTCACACGAATACGGGTTTGTGGAATTCGGGCGACGTGAACACCGACATCGGTTCCACCGCCGACACCGGCGACACGAACTCGGGCTTCAACAATACCGGGAGCAATGTCTCGGGCTTCTTCAACACTGCCACCGGAACGTTTGCCGGCGACATCTCGGGCATGTTCAACCAGGCCAGCGGCGGCACCGTAAACGGCATCATCTCCGGCATCGGGAATACCGGCGTCGCGGACAGCCTCCCCGGGATTGCCGGCAACCTCACGGGGTTGTTCAACACGGGCAGCAATATGTCGGGCGTGTTCAGCCTAGAAGAACTGCTGAAACAGCTAGCGGGGTAACCGATCCGGCCGTCCCGGCGCCCAAGATCGGGCTGCGGCAACACATTTGCCAGTGATGCGGCCGCGACAACCCGATCAGGGGTGCTGACTGGAGACCGAAATCACCTCTCCGGTCAGATAGCTCGAGTACTCGCTGGCCAGAAACGCGATGGTAGCCGCCACTTCCCACGGTTCGGCGGCGCGTCCGAACGCCTCACCGGCGGACAGCCGGTCGAGTAGCTCGGCAGAGGTGGTCTTGTCCAGGAACTTGTGCCGGGCGATGCTAGGTGACACCGCATTGATCCGCACCCCATACTCCGCGGCTTCTATTGCGCTACAGCGAGTTAACGCCATGACGCCGGCCTTGGCCGCGGCGTAGTGCGACTGCGAGTGCTGTGCCCGCCAGCCCAACACGCTGGCATTGTTGACGATCACTCCACCATGCGGCGCCTCACGGAAGTAGCGAAGTGCGGCTCGAGTGGCCCGGAACACCGATGTGAGCGTCACGTCCAGGACGCGATCCCACTCGTCGTCGGTCATATCGGCCACCGGGGTCTGCCCGCCCAACCCGGCGTTGTTGACCAACACGTCAAGGCGGCCCATGCGGGCGGTGGTCGAGTCGATCAGCGCGTCGACCTGTGCGGTGGAACTCACGTCGCACAGCACGCTTTCGACCCGGCCCAGTCCCAGCGCGGACAGTTCGGCGGCGGTTTCGCCGAGCCGTCGCTCGTGGTGGTCGGAAATCACCACGTCGGCGCCTTCGGCCAGGGCACGGCGCGCCGTCGCCGAACCGATGCCGGTGCCGGCCGCCGCGGTCACCACCACGACCTTGTCAGCCAAAAGGCCATGTCCGGCAATTTCTTTCGGTGCTTCAGACAAGCTCATCCCTTGGCCTCCCGGGGCAGGCCGAGCACCCGCTCGGCAATGATGTTGCGCTGAATCTCGTTGGATCCGCCGTAGATCGTGTCAGCGCGGGTGAACAAGAACAGCCGCTGCCATTCATCGAACTCGCCGTCGGCCAGCGTCAAGCCCGGCTTGCCGATCACATCCATCGCCAGTTCGCCGAGACTGCGATGCCAGTTGGCCCACAGCAACTTCGAAACGTTGTCCTGGCCGGGCTGCTCAACATCCATGGCGGCCAGGGCATACGAACGCATTGCCCGTAGTCCGGTCCACGCCCGGGTCAGGCGTTCCCGGATGAACGGATCGTCGGCGGCGCCGGTGCGCCGCACGAGAGCGGCCAGATCGGAAAGCTCACGGGCATAGACGATCTGCTGCCCCAGCGTCGAGACGCCCCGCTCGAAGGTCAGCGTGCCCAGCGCGACGCGCCAGCCGTCACCCGGTGCGCCGACCACCAAGTCAGCATCGGTGCGGGCGTCGTCGAAGAACACCTCATTGAACTCCACGGTACCGGTGATCTGGACGATCGGCCGGATCTGCACGCCGGGCTGATCCAGCGGGACCAGCAGATACGACAGCCCGGCATGGCGTTTGGAGCCCTTCTCGGTTCGCGCGACCACGAAGCACCACTGCGAAAGATGAGCCAGCGACGTCCATACCTTCTGGCCGTTGATTACCCATTGATCACCGTCGAGTTCGGCGGTGGTCGCCACATTGGCCAGGTCACTACCGGCGCCGGGCTCGGAATACCCCTGGCACCACAGCTCGGTGACGTCGAGGATGCGCGGCAGGAAGCGCTGCTGTTGTTCGGGTGTCCCGAAGGCGATCAGCGTTGGCCCGAGCAGCTCTTCACCGAAGTGGTTGACCTTGTCCGGCGCATCCGCGCGCGCGTATTCCTCGTAGAAAGCCACACGGTGGGCGGTCAAGAGCCCCCGGCCGCCATGCTCGACCGGCCACCCCAGGCAGGTCAGCCCGGCCGCGGCCAGATGCTGGTTCCAGGCCCGGCGTTCCTCGAAAGCCTCGTGTTCACGTCCCGGCCCGCCGAGCCCCTTGAGCGTTGCGAATTCCCCGACCAGATTGGCCGCGAGCCAGCCGCGGACCTCCGCCCGAAACTCCTCGACGTCCTGCATGCCCTGTAGGCTAACCTACCAAGCACTTGCTTTGTTAGCCCCGGCGGTCGCCGCGTGAGGAGGAGCGTCGATGACCAGCGATCCCCGCACCGTGCCCACGGCGCTGGATCGGCTCGTGCACCGGTTACCCAACCACGATGCACTGGTTACCGAGGAGCGCAGCTTCACGGTTTCCGAGCTGAATGACGAGGTTTATCGAGCGGCGGCCGCGCTGATCGAGCTGGGCGTCAAGCCTGCGGCTCGGGTGGGCATCTGGTCGCCCAACACCTGGCACTGGGTGGTGGCTTGCCTGGCGATCCACCACGTCGGCGCGGCAATGGTCCCGCTCAACACCCGCTACACCGCCGACGAGGCCGCCGACATCCTGGCCCGGACCGAGGCGCCCGTGCTGTTCGCGATGGGACACTTCCTCGGCAGCGACCGGGTGGCAGGCCTTGACCGCAAAGCGTTGCCCGCACTGCGGCACATCGTGCGGATACCGATCGAAGAACCCGACGGCACTTGGGACGAGTTCATCGAGACCGGCACCGACACCGGCGCGGTGACCGCCCGCGCCGCCGCGGTCAGCCCCGACGACGTGAGCGACATTCTCTTCACCTCCGGCACCACCGGGCGGAGCAAGGGCGTCCTGTGCGCGCACCGGCAGTCGCTATCGGCCTCGGCGTCTTGGGCAGCCAACGGAAAGATCACCGCCGACGACCGTTACCTGTGCATCAACCCGTTCTTCCACAACTTCGGCTACAAGGCCGGCATCCTGGCCTGCCTACAAACCGGCGCAACATTGTTCCCGCATTTGACGTTTGATCCACTGCGCACCCTGCAGGCGATCGAACGACACCGCATCACCGTGCTGCCCGGCCCGCCGACCATCTATCAGACCCTGCTCGACCACCCCGCGCGCGACGACTACGACCTGAGTTCGCTGCGATTCGCGGTGACCGGAGCGGCCACCGTACCCGTCGTGCTGGTGGAACGCATGCAGTCAGAACTCGATATCGACATCGTGCTGACCGCTTACGGCCTGACCGAGGCAAACGGCATGGGAACCATGTGCCGAGCCGACGACGATGCGCTGACGGTCGCCACCACCTGCGGGCGGCCCTTCGCGGACTTCGAATTGCGGATTGGCCCCGACACCGGGGAAGTGCTGCTGCGGGGCCCCAACGTCATGCTCGGCTATCTCGACGACCCGCGGGCCACCGCCGCCGCGATCGACGCCGACGGCTGGTTACACACCGGAGACATCGGAGTCCTCGATGAGGCGGGCAACCTGCGGATCACCGACCGGCTCAAGGACATGTACATCTGCGGCGGGTTCAACGTCTATCCCGCCGAGGTCGAGCAGGTACTGGCCCGGCTCGACGGTGTCGCCGACGTCGCGGTGATCGGGATTCCGGACCACCGACTGGGCGAAGTGGGCCGGGCGTTCATCGTCGCCCGACCCGGCTTCAATCTCGATGAGAAATCGGTGATCGATTACACCCGTGAACATTTGGCGAACTTCAAGGCACCGCGCTCGGTTCGCTTCGTCGATACGTTGCCCCGCAACGCGGGCGGCAAAGTAGTCAAACCGCAACTGCGAGAGCTGGCCTAAATGGATTTGGATCTTGACGAAGAGACCCTGGCTTTCCAGGGCGAAGTGCGCGAGTTCCTGGCGGCCAACGCCGAGGTCATGCCGACCAAGTCATACGACAATGCGCAAGGCTTCGCCCAGCATCGAGTTTGGGACCGAGTGCTCTTCGACGCGGGCCTGTCGGTGATCACCTGGCCGAAACAGTACGGCGGCCGCGACGCGCCCCTGCTGCACTGGGTGATCTTCGAAGAGGAGTACTTCCGCGCCGGAGCACCGGGCCGGGCCAGCGCCAACGGTACCTCGATGCTGGCCCCCACCCTGTTCGCGCACGGTACCGCCGAGCAGCTAGACCGCATCCTGCTCAAAATGGCCAGTGGCGAACAGATCTGGGCACAAGCCTGGTCGGAGCCCGAATCAGGCAGCGATCTGGCGTCACTGCGATCCACTGCCACCAAGACCGACGGAGGCTGGCTACTCAACGGCCAGAAGATCTGGAGCTCGCGCGCACCATTCGCCGACATGGGATTCGGACTGTTCCGCTCCGACCCGTCAGCACAGCGCCATCGTGGGCTGACGTACTTCATGTTCGACCTGAAGGCCAAAGGGATTACCATTCGCCCGATCGTCCAACTCGGCGGCGACACCGGCTTTGGTGAAATCTTCCTCGATGACGTGTTCGTGCCCGACCAGGACGTCATCGGTGCACCCAATGACGGTTGGCGCGCGGCGATGAGCACGTCGAGCAACGAGCGAGGCATGTCGCTGCGCAGTCCGGCTCGCTTCATGGCGGCTGCCCAGAAGCTGGTTCAGCTGTGGAAGGACGCCGGCTCGCCCCCCGAGTTCGCCAACCGAGTGGCCGATGCCTGGATCAAGGCGCAGGCCTATCGGCTGCAGACCTTCGGCACCGTGACCAGGCTGGCGGCCGGCGGTGAGTTGGGCGCCGAATCGTCGGTCACCAAGGTGTTCTGGTCCGACCTGGACGTGGATATCCATCAGACCGCGCTCGACATCCGCGGCGCCGACGCCGAGTTGGTCAGCCCGTGGACCGAAGGTCTGCTCTTTGCCCTTGGTGGTCCAATTTATGCCGGTACCAATGAAATCCAGCGCAATATCATTTCGGAGCGGCTGCTGGGCCTGCCACGAGAGAAGAAGTGATCCGTGGAATTTGCACTAGACGAACAGCAGCGCGACTTCGCGGCCAGCATCGACGCGGCCCTCGCGGCCGCCGATCTGCCCGCGGCAGTTCGGGCGTGGTCCGCCGGTGACGTCGCGCCCGGCCACAAGGTGTGGGAGCAGTTGGCCAACCTTGGCGTCACCGCGCTGACCGTGTCGGAGAAGTTCGACGGCCTGGGCGCCCACCCGATCGACCTGGTGGTCGCGCTCGAGCGCCTGGGCCGCTGGTGTGTGCCAGGACCGGTGGCGGAGTCGATTGCGGTGGCACCCGTATTGCTCGCCGACGATGACCGCAGCGCCGGTTTGGCCTGCGGTGAGTTGATCGCCACCGTCGCACTGCCGCCGCACGCACCCCGAGCCGTCGATGCCGATACCGCGGGCCTGGTGCTGGTGGCTGGCGAAAGCGGTGTCTGCGAAGCGGCGGTGGCGGACTGCCACGAGTCCATCGACCCCAGCCGCCGCAGTTACGACGTGACGGCCACTGGTGCTGCGTGGCAGGCAGATGTCAAGCGCGCCTATGAGTTCGGGGCGCTTGCCACCGCGGCCCAGCTGATCGGTGCCGCCGAAGCCTTGTTGGACGCCACCGTCGACTATGCCAAGCAGCGCACCCAGTTCGGCCGGGTGATCGGCTCCTACCAAGCGATCAAGCACAAGCTTGCCGATGTCCATATCGCGATCGAGCTGGCCCGTCCGCTGGTACACGGCGCGGCATTGTCGCTGCAACCCCGCGATGTCAGCGCCGCCAAGGTCGCCGCCGGCGACGCGGCCCTGCTGGCGGCTCGCAGCGCGTTGCAGACCCACGGTGCTATCGGGTTTACCCAGGAACACGACCTGTCGCTGTGGCTGCTGCGAGTGCAGGCGTTGCGTTCGGCGTGGGGTACACCAGAAGTACACCGGCGGCGGGTGCTCGAGGCGCTATGACCCCCGCCGGCGACGATGGGCAGCGCAGCGATGAGAAGGAGCGGCGGCGATGACCCCCGCCGGCGACGATGCAGAGCGCAGCGATGAGAAGGAGCGGCGGCGATGACCGAAGAGCGCGAGATGCTGCGGGAAACCGTCGCCGCCTTGGTGAACAAACACGCAAGCCCCGCGGCGGTTCGCAGCGCAATGGAGTCCGAACGAGGCTACGACGAGACGTTATGGCGGCTGCTGTGTGAGCAGGTTGGCGCCGCGGCCCTGGTGATACCCGAGGAGCTTGGCGGCGCGGGCGGCGAACTGGCCGATGCCGCAATAGTTTTGCAGGAGCTGGGTCGGGCACTGGTACCTTCTCCCCTGCTCGGCACGACGCTCGCGGAGTTGGCCCTGCTGGCCGCTGCCGAACCCGATGCCAAGACGCTGGCCGGGCTGGCCGAGGGCAGCTCGATCGGGGCACTGGTGCTCGACCCCGACTACGTGCTCAACGGGGATACTGCGGATGTCGTCGTCGCCAGCACCGAGGGACAACTGAGCAGGTGGACCCGTTTCAGCGCCCATCGGGTGGCCACCATGGATCCGACCCGCAGACTGGCCCAACTGCGCGCCGAGGAGACGGCTTTTCTGGGTGAAGACCCCGGCCTGGCAGATGCCGCGGGAATTCTGCTGGCGGCCGAACAAATCGGCGCCGCCGAACGCTGCTTGGAGCTAACCGTCGAGTACGCGAAGAGCCGGGTGCAGTTCGGCCGCCCGATCGGCAGCTTCCAGGCGCTCAAGCACCGGATGGCCGACCTGTACGTCGAGGTGGCCGCGGCTCGGGCCGTGGTCACCGAGGCCTGCACTGCGCCGACGCCCACCAGCGCCGCCACCGCGCGGCTAGCGGCCTGTGAAGCGCTGTGCGCGGTGGCCGCCGAGGGCATACAGTTGCACGGCGGCATCGCGATCACCTGGGAACACGACATGCATCTGTATTTCAAGCGAGCACACGGCAGCACCCACCTACTTGCTTCACCGCCAGAGCTGCTGCGCCGATTGGAATCGGAAGCACTAGGAGCCGGGCCATCAATACCATGAATGCCGTGAACACCCACATCGCCCGTAGAGCGGGCATCCCACCGTTTTATGTGATGGACGTCTGGCTGGCGGCCGCCGAACGCCAACGCACCCACGGCGATCTGGTGAACCTTTCGGCGGGCCAGCCCAGCGTCGGCGCACCAGAGCCGATACGTGCCGCCGCGGCCGCCGCCCTGCACCTCAACGAGCTCGGTTACACGGTAGCGCTGGGTATTCCGGAGTTGCGTGCGGCAATCGCCGCGGACTACCACCGCCAACATGGAATCTCGGTCGAACCGGAGGCGGTAGTGATAACCACCGGCTCCTCCGGTGGCTTCTTGCTCACCTTCCTGGCGTGTTTCGATGTGGGCGACCGGGTGGCGCTGGCCAGTCCTGGCTATCCGTGCTACCGGAACATCCTGTCGGCGCTGGGCTGCGAAGTCGTGGAAATCCCGTGCGGGCCCGAGACCCGGTTTCAACCCACCGCGGACATGCTCGCCCAGATCGATCCGCCGGTGCAGGGCGTCATCGTCGCCAGTCCGGCCAATCCGACCGGAACGGTCATTCCGCCGGAGGAACTCGCCGCGATCGCGTCGTGGTGTGATGCCTCGGGCGCCCGACTGATCAGCGATGAGGTCTACCATGGCCTGGTCTATGAGGGCGCGCCGCCGACCAGCTGCGCCTGGCAGACGTCGCGAAACGCGGTGGTAGTAAACAGCTTTTCCAAGTACTACGCGATGACGGGCTGGCGGCTGGGCTGGCTGCTGGTACCAACCGAGCTGCGTCGCGCCGTGGATTGCCTGACCGGCAATTTCACCATCTGCCCACCGGTGCTGTCCCAGGTTGCCGCGGTGTCGGCGTTCACCCCCGAGGCAACCAAGGAAGCCGACGGCAATCTGCGCCACTACGCCAGCAACCGCTCGACGCTGCTCGACGGGCTGCGCCGCATCGGCATCGACCGGCTGGCCCCCACCGACGGCGCCTTCTACGTCTATGCCGATGTCTCCGACTTCACCGACGACTCGCTCAAGTTCTGCTCAAAGTTGCTGGCCGACAACGGCGTTGCCATCGCCCCTGGTATTGACTTCGACACCGCAGGCGGAAATTCCTTCGTCCGGCTGTCATTCGCGGGACCGAGCGAAGACATCCGAGAGGCCCTGCGCAGGATCGAGTCCTGGCTGCCGGAGCGCTAACCGGCCAGAGGCGTCACCGGTCTTCGGCTCCAAAACAAACTTTGTCGATGCGGGCCTCGAGCCGGCCGCGTTCTCCGACGTCGGCAACGTTGATGCCGAACCGGTCGCCCAGCGTGTCGACTACCGCGGCAGCGTCTTCCAACAGGATCTTCTCGGTCCCGCCGCGTCGGTGGATGGCCAAGTTGCGGCCCATCAAGTTCCACCGGGCATCGTCGACGACGGTCGCGGCCATCAACCCGGTGACAAAGTGCGACGTTGGGTGCGTTGAGACGAACCAGCTGCCAACCCTGAGGTCGACTTGCGGCCGCGTCAGCGTGCTGAACTCATAGAGCGCCTGCCACTCGTCGCGGACCATCGCCTGCAGGACCAGCCCGTCGCCACGATCGTCGAGGCGATAGGGTTCCAGAGCTGTTTGCTGAACGGTGCCGGTTTCGAGCCGCAACGGAGCGGTCGGCGTCATCCCACCGAAGCCGACATCGACCAGGTACGGCCCTTGGCAGCCCGGGAAGGTCACCGCCAATACGGTGTGTGTTTGCGCTGGAGTCGGCGCATCCGGCGGGGCCAGCCACACCACACGTCCGGCTAGCCGCCTTACCCGATATCCGATTTCGGCTAACACATAACCGATCAGCCCATTGTGTTCGTAGCAGTAGCCACCGCGACGGCGGTCCACCAGCTTGTCGGCCAGAGCTTCGGGACTTACGTCATCGACCGGCACTCCCATCAACGGGTCCAGGTTCTCGAACGCGATCGCGCCAGTGTGTGCGCTCACTAAATCCCGCAATACGTCCAGCGTCGGGTCGGTTGCACCGCGATAGTTGATGCGGTCGAGGTATCCGGTCAGATCCAGCGCCATAGCGCCATAGTGCTAGGCGCGCCAATCGCCGCGCGACTGCCCAGCGGCGAACTTCGACAGGAAATACCCAAGGGGGTATTATCGGGAGCGCCCTACCCAACCAGGGTGAAGCGTCCGCGACATCGCCGCAGCAGTCGCGAGAAGGAGGAACCGTGGCCGACGTCGAGCTATACCTCGACCCGATTTGTCCGTTTGCGTGGGTCACCTCGCGCTGGCTACTCGAAGCCGCGCAAAGCACGCACACCCCCGTCACCTTGCGCCAGATGAGCCTGGCCGTTCTCAACGAAGGCAAGGACCTCGACGCCAAGCAGCAGCAGATGATGCAGCGATCACGGCAACTGGGACGGCTGTTCGCCGCGGTGACGACCAAGTATGGAGCGGACGCGTTCGCCCGGCTCTATGACTCGATCGGCACCCGCATCCATCTTCGCCGCGAAGAGATCACCCAAGGCGGCATCCGCGAAGCCCTCGCCGAGACCGGCCTGGACGAGTCGCTGTCCGAGACCCTCGACGACAGCGGGCTCGACGACTAGGCCAGGCATGCACACCAGGCCAGCCAGGATGCCCTCGGCGGCACCGCGGGCAGCCCGATCATCGCGGTCGACGGACAAGGCTTTTTTGGACCGGTACTCACCCGGATGCCCAGCGGTGCGGATGGCGTGCGGTTACTCGAAGCGGTGCTCACCGCCGCAAAAACCCCCGAATTCGCGGTCTTGCAGCGGCCCTACCAGGGGCCGCCGGTTCTCGATGGGACGGCCCGCTGATGTGTAGCCCAGTCAAATGCCGAACCTGCGGAAAGGTGACCTGGTCGGGCTGCGGGGCGCACGTGGATCAGGTTCGCGCGATGGTGCCGGAATCCCAGTGGTGCCCCGGCCACCCCAAGGACACCTCGAAACGATTTTGGCCGCCGCGGCGCCCCTGACGACGGGATTTCCCGGTATTTGAGGTAGCGGGCAGGCGGCGTCTCGCGCCGCCCGGTGAACCAACTACTATCTACGTATGTAGATAGTAGTTTGTTGGCCATCGTCACCGAACCCTCGAACTCGACGGGAAGGGAATCACCATGCCCCGCCGCCTGATCGCCTCGCTCGCCGGCATCGCCGCCGCATTGACCATCGCAGCATGCGGTTCGTCCGGAACGGCCTCACCAGCGGGCGCCCCCGCGTCGTCATCGAACGCGGTGGCCAACCGGGCCGCGCATGTCCCGGCCCAACTGCAGTTCACCACCAAAACCATTGATGGGAAGCCCTTCTCGGGAGAGAGCCTGGCGGGAAAGGCCACGGTGTTGTGGTTCTGGACACCGTGGTGCCCCAAGTGCCAACAGGAAGCACCGATCGTGGCTAAAGCCGCGGCCGCCAACCCGGAGGCGACATTCGTCGGGGTGGCCGCCCGCGAGGAAGCCTCCGCGATGCAGGCCTTCGTCGACAAATACCAGTTGGGCGACGTGACCCAACTTGCCGACAGCGACGGCCAGGTGTGGTCCAACTTCGGTGTCACACAGCAACCGGCATGGGCGTTCATCTCCGCCAACGGCGAGGTCGAGGTGGTCAAGGGTGGACTGAGCGAAGCCCAGTTGACCGAGCGGGTCAACGGGCTCACCGGGAAATGATCAATACCGCGGCCCTGAGCTTTGCCTTGGGCGCCGGGCTGGTGGCCGCCCTCAATCCGTGCGGCTTTGCCTTTCTCCCCGGTTATCTGGGCTTGGTGATCGCCGGCAGCCAAGGCACCTCCCGACCACGAGCGGTGCTGCGCGCCGGAGCGGCCACCGCGGGAATGTCGCTCGGCTTCCTCACGGTGTTCGGTGTTTTCGGACTGCTGATTTCACCGGTCATAGCTTCGGCCCAGAGATACCTGCCGTTCGCGACGGTGGTCATCGGGGTGCTGCTTGTCGGTCTTGCCATCTGGCTACTGGCCGGCAAGGAACTCAGCATCATCTTGCCCAAGAGCATGGGGGGTACGCCGACAACTCGGCTCGGTTCCATGTACGGCTACGGCGTGGGCTACGCCGTCGCCTCGCTATCTTGCACCGTTGCGCCGTTTCTCGCGGTGATCAGCACCACCTTCAAACAGGGCTCCGTACTGTCGGGGGTGCTGGCCTTCGTCGCCTATGCCGTCGGAATGACCCTCACGGTGGGCGTAGCGGCGCTCACCGTTGCGCTGGCCGGTTCATCTGCCACCGCAGCGTTTCGGCGCATCTTGCCTTTCGTGGGCCGGATCGCGGGCGTGATCGTCCTCATCACCGGCCTTTACGTCGCCTACTACGGCTACTACGAAATCCGGCTGTATTTCACCAGCGCCGAAACCGACGACCCGGTGATCCAGGCCGCAAGCACGCTGCAGGACAGCTTGATTCGGCTGGTAGACGGGCTCAGCCCGTGGCTGCTACTGGGTGTCGCGGCAGCACTTGTCGCCGTCGCCGTGGGCTGGCACACCCTGGCGCGACGGCGCGCCAGCAATCCCGCCGCGCAATCGCTGCCCGACCCAACGTCATAGCCGACAAGCCAGTCCAAGGAACATCGGCGAAACCACCGCGAGACCGATGGTCGCCCAGAGCATCAACCGCTCCTGCCACCAACTGCGGCGCGACACCGAGATGGCCAGCCGTTCGGCACGAGCCACCGTGGCGGTATTGGCCGCGCCCAATGCGGCCGGCGCCATGGCTGGCCCCTCGGTCAGCGCCAACAGGCCCCGCAGTAACGCCATCTTGCCGTGGCTGCGCACCGCGACGTCGTCGGCGCACATCTCGAGAAGGTCGGCCACCACCTTTGCTGCCGCGGCGAACAGTGGTAGCCGCGGCAGGCTCGACGCCAGCGCCCGCAGCGCCATGAGCAAGTCGTGGTGGCGGCTGGCCAGGTGCGCGTATTCGTGTGCCAGCACGGCCGCCAGCTACGGCTCATCGAGGCGGCCGAGCGCGCCGCTGGTGACCACGATGACCGAGTTCGGACGGCCGGTCACGCAGTAGGCCGCGGGCTGTGGCGCCGGGACCACAACCACGCCGGGCCAGTCGCTGGCTCCTCCGATCGTTCGGGCGGTCGCCGCGTGCAGCCGACTGGCGGATCGCTGGCGCCGCAACTGCCGGCCCATGCGCCAACACGCGATGACGGTGGCCACCGCTCCGGTCGACAGCACACCCACCGCAAGCGCCGAGGCGATCCCGCGCGGCAGGCCCAGTTCGCCGGCAAGGCCCAGCTCTTTGAGGCACAGGGCCAGGGCCCGGTGGCGCCATATGCTGTCCAATACCGCCGCGCCGAGGAACACCAGAGCGCCCACCCATGCGGCAATAGCGGCGAACACCGCGCTCAGCCATGACGCCACCGCCAGCCGCGGGTGCACCCCGGTGCCGGTAACCCGTCGCAGCAGCACCGGCCCTACCCAGATCAGGGCGGATGCGTACGCAAATAAGAGCAAAGCCGCGTTCATGACTCTTCCTGGTCGTCGATGATCCGGCGCAGCGCGTCGCGGACCCGCACAGCATCGTGTTCATCCATCTGTTTCAGAAAAAACGCCAAGACCAGGTCCGAATCGCCGCCGGCGTCGAAGGCATCGTGCATCAGGCGGGCGGAATGCTCTTCGCGAGTCATGGTCGGCCAGTAACTGAACGCCTTGCCCACCCGTTCGCGCTGCAACCAGCCCTTGCGGTGCAGATTGTCCATGGTGGACATCACCGTGGTGTAGGCAATCTGGCGGTCGTGAGCCAGGTCATCCAAGACGCCGCGGCGTACCGTCACGGCCCCGCCGTGGTCCCATACGCGGTCCATGACGACCGTCTCGAGTTCGCCGAAGCGCCGAACCTGCACGGCTCTACTCTCTCGCACGTTCGCGCCGATCGCTATTCCGGTGCCGAACAACCGCGATATGCAGCCGATTCGCGCTTGTTTGATTTCTGTCAAATACGGGGAACCCGGTACAGACGACCACAGCACCACCGACTAGCACCGGAGCCCTCATGAACAGCAGCATGATTTGGATCGTTGTCGGGGTAGTTGCAGCGATAGTCGTGCTCGGCGGCCTGATCGTCGTGGCCAGCAGGACGCGGCGCCACCGCCGGCAACAGCAGGCCGAAGAGATTCGCGAGCAGGCCCGACTTCAGGCCGCCCAACTGGAACGACGTCGGGCACTCGCCGACGAAACCGCCGCCAAGGCGCGCGCCGCCCAAGCCGAGGCCGAGGTGAAGGCCGCCGAAGCCGCGCGGTTGCAGGAACGCGCGGCCCAACACCAAAGCGAGGCCGAAGCGACCCGGACGCAACTAGACGAGCAGTGGCAACGCGCCGAGGACCTGGCCCCAGAAGCCGGGGCGCAATCATCGCAGACCGCTTCGCAAAGCGACGCCGTGGACACCGGTAGCAGCCGGTAACCGAAGGCGGGCGTAGCGCCACGGCGAAATTTTCCCCTTGATTTTCGCCGTGGCGTTGCGTTCGCGGGAAGAGGGAGGCAGCCCGCTAGAGCCAGGTGTCCTGGGTCGTTGCGGTCAAAAACGCTTCCAGGTCGTCACGCCACTGAGCGGGCGTGGTCTTGTCCGGTTCGATGCCCGTGTAGTCGCCCCGGTAGAACAGCAGCGGCCGAGGCTTGATCTTGGGCACTTCCGATAGCGAATGAACCGCGCCGAAGACCACGAAGTGATCTCCGCCGTCATGCACCGAGGCCACCGTGCAATCGATGTAGGCCAGCGACCCATCAATGATCGGCGAACCGAGTTCAGAAGGGCGCCAATCGATACCGGCGAACTTGTCGGACTCCTTGGACCCGAACCGCGCCGACACGGACTTTTGTTTCTCGGTGAGCACGTTCACGCAGAACCGGCCGCTGGCCTCGATGGCTTTCCAGGAACGCGACACCTTGGTCGGACAGAACAACACCAGCGGCGGGTCCAGCGACAGCGCCGCAAAAGACTGACACGCAAACCCACTCGGCACGTCGTCATGCACCGTGGTGATGATGGTGATCCCGGTGCAGAACTGTCCGAGCACGTGGCGAAATGTGCGCGGGTCGATCGGGTCAGCCGCCATTGTCGTCCGAGCTAGCCGCGAGCGCCGACCGTGAAGTCATGGCCCCACAGACTGACCGCTGTACTTTCCCGGGCGATCCAATCGTGGTCATCGACCTGTCTTCCCTCACAACCGAATTCAACATCGAACCCGCCGGGCGTCTTCATGTAGAACGACAGCATCAGGTCGTTGACATGCCGGCCCAGGGTGGCCGACATGGGTACTTTGCGATGCAACGCGCGGTCCAGGCACAGACCCACGTCGTCGGAATTCTGCACCTCGACCATCAAATGCACGATGCCGCTGGGCGTCGGTAGCGGCAGGAAAGCCAGCGAATGGTGGCGGGGATTGCAGCCGAAGAAGCGCAACCAGGCCGGCGCTCCGTCAGCGGGACGGCCAACCACCTGCGGCGGCATCCGCATCGAGTCACGCAGCTTGAAGCCCAGCACATCCCGATAGAAGTGCAGCGCCTCGGCGTCGTCGCGGGTGGTCAGCACGACGTGCCCCAGCCCCTGCTCACCGGTGACAAACTTGTGCCCATACGGGCTCACCACCCGCCGGTGCTCCAGCGCGGCGCCGTGGAACACCGCCAGCGGGTTTCCCGATGGGTCGGAGAACAAGATCATCTCGTCGACGCGGCGGTCCGCCAGTTCGGCGGCGGTAGCTTCCTTGTAGGGCGTGCCTTCCACGTCGAGCCGATTCCGGATTTCTTGCAGCCCTTGGGCATCCGCACATTCCCAGCCGGCCTCGGCTAACCGGTCCTGGGTGCCGGGCACGATCACCAGCCGGGCCGGAAAGTCATCCATGCGCAGATACAGCGCACCCTCGGTACTGCCTTTTCCCTCGACCATGCCGAGCACCTTGAGCCCGTACTCGCGCCAGGCAGCCATATCGGTGGCTTCGATGCGCAGATAGCCCAGCGAACGGATGCTCATCTCGCACCTCCTAAGAAATCAATGGTCAACCGGTTGAACTCGTCAAACTTCTCCACCTGCGCCCAATGTCCGCACTGCCCGAAGACGTGCAGCTGGGCGCGCGGGATCGTTTTCAGCGCCACCAGCGCTCCGTCGAGCGGATTCACCCGATCCTCACGACCCCAGATCAGCAGTACCGGCTGACGCAGCTTGTAAACTTCGCGCCACATCATGCCGAGCTCGAAATCCGCTGCGGCAAAAGACTTTCCCATTGCCCGCGTGGCGGCCAGCGACTCAGGTGTGCGGGCCAGTTCAAAACGCTGGTCCACCAGCTCGGGGGTGATCAGCTTCTGGTCGTAGACCATGACCCGCAGGAACGCCTCGAGGTTCTCCCGGGTGGGTGCGACCGAGAACTTCCCCAGCCGTTTCACCCCTTCGGTCGGGTCAGGCGCAAACAGGTTGATGCTCAACCCGCCCGGTCCCATCAACACCAAACGTCCGGCCCGGTCCGGGTAGTCGAGCGCAAAGCGCACCGCGGTGCCGCCGCCCAGCGAATTGCCCACCAACGGAACGCGTCCCAGCCCCAATTGGTCGAACAATTGCTTGAGCGCCCTAGCCGCATAATGATTGAACTGGCCGTGCTCGGCCCGCTTGTCGGAGTGACCGTATCCGGGCTGGTCGACGGCCAGCACGTGGAACTGCTGGGCCAGCACCTCGATATTGCGGGCGAAGTTCGACCAGCTCGACGACCCGGGTCCGCCGCCGTGCAACAGCACCACGGTCTGATCGTTGCCGACGCCCGCTTCGTGATAGTGCAGCTTCAGCGGTCCGTCGACGTCGACCTCGGCATAGCGCGAGGTGGATTCGAATGTGTGCTCTGCAGTCTTGGACTGGGTCACTGTCATCAGACCATGGTGTCGCCGGCCGGCAACCCGAATTCGTTGTTCCCGAATATCACGTAAGCACGCTCGGGGTCGTTGGCCGCATGCACCCGACCGGCGTGCGCGTCGCGCCAGAACCGCTGAATAGGAGCGTCATTGGCCAGGGCGGTAGCACCGGAGGCCTCAAACAACCGGTCAATCGAGGCGATCGACCGGCCGGTGGCGCGCACCTGATCACGGCGCGCCCGCGTCCGCAGGTCGAAGGGAATCTCTTTGCCGGCGGACAACAACGCGTACTCGTCACCGACGTTGCCCATCAGCTGTCGCCAGGCGGCGTCGATGTCGCTGGCCGCTTCGGCGATGCGGACCTTTGCGAACGGGTCATCCTTAGCCTTCTCGCCGGCGAATGCGGCACGCACGCGCTTGCCCTGGTGCTCGACGTGCGCGTCGTACGCGCCGTAGGCCATCCCGACGATGGGGGCCGTGATCGTGGTGGGGTGCATTGTGCCCCATGGCATTTTGTAGACGGGTGCGGTGTTGGTCTGCAGCCCGCCCGCGGTGTGGTCGTTCATCGCCTTGTAAGACAGGAACCGGTGCCGTGGCACGAAAACACCTTTGACCACCACGGTGTTGCTGCCGGTGCCTCGCAGACCGACCACATGCCAGACATCGTCGATGCGGTACTCGGTACGGGGAATCAGGAAGCTACCGAAGTCGACCGGGCGGCCGTCCTTAATCACCGGACCACCCGCGAAACACCAGGTCGCGTGATCACAGCCGGATGACCAGTTCCATGAGCCGTTGACCAGGTAGCCGCCGTCGACCACGACGCCCGCGCCCATCGGCGCATAGGACGAGGAGATCCGCGTCTTGGGGTCACTGCCCCAGACCTCTTCCTGGGCAAGCTGATCAAACAGTGCCAGATGCCAGTTGTGCACGCCGATGATCGAGCTCACCCAGCCGGTGGAACCGCACGCGCTCGCCAGCCGCCGCGTCGCCTCGTAGAACAGCGTGGGATCGCACTGCAGGCCGCCCCACTGCTCGGGTTGCAGCAGGGTGAAGAAGCCGACATCTTCGAGTGCCTGGACGGTCTCGTCCGGCAGCCTGCGCAGATCCTCAGTCGCTTGAGCCCGCTCCCGAAGCTGCGGGAGCAGATCATCGATGGCAGCCAGCACCGACTGCGCATCGCGCTGTTGAATCGTCGTCACTTACCTTTGCCTCCTGCGAGTGCGGACTGGGCACCGCGGCCGATGCGGACCCACGGAACAGCCGGGCATGGAACCTAGAGCAAGACTAGAACACGTTCCGATTTGTGTCGAGCAGGGTATTCCTGCACCTGGTAGCGATGTGAATCGAGTTTTCTATAACATGTTCTAGTCGAGACCAAGGAGAGGGCGGCTATTGACCGACGCAATTCCTGACGAGCCACTTGGCAGCCATGTCCTGGAACTGCAGATCGCCGAGGTCGTCGCCGAAACCGACGACGCCCGGTCGCTGGTGTTCGCCGTTCCGGACGGTTCCGATGACCCTCGGATCCCACCGGAGCGCCTACGCTACGCGCCCGGCCAGTTTCTGACGCTTCGGGTTCCCAGCGAGCGCACCGGTTCGGTGGCGCGTTGCTACTCGCTGTGCAGCTCGCCGTTTACCGATGACGCGCTGACCGTGGCGGTCAAGCGCACCGCCGACGGTTATGCGTCCAACTGGCTGTGCGACAACGCCCATCAGGGGATGCGCATCCATGTGCTGGCGCCGTCGGGCAACTTCGTACCCAAGACGCTCGATGACGACTTTCTGCTGCTGGCGGCGGGAAGCGGGATCACCCCGATCATGTCGATCTGCAAGTCGGCGCTGGCCGAGGGCAGCGGGCAGGTGACGCTGCTCTACGCCAACCGCGACGAACGCTCGGTGATATTCGCCGACGCACTGCGCGAGCTGTCCGCCAAGTATCCGGACCGGCTCACGGTGGTGCATTGGCTCGAGTCGCTGCAGGGACTGCCCAGCGCGACCGCACTGGCACAGCTGACCGCGCCCTTCACCGGCCGAACCGCCTTCATCTGCGGCCCCGGCCCGTTCATGGAGGCCGCGCGCGTCGCCCTGCAGACCCTGGATGTGCCTGCCGGGCAAGTGCATATCGAGGTGTTCAAGTCGCTGGAGTCGGATCCGTTCGCGGCGGTGACGGTCGAGGACTCCGCGGCCGAACCACCGGCCACGGCGGTGGTGGAACTGGACGGACAAACCCACACCGTGTCCTGGCCGCGCAGCGCCAAGCTGCTCGACGTGCTGCTGGCCGCCGGTTTGGACGCACCGTTCTCGTGCCGGGAAGGGCACTGCGGCGCCTGCGCGGCCACCCTGCGCAGCGGCAAGGTGAACATGGAAGTCAACGACGTGCTCGAGCAGCAGGATCTCGACGATGGACTGATTTTGGCCTGTCAATCTCACCCGGAATCTGATTCGGTGGAAGTGACCTACGGCGAATAGTCGCGGCGTTAAGTTCACCCAGACGGGTCGACGAGAGGACGCACGATGAGGCGGCTGATGACAGGCCTGGCGATTCCCGCGCTGATGCTCACCTTCTTGCCCAGTCCCACCTCGGCCGCGGCCAGCAATACCGCCACCACCCTGTTCCCGGTCGATGAGACCACCCAACTCGAGACGCACTCGTTCGTCGACTGCCACCCCAACGGCAGCTGCGACTTCGTCGCCGGAGCAAACCTGCGCACCCCAGAAGGCCCGACCGGCTTTCCGCCCGGGTTGTGGGCACGTCAAACCACCGAGATCAGGTCGTCGAATCGATTGGCTTACCTGGACGCGCACGCCACCAGCCAGTTCGAACGGGTGATGAAGCAGGCCGGCTCCGACGTGATCACCACCGTCTACTTCGGCGAGGGCCCACCCGACAAGTACCAGACGACCGGCGTGATCGACTCCGCCAGCTGGGAAACCGGCCAGCCGATGACCAACGTGAATGTCTACGTGTGCACGCACATGCAGGTGGTCTACCCCGGGGTCAACCTCACCTCCCCCAGCACCTGCGCGCAGACCAACTTCTCCTAGCGCTCCCGGCGGCAGCTAGCGCGGCAGACCCAGCAGCCGTTCGGCCGCCACGGTCAGCAGGATCTGTTCGGTGCCACCGGCAATCGTGAGACACCGGGTGTTGAGGAAATCGAACACGGCACGGTTCTCCACCAGACCGCCGCAGGCGGACACATCCATCATGTATTCGGCCAGCGCCTGGCGATAACGCACTCCGATCAGCTTGCGCACGCTGGATTGCGCTCCCGGATCCCGCCCGCCCATGACCAGTTGGGCGATGCGCTGATCGAGCAGTGCACCGGTTTGGGTGGCAACGATCAACCTGGCCAGCCGATCCTGCTGGCCGGTGTCGAGTTCCAGCTCGGCCAGCACCTCGAGCAGCTCTTCCATCGGGTTGCCCAGCGCCGTCCCGGTGGCCATCGCGACCCGCTCGTTGGCCAGTGTGGTGCGGGCCAGCCGCCAGCCGTCGTTGACCGCTCCGACCACCATCTGGTCGGGAATGAACACGTTCTCCAGAAAGACCTCGTTGAACAACGAGTCGCCGGTGATCTCACGCAGCGGCCGGATCTCGATCCCCGGCGCGGTCATGTCCAGCAGGAAGTAGGTGATGCCCTTGTGTTTCGGGGCGTCCGGGTCGGTCCGGGCCAGGCACACGCCCCACCGGGCTTTGTGCGCCGCGGAGGTCCATACCTTCTGTCCGGTCAGCAGCCAGCCGCCGTCACCGCGGACCGCCTTGGTGCGCAGTGACGCCAGGTCCGAACCGGCACCCGGCTCGGAAAACAGCTGACACCAAAGGAAGTCACCACGCAGGGTGCTCGGTACAAAGCGCGCGATCTGTTCGGGCGTGCCGTGTTCGAGGATGGTGGGCGCCGCCCACCACCCGATCACCAGATCCGGCCGCACCACGCCGGCCGCCGCCAGCTCCTGGTCGATCAGCAATTGCTCGGCCGGGGATGCGCCGCGCCCGTAGGGCGCCGGCCAATGCGGTGCCAGCAGGCCGGCTTCGGCCAGGGCGACCTGACGCTTCTGCTCGGGCAGCGCGGCAACGTCTGCGACGGCCGCGGCGATCTCGGGACGCAGGTCGGCCACCTCAGAAAGGTCGATGTCGAGGCGACGACGCACACCGGCCTGGGTCAACGCGGCGACGCGGCGCAGCCAGCGCTCGGCGCCGCCGAGGAATCGGCCGATGCTGTGGGCCCGGCGCAGATACAGATGAGCGTCGTGCTCCCAGGTGCAGCCGATACCGCCGAGCACCTGAATGCAGTCTTTGACATTGGCCTTCGCGGCCGAAATGCCGATGCCGGCGGCCAGCGCCGCCGCGAGTGCGAATTGTTGGTCGTCGGACTCCGCGGCCGCCCGGGCCGCGTCGGCGGCGGCCACGTCGGCCTGCTCGGCCCGGCAGAGCATCTCGGCGCAGAGGTGCTTGATGGCCTGGAAGCTACCGATCGGCTTGCCGAACTGCTCGCGCACCTTGGCGTAGGCCACCGCGGTTTCCAACGCCCACCGGGTGACCCCGGCCGCCTCGGCCGCCAGCACGGTCGCGGTCAGATCCTCGACCCGCTGCCCCAACTCGCCCAGCGACAGCGCCGGCGCCGCGGCCAGTACCACCCGGGCCAGCGGCCGGGAAAAGTCCGTGGCCGCCAATGGCTCCACCGCCACCCCCTCGGCGGTGGTGTCGACGAGCAGCCAACTCGCCCCGGCCGGCAGCAGCACCACGCCGCCGGCGATAGCGCCCAGTACCAGCGGGGCGCTACCCGAGGCGAGGGAGGTGTTCTGGTCGAACTGCAGCTCACCCTCGAGCGCCAGCCCGGCGAACCGCTCGCCCGACGCCAGTGCGGCCAGCAACTGGGGTTCGGCGCCGGCCTCGGCCAGCACCGCGGTGGCCACGGCGGTGCTGGCCACCGGCCCCGGCACCAGCGCCTTGGCCGCTTCCTCGATCATGGCGCACAGGTCCTCGATGGTGCCGCCGGCACCGCCGTGGTCCTCCGGAACCGCAACGCCGAACAGACCCAGTTCGGCCAGGCCGGTGAACACCGGGCGCCAAGCGTCGGCGTTTCCCCGCTCAATTTCACGGCTCGCGGCGGTCGGAATCTCCCCCGCGGCCGCAGTTCGGGCCCAGTCGCGCACCAACTCGCGCGCCGCCAACTGTTGGTCGGAGACAATCGCTACCACCTGCAGTCCTCCGCGTCATCAAATTCACATTGCTCGAACATGTCCGAGAACCGTTCATACTTACTAGAACGTGTTCTAATAGTGCAGACGACCAACGTCAAGTTGGTGGCCATTAGGCCAGTACACGTCGTTGTCCCGGCTACGCGGAGGTGAGAAATTTACGCACAACATGCGTATCGTTTTGCAGCGATCCGCCCGGGAGAGGAGTTGCCCGCCAGATGTCGCCAGCGAACACCAACCCTGGCCGTGCTGCCGACGCACAACCTCGTGAGGTCGTGAAGGTGGCAGTACTGGCTGAATCAGAGCTGGGCTCGGAGGCACAGCGGGAGCGCCGCAAGCGCATCCTGGACGCCACCATGGCCATCGCCTCGAAGGGCGGCTACGAGGCCGTGCAGATGCGTGCCGTGGCCGACCGGGCCGACGTCGCGGTCGGCACGCTGTACCGGTACTTCCCGTCGAAGGTTCATCTGCTGGTGTCGGCGCTGGGCCGCGAGTTCAGCCGCATCGACGCCAAGACGGACCGGTCGGCGATGACCGGCGGCACGCCGTTTCAGCGGCTCAACTTCATGGTCGGAAAACTCAACCGGGCGATGCAGCGCAATCCGCTGCTCACCGAGGCGATGACACGCGCCTACGTGTTCGCCGACGCATCTGCGGCCACCGAGGTCGACCAGGTGGAAAAGCTCATCGACAGCATGTTTGCCCGGGCGATGGCCGACGGCGAGCCCACCGAGGACCAGTACCACATCGCCCGGGTGATTTCCGACGTGTGGCTCTCGAACCTGCTCGCGTGGCTGACCCGGCGCGCCTCGGCCACCGACGTCAGCAAGCGGCTGGATTTGGCGGTACGGCTGCTGATCGGCGATCAGGAGGCGACCGCCTAACACCGGTCAAGCCGGCGGGCCCGCGGTGCGGCCCCGGATCAGCTCGGTATCGAGCAGCTCGACGACCGGCAGACCGGATCGCGGCGGGTTCTGCAGCAGCTCCCCGGCGCGGCGGCCCTTTTGCAGGCTCGGCTGCGACACCGTCGTCAATCCCCGGCTGATCGCTTCGGGCACGCCGTCGAACCCGGTCACGGTCATCTGCCCCGGAACATAAATGCCGTGCCCGCGCAGGTAATCCATGGCCGATAAGGCCAAGATGTCCGCCGTGCACATCAAGGCCGTGATCCGCGGGTTGGCTTCCAGCGCCACCTTGGCCGCGTCGCCACCCGAGGTCGGCAGGTGCTCGTAGCTTTCCACCACGGTCAGCGATTCCGGATCGACACCGGCGGCGGTCATCGCCTCCCACACGCCCGTGATGCGCTCACGCTGCACATCGAAAGTCGGCGACTTGAGCCGCTCGGCATCGACCAGATCTTGGCGCCGGTCCCGGCCCAGGCGCATGGTCAACAGCCCGATCTGACGATGCCCCAAGCTCAGCACGTAATCGGCGATCTTGCGCATCGCCGCCCGGTCGTCGATGCCCACCCTGGACACCCCGGCCAGCTCCTTGGGCTGGTCGACCACCACCACCGGTAGCCGGCGCTGCAGAACCACCTGCAGGTAGGGATCGTCGTCGCGGACCGAGTACACGACGAAACCGTCCACCCCGGCATTGAGCACTGCCGCGGTGCCATCTTCGAGGCTCCGGCTGGCACCGACGGCCACCAACAACAGCCCCTGCCCCAGCTCCTCGCAGGATTGCGCCACACCGGTTACGAAGTCGCGTGCCGCGGGGTCGCTGAAGAAGTAGGTCAGCGGCTCGGCCATCACCAAACCGACGGCGCCCGCTTTTCGAGTCCGCAACGAGCGGGCCACCGGATCAGGCCCCGGATAGCCCATCCGCTTGGCCGTGGCCAGCACCCGTTCACGCAGTTCGGCGGAGAGCTGGTCCGGCCGGTTGAAGGCATTCGAGATGGTGCTGCGCGACACCTTGAGTTCGGCTGCCAACGACGCCAGAGTCGCACGCCGCCGCGGAGTGGGACTCACGTTCGGTGAGGCTACAACGCCCCCGGCCGCACGGCCACGCGACGCGACCAGTCGAGTTTCTAATGGAAACGGTTGTCATTACTATTAGAGGTATGTTGCGGGTCAGGGTGGCACACGGGTTCTCGGCCATCCTGCTATCCGTGCTCGGCGCAACCGGTGTTGCGGCGTGCGGAACCGACCACGACGCGCACCCCGGCGCGGCCACGGTGGTGGCATCAACCGATGTCTGGGGCAGCGTGGCGCGCGCCGTCGCCGGAGGACATCTCGCGGTGAAGTCAATCCTCACGGGCGCGGCTTCGGACCCGCACTCGTATCAGGCCAGTCCGGTCGACGCCGCCATGATCGCCGACTCCAGCCTGCTGATCTACAACGGCGGCGGCTACGACCCGTGGGTGGACAACGTGCTGGCCAACCATCCGGCCATCAACGCAATCGACGCCTACTCCCTGCTGGGAACCGATGCGGCACGCCCACCCGACGAGCACGTCTTCTACAACCTGCACGTCGCCAAGTCCGTCGCCGCCACGATCGCCGAACGGCTGGCGATCATCGACCCGGCCCATGCCGCCGAATACCGGACCAACGCGGTCGAGTTCGGCCGCAACGCGGACGCCATCGTCGATTCCGAACGCGCCATCGGTGCCGAGCACCCGGCCGTAGGGGTCATCGCGACCGAACCCGTGGTGCACTACCTGCTAGCGGCCTCCGGACTGGTCAATCGCACCCCGGCCGCATTCGCTCAGGCCAATGAGAACGACAGCGATCCGGCACCCGCCGACCTCGCCTCGGTGCTGACCCTGATCGACCGCCGGGAGGTCGCGGCGTTATTGGTCAACCCGCAGACCGCCACCGCCACGACCGCCGGTCTGCAGGCCGCCGCGCACCGGGCCGGGGTGCCCGTGGCCGAAGTGTCCGAGACCATGCCGATCGACACCGACTACCTGACCTGGCAGCGCAACACCGTCGACCAGCTGGCGGCGGCGTTGCGGTCCGGCCGCTAGGCACGTCCTTGAACCAGTCGAACCACCCGGCAATTGCGCTGCGCGGTGCGCGGCTGGCATTCGGCGATCGGGTCCTGTGGGAGGACCTCGATCTGTCGGTGTCACGCGGCGAATTCATCGCCGTGCTCGGGCCCAACGGCACCGGCAAGACCTCGTTGCTCAAGGTGTTGCTCGGCGAACTCGCGTTGAGCGCAGGTGTGGCGCTGGTGGACGGCGCCAGGCTCGACACCGGTCGAACGCGCCGCGGCCATATCGGCTATGTCCCACAGCACCATCCGATCGACCAGGAGGTGATGCTGCGCGGGCGCGACCTGGTCGGGCTGGGTGTCGACGGATGCCGGTGGGGTGCGGTTGCGTTGCGCTCGGGCGAGCGGGCCCGTCGCCGCGAAGCCGTGCAGCGGGCGCTGCAGCAGGTCGACGGTGAGCGGCTTGCCGACGTCCGGGTGGGGCTGATGTCGGGGGGCGAGCTGCAGCGGATACGCGTCGCCCAGGCACTGGCAAGCGACCCGTCGTTGCTGCTGTGCGATGAACCGCTACTGGCCCTCGACCCGGCCAACGCCAACCTGGTCGCCGCCCTGCTCGATCGCCGTCGCCGGGAGGCCGCAACCGCGGTCATGGTGGTCACCCACGAGGTCAACCCGATCTTGCCGTACGTGGACCGGGTGCTCTACCTGGTCGACGGGCGATTCCTGATCGGCACCGTCGAGCAGGTGATGACCAGCCAGACCCTCTCGACGCTGTACCGCGCCGATATCGAGGTGATCAAAGTCGTCAAGGGCCCCCACACCCGCTATCTGGTAGTCGACGCCCAGGACGGGCTCCGATGACCAACGACCGGCTCGTCGACATGCTGGACCATCTGTTCGCGTTCGACATCACCGCCCACCTACTCAGACACGACTTCGTCCAGCAGGCGCTGATAGCCGCCGCGTTGCTCGGGCTGGTGGCCGGATTGATCGGGCCGTTCGTCGTGATGCGCCAGATGTCGTTCGCCGTTCACGGCTCGAGCGAGTTATCGCTGACCGGAGCGGCGTTCGCACTGCTGTCCGGGTTGCCGGTGGGCGTCGGCGCGCTGGTGGGCAGCGCGTTGGCGGCGGCACTGTTCGGCATTCTGGGCCAGCGTGCCCGCGAGCGTGACTCGGTGATCGGCGTCGTGCTGGCGTTCGGGATGGGCTTGGCAGTCCTGTTCATCCACCTCTACCCGGGACGGACCGGAACCAGTTTCGCGCTACTGACCGCCCAGATCGTCGGCGTCGGCTATTCCGGCCTGACCATGCTGGCGCTGATCTGCGTTCTTGTCGTCGCGGCGCTGGCGATCTGTTACCGGCCGCTGCTGTTCGCCACCGTCGACCCCGAGGTCGCCGCGGCCCGCGGCGTCCCGGTGCGCACCCTGAGCATCGTTTTTGCCGCCCTGGTCGGTGTGGTGGCGGCTCAGGCGGTCCAGATCGTCGGAGCCCTGCTGGTGATGTCCTTGCTGATCACCCCGGCCGCCGCGGCCGCGCGAGTGGTCACCGCACCGGCCGCGGCGATCCTGACCTCGGTGGTTTTCGCGGAGGTGGCGGCCGTGGGTGGCATCGTGTTGTCCCTGGCCCCCGGGGTACCGGTGTCGGTGTTTGTGGCCACCATCTCCTTCCTGATCTATCTGATTTGTCGACTGCTGGGGCGCCACCGCTGAGGCAGCGTTTATCCTGGTCGCACACGGTCGTCAAGCCGGGTGCACCGACTTGCGGCCGTCGTTGGGGGTCGTGAGGGGAGGGAATAGTGCGCCAGCGAGTCGCCGCGCTAGCCGCGCTGGTGGGAGGTGCGGGCATGCTCGTCACCGGTTGCACCAACATCGTCGATGGCAATGCAGTGGCCGCGGATATGTCGGGGCCGTTGAACCAGACTCCGATCGCCGTTTCAGCGCTGGACGATCTCCTGCTCGACGTCAGCCAGATCGACAGCGCACTGGGCGCGACCTCGATGAAAGTCTGGTTCAACGCCAAGGCGATGTGGGACTGGAGCAAGAACATCTCGGACAAGAACTGCTTGGCAGTCGATGGCCCCGCCCAGGACGAGGTGTACGCCGGCACCGGTTGGACCGCGATGCGAGGCCAGCGGATGGACGACAGCGTCGATGATTCCAAGCGACGCAAGCACTACGCCATTCAGGCCGTTGTGGCCTTTCCCAGCGCCCACGATGCCAGCGCTTTCTACAACTCCTCGGTACGCAGTTGGGGCAACTGCTCGAATCGCCGTTTCACCGACGTCAGCACGGACCAACCCGACACCATCTGGACGGTCTCCGACGTCGTCAATGACAACGGCATGCTGAGCACCTCCCAGGTCCAGGAAGCCGGCGACGGATGGACCTGCCAACGGGCTCTGACCGTGCGCAACAACGTCGCCATCGATGTGGTGACGTGCGCCTACAGCCAATCGGGTGCGGTGGCGGCCGATGTTGCGCAACAGATCGCGGCCAAAGCCGCCAAACAGTAGGCCCGCAGCGGGCCATGCAGGTAACCGGCTGGGTTCCCCACCTGAGGCTGGCGCGGGGCGCGATGGCGCTGGCAGCGACGGCCGCTCTGGCGCTGGCCGGCTGTAGCACCACCGTGGCGGGCACCGCCTTGCCGGCCGCCAACCTGGGCCATGCCCCCACCACAACCACCAGAGCAGCGCCACGCATTGTGGCGGCGGCCGCACTGGAGGGAGCACTGCTGACTCAGCAACAAGTGGTGGCGCTAGTCGGTGGAACCAACATGTCGCTGGTCGGCGCGATTACCGGCACAGCCGACGGGTCCAAGGTCGTCGACGATCCCACCTGCCTGGGGCTGGCGTCGATCGGCGACACGTCCGTCTACGCCAACAGCGGCTGGGTCGCGATGCGCGGCAACCAGATGACCAGCCCCAATGTCGTACAGGCCGACGTCACACAGCTACTCACATCGTTTCCCGTCGCCGCCGATGCCGCCGCATTGCTGCAACGCGCGCGCCAGGACTGGCAGGGCTGCGCGAATCGGCGATACGGCTTTCACTCTTCCAACGGCAACCACAGCTACTTCAACACCGGACCTGTGATCGCCAGCGGCTCGCGCATCGAGGTGTTGCTGCGCCAACAGGAAGACCCCCGATGGACGTGTTCACACGCGATGGCGTTGCAGGACAGCGTGCTCGCCGAGGCGCGGGTCTGCCTGATGAGCAAAAACACGACCTCGGCGCTGGAAAACCTCATCGACCAGGTGATCTCCCGGATACCCCAATAGTCCCCATAAGCTAGGCACGTGCCCTATATCGACCTCAACGCCGACTTGGGCGAAGGCTTTGGCATTTGGCAGTTGGGCGACGACGACGCCATGCTTGGAATAGTCACCAGCGCCAACGTGGCGTGCGGCTTTCACGCCGGAGAACCTGCCGGCCTGCTTCGCGTGTGCCGGGCGGCCGCCGAGCGGGGGGTGCGGATCGGAGCCCAGGTGGGCTATCGCGATCTTGCTGGCTTCGGCAGGCGTTTCATCGATGTGGACCCGGAAGATCTGGTCGCCGAAGTCGTGTACCAGATCGGCGCATTGCAGGCCATAGCCCAGTCTTGTGGATCCACGGTGTCCTACGTCAAACCCCATGGCGCCCTGTACAACACCATCGTGACCCACCGGGACCAGGCGGCCGCCGTCGCCGAGGCGGTACGGATGGTGGACGCCACGCTGCCGGTGCTGGGGATGACGGGCTCGGTGTTTTTCCAACAAGCGACCGACCTTGGGCTACGCACGGTCGCCGAGGCGTTCGCCGATCGCGCCTACCGGTCCGACGGACAACTGGTCTCGCGTCGCGAGCACGGTGCGGTGCTGGCCGATGCCGCGGCGATCGCGCAGCGGGCGGTGTCCATGGTGGCCTCGGGCAAGGTCACCGCGGTCGACAGCACGCAAGTCCCGATCACCATGGAATCGATTTGTGTGCACGGGGATTCGCCCGGCGCGGTGCAGATCGCGACGGCGGTGCGGGACCGGCTGACGGCGGCCGGCAACGAGATAAGGGCGTTTTGCTGATGCGTCTTCGATTCGGGCGGCCCGACCTCAAGCGCTATTCACATCGGTTTGGCGTTCCCGCTGCCAAGCCCGATGCTCCGCTCTCGGCGATGTGGATCGGTGTGTCGACGGTGCTACTCGACGACGGCTCATCGGCGCTGATGACCGACGGATACTTCTCCCGGCCGAGCCTGGCGCAGGTCGCTGCCGGCAAGCTGGCGCCATCGGCGGCGCGCGTCGACGGCTGCCTGGCCCAAGCCAAGGCGTCGGAACTGGCGGCCGTCATACCGGTGCACACCCATATCGACCACGCGATGGACTCCGCACTGGTGGCCGACCGTACCGGCGCGCTGTTGGTCGGTGGCGAATCCGCGGCCAATATCGGGCGCGGCTACGGGCTGGCCGAGGATCGCCTGGTGGTGGCTGTCCCCGGCCAGTCGATGGAGTTGGGCGCCTACGACGTCACCCTGATCGAGTCGCACCACTGCCCCCCGGACCGATTTCCCGGGGTGATCAGCGAGCCGGTGGTCCCACCGGTAAAGGCGTCGGCCTACCGCTGCGGTGAAGCCTGGTCGACGCACATCCACCACCGACCGTCGGGGCGGCGGCTGCTGATCCAGGGCAGCGCCGGATTCGTCGCCTACCGCGCCGAGGTCGTCTACCTCGGCGTCGGCCAGCTGGGGCTGCAACGGCGGTCATACCTGATCGACTATTGGAACGAGGTGGTGCGCGCGGTCGCGGCACGCCGCGTGGTCCTTGTCCACTGGGACGACTTCTTCCGCCCGCTGTCAAAGCCGATGCGGGCCTTTCCTTATGCGGCCGACGATCTGGATATGTCCATCCGTATTCTCGATGAGTTGGCTGCACAAGACGGCATCCCGTTGCAGATGCCGACCGTGTGGCAACGCGAGGATCCCTGGGTGTAAAGACGTAAAGAGCTGCTGAAACTTGACACTAACGGTTGCGCTGCTACTGCTAGCGGTAGTCCTCGCGTTTGCGGTAGCACGTCCGCGCGGGTGGCCCGAGGCGGTGGCCGCGGTTCCGGCGGCCGGCATCTTGATCGCGATGGGCGCCATCTCGCCGCAGCAGGCGGCGGCACAGGTTTCCGGGTTGGCCGGAGTGGTCGCCTTCCTCGGCGCGGTGCTGGTCCTGGCCAAACTCTGCGACGACGAAGGCCTGTTCGAGGCCGCGGGTGCCGCGATGGCGCGGTCCAGCCGCAGTTCACACGGGCCGCTAGGCCAGGTTTTCGTGGTAGCCGCGCTGATCACCGCGGCGCTGAGTCTGGATGCCACCGTGGTGCTGTTGACGCCGGTGGTCCTGGCCACCGTGCGCAGATTGCGAACACCCGTTCGACCATATGCCTACGCCACGGCCCACTTGGCCAATGCCGCCTCGCTGTTGCTGCCGGTGTCAAACCTGACCAACCTGCTCGCCTACCGTGGGGCCGACATCTCGTTCACCAAATTCACCCTGGTGATGACGTTGCCGTGGCTGTTGGCGATAGCTGCGGTGTACGTGATCTTCCGCTGGTTCTTCGCACGGGATCTGGTCGCAGAGCCCAATCGTGAGCATGTGGGGCCACCACCGCGGCCGCCGGTGTTTGTTTTGGTGGTCGTGGCGCTGACGCTGGTCGGGTTCGCCACCGCCGAGTCGCTGGGCGTGGCGCCCGCATGGGCGGCCCTGGCCGGTGCCTCCGTACTGGCGGTGCGCAGTCTGCGCCATCGCCACACCTCGGTAATCGAGATTGCCCGCTCG
Organism: Mycobacterium sp. 012931; assembly: GCF_000419295.1. NCBI lineage: Bacteria > Bacillati > Actinomycetota > Actinomycetes > Mycobacteriales > Mycobacteriaceae > Mycobacterium > Mycobacterium sp. 012931. The sequence goes on along the minus strand of NZ_AOPX01000001.1, from coordinate 1,085,639 downwards.
GCCAATGTGTCGTTCCTGGTGTTCGTGCTGGCGCTGGGGGTGGTCGTTCAGGCCGTCATGCTCAGCGGAATCGCTGACAAGATGTCCGCGGTGGTGCCATCGGGATCGGGGCTGACGGCGCTCCTGGTGATCGCCACGGTGGCCGCGCTGCTGGCCAACGTGGTCAACAACCTGCCCGCGACGCTGGTATTGATGCCGTTGGTGGCGGGCAACGGTCCGGCTGCCGTACTGGCGGTGCTGATCGGGGTCAACATCGGACCTAACCTGACCTATGTAGGTTCGCTCTCGAATCTGCTGTGGCGGCGGGTACTGCGCCAGCACAACGTCGAGGCCGGGGTCAGCGAGTACACCCGACTCGGGTTGTGCACAGTCCCGGTTGCGCTGGTAGCCGCGGTAATCGGGTTGTGGGTCAGCGTGCGACTGCTGGGCCTGTGATCGAGCTGGTGCGCGGCCGGCGTCAGGTTCTGCGCTGACGGGCGATTTCGGCGAGCACCACACCGGCGGCCACGGAGGCGTTCAGCGATTCGGTCGGGCCGGCCATCGGCACCGATACCACCTCATCGCAGGTCTGCCGCACCAGCCGGGACAGCCCCTTGCCTTCCGAACCGACGACCACCACGATCGGGTCGCTGCCGTCCAGGTCGTCGATGGCGGCGGCGCCGCCGGCATCCAGGCCCACCACCCGCACGCCGCGATCGGCCCAATCCTTCAGGGCTCGGGTGAGATTGGTGGCCCGCGCGACCGGCATCCGGGCAGCCGCCCCGGCGCTGGTGCGCCACGCTACCGCCGTCACCGAAGCCGAACGACGTTGTGGGATTAGCACGCCGTGGCCGCCGAAGGCCGCCACCGAACGCACGATGGCGCCGAGGTTGCGCGGGTCGGAGATGTTGTCCAACGCGACCAGAAGCGCTGGCGGCGTATCCAATGCGGCAGCCAGCAGATCATCGGGATGGGCGTAGTTGTACGGCGGCACCTGCAGCGCGATGCCCTGATGAAGATGGTTGGCGGTCATCCGGTCCAAATCGGTCCGGGGCACTTCGAGAATCGGAATTCCGGAGTCGGCGGCTCGAGAGACGGACTCGGTCAGTCGCTCGTCCGCTTCGACACCAAGCGCGACGTAGAGCGCCGTCGACGGCACGCCGGCCCGCAGGCATTCCAGCACCGGGTTGCGGCCCAGCACGGTTTCGGTTTCGTCAGTGCGGCCTCGGGCCGGCCGGCGCTGCTGCGCTTTGGCCCGCTTCGCGGCGGGATGGTTGGGCCGCATGTGTGCCGACGGCGTGGGACCGCGCCCTTCCAGACCACGACGGCGCTGGCCGCCGGACCCGACGCTGGTGCCCTTCTTGGTGCCCGACTTGCGTATCGCTCCCCGGCGCTGAGAATTACCAGCCATCTACTTACCGTCACCACCCAACAGCCACTGCGGTCCGTCGGCGGTATCGGTGACCTCGATACCGGCGTTCTTGAGGCGGTTGCGAATCTCATCGGCCAGCACCCAGTTGCGCTCTTCGCGCGCCTTCTGGCGGTTCTCCAACTCGGCCTGGACCAGCACGTCGACGGCCGCCAACGCGGCCGACGTCTCGTCCCGAGATTCCCAGCGTTCGTCGAGCGGGTCGCAGCCCAGGATGCCCATCATCGCGCGAATTGAGCTTGCGCTTTGCAGCGCTGCATCGTGGTCCCCGGCGTCGAGCGCGCGGTTGCCTTCGGCGCGGGTGTGGTGAATTTCGGCCAGCGCGATCGGGACCGAAAGATCGTCGTCGAGCGCTGCGGCGAATCGCGGCGTCCAATCACCCACAACGACGGCACCGACCCGGCTGCGCACCCGGTGCAGGAACTCCTCAACCCCGACGTAGGCGTTCACCGCGTCCTGCAGGGCGATATCGGAGAACTCGAGCATCGACCGATAGTGAGCGCTACCCAGGTAGTAGCGCAATTCGGCCGGGCGGACCCGCTGCAGCATGGTCGGAATCGCCAACACGTTGCCCAGCGACTTGCTCATCTTTTCCCCGCCCATGGTCACCCACCCGTTGTGCAACCAATAGCGGGCGAACCCGTCGCCGGCGGCCCGGCTCTGCGCAATCTCATTCTCGTGATGGGGAAAGATCAAATCCATCCCACCGCAATGGATGTCGAACTGTGCGCCGAGGTAAGTGCGAGCCATGGCGGAGCATTCCAGGTGCCAGCCCGGGCGCCCGCGGCCCCATGGCGTCGGCCAGGACGGCTCGCCCGGTTTCGCACCCTTCCACAAGGTGAAATCGCGCTGGTCACGCTTACCGGTCGCCACCCCCTCGCCCTGATGGACGTCGTCGACCTTGTGCCCGGACAGCTGGCCGTAATCGGGATAGCTCAGGACATCGAAATAGACGTCGCCACCACCGGCATAGGCGTGGCCCCGTTCGATCAGCCGCTCGATCAGCTCAACCATCTGAGTCACGTGGCCGGTGGCCCTGGGCTCCGCTGACGGCGGAAGGACATCCAGCGCGTCGTAGGCCGCGGTAAACGCACGCTCGTAGGTGGCGGCCCATTCCCACCACGGGCGCTCGGCAGCGGCGGCCTTGTTGAGGATCTTGTCGTCGATGTCGGTCACATTGCGGATGAAGGCGACGTCAAAACCCCGCGCCATCAGCCAGCGCCGCAGGATGTCGAAGGCAACCCCGCTGCGGACGTGACCGATGTGGGGAAGACCCTGCACCGTCGCTCCGCAGAGGTAGATGGAGACGTGGCCCTCGCGCAGCGGAACGAAATCACGCACGACACCTGCCGCCGTGTCATGTAGCCGCAAGCCGGCACGTTCGGTCACGGCGTGCCAGCTTACTGCCTGCGCGATATGCGATGGCGGCAAGCGTCGCGCTGAGCCCTACTGGGATCCCAGCGGATCACGCAGGGAAACCACCAATGCCGTCGCGATCGCGGCCAAACCTTCGCCGCGTCCGGTCAGGCCAAGTCCGTCAGTGGTGGTGGCCGATACCGACACCGGGGCGTTGAGCAATCGGGACAACACCGCCTGGGCCTCGTAACGTCGCCAGCCGATCTTCGGCCGGTTGCCGACCACCTGCACGGAGGCGTTGCCGACCCGATAGCCGTGCTGCGTGATCAGCTCGACCACATGACGCAGCATGGTGGCGCCGCTGACCCCTTCCCAGCGTGGATCACCGACGCCGAACACGTCACCGATGTCGCCCAGCCCGGCCGCCGACAACACGGCATCACACAGCGCATGCGCGGCGACGTCCCCGTCGGAATGCCCGGCGCAGCCGTCGGCGCTCGGGAACAGCAGCCCCACCAGCCAGCATGGTCTTCCGGGCTCGATCGGGTGAACGTCAACACCCAGGCCCACTCGGGGTAGGCCGTTCACCCGCGCACAACCGCGTGGGCCAGCAACAGATCGAGACGGTTGGTGATCTTGAACGCCAGCGGGTCGCCGGCAACCACGTGCACCTGCCCACCGACATGCTCAACCAGCGATGCGTCATCGGTGAAGGCGGAGACGCCCGCGTGTCGGTAGGCGCGCAGCAGCAGTTCGGTGGAGAACCCCTGCGGGGTCTGCACCGCCCTCAGCCCCGCGCGTTCCGGCGTACCCAGAACCACCCCATTGGCATCCACAGCCTTGATTGTGTCAGTGAGCGGCAGCACCGGTACGACCGCGGCATGGCCAGCCCGCAACATGCCGACCAACCGCACGACCAGTGCCGGCGGCGTCAGCGCCCGCGCAGCGTCATGGACAAGTACGAATTCCGGCGAGACGCCGGCCGACAAGGCGGACAAGGCCCGGCTCACACTTTCGGTGCGATCGGCGCCGCCGGCCACAATGGTGGCCTCGCGGCCCAGGATCAGCTTTGCCTCGTCGGTGCGATCTGGGGGTACCGCCACCACGACGGTGGCCACCACCCCGGATTCGAGCAAGCCCCTGACGGCTCGCTCAACCAGAGTTTGACCTTCGAGTTGATAGAACGCCTTAGGCACGCCAGCCGCGAGCCGCTGACCCGACCCTGCGGCCGGAACAATCGCGGCGACGCCCTGGGTTCCCCCGGCCACCTAACGACTCGGGATATCAGGAAGCGGCGGCCAAAACCTCGTCGAGGATTGTTTCCGCTTTAGCGTCATCGGTGCTTTCGGCCAGAGCCAGTTCGCCGACCAGAATCTGGCGGGCTTTTGCCAGCATGCGCTTCTCGCCGGCCGACAGGCCGCGCTCCTGGTCGCGACGCCACAGATCGCGAACCACCTCGGCCACCTTGTTTACATCGCCCGAAGCGAGTTTCTCCAGGTTGGCCTTGTAACGACGGGACCAGTTGGTCGGCTCTTCGGTGTGCGGGGCGCGCAGCACCTGGAAGACTTTGTCGAGACCTTCCTGACCGACGACATCGCGAACTCCGACGTACTCAGCGTTCTCAGCGGGCACTCGAACCGTCAGGTCGCCCTGCGCCACCTTCAAGACGAGATACTCTTTTTGTTCCCCTTTGATGGTCCGGGTTTCGATCGCCTCGACTAACGCAGCACCGTGGTGTGGGTAGACAACGGTGTCACCGACCTTGAAGATCATCTGATTTAGGCCCCTTTCGTCGCTCCATGCTAACACGCCCCCTAACGACTGCGGTCCAACGGTGCAGGTCGGGGGCATCGCGGCTCAACATTGGGGGTTGACAGGAGGTGCAAGACGTGCATCGTCCAGCCCTGTTCGCGGCCGCTTCGACGACCCCCGACACGCCCACAGCCAGCGAACATGTGACCGCCCACCCAAACCCGACAACCGGGAAGACATCCCGTCTCACTACGGCTGGACCAAGCCGAGGCTCACCACCCCGGCGGCCCTGGGCGGGACGCCGATCACGCGGGTCTGGCGCCAACCATCGCGACGCCACGACGGCGCCGAGGCCGCCTGCGCTACCGTCCGCGGCGGCTACCTACTACTGTGCATAGTCGAATCGGTGTCAGCACGCCGTCATGTGATCGACGATGCTCCGAACCCAGCGGGAGGCTTCGAGTGAACCTGTTCAAAATCCGCCTCGTATCGGTCGGCCTGGTCGCTCTGACTGCCACCCTGCTCAGCGGTTGTGGAGCGGGTCAGATCTCGCAAACCGCGTCGCAGGAGTCGGCGGTCAACGGCAACAGGCTCACCATCAACAACGTCGCGCTGCGCGACATCCGCATCCAGGCCCTCCAACGGACCAGTGATTTCCTGCGTCCCGGCCACAATGTGGACTTGGTGCTGGTGGCAGTGAACCAGTCACCGGATTTGTCGGATCGGCTCGTCAGCATCACCAGCGACATCGGCAAGGTCACGATGACCGGCGACGCTCAACTACCGGCGGGCGGCATGTTGTTCATCGGCACACCGGACGGCCAGCTCGTCGCACCGGGTCCGCTGGACTCGAATGAATCGGCCAAGGCCACCGTCGCGTTGGCCAAGCCGATCACCAACGGTCTGATGTACAACTTCACCTTCAACTTCGAGAAGGCCGGGCAGGGCTCGGTGATGGTGCCCATTTCCGCGCCGTTGGCCGAGCCGCACGTGGAAGCCGCCGAGCCAGACAAGCACTAAGCGTCCGGCCGGCTGTCAGACCCAGCCGATACGGTCACCGCGTGGCCAACGCACGTTTGCAATACCGCTGCGCGGACTGCCGGTATCTCACCGCCAAGTGGGTGGGGCGATGCCCGGAGTGCAGCAGCTGGGGCACCGTCGAAGAAGTGTCCGTTCTCAGCGCAGTCGGCGGAGGCAGTCGCTTGGGTCGCCGGGCGCACGGTCCGGCGGTACCGACGTCGCAGGCCGTTCCGATAAGTTCCGTCCAGCCCAATCTCAGCCGGCACCGCCCTACCGGCATCGACGAACTCGACCGGGTGCTCGGCGGCGGTGTGGTGCCGGGTTCGGTGACGCTGCTGGCCGGCGAGCCCGGTGTCGGCAAGTCGACGCTGCTGCTCGAAGTGGCCCACCGCTGGGCGCAGTCGGGGCAACGCGTTTTGTACATCTCCGGCGAAGAGTCCGCGGGGCAGATCCGGCTGCGCGCCGACCGGATCGGCTGCGGCGGCCCGGCGGCCCCCGATATCTCCGAGGTCTCAGCGATCGACAACAGCGCGGAGATCTATCTGGCCGCCGAATCCGACCTGCACGCGGTCTTGGACCACATCGACACGGTTGGGTCGGCATTGGTGATCGTCGACTCGGTACAGACGATGTCCACCAGCGAGGTCGACGGCGTTACCGGCGGGGTGACACAGGTGCGCGCCGTCACCGCCGCGCTCACCGCGGCGGCCAAGTCCAATGGCTTCGCGCTGATTCTCGTCGGGCACGTCACCAAGGATGGAGCCATCGCCGGCCCCCGCTCGCTAGAACACCTGGTCGACGTCGTGCTGCACTTCGAAGGCGACCGCAACGGCGGGTTGCGAATGGTCCGTGGCGTCAAGAATCGGTTCGGCGCGGCTGACGAGGTGGGTTGCTTCCTGCTGCACGATAACGGGATCGAGGGCGTAGCCGATCCGTCCAACCTGTTCCTGGATCAACGCCCCACACCGGTTCCCGGCACCGCGATCACGGTGACCCTGGATGGAAAGCGCCCCCTTATCGGGGAAGTCCAGGCGTTGCTGGCGACGCCGAACGGCGGGGCACCCAGACGCGCTGTCAGCGGGATCGACCATGCCCGGGCCGCCATGATCAGCGCCGTCCTGGAAAAACACGCGCGGCTGTCACTGGCCGTCAACGACATGTATCTGTCCACCGTCGGCGGGATGCGGTTGACCGATCCCTCATCGGATCTGGCCGTCGCGATCGCACTGGCCTCGGCGTATGCGAACCTGCCGCTACCCACCACCGCGGTGATGATCGGCGAGGTCGGCCTGGCGGGCGACCTGCGGCGGGTCAACGGGATGGACCGGCGCCTGGCCGAGGCCGCCCGGCAGGGATTCAACATCGCACTGGTCCCGCCCGGCTGCGAGGCGGTGCCGGCGGGCCTGCGCACGCTCTGCGCGCCCACAATCGTGGCCGCACTCGAGCACATGATCGACATCGCCGACCACCGCAGCGCCCCTTCGGCGAAGGTGCATCGGCTAGACACCTCCCACTAGCGGCGGACGCATAGCAGAATGCACGCTGTGAATCGTCCGACACTTCGTGAGGCTGTTGCCCGGCTGGCGCCCGGCACGGGGCTACGGGACGGCCTAGAGCGCATTTTGCGCGGCCGCACCGGAGCCCTGATCGTGCTGGGCCACGATGAGAACGTCGAGGCCATCTGCGACGGCGGGTTCCCCCTCGATGTGCGCTATGCGCCCACCCGGTTACGGGAACTGTGCAAAATGGACGGCGCCGTGGTGCTGTCCACCGATGGCAGCCGGTTCATCCGGGCCAACGTGCAGCTAGTTCCGGACCCGTCGATACCCACCGACGAATCGGGCACCCGCCACCGTTCGGCGGAACGGGCCGCCATCCAGACCGGCTATCCGGCGATTTCGGTGAGCCACTCGATGAACATCGTGACCGTCTACGTCGGCGGTGAGCGACACGTGCTGAGCGATTCGGCCACCATCCTGTCGCACGCCAACCAGGCCATCGCGACCCTGGAGCGGTACAAGACCAGGCTCGACTAGGTCAGCCGGCAGCTATCCCGCGCGGAGATCGAGGATTTCGTGACGCTGCGCGACGTGATGACGGTGGTGCAGCGACTCGAGTTGGTGCGGCGAATCGGCATCGAGATCGACAACGACGTGGTCGAACTCGGCACCGATGGGCGACAACTGCGGCTGCAGCTCGAGGAGTTGCTCGGCGACAACGAAACCGCCCGGGAGTTGATTGTCCGGGATTACTACGCCAACCACGAACCGCTGGCCACCGCACAGATCACCGCGACCCTCGACGAGCTGGATGCCATCACCGACACCGAGCTACTCGATTTCAACGCGCTGGCGAAGATCTTCGGATATCCGTCCACCACCGAGGCGCAGGACTCGGCGCTGAGCCCGCGCGGCTACCGCGCCATGTCGGGCATCCCGCGGCTGCAGTTCAGCCATACCGACCTGCTGGTCCGGGCCTTTGGCAGCCTGCAGGGCTTGCTCGCGGCCAGCGCCAGCGACCTGCAATCGGTGGAAGGCATCGGCTCGACGTGGGCCCCTCACGTCCGAGAGGGGCTATCGCAGCTGGCCGAGTCGACGATCGCCGACCAGTGACGTGCGCCCGCCTACCCGCCCTGGGCGGGCGGCGCCTCGGGCGGTGGCGCCAAAGCCGGGCCGGGAGCCGGTAACGGACCGGGAGGCTGCGGCGCAGGATTCAAGATGAATGGAACCGGCTGCGACCGCAGGTTACCCAGCTGCACGACCAGGTTGTAGGTTCCGGGCCCAATCGCGGGCCTCGGCAATGGGCACTTGGGCGCCGATCCCATCCCGGTCCACGTCACCGCGGTAGTCACCTGCTCACCGGGGGCAAATGTCTTGACCAAGGTCTCATTGGATGGCGCGCAGTCCAGGTTGGACCACAACCGCTTGTTGTCCAGCGAGTACACGTAGGCCGCGAGCACCGCGGCGCCCACGTCCCGCTTGCAGGCCACCAGCCCGATATTGGTGACGACCATGGTGAACTTCGGCTGGTCACCGATGTAGTACTGGGGCGCGTTCGTCAGACCCTTGACGGCCAACGTGGAATCCGGGCAGTCGTCGCCCTCCTTGAGCACCGGCGGCGGTTGTACCGCGGCGGTGGGGGTGGGTGTCTCCGGATTCTGCCCCTGCGGCGGCGCGCCCGGAGCATTACCTTCGGTCTGCCCGGCCGGTTGCGGCGCTTGCGGCGCACTTGACCCCGGATGGTCTTGCGCACCCGCCGGTTTATCGGCATTGGCAGGCTTGGCGCCCGCATTACTCCCGACGAAGGCGATCACAGCGGCGACGGCCACCCCGATCACTACGACCGCGATGCCCAGGGCCAGTCCCCTGCGCCGCCAGTAGATCTCGGTGGGTAGCGGGCCACGCGGTTCCAGATCCAGCACATTCACACCGTAGGCCCAGGTCACGCCGACTCGTTTGACCCGACTCGGCGTGTCGCCGGGTTAGCTGGGGAACGGCCGTGTTAGGGGCTCTCCAAGACGTGCCCTAACCGCCCCTATGCGCCGATATCACCGACATGGTCGCGCAGCACCGCCTGTCCGTCGGAAAGCTGGTAGGTGACCCCCACGATGGCCAGCGTGCCCGCCGCGACTCGATTCGATATCGCCGTCGACCGCGCCATCAGCTGGGCAACCGTCTCCTGAATGTGGCGCTGTTCGAACTCGTCGACCCGCTTCAGGCCGTCCCGCCGACCCATCAGAATCGACGGAGCCACCCGCTCCACCACGTCCCGCACGTAACCACCGGGCACGCTGCCCTCGTTGATCGCCGTCAAAGCCGCGTTGACGGCCCCGCAGCTGTCATGGCCGAGCACGACCACAAGCGGCACGTTGAGCACCGTAACCGCGTACTCGATGGAGCCCAACACGGCCGAGTCGATGACGTGACCGGCGGTGCGGACCACGAACATGTCGCCCAGGCCCTGGTCGAAGATGATCTCGGCGGCCACGCGGCTGTCCGCGCACCCGAAGATGACCGCCGTCGGCTTCTGCCCGGAAGCCAGGCTGGCACGGTGATCGACGCTTTGACTGGGGTGCAGGGGCTTGCCGGCGACGAATCGCTCGTTACCCTCACTGAGTGCTTTCCAGGCGGTTATCGGATTGGTGTTGGGCATGCCAGCCATTGTGCCGCAACCTTCGATGACCTGCCCCGAACACATACCGGCCACTAATCTTGTCGCCTGGTATGAGCGTTGTTGCCGCGACCTGCCCTGGCGGGCGCCCGACGTGAGCCCGTGGCAGATCCTGGTCAGCGAGTTCATGCTGCAGCAAACCCCGGTATCGCGGGTGCTGTCGATCTGGCCGGACTGGGTGCGGCGCTGGCCCACCGCATCGGCGACGGCGACGGCGACGGCCGCCGATGTGCTGCGCGCCTGGGGCAAGTTGGGTTATCCACGGCGGGCCAAGCGCTTGCATGAATGCGCCATGGTCATCGCCGGTGACCACGACGACGTGGTTCCCGACGACGTCGATACCCTGCTGACCCTGCCCGGCGTCGGGAGCTACACCGCACGAGCGGTGGCCTGCTTCGCGTACCGGCAGCGGGTTCCGGTGGTGGACACCAATGTCCGGCGGGTGGTGGCCCGAGCCGTCCATGGCCGCGCCGAAGCGGGTTCACCGTCGGCCACCCGCGACCATGCCGAGGTGTCCGCACTGCTGCCCGACGACGAGCTGGCGCCGCGGTTTTCGGTGGCCCTGATGGAGCTGGGTGCGACGGTGTGTACCGCCCGGGCGCCGCGATGCGGACAGTGCCCGCTTGCCGAGTGCGCCTGGCGGCGGGCCGGCTATCCGCCCGCAACCTGCCCGGCCCGGCGCGTTCAGACCTACGCCGGAACCGATCGTCAAGTGCGCGGACGGCTGCTAGATGTGTTGCGCGACAACAATGGGCCGGTCACTCGTGCGCAGCTGGACGTGGCGTGGCTGACCGATACCGCGCAGCGGGACCGGGCGCTGTACTCGCTGCTGGCCGATGGCCTGGTCACCCAAACTGCCGATGGGCTCTTCGCCCTGGCCGGCGAAGAGTAGGAGCTCGTTACCGAACGCGCTCGGCGACCAGGAACGCCTCGACAGCCTGCCGATACGCCAGCTGCGCCTCGTCGTGGACCAGATGTCCGGCCTCGGGAACATGCAGATATTTAGTTGACCGGTCGACTTCGGCCATCGCAAGCATCTGGCCCGGCGGCGTCACGGAGTTTCCGGCCTCGATCAGAAGCGCCGGCTGCCGCACCGCCCGCCATTGTGCCCAGTAGTCGCGCGTACCCCATTCAGCGGCGATCTGGATCCACCGCGAGGTGTGCCCATGCAGGCGCCACCCCGTGGCCGTGCGGTCGAAGGCTTCCAGAAAGTACTGCCCGGCAAGCGGCCCGAATTCCGCGAATACCTGATCGGCCGAATCGAATTCAACGGGAAGTGCGTGCAACCACGGCTCCCACGGGCCGGTGGTGCGGCCGACGAAATCCGGCGCCATGTCCTCGACCACCAACGCCGACACCAGCCCGGGACGCTCAGCGGCCAAACACCACGAATGCAGGGCACCCATCGAATGTCCGACCAGCCTGGCCGGCCCGCCCAGCTCGGCCACCGCCTCACCCAGGTCGGCCACGAAACGTTCGGTGCTGATCGGATACGGATCGTCGACGTCGCGGCCGCGGTGCCAGGGCGCGTCGTAGGTATACACGGCACCGAGGCGAGTCAGCCACGGCAGCTGACGCGACCAAGTGCTGCCCCGGCCCATCAGCCCGTGCACCAGGACCAACGGCTCTCCCTCTCCGCCGTGATAGGTCAACAGATCGGTGGGCATAGACCTATCTTGCGCGGCGTGCCGACGCTTGAGCCAGGCGCGGTAACCTAGCCGAATGCCAGTGGTGAAGATCAATGCAATCTCGGTGCCGGCCGGCGCTGGCCCCGAACTGGAAAAGCGCTTCGCCCACCGCGCGCACGCGGTGGATAACTCTCCGGGCTTTCTCGGCTTTCAATTACTGCGTCCAGTCAAGGGTGAAGACCGCTACTTCGTGGTGACACACTGGGAGTCTGATGAAGCGTTCCAGGCTTGGGCGAACGGGCCCGCCAAAGAAGCTCATGCCGGCGAACGGGCCAATCCCGTGTCAACCGGCGCCTCGCTATTGGAATTCGAGGTTGTGCTCGACGTTGCAGGGAACACGCCGGCTGACTAGCCGGCGCCGCAACCGGCTGCGCCGCGCGACGGTGCTCACCGCCGCCGCGGCGCTGGTGCTGACGCTGACACCTGGGTGCTCGTCCTCGCCAACCCCATCGGCTAACGCGGCCAACCCGCAGCGCCGGATCGACACCGTGACTCCACCGGGTCTGCGCGCCCAGCAGACCATGGACATGCTCAATTCAGACTGGCCGATCGGCCCGGCCGGAGTGGCCACGCTGGCCGCGCCCAGCAAGGTCGACTCGGTCGAAGCCACCATGGAGGGACTCTGGTGGGACCGGCCGTTCGCCCTCGACAGTGTGGACATCAGCGCCAGCGTGACAACGCTGCACCTGACCTCCTCCTACGGCGCGCGACAGGACATCCGCCTGCACACCGATGACGGCGGCTGGGTGGACCAGTTCGAACTCGAGACGCTTCCCCCACCGACAATCACCGCCTGGCGCGACGTCGATGCCGTATTGAGCAAGACCGGCGCCCGATACTCCTACCAGGTGTCCAAGGTCGAAAAGGGACAGTGCACTCGAGTCGCGGGCACCAACACCAACCAACCTCTACCCCTGGCATCGATTTTCAAGTTGTACGTGCTGCATGCCCTGGCGGATGCAATCAAGAGCGGCACCGCATCCTGGGACGACCAGCTGACCGTTACCGCCAAGAGCAAGGCCGTCGGCTCCTCTGGCCTGGAATTATCTCCCGGCGACCATGTTTCGGCACGCCGGGCGGCCGAGAAAATGATCGCCAATAGCGACAACATGGCCACCGACTTGCTGATCGGGCGGCTGGGCAAGCACGCCATCGAGCAGGCGCTGGCCACCGCCGGCCATCACGATCCGGCCAGCATGACTCCTTTCCCCACCATGTATGAGCTGTTCTCGGTGGGTTGGGGTCAACCCGATCTGCGGGAGCAATGGAAGCAGGCGTCTGCGCAACAGCGAGCGGCATTACTCGAACAGGCCGATTCGACTCCGTACCGCCCCGATCCGACTCGTGCCCACACCCCGGCATCAAACTACGGTGCCGAATGGTATGGCAGCGCCGAGGACATCTGCCGGGTCCACCTGGCCTTGCAGGCCGATGCGGTCGGTCCCGCCGCACCGGTGCGAAAGATCCTGTCCGCCGTCGCGGGCATTGCGCTAGACCGCAACTACTGGCCCTACATCGGCGCGAAAGCCGGTGGTCTGCCGGGAGACTTGACCTTCAGCTGGTATGCGGAGGACAAGACCGGGCAACCGTGGGTGGTGAGCTTCCAGCTGAACTGGCCGCGTGACCATGGACCGAATGTGACCGGATGGATGCTGCAGGTCGCCAAGCAGGTCTTCGCGCTCGTCGCTCCCGAATAGCGGTCCATACCGCGGCTGCGAACCGCTGGGCGGTAAGCGAAATTCGGGCGGTTCGCAGACCCCGCAGTCGGTCTTTGACGCCCCATCGGGCGACCTGGACTATTCCCTCGCCGATGTTGGATCCGCTCATCTTTGAGGCACCGACCTCCCGCTCGGTGAAGGTAATCGGCACCTCCACCACGGCGAAGCCGGCATTGAGGCTGCGCCAAGTCATTTCAACTTGGAAGCAATAGCCCCTGGATTCGAGAGTGTCGAGGTCGAGTGCCTCGAGCACCTCGCGGCGATAGGCCCGATAGCCACCGGTGATGTCATAGACACCGACGCCCAGTATCAACCGCGAGTACGTATTGGCCGCCTTGGACAACACGCGCCGTCGCCGTGGCCAGTTGCGTACCGTCCCGCCGCGCACATATCGGGACCCGATGGCCAGATCGGCGCCCGCCTCAACAGCCTCCAACAGTCGGTGCAGCTGTTCGGGAGCGTGGCTACCATCGGCGTCCATCTCGACTAGCACCGAGTAATTGCGCTGCATACCCCAGACGAAACCCTGCAGGTAGGCCGCGGCCAGACCGTCCTTGACGTTGCGGTGCAACACGTATGTGCAGCCGGGGTCGGCGGCGGCCAGCTCGTCAGCGAGTTGGCCAGTGCCATCCGGGCTTTCGTCATCAACGACAAGAACATGCACGTCTGGGCAGGCATCCTTGACGCGCCGGTGGATCAGGGGCAGGTTCTCCCGCTCGTTGTACGTCGGGATTATCACCAGGACCCGCCGGCTCCGACCAGTGCCCGAATTCTCATGCGGGTCTCGCTCGTGGGTCATTTGCCTCCTTCAGCTGGCCCGATGGCCGAGGCCGCCACCGACACCGCAACGTCGTCGCGGACCTCACCGCGCGCGGGCAACAGGAATGCGACCACGACCGCGCCGACCGCGGCGAAAACCGCACACGCCAGACAACCGCCGCCAAAGCTTTCCAGGAATGCCGATTCGACGGCATGCCGGATGGCTGGCGCCTCCCCGACGGGGAGTTGGTCGAGCACCTGCTTGGCTGCCGCCATCGACTGCCGCATCGCGGCACGCGCCGCCGGATCGAGGCCATGTAACGCCGCATTACTGCTCATCGACCTCAGGTAGACCGATGCGAAGACGCTGCCCACGATGGCCACTCCCAGGCATGCCCCGAGTTGGCGAGCCACCCCGGTCACCGCCGACCCGACACCGGCGGCGGTCGGGCTCAATGAACCCATGATCGCCTCACTGGCCGGGGCCATGGTGAGGCCCAGTCCGCTGCCGAGCTCGGCCATCACCGCCGCGATCAGCCAATACGGCGTGCCGGCGTCGAAGCCACCCGCGCAGGCCACGGAAACCGCCACCATCACAAGGCCACTGGTGACCACTGCGGTGGTACCCACCCGTTCGACAATGCGCGGAGCGATGACACTGAGGCCCGCATAGGAGAACGCAAGCGGCACCAGCCGCACTCCCGTATCGAACGCGCGGTAGGCAGCCACAAATTGGAGGTACTGCGTGGCAACGAAGATGAAGCCGCACATCACCAGATAGGCGGTTGTGACAGCCGCGGTCCCTCCGGAGAACCGGCGGTTCGCGAAGATCGACAGATCAAGAATTGGGTGCCACGTTCTTCGCTCCAACCAGAGGAACACCGCGAGCAAGACGACCGCGAGCGCAAAGCCCGCAGCGGTTCTCGCACTGGCCCAGCCGATGTTGGGCGCCTCGATGAGCGTGTAGGTCAAGACGGTGACGCCGACGGTCGATACGAGCAGACCCGGCAGGTCAAGTGGTGGGCGATCGGGGTTGCGCGAAGTTGGTACAAACATATTTACGCTGACTATGGCGACGACCGCGATCGGTACATTTACCCAAAAGATCGAGCCCACCGAGAAGTGCTCTATCAGCCATCCGCCCAGAAATGGCCCAATAACCACCGCGATGCCAGTGACCGCCGACCAGACTCCAATTGCTCTGGCGCGGTGCGTCGAATCAACGAATACATTTGTGACCAGCGCCAGCGATGTCGGAAAGATGATCGCGGCACCGACCCCCATCACCGCGCGTGCCCCGATGACCGCTTGCGCCGAGCCGGCACTGGCGGCCACCGCAGACGAGGCGCCGACAATGACAAGGCCGATTGTGAGCCAGCCGCGCCTGCCATAGCGATCGCCTAGATTGCCTGCCGCCAAGAGCAATCCGGCCGCAGCAATCGCATATGAATCGACGATCCACTGCAGTTCGGCGTTGCTGGCCTGCAACGCACGAGACAACGTGGGCAGCGCGACATTGACGATGGTCAAATCGATAGATGCGATGAAGCTGCCCAAAACGATGACACCCAGTACCAACTTCGGACGAACATTGCCGCGGTTCATGGATACCCCAGGGCTCCGGCGGCCGGCACGAGCCACGGATTCGCGATGATAAAACCAATCCCTGGGGCCGGAGGCCGGCGAAGCGCCTCCTATCGGCGCACCGCCGCCGCACCGGCGCCGGCTCGACCGGCGAATGTGTCGCCAATTGTCGCCAGGACTCGCCGCGCCTCGCTGATCGGCAAGTTTGTTCCCGCGCGGGGTGTTCCCTGGTCGGCAGGATTGCCCTACTGTATTTCGCGTGGAGTCACACGGAACCCCTGAATTGGTGGCCGTCGAGAATTTGCACTCTGGTGACCCGATCACCGATGTCAACGGTGGCGGTCAAAGGTACATCGTTTTGGAGTCGAAGGCCGTTGGCGACGGCTGCGTCGTCCTCGAACTCGAGTCCAGAGTGGACCATCAGCTGCAGGTCATCGAAAAGTCCTTCCCGACCGGTTACCACGTCGGCAGGGCCAACCACCGAATTCTGTAAGCCCGGTTTTCCACCCGAAAATCGCGGTGCGGCACCCTTGCGCGGCGATGCGCGTATCGCATTTTTGGGATACCCAACCACCACCCGGTGATTGACGATGTGCGTGCCCGGCGGCGCAGATTCCGTGGACGTGACGAACTCGCCCGCAACAGCCCCGAACCGTGGATGCGGACCACTGGGCCGCCTTGGGCCCCAGCCTGCGGTTTCCGGCAAATCTGGGTAAACGGCTGTTGATTTGCGGCCCGCGGTCGCACCGGCGCGGCACTATTGATCCGGAGTGCCAGGCGGGCCGAAGCGAACACCGGGTCGGTTCCATCGGCTCCCGCCGCCCCCAAGGTGGTGGCACCGGACCCACGGGGATCGATGCGCGGGCGCCTCACCAGAGGCCCACACACCCGGGGGTCCGTGTGGACAGGTTGGTAAGACGCCAGGAGGATTGGCGCGGTACACGTTATTGAAGGGTGGCGCATGAAGATTCCGGGTGTGGTCAACCCAGTGGCCAATCTGGTCGCTGGGGTGACCGGCGGAGCGGCACAGGTGGTGCGGGCCGGCGTGCAGACTGCCGCCGATGCTGCCGGTGTTTTGCAGACGCTAGCCAGCCCAGTGGTGGAGCTGGCAGGTCCGGTAGTGCAATCGGTGGCCCAGACGACCAACCGGGCGATCGGGCGAAACGGTGCTGCCGACGGGGCCCCGGACGGCGTCACTCCGCCGCTGCGCTGGCACAGCGGTCGCCGGGTGCATTTCGACCTGGATCCGTTGCTGCCATTCCCGCGCTGGCATGAGCACGCGGCGGTGGTCGAGGAGCCGGTCCGCCGCATCCCGGGTGTGGCCAAGGCGCACGTCGAGGGGGCGTTGGGTCGGCTGGTGGTCGAGCTCGAGGACGGCGCCGACAGCGACACCGTGCTCGACGAAGTGTGCGACACCGCCGCCACCGTGGCCGCCGACATCTTCCTGTCCGGATCGCTATCTTCGCCCAACTCGGCGCCCTTCGCCGACCCGGGCAACCCGTTGGCGGTGCTGGTCCCACTCACCGCCGCGGCGCTGGATCTGGCCGCCCTGGGCGCCGCGGTGACCGGCTGGGTGATCCGGCTGCCCGCCGCACCGCAGACCACCCGCGCCGCCGCCGCCCTGATCAATCACCAGCCACGCATGGTGTCGCTGCTGGAATCCCGGCTGGGCCGGGTGGGTACCGACATTGCGCTGGCCGCCACGACCGCCGCCGCCAACGGGCTGACCCAGGCGGTCGGCACCCCGCTGCTGGATCTGGTGCAGCGTGGCCTGCAGATCTCGGAGGCGACGGCACACCGGCGGGTATGGCGAGACCGCGAACCCGCGCTGGCCTCCCCCGGGCGGCCGCAAGCACCGGTGGTTCCGGTCATCTCGTCGGCCGGCGTGCAAGCGCAGGAACCCCGGCACAGCTGGGCGGCGGCCGCTGCCGGCGAGGCATCACACGTCATGGTCGGCGGGTCCATCGATGCCGCCATCGACACGGCGAAGGGGTCGATGGCCGGCCCGGTGGAGAGCTACGTCAATTCCGCGGCCAACGGCGCGTTGATCGCCGCGGCGAGTGCGCTGGTGGCCGGCGGCGGCACCGAGGACGCGGCCGGCGCCATCTTGGCCGGCGTGCCACGGGCGGCGCACATGGGCCGGCAAGCGTTCGCGGCGGTCCTGGGCCGCGGGCTCGCCAGCGAAGGTCAATTGGTGCTTGACCCCGGCGCGCTGCGCCGGCTGGATCGGGTGCAGGTGGTCGTCATCGACGGCGCCGCGCTGCGCGGTGACCACCGCGCCGTCCTCCGCGCCCAGGGCGACGAACCCGGCTGGGATGACGACCGGGTCTACGAGGTCGCCGACGCGCTGCTGCACGGTGAAGAGGCTCCCGAACCCGACCCCGACGAGCTGCCGGCGACCGGCGCGCGGCTGCGCTGGGTTCCGCTGCGCGGTCCCTCGGCCACACCCGCCCAGGGGCTCGAACACGCCGATCTGGTGGTCGATGGCCAGACGGTGGGCAACGTCGACGTGGGGTGGGAGGTCGACCCCTATGCGATCCCGCTGCTGCAGACGGCGCATCGGACCGGCGCCCGGGTCGTGCTACGCCATGTCGCCGGCACCGAAGACCTGTCCGCTAGTGTCGGATCCACCCATCCGCCCGGCACGCCGCTGCTGAACCTGGTGCGTGAGCTGCGCACCGATCGCGGACCCGTCTTGCTGATCACCGCGCTGCACCGCGATTTCGCCTCGACCGATACGTTGGCCGCGCTGGCGATCGCCGACATCGGGGTCGCCCTGGACGATCCGCGCGCGGCGACCCCGTGGACTGCCGACATCATTACCGGTACCGACCTCGCCGCGGCGGTCCGGATTCTGTCCGCGATTCCGGTGGCCCGCGCCTCCAGCGTGTCGTCGGTGCACCTCGCCCAGGGCGGCACCACATTGGCGGGGCTGCTGCTGGTCACCGGCGAGCAGGCCAGAACCACCAACCCCGCCAGCTTCCGGCGCTGGCTCAACCCGGTCAACACCGCCGCCGCCACTGCCCTGCTATCGGGAAGCTGGTCGGCCGCCACCGTGCTGCGGCTCCCCGATCCCACGCCCCAACCGCTGACCGCCTGGCACGCCCTGGACCCCGAGATCGTCTATGCGCGACTGGCCGGTGGTGCACGCCCCATGGCCGTGGACCCTGGAACGCCGACCTGGCGTCGTCTCCTGGACGACCTCTCCTATGAACCGCTGGTCTCCCCGCTGCGTGGCCCGGCACACACGCTGGCCCAGCTGGCGGCGGCGACGCGGCATGAGCTCGCCGACCCGCTGACTCCGATCCTGGCGGTGGGCGCCGCGGCCTCGGCGATCGTCGGCAGCAACGTGGACGCGCTGCTGGTGGCCAGCGTGATGACGGTCAACGCGATCACCGGTGGGGTGCAGCGGCTGCGCGCCGAGGCGGCCGCGGCGGAGCTGTTCGCCGAACAAGACCAAATGGTGCGCCGGGTCGTCGTGCCGGCGGTCGCGACCACGCGGCGCCGGCTGGAGGCCGCCCGGCATGCCACCCGCACCGCCACCATGTCGGCCAAGTCGCTGCGCGTTGGTGATGTCATCGACCTGGCCGCCCCGGAGGTGGTACCCGCCGACGCTCGGCTCCTGGTGGCCGAGGACCTCGAAGTCGACGAGTCGCTACTGACCGGTGAGTCGCTGCCGGTGGACAAGCAGGTCGACCCCGTCGCCGTCAACGATGCCGACCGGGCCAGCATGCTGTTCGAGGGCAGCACCATCGTGGCCGGGGGGGCGCGGGCCATCGTGGTGGCCACCGGCGCCGGCACCGCGGCGCATCGGGCGATCTCGGCGGTCGCCGACGTCGAGACCTCGGCCGGGGTGCAGGCCCGGCTGCGCGAGCTGACCAGCAAGGTGCTCCCCCTCACCTTGGCCGGTGGCGCCTCGGTCAGCGTCTTGGCCCTGATGCGGCGTGCCACGCTGCGTCAAGCAGTGGCCGACGGCGTTGCCATCGCGGTCGCCGCCGTGCCGGAGGGGCTGCCGCTGGTGGCCACCCTCTCGCAGCTGGCCGCCGCACAGCGCTTGACCGCGCACGGAGCGCTGGTGCGCGCGCCGCGCACCATCGAGGCGCTGGGCCGCGTCGACACCGTGTGTTTCGACAAGACCGGCACGCTCACCGAGAACCGGCTGCGTGTCGTGTGCGCCATTCCCAGCTCGACCAGTCCGCTGGATCCGTTCATCGACAGCGCCGACCCCCGCTCCACCGAGGTGCTGCGGGCCGCCGCCCGGGCCACCACCCAGCCCCACGATGGACAGGGGCACGCCCACGCGACCGATGAGGCAATCATCGTCGCGGCGAATTCTCTGGAAGGCCTGGATGATTCGGCCTGGACCGTGATCGCCGAAGTCCCATTCGAATCCAGCCGCGGCTACGCCGCCTCGATAGGCACGACCGGGACCAGCAACGGCCATCCGACACTCATGCTCAAGGGCGCCCCCGAGACGATCCTGCCCCGCTGCCGGTTCGCGGACCCCGACGCCGACCTCGAACATGCGGAAGCCTTGGTGCACAGCCTCGCCGAACGCGGGTTGCGGGTACTGGCGGTCGCCAAGCGCCCCTGGGAACATGACACGGCCGACGATGACGACACCGACGCCGACGCAGTCGATGCGGCGGCCCACGACCTGGAATTGCTCGGCTATGTCGGCCTGGCCGACACCGCGCGCCCGTCGGCGCGACCATTGATCGAGGCGCTGGTGGATGCGCAGCGCAACGTGGTGCTGATCACCGGCGACCATCCCATCACCGCGCGGGCAATCGCCCGCCAGCTCGGCTTGCCCGAGGATGTCCGGGTGGTCACCGGAGCCGAACTGATCGGTCTCGATGAGGACGCGTGCGCCAAACTCGCCGCCGACGTGCAGGTGTTCGCCCGGGTGAGCCCGGAGCAGAAGGTTCAGATTGTGGCCGCGCTGCAGCGTTGTGGACGGGTGACCGCGATGGTCGGCGACGGCGCCAATGATGCCGCCGCCATCCGGATGGCCGACGTCGGCATCGGAGTGAGCGGTCGCGGTTCGTCGGCCGCCAGGGGCGCCGCCGACATCGTCTTGACCGACGACGATCTGGGTGTGTTGCTCGACGCGCTGGTCGAAGGCCGCAGCATGTGGGCCGGCGTGCGCGATGCGGTGACGATCCTCGTCGGCGGCAATGTGGGTGAGGTGCTGTTCACCATCATCGGCACGGCTTTCGGTGCCGGGCGCGCCCCGGTGGGAACCCGACAACTGCTGCTGGTCAACCTGCTTACCGACATGTTCCCAGCGCTTGCGGTCGCCATCACGTCGCAATACGACGATCCCGAGGACGACAGCGATCTCAGCGATGAAGAGATCGAGGAGGCACGGCGCAGGCGCCAGCGGGCGGTACTGACCGCTCCGACCCCCTCCCTGGACGCGCCGCTGATGCGCCAGATCGCCAACCGGGGCGTCGTCACCGCCGCGGGCGCGACCGCCGCCTGGGCCATCGGCCGCTGGACCCCGGGTACCGAACGCCGCACGGCGACAATGGGATTGACCGCGCTTGTGACCACTCAGCTGGCACAAACCCTGCTGACCCGAAGCCACAGCCCACTCGTTTTGGCTACCGCGTTCGGTAGCGCCGGCGTCCTGATCGGCATCATCCAGACCCCGGTGGTCAGCCACTTTTTCGGATGCACACCGCTGGGACCGGTTGCCTGGACCGGGGTGTTCAGTGCCACCGCCGGGGCAACCGCGGTCTCGGTGCTCGCGCCCAAGTGGCTGGCCAAGACCGTTGACGTGGCCCTAGAACATCAGGACTGGGCTTCGGGTTCGGCGTAGCTCGCCAGCTGTTTGCGCAGCACCTTGCCGGCCGGATTGCGCGGAATGCTGCTGACCAGGTGGATGTCTCTGGGCTGTTCGAACCGCGACACCCGGCCCTTGAGGTAATCGCGGATCGCGTCCGCGTCGATGTCGCAGCCTGGGCGGGCGACGACGAATGCGGCCAGCCGTTGGCCGAACTGCTCGTCGGCAACGCCGATGACCGCGTTCTCGGCAACGTCGGGGTGGCTGGCCAGCGCGTTCTCCAGTGACCGCGGATAGACGTTCTCGCCGCCGGAGACGATCATGTCGTCTTCACGTCCGACGATGTAGAGCCGGCCCGATTCGTCGAGATAGCCCATGTCTCCGGTGCTGGCCATGCCGTCGATGACGGCTTTGCCGCCACCGCCGGAATAGCCGTCGGAATTCAGTTCGCCGCCAACGAAGATCCGCCCGGTTACCCGCGGCCCGACGGGCCGTCCGTTCCGGTCGAAAATCCGCACCGGGCACCCGGCGACGGGTCTGCCCACCGTCTCGGGCCAGTCGCGCAGCTCGGCCGGTGTGGCCAGTGCGCCGATGCCCACTTCGGTGGAGCCGTACAGGTTGTACAGAACGTCGCCGTAGGCCTCCATGAAGCGGCGCGCCAGGCTGGGATCGAGTCGATCGCCGCTGGATATCACCACCCGCAAGCACGGCAGCGGATTTCGCGCCCGCACCTGATCGGGCAGATCGAGGATGCGCGCCAACATGATGGGAACCACGCTCAAGCCGTCGGCGCGATGCAGCGATGTCTGGGCCAGCGTTGCTTCGGCATCAAAGTGCCGACGGGTCAGCACCGTTCCGCCCAGGCTGATGGTCAGCACCAGCATGCCAAATCCCAGACCGTGAAACATGTGCGTGGCCAGCGTCATTCGCGAACCGACACGCAGCCTGGTTCGCTCCAGAAGCGTCACGCTGACCCCGATCCCAGAACTCACCTTGGGCTTGCGCGGCACCCCCTTCGGGACCCCGGTGGTGCCCGAAGTCAACAACACGATTCGTCCGGAGGGGGCGACCTTGGGCCGCGCGCAGTCCCGGGCGGTGACGGTGCTCGGATCGATGACCAACACCGATTCGCCAGTTCCGGCCACCTGGTCGACAAACTCGTCGTCGCACAACATCACCCGCATCTGGTGTGCTTCCAGCGCGGCGGCGAGCGCGGTGGCGCGGAACTCCGTGTTCACCAGCACGACGTCGGCACCGACCAACCCGGCGGCAAACGCCGCCGCGACAAAGTTGCGGCCATTGCGGCACATGACGCCCACGGCTTGCCCGGGCCCGATGCCGGCAAGGGTGAGCTCCCCGGCGACCGATTCGGTCATCGTTTGAATCTCGCGGTAGCTCAGCGCACCGTCGTCGTCGACGATTGCGGTCCGCTCCGGCCACCGTGCCGCCGCGATAGCGAGCGGGGTGTAGAGGTTCGTACCGCCCCGGTACAGCTCGCGGACCAGCCGCAGCGCGGCGGCCGGGCTGGACGGGCTGAGCAGCCCCGATCCCAGTAACGCCCGCGCCGCGGTTGTGACCACGCCTGCAGCCATCATTGTCAGCTCTTTCCTGCCTCGGCGGTTGGGGCGAAGAACCGGCGGTGCCACACCCGCGCCGCCTGCTCGGCGGGCCCGGCCAGCAATACCGAGGCCAGTTCGGCCGGCCACAGCCAGGGCGGCTCGTTGGTGCGAGGCCGTTCGACGATCGCTTTCGCCACAGCGTCGGCGGCCTGATCGGGCTCGAGGCCGGGAAGCCGGCCCAGCATCGGCGTCGGTTCGATCATCCGGGTACGGACCAGGGCGAAGTAGACGGACGTCACGTCCACACCGTCGCCGTGTAGCTCCGGCGCCACGCTGCGCAGCCAGCGATCGAACGCCCCTTTGGAGGCCTGATAGGCGCCCCATTGCGGGCCCGGGACCAGGCGTACGCCGACACTGGAAACGTTCACCACATGGCCTCGGCCGCTCTCACGCATCGCCGGCAGCAATCCGAGCAACAGCCAAATCGGACCCAGGTAGTTGATGTCGATGGTGCGCTGGAAATCGTGCGGACGGTCGTATTGGTCATGCAGCGACCGGCGCAACGACTTGCCCGCGTTGCTGACCACGATGTCCAGCGGTCCGTGATTCTGATTGACTTGCTTGGTCAGTACTCCGACGGCAGCCTCGTCGGTGAGATCGGTCGGGTAGGCGACCGCCGCTCCACCGCCCGCGGCGATGGCCGACACGAGGTCCTCAAGGCGCTCCGCTGATCGCGCCACCATCAGCACGGTGGCTCCGGCGGCGGCCAGTTTCCGCGCGGTTGCCTCGCCGATCCCGTAGGACGCACCGGTAACCAACGCGGTCTTGCCCGTAACTGCGCCGCGTAGCCGGTCGGGATCGGCCAGCGTCGCCGGGTTCGCCAGTCCGTTGCTGGCTCGTTCGAAGGCCTTCGCTAAGGCCTGCGTCGCCAGATTCATAGGAGCGGTTCCCCCGTTGCGGACTACTGTTTTGCCTATTGTGACCCATGGTCACTCTGGCATTTGCGGGTCCGGGGTGTGGGGGTTTGGCGACATCCGAGTCCCCGCCAGCGACCCGTGGCCGCGCCACCGCGGCCACAATCAGCTCAGCCGCCCAGATTCGGGCAGGTCAGCCCGTTGCGGGCCGATCAGCCCGTCCATATCGTCGGTAAAACTTCTCGACGCGTCCCGCGGTATCGAGCGTGCGGCGGGTACCGGTCCAGAACGGATGCGAATCGGCGGACACCTCCACGACCACCAACGGGTAGGTGTGCACCTCCGAGGGGGTCTTCCAGTCGATGCTGCGAGAGCTGGTCAAGGTGGATCGCGTGAGAAAGCGGGTGCCGGTGGTCGCGTCCTCGAAGACCACCGGGTGGTAGTCGGGGTGAGTGTCGGATTTCATTCCAGTTCTCCTTTGTTGAGGTGCCCGGAGAACTGCCCGGATTCATCCGGCGTCTCGTGGCACGGGTCTTCATGCCAGTCGCCGAACGGGTCGTCGTAGGCCGGCCAATCCTGTGGCCGGGCCATCTCCCGGTCGGTGAGCAGCGCCCCGGTCAGCACCCGGGTGATCTCTGCCCGGTCGGCGCCGCAGGCCAGAACCGTCATCGCGGTGTGCCGGTCGCCGAAGCGGTATTCCCACATCAGCTCGGCAAACAGGCGTCGCTCCGGGTCGGCGTGGTCCACCTCGGCGGGTGACATCGCCGCCAGCCACTTGCCCGCCGAGGCGACCCGCAGGCCTCCACCCGCCGATTCGAGCCACATGACCTGATCGGGCCGATTGGCCAACCACAGGCGTCCACGGGTACGAATCACGCCATCGAGCAAGTGGTCGACGGCGTCATGCAGGCGCTCCGGCCGAAACGGGCGGCGGGCGTTGAACTCCACGATGCCGACCCCACCGTCGGTGCCCAACGGAGGCCGCCCGCCCAACAGCGAAGCGTGCGGATGGTCGCTGCGCCCCCTGCGTGAGTAGTCGTCGAGGTTGGCCAGCGCCAACTCGACCCGGTCGAGCCCGACGGTGATCCTCGCCCGCGGCGCCAGGCGCGGCAACACGGCCAGCGTGACCGGGTCGGGGCGGTTGAGCACCAGCACGTCGGCGAATTCGGCCTGACCAACTGTCACCTGAGCGAACGTCCGTCCGTCGGCTAGTTCCTCGTCGCCGAGAGACTGCGCCAGCCAGTTCGCCGAGTCCACACACGTCACCACCGCGCCGATCCGAACGTCGCGGCCGGCCGGAGCGTCCGGATAGCCGGGCCCGACCCGGACCCGCACGTGATTGATTGCCCGGCAGATGGGTTCGGGCTCCAGCCAGGGCGCCAGGTGCACCACGATCCGGTCCACGCCGTCTCGGCGGTGCAGCCTGCGCAGCAGAATCAGCAGATCGTTGCGAATGGTGCAGGAGACGCATCCATGCGCCAACTCCAGCGCCTCTTCGGCAGTGCTCAGTTCTCCGCGGCGAAAGGTGATGATGTTGCGCCTCACCACGTGCCCATCAAACCGATGCTCGACAACGACCGTTCCGGGCCGGCGCAGCAGTAGGCCGGTCACGTCGTCGGTATCGCCCTGCCCCGCCACCAGCACAACGGGAGTCCGCATCACCACTCCTTCCCGAGCTCTCCCGATCGTTATTGAAAACGATTTTCATTAAGACCGGACTCACGATACAGTGCGTCACACGGGGTTGTCGAAAATGATTTTCAATAAGCGTGCACTGAGGAGGCGCCCATGTCCGCACGATGCCAAGTCACCGGTCGCACGGTGAGTTTCGGCAATACGGTGTCGCATTCGCACCGCCGGAGCCGACGACGGTGGTCACCGAACATTCAGCTCAAGACCTATTACCTGCCGTCGGAGAACCGTCGCATCAAGCTGCGGGTCAGCGCCAAGGGCATCAAGGTCATCGACCGCGACGGCATCGAGGCCACGGTCGCGCGGCTCCGGCGGGCCGGTGAACAGATCTAATGGCGCGCAACGAGATTCGCCCGGCAGTCAAGCTTCGCTCCACCGCGGGAACCGGATACACCTACATCACCCGCAAGAACCGCCGCAACGACCCCGACCGGCTCATTCTGAGCAAGTACGACCCGGTGATTCGCAAGCACGTCCCATTCCGGGAGGAACGCTGAATGGCCAAGAAATCCAAGATCGTCAAGAACAACAAGCGCCGAGACATCGTCGCGCGCTACGCCCAGCGGCGCGCCGAACTCAAGCAGATCATCCAATCTCCCACCAGCAGCTACGAGCAGCGGCTCGACGCACAACGCGCCCTGAGCCGTCAGCCGCGTGACGCGAGTGCGGTACGGCTGCGCAATCGCGACGCCATCGACGGCCGTCCGCGCGGCCACCTGCGCAAGTTCGGATTGTCGCGGGTGCGAGTGCGCGAGTTGGCCCATGCGGGTCAGCTACCGGGTGTTCGCAAGGCGAGCTGGTAGCCACAGATGAAAAAGAAACCCAGACGCACTCGGCGCCCCATCGCAGCCCCGGCAACGCCCGCCAAGAAGAACCTGCTGGATTCGCTCGGGGTCAGCGAGGTCGACTACAAGGACATCTCGCGGTTGCGCACGTTCATCTCCGATCGCGGCAAGATCCGCTCTCGTCGGGTCACCGGTCTCACCGTGCAACAACAACGGCAGATCGCCACCGCGATCAAGAACGCCCGCGAAATGGCGCTGCTGCCGTATCCAGCCTCCCGGCCCCAGTAGGGCCGTCCTCGCGGCGGCCGTTATGTCGAGGCGGCGCGGCGGTGGAGCCTGCGCGGGTCAACCCCCGAGCGGGTCCACGCCTGCGCCGCCCATGGCAAGTAGATCAACCTGACCGGCAGCCGCCCCAGCACCGGATTCAGCCCTCGTATGAGGGCGGCGGAACGCTGAAATCGCCTCTCCTTCTTGGCGTTCCAATCGAGGTCACACACCTCGCGCATCTGCGGCGGCAGGGTTCCGACAATCACCAACCGGGCGTAGGCGTTCAGGGGCG
Organism: Mycobacterium sp. 012931; assembly: GCF_000419295.1. Classification (NCBI taxonomy): domain Bacteria; kingdom Bacillati; phylum Actinomycetota; class Actinomycetes; order Mycobacteriales; family Mycobacteriaceae; genus Mycobacterium; species Mycobacterium sp. 012931. Next base: position 1,058,887 of record NZ_AOPX01000001.1, on the reverse strand, counting down.
CAGACAGGATCCTCCAGATCAGCGCAGGCAGCTTGCGGGGGCCAGGGATCCCTTTGCGTAGATAGCCGGTCCCGTAGAGCACGGTCTTGTGCGGGACGAACCGGTCGAGCATGCCGTCCCAGTAGGCCACGAACTCGTCATAGGTTTGCGGCTGACTTCGATCGCTGACGCCGTAAAGGCCGTACCAGATCTTGCTCTCCTCGAAGATCTGCTCCTTTTCCGCGCGGGACAGCCTCCGGATGAACGTGTCGGTGTTGTAGAGGATTTGGTCGACGAACGTGGCGTGGGCCCAGTAGAACAACTCCGGATTCAACGCGTGGTACCGAGAGCCATCACCGATGGTGCCCTTGATCGGCTTGTGGAAATCCCGCACCGTGCGACCCCACCCATGGGGGTCCTCGGAATACACGGTCCGCATCAAGGGCGGTCCGGTGCGCTTGGCCCGGCCCAGGGTGTCGCTGAAGACCACCGAATGATCGAGGACTCCCTGACCGAGCTGTTCGATGCAGTTTTCGGTGCCGGCCGCGCGCTGGAATCCGAAGAGTTGAGTACGCACGTCTCCATAGAATTTCCAGATCAGCGAAGTCGGGCCCAGCCGCTGCGCGACGATCTCGTCGTCGACGGGCCGGTCGATCGGCATGGGTAGGGCCTCCCGGACACCGGTGTCGAAATCCACGCCCGCGGTCAGCTCCGTTGCCATCCACCCTCCTTGACGAATCCATGTGTCGTTAGTGAACCACTGATACAAGTTCGTCTCTTTGTGTCACCCTAGCCACCGCGGCGGGCGGCCGCAAATGAGCGGTGCCCCGCGTCAGGCTCCAGATCAGGGGCAGTGATCTGGGAAAACGCGGCATTCGGGGGAATCCGCAAGGCGGAGCCGATCTATCATGCAGTCAAAAATGGGCACCGAGACCAGCACCGACGGAGTCGAGTCGATCACCGATCTCGACCGCACCATCCTGGACACCGCACGCGCGGTTTTCGAGACCTACGGTGTCCGGCGGGCGAACATCGAAGACGTCGCCACCCGGGCCGGTGTCAGCCGCAGCACCATCTACCGACGCTTTCCCACCAAGGACGAGCTGTTCGAACGGGTCGTGCGGCGCGAGGCGGAGTTGTTCTTCGCCGCCCTGAACCAGGCCACCAACGGCCACAACCCGCGTGAGGCGGTGATCGAGGCGTTCACCCTCGGGGTCCGACTCATCCAGGATTCCCCGCTGTACTCGCGGATAGCCGAAAGCGAGCCGGAGCTATTCGGCATGTTTTCCCGCTCCCACGTCTTCCCGATCGGCCAATTCGCCGACGGCATCGCCCACACGCTGCGGCGCTGCGGCGCCGATGCTCCCGACGCCGACCTCGCCAACATCGCCGACATCCTGCTGCGTGTTGCCGTTGGCATCATCATGTTTCCCACCGAGCGTCTCGATACCTCGGATGACGCCGCGGTCCGCGAGTACGCCGCCCGCTATCTGATTCCGATCATTACGTTGTAGCCGTGTCGCAGGCGCCCCGAACTCCCCGGACTCGCTACGCCAGGTGCGGCGACCTGGACATCGCCTACCAGGTGATCGGGGATCATCCGATCGACCTGCTCGTCATACCGGGGGCCTCGATTCCGGTCGACACCATCGATTCCGAACCGTCGATGTACCGCTTTCACCGCCGTCTGGCGTCGTTTTCCCGCCTGATCCGGTTCGACCATCGCGGCGTCGGCCTGTCATCGCGGGTTTCGTCGCCGGATGCGCTCGGCCCGAGGTTCTGGGCCGAGGATGCGATTGCGGTGATGGACGCGGCCGGATGCCAGCAAGCCACGATTCTTGCCTCCGGGTTCACCGCGACGACCGCCCTGGTGCTGGCCGCCGACTATCCCGAGCGGGTGCGCAGCCTGGTGCTCATCAACGCCTCCGCGCGGACACTGCATGCGCCCGACTACGAACTGGGCATCAGGTCCAACACCGCCGAACCATTCCTCACCCTCGGAACCGATCCCGACGCGGTCGAGCAGGGGTTCGACGTGCTGCGCATCATGGCGCCCAGCGTGGCCCATGACGACGCGTTCCGCGACTGGTGGGATCTGGCCGGAAACCGGGCGGCCTCGCCCAGCACGGCGCGCGCCTTCATCAACGCGGTTCAAGCCTCGGATGCGCGCGACTCGCTGCCCCACATCACCGCGCCGACGCTGATCCTGCATCGGGTGGGCACCAAGTTCGTTCCGGTCGAGCACGGCCGCTATCTGGCCGAGCACATTGCCGGGTCGCGCTTGGTCGAGCTTCCCGGTTCCGATTCCTTGTATTGGGTCGGCGACACCGCCGCGTTGCTCGACGAGGTCGAGGAGTTCATCACCGGCGTCCGGGGCGGCTTCGTCACCGAGCGGGTACTGACCACGGTCATGTTCACCGACATCGTCGGCTCGACCCAGCGCGCGGCCACCGTGGGTGACCTGCGCTGGCGCGACCTGCTCGATAACCACGACAACCTGGTCCGCCACGAGATCCAGCGGTACGGTGGGCGCGAGGTCAATACCGCGGGCGACGGGTTCGTCGCGACGTTCAGCAGCCCGAGTGCGGCAATCAACTGCGCGGACACCGTCGTCGACGCCGTCGCGGTGCTCGGCATCGAGGTCCGGGTGGGGATTCATGCCGGCGAGGTCGAGGTGCGGGGGGCCGACGTCGCCGGCCTGGCCGTACACATCGGTGCCCGGGCCTGTGCGCTGGCCGGCTCCAGTGAGGTGCTGGTGTCCTCGACGGTGCGTGACATCGTCACCGGCTCGAGCCACAGATTCGCCGAGCGCGGCGAACACGAACTCAAGGGCGTGCCGGGCCGATGGCGGCTTTGTGCGCTGGTCCGGGAGCACCTCACGGGCCAGCGGTAGAGATCTGATCGGCAGCGGTTCGGGGACGGGCTTCGGGCTGGCGATCGACGCCAAAGGGCCGCGGGTCTGCTAGACGCGCGATGACTTGGGTGCGCCGACCACGCGGCTGACCCGTGAATGAATGGCCTGGTGCGCAAGCTCGCGCATCGTGGCGCCCACTCTGAGGACCTCGCTGAAGGCCGCGGCGTCCAGCGACCACAGCACTGAGGGCTGGCTCGCCCGCACCGTGGCCGCCCGCCGCCAGCCGCTGAGCAGAGCGATTTCGCCGAAGTGATCGCCGGCGACCAGCCGCAGCACCAGCTGGCCGTCGACAAACGCTTCGAGTTCACCGGATTCGACGACGTAGAAGTGTGAGGCCGGCTCCCCTTGACGGAACACGATGTCGCCGGACCGCAGCTCGATGCGACGGTACCCGCCGACCGAGAGCAACAGCAGCCTGCCGAGAGCCTGCAGCGGGACATCGATGTTCAGAAACGACTGCACGATGTCGCCCTGGTCGGTCAGCCCGAGATGCGGATGATCGCAGTCGATATCGGCGGCTTCCGCGCTGGCCGCGTAGAGCACCGCCGCCGCCAGCAACGCCATGGTCAGCGACATGGACTCGTCACCGCACATTGCCGAGCCGTCGAAGTTGACCGGAAATCCCGAGTTCAGCAATGTCGCATCGAGCTTGCCGTCGGCGATGCGCAGGTCGGCATGGCAGTTGGGATCCGGAATCGCAAGCCGGCGCAACGCGGCGCCCGAGAACTCGCGATCAGACGATGACGCCGACATCAACACCACGCCGGGGCGCAGTAGATCGTGCAACTCGGTGGGCACGCTGGTCGCTCCGGTGGCACCGATGATCACATCGTAGTCACCGATCGCCTGGGTCAGATCGATCGGGCCCGGGTGGCCCACGCGGGTGTCGTACACATCCACCCGCTCATGACGGGGACGCAGCTGGTCGGCCCGCGCGCTGCCGATCGCTCCCGCACCGGTGATCAGGATGGCGTCACCGCGGTCGAGGCCCTCGATGCGATCGAAGGCGCATCGTGTCACGTTGCCCGCGATTATCGGCGACTCGTAGAGGACCTTGGCCGACGAGCGGGCGATGTTGACGACGGGAAACCCGAGCGCGCAGTTGGCGATCTTGGCGTAGCCCGCCGACGTCTGCTCGATCCCGACGATGTTGGCCGTGCCGTCGAGTGCGGCACCAGCGGCGGCCAGCAACGAGCCACCGTCGTCGAGCAGCACGACTCGGCCGGCTCGGCCAGCCGCAAGCCGATCCCAGGATTGGGCGAAGAACCGTTCCACATGTCGCGTGTACTCGGTGTCGAAGGATTCGTGGGGCGCGTAGGCGGCGCTGAACTCATCGACGTGAACACCGTCGGCTCGCATGGCATCGGCGACTCCGAGATGAGTCGAGTAACACTTGCCGATCACCGCGACGTTGCGGGGGTCGAGCCCGACCCGAAACAACGAGCGCAGCATCGCATGCGTCGTCTCCAGCAGATGCTGTGCGGCGATGACGACAACGCCGTCCAGGCTGCCACCCCGACGCGACACGATCGCGTCGACTAGCGGAAAAGTGGTGACCTGCGTCCCCTTTGGTAAGTTAGCACGCACTTTCGGCCCGCGACGGCGAATCCGGAGCACCGCCATGCCGGCACACACCCGACCGCGACGACTCCCGCCGGTAGTGCCCAGGGCGCCGATTACCGCAACAACCCGCCGGGTGGCCGGTGACGCCTTCGGCCGTTAGCAGGGACCGCTGGGCGTTCCGCGGGCGGGCGTGGTCTCCTGCGTGGGCGGCACCTGCGGGTAAGGCACCCGATACGGATTGGCCACCGCCGCTCCCCCCAAGGATCCCAATACCGCGTTGGGGACGCATTGGGGCAGCCTGGGCAGCGCGTTGAGCAGCGGAGGATCCAACTTGGGTCGCGATGGGTTCGGCGGGACAGCAAAGTTGAACGCCGAGGTCATATCCTCGGTGACACTGCGTCGCCAAGGGGTCAGGTTGGGCACCGGCACCCCGAACCGTGTCTCGATCAATCGCAACTGCGAGGTGTGGTCGAAGGTGTCGGAGACCACCAGCGGCCCACGGCTATAGGGCGAAATGACGATGCACGGCACGCGATAGCCCAGACCGATCGGCCCCCGGATGCCACCGGAGCCGGACACCGCGTCGATGTCGGGCACCGTGACGTATTCGCCCGGCGTTCCCGGCGGCGCCGTGGGCGGTGTGACGTGATCGAAGAACGAACCGCATTCGTCATAGCTGATGATCAACGCGGTCTTTTCCGGGTCTTTTCCCACACCGCGGGATTGGACAGCAAAGTCCGCAATATGTTCACAATCGCAACCGCACCGACGTTCACCGGCAGTGCCGGATGCTCGGATTGGATGATGTTGGGGACCACCCAGGAAACCTTCGGCAGCCTGTTGGCTTTCACGTCGAGAACGAAATCCTGAGGGTAGGTGGGGGCGATGCCGAATCGAGCGAGATTCGACCTTGGATCGGCGGTTTGCTTGAAAGCCTGAACCAGGCCGTTGTCGCTGATAGGCGAATTGATGTAGTGCCCGAAAAACTTGTTCTGGTACACCTTCCAACTAATGCCGGCATCCTCGAGATTCTCCGGCATGATGCGCCAGCTGAACGGCTGCAGCGGCAGGAAATTCGGCTCGTTCAGCAGCGGCCCACCGTTGGTACCGTCCGGGTCGATCCAGGCGCTCAACCAGTACAGGCGGTTGAGCGCGGTCCCGGTCAACATCGAGCAGTAGTAGTCATCGCAGATCGTGAAAGTGTCGGCCAGCATGTAGTGGATCGGGAGGTCCGCTCGGGTGTAGTAGCCCATGCAGGCCGGGATGTTGCCCTGGCGTATCTGCGAGTACTGCGACGGCAGCCAGGTGTCGTTGGCCCCGTTGTTCCAGGCGGTGTGCATCGCGACCCACCCCTCGACCCAGGGCCTGGGGGTTACCCGGGTTCGCGATGTCTTCGATGCTGCGCCCGACACGTTTGAGTCATCTGACTGATCCCGCTAGGTCGGCTAGGTGCGACTCTTGGCATGTCTTCGCTATCAGGGGGGACCACGGGGGCAAGGAGCAGTAAATGGAAAATGCCCGGGCACCAGTGATGTTCATCCGTGGGCTTTGGCCGGCCGAGTCTGTGGCTCGACGAGGCTTCCCGCCTGCACCCCCTTCCCCGCCACCGGCGGACGACCCGACACATTCGGCCCCAGGGAGCGCCGTTCCCTAGTCGGTGCGGCGAGGGAACTGGCGGGTAGCACGCTTCACGCATCGCGTTCTGGTGGATGGCCGGTTGGCGCTACAGCTCGGAAACCCAGCTGTTGCTGCCAAAAGTGCCGTTGAAAAATAACTTTCAGTTGATCTCTCAGCGCTCAATACATGCTGAGGCTGTGTGGGCCTAGCGACATGCGATGCCAGGAGGCCGTGGATGTCGGTCGATACAACACACGTTGGCGAAGCACCTCGCGCTGGAATGGCCGTCTTGAGACGTGCTCAGCGTGAGTGTGAACCGTTCCTGCGGAATATAATTGGGTCGTTGGCCGAGCCGTTGGCCACGATGGCCGGATACCACTTCGGTTGGTGGGATGCCAACGGGCGCGACGCGGCAGGTACCTCGGGTAAGTCGCTGCGGGCCGCTCTTGCCTTCAGGGCGGCCCGGGCCTGCGGAGATGCTCGCGAAGCCGCCCCCGCGGCGGCAGCCGTGGAGCTGATTCACAACTTCACGCTGCTTCACGACGATGTGATGGACGGTGATTCGACCCGCAGGGGCAGGGCAACTGTATGGCGGGTATGGGGAGTGAATAACGCGATCCTGCTGGGAGATGCGCTACATGCCCTGGCGATCCGGACGCTTACCGACTCGCTTGGGCAGGGGGTGGCCGTGAACGCGATCACCCGTCTGGAGCAAACGTGCCTCGACCTGTGTGTGGGCCAGCACCAGGATTGCTCATTTGAGCGATGCACGACCGTAACAGTGCCGGATTACTTGCGGATGGCGGCCGGAAAGACCGCCGTGTTGATGGCGTGTGCGTGCGCATCGGGTGCGGTAAGCGCCCGCGCGGACGCGGCGACCGTAGCCGCGGTGGAACGGTTTGGTTACGAGCTCGGCCTGGCGTTTCAGATAGTGGACGATCTGATTGGCATCTGGGGGGGACCCTGCCCGGACCGGAAAGCCGGTCGGCAGTGATCTGGCCAGTCGCAAGGCGACCTTACCGATCGTTGTAGCGCTTAGCTCTGACTGCGAAGCGGCCCTCGAACTGGCAAGGCTGTACAGGTCCGACCACGCCATGACCCACCGTGAGGTTGTTCATGCTGCCGAACTCGTAGAGACCGCGGGCGGCAGGCAGGCCGCGCAGCACTTTGCCGATGAACGGATGCGCGCCGCGATCGCGGCGCTACCCGAATCAATGAGATGCAGTGAGCTCGTGGCATTGGCGCAGCTGGTGATCGATCGGGATAAGTGAGGTGTGTCGACGATGCCTACCTCGATTCCCGCCGCGCCCGCCGCGTTGCCACTACTCGGCCATACCTTGCCGCCGCTGCGTAACCCGTTGTCGTTCTTGCTGTCGTTGCCCGCCCGAGGCGACCTGGTGCGCATCCGAATCGGGCCGGCCACCGCCGTGGTGGCGTGCACGGCGGAACTCACCCACGAAATCCTCTGTGATGACCGAATTTTCGACAAGGGCGGCATCTTCTTTGACCGGTTCCGAGAGATGCTGGGCGATGGTCTGAGCACCTGCCCCCGTAGCCAGCACCGGCGGCAGCGGCGCCTTCTGCAACCGGCCTTCCATACGCAGCGGTTGCCTGGTTATGCGCAGACCATGACCACTCAGGTGGCCGCGACCGTCGGGCGCTGGCAGAACGGCCAGATCATCGATGTACCCGCGGAGATGATGGCGATCACCGGCCGGACCCTGCTCACCACGATGTTCTCGAATAGCCTCCCTAGCCCGGCATTGCGCCAGGCACTCGATGACCTGACCGCCATTTTCGCGGTCCTGTACTGGCGGATGCTGACGCCGCCACCGCTGGATCGGCTGCCCACCGTCGACAACCGTCGCTATCATCGCGCCAGCACTCGGCTACGCCATACCATCGGTTCGGCGGTTGCCGGCCGCCGAGCAGCCGGCGTCGACCGTGGCGACCTTCTCTCGGCGATCCTGGCCTCGCATGAAGTCGACAGCAGCACAGTAGCTTTCACCGATACCGAGGTCATCGACCAGATCGTGTCGTTTTTCATTGCGGGGACCGAGACCACTGCCCTTACGGTGGCCTGGGCGCTGTACTTACTGGCCGAACATCCCGCCATCGAGCAACGCGTGCACGCCGAGATCGATCCGGTCCTGGCGGGCAGGGCGGCTACCCACGCCGACCTGCCTCGGCTAGGGCTGGTCAACAGGATCGTCACCGAGACCCTGCGCCTTTATCCGCCCGGGTGGATCATCAGCCGCGTGGCCACCGCCGATGTCTACCTCGGTGGGCATCGGATACCGGCCGGGGCGACGGTCATCTTCAGCCCGTACCTGATCCACCATCGTCCCGATCTCTATGCCGAGCCCGACCGCTTCGACCCGGACCGATGGCTACCCGAGCGTGCCCGGGCTATCGGCCGCAACACCTATATCCCATTCGGCGGCGGGACCCGCAAGTGCATCGGCGACAACTTCGGCACCACAGAGGCGGCACTCGCCCTGGCGACCATTGCCGCCAACTGGCGGATGCAGCGCCTTCCCGGCCTGCCGGTCCGCCCGGCCGTGGCGGCGTCACTGCGCCCACGCAATCTCGCTTTGCGTGTCACCGCACGTACGGCCGACCGAACTCCTGGCGAACCCGGCCGGCGTCTAACAAGCCACGAAATCGGTTGAGCCGGAGGTGTCCGTGACCGCCATTTGCGAATTCGTCTTACCCGATATCTACTGTCCTTTTCCCGCCGCCTTTGCTCACTCTCGTCATCCGGCAGCGACCGAAGTAGAGCTGGCCATGACGAGCGCGCTACCCCAGGCCCTGCGCGCTACCCGAAGACGGCAACACTCTGATTCGGCGCTCCGTCTCAGGCATTCATCTCGTGGATCATGCCGGGCGCCTGTATCCCGACGTGACCACAGCGGGGTTGCACACCGTCACCTCGTACTTTCTGCTCTTCTCCGTGCTTGATGAGTACTCCGAACAGCAAGACGGTGGCGGGCAGACTTTCAACCCCGAGACGCTACGTCACATTCACCGCACGGCCCTTCGGCTGCTGGACCAACCCGACGCGTCCAGCGACGATGATCTCGATATCACTCGAATTGTTCGGCCGTTGTGGCGATTTCTGAACGCCCTGGGCGATCGGAATGCGCGCAAGAACTTTCGCAACGCGTTCGAAAGGTCCCTGCAAGCGCGGATATGGGAACTCGATCACCTCCGAACCGCCAGTATTCCCTCCCTGGCGGTGTATCCCCGGTTGCGGCGGCAGAGCTCGATGGCTGTTCCTTTGCTCGAGCTTCATCCGGTGCTTTTCGGGCTGGCCGGCTCTGTCCGTTCGCTGGACCATCCCGCAATCCGACAGCTCCGCACGATGCTGCTCAACTGTGTGTTGTGGAGCAATGACCTGCTTTCGCTCGCAAAGGAGCTGCGCGACGGGTCTTGCATGAATCTGGCCCTGGTCTTGCAGAAAGACCGCGGGTGCGCACTACAGCAAGCCGTTGACGAGGTTGCATGGCTGATCGAGCGAGAAACCCTTGCCTATCTTGACCTCAAAGGGCAACTCCCTCGGATAGGCATTGGTTCATCGCAGGAATTGGCCTCCGTCACAGCGCTTCTCGATCGCGAAGAACGCTGGCACGCCGACTCCATCGAATGGCATAGCTGCCCGCGCTATCAAGCCGGCCCGTCGCAGCGGCGATAGCACGGCGGCGCGACATCAGTTGATCGGTCAAATACCCACCACGATTGGAGACCAACGATGACGATCGGCATCCGGGACACGACCGAAGCCCGCGATATCCGAGCCGCGGGGTGGGCAGCCATCATGGCAATCATCCCCGGAATCGTGGTGAACTTCCTGACTGGCACCCCGCTGGAACCTTATCCAAGTTGGGCCTGGACCGACGAGCGGATCGCCGGCTATTTCGCCGGTCAGCAGTCGGCCATCGCCGCACAGATCTTTCTCACCAATGCCGGGTTTGTACTACTGCTATGGGCAGTCGCCGGGGTGAAACGAGCGGTGCTCACCGATACCCGTCCATCGCTATACACTGACCTGATCATCCCGTCCGCCGCCATGGCGACCGTCGCGCTGCTGGCCGGCAATGGCCTGTACTGGACCGCCGGCCTGCGCGGCCTCTCGCCGGAGTTCACAAGACTCGCTTGCGATTTACTCATTCCCTTCGGCTACATCGGATCCCTGGTCAGTGTGGCGATCACACTGTTCTGCGCGGGCATTGCGATGCGTCGCAGCGCCGTTTTCCCCAAGTGGCTGGCGGTCGCCACACCCTGGACGGCCATCCCGCTGGCCAGCGCCCAATTCTTCTTGTTGGCCGATACCGGACCGGCGGCGCCCATCAGCCTGATCAGCTTGATCCCGTACCTCTTGCTGTACCTCTGGCTGGCGACCACCGGCATCGTCATGTTGCGCCGCAGCGTCCGGATCACGCCCGGCACCGATCTCCGGGCCGACGTGGCAGCGATAGGCAAACAGGGCGGCTGACGCAGTCCCGGCAGATCTCAGACTCCCCGAAAACCCCAACACCGGCACTTTGGAGAATGACATGGCGGCGCACATTCAGCGAGCAATAGGGTATCTCACCGAACAGCACGCATTGGGTTATCCAAACGCCGTACACAAGATGGGGTCCTATTCCACGGCGAAGTTTGTTCAACTCGCCGCCGATCATCTTGACCTCACCGCGGATCAGGTGCACAGATTCTCCACATTCACCTGTGAGAACAAGGCGTTCCACGTGGCAATGATCACCGATACCCTGCAAGATGCTCTCGACGCCGGCCACTCGGAATGCCAAGCCATGGTGGACGAGAACATCGACTACCTACTCGGCTGCCGGGATGAAATTTCTTGGCGCTATTTCCCCGGCTTCGAGCCATTGCCCTACGACGCCGACAGCCTTGGGCAAATGACGCAAGTGCTCGTTCGAGCAGGCAAAGCGACGCCCGAAACCTTAGCGGACGCGTTCAAGCTTGCAGCCCTCAACGCATGGGAGGACGGCCCGATAAGCACCTTTTTCGCGACCGACCCCGAAGACAGAATCGTCATCAACAAGATATGGGGGCGTGGGCGCGACGACACCGGACGTGACGCGGAAGTCGTCGCCAACCTCCTCTACGGCGCGACGCTGTATCAAGACCAGGTAGGCGACTCGCCATTGACCCCACTGCTGGAAATCGCAACCAAATGGTTGACAGTTCAGCAACAACCCATGGGGTTCTGGCGCGCGGCATGGTATGTCGGAACCTCGTACAGCACCTACGTCGTAGTGCGCCAGCTGGTGGCCGCGAGCGGCCACCAGTCATCAGTTGATCGTGCCGTCCGATTTCTCCGGCAGGCGCCGGCGCCCGATCCGCTCAATCGTGCGCTGGCAATGCTGGCGATCACCGCGGCAAACTGCGCACCCGACCGCCACGACGCGTCGCTCCTGCACGACACCCAGTTTCACGACGGCTCCTGGGAAGCCATCCCCCTACTCGATAACCACGCACGGATCTGGGGAAGCCGAGCGGTCAGCACCGCCATCTGCCTCAAGGCATTGCTGCGGCAGGAGTCTCAATGACCACCGTCAACCCCTCATCGCGTTCGCGACCGCGCCCGCTCGCAGATGAGTCGGCAGCCACCACCGTTCTGTTGGCCTCGCCACGTTCGTTCTGCGCCGGCGTACACCGGGCGATAGAAGCGGTCGAGCGTGTGCTCGACCGTGCTACCGGGCCGGTGTACGTACGCAAGCAGATCGTGCACAACCGCACGGTGGTCGCCGAACTACAAGACCGCGGAGCAATTTTCGTTGACGAGCTCGATGAGATTCCCGATCCTCCCGCACCGGGTGCCGTCGTGGTCTTCTCCGCACATGGCGTCTCCCCGGCAGTACGCGCGGCCGCCAACGGGCGCGGACTCGAGGTCGTTGACGCCACCTGCCCGCTGGTCACAAAGGTTCATGCGGAAGCCGCGCGGTTCGCCGGGCGCGGCGATACCGTGCTATTGATCGGCCACCTTGGACATGAAGAGACCGACGGCACCCTCGGAGTTGCCCCGAATTCAATGTTGTTGGTGCAGAATGCCGATGACGTGACGGAACTGGATCTTCCCGAAGACGCCCAAGTGTCTTACCTAACTCAGACGACGCTGGCGGTGGACGAAACCACCGACGTCATTGACGCGCTGCGCAAACGGTTCCCAAAACTTGCAGAACCGCCTACAGAAGATATCTGCTACGCGACAACGAATCGGCAGCGGGCGGTTGAGGCTATTGTCCGGCGGTGCGATGCGCTGTTGGTGGTTGGGTCACAGAACTCGTCGAACTCGCAGCGGTTGGTCGAACTGGCGCGGCGCCGAGGCACCCCGCATAGCTCATCGACGGCCCCACCGATATCGACCCGCACTGGTTGGACTCGACGGCCACGATCGGCATCACGGCCGGCGCTTCGGCTCCACCCCGGCTGGTTGAGCAAGTGATCGATGCGCTGCGCTTGCGCGGGCCGATCAATGTGGTCGAAAGCCCGGTCACAACCGAATCGGTGCGCTTCGCCCTGCCGCCAAAAGTACGAGTCCCGTGAGCATCACCATGCGTGCCGATCGAGCCGACCTGCTTTCACTCATCAATGGTCCGCAGGATGTCCAGGCACTGCCCGCCGACCAATTACCGTTGTTGGCCGCGCAGATCCGTCGACGCATGATCGAGACGGTGGCCAGCACCGGGGGCCACCTCGGCGCGGGACTGGGTACCGTCGAGTTGATCATCGCCCTGCACCGGGTGTTTTCCTCGCCGCGTGACATCGTGGTGTTCGATACCGGACATCAAACATACCCGCACAAACTGCTCACCGGTCGCGGCGACCAGTTTGTCACCCTGCGCCAACCCGGTGGCTTATCGGGATATCCCAGCCGCAGCGAATCCCACCATGATTGGGTCGAAAATTCGCATGCATCGGTGAGTTTGGCGTGGGTGGACGGCATTGCCAAAGCCTTGGCCCTGCAGGGGCGAGGTGATCGCCGTGTCGTGAGCGTGATTGGCGACGGCGCTCTTACCGGTGGAGTGGCATGGGAGGGCCTGAACAATCTGGGCGGCGCCGACCGCGCCGTGATCATTGTGCTCAACGACAACGGGCGCTCATACGATCCCACGACCGGCGCGGTAGCCACTCACCTGCAGGCGCTGCGCCATGGCGTCAGCTCAGGGCCCAATCTGTTCGAAACATTGGGCTTTACCTACATCGGCCCCACGGACGGGCACGACGTCGAATCGATTTGTTCGGCGCTGCGGCAAGCGGCCGCACTGGACAAGCCCGTTGTCGTCCACACTGTCACCGCGAAGGGACGCGGCTACCCACCGGCCGAAGCGGATGAGAGCGACCGCATGCATGCCTGCGGTGTCATCGAGGTAGCCACCGGCCGGCCGGCCAAACCCACTGCAGCAAGCTGGACCGACGTATTCGAGCAAGAGCTCGTCCGAATCGCCGACGAACGGACCGATGTCGTCGGTATGACCGCGGCGATGCGGCTGCCGGCCGGCCTCGGCGCGTTGTCACGCAAATACCCCGACCGGGTTTTCGACTCCGGCATCGCCGAACAACACCTCTTGGCGTGTGCCGCGGGCCTGGCCAGCGCGGGCGCACATCCCGTCGTGGCACTGTATTCCACGTTCTTACATCGAGCCTTCGACCAGTTGCTATTCGACGTCGGACTGTACCAGCTCCCCGTGACCTTGGTCCTCGACAGAGCCGGGATAACCGGACCCGACGGCGCCAGCCATCACGGGATGTGGGACTTGGCGCTGCTGACGAATGTGCCCGGCTTGCGTGTCGCCTGCCCCCGTGACGCAGTAAGGCTGCGCCAGCAGCTGCGTGTCGCGATCGACGACACGTCACCGAACGCGCTGCGATACCCAAAAGGAGTGCCCGACAACGATATCCCTGCGGTGGGCCAGATTGACGGGGTCGATGTCCTTTTCGCCGGCGGGAAACCCGATCGCGACGTGTTGCTGATCGCCGTGGGTGTCATGGCGCACCCCTGTGTCGACGCCGCAGAGCGCCTTGCTGCGGCCGGGGTCGGGGTCGGGGTTGTCGATCCTAGCTGGGTGTGGCCGCTGAACCCGGCGCTCACCGAGCTTGCCCGCCAACACCGTATCACCGTATGTGTCGAGGACGGGGTCGCCGACGCAGGGATCGGCTCACGCCTCAACCACCAGATCGGGTGGCTGAGCCCCCGGACCCGCACCCTTGTCCTGGGGCTGCCGCGCGACTACATCGCGCACGCGGGCCGCGACCAGATCCTTACTGAATGTGGGTTGTCCGGTTCCGCAATCAGCGCGGCATGCCAGTCGGCGCTGATTGCGGACTCACCCGGCAGCCATGACAGATCCGAACCGCTGGATCCATTGGCGCCCTCCCCTCTGGAGACACCATGACCATTGGTCTGGGCATCCCCGCACCGCCCGCGCCTCGGCTAGCGCCGCGACGCGTGACTCGCCAACTGATGGTAGGCAATGTCGGTATCGGGAGCGACTATCCCGTTGCGGTGCAGTCGATGACGACCACCAAGACTCACGATGTCAACGCAACTCTGCAGCAGATCGCAGAGCTGACCGCCGCCGGCTGCAACATTGTGCGGGTAGCGTGCCCACGACAAGAAGACGCCGATGCCTTACCGCAGATCGTCAAGCACAGTCACATTCCGGTCATCGCGGACATCCATTTCCAGCCGAAATACATCTTCGCCACGATCGACGCCGGCTGCGCCGCGGTGCGGGTAAACCCGGGCAACATCAAGGAATTCGATAGCCGGGTAAAAGAAGTGGCCAAGGCTGCGGCGGACACCGGCATCCCGATCCGCATCGGCGTCAACGCCGGCTCGCTGGGCAAGCGAATCATCCAGAGGTACGGCAAAGCGACCCCCGAGGCGCTGGTCGAGAGCGCGCTGTGGGAGGCATCGCTGTTTGAGGAGCACGGCTTCGGTGATATCAAGATCAGCGTCAAGCACCATGACCCGGTCGTTATGGTGGCCGCGTACCAGCTTTTGGCGACGCAGTGCGACTATCCACTTCACCTCGGGGTCACCGAGGCCGGGCCTGCGTTCCAGGGCACGATCAAGTCGGCGGTCGCGTTCGGCGCCCTGCTCTCCAGCGGCATCGGCGACACCATCCGGGTTTCGCTGTCGGCCCCACCTATCGAAGAGGTCAAGGTCGGCACCCAAATCCTCGAGTCACTGAACCTGCGCCCGCGATCGCTGGAGATCGTCTCGTGCCCGTCCTGTGGGCGCGCGCAGGTTGACGTCTACAGACTGGCAAATGAAGTCAGCGCGGGCCTAGACGGTCTTGGCGCTCCGCTGCGCGTGGCGGTGATGGGTTGTGTAGTCAACGGTCCCGGTGAGGCACGCGAGGCGGACCTGGGCGTGGCCTCCGGAAACGGCAAGGGGCAGATATTCGTCAAGGGCGAGGTGATCAAGACCGTGCCGGAGTCGCAGATCGTTGAGACGTTGATTGAGCAGGCATTGCGAATCGCCGAAGAGCGGGCCTCCGAGACCGAATGCACCGATCTCGTCGGTACACCGGTCGTGAGTGAGGTCTGAATGGAGGGCAATGAGCGGTTCGTTCCCCGGCTGGCGCCGTTGACCTTGGCGGTGAAAAGCCTTGCCAACCCACAGATTATTTACAACGCGAAAGCACAAGGTGCGCGTGCCGAACGCACCGAAGCGGGAGTGGTGACACTGTACCGTCGCGATGACCTGATGCGGATCAACCGTCATCCGGCGGTACTGGGCCCGGGTGGTCGCGGGGGGAATTTCGGCAACGACAATCCCCTGATCCCGTTGGAGATAGATGGTGAGGAACACAAGAAGTGGCGACGGCTGTTAGATCCGCTCTTCGCGCCCAAGCAGATGGCACGGTTGGAAGCCGCTGTTCGCAACCGTGCCGCGCAACTGGTCGACGGCTTTGCCGGCCAGACTAGCGCCGAACTGTATCAGGCCTACTGCGCGCCGCTGCCATGCTTTACGTTTCTGGAGCTCCTCGGCGCTCCGCTCGAAGACATTGAGTTCTTCACGGCATTCAAAAACGGCGTGTTGCATCCGCAAGGGGAGACCCGCGAGGAGATCCAGGCCAACCAGGCCGCTGCCGGGGCCATGCTGCTGGAGTACTTCACCAGGCTCGTGGCCCGACAACGTGCCGAAGGAGCTCAGGGCGAGGAAGTGCTCGCGGTGTTGTTGCGCTCACGGATCGACGGCCAACCGTTGACCGATGCGGAACTGTTCAACATCATCCATCTGCTGATATTCGCTGGCTTGGACACGGTCACCGCGTCCATGTCGTGCATCCTGGCCTGGCTGGGCCAACACCCGCACGAGCGCCGTCGCCTGGTCGAGGACACCGCACGGATCCCGGCTGCGATCGAGGAGCTGATGCGCTACGAATCGCCGGCGCCCAGCGGCATCCGCTACGCCACAGCCGACATCGACCTCGGCGACGGGCTGACAATCCGGGCGGGAGAAGCGATCCACGTCAGCTGGGCGGCTGCCAACGTAGATCCCACCGCCCATCCGGATCCCCTGCACGTGGACTTCGACCGCGCCCGGTTCCACCACCTCGCCTTCGGCAGCGGCATCCACCGCTGTCTCGGATCGCATCTGGCGCGACTCGAATTACGGGTCGCTCTAGAAGAATTCTTGGCTCGCATTCCCGACTACGCGGTGGACACGGCCGGGCTGGTCTACGACAACGTGTCGGTGCGCACCGTGCAGCATCTGCGCATCACCTTCAACGCCAACACCCCATCACCAGTTGATCCATCTCAACGCCATGCCTTCATGGCTCCGCTGACGGGCAGCGGGACAGCGTCTTGGAAAGGAACGGCCATGAACACCGATGACATGATCTTGATCAGCGTCGATGACCACATCGTCGAGCCGCCCGATATGTTCGATAACCATCTGCCCGCGAAGTATCTGCGGGACGCGCCGCGGCTGGTGCGTAATCCAGACGGCTCCGACGTATGGAAGTTCCGTGACAGCGTGATCCCCAATCCGGCGCTCAACGCGGTAGCCGGGCGGCCGAAGGAGGAATACGGCCTGGAGCCGCAGGGTCTGGACGAGATTCGGCCCGGTTGCTATCAGGTGGACGAACGGGTCAAGGATATGAATGCCGGGGGCATCCTGGCCTCGATTTGTTTTCCCTCCTTCCCAGGATTTGCCGGCCGGCGGTTCGCGACCGACGATCCGGATTTTTCGTTGGCATTGATACAGGCCTATAACGACTTGCATATCGACCAATGGTGCGGGGCATATCCGGCACGGTTCATCCCCATGGCGTTGCCGGTCATCTGGGATGCGCAGGCGTGCGCGACAGAGGTGCGGCGGGTCTCGAAGAAGGGCGTGCACGCGCTGACGTTCACCGAGAATCCCGCGACGATGGGTTACCCCAGCTTTCACAACGACTACTGGAATCCACTATGGAAAGCGCTGTGCGACACCAACACCGTGATGAACATCCACTTCGGATCCTCCGGCAACCTGGTGACGACAGCACCCGACGCACCGATAGATGTGTTAATGACTCTAGGGCCGATGAACATTGTGCAGGCGACCGCGGATCTGTTGTGGTCCAGACCGATCAAGGACTACCCGGACCTCAAGATCGGGTTGTCCGAGGGCGGCACGGGCTGGATCCCCTACTTTCTGGAGCGGGCGGACCGCGTGTTTGAAATGCATTCGACGTGGACCCACCAGGACTTCGGCGGCAAGGTCCCGTCCGAGGTGTTCCGGGAACATTTCCTGGCATGCTTCATCAGCGATCCGGTGGGTGTCAAGCTGCGCAACATGATCGGCATCGACAACATCGCCTGGGAAGCCGACTACCCACACAGCGATTCGATGTGGCCGGGTGCGCCCGAGGAGCTTGGGGAGGTTTTGACCGCAAACAGCGTGCCTGACCTCGAAGTGGACAAGATGACTCACCTCAACGCGATGCGCTGGTACTCGTTTGACCCGTTTAGCCGCATCCCTCGCGAGCAGGCAACGGTCGGCGCGTTGCGCAAAGCCGCAGCCGGCCATGATGTGTCCACGCGGCCACGTAGCCAACACAAGAGCGGTGAGCGGACCAGCATACTGGTCGAACCGTGATGTCTTGGGCAGCAAACGAATCAGCCTGCGGGACGTAATCGTGCGGACTAACCAGCCTCGAGAGCCGCGCGTCATCGCGCATCGCCGAACTCGGCGAGATGCGGCAGCGACCTCGGCCAGTCCGTGCGCGCGCGGATATTCCGACTCAATGCCGTTGCAATCCAGTTGATCTCGACAAACGCGGCGAGATCGGATTCGGCATCTTTAGGTTGGGCACGCGAGCAATTTGGCACCCGCGGGCAGCGCACCTTCGAGGCGGCGGGAGCGGAATTCGTGGGCGGTGACGGGGCTTTCACGGGAGTCAGGTGGGGATCGCTTCGACTAGCTTTAATACCTTTTGCCCCAACAGGTTCAGTCAAATGACTCAATTTTGCGCAATGCACTATCGCAGGCCTTAAAACGGCCGGGCCGCCGTGTTAGCGTCGAAACTTATGAGCCCATCGGTTGCCGAGTTATCGCAAGAACTCGGGGAAGCCTTCCGCCTGTCAAGCATGGATGACCCCTACCCGATGCTCGCAGAACGCCGACGTGAGACACCGGTTATGAAGGGCGACATCATGGTTGCTCTTGGCGCGCCTTCATACATGGGTCAGCACGCCGGCGAAACGCACACGGTCTTTCGCCATGATGACGTGATGGCCATCCTGCGCAACCATGAGACCTTCTCCAGCAGCATCTGGGAAATCTCGCAAGGACCTTTGATCGGCCGATCGATCCTCGCGATGGACGGCGCGGAGCACCGCCAGTGGCGCGGCTATCTCCAGTCCGTTTTTGGCGGCAAGTTGTTGAGCTCCTGGGACGAGAGTATCTTCCGGCCACTTGCCGCAAAGTACGTCGCGGACCTGGCGTCCAAGCGGGGCGCCGACCTCATTGCGATGGCGCTCGAGTACCCGTTGCGCGCGATCTACGAAATCCTGGGCTTAGAGGACTTCAAAGAAAACTACGAAGAGTTCCATGCTGACGTCCTGACCATCCTGCTCGCGTTGTGGTCCACCCCGGATCCGGCACAAGCAGACCAATTTCTGCTCAGGTTTCAAAAGGCGACCGAGGCGTCGGCCCGCAGCTGGGACCGGCTGCTTCCGATTGTTCAGCGCAAACGGGCGGCCGGCGCTTCGAGAAACGACCTCATTAGTTCACTCATCCGAGCCGAGTATGAAGGCGGCGTTCTTGATGACGAGCAGATCACTTCGTTTCTACGTTCGCTGCTGCTAGCAGCAACCGACACCACCACTCGACAGTTCTTGAACACGCTCACCCTCCTACTGCAACGGCCGGACGAACTGGACCGCATCCGGCGCGACCGCAGCCGCCTGCGGTTGGCGCTCGCCGAGGGTGAGCGCCTGGAACCGCCATCGCTCTTCATCCCTCGCATGATCACCCGCGATGTGGTCATTCGAGGCACGGAACTCACCGCCGGAACACCGCTGCTGCTAGCCATCGGGTCAGCCAACCGGGATCCGGAAGCATATCCGCCCGATCCTGACGAGTTCCGAATCGACCGCACGGGACCACATCACGCGACCTTCGGTTTCGGCACCCATATCTGCTCCGGCATGAACACCACGCGCCGCGAGATTGCCGCATTGATCGACGCGATGCTCGACGGACTTCCCGGTCTGCGTGTTGACCCCGACGCGCCGGCGCCGCTGATTAGCGGCATCCACTTCCGTGGACCGTCCGCACTTCCAGTGGTTTGGGACTAGCCAGCCGGTTCACCACGATCCGGAGGGCCCGCACCCGGCCGGGTTTGCATCGATCACGGCCGCGGTTACGCCGGGGGGAACGGGAGTGAGGCATGACGGCAGAACTCGAAAACAAAGTCGCGATCATCACGGGCGCGTGCGGTGGCATCGGACTCGAGACGTCGCGAGTGCTGGCGTGCGCGGGCGCACGAGTCGTTTTTGGCGGACCTGCCCGAGACGGACCTCGCCGGTGCGGCTGCCTCCGTCGGTCGGGGAGCCGTCCACCATGTCGTCGACCTCACCAACGAGGTATCGGTGCGGGCCCTGATCGACTTCACGATCGACACATTCGGTCGGCTCGACATCGTGGACAACAACGCCGCGCATTCCGACCCCGCAGACATGCTGGTCTCCCAGATGACTGTCGATGTTTGGGACGACACCTTCACCGTCAACGCGCGCGGGACGATGCTCATGTGCAAGTACGCGATTCCCCGGCTCATCAGTGCCGGCGGCGGCGCGATCGTCAATATCTCTTCCGCAACCGCACACGCCGCCTACGACATGTCAACCGCGTACGCCTGCACAAAGGCCGCGATCGAAACGCTCACCCGGTACGTGGCAACGCAATACGGGCGTCACGGCGTGCGGTGCAACGCGATCGCCCCCGGCCTGGTCCGTACCCCGCGGCTCGAGGTCGGGCTGCCCCAGCCGATCGTCGATATTTTTGCCACTCACCACCTTGCCGGTCGCATCGGCGAACCACATGAAATCGCCGAGCTCGTCTGCTTCCTGGCCTCGGACCGAGCCGCCTTCATCACCGGACAGGTGATCGCGGCTGACAGTGGCCTGCTCGCGCATTTGCCCGGCCTGCCGCAAATCCGAGCGTCAGTCGCGGAACTTCAGAGTCAACCGTCGTAGCGGCGAAAAGTCGCTTGGCCCCAGCAGCGGGCCACCGCCGGGCCACTGTCGGCGGCTGGCAGTGGAGTGCCCGCCGGGCATAGTGACCACCGTCATATTCGATGCTGCCGTAACCACCCCAACCTGCGGCGATGACCCCACCGCGGCGACGGTGTCCGAGCACACCCGTTCCGAACGGAACTGACTGCGGCCCAGCTACGACTTGTAGTCTGACAGGGAGAAATGTGCTGATCTGAGGAGGGCCGTGGCGGCTCCGATTACGGGAGACCTCGATCTTGGCTCCGCGCGGCGTATCCAGCTCGATGTTTCGGGTATGTCATGCGCGGCGTGCGCGAGCCGCGTCGAAACGAAACTCAACAAAGTCCCCGGCGTACGCGCCTCGGTGAACTTCGCCACCCGGGTGGCCACCATCGACGCCGTCGACGTCGCCGCCGATGAGCTCTGCGAGCTGGTCGAGAAGGCGGGCTACCAGGCTGTTCCGCACGCCGAGTCGGCCGCCGACGACCGCGATCCAGATGCTGAGCACGCTCGCACACTGCTGCGCCGGCTACTGGTGGCGGCGGTGCTGTTCGTGCCGCTGGCCGATCTGTCGACCATGTTCGCCCTGGTGCCCAGCACCAGGTTCCCCGGCTGGGGATACCTCTTGACCGCCCTGGCCGCCCCGATCGTGACCTGGGCCGCCTGGCCCTTCCACTCGGTGGCGATCCGCAACGCCCGCCATCGCACCGCATCCATGGAAACGCTGATCTCGGTGGGCATCACGGCCGCTACCGTCTGGTCGCTATCCACAGTCTTCGTTGACCGGCAACCACGCCAGAGCCGGGGGATCTGGCAGGCGATACTCAACAGCGACTCGATCTATCTCGAGGTCGCCGCCGGCGTGACGGTTTTCGTACTTGCCGGCCGCTACTTCGAAGCACGCGCCAAGTCCAAGGCCGGCGGCGCACTGCGCGCCCTGGCGGCGTTAGGCGCCAAGGACGTCACGGTTTTGCTGCCCGACGGCGCCGAGCTGGTGATACCGGCCGCCGAACTCAAAAAGCGGCAGCGATTTGTGACCCGTCCCGGGCAGACCATCGCCGCCGACGGCGTCGTGATCGACGGCACCGCGGCAATCGACATGGGCGCGATGACCGGTGAGTCCAAACCGGTGCGCGCCACTGCGGACGCGCCCGTCATCGGCGGCACCATCGTCCTGGACGGGCGTCTGGTCATCGAGGCCACCGCGGTGGGCGCCGACACCCAATTCGCGGCCATGGTTCGCCTCGTCGAGGAGGCACAAGCTCAGAAGGCGCGCGCACAGCGCCTGGCGGATCGGATCTCCGCGGTGTTCGTGCCGGTCGTCTTTGCGATCGCCGGACTCGCCGGCGTGGCCTGGCTGCTCAGTGGCGCCGGCGCCGACCGGGCCTTCTCGGTAACGCTGGGTGTGCTGGTGATTGCCTGCCCCTGCGCGCTCGGACTGGCCACCCCGACGGCAATGATGGTCGCCTCCGGACGCGGGGCGCAGTTGGGGATTTTCATCAAGGGCTATCAGGCGCTGGAAACCATTCACGGTATCGACGCCGTGGTATTCGACAAGACGGGCACGCTGACGGCGGGGAAGCTGACCGTCAACACGGTGACCACCACCGGCGGGCGGGTGCGCGAGGAAGTTCTGGCTCTTGCATCCGCGGTCGAGGCAGCTTCTGAGCACGCTGTCGCGACAGCGATCGTCGCGGCCTCACCACATCCGGCACCGGTCACCGACTTTGTCGCGGTGGCCGGCTGCGGCGTGTCGAGGATCGTCGACGGCCACCGCATCGAGGTCGGTAAGCCGTCCTGGATTACCCGCAACACAGCAGCCGACGAGGTACTGGACACCGCTCGTGCGCAAGGCGAATCTCGCGGCGAGACAATAGTCTTCGTATCGGTGGACGGTGAGGTCTGCGCCGCTGTAACGATTTCCGACACGGTCAAGGACTCCGCGGCCGACGCGATCGCCGCACTGCGCAGCCGGGGCTTGCGAACCATCTTGCTCACCGGCGACAATCAGGCCGTGGCCGATTCGGTGGCCACCCAGCTGGGCATCGATACCGCCATCGCCGATGTACTTCCGGACGGCAAAGTCAACGTGATTCGACAGCTCCGCGACCAAGGCCATACGGTCGCGATGGTCGGGGACGGGATCAATGACGGTCCCGCCCTGGTATCTGCCGACCTGGGATTGGCGATCGGTCGCGGCACCGACGTTGCGATCGGGGCGGCCGACATCATCCTGGTGCGCGACGATCTGCACATCGTTGGGCAGGCGCTCGATCTGGCGCGAGCCACGATGCGCACGATCCGAACGAACATGATCTGGGCGTTCGGCTACAACGTCGCCGCGATTCCGATCGCTGCCGCTGGCCTGCTCAACCCGCTCATCGCCGGCGCCGCGATGGCGTTCTCGTCGTTCTTCGTAGTGTCAAATAGCCTGCGGCTACGCAACTTTGGACCACCTACCGCGCGCATTGTCGCGTCCAATGGAGAAATAGATGACTGAACAAACATTCGCCGTTACCGGTCTGCGTTGCGAGGGATGCGTGGAGACCATCACCAACGCCTTGAGCGCGCTGCCGTCGGTCCGGACCGTCGAAGTAGAGCTGGACGCCGCCGGCGCGTCGGCGGTGCGAGTTTGCACCGACACCGAGCTCACCCGCGAACAGGTCCAGGCAACGCTGGCCGACAACGGCGATTTCGCCGTGGTCGGCTAGTGATCCGTCCCCGCCTTCACTCCCGCATCCGCGCCAATTCGCGCAGCATCGCGTTGTAGGCCTCCAGGTCGTCGTCCGCGTAGCTGCTGTCGGCATGGCGATCCTGGCGGGCAGCCACCTGACGGTCCTGGCGCGCCCACTGGGCCACCAACGCCACGATCACGATGATGATCGGTAGCTCAGTTGCGCCCCAGGCGATTCCACCACCAAGGTGTTGATCGGATTCGATGCTGGCCAGCCAGGGCAGAATGACCGAACGGTAGAACGTATCGCCGATCGCCGAATTCATTGTCATCAGCGCGATGCCGAAGAACGCGTGAAACGGCATCACCGCAAAGAGCAGCCCGATACGTCCGGGATAGGGGAGCCGCCGGGGCCCCGGGTCGATACCGATGATGGCCCAGTAGAAGAGGTACCCGACGATCAGAAAGTGCACGGCCATGAACTCGTGGCCCCAGTGATACCGGACGAGGGTATCGAAAAGCGGCGTGAAATAGACGATGTACGGCGAGGCCACAAAGAGGATGAGCGCGATGATCGGGTGTGAGAAGAAGGCCGTCACCCGCGAATGCAGCAGCCATGTCAGCCATTCGCGGGGCCCGGGCGGCTGTCCCTCACCGGCGGCGGGCAATGCCCGTAGCGCCAGCGTGACGGGCCCACCCAGCACCAGCAGCACGGGAATGAACATGTTCAGCGTCATGTGTTCGGCCATATGGACGCTGAACATCGCCGACCCGTAGGTCCGCACGCCCGAGCTACTCGTGATCACCAATACGGCACAACCGATCAGCCAGGACACCAGCCTGCTGACGGGCCAAGCATGGCCCCACCTACGCAGCCGGACGAAGCCGGCCACATATCCGGCGGCCAGCACCACCCCGGCAACCCCGACCAAACTGTCGAACCGCCACAGGGTGATCAACCTGCCCACATCGGGCGGTTGCGGCAGTTCATATCCCAAAAAGACGTCCCACGCAGTGAATTGATGGGCAACGAACCGTGGCGCGGTCTGAACGGCCATCGCGCCGATCGCCGCCAGCACCGCCATCATCGCCAGTGGGGCCGCGGTGGCGCCGCGCGTCGATCGTGGCGGCCGGACGAAGAGCTGCCAGCAGTCGAACACCCACACCAGCACCAGCAAGAGCCCGGCCAGTAGACCGATTCGGGCGAACTCGGAACCGAAGTCCCAGCCGGGAACGAACAGGTAGAGCAGCACCGCACCGTAGGACACCGCAAGCGCACCGCAAGCCACCTGCATCAGTTGGACGGCGCGGGTCGGCGTCGCCCCGGTCAGCGCCGTCGCGGCCTTCAGACCGGTCAACGTGGCAGCCGCCAACGCAAAGACGATCGCCGCGCTGGTCGCAAAGTCGTGGTCGGGCCCCTGTCCCGCATTGCCGGTCACGGCCGTCGCGATCACCGCAATCACGGTGGGGATGAGCAGCACGACATGAGCGACCCAACGGGTGTTGAGGCGCAACGCCACCGCGACCACCAGGGCACAAATGGTGACGACAATCCAGGCGCGCGCGATCTCCGAGGTTGCGATGGCGTCGCGCACCGCCCCGCTGGCCAGCAGCCTGATCGGCGACACTCCGGAGTCGTGGGCGCCCTGGACCACCACCATCGACGCAGCCAGAACCAGCCACGCAACTGAAACCCGTTCTGTTACAAGGTGAATTCGGAATGCACCCGCATCGATCAGGCCGTCGTGCTCGGGCCGCGACATCATGACGACATAGATCAAACCGCCAAGACAGACAGCGCCGGACAAAGACGCGAGAAAGTAGCCGGTCGGCTCGGCGGCACTCAGAAACCAACCGGGGTAGGGATTGCCCACCGTGGCATAGCGCCGCACGCCGGAAACCACCCCGTAGCTCGCCAGTACTGCCGAGATGGCGAGCAGGCCCAGCAGTAGCCAGACCGACGTCAGCGAGCCGGACCGGGACGGCGGCGCAGCAGAAGACGCAACCACACCAGGCCCGTCAGTATCCATCCCTCGAGCTTACGACTGGATGTCGTAGCACACAGGTTTGGCCGGGAACCTCGGATCGGCCGGTAGCGACCTATAGAGCATGGACCGCATATCCTGCGGTGGCCATCGCCGCCGAGCCCGAGAGCGACACCGTGACCGCCCCACACCCCGGCAAGTGAGTCCACATGATCAATGACCTGCTGATTCGTTGGCTGGCCACCGGACTGTTCGTGTTCAGCGGTGCCGACTATGCCCTTTCAGCCCTTTCAGCGTTTCCGGCGCTTCCGGCGCTTCCGGCGCTTTCGACATTTTCAGCCCTTCCAGCCTCTTCAGCCTTCTCCGGAGCCCCGACGGTCACCCAACAGCGGGCGTGGACCTCGGTCGTCAGCAATGGGTTGCACTTGGTGATGGCGATTGCGATGGTCGTAATGCTCTGGCCCGTGGGAGCGGCGTTGCCGACGACCGGTCCCGCGGTGTTCTTTCTGCTGGCAGCCGGCTGGTTCGCCACGCTCACCGCGCTTCGGGCCAAGACCATCACCGCGCTCGTGGGATGCAGCTACCACGCATTGATGATGCTGGCCATGGCCTGGATGTACGTCGCGATGAGCGACCAGCTCCTGGCCTGCCCGGCCGCGCATCAAACGATGGCGCCCGGCACCTCGATGCCCGGTATGCACATGTCGGGGACCGACATGGCCGCCGGTGCCACCGCGCCGGGCTGGGTCAGCGCCGTCAATTGGTTTTGGTTGTTGGCGTTTGCCATCGCCGCGATCATTTGGGCGGTCATGTCGGTGCGTGCGCGGCCACGCGCCGGGACGGAGTCCTGGCGCAGCTGCCTGACCCACGCCGGACGGGCGATGATGGCGGCGGGAATGGCGATCACTTTCGCCGCCATGGTGTTCGGCATCTAGGACCGCCCCGACGGCCGGCCAGCGAACGCCTCGAACTATCCAGCCCGCTCGCCCTCTCGGGCAGCCCGCAACAGATCGTCGCGGGCCCGTGCCACGCGAGAGCGGATGGTGCCGATGGGCGAACCACAAATCTGCGCCGCTTCGGCGTATGAGAGGCCCAAGACCTGCGTAAAGATCAGTGCTTCGCGGCGCTTCTCGTCAAGCCCGTCGAGCAGGAGCCGAATCTCAACGATGTCCTCGAACCGGCTGCCGCGACGAGCTTGCCCAAGCGCTTCGCCGAGGTCGGCGACATACGCCGGGCGGGGCCGGCGCGTCTTGTAGCGGATCTGATCGACAACCACGCGACGGGCGATCGAAAACAGCCAAGTGCGGGCGTTAGACCGACCGGCGAAGCGCGGCAGGGCACCGATCGCCCGCAGAAACGTTTCTTGCGTCAGGTCATCGGCGCAGGCCGGATCGCTGAGATAGGCGACCAGCCGCCACACATCGCGCTGTGTGGCCTCGATGAATTCCGCAAGCGCGGCCCGATCACCACGTCCGGCGGCCATGGCCAGGACAGTGATTTGCTCATCAGCGCCGCCGGTGACCACGATCGTTGAGCGTAGGCCATAGATTCGCGCAACGGCCAGGGAACTCCTGGGCTAGCGACAACGACCTGTGTGGGGAGAAGCTTGC
This sequence comes from Mycobacterium sp. 012931, assembly GCF_000419295.1. Lineage (NCBI taxonomy): Bacteria > Bacillati > Actinomycetota > Actinomycetes > Mycobacteriales > Mycobacteriaceae > Mycobacterium > Mycobacterium sp. 012931. The sequence goes on along the minus strand of NZ_AOPX01000001.1, from coordinate 1,031,800 downwards.
ATCGGCAAGCCACAGATCAGCAGGAGGTCAAGCCCCACGATGTCAACGACGATCGTGACGACCGACAAGCACTTGGAGCGCGACCAACAGGTCCAGCGGTTCCAACTCGGGATCACCGGCATGTCCTGCTTCGCATGCGCCCGCAAGGTCCAGTCGACGCTCAACAAGGTGCCGGGGGTTCGGGCATCGGTGAACTTCGGTACCCGCACGGCGACCGTGGAGGCCGGCGAGGACGTCGACGCCGCTGCGCTGTGCGAGGTGATCCAGCAGGCCGGTTACCAGGCCGAGGTGCAGCCGGACGACGGTCAGGGCGCGGGCGATCCCGATGCTGAGCATGCTCGCCACCTGCTGATCCGGCTAGCCGTCGCGGCCGTGCTGTTCGTGCCGCTGGCCGATCTCTCGGTGATGTTCGCGGTGGTGCCCAGCACTCGTTTCACCGGCTGGGAGTGGGTGCTCACAGCGCTGGCTCTGCCGGTCGTGACATGGGCGGCGTGGCCGTTTCACCGCATCGCGCTACGCAACGCGCGCCACCACGGCGCGTCCATGGAGACGCTGATCTCGGTGGGCATCACCGCCGCCACGATCTGGTCGCTGTACACCGTGTTCGGTAGCCACCAGCTCGCCGACCGCAAGGGCATCTGGCAGGCGCTGTTGGGCAGCGACGCCATCTATTTTGAGGTCGCCGCGGGCGTCACGGTGTTCGTGCTGGCCGGAAGGTATTTCGAGGCCCGCGCCAAGTCGAAGGCGGGCAGCGCGCTGCGGGCGTTGGCGGCGCTAAGCGCCAAGGAGGTTGCCGTCCTGCAGCCGGATGGGTCAGAGCTGGTGGTCCCCGCCGACGAACTCCAAGAGCAGGATCGCTTCGTGGTGCGCCCCGGACAGACCATCGCCGCCGACGGCCTCGTCCTGGACGGTTCGGCCGCGGTCGACATGAGCACGATGACCGGCGAGGCCAAACCCACCCGGGTGCGTCCCGGCGGCCAGGTCATCGGCGGCACCGTGGTGCTTGACGGCCGGTTGATCGTGGAGGCCGCGGCGGTGGGCGCCGACACCCGATTCGCCGGAATGGTCCGGCTGGTCGAGCAGGCGCAAGCGCAAAAGGCCAACGCACAGCGCCTGGCCGATCAGATCGCCTCGGTGTTCGTTCCGTGCGTGTTTGTCATCGCCGCACTGACCGCGGCCGGGTGGCTACTGGCCGGCGGTTCACCCGACCGCGCCTTTTCCGCCGCCATTGCCGTCCTGGTCATCGCCTGCCCGTGCGCCCTGGGCCTGGCGACGCCGACGGCGATGATGGTCGCCTCTGGCCGCGGTGCCCAACTCGGCATCTTCCTGAAGGGCTATCAATCCCTGGAAGCCACCCGATCCATCGACACCGTCGTCTTCGACAAGACCGGAACACTGACCTCGGGGCAGCTCAAAGTCAGTGCGGTGGTGGCCGCACCGGGCTGGGACGCAGACGAGGTGCTCGCCATCGCCGCCACGGTGGAGGCGGCGTCCGAGCACTCGGTGGCCCTGGCAATCGCCGCGGCGACCACCCAGCACGACACCGTCACCGAATTCCGCGCCATACCCGGGCGCGGCGTCAGCGGTACCGTGTCCGGGCGCTCGGTGCGGGTGGGTAAGCCGTCCTGGATCGGTTCCTCCTCGAGTGACACGGCCTTGCGCGCCGCTCGGCGCAACGCCGAGTCCCTGGGTGAGACGGCTGTATTCGTCGAGATCGACGGTGCACCGTGCGGGGTCATCGCGGTGGCCGACGCCGTCAAGGACTCGGCGGCCGATGCGGTAGCCGCGCTGCGCGAACGCGGGCTCCGGACCATGCTTTTGACCGGTGACAACCCGGCATCGGCGGCCGCCGTGGCCGACCGGGTCGGCATCGACGAGGTGATCGCCAACATTCTGCCCGAAGGCAAAGTCGACGTAATCGAACAACTGCGTGACCGCGGCCATGTCGTCGCCATGGTCGGTGACGGCATCAACGACGGTCCCGCACTGGCCAGCGCCGATCTGGGAATGGCCATGGGGCGTGGCACCGACGTTGCGATCGGCGCCGCTGACATCATCCTGGTTCGCGACAACCTCGACGTCGTGCCCCTGGCGCTCGGCCTTGCCGCCGCGACCATGCGCACCGTCAAACTCAACCTGGCCTGGGCATTCGGCTACAACATCGCGGCCATCCCCATCGCCGCGGCCGGTGTGCTCAACCCAGTTGTCGCCGGCGCCGCGATGGCGTTCTCATCGTTCTTTGTCGTCTCAAACAGCCTGCAGCTGCGTAACTTCGGTGCCGCCACCAGCCAGACGACAACGTCCACAACCGAACCCGGCGCCACCGAGTGATCCTGCGCCGCAGCGCCTGATCAGGCCGCCGATCCGTCGGTGGGCCACAGGTGGCCGTGGCGACGTCCGCGAGATGCGTTCTGCGGCAGAACGATATCGGGCTCGTCTGCCAACACGTCCGGCGCCGGCCGAGGAGCACCGCGGCTTCGCCACACCATGATTGCCAGGACGGTGCCCAACAGCACCGGCAGATGGGTCAGGACCCGCGAAGTCGTCACGGCACCGGACAGCGCATCCACAACCACATAGACGCTCAAAACCGCCACGAAGACCATCAGCACACCGGCGAGTCCCTCGGCGGCGCCCGGCCATATCGCCGCGACCACCATGGCCACACCCAGCGCGATCGTCCACGCCGTGGACTCGTTGAGCAGATGGTTGCCCGACCCGATCACATAGTGGTGGCCCAGGCCGAGGCTGAAGCCCAGTCCTTGCACGATTCCCACGGCGACCTGCGCGATCCCCACGCACAACAGTGCCCAGCGCTGCCAGCTCATTCGTTTGCGTTCCCGCGGCTGCGGCGTCGGCCGAATCCCGGCCAGATCAACCGCCCCGATGACCGGCCGGGATTCGATCAGGCGCTGCAGACGGCTAGCTTGGCCGGCCACCTGTTCGAACCAGAGACCACAGGCACCGCACTCATCCAGGTGCTCGTCGACTCTCGCCGAGGGCACCGGTTCTCGCTCGCCGTCGAGTCGGGCCGACAACGCTTCGCGCGCCACCTCGCAATCCATGACCTAATAGTCGCGTATTGCCGACGAATTGTTCCAGGGTGTTCGTTTCGCGGCGGCTCGGCGCGAACTTGCGCTGCCGAGTCAGCCGAATTCGACCAGCGTCACCGGGGCCCGCAACCGGCCCAACCCGGGCAGCCGGTACGCCACCGGAAGTGCCCAGCGCAAGAACCTTCCGCGGCCCGCCGGCGCCGGCAACTCACGGACCGCGCGAACACCGGGGATGGCGCGCAGTTCGTCATAGTGGTCGGCGGTGAACCAAAACGGCATCGGGGGCGCCGTGTAGTGCTCACTGAGCTTGAACCCGCGCCGGCGCGAATACACGCTCAACAGCCAAGGGATGCTGTCGAAAACCAGCTGGCCATGGGGAAATCGTTTGGCGCAGGCCGCGATCAGCTCGAACACCACATCACGGCGCAGGTACTGGAACAGCCCCTCGGCGGTGATCAGCACGCCGTTGGTGTCGTCCACCTGCTCCATCCACGAGTAGTCGAACGCGGACTGAGCGCAGTAGCGAAGTCGGTCGCAGGCGGGAAGCAGCTGCTCACGCAGCCGCACGATCGGCGCCAGGTCTACCGAAAGCCAGTTCAGCTCACCATTGTCGAGACGCCAGAAACTGGTCTGCAGCCCCTCCGCCAGTGCGACCACGGTGGCGCCGGGGCGGGTCCGCAGAAAATCCCGGGTGCTGTTGTCAAATGCCAAGGCACGCAGGGCGGTAGCTTGGTGAGTACGGCCGAAGTGGTGGTAGGGGTAGTCGATGTCATTGCGCAGGGCGATGGCCATCGGGTCGTCGATGATGGCATCGGGCCGGGCGGCCTCGGTCGCGCGCTGATGCAGGGTCAGCAACGCAGTTTCGGATATGCCGTCGAGATGACGGGCGTCAATGACTGGCATGGCTGCATAATATAGGGCACCAAGGTGCGGCAGCGCCCTCCCCGCAACGGGTGACGACGGGTGACGACGGCTGATTCCGAACCCGCTGCCGACCAGATGGATTCACCTGACCTCGCGAAATGACCGGCTTGCCCCGCCCAACCAGGGTGCGCCGCGCTCCTCCGGCAAGACCTGCCCAACCCGGATTCAGAACCACGGCCGCCACGGTGGGAACTTTTTGCTCACTCGCCCCGACTAACCCTGGTAAAGCCAACCAGCGTCAGCCCGCCCACGGCGCGCGCACCACGCTTACGCAGGAGAGGGTAAGCCCTGACCGCCCCGATATGGATGGCCATACCTCCCGAGGTGCACTCGGCCCTGTTGAGCGCGGGCCAAGGCCCGGGACCGCTGCTTGCTGCCGCCGCACAGTGGCAAGAGCTGAGCGCGCAATACAGCGCTGCCGTTGTCGAGTTGACCCAGCTACTGGCCGAGGTTCAAGCCACCAGTTGGCAGGGATACGCCGCCCACCAGTGGTTGGCCGCGCATGGCCCCTACCTGATCTGGCTGGAGCAGGCCGCGATCGATAGCTCGGTAACCGCCGCGCAGCACAGGATCGCGGCCGCCGGCTACAGCAGCGCCGTAGCCGCCATGCCCACGCTCGCAGAGCTGGCCGCTAACCACGCCATCCACGGCGTGCTGGTGGTGACCAACTTCTTCGGCATCAACGCCATCCCCATCGCGCTCAACGAGGCCGACTACGTCCGCATGTGGGTTCAAGCCGCCGAGACCATGACCACCTATCAGGCAGTCAGTGAGGTCGCGGCCGCGGCGGTACCACCCACGCCACCGGCGCCGTCCATCCTGCGGCCCGGCGGCGAGAGCCAGGCCGCCGCGTCGGGCATCGGGAGTTGGATCGGTCAGCTGTTGAGGGACATCCTGAGTTTCCTTGCCGATCCGTACAAGTATTTCCTGGAGTTTTTCCAGCGGATGGGCTTCAGCCCGGCGGTCGCGGTCATCCTCGCCATCATCGCTTTGCAGCTATACGACTTTCTTTGGTACCCGTACTACGCCTCGTACGGGTTGCTACTGCTTCCCTTCTTCACTCCCGCGCTCAGCGCGTTGAGCGCCTTGAGCGCGCTGGCCTACCTGGCGAACAGAACGCCGATAACGGCACCCGTTGCCGCTCCCGCGGAGCGCAGTGTGGCCGACCTGGCCGGCCCGCAACCGGTCGTTGGTCTGACGCCGGCGGCGTCGGCGTTCGCCCCGCCAAGCCCACAAGCCACCAGCCCCGCACCCAGCGCCCCCTCCCCCGCCCCCACCGGCAGCCCGCCCAGTTCACCCGCGATCAGCTACGCGGTGTTGGGCCCCGCACCCCCGGGGGTGAGCTCGGGCCCCGGGGCCACCAGCGGCGCGGCCGCCACCGCCACCGACACCACCCGCGCCGCCGCTCCAGCCGCGCTGAGCAGCAGCCGAGCCAGTCGCAGAAAGCGCAGCAAGAACAGGGTGGGGGTGCGCGGCTACCGCGACGAATTCCTGCAAGAACCGGCCACCATGGATTCGCCCATCGATGCTCCCGGCACCGCCGAGCCCGCCCCCAGCCCGAGCAGCCAGGGCGCCGGTCCGCTCGGCCTTACCGGCACCGCGGCATCGCACGACGGTGCCGCCGCGGGAATGGTCCGGCTGTCGTCGCACGGCACCAGCACTGCTGTCCCGTTGCTGCCCGCCACCTGGACCAACGACTCCGAAGGAAGACCGGAAGGCGAATAGGGGGAACTTTTCATCACCGCATCCGACTCCTCCTGTAGCCGCACTCATCGCAGCGCCCAATCAGGAGGTACCACCGGATCGCCACCACCAGGGACGCCGAAGACCCGTTTGCGTGCGGCAGCCGACGCCGGCTTGGCGCAGTCCCAGAAATCTGTCCGAAGCAGCAGCGAAATGAACGAGGAGAAGACGGCCGATGACGCTCAACGTGAAAGGCGAGGGACTCGGTGCACAAATCACAGGGGTCGACCCAAAAAACCTGGACGACATAACCACTGACGAGATCCGTGACATCGTTTATGCGAACAAGCTGGTCATCCTGAAGGACGTCAACCCGTCGCCCGAGGAATTCCTAAAGCTCGGCAAGATCGTCGGACAGATCGTTCCTTACTACGAACCCATGTACCACCACGAGGATCACCCGGAGATCTTTGTCTCCTCCACCGAGGAGGGCCAAGGGGTTCCGAAGACAGGCGCGTTCTGGCACATCGACTACATGTTCATGCCGGAACCGTTCGCGTTTTCCATGGTGTTGCCGCTTGCGGTGCCCGGCCACGACCGCGGAACCTATTTCATCGACCTGGCCAAGGTTTGGCAGTCACTCCCGGCCGCCCAGCAGGCCCCGGCCCGCGGAACCCTCAGCACCCACGATCCCCGGCGGCACATCAAGATCCGCCCGAGCGACGTCTACCGGCCTATCGGAGAAGTCTGGGATGAAATCAGCCGCGCCACTCCCCCGATAAAGTGGCCGACAGTCATCAGGCACCCCAAGACCGGCGAAGAGATTCTCTACATCTGCGCGACGGGCACCACCAAGATCGAGGACAAGGACGGCAACCTGGTTGATCCGGCCGTGCTGGCCGAACTCTTGGCCGCGACCGGACAGCTCGATCCCGAATACAACTCGCCGTTCATCCACACCCAGCACTATGAAGTCGGCGACATCATCTTGTGGGACAACCGAGTTCTCATGCACCGGGCAAAGCACGGGACGGCCTCGGGCACCCTCACGACCTACCGCCTGACCATGCTGGATGGTCTCGAGACGCCGGGCTACCCGGCATGAGCACCACCGATTTGACCTCGCCCGCTCACGCCGCTGTCGAGTCCGCCGGCACCACTGCGATCGCCGAGGATCTGCTCGCCCGGGTTCTCGAGCCCTACTCCTACAAGGGGTGTCGCTACCTGCTCGACGCCCGGTACCACGCCGACGACGATTCGGTGCTGGCCTATGGGAATTTCACGATCAGCGAGTCCGCCTATATCCGCAGCACCGGTCACTTCAATGCGGTTGAACTGATTCTCTGCTTCAACCAACTCGCATACAGCGCCTTCGCGCCCGCCGTTGCCAACGAGGAGATTCCGCAACTGCGGGGCTGGTCGCTGGAGGACTACTTCCAGCATCAACTCGCCAGCATGTTCATCAGGAACTCGTCATCACGTTTCAACCGGCCCATCAACCCCGCGAAATTCTCCGCACGGCTGCAATGCCGAAATCTGCAGTTTGTCCAACGGACGTGGCGCTATCTCCTGGTACCGTGCGCCATCGAGTTTTGGGACGAGGATGGTGGAGCCGCCTCCGGCGAGGTCGAACTGGCGGCCCTGAACATCCCCTAGATCGCTGGAAGGAAAGCGCTTTAGAGCTATGTCCGACTTACCCGCTACCGTGCTGGAACGGATCATCGAGCAGGCTCAGCGGCGGCCCGAGGCGATCGCCTTACGCCGCTGCGATGGCACGAGTGCGCTGCCATATGGCGAGCTGGCCGCCGAAGTGGATCGCTACGCCGGCGCGCTCCGTGCGCAGTCGGCATCGCGAGGATCACGGGTACTGGTTATCTCGGACAATGGACCCGAGACCTACCTAGCGGTGCTGGCCTGCGCGAAGCTTGGTGCCATCGCCGTGATGGCCGACGGCAATCTTCCGCCGGCAACCATCGATCGGTTCTGTCAGATCACCGACCCCGTCGCGGTTCTGATCGCGCCCGGGAGCAAGGTCGGGTCCTCGTCGCTACCCGAAGGCCTCGCCGCGATACCCGCTATCCGGGTCGACATCGGCTCTGGCACCGGGGAGTTCGCCCATTCGCCGGATACGGATCGTCCGGCGACCGAGCCCGGGCTTGGCGCCGACGATCCGCTGGCGATGATCTTCACCAGCGGCACCACCGGCGAACCAAAGGCGGTGCTGCTGGCCAACCGCACCTTCTTCGCCGTACCGGACATCTTGCGCAACGAGGGGCTCAACTGGGTCACCTGGGTCGACGGCGAAACCACCTACTCCCCGCTGCCGGCAACCCACATCGGTGGGTTGTGGTGGATACTTACCTGTTTGATGCGTGGAGGGTTGTGCATCACCGGTGGTGAGAACACCCCTTCGCTGATGCAGATTCTGAACTCCAACGCCGTCAACACCACATGCCTGGTGCCGACCCTGCTTTCGAAACTGGTTTCGGAGTTGAAGTCCGCGGCTACAACGGTTCCATCGCTGCGGCTACTCGGGTACGGCGGTTCGCGGGCGATCGCCGCCGATGTGCGGTTCATCGAAGCCACCGGTGTTCGCACCGCACAGGTCTACGGGCTGAGCGAAACAGGCTGCACAGCTTTATGTTTGCCGACAGACGATGGCTCGATTGCCAAGATCGAGGCGGGCGCGGTGGGCCGCCCCTACCCCGGCGTGGAGGTCTATCTGGCGGCCGACGACGAAGCGGACGGCGCCGGCCCCAACGCCCCGGGCGCCGGCCCTTCCGCGTCATTCGGCACGCTGTGGATCAAGTCGCCGGCAAACATGTTGGGGTATTGGAGCAATCCTCAACGTACCCAAGAGGTCCTGATCGACGGCTGGGTGAACACCGACGATCTGTTGGAGCGCCACGAGGATGGTTTCTTCTACATCAAGGGGCGGTCCTCGGAGATGATCATCTCGGGCGGCGTGAACATCGCCCCCGACGAGGTCGATCGCATTGCGGAGGGCGTTCCGGGCGTCCGCGAGGCCGCTTGCTTCGAGATCCCCGATCCGGAATTCGGGGCGCTGGTGGGCCTGGCCGTGGTAGCTGCCACCGACGTGGACGCGTCAGCGGCCCGCAAACTCAAGCACACGATTGCGGCTCACTATCGCCGCGAGTCCGAATCGGTGGCGCGGCCGTCGACAATCGTGATCGTCAGCGAGATTCCGCGAACACAGTCGGGCAAGGTGATGCGCACGTCGCTGGCGGCGGAGGCGAATCAGGTCCAAACCGGTGGCTGACCCGGTGCGCGAACGGATCCTGCTCGCCGTCTGTGACGTGCTCTACATCGACGAAACGGATCTGATCGACGGCGACGCTACCGATCTCAGGGATCTGGGACTCGACTCCGTCAGGTTCGTGCTGCTGATGAAGCGGCTGGGCGTGGACCGAGAGGCCGAACTGCCATCCCGATTGGCCGAGAACCTCTCGATCGAGGGCTGGGTTTCGGAGCTGTCGCAGTCCGAACTGGAAAGTCCTACGTGACCGCGCCCGAAGTAGGCTGCGCGGAGGCCATTCCGCTAAGCAAATCGCAGCAGAACCTGTACAACGGGGTGCTCCAGGACAACGACCCCGCGCTGTATCTGATCGGCAAGCGCTATCGGTTTCACCCGCTGGCGCTGTCGAATTTTCTTGTCGCGCTGGAAGCATCGGTGCTCAACAACCCCGTTCAGCTGTGCGTTCTGCAGATGGCCGCGACGGGCGCAGACTACCCACAGCTGGTGCCGCGGCTGCAATTCAGCGACCTTGTGCTCGTACGCTCGGCCGCCCAGGGCCAACCGGACGGGCCGGGCGCCGATCTGGAGCACACCTGGTCTTCGGGCATCCTGGACAGGCCGCTCGTGCGCTATACCGTCTCGACCGACGAGGGCGGCAATGTTTGCGGTCTCGACGTTCACACCCACCACATCCTGCTTGACGGCGGGGCGACCGGGATCATTGAGGCCGATCTGGCGCACTTTCTGGCGGCCAGCCTCGAACCCGCCGGGGTAGGCGAAATGCCCACCCTCAGCCAAGGATTGGCCAAGCTGGCGGCCGCGCATCTTCGTGAAACGGCCAAGGTGGCCGAAGCACTACGGCGACAAGCCGACGCCGTGCAGCGCGAGCTCACCGCCGAGGCCGGCCAGGGTGGGGGTGCGCAAGGCGCCAGCGGTACCTCCGGGGCCGCGGCCAAGGGCGTCCTGCAAGAGTCGATCGCCCTCTGCGGCCCAGCCTATGACGCCCTGCGTGCCCTCTCGGAGGCTCAACAAGTACCGCTCAACGTTCTGGTGGCGGCGGCCGCGGTCGCGGTGCAGGCGGGGCTTTGGCAGAGCACCGAGAGCCTGCTGGTGCACGCCGTGGACAACCGGTTCGGCGACCCCGAACTCAATGTCGCCACGTGCCTGGTCAACTCGGTTGCGCACGCCCTCCGATTTCGGCCTTTCGCGTCGGTGCGGGAGGTGGTCCGCGACCTTGACCGCGGCTACGTCAAGGCGGTGCGACGCCGATGGATTCGTGAAGAGCATTACCGCCGAATGTATCTGGCAATCAACCGGACCTCTCATGTGCAGGCCCTGACGCTGAATTTCATCCGCGAATCATGTGCGCCCGGCCTTCGCCCGTTCCTGTCGGAAGCACCCGTTGCGACCGAGATCGGCCCGATCGAGGGCACCACCGTGGCATGCGTGCTCGACGAACAACGGCACACCCTCAACCTGGCGATCTGGGACCGAGCCGATCTGCCCGAGCGCAACACCGGCGCCGGGGTCGCCGCTCGTATCGGCGCGGCGTTGGAATCGATGGCGGCGCTGTGGGATCAGCCGATCGCCATGACCGCCAACGAGTGGTTCGAGGTGGGCGCCGACGGCCTCCCCTGCCGCACCGAGACCGCGGGGCGACCGCGGCCACCGTCGGCACCTGCGTGGTTTGTCGATGCGGCACCGGGCCTGCGCCAGTTTCTGGACCGGCGTCGCCAGGTCTACCCGTGGGTCGGCTGGCTGGTGTGCCATGGGGTGGCGCCCGGTGATGTGCTGGTGTGCGCCGACGACAACACCGATAAGACCGTTGATCTGTTGTTGGCCTGTCACCTCGCGGGGTGCGGCTACAGCATGTGCGAGTCGGTCGACGATCTTTCGTTACGAGCCAAGACAATTGGTGAGCACTGTGAAGGGATTTCGGCGCACCCGGTCGACGTGGCCGCGGTCCGGCTCGGGGCGGTCCCGGATCACGCCCTGCAGGAGCGCATTGACCAGCGCCTTGACCAGGTGGCACGAGATCCCCTGCTGGCCATCAAGGCGGCGTACATCATGCCCACGTCGGGGACGACCGGGCAGCCCAAGCTGGTGCGGATATCGCATGGGTCACTCGCTGCCTTCTGTGCCGCAATCGGCCCCAGCTACGGCTGGAACAGCCAAGACACCATCCTGCAATGCGCGCCCTTGACGGCGGACATCAGCGTTGAGGAAATCTTTGGCGCCGCTGTTTGCGGGGCGGAGTTGGTCCGATCCGCGGCCATGAAGACCGGCGACTTGGGCGGTCTGGCGCGCGATATCCACGCCTTGGGGCCGACGGTCGTCGACCTGCCGACCGCGGTGTGGCACCTGCTGTGCGAGGACGGCGACGCCGTCGACGTCATCGGCCGTTCGCGGCTGCGCCAGATCGTCATCGGCGGCGAATCCATCCGCACCAGCACCGTCGACAAGTGGGTCAACTCCCCCGCCTTGGCACCGATCTCACTTGTCTCCAGCTACGGTCCGACCGAAGCAACGGTGGTCGCCACACACCTTCCCATCGTCTACGACGGCATCGCGGCCGCCGCACACACTCGGCTCAGGGTGGGCCTGCCGATGGTGCCCAATACCGTGTTCATCGCCTTCGGCGAGGTGGTCATCGCCGGGCCCTTGGTCAGCGACGGATATCTCGGGATCGATGACAGCAGCTTCGGTGCCGTGGCCCCCGGCGACGGATCGCAACTGCGCGCGTTTGCCACCGCTGACCGGGTGACCATCGACGAAGAAGGCTTTCCCGTCTTCGCCGGACGCAAAGACACCATCGTCAAAGTCGCCGGCAAGCGGGTCGACACCGCCGCGGTCGCCAGGCGCATCAGCGCTGACCCTACGGTCTGCGATGTCGCCATCGAGCCTCATGACGGCCGTCTGGGGGTGTGGTTCGAAACCGAGCGGACCCGCGAAGCCGCCGAGGACGGTGCGACCGCGGGACGGATCGGGCTCGCCCTGGCAAGCCTGGGAGTGCCCGCGTTCTTTGTTGTCGCCGTGCCGAGTATCCCTCGCAAGCCAAATGGGAAGGTCGATGGCGCAAGGCTGCACACACTGCCGCAACTCGCCGACGCGGTACCAAGGGACGCCGAGGCCGGCGAGAGCGCGGCCGGCCTCGCGCGCGTGTGGAGTTGCCACCTCGGAAGGCCCCTCGCTGCGGACTCATCGCTACTCGGTGCGGGAATCGGCTCATTGGATCTCATCAGGATCCTGCCCGACACTCGCAGGTATCTCGGTCGGCACCTCTCGGTGCTGGAGCTGATCAGTGCCGATACCGCCGCGAACCTGGTTTGCGACCTGGGCTCAAACCCGGCCGCGCCCGCGACCGATGGTTGGCTCGACGCTGAAACGGCCGCCGCGATCGAGCGTGACCTGGTGTCGTTGGGGAGCCAGTGCACCCCGCAGCCGTTGGGTGCCGAGCCGCCGCCGCACGACCGGGCCGCGGCACCAATCGTCGTGCTCGGGGCATCCGGAATTGTCGGCACCGGATTTGCCCGCGCCGTCTTGCAGCGCAAGCAGGCCGGACTAGCCTGTCCGGAAATAGTTTTGGCCAGTAGGTCAAAGCCCCCCGAGCATGGCCCGTGGTCGGCCCTGCGGGATCTCGAAGGGATCCGGATCGAACAACTCGGCGCAGCGTTGGACGCGGCGGACCTCGATGCCCTGATACGCGACACCGGCGCACGGTCCCTGATCAACTGCATCGGCAACACCAACGTGCTGGTGCCCTACCGCGGCCTCCGGGCCGCCAACGTTGAGCTGGTTTCCACGGTTGCGCAGGTGTGCGCACAACGGGATGTGCGGTTGGTGCACCTGTCGACGTTCGTCATCAGTGCTGATGTCACCGCGCCGCGAGTCACCGACCCCCGCATGTCGCCCTATCCATACGCGGCGTCAAAATCACTCGCGGAGTTGATCGTTGCCGCATCATCGCCGGCTCTGGATTTCACCATCGTGCGCCTGCCCCGGGTGCTCGGCGAGGACTACCAGTTGCGCGAGTCCGCCGACATCCTGGTTTCGGTGGTCGATGCCTGTATGGCATTGCGTGCCTTCCCGACCCTGACTTTGACCGAAGAGGTCACTACTGGCCGAGCCGCCGCGCAGGCGATTTTGGGGCTGTTGCCGCAATTCTCGGGCGCCGCCGGGCTGGGTCACGGAATCACCGTCGTGCGCGGCGCGGCGGTGCAATACCGCGAACTTCTCAGCGGCTATGCACTCGATGAAATCGACGCCGCCGAGTGGAAGCACCGGCTGGACCAAAGCGACTGGGCGAGAAGAAATCCGCAACGGTGGTTGGTGGTCGACGCGCGGGTCAGCCTCGGCATGAGGTTGGGTGCGCGCTCCTACTCGCAATACCTGGCCGGTTACCCGAGCATCCCCCTGCAAGTCGGAACCGTCGCCGAGATCGCCGCACCGCCAACGGCGCTGCGGGCCTTGCTGGAGCAAGGGTGCGCACAGCCGCCAAGACCCGCACTGGCCTAGCCCTCCACCCGAGTCCCGGCGATCTAACTCCCGGCGGTGGCCGGGGCACTCTCCACCGGCGCCGGCTCGGTGTCGCTCTGGGCGGCTCGCTGGATGGCTCCGCGGTCAGGTCGTGAGCGCACCCGCAGCGGCCACCAGAACCACCGACCCAACAGCGCAGCAATGGCCGGGGTCATGAACGCCCGCACCACCAAGGTGTCGAACAGCAGCCCCAGACCGATGGTGGTGCCCACCTGTCCGATCATCCGCACGTCACTGACCACCATGGATGCCATGGTGAACGCGAACACCAGCCCGGCGTTGGTCACGACTTTGCCGGTGCCGCCCATGGATCGGATGATGCCGGTATTGATGCCGGCGGGGATTTCCTGTTTGAACCGGGAGACCAGCAACAGGTTGTAGTCCGACCCCACGGCCAGCAGCACGATGACCGACATCGCGATCACCAGCCAGTGCAACGGCATGCCGATGATATGTTGCCACAGCAATACCGACAATCCGAACGAGGCGCCAAGTGAAATCGCGACCGTACCCACGATCACGCCGGCAGCCACCAGCGCGCGGGTGAGGATCAGCATGATGACGAAAATGAGGCAGAGCGAAGCGATTCCGGCAATCAGAAGATCCCATTTCGCGCCCTCGGAGACGTCCTTGAAGATGGCGCCCACCCCGGCCAGGTAGATGGTGGCGTTCTCCAACGGAGTCCCCTTGAGTGACTCCTCGGCCGCGGTGCGGATCTTGTCGATACTGGCGATGCCGCTGGCCGAGGCGGGGTCGCTGCGGTGCAAGATGATGAAGCGAGCCGCGTGCCCGTCCGGCGACAGGAAGCTTCCCATCGCACGTTTGAAGTCCGCGTTCTCGAACACTTCTGGCGGCAGATAGAACGAGTCGTCGTTCTTGGCGGTATCGAACGCCTTGCCCATCGCGTTGGCGTTCTCGCTGAGCTCGGTCATCTGGTCGACCATGCCCGACATGGTGCTGTGCATGGTCAGCATCATGGTCCGGATGTGTTCCATGGATTCGATCATCGGCGGGAACGTCTCGGTCATCTGCGGCATCAGCCGGTCCACGTTCTCGAGGTCACCGACCATCACGTCGAGTTTCTCGTCGATCTGATCCAGACCGTCCAGTGCGTCGAAGAGAGACCGGAATGTCCAGCAGTTCGGGATGTCGTAGCAGTGCTTCTCCCAGTAGAGGTAACTGCGGATCGGACGCCAGAAGTCGTCGAAATCCGCGAGTTTGTCCCGCAGTTCGTTGGTGATCTGCTGCATCTCGATGGTGTCGCCGACCATCCGGTGGGTGTTGTCGGCCAGCTGCGACGACAGTTCGTACATGCGCCTGGTCAGCGCGATCGTCTTGGCCATCTCGTCGGCCTGGGTCAGTAGGTCATTCATCCGCGCGCGCTGGTAGTGCAACGACTGCACCTGACCGGCGTTTTGCATGCTGAGCCGAAACGGGATGGTGGTGTGATCCATGGTTGTTCCGGAAGGCCTGGTGATGGCCTGCACGCGGGAGATGCCCGGAACCCGGAATATGCCCTTGGCCAGCTTGTCCAGCACCAGAAAGTCGGTGGGGTTGCGCATGTCGTGATCCGACTCGATCATCAGGATCTCCGGGTTGATCCGCGCCTGGGAGAAGTGGCGGTCCGCGACCGCGAGGCCCTGATTGGCGGGGATGAAGCTGGGCAGGTAGGCCCGGTCGTTGTAGCTGGGCCGGTAGCCGGGCAGGGTGATCAGACCGACCAGCGCGACGGCGCACGTGACGGCGAGAATGGGCAGCGGCCAGCGCACGATGGCCGTGCCGACCCACCGCCAGCCGCGTACCTGCAGCACCCGTTTGGGGTCGAACGCGCCGAACCGGCCGCCGACGACAAGGACGGCCGGCGCCAACGTCAATGCGACGAGCAGGGCCACCAGCATCCCCACCGAACAGGGGATGCCCAACGTCTGGAAATAGGGCATCCGGGTGAAGCTCAGGCAAAACGTTGCCGCGGAGATGGTCAGACCGGAGCCCAGGATGACATGGGCGGTGCCGCGGTACATGGTGTAGAAGGCCGATTCGCGGTCTTCACCGGCCTGCCGGGCCTCCTGGTAGCGACCGACGATGAATATCCCATAGTCGGTTCCGGCGGCGATCGCCAGTGACGTGAGCAGGCTGACCGCAAAGGTGGAAAGCCCGATCAATCCGCTGTGGCCGAGCAGCGCGACGGCCCCGCGCGCCGCGGTCAGTTCCAGGCCCACCGTGACGAGCAGCAAGAACACCGTGACGGGGGATCGATAGACAAACAGCAGCATGATCAGGATCACCGCGACCGTGGTCAGGGTGATCTTGGCCATGGATCGGTCGCCGCTCTTGTGTAGATCCGCGGCCATGGCCGGCCCACCGGTGACGTAGGCCTTCACCCCGGGTGGGGCCGGGGTGGCGTCAACGATCTTGCGGACCGCCTCGACGGATTCGTTGGCCAGCAGCTCACCTTGCTTGCCGGCCAGGCGCACCTGGACAGTGGCCGCCATGCCGTCGTTGCTCTGGGCGCCCGCCGCCGTCAGCGGATCCCCCCAGAAGTCCTGGATGCTCAGCACATGCTTCTTGTCGGCGCGCAGCTTGCGGATCAGCCCGTCGTAGAACTTGTGGGCATCGTCGCCGAGGGGCTTGTCGCCCTCCAGGATGATCATGGCCACGCTGTCGGTTTCGCCTTCGTTGAAGACGTGGCCGATGCGGTTGAGGGCCACGACCGACGGCGCGTCGGTGGGGCTCAGCGACACCGAACGCTCTTGTCCGACCACTTCCAGTGATGGGACGAACACGCTGAGCAGGACCACCACCGCCAACCAGAACAGGATGATCGGCACCGCGAGGGTGCGGATCATCCTGGCGACAAATGGCCGTTCGGCCGCAGTGGTGCCGGTCTGGCCGGGCACTGACTGTGTGGTACTCACGCGGTCTTCACCCTATCGAAAGTGGGCACCCCGCCCGCACGCTACCGAAGCACAACTCGAGGACAACTCATTGCGCTGCGCTCACTGGCGCTTCATGGCGGGGTGGATGCGGGCCATGATCGAGCCCATCCAATCCGGTGGCGTTACCCGGATCAGTTCGGCCGAGATGCGGTTGGCAAGACCGGGGACGACGACGGCCTTGCCGGCTGCCAAACCGTCGATGCCGGCCTGCGCCACCTGATCGACGGACTTCCACATGATCTTGGGCAAGCTCTCGGTTTCCTGCTGGGTGAACCCGGCTACGTCGCCGAAGCTGGTGTCCACCGGTCCCGGGCTCAGCGCCGTCACCGAAACTCCGCTGCCGTGCAGTTCGCCGCGCAGGCTGTGGGTGTAGGACAACACGAACGCCTTGGCCGCACCGTAGGCCGCCTGCCCGGGCAGGGGGGCGAATCCGGCCACCGACGCCACGTTGAGCACCGCGCCTCGCCCGCGTTCGACCATGGCCGGCAGAAACCGGCTGCACAGGTCGACCACCGCGGCCACATCGACCTCGACCAGGTTGAGTTCCTGTTCGGGAACCGATTTCGCCACCGGACCCAGCGTCGACAGCCCCGCGTTGTTGATCAGGATGTCGGGCACCAGGCCCAGCGCCGCCACCCGGTCGACCAGGCCGGCGCGGTCGCTGCGCACAGACAGATCGGCGGGCAGCGGGTGGGTATCCGAACCCAACCGTCCCGCGAGGGCTTCGAGGCGGTCGGCGCTGCGGGCCACCAACACCACCTGGTAGCCACGCTGGGAAAGGATCCGGGCGAATTCCTCGCCGATGCCCGACGAGGCGCCGGTGACGATGGCGGCGCGGTCTTTTCCTGGTGGTGGGAGAGCCATAGGGTGACCGTACCGGGCCACTGGGCCGGATAGGGAAAGCCGCGGCAACTGGGCCGACTCGGGGCATTTGCCGGCCGGGGTTCCCGGTGGTGGCCCGGTGATCAGTCGCCGGCCGCAGCGGCCTCGGCGTGCCCCGCGAGGCGGTCCAGCGAAGCGCGCAGCTGCACGGTGGTGGTGGCCCGCGCCCGGGGGAACCGCGCCGGGTCGGACAGCTCCGTCCAGTCGTATGTGTGGGTGACCAGGGTGCGGGTACCGCTGATCGGGGTGAGCTCCCAGCGCCAAAGATGACCGGGCGGCGTTTTTCCGAGTTCTGATGGGCGCCAGGCGATCAACCGGGCCTCGGTGAACTCGACGATGTGGTTCTCGCGCACGCTGCCCAGGGTCAGCGTCATGCGGAAGACATCGCCGACCCGGTGTACCCGTTGTCCCGCGGCACAGTGGGCAAGATTGTCGTTGCCGTCCCAGTCGGGCTGGCGAGACGGGTCGGCGATCAGCTCGAATATTTGCGCCGCGCCGGCCGCAATTTCGCGGGTGGCACTCACCACACGTTCGGAGCGGTCGGGCAGCGGGGCGTCGGTATCAACCACCTACCCATCCAAACACTGCGCCGGCTCGGCGCGGGTACCGCGGCTGGCAATCGGTGAGGTGACTTTGGGCCGATCCTGGTGGGGACCTTTGGCCATCGACGAGCCGTTGTTTCGCTGAAATACTGATTGTTACCAGGGCAACCTGGTGGTCTGTCCGAAGTGCAGTAAGCCCATTTTTGGGCGAGGCCCGCAAGGGCCTGCTTGACCCACCGTCAGAAGACGGGGATCTGCCTTCGGGCAGACCTCTTATGTGCGAGCGCCCAGATATACGTCACTGCGACGAGCCGCGGCGTTTCCTGTACATCAGGTATGTGTCGCGACGGGCACCACCCGCGCCGAGCCGCACCCGCGGATGGTTCAGTCCACCACCGACAGCAGGTGCAGCAACATCCGGGCCGAGCTGACCGAAACCTCGTCGACGAACCGATTGAAATCCAGCCCGGAACCGGCGCCGGCGAGGTCGGAGAGCGCGCGGATGACCAGCCAGGGAATGGCAAAGGACTCGCATACTTGAGCCAGCGCACCGCCTTCCATCTCGATGGCCATGCCGGCAAAGTCGTTGTAGAGCTGGTCCCGGGTGCGCGCGGAATGCAGATACTGGTCGCCGGTGAGGATGGTTCCGTAGTTGATCCGCGGTGGGCGGGCTCCGCCCCCGGCGGCGGCCGACAGCGCTGGCAGGGTGAAGTCCTCGAGGCGGTGTTTGACCCGATCCAGCAGTTCCGGGTCCACCCGATAGCCCAGCTGTTCGGTGGGTTTGATGAACGGGACGTGGCCGGGCTGGTAGGGCTGCAGTCCGTCATCGGTGAGCAACCCACAATCATGCTGCACCACGCGATCGGCGATAACGATGTCGCCGATGGACAACGCCGGGTCCAGTCCTCCGGCGACCCCGGTGAAAATCACGGTGTGACAATCGAATCGGTCCGCTAGCAGGGTGGCGACCAGGCCGGCGTTTACTTTGCCCATTCCGGCCGCGGTCAGCACCACCCGCCGATCCCCCAGTTGACCGGCATAGAAACAAATTTGGGCGATCTCCTGTTGATCGGTGGCGACCAGATTGGTGCGCAGATAGGCCAATTCCTGCGGGATCGCGCAGATAACACCTATCGTCACCGTGAACCGTTGCCCTGCAAGTCAATCTCCCATCGCCGGCCAACTCCACCGGTGGCCCAAAAACCTGACCGCGATTGTAGCGACAGGCCAAAGCGGGCTCGGCCGGTCTATCAGGGCAGCGCGGCTACAAAGGTTTCGTTTGTCAGGCCGGCGGCGAGCTCGTCGACGTCGAACGGCCGGTCCAGGCGGGCCCGAAACTTCGCCACATCGACGAGCAGACTTATCTCGTAGGTCTAGCGAGCGAAGAACCGTCCGACAACGGGGTACAGCCGGCGCATCGTGGCCCGGCCCGCGGCGTTGCAGCTTGCCGCGCAGTAGCCGACGTGGGCCAATTCGTCGGTGAGTATCTCGCTGTAGAGGCGCTCGATCCGGGCCGCCACCGCCGGTTCGTCGGCGAACAGTTCGACTCCGGCGCGTCGCAGCTCGTCGAACATGATGCAACCCGCCATCTCGCCCGCGCCCACGATTGGGAATGCGAGTCGATCCGGCAGGAACACGCTCATCTTGACGAACTGGCGCACCAGCAACGGTGGCGCAATCACCTGGAACGGCAGACCAAACATGTCCAGCACGTACGCCAGCAGCCGAGTGTGATAGTGCTCCTCGAGTTCGACGTAGACCCGCTCCGGCGGCAGGTCGGCACCGCTGTTGACTCCGTAGGTTTCGCCCAGGTTCACCCCAAACCGCTCAGCCTGGTTCAGCTTGGCGGTGGCCAGCAAGAACAACATCGCCCGGTCGAGTCCCGGCTCGGGTCGACGCCGCCGCAGGTTGCGCAGGAACACCTGCCGATCGACGCGGCGCGCCGAGCGAATGGGCTCGGCTACTAGCGCTGCAAAGAACTCTTCCCGGGTGGCAAGCCGGCGATGCAACAGGTCCGCCTCGCCGTCGCGTCGGGCCAGATATTCGCGGTAGCCCTCGATACCTGAACTGCTCATCGTGCCTCCATTCCGTGAACAACGGTCGTTACGAAGCGGTTCAGTAACGCGGTCCGCGCGTCCGGCGTCGTCGCGCCGGTGGCCAGCAACGCGAACAAACCGGTCAGGAAGATCACCCCCAGCTCACCCGCGTCGGCATCCGGTGGGACCCGATCCGCCCGCTGCGCCTGCGCGATCGTCTCAATGACGAATTCGGCCAACGGGTGTTCGCCCAGCTGGTCCTCGACCGGCCGGGTTGGGGCAAAGTGCAATCCGAGCATGTCCCGGAACACAAGCGGGCCCAGCCGTCGCTCGACGGCAACCACCTGGTGCGCCAGCGAACTCAATACCGATACCAGGTCGGTGGAATCGGCGGTTGGATCGCGCAGCTTTGCCACAATGGCGAGTTCCTCGGCGCGCTCCAACTCCACCAAGACGTGCTCCTTGGTGGGGAAGTGGAAGTAGAACGTCCCCCGTGCCACCCCGGCCGCCGCGGCGATCGCCGCCACATCCGCGCCGGCTAATCCGCGCCGACCTATCTCGGCGACCGCGGCATCGAATACCCGCGCCCGGCTGCGCAGCCGCTGAGCCTCGCGCACCTTTTGCTGCGGCGAGTGCGGCGCGGTAGTCGACGCGGTCGAGCCCACACCGATACCGTACGAGCATTAACTGACACCTGTCAATGACGGATGTCAGCGAACTGTGGTGCGGGAGCCTCGCCGGAACTTCAGCAGGTAGCCGGGCAGCCGGCGGGCCGGGACCGGCCTCGGCCAGTCGTCGGCGCGAAAGTACGCGTCGGAACCGCCATCCACGAACACCACACTGCCGCAGAGGAAATCCGCAGAGTCGCTGAGCATGAAACATATCCAGTCGGCCATGTGGGTGACCTCGCCGAATCCACCGACCGGGATCGGGAACGACCGGACGGCCTTGGCCTGAGTCGGGTCCGACAGCTGTTCGGCCAGCAGCGGCGTCATGATCGCGCCGGGCGCCAGAGCGTTGAGCCGCACCCCCGATCCGGCCCACTCCGGCAGCACCGCCTGGCGCCGAACCCAATGGCTCACCGCGATTTTCGACGCCGCATACATCAGCGAAGGCGCGGCTCTACCGAACAACCGCACCGCGCGCACCGCCTTGTCGGCATCATGGTCGAGCAGCGCCCGCACGCTGCGCCGCGGCACCATCGGAACAGTCGTCATCGAATTACTTGCGATCACAACTGCTTTGGCCCGTTCGGCGGCAGCTAGAGCGGGCCGCCACGCCTGCAATAGCTCCACCACACCCAGGTAATTGACCTGGGCGATGCGATGCAGCCGGCCCGGGCCCGGACTCGGCCCCAATCCCGCGGCCAGTACCGCGCCATCGAGCCTGCCGTCACAGGCCGCAATGACGTCGCTTGCGGCCCGTAACCGGCCCTGCTGTGTCGACAGATCGGCGACGACGTCGGCGCCATCGAGGTCGACGCCGATCACCCGATGGCCCGCTTCCCGAAGCCGACTCGCGGTCGCATTTCCCATCCCAGACGCCGATCCCGTGATCGCATAGGTCCCCATACCGACCTCCGTTCGTTGCTGAGCGCAGTATGCCTGCTCGCCGGCCCGCAGCGCTGTTAGGTTGCGAGGATGTCCGACGAATGGCCTGGCACCGATTTCGACCGGCTCGAGTCGGTCTACGGGCCGCTGACCGCATCGATCCGTCGCCTCATCGACGTCAGCATCCGCACCCAGGCGGATCCGGCGACGGTCACCGCTTCCATGGCCAAAATCGACAGTGCTGCCGAGGAATTGAGTGACGCGCTGCACCCGGGAGGGTTCGGCGTCCAGCTGACTCCGGAGGGTGAGGCCGTCGCGTGGGGCAATGTTGTGGTGGGTGTGCGCAACCCGGTCGCACCACCGTTGTCGATCCATCACGAACCCGACGGACTGGTGTGGTCGGAGTTCACCTTGGGCGCGGCTTACGAGGGGCCGCCAGGCCATGTGCACGGCGGCGTGTGCTCGATGATCCTCGATCATGTGCTGGGCGCGACGGCCCATCTGCCGCGCCGCCCCGCCTATACCGGGACGCTGACCTTGCGCTACCGGCGCGGCACCGTGCTCGGACGGCCGCTACGCGCCGAGGGCCGCGTTGAACGTATCGAAGGGGTCAAGACGTTCTCGGTCGGCCACATCGCCGACGAAAGCGGCATAACGGTGGACGCCGAGGGGATATTCATCCAGTCCAAGCAGATCCGGGCCTGAGCGTCGCCGCGCCGAGCCGGTCCGTCATGTCACCATGGCGGCGCGCTCCAGGTCCAGCAGCTGCTCACCATGCAGTTCCTCGTCATAGGCCTTGCGCCCACCGCGCAGACCGAACAGCCGCTTGGAGATCAGCAGGTAGAGCACGGCGGCCACATTGATGCTGAAGGTGACCACCCGGGTCATGGTGATCCCCCTGGCCAGGTCGTGGATCTCCAGCGGCAGGAAGACCGAGGTTG
The DNA here is from genome assembly GCF_000419295.1 of Mycobacterium sp. 012931. NCBI lineage: Bacteria > Bacillati > Actinomycetota > Actinomycetes > Mycobacteriales > Mycobacteriaceae > Mycobacterium > Mycobacterium sp. 012931. The sequence continues at coordinate 1,009,461 of NZ_AOPX01000001.1, read as the reverse complement.
CCACCACCGCGAAGTACTCGCCCCAGCGTTTGAGCAGCCACAGGCGCACCCCCTCGACCACCTGCAGGACGGCGTAGGCGGCGAGCATGAAGGTGATCAACGCGAGCGTCGATGGCTTTGCGGCCAGCGCCTTTTCCAGTTCCTGAACGACGAACATCTGATCGACCTTGAACCCGGCGGCGCGAAAGATCGGCAAATCCCGATCAAGGGTTGTCTGAATGGCTCCCCGCGCGCCGCGAAACTCCCATACCGCCCACGCCGCAAGCCCGAGCACCATCGCCCGAAACAGGCGTTCGACCGCCAACGTGCGAATGATGATGGCCTGACGCAGCGCCTTGCCACGCATGATCAACGGCGCGTCTTCCGGATGCCCGCGGCCACGCGGCGCACCGAGCGTGAAGTCACCACAGCGCAGACAGCGCCACACTTCACCCAACTCGGTGTCGGCGCTGAGCCGGTCCGCCAGTGCCCGGTCATCGTGTGCGTAGGTGGCATGACCGGTCACCGAGCAGACCAGCAGCTCCCAGCGATTCACACCATGATCTTCACGCTTGGTCACGAGCCGATCATTCAACGCGTTGCGCGAACCGTGCAAGCGGGCGCGCAGTGGCATTCCCTAGCCACCGACCAGCTTCGAAGTACGCCATGACCGAACGCAAAGATGGACAAGACATTTCCGAGACGGCCTGCGCTACCCGCTCGGCATCGCGTCTCGTCTTTGTCTCCACAGATCTCGTTTGCCCGCAACGTCATTGCCATGCCGTTGGTACAGCGCACGATATGGAAGTGGGTCGCGCGCGGAGGTAGCTGCGGGCGGCGAGATCGGCAGCCGCACCGGCCACCGGGTGTAGGCTCGTGACGACTATGGATGAGCCCCTGCGGTACGAGAAGCTCGACGGCGGTGTCGCTATCGTCACCAACACGGATGCGCCACGGAACCGGATAGGCCTGGCCTACGTTGAGCGGCTCAGCGAGGTGGTAGACGACATTGCCGCCGACGACGAGATCCGGGCCTTCGTCATCACCGCGGACGGTCTGGAGAACTTCTCCGTCGGGATGAACCTCAAGGAACTGCCAACCGGCATCCAGGCGGCGGGCAGCGTCGACGCGTTCTTCGATCGACGCCTCGATCTCATCCAGCGCATCGAGAACATGGGCAAGCCTTCCGTCGCCACGCTGTTCGGCCACTGCCTGGGAGCCGGCCTCGAACTCCCACTGGGCTGCACCTTCCGCCTCGCCGCCGAGGAAGGGGCGTCGATCGGGCTGCCGGAGTTGCACCTGGGTTCGACTCCTGCCTGGGGAGGCTCGGCTCGGTTGGCCAAGACCGTGGGGCGCCAGCATGCCCTCGGCATGGTCTTGCGGGCCAAGACCGTGACCGGGCCGCAGGCACATGCCATCGGTCTCGTCGATGAGGTGTGGCCACTCGACGAGCTGAAGGACCGAGCAACGCAGCTCGCCCTGGAGTTAGCGGGGCAACCCGCTCTTGCCGTGCGGGCCATGCTGGGAGCCTTTCATGACTGCGAGCACCGGACTTTGGACGATCTACTCGCCGCGGAGCGACGGGCCATCTACGCAACCTTGAGTTCCGATGATGCCCGCGAGGGGATGATGGCTTTTCTCGAGAAGCGCCCGCCGGTGTTCAACCGACCCAAACGGCCTCGGTGAGTCCGAAGCCGTTGCGCTGCTCACGCGGGCCAGCACCGTCGCCGTGAGCTCGGGCGGTCAGCCGGGCGCCTGCCAGGTGATCAGCACCCGCCCATAGAGCAAGCGCCGCACTCGGGCCCCGGGCAGCAGTTCCCGAACCAATTCGCGCAACTGTGAAAACGTCACCGGCGGTGGCCATTTGATGGCGGCGGTGTGGTCCCATTTCCGTCTGACTCGATTGGCGACGCCAGTAGCCAGCCACGCGGTGAGGTGCCACAGGACGTTTCGCGGGGACGGTCTGACAAAGGTCACCACCGCCAGCGTTCCGCCGGGCAACACCAGCTCCGCAAGCCGGATCAATGCCCCACGGGTGTCCTCGATGTGGTGCAACGACGCGCTGGCGAGCACCGCGTCGAAGCCGCGATGCGGTAGCTCGCCGGTCATGACGTCGCCGTGCACCCACCGGATGGAGGTGTCGGCGAATCGGTGTTCTGCGCGTCGCAGCACGTCCGCGTCGACGTCCAAAGCGGTGACATCGGGTACCCGGTCAACCAGCCGGGCCGACAGGAAGCCGTCCCCGCACCCGACGTCGAGAGCGGTTTGGGTACCCGGCGCGACGGTGGCAGCCAACAACGCGTCGTAATGAATGTTGATGTTCCACGGTTGTCCCGCCGGCACCTGTCGAAGGTAGCCTCAGCCGCCCTATTGTTGGCCATTGGGGCGGCCCGGGCCGCGTTGCCAGTTCGCGCGGGTTCGGGGAGTAGGTCGGCGGGGCCGAAGAAGATGGGGTAGCTGTGAGCCGGAACGTTCTGACCGTGATCGGGGTCGGCGGCATGGGGCAGGCGATCGCCCGGCGGCTCGGCTCGGGCAAGACGGTGCTGTTGGCCGACAATAACGCCGACACGTTGGCATCGGTAGCCAAATCCCTTGCCGCGGAGGGACATGACGTCAGGAGCCGCGGCGTGGATGTCTGCGCCGCGGAGTCGGTTCACGATCTCGCCCAGTACGCCGCCACCCTCGGTGCCGTCACACAATTGGCGCACACCGCGGGGTTGTCTCCGGCGCAAGCGTCAGCGCAGGCAATCCTGGCCGTCGACCTAGTCGGCGTTGCGCTGGTGCTGCAGGAGTTCGGCGCGGTGATCGCCCCAGGGGGCGCGGGTGTGATCATTGCCAGCATGGCGGGCCATCTGTTGCCGCCGCCCAGCGCCGAACAAGAACACGAGCTCGCCCACCGCCCGCCCGGACAGTTGCTCGAACTGGACTTCGTCGGCAGCATCGTGGAGCCGGCCTTCGCCTATCCGTTCGCTAAGCAGGCCAATAGCATTCGGGTCCGTGCGGCAAGCCGACAATGGGGGCAGCGGGAGGCACGAGTCAATTCGATCAGCCCCGGCATCATCTCGACACCCATGGGACAGCAGGAACTCGCCTCCCCGGTCGGCGATGGGATGCGGGCGATGATCGCCATGTCCGGGACCGGTCGAATCGGAACCCCCGACGACATCGCCGCAGCGGCGGCCTTCCTGCTGGGCCCCGAGGCAACATTCATCACCGGGGCGGATCTCCTGGTCGACGGCGGTGTCGTCGCCGCCATCAGGGCGAACGGCTAGCCGCACGAGCCAGACCGGGCAACCGGTCAGACCGTCATCTGGATGCTAGACCGTGGATGGCGCATCGAAGTTGTGCAGGTTCTGGTTTGTCCCCTCACTCACGGTCACGTAGCCGTTGCCGTCCGGGTGAAAGGTTATCGCTTCGCCCTGCGACTCATCCGGTGTCGGGCCGGCAACCGCCGGCTGCGCCAACGCCATCCAAATGTCTTGGGAAGGATCACGATTCCACAAGTAGACGTGGCCATAGGTGCGCACGGCCAGTTGCGTTCCGTCCGGCGATACATCGGCCCCGGTCACCAAGTAGCTAGAGCCGCTCGGCAATGCCAGCGTGCCCACGTCCTGCAGGGTGGTGGTGCTGCCGCTAGCCAGTCCAGTGGGCGCCGAATAGATCGCGGGATTGCCGCTCGAGGTCTTGTCAATGATGAGCATGCGTCCCGTGCGCGGGTCCACCATGAGCGCCTCCGCGTTGTGTGGGCCGTCGGGATATTTGAGATTGAGCGTGTCCACACCGGTCAGCGTGGTGGTGACGGGGTTGGCGGCGGTGCCGGTGACTATCGGCTCCGGTACCCGATAGACGGCTATTGCGCTGCGGGAGAGCCCATTATCGCCAATGTCGCCCAGGTAGAGGTAGGACTGGCCCGGCACCGGTCCGGGACCGATCGCGATGTCCTCCCAGTCGGATGCCTTCGCACCGCTGAGCGTGTAGGTGCCCAGCGTGGCCCCGCTCTTGGCATCGATGGCGAATACCCGCGCCGTATCCCCGGAATCGTTGTGCACCCAATAGATGTTCGGGTTGGCGACGCCGGACTCGATGCCGGATATCTCGTCGAGTGAGGCATTCGTAATGGGTCCGGCGTTGGACGCCACCAGGTCTCTCCCGGCGGCCGCGTCAACCGCGTTCTGGCCGGCCCCAGAGCCCGGGTCCGGCGGATTCCCGGGGTCACCCGGCGCACCGACATGCGCGCCCTGGGCACCATCGGAACCGGCGTGGCCGTAGAGCCGGCCGCCGTTGCCGGCGGCGCCGCCGGCCCCGGGGTCGACGCCCGACCCGCCGCTGCCCCCGTTTCCCCCGTCACCGATCCATTGGGCCGAGCCACCCGGGCCGCCCGGGCCGCCGGTTCCGCTGGTTCCACCGGAACCGCCCTGCCCGCCCAACCCGCCGTTACCGAACAACAGTCCGCCAGATCCGCCGCGGCCGCCCGCCTGCGCCAACGTCGTGCTCACCCCCGAACCGCCCTGCCCGCCCGCCCCACCGGTGCCGATCAACCCCGCATTACCGCCGTTGCCGCCGACCTGACCGGCGGCGCCGGACCCGCCGTCGCCGCCATTGCCGTACAACAATCCGCCGGGGCCGCCGTCGCGGCCGGTGCCCGGCGCACCATCGGCACCATCGCCAATGAGTTGGCGGCCCGTTAGCGCCTGGCTAGGCACATTGATCACGCCCAGCAGGTCCCGCTCGACGAGCTGTAGCGGCGAAATGCCGGCCTGCTCGGCGGCACCATACGCACCCCCGGCGCCACCCAACGCCTGCACGAATCGAGCGTGAAAGGCGGCCACCTGAACGCTGATCGCCTGGTACTGCCGCCCCTGGCCGGAAAGCAGCGTTGCGATGGCCGCCGAGACCTCATCACCGGCGGCCGCCAGCAGTGCGGTGGTGGAGCCGGCGGCCGCCACGTTGGCCGCACACACCGACGAGCCAACGCCCGCCAGATCGGCCGCGGCACTGGCGAGCAGGTCGGGGATCGCGACCAGATGCGACATCGATGTCCTTCCGCCACGGGACGACCGGTCATATAATCAATCGATTGATTGTAAGAGACGGCCTGGCTTTCAGGACGAGATTGCGAAGCCACTTGGTGGCAAGGTTGTGCTGAGTTGTCGAGGCGACCTGCCAGAGGAGGACGACCTTCAATGAGAAGCCGCGCGGCCATCCTTTATGGGTACGGTCACCCCTGGACCGTCGAAGAATTCGAGCTCGACCCGCCGCGCGCCGGCGAGGTGCTGCTGCAACTGAGCGCGACCGGACTGTGCCATTCCGATGAACACATCCGACGCGGCAACCTCGCGCCACCACCGGAGACACTGCGCTCTTTGGGGCTGCCGACCATGTCCCCGACCATCGGCGGCCATGAAGGATCCGGCGTCGTGCTCGAGGTCGGCGAGGGGGTGACCCGGTTCGCACCCGGCGACCATGTGGTGACGTCTTTCATCGCGGTGTGCGGCCAGTGCCGCTGGTGCGCAACGGGAATGGAATACCTATGCGATACCGGATACGGCACCTTGGCACCCGGAATGCCCACCGGCGGTACGTTCCGTCATCACAGCCTCGATGGACGCGACCTCGGCCACGTGTCCAAGATCGGCGCGTTCGCCGAACATACGGTGGTCTCGGCCGATTCGCTGGTCAAGATTGATCAGACGTTCCCGCTGGTGCCGGCAGCCCTGCTGGCCTGTGCGATACCGACCGGATATGGCTCGGCGGCACGACGCGCTCAGGTCCGCGGCGGCAACATCGCCGTGGTGATCGGCGCGGGCGGCATCGGAACAGCGGCCATCCAAGGCGCCCGTATCCAGGGAGCGACCCGCATCATCGCGGTCGATCCCGTTGAGTTCAAGCGCAAATCCGCGCTGACCTTTGGGGCCACTCATACCGCGGCGACCACGGACGAGGCCGTTGAGACGGTGCGCAAGCTAACTCGCGGCGTGATGGCGGATGTGGTCGTGGTATCCCCCGCCACGATCGGCCCGGCCGACGTCGCGGCGGCACTGTCGCTGACCCGCAAGGGCGGAACCTGCGTGCTCACCGGTCTGCCGGACCCCGCGATGCACTCCATCGCCGTCGGTCTTCAAGACTTCGTGCTGATGAATAAGACGCTGTGTGGCACGGTCTTTGGCTCTTGCAACCCAAAGAGTGACATTCCGCTGCTGGCCACGATGTACCAGTCGGGGCAGTTACTCTTGGACGAGATGATCACCAAGCGCTACTCGCTCGACAGCATCAACGACGCCTACGCCGATCTGGTTGCCGGCGAGTTGATCCGCGGGGTCATCGATTTCAGTCTGAGCTGACGCCGCGCTCCCCGGCCCGCCCCGTTGCGCCACCGGCGACACCCCCTTGTGGTGCAACCAGTCCCGTGGCCTGATCCGCCAGGTTCGGCGCGCGTATTCCAGCTCGGTGTACGGCCACTGGGTGACGATGCGCCCCGAAGGTGAGCGGAAGTAGCTCTGGCACTGAGTCCAGATCGTGCGTTCCAAATCCGCGGAGATCTCGTCGTTGTAGCGCCTTTCCGCCTCCGGACGGACATCGAGGTATCCACCGCGGCGCGCCAGCCGACTGGCCGCGCTGGCCACCAGGCGTGCGCCGGCCTCAAGTATGTAGACGATCGAGTTTCCGCCCTGGTTGGTGTTCGGACCGTAGAGCATGAAGAAGTTCGGAAAGCCGCCGACTGCCGCACCCAGGTAGGCGGCGGGGTCATCACCCCACCGCTCGTGTAGGGACTGCCCTCCGGTGCCGATCACCTCGATGCCCGACAGGTAGCGCGACGTCTCAAATCCCGTGGCCAGCACCACCGCATCGACGTCTACGACTTGCCCGGCAGTCGTGACGACCGAGGTCTCGGTGACTCGCTCGATGGGATCAGTAACGAGTTCGACGTGGTCGTGCTGTAGCGCCCGGTAGAAGTCATCACCCAGCAGCACTCGCTTACAACGGAACGGATAGCCGGGCGTCAGCGCACGGCGCAGCCGCTCATCGGCGACGACGCGCTCCAGGAAGGAGGTAGCGATCTGGGTGCGCGATGTCACCACCGGATCATCGGCGAAGGTAGCGATGTTGTCATGCTGGAACTTCCAGATCTGCCAGCGGGTCCGCCGAATTGCCAGCGGGTTGCGCCGAAACTGCCTCAATTCGGTTGCGGTGTAGCGGCGATCGTCCTTGGGAACCATCCAAGGTGGGGTGCGCTGAAATACCGTCAGGCACCCAGCGAGCTTCGCCAGTTCGGGGACGACCTGCACCCCGCTGGCCCCGGTGCCGATCACCGCCACCCGTTTTCCCGTCAAATCGACACGGTGATCCCAGCCGGCGGTGTGCATCAACGTGCCACCGAAATCGGTCAGCCCGGCGATGTCGGGCAGCTTGCGCGGCCCGAACAAGCCAGTCGCACACACCACCACGTCGGCGGTCAAGATAGCGGTCCCCCCCGGCCCGGTCCACCTGGCAGACCCACCCCCACGTGTCCTCGTCCCAGCGGATCGAGCGGACCATGGCGCTCAGCATCAGGTGGCGGCGTAGATCGAAATCGTCTACGACCGATTCCAAGTAAGCCAGGATCTCGGGTTGCCGAGCATAGGTGCGGCTCCAGAATTTGTTGGGCGCAAACGAAAATGAGTACAGATGACTCTGAATATCGCAGGCGGCTCCCGGATAGGTGTTGCGACGCCAGGTCCCCCCAACGCCGTCGGCGCCCTCGATAATCACCAAATCATCAATGCCCGCGCCGCGCAGCGCAACGGCGGCGGCGATGCCGCCAAAACCGGCCCCGATGATGACGACCCGTGGTGGGCGCCCACGCCGGGTCGCCGCCCGGAGCCGGCCCGCGAAGTACCGTAGCCGGGCCGCCGGCCGGGTCATCGTGGCACCTGCGCACCACGAATCGCCAGACCTTCCAGGTCCCCTTTGGCCCGCCATGTCTCGAGGATGTCGGCGTATTCGGTGGGAGCGCCGAAGAAGAAGCTGCCCTGGCGAGTCTTGGCATCCGCCTTCCCCTCGCGGTTGTAATAGCCGGGGGTGCAGGTCTTGGCCCGCTCGGCGGTCGCCGCCGAACGGGTCACCACCGCCTCGACCCAAGCGGCCTCGGCCTCCGGCGAGGCCTCAACCTCGCTCACCCCGTGCTCGAGCGCCCAGGCGATGATCCATGCGACATGACTGGCCTGTGCACATCGAGCAGATATGGAAAGTTCACCGTGAGGCCGGCCTGGGCGATGCTTTCGATGAAGCAGTTCGGGAAACCGTTGGCACACAGTCCCTGAAAGGTGCGCACACCGTCGCGCCACCGGTCGGTCAGGGTGATGCCGTCCCGGCCGATCAGTTCGAAGCCGGTGCGACGGCAGTAGTCGGTGCCAACTTCGAACCCCGTCACAAAGATCAGGCAATCCAGCTCGTAGGCCACCGAGTCGACCACCACGCCGGACTCGATGATGCGCTCTACGCCGCGCCCCTCGGTATCGACCAGCGTGACGTTGTCGCGGTTGAAGGTCTGCAGGTATTCGTCATGGAAGCACGGCCGTTTGCAGAAGTATCCGTACCACGGCTTGAGTGCTTGCGCGGTGGCACGATCGGTCACCAGCTGATCGACCCGCGCCCTGATCTCCTCCATCTTGGCGAAGTCGGCGAACTCGATTTCCCGCGAGCGTTTCTCCGGGTCCGTCGTGCCGGCGCTGTCGTGACGCATCACGGGAAGCTTGCGGGTAATGCTCGTCCAGGCATCAGCGACCAGATCTTCGGATGCCTGCCCTCCGGCGGTCAGAACTTGAAAGTTCGTGATGCGTCTGCGCTGCCAGCCCGGCTGTAATGTGGCAGCCCACTCGGTATCCGTGGGTTCATTGGCGCGCACATCCACCGACGAAGGCGTGCGCTGAAACACGTAGAGCTGCTGGGCCGCCGCCGCCACGTGGGGCACGCACTGCACTGCCGTCGCGCCCGTGCCGATGATGCCGACCCGCTTGTCGGCCAGATTCTGCAAGCCCTGGCCGGTGTAGCCGTAGTCCCACCGGCTGGTGTGGAACGTCTTGCCGCCAAAGCTGGCGATCCCGGCGATCCCGGGCAGCTTGGGCTTGGCCTGATATCCGTTGGCCACCGATACGAATCTCGCCCGGATCCGGTCCCCGTGATTGGTCCGAATGATCCAGCGGGATATGTCCGCATCCCAGCGGATTTCGTGGACGTCGGTCTGTAGGCAGGCATCTCGGTACAGGTCGTACTTCGCAGCGATGCGCTGACAGTGCGCAAAGATCTCGGCGCCCTTGGCGTACTTTTCGGTCGGAATGTAGCCAAGCTCCTCGAGCAGCGGCATGTACACATACGACTCGACATCGCACGCGATCCCCGGATACCGATTCCAGTACCAGGTACCCCCAACGTCGGCCGCGCGGTCGATCAGCCGCACACTTTGCACACCGAGTTGGCGCAGCCGTGCACCGGTCAGCAGACCGCCGAAGCCGGCCCCGATGATCGCCACGTCCACCTCGTCGGTCAGGGGTTCGCGCGCGAATTCTTCATCCGCCCAGGGATCCTCGCCAAATCGGGAGAACTCACCCGCGATTTCCACGTACTGCGCGATCCCGTCGGGACGCAGCCGCTTCGTCCGCTCTTCGGCGTACTTCTGGCGCAACACATCAACGTCGAACGCGCACCCGACGGTTTCAGTCAAGGTCTCAACTCCGCTCTACGCGAGATGACCCTATAAGTGATCGCTTGATCATATCAAGCGATCACCACGTATTCGAGGCCCCACAAATCGCCAGTTCGGCCATCAGCAGCGAAACAGCGTGCCCCTGATCAAACCCTTGGCCGCGCTCAGCGCGGCGTGGAATTGGTCCAGTGGCAGGGTGGCCGCCATTTCGGTCAGACCGTAGATGAGCGCATAGATCGCCTCTATCGCACCGGCCGTATCGGCCTGCTCGGCAAGCTCACCCCGGCGCCGGGCATCCTCGACCAGGCCCCTGATTATTTCTCGAAACGCGGTGAACCCGACTTCGCCGAGTTGGCCGCTCCCCTCCTGGGCGTCCACAGCGATGCCGTCTTCGGCCCGGATGGCGAACTCGAAGGCGGCCAGTTGCGGGTATTCCCGGATCAACTCGCCGCACTCGTCGAGCACCGCTTCGATGCGATCAACGATGTTGCCGCCGCCTTCGGCGGCCCGCCGCAGTCGCGGCATCGCCGCATCGGCCCTGGCCGCGATCGTCTCCTTGATCAGCTCGGACTTGTTCGGAAAGTAGTTGTACAAGCTGGCACTGGTCACATTCGCGGTGCGAGCGATCTCGCGGATGGTGGCTCGCGCATATCCCACTTTGCTGACACGCTGCATCGTCGCGACGATGATCCGCTGACGGGTTTCCTCGCCACTGGCGCCCACCGGGCGGCCCAGCTGCGGGCGGGTCATTGCGGTCGGATCCTCACCAACGGGTCTTGCATATTCATCGGCCGTGGGCGCATTGCGGGCATAGTCGAATATATTCGAATGATCATGACTTCCGGCGTCCGCGGGGCCGCGGTGAGTGATCGACAGCCCGATTGCGAGTGCCGCCTGACATGACCGTCCCCACCTTCTCGACGAGATCCCAGCTCGGCCGGCCGGTGGGCGCGCGCGGCGAACAAACCCGTCAACGGATCATCACCGCGGCAATGCGTTGTGTGGCCGAGGCCGGCCCCGCCCAGGCGTCGATCCGCGAGATCGCCAAGGCGGCCGACATGACCAGCGGCAGCTTGTACCACTACTTTCCGAACAAGTCGGAGCTACTCAATGCCACCGCCACGGAGATCGAAGAGATCGTCTTGCCCCGGCTCCATGCCGCCGCGGCCTCTTCCGATGACATCGTCGACCGGCTCGACGCGGTGTTGGATGAGTCGAAACGGTTGATGCGCGACTATCCCTACCTGGCCGGGTTCCTACGAGCGGTGCGCGCCGAGAATGCCGACCAGACCGGTGGCGGCCGCCGAACCTACCCGGGCTCCAAGGCCCTTCGCGACGTCATCACCGAAATCGTCGACGACGCCCGGGGGCGGGGCGTGCTGTCCGCCGGCATCGCCCCCGGCGCCGCGGTGGACGCCATCTGCGCACTGACGCGCGGCCTCACCGAGCAAGCGGCGAATCTGGGTCCGCAGTCCTACGACGTCACACTCGACTCGGCCAAGCAACTGCTCCGAGGATCACTGTTCGCGGGAGCCAAACCAACGGCCACGCACCGAACATGAGTTTGCTGACCGCGTTGCGGCTGAACATGACCAACATCGCCGATCCGGCGGCAGACCACGCCCAGCGCTATCGCGCCGCGCTCGACATGGCCGAATATGCCGACCACCACGGGTTCACCGCGGTCAGCGCCGAAGAACATCACTTGGCCGCGACCGGCTGGCTGCCGTCGCCGCTGATTCTGGCCGCCGCGGTGGCCGGACGCACCCGAAACGTGCGCATCAGCATCAATGCTCTGATCGTCCCGCTCTACGATCCGGTTCGGCCCGCCGAAGACATCGCCGTGCTCGACAACCTGTCCCAGGGCCGCTTCAGCTTCGTGGCCGGCATGGGCTACCGGCCCCAGGAGTACCACGCCGCCGGCAAGGACTGGTCGCGCCGGGGTGCCCTGATGGACCACTGCCTTTCGGTGCTGTTGCAGGCGTGGGGCGATGATCCGTTCGAATACGATGGCCGGCTGATCAATGTCACCCCCAACCCGCGGACCCATCCACACCCGATCCTTTTCGTCGGCGGGGTGAGCGTTGCGGCGGCCCGCCGGGCCGCGCGCTTCGGCTTGCCGTTCTCCCCACCGATGGCGATGCCCGAACTCGAGGCCGTATACCACCAGGAGCTGGCCCGCCGTAACAAGCGGGGATTCGTCTACCACCCCGAAAACGGCAGCACCGTAACGCTATTGCACGCCGACCCCGACGAAGCCTGGTCCCGGTTCGGCGGTTTCATCATGAACGAGGCCACCGAGTACAGCGGTTGGAAGCGCGCCGATGTCCCCCGCCCCAACGAAGCACCGGCGGCTTCGATCGCCGAGCTGCGCGGCCTCGACAACGTGCAGATCCTCACTCCCGACCAACTGGTCGGCCAGCTGCAACGAGGCAGAAAGGAAGTCGTGATGAACCCGCTCATCGGAGGGCTGCCTGTCGAGGTCGGCTGGAGCAGCCTGAGGCTGCTGGCAGAAGAGGTGCTACCCGCGTAGCCGACATTCCCGACTCCGCCACCACGAAGCCCTGACCCCTGGCCCGCCTACCCGAGAACAAGGATGGTTCATCATGCTCCTGCCCCTGTCAGCGCAGCCCTACACGGCACCTACCGACCGCGACATGCTGCCGTCCGAGCGCCGCGAGTTCGTCCGCACCCACCGCACGTGTGTGTTTGGATACCGTCGGCGCAACGACGGCCCGGGGATGTCGATCGTCTACTACATCCCCACCGATGACGACGAACTGTTGGTGGCCACCATGGCCGGGCGCGGCAAAGCCAGAGTCGTCGAGCGCGACGGCAAGGTCAGCTTGTGCGTCCTCGACGAGCGTTGGCCGTTCACCTATTTGCAGGTCTACGCCGACGCGATGCTAGATCCGGACCGTGAGCTGGCGGTCGACGTCATGATGGCCGTTGCCGGCCGGATGTCGGGGCAACCGCTCGACGCCCAGGCGCGCCCGAGCGTCGAGGCGATGTGCGAACGCGAGAACCGCGTCGTGATCCGCTGCCGGCCGTACTCCACCTTCGCGACGCCGCCACGACACCTGCACCGAAACGACCAGGTGGAGCAACTGACGCACTGGGTGTCGGGAGTCGTGCCCTGGGACGCCGCGGACCCCGCGTCATCACGGTGAGTGACGGCGGGGCCGTCATTGACCTATCGCGCGGCGTAGCGATCACGCAGCTTAGCCAGCGTTGCTTCGATGCCGGCCGCGTTGGCCTTGCACGCGCCAATCCGCTCGTAGTACTTGAGCTTGTTCTTGAGCTCACCCGCCGCGTGGTAATCAAAGGTCTCGGTGACGCGGGTGAGCGTGGGCGAGAGAGACTCGAACTCCCATCTCCAGCGGTGCCCGGCCGGATGCCGCCATTCGACCAATTCGTTGGGCTTGAGAGCGGTCACCGTGCTGGTAATGCGGTACGGCACGCCGAACATCCGCATGTTTGTCGAGAACTTCGTGCCGGCCACCAGGGTCACCGGCGCCTTGATGTTGTCGCGAACCGTGCCGGAGCCGTCCAGTTCGCTGTGACGCCGCGGATCAGCAACGATTGCGAACAGCTCGGCCGCGGGAGCGGCCACTTCGACGGAACGACTGACCCGACGAGGGCCCGCATCGACAACCACGACAGTCATCAGTTCTCCTCGCGTCACGTGAACTCGCCCCAGCCTACGTAACCCGCTAGCCCATTTGCCTTGCCACCGGCCGGTAGCCGCTCCACACCCGGGACACCCGCTGGAAAAACATCACGCCCGAAGCCCTTGACAGATATACCCCTGGGGGTGTATATAGACAGAGTGGTTATATACCCCTAGGGGGTATAGATGGGAGAGTGATGAACACCAGCCAGTACCAGGTCGCCGGGATGCGATGCGGGCATTGCGAATCCGCCATCCGAAGCGAGGTGGCCCAGATCCCGGGCGGCGCCACGGTCGCCGTCAGCGCGCGAACGGGCAGGCTGCTGGTTGCAGGGTCGGCTCCGATTGATCCGACGACGGTGTTGGGTGCGATCGACGAGGCCGGCTACCAGGCGGTCCTGGTCGCATGAGCGCGCGCGCCAGACTAGCCCTGTACGCGACGGGCATGGCCGCGTTGTTCGGCGCGGCATTCCTGGTCGGGGGTGCGGTGATTGCGCACCCGATCTCGACGTCCTGGGCTCGGTCCAGGCACGCCGGTCACCAGGCTGGGACGCAACCGGTGCGCGGGGTGTCTCTCAGTGCGGGCGATCTGATGCTCGACGACGTCGCGGCCCCACCCGCGGTCGGAGTGCAGGGCACCTTGTCATTTCGGGTCCAGTCGCTCGGAGGCGTGCCGGTGACGAGGTATGCGATCGAGAACGCCAAGAAACTTCATCTCATCGTGGTCCGCAGCGACGGCACCGAGTTTCGCCATGTCCATCCCACGATGAGCGCCGAGGGCCGCTGGTCAATCCCATGGGCATGGAACGCCGCCGGTACCTATCGGGTGTTCGCCGACTTCGTCCCGGAAGGCGGCAACCCCACGGTCCTGACATATGCGCTCAATGTCGGGGGCATGTTCACCCCGGACCCACCGCCGTCGGCGACAAACGTCAGCCGGACCGACGGGTTCACCGTGACCATCGACGGCCCGTTCACGGCCCAGTCACCGTCACGGCTGATCGCAACCGTCACCCGGGACGGCCAGCCGGTCACGACCCTGCAGCCCTACCTCGGTGCATACGGACATCTGGTGGTGCTGCGCGAGGGAGACCTGGCGTATCTGCATGCACATCCCGAGAATGGCGCGGCGTCGGCCGGATCGGCTAGCCCGGCCCAGATTGCCTTCACCACCGAACCGCCCACCCCGGGCCGCTACCTACTCTACCTCGACTTCCAGGTGAACGGGCGAGTGCACACCGCCCAGTTCGTGCGCTGCGCCGCAGAGCAATCCAGCCATCCAGCAACACATCAGTAAGGAGCACACCATGCCCAAGACGACCGGTTTGCCGGCCACACTGAGCAACGTCGAGCTGGACATCGCCGGGATGACCTGCGCGTCATGCGCGATGCGCATCGAGAAGAAGTTGAACAAGCTCGACGGTGTCAGCGCGACCGTCAACTACGCGACCGAGCGGGCCACCGTCACTGCCCCGGCCGGGTATGACCCGCAGATCCTGATCACCGAGGTCGAGAAGGCAGGCTACGCAGCGGCTTTGCCGCAGCACCGGCAACAGCCCGCGGCGGCGGCAACAACGGACACGCACGGCGTCGACCCCGAGCTGGCGTCGCTGCGCGGTCGATTGGTCGGCGCGGTTGTGCTGGCCGGCCCGGTGATCCTGATGGCGATGCTGCCCGCCCTGCAGTTCCGGTACTGGCAGTGGGCCTCGCTGGCGCTGGCCGCGCCGGTCATCGTGTGGGCGGGCCGACCTTTCCACCAAGCCGCGTGGGTCAATCTCAAGCACGGCACCGCCACCATGGACACCTTGATCTCGGTTGGGACCCTCGCGGCGTTCCTGTGGTCGTTGTACGCCCTGTTCCTGGGTACGGCCGGAGAACCCGGGATGCGCCACCCCTTCGAGCTGACCATCACACCCGGTGACGGCGCATCCAACATCTATCTCGAGGTGGCCGCGGGGGTGATCGCGTTCGTGTTGGCGGGCCGGTATTTCGAGAAGCGCTCCAAGCGGCGCGCGGGCGCCGCCTTGCAGGCGCTACTCGAGCTCGGCGCCAAAGACGTAGCGGTATTGCGCAACGGCGCCGAGATCCGGGTCCCCGTGCAAGAACTCACCGTCGACGACGAGTTCGTGGTGCGCCCGGGCGAAAAGATCGCCACCGACGGCACCGTCGTCGCCGGCTCTTCGGCGGTGGACGCGTCGATGCTCACCGGGGAGTCCGTCCCGGTTGAGGTCGGCCCGGGGGACACCGTCACCGGCGCCACCACAAACGCCGGCGGGCGCCTCGTGGTGCGCGCCACCCGGGTCGGTGAGCACACCCAGCTGGCGCAGATGGCCAAGCTCGTCGAGGCCGCCCAATCGGGCAAAGCCGACGTGCAACGGCTCGCCGACCGCGTCTCCGGGGTATTCGTGCCGATCGTCATCGCCATCGCCGTGACCACACTGGGTGTGTGGCTCGGCGCGGGCTATCCGGTCAGCGCGGCGCTGACCGCCGCGGTGGCCGTGCTCATCATCGCCTGCCCGTGCGCGCTGGGACTGGCGACTCCGACCGCACTGCTGGTCGGCACCGGGCGCGCGGCCGCGCTGGGGGTCCTCATCAAGGGGCCCGAAATGCTCGAGTCCACCCGCAGAGTCGACACAATCGTGCTGGACAAGACCGGAACCGTGACGACCGGCAAGATGACCCTGCTCGAGGTGATCACCGTGCCCGACACCGACCGCGCAACGGCGCTGCGTTACGCGGGCGGGCTCGAGGCCGCCTCCGAACACCCCATCGCGGCGGCAATCGTCAAGAGCGCCAGGGCAGAACTGGGCACGCTGCCCGAGCCGGCGGACTTCGCCAACACCGAAGGTCAAGGGGTTCGGGGCATTATCGACGGGCACGCCGTCATCGTTGGACGCGCCAGCCTGCTAGCGGACTGGGCACAGCACCTCGACCCGGACCTGGCAGCGGCCAAGGATCGGGCCGAGAGCCAGGGCAAGACGGCGGTCGCGGTGGGTTGGGACGGTCGGGCGCGCGCCATCCTGGTGATCGCCGACACCGTCAAACCCACCAGCGCTGCGGCCATTCGGGAGTTCAAACGGCTGGGGCTAACCCCGGTGCTGCTAACCGGTGACAACCCAACGGTGGCGCGCCACATCGCCGACGAGGTCGGTATCGACGAGGTCATCGCCGATGTACTGCCAGCGGGCAAAGTTGCCGCGGTCAGGCGCCTGCAGTCCGAAGGCAAGATCGTCGCGATGGTGGGCGACGGCGTCAACGACGCAGCCGCGTTGGCCACCGCGGATCTGGGACTGGCGATGGGCACCGGCGCCGATGTGGCGATCGAGGCCGCCGATCTCACCCTGGTGCGCGGTGACCTGCGTGCCGCAGCAGACGCGATCCGGCTCTCCCGGCGGACCCTGAACACCATCAAGACCAACCTGTTCTGGGCCTTCGGCTACAACGTCGCCGCGCTCCCGTTGGCCGCTTTCGGTCTGCTCAATCCGATGCTCGCCGGTGCCGCGATGGCGTTCTCCAGCGTGTTCGTGGTGAGCAACAGCCTGCGGTTGCGCTCCTTCACCAGCGTCATCACGGACGCACCGCCAGCCACGGGCAGTCCGACGCGATGGGACGCCACACCGGAATCGCCTGCCGAACTCTCAACGCTGCCCGGCGAACCCTCCGGTTGCCCACGATAGCCGCCTTCGGCACGGCCGCCTCGAAACGTCACCCGGCGGAGGTCAACCGAGCCAACCGCCTACCGAGGGCGGCATGGAAACGTCCAACCGCACTCTCGTGCCGACCGAACTCGACGAAAGCGTTTGCTCCGGCGGCGAGGCCACGTTGAACGCCCTCGGACATCTCGTTGTCCTCGGAGAGGCCCTGCCCGATGAAGCTGCCCGCGCCGGCCAAGTTGCTCGACGCGTCGAGCGAATCACGCTCGGCGACATCGGGGGTGACCATCGAATAGATGGTCACGGCGGTGCGATCGACGCTCACCGGATCGATCACGACCATGGCGATCACATCCGGGAACGTCGCCAACATGACGTTGGGGAACAGCTGATACAAATACGTCACCCTGGCACCCGTGGTCCAGGTGTGCTCCGGACGGTCTCGGAGCCGTTCAATATTGCGGTACGGGAAGGTGATACGAGTGTTGGGCCCGAATGCCTCCACCACATTGAGATCGTCGTACTGGACGGGAAAGAACGTGTCTTTGTGGGTCGACCGGATACGGTAGCCCTCTAGGAACTGCTCTACGAGCACCTTCCAATTGATCTCCCGCAGCGTTGATTCAACGACAATCAGGCGCTCGGCCGGGACGAGCTTCGCCCGCCAGGGACTACCGTCGGTCAGCCAGCCGATCGCTCCCTCGTCCTCGATCAGGCCAGCGTCCACGGGGTCGAGTGGACCAATCACGATGAGCCCGTCCACCTCGTGGCTTTCCACCTCGACCAAGCCACGCGCGGACATGTCCAGGTCGGGGAAGGCCTCCGCGTGCGGGACGTGCGACAACGACCCGTCCAGACGGTATATCCAACCGTGGTAGCGGCATACCAGCGCATGAGAACAGCCGGCGTTCTCCACCAGAGCAAAGCCGCGATGCCGGCAGGCATTGCGGAACACCCGCGCTCGCCCGTCGGCCCCGCGCACCGCGAACAGGGGCACCCCGAAGGCGGTCCGTTCCACGTGATCGCCGTTGTTCGGGATCGCGGCCGACGGCACGAACACACTCGGCATGCCGCGCAGCAACCGTAACTCGGCGGCGAAGCGCTCTGGACTGACGTAGTTTTCGACCGGCTCGCGCCAAGCCTCGCCCTCGTCGGTGGTCCCGGCATCGATATGGGCAAGGACGCGCCGGACGATCTCTGCATCCTCGGCAACCAACGGCTTCGTCGGCGAGCTCACGTATGCCAGTATCACACTGTGGAAATCATGCGTCAACAATTCGGTGATATGGAGGTTAGGTGTCCCCGACGTCCGCGGCCCGAGTACGCCGGCTGATCGGCAACCGGCCGCTCAGCGCACGTTCGGTGCTCGCATCGGCATTGCTGGGCGCCGACCAGGCCCGCCTCACGGTGGCCGAGTTGGTGGCGGTGGCCTCCCTGTTCGGCATCAGCGACGGCGCCGCCCGCACCTGCCTCTGGCGGATGGTCAGCAGCGGCGAACTGACCAGCGGCGAAGGCAGCTATGCGCTCGCCGGGCACCTGCTGGAGCGGCGGCAGCGTGTCGACGAGGCGTCTCGGATCGCTGACACAGCCGTTGGCTCCTGGGACCGAACCTGGGAACTGGCGGTCGTCTCGCTGGATCGCCGCTCCGCGGCCGATCGCCTCGAGCTCAGAAAGGCAGCCATGGCTCTGCACCTCGCGGAGCTGCGCGAAGGCGTCTGGATACGTCCGGATAACCTTGACCCGCAACGTCTTCCGATCTCCCGGTCGGTGCTGGACCGCCAGTGCATCCATTTTCATGGCGCCGCTACCGATATCAGCGCCGACAAGGCCAGCAGCCTGTTCTCCCTCGACGAGTGGGCGGCCGATGCCCTGACCCTCATCCAGGCGATGGATGCCGAACTGGACCGGAGTAGCCGCGACGTTTCGGCGCAACGTTCCAGCTACCAGTTCGCTTTGTCGATCGCGGTGGTCCGCCACCTCCAACGCGACCCATTGCTACCGGCGGAGCTGATCGGCGACGACTGGCCCGGGCACCCATTGCACAGCACCTACCTGCGCCTCGACGAGGCATTCAAGCGGCGGATGAGTCACGCGTTTCGTTGAACCCAGTGGCCGGCACGGCCTTTGCGCCGCAGCACCGGCGGCCCCTACGCCCCGGACTCCGCATCGAGCAGGAGCTGCAGCGTCTCCCGAAGCTCGCCCAATCGTTGCGGTCCCAGGATCTTTTGCCACCGCCGCTGCGCATCGAGCGCGTTGGCGCGCATCACCCGAAGCGCCTGGCGGCCCCGTGGCGTCAACTCGATGATTCGCGCACGAGCGTCAGCCGGGTCCGGCGCCCGCAGGACATACCCGTGGCGTTCCAGTGCGGCTACCGCCTGGGCCACCGCCTGCCTACTCACCCCAAGCCGGTCGGCCAGGTCCGACGCATGCAGGCCCCCGCCCGCCAGTGGAACGAGGCCGATCGCTTGTGCCGGCCGGATCCCATCGAGTCCGGCCGCGGCGAACGCCGACCTCAACTGGGGAGCCGCTGTGGCCGCGACCAATTGCATCAGGGCCGGCACCGTGGGCTCCCACGCCGCATCCAGAACACGTCGCATGACACCGAGTCTGCCATTCACGACACTAATGACAAGATGCTTGTCAAGTATGCGGCTGGGTGTCACCATGTGGCCGTGGCGGTTCGATGCGCTCGGG
Organism: Mycobacterium sp. 012931; assembly: GCF_000419295.1. Lineage (NCBI taxonomy): Bacteria > Bacillati > Actinomycetota > Actinomycetes > Mycobacteriales > Mycobacteriaceae > Mycobacterium > Mycobacterium sp. 012931. The sequence goes on along the minus strand of NZ_AOPX01000001.1, from coordinate 989,783 downwards.
TAGTCAACGTGTGCCTGCTGGCCGCCTTGATCTTCTTGGCCAACACCTGCGTAGTCGGCACGCGGCTATCGGCAACGCCCGATTTCCCGATCCCGGCCGGACGGTCGGTTCAGATCCTCAACTCGGGCGGGATTTTCCGGATCTATCGGGTGTACCGTCCGCGTGGCTTAACCGGCGCGGCGCCCCTTGTGGTGATGTTGCACGGCGGTTTTGGTGATGGCGCGCAGGCCCAGCGCGACTACCACTGGAACAGTCAGGCCGACACCGACGGTTTCGTGGTCGCATACCCCAACGGTGTGCTGCGCGCCTGGAATGGCGGCACCTGCTGTGGCGCGCCGGAGAGCTTCGACATCGACGACGTCGGATTCATCACCGATATGGTCGCGACCATCCAGCGCCGGACCCCGATCGATCCGGCACGCGTCTACGCCACCGGCATGTCGGCCGGCGCCATCATGGCGCTTCGGTTGGGTTGCCAGTCCGACAAGTTCGCGGCGATCGCTCCCGTGGCCGGCACGCTGCTGACCGATTGCGCCCACGCGCGGCCCACATCGGTGCTGCAAATCCACGGCACCGCCGACGATCGCGTCCCATACAACGGCGGGCCGGGCGCGGCCCGCTCGTTCGACGGCACTGCGCGTGTCGACGGCCCCTCAGCGGCCGCGGTCAATGCCACCTAGCGCGCCATTGATGCGTGCGCACCGCCGACCTCAACCACTTCCGGAGTCGTGACAACCCAAACCGCTTCCTGCACCGACGCACGCAGGGTCACATTGATCTCGGTGGCCGGAGCCGGCCACCAGTGGCCCGGTAGCAGGTCCAAACCCGTCCTGGAAACGATCGCCGGCATCTCGCCACCGTCGACGGCGCTGGACGCGACCGCCACCATCTGGCAGTTCTTCAGTCAGGCCCACCTGTGAAAAGGCTTACAGCGCTTAGCTTCTCACCGTAGGCACATTGGCAGCCCGGGTCAGCGCTTCTGCGCCAGGATGGCGCCGCCGACCCACCGCCTGATAAAGCTTTTCAGCTCATCATCGGAGCGACTGGGCACATTGGGCGCGACAAAGAATGACAGCAACACCCGCAGAAGGAACTCCACCAGGTCGTGCCTGGCCGACTCGTCGGCGAATCCATACTCCGCCCAGTCGACGTCGAAACGCTCCAGCATCCGCACCCCGAATACCTGTGCCTCTTCGGAGGTGAGATTTTCCGGGTGTGTGTGGGCGTACGGTTGCGCGATCAGAATGCCGAGATGGGGCGTGCGCACCACGTCGCGCAGCGTAAACATCACCGCTTCGGCCATCGCCTCCGCGGGATCGCGCATGCCGCGCACGGCTTCGGTGAGCCGATCAAGAAAGCCGTCCACCGATGCGATTGCCGCCGCGCGCATGAGCGCATCTGCGGTCGGATAGTAGCGGTAGACCGTCTGCCTGATGACCCCCAGAGACGCTGCGACCTGGGCGAGACTGACATCGGATCCGGTCTCGGCGATCAGCCTCACCGCCGTGTCGACAATGCGCCGCGATGCCTCTTCGTCCGAGGCCGGCGGCGCTCCATTCCATCCGCGCCTACGCGCCACCGAACATCACCTCCGAGCAAAGCATTGGGTGAGCATAGCGCGACATGATGAATAACACGAAGGCATACCTATGCTGCGGCAACCCGCAGCCACGAACCCCCGCGACGTGTCCAGATCCTCGATAAACCTGCAGCTAACCGGCGTGCGGGTGGCCACGAAGCGAACGCGCGAGCTGGCCATACTTGGACGTCCTGGCACCCACGATATTCATTGGACATTGATTCCAGAGCAAACAAGGTGAGACGTCGACGATGTGGTCTGGCCACGGGCATTACCCCGGCGATGCCGGCGGACTCCCCGCCCGATGCGTGAAACGCCCCGCCGCTTCGGACGGCTTACCACCAGCGGTGAGTGCTCACGGCCAGTTGGTGGCGAAATTTGCGTAGTCCTCGTCGAGCTTGGCACAGAAGTCGGCGGCGGTGCCGGCCAGCAGGATGTGGTAAGTCTCAGGGCGGTGGTCTTGCCCTGACGTCGGATAGGTCCATCCGTGGGCGCACATCGCGTTGGATCCACCGGCGGTTGCCGCGGGCCAGACGGACCGGATGCAACCGGTCAGCGCCTGCATGTCCGATGTAGCGCTCTCGGCGATGACGAGCATCGCCCCCCCCCCCCAACCCGCCATCGCTGCGCCGGTAGGCACGGGCCCCAAATGACGTGTTGACCTTCTGACATCCCAACGCGCGCTGCAGGGGGGCGAATGCGGAAGCCAGGCGTGAGTCGGCCACCTGCGCCGAGTCCATGATGAACGAGGCCGCGTCCGCGCCATCACCCTCTTGGACATCGGCATTACCCACGCTCATGAGTTGTCGCGCGATGCGGCTCTGGGCAGCCTCATCACCGCCACCGATGATCGGCCCGCCACCCGTGGATGGGATCGGGGGCAAGACGGCGCCGGGTGCGGCCTGCACCGGGGGCGCACCCACGACCGCGCCGGCGCACAGCACCCAGGCCGCGATATTCATGCCGATTCGAAATGCCATTGATTCCCCCAGGGTGGGCCGATGATCCGGGCTAGCGTACCCACCCGGGTGCAGCGCGCGACCGTGGTTCGCCGCGGCCGGAATGGCCGAGCGCGCCCGAATGCCAGCTGCTAGTCGTTCAGCATGCCGTCGATCAGCCGACGCAACACCTGTCGGCTCTCGCGGCGGGCACGCTTGGGATCATCGGCCGTCGCAATGAACATTGCCGCCTCGTCGAGCGCGCCGATCAACACATGAGCCAGTGGCCGCACCGGGTGGCGATCCAGCTGGCCCGCCCGGATGGCCTCGGTGATCAACTGCTCGGTCATGCCCAGGCTGTAGCGCTGTGCGACATCGCGGAAGCCCGCCCAGCCTAGCACCGCGGGTGCGTCCAACAGGATCAACTGACGCACCTCTGGATCGCCAGACACCTCCAGCCAGGCATCGACGGCAGCACGGATCGCGTCGGCGGGCGTGGCCGCCCCCGAGGTAGCCACCGAGGTAGCCATCCGCGTCATCACGTCCTGTTCCACCGCCTCGACGACCTCACCGAATAGCGCTGCCTTGTCAGCGAATTGGTGGTACATGGCGCCGCGGGTGACGCCGGCTTCCGCGGCGATCTCCGGCGTCCCCACCTCGGCATAGCCGCGACTGCCCCACAGCTTGCGAGCAGCGGTGATCAGCGCCTCGCGGGTAGCCGCGGAGCGCTCCTCTTGCGTGCGTCTCTTGATTTCCATACAACCTGTTGGTAAGTTACCGGCAGCGTGTTTGTAAGTGTATCGAAATGGGAGTCATCCATGCCGACGATCGACATTAACGCCGGAACCATCCATTACGAAGTAACCGGACCCGAACACGGCAGACCGGTCATATTCGTGCACGGGTACCTGATGGGTGGCCAGCTATGGCACCAGGTCAGCGAACGGCTTGCCGAGCGGGGCTTGCGTTGCTTCGCGCCGACCTGGCCCCTTGGCGCACACCCGAGGGCATTGGGTCCGGATGCCGACCGATCGATCACCGGCGTGGGTGACCTGGTCGCCGATGTGCTGGCAACCCTGGACCTGCATGATGTGGTGCTGGTAGGCAACGACACCGGTGGGGTCGTCGCACAGTTGGTGGCGGTGCATCATCCCGAGCGTCTTGGCGCGCTGGTGCTCACCAGTTGCGATGCTTTCGAACACTTTCCGCCACCGATTCTCAAGCCGGTGATCCTGGCAGCCAAGTCCAAGAAGATGTTTCGGGCCGCTATTCAAACCATGCGGTCGCCGGCGGCCCGCCGGCGCGCCTACGGCGACCTTGCCCACGCCGACATCGATGAGCTGGCGCAGCGCTGGGTACAACCGGCGCTCTCGAATCCGGCGATCGCCGAAGACCTGCGTCAGCTAACCCTGTCATTGCATACCGACGTCACCAGGGGCGTCGCCGCGCGGCTGCCCGAGTTCAGCAAGCCCGCCCTGATCGCCTGGTCGGCCGACGACAAGTTCTTTGCACTCGAGGACGGCCGGCTCCTCGCCGCCACCATCCCGAACGCCCGACTCGAGCTCATCGAGGGGGCCAGGACGTTTTCGATGCTCGACCGGCCAGATCGATTGGCCGATCTGCTATCAGCGGTGGCCGTACGCACCTAGGGCGCAACGCGCTGGGGACTGACGACGATCCAGCACCGCAACCGGCGCCCGGTTGGACGCCATTCACGCGATGACAATCGCCGCCAACCCCTGTTGCACCCGATCCGGCAGCGAGCCACCCTGACCAAGCCAGTCATCCAGCGCGATGCGCACCACGGCCATCGCCAACGCACCGACCAGCCGCGGCCTCGGGTCTTGGGGTACCAAATTGGGTATCCGCGGTGCAATCAAGTCGGCGATCGCCGATTCGTACCGCACATAGATGTGCAGCGTCCAGGCTTCCAACGTTTCCGAAGACCGGGTAAGCGTTGCCAATTCGCGTACTTGATCTTCCATCTCGGCAAATCCGACGGCGAGCCCACCGAAGGCGCCAACGACCGCCTCGACGGCGCTCAGATGCTCGGGTTGTGCCGCCAGAGCGGTAGCGATCCGGTCCAGCCAGTGCGCTGTCATGCCTTCTGCGACGGCGTCTTCTTTGGAGTTGAAATAACGGAAAAAGGTCGCCCGGCTGATGTCGGCGGTATCGGCGATGCGCTCCACCGTTGCCGCGGCCAACCCCAGATCGGCAACCAGCTGCGCCGCGGCCGTGGCAATGCGCTGGCGGGTCGCGGTGCGCTTGCGCTCGGCAAGCGAGGTGGCTGCGGGTGGCGGAGACATTCGCCCACTATATTCACGCGAACCACTACCGAATGTGTGAGACATAGTCTTATTGTGACACTATGTCTCACCACCTCGCCAGGCCTGTCGCGGATGCCCCCCAGGCGCTTGCCGCGTGGCAGTTCTTTCAGCGGATGCTCGCAGACGTCACCAAGATCGTGACCGAGGACGCCGAGTCCGAGCCGGAACTCCTGGAAGGACTGCGGGTCATCGCCCGGGTGTCGTCGCTATGCGCGCAAATGTCGGTGGAGTCCGACCCCGCCCGGCCCGTGTTCTTCGATATGTGTCCGCCGAACCGCATGATTGGCGGCCCCAACCCGGAGGGCAACTACTTTCTGGCGATGATCCGCGGCGACCACCGTTACCGGATCACCGGTACCCGGGGCACCAGTTGTTACCTGGGAATACAGATACTGGCCGGCACCGGACTCACGCCCCGGCGAATGGCCGGCTACCTCAGCGACGCCGACTTAGCGCTGCAGTCTGGTGAATTCACGCTGCTGCTTTCGGCGCTGGAACCCGGCGAGCTCGGCGGCGGGCAGTGGGTGCAAATCCCCGACGACGCATCGGCGATCGTCGTCCGGGAGTACGTCGGCGATCGCAGCCACGAAGAGCTGGCCAAAATGCGCATCGAGGCCTTCGACCCAGCCCCGGCGTCGCCACCAACCGACGACGAACTTGCGGGACAGTTCACGGCACTGGCGTGGTCCTTGATGAAGCTCACCACGCTGCACCGCACCATCAAGCCCGAACTGCTCGACCACCCCAACACCCTACTGACCGCCCAGGCCGCCGATCTTGGCGCCGCCGACACCACCCCGGACAACCTGTACATGATCGGGACCTTCCGGCTAGCACCGGGGCAGGCCCTGGTGCTGGACTTCGAGCCACCGGAAACGCGGTACTGGAGTGTCGCGCTGGAAAGCATCTGGCACGAATGTCTGGAGCCGGACAGCAGGCACAGCTCGGTGACCAATCGGGCGGTACGTGCCGGCGCGGATGGCCGGGTGCGTATTGCAATTTCCGAGCAGGACTTCGGTTTTGGACATTGGCTCGACACCGGTGGCCGGCATCGGGGGTTCGTGATCCTGCGCTGGCTGGACAATCCCCAAGCGCCCGACGTCGAGGTGTCGGTACGCCACCGGGAGCAGCGGGCATGAGCATGCCGCAGGATCGGTTCAAGCCCGAACGCCTGATCGCCACCGCCTGCGAGGAAGCCGGAAGCGACGACTTCGGCGCCGACGGGTGGCAAGACCGATTGCAGCGGGTCACCGACGCACTGATCCACGAGGCGCGGTTGTCGGCTATCGGCGTCGAGATCGCCCACCTGGACCTGATGCGCGCATTGCGTAACCGCCTCGGCGTCATCGCGTGGCGCCGCCAGCACCCCGAAATCGCCACGAAGGCAATCGATCAGCCCATCGTCATCGTCGGCCAGCCCCGCACCGGAACGACGATTCTCTACGACTTGCTCGCCCAGGACCCCGACCTTCGGGCACCGCTGACCTGGGAAGTCGATGCGCCGTGTCCGGTCCCCGCGCCCGAGACGTATCTCAGCGATCCACGAATCGCGCAGACAAAGGCCAGCATCGAACTCTCCGAGCAGATCATTCCCGGCTTCCTGTCCTTTCACCCGATGGGCGCACAGGTCGGACAGGAGTGCGTCCGCATCACGGCCAGCGAATTCACCAGCATGATCTATTCGGTGCAGTACCGGCTACCCAGTTACTACCGCTGGCTGCTGTACGAGGCGGACCACCGCGGCGCCTACCGATTCCATCGAATCTTTCTGCAACACCTTCAATCCGGCGTCTGGGGCCAGTGGCTGCTCAAATCGCCCGCGCATCTGTGGCAGCTGGATGCGCTATTGGCCGAGTACCCCGACGCGTTGATCGTGCAGACACACCGTGACCCACTCAACGTCATCTCCTCAATCGCGGCGCTGACCCATCACCTGCGCCGGATGGCCAGCGACGAATCCAGCATCGCCGAATGCGCGGCCCAGTGCTACGAGGAAATCGTGGTCGGCCTCGACCGGGAGATGGCGCTGCGCGCCGGTGGCGCCCCCCCGGCGGCCAGGTGATCGACGTGCTCTACACCGACTTCGTTAATGACCCCTGGAACACGATCAGGGGCGTATATCGCAAGCTGGGCCGCGAGCTGGCGCCGGAAACCGAACAACGCATGCGTGACTTCCTGAGGGCTCATCCCGGTGATGGCGGGCGGGGTCGGTACACCTGGTCGGATACCGGCCTGGACGCCAGCGTCGTTCGCGACCGGGTGCGTCCGTATCAAGACCGCTATGGGGTACCCACCAGGGAACGCCGGAGCCTGGGGTACCCACCGAGCAATTGCGGTAATTCACAAATGGCGTGAAGAAATTTGGCGCGGCGCTCCCTATAAGGGACCGAAACGGCATAGAATTCCGGCTTGTGACGACCTCGTCGAACCCGTGGGGCGACGAACGACGGAGACTCTCGCATCAGCTGCCGATGCGCGATCACTTATTCGGCCGCAGCCAGGCGCGACGGCTGAGCCGTCGATTCGCCGGGGTGGGCGTGAGGATCTCACCGCAGCGTCTTCGGGAGATGCACGCCGGCATGCCCGCCTCGGATAGCGAAATGACGAATATCAGTTTTGCGTTGATCGCCATCCAAATAACCCGTGAAAAACGCGTCGCGCAATTACACCGGTTGCAGCGCAAGTGCCGGCATGCATTGCTCTCGCTGGGCATGGTTATCGTCGCATTGAACTTCCTGCTCTGCATCGGCTACCTGCTGTTCAGCCTGACGCTGCAGCGTTCGATGTAAATCGTTGGCCCCCAGCCAGATAGCTCACCCGGCAGCACTGTTGCGCCCACCATTCGGGTAGCCCTACCCGGGTAAGACGAGTAGAACTACCCAAGCGGTCCACCCGGCCCACCCGTGATGCTTCAGGCATGACATCGCTGACGGGCTTTCCCAGCCCCGCCGAACTTGCCGAACGCACCCCGGCCGACCGTGACCGCGCCATCGACGTCATCCGCATCACGGCCTTGGTCGGCGTGGTCGTGGGCCATACGGTGATGGCGACCAGCGTCATCCGCGGTGAAGTCCTCCGCTGGGACAACCTGCTGACCACCTCGACCACGTTTCAGGCTCTGACCTGGATTTTTCAGATCATGCCGTTGTTCTTTTTCGCCGGTGCGGCGGCGTGTGTCCCGTCCTGGCGACCCGGAACGAACTGGGGCGGCTGGCTGATGAAGCGCGCCGCGCGGCTGTTTCGACCGGTTTTCTATTACCTGAGCTTTTGGGCGGTGGCGCTGGTCATCTTCTATCCGCTACTGCCCCAGCACGTTTACGAGCCGGTCGCCGGTGTGAGCATCCAATTGCTGTGGTTTCTCGGCGCCTACGTGCTGGTGCTGGCGGCGATGCCGGTGCTATCTCGAATCACCAGCACGGCGCGCCTGGCCGCCAGCGTAACCGCGGTCTACGCCATGATCGCGGCCGTCGACGCCGTCCGACTGCACTGCAGCGCCGGACCATCGCTCGGATACCTCAACCTCGCGGTCTGGCTCATTCCCGCCATGTTCGGCGTGGCCTATCGCCGCCGATTGCTGACACGAGCCCGCGCGATCGGCACCGCCGCGATATTTCTGGCCACCAACGTCGCGTTGCTGTGCTGGGGCCCTTACGAGCTGAGCCTGGTTGGCATCGAAGGCCAGCGGCTGCCCAACATGAGCCCTCCCTCACTGTTGTTGGCCGGTCACGCAATCATTCTGAGCGCGTTGGCTGTTGTGGCGGCACCGGCAATCGCCCGATGGGCTCGGCGCCCGCGGGTCTGGTGGTTGGCGGCGATCGGCAACTCCGGAGCCATGACTTTGTACCTGTGGCATATGCCAGCCCTGCTGGGCGTGCACCTGCTCTTCGACGGATTGGGAGCTCCCCGCTATCCCGGCGAGCCGGGCTTCGCCGTGATCAGCGCTGCCCAACTGTTGATCATGTGTGGTGCGGTGGCAGCGCTGTTCGTTGCGCTGCGGCCGCTGGAGAACAATCCGCTGCCCGGCTGGGACGGCGCACCTGCCATCACCTCGGTCTGGCGCGGCGCGGGGGTCGGCGTACTGCTGTGTGTGGCCGGGGCGGCCATCCTGGCGTCGGTGAAGTGGGGCCTCAAGGACGACGGACTTGCCTGCATCGCAGTGACGGTCGCCGCCCTGGTGGCCGCTCGGATCCTGGCCGTGGCGCGACTCCCGCGGTAAGGAACGGCCCCGCCTGGAAGCCAGCCCCTCGCTTGATTGACAAGCTACTTGTCATTCCGGCAGAGGGCTGTCACCATGAGTTGATGGCGCGTGAAACCGCTCGCATCCTTCGGGTGTTGAGCGCGGTTATCCTCGGCTCGCTCGTCGTCTGGACGGGCGGATGTTCCGCGGGTGGGCATGCGACTGGAGCGCCCGCACCCGCGACGATCCCGGTGGGCCGGTCCACTCAGAGCATCCAGTGGGATGGCGCCGAACGGACGTTCAATCTCTACCGGCCGCAGGGATTGACCGGCGCGGTCCCACTGGTGGTGATGATGCACGGCGGTTTCGGCAACGGTGCGCAGGCCGAGCGCGCGTACCACTGGAACGACAAGGCAGATCAGCAGCACTTCCTGGTCGCCTATCCCGACGGTCTGCACCGGGCCTGGAACGCTGGAACCTGCTGCGGCCTGCCCCAGCGCAACAATGTCGACGACGTCGGATTCCTCACCGCCATGGTTGCCGCGATCGGAAAACAGATCCCGATAGATTCCGCGCGTGTTTACGCGACCGGCATGTCCAACGGCGCCATGATGGCGCTGCGGTTGGGTTGCCAAACGGATATCTTCGCCGCGATCGCACCGGTGGCCGGCACGCTGGTGACCGATTGCGCACGCGCGCGGCCGACCTCGGTGCCGCAAATCCACGGCACGGCAGACCAGAGCGTCCCCTATGACGGCGGCCCCGGCAAAGCGGTGAAAATCAACGGATCGCCACGGGTGGATGGCCCGTCGGTGCCTTCGGTGAACGCGACCTGGCGCGCCATCGACGCATGTGGACCGCCCATCTCGAGCACTGCGGGCGTGGTGACAACCGTGACCGCCGAATGCGCAGACGGCCACACCGTGGAATTGATCTCGGTGGCCGGGGCGGGCCATCAATGGCCCGGCGGTACGCGCGGCCCCCTGCTGGAGAGACTCGGTCTTCCCGAACCGTCGACGGCGTTGGACGCGACCGACACCATCTGGCAGTTCTTCGCCGGGCACCGGCGCTGACCCGCCAGCTCCGTCGCCGAATCAGTCGCTGGAAAGCTCGCGGTGCTCGATCAGGTCGCGCATACCGCCGATACCGAGCCGCTCACGAAACGCCTGCGCCGTGTAGCCGACGGCCGTCGCGTCGGTGCGGGCCCGCACCGTTGCCGAACGCGGCATGTGAAACAGCACCCCCATCTCGCCGAAATATTCTCCGGGCCCGGCAACTTTGACCAATTCTTCGCCGCCGTCAGCTAATTCGTGCACGATTTCGAACTCACCCGCCGATACGACATAGATGAGGTCGCCCATCGTGCTCTGTTCAAACAGCACGTCCCCGGACTTCAATTCGACGACTTCGGGCGGCCGGTTGGTCTCCGCGAAATCGGGCGTCAACTCCACAACACGGTCGGCCATCGGCAGCATCCTGCTGTCGTGGGTGGCCACCACGACCACTCGGTCACCATCGGCGAGCTCGCGGATAAGCCGCAGCACTTCCTCTACCTGGATGAAGTCGAGGTGTGCGGTCGGTTCATCGGCCAGGATCAGCGGCGGGTCCAGCGCGATCGCGCGCGCAACCGCGACGCGCTGCTGTTGCCCTCCGCTGAGGTCCCCGGGCCGGTGTTTCATCCGCTCCTCGAGGTTGACGCGCTTCAACAACTCCTCGGCGCGCGCCCGTGCCGCAGCACGTGACATCCCGGCCGAACGCAGCGGAACCATCACATTCTCCAGCGCGGTCAGGCTCGGCACCAGGTTGAACGCCTGAAAGACGACGCCCACCTTGTCTCGCCGATATTTCGCCAGCGCCGTACCTTCGAGCGTGGTGATATCGATGTCCTCGAACTTGATCGCCCCGGACTTGGGTCGCAGAATGCCGCCCAGGCAAGACAGCAACGTTGTCTTCCCGCATCCACTCGGACCGAGCAGGATGACCAGAGACCCGGCCTCCACGTCGAGGTTCAAACCATTGATCGGCCGAAGGGCATATCCACCCCTGTAGTACTCGACTACCAGGTCCTGAATGCTGAGATCGCCCACCGGCTAAGGACCTCCAAACGCGAGTGCGGGATCCACGGTCATCACCCGCTTGAGTCCGGCGACGCTGGCCAGCAGGCCGATCAGGATTGCCACCACCGGTAGCGCCAGATAGGCCCCGCCAGGCACCGCGACGATCATCGGGAACAACGGAGCCAGCAGTTTCGACAGGACGACACCCACAACAGCGGCAAGCACCGCGACGACCAGCGCCTGCAACGCCAGTCCCGCCATGATCGAGTGCGTTGGCGTGCCGATCGCCTTGAACACCGCAAAGTCGCGCATGCGCTCCAGCGCGGAGAGATACACCACCGATCCGACGATCAGCACCGCCACAATCCACAGCAAGACCGCCACGATCGAAATTGAATTCACGGCGACCTTCAGCGGACGTATCAGGTCGTTGACCGCGCCCTCCCGGTCGTAGGTCTGGTAGCCCTCCGGGAGCTCTCGGGGCGAGCCGTCGATCCCGATCGACGTGATCATCGGTTGCCCGTTGTAGGCCACCCGCTGCAGGCCCTCGGTGGTCAGAAAAATGTTGGGGATCTTGGCCAGCGCCGTGGAGTTGGGCACGATGCCGACAATCCGCAGCTTGTGCGCTCCGAGCTGCAGGGTGTCATCGATATGCCGGTTGAGCGTGCTGGATACCGCGACCTCGTCCGGTTTGGACGGCGCTCGCCCGTCCGATACCTCGGGCATGCCCGGTCCGTGCTCCGGTGCACCGAAAGCCGTGACGTTTCGGGTTGACTTGCCTTCCTTCATGATCGTGCCCATGCTGGCCAGCGGCGCCGCGGCCACGACGCCGGGCTCGGCGGCCACCCGCGCCACGTCAACGTCGGGAAATGGAATCGAGCCCAGAAACGGCCCGGCCGCGCCGGCTTTGACCACGAAAACGTCGACACCGAGGGAATCGACGGTGTGCTGCGCCTCCACCCGGAAACCATTTGCCAGCCCGGTCATGACGAGCGTCATCCCGAAGATAATTCCGGTGCTGATAATCGCAATGACCAGGCGGCGCTTTCTCCATTGCATGTCGCTCAACGCCCCGAAGAGCATTCCCAGAACCTACCAACGTCGCATCGTCGGGGACCATGTTTTGTTGAGGCCACCCAGGCCCGGCAGCGCCAACCGACCGGCGCGATTGCGGCGTCGGCATGCCGGATCCCGCGCGGCGAGCGCGCCCGATCTGGTGGTGGCCTAGGATTTGTGCAGACCGGGGGTGCGCCACTGAGCTGCATGTTGGCGGCGGAAGCGGTCGGCGGGGTTCAGATAGCAGCCCGGCCCGAAACATTGGATGTCTGCCAACGAGCGGTGTCCCGAACAGGGACGGATGTGAGATACAGCAATGGTGGAACAATCTGGCGACCCAACGCCACCCACAGCATTCGGAATCGAAAAATCCCGGGTTGGCGAAGCGGTCGTGGTGACGGTGTCGGGGGAACTCGACATGCTGACCGCACCCCGGTTGGCCGAGATGCTCCGCACTTCGCTCATCGAGGCGCCCGCAACACTGATCGTTGACCTCTCGAAGGTCGATTTCCTGGCCTCAGCGGGGATGACCGTCCTGGTCAGCGCCAAGGCGCAGGCCGTGGCGCCGACGCGATTCGTGGTGGTCGCGGACGGTCCGGCCACCAGCCGGCCGATCAGGCTGATGGGGATCGACGCCATGTTGCCCCTCTATGACGCACTGGATGACGCGCTCAACGACATCTCCGATAGCTGAGCCGGCACCCCAGCGTTTGCGCTCTCGAATCATTGACTGAATCGAGCGGGCGGAATACCGTCGTACATACGCTACGCGCCGTAGCGTAATAACCATCCAGGTCCGGGTTGGCAGGCCGGTGGCTCGCGTCGCAGCCGCGCGACCAGGGAGAGGCTCAGAGGGCTCATGTTCGATTTGAAGATCGTCGGCGGCACCGTCGTTGACGGCACCGGGGCCGCACGCTACCGGGCCGACATCGGCATCAAGGACGGCAAGATCGTCGACGTCGTCCGGCGGGGCACCGATGATCCCGGCCTGGGCGGTGAGTCCGCCGAAACCATCGACGCCACCGGTCAGGTGGTGGCCCCCGGCTTCGTCGACATCCACACGCACTACGACGGTCAGGTGAGTTGGGACAGCACCCTGGAGCCCTCCAGCGGGCACGGGGTGACGACCGTGGTCACCGGCAACTGTGGGGTGGGTTTCGCACCCGTTCGCCCCGGCAGCGAGGACTGGCTGATCAGGCTGATGGAGGGGGTCGAGGACATCCCCGGCACCGCGCTCACCGAGGGCATCACCTGGGGCTGGGAAAGCTACCCCCAATACCTCGACACGATCGGCAAGCAGAAGTTCTCCATCGACGTGGGGAGCCAGATCGCCCACGGCTCCGTGCGCGCATACACGATGGGTGAACGCGGCGCCCGTAATGAACCGGCCACCGCCGAAGACATCGCGGCGATGGGCCGGCTGGTCACCGAGGCGATCGAGGCCGGTGCGCTCGGGTTCTCGACCTCACGCACGCTGGCTCACCGCGCGATGGACGGCGAACCGGTGCCCGGAACCTTCGCCGCCGAGGACGAGCTATTCGGGCTGGGGCGCGCCATGGCCGCCGGCGGACAGGCCGTCTTCGAGCTCGCCCCGCAGGGCGCCGCGGGCGAGGACATCGTCGGGCCGAGAAGGGAACTGGAATGGATGCGGCGCCTGGCCGGTGAGATCGATCGACCCGTATCGTTCGCTCTGATCCAGGTGGACGCCGATCCCAACCTGTGGCGCGAGCAGCTGGAGCTCTCGGCCAGCGCGCACGCGGCGGGCAGCCGCCTGCACCCGCAGATCGCCGCGCGCCCGTTCGGGATGATGATCGGGTTCCAAGGTCACCACGCCTTCACCCACCGCCCGACCTACCGCCGGCTCAAGGCCGACTGCACCCGCGACGAGCTCGCGCAACGGTTGGCCGATCCCGCGGTGAAAGCCGCGATCCTGTCCGAGGACGACCTACCCATCGACCCGAACGTGTTGTTCGACGGCATGTCCGCCTTCGTTCAGTACTCGCTGGGACGCCTCTATGCGCTAGGCGATCCGCCCGACTATGAACCCACCCGCGACCGCACCGTCGCCGCAATAGCCCAAGCCCGCGGCCAGGATCCGCTGGCGACCCTCTATGACCTGATGCTCGAATCGAACGCGAGCGCCATGCTGATGTTGCCGCTGTTCAATTACGCAGACGGAAACTGCGATGCGATCCGCGAAATGATGCTGCACCCGGCCGGCGTTCTGGGGCTCTCGGACGGCGGCGCTCACTGCGGCATGATCTGCGACGCCTCCTACCCCACCTTCTTGCTGACCCATTGGGCACGCGATCGCAAGCGGGGCGAGAAGTTGCCATTGGAATATGTGATCCGCAAGCAGGCCCGCGACACGGCCCACCTGTTCGGCCTCACCGACCGCGGCACCATCGAGCCCGGCAAGAAAGCCGATCTCAACGTCATCGACCTCGAAGCGCTGCGGCCGCATCCGACCGCGGTGGCCTACGACCTGCCCGCCGGCGGCAACCGGATATTGCAGGGCGCAAGCGGATACGCCGCCACAATCGTCAGCGGAGCGGTGACCCGCCGTGGCGGTGTCGACACCGGAGCCCGTCCCGGCCGCCTGGTGCGCGGAGCGCGTTAGCGGGACGCGATGAGCACCGCCGCCGGCAATCCCGCCCGCACTCGCGACGAGGACGCGATTGGAGTTCCGCCGGCTTCCCCGACACTGGTGCCCGCGCAGCGCTACCACTCCCCCGCGTTCGCCCAGCTCGAAATCGAACGAATGTGGCCCAAGGTGTGGCAGCTCGCCTGCATGCTCGACCATGTCGCCGCGCCGGGCGACTACTTCGAATACCGCTGCGGCCCCTATTCGGTACTGATCGTCCACGACTGCGACGGCGTGCTGCGCGCATTCCAGAATGTGTGTCGCCATCGGGGCAATTCGCTGTGCGCGGGCTCGGGTTCGGGCCTGCGTGAACTGAAGTGCGGCTACCACGGCTGGACCTGGGATCTGACCGGAGAACTGCGGCGAGTGCCCAATCGCAAGGGTTTCGGCTCGCTGCACATGCCCGACTTCCCGTTGCTGCCCGTGCGGGTCGAGACCTGGGAGGGCCTGGTCTTCGTCAGTCTCGACGTCACCGCGATGCCATTGATGGATTACCTGGACCCGATACCCGAAGACATCGCGTGGTGCGGGCTGAGTGATTTTCGCTGCTACGCCACGCTCACCGTGGAAGTCGATGCCAATTGGAAGACCATCGCTGACGGCTACAGCGAGACCTACCACATTCAGACGTTGCATCCCGAATTGTTGCGCTGTGTCGACGATATTCACGCCCCACAACAGATCTGGAGGCACGCTGGGAAGTCGGACCAGCCCTACGGTGTGCCGAGCCCACGCTTCGAAGGCACCCTGAGCGACCAAGAGGTCTGGGACGCTTACGTTTACACGCAGGGTGCGCTGATGGGCGCGGCCGAAGGCACGCCGTTGCCGGCCGACGAGCGCCGGCCCGGCCAGTCGGTTCAGGATCTCATTGCGGCACGCACCCGAGCCTTTGCCGCCACCCGCGGTGTCGACCTCGAGTGGGCCGACACCGATCGGATAACCCGGCGGCATCAGTACAACTTGTTTCCCAACATGACGTTTCTGGCCAACGCGGACCACCTGACCATCATGTGCTCGCGGCCCCAGCCGGAGCACTTCGCCGATCCCGACAAGGGCGAGATGGTGATGTTTCTGATGACGCGGATGCCGCCGGACGCGCCGCACAACAAGCCGACAGACGTCCGGATGGCCGCCGATCAGGCCGAGCCCGGGATCGTGCTCACTCAAGACATCCGAGTGCTCCCGGGTGTCCAGCGCGGCTTGCATCAGCCCGGCTTCACCCATCTGGTGCTGTCCGGCGAGGAACGGCGGATCATCAACATGCACCGCAACCTGGAGCGCTACCTTGATCTACCCGAACCCGAGCGGATGAGCGGGGGCGGACTTCGCCCCGGACCGGGGGCCCCGCGTGTGTGATGGTTCACATCGGGCGGATCGGATCAGCAATCGATCCGGCACCCACCACAGCTCCGGCCGCCGTTTTCGCAGCTGAACAGCGGTCCGAATGCGGCGCCGCGGGCCCCGAATATTATTGTGCGCATCCGCGTTTAACGCTCGATGGTCAAATGTGTCCGGTCTTGGTCGCCCCGGGCCTGCAGCCAACCGCCCGCCCGTGCGGTGTCCGGCCAACCGCCGGGCACCGCCAAATGTGGCCAATCGGGGGAGTGACAAGACGACGAGTCGGTGTGTATGTTGACTGCTCGTCACAACAAAATAGCTAACAACATTGCTGTTGACGCGACGCGGGAGAAACCTCGCTATCGAGGCGCCGTAGGAGCAATCTCCTCCCCGAGAATCTCTCAGGCCCCAGTACCGCATCGCCGAGGCGACTCTGGAGACAAGGATCGGTCACCTAGACCGTGCCTTACCGAAGGTGTACGACGTCGCTGTAATGGCGGCGCCACAGACTCTCAGGTTTCAGGACAGAGCGGGGAGGGAGCAACCAGCCCGGTGCGATCCGGGCCCACGGAAACCGGAGTTGCCCCTTGTCTGAAACATATGAACAACTGCACGGCGGTCGCGCTGTCGCTTCCAGTTTCGTGCCCCGTCACATCGGCCCCGATCCTGCGGCGATTGCGCACATGCTCGCCACGGTCGGCTACCCCAGCCTCGATGACCTCATCGATGCTGCCGTGCCGGCGTGGATCCGAAACACCGCGCCGATGGCCCTGCCCGCGGCTCGAACCGAACAGCAGGTGCTCACCGATCTGGCCTCGATGGCCGAACGCAACACGATCCGGGTGTCCATGATCGGCCAGGGCTACTCGCCGTGTGTGACACCAGAAGTGCTGCGCCGCAACCTCATCGAATCGCCGGCTTGGTACACGGCGTATACCCCTTATCAGCCCGAGATCTCGCAGGGCCGTCTCGAAGCGCTGCTGACCTTCCAGACCATGATCGAGGACCTCACCGGGCTGCCACTGGCCGGCGCGTCGTTGCTCGACGAGGCGACAGCGGTCGTGGAAGCGATGCTGCTGATGCGGCGGTCCAACAAGAGCCCGTCTGCACGACTGTTGGTCGACAGCGACTGCTTCACCCAGACCCTGTCGGTGCTTCGGACCCGTGCGGCAGCGGTGGGCATCGACATCGAACTCGTTGACATCGAAAAGAAGCTGCCCGAGGGCGACTTCTTCGGCATCGTGCTGCAAGCACCCGGCGCCAGCGGCGCGGTACGGCACCTGGGCCGGTTGATCGCCACCGCGAAAGCCCGGGGCGCCATGACCACCGTCGCCGCGGACCTGCTGTCGCTGACCCTGTTGACCCCGCCAGGGGAACTCGGCGCCGACATCGCGGTGGGCTCGGCCCAGAGATTCGGTGTTCCGCTGTTCTTCGGCGGGCCCCACGCCGGGTACATGGCGGTCCGGAGCGGGCTGGAGCGGGCACTGCCGGGCCGGCTGGTCGGGGTGTCCAAGGACGTCAACGGCGCACCGGCCTACCGACTTGCCCTGCAGACGCGCGAACAGCACATCCGCCGCGACAAGGCCACCAGCAACATCTGCACCGCCCAGGCACTGCTGGCCAACGTCGCCGCGATGTACGCCGTCTATCACGGACCGGAGGGGCTGCGCGACATCGCTTCTCGAGTTCACGCCCATGCTGTGTCGATTGCGGCCAGCCTGCGCCACCACGGTTACACCGTGGCCCATGACCAGTTCTTCGACACCGTGCTGGTCGAAGTCCCAGGCCGCGCCGGCGAATTGATCGCACGCGCGGAAAGCCTCGGCATCAATCTGCGACGTGCGGGTTCTGATCATGTCGGAATCAGCTGCGACGAGACCACCACCACCGAGGTCATCACTTTGGTGCTCAAGGCCTTCGATGTCGAACGCATCGCGCCGAGCCGATCCCCCCTGGGCTCGGAGTTGCTCAGGACAACGCCCTACCTGCAGCACGGCGTATTCTACGAACACCGCTCCGAGACCGCCATGATGCGGTTCCTGCGCAAGCTCTCGGATCGCGACCTGGCCCTGGACCGCACCATGATCCCGCTGGGTTCGTGCACCATGAAGCTCAACTCCGCGGTCGAAATGGCCCCGATCAGCTGGCCGGAGTTCGCGGCCATCCACCCGCACGCCCCGATTGCGCAGACCACGGGATATCGGGAGCTGATCGCCGATCTCGAGCGCTGGCTGGCCGAGATCACCGGCTACGACCGCGTCTCGCTGCAGCCCAACGCGGGATCCCAGGGCGAACTCGCCGGCCTGCTCGCCATTCACGGCTACCACGCCAGTCGCGGCGAGCAGCAACGCCGAATCTGCCTGATTCCGCAGTCGGCTCATGGCGCCAACGCGGCCTCGGCGATGCTGGCCGGCATGCAGGTGGTCGTGGTGGCCACTGCCGCCGACGGCAGCATCGACCTAGCCGACCTGCGCGCCAAGATCAGCACCCATTCAGCGGAGCTGGCGGCCATCATGCTCACCTACCCGTCCACCCATGGTGTCTACGAGCCCGACGTCACCACCGTGTGCGATCTGGTGCACAAGGCGGGCGGCCAGGTGTACATCGACGGCGCCAACCTCAACGCGCTGGTGGGAATCGCGCGGCCGGGCCATTTCGGCGGCGACGTCTCACATCTGAACCTGCACAAGACATTCTGCATTCCGCACGGCGGGGGTGGACCCGGTGTGGGCCCGGTCGCGGTGCGGGCGCACCTGGCCCCGTTCCTGCCGGACGACCCGCACCAGGACACCAGTGACTCGTCGGTGGCGGCGGCGAACTACTGATCAGCCGGGATCTTGCCGATCACCTGGGCCTATATCGCTCTGATGGGTCCCGACGGCCTGGCCACGGCCACCAAGTCGGCCGTGCTGTCAGCCAACTACCTGGCCGCCAGGCTCAACGACCACTACCCGGTGCTCTACACCGGTCCACACGGATTGGTCGCCCACGAGTGCATTCTGGATCTGCGGGAATTGACCCGCCGCTCCGGAGTGACCGCAGAGGACGTCGCCAAGCGGCTCATCGACTATGGATTCCACGCCCCCACGCTGGCGTTTCCGGTAAGCGGCACACTGATGGTGGAACCGACCGAGTCCGAAGATCTGGCCGAGCTCGACCGGTTCGTCGATGCGATGGTCGCCATCCGCGGCGAAATCGACCTGGTCATGTGGGGCGAGTGGCCCTTGGAGGCCAGCCCACTGCGCCAAGCCCCGCACACCGCCGAAATGGTGTGTGCAGATACCTGGGACCTGCCGTACCCGCGCAGTGTGGCCGCATTCCCGGCGCCCTGGCTGGTCACCGACAAGTACTGGCCTCCGGTGCGGCGCATCGATGGCGTACACGGCGATCGCAACCTGGTCTGCTCGTGCCCGTCGCCAGCGGCCTTCGAGTCAACGTTGCCGCCGAAATCCGCGTCACTTCAAGTACTTTGACCAGCAAGGGAATAGACATGACGACCAGCAGAATCACACCGGCCACTCCATTGCTGCAGCAGCACCATGAGCTGGGTGCCCGCTTCACCGACTTTGCCGGCTGGCAAATGCCGGTGCGCTACGGCAGCGAGCTCACCGAACATCACACCGTGCGCAGCGCCGCCGGATTGTTCGATCTGTCGCACATGGGCGAAATCGAGGTCCTCGGTCCCGGGGCCGCGGCCGCCCTGGACTACGCGTTGGTGGGCGCGTTCTCCGGCCTCAAGGTAGGAAAGGCCAAGTACTCACTGCTGTGCCGGGAGGACGGCGGTGTGATCGATGACCTGGTGGCATATCGGCTCGCCGAGGACAATTTCCTCGTCGTTGCCAACGCCGCCAACGTGGCGGCCGTCTACGAAGCGCTGGTCCAACGGGCCGCCGGATTCGACGCCACGGTCACCGACCGCTCCCAGGACACCGCGCTCATCGCGTTGCAGGGACCCGTCGCCGAGCGGATGCTGTGCAAGGTGGTCGCCGAGGCCGACCGGGCCACGGTCACCGAGCTCAAGTACTACGCGGCCACGCAAGTACAGCTGGGCGAGATACCAGTGCTGCTGGCCCGCACCGGATACACCGGCGAAGACGGATTCGAACTCTACGTCGACAACGCGCACGCCGCCCCGGTCTGGCACCTGCTACTCGACGCCGGTCGCGCCGACGGCGTCATCCCGGCCGGATTGGCCTGCCGCGACACGCTGCGGCTGGAAGCCGGTATGGCGCTCTACGGCCATGAACTCTCGCTGGAGACCAGCCCATACGACGCGGGACTGGGCCGAACGGTACGGCTCGAGAAGTACTTCGTCGGCCGCGATGCCCTCGCCGAACTGGCCGCGCAGGGACCGCGACGCACGCTGATCGGCCTGCAGGGACTCGGCAAGCGCGCCGCTCGGGCCGGATATGCGGTGTACACCGAGGACGGCCAACGGCAGATCGGGACGGTCACGTCGGGGGCCCTTTCTCCCACGCTGGGCTACCCGATCGCGATCAGCTACGTCGACGCCGGCACGGTAGACGCTGATTCCATTGTCGCCGTGGATATCCGGGGCAGCATGGAACGCTTCCGGGTAGTCGCGACACCGTTCTACGTGCGACCGCGCCCAGCCTGATCCTCATGACCATCGCGACCGCCCACGCATCCCAAGAAAGGCGACCATGACCGACCGCAAAATACCTGGCGACCGCAGCTACACCGCTGACCACGAGTGGATCGACATCGCGCCCGGTGCGGCCACACCCGACGGTCCCGTCCGCGTCGGCATCACCTCGGTGGCCGTCGAAGCCCTCGCCGACCTCGTCTTCGTGCAACTGCCCGAGGTCGGCGAGACCGTCTCCGCGGGCGAATCCTGCGGGGAAGTGGAATCGACAAAGACCGTTTCGAATTTGATCGCCCCCGCCAGCGGTGAGATCGTCGAGGTCAACACCGCCGCCGTCGATGACCCGGCAACCATCGCCACCGATCCCTACGGCGCGGGATGGCTGTACTCCGTGCAGCCGACGGCCGTAGGAGATCTGTTGACCGCCAGCGAGTACGCCGGACAGAACGGACTAAGCTTGTGAGCATCCTCAACGAATCCCTAAGCACCTTCGACCCCGACATCGCGGCCCTGATCGACAGCGAGCTCAACCGCCAGGAAACCGGGCTGGAAATGATCGCCTCGGAGAACTACGCACCGCTGGCGGTGATGCAGGCCCAAGGCTCGGTCCTGACCAACAAGTACGCCGAGGGCTACCCGGGCCGGCGCTACTACGGCGGCTGCGAATTCGTCGACGGCGTGGAGCAATTGGCCATCGACCGCGTCAAAGCGCTCTTCGGCGCCGAATACGCCAACGTGCAACCACATTCGGGTGCGACTGCCAATGCGTCCTCCATGCACGCGTTGCTCAATCCCGGAGACACCATTCTCGGGCTCTCGCTGGCTCACGGGGGCCACCTCACCCACGGGATGCGGATCAATTTCTCCGGCAAGCTCTACAACGTCGCGGCCTATGAGGTGTCCAAAGACGACTACCTCATTGACATGGATGCCGTCGCTCAAGCAGCCCGCGATCACCAGCCCAAGATGATCATCGCGGGCTGGTCGGCATACCCCCGGCAGTTGGACTTCGCCCGATTCCGTGAGATCGCCGACGAGGTCGGTGCCGTGCTGATGGTCGACATGGCACATTTCGCCGGCCTGGTCGCCACCGGCCTGCACCCCAGCCCGGTGCCGCACGCGCACGTCGTCACCTCCACCACGCACAAGACGCTGGGTGGGCCGCGCGGCGGCATCATCTTGTCCAACGATGCGGCCATCGCCAAGAAGATCAACTCCGCGGTGTTCCCCGGCCAGCAGGGCGGGCCGCTCGAACACGTCATCGCCGCGAAGGCCACCGCCTTCAAAATGGCTGCGCAGCCCGAATTCGTGCAGCGCCAACAGCGTTGCCTCGACGGTGCCCAAATCCTGGCCGATCGGTTGAACCAGCCCGATGTCGCCGAACGGGGCATCACCGTGCTGACCGGCGGAACCGACGTTCACCTGGTGCTGGTCGACCTGCGCAACGCCGACCTTGATGGCCAGCAAGCCGAGGACCGGCTGGCCGCCGTCGACATCACGGTCAACCGCAACGCCGTCCCATTCGATCCGCGGCCCCCGATGGTCACCTCCGGGCTGCGCATCGGCACCCCCGCGCTGGCCTCGCGCGGCTTCTCCCACGATGACTTCGGTGCCGTAGCCGACATCGTCGCGGCGGCGCTGACCGCTGCTGACGACGACCAGCTGGGTGAGCTGCGCAAGCAGGTCCAGGAGCTCGCCGCGCGCTATCCGCTGTACCCGGAACTGCACAAGCCATGACGATCAGCGTTTTCGAACTCTTCACCGTGGGCATCGGGCCCTCCAGTTCCCACACCGTGGGCCCGATGCGCGCGGCCAACGAATTCATCGCTGCGCTGCGCAGCGCGGGGCAGCGCGATGCCGTCGCCGCGGTACAAATCGATCTCTTCGGCTCACTCGCGGCCACCGGCGCGGGCCACGGCACCATGTCCGCGGTGCTACTCGGCCTGGAAGGCTTTCAGCCCGAGGCGATCAGCAGCGAAGCCAAGGAGCGCCGGCTCGCCGAAATCGCCGAGTCCGGAGTCACCCGGATCGACGGCACCGTGGCGGTCCCCCTTACCGAGGGGGACGTCAAGCTGCATCCCGACGTCGTCTTGCCCACCCACCCCAACGGGATGACGCTGACCGCCACCGATTCCGGCGGGCGGGTGCTGGCCACCGAGACCTACTTCTCTGTCGGCGGCGGCTTTATCGTCACAGCGGGTTCCGATCACAGCGACGACCGCCATCCATGTCGCACCCCCCTGCCGTACTCCTCGGGCCAGGAGTTGCTCGACATCTGCGACCAATTCGGCATCTCGATCAGCGAGGTGGCGCTACGCAACGAATCATGCTGTCGCAGTGCACAAGACGTCCGAAGCGGTCTGCTGCACCTACGCGACGTCATGGTGGAGTGCGAACAGCAGAGCATTTCGCGCGACGGTTTACTCCCTGGCAGCCTGCAGGTGCGGCGTCGCGCGAAGAGCTGGTATGAGCGCTTGAACGCCGAAGACCCGAACCGCAAACCCGAATTCGCCGAGGATTGGGTCAACCTGGTTGCGCTGGCCGTCAATGAGGAGAACGCTTCCGGCGGCCGCGTCGTCACGGCGCCAACAAACGGTGCGGCCGGCATTGTGCCCGCCGTCCTGCATTACGCCGCCCACTACACACGGGCCGGTACCGCGGACTCCGACGACGCCACGGTTCGTTTTCTGCTGACCGCGGGCGCCATCGGATCCCTATTCAAGGAGCGGGCGTCGATTTCCGGGGCCGAGGTGGGCTGTCAGGGCGAAGTCGGCTCCGCGGCCGCGATGGCCGCCGCCGGACTGGCAGAGGTCCTCGGTGGCACGCCGCGGCAAGTGGAGAACGCCGCCGAGATTGCCATGGAACACAGCCTTGGCCTGACCTGCGATCCCATCGCCGGGCTGGTGCAGATCCCCTGCATCGAGCGCAACGCGATCTCCGCGGGTAAGGCCATCAACGCCGCCCGAATGGCGCTGCGGGGTGACGGTTTCCACCGCGTGACCCTTGACCAGGTGATCGACACCATGCGGGCTACCGGCGCCGACATGCACGCCAAGTACAAGGAGACCTCGGCCGGCGGCCTGGCCATCAACGTCGCTGTCAACATCGTCGAGTGCTGAGGACGTTTCGGTCGCTCCCCATGCCGCCGGTGCAGCCCGCCTCGATCCCCTTCGCCGCGCATTGGCACCTGTTACAGTCACCCGCGCCGGCAAGCGAAGACTGATTGGGGTAGCCGCATGGCTGATGACACACCGGAGCACATTGTCGAATCCACCGACGTAGTCGTGATCGGTTTTGGCGCGGCAGGTGTGTCCGCGGCCATCACGGCACGCGAACAGGGCGTGCAGGTGGTGGCGCTGGATCGGGCTAATGGTGGTGGCGCAACCGCGATATCGGGCGGCATCATCTATGCCGGCGGTGGTACGGCGGTCCAGCAGCAAGCCGGTGTGCGCGACAGCTTCGAACAGATGCTGACCTATCTCCGCCTCGAAGTCGCAGATGCAGTCAGCGAGTCGACCCTGGAATCATTCGTGCGCGGTAGCCCCGAAATGATCGACTGGCTGAGCAACTACGGCGTGCCTTTCGACTCCACCGTTTGTCCCTACAAAACCTCGTTTCCGAATAATCACTACTACCTCTACCACTCGGGTAGCGAGAATTCCGGGGCGTTTCGCAGCCACACTCCGCCCGTCCAGCGCGGACACCGAGTCAAGGGAAAAGGCACCTCGGGCAAGCAGCTATATGCGCCACTGGCCAAAGCCGCACTCTCCCTTGGTGTTCAGTTCTACCCCCACACCAAGGTGACAAAGCTGCTGCAGGACTCGACGGGTCGGGTGACCGGAGTCGAAGCGATGACGATGCACGATGCGCCACCCCGCATTCGGCGGGCGTATGCCGCGTTAGCGGCGGTGTCCACCAAGCCCGGGATCTACTATCCGCCGCTGCGAAACTTGATGGAGCGCCGCCTGCGTGCCCTTGAGCGACGCTACGCCCGCGCGGTTCAGATCCGGGCACGCCGAGGGGTGATCGTGTGTGCCGGTGGCTTCATCGCCAACAGCGAATGGATCAAACGGTATGCCCCGCGCTACGTGACCGGGCTTCAACTCGGCACC
The DNA here is from genome assembly GCF_000419295.1 of Mycobacterium sp. 012931. NCBI lineage: Bacteria > Bacillati > Actinomycetota > Actinomycetes > Mycobacteriales > Mycobacteriaceae > Mycobacterium > Mycobacterium sp. 012931. The sequence continues at coordinate 964,949 of NZ_AOPX01000001.1, read as the reverse complement.
AGCGGTGATGATGGCAGCGGTATTGCGCTGGCACAGAGCGTGGGAGCGGTCACCGAACGGATGGACAACGTCTCGGCATGGCGCTTCATCACGCCACCGAGCGCATTCATCAGCACCGTCATGGTCGACCAGCAAGGTCAACGCGTCATCGACGAGAGTCGGTACGGCGCTGCGGTCGGCAAAGCCTTGGTGCAAGATCACAACGCCAGGGCATGGCTGGTCACCGATGCGGACTTGATGAATGAAGCTCGGCGCCAGATGCTCAAGCAGCCGTTGTGGTTTCAGCGCGCTCAAGCCGCGGCATTGATGGTCGCCGATTCGGTGAGGGCCGAGACGCTGGCCGACGTGGCGCGCAAGGCGGGCGTCGATCCCGACGGCCTGCAGGCCACCGTCGACGCGCACAACAACGCAATCGACGCCGCAGCGACAGACCCCGCCGGTAAGCCCGCGGAATTTGTGCGCCGAGTAGCCCGCGCTCCTTTCACCCTGCTGAACATCTCGGTTCGGCCCAGCCTGCTCAACCCCACCCCGATGCTGACCCTCGGCGGGATCAAGGTCGATGAACAGACCGGAGCCGTGCTCGACGCATCCGGTGCGGCGATTCCCGGTTTGTTCGGTGCGGGTCGCACGGCAACCGGCATCTGCTCCAACTCCTATGTCAGCGGGCTGTCCATCGCAGATTGCGTGTTTTCCGGGCGTCGCGCCGGCACCCACGCCGCCAGCGCCGCGCTCGAATAGCCCACCGGCAGCGCAACGGGGAAGCCGGCTCGGGCAAGTTCGGATCCGGAAACGGTCGTCACGGCGCGGGGTCGGTCAGGTAATGCACGATCACCGGCCGCAGCCATCTGATGAGTTCCTCGTCGTCCATGTGCAGCAACGGCGGGAGGCCGATTACGTAGCGGGCCGTCGCCACACCGACCATTTGCGCTGCCACCAGCGCGGCGCGTTCGGGCCCCCGGTCCGGCACGATCGCCGATAGCGCTGGGCCGACCCGGTCGACGAACACCTCGACCAGCGCGTCCGCCGCGTCACGGTTGGTCGCGGCCGCGCGCAGTAGCGGGAGGAATGCCCCCCTGGGCCCCCACACCCTGAGGAAATTGGGCAGCAGCGCGTCGGCGATGCGGTCCATTGGGATGCCCGAGAGATCCGGGAATTTGATGTCGAATCGGGTGGCTGCCGTGAAGAGCCCCGCCTTGCTGCCGAAGTAGTGCATGACCAGCGCCGGATCGACCCCGGCGGCCTTGGCCACCGATCGGATGGTTGTTCGCTCGAACCCGTTCTCCCCGAACTGGGACTGTGCAGCGTCCAGGATCGCTGACCGGGTGGCGGTTGCGTCTCGCGTCTTCACGGGCATGCCAACCAGTGTATTCAACGATCGTTGACAGTGGGGATATTGAGATCTAACCCATAGCGGATTGCCATCTTGGCCGCTCAGTAGCCCAGTGCTTCGCGTAGTGCGACGGCGCGTAGTGCTGCCGCACTACGCGAAGCACTCGACTACTAACCAGCCAAGCCGGCAGCGGTCAATCACTCCACCTACCAACGCCCAACGCCGAAGACAACCAAAGGGATCCAGCAATGACCTCCCCTCTGACCGTCAGTATCCCCAGCCTGCGGACTGCGGCGGGTGAGCTGTTCGCGATCAGTACCGCAGCTGACTTTCCGAGGATTCCGCCGGGAGTCCTTGCGATCGGAACTGATCCGGCATCAGTGCATTTCAATCGGCTTTCGCCGGCCATGTTGGGAACGTTGAACGCGAGGCTGCTGGCTATCCAAAAGGATCTTTTCCAGCTGTCGAATGATATGGCTGCCGCGGCCCGCGCCTACCAAGAGGCCGATGCAGCCGGGAGGTAGGTCACCCCGGCCGGGCGAACGCGCGCCAGCTGACCAATCCGGTCCGGCGTTGACCGGCTCTTCGGACTTGGTAGGGACCTGGTGTGCGGATCCCGTTGGCGATCTTGATCTGTGCCGCTCAGATCTCGGCCAGCAGCACCGTGCCGTCGGCCCCAATGTGCAGGCCGAGCCCGCTGACCTTCAAGATGTTGCTCACATGCTGCGCCGCGATCAACGGCGGGACCGCTTCGGGTTGGGCCTCCCGTGTCGCCTCGATCAGCGCTTGAGTGCTGAGGACGCCGGCGAAGATATCCTCCTTGACCTCCGTGGCGAATTCGCACACGTCGAAGTGCCAGTCGGTGACAAGTGCGATAGCGGCCAGCACGGACCTCATCTGTTCCAGGATTTCCTCGAACCTCACAGCGGCTGCGGCGCCGGCCGGGCCCTGCCAACGACCATCCTCAAACAGCGCCCCCGCCTCCCAGCACGCCTCCCCCACGTCTTCGAGCTGCGCGCACGTGCAGCGCAACATCACCGCCAGGTCCGACACGAGGTCTTCCTCGATGCCGGGCCATCCGTCAGGTTCGAGCATCGCCGGGGCGTCGGCAGTGGTCGGTCTTGGGATGGGCATCGCTTAGCTACCTCCGATGGTTGACGCGGTCAGCTGCGCCCCGAGGGACCACCTTGCCCACTCACGCCCTGGCCGAGTGCCGGCTCGGCCAGGGCGTGAGCAGCCGACCCCCATCAGGCAGCGATTGCTTGTGCGCTGTCGAGTTGCGCGGTGATGTACAGCCAGTCGGTCACCGCAGCGCGCTGGGCGTCGGCGTCGACGGCGTTGTGTGCCCGCCAAAGCAGAATCTCTTGGCTGTGGGCCGCGTAGTTGTAGAACTCGGCCACGCGCGCAATCTCGCGGCCCGCGCACTCGCTGCCCATGGGTTTGAGTACCTCGAACCACAACCTGTGGCGTCGATCGACCGGCGCATTGGCATCCGCCGGTGCGGCGGGTAACAAGTCGATCAGACGCGCATCAACGGTCGCGGCCAGGCGCTTGGCCGCGCGTGGGTCCACCACTTCCAGCCGAGTTCGACCGCTCATCTGGCCGGTGTCGGGGATCTCGTCGGGTTGCAGCAGAATCTTCGGCACGCCGGGATCGCAGTTGGCCAGCTGTTCTTCGGTGGCGATGATCGCGCGCAGCGTGGCGTTGTGATGGGCGGCCCAGCCCTGCACGGCCATCACCGGGTAGGTGGCCCAGCGGGCCCGCTCGCTGGCGGCGATCCCCCGGTCGCTGCTGGCCATGTGCACCGCTGCCGGCAGGTGCACCCCGTCGGGGATGTAGGCCAGCCCGTAGCTGTTGGCCACCACGATCTCACCGTCGGCGGTCACAGCGGTGACCCAGAAGAACCCGAATTCATCGGTGCCGCCGACATCGGGTGCGTTCAGCGCCGCGGCGATGCGTCGGGCCAGGGCCAATGGATCGGGCGCCTCGCTGGTGCGTGGCGTCGAGGCCGCAGCGATCGCATCACGTTCCGCCAGCGCGGCGGCCACCGGAATCGCCACCAGCGCATCAGCATCCATCGTCTCGGCGGTGCCGGCGAAGTCCCCATCCGCAGTGGATCGGGCGTGCACCGGGGCCTTGCCCGCCGACTTGTCTGCTGCCGGCGTGGTGGGCGTTCGACCCGATCGGGTGCCGGCTACCGGAGCACTCGAACGCACGCCCGGCCCCGCGGCGGCACCCCCCGACGCAATCGATGTCGTCGGTGCCGCCGAGGCTGACGAAGCGCCCGACGCGGCGGCCGCCGGATCAGCCTGCGGTACTGGGGAACTCGCCCCGACCTCCGGCCCCAAGAACTGGGGCCGGATCCCTTGTCCACCCGGGTGCGCGCCACCCCCACCGGTGGGCACCGGTGCAGCGGCCGGCTCGGCTGCCGACGTGTCCGGCTCCGAGGAAGGCGGACCTTGAGGGGCGGCCGCCGAGGATCCCGACATTCCCGCACCCGACATCGACGCCAGAGACGACAGTGAACTCAGACTCGACAGCGGGCTCAACGCGGCCGTCGCACCCGAAGTCGGCACCGAGGTGGCTGCCGGCGTGCTCCCCGACGTGGGTTGCACGGTGTCCGATGACGTCGAGTCCGAAGCCTGTTCTTGCTGGCCCAGTAGTGGCTTTATCGGCTTGGGGATGTTGTTGGAGATCGGCGCGGGTAGCGGCGGTAGCGGCGGGTCGAGATCGGGGAGGTAATCCGCGGGTGAGTTCATATCGATCGCCGGGAACATGTCCTCCGGGATCAATCCCAAGCCCGTCTGCAGCGCCGTTGCGACGGTAACCACCATGGCGGTGTTCGACGCGTTGGCCTCAGCGAGCAGCGCCATGATCTGAAGGGGCGCTGCGGGGTTTTCCTCCGCGGACGCCTCGAGTTCGTCCACCTCCGCTTCAGTCTCTATGACGAGCATGCAGATTCGCTTCTTGACCGTCATGAGCAGCGCGGCCATGTCGCCGTACCAGATGTATACGCCCAACAGCTGTTTGACCACGGTTTCCAGCCGCGAGCTGAAGTCGCTGAGCTTGGCGTGGGCGGCCTCAGCGGCATCTCCCGACCAGACATCTTTGGTGAACATCTCGCTCATCTGCTTGAGACAAGCCGAGTGCACTTCGCTCAGTTGCTTGTGTGCCATGAAGTAATCACGGGCCTGGTTGATCAGGTCGAGCTCGTAGACGTTCGGCCACCCGTTCGGTTCGAGCATCGCCTCCGAGTTGGGAGTGTCCGGTTTCTTGATTATCTGCGGCATCGCCTAGCCACCTCTCACGATCTGAAAACCCTCATCGATCACGTCGGCCAGGGCCGACAGAATGCCGTGCAAGTGCGGCAGCGCTCGAGCCAGCCGCTCATCGAGCTCGGCTGGCATCTGCGGGTCGGCGGATTCCAGCACCTCTTGCAGGTACGCACGCCAGACCCGGGCCGCTCGGTCGGTGCCCCGATGGTTCTTGGCCGCCCGCTCGAAACCCTGCGCAAGTTGTTGCGGCGCCTGGCTTCCGCCCGTACAGGAGGTCCGCCACGTGTCGCCCGAAAGGGTCAGGACTTCCGCCGCGCTCTGCACCTCCAACTCGGCGCCTTTCGGCGTCAGGCCTTTGGGCGCCACCTGCACATCTGGACGTCTCGTCATGTTTGCGTCAGTCCTCGACGCCAGTACCCGCCGGCGCCGGATTCGCGGCCGCCGGCGGTTGGAACTTGTACTGGCTGAGCTGCTCACCCAGCGTTTTGTCGGTGTTCGTATAGGTGTTGGCCGCGGTGACGATGTTGGAGCCCAACTGGTGCAGGGTGGATTGAGCGGTGTTGAGCACGTCCTTCACCGCGAAGTAGATGTGCGGCAGCACCTCATTGGCCGCGATCACCGCGTAGTCCATTTCCAGCCCGATCGGCGGCTTCGGCGGTGACGGAAACGAGAGGCCCCGCAGCGCGTCCCCGGCAGCCGCCAGGACAGGGGCATCGACAGTGACTGGGTTCTTCGATGTCGTCATTCGCGGATCCTTGTGCGTGTGTTTGTCATTGGCTGTTGGTGGGCTAGGCGAACAGGGCCGCGAGGCCTGTTTCGGTGGTCAGCATTTCTTGGTTGGACTGGTGGATGGCGCGCGCGAGGGCCTGCAGCGCGGCGTTGAGGTCAGCAGAGGCGCTATCCCATTGCTGTTGGACCTGTTGGTAGGCCTCAGAGCCGCTGCCACCCCACACCTCGGTCAGGGTGGAAAGAACCTGGTTGGCGTCGTGGAGGTGCTTTTGGGTTTTGATGACCTCGGCCTGGATTTCGGCAACCCCGATCTCGATGGCGGCGAAGTTGTAGTGCAGTACTGCCATGTCGCTGTTCCGTTTCTGATGCTCAGGAGGGGACTAGAAGTTCATTTGGTTTGACAGCAAGCCGGTTTCGTGGTCATCGGTGTCGGTGTAGTCCTGCGCGGCAGTCCAGATCTTTGTCGAGATTTCATTGAGTTTCTTGACCTGCTGGGTGGCCGCCTGGTGATACAGCGCAATCGCAGCCTGGGCGGCATGGCCGGCATCACCGCGCCAGGCCAGCAGCAACCCGGCCGCGTTTGTCTCCACCCGCCGGATCGAGGCTTTCAGGTCATCAGCGATCCGTTCGAACTGACGGGCCTGACCGGTCAGGGTCGCGGCATCGGTCTTCATCTCCGCCATGGGCGATCACCTTCTCCTTTTCACAATGCGGGTCAAACTGCCGGCCGAGCACGGCCATCTCACTCGATGACGCCGGGGGTGCTGGCCGGGTTGGGGTCTGGTGTCGCGGGCCGGGCGCCTGGTGTGCCGGGGACGCTGGGCTGGACGCATCCGGTCGCCGCGGCGATCAGCTGGTTCATGTGGTTCATGTCGCCCTCCTCACCGTCGACTCATGTTCGGCGGCGAAGACGTTGGTGATGCCGAGGATCTTCTTGTTGGTACGTTGGCGCCCGCTTCCACGGGCGTGGTCAAGCGGGCTCGCGCAGACACTCGAGTCAGGCGCTTGCGCGATAGCTCGCCGATCGCGGTTGCACTGTTCCGGGTCTCTGCACCGGTTAGGAATAACCGAATATCATTATCCGGCGCATTAGCTCAACGATTTCGACTGTGAAATACCTGAAGATTATTAATGGCCATCGGTGAAATTCACCAACATCGCAGTTTAATTCATCAATTTGGCCAGGCAATTCATCGTTGCGCGCTGGCCGCCATCCGGCTCGGTCAGTAAACATCCTGCTAGAGGCCCCCGTCTGCGACGGGACGCGCCTGCGCTGGATGCCGGAATTCATCACTGTCGGCACCGTAATTCGTCGGCTCTCCGCCCGACAATTCATCACTCATGCCCGAACGTTCTGACCGGTTCTGACGATATTACGACAACCATCCGTCGCAGAAATCGGCAGCAAAAGCAACCCAGGCCTCCGGCGTTCCCTGGTCTGAACCCCAAGGTGGCCAGCCGTTATCCGGCCCAACTCTCCGGTGGCGAACAACAGCGGGTCGGGCTGGCGCGGGCGCCGGCGGCTGACCCGCCGATCCTGTTGATGGACGAGGCCTTCTCTGCTGTCGACCCGGTGGTACGCCATGACCTGCAGAACGAAATCCTGCGTCTGCAAAGCGATCTACACAAGACCATCGTTTTCGTCACGCACGACATCGACGAGGCGTTCAAACTCGGTGAGGTGGTGGCGGTGTTCGCGCCGGGCGGTCGGTTGCAGCAATGTGACCAGCCCGCCCGGCTGCTGGCCCTCCCGGCCAATGAGTTCGTGTCGAAATTCATTGGCTTGGGCCGTGGCTACCGGTTGCTGCAACTCTTCGATGGGGCGGGGCTCGAGCTGCATAACCTCGAGCGGATCTGTGTGAGCAGTCTGGGGCGGTCGCAACCGCCCGATGGCTGGGCGCTGGTGGTCAGCGACGATGACGTCCCGGTGGGCTGGATTGACGCCGACGGATTGCGCCGCCATCGCGATGGTGCGACCTTGCCGGACGCCATGACCGTGGTCGGGGCGGTGTTCCGGCCGAACGGCAACCTTAGCCAGGCGCTGGATGCCGCGCTGTCGTCGCCGTCATCCATGGGTGTGGCCGTCGACGACGGCGGCAAGGTCATCGGTGGAGTGCTGGCCGATGACGTGCTGTCCGCGTTGAAAAGCCGGCGATAAGGCCCGGGTATGCATTACTTGATGACCCACCTCGGCACCGCCTGGGCGCTGACCATGGTCCATCTGCGGCTGTCGTTGATTCCGGTGCTGATCGGTACGGCGATCGCGATCCCGCTGGGCTTGTTCGTGCAGCACGCACCGACGCTTCGTCGGTTGACGACGGCAACCGCCAGCGTGGTCTTCACCATCCCGTCGCTCGCGCTGTTCGTGGTGTTGCCGCTGATCATCAAGACGCGGATCCTGCAAGAGGCGAACGTGATCATCGCGCTGTCGGCCTACACCACCGCCCTGCTGGTGCGTGCGGTGCTGGAGGCCCTGGATGCGGTGCCCGCGCAGGTCCGGGATGCCGCCGTGGCGGTCGGCTATTCGCCGATTGCGCGAATGCTGAAAGTCGAACTGCCGCTGTCAATTCCGGTGCTGGTATCCGGCCTGCGGGTGGTCGTCGTGACCAATATCGCGATGGTTTCGGTGGGGGCGGTGATCGGCATCGGCGGTCTGGGCACCTGGTTCACCGCGGGTTACCTGATGGACAAGAGTGACCAGATCGTGGCCGGCATCACCGTGATGTTTGTCCTGGCCATTCTGATCGACATGGTGCTCAACGTGGCCGGCAGGTTGGCCACGCCGTGGGAGCGCAGCTCGCGTGGCCGGCGTCGGTTCAGATCTCCGATCGTGGGTGGGGCTCGATGAACTTCCTGCAACAGGCGCTGTCCTACTTGTCCACCGCCGCAAATTGGACCGGATCGGCCGGCCTGGCCCACCGTACCGCCGAGCACCTGGAATACACCGCGCTGGCCGTGACGGCGTCGGCACTGGTTGCCATACCGATTGGGTTGATCATCGGCCACACCGGCCGTGGTCAGTTGCTGGTGGTGAGCGCGGTCAACGGGCTGCGCGCCTTGCCGACGCTGGGCGTGTTGCTGCTCGGTGTGCTGTTGTTCGGGCTGGGTCTGGGGCCGCCGATAGTCGCGCTGATGCTGTTGGGCATGCCGCCGCTACTTGCCGGCACCTACGCGGGCATCGCCAGCGTCGACCCGCTGGTGGTCGATGCCGCCCGTGCGATGGGGATGACCGAGGCCCAGGTGGTGTTGCGCGTCGAGATGCCCAACGCCCTGCCACTGATACTCGGCGGGTTGCGCAGCGCGACGCTGCAGGTGGTTGCCACCGCGACGGTGGCTGCCTACGCCAGCCTGGGCGGGCTGGGCCGCTACCTGATCGATGGGATCAAGGAACGTCAGTTCCATATCGCCTTGGTCGGTGCGCTGATGGTGGCGGCGCTGGCGCTGTCTTTGGACGGGCTGCTGGCGTTGGCGGGATGGGCGTCGGTGCCCGGCACCGGCCGCGTGAGCAGGTTCTGGCACCAGCCAGATGACCGAATTGACGTTGCAGTTAGTCCCAATTCCGCCGCGGTTGGTTCACACGTCCTACGGTAGAGATGTGAACTCAGTTTCCTCTGATCCGGCTCGGCGCCTCTGGACGGCTATGTTGACGTGGCGTGCTCAAGACGTCTCGCGCATGGAATCGGTACGAATTCAGGTGTCCGGCAAGCGGATCAGGGCAAATGGCCGCACTGTGGCGGCCGCTACCGCCAGCAATCCCGCATTCGGCGCTTTCTACGATCTGCAGACCGACGAGACCGGCGCCACCAAGCGGTTCGGACTGACCGTCACGCTGGCCGAGCGGGAACGTCAGCTCGCGATCGCCCGGGACGAAGAGAACATGTGGTTGGTCACCGACCACCAGGGTGAGAGCCGAGCGGGGTACAACGGCGCGCTGGACATCGACCTGGTGTTCAGCCCGTTCTTCAACGCGCTGCCGATCCGGCGCCTCGGAATCCACGAGCGTGCGGAGATGATCACCTTGCCGATGGTCTACGTCAACGTGCCGGAGATGAGTGTCGACGCGGCCACCGTGAGCTACAGCAGTGAGGGCCGCCTGGATGGCATCAAGTTGCGCTCCCCGGTCGCCGATACCACCGTGACCGTCGACGATGAAGGTTTCATCCTGGACTATCCAGGCTTGGCAGAGCGGATTTGATCACGCCGCCCGCCCGGCCGGCCGCCGCCAGTCGTTCGCGCCAGCGCGGCTCGCCGATCGTCACCGTGGAGATGTCGGAGCGCGGGAAGCTCTCGTAGCGGGTGCGCGCGGCGTTGCCCGCGTCGACCAGGTCGGCCACCGAGCCATTGCAGGCCAACGAATCGCGTGCGCGGTTGAGCAATTCGATGATTCGGTCCGCAGCCGGCACCAACTGTCCGGTGTTGGCCTCGCACATCGCCCGAACCAGGTCGGGAGCGGTGCCGGCAACGCGGGTGGCGTCCCGGAACGAACCCGCGGCCAGAGCAAAAGCCAGGGGGACTTCGGCGGCGGCGACCGCCAGTGCCTCGGCGAGCAGGTGGGGCAGGTGTGAGATCGCCGCCGCGGCCGCGTCGTGCTCGTCGGACTTGGCCGGCACGACCACCGCTCCGCAGTCCAGCGCCAGCTGCATCACCATCGACCACACCACGGGATCCACGTGGTCGTCGACGCTGACGACCCAGGGTGCCCGCGTGAATAGGGCGCCGTGACCAGCCCCCCAACCGGAGTGTGCGGTGCCGGTCATCGGGTGACCGCCGACGAAGCGCTCGCGCAGACCGGCCTCGGTGACTTCCTCCAAGACGGCGGTCTTGACGCTGGTCACGTCGGTCAGCGGGCAGTTAGGGGCCAACTCGCGGATGTGGGTCAGCATGCTCGGCAACGCCGGCATAGGAACGGCCAGCACAATCAATGCGGTGGTGTCGGCGGCCCGGGCCAGTGTTTCGGCGAGATCGGTGGTGGCCTCAAATCCGTCCGACTGGGCGCCGTTGGCGCCTTCCACCGACCGATTGTAGCCGAAGACCACACGATCTGCTGCAGCGGTGGCCCGCATGATGGAACCACCGATCAAGCCCAGCCCGAGTACACACACGGGTGTCGTCTGCACAGTCCCAAGGTTGGCACACTTGTATTGCTTGTGCGTGTCCGCCGCCGCGCTTGCCCAGCGGCGCTGGTCAAGGGTCATCTGGTCACAAACCTGGCCAGCGACTACCGTAAGCGCCCATGGGAGCACAACGGGCCGCAGCGAAAGGCCCGTCCGCGGAAACGCCGGACGGTTTCGGCGTTGCCGTGGTTCGTGAAGAAGGCAAATGGCGTTGCGCCGCGATGAGTCCGAAGGCCTTGGCCACGCTGTCGGAGGCCGAAACCGAGCTGCGGGAATTGCGCAGCTCGGGAGCTGTCTTCGGGCTCCTGGACATCGATGACGAGTTCTTTGTCATCCTGCGTCCGGCGCCTTCAGGGACACGGCTGCTGTTGTCGGACGCCACCGCGGCACTTGACTACGACATCGCGGCTGAAGTCCTAGACAGCCTGGACTCTGAAATAGATCCCGAGGACCTCGAGGATGCCGACCCGTTCGAGGAAGGCGATTTGGGCCTGCTGGCAGATATCGGCCTGCCCGAGGCCGTGCTGGGGGTCATCCTCGACGAGACTGACCTCTACGCCGACGAACAACTCGGCCGCATCGCCCGGGAAATGGGCTTCGCGGAGCAGCTGTCGGCGATAATCGACCGCCTCGGTCGGTGATCGCGGACGAAGATCTGGTCCGCGCCGCCCTGGCGGCAGCAGCGACGGCCGGTCCGCGCGACGTACCCATCGGTGCGGTGGTGATCTCCGCTGACGGGACCGAACTCGCCCGCGCGGTAAACGCCCGCGAGGAACTCGGCGATCCGACCGCCCACGCCGAGATCCTGGCGTTGCGGGCGGCGGCGCGAGTGCTCGGGGATGGGTGGCGGCTCGAAGGCGCCGCGCTGGCGGTAACGGTCGAACCGTGCACCATGTGTGCGGGTGCTCTGGTGCTGGCGCGGGTGGCTCGTTTGGTGTTCGGTGCGTGGGAACCCAAGACTGGCGCGGTCGGTTCCTTGTGGGATGTGGTGCGCGATCGTCGGCTTAATCACCGCCCGCAAGTGCGCGGTGGTGTCCTCGCACAGGAGTGCGCTGCGCCCCTGGAAGAGTTCTTCGGCCGCCAGCGATTGGGGTGACGGGCCATCGGTTCGGTAAGCTGCTCGGCGGTGGCGTGTCCGAGCGGCCTAAGGAGCACGCCTCGAAAGCGTGTGACGGCTAAAACCGTCCGAGGGTTCAAATCCCTCCGCCACCGCCAAGCGATGAGTCGACCCGTGGGTGACACCACGGGTCGCGTCATCGGCTACAGATTCCCCGGCCGTCGGCCGGGGTTTTTGTTCTTGGCGTGGATTGGCGCGCAATCTTCGACGAGCGGACCAAGGCCGGGCAGCATCACAGCTCCGTGGCCATCGTGGTCGCGCGAACGGTGACGCACCGGGTCGACCATAGAACTCTCCAGCCACTGCTCCCTCCAGTGGCGGGTGTCGCGTCCCTTCAACGTGTGGTCTCGGCCTAGAGCCGTTTTGAGGCGGCGCCTTCCCGTTCGAGACATTGGTTTCACGTACTAGACAGATTTGTTTCAAATAACCTGTGTGGCAATATATTTCGCCACATCGCTACTTACGATACGCGGGAATCGGCACTGGAGCCGATGGGTGACGAGCGGTTTAGCCCATTTTTCCGATGGTGCCCGCCTATCGCAGAGGAGTGGTGTGATGTCGTTTGTTTCGGTGGGTCCGGGTCTGTTGGAGGCGGCTGCTCGGGATTTGGCGGGTCTGGGTGCGGGGCTTCGGGAGGCCAATCTGGCGGCGGCCGGTGCCACGGTGGGGGTGTTGCCGGCTGCCGGTGATGAGGTGTCGGCCGCGATTGCGGAATTGTTTGGTGGTTTCGGTCGGGAGTACCAGGCGATGGGTGCTCGGGTGGCGTTGCTCCACGACGACTTCGTGCGGGCGCTGACCGCGGGCGGGAGCGCCTATGGGCAGGCCGAGGCGCTGAATATGTGGCCGTTGCAGGAGCTCGAACAGCAGGCGCTGGGGGTGGTCAATGCGCCGAGTATGGCGTTGTTCGGCCGTCCGTTGATCGGTAATGGAGTTGATGGGGTCGCGGGCACTGGGCAGGCCGGTGGGGCCGGCGGGATCTTGTGGGGCAACGGCGGAAATGGTGGGTCGGGGGCGGCCGGAGCCAACGGTGGAGCCGGTGGTTCCGCGGGTCTTATCGGCACCGGTGGCGTGGGTGGTGCCGGTGGCGTCGGTGCTGCGGGTATGACCGGCGGGTCTGGTGGGGCCGGGGGCAGTGGTGGCTGGTTGTGGGGTGCGGGTGGCTCCGGTGGTGTGGGTGGTGCTGGGGGCGTGGGTGCCGGCGCCGGTGGCATCGGCGGGCATGGTGGTGCTGGTGGCGCCGGGGGTGTGGCGCGTTCGTTGTTGTTTGGCACCGGCGGAGCCGGCGGTGCGGGCGGGGTCGGTGGTGGTGGGGCAGCTGGCGTCGACAGCGGTACTCCAGGAGGCACGGGAGGTATTGGCGGTGTCGGTGGCGCGGGTGGTGCTGGTGGTGTCGGGGGTGCGAGCCGATCGTTGTTGTTCGGCGCCGGCGGGGTCGGTGGCGAGGGCGCTTCGGGCGGGCTAGGCGGCGGCGGAGGTGCCGGGGCCAGCGGTGTGGGCTTCGATATGGCGGGCGGTGCTGGTGGCGATGGCGGCGCCGGTGGTGCCGCCGGTGCCGGGGGTTCCGGAGGCTCCGGTGGATGGCTGTGGGGTAACGCCGGGCAGACCGCGGGTGCCGGTGTTGGCGGTGCTGGTGGCGCTGGTGGTGCGGGTAGTGATGCCAGCCTGGCGGGCCAGGCCGGTTTTGCTGGTGGCTCCGGTGGTGCTGGTGGCGTTGGGGGTAGTGCCGGGGCCGGCGGTGTTAATGGCTCCGGTGATGATGGGGGTGCCGGGGCTGCGGGTGGGGCCGGTGGCGCTAGTGCGACCGTGGCGGGCTCCGGTGGTGATGGCGGTGCGGGTGGCGCCGCGGGTGGCGGTGTCGGGGCTGCGGGTCTCGGTGGTGATGGTGGCCACGCCGGTGCCGGTGGTGCCGGTGGTGAGGGACTCAGTGGCGGCTTCAACACCGGTGCGGCTGGCGGGATCGGTGGCGCTGGTGGTGCCGGGGGAACCGGTGGTGACTCCGGTGGTGTGGGCGGTGTCAACGGTGACGGCGGTGCTGGTGGTGGCGGTGGCCGTGGCGGTGATGGTGGCTCCAGCACGAGCACGTCCGGTGTGGGTGGTGCCGGAGGCGCGGGCGGTAACGGCGGCAACGCAGGCTTCGGTGTGGGCGCCGGCGGCACGGGTGGCAGCGCAGGTGACGGCGGTGCTGGCGGGTTCGGCGGTGCCGGTATCGACGGCAGCGGCGCGGCCGGTGCCCGCGGCGGCGATGGCGGGGCTGGCGGTGGCGGTGGCGCCGGAGGTGTTGACGGCGTCGGTGGCGCCAGCGGAAACGGTGGCGCGGCAGGCGCTGGCGGGGCCGGGGGCAGCGGCATCGGTGCTGGCATTGATGGTGGTGCCGGTGGCGCCGGAGGGACCGGCGGTGCGGCAGGGTTCCCAGGCGGCGGAGGTACCACGGGAGCTTGGGGTACCGGTGGTGCCGGCGGTGCTGGTGGCGCCGGCGACCACGGTGGCGTAGGCGTCAACACGGGTGACTCGGGTACGGCCGGGTGGGCTGGTGGTGCTGGTGGTGCCGGCGGAGCCGGCGGCAGCGCCGCGTTCAACGGCGTCAACGGTGCTGGTGGTGCTGGCGGCAACGGTGGTGCCGGTGGCGGCGGCGGTGCCGGGGCCAGTGGTATCGGCGCCGGTGTGGCCGGCGGTGACGGCGGAACCGGCGGTACTGGTGGCGCCGCCGGAACTGGTGGCGCGGCGGGAACCGGCGGCACCGGAGGCGCTGCGGGTGCGGCCGGTAGCGCTGGTGATGGTGGCGCCGGGGGTGCTGGTGGCGCTGGTGACGACGGCAGCGCAGGAGTGGTCTCGGGCGACCCGGGCACGGCCGGGAAGGCCGGGGGTGCCAGTGGAGCTGGTGGCGTCGGCGGCAATGGTGTTGCGGGCGGAGTCAACGGCAGCGGCGGTGCTGGCGGTGCAGGCGGCGCAGGCGGCACGGGTGGTGCCGGGGCCAGCGGCGTCCCCGCTAGCGTGGACGGCGGCGACGGCGGCGCAGGTGGTGCCGGTGGTGCGGCCGGTTCCGGTGGTGCGGCCGGCACGGGTGGCAGCGGTGGCAGTGCGGGTAACACGGGTGCCGGCGGTGCCGGCGGCGATGGCGGCGTCGGGGGCGCCGGCGGCAATGCCGAAGGACCGGGCCTGTTCGGTTACGACGGCGGCATGGGCGGGGCTGGCGGTGCTGGCGGCAGCGCCGGGTCTACTGGCGTCAACGGAGACGGCGGTGCCGGTGGCGCGGGCGGTGTTGGCGGCCTCGGTGGCGATAGTGCGGCTACGGCCGGTGGTGGTGGAGCCGGCGGCGATGGCAGCGCTGGTGGTGCCGCGGGCGCCGGTGCGGGTATCGCGGGTTCAGCTGGTGACGGCGGGCACGCCGGTGCGGGCGGTGCCGGCGGTGACTCCGGTGGCGTCGGTGGTGTTAACGGTGCCGGCGGCAATGGCGGGGCCGGCGCGAACGGCACCGCCAGCCCGGGTGTCCCTGGCCCCGGGGCTGGCGGCGACGCCGGGGCCGGCGGGAATGGAGGCGCCGGTGGGGGCAGCGGCGCACGTAACGGTGACGGCGGTGCCGGCGGAGTGGGTGGCCGCGGCGGCGATGGCCATATCCACCCGAGCGGTTTCCGTATCAACGGCGGCGATGGCGGGGCTGGCGGCGCCGCAGGACTTGCCGGCGTCAATGGCGCTAGTGCCGCTGGCGATGCCGGCCACGGCGGCGATGGCGGGGCCGGCGGGAACGGCAGTGTCGGCGCGTCGGGAGCAAATGGCGTGGGGGCAGGAGCTACCGGCGGTTTCGGCTCCCAAGGTGGCGATGGCGGTAAGGGTGGTGCCGGTGGAGCCGGCGTGAATGGAGTTGGTGGCGGCGACGGTGGCAAGGGCGGCACCGGTGGTGCCGGCGGGGCCGGCGGAGCGGGTAGCGATGGCATCATCCCGTCGAATGGCGGCCTCGGCGGCAACGGCGGCTCGGGCGGTCTGGGCGGGGCAGGTGGTGCCGGTACCGACGGCGGAGCGTCGGGCGCCACTGGCACCTACGGCACCGGAGGCGCAGGAGGGGCCGGAGGCGCCGGAGGAAACGCCACCGGCGGCGCGGGCGAGGGCGGCGGCCTCGGTGGCAACGGTGGCAACGGTGGTCAAGCATTCGGGGATGGTGTCGGCGGCGCCGGTGGTATCGGCGGCAAGGGTGGCAATGCCGCTATCGGCACCATCGTCATAAATGGTGGAGTTGGCGGGGCGGGCGGTTCCGGCGGCTTGGGAGGTGCCACCGAGGACGGGGTAGGTGGTGTCGGAGGCGCCGGCGGGGCCGGCGGCAATGGTGGTCGGGGCGACACGTTGTTCACGGTCGGCGGCAGTGGCGGCACCGGCGGTGACGGCGGCGGCGGCGGTAGCGCTAGCGGAAGCGGCACTGGTGGCTCCGGCGGTACCGGTGGCGTTGGAGGGATAGGCGGCGATGGCAAACTAGGCGGCTTCGGCGGCGACGGCGGCGACGGTGGTGACGGCGGGTTCGGTGTCATCGGCGGCCAAGGCGGCGGCGGTGGGTTCGGAGGCCTCGTCGGGACGGGCGCGGGTGGCGCGCCTTCCGATAACGGGATCAACGGTGAACCAGGCAACCCGGGCTGAGCGATGCCACACCCAACCATTCCCGGTCCGGCGTTAGAAGATGGCCTGCAGGACAAGCGAATAACTGGGATCTAGCCGAGCCGGGCCCGTTTTACCCGCTGATCAACAACGGAAGCGAGATCGCTCCCGCTCCTCCGGTCACCACAATTACCCAACGGCCGTCGACGGGCAGGCTCACCTCAACGTTGAAGATGGCGAACCCGACCTCGGCGGTGGTTGCGGCGTCGGGCAGCTCGAATCCCATCAGCAGGGGTTCGTCATCGGTAGGAGGTCTGATCTCGACTTCGATCCGCTGGTGGGGGTCGTCGGTTTCGGTCTGGGTCAACACCACCAGCAGAAACCGTGCTGCCCGGTCGGTGTCGACCCAGTATCGGTACAAAACGCCGCCGGATACGTTGAGCTTGTTATCCACCGCAGCGGCCGCTTCGGCTAGAAAAGCCCCCACTATCACTCCCCGAACCTACAGCCATGGTCACGGCACGCTCGGCGGGGCTCGGAGCGCCCCGCAGCTATTGCTGAGGCTGGGGTGCGCCGCCATAACCGAGCTGCGACGCGGTGTAGCGTGCGGCATCGGTGACCGGCACCGCCTGCACCGCAGTGCCGTACGCGCAGATCTCGGTCCATACGTCACCGAGCTCGGTGGTGTCGAAGCGCATCCCGATAATCGCGTTGCCGCCCTTGTTGCGGGCCTCGGTCATCAGCCGGGCCATCGCCTCATTGCGGCTCTCGGCCAGGTTCGTGGTCATGCCCTGCAACTCGCCGCCGAACATCGATTTGAATCCGGCGCCTATCTGGGAGAAGGCATTTCGGGAACGAACGGTCAGTCCGAAGACTTCGCCGCACACCCGCTGGATTTCCCAACCGGGAATGTCATTGGTCGTGACAACGAGCACCGGGCCACCTTTCTGCGGACGTTCGATACGACGTGATTGCGCTGCAGACTACCGCTGCGTGGGCGGGGCGCCTAGCGCAGCTTGCGGCCGTAGCTGTCGGCAACGTTGCCGGTGAAGATCATGATCGCGTCAACGATTCCCCACAGCACCGCGGCAATGAGAAACGGAAAGCCGATGAGGCAGAAAACGGTGAAGGCCAGGCCGCCGAGTCCGAGGCACAACTGAGCCGTGGCAACGGAATTCGAGCCGACGTAGAACCGGCCGATCCCGGCGAAACCGAAAAACAGCTGCAGCAGTCCGGCGGTGGCGGCCGACTTATCGGAAAGGGGCACACCGCTGATCGGATCGCGCCCAAAGGGCGCCTGCGGATCTGGCGCCTGGGCGAAATTTGGGTACGGGTACGACGGGTTGCCGGGGTATGGCTGTGGCTGGCCCCCGGGTTGAGCCGGATACCCCCATGACGGTGGGAAGTGGGGATTGGGGCCCGGCTGGCCGTAAGGCTGCCCGACCCAGGGGGGCTCGTCGGAGGAACCTCCGGGTTGATTCGGTGTCGCCATCGGCTAGCACTACCCCCTCGTAATCTCGCCTCCCCACGCTACCCCGGCCCCAGCCGGTGTCGCTTGACGAAACGGCCACACCCGCGGCTACCGTCTTTGGAGTATGTCGAAGTCGAAGTGGGGATCCGGTGGAACCTTCCAGCACTGACATCGCTGACATCGACTTTGACGATCTGACGAGGCCCGTGCTGACCGACGTCCAGCGCCAGGTTCTGCAGTTCACCGAGTCCAGACACGTCGAATTCGACATCGCGGCACTGCTCGCCGAAGCTGTGGACCAGGCCGGGGTCGGCGACGACCTTGGCGACACCGACGGCTTCGGAAACCGCTTGAGGGCCCATGTGGCAGCGATCGAAGGTGAGCAAGGTCTCACCCAGCTCACCCGCTCGTCCTTGCGGCAGCGAGTGGTTCGGCTGCTGCGCAACCGCCTCTCATTGACCGACCTCATCCGCCGATACCCCGAGATCGAATCGATCCGGATCGAAAAACCGTTCGTCGTGGTGGGCATGCCG
The DNA here is from genome assembly GCF_000419295.1 of Mycobacterium sp. 012931. NCBI lineage: Bacteria > Bacillati > Actinomycetota > Actinomycetes > Mycobacteriales > Mycobacteriaceae > Mycobacterium > Mycobacterium sp. 012931. Next base: position 946,799 of record NZ_AOPX01000001.1, on the reverse strand, counting down.
AGGTCGGGCACCACCCATCTGGTGAATCTGCTCGCTGCCGATCCGCGCCGGCGTGCGCTGCCGTACTGGGAGAGTCAAGACCCGATCCCGGCCCGAGGCCAAGGCCAAGGCCAAGGCCAAGGCCCCGACATCTTCGGCGTGGACCCGCGCTACACCAGGGCCAAAACCGAGCATGATGCATTGATGGCCGCCGCTCCGGTGGTGGCCGCCATGCATGACCGGTTTCCCGAAGCGATCGAGGAGGAAGTGGAGCTCCTCGACCTGGACCTGGCCTCCTATGTCCTGGAATGGCATGCGCGGGTGCCCGATTGGCGCGACTACTATCTGGGGCTCGACCAACGCCGCCATTACGCCTACCTGAAGAAGGTGCTGCAGGCGCTGACGTTTCTGCGCGGCCCGCAAACCTGGGTCCTCAAGAGCCCGCAGCATTGCGAGCAGCTGGGCCCGTTGATGGCGACCTTTCCCGACGCCACGGTGGCTTTCACGCACCGTGATCCGGTGGCGGTGATCCAGTCGACCATCACCATGATGGCCTACTCTGACCGGCTGCGCCGCACCAGCATCGACGCCGGCTGGCTGCTGGACTACTGGAGCGACCGCGTGTATCCACTGCTGTGGGCCTGCGTGCGTGACCGTGACATTGTGCCGCCCGACCGCAGCATCGACATCGGCTTCCATCAGCTCAACGGCAACGAAATGGCGCTGCTGGACGAGCTTTACCGGTGCAGCGGCGTCGCGATAACCCCGAAGGTTCGCGGACTGTTTCAGCAGTACCTGGACGGCAATCCGCGCGGCAAGCACGGTCGGGTGCGCTACCACCTGCAACGTCATTTCGGCAGCTCGGCCGAGCAACTTCGGGAACGGTTCGACTTCTATTTCGACAGGTTTGATGTCCGCCCCGAGTGAAGGAGACGACCGCGATGTTCGAACCGGTCTACCGCAGCAGGCCGGGCGCCGATGCGATGCGCCCGGCGGCCGCTGAGCGGGCTGAGCAGATCGCGCCAGGCTTGTGGTGTTCACCGGGACTGTCGAACTCCTACTTGCTGACCACCGCTGACGGTCGGGTGGTGGTCAACACAGGGATGGGATTTGAGGGCCCGGTGCACCGCGCGAATTTCGATGCCGTGGACTGCTCGCCGGTGCGCTACATCATCTTGACCCAGGGCCACGTGGACCACGTCGGTGGCCTGGACAGCGTGCGCGACCCCGAGACAAAGGTTGTCGCACAAGCGAACTGGACCCTCTGGCGCGACGACAACGAGCGCCTCATCCCGTATCGGGCCAGCCGCAGTGCCTTCGCCTTCAAAGACACGCTGAGCGCCGGCATCCAGGCGATCCAGCGACGTCTCGGTACCACCCGCCTGCCGGCCAGAGCGTGCCCAACGTCGATCTTGATTTCGCGGACACGCTCGTCCTGGAAGTCGGCGGCCGACGGATGGAGCTGGTGTCGGTACCGGGGGGAGAAACGACCGACTCGTTGGTGGTCTGGCTGCCGGAGGAACGAATATGTCTGTGCGGAAATACCTTTGGTCCGCTATTCGGCCACATCCCCAACCTCGTCACCATGCGTGGCGACCAGTACCGCGACGCGCTGGCTGCCATCGCCTCGATCGAGCGGGTGCGCGCGCTGCGCCCCGAAATTCTGGTGACCGGTCATTTTGACCCGATCACCGGCGCCGAGCTCATCTATTGCGAGCTCACCCGACTGCGCGACGCCATCACATACGTCCACGATCAGACCGTCGCCGGGATGAACGCCGGCAAGGATGTGGAAACCCTGATGCGCGAGATCGTGCTCCCCGCCGAATACGACGTCGGCCAGGGATATGGGACGGTGGCCTGGGACGTGCGGGCGATCTGGGAGAACTACTCGGGCTGGTTCCACCATCGCTCGACAACCGAGCTGTATCCGGTGGGATTCGACGCTGTCGCCGCCGATGTGGTGGACCTGGCGGGCGCGGATGCGATTGTGGATCGAGCCCGCGCTCATCTGGTCTCCGGCCGCCCGGGTGCAAGCGATCCACCTTGCCGAGCTGATCGAGCGGGACCACCCGGGCGCCCGTGAGGTACTCAGACAAGCCCACGAAAACCTGCTCGCCTGCAGTACCAACTTCTGGGAAAGCGCATGGCTAGAGCGTCAGATAGCGAGCCACTCATGACGGCGCGGGTGAGCTTCGATTTCACTGGGACTGCGGCCCTGATCACCGGCGGTACCAGCGGGATCGGACATGGGATCGCGATGCTGTTCCGGGACGCGGGGGCCCAGGTCACCGTCACCGGAACCAAGCCGGGGTCCGCGGACTACGACACCGACTTGTCCGGCATGACTTACCGGCAACTGCAGCTCACCGACCCGGATTCGATAGCCCAGCTGACACAGCGCTTCGACCGGCTGGATGTCCTGGTCAACAACGCCGGCGCGAATTTCCCTGGGGGACTTGATGAATCGAAGCCGGATGGTTTTGACGCTTCGGTACAGCTCAATCTGACCGGTCCGTACCGGCTTACCATGGGTCTCTACCGCTCGCTGAAGGCATCGACCGCGGTGGGAGGCGCCAGCGTGGTCAACATGGCATCGATGTCGGCATTGCGCGCGGTCACCTTGGTCCCCGGCTACGGAGCCGCCAAGGCGGGAATCATCTGTGTCACCAGAAACCTGGCGGTCAAGTGGGCGGCCAAGGGCATCCGGGTAAATGCCGTGGCGCCGGGCACGATCGATACCCCGATGACCGCGCCGATGCATCTCGCGACCGAGCTGGTGGATGCGGAGCTTGCTCATATTCCGGTGCGCCGCTTCGGATCAGTCGGTGACATCGCACCCACGGTGGCGTTCCTGTGCACCGAACACAGCAGCTACACCAACGGGGCGGTGTTCGTTGTCGACGGCGCGTCGGATTGCGTCTGAGGCGACGCTGCAGGGCAACGGCTATGCCCCGGAAGTCACCGCCGATGTCCCGAGCCCGCTTCCCGATCGGACCGCGTTTCTGGCGCTCACAGACCCCGATGGGCGGCCGGGGAGGGTACTGACGGGGGCCTAGAAGCCCAACTGTTGGGGCATCTCGGTGACCAGCACCGGAAGCGTGACCGACCCGGTGTCGGAGCTGGCCACGAGTTCCCAGCGGCCGTCGATGGGAAGGCGCAGCTGGATCTCGAAGAAGGCGAAGCCCGGAAACTCGGCCACGGCGGCCTCCGGAACCTCGAATTGCAGCCGGGTGGCTTCGGCATCCGCGGGAGGCCATGCCTCGACAGTGAGCTGCCGATCCGTGCTGCCCGGGTTCGACTGGGTCAGCACTACCAGGACAAACCGGGCCAGACGATCAGGCCCGACCGCGAAACGGGACAGCACGCCGCCCGACACGTTGAGTTTGTTGTCTACCGCGGCAGCGGCGTCCGCGAGAAAGGCACCGGTAAGTATCACGCGGCTGAACCTACCGCGAAGTAGATTTGCCAGCAAACCCGAGGGGGGTATGGCCCTGGGGCGGCTTTGGTACAGCGTGCGTCGCACCTTCGTCGTGTGAAACCTCGGCCCGACAAACGTCAGTAGCGGGCCGCGCATCATCGGATGCTCGAAAGACGGGCCCGGCGGCATCGGTGGGGGCGGGCAATGCCGGCCGGTTCGGGAGCCGCCTCGCGGCGATTCCCGGGGGTGCGATGAGCGCTGCGGCGCGGTTTGCGAGCGCACGCATCTGTCCTGCCCGCTCAGTCGTCGGGAGGGGCCTCCGAACGAGCCGAGTCGCGAAATATGCGGTGGCATAACGGCTACCGGCGTTACCCCGGGCTCAACATCGGGAATCTAACGCCATGGTAAAAGTCTTGACGAATACAACTATGGCCAGTTACTACTGTCGCTATAAACATTGGTTGTGGTGTCGCTCACACGGTCACGGCCCATCCGGGACTGGTGTGCGCTCATCCGGCCGTTGCGGTCATCGGGCCCAAGTCCGCGCAACTAAGGAGGACCAGATGCAGTCGATGTCGATCGATCCGGTCGCCGCCGATATTGGTGCGCAGTTGGCCGAAGGCGCCTTTCGGGGTCTGCAGGCCGGCGCGACGGCGGCCACTTCCATAACTTCGGTGCGGCCGGCTGGGGCCGACGAGGTTTCCACCCAGGCGATGCTGGCGTTCACTAAACACGCCGGACAAATGCTTGCCCTCAATCAGGCGGCGCAGGAAGAGCTCAGGAGGGCCGGCGAGGCCGTCAACGCGATCGCGCGGATGTACGCCGACACCGACGTGGCGGTGGCCAGAAACCTGATCGACGTCGGATGGCGGTCGGGATCGGCGTTGGCGAACGTCTGATCGTGTGGCTGGGTATCCCCGCCGCTTCAGCCAATTTCGCGCCTGAACGAGCGATACTGGGCAGGTGGCTGATCGCAACGTGCTGGGTAACCCGTTGGAGCAGTGTGGGACTGAGCCGCCCACCGGGTTCTATCGTGACGGCTGCTGTGCTACCGGGCCCGAGGACGTTGGCCGGCATACGATCTGCGCGGTGGTGACCGCCGAGTTCCTCGAACATCAGCGTTCGATCGGCAACGACCTGTCCACCCCGGTGCCGGAGTACCGCTTTCCCGGACTGCTGCCAGGCGACCGCTGGTGCGTCGTCGCGGTGAATTGGCTGCGTGCCCACTATGACGGCTGCGCCGCGCCGGTGGTGCTGGCATCCACCAACGAGCGGGCACTGGAAGTTGGTGCCACTCGAGGTGCTGCAAGAACACGCCGTCGATGTACCCGATGACCTGGCCAACTTGTAGTGGCCGGCGGCGTCAGGGCACTGCGGTCGAATACAGCCAGGTGTCCCACAAGTCCCGTAGCGACTCGGTGGCGTAGTTGGCGGCCAGGCCGGTGAAGTCGTCGGTGATGACCGTGCCGTGCCGGTACCGCGTCGTCCAATCCCTGAGCAGGGCGAAAAATTTCGCGTCACCCAACCGCCCGCGCAGGCTGTGCAGGGCCAACGCGCCGCGCTTGTAGACGCGATCGTCGAACATCAGTTGGGGCCCGGGATCGGTCAGTAGCAGGTCTTGCGGTTTCCCCCGCAGCTCCTGGTGGTGATAGCGGGCCAGCTCATCGGCGCTGGGCCCGCCGCTGTGCTCCGACCAGAGCCACTCGGCGTAGCAGGCGAATCCCTCGTGCAGCCAGATGTCGCACCATCGCCGCGCCGTCACCGAGTTACCGAACCACTGGTGCGCCAGTTCGTGCGCGATGAGCCGTTCGCTGGAACGGGTGCCATCGCAGTGATTGGCGCCGAAGATCGAGATGCCTTGCGCCTCCAGCGGTATCTCCAGAGCATCGTCGGTGACCACGACCGTGTATCCGTTCGCCAGCGGATACGGGCCGAACAGATCGATGAACAACTGCATCATCGCCGGCTGCCCGGCGAAGTCGTGGTCGAACTCGGAGCGCAGCCGTTCGGGCAGCGCCGCCCTGATCGGCACCGGGGACCTGGACATCCGGGCCATGACGTAGACGCCGACCTGGAGGGTGATCAGGTAGGTCGAGGTGGGTTCGGGCTGCTCGTAGGTCCACACGGTCTGTGACGCCCGTACCCGCTGCCCGACGAGCTTGCCGTTGGCAATCGCCCGGTAGGAGCTCTCGGTGCTGATCTGGATGCGAAACGCCGCTTTCGCGCTGGGATGGTCGTTACACGGAAACCACGAGGCCGCGCCGTTGGGTTGGCCGGCCACCAGCGCCCCTTCGGTCAGTTCCTCGAATCCGACTTCACCCCAGAGCGTTTGCAGGGGCCGCGGCGCTCCGCTGTAACGCACGAGAACCGAAAACGCCACTCCGGTAGCCAGCTTCGAGGTCAACCCGATGCGCAACTTGCCGTTGCGGCTGGCAAAGCGCGCGACGCGCTTGCCGTTGACCAACACCTTCGACACCGACAGCGCATCGGATAGATCGAGGGTGAATTCCTGCAACTCGGTCAGGGTCACCGCGGTGATCGTCGCCGTTCCCGACAGTCGGTTGATCGCAACCTTGTATTCCAGGTCCAGCTCGTAGCGTGAAACCCGGTAGCCGAAGTTGCCGTTCTGGGGCAGGTATGGATCGATGATTTTGATAGCTTTCTTCGGCATCTTGGCGGATGCTTTCACGCGGCAGTGTCCTTTGCGCCGCCTTCGGATTGTTTTGTGCCGCTGGACTTCTTGCGGCGAGTCTGCCACGGCCTGATCGGATTGCCCTGCCAGCGCGTCGACCCGGGTACCTCGTCGCCGCGGACAACAAGTGAGGCCGGACCGACCGTCGCGCCCGAGCCCAACCGGGCCGCGGGCAACGCCACACAATGCGGGCCGAGGGTCGCGCCGGGTTCCAGAACGACGCTGTCCATCCGCATGATTCGGTCGTGGAAGAGATGGGTCTGCACCACGCAGCCGCGGTTGACGGTGGATCCCGCGCCGAGGGTCACCAGGTCCGCCTCCGGCAGCCAGTAACTTTCACACCACACCCCGCGGCCGATGTGGGCCCCCAGGCCACGCAGCCACATGTTCAGCACGGGTGTGCCGCCGGCCGCGCGGGCGAACCACGGAGCCGCGACGGTTTCGACGAACGTATCGGCCAGCTCGTTGCGCCACACGAACGACGACCACAGGGGATATTCGCTGGCCTTGATCCGGCCGACAACCAGCCATTTCACCACGACCGAGATCACCCCGGCGACGGCACCGGCGGCCAGCAGAACCAATCCGCCCAGCAGCGCGGCCCACCAAATCCCTGACGGCCCGAACGCCAACACCACCGCCTGCAGACCGCCCAGCACGGCCAGGCCGATCGCAACGGTCACCATCATGGGGAGCAGCCGGCATGTCTCCACCGCGGCCCGCATCAGCTTCAACCGCAGGGGCGGTTCAAAGGTGGTCGCGGCATCGGCTTCGGCGGGCTTGCGCCGCAACCTCATTGGCGGGCTGCCCAACCAGGAGGAGCCGCGTTTGGCCTTGGGCGGCGTAGCCGACAGCACCGCCACCAGCCCGTCGTCGGGGACGCGCCGGCCCGGTTGGGTGATGCCCGAATTGCCCAAGAACGCCCGCCGGCCCACCGTCGTCGGCGCGGCATATATCCAGCCGCCGCCCAGTTCGTATGCGGCGACCATGGTGTCGTCGGCCAGGAACGCGCCATCCTCGATCACGGTGAACTTGGGGATCACCAGGGCGGTGGAGATCTCGGTGCCGCGGCCCACCTTGGCGCCCAGTATCCGCAACCAGATCGGCGTCAGCAGGCTGGCATACAGCGGGAACAGATAGTTGCGGGCAGCGTCCATCAGCCGCTCGGTCGTCCACAGTTGCCAGCCCGTCCGGCTGCGTACCGGGTGGTAGCCCGCGCGCAGCCCGATCGACATCGCGCGCACCGCCAGCACCGTCACCAGCACGTAGACGGCGGTGGCGGCCAGCGTCGCGACCGGGGTCCACAACAGCGCCGGCAGCACCGCTTGGGACAGGCTGCGGGTGTGCCGGACCGCCGCCGCGATCACCGCAAGGCCGGTGACCGCGGCCAGCAGCGGCAGACCGGCAAGCAGCAGCGAGGTCAACCCGTACACGGCCACCCACTGCCCTCGGCGCGGCGGTCGCTGGTCCGGCCACGGGTGATTGACCCGGCCCGATTTGGCCGCGGGTGACCCCTTCCAGTACTGGCCGTTCTTGATCTTGTCGATCACCCCGGAGCCGGGTGCCACATCGGCGTTCTTGCCGACCACCGCGCCGGGCAACAGCGTGGTTCGCGACCCGATCGTTGCGTCGTTGCCGATCGTGATGGCGCCGACGTGAAACAGGTCGCCGTCGATCCAGTGTCCGCACAGGTCCACCTCGGGCTCGATCGCGCTGCGGTGCCCCACCGTCAGTAGTCCGGTGACCGGCGGCATCGCCTGCAGGTCGACGCCCTTGCCGATGTCGGCGCCCAGCGCGCGGGCGTAGTAGACCAGCCACGGGGCCCCGGCCATGTTTTCGGCCCCGCTGGCCTCGGCCAGCCGCTCGGCGAACCACACCCGAAGGTGTACCGATCCGCCGCGGGGATAGCTGCCCGGTGTCACCTTGCGCAGCAGGATGCGTGCACACAGCACCGCGATGCCCATCCGGCCCAACGGTGTCACGAACGCGACGAACGCCACGACGATCAGCCACCAGTTCACCGACACGGTCCACGGCACCAGGTGCAAGTCATGGGCGATGTTGTTGCCCACCGCCAGCCAGGTCACCCACGGCAACGCCGCCAAGGTGGTCAGCGGTATCGCCGCGGCCGTCTGGATCAGTTGGGTCAGCCGGGGGGTGGGGCCAACGACACGTTCGTCAACCTGCGGCGGCGGCCCGAGCTCATCGAGGAACCCGGCCAGCGATCCGAGCCGGGGATGGTCATACAGATCGGCGACGGTGACCTGCGGATACTGGTGGCGCAGCATGGCGACCAGCTGCGCGGCCGCCAGCGAGCCGCCGCCGAGTGCAAAGAAGTCGGCCTCCGGGCCGGAGATGGCGGCGCCGAGCAGGTCACGCCACATTCCGGCCAGCCAACCCGTCGTGCCGGCCAGATCGGGTGTCTCTTCGGTGTCGCTGCTGCCGGGCGGCGGCCAGGGCAGCGCATCGCGGTCGACTTTGCCCGACGTGCGGGTGGGCAGCTCGTCGATTTGCACCAGGCGCGGTACCAGCGCGGCGGGCAGATGTTCGGCGAGTTGACGGCGCGCCGCGGCGATGTCGAACGCGGGATCGGCGCTGACCACGTAACCGACCAGCACCGGCGTGCCGGTGGCGGTGCGGCGTACGGCGGCCGCGCCGCCGCTGACTCCGGCCAGGTGGACCAACGCCGAGTCGACCTCACCCAACTCAATGCGCCGGCCACCCACTTTGACCTGGTCGTCGCCGCGCCCACAGAAGTAGAGCCCGTCACGTTCGAGGCGCACCAGGTCGCCGCTGCGGTAGGCGCGCGTCCAATCCAGGGACGGCATCGAGGCGTACTTTTCGGCGTCTTTGTCGCTGTCGAGGTAGCGGGCCAACCCCACCCCACCGATCACCAGCTCGCCGACCTCGCCGTAGCCGACCGGCTGACCGTTGGCGTCGACGACGGCCAGGTCCCACCCCGGCAACGGCAGCCCGATGCTGATCGGCCCGGTGCCGTCGAGCCGGGCGGCGCACGCGACCACGGTGGCTTCGGTCGGGCCGTAGGTGTTCCACAGTTCCCGGCCATCCACCGCGAGCCGCTCGGCCAATTCCGGAGGGCACGCCTCGCCGCCAAAGATCAACAGCCGCACCGCTTCGAGTGCCTCCGCCGGCCACAGCGCGGCCAACGACGGCACGGTCGAAACCACGGTCACGTCGCGGGTCACCAGCCAGGGCCCCAGGTCCATCCCGCTGCGCACCAGCGATCGCGGCGCGGGGACCAGACAGGCGCCGTGGCGCCAGGCCAGCCACATCTCCTCACACGATGCGTCGAAGGCGACCGACAAACCGGCCAGCACCCGGTCGCCGGGGCCAATCGGGTTATCTTGCAGGAACATCTGGGCTTCGGCATCGACGAACGCGGCGGCATTGCGGTGGGTGACGGCAACGCCTTTGGGGGTACCGGTGGATCCGGAGGTGAAGATGATCCACGCATCGTCTCGAACCAGCGGCGCCCCGGCGCGCCAGCCGCGCGATGCCCCGAGTGTTCGCTCGATGCCGCCCTCGGTGATCACCGCGACCACGTTGGCTTCCCCGAAGACCAGCTCGGCGCGCTCGTCGGGATCATCGGCGTCGACGGGCACGTAGGCCGCGCCGGCGGCAAGTATCGCCAGGATCGCGGTGTACAGCCCATAGCTTCCGGATGGCATCCGGATGCCGATCCGATCGCCCCGGCCCACGCCCCTGGCGGCGAGCCAGGCCACGCTGGCCTCCATGTCTTCGACCAGCTCGCTGTAGGTGAGCTGAACTGTTCCATCGTCGATCGCCGCGGCGTCCGGGTACCGCGCGGCCGTCTCGTAGATGATGTCGATCAGGGTGCGCGGGTTGGGTGCGGCGCTCGACAACAGATAGTGCGCGGGGATCTCGGGCGTCACCACCATAGGAACCCTACTCAACTGTGGCGAGATTGCCGCTCGAGCGCCACGGTGATGCGCCGCCGGGCCGGGCACAATGCAGTGGCGAGGGGGCGGTACACGAGTCGATAGCTGATAGGGGCCTGGAAATGAGCCAGCCGGCATCGCATGGCTTCGGCCAAGACCACGTTCCCCGGGTGGCGATTCTCGACGACTACGCGCGCGTGGCCACCGACCTCGCCGACTGGCCACCGGTGCGGGGCAGGGCCACCCTCACCGTTTTCGACCGCCATCTTGGCCAGGCCGAGGCCGCCGAGGCGCTGGCGGACTTCGACGCGGTGTGCACCATGCGCGAGCGGATGGCCTTTCCGCGCTCGCTGCTCGAGCGGTTGCCGCGCCTGAAGCTGATCACCATCGTCGGCATGAACCTGCCCAACCTGGACCTGGCCGCGGCCACCGAGCGCGGGGTGCTGGTCGCTCATTCGAACTTCGCCCATCCCCGATTCAGGGCCGCGCGCGACGCCACCGCTGAGTTTGCCTGGGGGCTGCTGATCGCGACGGTGCGCAACCTGGCCGAAGAGCATCGTCAGCTGCGTGCGGGTGGCTGGCAGACCACCACGGGCATGACGCTGTCCGGCAAGACGCTCGGACTGCTCGGTCTCGGCCGGGTCGGCAAGCGGATGACCGAATACGCGAAGGCGTTCGGGATGGACGTCATCGCGTGGAGCCAGAATCTCACCGAGGAGGCCGCCGCGGCCCACGGCGTGCGCCGGGTGGACAAGCCGGTGCTTTTCGCCCAATCCGATATGGTGTCCATCCATGTGGTGCTTTCGGAACGCACCAGGGCCTTGGTCGGCGCGGGCGAGCTGGCGGCGATGAAGCCCGGCGCCTACCTGATCAACACGTCCCGGGGCCCGATCGCCGACGAGGGCGCGCTGATCGGTGCGCTCGAGGCCGGGCGAATCGCCGGAGCCGGACTCGATGTCTATGACGTGGAGCCGCTTCCGGTCGATCACCGGTTGCGATCGCTGCCGAACGTGACCCTGTCGCCCCACCTCGGGTATGTCACCCGCGAAATGCCGAGTGCCTGCTACGCCGACACCGTGGAAGCGGTGGTCGCCTGGCTGGACGGCGCCCCCATCCGGATCGCCAACCCGCAAGCGGTTCGGCGGCCACCGTCATGACCGGCAGGCCAGTGCGTCCGCGCGCACCGGGCGGCTATCGGAAGCAGCCGGTTCCGCCGTCGACGTGAATCGTCTGCGCGGTGATGAAGGAGGCATCGCTGCTCAGCAGAAACGCCACCAGCGCCCCCACGTCGGTGCGAACATCGCCGATACGCCGCATCGGAACCCGACGCAGTGCCTTGGCGTAGTCATCGGGGGCGAACTGCTTCCAGAGCTTGACCCCATCCGACTCGGCGAACGGGCAGATGACATTGACGCGGATGTTGTCGCGCCCCCACTCCAGCGCGGCGACTTTCGACAATCCGCGGATCGCCTCCTTGGCCGCGGCATAGCCACCCCACTTGGCTTCGCCGCCGGTGCCGGTTCCTGAGCCCAGGTTCACGATCGAGCCCCCGCCAGCCTCGACCATCACCGGGTACACCGCTTGCATCAGCAGAAACGTCGCCCGCGGGCCGACGTCGTGGTCCAGGGCCAGATCCTCGGTGGTGATCTCGACGAATGGTTTGGGCTCGTTGGTCGCGATGGCGTTGTTGACCAGGCCGTGTACCGTGCCGAAGGCGTCGACCGCGGCCGCGACGATCCGCTGCGCGCTGTCGGGATCGCGCAGGTCGGCGACCAGCATTTTGGCGCGACCCGTCGAATCGAGTTCGGCGGTGGTGGCGGCCAGGGCCTGGTCGAGGATGTCGACCAGCAGCACCGCGGCGCCACGTTCGAGGAGCGCGGCCGCGACGCCCTTGCCGACCCCGCGGGCGGCGCCGGTGACGATCGCGATGTGCCCCCGTAGTGATTCCGGATGCGAGTAGCTCACCGCTCGAGACCTCGACTGGCTCGTGCCGGCCGGCCGGCGAACAGCGGCAGATCCAAGTAGGTCGCGATGCCGGGATCGGCGGCGCAGACAACGGGGATGGCGTTGACGCAGTGATTGGCGGTCGCGACGACGCCGGGGTTTCGTTGCAGCCCTTCGGTAATCGATGTTGGCTGCAGGCCTTTGAACACCAGACTCACGCTCGGGTCGCCGGTGATCTCGATCTCGAAACGTTCGCCGCGCTCCCCGAACGACCAGTCCGGGTCCATGTCGGCCTGCCCCATCAGCCAGTTGACCGCGGCGGTGATCACCGGCTTTCCGTCGGCGAGTGCCTGCCAGCGGAACTTGCGGCCGGCGACGGTGTCCGCGGCGATGGGCAGCACATCGGAGGCGATGTCGGAGGTCGCCACGGCGATCTCGTGTGTCGCTCTGATCGTTGGGTCGATGTGAAATCCCATGTGGTCGGCGATCATTCGTACCGACATCTTGAATCCGGATTCGAGCAGCGCCGCCATCGGTCCCTGCATGGCTTGGGCAGGGGGCACGCCGAATCCCATGATGTCGCGCACCACATCGGGCGCGTTGTAGGTGCGGATGTCGGAGAACTCCTCGGCGCGGACATGGGTGATCGCGGACGAGAGCGAGGAGACCATCAGCGGAAATCGTTCGGTGATGCCGCCAGGGTGGATGCCTGACCCGTGCAGTGTCACCCCGCCGGCAACCGCCGCATCGGCGACCGCTTTGACGCGCGGTTTGCTGAGGTCGGGATAAACCCAGCCAACCGGGGTGACCACGTTCTTGCCCGAGCGCAGAATCGCTTTGACGTCTTGCTCATCGGCGACCAGCGGACTGTACATGACGCAGTCGGCGTCCAGCGCCAGCAACTCGTCGACGTCGTTGGTGGCGGTAACGCCAAACCGGGCCGCGCCGATGATCGTTCCGACGTCGAGGCCGTGTTTGGCGGCGCTGTGCACCCAGCAACCGGCCAGCTCGAGCTGCGGGTGATTGAGTATGCACTCGATGGCGGCCTTACCAACGCCCCCGGTCGCCCATTGGATGACTCGAAGCTTGGCGGGACCACTCATCGGCGACCTCCCAAACGCACGGTATGTCGATATGGCGGGCACTGTCAACGACGGCGGCGGGAGGCGCGCAGCGGGTGCACCGGCGGCAGGGGAAGGGGCCCGGGCGCTCCGTGACGCGGGGTTGAAAACCACCACCGACCTGCTGTGACCTAGTCGGTACCCGGTGTCCTTGATGGTCAAAAAGTTGTCGCTTGCTGTCAAGACTGAGGGCCGTGTCCTGCCGCAAAGTGTTCTTGGTGGTTCAACCACCGCCCTGCGGACAATGCGGTCCGTGGGGCCAGCCAACCCGAACAGGACACGCGAAAATGAACTCCAGCAGCATCGAATACGTCGACGTGTTGATCGTCGGTGCCGGGATCTCGGGCATCGGCGCGGCTTACTACCTGCAGGAACATCAGCCGGCAAAGACGTTTGCAATCGTCGAGGCGCGCAACGACATCGGCGGAACCTGGGACTTGTTCCGGTACCCCGGGATTCGTTCGGACTCCGATCTGCACACGTTCAGCTACGAGTTCAAGGCCTGGGAAAACGAGAAGGCGATCGCCAGTGCCGGCGCCATCATGTCCTACCTTCGGGAGACGGTCGCAGAGAATAGCCTCGCACGGGCGATCCGCTTCGGGCACAAGGTGATAGAGGCGGCCTGGTCTACCCGGGATGCGCGCTGGCGGGTCACGATCGAGCGCCTCTGCTCCGGCGAACGCGTGACCATGAGCTGCGAATGGTTCTTCTGCGCCAGCGGCTATTACCGGTACGACGAGGGCTACACACCGGAGTTCCCCGGCCGCGAGCGCTTTGCCGGCCAGGTGGTGCACCCGCAACAGTGGCCCGAAAACCTGGACTACCGGGGCAAGCGGGTGCTGATCATCGGTAGCGGCGCGACGGCGGTCACCTTGGTGCCGGCGATGGCCGAGACCGCCGGCCACGTGACGATGCTGCAGCGGTCGCCGACCTACATCATTCCGGTGCCGTCCAAGGACCGCATCGCCAACACGTTGCCCAAGCTGGTCGGCCGGAAGCGGGCCTACGCCCTCACCCGCAAGAAGAATGTCGCCAAGCAACGACTCGTGTGGCACTTCTGCCAGCGCTACCCCGGGGCGGCGCGGCGAGTCATCCGCCATCTCAACGCCCGGCTGCTGCCAACCGGGTATCCGGTAGACGAGCATTTCCGGCCCGACTACAACCCCTGGGATCAACGGCTGTGCGTCGTGCCGGACGCCGACATGTTCCAGGCCATTCGCGACGGGCGGGCCTCGGTAGTCACCGACCAGATCGAGACGTTCACCGAGCGCGGGATCCGGCTGCAGTCCGGGCGTGAATTGGAAGCCGACATCATCGTCACCGCCACCGGCCTGAACCTGCTCGCCTTCGGCGGCATCGGCCTGTCGGTCGACGGTGAACCCGTCGATGTCTCCCAGAAGGTGGCCTTCAAGGGTTTCCTGCTCGGCGACGTCCCCAACTTCGCCTACGTCTTCGGCTACACCAACTCGTCATGGACGCTCAAGGTCGGGCTGGTGTGCGAGCACTTCTGCCGACTGCTGGCCCACATGGATGCCAACGGTCACAACATATGTCGCCCGCACGCGCCCGCGTCGATGCCAACCAGGCCGCTGCTGGAGATCACCGCCGGATACGTCAAGCGTGCCGCCGCCGCGTTCCCCCACCAGGGCACCGAAGGCCCATGGCGGACCTGCATGGACTACCGCGCAGACCGCGCGACGCTACGCGAAGGTCCGGTCGACGATGACCACCTGCAATTCAGTGCGTCGGCCGCCGCCGACACACCCCCGCTGGCCTTGACGGGCTGACTGCCCGCAGACGGGCCGAGCCACCACGAGGAGTAACAAGACGATGGAACTGATGTCACCGGTTGACGCGCTGTTCTTGTCAGCAGAGTCGCGCGAGCATCCGCTGCATGTCGGTGCGCTGCAACTGTTCGAACCTCCCGAGGGGGCGGGACGGGCATTCGTGCATGAGACTCACCAGGCGATGCTCGACTGCCGCGAGGTGGCCCCGCTGTTCCGCAAGCGCCCCGCATCGTTTCAGGGCGTGCTCACCAATCTGGGCTGGTCGGTCGACGATGACATCGACTTCGGCTTTCACGTGCGGCGTTCGGCCCTGCCGGCTCCGGGGCGGGTGCGTGAGCTGCTGGAACTGACCTCGAGGCTGCATGCCCACCTGCTCGATCGTCATCGTCCGTTGTGGGAGACACACGTCATCGAAGGCCTCAACGACGGGCGCTTTGCGATCTACTCGAAGATGCACCACGCGCTGATCGACGGCGTCTCCGGACTCGCGCTGATGCGCCGGTCGCTTCCGGCCGATCCCGCTGACACCAACTTCCGCGCTACCTGGTCGCCGGCGCCGGAGCGGCCGCGCGGGGTTCAGACCCGGCCCGGCCCGCTGCGCCAACTCGGCGGGATGCTCGGATCGGTTGCGGGGCTGGCTCCCTCGTCACTGCGCCTGGCGCGGTCCGCGCTATTGGAACAGCAGCTGACGTTGCCGTTCGCAACGCCGCGCACCATGCTCAATGTCGCCATCGGCGGAGCGCGGCGCTGCGCCGCGCAGTCATGGGACATCGACCGCGTCGAGACGGTCAAAAACGCTGCGGGAGTGAGCCTCAACGACGTCGTGCTGGCGATGTGCGCGGGTGCGCTGCGCTGCTACCTGGAAGACAACGACGCGTTGCCCGACGCACCGCTGGTGGCGATGGTTCCGGTCAGCCTGCGCACCGAGCGTGATTCGGTCGGGGGCAACATGGTCGGTGCGGTGTTGTGCAACTTGGCGACACATCTTGACGATCCGGCGCAGCGCTAGGCCGTCATCCACGCCTCGATGCGCGACAACAAGAAGGTGCTGGCACAACTGCCCCGGGCGCAGGCGTTGGCCCTGTCGCTGCTGCTGCTGAGCCCCGCTGCGCTCAATACGCTTCCGGGTCTGTCGACGGTGACACCGCCGCCGTTCAACGTCTGCATTTCCAACGTCCCCGGCGTCCGGGAGCCTCGATACTTCAACGGTGCCCGACTGGTCGGCAACTATCCGGTGTCGCTGCCAATCAACGGACAAGCGCTCAACATCACGTTGACCAGTACCGCCGACCGGCTGGACTTCGGGCTGGTCGGTTGCCGCAGCAGCGTGCCGCATCTGCAGCGGATGCTCGGACATCTGGAGACCTCGCTTAAGGAGCTGGAGCGTGCGGTCGGGCTGTGACGTAACTCGAGCGCCGATGTCTACCGCTGGCTGGGAACCGTCCGCACTCGCGGCGGTCCGGTAGTCGGTGATGCCGGAAGAGTCGTTGTCGCTATCTCCGTCGCGGGGTAGCCCGCACGCGGGTCTTGGCGCGATAGGCGGCCGGCCCGATTCCGAACCAGCGTTTGCACGAGCGGGTCAGCACGCTTTGCTCGGCGTAGCCGAGTTCGCGCGCCAGATGCGACAGACTCATGGCGGTGGTCCGCAGGTAGCGATCGGCGGTCTCCTTGCGCACCTCGTCGATGAGTGCGGCGAAGGTGGTGGATTCGTCGGCAAGCCTGCGCTGCAGGGTCTTGGGATGCAGGTGGAATTGCGCGGCGACCACCTCGAGTGTCGCCGCCCCGGTGGGCAGCAGCTGGCGGGCCATGGTGCGCACCGATTCGACGATCCCGGCGCCCAGCGGGGTGATGCTGCTCAGGTAGTCGACCACCGCGCGGTGCGCCAGTTCGTCGCGGTGCAGCGGACGGACCAGGTCGGTGCTGCGCACCGTGAATCCGCTGCGGCGCTCCGCGAAGTGGGGCGTGCACTCGAAATACCGCACATAGGTGGTCGGAGGGGTCAACGGGTCGTGCGGCAGATGCACCGCCAGCGGGGTGTAGTCGGCACCCATCAGCAAACGGAACACCCCCAACGAGACGCCCAGTGCCAGCTCCAACGTGTGCGGGCAGGGGATCGGATCGTCGGGCACAATCTCGATGTCGACGAACGAGCGCTGCGTATGGGCCAGCGGCGTGATCTCGATGTGGATGGCCGGACTGTAGGCGGCCATGAAGGTGTGAAAGATCATCAGGGCATCCGCCACCGTCGCGGCGGTGCGCGCCGCCACCCCAACCGGTCCGAGAATCTCGATGCCCTGCCGCTGCGCCAGCTGCCGCCCGAAGTCGTGCGTGCCCGTGGCGGCCGCGGCTGTCTCGATCGCTCGGATGACCGCGCGCACCGGTATGAACGCGTCGTAGTTGCCGACGTCTTGCTCGCAGACACCGGCCGCGCGCAGCAGCGCCGCCGGGTCTCCGCCCAATTCGGAAACCAGGTTCGGGTAGTTCGAGAGCCCGGTCCCGCGCACCACGGACATGCACTCGACACTCTGCACAAGCTCGCGTCGTGTCAAGGACCAGAGTCGGCGTGGCCGGTGGTCGGCTGGATATCTACAGGTCAAAGTGTGAATGGCGGCACAAGGGCCGATCCGCAACGTAGGCTTTCAGCCGGTACTGGGAAGGTGGCGGCTGGGCGCCTAATCTCGAATGGGTGCGAGCCGACAGAACTTGACTCAGTTGTTTGGCCCCGGCACCGCTATCTGACTTTCGGATCTGACTTGGGAGAGGTTGCTGAGCATGCGTGAATGGGATGTTCCCGCGGATTTCACCGTTACCGCAGAGGACAACGTCGCCAGCTGCGTGTACACGCATGAGCGAGACTACCCAGATCATGTGATCTTTCAGCGGCTTGTCGACGGCACCTGAACGGACGTGACCTGCGCCCAGGCCGCCCAGCAGATCCGGGCCGCCGCACTGGGTTTGATCGCCGAGGGGGTCAATGCCGGCGATCGGGTGGCCATCTTGTCGGCCACTCGCTACGAGTGGGTGATCCTCGACTACGCGATCCTCTCGGTCGGGGCGGTGACCGTGCCGATCTACGACACGTCTTCGGCTGAGCAAGTGCGCTGGGTCCTGGAGGATTCGGGGGCGGTATTGGCGGTCGCCGAGACCGATGCCCATGCCCAGCTGATCAAGCAACTCAGCGATGAGTTGCCCAGCTTGCGCAAGATCTTGCACCTCGACTCCGATGGGCCCGCGGCGCTCGACGAGCTCGCCGAAGCAGGGAAATCGGTAGCCCGCGACCAACTCGACGACCGGCTGGCAGCGCTGCGGTCCTCCGACCCGGCGACACTGATCTATACCTCGGGCACCACCGGGCGCCCGAAGGGCTGTCAGCTGACCCACTCCAATCTGCTCTACGAAGCGCGCGGCGCGGCGTCATGCTTTCCGACGCTGTTGCGCAAGGGCGAGCGACTGCTGGTATTTCTGCCGCTGGCCCATGTGCTGGCCCGGTCGCTGTCGATGTTTGCGTTCGCCAACAAAGTCACCATCGGCTACACCGGCGACATCAAGAACCTGGTGGCGACGCTGGGCGTCTTCAAGCCGACGGTCGTGGTATCGGTGCCCCGGGTATTCGAAAAGGTCTACAACACAGCCGAGTTGAAGGCTCGCGACAGCGGCCGCGGCATGATCTTCGATCTCGCCGTCGCAACCGCGATCGCCTGGAGTAAGGCGCTGGACACCGGCGGCGCAGGCCTGTTGCTGCGGGCCCGGCATGCACTGTTCGATCGGCTGGTGTACGAGAAGCTGCGCTCGGCGCTGGGCGGCGATTGTCACGCCGCCGTCTCCGGGGGAGCGCCGCTGGGCACCCGGTTGTGTCACTTCTACCGCGGCATCGGGCTGACGATCTACGAGGGCTACGGACTGACCGAAACCAGCGCTGCCATCACCGCCAACCGGATCGGTCAAGAGCGAGTGGGCACGGTCGGAAACCTGTTGCCCGGCAACAGCATGGCGATCGCCGAGGACGGCGAGATGCTGGTCCGCGGCGGGGTGGTGTTCACCGGCTATTGGCACAACGAGAAGGCCACCGCCGAGGCGATCGTCGATGGGTGGTTCCACACCTGTGACCTGGGGTCGGTCGACGACGCCGGATTCTTGTCGATCGTCGGTCGCAAGAAGGAGATCATCGTGACCGCCGGCGGCAAGAACGTGGCACCGGCGGTCCTCGAAGACCAGCTGCGGGCGCACCCGCTGATCAGCCAGGCGATGGTGGTCGGGGACAACCGGCCCTTCGTCGGCGCGCTGATCGCCATCGACCCGGAAGGCTTCGAGGTCTGGAAGCAGCACCACAGCAAGGCCGCCGCCGCCTCGGTTGCGGACCTCATCGATGACCCCGACCTCACCGCCGAGATCGATCAGGCCGTCAAACAGGCTAATCAGGTGGTCTCCCAAGCGGAATCAATCCGCAAGTTCTGCATCCTGCCGGTGGACTTCACCGTCCTCACCGGTGAGCTGACCCCCACGCTGAAGGTGAAGCGCAACGTGGTCGCCGAACGATTCGCCGGCGAGATCGATTCGCTCTACCGCAAGCAGTGACCGCGGCGCGAGGCCGTCAAAGTTTGTAGCCGATGGCGCGAAGCAGTTCGCGCCGCTCGGTCACATCCACGTCGGTCTCCACGCCCAGCGGCGTCTGGCCGTCGATCACCGCGGCGATGCCGCGACCCCGGGGAGTCGCCGCGACCACGATTTCCACGGGATTGACGGTGGCGCAGAAGATCGTGCAGACCTCGGGCACCGCCTTGACCGGGTTGAGAATGTTCACCGGGAAGCCCTCGCGCAGGAAGATCACAAAGCTGTGGCCGGCCGCGATGGCCAGGGCGGTGTCGGTGGCAAGGTCGACCAACTCGGCGTCGTTGCCGGTGCGGCGGACCAAGCGTGGGCCCGACGCCTCGCAAAAGGCCAGCCCGAACCGCAGCGACGGGCTGACCCCGACCAGGGCTTCATGCAGATCGTCGACCGTCTTGATGAAGTGCGCCTGGCCGATGACGACGTTGACATCCTCGGGCTTGTCAACCGAAACCACATCCCAGGACACCGTCGTCGTGGAAACCTTTCCCGTCACGGTTCCATGCTGCCATCAATTCCGGCGATTCGGCCCGCGGGTGATCAGCAGGGAACGCCGGAGCCCTGGGTATTCGGTCAGCTCAGCCGAAAAACAGTCCTGGCGAACCATTCGAACCGGCAACGCCGTCATCGGCGGTTCCCCCGCCGCCGGTACCCCCTGGGCCCCCGGCTCCGCCGTGGCCGGCGAACTGAGCATCACCGCCGTTGCCGCCCTCACCACCGTTCCCACCGGAGTGGTCGCCGCTTACCCCGCCGGCCCCGCCGAGGCCGCCGGCCCCGCCATTGCCGAAGACACCCGCGCCTCCACCGGCTCCACCGCCACCACCCACACCGCCGGCAAACTCCACCACGGTGAGGCGGCCGCTTGGGCTGATGTAGGTTCCAGCACCGCCGGATCCCCCTGGCCCACCGGCGCCGGCGTTGCCGAATAGCCATCCGCCGTGGCCACCGATTCCCCCATCGCCACCGGTTCCCCCAGTGCCGAATAGGGAACCGATCGTGATTGTTGAACTAGAGCTCGCGATGATGAAATCACCGTTGTCGGTAGGCCCGGCGAGCCCGCCGATGCCACCGGCACCACCCGCCCCGCCGG
Organism: Mycobacterium sp. 012931; assembly: GCF_000419295.1. Classification (NCBI taxonomy): domain Bacteria; kingdom Bacillati; phylum Actinomycetota; class Actinomycetes; order Mycobacteriales; family Mycobacteriaceae; genus Mycobacterium; species Mycobacterium sp. 012931. The sequence goes on along the minus strand of NZ_AOPX01000001.1, from coordinate 926,240 downwards.
CACCGAACAGTCCGGCGGCACCGCCCGCCCCGCCGTTGCCGGCGGAACCGGCCGCTGCGCTCCCACCCATGAAGTCGACCACACCGGTGGCGCCGTCGGCATTTGTGGCGAGGAACCCGTCGCCGCCGCCACCGCCCTGTCCACCGGTACCTCCCGAGCCATACAGCAGACCGCCATGGCCGCCATGGCCACCGGCGCCACCATCACCGGCGCTGATATCGAAGACGCCTTGGGCACCGGCGTTCAGCCCACCGACCCCGCCGGAGCCACCCGCGCCTCCCGAACCGAAGAGCCCGGCGGCACCACCGACTCCCCCGCTCCCGCCATTGCCAACGCCAAGGCCGTCCACCGCGGCCGCGCCAGCACCGCCTTGCCCGCCAGCACCGCCGTTGCCGCACAACCACCCACCGCTGCCGCCGGCGCCGCCCGCGGCGCCGATTCCACCGTTCCCGCCACTTCCGCCGTTGCCGATCAACCCGGCAGCGCCACCGGCGCCCCCCCGCTACTCCGGCCGTCGTTTCGGAGTAGCCATTGCCGCCGTTGCCGTACAACAGCCCTCCGGCGCCACCGTTGGGGTCGGTCGCCGTCCCGGCGGCACCGTCGCCGATCAGCGGACGCCCGAAGATGGCCTGGGTGGGGCCATTGATCGCTGCCAGCAATTCCTGGCCGACGGCCTGCAGGGGGGTGGTGTTCGCCGCCTCGGCCGCCGCGTACGACCCGGCACCCGTTGTCATCAACTGGACAAACTGCTAATGGAAGGCTTCCGCCCGGGCAACCAAAGCCTGATACTCCTGGGCGTGCCCGCCGAAGAGTGCGGCCACGGCCGTGGACACTTCGTCAGCACCGGCGGCCATCACCGTCGTTGTCGGCGCCGCGGCGGTCAGATTTGCTGCGCTGAGCGCCGAACCGATGCGCTCCAGCTGGTTCGCGGCCGAAGCGACAAGATCTGGGGCGACCGCGATGTGCGGCATCTGAGACAACGCTGCCTCCATCCGTGGTCGGCAATCGTGGGCATTCCGGAAGCGCAGCCGATTACGTTGAAATCCCTAGACCGACTACATTTCCATTCCAACCTAAGCCGACCCCGTGAGCGTCGTTCATCTCTTGGATAAATTGCGCATTAAATGCGTTCGGGCGTGCGCTAATCAGGCCGCGGGCCGGTGTGCGGACACGAAAAGGGTGGGCGGGACGGGTCCTTCGGCATCGTCGGGCACCGGACGCCCGTAGCGGGTCAGCAATTCGGCCGAGGTCGTGGCCGACGCGCGCCAGCCGTGCTCACCCAGCCAATCCGCGACCGGGGTGCGCTCTTCGGCGTACCAAAGGTCTTCGACGGCCGGCATCTGGATCTCCACCAGTCGGCCGGCCGCCGCTCGCATCCGCTGCATTTCCTCGTGTTGACGGCGCACCAGATCGGGATCCAAGAAGCCTTCCTGGGGCACGTTGGTTGCCAGCCAGCTTCCGGCGGGGCTGAGCGTATCGATGCGCTCGAACAGCAGATCCTGAGCCCGCGCCGGAAGGTAGCGCACCAGCCCTTCCGCCGACCAGGCAGTCGGCTTAGACGCGTCAAAACCGCTGTCCAACAAGGCCGCTGGCCAGTCTTGGCGCAGATCTATCGGGATATTCATCAGTTGCGCCGTCGGCCGGGCACCGTGCTGACGCAATGTGGCGGACTTGAATTCCAGCACCCTGGGCTGATCAAGCTCGTATACGACGGTGCCGTCCGGCCACGGCAACCGCCAGGCGCGGGAATCCAGACCGGACGCCAGGATCACCACCTGCCGCACACCGGCGTCGGCGGCACCCAGAAAGAACTCGTCGAAGAACGCCGTCCGCGTCGCCATGAAGTCGATCATCTGGCGGACCCGCGCCCCCACCTGTGACTCGATTTCTGGTGCGCCGGCCAGCAAAGCGGGGTTGGCGAACATGCTCCACATGCCATCGCCGGCGGCGTCGACAAAGACTCGCGCGAACGGGTCCTCGATGAGGGGGTTCTCGCTCTCGGTCTCCGCGGCCCGGGCGGCTGCCACACCCAAGGCGGTGGCTCCGACGCTCTCGGTGATGGTCCAGGAATCATTGTCGGTTCGTGGCATTGCCAGCCTCCCAAGCAGAAATGGGTTCCAGCCATCCAGTCTTGCAGCCGCCGCGGGCCGTGGCCGCTCGCCGGGAGTGTCCTACGCTTTTTCCCAGAGGGTCTACAGGTTGCAAGGGAGCACCATGACACGGACGCCGCAGGAAGTATTCGCCCACCACGGCCGCGCGCTCGCCGCCGGTGACCTCGACGAGATCATCGCCGACTACGACGACGACTCCGTGCTCCTGACCGCTGCGGGTGTCGCGCGCGGCAAGGATGCCATCCGCCAGGTGTTCGTCAAGTTGCTCGACGACCTGCCCGGGGCCACCTGGGACCTGAAATCCCAAGTCTTCGACGGCGACCTGTTGTTCCTGGAATGGGCCGCCGATTCCGCGCACCACCGCGTGGACGACGGCGTGGACACCTTCATCTTCGACGGCGGCATGATCCGGGCCCAAACGGTTCGATACACGCCACAAGCCAAGGGCTGACGCCGATGCACCCGGTGGATCCCGACGCGGTCGCGGAATGGATGTCCGGGCAGGGACTGGGTGAAGGTCCCTTGTACGACGTCTGCGCGGTCACCGGTGGAACACAGAACGTGATGCTGCGGTTCACCCGCTCCGGACGCACCTACGTGCTGCGCCGCGGCCCCCGCCACCTGCGTCCGCGCAGCAACAGCGTGATCCTGCGCGAGACCAAGGTGCTTGCGGCGCTGGCCGGCACCGACGTTCCACACCCACCTTTGATCGCCGCCTGCCCGGACCCCACGGTGCTCGGTGATGCGGTCTTCTATCTGATGGAACCCGTCGAAGGCTTCAATGCCGGTGAAGGGCTGCCGCCGCTGCACGCCGGGGACGCGAGCATCCGGTTTCAGATGGGCCTGTCGATGGCCGACGCGCTGGCCAAGCTCGGCGCGGTCGACCATGCCGCCGTGGGTCTCGCCGACTTCGGCAAGCCGGCGGGATTTCTGGAACGCCAGGTGCCGCGCTGGCTTGCCGAACTGGAGTCCTATCAGCAGTACGACGGCTACCCGGGACCCGACATCCCCGGCATCGGGGAAGTGTCCTGCTGGCTGGACAGCCATCGCCCGACGGCGTGGACGCCCGGCATCCTGCACGGCGATTACCACATGGCCAATGTCATGTTCTCCCGCACCGGGCCGGAGGTGGTGGCCATCTGCGATTGGGAGATGTGCACCATCGGCGACCCGCTGCTGGATCTGGGCTGGCTGCTGGCCACCTGGCGGCAGTCCGACGGGGCCAGCGTGTTCGGCCACGCCCTGGGCGCCCAGGACGGGTTGGCCAGCACCGACGATCTGCTGCAGCGATATGCGGCCAACACCACGCGAGATCTATCTCACATCACCTGGTACACCGTGCTGGCCTGCTTCAAGCTGGGCATCGTCATCGAGGGCACGCTGGCACGCGCCTGCGCGGGCCAGGCCGAGAAAGAAGTGGGCGATCAGCTCCATGCCGCCACAGTGCACCTGTTCGAACGGGCACTGGGGCTGATCGGCGCCTAGCCCGCAACCCGGGCGGCGGCGCGGCGCCGACGCAGAAAAGCCCGAACCCCCGTCGAGGATTCGAGCCGATTCCCGCCAACTCGGATGTCCTCAGACATCATCAAGCGCGCCCGAAGGGATTCGAACCCCTAACCTTCTGATCCGTAGTCAGATGCTCTATCCGTTGAGCTACGGGCGCCGATGTTCAGTTGTGTCCCCGAAGGAACCGCGCGGAGGCGAGAGGATTTGAACCTCCGGTCCCCTTGAAGGGGGACAACTCATTAGCAGTGAGCCCCATTCGGCCGCTCTGGCACGCCTCCTTTGGACTTCCTGAGGGTACCCGACGCTGGGAACCCCCCGAGCCGCCGGAGGCTTAGCGTACACAGCCGCAACATATGCTGTCGAAGTGACCGCCCGCCTACGCCCCGTATTGGCCGGGTTGCCAGTCTACGTTCCCGGCAAAACAGTGCCGGGAGCCATCAAACTGGCCAGCAATGAGACGGTGTTCGGCCCCCTGCCCAGCGTGCGCGCGGCCATCGAACACGCCACCCAGTCGATCAACCGCTACCCCGACAACGGCTGCCTTGCGGTCAAGGCGGCGTTGGCCCGCCACGTCAGCTCGCTGAGCGCGGCGGACTTCGGCCCCGAGCACATCGCCGTCGGGTGCGGTTCGGTGAGTCTGTGCCAGCAGCTGGTGCAGATCACCGCGTCGGTGGGAGACGAGGTGATTTTCGGGTGGCGCAGCTTCGAGCTCTACCCACCCCAGGTGCAGGTGGCCGGCGCCACCGCCATTCAGGTGCCGCTGACCAACCACACCTTCGACCTCGAGGCGATGCTGGCCGCGGTGACCGAGCGCACCCGGCTGATCATCGTCTGCAACCCGAACAACCCGACGTCGACGGTGGTGCAGCCGGAGGCTCTCGCCGAGTTCGTTCGCTCGGTTCCGCCGCACATCCTGGTCGCCATCGACGAGGCCTACGTCGAGTACCTGCGCGACGGCACGGTTCCCGACAACCCGCACCTGGTCCGCACTCACAGCAACGTCGTGGTCTTGCGGACCTTCTCCAAGGCGTACGGCCTGGCGGGCCTGCGCGTCGGCTACGCGGTGGGGCAGCCCGACGTGATCGCCGCGCTGGACAAAGTCTACGTGCCGTTCACCGTGTCCAGCCTCGCCCAGGCCGCGGCCATCGCCTCGGTGCAGGCCGCCGATGAGCTGTTGGCCCGCACCGACGCGGTGGTGGCCGAACGCGGCAGGGTCAGCGCCGAACTGCGTGCCGCCGGCTTCACCGTGCCGCCGTCACAGGCCAACTTCGTGTGGCTACCGCTGGAAGACCGGACCACCGACTTCGTCACACAGGCCGCCAAGGCGCACATCGTGGTCCGCCCTTACGGGGCCGACGGGGTGCGAGTCGCCATTGCCGCTCCCGAAGAGAACGACGCCCTGCTGCGGTTCGCCCGCTGCTGGATCACCCACCGCGACGGTGCGCGATGAACGCCCGTGACACGTTCACCGAGTTCAAAAACCGTGTGGGTGCGATTCCGGATGCCGAGCTCGACGACTTCTGGGCGACCCTGGAACCGGCAAGCATCGACGGCATGATCGGCGAGTGGAAGGGCGGTGAGTTCGACACCGGTCACAAGATGAACGGGCAGTTGGAAAAGGCCCGCTGGTTCGGCAAGACCTTCACCTCCCCCACCGATGTGCAGCCGCTGGTGTGCCTGGACGCCGATGGGCAGAAGTTCTCCAACGTGGCGATGGGCAAGGGCGAGGCCAGCCTGTGGCTCGAGGACTTTCGGGGCGAAACCACCGCCACGATGGTCTACGACGGCCAGCCCGTGCACGACCACTTCAAGCGGATCGACGACGACGCGGTGATGGGCATCATGAACGGCAAAGGCGTTCTCGATAACGGCCGCTACTACTACTTCTATCTGGAACGGGTGTAGGGCCCGCGCAGAGGCGTCGAGGGTGCCTACCTGATCGGGTTGCGGCCGGTGAAGGCGACCAGCCGGTGCAGCCCGCGGACATCGTCGCCAACCTGGACCGGATCATCGAACCCGGCGGCACCGCGTTCGTGCGGCTGGATCAGGTTCTGCGCTAAACCCAGGACATAGTCGGCCAGCAAGTCCGGGACGTGAATGTCATGCCCCACCGCCGTCGCGTAGTCCCACGCGTGCACCAGGAATTCAATCGAGAACACCGAGACGGCCACCCTGGCGGGCATCGAGGCGGGGCCCAGCGGCACGTCGCCATCCATGCCGCGGCGATGCCAGGCATCCAGTGCCGGGCGCGCGGCGCTGACCACCTGGCCTTCCGGCGTGGAGGTGTGGTCGCGCATCGTGAATTCGGCGCCGGCCATACCGCCGAGGACCACGATGGAGTTCAGCAAGTGCCCAGTCAGCCCGGACACGTCGTACTCGGGGCACGGCGTTGGCCGGAACAGGTCACCATCTCCGATCGGGTGCAGCACCTGCTGCAGGACCGCCAGGGCGCGTTCGGCGCTGGCCAGCTCGTCGGTCGGCGGAGAATCTGGTCCGGGTCGCAAATCAGAGGCCATGTCCGCCACGCTACGGTCTGGACATGGGCGAAACATACGAATCTGTCACCGTCGAGATCAAAGACCAGGTCGCACAGGTGACGTTGATCGGGCCGGGCAAGGGCAATGCAATGGGGCCCGCTTTCTGGTCGGAGCTGCCGGAAGTCTTCGCGGCGCTGGACGCCGACCGTGATGTGCGGGCGATCGTCATCACCGGGTCGGGCAAGAACTTCAGTTACGGACTGGACGTGCCGGCGATGGGCGGAACTTTCGCCCCGCTGATGGCCGAAGGGGCGCTCGCGCGTCCCCGCACCGACTTTCATGCCGAGGTGCTGCGGATGCAGAAGGCGACCAATGCGGTCGCCGATTGCCGGACCCCGACCATCGCGTCGGTGCACGGCTGGTGCATTGGCGGCGGCGTCGACCTGATCTCGGCGGTGGACATGCGCTACGCGAGCGCCGATGCGAAGTTCTCGATACGCGAGGTCAAGCTCGCCATCGTCGCCGACATGGGCAGCCTGGCCCGCCTTCCGATGATCCTCAACGACGGGCATCTGCGGGAGCTGGCGCTGACCGGTCGGGATATCGACGCCGCTCGGGCCGAGAAGATCGGCCTGGTCAACCAGGTGTTCGAAGACGCCGATGCAACCTTGGCCACCGCCCACGCCACCGCCACCGAAATTGCCGCCAATCCCCCGCTGGCGGTGTACGGCGTCAAAGACGTCCTCGACCAGCAGCGCGCGTCGGCCGTCGCGGAAAACCTGCGCTACGTCGCGGCCTGGAATGCGGCGTTTCTGCCGTCCAAGGACCTCACCGAGGGAATATCGGCGACCTTCGCCAAGCGGCCTCCCCAGTTCACCGGGGAGTAGGCGGCGGCCTCCACGTACCCTCGCGGTGTGGCGAATATGACCGAAGACGGCAGGATTCGAGTCCCGGCCGACCTTGACGCCGTCACGGCGCTCGGTGCGGAAGATCACTCCGAAATCGACAGTGCGGCTATCGAGCGGATCTGGCAGGCCACTCGGTACTGGTACCAAGCCGGGATGCATCCGGCGATCCAGTTGTGCATCAGGCACAACGGCCGGGTGGTGCTCAACCGGGCGATTGGCCACGGCTGGGGTAACGCACCCAGCGATGCGCCCGACGCCGAGAAAATCCCGGTCAGCACCGATACACCGTTCTGTACGTATTCCTCGGCCAAGGCCATCACCGCCACGGTCGTGCACATGCTGGCCGAACGCGGGCACTTCTCGCTCGATGACCGCGTCTGCGAGTACATACCCAGCTACACCAGCCACGGCAAAGACCGCACCACCATCCGGCACGTGCTGACCCACAGTGCCGGCGTCCCCTTCCCCACCGGGCCCCGCCCCGACGTCACCCGGGCCGACGACCACGAGTACGCCGCACGCAAGCTGGGCGAGCTGGGCGAGCTGGGCGAGCTGCGGCCGCTCTACCCGCCGGGGCTGGTGCACATCTACCACGCGCTGACCTGGGGACCGTTGATGCGCGAGATCATCTGGGCCACCACCGGCAAGGAGATTCGCGACATCCTTGCCACCGAGATCCTCGACCCGCTGGGCTTTCGCTGGACCAACTTCGGCGTCGCCGAGGAGGACCTCCCGCTGGTGGCGCCCAGCCACGCCACCGGGCGCCCGTTGCCCCCGGTGATCGCCGCGGCGTTCCGCAAGGCGATCGGCGGCACCGTGCACGAGGTCATCCCCTACACGAACAAGCCGCTGTTCCTGCGCACCATCATCCCGTCGTCGAACACGGTGTCGACCGCCAACGAGCTGTCCCGTTTCATGGAGATCCTGCGCCGCGGTGGCGAACTCGACGGGGTTCGGATCATGGCGCCCGAAACGGTGCGCAGCGCGGCCACAGAATGCCGGCGTTTGCGGCCCGATTTCGCGACGGGACTCGCTCCCCTGCGCTGGGGAACCGGATTCATGTTGGGTTCAAACAGATTCGGACCGTTCGGCCGAAATGCACCGGCGGCCTTCGGACATCTCGGGCTGGTCAATATCGCCACCTGGGCCGACCCTGACCGCGGGCTATCGGTCGGCCTCATCAACAGCGGAAAGCCCGGCAGGGATCCCGACGCCAAACGCTACGTCGCCCTCAAGAATGCCATCACCGCTGAGATTCCCCCGAAAACCGTCGAGTGATGTCGCCGATCGGGGCCCGCGAATTTTAGTGAAAGTAACCTGATATGTAGTCCTTGGCGTTGAGCACACCCGAGGAATAGTCAGCTAATTGCCCGAAGCCGGAATCGCCCGTCCCGGTACTGAAGAATCCCGAATTGACCGCTCCCACATTGACAAATCCAGAAGTATTCCCAACGGGCGTTCCCGATGGGTAGACGGTGTTTCTGAATCCGGAATTATAGTTGCCATAGTTCAGGAATCCCGCATTGTTGCTTCCAATGTTCAGAACGCCCGAGTTACTGGTCATCCCGGCCTCGTGCCCGGCGCTGTCAGCACCCGAGTTATAAGTTCCCCTATTAGCGAATCCGGAGTTATAGTCACCGGTTCCCCTGATTCCCGAGTTTCCGGTTCCGGTATTCATGAATCCCGAATTCGCGACGTTCTGATCAACTGGACTGCCGATGCCCGTATTGAGATCCCCGGAGTCGAAAAAGCCCGTGTTACTGGCCCCCGAGTTGAAACCCCCCGTATTGTAGTTACCCGACCCTGCGTAACCGGTGTTCGAGTCGCCCGAGTTAAAGGCCAGTGTGTTCGAGCTTCCCGCATTGAAGCTGCCGGTGTTCGTGCTGCCGGCATTGAAGGCGGCGAAGTTGTTGTTCCCCGAATTGAAGAGCCCCGTGTTGACGTCACCCGAGTTGAACAAGCCCGTATTGAGGTTCCCGGAGTTGAAGAAACCCGTGTTGGTATCGCCGGAGTTTCCGATGCCCGTGTTGTGGGAACCCGAGTTGAACCAACCGGTGTTGGTAGTCGCGCTCGACCCACCCGAGTTGAACAGGCCCGTGTTGAGGTCGCCGGAATTTCCAATGCCCGCACTCAAGTTCGGGCCTCGCCCCGTGCCAAGACCCGAGTTGATGAAGCCCTTGTTCTCACTGCCCGAATTCAGGAAACCGACATTATTGTCACCCGAGTTGAAGAAGCCGATATTGTTGTTGCCCGAATTCCCGACACCAATATTTCCGGAGCCCGAGTTCAGGCCGCCGATGCCTATCTGACCATCTCCGGTCAGACCGAATCCGATATTGTTGTTGCCGCTGTTGCCGAAGCCAATATTGTTGTTGCCGGAGTTCCCGAAGCCGAAGTTTCCGGAACCGATATTCCCGCTGCCAAAATTCGAATTTCCGTAGTTTCCGCCGCCTACGTTGTGGTTGCCGCTGTTGCCGTTACCGAAATTGTGACCGCCGGTGTTGCCGCCGCCGAGATTGAAGTTGCCGGTATTCCCAATCCCAAAGTTGCCCTTGCCGATATTGCCGCTGCCCAGGTTGAGCTTGCCCGCGTTTCCCCAACCCGGGTTGAAACTACCGGTGTTGCCGCTGCCCAGGTTGATTCCACCGGTGTTTCCGCTGCCGAGGTTCAGGTTGCCGGCGTTACCCCAGCCCAGGTTCAGGTTCCCGGCGTTACCGAGACCGAGGTTCAGCAGGCCACGGTTGCCGATGGACAGGCCCGGGATGACAAAGCCGCCGAGGCGACCGCCAGCCACCGCCGAGCTGACCGACCGGCCAGACAGGCCCGCCAACATCCGATGAAACGGGGTCAACTGTTCGGCGGCCGCCGAGCTGGTCGAGTGATAACCGACCATCGCGGTCACGTCCTGCGCCCACATCTCCTCGTAGTCCGTCTCAACCGCCGCGATCGCGGGCGCGTTCTGCCCGAAGATGTTCGAGAGCGCCAGCGACACAAACTGAGCGCGGTTGGCCGCGACCAAGGCCGGGTGCACCGTGGCCGCGCGCACCGCCTCAAAGGCGCTTGCCACTACCCGGTCCTGGGCGGCGGCCTGTTCGGCCTGGCCCGCCAGGCCCTGCAACAGTCCCGCATGGGGAGTAGCTACTGCCGCCATCGCCGTCGCCGACGCGCCCTGCCAGGCCCCAGCCATCAGGTTTGCGGTCACCGACTCGAACGAGGACGCCGCCAGGCGTAACTCCGCAGCTAACCCATCCCAGGCCTGCGCGGCCGAGAACATCTGCCCCGAACCTGGACCGGAATAAATTCGCGCCGACGTTAATTCCGGCAGATCGACCAAGAAATTCACTAATGCTCTCCCTGTCCTCGAGGGGTGCCATTAATAACCAAATGCGCGGCAGTGCAGCGGCCGCCTTCTGCCACCACTTTCTATACGAAATGCCCTCCAATTGACAGTTTTTCGTGACAGCAACGGTGGCGTCGCCGGGGTTTTGATCCCGAAGTTACGGGACTCCGGAAGATGCCAAAATGCGACTACTCGGTTGCGAATACCCAGCCGCGAATGCTCAAACAAGAATGCGTAGATGCGAATACTCAAAGGCGCTGCCGAAAACTTGCCGGGGGTCGATCTTGCTCACGAAAATCCTCGGCCGGCAAAGTCTCTACGGCACGTGCGGGCCGTGCCAGCCGAATGCTCACCGCGCGGAAGTGCGGTCCGGGTGCCTTGCTACTGAGCCGCTACCGGGCTGCTATCGAGCCGCTACTGAACCGCTACTGAGCCGCTACTGAGCTCCGCATAGGGCGCGACCACGCGGTAGCGCGACCACCAGCACGGTCGCCGACGGCTCGATCGATCACATGGCGGTGGCGGAGGGATTTGAACCCCCGGACGGTTTTAGCCGTCTCTCGCTTTCAAGGCGAGTGCATTAGGCCGCTCTGCCACGCCACCGCTGCTAAGGGTAGCTGGGCCCGATTCCGAGGTAGTAGCGTGGCGTTCGTGCACGCCATCGTCGCCGAATCCGCGGATCATCTGGTTTGGCAGCAAGTACCCGATGTCACGGCCGGGGCAGGCGAGGTGGTCATCAAGGTCACCGCCGCCGGCGTCAACCGCGCGGACGTCTTGCAGGCCGCCGGCAAGTATCCCCCGCCGCCGGGAGCCAGCGAGATCATCGGCATGGAAGTCAGCGGCACCATCACCGATATCGGCGACGGTGTCACGGAATGGTCTGCTGGACAAGAGGTTTGCGCACTACTGGCCGGTGGTGGCTACGCCGAGTATGTGGCCGTTCCGGCCGGCCAGGTGCTACCGATGCCCCCCGGAGTCAGCCTGATCGACGCCGCGGCGCTGCCCGAGGTCGCCTGCACGGTGTGGTCGAACCTGGTGATGACCGCGCACCTGGGGCCGGGTGAGCTGGTGCTGATTCACGGTGGCGCCTGCGGCATCGGCAGCCACGCAATCCAGGTCTGCACCGCGTTGGGCGCCCGCGTGGCGGTCACCGCGGGGTCGTCCGAGAAGCTGCAGCTGTGTCGCGATCTGGGAGCCCAGATCACCATCAATTACCGCGACGAGGACTTCGTGGCGCGCCTGAAGCAAGAGACCGACGGTTCGGGTGCCGACGTGATCCTCGACATCATGGGCGCGGCCTACCTGGACCGCAACGTCGACGCGCTGGCCGTGGACGGACAGCTGGTGATCATCGGCATGCAGGGCGGGATCAAAGCGGAACTCAACCTGGGCAAACTGCTGACCAAACGTGCTCGCGTCATCGGCACCACGCTGCGGGCCCGGCCGCTGCAGGGCCCGAACGGCAAGGCCGTGATCGCCCAGGCCGTGACGGCCTCGGTCTGGCCGATGATCGCCAGCAACCGGGTGCGGCCCATCATCGGCTCCCGACTGCCCATCGGGCAGGCGGCACAGGCGCATCAACTGCTGCTGTCAGGTCAGAGCTACGGAAAGATCCTGCTCACCGTCGACGGCTAGCCCGAACGTAGGCCGTCGGGAAACCCCCAACCCCCGGGCTCAGCCCAACGAGGCCAGCGCACGCACCAGCTGGTCCACTTCGGCCATCGTCGAATAGTGGGCCAGCCCGACGGTCACCGCGCCGCCGACATCGTTGACGCCCAACACATCGAAAACCCGCGAACTGGAGTTGGAAACCGCCAGGATGCCGTTGTCGGCCAAGCGCTGCACCACCCGGTCGGCCGGCACGTCCTGCAGCGCGAAGCTGACCACCGGTATCCGCGCCTCCGGTCGGCCGATCAACATCACCAGCGGCAGCGACCGTAGCGAGACCATCAGGTAGTCGAAGATCCGGTTCAAGTAGGCCGACGCGGACTGCATCGATACCGACAGGCGCTCACGCCGCGTTCCGCGCGCCGACTCGTCGAGCGAGGCGAGGTATTCGATGCTGGCGACCACACCGGCCAGGAATCCGAATTGGTGTAAACCGGTCTCCAGCCGTTCCGGGCCGGTCGCGTGCGGATCGGTCGACACCGAGCTGAAGCTGTGCATGAGCGCCGGTTCCGGAAAGACCATCGCCCCGATGGGCGGACCGCCCCAGCCGACCGCGTTCATCGCGACCACGTCGGCCTCGGTCTCCTTGATGTCGAAAAGCCGGTAGGGCGCCGCGGCGGAATGGTCGACGACGACCAGGCCGCCGATGTCGTGAACCAGCTTGGTCATCGCCCGCAGATCGGTGACCGCGCCCAGGGTTCCCGAAGCCGAGGTGACGGCGACCAGCCGGGTCGACTTGCTGATCAGGCTCTCCCATTGCCAGGTCGGTAGCTCACCGGTCTCGATGTCGACCTCGGCCCACTTCACCTTGGCCCCGTAGCGGTGGGCGGCGCGCAGCCAGGGGGCGATGTTGGCTTCGTCGTCGAGGCGGCTGACGATCACCTCGTACCCCAGCCCCGCGCGTGAGGACGACGCCTCGGCCAGTGCCGACAACAGCACGGCACGGTCGGCGCCCAGCACCACACCGGCCGGGTCGGCGTTGACCAGATCGGCCACCGCCTCCCGCGCCGTTTGCAGCACGGCGGCGCTGCGCCGGGCGGACGGATGCGCGCCCGCGGTGCTAGCGGCCGAACGCCGGAAGGCCGTGGACACAGTGGTCGCGACCGAATCGGGAATGAGCATGCCGGCGGGTGCATCGAAATGCACCCACCCGTCGCCCAAGGACGGGTGCAGTCCACGCACCCGGGCGACGTCATATGCCATGCCTGCCACCTTAGAGAATCTAGCCACTCACGCGGATTGGTGACGTTTAGCGGGTGGCCCGGATCGTTCCAGACATTCCAACCGTTCCGGCTTCCGGAGCCAGGTCACCCGGCCCCGCCATACTAGTCGAGTGACCTTGTGGTTCGGAACGCTGATCGCATTGATCCTGCTGATCGCGCCGGGGACCCTCATCGCACGTATCGCGCAGCTCAGTTGGCCGATCGCTATCGCGGTGGGCCCGCCGCTGACCTACGGCGTGATCGCACTGGCGATCGTCCCCTACGGCGCGCTCGGCATCCCGTGGAACGGCTGGACAGCGCTGCTGGCGCTGGCGGTCGTGGCCGCGGCGGTAACGGGTTTCCAGCTGCTACTCGGCCGCTTTCGCGACAAGGAGGCAGAAGCCCGCGGTGTCAGCCGCGGCCCGGCGCTCACCGTCGCGGCGGGCGTGGCGCTGGGGACGCTGTTCATTGCCTGGGCGGCCTACCGGGGCATCCCGCACTGGCAGTCCATCCCCAGCACCTGGGACGCGGTCTGGCACGCCAACACCGTGCGCTTCATTCTCGACACCGGCCAGGCCTCCCCTACCCACATGGGCGAGCTGCGCAACGTCGAAACCCATGCGCTGCTGTACTACCCCTCGGTGTTTCATGGCCTGACCACGGTGTTCTGCCAACTCACCGGCGCGGCGCCCACCACCGGCTACACACTGAACTCGCTGGCCGCAGCGATCTGGCTGTTTCCGGTCAGCGCGGCAACGCTGACCTGGCGCGCGATGCGCGGCCACCTGACGGAATGGCGCACCGCGGGCTCCGCGGCGACAGCAGCGGCGCTGTCCGCATCGTTCACCGCGCTGCCCTACGTGGAATTCGGCACCGCGGCCATGCCCAATCTAGCCTCCTACGGCGTCGCGGTACCCGCGATGGTGTTGATCACCTCGACACCGCGGCACCGCGACCGCATTCCGATAGCGGTGCTGGCACTGGTGGGGGTGCTGTCGGTGCACATCGCGGGCGGCATGGTGGTCGTGCTCTTGGTCGCAGCCTGGTGGTTGTTCGAGGCGCTGTGGCATCCGGTGCGGGGCCGGCTGGCCGATCTGGCGACGCTGGCGGGGGTGGCCGCGATTTCCGGGTTGATCATGTTGCCGCAGTTCATCAGCGTGGAACAGCAGGAAGACATCATCGCCGGGCATTCGTTTCTCACCTACCTGAGCAAGAAGCGGGGCGTGTTCGATGCGGTGTTCCAGCATTCGCGCCATCTCAACGACTTCCCGGTGCAGTACGCGCTGATTGCGCTGGCCGCGATCGGCGGGTTCATTCTGCTGATCAAAAAGATTTGGTGGCCGCTGGCGGTGTGGCTGCTGCTGGTCGTCATGAACGTCAATGCGGGAACCCCCTTGGGCGGTCCGATCGATGCGATGGCCGGGTCGCTCGGCGAGTTCTTCTACAACGATCCACGCCGCATCGCGGCCGCCACCACGCTGCTGCTGATGCTGATGGCCGGCGTGGCTTTGTTCTGGATCGTCACGCTGGTGGTGGCGGCGGCGCGGGGACTCACGGATCGATTCCGGCCACTGCCCCAACCGTTCTGGGTCTCGGTCACCGTGGCGCTACTGCTGGGGGTCTGCCTGGTCAGCACCTGGCACTACTTTCCGCGCCATCGGTTCCTGTTCGGCGACAAGTACGACTCGGTGATGATCGACCAGAAGGACCTCGACGCCATGGCGTACCTGGCGACGCTGCCCGGCGCGCGCGACACCATGATCGGCAATGCCAACACCGACGGCACCGCCTGGATGTACGCCGTGGCGGGTCTGCATCCGTTGTGGACCCACTACGACTATCCCGTGCAGCAGGGGCCGGGATACCACCGGTTTATTTTCTGGGCCTACGCAGGTAGAGGCGATTCCGATCCCCGGGTAGTCGAGTCGATCAAGGTGCTCAATATTCGCTACATCCTGACCAGCAGCCCGACGGTCAGAGGGTTCGCCGTTCCCGACGGGCTAGTCTCTCTGGAGAATTCCCCGTCGTGGAAGAAAATTTACGACAACGGTGGAGCCCGAATTTACGAGTGGAGCGGCAAGACCGCACAGACGCACTCCAAGTAGGTACGTAAGAGGATGGTGACTGGATTGAGTACCGGCAACGATGACCCGGAGGCCGAGGACGTCGAGGTCATCGGTGGCATCGACCCGAGGCTCATGGCGGTAACCGACGAAGACTCCGACGAGCGCTCACTGACCGACCTGGTGGAACAGCCCGCCAAGGTGATGCGCATCGGCACCATGATCAAGCAACTGCTCGAAGAGGTCCGGGCCGCACCGCTAGATGAAGCCAGCCGCAACCGGTTGCGCGACATCCATGCCACCAGCATCCGCGAACTCGAAGACGGTCTGGCACCCGAACTGCGCGAAGAGCTCGACCGGCTGACCCTGCCGTTCAACGAGGACTCAGCGCCGTCGGACGCGGAGTTGCGCATCGCACAGGCGCAACTGGTCGGATGGCTCGAAGGGCTGTTCCACGGCATCCAGACCGCCCTGTTCGCCCAACAGATGGCAGCGCGCGCGCAGCTGGAGCAGATGCGCCAGGGTGCGCTGCCTCCAGGCATCGGCAAACCGGGACCCCACGGTCACGGCACCGGACAGTACCTCTAGACCGTGTCTGAACTGCCACGGATCGAAACCCGCGACGCGTGGGTCGAATTCCCCATCTTCGATGCCAAGTCGCGCTCGCTGAAGAAGGCCTTCCTGGGCAAGGCCGGCGGTTCCATCGGCCGCAACAGCTCCAACGTCGTCGTCATCGAGGCCCTGCGGGACATCACCATGTCCCTGGAACACGGTGACCGGGTCGGCTTGGTCGGCCACAACGGGGCCGGAAAATCCACGCTGCTGCGCTTGTTGTCCGGCATCTACGAGCCGACCCGTGGGCTGGCCAAGGTCACCGGCCGGGTGGCGCCGGTCTTCGACCTGGGGATCGGCATGGACCCCGAGATCTCCGGCTACGAGAACATCATCATCCGCGGCCTGTTCCTGGGGCAGACCCGCAAGCAGATGCTGGCCAAGGTCGACGAAATCGCCGAATTCACCGAGTTGGGCGACTACCTGTCCATGCCATTGCGCACCTATTCCACCGGCATGCGCGTCCGGCTGGCCATGGGCGTGGTGACCAGCATCGACCCGGAAATCCTGCTGCTTGACGAAGGCATTGGCGCGGTGGACGCGGAGTTCCTCAAGAAGGCCCAGTCCCGGCTGCAGAGTTTGGTGGAGCGTTCCGGAATCCTGGTTTTTGCAAGCCATTCCAACGAGTTCCTGGCGCGGCTGTGCAAGACGGCGATGTGGATCGACCACGGCGAGATCAAGCTCAGCGGCGGGATCGAGGACGTCGTGCGGGCCTACGAGGGCGAAGACGCGGCCCGCCACGTGCGCGACGTGCTGGCCGAAACGCAGCGTGACAACGTCGCTCAACAGCCGCTGGCGCACAAAGCTTCCGGGGATGAGTGACACCGTCATCGCCGTCGTGGTCACCCACCGGCGCCCCGATGAGCTGGCCAAGTCGCTGGACGTGCTGAGCACCCAGACCAGGTTGCCCGATCACCTGATCGTGATCGACAACGACGCTGCCGAGGACTCCGGCGCCAACCGGGTTGGCGATCTTGTTGCGGGACAACCGATCCCCACCACCTACTTGAAGTCACGTCGAAACCTCGGCGGCGCGGGCGGTTTCGCGCTCGGCATGTTGCACGCGCTGGCGCTGGGGGCCGACTGGGTGTGGCTGGCCGACGACGACGGGCGCCCCCGGGACACCGGCGTATTGGCGACCCTGTTGGCATGCGCCGAAAAGTACGGGCTGGCCGAAGTGTCGCCGGTCGTCTGCAACATGGACGACCCGCAGCGCCTGGCCTTTCCGTTGCGGCGTGGCCTGGTGTGGCGCAGGCACGCCAGCGAATTGCGCACCGAGGCGGGCCAGGAGTTGCTGGCAGGAATAGCCTCGCTGTTCAACGGAGCGCTGTTCCGCGCGTCGACGCTGGAAGCGATCGGCGTCCCGGACCTGAGGCTTTTCATCCGGGGTGACGAGGTGGAGATCCACCGCCGGCTGGTTCGGTCCGGACTACCCTTCGGAACCTGCCTGGACACGGCCTATCTGCACCCGTGCGGATCGGACGAGTTCAAACCGATCCTCGGCGGCCGGATGCACACCCAATACCCTGACGACCCCGGCAAACGGTTCTTCACCTACCGCAACCGCGGCTACGTGTTGTCTCAGCCCGGCCTGCGTAAGTTGCTGCCCCAAGAGTGGCTGAGGTTCGGCTGGTTCTTCCTGGTGACCCGCCACGACCCCAAGGGTCTGCGGGAGTGGATTCGGTTGCGCCGCTTGGGGCGTCACGAGAAGTTCGGAAAGCCCGATCTTGGAGGATCCAGATGACGTTCATCGACGCGGCGGCCCAGTCCAGGACGTTCGCCCGCGCCCGGGGTGACCTGCTGGAGGGCTTTCGGCGCCACGAGCTGTGGTTGCACCTGGGCTGGCAGGACATCAAACAGCGCTACCGCAGATCGGTGCTGGGGCCGTTCTGGATCACCATCGCGACCGGCACCACCGCCCTGGCGATGGGCGGGCTGTATTCCAAGCTCTTCCACCTCGAGCTGTCCGCACATCTGCCCTACGTCACCCTGGGGCTGATCATCTGGAATCTGATCAACGCGGCCATCCTGGACGGCGCCGACGTCTTCGTCTCCAACGAAGGCTTGATCAAACAGCTGCCGGCACCGTTGAGCGTGCACGTCTACCGGCTGGTTTGGCGGCAGATGATCTTTTTCGCACACAACATCGTGATCTACTTCGTCGTCGCGATCATCTTTCCCAAGCCGTGGTCCTGGGCGGACCTGTCGGTGGTGCCGGCGCTGGGGTTGATCGTGCTCAATTGTGTATGGGTGTCATTATGTTTCGGCATCCTGGCGACTCGCTATCGCGACATCGCACCGCTGCTCAATTCGCTGGTGCAGCTGCTGTTCTTCATGACGCCGATCATCTGGAACGACGAGACCCTGCACCGCCAGGGCGCGGGCCGGTGGGCACGCATTGTCGAACTCAATCCCCTGCTGCACTACCTCGACATCGTCCGCGCGCCATTGCTGGGTGCCCATCAAGAGCTGAGGCACTGGCTGGTGGTGATCGCACTGACGATCGTCGGCTGGGTGCTGGCGGCGTTCGCGATGCGGCAATACCGCGCGCGGGTGCCCTACTGGGTGTAGCGCCGCCAGCGGTATCAACCCAACCCGTCTTGGTGCTTTGCCTATCAGCCGCCGCCGGTTTGGTGCCGTAGCCGGGGCAGGCTGTAGAAACGCCAGGTCACATCCAGCACGGCGGCCAGCAAGCGCCCGGGCAACCACGCCGGGGTGTCGAAGCTGATCGAGTAGTCCAGCTGTGTGCCGCGTCCGGGGACGGCGGTGAGTTCGATGCGGCCGAAATGATTGCGCACCGGGCCGCGAATGGTCCGATATTCGATCAGCCGCGCCGGCCGGTGACCGACAATCTCCTCCTGGATCGGCCAGACGCCCAACGCGCGTTGCGCCCGGACCGACCGCAGACCGTCCGGCGCACGGGGATGCACCCCGGCCCGCACCCGCCGGTGGCGTACCGGCCACAAAGTCGCCCAATGGTGGGTGAGCACGTCGAAGGTCCACTCAGGTGGAGCGTCGAGTTCGACGGTGTATTGCAGGCGGTGCCGCCCGACCGGGGCGGTAGCCGCGGTGTCCGGCGGGCACTCGTCGAGGCGCGCGGAAAACCAGTCACGTAGGAACGGAAACACGTCCGCACTCGCCGAGGGATGCGGCAGCGGGGATTCGTGGTTGTGATTGCGGGCGAATCCGTGGCGGCGTGCGGCGGATTGGATGCGCCGGTCAGCGTTGCCGAATGCCTGCGCAAGCCGCTTGCAGCGCCCAGCGGGGGCGATGACGTCGCGGGGAGCTGTGATGGCCAGTGCGGGCACGTGTACGGCCTGCAGCGCCGCCGACAACTCGCCGCCAGCGCGTTCGGCACGGCCCCAGGAGATCGCGTCTTGGAAGGCGGCCACTGGCTCGTCTTCGGGACCGAGCCGAAACAGCCGGGCCGGGAACATACCGCGCCACATGCTGGCCTGCACGGTCGCGGCCACCACCCGATTCGCCAGCAACGGGATATCGACGGCGCTTTCCACCAACACCAGCCCCGCGACCTGCGCTTGTTGCATCGTCTGTGCGGCGGCGCGGGCCAATGCCACCCCACCAAACGAGTGCGCCACCCAGAATGCCGGACGACCGTTGTGGGTGGCGATCAGCCGTTGGACGGCCGACAGATCGATGCGAACCATCTCCTCCCAGCCCGCGCGGACCCCGGTATCGACGGCTACCCCACCTGCTCCGCGCCGCTCGACGATCCATACGTCCAGGCCGCTATCGGCCAGTGCTTCGGCCAGCCCACCCCCACCCGGCCACAAATACAGACGACGGTTGTCGAACATCCCGGGGAGCAGCACCACCGGAGATCCCTGACCCGCACCGACTCGGGTGACCCGAAACCGGCCCCCGTCTGCGACGGTCATTGCGGTGCTCTGCACTGGTTGCCGCCAATGCTGCTCGCTGATCCATTCAGCCAGCTCTGAATCGTCGTTCATGGTCTCCTAAGTCGCCGACCGTAGTCGTGGCATTCGTCGCGGCGGCATTGGTCCTGCGCCGGCCCTTCGCGAGTCCGTCGGGGAGTTGCCCACCGTACCGACCGGACATCTGGCAGCCATTCTTCTATGACCGCGATGAGGGCGACCCACACCGTCCAAAAACTTCTTGCCCCAATTCAGGAAACATCGGGTCTTATACCGCTACCATCTGAGTTTCGTTGATGGTCACCTCCGGTGAATTCCGGGCGGTGTGGTCTTGGTCCGTTCCGGGGTGGGGTGATCAGTGATGTCTTATCTGGTGGTTTCTGCGCAGGAGCTGGAGTCGGCGGCCGCGCTACTGGCTGGTGTCGGTTCCAATGTTGGTGCGGCCAGTTCGGCTGCGGCGGGTCCGACCGCGACGGTGTTGGGCGCGTTGGGTGCCGATGAGGTGTCGGCAGCGGTGGCGGGGTTGTTCGGTGGCCACGCTCAGGCCTATCAAGCGGTCAGTGCGCAGGCGGCGGCGTTTCATCAGCGGTTCGTGGCGGCGTTGGCCGCGGCCGCGGGCTCCTATGGCCGGACCGAGGCCGCTGGTGCGGCGGTGTTGCAGACCGTCGGCGACGATGTGCTCGGTGCGGTGAACGCGCCGACGATCGCGGTGTTGGGGCGCCCGTTGATCGGTGACGGTGTTGACGCGGCCGCGGGCAGCGGCCACAACGGCGGGGCGGGCGGCCTCTTGTGGGGCAACGGCGGCAACGGCGGGGCCGGGGCGGCGGGTCAGGCCGCTGGCCGCGGTGGCGACGCCGGGTTGATCGGGGACTCGGCGGGGCCGGCGGCACCAGCGGCGACGGCACCGACACCGCCGCCCACGGCATCAACGGCACCACCCCCACCACCACCACCAACGGCAGCGGCGGACGCGGCGGAGACGGCTACACCTCCACCGACCCCACCCTCAACGGCGGCAACGGCGGCACCGGCGGAAACGGCGGCAACGGCGCCACCGGCACCAACCCCACCCCCCACCCCGTCACCAGCACCGCCACCTCCGGAACCGACGGCACCACCACCAACGGCGGAAACGGTACGACCGGCAGCGACGGCACCACCGCGGGACAACAAGGCGGCACCGGCGGCGACGGCTACAACAGCGGCGGCCAGGGCGACACGAATCCCTTCGGAGGTAATGGCGGAACCGGCGGTATCGACGGCCCCGGCACCCAAGGCGGCGCCGGCGGCACCGGCGGCACCGGTCCCCTGGTAGGCGGCTGGGGCGGCGACGGCGGAGCAGGCGGCGACGGCGGCGGCGCAGGCGGCGACGGCGGCACGTCGTCCGGCGCCAACGGATTCACCGGCCAAGCCGGCGACGGCGGCAACGGTAGCAATGGCGGCGCGGGCGGAGCAGGCGGGTCCGGCGGCCTCTACGGCAACGGCGGCAACGGCGGTACAGGTGGCGCCGGAGGCGACGGCGGCACCGGAGCCACCGGGGGCACCGGAGGCATCGGCGGCAACGGCGGCGACTCCACCGGCAACAGCCTCTCGTCGCTCCCCGGGAACGGTGGCGACGGCGGGGACGGAGGCACCGGCGGCACGGGAGGCACCGGAGGCAACGGCGGCGACGGCGGCGCCGCGGGTGCTGGCGGCAGCTACGGACAATCCGGCACCAACGGCACCGGCGGCGCAGCCGGCAACGGCGGGACCGGCGGTGAGGGCGGTGCCGGTGGCGACGGCGGCAGCGGCGGCGTTAGCTACGACCCCGTCGACCCCCGTCCCCCCTACGGCACCAGCGGCCTGTCCGGGGATACCGGGGCCACAGGATCTACCGGCCAAGCCGGTATGGCCGGCACCTCCCCCGGCACCGGTACCCCGGGCCCCGGAGGCTCCGGCGGCGATGGCACCGGAGCCAACGGTGGCGACGGCGGACCTGGGTTCCCCTGATACGCGACACCCGCCTACGGAGTAACCACCGGTGGGCCTGGCCAGTTGGCACAGCGCCGCGGCCCGGCAGAATCCTTACTTTTCGCGCGCACCCGAGATTTCGGCATCTATCAACCGCCCGACCCTTCACTCGCGGGCTGCGAGCCGGCCTGTTGGATCTGAATGAGATTGCCGCAGGTGTCGTCGAGAACCGCGGTGGTCACCGGCCCCATCTCGGTGGGTTCCTGGGTAAAGCGAACACCGAGGGCCCGGAGTCGGTCGAACTCGGCTTGCACGTTGTCGACCGCGAAGGCCGTGAACGGAATCCCGTCGGAGCTCAGCGCGTCCTTGAACGGCTTGGCCGCCGGGTGCTCGTCGGGCTCGAGGACCAGCTCGGTGCCGTCGGGGTCCTCCGGTGAGACAACGGTAATCCATCGGAACTGGCCCATCGGAACGTCGTGTTTGGTCTGGAAACCGAGGATTTCGGTGTAGAAGCGCAGTGCCTTGTCTTGGTCGTCGACCAGGACACTGGCCAGATTGATCCTCATGTAGTCCCTCTTCCGGAGTCGGCGGTATCGATGCGCCACCTCTTGGCGATCTGGCCAAGGGGAGCGGTGTTGAGATAGTGGAATTTTTGCCGGCCGCCGCGCTGCGTTTCGATCAACCCAGCCGCCTCCAGCACATCGAGGTGCTGCGAAATCGCCTGTCGTGTCGAACAAATCCCATGTTTCGTAGTCAGACGAGCGCAGATCTCGAAGAGAGTTTGGCCGTTCCGGTCGGTCAGCTCGCCGAGGATGACACGCCGGGTGGGATCCGCCAGCGCCTTGAAGACATCGCCCACCTCCCGCACGATATGCAAGCCGTTACTTGCCTGTCAACGGATAAGGGTTTGCCGGCCGCTCACGCCCAGGTGGGCAATCGTTACCCAAACTCGGAAACGTGTGTTATCATTTTGCTAGTGAGTGCTGTGCCCATGGTGCTGTGCCCATGGTGCTGTGCCCATGGTGCTGTGCCCATGGTGCTGTGCCCATGGTGCTGTGCCCATGGTGCTGTGCCCATGGTGCTGTGCCCATGGTGCTGTGCCCATGGTGCTGTGCCCATGGTGCTGTGCCCATGGTGCTGTGCCCATGGTGCTGTGCCCATGGTGCTGTGCCCATGGTGCTGTGCCCATGGTGCTGTGCCCATGGTGCGGTGCCCATGGTGCGGTGCCCATGGTGCGGTGCCCATGGTGCGGTGATCGCGGATTTGGTGGTGTCGGGCGCCTAACGGCCGGGGGAACTAACGATGTCTTATGTCTTCGCGAGCCCGGAGGTGCTCAACGCCGCCGCTGCTGAGGTCTCGACCATCGGATCCAGCCTGCAGACGGCCAATGCGTGGGCGGCGGCGCCGACCACGGCCCTGTTGAGTGCGTTGGGCGCTGATGAGGTCTCAGCGGCGGTCACCGCGATGTTCGGCAACCACGCCCAGGCCTATCAGGCCGTCAGCACCCAGGCGGCGGAGTTTCATGACCGCTTCGTGGCCGCGTTGACCGCGGGCGCCGACGCCTACTCCGGTGCGGAAGCCTCGGGTGCCGCAACGTTGCAGAGCCTGCCCCAAGACCTGCTCAACGTGGTCAACGCGCCCACCCAGGCACTGCTGGGGCGGGCCCTGATCGGCAACGGCGCCAACGGCGCCGACGGGACCGGGCAGAACGGGGCCGATGGCGGCCTGCTGTGGGGCAACGGGGGTAACGGCGGAACCGGAGCGGCGGGGCAGGCCGGCGGCAACGGAGGCGCGGCGGGCCTAATCGGCAATGGCGGCGCTGGTGGGGCCGGTGGAGCGGGCGCCCCGGCGGCCTGGGCGGGGCCGGCGGGATCGGCGGCATCGGCGCGGCCGCCACCACGCCCGGCGCCACCGGAGGCGACGGCGGCAACGGCGGGACCGGCGGCACCGGTGGAAACGGCGGCGCCGGCGGACAAGCCGGCCTGTTCGGCGCCCAGGGTCAACAGGGCGACGGCGGCACCGGCGGGGCCGGCGATGCCACCCATCTCGATGGCGGCAAGGGCGGCAACGGCGGAAATCCAGGGCTCGGCGGGACCGGCGGCGCCGGGGGCACCGGAGCCAGCACCGGCATCCACGGCTCCGACGGCGCCACCCCCACCACCGTGGCCGGAAACGGCGGCAAAGGTGGCGACGGCTACACCCCCACCACACCCGGCGCCGACGGCGGTAACGGCGGCGCCGGCGGAAACGGCGGTCTTTACGGAAACGGCGGCAACGGCGGAAACGGAACCGTTGGCGCCGCCGGCGTCAACCCCACCCCAAACCCGGTCTTCGAGCAGGCTGACCCCGGGACCGACGGCATTGACACCACCGGTATCGGTGGCGACGGCGCACCGGGTAGCCCGGGGGTGTTCGCCGGGCAGCAGGGCGGCAACGGCGGTGAGGGTGGCACGGGCGTCGACCTGGGTGGCGGCGGTGGTGATGGCCAAACCGGCGGGCCCGGCACCCTGGGAGGCAATGGCGGCAACGGCGGCACCGCCAGCATGGGCGGGTCCGGCGGCGGCGGCGGGTCCGGCGGCGATGGCGCCGGCGGGGGCGGTGCCGGGGGCAACGGTGCGATCGGCGGCTTTTCCGGCGGCAACGGTGGGGCCGGCGGTAGCGGCGGGTCCGGCGGCGGGGCGGGGGGCAACCGCGGCGATGGCGGCAACGCCACCGACCTCATGATCGGCAACGGTGGCGCCGGCGCCATGCGCGGTAACGGAGGAAATGGCGGCAGCGCTGGCACTGGCACGACTGCCGGCACCGACGGCAACGGCGGCACGGGTGGCGCCGGCGGCAATGGCGGCAACGGCGGCACGGGTGGCGCCGCCGGCTCGGGTGGAATGTTCGGCCAGATGGGCGACGCGGGCGACGGTGGTGACGCCGGCACTGGCGGCGACGGCGGGACCGGCGGCAGCGGCGCAATGTCGGGCCAGACCGGTGACCAGGGCGCCGGCGGGACACCGGGCACCGGCGGCGCATCGGGCTAATCAGGGACGGCCCGCTCGCCGCACGCGCTTTACCGGTCCTGGGCCTCGGCCAGCCGATAGAACGCGGCAGAGTTCTCCCACAGCACCTTGCTGGCGCCCGCGTCCCCGAGCGCCTCGCTGATCAGATCGATGTCGCTGTCCTCGAACGGGCGCCGAGCACGCGTCGAGGGCAGGTCAGTGCCGAACATCAGGGCATCGGGGTTGACCGCGTGGATCTTCTTCACCGTGTCCCGCACATCCAAACCGACCCGGCCAAAGCCGGTCGCCTTGACCCGAATCCCCTTGTCCACCAACGGCAGCAACAGCTCAACCCCTTCGGCTGACATGCCCAGATGGTCGATGCTGACCGCTGGCAGCGCAATGAGCTGATCGGCCAACTGCCCGAGGTGCGCGGCATCGACATAGAGCTCGACATGCCAACCCGCAATGTCGTGAACCCGGCGGGCGAACGAGTTCAATTCGTCGATGGTCTCGGACCCACCGCGATAGAGATTGAACCGGACCGCACGGATTCCGGCGGCATCAAGATCGCGTATCTCCGCGTCCGAAGTCGTCGAGGGCAACTGGGTGACCCCGACAAAACCGGGCCCCAACCGCGCCAGCGATTCCCGCAAATACCCTTGGTCGAACCCCTGGAATGACCCGAAAACAACGGCACCGCCCCGGATGCCCAGCCCGGCGGTGCGGGCGCGGTAGTCGCCGATGGTGAAGGCGGGCGGGAAATACCCATCGTTTCCGATCAGCGGAAACGATGGGTCGATGATGTGGAAATACGCATCGAATAGCCTTACCGGCGGCCGCCGCGATGTCCGCATGACAAATCTCCTGTCCCGCGCAGTCTGCCTGCGACGATGGCGGCACGCCAGGCTACCAACCCCGCGAAACCCGCGCCGGCGACACCGGTATTGGCCGCCTTTACCCTGGTCTCCCGCCGGAGCCATAAGGTGTTCCGACACGCCGCCGCACGTATACTTCATCAATGAAACGGCCTTCACGAGATTTCGAAATCAGCTGACAAGTCCTGCCATTGCGTGTGAGCATCGATTCAGGTCGCTATTGCCGATGAGACTCGAAGGGTAGCGGATGGAAATTCTGGTCATCGGCGGCGCGGGCTTCCAAGGCAGCCACCTGACCGAATCCCTATTGGCCGATGGGCATTGAGTAACCGTCCTCAATACACCTTCTAAAAACACCACTCGCAACATGCAAGGGTTCCAATCGCACGAGCGGGTTTCATTTATCTCCGGATCGGTAACCGACGGCGAGACGGTGTATCGCGCGGTGCGTGATCACCACGTCGTGTTTCACCTGGCGGCCAGAACCCAGGGCTCCGGCGTTCCCTGGGCCAGAACCAACGTTGACGAGTCGCTTAGCGACCCGAAAAGCTTTCTCGAAACAAATGTCATGGGCACCTACCGAGCACTCGAAGCGGTGCGCCGCTACCGCAACCGGCTGATATACGTGTCCACCTGCGAAGTTTACGGAGATGGGCACAATCTCGAGGAAGGCCAGCGCCTCGACGAACACGCCGAACTGAAACCGAATAGCCCCTACGCCGCGTCCAAGGCCGCCGCCGACCGGCTGTGCTACTCGTATTTTCGCTCCTTCGGAATCGACGTCACCATCGTCCGCCCGTTCAACATCTTTGGAATTCGCCAAAAGACCGGCCGATTCGGCGCGCTGATTCCGCGGCTCGTCCGGCAGGCAATCAATGGCAAGAACCTGACAATTTTCGGCGGGGGCACTTCGAGCCGCGATTATCTCTATATCAGCGATATTGTGAACGCCTACAACCTGATATTGCAGACCCCGTCCCTGCGTGGCCAGACGATCAATTTTGCCAGCGGTAAAGACACCTGCGTGAAGAATATCGTCGAGTACGTCGCGGGTAAATTCGATGCCACAATCGAACAGCGCGATGCCCGCCCTGGGGAGGTCCAGCGATTTCCCGCCGATATCTCATTGGCGAGAAGCATCGGATTCGAGCCGCAAGTCGATATTTGGGAAGGCATCGACCGGTACATCGCCTGGGCTAAGGATCAGCCCCAGCACGCATACGAGCTGGACGGGCTCGGCGACAGGTCGACCGCGAACGGATGACCGTCCCCCACTAGCGCTGGGGCGCGGTAATCGTGCACGGGGTGGCCGGCGGATAACTGCCCGACACCGCCCGCAGCCGCCCGGGCGGCGGCCACGGCCGCAGCCCCAGTTTGGCGAGATAGCGCAGCGGGTTGACGTGCGAGCCGCGCTGGCGGACCTCGAAATGCAGATAGCCGTCGTCCGAGTCGCCCTCCGCGCCGAGCCGCGCACCCGCGCGCACCCGATCCCCAACCGACATCCCGTTTCGCTCTACCGGGCGAAACACATAGACGACGTCGAGGTCCGGGCCCTGCGAGATCGTCATCGACAACAAGCCGTCGACATCAGCGACAGCGCTGACCGCCCCGGACACCACAGCGTACACGGGTGTTCCCGGGTCGGCGGCAAAGTCGACACCGGGGTGAAAACCACCGGCGCGTTGCCCGTATCCACGGCCGATGGCCCGCGGTTCCCGGTCAATCGGCAGCCGCCCGCCCGGCTCGAGCGGGTCGAAGTCGCCGCGGATGCGCCGCTGATAGTCGGCTTTGAGCAGGTCGACCTCGTCGAGCGCGTAACCGAACAGCAGGGACCGGTCGTAGGCCATCCCGAAGTTGTGCCGGTAATCCGGATCGAGCCGGAGATAGTGCTCGACTCTCGAGATCCGCTCCGCCAGCGTCGACCAACCGTCGTGCACCAGCCGAACCCCCTCCAGCCGGCCGATCCGACCGTGGTCGGTGATATTGGCCGGCCAGTGCGGGTTGTGCATCAGCTTGATCCCGGCACGCAGACCCGGAGACCAGCGCCAGAAGGGCCCGCGCAGCGCTTCAGCGGTTCCCATTACCGGAATCAGCTCGGGATATTCGGGATCGTCCCAACTGGACACGATCGGGCACAGCAGCGCCGCCACGTCCTCGGGGGTGCGGGCCAGGGCCGCACGGACATCGATGTCGGTCTCGACAAGCCAATCCGCGTCGACCATCATCACCCAGTCCGGGCGACAGAAATCGGCCATCCGATACAGCAGTTCCAGCCCGGTGGACTCCGGAATCAGCCAGGGCGTGGCGGGAAGATCAGAACGGGCACGCACCACATTCGTCACCGCAGGGTGGTTCGCCAGAATCTCGGCGGTGTCATCGGTGCTGCGGTCATCGATCACATAGATGTCGTCGCTGAACGCAGCCAACGAGTCCAACGTGCGCACCAACGTCCGTCCGGCGTTGTGCGCGCGTGTTACCGCCAGAATCCGCATGCAGTCTCTCTATCACCCGAGAACGCAAAAGCCAGTAGCTGGAAGAATATGCAAGTGTGAGCGACGCCTCGGTGATCGGTTGCGTCGGGACGTTGGTGGTCGCGACCCGCGGCAAACACGGTGCCGGCGAGGTCCTGCTCACCGTTCGGGGCTCCAAGGAGGCCTTCCTGGCACGATCTGACCATCCGTTACCCAAAGGCACCACGGTGCTGGTGGTAGGGGTTCGGGGAGCCCGGACGGTGCTCGTCGAGCCCTGGAACGATCTGTTCGTAACCGAACTTCTCTGATCCAAACCACGAAAAATTCAAGGAGTCCAACAATGCTCGGTTACAAGGTTCCCGATCCGGATGAGGCGATGCTGATATCCGGGGGCCGGGTCAAAGGCAACGCGCCGTTTCGCGTGGTAACCGGCCACGGGTCCTTCGTCGTTCCGTTCTTCCGTAAGGTCCGCTTCCTCACGCTGGCGATGTGTGAAGCCGAGGTCGCCGAGAAATGCGTGACCCAGCAGGGCATCACGCTCAACGTCCGGGCGGTCATCGCCTTCAAGGTCGGCAACGACACCGAGAGCATCATCGCCGCGGCGCAACGATTCCTCTCCGAACAAGACCAGATGTCGGTCTTGACCGGGCGCATCTTTGCCGGCCACCTGCGCTCGATCATCGGCTCCATGACCGTCGAAGAGATCATCCGGGAGCGCCAAAAGCTCGCGACCGAGGTGCTCGACGGTTCCAAGGAAGAGATGGCCCGAATCGGCCTCAACGTCGACGCCCTGCAGATCCAGTCGATCGACGACGACGGGCTCGGCTACATCGACGCGATGTCGGCACCGCACAATGCGGCGATCCAGCAGCAAGCACAGATCGCCCAGGCGCAGGCCAACCAGTTGTCCGCCGAGGCAGAGCAGGAATCGCAGCGCAAGCAAGCCGAATTCGCCCGTGAGACCGCCATTGTCAAGGCGCAATACCAGGCCGAGGTCGACAAGGCTCAAGCCCAGGCCGCCCAGGCCGGTCCGCTGGCCGAGGCCCAGTCCCAGCGCGAGGTGCTCGAGATGCGCACCGAACTGGCCGAGCGGGCCGCCGAGTTGCGCCAGCAGGAGCTGGTCGCTGAGGTGGTCAAGCCGGCCGAGGCCGAAGCCGAGCGGGTCCGCATCCTGGCCGTCGCCGACGCCGAGAAGATGAAGATCCAGGCCGAGGCTGCGGCGTCGCACAACCGGGTGGCGCTGGATCGCATGCTCATCGACCAGCTGCCCGACATCGTCGAAAAGGCCGCCCTGGGTCTCTCGGGCGCAAATCTCACCGTGCTCAATGGCGCCGACGGGCTCAGCCAGGTGGCCGCGGGGCTGGTCTCTCAAGGGGTCGCCATTTTCGACGCGATGCGCGGCAGCGTCGCTGACGACAACGACGGGGAGAACGCGGTGGCGCCCTGGAACGCCGGAACCACAGACAACGTCTAGCAAGGCGGTTGGCGCCACCGGCGGGTGGCCACGACGGTCCGGGGCAAGCCGCAGGACTTTATCGGGCTGTAAACGCTTCACGAATACGGGTGACGGCGGCCTGTCAGTGGTGTAACACTGGAACGCCACATGGCCGATGAGTTATTGGCAAACGGAACTACGGGCAACCCACATCGGACGAAAGGTCGACGGACGTGAGTGAGGAAGTCCAATCACCAGGGCTGGCAGAGGCAGCGCGCGATAACCTCGCCGCCGAGCTGGCCCGGCTCCGGCAACGCCACGACCGGCTGGAGATCGAGGTCAAAAACGACCGCGGAATGATCGGCGATCACGGCGACGCGGCTGAGGCGATTCAGCGCGCCGACGAACTGGCCGTGCTGACCGAACGGATCCACGAGCTCGATCGGCGACTGAAAGCCGGGCCATCCAACGCGACCGGGTCCGAAACGCTGCCAAGTGGCACCGAGGTCACCTTGCGCTTCGACGATGGCGAGGTGGTCACGATGCACGTGATCGCCATCGTCGAGGAGAACCCGGTCGGCCACGAGTACGGGACGCTGACCGCGCACAGCCCGCTGGGGCAGGCCCTGGCGGGGCGCCAGGCGGGTGACACGGTGACCTACTCCACCCCGCGCGGACCGAGCCAGGTGGAACTCCTCTCGATCAAGTTGCCCACCTAGTAGCGCCCGTTCCCGACAGAACGCCAGAATCGCTCGCCAACCTGGTTAGACTTCCCCCGATGATCCCGCCAGAGCCCGCTGCCGCGCCCGCCGAAGAGCACCAGCGCCAGCATTTGCATCTGACGACTCAGATGATCCGCTTCATCGTGACCGGCGGTTTCGCGGCAATCGTCGACTTCAGCGTGTACGTGGTGCTCTACAAGGTGGTCGGCCTGCAGGTCGACCTGTCCAAGTTCATCAGCGTCGTGATCGGCACCATCACCGCCTACCTGATCAATCGCCGGTGGACGTTCCAGGCGGCACCAAGCGGGGCGCGATTTGCCGCCGTGATGGCTCTCTACGGGGTCACCTTCGCCGTGCAGGTCGGAATCAACCACCTCTGTCTTGCACTTATGCACTATCGCGGGTGGGCGATACCGGTCGCATTCGTGATCGCCCAGGCCGTTGCTACGGTGATCAACTTCGTGGTGCAGCGGGCCGTGATCTTCCGTAGACACTGAGCCGGTCCCGCCCAAACTGCACTTTCCCGCCGGCAAAAACGCCCGCTACCGGCGTGAGCGTGGGCATCCTTGCCGAACCAAGCGGTACCCTCTTTGACGATGTTTAGCGCGCCCGTTCCCACCACACCCACCCGGCTGACCGGATGGGGTCGAACCGCGCCGTCGGTGGCCGAGGTGCTCCGCACCCCAGATCCCGAGGTGATCGCGACGGCTGTCGCGCGTGTCGCCGACACCGGCGCCAGGGGCGTCATCGCCCGCGGCCTGGGCAGGTCCTACGGCGACAACGCGCAAAACGGCGGCGGGTTGGTGATCGACATGAGCCCGCTGAACAAGATCCACTCGATCAGCGCCGACAGCACGCTTGTCGACGTCGATGCTGGGGTGAATCTCGACCAGCTGATGAAGGCGGCGCTACCGCTGGGCCTGTGGGTCCCGGTATTGCCGGGCACCCGGCAAGTCACCATCGGCGGTGCGATCGCATGCGACATCCACGGCAAGAACCACCACAGCGCGGGCAGCTTCGGCAACCATGTGCGCAGCCTGGACCTGCTGACCGCCGACGGCGAAGTCCGCCACCTCACTCCGACGGGCACCGAGACCGCAGACACCGAGCTGTTTTGGGCCACCGTCGGCGGCAACGGCCTGACCGGGATCATCCTGCGCGCCACCATCGAGATGACACCCACCGAGACCGCGTACTTCATCGCCGACGGGGACGTCACCGCCAGCCTGGACGAAACCATCGCGTTGCACAGCGACGGCAGCGAAGGCAACTACACCTATTCCAGCGCCTGGTTCGACGCGATCAGCGGGCCGCCCAAGCTGGGCCGTGCCGCGGTGTCGCGCGGCTGCTTGGCCACCATCGACCAGCTCCCCACCAAGCTGCAACGGGATCCGCTGAAGTTCGACGCGCCGCAACTGCTCACATTTCCCGACGTATTCCCCAATGGGCTGGCCAACAAATACACCTTCGGGCCCATCGGCGAGCTCTGGTACCGCAAGTCCGGCACCTATCGGGGCAAGGTCCAGAATCTGACGCAGTTCTACCACCCGCTGGACATGTTCGGTGAGTGGAACCGCGCCTATGGTCCGGCGGGTTTCCTGCAATATCAGTTCGTGGTTCCCACCGAGGCGGTCGACGAGTTCAAGCGGATCATCGGCGACATCCAGGCCAGCGGGCACTACTCATTTCTCAATGTGTTCAAGTTGTTCGGCGCCGGGAATCAGGCCCCGCTGAGCTTCCCGATTCCCGGCTGGAACATCTGCGTCGACTTCCCGATCAAGGCGGGTCTGAACGAGTTCGTCAGCGAACTCGATCGCCGGGTCATGGAATTCGGCGGCCGCCTCTACACCGCCAAGGACTCTCGTACCACCGCTGAAACCTTTCACGCCATGTATCCGCACATCGACGAATGGATCGCCGTGCGCCGCAAGGTGGACCCCTGCGGGGTGTTCGCCTCCGACATGGCCCGACGTTTGGAGCTGCTCTAAATGGTGCTGGACGCCGTAGGAAATCCCCAGAGCGTGCTGCTGCTCGGCGGCACCTCCGAAATCGGTCTGGCCATTTGCCAGCGCTACCTGCGTAACGCTCCGGCCCGGATCGTGCTGGCCTGCCTGCCCGACGACCCTGGCCGCGACGACGCGGTCGCGCAGATGAAGGCCGCCGGCGCCTCCTCGGTCGAGCTGATCGACTTCGACGCGATGGACACCGACAGCCACCCGAAGGTGATCGAGCAGGCATTCGGCGGCGGCGACGTCGACGTGGCCATCGTCGCGTTCGGTTTGCTCGGCGATGCCGAAGAGCTGTGGCAAAACCAGCACAAGGCCGTGCAGATCGCCGAGATCAACTACACCGCGGCGGTGTCGGTGGGCGTGCTGCTGGGCGAGAAGATGCGGGCCCAGGGCTTCGGCCAGATCATCGCCATGAGCACGGTGGCCGGTGAACGCGTACGACGCTCCAACTTCGTCTACGGATCCACCAAGGCCGGCCTGGACGGCTTCTACCTCGGGCTGTCCGAGGCTCTGCGTGAACACGGGGTTCGTGTCCTGGTGATCCGGCCGGGTCAGGTGCGCACCCGGATGAGCGCACACGTCAAGGAAGCTCCACTGACGGTGGACAAGGAGTACGTCGCCAACCTCGCGGTGACCGCCGCCGCAAAAGGTAAGGAACTGGTTTGGGCGCCAGCAGCATTTCGCTACGTGATGATGGTGTTGCGTCACATCCCGCGGAGCATCTTCCGCAGGCTGCCAATCTGAGCATGCGTAATGCACTGGCCACCCTCGGCCAGATGGCGGCCGCGGTACTGGTGGCCGTGACGGTCGCGGTGGTCGCCCTATCCGCCATTTCGCAGGTGCAGTGGCCGGCCTTTCCGTCGTCCAACCAGCTGCACGCGCTGACCACCGTCGGCCAGGTCGGCTGCCTGGCCGGCATGCTCGGCGCCGGCTGGGCCTGGCGACGCGGCGGCCGGCTGCGGCGGCCGGCTCAGCTGGGTGGCTTGGTGTTAGTCTCGGCGTTCACCGTGGTGACGCTCGGCATGCCGCTGGGGGCCACCCGGCTGTACCTGTTCGGCATCTCGGTGGACCAGCAGTTCCGCACCGAATACCTGACCCGGCTGACCGACAGCCCGGCACTGCACGACATGACCTACATCGGACTGCCGCCGTTCTACCCGCCGGGCTGGTTCTGGATCGGCGGTCGCGCCGCGGCACTGACCGGCAGCCCCGCCTGGGAAATGTTCAAGCCGTGGGCCATCACCTCGATCGCGGTCGCGGTCGCGGTCGCGCTGGTGCTGTGGTGGCGAATGATTCGCTTCGAGTACGCGCTGCTGGTCACCATCGCCACCACGGCGGTGACACTGGCCTACAGCTCGCCGGAGCCCTACGCCGCGATGATCACGGTGCTGCTGCCGCCGGTGCTGGTGCTGACGTGGTCGGGCCTGCGCGCCGGCGCCCCGCCCGGCCCCGAACGTCACGCCAGCGTGGCGCCCGACGCCGAAAGACACGCTGACGTGACGCTGGGCGCCGAGGCGGCTCGGGGCTGGGCCGCGGTGGTCGGCGCCGGGATCTTCCTCGGCTTCGCCGCCACCTGGTACACGCTGCTGGTGGCCTACAGCGCGTTCACGGTCACGCTGATGGCCGCGCTGTTGGTCGTGTCACGGTGGCGCCGCGGCGGGCTCAGGGCCGCGGTGGATCCGCTGCGACGGCTGGCCGTGATCGCCGTGATCGCTGCGACGATCGCGTCCACCACCTGGCTGCCCTACCTGTTGCGGGCGGCCCGTGACCCGGTCAGCGACACCGGCAGCGCCCAGCACTACCTGCCCGCCGACGGCGCCGAACTGACCTTCCCGATGCTGCAGTTCTCGCTGCTGGGCGCGCTGTG
Organism: Mycobacterium sp. 012931; assembly: GCF_000419295.1. NCBI lineage: Bacteria > Bacillati > Actinomycetota > Actinomycetes > Mycobacteriales > Mycobacteriaceae > Mycobacterium > Mycobacterium sp. 012931. The sequence continues at coordinate 892,138 of NZ_AOPX01000001.1, read as the reverse complement.
CATGCTGGGCACTCTGTGGCTGGTGGTGCGGGCACGGTCCTCGACCCGGGCCGGCGCCCTGGCCATCGGCGTGCTGGCCGTCTACCTGTGGTCACTGCTGTCGATGCTGACCACGCTGGCGCGCACCACCCTGTTGTCGTTCCGGTTGCAGCCGACCCTGACCGTGCTGCTGGCCACGGCCGGGGTCTTTGGCTTCCTGGAAGGAACGCGTGCGCTGACCGTCCGCAGCCGCGCCGCGCTGCCCGTCGCCGCCGCGATCGGACTGGCCGGGGCGATCGCGTTCAGCCAGGACATTCCCGACGTGTTGCGGCCCGACCTCACGATTGCCTACACCGACACCGACGGTTACGGCGAGCGCGGCGATCAGCGCCCGCCCGGTTCCGAGAAGTACTACTCGACGATCGACACGACCATCCGCAAGGTCACCGGCAAGCCGCGCGATCAGGTCGTCGTGATGACCGCCGACTACAGCTTCCTGTCCTACTACCCCTACTGGGGTTTTCAGGGTCTGACGTCGCATTACGCCAACCCGCTGGCGCAGTTCGACAAGCGCGCGGCCCAGATCGAGAGCTGGGGCAAGATCAAGACATCCGACGAGTTCGTCCAGGCCCTGGACAAACTGCCCTGGCCGGCGCCAACGGTTTTCCTGATGCGACGCGGCGCCGGTCCCGGTTCGGGCGCTAGCTACACCCTGCGGCTGGCCGAAGACGTCTACCCCAACCAGCCCAACGTCCGGCGTTACACCGTCGACCTCAAGGCCGCGCTGTTCGCCGACCCACGCTTCACCGTCGAGACCATCGGCCCCTTCGTGCTGGCCATCCGCAAGCCGGCGGCGAGCGCCTGATGGCGACCGAGACCGCACCCGGCGCATTGGAACAATTACCATCTACGTCCGTGAGCGATTCGGGAGCAAAGTACCGGATTGCCCGACTCGTCGCCGTGGTCACGGGTCTGCTGGGGACCCTTCTGGCGCTGGCAACCCCGCTGCTGCCGGTCGACCAGACCACGGCCAAGCTGAATTGGCCGCAGAATGGCACGTTCAGCAGCGTCGAGGCACCGCTGATCAGCTATGTGGCCACCGACCTGGAAGTCACCATCCCCTGTTCGGCGGCCGCCGGGCTGGCCGGCCCGCAGAAAAATGGCAAGACGGTGCTGCTGTCGACGGTGCCCAAGCAAGCCCCCAACGCCGTCGACCGTGGACTACTCGTTCAGCGCGCCAACGACGATCTGGTTCTCGTGGTGCGCAACGTCCCGGTGGTCTCCGCGCCGCTGAGCCAAGTGCTCAGCCCCGCCTGCCAGCGTTTGACCTTCACCGCGCACGCCGAGAGCGTCACCGCCGAATTCGTCGGGCTCAAGCAGGGCCCCAACGCCGAGCATCCGGGCGAGCCGTTGCGCGGCGAACGCAGCGGCTACGACTTCCGGCCGCAAATCGTCGGGGTGTTCACCGATCTGACCGGGCCGACACCGCCGGGCCTCAGCTTCTCCGCGACCATCGACACCCGCTACAGCAGCAGCCCCACCCCGTTGAAGATGGCCGCGATGATCATCGGCCTGCTGTCCACCGCGGTCGCCCTGGTCGCTCTGCACATCCTCGATACCGCCGACGGCACCCGGCATCGGCGCATCCTGCCGCCGCGCTGGTGGTCGATCGGCGCGCTGGACGGGCTGGTCACCGCCGTGTTGGTGTGGTGGCACTTCGTCGGCGCCAACACCTCCGACGACGGCTACATCCTGACCATGGCCCGGGTGTCCGAGCACGCCGGCTACATGGCGAACTACTACCGCTGGTTCGGCACGCCCGAGGCACCGTTCGGCTGGTACTACGACCTGTTGGCGATGTGGGCCCATGTCAGCACCGCCAGCGTCTGGATGCGCCTGCCCACCCTGGCGATGGCATTGACCTGCTGGTGGGTGATCAGCCGGGAGGTCATCCCGCGGCTGGGGCACGCCGTCAAGACCAACCGGGCCGCGGCCTGGACGGCCGCGGGCATGTTCCTGGCGGTCTGGCTGCCGCTGAACAACGGGCTGCGCCCAGAGCCGATCATCGCCCTGGGCATCCTGCTGACCTGGTGTTCGGTCGAGCGAGCGGTGGCCACCAGCCGGCTGCTGCCGGTGGCAATCGCGTGCATCATCGGTGCCCTGACCCTGTTCTCCGGGCCTACCGGCATCGCCTCCATTGGCGCGCTGCTGGTCGCGATCGGGCCGCTGCGCACCATCCTGCACCGCCGCTACAAACAGTTCGGCGCGCTGCCGCTGCTGGCGCCGCTGCTCGCCGCGGCCACCGTCACTGTGATCCTGATCTTCCGTGACCAGACCTTCGCGGGCGAGGCTCAGGCCAGCGTGCTCAAACGCGCGGTCGGCCCCAGCCTCAAGTGGTTTGACGAGCACATCCGCTACGAGCGACTGTTCATGGCCAGCCCCGACGGCTCGGTGGCCCGTCGCTTCGCGGTCCTGGCGCTAATCCTCGCGCTCGCCGTCGTGGTGGCGATGTCGCTGCGCAAGGGCCGGATTCCTGGCACTGCGGCAGGCCCCAGCCGCCGCATCATCGGCATCACGATCATCTCGTTCTTGGCGATGATGTTCACCCCGACCAAATGGACCCACCACTTCGGGGTGTTCGCCGGGCTGGCCGGCTCGCTGGGAGCGCTGGCCGCCGTCGCCGTGACCGGGGTGGCGATGCGCTCGCGACGCAACCGCACCGTGTTCGCCGCCGTGGTGCTGTTTGTGATGGCGCTGTCGTTCGCCAGCGTCAACGGCTGGTGGTATGTCTCCAACTTCGGCGTTCCGTGGTCGAACTCGTTCCCCAGACTGCGGTGGTCGCTGACCACCGCACTGCTCGAGCTGTCGGTGATCGTGCTGGTGGTGGCCGCCTGGTTCAACTTCGTCGCCACCGGGGACGGGCCGCCCAGGACCCGCCTCGGGGCGCGGCTGGCGCCGATCGTCCAAGCGCCGCTGGCCATTGCCACCTGGTTGCTGGTGACGATGGAAGTCGTCTCGTTGCCCCAGGGCATGATGTCGCAGTACCCGGCGTGGTCGGTGGGCCGGTCCAACCTGCAGGCGCTGACCGGCAAGAGCTGTGGGCTGGCCGAAGACGTGCTGGTGGAGCTGGATCTCGACGCGGGAATGCTGCCCCCGGTGAGCGCTCCGGTGGCCGATGCGCTGGGCGCCGGCCTGTCAGACGGGTTCACCGCCAACGGAATCCCCGCCAACGTCTCCGCGGACCCGGTGATGGAGCGCCCGGGCGACCGCAGCTTCGTCAACGACGACGGTCTGGTCACCGGCACCGAGGCCGGCACCGAGGGCGGCACCACTGCCGCACCGGGCATCAATGGCTCGCGCGCGCGGCTGCCCTTCAACCTCGATCCGGCGCGCACGCCGGTGCTGGGCAGCTGGCGATCCGGCATCCAGGTGCCTGCCATGTTGCGGTCGGGCTGGTATCGACTGCCCCCCGCGGATCAGCGGAAGAAGACACCGCTGCTGGTGGTGTCCGCGGCCGGCCGGTTCGATCCCCGCGAAGTCCAGGTCCAGTGGGCCACCGATGAGCAAGCGGCAGCTGGGAAGCACGGCGGCTCGATGGGGTTTGCCGACGTCGGGGCGGCACCGGCGTGGCGCAACCTGCGGGCGACGCTGTCCGCCATCCCCGACTCCGCCACGCAAATCCGCCTGGTGGCCGACGACAACGACCTGGCTCCGCAGCACTGGATCGCCCTGACCCCGCCGCGGATTCCGCAACTGCGCACCTTGCAGGAGGTGGTGGGCTCCAAGGATCCGGTGTTCCTGGACTGGCTGGTGGGCCTGGCCTTCCCGTGCCAGCGGCCATTCGGCCATCAGAACGGTGTCGATGAATCACCGAAATGGCGGATCCTGCCGGACCGGTTCGGCGCGGAAGCCAACTCGCCCGTGATGGACAAGAACGGCGGTGGCCCGCTCGGCGTCACCGAGCTGCTGTTCCATGCGACGACGGTCGCCAGCTACCTCAAGGACGACTGGTTCCGGGACTGGGGCGCGTTGCAGCGCCTCACCCCGTACTACCCGGAGGCCGAACCGGCACGGCTGCAACTGGGCACGGCAACCCACAGCGGTCTGTGGAATCCGGCACCCCTGCGTAAGGGTTAGCGGGGCCCCGAGGCGGTGGGCAACCGCTTTGCGGACTCGCGGCCGCGCCGCACCCAATCCGCCTGTCCGACCCTTCGCCACGGCGCCGGCGCCGGAATCGCTTTGCGGCGGCGCGTCCTGACGGCGCTGGATCCGCCGATCCGGGCCCTCCCCGGAGCCGCTTTGCGGCCCCGCGTCCTCACCGCGCTAAGCCGCGTCGCCTACGATCGACCATCGTGTCCCTCGACGGTAATGAGCGATCTCAGCGGATCGCCCGGTTAGCAGCCGTCGTCTTGGGAGTCGCCGGGCTGGTCCTGTGCGCCTTGGTTCCGCTCCTTCCGGTGAAGCAGACGACGGCGACGATCCTGTGGCCCCAGGGCGCCTCCGCGGACGGCGACATCAGCCAGATCACCGCCCCACTGGTGTCCGGCGCGCCGCGCGCATTGGACATTTCACTGCCTTGCGCGGCGATCGCCACCCTGCCCGCCAACGGCGGTCTGGTGCTGTCCACCCTCCCCGCCGGGGGCGTGGATACCGGCAAGAACGGGCTGTTCGTCCGCGCTGACAAGGACTCGGTCGTGGTCGCATTCCGCGACACGGTGGCCGCGGTGGCACCGCGCGCCGCGATCGCCGAGGGTCGGTGCAGCGCGCTGCACATCTGGGCCGACGCCACCGGCGCGCACGCGGATTTCGTCGGCATTCCCGGTGCCGCGGGCACCCTGCCCCCGGAGAAGAAGCCTCAAGTCGGTGGCATCTTCACCGACTTGAAGGTCCAGGCCCAACCGGGGTTGTCGGCGCGCATCGACGTCGACACCCGATTCATCACCGCGCCCACGGTCACCAAGACCATCGCCATGATCCTCGGTGCGATCGCGGTCCTGGGCGCCATCGTGGCCTTGGCCGCCCTGGACCGGCTCAGCCGCGGCGGTGACGCGCTGCGCGACTGGCGCTCCCCCATCTCCTGGCTCTCCAGGTACCGGCCGCGGCTGCCCCGGCTGTCGCGCTGGCGCGTCGGGTTCGCAACCTGGCTCACCGACGCCGCGGTGATCGCCACGCTGCTGCTCTGGCATGTGATCGGAGCCCTTTCCTCCGACGACGGCTACAACCTGACCATCGCCCGGATCGCACCCCAGGCCGGCTACGTGGCCAACTACTACCGATACTTCGGGGCCACCGAGGCCCCCTTCGACTGGTATCACGAGCTGCTGGCGCACCTGGCCCAGATCAGCACCGCCAGCGTCTGGATGCGGTTGCCCGCCACCCTGGCCGGCATCGCCTGCTGGCTGCTCATCAGCCGTTTCGTGCTGCGCCGGCTCGGCCCCGGCAAGAACGGCCTGGCCGCCAATCGGGTGGCCGTGTTCACCGCCGGCGCGGTCTTCGTGGCCGCCTGGCTGCCATTCAACAACGGCCTGCGCCCCGAGCCGCTGATCGCCCTTGGCGTGCTGGTCACCTGGGCACTGGTGGAACGCGCCATCGCGCTGAGCCGGCTGGCTTCGGCCGCGATCGCGATCATCGTCGCGATGCTCACCGCGACGCTGGCACCGCAAGGTTTGATCGCGGTGGCCGGGCTGCTGACCGGGGCGCGCGTCATCGCCGGGATCATCCGTAAGCGCCGCGGCACCGACGGGCTGCTGGCCCCGCTCGCCGTCCTGGCCGCATCGCTGTCGCTGATCACCGTCGTGGTGTTCCGCAACCAGACGCTGGCCACCGTGGCCGAGGCGGCGCGGATCAAGTACAAGGTCGGCCCGACCATCGCGTGGTACCAGGACTTCCTGCGCTACTACTTCCTGACCGTCGAAACCAACATTGACGGGTCGATGACCAGACGCTTCGCCGTGCTGGTGCTGCTGCTCTGCCTGTTCGGCTCACTGGTGGTGCTGCTGCGGCGGGGCTGGGTGGGCGGTTTGGCCCGCGGCCCGGCCTGGCGACTGATCGGCACCACCGCGGTTGGTCTGCTGCTGCTGACCTTCACGCCGACCAAGTGGGCCGTGCAGTTCGGCGCCTTCGCCGGGCTGGCCGGTGCGCTGGGGGCGGTGATGGCATTCAGCTTCGCCCGGATCGGCCTGCACAGCCGACGCAACCTCACGCTCTATGTGACCGCCCTGTTGTTCGTGCTGGCGTGGGCTACCTCGGGCATCAACGGGTGGTTCTACGTCGGCAATTACGGGGTGCCCTGGTACGACATTCAGCCGGTGATCGCCAGCCATCCGGTGACCTCGATGTTCCTGACCCTGTCGATCCTGACCGGGCTGCTGGCCGCCTGGTACCACTTCCGGATGGACTACGCCGGGCACACCGAAGTCAAGGACAACCGGCGCAACCGCGTGCTGGCCTCCACCCCGCTACTGGTGGTCGCGGTCATCATGGTCCTGGGCGAAGTCGGCTCGATGGCCAAGGCCACGGTTTTCCGCTACCCGCTCTACACCACCGGCAAGGCCAACCTGGCCGCCCTGACGTCGGGGCTATCCCCGAACAGCTGCGCTATGGCCGATGACGTGCTGGCCGAGCCCGATCCCAATGCCGGGATGCTGCAACCACTTCCGGGGCAGACCTTCGGACCGGGCGGACCGCTGGGCGGCATCAACCCGTTCGGGTTCAAGCCGGAAGGGGTCGGCGAAGACCTCAAGTCCGACCCGGTGGTCAGCAAGCCCGGCCTGGTCAACTCCGACGCATCGCCCAACAAGCCCAACGCCGCCATCAGCGACTCCGCCGGCACCGCCGGCGGCAAGGGCCCGGCCGGCATCAACGGATCCCACGCGGCGCTGCCGTTCGGACTGGACCCGGCCCGTACCCCGGTGATGGGCAGTTACGGGGAGAACTCGCTGGCCGCCACGGCGACCTCGTCCTGGTACCAGTTGCCCGGCGATTGGAAGGCCAACATCGCCGCCCAGCCGCTGGTCGTGGTCACCGCGGCCGGGGCCATCTGGTCCTACAAAGAGGACGGCGACTTTATCTACGGGCAGTCCCTGAAACTGGAGTGGGGCGTCACTCGCCCCGACGGCACCACGCAGCCGCTGGGGCAGGTATTCCCGATCGACATCGGGCCACAACCGGCGTGGCGCAACCTGCGCTTCCCGCTGGCCTGGGCCCCGCCGGAGGCCAACGTGGCGCGCATCGTCGCCTACGACCCAAACCTGAGTCCCGAACAGTGGTTCGCCTTCACCCCGCCCCGGGTGCCGGTTTTGGAAACCCTGCAGCAGTTGATCGGATCGAAGACCCCGGTGTTGATGGACATTGCGACCGCAGCCAACTTCCCGTGCCAGCGGCCGTTCTCCGAGCACCTCGGCATCGCCGAACTGCCGCAGTACCGCATCCTGCCTGACCACAAGCAGACCGCGGCGTCGTCGAACCTGTGGCAGGCCGGCCCGACCGGTGGGCCGTTCCTGTTCACCCAGGCGCTGCTGCGAACCTCGACCATCGCCACCTACCTGCGCGGTGACTGGCATCGCGACTGGGGATCGGTGGAGCAGTATTACCGCTTGGTGCCGGCCGATCAGGCGCCGGAGGCCGTTGTGCAAGAGGGTGTGATCACAGTGCCCGGCTGGAGTCGCCAGGGACCGATTAGGGCGCTGCCATGAGCGTCACGAACGAAACCGAACAGGCCACCGCCGCCACCACCGCTAGCGCCCGTGAGGTGCGGGTGACCCGATGGGTAGCCACGATCGCGGGCCTGATCGGCTTCGTGCTCTCGGTGGCCACCCCGCTGTTGCCGGTCGTGCAGACCACCGCGATGCTCAACTGGCCGCAAAACGGGCAGCTGAACAGCGTGACCGCGCCGCTGATTTCGCTGACGCCGGTGAATCTGACGGCCTCGGTGCCCTGCAGCGTGGTGCGCGACATGCCCGCCAAGGGCGGGGTGGTGCTGGGCACCGCACCCAAGCAGGGCAAGGACGCCAACCTGCAGGCGCTGTTCGTCGTCGTCAACAGCAAGCGCGTCAACGTCACCGACCGCAACGTGGTGATCCTGTCGGTGCCACGCGAGCAGGTGGATTCCCCGCAATGCGAGCGCATCGAGATCAGCTCGACGCATGCCGGTACCTTCGCCACCTTTGTCGGCCTCAAGGATCCCTCCGGCGCCCCGCTACGCAGTGGCTACCCGGATCCCAACCTGCGCCCTCAGATCGTCGGGGTCTTCACCGATCTGACCGGACCCGCGCCGGACGGGCTGCGGCTCTCGGCCACCATCGACACCCGGTTCTCCACCACACCCACCACGCTGAAGTTGCTGGCGATCATCGGTGCGATCCTGGCCACCACCGTCGCGCTGATCGCGCTCTGGCGCCTCGACCGACTGGACGGGCGCCGGCTACGCAGCCTGTTCCCGGCTAACTGGCGCACCTTCACCCTGGTCGACGCGGCGGTGATATTCGGATTCCTGCTGTGGCATGTCATCGGGGCGAACTCGTCCGACGACGGCTACATCCTCGGCATGGCCCGGGTCGCCGATCACGCCGGCTACATGTCCAACTATTTCCGCTGGTTCGGCAGCCCCGAGGACCCGTTCGGCTGGTACTACAACCTCCTTGCGCTGATGACCCACGTCAGCGACGCCAGCATCTGGATGCGGTTGCCCGACCTGTTCGCCGGGCTGGTGTGCTGGCTGTTGCTGTCGCGTGAGGTGCTGCCCCGGTTGGGGCCGGCGGTCGCGGCCAGCAAACCCGCCAACTGGGCCGCGGCGATGGTGCTGCTGACCGCGTGGATGCCATTCAACAACGGACTGCGTCCCGAAGGCATCATCGCGCTGGGCTCGCTGGTCACCTACGTGTTGATCGAGCGGTCGATGCGTTACGGCCGGCTGACACCGGCGGCGCTGGCGATCATCTCCGCCGCGTTCACCCTCGGTGTGCAACCGACCGGGCTGATCGCGGTGGCCGCGCTGGTGGCCGGTGGCCGCCCCATCCTGCGGATCCTGGTCAAACGCCGGCGCCAGGTCGGCACGTTGCCGTTGCTGTCGCCGATGCTGGCGGCCGGCACCATCATCCTGACCGTGGTGTTCGCCGACCAGACCCTGTCGACGGTGTTCGAAGCCACCCGGGTGCGCGGCAAGATCGGGCCGAGCCAGGCCTGGTACACCGAGAACCTGCGGTACTACTACCTGATCCTGCCCACCGTCGACGGGTCGCTATCGCGCCGGTTCGGCTTCCTGATTACCGCGCTGTGCCTGTTCACAGCGGTGTTCATCATGCTGCGGCGCAAGCGCGTCGCAGGCGTGGCGCGCGGACCCGCGTGGCGCCTGATGGGCGTCATCTTCGGCACCATGTTCTTCCTGATGTTCACCCCCACCAAGTGGGTGCACCACTTTGGGCTGTTCGCCGCGGTGGGAGCGGCGATGGCGGCGCTGACGACGGTATTGGTGTCTCCAACGGTGCTGCGCTGGTCGCGCAACCGGATGGCATTCCTGGCGGCGCTGCTGTTCACCCTGGCGTTGTGCTGGGCCACCACCAACGGGTGGTGGTATGTCTCCAGCTACGGGGTGCCGTTCAACAGCGCGATGCCCAAGATCGCCGGAATCACGGTCAGCACCATATTTTTCGTGCTGTTCGCGCTCGCCGTGCTGTACGCGGCCTGGCTACACTTCGCCCCGCGCGGCAGCGGTGAAGGCCGGCTGACCCGCGCGCTCACCACGGCGCCGGTTCCCATCGCGGCCGGCTTCATGGCGGTGGTGTTCGTCGCATCGATGGGTATCGGGATTCTCCGGCAATACCCCACCTACTCCAATGGCTGGGCCAACCTGAGGGCCTTTACCGGCGGCTGCGGCCTGGCCGATGACGTGCTCGTCGAGCCGGACACCAACGCGGGTTTCATGACGCCGCTGCCCGGCGACTACGGCCCGCTGGGACCGCTGGGCGGGGTGAACCCGGTCGGGTTCTCCCCCAACGGGGTCCCCGACCACACCGTCGCCGAGGCGATGGTCATGAAGCCGAACCAGCCCGGAACCGACTACGACTGGGATCAGCCGGTGAAGCTGAAGACCCCGGGTATCAACGGGTCCACCGTGCCGCTACCCTACCAGCTCGACCCGGCGCGGGTTCCGCTCGCGGGTACCTATGCCACCGGGTCACAGCAGCAAAGCAAACTCACTTCGGCGTGGTACCAGCTGCCCAAGCCCGACGATGGGCACCCCCTGGTGGTGGTGACCGCCGCGGGCAAGATCGCCGGAAACAGTGTGCTGCACGGCTACACCCCCGGACAGACCGTGGTGCTCGAGTACGCCAGGCCCGGTCCCGGCCCGCTGGTGGCCGCCGGACGGATGGTGCCTGACGACCTGTTCGGCGAGCAGCCCAAGGCCTGGCGCAATCTGCGCTTTGCCCGCGACAAGATGCCGGCCGACGCCGTCGCAGTCCGTGTGGTGGCCGAGGACCTGTCGCTGACACCGGAGGACTGGATCGCGCTGACCCCGCCGCGGGTGCCGGACCTGCGCTCGTTGCAGGAGTACGTCGGTTCGACGCAACCGGTGCTGCTGGACTGGGCGGTCGGGCTGGCGTTCCCCTGCCAGCAGCCGATGTTGCACGTCAACGGCGTCACCGAGATCCCGAAGTTCCGTATCACGCCGGACTACAACGCCAAGAAGCTGGACACCGACACCTGGGAGGACGGCGTCAATGGCGGTCTGCTCGGTATCACCGACCTGCTGCTGCGGGCCCATGTCATGGCGACTTATCTGTCCCGCGACTGGGCGCGCGACTGGGGGTCACTGCGTCAGTTCGAGACCCTGGTCGATGCGCCGCCCGCACAGCTCGACTTGGGCACCACGACGCACAGCGGGTTGTGGTCGCCGGGCAAGATCCGCATCGGTCCGTAGCTGCCGCGAAGGACCGGTTCGTGGAAGTGAGTCGCACACCGCTCTTCGCGACCGGCGGCCTCGGCCATGACGCAACCTAAGCTGCACGGTATGCACCAGGCGTGCGACCACAGTGGCGCATCGATAGTGGCCGCGGTCTCTTCACGGCGGTCCGCCCTGACCGCGGCGGGGTTAGCCGTCGTCGGCGCAGGCGTTTTGGCCACGTCGGCCTGCGGTCCGGGCGAGTCGCCGGCGCCGCCCAGCCCGGCCGCGTTGCCCGAAAATGCGCTGATCACTCTCGGGGTCGCCGCGGGCCCGCCGCCAACGCCCAACAAGATCGGAATCTGGTCGGTGCTGAAAATCGGCGGCGATCTCTATCTGATCGATTGCGGCTTGGGCTCGCTGAACGCGTTCACCAACGCGGGCCTGCAGTTCAATGACCTCAAGGCGATCTTCATCACCCACTTACACACCGACCACATCGTCGACTACTACAGCTTCTTCCTCTCCGGCGGCTTCCAAGCCCCGCCCGGGCGGGCGCCGATCCCGGTTTATGGTCCCGGTCCAGCCGGCGGATTGCCGCCAAGCGAAATCGGCAACCCGAATCCCGTCACCGTCAATCCCGCCAACCCGACGCCAGGGCTGGCCGCGACCACTGAAGCGCTGCACCAGGCCTTCGCCTACAGCAGCAACATCTTCATCCGCGACTACGGCATCGATAACGTTCAGGATCTGGCCAAGGTCATCGAAATCCCGGTGCCGGCGGGGTCGGACTATCGCAACACAGCGCCGAAGGTCAGCCCGTTCCCCGTGGTACCGAACGACAACGTATCGGTCACCACGACGCTGGTGCCCCACTACGACGTCTATCCCGCATTCGCCTTCCGCTTCGACGTGAAGAACCCCGCTGTGTCCATTACCTTCTCCGGCGACACCACCAAATCCGACAACCTCGTTGCGCTGGCGAACGGCACCGACATCCTGGTCCACGAAGCGATGTTCAGCCTCGATACCGCCTACTACGGCAACGTCTTCCCGCCGGACTATCTGCCCAAGTCACACACCTCCGCCGAGCAGGTCGGCGAGGTAGCCGCAGTGGTCAAACCGAAGCATCTGATCCTGAGTCACTACGCACCCGACGACCTGCCCGATTCCCAATGGCTCGACAAGATCAACCAGAACTACTCGGGCAGAACCACAGTCGCCAAGGACGGGCAAATCTTCGCCCTGTGATCCGCTAACCCATGGCGGCGTTGCGTGAGCTGCGGGCGGTCGAGCCTTGTTGCCGAGCCATTTTCGATTCGTGGTCACCCGGTAGGTGCCATCGGTGAGGTTTCAGCGTCAGCGATGCGGTCAATATCCCAGTTCGGGCGGGCAAATCAAACGCACATAGACGGTGGGGCTGATGCGCAGGCTGGTACGGATATTGATGGTGTCCACGGCAATCACACTGGCAATCTCTGCGGGGGCAGCTTTTTCGGCTGGCACCGCGGGTGCCATTCCGGATCCTGGAGGCGCTACTCGGGTTGGGTTACGGGCGGCTGGGCGACACTGCGACTTCAGCATCACCGCTTTCGCGCCCCAGCTGCCGCCAGGCCCCACCGGCACCGGCTCGGCCCTCATCCGCACGGCCGGTTCCACGGTGATCGCCGAGGTGCATCTGGTGAACACCGCGCTACCAGGCATGCACTATGACGTCGGCCTGATTCAGGCGCCCCGCCCGTCGTCGGCCCCTTGCGGCCCCGGCGCGCCGGACACCGCCTTCACCGGACTGGACCTCGACGGGTCCGGCGCGGGGACGGTGACCATTCGAAACGCCATCCGTCCGGGTGCCACGGGGGTCTGGGTGCTGGTGCAACGTCCGAGCAGTTTTTCCCAGGACCCCGCCGAGGTCTACACCTCCGACTTTCTGGCTTCGATCTAGCGGGCATCGGGCCCGCCCGGGGCCGCACCGACGGATCTGCCGGCAAAAACGGGACTTCGTACCCTATCGCCGCAGCGTGTTGTGGTGATCCGATGGAGGTGATGCGCCAATGGCGGCCAATGTGGTCAAAGGAGGTACAGCCATGAGCGTCTCACTGGATTCGCAGGCCAGGACCCGGATGTTTTGCCGGGTATTGGGTCCACTGCTTGTCATCGTCGATGTCACGGCGGTGGCCCGCGCCTCCGACATGCAGAACCTGCTGTCGCAATTCGAGGCGAATTCCCTGTGGACATGGGTCACCGGCGCCTTTGTGCTGGTGCTGGGGCTGGTGATGGTGGCCGGTCACCAGTACTGGCACGGTGCAGCGGCGATCATCGTGTCGGTGCTGGGCTGGATCGTCACGCTGCGCGGGGTGCTGCTACTGGCGTTCCCCAAGGCGTTTGTTTCGGCGGCCAACAGCATGATCGGTGCGCAAGCCGTGTGGGTGAGTCTTTGCATCGTCTTCGCGCTGCTCGGGCTCTATCTGATCTATGTCGGCTGGGCGCCGGCGGCCAGCGGGCCCAGCCAGCACGAAGCGGCGGCGTCGCGAGACCTGCCGCGCGCTGCCTGAGCACCCGGCGCAACGCCTTCACCCGGCAGCACAGGTGTAATACCGTCGCGTCATGAGCCAGCGCGACGGCGAGTACGAGACGGAGGGCGTCGACCGGTTGCCCTTCTCGACGCCCGAGAAGGCCCAGCGCTACCAAACGGAGAGCTATCGCGGGGCTGTGGGCCTCAACTGGTACCTGACCGACCCCACGTTGCGATCGACCGTGGCGTACTACCTGCAACCCGACGAGCTGGCGGTCGTCGAACCGCACCTGATCCGCACCGGCGAGCTGATGGGTGGTGCGGTGGCACGGTGGGCCGAGCCCCCCCGCGCGCGCCTGCAGCGCTACGACCGCTGGGGCCACGACGTCAGCCGGATCGTCATGCCGGCATCCTTCACCCAGTCCAAGCGCGCCGTCCTGGATGCCCAGGCGGCATTGCGTGATGAGGCGCGAGGTGCCGGGATGCGACCGACCGTGGCACTGTTTGCGGCCAACTATCTGCTCAACCAGGCCGACATCGGCATGGGCTGCGCGCTGGGTACCGGTGCCGGGATGGTGCAGTCGCTGGTGGCCGCCTTCGCGCCGGCCGACGTGCGCGATCACGTCCTGGCCAAGTTCGACTCCGGCGAGTGGGCCGGCGAGACCGCCCAGTTGTTGACCGAGCGCACCGGCGGCTCGGATCTGGGCGCGCTGGAGACGACGGCCACCCGCGATGGGGACTCCTGGCGGCTCAACGGCTTCAAGTGGTTCGCGTCCAACTGCGCCGGGCAGGCCTTCGTCGTGCTGGCCAAACCCGAGGGCGCTCCCGACACCACCCGAGGGGTCGCGAATTTCCTGGTGCTGCGCACCCGCCGGGACGGATCGCGCAATGGCGTACGGGTCCGACGCCTCAAGGACAAGCTCGGCACCCGATCGGTCGCCTCCGGCGAGGTGGAATTCGTCGACGCCGAGGCCTTCCTGTTGTCCGAGGAGCCATCCGGCCCGCAATCTCAAGCCGGCCCGTCTGGCGGGCGCGGCCTGGCCCGGATGATGGAGCTGACCAACGCGGCCCGGCTGGGCATCGCGTCGTTCGCGCTGGGTAACGCGCGCCGCGCCTTGGTCGAATCGCTGTGCTATGCCCGCCAGCGCCGGGCCTTCGGCGGCGCACTCATCGATAAGCCGCTGATGCGCCGCAAGCTCGCCGAGCTGATCGTCGACGTCGAAGCCGCCCAGACGTTGGTGTTCGACGGCCTCGGAGTGGCCAACCACCGCCAGCCCAGGACCATCCGCCAGCGCATCGCCGTTCCGGTTACCAAGCTCAAGGTCTGCCGGCTCGGGATCAGCGCCGCCTCGGATGCGATCGAGATCCACGGCGGCAACGGCTACGTCGAGAACTGGCCGGTGGCCCGCCTGCTGCGCGACGCGCAAGTCAACACGATCTGGGAGGGCCCGGACAACATCCTGTGCCTGGACGTACGGCGGGGTATCGAACAGACCAGCGCCCACGAGACGCTGCTGGCCCGACTGCGTGACGCGGTATCGGTCGCCGACCACGACGACACCACGCGACTGGTCGAGGCCCGCATCGACGATCTCGACGCGGCAATCACGGCGTGGACCAAGCTCGACAGGCGCCTTGGTGAGGCGCGGCTTTTTCCGCTGACCCAGTTCATGGGCGACGTCTACGCGGGGGCGCTGCTCATCGAGCGGGCCGCCTGGGAGCGCGAGGTCAGCGGCACCGACCGCGCGACGCTGGTCGCCCGGCTCTACGCGGAACGGTATCTGGCTGATCGTGGGCCGCTGCGCGGCATCGACGCCGACTCCGGAGAGGCCCTGGATCGGTTCGGTGACCTCGTGGCGGGGGCGCTGGCGACCGCCTGATCGGCCTGGCCCATGCCCGCGGGGCGGCCGAACCGACCAACTCCCAAGTAGAGACGAAAGTCCCTATTGGTCCGCGGCGAATTAGCGCGACCGTAAACGCCAACGCATCACGCTTGGGGTAAGGGGACACGGGATGTCGTATGTGATCGCGACGCCAGACATGCTCGCGGCGGCGGCATCGGATTTGACCAATATCGGCTCGGCTCTTGGCGCCGCCAATTCCGCGGCGCTGGCCCGGACCACCGGGCTGCTGGCCGCTGCCGAAGACGAGGTATCCACGGCCATCGCGTCGCTGTTTTCCGCCAGCGCCCGGGAATACCAAATGGTCAGCACCCAGGCTGCCCACCTGCACGCCGAATTCGTGCATTCGTTGACCAGGGCCGGCGCCGCCTACGCGGCTGCCGAGGCTGTGAATGCCTCTCCCCTGCAAACGCTCGAACAGAACGTCCTCGCGGCGATCAATGCGCCCAGCCAAGCGCTGACCGCACGTCCGCTGTTCGGCGACGGTGCCGATGGGGCGCCCGGCACCGGGCAAAACGGTGGCGATGGCGGCTGGCTGATCGGCAACGGTGGCAACGGCGGTTCTGGAGCACCCGGCGGCAATGGCGGTGCCGGCGGTTCGGCTGGATTGTGGGGACGCGGCGGCAATGGCGGAGCCGGGGGTACCGGTGTGGCTGGCGGGGCCGGGGGCAACGGCGGTGACGGCGGTGACGGCGGTGACGGCTGGCGGCTATGGCGGCCAAGGAGGCGGCGGCGCCGCCGGCCCTGCCGGTGGCAGCGGCTCCGACGGTGGGCAGGGCGGCCAAGGAGGCGCCGGCGGCGCCGGCGGCGACGCCGTGGCCGGAGCAACCAATGGCAGCGGCGGCACCGGTGGCTACGGCGGCCAAGGAGGCCAAGGAGGCGCCGGCGGCACCGATGACGGCGGCGACAATGCCGGCACCGGCGGTGCCGGCGGCGCTGGAGGCACCGGGGGCGCGGCCGGTGCGACCGGCAGCGGCGGCACGGTGGGCTTGGCATTCCCCGGCACCGCGGGCCACGGTGGTGACGGGGGTGCCGGCGGCGAAGGCGGTGCCACCACCATCGTCGGGCACACCGCAGGTACCGGCGGGAGCGGCGGTCAAGGTGGTGAAGGCGGCGCTGCTGCCGACACCGGCGTTCCCGGCGCCGCCGGGTCCACCGGCGGTTTCGGCGGCACCGGGGGTGACGGAGGTACTGGCGGCGATGCCGTCGCCGGCGCAACCAACGGCAGCGGCGGCGCCGGCGGTCAGGGCGGCGCGGGGGCCAAGGGCGGGCAGGGCTACGACGACGACGACGCCAACAACGCAGGTGTCGGTGGCAACGGTGGCGAAGGCGGCACCGGCGGCGGCGGCGGAGCGGCCGGCACCGGAGGTGACGGCGGCACCGCGGGCGCCGCGGGCACCGGCGGTACCGGTGGTGACGGCGGCAAGGGCGGTGCGACCACCATCAGCGGTCATCATGCTGGCTACGGCGGCAACGCCGGCGGCGGCGGCGGCCAAGGTGCCGATGGTGGCGCCGGCCCGGCCGGCGGCAATGGCTACGACGGTGGCCAGGGCGGCGCGGGAGGCACCGGCGGCCAGGGCGGGGATGCCGTCGCCGGCGCGACTAATGGCTACGGCGGCCAGGGCGGTATCGGCGGGACCGGTGGCCAGGGTGGTGGCGGCGGCGCCGACGATGGCAGCGACAATGCCGGCGCCGGTGGGAGCGGCGGCGCCGGCGGCCTGGGCGGTCAGAGCGGCGCGGCCAGCACCGGCGGCATCGTCCGGCGGCCAAGGCGGTCACGGCGGCGACGGCGGTAGCGGCGGCAGTGCCGTCGCCGGCGCGACCAACGGCAGCGGCGGAGCCGGGGGCGCGGGCGGCACGGGAGGCCAAGGTGGCAACGGCTACGACGACGACGGCAGCGACGCCGCAGGCGCCGGCGGCGACGGCGGCTTCGGCGGCGTGGGAGGCAGCGCCGGCGCGGTGGGCTCGGGTGGCTCCGGCGGCACTGCCGGTACCGCGGGAATGGGCGGCGACGGCGGCGACGGCGGCAAAGGCGGCGCCACCACCACCATCGGCAGTTCCGCGGGCTCCGGCGGCGATGGCGGGAACGGCGGCCTAGGCGGCGCCGGTGCTATCGGCCCCGCTGGCGCTGACGGCTCCACCGGCGGTCAAGGCGGCGCCGGCGGCTAGGCCGGCGATGGGGGCGACGCCGTCGCCGGCGCCACCAACGGCTTGGGCGGGGACGGCAGAGATGGCGGTAGCGGTGGCCAGGGCGGCGCCGGAGGGGTCGATGACGGCGGCGGAGCCGGCACCGGCGGCCAGGGCGGTGAGGGTGGTCAAGCCGGCGACGGCGGCGTGTCCGGTAGTGGCGGATTGTTCGGCGGTGGTGGCGACGGCGGCCACGGTGGCCAGGGCGGCACCGGCGGTGACAGCGCACTGGGTACCGGCGGTGACGGTGGCCAAGGCGGCCAGGGGGAACTGGCGGCACGGGCGGCGATGGCGCCTTCGAGGGCGGCTTCGGTGGCGACGGCGGCGATGGCGGAACCGGAGGGACCGGCGGCGTCGGACAGAGCGGCCTTCCCGGCACCGGTGGCACCATCGGCATCGCGGGCGTCCCGGGCAGCCTTCCTTCCGGCACTACCGGTGGCGCCGGCGGCGACGGCGGCGACGGCGGACCGGGCTCGCCCTAGCCGGGCGAGCTACTGGGGGGCGGTACTCGCTAGACCGGGATCAGGCCGTGCTTGCGGCCCACCCGCCACCACAGCTGCTTGTCCCGCAGCAGGTGCATGGACTTGCGCAGCAGCAGCCGGGTCTGGTGTGGGTCGACGACGGCGTCGATGAACCCGCGCTCGGCGGCGATCCACGGGATCGCCATGTTCAGGTTGTAGCCCTCGATGAAGTCACGCTTGATCTTCTGGGCCTCGGGCGTGGTCGGGTCCGGGAAACGCTTCATCAGCAACTGCGCGGCACCGTCGGCACCGATCACCGCGATGCGCGCGGTCGGCCAGGCGAAGTTGAAGTCCGCGGTC
Organism: Mycobacterium sp. 012931; assembly: GCF_000419295.1. Taxonomy (NCBI): domain Bacteria; kingdom Bacillati; phylum Actinomycetota; class Actinomycetes; order Mycobacteriales; family Mycobacteriaceae; genus Mycobacterium; species Mycobacterium sp. 012931. Next base: position 873,859 of record NZ_AOPX01000001.1, on the reverse strand, counting down.
AGCTGCTTGGAGCCCATCACCGCGTACGCACCGCCGTAGGACTTGCGGATGGTGATCGTCACCTTCGGCACGTCGGCTTCCACCACGGCGTACAGGAACCGCCCGCCGCGCTTGATGATCCCGTTCTTCTCCTGCTCGGCCCCCGGCAGGAAGCCGGGTGTGTCCACCACAAAGACCAGCGGGATCTTGAACGCGTCGCAGAACCGGACGAACCGTGCGGCCTTGTCGGAGGCTTCGTTGTCGATGGCGCCGGACATGTGCATCGGCTGGTTGGCCACCACCCCCACCGGGCGTCCGTCGACGCGAGCGTAACCGGTGATGATCGCCTGGCCCGCCTGCGCGGCGACGTCGAGGAAATCCCCATCGTCGAAGATCCGCAGCAGAATCTCGTGCATGTCGTAGGCGGTGTTGTCCGAGTCCGGCACGATCGAGTCGAGCTCGAGGTCACTCGGGGTGATTTCGGGCTCCAGCCCGGGGTTGACCACCGGCGGGTCGCCAAAGCAGTCCGATGGCAGGAATGACAGGAAGTCCCGCACGTACTGGAATGCGGCGGCCTCGTCCTCCACCACCTGGTGGATGTTGCCGTAGCGGGCCTGCGAGTCGGCGCCGCCCAATTCGTCGAGGCTGACGTCCTCGCCGGTGACGTCTTTGATCACGTCGGGCCCGGTGACGAACATGTAGCCCTGGTCGCGCACGGCGACCACCAGGTCCGTCTGGATCGGCGAATACACCGCTCCCCCAGCACATTTGCCGAGGATGATGGAGATCTGCGGTACCTGGCCGGACAAGATCTCGTGGCGCCGGCCCAGCTCGGCGTACCACGCCAGCGAGGTCGCCGTGTCTTGAATACGGGCGCCGGCGGAATCGTTGATGCCGATGATCGGGCAACCGACCATCGAGCACCACTCCATCAGGCGGGCCACCTTGCGGCCGAACATCTCACCGACCGAGCCCTGAAACACGGTCTGGTCGTGGGAGAACACCCCGACCGGCCGGCCGTCGATCATGGCGTGCCCGGTGACCACCCCATCGCCGTACAGCGCGCCCGGGTCACCCGGGGTCTTGCACAGCGCACCGGTCTCGAAGAAGGTGCCCGGGTCCACCAGCGCGTGCACCCGGGCGCGGGCGCTCGGAATGCCCTTCTTGTCACGCTTGGCAGCGGCCTTCTCACCGCCGGGTTCTTTGGCCAGCTCCAGGCGTTCCCGCAGTTCCGCGAGCTTCTCGGCAGTGGAGTGCACCACAGGAGCTGGGCCTGGAGCTGTATCCGTCACTACTTGCCTACCTCACTGGTCGGTTCAGCCTTGATGTTGTCCACAGCGCGGCTCATGTGTTCGCCGACCTTGGCGATGATCGGCTCGTCGATGGCCTGGATGTGCTCGCCACCGATCGGCACGACCTCGAGGTCGGAAACATACTCGCCCCAGCCGCCGTCCGGCTGGCGAACGGCATACCGCGGCTCGAACATGATCGCGTCGTCATGGTAGCGATCGGCCATGTAGAGGGTGACATGCCCGTCGTACGGGTGGATCTCGGCGGTGTCGATCGCCCGGTTGTCCAGGTACGAAGTGCGTTGGTGCTCGATGATGCCGGCCGGGATCTCCACCCCGCTCTGGCTGACGGCTTCGAGAACGAACCGGACCTGACCTTCGTCGTCGAGCTCCTCGAGATGCTCGTACGGGATCGCCGGAACGGTGACGTTGAACGTCTTCTCGGCGAACTTGGCGTAGCGGTCCCAGCGCTTGCGGATCTCTTCCTTGGTCTGGGGGATCTCCTCCCCCGCCCGCACCGCGTCGATCAGACCGACAAACCGGACGTCTTTGCCCAGGCGCTTCAGCCCGATCGCGCACGCGTAGGCCAGCACGCCACCCAGCGACCAGCCGACCAGGATGTAAGGCCCGTCGCCCTGCATCTCAATCAGCTTCGGCACGTATTGGGCCGCCCGCTCTTCGATGGATCCCTCGACCCGCTCGAAGCCGTACATCGGCGTGTCCGCCGGCAACCGGTTCAGCAGCGGCTCGTAGACCACCGTCGAACCACCGGCCGGGTGGAACACGAACACCGGCACCTTGGAGCTGCCCTCGGGGCGGGGCCGCAGGGTGCGCACAAACCCGTCGATGGTGCCCGCCTCCAGGTATCCGCGCACCTTCTCGGCCAGCGCCTCGATGTTCTGCGAACTCAATACGTCCTCGGTGGTGATGGAACCTTCCGCCCGCTCGGACAGGCGCTGTGCCATCTTGGCGGCCTTGTCCTTGTCCAGCTTGGGCAGCGGGTTGAAGATGCCCCCCGCGGACTTGCCGGTGACGATCGCCCAGGTAGCGAAGACGACACGCTCGGCGGCATCACGCGGCGGCACGTCGGCGTTCAGCGCCTTGGCGACCGCTTCCTGGTTGAGCGCATCGGCGGCGCCCTTGAGGTCGGGCGTCGAACTGGACTGCCCGTTGGGGGACGGGCCGGCCGGGTTGGTGGGCGGCGGCAGCGGCACGTCCGACGCCGGCGGGGCGGCCGCCTCCGACTCCGGCGCCTCGGCCTCCGCCTCCGCGGCGGGAGCCGGCGCGGAGTCGTGCTTGGCGTGCATCAGCTCCGCCTGCGCCCTGGCGATTTCCTCGGCCGTCTGGGTCCTCTGGTGTTCGTGTAGCTGCTCGACCTCATCGCGGTGTTCGACCGCGTATTCGATCAGCTTCTCCACGTTGTAGAGGTTGGCGTCACGCACCGCCGTCAACTGGATGGGCGGCAGGTCGAAGTCGTACTCCACACGGTTCTTGATCCGCACGGCCATCAACGAGTCCAGGCCCAGCTCGATCAGCGGCACCTCCCAGGGCAGGTCCTCGGGCTCATAGCCCATGGCCGATCCGACGATCAGGCCCAGGCGATCGGCGATGGTTTCGCCGGTATCCGGAGTCCATCTGCCCATGCCGCTCGGCATGTAGCGGTTGGTCAGGCTGTCCGTCAGCGTCTCCGCGTCGGATTCCTCGGTCGCGTCCGCGGACGGTGCCACGGCATCGACGGCACCGTCGACAGCCGCCGCAACGGCGGTACCCGCGCCGACCGCGGCCGGCAACACCGCGTCCTGGCCGCCCCGGGCGACCAGGGCGTCATAGACGAGGGTGAACGATTCATCGATGCGGGCGTGCACCTGCACCGACGCGCCGCCGGGATGGCGGGCCAGGGTCGTCACCAGCCGCGCGCCCTCGCCGGGCAACGCGCGCTGCTCGGCAGCGCTGAGCCGGGCGTCCGGAAGCACCTGCGTGGCAGCGGCTCTGACCAGTGCGGCCAGATCGGTGGCCTCGCGCGGGGCGAATTCCCAGACGTGCCGGCCATCGGGCAAGGCGACATGGTTACCCGGCATGATCACCGACGCATCACCGGAGAACTTTGCGTCCAACCAGTGCTCTTTGCGCTTGAATCGGGTGGGCGGAATGATCGCGTAGTCCGCCGGCCCGGCCGGCCCCTGGAACAGGGTGCGCATGTCCAGGTCGTGGCCGTGCACGTAGAGCTGCGCCAGCGTCGAAATCATCGACTCGACTTCGTCTTGCTTGCGGGCCAGTGTCGGAATCAGCTGGGCGTCATGCAGACCGGCCGAGGCCGTGGTCAGACCAACCTGCATCAGCGCGACGGGGTTGGGTGCCAGCTCCAGGAAGGTGGTGTGCCCGCTGTCGACCGCGTTGCGGATGCCGTGGGTGAAGTAGACGCTGTGGCGCAGGCCCTTCTTCCAGTAGTCGACATCGTGGATGGGGTCACTGCCGGGTTTGACGTAGCTGCCCTCGTGCACGGTCGAGAAGATGCCGGCGGTCGGGCTCATCGGCTTGATGCCCTGCAGCTCCGCGGCGAGTTCGCCCAGCAGCGGGTCCATCTGCTGAGTGTGGCTGGCGCCCTTGGTCTGGAACTTGCGGGCGAACTTGCCCTCGGATTCCGCGCGGGCGATGATCGCGTCGACCTGCTCGGGCGGGCCGCCGATGACGGTCTGGGTGGGTGCCGCGTAGACACACACCTCCAGATCGGGGAAGTCGGAGAACACCGTCTTGATCCCGTCGGCGGAGTACTCCACCAGCGCCATCAACCGGATGTACTCGCCGAACAGCATCGCCTCGCCCTCGCCCATCAGGTGCGAGCGCGAGCAGATCGCCCGGGTGGCGTCGCGCAGCGACAGACCGCCGGCGAAGTAGGCCGACGCGGCCTCGCCCAACGACTGGCCGACCACCGCGGCGGGCTTGGCGCCGTGGTGCTTGAGCAGCTCACCGAGCGCGATCTGGATCGCGAAGATGGTGACCTGCGTGGTCTCGATGCCGTAGTCCTGCGAGTCGTCCAGAATCAGCTCGAGCACCGAGTAGCCCAGCTCGTCCTGGACCAGCGCGTCGACCTTCTCGATCCACTCGGCGAATACCGGGTTGCGCAGGTAGAGGCTCTTGCCCATCTTGCGGTGCTGCGCGCCGAACCCGGCCAACACCCACACCGGGCCGTTGGTCACCGGACCGTCGACGCTGAACACGCCGGGACGCTGCTTGCCCTCGGCGACCGCGCGCAGGCCCTTGATGGCCTCTTCATGGTCGTGGGCCAGCACCACCGCGCGGGACCGGCCGTGGTTGCGCCGCGACAGCGAGCGGCCGATCGACTCCAGCGAGGACGCCTGGCCTTCGGGGCTTTCCATCCAGTCCGCCAATTCGGCGGCGGCGGCCTTCTTACGCGAGGTCAAAAACGCCGAAACCGCGAGCGGAATCAGGGGCTTGGTGGGCCCTTCGGGCTCTTCCTTGGCCGCGAGCTCTTCCAGCGCGACTTCCTTGAGCCGCAGCGCTTCCTCGGTGACCCCGGGCAGCTCGGGCTCCGCCTCTTCGGCTTGCCCGTAGCTGGGCGCGTCGGTGATGATCTCGCCGTACTCGTCGAAGCGCAGTGCGTGGCCTTCGGCGCTCGCCGCCTCGGACTCGCCGGCCTGCGCGGGCGCGGCCGGCGCCGACTCGGGATCGGGTTCGCGCTCGATGACGTCGCGCGGCAGTACCTCGCGCACCACCACGTGGGCGTTGGCGCCGCCGAATCCGAAGCTCGACACCCCGGCCAGCGCATAGCCGCCGTATCGCGGCCAGTCGGTGGCCGCGTCGACCACCTTCAGGCGCATCGCGTCGAAGTCGATGTAGGGGCTGGGTCCGGCGAAGTTGATCGACGGCGGCAGCTTGTCATGCTGCAGCGCCAGCACCACCTTGGCCATGCTGGCCGCACCGGCGGCCGACTCCAGGTGTCCGATGTTGGTCTTGACCGCACCGAGCAAGGCGGGCCGATCCGCCGGACGCCCCTTGCCGACCACCCGGCCGAGCGCCTCGGCCTCGATCGGGTCACCCAGGATGGTTCCGGTGCCGTGCGCCTCGATGTAGTCGACGTTGCGCGGGTCGATGCCCGCGTCCTTGTAGGCCCGGCGCAACACGTCGGCCTGGGCGTCCTGGTTCGGCGCGATCAGGCCGTTGGACCGTCCGTCGTGGTTGACCGCGCTGCCGGCGATGACGGCCAGGATCTGGTCGCCGTCGCGGCGGGCGTCATCGACGCGCTTGAGCACCAGCATGCCGGCACCCTCGGAGCGGGTGTACCCGTCGGCGTCGGCCGAAAACGACTTGATCCGGCCGTCCGGGGCCAGCACCGCGCCGATCTCATCGAAACCAAGCGTCACCATGGGGGTGACCAGCGCGTTCACCCCGCCGGCCACGACCACATCGGCCTCACCGTTGCGCAGCGCTTGCACGCCCTGGTGGACTGCCACCAGCGAGCTCGAGCACGCGGTGTCGATCGCCACCGAAGGCCCGCGGAAGTCGTAGAAGTAGGACACCCGGTTGGCGATGATCGACGTCGCGGTGCCGGTGATCGCATACGGGTGGGCGATGGTCGGGTCCGACACCGCCAAGAAGCTGTAGTCGTTGTTGGAGACGCCGACGTAGACGCCGACCGGGCCGCCACGCAGGCTCGACGGTGGGATGCGGGCGTGCTCGAGCGCCTCCCAGGTCAGCTCCAGCGCCATCCGCTGCTGCGGGTCGATGTTGTCGGCTTCGGTCTTGGCCACCGCGAAGAACTCGGAGTCGAAGCCTTTAATGTCGCTGAGGTAGCCGCCGCGAGTGCGGGCGTTTGCGACCCGCTCGGCGATCCGCGGCTCTTCCAGAAATTCCGACCAGCGCCCCTCGGGCAGGTCGGTGATCGCGTCGCGGCCCTCCAGCAGCGCCCGCCAGGTTTCCTCCGGGCTGTTCATCTCGCCGGGCAGCCGGGTCGCCAGACCCACAATCGCGATGTCGACCCGCTCGGCCGGGCCGTTGCGCGTCCAGTCGATATTGTCGATGCCGTCGTCGGCGACTTCGGGCTCACCCTCGATGATGCGAGTGGCCAGCGACTCGATGGTCGGATGCTGGAAGGCAACCGCGACCGACAGCGTGACGCCGGTCATGTCTTCGATGTCGGCGGCCATGGCCACCGCATCCCGTGACGACAAACCGAGCTCGACCATCGGCACCGACTCGTCGATGGAGTCCGGCGACTTCCCGACCGCCTTGCCCACCCAGTTGCGCAGCCACTGCCGCATCTCGGGGACCGTCATATCGGACTTGTTGGCTTGCGCGTCCTCGTTCGACTGAGGTTGGTCTGTGTCAGCCATGGCTACCTTTGCTTACGCTTGCTTACGATCCGGTGGCGAAGACTGTCGGGGAGCTGACGCCGCTGCGCAGGCTGCCGTCGATGTAGGCGGTGCGGCAGGCGCGGCGGCCGATCTTGCCACTCGAAGTCCGAGGAATGGTCCCGGCCGACACCAACAGCACGTCCCGCACGGTCACTCCGTGCCCGACGGCGATGGCCGCCCGAATGTCATCGGCGATCGGCTGGTACTCGAGCTTGTGGGTACCCGCGGCGCGTTCGCCGACGATCACCAACTGCTCGGAGGTGTCCTCGGGGTCGAAGCTCAGTCCGGCATGCGGGTCGTCGAAGACCTTCTGCGGCAATTGGTTGGCCGGCACGGAGAAGGCCGCGACGTACCCGACCCGCAGCGCCTTGGTGGATTCTTGCGCCGTGTATTCGAGGTCCTGCGGGTAGTGGTTACGACCGTCGATGATGACCAGGTCCTTGATCCGGCCGGCGATGTAGAGGTGGCCCTTGAAGTAGGTCCCGTAGTCGCCGGTGCGCACCCACAAGCCATCGTCGGGAGCGCCCTCGGCATGCGACTCGGGAACCCGCGACTTGAGGATGTTGCGGAAGGTCTGGGCGGATTCTTCTTCCTTGCCCCAGTAGCCGATCCCCAGGTTGTTGCCGTGCAACCAGATCTCACCGATCTGGCCGTCCGGGAGCTCACTGGCCGTCTCGGTGTCGACGATGACCGCCCATTCATCGACACCGACCTTGCCCGCCGAAACCTGCGCGACGGCGTTTGGCGCGTCGGCGGCAACCTCGACGAAGCGCTGTTTGTTCAGCTCGTCGCGGTCGACGTGAATGACCGTCGGCACCTCGTCCATCGGTGTGGTGGAGACGAACAGGGTGGCCTCGGCCAAACCGTAGGACGGCTTGACCGCGGTCTCGCGCAGGCCGTAGGGCTCGAACGCCTTGAAGAACTTGCGCATCGAAGCCGGCGACACCGGCTCGCTGCCGTTCAGGATGCCCTTGACGTTGCTCAGGTCCAGTGGCGGTTCGTCGTCGCGGGGCACACCGCGCATCGCGGCGTGCTCGAACGCAAAGTTCGGCGCGGCCGAGAAGGTGCCGCCGGTCTCGCCCGGTTTGCGGGCGAGCTCACGGATCCAGCGCCCGGGCCGGCGCACGAACGCGGCCGGCGTCATGAAGGTGAAGCTGTGCCCGAGCACCGACGCCAACAGCACCGTGATCAGGCCCATATCGTGGAAGAACGGCAGCCAGCTGACCCCGCGGTCACCTTCCTGGCCTTCCAGCGCGTTGAGCACCTGCAGCACGTTGGTGGGCAGGTTCAGGTGGGTGATCTGCACGCCAGAGGGGACGCGGGTGGAGCCGGAGGTGTACTGCAGGTAGGCGGTGGTCAACTCGTTGGCTTCGGGTTGCTGCCAGGTGGAGGCGACCTCGGTTGGCACCGCGTCGACCGCGATCACGCGGGGCCGCTCTTTGGCCGACCGGCTGCGGATGAACTTCCGCACGCCCTCGGCGGAGTCGGTGGTGGTCAGGATGGTCGACGGCGTGCAGTCGTCGAGCACGGCGTGCAGGCGGCCGACGTGGCCCGGCTCGGCCGGGTCGAACAGCGGCACCGCGATCCGGCCGGAGTAGAGCGCACCGAAGAACGAGATGAGGTAGTCCAGGTTCTGCGGGCACAGGATCGCGATGCGGTCACCCGGCTGAGTCACCTGCTGCAGCCGCGCACCGACGGCGCGGTTGCGGGCGCTGAACTCCGACCACAAGATGTCGCGCTCGACACCGTCGCGCTCGGTGGAGAAGTCCAAGAAGCGGTAGGCCAGCTTGTCACCACGAACCCGTGCCCATTTCTCGACGTGACGAACCAGGTTCGTGTTCTCCGGGAACCTGATCTTTCCATTCACGATGAACGGGTTGTGGTACGCCATGGGGCCCTCTCCTGTCACAACACTGCTCAGTCGGCTACGCCGACGGGGTTACATTTCGGTCGGCTGGGCCGACGTTTTACATCTGTGCGCGGACCAGCCCTCGAGCGGCGCGCGCGAGCCACAGCTCGCGCGACGGTGCCAGCTTCGACCCGATGCGGCCTTCCACATGCTCTTAAATTTCTCTTAACGTTAAGGGGCAGGGCGCGACAGACCAAATCACAAGGTACCGCTGTTTGCGCCTGCCATCGCGAGCGAGTCGCTGTGTCCCCCTGGCGAGGCCCGCTGGCGGTCGCCGATCGCTACTACCGGGACTCGATCACCCGTGTTTGGGATGCGGTGCCTTGTCGATGAGTTCATGGGCCCAGTTCAGCGTCCACTCGGTAGCCGGCTCCCCATCGGAGCTCCAGAAGTCCGGGGTGGCATACATCGCGTGAACCGGCTGACCCGCTCCGCCGGCCAGGGTGTTCAGGGTGGTCGGCAGGTTGGCGGGGCTGAAAGCTTCTTGCGGGGCGGCGCAGATCAGGTCGCCCTCGGCGCAGATTTCGTTGGTCCGGTCATCGAGCGCACCGAATCCGCCGGGCCGGGGGCCGGTCATGGTCAATCCGAGCCCGGACAGCACCGGCACCTCGTGCAGGGTGATTTCGGCGCCTTCGCCCGGCGGGCTGGGCGGGATGTCGTTGCCCACCCCGGGCTGCCGGCGCCCGTCGGCAATCAGCGTCACACCCAGCACCAAGTCTTCGTCGACGGGTCCGCGGCCGTTGCCGATATCGCTGGCCACGTCGCCGGCGATCACTGCGCCCTGGGAAAACCCGACCAGTACGTAGCTGGTCAGGGGGCACCTGTTGTTCATGTCCGTCATTTCCGCGACCATCGCGCGGGCGCCTTCGGCCCGGCTGTCGTTATAGGACATCTTGCCGTCGGCACTCAACGGATTGTGGAACTGCGCGGTGTAGGGAACCGTGTAGGTCTGCACCCGGGATTCGGGGAAGTCCGTGGAGATCGGCCCGGTGACCTTGAGCAGCAACGCTTTGGGGAACGTCAGCGGGTTGAGCGGGTCATCCTGGGGCGATGACTCCCAGGTGCCCGGAACCGCGATCAACTGCACGTCGGGGCACGACGCATCCTGGAATGCCGGCCGGGGCTTGCGCGGGTGGGGGGTGGTGGGCGCCGGAGTCAAGATGCCCGGCGGTACCGCGCTCGGCGGGGTTTCGGAATGGCGCAGCAGGATCACCCCGGCCACGATGACCAACGCCACCACCGATGCCATCGCACCCGCGGCGACCCAGGCAAGGATCCGGTGTCGGCGTCTCCGCCGGGAGTTCGTGGCCATGTTCTCCTGCTGCAGGGTAGGTACTTATCAGTGTGGGTACAGGTGCTGGGGGCGGCGGTGTCGCGCCCGCTCACCACCCGAGCCACCCGAACTCACCCGCACCGCGTATTGACGCGGCGGTACCGCCCTTAGCTGCACTCCATACACGGTACCGGCTCACCACGGGGTTACTTCCCGGCTGACAGATACAGCGGGTGTCGGAGCAGCGCCGTCAGCCGAGGTCGTACGCCGGCCGGCTAGCGGATTGCGCCGACGATATCACCAGACATCGCACCCAGCTGCGCTGACCAAGAGCCCCAGCCGTTGTCGCCGCCGCCCGGGAAATCAAAGTGGCCGTTGTGCCCGCCAACGTTGCGATACTGCTGGTAGAACGACCGGCTGTCGCCCATTGCCGCACCGGCCTGGCCGATCATGGCCGCGGGATCACTGGCGCCCGGGTTGGTCGGACTCCACACCCACACTCGGGTGTTGTTCTGCGCCAGCAGGGCGGCGTGGACCCACGGGTCGTGCCACTTCCACCGACCCAACTGTGGGGCACCCCACATGCCGTTGCCATCCACTCCGCCGAATTGCTGCATCCCGGCCAGGATCGCCCCGTTGGTGGTGGTGCTCGACGGGTACAAGAACCCGGACAGCGATCCGGCGAAACCGAACCGGTCGGGGTGGAATGCGGCCAGCGCCATCGCGCCGTAGCCGCCCTGGGACGCACCGACCGCGGCGTGGCCGCCGGGCGCCAGGCCCTTGTTGGCAGCCAGCCAATCGGGCAGCTCACTGGAGAGGAAGGTGTCCCACTGCTTGCTGCCGTCCTGTTCCCAGTCGGTGTACATGCTGAACGCGCCGCCCGCCGGCGCGACCACCGAGATTCCTTTGCCGCCGAGGGTGTTCATCGCGTTACCCGCGGTGACCCAGTTGCTGACATCGGGGCCGGCGTTGAAGGCGTCGAGAAGGTAGGCCGCGTGCGGCCCGCCGGCCAGGAAAGCCACCGGGATGTCTCGGCCCATTGCGCCCGAGGGGACCATCAGGGTCTCGTACGGAGCGGCGTTGGCCTTTCCGGTGGATCCCGTGGCCACCGTGATACCGCCCAACGTGACTGACAGCACGGCAACGCAGAGCAGCCGTATCACCACTGACACACCCCTCATGTCCACCTCCATCGTGTATCGCTGCGTGCTCACAGCAAGGCCCGGCCCGCACGTAGCTAACCACACCGGCTACGACCGGATAAAGGGGAGATAACGCCAGAAATGATTAACGGCGGCGACCCCTGAGGGCCGCCGCCGTTAATCGCTGTTCTGTTAGTACGCCGAGCGCTTGGTACTAGGCGCCCTGGGTGTCACCGGTGTTGGGTGTCGCACCCAGCGTGTGCTGCAGGTCAAGCTTCATAGCGTTGAGCTGCGCACCCCAGTACTCCCAGCTGTGCGTGCCGTTGTCGTCGAAGTTCCACACGGCGTTGTGGCCACCGGCAGCGTTGTACGCGGCCTGGAACTTCATGTTGCTGGTCCGGACGAAGCCCTCCAGGAACTTCGCGGGCAGGTTGTCGCCACCCAGGTCAGACGGCTTGCCGCTACCGCAGTACATCCAGATCCGGGTGTTGTTGGCAACCAGCTTGCCGACCTGAAGCATCGGGTCGTTACGCGCCCAGGCCGGGTCGTCCTTCGGGCCCCACATGTCGGAAGCCTTGTAGCCGCCCGCGTCACCCATGGCCAGGCCGATCAGCGACGGGCCCATGCCCTGCGACGGGTCCAGCAGTGCCGACAGCGAGCCGGAGTACACGAACTGGTCGGGGTGGTAGGCCGCCAGGATCAGGGCCGACGAACCCGCCATCGACAGACCAACCACGCCGCTGCCGGTGGGCTTGACACCGTTGTTGGCCGACAGGTACTGCGGCAGCTCGCTGGTCAGGAAGGTCTCCCACTTGTAAGTGGTGCAGCCAGCCTTACCGCAAGCCGGGTTGTACCAATCCGAGTAGAAGCTGGACTGGCCACCGACCGGCATGGCGACCGAGATGCCCGACTGGTAGTACCACTCGAACGCGGGGGTGTTGATGTCCCAACCGCTGAAGTCGTCCTGCGCACGCATGCCGTCCAGCAGGTACAGCGCCGGAGAGTTGGCGCCACCGCTTTGGAACTGGACCTTGATGTTGCGGCCCATCGCCACCGAGGGCACCTGCAGGTATTCCACCGGCAGGCCCGGCCGCGAAAACGCACTCGCGGTCGCCGAGCCGCCGACGAAGCCGACCAGACCCGATAGCAGGGCCGCGCCAACGGCTCCCACCATGAGTCGGCGCGACGTACCCGTCACGGCGCCACGAAACCTGTCAACAAGCTTCATCCTTGCTTCCTCATCCTCATTCATTTAGGCGCATCCGGTTAGATCGGGCGCATCCTCAACTAGGTCAGACTGCGCGCGCTGGGCCGCAGTGCCCGTGTAGTCAACCACATCTTTGGGCCGATCCTCTCATCGAAGACGGCGCGCAGTTCGTTACCCAGCGGGGATCCGGACCGATTTTTCGGACCCGCCCGCCACCGCAACGTTGCGTTTTCGCACGTGCCCGCGGTTCCGTGCGCGCGGGTGACAGATCAAATGTGATGTTTCTGTCAGTATCCGATCAAACCAGGGTCAGCCCCGGCGTGCGGTGCGATCGAATCCGACCCAAATATTTACCAAACCGAATATTGCGCCGCGCAGCGGCACCCCCAAAACGGTCCGGCGCCACTACCGACTTGCTCATTCCCGAGGCGGGGCGGGCGGGACGTCGGGCACCTCGAGGCCACACCTGACCAGCTCATACAGCGGCACCCGGTTGATCCGGTACCGGGTGAACTCAAACGAGTGCACCACGTTGGACACGAACCGGTGCAGGCTCATCGGTGCCCGCACCGAGTTCAGCACCGCCTGGGTGGCGGGGCATCGCAGGGCGGCCTCGGCCTGCGCGACCCACTGCTGATCGAGGTAGGCGGGGACACCCGGATACCACTTCACCCACGGACCGTCGGCGATCACCCAGTCCGGGAACAGGTTCTTGTCGTGGCCGATACGGCCATGCTCGAGCCGCCCGGTGTGCGCGGCCAGCGGGTTTGCCAGACCGATCTGGTCCAGCACCCGGACGTCGAGCCCGACGTTCATGCCAACCATGCCCAAGTTGGTGAAAAACACCGTGTGCTGCGGCTTTTCGCTGGCCGGGATGCCGGGGGCCGATCCGGGCTTGATCATCGGCACCAGATCCCACTGGGTGTAATTGCCCGACGGCAACAGCAACGCCCCGTCCGGGGTGTTGTTGAGCGCCGTCAGAATGGCGGCCATCCGCGGGTAGTCGAGGTAGTCGGCGGCGGTCAGCGGGTGCGCGTGCCCGGTGGCCTGAGCGTAGAAACGGCGCTCATCGACGATCCCCGAATAGCTGACGTGGGTGGCGTCGTCACCCATCCCCGGCGAATTCGCCGCCCACAGTGACCAGCCCGCAACGCCCAACCACAGCACGCTGACGGCACCGGCCACCCAGTAGCCGGTCTCACGCGAATAGTCCTTGCCATCGGGCACGACCAGGGGAATGACGGCGACGGGCGCCAGCACGCAGAACAGCGGCGCCAACAGCACCCGGCCATGCATGAAGTCGCCACCCTGGCGAATCCAGTACAGCGCCTGCAGTACGCCACTGCCGGCCATGAAGACCACCACCGCGGTCGGGCTCTGCACCGCGCGGGCAAACCGTCCGTAATCGGGTGCCAGCACCGGGCGCAGGAACGCGGGCCGCCGCCGCGCGAACATCACGACCACTCCCAGCGGCACCACCAGCACCAGCGGCAGCCAAAGCGCATACGGCCGGTTGAAGTTCGTCAGGTAGACCATGCCCTGCGACCATTTGTCCCTCGCGGCGTCTTTGGCCAGCGCCGTGCCGGGAACCAGCAAGCCGTAGTAGCCCATCCGGAAGATCTGGTAGGCCACCGGCAGCAACCCACCGGCGAGCACGATCAACCCGCGACGACGCCAACTGCGGGCCGCGATCAGCATCATGATCAGGGCCAGCCCACCGATCAGCGCCAGCTCCGGGCGCACCAGCACACTGCATCCGGCGACGAAGGCCAGCAGGCCGATGAAGACCGGGTTGTCCGAGCGACCCCGCAGCGGCTGCGACCAGCAGACCATCATCCACCACAGCAGTCCCAGGTAGGCCAGCACCAGACCGCTTTCCAGGCCGGACGTCGCGAAGTCACGCGCCGGGGGTACCGCGATGTAAACCAGCGCCCCCGCGGGCAACATGATCGCCCGACGGCCGCGCAGGCTCGGCGCATACAGCCGGCCGGCGCCCAGCATCACCAGCACCACACCCAGCACCGACAGCGTCAGCGCTACCGCCAGCGCGACGTACTCGAGCCGCATCGGCCCGCCGACCCAGCTCGCCGCGTAGAGCAGATAGGTCCACACCGTCGAGGTGTTGGCCTCCACCCGTTCGCCCATGTTGAACACCGGCCCGTTGCCGGCCAACAGATTGCGCACCGTGCGCAGCACGATGAGTCCGTCATCGGCGATCCAGCGTCGTTGCCAGGCTCCCCACCCGAACAGCAGGGCAATGATCGCCACACCGATCCACAGGCTGATCCGGACCCAGGGGTCATACGGAAACGCCGGCCACCTGATTGGCCGCAGCACTGGCCGCCGTGCCAGCGCACCGGCCTGCAGGGCCTTGAGTCTGGAGCTAGCCGAAGGCAACAGCGGCCCCAACTGTTCCTATCCACGCCAGCGCCAACAGCTGCAACACCCGGTCCCGCAGGGCGATCTCCTCGGGCTCCCCGGCCAATCCCCCGTCGACATCGACCGCGTAGCGCAGGATGGCGATGGTGAACGGCACCATCGACGCCGCGAACCAGGATCCCGAGTAGTTGTCCCGCTCGAACGCCCACAGCCCGTAACACACCACCACGGCGGTGGCCGACAACGTCCAGACGAACCGCAGATAGGTACTCGTATAGCTTTCCAGCGACTTGCGGATCGCCGCACCGGTGCGCTCGGCGAGCTGCAGCTCGGCGTAACGCTTGCCGGCCACCATGAACAGCGACCCGAACGCCGCCGTCAGCAGGAACCACTGCGACAACCGGATGTCGGTGGCCGCGCCGCCGGCGATGGCGCGGATCAAATACGCCGATGACACGATACAGATGTCGATCACCGCTTGGTGCTTGAGGCCGAAGCAGTAGCCCAACTGCATGGCGAGGTAAACGACCATCACCACGGCCAGGCTCGGGGTCAACCACCAGGCCAGCCCCAGTGACGTCACGCCCAGCGCCACCGCCAACGTGTACGCCAGCCATTCGGGCACCACGCCGGCGGCGATGGGGCGAAACCTCTTGGTGGGGTGCTCCCGATCCGCCTCGACGTCTCGCACGTCGTTGATCAGATAGATGGCCGAGGCGGCCAGGCTGAACACCACGAAGGCCACCAAGACCTCGAACAGCACTTCCGCGTAGCCGTACCGGACCCCGCGGCCCGCCGCGGCCAGCGGGGCGGCCAGCACGAGCACGTTCTTCACCCACTGACGTGGGCGCATCGCCTTGACCACACCGGCCACCAGGTTGGTCGGGGGTCCGGTCACCACGTCTTCGCTCATAGCGACATACCTTTTGTCGAGACCTTGTCGAGTCGCGCGGCGATGGCCGCGACGCTGGCACCCACGGCGACGCCGGCGGCCACGTCGCTGGGATAGTGCACCCCCAGCAGTATTCGAGACAGGGCCATCGGCGGCACCAACACCGCCGCGCCCGCAGCTTCGGACACCCCGGCCGCCCTGCTGAGCAGGATGGCCGCGGCGGCCGTCGAGGTGGCGTGCGCGGACGGGAAACTCAGCTTGCTGGGCGTGCCGACGTTGACCGTCACGGCCGGGTCATGGGGCCGTTTGCGCCGCACCACCCGCTTGATCACCACGGCGGCGGCGTGCGCGACGAAGGTGCCGGCCCCCGCGACCACCCACTCCCGGCGCCGGCTCGGGAACAGCATCGCGCCCAGCGCCGACACCAGCAGCCAGCCCACGCTGTGCTCGCCGAAGTGGGAGAGCCCGCGCGCCGTGCCCAGCACCCCGGGGCGATCAGCCAGTGCCGACTGAACCGCGACGATCGCCGCGGCTTCACCGCGCGGTGGCGCCGGTTCAGGCATGCTCGGGCTCGTGGCTCGTCGCCGGCAGCAGCGCCGTCTCCCATTTCTGCTTGCTCGACAGCACCGGCAACGCGTTGCGGTAGGTCCTGCGCATCTCGTCGAATCGCTTGGACAGCTCCCGCTGACGGCGCAGCGACTGCCACAGCAGTGAGAGCATCTTGGCCCGGTCGCGCTGCCGATAGACCACGCCACACCCGTCGGCCGTCGTCACGGTGACGCCGTCGACCGTGCACAGCCGGAACCAGCGGGCGTCTTGGGTCGGCACGTTGAATTCCGGGCGGCCATGGTGGGCCGGGTCGGCGGTCTTGAGGTTGTGCAAGATGCCGCGGGCCAACCGGTAGCCGATCGTCACCGGGTTGGTGGGGGGCTTGTTCACGATGTTCTTGTGCAATGGCGGGGGCAGCTCACTGGCCGCGGGCAGCACCACCGCATCCGGGTAGGACTTGCGAATGCGGTGCACTTCCGGCAGCGCCGATTCCAGGATCGAGAAGATGTGTTCGGGGCCGGCGAGGAAGTCGTCGATGGCCTTGTTCTGGATCTCCACCGTCGAATACTCGAGGCAAGCGAGGTGTTTCAGCGTCGCCTTGAGGTGACTGCGGACCAGTCCGGTGACGTCACCGTCCCAGTGCATGGCCGCGACCACCAGCCGGTTGCGCAGATGGAAATAGGCCTGCCAGTCGATGGCATCGTCCTTGTCGCTCCAAGCCATGTGCCACACCGCCGCCCCCGGCAGGGTGACGGTGGGGTAACCGTGTTCGGCGGCCCGTAGCCCGTAGTCCGCGTCGTCCCATTTGATGAACAACGGCAGTGGCTGGCCCAGCTCCTCGGCCACCTGCCGCGGGATCATGCAGGTCCACCAGCCGTTGTAGTCGACGTCGATGCGCCGGTGCAGCAGCTTGCTCTTGTCTTCGTTGTCGTTCAACGGGTATTCGGCGAAGTCGTGGTCATACTCGGCGTGCGAGGCCGCGGTCCACCTGAAGTTCGCCCGGTTCACCACTTCGCCCATGATGTGCAGGTGTGACGGCTCCTGCAGGTTGAGCATCTGCCCACCCACCAGCATCGGGCTCTTGGCGAAGCGGTGCATCGCCAGCACCCGCAGGATCGAGTCCGGCTCGATGCGGATGTCGTCATCCATGAACAAGATCTGCTGGCAGTCGGTGTTCTTCAGCGCCTCGTACATGACCCTGCTGTAGCCACCGGAACCGCCCAGGTTGGGCTGGTCATGGATGGAGAGCCGGTCGCCCAAGCGGGCTGCGGCGGCCGGGAAGTCCGGGTGATCGCGCACTTTGCGGGTGCCTTGGTCCGGCACGATCACCGCGCCGACGACCTCGTCCACCAAGGGGTCCGCGGTGAGTTCGCGTAACGCGTTGGCACAGTCCGCGGGGCGGTTGAACGTCGGGATGCCGACCGCGATGTTGGCCGTTCCCGGCGCGGGCTCGGCCGCGTACCAGCCCGCGTTGAGCAAGGTCACCGCGGTGTCGGTGGTGATGTCGAACCAGATCCAGCCGCCGTCTTCAAACGGCGTCAGCGCCACCTCGATCTCGAGCACGGCCGGCTTGTCCTCATCACCGGCAAATGCGCGCCCTTCGACGAAGATGCGCGCTCCGGTGGCCTTGGTCCGGTAGACGTCGACGCGCCCGGCACCGGACAACTCGACGCGCAGCACCACGGACTTACAGATCGACCAGCGTCGCCAGTAGCTGGCCGGAAACGCATTGAAGTAGGTGGCGAAGGAGACCTCGGATTCCGGACCGATCTGCAGCGAGGTCCGGCTGGTCGCATGCGCGCGCCGAGCGTTGGTGGTCGACTCCTCGAGGTACAGCTTGCGCACGTCGAGCGGTTCGCCCGGACGCGGCAGGATGACTCGGGACAAAAGGCTTACGGCACTCATCCGCGCGCACTCTCCTCGGCCGGCGGTTCCGCCAGCGGTCTACCGTCGCGCAGGTGCGACGCGAGGACGTTGTCATACATGCTCAAAGCGCTGGCAATGGCCATATGCATATCCAGATATTGATAGGTGCCCAAGCGCCCGCCGAACAGAACCTTCGATGACGCGGTCTCGGACTTCGCCCGGGTCCGGTAGGCGGCCAACAGGGCGCGGTCGGCCTCGGTGTTGATCGGATAGTAGGGCTCGTCCTCGTCTTCGGCGAACCGGGAATACTCGCGCATGATCACCGTCTGGTCCGACGGGTATTCGCGCTCGGGATGGAAGTGGCGGAATTCGTGGATGCGGGTGTAGGGGACGTCGAGATCGTTGTAGTTCATCACCGACGTGCCCTGGAAGTCTCCGATCGGCAGCACTTCCACGTCGAAGTCCAGGGTGCGCCAGCCCAGCCGGCCTTCGGCGTAGTCGAAGTAGCGGTCTAGCGGGCCGGTGTATACGACGGGAGCCTCGGGGTTGGCCGCGCGCAACTCGTCGCGGACGTCGAACCAGTCGGTGTCGAGCCGGACCTCGATGCGGTCGTCGGCGGCCATGTTCTGCAGCCACGCGGTGTAGCCGTCGACGGGCAATCCCTCGTAGGTGTCACTGAAGTACCGGTTGTCGAAGGTGTAGCGCACCGGCAGGCGGGTGATGTTCGCCGCCGGCAGCTGCTTCGGGTCGGTCTGCCACTGTTTGGCGGTGTACCCCTTGACGAACGCCTCATACAGCGGGCGCCCGATCAGGGAGATGGCTTTCTCCTCGAGATTCTGGGCGTCGGCGGTATCGATCTCGGCGGCCTGCTCGGCGATGAGTTGGCGCGCTTCGGCGGGACTGCAGTACTTGCCGAAGAACTGCGAGACCAGACCCAGCCCCATCGGGAACTGATAGGCCTGCCCGTTGTGCATCGCGAACACCCGGTGGCGATAGTCGGTGAAGTCGGTGAACTGCCCCACGTAGTCCCACACCTTCTTATTGGAGGTGTGAAACAGGTGCGCACCGTACTTGTGGACTTCGATACCGGTCTGCGGCTCGGGTTCGGAATATGCATTACCGCCGATGTGCGGGCGCCGCTCGACAACCAGGACACGCTTGCCGAGTTGGGTAGCCACGCGCTCGGCGATCGTCAGGCCGAAAAATCCGGAGCCGACGACGAAGAGGTCAAAGCGTTCGGTCATCGGTTGCCTAGGGTATCCGACCTTCCTGCGAAAACCCGATTTGGCAGGACGACAAGGTCAGGGTTGCACCGGCTTTCGACAACCCAAGCAGGCCCTAAGCAGGTCTAAAGCGGGTCCGATGACCCCGATGGGCCGAAGATGCCACCTTAGGTAGCGATTGCCTCACGATTCGATATAACCACATTAGTCTCACCAACCTCACTCGTACCATCGAGCGTGTGGGTTCGAGCCGCCGAGGACAGCCGGCGCGAACCGACGCTACACATAGTCCAGATTGAGGAGACTTCCGTGCCGAATCGACGCCGACGCAAGCTCTCGACAGCCATGAGCGCGGTCGCCGCCCTGGCAGTTGCGAGTCCATGTGCATACTTTCTTGTTTACGAATCGACCACCGAGACCAAGCCGACCGAACACCACGAGTTTGTGCGGGCGGCCAGCGTGGCCGACCTGCCCACCGAGTTGATGACCGCGCTGTCGCAGGGTTTGTCCTCGTTCGGGATCAATCTGCCTCCAGTGCCCAGCCTCACCGGCGGTACCGGCACCGGCATGAGCCCGGGGTTGACCAGCCCCGGCTTGACCAGCCCGGGTCTCACCAGCCCAGGCCTGACCACCCCGGGTCTGACGCCGGGAATGCCGGGAGACTTGGCCCTGACGGGCACGACGCTGCCCCCGACACCGGGCGCCGCCGTCAACCCCGCACTCACCAATCCGGCGTTGACCAGCCCGACCGGCTTGGCACCCGGCTTGACCAGTCCGACTGGCCTGGACCCGTCACTTGGTGGCACCAACGAGATTCCCATCACGACGCCGGTCGGCCTGGACCCCGGGATGGACGGCACCTATCCGATCCTGGGTGACCCCAGCCTGGGATACGGGCCGGGGACCTCATCCCTGGGCGGCAGCGGCCTGGGCGGCAGCACCGGCGGCGGCGGAATCCTCAACGACGTGATGCAGGCCGCCAACCAGCTGGGCGCAGGCCAGGCCATCGACCTGCTCAAGGGCGTGCTGATGCCTTCGATCATGCAGGCCGTCCAAAACGGTGGCGCAGCCGCGCCGGCGGCCGCAGCGGCGGTGCCCGAACTACCCGCCGCGGCAGCGGCACCCGCGGCGGCCGCACCTGCGGCAGTCGCACCGGCTGCGGCGGCTGCCGCAGCCGCGGTACCGCCGATCTAATCGGCACCTAGCGAAAGGCCCCAGAACCTGTCACTTGACGACACCGCAGAGTCACGCTGGACCCGAACCCACCCCCCAGCTACTTATCCTCTGCGGTGTCGTCGACAGGTTTTCGGCCCATTACCCCGTGTTGCCTCACAAGAAACATCAGACACACAAGTAACATCCCTTTGGTGCCGTCCCGCAGTCGCGCACCGACCATGCTGCTCACCGCCATCGCGGCGACGGTCGTCATCGTCTCGTGGGTGCTGACCCGTCCCCCTCCCAGCACCCACGAGCAGCCGTCGGCTCAGGACACCCGGCTGGTCGAGCAGCCGCTGGTCGGCCTCGGCGGCGGCGTAACGGTGCGCCAACTCACCCAGGACGAGCCGTTCTCCCTAGTGGCGCTGACCGGGGATCTGGTCGGCACCTCAGCACGGATGAGGGCCAGGCAGTCGGATGGTTCGTGGGGGCCGTGGTACCAGGCGGAGTACGAAACCGCCACGCCCGACGAGCAAGGCGCCGGGGCACCGGCAACGGCGGGGACCTCGGAGCGACCGCG
The DNA here is from genome assembly GCF_000419295.1 of Mycobacterium sp. 012931. Classification (NCBI taxonomy): domain Bacteria; kingdom Bacillati; phylum Actinomycetota; class Actinomycetes; order Mycobacteriales; family Mycobacteriaceae; genus Mycobacterium; species Mycobacterium sp. 012931. The sequence continues at coordinate 853,044 of NZ_AOPX01000001.1, read as the reverse complement.
TAGCACCGAACCGGTCTTCGTGGGCACCACCAACACGGTCGAGATCGCGGTCACCCGCCCGATCGACGCCCCGGTGACTCAGCCGCCACCCACCGGCGAACCCGAGCCCGTTGACCTTGGTTACCGTCCGGCCACCAAGGAGCTGCCGTTCGGGCAGAACATTTCGGCGGTGCTCATCTCCCCGCCGCAGGCCCCGGCCGGCACCCACTGGACCCCGCCCACCGGGGTCACCATGCCTGGCCAGGCGCCCCCCATCATCAGCCGCGCGGATTGGGGAGCGGACGAAGCGTTGCGCTGTGAGAGCCCGGAATACGACCGGGCGGTACGCGCCGCGGTGGTCCATCACACGGCGGGCAGCAACGACTATTCCCCGTTGGAATCGGCGGGCATCGTCAAGGCGATCTACACGTATCACAGCAAGACGCTGGGCTGGTGCGACATCGCCTACAACGCGCTGGTCGACAAGTACGGTCAGATCTTCGAGGGCAGTGCCGGCGGGCTCACCAAACCGGTCGAAGGGTTCCACACCGGCGGATTCAACCGTGACACCTGGGGTGTCGCGATGATCGGCAATTTCGATGACGTGGCGCCCACGCCGCTGCAGATCCGTGCCGTCGGACGACTGCTGGGGTGGCGGCTGGGCATCGCCGAAGTCGACCCCAAGAGCATGGTGGAGCTGGAGTCCACGGGCAGTTCGTACACCACCGTTCCCGGCGGCGCCATCGCGAAACTGCCGGCCATCTTCACCCATCGCGACGTCGGCAACACCGATTGTCCCGGCAACGCCGCCTACGCCCTGATGGACGAGATCCGCGAAATCGCATCCCATTTCAACGACCCGCCGGAGGAGCTGCTCAAGTCCTTGGAGGGCGGCGCGATCTACCAGCGCTGGCAGGAGCTGGGCGCGATGAACAGCGTGCTGGGGGCACCGACATCTCCGGAAGCGGACGGGGCCGACGGCGCGCGCTACGCCACCTTCGCCAAGGGCGCGATGTACTGGTCACCGACCACCGGCGCCCAACCGGTGACCGGCGCGATCTATGACGCGTGGGCCTCGCTGAGCTACGAACGCGGCCCGCTCGGATTGCCGACCAGCGCCGAGATACAGGAGCCGCTGCGGATTACGCAGAACTTCCAGCACGGTGTGTTGAACTTCCAACGGCTCACCGGCAACGTCTCCGAGGTCGTCAACGGGATCACCACACCGCTGGCGACCAAACCCCCGAGCGGGCCGATGGTGCCACCCGAGCACTTCTCGCTACCAATCCACCCGATCATTCCCTGAGGCGCGGCGACGCGCTCAGAACCACCAGCGCTCGAGCACCTTGGCGACACCGTCCTCACTGTTGGGGGCGGTGACCTCGTTCGCGGCGGCCAACGCGTCGGGATGGGCATTGCCCATCGCCACACCCAAACCGGCCCGCAACAGCATCGGCACATCGTTGGGCATATCGCCGAACGCCACCACGTCCGTATCGGCAATGCCCAAGGGCGCCGCGACGTCGCGCACACCGGTGGCCTTGCTGATGCCCAGCGGCACGATTTCGACCAGCCCGTTGTTGGTCGAGTAGGTGATGTCGCCCTCGATGCCCACGTGCTTGGCCAGTTCGGCCGCCATGTCCGCGCTGGCGGCACCGGCCTTGCGGATCAGCAGCTTGATCGCCGGGGCACTGAGCAGGTCTTCGATCGACACCTCGGTGTTGTCCGGGTTGAGCCAGGCGTGCTCGTAGCCGGGCGAGCTGACGAACTGTGGGGTCGCCGTGTCGTGGGCTCGCTCGCCGATTCGCTCGACCGCCAACCCAGACCCGGGAATTACCCGACTGGAAACCTCCGCCAACGTGGCCAGCGCCTCAACCGAGAGGGTGTGCGCCGACACCACCCGGTCGGTCGCGGGATCGTAGATGACGGCGCCATTGGCGCACACCGCCATCGGCGTGAACCCGAGTTCTTCGACGACCGGCCGTACCCAGCGCGGCGGCCGGCCGGTGGCCAGAATGAAGGTCGCGCCGCCGGCAACCGCGGCGCGCACCGCATCGCGGGTGCGTCCGGAGACGTGTTCATCATCGTTTAACAAGGTGCCGTCGACGTCGCAGGCGATGAGCGCCGGCCGGCTCTCCGGTGTGGTCAGTGTGGTCCGCCTTCGCTGGAACTGCGTGAGGTAACGCCGTCATATCCGCGCTTGCGGGCGCGTTCGGCCAACTCCGCGATGCGGAATTGGCTGGACTGCTCTGGACCGGGCGCGCCGCCGCCCAGCCGCTGTGGCACCCAGAATTCCCCTTCGGGGTGAGGGTACTGCTCCTGCACCCAGTGCAGCATCGATTCCATCGCTTGCCGCAGCGTGGCGTTGAGTTCCGTCGGATCGCCCGCCGGCGGCAGCCCGGGCCCAATGGCCACACTGATCGGAACCTTGTTGCGGAACAGATTCTTGGGGTGACCCTTCGGCCAAATCCGCTGCGCGCCCCAGACGATCATCGGAACTATCGGTACCTGAGCCTCGAGCGCCATCCGGGCCGCCCCGGTCTTGAATTCCCGTAGTTCGAGGCTGCGGCTGATCGTCGCCTCGGGGTGTACCCCGACCAGTTCACCCTCACGCAGTCGTTGGACGGCGACCCCATAGACATTGGCGCCCTCGGCGCGGTCAACGGGAATCAGCTGGGCGTGCTTGATCACATAGTTGACCGACCTCACCTCCTGCATCTCGGCCTTGATCATGAACCGCAGCCGACGTTTGCGTTCCTTGGCGGCAATGGAGGCAGGGACCCAGTCCACATAGCTGGTGTGGTTGAGGGCGATCAACGCGCCGCCCCGGTCGGGGATGTTCTCCAACCCGTAGTAGGTGATCTTGTTTCCGTTAGCGGCAACGATCGACGGAACAAGCACTTCCATCATTCGGAAGAATGGCTCTGCCATCCTTCGGTTCCTCCTTCTGTCCTTCAGCCGCCACTACCGCGATTGATGCGGTGTCCGGCCGGCGGCCCTGGCGGCAGCCTCGTCAGCGTCCAGCCGAGCTGCCTCGGCCGGAGTCGGCGCGGTGCCGCCAAGCCGGCGCGGCACCCAGTACTGCCCTGCTGGCTGCGGGTAGCTCCGTTGCGCCTCCTGCAGCAGCATGGTCATCGCTTGGCGCAGGGCGGCGTCGGTCTGCGCAATGTCACCGGCAGCCGGTAAACGCGGGCCAACCTGCACGACGATCGGAACCTTGGCGCGTCCGATGTGCCTGGGCTGGCCCTTGGTCCAGATCCGCTGAGCACCCCAAACAATAACCGGCACAATCGGCACGTCTGCGTCCAGCGCCATCAGCGCGGCCCCGGTCTTGAACTCCTTGAGCTCGAAGCTCCGGCTGATCGTCGCCTCTGGGTAGACGCCGACCAGCTCCCCTTCGCGAAGGCGCTGCACCGCTAGGGCATAGGCGCCCGCCCCCGCGCCGCGATCCACCGGAATGGTCCGAGTGCGCTTGATCAGGAAGTTGACCACCTTCACTCGTTGCATTTCGGCCTTGATCATGAATCTCATGCGACGGTGCCGCCGATTCATTGCCAGCGCAGCCGGAAGCCAGTCGACATAGCTGGTGTGATTGATCGCGATCACCGCGCCGCCCCGCTCGGGCACATTCTCGACGCCGACATAAGCGATCCGGGTCCCCGTGGCCAGCACCAGCAACTTGGCCAGGATCTCGAGGGTCCGGTAGGTCGGCTCCGCCATGCGCTACTGCTCCGGCGCTCCCGCGGGATGGGCTCGTTGGGCACGGCGAGCGGCCCGCTCCGCCGCCTCCTGCGCATCCATCTGCGCCGCCTCGGCCAGCGATGGCGCGCTGCCGCCCAGCCGGCGCGGCACCCAGAACTCCCCGGACGGATGCGGCCCGTACTGCTCCTGCGCTTGGTCGAGCAGGTGCTGCATCCGGGAGTGCAGCAGATTGCTCAGCTCCGCGGTCGGCAGCGTGGGTTCGATCGGTTCGCCGACGACCACCACGATCGGCACTTTCGGGCGGAACAGCTTCTTCTTGTGGCCTTTGGTCCAGATCCGCTGGGCGCCCCAGACGATGTGGGGGACGATCGGCACCCCAGCCTCGAGCGCCATCCGCGCGGCGCCGGACTTGAATTCTTTGATTTCGAAACTTCGGCTGATCGTTGCCTCCGGATAGACCCCGACCAGCTCACCGGCCTTGAGCAAGCGGACCGCAGCGTCATAGGACGCGGCGCCGTCGGCCCGGTCCACCGGGATGTGTCGCAGCTTGCGCATGATGGGACCGGTGATCTTCTGGTCGAAGACCTCCTGCTTGGCCATGAACCGCACCTTGCGCCCCAGCCGCTGCTGGTAGGCCGGCAACCCGCCGAAGGTGAAGTCGAGGTATCCGGTGTGGTTGATTGCGATGACCGCACCACCCTGGACGGGTATGTTCTCCACACCAGTCACGGTGATGCGGAGCCCCTGGATGCGCCACGTCAAGCGGGCAAGCTGAATGACCGTCCCGTATACCGGTTCCACAGCAGTCAAGCCTAGTGCTCCCGGCCGGCGGTCGGTTGAAGTGGCGAATTTGAAGTCCGAAAGAGGAGTGCTTTGTCCTTCCCCGCCGCACCTCCCGCGGTGCCCCCGGTTGTCCGACGGCTTGCCGCCGGGCGCCCCGTGCAAGCCGTCTGGGCCAACGAACTGGGCGGTGTGACCTTCCGGGTGGGCCCCGGCGCCGAGTTCATCAAGGTGGCCAGAACCGGCGTCTTCGACTTCACCGCCGAGGCGCAACGCTTGCGCTGGGCGTCAGCACACCTCACCGTGCCGGCGGTGCTGGACTTCGGGGTCGAGCAAGACTGGGCGTGGCTACGCACCGCGGGGCTACCCGGCGTCTCGGCCGTGCACCCCCGCTGGGTGGCCGCACCCGATGTCGCCGTGCGGGCCATCGGTGTGGGGTTGCGCACACTGCACGAGCGCTTGCCGGTCCGAGCGTGCCCATTCGACTGGTCTGCGCAAAGCCGACTGGCGCGGCTGACCGCGGCGGGCCGGGCTAATGTCGGCGCCCCGCCCCCGATCGATCGGTTGGTGGTCTGCCACGGCGACGCGTGTGCACCCAACACCCTGATCGCCCAGGACGGCAACTGTTGCGGCCACGTCGACCTCGGCACGCTGGGCGTGGCCGATCGATGGGCCGACCTGGCGGTAGCAACGTTGTCGTTGCAGTGGAACTTTCCCGGCCACGGTTGGGAGGCGAAGTTCTTCGCCGCCTACGGAGTGGCGCCGGACCCGCGGCGAATCGATTACTACCGGCGGCTGTGGGGGCCGAGGATCTCGACTCAAGCTAAGCTCGATGCTGCATTTGGCGCCGAACATGCGTCAGCAGTAGCTGTTGCAGGAAGGTATTTGTGCAGGTCACAAGCGTCGGCCACGCCGGCTTTCTGATTCAGACCCAGTCCGGCAGCATTCTGTGCGACCCCTGGGTCAACCCGGCCTACTTTGCTTCTTGGTTCCCGTTTCCGGACAACAGCGCACTGGACTGGGACGCCATCGGCGACTGCGACTACCTATATGTCTCGCATCTGCACAAGGATCACTTCGACGCCGAGAACCTGCGTTCGCACGTCAACAAAGACGCGGTGGTGCTGCTCCCGGACTTCCCCGTGCCGGATCTGCGAAATGAACTCGAGAAGCTGGGATTTCACCGGTTCTTCGAAACCACCGGCTCGGTCAAGCACCGGCTCAGCGGGCCCCGCAGCGATCTCGACATCATGATCATCGCGCTGCGGGCGCCGGCCGACGGTCCGATCGGTGACTCCGCGCTAGTGGTTTCCGACGGCGAGACCACCGCCTTCAATATGAATGACGCACGACCGATCGAGCTGGACATGCTGGCATCGGAGTTCGGCCACGTCGATGTGCACCTGCTGCAGTACTCCGGCGCGATCTGGTACCCGATGGTCTACGACATGCCGGCCCGGGCCAAGGAGGCGTTCGGCACCCAGAAGCGACAGCGCGGGATGGACCGGGCGCGCCAGTACGTCGCGCAGGTGGACGCGACCTGGGTGGTGCCGTCGGCGGGACCACCGTGTTTTCTGGACCCCGAGCTGCGCGAGCTCAACGACGACCGCAGCGATCCGGCCAACATCTTCCCCGACCAGATGGTCTTCCTGGACCAGATGCGCATCCACGGCCATGATCGCGGTTTGCTGATGATTCCCGGATCGATCGCGGATTTCACCGGATCGACCCTGAATTCGCTGAGCCACCCGCTGCCCACCGAAGACGTCGAGGCCATCTTCACCACCGGAAAGTCCGCCTACATCGCCGATTACGCCGACCGGATGGCTCCGGTGATCGCCGCCGAACGGGCGAGCTGGGCCCCCGCGGAGGGCGAGCCGCTGCTGGAGCCGTTGCGCGCGCTGTTCGAGCCGATCATGTTGCAGAGCAATGAGATCTGCGACGGTATCGGTTACCCCGTGGAACTGGTCATCGGCGCCGAAACCGTCGTACTGGACTTTCCGAAAAGGGCGGTGCGCGAGCCGATTCCCAACGAGAAGTTCCGCTACGGGTTTGCCATAGCGCCGGAGCTGGTGCGCACGGTACTGCGCGATCAAGAACCCGACTGGGTCAACACCATCTTCTTGTCCACCCGCTTCCAGGCCTGGCGCGTGGGTGGTTACAACGAATACCTGTACACGTTCTTCAAGTGCCTCACCGACGAGCGGATCGCCTACGCCGACGGCTGGTTCGCCGAGACTCACGACGACTCCGCTTCAATCACTCTGGACGGCTGGGAGATTCAGCGCCGCTGCCCTCACCTCAAAGCCGACCTATCGAAGTTCGGTGTGGTAGAAGGCGATACGTTGACCTGCAACCTGCACGGGTGGCAGTGGCGCCTGGAGGACGGCCGCTGCCTCACCACCCGCGGTCACCAGCTGCGGAGCTCGCGGAAATGATGCGGTTCTACGACGACGGCGTGGTCCAGCTCGATGGGGCCGCGCTGACGTTGCGTCGCTACCACTTCCCGTCGGGCACCGCGAAGATCATCGCGCTGGACACGATCCGCGGCTACCGTGCCGAATCGCTGGGACTGCTCACCCATCGCTTTCGCATCTGGGGCAGCTCGGATCTGCGCCGCTGGCTGCCGATGGACATGAACCGGCCGCTCAAGTCGACGTTGATCACCCTCGACATCCCCGATGCTCGTTGGCAACCGGCCTTCACCCCGGCGCGTCCAGACGATTTCATCGCGCTGCTCGACGAACTGCTCAGCGACCGGCGCTGACCCGCTAGCGGTCGGCCAGCGCCGCACGACCGGCGTTGAAACCGGGGATGAAGGTGATTCCCGGTCCGCCATGGCATCCCGCGCTGCCCAGGTAGAGCCCGGCGATCGGGATCGGCTGGCCGATGAAGCCTCTCGGACCCGGCCGGTTCTGACCTATCTGGTCGGGGTGCAACAAGCCGTGGCAGTAGTCGCCACCGGGCGCTCCGAACATGACGCCCATGTGCTTGGGAGTGAAGGTGGTGTGCCGGATGATGCTGCGCTCGAAGTTGGGCGCCAAGCGGGTGACCTTGTCGATCACCCGTTGCCCCATTTCGGTCTTGGCCTGTCCGTACTCATGGGAGTCTTGCTCGCCCTCGATCGGGAACCACATCGCGAACGCCGATGCGGCGTGCTTGCCCGGCGGCGCCAGGTCGGGGTCGTGCACCGACGGTACCTGCAACACGACGGTCGGGTCGGCCGGCACGATCCCGCGGCGGCAATCCTCCCACTGCTGCTGCACTTCCTCTGGCGTGCAGAAAATGCCGATCGAGGCCTGCATGGCCGGATCGTTGAGGGCCTCATACGGCGCCGCGAACGCCGGGGCTTCCTCGAGGGCGAAGTGCATCTGCAGGTAGCTACCGCGGTGGTCGATGTGTGCGTAGCGATCCCGGACATCGCTGGGCAGCACCGTCGGATCGATCAGGTCGTTGATCGTGACGTCTGGGGCAATCGCGGAAACCACGATCGGGGCGGCCACGATGTCGCCCGCCTCGGTGCGTACGCCACTGATCCGCGCTCCGGCCTCGGCGCTGTCGACGAGGATCTCGCTGACCTTGGTGCGCAACCGCAACTCGCCGCCGTCGCGCTCGAACAGCCGGCACAGATGTGCGGTGAGTGCGCCGATGCCCCCGCTCAGCTTCTTCATCTGCACGAAGTCTCCGTCGGGGATACCCAGACCGAAGGCAAGCGCGGCGGCGCTACCCGGCGTGGCCGGTCCCCGGTAGATGGTGTTGACGGCCAGGACCGTCATCGAACCCCGTAGTGCGGCGTGCTTTTCCCGGTCCGGAAAGTACCGGTCCAGCACGTCGGTGACCGACCCGAACAGCATGTCGTCGATGGCCGATCGCTCGAATTCGTTGGTGGCGCACGCATACATCTGGTCGAAGGTCTTGGGGAGCGTGTCGGATTCGAACCGCCCGAGCGCCCGGGTCGGCGCCTGACTCCAGGCCAGCAGGCCCGCCATCCCGGTGACCGCGTCGGCCCCGTGCACCTCGTTGAGGTGGGCGAACATCTTCATCGGGTCGGTGTACTGGACCAACGGATCGTCGCCCACGCCGCGTAGGGCTACCGACATCACTTCCAGATCCACGGTCGGCAAGGTGTCCAGGCCGAGTTCGCTGATCACCGCGGCCGCCGTCGGGAACTGCACCGATCCGGCAATCTCGAACCGGTAGCCGTCAAACAGTTCGACGGTGGAGGCCATGCCGCCGGCGTAGAGCTTCGCGTCCAGGCAGAGGGTGCGCAGGCCCGCTCGCTGCAGCAGCACCGCGGCGGTCAGGCCGTTGTGCCCCGCGCCGATCACTATCGCGTCATACTCCGCCATGCTCTCGACCTCCCGAGTTGGAGGCTGGCACGGTCCGAAAGTTTTGTCAATTATGACGAAACAGTCCGGGGCCGGTCGGGGCACCAGGTGTTGGTGAGCCCGGCCCGCAACGTCTCCAGCGCCAGCTGACACACCCGCGCCAACTCGCCGAGGGACCGGTCTTCGCCCAGCATCCACACTTCCATCGCGCCGAACACCGCGGCCGCGATGCAACGCGCGGTCACCGCGGTGCGAACCCGGGCATCCGGGGTTTGCGCCGACGTTCCCGCCGCGGCACAGCTACGTCGTCGCAGCTGAGCCGCGATCACCTCGGCGAAGTCGGCCTGGACCTCCTGAATGTGCCGGACGATGCGGCTTGGGTCCAGCTCCCCACCGCGCAGGGTGGCGATTTTCGCTACGGCTTCAACGTCATACGGGAAGGCGAAGATCGCGGTCTGTACCGAGTCGATGATCGCCTCGTCGACGGGACGGGCGTCCAGCGCCGCGCGAAACCAATGCAAACCGGTGTAGTCGGCAAACAGCAGATCGTGCTTGGACCTGAAGTGGCGATAGAACGTGCGCAGTGACACCCCGGCATCGGCGGCGATCTGCTCGGCCGACGTCTCCTCGACGCCCTGGCCCAGGAATCGCACCACCGCGGCCTGGCGCAGGGCCTCGCGGGTGCGTTCGCTGCGCACCGTCTGCGCGGGCCTGACCATGGCAGTAAGGTACCTCAACCCGCGACCCCGACAGTTATGTCAATATTGACAAAACTTCGGGATAGGGGTGAGACTGCGCCCATGGTGTCGCTTCTTGTCCACGCGGTTCTCGGAATTGCCGTCATCAGCTGGATCATCGCGTCGAACCCTCAGGTGTATGCCCGGCCGGCCGCAGGTGCGTGGTTCTCCCCGCCGGAATGCGTGTACTACGCGGTCGGCATCGCCTCGATCGCCTTTGGCTGGTACTTCAACATCCGCTTCGTCCGGGAGTACTCGCACGGCGCGACCAACCCCATCTGGGGCCCGGGCAGCTGGGCGGACTACATCCGGCTGATGTTCACCAACCCGGCCGCCGGTTCGGCCAGCCAGGACTACACGATCGCCAACGTGATCCTGCTGCCGCTGTTCTCCATCGTCGATGGCTACCGACGCGGTCTGCGCAGGCCCTGGCTGTACTTCGTGTCCAGCCTGTTCACCAGCTTCGCCTTCGCGCTGGCGTTCTACTTCGCCACCATCGAACGCCAGCACCGCCACGAACAGGCTCGCGACAAGGTGGGCGTCTAGCCCTTGGGCTCGAGCACCTCGGTGCCCACGAACCCAACCAGGGCCGCGGGAACCCGCACGCTGCCGTCGGGCTGTTGGTGGTTTTCCAGAATCGACACCAACCACCGCGTCGTGCCCAGCGTGCCGTTCAACGTGGCCGCGATCTGCGGCTTGCCGTTGGCGTCGCGGTAGCGCGTCGCCAGCCGTCGGGCCTGAAACGTGGTGCAGTTCGAGGTGGAGGTCAGCTCGCGGTAGGTGCCCTGGGTCGGTATCCACGCCTCGCAGTCGAACTTGCGGGCGGCCGAGGCGCCGAGATCGCCGGCCGCCACGTCGATCACCCGATAGGGGACCTCGATCTGCGCCAGCATCTCGCGCTGCCAGGCCAGCAGCCGTTGATGTTCGGCCTCGGCGTCGGCGGGGGCGCAGTAGACGAAGCCTTCCACCTTGTCGAACTGGTGCACCCGGATGATGCCGCGGGTGTCCTTGCCGTAGCTGCCGGCCTCGCGCCGAAAGCATGACGACCATCCGGCGTAGCGCAACGGCCCCTCGGACAGGTCCACGATCTCGTCGGCGTGATAGCCCGCCATCGGCACCTCAGAGGTGCCCACCAGGTACAGGTCGTCGGCCTCGAGCCGATAGACCTCGTCGGCGTGGGCCCCGAGGAATCCGGTGCCGGCCATCACCTCGGGACGCACCAGCACCGGCGGGATCATCGGGATGAAGCCGTTGTCGACGGCCAGCCGCAGCGCCAGCTGCAACAGACCCAGCTGCAGCAACGCACCCTGACCGGTCAAGAAATAGAATCGCGACCCTGCCACCTTGGCGCCGCGCGCCATGTCGATCAGGCCCAGCGATTCGCCGAGTTCCAGGTGGTCTTTCGGATTGTCTAGCGCGCGGGGTTCGCCGACCACGTCCAGCACCGCGTAGTCGTCCTCCCCGCCGGCGGGCACGCCGTCGAGGATGACGTTCGGTATTGCCATGTGCGCTGCGGTGAAGGCCGTCTCGGTTTCGGACTGCGTCGCCTCGGCGGCCTTGATCTGCTCGGCGAGATCCTTGGCCCGTTGCAGCAGGGCGGGACGCTCTTCGGGCGATGCACCACCCACGCTCTTGCTGGCGGCTTTCTGCTCGGCCCGCAGGGAGTCCGCGGTCGAGATCGCGGTCCGGCGGGCCGTGTCCGCCGTGAGCAGGGCATCTACCAGCGCCGGGTCTTCGCCGCGGCTGAGCTGGGATCGGCGTACGACGTCGGGGTCTTCCCGGAGCAGTTTCAGGTCGATCACGGCCGCAAGACTACTTTTGACGGGTTGGCCGCGTCGCGTCAGCTCGGCTTCTGTCGGGCTCTGGTATCACATGTGCAACATTGGTCACGTGGCTATGTGGGCCCTGTAAGAATGGAACTGATGTTGGACGCGCCCGAGAAGGAGCTCGCACCGGATAGCGAGCCTGACCCCGACGCCGAAACTGCCGCCGAAGCGGAGCAGCCGTCGGCCGGCTTCCGGTGGCCGCGTGCCCTGCAAGCGTCGGCGACCAGGCGCGGGTTGCTGCTCACCGCACTAGGCGGCCTGCTGATCGCCGGGTTGATCACCGCGATCCCCGACGTTGCCACCGGGCCGGGCCGGCTGGCCGGCTACATCGACAACAACCCGGTGCCCAGCACCGGCACCAAGAGCAACGCCGCTTTCAACCGCGCCACCACCGGCGACTGCCTGATGTGGCCGGAAGGCACACCGGAGGCGGCCACCATCGTCGACTGCGGCGATGAGCACCGGTTCGAAGTCGCCGAGTCCATTGACATGCGAACCTTCCCCGGTTCGGAGTACGGGCCCGACGCCTCTCCCCCATCACCGGCCCGCATTCAGCAGATCAGCCAGGAACAGTGCCAGGCCGCGGTGCGCCGCTACCTCGGCGCCAAGTTCGATCCCAACAGCAAGTTCACCACCAGCATGCTCTGGTCCGGCGACCGGGCGTGGCGTCAGGCCGGCGAGCGCCGCATGTTGTGCGGCCTGCAGTTGCCCGGTCCCAACAACCAACAGACCGCGTTCAAGGGCAAGGTCGCCGACATCAATCAATCCAAGGTCTGGCCGGCCGGCACCTGTTTGGGCATTGATTCGACCACCAACCAGCCAATCGATATTCCGGTCGACTGCGCGGCGCCCCATGCCATGGAGGTCACCGGCACGGTTAATCTGGCGGAGAAGTTCCCCGACGCCCTGCCTCCCGAGCCCGAGCAGGACGGGTACATCAAAGACACCTGTACCCGGATGACCGACGCCTACCTCGCCCCCATCAAGTTGCGCACCACCACCCTGACCCTGATCTACCCCACGCTGTCGCTGCCGAGCTGGTCCGCGGGCAGCCGCGAAGTCGCGTGCAGCATCGGCGCGACGCTGGGCAATGGGGGCTGGGCCACGTTGGTGAACAGCGCCAAGGGGGAGCTGTTGATCAACGGGCAGCCACCGGTGCCGCCGCCCGACATTCCCGAAGAGCGGCTCACGTTGCCGCCCATTCCGCTGCAGGTGCCGCCCGCCGCGCCCGCGCCCGCGCCCCGGCAGACCCAAACGGCTCCGCCGAGCAATCAGCATCTGCCCAATCAGCAACCGGTGGTGACGCCGTCGCGGGCACCCGCCGCCCCGGCCACCACAACCCAGGCGACTCAGCCGCCGCCGGCGACCCAAAGTCAGCCGCCGCCCGCCGATGGCGGCGCACCACCGCCTGCCCAAGCACCCGAACCCGAGGCCCCCGCGCCCGCGGAACCCGCACCGGGAGGCTAGCCGGGTGGCGGTGCGGATGGACCCCCGGCGGTTCGACGAACTGGTCTCTGACGCACTGGACCTGATTCCGCCCCAGCTGGCGGCCGCTATGGACAACGTCGTGGTGCTGGTCGCCGACCGCCACCCCGACGAACACGACCTGCTCGGCCTTTACGAGGGGGTCGCCCTGACCGAGCGTGATTCCGACTACGCCGGAGCCCTGCCGGACGCCATCACGATCTACCGGGAAGCGCTGCTGGATGTCTGCGAGTCCGCCGACGAGGTTGTCGACCAGGTGGCGATCACGGTGATCCACGAGATCGCCCACCATTTCGGTATCGACGACGACCGGCTGGGCCAGCTGGGCTGGGCGTGATCGGCCATCGAATTACGATGGGCGCGCCAACCCGGCGATGTCGGGGTGCGGTGCTATGAACGGTCTATGAGCACAGGCTGCCGCGACTGCCGGGCAGGCTTGGAACACTGCCACGGGACCTTGATTCGGCACGTGGAGGGTCCACTATCCGGCCGGTCGGAATGCACCGAATCTGATTGTGACGACGCCGAGCTGATACCGCACACCTTCGTCGTCGACTGCGCGGCCATCGGCTGCACTTGCGGCGAGAGCGCCGCGGTCACCCCGGCGGGGTGACCGTCAGCCCATCGGGTCGCCGCTGGACGCCATGAGGTCGCCGGCGGCGGAGTCGACCTCGGCGCAGAAGGGCGGCGTTTTCGTTCCCCACCGGACGCACCCCAGCGACCGTCGGTGATCGGGGTCAGCACCACCGATTCGGCGTTGTCCAGGTGGTTGTCCAAGGCGAAGTTGGCGTCCACCCCGGCGAGCACAGCACCGGCCAGCCGGATGGCCGCGCCGTGGCTGACCACGACGAGATCGCCGGTTCGGTCTTCGTCGTCCAGATAGCGCATTCGCAGGTCGTTGAGCACCGGCACATAGCGCGCCAGCACGTCGTTGGCGCTCTCACCGCCCGGCAACGGGACATCCAGCTCGCCGCAATGCCACCGCTTGTAGATGGCGTTGAATTCCGCGACGGCCTCGTCATCGCAGCGGTTTTCCAGCTCGCCGACCTGTACCTCGTGAATGCCGACCACCTCGTGGGCCGAGACGGTCAGTTCGGCGGCGATCACCTCGGCCGTCTGCGACGCCCGAGTAGCGATCGAGTGCACCAGCATGGCGGGTCGAATCAAACCGCCGCGCGCGAAGGCCTGTGCCTGCGCCCGGCCCGTCGGGGTCAACTCCGCCCCCGGCGGCAGCGTGTCCAAGCGACGCTCGACATTGCTGACCGACTGACCGTGGCGAACCAGCACCAGACGACCGCTCATAGCGGCGGCTCCGGGCTTGCTTCGGGCTTGCCTTCGCGCAGCTGCTGCAGCCAGATCGCCGCCTCGTCCGCCGGCGGCGGCTGCGCCGCATAGGTCTGACCCGTCGGCCAAGAACCCAGGTATCGCACATCAGCACAACGACGGTGCAGCGCCTTGAGTGCCTCAGCCACAGCATCGTCGGCGATGTGGCCCACACAGTCGATGAAAAACATGTACGTGCCCAGCCCGGTACGGGTGGGCCGGGACTCGATTCGGGTGAGGTCGATGCCGCGCATGCCGAACTCGGTCAGTGCATCCAGCAGGGCACCGGGCACGTTGGCGATACGCAGCACCGCCGAGGTGCGATCGGTGCCGGTGCGCGGCGGCGGCGGTCCCGATACACCGATGAGCAAGAACCTGGTGCGGGCGTTGGACTCGTCAACGACGCCGTCGGCCAGCGACTGCAGCGCCCAGTGCGCGGCGGCCAGCGGGGAGGTCACGGCAGCGTCGACCTGCCCCTCCGCCACCTGGCGGGCCGCGTCGGCGTTGGAGTACGCCGGATGCAGCTCGACGTTGGGCAGATGAGCGGTCAGCCACTGTCTAACCTGCGCCGCTGCCACCGGGAAAGCCGCCAGGGTCCGTACGTCGGCCGCGCCGACGCCGGGCTTGACCACGATGCTGAAGGCCACGTCGAGCGTTGTCTCGGCGAACACCTGCAGCGGCGACCCGATGGCCAGGCTGTCCAGGGTGGGGGCCAGCGAGCCGTCGATCGAGTTCTCGATGGGCACGCAGGCGAATTCGGCGGCGCCGGTACGGACGGCGTCGAGCGCGGCGGGAGTGCTTTCGACCGGCAGCGGTTGCGCGCCGCCGTCGTCGTGGCCTGGGACCAGCCCGGCAGCCGCTATCTCGAGCAGCGCCGCTTGGGTGAATGTCCCTTCCGGACCGAGATATGCGATGCGCGCCACGCACACAACATTAACGGCGGCGCCCGCCCTTTCGGTGCTTGCAGCCACCACCTCAGTAAGTTAACTTAGGCTTACCTAAGAGCATGGAGGAGTTTGTGATGCTGCCGCTCACCAGCCCGGCGCCGACGACCGCCGAACGTATTCGCAGCGCATGCGCCCGGGCCGGCGGTGCCCTGCTGGCGGTGGAACGGGACGGCCCCGTCGCCACACCCATCCATCACCTGATGCCCGACGGGTCTTTTGCGGTGGCCGTTCCCATCGAGCACCCGGGTGCGGGCACCGGCGATCCCGGGCAGCCCCCGTCGCAGGCCCTCCTCGAACTAACGGACTACGCCCCACTGCCGGTGCGTGAACCCGTCCGCTCGCTGGTCTGGATACGCGGGCGCCTGCACCCCGTTCCCGCGGACATGATCGGCGCTGCGCTCGACCTGATCGCCACCAAGAACCCCAACCCAGCCTTGCTGCAAGTCCAGACACCTAGATCCGCACCGGCGCACGGCGCGGAGATCCGATACGCATTGATGCGACTGGAGATCGAGTCGGTGGTCGTCACCGACTCCACCGGCGCGGAACCGATCAGCGTCGTGGACCTACTGGCCGCGCGACCGGATCCGTTCTGCGAGATCGAGTCGAGCCTGCTGCGCCACCTGACGACCGACCATCAGGACGTGGTCGCGCGGTTGGTGTCGCGCCTGCCGGCCCCGCTGCGACGCGGTGAGGTCCGCCCGCTTGGCCTCGACCGCTACGGCGTGCGGTTTCGCATCGAAAGCAACGACGGCGACCGCGATATCCGGCTGCCATTTCATCGCCCGGTCGACGACATGCACGGGCTCAGGCAGGCCATCCGGGTGCTGCTGGGCTGCCCGTTCGGCAACGGTCTGCGCGCCCGGCGATAACCGGCCGCGGCCAACCCGTTGCGCCCCGCGCGCCGTGGCGGCCGGCTGCGTTCCGGTGTCCTGGCACGTACGTTTTCCAGGTGAACGGCGATCGACCCGCTCAGTTTCGGCGACCCCAGCCTCCGATCCCGCCGCAATCGGAACCCTCGCAGGTCATCCGGCGCGACACGCTGCCCCTGCGCCGTCCGGCCGAACCCAGCGGGGCGCCACCGCGTCAACCAACCTCAGCGCCACCTCCACCCAAACCGGCCACCGGCCCCGTCGGCCCCCGACGCCGGCGGCGCACCCCCACCCCGGCGCCGCCGCCACGTCCGGCCGCACCCAAAGCGCGCCGCAAAAAGACCAAGCGCCGCTGGGGCAAGATCGTTGCGCTGAGCCTGCTGACCGCCGTGTTGCTGGCCGGCGCCGGCATTCTCGGCGGGGCTTTGTGGCTGGACACGGCGCTGCACCGGGAACCGGTATTGCGCGACTATGCCGACCGGCCCGGCCCCGGGCGCGGCACCAACTGGCTCATCGTCGGCTCGGACAGTCGCCAGGGTCTGACCGCCGAGCAACAGCAGGAGCTGACCACCGGCGGAGATCCCGGAGACGGGCGAACCGACACCATCCTGCTGGTCCACCTGGCCGGACTCGGATCGAGCACCCCGACGGCCCTGGTATCGATCCCGCGCGATTCATATGTCCCCGTTCCCGGGTATGGCCGCGACAAGATCAACGCGGCATTCGCCATAGGCGGGGCGCCCTTGCTGGTGCAAACGGTCGAACAGGCCACCGGCCTGCGAATCGACCACTATGCCGAGATCGGATTCGGCGGATTCGCCGAACTGGTCGACGCGCTCGGCGGTGTCCGGATGTGTTTGACGGAACCGATCGGCGATCCACTGGCCGGCATCGACCTAGCGCCGGGCTGCCAGCAACTCGACGGCCGAAGCGCACTGGGCTACGTCAGGTCCCGAGCCACACCGAGAGCCGACCTGGACCGGATGATCAACCAGCGCCAGTTCATGTCCGCGTTGCTGCGCCGGGCCGAAAGCCCCGCGGTATGGCTCAATCCGTGGCGTTGGTATTCGGTGCCGCGCGCCGCAGCCGCGGCGCTCACCGTCGACCAGGGGGCCCACGTATTCGACCTTGCCCGGCTCGGGTGGGCGCTACACGGGCACCCGACGGCCCTGACGGTGCCGATCGGCGAATTCACCACCACCGACGTCGGCTCGGTCGTGGTGTGGAACCACGACGCGGCCGCCGAGATGTTCGACGCGCTGGCTTCCGACACACCGATACCGGCCGACGCTTTCGACGGGCCACCATAACAACGCAATTTCGGCGCCCCGGGTGTGTTGTAGGTCATAAAAATGCGGAAAATGCGCCCATAATTCCGGCCCGGCTAGGTTTACTTAGGCAAACCTGACCTTATTGATTTCGCGCATCGGCTTAGGAAAACCTTTCCTGAGTAAGTCATGCCTTCGTTGCAGGTGGCGTTTTACCTGCACTATTCTGGCGGTATGACCGACTACGACGGACCAAAGACGAAATTCCATGCGCTGGTGCAGGAACAAATTTTCAACGAATTCACCGCGGCCCAACAATACGTTGCCATTGCCGTTTATTTCGATAGCGAAGAATTGCCCCAATTGGCGAAGCACTTTTACGCTCAGGCGGTCGAGGAGCGCAACCACGCGATGATGCTGGTGCAGCATCTGATCGACCGCGACCTCCGTGTCGAGATTCCGGGAATCGACTCGGTACGAAATCACTTCGACAAGCCGCGCGACGCCCTGGCGTTGGCCCTCGATCAGGAGCGGGCCGTCACCGATCAGGTCAGTCGGCTGACCGCGGTGGCACGCGATGAGAGCGACTTCCTCGGCGAGCAGTTCATGCAGTGGTTCCTGCAGGAGCAGATCGAAGAGGTGGCGCTGATGGCCAGCCTGGTGCGCATTGCCGACCGGGCCGGGGCCAACCTGTTCGAGCTCGAGAACTTCGTTGCGCGTGAGGTCGGCCGGGCTCCGTCGGGCGCAGCCGCTCCGCGTGCCGCCGGAGGCAACCTCTAGGCCTCCGGCGGGGCGGCGGGACCGCTACTCACGCCCGGCCGGCCATGCTGCAACCAGGCCTTGGCGCGGCCGGGGTGGTCGGTGGCCATCCACGCCACGCCGACGTCCCGGCAGAAATCGATGTCTTCGTACTCGTCGACACCCCAGCAGTACACCGCTCGCCCCTGGGCGGCGGCGCGATCGACGAGTTGTGGATATTCCCGCAACACCGCCAGCGACGGTCCCACGGCGGTCGCTCCGACAGCCGAGGCGGCACCGCTGGCCAGATAGCGAGCCGTTTTGCCGAGCAGCACCGTTGGCAGCAGCGGTGCTGCTCGGCGAATCCGCCACACCGCGGCCGCCGAAAACGACATCACGACGGCGCGGGACCGGTCTGCGGACGCAGGTTGGGCAATGCCGAAGCGCTGCAGCAGCGCCAGCACCTTGCTTTCGACCAGCGACCCGTACCGCACCGGATGCTTGGTCTCGATGAAGACCTTCACCGGCCGTTTCCAATCCAGCACCAGCGAGATCAGCGCGTCCAGGGTCAGCAGGCTGGTATCTCCGTGGGCACCGTCCGGCCGCCAGCTGTCATGCCAGGCGCCGTACTCCAACTCACGCAGCTGATCCAGCGTCATCGTGCTGACCAACCCGGCCCCGGTCGAAGTCCGATCCAACCGGCGATCGTGCACGCAAACCAGATGACCGTCACGGGTGAGCCGGACGTCGCACTCCACACCGTCGGCCCCCTGCTTGAGCGCCAGGTCGTAGGCGGCGAGCGTATGTTCCGGCCGGGCGCCCGACGCCCCGCGGTGGGCCACCACGAAAGGATGCCCGGCGATCACCTCGTCGGCCCAGGTCATACCCATTATGCTGCCGGTTCCTGCCCCTCCAGCTCAACCGCATCAGCATCAGGGGCCGCATCGACCCGATCGTCTTCATCCGTGGCGGACCGGCCGGGTTGATCATCCTGACCCATCACCAGCCAGCGGTGCGCGGGCCGTTGCACCGGCTTGCGCTCGAATCCCTCGAAAACGCGAGAAACGGTGCCCACGGCGGCTGCCGCCAGTGCATACGCGACGACCACCATGACGGTGTTGTTCGCGATGCCCTGAGCGTCGCTGGAAAAGCTGGTGGCGATGGCGAACAGCGACGTGGCGGTGCTGACCACCCATGCGATCCACCACACCAGGATGGGTTTCTTCAACCGTTGATAGGTGTCCTCGACCACCGCGAGTTCGATGAGATACACCGGCGCCCACAGCAGGTTTGCCAGCGGCGTCAGGCAACCAGCCCACAACTGCAGGGTGGAGCGGTGCTCGGGTAGGCCGTAGTAGGCGAAGGCGGCGGCCCGGCGCGCGACAAGCCACTTGATCAGTACGACGAAGCAGACGCCCATCGCGGCGAGCGCGGCGAAACTGACCGCCACTCCCACCCAGACCGCGATGCCGGCCAGCACGGAATTCAGCAGAATGTCGCGGTTGATGATCAGCAACACGTATCGCACCGCGTAGACGAATGCGGCGGCACCGAGAACCAGCATGGTGGCGAACAACAGGGTGCGTACGGTCGCGGCCGCCGGTCCCGTCTTGGTCGCTACCGGCACGGGCGAAGGGCCGGGCTGCGCGACGCGGTCGCCCAGTCCCCAGCGCGGCATCACCGTGTACCGGGGGGTGGGCCCGTACGCGCGTCGCCGGGGCCGGTGCGGTGGCGCAGCGCCCGGACGCACCGCTATCCAGCGAAAACCTGGTGGTAGCCGGGGCGCCGCCCGCCGCGCGGTAGACGCCACCCGTTGCGGGCCGACCGAGGTTCGCGACTGCGGGTCGGCGGCCGCAGCCCCGGTCAGCGGCGCCATCAGCGCTCCCCGACAACGGGGACACCACACGCGCTGTCGCTCGCGTACGTTCCACCGAGTGCCGCACTGGGAGCACACCTGTATCACCGGACCAGCGTAATGCGAGTCGGCACTCTTGGGCATACGGGCCGCGCGACCTCCGACTCAGCTACTTGTGGGTATCCACAGTTTCCACAGGTTTATCCACAACATGGGTTGGGTGGGTTTTGGTTATCAACACAGCGTCTGTCGGTCGAGATCGGCCGTCGCTGTGGATAACCCCCGCCACCAACACCCGCCGATCGACAGCCCTGGCCGGGCCCGAGCGAAATGCATTGCCGCGCTAAGCACTTGTACCCAGTTGGACGACTCGACAAACGTGACCGACCACGGCCCACCGAACAGCGTCCGCCGGCGGCCCACATCGCCGCATTGGCGCTCTCACCTGGTGCGGTTGCCGACCCGCCCAGGCAAGAATTTTTCAAGCCGGGCACCAGGGGTTATGATCGCGGACGCCAGGTTCAGTGTGAGTCACCTCACTGTTGGAGGTGACCGTGCAGGTGAAAGGCGCTCGATGGCGACACATTCCTACGGCCCCGGGTCGACTCCCTCACCGAAGTCGCACTCCGGATCGCCCACCTGGAATCACGCCTACGTCATAGCCGCCCTGCGTGCGGGCCTGATTGCGCTGGCATTACTGGGAGTTCTCGCCCTCATCGTCTTGTATTAGATCCCCGACCAACCGGGTACCCGGCAGTATCAGCCCGGTGGGGCGTCCTTGCGGCGCGAGCGCTCATGAAGCAGGGTTAACTACTGCAGCCCGCTGCGTGGCGGTCCCCACGCGAATGACTTATCGGACGATCGAAGGAAGGAATGCCGTGGCTGAATACACCTTGCCCGATTTGGACTGGGACTACGGAGCCCTGGAACCCCACATCTCAGGTCAGATCAACGAGCTTCACCACAGTAAGCACCACGCCACCTACGTCAAGGGTGCCAATGACGCCGTCACCAAACTCGAGGAAGCGCGCGCTAAGGAAGACCACTCGACGATCCTGCTGAACGAGAAGAACCTCGCTTTCAACCTCGCCGGCCACGTCAACCACACCATCTGGTGGAAGAACCTCTCCCCCAACGGTGGCGACAAGCCCACCGGTGAACTCGCCGCGGCCATCGATGAGGCGTTCGGGTCGTTCGACAAGTTTCGGGCCCAGTTCCACGCCGCCGCGACCACCGTGCAGGGGTCGGGTTGGGCAGCGCTGGGCTGGGACACCCTCGGCAACAAGCTGCTGATCTTCCAGGTCTACGACCACCAGACCAACTTCCCGCTGGGCATTGTCCCGCTGCTGCTGCTCGACATGTGGGAGCACGCGTTCTACCTGCAGTACAAGAATGTGAAGGTCGACTTCGCCAAGGCCTTCTGGAATGTCGTCAACTGGGCCGACGTACAGTCGCGCTACGACGCCGCCACCTCGAAAACTCAAGGATTAATCTTCGGCTGACTCGAATACCCGAAGGCTTGGGCGCCGCGCACACCATTGCGCGGCGCCCTTGCGTTTTAACCGGGCCTTAATATTTCGCGCTTACGAACACCGCCGGACACCCGCCGTGTCGAGTTGCACGGCGCCAAAACCCCGCGCATGCTTGATCATTCGAGCTACCATTTATTCGAGCTACCAGCGTGGTTATTTCGGATGGAGGCGTCAACGGAGGGCGAGATGGATGCTGGGTCAGATGGGCCTATCGGTGTTGCACCCTTTCATTCTCGTGGTTCGCTGAAAGGGTTTGTCATCTCCGGGCGTTGGCCTGATTCAACGAAAGAATGGGCTCAACTGTTGATGGTCGCCGTGCGCGTCGCATCTTTGCCCGGGTTGCTTTCGACCACCACGGTATTCGGGGCGCGCGAGGAATTGCCCGATGAGCCCGAGCCCGGCACCGTCGGACTGGTGCTGGCCGAGGGCACGGTGTTCGGCGAATCCGCGATCCAGCCGGGATACTTCGCCGATCATCAACCCCCTGCATTGCTCATGTTGCATCCGCCGTCGGAAACGACGCCGTCGCTGCCGGAGTGCACCGGCGCCGCCTCGGGCTGTGTGCTACTACCGGGGTTGCCGTATCTGGGATTGGAACATCGGGCGGCGTGGGTGGAGGCCGAAGCCGACAGAACCATCACCTCGATGGTCAGCCGCGTCGGCGTTGACCCCATCAGTCATCCCGACACCGCAATTCTGGCGATGCTGCTTGCCGCATAAGGAGATTCGAACCAATAAGTTCGCGCGCCGAATCGACGGATACGGCCGCCCGAACTTCATCGCCACGGTGGCGCGCATCGAATCCGGCCGCTAGCCTGGGAAACTGTTAGCGAAGGGGAGTAGCCCCGAATCGTTGGGTCGACATACTGGCGCACAGCCCGGCCCGCGAACCGTCACACCGGACGGTGGGCGAGACCTTCGACCGATGTTCGATGACCGGACGGTCATCGGCACGTGTCGAGAGGTCGCCCGCATGCTTTCCGCCACAATGCTGAGTCTCGGAGTGGTTTTCCTTGCCGAGCTGGGCGACAGATCGCAGCTGATCACGATGACCTACGCGTTGCGGTACCGCTGGTGGGTGGTGCTGACCGGGGTAGCGATCGCATCCGTCACCGTGCATGGTGTCTCGGTGGCGGTCGGCCACTTCCTGGGCACCACGGTGCCGGCCCGGCCGATGGCGTTTGTGGGAGCGATCGCCTTCCTGATATTCGCGGGCTGGGCCTGGCGCGAAGGCCGCGAAGACCCGGCCGGCGCCGACGAGGTCGCGCATCTGCCCAACCCCCGATTCGCGCTGCTCACCGTGGTGTCGTCGTTTGTCCTGGCCGAGCTCAGCGACAAGACAACCCTGGCCACGGTCACCTTGGCCAGCGATCACAACTGGGCCGGCGTATGGATCGGCACCACCTTGGGCATGATCGTGGCCGACGGCCTGGCAATAGGTGTCGGACTACTGCTGCATCACCGGCTGCCCGAACAGCTGCTGCATCTGCTGGCCAGCCTGCTGTTCCTGCTTTTCGGCTTGTGGATGCTGTTCGAGGGGGCGCTGGGATGGCGCTCGGTCGCCATCGGTGTGACCGCGGCGGTGGCGCTGGCCGCCGCTGCCGGAGCCACGGCGCAAACTCTCCGGCGGCGTCGCAGCGCCTCCGCACTCGGCACGAATTCACCCTCGGGCCGGTAGCCGGCACCAACCGGCATCGGCCGGGCTCCGGCCATCTCGACCACCGCCCCCGACATCGTCGCACCGGTCCCCCGCCCGCCCCGGTTTCGCGCTGCCACCCGCCGAGGCTTCATAGACAGCAAAGCGCCCAATCCGACGTCCGCCGTTGGCGTCTGGTTGCCCAGAATCGAGCGCGTTCCGCCGACGGGCAGCACCTTTGTTCCTTGCCAGCGCCGGTGCTCGTGGGCTTTCGATGCCATCCGAAGGCCGTATTCTGCGGATAACCTGTGAAATTCGTTCATCTTATGGACACCCCACCGAATCGGTTGGACGCTCGTCGGAGGCGGCTTGGGCACCTGTCCGACGCACCGGCACCCAATCGCCTCAGGTTTGCACTTGGTTGTTGACATAACTGTCGCTACCATGATCAGCAAATACATATAGATAAGCGTTCAATTTTGCAGCCCGGTGGAGGTCATATCGATGAGCACGACGTTCGCTGCCCGCCTGAACCGTCTGTTTGACACGGTGTACCCGCCCGGGCGGGGGCCGCATACCTCCGCCGAGGTGATTGCGGCGCTCAAGGCGGAGGGCATCACGATGTCGGCTCCTTATCTATCGCAGCTACGCTCCGGCAACCGCACAAACCCTTCCACCGCGACCATGGCCGCCCTCGCCAACTTCTTTCGCATCAAGTCGGCCTATTTCACCGATGACGAGTACTACGAAAACCTCAATCAGGAACTGCAGTGGCTGGCCACGATGCGTGACGACGGCGTGCGCCGCATCGCCGTTCGTTCCCAAGGGTTGTCCACCCAAGCGCAGCAGGAGATCGTGGAGCGAATCGAAGAACTCCGCCGGACGGAACGCCTCGACGCTTAACGCGATTACCGCAGGGCCGGTCCCCCGACCTGAGGGATTGCCGACGCCCCTCCCGGATTAGGGTTGGGCCCAGCGAGCGCGCACGCACCGCGATAGTCCACGAGATACCGGGAGGCGGCCGGGAATGGGCCTGTTCCGCAAGCGAAAGAGCCGCGCGACGCGTCGCGCCGAAGCCCGCGCGATCAAGGCCCGCGCCAAGCTGGAAGCCAAACTGTCCGCCAAGAATGAGGCGCGCCGCATCAAGTCCGCGCAGAAGGCGACCGACAAGGCGCTCAAGGCGCAGCTCAAGGCGCAGCGCGACAGCGACCGGGCGGCATTGAAGGTCGCCGAGACCCAACTCAAGGCGGCCCGCGAGGGCAAGTTCCTCTCGCCCGCTCGAATCCGCCGGACACTGACGGTGTCTCGATTACTCGCCCCGATCCTTGCGCCGGTGATGTATCGCGCGGCCATCGCGGCCCGCGGACTGCTGGATCAACGGCGGGCAGACCAGCTCGGGGTGCCGCTGGCTCAGATCGGACAGTTCTCGGGCCACGGCGCACAGCTGTCCGCCCGGGTGTCCGGTTGTGAGCGGTCGCTGCGGATTGTGCAGGAAAAGAAGCCGAAGGACGCGGAGACCAAGCAGTTCGTCTCGGCCATCAGCGAGCGGCTCTGCGAACTCTCGGCCGCTATCACAGCAGCCAAGAACATGCCGGCCCAGCGGCGTCGAGCCGCGCATTCCGCGATCTCCTCGCAACTCGACGGCATCGAGGCGGACCTGATGGCGCGTCTAGGGCTAGCCTGAGTCAGCATGCCGGTCCTGCGCAGTTGGGTTTCGAGCAGCCGTGTTCAGTCACGAGCCAGATATTCGCGTGGTGTGGTTGCGCAGGTGCTCGGGAAGTTGCGGTTCGCGCCGTTATTGGTCGCCATCACGATTGTCGTCGCGCTGCCGGTTCCGGCGGCATCCGCGCAGGCTGGAGGCATGGCGGCGCACGAATCGGTGACCGTCGGCGCCAGTGGTGATGGCGGTGGCGATTCGGGCGAGGACCTGCCCGCCTGGCCGTTCGCGGTGGGAGTGGTCGCTGCGGTAGGCGCGGCAGCGCTGTGGGCTACGCGGCGCCGGCCGTAGCGGCTTGGGCCGGCGACCTGGTAGGCGAGGCAGACGACGAACCGTGTCCTGGCATGATGGACCCGAGTGTTTCGCGATCTAGTGAGCAATGAGGAAGCTGCAAAGGAGCGGCCGCATGGCAGACCCGCAGGATCGACCCGACGGCGAACCCGACGCGACACCGGGACAGCCGGCCAAGAAGCCGCCCGCCGACAAGGCTGCGAAGACACCGGCCAAGAAGACACCTGCGAAGAAGACGCCGGCCAAGAAGGCCCCGGCGCAGAAGGCGCCAGCCAAGAAGGCCCCCGCCAAAAAGGCGCCGGCCAAAAAGGCCCCGGCGACCAAGCCGCCCGCACAAAGCCCCGAACCGGCCCCGCAACCGACCGCGCTGGCCAACGTTTCACAGCAACAACCGAGCGCCAACGGCCAACTCGCCGAAGCCGCTAAAGATGCGGCCGCACAGGCTAAGTCGACGGTAGACCGCGCCAACAACCCACTTCCCCGGGTCGCCGATGAGCAGCCAAGCCACTCCACCGTTCCGCTGGTCGTCGCAATCGCATTGAGCCTGTTGGCGATGCTGCTGATCCGCCAGCTGCGCCGGCGCTGATCGATGGGAAACGTGGCGTTTCGGCCAACGGCCGATCTCGTTGACGACATCGGGCCCGATGTGCGCAGCTGTGATCTTCAATTCCGCCAGTTCGGTGGCCGCGCCGAGTTCGCCGGACCGATCAGCACCGTGCGGTGTTTTCAGGACAACGCGCTGCTGAAATCGGTGCTCTCGCAGCCGGGTGAGGGCGGGGTGCTGGTGATCGACGGTGCCGGTTCCCTGCATACCGCCCTGGTCGGTGATGTCATCGCCGAACTGGCGCGCTCCAACGGCTGGGCGGGGCTGGTGGTGCACGGCGCGGTCCGCGATTCGGCCGCACTGCGTGGCATTGACATTGGCATCAAGGCACTGGGCACCAATCCGCGCAAGAGCGCCAAGACCGGGTCGGGTGAACTCGACGCCGAAATCACGCTGGGCGGTGTCACGTTCGTGCCGGGCGAGATCGCCTACAGCGACGACGACGGCATCGTGGTGGTCGCCGCCGTCGCAACCGAATCCTGAATCGCGGCTAAGCCGGCGACTAAACCGGCACTGCGACCGGCTTTTTGGCGAATCGCAAACCCTCGTCGTCGATCTTGCCGCGGCGAATCAGATGAATATCGCGCAGATAGTTCTGGTTGAGTCGCCACGGCTTGCGTGAACCCTGCTTGGGAAGTTCGTCGATCACGCGCAGCACATAGCCCGGAGTGAACTCCATGAATGGACATTCCTGCACATCCGAATCCGGGCGCTCGACGACGACGGACTCATAGTCATTGGCGTCCATGGAGTTGAGCAGACGGCAAACGAACTCCGACACCAGATCCGCCTTCAGTGTCCACGACGCGTTGGTGTAGCCAACGGTGTAGGCCATGTTGGGCAGGCCGGAAAGCATCATGCCCTTGTAGGCCATCGCCTTGGTGAGATCCACCGACTCTCCGTCCACGGTGACCGCCGCCCCGCCGAAGAGCTGCAGGTTCAAACCCGTTGCGGTGACGATGATGTCGGCCGGCAGCTGCTGGCCCGAGTTGAGCCGGATGCCGGTCGGCGTGAACCGGTCGATCGTGTCGGTGACCACATCGACCTGTCCGTGGCGAATGGCCCGGAACAAGTCGCCGTTGGGCACCAGGCATAGCCGCTGATCCCATGGGTTGTAGTGCGGGCCGAAATGCTTTCGCACGTCATAGCCTTCGGGCAACTGACGCTGGGCCAGTCCCATGAAGTTCTTCCGCATTCGCCGCGGCCACTTGCGGCAGGCTCCGTATACGGCGGCCTGGCGCAGCACGTTCTTCCACCGCACCATGGCGTAGGCCATGTTCTCGGGAAGCCAGCGGTTGAGGCGCTCAGCGATGCTGTCCCGTTCTGGCTGGGAGACTATGTAGGTCGGCGAGCGCTGCAGCATCGTGACGTGCTTTGCCCCCGAGTTCGCCAGCGCCGGGACCAGAGTGACCGCGGAGGCACCGCTGCCGATCACGACGACGTTCTTGCCGTCATAGTCGAGGTCTTCGGGCCAGTGCTGCGGATGGATGATCGAGCCGGCGAAGTCCTGCGCGCCGGCGAAGTTCGGGGTGTAGCCCTGGTCGTAGTTGTAGTAGCCGCTGCAGAGAAACAGGAACGAACAGGTGACGGCGCTCATGGCACCGTTGCTCTCGATCTGCAGCGTCCAGCGGTTCTGCGCGTTCGACCAGTCCGCGCTGATGACTTTCTGGTTGAGCCGGATGTGCTTGTCGATGCCGTACATGGCCGCCGTGCCTTTGACGTATTCGAGGATCGGCTTGCCGTCGGCGATGGCCTGGCGCTCGGTCCACGGACGAAAGCGGAAGCCCAGCGTGTGCATATCGGAGTCGGATCGGATGCCGGGGTAGCGGAACAGATCCCAGGTGCCACCCATGGCGGCGCGCTTCTCCAGGATCGCGTAGGACTTGGTCGGACAGCGGTCTTGAAGATGCCAGGCTGCACTCACGCCGGAGATACCCGCCCCCACGATCACGACGTCAAGATGCTCAGTCATGGCGCCACGCTATCAACGCTGTGTTGAGTCCGTCAACGGAGTGTCGAAACTCTCGACGCGCGGTAAGCTGCCGTGGTGTCTACTTCCACTGCCAGTCAGGCATCGGTGAGCCGGGGCCGCCGTAGCGCGCGACCATCCGGTGATGAGCGGGAGCTGGCGATCCTCAACACGGCCGAGAAGCTGCTCGAGGACCGTCCGATGGTCGACATCTCGGTCGACGACCTGGCCAAGGGAGCCGGCATCTCCCGCCCCACCTTCTACTTCTATTTCCCGTCCAAGGAAGCAGTGTTGCTGACCTTGCTGGACCGGGTGGTCAATGAGGCCGACGCGGCGCTGGACAACCTCGCCCAGGCACCCGACGTCGACCACGTGACGATGTGGCGCAACGGAATCAACGTGTTCTTCGAGACCTTCGGATCGCACCGAGCGGTCGTGCAGGGCGGTCAGGGCGTCCGAAGTATCAGCACCGAAGTCCGGGAGCTGTGGTCGACATTCATGCAGAAGTGGATCGCCTATACCGCCAAGATCATCGAAGCCGAGCGCGAACGGGGCGCCGCGCCGGTGACGCTGCCCGCCCTGGAACTGGCCACCGCACTCAACCTGATGAACGAGCGGACTTTGTCGGCGTCGTTCCTGGCTGAGGAGCCGTCCGTGCCGGAGACACATGTGGTCGACACCCTGGTGCACGTCTGGGTCAGCAGCATCTACGGCGCGGCTCGCTAACCAGGAACTTGTCGGTCCGCGGTGCGAACATATGTTCGTGCACGGCGATGCCTCCATCCTGCACGCGGACCTGGATTCGTTCTACGCGTCCGTCGAGCAGCGTGACGACCCCTCGTTGCGGGGTCGGCCGGTGATCGTCGGCGGCGGTGTCGTGCTGGCGGCGAGCTATGAGGCCAAGGCATACGGGGTCCGCACCGCGATGGACGGAGCTCAGGCGCGGCGGCTGTGCCCGCAGGCCGTGGTGGTGCCGCCGCGTATGCGCGCCTACATGCGGGCCAGTGATGCCGTGTTCGAGGTGTTCCGCGACTGCACTCCACTGGTGGAGCCGCTTTCGGTGGATGAGGCGTTTCTCGATGTGGCCGGCTTGCGCCGGGTCTCGGGCACACCGGTGCAGATCGCGGCGCGGCTGCGGGAAGACGTACGCGGGCGGGTCGGGCTGCCCATCACCGTCAGCGTGGCGCGGACGAAGTTTCTGGCCAAAGTCGCCAGCCAAGAGGCCAAGCCGGACGGCTTGCTGCTGGTGCCGCCGGAAGATGAGCTGGCATTCCTGCATCCCCTGCCGGTGCGCCGGCTCTGGGGAGTGGGCCGCGAAACTGCAGTCGCACGGCCTGTGCACCGTCGCCGACGTCGCCGAGCTCAGCGAATCGGCACTGAGCTCGATGCTGGGTGCGGCGATGGGGCGCCAGCTGTATGCCCTGTCCCGCAACATCGATCGGCGCCGGGTGAGCACCGGTGTGCGACGGCGTTCGGTGGGCGCCCAGCGCGCACTGGGGCGAGCGGGCAACGCCCTGTCGCCGGCGGAGTTGGACGCGGTGGTGGTCACGTTGATCGACAGAATCACGGGCCGGATGAGAGCGGCCGGCCGCACCGGCCGAACCGTGGTGCTGCGGCTACGATTCGACGATTTCAGCCGGGCGACCCGGTCCCACACGTTGCCGTGGGCAACGTCGTCTACCCAGCCGATCCTCGCCGCGGCGCGCCAACTGGTGCGCTCGGCCGCGCCGGCTATCGCGCAGCGGGGATTGACGCTGGTCGGCTTCGCCGTGTCCAGCATCGACCCCGGCGGTGCCCAGCAACTGATGCTGCCGTTCGGCGGCGAACCCGTGGCCATTGACGCGGCTGTGGACCGGATTCGGCGTCGATACGGCAACTCCGCGCTCACCCGCGCGGTGCTGGTGGGCCGGGCCCCGGACCAGGAGGTGCCCCGTCTACCGGACTGAAGCCCAGTCGAGGAGTCTGTCGACCGGCCAGGTATTGATGATGCGATCGGCCGCAACTCCCGCGTCGAGCGCGCGCTGAGCGCCGTAGCCGAGGAACTCCAGCTGGCCGGGTGCGTGTGCGTCGGTGTCGATGCTGAAGACACAGCCGATGTCGCGGGCCAGGTTCAGTAGCCGGGTCGGCGGATCGCGCCGCTCCGGACGCGAGTTGATCTCCACCGCGGTGCCGTGGTCACGGCAGGCGGTGAACACCGCTTCGGCGTCGAATTTGGATTCGGGCCGGATGCCACGGTTGCCCGTCACCAACCGGCCCGTGCAGTGGCCGAGCACATCGGCATGACCGTTGGAAACGGCCCGCACCATCCGCCGAGTCATCGCCGCCGACTCCATCGAGAGCTTCGAGTGCACGCTGTCCACCACGATGTCGAGACGGTCGAGCAGCTCCGGTTCCTGGTCGAGGCTGCCATCCTCGAGAATGTCGACCTCGATTCCGGTGAGGATGCGCATCGGGGCGAACCTCTCGCGCAATTCGTCAATGACATCGAGCTGCCTGCGCAATCGCTCTGCCGACAGCCCGTTGGCGATCGTCAGCCGCGGCGAGTGGTCGGTTAGCGCGCAATACTCATGCCCCAACGCCGCCGCGGTGTCCATCATCTCCTCGATCGGCGCCGAGCCGTCCGACCACTCCGAGTGCAGGTGCAGATCCCCACGCAGCGCGCCGCGAATCTCACCGCCGCCCAGATCTTGCGCCGCAGACCGCAGTTCGACCAGCAGATCGGGCTCCTGACCGGACCACGCTTGGCTGATGACCTTTGCGGTCTTGGGACCGATACCCGGCAGCGATTGCCAGCTGTTGGCCCGACCATGCCGCTGGCGCGCATCCTCGTCCAGTCTTTCGATGATGTCGGCGGCGTTGCGATAGGCCATGACCCGTCCGGGGTCCTGACGGCTTCGGTCCTTGTAGTAGGCGATCTGCCGAAGTGCGGCTACCGGATCCATGCCTTGTCGCTCACCTCAGCTGACCGACGATGAACCCCACGAAGACCACCGTGAAGCCCCCAATCTCCCCCAGCATTAGCGAGACCATGAACACGCCGGTCCCCGGCACAGCAGGATCGAACTGATTCTCGGTGTCACGACGCGCGCCGTGGAAGATGTATGTCGCGATCGCAGCGACGAAAAAGAACACCATGACCATCGCCGCCGTGAGATTGAGCCACGCTGGCCAGACGCTCAGCTCGACGAAGACGGCAACCAGCAGCGTTGCGAACGCGTAGAGCAGCGCGGCCCGATGCGCGATATCGACGTAAACGTGGGCCCGGTGCCCATCGCTGACCATGACCTGCCGGTACTTCCACACTCCGAGCGCCAGGGCCAGCAGAAAGATGGCTCCCGCCGCCACCAGCGTGATGGCGGTGTCGACCCCGAGGATGTGGCTCATCGTTGTATGGAGTCTAGTTGCGCCCCGGGCTTCATGGCGTTCTCCGACGTCACGCCATCGGGCACCGCGGTGGTTATGGATTCTGCATGTGTGTCACCCATTTGCTTGAACCGTCGATCACCCGGCAAATACCGTCGAATACAGCTGCGTGACGAGTTAGTCGTCCGTGAAATACCGACAATTCTGAAGGAGAGGCCGTCATGTCGATCGCGAAGCACGAACGGCCAAACGTGGGATTCCCCATTCTGAAGCGCCCCGCGATGAGAATGGTGTTGGTTGGCGCTGCCGTCATTATCGGCTGCCTGGTTGGGGCGACACCGGCCGGCGCCAGTCCCGGTGAAGTCATCGAAGAGCCCAACCCCTTCGGCGGCTTCAGCTGCAATTGTGGGCCGGCCGAGAGCCCGATCATGCCCGAGGAGATAACCCGCGGGCTACGGGCAGGCCTCACCTAAACCGCCGGGAGCCGCACGGCCTGCGCGCCGGTCGTCTGCTGCGCGTTAGCGGCCAAATCCAGATGATCTGCTAGCTTGGGTCACGTCGGTCACCGGGGTCCGCACCAGCTGGCCCCGCCTTGTCGTCGATGCAAATCTCGCGGCAAGCCAATCCCTTGTGTCTATGCCGTCGCGCCGCGATGTGCTCCAGGAGGAATTTCGACATGCGTCACATCATGATGTTCGTGCTGGTCACGTTTGCCACGCTCTTCGGCTCTACCGGCCTCGCCGCAGCCGCGCCGCCCAAGAGCTACTGCGACGAACTCAAAGGGACCACCACCGGCGAGGTGTGCAAGATTCAGATGACCGAACCCGGCTACACCGTCGATATCAGCCTGCCAAGCAACTACCCCGACGGGAAGTCGCTCGAGAGCTTCGTCCGCGAGACGGGCGAGCATTTCCTCGACAAGGCGAAATCCTCCACTGCGCGCGACGCACCCTACGAGCTCGACATCACCTCGACCAATTACGAGTCGGCGATTCCTCCGCGGGGAACGCAGAGCGTGGTGCTCAAGATTTATCAAAACGTCGGTGGCCCGCGCCCCCAAACCACATACAAGGCGTTCAATTGGGACCAGGCCTATCGCAAGCCGATCACTTGGGACAAGTTGTGGCAGCCTGAAACCGATCCGCTGAAGGTCGTTTTCCCAATCGTGGAAAGCGAATTGTCAAAGCAGTCCGAGGAGCAGGTGGTGATCGCATCCAGCGCCGGTCTGGACCCGAAGAACTACCAGAATTTCGCCATCTCCAATGACGGGATCACGTTCTTCTTCAGCCCGGGGGAACTGCTGCCCGAAGCCGCCGGCGCTCGCCAGGTGCTGGTCCCCCGCGATGCGGTGGACCCGATGCTGGCCTAGCCGCGGCTTGGCCTCAGGAGTTTGGGGGCGTGCGGGCGATGATGACCGGAATCCGTGCCGAGTTGACGACCGCTCGGCTGACCGAGCCGAGCAGCATGCCGGGGAACCCACCGCGACCGTGGCTGCCCACAACCACAAGCTGAGCGTCGTGGGCGTGTTCGAGCAGCCGAGGTGCTGGTCGGTCGCTCACCACAACCTTGTGCGTAACCACATCGGGATAGCGTTCCTGCCATCCGCAAAGGCGTTCCGCTAGGACTTCTTCCTCCTGGTCCTTGATGTTGCTCCACTCGATCGGCGCCCAATTGATGCTCGGGAAGTCGAGGGGACCCATGTCGGTCCAAGCGTGCAATGCCACCAATTCCGCGCCGCGCCGAGATGCCTCGTCGAAAGCGATCTCGGTGGCCAACTCCGAGGTGGGCGAGCCATCGACGCCCACCAGCACCGGCGCCTGTGCGGACCGCGGTGGCAGCGGTTCATCGTCATGGATGATCGCGACGGGGCAATGTGCGTGGTGGGCCAGCCCGGAACTGACCG
The DNA here is from genome assembly GCF_000419295.1 of Mycobacterium sp. 012931. Taxonomy (NCBI): domain Bacteria; kingdom Bacillati; phylum Actinomycetota; class Actinomycetes; order Mycobacteriales; family Mycobacteriaceae; genus Mycobacterium; species Mycobacterium sp. 012931. Next base: position 820,189 of record NZ_AOPX01000001.1, on the reverse strand, counting down.
ACCCCAGCAGGGCACTAGCCACCCCGCCCTGGCCGCGGCAACCCACCACGACCATCTCGGCCTGCTGGGACAGCTCCACCATGGCGGGCACGATCGCGGCATAGCGCACCTCGCTCGTGACGTGCGCTGCCCGACCCGGCGCGGCCGCGTCGACCGCCACCGCGTGGGCCTGCTGCACAATCTGGTGCGCCTGGTCTTCTCGCCAGCGCGCATAGTCCGCGGGCATCGCAACGTCTGCCCATCCGTTAGCGGGAGCCACCATGGGCGCGAAGACGTGCACCACCTTCAGCGGCACATTACGCATCTCAGCGTCCCGCGCGGCCCACTCCACCGCCAACGTGGAGGCCGGCGAGCCGTCGACGCCGGCCACAATTGCCGGGCTCGTGGACTCGGTCGACATAGACAACCTCCCTGTTCGGGCATCGCTACCGCATGTGGTGGACGTTCAAGCTTTGCCGGCTAACACCGACGTTAGTTAATCCGCGTGCGGGTGGCAGGAGGCGTTGGTCCCTTCTCCGTGGGCACTATTGCTCGCAGGCAAGTGTGCGAGGTTTCGTGTTCGGTAGGTCTAAAACCGCTGGCGCACAGGGCAAGTCATACGCGCGGCGACCGTGGACCTGCGCGGGCGTTTGCGGCAGTTGCACCGCGACTACCGTCGAAGGCATGCGTTTCGCTTTCAAGACCTCACCGCAGAACACCACCTGGGAGCAGATGCTGGCGGTCTGGCAGACCGCCGACGGCATCGACGTCTACGAATCCGGTTGGACCTTCGACCACTTCTATCCGATCTTCAGCGACCCCACCGGCCCCTGCCTGGAAGGGTGGACAACGCTGACCGCGCTGGCTCAGGCCACCACGCGGCTGCGGCTAGGCACCCTGGTGACCGGCATTCACTATCGCCATCCCGCGGTGTTGGCCAACATGGCCGCCGCACTCGACATCATTTCCCATGGGCGACTCGAGCTGGGGATTGGCGCCGGCTGGAACGAGGAGGAGTCCGGTGCCTACGGAATCGAGCTGGGCAGCGTCAAGGAGCGCTTCGACCGATTCGAGGAAGCCTGCGCGGTACTGACCGGGCTGCTGAGCCAACCGAGCACCACCTTCGACGGGAAGTACTACCAGCTCGAGGACGCGCGCAACGAGCCCAAGGGCCCGCAGCGTCCGCACCCGCCGATTTGTATCGGTGGTAGCGGGGAGAAACGTACGCTGCGGATCACCGCCCGCTATGCCCAACACTGGAATTTTGCGGGCGGAACTCCGGAGGAATTTGCCCGCAAGCGCGACGTATTGGCGGCCCATTGCGCCGATATCGGGCGCGATCCGAAAGAGATCACGCTTTCAGCCCACCTGGGTTTGGCGCCGGAGCGCGATTTCGGGCAGGTGATCGAGAACGCCGCCGCGCTGGCGGCCGAGGGATTGGATCTGGGAATCGTCTATATCGCGCCACCGCATGACCCGGCCGTGCTGGAGCCGATGGCCGAGGCGATCCGCGAGTCGGGATTAATTGACGGATAAACGATGCTTCTAATAACAACTCGATGAAGTCGAGCAAACCCGTTTGGCGCCGGCAAGTGCGCCGGGCCAGGCGCTAGACCGCGAACCGCAGCAGCTCTTCGGCCGTTGCCAGGCGCTCGTGTTTGGCAGGAAACTCGTGGCTTTTGACGGGGTGGCGAAACCATGACCAGGCGATTCGCCCCATCCTTGACCGGGGTAACGGGTTACTACGCACAGTGACACTCCCTGTGATCGGACAAACTACTTGGACCCCATGTGCGACGTCTATGTGACGGAGCCCACATCGGCCAATTAGACACCCCGGCTCTGGCAAACCGAAAACGACGCGCCGAGCAATTATCAAATGTTTCTAATGTGGCTGTTGTGATTATTGAAGCGGTGCTGCGGTCGGTTTGATTGGGGCTGGCAGCGCCGTGGAACCCATCAAATAGCGGTCCACTCCGGCCGCCGCCGCCCTGCCTTCGGCAATCGCCCAGACGATCAATGACTGGCCACGACCCATGTCTCCGGCAACAAAGACGCCCGGTGCTGAGGTCTCGAAGTCGTCGCCGCGGGCCACGTTTCCGCGGTCGGTGAGCTTGACCCCGAGGTCAGTGAGCAGACCGGGCTTCTCCGGACCAACGAAGCCCATCGCCAGCAAAACCAGGTCGGCCTCCAATTCGAAGTCTGACCCTTCGACCTTGACGAACTTGCCGTCTTGCATCGCGACTTCGTGCGCCTTGAGCGCACGCACGCGCCCATCGTCACCGATGAACTTCTCGGTGTTGACCGAGAACACCCGCTCGCCGCCCTCTTCGAGTGCCGCGGACACCCGATACATCAGCGGGTAGGTCGGCCACGGGGTCGACGCAGCGCGGGCTTCCGGCGGACGCGGCATGATCTCGAACTGGTGGATGTTGGCCGCACCTTGGCGATGCGCGGTGCCCAGGCAGTCCGCGCCGGTGTCGCCGCCGCCGATGATGACGACCTTCTTGCCCTGGGCGGTAATCGGTGGTTGCCCGTCGGGCCCCAGCACGTCGTCGCCCTCCTGCAGCCGGTTGGCCCACGGCAAATATTCCATCGCCTGATGGACGCCATCCAGCTCCCGGCCGGGGATGGGCAGATCCCGCCACGCGGTGGCACCACCGGCCAGCACGACCGCATCAAAATCGGCGCGCAGCTGCTCGGCCGTGATATCAACCCCGACGTTGACGCCGGCCCGGAACTCGGTGCCCTCGGCCTGCATCTGCTCGAGCCGCCGATTCAGAACACGCTTTTCCATCTTGAACTCGGGGATGCCGTAGCGAAGCAGACCACCGATGCGGTCCTCACGCTCGAAGACGGTGACTTTGTGCCCGGCCCGGGTGAGCTGCTGCGCGGCCGCCAGACCGGCCGGACCGGAGCCCACAACGGCAACCGTCTTACCGGTCAGCGTCTGCGGCGGCAGTGGCTTCACCCAGCCTTCATCGAAGGCGTTGTCGATGATTTCGAGCTCGATCTGCTTGATCGTCACCGGATCCTGGTTGATCCCGAGCACGCACGCCGGCTCGCACGGCGCCGGACATAGCCGCCCCGTGAAGTCCGGAAAGTTGTTGGTGGCATGCAGCCGTTCGATTGCATCGCGCCAACGCCCCTGGCGCACCAGGTCGTTCCATTCCGGTATCAGATTGCCCAACGGACATCCGTTGTGGCAGAACGGAATACCGCAGTCCATGCAGCGTGTCGCCTGCTCACGCAGCGTCTCGTTGTCGAAGTCCTCGTAGACCTCGTTCCAGTCACGTAGCCGCAACGGGACGGGCCGACGGGTCGGCAGTTCGCGATGCGTGTATTTCAGGAAGCCGGTCGGGTCAGCCATGCGAAGCCGCCATGATCGCTTTGTCGATATCCACACCGTCGCGTTCGGCCTCGGCAGTCGCCTGCAGCACCCGTTTGTAGTCGCGCGGCATCACCTTGACGAAATGCCGTTGCTGCTGCGGCCAGTCGGCCAGGACGCGCTGGCCGACAGCGGAATCGGTGGCATCGACGTGAGCCTGGACGATGCCGTGCACGAACTCGGAATCATCGTCATCGAGCGTCTCGACATCGACCATCTCGGTGTTCAGGTTGTCCGGCAGTTCGCCGTCGGGGTCGTAGACGTAGGCGATACCGCCCGACATTCCGGCGGCGAAGTTGCGGCCGGTCTGGCCAAGGATGACGACCCGGCCGCCGGTCATGTATTCACAACCGTGATCGCCGACGCCCTCAACCACGGCATGAGCCCCGGAGTTGCGAACCGCAAAGCGCTCACCCACCACGCCGCGCAGGAATACCTCTCCGCTGGTGGCACCAAAAAGGATCACATTTCCCCCGATGATGTTGTCTTCGGCGATATAACCCGGTGGCGCATTATCCGATGGCCGCACCACGATCCGGCCACCCGAGAGGCCTTTGCCGACGTAGTCGTTGGCGTCGCCGTAGATGCGCAAGGTAATCCCCTTCGGCACAAACGCACCGAAGCTGTTGCCAGCGGATCCCTCGAATGTGATGTCGATGCTTCCGTCCGGCAAGCCTTGGCCGCCATAGGCTTTGGTCACCTCGTGACCAAGCATGGTGCCCACCGTGCGGTTGACGTTGCTGATGGTGGTGGCAAACCGGACCGGTTTGCCGGAATCCAGGGCCTCCCTGCTCATCACGATCAGCTGCTGGTCGAGCGCCTTGTCCAGCCCGTGATCCTGGCTGGAACTGCAGTACAGGTCCTGGTTCATGAACGCCGACTCAGGCTCATGCAGCACGGGCGTCAGATCCAGCCGGTGCGCCTTCCAGTGCGCCCGCGCCAGCGTCGTGTCCAGTGCCCCCGCTTGGCCGACAGCCTCGTTGATGGTGCGGAAGCCCAACTGCGCCATGTATTCGCGCACTTCTTCGGCGATGAACATGAAGAAGTTCTCCACGAATTCGGGCTTTCCGTTGAACCGCTCCCGCAGCAACGGATTCTGGGTGGCCACGCCGACGGGACAGGTGTCGAGGTGACACACCCGCATCATGATGCAGCCGGCCACCACCAGCGGCGCGGTCGCAAAACCGAACTCCTCGCCACCGAGCAGCGTCGCGATCATCACGTCGCGCCCAGTCTTGAGCTGACCGTCCACCTGAACCACGATCCGGTCACGTAATCCGTTGAGCAGCAACGTCTGCTGCGTCTCGGCCAGGCCCAGCTCCCAGGGCGCACCGGCGTGCTTCATGGACGTCAGTGGCGTCGCACCCGTACCACCGTCGTGCCCGGAGATCAGCACCACATCGGCGTGGGCCTTCGAGACGCCGGCGGCGACAGTCCCCACCCCGTTCTCGGAGACCAGCTTGACGTGCACCCGTGCCGACGGGTTGGCGTTCTTCAGGTCGTGGATCAGCTGCGCCAGATCCTCGATGGAGTAAATGTCGTGGTGCGGTGGCGGCGAGATCAGGCCGACACCCGGGGTGGAGTGGCGCACCTTCGCCACCCAGGGATAGACCTTGTGCCCCGGAAGTTGGCCTCCCTCACCGGGCTTGGCACCCTGCGCCATCTTGATCTGGATATCGGTGCAGTTGGTCAGGTAATGCGAGGTGACGCCGAAACGCGCCGAGGCGACCTGCTTGATGGCGCTGCGACGCCAGTCCCCATTGGGGTCCTGCTCGAATCGCCCGACGTCCTCGCCGCCTTCGCCACTGTTCGACCGGCCGCCGAGCCGGTTCATGGCAATCGCCAGCGTCTCGTGTGCCTCGGCCGAAATGGACCCGAAGCTCATCGCTCCGGTCGAGAAGCGCTTCACGATTTCACTAGCGGGCTCGACCTCGTCCAGCGGTATCGGGGGCCGTACGCCGGCCCGGAACTTGAGCAGTCCGCGCAGCGAGGCCATCCATTCGCTCTGGTCATCGACCAGGCGGGTGTACTCCTTGAAAATCTTGTATTGGCCGGTGCGGGTGGAGTGCTGAAGCTTGAAAACGGTCTCGGGGTTGAACAGGTGGTACTCGCCTTCGCGACGCCACTGGTACTCCCCGCCCACTTCAAGCTCTCGATGTGCGCGTTCGTCGGGCCGGTCCAGATAGGCCAGCGTGTGGCGGCTGGCGACATCGGCGGCGATGTCATCGAGGGTGATCCCTCCGGTGGCGCAGGTCAGTCCGCTGAAGTACTCGTTGAGGACTTCTTCGGACACCCCGACCGCCTGGAACAGCTGGGCCCCGGTGTAGGAAGCCAGCGTTGAAATGCCCATCTTGGACATCACTTTCAACACGCCTTTGCCGGCAGCCTTGACGTAGTTGCTCAACGCGGTGTTGCGGTCGATGCCGTCGATGACCCCCCGGTCGAGCATGTCCTCGATCGACTCGAAGGCCAGATAGGGGTTCACCGCCGCCGCGCCGCAGCCCAGCAGCATCGCCATGTGATGAACCTCGCGGGCATCGCCGGATTCGACCACCAGCCCCACCTTGGTGCGACTTCGCTCGCGTACCAGGTGGTGATGCACCCCGGCAACGGCAAGCAGGGCCGGTATCGGTGCCATCCGCTCATCGGACTCGCGGTCCGACAACACGATGATCCGGGCGCCATCGGCGATCGCCGCCGACGCCTGAGCACGTACCTCATTCAACGCGGCAGCCAGCCCGGCACCACCTTCGGCGACCGGGTACAAGCAACGAACCACCTTGGATTTGAGCCCGTGTGGCCGTCCGCTGATCACGGTCTCGGGGTCGAGGTTGATCAGCTTGGCCAGCTCGTGGTTCCGCAGAATCGGCTGGGGCAGCTGGATTTGGTGGCAGGAGTTCTCGTCGGGGTTGAGCAGGTCTCGCTCGCCACCGGTGGTGCCCTGCAGGCTGGTCACCACCTCTTCGCGGATCGCGTCCAGCGGCGGGTTGGTCACCTGCGCGAACAGCTGCTGGAAGTAGTCGTAGAGCATCCTGGGACGCCGCGACAGCACCGCGATCGGGGTGTCGGTGCCCATCGACCCGATCGGTTCGGCACCGGTGCGGACCATCGGCGCCACCAGCAGGTTGAGTTCCTCGTAGGTGTATCCGAAAACCAGCTGCCGCAGGACCACCCGTTCATGGGCCATCCGGGCGTATTCGCCCGACGGCAACTTCTCCAGCGGCACGAGGTTGTTGTCGAGCCATTCCTGATAGGGATGCTCGGCAGCCAGCTCCGCCTTGATCTCCTCGTCGGAGACGATGCGGCCTTGCGCGGTGTCGACCAAGAACATCCGGCCCGGCTGCAACCGCATCCGCTGCACCACCGTCGACGGGTCCAGGTCCAGCACACCAGCCTCGGAGGCCATCACCACCAAGCCGTCCTCGGTGACCCAGATCCGAGACGGGCGCAAGCCGTTGCGGTCCAGCACCGCGCCGACCATGGTGCCGTCGGTGAATGTCATCGACGCCGGGCCGTCCCACGGCTCCATCAACGAGGAGTGGTACTGGTAGAACGCCCGCCTGCTCGGGTCCATGCTCGCGTGGCGTTCCCAGGCTTCCGGGATCATCATCAACACGGCATGGGCCAGGCTGCGCCCGCCCAGGTGTAGCAGTTCGAGCACCTCGTCGAAACGCGCGGTGTCAGACGCGCCCGGGGTGCAGATGGGGAACAGCTTCTCCACGTTTGCTTCGGTGCCGAAGACATCCGTCTTGATCAACGCCTCGCGGGCCCGCATCCAGTTCTCATTGCCGGTGACGGTGTTGATCTCCCCGTTGTGGGCGATGCGCCGGAAGGGATGCGCCAACGGCCAGGACGGGAACGTGTTGGTCGAGAACCGCGAGTGCACGATTCCCAGGGCACTGGTCAGCCGATCGTCCTGCAGATCCAGGTAGAACGCCTTGAGCTGTGGGGTGGTCAACATGCCCTTGTAGACGAACGTCCGGCCGGACAGGCTGGGGAAGTACACGGTCTCCCGGCCCGGGCCGTCTTGGCCGGGGCCCTTGGTCCCCAACTCGTGCTCAGCCCGTTTGCGGATGACGTAGCAGCGCCGTTCCAGGGCCATGTCAGAGGCTCCGGCCAGGAAAACCTGGCGGAATGTCGGCATTGCGTCGCGTGAAAGTGCGCCCAGTGACGAGTCGTCGGTGGGCACGTTGCGCCAGCCCAGCACCTGCAGGCCTTCGGCTTCGGCGATCTTCTCAACGGCCGCGCAGGCCGCGGCCGCGTCTTTGGACGACTGCGGCAGGAAGGCGATGCCGGTGGCGTAGCTGCCCGGGGCCGGTAGCTCGAAGTCGACGACCTCCCGGAGGAATGCATCCGGGACCTGAATCAAGATGCCGGCACCGTCACCGCTGCGCGGCTCGGCACCAGCAGCGCCCCGGTGTTCCAGGTTGAGCAGCGCAGTAATCGCCTTGTCCACAATGTCGCGGCTCCGCCGGCCATGCATGTCGACCACCATGGCTACCCCACACGAATCGTGTTCGAATGCGGGGTTGTATAGCCCGACGCGCTTGGGCGTCATACCCACCTAACCCTTCAGCAGACTTAACTGCGCGGCCTCACCAGCAGCCCGTAGGCCACCTCGCCCCGACGTTGCCCGCGTTGGCCCCTTCGGTCTTGTCGATAGGCTTGCCCTCGTGCGGGATGACCCAGTCAGGGATTCGTCCGTGCAGCGCTGAACGGTGCCCCTGTAACCGATCACGACAAGTCGTAAAACGATATGACAAAGCCCGCCTGACATGCCAACTTACCAATGGTAACCCGCCCAGTGGTGATGCCGTACGGTCAGCGCAGCCAATGATCGAAGGCCGCGCTCACGTGCCGTTTTCCGGTGAATTATCGGCGTGCCAACCGCCGCCCCCAACCCCGCGACGAGCCACAGTAACTGCTTAGACTAATTTGCTGGACCGGCGCCGAAGCGCACTCGGCCACAGCGGAGACCGCGTCACACAACAGTCACTTCGGCAACACGTTCCACGATAAGGCGTGGCAGTTATCGTGCAGGAATTTTGGGATCACCGTGCACGCGCCATGGCCACGACGCCACGACATCCCCCGGTTGCCGCCGGTCATGTTTGCGCAATATTAAGAAAACGCTAAGGTCAGCGGTCCGGGTCGGCGATTCGCCCCGCCTCGCCCAATAGCTAGCGGCCGATTCTGGACCGACCCCAGTTCAGCGTCCATCGACAGTCCGCGAGAGTGTGATCGGACACACCTGGCCGTGGCCGGTGAGCCCGACAACGAAAACCACGACAACCACACCGCCGACTCCGGCCCGTTGGGTGTGCCTAGATCACCGCCTCTAGCGCGCGGTCCAATGCCTGTTGATCGCGCCGACACACCCACACCCCCGCGTCGCCGTGATCGCCATACGAATCGCGGGATCCAACGAGTGGGCACACCCTCCGCTGTGGCGACAACTGCATTGACTATTTAACACTTGCCCCCGCCAGGTCGCCTTGACGCAATGTATCAGAAGCCGTGCATATCGTTTTATTTCAGAAGGTAATTCTGATTTATCCTGGAAGGCCGTTCTGCTTTCTTGGCTGAAAATTGGCGTGGGGATCACCGCATTTTGTCGCCCATAATAGATGTGCACGGCGGATAGAAATTCGGGCACGCCAAACGAGAATCCATTCGAGCGCACCTCCGGTAAGCCCATCGAGCCGAGCCGGCACAGCCTGAACCGCAGCAACGATAACACCAGATCAGAAGGAACTTTGCAGCATACAGCCTTTCAATCCAGCAGGCAATGACGCGCCGGTGCCTGGCGGAAACAACAACCCGCCGGAACCGGAATTACGTGGCGAACCTGGATCAGTGATGTGCGCCTGCACCGAGGCCGTCCTCTTCGCCTGGTTGATCTACGCTTTGGCACATCCAACACCCCCCGAAGAGGGTGACAGCGTCGTGCGCCGCGCAGGGCTCCGGCGTTCCCTGGTGCGCAGCGGGGTGATGTTCGACCAACTCAGCGGCCAGATCGCGGCCCTGGTTCCCGAGGAGGGCTGGCAGGGCATCGCGGCGCAGGCCTATGCGGGCCAGACTCTCGCACAGTCACAACACGCGCGGGTGATGGGCGATCTTGACCGCCTCTCCGCCGGCCTAGTGGCCTCTCAAGCCGAAATCGTGAAAACCGTTCGCACCGGCGTGATTGCGTTGATGGTCATCGTTGCCGGTACGGGCGCGGTGTGTCTCTACATTGAGGGGGCGCTGGGACCGGCGGGCTGGCGACTGTCACAACACATCGCCGGGGTCGTCTGCGTCGGGGCGCTGACCAGCTGGTTCGGCCTGCTGGTGTACGGCGGTATTGCCAGTGATCGGAATCGGCGGAGCTTGCAGGTGCTCACGCAAAGATTGACCGACATGATGACCAATTTGCCGAATTGGTCTGGCCCGGTTCCCGCGCTGGCCGACGCGGCCGTTCCCCCATCGGCTTCCACGTCGGCATCCGATGGAGCCGCGCAAAATTTGCCGTGGCGTGCCGCCGGACTCGCCGAGGACCTTGGGCCCCTTCCTCAGACCACCGATGCCGCCATGATTTTGGCCGGCCTACCCGACCTACCCGGCTCACCCGAGTTCAGCCAGCCCAGCGCACCGAGCCCCGGTTTCGCCGATTTCGGTGCGCCCCACTTGCCCATCCCCACCTTGGCCGGCATGCCCACGACGCCCACCGGCGGCGAATTGGCGGCAATGAATCGGGTTACCGCAGCCCTGGGCCAGCTCAACACCGCCGCGGCTCAACAGGCCCAGATGATCTCTTCACTTGCTCAACAGCGCACCGGGGCCGACAGCACCGGCGCTGCCGCGAGCACCAGCACCGACGAGCGTGCGCCGGTCACGACCGCGACCGGCCGAACCCAACACCACCAACCGCGCGTCGGCACCCCCCAGCGGGGCTAGCGCCGATACCGCGCCGGGCCCGTGCGCAGCGTCCACGCCAGTTCGGGCAGCCGTCCTGCAGGCCGCTTCGATAACAGCGTTGTCCATTTAGCCGAAAACGCCCTGCAACTCGCATTTCCGAAGTAAAGTCCGGTTCGCTTGCATAGCCATTCCATTTCAGAAACTACTCCTGATTCATTCTGGAACGCAATTCCATTCTTGAGGCCGGAGAGTTTGGTGCAGAAACGACTGAATTCGGCCACCAAGCCCGCCACCAGCGCGGACCACAGCAACACAAAGATCAGATCGATAAGAGAGGTCGGGCCATGACCAGGGCTCCGGCGTTCCCTGGCACCCCTGGACAGCACAACCCACCCCACCCAACAACACCGAAAACTCGCCGTGTGAAGCCAACAGGCCACGTCCGGCACAACGTCCGACCGAAGGAGACGTTCATCTCATGCAGCCAGCCACCATTCAAACAATAAAAGCGATGCAAGACCTTTCGCAGCAAGTGCTCGACGACCTCAACGCCGCACAGGCGAATCCGCCAGCGGCGGAAGAGGAGTTGACCGATAGTTTCCTTTCGAAGCATCGAGGAAGCGTTGTTTGCTTGGGGACCGACGGCATCCTTGGTGGCTTGCTCGCATGGCTTGGACATGGGTTCCCCGACCAGGGGGACCGCATGGACAGCAGTGGATCGATGTTCGACGGTGTCATTGCCCAGATCGCGGCCCTTGGTCCCGACGGCGGTTGGCAGGGCAGCGCGGCCCGCGCCTATGGGGCTCGCAACCTCGCCCAATCCCAGCACACGGGGCTGATGGCGGATCTGGACCGACTCGCCGCCGAGCTGGTGTCAGCCCAAGCCGATGACGTGCACAAAGTGCGCTCCACCCTGTGGGCACTAGTAGCGATTGTCTCGGTCTTGCTTGTGGTTTGCATTGGTTTGGAACTGCAGGGGCCCGAGGGCCAACTCGTCTCCTTCTATTCCGCACTACCCATATGCGGTACCGCGTTGTTTGTCGCCGCTGTCGCCCTGACCTTCTTGGCGGTCACGACGTCGCGGAATGCCAGCGCCGTGCAGGCGGCGACACAGCGATTGACCACCATGGTGGCGGCCCTGACCACCGGCTCCGACGCGGTTCCCGGTTCGCCTGAAATGCCCACTCCCCCGAAACATTCCCTCTCCGAGTTCGGTCTCGCCGAGGACACCGGGCCCACCCCACCGCAGCTGCCCGATCTGCAGTCGACGTTGGCCGAGTTACCCGGCGCCCCCGAGTTTCACCTGGCCACCGGGGCCGGGGTGGGCTTCCCCGACTTCGGCGCACCGCAGCTGCCCATCACCGCATTGACCGGCCTGCCAACCCTGCCCATGATCGCTCAACTCAGCACCACCCTGAGCCAACTCACCAACCTCGACGGGCCCACCAGCGCCACGACCCAACCGGCCCAACAGCACACCACCGCGGCCGATCACCTCACCCAAGACGACGCCACCAACACCCCCGACACCGCCACCGCAGCCACCACCACCAGCGGCGAGCGCGCGCGCCTGGGCAGCACAACCCGCCCCACCCAACAACACCAAGACGTCGTCGTGTGAGGCCACACAGATCACACCACCGATCAACCTTCAACAGCCGGCTCCACGTGAAACCGAAGGAAAGTTCAACGCATGAACCTCAACGGAACAATGAGGAATCTGATTCGACGACTGATCGCAGAAGACGCAGAGGGGAACGAAGAAAATCCCCAACGGCTGCGCCGAGGCAGCGTTGTTTGCCTGGTGACCGACTGCATCCTTGGCGGCGAACTGGCATGGCTTGGACATGCGTCCCCCGACCAAGGTGGTTGCCTGGTCAAAGGCGCGGCGATGTTCGACGACCTCGGCGCCCAGATCGCGGCTCTTGTTCCCGACAGCGGTTGGCAGGGCTGCGCGGCCCACGCCTACGGGGCCCACACCCTCGCCCAGTCCCGACACTCCACGCTGATGGCTGATCTGGACCGGCTCGCCGCCGAGCTGGTGTCCTCCCAAGCCGACGACGTGAAGCAAGCCCGCACCGCACTGTGGGCAGCAATAGGCTTTGTCTCGGCCTACCTATTGATTTGCCTCGGCATAGAACTTCAGGGCCCCGAGGGCCAGCTACTCTCCTTCAACTTCGCCGTAGTCGTATGCGGTGCCGTGCTGGGTATCTCTGCTCTTGTTCTGCACGACTTGGCGAAGAAGACGTCGCGCAGGGCCGGCAGTCTGCAGACGACGACGCAGCGACTGTCCGACATGGCGGCGGGGGTGCCTACACGGTCGGACATGATCCCCGGTGCACCCGAAATGAGCCTGCCCCCAGCGCATTCCCTGTCGGAGTTCGATCTCATCGATAGCAGCGCCGCCTCCCCGCCGCACCTCCCCGATCTGGACTCGGCTTTCGCCGACCTACCCGGCGCCCCCGAATTTCACCTGCCCACCGCGGCCGGCGCGGGCTTGCCCGACTTCGGCGCACCACAGCTGCCCATCCCCGCGCTGACCGGCCTACCAACCCTGCCCACGATCGCTCAACTCAGCACCACCCTGAGCCAACTCACCAACACCGCCACCCAACACGCACAAATGATCTCCACCCTGGCCCAACAGGGCGCCCATCAGCACACCACCCTGACCGATCACCACACCACAGACGAAACCCCCGACACCGACGCCGCCACCGCAGCCACCAGCAGCGGCGAACGCGCACCCCTGCACACCACAACCCACCCCACCCAACACCGCCTAGACCACATCGTGTGAGCCCAACTGGTCACACCGATAACTGGGGGCGGCCGGCACAACGTGGGCCCGAAAGGAACGTTCATCTCATGTATCTCAGTCAACTTCAGCGTTTGGTTCAGGGAATCTCGCGATGGGTACGCGGAGATGGAAATCTGCAGAACTTCCAAGACATCCAAGAGGGAGGCGGAAATCCGCCGCCGGCGCAGGAGGGGGCGCCCGACAATTCCCCTTGGGCGCGTCGAGGAAGCGTTGTTTGCGGGGTGACCGAGGGCATCCTCGGCCTTCTACTGGCATTGCTTGGAGAGGCCGGCCCGTCCCGGGGCGAATCCCTGGACCGCAGTGGATCGATGTTCGACGGTGTCAGCACCCAGATCGCGACCCTTGATCCCGACGGCGGTTGGCGGGGCAACGCAGCGCGGGCCTATGGCGCCAAGAACCTCGCCCAATCCCAACACACCACGCTGGTCGCTGATCTGGACCGGCTCACCGGCGAGCTGGTGTCATCCCAGGCCGACGCCGTGAAGCGGGCACGCGACCTGCTATCGGCCGAAATTTGGATTGTCTTGGTCTTGCTTGTGGTTTGCATTGGCTTGGAGCTGCACGGGCCCGAGGGCCAAATCCTGTCCTTCCATATCGCAATACCCATATGCACTATGGCGGTGTTTACGGCCGCTACCGCCCTGGGTGTGTTGGCGGCCACGAAGTCGCAGGATGCCAGCGCCGTGCAGGCGGCGACGCAGCGATTGACCGCCATGGCGGCGGCCCTGACCACCGGGGCGGACACAGTTCCCGGTCCGCCCGAGATGACCTTTCCACCAATACATTCCCTGTCGGAGTTCGATCTCACCGAGGCCACCGGCCCCACCCCACCGCAGCTTCCCGATCTGCAGTCGACGTTGGCCGAGTTACCCGGTGCCCCCGAGTTTCACCTGGCCACCGGGGCCGGCGCGGGCTTCCCCGACTTCGGCGCACCGCAGCTACCCATCACCGCATTGACCGGCCTGCCAACCCTGCCCGATCCCACAAACCTGCCCGACCCAACCAGCACGCTGGCCGGCCTGCCCACGATCGCTCAACTCAGCACCACCCTGAGCCAACTCACCAACCTCGCCGGACCCACCAGCACCACGACTCAACCGGCCCAACAGCACACCACGCCGGCCGATCACCTCTCCCGAGACGACGCCACCAACACCCCCGACACCGCCACCGCAGCCACCACCAGCAGCAGTGAACGCGCACCACTGGACACCCAAACCCGCCCCCACCGGCAGCGCCTACTGACCTGACCGGCTTTGCCAACCATGCCCATCATGGTCCCCGATTCGCTAGACCTGGCTGACCTGTACCGGGACAAAACGAATTGGCTGCGTTGCCCGATCTCTGCGACGGCATAGCGTGGCCTATTCGGTCGGGCCGCCGCAACTGTGCCCGTCCGAGCCGCCGTGGTCTTGGTTCACGGGCGGCGATCGGGACTAGCCAGTTGTTGCAGTGAAGTCGTTCTTGTATCGGGTGGCGAACACCTCTTCTTCTGCCGCGGCCGCCTGCTCGGGCGTCGGCAAGTTCATTGTCTTCTCAACGATTTCGCGCAGTACGGCGCGTTGTTCTTCGTCGTTCACTTCATCCATGCCTTGGAGCATGAAGGCGTGCTGCGCGGCCCGCGCCTTCTGCCGGGCCAGGTCCGCAAGAACAAATATCTCCTCGGCAAGCCTCGGTTCGGACATGTTGTCGACCTTGTCCGACAGCTCGACCCGGTGGATGTCTCCGCCCATGACGGCCGACACCGAAACGCTCCCTTGAGGATTGGTTACCGTGAACAGTTCGCACTCATCGGTTTTGTCCTCCTCGGTCGCGCCAAGGATTGCTGACATGTCGGATCCGGTGTCCTCGGGTTGGGCCGGTGCGTAGCTGAGCAACGCGTCGATGGCGGAGTCGGTCTCTCCGGTTGCGGGGCCGGAGAAACCCAGTCCCGCTAGATAGTTATGGGCGTCGTACCCGGGCTGGTCGGTCATGACATGCCTTTCTGAGATGGGTTGCGGGCGTGGCGAGAAGCTAGCCCGAGGTTTGGGCCTCGGCGTGGTCTGGCCACACGCCGAGCGGGAACATCAGTTGTCAATCTGCTCGTCGAGGATCTCGGCGCCACGTTGGTCCGTATCGGCGTAGGCGGCGAACGCCCGGGTCAGATTCGTGGAAAGCCCATCAGCGACCCCCTCCAGGGCTCGCCCCGCGCTAGCGCAGACTGCCTCGTAGGCGCTTAGTGCATTGTTGAAGGTCGAGGTGAATGGGCCGTGGGTCTCGGCGACTGTCGCACCGATCCCGGCGGGCGCCGCCGTCGCTGCCCGCAGACTTGTTGCGGTGGCGTCGTGCCCGCTGGCAAGCCGGTTCACGACGTCGGGCTGCAACGTCAACATGTCATTCATCGGCTGAACTTCGCTTTTCGTCAGTGTGGCGTCGCTTTCGGTTTGGTGTGGTTAGGGGTGGGTTTGGTTGATGGCGGTGGCGAGGGTGGCCAAGGTGGTGGCCAGGGCGTGGTTGGCGGCGTTGCCGTAGGCGTGAACGGCTTGTTTGGCGTTGTGGAGGGCTTGGTTGACGCGGTGGGCGACGCCTTGGGAGCCGAGTTGTTTGAGGAGGCCGTCTTGGATGCGGATGCCGGTGAGCCAGTTGTATCCGTTGAGGGTGACCTCGACGGTGTGGGTGTTGTCTGAGGCTTTGAAGTTGCCGGCGTTCATTTGGTGGAAGCGGTTTTGTAGGGCGGTGTGGAATTAGGTGAGCCCTGCGAGCAGGTGTGCGGCGGTGGGGTCGAGGTTCATGGTTTGTGCTCCGTGGTGGTTGTGGTGGTGAGGTGGGGTCGGGCGGGGCCGATGAGTGCTTCGGTCCAGGGGCGTTGTTCGGTGTAGAGGGCTCGGTCGTCTTGGTGGGTGCGTTTGGTTTTGGTGGTGTGGGCTGGGCTGTTGGTGCCTAGGGGCATGCCTGCCATGGGGCCGGCGCCCGGGGGGGCGGCCGGTGGGGGTGGTGCCGGGGCCCAGGGCGCCTGGTGCACCCGGGGGTGTGGGGCCCGCGCCTAGGGGGGCGGTCAAGGGGATCGCGGCGCCGGCGCTTTCGCCGAGTGCGGCGGGTTTGACGGTGGGGCCGGTGGCGAGTGTGGCGGCGGCGCGGGCGGCTTCAGTGGTGTCGGGGGTTGCGGCGGGGGGTGGGGTGAACGGCATCGTCGGCATCGGTGGTGTGCCGGTGAAGGGCAGTGTGGGGTCCCCGCTAGGCGGGAGGGGTGGTAGCGGGGGTGGGGGTTTGGGGTCGTTGTGGGTGAGGGCTGCCGGTGGTCGGGGTGGTTGTACGGGCTCGGTGATTGTCCTGGTGGCGTATCCGGTCAGCACTTCCTCGGATTTCTTCTGACATTGCGCGTAGACCTTCATAAACGGTTTTTATCGGGCACCCTGGGGTCACGAAGGACGTCTTCTAATGTGGTGATATCAGCCAATGTCGGGTGTTGGCCGATGGCCCAGTGGTGGGCTTGTTCGAGGCCTGAGGCTTGTTTGGCCATCGTGGTACGCAACCGCGCGATCAGGCGCAGCCAGTCCCGGTGTTGATCGAATGCGGCCTGCACCGCGGTGGCCGCTTCACCTTCCCAATTCTCGAAGTCGCGGAACCGTCCCAGGGACTGCTGAATTGTCAGGTTGTAGGCATTCCAGTCATGGGCGAACTTCTTCAGCGATACTCCCTGGTCGGGCTTGTTGAGGTTGATCGCGGCCAGTTTGACGCCGGTATATGGAGACGGAGGCGCTGCTGGTGCGGTGGGGGTGTCGGTTAGCGCGGGCAGGGGCAGGTCCGTACCCGAGGGCACCGGCGGTGCCCCGATGCCGTGGCCGTTGGTGCCCAAAGCCGTTGCCGCACCTTCGTCGATCTGTTCGTAGGCCTTGGCCGCGTCCCGCATGAACTGCGCAAGCCGTTGCCGCGCTTGGGCGCTCGACTGCAGATAGGCGCGCATGCTCTCGGCCGACAACGCCATTTGTGTGGCCCCCGCAACCGCCGGGCCCAGGGCGCACGCGGCCAACACCGCACCGCCGGGCGGATCAGCGATCGGGGCTTCCACCTCGGTGGCCCTGGCCACGATCTCGCTGGGATCCACCGCCAGCATCCACGGCTGCGACATGCCGAAACCCCTTTATCGTGCTATAGCTATTATCGTCGCTGAATTCGATGGTTCGCGCACCAAATTCCGGCACTTTTATTTCAGAACTATCTTCTGAAATAAACCGGAATTAGATTCCGGAACATAAACCCGAATTGGCTTCTGAAATGGGCCACCAGGTGCTCTGCGCCCTCCCGACGCGCTAAATCATTGCCCACTTTTTCGGGGGCATCCGGCAGGAACGTTCCGGACCGCAGATATACGGCGAATCGTCAACTTGTAATTGCACGCACGCAGGACTTGATGGCGCAATCCGGCAGGTCCGGCGCCGGGCCCGGACCCAGGGCTCCGGCGTTAACGCCGGAGCCCTGGGCACAAGCCCCCCACAAGCCCCCGAACCGGGCAACACAGCGGTTCACGGGGGTGTCGGGCCAAACCGGCCGGCCGGCGAGAGTGCCAGTCGATGCTTGGATACTGGTCGGTGTTTGGCATTGGCAGTCTGATGCGACCGAGGAGCCCATGAACGAACGCGAGGAGTTTCTGCGAGACCGGGTCCGGCCGGACCAGCCCAGCGTTCCCGACGCGAGTCGGTCTCGTCAGCGTTCCGGTATGCACCGGACGGCGACGGACGCGTCAGGCCCTCCGGTAGCGCCCACTCACCCACCTCGGCCCGCCCCGCCCCGTCCGCCGACTCCGCAGCCTTCACCCGTCCCACCGCGGGGGGCCAACCCGCATCCCCCGCCGCCACCGGCGCCACCTTCGGTCCCGGAGCTGCCGCCCCCACCGGTGGCGCATCCACCCACCGGGCACAACTCGCCGCCACCCCCGGTGACCGCGGGCCTCACCCCACAGTCACCGGCGGCAAGCCCCGCTGCACCCGTGCCGCACTCCCCGCCACAAGCTGCCCCACACGAACCGATGCCGGAGGTTCCACCGCCAAGCCTTTGGGCCGAGCCCACACCGGCGCGTACCCCCGGCGAGCCTCCATCCACCGGCCACGGCTGGCGCCACATCATTCGAGTCGCGTCGTTTGGGCTGATCAACCCACGCCCATCGGCGGCGCAGCGCGATGCCGCCGAATTCGAAGCGGCCATTCGAGCCCCGTTGCGCGGCACCCACAAGGTTGGTGTGCTGGGCAAGGGCGGCGTCGGCAAGACGTCAGTCGCTGCCAGCATCGGGTCACTCCTGGCCGAATTGCGACAGCAGGACCGCATCGTGGCAGTCGACGCCGATACCGCTTTTGGCCGGTTGAGCAGCAGGATCGATCCCACGGCGCGTGGCTCGTTCTGGGACCTGACCGCCGATAGGAATCTGGCGTCGTTCGCCGACGTGGTTGCCCGCTTGGGCCGAAACGCTGCGGGCCTGCACGTTTTGCCCGGCGAGGCGGCCGTCGGTGGTCGCCGGTTACTTGACCCCGCGATTTATCGCGAAGCGGCGCTACGACTCGACCGCCATTTCGCCATCTCGATCATTGACTGCGGCTCCACGATGGACGCGCCCCTAACTCAGGAAGTGTTGCGCGACCTGGACGCGCTTATCGTGGTGTCCTCCCCCTGGGCGGACGGTGCCTCGGCGGCCGCCAAGACAATGGAATGGCTCGCGGACCGCAAACTCAGCGGCTTGCTGCGGCGCAGCGTCGTGGTGCTCAACGATTCGGACGGGCATTCCGACAAGCGCACGCGTTCGGTGCTTGCGCGCGAGTTCGTCGACCATGGACAGCAGGTTGTCGAGGTGCCTTTTGATCCGCATCTGCGCCCCGGCGGTGTTATCGATGTGAGCCATAAGTTGGAGCCGGGAACGCGACTGAAGTTTCTGCAAATCGCCGCAACGATTACCGGACACTTCGCCGCGCGGTCCGCTGCCGATGAAGACCCCCGTCCCACCGAAAACGTAGCGTCTGAGACCTAGAGCTTCTGGTCCGCTGGATGCTCGAATGCAAAACAGCGCGAGAAATCGTTGGATTTCTCGCGCTGTTTGCCTACGTGGCAATTCACCCCGGCGTCGCCGCAGACCCCTCGCAGCAGCGGCGGACGCGGCCGGGCATCATGCCGATTGGGCGGTGATCCGCTCGCGCGCCGGGAAACCGTTGCGCTCTGCCAGCGACCGAAGTTGGCCCAACGCGAACGCCCGCGCCCAGCCTGCTTCCGGAATCACAACACCCGCCCAAAGTCCTTCCGCACCCGGCGACTCAACCGCGTCCCGCGCACACGCCCACCGACGCGGGCACGCGCGACACAGCGTCTTGGCTTCCTCGTCGGGCGTTGTCGTCCAACGGTCGGGGTCCTGCGTGCAAACGCCCAGCGGAATCTCGTACAGAGCAGTTGCAGTCATATCTAAGCGTTCCTCCATAAAGCAAAAGCGTTGCAGGTTCGTAACCTCTGCCCGAGGATCGTATAGCACTAACTGTCGCAATGCAACAGTTCTCGATGCAGGGCCGCACACCCTCCTGCTACAACTTCGCTGCGCGATGGGCCATCATCAGCATCCAACCTGGCATAACCTGCGGTAATTAGCTGTCAATCGGCTGGGTGACACGGCGCTCCACCCACCCCGACGCACACCCTTCCGGACAGAAACTGTTCCACTGCGCAATGCTTCGGGGTAGGATCAAACGTAGCGGTGGCCCGGTTTAACCAGACAACGGTCGCTTCGGAACCCCGCCGGCTGTCGTTCAAGAAACGTAGCGAAGGCATACCAATGGAAGGGTGCAACGGTTAGGATGTTGGTCAGCGGAACGCGCGCCTTGCCACCCGCCTCAGTAGCCGCGAGCGAGGAATCGACGTACATGCCCGACGCCGAATCGACTGCTCGGCCGGCCCTGCGAGTCGCCCGTGGCGGCGACTCACCGGGCCTGGTAACGCCCGGTCACCGACCCGTCGGCCGCGGCGCGCTGACCAACGCACGACTGGATGATCCCGTGTTAACGCAGACACATGTGCGAGCGGTTTCCGATGGTGGGCAACGGCGGATCGTCACCAACAGCCCAAACGGTAATGTCGTCGACGGAACAGGGAAAAGTTCTGTGGCTGTCAGCGACAAGACCATTGTCCGGTTCGGCGATCCCACTGGAGGCAAGGCGTTGACGTTCGAAGTCGTCAGGCCCTCGAATTCGCCTGAAGAAGACAGCCGTGAACAGCGACCGGCCGAGCAATCGGACTCTCAGACCAACGAGGCCGATCCTGGTGTGGTTCGCGCCGGGGCCGCCGCGGCGGCACGACGCCGGGAGCTCGACATCAGTCAGCGCAGCCTGGCAGCCGACGGGATCATCAATGCCGGCGCACTGATCGCGTTCGAGAAGGGCCGCAGCTGGCCACGCGAACGCACCCGCGCCAAGCTCGAAGAAGTCCTGCAGTGGCCCGCGGGAACCATCGCGCGGATCCGCCAGGGCGAGTCCGTTGCGCCAGAGCCCGCTCCCGAAGCCAGCGTGGAAGCGCCGACCTCCGACGGCCCAGCGTCGCTGATCGCGCAGGCGGTTGCCGCCGCGGTCGACACCTGCAGCCTCGCAATCGCCGCATTGCCCGCACCCGAGGAAGCCGACTTCACCGAGCGGGCCGCACCGATCCTTGCCGATTTGCGCCAGCTCGAGGGCATCGCCGTCCAGGCGACCCGCATCAGCCGCATCACACCGGAGCTGATCAAGGCGCTTGGTGCTGTTCGGCGCTATCACGACAAATTGATGACGCTCAGCGCAACCGCACCAGGAGCCACACTGGCGCAGCGTTTGTATGCCGCCCGGCGGCGGGCGAATCTGTCCACTTCGGAAACCGCGCAAGCCGCCGGAGTGACCGAAGAATTGATCGTCCGCGCGGAAGCCGAGGAAACTTTGCATGCCGAAGCCGCCGAGGCTATTGAAGCGCTCATCCGTCAAATCAATTGAGGTTGGCGCCCAGTGGCAACTCACCTTGAATCGCTCGAGTCCGAACGACCGAGGACCTTCGCGTTACCCCGGTATTCGAGCATGCGGACCTTGGTGTTGTGCGCGCGAAAATGCCCGCACTACCAAGAAATTCGTGCGTCGACCACGGCCGGAGCACCGCTAAGCTCAATGTACAGACCAAAGGTACACACAAAAAGACAGTGCACGAAACACCGAGTGTAAGGAATCCCGCGAATGGCGCCAAAGGGAAGCGGTCTTTGCAAGACAACAAGTAATTTCATTTGGGGTCAGTTGCTTTTACTCGGAGAAGGCATCCCCGACCCGGGCGATATCTTCAACACCGGTTCGACGCTCTTCAAAGGAATCGCCGACAAGATGGGTCTGGCAATTCCGGGCACCAACTGGCTCGGCCAGGCGGCAGACGCCTATTTGAACCAGAACATCGCTCAAGAACTTCGCGCGAAGGTGATGGGTGACGTCGACTATCTGACCGGCAACCTGATTTCGAATCAGGCCGAATATGTGTCGAACACCCGCGACGTGCTGCGCGCGATGAAGAAGATGATCGACGGCGTCTACAAGGTCTGCAAAGGCCTCGAAAAGGTGCCGATACTCGGCTGGTTGTGGTCGTGGGAGCTCGCCCTGCCGATGTCGGGCATTGCGATGGCCGCCGTCGGCGGCGCGCTGCTGTACCTGACCATCATGACGTTGATGAACCTGACCAACCTGAAGGGCCTGCTCGGCAGGTTGGTCGAAATGTTGGCCAGCCTGCCATCGCTGATCGGCGGCCTACTCCCGAACATCCCGGGCATCATCGACGACCTGTGGCCACCCAAGTTGCCCGACATTCCCATCCCGGGTCTACCGAACATCCCGGGCCTGCCCGATTTCACCTGGCCACCCAAGATCGACATTCCGGACTGGAACTTGCCGATCCCGGGGCTCCCCGGTTTCGAATTCCCGCCGACCTCGGGAATCCCCGGCATCGACTTCCCGTTCCCCAACATCCCGGGCTTGCCCAGCTTCCCCAGCCTTCCTGGGTTGCCGAGCATCCCGGACCTGTTCCCCGGCTTGCCCGGCCTGGGTGACCTGTTCTCCGGGATCGGCAAATGGGGCACGTTGCCCACCTGGACCGACTTGGCGGCCCTACCCGACTTCTTGGGTGGCTTCGCCGGGCTACCCAGCCTGAGCTTCTCCAACCTGCTCGGCTTCGCCCAATTGCCCAACGTCAGTTCGCTGACCGCGACGATGGGCCAGCTGCAACACCTGGTCGCGGCCGCTGGCGGACCTGGCCAACTGGGCAGCATGGCGGGCCAGCAGGCCAGCATGATCTCGTCGCAGGCTTCCCAAGGCGGTCAACAGGCCACCCTGGTGAGCGACAAGAAGGAAGACGACGAAGGCGGTGCGGCCGTGGGCAGCGCCGGTGCGGAACGCGCCCCCATCGACACGGGAACCAACACAGGGCAAGGTAACGAGGGGACCCTCCTCTAGTCCGGGCAACCGGCGGCGGCTCACTGGCCTACCAAAGCCATAGCGAGCCAAACCCATAGCGAGTAGAAAGTTAGACGTAGAGGAAAGGTCTACCCCCATGACAGGACTACTGAACGTCGTGCCTTCATTCTTGAAGGTGCTGGCGGGCATGCACAACGAGATAGTCGGCGAACTCAAATCGGCGACCAACGTCGTGAGCGGAATCGGCTCGCGGGTCCAGCTGACCCACGGCTCATTCACCTCGAATTTCAACGACACGCTGGTCGAGTTCGATACCACCCGCAACAGCGCCGGGACAGGCCTGCAGGGCGTCACGGGCAAGTTGGCCAACAATCTGATCTCGGCCGCTGGCGCCTATCTGAACTCCGACGAAGGGCTCGCTGGCATCATCGACAAGATTTTTGGCTGATATGACCGGTCCGCTCGCTACCGGTCGCGCGGGCACCGGTGACGATGTCGTCGGAGTCGAGGTAACCATCGACGGCATGCTGGTGATCGCGGACCGGTTACACCTGGTCGATTTCCCTGTCACGCTTGGGATCCGGCCGAACATCCCGCAAGAGGATCTGCGAGAGATCGTCTGGGACCAGGTGGCGCGCGACCTTACTGCGCAGGGCGTGTTGGACCACAACGAACAACCGCATCCGGCGGTTGCGGCGATGGTCGACACGCTCAGCAGGGCGGACCGCACCTTGGAAGGCCGCTGGTGGCGCCGCGACGTTGGCGGCGTGATGGTGCGGTTCTTGGTATGCCGCAAGGGCGAAAGACATGTCATCGCAGCTCGCGATGGCGACATGTTGGTACTGCAGCTGGTGGCTCCGCGGGTCGGCCTGGCAGGCATGGTGACTGCCGTGCTGGGCACCGCGGAACCCGCCAATGTCGAACCGCTGACCGGCATTGCCAGCGAACTGGGTGAGTGCACCAATGCCGCACAGCTGACCCGATATGGGCTCACGCCGACCACCGCCCGCCTGTACACCGAAATCGTCACCAATCCGAAGAGCTGGGTGGAAATCGTCGCCAGCGAACGCCATCCGGGCGGCACTACCACCCACACCAAGGCTGCCGCGGGGGTCTTGGATTCAGTACATGGCAGGCTTGTCTCACTTCCCCGCCAAGTCGGCGGGGAACTGTACGGCAGCTTCCTCCCCGGTACCGAGCAGAATCTCCAGCGGGCGCTGGACAGTCTGCTCGAACTGCTTCCGTCAGGCTCGTGGTTGGATCGCGCCGACGCCACCACCCGAGGTTGACTTAATCCTCTCCGTTACGAGTTCAGAAAGGGACGCCACAGTGGACCTGCCCGGGAACGACGACTACAACCAAGATCTCGGCGCCCTAGATTTCTCCGGCGGCGGTACGTCTGAGGACTCTGGACTCGGTGCACTCGACGAGTACGCGCCCCCCGAGCCCCAGGAAACCGAGCAAGCCGGAGCCGACCTGGATGCACTTCACGGGCTGACCGAGAAGGAAGACGAGCCCGACATCGCGATGTTCACCGTGACCAACCCGCAAGGGAGCGTGTCGGTCACGACCATGATGGGTGGCATCGTCCAGCGAGTTACGGTGACCGACAAGGCTGCGAACATGTCGGAATCCGCTCTGACCGAAGAGATCTTTGTCATCGCTGATCTGGCCCGCCAAAAGGCGCGCGCCGCACAACACACGTTCATGGTGGAAGCCATGGCCAGCGAACTGAGCGACGAGACCGAAGAAGAAGGTGCGCTGTTGCGCGAGTTCGTCGGTATGACACTCAACTTGCCGACGCCGGAAGAAGCAGAAGCGGCCGAAGCCGAGGTATTCGCCACCCGCTACGAGGTCGACTACACCTCTCGTTACAACGAACGGTGATACATGACTGATCGCCTGGCCGGTTTGTTCGAAAGTGCCGTCAGCATGCTTCCGCTGTCGGAGTCAAGGTCCATGGACCTATTCACCGAGATCACAAACTATGACGAATCAGCGTGCGATGCTTGGGTCGGCCGGATCCGATGTGGCGATGTCGACCGGGTGACTTTGTTCCGCGCCTGGTACTCGCGCCGCAACTTCGGCCAGCTGGCAGGCACGGCGCAGATCTCGATGAGCACCCTCAACGCCAGGGTCCCCATAGGTGGTTTGTACGGAGACATCACCTACCCCGTTACCTCCCCCCTGGCCATCACCATGGGCTTCGCCGCATCCGAAGCGGCGCAAGGAAACTACGCGGACGCGATGGAGGCCATCGACGCTGGTGCGGTCACCGGTTCGGAGCATCTGGTGTCGTGGCTCAAGGCGGTCATCTTCGGCGCTGCCGAGCGCTGGACCGACGTGATCGATGAAGTCAAGGGTGCCGGGAAGTGGCCAGACAAGTTCCTGGCCGGAGCCGCCAGCGTCGCCCATGGGGTTGCGGCGGCCAGCCTTGGCCTGTTCACCGAAGCCGAACGCAGACTGACCGAAGCCAATGACTCACCGGCCGGCGAAGCTTGCGCGCAGGCCATCGCGTGGTATCTGGCCATGGCCCGGCGGGGCCAAGGCAACGAGGAAGCCGCGGTGGCACTGCTGGAATGGTTGCAGACCACGCATCCGGCTCCAAAAGTCTCTGCTGCGTTGAAGGATCCGTCCTACCGGCTCAAGACAACCAACGCCGAGCAGATTGCGTCCCGTTCGGATCCATGGGATCCGACCAGCGTGGTGACCGACAATTCCGGTCGCGAAAAGTTGTTGGCCGAAGCCCAAGGAGAACTCGACCGCCAAATCGGACTATCCCGGGTAAAAAGCCAGCTCGAGCGGTACCGCGCGGCGACCATGATGGCTCGCATCCGCGAGGCCAAAGGCATGAAAGTCGCACAGCCCAGCAAGCACATGATCTTTACCGGGCCCCCTGGCACCGGGAAGACCACGATCGCGCGGGTGGTCGCCAACATGCTCGCCGGACTAGGCGTTATCGCCGAACCCAAGCTGGTCGAGACGTCACGTAAAGACTTCGTTGCCGAGTACGAGGGCCAGTCAGCAGCCAAGACCGCCAAGACGATCGATCAGGCTCTAGGGGGCGTGCTGTTCATCGACGAGGCTTACGCCCTGGTGCAGGAGCGCGACGGACGCACCGACCCGTTCGGCCAGGAAGCGATGGATACCCTGCTGGCCCGGATGGAGAACGACCGCGATCGCTTGGTGGTCATCATCGCCGGTTACAGCTCCGATATCGATCGGCTGCTGGAAACCAACGAGGGTCTACGCTCGCGATTTGCCACCCGTATCGAATTCGACACCTACAGCCCGGAAGAGCTCCTCGAGATCGCGAAAGTCATTGCGGCTGGCAATGACTCGACGCTGAGCACGGCGGCCGCGGATGAACTCCTGCAGGCAGCCAAAACGCTGCACGAACGTACGTTGCGGGGCCGTCCGGCTCTCGACATCGCCGGCAACGGCCGATATGCGCGACAATTGGTCGAGGCCTCTGAGCAGTACCGTGACATGCGGCTAGCACAGGGCCTCGACATCGAGGCCCTCGATGTGGACAGACTGCAAGAGATCAACGGCGCGGACATGGCCGAGGCAATTGCCACGGTGCATGCACACCTCAATATGAGAGAGTGAAACATGGGGCTTCGCCTGACCACCAAGGTTCAGGTAAGCGGCTGGCGCTTCCTGCTTCGCCGAGTCGAGCATGCCATCGTGCGGCGCGACACCCGCATGTTCGATGATCCGCTGCAGTTCTACAGCCGCTCGATAGCGCTGGGCATCGTTGTCGCCGTATTGATCTTGGCCGGTGCCGGCCTGCTGGCCTACTTCAAACCAGCTGGAAAACTTGGTGGCAGCAACCTGCTGACCGACCGCGCGACTAACCAGCTCTATGTACTGCTGTCCGGGCAGTTGCACCCTGTCTACAACTTGACCTCGGCGCGCCTCGTGTTGGGCAGCCCTGCCGCCCCCGTCACCGTCAAGTCCTCCGAATTGAGCCAGTTGCCCTTGGGCCAAACCATTGGAATCCCCGGCGCCCCCTACGCCACCCCGGTTTCCGGGGACACCACTTCAACCTGGACCCTTTGCGACACCGTCAGCCGGGCGGGTACCGCCTCCGCCTCGGTCGAGACATCGCTGCTGGTGATGCCGCTGCGGATCGATGCCGCGATCGATCCGATCGAGCCCAACGAGGCGATGCTGGCGGACTATCACGGCCAGACCTGGATCGTCACATCAAAGGGACGCCACTCGATCGACCTCAACGATCGTGCGCTCACATCGGCCGTGGGCATCCCCATCACCGCCCAGACGGTCCCCATTTCCGAGGGAATGTTCAATGCGCTTCCGGCCAGGGGCCCCTGGCAATTGCCACCCATCCCCGCCGCCGGAGAGCCAAACACCCTCGGGCTTCCGGAAGATTTGGTAATCGGATCGGTGTTTCAAATCCACACCGACAAGGGGCCGCAATATTACGTAGTGCTGACCGACGGCATCGCCGCGGTAAATGGCACCACTGCCGCGGCACTGCGCGCCACTCAGTCTCATGGGCTGGTGGCGCCGCCCGCGGTGGTGCCGAGCCTGGTCGTCAGGATCCCCGAACGGGTTTACGCATCACCGCTGCCAGACGAGACCCTCAACCTCATGTCCCGGCCGGACGACCCGGTCTTGTGTTGGGAATGGGAGCGTAGCGCTGGGGACCAGGCCCCCAACACGACGGTTCTCACCGGACGGCACTTGCCCATCCCGCCCTCGGCCATGAAGACCGGCCTCAAACAGATTCAGGGCAGGTCAACCGTCTATATCGACGGCGGGAAATTTGTTCAGTTGCAGTCACCCGATCCCCGATACGGCGAATCGATGTACTACATCGACCCGGAAGGGGTGCGCTACGGGGTGCCCGACGCCGACTCGGCCAAGGCGCAGGGCCTGGGTATACCGAAGACGGCACCGTGGGAGATCGTTCGCCTCCTGGTGGACGGTCCGGTGTTATCCAAAGACGCCGCTCTGCTCGAACACGAAACGTTGCCCTCCGACCCCAATCCTCGAAAAGTTCCAGCTGGGACACCCGGAGCACCTCAATGACGACAAAGAAATTCACCCCAACGATCACCCGTGGCCCCCGGCTCACCCCGGGCGAGATCAGCCTCACGCCACCGGATGATCTCGGTATCGACATCCCGCCGTCGGGCGTGCAGAAGATCCTGCCCTACGTCATGGGCGGCGCGATGCTGGGCATGATCGTGATCATGGTGGCCGGCGGCACCAGACAGCTATCGCCATACATGCTGATGATGCCCCTGATGATGATCGTGATGATGGTGGGCACACTCGCCGGGGGCAGCGGCGGCGGCAGCAAGAAGGTCCCCGAGATCAATGCGAACCGCAAGGAGTACTTGCGGTATCTCGCCGGCCTGCGCGGCCGCGTAACGACGTCGGCCACCTCCCAGGTTTCGTTCTTCGGCTACCACGCGCCCCATCCCGACGATCTTCTGTCCATCGTCGGCACCCAGCGGCAGTGGTCGAGGCCGGCCAACAGCGACTTCTATGCGGCAGCCCGCATCGGGATCGGCGACCAGCCAGCGGTGGACCGGCTATTGAAGCCGGCGGTCGGCGGCGAGCTGGCGGCCAGCAGCGCCGCCCCCCAGCCCTATCTCGAGCCGGTAAGCCACATGTGGGTGGTCAAGTTCCTGCGTACCCATGGGTTGATCCACGATTGCCCGAAACTCGTGCAGCTGCGCAGTTTTCCAACGATCGCGATCGGCGGTGATCGACCGGGAGCCGATCGACTGTTGACCGCGATGATCTGCCACCTGGCGGTCTTCCATCCGCCCGACCTGTTGCAGATCCGCGTCCTCACCGAGGACCCCGAGGATCCCGACTGGTCCTGGTTGAAATGGCTGCCACATGTCCAGCACCAGACCGAAACCGACGGGGCCGGGCCGGTCCGGATGATCTCCACGCGCCCGGACGGCCTGGCCGACCTGGCCGCCCGGGGACCCCACGCTCCCGACACTCTCCCCACCGGTCCCTACGTCGTGGTCCTCGACCTGACCGGCGGCAAGGCGGGCTTCCCGCCAGACGGCAGGGCCGGGGTGACGGTAATCACGCTGGGCAACCATCGCGGGTCCGCCTATCGCATCAGAGTGGCCGAGAACGGCACCGCAGACGACCGGCTGCCTGGGCAGCAGTTCCGGCTGGTGACCTCGGCCGCCGACAGCATGACGCCGCAGGAGGCCACCCGCCTCGCCCGCAAGTTGGCCGGATGGTCGATCACCGGAACCATCCTCGACAAGACCCAACGTATCCAGAAGAAGGTCGCGACCGAGTTCCATCAGTTGGTCAACGCCAAGAGCGTCGAGGACATCACCCCGGGCCGTTGGCGCATGTACACCGACACCGATCGAGACCGGCTCAAGATCCCGTTCGGTCACGAACTCAAGACCGGCAATGTCATGTACCTGGACATCAAGGAAGGTGCGGAGTTCGGCGGCGGGCCGCACGGCATGCTCATCGGCACCACCGGTTCCGGCAAATCCGAGTTCCTGCGCACCATGATCTTGTCGTTGGTGGCGATGACCCACCCCGATCAGGTGAACCTGCTGCTTACCGACTTCAAGGGCGGCTCGACATTTCTTGGGATGGAGAAGCTCCCACACACCGCGGCTGTCATCACCAACATGGCCGAGGAAGCCGAGCTGGTAAGCCGGATGGGCGAGGTGCTGACCGGTGAACTGGACCGCCGCCAGTCGATCCTGCGTCAGGCGGGGATGAAGGTCGGCGCGGCCGGCGCGCTGTCCGGCGTGGCCGAGTACGAGAAGTACCGCGAACGCGGCGCTGACCTTCCGCCGCTGCCGACACTTTTCGTTGTGGTGGACGAGTTTGCCGAACTTCTGCAGAGTCACCCGGATTTCATCGGCCTGTTCGACCGAATTTGCCGAGTCGGGCGATCATTGCGGGTGCACCTGCTACTGGCCACCCAGTCACTACAAACCGGCGGTGTCCGCATCGACAAGCTCGAACCCAACCTGACGTATCGCATCGCGTTGCGTACCACCAGCTCTCATGAATCCAAAGCGGTGATCGGAACCCCGGAGGCCCAGTACATCACCAACAAGGAAAGCGGTGTCGGCTTTCTCCGGGTCGGCATGGAGGACCCCATCAAGTTCAGCACGCTCTATATCAGTGGGCCATACGTTCCGCCGGCGACCGCTGAAACCAACGGCGATGGCAGCGGACCCAGTACCCAGTTCGCCAAGCGAGCCTTGCAGATCCGCGAGTTCACCGCGGCTCCGGTTCTCGAGGAAGCGCTGACACCATGATCCACGCCGGCGATGCTGCAGCAGGAAGCAACGAAAGGGAGCGGCGCTCATGACTGCCGAACCTGAAGTACGGACGTTGCGTGAGGTCATCCTTGACCAGCTCAGCACCGTCGAGTCGCGCGCCTACAAGATGTGGTTGCCGCCGCTGGTTGATCCGACCCCGCTCGACGAGCTGGTCGCCCGCGATCGGCGACAACCACTTCGCTTCGCGCTGGGAATCATGGACGAGCCGCGCCGCCACCTGCAGGACGTCTGGGGCGTCGACGTGGCGGGCGCTGGCGGACACATCGGTATCGGCGGTGCCCCCCAGACCGGCAAGTCGACACTGCTGCAGACGTTGGTCATGTCGGCCGCTGCCACGCACTCGCCGCGCAAGGTCCAGTTCTATTGCATTGACCTCGGTGGTGGCGGCCTGATCTATCTGGAGAACCTGCCCCATGTGGGCGGGGTCGCGGGCCGGTCCGAACCCGACAAAGTCCACCGGGTGGTCGCGGAGATGCAGGCCGTGATGCGACAACGAGAGGCCACCTTCAAGGAACACCGGGTCGGCTCGATCGCGATGTATCGCCAGCTGCGTGACGACCCCAACCAGCCCGTCGCCTCAGACCCCTACGGCGATGTATTCCTGATCATCGATGGATGGCCCGCCTTCGTCAGTGAGTTTCCCGACCTCGAAGGTCAGGTCCAGGACCTGGCCGCACAGGGGCTGTCCTTTGGTGTGCACACGATTCTGTCCACGCCGCGGTGGACGGAGTTGAAATCACGTGTCCGCGACTACCTGGGCACCAAGATCGAATTCCGGCTCGGCGACGTCAACGAAACCCAGATCGACCGCATCACCCGGGAGATCCCGGCGAACCGCCCGGGTCGGGCGGTGTCCATGGAAAAGCACCACCTGATGATCGGGGTGCCCAGGCTCGACGGTGTGCACAGCGCCGACAACCTGGTGGAGGCGATAACGGCGGGCGTAGCTCAAATCGCAGCCCAGCACACGGACAAGGCGCCTCCGGTACGAACTCTGCCGGAACGCATCCACCTCCACGAGCTGGATCCCAACCCTCCCGGGCCCGAATCCGACTACCGCACCCGCTGGGAGATCCCGATCGGATTGCGCGAATCCGACATGGAAGTGGCTTACAGCCACATGCACACCAACCCGCACCTGCTCATCTTCGGTGCCGCCAAGTCGGGCAAGACGACCATTGCCCACGCGATCGCACGCGCCATCTGCGCTCGAAACAGTCCCGACCAGGTGCGGTTCATGCTCGCCGACTATCGCTCCGGACTCCTCGATGCGGTGCCCGACACACACCTGCTCTCGGCCGGAGCCATCAACCGCAACAGCGCGACGTTGGACGAGGCCGTCAAAGCCCTGGCCGCTAACTTGAAGAATCGGCTGCCCCCAGCCGACCTCACGACGGCTCAACTGCGCTCGCGTTCGTGGTGGAGCGGATTCGACGTTTTGCTGCTCGTCGACGACTGGCACATGATTGTCGGCGCTGCCGGCGGCATGCCCCCGATGGCGCCATTTGCGCCCTTATTGCCGGCGGCGACCGATATCGGCTTGCACATCATTGTGACCTGCCAGATGAGCCAGGCCTACAAGGCGACCATGGACAACTTCGTCGGTGCCGCATTCGGTTCGGGCGCTCCAACAATGTTCCTTTCCGGCGACAAGCAGGAATTCCCCTCCAGCGAGTTCAAGGTCAAGCGGCGCCCCCCCGGCCAGGCGTTTCTGGTCTCGCCCGACGGCAAAGAGGTCATCCAGGCCCCTTACATCGAGCCGCCAGAAGAAGTGTTCGCAGCACCCCCAAGCTCCGGTTAGGATTATTTCATTGCCAGCGACGCATCACCCGAGCTGACGGAAATCAAGCCCGGGAGGCGATCACCGGCAGGCCGTTTCGGCGACAACCAAATGAGGATTTGTCCGAAGCGCAAATAAAGGAGAAGAAGCAGGCAAATGGAACAAAAGTCACACGGCGCGGCGATCGCCGACATCGGCACACTATTGAGCGGCAACGCTCGCATTGGTGTGACCTCCGATGCGGCAGCGTTGGCGTCGGTGACCGGGGTGGTTCCAGCTGGGGCAGACGAGGTGTCGACGCAAGCGGCCGCAGCCTTCGCCGCCGAGGGCGCCCAGTTGCTGGCTTCGAGCTCGGCGGCTCAGCGGGAGATCCACCGAGCCGGCGAATCGCCCCACCGTATCGCCCCTAACCCTGCAGAAGTCAGCGACGGCGCAACCAGCGTCATCGTGTAGAAAATCAGTCACCAGACACGGCGCAACAAGAAGGAGTGATCACCATGCTGTGGCACACAATGCCACCGGAGCTGAATACCGCTCGCCTGATGGCCGGCGCGGGCCCGGCCCCGATGCTGGCCGCGGCCGCCGGATGGGAGGCTCTGGCAGCCGCCTTGGACGCTCAGGCCGTCGAATTGACCGCGCGCTTGAACTCGCTCGGCGAAGCGTGGACCGGAGGTGGCAGCGAGAAAGCCCTAGCGGCCGCTCTGCCGATGGTGACCTGGTTGCAGACCGCCTCGACCCAGGCCAAGACGCGTGGCCTACAAGCCGGTGCGCAGGCCGCCGCATACATGCAGGCCATGGCCACAACGCCTTCGCTACCCGAGATCTTTGCCAGCCAGATCACCAACGTGATCCTCAACGCGACCAACTTCTTCGGCATCAACACGGTTCCCATCGCCTTCAACGAGATGGATTACTTCGTCCGCATGTGGAATCAGGCGGCGCTGGCGATGGATGTCTACCAGGCCGAGACGACGGCCAACACGCTGTTCGAACAGCTTGAGCCGATGACGTCGATCCTCGATCCCGCCACGGCACAGAGCATGCTGACTTCGTCGACTCCGCTGCTGGACATGGCGTCACAGGTCACCGGCATACCGAGCAGTGAGCTTCAGCAGACCGCCACGCAGGTCGCCGAGGCGAGTGGCCCGATGCAGCAGCTGGCACAACCGGCGCAACAGATGACGTCGGCGTTCAGCAACACCGGCAGCTCGGGCAACGGCGCGGACGAAGAAGGCTTCCGGATGGGCCTGCTCGGGGCCGGCGCGCTGTCCAATCACCCGCTGGCAGGTGGGTCAGGCCCGACCACCGGCGCGGGCCTGCTGCGCGGTGAATCACTACCCGGCGCCGGCGGGACCCTGACCCGCACGCCACTGATCAGCGAACTCGTCGAAAAGCCGATGGGTCCGTCAGTGCAGCCGGCCGCGGCTGCCGGATCGTCGGCAAGCAGTGGCGCCGCCCCGGTGGGCGCCGGCGGAATGGGGGCAGGAGCTGGCGCCGGTGCTGGCGGTTCGTCGCGGCCAGGCATGGCCGCCCCGGCGACGCTGACCCAGGAGCGGGACGAGGCCGACGAAGACGACTGGGATGACGAGGACGACTGGTGAGCGTCGTCAACACGAACAGACTTCCCGGCCACCCGGGCCGGAAGACTTGCCAACAATTTGGCGAGGAAAGAAAGAGAGAAAGTAGTCCAGCATGGCAGAGATGAAGACCGATGCCGCTACCCTCGCGCAGGAGGCAGGTAATTTCGAGCGGATCTCCGGTGACCTGAAGACCCAGATCGACCAGGTTGAGTCGACCGCCGGTTCGCTGCAGGCCCAGTGGCGCGGTGCGGCTGGTACCGCCGCTCAGGCTGCGGTGGTCCGTTTCCAGGAAGCCGCCAACAAGCAGAAGGCCGAACTCAACGAGATTTCGACGAACATCCGTCAGGCCGGTGTCCAGTACTCCCGGGCCGACGACGAGCAGCATCAGGCGCTGTCCTCGCAAATGGGCTTCTGATTCCCCTAGAACGAGAAAGAAACGGAGCAATACGACATGACAGAACAGCAGTGGAATTTCGCCGCCATTGAGGCCGCATCCAGCTCAATCGGGGGAAATGCCGGCAGCATTCATTCCCTTCTGGATGAGGGCAAGCAGTCGCTGCACAAGCTGGCCGCAGCCTGGGGTGGTAGCGGTTCGGAGGCCTACCAGGGTGTGCAGCAGAAGTGGGACTCCACCGCCCAGGAGCTCAACAACGCGCTGCAGAACCTGGCTCGCACCATCAGCGAGGCCGGTCAGGCAATGTCCTCCACCGAGGGCAACGTCACGGGGATGTTTGCTTAATCCCCCCTCTCGTTCGCGTAGAATACCGAAGCACGAGATCGGGGCGAGTTTCAACCTTTCGGAATCTCGCCCCTTCTCGTGCTTCGTTCTATTGGCGAGCTTCTGAGAGGTTCCGATGCCGGCGGACTACGACGAGCTATTTCGGCCCGCCGAGGGTTCCGGACCTCCAGATGATGAAACTGGGCAAACCTTCTTTGATCCTGGTACCGCGTATCCGCCGCCCGTAAAACCCAACGGCGACGGGCACTCGGCGCCTAAGGACTGGTCGCGCGCATTTCCGCCGGCGGAAGATGAGTCGCCGTCAGACTCCGCAGAGCCGGCAGCTGGCCCCGCCAAGTCGCCGTTGCCCCCCATGCCCATCGGCGGGCCTGCGCCGATACCCCCAGAGCCACCACCGGCCCCCCCGGAGCTACCACCGGCACCCCCGGGACCGCCACCGGCTCGTCCGGAGGCACCTCCGCAATCGCCGACAGCCGAGGCTGAACCTCCGGACGAGGCAATGCCCGTTAGCGGGCCCCCGCCTGGCGGCAAGTCGCCGATGCCTCCGATGCCTATCGGTGGGCCGCCACCGGCATCTCCGGAGCCACCCGCGGCTCCACCGGAACCGACGGCGCCAGCAGAGCCACCGCAGCCGCCGGAGGCTGCTGCACAATCGCCGCAGGCCGTCGAGGAACGGGCCCACGCAACCGCCGAACCCCCCGCGGCACCAAAACCGCCGCGTCCCCCCATGCCCATCGGCGGGCCCCCACCCGCACCGGAACCACAACAGGGCGCGCCGCACCCGCACCAGGACATAGAAGACGAACCGAAACCGGCGGCCGCCGAAACCCCAGCGGCACCACCGAAATCACCGCGACCCCCCATGCCGGTCAACGGGCCGGCACCCACCCGGCCCGAGCCACCGTTACCACCGGGCCCCCCGCGTCGCCGCGCTCAACCGCCAACGGCGCCACCCAACCAGCCCGGGCAACCGAAGCCCATCAGCGGACACCCGCCGCCCCCACCAAGGCCAGCGGCGTTCACACCCCCAGCACGCGGCGCCACGCCAAACCGGCATGAATCGGCCGAACCTCCGCCACCGCGCCGGGTCCGGATCGGTGGCCCGCCTCAGCCTCCAGGGCCACCGGAGGCTAAATCCGAGGCTCCTCGGCACTCGCGGCATGCCCGACGGGCGCATCGTTATCGGCCCGAGCCCGAAACCGATGACCTCGAGGCCACCGCGGTACGGCCGCTTCCGACGCGCGAGCCAATGAGGCGAAACGGACCCGCGGCGGACGAAAGCTCAACCGCGTCCTTCGCGTGGCTGCAGCAGAGCCAACCAACGCTCGATCGGCCTTCCGGACCCATGCCCGCCGCCCCTGGGGCCCCCGTCGAGTCCGCGCCGGGGCGCCCTGATGGTCGTAGGGCCAGGCGGCGCGCCGAATCCCGGACTTCGGCCGCTTCGACACCATCTCCGCTGGTGCCAACCAGGGCTCAACCGCCGGGCCCCACCAGGGCTCAGCCGCCGCGCACCGCCGCCGCGGCTCAACCCGCTACTGAGGCTACTGAGCCCCTGCCGGACGCCGGTGCCCCGGCCAAGCAGCCGAAGAAGCCGAAGAAGCCGGTGCCACAACGGGGTTGGCGGCGGTGGGTTCACGCGGTCACGCGGATCAACTTCGGCCTTTCTCCCGATGAGAAGTATGAATTGGACCTGCGCACGCGGATCGGTCGAAAGCCCCGCGGCTCGTATCAGATCGCGATCTTGGGCCTGAAGGGCGGCGCCGGGAAGACGACCACGACGGTCACTCTTGGCACCACACTGACGCACGTGCGCGGGGATCGGATCCTGGTGCTTGACGCCGATCCGGGCGCCGGAAATCTCGCCGAACGTTCGGGACGTTCGTCGCCATCATCGATTGCCGATCTGCTGGCGGATCCGCGGCTGCCGCACTACAACGATGTCCGCGCACACACCAGCGTCAATGCCGCCAATCTCGAGATTCTCCCCACCGCGGAATACACCTCCGCGCAGCGCGGGCTCAGCGGCGAAGACTTGCGATCGGCCGTCGATACCGTGTCGAAGTTCTACAACCTGGTCCTGGCCGATTGCGGGGCAGGGCTATTCGA
Organism: Mycobacterium sp. 012931; assembly: GCF_000419295.1. Classification (NCBI taxonomy): domain Bacteria; kingdom Bacillati; phylum Actinomycetota; class Actinomycetes; order Mycobacteriales; family Mycobacteriaceae; genus Mycobacterium; species Mycobacterium sp. 012931. Next base: position 784,161 of record NZ_AOPX01000001.1, on the reverse strand, counting down.
TCCGGTGACACTGGGTGTGCTCGATACCGCCTCAGCGATCGTGATCTTGACTAACGTTTCCATCGACAGTGCGCGCCAAGCCGCAATCGCGCTGGACTGGTTGCGCAAACGCGGTTACCAGGATTTGGCGAGCCGCGCATGCGTAGCGATAAACCATGTCGCCGTTGGCGAAACCAACGTGTCGGAACAGCAGTTGGTCCGGGACTTTGAACAGCAGCTCCAACCCGGGCGCGTAGTGGTCTTGCCATGGGACCGGCACATCGCGGCCGGCACCGAAATTCATCTCGACCAGCTTGGCCCCGTCTACCGACGACGGGTTCTCGAGCTGGCCGCGGCTCTGTCCGACGATTTTGAAAGGGCTGGGCGTCGTTGAGCGCACCTGCAGTTGCCGCACCCTCCGCCGCCACGGGAACAACCCCACCCAAGCCGGCAACCACCCGGGTCACCGTCCTTACCGGCAGACGGCTGACAGATCTGGTGCTGCCCGCGGCGGCACCCATGGAGAGCTATGTCGACGAGACCGTCGCGATCTTGGCCGATCTGCTCGAAGACACTTCCGCGGAGGTGCTGGCCGGCTTCGACTTCGAAGCTCAGGGCGTTTGGACGTTCGCTCGGCCCGGATTCCCGCCGCTGAAGCTCGACCAGTCCCTCGATGAGGCCGGCGTTGTCGACGGATCGCTGCTGACCTTGGTCTTGGCCAGTCGCACGGAGCGGTATCGGCCCCTCGTCGAGGACGTCATCGACGCGATCGCGCTGCTCGACGAGTCGCCCGAGTTCAACCGCACCGCTCTGGAACGCTTCCTCGCCGTGGCAATCCCCCTCTTCGCCCTGCCGATCACCGCCGTTGCCATGCGGGCCTGGTGGCAAACCGGGCGCAGCGTGTTCTGGCCGCTGGCGATCGGCCTAATTGGGCTCGCCGCCTTGGCCGGTTCCTTCGTCGCAAAACGGTTCTACCAAAACTCGCGGCTCGCCGAGAGCCTGCTGGTTACGTCGTACGGCGTCATCGCCGCGGCGGCAGCGATCGCCGTTCCCCTGCCGCGCGGGTTCCATTCGCTGGGGGCGCCCCAGCTCGCCGCCGCCGCCACAGCGGTGTTGTTCATCACTTTGATGATGCGCGGCGGGCCGTACAAACGCCACGACATCGCGGCGTTTGTGGTGATTACATCGATCGCGGTCATTTCGGCGGCGGTCGCCTTCGGATACGGATATCAGCAATGGGTGCCGGCCGGGGCGATTGCGTTCGGGTTGTTCATCGTGACGAACGCGGCCAAACTGACTGTCGCCGTCGCGCGGATCGCGCTGCCGCCCATCCCCGTTCCCGGAGAGACCGTGGACAACGAGGAATTGCTCGATCCCATCACCGCCCAAGACGCGACCAACGAAGAGACACCGACCTGGCAAGCCATCATCGCCTCCGCGCCGGCGTCGGCAGCCCGGCTCACTGAGCGCAGCAAATTGGCTAAGCAGCTGCTCGTCGGCTACGTCACCGCGGGAACGCTGATTCTTGCGGTCGGTTCGATAGCCGTGGTGGTACGCGGCCACTTCTTCCTACACAGCATGATTGTGGCGGGTCTGATCACGGTGATCTGTTCGTTCCGATCGCGGCTGTACGCGGATCCGTGGTGCGCATGGGCGCTGCTGGCGGCGACGGTTGCCATCCCGACCGGGCTTGCCGTGAAGCTGAGCCTTTGGTATCCCCACTATGCCTGGCTGTTGTTGACGATCTACCTCGCGGCGGCCCTCGTTACGCTCATCTCGGTCGGCGCGATGAACCAGGTACGTCGCGTTTCGCCAGTCATGAAACGGGCCCTGGAATTGTTCGATGGCGCGATGGTCGCATCAATTGTCCCGCTGCTGCTGTGGATTACCGGCGTCTATGACCTGGTTCGAAACATCCGATTCTGAGTCACCGGAGGGCTACGTCAGGGCGGGCGTGGCAACGGATCGGCCCGCACCGAAATTGGCGCAATCGGGCTTGTTTCAGGTCGGGTAAAATTTGCTCAACCCATTACGTACAGGAGGGATTCTGCGATGGCTGAGCCTCTGGCCGTCGATCCCGCCCGTCTGATTGCTGCGGGAAGCAAGGTCGCCGAGCTGGTTTTTCCGGCGCCACCAGCGCCGATAGCAGCAACTGGAGGGGATCCGGTTTCGGCTGCAATTAACGACACAATGCCTGGCATCGAGTCCTTGGTATCCGACGGGATGCCCGGTGTAACCGCCGCCTTGAAACGAACCGCTTCCAGCATGTCGACTGCCGCAGACATCTACGCGAAGGCCGACCAAGCCCTTGGCGATGCACTGACGCAGTACCAATTCGGCGGCGACGGCCAAGCGCTAGGCGCAAGCGGTACAAACGCTGTGGCACAGAGCCAGGCCGGACAGACCGTGCAATCGTTGGCCGCGCCCGCCGCTGGGCTATTGGGCGCGCCCGTGGCGCAAGCATTGGCCGCGCCCGCGACCGGGCTGCTGGGCGTACCCGCGGCGGCGGCGACACAGATCGGCGAGGCGGTCAGCGCTCAGGCGGAAGCCCTGTCGCCCCGAGTGGCCGCCACAATTCCCCAGCTGGTGCAACTGGCCCCGCAAGCCGGTCAGATGGCGCAGCAGGCCTCACCGATCGCGCAGACCATCAGTCAGTCGGCCCAACAGGGTTCCTCGCAGGGCGGCGCAGCGCCGGCACAGCTCGTCTCGGACACCAAACCCGACGAAGACGCGGAGCTGGCTGACGAGACCAAAGAGGGCGAGGAAGACGCCCTGGCAGCGGCCGGTGCAGAAGGCGCCGCGGCTGGCCACGCCACACTGGTGAGCGCTCCCGTCGAAAGCGCCGGCGGTGGCGAGACGTCGACGGGTTCGGTCTCAGCTCCGATCTGATAATTCGGCGTAAGCCGCACCCCGATCGGGCGTACGGCGGATACGCGCGGTGTCACCGGCGACATCCAACCGCGGCCGGGCGCCGGATGGGGGCGTGCCCACATCGGGCGCCGTCATACCGGCCGACCCGGGGATCGCGTCCGAGCGTGCCGACCGTGCCGACCGTGCCGCCAACATTTCGGTCGCTCGCTGTGTCGCCGCCCGCAGGCTACTGGCGTTCGAGGAGGTCTTGTTCGCCAACCCGATCAGGGTGGTGGCGGCGGCAACCTGCACAACACCGCATGCGGCGACCGCAATGTGGAAGGACGGGAGCTGGCCCTCGGGCCCCCCCTAGTTCCAGGCCGGCACAAACCACCAGCACACCCAGGACTACCGCGATCAGTACCGACAGCCGCTCGCGGGCTTGCTTGACGGCATCGGCTTGGGAGGACACCAGCCCGGCGGTGAGCCGGTCCAGGTCGGCCATCAGCGTGGCGCGCCGCGACTGTGCGAGGTTCTGAACCCAATAGGCCTGCGCCGCATTGCCCCGCCAACCGCCGTCCGGACCAAGGGCGGCGACCTGGGCGCCGACGTCGTCGAACAATGACCCACTGCTCGCCAAGCGATCACCCTGCTCGGGCGACTCATCTCCAAGCCATCCCCACATGACACCAAGGATGGTCAGGGTCGCCCCGCAAACAACGGTTCCTGGGCATAGCTCGTGGGGATTATCGGCCGCCCCCGCTTCCGCTTCTCGCTCAATCTCCCCTACGTCCGATTCGAATCCGTCAAATTGGATCTCCCATGCGTCCGATTCGAATCCGTCAGGTTCAAACAATCCTGCGTCCGGCTCTAAGTGGGCGAGCAAATCTTCAAAGCTTCGGTTATGGGTCGCCGCTTCATCCGGGTGCATGAGACGAAGATTCCTTTCGAGCTATCGTTGTGCCGCCCAGCACGGCTGTCCCGCATCGTCATGTCGAAAATGCTGCTAGGCCGGCCGCACGCCTGTCCGCACGCCGACGCACTCGAGAGCGAACATCGGGTGTTCGCATCTGCTCTGCCGCGCCGAGCCGCCCCGTAAGGCACCAGCAATTATTGCCACCGAATTCGCCGGGCCTCACACGAAATTCAGGCCTGGATATTTCAGAATAAACTTCTGATATAAATCAGAACTGACTTCTGAAATTGATCGCAGAAGAATCGTGTATGAATTGCGGAATCAACTATAACTTACTTTCGAAAAACGCACTGGCAGCGGCCTTGTTCAGGCACGCGCACAGCAGTGTCGTCTCCCGCGAGGCCCTGGCGTGGGATCGGATCACTCCCAGGGAACGCCGGAGCCCTGGGATCACTCCGAATTCAGGATGCGTCCGCCAAAGCGTTGGCAAGCAGCCCGGCGACATAACGCCAGTACAGCCAGTCGGCGACCGCCGGCCGCTGGGCTTCAGCGTCTGCCGCGCTGTAGGCCTGGTGCAGCGCGATCTCCTGCCAGTGTTCGGCATAGGCGCGGAATGCCCGCAGGTGCGCGACCTCACGGCCGGTGGCGTTACTCGTCATCGGCTTCATCAGGTCGAACCAGAACATGTGCCGCTCGTCGTCTGGCGGATTGGCGTCGGCCGGCGCCGGCGGCAGCAACTCCAGCAGCCGCAGATCTTCGGTCTCTGCCAGCTGGGCCGCCGCCGAGGGGTCTACCACCTCGAGCCGCGGACGTCCGGTCATCTTGCCGCTCTCCGGAATGTCGTCGGCTTCCAGGATGATCTTGGCCGCGCCCGCGTCCGAGTTGGCCAATTGTTCGGCCGTCCCGATCACCGCGCGCAGCTTCAAGTCGTGAAACGCCGCCCAACCCTGCACGGCCAACACCGGGTAGGTGGCGAACCGGGCCTGCTCATCTGCCGGGATCGCATGGTCAGCGCTGGCCATGTAGACCTTGTGCGGTAGCTCGACATTCTCGGGTATGTAGGCCAGCCCATAACTGTTGGCCACCACGATGTCGCCGTCGGTGGTCACCGCGGTGATCCAGAAGAACCCGTAGTCGCCCTTGTTGTAGGTGTCGGGCGCGTTCAACGCGGCCGCGATGCGTCGCGCCAGGCGCAAGGGGTCCTTCTTTTGACTGCGACGAGACGCCGAAGCGATGGCATCGCGCGCGGCGCGCGCCGCCGAGACCGGAACCATCGGCGATGGCGTAACGGCATCGGGCGCTTCGGACTTCTCTTTTTCGTCCGGCTTGGGTCGCTCCGGAGCCGGACGGGTCGGCGATGCGGTGCGAGCCGCTACCGGGCGCGGCGCGGCCGTATTGGGGCCCCGGCCGCCCGACTCCACCGGTGCGCGCCCCGCGGCGGCACGCGAGCCGGCGCCCGAGGCCGCTGACTGGCTTGTGCTCGAACTCGCTCCGGCCGAGGACAGACCCGAGCTTGATCCAGCGGACACTCCCCGACCGCCGCCCGGCATCGCGCTGGCGGCAGGTGCGGCCGCGGCCCCTCCCGAGGAGTCGTCGCCGTGCGCAGGGCCCGAAGGTCCCGACGGCTGGGTTGACGGTGCCGTGGACGTCTCCGTTGCCGCTGCCGGCTTCACGTGAGCCGGGTCGGTTGAGGGCTGCCCCGGCGTGGACGGCGACGACCGGGGTGTCGGGTTTCCCTGGCTTCGGCTTGCCGGGGGTGACCGGGGTGATCGGCGTCACCGGGGTGCCCGGGGTGATCGGAGTACCCGGGGTGATCGGAGTAACCGGGATGCCCGGGGTAACCGGGTGCGGTGGCCCGCCGGGTGTCGGAACCACCGGAGTACCCGGCGTCGGGTTCACCGGCGTGCCCGGGCCGCCAGGGGTAACCGGCTTGTGCGGGTTGACCGGCGTGGGTTCGAATGGCTTGGGTCCGGGTGCCCCGGGGGTTGGCTGTCCTGGTGTCGGCACGGTCACGGACGGAATGCCCGGTGCCGGGTGCGTCACCTGGTGCAGCAGATCCTTGAGCGCATTGTGCGGCGGCTTCCAGTTTCTGGATGCCAGAACCTGCTCAGCGGCTTCGGCCACCAGACCTGAGTTGGCCTCGTGAGCTGAACGGATCAGGGATGCGATCGCCGCCTTGCGCTCCTCGGGATCAAGGTCGGCGTTGCCCTCCAGAACCCGTATTTCGCGATGAGCACCGTCCACGTTGTTGTCAATGTTTGCCTTCGCCTCGGCGATCAACCCGGCCACATGCTGGTGCCAGGTAATAACCGTGGCGAGATAGTCCTGCAGCGTGCTCATTTGCTTGAGATTCCCGCCCAGCGCACCGTTGGCCGCACTGGCAGCACCACCGGACCAGACACCACCGTCGAACACCTCGACCTGCTGGTGCCGGCAGGCGTCCATCACGTCGGTAAACAGGTGCAGGACCCGGTTGTACTCGCGAGCCCGGTCGTAGTGGATGTCCTCGTCGGCGTCGGGCCACCCACCCGCCTCGAGCATCCGCCCGGCGTACTCCCCCGTCGGCCTCGGAATACCCATCGCCTACTCTCCTCCCCGCAGCATCCAGGCCGCAGCGACCAGACCTGTCAGGTAGGTACCCGCAGTGGATCGTTGGACCGGCGCGCACACCGCACCGCCGTTGCGCTGGCTTGCGGGCCGCGTCAGCTGGTCAGTGGTACCGGACGTCATGGTTAACAAGCCTAACCGAGCTTAAGACCAGCTAGATGCGCCAATTTGGGGATCGGGACGGGCCGACGAAAATGACACCACAGCACGGCAGACCGCCGTATCGGAGAGATTTCGCGCAGGCTTGAGCCGCGCGCAGAACGACGCAGACGCCGCGACACGGAGGCACCACGGCGGTCGCGTCAATGGTCCGCTAGCGCGAACCAAAAGCCGCTGACAGGCGCGCCGAGGGGACTGTTTCCACCCCGGCGCAGGGACGGATCAGACCATCCCGTTGTTCATTGTTTGAGACATTGAGGACAACACTGCGGTTAGTTTTTCTCCCGCCGCGTCGTTGTACTTGGATGCGGCGTCCTGGGCGTTCTTCAACGCCTGGTTGACCCGCGCACTAACGACCTCCGGACCAACTTCCTTCAGCAGGCCGTCGTCGATGCGCACAGCGGTGAGCCACTGGTGCCCATTGATCGTGACCTCGACCGTCTCGGTGTCGTCTTTGCCACGGAAATTGCCGGTATTCATTTGGTTCAGCGTTCCGTCCAAGGCCGACTGGAACCGTGCTGCCAACGCCAACACCTGCGCGACTTGGGGGTCCATCTCCATGCTGGTCACCTTGACTCCTTACTGTCCTGACGACTGTCCTGACGGCTACTTGTTGTCCTGACGGCGGCGGTTACCGATTACGGCCTCGGTCCACTCGCGGTCCTCGGTGTAGAGCGCTTCCTCGTCTTGTCGAGCGCCCTTGGACTTGGCGCCGCCCTGGCCCTGGTCGGCGCCGCCCATCGGCATTCCCATGCCACCCCCGGCCATTCCGCGACCTGCGGCGCCAGCACCCTGGCCGGCACCGGCGACGTCGCCTGCCGCGGCCGGTCGTACGGACTCGCCGCCAGCCAGAGGCGCATCACCCATGGACACGCCGCCGAGACCACCACCGCCGCCGCCCAAAGACATCGGTTTGACGCCGAGGCCCTTGGACAGGTTGGACGCCGCCTCGCGACCCGCCGAGGTGAGCTCGGCGGTGTTGACGTCCGGTGTACCGCCCGCTCCACCGGTGGGCGGAATCATCGGCGGCGTCATTCCCGACGCCAGCCCGGTGGAACCGTCGCTGGGCGGCATCAAGAAGCCGGGGATCAGGCCCTGAGGTTGCGCGGGTGGCGGTGGGTCGATCTTGATCGCCTCCGGAGGCTTCGGCGGATTCACCGGCTCGAGATCTGCCTTGGTGTTGTATTCGCTCAACACCTTCTCCGAGGTCTCTTGATACTCGGCGTAGAGCTTGATGGCTTGCTCTTGATAGTCCGGGTCTTTCGCCAGTCTCTCGAGTTCGATGATGTCGGCCAGGGTGGGGTGCCCTCGCCGGGCCCACAGCTGCAGTTGCGCCATGAAATTGGCCTGCTTGGCCAGCGATGCACTCAGCTTGGCCATGTGGAGTATCCAGTCCTTCTGCTGGTCCAGCGAGGCCTCGCAGGCGGTAGCGGCGTCTCCCTCCCAGTTCTCGAAGATCCGGAACCGCTTGATGTCCCGTTGCAGAGCCAGGTTGAAGTTGTTCCACCCGTCGGCGAAGTTGACCATCGACGTGCCCTGGTCACCGGATTCGAGCTTTGTCGCCGCGGTCTTGAGGTCGGTGAAGTCTGATTCACCCGCGGCCGCCACCTTCGGGGTTTCCTCCAGCGAATCGGTCTGGCCGGCGCCGGCGCCGCCCGCAGATTGGGCGTCGACCTCGCCATTACCGTCGTTATCGAGCGCGGTTGCGGACTCGTCCTCGACCTCGCCATACGCCGCGGCGGCGTTGCGCAGCGACGTCGCCAGACGTTGCCGTTCCCGCTCGCCTGCCTGCAGGTATAGGCGGACGTTGTCGGCGGAGATCGCCAGTTGCTCGGCCGCGTTGTTGGCTGCCGTGAGGCCGGACGGTGCCTGGGGCACATCAGTGGGCGGAGTCGCCATCGGCGCCTCCACCTCGTCTGCCCTGTTCAAGATTTCCTGCTGATCCACCGTTACGGTCTGCGGCTGGCTCATGTCGGATCGTCCTCCTTAGTGCTCCATGCCATTATCGTCGCTGAAACGACCGCTTGCTGCACCAAAAAATTTCGCCGCCTCTTCCAGCTCACTTGGACCTACTTGGGCAGGGCCATCTGGAAGCGACTTTCCTCCGGTGGAGAGACCCGCCGGATCGGCAGCTTGCGGTGTCGTGGGGTGCCGACCAAGTTGTGACGCAGGATCACCCGGTCGATACCAGGGTGCGCGCCCAGATAGGTCGTCGCGTTCGGCCACACCACCTTGGCCTCCGCGCCGACATGGGCACCGATGAGCCTGGCGAATTGTTCGAAGTGTGGTCCCACGGTGACGGCGCCCCCGGCAGCCGCCGAACGCACGGCGAACTGGGTGAAGGTCTGGGCGTCCCCCAGGTTGACGGTCGCATCCACGTCATCGAACGGCATGTACACCGGGCAGCGGTTCACGGTCTCACCGATTAACACACCCGCTGATCCGATTGGCAGTTGGCAGTGGTGATTGGCCACCAGGCTCTGCCCTTCCAACGCCGGCCGCTGACTGCCGAACAGGCGCGAGAAGCCCCGAGGAGTCTTGGGCTTTCTCACTGTGGTCAACAACACCGTGGACCGCGGCGGCATCCCGGGAGCAATCCGGACCCTGGTAATGGTGTGGTCCGCTCGTGCGGACCACCACAAATCCGGGCCGCCGGGCGCGGTGTAGGCGGCGGTGTAGCTGTCAGCGCCCTTGATCATCGACCATTTCTCCCGCACATAACCGATGTCGGTGGCGCGGTCGTAGTCGTCGAAGCTGCGCCCGCATACTGCGTCGACGCCGTTGCTGGCCAGGCCATCGGCGATGCGAGTCGCCGACGCCACCAGATAGCGAGCCAAACCGGCGAGGCCGGCCTCGCGACGCTGCGCAGACTTGCGGGTTTGTTCCGGGTCGGCTCGCAGCATGATCCACGTCCGCCGGTTTGCCGGAGCCGGATCGGCGCCGATCACCCGCTGGTAAAGGCTCACCACCTCTTCGGAGGCGGTGTTGCCAACGCGGTAGCCCGCCGAGACCACATCTGCTTCCAGGTCCGGGCAATGCACCGACAGCAGGTCCTCGAGTAGGCGGGTGTCCAGCACGTCGTCGGTGTGAGCCTTGCCGTCGACGATGACCGTCGGGGTAAACGGGCGGGGCTTGAGCTCGATCACCGCAATCAGGTGGTCGCGTCGCCAACGCACCGCGACGTGATCACCCGGCTTCACGGTGGCACCGACCACCGGTTCGGACGGCACATCCGGCGGTCGGCGACGCCGACGCAGCCAGGCGAACACGGTGGCCACCCACCCGGTGACCCGACGACCGGAAAAAGTCACCGTCGCCACGATGACGCCCAGCGCTACCAGCGCGATGCCCACCCACCAGTAGCGCATGTGCAGGAACATCATGATGCAGGGCGGCGCCAGCACCGCAACGACAAGTGTGTGGCCGGTGCTGACCCGGAACCGTATTGAACTGAAGGGGTTCCTCATCGGCGCCTCAGCGCCCGGGCGGCCAACGTGCCCAATCCGAGCACCAGCGTCAGCCCCAGTAGCGACACCGCCACCATGGTGATCGGGCGGTGATCCGGGCCGGGTTCGATGCGTGGGGGCGGTAGTCGTCTGACGCTGGGGGGCACCGAGGCCGGGCCCGGCGGGATGTCCCAGGTCAGCGCCGCGACGGCATTGACCACGCCGGAGCCGACGAGATTGTCGATACCGCCTCCGGGATGTCGCGCGGTGGCGGTGATCCGGTTCATCACCTGCACCGGCGTCAGTTCCGGAAACCGTTGCCGGACCAGCGCGGCCAGACCGGAGACATAGGCCGCCGCAAACGAGGTGCCGGCGATGGGCACGGGTCCTTCTCGACCTTGCAGGGCGTTGACCGGTTCGCCGTGATCACCGAGCGCGATGATGTTCTCCGCGGGTGCCGCTACCCCCACCCACGGTCCGTGCATGGAAAACGAACTCGGCACCCCGTTCTGGCCGATGCCCCCGACAGTCAGCACCAAGGGCGCATACCAAGCCGGTGTGACCACGGTCTGCACCTTGTTCCAGCCCCGGGGATCATTGGGTGTCGACGCGTCGGGCATCGGATTCTGCGAGCAGTCGCCGCCGGTGTTACCCGCGGCGACGACGACCACGGCGTTCTTGGCGTTGACCGCATAGTCGATGGCCGCGCCCAGACTTATTTCGTCGATCGGCCTGCTCACCTTGTAACACGCCGCCTCGCTGATGTTGATCACTCCCGCCCCGAAGTTGGCCGCATGCACCACCGCACGGGCAAGACTGCGAATGGACCCGGCCGCCGGCGTCGCGTTGGGATCATTGGGGTTGGGTTGCGAGCCAACCGGTTCGAAGGCCTCCGATGTCTGGCGCAACGAAAGCAGTCGCACGTCGGGGGCAACCCCGACGAAACCGTCGGTCGGTGCGGGGCGCCCGCCGATAATCGAGGCCGTGAGCGTGCCGTGCGCATCACAGTCCGACAGTCCGTCGCCGGCCTGATCGACGAAGTCCCCGCCCGGCTCGGCCGGGACCCGTGGTGAGGCGTCCACGCCGGTATCGATCACCGCCACCGTCACGCCGGCCCCGGTCGCAAACTTGTGGGCCTCTCCGACACCCATGTAGGCGTTGCTCCACGGCGGATCGTGAAAGCTGGAATCGGGCAGCGTCGTGGGACTGGTACAGAGCACTCGCTGCTCGGTGGGTTGGTCGGGACCGGTTACATCCGGTGGTACCGCGCCGGGATCAATCGAGGGAGGATCGATTGCAAAAGCCGGCGGTGCGGTCAGCAACGCCAGCGCGACCATCGTCAGCAAGGTCCGGTGCACCCCGGAATCACTCCGTTCTTTAGCCGCAGTGAGGCTCTGGCACGCTCGTGTCAGTCCTGCCTGCATTTTAGACGTAACGGGCGCGTAAACGACGCTATTCAACCCGGTGCCAGCCTGTCCATCCTGAACTGTGACCAAGCGGCGTCGGCAACTGACTCCGCACACAGTGCCGTACCGGTCCGGGTGTCATTCAAAGATGCACGAACACATGCCATTCCACGCGCCGGGGCTTGCCCTCGCCAACCGGCGCGATCCGTCACCAAACGATGGCGGCCATGTCACGGTTGTCCGCGCACACGCTGCGCACCGCGGCTTCGACATCACCAGCGGCCATCATCTGAAGATCCTCGACCGACACCGCTCGCCCCGCTCGCTTCTGGGCGACCACTCGAGTGTCCCGATATCCCTCGGCGCGCTCGATGACGTTGCGCGCGAACCGCCCGTTCTGCATGGCATCGATCCCGTGTTGCCCACCCCGGGTGGCGTAGTTGCGGATGGTGGTGGCCGCGTCCAAAAAGATCTCGCGCGCCGCCTCATCGAGCAGGCTGGCGCGCGGCGCGGCATAGCGCTGCCCGATCTCGACGATTTCCGTCGGCGAATAGGACTCAAAGCGCAGCTTGCGATTGAATCGTCCGGCCAAACCCGGATTCACGCTGAGGAATTCGTCGACCTGATCCTCATAGCCCGCACCGATGAAACAGAAATCGAATCGGTGGGTCTCCAACTTGACCAGGAGCTGGTTGACCGCCTCCATGCCAATCATGTCCGGTGTTCCGTCCTGGTGACGTTCCACCAGGGAGTAGAACTCATGTTTCATCCGCACCGAGAAGCGGGTGGTCGCCGCACGCAGCCTGCGGTTGTAGAAGAGGTGCCCGGAGTTTTGGTCCCGGTTGGACAAGCTCAACGGCATTGCTCAGTACCCCCTTGGGGAACGACGTGGATCGGCTTGCTGGATCCGATCAGCCAGGTTCGATGCATCAGCGGCAACCCCGTAGCGGCCCTGCGCGTAGTTGATGAACGCGCATGCCTGGGCCACCAGGTTGGTGATGTTGGTCGAGGTGCCCGGCTGGTGGTAGGCCGCGAAGGTCGGTGCGATGAACTGCCACGCTCCCCTACTCGACGTGCCCTGGGCCGCATTAGCGTCCCAGTCGTTCACCGCGCTGGCGTTGTAGCCCGACTCTCGGCGGGCCACCAAATCCATCCCGCGTGTCCAGCGCGCTCGTGCTGCAGGGTCGTGAATACCCTTGATATCGAGGGCTTTACGGATCGCCGCCAACACAGCGGGCCGGCCCGTGGGTGAAACGTGATGATGCTGTCGCCTAGCGGCTGCCTGTAGGTACCGCAGCCGGCGCAGCCGCAACACCAGTTGTCGCGCCCGTGCACGCGACCGCACGATGTGGCGGCGCTGGGCTCGCAGTCTTGCCGCCATGCGGACCATGGCTTCGCGCCGGCCAAGCGGCGTATCGGCCGCAAGCGCGCTATCGGCGTGGGCTGCCTGCAGGATGGCGCGCGTGGCCCTTCTCGCGAGCGCGTGATCGGCCTGGGCTATCGACATGATCTGCGCGAGTTCCCGGTCGGTGTCGATGGACCGTCGTACGGCCTGGACGACGGCGTGCGATCGCGCTGCGGCCCGATCGGGAAGCCGGTCCCCTCCTGTCTGCGATACGGAGTCGGCCAGTGCCTGAGGCTGCGGCTCGTGGCGGCTTCTTTCGTCGACTAAGCGACCGGCGAACAGCCCGTGCCCGCGGGACAAGGTCGCCAGCGTCTGAAGGATCAGCGGATCAGTCAAGAATTCCTCCGCCGCCGTGCCGAAACCGGCCCACGTCTGTCAGCAGACCACTCCGCCTGGAAACAAACACCCAAGCCACTACTCCCGTACCTCCGGGTCAGCGAAACACGGCGCACCATGGGCGCGGACACCGTCGCCCGCCCATCGCAGGGTAGCTGCAGCGAATTTGCGCGCGCATTTCGATTGCCGGGCCACCATCGGTAATGGCGACACCCGTGACGAGATTACTTCGGCTCGGAGGAGCCGACTAGTCACCTAACCACACGGTTGGCGACGACTGACCAGGTAGCTAAGAGGTCGCCGGCGACACTTGAGAGAGGTCATTTCGCGGAACGCACGTTTTCCTGGGTGCGCTGCCGCGGGGTGGGCGGACCATCCCGCGCGTTGCTCCCAACTGGGCAAGCATGAACTCATGCCGGCGCGCACCTTCCGATATCTGGGCGTAGTCGGCTTCATGAATCGGCCAGAATCGATGTCCGCCGAGCTATTGTCACTAGTCCTCGGCGGCTACCAACTAATGAATGCGTTCAAAGTTGCGCGAATTCGCGTCCGTTTATTTGGATGCTCCCGGATGCCCCGGCGACGGGCCTCATAAGGCAATACACCCCGCCCTTCATCGGATGGCCATCGCCACCGCGGTGTATCGAAGGCTCGACAAGTGGGGGCGCAGACGGGCGGTCAGCGCTGAGAGTGAATTGACGCGCCGACGCACGGTAGTAATGTTGCCGCCGATCGACAAGGGGGTGAAGGGGGGTGAAGGGCCGTTCGTAGCATGATGTCGTGCCAGGAAGCAGGTGCGCTTGGCTACAACGTCACATTGCAGGGCCGTAGCTGCTGGAGAGCGCGTTGGACAACACCCCGAACGCAGCTGGTAGCACTCGTCGGATAGCCCAGTGCACCTTCGACATATAAGCCAGGCTGCGCTGATTACCTTCGCTGGCGGCGATCCGTGGAAGATCAACGCCACCCTGCAAAGCGGGCGACCGGCGCAGATTTCCGATCTTGCACAGGCGTTTCACGATGCGGGGCAATCCACGGCCGAGGCCGACACCGCCTTCCGTCAGGCCCGCGAGCGCTTCGAGAAATCCTGGACCCACGAAAACGGCGAGAATCCGATCAACGACTCGGCCGAGGTACGGCGCACCGTCACCACGCTGGGCGTGCAAGCGGCTCAGCTGCCGAAGATCGCCGCCGACCTGCAAAATGTCGCGGCCACCCTGGCCGAGGCGCAGCGCTCAGGCAAATCAGCTCTCGCCGCGCTCGAGGACGAACTACATCGTATTGACGATCAGCTCGACGAAGCCCTTCAGCTGGAGCGGGATCCGAACCTGACCCGAGTGGAACGTGACCTGCTCGAGGAGTACATCACCGGTTGTGAGCAAGAGGCCATCGACAAGACCAGAGCCGCGATAGGCGACCTCGAACGCATCCGTGACGATTACTCGGGCAAACTGCAGCAGGCCGAGTCCAACTTGCACACCGACGGCTACGACACCACATTGGTAGCCGGCCTCGACGGTCATACTCCCGAGACTCCGCAGCAGGCCGAAGAGGATGTGCACAAGGCCCTGGCCGGCGACAAAGCCGCTGCCGCCCGGGTAGCGGCGGTGCTGGATTCGATCACCGCCGACCAGCGAGCGGGCAATCTACCACTGACGCCAGAACAGGCGTCCGTGTTGAGTCAGATGCAGGCGCAGCAACACGGCATGTCGATCGACGATCTCAAGACGGCCGAAGAACGCCTCGACGACCAACGACATGTCATCGGCGATTCCTGGCAGTTGATGAGCACGCCGACGATCTCCTTCCCCAAGACGCCATTGAACCCTGGTGCCAAGGAAAGGTCGGAAACGGTGCAAGGTGGGTTCGCGCAACTGCCCGAAAGCGTGCAACGGACACTGACCGCACCTGAGATCCTGTTTGCCGACCAGACCAGGACGATCGCCGACATCGTCAAAGGCGGCAACCCCATGCTGCAGCACAACACACCACTGGACCAGAACCTGCTGCACAAGGGCGCGCAAATCATGAGCTCGTTTGATTGGACCCGCAACACCTTCGACCCGACGGTCGAGGCCGTTTTCTGGGCAGCCGGGCGAGACCATGGTGCCGTCAACTGGATGGTCAACGACCTTGGCATGTGCGACGCCGCCAGCGGAGACTTCATGCTGAACATCACCCACCAAACGTGGGCAGACGACGGTGCCGCCGCAGGATCATTGTTCAGTTGGACACAAAACGCCACCGGGCCGGAAGCCGGAATCGCCGGCCAGACCGCCCAAACCTATGCCGCATACCTCGGGCAGAACTCCCACGAGTTGCTCGACCTGCCGGGACATCAAACTCTCGGTCAGATGAACCCGAAGTTGGTGCAGGACTTCGCCAAAGGCCTGGCGCCCTACGTCGCCAACATCGCCGGTGACAGCAATGATTTGTCGCAGTACTTTCACACCCCGGACACGAACCAGGACGTGGAGACGAGACTTCCTGTTGCAAAAGGCATTTTCTCTGTCCTTAGCACCGACAACGACACCTCCGATATCTTCAACGGGGCCGCGATGCGGCAGATCATGCAAGACCAAAACGACTACGCCGCAGCGGTAGCCAACCACACGCCGGGAGCAGTCGCCCACGATGCCGATTTGCAGCAGGCAGCGACCTTGAAGGCCTTGGTCGACTGCGGCGTCAACAACGCGGCCCACGCCCAGGGGCTCAACGGGGATCAGCTAGCAGCCGAGGCCTACGCGCGTAAGCAGTCGGCGTATGGCTCAGTCGTCAAAGGGCTCAGCACCGGAGCCGGGATCGCGCGCGGTGCGCTGCCACCGCCCTTCAACATCGTGGGCAAGCTTTCCGGTCCGGGTGTGTCCATGGCTGGGAATGCGTTGCAGCAGGACATTATCGGTGCCCCGCCGACAGCCATGACAACATCGGAGATCGTGGCGAACATGCCAGACAGCGTCGCCTATTCCCAAGTGCTCAACGGGCTGATCGCAAACCACGCCCCGATTAGCGGACTGGACAGCGACTTCTTTGTGCACACGGTTCCCGGCGACCCGAGTAGTCCGCTGCGGATAGCGACGTACGACGAATATCGGCGTATCAGTGGGGGCGGGAATACCTTCGAGTACAACCAGAAGCTGAGGGATGCGGTGCAGGGAGCGCTGGGTGATGGAACCGTGATTCCGCATATGCAGAACCACTACAACGACGTGGTCCAAATACCCAACCCCTAGGAACAGGCAGATGAAGCTCAGACGGTGGCGGCTCCGGCTCGCGATGGCGTGCGGGATGCTGCTGGTTGCATTGTTGGGCGGCTGCGGGCCGGCGCCCAGCCCCCAGCCATCCACACCGCCAGCGAAGCTGCCCTGGACGGGAATGCTGGCCGATGTGCGCGCGGTATGGAGTGCCGAACCGGGCATCGATCTACTCACCGCACCGGCCGTCACGGTCCGCGCCTACCTCGAGTCGATCTATCTGGCGGACTACGGCGGTGACATCGCCTATGCGTACCCGGGATTCGCCCAGGCGGTGCCACCGAATGCTCCGGAAGGCCACCCGCACAGCACCCGCGATCGCTGGCCGGACACCCAACACCCCATCGGTATCCCCGTCGTGGGTACCCGCGGCTATCACATCCTGCGGGTTGATGAGATAGATCGGCAGGTGACCGCGGTGGTGTGTGTGTGGGCCTACACCACAGCGCTCGATCTAGGCCACGGGAAGTATGGCTGGATGCACGAGACGGCATTCACGGCTCCTTCTAGCGGGATTGGGATGCAATGGGTGTCGATGACCACCCCACAAGGTGGCACGGGACCACCCCTGCCGGTGCAGAAAGGAACCGCCCCAGCACCGCTCGATGATGTCTTCGGCGCCTGGCGAATCGACGGCGCCCTCATCATCGACGCCTCTCCAACCCGAATCACCGAGTTTCCGGAGTGGCCATCGCGGCCAGCCGACGCCCAGTCCTGTGTCGAAAAGGCACCAGATCCTCTAGAGCGCCGGCTATTTCTCAGCAACGGCGTGCATCCCCGTTCAGACTTTCCCCAGGGAACGCCGGAGGCCTGGGGGTACCCCCACCCTTCGATGAGTGCGCGACCCGGCTTCGTTGAGCAGTCCGTCCGCATGGCCACCACACCCCCTTAAGGGGGGTGTATTGGACGGACGGCAGAACGATGGCTAGAACTGGGAGAATGTGGCTAGCGCGGCCCGTCTGTCCGGCAGGACGCGGACGAATTTCGGTGGTGCAACGCCTGGCCGAGAATGTCGTTGGCCGAACTTATAGTTGTGTTCACGCAGGGCCTTCCCGGCACGGTCGCGGGTTGCGCTGAGCGGGACGCCAAGGGCATCAAGGGCTTCGGTGCAGTCGCCGACCTTGGAGGTGGTCGTGGTCGTGGATGCCAGAAGGTGACGTGTCGGTTCGGAGTAACGCCGCAGTTCGATCGTCTGCGGGTGCCCGAGCCCGCGTCCCTTGTCGAGCGTGAGCGTGATGTTGTTGTCCCGTCGTTTCAGAATCCATCGACATCGACATCGACATCGACATCGACATCGTCTCGCTTAGCCGACGAGCCGCGAGCGCCCTTACTCAGATCGTGGCCTTGGTGGTCGAGGCGCAGCACAGCGCGGCCCTGCCGACGCAGAGGCACCATCGTGAAGTTATAGAAATACCGCTAGGTGTCGGCGCTGTCCTCCTTGCCCTCGACCAGTCGCGAAATTGTGTCGAGAATGATCAAGCTCGGATCATGCCGTGCGGCGGCGAGGGCGAGTTTCCTCCCGCCTACCGCCGTATCGAGCGGTGGTAGGTCGGGATACGAAAAGTAGAACAGCGGCGCGCCATCCAGCGCAGCCGCCTCGTGTCCCATGCTGTGGAGGCGGTTGGCCAGTTCCGTCTCCGTGTTCTCCATATCGACGTACATCACGGGGACCGGCTCGCGAGCGGGCTCACCAACAAGTGGTCGGCCGAGTGCGAGATTGATCGCCACTTCGAGCATCAGCAGGGATTTCCCCGCACCGGCCTGAGCAATGAGGGAGCCCGACTCTCCCTCGTCGGTCAGCCCCTGAATGAGCGAGTCTTTCGGCGCGGCGGTGCCAAGTAGTCGCCAGTCCAGCGGCGTCAGCGCGCAGTCGTCCATGGTCGTGTACGTCGTCACTAGGCCACCGATTCCTGGTCGCTGACAGCCATTTCACGGTCCTCCACAGAATTCAAGCGAGTCTCGTACAGGGCTGGCAACGACCGGATCAGGTCCTGCGGGCGGTCGAACTTGCGCCACAGAGAGCTCGTCGTGGGCACGGGGAAGTCGCGAAGTCGCGGAGCGCATCCCACACAAGGAGCCGGCAGCTTCGTCCGGCCGCCAGCGTTGTTCTGGTGGCCCCACGCGGCGTGGGCGGCACAACGGTGGCACAGCCCCTCATTGAGGTACGCCTGCTTGGTCTGATCCCAACGCTTCGCTTGCCGAATCGTTTCCGGGAGCCCCACCGCCCCCACTCCGCGGCCTCGGGAGTCGGGTCAGCGACTGCCACCTTCGCGGCGGATTCGGCGACGAGGCTGTCAATGTATGCGTGCAGCGCCACCTCACTGATGAGCCGCCGCTTGCCAACCTTGACGAACTGCAAGCGGCCGGCCTCCATTTCCAAGTAGAGCGTCGAGCGGCTTAGTCCGAGCTTCTGCGCAGCGCCTATGAAGCTGTGAAGCTGTGCAATGTGTGTTATGTCCATTCTCATAGTAGTTCCTGTATGTAGCTGAAATCCTCCAGAAAGCTACATCATGGAGCGTGTGCTCTGCTCCGGAACGATACAACTAGTGTGGTATATGCGTCCATATGCCGAACATTGATGAACAAGCGAAGGCGTACGAGACGGGTCGTGCTGGCTGGTTTGGGATTGCCGTGGGGTGGCGGCGCAAGGCATTGGGCCTCACCGCCGCCGAACTGTCGCGGAAGACCGCTGAGCTGGGCTTTCCTATCACGCGGGGGACGATCGCGGAGATTGAATCGAACCTGCGCTCGGGCAAAATCGACGTAGCGGAAGTGTTGGTCCTAGCCGCGGCCCTCGACGTTCCGCCTCTGTTGCTGTTGTTTCCGCAGGTGGCTTCTGATAGCGGGAGCAGCGTGCTTCCCAATGTGTTTACGACGGACGGTGAGTCGATCCGCTGGGTGTCGGGCGAGACCTCTAACCCACGTGTCTACGACATGAATGCTGGACGGCTGGACGGCGAGCCATCGCTGCCGAATGACGGTGTGGAGCTGATCGCCAACATCACGTTGCTTCACCAGGCGCTGGACACCCGCAGTTCCCTTGTGCATCATCTGCGGACGGTTGAGCGTGATCCGACCGAAATGCATACCGCTCAGCAGATGTTGGACCGCAACGCCGACCAGATCGCAACTATCCGCAACCGCATCCGCACTGCTCAAGAGTCGCTGTGGGGAATGAACCGCACCGCAATGTCCGAGGAGGACAACAATGACTAGGCAGCAGCTTCCCCCGCAGATCAAGAAGATCACGGTGAAGGACCGGACAACCGGCAAAGCCGTTGTGTGATAACAGGTTACCGTTGACGCCGGCATCAACCCGACGACGGGGCGCCGGCAGCAGGCTCGCAGGCGGTACGCGACCGAGCGTGCCGCACGTACCGCCGTTGCCGAGATTTCCAGCGCCGCTGCAAAAGGTGAGTTTGTTGCCCGCTCGTACATGACAGTCGACGAGCTCTGTGAGGACTACATCGCGAGCCGTCACAACCTTCGTGAATCATCGAAAGCCAAGCTGGCCTATGATCTTTCGCCCCTTCGCGAGCGTTATGGGCCGGTCCCTGTGCAGCGCCTGGCCAAGGCCCACGTCGACAGCCTGGTCGCAGACCTCGTCGCGGGCGGCGCAACCACAATAAATGGACGGACGGGGCGGCCATGGTCACCGGACTCGGTTAACAAGGTGATCGCGACAATCGGGCAGGTACTCGCCGACGCTAAGGTTCAGGGCATAGTTCCGCGAAACGTCGCAGAGGTGGTGAATCGTGTATCGGTTCCCCACAAAGATGTTGATACGTACACAGAAGCTGAGGTCAGTGACCTTCTTGGGGCTATCGACGGTCACCGCCTCGCTCACGCTTGGGAGCTGGCGCTTTCCGGCTTGCGCCGTGGAGAAGTAGTTGGTCTATACTGGTCTGATATCGACTTCGACGCCAAAACGCTTGCGATTACGAACAATTGGGTGTCTGCCGCTGGACGCACCGTTGAGAACGATCCCAAGTCGGCGGCGTCGCGACGCACCCTCCGATTGCCGGAGCGGCTCGTCAACGTGCTGCGGTCGGCGAAGGTGCAGCAGGCAGCCGAACGCCTGGCGTTGGGCGCTAACGTTGGCGAATGGACGTACGTCGTGAGCAACGAGGTCGGGGAGCCGTATGCGCCGGGCGTCCTGTCGCGGTACTGGCGCGACACGGTTAAAGCCGCAGGTGCCCGCCACATCAAGTTGCACGCAGCGCGGCACACCTGCGCGACTTTGATGCATCTGCAAGGGGTCCCAGCAGCGGTGATTGCCGCGTGGATTGGGCACAAGGATGCCACTCTCACGATGAAGCTGTACGCGCACTCTCAGGACGACGCATTGAAGGCAGCGGGAGCGACCTTGAACCGGGTTGTGACAACTCGTGACACTGACGTGGTCAGGGCTCCGGCGTTCCCTGAGACTTTCCCACCCTGCCACCATTTCCCGGCTGGCCCGCAGCAGGAGCACTGTGATCAGCTATGCAATTCCCAAGTGCTCAACTGGCTAGTCGCCAACCACACCTCGGTTCGCGGATTAGAGGACAAGTTCGTTGAGCACGGTTACCAGCGGATCCTACAACTAGCCATCCATGCTGATGCCGGTTTCCCGACCTGATGTATCGCCCCAGAATTTGGGCGATACTTCTTTCACCCGATCAGGACCTACCGCATCTACTTTCGCTTGAAACTCTTCGAAAAGACGTTGTGCGCGTGCAATCTCATCGGCCATCGGCGCTGTGAAGCCCTCACGCTCCGCTTCCTCGGCTGTGCGGAAAATCTTGCCCGTAAATCCTGCACTCACCCGATAACTCCGTTCGTTCATCATTCCTGCACGGATCGACCAATTCATCTACCACACAACAGTCCGTGGAAGCGGCCTTGGTGAGTTCTCATTCAGTTGGAAACGTAGAAGCGACAGTCCAATCTCATCTCCACTGCCGCACAGCCTGTTTCGGCTAGCTCCATAGCTGCCAGGACCTTTGCTGCCGCCCCATCAGAAGCACGACCAGAGGATGCGATCACCGGCTCCAGCCCCTCGTCGGCAGCCAACACCGCGGCGCCAGCGCCATCGAGGGCCGCGGGATCCACGGCCAGCGGCGCCATCAGCTCATGACCACATGCTCTGATTCGCTGACATGACCGCGGTGTAGTTGGTGTGCGCGCTGTGTCCCGCGGACCGCAACTGAGCAAGCGCTTCGCGCATCATCGCTTCGCCACCGGCCCAATGCCGATGCGCCTCGGCATGGGCTGCCGCGGCCTCGCCCGTCCATGTCACGTGCAATCTGGTTACCAGGGATTCGATTTCAGCAATCATGGCCTCCGCGTGACGACCAAACTCCGCCATCTGCGCTACCGCATCGGACAGCGAGGCGGGATCCACCCGGAAGGGATCAGCCATGGCCCAATTCACGTAGAGCCCGCGCCGACGCCGCCTCGTTGGCCTGATAGCCCGCGCCCGCTTGGCCTACCGACTCCGCCAGCATCGACAGCCCCAACTGCACCTCTCCGGCACCACGGCGCCACAATTCCCATGCCGAGGCAAATGCACTCCCCGCCGCGCCGCGCCACCCGCCCAACATGTCGCCAACCTGTCCTTCGAGCTCAGCCAGTTCGCCTTGAAGATGTTCGGCAGCACCATGCAGCGATTCCGCGAAGCCAAGCATCGCAGCGGCATTCGCACCTAGCGTGCCGTCAGCATCCATGTCGGCAACCTAGCCACCCGGAGGCGCGTCCGCAATTCACCTGGCCGCCCCGCCCTGGGCCCACCCAGCGCACCTGGACAGCCATGTCCAGCTCAATGCCACATGGCTTGTTACTTTCCGCGGAGCTGCTCGTCAATGCGGGAGCCCATCGTCGTGCGCTCGAGGCGATGGTTGGTCATATTGCGGCATTCGCCGTAGAGCTGGATGCCGCCCTTTCCGCTAGCGGAGCTTTGGGTCAGCACCGCCACCACCCCGTTCTTGTTCAGGACGCGGCCAAAGGAGTGCCAATCAGGCGGAGGGCCATCACTCCAGCCGTGAGCAACCATGTCGGTCGCGATCTGTTGAAAGACCGTATTCGGTTCGGCTGCAGCGGGATAGCCCCCGGTGTCGTCAGTGGGCCACGCGAAGCTCATGGAGACCAGGCCGCGATATGGCGGATCGCCTTGGTCATTGCATGACGAGAAGTCGAAGCGTCCGGTTGGATCCTGCAGGCCTGCAAAGCTGGCGATCTGTTTGGCCGGTTCGATGACTTGATCGCGGGCCTGTTGGTCCGACAGCGGATGAGCCGGCTGATCGATCTCGGGACGGTGCGGTCTCATCAGTGAACATCCTCCCAAGACGAGCACAGCCATCGCCACCCCGATATGCCGCAGTGCAGTGCGGTATCGGGCGCGGTGATCAGCGGGGCGGTTGGTAAGCGGGATAGTGGTGGTCATCATGGACGGTGTCTCGTGGACGGTCGCTTTCTGGATCGATGTATGCCGGAACGCCGGGGACCCGGAACGGTCCGACGTGCGGCTGCCGCCGCCCCTCGGCAATCAGGTCGTCGCTCGCAAGTCGGTCTGGATGGCCGCTGGAGATATCGGTAATGCTGCGCAGCGACTCGCTGCCCATCACGTAGTAGTGCGAATGGTCGTGTCGGTCCATCGTTCCAGAGCCAGGTACTTCCGCGTGAAAGCGGACTGATCCAAAGCCGTCGCCGGCCGGATCACGACCCAAGCCGGCATCCAACGGAATCGGCACCCCATACTCCCTGAGTTTGCCTTTGAGTAATTCGCCAGGTACACCGCTGGATTCGCCGATCCAGCTGACCGGGTCCGTAGAGGCCGACCCGACGTAGACCTGTCCTCCGTCGAGATGGAAGTCGGCTGCACTGCGTGCGAGATCGGTTCCAGGACATCCTATGAGGATTGCGTCGTTCGCGTGCATGCCGCTGCCGGCAAACGCATCGGCTACCGTTGTCGATCCGTAGGAGTGTCCAATTACGGTGACATGTTGGGGCGTCAGGCTGTTGTGGGTGACCCAAAGCCCGTTCACATCGTTGGCCAGCAGTGCACCGCCGCTGCGCGCGAGCCCTGGCTCTGTGACTCTCACGTCGGAAAATCCGTTGGGGGCGTCATATCCCATCCAGGCGATCACCGCTGTGTAGTGGTGCTCAGGGTCTGCGGCGAGGGCCTGATCATAAAGGTTGGTTGCATCGTCGTGGTCTGACATCCAGCCCTGCGCCACGCTGCTGCCGGTTCCCGGCACGATCACGGCGGTATTGCGTGCATAGTCCGGGTTGCCGATGGCGATCGCCGCTTTGCCCTCGCCGTTGAAGGCCAACGGGTCGTATGCCCATAGCATGACGGGCCTCGGGTCATCGGTCGCGTGCTCCCGGTCATAGATGAGACCGTCGCGGGTCCTGATGGCATTTCGATAGCGCGTGACATCCGAGCCCGAAAGCCCATACTTCTGCGGGTTGTTCACGATGTCGTCAGCCGAGACGCCGCGTTGCATTGCCACGCTTTCCACCCGGGTGATGTCGTCGTCCATCACGGCCTGGTTCACCAAATCACGAGTGATGGCGTTGATGCCGTTGAGATTGCCCAGTTCTGGTGGATGTTCGTCGATCAATCGCCCTCGCTGTTGCGGACTCAACGAATCCCACCACTTCTTGACCTCCTCGGCACTCGCGGTAGGCGCCGGGATCGCAATCACCTCAGCGGGTTCAGCCGGAGACTGCGGGGCGTCCAAGGCCTGGATAGCCGCCGGATCGAAGCCGTCGGCGCTCAGACTGGTCAGGGCTTGGTGCAGCAGGCCCGCGTATCCCGCTCGTATCGAATGCAATTTACTCACTGCCGATTGCGTGTCGCCGACGGCTTGATCTTCAAGTGCGCAAACAATCGCCTCGAGGGCCAGCCTGTCCGCAGTTGTCAGTTGGGCGCCGTGTTCCAGCGCCAGCACCTCGCCAATTTCACTGTCGATGTCGCACAGCTGCGCCTCCAGGCCCACAATCTGGCCAGTCGCTGACCGCTGCGCCCCGGCCAGACCGCCGGCAATGTTGTCCAGTTGGAGCCCGATTTCCGGCAGCCTGGCAGCCTGCGATCTCAACGAAGTGGTAAGCCCCTGGACCTGGGGCGAATCGTTGATCGGGTGAGCGCCGTTCTCCCGATTCCAGGACGTCTCGAAACGGCGTCGTGCTTGGTCGAAGGCCGTGTCCGCCTCGGTGGTCGATCTGCCCGCATCGTGAAATGCCGTTGCTAAGTCTGATATCTGGGCCGGGCGACCAAGCTGCAGACTCTGATTGATCGCCCACGGGCCACCGCCGGCCTCGGCAATCAGAAGCGGGATGCTTATGTACCGGAGTTGCATCGCACCGTCCACAGCGTCGTGGCGTGACTCGAGCCTCTTGAGGTGGTTGATGCGCGCGGCGTGCGACATGCGCTGAGTCGCGCCCGCTGCGGCGGCAAATCGAGGACGATACCCGGCATCAGCGCTCGACACCCGAACTGAGGCGCACTACTTTGGATATGCCCGTGCGTCCGGCGACATCCATCGCTCTCCAGCAAACCGGTGTCGACCAACATCGTGAACCCTCCCGCGCCGGCAGAAAGATTACTACCGAGAAATCGCCGGTCAAGTCACCTTGCGGACGCTACGGCCTATGGCAATGAGTGGCGCAAGGGCCGGGGGCGGGTCGGCCGCCGCTGAAATAGCGAAGGTCCGGTAAAGGGTTTGTCCCAGAACGGATATCGTCCCTGGACGGCGGATCTGCAGTTCGTTCGCGATGCTCGGGATACCTATGTACCCGCACCCCACCGCACCGCTTGCAGCGCTTGGGCGTTGTGCCCATCCATGGCGGTGAATCCCTTGGCGGCCAAGTGTGCGTTGCTGCCGACCGCCGTCAGTGCTTCCTGATGGGCCTGCAGGTTCCGCACGTGTTGCGCATGCGCCGAGTGCACGGAGTTGTGAAACGCATCGGCGGCGGCGAAGTCGGCGAACATTCCTGACATGAGCGGCCCCAGCGCGAGACGATCGGCGCCTTCTTGGGCGTGTCCCCCGGCTCGGTGAGATTCGTTGCCCCCCAGGTGCAGCAGTCCGGTGTCAACAAACATGGCCAGCCTTGTCTCGTCCAAGTCGCCCGGCAACGCCCTGTCGCGGTCCCCGAAGCGTCGCCGTCCCTCTCATCCAGGCCGCCACGCTAGTGACGCCCACCTTTGGTGGTCAATTCACCTTGATCAAGTCCTCACAATGCGCTGGCACCATCGGCGGTCCCATCACCGTCGGAATCGGTGATCCGCACATCCCATTCGCCGTCGCCATCGGTATCGACGTACCCGGTGATCCCCTCCTCTTCCGGACACAGCGCCCGGTCGGCAACCCCGTTGCCGTCGGTATCTATCAGCTGATCGTCGGCTTGCCCGAGCCCGTCGAAGTCAACCAAGGGGCCACCGGTGTGCTCGACACCATCGAGACCGAACCAACGAAGTTGCCCGCCGCGCTCAGCGCCGACCGCCCACGTCCCCGAGCCGTCGTCGGTAAAGACGGCTTCGGGGGTTCCGTCGTTGTCGAAGTCGAAGATGCCATGGTCGGCCATGCCGTCACCGTCGAAGTCCGCCAATGCGTCATCGCGCATGCCGTCACCGTCCAAGTCGAGATCGGGCAGGCGCTGCCAGATGGCCGCCGTTCCGTCCTCGCCACCGATGCAGTAGTCCACTCCTACTTGGACGCCACACCGCCGCTAGGGGTTCCCCCGCGATTGCCACCAGGACAGCAGTTCGGCCTTGGCTTCCTCGATGGTCAACGGTCCACGCTCGAGCCGCAGCTCTTTGAGATAGCGCCACGCCTCACCGACTTGAGGGCCGGCCGGAATGTCGAGCAGCGTCATGATCTGGTTGCCATCCAGATCCGGCCGCACCCGGTCCAGGTCCTCCTGGGCGGCCAGTTCGGTGATCCGCTCCTCGAGCCGATCATAGCTGGATTGCAGGCGCGCGGCCCGACGCTTGTTGCGCGTGGTGCAGTCAGCGCGTACCAGCTTGTGTAGTCGCGCCAGCAGCGGTCCCGCATCGGTGACATAGCGCCGCACCGCCGAGTCCGTCCACTTCCCATCGCCGTAGCCGTGGAATCGCAGGTGTAGATACACCAGCTGCGAGACGTCGTCGACCATCTGCTTGGAGTACTTGAGGGCCCGCATCCGTTTGCGCACCATCTTGGCGCCCACCACCTCGTGGTGGTGAAAACTCACGCCGCCGTTGGCCTCGTGGCGTCGGGTGGCCGGCTTGCCGATGTCATGCAGCAGCGCCGCCCACCGCAGCGCCAGGTCCGGTCCTTCGTCTTCCAGTTCGATCGCTTGGCGCAGCACGGTCAGCGAGTGCTGGTAGACATCCTTGTGCTGGTGGTGTTCGTCGATGGCCATCTGCATGCCACCGATCTCGGGGAGCACCACCTCGCCCATTCCGGTGTGCACCATCAGGTCGATGCCGGCCACCGGATCCTCGCCCAGCAGCAGCTTGTCCAGCTCCGCGGCGACCCGTTCGGCGCTGATGCGTGCCAGTTGCGGGGCCATTTCCTCGATCGCGTCCCGCACCCGCGGTGCCACGGCGAAGCCGAGCTGGGAGACGAACCTCGCGGCCCGCAGCATTCGCAGCGGGTCGTCACCGAAGGACACCGAAGGCGCGGCCGGCGTGTCGAGCACCTTGTCGCGCAGCACCGACAAACCGCCCAACGGATCGAGGAACTCGCCCGGGCCACTGGCCGTGATCCGCACGGCCATCGCATTCACGGTGAAATCGCGGCGCACCAGGTCGTCTTCGAGGCGCTCGCCGAAACGGACCTCGGGGTGCCGTGAAACCTGGTCGTAGCTGTCGGCCCGGAAGGTCGTGATCTCCAGGCGGTAGTCGTTCTTGGCGATGCCAATCGTCCCGAATTCGATGCCCGTGTCCCACACGGCATCAGCCCAGGGGCGCACGATCTTCAGTATCTGTTGCGGGCGGGCGTCGGTGGTGAAGTCCAGGTCGGGGGACTTCAACCGGCCCAGCAGGGCATCGCGAACCGAACCACCGACCAGATACAAGTCGTGACCCGCATCGGCGAAGGCCGATCCGAGTTCACGAAGCACGGCGGCGTGCCGATTGAGGGCTACCGCGGCAGCGGTCAGCAGGTCGGCATCCTGGACGGTTTCAGGCACGTTCGATCAGCCTAGTCACCAGACTCCACCGCGCGACCAGACGGCCGGTAACGGGTGCCCGCCGCCCTCGGATCCGGCACCGAAATCCGGCCGCAATGCCGTCGATGCGGCCGGCGACGGCGAGTGCGTCCTGAAGACCCGCTCCCGCCAGCTAATATCGCTTGGGTGTCGGAGGGCGAACAAGCCAAACCACGTCGACGCCGAGGCCGGCGTCGCGGACGTGGCGCTGCACGCTCAGCCGAGAATCATACGGACAACGCCGGGTCCACCGACCCGAACCCAGCACCCACCAAGGGTCGCAGACCCCGCCTACCCCGTCGCGGCCGTCCGGACCGGTTGCGGACCGTGCACGAAACATCGGCCGGTGGCCTGGTCATCGACGGAATCGATGGACCGCGCGACGCGCAGGTCGCGGCGCTGATCGGTCGGATAGACCGGCGCGGACGCATGCTGTGGTCACTGCCCAAGGGCCACATCGAGATGGGTGAAACCGCCGAGCAGACCGCGATCCGCGAGGTCGCCGAGGAAACCGGCATTCGCGGCGGCGTGCTCGCCGCGCTGGGTCGCATCGACTATTGGTTCGTCACCGACGGCCGGCGTGTACACAAGACCGTGCACCACTACTTGATGCGGTTCTTGGGCGGAGAACTCTCCGACAATGATCTCGAGGTCACCGAGGTCGCGTGGGTGCCGATTCCGGAACTCCCGTCCCGGCTGGCCTACGCCGATGAACGTCGGCTGGCCGAAGTCGCCGACGAGTTGATCGACAAGCTGCAGACCGACGGTCCCACCGCGCTCCCGCCGTTGCCGCCCAGCGCGCCCCGCCGACGGCCCCAAACTCACTCACGCACTCGTCACGCAGCCGAAGGATCCCCACCCGGACGCAAGAACGGTCACGGACCGGGGCCGTGACCGCGTTGCGACTCCCTTGGTCCGGGATGTGGCGCCTCGCCGCCGTGATCGGCATCGTTGCCGGGTTCGCGGTAGTGCTCACTGCTCCCGCCGCGCCCCGCGCATCGGCGGGCGAGCCCGGTGCGACGCCGTTCGTGCAGGTCCGAATCGATCAAGTGACCCCAGACCTGGTCACCACCACAAGCGACCCGGTAATCACGGTCAGCGGCATGGTGACCAACATCGGCGACCGCCCGGTTCGCGATGTCATGGTCCGGCTAGAACACGCCGCCGCGGTCACGTCGTCGTCGGCGCTACGCACGTCGCTGGACGGCAGCACGGACCAGTACCAGCCGGCCGCGGACTTCCTCACGGTGTCCTCGGAACTGCGGCGAGGCCAACAAGTCGGCTTCACCCTGTCGGCGCCGTTGCGCTCGCTGACCAAACCATCGCTGTCCATCGATGGTCCCGGAATCTTCCCGGTGCTGGTCAACGTCAACGGGACGCCCGACTACGGTGCGCCGGCCCGTCTGGACAACGCGCGCTTCCTGCTGCCCGTCGTCGGGGTGCCCCCCGACCGTGACGCCGACTTCGACGCTCCCGTCACGCCCGAGACCGACAAGCCGGTTTGGATCACCATGCTGTGGCCATTGGCCGATCGGCCTCGATTGGCCCCCGGCGTTCCCGGCGGGACCATTCCGGTACGGCTGATCGATGACGACCTGGCCAACTCGCTGGCCAGCGGGGGCAGGCTGGATACCCTGCTCTCCGCCGCCGAACTGGCCACCAGCCGCGACGTCGACCCGGAGGGCACCGTCACCCGCTCTATCTGTCTGGCCGTGGACCCCGACCTGCTCGTCACCGTCAACGCGATGACCGCGGGCTACGTCGTATCCGATTCCCCTGACGGCCCCGCTCAATTGCCCGGCACCCCGACACATCCGGGAACCGGCCAGGCGGCCGCAAACATCTGGCTGGACCGCCTGCGCACGCTGGCCCGGCGGACATGCGTGGTGACACTGGCTTACGCCCAGGCCGACCTGGACGCCTTGCAGCGCGTCAACGATCCCCGGTTGAGCAACATTGCCGTCATCAGCGCCGCCGACATCGTCGATCGGATCCTCGACGTCAAGTCGGTACGGGGCGCGGCGGTGCTGCCGGACGGACCGCTGACCAGCCGCGCGGTCGACCTCCTCAACGCCGACGGCGGAATGGTCACCATCGCGGCCGCCGACTTCTCCGCGCACGTCGCCGCCGAAGGCGGCCGGGCCACCGCCGATACCGCACCCCGACGGTTGTCGGCTGAGGTGGTCGCCGCCCCGTTCGACCCGACCGTCGGCGCCGCCCTGGCGGCCGCCGGGAGTAACCCGACCGTTCCCACCTACCTGGACTCCTCGCTGTCGGTACACATCGCCCACGACTCGCCAACCGCACGCCGCCAAGACGCCCTAGGTGCCATGCTGTGGCGCAGCTTGTGGGGGGAGGCGGCACCACGCACCCAGATCCTGGTCCCGCCCACCACCTGGGACCTGCACAGCGATGACGCACAGCTGATCCTGACCGCATTGGCCACCACCATTCACTCCGGCCTGGCGGTGCCGCGGCCGCTGTCGGCCCTGATCTCCGAGGCGGCGGCGCACACCGAGCCGCCGGAGCCGCCCGGTCCCTACCCTTCGGCACGGGGCCGATTCGACGATGACGTCACCGCCCAGATCTCCGATCAGAGTGGTCGCCTGTGGAAACTGACGTCGGCCATGACCACCGACGACCGCACCGGACTGACCGGGGCGCAGTACACCACACCACTTCGCGAGGACATGCTGCGCGCTTTGAGCCAGTCGGTACCGCCCGATACCCGCAACGGCTTGGCTCAGCAACGGCTGGCGGTGGTCGGCAACACGATCAACGACTTCTTTGGTGCGGTCACCATCGTCATTCCGGGTGGCTCCTACACCCTGGCCACCGAACACAGCCCCCTGCCCCTGGCCCTGCACAACGGCTTGGCGGTGCCCATCCGAGTCAGGCTTCAGGTCGACGCGCCGCCCGGCATGACGGTCACCGATCTCGGTGAGATCGAGCTGCCGCCGGGGTACCTGCCCATTCGGGTACCGATCGAAGTGAATTTCACCCAGCGCGTCGCTATCGACGTGACGCTCAAGACTCCCGACGGCATGGCGCTCGGCGAACCCGTGCGGTTGTCCGTGCATTCCAACGCCTACGGCAAGGTGCTGTTCGCGATCACGCTGACGGCCGCCGCTGTGCTGGTGGCGCTGGCGGGACGGCGGCTTTGGCATCGCTTCCGCGGTCAGCCCGACCGTGCCGACCTGGACCGGCCCGATCCTCCCGCCGCCCGGCACGCCGCGTCCGACCATCGGGTCGATGAAGAGCACCGAGTATGAAACCGGCTCCGCGGCGAATCCCACCAGCGCCGCAGGAAAGCCCTCCGGCGCGACCGCCCGCACCACGGGGTCCGGTTTCAGCGCCGGACCCTCGACGGCTTCCCGAGCGGCTCCCGGTGCCCTACGGCCAGGCGGCTGCGGGGCCACCGAAGCGCGCTGAACTCTCCGATGCCGCGCTGGTATCGCGGTCGTGGGGCATGGCCTTGGCGACGTTGGTCAGCCGGATCACGGGTTTCGCCAGGATCGTGCTGCTGGCCGCCATTTTGGGCGCGGCGCTGTCGAGTTCCTTCTCGGTGGCCAATCAGCTGCCGAACCTGGTCGCCGCGCTAGTGCTGGAGGCGACGTTCACCGCGATCTTCGTGCCGGTCCTGGCTCGCGCCGAGCAGGACGATCCCGACGGTGGGGCCGCCTTCGTGCGGCGGCTCGTGACGTTGACAACCACGCTGCTGATCGTGGCAACCACGCTGTCGGTGCTGGCCGCGCCACTGCTGGTGCGGTTGATGCTGGGCCGCGACCCACAGGTCAACGAGCCGTTGACCACCGCCTTTGCCTACCTGCTGCTGCCTCAGGTGCTGGTCTATGGGCTGTCGTCGGTGTTCATGGCGATCCTGAACACCCGAAACGTGTTCGGGCCGCCGGCCTGGGCGCCCGTCATCAACAACGTCGTCGCCATCGCGACCTTGTTGGTGTACCTGGCAGTCCCCGGCGAGCTGGCCGTCGATCCGGTGAAGATGGGCAATGCCAAGCTGCTCGTGCTTGGAGTCGGCACCACGCTAGGCGTGTTCGCGCAGGCCGCGGTGCTGCTGGTCGCGATTGGGCGCCAGCACATCAGCCTGCGGCCGCTGTGGCGAATCGATGACCGGCTCAAGCGGTTCGGCGCCATGGCCGCCGCCATGGTGCTGTATGTGCTGGTCAGCCAGCTCGGGCTGATTGTCGGCAACCAGATCGCCAGCGGGGCCGCGGCTTCGGGGCCGGCCATCTACAACTACACCTGGCTGGTGCTGATGCTGCCGTTCGGCATGATCGGGGTAACCGTGCTGACGGTGGTGATGCCGCGGCTGAGTCGCAACGCCGCCGCCGAGGACATCCCGGCCGTGCTCGCCGACCTGTCGCTGGCCACCCGTCTGACGATGATCACCCTCATCCCCACGGTCGCATTCATGACCGTGGGCGGGTCGGCAATGGGAAGCGCGCTGTTCGCCTACGGAAACTTCGGCAAGGTCGACGCCGGATATCTGGGCGCGGCGATCGCACTGTCGGCCTTCACGCTGATCCCCTATGCGCTGGTGCTGCTGGGACTGCGGGTGTTCTACGCCCGCGAGCAACCCTGGACTCCGATCCTGATCATCATCATCATCACCAGCGTCAAGATCGGCGCCTCGGTGTTGGCGCCGCACCTCACCAATGACCCCGACATGGTCGCCGGTTATCTGGGACTGGCCAACGGGCTCGGATTCCTGGCCGGCGCGATCGTCGGCTACTACCTGCTGCGACACGCGCTGCGCCCCGGTGGCGGCCAACTGGTCGGCACCCGTGAGGTGCACACCATCCTGGTGACCATCGCCGCGTCGCTGCTGGCCGGACTGCTGGCCTATGTGGTGGATCGGCTTGCCGGGCTGGGCCAGTTGACCGTGTTCGATGGCGGAATCGGTTCGCTGCTGCGGCTACTCATCCTGGGCGTGATCATGGCGCCCATCGTGATTGCGGTGCTGCTCGCCGGGCAGGTGCCCGAGGCACAGGCGGCTCTCAACGTGGTCCGCAACCGGATCGGAACGCGCCTTGGCAAACCGGGTCCACGCAGCGTAGCTGTGCTGGATGCATCGTCTGGCGATCACGACGTCACGTACCCTGAGCAAAGGAAGTCGTCCCTGCCGGGGGAAAATGTGGTCCAGGAGCTGATCCGGCGCAAACCCCCGGTGATCAGGGCCGGGATAGCGAAAGGACCGTCGGTGACCGACCGCCCATCGGATAGCACCGCCTCATCGAGTTCCGCGTCGGATATCGATCTGCCGCGGCCAGTCGCCGACGATTTTCAACCCGACATTCCGGCCGGCCCAGACCGGGGCCGTGGCGCGAGTCAACGCCCCTCGGATCAGTCCAACGGCGATTCCGTCGGATACACCCGCGGACCCATTCCGTTCGACGCTCCACGCGAGTGCAGTGCGGAACCCTCGACGCCGCAAGACGATGTCAATCTAGTCCCGGGTGCCCGCATCGCCAACGGCCGCTACCGGCTGCTCGTCTTCCACGGCGGTATCCCGCCGTTGCAGTTCTGGCAGGCACTCGATACCGCCCTGGATCGACAGGTGGCGCTGACCTTCGTCGACCCGGATGGCACCCTGCCCGAAGATGTCCTGCAGGAGATTCTGGCCCGCACGCTGCGACTGAGCCGGATCGACAAGCCGGGCGTCGCCCGGGTGCTTGACGTACTGCACACCGCCTCCGGCGGGCTGGTGGTGTCGGAGTTGATTCGCGGCGGCTCGCTGCAGGAAGTCGCCGACACGGCACCCTCGCCGGTCGGGGCCATCCGGGCCATGCAGTCGCTCGCGGCGGCCGCCGACGCCGCCCATCGGGCCGGCGTGGCCCTGTCGCTGGACCACCCGGGCCGGGTCCGGGTCAGCATCGAAGGTGATGTGGTGCTCGCCTACCCGGCGACCATGCCCGACGCCAATCCGCAGGACGACATCCGAGGCATCGGCGCCGCGCTGTATGCCTTGCTGGTCAACCGGTGGCCGCTGCCGGAGGCTGGGGCAGACAGTGGGTTTGCGCCGGCCGAACGCGATGCGTCCGGCAATCCCGTTGAGCCCGCCGCCGTCGATCGCGACATCCCGTTCCAGATCTCGGCGGTCACCGTCCGATCGGTTCAAGAGGACGGCGGGATACGCAGCGCCTCAACACTTTTGAACCTGCTACAGCAGGCGACCGCGGTGGCCGACCGGACCGAGGTGCTGGGCCCGATCGAACCACCCGCGCCGCCCGTCCCCGCCCGCTCCCCCGCACCCACGGGTGCAACCTTCGGGCGCCGCCGCCGCAACCTGCTGATCGGGATCGGCGCGGGCGCCGCGATTCTGCTGGTAGCGCTGCTGGTGTTGGCCTCGGTGCTCAACAAGATGTTCGGAAACGTCGGCGGCGGCCTCGACCAGGACCAGCTCGGCCTCAACGCCCCCACCGCGTCCACTTCTGCGGCCGCCAGTTCGGCGCCGGCGGGCAGCGTCGTCAAACCCACCAAAGCCACCGTCTTCTCACCGGATGGTGAAGCCGATAACCCGGGCCAAGCCGACATGGCCATCGATGGCGATTCCACCACGTCCTGGGAGACCGACACCTACAACGACCCGGTTCCGTTCCCGGGCTTCAAGAATGGTGTCGGGTTGATGCTGCAACTTCCGCAGCCCACCGTGGTCGGCTCGGTCACCCTCGACGTTCCCAGCACCGGCACCAAGGTGGAGATTCGTTCGTCACCAACTCCCAACCCGTCGAAGCTGGATGACACCACCGTGCTCACCTCGGCTACCGCACTCAAGCCGGGTTCGAACACCATCGCGGTCAATGCCTCCTCCCCCACCTCCAACCTGCTGGTGTGGATTTCAACGCTGGGCACCACGGACGGCAAGAGCCGCTCCGCCATCTCCCAGCTCACGATCCGGGCCGCCTCCTAACGCAGCGCACCGCGCGTCGGGGTGAAGTGCTCGACGGCCCGGCATTGGTTAATGTCCGCCCGTGGCTTTCGGGGGCAAGCGGCAACGCAGGGACACCGCGCGACAGCGCACCGATGCCGAGTTGTTGGCGGCTTTCGTCGCCGGGGAACAGCTCGCGTTCGAGGAGCTGTTTCGCCGCCATCATCGGCAGCTCTACCACCTGGCGCGGCTCACCAGCCAAACCCCGGAGGACGCCGAGGACGCGCTACAGGAAGCGATGATCTCGGTGCACAACTGTGCCGGCTCGTTTCGCCAGGACGCGGCGGTCACCAGTTGGCTGCACCGCATCGTCGTCAATGCCTGCCTGGACCGGCTGCGCCGGGCCAAGTCCAGGCCAACCGTGCCACTCGAAGATGTCTACCCGGTGCCCGATGCGACAACCCGTGTCGAGACAGCGATCCTGGTGCGCCGCGCCCTGATGCGCCTTCCCGTCGAGCAACGTGCCGCGGTGGTCGCCGTCGATATGCAGGGGTATTCGATCGCCGACACGGCATTGCTTTTGGGCGTGGCCCAAGGCACCGTCAAGAGCCGTTGTGCCCGCGGTCGGGCCCGGCTCGCGCGGCTGCTGAGCTACCTCGACGCCGACATCAACGCCGTGGACATGAACTAGCCCGACCGGCCCGGATACCCGCCGGGCGGGGACTGCCCGTAGCCATCGGGCCCGCCATGGCGGACACTGGGGCGGATGAATGAGGCCGAGGACGAAACGGACACGGACCCGGCGCTGACCGTCGAGCTCCTTGCCGACCTGCAGGCCGGTCTGCTCGACGATGAAACCGCCGCCCAAGTCCGGCGCCGAATCCGCACCGACCCGCAGGCGGCGGCAACCCTGGAAGCGTTACAACGCGTGCGCCGCGACGTCGCCCAGGCGGGCACCGACACGTCCGGGTTGGGCGATCCTCCCCCGCACCTCCCCACCAGGATCACCGATGCGGTCCGGTCCGCGACGTCGGGTGGCCCCACCGCCGCCCACGCCGCGCGCCCCCGCCCCAACTCGAACAAGATCCTGGCCGGCATCGCCGGGCTGATCGCGCTCATCGCCGCGATTGGACTCGGTACCGCCGCATTGATCACCGCACCCGGGCCGACCCCAAGCGGCCCGCCCACCGCGATGCACATCACAGTTTCCACGCCGCCTCCAGTGATTCCGCTCTCACACGACCAGGTCCTCGACCTGCTCCAGCGCGCCCCCGACTACGGTCCGTTTGCCGATCCCTCGCGACGCGCCTCCTGCCTCAGCGGCCTCGGCTACCCGGCATCCACTCCGATCCTGGGCGCGCAGCCCGTCGACATCAATGCCCGTCCAGGCGTATTACTGGTGCTGGCCGGCCGATGCCCCCGCCGATCTGGCGGTCTATGCGGTCGCGCTCAATTGCAGCGCGGCTGACACCGGTCTGCTCGCCAGCACCACGCTGCCCCGACTCCCCGACTCCTAGCGGCATGCCGGTGCGACGCAGCGGGCGGGAACAGCAGTGCTTACGCTTGCGTTCATAGTCGTGATCGCCTCCGTACCCGAAAGGCCCGTATGACTACCGACTCTTCTGCTGACGCCACCATCCACGACGTGATCGTCATCGGCTCCGGTCCCGCCGGATACACCGCGGCGCTCTACACCGCCCGTGCTCAGCTGGCTCCGCTGGTATTCGAGGGCACCTCGTTCGGTGGCGCGCTGATGACCACGACGGAAGTGGAGAACTATCCCGGTTTTCGCGAAGGGATCACCGGCCCCGAGTTGATGGACGAGATGCGCGAGCAGGCGCTCCGTTTCGGCGCCGACCTCCGCATGGAAGACGTCCAGTCGGTGTCGCTGGATGGACCGATCAAATCTGTTGTCACCTCTGACGGAGAGACCCATCGGGCGCGCGCGGTGATCTTGGCGATGGGCGCGGCCGCGCGTTACCTGCACGTGCCCGGCGAACAGGAGCTGCTGGGACGCGGAGTGAGTTCCTGTGCCACCTGTGACGGATTTTTCTTCCGCGACCAGGACATCGCGGTGATCGGCGGCGGCGACTCCGCGATGGAGGAGGCAACCTTCCTCACTCGGTTCGCCCGCAGCGTGACCCTGGTGCACCGTCGTGACGAGTTCCGGGCCTCCAAGATCATGATCAATCGGGCCCAGGCCAACGACAAGATCCGCATCCTGACCAACAAGATCGTCCTCGCGGTGGACGGGGAGACGACCGTCACCGGACTGCAGTTGCGCGACACCGTCACCGGGGAGGAAACCACCCTGCCGGTAACCGGCGTGTTCGTCGCGATCGGGCACGAACCGCGATCGAGCCTGGTGCGCGACGCCGTCGACGTCGACCCCGATGGCTACGTGCTGGTGAACGGGCGCACCACCGGCACCTCGCTGGAAGGTGTTTTCGCCGCCGGCGACCTGGTGGACCGCACCTACCGGCAGGCGGTCACCGCCGCCGG
Source organism: Mycobacterium sp. 012931 (assembly GCF_000419295.1). Lineage (NCBI taxonomy): Bacteria > Bacillati > Actinomycetota > Actinomycetes > Mycobacteriales > Mycobacteriaceae > Mycobacterium > Mycobacterium sp. 012931. Next base: position 747,237 of record NZ_AOPX01000001.1, on the reverse strand, counting down.
CAGCGGGTGCGCCGCGGCCATAGACGCCGAGCGTTGGCTGGCCGAACATGAAGCAACTGGAGACGCCGACAGTACCGACACGCTGATTGGAGCACAGCAATGACCGATTCCGAAAAGTCCAGCGCCACCATCGAGGTGTCAGACGCCTCCTTCTCCACCGAGGTGCTTTCCAGCAACAAGCCTGTGCTGGTGGACTTTTGGGCAACGTGGTGCGGGCCGTGCAAGATGGTGGCGCCGGTGCTCGAAGAGATCGCTACCGAGCGTGCGGACAATTTGACCGTGGCCAAGCTCGACGTGGACGCCAACCCGGAAACGGCCCGCAATTTTCAGGTCGTCTCCATCCCGACGATGATCCTGTTCAAAGACGGCGAGCCGGTGAAACGCATCGTTGGGGCCAAGGGCAAAGCGGCGCTGTTGCGTGAGCTATCCGACGCGGTTCCCAACCTGGGCTAACTGTCGTTCGCACCACCGAAACGGCTCCCCGACTGGCTTGGGGTTTCCCGAAATCGGCGAGGATCTGCGACAATGCCAATTAATTGTCGTGCACTTGTCAGCGATGTCCGCTAGTCTGGGAGGGCCCTTGTATGCCGAGTCCGCGCCGCGAAGACGGCGACACGTTGCGCTGTGGTGACCGCAGCGCCGCCGTCGCGGAGATCCGGGCTGCACTGGCCGCATTGGGCATGCTGGACAATCCCGACGAAGACCTGAGCACCGGGCGCCACATCGCGCTCGAGCTGTTCGACCCCGAGCTCGACCACGCGGTGCGCGCCTTCCAGCAACATCGGGGACTGCTTGTCGACGGCATCGTCGGTGAGGCAACCTATCGAGCGCTCAGAGAGGCCTCCTATCGCCTCGGTGCACGCACGCTCTATCACCAGTTCGGTGCGCCGCTCTATGGTGATGACGTCGCGACGCTGCAGGCCCGCCTACAGGACCTGGGTTTCTACACCGGGCTGGTCGATGGATATTTCGGGCTGCAAACCCACAATGCGCTGATGTCCTACCAGCGCGAGTACGGGATGTCCGCCGACGGTATCTGCGGTCCAGAGACGTTGCGGTCGTTGTACTTTCTGAGTTCACGCGTCAGCGGTGGCTCACCGCATGCGATTCGGGAAGAGGAACTGGTCCGCCGGTCAGGTCCCAAGCTGTCGGGCAAGCGCATCATCATTGATCCGGGCCGCGGAGGTAGCGACCGTGGCGTGATCGCGCACGGTGAAGCCGGACCGGTCAGCGAAGCTGACGTGCTGTGGGACTTGGCAAGTCGACTTGAAGGCCGGATGTCGGCAATCGGCATGGAGACCTTCTTGTCCCGGCCGGCGAACACCAGCCCGTCAGATGCCGAGCGGGCCGCTACCGCTAATGCCGTTGGTGCAGACCTGATGATCAGTCTGCGCTGCGAAACTCAGACCAGCGTTTCGGCCAACGGTGTCGCATCCTTTCACTTCGGTAATTCGCACGGTTCCGTATCGACCATCGGCCGCAACCTCGCCGACTTCATTCAGCGAGAAGTTGTGGCACGCACCGGCTTACAGGACTGCCGCACACACGGACGCACCTGGGATCTGTTGCGATTGACCCGGATGCCTACCGTTCAGGTCGACATCGGTTACATCACCAACCCGCTCGATCACGAGCTGCTGGTCTCGACACAAACCCGCGATGCCATCGCCGAAGGTATTCTCGCCGCGGTCAAGCGGCTCTACTTGCTCGGCAAGAATGACCGGCCCACGGGCACATTCACATTCGCCGAGCTGCTGGCCCACGAACTGTCCGTGGAGCGAGCCAGCCGCCTCAGCGGTTCCTAAGCCAGCCCATACCGCCAGAACCGTTGGCGTTCTGTCTACTTACGGACTGCAACTCGCAGCGCCGGCTCCCACCGGCTGCTGCAATTGAGCATTCTCCAAGAGCCGTTCCAGCGCGGCCTCGACTTCGGCCTTCCACCCCAGGCCCTTGTCCAACTCGAGGCGCAAGCGAGGGAAGTACGGATGCGGCCCCACCACAACAAAACCCACGTCGATCAAGAAGTCGGCGTCCAGCATGCAGTGCTCCACCGAACAGTCACCGAGAGCCGCCAGCACCGGTTGCAGCTCAGGGGTGACGGCATTCGAGTCTTGTAGCTCGGCGGCGGCGGTGGTGCGGCCGAACGCCTCCACGGCACGCACACCGCGGCGCACCAGTTCGTCGATGACTCCGGCGATCAGACTGTGCGACAGGTCATCGGTGTCCTCGCCGGCCTCGATGCCCATCGAGGTCAGCAGGATCGCGTCGGCGGACACCGGCCCGGACGGAAAGCGATGGGCCCGCGGTACCGCTCGTGGCGGCGCGTAAAACACATAGCCCAGACAGGCCGGTTCAGCGTCGCTACGCTCGTCCGGGATTGCGGTGGCGATCTGGCCGCACGATCCCCACTCCAACATGACCATCGACAGCCAGGCTTCCTTTTCGAATTCCGGGTCGGCGAGGTGGTCGTTGTTGCCCAGGGTCGCGGGATCCACTTCCCAGAAGACGCACCGGCGCGCATGCTTGGGAAGCTGCTCGAAGGCTTCGAGCCGCAGCGCTGTAATACGAGCAGACACTAGTCTCCTGGCCTCCGTGCGGTACTGCAGCAATCGTTTCTTGCACCTCTGCTAAGCCGGCCGGCCCGCGTCGTTGCAAGGCGATGTCGGCAGCCCCGCTCCTCCGAGAACCGCCCCGCGGCTCGCCTTGTCACACGGCGATAGCAACAGCCAGTTGTCTCCCGGCTGATGTGCCAACGGCAACCTCTCCAGAATAAGAGAGTGGGCCGGGATGGGGCCAGTGTTGGCCTAGCCACTCCAGACCGCCCGGGGCTTGTGTCGGGCCAGTCCAACGTCAGACCCCCCCCGAACCACGCCGGCCGCTCGGCCGGGACTCGGCTGCGGTTCCGCCGCGCTGGTCCGAGAGCCGGTCCAATCACGAATTCGACTGAGCCACAGCAGTTCTCCACCCGGTTTGGATTCCGAGGATGGATTTTTCTGCGGTCGCGACCGACGCAGTGTCACAGTGACGTAATTACCGCTTATAGCTGGTCACGCCTCGGCATCGGTCATTATTCCAATGATTCGTTGCAAGTCGTCCACCGACCCGAACTCGACCACGATCTTGCCCTTACGTTTGCCAAGACTGACTGTCACCCGGGTATCGAAGGCGTTCGACAGCCGGTCAGCAACGTCTTGCAGTCCCGGCATCTGGATCGGCTTACGCCGCGGCGGTGTCGGGGTGCTTGCGTCGCTGCGGTTGGCCAGAGTCACCGCCTCCTCGGTGGCTCGCACCGAGAGTCCTTCCGCAACGATCCGGCTTGCCAGTTCTTCCTGAGCCTCCGGGCCGGCCTCCAGCGATAGCAGTGCGCGGGCATGCCCCGCGGACAGCACGCCCGCAGCCACTCGCCGCTGGACCGGGATCGGCAGTTTCAGCAACCGGATCATGTTGGTGATCAGCGGCCGAGAGCGGCCGATCCGGGCGGCCAGCTCATCGTGGGTGACGCCAAACTCATCGAGAAGTTGTTGATATGCGGCGGCTTCCTCCAAGGGATTCAGCTGTACCCGGTGGATGTTTTCCAGCAGAGCATCGCGCAGCAGGTTGTCATCGCCGGTTTCCCGCACGATGGCCGGGATGGTGGCCAGCCCCGCCTCTTGAGCCGCTCGCCACCTCCGCTCCCCCATGACGATCTGGTAGGGCGCACCGCTTTGCGCTCCGTCGACCGTGCGCACCACGATCGGCTGTAAGAGGCCGAACTCGCGGATGGAATGCACCAATTCCGACAGCGCTTCTTCATCAAAGACCTGCCGCGGCTGGCGGGGGTTCGCCTCGATATCCCCCGGCGCAATCTCTCGGTACACCGCGCCCATCGCCGCGGCATCCGCGACGGGGCCACCGATAACGACATCGGCGGCGGCCGAACCCATCCGGGGTCCAAAGCCTTGCGCGCCGGATTCGCCTTCGGCGGGGCCGGTGGGTATCAGCGAGGCCAGTCCCCGTCCGAGGCCGCCCTTTCTGCGCGAAGGCTGCGTCATGCCCGTGCCTTCCCGGTCTGTGGTCGATCACGCTGAGCGAGTTCGCGGCTGGCATCGAGGTAACTCATCGCCCCGCGCGAGCCGGGGTCGTAATCGATGATCGTCATGCTGTAGCCCGGCGCTTCGGAGACTTTGACGCTGCGCGGTATGACGGTGCGAAGGACCTTGTCGCCGAAGTAGCTGCGGACTTCTTCGGCCACCTGGTCGGCCAGTTTCGTCCGCCCGTCGTACATCGTCAAAATGACGGTGGTGACTTCCAGGTCCGGATTGAGGTGAGCCTTCACCATCTCGATGTTGCGCATCAGCTGCGAGACGCCTTCCAGTGCGTAGTACTCGCACTGGATCGGGATCAGGACCTCCGGGGCCGCCACAAGCGCGTTGATTGTCAGCAGGCCCAACGATGGCGGGCAGTCCACAAAGACGTAGTCAAAGTCGAATTGGTCGAGCTCGGCCAGAGCGTTGCGCAAGCGATTCTCGCGCGCGACCATGCTTACCAACTCGATCTCCGCGCCGGCCAGATCGATAGTGGCCGGTACACAGAAGAGTCGGTCGCTGTGTGGGCTACGCCGTAGCGCCTCGCGTAATGAGAGTTCACCAATCAGCACCTCGTATGACGATGGGGTGCCCGACTGACGATCGGTGATCCCGAGTGCGGTGCTCGCGTTGCCCTGCGGGTCGAGATCGATAACCAGTGTCTTGAGTCCTTGGATCGCCAGGGCCGCCGCGAGGTTGACGGCGGTGGTGGTCTTGCCGACGCCCCCCTTCTGGTTGGCGATGGTGAAGACCCGGCGTTGATGCGGCGGTTTCAGGGGGTCATGGGTCGTATGCAAGACCCGCATCGCCCGCTCGGCGGCAGCGCCGATCGGGGTATCAAACGCACTCGATGTTTCACGTGAAACATTCACCGTCGGATTGTCCGCCGATTCCGCCGCGGACGCTACCCCGTCCGCGTCCGGCCCGGTCGCCTCCACCGCTTCCGCAGCATCGGCCTCGCCCGTGGCGACACCAGCCGGTGTCCCGGTAGCGGCGTCCGATCCCTTGTCCACCCCGGCGGCACCGCCGGGTTCAGCGTCAACCTTCGCCGCCGCGGAGCCTCCCGCACCGGGCACGGGAATTCGTAATAGCCTCATGCCGGTGCTCCCCCCGTTCGCCGGGGAGAGACCCGTCGGTTGGGCCCACGGGTGTCCCCGCCTCGTGCTACCACCACGGTTGCGGGCGGTTGCAAGTAGTTCGCGCCACATGGCACTACCCTGACATCCGCGGCACCCAACGACTCCATTACACGCCGGTGCTCGCGCACTTCATCGGGAGCTCGCTCCCCTTTGATCGCCAGCATTCGCCCCTCCCGTTTCAACAACGGCATACTCCACTTCGTCAGTTTGTCCAACGCGGCCACCGCTCTCGAAACCGCGGCATCACTGCCGCCGAGGCGCTCTCGCACCGGCCGTTCCTCCGCGCGGCCTCGCACGACTTCCACGGCCAAACCGAGGTCTGTGACGACCTCCTGCAAAAATTCGACGCGCCGCAGCATTGGCTCCAGCAAGACGACCTGGAGGTCGGGGCGGGCTATCGCCAACGGTAGGCCCGGCAGACCCGCCCCGCTTCCGATGTCTACGACGCGTTCGCCGTGATCGAGAAGTTCACCGATCACCGCGGAGTTCAAGACGTGACGTTCCCAGAGCCGGTCCACCTCACGCGGTCCGAGCAATCCCCGCTCGACCCCGGCGGTGGCCAGCCAATCGGCATAACGTTGGGCGAGCTCGAGGCGCGGTCCGAAAATCGCCGACGCGGCATCATCGAGGGGCTTTGTCATCGCTCCGAACTCTCGGCCGGCTCGTGAGTCGGGCCATGTTTCACGTGAAACATTCTCCGCTCTTCTTGCACCCAACAGACCGCAACCGCAATAACTACATCCCTGTAACTCGATCGGCACCCGTTACGGCAGGGTCCCGATCCGCTTACGGATCAGTCGCGCAGAACGACGACGCGCCGTGCCGGCTCGACGCCTTCACTTTCGCTGTGCACACCCGGCACCGCCGCCACCGCGTCGTGCACGATCTTGCGCTCGAACGGGGTCATCGGCGACAGCTCCTCGCGTTCACCGCTGTCGGCCACCCGACGCGCCACCTTGTCGCCCAGCGCCGCCAACTCCTCGCGACGCTTGCGCCGCCAGCTGGCGATGTCGAGCATCAGGCGGCTGCGCACACCCGTCTTCTGGTGCACCGCCAGCCGGGTGAGTTCTTGGAGCGCATCCAGGACCTCTCCCCCACGGCCTACCAACTTGATCAGGTCGTTGCCACCGTCGATGCTCACCACCGCACGGCTGCCCTCGACGTCCAGATCGATATCCCCATCGAAGTCGAGCAGGTCCAACAACTCTTCCAAGTAGTCACCGGCGATCTCGCCCTCGGCGACCAAACGCTCCTCGAGGTCGTCTCCCTCGGCGGCGCCATCGGCCGGCGGTGTCTTCTCTGCCACGTCACTTTCCAGTTCGGTGATGTCAGCCTCGGTCATAGCCCTATCTCCCCTCAGTCACGGGTTGGTGGTCGCGAAAATTCGCGGGGTCTTTTCTCTAGTGGCTCAGCACCGGTGCTCCGGCTGAGCCGACGGCGCTGGCGCGCCTACGGTTACCGTTTACGTTTTTTGGGACGCACACCCGGGCGCGGAGTTCGATTGGTTGGCGAGCTGTTGCGCGCGGTCGAGTTCGGCTTGTCCCGCTTGGTGTCGCCGGACGGAGCTTCCTCGCCCGAAGTCTCGGTCGCGTCGGTGTCCGAGACGTCCTCTGACTCCGCTGGCGATCCATTGCTGCCCGCCACCGCTTTGGGTGTGGGCTTCGGCTTGGCTCCCGGCGCGGGAGCGTTGGCCGCCCGCCGCTCCAAGGCCTCCTGCTTTTTGGCCTCTTCCTCTTTCTCGATCATGCTGAAGACGTAGTGCTGTTGACCGAACGTCCAGATGTTGTTCGAGAACCAGTACAAGATGATGGCCAGCGGAAGAAACGGCCCACCGACAACCACGCCCAGCGGAAAGACGTAGAGAGCCAGTTTGTTCATCATCGCGGTCTGCGGGTTGGCGGCCGCCTCGGGACTCTGCCGAGCGACCGAGGCCCGACTGTTGAAGTAGGTTGCGACACCGGCCAGAACCATCACCGGAACACCCACCGCGATCACCGCGGGCCGACTGAAATCGACGAAAGCGTCCAGCCCGCCTCGCTGCGTCATCGAGGCACCGATCGGCGCGCCGAACAGGTTCGCGTCCAGGAAGTGGCCCACATCGGTCGGGGTGAAGACATAGTTTCCGGTGAGCCGGTTCTCCACCACTGATAAGTGCGGCTGACCGAACCCACCCGTTGTCCGATTGAACGAACGCAACACGTGGTAAAGCCCCAAGAACACCGGAATCTGCGCAAGCATCGGCAGACAGCCCAGGATCGGGTTGAACCCGTGCTCCCGTTGCAGCTTCTGCATCTCGAGCGCCATGCGCTGGCGATCCTTGCCGTACTTCTTCTGCAACGCCTTGATCTGTGGCTGCAGCTCCTGCATTTGCCGCGTGGTCCGGATCTGGCGCACGAACGGCTTGTACAGCAGGGCGCGCAATGTGAAGACCAAGAACATCACCGACAGCGCCCAGGCGAAGAAGTTCGAGGGGCCTAGCACCAAAGCGAACAGCTTGTACCAAACCCACATGATCCACGACACCGGGTAGTAGACGAAGTCGAGGCTGAAAAAATCAAACAAAAAACTCACTCTCCCCTTGCTTCACCGCGGGACTGCACCCAGCCTCGTCGGCCCGGCAACCCTGGCGCTCCGGTATCGGATCCCAACCCCCTTGGTGCCACGGCCCACACTTTGCGAGTCGGGCGACCGTCAGCCAACTGCCCCGAATCAGTCCGTACTCGGAAAGCGCATCCACCGCGTACTGACTGCAGGTTGGGATAAAACGACACGAGGCCGGCCGCAACGGCGAGACCATGTGCCGATAAAGCTCGATCACATAAATGAGTCCGCGCGCTGCCAACCGGCCGCTGGTTCTCACCATGCCTGGGCCACTCGATGCCAACGAGGTCACCGGTCGGCACCCGCCGATTCGAACGCCCGTCGCAATCCGCTACGCAGTTGCTGCTCCAGCCATGCCGAGGACACGTGGCGGCTGCTCGGCAACGCACGAATCACAACTCGATCGCACGGGTGAAGGTTCATCAGCATCGGACGGGCGACATGTCGCAGTCGACGCGCAACTCGGTGACGTTCCACTGCTGTACCCACGGACTTGGCGATGATCAGCCCAACCCGGGGGCTGCTGTTTGCAGCGCATTCCTTGGCCCGACGGACGTGAACGATGACGTCGGGCTGCACGGTGCGCACCCCTTGTCTGACCGTCGCGTCAAAATCAGTCGACCGCCTCATGCGGTTGCGTCCGGACAGCACCGCTGGGAAACCCGGCGCTGCGATCAGGCAGTTAATGCACGGCGGCCCTTACGGCGCCGACCAGTAACAATGGCCCGCCCAGCGCGGGTCCGCATCCGCAGACGGAAGCCGTGAACGCGGGCTCGCCGCCGGTTGTTCGGCTGGAAGGTCCGCTTGCCCTTGGCCACGACATTCTCCTCGGTTTCTCTGGCATAACCAACCGGCCGCCAACATCCTCACTGTCGGCCGGAGGTGGTCTCGCTACTGGCCGGCGCGGTCCCTCAATACAAGATTCAGGTCGCAGCCGCATCGCCTACTTTCGGGCTACTGTTTGAGGGTACTGACGAGCCTTCTCCTGGTCAAACCTCCTCGCCAGCCTCAATAGACCCACCCTGAACCGAGTCGACCGCCAAATCTGAGTCACAAAACCACCCTCACAGCCAACCCTCAACCGAATACCAGAGAACTGTTGGCAGCCGCACCGAAAACTGTTAGCTTCGGGCAGTGCTGTTTTCGGATTGAAACGGCGGCCGACAATGAAGCGAGGATGGCGGATCAACTAGCTGCCCAGACAACCGCTTGGTTGTACGCAGCGCGGAGATCGCGAGCCGTTGCCGATAGGCTGTGGCCCGCCATTGGTCGTCCTTTCCGCACCTGTGCATAACGGTGTGGATAGTGTGGCCCATAATTCCACTGCTATGTCGGATCAGGGAGATGCGTCGTTGACCAATGACCCCGGTTCCGGTTTCGCCGCAGTGTGGAATGCCGTCGTCGCTGAGCTCAACGGAGAACCCAACACTGATGGTGATGCCGGCACCGGCACCACTTTGAGCAGTCCACTAACCCCCCAGCAAAGAGCTTGGTTGAACCTCGTCCAACCGCTCACCATCGTTGAGGGGTTTGCTCTGCTGTCGGTCCCGAGCAGCTTTGTGCAAAACGAGATCGAACGCCACCTGCGCACCCCGATCACCGCAGCGCTGAGCCGTCGGCTTGGACAACAGATCCAGCTCGGCGTCCGCATCGCCCCGCCGCCCGCCGACGATGATGACGATTCGGTGGCCGCCGCGGTCGAGGACCCCGGCCTCGAAGCGTCACCAGAAACGTCACAAGAAGTCTCCGACGAGATCGATGACTTTGGCGAAAACGCGCCAAATTCGCGGCAAAGCTGGCCGACGCACTTCAAGAAGCGCTCAACCGACACTGATACCAGCGCTAGCGCCGGCGGTACCAGCCTCAACCGCCGCTACACGTTCGACACCTTCGTCATCGGAGCCTCCAACCGATTCGCGCACGCGGCCACTCTGGCGATCGCCGAGGCACCCGCCCGTGCCTACAACCCACTTTTCATCTGGGGCGAGTCCGGACTGGGCAAAACACACCTGCTGCACGCCGCGGGGAACTACGCACAGCGTTTGTTCCCGGGCATGCGCGTCAAATACGTGTCCACCGAGGAATTCACCAACGACTTCATCAACTCGCTGCGTGATGACCGCAAAGTCGCCTTCAAACGCAGTTACCGCGACGTCGACGTATTGCTCGTCGATGACATCCAGTTCATCGAAGGCAAAGAAGGTATCCAGGAAGAGTTCTTCCACACCTTCAACACGTTGCACAACGCGAACAAGCAGATCGTGATCTCCTCGGACCGGCCGCCCAAACAGCTGGCCACTCTCGAAGACCGGCTCAGAACCCGGTTCGAGTGGGGACTGATCACCGACGTTCAACCCCCCGAGCTGGAAACCCGCATCGCGATCTTGCGCAAGAAGGCGCAGATGGAGCGACTCGCGGTGCCCGACGATGTCCTAGAACTGATCGCCAGCAGCATCGAACGCAACATTCGCGAACTCGAGGGTGCGCTCATCCGTGTCACCGCGTTTGCCTCGTTGAACAAGACCCCCATCGACAAGGCACTTGCCGAGATCGTGCTGCGTGATCTGATCGCCGACGCCGGCACCATGCAAATCAGCGCGGCCACCATCATGGCTGCCACCGCCGAATACTTCGACACCACGGTCGAAGAGCTCCGCGGCCCTGGCAAGACCCGAGCGCTAGCTCAGTCGCGACAGATCGCTATGTACCTGTGCCGGGAGCTCACTGACCTGTCACTACCCAAGATCGGCCAGGCATTCGGGCGCGACCACACCACGGTCATGTACGCCCAGCGCAAGATCCTGTCCGAAATGGCCGAGCGCCGTGAGGTCTTCGATCACGTCAAGGAGCTCACCACCCGCATTCGGCAGCGCTCCAAGCGCTGATCCGCGGCCAGCTCCAGTAATTTCTGCAAAAAACTTCTCTCACGTTAGTCACACGAGTTACACGACGCCGGTGTGTCTAGTCCTGTGCACAAACGGCTGCAGACATTCATGTAATTTTCGGACTGGAGTGCACACCGCCCGTCCCATCCCCAACAGGCCAACACAGACCACACAGCCACCCGCAGCGTGATCCACAGCCCCACCGGTCCTCTAGCTGCGTCAAGACCCGGCTGTCCCCAGAATTAACACCCCTTATTACTGTTATTGAGATCTCTTCGATGATTGTTCTTTGAAGAACAGCTTTGGGGACATCCGCTACACAGCGCCGCATCGCAGCGCGTGTCGGCTGACTTGTCGTCACTGACAGCGAGCTTTCAAGTTCGGGCTTGAAGCTCTACGGTTGGTGTTCGACTGTCGTTGCGGACGTCTTGGTGTAACTACACGCCACTGACGTACGAAGCGGTCAGTCCCACCTGCCGGCGGCAAAGTCGGCTCATGGATTTACGGGTTTTGAACTCACTGTTAGGTGAAGGGACGCAATGGACGCGGCTACGACACGAGCTGGTCTCACCGACTTGAAATTTCGTTTGGTGCGCGAGTCCTTCGCCGATGCGGTGTCGTGGGTCGCAAAAAACTTGACCACCAGGCCTGCGGTGCCGGTGCTGTCGGGGGTGTTGTTGACCGGCTCCGACGAGGGGCTGACCATCTCGGGTTTTGACTACGAGGTTTCCGCAGAAGTCCGGGTTCCCGCCGAAATCGCTTCTCCTGGAACGGTTTTGGTATCAGGGCGATTGCTGTCCGACATTACCCGGGCACTGCCGAACAAGCCGGTCGACTTCTACGTCGACGGTAACCGCGTCGCGCTGACCTGTGGGAACGCCAGGTTTTCACTTCCGACGATGGCGGTTGAGGATTACCCGACGCTGCCCACACTGCCCGAGGACACCGGCACGCTGCCCGCCGAGCTGTTCTCCGAGGCGATCGGTCAGGTCGCCATCGCCGCAGGTCGTGATGACACCTTGCCCATGTTGACCGGTATTCGTGTCGAGATCTCAGGCGAGAAAGTGGTTTTGGCGGCCACCGACCGGTTCCGCCTGGCAGTTCGCGAGTTGACCTGGAATGCGTTGTCCCCGGACATCGAGGCGGCGGTGTTGGTGCCGGCCAAGACCCTGGGCGAGGCGGCCAAAGCCAACACCGATGGTTCGGAAGTCCGGTTGTCGTTGGGCGCCGGTATGGGGGTTGGCAAGGACGGCCTGCTGGGTATCAGCGGTGACGGCAAGCGCAGCACCACGCGGCTCCTTGATGCGGAGTTTCCCAAGTTCCGTCAGCTGTTGCCGGCCGAACACACCGCGGTGGCCAGCGCCGATGTGGCTGAGCTGACCGAGGCGATCAAGCTGGTCGCCTTGGTGGCCGACCGCGGCGCCCAGGTGCGCATGGAGTTCGCCGATGGAATGTTGCGGCTTTCGGCCGGAGCCGATGACGTCGGACGGGCCGAAGAAGACATCGCCGTTGAGTTCGCGGGTCAACCCTTGACCATCGCGTTCAACCCGACATATCTGATCGACGGGTTGGCCTCGTTGCATTCCGAGCGGGTGTCGTTCGGTTTCACCACGCCGGGCAAGCCGGCGCTGTTGCGGCCAGCGTCCGCTGAGGACCGGATTGTCAGCGGTCCCGGGGATCAAGGTCCCTTCGCGGCGGTGCCGACCGACTACGTCTATCTGTTGATGCCGGTTCGGTTGCCGGGCTGACCACCATGGTGCCGAAATAGGTGTACGTCCGGCATTTGGGATTGCGTGATTTCCGTTCGTGGGCGCACGCGGATCTTGAACTGGGGCCCGGACGAACGGTGTTCGTCGGTCCGAACGGATTTGGCAAGACCAATATCATTGAGGCGCTGTGGTATTCGGCCACATTGGGGTCGCACCGGGTCGGTACCGACGCGCCGTTGATCCGCGCGGGTGCCGACCGAGCGGTGATCTCGACGATCGTGGTCAATGACGGTCGAGAATGTGCGGTGGATCTGGAGATCGCCGCAGGCCGTGCTAACAAGGCGCGGTTGAATCGATCACCGGTGCGCAGCACGCGCGAGGTGATCGGTGTTTTGCGGGCGGTGTTGTTTGCCCCCGAAGATCTGGCCTTGGTGAGTGGGGACCCGGCGGATCGTCGCCGCTACCTCGATGACTTGGCGACGTTGCGCCGACCGACCATCGCCGGCGTGCGTGCCGACTACGACAAGGTGCTGCGGCAGCGCACCGCATTGCTGAAATCCGTTTCAGGAGCACGGTTTCGGGGAGACCGCGGCGCGTTGGACACCTTAGATGTATGGGACAGCCGGCTGGCGCAACATGGTGCGGAACTGATGGCGGCCCGCATTGATTTGGTGCGTCTACTGGCACCGGAAGTGGAGAAGGCATATCAGCTGCTGGCGCCGGAGTCGCGGTCAGCGGCGATCGCGTATCGAGCCAGCATGGATGCATTCGTGGCTGCCGACGACGCCGCGCCGGATCGTGTCACCCTGGAAGAAGGGTTGTTGGCGGCGTTGGCCGCGCGCCGTGATGCCGAGTTGGAGCGGGGTGTGTGTCTGGTGGGTCCGCACCGTGACGACTTGGAATTGCGTCTCGGCGACCAGCCGGCAAAGGGCTTTGCCAGCCATGGGGAGTCATGGTCAATGGCGGTGGCGCTGCGATTGGCGGCCTTTGCGCTGCTGCGCGCCGACGGTAGCGAACCGGTCTTGTTACTCGACGATGTGTTCGCTGAGCTCGATGCCGCCCGTCGCACGGCTTTGGCAAGGGTCGCCGAGTCGGCCGAACAAGTCTTGGTAACCGCGGCGGTGCTCGAAGACATCCCTTCGGGCTGGGATGCTCGCAAGGTGCATATCGATCTGCGTGACAGTGCCGACGGCCGGGTATCGGCGGTGCAGTCGTGAACGGTGACGGCGAACAGCCCGGGCCCGGTGACGGCGCAGCACGTGACGAATTGCCCGGCATGGACTTGGTGCGGCGTACTTTGGCCGAAGCGCGGGCGGCAGCGCGCGCCCGTGGCCAAGACCCGGGGCGAGGTTTCGCCGCGGGGCCCGCGCCGCGACGTGTGGCGGGGCGACGCCGTAGTTGGTCAGGACCCGGGCCGGACACCAGGGATCCGCAACCGTTGGGCAAGCTGACGCGCGACTTGGCGAAAAAGCGCGGGTGGTCCGGTCACGTCGCGGAAGGCACCGTGCTGGGTCAGTGGAGTCAAGTGGTCGGCGCGCAGATCGCCGATCACGCAACGCCCACGGCGCTCAATGAGGGTGTGTTGAGTGTGACGGCCGAATCAACGGCGTGGGCGACACAGTTGCGGATCATGCAATCACAACTGTTGGCCAAGATCGCCGCAGCGGTGGGCAACGGCATGGTGACCTCGCTCAAGATCACCGGCCCGGCCAGTCCGTCGTGGCGCAAAGGGCCCCGACACATCGCTGGTAGAGGCCCTCGCGACACCTACGGCTAGGTCCCACGCGGACAAATGCGACCCCTCGAATCGAGTCCACGGCCATGGAGGTCTCAGATCGGCTAGGACGAGATGGACCCGCATCTCTAACGTCGGGACGCATCGGGAAGCAAGATATCGAGCGCACGGCGCAGTTAGATAGGTAGAAACGCGCCCAGAGAATCGGTGCGGACAACCACTCACGGTAGAGTGGAGGAGTGACTGCTGCGGTGACTGGACCGCGCGCATCCAACCCCGAGGAGAACATTCGGACCGTGGCTGCCCAGAAGAAGAAGGCACAAGACGACTACGGCGCTTCGGCGATCACCGTTCTCGAAGGCCTCGAGGCCGTCCGTAAACGCCCCGGTATGTACATCGGGTCCACCGGTGAGCGCGGTCTGCACCACCTGGTGTGGGAGGTCGTCGACAACTCGGTGGACGAGGCGATGGCCGGCTACGCCACTCAGGTGAACGTGCGGCTGCTCGATGACGGCAGTGTCGAGGTCGCTGACAACGGCCGAGGCATTCCGGTCGCGATGCACGCCACCGGCGCCCCGACCGTCGACGTCGTCATGACCCAACTGCACGCCGGCGGCAAGTTCGGCGGCGAGAACAGTGGTTACAACGTCAGTGGTGGTCTGCACGGCGTGGGTGTGTCGGTGGTCAACGCGCTGTCCACCCGACTGGAAGTCGACATCAAGCGCGACGGATACGAGTGGTCGCAGTTCTACGACCGCGCCCAGCCGGGCACCCTCAAACAGGGCGAGGCAACCAAGAAGACCGGAACCACCATCCGGTTCTGGGCCGACCCGGACATCTTTGAGACCACCGAATACGACTTCGAGACGGTGGCGCGGCGCCTGCAGGAGATGGCGTTCCTCAACAAGGGCCTGACCATCAATCTCACCGACGAGCGGGTCACCCCGGACGAGGTCGTCGACGACGTCGTCAGTGATACCGCCGAAGCACCAAAGTCCGCCCAGGAGAAGGCCGCCGAATCGACCGCGCCGCACAAGGTCAAGAGCCGCACCTTCCACTATCCCGGCGGTTTGGTCGATTTCGTCAAGCACATCAACCGCACCAAGAGTCCTATTCAGCAGAGCATCGTCGACTTCGAGGGCAAGGGCTCCGGCCACGAAGTCGAAATCGCGATGCAGTGGAACGGTGGCTACTCCGAGTCGGTGCACACCTTCGCCAACACCATCAACACCCATGAGGGTGGAACGCACGAAGAAGGCTTCCGCAGTGCGTTGACCTCGGTGGTGAACAAGTACGCCAAAGACAAGAAGCTGCTCAAGGACAAGGACCCCAACCTCACCGGTGACGACATCCGCGAGGGGTTGGCCGCGGTCATCTCGGTGCGGGTGGCAGAGCCGCAGTTCGAGGGTCAGACAAAGACCAAGCTGGGCAACACCGAGGTCAAGTCGTTTGTCCAGAAGGTTTGCAACGAGCAGCTCACCCACTGGTTCGAGGCCAATCCTTCGGAAGCCAAAACCATTGTGAACAAGGCGGTCTCCTCGGCGCAGGCACGTCTCGCCGCGCGCAAGGCGCGAGAGTTGGTGCGGCGCAAGAGCGCAACCGATCTCGGTGGGCTGCCCGGTAAGTTGGCCGACTGCCGCTCGACAGATCCGCGCAAGTCGGAACTGTATGTGGTGGAGGGTGACTCCGCCGGCGGCTCGGCAAAGAGTGGCCGCGATTCGATGTTCCAGGCGATCCTGCCGCTGCGCGGCAAGATCATCAATGTCGAAAAGGCACGCATCGACCGAGTCCTGAAAAACACTGAAGTCCAGGCGATCATCACCGCGTTGGGTACCGGTATTCACGACGAATTCGACCTCTCGAAGCTGCGCTATCACAAGATCGTCTTGATGGCCGACGCCGACGTCGACGGCCAACACATCTCCACGTTGTTGTTGACCCTGTTGTTCCGCTTCATGCGTCCGCTGATCGAGAACGGCCACGTGTTCCTGGCACAGCCGCCGCTGTACAAGTTGAAGTGGCAGCGCACCGAACCCGAGTTCGCCTACTCCGATCGGGAGCGCGACGGCCTCCTCGAGGCTGGGCTCAAAGCCGGCAAGAAGATCAACAAGGAAGACGGCATTCAGCGTTACAAAGGTCTGGGCGAGATGGACGCCAAGGAGCTGTGGGAAACCACGATGGACCCATCGGTTCGGGTGCTGCGCCAGGTGACCCTCGACGATGCGGCGGCCGCCGACGAATTGTTCTCCATTCTGATGGGCGAAGACGTCGATGCACGCCGCAGCTTTATCACCCGTAATGCCAAAGACGTTCGGTTCCTGGACGTTTAGACCCCGAGTCCGTGTTTTGACTGAGCAAACGAGGAATAGATGACAGACACGACGCTGCCGCCTGGTGGTGAAGCTAGTGACCGGATAGAACCGGTCGACATTCAGCAGGAGATGCAGCGCAGCTACATCGACTACGCGATGAGCGTCATCGTCGGCCGGGCCCTGCCCGAAGTCCGCGACGGGCTCAAGCCGGTACACCGCCGTGTGCTCTATGCCATGTATGACTCCGGGTTCCGGCCGGACCGCAGTCACGCCAAGTCGGCGCGCTCGGTCGCCGAAACGATGGGTAACTACCACCCGCACGGTGACGCGTCGATCTATGACACCTTGGTGCGGATGGCGCAGCCGTGGTCGCTGCGCTACCCGCTGGTCGACGGTCAGGGTAACTTTGGGTCGCCGGGTAATGACCCGCCAGCCGCCATGCGGTACACCGAGGCTCGCCTGACCCCGCTGGCGATGGAAATGTTGCGTGAAATCGACGAGGAGACAGTCGATTTCATCCCGAACTACGACGGTCGGGTGCAGGAACCGACGGTGTTGCCCAGCCGGTTCCCCAACCTGTTGGCCAACGGGTCCGGCGGCATCGCGGTCGGCATGGCCACCAACATCCCGCCGCACAACTTGCGTGAACTCGCCGAAGCGGTGTTCTGGTGCCTGGAAAACCACGACGCCGACGAAGAGGCGACGCTGGCCGCGGTCACCGACCGCGTCAAGGGACCCGACTTCCCCACCTCGGGTCTGATCGTCGGTACCCAAGGCATCTCCGATGCCTACAAGACCGGTCGCGGTTCCATCCGGATGCGCGGAGTCGTTGAGATAGAGGAAGATTCGCGCGGCCGGACATCACTGGTCATCACCGAGCTGCCGTATCAGGTCAACCACGACAACTTCATCACCTCGATTGCCGAGCAGGTTCGCGACGGCAAACTGGCCGGCATCTCCAACATCGAGGATCAGTCCAGCGACCGGGTGGGCCTGCGGATCGTCGTCGAGATCAAACGCGACGCCGTGGCCAAGGTGGTCCTCAACAACCTCTACAAGCACACCCAGCTGCAGACCAGCTTCGGCGCCAACATGCTGTCCATCGTCGATGGCGTACCGCGCACCCTGCGTCTGGACCAGATGATCCGCTACTACGTCGAACACCAACTCGACGTGATCATCCGACGCACCACCTACCGGCTGCGAAAAGCCAATGAGCGGGCCCACATTCTGCGCGGTCTGGTCAAGGCGCTGGACGCGCTCGACGAGGTGATCGCACTGATCCGGGCGTCGCAGACGGTCGACATCGCCCGCGCCGGCCTGATCGAGTTGCTCGACATCGACGAGATCCAGGCCCAGGCCATCCTGGACATGCAGCTGCGGCGGCTGGCCGCCCTGGAACGCCAGCGCATCGTCGACGATCTGGCCAAGATCGAGGCCGAGATCGCCGATCTGGAAGACATCCTGGCCAAACCGGAACGCCAGCGCGCCATCGTGCGGGACGAACTCGCCGAGATCGTCGACAAGCACGGCGACGACCGTCGTACCCGGATCATCGCCGCCGACGGCGACGTGAGCGATGAGGACTTGATCGCCCGCGAGGACGTCGTCGTCACGATCACCGAAACCGGCTACGCCAAGCGGACCAAGACCGACCTGTACCGCAGCCAGAAGCGCGGCGGCAAGGGCGTGCAGGGTGCCGGTCTCAAGCAAGACGACATCGTCCGGCACTTCTTCGTCTGCTCAACGCATGACTGGATCTTGTTCTTCACCACCCAGGGCCGGGTCTATCGGGCCAAGGCCTACGAACTGCCCGAGGCGTTACGCACCGCGCGTGGGCAGCACGTGGCGAACCTGTTGGCATTCCAGCCCGAGGAACGCATCGCCCAGGTGATCCAGATCAAGAGCTATGAGGACGCGCCCTACTTGGTGCTGGCCACCCAGAACGGGTTGGTCAAGAAATCCAAGTTGACCGACTTCGACTCCAACCGCTCCGGGGGGATCGTGGCGATCAACCTGCGCGGTGAAGACGAACTCGTTGGCGCCGTGCTGTGTTCGTCCGAGGAAGACCTGTTGCTGGTCTCGGCGAACGGTCAGTCGATTCGGTTCTCGGCGACCGACGAGGCGCTGCGGCCGATGGGCCGGGCCACCTCCGGCGTGCAGGGCATGCGGTTCAACGCCGATGACCGGCTGCTGTCGCTGAATGTGGTCCGAGAGGGCACCTACTTGCTGGTGGCCACGGCGGGCGGCTACGCCAAACGCACTGGGATCGAGGAGTATCCGGTCCAGGGCCGCGGCGGCAAGGGCGTGCTGACCATCATGTACGACCGCCGGCGTGGCCGGCTGGTCGGCGCGCTGATCGTCGATGACGACAGCGAGCTCTACGCGATCACCTCCGGTGGCGGTGTCATCCGTACCGCGGCTCGCCAGGTCCGCAAGGCGGGACGGCAGACCAAGGGCGTTCGGTTGATGAACCTCGGCGAGGGTGACACGCTGTTGGCCATCGCCCGCAACGCTGAAGAAAACGCCGACGAAGCTGTCGCGGAAGCAACCGACACCGACGAGTCCAGCAACTAGGGCCGGGGCGGGGTACCCCCGCCCTGGGGCAAAGCGTGGGGCCATTAGACTCAGCGACCTGGGTACATACGTTAGGAGTCCGGGTGACCTCACCGAACGATCCAGGCGCCCCCAATATGGGCGACAACTTCAATGGGGACGCCGCGGTCGACCGTTCCGGCGTACACCGGGCGGGGACGGGGCCCGGCCGGCTACCCGATCCAGCGGATTCACCGCCCTGGCAGCGGGGCGCGGCGCGACCGGGAAACCCGGGGCCACGCCCACCCGAACAGTCCGGTGAGGGGCGGGTGCCCGGTCCGACGTCGGCCGCCGACGCCCGGCTGAGCCGCTTCATCTCCGGTACGTCGGCGCCGGCCGGCGGGCCGGCTCCGGTCAAGGCCCCGCCGCCGGAGGCCGAAGCCCCACCGGTGCGTGGCGAGAACCTCCCGGCGGAGGTCTACGCCAGCGAACTGCCCGATCTGTCCGGACCGGCTCCCCGACCCGTGCAGCGCAAGCCCGCCCCCGATCGTGGGGCGGACAATTCCGGGGCCCATCCGATGGCCGGTGCGGCACGGTCGGCGGCCGCCGAAGCCCGGGAATCGCGGGAATCGCGCTTTCAGGTGTCGTCTCGGCGGGCGGCGCGCGGCCCGGTACGGGCCAGCATGCAGATCCGACGGATCGATCCGTGGAGCACGCTGAAGGTGTCGGGGCTGCTCTCGGTGGCGCTGTTCTTCATCTGGATGATCGCGGTGGCCTTCCTGTACCTGGTTCTGGGCGGTATGGGCGTGTGGGCCAAGCTCAACAGCAACGTCGGCGACCTGCTGAACAACACCAGCGGCAGTAGCGCGGAGCTGGTCTCCAGCGGAACCATCTTCGGCGGTGCCGTGCTGATCGGCTTGGTGAACATCGTTTTGATGACGGCGATGGCCACCATCGCGGCATTTATCTACAACCTGGCGACCGATCTGATCGGCGGTATCGAGGTCACCCTGGCCGATCGCGACTTGCGGTTTTGGGAGTCGGGCACCCATTGCGGTAATCTCGTCGCTCGGCCGTATGCGCAATACGGGCCTATAGCTCAGGCGGTTAGAGCGCTTCGCTGATAACGAAGAGGTCGGAGGTTCGAGTCCTCCTAGGCCCACGACCATGTGCCCATCAAGACATAGCGTGCGGCTCGTGTTGCTGCTGGTAGCGACTGCTGTGGTAGCAGCATCGGTGCGGGCACGGCGCAGCGTCGAGGTCTGGCACGTGGCGCCGGATCCGGATTCTGGATTCGTACCCGGTTATCCACCCGGTCACGACGAGGGGCCTTAGCTCAGTTGGTAGAGCACCGCCTTTGCAAGGCGGGTGTCAGGGGTTCGATTCCCCTAGGCTCCACAAATCATCTGTCTGACCTCGGCTGGTCGCCCACTTTCCCGGCATGAGGGTCGTTGTGCGCCGAACTCGTCACACCGACCATGCGCGCACTGCAATGTTGCGGATTTGCTCCCGATCACCGAATCAAGGATCAATCGTGGTGAATGTGAACCGACCCGACTATGTACTGGGCCATTCGGACTACGAGTTGGGCCGCCTGGGCCGCCAGGCCATCCTGCTGGACGCGACCACGCGCGAGTACCTGGCCACCGCGGGCCTTGAGCCCGGGATGCGGGTGCTCGATGTGGGCAGCGGTCCCGGAGACGTCGCGTTTCTCGCCTCGGAGCTGACGATGCCCGGCGGCGAGGTGGTCGGAACGGACCGGGCGGCCGGCGCGGTGAGCGCGGCATCGGCGACCGCGGCGGCGCGGGGGCTATCCGAAACCGTTCGCTTCCGGCTGGGTGACCCCGCCGACTTGAGCTTCGAGCGGCCATTCGATGCGATTGTGGGCCGCTACGTCCTGACCTTCCAGGCCGATCCCGCCGCCATGCTGCACCGACTGTCTCAACATCTGGTGTCTGGCGGGATCGTGGCGTTTCACGAGCCGGACTGGAGTGCCGTCCGCTCGTCGCCACCGGCGCCCACCCACGACCGCTGCTGTCACTGGATCCGCGAGGCGTTGGACCGCACCCACACCTCCTGGGACATGGCCGACCGCCTACACAACGCCTTCACCGGTGCCGGGCTACCGGCACCGACGTTGACCATGCGGACCTTCATAGGGGCCGGGCGTGCGGCCGCGGTGTGGCTACAAGCCCTCGCCGATCTGGTTGAGACGCTGCTGCCGACCATCCAGGCCCAGGGTGTGGCGACCGCGACCGAGGTCGGTATTGAAACGCTGACGCAGCGGCTGCTCGAGGAGGTCAGCGATCTGGGCGCGACGGTTATCGGACGCTCCGAGGTCGGAGCGTGGACCCGCACCCCGCACAGCGGCTAGCACCGCGACCAGGACGGGCCGGTCACGTCAGCCGCCGGCCCGGTTCGCGTTGGCGTGAATGGCCTCGCGACAGTAGGCCGCGAGCCCCGGCAACCCGAATGATTCGTCGTAGGTGGCGATGTACCTGGGGTCGCTCACGTACATGTCGCCCAGGTTGCGGTGAAAGGCCGGCGGGCAGTCGTAGAACCAGCGATTCACGTGGCGGCGGTGTTGCTCCGCCGCGTTCATAGCCTCCTCGGAGTCGGCCGGCAGCCCAGCGCGGAAGGCGTCGGACAAGGCCTTCTCAATGGCTTGGCCCTCGGCCTTGATCCGAACCCACTCGTCCTTGCCGTAGGACTTGGTGCGGCGTTGGGATTCCTTCCACTCCGCGGTCTCGCCCCACTTCTGCTCGGTCTCAACCCGGTAGTCGTCGAAGCCGTCACCGAAGAGTTCGCGCATGTCGTCGTCGGTCATGGGGGTGTTGGTCATGGCTTTCTCCAATGCCAGATCGATTGCCTCGACGAGGTCCTTCATCTCATCGAGTCGCGCCATGACGCGTTCGCGCTGACGAACCAGGTGGCTGACCGCATTGCCCTCGTCGAGCAGCCGCGCGATCTCGTCGAGCAGCAGCTCGAGTCGGCGGTAGACGATGACCTGGGACAGGCGCGTCAGGTCCGCCGACGTGTAAACCCGGTAACCCGAGGCCGCACGTCGACTCGGGATCAACAACCCGATTTCGTCATAGTGGTGAAGCGTGCGCACCGTGATGCCGAATCGCTCCGCGACCTGGCCCACGGTGAGTCCGTCCACCGGCGTCTCCTGCGTCACGTCGATCAGGTTGGCGCCTCACGTCGCGTGAGGGTCAAGCCGTCGTGATAGGCGGCCTAGTTGCCCGAGTCCATGGGCACGCTAAGCGAGTCCTAGGGACGCGGCTGGACGTCAACGCTGGGTGGGCGCGGGGACGGCTCGGGCTGCGACGAACGGCGCACCACGGTGAATGCCACCGCACCGCCGGCCACGACAACCACGGTGACCGCCCCGGCAATCACCCAGGGACGCTTACTGCGGCCCTGCTTGCGCCGGGCCTCCTGAATCACCTGGGGCAGATTGGCGACCACTTCTTGAGCGGCGGCCAGCTCCTGGGCAATCGCTTCCTGAGCGGCGGCAACCTCGCGGGCCAAGCGGCCCTGGGGGTACCGGCGGCGAAGCTCCGACGCGGTCGACTGCGCAGAGTGCACCCCGAGTCCCACAACACCTCGGGTCACATCCACCGGCCCCACCGCCGTGTAGGTCAGCCCGCGGGTCAGTCGCTCCCGTGGCGTCAACCGTGCTTCCGCCTGCTCGCTCATCTGCCGCCTCTCTACTGTCGTGCCAAACCGTCTTGCCAGGCCCTGGCCCAGAGCTACTCCGGTCCCTCCACAGACTGCCACCATTAGGGCGTTCGCGGGCCCATTGCCCGCACACGGCTTCCCACGAGTCGGAATGACACCGGCTGCGGCCGGGCCCGTCTGTAATGGCAGACTGTGATTCCGTGACTAACAGCCCAATTCAGACTGCAACCGCCACGCTGCGCACCAACCGCGGGGATATCAAGGTCGCCCTCTTCGGGAACCACGCTCCCAAGACCGTTGCCAACTTTGTCGGCCTTGCGCAGGGCACCAAGGAATATTCGACCCAGAACGCATCCGGTAGCACCTCCGGCCCGTTCTACGATGGCGCTGTCTTTCACCGGGTGATCCGGGGCTTCATGATCCAGGGCGGCGACCCCACCGGCACCGGCCGCGGCGGACCGGGCTACAAGTTCGCTGACGAGTTCCACCCGGAGCTGCAATTCGACAAGCCCTACCTGCTGGCGATGGCCAACGCCGGGCCGGGCACCAACGGCTCGCAGTTCTTCATCACCGTCGGCCCGACGCCGCACCTGAATCGGCGCCACACGATCTTCGGCGAGGTGAGCGACCCGGACTCACAGGGTGTGGTGGAGGCGATCGCGACGACCTCCACCGACGGCAGCGACCGGCCCACCGAACCGGTCGTGATCGAGTCGATCACTATTTCCTGACACCTTCAGCTCAACGTTTGCCGCGGCCGGCATAGCCGGCCGCGCTGAGCGCGTCGAGTACGTCGAGCGGATCGGTACCGAGATCCCACCGCGACAAGACGAACATGGCGTCGTTGTCCCCCTCGATCTCGAGCAAACGGACCGTGCGCGCATGGCGACGGAATTCGTTGATCCGGATGATCTTGATGCTGGCGGGGCGCAGCAGCTGAGTCCGAAGCCAGCCGCGGATCGCTAGGCCCTCACGCGTGATTGCCAGCTTTGGCCGCGCGCGCCACGATCCGCCCGCAAACAAGATCAGACCCAGTGCGGCAACGCCTGCCAGAATGCGCCCAGGCGGGTCTGTGACGACGGTCACAGCGGCGGTAGCCATCAAAACGCCAGCGAGCGCACAACCAGCGATTCCCGCCGTCCGCGGCGACCATTGTGTTTGCTGCATGCGCTACTTCAGCCCTCCGACCACGGGGGATACGGTTATCCACAGACGCTATCAACAGTGGGGATAAATCACACGCGTGTGATTGAACTACAAAAGAGTTGCTGGCGCGGTAACCCACCTACCCAGTAATGAATTCATTACGGGTGTGGTATGGGTCAGTGCCAGCGCATCGTGAGCAACAATCCGGTGATCATGAAAGCGAACGCGATCGCGTAGTTCCACGGACCCAGCTGAGCCATCCAATTGAGCGCCGCGGGAGCTTGACTACCGACGGCAGCCAACTGGAACACCATCAACCAGACCAGGCCGATGAGCATCAAACCGATGAACAACGCGACGAACCAGACGCTGGAAGGGCCGACCTTCACCTTCACTGGGGTGCGGCTCACCGGCTTGACGGTGAAGTCGTTCTTCTTACGGACCTTCGACTTGGGCATTGGTACCTCGAAATACCTCAACAACACAATGAGCGGGACAGGACTGCAACGATTACGGTTGCAGCATTAGGCATAGCTTTGCCACGAGACTAACCCAACCGGCCCTGTGACCAGGAAATGGAGGCGGCATGACCGATGAGCGCCGCTCGCCGTGGCGCTTCGGCGTTCCGCTGGTGTGCCTACTGGCCGGTCTGCTGCTGGCCGCCACCCACGGGGTCTCCGGCGGCGCGGAAATCCGCCGCAGCGATGCACCACGACTGGTGGACCTGGTCCGTCAGTCGCAGTCGTCGGTCAACCGCCTCAGCGCTGAGCGCGATGCCCTCACCGCGCGGATCGACGCGAACCACCTGCGGTCCTCTGATGCCGCCCTGACGGCGATGCTGCGCCGAGCCCGCGACTTGGCCAGCGAGGCCGATATGGATCCGGCGCACGGCCCGGGCCTGGTGGTCACGCTCAACGACGCGCAGCGCGACGCCAACGGCCGCTTCCTGCGCGACGCCTCCCCCGATGACCTGGTGGTGCACCAACAAGACATCGACGCCGTTCTCAACGCGATGTGGAGTGCCGGCGCCGAGGCGATTCAGATGCAGGACCAGCGCATCATCGCCAACTCGGTGGTTCGCTGCGTCGGCAACACCCTGTTGCTCAACGGTCGCACCTACAGCCCGCCCTACATCATTACCGCGATCGGTGATGCGGCCGCGATGCAAGCGGCGCTCGAGGCGGCACCACTGGTGGTCCTCTACAAGCAGTATGTGGTGCGCTTCGGTTTGGGCTACCGCGAGGAAGCCAAATCCGATGTGAATGTCGCCGGGTACTCCGAACCGGGCCGGATGCACTACGCGCAGCCGCTCGGTCCGGTGGGCTACTGAGCCGACCAGAACTCGGGCCGGACGGTAACCTGTCACGATGCCCATCCTGGTCGTCGACAACTACGACAGCTTCGTGTTCAACCTGGTCCAGTACCTGGGCCAGTTGGGTGTGCGGGCCGAGGTGTGGCGAAACGACGACCCGCGGCTCTGCGACGAGGCCGCCATCGCGGCGCAATTCGATGGGGTGCTGCTCAGCCCGGGCCCGGGCACTCCGGAACGAGCCGGTGCATCGGTGAGTTTGGTCCGGGCGTGTGCGGCGGCGCGCACGCCACTGTTGGGGGTATGCCTGGGCCACCAGGCCATCGGGGTTGCCTTCGGGGCGACCGTCGATCGGGCGCCCGAGCTGCTGCACGGTAAGACCAGCAGCGTCTATCACACAAATGTTGGCGTCCTACAAGGACTTCCGGACCCGTTCACGGCAACCCGCTATCACTCGCTGACCATCCTGCCGGACTCGCTGCCGGCCGAGCTGGAAGCCACGGCGCACACCCGCAGCGGAGTGATCATGGGAGTTCGCCACACCGAGCTGCCGATTCACGGTGTCCAGTTCCACCCCGAGTCGATCCTGACCGAGGGCGGGCACCGGATGCTGGCCAACTGGCTGGCCTACTGCGGATGGGCGCGCGACGACACGCTGGTGCGACGTTTGGAAAACGAGGTCGCCAGCGCGATCCGACCGCACCTGCCGGTGGAGGCCGGAACTACTGACCGAACTTCAGCGTGACAATGCCGTCGCGGTTCACCCCGGCACCGGCGGGCGGATTCTGATACACGACCCGGTTGTGCTGGGAACCGCCGGCGTCCACGTCGGGCCCCTTGTCCAGTGATCCCGTCCAGCCCAGCGCGCGCAACCGCGGCTCGGCGTCGGTCCAGAACATGCCGGACAGGTCGGGCATGACGAACTGATTGCCCTTGGACACCTGTAGCTCGATCACCGAATCGATCGGCACCGTGGTGCCCGCCGGCGGATTGGTGGCGATGACGCTGCCGGCAGGCTTGGGGCTATCCACCGATGCCTGACTGAACTTGGTGAACCCGTAAACGTTGAGGTTCTGTTCGGCTTCCTCAACACTTTGGCCCGCGACGTCGGGAATCTGCTTGGTCGCGGGGCCAGAGCCGACGATGATCGTGATGACGTTGGTGATCGCCGACGTCTGGTTGGCCGGCGGGTTGGTTCCGATGACCTTGCCCATCAGCTCGGGGGTCGAGGGCGACTTGGCCTCTTTGAACCTGCCGAATCCCGCCGCGGTCAGCTTCTTGACGGCCTCGGCGTAGGTCATCGAGGAGACGTCGGGGAGCTCGCGCTGCTCGGGACCGGTGGAGACGTTGATGGTGATCTGGTCGCCGGCCGACACCGAGGCGTTGGCGGCCGGGTCGGTACCGATGACGTGGTCGGGTGGGATCGTCGAGTCCGGCTTGAGCAGGGTGCGGGTCTTGAAGCCACGGTTTTGCAGCGCAGCGATGGCATCCGCCGATGCTTGGCCCCGCACATTGGGAACTTGCACGTTGCGGGTGTTGCCGCCGAACGTGTTGATGGCGATGGTGACGACGATCGTCAGTACGGCCAGCACGGCCACCACGGCCACCCAGCGGCCGACCGAGGGCGTGCTGCGGTCCCGGTCGGTGTCATCGAGTGTCTGGCGAGGCAGCGGGTCGGTGCGTGGCGCGGCCGGGCTGGACGGCGAGGACGCCGTCAGGGAGCGCCGCTCGGCGCCGGTCAGCACTTTAGGTGCCTCGGGCGCTTCGCCGTTGTGTACCCGCACCAGGTCGGCGCGCATCTCCGCGGCGGTCTGGTAGCGGTTGTCCGGGTTCTTGGCCAGGGCCTTGAGCACCACCGCATCCAGCTCGGCGGAGATCCCTTCGTGGCGTTCCGACGGCGGGATGGGGTCTTCCCGAACATGCTGGTAGGCGACCGCGACCGGGGAATCGCCGGTGAACGGTGGCTCGCCGGTCAGGATCTCGTAGAGCACGCATCCCAACGAGTAGACGTCAGATCGTGCGTCGACCGAATCGCCGCGGGCCTGCTCGGGCGACAGGTACTGCGCGGTGCCGATGACCGCCGCGGTCTGGGTGACGCTGTTGCCGCTGTCGGCGATCGCGCGCGCGATGCCGAAGTCCATCACCTTGACCGCATTGGTGGTGCTGATCATGATGTTTGCCGGCTTGACGTCGCGGTGAATGATGCCGTTTTGATGGCTGAAGTTCAGTGCGTGGCACGCGTCCGCGATGATCTCGATGGCGCGCGTCGGGGCCATCGGGCCGTCGGTGTGCACGATGTCACGCAGGGTGACCCCGTTCACGTACTCCATGACGATGTAGGGCAACGGTCCGGACGGCGTCTCGGCTTCGCCGGTGTCATACACCGCGACAATCGCCGGGTGATTGAGCGCGGCGGCGTTTTGCGCCTCCCGCCGGAAGCGCAGATAGAAGCTGGGATCGCGAGCCAGGTCAGCGCGCAGCACCTTGACCGCGACGTCGCGGTGTAGCCGCAGGTCGCGGGCGAGGTGTACCTCCGACATACCTCCGAAACCGAGGATGTCGCCCAGTTCGTAGCGGTCGGACAGGTGCTGAGGGGTGGTCATCGCTGCATCTCAAATCGGGCCAGCGCCGCACGATGCTGCGGCGTCACCGTGACATTCCAGCTGGTTGCGCTGTCCCGGTTCCCTATCGGGCGATTTCGGCCCGCATCGTCGACCAGGTCAGGCTGGTTACTTTGCAGTCCAGGATTCCCTATTGATTGACCATCCGTCCAATTAAGGCGCGGCCCCTGACCGGTCGGCGTTTGGTGAGCCGTTGTGGTCTGGGTGACGGTCGGCGGCGGTGACTGTTGCTGGCTGTCGGCCCGCGAATTGATGACGATGAGCACCGCGATGATGATCGCCAGTGCGCCCAACACCCCGGCGGCCCACAGCAACGCGCGCTGGCCCGAGGAGAAGGTACGCCGGGGCTGGGTCGGGGCGGGCGCCGGCCGGCGCGCACCGCGGCGACGGCGTCGGCGAAGGGTCCCCCACTGCGGTACCGCAGGCCGGGGTTCTTGACCAGCGTGATCTCGATCAGCTCGCGCACATTCGGCGGGAGTTCGGCCGGCAGCGGCGGCGGCGGCTCTTTGATGTGCTTCATCGCCACCGTCAGAGCTCCGTCGCCGGTGAACGGACGTTTACCCGAAACCGCTTCGTAGCCAACCACTCCCAACGAGTAGACGTCGCTGGACGGGCTGGCATCCTGGCCGAGCGCCTGCTCGGGCGCGATGTACTGGGCGGTGCCCATCACCATGCCGGTCTGGGTCACCGGTGCCGCATCGACGGCCTTGGCGATACCGAAGTCGGTGATCTTGACCTGCCCGGTGGGGGTGATCAGGATGTTGCCCGGCTTGACGTCGCGGTGCACCAGGCCGGCCGCGTGGGCGACCTGCAGAGCCCGCCCGGTCTGCTCGAGCATGTCCAGCGCGTGCCGCAGCGATAGCCGCCCGGTGCGTTTGAGCACGGAGTTCAGCGGTTCGCCGTTGACCAGCTCCATCACCAGGTAGGCGGTGCGGCCCTCACCGTTCATCTGGCTTTCGCCGTAGTCGTGCACGGCGGCGATGCCGGGATGGTTGAGCATTGCGGTGGTGCGTGCCTCGGCGCGGAACCGCTCGATGAACTCGGGGTCCGACGAGAATTCCTGTTTGAGGACCTTGACCGCGACGCGCCGGCCCAACCGGCTGTCGACCGCCTCCCAGACCTGGCCCATGCCACCGGTGGCGATGAGCCGCTGCAGGCGATACCTGCCAGACAGCGTCATACCAACTCTTGGGCTCATGGTTCCCCCTGAAGCGCGGCCTCGATCACGGCCCGCCCGATCGGGGCCGCGAGCGCGCCGCCGGTCGCAGAAAGGCGATCGGCCCCATTTTCCACCAGCACCGCGACAGCAACTTTGGGAGCCTGTGCGGGGGCAAACGCGATATACCACGCGTGAGGTGGGGTATGACGGGGATCGGTGCCGTGCTCTGCGGTACCCGTCTTGGATGCGATCTGCACGCCGGGGATGGCCCCTTTCTGCTGTGCGACTTGCTCGGCGCCGACCATCAGCTCTGTTAGCTTAGCGGCGACCTGCGGTGACACCGCGCGGCGCTGCTGATGTGGTGCGGTGGTGCTGATATTGGCCAGGTCGGGCCCTTTGAGGCTGTCGACCAGGTAGGGCCGCATCACGACGCCGCCGTTGGCGATGGTCGCGGCAATCTGCGCGTTTTGCAGCGGTGTGAGCGCGACGTCCTTTTGTCCGATGCTCGACATGCCCAGTGCGGCGGCGTCCGGGATGGGTCCGACCGTGGACTCGGCCACCTGCAGGGGTACCGCGCTCGGTGGGGTGTCCAGCCCGAAGGCATGTGCCATGCTGCGCAGAGCCGCCGCGCCGGTCGAGATGCCCAACTGCACAAACGCGGTGTTGCAGGACTTGGCGAACGCCTCGCGAAGCGACACGGTCTGCCCACTGCCACACGGGGCACCGCCGTAGTTCTCCAGGGTCGCCGTGCTGTCGGGCAGCGGAATGTTGGCGGCGGCGGTCAGCTGGTCGTTCTCGGTGGCCCCGGCCTGCAATGCGGCGGCGGTGGTGATCACCTTGAAGGTCGAGCCGGGCGGATACGTTTCCGAAATTGCCCGATTGGTCAGCGGGGAGCTGGGATCGTCGCGCAAATCCTTCCAGGCTTCGGCCTGTGCCTCCGGATCGTGCGACGCCAGCAGGTTGGGGTCATACGACGGCGAAGAGACCAGCGCCAAGATCTTGCCGGTCGACGGTTCCAGCGCGACGACGGCGCCCTTGCAGGGCCCGCCGCAGCCCTGCTGCATGGCGTCCCACCCGGCCTGCTGGATGCGCGGGTTGATCGTGGTGTCGACGTTGCCGCCACGGGGGTCGCGGCCGGTGAAGAAGTCGGCCAGCCGGCGACCGAACAGGCGCTGGTCGGATCCGTTGAGGAGCGGATCCTCGGCGCGCTCCAGGCCGGTGCTGGAATAGCGCAGCGAGTAGAAGCCCGTCACCGGCGCGTACACCTCTGGGTTGGGATAAACCCGCAGGAAACGGAACCGGCTGTCGGTGGCCACCGAGTAGGCCAGCAGCTGGCCGCCGGCGGTGATCTGGCCGCGCTGGCGGGAGTACTCGTCGAGGAGCACCCGCTGGTTGCGGGGATCGGCTCGTAACCCGTCGGCGGTGAAGACCTGGGTCATCGTGGCGTTGAGCAGTAGTAGCACGATCAACGCCATCACGGTCACCGAGATTCGGCGCAGAGAGGCGTTCATACCCGCTCGATCACCTCTGTGCCGGCCGCCGCGATGGACGACGTATTTCGAGGGCGGGTGCGCAATGGTCGTCGGGCACCGTGGGAGATTCGCGCCAGGATGGCCAGCAGCACGTAGTTGGCCAGCAGCGACGACCCGCCGTAGGACATCCATGGTGTGGTCAACCCGGTCAGCGGGATGAGCTTGGTGACGCCGCCGACGACGATGAACAGCTGGATGGCCAGCGTTGATGCCAGACCGGCGGCCAAGAGCTTGCCGAAGCTGTCGCGGGTGGCGATCGCCGTACGTAGTCCGCGGATGATGACGATGGTGTAGAGCATCAAGATGGCGGCCAGCCCCACCAGCCCGAGCTCTTCCCCGAACGCGGCGATGATGAAGTCGGTCGACGCCGCGGGCACGGTGTCGGGCTGTCCGTTGCCCAGACCGGTACCGAAGATGCCGCCGGTCGCGAAGCTGAACAGGGCTTGCACCATTTGGTAGCCGGTGCCGTCGGGATCGGCGAACGGGTCGAGCCAGTTCTGCACCCGGACGCGGACATGGTGGAAAACGAAGTAGGCGACCACGCTTCCGGCGGTGAACAGCGTCAGCCCGATGATGACCCAACTGAACCGTTGCGTGGCCAGGTAAAGCACCACCAGGAATGACGCGTACAACAGCAGCGAGGTGCCGAGGTCCTTTTCGAAGACCATCACACCGACCGAGGCCACCCAGGCCGCCAGCAGCGGCGCGAGGTCGCGCGGGCGCGGCAGGGTCATGCCCATCAGGTGCTTGCCGGCGCTGGTGAACAGTCCGCGCTTGGCCACCAACACCGCCGAAAAGAAGATCAGCAGCAGAATCTTGGAGAACTCGGCGGGCTGGATGGAGAAGCCGGGCAACCGAATCCAGATCTTGGAGCCGTTTTCCTCAGACAAGGCCGCGGGCATTACCGCGGGGATCGCCAGCAACACCAGACCCGCCAGACCACAGGTGTAGCCATAGCGCGCCAGCTGGCGATGGTCCTTGAGAAACGTCACCACCAGCGCAAACGACGCCACCCCGACCAGAGTCCACAGCATCTGTTGGTTTGCGCTGGGATGTGCGCGGTGGCCGATCTGCTTGTCGACGAGGTCGAGCCGGTGGATCATCACCAGGCCCAGTCCGTTGAGCAGCGCCACCACCGGCAGCAGCAGCGGATCGGTGAACGGCGCGAAGCGTCTGATCGCCAGGTGCGCGAAGCCGAACAGGGTGAGGAAGGCCAGCCCGTAGCTGGCTAGGTCCCAATGGATGGCCCGGTCTTGATTGGCTTCCACGATGAATAGCGCAGCGATGGTGATCACCGCGGCGAAGCACAACAGCAGCAGTTCGGCATTTCGTCGGGTCGGCAACGGGGGCGTCACCGTTACCGGTGGCTGCAGCTGGGTCGTCATGCCACCGCCCGGCAGTCAATGCCCGGCTGCGGTGGGGGTGGCGGGAGTGCGGTCACGTTCGGCGAACTCGTCGTCGACGTCGGAGTAGGTGACGTCGGGGCCGCCGGCGAGGTACCCGCGGGCGGGGTGCTGGTAGCTGCCGTACTTCCGGAAGTCGTGGTCGGCGTGGTGCTGGCCGAGGGAGTCGGGGTGGTCGTCGACGCTGGTGAGGAGGTGACGCTGGGCTGTCCGGGTGTCTCGCTGGCGGTGCTCGGGGCAGATGATTCCGGCGGCGAGGTGGCGCGCGGCGCGGGGCAGGGTGGCAGCAGCGAGTTGGCGGCCAACTCGCGCAACTGCCCGATCGCGTTGTCGAGCGAGCCGGCGGGAAGGCCGGCCTGCACCTGTGCGCGTTCGGGTGGGCGCAGGTCGTCCAACTTCATCAGATTGCAGTCGAGATGCTCGCCGGATTGCTGATAGCTGATTTGGGACAGCTCGTTGCGTGCGTTCAGACAGCCCATGAGATACGGCTCGTGCAGGGACATGCCCAGAAACGACCCCTGAATGCCCCGCATGATCGATACGGTGCCGTTGAATTCGGCGACGTAATAGTTGTTGCGGATCACCGCACGGCTGATGAACAGGCCCGCCACCACCAGCAGCACCACCAGCGTGGCGACCAGTGCCATCCGTCGCCATGACCAGCGAGGCCGGTGAACGGTCTCGACTTGCGGCGGAACCCGCTTGACCGCCTCTTTGCGGGCGGTTATCGCCGAAGCCCGTCCTGCGGCGGTGTTGGGCAGGGTCAGCTGGTCGTCATCACCGGAGACCGCGCCGGCCAGGATCGGCTGGGTTTGTCCGTATTCGTAGTCGACGACGTCGGCCACCACGACCGTGACGTTGTCGGGACCGCCCCCGCGCAGGGCCAGCTCGATGAGACGGTAGGCGCTTTCGGCGACGTCGGGAATCTGCAGCGCTTCATGGATGGTTTCGTCGCTCACCGGATCCGACAGGCCGTCCGAGCACAGCAGATAGCGGTCGCCGGCGCGAGCTTCTCGCATGGTCAACGTCGGCTCGACCTCATGACCGGTCAGCGCACGCATGATCAGCGAACGCTGCGGGTGGCTGTGCGCCTCCTCCGCGGTGATCCGCCCCTCGTCCACCAGCGTCTGGACAAACGTGTCGTCCTTGGTGATCTGGGTCAGCTCACCGTCGCGCAGCAGGTAGCCGCGGGAGTCACCGATGTGCACCAGCCCCAGTCGGTTACCGGCAAACAGGATCGCGGTGAGTGTGGTCCCCATGCCTTCGAGCTCGGGTTCCATCTCGACTTGGGCGGCGATAGCCGAGTTGCCGGAGCGCACCGCGGCATCCAGCTTGGCCAGCAGGTCGCCGCCGGGCTCATCGTCGTCCAGATGTGCCAGCGCGGCGATGACCAACTGGGATGCCACTTCCCCGGCGGCGTGGCCGCCCATGCCGTCGGCCAGCGCCAACAGGCGTGCCCCGGCGTACACGGAGTCCTCGTTATTGGCGCGTACCAGGCCGCGATCACTGCGGGCGGCGTAGCGCAAGACTAGGGTCACGGGCGCAACTCGATTGCCGTCTTGCCGATTCGCACCGGCGTTCCCATGGGAACTCGTACCGCAGTCGTCACCTTCGCCCTGTCAAGGTAAGTACCGTTGGTCGATCCTAAGTCCTCGACGTACCACTCCGATCCTCGTTGGGAAAGCCTGGCGTGGCGCGTCGAGGCGTAGTCGTCAGTCAACACCAGGGTCGAGTCGTCCGCGCGTCCAATCAATACCGGCTGTCCACTCAAAGTTATGCGGGCGCCGGTCAGCGCCCCCTCGGTCACTACGAGATAGCGTGCCGACTGCCCGCGCCGCCGCGACGGTAAGAGCGTCCCGCGCAACGCCAGGCCGCGGCGCACCATGACGGCACCGGTCGGTGCGTAGATATCGGTCCGCAGGATCCGCAACACCGACCAGATGAAAAGCCACAGCAGCATCAAAAAACCGGCACGCGTCAGTTGCAGTACTAACCCCTGCATCTGGCGTCCTTTCCGTCCTGGCATCGGTCCTGGCACTGCCCACCCCACGCCGGTGCCGAGCACATCAGCAAGGTCACGATACTTGGACGGCGGTCGGTGCGGAGTAAAGCACGGCAGCTGTGAGCCCAGAGGGTCAGTGGATGCGGACGATTATCTCGGAATGGCCCAAGCGAATCACATCGCCGTCGGCCAACTGCCACTCCTGCACGGGCGCGTTGTTGACGGTGGTGCCGTTCGTCGAGTTCAGGTCCGCCAGCAGCGCAACCTGTCCATCCCAGCGGATCTCCAGATGGCGACGTGACACCCCGGTGTCGGGCAACCGGAACTGCGCGTCCTGCCCGCGGCCGATGATGTTGGACCCGTCGCGGAGCTGGTACGTGCGTCCGCTGCCATCGTCGAGCTGCAGGATCACCGAAGATCCGGTAGCCCCGTAGCCGCTCTGTCCGTAACCGCCGTAACCGCCGCCGGCTGGCTGGCCGTACTCGGGCGGCGCCTGACCGTAGTCGGATGGGGCCTGGCCGTAGTCGGGCGGCGCCTGACCGTAGTCGGGGGCCGCCGCTTGGCCGTACTCGTAGTCGCGACCGGCCGGGTCGGCGTATCCGGCGCCCTGCGGCGGGTAGCCGCCCGGGGAGGACGTGTCGGCGTATTGGGTGTAGTCGCCCTGGCCATACTCGGGCCGGCCGTACCCGGCGCCGACCTGCTGGTAGCCCTGGTCGTAGCCGCCACCCTGGTCGGGGTAGCCCGGGCGCTGCGCCTCAGGGGGTGCCGACGGAGCCGCGGGCGCTGAATAGGCGCCCTCGTCCTGGCGTGCGGGCTCGCGGCCGTATTCGCCGTAGCCCCCGTATCCGGGCTGACCGCCGGGCGGCTGGCCGTAGCCGCCACCCTGGCGGTAACCCTGGTCGTAGCCCTGGGCGCCGTAACCTCCGGGCGCGGGCGGACGCTGCTCATATGACGGCGGGTAGCCACCCTGCTCGGGGTAACCGCGCTGGTCGGGGTAACCGCGCTGGTCGGGGTAACCGCCCTGGTCCTGGTAGCCGCGCTGGTCGGGGTAGCCGCGCTGGTCGGGGTAGCCGCCCTGCTCGGGGTAGCCGCCCTGCTCGGGGTAGCCGCCCTGTTCCGGGTAGCCGCCCTGGTCTTGCGGGCGTGGCGGCGGGTACCCGGGCTGAGGCGGGTAACCCCCGGCCTCCGGCGGGTATCCACCACGTGGGTCGGGTCCGCCGTGCGGACCGCCGCGCGGGTCTTCTTGCGGACGGGCGTAACGCTCGTCGTAGTACTCGTCGGGCCGCCCCTGCCCCTGACCGCCGCGGTAGCTCGAGTTGTCAGTCATTGGTGGTACTCCTGGTTCTGCGCCAAACGCATCGTTCGATTGTGGCTGGGCGGAATCGTTGACTGTCGGGCGGGGCTCGACGTCGGGGTTAACAGCCCCGCGGGCGTGGAACTGGCCAGTATGCAGGCTCGATGACTGCTCGAACCGGACGACCACATCACCATAAGTTTGCCACCCCTGTTCATGGATGTAGTCCGCCAAGTACCGAGCAAATTCGCTCGACGTGAGGTGTGGATCGGCGCCCAATTCCTCAGCGTCGTGCACACTGAGGGTAATGATGTATTCGTTGGGGGCCAAAAGGCGATTTCCCGGCAGGGAGCGCACGCCGTCGGCCGCTTCCCGTCGCAACAGGGCTTCGACCTCTTGCGGGACGATCGATCCGCCGAACATCCGGGCAAATGCGTCCCCCACCGTCGACTCGAGTTTGCGCTCGATGCGCTGAACTAGCCCTTTCTGGCTACCCATCTCTTCAGTGCTCGCCTCACTGTGTTGTGGTCCATCGTTGGCGCAAGGCAAACGACTCACCCGCGGGTCGTGGTCAACAGACCATGCTATCGGGACACCGTGACCCTGGGGCACCGTGAGAACCCTGAGAATCACATCGAGACACTTCAGAGACCCAGAAGTTGGTCCGTGTACCAGGGCCGCTGGGGTCGAACTGCGGCTCGGCGGGGGTTCCCGGGGCCGACCCCCGGCCCCACCCCGCTGGCAGCGGTTGGGGTTCGGGCCTACTAAAGTGATATGGTCCTCCGGTCGTTTGGGCGAGTGGCGGAATGGCAGACGCGCTGGCTTCAGGTGCCAGTGTCCTTCGGGACGTGGGGGTTCAAGTCCCCCTTCGCCCACAGCGAGCGGTTCTATGAACCGTAGACACAAAGGTCACGGCCTCGAAAGAGGACGTGACCTTTGTGGTTTGTGGGCGTGGCTGCGGCGGGCGTCCATGGGTGGGGACTGTCGTCGTCGGATCCGCTTTTTCAGCCGTTGCGGGGTATGCGACTTGCCTGCCCGAGCGGCCCGGCTGGACGTTGTTGCTCGCCGCGGCTCAATTAGGCGGGGCGTGCCCCCGGAAGTATCTACACTCCAACCGTGGGTCCGAGCGTGACCGAGGACTATGACTCATCTGCCTCGCGACGGCTGCGCAAGATCGCTCTCGACGCTGAGATCGCGGGCTGCCGGCGCTGCGAGGGCATGAACATCGCGCCCGCCACCATGTCGGCGCCCGGCTACGGCTGCGTGAGCTCACCGGTCGCGCTGATCGGGCAGAGCCTGTGCGAGAAGTGCATGGAGAGCCAGGTCCCGTTCACCGGTGGCAGCGGCGAGCTGATCGACGAGAGCATCCAGCGCGCGGGTCCGGAAAAAGAGGATGTCTTCATCAGCAACGCGGTGCACTGCCACCCGCCGAAGAACCGCTCGTCGCATCAGCATGAGATTGTCAATTGCTCGCCGTATCTGCACCGCGAACTCGAGATCGTCCGGCCGCGGCTGGTGGTTGCCTTAGGTCGCGATGCGGAACGGGTGCTGACGTTCTTCTATCCGAGCGCGCGGATTTGCGAGGAGCTCTTTGAGATTCCGCGCGGGCGACTCCCCAAGGGTGTTCCGTACATTTTCCACGTGAAGCACCCGTCCTGGATACAACGCCAGCACGACGACAATCTGGAAGCCAACTACGTGTCGAACCTGTCCGCGGCGATCCGGTGGGGCTTCGACCGCGAAGGCGAGGAAGCGACGGGCTAGGCGTGACGTGGCGTCGGCAGACGTGCAGTTTCTCGACGGCTATCCGGTCCTCTCGCGCGGTGTCCCGTGCCGCCCGGCGTGGTGCATACCGCGGGTTCCGGAGAGCTGAAATCGCCTGGGGGTGAGCAGATCCTGTCGGAAAGAAAGACATCCGGGTGCGGTGTGTCCAAGACCGGTTGTCGCAAACCGAGCCAGCTCGATTCCAACGACTGCGGTCGCGGTCCTTACGCCGAGGTGACGACCTTCTTGATCACTTTGCGGCGCAGCGTTGTCGGAAGCAACCGACCCAGCCCGACAAGTGTGCTCATGGCACGCGGGAACGAAAAGGACTCTCGGCCAGAAGATAGTGCGCGTAGAACGTGCTCTGCAGCTTCCTGTTCAGAGATTTCGCCGGGTGCGGGCATTCCGTCGCCCTCGGTGGCCTCCGTGGCAACGAATCCCGGATAGATCGACACAAATCGCACACCGCTGCCGGCATACTCAATCCGATAGGCGTCGAACAGCACCCTCAATGCGGCCTTCGCCGCCGAGTAAGGCCCCTGCAGCGGTACGGCGTACCAACCGGCCAACGAGTTGGTGTGTGCGATCACGCCCGTCCCGCGCTCAGCCATATGCCGCAACACCGGAACGAGGTAGTTGACCGCGACGTCGTAGTTGGCGTCCATGACGCTTGTGATGTCAGCAGCGTCAAGCCGGGTCAGATCAAGGGCAGGAGCGCCGCCGGCATTGAGCAACACCACGTCGATCTTGCCGTGGCGCTCTAGTACGTCGGCGACAACCGACTGTGCGGCAACCGGATCGGTGGCATCGGCCGGGTGGATCGAACAGCTGCCACCCATCTCCGCGATGGTCGCGGCGAGGCTGGCCAGCCGGTCGGTACGTCGGGCCGTCACCGCCACAGTGGCGCCCCGGCGCGCAGCCCGCTCCGCGACGCTGCGACCGATTCCGGATGAGCCGCCGACAATCAAAAACGTTGCTGACTCGACGCGCACTTTGTAGGCCCTTCGTTTGCCGATGACGGCCACTCAGCAGACTAGCGGCCGGTGGCTACCAGGCCGACGAAGACTCGCCTACCTGGGCGGGTTGGGCGGACTGCCGGTTCCGGCAAGCCCCCCGATCGCCGCGAACACCGCGTGCACCAATCCGGCGAAACCACGGCCGACTATCGTCTGCACCCGTGATTGTGCTGCTACCGCCGTCGGAGACCAAGCGGGGTGGGGGTGATGGCCCCCCACTGCGACTCGAAAAACTCGCCAACCCGGGACTGGGTGCACTGCGGGCCGCGCTGGTCGGCGAACTCGTTGATCTCGCGGCCGACCCGCCGGCGTGCAGAACGGCCCTGGGGGTCTCGCCGTCCCAGGATGCCGAGATCGAGCGCAACGCCGCGCTGCGTACCGCGCCGACGCTGCCGGCGCTGCGCCGCTACACCGGTGTCCTCTACGACGCGTTGGATGTCGATTCGCTGCGCGGCGCCGAGGCAAAGCGCGCCCGCGCTCGGCTGGCCATTGGTTCGGCATTGTTCGGGCTGTTGCGCGCCGACGATCAGGTGCCCGCCTACCGGCTTTCCGCTACTTCCAAGCTCCCGGCGAAACCCACCCTGGCCGCCCGGTGGAAGCCCCTGCTGGAGCCGTTGCTCGCGGAGTTGGCGGCCCAAGACCTGATCGTCGATCTGCGCTCCGGCTCCTATGTAGCGCTGGGACCAACATCCGGCGGGATCCACGTCAAGGTCCTCGCCGAGCATCCCGACGGCCGACGGACCGTGGTCACCCATTTCAACAAGGCATACAAGGGTCGGCTGGCCCGCATTCTGGCGAGCACGCGGGCCGAGCCCACCGATGCGGCCGCGGTCGCTGCGGTCGCCCGCAGGGCCGGCATGCAGGTGGAGCGCAGCGGAAACGAATTGACCCTCGTCGTCGCTGCGGGCGGGTGAGACCGGACGTCTGACCCAGGCCGCTAGCTGAGCAGCTTCTGTTGCAGTAGCCAGTCTTTGGCAACGATGGCCGGGTCCCGGCCATCGTTGTCCACCTGGGCGTTCAATTCCCTCATCGTGTCGTTGGTGAGCCTCGGATTGAGCTGCGCAAAGATCTCCCGAAGTTCCGGGTGATCATTGATCAGCGAGGTATCGACAACCTCGGTGAGGTTGTACAGCGGGAAGAAGTGCTTGTCGTCTTCGAGCAGACGCAGATGCAGCGCGGGGATCCGGCCGTCGGTGGTGAACACTTCGCCGAAATTGCATTCCCCTTGTGCCGTGGCGCTGTAGACGACCCCGGTGTCCAACGTGGTGATCTTCGCCAGATCCTCGAGATCAAGCCCGTAGGCGTGCAGCATCGGCACGAAACCGTCATTGCGGCTTGCGAATTCGCTTTCGATACAGAACGTGAGCGCGGAGCGGGGCAGCCTCTTGAGGTCGGAGAGCTTGGTCACCCCGAGTCGTTCGGCCTCGGACTCGCGGATGGCCAACGTGTAGGTGTTGTTCATCGGCGCCGGCGGCAACCAGGTCAGGCCGTTGACCTGATCGGCGGCGTTGACGGCTTCCCATTGCTGCTTTGCGCCCTTGATCGGGTTCTCATGGCCGAGGTAGTTGATCCAGCCGGTACCGGTGTACTCCGGTGCGATGTTCGCCTCGCCGGTGAGCAACGCCCGCCGGACCCCGAAGCTGCCGGGCGTGTTGCTGAGGTTGGTGACCCTAGCGCCCGCGGCATGCAGGACGATCGAGAGCATATTGCCGAGGATCAGCTGCTCGGTGAAGTCCTTGGCCGCGACGGTGATGGGCACGCCCTCCAGGGACTGATAGTGGCGGATGAGGCCGGGTTTGGCTTCCAGCACCGCACCGGTCGCCGAGCGCAGCCCGCAGCTGGCCACCAGGCCCACGCACAGCACCGCCAGCGCCGCGAACGCCAGCCGTCGCGCGCGCCGACATTTACTCCATCGGTGGACCGCTGCGAGCATGTGATTCACAGTCCCCTCGGTGCGGCCACCATCTCGATGAGGCGAGCCAGCCAGTCGATGAACAACGCCAGTGCCGCCACCAGAATGGCGCCGACGATCAGGGTCACCGGCTGCTGCAGCTTGATGCCGGTGGTGATCAGCTGCCCCAATCCCCCGCCGCCGGTGAACGACGCCAGCGCCGCCGTCCCGACAATCAGCACCAAGGCTGTCCGAACGCCGGCGACGATGACCGGTAGCGACAACGGCAGTTCGACACGACGCAGCGTCGAGAACGCCGACAAACCCATTCCCCGGGCGGCTTCGACGATCCGGCGATCCACGCCGTCGAGTCCGGTGACGGTGTTGGCGATGATGGGCATCGCGCCGTAGACGGTGAGGGCAACGATCGCGCCGAGCTGACCGATCCCGAACACGACCGCCCCCAGCGCGATCAGGCCGATAGCCGG
Source organism: Mycobacterium sp. 012931 (assembly GCF_000419295.1). Lineage (NCBI taxonomy): Bacteria > Bacillati > Actinomycetota > Actinomycetes > Mycobacteriales > Mycobacteriaceae > Mycobacterium > Mycobacterium sp. 012931. Next base: position 706,948 of record NZ_AOPX01000001.1, on the reverse strand, counting down.
CGCGGCCTGACCGAAACTGGCGACGGTGATGATCGGCTTCGAATAACGCCGCATCGGCCCTCGCGTCAATGCGATTCCCACCGGAATCGCCACCACACACGTGAGCACCGTGGCCGACAGGCTGATCACCAGGTGTTCGCGCAGCAGCTGCAACAGATGCGACACGCTCAGCGAGCGGCGCTCCGACTCGGACACATAGGCCACCGTCACATAGGCCAGCGCTCCGGCCACCGCGAAGGCACACGTGAGTGGCTGCAGCGCCCACCGCCCGAAACTCGGCCGACCTGGCGTCGTCGGGGCCGTGGGTTGGCCCTCGGCGCCGCCCTTGACGGCACCTTCGACGTTGATGTCGCTGCCGGCCACGCTCACGTGTCGGGCTCCTCAGAGTTCGCTGCACCGCGTATGTCGGCGATTGCCTCCATGATCGTCTCGACTCTAATGACGCCCTGGTAGGTATTGCGTCGGCCGGTGACGACCACGACCCCGTGTGACGAGGTCAGCATTTCGTCTAACGCGTCGTTGAGGGTCGATGCTAGGTTGACGCACTCTAGGTCGTCATCGCGGGTCACCTGGGCCAGTGCTTGGGGTTTGGCCAGCTCCTCGAGGGGCAGCCAGCGCAGCGGCCGATTCTGCCGGTCAAGCACGATGGCATGCTCCCGGTCGAGGGATCCGGCCAGTTCAACGGCTTCGGCGGGGTCGCCGCCGGCCTGCGCAACGACGGCCTCGTGCAGGTCGATGTCGCGCACCCGGGTCAGGCTGAGCTGCATGAGGGTAGCGCCGGCGCCGACGAAGCCGCGGACGAAGTCGTTGGCGGGTTCGGCGAGGATCCGTTCCGGGGTGTCGTATTGGACGACCTTGGAGCCGGTGGTCAGGATGGCGATCCGGTCACCCAGCTTGACGGCCTCGCCGAAGTCGTGGGTGACGAAGACGATGGTCTTGTGCAGCTCTTCCTGCAGCCGCAACAACTCGTCCTGTAGTCGTTGGCGGGTGATCGGGTCGACCGCACCGAACGGCTCGTCCATCAACAGCACCGGCGGGTCGGCGGCCAGGGCGCGAGCGACACCGACGCGCTGCTGCTGGCCCCCGGAGAGTTCGCGGGGGAACCGGTCGCGGTACTGGGCCGGGTCGAGGTTGACCAGGTCGAGCAGTTCGTCGATACGGGCGGCAACCCGGTTCTTGTCCCACTTGAGTAGGCGGGGAACGATGCCGATGTTGTCACCCACCGTCAGGTGCGGGAACAGTCCCGCGCCCTGGACCACGTAACCGATGTGGCGTCGAAGTTCATCGGGGTTGCGGCGGGTGACATCGTCATCGCCGATGAAGATCCGCCCGCTGGTGGGCTCGATCAGCCGGTTGATCATCTTCATCGTCGTGGTCTTTCCACAACCCGAAGGGCCTACCAACATGACGATCTCGCCCGCGCCGATCTCCAAGGTGACGTTGTCGACCGCGGGTGTGGAGCGCACGCCGTACCGCTTGGTCACCCCATCCAGCAGAATCCGGAGTCCGCTGCTCTGGGGAGCGTCGGACGTGGTCGGTTGATCAGCGGATGCGGCTTCAGGCACGTATTCCTCTCGGGGTGGTGAGACGCGCAATGACGTTGAGCACCGTGTCGAGAATGACCGCCAGGATCAGGATGCCGATGGTGGCGGCGACGATCGAGTTGGTCGCGTTGGCGCCACCCATTCGGGAGATGCCCGAGAAGATGTAGCCACCCAGACCCGGACCGAGCGCGAAGGCCACGATGGCCGCGATGCCCATCAGCATCTGGGCGGACACCCGCACGCCGGTCATGATCACCGGCCACGCCAGCGGCAATTCCAGACGCACCAGCGTGGTCAGTCGGCTCATTCCCATCCCCCGGGCCGACTCCACCAAGCCTTTGTCGACGCCGGTCAGTCCCACCACAACGTTGCGCAGAATGGGGAACACGCCAAAGAAGGTCAGCATGATCACCGACGGCAGAACGCCGAGGCCGACGATCCCGACGAGCACACCGAGCAGGGCGTAGGACGGAATCGTCAACCCGACCGCGGTCACGCCCAGCGGTGAGTTGTAGATGAGAACACCGAGAATCAGGGCTATCGCCGTCGCCAGGATCAGCGCCTATCCTACCAGGCTGATGTGCTGGTAGGCCAGAAACCACAGCACTGACCACCGATCGACTACGAAATCGTATAAACCCATGAACTCGGTAGCGGCCTCCATAATGGGGATGTAGCGCGTGCTGGACGTCATGTCGTTATTCAACCTAACCAGATCGGCACCCCATCGCGAGTCCGATGCGGCAAATCCCGGCCGGATGGGTGCGGCGCGAGGGCTCGCGTGCTCGGCTTCCAGGCGGGAGGGATCTACGCTGGTACGGTTGCGGATCCGCTGGGTCGCTGGCGGTCTTCCGGTGTCCAGAGCACGGTGAGGACGGGTTCGTTGGCGAGATTACTTGACTCGGTGAATTACTCTGGATATATGTTTGTATTCATTCGTGAGTGAGTTGAACGGGGTATTCGGCGAGGGGTACAGGGCGGATTGTTCGTTTTGACGATGTTCGTGGTTATGGGTTTATTGCTCCCGATTCCGGTGGCGAGGACGTTTTCCTGCATGCTAATGACTTGGATTTCGATCGGCTTTTGGCAAAACGCGGTACGCGGGTTTCCTTTGATATCGAGGACGGTCCTCGCGGCAAGTTCGCCACGGCAGTGCTGATCACTTCGGAAGGGTCCGGCACAGGGCTCCGGCGTTCCCTGGGGTCCGGCAGGACCGGTGCTGGGAGCAAGGCCGCTGCCTCGGACACCGATGAGTATTTCGATGTCTTCTCGGCCCAGGAATTCAAGGAAGCGGCCACCGAGATCCTCTTGGAGGCGACGCCTTCAATTACGGGTGAGCAGATTGTGCGCATCCGGGCGGCATTCGAGGGATTTGCCCGAAAACACGGTTGGATCGAATAGTCGAGCGGACGCCATTTCCGGATCCGGACCGGAGGGTGAGATGTCGACCAATCAATTGTGCGAGTATCAGTGTGGTCGCCGGAACAATCGTGGCGGGGTTGTCAGGTGGGCCAGACGCGTTGCGCCACTCGATAGAAGTTGGCGCCGAGCACCGCGTTGATGTGATCGTCGGCCCAGCCCCGGTCGGCGAGGTGCGCACCGAGTGTGAGCAGCGTTTCGGGCGCCATCCACTGGATCGGTCCCCAGCGGGTGTAGCTCTCATCGAATAGGTCCGGGTTGCGGGCCAGCTCGTCGTAGAAGTCGGCGAGATCGAAGGAGAAGTCGCTGCTGATACCGACGTGGTCGATGCCCACCAGATCGACGGCGTATTCCAGGTGTCGTGTCATGGCGTCGAGGGTGGGCGTATTGGGTCCCAGGAAAATGCCGACCCCGGTGATTCCGATGACCCCACCGGTGGCCGCGCAGGCTCGTGCTTGGTCGTCGGTGATGTTGCGCGGGTGATCCCACACCGCGCGCATGCAGGAGTGGCTGTAGACCACCGGACCGGTGGAGACCTCACACATGTCCAGTCCGGTGCGGGTGCTGCAGTGCGACCCGTCGGGCACGATGCCCACGTCGTTCATCTCGGCGACGATCGCGCGTCCCCAGCCGGTCAGGCCGGCATCGGTGGTGTCCAGACAACCGCTGCCTGCACGATTGGCGTGGTTGTAGGTCGGCAGCAGCGTGCGCACCCCGAGGTCGGCCAGGGTCGCCAGGTTGTCGAGGTTGTCGTCGAGGGGGCGGGAGTCCTCCAGGTCGAAGACCACCGCGATGCGCCCGCCGCGGGTGATGGTGGTGGCATCGCCGACGCCGGCGGCCAGCTCCAGATCGGGGTGGGCGCTGATCGCGGCGCGGTAGTGATCCAGCAGCGCTGTCGTGTCGCGGAAGCTGTGCGGCGAATACCCGGCGTTGACCGATACCAACACCGCCATGTCGTGACCGTGGTACCGGATCAGCGGTTCGACCGAGGTGTCGGTCTGTAGCGGCAGACACGTGTGCTGGTCCCACAGGAACGACGTCATACACGGATATTGCACCGCGGCCGGGGCTCGGTTTGCGGCGGCTGACTATGCCGAGATCCGCCGTCTAGCGTCTATCGGAAACATCGCGCCGATATTCTCGTGGCTGCTGACTATCGAAGGAGCGCCGAGTTGGATATCGATCCCGCCGCTACCGCGTGGCTGCTGGCCAGCACCGCACTCGTGCTGCTGATGACGCCCGGGCTGGCGATCTTCTACGGCGGCATGGTGCGCACCACCGGCGTGCTCAACATGATCATGATGAGCTTCATCTCCATACCGCTGGTCACGGTGGCGTGGTTGCTGGCCGGTTACAGCTTGGCGTTCTCCGACGGCGCGGCGCCTGGCTTCCCCGGTGGGCTGGTGGGCGGGCTGACGCATGCCGGAATGCGCGGTATCGGTCCGGCGACGGTCCATGGGTCGGTTCCCGAGTTGCTGTTCGCGACCTTTCAGCTGAGCTTTGCGATCATCACCGCCGCCCTGGTCAGCGGTGCTATCGCGGATCGGGCCAAGTTCGCGGCCTGGATGGTTTTCGTACCCGTCTGGTCGATCGCGGTGTACTCGGTTGTGGCGCACTGGGTGTGGGCGCCCAGCGGCTGGCTGGCGAAGATGGGAGTGCTCGACTACGCGGGCGGGCTGGTCGTCGAGATCGTCTCGGGTTCCTCGGCCCTTGCCCTGGCGCTGGTGCTGGGCCCACGCATCGGGTTCAAGGTTGATCCGATGCGCCCGCACAATCTGCCGTTCGTGCTGCTGGGTGTGGGACTGCTGTGGTTCGGCTGGTTTGGGTTCAATGCCGGTTCGGCGTTGGCGGCCAATGGGCTGGCCTCGGCGATCTTCCTCAACACCCTGGTCGCCGGGTGCCTGGGGATGCTGGGCTGGCTGGCAGTCGAGCAGATCCGCGACGGCAAGCCGACCACGTTCGGTGCCGCCTCGGGCGTGGTGGCGGGTCTGGTGGCGATCACGCCGTCGTGTGGCACGGTGAACACCCTGGGTGCGGCCCTGGTCGGGTTGGCGGCCGGGATCGTCTGCGCGTTCGCGATCACGGTGAAGTTCAAACTCAACTACGACGACTCGCTCGACGTGGTGGGTGTGCACTTCATCGGTGGTGTGGTGGGCGTCCTGCTGATCGGGTTGCTGGCCACCGCGGTGATGACCGACGGCGCGCGGGGTCTGTTCTACGGCGGTGGGCTGGGCCAGCTCGGCAAGCAGGCATTGGCGATGGTGGTGGTGGCGCTCTACGCGTTCACGGTGAGCTATTTGTTGGCCGCGCTGATCGAGCGGTTGATGGGGTTCCGGGTAAGCCGCGAGGAAGAGGTCAGCGGTGTCGACTTCAGCCAGCACGCGGAGACGGCCTACACCGAGGGTGTCTATGGGCATCAGCAGCTGCATCGCCCATTCTCCGGTGGGGACGCAATTCGCCCGCGCCCCAACATCGAGGACGCCTGAGCTGTCCCGTTAAACGGGGTCGGTGATCGCGTCGTATTCGGGATGCTTGTTGAGGACCGTAACGACCATGGAGCACACCGGGACGATGCGCTTGCCCGCGGCTCGTGCGTCTTGCAGGGCTTCCTCCACGAGGATGGTCGCCAGGCCCCGTCCGCCGAACGCCGGATCGACTTCGGTGTGGTCGAAGACGCGCTGATCGCCGCGGTCGATGTAGGTGGCGAGTCCGACGGTTTGTCCTTCGACCGCGATCGTGTACTTGCCCGCCTCGGCGGTGATGGTGGTCTGCGCGCCGGTCTTGTCGGCAGTCATCGATGGTCCTCTCGGTTCGGTAGCGGTCTGGGCAGCAGCCGGGTGATGGGCAGGGGCGGGGCGGGCAGTCGGGTGACCGAACCCTGGTAGCCGACAACCTCACCGAAGCGCGCGTCGGCGTCCTGCCACAGTTGGCGATAGCGCACGATCTCGTCGTGGTTGCGCCCGACGAAGTTCCACCACATCACCAATTCTTCGGCAAACGGTGTGCCGCCCAACAGCAGTAGTCGCGCCGGCTGTGCCCCGACGTTGCGCACGTGCACGGTGGTGTTGTCCGGGCCCTGGTAGCCCAGATCGCCTGCCGCCAGCGCGGTCCCAGCCAATTCGAGATCGCCGACATCGCACAGCACCCCGTGTTCGAATGTCGGGTCGACTTCGATATCCAGCTCGGCATGGGCGTCCAGGTCGAGCTGGGCGCCAAGTAGCGGCGTGAAGGTATGTACCGGCGACCGCACGCCCGCCAGCTCGCCGATGAACACCCGCGCTCGCGCACCGGGGAGCACCGCCGGTGCCGGCGTGTAGTGAGCAAAGTCGCGCCCGGTGTCGCGGGCGGAATCGGGCAGGGCCACCCACAGTTGGGCGCCATGTAGCACGCCGCTACCCACCGACACCTCGGAGTGACAGATGCCCGCGCCCGCGGTCATCAGGTTCAGCTCGCCGGGGCGGATCCGGGCATGGACCCCCGCGCTGTCCCGGTGCTCCACTTCCCCACTGAACAGCCAGCTGACCGTCTGCAGTCCGGTGTGCGGGTGGGGCGCCACATCCATGTGCGCCGAGACCGGGCCATAGTGGTCGACGAAACACCAGGCGCCGATCAGCGAACGTTGCCGCTGCGGAAGCGTGCGTTGCACCCGGATTGCACGCGGCCCACCCAGCGGCACTTCCCGCGGATGCAGCACCTCGATACCGGCACCGTGTGCGGCGCAGCAGGCTACCTCCGCTGGTGCGGTCCCCAGGTTGCTCATTTGGTGCACCCTTCGTCGCGGGTGTGCTCGGGCGAGCTACCGCGACCCTACGCCGGTTTGGCGACCGGGCCGCCCCAGGTAGCGCGTGATCACGACGCGGCCCCACCGGTGGGGCTAGGCCGCTGTTTGGGGGCCCACCTGTGTGACCGGCAAATGCCACACCACCGCGGTCACGGGGACGGCATCGCGTTCGTTGCGCGCCAGCAGGGCGGTGTTTTCCGGGAGCTGTCGGGCATTGATCTCCCCCGCCGCGATTCGGCGCAAGACGTCATGAGCCTCAGCCAGCTGTCCACGCTTGCGGTACTGGCCCCCGGGCAGCTTGACCCCAGCCCACACCCCGTACTCCTCCCGGTGCTTGACGGCCCGTTCGGCACACAGACGTTGCTGGGCCAGCGGGCACCGGCGCAGGTACTGAATCCGCGCTTTGGTGGCGGAGCGCTCATAGGCGCGGGCCTTCGCGGCACCGTTGCCACTGTCTTCGTCGGGGTAGCCGAACCACAGTTCCGGGTTGGTGGCGCAAGGGTTGGACATCAGCCGGTCTCCTTCTCCGCTAAAACGTATGCGAAAGCGTATACGAAGATGCGCGATTCTGGCAAGAGAAACGTGACAAAAACGTATATAACAGGGTGTCGTACCGGTCTGTGTAATATCCCGCCTATGGCCGGAGCTAGCGGTGAGCCGTGAATCGGCCGGTGCGGCTATCCGTGCCTTGCGTGAGTCACACGATTGGTCACTGGCCGACCTCGCGGCCGCGACCGGTGTCAGCATCATGGGCCTCAGCTATCTGGAACGAGGTGCCCGCAAGCCGCACAAAGGCACAGTTCAGAAGGTAGAAAACGGCCTCGGTTTGCCGCCGGGCACCTACTCGCGGCTGCTGGTCGCCGCCGATCCGGAGGCGGAGCTAGCCCGGCTGCTCGCTGCCCGGCCGACCGAGACGGCCTCGCCTCGCCGCCCCGGCGTGGTGGTGGTCGACCGCCACAGTGACACCGATGTGCTGGAGGGATACGCCGAAGCCCAGCTGGATGCCCTCAGGTCGGTCATCGATAGATTGCCGGCGAGCACATCAAACGAATATGAGACGTATATTCTCTCTGTGGTCGCTCAGTGCGTGAAGGCCGAGATGCTGGCCGCCAGCTCATGGCGGGTGGCGGTCAACGCCGGCTCGGAGTCCAGCGCCCGACTCATGGAGCACCTGCAGGCGCTGGAGGCAACGCGCACCGCCCTGCTCGAGCGGATGCCGGCGAGCTTGAGTGCGCGCTTCGACCGGGCGTGCGCGCTATCGCAGTTACCGGACGCGGTCATCGCGGCACTGATCGGTGTCGATAGTGACGAACTGTGGGATATCCGCAACAGGGGGGTCATCCCGCCCGGAGCGCTCCCCCGGATTCGCGCCTTCGTCGATGGATCCACGGAGTCCTCTGAACAGCAGGGTCCGGGCTACGACGACGGCGAGGGGCAACGATGATTCCCACCGAAGTCGATGCGTTGCTTCGCGCCCATCAGATGTTCGTCGGCACTGGCGACCACCGGATGCCGGACGTGCACCCCCAACCGGGTGCGGAGCCGCTGTGGCGCGACACCCCGCCCAACCCCGCGACGGATCAACCCCGCTATAGGTTCAGGGCAGCACGTGGCCGGGAAGTCCTAGCGGCTGCGACAAGAACCGATGCGGTGGTTGCCGCGGTGATTGCCGATGCGCACCGGGATCGCGAGCAGGCCCGGGAGTTGACCGGCAACGTCGTGAACCAGGCTCGGGCCGATTGTGTGGCACCGCCGGTGACCCCGTTGGCCCAGCGTGAGGCCATCCGTCGCCGGGTGGGCCGGCTGCGTGCCCAACGCGCGCATGTTCTGTGGGCGCACCGACGGGCGCGGCGCCGGTTGGCCGCCTTGCGCCTGCTGCGGTACCGGATGCTGCACCACCATGGGTCGAGGCAGCGGCTGTCGCCGATCAGCGGGCGCGCCGGAATCGCGGTGCGAGCGGCGTTGTCGCGGCTGGGCCGCCCCTACGTTTGGGGGGCCACCGGCCCGGACCGGTTCGACTGCTCCGGGCTGGTCCAATGGGCCTACGCGCAGGCGGGCGTGCACGTGGACCGCACCACCTACCAGCAGATCAACGACGGGATCGTGGTGTCGCGCTCGCAGATACGGCCCGGCGATCTGGTCTTCCCGCATCCGGGCCATGTGCAGCTGGCGATCGGCAACAATGTGGTTGTCGAGGCGCCGCACGCGGGCGCCTCGGTGCGGATCAGCCCATTGGGTAGCCATGTGCAAATCCGGCGGCCGCTATGAACGGCGGCGAACCCAGGTCTGAGCAGGCCGGATCCGCGCTAGCTGCGATCCGGGCGCGGCAAGCCGAGCTGGCGCGCCAACACGACGTGCTCGGGGAGGCCGACCGTGCGCTGGTGGAGGCGCTCACCCGTGCGCACACGGTAATGCGCGACAGTGTCCGTCGGCTGGATGCGATCGGTGCTGAGATCGATGGCGCTGTGGCAGGCCAGGATTCGCTCGCCCTCGATACCCCGCTGGGGGCGCGTGAGTTTCAGAATTTCCTGCTCGCCAAGCAGCGCGAGATCGCAACCATCGTCGCCACCGCCCACGAGCTTGATCGCACGAAAAGTGCTGTGCTGGCGAGCTTGCGGGCACACTATGGCGAATCCGTGGGCTAGCCCGCCAGCCGGTTGTGCACAGACCAGGTGAGGTGAATTGTCGGCGCTGAGGCGCCTGGGTACTGTCACGCGACATGGGCGGATCGGAGCAGCGTGCGCAATCGGGCGCGGCGGGCGGAGCCGCCGCCGATGCCATCGCTGGCGCGGAAGTGGCTTTAGCACAACAGAATTCGATGAGCTCGCAGCTCGATCTGCAGGTGATCGCGGCTATCTTGAATGCGCACCTGACGGCGGTCGACGGAAGCGAGGCGCTCGACGAGCTGCAGCAAGAGACCGAAGCCGCGGTGCGGACCCGCTCGGATCTGGACACACCGGCCGGAGCCCGCGACTTCCAGCGCTTCCTGATCGGAAAACTCAGAGATATCCGCGAGGTGGTCGCCACTGCGAGCCTCGATGACACCTCGAAAGCAACCCTGATGGCCGCATGGACGTCGCTGTACAACGCATCCAAGCAAGAGGCGAGTTCGCCCGGCGATGCGCAGACGGCCACCGAGCCCGCGGCGGGCACCGGTGCCGATGCGGACCGCGCGGCTGGGCTGATCTCGGGGGACCCGCTTTTGGACTCGCTGTTGTTCGACGACCCGGGTTTGGTAGATGAGGCGACGTTGCCGCAGGGCGCTGCGCCGTCGGGCGCGGCGACGGCGCCGTCGCTGCCGAGCATGCCCAGCCTGGGCGACGGATCGGGCGCTGCCACTCCGTCGGGTGCTGGTTCGGTCCCGAACTTGCCCGCGGGTCCGGCCTTGTCCGCAATCCCCCGGGCAATCGCATCACGCCTGGACGAGCTCGATGACCCCAGCCTCGACTCCCTTGCCCTGGACCCGGACGCCTCGGGCGACGACTCAGACGACGAACCAGCTGATCTGGATGAGGACACCGACGGTGGTGGCGAAGACACGGAGCAACCGGCATCGTCGGGCGAGCCGCAACCGCTGCCCACCGGACCGCCGACGGTGACTCTGCCCAACGGGGACACGATCACCGCGGCAAGCCCTGAACTAGCGGCGGCTATCAACGCCGCCGCGGGCGGTGCTGCCATCGCAGATGCGTTCCAGCAACAAGGCATTGCCATCCCCCCGCCCGGAACGCCGGTGAGTGACCCGATAGACCCGGCGCGGCTCGCCGCCGGAGACATCGGCATGTTCACGGATCGGCACGCGCTTGCCCTCGGTGATGGCAACGCGTTTCTGGACGGGCAGATGCAGCAGGTTTCCAGCATTGGCGGGCCGAACTTCCTAGGCTGGCAGCATCCGCCAACATCGACGACCGTCACGGAGCCGGCCCAGACCGGCGCCCCAACCCCGACCCGGCCGGCGACTACGCCGGTCGCCCCGCGATACTGAGCTCGCCGGCGGGACCCCGGCGCCATAACGAGGAGATAGCGGATGGCAGATCGAATCCATGTGGAGCCGGCGCACCTGTGCGAAGCCGCTGCCCATCACGAGCAAACCTCCGAATACCTGCGCAGCGTGCCGTCGTCGCACGCTGCGATACAGGAGAGCCTGAACTCATTGGGGCCGATCTTCAGTGAGCTGCGCGACGCCGGTCGCGATCTTCTCGAGCTACGACGCCAGTGCTACGAGCAGCAGGCCGACGACCATGCCGACATCGCGCAGAACCTGCGGACCTCCGCGGCGATGTGGGACCAGCACGAGCAAGACGCGGCTCACGATTTCGGCGGCATCGTCGACAACGGTCGATGACAGACGCCAACCCCGCGTTCGACACCGTCCATCCCAGCGGGCACATTCTGGTCCGGTCGTGCCGGGGCGGCTACATGCACAGCGTGGCCTTGAGCGAGGGAGCGATGGAGACCGACGCCGCTGCGCTGGCCGAGGGAATTTTGCTGACAGCCGATGTCTCATGTCTGAAGGCTTTGCTAGAAGTACGCGAAGAGATCGTCGCGGCCGGCCACACGCCATCGGCGGAGGTGCCGACCAACCGAGATCTCGACGTCGCCATCGAGCGCCTGCTGGCACACCAATTACGGCCGCGCCGCCGCTGATCGGCTAGAGCAGCCAGGGTTTGGCGGTATCGGGATCGGGTGCGATGTCGGTGGGTGGTTCGACGGGATTGGCGCCAAACAGTTCCCGCGCGCGGCTTAGCAGAGAACGCACCTCATCGAGTTGCTGCTGCAGCGCAGAATCAGCCATGGCCTCACGCTACCGAGGCCCGCTCGTCGGCACAATTCACCATCTGCGACGCCCCGTGAGGTGCCGGTACGCTGAGCCGATGGCGATTTTCGGGCGACGGACGGCGCGTCAGCGCCTCCGCAAAGCCGCCCAGGAATCCCTGGCCATCCCGGCGTTCAGCTCTCCGCCGGACTGCACCCCATGGGTGATCGGCGGGCTATGGCCCACCGAACTGTCGCGGGATGCGCCCGAAACTGCCACGCTGGCAGAGTATTTGGAAGCCGAACTGCAGCGAATCGCCGATTCCGCCAATGAGGAACTGGCTAGCCTGCGCCACGCGGTAATGCTTGATTCGGACCGACGTGCCGCGGAGGCCAGGGTGATCGACGAAGCCCGCGCGCGGGCGGTGCAACGAGTCGAGTCGGCACGGAATCAACTACGTGAAGGTGCGTCAACCGAGCCGCCCGTCGCACCACGAGACATCGCCGATCCGAACGCGGGCGAACCGGGATCGCAACCGCAACCGCCGATGGCCGGGCGCCCCGACGCGGTCGATGCGGCCCGGGCAGCGGCTCGAGCTCCGGCACCGGCTGTGCCGGAGTCGGACGACCAGCGGCTGCGTCGACTGCTGATGTTCGTGGCCCGCCAGGAGCCTCGCCTGAACTGGGCGATTGGGCGACAGTCAGAAGGCACGGTGCTGGTCACCGACGTCGCCCACGGCTGGATACCTCCCGGGATTGCCCTTCCACAGGGCGTCCGGTTGCTGCCCCCGAAGCGGCGCAGCGGCCGGCTCGCCGCACTGGTCGACGCGGCGACGGGTTCGCTGAGCTATAGCCCGGGCGATCCGCTGCCCTGGGCGGATGAAGACACCGCGACGAGATCCTCGGTGCGGCCGCGTGAGTTGCCGATGGCCGACAATGTGGCCCGAGAGCTCTGTGACGCCACCCGCAGCCGTGTCGGGTTGCCGAGGATGGCGCACGTACTGGCCAAGGCGGCTGATGCCGGGACGGCCGTGGTGGAAGACGAAATCGACCTTTTGCGAGTGCATCTCGACACTGCGCGGCACCAGATTGTGGCCCACTACCCCAGCATCGATGGTGGGGTGTTGCTCAACTGCATGTTGTTGGCGGCCACCGCAAGCAGTGTCAACGGCGACGCGGTGACGGCGAACTACCACCTGGCCTGGTTTCGGGAACTCAATGCGTGACCACTCGCCGACCGAATCGGCCACCGGTGCATACACGCTCGACGTCGCGTTTGAATTGACGGTGGCTACAGCCGTGGACATACTGTCTTGGTGTCGGGGCCCGGCGGTCGCGCGGAATTGAGCGACAAAGACCTCGTTGAATCCGTCCTTCGCGAACTGAGCGAGGCGGCCGACAAATGGGAAGCCCTTGTCGCGCAGGCGGAGAATGTCACCTACAGCGTGGACCTGGGATGTGTTCACGCTGTGGCCAATTCCGACGGCCGGTTACTGAAGTTGACGCTGCATCCCGGCGTCATGACCGGCTACTCCCATGCTGAGCTGGCCGATCGATTGAACGTCGCCCTCGCCGCGCTGCGTGAAGAGGCGGAAGCCGAGAACGAGGCCCGCTACGGCGGGCCTTTGCAGTAACCGGGCGCCGGATTGTCCTGCGGTGCAATGAGTTCGAAATGGTCATCCGGCGGCTCGGATAGATTATCTGCACCACAGTCTCTTTCGCATCATCGGTGCGGCATCCGGGCTAGATTGGTGGACCATGACCTGGTTGACGATCGCCAAGGTGGCCTTGGTGGGCTTCCTGGTGATGGGCAGCGGCCTGTTGTTGTTCACCTTTGTGCGCAAGGCTCGACGTGGCGTCAGGCCGCCAACATCGGATCCCAATGCTTCGTCCTACTTGAACGCGGTGTTCGGGGGCGCGCCACCAACCCCGTTGCCCCAGTGGGCGCACCACGACGAGGCATTCGACGAGGACCCCGAGGGCGGCGACTCGCGCCACGGCGCAGCCGGCTAGGTCGCGGGTCAGGTTAGGGTCATCGCCCTTCGCCGGGAGGCCCGGCGAAGGCCTGCGCGATCTGTAGCCATTGCCGCGCATCCTCGCCGGTCGCGGTGAGGTGCAGGGAGCTCAACGGTCGCCGCTGGGTGACCAGGAAGCAGAAATCTTCGGCGGGCCCGGTGACCCGCTGGGCCGCATCGGCCGGTCCCCACGACCAGAGGTCACCGCCGGGGCCGCGCAGCTCGACCAGGAACTGCTCGGTGGGCGGGGCCAGGTTGTTGACGAAGTAGGCGTAGTCGCGGGTGCGCACACCCAGGTGTGCAATCGAGCGCAGCCGGTCGGTGGCGGGCCGGGTGACACCGAGGGCGTCGGCAACATCAAGCCCGTGCGCCCAGGTCTCCATCAAGCGCGCGGTGGCCATTGACGCGGCGCTCATGGGTGGTCCGAACCACGGCAACTTGCGTCCGTCGGCAACATTGAGCAGCGCCTCATGCAGTCGGCCGCGGGTGAGCCGCCAATCGCTGAGCAGCTCCGCCGGCGGCATCGCCGCAAGCTCCTCGGCGCCCTCGTCCACGAAGCCGGCCGGGTTGGCGGCCGCCGCGGTCAGTACGTCGGCGAACCCCGCCTCGTCGGTCACCGCGGTGAGTGCCACGCGATCAGTCCACAGCAGGTGCGCGATCTGGTGTGCGATGCTCCACCCCGGTGCCGGGGTCAGCTCGCTCCACCGCTGCGGTGCCAGCGGCGCCACCAGGGCGTCCAGGTCGTCGCTTTCTGCCTCCAGGTCAGCCACGATCGGGCCGGGACCCGCCATTGTCAACCTCCCTCAACGTTCGAGGCCGAACTGCGCCGGCCGACGATGCTGTGCACACAAAGTCCGAGCAGATAGATCACCGAGCCGACCAACACAAAGACCGGCGCGCGCCCGTCGTCGGGAATCAAGGCCGCGGCCACGGTAACCGAGACGATATACGAGACCCAGAACAGCGCATCCTGCACGGCGAACACGTGTCCCCGCAGCGCGTCATCGACATCGATCTGCATCGCCGAGTCGGCGCACAGCTTGACCACCTGACCGGCCACTCCCAGCAGAAACCCGCACACCACCATGACCGGGAGCAGCAGGCCCGCGCCGGCAAGCTGGATGACCGCGGCGGCGGCCAGGGCGCCATTTGTCGTGGCGTAGCGCCCCCAGCGCCTGATCAGGCCCGGGGTGAGCACGTTTGCCAGGAACGCCCCGAGGCCGGTTGCGGCGAAGAACAGCAGTGCCGTGCCCAACCCTTCGACGTCCACGTCTCGCATGTGATGGACCAGCAGCAAGATCAGCAGGGAGTTGACGCCGACCACCATTCGGTGGGCCGCCAGACCGGACAGCGCGGCGGCCACCGTCGGGAGCTGGACGACCGTACGCACCCCGTGCATCCAGCCGGTGATAACCGCGTACACGGCCGATCCGTGGATCGCGCGCTTGGTGTCGTCGGGGCGGAGCACCCGGGGGGCGAACCGCAGGGCCAGCAGTAGTGAAATCGCGACCGGAATCATCGCGGTGAAAATGACCGCGGCGGCGCCATGATCACCGCCACCGGCCAGCCATCGGGGCAGCAACATGAAGTTGGCGCCCACAAACGCCGCGACCGCACCCGAGGCGGTGGCCACCGAATTCATCGTGACCACCTGCTCGCGCGGCACCACATGGGGCAACGACGCCGACAGCCCCGAGGCGACGAACCGGGCCAGACCATTGGCCAACAGCGCGACAAACAGCAGCAGCAGATCGCCCGCCTCAAACGCCAGAATGGTCCCGATCCCGGCAATGAGGATCAATCGACCGATATTGGCGCCGACGATCACCAAGCGCCGATCCCAACGGTCCATCAGCGCACCGGCAAACGGGCCCAGCAGGGAGTACGGCAAGAACAGCACCGCGAACGCGCGCGCAATGGCCATCGGATCGGCGGCGCGGTCCGGATTGAACAGCAAGGCCCCGGCCAGCCCCGCCTGAAAGAGGCCATCACCGAACTGGCTGGCGATGCGCACCTGAAGCAGCCGCCAAAAATCAGGCAGACTCCTTACCGACCGCCACAATTCGACGGGTGCGCTGGCGTGCATCCGGCTGCGAATCACAGACCCCCACTTCCACGATCGAGCGAAGGTTAGCCCGATTTCGCACCGTGCGGACCCAACAACGCTACAAATATCTGCCGACAGTGCTCGTTTAACCCGGTGATGATGCTGTTAGTGCCGTGGTGTGAATGCCATGATGTTGGGGTGGCGCCGCAGGAAGATCCAGAAGACCATGTTGCGCCTGCCGCACAACGGGTGCGAGCGGGTACGTTGCTGCTGGCCAATACCGACCTGCTCGAGCCCACCTTCCGGCGCAGCGTCATCTATATCGTCGAGCACAACGACGGCGGGACGCTGGGTGTGGTGCTCAACCGGCCCAGCGAGACCGCCGTGCACAACGTATTGCCGCAGTGGGCCAAGCTTGCGGCCAAGCCCAAGACGATGTTCATCGGCGGGCCGGTGAAGCGCGACGCTGCCCTGTGCCTGGCGACGTTGCGGGTCGGGGCCGATCCGGGTGGAGTGTCGGGTCTGCGCCATGTTGCCGGCCGGATCGTGATGGTCGATCTCGACGCCGACCCCGACCTGATCGCACCGTTGGTCGAAGGCGTGCGAATTTTTGCGGGCTATTCCGGGTGGACCATCGGGCAGCTCGAGGGCGAAATCGAACGTGATGACTGGATCGTGCTGTCGGCCTTGCCATCTGACGTTCTGGTACCGCCGCGGGCCGACTTGTGGGGCCGGACATTGCGACGGCAGCCCTGGCCGCTTTCGCTGTTGGCGACCCACCCGATCGACGTCAGCCGGAACTGAGGCTCTCCCCCCGCTCGTCGGGTTCGGCGACGGCGGGCAGGGCGGCCGAGTCGGCTGGGTCGACCACTTTTCTCCCCAGCTTGCTGGCGATCACCGCGCCCACCACGAGCTGCAACTGGTGATAGATCATCAACGGCAGCATGACCACGCCGGATATCGCCTCGGGGAACATCACCATCGCCATCGGCAGTCCGGACACCAGACTCTTCTGGGAACCACAGAACATCAGCACGACCGAGTTGTCGCGATTGAGGTGAGCGGCTCGTCCCAGCGCCGTGGTGATCCCCAAGGCCAGGGCGAGCAACAGCGCATCGAGGGCCACCACCGCCACCAAGTGCCACGCTTCGACCTTGGTCCATCCACCCGTCGCCACCCCGAGCGAGTAGGCCGCGTACACCAACAGCAGGATGGCGGCGCGATCGATCCAGCGCATCAGGCCTGGATGCCGCGCGTTGAGCGCACCGATCCAGCGCCTGGCCAGCTGCCCCAGCACAAACGGTACGAACAGTTGCAGCACAAAATCGGCCAGTGCGCTCTCTTCGGCCTGGGAGCCACTGCCGATGTCCATCAAGAACAGCACCAGTATCGGAGCGAGCAGCACACCGAGGATGTTGGACAACGACGCGCTGACTATCGCCGCCGACACGTGCCCACGCGCGATCGAGGTGAACAGGATCGCTGACTGCATCGTCGAGGAGACCAGGCACATGAACAGCAGTCCGCTGTGCAGCTCTTCGTCCATCCAGGACCGCACCAGCGCGCGGATGGCCAGCCCGAGGATCGGGAATATGAGGAATGTGGTGATCAGCACCAGCGCATGAAGGCGCCATTGGCGTAGCCCGTGCCAGGCTTGCTCGAGGGACAGCTTGCCGCCATAGAGGAAAAACAACACGGAGACGGCCACCCGGGCGGCGACGATCACCGCGTCGCTGGCGGCACCGCGTGCCGGTAGCAGGACGGCGGCCAATATGCCCCCCAGCACCATCAGCAGCACTGGGTCTAACCGGATCCCCCGCTGCCGTGCCACCGGATGCTCAGTGGCAGGAGAGCGTACAACCAGCGCAGGAGCCGCTACAGGAGGCTTCGTCGGGAATCGTATCCACGCGGCTCAGCGCAAACCGCGCGCTCTGCCACGAACCGGCGGCCAGTGTGCCCAACGCGCCCGCGACGCACACGATCAACACCACCAAGGCGGTGTGCGGGGAGGCCGCGAGCGCCACCACCCCGCCGGCGCTCAACATGACCGCAGCCGCCAGCTGGGTGGGTGCCATCGCTCGCAATGCGAGCTGAGTCGAGTCGGTGACATCGGCGCGGGCGAGTGACCACGCTCCGAATAGGGCGGACGCCGCCGCCGCACACATGCAGAGCACACCGGCGATCATCATGGAGTCACAATACGAGGTCGTGACCGAGTTCGCTTGATCAAGGGGCGATCGGATCACCCCCCCCGGGGGTAATGGGCGTCGGGAGTCAGCGCGACGGGGCGGGCGCGGCGGCGACCGGCGGCGCCGCAGCTACTTGGCCCGGCACGGCCTGCAGCGCGGGCGTCAGATTGGGCGCGGGCGCCTGAGCCGGCGCCGTCGCGGCCGCCGGGTGATGAGGTATCGACACGGGTGCCTGAGCGGGTGCGGCCGGCGACGCGGCCCGAGCCGGGGTCTGCGGCGCTACCGCAGTGGCTGCGCCGGCCCGGGCGGGTGTGTGACCGGCTGCCGTCGGGGTCGCCACCCGGAATCCATTGATGATCGCGTCGGTGGCGGGGGCATCGGCCACCGCCTGGGACTGCGCCGTGGTGACCGAGAGCGACACCAGGTAGTTCTCACTACCCGAGGCGGCGATGACGTGGCGCCGGGAGGTGTTCAGCGTCATGTCGTTTTCGCGGTAGGTGCCCTCGATGACCGACGACGGGAAGCCACCGAACTTGGCCATCGAGGCGTTGGTCGTCCGCCAGGCGAGCAAGTTCTGACTGTCCACAAAGCCATGGGAGATGGCCTCGGCGGGATCCAGATCGCCGACCAGCTTGTACACCACCACCTGCGCGTTCGATGTGTACACGCTGTTGCCGCCCACTCGGTCGGCAATCACGGCGAACGCGTCGGGCACGTTGGGGTCGGGCACCGGCGTCCAGCGCGGGGGCATGGGCAGGGTGATCTCGAGTGCGTTGAACCCCTGCGGTCGCTGCGCCTCGGGCTTGACGCCCTTGCCGTTGAGGTAGTCGCGCACGGTCCCGGTGACGGCGGGTGTTATCGCCGGGGCTACCGGCGCCGCGACGGGCAGCTGCCCGGCGGCGGGGACTTGCCCGGCGGCGGGCATTTGTCCGGTGGCGGGGATGGCGGCCGGTACCGGCGCGGCCGTCGCGGCCGGAACCTGCATCGGGGCGGGCACCTGCGCGGGAGCCGGGGCGAACCGGTTGGTGATGCTCCCGGGGGAGGCATTGAGGTTCTGGACGGGCGGAACCGCCGCTTGGGCGGGAGCCGGTGCGGGCGACGGGGGCTGCGGATAGAGCGGGTCGGCCGACGCCGTGCCGCTCGCGATCAGTGTGACGCCGACGAAGCCGGCGGCCATGCACCCTGCGAACCCTCGCCAAGTGCGCGCGATGTGGATCATTTGCGTCGGTCCCTCCGAAACTATTCGGGCGGCGCTGCCCGCTACCGAAGCTGAATGTAACTAGCTGGCGGCGGCAGCTACCAGGACCGAAACAGACCTGGGATGAACATCTGATCGGTGTGCAACGCAACCGAGACCAACCCGTGGCCGTGGGCTACGGGCCAGCCGCTGCAAAGCCGCCCTTATACCCTGTTGGGCGTGACCGAATCGCCGACCACGACACCTGGCAGCACGTCCGGTGCCCCCTCTGGTGTCCCCTCCGGTGTTAACGACGCGGAATCCGACGCTCCGCGGCATCGCTACACCGCCGAGCTAGCGGCCGGAGTGGAGCGGACCTGGCAGCAGAACTGGGCCCGCCTGGGCACGTTCAACGTGCCCAACCCGGTTGGATCGCTCGCACCGTCGGACGGTTCCCCGGTGCCCGAGGACAAGCTGTTCGTCCAGGACATGTTTCCCTATCCATCCGGGGAGGGCCTGCACGTCGGGCACCCGTTGGGCTACATCGCCACCGACGTGTTCGCCCGCTATCACCGGATGAAGGGCCGCAACGTGCTGCATGCGTTGGGGTTCGACGCCTTCGGTCTGCCGGCCGAGCAGTATGCCGTGCAAACCGGCACCCACCCACGGACCAGGACCGAGGCCAACGTCGTCAACTTCCGGCGCCAGCTGGGCCGGCTGGGGCTGGGCCACGACAGCCGGCGGAGCTTCTCCACCACCGACGTCGAGTTCTACAAGTGGACCCAGTGGATCTTCCTGCAGATCTACAACGCGTGGTTCGACGCGGCAGCCAACAAGGCTCGCCCGATATCGGAGTTGGTCGCAGAGTTTGATTCCGGGGCCAGAAGTCTGGTCGACGGCCGGGACTGGTCCACGCTGTCGGCGGGGGAGCGGGCCGACGTGATCGATGACCACCGGTTGGTCTACCGGGCGGATTCGATGGTGAATTGGTGTCCTGGACTGGGCACGGTGCTGGCCAACGAGGAAGTGACATCCGATGGACGCAGCGACCGCGGCAACTTCCCCGTATTTCGCAAGCGGCTTCGGCAATGGATGATGCGGATCACCGCATACTCCGATCGGCTGCTCGACGACCTCGATGTGCTGGACTGGCCGGACCAGGTCAAGACCATGCAGCGCAACTGGATCGGGCGCTCGACGGGTGCCTCCGCGCTCTTTACGGCAACCAGGTCCAACGGTGAGACGGTCGGCCTCGAAGTGTTCACCACTCGCCCCGACACCCTGTTCGGTGCCACCTATCTGGTTCTGGCCCCCGAACACGACCTGGTCGACGATCTGGTTGGGGCCGGGTGGCCAGCCGGTGTGGACCCGCTGTGGACCGGTGGTGGTGCCACGCCGGCCGAGGCCGTGGCCGCCTACCGTCGCGCTATCGCGGCCAAGTCCGACCTCGAGCGTCAGGAAAGCAAAGAGAAGACCGGCGTCTTCCTGGGTAGCCACGCGATCAATCCTGCCACTGGCCAGCCGGTGCCGATATTCATCGCTGACTACGTGCTGGCCGGCTACGGCACCGGGGCCATCATGGCAGTTCCGGGCCATGATCAGCGGGACTGGGATTTCGCGAGAGCACTGGGACTTCCGGTCGTCGAAGTCATTGCCGGCGGCGACATTTCGCAGGCCGCCTACACCGGCGACGGCGTCCTGGTGAACTCGGGATTCCTCGACGGCATGAGCGTGGGGGAGGCAAAGCAGGCCATCACCGCTCGGCTGGAGTCCGACGGCCATGGCCAGGCCCGCATCGAATTCAAGCTGCGTGACTGGCTTTTCGCGCGTCAGCGGTATTGGGGTGAACCATTCCCGATCGTGTACGACGCGGATGGACGCCCGCACGCACTTGATGAGTCGGCGCTTCCCGTCGAACTGCCCGATGTGCCGGACTATTCGCCGGTGCTTTTCGACCTCGACGATGCGAACAGCGAGCCGTCGCCGCCGCTGGGCAAGGCGACCGAGTGGGTGCACGTCGAGTTGGATCTCGGCGATGGGCTCAAGCCGTACAGCCGCGACACCAACGTGATGCCGCAGTGGGCGGGCAGCTCCTGGTACGAGCTGCGCTATACCGATCCGCACAACGCAGATCGGTTCTGCGCCAAGGAAAATGAGACGTACTGGATGGGGCCGAGGCCGGCCGAACACGGCCCGGACGACCCGGGTGGCGTCGACTTGTACGTCGGTGGCGCCGAGCACGCGGTGCTGCATCTGCTCTATGCCAGGTTCTGGCACAGGGTGTTGTACGACTTGGGCCACGTCAGCTCTCGCGAGCCCTACCGCAAGCTGATCAACCAGGGCTACATTCAGGCCTTCGCCTATACCGACGCGCGGGGATCCTACGTACCTGCCGAAGAGGTCATCGAACGTGACGGCGGGTTTGTGTATCCCGGTGCCGACGGCGAGATCGAGGTCTTTCAGGAATTCGGGAAAATCGGTAAGAGCCTGAAGAATTCGATATCGCCCGACGAGATCTGCGACGACTATGGCGCGGACACCCTGCGGGTGTACGAGATGTCGATGGGCCCTATCGAGGCTTCACGCCCGTGGGCGACCAAAGACGTTATCGGCGCGTATCGCTTCCTGCAGCGGGTGTGGCGGCTGGTGATCGACGAAAACACCGGCGAGATCCTGGTGGCCGATACGCCCGCTGAGTTGGACACCGACACGCTGCGGGCGCTGCACCGCGCTATCGCCGGGGTGGCTGAAGACTATGCGGCACTGAGAAATAACACCGCGGTCGCCAAGCTGATCGAGTACACCAACTTCCTCACCAAGCGCCATCGCGATGCCGTGCCCCGAGCTGCCATCGAGCCGCTGGTGCTGATGGTGGCCCCGCTGGCCCCGCACCTGGCCGAAGAGTTGTGGCAGCGGCTGGGTCACACCACTTCGTTGGCGCACGGACCATTCCCGGCGGCCGATCCGGCCTATCTGATCGACGACACCGTCGAATATCCGGTTCAGGTCAACGGCAAGGTGCGGGGCCGGGTTGTGGTGGCCGCCGACGCGGATGACGATGCGGTCAAAGCCGCTGCCCTAGCCGATCAGAAGGTGCAGGCGTTCCTGGCGGGCGCAAGCCCGCGGAAGGTGATTGTGGTCGCCGGCCGTCTGGTGAATCTTGTTGTTTGACCGCGATTCCAAACCCGGGGCGGGTGTCCTCAGCGGGGTCGGATGACCACTTCGTGGACGTGACCGTCCGGTGGCGTGGCTACCACATTGGCCACCACCTCGGCGACCGTGTCGGCGCGCATGAACCTTGCGGGATCGTAGGTTCCGCCCTCGAAATCGACGAGCTCCCTCTGCATGTCGGTGTCGGTGCGGCCGGGATAGACGGTCGTCACGCGAAGCGTGGGCTCATCGGTGCGCAACGAGTCAGCAAATGCCCGTAAGGCGAATTTACTGGCCGAATAGGATGCCATCCCGGCGGAAACGTTGCGCCCGGCCCCGGAGTTGATGAAGACAACCTGGCCGCGGGCACTTCGCAGCGCCGGCAGCAGCGCCAGCGTAAGAGCAACGGCACCAAAGAGATTGACGTTGAAGGTGGCGCGCCATTCGTCGACGTGCGAATCGCCGAAATGCCCCGGGATGGAAAGTCCGGCATTGTGTATCAATACGTCGAGTTCATCGACGATCTCGCAGCTGGTTTCGATCGACTCGTCATCGGTGAGGTCCAGCGGAAACGTAGTGGCGCCGAACTGATCTGCCACAGCGTCGAGTTGGGCGGAAGGCCGACCGGCCAGCAACAGGGTGTGCGTCGGCGCCAATGCGGCAGCGATCGCAGCACCGATGCCGCGGCTGGCGCCGGTGATGAGTGCAGTTGGCATGGGTCTAGCTGACACCAATCCGTTTATCAGTCAATTACTTTCATCCCCGCCCGGGCGTGGCGGCGTCGTCCTCCGGGGCATTGGCGGGTTCGCCGCAGGCCAAGCGTTCGAGCGGGGTCAGAGCCGTCATCAGGGTTTCGAGGTCGGAGTGGGGGAGTTGGTCGAGCATCGCGGCCAGGGCGGCGTGCCGGTTGGCCAGCGACTTGGCGTGAACGGAGCGTCCTTGTGGGGTGATGTCGACAAGCACCGCCCGCAAGTCCGATGGGTCGCGCGAGCGTTTCACCAGGCCGATCTTCTCCAGGCGACGGATCGCCACGGTGGTGGTGGGAGTTCGCACCCGCTCATGCGCGGCCAAGTCGGTCATCCGGATGGGACCCCGATCGAGTAGGGTAACCAGAATCGATAATTGCGCCAACGTCAATTCGCCGGCGACCACTCCGTTAGGGTCGCCCCGGCGCAGTATCGAAAACAACTTGGATAACGCGCGGTGCAGACCCTCGGCCAGCTCCGTCACCTCGGGCGCGGTGGATTCGCTATCCGCCATAATTCGGCAGTCTAACCCGACATCTGGCCAGCGGTAGAGCCGATCTAGCCAGCCTGTCAAAGTACTTGGGCGAGAAACCGCTGCAGCCGTTCGGTGCGCGCGGCCTCGAATAGCTGCTCTGGGGGACCGGCTTCGACCACCGTCCCGTGGTCCATGAACACCACGGCATCCGAGGTTGAGCGGGCGAAACCCATTTCATGGGTGACCACAACCATGGTCATGCCGTCAGCGCCCAAGTCGGCGATCAGCGCCAAGATGCCCTTGACCATCTCTGGGTCCAGCGCCGAGGTTGCCTCGTCAAAGAACATCACCTGCGGGGCCATCGCGAGGGCACGCGCGATCGCAACGCGTTGTTGCTGCCCCCCGGACAACATGTCTGGGCGTGCATTGGCCTTGTGCTTCAGGCCAACTCGGTCTAGTTGGTCCAATGCGAGCATTCGCGCTTCTTCGTTGGATAGTCCGCGTAGCTTGCGTGGCGCCAGCGTGACGTTGTCGACAACGTTGCGGTGCGGGAACAGGTTGAAGTGCTGGAACACCATGCCGATGCGCTGCCGAAGGTCGTTGGGGTTGTCGCGCAATACCGATCGCCCGTCTAGCAGGATGTCTCCGCTGTAGGGCTCGTGCAGGCGGTTCAGGGTGCGAAGCAGCGTCGACTTGCCTGACCCGGACGGACCGATCACCGCCGCGGTGGTACCCGCGGGGACCTCCAAATCGACGCCACGCAGCACCACGCTGCCGCCCAGCGTTTGGTGAATACTCCTGGCCGCCAGACAAACCGGTTGTCGACCTGCATCCTGGCGGGTCACGTCATCTCCTCACCGATGGTGGAGCTGACGACTCCGGGGGGATCCTCCGGATCGAGGCGGCGGCGACCGCGGCGCAGCCGCGCGTCGATGTAGTTCACCAGATGCGTCAGCGGAACGGTCAACATCAGGTTGAAGATGCCCGCGGGCACCAGCGGCGACAGGTTGCCGGTTTGGGCGTTGAGGTCGCGCCCGACCTGGAAGAGTTCACGCTGTTGAGCGATCAGGCCAAGGAAGTACACCAGGGCCGAGGCCTTCAGCAACGCGATGAATTGATTGACCAGTGCGGGCAGCACCCGTCGCACGCCCTGGGGCACCACCACCAGCCGCATGGCCGCGGAGTAGCTGAAACCCAGCGCGCGGGAGGCCTCGAGTTGACCGGGGTCAACACTTTGGATTCCCGAACGCAGAATCTCACCGACATAGGCGCCGGCCATCAACCCCAGCGCCGCGATGCCCAACGGATAGGGATTGTTGTTGGTCAATCCGCCCACGATGGGTCCGACGCCCAACCCGATGATCAGGATGATCACCACCTCGGGCAGGCCGCGGAAAATGTCGGTGTAGACCCGGGCCGGCCAGCGCAGCCAGCGCTGGTGCGAGATTCCAGCGATCGCCAGCGCCATGCCGAGCGCCAGCCCGATGATGGTGGCGCTGAGGGTCAGGATCAACGTGTTGGGCAACCCGGTCTTGAACAACGTCGGGATGGCTTGCCGATACATGTCCCAGTCGAAGAAGGAGTCCCGCAACTGGGCCAGGGCCGATTTCGGTGCGGCCGGCCCCACCGGCTTGTGCCGATGGTTTGCGGCAATGGCTGCGAAATCGGGCAGGGTGGGCGCGGCGACGGCCCGAGAACCCGGCTTCCAGCCCGGCGGCAGGGTTCGGGGCACCCACTTGCTGTACAGCTGGGACCAGGTGCCGTCGGCGATGACGGCGTCCAGCCCCGCGTTGAGGGCATCGAGCAACGGCCGATTGTCTCGGGCCACCACATAGGCCACAAAGTCCCCCGCGCCGAACGTGTTCGCCACGAGCACGGCGGGATCGCCGGGCCGGATCGCCGCCTCGGCCTGATTGCCGGGTGCCACCCAGGCGTCGATCTGGTGGGTCTTGAGGCTGCCGTACACGGTGGCAAAGTCGGGGTACTTCACCGGTTGCAGATGCAGGCTGTTCACCACATAGGCCTCTTCGACCGTGCCCTGAACCACGCCGATGCGTTGCCCCGGCGCCAGGTCACTGAACTTGGTTATTGCCGAACCTGGGGGCACCACCAGCGAGTAGTAGCCGAAGTCGTAGCCGTTGGTGAAGGCGACCGTGCGTCGCCTCGCCTCGGTCAATTTGACCGAGGCAGAGCCAACGTCGAAGCGTCGCGCCGCCACCTGGGCCAGCAGCCCGGAGAAGTCGGTGCCAACAAAGCGGACTTGCAGGCCCAGCTTGGCTGCGATGGCGCGCAAGAGTTCGTTATCGAAGCCGGTGAACTGCCCGGTGGAGTTGATGCAAGTGTTGGGCGGAGCGTCGGACAGGGTGCCCGCCGTCAAGACTCCGGGCGTGCCTAGCCCCAGGTCGCCAATGTTCACCGAACTCAGCGGCACAACCCCCGCGGTGGTCTGGACGTCTTCGTCCGAGCCGGCAGTCGTCGCACTGGACAGATCGGCGGGCAGGACCATGGCACTGTCCACACCGGCCGGTGCGCACTGATTGTGGTCCGCCTGGGCGGGCGCCGCCAGCGCCAAGCCCAACACGATCAGGATCGTCGCGGACACCGCGAGCATTCTCGTCCCGCCGCGAGCACGGGGATGCACGGTTGAACTCATCACCGCCACCGTATCGATCAAGCGGGCGGTGTGTGCTGCTCAGAATGCGAGCCGGGTCGCCTCAGGGGTCTCGACAACAATTTTGGGCCGCGACGGCAGCGGCGCTACCGGCGCGGCCGTTGCATGGCCGTTGTTGCGGCACGCTTGCTCATGCGGGGTGAACACCTGGCGCCGAAACAGTTCGGTCAGCATCGTTTGCGCCATCAACTCGGAGCGGCCGCTACAGGCCGCGCGCGCGGCCTGCGGGTCACGTCGATGTATCGCCGAATGCTCGTCTTCGTAGAAGGGCAGCATGTCTTCGCGCCGGTACTGGTAGCTCGCCCAAAACGCGCCGGGTATCAGGTTTTGCGACGCGCGAATGAGGGCCTGCAGTCGTGGTCCCGCGTACTCCTCGTTGATCGTTCTGCGGTATTCCGAGGTGAGTTCGGCAAAGATCCGAGCGTCCTTGGCGGCGCGAAGCGTTCGCATCAGCCCGTCGAGCTCTCCCAGAATCCGAGGCGTGGGATTGGCCGCGGTGCGCGCGGACGCCATGCCATTGAGCACGCCCTCGAGCTCGTAGTGTTCGAGAACGGTCGATTGGTCGAAGCGTTCCACGAACGCTCCTCGGTGATAGCGCGTGGACACGACTCCGTCGTGTTCGAGCTGGACCAACGCCTCCTGGATGGGGACCCGGCTGACCCCGAGGCTCCCTGCGATCTCGTTGCGGTCGACACGGTCGCCGCTTCGTAGTTTGCCAGTCAGAATCAGGTTGAGGAGGTGCGCAACAACCTGGTCTTTTTCCTTGACCCCATATTTCTTTGGCATCGGTTTCGTCGAGTCTCTTTTCGGCCCGGTCCGGCAATCAGCGCTGGAAGTTTCTCACGACTGGGCACGCAAATTCTCAGATTTGACGATTAAATTTACGTTCTCGAAAGTCAGCGGCTGTCACGCCATCTGCACAACGCCTCGGCAGCTGCCAGGTCGTAGTCGGGCCCATCGCACCCGACGGTCAGCAGTGTGACTCCCAGACCGGCGAGTGCGTCGGCGTCGGCGCTGAGCCTGCCGCTGTCCTGAAGCGCGGCAGAACGCTCGATGGTGGCCGGATCCCGACCGACGTCGGCGCAGTGCCGGGCGAGCACCGCGGACTTCGCCGGGAACTCGTCAACGCCGGTGAAGCTGTGCCAGATGTCAGCGTGTTCGGCGACCAGCCGTAGCGTCTTGCGTTCGCCCCCGCCGCCGATCAGGACCGGAATGTCGCGAGTAGGCGCCGGGTTCAGCTTCGCCAGCCGCGTCTTGATCCGGGGGAGGGCGCCGGCTAGATCGTCGAGACGGCTGCCTGCGGTGCCGAACTCGTACCCGTATTCGTCGTAGTCCTTCTGCTTCCAGCCCGAACCGATCCCCAGGATGAGCCGGCCGTCGCAAATGTGGTCGACGGTGCGAGCCATATCGGCCAGCAACTCCGGATTGCGGTAGGAGTTGCAGGTCACCAGCGCGCCGATCTGGATGCGCGAGGTCTGTTCGGCCCAGGCCGCCAGCATGGTCCAACACTCGAAATGGGCTCCATCGGGGTCGCCGAACAGCGGGAAGAAGTGGTCCCAGTTGAAGGCGATGTCGACACCGATGTCTTCGCACCGGCGCACGGCATCGCGGATATCGCCGTAGTGCGAGGCGTGTTGTGGCTGCAGCTGAACGCCGATACGCAAAGGTCGATCGGGATGTACGGGTGAGGTCATGAGACCACCGTAGGCGCGTTGCGGCGCGGGCTCAGCGCCCGCCGAGCACCCCACGCAGGATCTCGACCAGGACCCGGGGTTGGTCGCTTTGCACCGAATGACCCGAGTTCTCGACCGTCTGTGCGCCACGAAAACCCTTCGCACGCCCGCGCAGCTCGGCGATGTCCTCGTCGCTGACGAAGCCCGACTTACCGCCGCGCACCAGGGTGACCGGCGCTGCCAACGCATCGACGTCCCAGAGGACGGCGAAGTCGGGGAAAGCGCGGATGGCGTCATAACGCCATGCCCAGTTGCCGTTCTCCAGCCGCCGAGAGTTGTGGAACACGCCGCGGCGCAGAGCCTTTACTTCGCGATGTGGTGCCGCGGCGACCGTCAGATCCAGCATGGCCTGGAAGCTGGGAAACTCCCGCTCTCCGTGCATCAGGGCAACCGTGCCGCGCTGCTCCGCGGTCATTTCAGCGTGGCGCTGCAAGGCAGAGGGGGTGACGTCGATGAGCACCAGCTCGTCGACGAGTTCGGGTGCCAGGGCGCCAAGCCGTATCGCGGTCAGCCCGCCTAGCGACATCCCGACAACGAATTCGGCTTCGGGTGCCAGCTCGCGCAGCGCCGGTACCAGTGCGTCCGCGTTGTGCTGGGGTGAATAGTCACCGTCCTGACGCCAGGCCGAATGGCCGTGGCCGGGAAGGTCCACCGCCAGCGCTGGTTCGCCAAGACCGACGATCACGGTGTCCCAGGTGTGGGCGTTTTGCCCCCCGCCATGCAGAAAGATCACCCGCGGGGCGCGGCCGCCCCA
The DNA here is from genome assembly GCF_000419295.1 of Mycobacterium sp. 012931. Lineage (NCBI taxonomy): Bacteria > Bacillati > Actinomycetota > Actinomycetes > Mycobacteriales > Mycobacteriaceae > Mycobacterium > Mycobacterium sp. 012931. The sequence goes on along the minus strand of NZ_AOPX01000001.1, from coordinate 678,492 downwards.
GCGCAACGCGCTGATCCTGGTCTCGGCCGCGCCGACTTCGATGCGCTCCACTTCCGGAAGCGGACCCGTCACCCCGGCCTGTTCGGCATTCTCGGCCAGCAGGTCGAACTCGGTGAGGCCGGTCAGATCGTCGGGGAAGGAGTCGGTCACACCTGCGACTCTACGAGCTGCGCCGAGCGTCACGCTGGGGTGACGCTCGGCGCAGAAAGCCACGCTGGCGTGACGCTCGGTAAGAAGGGGTTAGCCCTCGATGATGAACTCTTCGAGCTGGGTGCGCGCAACGTCGTCGGCCAGCTGCTTCGGCGGGCTCTTCATCAGGTAGGCCGATGCCGGGATGACCGGGCCACCGATGCCGCGGTCCTTGGCGATCTTGGCCGCCCGCACCGCGTCGATGATGATGCCCGCCGAGTTCGGCGAGTCCCACACCTCGAGCTTGTACTCCAGGTTCAGCGGCACGTCACCGAAGGCGCGGCCTTCCAGGCGCACGTAGGCCCACTTGCGGTCATCGAGCCAGGCCACGTGGTCGGACGGGCCGATGTGGACGTTCTTGTCCTCGACCTTGCCGGCCAGCGAGCCGGTGAGGTTGGACGTCACGGCTTGGGTCTTGGAGACCTTCTTGGACTCCAGGCGCTCGCGCTCGAGCATGTTCTTGAAGTCCATGTTGCCGCCGACGTTGAGCTGGTAGGTGCGGTCCAGGGTGACCCCGCGGTCCTCGAACAGCTTGGCCATCACGCGGTGGGTGATGGTGGCGCCGACCTGGCTCTTGATGTCGTCGCCGATGATCGGCACGCCGGCGTCCTTGAACTTCTTGGCCCAGGCCGGGTCGGAGGCGATGAACACCGGCAGCGCGTTGACGAACGCCACGCCGGCGTCGATGGCGCACTGGGCGTAGAACTTGTCGGCCTCCTCGGAGCCCACCGGCAGGTAGGACACCAGGACGTCGACCTTGTTGTCCTTGAGGACCTTCACCACGTCGACCGGCTCGTCGTCGGACAGCTCGATGGTGTCGGCGTAGTACTTGCCGATGCCGTCGAGCGTCGGGCCGCGCTGCACCACCACGTTGGTGGGCGCCACGTCGGCGATCTTGATGGTGTTGTTCTCCGAGGCGAAGATCGCGTCGGACAGATCGAAGCCGACCTTCTTGGCGTCGACGTCGAAAGCCGCCACGAACTTGACGTCGCGCACGTGGTACGGGCCGAACCGCACGTGCATGAGGCCGGGCACCATCGAGTTGTCGTCGGCATTTTGGTAGTACTCGACGCCCTGGACCAGCGAGGACGCGCAGTTGCCGACGCCGACAATGGCGACTCGTACCTCAGGCTGCGCACCCGGCGCGCCTAGCGGCTTCTTCTCACTCATTCGGGCGTTCTCCTAACCTCATTGCTTCTGCGGTGTCTAGGCATTGTTGGTTTGCGGGGGTTCAGGTCTGTTCAGCGTGATTGGGTGCGGCGCGTTCGGCGGCGATGAGCTCGTTGAGCCACTTGACCTCACGCTCGCTGGACTCCAGTCCGAGTTGATGCAGCTGGCGGGTGTAGCGGTCGAACGAGCTGCTAGCCCGGGCCACCGCGTCACGCAGGCCTTCCCGGCGTTCCTCCACCTGGCGGCGACGGCCTTCCAGGATGCGCATCCGCGCTTCGGCGGGGGTGCGGTTGAAAAACGCCAGGTGTACCCCGAAGCCATCGTCGGTGTAGTTGTGCGGGCCGGTGTCGGCAACCAGCTCGCCGAAGCGCCGACGGCCGGCATCGGTGAGCTGGTAGACCCGCCGGGCCCGCCGCACCGGCATCCCCGTGGGGGCGGCGTTCTCGGCGATCAACCCTTCGGCCTGCATGCGCCGCAGCGCGGGATACAGCGAGCCGTAGGAGAATGCCCGGAATGCGCCGAGCAGGCCGGTCAGGCGTTTGCGCAACTCATAGCCATGCATCGGCGATTCGATGAGCAGGCCCAGGATGGCGAGCTCCAGCATCGAACCACCTCCTTTGCATGCCTGGTTACGACGAACCGACGCCTCGCGCCATAGTATCGTCGCGATATATTCGCCACGACACAACCTACCGTTGGTGCGGTGTTAGTCACAGTTGGTTGGCGAGGAAAACCCGCTGAACGACGAGCCCGTTCGGGCTAGGACGGGTAGTTCACCTGTTTGATGGTGCCGTCGCCGGCAAAGGCGATGTATCCACTGCCGTAGTCGCTCGAGACGTATAACTGTAGCGATATCGCCCCGGGGGTGGTCGGGTCGCTCGCGGGGTTGATGGACAGGTACATGTTGGTGACGTCTTTCGGCTTCATCCCCAGGGTCTCCGCGGCCCCGCGCATGATGCCCACTGCCGTCTTCACGTCGAACTTGCCCAGGTCGACGAGTGCGGTGTCGGCGCCGCTTCGGGCGCTGCCGGTGGGATCCCCCCAGCCGCCGCGGTAGGTGTAGCTCAAGATCCTGCGTTCGTCGGCGGGGTCTTTGCGGTCCAGCACCGCGTACTCGGGATAGATCACCATCCGGTAGCCCATCGTGTCCCCGAACCTCTTGCGGGTTTGTTCCAGCAGCCCGGTCAGCCCGCCCAACGAGTGCAATTGCTTGGGCGGTGTCAGCACCACCGCCGCGACCCCGTCGGGCTTGGCGCCCGGGTCCGTCGTGAAGTCCAGCGGCGAACGGGTGTTTCCGTACAGGCCCCAGCCGATCGCAACACCTAACAAGATCGAGACACCCAACGCGGCCGCCAGCAGGCCAAGGCTGTTGCGCTGACCCCGGGACTTGAGGGCCGGCACCTCCGCGGGCGCACTCTCGGATTGCAGGTCGGCGACCAGGTGCTGCAGGTCACCCAACGTCACCGCCTGGGTTGCCGTGGCGACCCGCTGGCGATGCTCCTCCATCGAGAGCTGGCCGTCGCTGAGGGCACTGTCGAGAATCTGGCAGGCGTCTTGCCGGTCGGTGTCCTTGGCCCGGGTCGCCGCCGAGCCTCCACGCGCGAGTGATGCGCCTAGCCATTTCGCCACGCCGATGATCGTAGAAGTCCCCGCCGGCAGGTGGTCAACGAATACCCAGGAGACGCGCGATAACGGCATTGTTGCGTATCGGTGGTGCGGATCGCGACGTACTCTGGTCAGCGTGCGACTGCAGCGACAGGTAGTGGACTACGCGCTTCGGCGGCGCTCACTGCTGGCCGAGGTGTATTCGGGGCGCACCGGTGTTTCCGAGGTGTGCGACGCGAATCCCTATCTGCTGCGCGCGGCGAAGTTTCACGGGAAACAAAGTCAGGTGATCTGCCCGATCTGCCGTAAAGAGCAGCTCACGCTGGTGTCTTGGGTGTTCGGTGACCACCTGGGCCCGGTGTCGGGTTCGGCGCGTACCGCCGAAGAGTTGATCATGTTGACCACCCGGTTCTCCGAGTTCGCGGTGCACGTTGTGGAGGTGTGCCGCACCTGCAGTTGGAATCACCTGGTGAAGTCCTATGTCCTGGGTGCGGCACGTCCCGCACGTCCCCCGCGGGGAACCGGTGGCAAGCGCACGGCGCGCAATGGAGCCCGCACTGCCAGCGAGTAACGAAGGGCGCCACCACCAGCCGCCCAGCGACGCGCGGGGCGGTCCAGCGGGCGACGACATGGGCGGCCAATCCGGCAACGACGAACGGTCGCGTTCGGCGCCGGTTCCGCGTCGTGCGGTTCCTCCCGACGACAGGATGACCACGATCATTCCTGCGGTGTCGGATCCTCGCTCAGCTCGCCACGCCGACCCGATCGAGGAAGTCAAGGCCGCCCTGGACAGTCCGCCCTCGACGCCCCTGCAGCGTGATCGACTCGATCAGGTCAAGGCCGCGCTCGACGCCCCGCCGACGCGGCCCATCCGCAGCCGGCGCAGCGGCGGTGGGCTTCCGCCCGATGGCGGGGCGCCTCCACCCGCGGGTCCCGCGGGGCCTTCAGGTCCAACAGGTCGCTCTCGCGCCCGGTCCCACCGGTCCACGACACAGCGCGACTGGCTGCGCCGGATCAACTGGAAATGGGTGCGGCGCTCGGCCTACCTGGCCGCGGCGGTGGTCATCCTGCTGCCCATCGTCACCTTCACCATGGCCTACTTCATCGTCGATGTGCCAAGGCCGGGCGACATCCGCACCAATCAGGTGTCCACGATCCTGGCTAGCGACGGCTCCGAGATCGCCAAGATCGTTCCCCCCGAAGGCAATCGGGTCGACGTCAACCTCAGTCAGGTGCCCGAGCATGTCCGCGCCGCGGTCATCGCCGCCGAAGACCGCGGCTTCTACTCCAACCCGGGGTTCTCCTTCAGCGGCTTCGCGCGAGCGATAAAGAACAACTTGTTCGGCGGTGACCTGCAAGGCGGCTCCACGATCACCCAGCAATACGTCAAGAACGCGTTGGTCGGCTCGGCGCAACACGGGTGGAGCGGCCTGATGCGCAAGGCCAAGGAACTCGTCATCGCCACCAAGATGTCGGGGGAGTGGTCCAAAGACGATGTCCTGCAGGCCTATCTCAACATCATCTACTTCGGCCGCGGCGCATACGGGATTTCGGCAGCGTCCAAGGCCTACTTCGACAAGCCGGTCGAGCAGCTCACCGTGTCGGAGGGAGCCCTGCTGGCGGCGTTGATTCGGCGGCCCTCCACGCTGGACCCGGCGGTGGATCCCGATGGGGCGCTGGCGCGCTGGAACTGGGTGCTCGACGGCATGGTGGATACCAAGGCGTTGTCCGCCAAAGACCGGGCCGAGCAGGTATTTCCCAGGACCGTGCCGCCGGATCAAGCCCGCGCGGCCAACCAGACCACCGGGCCCAACGGGCTGATCGAACGCCAGGTCACCAAAGAGTTGTTGGAGCTGTTCAACATCGATGAACAGACCCTGAACACGCAGGGGCTGCAGGTCACGACCACGATCGATGCCCAAGCGCAGCAGGCGGCCGAAAAGGCGGTAGCGAAATACCTCGACGGGCAGGATCCCGAGATGCGGGCCGCGGTGGTCTCCATCGACCCGCACAACGGGGCCGTGCGCGCCTATTACGGCGGCGACAACGCCAACGGGTTCGACTTCGCCCAGGCCGGGCTGCAGACGGGATCCTCGTTCAAGGTATTCGCCCTGGTGGCCGCCCTTGAACAGGGAATTGGCCTGGGCTATGACGTCGACAGTTCGCCACTGACGGTGGACGGCATCAAGATCACCAATGTCGAAGGCGAGAGCTGCGGTACCTGCAACATCGCGCAGGCGCTCAAGATGTCGCTGAACACCTCCTACTACCGGCTGATGCTCAAACTGAAGGGCGGCCCGGAGGCCGTCGCCGACGCCGCGCACCAGGCCGGCATTGCCACCAGCTTCCCGGGCGTGCCCCACACGCTGTCCGAGGACGGCAAGGGCGGACCGCCCAACAACGGGATTGTGCTGGGCCAGTATCAGACCCGGGTGATCGACATGGCTTCGGCCTACGCCACGCTGGCCGCATCCGGGATCTATCACCGGCCACATTTCGTGCAGAAAGTCGTCAACGCCGACGGCCGGGTTCTCTTCGACGCCTCCACCGAAGACAACACCGGTGACCAGCGCATCCCCAAGGCGGTAGCCGACAACGTCACCGCGGCAATGGAACCCATTGCCGGATATTCGCGTGGTCACAACCTGGCCGGCGGCCGGCCGTCGGCCTCCAAGACCGGCACGGTGCAGTTGGGCGACACCAGCGCCAACCGAGACGCCTGGATGGTCGGTTACACCCCGTCACTGTCGACGGCCGTGTGGGTGGGAACGGTCAAGGGTGACGAGCCGTTGGTGACCGCCTCGGGCGCACCGATTTACGGCTCGGGCCTGCCGTCGGACATCTGGAAAGCCACCATGGACGGTGCATTGAAGGGCACCGAGGTCGAGAGCTTCCCCAAGCCCACCGAGATCGGCGGCTACGCCGGCGTGCCGGCACCGCCTCCACCTCCACCGGAGGCGCCGCCGCCCTCGGAGACCGTCATCCAGCCCACGGTCGAGATAGCGCCCGGGATCACGATTCCCGTCGGGCCGCCAACCACCATCACTCTTGCTCCCCCTCCGCCACCGGGGGCGCCACCCGCCGACAATCCGCCACCGTGACGGACGCACGGACACCACGTTGCGCCACCTCGCCCGAACCGCTAGCCAGGGATCTGCGTAGCGCCGACTACCGCGATTTCCCCAGCCGCACTGATGTTTTGGGGTCCGCGCTGGCGGGTGTGATCAGTGGACCGGTAGGCCGCCACGCGCTGATCGGTCGCGCCCGATTCATGACCCCGGTGCGGGTGATGTTCTTGATGGCCTTGGTTTTTCTGGCGCTCGGATGGTCAACCAAGGCGGCCTGTCTACAGACCACCGGCACCGGTCCGGGCGACGAGCGGGTAGCCAACTGGGACAACCAGCGTGCCTACTACGAACTGTGCTATTCCGATACGGTGCCGCTCTACGGGGCCGAACTGTTGAATCAGGGCAAATTCCCGTACAAGTCGAGCTGGATCGAGACCAACGGCGAAGGTACTCCCCAGATTCAGTACGACGGCCGAATTGCGGTGCGCTACATGGAATACCCGGTTTTGACCGGGGTCTACCAGTACCTGTCGATGGCGCTGGCCAAGACCTACACCGCATTGAGCAAGGTGGCCCCCTTGCCGGTGATCGCCGAAGTGGTGATGTTCTTCAATGCCTCGGCCTTGGGCCTGGCACTGGCCTGGCTGGCCACCGTCTGGGCCACCGCCGGGCTGGCGGGCCGACGGATCTGGGACGCGGCCCTGGTGGCGGCCTCACCGTTGGTGATCTTTCAGATATTCACCAATTTTGATGCGCTGGCAACGGCATTCGCGATGGGTGGCCTGCTGGCCTGGGCGCGACGCAAACCATGGCTGAGTGGTGTGCTGATCGGATTGGGCGCTGCTGCCAAGTTGTATCCGCTGCTGTTCCTGGGCGTGCTGGCGGTGCTGGGTATCCGGTCCGGACGACTCGGTGGCGTGCTGCGCGCCACGCTGGCGACCGCGGCAACCTGGCTGATGGTGAATCTGCCGGTCATGGTGCTCTATCCGCGGGGCTGGTCGGAGTTCTTCCGGCTCAACACCCGGCGCGGCGAAGACATGGATTCGCTGTACAACGTCATCAAGTCGTTCACCGGCTGGCGCGGTTTCGATCCCTCGCTGGGCTTCTGGGAGCCGCCGGTGGTGCTCAACACCGTGGTCACGGCGCTGTTTGGGCTGGCCTGTGCGGCCATTGTCTACATTGCGCTCACCGCGCCGCGGCGGCCGCGGCTGGCCCAAGTTGCATTCCTGGTGGTCGCCGCCTTCTTGTTGACCAACAAGGTTTGGAGTCCGCAGTTCTCGCTGTGGCTGGTCCCGCTGGCCGTGCTGGCGCTGCCGCATCGACGGGTTCTGCTGGCGTGGATGACAATTGACGCACTGGTGTGGGTACCGCGGATGTATTACCTCTATGGCAATGCCAGCCGTTCGTTGCCCGAACAGTGGTTCACCACAACGGTGCTGCTCCGTGACATCGCGGTGATGGCGCTGTGTGCATTGGTGATTCGACAGATCTACCGGCCCGAGGAGGACTTGGTGCGTTGGGACGGCCGAATCGACGATCCGGCGGGGGGCACTTTTGATCGCGCCGCCGATGCTCCTCCAGGGTGGTTGCCGGGTTGGCTGCGCCCGGTGCATTCACGACGGGTGACGGTGGCGGCCGCGCCCGAACCGGTCACGGTGGGGGGCCGGTGATGCAGGTCGCGATCCCGGTGTTTCCCCGGTTCACCGCGTTGGACGCGGTTGGCCCCTATGAAGTTCTGCAACGGATTCCGTCGATCGATGTGGTGTTCATCGGGCACCAGCGTGGTGAGGTGCGCACCGAAAACGGCATGCTCGGCGTGACCTGCGATGCCACCTTCGACGAAGTCGATGCGCCCGATGTCGTGGTGTTTCCCGGTGGCATCGGCACTCGGGGACTGCTCGAAGACGAAACCATCCGCGGCTGGCTGCAGGCGGTGCACCCGCACACCAGATTCACCACTTCGGTGTGTACCGGTGCGCTGCTGCTCGCCGCGGCCGGCTTGCTGGACGGATTGACCGCGACGACGCACTGGCGGGCCGCCGAACTGCTCAACGGGCTGGGTGCACGGTATGTGCCGCAACGAGTGGTCGAGCACCTGCCGCAACGGATCATCACCGCCGCCGGGGTGTCCAGCGGGATCGACATGGGATTGCGGCTGGTCGAGCTGCTGGTGGATCGCGAGGCCGCGCAGGCCACCCAACTGCTGATCGAGTACGACCCCGAGCCGCCGTTCGATGCCGGATCGCTGGCCAAGGCCGACGAAGGGGTCAGGGCCGGGGCGATCGAATTCCTCGACTCCCGCAAGTGAGCGGTCCATCCGATTTCGCAGGTTAAGCCGCGTCCGGTAGCCTGATGCGGTTGCCGACGCAGGCGACCCTTCTGCCGCGGAACTACCGTGGCCGTGCAGACCAGAGGAGGTGATGAGGTTCCCATGCGTCCATACGAAATCATGGTCATCCTTGACCCAACGCTCGACGAACGTACTGTTGCCCCGTCCCTGGAGACGTTCTTGAATGTCATCCGGAAAGACGGCGGAACGGTCGACAAGGTCGACATCTGGGGCCGGCGGCGCCTGGCCTACGAAATCGCCAAGCACGCCGAAGGCATCTACGCCGTCATCGACGTGAAGGCCGCCCCGGCGACGGTATCTGAGCTCGACCGCCAGCTGAGCCTGAACGAGTCGGTGCTGCGCACCAAGGTGATGCGCGCCGACAAGCGCTGACTGTCCGCTGTCAGCGCCGTTGCATAGGCTCGTGTGCAGGCTCGCTAAGACATGCTCATGACTACCCGCCAGGCGGATCCAGGAGGAAATTGTGGCTGGTGACACCACTATCACCGTTGTTGGAAACCTGACCGCTGACCCCGAATTGCGTTTTACGCCATCGGGTGCGGCCGTCGCGAATTTCACCGTGGCTTCCACGCCGCGGATCTATGACCGCCAAAGCGGTGAGTGGAAGGACGGCGAGGCGCTGTTCCTGCGCTGCAACATCTGGCGTGAGGCCGCTGAGAACGTCGCAGAAAGCCTTACCCGGGGAGCGCGCGTGATTGTCAGCGGGCGGCTCAAGCAGCGGTCCTTCGAAACCCGTGAGGGCGAGAAGCGCACCGTCGTCGAGGTCGAGGTCGAGGAGATCGGACCGTCGCTTCGGTACGCCACCGCCAAGCTCAACAAGGCCAGCCGCGGCGGCGGTGGTGGCGGCTTCGGCGGTGGCGGTGGCGGTGGGGCGCGTCAGGCGCCCGCGCAGGCCAGCAGCCCGGCAGGGGGCGACGACCCGTGGGGCAGTGCCCCGGCATCGGGTTCGTTCGGCGGCGACGACGAACCGCCCTTCTGAACCAACAGAATTTCAGACCAGTAAGAAACGGAAAGAAACAGACACATGGCCAAGTCCAACAAGCGTCGTCCGGCTCCGGAGAAGCCGGTCAAGACGCGCAAATGCGTCTTTTGCGCCAAGAAAGACCAAGCAATCGACTACAAGGACACCGCGCTGCTGCGGACCTATATCAGTGAGCGCGGCAAGATCCGTGCCCGCCGGGTCACCGGCAACTGTGTGCAGCACCAGCGTGACATCGCCCTGGCGGTGAAGAACGCTCGCGAGGTCGCGTTGCTGCCCTTCACCTCGTCGGCGCGGTAATCGACGGTAATCGCTGAAAGCCCAACGAAAGTACGTATAACGATGAAGCTGATACTGACGGCTGACGTCGACCACCTCGGTTCCGTCGGCGACACAGTCGAGGTCAAGGACGGGTACGGCCGCAACTTCCTACTACCGCGCGGGATGGCGATCGTCGCCTCGCGAGGTGCGCAGAAGCAGGCCGATGAGATCCGCCGGTCCCGCGAGACCAAGGCGGTACGCGACCGCGAACACGCCAACGAGATCAAGACCGCCATCCAGGCGCTCGGCTCGGTCGCGTTGCCGGTGAAGACGGCTGCCGACTCCGGCAAGCTGTTCGGCTCGGTCACCGCTGGTGACGTCGTGGCCGCCATCAAGAGGGCGGGCGGGCCGAACCTCGACAAGCGGATCGTGCGGCTGCCTAAGGCCCACATCAAGGCGGTGGGCACCCATCCCGTGGTGATGCATTTGCACCCCGAGATCGAGGTGGAGCTCTCCGTCGACGTGGTCGCGGAAAGCTAGCCCGCACTAACAAGCAATGTCCCCGGTGGCGGCCAGTGGCCGCCACCGGGTTTTGTGCTGCTCGGAGCCATATCCGAGATAGCTGGGAAGCGCGATGCGGCGGTGCCCGGCTGGCGAACTTTCCAGAGCATGGTTTCGGACGTGCCTCGTTACCACTGATTAACTTGGGGAAAATCTCGGCGAAAACCAACACGCCCGACGCAGTAACCTGACCCGACACGCCGAAGAGATTCTTGTCCACACTGAATGTCTGGCGTTGGATAGCGGTCACCTGCAGTGATGTATAGAAGGTCGGCCTTGATCCACAGGTTTTCCATACCCCCCTCACCACCGGCGTCAATGGATATGCACACACGATGCACAGGTTCATAAACAGCAGGCACTTGGAGTACTCGCCAGCAACGTCTACCATCGTCCCGTCGCAAGACGATGGGTGTGTGGGAGTGGGGGTTGTCGGTGCGGTGACTTACGCTCTGAAACTCAGCGATCGAATGTACGTTCGGATGCTTATTTCGGAGGAGGTGAGAGCCAATGGCTGTCGTTGACGACCTCGCGCACTCGGACAACATGGATGCCCCGCCGCCGAGTGAAGACTTCGGCCGGCAGCCGCCGCAGGATCTCGCCGCGGAGCAGTCGGTGCTGGGCGGGATGCTGTTGAGCAAGGACGCCGTCGCCGATGTGCTGGAGCGGCTGCGGCCCGGTGACTTCTACCGTCCGGCTCACCAGAACATTTATGACGCCATTCTGGATCTCTATGGGCGCGGGGAGCCGGCCGACGCGGTGACGGTGGCCGCCGAGTTGGATCGGCGCGGCCTGCTGCGGCGTATCGGCGGTGCGCCCTATTTGCACACCCTGATCTCAACGGTGCCGACCGCCGCCAACGCCGGCTACTACGCGGGCATCGTCGGCGAGAAGGCGCTGCTGCGCCGTCTGGTGGAGGCCGGCACGCGGGTGGTGCAATACGGCTATGCCGGTGCCGAGGGCGCCGATGTGGCCGAGGTGGTCGACCGCGCGCAGGCCGAGATCTACGACGTCGCCGATCGGCGGCTGTCCGAGGATTTCGTGCCGCTGGAAGATCTGCTGCAGCCAACGATGGACGAGATCGACGCCATCGCTTCCAACGGTGGGATCTCGCGCGGTGTGCCGACCGGATTCACCGAACTCGATGAGGTGACCAACGGCCTGCACCCGGGGCAGATGATCATCGTCGCGGCGCGGCCGGGTGTGGGCAAGTCCACGTTGGGCCTGGACTTCATGCGCTCCTGCTCGATCAAGCACCAGATGGCCAGCGTCATCTTCTCGCTGGAAATGAGCAAGACCGAGATCGTGATGCGATTGCTGTCAGCGGAGGCGAAAATCAAACTCGCCGACATGCGTTCGGGCCGGATGACCGACGATGACTGGACCCGGCTGGCGCGTCGGATGAGCGAGATCAGCGAGGCGCCGCTGTATATCGATGACTCGCCGAACCTGACCATGATGGAGATCCGGGCCAAGGCGCGCAGACTGCGCCAGAAGGCGAACCTGAAGCTCGTGGTCGTCGACTATCTGCAGCTGATGACCTCCGGCAAGAAGCACGAGTCGCGGCAGGTGGAAGTCTCGGAGTTCTCCCGGCATCTGAAGCTCTTGGCCAAAGAGATCGAGGTCCCGGTGGTCGCGATCAGCCAGCTCAACCGTGGTCCCGAGCAACGTACCGACAAGAAGCCGATGCTTTCGGACCTGCGTGAGTCGGGCTCGCTGGAGCAGGACGCCGACATGGTCATTCTGCTCAACCGCCCGGATGCATTCGAGCGGGACGACCCACGTGGGGGAGAAGCGGATTTCATTCTGGCCAAGCACCGGAACGGTCCGACTAAGACGGTGACCGTCGCGCACCAGTTGCACCTGTCGCGCTTTGCCAACATGGCCAGATGAGCCGCGGCAGCTATTTGGTCTCACGGATCGTGGCGGAATCTCGCGCGCGATGGCGGATCCGCCAAGTTCGTGAAGCACGCCGGCGGGTCGACGAATCCGAGGGCCTCGCCCGCAGCCATGTGACGATCAGCTCACCGAAGCAGCTTGATTCGATTGCCGGGCCGAGGTGATCGCCCTGGGTCGCAATGGAGGCAATGCGTCGACCACCAGTGGCTCAGTGGACTGCGGTCAGGATCGACGAACTTGTCAACGCGGCTGAATCGAGGACTCGCTCGCCGGCGGCTGTGACTGCCATGGGACGTCCGCGCTCGATGCGCCCGATCTGCAGTGTCAGGGGGGGCGATGAGTGATGGCTGTGCGCGGGGATGACAGGGAGCTTAGCGGCTCTGCGTGCCCAGCAGCCCAGTTGTTGTGCGGTAGGCGCGGCAGGCCGTACCCACGGCGAGGATGAAATCCGGGCTCGCTGCCCTCGCAGCGGCGTATCCGTGGCGTGAATTCCGCTGGCGCGCAGGGCAGGAGCACTTATCGGACGGCCACCGAGGGTCGGCGTGGCAGAGTTGATCCCGTGGACGGTCTCGAGATGGCCACCGCCGAGCGGACAGAGCTGGCCGATCTGCTGGCGACTTTGACGCCCGAGCAGTGGGAGGCGCAGTCATTGTGTGAGCGCTGGCGGGTGCGCGACGTGGTCGCTCATGTGATGAGCTTCGACGACGCCAGTCTGCTCGGCATGTTTGGCCGTGTCATCCGCGGTCGGATCATTGACGCCAACCAGGTGTGGGTCGACGAACTCGCATCGCTGAGCACCGAACAGCTGCTCGACCAACTGCGGGCTCGGCTGCGGCCGCGGGGGCTGGCCACGACCTTCGGAGGCCGGCTCGCGCTGCTCGACGTCACCATCCATCATCAAGACATCCGCCGCCCGCTCGGTCTGCCGCGCCAGATCCCGGCCGAACGGCTGCGTTGCGTGCTGGGTGACAGCCTGCGCACCCCCGAGCTGCCAGGGTGGCACCTGGCCCGCGGTGTACGCCTGACCACGAGCGACCTGGACTGGAGTCACGGCAGCGGACCAGAGCTGACCGGATCGGCGGAAGCCGTGCTGATGGCGGTCTCCGGTCGGCACAGTGCCATCGGGGAGCTGGCCGGCCCCGGGCAGCAGGTGCTGGCTCGGCGGCTCGCCCGCAGACAACGCCGGACCCATGATCGCGCGCGGTCTCGTCCGCGGTAGCAGTGAGAGCGGATCCGCCAATTCCGTGCGGCACGCGGGTTGTTCAATCCGACGAGCGCGTTGCGGTGACCCCCCTGGTGATGGCGCGGCTGGGGCGAGACGGCTCCTGACCTGAGCGCGCGGCGGTGTCAGCCTCTGCGGGCGACGTCTTGGCTGAGGATCTTGGGCCAGGTCACGACATCGGCCGGGGTGTGCGCCACGGTGAGCGTCGACTGCGGCAGCAGTGCGGCAAGTGATTCCGCGGTCGACAGCGGATGCGCCGGGTCGTTGATCCAGGCCAGGATCGTGGTCGGCACATCGATTCGTGCTAGGGCTTCACTGGTGGGAAGGTCGCTGAGAGCCGCACCGCGAAACAGTGATGGCAGCAACGCCTCGGTGACATCGGGAACTGTTTCGGGCGCGCCGACCGTGGCTGGTGGCGGAGTCGCCGCACGCCCCCAGGCGATGAATGCCCCGACTCCCTCGGTTTCGATGATCTCGGCCGCCACCCGGTAATTGGCGGCCTGCGCGGGCCGGGTGTGCCACGCGGTGGCCGGCACCATCAGCGTGAGACCGGCGAAGCGGTCCGGCTCGCGGGCGGCAGCGTGCAGCAGTGTGCCGGTACCCATGGATGGGCCGACCCCATGTACCTGTTCGCCGGGAAACCATTTGTCGAGCAGCCGTAGAAGATCCTCGGCAAGGCGTTCCCACCGGTAATCTTGGGGAACCTTGCGCCCGGTCGACTTGCCGTGGCCGCGTGCGTCGTAGCGCAGCAAGCGGGTCCCGCTGAGCCCCCTGCCGAGGTCAAGATTGAGCACCCGGTCACGCGCCCGGCTGGAGGTAAGTCCGTGCAGTTGAACTACCGGGTGACCACCTTCGTCGCTCAGCTCTACCGCAAGCTCTGCTCCCGATACCACGAAAGTGGACATCGCGCGACTCTTTTCACGATCGGCCGACTCGTCCCGGAGCCGACCGCGCTGACTGAGCATTCAGGCTATCTGGGGCGTTAGGGTGCCGCCATGCGGCTGACCAACGTGGCGCACTTGCGGCTACCGTTCGGACGACTCTGGGGCTATGACGTGTCGGTGTCTGACCTCGGTCGGCAGCTTCCGATGTCTTTTGACCAGCGCATACACGTAGCCGAGGGTGCGCGACCCGGCTCCTGGATGGCTCTGTCCATTCGATTGCCGGCTGGGGTCAGCCGGCAATCGCTGGCCGATGCGTGGCTGGGCGTGATCGCCCGCCATGGCACTCTGCGAACGGCATTCACACTCGGGGCGGACGGCGATCCGCAGCTGCATGAGATCGATGTTCAACCCGGCAAGTGGGTCGAGCATGAGATCGCCGCGGGCCAGGAGGTCAACGACGCACTGCGAGTAGTTCTCAACGCGACGTGTTCGCCCTATCAGCGGCCCTCACATCGGCTCTGCGTGTTGGAGACTGCCGCCGGATTGACGGTGGTCATCGCTGCCGACCACGCACATGTGGACATGTGGTCGATGCTCGTGATTGCCCGGGACCTGTTGTCGATGCTCGCCGACGCGAGGACCGGACGTACGTCGTCTCTGCAGCCGCGGCCCGCGTTTGTGGTGCACACCCAAGCGCTACTGGACCGTCCCCCGGCGCCGGATCGCGTGCGTGCGCGGTGGGCCCAAATCATCAGCGACAGTGGTGGGGTCATGCCGCGGTTTCCGCTGCCGTTGGGTGAGTCTGGGCCGCATCCGGAACGCGTCGAAGTGCGTGATGTGTTCGATGTCGATGACGGCGCCGCGTTCGCCGCGCAGGCACGCAATGACGGCGTCTCGACGTTGGCACTCGCGGTGGTCGCCATGACTGCGGTAACCCGCGAGTTGGCGGGAGCGCCGCTGCGCGCAGTCTTCCCCGTGCACAGCCGATTTGAAGAAAAGTGGCACGACTCGGTCGGCTGGTTCATCACCAATTCGGTGCTGGAGTCCGCGGTCGTCGAGCCGAACGCCGCGGCCGCCGCCGTCAAAGAAGCGGTGCAGCTTGGTTCCTGGCCACTCGCCGACGTACTGGCTCCGTGGGGCGGAATGCCAATGGCGCCTGGCATGTTCGCCATCTCCTGGCTGGACCAACTTAGACTTCCGGTGCGCATCGACTCGGTCGGACTCGACGCCCAGTATGTGAGCGCGAGGATCCACACCGACGGCGTCATGCTCTGGTTCATTCAGGACGAATCCGGCCTGCATCTGCGATGCCGCTACCCAGATAACGCGGAGGCGCGAACCAACGTGGGGTCCTGGCTGGACCTGCTGGTGGCGCGCCTGCAGGCACTGGCGCAGTCCTCGGTGCGAGGACTGTTGCGGGTAGCAGGGCGCACCTTCCGGGTGCAGCGCGCGACGCGCGAACACGTGGGAGTGATCGCCGAGCTGCTCTCCGACGACGAATTCGGTCAGGATCGCGAAGGCGCCGGACTCGAACGCTACGAGGCGGCCTACGACGTCCTCGTCCGCAACCGATCCAACTATCTCGGAGTCGTCCTGAACGGTTCCGACATGGTCGTCGCGACCGTGCAATTGACCATCATTCCCGGCCTGTCCCGCGGCGGCGCCACTCGGCTGCAGATCGAGGGATTACGGGTCGCCAAAGCCGAACGCGCACAGGGCCTCGGTACCGCACTCGTCGAGTGGGCACACAACTACGGCCGAGCTCACGGGGCGCAGTTGGCGCAGGTGACCACGGACGAGGCACGCGAAAGGGCTCGGGCGTTCTATCGCCGGCTCGGGTACCACGCTGCCCACGTCGGGCTGAAACGCACCATCTGAGTCCGGTGTCTGCGCTCGTGCTCGGTGGGGTTCTTGAAGACACCGGTGCGACCAGCGATTCTTCGATGACATGCGCCACGATCCGCAGCAAGGCTGCGTCGCCATGTCAGGGGGCGCGAGGGTAGCTCCGAGGTCCTATTCACCCGGTTATTCGGGGTCGATCAACGAGCGCAGCAGCGGTGTAACAAGTCGCAGGATGTCGTCGATGTCGGCGTTGACCAAATCGGGCATCCGCAGAATGAACCGCTGGCTGGCGATGCCCATCAAGATGGCGCCGGCCACCGCGGCACGCAGCCTGGCGTCGGTGGCGTCGATGGTGGCCGCTACCGCGTCCACGCCCTGCGTGGTGATGTGCCTGCGCAGGATGTCAGCGGCGTCTTCGCTGGTCATGCTGGTGCGCAGCAGCACGGCCATGGGGCTATTGGGATCGGCGGCCCAGGCAGTAAGCATGGCGCGTGCGTAGTTTTCGGTCGTTTGCCCCGCGTCGTCGGTGCTCAGTTCGGCCACCGGGATGTCCCAATGCACGGCTTCGTGAAACAGCGCCTGCTTGGTGCCAAAGTATTTGATGATCGAGGACTTGTCCACGCCCGCAGCGGCGGCGATGCCCCGTATCGTGGCGCGTTCGTAGCCGACCTCGGCGAAGACAGCGCGAGCGGCATCGAGGATGCGCCGCCGGGTCCGTTGCCCCTTGCGTTCGGTGCTCGGTACGGATTCGACGGGGCCTTCGGGAACCTGTTCTCCGATAGTCACCAGTGCCTCTTCCGCGTCGTTGTGTGAGCGATTATGCCCCGGATCAGTAAAAGTAGACAATCGGTGCGAAATCGTCCACCCTTGCGGAAGGCCCCTACGTGGCCGTCAGACCGAAGAAACCCGCTAGGGAAGGACCCCCACGTGACAGAACCGCGGATGGATTGGGACAGCACCTACCGGCAAGACGTTCGGCCGCCCTGGAGCATCGGTGCACCGCAGCCGGAACTGGCCGCTCTCATCGAAGGGGGCAAGGTGCGCAGCGAGGTTCTCGACGCTGGATGCGGGGAGGCTGAACTGTCCCTTGCGCTTGCCGCGCAAGGGTATTCGGTCGTGGGCCTCGACGCCAGCGCGACCGCCATCGCCACCGCCAGTGCGGCGGCGGCCGAGCGAGGACTGACCACGGCCACCTTCGCTGCGGCCGATGTCACTGCCTTCGACGGATACGACGGCAGGTTCAACACGGTGATGGACAGCGGATTACTGCACGCCCTGCCCGTGCAGCGCCGCCAGGCCTACGTGCAGGCCATCCACCGGGCGGCGGCTCCGGGTGCGGGACTGTTCATCCTGGCGTTTGCCCAGCGGCCATTTGGCGATGGGATGCCAGGTCCTAACGGTTTCACCGCCGAAGAGCTGCGCGACACGGTGGCAACGCAATGGACCGTCGATGAAGTGCGCCCGGCCACGCTCTATGCCAATGATGTGCAGCTGGCGGCGGGGTCTGCGCCGGGCGTCGAGGCGCAGCGAGACGACAAGGGCCGGTTGATGTTCCCGGGATTTCTTCTCCTCGCGCACAAGGGCTGAGGATGACTGAGCCACCCGAGAACGCATTCACCTCGGACGCCCACGGGCCGCCATCTCAGGGAACTCCGGGTCTATGGGCTCACGCAATGGGGCCGACGTGATGGCGGCCCTCATGGGCAGAAACACCGCAGGGAGAAAAGTCACTAGCATGACCACGCTGGCGTATACGAACACCACGGTGTACGCCTGAGACAGGTCGTGCAACAGGTTGGCCCCAAAATCGGGATTGAGGGTTCGCGGCGGTATCTGCGAAGGGGCCAGGGGGATCCCAGGGACCAACGCCGTCACCTCAGCACGGCTGGCCACCTGCGCGGCGAACAACCCCGGAACCGACACCGGCTCCACCAACGGCTCCGCCAACACCGCCCGATTACCCACCACATCCAGCCGCGCATGCTCGGCGCATCAAGCAGATCCACCGACGACAACCGCCGATCCGGATCAGCGACCATCGCCACCACCACCCGCTGCAACCGCTCGATCAACGCAGCGATACTGGCCGCGTCGAACACATCGGTGCGAAACTCCACACCCCCGCCGATCCCGGCGGGTGCACCGGTATCGGTGAAACGTTCACCCAGTGAAAACACCAGATCCATCCGGGCGGTTTGGGTGTGTACCGGCGCGAATTCGACGTCGAGACCGTCTAACACCAGCTCCGCCGATATGTCGTTTTGCCACGCCAACACCACCTGGACCAGCGGATGATGGGTCAACGACCGCACCGGGTTGAGCCGCTCCACCAGCACCTCGAAGGGCACGTCTTGATGCTCGAAGGCTGCCAAGCTGCGGGTGCGTACCTGCGCTAGCAGTTGGGCGAAGGTGGGGTCACCGGCCACCTGAACCCGCAGCACCACCGTGTTGACGAACACGCCCACCAACTCATCGAGGGCCGGATCTCCACGGCCGGCCACCGGAACCCCGACTGCCACATCAGAGCTGCCGCTGAGCTTGGCCAGCAGCACCGCCAGGGCGGTCTGGATCACCATGAAGCTCGTCGCGTGATGCTCACGCGCTACCCGGGCAACCTGCTGCTGCAGCTGGGCGGGCCACTGGACATCCACACCGCTACCGCGATGGTCAGCCACCCGCGGATAGGCCCGATCGGTGGGCAACTGCAACCGTTCGGCCATCCCCTCGAGAGCTTTTTCCCAATACCTCAGCTGCCCGGCGATACCACTGTGGCTATCGGTCAACTCACCCAGGTTGGTGCGCTGCCACAACGTGTAATCGACATACTGCACCGCCAGCCCCGCCCAACCCGGCGCCCGCCCCGCACACCGACTGGCATAAGCCACTCCCAAATCAGTGACCAGCGACCGCAGCGACCACCCGTCAGCGGCGATATGGTGAGCCACCACCACCAACACGTGCTCGTCGTCAGTGACGCGAAACAGGCTCGCCCGCAACGGAATCTCGACCGCCAAATCAAAACAATGCCGTGCTTGCTGTTCGAG
The DNA here is from genome assembly GCF_000419295.1 of Mycobacterium sp. 012931. Classification (NCBI taxonomy): domain Bacteria; kingdom Bacillati; phylum Actinomycetota; class Actinomycetes; order Mycobacteriales; family Mycobacteriaceae; genus Mycobacterium; species Mycobacterium sp. 012931. The sequence goes on along the minus strand of NZ_AOPX01000001.1, from coordinate 659,418 downwards.
GGCCGCAGCCAGCCGCCTTGACGACCAACCCTGAGCATCGATGATCTGCCACCGCACATCGACCTGCTCGACGCCCAGCACCAACTGCTCAGCCACCCCCGCCACCGCACGAAACACCGTCCGCAAGCTCTCATGACGGCCCACCACATCAGCAAACGCCGCACCCAACGCCGCGGCATCGAGCTCACCGGACAACCGCGCCGACCACGCCATGTTGTAGACCGCCGAAGGCCCCTGCAACTGATCGATAAACCACAACCGCTGCTGGGCAAACGACAACGGAACCACCGCCGGACGCTCACCAGCCACCAACGGCGTCCACTGCCCCGAACCCTGACCGATACACGCCGCCAACTCACCGACGGTAGGCGCGTCGAACAACGCCCGCACCGACAAATCCCCACCCAAGGACTTATTGATCGCAGCGACTACCCGCATCGCCGACAACGAATCCCCACCCAGGTCGAAAAAGGATTGGTCTACCGCGACTCGGTCTAGTCCGAGTACTTGGGCGTAGATGCCGGCGAGGACTTGTTCGACCGGGCTGGCCGGGGCGCGGTAACTGCCGGTGGCGCCGTAATGCGGGGCCGGCAGGGCCCGAATTTCCAACTTGCCGTTGACCGTCAACGGCAAACTGTCGACCACCACGACCGCGGCGGGCACCATATAGGCCGGCAACGCCTGCGCCAACGCCGCCCGCGCCTGACCCGGCTCTAACCCACCGACGAGATAGCCCACCAACCGTTTATCCCCGGGCCGGTCTTCACGAGCGATCACCACCGCCTGATCCACCCCGTCCAACTGCGACAACGCCGCTGCCACCTCGCCCAACTCAATGCGATAGCCACGGATCTTGACCTGTTCATCGGCGCGCCCCACGTACTGCAACTGCCCATCTGGGCCCCAACGCACCACATCACCGGTGCGATACATCCGCGCACCCGCAGCCCCGAACGGGCACGCCACAAACCTCGACGCGGTCAACCCCGACCGGCGCCAATACCCACACCCCACCCCGGCACCAGCCACATACAACTCCCCGGCCACCCCCGCCGGCACCGGCCGCAACCAGCCATCCAGCACAAATAGTGCGGCGCGGGGCACCGGCACACCTATCGGCGCCGGCCTCGAGCCCGGGACCAGCGGAGCACTCATCGACACATACATCGTGGTCTCCGAGGGGCCGTATTGATTGACCATCATGCGGCTGGGCGCCCAGGTGTCGACCACCTCGGCCGGACACGCCTCGCCTCCCACCACCAACGTCGTCGATTCCAGACCCTGCGTCGACAGCATCGCCACTGCGGAGGGGGTTTGCGCCAGCACATCGACCTGTTCGGCCACCAGCAGAGCATGCAGATCGGCCGGGGAGCCGGTGACCGACTCGGGCACCACCACCAACCGGCCCCCATGCAGCAGTGCACCCCACATTTCAAAGACCGACAGGTCGAAGGCGTAGGAGTGGCATTGGGTCCAGATTTGTCCCGGTGGTGGGGTGAATCCGGTGGCGGCGACCGAGGTGAACAACTGGGTGATGTTGTGGTGGGTGATCCCCACGCCTTTGGGCTTGCCGGTCGTGCCCGAGGTATAGATCAGATACGCGATGTTGTCTGCGCTGGGAAAGGGCAACTCATGGCCGGGATAGCACGCCGCGATCGCGGGATCATCGATATCGATCACCGCCACCGGATAACCCGCCAACCGCTGCGCCAACCCCGTGGTACTGATCACCGCTACCGGCGCGGCATCCTCGATCATGAACCCGATACGCCCATCAGGATGATTGACATCGATCGCTAAATACGCTGCACCGCTTTTGAGTACCGCCAAGATCGCGATGACCGCCTCAACCGAACGTTGCAACAACAACCCGACCACATCACCAGGACCCACACCCTGATCAACCAACAAATGCGCCAACCGATTAGCCGCCCGATCAAGCTCGCGATAGGTCAACGACCGATCCCCACACGCCAACGCCGTCACCTCAGCACGGCTGGCCACCTGCGCGGCGAACAACCCCGGAACCGACACCGGCTCCACCAACGGCTCCGCCAACACCGCCCGATTACCCCACACATCCAGCCGCGCATGCTCGGATACGGCCGTATCGCCGTCGGTCTGACCGTCAAGCAGCATGCTGACGTCGCGCAGCGGACGGTCCCACATCGGCAACAGTCGTTGCAGTACTACCACCAAGCGATCACCCAGGGCCGATTCGGTGATGTCGCCGAATGCGTTGGCATTTGTTGCTATTGACAGCGACAAACGAGCATCGGTGAGTTCAGCGGTGATGCAGACGGGGAAGTGCGTAGGACTCTGCACGGTTAGGGAGTCAAACCTCGCCGCGCCTACGGCTCGCGCCTTCCCGTCGGCCAGACCCAGGGATGGGAAGTTCTGGAATACCAGCAGGGTGTCAAACAGGTCGCCCATGCCGGCCAGTGCCCGGATCTGCGAGTGGCTCAGATAGGCATGCTCACGCAGCCGGGCGGCATCGCGTTGTATCAACGCGCATTGCTGGGCAACAGTGGTCTTCGGGTCGAGACGCACACGCAGTGGCACGGTGTTGACGAAAAGCCCGACCATTGATTCCACCCGGGCCAACTCGGCGGGTCTGCTCGACACCGTGACGCCGAAAACCACGTCGCGGCGGTCGGTTAGCGTCGACAGCATCAGCGCCCAGGCCAGCTGCGTCAGGGTATTGACCGTCACGCCGCGGCTGCGGGCACCGTCGACCAAAGATGTCGTGGCCGCTTCGTCCAGGGTCAGCTGCGCACTCTTGGGCAGGCTGTCCGGCTGCACACCGCTGCTACCGAGCGGCGCCGCCGCCAGCAGGGTAGGCGCCGCCAGGCCGGCGAGATGCTCGCGCCACTGCCGTTGCCCTTGCTCAACGTCGCAGCGCTCGAGCCAACCGATGTAGTCGCGATACGGTCGCGGCTGCGCCGGCAACGTGTCGATGTTGCAGTCGGCTTCATACAGCGTGAGTAGCTCATCGACGAACAGCGCGATGGACCAGCCGCCGATCACGATGTGGTGGGCGGTAATCAAGAATCGCCACCTGTCGCCCGGTAGCTCGATCAGCAAGAATCGGATCGCCGGACCCATTTCCAGGTCGAATCCGCGATTGCGCTCCTGCGCTTCCAGCGCACCCGCCGTCTCCGCCGTGGCCTCGACACGCGCCCATTCCAACTGCACCTCGGACGGCACCACCTGCACTGGATGCGGCAAGCCGCGGCCGAGGAATCGAGCCCTCAAATTCGGGTGGCGCTTCAGCATCGCCAACGCGCAACTGCGTAACAGGCCGACGTCCAGCGAACCATGCACATCGATGCCGAGTGCGACGGTGTACGGGTCGTCGGACGCGGCTCCACTCGCCATGGCCAGCGCGAACAGCCCCAGCTGAAGTGGGCTGAGCGTCATCACGTCCTCGATGTCGACGACGGGCTTGGTTGGCTGCGTCATGCTGACCTCGGCTGGTCGAGCATCGCCAACAGTCCTGGCAGTGCGGCCAGCTCCGCGGATGACAGTCCCGACACGCTCATGGCCTCGAACTGGCGGTCCGCGGCGAGGCACCCCGGGGCGCCACAGTCCGTGGCCTGGTTGGCGGCCTCCTCCAGCGCCGCTGCGACCTGTCTGACGGTGGCGTGTTCGAAAAGCAGCTCCGGGGTTAGCGGCAGGCCCTCCGCGCGAACCCGCGCGGCCAGCCGCATTGCAGAGACACTGTCGCCGCCGAGGGCCAGGAACCCGTCGTCGCGGCTGCCTTGGGCGATGCCCAGAACCTGCCCAATCGCCGCGGCCACAGTCCGCTCGATTTCGGTGCACACGGGCGCACCATCGTGCACCGGTCCCGCCGACGCCCGAGCATCGACCGCCCCGGCCAGGCCTGCGCCGCCTTGCGCATCAAGCCATAGTCGCGTGCGCTGAAAAGCGTAGGTCGGCAACGGTACTCGCCGTGCTCCCGCACCGCGGTACACGCCAGCCCAATCGATTGGCGCCCCGTTCGCGTACGCCGTGGCCAGCCCGCTCACAAACGAGACATCTTCATCCGTGCCTGGCTGCAACAACGGCGGAATCACGACGCCGGAGGAACTGCCATCAGCATCTTCGAAAATCCCGTGGATCATGGCGGCAGGATGAACCCCGGGACCGATTTGCAGGAAAGTGGTGATGTCTTCCCTACTCCGTGCCCGGCGTATCGCCTTCTTGAGATGCACCGGTGAAATCAGTTGTTCTACCCAATATTCCGGCGTGCGGACCAGGCTAGGATCAACAACCGTTCCGGTATGCGCTGAGACAATGGGCGTATCCGGAAGGCGGTAATCGAGCCGCTCGCAGAGCTTGAAAAGGCCTGCTCGCAGCGCGTCAGCGGAGGACGCCTGCTGGTGCTCGGTGGACGTGGCTTCCTGCCCATCAGACGACTGCGCCCCGGTGTGGTTGCCTGACGCACCGTTGGCACTACGCTCGCTGGCACCCAACGGAGGAATTGCGTAGAGCTCCGCGGCAGGGCTGACAGCAGTGGTGTCGGCATCACCCATTGACTGCCTCAGGCGGCCACTCTCCACCACGAGAGCACACGCGTCCTGCAATGACCACAGGCCCGCCGCATGTCCGGCCGCGATCTCACCCGCAGAACACCCCATAACGACGTCGGGGTGAAAACCCCAGGACTGCGCCAGCCGGTACAACGCCGTCTCCACGGCAAATAGTGCGGGCTGAGCGCAGCTGGGTCGCCTCAGCAAGCTGCCCTTTTCCGAGTCGGCCGACGCAAAAAGGAGGTCACGAACTGGCGTGCCCATCAGACTGCTCAGTATTTCGCAGGTTTCGTCGATTGCTTTGGCGTACAACGGGAAGATTGAGTACAGCTGGCGCCCCATGCCCAGCCAGTGCGCCCCTTCGCCGTGAAAGAACGCTGCCGTTTTGGCGGACGGCCCAGCCACACCACGCACCACCGCCGGGTCAGATTCGCCAGCCACAAGTGATCGCACCCCGTTGAGCAACTCGTTGCGATCGCGTCCGACGACTATCGCTCGATGTGCAAACTGTGCCCGAGTGCTAGCCAGCGAGTATCCAATGTCGATGGCCCGTAGGTCGGGATCATCCTCAAGATGCGCTACCGTCCGAGCGGCTTGCGCCAGCAGCGCCTCCGGCGACTTTGCGGTGATGATCCACGGGCCGACGGGAGAGGCTGCGTCCCAGCCACTGTCCGATAAGGCCGTCCGACCCACTGGCATGGGCTCCTCGACGGCCTCTTCGATGATGATGTGTGCGTTAACCCCGCCCATTCCAACGCCAGATATCGCGGCCCGGCGCGCGTTGTCCGGTCGCGGCCACTCCTGAGTTTCAGTCGCTAACTGAATGCGCCCTGATGCCCAGTCCACATACGGAGTCGGCTCGTTCACGTGCAAAGTCAATGGAATGGTGCGGTGCCGCATCGCTTCCACCATCTTGATGACGCTGCCAACGCCGGCCGCAGCCAAAGTGTGTCCGGTGTTTGATTTGAGCGAACCCAACCACAGCGGCCGTCCCTCTGGCCGGTGCTGACCGTATGTCGCCATCAGCGCCTCGGCCTCGACCAGATCGCCCACCGGCGTTCCCGGGCTGTGCGCCTCGACCACGTCGACTTCGGCCTCCTCCAAACCAGCATTCTGTAGCGCTCGCCGGATAATCCGCTGCTAGGCAAGACCGTTGGGCGCCTGCGGAGCGTTCGATGCGCCGTCATGCTTGACGGCGCTACCGCGCACCACGGCCCACACCGGATGCTGATTTCGCCGGGCGTCAGACAGGCGCTCCAGCAGGAGCAGGCCCAACCCTTCGCCCCAACCGGCACCGTCGGCCGACGCTGAAAACGACTTGCACCGCACGTCGCTCGCCGACGCCATGCCTTGCGCCAAGGCAAAGAAGCTCGGTGGCGACATCATGATCGATGCGCCCCCGGCAAGCGCCATCGAGCACTCACCCGATCTCAATGATCCGACGGCTTGATGAATCGCAACCAGCGACGACGAGCAAGCGGTATCCAGCGCCATGGCTGGTCCCTCGAGCCCGAAAAGATAGGAAATTCGCCCCGCAGCCATACTCGTCATATGGCCCGCCACCATCAGTGGACTATCGCCGTCCACCCCTTCGCCCAGTGTTTCGTACGGAATCGACGTAACACCTAGGAAGACCCCGGTGTCGCTACCTCGGACGCTCGAGGGATCGATACCCCCGCGCTCGAACGCCTCCCAGGCGCATTCGAGCGCGAGCCGCTGATGTGGATGCATCGCCAAGGCCTCACTCGAACTGAGTCCGAAAAACTCCGCGTCGAAGGCGCTCACATCGGCCAGAAACCCCCCGATCGGTGCGCCCAACCTGCTGGTCTGAGACTCCCCGTCGAAATAGGGCTCGCCGTACCACCCCCGATCCGACGGCCACTCCGAAATCAGGTCACGGCCTTCGGCAACGGCCGACCACAGATCTGCGGGTGACTCCAGCCCGCCCGGGTAGCGGCAAGCCATACCCACGATTGCGATCGGTTCCCGAGCCCCCATCTCAACCTCGCGCAAACGCCTACGCGTCTTCTCGAGTTCCAAGACGACCTGCTTGAGATAGGTGTGAAGTTTCTCTTGGCTTGCCATCGAAATGCCTTTCTTAGAGCGGGTCCCCTAATTTGGTGAACCGGGCAGCCGGCGACCACAAATTGGCCGCCAGGCCGTGACCAGCCTCGCCGTGACATCACCGAGTCACCGAACCTGGCGAACCGCGTCAGATCGAGTTCGGTTCGGGAGCTTGCCAGCGGCTCAGGTGTGGCCGTGACTACCTCGTGCCAGCTTCTCGCGGAGGCTCTTCGGCCTTATGTCAGGGCTCCGGCGTTAACGCCGGAGCCCTGGGCCTTATGTCAGGCCAGTTTTCATCGATATATGCCAGACACTTTGTGCGCTCCTCCTCGCCATAGACCACTTGCCATCCGGCAGGGATCTCAGCGAAGGTCGGCCACAAGCTGTGCTGCTCCTCGTGGTTGACCAGAACGAAGAATGCGCCATTATCGTCGTCAAAAGGACTGATAGTCATTAGCATTACAACTTTCGAGTCGACGTTTTAACGTCGGCGCCAAGCGCATATTTCACGCCCGCCGAAGTGCTTTCGCAACCCCTCTCAGTGAACTCACAGGAGTCAGCCAGGGCGGGGCGGGTAATGAGGCCGGCCCGCGGCCGCAGTCTCCGCAGCTCAACCGGTCGGCTCGACATCTCGTCGCCACCACTGGCAGTCGGCAAAGCACCTGAAACGTTGTGCGACTGAGCTTTACAAGTCAATTGAATACGCGACCCCCGCCGGCGGCCGCGACCAATTCCCTACCGGTAGGTATTCACAAACCCGCAGCTGAACGACTCGCGGCGCTCGATCACTGCGGGCAACCGACGAACGGCGTTTTCCAAACATTGGCCGGTTGTTCCTGTCGCACATGGGTGCCGGTGCGCGACGCGTTTCCCAAGCACTGGGGTGGTTTCCGCCCGAAAAGGCGAGTACACGTCACATTTGTTCGCCGTCTTGCGATTCCATCAATCTCGGCCCGAAAGGCTATTAAGCCAACTCACAGGATTCACGCAATTTCGGCGGGGTTGCCAACCCCCAAGGGCGACAGTACGGTTGAGCCCGCTATTGACGTTCTACCTACTACAGCACCTAGTAACCGCACGAATTCCTAACGCTTAAAAGCGAATTGGTTTCAGTTTTCTAGGTGGGTAGCCAGAAATCAGTGCTGACAACAATCCCGATCGTTAGGGGCCCCAGTGATCAGCGAGCCGATCACCCAGCACACCACCTTCGCGACCGTCGGGCCGCTCCGCTCCGGCCGTCGACCAGGTTTCGACGCGGAGGGCGCACCCGCGAAGTCCCATCTTTCATCCCCAGAACCGCGCCGAAGAATCCCTCGACTGACGCGGTCCTCGAACAGCAGAACTGCGGCTAGGTGAACTGATGACAGCTCTCAAGATTCTTGGCAAACTTTGGATCCCACTGGTGATCGTCACGGTGGTCGGCGTCACCGCATTCAGCGTATCGCGTGTTCACGGGTTCTTCGGTTCACAAAAGCCCGAGCTCTATACCGACGGCTCCAGTGACGACGCCACACCCTTCAACCCAAAACAGCTGACGTATGAAATCTTCGGGCCAGCTGGAACGGTCGCCGATATCGACTATTTCGACGTCAACGCCCAGCCGCGCCGGGTTGATGGAGCGCATCTGCCCTGGTCGCTGGAAATCAAGTCAACGTCGGCATCACTGACGGGAAACATTGTGGCGCAGGGTGATAGCAACAGATTGGGATGCCGGATAATCGTAGACGGCGTCATCAAGGCCGAGCGACTATCACAAGAAGTCAACGCGTACACCTTCTGCATAGTAAAGTCGGCGTGACCATCAAACGCCCAGTGCGGCAGTCGCTTTCCTGCGCGATCCGTAGGCTGTCCATTCCCATCGTCATCGGCTGGATTGCATTGAGTGCGTATCTCACTGTGGGCTTGCCACCACTTGAGGTGGTTGGGCAGCTGCATTCGGTTTCAATGAATCCCAGAGATGCCCCGTCGGCGGTTGCGATGAGGCGCATCAGGGAGCTGTTCAAGGAGTCCGATTCCGACAACACAGCGATGATCCTCTTGGAGGGCGACCAGCCGCTGGGTGACAACGCGCATTACTAGTACTACAACAACCTCGTTCGTCAGTTGAGCAGCGATACAACGCACGTTCAGCACATTCAGGATTTTTGGGGCGATCCGCTGACGGCGGAAGGGGCGCAGAGCACCGATGGCAAAGCCGCGTATGTGCAGCTGAACCTCGCCGGCAACATGGGGGGCCCGCTGGCCAACCAGTCCATCGAGGCTGTGCGGCAGATCCTGGCGCGCACGCCGCCCCCTCCTGGCATAAAGGTGTACGTCACCGGCCCGTCGGCACTCACCGCCGATATGAGTCGCACCGGAGATAAGTCACTCGTCATCGTCACGATGATAAGTATCTTGGTGATCTTCACCATGCTGCTGCTGGTCTATCGCTCAATCGTCACCGTGACACTTTTGCTCATTACGGTTGGAATCGAGTTAACAGCGGCGCGGGGAGTCGTCGCCTTTTTGGCGTGGCACGGGGTTATTGGCTTGTCGACCTATGCCATTAACTTGCTCACAACCATGGCCATCGCCGCCGGTACGGACTACAGCATATTCATCATCGGCCGCTACCAGGAGGCTAGGCAGGCCGGCGAGGACGCGGAAACAGCCTTCTACACGATGTACCGAGGCGTTGCTCACGTTATCTTAGGCTCCGGCCTGACCATCGCCGGAGCGATGTATTGCCTGACCTTCACGCGGATGCCCTATTTCCAGAGCATGGGGATCCCTTGTGCCGCAGGCATGCTGGTTGCGGTAGTCGCCGCGCTGACGATGGGCCCAGCAGTTCTCGCATTGGGCAGCCGCTTCGGATTGTTCGATCCGAAGCGGAAGATCAAGACGCGCGGCTGGCGCCGGATTGGCACCGCTGTCGTACGGTGGCCCGCTCCCATCCTGACGGCAACCTGTGCCGTCTCACTGGTTGGCCTGATCGCCCTGCCCGGGTATCAGACAAATTACGACGACCAGACCTATGTGCCAGACAACATCCCGGCCAATGCTGGATACGCCGCGGCAAATCGTCACTTTCCTCCGTCCCGAATGAAGCCGGACGTCTTGCTGATCGTCGCCGAGCACGATATGAGGAATTCTGCGGACTTCCTGGTCTTGGACAAGTTGGCCAAAGGCATCTTTCATGTGCCGGGAATCTCCCGAGTACAGGTGATAACTCGGCCCAAGGGCGCGCCCATCGAGCATACGTCGATACCGTTCCAGATCGGCATGCAGAATGCGGGTCAGCTGCAAAACATGAAATACCAGCGCGACCGCATGAACGACATGCTGACGCAGGCGGACCAGCTGACGAGCACTATCGCGCTAATGAAGCGGACCTACGATCTGATGCTGCAGATGTCGAAAACTACGCATCGAATGGTGGGCGATACGCTCGAAATGAAGAGCGTCACCGACGAATTGCGTGACCACATCGCGGACTTCGAAGACACATGGCGGCCTATTCGGAGCTATTTTTACTGGGAGAAACACTGTGCGGACATCCCTATCTGCTGGTCGCTAAGGTCGATATTTGATGCCCTCGACGGCGTCGACCAGGTTTCCGAACAGCTCACCACCCTCACGGGAGACCTAACCGACATGGATCGGATTCTCCCTCAGGTCGTTGCGACATTTCCGCAGATGATCCAAAACATGGAGGGTATGCGGACATTGATTCTGACAATGCACAGCACGATGTCCGGGATCTACGATCAGATGGATGAATTGAGCAAGAACTCGACTGCGATGGGCCAAGCAGTCGACGCCGCTAAGAACGACGATTCGTTCTACCTGCCTCCAGAGGTTTTTAACAACCCCGATTTCAAAAGGGGAATGAAGATGTTTTTGCCCCAAGATGGGAAGGCGGCCCGGCTATTTATCTTTCACAGAGGAAACGCGGCGGGATACGAGGACATATCGAGTATCTCCGCGATAAATATCGCGGCGGCGGAGGCGCTCAAGGGTACCCCGTTGGAGGACGCCCAGATCTACCTCACCGGTACCGCCGCGGTCTACAAAGACATAGCCGACGGCTCGAAATACGATCTGATAATTGCGGGGCTTTCCTCGCTGTGCCTGATTTTCATCATCATGCTACTTATCACGCGAGGTTTCGTCGCGGCGTTAGTGATCGTGGGAACCGTTGCGCTATCGCTAGGCGTATCGTTTGGTCTCTCGGTGTTGCTGTGGCAACACCTGCTCCGCATCGAACTGCATTGGCTCGTGCTCGCGATGTCCGTCATCGTTCTATTGGCCGTGGGCTCCGACTACAACCTACTGCTGGTATCCCGGCTCAAGGAGGAAGTCGGGGCCGGGATAAAGACCGGAATCATCCGGGCGATGGGCGGTACTGGCAAGGTAGTGACGTCGGCCGGCCTGGTGTTTGCCTTGACGATGGCGTCCATGGCGGTCAGCGATCTGATTGTGATAGGCCAGATCGGGACGACCATCGGCCTGGGTCTGCTGTTCGATACGTTGATTGTGCGCTCCTTGATGACCCCATCTATCGCCGCGCTACTCGGCCGCTGGTTCTGGTGGCCACTAAACATCCGCTCACGGCCCCCTCGGCTAACGCGTCAGCGACTACTCACGTCCGTCTCGCAAGAGCCGGCAGCGGCGCGCGTGTAGCCGGGCGTCATTCGATGTTGGTTCACGCTACCGAGCCGCCGAACCTGGGTGGTCCGATGCTGTCCAGGCCGTGCGTATAGCGGCTGCCGATGAATACCACTCCTGCGAAAGCTACCGCGTTGCAACAGAATCTGCCGGGACGGCCCGATGGGAGCACGGGGAGTTCAGTGGCGGCGGGAGAGCGCCGCCGATAGACTCGACGGTTCGCTGCTTCGGATTGCTGGAATCTGCGTGTTCGCTTCGGTCGCAGTGAATTTGGCCAATACTGCCGTCAGTGTCGCGCAGCGCAGTCTGATCGTCACCTTTGGCTCAAATCAAGCCGTCGTCGCTTGGACGGTGACCGCCTACACACTGACCGAAGCCGCGGCTATCCCGTTGTCAGGCTGGGCGGCCGACCGGATCGGCACCAAGCGACTCTTCATGATTTCGGTGTTGGGGTTGACCCTAGGTTCAGTGTTGTGCGCTGTCGCCCCGAACATCGCGTGTCTGATCATCTTCCGCGCGGTTCAGGGCGGTGGTGGCGGCATATTGATGCCACTGGTCATTACCATCTTGGCTCGCGAGGCGGGCCCCAACCGACTCGCTCGGCTCATGTCGGTGATGGGCATACCGCTACTACTTGGCCCGATGGCTGGGCCGATCCTCGGCGGCTGGCTCATCGACGACTACGGGTGGCAGTGGATTTTCTGGATCAATGTGCCGATCGGCTTGATCACGGTAGCCCTTGCAGCCATCGCGTTTCCCGGAGATCACACAGCACCGTCAGAAACCATCGACATAGTCGGCATGCTGCTACTGTCACCCGGGCTGGCAACATTTCTCTACGGATTGTCGACTGTTCCAGCCCGCGGGACCGTAGCTGATCGCCATGTCGTGATACCGGCGACCGCCGGGCTGGTTCTGATGGGCGCCTTCGTCTTTCATGCTCTCTATCGCGCCGACCGTCCGCTGATAGATCTGCGGCTGTTCAGGAACCGGGTGGTGACCGTCGCCAATGCGACGATAGTCTTTGTCGCCGCGGGGTTTTCCGGGGCCGTGCTGCTGGTGCCAAGTTACTTTCAGCAGCTGTTGCGTGAAACACCGTTGCAGGTCGGCATACACATGATTCCGCTTGGGCTCGGTGCCGCGGTGACCATACCGACCTCCGGCGTCTTGATGGACAGACACGGCGCCGGCAAGGTGGTGTTGGGCGGCGTAACGCTGATCAGCGTTGGCATGGGCACTCTCGCGTTCGGCGCCGCCGAGCACGCCGCTTACGTACCCACCCTGCTTATCGGGCTGACGATCGTGGGTATGGGCATAGGCTCCATCATGCTGCAACTCACCACGGTGGCGGTGCAGACCCTGGCCCCGCACCAAATCGCGCGGGGTTCGACCCTGGTTAGCGTCAATCAACAGCTGTCCGCCTCGGCAAGCACCGCACTGATGTCGGTCATACTGACCAGCCAGTTCAATCGCAGCGCCAACATTGCCGCGGCGAACCGCCTCGAAGCCCTTAACGAAAGCGCGACCAGACGGGGGATCCCCCTCAGGGCCTGCCCTGATGGCCCCTACAACCTTCTCGGTTGGTCCATGGGGGGCGTGGTCGCCCATGAGATTGCCGTTGAGCTCCGCCGGCGAGGATGCGAGGTCGGCCGGCTCATCGTTCTGGACGCGACCGGCGAGGTCGATAGCGCCGACAGCGTTGCCGAGCCAGCATCCGAAAGCGATGTCCTGGAACTGATTTTGGTCGCTGCGGGAATCGATATCGCGGCACACCCCCGGCCCCTTACCTATCGGCAGGCAGAAGCACTACTCAACCAACGCACACCGATCGAGTTCTCGCTCCCGCCCAGGCGGATTGTAGAAATCATGCTCGACAACATGAACGCCAATCAATCAATGAGATTGAAGCATGTCCCGGATGTATTTGACGGTGACATGATCGTCTTCTCCGCCAAGCGGGGCAGCGGCGGCCGATCACTCGCAGACAGTTGGCGGCCATACGTTTCCGGCGATATCACGGAATATCCCGTCGATTGCACGCACGAGTCGATGTTGAACATCGAATCACTGCAATTATTCGGAGAGCGGATCGCTATCTACCTGCATTAGTTGAACGGCAATAAGACCGACTCGCCCTGAGACTGGAGGTACGACCAATGAACCGCCGCTATTTGTCGGATTAAGAGATACAAGGCCTGAACCGAGACCTCCGAATACTGGTCACGACAAATGGCACTCTCACCAGGATTCTCAATATCGTCACCGCCGACGAGATCGTCATCCAGAACATCGATCAGGAGATTCTGCCCGACGCGCCGACTCCGCCGGACCGCGCGCAGTTGCCCAAAGGCCGAACTCTGCTGCGCAATGTAGTGCTCCAATGCAGGCATTCCGGGAGCTCATTCGTAGCCGCAGAGACTTCGATCGTCGTCGATCGAGTCCCGCCCGAGCTCATAGAAAGCCTGATGAACACTGACCGCCCGATTGGCGAGTTGCTGGTGGCGAGTCGCATCGAGTTCTTCAATGAAGCGCCGGAAGTCTGGATCGGCGAGTTGCCGGAGTGGATCGTGGCTCCGGAATACCGAATCTCACAACATCAAGCCCTCGCCCGCCGATACACGATCATCATCTCGGGTCAACCGGCGATAGTCATCACGGAGCATTTCCTTCCGAGATATTCATCTGCTGTCTCAACAACGACATCGCGATCAACAAGGACATTCGGCCTATATCGGCACCAAGGCCCAAACAGTGACTTGAAGCGGCGGCATCGGCACCAGCCGACTGTAGGAAGTTCCAACTTCTTCACGTGTAGGTCTGCCTTAAGACAAGGGCCTGCATCCCTGCGCCATGCGGGGAAACGAATGTGTTCATAGTGGCGAGTCAGGACAGGGTCATTCGGCATGCGAAATAACAATCTAGCGTGGCTGCTTGCCAACCAAGCATTGGCGTCAGAATGGGCGTCCTCGCCGGCATACTACGCGCCGAACATCGTGACCCACGCCCAAATCCATGAGGGTGCGGCGCGCCTCGGCAACGTATTTGGTTCCCGGGGTCTGTGCACTGGCGACCGTGTCCTGCTGTGCCTCCCGGACTCAACCGATTTGGTGCAGTTACTGCTGGCCTGTCTGGCTCGGGGGATTGTGGCGTTCATTGCGAATCCGGAGCTGCGCCCCGACGACCATGCATTCCAGGAGCAGGACACGCAGCCGGCACTTGTGGTGACCACTGATGCTCTGCGCGACAGGTTTGCGCGGTCCGGCATCGTGGATCCGGGGGAGCTGTGGGCGGAAGCCAACCAGGCCAAACCGGCGGTCTACGAGCCGTTGATCGGCGATGCCCTTGCCTACGGCACCTATACGTCCGGTACCACCGGCGCCCCCAAGGCGGCGCTGCATCGGCACGGCGACGTGTGGGCATTCATCGACGCCATGTGTCGCAATGCACTACGGCTCAGTCCCGACGACGTCGGGCTAAGCATCGCGCGCATGTATTTTGCCTATGGTCTAGGCAATTCGGTGTGGTTTCCACTGGCCACCGGCAGTTCTGCGGTGATCAGTCGTTCGCCGCTGGGCGCCGAGTCGGCGGCCAACCTCAGCGAGAGGTTCTCGCCATCGGTTCTGTATGGCGTGCCAACCTTTCTTGCGAGAGTTGCCGACACCTGCGCCGCCGATGCGTTCCGGTCGTTGCGCTGTGTGGTCTCTCCGCAGGCGAGGCACTTGAGCTCGGCCTGGCCCAGCGACTGATGAAGTTCTTTGGCGGTATCCCCCTCCTCGATGGAATAGGCTTCACCGAGGTTGGGCAAACGTTCATCTCGAGCACGGTCGATGAATGGCGCCTCGGGACTCTAGGAAAGGTTCTGCCCCCCTACGAGATACGTGTGGTGGCACCGGATGGCACCACCGCCGCACCCGGGGTTGAGGGAGACCTTTGGGTCCGCGGACCGTCGCTGACCGCCGGCTATTGGAATCGACCTACCGAGCCTCCGTCGATCAGCGATAGCTGGCTCGACACGCGGGACAGGGTGTGCGTCGACGCCCACGGATGGGTAACTTACCGGTGCCGCGCGGACGACATAGAAATCGTCGGCGGCATCAACATCAATCCGCGCGAGATTGAACAGCTCATTCTCGAAGACGACCTGGTGGCCGAGACGGCGGTCGTTTCCGTACGGGAAGCCACCGGCGAATCGTCGCTTCAAGCGTTTCTGGTGCCCGAAAGTGGCGCGTCGCTTGGTGAATCGGCGATCAAAGAACTTCATCGGCGGCTGCTTGGCAGCTTGTCGCCGCACAAGGTACCGCATCGATTCGAGATCGCAGAGCGGCTCCCCCGAACCGCGTCCGGCAAACTACAGCGCGGCCAACTCCGCACGCAGCCTGCGGCGCAGCCAGTTTGGGAGCGCCGGTCCACGGTGGGGACGTCCGACTCGGATGGGCAGCGCGATCCCCAAACGCAAACCAACTACAAGGTTGGCCCGAGAGTCGGCCCGGTAACACTTGACTAGCGCCTGGCATTTCTACAGCAAGAAGGTCACCGCCTGATCGCCGACACAGTCAGCGCAGAGGTGGCCCAGATCCTGGGGGACCCGGCCGCTGAGCGAATAGACCGCGACGTGGCCTTCGCCGAGCTGGGTTTTGACTCGCGCATGACGGTTGAGTTGCGTAATCGGTTGGCGGCGGTGACCGGGTTGCGGCTACCGGAGACGGTCGGGTGGGGCTATGGCTCGATTTCTCAGCTGGCAGCGCATTTGGAGACCGAGCTAGCTGGATCGGGTGGCCGGGGGAAGCCGGGTCCTTCGGTGGTTGGTGGGGCGCCGGTGGCGATTGTGGGTGTGGGGTGTCGGTATCCGGGTGGGGTGGAGTCGGCGGGGGGTTTGTGGGATGTGGTGGTGGGGGGTCGGGATGTGATTTCGGGGTTTCCGGTTGATCGGGGTTGGGATGTGGAGGGGGTTTTTGATCCGGATCCTGATGCGTTGGGTAAGACGTATTGCCGGTTGGGTGGGTTTTTGGATGGTGCTGATCGGTTTGATGCGGGGTTTTTTGGGATTGGGCCTAGTGAGGCGTTAGCGCTGGATCCCCAGCAGCGGTTGTTGTTGGAGTTTTCTTGGGAGGCGTTGGAGGACGCGGGGATTGATCCGGTGTCGTTGCGGGGTTCGGTGACTGGGGTGTTTACCGGGTTGATGAGTTCTGATTATGGGGCGGGGCGGGTGTCTGGGGATTTGGAGGGTTATGGGTTGACGTCGGCGGCGGCGAGTGTGGCTTCGGGGCGGGTTGCGTATTTGTTGGGGCTAGAAGGTCCGGCGGTGTCGGTGGATACGGCGTGTTCGTCGTCGTTGGTGGCGTTGCATTTGGCGGCGGCGTCGTTGCGGTCGGGGGAGTGTGATGTGGCGTTGGCGGGTGGGGTGACGGTGATGGCCACGCCGGCAACGTTTGTGGGGTTTTCTCGGCAGCGGGGATTGGCGGCTGATGGGAGGTGTAAGGCGTTCGCGGGGGCTGCGGATGGGACGGGGTTTTCTGAGGGTGCTGGGGTGGTGGTGCTGACGCGGTTGTCGGAGGCGCGGCGGCGGGGCCTTGCGGTGTTAGGGGTAATCGCGGGATCGGCGGTGAATCAGGATGGTGCTTCTAATGGGTTGACCGCACCCAATGGGCCTGCGCAGCAGCGGGTGATCGAGGCGGCGTTGGCTAACGCGGGGTTGACCGCTGCGGATGTGGATGTGGTGGAGGGCCACGGGACGGGCACCACGTTGGGTGATCCTATTGAGGCGCAGGCGCTGTTAGCGACTTACGGGCAGGCTCGCCCGGCCGATCGGCCGTTGTGGCTGGGTTCGATCAAGTCGAATAGGGGCCATACTCAGGCCGCGGCGGGAATCGCTGGGGTGATCAAGATGGTGCAGGCGATGCGCCATGAGCTGATGCCGGCGACGTTGCATATGGATGTGCCTTCCCCGCATGTGGATTGGTCCTCGGGGGCGGTGTCGTTGTTGACCCAGCCGCGGCCCTGGCCGGCGGTGGATGGCCGGCCGCGTCGGGCGGGGGTGTCGTCATTTGGGATCAGCGGCACCAATGCGCATGTGATCGTGGAACAGGTTTGCCCTGCGGTGGTGGCCGAAGCCGTTGATGTGTCCCCGGATTCGCTGCCGTGGGTGGTTTCGGGCAAGTCGGAGGCGGCGGTAGCCGCGCAGGCAAAGCGGCTACTTGCTGCCGTGCAAGCCGATGAAGGCCTCGATCGGCTCGATGTGGGCTTCAGCTTGGCACGGCGCACGGCGTTTGAGTATCGGGCCGTGGTCCTGGGCGAGGACCGTCAGCAACTGATATCGGGATTGACCGAACTGGCCGCCGGGCAGCCCGGCCCAACAGTACTCAACGGCCGAGCCGCCACGGTAGGCAAGACCGTCATGGTATTTCCCGGCCAAGGCTCGCAATGGCCGGGAATGGGCCGCGAATTGTTAGCGGCATCGCCGGTGTTCGCGGAGCACATGCGCTTGTGCGCAGAGGCGTTGGGCGAGTTCGTGGATTGGTCGTTGCTCGATGGGGTCAACGGCGTCGCGGGGGCGCCGACGCTGGATCGGGTAGATGTGGTGCAGCCCGTCTTGTGGGCGATGATGGTGTCCTTGGCCCAGTTATGGCGCTCGATGGGCATGGTCCCCGACGCGGTGATTGGGCACTCGCAGGGTGAGATTGCTGCGGCGTGTGTGGCCGGGGCTTTGTCGCTGCGGGATGGCGCGGCTGTGGTGGCCTTGCGTAGTCGGGCGTTGGTAGATCTGGCTGGCACCGGCGGCATGGTGGCTATCGCATGCGGTGTCGAGCGGGTGCGCGAGTTGCTGGCCGACTACGGAGATCGGCTGAGCTTGGTTGCGGTTAATGGTGTTGCGGCGGTGGTGGTTTCCGGCGAAGCCGAAGCTTTGCACGGATTGACGGGGCGTTGTGAGGCCGAGGGCATGAGGGCGCGCCGTGTCGAGGTGGACTATGCGTCGCATTCCGCGCAAGTGGAGTCGATCGGTTCTAGCCTGGTGGAAGCCCTGGCCGGGGTGCGGCCGCGTTCGTCAGACATCGAATTTGTCTCGACGGTGACCGGTGCGTCGGTGGATGGCGCTTCGTTGGACGCCGACTACTGGTATCGCAACATTCGGCAGACGGTGCGCTTCGATCGAGCGGTGCGTTACTGCCACGAGCAAGGGTGCCGGACCTTCGTTGAGGCCAGTCCCCATCCGGTGTTGCTGGGCGGTATCGAAGAATCGCTGGCCGAGGGGATCGGGCGGCCCGATTCCGCTGGGGTGATCGTGATTCCGACATTGGGCCGCAATGAAGGCGGCGTAGAGCGGTTTTGGATGTCGCTGAGCCAGGCCTGGGTGGCCGGGGTGGGGGTGGATTGGTCGGCGGTGTTTGCGGGCTCGGGTGGTCGGCAGGTGGGGTTGCCGACGTATGCGTTCGCGCGGCGGCGGTTTTGGCTGGACGGCTCGTCCAGCGCTGCCGATGTGGGCGAGGCGGGGCTGGTAGCGGCTGGGCATGCGTTGTTGGGTGCGGTCGTTGAGCAGCCCGATACCGGTGCCGTGGTGCTGACCGGACGGTTGTCGTTGGCGCGTCAGCCATGGCTGGCCGATCACCTGGTCGGCGGCGCGGTGCTGTTCCCCGGCACCGGATTCGTGGAACTGGCCATTCGTGCCGGTGATGAAGTCGGATGTGGTGTGGTCGAGGAGTTGACGCTGGCGACGCCGTTGGTACTCAATGCCGGCACCGCGGTACAGGTGCAGGTGGTGGTGGGTAGTGCCGGGCAGTCGGGGCAGCGGTTGGTGTCGATGTACTCCCGCGCGGACCAACCCGATCAGCATTGGGTGTTGCATGCGCAAGGCAGTGTGGCACCCGCAGCGGTGCAGCCGGCCCCGGCCGCCTCGGCGGAGCTGTCGACCCGGCCCCCGGCCGGTGCAGAGGCGGTCGATATCGGTGGCCTCTATGAACGGCTGGCGCGACGCGGCTATGGGTATGGCCCCGCCTTTCAGGGACTGCGCGCGGTCTGGCGGCGCGGCCGCGACGTCTTCGCCGAAGTCGGCCTGCCCAACGACGAGGGCCTGGACCTGACCGACGTCGGGATCCACCCAGCACTGCTGGATGCGGCATTGCACGCATGGCTGTGTGTGGGTGGCTTCGGTGGCGACGGCGAGGCGACGGTGCTGCCATTTTCCTGGCAGCACTTGTCATTGCACGGCTCGGGCGCTTCGCGGCTGCGAGTTCGCATCGCGCCGGCTGGACCGAGCGCGGTATCGGTGGAGTTGGCCGATGGTGCGGGTCTTCCGGTCCTATCGGTGGGTTCGCTAACTACCCGCCCGGTTGGCGCCGCGCAGCTACGGGCCGCGATGTCAGCGGGAGGCGATGGCACCGGCCGGGAGCTGTTGGATGTGGTGTGGACGCCGATCACGTTCGAGCGCGACAGCGTTCAGCGCGAAGGCGAACGCCGGGTGGTCTCCTGGGATGACTTCCTTGCCGGGCGTTGTGCGGCTGCGCGGGACCTTGACCGGGACGTTGCGGTTGTGTGGCAGTGGGAGTCCGGCGGCGCTGAGTCGGTGGTGAACACGGTGTATGCGGCCACCCACCGAGTCCTAGAGGTACTGCAGCGCTGGTTGGCTGACGACCTGCCCGCCGTGTTGGTGGTGTGTACGCGGGGGGCGATGGGGCTCGCCGGCGAAGCCAACACTGACCTGGCCGGGGCCGCGGTGTGGGGGTTGGTGCGGTCGGCCCAGACCGAACACCCGGGTCGCATTGTGCTGATCGACACCGACACATCGATGGCCCTGCCCACAGTCATCGGCGTAGGGGAACCGCAGTTGGTGGTGCGCGCGGGTGATGTGTACGCCACCCGGCTTGCCCGAGGCAGGGCGGCGCTGCGCACACCGGACGCGGGCCAAGGGTGGCAGCTGGCCGCCACCGGCGGGGGCACCTTTGATGACGTCGTGTTGGAGCCGTGCCCGCGGTCGGATGAACCACTGGCGGTGGGCCAGGTGCGGGTCGCATTGGCTGCGCTTGGGGTCAACTTCCGGGACGTGCTGGTGGTGTTGGGGCTGTATCCCGGCAATAAGCCCACCCTCGGCGGCGAGGGCGCCGGGGTGGTGGTCGAGGTCGGCCCGGGAGTCAGCGGGCTGGAACCCGGTGATCGCGTCCTGGGACTGATGAGCGGCCGTTCGGAGTGTGTGGTTGATCAGCGGCTGTTGGTTCCGATACCGGCAGGGTGGTCGTTTGCTGAGGCGGCCAGCGTGCCGATCGTGTTCCTGACGGCCTTTTACGGGTTGTCGGATCTGGCGGGGCTTCGTCGTGGAGAGTCGGTGTTGGTCCATGCGGCCACCGGCGGGGTGGGCATGGCAGCGATTCAACTGGCGCGGCTATGGGGGGCGCGGGTCTTTGTGACTGCCAGCCGCGGCAAGTGGGACACATTGCGCGCAATGGGTTTTGACGATGATCAAATCGCGGACTCCCGCACGTTGGAGTTTGAGGAGAAGTTCTCGGCGGCTACCGGCGGCCGTGGAATCGATGTTGTGCTGAACGCGCTTGCGGGAGAGTTCACCGATGCCTCGCTGCGGTTGCTGGCCGACGGGGGGCGCTTCATCGAGATGGGTAAGACCGATATCCGTGACGGCCAGGAGGTTGCTCAAGAACATCCTGGCGTCAGCTATCGGGCATTCGACCTGGCTAACGAGGTTGCGCCGCAACGCCTTGGGCAGATGCTGGCCGAATTGATGACGCTGTTTGCGGCCGGGAAGCTGCATCGGCTGCCGGTCAAGAGCTGGGATGTGCGGTGCGCTCCGCAGGCCTATCAGTTCGTCAGTCAGGCCCGTCATATCGGCAAAGTGGTCCTCTCCACACCAACGGAACTGCGCGATGCGCTGGCGGCAGGCACGGTATTGATCACTGGCGGCACCGGGCTGGTCGGCTCGGTGTTGGCTCGCCATTTGGTCAGTGCCTACGGCGTGCGGAATCTGGTGCTGGTCAGCCGCATGGGCGAACAGGGCGCGGGTGTGGCCGAGCTGGTGGATGAGCTCTCCGAAGCTGGCGCCCGTGTGCTGGTGGCCGCTTGCGACGTGGCCGATCAGAGTGCGGTGGAGAAATTGATAGTCGGCTGGGGCCGGGAGTATCCGGCGCTAACTGGGGTCATTCATGCGGCCGGGGTGCTCGATGATGCGGTAATCACCTCGATGACACCGGATCAAGTCGATTCGGTGCTGCGGGCCAAGGTCGACGGGGCGTGGAATCTACACCACGCGACTCGTGGTCTAGGGCTGTCGATGTTCGTGTTGTGCTCCTCGATTGCGGGCGTGGTTGGGGCTCCCGGTCAGGGGAACTACGCCGCGGCCAACGCGTTTTTGGATGCGCTCGTCACAGACCGGCGCGCACACGGCTTGGCGGGCGTGTCGTTGGGGTGGGGGTTATGGGAGCAGGCGAGCGGCATGACCAAACATCTGCGCGGCAGCGATGTGAGTCGGCTCAGTCGCGGCGGGTTCGCGGCGATATCCGCCCAGCAGGCGCTCGATCTATTCGACGCCGCGCTGATTGTGGATCAACCCACGGTACTGGCCGCCCGTCTCGATCGCAGAGCGTTGGAAAACCCGGCGCTCAATGCCGACTTGCCGACCCTGTTTAGCGACTTGATTACTCGGCCCATGCGGCGCAACGTCGATAACGACTGCACGCCAACGGAATTGGCGCTCGTCAACCGCTTGAACATGATGGCCCAGGATGAGCAGCACGACCTGCTGACCGAAGTTGTGTGTGCCCAAGCGGTGATGGTGCTGGGCCGGCTCAACGCCGCCGACATCGACCCAAACGCTACCTTCAGCGACCTCGGGTTCGACTCGCTGACAGCTATCGAGCTTCGCAACAGGCTCAAAACCGTTACCGGGCTGACTTTGCCGCCCACTTTGATCTTCGATCACCGAGCCCCGAGCGCGCTCGCCCAACACCTCGGCCAACAGTTGTGCGCCACCCATCAGCACGAATCTCACAACGCCATGGCGCCCGCCGATTCTGAGGACGAAAAGCTGCGGTCCGTGCTCAATACGATCTCGGTTGCCGATCTGCGAGATGCCGGCCTGCTGGACAAACTGCTACGCCTGCGGAAAGACCCCGATCCAAATCTCCGGGTGGACCGGGTGGACAACGTAGGAACCAAGCAGCAGGAACTCGAAGGCATGATCAACTCACTAAGCCCCGAAGAATTGGTAGCGATGGCGCTCGCCGAGCCCTCCGGCGGCAATCGCATGGATAGTGGCGGTTAGCCCGCGGGCCCGATGCGATGCAACAACTGGGTCCGAAGTGCGCTCGCGGTCAGCTGTCGCAGCCGGATAGGGCGTGGCTCGATGCGGCGCGTTCGTCAAGGTGCCAGCCGAGCACCGACCGGCCTAGCGCGCTCAAACTCAGCGGGTCACAGTTGTCAGCCACCGGCGCTTGGGCAATAGGCCAGTCGACCCAAATATTTCTCCCGCCACGTTTCCAAGTTTTCGCTGTGGTCAACGTCATCGGGGTGCAACCCCGGCTTGAAATACATGTTTGCGTTGGGGGCGTTGCCTTCAAAAGAAAGGGATACGGGGCAGCATGATCGTGCGGCGCAGCGTTTTGATGGGATGGAGCCAGGCCCACGAAGCGCCGCCGAGCCACACACTTGCCGCGTGAACATCAGCAAGGCCATCGTCGGCGTAGCGACAGCACCTATCCGGGCCGGCGTCGCGGTGGCCGACGCAGGACTCAGCGTTGCGACCGTCGCGCTCGGGGCTGTGAAGCAATCCTTGGGTGAGGAAAGCCCGAAGACGGTAGACCCGATCACCGACCTATTTCCGCTGCGCGGCGCAATCGTGGGTGCCAACCGGGTTGCCGAGTTGACCGAAAACGACAGGGCGATGGGGCGCGCTCTGGTCCGGGGCGGGGCGGCGGACAAGCTGATGCGTCCGGGTGGGATTGTTGACCTGTTGACCGCACCCGGGGGTTTACTCGATCGGGTATCCGCTGCAGACAGTTCCTCGCTAGAGCGGATCCTGGCGCCCGGGGGGCTCGCTGATCGGCTGCTCGCTGAGGACGGGCCGCTGGAGCGGATGTTCGCCGCGGACGGCATTATCGAGCGGATGTTCGCCGAGGACGGCGTCATCGACAAGCTGCTGGTCAAAAACGGGCCGCTCGAGCAATTCACCGAAGCCGCCGAAATCCTGAGCCAGCTCGCGCCCGCCGTGGACAAGTTGACGCCCACCACCGACACCCTCGAGTCCGCTGTCGTCACCCTCAACAAGATGGTCAACTCGCTCAGCGGCATCACCGATCGCATTCCGCGGCGGCGGTCGACGCGGCCGGCGGTGCGCGCCAAGCGCACCACGGACCAAGCTGGCGTCGATGAGTGAGTCGACCGGCGCACCGGCACACCCCCGCTAAGCCATGGTGTCCGCCTGGCGAGCCCGTAGGTGATGGCGGTGGGGGAGTGCACCACGCTGATTGCCTGGGAGGCCTGGCGTTTCCGGCGCGGTGACGGCGCGGCGATCTCGCGGCGTCAACGGGCCCGTTTGCAGACGCTGGTTCGGCATGCGCGAACGGCGTCCCCGTACTATCGCCGCCTGTACCGGGACATTCCTTCGGGGCAGGTCCCGCTGGCGTCACTGCCCGTCGTGTCCAAGCGCGACCTCATGGCGCATTTCGACGACTGGGTGACCGACCCGGACATCACCATCGAGTCCCTGCGGCGCGACTTCTTGTCCGACCACTCGCTGCTGGGGGCCCGCTATCTGGGCCGTTACCACGTCGCGACTACATCGGGAACGAGCGGAGAGCCGGCCATCCTGATTCACGATGACGCGTCGTGGGCGGTGTTCCAGTTCGTGGGCCGCCGGGGCGAATCGCGGTTCATCGCTCGACGAGAGCTGCTGTCGGGGGTGCTGCGGCGCGGTCTGCGTGCGGCGGCGCTGTTCGTCGCCGACGGGCACATCGGTGCCTCGGCCGCGTTGGCCGCTGCGCGACGCCGCAGCGCCTTTCTGGCCAGCCGCGCACGGGTCTTCTCGGTGCTGCGACCGGTGCCGGATCTGGTGCGGGAAATCAACGAGTTTCAGCCAACGATCGTGGAGGGCTACCCGAGCGCGTTGGCGCTGCTGGCCGGCGAACAACGCGCTGGCCGGCTAGCGATTGAGCCCCTGCTGGCGATCACCGCAGGCGAACAGCTGACGCCCGCGCTGCGCGCCGACATCGAGTCGGCGTTCGGCTGCCCGATCCAAAACCGTTATGCCTCAGCCGAATTCCCCGGCTTGTCGATGGAATGTCGGTACGGGTCATTGCATGTCAACACCGACTGGTATCTATTCGAGCCGGTCGATGAGAACTACCAACCCGTGGCAGCGGGGGCTGTCTCCCACACCGTTTTGGTCACCAACCTGGCCAATCGGGTGCAGCCGCGCATCCGCTATGACCTGGGTGACCGGGTGAAACTGACCGGCACCCCGTGCGCGTGCGGCAATCGGCTGCCGGCCATCACGGTAGAAGGGCGCGCCGCCGATCTGCTCTTATTCGAGGCGCCCGATGGGACCGCGATCACGGTGTTGCCGCTGGCCCTGGTGACCGTAATCGAAGAAACCCCGGGTGTGCACCGGTGCCAGGCCATCCGCACCGGTCCACGGGCCCTGACGGTGCGGCTGGAGATGTCACCCGACACGGACCCGGGCCAGGTGTGGCGTGCGGTCGACGAGCGGTTGCACGCGTATTTCGCCGCGCAGCAAACCGCACCCGTTGCGGTGGAACACGCGGTCGAACCGCCCGCCGTCGACCCGCGCAGCGGCAAGTTCCGCCAGGTATGGTCAGCGCACTGATCGTCACCACCATCGCGAGTTCTTTTCGAATGCAACATGTTTGCGGTCATGCCCGGCAGGTGAAGGCAACGGCGACGCTGGGTCAACAGGGCTACGCCGCTTCGTCACGACAGATGGCCCCGGTCGATTTCCCGCTGAATCTGCTCTTCGGTTATCGGTCGCATGCGCAGGAAAACGCCGAGGCCATGAAAGACGAGGCCGATCCCCCAGCCCAGCGCGGGCCATATCGGCCAGAAGTACCCGCCGGAGGTAAAAAACCAGATCGCGATCAGCGCCGCGTTGCCGAGGATGTAAGCGCCCAGGTGCCACCAGAAACTGCGCTTCGCATGGATGCGGGCTAGCGCCTGGCGTCGCTGTTCATCGGTCATATCGCCTCGTTCGAGCCGGCAATCTCCAATGTCCTCGAGCATACGGGCAGGCTCGACGGAAACGTAGTGCCTTGCTCGAGGTCGGGGCCCCTTTGCCGGCAGTGACGTAGCCGGTGCGCGCACCGGCTGGTCGGCTGTGGCCCGAAAACGCTTGCCCGGGTGAGTGGTCCAGATGCCCTACCGCGTGGGGTCCACCGCGGCCGCGGTCAGCTGAAGCGAGCGTTCAGAGTCGCGAGGCCGAAGATCTTGCGGCCACCGGACTTTGCGGCGACGATGACGACGCCGGTGCGGGTCGCCGGGTCCAGCGACTTGATCCGGCCGCTGTATTCGATGTCCGCGCCTTCGGCGGCGGACACGATGGCGGGCTGGGACAGCCGCACCGCATAGCGGGTAACCGCGCCCGGGTCCCCCGACCATGCGGAGAGGAATCCGGCACCCAAACCCATGGTCAGCATCCCGTGGGCGATCACATCGGGCAGCCCCGCCAGCTTGGCGATGTTTTCGTCCCAGTGAATCGGGTTGGCGTCGCCGGCGACGCCAGAGTAGTTGACCAGGTCGCCGCGGGACAGTCGCGCGTGGCGGACCGGCAGCTCGTCGCCCACCTGCACGTCATCGAAGGACGGCGTACCCGGCGTCCGGGTCGTGCCACCGTCGGCGATGCGAATCTCGCCCTCGGGGCGCACCGTCTTCTGATACGCGGCATCGGCTGCGGCGATCTCGAGGATGTTCACGTCGTGCATGATCGTGTTCTGCACGGCCGACTTGATCGCCGGATCGACATCCTCGGCGGTGATGCCGACGACGGTGGTGTGCAAGGTGTGCACCCGTTCGCCGGCGGTGTCGGTGAAGGTGTTGGTCACGGTGATGAGGTCTCGGCCGGCAATCCTGCGTACCGAGGACAGTTCGACATCCACGTGCAGTTCGTCATCGGCCACGATCGGGCGGTGCTGCTCGAAGACTTCTTCGGTCTGCATGTAGGTGTCGTAGCCGACGACCACCGACTCGAACAGGTAGCGATTGGCGGCCATGGCCGGTATCGACGTGAAGGTCAGCGGCGTCACCAGACCGGAGTAGCCCAGCTTTTCGGCGGCGGCCATATCCCAGTGCGCAGGGTGGTAGTCCTGCACGGCGCGGGCATATTCGCGCACTTTCTCGCGGCCGACCCGGTAGGTTTCGTCCAGCCGGTAGTAGTGGCCGACCCGCGATTCCATCGCCGACGCTTCTGCTGCTGCGGTCATGAATTTGCTCAACTTTTCTATCGGCTTGTTCGGTGTGGCCGACCAGAGCACAGTAACGCACCAAAGCCGCGTTAATAGACACCGATGGCGTTTGCCTGGCTGCTGTGGCCGACGGCGGGGGTGTGCCGATGACCGGCCTGATCAGCCCGCCACGCCGTCCATGTGGTCCACCCCGGCGGCGCCATCGAGAATTTCTGTTCCGTCCGCGCTGCGGTCCCTAATTGGCGTTTGTCGAATTGTGGCACTATTTTGCTGGGGTGATGTCCTCAGCTTTTGGCGCACTCGCTCGCCGGATCGCCCCCTTCCTGGCCGTTTCGGCCGCCGCATACCTGGCGTTTTTTGCCGCCCCGGCGCCGGTCGTTCCGGCCCCGCCGATGACCCTGGTCGACGGGGCAAACCCGCTGGCCGGGCAGCCTTTCTACGTCGATCCCGGCTCGGCCGCAATGGTCGCGGCGCGCAACGCCAACCCGCCGAGTCCTGAGCTGAACGCCATCGCCAACACCCCACAGTCCTACTGGCTCGACCAAGCGTTCCCGGCCTCCACCGTCGGCGGCACGGTTGCCAGGCAGACCGGTGCCGCGCAGGCCGCCGGCGCCATGCCGATTCTGACGCTCTACGGAATCCCGCATCGTGACTGCGGAAGCTACGCATCGGGTGGGTTCGCGACGGGTGCCGACTACCGCGCATGGATCGACGCCATCTCGTCGGGCCTGGGCTCGGCGCCCGCGGCGATCATCGTCGAACCCGATGCGCTGGCCATGGCCGACTGCCTTTCGGCCGACCAGCGCCAGGAACGCTTCGACTTGGTGCGCTACGCCGTCAACACGCTGACCCGTGATCCGGCCGCTGCCGTCTACGTCGATGGCGGGCATTCGCGCTGGGTGAGCGCCGAGGAGATGGCTGCCCGGCTCAACCAGGTCGATGTGGGCCACGCGCGGGGTTTCAGCCTCAACATCTCGAACTTCTACACCACCGATGAGGAAATCGGCTACGGCGAGGCGATATCGGGGATGACGAACGGTTCGCACTACGTGATCGACACGGGCCGAAATGGTGTCGGCCCGGCCCCGGAGTCCCCGCTCAACTGGTGCAACCCTGACGGCCGCGCCCTGGGCGTGGCGCCTACCACCGCCACCGCCGGCGCGCATGCCGACGCGTACTTGTGGATCAAGCGTCCGGGTGAGTCCGACGGGTCATGCGACCGCGGTGAGCCTCAGGCGGGTCACTTCGTCAGCCAGTACGCCATCGACCTGGCCCACAACGCGGGCCAGTAGCGGTCTCACGTACCGGCCCATGCCGGGCCGGCCGGTCCCGTTGCCGCCTGGCTCTACCATGTGGTAGGTCTATCTTTCCGGATTAGGTCTACCAAATGGTATGGCTATTCCTCTGTGAGGGCGGGATAGGGGGCGAGTGCGATGATCTCCACCAGCGGGACCGAGCGGCGTGCCGACGGCCGTCAGCTGCGCTATCAGCACCGGCGCGGCGAAATCTTCGACGCGGTCATGGCCCATGTGCTCGAACACGGGATTACCGGTCTGTCGTTTCGCACGCTGGCCGCCGCGGTCGGCGTATCGCATGTGACGCTGCGCCACCACTTCGGCACCAAGGACCAGCTGCTGGTCGAAATTCTTGGCGCGATCGGCACTCGGATCGTGATTCCGGAGCAGCTCGGCGCCGATGATGTCGAGGCGCTGTGGCGGCGTTGGAACGAGCCGGGAGCGCAGCGGCGGTCTCAACTGCTTTTCGAGGCCTACGCGCAGGCAGTGCGCCACCCAGACGAGTACCGCGGGTTCCTCGACCGCATCGTCACGGACTGGATCGAAACGATCCGTCAGCACGCTGTGCAGGCCGGATGCCCCAGTGAAGAGGCCGAGAATTTCGCCACGCTGCTCATCGCCCAGTTGCGCGGCCTGCAATTCGACCTGCTTGCCAGCAATGACCGGGCCCGTGTGGCCGCGGCACTAGGCACCGTTGTCGATGGCGTCCGCGCCAAACGCGCCGAATGGGACGCAAGTCGCTAATGGTGCGGTGAGACCGGAGGCTGGCGAATTTATGGAGTTCGGCGAAACGTGACGAGTCCGCAGCCTGAGTAGTACCGTGACGCGTCAGTCCTTCTTCACTATCCGGGAGTGGGCATGCCGAATATGGATATTCTATTTCAGCCGCTGCGAAATTCGTTGTACACGTCCCTAGAGCTGATGAGCGGCTTCGATCCGGAACGGCCACTCAGCGCCGCCGAAACGTTGGACTTTCAGACCTATCGTTACTTCACCGCCAATGGCGGCGCGTGCCCGAATGACCCCTACGCCGGGATGATGCAGGCATTGCACGATCACTCGATCATGCGCGCAATATCGAAGTTCTTCACCAGCGTCGAGGTGCCCACGGTGGCGATCATGGGCGGTCACGACGTGCCGCGTAGCGCCGCAAGATACCTAGATGTCGTGCACGTTGCGCGGACCCTGACCCAAGGTGGATGCCTGGTCGCCAGTGGCGGTGGACCCGGCACGATGGAAGCCACCCACCTAGGTGCGCTGCTGGCGACCGCCTCGGATCAGGACGTGGCAGATGCGGTGCAGCACTTGAGGTCGTGGCCGACGTTGCCCGACACCACGTCGGTGGTCTCGCAGACCGGTGAGGTCGACACCGCGATCGTGCGCCAGTTGCACAGTTGGGCCAAGCCCGCCTTCGAGATTGCCCAGACATTCACCGATGCCGGAGGGCGCAGTCTGGCCGTTCCCACCTGGCACTACGGCTGCGAACCGCTGACACCGCTGGCGACCCATGTGGCGAAGTATTTCCAGAACAGCCTCCGCGAAGACATGCTGCTCTCGCTGGCCGCCAACGGGATCATATATACCCAGGGCCTGCATATATACCCCCGGCGCATCGGGAACACTGCAGGAGGTTTTCCAGAACGCCGCCCAAAACTATTACCCGAGATCCGGCCAGGAATTTTCTCCGATGATCTTCTACGGCAGGGAATTCTGGACCGAAAAACTACCGGTGCTGCCGGTTCTTGAAGGCCTATTCGTGGGTAATGCGAAGCTGACGCCCGAGGAATTCGGCCGGTTGATTCGGGTGGTCGATACCGCCGAGGAGGCGGTCAACGCCCTGCTGGAGCATCGCCCGTCGACCACCAAGATGATCCATCGGATGCAAGCCGAGGGATTTGGGCCGATCCTGGCGGCCGCCGCCGGATCCGCTGAGGCGGCCACGAGTGTGCTGGGGGCGCGCTAGGTTCTTGGCGCCAGTGCCCGCGCTCAACTAGTCGGGCGGGGTAACGGTTCGAGCACGTTTCGGTCGTGACGCGACAGGTCGTTCGGTGCCCTGGTGGTGCTGCTTGAACAATGCGGGCATGAGGCAATTGGCCGGCCCGCACGCGGCGGGGGCCTGACATTGGCGCGTGAGATCTCGCGCCAGGCGTTCTTGCGTGGCGCCGCCGGTGCGTTGGCCGCCGGTGCGGTGTTTGGTTCGGTCCGCGCCGCCGCCGAGCCGAATCCCTCCGGCTGGGAGGGGCTTTCTTCGGCCCTCGGCGGGAAGGTTCTACGACCCGACGATGGACCCCAGTTCGCAACGGCCAAACAGGTTTTCAACACGAACTACAACGATTTCACGCCCGCGGCGGTCGTGACCCCGACATCGGCGGCAGACGTGCAGAAGGCGATGGCCTTCGCGACCGCCCACAACCTCAAGGTCGCCCCGCGCAGTGGCGGACACTCCTACATCGGCGCGTCCACCGCCAACGGTGCCATGGTCCTCGACCTGCGACAGCTTCCCGGCGACATCAACTACGACGCCGCCACCGGGCAGGTCACCGTGACACCGTCGACCAGTCTGTATGAGATGCACCAGGTGTTGGCCGGGGCGGGGCGAGGCATCCCGACGGGCACCTGCCCCAGCGTCGGCGCCGCCGGGCACGCGTTGGGCGGAGGCCTGGGCGCTCATTCCCGGCACGCGGGCCTGCTTTGCGACGCGTTGACCTCGGCGGCGGTGGTGTTGCCCAGCGGCCAGGCGGTCACCGCGTCCGCCGCGAGCAACCCGGATCTGTTCTGGGCCTTGCGCGGCGGCGGTGGCGGCAACTTCGGCGTCACGACCTCGCTGACCTTTGCCACATTCGCCACCAAAGACCTCGACGTGGTGAACCTCGACTTCCCGCCCGAGGCCTTCGCGCAGGTTCTGCTGGGTTGGCAACAATGGCTGCGCACCGCCGATCGAAACAACTGGGCGCTGGCGGACGCCACCGTCGACCCGATGGGCACGCATTGCCGGATTCTTGCCACCTGTCCGGTGGGGTCAGGTGGCAGCGTGGCTTCGGCCATCACCTCCGCCGTCGGGGTGCAACCGATCGGTACCGACCACCACACATTCAACTACCTGGATCTGGTGCGGTACTTGGCCGTCGGGAACCTCAACCCCGCACCGCTTGGCTACGTTGGCGGGTCCGACGTGCTGCCCACCATCAACGCGGGTGCGGCAAAAGGGATCGCCTCGGCGATCGACGCCTTCCCGCGCGGTGCGGGCCGCGCTTTAGCGATCATGCACGCACTTGACGGTGCCCTGGCCACGGTGGCGCCGGGGGCCACGGCCTTTCCGTGGCGCCGGCAGTCGGCGCTGGTGCAGTGGTATGTCGAAACCCCGGGCTCCCCGGCCGCGGCGAGCGGCTGGCTCAACACGGCACATCAAGCAGTGCAACCGTATTCGGCTGGTGGCTACGTGAACTATCTGGAGGCAAACCAGCCGGCGTCGCGCTACTTCGGTCCGAACCTGTCCCGGCTGAGCGCCGTTCGGCAGAAGTACGATCCCGGCCGGGTGATGTTCTCCGGACTGAATCTCTAGCGGCCAAGTGGCGGCAATCCCGGGCTGCCCGATGGCTAGGGGCCTAGCGACGTCGCCAGCAGTTCCGGCACATACTGCACCAGGCTCGGGACGAGGCCGCCGACCGGTGGGCCGGTGATGGTCAGTGAATTCAGCAGGGGGAGTACCGGTGTCGTCGCCGTCAGGGAGAGTGGTTGTAGGGGACTGAGCAGACCGGAGAACGGAATGTCAGCGGCCACGGACAGCCCGGGAAGCGACAGCTGCATCGATAGCGTCTGGCTGCCGTTGAGGAATCCGTTGGCGATATTGGCGGGGGTGTCGGCGAGCGTGCTGATTGCACCCATCGTGTCGCCGGCCTGTAGCGCCCCGAAAAATGCTGTGCCGCTTGCTCCGACGGCCAGGCCCGCATTGACGGGGGCGCCCAAAGCGTTGAGGGCCAGAAGCTGCGGTAGCCCGAGCCCGACCCCGAGCGATATGCCCGACGGAGTCAGCGACGTCAACGACAGCGAGACCGGGCTGCTGAACGCTTGATACAGGGTGGCGGAGCCCTGTGCGAGGTTTGCCGGTATCGCCAGCAGCGGCAGCACGTTGCCGCTGGCCAGTGAGTTGGAAATCAGCTGCGGATACCCGGTGACGGCGTGTGTCAGGATGGGCACCGTTTGGTTGGTCCAGGTGTCTGCAATGGTCTGCAGATTGGCGGTGGTGTTGGCGACCAGGCTCGGGAAACCGCCGGTAGTGACGGTGGCGGTAGCTGCGGTCTCGGCGCTGAGGTAGGCACCACCGCTAGCGGTCAATAGATCGATCAGCTGTTCGTGAAAGGCCTGCGCCTGGGCGCTGATCGCTTGGTAGTCGGAGCCGAAGGCGCCGAACAACGCCGCGATCCCGGTCGATATCTCATCTTCGGCCGCGGCCGCTAATGGTGTTGTGGGGGCGGCTGCGGTCGCGCTTGCCTCTCCCAACGTGGAACGAATAGCCGCCAAGTCTTGGGCCGCCGTCGTCATCAGCTCTGGTGTCGCGAGTACAAAGGACATTTCCTTCTCCCATCGACGCATTACCGTGGGTGCCCGATGATAAGGGCGAAAATGAGCGTAACGGCACGTCAGCTCGCCGGGTGGGAAAACTGATTTTTGACTGATTGGGCAATTTGGTCCCGCGCGTTTTCCGGCAACGCCGTTCAATCACCATTCATTTGGGAGTGGCTCTGACGGCATGCCCGGGTACGGGCAATGTTGAAGGCCCGAACCGTCGGGTTAGCCGCGTTGTGGGAGAAGGGACTTGAGCCCAGTGCCGGCCGGGGCGCCACCGATCGACTGCCGATACGGCCTGCCCGGCTACTACGCTCGAGTCCAGGCATTCTCGCCGACCCACTTGGAGGCTCCGATGACCGAGATCGATCCCACTCCACTCACCAAACGCCGCCTGGCCGTCGACGGCAAGCAAATGGCGTACCACGAAAGCGGTGAGGGCCGTTCGGTTGTGTTCCTGCACGGCAATCCGACCTCATCGTATTTGTGGCGCAACATCATTCCGCATGTGTCCGATCGCGCACGCTGTATCGCTCCCGATCTCATCGGGCAGGGTGACTCGGACAAGCTCGATGACACCGGACCGGGCAGTTACCGCTTCGTTGAGCATCGGCATTACCTCGACGGCCTTCTTGACCAGCTCGACCTCGGCGATGATGTCGTTTTGGTGATCCACGACTGGGGCTCGGCCCTCGGATTCGACTGGGCCAATCGCCACCGCGAGCGGATCGGCGGCATCGCTTTCATGGAGGCCATTGTGCGGCCGGTGACTTGGGCGGAGTGGCCCGAGTCCGCAGCGGGAATCTTTCGGGGGTTTCGCTCGGATGCGGGTGAACAGATGGTCATTGACAAGAACCTGTTTGTGGAGGCGGTCCTGCCCGGTTCCGTCCTGCGCGGTCTCACCCCCGCCGAACACGACGAGTACCGGCGCCCGTTCGTCGAGCCGCGACACTGCCGGCCGACGCTGAGCTGGCCGCGTGAGATACCAATCGAGGGTGAGCCTGCCGACGTGCATCAGATCGTTTCCGACTACGCCCAGTGGCTGCCCACCGCGGATTTCCCAAAGCTGTTCATCAACGCCGAACCCGGTGCCATTCTCACCGGACCGCAACGCGAGTTCTGCCGAAGTTGGACCAACCTGACCGAAGTGACGGTGCCCGGTAGCCACTTCATCCAAGAGGACAGCCCGCATGAGATCGGCCAGGCGATCGCTGACTGGCTGTCGAGTCTCGGCTGAACGCGCAGCACCGCCGAGCAGTGCGCGCACTGCCTGCGCTAGCTAGCAGCTGAGGCACTGTGGTGCTATCAGAAGTGGACCCCAGGAGTTCCTGCCGGAAGACAGGGCCTGGGGTTTGGCGCTTTTCAGGCCCGGGTTTCTATCATCGTCACTTGGGATTCGATCAGGGCGTAGTCCTCGGAATCGCCACAACGATGCTGCGTGACGGCGCCGCAACAGGCGTCGGGAATCCACAGCATGGGCTTAGCGGGACCACCGACGTGATCAAGGTGCAGACGACCTCCGAAGCGCGTTTCCTGCGCAGATTGCCCACGGTTCGATGGTCTTTTTGGTCATCTTTGAGGCCGCGTGATTCCACGATCGCCTGGCCAACGTCCATCGTGACGAGTTCCGGCAATAGCCGGTCCATGCACAGTCGCCGTTGCCACTCGGGGTGCTTCGATGGTGGTTGGCTGGCGTGCATCAGCAACACGTGGGCGAGAAAGCGGTTGTACTACTTCCAGCCACTGCGCCGTCTCACCTACATCTTCGACTGGGCCTGCGTGGACAACGCCGAGATCAAGCCAGGCGGCACACCACGAGCAGCACGACTCCAGCGCATTTCACGAGCATTACGGCCCAGAACACTGACCGGAAGGCTTTCAGCAGATCCGTACATTTAGTAGCTACGTATGTGCTTCCACGGTGTACCAATCTCCCGGTCGCGAAAAGGATTTCAGGCATACAGTATGGGAGGCCGGGCGTGCTGCGCTTCTGCACGTCACGGCTCACGTGTTGAAAGTGTCCCAATATCAACCGATTCTGGAACACCGCGCGGCTGGCCTACGCAGCCGCAGGCATCAGCGGCGCTTACGCTCTGCTCGCCGTTCTCTGATGACAATCAAGGGAATGAACAGGGCCAGCGCGCCGGCCGAGACAATGACCCAGTCGGTCCGGCCGGTGGTCAGCAGGACCACGATCAGCGCAACGACCACACCACCGGCTGCGAGGTAGGACGCCAGAGGGTAGTGCGGGCGACGCGCCAGCCCGAACGCGCCAGCGCCCCACAGTGCCAGCCCAAACGCGCCAGCCAGGATCGCAGCAACGAGCAGGTCTGTCATTTGCTGCCTACCAGGCATCCGAGCAGATTCTTGCCCGCGACGAGGGTGCCGAAGCCGCTGGCCACGGCGGCGACGCCCCCCACCCCGGTCTCTGCGGTCAGCGTCAAGATGCCGGTGCTGACCAGACCGCTGGCGAACAGGGTGGTCCGGTCGAACCAGTCGCTCGTAGTGCAATGGGTGCGGGCGTAGTCGATGTCGCTCATGTGCGCCTGTAGATCCGCCACCTGGCCGCGCAACCAGGCGGTGCGGGGGTCGTTTTCGGGCAGTGACTGCACGAGCTGTTGCAGGTTGTCCAAAAGACCCTGGCCGGTGAGGTTGGCTGGGTCGCCACCGAGGATCATTTGCTGCAGCTCAGGGCTCAGGCCGGGCGCTCCCGGTGGGGGCGTTCCATCAGGGGTGTCCCACGGCGCAAACGGAGGTGGCTCGCCGCCGTTCTGTTTGAAGTCGACTAACTGGACCCCGTTGGGGTGGGTGGTTGGGGCTTGCGTCGCGGGGATCGGGTTTTGCGCAAAGCCGACACTGCTTAGGTCAGCGGTGGCGGCGGTGAGTTGACCCGCCACCTTGGCGTCGGCCCCGTCGAGCTGTCGGGCGTGTAGCCGGATGTCACCGGCGAATGCTTGCGCCTGGGCTTGTCGAGCGGCCTGCTCGGCGGGCGTGCCGCTCCTGTGGGTGTCGGTGACAGACAAGTCTTCTCCGACAGTGAATCCCGCGTTGTGGGCGTCCTCGACAGCATAGAGAACTCGTCTTTGGGCTGCGCTGATGTCGCTGGCACCATTGCGCGCGATCCCGGCTGCCTGGCGCAGCATATCGGCTTTTGCGCCGACAATCGGCAGTTCGGCGCTGGTCCGTTCCCGTAGCGCGTCCCCGCCAGCGCCGCTCCAGCCCAGGGCATAGGACTGGTTTCGCATCTGGAAGAACGCGTTTTCCCACTGATCGGCGGTCTTGGTCCAGTAGCCGGCCGCATCGATGAGGTGCTCGGTGCTCCATGCCCGGACTGGGGACAGGGTGGCCGGCATCTACACCACCCTCACCTGCGTCACGGCGGCCATCTCGCCCGCTGCGGTCGCCTCTTGGTTGGCGTAACCTGCGGCAGCTGCGGCCACCGCGGCAGCCGTAGCCTGAGTTCGGGTGGCCAAGGCCACCCCGGTACCGCCGATCGCTGCGCCGATACCACTGACCGCCGCCGCAGTGGCTTGAAACGGCTGGCCCGGTGCCGGCGGCGTTGCCCCGGCAGCGAGTTGGGCGCGAAGGTCCTGCCATTGACTAGCCGTAACTCCCAGCTGACCAAGTTTGACATGCAGTTCATCCGATCCCACCCGCGCGAGTCTAAAGCCAGGGCCGCGGGGACGCCATTTAGCTTCATGCGCGCTCGTTGGATTCGTGACCAGTGACGTTGTGCGCGTGTTGACCAGGTTTGGACGCACCTGCCGTGGCTTTTCTGTCGTCGTAGGTTTATGCCGCCGCGGCGGCCGGGGAGAGCGGTGCATCGGCCAGGCGGGCGGGCCGCAGTATCGCTGGCCCGGCCAACGGCGTTGGCGGTTGTCCTAGCTAGGTCGGCGATCAACTGCTTTTGGCGGCCGACCGGCGCGCTCTTCCGGCGGATGCTGGCCCTGATGGGTAGTGCATCGGTGCGCGAAATCGATGTGGTGACGCCCTTTTGCCGCGGATGACGGCACGGGCTTTGGCGTTGGCCGGCATGGGGGGCGTAGCGATCGTCGGTTGCTGACCATCTTCGGTGAACGTAACGACCCCTTGGGCTTTCAGCGGCGATGGGCCGCGCTGTTTCCCGACACGGCACAACGGGGCCCTCGCGGGCGGCTAACCGGACTCGGCTACCGACGGTCTTCTGGTGCGCGGTGTCCATCAAGGAATGCCGCGACCAGGGCGCCGAAGTCTAGTTGCGATGCCAGTGCTTCGGCCCCGGTGCGCGACCACAGGCCGGCGGCCATCAGCGGTCCAAGCAGCATCACCAGCTTTTGGTAGGGGTCGCCGGGTGCCAGTTGGCCTTGGGTCTGGTGCGTTTCGATCACCTGCGCCGCGTTGTGCAGGTTGGGTATCAGCGCCGCCATGGCCGTACCGAGTTCGGGATTGCGGGGCACCTCGACCGCCAGGGTCACCACCGCGCCCCCATACTTCTGGACGGTCTCGGCATAGGCGGTCACCAGTGCAAGGAGGTCGCCCCGGATATCGTCGGTGGCCATCACTCGCGCGAATGGGGAGTTCGCCAAAGCGTGGGTGAGCGCGCTGTTGATCAGCGTGGCCTTGTTGCCGTAGCGGCGAAACAGCGTCACCTCGTTGACGCCGGCCCGGCGGGCGATCTCCTGGGTGGTGGTAGCCCGGTACCCGCACTCGGCGAAAACCGTCACCGTAATGTCGAATAGGCCATCGACGTCGATATATCTGGGCATTTGCGGACGTGCCGCACTATGACGTGAGCTGGATCGCTGATCCCAAGAGCTGAACAGCATCTCGGGCGGGCCGAGGGCGCCGGGCCGCAACAAAATCGGTTGACCGTCTGCTGGCCGGGTGTGATCCTGGTCCGTTGACCATTGCCCGACCAGTATCCAACCCGGTACCCGACCAGCAGACAGCCATGACCCTGACCAACGATGAACTGACCGACCTGACCACCGGCCTAACCGGCGGTGATGAGGCGCGCCGCCAGCCCATCACGGACGTCAACGCGTGGCTGGACGGGCTGGAGTACGGCGTCCGGCCCGCGCTGCGCGCACTCGGCGAGTTGCTGATCGGCGCCGCCGAGCGCGAAGGTTGCGAGAACGCCGATCGCTTCATCGCACGCTGTCTGGGCGTGCCGGATTCCGGGCACCTTCTGGACGAAGAACGCGATCTCAATCCCGTTTCCCGGTTGACCACCGCGCTGGCGCTGGCCGAATGGATCGAGCAACACGCGCACGCCTGCGAAGTCGGCCCGGGCGAGCACGCTTACCCGCCGAAGTGGACCCAGACCGAGATCGGTGGCCGCCGCTACCGCCACCCACTGTGCTTGTGCGTGCACTTTCCGGCCGGGACGCTGCTGGCTGAGACGGGTTGCGTCATCCACATCGAGGCGCGCGAGACGGTCATGCATTCCGCCGAGGTCAGCGCGTACGCAACGCCGGACAACCAGGCCCATGCCCGCGCCGTGCTGGATCGGCTCGCCGAACGGGCCAACGAACTCAACCCATACCGGGGCGAAGCGGTGCGCGCGACCAACAACCACGGCCTGAACTTCAGTGTGATCGACCTGCCATCGACGGCGACCCGCGACACCGTCATCGTCCCCGACGCGGCGTGGACCGAGGTAGATCTCGGTGTCGCCTCGGTGCGCGACCGCCACGACCTGCTCAACGCGCACGGCCTGGGAGCACGGCGCGGTGTGCTGTTGTGCGGCCCGCCCGGCACCGGCAAGTCGGCGGTCAGCGCGGTGGTGGCGGCCGAGGTGGTCGGTGAATTCACCGTCATCTACGTCGAGGCCAAAGCGGGGGCGGACCTGCTGACCGCCGTTGTGGAAGAGGCCCAGCGCCTCGGCGGTCCGGTGCTCATCGTGTTGGAAGACGTCGACCTGTGGTGCCGGGACCGCCGGGCCGGTGATGGCGGCCTCTCGGAGCTGTTGGCGGCAATGGACATTCGGCTCGAGGCCCGCATCCTGACCCTGGCCTCCACCAACGACGCCGAGACCCTGGACAAGGCGGCGGTGCGCACCGGGCGGTACGACTCCATCGTCGAGGTCGGCTACCCCAACCGCGCCGACGCCGCCCGCATTCTGGCGGCGCTGATCCGCGACATTCCCGGGGGAGCGGCCGTCGACACGGCGGCGGTAGTGGCCGCACTCCCCGAGCGGACCAGCGGTAGCGATATCCGCGAAGTCGTCCGCCGCGCCGTGCTGGCCGGCGATCGCGGCTCCGTGAGCACGGCAGCGCTGCTGGCTGAACTGGGCAGCGGGCGCTACCGGGCGACGGTGCCGCACGGGATGTACCTGTAGAGCCGCGGGCGGGATTGGTGCCGGTTCGCCACCACCGCCTCGGCGAAAGCCATTGCTTCAGTGGACATTAGCCCGGTCTGGCGTGCGAAGGGCGCGGCGGCGAGTTTCGCCGCGGCCGGTTGGTCCGCCGATGGACGCGCCCGGCGATGTAGTTTGACGAGGTGGCCTTCCAGCGCTCGGCAGCATCTGGTGACGTTCCCGCCGAATACGACGAGGACTCGATAACGGTCACCTCGCCCAAACGCGAAGCCGCGGGTGTGCGCGCGGTGCTGGTGTCGCTACAGCGTGGCCTGGAACAGATGGGCGCATTTCGTACCGCGGCCGCGCTGGCCCGCCTGAATCAGCGCAACGGCTTTGATTGCCCGGGCTGCGCGTGGCCCGAAGAGCCCGGTGGCCGCAAACTGGCCGAGTTCTGCGAGAACGGCGCCAAGGCCGTTGCCGAGGAGGCCACCAGGCGCACCGTCACGCCGGAATTCTTCGCCCGGCATTCGGTCACGGAATTGTTGGCCAAGCCCGAATACTGGCTTTCCCAACAGGACCGCCTTTCCCATCCGATGGTCCTGCGGCCCGGCGACGACCATTACCGGCCGATCGGCTGGGACGAGGCCTACCGGCTGATCGCCGAGCACCTCAAGGCGCTGGGAAGCCCGGATGAGGCGCTGTTCTATACGTCGGGGCGTACCAGCAACGAGGCCGCCTTCTGCTACCAGCTTCTGGTCCGCAGCTTCGGCACCAACAACCTGCCCGATTGCTCGAACATGTGCCATGAATCCTCGGGGTCGGCCCTGAGCGAATCAATCGGGATCGGAAAAGGATCGGTCACCGTCGAGGACGTCGAGCATGCCGACCTGATCATCATCGCCGGGCAAAACCCGGGCACCAACCACCCGTGCATGCTGACGGTGCTGGAGAAGGCAAAGGCCAACGGCGCAAAGATCATTGCCATCAATCCGCTACCCGAGGCCGGGTTGATCCGGTTCAAAGACCCGCAGAAGATGAACGGGGTGGTCGGGCACGGTGTGCCCATCGCCGACGAGTTCGTGCAGATCCGCATCGGCGGCGACATGGCGTTGTTCGCCGGGCTGGGCAGGCTGCTGCTGGAAGCCGAGGAACGCGCCCCGGGCACCGTCGTCGACCAGGCCTTCGTCGACCAGCATTGCGCCGGGTTCGATGAATATCGGCGTCGTACCTTGCAGATCGAGATGGACACCGTGCTGGCCGCGACGGGCGTTGGCGCGCCGCAGCTCGAGCGCATCGCGGCAATGGTGATGGCCTCGCAGCGCACGATCATTTGCTGGGCAATGGGCTTGACGCAGCACAGCCACGCGGTGGCCACCATCGGCGAGGCCACCAACCTGCTGTTTCTGCGCGGCATGATCGGCAAGCCGGGCGCGGGTGTGTGCCCGGTGCGCGGACATTCCAACGTGCAAGGCGACCGCACGATGGGCATCTGGGAGCAGATGCCCGAACAATTCCTGGCGGCGCTGGATCGCGAATTCGGCATCGACAGTCCGCGCAAACACGGCTACGACACCGTGGCCGCGATCCGGGCCATGCGCGACGGGCAGGCGGCGGTGTTCATGGCGATGGGTGGCAACTTCGCATCGGCCACTCCAGATACCGCCGTCACCGAAGCGGCCTTGCGCAGTTGCGCACTGACCGTGCAGATTTCGACGAAACTCAACCGCAGCCACCTGGTGCACGGCAGCACGGCGCTGATCCTGCCGACCCTGGGCCGCACCGACCGCGACCTTCGCGACGGCCGTAAGCAGGTGGTGTCGGTGGAGGATTCGATGTCGATGGTGCAGCTGTCCCGCGGCAGCCTGCATCCGCCCAGCGACCAGGTGCGCAGCGAGGTTCAGATCGTCTGCCAGCTCGCACGCACCCTACTCGGAGCGCAGCATCCGGTTCCGTGGGAGCGATTCGCGAGCGACTACGACACCATCCGCGACGCCATCGCCTCCGTGGTGCCCGGATGTGCGGACTACAACCTCAGGGTGCGTCAGCCCGATGGCTTCCAGCTGCCCCATCCGCCGCGCGATGCCCGCGAATTTCCCACCAGCACCGGAAAAGCGAATTTCTCGGTCAGCCCACTGCAGTGGGTTCCGGTGCCACCGGGACGACTGATCCTGCAAACGCTGCGCAGCCACGACCAGTACAACACCACGGTGTACGGGCTCGATGATCGCTATCGCGGGGTGAAGGGTGGCCGGCGGGTGGTGTTCCTGCATCCCTCCGACATCGAAGCGCTGGGACTGACGGCGGGGGAGCGTGTCGATTTGGTGTCGGAATACCACGATGCGGGCGGCAATCTGCAGGAGCGGCGGGCAAAAGACTTTCTGGTGATTGGCTATTCGACTCCGGTCGGCAACGCGGCGGCCTACTATCCGGAGACCAATCCACTAGTGCCGCTGGACCACACCGCGGAAAAGTCGAACACCCCGGTCTCGAAGGCGATCGTCGTGCGGGTGGAGCCGGCCTCGGGTGGCGAAGACCGCCGGTAGTGCGGCTCGGCGCGGCTCAATGCCCGGCGTCGAACTCGATCGGCAACGTTGTCGGTCCGCTCAGCCCGGTCAGCGACTTCCATGGGGCAGCGCCGGTGCGCCGGGCTCCGGGCATGCGCTGGGTGATGATCCGGAGGGCTTCGGTGAGTTCGCGGCGGGCGAGATTGGCGCCCAGGCAGTAGTGCATACCGGCACCGAAGGTTTGGATGGGCCCCGCGATCGGGCGGCTGATGTCTAGCCGGTCGGGATCACGGTAGAGCGCCGGATCGCGGTTGGCGGCGCCGGTGTTGGCGATCACCAGCGTGCCGGTCGGGATCATCACGCCGGCCAATTCGACGTCGTCCAGTGCGATTCGCAATGTGCTGAAGGTGATCGGCGAGTGGCGCATCGTCTCTTCGGCGGCGTTGGCCGCCAGGTCGGGATGTTGGGCCAGCAGTACCCATTGGTCAGGGTGATCGCATAGGGCTTGCACCGAGGCGGCGAGCTGGTTTCGCGTAGTGTCGGTGCCGCCGATGAGCAGCCCCGCGACGAGCATCCGCAACTCGTCGGAGCTGAGGCAATCACCGTCGTCTTCGGCGCGGATCAGCGCGGAGATCAGGTCCTCGGTCAAGCTGCCGCGCCGCGCGGCCACCATGTCGTCGATGTAGGCGTCGAGCTCGTCCCAGGCCGCCAGGATGGCTGGCTGCTGGGCGGCGGCATCCCAGCTGAAGGCCTTGAGGATGTCGTCGGTCCAGCCGGAGAACAGTTTCCAGTCACCCGCCGGTGCTCCCAGCAGCGCGCAGATGATCGGGATCGGGTACCGGCGAGCGATATCGGCGACCACATCACAACGTCCACGATCGGCACAGCGGTCGACCAAATCGGTGATGACCTCGGTGATCGTGGTGTTCAACCGCCCGGTCGCGCGGGGGGTGAAGGCCTGCGACACCAGCCGGCGCAGCCGATGATGCGCGGGGCCGTCAAGACTGATCAGGTTGGCGGCAAGACGATCCCACAGCGGTCCGGACGTGATGCCCTGGGCGGCAAGGAACATGCCCGGCGGCATCCGGAATCGAGGGTCGCGCAGCACGGTGTGCACCAAGTCGTAGGTCAAGAGTTCGGGCCCATGCGGGCCGAGGGCGATCGGCGACCGGCGCCGCGCTTCGGCGAGGATCTGGTGGGCCTCATCGGGGCTCTGCGCGTTCTGGTAGTCAATGTTCGGCAGACCGGCGGCAAAGACATTCGGGGCGACCTGGCGGTCAACGGTGCTGGTCATGATCTCCTCCTCGGGCGCGTCTCGGGCTCAACGATGAGGCTGTGCGGACTCGGCCACGACGCGTAGATCTGCGCCAGCGGGGTCGTAGATTTGCGCAGTGCCGAGAGCGCACCTACGCGCTGACGCCGATGTTTCGCCACCTACACCCCAGCGATGCTGGCTAGCATGAGCGAGATCGACCCACGCGCGGAAGCACCGCTGGTGGACTGGAGTGATGTCGACATGGGCGAGCTGCTGCCGACCGGAACGGTCACCTTGCTGCTCGCCGATGTCGAAGGCTCTACCCGGCTGTGGCAGAACCAGCTCGAGCCGATGACGGCAGCCGTCGCGCACCTTGATTCCGTGCTGGCCACGACCGTCGCGACTCATCATGGGGTGCGGCCGGTCGAGCAGGGTGAGGGTGACAGCTTCGTGGTCGCCTTCGCTTCCGCTCGCGAGGCCATCGCATGCGCGTTGGACTTGCAGCGATCACCGCTGGGGCCGATCCGGCTGCGCATTGGCGTACACACCGGCGATATCCAGTTGCGCGACCCCAATGACCCGACCAACTACATCGGACCCACCATCAATCGCACCGCACGCATACGCGAACTGGCCCACGGCGGCCAAACCGTAATATCCGGTGCCACGCAACTGCTGGTTGTCGACCAGCTGCCGGATGGGGCCTGGCTGGCTGATCTAGGGCTGCACCCGCTGCGGGACCTGCCCCGGCCGGAGCGCGTGGTGCAGCTGTGTCATTCCGGCCTGCAAAATGACTTCCCACCGCTGCGGACTACCAAATCCAGTGCTGTGCACCGGATGCCGGCGCGACTGACCCGGTTCGTGGGGCGTATCGCGCAGATGGCGGACGTGCGGTCCCTGTTGGCGGACAACCGGCTCGTCACGTTGACCGGCGCTGGGGGTGCTGGCAAGACACGCCTCGCGGTGGAGATCGCGGCCAGCGCGGTGGACGAATTCGGTGATGGCCTCTGGTACGTCGACCTCGCGCCGGTCAGCCACGCCGAGGCCGTTCCGGTGACGGTGGCCCGCGCACTGGGCCTGTCCGATCAACCGGGGCGCTCAACGGTCGATGCGCTCGCTCGGTTCATCGGTGAGCACCAGGTGCTCGTCGTGCTCGACAACTGCGAGCACCTACTGGATGCGACGGCTGCCCTGCTGCTGGAATTGACCGGCCGCTGTCCGGCAGTGCGGCTACTCGCCACCAGCCGAGAACCCCTCGGTGTGCCGGGCGAGGTGACGTTCCTGGTGCCGTCGCTGTCGGTGACCGAAGCCACTGAGCTATTCACCGACCGGGCGCGGCGCGTTCGCCCGGACTTCGCGGTGACCGACGACAACACGACCGCGGTCACCGAGATCTGCAATCGGCTGGACTGCATGCCGTTGGCGATCGAACTGGCCGCCGCGCGAGTCCGAGCCCTGTCCATCGAGGAGATCCGCACGGGCCTGCATGACCGGTTTCGGCTACTCACCGGTGACGCACGAACCGTGGTGCGTCGCTAGCAGACCCTACGGGCGTCGGTGGACTGGTCCCATGCGCTGCTGACCGGGCCGGAGCGGGTGCT
The DNA here is from genome assembly GCF_000419295.1 of Mycobacterium sp. 012931. Lineage (NCBI taxonomy): Bacteria > Bacillati > Actinomycetota > Actinomycetes > Mycobacteriales > Mycobacteriaceae > Mycobacterium > Mycobacterium sp. 012931. The sequence continues at coordinate 615,267 of NZ_AOPX01000001.1, read as the reverse complement.
GTTCCGCCGAATCGCAGTCTTTCTCGGGGGCTTCGACCTCGACGCCGCCCAAGCCGTCGCGGGTGACTCGCAGGTGCAGCGCTACCAGGTCGTCGACGAACTCGCGCTGCTCGTCGATAAGTCGCTTGTGATCGCCGAAAGCGGCGGGGGCCCAACGCGCTACCGGCTTCTCGAGACCGTGCGTCAATACGCCCAAGAGAAGCTCGCGGAATCCGGCGAAGTCGAGGCGGTTCGCTCGCGCCACGTCACTTACTACAAGTCAGTGGCGAAGCTGTTGGACGCGCCCACAGGCGCCGACCATGAACGCAGGCTCGCGCAGGCCGAGGAGGAGCTCGACAATCTACGAAGCGCGTTCGGATGGAGCCTGGAGACGCGCGACTTCGACAGCGCACTGGAGCTGGCCACTTCGCTTCACCCGGTGTGGATGACGCGCGGCCAGGGCCGAGAGGGACTGGCCTGGTTGGAAGCCGGGCTGGGTAATGAAGCTGGGCTGGGTAATGAGGATGTCCAGGTTTCTCCTTCAACCCTGGCGCGCGCGCTCGCCGACAAAGTGACGTTGTTGGCGTGGACGGGGTCGATGGCAGGGTTTGATGACACCGAGCGTGCCCTGACGATTGCGCGAGAGCTGGCCGACCCCGCACTGTTGATCCGCGCGCTCGTCGCCCGCGGAGTGATCACGGCCTACGACGCCGACGTCGCGCGCCCCTACTTCGATGAGGCGGCCCAGCTCGCGCGTGAACTCGGGGATTCCTGGTGATTGAGCCAGATCCTGAGCCTGCAGACCCGGGCGGCGATGGCCGCCGGAGACCCGATTGCGCTCGAGGCGGCGGGCGAGGAGGGGCTGCGGATCGCGGAGGCGATCGGCGATCGCACGACGTCTCGGGAGTGCCGCGGTGCGCTCGGCTGGGTGCGGGCCTGGCGGGAAGATCCAATCGGAGCACTGCACCAACTCGGCGAGGCAATCGCTGAAGCCAGCGCGGCCCACGATCTGTTGCTGCTGATGATAAGTCAAGTGGTGCAGGGATTTACCTATGCCTACGTCGGTGACGCAGACGGTGCGTGCGCCTGCGCGGATGCCGTCTTCACCAGTTCGGCGGAGCTGGTGGGCGCCAACGAGGGGCTCGGCTATGCGACAGCCGCAATTGCGTGCCAGGCCGCAGGGGATGCGACGGCGGCCTGGCAGGCCTATCAGAAGGCCCGCGAACTCGTGGGTATGGACCCGCAGATGGCCGGCGTTTTTCCCTTTGGGGCGTTGGCGCCGTTGGTGAGTGGGGACCTGAGCGCGGCGCGCCGTTGGGCCGACGACGTCGTGTCGACCAGCTACGGCTGCTACCTATCGGTGGCGCTGACGGCCCGGGCGCGGGTCGCGCTGGCGCAGGGTGAACTGGGGCAGGCCGATCGGGATAGCCATGCCGCCCTGTCGTGTAGCGCGGCCAACGGGACGACTCTAGGAGTCGCCGACACCTTGGAATGTCTCGCCGAGCTGGCAGCCACTGAGGGCGATCGCCGAGAGGCCGCCCGGTGGTTAGCTTCCGCTGAGGCGATTCGGCACCGCACCGGCGAAGTCCGCTTGAAAATCCTCGACGCGCACTGCGAAGTCGTTCTCGCCGAACTTCGCAACGAGTTGGGGGAGCAGGACTTTGCCGCGGTGTGGGGACAGGGCGCGGTCATCTCGACGGACGAGGTGATCAGCTATGTGCGGCGTGGCCGGGGCACGCGCAGGCGGCCCAGCAGCGGATGGGGTTCGCTCACCCCCACCGAGCATGACGTCGTTCGACTGGTTCAGGAAGGGCTGTCCAATAAGGACATCGCCGCGCGGATGTTCATCTCACCGCGTACCGTGCAAACCCACCTCACCCACGTCTACACCAAACTCGGGCTGACCTCGCGGATCCAGCTCGTTCATGCGGTCGCCCGTCACGCCTGATCCGGGTCACGGCGGGCGACGCGGGCGCCGACGGAGGTATCGCGCTGTTGGCGGTCTAGGGAAGAAACACAACGCGCCGGTCCGCGCCCAGCGGGCGCGTCCAGGCCGAGGTTACGTCGCTTAGTGGCATCGCCTGGGTACGGACCTCGAATTCGCCCGCGGCGACGGCTTGGGCGATCCCGGGAATGTCGTTGCGGATGTCGCGTTCGGATACGGAGCCGATGCCGCTCCCGACGATCTGCAGGCGAGTGGAGCGCAGGGCCGCCGAGACGATATCGGCGCTGGGGCCACCCGTCGAGCCGATTTGGATCCAGATGAGCTCTTCGTGCGGGTCGCGACGATTGGTGACCAGGTCGACCATGCCTTTGGCGGTGGGCGGTCCCCACACGTAGTCGAGGACGACGTCGACATCGCCGGCCGCTCCGAGCTGGTCAAGGGTGAGTGTGCGGTCGGCGCCCAACGAGGTCAGTTCGTTGAGCCGCTGACGATTGCGTCCGGCGGCGATGACCTCCGCGGCTCCGAAACGTTTCGCGACCTGGATTGCCATGCCCCCGGAGCTGCCTGTCGCGCCGAGGATCAGGACTCGTGATCCGGGTTTGAAGTTGATCCGATTTCGTAGCGCCACCCACGACGAGAGCACGGGGTTGACCGCGGCGGCCACCGTGACCGGATCGGCGTCGTCGGGCAGCGCGACGGCCCACTGCTGGTCAATGATTGTCCGCTGCGCCGTGGTGCCCAGCGTGGTGTCCGCGAGATGGGCGTAGTAGAGCGTGCCCTCGGCGTCGCGGACCACGGCATCGATACCGGGCACGAACGGAAGCTCGCCGGTGCTGGTGTAGTGCGAACCGTCGGCTTGGGCGCGAACGCGCGGATGCAGTGCCGTGGCGACGACGTCGACGATCAGTTCCCCCGGCTTGGTTGAGGTGGGATCGGGGAAGTCCCCGAAGTGGGGCGGCTCATCGAAGGTGCGGACGATCGCGGCTTTCATGGTGTCCATTTTCTCCCCGGTCTTGCGCGGCGCGGGCGACTCCGCGCGATTGCCAGGGGTGGATTCGAGTAAAAATATGGTATTACGAACTATTATAGTTCGCAATCCAATCTATTTGGATATGGTTGTCGCCATGAGTGGTGGCGGTTCGCCCGGCAAACAACTCGCGGATGATCTGCGAGATGCACTGGTGCAAACATCTTTTGCGCTGATGGCGGTGCTTACCGAAGTGGCCGCCGAACACGACCTGTCGCTGACGCAGTTGCGCGTGCTGGGCATCATGCGCGATCGCGAACCGACGATGGGCGAGCTGGCGAGCTACACGGGCTTGGAGCGCTCCACGGTCAGTGGGCTGATCGAGCGCGCGGCGGCGCGTGGCCTGGTCGTCAAGACCGCCGATGAGAACGACGGCCGCGCGGTGCGGGTGAACCTCACCACTGGGGCCCGCCGCCTGGAGCGGGAAACCACCAAGGCGATTGAGCAGCGGATCGCACCAATGCTGGGGCGGTTGAGCACCAGGGAACAGCAGCGCCTGGCGGCGTTGCTGAGTAAAACGCTGGAGCGCTGATGTTGCGGTCGCGCCGCGCAAACGCGCCCGTTCAGCTAGCTGCGCTGGCCTTCAGCGTCGCCAGGGCATCGGTGCTCAATCGGGCCAGCTCGTCGGCCTCGCCACCGTCGAGCGCGGCACCGAAAATCTCGGCCATCCGGCGGTTGGTCGCCTCCTCGACCGCGGCGTAGCGGTCCTTCTTGTCCGTGCCATCGGCGAACGGCTCGGGCCAGCCGAACATGGTCGTGTACTCATGTCCCTTGTTGAGCATGTGTGCTTGGACCGGGGTGATGCCGGAAATGGTGAGGGCGTTGAAATGAACACCGGCCCGCAGCTCCCGCAAGACAAACATCACCTGCAGCGCCCGCGCTGCGGCGTCGTCGGCCAACGCCATGGTGCGCCACCCGGCATACAGCGGCAGGCCCGCGTCCGGTGTCGCCGCGATGATCTTCTCGCCCAGCGCCGCGATGCGATCCAGCCCCGTGGCGGCGGCCAGATACTTGCGGGCGAAGCCGGCGACCTGGTCCCAGTAGAGCTCGGCCGCACCGATCGCGCCGCGAACCGCGATGCCCGTTTCCCACATCCCATGGATGAAATTGGGTTCGAATACCGCGAAGACCGAATGCACCGTGACGCCGGTGGTCTCGCCCAGTACACCGGCGCGGCCTGCCACATATCCCGCGAACGGGTGCTCGTATCCGGCCTCGATGCTTTCGGCGAAGGTGTCCGGGTGCAGCATGAACACCGCGACCGCTTGTTCGATGGGTGAGCCCGCGGCACGGGCGGCGTCGAACATGTCGCTATCGCTCATGAAAATTCTCCTTCGCGGGGGTTTCCAACCTACCAATGCGGTGCGCTGGCCCAGCATGAATGTTTGACCTCAGTCGTGGACGATCACGCCGCGAATGTTCTTGCCGTCGCGCAGATCTTGATAGCCCTGGTTGACATCTTCGAGTCGATATTGGGTGGTGATCAGCTCGTCGAGTTTGAGTTGGCCGGCGTCGTAGAGCCGGAGTAGGCGCACGATGTCGTATTGGGGATTGGCCGATCCGAACAGTGTGCCCTTGATCGTCTTCTCGTTGAGGGTCAGATCCAGGCCCGACAGTTGCACCGTGAGCTTCTCCGGATTCGCCAACCCGGTGATGACCACGGTGTCGCCCTTGCCGATCACCGCAGCCGCGGCACTGACCACTTCCGTGTCGACCGTGCCGACCAGAATGAGCGCTTGGTCCGCGCCTTGGCCCCAGGTGATTTCGTTGACCTTCGCGGCCGCGCTGGCCGCGTCGGGGAAGGCATGGGTAGCGCCGAATTTCAGCGCGGTGTCCCGCTTGAACGCAACCGGATCGACCACCACGACGTGTTTGGCTCCGGCGCTCACCGCTCCTTGTACGGCGTTGATGCCCAGCCCGCCCGCGCCGTAGATGACCGTCGTGTCGCCGGGCCGCACGCCCCCGGCATATACCGAGGTACCCCAGCCGGTCGGAACTCCGCAGCCCACCAGCACCGCGGTGGTCAGTGGCAGCCAGTCGTCGATCTTGACCACCGAGTGCTGCGAGATGGTGGCGCGCTCGGAGAAGGTGCCGAGCATGCACATCGCACCGAAGTCCACCCCCTTGCGGTGGAAGCGGAAGCTGCCATCGCTCATGCATCCTTCGAGGATGGTCGCGCCCATGTCGCAAAGGTTCTGCCGTCCGGTGGAACAGTATCGGCAGGTGCCGCAGTTGGGGATGAAGGAGCACACGACGTGGTCCCCGGGCTTGACCTTGCTGACCCCGGGACCGACTTCCTCGATGACGCCCGATCCTTCGTGGCCGCCGACAATCGGATACCGCGGTGGCAGGTCGCCGTCGGTCAGGTGCAGGTCTGAGTGGCACAAACCCGCGGCGGTGTATTTGATCAGTACTTCGCCGACGCGGGGGCCGTCGAGTTCGAGTTCCATGATCTCGAAGGGCTTGCCCGCTTCCAGCAACACGGCTGCTGTGGTCTTCATGATGCGCTCCTGATGGAATTGCGTTGTTGGAGAGCTTCTTAGAGGGCTATGTGGACGGCGTGGCCATGGTTGTCATCAGATACCCCCGGCACGTTGCTGGTCAAGGTGGTTCGCCGGTTTGGTGGTGCGCGGTGTCATACCGAGATCGATTCCACGGCCGGATAGAACCTGTCGGCGTGGATGCGCGCCTCGGGCAGGCCCTTCGCCTCTAGGAGCCGGCCGACGTCGTTGCACATCTCGGGCGCGCCGCACAGGTAGGCGGCATAGGGTGAGGCGTCCCTGATGTCGGTGGCGATGGCCCGGGTGACGCGCCCGGATCGACCGTTGGGCACCGGGTCGGGCGCCTGCTGCGACAGGCACGGAATGAACCGGAAATCCTTCAATCGCGTCGAGAGCGCCGCGATCTCATCCAGGTACACCAGATCGCGGACGAAGCGTGCTCCGTAATAGAAACGGAAGGGCACGTCCGGGTGCTGTTCGGCGGCATCGGTGAGCATGGACAGGATGGGCGCGATCCCGGAGCCGGTCGCGACGGCGATCACCGGATGCTCGGTGTCGCGCAGAAACATGGTGCCGAACGGCGCTTCCAGATGCAGCGTGGAGCCCGGTTCGATCCGGTCCAGCACCTTGTTGAACAAGCCATTCGGCACGCGTTTGATGCAGAAGGTCAGCTCGCGCGCCGAACTCGGCGGGTTGACCAGTGAGTAGGAGCGGCGTTCACCGCTATCCAGGGTGAACTCCGCATACTGACCGGCGCGAAAGCTCAGCGGATCGTCGAGTTCCACCCGCAGCTCGATCAGGTTCGAGGTCCGGGTCCGCAGCCCGAGGACCTTCGCCCGCCTTCGGCTGGGCGGGGTCATCGGTGGCAGCGCCTCGGCGCCGTCGTTCTGGTGGATCTCGATGACCAGATCACTGCGGGCAAACGTGCAGCAGAGCAGAATCGCCCCGTTCTCGCGTTCGTCCCGCGGGATCGCGTACACCGAGGCCGCCGAGTCATCGACGTCACCGTCGATGAGCCAGTGCTTACACGATGAGCAGTTGCCGTGCCGGCATCCGTATTGCAGATTGATGCCGCTACGCAGGGCCGCAGACAGAATGTCCTCGTCGGGGCCGACCAGGAATTCCTCGGCTCCGGGCTCGAGGGTTACCCGCGCCATGGTGCTGCTCAGCTGCTCGCCGGTTCGAGCTGGGACATCTCGGAGGTGATGACGAACGCGTCGTCCTCGACCCGGGCGCGCCCGTAGTAGCTCGACATGACCACCAGAAAACGCGACATGGTCAGCGGCTTCCCGAGGAACTCTTCGACCTCGGCCAACGGGATGCGGATCATGCCCTCGGTCTCGCACAGGTAGAAGGTGTGTCTGTCCTGGATCCGGACCTGCGGGCATTCCGTGGTGAAGTAGGCGACGGTCGCGTCGGCCTCTTCGCTCTTCATCAAGACGATGCCGACGGTCGTGGACGCGTGCTGTTCGCTGGCGCTCATGACGTCACCTCCACCGGCGCGCGCAGGCCCGCCAGCTCGAGGATGTCTGCGGTCGCGCTGACGACGCGCCGTTTGGCCTGTTCACCACCACCGGAGCCGACCGGGGCGGCGTCGAAGACCGGCAAGAACGCATCGACGGCGGCCAACGCGTCCGGATACCAGGAATCCACCCAGCGCTGCATGAGGTCGCGGTTTTCTGCCGCCGGTACCGGCCGGCCCGCGCGGTCGGTGTCGGCGGTGAGCATCTTGACCAGCGCTTGCGTTGCGGCACGGTTGCGACGCCGGTCGGCCTCCACCGTCATCTCGATCACCGCGGTGACCGGGTCCCCGTGCAACGGGGCCAGCCGGCGGAAGAACTCGCTGCCGATCACCGTGGCAATCAGCGGCTCCACCACCAGATTGGTCATCGTCACCATCTCGCCCCAGTCCCGCAGCGAAAGGAGCCGTTCGACCAGGCGGCGGGCCCCCTGGCAGGCCGGGTCGTTGAGCCAGGCCTCCCGGCCGGCCCCTTCGGTGTAGCCGGGCGCCTGTTCGTAGAGGCCCAGGCTGTAGAGGGCGATGTCCTGCTGGTGCCGAAGCCGGTCCATCGCGCTGAAGGTGTATGTCATCGACAGCGTGTCCGACAAGGCCTCCCTGGTGACGAACGCGTGCGCCTTGAACATCCCCCACTCGAAGGAGCCGTACGCCTCGTAGTAGCGCGCCACGAGGTGCAGCCAGTCCGGTGCGATCTCGCCCAATGCGCCGTTGGCCTTCGCCGACGAACTTGCCCCGGCGATGGACCGTTCCTGTTGGGCCGCCATGTTGATGTAGGACCGCTGCCACAGCCCGGATGGGTCGCGATAGTCGAACCAATTCGGGTGGACCAGTGCGGTGGTCCGGGTGTCCTGGCAGCCCAGCCCGTCCGGGCGCAGTAGATACCAACCGCCGGAGTCGAACTGGCCCATGTCGGGCTGGGCGTTGCAGATGACGGCCTCGTATTCGGACAGTCGGCGCTTCTGGGGCTGGATGTAGGTCAGCTCGCGCTCCGAGTAGAACCCCTCACCAATAGCCTCGGGAGTCGCGCCTTCGGAAATTGCTCCGGTTGTCATCAGATCTCCGTGAAGGCTTCGGCGGGAGCCGCTTTGAGCGGATCCTGGATGGCGACCCCGGTGCGCCGAATGTCGTCGATGGTCCACAGCCAGCGTTCGTCGGTGTGCACGTGCGGCTGCCCCATCAGCGTCTTGCCATCGGATCGAAGCAGATGATTGATCTCGATGTAGCGCCACAGCTCGATGCCGTCATTGACTTCCCACCAGGTCTTGCCGGTGTGCCGATGCGGGGCCTGGCGGAAGATGTGCTGGCAGGCCTGCGAGCAAAATGCGTGCCGCTGGCCGGCCTTGTCGACCGATAGCCGGATCTCGTTGACGTCAATCCTGGGGAAGACCGCAGGCATCTGGCATACCCGACAGATCGGGGGCATGGCCGGGAACAGTCCGAGCGCGAGTTGGCCGTTGCGGGGATCGGCCATCTGCCGGTACGCGCGCCAAAAGTCGCCGTAGTACTTCTCCCAGCCGGGGTACTTGTCTTCGAAGAAGGTGAAGTCCTCGTCGGTCATGTAGTCCGACCGCCAGGCATGCACCGGCCACAACGCTGCGGACACCATCGCCGCCGTGTGACCGCCCCATTCCACGTGCCGTTTGGCGTCGTCCATCCACCGGGGCACATGCAGGCCGAACGGCTCCAGCCGCTCGATGTAACTACCGGCCCAGTCCTCCCAGATCCATTGCTGCCAGAACTCTTTGTAGGACTTCACCCGAGCCTTCGAGAAGTAGTCGTTGACGCCACCGAGGAAGTTGTCGATGAAGGCGTGCTGACGCCAGAACGCCGCGTCGAAGTCTTCCTGGAGCATCGGCAAGTTGTCGGGTTCGCTCAGTACCGCCGCCAGCGTCGCATAGCCGTTTGCCATGTGCCGCGCCTCGTCGGACTGGACCGACAGGAAGACCGACGGGGTCGCCTGATCCCCGTTCGCGGCCGCCACCTCGGTCAAAGACACGAACAGCGGGTTGGTGTAGGCGGTCTCGGCAACGACCTGAAGATTGAGCGAATTGGTGATCGGGTCGTCGTTCATGAACGCTTCGAACACGGCCCGCGCCGGTCGTCCGATCGGGTCGTTGGCGCGCATCTCGAAGCCGGAATTGAACCCGGCGGGGTCGGGCGCGTGCTTGGCGAAGTAGCGCATCAAGTACGCCTCTTGATTGGTATGGCGCACTTCGTCGATCATCTGGGCCAGGTACCCCTGGCGCAGTTCGGGGTTTTCCACCGTGTCGATGAGCATGGCCGTGCATTTCATCGCGGGGTACTCACCGAAGTCGACGAAGGCCAGGACCGGCTTCAAGACCTCCATGAAACGCGGCTCGACCTGAGCCGAGTTGTTCATCCGGCTCAACGCATCTTCGAGCGCACCATATTGGCGGCTGTCTTTTTCCTCCTCCATGCCCACGTACTCACGCACCAGGGGTGCGGAACGGGTCTTTGGTCCTTGGCGGGATCTTGTACTTGGTCGGGTACAACGCGTCTCGATGGAAGTAGCTGGGCTCCCAGTCGAAAGACTTGATCTTCTCGTGCTGGGTTGTGATCGATGCCGTCATTGGCGTTCTCCTCTTGCCCCTATGTACAAGCCCGTGCGCAGTTCAGCACTGCTGAGACCAGGATCACACCACCCGCCGGTCTGCACTACCTCCGATCGGAGGTCGCGACGACGGCTTTTGCCCGGGAGCCAACCGGCATGGGGCTACAGTCGAATTGTGCATCCGCACGGAGGAAGCCAGGACGGCTCACTTGTGCATTCCGCTGCCGCGAACACAGCCCCTGAGGCGGTGCGCGTACTCGTGGTCGATGACCATCCGATCGTGCATCTGGGCGTGGAGCGGCTCGTGCAGGGCAACCCGAGGGTCCAGATGTGCACGGGCGCACGCAATGTGAAAACCGGCGTCGCGGTCGCCGCTGCCGAACGGCCGCACGTGGTGTTGTTGGATCTGCATCTGCCCGACATGGCGCTGCCGGAAGCCGCCGCCGCGCTGCGAGGGGCTTGCCTGGGCGTCAAGCTCATCTTGTTCACCGGGGACAGCAAGCCGACGGTGAGTCAGGTTGCGGGACTGGTCGGGATGGACGCGGTGGTGCACAAGGACAACGCGTGCGCCGTACTGGTCACCGCGATCGAAGAGGTCGCCGCCGGACGGCGATTCTGCGACCCGGTGATCAGCACCGGCAATCCGCTGGAGCTTTCCCGGCGCGAGTATCAGGTGCTAGAGCGGCTGGCGATCGGCGAGACCAACGCGCAGATCGCCCAAAAGCTGCAGCTGGCACCCAACACCGTGAAGTCCTACGTGCAGTCGCTGTTGGCGCACCTCGATGCCCGCAACCGATTGGACGCGGTGATCAAGGCCCAACAGGCCGGAATGCTCTAGCCGCGGGAACCCACGCCTGTACGGTGCCGCCGCCCTCCTCATTGGCCGTGCACGACAACCACCCGCCCACCCGTTCGATGCGCTCGACGGTGGCCCGCAGCCCCAACCCGCGCCGGTGCTCGGACGCGATGTCGGGGGCCGTACCGTCGTCGGCCACGGTCAGCCCGACACCGTCTTCTGCGCGGTAGAGGCTGACCACCACCGAGTGAGCGCCGGCATGTTTTTCCACATTGAGCAGGGCTTCGCGGGCGGTGCGCCGCAGCGCATCGGTCCTGGCCGAATCCAGAAGCGGCAGGTCGCCCAAGACCACCAGTTCCGCGGCGGTACCGGTGCGCGTGGCGAAGTCCCGGCAATCACCTTCCAGCGTGACTGCCAGCGCCTTGTCCTCCGGCAGGTCATGCAACGACAAGGTCTGAGCCCGTAACTCCGACGTCGCGCGTTCGGTGAGCACCAGCGCATCCGACAGCAGCTCTTCGCGACGGCCGGGCTCGGTTTCCTCCTGCGCCGACATCAACGCCACCCGCAGGCTGAACAACGTCGCGCCGACGGAATCATGCAACCGGATCGCCAGGCGTTGGCGTTCGCCGAACGCGGCGACCTCGGCCATCTCCCGGGCGCTGTCGGCAACCTCCATGGCGACTGCCGCCTGCCGCGCCAGGGAAAGCAGCTCCGCCCGGTCACGGTCGGTCCAGGCCACCGGCGACCGCCGGGCCGCGTAGAGCAGCCCGTAGAGCCGGTGGGCACGCACGATCGGGGCAACCATCGCCGCCCGCAGACCCTTCGCGCGCACCGCGTGGTCGAAGTGGTGGGTGATGTCTCGGCTCATGCAGTAGTCGTGCACCGCGACAGTTCGGCGGAGCACCGCCGCCTGCCCGCCGAGCCCTTCCTGCGGCCCGATGACCAAGCCGTTGAGTTCTTCGGTGCGGCCGCCCACGACCGCGACCACTTCCATGGTGTCGTCCTCGGCGATCCGATTGGCTCCGGCCGCCAGGTCTGCACCCAAGCGCCGGTGCACGACATCGGCACCATGGCGCAGCGCCGCTGTTCTGTCGAGCAGCGCCAACACCGCGTTGAACTCAGGATTGGTGTCCAGGTGCGTGGACCTCCTCGGCCAGCTTCGCCGTCGTTGGCGCTGGTTGACTCGAAATTAATCTCCTGCGTCCCGTTCGGGCAATATGTCCTCCCCGATGCTGGGGCAGCGCCGTCTGGAATCCCGGAACCCAGCTGGGGTTGCCCCGGCTGTCGCCGCCCGCGGCGGCCTTCGCGGCCGACACCGACGAATCGGGTGAATGTCCGAGCGGGGGCCGAGACGCCGGTGGTCAAACCTCCGATCGGAGGTGTCGCGCATCGATGACTTCGTGCGATGTTTGGTCCGTGCACCGTATGCAAAGCCATGCCGAGATGCCCAGCATCGATACCGCCCAGCTTTGTGGCGTGCGGGAGGTTCGGATCACAAGGCCGCCGCCTATCTCCACTTCGATGACGTGGACATCACCATCAAGGTGGTGGCGCCGCCGCGTGCCGGGGCGGCCGTGCTGGAGACGGTCTGGGATGTCACCGCCCGGGAATCCGGTCCCGGCCTGGGCACGTGGTGGGGCAGTTGGCGCCGATTCCTGCCCGCGGGTCAAGGCCAGCCCGAGCGTCGCGTCGCCGAGGAGATCCGCGACGCCGTCGATCGGATCCGCCAGATGTTGGACGCCCACGCGCAACGGGTAAGCCACCGGGGTGGTGGCCGGGCATAGGGTCGACCGGTGACGATCACCTATGACGAGGCGCTGCGTTTGCGGATTCGGGCCCGCCTGACGTCGCACGAGCGCCGCGCCGTCACCGATCCGACCAAGCGGCACGCGGCGGTTGCGGTGGTGCTGGTGGACTCCGAAGTCGGCGAGGACCGGGTGGATCCGGCGCCGGTCGACGAGTGGATCGGGGGGCGCCCGATGCCGGAGCCCGGACTCGACGGCCGCATGGTCGACGTGTCAGGGGGTGCGGCGTTCTTCTTGTGTCGCAGAGCATCTCGGCTCCGTGCGCATGCCGCCCAGTGGGCACTGCCGGGCGGACGCGTGGACCCGGGAGAAAACGCGATCGAGGCCGCGCTGCGCGAATTGGACGAAGAGATCGGCATCAGGCTGCCGGACTCGGCGGTGCTGGGCCTGCTCGATGACTACCCGACCCGATCGGGATATGTCATCACCCCGGTGGTGATCTGGGGCGGGGGCCGCCTCGATCCGCACCCGGTGCCCGACGAGGTGGTGGCGGTCTACCGGGTGGGCCTGCACCAACTGCAGCGTCAGGATTCGCCGCGGTTTGTCGCCATCCCGGAGAGCCCCAGGCCGGTCGTTCAAGTCCCGTTGGGAAACGACCTCATTCATGCGCCGACGGGTGCCGTGCTGCTGCAGGTGCGCTGGCTGTGCCTGGAAGGGCGAGACGATCCGGTCGACGAACTCGAACAACCGGTCTTCGCCTGGAAATAGGTCGGTGGGTAATCAGGCCGCTGCGGTGTGGCGTCCGCACACCCGGCGCTGGCTTCGGATCGCCAGTAAGTTCATTCGAAATGCACACTCAACACACCGAAGCGCACCAGCTGCCCCCCTTGGGAATGCCTGCGGCGGGCGACTTCAGGTGACCGCCGATGACTTCCGGTAGCGCGCCGCAATGGCTCACCCGAAACCTGCGGGTGCTCTCGCTGGTGTCGCTGCTGCAAGATGCGGCCAGCGAGCTGCTCTACCCGCTGCTGCCGATTTATCTGACGACCGTATTGGGCGCGCCGCCATCGGTGGTTGGGGCGGTGGAAGGCGCGGCCGAGGGGGCCGCCTCACTCACCAAGATCGTGTCGGGCCCGCTGGGCGACCGGTTCGCCCGGCGCCCACTGATCGCGAGCGGCTACGGGATGGCGGCGCTGGGCAAGCTCATCGTCGCGGCCGCCGGCGCCTGGCCCGGTGTACTGGCCGGTCGGGTTGTGGACCGATTGGGCAAGGGACTGCGCGGTGCGCCTCGCGACGCGTTGCTGGTCGACGGCGTCGAGCCGGCGCAGCGCGGTCGCGCATTCGGGTTTCACCGCACCATGGATACGCTCGGCGCGGTCATCGGCCCGCTGCTCGGGCTGGCCGGATACGAACTGTTCGACCACCAGATCGGCCCGGTGCTCTACCTGGCTGTGATTCCCGCTGTGCTCAGCGTGCTGCTCATCGCCTGGGTTCGGGAACCACCGCGCAATCTTGCGAAAGCCAAGCCTGCATCGATACTCGACGGGACTCGGCGGCTGCCCCGTCGATACTGGGCGATGGTCTCGTTTCTGGTCTTGTTCAGCATCGCCAATTTCCCGGACGCGTTGCTGCTGTTGCGGCTCAAGCAGATCGGCTTCTCGGTGGTGGGCGTCATCATGGCCTACGTCGGCTACAACGCGGTGTACGCACTGGCGAGTTTTCCGGTGGGGGCGCTTGCCGACCGCTTGGGCCGGCCGGTGGTGTACGCGTTTGGGCTGGTGTTTTTCGCGGTCGGCTATCTCGGGCTGGGCATCACCACCGACACCGCAACCGCATGGGCGCTGATCGCGGCCTACGGGCTGTTTACCGCTTGCTACGACGGTGTGGGGAAGGCCTGGATCTCGGCGATTGTCAGCGCGGAGCTACAGTCCAGCGCCCAAGGTGTGTTCCAGGGCCTGAGCGGATTTGCGGTGCTGGCGGCGGGACTGTGGGCCGGGTTCCTGTGGGGTGTGGACGGGCGGCTGCCGCTGCTGATCTCGGGTGGGGCCGGAGCGGTGTTCGCGCTCGCGCTGCTGGCCGCCGCGGCCGGTACGCGGCGACGGGCGAGGTGATCGGGGTTCGAGTCCGGACCGGGGCAGCGCGCACCGGGTTACGCTGACCTGGTGAGCAGCAAGCAAGTGCCCGGTGGGGTGGTACACGCGCTGCCCCCAGACCTGCGTGAGGCGTTGGTGGCCAACTCCACCGCGCTGGCCGCCTGGAACGACATTACGCCCTTGGCCCGCAACGAGTTCATCTGCTGGGTCGAGGATGCCAAGCAACAGAAGACGCGTGAGCGCCGTATTCGCCGGACACGCGAAGAGCTGGAAGAAGGCCAGCGCCGGCCCTGCTGCTGGCCGGGGTGCAAGCATCGCGAGCGCACCGGCAAGTGAGCCCGGCGCGCTGAATCTCCGGGCCGGACCGATCGGCTGTCATACCGGCCGGCGGAGAGCCAATTCGAGGCCGTTGTCACGCATGACGGCGCGACACTGGTCGGGCGCGTAGTCGAAGTTCTGCAGATCCTTGATGTAGGAGGCGGGTTCGGCCAGTCCTTCGACGTGGGGGTAGTCCGAACCCATGATGATGCGATCCGCACCCAGTAGTTTCAGCAGGTCCGCCAGCTCGTCCTCATAGAACGGGGACACCCAGACGTGACGTTTGAAGGTCTCCCGGGGGTCTTCCTGATAGATGAAGGGAATCTGGCCGTAGGACTTGGCCAGCTTCTCGAACAGGTGGAAGACCCAGGCCGAACCGCTCTCGATGCAGGCCATCCGCAGGTTGGGGAACCGGTGAAAGAGGCCCTTGTGCAAGTGGTTGGCGAAGGTGTCCTGCAACGGATCCCCGGAGAACAACGACCGAAAGCCCAGCAGCGCCTGAAAAGACATCATGTAGTCCGCTTCGCCCCAGGCCGGCATGAACTTCGAGTAGTAGGTCTCGCCCGAGTGGTAGCACACGGTGATGCCGGAGTCGTTGGCCAACTGCCAGAACGGGTCGAACAGTGGATCACCGGGCGCACGCATGCCGACCTCGGTGGTGACCGGTCCGGGAACCATGACGATGAAGCGCGCGTCGTGGCGCAGCGCCCACTCGAGCTCCCGCACAGCGTTATCCGGTATGCACAGCGTGATGTAGGGGGCGGCGAAAATCCTTTCCTGATAGGCGAATCCCCAGTCCTCCTGCATCCAGCGATTGAAGGCGCGGAAGGTCGCCGCCGTGGCCTCCAGGTCGGGCAGCAGCGCTTGCTCCATCCCGACCCCGAGGGTGGGCGGCATGATGCAGCCCTGCATGCCCTGTTCGTCCATGGCCGCCAGCCGAGCGTCGCGGTCACGGTACTCGGGACGAATCGGCTCCAAGTCGCCGAACAGTGCGTTGAGGTCGGCGCCTCTGGGATTGCGGCCGCGGAAGTACTCGTCGAGCGCGCCGGGCTTGGCGACCGGGTCGAAGGTCGGATTCGGGATGAACCTGTTTACCCTGCCCCCGACGATCAGCCGCGCTCTGCCGTCCAGCTGGGCCCACTGGATGGCACGCTTTTTGTATTCGCGCTCGATGTGGCGGGTGAACGCGTCCACCGCCTCGTAGTAGTGGTTGTCGCAGTCGAAGAACGTGAACCCGAGCTCGGTCTTCATCGCCGTCGTGTCCTTTCCGTGGCCGGACCCGATCCATCCGAGCCAGGCCGCATCATCGAAGGCTAGAACGATGTTTCACTTTGTACAGGCCAAATGCGCGTTATAGTGCTCATTTATCCGGGAAAAGGCAAGAACAGTGTTCTGTTTAGGTGAAGCTATTTGCGGGGAAGGCCGAGGATCATCGAAGCGATGACGGTGAGCTGGATCTCCGCGGTACCCCCGCCGATGAGCTCGGAAGGCATGTCGAAGTACGGCCCGAGTACGGCCGGATCCGAGTCCTCCAGCATTGCGACGCGCCCGGCCAGGCCCAGCGTTGCGGTCCAGACCCGCCGCAGCAGCAGCACCATCGCGTACTTGGCGATGCTGGAGGTCGGGCCGGCAACTTGTCCCTGGATCTGTCGCAGCGTCTAGCGCAACACCATTGCCTTGATGGCGGTGGTGTGGGACTCGACATCTCCGACTGCCCGCAGCGCCGCGTCCTGGTCGAGACCATCGGCCATCGCCACGTGTCGAAGTACCTGCGTGCGATCGATATTGACGTAATTACCTATCGCCGTGCGTTCGACGGCCATGGTTGCCACCGCCAGATCCCAACCGTCGCCCGGATTTCCGATCAGCATGTCGTCGGCAACGAACACATCGGTGAAAAAGACCTCGTTGAAGTCGAACCGGCCACTGGCCTGCTTGATCGGTGAGACCTCGATGCCCGGGGACGCCATGTCGACGAGGAAGTAGCTGATCCCTCGGTGTTTCGCCGCGTCGGGGTCGGTGCGCGCCAACAGCGCCCCGAACTGTGCCCGGTCGGCGTGGGAGGTCCAGATCTTGTGCCCGCTGACCAGCCATCCCCCGTCGACCTTGACGGCGCGGGTGCGCAGCGACGCCAGGTCTGAACCGGCTCCCGGTTCGCTGAACAGCTGGCACCATCTTTGGGTTCCGCGCAGGATGGGCCACCCGAACCGGTCGCGTTGCAGGTCGGATCCTCGGTCGAGAATCGTCGGGAAGATCCACTCCGCGATACCCAGGGACGGCTTGGTCACGCCGGGGCGCTTGCTGAACTCCTCGGCAATGATCACCTGCTGCACCGGCGTCGCGGCCAGGCCCCACGGCTTGGCTAGGTGTGGGGCGGCCAGACCCGCCTCGGCCAGCAGATCCCGTTGTGACCCGTGCGCCAGGCCGGGATTCCTGGAGTCATCGGTGGGGTGCTCGTTGGCTAGCGCTTGTGCCCGGTCCAGTGTGGCCGCTACTCGGGCCCGGAACTCGGATTCGACGTTGCCCAAATTGACTGCGGTAGAGCGACTCGGCGTGCGGGCCAGCTCGCCGGCCGCACGGCTGAAGCGCGTTGTCGGCCCCAGCGACGCGGCCAGGCTGATCGCGCGGCGCCAGTACAGGTGCATGTCGTGTTCCCAGGTGTAGCCGATCGCGCCAAACATCAGCAGGGCATCGAGAGTCAGGTCGGGGGCCGGACCCACCGCCACCAGGGCGGCCGACGCAGCGGCCAGGCGGTGCTGCTCGAGGGGCTCGTCGGCGGCGCGCACCGCGTCCCAGGCCGCTGCCGCGGCCAGTTCGGCGTTGACCAGCAGCACAGCGGCTTTGTGCTGCAGGGCCTGAAAGGCCCCAACGGGTTTGCCGAACTGCTCGCGGGTGCGGATATAGTCCACGGCGGCTTCGGCGCCGCGGCGTACCGTCCCCGCCGCGGCGCATGCCGCAAGGGCCACCACCAGGCAGCGAGCCCGCTCGGTCGCGATCCCAGACACCAGTGACTCGGCCGCGACGACATGGTCGGCGAGGGTCAGCACACCCACGTCGGTGCACAGATCGGTGCCGCGCTGCGGCTGGACTGAAAGGCCCGAACCCGGCGATCGCGGGTCCAGCACGAACCACAGCTGGGCGCCGTCTTCGGAGCGTGCGGCTAGCAGAACACGTTGCGCCGCACAGATTCCCAGCGTCGTTTGAGACGAGCCATCAAGGCGCCAACCGGCCGCGACCCGGGCGGCGCGCACGTCGCAATGTTCGGGCAGCACGACGGTCGCGGTCGCGCCGCCAGCCAGCTCCGCTATCAGTGCTGCCGCGGATGTGTCCGCCAACCCCGCGACCGCGCTTGCCGTCGCGGTGCTCAACAACGGCCCCGGCAGCAACGCCGCGGCGGCTGCCTCGAGCACGCAGGCCATGTCCGCCAAGCGTGCCGCCCTGGCCGCCGGCGTCCTCGCTCAAATGCACCGCATGAAAGCCGTGCGCGGTCAATTCCTCCCACCACGGCGGCAATTCGCCGGCCGCGATCGAGTCCCATGCGGCCCGGGTCTTGTCTATCGGCGCATGCCGGGCCGCGAACTGAGCGACGGCCTGGGCCAGTTGCTCTTGTTCGGCCGTGATCGCCAGCGCCACTGGATGGTCAGCCCGTCAAGCCCAGAATGCGAGCGGCATTGCCGTAGAGGAACTTTGGCCAGACTTCGTCTTTGAGGCCGACCTTGGGCAGCTCGCTGAATATCCGTTCCAGTGACAACCCCATCGGGAAGTAGCCGGCGTAGAGAACCTTGTCCGCGCCGCGCGAATTCGCGTAGTCGATGATGGCCTTCGGGTAGTACTTGGGCGTGAAGGCAGAGGTGGAGTAATACAGGTTGGGCCACTTCAGCACCAGCTTGACGGCTAGCTCCTCCCAGGGTTCGCAGCCGTGGCGGGTGACGAAGACCAGATCGGGAAAGTCGAACATCACGATGTCGATCCGGGAAACCTCCTGGGGCCGGAAAGGAAGCCGCGGGCCGGGGATGCCGGCGCAGACGAAGATGGGTATGCCGAGTTCGACGCAGGTGGCATAGATGGGATACATCTTCGGATCATCGATGGGGACTTGGGGGAAGGTGCCGGCCGGAAACACTGAGGTCGCGCGGATGTCGAACTGCTCGTATTCCCGACGGATCGCGGCGACCGACCCCATCACATCGTTCGGATCGGCGATCGCTCCGGACGGGATGAACCGGTCGGGGAATGTCTTGAGTGCCAGCTGCGCGGAGTCCTCCCGGACCCCGATCATGGCCTTCTCGATGTTGAACCGGTCCATCTGCTGCAGCACCAGGGACACCGGATCATCGGTGGGCAGGCCCTTGGGCACGTCCTTGAACATGTACTCGACGGGGAACTCGAAGTTCTCCTTGGACTCACGGTCCTTGGTCTGCTTGCGAATGAAGTCATATTGGGCGGACCCCTCGTGCGGGAATCCGATCATGGTGTCGATCACCGGCAAACCGACAGGTCCGGCCATTGCGTCCTCCGATCAGGCGCGAGTCTTCGACACTAGCACCGCGCCTGACACAATAGTGAAACCAGGTTCTACCCACGTCAAGGACGGTGGTGGGCAAAAGCTGGGATAACAGGCCGGATATGCCGTTTGTATGCCGTAGCATTTGGTCAACACAAAGAAGGGTGTTCTGGAAACGGGGCCCGTTCTTGCCGTCGGGTTGAATCGGAGGTCGCGCCATCGGTACATCAGCCCCCGGCCTGACACTGTCGCCCGAGGCGGCGCAGGGCCGCTCGCGGATCAATCGCGCCAACCCCGACGTCGTTCCGCTGGCGGAGATGACCGCCAGCCAGCTGTTTCGTCGCGCAAAAGTGATCGAAGAGGTGATCGATCTGATCGCCGATGTCGGCGCCGACGCGGTGCAGATGCGTGACGTGGCCCAGCGTTCGGGAGTGGCCCTGGCCACCGTCTATCGCTACTTCAGTTCCAAGGAGCACCTGTTGGCGGCGGCGCTTCAGGACTGGCAGATGCGGCTGACCCGCCGCATTCTGAGCGCCAGTGGCTCACCCGATCAAGACCCGCTGCCCGGCATCCTGGACTACCTGCGCCGCGCGTTGCGCGCCTTTCATCGCAATCCCGAGATGACGGCGTTGATGCTTCAGATGATGACCTCTACCGATCGGGACGCGAAAGCGACGATCGATCAGATGGATCGCACCAACGTCGAGATGTTCAATCGCCTGCTGCACGGTGTTGCCCCAGCAGACATTTCGAATGTCAGCTTCGCTCTCAACGCCGCACTTAGCGGTGCGCTGACCGGGTTGCTGACCAGCAGGCTGACCTTGGAGGAAGCGCTTGGCCATGTCGAGTGGGTCGCGCGTGCTCTGCTCGATGAAGGCCGGCCGCATCCGTGAAGCGGGCGTTAGGCCGCCGACCTTTCCAGGATGTGCACGCCGCACGCAGAGCCCAAACCGATCACGTGAGCCAGCCCGACTTTGGCGTTGTCGATCTGACGGTCGCCGGCCTCGCCGCGCAGGTGATGGCAGATCTCCCAGACGTTGGCGATGCCGGTGGCCGCGATGGGATGGCCCTTGGACTGCAGCCCGCCGGACACGTTGACCGGCGTGGAGCCGTCGCGCCACGGGGCGCCTGACTCGAAAAAGTCTGCGGCACCGCCCTGTTCGCACAGCATCAGGTTGTCGTAATGCACCAACTCGGCGGTGGCGAAGCAATCGTGCAGCTCGACTAGATCGAGATCGCTGGGTCCAACGCCAGCCTGCTCGTAGGCGGTCTTGGCGGCGTTGCGGGTCAACGTGTTGACGTTGGCAGGACCTGGCAGCCCGGCTCGTAGGGATCGGTGGTCAGCACCGATGCCGAAACCTTCACCGCGCGTCGACGCTGCCGTGCGGACAGAGACTTCAGCGTCTCGCCATTGCACACGATCGCGGCGGCGGCGCCGTCACAGTTGGCCGAGCACATCGGCCGGGTGTTGGGGTAGGCGATCATGACGTCGTTCATGATCTGCTCGAGCGTGAACCTCTTCTGATAGGCGGCCAGCGGGTTCAGTGTCGAATGGGCGTGGTTTTTCTCGCTGATCTTGGCGAACAGCTCGAAGCTGGTGCCGCCGTACTTGTGTCCGTATTCGGTGCCGATCTGAGCGAATACGCCCGGCATGGTCTCGGTGCCGATCCGCCCATCCACCGGCGCGACCGCGCCGTAGCGACCGGCCGGGGTCCAGACGTCGGCGTCGCTCTTCTTCTTACCTCCCCCACCGAGCAGCCCGGCGCCGGACAACTTTTCGACCCCGACAGCCATGCCGTAGTCGACCTCGCCAGCCTTCACCGCCATGATGGCGGTCCGCAACGCGGTGGCCCCGGTGGCGCAGGCGTTGGCCACGTTGTACACCGGGATGCCGGTCTGGCCGATCTGTTTTTGCAGCTGCTGACCGATCCCGGCGTTGGCGGCCATCAGGTTGCCGGCCGCGAGTACGCCGATGTCGGCCATGCTCACGCCGGCGTCATCGAGCGCGCTCATCGCGGCCTGGGCCGCCAGGTCGACGGTGTCGAGGTCGGGGTGCTTGCCGAACTTGGTCATCCGGATCCCGAGGATCCAAATCTCGTCGCTGGCGCTCATCGTCGTTGCCCTTTCCGCGGTGCCGGATGGTCAAGTAGCGGGCTCGAAGCCGAAGCCGATCGCTTCGGTCCCCTGCGCGTCGGTGCCGATCGCGTAGGTGGCCAGGCGCACCTTCATCCCGTCGTGCACGTGCTCGGGATCGGGGTCGATGTTGATGAGATTGGCGCGGACCTGGGTGCCGTCGCAGTCGACCACGGACGCGATGAACGGGGTGGGGATCCCGGGTGCGGCGAAAGTGACGATGGTGAACGTGCGCACCGTGCCCTCGGTTGGCACCGGCACGGTGGTGAACTCGGTGGCAAAGCAGTTGGCGCACGCGTTGCGGCGGTCGAAGAAGCGGGCGCCGCAGTGGGTGCATTCCCGGGCCATGAGGTGCGGATCGCCGTCGTCGAGCACCAGGTAGTCGACCAACGGGATCTGCTTGGTCATGTGAGCACCTCCGCCATGTCTATCCCCGGTCTATCCCGACCGTAGCGGGTGCGCGCCATCAGCGACAGATGCGGCGACGGCCGCGCTCGAGGCGGTTAGAACGGGCTGCTGTTGGACTGCCAGTGCGCCTCTTCGGGCCGCGGGCCGTAGCGGCGAGCGTAGTCCTCGTGCATCCGCGCCTGCTTCTTCTGTTTGAGCACGTCAACCAGGTTCGGATCCAGACCGTGCTGGGCCAGTCGGTGCCGGCGCCAGACCTTGTTCAGGGCCAGCGAGATCAACAGCGACCAGATGTAGAGCGGCACCGTCATCTCGGAATGCACATACAGCGAGGCCGGCAACAGCCACAACGGGGCGAGGATCAGAATCGGGGGAAGCGCCCACCTGATCATGTGCCGGCGGATGGCTCCCTTGCCGGCTAGGTCGTTGGCAACCCAGCTGCGCATCGAATCGGGTAGGCACTTCCCATACGAGTAGGCAATGTACTGCCAGAAATTCGGTTTGTCGGCGGCCATCAGGACTCCTATAGGGACAATTTCGAACTGTTAGGACTGCGGTGCGTCGGCCGCCAAGGCCGCCACATTGATACGGGTGAGCACACGGTGGAGTTGCTCGAGTTCGGTCGGGTCGACGCCCAGGCGCGCGATTACGGCAGCGGGTACCTCAGCCGCCCGTTCGCGTAGTGCGATACCGAACCTGGTGAGCTTGACGTCGGTGGAGCGTTCGTCGGTCGCGTTTCGGGTCCGCGTGACCAGGCCGAGTGCTTCGAGGCGCTTGAGCATCGGCGACAGCGTGGCCGAATCCAGCTGCAGGGTCGCGGCGATCTGCTTGACCGCCAGCGCAGAACCCTGTCCCGATGATGTTCTCTGGTTATCCCACAAGGCCAGCATCACCAGATACTGTGGGTGGGTCAGGCCAAGCGGTTCCAGTAGCGGGCGATAGACGGCCAGGACGGCCCGATTGGTGATCGCGAGCGCGAAACACACCTGCTGTTCGAGGGCAAGTGGATCGGCCTGCGGCGTCGTTGGTGCGGCCATATCTACATCGTGCCCTAATAGTTAGTGCACTAGCAATAGGGCCATTGGTCACTTTCTGGGCTTGAGCGGCCGCGATGGGGTGCGCCCGGGGGTGCTCGGGCGCGCCGTGCCGGTTTTGGATTAGCGTGGCCAGGTGCTGGTGACTGTCGCGGTGGAGAACTACCGGTCGCTGCGCCAGCTGGTGGTCCCGCTACACCAGCTCAATGTGGTCACCGGTGCCAACGGAAGCGGCAAATCCAATCTCTATCGCGCGTTGCGCCTGATGGCCGACTCGGCCCGCAACGGGGCGGTGGCCGCGTTGGCCCGCGAAGGCGGGTTGAGTTCGACCATGTGGGCCGGGCCGGCGGTGATCGGCAAATCGGTGCGTCAGGGGCGCCACCAGGTCCAGGGGACGGTTCGCACCGATTCGGTTAGTTTGAAACTCGGCTTCGCCGGATCCGATTTCGGCTATGCGATGGATCTTGGTCTGCCGCAGGCGTCGATCAGCAAGTTCAAACTCGATCCCGAAGTCAAAGTGGAGGCGCTCTGGGTCGGGCCGGTGTGGCGCAGCGCCACGGCGATTGCCGAACGGGGTGGCCCGGTCGCGCGGCTGCGCGACGGTGACGACAACTGGCACCTGATCACCGACGCGCTGCGGCCCTTCGATTCGATGCTCAGTGAGTTGGCAGATCCGGTGCGGGCCCCGGAACTCATCGAGATGCGTGAGCGCATCCGGAACTGGCGCTTTTATGATCACCTGCGCACCGATGCCGACGCACCCGCCCGGCAGGCCCGGATCGGCACCCGCACCACGGTGCTCGGACACGATGGGGCCGACCTGGCCGCCGCGCTGGAAACGATTCGCGAGATTGGCGACGAGGCGGCGCTCGATGAAGCCATCGATCGAGCATTTGAGGGCAGTCGGATAGACGTCGCCAGCGACAACGGCCGCTTTGAACTGGCGCTGAAACGGCCCGGAATGCTGCGGCCATTGGGTTCCGCGGAGCTCTCCGACGGAACACTGCGATATCTGCTGTGGAGCGCAGCCTTGCTGTCCCCTCGGCCGCCGCAGTTGCTGGTGCTCAACGAGCCCGAGACCAGCTTGCACCCCGAGCTGCTGCCGGCGTTGGCGTCGCTGATCGCCACGGCCGCCCAACGCAGCCAGATAATCGTCGTTACCCATTCCGAGCCCCTGGTGGCGGGTCTGCAGCAGGCCGCGGAGGTGCACACCATCCGCCTGACCAAAGAACTCGGTGAAACCCGGATCGTGGGTCAGGGCATGCTCGATCAGCCGTCCTGGCATTGGCCGCCCCGCTAACCGCTGATGGGCCGGACGCGCTCAGGATGCGGGCATGGTGCCGGTCAATATCAGCATCAGTACCAAGCCGGGCAATGAGTTGGTCACTTGGTGCGCGACGATGCTTGCTCACAGGCCGCCGGAGTACAACCGGGCCAGCGCGATCGGGACGGCGATCACCAGCAATAGCGGTGCTCGGGTGAACTCGAAGTGGGCCAGTGCGAACACCGCGGTGGAGACCACCAGCGCGACCCACTGCCCCCAACGCCGCTCCAGCGCTCCCCAGAGCAGCCCGCGGTAGAGGATCTCTCCACACAGCGGCCCAACGAACACGACGACGATGAACACGGCCACCGCCCACGGCCACGAGGCCCGGACGTCACCAAACACCTTGTATAGGGCCGAATTCGCGTCGGGACCGGTGATCGAGGCGTAGAGCATGGACGCGGGCACACTGACCACCAGCCCGCCGAGACCGAAAACGAGTCCCAAGCGCACGTCGCGCCACGTCCCGCCCATGCGTAGGTCGGTGCGGGGACCATTGCCACGCCGCATCGTGATGAATACGGCCAGCCCCGCCGCGATGACCGTGGGAGCGGCCACCGCCAGTGAAATGAGCGCGGCGGACCGGGGACCCGCGCTCGCCACGACGAGCGCCAACAACGTGGAGCTGAGTAGGTAGACCAGCTCTACCAGGAGGAAGGCGCCCAGCCCCCAGCGATGTGCGGGCGCCGCGGTTGGCCGAAGGGCAGGCGCATCCGGCGTGCTCGACGAGGTGGGCAGCAACGGGTCATCGCCGGGTTCTGCTTGCACTGCCGTGACGCTAGCGCACTAGCCGCCTCAGCTGCGCCGGTCGACGTGAGCGGTGTGCTCGAGCAGGTCGGCCGCCATGGCAATGCTGTGGGCGGGTGGGGTCATCTGGTCCGCCACCGTGCGGGCACGGGCGATGTACTGCGCGGCCAGGATGCTACCCAGGCCGGCGGCCAGCGACTCCGAAGTGGCTGCCGAAAAGGGCTGTCCGACACCGACTCCAAGCTCTTCGATGCCAGCGGCCCAGATCGGCTGATCGAGCCATAGCCAGCGAATCAGCATGGGGATGCCGGCGCGCAGGCCGGCTGCGGTGGTTCCGGCGCCCCCATGATGAACTATCGCGCGACAGGCCGGAAAGACCGCCGCGTGGTTGACCGCCGGTGCGACCATGACCTGGTGGGAATGCGGCATCTGGCCAAAGTCGTTCGGCCCGGCGCAGATCAGCGCCCGCTCACCCAGCTGAGCACACGCGGCACTGATCATGGCGAACTGCTCCGCCGGCGAGGTCAACGGGGTGCTGCCAAAGCCGAAGTAGATCGGTGGGGCTCCTTCGGCAATCCAGGCGAGGATCGCGTCATCGTCATCGGTGGGTGACTGCAACGTCAGCGCGCCGACGAATGGGTGTCGGCCATCGGCTTGCACCCACCGGCCCGGTGGTCCGGGCAGGACGATCTGGTCATAGGCCTGGATTTCGAGCGATCCCTGTTCCGCGACCCGTTGCGGGACGGATTCCGATGCCGGCGGCAGTCCCAGGGCCTGGCGTTGGGCGTCGTCGGCGGCTTTCGTTGCCAGCGTCGAGAGCATGCCCGCCGGCAATGCCGGCGCAGGGAAGAAGTGCAGCCCGGCCAGCGGAATGCCGAAGTACTCGGCGACATTGGCGGCCACCGCCTGCTCGTTGAAGCCGACCACAAGCAGGTCGGCACCGTCCGCCAGCGCGGTCAGCGTCTCACTCTTGGCCGCGTTCACCCGGGTTAGGTGTTCAATGAGTTTGGGCACCATGGTGATTGGGTGCTGGGCCGTGGCCGCTAAGTCGCCAACCAGGTTCGGGGCGGGGCCCATCTGCTGGTGTGAATCGGGGCGATAGGCGACCGTGGTCAGCCCGGCCGACTCGAGGAAGCCGACCAGGTTGGGTGGGGCCGCCACCCGCACCTCATGGCCACGTCGCAGCAGCTCACGCGCGGCGGCGGCGCACGGCTCAACGTCGCCGCGGCTTCCGTAGCTTGCGACCACAGCTTTCATCGGCGGAAATTTCGGCTGCGAACGTCTACCGGATCATCAACGGCCGTCGGCGCTACCGCACCGAATGCTCATCGGATGGGCAGCCCGGTCAGCGCTCGCGATATCACCAGGCGCTGGATCTCGCTGGTGCCCTCGAAGATGGTGAAGATCTTCGCATCGCGGTGCATCCGCTCAACGGGGTAGTCGCGGGTGTAGCCGTTGCCCCCGAGGATCTGAATGGCCTCGTCGGTGACGTAAACGGCGGTCTCACTTGCCACCAGCTTGGCCATCGATCCCTCCGCCGAATCGAAGTTGTGATTGTTGCGGGCCATCCATCCGGCTCGCCACACCAACAGACGCGCCGCATCGATGCGCGCTTTCATGTCGGCTAGTTTGAACGCCACCGCCTGGAACTCGCCGATCTTGCGCCCGAATTGTTCGCGTTGGCAGGCGTATTCCAGGGCGTACTCATAGGCCGCTCGGGCCACGCCGACCGCCATTGCCCCTACGGTGGGCCGGGTGCGCTCAAAGGTCTTCATCGCGGCCTGCCCGCGCGCAGAGGCGCCGGACTTGACCCGAGCGATGCGCGCCTCGAACTTCTCTCGCCCGCCGAGGATCGCGTCCTCGGGCAGACGCACGTTGTCGAGCACCACCTCAGCGGTGTGGGAAGCGCGGATGCCGTGCTTCTTGAACTTCTGCCCTTGGGTCAGGCCCTTGGTGCCGGGCGGGATCACGAACGTGGCCTGCCCGCGGGTGCCCAGTTCGGGGTGTACCGATACCACCACGATGTGCACGTTGGCGATGCCGCCATTGGTCGCCCAGGTCTTGGTTCCGTTGAGAACCCACTCCCCGGCCGCCTCGTCGAAGTGCGCACGGGTGCGGATGGCGCCGACGTCGGAGCCTGCGTCGGGTTCTGAGGAACAGAACGCTCCGAGCTTGGG
This sequence comes from Mycobacterium sp. 012931, assembly GCF_000419295.1. Taxonomy (NCBI): domain Bacteria; kingdom Bacillati; phylum Actinomycetota; class Actinomycetes; order Mycobacteriales; family Mycobacteriaceae; genus Mycobacterium; species Mycobacterium sp. 012931. The sequence goes on along the minus strand of NZ_AOPX01000001.1, from coordinate 588,448 downwards.
ATCGCCGGGGGTGCCAAACATCTCCGGCAGCCAGCGGCCCAGCTGTTCGGGAGTTCCGTTGGCGGCCAGGGCCGCGGCGGCCAGCCCGGTGCCCATGATGGAAATCGCGATACCGGCATCGCCCCAGAACATCTCCTCGAACGCGGCGAGAATGCCCACCCCGGACGGCTCGACGGACTGCTGGGCGAAGAAGTCGGGCGAGTAGAGCCCCACCTTCGCGGCCTCCTGGATTACCGGCCAGGGAGTCTCTTCACGTTCATCCCATTCTGCGGCGGCCGGGCGGATAACCTCGGCCGAAAACTTGTGCACCCAGTCGCGTACTTCGATCACGTCGTCGCTGAGTTCTAGTGAGAAGGTCACAGTCTTACTCCTGGAATTTGTTGTCGGCCCAGGGTTTTCTGGAGGGCGCGGGGTTGGTGTATTGAGAGAGCATGCTGACGGTCTGATTGACCCACGCCTCGAAGTAGCGGCTGTCATCGATGTTTCCGGGCGAGCGACCGGTCAGTGCCTGCAGCGTCGCGGCGTAGGACAGCGAGGCGATGGCGACACTGGCCGCCGCTTCGGGATCGGGTATTCGGGTGCGGCCCGACCGGTTGGACGCCGCCAGTTCGTCGGCGAATCGCTGGTAGGCGTTGTCGGTGATGATCTGCCAGGTTTTCTCGTCGAGGTCACCGAGTGCACCGGGCTCGCGCAGCATCACCTTGAGCAAATCCTCGCTCTGTTTCAGGTTGGTCCAGATGAGGTGTCCGGCGGTTCGCACCGCCTGCTCCACACCGCCCGGCTCGCCGGCGTCGTACTGCTCGCGCGCTGCCACGATGCTGTCGATGCGGTGCTCAACCGCGGCCTCGAGCAGCTAGTGTTTGGAGCCGAAGTGCTTGTACAACGCGCCAGATCCCGGCGCGAGGCCCGAGCAGCGCTGGATGTCGGCGACCGACGTCGCCGCGTAGCCCTGGGCGGCAAAGAGCTTCAGTGCCGCCGAGAGCAGGCGATCTCGTCCGGACGTGGACATGGTGAGAGAGTACTCACTCACCAAGTCGGGCGCAAGTGGCTCGGTGCCACCAGTACCTGGTAGAACGCCAGTACGCCCTAGAAGAAGAACCCGGCGTGGGGCGCTTCCGGCGCCGCGAACAGCTGATCGGCAACGGCAAGTGCGGTCGGGTCCTCGCACCGGGCTAAACCTGCCATGGCGAGGTCGCGCCAACGCGCGCCACCGAGCAAAACGGCGGCAAGGCCCGCAACGTCGAGGTGCAACGCGGGACGCCGACTCGTCGGTTCGGCCCCGTCGCCCGAGATGGTGAAGTGACCCGAGTTGCCGGCCAGCAAGGGATCATCGATCGCGATGGTGACGGTGCCATCGCCGTAATAACGCCGGGCGGCCAAGGCGGCCCGGACATCGATCACGCGCAGCCACGTCTCGTCATGCACCGCCGTCACCTTCATGGCCCGTCGATCAACAAGCAGCCAGGGCAGCGGATCGTCCAAAGGCAGCATCCAGAAGACCACGCGGTCAATCAGATCGAGTCCGAACAGGAAACGCAACAATCCAAGATAGGCGGCGCCGGTCGGCGCGAAGAAGTCCTCGACCACGATGGTGCGTTGGTCGGCGACGAACCACTTCTCGGTGTCGATGGGGCGGTAGCGAACGAATCCCGTCTCCCGCCCCGGCTCGCCGTGGACTGCGATATACGAAGGCCCCGGCGATGTTTCGGCGCGCAGTCGCTGGAACTGCCACCAAACCCCCGGGCGGTCAATGGTTCCCGGTCGCGACGGCCGATTCCTCGCGTAGATCCCGGCAAGGACGTCCCAGCTATCGACGGTGTCGAGTAGCCGCACCGGTCCGCCGGTTCCGACACCCGGGCGCAACGTCGCCCGTGCCGTCTGGATTTCAACGCTCTGCGCTGAACTGGCCACGCCGTAGCCATACCGTTCATAGATGGTTGCCTCCGAGGCTCGCAGCGTCGCCACCGTCTCGCCCCGTGCGGCGAAGTCGCGTAGCTGATGGCTCATCAGCTCGGTAGCGATGCCTTGGCGGCGAAACGTCGGCAGCACACCGATGCGCGTCACGGCGGCATGGCGCACGATCGCTCCGCCGGGCAGGGTCAGGTCGCTGGTGGCGGCGTCGGCGGTACCGACCAGTTGCTCATCGATGAATGTGCCCACGGTTCGCCCGGGCTCGAGAAGTGTGGTGACCTGGCCCGGCGACAGGTTCGGCATGGGGGGTAGGCCGACCATGGCGACGCGGAACACTTTGCCCGCCGCCATCAGGTCTTGCTCGGTGTCGAGAACGCGGATGTTGGTGCTCACCCGGCCATCATGTCGCGTCCGTGCGAGGCTGGTCTGCAGCGCGTCAGGATCGGGTCATGCGCGCCGACGGCATGGACTCGAGTGTCCGGCCGAAATTGCCGCCTGGGGCAATTTTTCCCCAGGGTCGTGCAGTCGTTTTCTATCCCGTTTGCGTAGCGAGACGGAAGTCCAGGATTTTCAACGTCTGCTCGGCCCACTGAATATTTGCCTGCTCGAAGGAAATTCCGCGCAGCAGCGTCAGGTAAGGGCCTATCCGTTCGGCCTGGGTCAAGTATTCCTGCTCGGTGCGGCCGTCCAGCATGCGCCTGCGTGCCCGCTCGTAGCGCTCCAGTTTTGCCGTGGCCCATTGCAGTAGCTCGACAACGAATTCCCGAACGGCGTCGATGTTTCCGGCATCGCAGGCCTGAATCTTGATGAGCAGTTCGTCGCGAATCACCGCGGGCTTGGGCGGCTTGCTGGTGAACTGCAGGATCGCCGCACGACCTGACTCGGTCAACGAGTGCATGCGCTTGTTGGGCCGGCGCTCTTGGTGGACTACACGGGCCTGAATGAGCCCTTGCTCGGTCAGGCGTTCGAGCTCGCGATACAGCTGCTGTGGTGTGGCCATCCAGAAGTTCGCCATCGAGGCGTCGAACTCTTTCGCGAGGTCATATCCGGACGACTCGCCTTCCAAGAGGGCAGCCAAAACCGCGTCACGGAGTGACATCTGGCCAATGATACATGGCAAGCAAGATCTGGCGAACTGGCTTCGTGAGTGGTTCGCTCGCTATGGGCGCGACGGCGGCTACCCGAAAATATGAATATTCGATAAATACACTAGGTGGAGGTGTTTGATGCATCCGTTCCGTAAAGCGGTTGAAGAACGTGATGTGACAGCCGTTGAGGCGATGCTGGCCGACACGGTGGTCTTTACCAGCCCGGTAGTGTTCAAACCGTACGTGGGCAAAGCGATCACCGCAGCGCTGCTGCGCGGTGTTCTGCGGGTGTTCGAAGACTTTCGCTACATCCGCGAGATCGCCGACGGCAACGGACGTGACCACGCCTTCGTGTTCGAGGCGACGATTGCCGGGGCTTCCGGGGCGTCGGGTAAGAAAGTCATGGGTTGTGACTTCCTGCATTTCAACGAGGACGGACTGATCGATGACTTCATGGTGATGGTGCGGCCAATGTCGGGCGCCATGGCGTTGTCGGAGGCGATGGGCGCCCAGTTCGACCGGATCCAACAAGAGGCGCTGGAACTGGCCCAGCAGTTCGCCGGGGCATAGAACTTTCATCGCTTGGCTCCGCGCCGAGCGTGAACAAATTTGAGGAAGGGTGTTGGTCATGCGAATCGGATTGGCCATCAATTACGCGGGCGGCTTCAAGGAGGTGGCCGCCGAAGTGGCCGACCTCGAAGGTGCCGGACTGGACATCGTCTTTGTCCCCGAGGCGTATTCGTTCGACGCCGTCAGTGCTCTTGGATACCTGGCGGCCTGCACGGACCGCGTTCAGCTCGCCTCGGGCATCCTGCAGCTGTACACGCGGACGCCCACCTTGACGGCGATGACCGCGGCCGGGCTGGACTATGTATCCGACGGTAGGTTCACCCTTGGGCTCGGTGCCTCAGGTCCGCAAGTGATCGAAGGCTTTCACGGGGTGCCCTATGACGCCCCGATTGCGCGTACCCGCGAAATCATCGAGATTTGTCGTCAGGTGTGGCGCCGTGAGCGCCTGGAATATCAGGGTAAGCACTACACGATCCCACTACCGGCCGGCCAGGGTACCGGGCTGGGCAAGCCACTCAAGATCATCAATCAGCCTGTGCGGGAGCGTATCCCGATCTTGTTAGCCGCGTTGGGGCCCAAGAACGTCGAGTTGGCGGCCGAAGTGGCCGAAGGCTGGCAGCCCATCTTCTACCTGCCGGAGAAGGCCCACGATGTCTGGGGCCAGGCGCTGGCGGCCGGCCGGGCCAAACGGGACCCGGCGTTGGGCGAACTCGACGTGTATGCCGGCCCGGTGCTGGCGATCGGTGACAACGTGGAATCCCTTCGCGAATTCGTGAAGCCGCATCTGGCGCTCTACATCGGGGGGATGGGTGCCAAGGGCAAGAACTTCTACCACATGCTGGCGACCAGATATGGCTACGGAGCCGAGGCGGACCGAATCCAGCAGCTGTACCTGGCCGGGGACAAGGACGGCGCCGCCAAGGTTGTCCCAGACGAGCTGGTGCGAGACGTCAACCTGATCGGCACGCCAGGGTTCGTCAGGGACCGGCTTGCGGCGTTCCGCGAGTCCGGGGTCACGACATTGAATGTGGCGCCGATCGCGGAAACGGCTGCCGAGCGGGTGAAGCTCATCGACACGCTTCGCCAACTGGTCGACTAGGCGCTCGGGGCCTTTCCGGGGTCAGGAAGCTGAGTCGGAGACTTGGTTCATGCCTGCGGCATCGGCGATTTCGCGAGCCATGTGTACCCGCGCATCGATCCATGCGACGGTCGGAGTCCCCTCAGACGCCTTGTTCTGCGGCTCGTCCATCGCCCGTCGCATGACGCCCTCGGCGATGATCGCCAATTTCCACAGCCCGAGAACATGCCAGTACTGCAGCGCGGCCGGATCGCGGCCGGTCTCCTCTAGATAGAGGCGGGTCATTTCGGCGCGGTCGGGGAATCCGTTGAGGGTCGAGGGTGCGAAGTCACCGACGCCAGATTCACCGGGCTCCATCCAGTAGGTGAGCAGGCTTCCCATGTCAGCGAGCGGATCGCCCAGCGTCGACAGTTCCCAGTCCAGGGTCGCCACCACCGCGCCGGTCTCCGGCGAGGTGATCAGGTTGCGCAGATGAAAGTCCCTATGCACCAAGCTGATTTCCCGTTGCTCGGGAGCGGCGGCGACCAGCCGGCGGGTCAGGTCGTCAAGTTCGGGAAGCTCGCGCGTCTTGGACAGCTCCCATTGTCCCGCCCAGCGTTTGAGCTGGCGCTGGGCGTAGGGCTTGTGGCTGGCCAGATCGTCGAGCCCCACCTTCGCCAGGTCGACGGCGTGGATTTTGGCCAGGGTGCGGGGCAACGACAAGGCGATCTGGCGGCGCTGCCGTGGCGTCAGCGCCTCGGCAACCTCCATGGTGTCGACGACCAATCCATCAACGAACTCCATCAACACCAATGGCGCCTCGGAAAACTCCGAATCCGTTGTAACTCCGAGGATCCGGGGAACCGGCACGTCGGTCTCGGCCAGCCCGGCCATGATGCGGGCCTCGCGCACCACATCGTGGGCCGAGGCCAGCAGATGCCCCAGCGGCGGGCGGCGCAACACCCAGGCGCGGCCAGCGGCATCGGTGACCCGATAGGTCAGATTCGACTGACCGAGACCGATGCGTTGAAAACGCAGTGGCGCGGCGACTTGGTGCCCCAGCGTGACCAGCCACCGTGACACCGCGTCGGCGTGGACACCGGGAATGTCCTCACTCATGGGTCCGGGCATCGGTGCGGTTGACCGGGTTCACGATCCGTGGGCGCCGTTGCGGTACTTGCGCAACTCTTGGGTGACAATCGCTCGTTTGTGCACCTCGTCTGGGCCGTCGGCCAGCCGCAATGTGCGCAGGTGGGCCCAGGCCATCGCCAGCGGAAAGTCGTCGGTGACCCCGCCACCGCCGTGCACCTGAATGGCCCGGTCGACGATTTTGAGCGCGATGTTGGGGGCCGCCACCTTGATCGCCGCAATCTCGGTACGGGCGTGCTTGTTTCCGACCGTATCCATCAGGTAGGCGGCCTTGAGGGTCAGCAATCGGATCATCTCGATCTCGATCCGGGCCTCGGCGATCCAGTCGCGCACGTTCGCGTTCTCGCTGATGGGCTTGCCGAAGGTGACCCGGGATTGGGCTCGTTTGCACATCAACTCCAGCGCCCGCTCCGCCATGCCGATCGCGCGCATGCAGTGATGAATGCGGCCGGGGCCCAGCCGGGCCTGGCTGATGGCAAATCCCTCGCCTTCGCCCTTGAGCACGTCTTTGACCGGCACCCGTACGTCGACGAAGTCGATTTCGGCATGTCCTTCGCGGTCCTGGTAGCCAAAGACGGGCAGGTTGCGCTGCACGGTGAGGCCCGGCGCATCGATCGGCACCACCATCATCGATTGCTGGCGGTGCACCGGCGCGGTGGGGTCGGTCTTACCCATCACGATCAAGACTTTGCAATTACGGTGCATGCCGTTGGACGCAAACCATTTTCGCCCGTTGAGGATGTAGCTGTCACCGTCGCGCACCATCGACATCTCGACGTTCGTCGCATCGGAGCTGGCCACCGCGGGCTCGGTCATGGCGAAGGCAGAGCGGATTTTGCCCTCTAGCAGCGGCTTGAGGTAGCGCTGCTGGTGCTCATCGGTACCGAAGAGGGTCAGCACCTCCATGTTGCCGGTGTCCGGGGCGCTACAGTTGCAGGCCTCCGAGGCGATGTGGCTGCGGGCCAGGATCTCCGCCAATGGCGCGTACTCGAGGTTGGTCAATCCCGGCCCCCACTCGGGGTGCGGGTGAAACAGGTTCCACAGCCCGCGATTTCGGGCCGCGGCCTTGAGTTCCTCCAAGATCGGAGGATGGAAATGCGGGTCGCCGGCGGCGCGCATCTGTTCGTCGTAGATGGCCTCAGCCGGGTACACCTGGGAATCCATGAACTCGAGCAGGTCTGATTGGTACTGCTTGGCGCGATCGGAAATATCGAACAGTGACATGAGAACCTCTGGCATCTGTTGACACGGGGTCGGCCACCCGCCATGTGAGGGTGGCGTGATCTCTTCCTACACCCTTGCGATGATCCCGCCGCGGGGTGTGCCGCCGACCGCCCCAGCCGGTGTCAGCCGCGCCCAGCGGGGCGGGCCGGCTCTACCCGGAAGAGTTTGACCTCGGCGCGCATCCCCCTGATCCGTTGGGCACCGATCGAAAACCACTCGAAGTCACCAGCGTTGCCGACGGCATCACGGGTCGATTCGGCAACCACGACCGTGCCCGGGTATGCGATCGAGGTGACCCGGCTGGCCAGGTTGACCGGACTGCCGAACCAGTCACCCGCCCGAGTGACCGCAGCCCCAGATGCAACACCAATCCTCAAGGGTGGCAGGTTGTTTGCCGCGGCGGCGGCCAAGTCCAGCGCCGCCCGCAGCAGCGGTGCGGGTTCTGGGCAGACCAGCATCACCGCGTCGCCGATCGACTTCACGAACCGGACCGGCATGGTCGCGGCGTCGTGGGCGAGGTCGGCAAGCCGGGCGGCCACCCGTTCCAGGTCCTCGGCCGGCATCACTTCGCCGAGCCGGGTGAAGCCCGCCATATCGGCGAAAGCAACGGTGACGGGTCGGGCGCCCGGTAGCGTGCCCGCGGCCCGTTCCGCCGCGTTGACGGCTTCCGTCTCCACCGAATGGCGCAGCTCCAGGCGCATCAGATCGTCCATCATCGGAGGCGGCAACGGAATCGCTGCCTGGGCCAACTGCTCGGACGCCTCGGCCAGCTCGATCTCGGAGAACCCCGGCCGCAACAGCGTCTTCAGCGCCGCCTCCCGCATCATGGCGGCGGCATGCCCCAGGCTTTCCACCAGTACCCGCATGACGGCAACCGCATCTTCGAGGTCGTAGCCGATATCCAGAAAGACCTTCGCGTGTCTGACCGCCTCGGCGTCGGCCCACGGCAAGACGGCCTCGTCCGGATCGTCGATCCGGGGCAGGCCAACGGCACGTTGCAGGCGCTGCAGCACATCGAGTTCGATGCCGGTTGCCGCGCAGATCTCGCGCGCGGACACCAGCGTTCCATCATCACCGAGCACCCGGTAGGCGGGCAGCATCACCGGTGCGGCCGCCGACGCCTGGATGTGCTCGAGACTGAACCCACGCTCGAGTAGCCAAGCGATCAGCTCCGCGCGGTCTTGGCGTGCGGTCCCCTCAAGCCCGTCGAGCAGGCCTGACGCCTCGATATCGACGTCTGCGGCCATAGCTGCTCACTCTATTGGAAACCCGCGGCCGTGAGCGGGACCAGCGCCGCGCAGCTGGGCCCGCCCGGCCCGGGATTTCCAGCGGACACAGGCTATTCAGAGGGTGGCGGGCCTCAGCCCTGTGCGGCCTCCAGCGCGGCGTTGAGCGTCTTGCTGGGCCGCATGACCGCGGTTGTCTTCTCGTTGTCCGGCGCGTAGTAGCCGCCGATGTCAACCGCCTCGCCCTGCGCTTCGGCGAGTTCGGCCACGATGGCCTCCTCGCCATCGGCCAGCGCCTTGGCGAGCTTGGCGAAGTGTTCGGCAAGTTCCGCGTCGTCGGTCTGCTCGGCAAGTTCTTGGGCCCAGTACAGGGCGAGATAGAACTGGCTGCCCCGGTTGTCGAGCTCACCGGTCTTGCGTGAGGGGCTCTTGTTGTTGCCCAGCAGCTTGCCGATTGCGTCATCAAGAGTCCTGGCCAGAATCTTGGCCCGGTCATTGCCGATCTTGATGCCCATGTCTTCCAGGCTGGCTCCCAGGGCGAGGAACTCGCCAAGCGAATCCCAGCGCAGGTGATTCTCCTCGACCAGTTGCTTGACGTGCTTGGGCGCTGAGCCTCCGGCGCCGGTTTCATACATCCCGCCGCCGGCCATCAGGGGCACGATGGACAACATCTTGGCGCTGGTGCCCAGCTCCAGGATCGGGAACAGGTCGGTCAGATAGTCACGCAGAATGTTGCCGGTCGCGGCAATGGTGTCCAGCCCGCGAATCAGGCGTTCCAGGGTGTACCGCATGGAACGCACCTGAGACATGATCTGGATGTCCAGACCTTCGGTGTGGTGATCCTTCAGGTACGTCTTGACCTTCTTGATGAGTTCGTTCTCGTGCGGACGGTACGGGTCCAGCCAGAACAGCACCGGCATGCCCGAATTGCGGGCGCGGGTGACGGCCAGTTTGACCCAGTCGCGGATCGGCGCGTCCTTGACCACACACATGCGCCAGATATCGCCGGCTTCGACATCCTGGGTGAGCAGCACCTCGCCGGTGTCAAGGTCGACGATGTTGGCGACGCCGTCCTCGGGAACCTCGAAGGTCTTGTCGTGTGAGCCGTATTCCTCGGCCTGTTGCGCCATCAGGCCGACGTTGGGGACCGTGCCCATCGTTGTCGGATCGAACTGTCCGTTGGTCTTGCAGAAGTTGATGATTTCTTGGTAGATCCGCGAGAACGTGGACTCCGGGTTGACCGCCTTGGTGTCTTTGAGCTTTCCGTCGGCGCCGTACATCTTGCCGCCGGCCCGGATCATCGCCGGCATCGAGGCGTCGACGATGACGTCGCTGGGGGAATGGAAATTGGTGATTCCGCGGGCGGAATCCACCATCGCCAGCTCGGGGCGGTGCTCGTGGCAACGATGCAGGTCGTCGATGATCTCATCGTGCTGGGAGGCCGGCAGGGTCTCGATCTTGCTGTAGAGATCTGACAACCCGTTGTTGACGTTGACACCCAATTCGTCGAACAGCTTCTGGTGCTTGGCGAAGGCGTCCCGGTAGAAGGTCTTGACGGCGTGGCCGAAGACGATGGGATGGCTGACCTTCATCATCGTCGCCTTGACGTGCAGGGAGAACATCACGCCGGTCTTGTAGGCATCCTCGATCTGCTCTTCATAGAACTCGCACAAGGCCTTCTTGCTCATGAACATGCTGTCGATGATGTCGCCGTCATCCAGCGAGACCTCGGGCTTGAGCACCAGCGTCTGGCCGCCCTTGGTCACCAGTTCCATCTTCACCTTGTGCGCGCGGTCCAGCGTTATCGACTTCTCCCCGGCATAGAAGTCGCCGTGTCGCATGTGGGCGACGTGGGTACGCGAAGCCATCGACCATTCACCCATGCTGTGCGGGTGTTTGCGGGCGTACTCTTTGACCGCATTGGGCGCCCGACGGTCCGAGTTGCCTTGGCGCAGAACCGGGTTCACTGCACTGCCCAAGCACCTGGCGTAGCGCTCCTTGAGCGCCTTTTCCTCGTCGGTCTTCGGGTCGGCCGGATAGTCCGGAATCGCGTACCCCTTGTCTTCCAACTCCTTGATCGCCGCCTTGAGCTGGGGCACCGATGCGCTGATGTTGGGCAGCTTGATGATGTTGGTGTCCGGGTCCTGCGTCAGCTCGCCCAGCTCGGCCAGATTGTCCGGGACCCGCTGCTCGTCGGTGAGGTAGTCGGGAAATTCGGCCAGGATGCGTGCGGCCACCGAGATGTCACTGGTCTTGATCTGAATGCCAGCGGGCTCGGCAAAAGCCCGCACTATGGGCAGGAAAGCGTAGGTCGCCAGCAGTGGCGCCTCGTCGGTCAGCGTGTAGATGATGGTCGGCTGCTCGGCGCTCATGTGTATCTCCCGGCGTCACTGTCGGTTCGGTTTCGAGGTTCTCTGCGTTGTAGGTGCGGCTACCAGTATCGCGGATCGGCGTCCTCGGCAGACAGCCCGCTGCGGCTCGGCGGCATACAGCTTGTCGCCTGCATTGATATCTGCGACTTCTCCTCAAGCCTAGTGTGGGCCGCGTTCGGGCCCGGTCGGCACGGGTGGGCAAGGTGGGCAAGGTGGGCCACGCGCCGATCATGGCGGTTCTCGGCGGAGGCGGCAATAGCGGCCGGCAAGGCGTACGTAGTAGTTTTGCTAGTGGGTTATCAGATTTACGCGCATGCGACGGTCGGATTTCTGGCTGAATTGTGTTCAGCGCATCATGTGGAAAGTGTGTCGGAGTGAACTATTTTGGGGCTGAATTTGGCCACTAACCAGGTGACTAGTCGGTTTGCCGGAGTGTTCGCAGCTTCACCAGTTGGGCGGTCGTGTCATGAAAGGGAATTTGATCTCGGCGCCAAGCGCGCATTCCAGCCGTCATTTTACGCAGCGGTGGAATAGCCTAAAGGAGCAGGGCTCCGGCGTTCAAAGGGCACATACCGGAAACGGCGCACAGGTCCTAGCAACGCTACGCAACACCGCGATCAATCTGCACCGCCTCAACGGCGCCGACAACATCGCCGAAGCCTGCCGGATCACCGCTTTGACCGCCAACCGCCGCCTAGACCCCCTCAATCCACAATCCCCCAGCTCACAAGCCTGCTAATCAACAACGCCGGAGCCCTGCCTAAAGGAGGGCTTCGATCTGATGCTGCCCAACGATTTGGCGCGCTTCTGATACCTCGCAGTCGACTCGGGCCCGATCAAGCTGTCAGAGGCCGAGCGGCTCGTCCTGATCGGAACGCCGACTGCTCACCGGTGATTCGTGTCAGGGCAACTCGACCTTCGCGGCCAGCCAGCGGCCGTCGACTTTTTTCATGGTGACTTCGACGCGACTTCGGTCCAGCCTAGGTTCGGGTGCTCGCGCATTACTCACCGACTGATCGACGAACAGCACCACTACAACCGTGTCTGGTGATGTCGACTTGATGGCCGACTCGACGACCACTCCGTGCGCTGATGCCTTGTTCTCCCTCAGTGCCTGCTGCAACGCGGCGCTGGACTTGAGGTACATCTCTTTGAACTCTCCGGTCGACCCGTCGATGGTTTCGCGGAAGTTCTCATCAATATTGGCGCTGTCGATCGTGGTCAAGTTCTCAGTGAACCGCAGCGCTGCGCTGAGCGCCTGTCGGCCAGCAATCTCGTTGTCACGCTGCTCTTTCCATAACCACCCCAACGCCGCGGTGCCGGCGAGAACGGCGGCCGCCGCAAGTGCGGCAGCGACCTTTGTCCGTGATCGCGCCCGACGTTGTGGCGTTACGTCATGTCCTGGCTCGAGGGCAGGATCGGGACCATCGCCAGCGGCGGCACAGGCTTGGATGCCGGGATCGAGATCGTCGTGATCCACCTCCAATTCCGTTTCTTGGCTACTTGGTTCGGCAGCACCCGGCGCGCGACCGATCGTATTGCCGCCGTGGTCTCCTCCGCATGTCTCGGGTGAGTCGGAGACCGGATCTCGGGTCGGATCGGGCCCCGGTTGGGCGGCGGCATCTGTCGTAGCTGAAGTGCGCCCCGCCTTGGCCTTGGCGTCAGGACCGACTCTTCGAGGCTTGCGGGTGGTTCCTCCCTCCTGCGGGGAGATGCACCCGTCGTCTTTACCCTCCATAGCCCGACCTCAACACCGGGGCCAGCACATCAATCGGGATGTGGGCCTCAACCGCACCCCCGTCCATCGACCACACCGGCATGCCGGGCTCATAGTTGATCGGGTTGTCGTGCGCGACAGGGTAGTCCGGCAAATAGAGGATCAATTCGCTTGGCGTCAATGCCCACGCTTTGTACCCGCCCGAGTAATCCTTGTCAGGAGTCCACCGATCGACGGTGAAGGGATAGGTTCCCGGCTGGTGCGGTGGGGCGGCACGATCGAGTGCTGCCGCGACGAACGGTTCAGCCAGCGGCGGAATGACGGCCAAAGGATCCAGTCCCGCTTTCACAATGTCGGTCAGCTGCAGTTGCCGGCCGAGGGCCGTGTCAAAGGTGAAGGTCCGGTAGGCGTTGTTGATCTTGGGACCGTCGGCATGGTAATCCTCATGGAACACCACGGATACGGCGCTCTGGTGGCCGAACTGCTGGTAGTTTTCTTCGCCCCAGCTGTCCTGAACCATGTCTGCGCCTTTTTCTCTCCAATTGTTGTAGAGGGTCCGCAGGTAGTCCCGGACCACCGGACCGCTGACGGCGTTGTCTACCAGGTCGCCCGGAATTGCCATCCTGATGTCTCGGTCCGCCTTGCGGACCGAGGTCACGGTGGTATGGCAATAGCGGCCGTCAAAGTCGCCGCCGAGCTCACCGCAGAACGACTGGGCAGACCCCCATGCCGAGGGGGCGGTCGAGACAGCGCAGCCGGCCACCAGCACCCCTGCCGCTAACGCGGCTTTCCACCCAGACATAGCGGGGCCGGTCATGAGAGCTCGACTTTGCTGGCGAGCCAACGCCCGTCGGTCTTCTCCATGGTGATCTTCATCCTGCTCCGGTCGACTCGGGGATCCGGGCGAGCGGCATTGGTTACCGTCTGATCGATCATCAGCAGCACAACGACCCTGCTCTTGGACTTCGACTGGATGGCGGAATCAACCACGACTCCGTGTGCTGTGGCCTTATTGTCGATCAGCAGCTGGCGGAGCTGAACACTCGAGCGCGTATACATATCCTTGAATTCGCCTGTCGCGCCGTCGAGGACTTGGTTGAAGTTTGCATCTACATTGTTGCTGTCGATACTCGTTAATGTCTGGGCGTATCCAATCGCTGTTTGCTGAGCCAGCTCGGCCGCCACGTTGGCGTGATGCGCCGCAAACAGGTGCCACCCCAGCACGGCGGAAACGCTCAGGGACGCGAGAATCACGGCCAGGATTGCCTGGTTGAATCCGACGCGGACCCGCTTGACTCGCATCCGCGACCACCGGGAACGCCAACGCCGGGGTGCACGCGGGGCATGGGCGTCGGTGTCCGTGCAGTCGACATCGTCAGCGTTACCCGATTCCACATCGGCGCAGGGCCCCGCGGCCGTGCTGGGTGACTCGAGCTCATCAGTGGCGATAGCAGGTTGGCCACGTTCGGTCGTATCCGTCGTATCCGTGAGTTGTGTGATGTTGCTGTTCTCGACGTCGTCTCCGGTGATGGCGACCAAGGCAACGGCTCCTTTCCAACGGCTAGCCTGATAAACCTCTTGCCTGTGGGACAACGAGGCCGTGGCGGGTGGTGAAGATCCGCCACCTGCCAGACGCGCCTAAGGCCGACCTTCGAGTCCGAGATGGCCCCCGCAGCTCGGCCAACGGTTGAGCCGTCGATCGGGCCATCGCGCGCTGAACTGAGCGCCGCCGAACCTGCTCGGCCCGGTCACGCGCAGCGCCCGCCGGTCCAGCGTGCGCTGTTAGCGGCTGGGGCCGGAGGCGAAGCGGGAAGACGTGCGGCCTGCGTTTGACATGCGGACTGCGGAGTCCATATCGTGTGCCAGGCTAAATGAAAATTATTGTCATTACCAATCGGTTGAGGTGAGTGTACATGGAGGGGCTCGCGAGTGGTCGTACCGAAGCGGCCAAACCGCTGTCGCGCGATGGGGCGCAGCAGCCAGGGTGGTTCGTCGGACAACGGGTAGACATCCTCCTGGTATTCGGGTTGGGTGCCTTCCTGTCGGCAGTCCTCTTTGCCGCCGGTAGCCACAAGGGGTTGTTCCTGGTCGGCGCGGTCGGTTTTTCCCTGTTGTCCGACCTTCCGCACGTCTTCACCACCTCGGTCCGGATCTGGCTGGACCCGCGGGAGCGGTCGCGCTACCGGGCGCATTACCTGATGAGCCTCGTCGTGATCGGCACACTGGTCGCGATCCTATGGTTTGGGGGATGGCTCATCCCGCTGCTCGCGATTTGGGCGTACTGGCAAGTTTTCCACGTGCTGAAACAGCATTTCGGCATGATCAACATCTACGCCGCAAAGAATGGCTACAAGGGCCCCAGGAAAAAGATCCAGTACGCCCTCTACTCGACGTGTCTGGCGCCCGTAGTCTTTCGAGCGGCTCACGGGCTGCATTTCTCCGAGTATGAAGTCTTCGGCAAGCGACTTCCATTCTCTAATTTGAGCGTTCCAGTGCCCCCGGTGCCCAAGCTCATAGTCATCGCCGGATTTATCGTCGCCGCGGTTTGTTTGGCCCTTGCCGTCATTGAGCAGCTCCAGCTCAAACGCGACGGACAGCGCACCCTGCCAGCGATGGCGGTGGCGACCTTCGTCGTGGCCGCCTTGTCCTACAACCTTTCCTACCTCCTCGTATCAGATCTGTTCGCGCTCATCCTGATCGCCACCACCACGCACAGCCTGCAATATCACCTGATCAACTGGACCAGGAATAACACGCGGTTTGCGCATAGCAAGAACTCCGAAGAGAAGAAGCTTCTGCTGGCACGGCTGTCTACCAGAAAGGCGTTGCCGCTCTACATCGCATTTCTTGCCGGACTCGGCGTGCTTGCCGGGCAACTCGATACCATTATTTTTGCCGTACCACTGACCTTCGTCCTGCATCACTTCTACATGGATGGCGCACTCTGGAAGAGCAAGAAAAATCCCGAGTTGGCATACGACCTGGGAATCATTCGTGCTTGATGAAGAAGTCGGCGCACATCGATGGACCGAGGCGTTAGCGCACCCGCCGGCGCCGACCGTCCGTCCGGTACGCACCAATGCGGAGATCAAGGACTTCATCGGCGTTCCGTGGCAGATCTATCGCGGTGACCACGCGTGGCGGCCCACACTGCGCCGAGTCATGCGCGCCAAGATGGATCCCCGCAAGAACCCGTTGCACTCCGAGGTTCAGATCGCCAACTTCGTCGCCTACCGGCAAGGACGGCCGGTGGGGCGGATATCGGCCTGCATCGATTCCCACTACGTGCAACGCTATGGCGACTACGCGTTCTTCGGATTTTTCGAGAGCGAGCCGGATCAGGCCATCGCATCGACGCTGTTGACCACCGCCGAGAACTGGGCGCGAGGGCGCGGCATGAACGCCATCATCGGCCCATTCAGCTACACGTCACGCGAGGACGTCGGGCTACTCATTTCCGGATATGACACTCCACCAACGATCATGCAGCCGCACAACCCACCGTATTACCCGAGGTTGGTTGAGGCGGCCGGATACTCAAAGAAGTTCGACACCGCCTGTTTTCGCTGGAGCGTGGATGAAAACCCGTCAGTCCAGCAGCGCCTGCTGAGTCGAGCCGATGCGGTACTGGGCGCGCAAGGTGCCAGCGTTCGGCCGGTACGACTGTCGGATTACGAGCAGGAAGTCGAACTCTTGCGCAAGCTCTACAACGACTCGTTCGCAAAGCATCCAGAAAACGTGCCGCTAAGCAGGCCCGTGTTTGCCAGCATGGCCGCCGAGATGCGGCCGCTGATCGATCCGAACATCGTCAGGATCGTAGAAGCGAACAACACACCCGTGGGCTTCTTGTTCATGCTGCCCGACGTCAATGAAATCACTGGTCAATCGGGCAGATTCACGCCCTCGGCCCTGCTCCGGATCGCGGCCAAACGAGGCGGTCGAATCCGCGGGGTGCGCACTGCCGTCGTGGTGCTCATCGGCGCGGTCCAAACCCAGTTCGGCGCGGGCCTAGGCCGGATCCTGGCTGGAGAGATCGTGCGAACGATAACCGGCGCTGGGTACTCCGCTGTCGCCACCACGTGGATGCACGAGGACAACATGTGGTCCAATTCGCTTGCGGCGCAGATGAAGAAGGCGCCCGAGAAGCGTCATCGAGTTTATGAAAAGGAGCTCTGATGGCACCGCGAATTCTGGTCACGGGCGCCACGGGGTATCTCGGCTCGACGATCCTGGAAGCGCTGGTGCGCGCTGGCGAGCGGGCAACCATATTGGTGCAGCCCGGCGATCCGCACGTCATGAGCCCGGAGTTGCGCTCCAACGTCGATGTTGTTCGGGGTGACATCACCGATGCTCAAAGCGTGGACGAGGCGATGCGCGGAATTGCGCGCGTTTACCATCTCGCCGGCATCGCATCGCCGAATTCCCGTTTAGCCAACCAGATCTGGCGCACAAACGTGCTCGGCGCATACCATGTTGCGCAGTCGGCGTGGCGGCACGGGGTGCAACGCCTCGTGCACGTGTCCTCCACGGCGGCCATCGGATATCCCCCCAATGGTGTGATCGCGGACGAAGATTTCGACCCGCGAGATTCGGTGCTCGACAACGTCTACTCGACTACCAAGCGGGCTGGCGAACAGCTGGTGCTCGACTTCGTCGACCGCGGGCTCGATGTCGTGGTGGTGAACCCGGCGGCCGTCTTCGCGCCTGGGTTCGGGTCGCCCCGGTCTTGGCAGGGCCTGCTGGTCGCGGCGCGCAAAGGTCTGTTGCGGGTCGTTCCGCCGGGAGGAACCGCCGTTTGTTCGGCCCGCGACTTCGCGGCCGGTGTCACAGCGGCGATGAACAAGGGTCAACCGGGGCGGCGATACATACTCAGCACCGACAACCTTTCGTACCGGCAGATCGCTGAGCTGCTCGTGCGCGCCGTGGGGCGATCCCACCAGGTACGGGTCGCGCCCATGCGGCCATTCCGCGCCCTCGGGAGGGGAAAACGTATCGCATCCGATTTCTCGAGTCGGGCGCATTTCGATGACCCGTTGGTTCCCGAGAACATCGACCTGATGGCCCGCAAGGTCTACTACGACCCTACTCGGGCGGTGCGTGAGCTGGGCATTCCCAAAGTGTCAGTGGCGGAATTGATTACGGAGTTTGTTGGATGAGTACTCAGACGCGGCAGGCGCTGGCCGAGGGGGGCGGCTCCAAGGACGTGCTCGGGATCTCGATGGCGCAGGCGCGATCCTTGGTAGCCGACCTCGCTGTAAGACGGCAGTGGATTTACTGGGTCGACCTGACGGTGTGTGTAGCGGTGGGCTACACGGCATTCCTGTTGTGCCCGGCCAGGCAACCCCTTTCGCCCGCCGCTGTGGGTTGCGTGGTGGTCGCTGCGTTGGCGCTATACCGTGCCGTCCTTTTCGTCCACGAGATCGTGCACGCCGGTGCCGAACTACGTTCATTCGC
Organism: Mycobacterium sp. 012931; assembly: GCF_000419295.1. Lineage (NCBI taxonomy): Bacteria > Bacillati > Actinomycetota > Actinomycetes > Mycobacteriales > Mycobacteriaceae > Mycobacterium > Mycobacterium sp. 012931. Next base: position 570,680 of record NZ_AOPX01000001.1, on the reverse strand, counting down.
GCTGTACTGGCATGCGGTCTGCGGGATCCCGCTGATGGTTCCGCAATTCACCTACGATTTTCATCAAGAACATCACGCGTCGCGCACCTACGGCACCGCCGCCGACGGCGAGTATGTGGCCTATGCCACCGAACCGCGCTGGCGGGTGGTCGCCCTACCCTTCACCGCCTTGCTGGGGCCGGTGTTCTTCGTGGTGCGGTTCCTGGTGCTGGCGCCGCTGAGTTGGCTTGTCCCACCATTGCGTCGGTACGTACTGACTCGGGCGTCGGCACTGATGATCGACGCAGACTTCTGCCGCACACTTCCGCCCGGTGGCGTCCCTCGCTCCTGGCTGATCCAGGAATTCGCCTGTTTCGCCTACCTGGTCGGGGTGGCCGTGCTCTTCGGGCTTGGTGTATTCGCGCCGTACCGACTGCTGGAGGCCTACGCGGTCGTGAGCCTGATCCTGTTCGTCAACTGGATTCGGGTGCTCGTTGCTCATCGGTACGAGAGCGAAAACCAGCGGATGACATTCCCCGAGCAAGTGCTCGACTCTATCGACCATCCGTCGCTGCCGGTCCTGGGTGAGCTCTGGGCCCCGTTGGGTCTGCGACTGCACGCTGTTCACCACCTATTCCCCAAGCTGCCCTACCACCAGCTCGCCGAGGCTCGACGACGGCTCGCGGAGGCAGTTCCCCGCGACCGCGGCTATTGGGTGACCGAGGACCCATCGGTGGTCAGCTCATTCCGTCGCCTGCTCAGCCGCCGGGCAGAGTCGTCGAAGCCGATCCGGCAACTCACCGATGAGGCTGTGTGATGCTGGCCAAAAACCCACCCCCCATGCGGGAATCCAATGCGGCGACCTACTCGCGACGCCTCCCGATACGACTGGTCGAGGCCCGCGGTACCCGGGTACGTGACAGCAGCGGGCGTTGGTATATCGACTGCCTAGCGGCCGCTGGGGCGATGTCGCTGGGTTGGAACCATCCGGTGGTCAGTGAGGCGGTCATCAAAACCGTTGACTCCGGTGAGCCCTGGCTGTCGTTGGACTTTCATACCCCCGCGAGGGAGCAGTTCGTCGAAGACCTGCTCTCCATCCTGCCGCCGGGATTGGCCGCCGACGGCCGGGTCCACTTGTGTTCGCCCAGCGGTGCCAGCGCTGTCGAGGCGGCCCTCACGCTTGCCGAAATCGCCACCGGTGGGCGTGAACATGTTGGCGTGCAGGGAGGTTTCCACGGCTGCACCAGGGCTGCGCGCGCGGCAAGCTCCGGCGGCGGACTTCGGCAACAGCCCGTAGTGATGGCACCGCGGACGACGTTTCTGCCCTTCCCCCAGAACTATCGGTGTCCCTTCGGCGTCGGGGGCGAACGTGGCGTAGACCTGGCAGTGACGGCCGTCGAGCAGCTCGCCGCACCCCACGCCGGCATCAGCGCCCCCGCGTCGATCATCTCCGAATTCGTCCTCGGTGAGGGCGGCGTGCTGCCGGCCCACCCGCGTTGGGCCAAGGCGTTGCGCAACCTGGCAAACCGTTTCGAAGTCCCCCTGATCGCCGATGAGGTACAGGCAGGGATGTTTCGGACCGGACGGGCTTGGGGGTTCGAGCATTGCGACATCGAGCCCGACATGGTCGTGATGTCCAAGGGCCTCGGCTCGGGTGTGCCGATTGCCGTGATCGTGGTTCGCGAAGGCTATGACGTCTGGGAACCCGGTGCGTTTACCGGAACGTTCCGGGGCAACGCGATGGCCTTCGCCGCGGCGAGCGCGGTCATTCGATACGCCCGAGAAGCGGCGTTGGCCGAGCATGTAACCCGGATGGGGGAGTACTTCCGCACCGGACTGCAACGCATTCTCGAAGAGTGCGAGATCGTTGGCGACGTTCGCGGCCGCGGGTTGATGCTGGCCGCCGAGATTGTGGACCCGCAGCTGCCGTGGCCGTCGGGTGTGGCACCGGCACCCGAACTGGCTAGGCAGATTCAGCGTGCGAGCCTCAGTAACGGGCTCATCATCGAATCTGGCGGACAGTATGGAAACGTCATCCGATTTCTGCCGCCGTTGACCATCGAGGAAGCCGACATCAGCGCGGCTTTGACTGCCTTCGAAGCTGCCGTCAAGCAGGTAGAACGGCACCGCACCAAGGCAGTTGACCTCCGGGCGGACCAGCGATGAGCCGCGACGTGAGTGACTTCGCCGGCGAATTCGTCTCGGGCAGCGGCACGGCCGCCTACCGCGACGCAATTACGTTGGCTAGCGGCTTGGTTGCGAATGCATTGGAAGCGGCCGACGCGCCCGGCCTGGTGGACGGATACTCGTTGCTGAAGGAGCTGGCGGATAAGCCCAGGCTCGATACCGTTGCCGGTGTCGGCCTGCCGGCGGCCCTGGAGGAGGCCGTCGGCCTCATGGCGGGGCACTCCGCTGTGGTCACCCACCCCGCGTACCTGGCGCACCTGCACTGCCCGCCCACCGTTGCTTCCCTGTCCGCTGAGGTTCTCATCAGCGCGTTCAATCAGTCCCTCGATTCGTTTGACCAAGCTCCCGCAGCCACGGCCATCGAGCAACGAGTTGTCGAACATCTCTGTGCCCGAATCGGATACGGGACAGATGCGGACGGTACCTTCACCATTGGCGGCACCCAATCCAATCTGCACGCGTTGCTGATGGCACGTGATGTTTTCGCGCAGCGGACGCTGGGTTTGGATGTCGGCACCGCCGGGTTGCCGGCGGCGGCGCGCTCATGGCGACTGCTTTGCACTCGGCAGGCGCACTTCTCGGCGCGCCAGGCACTGCGCATCCTCGGCCTTGGCGCCGACGCCGTGATCGAAGTGCCTACCGACGATGCAGGACGTTTGTGCGTCGAGGCGTTGGCGGGGTGCATCGCTGAGAGCCAAGCCCGCGGCACACCGGTGTTCGGACTGTTCCTCACCGCGGGAACCACCGACTACGGGGCCATCGATCCGCTCGAGCCCGCGATCAAGATCGCCCGGCAGCACGGTGTCTGGGCGCATGTGGATGCGTGTGTCGGGGGCTGTCTGGCCTTCAGTGCCCAACACCGACATCTGTTGCGGGGTATCGAGTTAGCCGACTCCGTGGCCGTCGACTTTCACAAGCTGCTGTTTCAGGCGATCAGCTGCAGTGCCCTTCTGGTCCGAGACGCCGAGTCCTTTCGCGTCTCGGCCGGCCACGCCGACTACCTCAATCCCGCCGATGATGTCGAACACGATGTCGTCAATTTGGTCGGCAAGTCTCTGCAGACCACCCGTCGATTCGACGCGCTGAAAATATTCCTCACCCTGCGTGCGCTCGGTGAGCGGCGTATCGGGGCGATGATCGACGCCACCTGCGCCGCCGCGGCAGCCGCAGGCCGGGCCGTATCGGACCACCCCCACCTCACGTTGTGTGCACCCGTGGCCGTCAACACGGTAGTGCTGCGGTGGCGCCATCCGGAGCTGACCGAGCAGAAGTGCGACGCGGTCAACAGTGCGATCCGCAGCAGCCTCGCTCGTTGTGGCCTCGCACTCGTTGGTCGATCGCGCGCGGCCGGACACCAGGCGATCAAGCTGACTTTCGTCAATCCGCTTATCACCGCAGACCTGGCCACCGGGGTCATCGCTGACGTGTCCCGCCGGGGCAACGAAATCGCTGGTCTACCCGACGACCTGGCGGCACAGGCATGACCGAACAGCTGTGTCGTATCGAGCGAGTGGCGGCGTCCGATCCGCGTTTTGGATGGGCCAAACAGGTCGAGTACACCGTCTTCGGTCTGGAGAACAACTTCGCGAGCGATGCCGATATCGCCGCTGCGGAAATGGTGCACTACCGAGACTGGGAGCGCTCGTCGGAGATTTTCGTCAGCCTCGACACCGCGGCACCGCACCAGCCCGTGGGAGTTCTCCGCGCGCTGCGCCATGACCCAGAGCTCGGGCTGGACAGCTTCAGCACGCTACGTGACGCGCGCAACTACCCCGTGGACGAACGCACTCGCCGCAATTTTCTCTACCCGCGCTGGAGTGACTTTTTCGACGGCATCGATCCGCGGCGAATCGCAGAACTCGCTACCCAGGGGGTGCTGCGAAGCGCGCGTCGCTCCGGGATGATCGAACAGATCTGGCGAGCGTTTTTCAGCAGTCTCGCCGCCGACGGCGTCGATCTCGTCACGGTGGCGCTGGTCGTGCCGTTGTTCGAGTGGTATCGCCAACTGCTGCCCGATCGCCTGCACCAGATCGGAGAAATTCTGCCGAACTACATCGGCGCCGACAGTGTGCCCGCCGTAGTCGATATCGGCGGGTCATTCATCTCGGATTCCATTCGCGACATGGATGCGGATTCGGCATCACTGCTGGCGCTGACAGTCCAAGCACCACATCCAGCCTCAGCTGTACCAGGACCTTCCGGGGAAGAAGAGAGAGAGCAATGAGATCAATCCACACCGACGAGCACGTTTTCCGCAAAGTCAGTGAGATCGACTGCCCCGTCGAACGGGTATGGCAGACGGTCACCACCCAAGAGGGGATCAATCATGAGATGGGCCCCTACATGAAAATGACCATGCCTAAACAGTTCATCGGCAGATCCATTGCCGACGTGGAACCGGGTACCCGGATCGGCAAGAGCTTCCTTCTACTATTCGGGTTCCTTCCCTTCGGGTTTGACGACATCACCATCACCAGGATTGAACCCGGCCGGATGTTCCGCGAAGAGTCCACGATGACGGGGATGCGGGTGTGGGTACACCACCGCACCCTGGAACCAAAAGGCGATAAAACGGTGGTCAGCGACGAGATCACGCTGGCTCCTCAGGCACCCATGGGCCTTATCCCCGGGTGGGGCAAGCTGATGAGCAAGATCTTGTCGGCGTTTTTTGCTCACCGTCACCGACGTCTTCGCAAAAGTCTGGCCAAAACCGGTGTAGCGCAATGAGATCATCTTCGATGGCCGCGTCGGTGTTGGTCGCCGCGGCAGCGCTGACCGGCGGATGTACGGCGGTGAACAAGGCCGCCGGCGAACCCGTCGGCCATGCGTTCCAGCTGCTCGAGTACCCGCAGCCGGTTTCGCAGCCGGTTGCCGAGCCCGCTGAGGGATCGCCCTATGGCGGCTACTCGGTTGAGGTAGCTGGCTCGGTTACATATCTCAAGGAAACGACCGTCCTGCCCAAGAGCGGTCTGCTGACTATCGGCCCAGGGCCACGCGCTGGTGAGCTGCAGGTGCAGCACTACTACCAGGGTGACCGGTTCCCCTACGAGACCGGCGTCCTTTCCAAGGACGGGACGGCGAGCACCCTCAACGCCATCACCATCGTCAACCCACTGGATTCCCGGGTGTCGTTGCAGTGCGCCGTGGCAGGCGGCATCGCGCTCGAGAACCTCAACGAGCCACGAGACCTGCACGGCGAGTGCGGCGGGGGCGCGAAGTTGTCGGGCACCGTGCGGGCCGACGGGACGCGCCAGGCTACGTGGCGCGGCAAGCCGGTTGAGCTGGCCCGCACCGTTGTCGACTTGACCATTACGGGGATGACGAGCGGAAAAGTCCACCAAATCAACGATGTACCGAAGGGCGGCAGCTTTCCGCTGTATACGGCCATCGACGTGAACATGACCGCCCAAGGCATCAACCTAACGGAAGAGCTGGAACGCTATGTCCTCCCCAGAGTCCAAGACTGACAACGAAACCGGAAATTCGCAGCCAGGAACCTCCGCTCTCGAAGCGGTCGACCTGGTCAAGTCCTATCCCGGTTCGGACGCCAACGCCGTCGACGGTCTCAACCTCGTGATTCCGCGCGGGGTGGTCTATTGCCTGTTGGGCCGCAACGGGGCGGGTAAAACCACGACCATCAGGATGGCCACCACATTGCTGACCCCGACTAGCGGCCAGCTGGAGGTGCTGGGGGTTCCGGTTGACAACACGACGCAGCTGCGGCCACTCATCGGCGTGGCGCTGCAAGAGGTCGCCCTCGATCTGTGGATGTCACCCGTCGAGCAGATACGCATGAGCCTGGCGATGGCGGGCTGGCCGAAATCCGACAGGAAGCGTCGCGAGGGCGAACTCGTCGAGCAGTTCGGCCTCGGAAAGTACCTGAATCGCAAAGTCGGAGCACTTTCCGGTGGTATGCGCCGCCGCGTCGACGTGGCCCTCGCGGTCGCGCACAACCCACAGATGCTGTTTCTCGACGAGCCTTCCAGCGGGCTGGACATCGAAGGCAAGCAGGAGGTGTGGAACGCAATCCGGCTGCTGCGTTCTGAGGGCCGTACCGTCGTCCTGACCACACACGATATGGACGAAGCCGTCTCGCTGGCCGATGAAGTCGGAATCATCAAGGACGGGGTGCTCGTCGCTGCGGGTTCGACACAGGAGTTCACCCGAAGCCACGGCTTCGCCGTGGACATTTCGGCACCCCAGGAGATAACCGACGACGCCGTGCGGCAACTGGCCGGCGCCGGCTACCCGATGCAGCGCAAGGGCAGCAGCGCGGTAACCGGATCACTGGACTCTGCGTCTGCCTCCGAGATCGGTTCGCTCGCCACGGTTTTGGATCGGCTCGGACTGGCCGGCGCGAACATCGAAATTCGATCGACGTCGCTGCGCGACGCGTTCCTGGAGGCTACCCAATGACCCGCTCCGCGCTGGCGAACACCGCCCGCCTCTTTCGCCGCTATGTCGTTGTGGGGCTGCGACAGCCGGTCTTCGGTTTCATCTTTCCCATCGTGTTTCCGGTCGTGTTGGTGGTCTTCGTGCGGTCGATGTTCCAACGCGTCGCGGACTTGCCCGGATTTCCGCTGACTTCCTATACCGCCTACATCGCCCCGGGCCTCATCATGCTGATTCCGATGCTTGGCGCGGGATACGGCGCGGGAACGTTGATCGAAGAGATCAGTTCGGGCTTCACCGACCGGCTGCGGCTTTATGGTGTCTCGACTGGTCAGATCATGGCCGCCAAGATCGGCTTCGAGATGTTCAGGATCCTGCCCGCGGCGGTGATCGTCATCGGCCTGCTGGCTTTGCTCGATGCCCCTTTGCGCGCCGGGATCCTCACCGCAGCGCTACTCATCCTGCTGATGTTTCTGTGGTCGGCCGCATATAGCTCACTGTTCTATCTGGTGGCACTCCGCACGCTCAACCCGCAGGCGCCGGTCGCGATGCTGCCTTTGGCACTGCCGGTGCTGTTCGTCAGCCAGGCGCTCATGCCTTCGGTATTCCTGTCGGACTGGCTGCGCATCAGCATCAATGTGAATCCGTTCTCACACATCGTCTCTGCAGCGTCGACGATCATGTACGGCGATTTCGACACCATGACGGTCCTCCGGGGTTGCCTGGTGGGCCTCGGCATGTTCTTGATCCTGCAAATTCCCATCCACTTCGTTATTCGTCGCAAAATCGGAAAGTAAGGGCATAAAGCTGTCATGTCAGAGGTGCGTGTTTTCCTTGTTGAGTTCATCGCTGACGAACTCGAGATCGCCACAACTGAGGTGCGGGACTCTTCCGAACTCATCAGGGACCTCGGGTTCGACTCACTTGCGTTCGCTTCGACGGTGTCGGAAATTGCCAGCCGGTTCGGTGTGCGACTGAGCAAAGACGACGTCTTCGAATCCAAGACGGTGGGCGCGTTGGTTGAGCTGGTGGAGAGCCGGAAGAGCGCGCCGGATGCGGTGAATGCTGCCGTCAACGCGTCGGGTAACCCGTGAACACGATCATGCGGAGGCTGTGTGACAGCCAGGGGGCGACACAGCACGGTCTGGCCACGGCTCCGGTCGGCGCCGACGGGCGATCCCATCTCGACCAGCTGACGAACACGCCGTGGTCCGATATCCACCACTTGGGCCGCCGCGCGGCGGGTGCGCTACAACGTGACGGCGTCACCCCCGGCGACGTGGTGGCGGTGTTGGCTGGCGCGCCCGGTGAGATCGCTCCTCTGGTGCAGGGCGCCTGGATGTGCGGTGCCGCGGTGACGATGTTGCATCAACCCACTCATCGGTCCGACCTACAAGCGTGGGCCGCCGACACCAAGAAGACCTTGTCGATGGTCGGCGCATCGACCGTCGTGGTCGGCAGCCCATTTCAGTCCGCCGCGCAGGAGTTCGCGAAGGTGGGCCTACGCGGCTTGGAACTTTCCGAGCTGCTTACCGCAGATGAAGGGCGCATCGTTGTCGCAGAGGAGGATTCGCCCGCATTCCTGCAACTGACGTCCGGTTCGACCGGGCATCCCAAGGCCGTCAGCATCACCTACCGCAACATCGAGGCAAACGGGCGCGCACTGATGGCCGCCGCGAGCGCCGATGTCGCCTCCGATGTCGTAGTCAGCTGGCTGCCACTCTTCCACGACATGGGCATGATGGGTCTGCTGATCATTCCCATGTATGAGGGTATGGATGCTGTCCACATAACGCCGGCGGACTTCCTCAACGATCCCCTGCTATGGGCTGAACTGATCACCAAGCACCGCGGCAGCATCACTGCTGCACCGAATTTCGCGTATTCACTGCTGGCTCGGCGCCTACGCAGAGCGCAGGACCACGCGTTCGATCTCTCCTCCCTGCGCTTTGCGCTCAATGGGGCCGAAGGCATCGACGTCGCCACGCTGGAGCGGCTTGCCACCGAGGGTGCGCGCTTTGGACTGCGGCGGGATGCCATCGTGCCGGCCTACGGTATGGCCGAAGCGACCCTGGCGATATCCGTCGTACGACCCGGTGAAGGATTCCGGGTCTGCCCGCCGCATCCCGACCTGGTCGCGGCACAGGGCGAAGCGGCGGCACCGCGAGTCATGCTGGGACCGCCCGTGCCCGGATGCGATGTGCGAGTGGTGTCCGAAGACCGAACCGTCCTCGCGCCGTCGGAAATCGGCGAACTCGAGATCCGCGGCGACAACGTGACGGCCGGATACCGCACTGAGGCGGGTTTCGAGCCGGCGGTTGACGCCGGCGGTTGGTTGGCCACAGGTGACGTCGGCTACCTGACCGAGAACGGGCAACCGGTGATCTGCGGCCGCAAGAAAGACATTCTCATCATCTCGGGCCGCAACGTGCACCCTGAGGACATCGAGCGGTCCGTTGTCGGTATCGCGGGCATTCGTTCCGGCGGCGTCGCCGCCGTGCGCCTGGCCACCGCCTCCGCTAGCGAGGGATTCGTAATGGTCGCCGAATCTGCGCTGCATGCCGACGATGCCGAAAGCAACCGTATCCGAACCGAGGTCGCCGACCGCGTGTTCGTCAATCTCGGGGTGAGTCCGCGAGCAGTCCATGTGGTCCCGGCGGGTTGGCTCCCCAAGACGTCGTCGGGAAAGCTGCGTCGGCGGCAGACCTCCGAGCGGTTGCGACTCTTCGACGACGCATTGTGAGGCCGTGTGATGGCGACGACCTTTGTTAACGACCGACTGATCGGGCTGCGCCGCCTCAGCGTCACGTACCTGCGTCAGCACCCAGCGGCATCGCTCGCCACGGCTGGCGAACAGATCGTGCTGGGCGTCGCCGCGTTGCGCTACTTGGCGATAGATCTAGTGACCGGCCGGTTCCCATGGACCGAGTGCATCCGGCAGGCGAGCTTCATGGCCGCCACCGCCATCATGCCGACGATTCTGGTGGCATTGCCCATCGGCGCTACCCTGTCCATCCAGTTCGCGATGCTCGCTGGCCAGGTAGGGGCGACCTCGCTGGCTGGAGCGGCGAGCGGGTTGACCGTCGTCCGGCAGGCCGCCTCGCTGGTGGCGGCCATTCTGCTGGCTGCGGCGGTCGGCTCCGCAATCACCGCGGACCTGGGCGTTCGCACCATGCGCGAGGAAACAGACGCGATGGAGGTGATGGGCGTCTCCGTGGTCCGCAATCTGGTCGTCCCTCGATTGCTGGCAGCCATGGTCATCGGGGTCGCGTTGTGCGGCGTGGTGTGCTTTGTCGGATTCCTGGCCAGCTACCTGTTCAACGTGTACGTCCAGGGCGGCTCTGCGGGCAGCTTCCTGGCCACATTTTCGGCGTTTGCCACCACGGGCGACATGATCCTCGCCCTATTGAAGGCCGCTGTCTATGGCTTCATCGTGACGGTGGTGGCATGTCAGAAAGGGCTATCAACTCGGGGCGGTCCAGCCGGTGTCGCCAATTCGGTCAACGCCGCGGTTGTGGAGGCCGTCTTGCTGCTAATGATCGTCAACGTCGTGGTCAGTGAGCTCTATACCGTTCTCTTCCCGAGAACGGGTTTGTGACATGACCTCGTTTGTCGCGATGCGCCGCATGTCGATACGTCAAATAGTGTTTGCCGGCGCCGGCGCCGGCGCCGGTGCCGGCCAGCCGCTCGCCAGGTTCGGCCACATGATTGCGTTCTACCTCCACACGGTCCTTGCCATTCCGGTCGCGCTGCGACGCTACCGCCGGGAGTTCATGCGGCTACTCTCCGACATCACCTGGGGTAACGGCTCCATCGTGGTCGGCGGCGGGACGGTGGGAGTGGTTCTGGTGCTGGGCATTACGGCTGGCGCGCTAGTCGCGATCGAGGGGTACAACTTCCTGAACATGATGGGCATCGGCCCGGCCACCGGTGTCGTCTCGTCCCTGGTGACCACACGCGAACTCGCCCCCATCATGGCTGCGCTCGGCTTCGCGGTCCAGGCGGGATGCCGCTTCACCACGCAGATCGGTGCAATGCGGGTGGCCGAGGAAATCGATGCTCTCAACGCGATGGCTATCCGGCCGATCCCGTACCTGGTCACCACCCGATTGCTGGCTTCTGCCGTCGCGATCATCCCGTTGTACATCGCATGTCTGACGATCAGTTACCTGTCGTGCCAACTGATGGTTACCTTCACGACCCATGGGTCGGTGGGACCATATCTGCACTACTTCACGATGCTCATCGACGCCAGAGACGTTGTCTACTCGGTGATCAAGGCCGTGGTTTTCGTGGCGCTGGCGTCGGTGGTCCAGTGCTACTACGGCTTTTGCGCCGAAGGCGGGCCAGAGGGCGTCGGTGTTGCCGCCGGACACGCCATGCGTGCCAGTATCACCGTCGTCATCATCGTCAACATGGTGCTGACCATGGCGCTGTGGAGCGTTGACGCCGGCGTCAGGTTCGGCGGCTGACGATGACCAATCACATTGACCTCGACGGGATTTACTTCTCGAAGCGACAGTTGCTCGCGCGTGGGGGCATCGCGCTGGTCGTTGTCTTGCTGGTGACGTCGTGGCTGCTGGCCAAGTCCATGGGCTATCTGGATCGCGGTGTCCAAGTGGTCGCCGACCTGCGCAACATCGGCGACGGTCTACCGGCCGGGTCCGACGTCAAATACCGGGGGATCCAGGTTGGCACCGTCGAGAGCCTCGATCCGTCGATCGGCAACCAACCGAACCAGGTGCGGATTCGCCTCAAACCGGAGTACGCGGCGTCGATACCGGTGACCGTCACCGCGCGCGTCGTACCGAGCAATGTCTTTGCGGTGTCGTCGATCCAACTCGTCGAGCACGGGCCCGGCACACCCATCAGCGACGGCGAGCGGATCAGCGAAGACACCGACCTACCTACCGTGTTGTTCCAGACAGCGCTGACCAAGCTGCGCGACATTCTTGCCGCTGCCGGCCGTAATGGCGATGATCACACCCTCGGAGTGCTTGCGGCCGTCGGAGCCGCGACGAACAATCGCAACGGCGCACTGCAGCTGAGTACGCACCAGCTGATTCGGATCATCGACGAGCTCAACGGTGTCGTTGCGACTGACGAAGGTCCGTCGACTGTCGCCGCGCTGGTGGATGCGGCGCGTGGGCTGTCGCAGAGCGCACCGGAGTTACTGGATGCGTTTCACGATGCCGTCGCGCCGATGCGGACACTTGTCGACAAGCAGCAGGCGCTGCACGACTTCCTCGGGGCCGGGCAATACGCGACCGGGCTGGCCGTCAATTCCTTGCAGAACCACTCCGACCAGCTCGTTCAGATAACGACGGATCTCACCCCGGTCGTCGGTGTATTCGCCGACAACGCACAGCACTTCGTGCCGATCACCGAGCGGATCACCAGATTCTCGGACAAGTTTTTCGAGGAGGTTTGGGACCCGGCCTCGACCGTTGCCCACGGTCGTGTGAACGTCTCGTTCACACCGTCCTATACCTATACCCGGGCCGACTGCCCGAGGTACGGGGAGCTGCGGGCCCCGAGCTGCTTTACCGCACCCCTGGTTCAGGCTCGGCCCGACCTTCCTGAGGTGTTACTCCCGCAGAATTACCAGCCTCCACCGAATCTGGCTCCCCCCCCTGGGACGGTCGTGGGTCCTGACGGAAACCTCGTCGCGGTTGGCCCGCCGCTGATCAATCCCACCCCGAACCTCGAGGATCCCAATCCGCCACTGCCTGCCGGGGTGACGCCTGCGCCTCCAGTTCCGGGCACCGCTAACCCGGATCTGCTTCCCGCGGCTCCGTCATCTTTCGGGGGCAACGTCGGGCCGGTCGGCAGTGTGCAAGAACGCGCAGCCCTGAGTCTGATCACCGGGGAGCAAGCGACCGTCGCGACCCAGCTGCTGCTGGGGCCGGTGGCCCGCGGCGCCATCGCCAGCCGAACTCAGCAAACACCGACGGAGAGCAAATGATGCGAAGGCAGCCGGCCAATGACTAGTCCCCGGACACGAACACGACGCGGCGCGCTGCTGTGGGTGGCTTTCTTCTTGGTGGTCGCTACGGCGTTGACGTGGATGGTCTATGTCACGCTGCGCCGCGACGTCAAAGGCCCCACGGCCCGCTATGGCGCCCTGTTTACCGATGTTTTCGGGCTTCGTGAGGGTGACGATGTCCGGGTCGCGGGGGTGCGAGTTGGACGGGTACAGAAGGTCGAACTCGACCAAACGCTGGCGCGCGTGTCGTTCATCGTGCAGCAGGGCCAGCCGATTCTCACCGACACCATCGCATCGATCACATACCAGAACATTGTCGGTCAGCGCTATCTGGCGCTTGCCCCCGGCCGCACCGGCCGCGGCATCCCGATACCGCCGGGCAGTGTCATTCCGGTAGAGCGGACTGAGCCATCCTTCGATATCGGCACGCTACTCAACGGCTACGAGCCGCTGTTCGCGGTGCTCGATCCGGATCAGGTCAACAACTTCACCAAAGCGGTCATTGCGTCACTTCAGGGCGACACTTCGGCTCTTGCCACCCTTGTCAACCAGACATCAACGCTGACAGCGACTTTCGCCGGTAACGACGACGCCCTGGCCAACGTGATCGGCAGCCTCGACAGGGTGGCCGGCGGCCTGGCCAGCCAAAGCGCTGAATTCGAGCACACGATCGCGCAGACGCGCCAGATGGTCTCCCAATTCAACAGCAGGCGTTCGGAATTGGTCGAGTCGACCGGCAACATGGCGGCGGTGGTCCGTCAGTTGGGCGGCATCCTCGCAGATGTCAACCCGCAAATCCGTCAAATCCTGGACCGCCAGCCCGGTTACACCAAGCACCTGCTGGACATCGAACCTCAGGCGGCCTTCGTGGGAATGAATACTCCGCTGTTACTCAAGGGCCTGGCCCGCGTGTTCGGTCAGGGCACCTACATGAATGTGTATGGCTGCGATGTCAACTTCTACGGGTACTTCCCTGGCCTCAACGACATGGTCCCGATCATCGTGGCCGCGGCGACGCCCGGTGGAAAGCCCATGTACACCCCGAAATGCAGGAATGTCACCGATGGCTGAACGAATAAAGCACCTTCGCCCGCGACTGCGCCCGCTGGCCTCGTACAACAAGACCTGGCTCGGATTCGTTGGGCTGTCACTGGCAGTAGTCCTGATTGGGGCGCTGCTGCTGGTCAAGCAAGCAGGCATCGGCTATCGGCGCTACACAGCGGAGTTTCTGCAAGCGGCGTCCTTGCAGCCGGACAACGTGGTCTCGGTGGCAGGTGTACCGGTGGGCAACGTCATCAGCGTTCGTCTGGCAGGCAACCATGTTGAAGCCCGATTGCGGGTCAAGGACAATATTGCGCTCGGCCGCGACACTCGGGCTGCAATCAAGATCACAACAATTTTCGGTTCCCGCTACATCGACCTGCATCCGACGGGTGCTGGTGTACCACCGGGCCAGACAATCGATTTGGCCCACACCGAGGTGCCCTACGATCTGCAGGCGGCGCTGGCCGACTCGACCAGAACCTTCGAGCAGGTTGACGGTGATCGAATTGCATCATCGCTGACCGTCCTCGGCCAAGCGCTGAACGGTCTGCCAGACGTCTTTCCGCAAGCGCTAGAGAATGTCCGCGCGTTGTCTTCGGTGATTTCCCAGCGTCGCGACCAACTTGGGACACTGCTCAAGAGCACGCAGAACGTCACCTACATATTGCGTCGCCAGCAATCCGACCTCGGCAGCATGATTCGGCAGGGCCAAGACCTGATCGGAGAGTTCGTCGCACATTCAGCGGCCTTCCACGCAATGATGCAGGCCTTGACGCAGGTCGTCGGCTCGCTGCGCACAATCGTGGTCGATGACCGGGCCGCGCTTGAAGATGTCGTCCAAACGATGGAGCAGCTCAGCGCAAAACTCGCCGAACAGGATGCGCTCTTCAGGAACTTGTTGGAAATCGCCCCAGTGCCGGTCAGGGAGCTGGCCAATGCGTCCGGCTATGGCAATGCGTTGGAACTCAACGCGGCCGCCGGACCGCTGGTCGACTCGTGGATGTGTGCGATTAGCGGCCGCGCCAAGCAGTTCGGTTTGATCCAATACTTCAAGGACTGCGCATGACACACCGGCATAACCTAATTCGGGTTGGTGTAGGCCTCGTGGTCGTCGCCGCCCTCGCGTGCGCTGGCTGGTACGGGTTGGCCCGCGACCGCGGACCGATCGTGGTGACGGCCCAGTTCGACAGTGCCGCTGGCCTCTACGAGGGCAATGCAGTGGCAGTGCTCGGAATACCGGTGGGGCATATCACCAAAATCGTCGCGAAATCCGGCTACGCCGAGGTGGAATTCACTGTCGACCGCGCGGTGCAGGTCCCGGCGGATGTGCAGGCGGTGACCATCTCGACATCAATCCTCACCGACCGCCAGATCGAGCTGACTCCTGCCTACCGCGGTGGGCCCACGCTGCGAAATCACGACACCATCGGGCTGACCCGTACCAGGGCACCCGTTGAGTTCGACCGGGTCCTCGGGATGCTGGACAGACTAGCCGGCTCTCTACAAGGGGACGGCCGGGGTGGCGGTCCGGTGGCTGGCGTTCTCGATGCCGGGTACGACGTTGTGAACGGCAATGGGCAGCACCTCAAGGAGGCGTTCGACGAGCTGTCGAAAGCGTTGCGGCTCGGCGCCGATCGCGGAGTGCATACCCGTGAACAGATGACCGCGATTATCGAGAATCTCAGTTCACTGCTGGATGCGGCGGCGAAGAATGACTCGACGTTGCGGCAGTTCGGATCGACCGTACGCCAACTCAGTCAGATCATGGCCAACGAGGGCTTCGGTTCTGGAACCAGCGGCCAGCAACTCAACGCGTTGATTCAACGCACTGGAGACATTCTCAATGCCAACCGCGAAGCCATCGCACGCGGAATTGCCAACGGCAACACCACCATACAGTCGGTGGTTGATCGGCAACGGGAGGTCACCGAGTTCTTCGATGTGCTGCCGTTGATGGCCGACAACCTGTACAACGCGGTCGATCAACGTAACGGTTCGATTAGAGCCCACCAACTGACCGACCGCATGATCTTCGACTCGCAGTTTGGCAAGGAGGTATGCAACCTGATGGGCTTGCGGCAGCTTGGCTGCAGTACCGGCACCTTGCAGGACTATGGGCCCGACTTCGGTCTGACCTATGTGCTCGACGGTCTCGCCGCGATGGGGCAGAAATGATCAGGCGGCTATCCGGCAGGCCGCGTTGGCGGTTGGGGATTCTGGCGACCGTGCTCGCCACCACTGCGTGTTCCACGAATGGGTTGGCTGATCTGCCACTTCCGGCCCCGGGCCTGGGTTCGGGCGGCTATCGGATAACCGCCATCTTCGCAAATGCGCTCAATCTGAACGAACACGCCAAGGTGAAGCTCGGCGGCGCAGACATAGGCCTCGTCGAGTCGATGACGGCTCGCGACTTCAACGCGGTGACCACGTTGCGCATCAGGAGCGACGTGCGGGTGCCGGTGGGCAGTGGCGCCGAACTGCGCACCGCAACACCGTTGGGGGACGTCTTTGTGTCGATCGTCCCGCCGAGCCAGCGTGCTGCGGATACCCCCACGCTCCAAGATGGCGACACCATCGCGCTGAACAAGACCGCGCTGGCGGCCACCGTCGAATCGGTACTGAGTTCGGCGGCCATTCTGATCAACGGTGGTGTGGCTCATAACTTGACCAACGTCATCAATGGGCTGGGCAAGGCCGCCGGCAATGACGGCGAGGTGTATGGCGAACTGATCCGGAAGTCCAATGAATTGCTGGGAAAACTTGACGCCCGAACCGGGCAGCTCGAAGACGCGATGTCGCAAACCGAGCATTTGGCCGCCGAACTCGACCGCAAACGAGAAGTGATCGCCGAGTTGCTACAAGCCACCGACCCGGCCACGAGCGTACTGGCAGCAGATGCCAGCCAGATCTCCGACTTGCTGTTATTGATGGGGGGCGCGGCCACCGAGCTGAAGAAGTTCCCGTCGATTGCCGGCACTGACAGCAGCGGCAGGAGCGTCATCAAGGACGCCAATGCTGTTGCCGCCGCGTGGAACGATGTGGCGCTGGACCCCGACGCACGGTTGTCGGCCTTGTCGAATTTGTACGCGCCATTCGTCAAACTCACTGCGGGCACCTCAATCTCGGGCAGCGCCGGGATCGACAGACTGGTCCTTGGTTCCATTCCGGACATCGGGTTCGGCGGGGACCCAGGCCTACATGGCCCCAAGCGGTACGACTGGCGCAAGTTCATCGGTTCGTTGAAGTTCACGCTGTGGCGACTTCAGGAGCGCGTTGTCGGTCAGGGGCCGCCGCAATGACCGACGTCGAACCCTCCTTGACCAACATGCGTGGCGGCCGACACACCTGGCTGTCATGCGTTGGTTTGTTGCTGACCCTGGTGGTGTCGGTCGCCTACCTGCTAATCGGTGTGCTGCACGTCAGGCCGTTGGCTTCCAACTACGCCCTTACCGTCGAACTGGGCCAGTCGGGCGGGTTGCTGCCCAACCAGGACGTTGCCCTGCACGGCGTGCAAATCGGTAAAGTCGAGTCGCTCGAGATCTCTCGGACCGGTGTCACGGCCATACTGCGAATCAATGCCGGCGTGCGCATTCCGGTCGCCAGTACGGTCCGGGTATCGGCGTTGTCACCGGCGGGCGAACAATACGTTGACTTCAACGCCACCTCTGGTGAGGGCCCCTTCCTCAAGAACGGCGACGCGATCTCACAAGATCGCACCACCACACCGGTGACGCCTGCCGAACTCTTGCAGCATGCCGATGGCGTACTGGCCCAGATCGATCCAGCCAAGCTGGCGGGGATCAGGCGTGAGTTGAACCTGAGCAAAGCAGCGCCGGAAAAGTTGACCGCGATTGTCGACGGCGGGGTCTTCCTCATCTCCACCCTGGATTCGGTGCTACCGCAAACGGTCAGCCTGCTCAGGAACAGCCGCGTGGTGCTATCTGCTGCTATCGATGTGAATGACGGCATCGACGCTACCGCTCGCAACGTTCATCAACTGCTAACCGGCGTTTCGTCCATGGATGACGGGTACCGCCGCATGGTCGACCAGACACCGGGGGTGCTAGAGGCCGCGGACAACCTGTTCAGCGATAACTCCGACACGATGGTCCAGTTGCTGGGCAACCTGACGACCGTCGCAAAATTGTCGTATCTTCGAGTACCCGCGCTCAAAGCGTTGTTTCCGGACTACCGCGGTTCGGCGTTGGAAGCATTCATGAGCACCATGCACGATGGCGGACTCTGGGCCACGGCGGACTTGTATCCGCGATACACCTGCGATTACGGCACGCCGAGCCATCCGCCTTCGGCAGCGGATTACCCGGAGCCGTTCCTGTACACGTACTGCCGCGACGACGATCCGGCGGTGCTGATCCGGGGGGCTCGAAACGCGCCGCGACCGCCTGGCGACGACACCGCCGGGCCGCCACCGGGGGCAGACCTGGGAGCGACCACCGGCCCCACACCGCAAGGCCGCTTTACCATCCCGACCCCCTACGGCGGACCAAGGCTGCCGATCGAACCGCCGCACTAGCGATCAGGGTTCGGCCACACCGTGAACAAACAGACCCCATGCCCACCGCGTAACCACATCGCCCCAGGTGTGGGGCTAGACAGCGGCCGCCGGCCTACCGAGACATGGCTCGGAAACAAAATGCGCATGGACATCGGCCGAAACGGAGCAGTCCCACCCTGACCGACCGGCCCAGTTCGCCTTGGAGTCATCCAACCCGGCGCATCGTGGGTTACCGGCTACTGCGAATCCTGGAATGCACGCTCCCACGACGGATTCCCGGGATTCCCGGGATTCCCGACGACCGAAACCTTCGGCCTACCTCTCATGGATTTTGGCCGGCGGATGGGTCCGCCACGCCTTGTGGAAGCCCATTCACCGAGCGATGCTTCTTGCCGAATACGCGCGACCGTTTGGCGCAAACGTCGGTCACTCCAACAATTTCCGCTGCTCCGTCAGGGGCGAACCCACGCCAAAGTCACGGCCACCACCGGAGATGCGGCTGCTGCTGCGTCTCCCGCGTGAAACCTGGAACGAGGCCTGCCGGGTTGTTAGTGCTGGTCTCGGGCTTGTGTTGAGACAGCGTTCGTATCGTGCTGCGAGAGAGCGTATTTCGTCTTGTCGGAACTTGCTGAAAGCAGCGTCGCGGTACTGGCTGCCCTGGCTAGCCTGACGCCACGAATGGCAGGGCGGATGGAGGCGCGGCATGACATTTCTCAATGTGCTCCCCGAGATGGTGGCCGCCGCGGCCGCAGACTTGACGAACATTGGTTCGTCGATGACGGCGGCTAACGCGATGGCGGCCGCGTCGACCACGACAGTGCTGGCGCCCGGGGCTGACGAAGTGTCGGTGGCGATTGCGGGGTTATTGCGCTTACACGGGCAGCAGTACCAGCAGTTCGGTGCGCACCTGTCTGAGCTCCATGCCCGGTTCACACAGATGTTGAGCGCTGGGGCCAACGAGTATTCGCAAGCCGAGGCGGCCAATGCCACGTTCACGGCCAGTTCCCTGCAGACTTTGCCGCTAGATGTGCTGAACGCAGTCAACGCCCCCTTCCAGGCGTTCACCGACCGCCCGCTGATCGGCAATGGTGTCGCCGGTGCGCCCGGCACCGGACAAAACGGCGGAGCGGGTGGATGGCTGATCGGCAACGGCGGGGCAGGAGGCTCGGGAACACCCCCGGGCCTGGGCTCTGCCGGCCGTACTGGCGGGACCGGGGGAGCCGCCGGACTGATCGGCAATGGCGGCGCCGGTGGCGCTGGCGGTGCCAGCACTAGCGGAGTCGGCGGAGCCGGCGGCGCCGGCGGGGCGGGCGGATGGCTCTTCGGGGCCGGCACCACCGGGGGACAGGGCGGCGCCGGTGGCGCCGGTGGGTTGTTCGGGCCCGGCGGTACCGGTGGTGCTGGTGGTACCAGCTTCGTGGACGCGGGCGGGGCTGGTGGTGCCGGTGGGGACAGCGGGTTGCTCAGCGGTCTGTTCGGGACCGGCGGTGGTCACGGAGGGCTCGGTGGAGCTGGTGTTACCGCCGGAGGCGACGGGGGTGCCGGGGGTGACGGTGGTCCGTTGATCGGTCGCGGCGGTGACGGTGGCGCCGGTGGACTCAGCAATAGCGTCGACGCCGTCGGCGGGGCCGGCGGGGTCGGCGGCAGCGCCGGCCTAGTCGGCGACGCCAGGGCCGGCGGGTCCGGCGGCAGCGCGGGGCTGTTGTGGGGCAATGGCGGCGGCGGCGGGGCAGGTGGTCTCAGCATCGCCAACACCAACGGGACCGGCGGTGTCGGCGGGGCAGGCGGGGACAGTGGCTTGCTGGGCGCTGGTGGGGCCGGCGGGTCCGGCGGCACCGCACTGCTTGGAACGGGCGGCACCGGCGGCGCCGGCGGCGCCGGCGGGATACTTGGCGGGACCGGGGGCCAGGGCGGCATAGGTGGATTCGGTGAAACCGGCGCGGGAGACGGGGGAAGCGGCGGCATCGCGGGCCTGTTCGGTAGCGGTAATGCCGGCGGTGCCGGCGGTTACGCCAACACCAGCGATGGCGGGCAAGGTGGCCAGGGTGGCGATGGCGGCGTGATCTTCGGTTACGGCGGCGCCGGTGGGACCGGAGGCGTCACCCCCGGCGGTACCGGTGGAATCGGCGGGGCCGGCGGCAATGGGGGGCTGCTGTTTTCCGGTGGAGGAGTCGGCGGAGCGGGCGGACTGGGCCCAAGCGGTGGATCCGGCGGCACCGGAGGCCACGGAGGTTGGTTCGGGGCCGCCGGGACCGGTGGCAGCGGCGGATTCGGCTTTTCGATCGCCGGCGGAGCGGGCGGGGCGGGTGGCGACAGCACCAGCGGAGTCGGCGGTGCTGGTGGCGCCGGCGGGGATAGCACGGTCACGGGCGGCGCAGGCGGGGATGGTGGCGGCGCGCTGCTGTTGGGCAACGGCGGCAACGGCGGTAACGGTGGCGCCGTTGTTACCGGCGGCACGCCAGGCGGCGGCGGCAACGGTGGCACCGGCGGTCTGCTACTCGGTGCAGACGGGTTGAATGGGTTGACCCAGACGATGTGAATTGCGCGCGCCGCCAGGGCGTTCCGGAAGGCGGTAGTCCCGATCCGCGGGGCCCGCTAGCCCGCACTGGGCCGCCGATTTTGCTGACTTCGTGCTTGCGTGCCAGATCGGCGCCGTCGCTTGGACACCTGAGTCTGGGACAGCCCCAGGGAACGCCGGAGCCCTGAGACCTACCCGTTCGAGTACTTCGTAGGCGGCTTTGCGGGCGGCCCGGCGGGACTGCCCCTTCAACACCGGCACCGTCGCGACATCGTCGATCACCCGCTGATGGGGCATCAGCCCCGCGTTTTGGATGACGTAGCCGATTCCGAGGCGCAACTTCACCGGGTTCACCGTGGAGACGTCGGTGCCGTTGACGGTGACGGCGCCCGAACTCGGCTCGACCATGCGATTGATCATGCGCAGCGCCGTCGTCTTGCCACAGCCCGATGGGCCGACGAAAACGGTCAGCATGCCGTCGGCGACCTCGAGGCTCAGTTGGTCCACGGCGGTGGTGCCGTCGGCGTACACCTTGTCGACATTGTCAAACCTGATCAATGCGTTTCCCAGTTGGCCTCTAGGGTCGGATCGGATGATCGAAGCCGTTGTCGTGCAGCCATTTCCGTGCGGCCTCATTAGGGTCGATGCCACCGTTGCCCGATACCGAAGCGTTGAGCTCAGCCACGCCTTCGGTGGTCAACTTTGCGGACACCGCATCCAGGACGTCTTTGATGCGATCGGACTTCTTCTGCGAATTGAGCAGCGGCACAATGTTGCCGGCCCGAAAGTTGTGCTCCGGATCGGCGAGCACCACGAGGTGGTTCTGCCGGATCGCCGGTGACGTGCTGAAAATGTCGGCGGCGTCGACCGTTCCGTCCAGCAACGCGCGCACTGTTACCGCGCCGCCGCCGTCGTTGATCGTCACGAAATTCTGAGGTGAGATGTCGAGCCCGTATTTCTCGCGCAGCCCACGCAATCCGGACGGCCTGTTCTGGAACGCCGAGGGCGCCGCGAACCGCAGATTCGCGGAATGCGGGGCCAGGTCCGCGATCGTCTTCAGGTTCCACTTGCCGGCGGTCGCACTGGTGACGGTGACCGTGTCGGTATCCGAAGCCGGCGACGGCGTGAGAACCGACAGATCGCCGGGCAGCCGCCGGTAGAGCTCCAGTTCGACGGCGTCCAGCAGGGTCACGGTGGCGTGTGGGTCGAAGTACAGCAAGAGGTTTCCGATGTACTCCGGAACCAGATCGATGGAATGGTCCTTGAGCGCCGGGATGTAGGTTTCGCGGCTGCCGATTCCCAACCGCATTCCGACCTCGAAGCCATTTGCCCGCAACGCCTGTGCATAGAGTTCGGCGACAATCTGCGATTCCGGGAAGTCGCCAGACCCGACCACGATCGAGTTGATGTCACAGCTGGTGGTCCCGAACGGGTCCGAACTGCCACAGGCCGCGACCGAACACACCATCACAACGCACAGCGCTGCGGCGAGTGTTGCGCGGCACATGCGCCGCAGCGTCCCCATGCACCCGACACTATCGTCCGCAATGGTGTGTTGCCGCGCAGACGTGAAAGCGCAGCAAAGTTGCCAGCGGAGATTTAATTACCTTCACCGCGGAAAAAAGGGTAAACATGACGGTATGAGCAGCAACCAATCTGGCTCAGCTGGTCCCCCACCCCAGACCAAAGCGCCCTCGACGCCGGCGCCAAAGCCCGCTCCGAGTTCGGGGGAACCCCCGATCAAGTTCACCCGGGCGGCCGCGTTGTGGTCCTCACTGATCACCGGCTTCCTGGTGCTGATCGTCTTGCTGATCTTCATCGCCCAAAACACCGCCTCGACGGCTTTCGCCTTCTTCGGCTGGCATTGGAGCCTGCCCCTGGGCGTGGCGATATTGCTGGCGGCCGTGGGGGGCGGTTTGCTGACCGTCGCGGTCGGCACCGCGCGGATTCTGCAGCTGCGCCGCGAGGCGAAAAAGAGTCACGCGCAGGCACTGCGGGCCACCAACCCCGGGCGTTGGCCGGCCGCGCACGCCAATCGGGCTCGCACCCCGGAAAACCCGGGCAGACATTCGATCTGAGGCTAGGAGATCGGCTTGCTGATCTCCGCCAGGCCACGAGGGATCAACGGCGAAACGACCTCGGGGGCCTCATCGGAGGCATCGGTTTTCCCATCGGCCAGCTCGGACATGCGTCTGCGGAAGTCGATACCGGCGGCGATGATGGCGAGTTTGAAGTAGGCCAACGCCATGTAGAACTCCCAATGCCCCAGCGACATCCCGGAAACCAGCGAATACCGGTCGGCCAACTCGTCGGCCGTCGGTAGCAATGGGGACGTCCAGGCGGCCTGGGTGTTGACGATCAGGTCCAGTGCGGGGTCGCGATACACGCACATCAGCGCCGCGTCGCTGAGCGGATCCCCCAGCGTCGAAAGTTCCCAATCGACCACCGCGCGAACCCGCGTCGGGTCATCGGCGTCCAAGATGGTGTTGTCGATCCGGTAGTCGCCGTGCACGATCGACGTGCGACTCTGCGTCGGAATAGCTTGCTGCAGAGCCGAATGCAGTCGCGCGACGTCGCCGTCACGGCGGTCGTCAGGCAACCGCACCAGGTCCCACTGCGACCCCCATCGACGCACCTGACGCTGCAGGTAGCCGTCGGGTTTGCCGAAATCGCCAAGCCCAACGGCGCCCGGATCGATGCTGTGCAGGTCGACGAGCACCCGGATCAGTGAGTCAACACAGCCGTCGATCGCCCTGCTACCCAGCACTTCGAGCTGGGCCCGCCGGCGCACCACCTGCCCGGCCACGAACTCCACAATCTGGAAGGGCGCGCCCAGCACCGTGTCGTCCTCGCACAGCGCGATCGCGCGGGCCACCGGAACCGGGGTGTCCTGCAGCGCCGCCACCACCCGGTATTCACGAGCCATGTCGTGCGCCGAAGGCGTCAACCCATGCAACGGTGGCCGCCGCACCAGCCAACTCGTCGCATCGTCGTAGACCCGGAATGTCAGATTGGAGCGGCCGCCGGAGATCAGCTCGCCGCGTAGCTCACCCTCTCGCCCCAGACCGAGTGAACGCAGATACCCGTCCAGCGCGGCCAGGTCGAGGCCGTCGAGTCGGTCTACCGAAGTCACCGAACTTGTTTACCACCGCCCACCACCCATTTGCTCCCCGGGCGTGTCGGCACGTCGAAATTCGTCGGCGGCAGCTGCCGCTGGGCTACCACCGCTGGTTTCGGGGCAGCAGATCCCACACGTGTTCGGTCGAATTCACCGTGGCCACCGTGGCCTGGCCGGTCCGCGAGAACAGCAGCCGGGTGATCGAGGCGTAGTCGATAGGAAACGACAAGAGCCGCGCGGTCCCCAGAATCTCGTGCAGCACCACGTTGATCACTCCGCCATGGCTGAACACCGCGACCGTGTCGTCGGAGCCAGCCGCGGACACCACGTCGTCAACCACCGCACGAACCCGCGCACGAAAGGCGTCCTCATCGACCGCGCTGGGCAGCTTCCCCTGCGCCATCCGCGCCCACTCCTGGGGCTTCTCGGTGCGGATCTGCTCGACGGGAATGTAGTGCGGCAGGTCGCGGTCGTATTCGGCGAAGCGATCGTCGATGTCGATGGCCAGGCCGCGCGCGGTCGCGACGGGTTCGGCGGTCTGGACGGCAGGGCGCTGTGGACTGCTGATCACCCGGGTGATGGGGAACCGGGAAAGCGCCTCGGGCAGGCGGCTGACCTGCGCTACCCCGGTGTCGGACAGGACCGGATCCGAACCTTCGCCATGCTCGCTGCGCAGCGGCAGCGCGTGCCGGACCAGCAGCATCTGCATATGGGCTCCCATGCGGTGGTTGGTGTGGTGCGCTGCCCACGGTCGGGGTCGCTCGGCCCAGCCTCGCACGTGGCCTCGCCGCATGGGGTGGCCGGTGCCCGCTGTGGTGGCCATTGTCCGAGCGCGGAAATCGTGGGTTCATGCCTGGTTTGGGCAGGCGCTGGCCGGGTTGTGGCTTTCGCGGGTGAGCCCCCCCGGTTTGCGTGCGTGAGACGCGAACGGTGTCTGACGGTCAGCAATGTTGCTGTTCATCACCGCGGGGTTGAGACGGCCGCGAGAGCGTGGTCCGGGGTGGCCCTTCTCAACATTTGATGGCGGATTTGATTCGCCAATACGGCGCTGGCCTGCGCATTTATCGTCAGCGATGTTGTTGGGCCAAAGGCCTTGTCGACCGATGGGTGGTGCGCTGTGTCGTTTGTGAATGTGGCTCCGCAGCAGTTGAGTGCGGCGGCAGCGGAGGTGGCCGGCATCGGGTCAGCGGTGAGTACTGCCAGCAGGGCGGCGGCGGCTCCGACGATGGGGTTGTTGGCCGCTGGCGCCGATGAGGTGTCGGTGGGGATCGCTGCGTTGTTCGCCGATCACGCGCAGGAGTACGAGGTGGTGCTCGAGGAGTTTCTGGACGGCCTGCAGGGAGGGTTCGGGCGGACCCTTGACGCCGCCGCGAAGGCCTACGCGAGTGCGGAGGCCGCCAGCGCCGCCGCGTTGGGGCAGGTGTGGGACGCCACGGCCGGGCCGACCGCAGTGCTGTCCGGTGCCTACGAGGCGGCGGCCGCCACGGCCAAAGCCGGGGAGGGCCCGGTGGGGGTGGTGCAGGCGGTGATCGGCGCGGAATCTGACGCATTGTTGGTGCAGCCAGCACATACGCTGAGCCAGGCCTGGATCACCAGTCCGCTGGGCCAGGTGGTGGATCCGGTGATCAATGCGCCGTTCGAGGCAGCAATCGGGCGGGACTTGATCGGCAATGGCGCACCGGGGGTGGCCGGAGTCAACGGCGGCGCGGGCGAGGCGGGTGGCTTGCTGTTCGGTGATGGTGGTCGCGGCGGCGGCGGCGACGGCGGGCACGGCGCCACCGGTACCGCCGGCGACGCGACCCATCTCGAAGGCGGCAGGGGTAGTGACGGTGGGGCCGGCGGCAAAGGAGGCAACGCCGGCGACTACGGCCACGGTGGGGCCGGCGGCACGGGTGGCCAGGGCGGCCAGGGCGGCACGGGCGGCGCCGGGCTCACCCCGGGCGACAAAGGGTTTCAAGGCGGTCTCGGGGGTAGCGGCGGGGCTGGCGGCGAGGGCGGCCTGATCAAGGGCAACGGTGGCGCCGGCGGGGCAGGTGGCATCGGCGGGACCGGCGGCATCGGCGGTGACGGCTCACGAGGCGATACACTTCTAGGTCCCTTCAATGTTGACGGCCATTCCGGTGGGGACGGCGGTCGCGGCGGCCTCGGCGGCAACGGTGGTCACGGCGGCGTTGGTGGTGGGCACACCGCCGGAAACGGATTCAACGACGGCACCACGGGCGCCGGCGGTGCCGGCGGGCACGGCGGGAGTGGCAATCAGGGCGGTTACGGCGGCCTCAGCGGTGATGAATCGAGCAGAGCCGCCCAGGGCGCCACCGGAAACGACGGTAACGGCGGTAACGGCGGCAAGGGCGCCAACGGCAATGCCGCACTCGGCGCCAACCGCAACGGCGGCAATGGCGGTATCGGCGGTACTGGTTTCATCGGCGGCAACGGCGGCAACGGCGGCAACGGCGGCAACGGCGGCAACGGCGGCAACGGCGGCAACGGCGGCAACGGCGGCAACGGCGGCAACGGCGGCAACGGCGGGGCCGGCGGAAACGGCGGAAACGGCGCTGCCGGAGTCAGCGCGGGAGGCGCAGGAGGCGCCGGCGGCGCCGGCGGTGAGGGCAACGGCGCCAACGACGTCGACGGCGGAATCGGCGGAAACGGCGGCGCCGGCGGAAACGGCAACGGCGGCACCGCAGGCACCGGCGGCAAAGGCGGGGATGGCGGCACCGCCAGCGATGACGGGGTTGGCGGCGACGGTGGTGGCGGGGGCCGAGGGGGCGACGGCAACACCCGATACACCCCAAGAGGAAACGTCGGTGGCCACGGCGGCAACGGCGGCGACGGTGGAAACGGCGGGATCAACGCCAACGGCGCGGCCGGCGGCGCGGGCGGCAACGGTGGCGCCGGCGGCGGCAGCACGTTGTTGGCCAACGGGCACGGCGGGGCCGGCGGGAATGGCGGCAATGGGGGCATCGGCGGCGAGAATGCGTCCAACCGCGGGGCGACTGGTGGTGCCGGCGGCGTCGGCGGGATTGGTGGCGCCGGCAGCCTCTCCATCCACGGCGGCGGTTACGGCGGGCTTGGCGGGAACGGCGGCACCGGCGGTGCCGGAGGCGCCGGCGCCAATGAAACCTACGGCGGGAGTGGCGGTTCCGGCGGTGCCGCCGGCAACGGTGGGGTTGGTGGCCTCAACGGCGTCGGTGGAAACGGCGGGGTCGGCGGCCACGGCGGCAACGGCGCCAACGGCGAGTTCAACGGCGGCAACGGGGGCAAGGGCAGCGTCGGCGGCACCGGCGGCGCCGGAACCACCGCCGGCAATGGGGGCCACGGCGGGACCGGCGGGACCGGCGGGACCGGCGGTGACGGCCAGGCCGCTGCCGGCGTTGGTGGTAGCGGGGGTACCGGCGGCAACGGTGGTTCCTCCAACACTGCCCACGGCGTCGCCGGCAAGGGCGGGGCTGGCGGCGACGCCGGCGACGCCGGCCGCGGAGCACAGACTGGCGCCCAAGGCGGGCACGGCGGCAAGGGCGGGCTTGGCGGAGACAACGTCTACGGAGCCGGCGGCTCGGGCGGCGACGGCGGGCGCGGCGGCTCTGGTCAAGTCCCGGCACCGGCGGCGGGCGCGGCGGCAGCGGCGGCGCCGGTGGAGACGGGGCGGGCACGTTCGCCGGCAACGGCGGCAACGGCGGCCTAGGTGGTGCCGGCGGCCTGGGCACCGACGGCTACGGCGGCTGGGGCGGCGAGGGCGGGTGGGGCGGCAACGCCGGCACCACCAGGGTGAGCTCCGCCGTCGGCGGCTCCGGCGGCAATGGCGGCCACGGCGGCACCAGCACCCTGAACGGACAGCAGGTTGTCGGCAGCGACGGTGGCCCCGGCGAAGGCCCCGGACCAAACCGCTCGGGCGGTGAGGGAGGCAGTCGCGGTCGCCCTGGTGGCCGCTAGTCGCCAACGTGATGTTGGCCCGCAGGGCCCCGGCGCGGCAGCCACGAGACGGCGTTGCCGCGTGGTGGAGATGAGCGGGTTGGGTGGGGATGGGTGAATTTTCCCGGAAAACCGGAATCGTCGGTTTTCAGATGGCTAGTATCGCTGTGCTCACGGTGTGGTGATTGCGTGTTGGTGTTGGGCGAGCTACCAGTCGGGGGAGACGGTTATGTCTTTTGTGTTTGCTAGCCCGGAGGTGTTGGGGACCGCTGCCGCCCAGGCGGCGGTGATCGGCTCGGGTGTGCAGACCGCCGGGGCGTGGGCGGCGGGGCCGACCACGGCGTTGGCGGGAGCATTGGGCGCCGATGAGGTGTCGGTGGCGGTGGCCCGGCTATTTGATGGTCATGGGCAGGCCTATCAGACGATCAGCGCGCAGGCGGCGGTGTTTCATGGCCGGTTTGTCGCGGCGTTGGATGCGGCCGCGGATTCCTATGCCGGGGCCGAGGCGGCGGGGGTATCGGTGTTGCAGAGCGCCGGCGCCGATGTGATGGGGGCCCTCAATGCCCCGACGATGGCCTGGTTGGGGCGCCCGCTTATCGGTGATGGCGCCAATGGGGTGGATGGCACCGGAGGCAATGGCGGCGCCGGCGGCCTGTTGTGGGGCAATGGGGGTCGGGGCGGATCGGGTGCGGCCGGTCAGGCCGGGGGCCGTGGGGGCAGCGCCGGGTTGATCGGTACCGGCGGTGTCGGCGGGGCCGGCGGGGCCTCCGCGAGCGGGGCCGGCGGTGTCGGGGGCGGCGGGGGCGCCGGCGGCTGGCTGTTCGGTGCTGGGGGCCAAGGCGGGACCGGCGGCAATGGCCTGACCACCGCCGGGGTGGGGGGTCATGGCGGCGGCACGGGGTTGTTCGGGGCCGGTGGGGCCGGCGGGGCCGGCGGCATCTCGGGTACGGGTGTGGGCGGTGGCGGCGGTCATGGCGGTAACGGCGGCTGGGTGGCCGGCGACGGTGGAGCCGGCGGGGCCGGGGGCACCTCCAACACTGGGGCCGGGGGCTCCGGTGGAGGCGCGGGCCGAGGCGGCTGGATGTTCGGTGATGGCGGGGCCGGCAGGGCCGGCGGGGCGGGTGCCCAGGGTTTGACCGGACAAACCGGCCAGACCGGACACGACGGCGGGGCCGGCGGTGCCGGCGGTGCGGGCGGAGCCGGAGGCGCGGGCGCAACCGCGACGACCGCCGGGACCAGCGGCGGCAACGGCGGTAACGGCGGGGCCGGCGGTAACGGCGGTGATGGCGGGGCCGGCGGTAACGGCGGTGGCACCGGCTGGTTCGGCAGCACCGGGATAACCGGGGCCGGCGGTAACGGCGGCACCGGCGTTAACGGCGCGATCGCCGGCAACGGCGGGGCCGGCGCCAACGGTGATGCCCTGCACCTCGACGGCGGTGACGGCGGCAACGGCGGTAACCCCGGACTCGGCGGACTCGGCGGACTCGGCGGGGCCGGCGGCACCAGCGGCGACGGCACCGACACCGCCGCCCACGGTATCAACGGCACCACCCCCACCACCACCAACGGCAGCGGCGGACGCGGCGGAGACGGCTACACCTCCACCGACCCCACCCTCAACGGCGGCGACTACGGAAACGGCGGAAACGGCGGCAACGGCGCCACCGGCACCACCGGCACCAACCCCACCCCGTCACCAGCACCGCCAACCCCGGAACCGACGCGTCCGGCAATCAAACCCTCTTCACCGGCGACAACGGCGCCTACGCCGGCCAAGCAGGCGGCACCGGCGGCAACGGCTACGCCGACTTCGACCAGCCCTTCGGCGGTAACGGTGGCGACGGCGGCAGCGGCGGACCCGGCACCATCGGCGGCACCGGCGGCACCGGCGGCACCGGCGGCACCGGCGGCACCGGCGGCACCGGCGGCACCGGCGGCAACGGCGGCGGCACCGGCGGAACAGGCGGCAACGGCGGAAACGGCTTTCACGGCCCTGGCGGCGCGGCCGGTGACGGCGGGACCGGCGGTATCGGCGCCACCGGAGGCACCGGTAGCAAGGGCGGAGCAGGCGGGGCCGGCGGCACCGGCGGCCTCTACGGCGACGGCGGCAACGGCGGAACGGGCGGCAACGGCGGAAACGGCGGCATCGGGGCTACCGGAGGCACCGGCGGAGACGGCGGCATTGGCGGGAGCAGCGAGGCAGGGGCGGCCGCAGTTGGCGGAGATGGCGGTGACGGCGGCACCGGAGGCACCGGCGGAAACGGCGGCACCTACGGACAATCCGGCACCAACGGCACCGGCGGAGACGCCGGCAACGGCGGCAGCGGAGGCGACGGCGGCACCGGCGGCAACGGCGGCGCCGGAGGCGAAACCCCCTCAACCCAGAGCCCCGACGGTCAGCCCGGGGCAACCGGGTCGATGGGGGCTAGCGGCCAAGACGGCATCGCCGGCGCCACCCCCGGCACCGGCACCGGCGGACCCCCCGCCGGTGGACCCGACGGGAACGGGGGTGACGGCGGACCCGGCGTCCCTGGGCCCTAAGTGGCGATGCCCTGCTCGTCGCTGGGGCGCTGCTATATCCACGGCTCGCGCGCGTTCACCGAATACTCGGCGTATCAGACCACCGGGGTTCCGTGCGGCCACTGCTCGTCCGGGCCCGCCCCACTCCCACCGAGAATGCTATTCTCCAAAATGAGAGTTTGGAGTGCGGCCGATGGAGACCGAAGGCGGGACCTCGCTGAATGCGGCTGTTCTGGGGCGCTGGCTGGATAGCCGCCATGCGCCCGGCAGCGGCGAGGAGCCCGTGCTCGAGCAGCTCGGGGGCGGTTCGCAGAACACGCTGTATCTGGTGCGCCGCGGCGATCAGAGCATGGTGCTGCGCATGCTCGGCCCGCGTGCCGACGCGGCCCGCATTGACGGCTTGTTGCGCGAGATCCGGCTGGTAAGGGCCCTGTCCGGCACCGACGTGCCGCACGCAGAACTGATCGCTACCGACGAGACCGGATCGGTGCTGGGCATGCCGTTCTACCTGATGAGGGCCATCGATGGATGGAGCCCGATGGACGGCGGGTGGCCCGCACCCTTCGACACCGACCTGCCAGCCCGCCGCGGGCTGGCGCTGCAACTCGTCGAGGGGGCGGCCAAACTGGGCCGGGTGGACTGGCGCGGCCAGGGCCTGGAGGGCTTCGGCCGCCCGGACGGATTCCATGAGCGCCAGGTCGACCGGTGGCTGCACTTTCTCGCGGCCTACCAGGTGCGCGAACTGCCCGGGCTGGACGCGGCCTCGGACTGGTTGCGCCGCAACCGGCCGGCGCATTACACGCCGGGCATCATGCACGGCGACTAACAGTTCGCCAATGTCATGTTCGCCCACGGGGAACCCGCCCGACTGGCCGCGATTGTGGACTGGGAGATGACCACGATCGGCGACCCGCTGCTGGATCTGGCCTGGTCACTGCTGGGCTATGACGGTGAAGAGCCGCGCGCCGACGGGTTCTATCTGGACATGAGTGCCATGCCGAAGCGCAGCGAACTGCTCGAGCACTACGAGAAGGTCAGCGGGCTGTCCACCGACAACATCGACTACTACCTGGTGTTGGCGAACTGGAAACTGGGCATCGTGCTGGAGAAGACCTACGCCGCCGCCGTGCGCGCCGGGCCCCACACAGGCGGGGTGGATCCCAAGATCAAGGACGCATTCGCTGCGATGATCCCCCGGCTGATCGCCACCGCCGCCGAGCTGGCCCGCGCAACCAAGGCGCGTTGAAATGGGTTATGCCGACCAGCTTTTCGACCTCACCGACCACGTTGTCCTGATCACCGGGGGCAGCCGCGGCCTGGGCCGGCAGATGGCCTTTGCGGCGGCACGCTGCGGCGCCGACGTGGTGATCGCCAGCCGCAACCTGGATAACTGCGTGGCCACCGCCACCGAGATCGAGTCCGAGACCGGGCGCTCCGCCCTGGCCTATCAAGTGCATGTGGGGCGCTGGGATCAGCTCGACGGGCTGGTCGCGGCGTCCTACGAACGCTTCGGCAAGATCGACACACTGATCAACAACGCGGGCATGTCGCCGCTCTACGACAAGCTGAGCGACGTCACCGAGAAGCTGTTCGATGCGGTGCTCAACCTCAACCTCAAGGGCCCGTTCCGGCTCTCGGCGTTGGTCGGTGAGCGGATGGTGGCTGCCGATGGAGGCTCCATCATCAACGTGAGTTCGGCCGGTTCGCTGCGCCCGAGCGCCGACATCATTCCCTATGCCGCGGCAAAGGCCGGGCTCAACGCGATGACCGAGGGGCTGGCGCGGGCATTCGGACCGACGGTGCGCGTCAACACATTGATGGCCGGGCCGTTTCTGACCGATGTCAGCAAGGCCTGGAACCTCGATGCGGCCACGCAGAATCCATTCGGCCACCTAGCCCTGCGGCGCGCCGGAAACCCACCCGAAATCGTCGGAGCGGCATTGTTTCTGGCTTCTGACGCATCCAGCTTCACCACCGGATCGATCTTGCGCGCCGACGGCGGCATTCCCTGAAAGACAGGAGCACGCGAATGCCTTGGGACTTCTCCACCGAACCGGAGTTCGAGAAGGAGCTCGACTGGATCCGCGGGTTCGTGCGCGAGGAGGTGGAACCGCTCGAGGTGGTGTTCCCCGGCTGCGAGTTCCTGCCGCTCAACGATGAACGCCGCCGCATCGTGGATCCCCTCAAACAACGAGTTCGCGACGAAGGCTTGTGGGCCCCACATTTGGGTCCGGAACTCGGCGGGCAGGGCTTTGGCGCGGTGAAACTGACCCTGATCAACGAGATCCTGGGACGCAGCCCCTGGGCTCCGATCGTGTTCGGCACCCAGGCACCCAGGCACCCGACACCGGCAACGCGGAGATCATTGCGCGGTTTGGCACCCCGGATCAAAAGGACCGCTACCTGCAGGGCTTGCTGTCCGGCGAGATCTTCTCCTGCTTCCCCATGACCGAGCCGCAGGGCGGTGCCGATCCGCGCGTCTTCACCACCCGCGCCGTCCGCGACGGTGACGATTGGGTGATCAGCGGGGGCGGCCCAGCAATTCGGCTGGCCCAATGATCAACAGCGTCCGCTGAGTTGCCGGGGCTACTGCGGTCGGCAACTCAGCCGGGCGGCACGCCGGATCGTTGCCACGCGTCAAGTGGCAGGGTGATCAGCCCGGCACGGGAAATCGGCGCTGCTCGCCCAGCCGATCGAGGGCCGACTGCATCACCGAGCGCACGTGGGCGTCGACCTGCGCGACGTCGGGGTCGGTGCCGAACTGGGCGGCAATGTCGATCGGCTCCAGTACCTGATAGACGATTTTGGCCGGCAGCGGAAAATTGGCGGGAAAGAACATCGTCAGGCCGAACGGTAAGCCGATGGTGATGGGAAGAATCTCTATCCGGATTCGTTTGAGCCCCAACCGCGTTGCCAGCCAGTTGCCGCGACTGACAAACAGTTGAGTTTCCTGGCCGCCGATCGACACCGCCGGCACAATCGGCACGCCGGCCCGCATTGCGGCCCGGACGTAGCCCGTACGGCCACCGAAATCGATGACGTTCTGCGCCAGTGTCGGCCGGAACGCGTCGTAATCCCCGCCGGGAAAGACCAGCACCACCCCACCCGAACGCAACGCCGCCGTGGCGTTGTCCGGACTGGCATGAATGACGCCGAGGCGGCCCAGCGAGGCGCGAAACGGGGTGATGAACACGCCATAGTGGGCCAGCGTGTACAGCGGGCGCTGGTAGCCTAACTTGCCGTACAGGGCGGGGGCCAGCACGTTCCAATCGGGCGTTAACACCCCACCGGAATGGTTGGACACCACCAGCACGCCGCCGGTCGGCGGGAACGACTCCAAACCGCGCACCTCCGACCGAAACCACCGCTTGATGACGGGAGTGACCGCCCCGATCACCGTCGAGGTGAAGCCGCGATCCCACTTGGCGATCTCGGGGCCGTCGATTTCGTTGCGGTTCATGAGCTCCCGTCACGGCGAGGGTGTCGGCAATTTGATTATGCCTGGCAAAAGCGTGCCGTAACCGAGGACTAATGGCGTTCGATTGCGGGTCGAAAGGCCCATCCAAAAAGGCCCGTCAATCGATAACGTCGGTTCAGCGGTGGTGCCCCGGGGGGGTCGCGTTAATAGGTGGCCAGGAGTGCGGCGATGAGCGTATTGATGACCGGTTTCCCCGGCTTTCTCGGCAGTGCCTTATTGCCCGGCATCCTCAGGCGCACCGACAGTTCGGCAATTTGTTTAGTCCAGCCCAAATTCGCCACCCAAGCCGGTGTGCGGGTGGCCGAGTTGAGCGCCGCCGAACCGGAGCTCGAGGGCCGTATCCGACTGGTTCAGGGAGATATCACCCGGCCCGGACTGGGCCTGGCGCAAGCCGATCTCAGCGATGTCACCGAGGCGTGGCACCTGGCGGCCGCTTATGACCTGGCGGTGGCACGCGACGTAGCGGTTCGAATCAACGTCGACGGCACCCGCAACGTCCTTGACGCGCTGGCACAGTGCCCCAACTTGACCCGTCTGCACTACTTCAGCACCTGTTACGTCAGCGGCCGTTACGCCGGTCCGTTCGGTGAGGATGACCTGGAAGTCGGCGCCCCGTTCAACAACTACTACGAGGAAACCAAGCATCTGGCCGAGGCCGACGTGCGGTCCCGGATGGCTGCGGGCATGCCGGCCACGATCTATCGCCCGTCGATCGTCGTCGGTGACAGCGCTACCGGCGAGACCCAAAAGTTCGACGGGCCATACTTTGTCATGCAATGGCTGTTGCGCCAGCCGCACCGGGCGATCCTGCCGGTCGCCGGTGACCCCACCATGACGCGAGTCAATGTGGTCCCGTGCGACTTCGTCATCGACGCGGTGGGTTACCTCAGCGGACTGTCGCAATCGCAGGGCCGCACCTATCACCTGGCCGATCCGCGGCCACTGACGGTGGACGAGATGACCGACGTCCTGGCCCGGGCCACCGGCCGGGACGTCACCAAGGTGCCGCTGCCGCGCAAGCTGGCCAAAGCCTCGCTGGCGCGAGTCCCGGGGTTGTACCGCCTGATGCGGATCCCTCCCGAAGCCGTCGACTACTTCTCCCATCCCACCTTCTATCTGACCGACCACTGCCGTGCCGACCTTGCCGGCGGCCCGGTGGTCGGGCCACCGCCGTTCACCGCTTACGTCGATCGGCTCGTGGAGTTCATGCGCAACCACCCGGAGGTTGGCTCCGCGGCGATGTTCTGAATCGGCCGGATGCGGGCCCGCCCGGATGCGGGCTCACAATGCCGCACCAGGCGGGTGTCTAATAAGTGGATGGAATTGATGATGCCCACCGGCTCGATGTTCCTGTTCGTTGAATCACGGGAGCATCCCATGCACGTGGGTGGCCTGTCGTTGTTTGAGCCCCCGGAGGGCGCCGGCCCGGATTTCGTCCGTAATTTCTACGAGGCGCTGGTGGCCAACGACGAATTCCAGCCCACATTCCGCAAGCACCCCGCGACGATCGGCGGCGGTATCGCGCGGGTGGCGTGGGCCTACGACGACGACCTGGATGTCGACTACCACGTTCGGCGGTCGGCTCTGCCCTCTCCGGGCCGGGTCCGCGACCTGCTCGAGCTGACCTCCAGGCTGCACACCAGTCTGCTCGACCGCCATCGCCCGCTGTGGGAACTGCACGTGGTCGAGGGATTGAGCGACGGCCGCTTCGCCATGTACGCCAAGATGCACCACGCGCTGATCGACGGCGTCTCGGCGGCGAAGCTGATGCAGCGCACCATGTCAGCCGACTCGTCCGACACCGAGGTGCGGGCGATGTGGAATCTGCCCCGGCCGCCGCGACCCGAGTCCAACGGCGGCGGCTCATCGCTGGTGGGTTCGCTGGTCAAGATGGCGGGATCGGTCGCCGGACTGGCGCCTTCGACGCTGAAACTGGCGCGCGCGGCGTTGTTCGAACAGCAGCTGACCCTGCCGTTCGCGGCGCCACACGCCATGTTCAACGTCAAGGTCGGGGGAGCGCGCCGGTGCGCGGCGCAATCCTGGTCGCTGGAGCGCATCAGGGCCGTCAAGGAGGCCGCCGGCGTCACCGTCAACGATGCGGTCTTGGCGATGTGTGCCGGTGCGCTGCGGTACTACCTGATCGAACAGGACGCGCTGCCGGATGCACCGCTGATCGCCATGGTCCCGGTGAGCCTGCGCTCCAAGGAACAGGCCGACAGCGGCGGCAACATGGTGGGCAGCGTCTTGTGCAACCTCGGCACCAATGTCGAGGATCCGGCGCAGCGAATCGAAATCATCAGCGCCTCCATGCGGGCGAACAAGAAGGTGCTCGCCGATCTGCCGCGCCTGCAGGTGCTGGCGTTGTCGGGGCTGAACATGGCACCGCTGACCCTGGCCGGCGTACCGAGATTCCTTTCGACGGTGCCGCCACCATTCAACATCGTCATTTCCAACGTGCCCGGCGGGGCGCAGCAGCTGTATTACGGGGGCGCCCGGCTGGACGGCAGCTACCCGCTGTCCAACATCCCTGATGGCCAGGCGCTGAACATCACCTTGGTCAACAACGCCGACCGGCTGGACTTCGGACTGGTCGGTTGCCGCCGCAGTGTGCCGAGCCTGCAGCGGCTGCTGGGGCACCTGGAAACGTCGCTGAAGGATCTCGAGCAGGCCGTCGGGGTCTAGCGAGTCGATGCCCAAGC
The DNA here is from genome assembly GCF_000419295.1 of Mycobacterium sp. 012931. NCBI lineage: Bacteria > Bacillati > Actinomycetota > Actinomycetes > Mycobacteriales > Mycobacteriaceae > Mycobacterium > Mycobacterium sp. 012931. The sequence continues at coordinate 534,331 of NZ_AOPX01000001.1, read as the reverse complement.
TCAGCGCGGGTGTGCTGGTGTATCGCGCCGCGGCTGGCGTCCTCGAGCTGCTCATCGTCCATCCCGGAGGTCCGTTCTGGGCGCGCAAAGACGACGGCGCCTGGTCCATTCCCAAGGGCGAGTACACCCAAGACGAAGATCCCTGGGTGGCGGCCCGGCGCGAGTTCGCCGAGGAGATCGGTTTGCCGGTGCCGGACGGAGCGCGAATCGACCTGGGTTCAGTCAAGCAAGCCGGCGGCAAAGTGGTGACCGCGTTCGCGGTGCGCGGTGACCTCGACGTCACCGAGGTGCACAGCAACACCTTCGAGCTGGAGTGGCCGAAGGGGTCGGGCAGGGTGCGCGAATTCCCCGAGGTCGACCGGGTCGGCTGGTTTCCGGTCGCGACCGCGCGGGGCAAATTACTCAAGGGACAGCGCGATTTCCTGGACCGGCTGATGGCCGACCCGTCGGTTGCGGGGCTGGGCGAGGGGTAGTGAGCGCGGCGTGGCTGGCTCAGCCCGGCACCCCGCCGGCCCCCAGGCGGGTTCGCCGGCGCCGAAGGACCACGAGTAGGACCACCGCCGCCGCCATCACCGCCACCACGAACCCCGCGAACAGGATCACCACCAGGGGGATGGCGACGTTGTCGTAGACGACGATCACCGGTCGGTAGGCGTCGTCGTTGGGCGCATCGGCAAAGGTGAAGTCCGAGGAGATTCGGGACGTCTCGTACACGTCCACCTGGGTCTTGGTCAGGTATGATTCGTGGTTGCCGACCAGTTCGCGCAGCAGCGGGTCGTGCACGTGGTTGGCGATGTTGCCGGCGAATTGGACCTCGGTGGCCTGGATGGCGGTGTCGGCGTCGGTGCGCACCTGCCGGTGATCGGTCAGCGTGAAGACGACGACATGCTGTGGGTCCAATGCGGCGGCCGACAGCCGCATCGGATAGACCAACTGCGATGAACGAAAGGTCATGCGTACCGGATTGAGCCCACCAACGATCGGACCCGTGCTCGTCAGGCGCATCGCGACGAAAGCCCAGCCTTCTCGCACGTAGGGATCCAGTGCGGCCGCCACCGCCGGACGAAGCGCGTAGCCGTTGTCGGCCAGCCAGGCTTGCAGGCCGGGCAGGTCACCGCCGGCCAGGGTGGTGGCTTCTAGGGGGCCGAGGTGCACTTGATTGATCACTTCGGGGGGATGGGCGGCGCGCACCCCCTCATCCGGTCCGCCCGCCCTGAAGCCCAGATCCAGATTCCAGCGGCGCTGGTGGCGGATCTCTGGCGTGGTCAACGCGTCGAGTTCGAGAAAGGCGGCCTTGTCGCCCGGGGCGACGGTGGCCGGCATGGGGGTGGGCACGACCAGGGCGAGGTTGTCAGTCGTGGCGTCCACCGCCAATTGGATCACGATGGTTTCGGTCGTCCCATCCCAATGCACCAGCGCCACCTCATGATTCATGGTGGCCTGGGCGTCGCCCGGGGCGATCGCGGCACCGCACGCGCATGCGTAGCCCGGCGCGGCCAGCACCGTGGCGGCCAGTGCTACCGCAGCGGTTACACAAACCAGGAAAACGGCAACAAGCCCCGACCGGCACACGCGAAGCACCGTCATCTCGCAGATGCTACGCGGCCCGGTGACGGCCGCTACCCACTTTGACCACACGTTTTTCATGCGCAGGCACAATGTCAGCATGACCACACGGCCCATCGAGCCCATCGAGTTCACCGAGCAAGTCGAACCACAGGCATTTCTGTTCCAATTGCTGGACCCGGCGATCCGGGCCGACCCGTATCCGCTGTGCGCTCGGCTGCGTGAACATGGGCCACTGCATCTGCCCGAGGCCAACTTCGTCTTGTTCTCCAGCTTTGGGGACTGTGACGAGGTGCTGCGACACCCGTCCTCCTGCAGCGACCAGACCAAGTCGACGGTGGCCCAGCGGCGGGTGGAGGAGGAACCGGCCCTGGGCCGCGACTTCCCGCCCGGCTTCTTGTTTCTCGATCCCCCCGATCACACCCGGCTGCGCAAACTGGTCAGCAAGGCGTTCGCCCCCAAAGTGGTCAACGCGTTGCGACCTGAGATCAGCTCCCTGGTGGATGGATTGCTGGACCGGATCGCCGAGCAGGGCCGATTCGACGTGGTTTCAGACTTCGCCTACCCGCTGCCGGTGGCGGTGATTTGCCGGCTGCTCGGGGTGCCGCTGGAGGATGAGCCGCAGTTCAGCCAGGCCTCGGCGCTGCTGGCGCAGGCGCTGGACCCGTTCTTCGCCTTCACCGGCCAGAACGCGGAAAACCTCAATGACTCGCTGGAAGCGGGGCAGTGGCTGCGCGGATACCTGCGTGATCTGATCGCGCTGCGCCGGTCGCAACCCGGCGAAGACTTGATGTCGGGGTTGGTCGCCGTCGAAGAGTCCGGTGATCAGCTCACCGAGGACGAGATCGTCTCCACCTGCGTGCTGTTGCTGGTTGCCGGACACGAGACCACGGTGAACCTGATCGGCAACGCGATCCTGGCCATGCTGCGCGACCGTCGGCAGTGGGCACAGCTGGGCGCCGATCCCGACCGGGCCGCCGCGGTGGTGGAGGAAACCATGCGCTATGACCCGCCGGTGCAATTGATCGGCCGAATTGCCGGGGCGGACATGGTAATTGGGGACGTCGAAGTGACCAAGGGGGATGTGATGATGATGCTGGTGGCGGCCGCGCATCGCGATCCCGCCGAGTACGACCGGCCCGAAGAATTCGACCCGGATCGGGGTCCTTTGCGGCACTTAGGATTTGGTCGCGGTGCGCACTACTGCCTTGGTGCTCCGCTAGCGAGGCTGGAAGCCGCGGTGGCGCTGTCGGCAATCGCGGCGCGCTTCCCACAGGCACGGCTGGACGGCGAGCCGCAATACAAGACGAACGTCACCTTGCGTGGGCTCGAGTCGATGACGGTGGCGCTTTCCTAATCGGCGGGCCGTGAATTGGGCTAGCCGCCCTGGCCTTCGCCCTGGGGCGGCACGTCTTCGTACTCGACCGGTACGCCTTCACCAGCGACCGGCGCGCCCTCGCCGGCGAACGGTACGCCCTCACCGGCAACCGGCACGTCCTCACCGGCGACCGGCACGCCCTCACCGGCAACCGGCATGCCTTCACCCTCGACCGGCGGCGGTTGGGTCAACAGGATGGTGATCGGTATCGGTGTGGACAGCTCGAACTTGCCCTGCTGGTCGTAGTAGGCGCCGATGGTGTACTCACCCGCGGACTCGATCGGGAACGAGAGCTCCTGGGTGAAGCACCGATATTTGGAGGCTTTGTCCACTTCGTCGGGCCAGTGCCAACTCGCCCGCAGGGTGCCGCGCGGCGCTCCGGAGGGGTCCTTGCACACCACGTGTAATTCCGGGTCGTAGTCCCCGCCGGCGGGCGCGTGCACCACCAGAACGATCGGAACCTTTGCCCAAAGCGGGACTTGATCGACCTCAAACCAGGTCATCGGAATGCGTGTAGCATTGATCGCACCGTGTTCGTCCAGATTGGCGCTACCTGCAACGAACAATGTGGATACGTGCAGCATCACGACATCTTAAAGGCGTTTGACGCGCCAATCCGGACCTTCGGGTTTTCAGGCGCGCCGCACCGGCGGTCGCTGCGTTCCTCGAATGCCCGTCGGGCCTAGTGCCCGCAGCGGGGTCCGAGACCAGCAACGATGTCGTCGAGACTGAACGTCAGCGGTTGCTCGAGCTGGGCGTAGGTGCAGGAACGTGGATCGCGGTCGGGACGCCACCGGTTGAACTGGGCGGTGTGACGGAACCGTGGGCCCTCCATGTGGTCGTAGCGCACCTCGACCACGCGTTCGGGGCGCAGCGGCACAAACGAGAGGTCTTTGCCGGCGTTCCAGCGGGAGAACTCGTTTTTGCGTGGCGTGCGTTCGCCGGACTGGTGGGCGGCCCAGTTCCACGGATGGTCGTCGAAGCTGGTCACCAGCTCCTGCAGCTCGGTGAAGAGCCGCCGGCGTTCGGCCATCGGGAATGCCCCGATCACGCCGACCGACGCCAATTGCCCGTCGTCTTGGTAGAGGCCCAGCAATAGCGAACCGATGACGTCACCGCCGGATTTGTGGAGGCGATATCCGGCCAGCACGCAGTCGGCGGTGCGTTCGTGCTTGATCTTGAACATCACGCGCTTGTCCGGCTGATAGGTGACCGCCAGCGGTTTGGCGATCACTCCGTCGAGGCCGGCGCCCTCGAACTCTTCGAACCACCGCCGTGCCGTCGCCTGATCGGTGGTGGCCGGGGTGACATGGATCGATGGGCCGGAGCCGACCGCCTCGACCAGCGCCGCGCGCCGTTCCACAAATGGACGCGTCGTGTAGTCGTCGTCGCCGAGGGCCAGCAGGTCGAAGGCGATGAAGGATGCCGGGGTGTGTTCGGCGAGCATCCGCACCCAGGAATCGGCGGGGTGGATGCGCTGTTGCAGCGCCTCGAAATCCAGGCCGTGGCCGGTGGCGATCACGATCTCGCCGTCAAGGACGCAGCGCCGCGGCAGCTCCGCCCGGACCGCCGCGACCAGCTCCGGGAAGTAGCGGGTCAGCGGACGTTCGTTGCGGCTGCCGAGCTCTACCTCATCGTTGTCGCGAAAACAGATGGAGCGGAATCCATCCCATTTGGGTTCATAGGACGCATCGGCCGGGATCGTCTTGACCGCCTTGGCCAGCATCGGCGAAATCGGCGGCATGACTGGTAGGTCCATTAGTTCATTGTGGCGTGCGGCATGCTGGAATCCAGGTATGCCTGCTGCAGCAGAAGAACTTGACGTCAACGGCATCGCGGTACGCGTGACCAACCGGGACAAGGTGTACTTCCCGAAGCTGGGAAAGCAGGGCACCAAGGGCCGGTTGATCGACTATTACCTGGCGGTCGGGGGCGGTCCGATGCTGACCGCGTTGCGGGATCGTCCCACCCACTTGCAGCGATTTCCGGACGGCATCGACGGTGAGGAGATCTATCAGAAACGGGTGCCCAAGCACCACCCCGACTATCTGCGGACGTGTCAGGTGACCTTTCCGTCGGGACGCACCGCCGACGCGCTGCAGGTGACCCATCCGGCCGCGATCGTCTGGGCGGCGCAGATGGGAACCGTCACGCTGCACCCGTGGCAGGTGCGCTGCCCCGACACCGAGCACCCCGACGAGCTGCGCATCGATCTGGATCCGCAGCCCGGTACCGGTTTCGCGCAGGCACGTTCGGTCGCCGTCGACGTGCTCAAGCCGGTGCTCGATGACCTGGGATTGGTCGGCTATCCGAAGACCTCCGGCGGCCGCGGGATCCACGTGTTCTTGCGCATCGCGAGCGACTGGGACTTCATCGAGGTGCGCCGGGCCGGCATCGCCCTGGCCCGCGAAGTCGAGCGCCGCGCCCCCGAGGCGGTCACCACGTCGTGGTGGAAAGAAGAACGTGGCCAGCGGATCTTCATCGACTTCAACCAGAACGCCCGCGACCGCACCATGGCGTCGGCGTACTCGGTGCGGGCCACCCCGATCGCCACCGTGTCGACGCCGCTGACCTGGGACGAGCTGGCCGGCGCCGACCCGGACGACTACACCATGGCCACGGTTGCGGACCTGATTGCCCGCCGCGCGGACCCCTGGGCCGGCATGGACGACGTGGCCCAGTCGATCAGCGGGCTGCTGGATATGGCCGAAGCCGACGCCGAGCGCGGGCTTGGTGACATGCCCTACCCCCCGAACTACCCGAAGATGCCGGGCGAACCCAAGCGGGTGCAGCCCAGCCGCGACACCGACCTGAAACCCAAAAACGCCCACGACTAAGCCCTTATGCGCCGGGCTGCGCCGGATACCATCGGCGTATGGCGCTAATCATTCCGGCGACCAAGGAACGTGACGACGACGGTTGGGCGGACTACGTTGAGCCCATCGTGCTCACGCCCGCCCAGGCGGCCGACCTCGCGGTAGGCAACGCCGATCCGGCGGCGGCAGTCGTCGGGTTCTACGCGGCGTTGATGCGCGGCGACGAACTGACCGGACAACTGCTCTGGCCCGATGACAACATCATCATCGACAAGCTCGAAACCTTGCGCGGCTGGACATTTCACCGCTTGGAGGTGCTGGCCGTCCGGTTGCGCGGACAAAGCAAGGCGACCATTCGCGTCGCCGTCGAGATCGAGGTCGACGGCAAGCGCGACGGCGGTACCGATGAAGTCAAGCTGCAGCGCGACGGGGACGGCGGCCCCTGGAGAATCGAGCGCCCGCCGACCTGAGTTCAGACCGGTATCGAGCCCGCAGCCCACGTGCTGGGCAGCAACGGCAAGGGCGCGTCGGCGCCAAATGAGCCGGCGCTTAGCGTGGACAATCCAACCGGCTGCGCAATCGATTGCTGTGGCGCGGTGCCGGCGAATCCAGCCGCCGTCATCGACCCGCTGGAAGACAGCTGCACCGCGGAAACCAAATGTGCGTTGGGTAATGCGGCCGCTGCCACGCCGGAATGTGCCCGACCGATGGCGCCGGTGGGGGCATTGCCCAGGGCGCTCGCTTGGGGCAAAAGCGGCGAAACTCCGCCCGCCTGAAACGCCATGGCCGCGCCACCGAGCAGTTCGCGGATCGCCTGCGCTATTGCTGCGATCGCGTGCTCGACTCCCAGCGACAGCGTCGTGAGCACCTTGTTGAGAAAATCCGCGACCAGCGTGACCATCGCAATGGCGCCGCGCAACGTGATGTAGAGGTACATGAGGACGAGTTGAACTTGATCCAGTGCCAATACGATCAGGTCGGCGATCAGCAGGTTCAGGATCTTCATCATTTGAAGTGCGTAGCCCAGCAGCATGACCCCGTACGCCACCACTATCTGGCCGAGGTAGAAGACGAACTGCCAGGCGAAACTGGCCACCTCGCTGGCCAACTGGCTCACCGTCTGGGACACGATGTCGGCCAGGGTTCGCAGCAGCTGCCACATGATGCTCCACCAGGGCGGGCTGGGCGGCGGAGGCAGGCTGGTGAGTGAGCTGGCTCCGGGTTTGAGGATGGGCGGGGTGTGGTTGGTGTGTGGTGTTGCGGCAACCGCAGCGGCGCTGGCGGCGTCATAGACGCTCATCGTGGTCGCGGCTTGAATCCACATTCGCGCATAGTCGGATTCGTTGAGCGCGATTGGGATCGTTTTGATACCAAAGAAATTCGTCGCCAGCAACACGCCGTGGATGACGTGGTTGGCTTCCAGCTCCACCCAGGGGCTAATCAACAACGCCGGAGCCCTGCAGCTCCACCAACGTCGGCATCGCCGCCAGCGCGCTGACGTAGCCGGCCGCGGTGGCCTCGTGTGTTGCGGCCCGCGCTATACAGTCGGCGCTGGCCGCAGTCAGCCACGCCAGATACGGGCCGTAGGCGCCAACGAAACTGGCGGCACTGGGCCCCTGCCAGGGCCCGGCTTGCACGGTGGCCAGCAGCGCTTCGAGTTCGGCGGCCTCCTCGGCGTAGCTAGCGCCCAGCGCTTGCCACGATTGCGCCGAGGCCACGATGGGGCCGGGACCAGGACCGGCGTACAGCAGCGCGGAGTGCACCTCCGGCGGCAGGGCGATCCATATCGGCATGGTCATCACAGGCCGCCAAAAGCGCCGTAGCCGGCTGCCGCGGCTTCGTCTCCAACGGTGTAGCTGATACCGGCCTCACCCACGCCGACCCCGGAGCGGCCCAATTCCTCGATGGCTTCGGTGGCCATGGCGGAATGCTCAACGCCGACGGCGCTAAACCCCGCCGCGTTGCGCACCGACACCGGATCGGCCGCTGGCGGGATCACCGCCGTAATGGCGGGCGCCGCAACGGCATGCGCGGCGGCCAATCGAGCCGTCAGGGCCGCTACCGCCGCACTGGCCCCCGCCAAACCCTCGGGAATAACTCGCAACATCACCACTTCGGCTCCTATTCGGCGCATCGGAGCCCGGAAGCCCGCGATGCATGCATATAGCAACGATTTCTATTGGCAACACAATGCGGAGCCGGCCGCGACCCTGGCAAGTCTCGACCTCGCCACCGGAGCGGTTCCACTTGACAAACGCCGCCTCCGTGTCAACTGAAAAATAACCGGGTCCCGGCAACCCCCGGCCACCTATCCTGGGAAGGCGAAAACTCTGGGTCAGGACCGACGGAGGCGTCGATGACGCCCGTACTGGCGTGCCGCTCGTGTGGTACCCAACCCCTCGAAAACGCCCGGTTCTGCCACGGATGTGGCGCGCCCGTCGCCGCCGCCGATACCCACGCCGAGTACAAGCAGGTGACGGTGCTGTTTGCCGATGTGGTGCATTCGATGGACATCGCCGCGGCGCTCGGTGCCGAGCGGTTGCGCGAGATCATGACCGAGCTGGTCAACCGCGCGGCGGTGGTGGTGCAGCGATATGGCGGCACGGTCGACAAGTTCACCGGTGACGGGATCATGGCGGTATTCGGTGCCCCGGCCGCTCTGGAGGACCACGCGCTGCGGGCGTGTTTGGCCGCACTGGGCGTTCAGGATGAGGCCAAGCGCCTTGCCGGCGAGGTCGATCGGCGCGACGGTGTCGTGCTGCAGCTTCGGGTGGGCCTCAATTCCGGGCAGGTCGTGGCCGGCGAAATCGGAACGGGCGCGCTGGGTTACACCGCGGTTGGTGAGCAAGTCGGGCTGGCGCAGCGGATGGAGGCGGTGGCCGCGCTGGAGACGGTGATGCTCGGTGAGTCCACCGCCCGACTGGTCGAGGGCGCCGCCGTGCTGGGCGAGCCGCAGCTGGTGCACATCAAGGGTGTCGAGGCTGCGGTGCCGGCGTGGCAACTGCTCGGCGTGGTTGATCAGTACTGGCAAAGCGGTCCCGCCCCGGCGACGTTGGTGGGACGCGAGTGGGAGTTGGACACCCTGACCACGATGCTGGACCGTTCCATTGCCGGGCGCGGGTCGGTGGTGACGCTGGTCGGACGGGCGGGCATCGGCAAGACCCGGCTGGCCAGGGAAGCCGCTCGGGTCGCGAAAAATCTTGGTGTTACGGTGTTTTCGCCCTTCTGCGAATCGCACGCGACCGATATCCCATTTCGGGCGGTTATCCGTCTGCTGCGCGCCGCCGCCCAGGTGAGCCGGCTCGACGATGCCACCGCGCGGGTGCGGGTACGGGCGATCGTCCCAGACGGTGATCCGCAGGACCTGTTGTTGCTCTATGACCTGCTCGGTATCGCCGACCCCCGGGTGGAGCTGCCCAAGATCGCCCCGGAGGCCCGCCGCCGGCGGCTGGCCGCGCTGATCAACGCGGTCCAGCTGGCTCGCGCCCAACCCGCGGTGTACGTCATCGAGGATGCGGACTGGATGGACGAGGCCAGCGAATCGATGGTCGCCGAGTTTCTGTCGGTGATCCCACAGACCCACTCGATGGTGCTGGTGACCTACCGGCCCGACTATCGCGGAGCATTGCGGGGCGTGCGCGGCGCCCAGAGCATTGCCCTGGGCCCGCTCAGCGATGCCGAAACCTCGGCGCTGATCGCCGAACTGTTGGGCCCCGATCCCTCCGTCGCCCAGATCGCCGAGATCATCGCCACGCGTGCCGCCGGCAACCCCTTTTTCGCCGAGGAGATCATCCGCGAGCTCGCCGAACGCCGGGTGCTGGTGGGGGAGCGTGGCAGCTACGCGTGCACCGCCGAGGCCGACGACGCGATCGTGCCGGCCACGCTGCAGGCAACCATCGGCGCGCGCATCGACCGGCTCAGCCCGGCCGCCAAGCAGACCCTCAGCGCCGCGGCCGTCATCGGATCTCGCTTCAGCACCGAGCTGCTGATCGGCCTGGGCATCGAACCGCCGATCGAGGAGCTGATCAGCGCGGAACTCGTTGACCAGGTGCGGTTCACGGAGCCGGCCGAATACGTGTTCCGGCATCCGCTGATTCACACCGTGGCCTACGAGTCGCAATTGAAATCAGCTCGCGCCCAGATGCACCGGCGGCTCGCCGCGGTGATCGAAGCCCGGGTTCCGGAATCGGCGGACCAGTACGCCGCGCTGATCGCCGAACACCTCGAGGCCGCCGGTGAATCGCACGCCGCTTACGGCTGGCAGGTGCGCGCCGCCGCGTGGGCGACCAATCGCGACATCGCGGCCGCCCACCTCAGCTGGGAGCGAGCCCGCAAGATCGCCGACGCATTGCCCGTCGATGATCCCAACCGGGCGGCCATGCGGATTGCCCCGCGCACCATGTTGTGCGGCATCGCGTTTCGAATCCACATCGACGTCGCCGGCGCGCGTTTCGAGGAATTGCGCGAACTGTGTGCCGCCGCGGGGGACAAGGCGTCCCTGTCGATCGGGATGGCGGGGTTGGTGATTGGCCATCTGCAGCATGCACGAATGCGCGAAGCATCGCAGTTGGCGACCGAGGCCATGACGCTCATCGAGTCGGTTGGCGATCCGGCCCTGACGGTCGCGTTGTCCATCGCGCTGATCTATGCCAAGAGTGAGTGCGCCGAGTGGTCGGATGCGCTGCGCTGGTCACAGCGGGTGATCGCCCTGGCCGACGGCGACCCGACGATGGGCGCTCTGATCATCGGCTGCCCCCTGGCGGTGGCCTTCGCCACCCGCGCCAACGCGCGCTATTGCCTGGGGCGTCCGGGGTGGGCAGAAGATCTCCAGCATGGTCTGGCGATGGCCCGCAGCGCCGATCCCATGGCCTATGCCACCGTCGTCGCCTACGTCTACAGCGCGGGCATCTCGACCGGTGTCTTGGCGTCTGACGATTGCGCGCTCGGCGAGATCGAGGACGCTCTGCAAATCGCCGAGCGTTCCGGTGACGATGTCGCGCTGGTCCACCGCCGGGAAGACCCGATGCGCGACCGCGGGCAGGCGGTGCTCGCCGATGTCAGTGACATGTTCCAGCGTCGGGTGTACTTCCTGGCCGACTTGCCCTTCGTCGAGGTCTACCTGGCCCGCGAGTGGGCTCGGGGCGGGGACCTCGACGGCGCCATCGCGCACATGCGCGCCTCCGTCGAGCACCTGTTTCGGGAGGGACGGCTGTTGGGGTGGAGCACTCCGGCGACCGGGGTGTTGGTGCAGACCCTGCTGGACCGGGGGACTGAGGGCGATCTGGTCGAGGCCGCGGCGGCCATCGAACGGTTGGCGGCCGCACCCGCCGACGACGGGCTGGCTGTGCGCGAGATCCTGCTGTTGCGGCTGCGCGCGCTGCTGGCGCGGGCGCACGGCGACGACACGACGTATGCGCGGTTGCGGGATCGCTACCGCGACACGGCGAGCGCGATGGGTTTCGCCGGACATCTTGCGCAGGCCGAGTCGATGCCGTGACCGGTGTGCGCCGCGGCGTTCACCGATAGCCCAGCCGCAGCAGTACCCGAGTATTGAGGGTGCGCTCGGTGCCGGTGGGAAGCGCGAAGTCCAGGCCATCGGCCACCCGATTGATGGTGTTGAACAAGGCGCAGATCTCGATCGCATCCCGGATCGCCTCGGCGCTGACACCGGCGTCGAGAACGGCCCGCACATCGACCGGTCGCACCTGGGCGGGCGTCAGGGTCAGTTTGTCCAGCAGGCCCAAGGTGGCTCGCAGCGGTTCGTCGACCGGCGCGGTGCGCCAATCGCTGACGACCGCCGCGGCCAGGCCCGGATCCAGGGTCGCCGCCGCGACGGCCTCGTGAGTGGTGGCGCAGAACTGGCATCGGTTGCGCGCCGACACGAACGCCGCGAAGAGCTCTCGCTCACCGATCGTCCACGGGGAAGGGCCGCGCAGCAGCGCCTGCGCGAGTTGGAAGAACGGCTTGCCGAAAAACCTCGAACGGTAGTAGCGGACCTTGATGATGTCGGGGATTTCGCGGCTGCTGACAAATCGCGCCAGCGCGAAAACCGGGCGGCGGCCGGGGCGCCCGCGGGTGATGCTGGGCAGCCTCACCGCAAGGCCCGCTCGAGGGCGGACAAACCCGCATGCCGGCGCTCGTCACCGGCGCCGAGTGCGGCCGCGATGGTTATCTCGAAGATGTCGTCGTCGCAGTAGCCGGCGCCACGCAACTGTTCGATGTCGCTGTCTTGGACCCGGTAGGCGTACCGGCGCAGCTTTTGCACATATCCGCTCAGCGGCTCGGGCACGTCCTGCCCGTGGTAGACGGCCCTGCGCAGCGCCGCATCGGTGACGGCCGGAGCCCACAGGACGGCGTGGCGCAGCCGGTCCTGCAATCGTTGATGGCGACCATGCTCGGACATCCGGAACACCTCGCAGACTTCGCAACGATCGGCCCGCCGCGCGACCGGCGCGCCTGAATCACCAGCATCCCACGATGTCGCCCTATGCTGGGAGCCTGACCAAACCGGGGAGCCGGACTGGCGGAGGGTCGGATGACGCCCGTAACAGTGTGCCGCGCTTGCGGTGTCGAACCCCTGGAGAATGCGCGGTTCTGTCACGAATGCGGCGCACCGGTCGGTGCCGCCGATACCCGTGCCGAATACAAACAAGTCACGGTGCTGTTCGCCGACGTGGCGCATTCGATGGACATCGCGGCGGCCGTCGGTCCGGAGCGACTGCGCGAGATCATGGCCGAGCTCGTCACTCGTGCGTCGACGGTTGTGCAGCGCTACGCCGGCCGGGTGGACAAGTTCACCGGCGACGGCGTCATGGCAGTGTTCGGCGCACCGGCGGCCCTGGAGGACCACGCCCTGCGCGCGTGTCTGGCCGCGCTCGACATCCAGGATGAGGTCGCGCGCCTGGCGGCGGACATCAGTCGCACCGACGGCGTCGAGCTGCGGCTGCGGATCGGCCTCAATTCCGGCGAGGTGATCACCGGCGGGATAGGTCCGACAGCGTTGGGATACACCGCGGTTGGCGAGCAGGTCGGCATGGCGCAACGGATGGAGTCGATCGCTCCGGTGGGCGGGGTGATGGTCAGCGACACCACCGCGCGGCTGGTCGAGGGTGTGGTGCTGCTCGGGGCGCCCCAGCGGGTGCAGGTCAAGGGGATGGGCACGGCCTCGGCGCGGGAGCTGCGCAGCGCGACCGCCCAACACCAAAGAACCGATACCGCCGAGTCGACACTGGTGGGGCGCGGGCGGGAAGTGGCCGCCGTGTCGACCATGCTGGATCGCGCCATCCACGGACGTGGTTCGGTGGTCGGGGTGACCGGTCCGGTAGGGATCGGAAAATCACGACTCGTCCGCGAGGCCATCGGCCTGGCGAAAAGTCGTGGGGTCACCGTGGTGCACACCTACTGTGAGTCGCACGCCGCCGACGTCCCGTTCCGGGTGATGATGCGTCTGCTGCGGGCCGTCGGCCAGGCCAGTGGGCTCGACGATGAGGCGGCGCGGGCGCGGGCGCGGGTTCGAGACCGAGTGCCCGACGCCCAGCTGGCGGATCTGCTGCTGCTCGACGATCTGCTGGGCATCGCCGCTCCGGGTGCCGAGCTGCCCAGGATCGACCCGGACGCGCGCCGGCGCCGGTTGACCGGGCTGATCAACGCATCCCAGTTGGCGCGCACCGAACCGGTGGTTTTCGTCCTCGAGGATGTGCATTGGATCGACGAAGCCAGCGAGTCGATGCTCGCGGACTTTCTGACGGTGATGCTGCAGACCCCGTCGCTGGTCTTGTTCACCTATCGCCCCGAGTATCGCGGCGCCCTGCAGCTGGTGCCGGGTGCCCAGACGATTGCGCTGGCGCCGCTCACCGACGCGGACGTGTCGACGCTGGTCGCCGAGCTGCTCGGCCAGGACCCGTCGGTCGCAACCATCGGCCGGGTCATCTCCGAGCGGGCCGCGGGCAACCCGCTGTTCGCCGAGGAGATGACCCGCGAACTCGCCGAACGCGGCGTGCTCACCGGCGAGCGCGGCAGCTACCAATGCCGCACGGATGTGGCCGAGATCCGGGTGCCCGCAACCGTCCAAGCGGCCATCGGTGCCCGCATCGATCGGCTCAGTCCGGCCGCCAAACAGACGCTCAGTGCCGCCGCGGTAGTCGGATCCCGGTTCAGCTCCGATCTGCTGATCGGCCTGGGAATCGAACCCTGCATCGACGAGTTGCTCGATGCCGACCTCATCGACCAGGTCCGGTTCACCACACGCGCCGAGTACGCGTTTCGGCATCCCGTGGTTCGCACCGTGGCCTACGAGGCGCAGCTCAGGGCCGACCGGGCCCAGCTACACCGCCGGCTGGCCCAAGCGCTCGAAAACACGGAAGCCGATCCGGGCGACCACCATGCCGCGCTGATTGCCGAGCACTTCGAGGCCGCAGGAGATTTGGTGGCCGCCTACCGCTGGCACATGCGCGCCGGCAAGTGGGCACTGAACCGCGACATCGCCGCGGCGCGCCTGAGCTGGGAGCGAGCCACCAGGATCTCCGATGCCTTACCCGCCGACACCCCGGACCGATCGGTCAAGCGCATCGCGCCCCGCACCATGTTGTGCGGTTACGCGTGGCGCGTCCACGTCAACATTTCCGATGCGCACTTCGCTGAACTGCGTGAGCTGTGCCTGGCAGCCGGGGACAAGACCTCGCTCGCCATCGCGACGGCCGGGCTGGTGATGGATCGCATCTACCAGGCCCGCATCCACGAGGGATCCCGACTGGCGTCGGAGGCAATGGGCCTCATCGAGTCGATTGGCAATCCAACCCTGACGGTGGGGCTGTCGCTGACGGCCATTGTGGCCAAGGCCGAACAGGCCCAGTGGCTCGATGTCCTGCACTGGTCGCAGCTGGTGATCCAGCTGGCCGACGGAGATCCCACCAAGGGCAACTTCATGATCGGGTCGCCGCTGGCGCTGGCGTTGACGACGCGGGCCATTGCCCGCTACTGCCTGGGCCGTCCCGGTTGGCGCGACGATGTTCACCAAGCGGTGCAGACCGCCGGCGCCACCGACCCGGTGGCCTACGCCACCGTTGTCGCGTTCGTCCACAATCCGGGAATAGCGTTCGGAGTGTTCAGCCCCGACGAAGCCGCGATACGCGAGATCGAGCAGGCGGTGCAGATTGCTCAGCAGGCCGGCGATGACCTCGCGCTGAGCTCGGCCCAAATCTCGCTGGGCATCGCGCTGTTGGAGCGGGGCACCGAGCCCGGGCGCGACCGCGGATACGGGTACCTCGCCGATACCGGGGACACGCTGATGCGCCGCGGCTACTCGCTGGGGGATCTGCCCATCGTCGAGGCCTACCTGGCGCGCGAGCGTGGTCGTCGGGGAGATCGTGACGACGCCCTACCGACGCTGCGCACGGCCGTTGACACCCTGTACCGGCAGGGACAGCTACTCAGCTGGGGGCTGCCGGCAACACATGCTCTGGTGGAGACGCTGCTCGACCGGGACACCGAGGCTGACTGGTCCGAAGCCCAGGCCGCGATCGAGCGGGTAGCCGACGAGCCGCCGGATGGGCCCCAACCGTTGCGCGACATCTGGCTGCTGCGGATGCGGACGGCGCTGGCGGGCGCGCGCGGTGGCGGCGGCGACTATCAGCGCTTGCGTGAGAGCTACCGCGACATGGCGCGCACGCTGGACTTCGGCGGACATCTGGGGTGGGCAGATGCGATGCGGTGACGAGCCGGGGCGGGCGCCTTGTAGTGGTGCGCGCCACGATTAATGGACGCATCGACTGGATACTGTCCTTAGACACCCACTCAGAGAGCGGAAGAAGCGCGTGGCTCCAAGTTTTCAAGACGTCATCAAGTCCAAATATCTGTTGCTGACCACGTTCACCAAGGACGGCCGCCCGAAACCTACCCCGATCTGGGGGGTGCCCGACGGAAACCGGCTGCTGGTGATCACCGACGACGAGTCGTGGAAAGTCAAGCGGATCCGCAATACACCGCGGGTGACGCTCGCCCGCAGCGGTTCGCTGGGCAAGCCCAAGAGCGAGCCGGTCGAGGCGGTCGGGCGGGTGTTGCCCAAGTCGGAAACGAGGCGGGTCTACAACGCCGTGCTGAAGCGGTACTGGTACCACGCGTGGTGGTTCTACCCACATTCGATCGTGCGTGGTGGCATCGACAAGGTGCACATCGGTCTGGAGATCGAGGCCGCCTAGTCGGCCGGCCAGCCGAGCCTGCCACCATAGAAGGCGTGACCACCGTAATTGTGGTGACGTTGATCCTGCTGGGACTCGGCATCGTGACCAACGAACTGCTTCGGCTGCGCAGGTGGCTGAAAAATGCCCCACCCGAAGCAGATGGCGTCCAACCCCCGGACGGGGATGACTGAACTCGCCCCAGCGCTTCGCGGGCTAGGCGGTGAGGGCGGCGACCGTGTCCGCCAGCGTGGTGCGCGGATCCCGATAGGTCACGCCCAGCTCCAGTTCGCTCGGCGAATCATCGGAGTCCGGCATCTGCGTGTAGTACTGCATTCCCGCGGCAGTGAACGGGTTGTCGAAGGGCAGATACGGGCCGGCCAGATCGAGCAATGAACCCGCACCGCGCAGCACGCTGTCGGGAATCGGAACGCTCACTATCGGCGTCTCGGCCACCTGGCCAAGCATCTTCGCCAGCTCCGGCACCGGAATTCGATGCCCGCCCACCATGTACCGGCGAGGACCGCGCCCCGGCTCCAGCAGCGCCGCGTGCACCGCGGCCACGTCGCGGACGTCGATGATCAGCCAAGCCGCGTTGCGCCCGGGAATCGTGCGGATCTCCAGCGCGGCCTTGACCCCCTCGCCGGCCTCCCCGAATTGGTTGCCGACCGGCGGGCCCAGCACCATGCCCGGATAGGTGATGTTCACCGGTGCGCCGGCATCCTGCAATCCGCGCGCATAGATTTCGACCTGCGCTTTGGACGTTCCGTAGCCGTCGGATCCCCCCACCACCGGCAGGTCCGCCGAGAGGGTTTGCAGGCCGGGGTGGAAAAGGGCGGTAAAACTCGAGACGTGCACGATCGGATCGAGTCCGAGTGCGACGGCCTGTCCAAGCACGTTGCGAGCACCCTCCATGTTGGTGCTCAGCATGTCTTGAGTCTGGCGCTGGTCGGTCGCCACCAGTGCGGCACTGTGGACGACGGCGTCACATCCGGTGAGTGCCTCGCGCACCAGATCGCGGTCTTTGATGTCGCCGATGATGAAGTCGGACACATCGACGCCCAGCTTGGCGACCGACGACTCCAGTTTCGCGGGATTTCGGACCAGAAAGCGGACCGAATGCCCCGCATCGGCGATGGCCTTGGCGGTCCAGCCGCCAACAAACCCCGTACCACCGGTTACCAGAACGTGCATGCAGCGATTGTGCACGGCGAGTCGCCCCATCTGGCGGCGGGGGGCAATGGCCCGGCTACAGGTGGTGCGCCGGGAAGTCCGCGCCTTGGCCGGTCATCCCGTTCACGGCGTACAGCGCGTGCGCTGCCGCGTCGTTGCCGCCACTGCAAACCGGGTCACCGCTGGCACACAACTCGATGGTGCGGGGTTGATACAGCGGGCCGATAGTGATCGGCGGGGCTCCGTAGTGCTGCAGGAACTGCTCGGAGGGAGTGCCGAAAAGGGTCACTGCCGCAACATGATCAGCGATGTCCGGCGCCATGGGTTTGGGCACCGCCGCCGCGGGAACCCCCGGCGGTACCGACGCGGAAGTGACGTAGCCGGCCACCGCAGCGCCCTGCGAATACCCGCCGAGCACCTCTCGGGTCGCGGGGCACTTGGCCGCCATCGACTCGATATGTGAGCTGGCGTCGCGGATGCCGTCGATCACTGTCCGCGGGAAATCGCTGCTGGAGAAGTCGCTGCTGGCGGGGTAGTCGACCGCATAGACGGCCAAGGACTTGGCGCCGATATCCGACCGCAACGCGGCCACGAAAGATCCCCCGATGCCGCCGATACCCGGAGGTTCGCCGGTGCCGCGGGCGAACAACACCTCGACATCCGGACACGGTTCGGCGGCCGCGAACGGCACCCGGATTCCCCCTCCCACCAGCGCGCTTACCGCCGTTGCCGCACCGACGGCAAGCCGACGCGTCCATGTTGCGTTTCTCATGCTTATTCCAGAGTTAGGAGTTGGTGCGCTTGGCAACCGGATACCCGAGGGTGGCCAAGCGTGAAACCTGTGCCGCGGCCCGGCCCCGCAATGCTATCGAGGCTGCCCGACATCAGGGTGTTCGTGAAGCGCCCAGTTTCGGATCCGAATTTCGATCGGTGGGCACCATCCCGCGCGGCAGCGTCAGGGCCAGATCGCTATAGGTAACGATGCCGGGGGCCGCGGCAACGACAGCCGGAATCGCGTTGATGGTGGGCATCGCGGTCATGATGTGCCCGAGCACCATGAAGTCGGCGATCGTTTCGGCCTGGAAGTAGGGCGGCGGCAGAAAGCTGACTTTGGTTGTAACCGTGGGAGTTCCGTCGACCTGGATGACCCAGCCATCCTGGTCCATCTGCCAGTCCGGATCGAGGGTCTGTCCCTTGCGCCACCGGACATTGAGCTCGACGATGGTCCGGCCGCCCGCCATTCCCTGCCAGCTGGCGTGGACGCCCGCGACACATCCCGCCGCAATGGTCCAAGAACCCAGGTCGAGGTCCGCGGTGGTCTGCGCGTGTTCGGCCACACAGCGGACCTCGTCGAGTTCGACCCCCAGCGCGTCGGCGACCAACCGGACCGCCTCGCCGAAGATGGCCGTTCCCTGGGCGGTCATCGCCTGCAGCTGCGGATGGTCGATCGGCTGGCCGAAGCCGACCGGCCGCTCGGTTGCGGGGGAGTCATAGAACGTGGTGTCGGCGGCCTCGTTGACGGTCACCTTGTCGATCCGGTTGCACACCATCGCCGACACAATGGCCAACAGTTCGGCAAACCCCGGACTGACGCCGGATCCGAAGATCGTCGAGCCGCCGTGGCAGCAGGCCGCCAGAATCCGGTCGCGGCCGGCGCCCAGGTTGTGCCCGGTGATGAACGCCGCCGTGGTCACCACATTCACTCCGGCCGACAAGATGCGCACCAGTTCGTCCACGTCAATCCACATCGGGTTGTAGACCACGCAGTCCGGTTTGAGGGCCAGCAGCGCCTCGACGTCATTGCTGGCGGTGATGCCCAGCGGTGCCATGCCGCACAGTTCGCCGGCGTCGCGCCCGGCCTTCTCCTGCGACCAGGCGTAGCACCCCACCAGTTCCAGCGCGGGGTGAGTCGCGATCGCCTGCAGCGAACTCTTGCCGACGTTTCCGGTGGTCCATTGCACGACCCGATAACTGTTTGGCACTCGCTCAGCATAAGAATCGGGGCGGATCTTCGAGGGGGAATCAGTAGGCGGACTCACTGGCCAGGATCTCGGCCAGAAAAGCGTCCGGTGGCGGCCGGTCCAGCCGGTCGCGCACCCAGCGGCGCACCCGGTCGCGGGTCTGGCGTGATTCCGCGATGTCGGCCCCGATCACTACCGACGTGGCGGCCCAGTTGTGGTCCCATGCCGAGGTCTGGGTCATGGCGCGCCGTTGCGCGTCGACGAGTGCGACCGTGGCCCGGCCGCCGGCATCCAGCGCGCCGGTGCCGCTGGCCTCACCGGAGCGCACTCGGACCGGCACGTCGGTGGCCGGCTGTGCTCCGATGAGGGCGGCCCGCACGACGGCGACAACGGCGGACCCGGCCGGTCCGCCGGGCTCGATCGTCCAGTCGACGGTGTCTTCGGCCGCATCGAATATCGCCGGCGGTACTCCGTCCCAGTTGATCGACGCCACGCCACGGCCGATCGACGCCGCGCCGCGCGGGCCTTGCCCGGCGCCGGCGGCCAGCGCATAGTCGTCGCGCCGTCCCGTCGGCATCGTCACCGCGACCGATGAATCATCAATTGCGGCAGAAAGTTCCGTCCAGCCGGCGCCGTCCGTGCCCACCTCGTCGGCAAGATGAGCCCCGGCCCGCACCAGTGCGCGAATGCGTGCATCATCGGTCCGGACATGTGCGGTCAGGGCGCCGGCGTGCGGCGCCAGCAGTTCGGCGACGTCCGAATCCAGGGTGTCGTCGGTGAAGAAGCCCTGTGCCCCGACCGTCAGCAGTGCGACCTCGACGTCGAGCAGCGCCCGGTCCAGCCCGGCGATGTCGTCGCGTTGACTGGCCGGCCACCAGCGCCGCAGCCAATGGCCGACGGCCAGGCGTCGCAGGCCGGCGGCGGAGCCCGGGATGAGGTCGACGCCGCGGAGGTCGACGTCACCCGCCGGGTGCCCGGCCACCGCCGAGAGCACCGCGACGTGTCCGGATTCGCCGACCACACGCCAAAGCCAGTCGGCGCGCGCCGCGTCGGTGAAGGTGATGCGGGTGGCCGCCTCCCCGCGCGGGTCATCAATGACCCAGGACAGCACCGCCCCACTGACTTCCAGCAGCGCAATCAGTGGAGACGCCGGGAGTTGCTCGTCGGGGCCAGTGGCACCGGTGCTCCACAATCCTGACTCGGCCACCAGTTTCATCCGGCCACCTGCAATTCCAGCATCGACTTGATCCGCTGCCGATGGTCGAGACTCACCGAACGCGCGACACTGTCGAGTAGCGACCGCACGTCGTCGACGTCCGCGCAGGGCTCCTGCCAGACATCGCGCCCGTGCAGTCGTGCCCAAAGTCGGCTCAGGTAGGGCTGGGCGTAGGCGGCCAAGTCGTCGACCACCTGACGTTGTCGTGGATGAATCGGCCCGCCGTCGGCAAGGTAGCGGCGGGCGTGCAGCACGTAGGCCTCTTTGCGCAGCCGCGACTGAATCTGCGCGGCCAATGCGTAGCGGTTGGTCATGGTTCGGTCCAAGGGGGCCAGTTCGACGGCGACTTCGATCCCGGCCACCAGGGTCGCCTGCTTGTCGTCGCCGAGCAGGCCCCATGGGGCGCAGGCCCGGTCGACTTCCTCCTCGCACAGTAAGGGGATGTCTGGCAACGCATCTCGGTCCAGGGCGCGGCGGAGGGTGGCACGCACCCGATCCACCACGGTCCGGTCCAGGGGACGGTCGCTGGCGGAGCCGGCATTGACGGTGGGGGGTTGTTGTGGCGCAACCGAACTCAAGCCCAGTGCGACTATCGACCAGGGCAGCTCGCCAGATTCGACGCGCGCCAGTGCGCCGAGGTCGTATGCGGTGGTGGAGCCGGCCAGCATCGACCAGGCGCGCTGGCGTGCGATGACGGCACCGTGGTTGGGAGCGGGGCCCAGCGCCGTGCCCAGTGCGGTCCGGAACGCATCGATCGCCGCGCGGCAGGTCGAATCCGGTGCCCGCACGTCGCGCCAGCTTCGACTGAGTTGATCGGTAAGCGCGGCCACCACTTCCGGACTTGCCAGATATTCATGCAACACCTCGATCGCGGTGCGGTCGCGCCCCTGATGGATCTCGTGCAGCACCGTCGCCGGGGTTTCACGATCACCGGCCGCGGGCGGGCCCTTGGTGATCGCCAGCTCGAAGCACACCGGGAAGTACAACTCCTGGGCGTTTCCGCTGCGGATCCGCAGCTTGCGCCGCTCGGCTTTGAGCACATCGAACCACGATGCCGCAGAGCATAATTGGACAGCGCTGCCAAGGATCGCGTCGTGCATCAACGTCGCGGTGGCCGGGTCGACGACGGGCGCTGAATACTGGGGATTCGACCGCAACCGCAGCACCAGTGGATCGATGATGCGCTTGACGGTGCGACTCAACGGACCGCCGTCATCGCTGCTGAGCAGTTCGACCCCGGGGCCGATCGCGCGCCACGCCTGATCGATCACCGCGCGGCGGGGACTGCCCACCGCTACGGTCGTCGTCAACTGTGGATCCGCGCACATGTCAACAGGATAGGGGCATTGACGCGGATACTGATATTCCCAAAGCTGGGTTCGGTAGCCGATTGTCCCCGCGAGGCTGGCGCTATGAGCAAACCCAAGATGCTGGCCATCGGCGCCGAAGTTGCGCTGATCGCAACCACCCTGTGGTACCTGGTGATGCGCGACTTCCGGATCGCACTGGCCGGGATCGGGTTTGCTCTGGCCACGGTGAGTCTCATCGGCCACGCCAGCTACGCGGCACGACGGATGCCGGGGGTCGCTCGGACGGTCGGAGTGGGTACGGTGCGCACGGTCGAAGGCGGCGAGGCCGAACCTGGCGACGGTGAGCGCCAGATCTGGATCGAAGTGGCCAGCGTGCACGGCGACACCTTCATCGGCCGACTAGTGCAGGACGACACGGAAACAGACACGGCGACATTGCGCCCCGGACTGGTGGTGTTGGTGGCGTTTGATCCCGCCGACCGCCAACAGCTTTCGCTGCCCGATGACGTGTTGGCCGTTCGCGCCAGGGGTCTGGCCATCGGTTGACCATCAGCGTGCCCCGTCGACGGCGAAACTGACCACCGCACCCCAATACAACGGACTGGCGCTGGCCTCGCCGTCACGCCAGCGTCGCATTTGGGCGCGCTGCCAGCGATTTACGGCGCACCCGGCTTCGTCGGCCTCGTGGGCCGAATCGATCGCGGCGACGATCTCGGTCATCGGGTCGGTCATCGGGTCTGCCGGATCGCCGTCCTCGGCGACGAACTGCCGATAAGCCGCGGTGGTGGGAAGCGACCACAGGGTGGCGGTCACCAGCTGCGCCCCGCCCAGGATGGTCGCCGCCACCAGTCCGGTTGCCTCATCGAATTGGTAGTCGCCGCCGGAGGCACAGGCCAGCAGCGCCACCCGCGGTGGCATCGACATCCGCAGCGCCATCAGATCCGAGGCGGTCAGCGGCCGGTGGTCGCCGATCGCGGGGGCATCCCCGGGTATTGTGGCACCACACGCCAGATGCAGCGCCGCATGGTCGGCATGCCCACCCTCGCTATCGGCCGAACTGGCATGCCCGACGTACAAGAGCCGACTTGGTTGTTGCACCAGCAATTTCGACAGCCAGTCCCGGTCGGTATCCCTGCGGCGGAACAGCTCACTGGGCGAGTCGACCGCCGGCAACACGGGGCGACGTCGCATCAGTTCGGCAAAATGCCTGGCGAGCGGGGTTTCCTCCGACGGCCTGCCCAGCACCGATCCCAGTGCCGAGTCGGGCCGCTGGCCGGGCACGCGCGGGTCGAGTATGAGTATCGGCGGGCCGTCTTTGCGGGCGGCCCATCGGGCCGGCACGCGCGCGGAGTGCACGATGTTCTGGGGCACCGCCAGAAGGATGTCGACCAACTCCATCAGCCGGTAGCCATCGGTGTACTCGGTGATGTCGGCAAACTGCCAAGGGATCCGGGCGGCCGCTCGGCCGCTGGCGGTGATCGCCTCCTGGCGAGCCCGCACCAACTCTTCCCGGGTGGGCCCCGCGGTCGGCAACGCCAGCAGCCCCCAGGGCGCCCGCGCCAGCCGGGCGCTGGGCGAGATGAACAGCACCGGCCGCGGCGATGCCGCGCACTCGGTCAGCAGTTGCCATCCGGGCGTGCCGATCAGCAGTACCCCCAGGATGAACGCGACCGTCAGTTCGCTGTCCCGCGTTGCGAATGGGCCCCAGCAAAGTGCGCGTTCGATGGCCTCGCGCCGGTCCTCGTTGCCGTGGGGCTCGGGTAGTGCGTCGGTCAGTTCGGCCAAGGCCGCCAGCAGGATCGGCTCGTCCACCACCCAGTTGACGGTTCTGGATGGTTGGCCGACCACGCGCAGACTCGCGTAGGTGGTGATCCCGACGTCGGCGTAACGCAGCACCAGAGTGGGGCGGTCCGAGTCGTTCATGGCCAGGTGGACCAGACGGGCTCGGCGGACGTGACGGCGCGACCGTAGCGTTGCAGCGCCAGCGCGCGATAGTGGCTCAGGATCGGTGGGGCGTCCGGTTGCATCTGCAAGGGCGGCAAGGGGCCCAGGCGTGTCAACGAGTTCGCCCCCTGCCGTGACGTCCCCGCTGCGGCGGCGGCCGGTTCGTCGGTGTCGACGAACGCCGGCGCGGTGGCGGTCGATGCCCACTCGCCCATGGCTTCGCGTGGCGGAGCGGGGCTAAACGTTCCTCGGGCGCTGTGGTATTCGACCAGTTCACTGATCAGCTCGGTATTTTCCCACTCCCAGGCGACGGCGAACGCGCCGGCCAGAATCGGGGCCGAGACATGGCTTGCCCAGCGTGATCTCGCGTCAGCGTCAGCGATCGAATAGCGAACCGAGTCGACGGCGAGCGCCGCGGGAACCTTGAGTTCGGCGGCCTGTTCCAGCTTGCTCATCGCACGCCAGTACCCCTCGGTGCCGATCTCACCGTGCAGCAGGCCGATTGACTCGGCTTGGCGGGCTTCGGTCTGCTGCAGTGTCTCCTCCGGATCGCCTGAGCCGTCGAACCCCAAGTCCGCCAGCGCGTCTGCCCGCCACACCGTGCCCAGATGACTGTCGAGTTGGGCGTACTGAAGCCAGCTGCTGCGAGGCGATGAGTCGAGCAGTTCCCGCGCCTGCGCGATCATCTCCACGGCTTGCGCGAAGCGGCCCCAAAAGATGGCTATCCAGCTGCGCTGCAGCAGAATGCGGTGCAGGTACAGGGGCCTTCCCAGGTCACGCCAGTGCTTTTCGGCGTTCGCCCAGCATTGGTCGGCGACCTCGAGCGCACCGCTGGCCAGTCGGGTAAGGCCAAGGTAGAGCCAGCAGCGGGCGACATCGTGTGCGCGCGCGTAGCGGGAGATGATCGGCTCCGCTTCGGAGACCAGCTGCTCGGTGGCCGCGTGGTCGCCGACCACCCAGCGCGCCGCCGCTCGTTCTAATTGTGTTCTGGCGAAGGCAAATTCCCATCCCCTGGCCTGAGCGCGGGCCCCGGCGCGTCGCAGCCACGGTTCGGCCTCCGACAATCGTCCTGTCTCGACGCAGAACCTGCCGTATGCGGTGGCCCCGTACACCCAAAGGTGATCGGAGTATTCGGCGTCGGAACCGGTGTCCGGCCGGTTCAGCGTTTCGAGCACGGATTCCCAATTCGGCACCGCGTGGGTGTGTAGATCGTCGTCGCACAACGCGCTTGCGCACAGAATCCGGGCGTGGGTGAGCAGGAGCCGGTGCTCACCGGCAAGGTCGGGGAACTCCGCGCCGGCTGAGTCGGCCAGCGCGGTGAGTTGCCGCGCGGCGCCTTCGTGATCGCCCTCGGCCGCGCACAGGCCAATCTGCAGCAGGGCGGCGCGCTGGGAATAGCGGCAGATGAGGTGCCTGACTTCGGTGTCCGACAGCTGTATCTGGGCGGCCGCCTCCGGCAGGGTACCGTCGAGAATCTTCGAGTAGCTGGCCAAGCAGTCACGAATGCGCCGGACGCACTCGCGCACGCCCTCGGTCGCGCCGCGGACCAGGTAGATCTCGCCCAGCTGCGCGAATACCTGCAGTGCGAGGTCATCGCGATCGGCTTGTTCGATTTGCGGCAGCAGCGCGATCAGCAGCTCCCGGGCCGCGTCCTCGTCCGCGGCCAACGCCAGGTGCCGGGCGTGTTCGAGATCGCCGGAGATCGACACGGCTGCATCATAAGTCCGTTTTGACCGCGACAGACCGGACCGGTGGACAAGCGATGCTTGCCCACCGGCCGGTGCCCCCTGCATCAGCCGCACGTCACCTTGATGCTGAAGTCCTTGGTGATCATTCCGGCCATCGGGTTCTTCATGTCGGCACCTTGCGCCTGGCCGGTGATGGTGTAGGTCTTGCCCTCCACCGCAACCTTGGCCGAGCCGACCTTGGCACCCATGTTGTCGGTGACAGACAATGCGTTGCCGTCCACCACAAGCGCCAGCGACTCGACTCGCGGAGTGGCCTCATCGGTCATCACCACCGCCAGTGCCTGCTGGCCGCCGGCGGAGCCACTACCGATGTCGATCTTGCCGCCCTGCTTGACGCAGGTCACCGAGGCCGGGTCCAGGCCAGGAAGATTCGTGCCGCCCACCTGGACCTGCGTTCCGCCACCGCCGGTGGAGACACTTGATGCCGGGCTGGCTGAGTGGCCGCCGCTGGAGCAGCCCACCAGCGCCGATGCGCAGCCAATGGTTCCAATCGCAGCCGCGATAACACGTTTCACTGGATTTCCTTCCATCATGCGCCGCCCTGGTGGCGCCGTCATGGGAGTAAGTACAGAACGCCCGGGTTGCTACCGATCCCAACTATTTGGCTCGACCGCCGTGGTGGTGGAGTGTGTGACTGTGATTGAGATTCAGGCCGTAGACGCCGTGCAAGTGCTCACCCTCTCGTCCGGGCGGGTCAACGCCCTCGATGTCGAGCTGCTGACCGAGTTGACCGATGCGCTGCGCGAACTGGGCTCCTCACACGGTGGCGCGCTGGTGCTCACCGGCGCCGGACGAGTGTTCTCTGCCGGGGTCGACCTGAACCGGGTGGTGCAGGGCGGGACCAGCTATACGGATCGGCTGATTCCAGCGTTATCGGACGCGTTTGACGCGATGTTCGGCTACCCGGGCCCTACCGTGGCCGCGATCAACGGTGCCGCCATCGCGGGCGGGTGTGTGCTGGCATGCGCCTGCGACCGTCGACTGATCGGCGCCGAAGCCGCGATCGGTGCCTCTGAGGTGCCCTTCTTGCGGCGGCGGCGCTGCTTGGGTTCTTTCACCTTGATCGGTTTGGGCGGTGGCGGTGGCAATTCCGCGACAAACGACAGGTAGAACGCGAAGAAGCCGAGTACCGCAATGGCGGCAGCGGCCCCGTAGATCCCGAACAGCCATTGCCCCACCGAGTCCAGGCTGAGCCAGATCTCGCTGATGGCGGTCCCGATGATCAGCACCCCGGCCAGCACGTGCGCCACGATCGACCATGTCCGAATCGATAGCGCCAGGGCAGGGGTGCCAAGTTCCGGCTTGCGGGTACGCAGCAGGGTGAACACCACCGGCAGCGCGGCCAGGCCGAACAGGGCGCCCGCGGTGATCCGGGGCCCGGTCCCCAGCGAGTGGGCGGTATCGCCCATCAATTCGGGCCAACGGGGCAGAACGAAGAAGAAGTAGAGGACGCCTGCGCCGATCGAAAACGACGCGTGCCACAGCATGGCAACCTTGCGCCCCATACCCCTCCTCGTACTGTGAGCCGGAGCCAGTCAAGCTGACCAGCCCACACTGTCCGCCCGCGCCTCGGCGCGGGCGCGACCATTGCGGAGGATGCGGGATTTGAACCCGCGAGGGCTATTAACCCAACCCGCGTTCCAGGCGAGCGCCATAGGCCACTAGGCGAATCCTCCGCCGATATGGTAGCCGCTGTCTCGGCGCCCGTGTTCCGCGGCCGCCGACGAATGTCTCCGCGGAGGTATTAGACTCGCGGCAGGACCCCGCGCGGCGTCTATCCTGTGAACTCCCCCAGGGCCGGAAGGCAGCAAGGGTCAATGGGCTCTGTCGGGTGCGCGGGGTCCCCCTTTGTCCGGGGCGGCCCACCAGGTGCCAACCAGCAAGAACTGGCCTGCAACCGCTCAAGACCTGCATGTTTGATCCACGGTTTTCGACGGTGAAAGGGCCGCATGGTCTCGTTCGATTCGCTCAGCCCTGAAGAGCTAGCCGCTTTGCATGTCCGCCACGAGCAGGACTACGCAAACCTGCGCGTTAAAGGCCTGTCCCTGGATCTCACCCGAGGCAAGCCGTCTTCTGAGCAGCTGGACCTGTCTAATCAACTGCTGAGCCTGTCCGGTGGCCAGGACTACCGCGACCCCGAGGGCCTCGACACCCGCAACTATGGCGGCCTGCATGGCCTGCCGGCGCTGCGCGCCATCTTCGGTGAGTTGCTCGGCATCCCGGTCCAGAACTTGATCGCGGGAAACAACTCCAGCCTGGAGCTGATGCACGACGTGACCGCGTTCTCCATGCTCTATGGCGGGGTCGACTCGCCCCGGCCTTGGGTAAAGGAGCCGGACGGCATCAAGTTCCTGTGCCCCGTTCCCGGCTATGACCGCCATTTCGCCATCACCGAAACGATGGGTGTGGAGATGATCCCCGTCCCGATGCTCGAGGACGGCCCCGACGTCGATCTGATCGAGGAACTGGTCGCCGTCGACCCCACGATCAAGGGCATGTGGACCGTACCGGTGTTCGGCAACCCCACCGGTGTCACGTATTCCTGGGAAACGGTGCGCCGGCTGGTGCAGATGCAGACGGCGGCACCGGACTTCCGCTTGTTCTGGGACAACGCCTACATGGTGCACACCCTCACGCCGGACTTCATCCGGCAGGTTGACGTGCTGGGGCTGGCGGCCAAGGCCGGCAATCCGCACCGGCCCTACGTTTTCGCATCCACGTCGAAGATCACCTTCGCCGGCGGCGGCGTCAGCTTCTTCGGCGGGTCGTTGGGCAACATCGCGTGGTATCTGCAGTACGCCGGAAAGAAGTCGATCGGTCCGGACAAGGTCAACCAGCTGCGGCACCTGCGGTTTTTCGGAGACGCCGACGGCGTACGCTTGCATATGCGCCGCCACCAGCAGATATTGGCGCCCAAGTTTGCGTTGGCGCTCGAGATCCTCGATCAGCGGCTCAGCGATTCCAAGATCGCGTCGTGGACCGAGCCCAAGGGCGGGTATTTCATCAGCCTCGATGTGATGCCGGGGACCGCGCGCCGCACCGTGGCGTTGGCCAAGGACGCCGGGATTGCCGTCACCGAGGCGGGCGCGTCGTTCCCGTATCGCAAGGATCCCGAGGACAAGAACATCCGGATCGCGCCGTCTTTCCCGTCGCTGCCCGATCTGAGCGACGCGGTCGATGGTCTGGCGACCTGTGCCTTGCTCGCCGGCACCGAGGCCTTGCTGGCCCGCCCGTAGTTCCCGCTCGGACCAGTGGATTCCGCAATAGTCCGCCAGCCTGAGTAGCCTGCTGACCGTGGCTCTCTACCGCAAATATCGTCCGGCGACCTTCGCGGAGGTGGTGGGGCAGGAGCATGTCACCGAACCGCTGTCGATCGCCCTGGAGGCCGGCCGGATCAACCATGCGTACCTGTTCTCCGGGCCGCGCGGCTGCGGCAAGACGTCGTCGGCGCGCATCCTGGCGCGGTCCTTGAACTGCGCGCAGGGCCCCACGGCCACGCCGTGTGGAACCTGCGAGTCCTGCCAGGCCTTGGCGCCCAGCGCGCCCGGCAGCATCGACGTGGTCGAGCTCGACGCGGCCAGTCACGGCGGTGTGGACGACACCCGGGAATTGCGGGATCGCGCGTTCTACGCGCCCGCGCAGTCGCGCTACCGCGTGTTCATCATCGACGAGGCGCACATGGTGACCACCGCCGGTTTCAACGCGCTGCTCAAGATCGTCGAAGAGCCCCCCGAACACCTCATCTTCATCTTCGCCACCACGGAACCGGAGAAGGTGCTGCCCACCATCCGGTCGCGCACCCACCACTACCCGTTCCGCCTGCTGCCGCCGCGCACCATGCGAGGTCTGATCGGGCGGATTTGTGAGCAGGAGGGCGTGGTCGTCGACGAGGCGGTGTATCCGCTGGTGACTCGCGCCGGCGGTGGTTCCCCGCGTGACACGCTTTCGGTGCTGGACCAGCTGGTGGCCGGGGCGCAGAGCAACCATGTGACCTACCAGCGAGCGCTGGGACTGCTGGGTGCCACCGACGTCGCGCTGATCGACGACGCCGTGGACGCGCTTGGCGCCGGGGATGCCGCGGCGCTGTTGGGGGCGGTCGAATCGGTGATCGACGCCGGGCACGATCCTCGTCGCTTCGCCACCGACCTGCTGGAGCGATTCCGCGATCTCATCGTGCTGCAAGCGGTTCCCGACGCCGTGTCTCGCGGGGTCGTGGACGGCCCCGAAGATGTGCTGGATCGGATGCGGGAGCAGGCGGCGCACCTCGGGTCGGCGACGCTGACTCGCTACGCCGAGGTCGTACAGGCCGGGCTGGGCGAGATGCGTGGCGCGACGGCACCCCGGCTGCTGCTGGAGGTGGTGTGTGCCCGGCTGCTGCTGCCCTCGGCCAGCGACGCCGAATCGGCGCTGTTGCAGCGCATCGAGCGGATCGAGACCCGGCTGGCCATGTCGATACCGGCCGGTGCGGGAGCCACCTCGGCCCCAGCGCCGGAAGCGCCGGCCGCGCCGGAAGCGCCGGCCGCGCCGCGGGCGACGACCTCCGCCCGGGCGGAGGCCAAAGAGATGGTCAGGCAAAGCATGCGCCGGCCGGCACCACCAGAGCCCAAGTCCGCGCCAGAGCCGCCGCCGGCTCCCGAACCCCGGCCGGCGCCCGAACCCCGGCGGGCGCCCGAACCCCGGCCGGCTCCGGTTCCCGAACCGGTCTCGGCTCCCGGGGAGCTCAATGCCGCCGCGGTTCGCAGCATGTGGCCGACCGTGCGCGAGAAGGTGCGCCAGCGCAGCCGCACCACCGAGGTGATGCTCGCCGCCGCCACCGTTCGTGCGCTCGAAGACAACACGCTGGTACTGACCCACGACTCGGCGCCGCTGGCCCGGCGGCTGTCCGAGCAGCGCAACGCCGACGTCATCGCCGAGGCGCTCAGAGATGCGTTGGGAGTCAACTGGCGGGTGCGCTGCGAGGTGGGCGCCGCGGAACCCGCCGCAACCCCGAAGCCGGCCAAGGCCGCGGCCCCGGCGGCGGATCCCGTTGCCGTCGATTCCGCCCGGCGTGGGGAAGAGGAAAGCCTGCTGGCCGAAGCCGGTCGCAGCGACCCGTCCGAGCCGCGCCGCGAACCCGAGGAAGTGGCGCTCGAACTGCTGCGCAATGAGCTGGGTGCCCGCCGCATCGACAACGCCTGACCTCGCGCGTGCCGTTGTGCCGCGCGACATCCGGGTGCTTGCGCGGCGTCAGACCGGTTCGTCCGGGCCGGTCGCGGCATGGGGTCGTGAATAAACGACCCGACTACGGAACACGATGTCCTGCAACGATCTTCGCTGCCGGTCGATCGCAACCCAGATCAACCCGACCGGGAACAGAACGCAGCCGATCGCCCGTAGCGTCGCGACCAGTGGGCGTAGGCGATGTGAGTGTCGTCCGGCGACTCGAAGCCCCATCATCACCGCGCCGGCGGTGCACCCCGAAACCGCCCAACAGCCGGTGAGGTATCCGACGGCGACCACAAAGGTGACCAGGGTGGAAAACACAACGTTGAGCGCCGGCAGGCTGAAGGACACCGGGGAGTAGACCAGCTTGACCAGGATCAGGCCGAGGTAGAGCGCACCCATGATCAGCAGAACGACCACCAGATCGATGACGGCTGCCAGCCCCCGGGTGACGATGCCGGCCGCACGCCCATCGGCGGGCGCCGGATCGGAGGAGATCACTGATCGTCCCGGTCACGCCCCAGAACCCGGTCAACGATCCTGGCGACGCGGTCATCGGCCCGTTCGCCTTGGCTGCGAACGTCGGTCATCACCTCGGCCGTTACCGAACTTGTCGACTCACGGATGATCCCGGGCAGGTCGACACCGTCGATCACCTTGTCCGCCAGGGTGATCAGATCGATCCGGTTGATCACTGCATCGATGTCGACCTCGGCGACCAGGGCGTCCAGATCAAGCCGTTCGCGAACCAGAGCGGTCAGGTCGATCTGGTCGAGTACCAGATCCACCAAATCGCCGGCCATCGGCAGCACCCGCGCCCTGAGCGGGTCCACATTCTGCGCGAGCCACCGGTCGCCTCGCTGCGACAGTTCGTCGATGCCTTGCCGCACCCATGACCCGACCAGCGGTAGTCGTTGCACGTTTCGGAATAGGCTCTGCCCCCATCCCAGCGCGATCGCCGTGGCGCCGACGCTGACGGAAACCACCGGGTTTCTGATCACGTCTACGCCTTTTTCGGCCGCCCGGGGCAAGCCATGGCTCATTTCCGGCGGCGTCGACGCAGCAGCAGGCCCACCAGGATGCCCAGCACAAACATGGCGCTCAGCAGCAGCCACATGGGCGACTCGACGGTGACCCACGGCAAGTGCATCTGCGGGCGCTCGCGGTTCTGTGCGATGAAGATCGCCGCCAGCACGACGAGGATCAGCGCGACCCAGTGCCGTACCGCGAACCTGCGGGCCCGGCTCCCTGTCGAAGTTGCGGCGGCATCGTCTGGCGACATAGCGATCTCCTCCTAGGCCGTCCACCACGGCCGTAGCGGCAGGTCATCTTCGCCCCAGGTGTCGACGTTGGCGGCGAGCACGTGATGCAGCTGCAGGTTGTTGCGCTCAAACGCCACTCGCGAGGCCGCCATGTACAGGCCCCATACCTTGGCGATGGGCAGTCCGACTTCGGCGACCGCCACGTCCCAGTGCTTGACGAGGTTGTGGCACCAGTCGCGAAGCGTCAGCGCGTAGTGCTGCCGCAGGTTCTCCTCGTGCAGCACCTCGAAGCCGACTTCCTGGATCTCGGTGATGATGCGGCCGGAGCCGGTCAGCTCCCCGTCCGGGAAGACGTAGCGGTCGGTGAACCCGCCGGCGAAGGATGTCGACTTGTTGTCGTGGCGGGTGATGCAGTGGTTGAGTAGCAGGCCGCCGGTGCGCAGCTTGGATTTGAGCAAGCCGAAATAGGCGGGATAGTTGCGGACGCCGATGTGCTCGGTCATTCCGATCGACGAGACGGCATCGAACCCGGTCTCCACCACGTCCCGGTAGTCGCAGTGGCGCACCTCGGCCAGCTGCGCCAACCCCTCGTCGGAGATCTTCTGTTGGGCCCACGTGGCCTGCTCGGCCGACAGCGTGGCGCCGATGACCCGGACCCCGTGGCGCGCGGCGTAGCGCACCATCCCGCCCCAGCCGCAGCCGACGTCGAGTAGGCGATCGCCCGGCCGCAGCCGCAGCTTCTCGAAGACCAGCCGGTACTTGTTCTCCTGAGCCTCTTCCAGGGTTGCCCGTTCGTTCGGATAGACCGCGCAGGTATAGGTCATCGACGGCCCGAGCACCCACTCGTAGAAGGTGTTCGAGACGTCGTAGTGGTGGTGGATGGCCTCGGCGTCGCGGGTCTTGCTGTGCAGGACGCCCTCGGCCATTCGGCGCCACCGCGGCGGCGTCTCCTGCGGCGGCGGCGCGATCGGCAACAGATGCTCCACCCCGATCGAGCGCACCACGTTGGCCAGCACCCGCGCTGACGGCCGTTTGAACTCGACCCGGTCGGTCAACGCTTTGAGCAGCTCATACGGATCGCCGGGATGCACACCGTGGGGCTGTAGGTCCCCCGATACGTAGGCCCGGGCGAGGCCGAGTTCCCCCGGCGCCGTCGCCAGGTAGGTGGTGCCGCGGGGGGAGGTGAGTTCCAACCCCATTTCCGCGTCGTTGCAACCGGCGGTGCTGCCGTCATACGCACTGAACTTCAGTGGCTGGCCGCCGGTCGCGGTGAAGATCGCCAGGACCTCGGCAATACTGAGTCTGCCGCCGTTGGCATTCGGGGGCTGGTTGGCTTCTTTCGTTGCAGTCATCGTCGTTGCACCGCCTTTGCGTAGAGATCGAGCAGACGCGAATCTGGATCGTAGGTTTTCTTCACCGTTTTGTACGACTCCCCGCCGTACAACTCATCGAACTCTTCTCGGGTGTAGTAGCTGTCGGAGTAGAGCGACTTGTGTCCGTTGAGCTCGCTCACCTTCGTCTCTATCTCCCGGTTGGTTGCCCCCTCGGTGGCGCCGGCCGGCACCGAGGACCAGAAGCCGACATTGACGTAGCTGTGGTCCGGCCGGATCGGATACAGCGGCCAGCCGTCATTGTCACGAAGCCGTAAGGGGCACAGCCAGATCGGTGCGATGGGTACCGTTTCCAAAAACCATGTCATGAAGTCCTGGGTGCGCTCGATGGGAACCTCGACATCCTGCACCACTCGCTCTCGCGGGGGGCGCCCGTGGCGCTTCTCGATCCGGTCGGCGATTCCGAAGCGCTGGTCGAGTTCCACCAGCTTCCAGTAGGCGCTGCTGCGCCGGTACCGCCGCGGCCACCAGCGCCGCAGCGTCGGGTTCTGCGCGCCGAACGCGCGTGAGCACCAGAACCAGTCGGTGTCCCAGCGCCAGAAGTAGTCGTGGGTGGTCAGGCGGTCCGCTTTGACGCCGCTCTCGTGCTGGATCGACCGGTAGTAGATGTCTTTTCCGGTGTAATCGCTGACTGGGCCCGGCGTTGCGGTCCGCACACCGACGCACAGGTAGCTTTCGTCGGCGCTGAAGACCACGCCGTCCAGGTAGTCCACCGCCATCCCGTCCAGGCCCCCGGTATCGACAATGCGCTCCATCGCCGCGACCAGTGCCCGCAACGAGTCGAATCGGATGTGCTGCAACGCCACAAAGGGCTTGACCGGCTCCAGCAGGATCTTGAGCCGAGTCGAATAGCCCAGCGTGCCATAGGAATTAGGGAAGGCTCGATACAGATCGGCGTGCCGGTCGGCCGATACCGTCAGCAATTCGCCCGCGCCGGTGAGGACGTCCATTTCGAGCACCGACTCGTGCGGCAGGCCATTGCGAAACGATGCCGACTCGATGCCCAAGCCGGTGACCGCGCCGCCGAGCGTAATGGTCTTCAACTGCGGAACCACCAGCGGCGACAGACCGTGCGGCAGCGTGGCTGCGACCAGGTCCTCATATGTGCACATGCCGGCCACGTCGGCGGTGCGGGCGTCGGGATCGATGCTGATCACACCGGTCAACCCGGAGGTGTCCAGACCCCGAACATCGCGTTTGGCGCGGGCGAGGAACAGGTTTGAAGTGGGTTTGGCCAACCGGACCGTTGCGGTCGTGGGAATGGATCGATAGCTAGCCAGCAATCGCTCTACGCCCGATGTGTGGGCGGACAGTCCAGATCCAGTACCAGGCACCACATATATCGTAGTCACCGACCACAGCCCCTGCATCCGTGTGTGGGCTGCACCGCGATTCATGACAGAGGAGTTGCGCCTGATGGGACAGGTGAGCGCAGCCAGCACGATCTTGATCAATGCTGAGCCTGCGGCCGCTCTTGCCGGAGTGGCCGATTATCAGAACGTTCGTCCGAAAATTCTTTCCCCGCAATACAGCGAGTACCAGGTGCTCGAAGGGGGGCAGGGACAGGGCACCGTCGCAAAGTGGCGACTGCAGGCGACCAAGTCGCGCGTCCGTGACGTGCAGGTCGGCGTGGATGTCGCAGGCCACACGGTGATCGAAAAGGATGCGAACTCATCCATGATCATCAACTGGACGGTGGCTCCGGCGGTGCCGGGCTGCAGCGTGACCGTCAAGGCCACCTGGAACGGCGCCGGCGGGGTCAAGGGCTTCTTCGAGAAGACGTTTGCCCCGCTGGGTTTGAAGAAGATCCAGGGTGAAGTGCTGGCCAACCTCAAGTCCGAGCTGGAAAGCTAGCGCGCCTGGCCCTGGCTGGCCAGAAAGCCCGCGACCCCGCGGACCAGCGCGTTGGCATACTTCTGCCGCCCTTCGGGGGACTCCATCAGCGCCGAGTCCGCGGGGTTCTTCATGTTGCCCAGCTCGACCAGGATCGACGGGTACTGGGCCAGGTTCAGCCCCGCCAGATCCGAACGCCCGTACAAGCCGTCCTGCCCGATGTAGTTGGCCGGCGGAATACCCGAGGCCCGCAACTGGTCGCGCATGACCCGCGCGAACTGCACCGAGGGACCGGCCTGGGCCGCGTTC
Source organism: Mycobacterium sp. 012931 (assembly GCF_000419295.1). Classification (NCBI taxonomy): domain Bacteria; kingdom Bacillati; phylum Actinomycetota; class Actinomycetes; order Mycobacteriales; family Mycobacteriaceae; genus Mycobacterium; species Mycobacterium sp. 012931. The sequence continues at coordinate 499,047 of NZ_AOPX01000001.1, read as the reverse complement.
AGCGGCGGGGACGAGTAGTTGACGTGAAAGCCGCGGCCGGTGGCCGGGCCGCCGTCGCCGTGCAGGCTGACGACCGCGTTGGGATGTAACGCGTTGGCCGTGTTGGCGCGTTCGTCGATGCACGGACCCAGCGCGTTGTCGTTGCCGCGGGAGAGCGCCGTTCGTACGCCCAGCGCGTTGAGCGCGGCGCGCAGTCGCAGGGCGGTGTCCCAGGTGAACGTGTGCTCCGGGTAACCGCTGTTGCTCGATGTCCCGCTGGCCTGGCAGTCCTTGGTGCCGCCCCGGCCGGTGGGGACCTGACGCCCGATCGATGCGTCGTTGGCGCCGTTGTGCCCAGGGTCGATGAAAACGACCATGCCGGCGATGTTGGAAGGGGCTGCGGCCGCCGTTGGGAGCAGGGGTGTCAACGCCGCTACGAGCATCCCGATGACCATGGCGATCCCGACACGCGGGCTGACTCCTACGTCCACTGCGCAACGGTAACGCCGCGCCGTCTAGGCTGATTGTTTCAAATCGCCATACAACCGCAGGCGAAACCAACTCGAGACCAAGATGCTAGGGGACTGTCATGCAACCCGGCGGCGACATGTCGGCACTGCTCGCTCAAGCACAGCAGATGCAGCAGAAGCTACTGGAAGCCCAGCAACAGCTGGCCAATTCCGAGGTACACGGTCAAGCCGGTGGCGGCTTGGTCCAGGTCGCTGTCAGGGGCAGCGGCGAACTGGTCGGGGTCACGATCGACCCCAAGGTGGTCGACCGTGACGACATAGAGACGCTGCAGGACCTGATCGTTGGTGCCATGCGCGATGCGTCTCAGCAGGTGACCAAGATGGCGCAGGAGCGCCTGGGTGCGCTGGCCGGCGCGATGCGCCCGCCCGGCGCGCCCGGTGCCCCAGGAGCGCCGGGAGCGCCGGGAATGCCGCCACGGCCGGGTGCGCCGGGAATGCCAGGTATGCCGGGTGCCCCGGGCGCACCGGGTATGCCAGGCATGCCGGGTGCCCCGGGGGTCTGACCGGCCCCGGCATGTTCGAGGGACCCGTTCAGGATCTGATCGACGAGCTCGGCAAGCTGCCGGGCATCGGCCCCAAGAGTGCCCAGCGCATCGCGTTTCACCTCTTGTCGGTTGAGCCGCCGGACATCGACCGGCTGACCGCCGTGCTGGCCAAGGTCCGGGACGGGGTGCGCTTCTGCGCTGTGTGCGGGAACGTCTCCGATGACGAGCGTTGCCGCATTTGCGCGGACCCGCGCCGGGACGGGGCCCTGGTCTGCGTCGTCGAAGAGCCCAAAGACATCCAGGCCGTCGAGCGAACCCGCGAATACCGCGGTCGCTATCACGTGCTGGGCGGGGCGCTCGATCCGCTTTCCGGGATCGGTCCCGAGCAGCTGCGAATCCGCGAGTTGCTGACTCGCATCGGTGATCGGGTCGACGGCGTCGATATCACCGAGGTGATCATCGCCACCGACCCCAATACCGAGGGCGAGGCGACGGCCACCTACCTGGTGCGGATGCTGCGCGACATCCCCGGCCTGACCGTCACCCGGATCGCGTCGGGGCTGCCGATGGGTGGTGACCTGGAGTTCGCCGACGAACTCACCCTGGGCCGCGCGTTGACCGGCCGCCGCGCGATGGTCTGAGTTCGGCGGGCGGCGCTAGCGCGCCGACAACCGCTCTCGGCGCAACAATTCCACTTCCGGTAGCTCCAGCGGCGCCAGCGCTCCGACCACCTTGCTCAGCAGCAGGTCGGCCAGCTCGGGGTTGCGGGCCAGACACGGCCCGTGCATGTAGGTCGCGACCACGCCGCCCTGGACGACGCCGTCAAAGCCATCGCCCGCCCGGTTGCCCGCACCCTTGACCACCGCACCCAACGGCGATGCCGCTGGGCCCAGAACGGTACCTCCGCGGTGATTTTCGAAACCCGTGAGCCGCTGGGTCAACCCGGGCAGCAATGGCTTGCTGATCAGCTCACCGATGGTGCGGGTCTGTTGCGGAGAGGTGGTCGCATCGAGCAGGCCGACACCGTCGACACGTTCGCCCGATGAGGTTTCATACCAATGCCCGAGTACCTGGACGGCCGCACAGATCGCCAGCACGGGTGCGCCCCGGCCGGCCGCGCGCTGCAGTCCCGGGTGCTGCAGCAGGTGCCGGGTGGCCAATCGCTGCGCGTAATCTTCCGCGCCGCCCAGCGTGTACAGGTCCAAGGAATCCGGTACCGGGTCGGAAAGGGTGATCTCGACGATCTCGGCGGGGATGGCCCGCAGGCGTAGCCGTTGGCGCAGCACGACGGCGTTGCCGCCGTCACCGTAGGTACCCATCACGTCGGGCAACACCAGGCCGATCCGGACCACAGAGTCAGCCATTGCGCGTCAACCTCCGCTGCAGCTGGAGGAACGCGGTGTAGTTGGCGACCACCTCCACCGGTCCCGGCGGGCAAGACTCGATGGCCGCCACGGTGTCGTGCACCAGGGTGTGCTGCACGCCCGCGTAACCCAGGCGCACCGCCAGGTCGGTGCCGCGCTCACCGGCGGCCACCACCGGGGTCGTTTTGAACGCCTCGGCGAAATGTTCGAAGCGCACATCCCACAGCCAGGACAGATCCTCGCCGTCGGGCACTTGTCCGTTGACGGAGATGACCACTCCGGCGGCACGTTCGTCCACCATCGACAGCGCTTCCTGCCAGCCGGCCGGGTTCTTGGCCAGAAGGATCCGTGCTTGGTGGCGGCCGAGAGCGAAGCTGCGGTAACGGCCGGCGACCTCGTCGACCTCGGCGACCGCGGCGACGGCCAACGCCGGATCCGCGCCCAACGCGACGGCGGCCGCGACCGCTTGGGTGGCGTTTCCCCGATTGACCGCGCCGGGCAGCGCCAGCCGCATCGGCAGCGCCAGTCCGTCCGGCCCGTACACGGCTTCGTCATCGAACCACCACTGTGGTCTGGGCCGTTTGAAGTCGGCGCCGGTGGAGTACCAGTGCCCGGGTTCGCGAACGATGACCTCGCCGCTGCGCGGGCAGCTCACCGAGTCGTTCGACCAGGAACCGCCGGCGGCCACCCACACCACGTTGGGGCTGTCGTAGGCCGCTGAGGTCATCAGGACGTCGTCACAGTTGGCCACCACCACCGCGTTCGGGTGGCGGGCCAGGCCGGCCCGCAGGGTGCGTTCGATCACGTTGATCTCGCCGACGCGGTCCAGCTGATCCCGGGACAAGTTCAGGAGCACCAGGCCCGCCGGCTCGACGGCGTCCGACACGTGCGGGACGTGCATCTCGTCGACTTCCAGCGCCGCGAGTCCGGCACGACGGTCGGCGGCCAGCGCGGCCACCAGGCCGGCGTCCATGTTGGCACCCTCGGCGTTGGTGGCGACGGCGCCAAGGGTGCTCAGGGCGGCCGCGGTCATCCGGGTGGTCGTCGATTTGCCGTTGGTGCCGGTGATGACGACGGTGCGCCGACCGCTCGCGAGCTGGCGCAACACCGAGCGGTCCAGGGTCATTGCGACCAGGCCGCCGATCATCGCACCGGCTCCGCGACCGGTGACTCGAGACGCCCAACGCGCGCTCGAACCTGCGGCGAGGGCTAGCCGGGCACGGGCGGTTATCACCCGGGCAGTTTAAGGGCGATCGCAACCTTGGCGCTGGGGGCCGAGTGGAGCGGGTCGTGGCCAAGTAACGGGCCGTCCCCAAGTTGAGGCCGACACGAGGCGCAACGACGCCGGTGATGTCGGCCCGACGTGCCATTCTCATCGTGTGAGCCAGAACTGGGGACGGCCGGCCGGCCACCCGGGTGAGGGTTGGGCCGTCGTCGATGTCGAGACCTCGGGATTTCGGCCGGGGCACGCCCGGGTCATCAGCGTCGCCGCGCTTGGGCTGGACGCAGCCGGCAATGTCGAGCATTCCGTGGTCAGCCTGCTCAATCCCGGGGTGGATCCGGGCCCAACCCACGTGCACGGTCTGACCGCGGCGATGCTCGAAGACCAGCCTCAGTTCGCCGACATTGTCGGTGATCTGACCGAGCTACTGCGCGGCCGCACGCTGGTGGCCCACAATGTCGCGTTCGACTACTCGTTTTTGGCCGCTGAGGCTGAACTGACAGATGCCGAGCTGCCGGTGGATTCCGTCATGTGCACGGTCGAGCTGGCCCGGCGGCTGGAACTCGGAATCGACAACCTCAGGCTGGAGACGCTGGCCGCACATTGGGGCGTGACCCAGGAACGGCCGCACGACGCTTTCGACGACGCACTGGTCTTGAGCGGGATCCTGGCACCGGCGCTGCAACGGGCCCGCGAACGCGACGTTTGGCTGCCGATTCATCCGGTCACCCGGCGCCGGTGGCCCAACGGCCGGGTGACCCACGACGAACTGCGCCCGCTCAAGGCGCTGGCCTCCCGGATGCCCTGCCCCTACCTCAACCCGGGCCGCTACGTCTGTGACCGGCCGCTGGTCCAGGGCATGCGGGTAGCGCTGGCCGCCGAGGTGGGCCGAACCCATGAGGAGCTCGTCGAACGGATCCTGCATGCCGGACTGGCCTACAGCGATGGCGTCGACCGGGAGACATCGCTGGTGGTGTGCAACGAAGACGCCCCTGATCAGGGCAAGGGCTACCACGCCCGGCAGCTGGGTGTGCCCGCGCTTACCGACACGCAGTTCATGGACCGGGTTGGCTGTGTGCTCGGCGGCACCAGTGCCGAGAAATTCACCGACCACACTCTGGTCGAAGAACAGTTCGCGCTCTTCTGAGGCCAACACTCTTGTGCCACTACGGACGTAGTGCTATGGTCGCGCCATGAGTACCACTGCATCCGTAGTAGACAAGTCGTCCCGGCAGAGCGCCTACCGCCGGCACGGCTATTTCTTCCGCCAGGCGGCCATGCTGACCATCTCGCTCGGGTTCGCATTGCACGTCTACCGGGTGATCTTCGGAGACGAACTCACCCTGAAGTACGTGGCGACCATGGCCACGGACCGAATCCTGCTGATCCCGATGACGTATGCGACCATCACCGGCATCCTGGTGTGGCCCCGGGTGCGGTTCGCCAATGGTCGGCATCGGGCCTTCTTCACCGCATCGATCGTCTACATCGCCGGTAGCGTGCCGCTGCACATCTACATGTCCTATGTGGTCCGGGATCTGTCCATCGTCAGCTGGTTTCCCATGTGGTTCAGCTACCTGCTGTTGATCGCGGTGTACCCGGCATTCCTGACGATGTTCTGGCGGTTGCGCTACAAAGACTGATGCCGCCGAATCCGCAACGCCGTGCCCAGATCCTCGACGCCGCGATCGACATCCTTGCCGACGTCGGTGTCGGGGGTCTTACGCATCGGCAGGTGGACGATCGCGCGGGTCTGCCCGCCGGCACCACATCGAACTACTTCCGCACGCGTCAGGCCTTGCTCGAAGCCACGGCATCGCGCACCGTCGATTTGCATTGGCAGCGAGTGCAGGTGCTGCGGTCCGCGGTCGGGTCGTTGTCCCGAGACGGCGTCAAAGCGTTGATGACGAAGATGCTCACCGACCCCGATGAACAGTTCCGCCGCAACACCCTGGCGAGGTTCGAGCTGTTCATGGAGGGCACGAGACGGCCAGAGCTGCAGCCGTTCCTGGTGGAGTTGCAGCGTGCCGCGGTGAAGTCGGCAACCCTGATCTTCGAGGCCGCGGGCTTTGCCCCGACGCCCGAGCAGATGGATCAGTTGAGCCGATTGCTCAACGGCTACGTCTTCAGCCACCTCACCCTGCCCGGCGACGACGACCCGGCCGCACTGGTCGACCGGCTGCTACCCGCGTACTTTGACGCCTAGCGCGACGCCCGGTTGATCGCCGACACGACGGCCCGCAGTGACGCGGTGGTGATCGACGGCGCGATGCCCACGCCCCACACCGTCTTGCCGGCCACGGAGGCCTCCACGTACGCCGCCGCCTGAGCGTCGTCGCCGGCGCTCATCGCGTGCTCGGAGTAGTCCAACACGGCCACGTCGAACCCGACGGTGCCCAGCGCGTGAACGAACGCGGCCAGCGGACCGTTGCCCGAGCCACTGATCTCGGTCTCTTTGCCGTCGATCTTGACGGTGGCGTCGATGCTGGTGGTGCCGCCATCTTCCTCGGCGGCAATGACGCGCTGTTTGATCCGCTCCAGCGGGCGCACCGGCGCCAGGTACTCCTCGGCGAACGCGTCCCACATCTCTTTGGGCGAGACCTCGCCCCCTTCGCCCGCGCTGCCCTCGGCGATCTCTTGGATCGCGCGCGAGAACTCGATCTGCAGCCGTCGTGGCAGGGCCAGGCCGTGGTCGGCCTTCATGATGTAGGCCACCCCACCCTTGCCGGACTGCGAGTTGACTCGGATCACCGCTTCGTAGGTGCGTCCGACGTCCTTGGGGTCGATGGGCAGGTAGGGCACCTGCCACAGCATGTCGTCCATGTCGGAATCGGCAGCGTCGGCATCGAACTTCATCGCGTCCAGGCCCTTGTTGATGGCGTCCTGGTGGCTGCCGGAGAACGCGGTGTAGACCAGGTCCCCGCCGTAGGGGTGACGTTCGGGCACCGGCAGCTGGTTGCAGTACTCCACGGTGCGCCGGATCTCGTCGATGTTGGAGAAATCGATCTGCGGGTCCACGCCGCGGGAGAACAGGTTCAGCCCCAGGGTCACCAGACACACGTTGCCGGTGCGCTCGCCGTTGCCGAACAGGCAGCCCTCGATCCGGTCGGCGCCTGCGGCGAAGCCCAATTCGGCTGCGGCGACGGCGGTTCCGCGATCGTTGTGGGGATGCAGGCTCAGAATGACCGACTCCCGGTTGGCCAGGTTGCGGCTCATCCACTCGATCGAGTCGGCGTAGACGTTCGGGGTGGCCATCTCCACGGTGGCGGGCAGATTGAAGATGATCGGGTTTTCCGGGGTGGGCTGGATGACTTCGGCCACCGCGTCGCACACCTGTTTGGCGTATTCCAGCTCGGTGCCCGTGTAGGATTCCGGTGAGTACTCGAAGCGCCACTGGGTGTCGGGGTATTTGGCCGCTTCCTCGACGCATCTGCGGGCGCCCTCGGTCGCGATCGCTTCTACCGCGGCCCGGTCGGCGCGGAACACCACGCGGCGCTGCAGGATCGACGTCGAGTTGTAGAAGTGCACGATCACCTTCGACGCCCCAGCGCACGTCTCGAACGTGCGCTCGATCAGCTCGGGGCGGCACTGAGTCAGCACCTGGATGGTGACGTCGTCGGGAATGGCGCCTTCGGTGATGATCTCGCGGACGAAGTCGAAGTCGGTCTGGCTGGCCGAGGGAAAGCCGACCTCGATCTCCTTGTAACCCATCCGAACTAGCAGGTCGAACATGCGCCGCTTGCGGGCCGGGCTCATCGGATCGATCAGTGCCTGGTTGCCGTCACGCAGGTCCACCGCGCACCACAGGGGGGCGCGGTCGATGACGCGGTCGGGCCAGGTGCGGTCGGTAACCCGGATGTGTTCGACTTCCTCGGCGAACGGCCGGTAACGGTTGACCGGCATCGAGGAGGCTCGCTGGGGGTTCCAGACGGGTTGGCCCGGCGACGGTGGGCCAGCGGGTTTGACGATGGTGCGCGCCGAGGTGAAGGCGTCGGGACCAGGGGCTTGCGAAGAGTTTGTCACGGTAGTTGCTCCGGGGGTGGCGAGAAGGAACTTCAGACCGGCGCATCGCGAACACCCGCGACGGGAAGCCGGTCTGGATCAGGCCCCGTCGCGGCTTCCGAGGAGGAGCACCCGCTGCACGCAAAGAACTCTACCGCGATCGGTGCCTCGGACAAAAAGGCCCAAGGGCAAACCACCGTTGGGCCGTCCGGGTCCGGCGCAAAGCGGCGATCGGCAACCCGGACCGCGACCCGGACGGTGAACCGGACCGCAAACCGGACGGCAAACCGGACGGGAATGTCGTCGCTGTCGATCGCGGACCTTGGCTCCCGCCGTCGACTGAATGCGTTTCCGCGCTGAGGATTCCGAAGGCTAATGGAGCCCGGGTGTGCTCGGTGAAAACATCAATACCGTTGTGGCTTAACGGAAAACTTGTCGGGGTGGCCTAGCTCCGCGGCGGTCGCCGCCATAAATGAGAAAGGCTTTTCTGTCAATTCCCTGGCATTAATACTCGGCAACTTTCAAGCATTCGAGAGTAGAGTGCGCTGCCGCACAGCAGTGCCCTGCATGAAAGTGGAATCACACCAGGTTAGGTGGGTTATTTGACGTACGCTTAACGCGATCGGCCGCCAGAGAAGCGGACATGGGCTTCTCGGACTTGATCATCCGCTATCGCACCTTCACTTCTCAGCTAGGGGTATCGCTCATGCAGCTTGGCGCGACATTATCGTCGACCGATAATGCCAATGGAATTCAGCTAGCCAAATTCAACTCCGATGATGTGCTGCCAATGAATTTCGCGCCTCCGATCGGTCCGGAACTGGTATCGCCTGAAGAACTTCCCGCCGCCTGGGCGTACAAGCGCTTCCGTGATCTGGAGGAGAAAGAGTCCTACCGCAGCACGCTATTGGCGGAGCTCACCAAAGCCTTCGAGATTCTGAGCCCGCAGGACGCCGCCACCGCAACCGCAGGGCTGCAGGACCTCTTGGGGCAAATGGCAGAGCAGGGCGCGGTAGTCCTCGCCGACATCGTCGAATCGGACGCCTTCCTGGAATTGGTTGCGCGCTACGACGAAATCATGGCGCAGGAGGGCAGCGGTAGCTTCATCCACCGCTTCGTGGACCTGCGGCGAACCGTAGGGCTTCTGACCGATCCTGAGGTCAACAACCCGATGGTGCACCCGTTGATGATCACGCTCATCTCCTACGCGGTCGGCGGTCCGATCTGGATGGTTGATGAACGTGCCAAGGACGCGGAGCCGTTGTCCGTCCTGGCGCAGGACAACATGCTGCACATCGACAACACGCCGTTCAATGACGAGTACAAGATCATCGTCACCTGGCGCCGCGGAACTGCCAAGGGGCCGGCCGGGCAGAACTTCACCTTCCTGCCTGGCACCCATCAACTCGCCCGCACCTGCTTTGTCAACGAGGCCGGGGAACCGTGGTCCAGCGAAAATGCGTCGATCTTCACCACCACCGAGAGGATCAGGCGGGTATTCGACGCGCAGATGCAGTTGCGGGACCAAGACCGCCCGGTCGTCATCGAGGTCAGTGATTCCGAACGGCCGCTGAGCACCGTGTTCGCCGCCGGTTCCCTGGTGCACCACCGGTTCCGCACCGCCTCCGGAAATGCGCGCAGCTGCATCATCATGGCCTTCCACCGCGTGGCCGATAACCCCGGCCGTCTGGTCAGCGACGTCGAGGACACGCCCAGTGCCTCGCTGAGCGAACTGTTGACCAGCGGTGTCCCCGATGAGTCCTACCAGCAGCGCTTCATTACCACCCTGTGCGCTGCAGCCGGCCAAATCGCCGAACTGCTCGCCAAGTGGAAGAGCACACCAGAGCGTCCGGTGCCGCTGCCGCTGCAGGAAAGGCAGATCGATGGTCGGCGGTTCGAGGAGTGGATTTCCGCATCCACCGAGGCTCCGCCTGTCCAGGAGATCCGCAACCGCGAACAGCCCATCCCCTACGGTGAGGTGTTGTCATCGGAGGAATTCTTCGATCTGGTGTGGCGACTGATGCGCTTTGACAAGCATGGTCCGCTGGATCTGGTTCTGTACCACGACAACCGCGAGGAACCGCGCAAGTGGGCGCGAAACCTGATTCGTGAGATGTCGGCGGACCGGTTGCGCGAGCGGTTGTCGGGCTGGAGTGCCGATCTCGGACACCACCGTCCGGCCGACTGCCTGCGCCCGCTCCAGGTGCACGCCTTGGTCTCCGAGGTGCTGCGGACGCTACCGCTGGATGGAAACCAGACCCCTCCGGCCGACTGGGACAACGACATGCTGGGAATGAGCCTGGCCGCCGCCGCGCGCTCGGTGCGACAGCTCCTCGAGGACATTGCCGAGGCCGTGCTGCGGTGCGAGGACATGCCGGCCTACCTCTCGACCAGCCTGTTCGCGTTCTGGATCGTGGACTCCGCCTACAGTTTGGACGGTCGGCGCAACCTGGTGGTCCAGGACTGCACTCGTCGTCTGCTGCGGCACTACGTCATGCTGGCGCTGACCGCGATGCCCGAGGCTCCGGTTGCCTGATCCCCGCTAGAGGACATCCGTGTCGGGGGGAATGGACCAGCAGTTCGGTTGGGATCGGCCGATCGTCGGATGGCGACGGCCGGCCCACCCGGCTGTGGGCCGCCCACAGCGCGGCATAGCGTCCGTCGGCGGCCAGTAGCTCGACGTGGGTGCCGTCCTCGACAATGGTTCCCTGCTCGAGAACCACGATCCGATCTACGAATTCGGCAATTGCCAACTCGTGGGCAATGATCAACGTGGTCCGGTCGGCTGCCAGGCCCAGGGTCGCCCAGTGCACCAAGGCCTCGGTAGCGGGGTCCAGGGCGACGGTGGCCTCGTCGAGCAGCAAGATGTCGGAATCGACCAGCCGCGCCCGAGCCAACGCCAGCAATTGCAGCTGGCCGGCGGACAGATTCCGGCCACCTGCGGCCACCTCATGCTGGTACCCGCCATCGAGCGCGGCGATCATGGGGTGTGCACCCACCTTGCGCGCGGCCCGTTCGACCTGCGCGTCGGTGGCATCGGGACGCCCGTATGCGATGGCATCACGGACCGTCCCGGCAAATAGGTAGGGTTCCTGCGCCACGATGCTGAGCCGGCTGCGGTAGCCGTCGATATCGAATTCCCGCAAGTCGCAACCATCGATCCGGATGATTCCGTCCGTCGGGTCGTAGAACCTGGACACCAACTTCATCAGGGTCGATTTCCCTGACCCGGTGGAGCCGACGAACACCACCGTTTGGCCGGCGGGAATCCGCAGATTGATCCCGGCCAGTGCGGGCGCATCCCGGGTCGAGTACCGGAAGTGAACGGCGTCGAACTCGATCTCACCGCGCAGCGTTCCCACCGGCGCCGCCGACGGCGAAAATGCGGTCGGTGTGTTCAGCAGCGACCGGATCCGTCCGACGGCAACCGCCGCGCGCTGATACTCGTCAAACATTTGGGACAGCTTGTCGACCGGCGCGAACAACATTTCGACATAGAGCAGGTAGGTCACCAGCGCGCCGACCGAGAGCACGCCCGCCTGTACGTCGCGGCCCCCTTCGAACAGCACCAGTGTCGTTGCCAGGCTGCAGGTTAACGGTACGAGCGGAAAATACAGCGCCAGCAGCCGTTGACCACGGACGCGGAGTCGTCGGTAGTCGTCGCTGTGCGCGAAATACGTTTGAAATCCTACGTATTCGGCACGGTAGGCCTGTGCGATTCGCAGCCCCGCGGAGTACTCCCGCAGGGTGGCGGTCACGGTCCCAAGCCGCTGCCGCGCCTGCCGGTAGGTCCAGCTCGACGCCCGGCGGAATTGCCAGGTCGCCAGGCCCAGCATCGGCAAGGTGGCGAAGATGAGCAACGCCAACTTGGCGTTGATGGCCAGCAGTGCCGCCAGAATGCCCACCGCCGTCATCAGGCTGACGATGGCGATGACCAGGCCCGTGCGCAGGAACGCCACGATGGCGTCTACGTCGGCGGTGACCGCGGTAATGATCTGGGAATCACCGTTGTCTTCGAAGGCGTCTAGGTCCAGACGCTGCGCATGGGCAAATACCAGGGAGCGCAATCGGAACAGCGCCTTCTCCCCGGCGGTTCCGGCGACCACGGCGCTGCCCCACTGTGCGACCAGGCGGATGGCCACGATGGCGGCGCCGGCCAGTGCCGCCCACCACAGCGCCGTTAGCACGTGCTGACGGATGCCGACATCGATACCGTGCCTGATGAGCAGGGGCGGCAACAATCCCGCACCGGTCTCGAGGGCTACCAGCAACAGGCTCACGATCAGTGGCCCGCGGAAGTCGTGCAGCAGCCGGCGCAACAGGTCGGGCTTGGGCGAGTGGTCGCTGGGTCCGGTCGCGTCAGCGGCGACGTCGATGGCCTCCGGTTCCGATTCCGGCTCGGGCACACCGTCTTCGAACGCGAGACTACGCAGGGGATCTGTTGCGGGCGAGAGTAGTTCGCGATAACGCGAACAGCGTCCCCATAGCTGTTCCGGGGTGCCGATATCGAGCAGATGCCCGGAATCGAGCACCGCGACGCGGTCGGCCAAGGACAGCATGGAGCGGCGGCGGGTGAAGATGACCGCGGTCCAGTCTGCGAGGACCTCCCGCAACACGTCCTGGATCGAAGCTTCGATGACCGCGTCCACGGCCGAGGTCGGCTCGTCCATGATCAACAATCGGGGATTGCCAACGAGCGCCCGGGCCAGCGCGATGCGTTGCCGCTGCCCGCCGGACAGCGTCAATCCCTGCGCTCCGACCGGCGTCGCGTAGCCGTCCGGCAACGTGTTCACGAACTCGTCGATATGCGCCGCCCGGGCCGCGGCGGTGATCTGCTCCAGCGTCACGTTCGAGCGGCCGTAGGAGATGTTCTCACCGATAGTTCCGGAAAACAGGATGGCCTGTTCGGGCACCAGGCCGATAGCCGGGCGCAACGAATCCAGAGTCAGGTCGCGCACATCATGGCCGCCGACGCGGACCGCTCCCGCGGTGACGTCATAGCAGCGCATCGCCAGCAGCGCCAAGGTGGATTTGCCGCTGCCTGGCGGGCCGACCACGGCAAGGGTTTCCCCGGGCCGAACGGAGAGGTCTATGCCGCGCAGGACGGGGTGTTCGGCCGCATAGCCGAACGATGCCTGCTCGAAGGCGAGGGATACCGGAGTCGACGAGGGCAGCTGCTTGGTGCCATCGACCAGAGTCGGCCGGCTGTCGATGAGTTCGAACACCCGCATGGCGCCCGTCCGCGCCTGCTGCGCGATGGTGAGCATCCCCGCCAGATCACACGCCGGGCGCGACACCAGGGTCAGGCAAGACCAGAAGGCAACGAAGGTGCCCACCGTGATCGTGCCCTGCGCCGCCATCCATCCGCCGACCGCGAGGACCGCCATCTGCCCGAAGGCGGGCAGGCTTTGCAGCAGCGGGCCGAAGTATGCGTTGAGCCGGGCTACCCGCACGCGTGCTGCATAGAGCGCGCGGCCGGCAGTCGTGAGTTTCACCGTCTCCTGGGACTGCTGCCCGAAGGCCTTGACGACATGAATCCCGCTGACCGCGGCGTCGACCACACCGGTGACCACGGCATTGCGTTCTTGCGCGGCCTCGGTGGCTACCGCCAGCAGGCGGCGGCTGCGATGGGCGACCAGGCCGATCAGCGGGACAAGTAGCACCACGAGCAAAGCCAGTGGTAAGGACAGCCAGGCCATCACCGCGAGGCAGAGCAGCAGCGTAAGCAGATGCCGGATCACATTGGGCAGGTCGAACAGCAGCGTCTGCACCAGTTCCAGGTCATTGGTGGTCCGGACGATGAGCTGGCCGCTGCTCCAGCGGTCCTGCTGCCGGCCGTCCCAGCGTATCAGTGTCGCAAACGCGTCCACGCGGAGGTCATGCTGCACCAAATGGGTGATTCGATCGCCGTAATGCCGGCGCACGAAGGTCATGAAGTAGATCGCAACCGCAGCGGCAACCAGCACCAGAGCCCACGGCGCCAGAGGTCTGTGATCCGGCGCGATCGCATTGTCTATGACGCGTTTGGTGACCAGCGGAACCATGACCGTGATCGCGGTGCCGACCACCGACGCGAACAATCCCAGCAGCAGGTCACGCCGGTACCGGAGAACGTATCGGGACAACCGTCCCCACCAGTTCGTCCGCATCCCGCCACAGCCCTTTCCCGCGAACCCGGACGACCGCCAGCCCAAATGCGCTGGTGGCCGCCGCAGGCATTCTCCCACGCTGCCCGGATCACCTGCACATCTGCGAAATTTGTCCGGGGCCGCCACCCGGAACGAGTGAACTTGGCCTCGCCTCGTGATGAACCCCGCCGGTTGCTGGTCACCAGCGGGCGGCGTACCTGCGTCTTCGGGTGATGCCCGGCGCGCGCCGCCCTCGACGGCCGAACCGTGGCCCCGCGGCATCGAAATTAATTGAGATGCGCCGACACGTATCCTGTTGTGGACTTATACCACCAGTGGTGGTTGCGCAGCTTCGGTATGGGAAGGGAAACAGTGGCGCTCGTCGTGCAGAAGTACGGCGGATCCTCGGTGGGCAATGCCGAACGGATTCGCCGCGTCGCCGAACGCATTGTCGAAACCAAGAAGCAGGGCAACGACGTCGTCGTCGTGGTCTCTGCGATGGGCGACACCACCGACGACCTGATGGACCTGGCGCTGCAGGTGTGTCCGGTACCGCCGCCGCGCGAACTCGACATGCTGCTGACCGCGGGCGAGCGCATCTCCAACGCGCTGGTGGCGATGGCGATCGAATCACTGGGTGCGCATGCACGGTCCTTCACGGGTTCACAAGCCGGCGTGATCACCACCGGCACCCACGGCAACGCGAAGATCATCGAGGTCACGCCGGGACGGCTGCAGGCCGCGCTCGACGAAGGCCGGATCGTGCTGGTCGCCGGCTTCCAGGGGGTGAGCCAAGACAGCAAGGACGTCACCACCTTGGGCCGCGGCGGATCGGACACCACCGCGGTCGCGCTGGCCGCCGCGCTGGGCGCTGACGTCTGTGAGATCTACACCGACGTGGACGGCATCTTCAGCGCGGACCCGCGCATCGTGCACAACGCCCGCAAGCTGGACACCGTCACTTTCGAGGAAATGCTCGAGATGGCGGCCTGCGGCGCCAAGGTGTTGATGCTGCGCTGTGTGGAATACGCGCGCCGGCACAACATTCCGGTGCACGTCCGCTCTTCTTATTCGGACAAACCGGGCACCCTCGTTGTCGGATCGATCAAGGACATAGCTATGGAAGACCCCATCCTGACCGGCGTCGCGCACGACCGCAGCGAGGCCAAGGTGACCATTGTCGGGATACCCGACATCCCGGGCTATGCGGCCAAGGTCTTCCGGGCCGTCGCCGAGGCCGACGTGAACATCGACATGGTGTTGCAGAACGTGTCCAAGGTCGAGGACGGCAGGACCGACATCACCTTCACCTGTTCGCGAGACAGTGGCCCCACGGCGGTGGCCAAGCTGGACTTGCTCAAAGACGAAGTCGGCTTCACCCAACTGCTCTACGACGACCACATCGGCAAGCTGTCGCTGATCGGCGCGGGCATGCGCAGCCATCCCGGTGTCACCGCGACGTTCTGTGAGGCGCTGGCAGCGGTCGGCGTGAACATCGAGCTGATCTCCACCTCCGAGATCCGGATCTCGGTGCTGTGCCGCGACACCGAGCTGGACAAGGCGGTTGTCGCCCTGCATGAGGCGTTCGGTCTCGGCGGGGAGGAGACGGCCACGGTCTACGCGAGGACGGGGCGCTGAGATGGGTGCCACCGGCTTGTCGATCGGGATAGTGGGGGCCACCGGCCAGGTCGGTCAGGTCATGCGCGCGCTGCTCGATGAGCGTGACTTTCCGGCGACCTCCGTCCGGTTCTTCGCATCCGCTCGGTCGCAGGGCCGCAAGCTGCCCTTCCGCGGCCAGGAGATCGAGGTCGAAGACGCCGAGACCGCCGATCCCAGTGGGCTGGACATCGCGCTGTTCTCGGCCGGTGGGGCCATGTCGAAGGTGCAGGCGCCGCGGTTCGCCGCCGCCGGCGTGACGGTGATCGACAACTCGTCGGCCTGGCGTAAAGACCCCGACGTGCCGTTGGTGGTGTCGGAGGTCAACTTCGAGCGCGATGTCGCGAACCGCGCTGGGCCTCTCACGAAGGGCATCATCGCCAACCCGAACTGCACCACGATGGCGGCGATGCCGGTGCTCAAGGTGCTGCACGACGAGGCTGGGCTGGTCCGCATCGTGGTCTCGTCGTATCAAGCCGTGTCCGGTAGCGGGGTGGCGGGCGTCGAGGAACTGGCGACCCAGGTGCGCGAGGTGATCGGCGGCGCCGAGCAATTGGTGCACGACGGTGCGGCCCTGCAGTTCCCGGCGCCGGTGAAGTATGTGGCGCCGATCGCGTTCAATGTGGTGCCGCTGGCCGGATCGTTGGTGGACGACGGCTCCGGCGAGACCGACGAGGACCAGAAGCTGCGCTTCGAGAGCCGCAAGATTCTGGGCATTCCCGACTTGTCGGTCAGCGGTACCTGCGTGCGGGTACCGGTGTTCACCGGACACTCGTTGTCGATCAACGCCGAATTCGAGCGGCCGCTCTCGCCGGAGCGGGCGCGCGAACTTCTCGACGGGGCCCCGGGCGTCAAAGTCGTCGACGTGCCGACGCCGTTGGCCGCGGCAGGAGTCGACGAGTCGCTGGTCGGTCGCATCCGCCAAGACCCGGGTGTGCCAGACGGGCGCGGCCTGGCGCTGTTCGTGTCGGGGGACAACCTGCGCAAGGGGGCGGCGCTGAACACCATCCAGATCGCCGAACTGCTGGCCGCTGACCGGTGACCTAAGGGTGAGCTCCGCCCTGGTCGTGCGGTGCTCCCTGCTTGTCGTGCTGGTTATCGTTGCCTCGCAATGTTTTTGGATCGCCCACGCCGATCTGCCGGCGCCGGGGCCCGCGCCCATTCTGCCGCCGTTGGCGCCCGGCCAAGTGTTGCGCATGGGGCCAACCGCCGGCACCGGAACGCCGACCGGCGACTACGGCATTGGCGCCACCGATCTGTGCGAGTTCGTCGAATTCCCCACCGAGCTGTTGCAGGTGTGCGGCGATAGCTTCGCCGGCCAGGGTGTCGGGTTCGGCGGCTGGTACTCGCCGATCGCATTGCGTGTCGACACCGCGTCCGTCGACGACCCGGCAGGGGTGCGCTACACTGGAGTCACGGGCATCGGCAGCCCGCTGCTTGCCGATCCCACACCTGCCGGGAACTCGCAGCTGCCCGCCGGAGTGGTGCAGATCAACCGGCACAACTACCTGATGGTGACCACGACCAAAGACCTGGAGCCGCAGAGTTCGAGGCTGGTGTTGGCGGTGCCGGAGCGTGCGGGCTGGCAGACCATCGCGGGCACCCAGCGCGCGGCCCGGTATCAGGACGGGTCACAGACTCAGATCAGCGGGTACTACGACCCCATTCCCACCCCCGATTCGCCCGGCGGCTGGGTGTACATCGTGGCCGACAATTTCACCCGCAGAGATCCGGTGCTGCTGTATCGGGCGACGCCGCAGACCTTCATCGACCGGTCCAAGTGGCAAGGCTGGGCCGGCGGGCCCGGCGGCGGTTGGAACAAGCCGCCGACACCGCTCTGGCGCGATCAGGTCGGCGAAATGAGCATTCGGCAGATCGATGGCATGACCGTGTTGTCGTATTTCAACGCGACCACTCTCAACATGGAAGTGCGAGTGGCCGCCAATCCGACGTTGCTGGGAGATGCGCCGGTCACGACGGTGGTGCAGCACGACGAGTGGCCGGAACCCGCGGAGAGTCTGCCGCCGCCATTCGGCAACCGGCTCGCCCAGCCCTACGGCGGCTACATCTCGCCCGGCTCCACCCTCGACGAACTGCGGATATTCGTCAGCCAGTGGGACACCCGCGCGCGGATGAGCGGGCCGTATCGGGTGATCCAATTCGCGGTGAACCCGTTCAAGCCCTGAGCGGGGTTGGGGACGCATTCGGGTCCGCGAGCAGCTCGGACCTAAACGCCCCCCGCGCCGCCGGCGCCGCCGGTGCCGCCGTCGCCGCCGGTCACCCCACTGGGAACACCACCCAAATCTCCGGTGTCGCCGGGGTCGCCGCTGCCGCCGTTGGTGCCCACCCCACCGTGGCCGCCGGTCCCGCCCTGGCCGCCTTGGGCGCCGGACCCGTCGGTAGTGCCGGTGCCGCCATCACCGCCTTGACCGCCGGTACCACCCTGGCCGCCGACGCCCCCGTCGAAGCCCGAACTGGCGGCGTTGCCCCCACCGCCGCCCATGCCGCCCATCCCACCCATGGCGCCGTTTCCGCCGGTGGCCCCCGCGCCGCTGGCGGTGCCGCCGGTCCCGCCGATGCCCCCGTTGCCGCCCGTTCCGCCGGTGCCTGCCGGTAGCCCCACGACGCTGGTGGTGGGCTGGCCCAGGCCACCGGTGCCGCCGGTCCCGCCGACGCCGCCGGCACCTCCGGTGTTGGTGGAAATGCCGCCGGTGCTGGTCCCGCCGACCCCGCCTTGGCCGCCGGCCCCGCCCGCGCCGCCATCGACGGTGGCGCTCAGCGATACCGGCACGGTGATGTTGCTGCCCGTACCCCCATTGCCGCCCTGACCGCCGGCGCCGCCGCTTTCGGCGAGGTCACCGGTGCCCCCGGCGCCGCCGTTGCCGCCGTTGCCGCCGTTGCCGCCGTTGCCGCCGTTGTAGCCGGTATTGGTCACGTGGTTGTAGAAATTGTTGAAGACGTTGCCCCCGTTGCCGCCGGTACCACCGGTGCCGCCGGCGTCGCCGATCGGGCTCGAGAACGTGCCGCCGGTTCCGGCCGTGCCCGCCGCACCGCCATTGCCGGCGTTGATATTCGCGACCGCATCACCACCGCTGCCGCCCTTGCCGCCATCGCCACCCGCGCCGCTGGCGCCGTCGGTACCGCCGGTGCCCGAGTCGCCGCCGGTGCCGCCCATCCCGCCTTCGCCGCCGCCGCCACCGTTGCGGCAAACTCC
Organism: Mycobacterium sp. 012931; assembly: GCF_000419295.1. Taxonomy (NCBI): domain Bacteria; kingdom Bacillati; phylum Actinomycetota; class Actinomycetes; order Mycobacteriales; family Mycobacteriaceae; genus Mycobacterium; species Mycobacterium sp. 012931. The sequence continues at coordinate 480,467 of NZ_AOPX01000001.1, read as the reverse complement.
GGCGAAGGTCGTGCCGTCGCTGCCGTTGCCGCCGTTGCCGCCGCGGCCACCGGCACCGCCGTCGCCCGCGGTGGTACCGGAGCCGGCGTTGCCGCCATCGCCACCCGCGCCGCCCGCGCCGCCGAGTTGTCCACCGAAGGTGGACCCGCCATCGGTCCCGCCGTTGCCGCCAGTGCCGCCGGCGCCGCGCCATCGCCGCCGGCGCCGCCGGCGGGGGCAACCCCTGCGCCGACTCCGGTGTCATCACCGCCGGATCCGCCGTGCCCGCCGGCGCCGCCGCTACCGGCCTTGCCGCCGACCCCGCTGAACCCGGCTCCGCCGTTGCCGCCGTCACCGCCCCTGCCGCCGATGTCGCCGGACAGGCCGGGGTCACCGGCATTGCCGGCGCTACCTGCCCCGCCTTTACCGCCGTCACCCCCGGTGCCGCCGCTGCCCGTGGTCACGCCGGCGCCGACGATGCCGGCGTCGCCGCCGTCGCCGCCGACCCCGCCAGCGTGTGCGACGGCTGCGCCGGTCCCAGTGTCGATACCGCCGGTGCCCCCTTCTCCGCCCGTTCCGCCGCTGCCCGCGTTGCCGCCCACGCTGCCGGTGCCGGTGGCGTTGCCGCCGTTACCGCCTTGACCACCCGCGCCGCCGGCGTCGCCGGTAAGGCCGGGGTCAGCAATGTTGCCGGTGCTGCCCGCCCCACCGTCACCGCCGTTGCCGCCGGTGCCGCCGCCGCCCGCGCCGGCTGCGCCAGTGCCGACCGCACCCGCGTCACCGCCGTGACCGCCGTGACCGCCGGCCCCGCCGCTGCCGGCGTTGCCGCCACCACCGGCCGGGGCGAGGGTTGCGCCGGTACCGGTGTCCGCGCCGCCGGCCCCACCGTCACCGCCGGCACCGCCGCTACCGGCATTGCCGCCGACGCCGCTGAGGCCGGTTCCACCGTTGCCGCCGGCGCCGCCCTTGCCGCCGGCGAAGCCGGCGTTGCCGGCCGTGCCCACATCACCGTTGCCGCCGTGGCCGCCACCGCCGCCGGCGCCGCCGGTCCCCACACCTGCGCTGCCGGTGCTGCCGAACAACAACCCGCCGGCACCGCCGGCTCCGCCGGCACCGGCCGCCCCGCCCATCCCGCCGGCGCCACCGTCGCCCCCCACCGTGCCAAAGGTCACCCCGGTGCCGCCGGTGCCGCCGTTGCCGCCGATGCCGCCCACTCCGCCCGCGCCGCCGGCACCTCCGGTACCGAACAGCAGGACCTTGTCGGCACCGCCGGCCCCGCCCGCACCGCCGGAACCGCCCGCATAGCCGATCCCGCCGGTTCCACCGGCATCGCTGCCCGCGCCGCCGGCCGCACCGGCATCGCCCGCACCCCCGGCACCGCCCGCTCCGGCGGAGCCGAACCAGAACCCGGTGTGCGCGCCGCCGCTGCCGCCCGCGCCACCGGCAGCGCCGTCGCCGGCCACGCCCGCGCCACCAGCTCCACCCGCGCCACCAACGCCGCCGGTCACGAACGGACCGGTGCCGCTTCCTCCGTTGCCGCCGATCCCGCCGGCGAAGCCTGCCGCCCCGAGACCGCCGGCCCCGCCGGCGCCGCCGGCCCCCAGGAAGAGCCCACCGTTACCGCCGATCCCGCCGGCGCCGCCCACTCCGGCCACCCCGGCCCCGCCGGAGCCGCCGACCCCGCCATTGCCGAACAGGCCGGCCGACCCGCCCGCCCCGCCATTACCGCCGGGCGCACCGGACCCGCCGTTGCCCCCGTTGCCCCACAGCAGCCCACCATCGCCGCCGGCTTGCCCGGTCCCCGGCAAGCCATCGGCACCGTTGCCGATCAACGGGCGGTCGAACAGCGACTGGGCGGGCGCGTTGATCACACCCATCAGGGCCTGCAGCGGTGCGGCGTTGGTGGCCTCGGCCGCCACATAGGCGCCGGCACCGGTGGTCAACGCCCGCACAAAATCGGCGTGAAACTGCGCGGCCTGGGAGCTGAGTGCCTGATAGTCCAGCGCGAAGGTGCCAAATAGCCTGGCAATGGCCGCAGAAACCTCATCCTGAGCCGCGGGCAGTAACTGCGTCGTGGTCGCCGCTGCCGCCGCGTTGGCCTCGCTGATCGTGGAGCGGATCCCGGCCAAGCTCTCGGCTGCCGTCGTGATCAGCTCAGGTGAAGCGAACAGATAGGACATCCCGTGGCTCCCTGGAGCGTCTGTGCGAATCGCTTACGTCTGCGTAAATCGCTTAACCGCATATGGTTCGCCGAGGTCACGGGGCGTTAGTAGGGTCTTTAGGCCCAATCCTGGGCGCCGCGGATCAACGGTCGGGGCACGGCTCATAGCTGCTACATAAGTAGTCCATAGCCGCCACTATTGTTTCCTTAGGCATCATTCGTGTCATGAGTGAAACGTCCGAAACTTCTGCCGCACCAACTTCGACCGTGGTCGCGCCGCCGCCACTACCGCAGCACCAGACTCCCAAGGTCTTCAAGGCCGCGGCGTGGGTGTCCATCGTTGCCGGGATCGTGTTCATCGTCTCGGTGATCTTCTTCACCGGATTCCGACTCGGTATGCACAGCGGTCACGGTGGTTTTCACCGCCGCCACCACCACAAGCACCACCCCGCGATGATGCTGCGCCCGGGAATGCACCACGGTGGAGCCCCGGCGGTCAGCCCCGGCTCCGGCCCGGGTGGGCCCGGCGAGGTCCCGACCTCGGTTGCGCCTTCCACCACACCAGGGCGCTAGACGACACCTTGACCCGGTAGCCCGGAGCTCGGCCCCCGAGCTCCGGGCTACATCAATTCATGGCAACTTTGCGGCTCAGACTCTTTACGGTTCCTGCAGGTTGAGCAATATTCGAAGGATGAGTGAAACATCCGAACCCGCAACTCCGCCGCCTGCGGTCGCTACCGCTGCGCCACCCCCACCGCCGCCGGTGGAAAAGGTGCCCGCTCTCTATCGGGTCGCGGCGTGGGTCGTCATCGTCGCGGGAATCACCTTCATCGCCTCGACCCTGTTCTTCGCCGGCGCCCTGGTCTTCGGGCACGGCGCCTGCCATCATCATCGCCACCACCATCACGGCATGTTCAAGCCCGGCGGTAGCGGTGGTCCGGGCGGCCCCGGCGGCCCCGGCGGGATGTTCTTTCTGCCCGGTCCGCCTCCTCCGGGGATGGGGCCGGGCATGGGTCCGGGCATGGGGCCCGGGATGAGCCCCGGCCCGCACGGGGGCGCCACCGGCCCCGTCCAAACACCGAGCGCACCCGCTCCCAGCACCCCACCGGCTCGCCCCTAGCGCCGCGCCGCCCGGTGATTCGGGCGCCAGAAATTGGGTATGGGTAACTAGGTGCCGGTACTGCGCGCGGTGCCAGGTGATAGCTGGCAGCGGTATCGGCAGATGTCCCATGGCTTTTCGCGGACCAGCCCAAACAGCCCAATCACGCAAGGAGGTGCCGAAATGGCGGAACGCTACACCACCACCGACGCCGGCAATCCCGCGCCCAGTGACGACCAATCGCTGACCATCGGCCCCGACGGACCGATCCTGCTGCAGGATCACTACCTGATCGAACAGATGGCGATGTTCAACCGGGAGCGCATCCCGGAACGCCAGCCACACGCCAAAGGTGGCGGCGCGCACGGCCACTTCGAGGTGACCCACGACGTCAGCAAGTACACGCGGGCGGCGGTGTTCGCGCCAGGTGCCAAGACGGACACGCTGATCCGCTTCTCCACCGTTGCCGGCGAGCGCGGCAGCCCGGACACCTGGCGGGACCCGCGTGGTTTCGCGTTGAAGTTCTATACCTCAGAGGGAAACTTCGACATGGTCGGCAACAACACGCCGGTCTTCTTCATGCGCGACCCGTTGAAATTCCAGCACTTCATCCGGTCCCAGAAGCGCATGCAGGCAACGAATCTGCGTGACCACAACATGCAATGGGACTTCTGGAGCCTGTCGCCGGAGTCCGCGCACCAGGTGACCTGGCTGATGGGTGATCGGGGGATTCCCAAGAGCTGGCGCCAGATGAACGGCTACAGCAGCCACACCTACAGCTGGATCAATGCCGCCGACGAGATCTTCTGGGTGAAGTACCACTTCATCACCGATCAGGGCATCGACTTCCTCACCCAAGAGGACGCCGACCGGTTGGCCGGTACGGACGGCGACTACCACCAGCGCGACCTCTACGAAGCGATCGAGCGCGGTAACTTTCCCAGTTGGACACTCAAAATGCAGATCATGGGGTTCGAAGAGGCCAAGAGCTATCGGTTCAATCCCTTCGATCTGACCAAGGTCTGGCCACACAGCGACTATCCGTTGATCGATGTCGGCAAGTTGACCTTGGACCGCAACGTCACCGACTACCACACCGAGATCGAGCAAGCGGCGTTCGAGCCCAACAACATCGTGCCCGGTACCGGGCTGAGCCCGGACAAGATGCTCTTGGCCCGAGGGTTCTCCTACTCCGACGCGCACCGGGCCCGGTTGGGCACCAATTACCGCCAGATCCCGGTGAATTCGCCGATAGTGCAGGTCAATAGCTACTCTAAGGATGGCGCGATGCGGGTGCGCAACGCGTCGGATCCGGCATACGCGCCCAACTCCTATGGTGGCCCCCAGGCCGATCCGGCCCGCGCCGCGGAGGTGCGCTGGCACGCCGATGGGCAGATGATGCGCGCCGCGTACACGCCGCACCCCGAAGACGACGACTGGGGCCAGGCCGGCACCATGGTCCGCGAAGTTCTCGACGATTCAGCACGGGATCGGTTGGCCAGCAACATCATTGGGCATGTTTGCAAAGGTGTGAAGGAGCCGGTGCTCTCGCGCGTCTTCGAGTATTGGCGCAATGTCGATCCCGATCTGGGCAAGGCGGTTGAGGAAGGGGTGCGGGCCAATTCCAGTTGAGCGCGGCCTCGCCTGGCATGATCGGCCTCATGACCAGTCCGACCCTCATGCGCCCCGCACTGGCGGCAGCGCTGCTCGGGCTGGGAGTGACTGCCTCGTTGGTGGCTTCGCCCGCGTTGGCCAACCCGTCGGATCCGGGCGTGGTGTCCTACGCGGTCCTCGGCAAGGGGTCGGTGGGCAATATCGTCGGCGCGCCGATGGGGTGGGAGTCGGTGTTCACCGAGCCGTTCCAGGCGTACTCGGTTGACCTACCGGTGTGCAATAACTGGGCTGACATCGGGCTACCCGAGGTATTCAACGATCCCGACCTCGCCTCGTTCAACGGGGCTACCACGCAGACCTCTGCCACTGACCAGACTCACTACGTCAAGCAGGCGGTCGGTGTATTCGCCACCACCGATGCCGCGAGCCGGGCGTTCCATCGCGTCGTCGACCGAACCGTGGGTTGTTCGGGGCAGACCACAGCCATGCATCTGGACAACGGCACCACCCAGGTTTGGTCGTTCGACGGTCCCGCGCCCACGGCTACCGACGCGGCGTGGACCAAGCAGGAAGCCGACACCGACCGGCGCTGCTTCAATCAAACCCGGCTGCGTGAAAATGTGTTGTTGCAGGACAAAGTCTGCCAGTCTAGCAACGGCGGTCCCGCGGTCAACGTGCTGGCTGGGGCAATGCAGAACACCCTGGGCCAGTAATCCCCACGAATGTGGGTACCCGTCTGACCCGTGCAACCAAAACGTGCGGGAATATGTCGGGACGGTCTGGAAGATGACCTGGAAGATGGCATGTGGCGGTTATCGTTGCCGATAGCCGCGCAGCATCCGGCCCGGAGGGATCGTGATATGACGTTCGCCCCCAGTCCTGCGGCGACGTCGCAGCTGGACAGCTCCCGTGCGGCCGACGCCGACATCGCCGGTTCGGCGGTCGCGGCGCAGTACATCGCCAATGGGTGCCTGGTCGACGGCCCCATTGGGCGAGTCGGTCTGGAGATCGAAGCGCACTGCTACGACCCAGCCGATCCGCATCGCCGCCCGAGCTGGGAGGAGATCGGCGACGTTCTCGAGGGGCTGGGAAAGCCGCCGGGCGGGAGTGCGGTCACCGTCGAACCCGGCGGGGCCGTGGAATTATCGGGTCCACCGTGCGACGGCATCCTGGCCGCCATCGACGCGATGCGCCGGGACCAAGCCGTGCTGCGGTCGGCCTTTGCCGACGCCGGGTTGGGCCTGGTCTGTCTGGGCGCCGACCCGATCCGTCCGACCATGCGGATCAATCCGGGTGCGCGCTACCAGGCCATGGAGCAGTTCTTCACCGCCAGCCAATCCGGGATGGCCGGCGCCGCAATGATGACGTCGACCGCCTCGATCCAGGTCAACCTGGACGCCGGACCGCAGTCGGGATGGGCGTCTCGGGTGCGGTTGGCGCACGCCCTGGGGCCCACGATGATCGCGATCGCCGCGAACTCGCCGATGCTGGGCGGCGAGTTCTCCGGCTGGAGATCAACGCGGCAGCGGGTGTGGGGGCAGATGGACGACGGCCGATGCGGGCCGATCCTCGGGGCCAGCGCGGATGATCCCGCCACCGACTGGGCGCACTACGCGCTCAAGGCCCCGGTGATGCTGGTGCACAATCCGGATGCCGTGGCGGTGACCCACCATGTGCCCTTCGCCGACTGGGTGGACGGTCGGGTCTTGCTGGGCGATCGGCGGCCGACCTACGCCGATCTCGACTACCACCTGACCACGCTGTTCCCGCCGGTGCGGCCACGCCAGTGGCTGGAGATCCGCTATCTGGACAGTCTTTCCAACGTGTTCTGGCCCGCCGTGGTGTTCACCCTGGTGACGCTGCTGGATGATCCCGGCGCCGCAGAGCTGGCCTTCGAGGCCGTCCAGCCGGTCGCCACCGAGTGGGACACGGCGGCGCGCGCGGGCCTGGGGGATCCGCGGCTGCATGCGGCGGCCAGCCGGTGTGTGGCCATCGCGGCCGAACGGGCGCCGGCCGAGCTTGCCGACGCCCTGCAGTCGCTGCTGGCCTACGTGCAGCGGGGCCGCTGCCCCGGTGACGACTTTGGCGATCAGGTGACCGAGCATGGCGTCGCGCCGGCGATCGCGCGGCTGGCCCGAGGGGAACAGTGACCTCACGAGAACGACTTGCCGAGGACCTGGATCGGGTCCGGACCCAAACGTTGCGGCTGGTCGATTTCGACGACGCCGAACTTCGTCGCCAGTACGACCCCCTGATGAGCCCGCTGGTGTGGGACCTGGCCCATATCGGTCAGCAGGAGGAGCTGTGGCTGCTACGTGAGGGCGACCCGGATCGGCCGGGGATGCTGCCGCGGGCGGTCGAGGGTCTCTACGACGCCTTCGTGCACAACCGGGCCAGTCGGGTCGAGCTTCCGCTGCTGTCCCCGGCGCAGGCGTACTCATATTGCCGGACGGTCCGCGGGGCCGTCCTGGATGCTCTCGACGCCCTGGACGGACAGGGCGATGACTTCACGTTCGGCATGGTGATCAGCCACGAAAGCCAGCACAACGAGACGATGTTGCAGGCACTGAATCTGCGATCCGGCCCGCCGTTGCTGGGGCAGACCCCCGCCTTGCCTCCCGGACGGGCGGGCCTGGCCGGAACGTCGGTAGAGGTCCCCGCCGGGCCGTTCGTGCTGGGTGTGGACGGTAGCGCCGAGCCGTACTCACTGGACAATGAGCGTCCCGCCCACCCGGTCGACGTTGCGGCGTTCCGGATCGGCCGGGTGCCGGTCACCAATGCCGAATGGCAGCACTTCATCGACGACGGCGGCTACCAACAGTCGCGGTGGTGGTCACCGCGCGGCTGGGCGCACCGCCAGAGCGCCGGCCTGAGCGCGCCGCAATTCTGGAACGCCGATGGGCGAACCCGCACCCGATTCGGCTACCAGGAAGACATCCCGGCCGATGAGCCGGTGCAGCATGTCACCTACTTCGAGGCCGAGGCCTACGCGGCCTGGGCCGGAGCCCGGCTACCCACCGAGATCGAGTGGGAGAAGGCGTGCGCGTGGGACCCGGTGACCAATTCGCGCCGCCGCTATCCGTGGGGGGACTCCGCGGGGCCGGTCGGCAACTTCGCCGCCCACGCCAACCTGGGTGCCACGGCGTTGCGTCCGGCACCGGTCGGTGCGTATCCGGCCGGCGCTTCGGCGTACGGAGCCGAGCAGATGCTCGGTGATGTCTGGGAATGGACCGCGTCGCCGCTGCGGCCCTGGCCGGGCTTCGCCCCGATGATCTACCAGCGCTACTCGCAGCCGTTCTTCGACGGCGACTATCGGGTGCTGCGCGGTGGATCTTGGGCGGTCGAGCCGGCCATCCTGCGGCCCAGCTTCCGGAACTGGGACCATCCGTATCGACGCCAGATCTTCGCGGGCGTTCGGTTGGCGTGGTCCATTGAGGATGCCGCCTGATGTGTCGTCATCTCGGTTGGCTCGGCAGCGAGGTCACGCTTTCCTCGCTGATCCTGGATCCGCCTTACGGTCTGCGGGTGCAGTCGTATGCGCCGCGCCGCCAGAAACACTGCCTGATGAACGCCGACGGCTGGGGTGCCGGCTTCTTCGACAGCCGTTACGACGACCCCGCACCCAGGCGCTGGCGTAGCCCGGCTCCGCTGTGGGGTGATGCGTCCTTTGATTCGGTGGCGCCGGCATTGCGCAGCTCGTGCGTGGTGGCCGCGGTGCGTTCCGCAACCGTCGGAATGCCAATCGACATCAGCGCGACCGCCCCATTCACCGACGGCCGCTGGCTGTTGTCGCACAACGGTATCGTCGACCGGGCCGTGTTGCCGCGCAGCGATTCAGCCGAATCGGTATGTGACAGCGCATTGCTCGCGGCGGCCATCTTCGAGCGCGGTCTGGATGCGCTGGGCGACACGATCCGCGAGATCGGGGCCGCCGATCCAGGTGCCCGGCTTAATGTGCTGGCCGCGAACGGGTCTCGCTTGCTTGCCACTACCTGGAACGAAACCCTTTCCATCCTGCGTCGCCCCGATGGGGTGGTGGTGGCCAGTGAGCCCTATGACAACGACACCGACTGGGAAGATGTGCCGGACCGGCACCTGGTCGAGGTCACCGCGGAAGGGGTTACCTTGACCGCATTGGAGCCCACGAAAGGAACGCGATGACGCTGTCGCTATCCAACCACCTGGCCGAGGACTCGGTCTATCTCGCGTTGCGTCGCGACGTGTTCGACGGGCTGCAGAAGAGCCCAAAGTCGCTGCCGCCCAAATGGTTCTATGATGCCGTCGGCAGTGAGCTGTTCGATCGGATCACCCGATTGCCGGAGTACTATCCGACCCGCGCCGAGGCGCAGATTCTGCGTGCCCGGTCGGCCGACATCGCGGCAGCCAGCTCGGCCGACACCCTGGTCGAGCTCGGCAGCGGTACTTCGGAAAAGACGCGGCTGTTGTTGAATGCGCTACGAGACCGCGGCCTGCTGCAAAGATTCGTTCCCTTCGATGTCGACGAAAGTGTGTTGTCGGCGGCCGCAAGCGCGATTCAAAGCGAATATGCCGGCATCGAAATCAACGCCTTCTGCGGTGATTTCGAGGAACACCTGGCCGAGATCCCGACCGGCGGGCGTCGGCTGTTCGTCTTCTTGGGCTCGACGATCGGCAACCTCACGCCCGGGCCCCGAGCGGAGTTCCTGGCCGGCCTGGCCGCGGTGATGCGGCCCGGAGACAGTCTGTTGCTGGGCACCGACCTGGTCAAGGACGCCGACCGGCTGATCCGCGCGTATGACGATGCCGCGGGAGTGACGGCGCGGTTCAACCGCAACGTGCTCGCCGTGGTCAACCGAGAACTCGATGCGGATTTCAACGTGGACGCCTACCAGCACATCGCCCGCTGGAACAGCGTGGAGGAGCGCATCGAGATGTGGCTGCGGGCCGAGGGCCGGCAGCGGGTGCGGGTGCGTGCGTTGGGATTGACCGTCGATTTTGCTGCCGGTGAGGAGATGCTCACCGAGGTTTCCTGCAAGTTCCGGCCGGAAGGTGTCAGTGCCGAGCTGGACGCGGCTGGCCTGCGTCGCATCCAGTGGTGGACCGACGAGGCCGGCGACTTCGGACTGTCCCTGGCCACCAAGTGACCGACACCCTGGCCGACCGGTGGCGGGCGGCACGTCCTCCGGCGGCGGGACTGCACTTGGACAGTGCCGCCTGCTCGCGGCAAAGTCTCGAGGTGCTGCGGGCCGTCGCCGCCCATGGTCTACACGAGGCGGAGGTCGGTGGATACGTGGCCGCCGAGGCTGCCGCACCCGTGCTTGATGCGGGGCGCGCCGCGGTTGCGACCTTGTGTGGCGTGCCTGACGCGCGGGTGGTGTTCACCACCGGCTCGCTGCACGCACTGGATCTGCTGTTGGGCAGCTGGCCGCGGGAGAGCCGGACGCTGGCCTGCCTGCCCGGCGAGTACGGTCCCAACCTGGCGGTCATGGCCGCGCACGGATTCGAGGTTCGCCTGCTGCCGACGCTGGACGGCGGCCGGCTCGCCCTTGACGATGCGGCCTACGAACTCGAGGAAGACCCACCGGAGCTGGTGCACCTGACGCCGGTGGCCAGCCACCGGGGCACCGTGCAGCCGCTGGCCATGATGGCCGAGCTCTGCCGCGAGCTGGGGCTGCCCCTGGTCGTCGACGCCGCTCAGGGGATGGGCCAGATAGATTGCGCCGTGGGCGCCGATGTCACGTATTCGTCGTCGCGCAAGTGGCTTGCCGGGCCGCGCGGTGTCGGAGTGCTGGCCATGCGCCCGGAGGTGCTGGATCGGTTGACGCCGCGCCTGGCGCCCCCGGATTGGTCCCCGGATTCACCGTCCACGTCGGTCGCCCAGATCCTGGAGTTCGGCGAAGCCAATATCGCGGCGCGAGTTGGTTTTTCACTAGTGGTGGGGGAGCATCTGGAATATGGGCCGGCGTTGATCCGGGCGCGCCTGGCCGAGCTGGGCGCCGCGGCCCGTCGGGTGCTGGCGGACGTGGACGGCTGGCTGGTGGTCGAAGAGGTCGACGAGCCCAGTGCGATTACCACTTTGGCGCCAATCGACGGCGCCGACCCGGCGGCGGTGCGGGAGTGGCTACTCGAGCAGCGCCGGATCTTGACCACCTACGCCGGAATTGCGCGGGCGCCCCAAGAGCTGACGGCCCCGGTGCTACGCGTCGCGCCACACGTCGATACCACGGCCGAGGATCTGGAAAACTTCGCTGAAGCGCTGATCGAGGCGACCGCGGCGACCACCGCTACCTGACGTTGCGGGGCTTGCTCACGCCTTGTGCGCGGTGAGCAAGTAGGCGGGAAACTTCATCCGACCCTTCTCGTCTCGTTGGTGCGGCGGAAACTCGATTGGCGATCCAGCTGGCAGCGGCGGGATGACCGGCACGTTGGCGTGGATGAATGCCGGCCGGATCTCGTCGATCTCCCAGTACTTGCCCACCGCGGCCCGCAGCTCGTCCTCGTCGACCTCATTGGGCTTGGTCTCCAACGCGGCCGGGAAGGCGCCCTTGGCGAACACCAGCACGAAATAGCTGGCCCCGGGGGCCGCGGCGCGGTGCACCGATTTCAGGTAATCGTCGCGCCCCGACACCGGCAGCGAGTGAAACAGGGTGCTGTCGATCACCGTGGCGAATCGGCCGGCGGAGCCGGCCGGATAGGCGTTGAAGTCGGTGATGTCGGCCTGCACGAAACTGGTGTTGCCCAATCCGCGTTCGGCCGCGGCCTTGGTAGCCGCCGCGATGGCGGTGGGTGTGATGTCGATGCCCACCACCGTGTACCCCTCGGCGGCCAGTGCCAGCGACAACTCGGCGTACCCACAGCCGGCATCGAGCACGTCGCTGTGGATCTTTCCGGCCGCGATCAACGCCGCCAGTTCGGGCTGTGGTTCACCGATATTCCACGGCGGCGGACCCTCGAACGCCCCTTGCTGCTGGTATGCGTCGTCCCAGTCCATCACCGGAGAAGTCATGATTGCCAACCTACTCGCGCTCTATCGGCCAGCTATGTACCGGCTCGTTGGCATGCATGTGTTCGCAATAGCGGCGCAGCATTTCGGCCAGCGCGTCATCGCGGTTCATCCCCCGGTCCTGCAGCACGGCCACGGTGGCCACCTGCCAGCTCGCTCTGTTGCGGCGGCTCTCGGCGCGGGCTTCGATGACGCCCAAGAACCGCTCCCGCACCTCGTCGGCGACACCGGATCGCTGCAGTCCTTCATGTGCCATCGGCAGCAACGTGCCCAACACCAGTTGCTGTGTCGTCACCTCACCCAATCCCGGCCAGTGCAGCCGGGCGTCGATCCCATAGCGGGCCGCGGTCAAGAAACTGTCTTGTGCGGTAGCAAAACTCATCTTGGTCCACGGTTGGGGGTCGGCCTCGGCCAAGGTGCGCAGCGCACCGTAGTAGAACGCCGAATTGGCCAGCATGTCGATGACGGTCGGTCCGGCGGGCAACACGCGGTTCTCCAACCGCAGATGTGGCCGCCCGTCGGCGACGTCATACACCGGCCGATTCCAGCGGTAGACCGTGCCGTTGTGCAGGCGCAATTCGGCCAGTTGCGGGGCCCGGCCGGCCGCAAGCTCGGCGACCGGATCCTGGTCGGACACCTCGGGCAGCAGCGACGGAAAGTAGCGGGCGTTCTCCTTGAACAAGTCAAGGATCGAGGTGATCCACTGTTCCCCGAACCACACCCGGGGGCGCACCCCCCTGCGTCTTGAGCTCCTCCGGCCGGGTGTCGGTGGATTGGGTAAAAACCTCGATCCGCGTCTCCGCCCACAGCTGGTGGCCGAAAAAATAGGGTGAGTTGGCGCCCAGCGCCAGCTGCGGCCCGGCCAGCATCTGGGCCGCATTCCAGTTGGGCGCGAAATCGTCGGGCGACACCTGCAGATGCAATTGCAGACTGGTGCAAGCGGATTCGGGGGCAATGGATGCCGCCCGCCAGCTCAATGGCTCCGGGCCCGAGATATTGATCGGGATGTCCTCGCCGCGGGCATCGAAGATGGAGTCGTTGAGTGCGCTGTAGCGGGTCGATTCGCTCATCCAGTCTTGCGCGAAGTGCCGGGGCATCAGCGTGGGCAGAATGCCGATCATCACGATGTGGGCGCCGCCGGAGTTCGCCTTCTGCTCGGCAGCGTTGAGGCTGGCCCTTACCTCCTTTTCCAGCTGCAGGCCGGTATCGCCGGGAAGCGGCCGGGGCGGCACATTGAACTCGATATTGAACGCGCCCAATTCGGATTGATAGGCCGGGTCGGCGATCGCGTCCAGCACATACCGATTCGACATGGCGGGCTGATAGTCGCCGTCGACCAGGTTGCACTCGATCTCCATGCCGGTGAGCGCTTCGTCGTCATCGAAGCCGCTCTGTGCCAGCATCGTCTCGACGACGTCGACACATAGTTGCAGTTTGCGCCGGTATTCCCGCCGGTGTGCGCGGTCATACGTGGTGCGCTTGACCTCTTCGCCCACTAGGCCGATGCAACCGGTTTAGCGTCTGCAGCGCAAGTGTCAGCCCGTTTACCACCGGTCTTCGGCCGGGCCGAGGCCCCGATAGACCATCATGGACGATTACATCCAGTGTTCGATGTCACCCGAGGAGAGCAGTGGCCGATTCCCCCGACTTTGTAGCAGCCATCGACCAGGGCACCACCAGCACTCGCTGCATGATCTTCGACCACCAAGGCGCCGAGATCGCCCGTCACCAACTCGAGCACGAGCAGATCCTGCCCCGCGCCGGCTGGGTGGAACACAACCCGGTGGAAATCTGGGAACGCACCGCCTCGGTGCTGATGTCGGTGCTCAACGCCACCGATTTGTCGCCGAAAAATATTGCCGCACTGGGAATCACGAATCAACGTGAAACCACGCTGGTGTGGAACAAGCGAACCGGCAGGCTCTACTACAACGCGATCGTCTGGCAGGACACCCGCACCGATCGCATCGCCTCAGCGCTAGACCGTGACGGTCGCGGTGACGTGATCCGCCGCAAAGCGGGATTGCCCCCGGCGACCTATTTCTCGGGCGGCAAGCTGCAGTGGATTCTGGAGAACGTCGACGGGGTGCGCGCCGCCGCCGAACGCGGTGATGCCCTCTTCGGTACCCCGGACACCTGGGTGCTGTGGAACTTGACCGGCGGCCCGCGCGGCGGCGTGCACGTCACCGATGTGACCAACGCCAGCCGGACCATGCTGATGAACCTGGAAACCCTGGACTGGGACGACGAGCTGCTGTCATTCTTTTCCATCCCCCGCGCGATGCTGCCCGCGATCGAGCCGTCGTCGCCGCTGCAGCCCTACGGCATCACCCAGGACACCGGTCCGGTCGGCGGTGAGGTACCCATCACCGGCATGCTCGGCGACCAGCACGCGGCCATGGTCGGCCAGGTGTGTCTGGACGCGGGCGAGGCGAAAAACACCTACGGCACCGGCAACTTTCTCCTGCTGAACACCGGCGAGACCATCGTGCGATCCAGCAACGGCCTGCTGACCACCCTGTGCTACCAATTCGGCGATGCCAAACCCGTGTACGCGCTGGAAGGGTCGATAGCCGTAACCGGCTCCGCGGTGCAGTGGCTACGCGATCAGTTGGGCATCATCAGTGGCGCCTCGCAGAGCGAGGCGCTGGCCCGGCAGGTCTCCGACAACGGCGGGGTGTACTTCGTGCCGGCATTCTCGGGCCTGTTCGCACCGTATTGGCGCTCCGATGCGCGCGGGGCGATCGTGGGGCTGTCGCGGTTCAACAACAACGCCCACTTGGCTCGCGCGACGCTGGAAGCGATCTGCTACCAGAGCCGCGATGTGGTGGACGCCATGGAAGCCGACTCGGGCGTGCGACTCGAGGTGCTCAAGGTCGACGGCGGCATCACCAGCAATGACTTGTGCATGCAGATCCAGGCCGACGTGCTCGGGGTGGACGTGGTGCGGCCGGTGGTCGCCGAGACCACCGCGCTGGGCGCCGCCTATGCGGCGGGGCTGGCCGTCGGTTTCTGGGCCGATCCGTCGGACCTGCGGGCCAACTGGCAAGAGGACAAGCGCTGGACGCCGCAGTGGACCGATGACCAGCGCGCCGCCGGATATGCCGGTTGGCGCAAGGCCGTGCAGCGGACCTTGGACTGGGTCGACGTGTCCTAGCGGCCGGTTACGGCGAGCCGTCGAGCCCGTCTTGGCCAATCAGCGCTCCGCCGGTGCCGCCGCCGGGACTGCCCGGGGTGCCGCCGCTGCCGCCGTTGCCACCGTCACCGGTCAATCCGGCGTTGCCCCGCTGTCGGCGCCGCCGACGTAGTCGCCCTCGCCACCGGTGCCTCCGCTGCCGCCGTTGCCTGACAACTGCCCACCGGTGCCGCCCGCCCGCCTTGGCCTCCGGCACCGGTAAAGCTGATTCCGCCGGCACCGCCGGCTCCGCCGCCGCCCAGCAACACGGCTTGCCCCCGGTCCCGCCGGTCCCGCCGGCCGTGGACCCGAATCCGCCGAACCCGCCGGCGCCGGCGTCGGAGAACACCAGCCCGGCACTGCCGCCGGTCCCGCCGGCCCCGCCGATTCCGCTGTAGCCGGATCCGCCGTTCCCGCCGCCGCCGCCGCTGCCGAACAACGTCCCGGCGTTGCCGCCGGACCCACCGTTGCGCCCGGGTCCGCTAGTGTTGTAGCCGCCCGCCCCACCGGTCCCGCCCGGTCCGCCGAGCAGGCCGGCATCGCCGCCGGCCCCACCGTTACCGGGGGTGCCGCCAAAGCCGGCCCCGCCGTTGCCGCCGGCGCCACCGCCGGCACCGACCAGCCCGCCGCTTCCTCCGGCTCCGCCGTCGCCCCCGTCGTTGAACCCGGCCCCACCGACCCCACCGGCGCCGCCCCACCGACCCCACCGGCGCCGCCGGCGCTCAATAGTCCGCCGGCCCCACCGGTTCCGCCGGTACCTCCCGAAGCGCCGCCGCTTCCGCCGCCTCCGCCGCCTCCGCCGTCACCGAGTAGCCAGCCGCCGGCTATGCCGGCCCCTCCGGTCCCGCCCGCGCCACCCGCGAGGCGCGCGCCCGCCCCGCCCGTACCGCCGGTGCCCAGCAAACCGGCGGCGCCGCCGTCGCCGAGTAGCCAGCCGCCGGGTGTGCCGTCGGTCCCGCTTCCGGCCGCACCCGGGGTGCCGTTGCCGATCAGTGGGCGCCCGGTGAGCGCCTGGGTGGGCTCGTTGATCACGCCGAGGGCTTGTTGCTGCAGGTTGTGTAGTGCCGAAGTGCTTGCCGGTGCGTTGAAGCCGTCCAGTCCCAGCAGCAGGCCGCTGATCCCGCCGGCGCCCGTGCTGCCGGTACTCAGGCCGGTGCCGCCGGTGCCGCCGGTGCCGGCGTTGCCGCCGTTGCCGCCGTTGCCGCCGGCTCCACCGACGCCCGCACCGAAACCGAAGCTCTCGCCACCGGCGCCACCGGCGCCGCCGTTGCCGATCACCAGGCCGGCCCGGCCCCCGGCCCCGCCGTCGCCGGCGCCGACGCCACCGACTCCGCCGACCCCACCGTTGCCGAACAGCCCGGCGTTGCCGCCGGCTCCTCCGGCACCTCCGACGTCGTTGAGGGCGACGGCCGCGCCGCCCGCCCCGCCGGCCCCGCCGCTGCCGAACAGCAGCCCGCCCGCCGCCGCCGAAGAGCCCGCCGGCCCCGCCAACACCTCCGGCGCCGCCGGCGCTGCTGGAGCTGCCGCCGGCCCCACCGACCCCGCCCGGGCCGAATAGCCATCCGCCGGCGCCACCCGTTGAGCTGCCGCCGGCCCCGCCGTTACCGATCAGCCAGCCGCCAGGCGCCCCATCGGTACCCAGGCCAGGGGTCCCATTGGCGCCGTTGCCGATCAAGGGACGGCCGGTCAACGCCGCAATGGGCTCGTTCACCGCGGCGAGCAATCCGGCGCTGCTGGCCTCCGCTCCGGAATAGGCGCCCGCGCCTGCGGACAGCGCTTGGGCCAACCGGGTATGGAATTCCAGAGCCCGCGCGCTGAGCACCTGATAGCCCTGGCCGTGGCTGGAGAGCACGGTCGCGATAGCCGCGGACACCTCGTCCTCGGCTGCCGCCACGATCTGCGTGGTTTGAGAGGCCGCGGCCAGGTCCGTGGCCGCGGCCTCGATGATCTCGGGAACCGCCATCACGTAGGACAAGTGAATCCCTCCCCAAACGGGCGCACGATCTAACTGGCGCCCAATCATTCACGTTATAGTCAGCGAATCAGACGTAATCCGATCTGGGTTGGGGAATCCCGGTTTTCATAGATGTTTGCGATATTTAAGTTGGTTGAGTAACCAACCGGATGGTAGTGATCACTCCTCGCCGAGAATGCCGTAGATCTCCCGGCGCGCGTTGTTGATGATGTCGATGACGCGTTGCTGCTGCTCGGGGCTGGCGGCGTGGGCCGTTTGCATAACCGCGCCGATCAGCTGGCGCATCGCCGTGCGCAGGTTGATGTGTGCCGGGTCGACACCTTCGGCGATCTCATCCCACGGTGGGGTTTCGATCTTGTCGGCGGCCTCGCGTCCCTGTTCGGTCAGCTCGAAAAGTTTCTTGCTGCCATCGGATGCGCTGGCCGCGATCAGGCCCTCGTCATCGAGCAACTGCAGGGTGGGATACACCGAGCCGGGGCTGGGGCGCCACAGGCCGTTGCTGCGGTCGGCGATCTGCTGGATCATCTCGTAGCCGTGCATGGGCTGTTCGCTCAACAGCACCAAGATGGCCGCGCGCACGTCACCGCGCCGTCCACGGCCGGGGCCGCCGCGGCGCCCACCGCCTCGTGCGCCATCGGGGCCGAAGCCGAAACCGAGCCCGGGGCCAAAGCCGGGGCCGAACCCGCCGCCGAACCCGAGCGGTCCGTCATGGTCGGCGTCGTGGTCGCGGAGGTGTTCGAAGAATTCGCGCCGGGCGTGCCGCCTGGCGCTGTGTAGGGCACGCCGCTGTGCCGGTCCGGGTCCGAAGCCGAACCCGGGTCGCGGGCCGAACGGTCCGCCGGGGGGTGTGAACAGGTTGTTCATGTTGTGTTCCTTACGTGTCTTTTGGAAGGTCGCCACGATGGACGACTGGTATATCGAATACACATCACGATATATCGTGATCGAACGTAAGACAATGCCCGGATCGGCCGGCCGATCTGGATTGCGCGCGTCGTCAGCTCGGTGGCGAGAACCCGCCGCCGACGGGGCCCTGCGGCGGGCTCGGGGCCGGGTCGGGTGCGAACGGGGGCTGGATTAGGGGCTGGGGCGCGGGCTGGCCGGGCCACCAGACCGGAGCCGGCGGGGTCTGCGGCGGCCATCCCGCTGGCCCGCCTGCTCCCGCGGGGCGCAGCCGGGCCAGCTCGCGGCGGTGTCGCTCGGCGAGTACCGCGGCAAGCACGAGCTGTGGAGGCGTGCCCGGAGGCGGTGGCGGGGCGATGTGGGACAGCACGTCCCCGGCGATGCGATAGGCCATCTGGTGGCGCAACCGCAGATCCAGTTGTGGCGCTCGGGAAAGGAATTGGCGCGCGACCTCGGCCTGGCCCGCGCTGAGGCCGGAGAGCTGCAGCGACGATGCCCACCAGGCCAGGGTCGGTGGCATGGCCGGCGGTGGCGCCAGCCGGGGGCCGCGCTCGCTGACGACGATTGTGCCGGCGAAGATGTCACCGACACGTTTGGCTTTCGGCGATAGCATGCTGCAGATCACGGCCGGGCTGCCCAGCAGCATCCAGATCTCCACCACCGCCGCCAGCGCGCGAAACAGTGCCTGGCGGAAGCGTTCTGGGCCGCCGTCATCGGACACCACGCGCAGGCCCATGGCAATCTTGCCCAACGAACGGCCCCGGGTCGCCGTCTCCATGATCACGGGATAACCGACGAGCACCAGCACCGTGAAGATGATCAGGAACGCGATGGTCAATGCTTCGTCGAGTTCGCTCAGCGAGGCTGCCCACAGCGTCAACCCCATGATGTAGCCGATGAACATCACGGTCATGTCGATGATCGCGCTCACCGCGCGTACCGGCAGCTGGGCGATCTGCACGTCCAGCACCACCGCGTCCCCGGTTACCACCTCCGACATACCTGGGAACGGTACAGGCAGCCCGATCCCGCGGGATGGCTGCCGGTGTCGCACCGGATGCCCGCCGTGAACTGGGCGAACCCCCGGCGGGATAGGCTGCGCGGGTGGATGTCGACGCGTTCTTGCTGACCCACCGCGCCACCTGGGACCGGCTCGACCACCTAGTCAAAAAACGTCGCTCGCTGACCGGCGCCGAGATCGATGAACTCGTTGAGCTCTATCAGCGGGTATCCACGCACCTGTCGATACTGCGGTCGGTGTCGTCGGATCCGTTGGTGACCGGCCGGCTCTCGAGTCTGGTTGCGCGTGCCCGCGCCGCGGTCACCGGTGCGCACTCGCCGCTGAGCAGCACGTTTGTTCGGTTCTGGACGGTGTCCTTTCCGGTGGTGGCCTACCGTGCCTGGCGCTGGTGGTTGGCGACGGCGGTGGCATTCTTCGCGGTGGCGGCGCTCGTCGGGTTCTGGGTTGCCGGTAGCCCCGAGGTGCAGTCCGTCATCGGAACCCCCGCTGAGATCCACGAATTGGTCAACCACGACGTCGAGTCCTACTACAGCGACCACCCCGCGACCGCGTTTGCGCTGCAGGTCTGGGTGAACAACTCCTGGGTGGCCGCCAAGTGCATTGCGATGTCGGTGGTGTTGGGGGTGCCCATCCCGCTGGTGCTGTTTCAGAATGCGGCAAACGTGGGAGTGATCGCGGGCCTGATGTTTGCGGCCGGCAAGGGCGGGGTGCTGTTGGGCCTGCTGATTCCGCACGGATTGCTGGAGTTGACGGCGGTCTTCCTGGCCGGTGCGGTTGGGATGCGGCTGGGCTGGTCGGTGATTGCGCCCGGCGACCGGCCGCGCGGGCAGGTTCTTGCCGAGCAGGGCCGCGGGGTGGTGTCGGTTGCCGTGGGTCTGGTGGGTGTGCTGTTGGTATCCGGGCTGATTGAGGCCATGGTGACGCCGGCGCCGTTGCCGACCTTCGTCCGGATCGCCATCGGCGTCATGGCCGAGGCGGCGTTCTTGGGCTACATCGTCTACTTCGGCCGCCGCGCGGCCAAAGCCGGAGAGACCGGTGATATCGAGGACGCACCCGACGTGGTGCCCACCAGCTGAACCCCTACAGCCGGCCGGTCGCTTTCATCGCCAGGTAGCGATCGGCGAGTGCCGGCGCAATTTCGGTGGGCGGCGCGTCGACGACCTCCACGCCGCTGCGGCGCAGGCGAGCGGCGATTGTGCCCCGGTCATTTCGGGCGCGTTCGGCGGCGGCCGCGTCATACACTGCCGCCGCGTCGGAACGCCCGATGGCCAGTTGATCGACCCGAGGGTCGGCGACCGCGGCCACCACCACCTGATGTTTGGCCGATAGCTGCGGCAGCACCGGCAGCAGGCCTTCGTCGAGGGCCGTCGCGTTGAGGTCGGTCAGCAACACCACCAAGGAGCGCCGGCGAGTCCGCCGCGCAATTGTGGCAACCATTGACCGCCAGTCGGATTCGACCAGCGCCGGCTGCAGCGGGGCCATCGCGTCGACCAGCTGGGCCAACAGTTCGGTGCGCGATGCGCCGAACACCGCCGCGCGGCTCACCCGGTCATGGGCGAGGAAGTCGACGTGATCGCCGGCCCGCGACGCCAGTGCGGCCAACAGCAGCGCGGCATCCATGGACCAATCCAGTCGCGGCCACCCCGCGGGATCGGCGTCGGTCGGGTCCACGCCAACCCGGCCCGCCGCCATGCGCCCGGTGTCGAGCACCAGCACCACGCGTCGATCGCGCTCCGGGCGCCAGGTGCGGACCATGACGTCGGCGCGGCGTGCGGAGGCGCGCCAGTCGATCGACCGCACGTCATCGCCGACGACGTATTCACGCAGCGAATCGAATTCGGTGCCCTGCCCGCGGATCAGCGTGGGCAACAATCCGTCGATCTCACGCAGCTTGGCCAGCCGCGACGGCAGGTGTTTACGGGACAGGAACGGCGGCAGCACCCGGACCTGGCCCGGCACCACCTGGGAACGCTGCCGCCCGGCCAGGCCCAGCGGCCCGATCGAGCGGGCTGTGACGGCGGCGCAGTGTTGGTCACCGCGGCGCACCGGTTGCAGCGCGGTGTTCACCTGCTGGCGCTCACCGGCGGCGATATTGATCGGGTGGGTGCGGGGCTGGGCACGCGCACTGGGCGGCCAGGCGTCGCGGACCAGGCCGCGAAACCGGCGGCGCCCCACATTGTGGATCACCAGGGCGGCATCGGCGGGCTGGCCCAACCGGATCGAGCTGTTTGCGCCGCGCGTGTAGCTCAACTTGCGGGGGCTGGCCGCCAGCGCGACGTCGATGGCCACCGCCACCGCCAATGCCAGCAGCAGCATTCCGAAAGCCCGTGGCGGCCAGGGGGACAGCGCGATCGGCAGCACGCCGATCAGCGCCATCAGTCCGGTTCGTCCGGTCAGGATCACTAGCGGGGCACCGGAACCGAGGCCAGAATTCCGTCTAGGACCCCGTCGGGGGTGGCGCCTTCGAGCTCGGCCTCCGGGTGCAACATGATCCGGTGGCGCAACGTCGGGCGAGCCATGGCCTTCACGTCATCGGGGGTCACGTAGTTGCGTCCGGATAGCCACGCCCAAGATCGGGCGGTGCCCAGCAGTGCGGTCGCGCCACGCGGTGACACACCCAGCTGTAGGGCGGGGGAGGACCTGGTGGCTCCCACGATGTCCACGATGTAGCCCAGCACCTCGTCGGCGATCAGCACCCGGCTGACGGCCTCGCGCCCGGCGGCCAGCTCGGCCGGGCCGGCCACCGGTTTGATCGCGGACAGGTCGCGGGGATCGAAGCCGTGTGCGTGGCGGCCGAGAATGGCGATCTCGGACTCCCGCGAGGGCAGACCCACGTTCAGCTTCAGCAGAAAACGGTCGAGCTGGGCTTCGGGCAGCTGATAGGTGCCCTCGTATTCGATGGGGTTCTGCGTCGCGGCCACGATGAACGGGTCCGGCAGCGGCTTGGCCTGGCCCTCCACACTGACTTGGCGCTCTTCCATCGCCTCCAACAGCGCCGCCTGCGTCTTGGGCGGGGTGCGGTTGATCTCGTCGGCGAGCATCAGATTGGTGAACACCGGGCCAGGGCGGAAGGCGAACTCCGCACTGTGCGCGTCGTAGACCAGGGAACCGGTGACGTCGCCGGGCATCAAGTCGGGAGTGAACTGCACCCGCTTGAATTCCAGCTGCAGTGCGGCGGCCAGGGCGCGGACCACCAGCGTCTTCGCCACCCCGGGGACGCCTTCCAGGAGCACGTGGCCCCGGCACAGCAGCGCGATCACCAAGCCGCTGATCACCCCCTCCTGGCCGACCACGGCCTTGGCGATCTCGGCACGTAATCCCAGCAATGCTTCGCGGGCCGGATCCGTGGTCGGGGACTGGGTGGGAGCCGGATGTGTCACGAGTGAGTGACCTGCCTTTCGATGTCGTCGAGTGCGCGGGCAAGCTGCAGTAGATCGTGGTCGTCCGCCGGTGGGGGGCCAAACAGGTGATACCAGACGTATCCCGCGTCGGCGCCGCTGCGCTGGGCAACGGTGATCGCGACCGCTTGCGGGTCCGCGCTGGAGCCGATGCCGAGTCGGGGTAGTAGCCGCTGCAATGTCGCGGTGCGCAGCGCATCCGCGGCGCGATCGCGGGCCCGACGGGACCGGTATAGCCGGCCGCGCCCCTCGACCGTCTCCGATGCCCGCACCACCACGGGCATCTCCTCGGCCACCAGGGGGCCCATCCGGCGGCCCTTCCGCAGCGCCACCAAGATCACGGCCAGCCACAGCTGCCAGACGATCCAGCTGACGTTGGCCGGGATGAGATCGGAAAGCGAACTGGGAGATGATGTTTCACCCTCGACGAGGTGAGGTGCGTACCAGATGAGACGGGGCCGGGCGCCCGCCAGATTCATCGCCAGCGCCGCATTGCCCTGCTCCCGCAATCCGTCGTTGGTCATGAAGTGATTGCTGCCCACCACGGTGACGGTTCGCCCGACGTCCTGGTAGCGAACCAATGCCCCGCCGTAGCAACTGATCATCGCGAGTTCGCCCTTGCCCCGATACGCGTCGCTCGGCCCAAAACGCACCGTGCCGGCTCGATCAGCTTCACGCAGTGGGCAATCCGGCCGGATGGCGAGCGTCTCTGCGGCACCGACGCGCAGCTTCGGCGTCAGCACCCTGCGGGTGCGCGCCGTGGGTTCCACCAGCAAGAGGTCGCCGGGGACGCGTGAGAGCCGGTTGAGTAGGGCGTTGTTGGCCAGATACTGGGTTTGCGCCACGAGTAGCAGCGTGTCGGCGCGGGCGGCGTTCTCGACGTCGGCGACGGTGTTGGCGACCACCACCTCGACCCCACCTTCGCGCAGCAGTGTCACCAGCGCACGAGCACCCGAGCCGCTGGTCGATTCCGGGTCCATCGTGCCGCCGGGGCGCGGCGCGGTCAGGTAGGTGGCAATCGAGGCGATGACGGTGACCGCGGCCAGGGTGAGCAGCACGCCACGCCATGGTTTGCGTTTCCGGCTGGGGGTGTGCGCCGACTCGGCGCGTGCGGGCATCACCGGACCTGCGCCCAGGAGTCGCTGGGGGCGGGTCGCCCCACGCTCGGCGATGCGGTGGAACGTGAGCGCAAGTGGTCGTCGAGGTCGGCGATCAGCTGGTAGGCGGCTTCGGTGCCGGGCCGCTCACCGTAGGTCACGTCATTGAAGGCGGCCGCCGCCTGCGCCAATTCGCCGGCCAGATACGGCAACACATCGCCGGCATCGTTGGCCAACTCGTTGGCGGTGCGCCCGGGCGCGGGGTTGAGCACACCGGTCTCCTCCAATTCGCGGGCGACCGCGCGCAGCCGGTGCCGGATCGCCGCGGCCCAATTGCTGTCGGCGGCATAACCTTGCGCCGTGGCCCGGTGCTGGGCGGCGGTGAGTTGGCCGGCATCGAAGAGCTGGTAATCGCCGCCGCGATTGGTACGTAGGGTGCGACGTGCGATGTTGATCGCGACAACCACGACGATCACCAGCAGGATTACCAATACGGTGATGGTGAACCAGCCGCCGGACACCGACGAGCCCTTCTCCAGCAGCCGATACAGCAACTCGTTGATCCAGTCGTTGAGATGCTGGGACAACGAACTCTTGGGATAGATGGGTTTATCGAGTTCGCGCTGTGCGGCCTGGTGCGCGGCATCGCGGTCGATGTCGATGGAAGGCACTGTCCGTCCTCACGAGTCCATTAGAGCGGCCGGGTGAGCCAGAGGGTGTCGGTGGACTCCACGGCGGCGGGGCCGCCGGCGGCCCCGGTTTGCAGAACCAGATCGAATGCCTCGGCCCGCATCCGCCGGTCGGTGTAAAGCAGCACGACAACCCCGGCGGTGAATGGCGCGGTAATGATCTGGCTGATCGCCGAGCCGATGGACGACAGGGTCATGCCCACCAGAAACATGCCGGTGGAACCCTCGCTCGCGGTGGCGCCCAGCAGTATCTGGCCGACGATGCCAAACGGCGCCGAGATCGCGCCACCAACCAGGCCGACCACGATCGCGGTCAGCAGTCGGATGCCCAGAACCCGCCAGAAGCCGCCGGTTACCAGCGCAAACGATCTCGTGATCGCGTCGACCAGCGGCAGCCTCTCCAGCACGATCAGCACGGGCGCGAACATCAGCACCGTGTACAGGTAGGCCACCAGCAACCCGACCAGCAGCACCAGCGGGAAGCCCAGCAGTGCCGCGGTCGCTCCGTTGGCGGCGGCGGCCACCCCGACCAGGATGACGACCACCAGGCCCGCGAGCGCAACGAGTCCGGCGCCTTCCAGCAGCGCCAGGCCGATCAGCGCCAGGATCCGCCCACGGACCCTGGCCCAGGCTTCGCTGATGGTGATCGGCGACCCGAATACGGCCCGCCCGACGACGACGGTGAGTATTCCGCTGAGCAGCATGCCACCCAGCCAGCTCACCAGCAGGCCGGCCGCCGCGGAGCCGGTCCACGCGCCCACCACGCCCCAGCTCAGTTCGGACGGGTGAGTGTCGAAGCGACTGGCGGCTTCCAGCGGGCCGATCGTGGCGAGCAATGTGATGACCTGCATGACCACCACGACGATGGCGGTCAGGCCGAGCGTCGCTTTCGGATTGGCCCGGATGTAGCCGACCGCGCCGTTGAAGATGTCGCTCAACGTCAAGGGGCGCAGCGGGATGATCCCGGGTTTGACGGCGCCGGGAACCAGCGGCGGCCCGTAGCCGGGTGGTGGTCCGTAGGCGGGTGGTGGTCCGTAGGCCGGCGGTGGGTCGGCATACCCCGATGGCGGGTAGCCGGCTGCTTCGTACCCGGGAGCTCCCGAATTCGGCTCGACCGGATATCCCGGCGGCGGCAGCGTGCTCACCGGGTGCAGCGGCTGTCGTCGATGGTCATGTGCTCCATCCTGTCGGCGGTTGGGGTAATTCTCAATGTAGGCATGTAGTGTCGGGCGCCCCGCCCATTGGCGCGTAGCGTTTCTCCCATGGCGGAACTCAAATCCCGGCTCCGGTCGGATCTGACCAAGGCGATGAAGTCGCAGGACAAGTTGCGTACAGCGACGTTGCGTATGGTGCTGGCCGCGATTCAAACCGAGGAAGTCTCCGGCAAGCAGGCCAAAGAGCTCACCGATGACGAGGTGCTCAAGGTGCTGGCCCGCGAGTCCCGCAAACGCGGTGAGGCCGCCGAGATCTATACCCAGAACGGGCGTGGCGAGATGGCCGCCAACGAGCATGCCGAGGCACGAATCATCGACGAATACCTGCCGACTCCGCTCACCGAGGCGGAATTGGCCGATGTCGTCGACACCGCAATTGCTCAGGTGGCCGAGCAATTGGGACAACGGCCCCACATGAAGCAGATGGGGATGGTCATGAAGGTCGCCACCGAGATCGCCGAGGGCAAGGCCGACGGCGCCCGGCTCTCCACCGCGGTCAAAGAACGCCTGTAGCGCGCCTGGCTCAACTCCCGCCGCGCGCGGCCCGGCCGGTGTCGACCCGCTCGCGCTGGGGCACCACCACGTACTTGGGATCGCGGGTGGATTCCACCCCGGCCTCAAACACCCCGAACCGCTGCAGCGCACTGCCGGTGAGCAGGGCCAGGCCGCACAGCGCGGCGCCAAGGCGGTTGCGGCCCGCGGCGAGCGTGCCCAGCGCCCCGCCGACGGTCAGGTATTCGGCCCACTTGCGGGTCCGGTGCGCCGGCCCTGTCGTATAGGCCTCGCCGACCAGGCCGAGCCGCCGCTCGAGCAGCCGCGACGCCGCCACCTCCAGCGCCGCACCCGCGACGCTCATCCGCCGTGCCGGAGCGGCTTCGGCGACCGGTGCCAGCAGCATGCCCAATCCGCCGCCGCTGGCCGCGGCCGAGCCGGTGAAGACGAAGGGCAGGTACGGATGGGCTTCGTGCCAGGCCGGGACTGCCGTCTGGGACAGCAGCACGGCGGTATAGGACGCGACACCGGGAGCCACCGCGGCCGCCGACAGGCCCGCGGGCCGGGCCAACCGGGCCAGCAGCGCGCCGAGCCAGGTGCGCCGTAGCCGCGCCGGCATCAGTTCGGCGGCCCCGGCCAGCCCGGCGCCGGGCCCGTAGGCGGCCAGGATCCAGGTCCCCACGCTCATCGGCGAACTCGGCTTGGCCACCCGCAGCATGTGGTGAAACCGTTCCGGGCGGCCCAGATCGGCGATCAGGAAGTAGGAGCCGGCCGCGATGCTGGCCAGGGCGCCGACCCTGCTCACCCGGCGCAGTGCCGGTTGGCCGTTGAGATCGGCTCCCGCGGCCAGCAGCGCCGAACCCGCCGACAGGCCTCCGGAGAACAGGTAGGCGGCGATCTTCCACTCCCAGGCGGGTGTCTTGAGTACCGGGCGCCCGTAGTAGGAACGGAATTGCGCCCGCGGCACCGCGAGCTGCTCCCGGCTGCCCGTCATGGCCGCCCTCGCCCGGCGAACGCCGACACGGCGATGGCAACCAGGGCCGACGCCGCCATTCCGGCGTAGCGCCACATCGCCGGCGTGTCCCGGGTGGGCACCACCGGGTCCGGGGGTAACCCGTAGACCTCCGGGTCGTCAAGCAGCAGAAAGAAGGCGCCGTTGCCGCCGACCCCGTCGTTGGGGTCATGGCCGTAGAGCCGGGCTTCGGGCACCCCGCGGTCGTGTAGCTGCTCGACGCGGTGTGCGGCGCGCTCGCGCAGTTCCTCTAGCGGGCCGAACTGAATCGAGTTGGTGGGGCAGGCCTTAGCGCATGCCGGTTCCAGACCGTCGCGCAGCCGGTCGTAGCACAGCGTGCACTTCCAGGCCCGTCCGTCGCCCTCGCGCCGCTCGATGACTCCATACGGGCAGCCCGACACGCAGTAGCCGCATCCATTGCAAATATCTTGCTGCACAACCACCGTGCCGAACTCGGTGCGGAACAACGCGCCCGTCGGGCACACGTCCAGACAACCCGCGTGGGTGCAGTGCTTGCACACATCCGAGCTCATCAACCAGCGGAAATCGGTGCGGTCCTGCGGGCCGCTCGCCTGCCCGGGCCGCTCGAACTTCGGAACCCCGAGATCTACCGGGGGGCGGGCCTGTTCGATGAATGCGACGTGGCGCCAGGTGCTGGTCCCCAGCATCCCGGTGTTGTCGAAGGACATCCCCAACAGATTGAAGCCGTCGTCGGGAACCTCGTTCCATTCCTTGCAAGCCACCTCGCAGGCCTTGCAGCCAATGCAAATCGAGGTGTCGGTGAAGAATCCCACTCGGGGTGGATGGTCGGTGTACCCGGCGTCGCCGGCGGGATCATCGAGCGGGCCGTAGAAGGTGTTGCTGCTCATGGGCTTTCCTCCGGATCCGGGTGCGCGATCCCGTCGTCGCGGGTGGTGTCCAGATGCGTGCCGGTTTCCGTGGTAATCCCGGCCCGGCGGCGGTATTCGGCGATGTAGTCCAGTAATGCCGGTCCGCGGGGGCGCCGGCCGGGCTGGACATCGCAGGTGGCGACCTTGCTCTCCTGGATGAAAACGTTGGGGTCCAAGACCACCCCGAACAGATCGTTGACCACGTCACCTTCGACCAGCCCGGTGTATCCCCAGTGGTATGGCATCCAAACCTGTTGCACTACATGGTCTTCAATGCGCAGCGGGCGCATCCGGTCGGTGACGAACACCCGGGCGTCCACCGCGGTGCGGCTGGTGATCACGTGCGCCCAGCCCATATGGGTCAGCCCGCGCATGCGTGCCAACTCCGGTGACACCTCCATGAACAGCGCGGGCTGCAGCTCGGTGAGGTAGGGCAGCTGACGACTCATCCCCCCGGCGGTGTGGTGCTCGGTCAGCCGGGCCGCGGTGAAGACGAACGGGAACACCTCGCCGTGTGCTTCCGGTGGGGAAGGGTTGGACGGGTTGTCCTTGCGCCCGAACACGATTCGCGTCGGGTTGCCCTGCTGGGCATACAGTGTGTTGCGTACCGGCGATTCGTGCGGCTCGTAGTGCGTCGGCAGCGGGCCGTCGGCCAGGCCGCTGGGGGCGAACAGCCAGCCCTTGCCGTCGGCCTGCATGACGAAGGCGTCATCACCGCGCAGCGCCTCGACGCCGACGGCACCCTCGGGTGGGCGGTAGCCCGGCGGCTTGTGCTTTTCGAAATCGGGCACATCGTGGCCCGTCCACTCGCCCAGCTCGGCATCCTACCACACCAGCTTCTTACGCTCGCTCCACGGCCGGCCCTGCGGGTCGGCGGATGCCCGGTTGTAGAGCACCCGGCGGTTCAACGGCCAGGTCCAACCCCACTCGTTCTCATAGGGGCGCTGCTCGTCGCGCGGTTTGCGCCGCGCCGCCTGGTTCACCTCGTCGGCGTAGACACCGGAGTAGATCCAGCAACCGCAGGCGGTGCTGCCGTCGGCCTTCAGACTCGGGTAGCCGTCGATGGTCCGGCCGGTGCCCAGATCGATCCCGTTCATGTGGCGCAGCACATCTGCACCGGACGGCTCGTCGCCTTCGGTGGCGTAGTCCCAGGCCAGCTGAAGCAGTGGCCGGTCGCGCTCATCGGTTGAGCCGGAGAGCTTTTCGCGCAGCTTGCGGCCCAGATGGTAGAAGAACCACAGCTCCGAGCGGGCGTCGCCGGGCGGATCGACGGCCTTCTCCCGCCACTGCAGCAGCCGCTGGGTCTGGGTGAAGGTGCCCGCCTTCTCGACGTGGGAGGCCGCCGGGAAGAAGAACACCTCGGTGCGGCAGGTCTGCGGCGAGATCTCACCGGTCTCCACCTCCGGCGCCTCCTTCCAGAAGGTGGCGCTTTCGATCATCACCAGGTCACGCACCACCAGCCAGTCCAGGTTGGCCATTCCCAGCCGCTGCATGCGGCCGTGGGCGGATCCGACGGCCGGATTCTGGCCGAGCAGGAAATAGCCGAACACCTTGCCGTCGATCATGTCCATCACCGTGCGGTAGGTGCTGTGGTCGCCGTTGATCCTGGGCAGGTAGTCGAAGCAGTAGTCGTTGTCGGCGGTTGCGTGCTCGCCCCAGTACTCCTTGAGCAGGGACACCATGTACGCATCGGCGTTGTGCCAGAAGCCCTTTTGGTTTCGGCTCTTGATGTTGTCCAGGTAGTCCGACAGGGTGGCCTGGCCGGCATAGGGCATGTCCAGGTAGCCCGGCAGCAGGTTGAACAGCGTCGGCACATCCGTGGAACCCTGGATGCTCGCGTGTCCGCGCAGGGCGAATATGCCCCCGCCGGGCCGGCCGATGTTGCCCAGCAGCAGCTGGATGATCGACCCGGCGCGGATGAACTGGGCGCCCATCGAGTGCTGGGTCCACCCCACGGTGTACACCAGTGCGGTGGTGCGCTCCCGGCCGGAGTTTTCCGTCCAGGCCCGGGCTACTTGTAGGAAACTCTGGGCTGGCACCCCGCAGACCCGCTCGACCATCTCGGGGGTGTGGCGGGCGTAGTGCCGCTTGAGGATCTGGTAGACGCAGCGCGGGTGCTGCAGCGTCGGATCGGCGTGATCGCCCGGTTGGTACCGCCAGGTGGCCGGATCGTAGGAGGCGCTGGCGTGGTCGTAACCGCTGAAAAGACCGTCGAGATCCTCGGCGTCGCAGTAGTCCTCGTCGACCAGGAACGGCGCGTTGGTATAGGCGGTCACGTATTCGCGGAAGTCCAGATCGTTGGACAGGATGTAGTTGATCACCCCGCCGAGGAACGCGATGTCACTGCCGGCGCGCAGCGGCACGTGCCGGTCGGCGACCGCGCTGGTGCGAGTGAAGCGCGGGTCGATGTGGATGACCTGGGCGCCGCGTGTCTTGGCTTCGATCACCCACTGGAACCCCACCGGATGGGCTTCGGCCATGTTCGAACCCATGATGACGATGAAGTCCGAAGTGGCGAGGTTTTGCTGGTAGTCCGTCGCCCCGCCGCGACCGAAGGAGGCTCCCAGACCGGGAACCGTGGCGCTGTGTCAAATACGGGCTTGGTTCTCGATCTGCAGCGCGCCCAGCGCGGTGAAGAGTTTCTTGATCAGGTAGTTCTCTTCGTTGTCCAGGGTGGCACCACCGAGGCTGGCGATTCCCAGGGTGCGGCGCAGGGTGTGCCGGTCGGCATCGAAGTCCTGCCAGCCCTTGCTGCGGGCGTCCAGCACCCGGTCGGCCACCATGTCCATGGCGGTTTCGAGGTCGAGGTCTTGCCACTCGGTGGCGTACGGCGCCGGTAGCGCACCGTGGTTTCCCGTTGCGCACCGGTGACGAGCTGCTTGCTGGCGGATCCCTTGGGGCACAGCCGTCCTCGGCTGATGGGGCTATCCGGATTGCCCTCGATCTGAACGACTTTTCCGTCCTTGACGTACACCTTTTGCGCACAGCCGACCGCGCAGAACGGGCACACCGAATGCGCGACCTCGTCGGCGGATGCGGTTCGTGGTTGCAGCTGCGCGGACCGTTTGGACTGGGCGGCCTGGCCGCGCCCCAGCGGATCGGCGCCGGTGAGCTGCCGGTAGATCGGCCAGGACTGGATCAACTTGCCGACGTCCTTGTTTCGGCTCATCAGCGTCACCTTTCTCCGGCCCCGGCTCTGCTGAGACTACGCGATGGGACCCGGTGTCGCCTACCTTCGGCGGCGCTGCCAACTATCGTCCGGTTGTATTGCCGGACAGTGTGTTTGGCGCAGGCCGGCGGGCGTTCGCAGTGGTTGATCTCAACGCAAGGTGCAGCAAGGGTGCGTACTGGCGAATTATTTCATCGTGGGTCATCGAGCAGGCGGGTTCCAGGCACAGGATGTAGCGGGTCACGATCAGACCGGCAATCTGATTGCAGAACATCGAGGCGCGTTTGCGCGCGTCTGTTCCGCCGAGCTGTGCCGCGATCTTGTCGATCAGCTCGCGCTCGACCGTTTCCTTCACCCGGTTTGCCAGCGTCGGATCGTGGGCGGCGCCGGCCACCAACGCCCGCAGCGATGCGCCGCTGGCCGGGTCTTCCCACAATGCCAGCAGCCCGGCCAGGACACGCTGGGGAAATGTCGTCGGGTCGCCTTTGGCGACCGCCCGATCGAGCACATCGGCGGGGTTTGCCGACAAGGCAAGAGCCTCGCCGACGAGCCCCCTTTTCGACCCGAAGTAGTAGCTGATCAGTGCGAGGTCGACGCCGGCCTCGGCCGCCACCGACCGCAGCTTCACCCCTTGGTAGCCGCCTGCTAGGAAACGTCGCCGCGCGACCTGGAGGATCTTGGCCCGCGTATCGGGCTTGCCGGCCCTGCGCCCCCTGGCCCTCGAGTAATTCATCACCGTTGAAATATTACCGGCGCGCGGGTCACGGTGGGCGGATGCTCACCACGTTGCCAACCCCGCCGCAGACCCCGCTGGTTCGCAGGCCCAGGCATCAGGGTCTGGTCTTGACCGTCACCTGCCTGGCCTTGGGAACGGTGGTCGCGGCGATGGCCTCGCTGAATGTGGCGCTGCCCGATATCGCCCGGCAGACCCATGCCGACCAGACCCAGCAGGCTTGGATTGTGGACGCCTACAGCCTGGTGTTCGCATCCTTGCTGCTGCCCGCCGGCGCGGTGGGGGACCGCTACGGCAGACGGTTGGCGCTGCTGGTCGGCCTGGTTGTGTTCGGCGCCGGATCCGGGGTGGCCACCCTGACCACCGACCCACCGCGCTCGCCGGCCCTGCGTGCCTTGCTGGGAGTCGGCGCCGCGCTGATCATGCCCGCCACGCTGTCGACCATCACCAGCAGCTTTCCGGCGCAGCGACGCGCCGCTGCGGTCAGCATCTGGACCGCCGTCGCCGGTGCCAGCGGGGTGGTGGGCTTGCTCGCCTCGGGGCTGTTGTTGCAGTGGTGGTCCTGGCAGTCGATTTTTTGGCTGAACGTGGTGCTGGCCGCGGTGGCGCTGACCGGCACGCTGCTCTTTGTGCCGGAGTCGGCCGAGCGCGATCCGCTCCCGCTTGACGTGGTTGGCGCGGTGCTGGCGGCCGCGGGCATCGCGGTGCTGGTCTACGCGGTGATCGAGGCTCCGGCGTACGGCTGGACCGATCCGGTCACGGTCGGCGGTATCGCGCTGGGCCTGCTCATCCTGGCCGGTTTCGTCGTCATCGAGATGGGGCGCCGCTACCCGTTGCTCGACCCGCGGCTGTTCACCAACAGACGCTTTGCGGCCGGCTCGCTCTCGATCACCCTGCAGTTCTTCGCGCTGTTCGGCTTTCTGTTCGTGATCATGCAGTACCTGCAATCGGTTCGTCACTACAGCGCGCTGACCGCCGCACTGGGCCTGTTGACCATGCCGATCGGGATGATTCCCAGTTCCCGGCTCAGCCCTTACCTGACGGAAAGATTCGGCATCCGGCTTCCCTGGGTCGCCGGCCTGCTCATTGTGGCGGAGGGGCTGATGGTGCTGGCGCACCTGGACAGCGCCGACCCCTACTGGCACATCGCCAGCGGATTGATCCCGCTGGGGGCCGGGCTGGGGCTGGCGATGCCTCCGGCCACGACCGCGATCACCGGCGCGCTGCCCTCGCGTCTGCAAAACGTCGGCTCGGCCGTCAACGACTTGGCTCGTGAGCTCGGCGGCGCGCTGGGTATTGCCGTGCTGGGCAGCCTGCTGACCGCGACGTATCGCAATCATCTCCCCACCGCCGGGGCCGTCTCGGCGTTCTGCACCGGCCTGCACGTCTCCCTGACCGGCGCCGCCCTGACCATCGTTGCCACCGCGATAGCGGTGGCCGCGCTGTTACGCCGGCCCCACCGGCCCGGCCGCCACCGGCGGTCCCGCTCAGCCTGGCGTGGTCGGCAACGTGCGCGTGCCGGCTTCACCGCGGCGAGTGATCCGAAGCGGGTCGAGCTGTTCCAGCAACGGCACCGCGACTCGGCGGGTGGTTCCCAGGACCCGACGCGCCTGGCTCACCGTGAACGGCTGGGGCAGTGTCGCGAGGATCTCGGCCGCCCGCTCGAACGCGTCCGGACCGAGCATGACCGCGTCGGCGACCCGGGTCAGCCGGCCGGCGCGTACCGCCGCGGCCAGCTCACGCGCTCCGAGCCCCAGCTCACCCAATTCGTCGGCTTCCGGGGCGCGAAACGGTTCGGCGGCCAGCCGTCCTTCGAGGGTGCGCACCGCCGCGTCGACCCGCGCTGGCAGGCCCGTGCCGGGCGGTCGCACCAGCCCGTCGGCCACGTCCAGCCCGGTTCCCACCAGCAGCGGGGGAACCAGCTCGGCGGCAGGTAGTCCCACTTGCTGGCGCAGCGTTTCCAATGGCATCCCCGCCGCGACATCGTGGTCGGCGGCCCAGTGGGTGACCGTTGCCGCGGCGTGTTCGCGTCTGGCGGCCCACCACTGCGGATCGACCAGCCAATCGCCCACCCGCAATCCGGCGAGCGGCAGCCCCATCGCGCGCAGCACCGCGGCCCGCGCACACTGTGGCGGCCGGATCCGCCCGCCCGCCAGTTCCTGGGCCCGCTCGCGCGCCGCACCGCGCCGGCGCAGGCTGGGCGGGGCGACGTCGAGGACCTCGATTCCGGCCGCGATCCGATGTTGCCCGGGGTCGCGCAGCAGTCCGATGTCGCCGACCCGCAACGGCAGCGGCCGGCTCAGCCGCAACCGTGCCGCTTCGGCTCCCAGCGCGCGCACGTACACCGGCACCGCCGCCGAGCCGAGGTGCGCCACCAGCTCACGGTGCAGCTTGACCGCGGACCGCAGGGACACGTCGATCTCGGTGGTGTCCAGCCAGGCCCCCGGAGTGCGCACGGTATCGCCGCGAGCGATGTGCCGGCGATCGACGCCTCGCAGGTTCAGCGCGACCCGGGCCACCGCCGCGACCTCGGTGTGATCGCGGCCCAGCGATTGCAGGCCGCGGACGGTGACGCGCTGTCCGGCGTGTTCGAGTTCGTCGCCCACCCGGATGGTGCCGGCGCTCAGCGTCCCGGTGACCACCGTGCCCGCACCGCGGACCGTGAAGGCGCGATCGACCCACAGCCGCACATCGGCGTCGCGGTCGGGTT
Source organism: Mycobacterium sp. 012931 (assembly GCF_000419295.1). Classification (NCBI taxonomy): domain Bacteria; kingdom Bacillati; phylum Actinomycetota; class Actinomycetes; order Mycobacteriales; family Mycobacteriaceae; genus Mycobacterium; species Mycobacterium sp. 012931. Next base: position 446,154 of record NZ_AOPX01000001.1, on the reverse strand, counting down.
CGGGGAGCCGATCGGTGAGCGCGAGCAGTTTGGTGCGCACCTGGTCCAACTCGGTGCCCAGCGCGACCAATGGGTCAGCCATCGATGTGGTGGCGAACCGTTCGGATGCCGCTCGAATGGCCGGACCGGGGTCGGCCAGATCGGCCTTGCTGATGACCAGCAGCGCGTGCCGAACCCGCAGCGCATCGAGGGCGGCCAGATGCTCCTCGGACTGCGGCATCCAGCCCTCGGTGGCGGCCACCACGAACAAGACCGGGCTATCCGGCGGCATCGCCCCCGAGCCGGCGAGCATGTTGGTGACGAATCGTTCATGGCCCGGTACGTCGACGAATGCCAGCTGGCGCCCATCCAGCTCGGTCCAGGCAAAACCCAGATCGATGGTCAGCCCACGGCGCTGTTCCTCGGCCAGCCGGTCCGGCCACATGCCGGTGAGCCGGTGCACCAACGTCGACTTACCGTGGTCGACGTGCCCGGCGGTGGCTATGACAAACACGCCCGCACCGCTGCCAACAGCAGCTCGTCCTCCTCGGGAGCCACGGTACGCAGATCCAGCAGGCACCGGCCGGCCTCGAGGCGGCCGACGACCGGCGGGCTACCGGTGCGCACAATGTCGCCGCATAGGACTCGGGCAGGCTCAGCCCGGCGCTGGGCAACTCGACACCGGGGGCCCCACCTCCGCCGACGGCCGCGATGCAGTCCACCGCCGTCGCCCCCACGCTCTGGGGCAGCTGTGCGATGATCCGCTGGGCCCGCGCGCGCAGATCGGTCAGGTCGGCGCCCAGCGCTTGGGCGACCGGCGTCGGCGGGCCCACCACGGTGGCTTCCAGGGCCGCGAGCGTGAGTTTGTCCACTCGCAGGGCCCGCGCCGCCGGATGGCGGCGTAGCCGTTCGATCAGGTCGGCATCGCCGAACAGCAGGCCGGCCTGTGGGCCGCCGAGCAATTTGTCACCGCTGGCGGTGACCAGGTTGGCACCGTCGCGCAGCATCGTTGTCGCATCCGGCTCGTCGGGCAGCAGTGGATGTGGCGCCAACAGCCCTGACCCGATGTCGACCACCAGCGGGGCGTCCAGCTGCGCGAGTTCGCCGACGCCGACCGCCGAGGTGAACCCGGTGACGTGGAAGTTGGACGGATGAACCTTGAGTACAAAGCCGGTGTTCGGGCCGATCGCCTCGGCATAGTCGCGCAGGCTGGTGCGGTTGGTGGTGCCGACCTCACGCAGCCGCGAACCCGTGGACGCCAGCAGTTCCGGGATGCGGAAGCCGTCACCGATTTCGACCAGCTCGCCGCGGCTGAGCACGATTTCCTTACCCGGGGCCGCCAGCGTGAGGGCGGTCAGCAGCAGGGCGGCGGCGTTGTTGTTCACCACGTGCACGCCCGCCGCGCTGGGCACCGCGCGGGCCAAAGCGGCCAGCGCGCTGCGGCCGCGGCGGGCACGCCGGCCGGTGGCCAGATCGAACTCGACGTCGGTGGCCCGGCCGGCGGTCACCACCGCGTCCAGTGCGGCCCGCGATAGCGGCGCTCGCCCGAGGTTCGTGTGGACCACGACGCCGGTGGCGTTGATGACCGGCCGCAAGCTCGATGCCGTGCCGGGAAGCGCGTCGATCGCGTGCTCGGCGACTTGGTCCGGCTCGATCTCGCCGGCGCGGGCGCGCTGCTGGGCCTGCAGAATCACCGATTTCACCAGGGTGCGCCCGAGCGTGCGTTGGGCCTCGGCCAGCTTGGGATGGGCGAGCAGCACGTCGGTGCGCGGCGCCGGTCGCTGCCGTCACCCATGGCGATTGGCGCGGTGGCGGAGGCGGACGGGAATCGAACCCGCCAACGGCAGCAGCTGTCGCTCGACGGTTTTGAAGACCGCGCCGGTCACCAGACCGGAGACGCCTCCCTGGGCCATAGCGACAATTATGGGCGACCATTATGGGAATGGTGACAGACCAAGGGACTTACCGACTGACTCAGTACGCCCATGGCGGCGGGTGCGCCTGCAAGATTCCGCCTGGCGAGCTGGAGGAGGTGGTTCGGGGCCTGGGCGCGGCCGCGCCACGTGATCCGGTCGGCGAGCTATTGGTCGGGCTGGAAAGCGGTGACGACGCGGCCGCGGTGCTGATTGCCGAGGGCACCGCGCTGATCGCCACCACCGACTTCTTCACCCCGGTCGTCGACGATCCCTACGACTGGGGCCGAATCGCCGCCACCAACGCGCTTTCGGACGTGTACGCGATGGGCGGACGGCCGGTGGTAGCGGTGAACCTGTTGGGATGGCCGCGCGATGTGCTGCCCTTCGAGTTGGCGACCGAGACACTGCGCGGTGGCCGCGACGTCTGCGCCAGCGCGGGTTGTCATCTCGCCGGTGGGCACAGTGTCGATGACCCGGAACCCAAGTACGGGCTTGCCGTGACCGGGATCGCAGACCCGAATCGTCTGTTGCGCAACGACTCCGGTAGGCCAGGAACTCCGCTTTCGCTGACCAAACCACTCGGAATCGGGGTGCTGAACAGTCGGCACAAGGCCACCGGGGAGCGCTTTGCGCAAGCCATTGACGCGATGACCACCCTCAACGCCGACGCGGCCGCCGCCGCGGTGGCCGCCGGCATCGAATGTGCAACCGACATTACGGGTTTCGGGTTGCTCGGGCATCTGCACAAGCTGGCGCGGGCGAGCGGGGTCACCGCAGTGATCGACTCGACCGCGGTGCCCTACCTGGACGGGGCGCGCCAGGCGCTGGCCGCCGGATACGTCAGCGGCGGCACGCGCCGCAATCTCGAGTGGGTGGGCCCACACGTCGACCTGTCCGCGGTCGATGAGTCCGAGGCGTTGCTGCTCGCCGACGCGCAGACCTCCGGTGGGCTCCTGATCGCGGGGGAGATCCCCGGTGCACCCGTCATCGGGGAGCTGGTCGCCCGCGCCGACCACACCATTGTGGTGCGCTGAGTTTGCGCGCCTGACGCTAGTTTGCCCGGTGCCGACCTGGGTAACCCGGTATGTGGTTTCGGCCGAAACAGTGCGGTCTTGACGTCTTGGTCTGCAGCGGCCACTTCTCGCCAACCGTTGCTGCACGCATTACGGGCGGCCTCGGGCTGACAACCAGGGCAAGGCCATGACCTATGAAACCTATGAAGGAGTATTCACATATGTCCGACGAATTGAACGGCAAGAGTATTGCCATGCTGGCCGCCGACGGAGTCGAGAAAGTCGAACTCGAGCAACCGCGCGCCGCCCTGCTGCAAGAAGGCGTGCGGGTCGAGGTGCTGTCGCTGCAAGAAGGTGACATCCAGGCCCGTGACCACGATCTCGAACCGGCGGGCAGATTCGCGGTTGACCGTCCGGTGCGGGCCGCGTCGGTCGCCGAATTCGACGGTTTGGTGCTACCGGGCGGAACGGTGAACCCGGACAAGCTTCGGATGGACAAAGCTGCGGTCGATTTCGTCCGCGACTTTGTGGAATCCGGAAAGCCTGTTGCGGCAATCTGTCACGGTCCCGTGATGCTGGTGGAGGCCGGTGTGGTCCGAGGGCGAACGATCACCTTATATCCGAGTATTCGCACCGACCTGCGCAATGCGGGTGCCAACGTGGTCGACGAAGAGGTCGTGGTTGACGGCAATCTGATGACCAGCCGCTCACCGTCGGATCTACCGGTGTTCTGCGCGGCGATCGTCAAGCAATTCGCGGCCGGGGCATGCCACTGAAATTGGGTGCGCGAGTGTCGGACACCGCCGCTAGTATCGAATGTATGTTCGAATCGATGGGGGCGGCCACGCGCACCGACCACCCCTGTGATGCGCTCGCCGAGCGGCGCCAGTTGCGCACCCCGACGGCAGAGTCGGTGGGTTGGGTGCAGCGGATCGGTGCGGCCGCGCGGGCCGAGAACCGCGCCGCGGCCGCGCAGCTGATCGAGATCGGGCAATTGTTTGCCTACCGGCTGTCGCGGTGTTCGGAGACCGAGGACTGGGCGGTCGACACCATGGAGGCGGTGGCGGCGGAGGTGGCCGCGGGGCTGCGGATCAGTCAGGGTTTGGCGGCCAGCCGGCTGCGCTATGCCCGGGCCCTGGGTGAGCGGCTGCCCAAGACCGGCGCGGTATTCGCGGCGGGTCAGATCGACCTGCGGGCGTTTCAGACCATCGTGTTCCGCACCGATCTGATCGTTGACCCGCAGGTGATGGCCGCCGTGGATGAGCTGGTGGCCCTCAACGTGGGGCGGTGGCCATCGATGACGAAGGCCCGTCTGTCCGGACAGGTCGACGCCATCGTGGCCCGCGCCGATGCCGATGCGGTGCGCCGCCGTAAGGAACGTCACGCCGACCGGGAGATCTGGATAGGGCAGGACGCGGATGGAATCTCTCGCATCGACGGCAGCATGTTCACCATCGACGCGCACGCCTTGGACCGGCGGCTGTCGGCGCTGGCGGCCACGGTGTGCGCGCAGGATCCCCGCAGCCGGGAACAGCGGCGCGCGGATGCGCTCGGGGTGCTGGCCGCCGGTGGAGACCGGTTGGGATGTCGCTGCGGGCTCCCGGACTGTGCGGCCGGTGCCCGGCCCGCTGCCCAGTCGGTGGTGATCCATGTGATCGCCGAACGGGCCACACTCGACGGCGACGGCGGGGCTCCGGCCTGGGAGGTGGGGGCTGACGGACTTGTCACTCCGGAATTGGTTGCCGAGCTGGCGAAGTCGGCCAAGCTGGTGCCGCTGCGTCACCCCGGCGATGTCCCGCCGGAACCGGGATATGTGCCCTCGAAGGCGTTGGCGGACTTCGTGCGGTGCCGGGATCTGACCTGCCGTTGGCCCGGCTGCGACCAGCCCGCGCTGAACTGCGATCTGGACCACACGATCCCGTACGCGCAGGGCGGGCCCACTCACGCCTCGAACCTGAAGTGCTACTGCCGCACCCACCATCTGGTCAAGACCTTTTGGGGCTGGCATGACCAGCAACTGCCCGACGGAACCCTGATCCTCACCTCGCCGGCCGGACACACCTACGTCACCACCCCGGGTAGCGCCCTGCTATTCCCCAGCCTGTGCCGTTCCACCGGCGGACTGCCGGCAGCCGAGGTCGACCCACCATCGGACTACTGCGACCAGCGCAGCGCGATGATGCCTCGACGTCAGCGCACCCGGGCACAAGACCGCGCCCGCCGCGTCGCCACCGAACGTCGTCAGAACTACCACGCCCGCAGCACCCAGCCGGGCGGGCAAGCCAGATCCGCCGCGCCGCCGACGCCGCCGCAGCCCGAGCCCCAGTCCCATCCACCGCCATTCTGAGACCCCCGGCTGCGGTGCGTCAGTCCTCCGCGGGCAACCGAAATGTCATGTCGATGGCGGTGCCGCCCGGACTGTTGTCGATTTCCACTTCATCGCTGATGGCCCTGATCAGCGTCATGCCTCGACCGCTGTTGCCCGGGTCGGCCGCGGGCTTCTTCCAGGAACCGGAGTCGACGACCCGGGCGTGAATTGCCCCGTCGGCGGCTTCAACGTCGAGCAGCATCGTCCCCACGCTCTGCCCGCGATAGGCGTGCTCGATGCAGTTGGTGCACGCCTCGCTGACCACCAGCACAATGTCACCCGCCTGCTCGTCGGGAACTTCGGCGGCCTGCAGCCACGACAGCAACTGGCGCCGAACAATGACCAATTGGTCTGGGGTAGCACTGGTTTCAATCCGCAGCGGCCCGTGCTGGTACCGATAGGCCACCATCGCGACATCGTCGTCGTAACCCCCGGTGGGGGCCAGCTGACTCAGCACCGCGTCGGCGACGGCATCGATCGGCAGCATCACGGAGTCGGCCACCACATCGGCCACCCGGCCCAGCCCCTCGTCAATCGACTCGTACCTTCGCTCGACCAAGCCGTCGGTAAACAGCAGCAGCGTCGACCCTGGCGGCAACACCTGAGTCGCTTCGGGTCTGGGCTCCACCCGGCGCACCGCCAGCGGCACGGACCGGGCATCGGTCAGCAGGACGGGCCCGGACTTCGGCTCGGCGAGCACCGCGGGCATATGGCCGGCATTGCTGTAGTCGAGGATGCCCGATTCGGTGTCCAGGATAGCCAGGAACACCGTCGTGCAATAGGCATCGGGAATCAGCGATGCCGCCGCGTCGAGTTGTTCGAGCAACAGCGCCGGTTGTGCACCGGTGAGCAAGAGTGCGCGCGCCGAACTGCGCAGCTGGCCCATGATCGCGGCGGCCGGCAACCCGCGCCCCACGCAGTCGCCGACGACAATGCCGATGCGGTGCTCACCGATCGGCAATACGTCGTACCAGTCACCGCCGATCTCGAGCGGCGGCACCGCGGGCTCATAGCGCACCGCAAAACCGGGCGGTGGTTTCACCGGCGGCAGCATGGCCCGTTGCAAGGTCAACGATGTTTCCCGGGCGCTCTCGAACTGCCGGACGTGCCCGATCGCCAGGCTGAGGTGACCGACGAGGACCGTGACCAGCAGCCGATCCTCGGCGGTCACCCAGCGCGGTGCCCCAAGTTCCAGCCACAAAGCGACGTCCGCGGTGCCGGAGAGCACCGCGACCAGCCCCTGTGCCCTGCCCGGGGAGTTTGGCCACTCGATCGGTCTGGCGGTCAGCGGGAGTTGGGCACGGGCGCCCAGGAACGTCTCGCGCAGCTGCGGATCCAGGGCACGCCAGGACGATTCCGCCGGTTCCCCGGCGACCTGCACGGTAGGTTCGCCGTCACTTGGTGGCCACATCACCGCGACCACACGTTGCACGTCGACCGCGGTACGGCACTCGTCCAGGGTAATCGAGAGCACCTCGGAAACGCTCTTGGCTACGCTCACCGATGTTGCCAATCGCAGCACCGCGCTTTCCCGGGCGGCGAAGGCGCGTTCGGCCGTGATGTCGCGAACGGTGCCGACGTAGACGTCCCGGTCCGAGCCGGATCCGTGAACCGCGTTGATACTCACCGCAACCCAGGACAGATGGCCATCTTGATGGCGAATCGGTGTTTCGTAGTCGGCGCTGCCCTCATGTCGAACCCGCTCTTGCTGTTGTGCCGCGGATTTGCGGTCCACCAGCCACGGGTGTGGCCACCGGTAGGGCAAGCCTTCCGGCGGATAGCCCAGGATCTCGGCGAAGGCGTTGTTCATGTCGATCACGGCGCCCTCATGGTCGGCGACGAAGAACCCTTCCTGTAACGAGTTCACCAGGGCGCTGCGGAACTTGTCGCGGTGCGCGAGATCCTCGGCGCGGGCCCGCTGCTCCTCGTAGCGTTTGGTGCCGTCCAGAAATCCGCGCGTCGCAACGTTCAGCGCGGCCAATGTCTGCAGCAAGAACTCCAGCGCGACCGACCGGTCGGACCCAGGGTTCGGCGAGATTTCGTCGAGCAGCCGGAAGTGGTTCTCGATGATGTCGAGAATGCTGATCTGTTCCTGCAGGGCCCGGCGGCCGAACTCATGCCCGACGGCCAGACTGTTCTCGTCGCGGGTGTCCAGATACGCGCGCAGCGCGTCGGCGTACTGGGTCTGGAACGCATCGACGGCGCCGAAGTCTCCGGTCTCGGTCATGTCGATACGCCCCGGTGGCGTGCGGCGAGGACAAGGGCGTCGTCGTTTTCTTTGGCGTGCTTGACCAGAATCTGTTCGGCGATCACCGGGGCGGACGCCGCAAAATCGATGTGATCCAGGTAGTCCTCGGCGACGCCGTCGCTGGCTATGACCAGTAGATCGCCCGCGCGCATGGGAACCATTTTGGCCGGGGTGATCTCCGGGATCCGGTAGCCGACAATGCCGGGGGTCAGTCGCACGCTGGATCGGACCTGCACGCCGCTTACCGCCTTGGCAACCAGGTTGGCGCTGACATTTCCCACCCCCGTCCACACCAGTTTGCCGGTGGGCAGATCAATCCTGGCCAGGGTCATCGCGACCCCCCTGCTGCCGGTCAGGACCCGATGACAGAGCTGGATCAACACCTCGAGACGTTCGCCGCGCGCATTCTTGACCACCTCGACGGCCCGCAACGCGGCGCTTTCGGCGGCCGGGCCGTGCCCCAGCCCGTCCATCACCCCGAAGAGTGCGGAGTCGTCCTCGGTCTCGACGGCGATCGGCTGGTCGCCGAGAGCGTGCTCACCGGGCCGCGGGCGACCGGCCGTCGCCCACTCGATTGGCCCGAATCGGCCACTATCACGCACGAGGCGGAACCCATTTCCACATCTCGACGATCGTTCCGCGGCCTACCACAGACTCCACGATCAACCGGTCCATCAGGCGCCGCGATCCCGGCAAGCCCATGCCCAGACCGCGCCCGGTCGAGTAGCCGTCCTCCATCGCGCGCTCGATGTCAGCGATGCCGGGACCGTCGTCTTCGGCGCGCACCACCAGGGCCTTGCGGCCCTCCCGGTCCTGCACGGCCACCCGAACCGCGCCGCGACCGGCATAGCTGGTGATATTGCGCGCGATTTCGGAGATCGCGGTGGCGATCATGGTGACGTCGGTCAGCGAGAATCCGAGGTCGAGGGCGAGTTGATGACCGGCTTTTCGGGCGGTGACGATGTCGTCGGGATGGTTGATCCCGACCACGCTCTCATCCGCCACCGTCGGGCCCGATCGTCGACTTCCGTAGTCCCAGTTGCTTGTTCAGCAGCGCCACGCCCTCTTCGAGGTCCAGGGCGGTTTTCATGTCGTCGAAGGTCAGGCCCAATTGGACCATTGAAAACGCGACTTCTGGCTGCAGGCCCACGATCACGGTGGTAGCACCACGCAATCGGGTCATGTGGGCGATGGTCTGCAACGAACGCGCCGCGAACGAATCCATCACGTCGATGGCGGTCACGTCGACCACAATGCCCTGGGCGCGAAAGCGGCTGACCCGCTCCATGAGGTCATGCCGGAGGCGTTCGGTGTCGCTGTCGGTCAGTGCGGACTGAACCGTCGCGATCAGAATCGGACCCTGTTTCAAGATCGGTACTGGCATGACAAACCCTCGATGGCTCGACCTGTGCGGACTAGTCGCCGGTGCGAGTGACTGCGTAGCCCAGCAGCCGCTCGGCTTCCTCTATTCCCCCTTGTAAATCGCCCACGGCATTCATCTTCGAAAGGTCGAGTCCGATGGTCACCAGCGTCAGTGCGATCTCGGAGGACAAGCCGGTGATGATCACGTTCGCGCCCATCAATCCGGATGCGTCGACGGTTTGGACCAGGTGGTTGGCCACCGTCGAGTCGATGGCGGGCACCCCGGTCACGTCGATGACCACGACCTTGGCGTGGTTGGCCCGGATGGCCCGCAGCAGTTGCTCGGTGACCTGTCGGGCGCGCTGACTGTCCAGCACTCCGATGATCGGCAGAATCAGCAGTTGCTCGCGCACCTGCAGCACGGGCGTGGACAGCTCCCGGATCGCCTCCTGCTGCTGCCGGATGATGCGCTCACGCTCCTGCACGAAGCTCACCGCGACGGTGTTGGCGATGCGGTTGGCCGCCGGTTCGTAAGCGTCCAGAACTCGGCTGAGCATCTCGAAGTCCGTCTGATACTTCTCGAACAGCGAGCGGGCCAGCACGTCGCGCAGCAACAGGACGATGCCGACGACCTCATCGGTTTCCACGCCCCTGGGAATGATGCGTTCGGAGAGATCACGTGCGTAGGCCTGCAACGCCTCGACGCTTCCGGTCTCGAGCACCTCGACGTAGTTGTCGTACACCGCGGTCGCTTCGGAAAAGATCTCGTCGGGCGTCATCGCCGTGAGCAGCCGCGCCTCGGTTATGCTGCGGGCCCACTTCTCGCGCAACGCGGTTCGATTTTGCCGCAGATGCTCGACCAGCTGCGGCAGCAAACCTTCGCTAGACACGCCGATCGGCCCAGAGCTGGTAATGATGCTGCTGCTGAAGACGGACGGCGAATCTGACATTTGGCCTCCCAAGTGCCGCGCCGCGCTCCGCAGGGCGCTGGTCATATGGCGAGACTAGCCTGGAGGCCGCTGTGGAACGCGTTGAGGTCTTCTTCTTCTCGCAGTTCGTGAGGCAGGTTAGGCTTGCAGCACACCGAAGGCTCGGACAAAGGACCGCCATTGTCAGCTCCCGATTCGATCACCGCCGTGGTCACCGATCACGATGGAGTCACCGTGCTCAGTATCGGCGGCGAAATTGATTTGGTTACTGCTCCGGCCCTCGAAGAAGCCATCGGCGCTGTCGTTGCCGATAACCCGACGGCGCTGGTCATCGACCTTTCCGGGGTGGAGTTCCTCGGCTCGGTGGGGCTGAAGATCCTGGCCGCGACCTACGAGAAGCTCGGCACTGCGGCCGAGTTCGGCGTGGTCGCGCAGGGGCCCGCGACCAGGCGGCCGATTCACCTGACCGGTCTGGACAAGACTTTCCCGCTCTACCCCGCCCTCGATGACGCATTGACCGGCGTGCGGGACGGCAAGCTCAACCGCTAGCGCCTGCTTTTCGCTTCGGCTACTTGCGTTTTCGGGCACCGAGGGTTCCCTCAGGTGCGATGATCACGAACATGGATGTCGATCATCCGGAACGAGATCAACGCTGGGATTACCGTCGGCGGCGGGAAACCGAACTGGAACGGCTCGACCGCAACTGGACCAGCCTGCTGCAGGAGCTGCGGGTGGTGCAGACCGGGGTTCAGCTGCTTACCGGGTTCCTGCTGATGCTGCCGTTCCAGCAGCGCTTCGAGGTTCTGGGGCTACACACGGTGTATTTGGCGACGGTGGCGTTCTCGGTGGGCGCGACGATCTTGTTGGTCGCCCCGGTGGGCATGCACCGGTTACTGTTCCGGCGACACCGTCTTGTGGTGCTGGTTTCGGCGGCACATCGCTGCGCCTATGCCGGGCTGGTCCTGCTGGGGCTGGCTTTGACCGGGGTTACCGCCCTCATCTTCGATGCGGTGTCAGGACGTACCGCGGCCATCATCGCCGGGTCGTGCGCGCTGGTACTTTTTGCGCTCTTCTGGGTGCTGGTCCCGCTGCTGCTGCGCACCCGCGACGTGCAGCTTCCCGACTACTGGTCGTTTCCTTGCGTGTGAGTTGTCGCCTTGGTGGGTAATTTCCGGTTGAGCTACCGGTCTCAGGGGGAATAGAAGAAGCAAGGGCAAGATCCGGGGAACGGCCAGTTTGGGGCTTGGCTGGCCGAATGGAGAAGGGGGAGCGACCATCTGGGGCGCAGACGCCGGCGGGGCCGGAATGAAAAATGCGGAGGGCGCAGCAGTCCAGCGATGTGGGCCGCTGATGGCGCGCTCCGGAATGGATTGAGCCGGTGCGCGCGGGTACGTCGTTACGGTGGAATCGCTGGTCAAGGGTGGGGCGCTTCCGCTACATCGCTCGTGATGATCGCTGGGAATGGTCAGATGAGCTGGCTCGGATGCACGGCTATGAGCCGGGTCGGGTCAGGCCGACCGCCGATCTGCTGGTTGCGCACAAACATCCCGATGACAAAGCGGTCGTCGCTGAACTGGTAGACCAGGTGTGTCGTTATGGAAAGCCATGCAGCAATCGGTTTTGCATTATCGATACGGGTGGCGTCGTACACATCGTCGTGGTGCTGGCGAATCCGCTCTATGACGGTCACGGGTCGCTGGCCGGCACTGCCGGGTTCTATGTCGACATCACCGAACAATATGAGGTCGACATGCAAAAGCGGTTGACCCAAGCGGTCACCGTGGTCAACGCCCGAAGGGCGGTCATCAATCAGGCCATCGGGATGCTGATGCATGAGTACCGGCTGGATGCCGAGTCCGCTTTCCAGGTGCTGGCCAAGTGGTCGCAGAAATCCAACACCAAGCTGCGGCTGTTGGCCGAGCGTGTCGTCGGCGACCCCGACGGGCGAAACGTGCTGCTCAACGAGGCCGCGGACACGGTCGGGGAACTGCTGCGCGCCGCCCGCAACGGGCATGGTTAACCTGTTGCAGTTCAGCGACATCACAGCCGGCGTATAGACCAGTCTCAGATTGGACTATGCGGCAATAGTGTCCATAGGATATGTAAGCTGCCCGTCGATGTGCGCTGCCCATGGTCCGCGTTTGATCGTCCCTGCTGGGAGTGAGCATGATTTGCACCGGGAATAGCGTTGTGCGGGTTGATGACCGGCTGGAGCCGGCCCCCGGCGAGACCGCCACGAGCGTGTCGGGCTTGGTTGCGGCAGGTGTTTGGGTGATCGGCCTGGTGATCGGCCTGATCGCGTTGGGAATCGGGCAGGTGGGGATCGCGTCCACAACGCTCGGCGTTGCGATTGTGGCCCCCTGGCTCGGGCTGGCTGCGGCGTCGCGCAGCCGCCGCACTCCGGCGCGCGTACGCGCCTAGGTGTGGCCCGCGGCCGATCGGGGTACTGCATGTGCCACGGGTAATCACATCCGGTGTGTAGCCCGGTCACTCTGCAGGAAGGACCGCCGATGCCGGCCGCCAGCGATTACGATGCCCGCCGCATACCCGATTCCGACGCCGCCGATCCGTCCGGCCTGCGCGAGCTGGCACCCACTTTGCCGAGGTCGTCGACCGCGACCATCGATGCCGTCGACGACGACCCCAATGCGGCGCCCGTCTTCGAACCCCCGGGTGCGGATCTGTCCGGCGAGGAACTGTCGGTCGCGGTGATTCCGCAACGCAGCGACGAGTTCATCTGCTCATGCTGCTATTTGGTGCAGCATCGCAGCCGGTTGCGCAGTTCGATCGGTCAGCTCCCGGTCTGCGCCGACTGTGTGTGATTCTTGACCCCGCGGTAGGCGCCGTGTTGGGTCGTTAGGGTGCCTGCATCCGGTCCCTCGGCGCGCACACCGCCGGCTCTGCGCCGACCGCCCGGCCTACCTGCCCCGCGCCGCTTGCGTACGGTGTTCGCCGCCGCCTACGCGGTCGCATACCTGGTTGGTGGCGAGCGGCGAATGCTGCGATTGATCCGGCGCTACGGGCCGATCATGACGATGCCCATCCTGAGCCTGGGAGACGTGGCGATCGTCTCGGACCCGGCACTGGTCAAAGAAGTCTTCACCGCGCCGCCCGACGTGCTCCTGGGCGGTGAGGGAGTGGGACCCGCGGCGGCGATCTACGGGGCGGGTTCGATGTTCGTCCAGGAAGAGCCCGAACACCTGCGGCGGCGCAAGCTCCTGACGCCGCCACTGCACGGCACGGCGCTGGGCCGTTACGTGCCGATCATCGAGGAGTCCACCCGCGCGGCGATGCGCGATTGGCCCGTCGATCGTCCCTTTGAGCTGCTTGGGGCGGCCCGGGCGCTGATGTTGGATGTGATCGTCAAGGTCATCTTCGGTGTCGACGATCCCGACGAGGTGCGGCGGCTGGGCCGGCCTTTCGAACGCCTCCTGGACCTTGGGGTTTCCGAGCAACTGACCGTCCGCTATGCGCTGCGCCGAGCGGGAGCGTTGCGGGTATGGCCACAGCGGGCGCGCGCCTACCGGGAGATCGAGGACGTCGTCATGCCGCTGATCGCGCAGCGGCGCAGTGACCTTGGCCGCACCGAACAGCGCGACATCCTGGGGCTGCTGATCAGCGCCCGGGGCGATGACGGTGAGCAACTGTCTGACCAAGAGATACGTGACGACCTCATCACGTTGATGCTGGCGGGCCACGAAACCACCGCGACGACGCTGGCATGGGTTTTCGACCTGCTGCTACACTATCCCGATGCGCTGCGGCGCGTCCAGGAGGAGGCCGAGGGCGGCACGGAAACCTTCACCACCGCGGTGATCAACGAGACGCTGCGGGTCCGGCCGCCAGCCCCTTTCACGGCCCGCGTTGCCGCGCGCCCGTTCCGGCTCGGGGGCTACCTCATCGACCTCGGCACCCGAATCGTCGTCCACATGATCGCAATCAACCGCAACCCCGACATGTATGAGCAGCCGAACCGGTTTCGTCCCGAGCGGTTTCTGGGCACGCGGCCGCAAACCTATGCCTGGGTTCCGTTCGGCGGGGGCGCCAAACGCTGTCTGGGCGCCGCTTTCTCCATGCGGGAGTTGGTGACCGTGCTGCACGTGTTGTTGCGGGAGGGGCAGTTCACGGCCGTTGACGAGGCGCCCGAGCGCATCGTGCGGCGCTCCATCATGCTGGCCCCCCGCCACGGCACCCGAGTGCGCTTCCGGCCCCGGCTCCAAGAATCCTTTTAGAACCCTCCAAGCGCGGGCCCCGAGTCTGGTGACAGCAACGGAACCGTCCGCCATGAAGGGAACAGCAGCCATGACCACCATCGACCTGCAGTCCGCATCCGCTTCGCCGGCGGCGCCGGTCCGCGAGACGAACGTCTATGCTTCGGCCGCGCTGGCTTTCGGCATGGTCGGTGCGGTCGTTTTGAGCGTCATCTGCGCGATCGCCGCGCTGGTCGACAGCAAGAAATCGGATCAGGGCCGAGCCGAGGCGATCGCCGGCCTGGTCATGTCGGCAGGCTGGGTCGCGGTGCTATTCGCACTGGCCCACTGGCATGTCGTCTAGTGGCTAAGAGCCGAGACAGACCTGCGATGACCTGAGTCGGGGTGGCGGGATTCGAACCCACGGCCTCTTCGTCCCGAACGAAGCGCGCTACCAAGCTGCGCCACACCCCGCTTGAAGCCACGACAGCCTATCGCACCGGCCCACCAACTCACTAAACAGCTGGCCAGAGGCTAGTTCCAGGCGCACGAGCGCTCGAACTCGACCAAGGCCTGGGCCGGATCGGTCGGATCCAGCCCCTGAGCGCTGACCCATTCGTCGTTGAAATAGGTCTCGGCGTAGCGATCGCCACTGTCGGCGAGCAAGGTGACCACCGAGCCGCTGCGGCCGTCGGCGACCATCTCGGCCAGCAGGCCGAACGCGCCCCACAGATTGGTGCCCGTGGACGGACCCACCCGACGGCCCAGAACGGCGCTCACGTGGCGTGCTGCCGCGATTGAGGCGGCATCGGGGACAGAGACCATACAGTCGACCACACCGGGCAGAAACGACGGCTCAACCCGCGGGCGGCCGATGCCCTCGATCCGAGAAGACTTGGGCATCACGATGTCGTAGCGGTCCTCGGCGTAGGCGGGGAAGAACGCGGAGTTCTCCGGGTCCACCACGCACAGTCGGGTCGTGTGCCGGCGGTAGCGGATGTAGCGCCCGATCGTCGCGCTGGTGCCGCCGGTGCCCGCCCCCACCACGATCCATTTCGGAATGGGGTGCTGCTCCTCGCCCATTTGGGCGAAGATCGACTCGGCGATGTTGTTGTTGCCGCGCCAGTCGGTGGCACGCTCGGCGTTGGTGAACTGGTCCAGGTAGTGGCCGCCGGTTTCCTTGGCGACCCGCTCGGCCTCGGCGTAGACCTGGCTGGAGTTCTCCACGAAATGGCACCGGCCGCCTTGCGCCTCGATCAGCGCAATCTTGGAGGCGCTGGTCGCGGCCGGCATCACGGCGACGAACGGCAGACCCAGCAGGGCCGCGAAATACGCCTCGGAGACGGCCGTGGAACCCGAGGACGCCTCGACGACCGTGGTGCCCTCGCCGATCCAGCCGTTGCACAACGCGTACAGGAACAGCGACCGAGCCAGCCGGTGTTTGAGGCTGCCGGTGATGTGAGTCGTCTCGTCCTTGAGATACAACTCGACGTTCGCGTCGTTGCTCCACGCCGAGGGCAGCGGGTAGCGCAGCAGGTGTGTGTCGGCGCTGCGGCGGGCGTCTGCCTCGATCAGCCGGACAGCATTGTCCGTCCAATCCCGGGCCAGACTGCGGACCGCAACGCGAGCCTGCCCGCTCAACGGATCGACATGGTTGGTTGGGAGCGGTCCAGGTTGCTGCTGGAATCTCGGCCGCCCATCGGGGCGGCGATCAGCGTCAGCAGGGTCGCCTCGGGCCGGCAGCAGAAGCGAACCGGGGCAAACGGGGACGTGCCGATCCCGGCCGAGACGTGTAGGCGCATGTTCGCGCCCCACTGGGATGCGCCCTTGGCCCGGGTGCGATCCAGCCCGCAGTTGGTTACCAGGGCCCCGTAGAACGGCAGGCACAGCTGCCCGCCGTGGGTGTGGCCCGCCATCACCAGCTGGTAGCCGTCGGCGGCGAAGCGGTCCAGCACCCGGGGCTCCGGAGAGTGGGTGAGCCCCAGCCGCAGGTTGGCGGCCGGGCTCGCCGGGCCCGCGATCGCGTCGTAGCGGTCCCGATTGATGTGCGGGTCATCCACCCCCGCCGCCGCGATGTGCAGGCTGGCCACCTCGAACTCGCGTCGGGTGTGGGTGAGGTCGAGCCAGCCGCGCTCGGTGAACGCCGCGCGCAGATCCTGCCAGGGCAGGGGTTCGCCGCGAACCCGGTGGCCGGGGTTGATCAAGTAGTTCGCGGGGTTCTTCAGGCGCGGCCCGAAGTAGTCGTTGCTGCCGAAAACGAACACCCCCGGCCGGGACAGCAGGTCGCCCAGGGTTTGCACGACCGCGGGCACCGCCTTGGGGTGGGCCAGGTTGTCTCCGGTGTTGACCACCAGATCGGGCTCCCAGCTGGCCAGCTCGCGCAACCAGGCTTGTTTGCGTCGCTGGTTGGGCAGCATATGAAGGTCACTGAGGTGCAGCACGCGCAGCGGCGTGGAGCCCGGGCTCAGGACCGGCATCGTGACCTCGCGCAGCACGAACACGTTGCGTTCGATGAGCGAGGCATAGCCGATCCCGGCGACCGTCGTGCCGAGTGCTACGGCACTGCCGCGCAGTAGGACGGATGCGGCCCGATGCCGGCCGCTAAGCGGCCCGGGGAGCAGCTTGGTGATCGGTGGTTGGGCATAAGCCATGCAGGCAGGATACTGCCGGTTGCCGACTGCTCGCTCGTGCCGCCACCAGATCCCCCGGGGAGGCCCTCGGGAGGCCCTTAGGGAGGCGGCGGTGCCAGCAGCGGAATCGTGATCGGCGGCAAGCCGGGAATCTCCACGACCTGCGACCCGACCGGGGGCGGCGGTTCACCTTCCGGCGGCGGCGGCGGTGCCGGCGGGATGCCGTTGCTGATTTGGATCGTGATGATCGACCCGGGGATGGTCTGGCCGCTCGGGGAGGTGCCGACCACCTCGCCATATCGGGCGCTGCTGTTGACCGCGTTGGGTTGATCGGCGACCTGGAATCCCGCGTCCTTGAGGCGCTGGCGTGCCTGGTCCACGTCCAGACCCGCCACGCTGGGTACCCGAGAGCCGGGCGCGCCGTCCACATAGCGCGGATCGGTGGGCGGCAGCTGCACCTCGCCGAAGTCGGTGGCGATCGGCTTCAGCGCGGTGAACCAGGTACGGGCCGGCTCGTTGCCGCCGTACAGGTCGCCGTTGCCGCAATGGCGCAGCGGCCCCGAACACAGATCCGTCGGATTGGTCGAGTCGTCGTAGATGTAGTTCGCGGCCGCGTACCGGTTGGTGAAGCCGACGAATCCGGCCGACCGGTGGGCCTCGGTGGTGCCGGTCTTACCGGACACCGGCAGGCTCCAGCCGGCCGCGCCGGCCGAACCCGACGCCGTGCCGCCGCCCACCGCGTCCTTGCTCATCGCGTTGGCCAGCGTGTTGGCCAGGCCCTCGGGCACCACCTGGTCACATGTTTCGGTGGTGACGGCAACCTCGTTGCCGTTGCGGTCGATCAGCTTGTCGACCGGGTTGGGTGGGCACCACACGCCACCCGAGGCCAAGGTGGCCGCGACGTTGGACAGTTCCAGCGCGTTGACCTCGATCGGGCCCAGGGTGAAGGAACCGATGTTCTGGCGCTTGACGAAGTTGGCCAGACTCTCGTTGCTGTCCGGGTTGTAGTCGCGGGCGGTGCCGGGATTGGCGTAGGAGCGCAGTCCGAGCTTGATGGCCATGTCCACGGTGCGCGACACACCGACCTGCGAGATTAGCTTGGCGAAGGCGGTGTTGGGCGAGGTGGCCAGCGCGTCGGTCACGCTCATGGAACCTCGGTAGTTACCGGCGTTGATCACGCACCAGGTGTCCTGGGGGCAGCCCTTGGCCCCACCGCTGCCCAGGCCCTTGCCCTGGAACCGGCCCGGTACGTCGAGTTGGGCATTGATGCCCATGCCCATGTCCAGGGCGGCGGCCGTGGTGAAGATCTTGAAGATCGACCCGGCGCCATCGCCGACCAGGGAGAACGGCTGCGGTCGCATGGTTTCGCCGGCGTTGATGTCCAGGCCGTACTTACGGTTGCTGGCCATCGCGAGCACCTGGTGAGACTCCTTGCCAGGCTTGATAACGCTCATCACGCTGGAGATGCCGGGCAGGGTCGGGCTGGCGAACTTGTCGATGGCCGCCTTGACCGGGACCTGGACGTCGGGGTCCAGCGTGGTGCGGATCAGGTAGCCGCCCCTGGCCAGCTGTTCCTTACTGATTCCGGCGCGCGATAGGTACTCCTGGACGTAATCGCAGAAGAAGGCGCGATCGCCCGCGGCGATGCAGCCCCGGGGCAGCTCATTGGGTTGCGGCAGGATCCCCAGCGGCTCGGCCTTGGCGGCGCGCAGTGCGTCGGCCTCCGACGGGATGTTCTGGATCATGGTGTCGAGGACCAGGTTGCGCCGTGCCAGCGCACCGTCGGGGTTGGTGTAGGGATTGAGCGTGCTGGTGGACTGCACCATGCCCGCCAGCAGCGCGGATTGCTGCCAGTTCAGCTCCGAAGCGTTGATGCCGAAGTAGGTCTGGGCCGCGTCCTGCACGCCGAATGAGTTGTTCCCGAAGGACACCAGATTCAGGTAGCGGGTCAGGATCTCGGGCTTGGTGAAGGTCTTGTCGAGGGTGAGGGCCATGCGGATCTCGCGCAGCTTGCGCGCCGGGGTGGTTTCGACGGCCGCCCGCTTCTCGGCGTCGGTCTGGGCCGTCACCAACAACTGGTAGTTCTTGATGTACTGCTGCTCGATCGTGGACCCACCCCGGGTGTCGAGGTCGCCCGAGGCGTAGCCGGCCAACCCGGTCAGGGTGCCTTTCCAGTCGACGCCGTTGTGTTCGGCGAAGCGCTTGTCCTCGATCGAGACGATCGCCAGCTTCATGGTGTTGGCGATCTTGTCGCTGGGGACCTCGAAGCGGCGTTGCGAATACAGCCACGCGATCGTGTTGCCCTTCGCGTCGACCATGGTCGATACCGCGGGGACTTCGCCCTGCAGCAGCTGCGCCGACCCGTTGGCCACTACTTCGGAGGCCCGGTTGGACATCAGACCGATGCCGCCGGCAAAGGGAAACATCAGCGCCGCGGCGACGATGCTGGCGAGCAGACAGAACCCTGAGAGCTTGAGCAGGGTGAGTGCGGCCGGGGGACGCTCGGACATGCGTACTACAGTAGCGGCCCCCTTGTCACGCCTCCGCGCCGCGCGATCGAAAAAAACTTTTTGCCCGAGGTGGGCCGGCGTGTCGCCGGGGGGAGAGCCAATATTTGCGCTCGCGTCACAGGTCAGGGGCAAAAACGGGGACCAAGGCGGACTGTTTCCCCCGGCCGATTGGCACAACTCGGGACGATCGTCCCAAAAAATCCGTTATCGGACTGTTGCGCAATTGCCAGCTGACCACCTAACTTATATACGCAGTGAGATTCAGGTAACGCCGATGTGGACAGTGTGTCGTTCGTCGCAACATCGGCTGGTACCCGAGGTGGGCGGTCGCGTAAGCGGCTGGGAGGAAGGGATCAGCTCGTGTCGGGAATTCGTCCTGTTGATGGAAGGGCAAACCTAACGTCGGCTCAGAACCTACTGAGCACTGGCGAGGCTGAAGAACGGATCAACTGGGTATCAAAGGCGCTCTGCCGGGCTACCGACCCGGACGAACTCTTTGTTCGTGGTGCCGCACAGCGCAAGGCCGCGGTGATTTGCCGGCACTGCCCGGTGATGCAGGAATGCGGCGCCGACGCGCTCGACAACAAGGTCGAGTTCGGCGTCTGGGGCGGCATGACCGAGCGGCAACGCCGGGCGCTGCTCAAGCAGCATCCCGAGGTGGTCTCGTGGTCGGACTACTTCGAGAAGCGCAAGCGCCGCAGCGTCGGATAGAGCGCACGTGACCGGGGGGTCAGTGCAACGGCGGGCAGTCCCTTCCTGATTACTTTTTTGTTACACGCGCCGGTTGGATGCACTCTAATTGTCTTGTTCCCAATAGGAACTGGCGTGTGCCCAATTGGCCCGACCGTCGCGGTCGGTCCTAACGGGCTGGCGTAGCGCCCCCGCCATTGCCGGCGGCGGTGATCTGATCGGCGAGTGCGCGCAGGGCGTCCAAGTCGGAAACGTCGAATGGCAGCGACGGCACGCCGATGATCGGCACATGCGGATTGGCCCCGGTGAATCGGGACAGCAACCGAATCTCGCGCTTGGCTGTCTGTGCCCGGTCGGCGTGGATGCGCAGCACCGCCGCCGTCAGCGCGGCCGTCTCCGAATCGGCGTGCTCCTCGTCCAAAGTTTCGGTTGCGTCGATGGCCCGTTCGACCGGCAGCCCGCACAGGGTCGGATGGGTGCGGTTCAACACCAGTCCGGCCAGCGGCATGCTTTCTTCCGAGAGTCGGTCCACAAAGAACGACGCCTCGCGCAGCGCGTCGGGTTCGGCCGCCGACACCACCACAAACTGGGTGCCGCGGCGCTTCAGCAGGGCGTAGGTCCGGTCGGCCTTCTCCCGAAAGCCGCCAAAGGTCGCATCCAGTGACTGCACAAAATCGGCCGCATCGCCGAGCATCCTCGAACCGAGCACCGTCGACATGGCCTTCATGGCCAGGCCCATCACGCCCGTCACCAAGCGGCCAATGCCTCGGCCGGGAGCGAGCAGTAGCCGCCACAGGCGGCTGTCCATGAAGCTGCCCAGGCGCTTGGGTGCATCCAGGAAATCAAGAGCATTGCGCGACGGCGGGGTGTCCACCACCACCAGGTCCCACCGGTCCTGGGCCAGCAGCTGTCCCAGCTTTTCCATTGCCATGTATTCCTGCGTGCCGGCAAGGGACGTAGCGACGGTTTGATAGAACTGGTTATCCAGAATCGATTGTGCCCGTTCGGATCCGGAGTACTGAATCACCATTTCGTCGAACGTTCGGCGCATGTCGAGCATCATCGCGTGCAGCTCACCGGAGACCTCGGGGGCCAACGGCACTCGTTGGGGCACGTTGCCGAGATCATTGACGCCCAGCGCCTGTGCCAGTCGCTTGGCGGGGTCGATGGTCAGGACGACCACGGTGCGGCCATATTCGGCCGCTCGCAACGCGATCGCCGCAGCGGTGGTGGTCTTGCCGACGCCTCCGGCCCCGCAGCACACCACCACACGGTTGGCGGTGTCGGCCAAGATGGCCGCCATGTCAAGAGTTTTCGGCACGCTACTCATCGAACCCCCTGCTGTGCGAGTGATTCCGAAAGCTCGTACAAGCTGCCCAAGTCGACTCCATCGGAGATTGTCGGTAGTTCCAGTCGCGCCACTTGCAGGGCGTCGAGTTGCTGCGCCGTCTCGGCACGCGCGGTGATTCGGGTCGCGTGTTCGATGGTTTCGGTCAGCAGCCCGGCGAAATCGGCATCCGCGAGCTCAATTCCGGCCATTGCCAGCCCGGACCGCACCGAGTCCGCGTCAACGTCTCCCTCGGCGGCCTTGGCGAGGTCCCCGGGATCCAGATAGGCCGGAATATTTCGGTTCACGATCACGCTGCCGATCGGCAATTCCATCTCGGCCAGTTCTTCGATGGCTTCCAGCGTCTCCTGCACGGGCAGCGCTTCCAGCAGGGTCACCAAATGGATGGCGGTCTGGTCGGAGTGCAGCAGGTTCACCACGCCCTCGGCCTGCGAATGCACCGGCCCGCCCTTGGCCAGGTCGGAGACGGCCTTGGTGACGTCGAGGAAGCGCGCGATCCGGCCGGTCGGGGGCGAATCGACAACGATCGCGTCATAGACCGGCAGCCTGTTTTTGTCGACGCGGACCACCGTCTCTTTGATCTTTCCGGTGAGTAGCACGTCACGCAGGCCGGGTGCGATCGTGGTGGCGAATTCGATGGCACCGATCCGGCGCATTGCCCGGCCCGCGATGCCCAGGTTGTAGAACATCTCGAGGTACTCCAGGAAGGCGGCCTCGATGTCAATCGCCAGTGCATTGACCTGACCGCCACGTTCGGCGGTCGCGATCTTGACTTCTTGGTATGGCAGCGGCGGAACGTCGAAGAGCTGCGCAATGCCTTGGCGCCCTTCGACTTCGACGAGAAGGACCTTGCTGCCCCCCGCTGCTAGGGTAAGTGCGAGAGCCGCCGCGATCGTGGACTTTCCGGTGCCGCCCTTGCCGGTTACAAAGTGCAAGCGGGCCTTCGACAAGCGCGATGGCCACCCGACGGAACCGCTGCCGCTAGATGTGTTTGCCACCATCGCATGCTAGCCCTACCGGCCCGTATGAGAACCGGCCTGGCCGAAGGTTTTCAAGTTCGACCGATAAGCTCGCGCTATGACCCAATCCACCACATGGGAGTACGCGACGGTTCCGCTGCTCACGCACGCCACCAAACAGATCCTCGATCAATGGGGAGCCGATGGCTGGGAGCTGGTGGCGGTGCTGCCCGGCCCAACCGGTGAGCAGCACGTCGCCTACCTGAAGCGTCCGAAGTAGAAGTAAAGGGTCTTGATTCTGATGAACGCTACATCCCGGCTCGCCGAACTGGGTATCACGCTTCCGCAGGTGGCGGCGCCGCTGGCGGCCTACGTCCCCGCGGTACGAACCGGCAATCTCATCTACACCGCGGGGCAGCTGCCCTTGGAAGCCGGAAAGCTCCTCGGCACCGGCAAGGTTGGCGCCAACGTCACACCGGAGGAAGGTAAGGCGCTGGCGCGTGTCTGCGCGCTCAACGCGCTGGCCGCGGTGAACTCCCTGGTGGACATCGATTCGGTGACCCGGGTGGTCAAGGTCGTCGGGTTCGTCGCCTCCGCGCCGGGCTTTCACGGTCAGCCCAACGTCATCAACGGTGCCTCGGATCTGCTTGCCGAGGTGTTTGGCGACAAGGGCGTGCACGCGCGTTCGGCGGTCGGTGTCGCGGAGTTGCCGTTGGACGCCCCGGTGGAGGTCGAGCTGATCGTGGAGGTCGGCTAGCCGCCGTGTCCGAGACAGCCGGGTCGCTGACGCATCCTGCATACGGCCGGTTACGGCCGGTCACCGACCTTGCCTCGGTCCTGGTTGCCGATAACCCGGGTCTGCTGACCCTGGAGGGCACCAACACCTGGGTGCTCCGCGGCCCACGCAGTGACGAACTGGTTGTCGTCGATCCCGGCCCGGCCGACGACGAGCACATTGCCCGAATCGCCGCGCTGGGCCGCATCGCGCTGGTGCTGATCAGTCACCGCCATGGCGATCACACCGACGGCATCGACAAGCTGTTCGAGCGCACCGGTGCGCCCGTGCGCGCCGCCGATCCCCAGTTCCTGCGCGGTGACCCGGTGGCGTTGAGCGACGGCGAGGTCATCGATGCCGGCGGGCTGAAAATCACCGTGTTGGCCACCCCGGGACACACCGCGGACTCGCTGTCGTTCGTGCTCGAGGATGCCGTGCTCACCGCCGACAGCGTGTTGGGGCGGGGGACGACCGTCCTGGACAAGCAGGACGGCAGCCTGTCCGAATACCTGGAATCGCTGCATCGGCTCCGCGGTCTGGGGCCGCGCATGGTCCTGCCCGGCCATGGGCCGGACCTGGCCGACATTCGGATCGTCGCGCAGGGATACCTGGCGCACCGCCAGGAGCGGCTCGAGCAGGTTCGCTCGGCGCTACGGGAACTCGGCGAGCAAGCCAGCGCTCGCCAGATCGTCGAACACGTCTACGTCGACGTCGACGAGAAGCTCTGGGATGCCGCCGAGTGGTCGGTTCAGGTGCAGCTGAACCATCTGCACCAAGCCGGGAGCCAGTCCTAGCGGGCTCGGCGGGCCAGCCGTTCGGAGTCCGAGATGAGCACGCTCTTGCCCTCCAGGCGGATCCAGCCCCGATGTGCGAAGTCGGCCAGCGCCTTGTTGACCGTTTCCCGGGAAGCGCCCACCAGCTGGGCGATCTCCTCCTGAGTCAAGTCGTGGGTGACCCGCATGGCGCCGCCCTCTTGGGTGCCGAAGCGCTGCGCGAGCTGCAACAGCTGCTTGGCCACCCGGCCGGGCACGTCGGTGAAGATGAGGTCGGCCAGGTTGTTGTTGGTCCGGCGCAGCCGGCGGGCCAGAACCCGCAGCAGCTGCTCGGCGATCTCCGGCCGATCGGCGATCCATGCCCGCAGCGCGTCGCGGTCCATTGACACCGCCCGCACCTCGGTGATTGTGGTCGCGCTGGAGGTCCGAGGTCCGGGGTCGAAGATCGACAGCTCACCGAACATGTCGGACGGTCCCATGATGGTCAGCAGGTTCTCCCTGCCGTCCGGCGACCTACGTCCGATTTTCACTTTGCCGGCGACGATGATGTACAGCCGATCACCGGGCTCACCTTCAGCGAAAACCGTGTGTCCGCGGGGGAAGTCAACGGGCTGCAGTTGTTTGGTTAATGCTGCGACCGCGCCGGGTTCAACCCCTTGGAAGATTCCTGCCCTTGCCAGGATCTCGTCCACGTTGCCTCTTCAGCTTTCCAACGAAGTGATATGGGCGGGCCAATCTGTTGACCGTTGCCGAGTCTAAAGGTTATGCCAATCAGTACGACGTGCCAACGCTACACACGATTCACGTGTCGGGTCGACGTAAACTGCGGATTGGTCCGCAACTGGGCGTGCAGGTGGTTGAACGCGCCTTCCACCCCAGGTACGGCGTGATGCTTCCCGGTCAGGGCCCTTGGCGCCGCGGCGTCGCTGAGAGCCAGCGCTTGGCGCCGATGCAGATATTCCAATGCTTCGGGCATCCCCTCGCGGGCCAACGTGCGTACGTCGACGGCCCGAGCGTGGTCGAGAAACTCGGCGACGTCGGAAGCGCTCACGGTGTCGTCGGACAGCGCTACCTCCAGCCGACCCAGACCGAGCGTCGTCAGAATCAGCAACGCCGGAATACCCGCGACCAGCAACCATGACACAAGGAGAGTAAACACGGCTTCGAATCAACACCAGGTCTCAGCGAGATCACGAAATCAGTACTCTGTCGTAGGTGAGCGTGGCAAAGGTGTCTGGGAGGTCCAAGCCCACCGCGAATGCGTCCACCCCCAAGTTACCCAAGCGCTGGTCCGAAGAGACCCGGACAGCCTTGGTGCGGCGGGCGCGTCGGATGAATCGCAAACTGGCACAAGCGTTTCCCCACGTGTACTGCGAGCTGGACTTCACCTCGCCGCTGGAGTTGGCGGTGGCCACGATTCTTTCGGCGCAGAGCACGGACAAGCGGGTGAATTTGACGACGCCGGACTTGTTCGTGAAATACCAGACGGCGCTGAATTACGCCCAGGCCGATCGCGCCGAATTGGAAAACCTCATCCGCCCCACTGGTTTCTATCGTAACAAGGCGAACTCTCTCATCGGCCTCGGGCAAGCTCTCGTCGAGCGGTTCGACGGCCAGGTGCCGGCCACCATGGAGGAGCTGGTGACGCTGCCCGGGGTCGGGCGCAAGACGGCCAACGTCATCTTGGGCAATGCCTTCGACGTTCCCGGGATCACCGTGGACACTCACTTCGGCCGACTGGCGCGACGGTGGCGCTGGACCGCCGAAGAAGACCCGGTCAAGGTGGAACACGCGGTCGGCGAGCTGATCGAGCGCAAGGAGTGGACGCTGTTGAGCCACCGGGTGATCTTCCACGGCCGCCGCGTCTGCCACGCTCGCAAACCGGCGTGCGGCGTGTGCGTGCTGGCCAAGGATTGCCCCTCCTATGGGCTCGGTCCTACGGAGCCGCTGCTCGCCGCGCCACTCGTGCAGGGTCCGGAGACCGAGCACCTACTGGCCATGGCCGGGCTGTGACCGCGCGCTAGTGCCGGAGCTGACGCGGCTGACACCTGGGGCTCGCTGGACCATTGCGGTGCTGGCGGTAGTGGTCGCGCTGATAATCGCGTTGGCCGCCCAGCTGCGAGAGGGTTCCGGGCCGGCGGGGCACACCGGTGCGCCGGTCGCGCGCGAA
Organism: Mycobacterium sp. 012931; assembly: GCF_000419295.1. Taxonomy (NCBI): domain Bacteria; kingdom Bacillati; phylum Actinomycetota; class Actinomycetes; order Mycobacteriales; family Mycobacteriaceae; genus Mycobacterium; species Mycobacterium sp. 012931. Next base: position 420,294 of record NZ_AOPX01000001.1, on the reverse strand, counting down.
CATCGTGATGCTGACACGCCGGCTGCCCTGGCCGGGCCACGACGGCGCTCGAACCTGCCGCCCTGTCCGGCCGGCGGCGCTGGTCCCGGCCCGGCCCGGTTGCAGGGCGTGGTGGTGGAATGTGCGGCCAACGGTGCGCCCGTCGATGTCGCCTCCGCCGTGGCCGGCCGCCGGGTGCTGCTCAATCTGTGGGCGTATTGGTGCGCGGAGTGCACGGCCGAATTGCCGGCGTTGGCCGAGTACCAGCGACGCGTTGGATCCGAGGTGACCGTGCTGACCGTTCACCAGGACGAGAATGAAGCCGCCGCACTGGTGGAATTGGCCGACCTCGGCGTTCGGTTGCCGACCCTGCAAGATGGCCGCCGCAAGGTGGCGGCCGCGCTGGGGGTCGCGAATGTGATGCCCGCGACTGTGCTCCTGCGGCCGGACGGTAGCGTGGCCCAAACCCTGCCGCGAGCTTTCGGCAGCGCCGACGAGATTGCGGCTGCGGTCGGAAACCCGGCGTGACGAGCGCTTGGCCTAACCTGCCCGACCGGCCCGACCAGCCCGACAAGGAGGCACCGGTGAACGCGACCGTTGCCCTGACTCCCGAGGTCGGTCCGTCCTGGCTGCGCCCACTGGTCGACAACATCGATCGGGTGCCCGATGCGGTTCGGCGGCGGCTGCCGGCCGACGTGTTGGCGATGGTGACCGCAGCCAGCTCGACCGCATCGTTGCGTCGCGACGAGCGCGATGCCGCGGTTCTGGTGCTGTTCTCGGGTCCGGAGTCGGCCGACGGCCGGGTGCCCACCGATGCCGACCTGCTGCTGACGGTGCGAGCGTCGACGTTGCGCCACCATGCCGGTCAGGCGGCCTTTCCCGGAGGTGCGTCCGATCCCGGCGACGACGGGCCGGTTGCCACCGCCTTGCGTGAGGCCCACGAAGAAACCGGGCTCGACGTCAGCAGGCTTCATCCCCTGGTCACCATGGGCCGGACCTTCATTGCGCCCTCGCGCTTCCACGTCGTTCCGGTCCTGGCCTACTCGGCCGATCCCGGTCCGGTGAACGTCATCAACGAGGCCGAAACGGCGATCGTGGCGCGAGTTCCGGTCCGAGCCTTCATCAATCCGGCCAACCGGCTGATGGTGTACCGGCGTACGTTGAGCCGGCGCTGGGCCGGACCGGCGTTTCTGCTGAATCAAATGCTGGTTTGGGGATTCACTGGCCAGGTGATTTCGGCAGTGCTTGATGTTGCGGGGTGGTCGGAGCCCTGGGATACCAGCGACCTGCGTGAGCTGGATGACGCGATGGCGCTGGTCGGCGAGCAGGGTGGGCTGCGATGAACTCGATGACCCCGTCACAGTGGCTGGACATCGCCGTCTTGGCGGTCGCCTTCATCGCCGCTGTCTCCGGCTGGCGCTCCGGCGCGCTGGGCTCGATGCTGTCCTTCGCCGGTGTGCTGCTGGGTGCGATCGCGGGTGTGTTGCTGGCGCCCCATATCGTCAGCCACATCAACGCCCCGCGGGCCAAACTTTTCGCCGCGCTGTTCCTGATCTTGGGGCTGGTGGTGGTCGGCGAGGTCGCCGGCGTGGTGCTGGGACGGGCCGTCCGCGGCGCGATCCGTAACCGGCCGATTCGAGTGATCGACTCCGTCATCGGGGTCGGAGTGCAGCTCGTTGTGGTGCTGACCGCGGCGTGGTTGTTGGCGACGCCATTGACACAGTCCAAGGATCAACCGGAGCTGGCGGCGGCGGTTCGTGGTTCGCGGGTACTGGCTCAGGTCAACGAGGTGGCGCCCACCTGGCTCAAGACGGTGCCCAAGCGACTCTCGGGGTTGCTGAGCACGTCGGGTCTGCCGGCCGTCTTGGAGCCGTTCAGTCGCACCCCGGTCATTCCGGTCGCCTCGCCAGATCCGGCGCTGGCGCGAAATACGGTGGTCGAGGCCACCGCGCCAAGCGTGCTCAAGATCCGCAGCCTGGCGCCGAGTTGCCAGAAGGTGCTCGAAGGCAGCGGCTTCGTGATCGCGCCGGACCGGGTGATGACCAATGCCCACGTGGTGGCGGGGGCCAACAGTGTGCAGGTGTTTGCCAGCGGCAAGCCGCTGGATGCCACGGTGGTCTCCTATGACCCCTCGGTGGACATCGCGATCCTGGCTGTGCCGGGTTTGCCGCCGCCACCACTGATCTTCGCCGAGCGGGAAGCGCCAACCGGTACCAACGTGGTGGTGCTGGGTTATCCCGGCGGCGGGAATTTCACCGCGACTCCGGCCAGGATTCGCGAGGCCATCCGACTCAGCGGCCCCGACATCTACCGCAACCCGCAGCCGGTGACCCGCGACGTCTACACCATCAGGGCCAACGTGGAGCAAGGTGATTCGGGCGGGCCGCTGATTGATCTCAACGGCCAAGTGCTTGGCGTGGTGTTCGGCGCGGCGGTCGACGACCCGGACACCGGGTTTGTCCTCACCTCCGGCGAGGTGGCCAGTCAGCTGGCCAGGATCGGCGCTACCGAGCGAGTCGCCACCGGATCCTGCGTCAGCTGAGCCGCGCGTCGCGGGTCTGCTCGAAAAACCGCATCAGGTGCCGGTTGATCTCTTCGGGCGCTTCCTCATGGCTGTAATGGCCCACGCCGGCGACCGACACGTAGCGTCCGTGCGGTGCATAACGTTGGGTGCGCTCCACCGGGGCGGCCAGGACGTAGGGATCGGCGTCGCCGCGTAGGTGCAAGATGGGGACGCCGGGGCGTTGATTCATGGAGCGCATGAATCGGTGGCCTTCCCCGCGTAGCTGGCTGCGCACCGCCCAGCGCTGGTACTCCAGTGCGCAGTGCGCGGCGGCCGGGATCTGGATGGCCCGCCGCAGATAGCCGATGCTCTGCGAGAAATCTTCCGAGGCCGCCCATTTGGCGCTGGTGCGGCTGCGGATCAGCCGTTCGATTTCCTCGGCGTTATCCCGGGTCAGCAAACGTTCGGGCCACAGCGGCACCTGGTAGCGCAACAACGTCGGCAACAGCGCGCGCCCCTGATCGCGCCTGGTCAGGGTGGATCGCCGCAGCGCGGCCGGGTGCGGTGAGCTGATCAACGCGATGGCACGCACCAATCGGGGATGCAGTAGCGCGGTGGTCCAGCAAGCCAGCCCGCCGTCAGCGTGGCCGACCAGGGTGGCCGAGGAATGTCCGAGCGCACGGATCAGTCCGGCCGTATCGCCGGCCAGGGTCCAGCCGTCATAGCCGCGGGGCGGTTTGTCGCTGCCGCCGTAACCGCGCAGGTCGACGGCGACCACCCGGGCACCGGTGAGCCCGCGCAGCTGATGACGCCAGGACCACCAGAACGACCCGAACCCGTGCAACAGCATCACCAGGGGCTGGGTGGTGCTCGGTGCGTTATCGCGCTGGCCGGCCGGGACGGCCTCGACCACATGAAACCGGATGCCGTTGGCGTGGATGTCCAGATGGCGCCATGGCCCGTCGATGCGGGTGATCGACGGATCTGGTGCGGGCATTTACCAACCCGAAGGATCAGTGACCGGCTTGCCGGGCGCGGGGGCGGAGGGTTCGACCGCGGTGGACTTGTCGTGGCCCGGGATCAGCGCGGTGCGGGTCTCCTTGACCGACTCGATGGTTTGTCGTGGTCCTCGGATCCGGCGGACTTTCAAGAAACCCAGCAAGGCGAGCATGCCAGTGGTCAAAACCATGAGGCCGAACACAATGAGAAACGCCACCCAACGCCATAGCCAGGTGTCGAGCAGCTCGGCGAGGAAAAAGAACAAGAAAAAGGTGGAGTAGAACAGCACCACCAGGGCGGCAATGAAGAAAACGCTGCCCGTCAGGCCCTTCTTGACATCACGCGTGATCTCGGCGCGCGCCAGTTCCACCTCGGCCCGCACCAGCGTCGACATCTGAGTTGTCGCGTCTTTGATCAGGTCGCCGATCGACGGCTCAGCCGGCATGGCATGCGGGTCCGCCAACGGAATCGTGGTCAGCGTGCTGGGCACACCGTTCTTGCGATCAGGTTCGCTCACAGACGGTCCTCTCGATTTGACGGCCGCGGTTTGGCGGTCGTCGCGGATTATGTTGCCATGCGCTTCGGTGCCGTACGAGGCGAGTCGATCACCGCGCGGGACGGGGCCGGATCAAGCCCGTTAATTGACGCTTGCGCACCATTCCAACAGCAACGGGGCAGGTCCCGCGATCATCTACACTGGCGCATCTGTTCTGATGTTTGACCAGCCGACGGGAGTACCACTTTGCAGACGGCACACCGCCGCATTTCGTCGGCGATCGTGACCGTGCTCTTGGCCCTTGTGTTCGGGCCCGCCAACGCTGCGGCTGCCGACGACAAGGTTCCGTTGGGTGGCGGTGCCGGCATCGTCGTCAACGGGGGCACTTTGTGCACCCTGACCACCATCGGGCACGACAAGAACGGCGATCTCATCGGTTTCAGCTCCGCGCACTGCGGGGGTCCCGGCGCCCCGGTCGCCGCCGAAGGGGCCGAAGACAAGGGCGTGGTGGGCACCATGGTTGCCGGCAACGACAGCCTTGACTATGCGGTGATCAAGTTCGATCCGGCCAAGGTGACACCGGTGGCCAACTTCAACGACTTTGCGATCAACGGCATCGGCCCGGACCCCACCTTCGGGCAGATCGCGTGCAAGCAGGGCCGCACTACGGGCAACTCCTGCGGGGTGACCTGGGGGCCGGGCCAGGATCCCGGAACCATCCTGATGCAGGTCTGTGGCGGCCCCGGCGACTCCGGGGCGCCGGTGACGGTCAACAACATGCTGGTCGGGATGATTCATGGCGCGTTTAGTGACAGCCTGCCCACCTGCATCACCAAATACATCCCGCTGCACACCCCCGCCGTGGTGATGTCGATGAACGCCGACCTGGACGACATCGCGGCCAAGAACCGGCCCGGATCGGGGTTCGTCCCAGTACCGGGCTGAGGCCTCAGCTATTTGGCGGCGTTGCGAATCGCGTCGAACACCGTGGGATCGAGCAGTGTCGAGGTGTCGCCGAGTTCGCGCTTTTCGGCGATGTCACGCAGCAGCCGCCGCATGATCTTGCCGCTGCGGGTCTTGGGCAGCTCCGGCACCACGTGGACCTCCCGTGGGCGGGCGATGGGCGAGATCGCCTCGGCCACCTCGGCGCGCAACTCCTCGCTGGTCCCGTCGTGCTGCTCGTAGTTGCCGCGTAGCACGACGAACGCGCAGATGGCCTGCGTGGTGGTGTCGTCGACCACCCCGACGACCGCCGCCTCAGCCACACCCGGGTGACCGACGAGTGCCGATTCCACCTCCGCGGTGGAGATGCGGTGCCCGGACACGTTCATCACGTCATCGATACGGCCCAGCACCCAGATCGCCCCGTCGGAGTCGAGGCGGGCCCCGTCCCCGGCGAAGTAGTAGCCCTTGTCCTCGAACTTCGACCAGTAGGCGTAGTGGAATCGCGCGGGGTCGCCCCAGATGCCGCGCAGCATCGATGGCCATGGCTGGTCCAGGACCAGGTAGCCGGTGACGTGCGTGCCCTCATCGGTCTCCGGCGCCAGCGGATCGCCATGAGCGTCGACCACCTTGGCCGAAATGCCGGGCAGCGGAGTCATCGCCGACCCGGGTTTGGCCGCCGCGATCCCGGGCAGCGGTGAGATCATCGCCGAGCCGGTCTCGGTCTGCCACCAGGTGTCCACAATCGGCGTGTGTCCGGCGCCGACGACGTCGCGGTACCAGCGCCAGGCCTCGGGGTTGATCGGTTCGCCGACCGAGCCCAGCAGCCGCAGGCTGGACAGGTCATGCGCGTCCGGGATCGCGCGGCCCCATTTCATGAAGGTGCGAATCAGCGTCGGGGCGGTGTAATAGATTGTGACACCGTATTTTTCGATGATCTGGAAGTGGCGGTGTTCGTCGGGCGTATTGGGTGTGCCCTCGTAGAGGACCTCGGTGATGCCGTTGGCCAGCGGACCGTACACGCCATAGGTGTGGCCGGTGACCCAGCCGATGTCGGCGGTGCACCAGAACACGTCGGTCTCGGGCTTGACGTCGAAGATGGTGTGCACCGTGTAACAGCACTGGGTGAGGTAGCCGCCGCTGGTGTGCACGATGCCCTTGGGCTTGCCCGTGGTCCCCGAGGTGTACAGCAGAAACAAGGGCTGCTCGGCGTCGAAGGGCTCCGGTGTGTGTTCGGGTGACGCCGAGTTGACGACGTCATGCCACCACAGGTCGCGTTCGTCGTTCCAGGACACGTCGATTCCGGTGCGCCGCACCACCAGGACATGCTCGACGGGGCTGTCCGGCTGACTGACCGCCTCGTCGGCCGCGTCCTTGAGCGGAGCCGGATGGCCGCGACGGAACTGCCCGTCGCTGGTGATCAGCAGCTTGGCCTGGGCGTCGACGATCCGGGCGTGCAGAGCGTTGGCGGTAAAACCGCCAAAGACCACGCTGTGCATGATTCCCAGCCGCGCGCAGGCCAGCATCGCGATCACGGCCTCGGGGATCAACGGCAGATAGATGGCGACCCGGTCGCCGGCCACCAGGCCGAGGCCGGTCAGCGCGTTGGCCGCCTTGGATACTTCGGCCTGCAGATCGGCGTAGGTCAGCGTGCGGCTGTCCTCGATCGGCTCGCCCACCCAGTGGATCGCGACGCGATCCCCGTTGCAGGCCTCGACATGGCGATCCACGCAGTTGTAAGCGACGTTGAGTTTGCCGCCGACAAACCAATTGGCGAACGGCGCATCCGACCAGTCCAACACCTCACCGAATGGGGTGGCCCAGGACAACCGGTCGGCCTGTTTGGCCCAGAATGCGAGCCGGTCCTCTTCGGCCTCGCGGTACAACTCGGCGCGGGCGTTCGCCTGCTCGATGAATTCGGCCGGGGGAGGGTAGGACGACGGTTCTTCAGCACTGGTGGCGGTCACTGGCGTGTCTCCTATGTTGAGCTTCATCGAGCTCTTCTTCGCTCGGCGTGAGCCTAACTCGCCAGGATGTAAATGCCACTGATGGCCTGGGGGGAACGTCGCCGCGATATCGTCAACGCGCCGATCGCCATCAGGACGGCACCGATGACAATGAGCCGGGTGCCCGGCGCTCTACTCGGCGGCGCCGCGGGGGCCAGTATGGTCGCTGTCATGCGGCGGATGCGGGCCACCCTGGCAGTCGTCGCCGTGTTGCTGGCGGTCTCACCGGTGGCGGCCTGCGGCGGCGGCGTGCTCAGCCCCGATCTGGTGCTGGTCAACGGTGGGGAGCCGCCGAACCCCCTGATCCCGACCGGCACCAACGACAGCTACGGCGGTCGCATCATCGACCGCCTGTTCGCCGGCCTGGTGTCCTATGACGCCAAGGGCAAGCCGTCGCTGGAGGTGGCGCAGTCGATCGACACCACCGACAACGTCAACTACCGGATCCTTCTCAAACCCGGCTGGAGATTCACCGACGGCTCACCGGTAACCGCGCATTCATTTGTCGACGCCTGGAACTATGGGGCGCTGAGCACGAATGCACAACTGCAACAACACTTCTTCAGCCCGATCGAGGGATACGAGGAGGTGGCCGGTGAGCCGGGGGAAGGAAAGCCGACCACGATGTCGGGATTGCATGTGGTCAACAACCGGGAGTTCACCGTGCGGCTGCGCGCGCCGACCATCGATTTCATGTTGAGCCTGGGACATAGCTCGTTCTATCCACTGCCCGAGGCCGCCTTCAAGGACATGGCCGCGTTTGGCCGCAACCCGATCGGCAACGGCCCATACCGGCTGGACAGTGGCGGCGAGGAACCGGCGTGGGAACACAACGTCAAGATCGACCTGGTGCCCAATCCGGATTACCGGGGCAATCGCAAACCCCGCAACAAAGGTCTGCGCTTCGAGTTCTACGCCAACCTCGAAACCGCCTACTCCGATCTGTTGTCCGGCAATCTCGATGTCCTGGACACGATTCCGTCCAGCGCGCTCACCGTCTATGGGCGCGACCTCGGGGACAACGCCACCAGCGGCCCCGCCGCGATAAATCAGACCCTGGATACCCCGTTGCGGTTGGCACATTTTGGTGGGGAGGAGGGGCGGTTGCGCAGGTTGGCGCTGTCGGCGGCTATCGACCGGCCCCAGATCTGCCAGCAGATCTTCAACGGAACCCGCAGCGCCGCGCGCGATTTCACGGCCCGGTCACTGCCCGGATTCGACCCCCACATTCCGGGTAACGAGGCCCTGGACTTCAACCCGCAGCGGGCGCGGCAACTTTGGGCGCAGGCCAACGCGATCTCACCGTGGAGCGGCAGCTACGCCATCGCCTACAACGCCGACAGCGGCCATCAGGAATGGGTGGACGCGGTGGCCAACAGCATCAAGAATGTGCTGGGAATCGAGGCGATGGGTGCGCCGCAGCCCACCTTCGCGGGTTTGCGCACCCAGATCACCAACCGAACCATCGACACCGCATTTCGCGCGGGGTGGCAGGGCGACTTTCCCTCGATGATCGAGTTCCTGGCTCCGCTGTACGGAACCGGTGCGGGATCCAATGATGTCGGCTATTCCAACCAGGAGTTTGACGACGCCCTGGCGGCTGCCGCGGCCGCGCCCACCCTTCAGGAGGCCGATCGGCTGGCCAACGTCGCGCAGCGAATCCTGTTTCACGACATGCCAACGATCCCGCTGTGGGACTACATCGCCGTTGTCGGGTGGTCCACCGAGGTCAGCAATGTGCAGGTGACGTGGAACGGTCTGCCCGACTACGAGAACCTCGTCAAGGCCTGACATGGTTTGGTACGTAGCTCGCCGGATCTTGGCGATGGTGCCGGTGTTTCTCGGCGCGACACTGCTGATCTACGGCATGGTGTTCCTGCTGCCCGGGGATCCGTTGGCGGCCATCGCCGGCGATCGGCCGTTGACGCCCGCGGTGGCGCAGCAGCTGCGCGCGCGCTATCACCTCGACGACCCATTTCTGGTGCAGTATGCCCACTACCTGGGTGGTGTCCTGCACGGCGACCTGGGCCGCGCATATTCCGGGCTGCCGGTCAGTGCTGTTCTGGCGCATGCATTCCCGGTGACCATTCGGCTGGCCTTGATCGCGCTCGCGGTCGAGGCCGTGCTGGGGATCGGCTTCGGGGTGATCGCCGGATTGCGCCAAGGCGGCATCTTCGACGCCACGGTGCTGCTTACCGGGCTGATCATCATCGCGGTGCCGATCTTCGTGCTGGGCTTCCTGGCGCAATACCTCTTCGGTGTGCGACTGGGGCTGGCGCCGGTCACGGTCGGGGCCAGGACGACTTTGGACCGGTTGCTGTTACCCGGGATGGTGTTGGGCGCGGTGTCATTCGCCTACGTGGTGCGGCTGACGCGGTCCGCGGTGGCCGCCAACGCCCATGCCGACTACGTCCGCACCGCGACGGCCAAGGGGTTGTCGCGGCCCCGGGTGGTGACGGTGCACATTCTGCGCAACTCACTGATCCCGGTGGTGACGTTTCTGGGCGCGGATTTGGGCGCGCTGATGGGCGGCGCGGTGGTGACCGAAGGCATTTTCAACATCCACGGTGTCGGCGGGGTGCTGTATCAGGCGGTCACCCGGCAGGAGGCGCCGACGGTGGTGTCGATCGTGACGGTGCTTGTCATGGTTTATCTGCTCACCAATCTGCTGGTGGATCTGCTCTACGCGGCGCTGGACCCACGGATTAGATATGGCTGAGCTCGGGGGCTTTTGGTTCGATATCCTCGGCGGCTTGCGGCGGCGGCCCAAGTTCGTCATCGCGGCCGTCCTGATCGTGTTCATTCTCGTCGTCGCCGCGTTTCCGTCCCTGTTCACCGGGATCGACCCCAGCTACGCCGATCCCAGCCAGAGCATGTTGAGCCCGTCTACGGCGCATTGGTTCGGCACCGACCTGCAGGGCCATGACATCTACGCACGCACCGTCTACGGAGCCCGCGCCTCGGTCGTGGTGGGACTGGGTGCGACGGCGGCCGCGTTCATTGCCGGCGTGACGTTGGGGGCCCTGGCCGGCTACTACGGAGGCTGGCTGGACGCCGTGGTTTCGCGCATCACCGATATCTTCTTCGGTCTGCCTCTGCTGCTGGCCGCGATCGTGCTCATGCAGGTGATGCATCACCGCACGGTGTGGACCGTGATCGCCATCCTGGCGTTGTTCGGTTGGCCGCAGATAGCCCGGATCGCCCGCAGTTCGGTGCTCGAGGTGCGCGGCAGCGACTTCGTTCTGGCCGCCAAAGCATTGGGAATGAGCCGGTTTCAGATCCTGTTGCGCCACGCGCTGCCCAACGTGATCGGGCCGGTGATCGCGGTAGCCACGGTGGCCCTGGGCATCTTCATCGTCACCGAAGCCACGCTGTCATACCTCGGGGTGGGTCTGCCGCCGACGGTGGTGTCCTGGGGCGGCGACATCAACGTGGCGCAGATGCGACTGCGGGCCGGCTCGCCCATCCTGTTCTATCCCGCCGGTGCGCTGGCGGTGACCGTGCTGGCCTTCATGATGATGGGTGACGCGTTACGCGACGCCCTGGATCCGGCATCACGGGCGTGGCGGGCATGAGCACCGCGGCGGCCCCGCTGTTGTCGGTGCACGGCCTGCAGGTCCGGTTCGGCACCGACGAACCCGTGGTTGCCTGCATGGATCTGAGCGTTTATCGCGGGCAAACCGTTGCGGTGGTGGGAGAGTCGGGATCCGGTAAGTCCACCGCGGCCGCGGCCATCCTGGGGCTGCTGGCCCCCGGTGGCCGAATTACCGCTGGCCGCATCATTTTCGACGGACGTGACATCACCTCGGCGGACCGGCGCGTGATGCGCACCATTCGGGGCCGCGAGATCGGCTACGTTCCCCAGGACCCGATGACCAATCTCAACCCGGTTTGGAAGGTCGGCTTTCAGATCCGGGAGGCATTGCGGGCCAACACCGATGGGCGCGACGCGCGACGGCGCACGGTAGAGCTGCTGGCCCAGGCCGGGATGCCGGACCCGGACAAGCACGCCCAGCGCTACCCACATCAACTGTCCGGCGGCATGTGCCAGCGCGCCTTGATCGCCATCGGGCTGGCCGGCCGGCCCGCTTTGCTCATCGCTGACGAGCCGACGTCGGCACTGGACGTCACCGTGCAGCGTCAGGTGCTCGACCATTTGCAGCGCCGAACCGACGAGCTCGGCACCGCGCTGCTGCTGATCACCCACGACCTGGCGCTGGCGGCCGAACGGGCCGAGTCGGTGCTGGTTGTCCATCACGGCGTGGTGGTGGAATCCGGTACCGCAAGCGACATTCTGCGCAGTCCGCAGCACGAATACACCAAGCGACTGGTGGCCGCCGCACCGTCGTTGACGGTGCGTGACCCGCGCCGAGCGCCGGCGAGGGGCCCGGTTCCTGGCGGGGCGGACCAGCCCGCCGGTGGTTGCGGCGACATCCTGAGCGTCTCGGAATTGACCAAGATCTATCGGGAATCCCGGGGCGCGCCCTGGCGGCGCGGCGAGTTTCGGGCCGTCGATAGCGTGTCGTTCCGATTGCGGCGGGCGAGCACCTTGGCCATCGTGGGCGAGTCGGGATCGGGCAAATCAACGGTCGCGCGCATGGTGCTGGGTCTGCTGCAACCGACCTCGGGCACGGTGTCCTTCGACGGAGCCCGAATCCAGCCGGACAAGTTGGATCGCGACGCGCAGCTGGCCTTTCGGCGCCGGATACAGCCGGTGTTCCAGAACCCGTACAGCAGCCTGGATCCGATGTACTCGGTGTTTCGCGCCATCGAGGAACCGCTGCGCATCCACCGCGTCGGCGACCGTGCGCAGCGCCGGCAGATGGTGGCCGAGCTCGTCGACCAGGTGGCGCTGCCGTCGTCGGTGTTGGGTCGGCTGCCCCGGGAGCTGTCGGGTGGCCAGCGGCAACGCGTGGCGATCGCCCGAGCGCTCGCGCTGCGCCCCGACGTGCTGGTGTGCGATGAGGCGGTCTCGGCGCTCGATGTGCTGGTGCAGGCCCAGATTCTGGATCTGCTGGCCGAATTGCAGGCGGACCTGGGCCTGGCGTACCTGTTCATCAGCCATGATCTGGCGGTCGTGCGGCAAATCTCCGACGACGTCCTGGTCATGCGCGCCGGTCAGGTGGTGGAACATGCCCCGACGGAGGAAGTGTTCACCCGGCCCGGCGCGCAGTACACGCAGCGCCTGCTGGAGTCCATTCCAGGTGGCCCGGTGGCTCCCCGCTAGGTTGACATGCTGTGACTGCTGACCCGCTGGCCGCGCTGATGGAGCTCCCCGGCGTCGGTGACGCCAGCGACCGCGCCCGCGAGGCGCTGGGGCAGGCGCACCGGCATCGGGCCAACCTGCGTGGCTGGCCGGTGACCGCTGCCGAGGCCGCGCTGCGCGGGGCCCGCGCCTCCTCGGTGCTCGACGGTGGCCCCACGCGACTGGAAGATTTGGTGGACGCGTCCGCTGGTTACCCCGTTGTCAATGATCCGGTCTTCGGGGGCGCGCTGCGAGTGGCGCAGGCGCTCGAAGGCGGCGCGGGGCCGTTGGTCGGCGTGTGGCAGAAGGCGCCGCTGCAGGCGCTGGCGCGTCTGCACATGCTGGCCGCCGCTGACCTGGCGGCCGACGGCGGGTTGGGCCGCCCGCGAGCCGACGCGGGCATCGGGCCTCGTCTGGAACTGCTTGCGGATCTGGTGACACGACCGACGCGAGCGTCGGCGCCCGTTATCGCCGCGGTCGCCCATGGAGAGCTGTTGACGCTGAGGCCGTTTGGCACCGCCGACGGCGTCGTCGCCCGCGGGGTGTCGCGGCTGGTGACCATTGCGACCGGACTGGATCCGCACGGACTCGGGGTGCCCGAGGTGAGTTGGATGCGACAGCCCGTTGGCTACCGCGATGCCGCGGATCGATTCGCCGAGGGCACGCCCGCCGGGCGGGCGGCCTGGTTGGTGCTGTGTTGCCGAGCGATGGAGGCCGGGGCGCAGGAGGCTCTGGCGATCGCAAACTCGGTGCCGCGTAGCTAGCCGTTGATAGCTGGCGCCCCGCATTTGCGTCGCAATCGCACCGAAATAGGAATTGTTCCAGAAATGCAATGCGGGCGGCGACCGAAAGGATTTTCGAGTCGCCGCCCGCCAACACGGATCTCGGTTACCAAGCGTGCATTTGTGGGCTGCGTGGGTTGGCCTCGGCGCTTTTGCGACCCTTCTGGCTGCAGCCCCACCCAAAGGGCCGTCGGTACCATCTGAATTGCGCAATTACGCAGGCCCGCAACACTTCTGCCATTATCGCGGCTATGACTCCGCGTGGGTTCCGGGGGCCGTGCTGGGTGCCCGGGTCGGGAGGACGAACCTTCTCTTCCGGTTCGACCTTGGCTTCACCGGGCTGCCGTGACTCCATTTCTACTACTGGAGCCTGGGCGCAGCAAGGCCTAATTCATGAAAGTTCTGCAACGACTTATTTTTCGGGCGCGCAAAACGTTTGCTCGAGAGGTAGCTGCTGGCGCCGGGACGTCGGTGCTAGAAAGCGAAGCGGCGCAGCAACAGGTAGCTGACCGCTCCGGCGGCCAGTGCGCTGATTCCGACCGCGGCGCTAGTGGCGATCGCGGCGCCCGACGGTGCCGGGAGGCGATCACGCAAAGACACTGGGCGAGAGAAGGACAACACCGGCCAACCCCGCTCCATGGCTTCCTTGCGCAAGCCGCGGTCGGGGTTGACCACCGAGGGGTGGCCGACGGCCTCGAGCATGGGCAGATCGGTGATCGAGTCGGAGTAGGCGTAGCAGTGTTCCAGCGGATAGCCCTCACGGGCGGCCAGCTCGCGAATCGCCTGAACCTTGCCTTCGCCGTAGCAATAGAAGGCGACCTCGCCGGTGTACTTACCGTCCGGCACGACCATCCGGGTCGCCATCGCGTGGTTGGCGCCCAACGCGCGGGCGATCGGGCCCACAATCTCCTCGCCGGAGGCGGAGACCACCACGACGTCACGTCCACACAGTTTGTGGCCGGCTATGAGGTCTGCGGCTTCGGCGAACACCAGCGGCGTCACGATGTCGTGCAGCGTCTCGTTGACTATCGACTTCACCTGTTCCGCGTCCCAGCCGGTGCACATGTTGGTCATGTGGGTGCGCATCCGGTCCATCTGGTCATGGTCGGCGCCGGAAAGCAGAAAGATGAACTGCGCATAGCTGGATTTGAGCACGGCTCGTCGGTTCATCAGGCCCTGCGCGAAGAAAGGTTTGCTGAACGCCAGCGTGCTGGATTTGGCGATGATCGTCTTGTCCAGGTCGAAAAACGCCGCGGTGCGGGCGCGCGCAGGAGGCTTTTCCGGTGACTGCGGTGAGTCTTGTTGCTGCGCGGCCGGGTCGGAGACGGTCACCAGACCAGCATAGGTGTGCGGTCTGTCGAGCCGTGATCGCGCCGTCCGCGACGGCGATTGACAATGAATGTTGTCGACGTGTTGCCCTTATTTGTACGGCTCAAGCCGTATTTTTCGATTTGCACCGATACTTGCGTTAATCCAGTCTGGCATGTGTATAGTAAGCATTACTCGGCCATGAGCCGAGGGTGCATCAGTCCGACCCCCCGGGGCTGAAGCACGACGACCTCCGCCTCCCCCCTGGCGGGGGTCGTCCCTTTTGTGGGGTAAAAAATTTTCGCCTCCGTCACTCCAATGCCTTGCGGCACCCGTTTTGGCGCCCTCCGGGGAGTTGCGGAGATTCTCGAAGTCCTGGTGGTCCGGGCCGGCTCGGAGCCGGGCGGCCCGCGCGATTGTGCACAGCTGCGTCTCTTTCCACAAATTCGCGATTGACCCTGGTGGGCACGGGCGCTCGGCCGGCACGGTAGCTGGGTGACCAAGCCACTTCATACCGCGACCGACAGCGCCGGCGTGTTGTCGATGCTTGTCGACCCGAAGCTGCGTGACGAGCTGGATCGAGTCGCCGCGGCCGTGGGCGTTCGGATCGTCCATGGCGACGGTCGCAAACCGGTGACGCGAAAGGCATGGTCGGCCGCTGGCGCCGTGGTGCTCGATCCCGCGGCAGCGCGGGGTTTGAACCAAGCCGCCTTGCCCCGGCGCGCCCTCGTCTGCCTGCTGACCGGAGCTGAGGCCGGGACCGATACCTGGGTGACCGCCGTCGCGATCGGCGCCGGCGCCGTGTTGCAGATGCCCGAACAAGAGGGTGAATTGATCCGCGAACTCGCCGAAGCGGTCGAGGCAGCGCGGGACGAGGGTCTTGGCGGCGAGGTCGGCCAGGTGATTGCCGTCATCGGAGGCAGTGGCGGAGCGGGGGTTTCGTTGTTCGCGGCCGCCCTGGCCCAAAGTGCCGCCGATGCTCTGCTGGTTGACCTGGACCCCTGGGGTGGGGGCATCGATCTGCTGATGGGTTGCGAAAACCTCCCCGGCCTACGCTGGCCGGACCTGTCCTTGCAGGGCGGACGGTTGGCCTGGTCGGCCGTGCGCGATGGCCTGCCGCGGCACCGGGGGATAAGCCTGCTGTCGGGTACCCGGCGCGGCCAGGAGTTGGATTGCGGTGCGGTTGGCGCGCTCATCGACGCCGGTCGCCGCGGTGCAGTGACCGTGGTCTGTGATCTTCCCCGACGGCTGACCGACGCCGTGCAGGTCGCACTGGACCGCGCCGATCTCGTCGTGCTGGTCTGTCCCTGCGACGTACGCTCCTGCGCTGCCACCGCAACGATCGTTCCGGTGCTTGCCGCGATCAATCCCCACCGGGGACTGGTGGTGCGCGGGCCGTCGCCGGGCGGGTTGCGGGCGGCGGAGGTGGCCGATATTGCCGGGGTGCCTTTGCTTGCATCGATGCGAGTGCAGCCTCGGTTGGTCGAGCAACTCGAACACGGCGGACTGCGATTGCGGAGGCGATCGCCGCTGGCCGCCGCGGCCCGCCGGGTGCTCGCGCTACTGCCGAATTCGACGGCGGTACCGGGCGGTCGGGCCGCATGAACGGACCACTGATCGAACGTGTCCGTGAGCGGCTGACGACCGAACCCGGGCCGCTGAGACCCAGCGTGGTGGCGGCGGCGATCCGCGCCGAGTCTGGCGGGATGCTTGGCGACACGGAGGTGCTCGCCAATCTTCGGGTGCTGCAGACCGAGCTGACCGGTGCCGGCATTCTCGAGCCTCTGTTGTGTGCCGACGGCACCACGGACGTCCTTGTCATCGCGCCCGACGCGGTGTGGGTTGACGATGGAAACGGGCTGCGCCGCAGAGGGGTTCGATTCGCCGACGAGGCGGCGGTGCGGCGGCTGGCGCAACGGCTGGCGTTGGCGGCGGGACGCCGGCTCGATGACGCGCAACCCTGGGTGGACGGACATCTCGGTGGGATCGGTACCGGTGGACTGACGGTGCGGCTGCACGCCGTGCTGCCACCGGTGGCCGCCGCCGGCACCTGCCTGTCGCTGCGCGTGCTGCGGCCCACCACAGTGGATCTGGCGGCGCTCATCGCCGCCGGCGCGATCGCCGAGCAAGCCGCCGAGCTGGTCGGTGAAATCCTTGCCGCGCGTCTGGCATTCCTGGTGTGCGGGGGTACCGGTGCCGGAAAGACGACCCTGCTCGCCGCGATGTTGGGAGCCGTCGCCGGCTCGGAGCGGATCGTGTGCGTCGAAGACGCTGCGGAATTGGCTCCGAGGCACCCACACCTGGTCAAACTGGTGGCCCGCTGCGCGAATGTCGAAGGCGCCGGCAAAGTCACGCTGCGCCAACTCGTCCGCCAGGCGCTGCGGATGCGGCCCGACCGCATCGTCGTCGGCGAGGTTCGGGGAGCCGAAGTGGTGGACCTGCTCGCGGCGCTGAACACCGGACACGAGGGCGGCGCGGGCACCGTGCACGCCAACAGCCCCGGTGAGGTTCCGGCTCGGCTGGAGGCGCTGGGCGCCCTGGGGGGCTTGGACCGCGCGGCGCTGCACAGCCAGCTTGCCGCGGCGGTGCAGGTGCTGCTGCACGTCACCCGCGATCAGGGTGGGCGGCGCCGGCTCAGCGAGATTGCCGTTCTACACAGGGCCGAAGACGGTCTCGTTGCGGCGCTGACCGCGTGGCACGCGGACCGGGGCATGGCGCAAGACGGCGGCGCCGTGTTGCGCGGCCTGCTCAGCGGGCGGGGGACGCCATGACCGGTCTGGTGCTGGCCGCGCTGATGGTTGCGGCCGCGATCGCCGTGCTGTCGGTTCCGGTGCGGCGCCGGATCAGCGTCAACGATGTTCGTGGGCACTCGAATTGGCTATCCGCAACGCGATGGCTCGGCTGTCTGCTCGCCTGCGTGCTGGCGGGCGCCGTCCTGGTGATGCCACTGACAACCGTGCTTGCGGTCGCGGTGGTGGCGGGGACCGCGAGCCGGCGTCGTCGCCGGCGCCTGGTCCGTGCCCGCGGCGTGCGGGAGGGGTGGGCGTTGGAGGCGGCACTCGAGATTTTGGTCGGTGAGCTGCGCGTGGGTGCCCATCCGGTGCGCGCATTCGGCGTCGCCGCCGACGAAACCGATGGTCCGGTGGCTGCGGCCATGCGTGGTGTGGCGGCACACGCCCGATTGGGTGCTGACGTCACCGGTGGCCTGCGTGCGGCCGCCCGGCGGTCGGCCCTGCCCGCGCATTGGGAACGACTAGCCGTGTACTGGCAATTGGCCAGTGACCACGGTCTGGCCATCGCCACCCTGATGCGGGCCGCCCAACGTGATGTCGCGCAACGTCAACGATTTTCGGCAAAGGTTTCGGCGGGACTGGCCGGCGCCCGCGCCAGCGCGGGCATTCTGGCTGGGCTGCCGGTACTCGGGTTAGTGCTGGGGCAGCTCATCGGAGCCCAGCCGTTGGCCTTCTTGCTCGGCGGGCATCTGGGCGGCTGGCTGCTGGTGGTCGGCCTGGCCCTGGCGGCCGGTGGTCTGTGGTGGTCGGACCGGATCACCGACCGGGTGATGCCATGAGCAGGCCCCGATTGGCAGCGCGCCCATGAGCGTTGCCGCAATCTTGTTGGCCATGGCCCTATCGGTGGGGGGCCGGCGCGCGGTGGTGCGGGCACGGCCCAGCACGCCGTCGCACCCGGGTGCGCTTGGGGTGGAACAGCCAACCCGGCCAGCGCGTGGTGAGGATCCACTGGCGTTCGCATCGTGCCTGGATGTGTTCGCCACTTGTCTGGCCTCGGGCATGGCGGTGTCGGCCGCCGCCGCGGCGACCGCCCGATCGGCGCCACCGGGGCTCGCGCGGGTGCTGTCGCGCGCGGCCGAGTTGCTGATGTTGGGCGCCGACCCGTCCGTAGCCTGGTCGGCCACGCCGGAGTTGCCGCTGAGTTCGGTCGACGGCCACGTAGATGCGTTGCTGCGCTTGGCGCGGCGCTCGGCTTGCTCCGGTGCCGCACTCTCCGATGCTGTCGGCGAACTGGCCGCGCAGTCACGCCACGATGCGACGCACGCGGCCACGGCGGCCACCGAACGTGCCGGTGTGCTCATTGCCGGTCCCCTCGGGTTGTGTTTTCTACCGGCCTTCGTGTGTCTGGGCATTGTTCCGGTGCTGGCCGGGTTGGCCGCCAAGGTGCTGGATTCCGGTCTGCTGTGACGATCCGGGGAAGGGAAGATATTGATGAACAACATTTTTCGGGTGATGCTGGCTCGCCTGACACTTCTGGCGACCGACGACTCGGGCATGTCCACCGTCGAATATGCTTTGGGCACAATCGCAGCGGCCGCTTTCGGCGCCATCCTGTACACGGTTGTGACCGGAGATTCGGTCGTGTCCGCGTTGACCCGCATCATCACCCGGGCGCTGAGCACCAAGGTCTAGGTACCGATGCCGGGTTCAGCAGTGTTGAAGCGGCCCTGGCGATCGCCTCGCTGGTCGTGGTACTGGCGCTGTGTCTGGCCGGGATCTGTGCGTTGTCAATGCAATTGCGCTGCGTGGATGCCGCTCGCGAGGCGGCCCGGTTGGCCGCGCGTGGCGACACTGGCACGGCCCTGCGGGTCGCTCGAGCGATTGCGCCGCCGGCCGCGCGGGTTCGGCTGCGAAGAGACGGTGAGCTGGTGCTCGTCTCGGTGGTTGCACGTTCAAAGCTATTGCCGGAATTGGCTATATCCGCTGAGGCGGTCGCCGTCGCAGAGCCGGGATGACCGCGGTTCGGCTACCTTGCTCGCGGCCTCGATGATTGCCGTCTTGCTGTGCATTGCCGGCACCGGTGTGTACCTGGGTGCGGCGATGGTGGCCCGGCACCGGGCTCAGACGTCGGCGGATCTTGCCGCACTGGCCGGCGCGGCACGGCTAAGCTCCGGTGCGGCGCAGGCCTGCGCGCGTGCAGCGGCGGTGGCCCGGGCGATGCGGGTCGGTGACGTCGGATGTGTGGTGCGTGAGCTTGACGTGGTCGTCACGGTCGAGGTGCCGATCGGCATTGCGGGCGCCGCGCGCGCGGTTGCCAGGGCCGGGCCGATCGATACGCCAGAGCGGGCCCACTCAATTCATCGACAGTGAAATCGGGTCTACTCTGCGGCCGCCGGAAGGCCGGCCTCGGCGAGTTCTTCCTCGCTGGGCAATCGCAGCGAAATCAGTCCGGCGAACGTCTCCGGTTCGAGTTCGATTCGGTTGACCGTGACGTGGACCGGCACCCATTCGTCAGCACCGCGCCCGGGTAGCCGTAGCACCGCGCTGGCCGCCCCTTTCGCGAATTTATCTGTCATGGAAGTGATCACAGGCCTGTCGTCGGGATGAACCCGCGGCCCGTCTTCCTCGCTTCGCCTCCAGTCGTAGAAGGAGCACGGCTCATCGAGCCACTTGAGCAGCGACCAATTGTTCAGGTCAACCAGTGCGCGGTGAACTCCGACTTGCGCAAGTCCGTTCAGTATCCGCCGGGCCAGATCGTCGATCGGCACCACCGGTTCTTTCTGCTCGGCCCGCCAATTGATCGCTCGTGCGACCAGGTGTTCACGGCCGTCTGGGCCCTCTTCCAGGGCGCTGTGTACGGCAAATCCGATTCGGATCGGCTTCCCGCGCCAGTCGGTTAGATCCCATGTGCTGCACAAAGTTTGACCTGGCTCCGGTTTGACGACCATGGCCAGGAACTTGGTCTCGTTCGGGTTGAGCTCCCGGGACGGCAGATCTTCGGCGAAGGCCCGGCCGTAGGTGACTTCGAGGTCCGGATTCTTGCCGCTGTTGGCCAACGACTCCCGGGTGTCGGTTGCCACTCCCAGGGTCAGATTCCACTTGAGGGGGCCTGGCGTTGGCCGTTCGGGCGGCTCCTCGTTGGCGGGACCGGTCCACACGTGCACACCATGAATGCGGCCGTCTGACATCACGACTGGTTCGGTGCGGATCACCCGGTCACTCTTGGGAGTGATGCTGGTCAGGCTCTGCCCAGTCTGTAGCGATTCGGCGATCGCGGTGCGAACTGCGGAAAGGTAGGGGCTGCGGCGCAGGAACTTGGTGATCGGAACGAGACTTTTGAGTTGACGCCCCTGCGCCACCACCGCGGGTTCGTCCCCCAGGGTCTCCACGAGCAGCCAGTCGTGGGTCATAGGCGCAGTCTACTGTTCGCTAGAGGCGGCCACGAGTCGGTGGGTATCCAACGATATTGGAATCCCGTTGCCGCACAGCGCATACCTGCTGACATATCCGGGCAAACGCCACCACGCTGTCCCGGTTGCCCCCGGACGTGCCCAGCCGGCCTTTGACCAGCGCGAAACTGCAACGTATGCCGCTACCCGGCAATGCAACTCGCCGATGCTGAGCGGCTCGTTGGCCGCGGCGCCGCACGGCCGCAACGAAGGAAGCCGCTGCGCGTGGTGATTTGCGCGCCTAGTGACATCCGGGTAGTTTTCTGCTGCACCCGCACCGTCGGGGGTGTGAGCGGATTGTGTACGTCCAGCCGTTCGCTGCACGGGATGATGGCTCATCATCCAGATCGGTGGAGGTCGACCGTCGAGGGGTCGGTCGCCGTCCGCCGGGTGTGCAAGATGACTCGCGAACAGCCGGTATGCCAGTCCTGCCTGGCCGGGCCCCGGTGTTCCTAGAGTAAATCGTCACCGACTTGCGACAGCACCAGTCGCAGTACCTGCATGGCGCCCGCCTTGTCGAGGGGATCGTTGCCGTTGCCGCATTTGGGGGACTGCACGCAGGACGGGCATCCGCTCGGGCATTCGCAGGCCTCGATCGCCGACGCAGTGGCTCCCAGCCAGGTGCGCGCCCGTCGAAAGCCGCGTTCGGCGAATCCCGCCCCACCCGGATAGCCGTCATAGACGAAGACACTGGGCAGTCCTTCGGGCCCGATAGCGGTGGAAATGCCGCCGATGTCGCCGCGGTCGCAGCTGGCCACCAGTGGCAGCAGCCCGATCGCCGCATGCTCGGCGGCGTGCAGCGAACCGGGAATCGCGACGGCGTCGACACCATTTCGCAACAGCTCTTCTGCGGTGATGGTGTACATGACCGCGGTCGTGGGCAGCACGTGTTCGGGCATATCCAGCTCGACGAAATCGATCACCTCACCGGAAAGCCGGCGCCGTAGGTAGCCCACCACCTGGTGGGTGACGGTCACCGGCACCAAGCCGACGGTGACGGGCCCGAACTCCAAGCGCTCGCCGGATCCGGTTACCGCGATGTCGGTGAGCTCGCGCGCAAAGGTCGCATAGCCGGGATCGGCGGCGTGGACGAAGGCGAGCCCTTCTTCGGTGTCCAGGGAGTCGACGACGTAGCTTTCGCCCTGATGCAGATAAACGGCACCCGGATGCACCGATGCCGGCGCCTGATCGGCTCCGACGTTGCCCAATAGCCGGCCGGTGTCGGCCTCCACGATGACGACCTGCCCACCGATGGAACCCCGGATGTCCACCGCGGCGTGCGGTTGCACCCCCGGTGCCGGAAAGTACTTGTCGCCGCGCCGGCGCAGCAGACCGTCATCGACGAGCGTTTCGACCACCTCGACGGCGCGAAGCTCGTGGACTTCTACCGCATCGAGCGGAAGTTCTGTTGCCGCGCAGAGCAACTGTGGCCCCAGCAAGTAGGGATTGCCGGGATCTATCACCACCCGCTCCACCGGCTTGTCCAGGAGCGCCGCGGGATGGTGCACCAGATACGTGTCGAGCGGATCATCGCGCGCGATCAACACCACCAGCGCACCCTGGCCACGCCGGCCGGACCGCCCCGCCTGCTGCCAGAAGGATGCGACGGTTGCGGGGAATCCGGCCAGCACCACCGCATCCAGCCCGGCGATGTCGACGCCCAACTCCAGCGCATTGGTGGTGGCCAGACCGCGCAGCCGGCCCTCCGTCAATGCGTGTTCGAGACAGTTGCGGTCCTCGGGCAGATAACCGGCCCGATACGACGCCACCGTGTGCGACAACTGGGGCGCAATGTCTTGCAGCCGCGCCTGCGCGCCCAGCGCGGTGAGCTCAGCGGCCCGCCGTGACCGGACGAAGGTCAAGGTCTGCGCTCCCTCGACGATCAGATCGGCCATCACTCGCGCCGCCTCGGTGCCGGCGGAGCGCCGCACCGGGGCGCCGTTTTCGCCGGTCAGGTCGGTCCGCAGCGCGGGTTCCCACAGTGCCACGGTGCGGGCCCCCTGGGGCGACCCATCCTCGGTGACCTCCGCAACCGGCTGGCCGATCAATTCGGCGGCGGTGGCACCCGGTGAGTCCGTCGTCGCGCTGGCGAAGATGACCGTCGGGTGCGCCGAGTAGCGTGCGCACAATCGCAGCAGACGGCGTAGCACCATTGCCACATTCGAGCCGAAAACACCCCGATAGTAATGACATTCGTCGACGATCAGATATCGAAGATTTCGCAACAGGACCGCCCAGCGGGCATGGTTGCGCAATATCGACAGATGGATCATGTCCGGGTTGGAGAACAACCATCGGGAACGCTCGCGGGCAAAGCGGCGCACTTCATCGGAACTGTCGCCGTCATAAGCCGTGGGCGCGACATCCCTAAGTCGTTCAACGTTGGCAACCAGCGCCTGCGCGGTGCGCAACTGGTCGTGGCCCAGCGCTTTGGTCGGCGACAGATATAACACCCGGGCGCGGGGGTCGGCCGCCAGCGCCGCGAGGACGGGAAGTTGATAGGCCAGCGACTTGCCGGACGCGGTACCTGTGCTCACCACCACGTGACGGCCGTCATGGGCCAACTCCGCGGCCGTGGACTGGTGTGACCAGGGGGCGGTGATGCCACGTTGGGTGAAGGTGCGCACGACGTCTGGCTCGGCCCATTGCGGCCAGGCGCTCGGCTGACCCGCACGCGGCGGCAGCTCGGCGACATGGTGTAAAGGATGTTCTCCGGTCGGGGTACCGGCGAGCGCGACGGCAAGCAATTCGCGCCCGAAACTTATCATTTGCAAACCCTTCACAATTCATCGACGACAACGGGCTGTCGCCGACGCCATGAACATGATTGACTAATCGCGGTCGTAGCTTCTGTGTTCGTGTCAAACTTTCGCAGGATCGACGTTGCGGCCGCGGTTCCTGCGAGGTTATCGGTCGGGTGAAGTTCCGGCGACTCTGCGAGGTATGGCGGTCGCGGCTTGGCCCGGGGCACCGAGAGGCGGTGCACCGCACCCAGAAGAAAAGGAAAGATCGAGAGATGCCACAGGGAACTGTGAAGTGGTTCAACGCGGAGAAGGGGTTCGGCTTCATCGCCCCCGAGGATGGCTCCGCGGATGTTTTTGTCCACTACACGGAGATCCAGGGTTCGGGCTTCCGCACCCTTGAAGAGAACCAGAAGGTCGAGTTTGAGATCGGCCACAGCCCTAAGGGCCCCCAGGCCACCGGAGTCCGCTCGGTCTGATCCGAGCAGATTCTGACGAATCCCCCCGACGTGATCCCGCTGAGCGGGTCCGGCGGGGGGGTTTTCGTTTCTGCCGTGAGCGCCTTGGTCGCCGCGCCGGACGGGGAGAACCCGCGGACCGGGTTACTGGCCTACTGTCGGTGGCGTGAGTCAGCTGTCCTTCTTTGCCGCGGAGTCGGTGCCGCCCGCGGTCGAGGACCTATCCGGAGTGTTGGCAGCATCCGGCCAGGTCGTGATGGTTGGTGCTGGTGCGCGGCTGTCGGTGGTGGTCGGGGAGTCCTGGCGAGCCGAAGCTCTCGCCGAGATGATGCGGGAGGCGGGCCTGGTGCCTGAGATCACCCACACCGACGAGGACACGCCGCTGGTGCGTACCGCCGTAGACCCCAGATTGCGCGCAATCGCCGCGGAGTGGACCCGTGGTGCGGTCAAGACGGTTCCGCCGCGATGGCTGCCAGGTCCGCGAGAGCTGCGCGCCTGGGCGCTGGCCGCCGGCAGTCCCGAGGCCGACCGATATCTGCTGGGGCTTGATCCGCACGCACCCGATACACATTCGCCGTTGGCGTCGGCTCTGATGCGAGTGGGCATTGCACCCACTTTGATCGGCACCCGAGGGGGCCACCCGGCGCTGCGGATAAGCGGGCGACGAAGGCTATCGCGCCTGGTAGAGAACGTGGGGGAACCCCCGCCCGGTGCCGAAGCGTTGGCTCAATGGCCCCGGGGCTAGGCGCCTGTGGACCCCGGTTTTCCGGGGAGCTGAATTGCAGCCAGTTTGCGCAGGCCCGCCTTAGGGTGCGAAATTGTCTGTTGCCCGCAGGTGGGAATGTCGGGCTATTGGATTTCGCCTGAAATTCAGCAGCCGGCCTGGCACCCTTCTGCAAGGGTGGCCCCGCCAGCGGGGCTGGGATGAGAGATGGAGCGTAACCGCAGTTGGCTGACCCGAAAACGAAGGGCCCTGGAAGCCGTAGCAGCGGTGGAAATGGGAGCGGCCGGCGACTTGTCATAGTCGAGTCGCCCACCAAGGCGCGCAAACTTGCTGGTTACCTGGGGCCCAGGTACATAGTCGAATCCTCGCGTGGCCACATCCGCGACCTGCCGCGGGCCGCCGCGGATGTGCCCGCCAAGTTCAAGTCCGAGCCGTGGGCGCGCCTCGGCGTCAATGTCGACGCGGACTTCGAACCGCTCTACATCATCAGCCCGGAGAAGAAGAGCGCAGTCAGCGAGCTCAAAGACCTGCTCAAAGACGTCGACGAGCTCTACCTGGCCACTGATGGTGACCGCGAGGGCGAGGCGATCGCCTGGCACTTGCTGGAAACCCTCAAACCGCGCGTGCCGGTCAAACGGATGGTCTTCCACGAGATCACCGAACCGGCCATCCTCGAAGCCGCGGAAAACCCCCGTGACCTGGACATGGACCTCGTCGATGCGCAGGAGACCCGGCGCATCCTGGACCGGCTGTACGGCTACGAGGTCAGTCCGGTGCTGTGGAAAAAGGTCGCGCCCAAGCTGTCGGCCGGCCGGGTGCAGTCGGTGG
This sequence comes from Mycobacterium sp. 012931, assembly GCF_000419295.1. Lineage (NCBI taxonomy): Bacteria > Bacillati > Actinomycetota > Actinomycetes > Mycobacteriales > Mycobacteriaceae > Mycobacterium > Mycobacterium sp. 012931. The sequence goes on along the minus strand of NZ_AOPX01000001.1, from coordinate 395,102 downwards.
CCACACGGATGATCGTGCAGCGAGAGCGCGACCGGATGGCGTTCCGCAGCGCGTCCTACTGGGACATCGTCGCCACGCTGGACGCCAGCGTGTCCGACCCGAAGGCCGCGCCGCCCACCTTTGTCGCCCGACTGACCAGTGTGGACGGCTTGCGGGTGGCCACCGGTCGCGATTTCGACTCGCTGGGCACGTTGCGCAAGGCCGACGAGGTCACCGTGCTCGACGAGGCCCGGGCGGCCGCGCTGGCCACCGGCCTACACGGCGCGCAGCTGAGCGTGGCCTCGGTCGAGGAAAAGCCCTACAGCCGCCGTCCGTACCCACCGTTTATGACCTCGACGCTGCAGCAGGAGGCCGGCCGCAAGTTGCGGTTTTCCGGTGAGCGGACGATGAGCATCGCTCAGCGGCTCTACGAAAACGGTTACATCACCTACATGCGAACCGACTCGACGACCCTGTCGGAGTCGGCGATCAACGCCGCGCGCACCCAGGCGCGCCAGCTCTACGGCGAAGAGTATGTGGCCTCATCTCCGCGCCAGTACACCCGCAAGGTGAAGAACGCGCAGGAGGCGCACGAGGCCATCCGCCCCGCGGGTGAGACGTTCGCAACCCCCGACGCCGTGCGTCGTGAACTCGACGGCGACGAATTCCGGCTCTACGAGCTGATCTGGCAGCGCACGGTGGCCTCCCAGATGGCGGATGCCCGCGGCACCACGCTGAGCCTGCGGATCGGTGGTAGCGCGGGTGAGCAGCAGGTGGTGTTCTCGGCGAGCGGTCGCACCCTGACCTTCCCCGGGTTCCTCAAGGCCTATGTGGAGACGGTGGACGAACTGGTCGGTGGCGAGGCCGATGACGCCGAGCGGCGCCTGCCGAATCTGACGCCGGGCCAGCGGCTCGACGCGGTCGAGCTGACCCCGGACGGGCACACCACCAACCCGCCCGCCCGCTACACCGAGGCCTCGCTGGTCAAGGCCTTCGAGGAGCTGGGAATCGGACGCCCGTCCACCTACACCCCGATCATCAAGACGATCCAGGACCGCGGCTACGTACACAAGAAGGGCAGCGCCCTGGTGCCGTCGTGGGTGGCGTTCGCGGTCACCGGATTATTGGAGCAACATTTCGGGCACCTCGTCGACTACGGCTTCACCGCGGCGATGGAAGACGAGCTCGATGCCATCGCATCTGGTCAGGAGCGGCGCACCGACTGGCTCAACAACTTCTACTTCGGTGGCGACCACGGCGTGTCTGATTCGGTGGCGCGCGCCGGGGGGCTCAAGAAGCTCGTCGGTGTCAACCTCGAAGGCATTGATGCGCGAAAAGTCAACTCCATCAAGCTGTTTGACGATGAGCAGGGGAGTCCCATCTACGTTCGGGTGGGCAAGAATGGTCCCTACCTGGAACGCACCATAACCGGTGAAGACGGTGAGCCGACCCCGCAGCGCGCCAACCTCAATGACTCGCTGACACCCGACGAGCTGACCCTGGTGCTGGCCGAAGAGCTATTCGCCACGCCGCAGGAAGGTCGCGTGCTGGGCATCGACCCGGAATCCGGCCACGAGATCGTCGCCAAGGACGGGCGCTACGGGCCGTATGTGACCGAGATTCTTCCCGAACCTCCCGCACCCGAAGCCGGGACCGAGGCCCCCGCCAAGAAGAGCAAGAAGGCCACCGGGCCCAAACCCCGCAGCGGTTCGCTGCTGCGCAGCATGGACCTGCAGACGATCACCCTCGAGGACGCGCTCAAGCTGCTCTCGCTGCCGCGCGTGGTGGGCACGGATCCCGCTTCCGGCGAAGAGATCACCGCGCAGAACGGGCGCTATGGGCCATATCTGAAGCGCGGCACCGATTCTCGCTCGCTGGCCACCGAAGACCAGATTTTCTCCATCACCCTTGACGAAGCGCTCAAGATCTACGCCGAACCCAAGCGTTCTGGCCGGCAGAGCGCTTCGGCTCCGCCGCTTCGTGAGCTGGGGACCGATGCCGCGTCGGGCAAGCCGATGGTGATCAAGGACGGGCGGTTCGGTCCGTACGTCACCGACGGTGAAACCAATGCCAGTCTGCGCAAGGGCGACGAGGTCGCGTCGATCACCGACGAGCGGGCCTCGGAATTGCTGGCTGACCGCCGGGCCCGAGGGCCGGTGAAGCGAGCCGCCAAGAAGACCACCCGCAAATCGCCGGCGAAAAAGGCCGTCAAACGCGCGTGACCGGGGCCGGTTAGCTACCGCTTTTGGTGGAGACCTGTTGGGCTACAGCGAGGTTCAGCGGGCGGGCCAGCTGGGTCGGTGTGGTCCGTCCGCGTAGTTCGACGACTTCGGCGACGTCCCAGCACAAGGCTTCGGCGTCTAGCGCCCCGCTGATCGCGATCGCCGAGGCCAGCACGTGGCCTTCCTCGAGCTTGGCCAGCTCGGTGAGTCGGGCGGCCTCATTGACCGGGTCGCCGATCACGGTGTATTCGAAGCGGGCCTGCGCGCCGATGTGGCCGGCGATGGCCCTGCCGGCCGACACCCCGATGCCGAACTCCGCAGATCCCAGCACCGGAATGAGTTCGTCGTGCAACTCGCGCGCGGCGCGCAGCGCGGCGCCGGCGCCGTCGGGGTGTTCGATCGGTGCGCCGAAAATCGCCAGGGCGGCATCGCCCTGGAACTTGTTGACGAATCCGCCGTGGCGCGCGACGGTGTCGACCACCACCCGGAAGAATTCGTTGAGCAGGCCGACCACCTCGACCGGTGGTCGGGTCGCCGCCAGCTGGGTCGAGCCCACCAGGTCGACGAACAGCACCGCGACATCGCGTTCCTGCCCGCCAAGCTCGGTACCGCGTTCGATGGCGCGCCGGGCCACGTCCTCGCCGACATATCGACCGAACAGGTCGCGCAGGCGTTGCCGCTCGGACAGGTCGCGGACCATGTCGTTGAACCCGGCCTGCAGCAGGCCCAGCTCGCTGGCGTCGTAGATCTGCATGTGCGCGTTGTAGTTGCCGCGCTGCACCTCCGACAGCGCCCAACGCAGCTGGCGCAGCGGATCGGCGATCGACATGGACACCAGCAGCGTGCTGGCCGAACCGATCGCCAACGCTGCCAGCGCGAGCAGCAGGATGGGATTGAACAGCTTGTCCGGGGTGGCGTGCAGAATCGCCATCTTGTCGGCCACCACGGCCAGCACGATCGCCAACAGCGGTACCGCGGTGGACAGCACCCAGGCCAGCATCAACCGCAAGATGACCCCGGGCGACCGCAAGTTCTCCGGTACCCCACTGCGTAGCGCGGCCACCGCGACCGGCCGCAGCACCCGCTCAGACTGCAGGTAGCCGATGATCGCGGTGGCGATGGCGCCCAGGGCGGTGGCAATCGCCACCACGGGCGCCGCATAGCGAGCCACCGACCAGCTGGCGACGATGAAGATCACGCTGCCGATCGCCCACGAACCGACGCTGATCAAGGTGCGATAGAACGGCATGCGCAGCACCCGGCTGCGGGCCAGCTCGGTGGCGGACGGGTCGGCCGCCGCAACCAGATTGTCGCGGCGCTGCCACCGGAAGACCGGCACCAGCAGCTTGAGGTTCAATGCGAACCCGGCGAGGAACAAGGTAATCACGGAGGTGAGGAAGATCGCCAGATTCAGTGGTGGTAGATCCTGCAGCTGGATGCGATCGTTGGGTGGCAAGCCATAGCGCAGAAAGCCCAGAACGAATAGGCCGCCGATGATGTCGGCCTGCAACATACTCAGCGAAAACACCGGCCACGGAGTGCGCACTACCCACCGGGCGAACCCGTTGATCCGCCCGGGCAGGGTTGCCACGGTAGCCACCAGCCCACCGTATCCGGATGGGGGGACTCGCCGGAAACCTACGTGGGACTCGGCAAGTCGTTACCGAGTCGACTCGAGACGGGAAAGATAACGGAAATGTCGCGAAACGGTAGCCAATCGGTATCTGTCGGCGGGGGCTAATAGTGTCCACGGTGATGTCTGGGGTATTCGCGCGGCTGGTAGGCCAGGGGGCGGTGGAATCGGAGCTGCTCGCGGCCGCGAGGTCAGCTCGCAGTGATTCGACTCACAGTTCGGGGTTTGACGGGGATATGACACATGCGTGGCTGATCACCGGGCCCCCGGGCTCGGGGCGGTCAATCGCCGCATTGTGCTTCGCCGCGGCGCTGCAGTGCACGTCAGACGGCGATCCGGGGTGCGGACGTTGTCGGTCCTGTTTGACCACCATGGCGGGGACTCACGCGGACGTGCGGCGGGTGATTCCCGAAGGCCTCTCTATCGGAGTTGACGACATGCGCGCGATCGTGCAGATCGCATCGCGCCGCCCAACCACCGGGCGCCATCAGATCGTGCTGATCGAAGACGCCGATCGGTTGACCGAAGGTGCGGCCAATGCCCTGCTCAAGGTGGTCGAGGAGCCGCCCGCATCGACGGTGTTTCTGTTGTGCGCACCATCGGTGGATCCCGAGGACATCGCGGTCACGTTGCGGTCCCGGTGTCGCCATGTCGCGCTGGTGACGCCGCCGACCACCGCGATTGCCCAGGTACTGATCGACAACGATGGGTTGGCGGCCGAGACGGCGAATTGGGCGGCTTCGGTCAGCGGTGGCCATGTGGGCCGGGCGCGGCGGCTGGCCACCGACCCGGAGGCGCGGCAGCGACGCGAGCGAGCGTTGGGGCTGGTTCGTGACGCCGCGACGCCGGCGCGGGCCTACGCCGCGGCCGAGGAGTTGGTCGCCGCCGCCGAGGCCGAGGCGCTGGCGCTGACTTCCGATCGCGCCGAGGCCGAAACCGAGGAGCTGCGTACCGCACTGGGGGCTGGTGGCACCGGGAAAGGGACTGCCGGCACGATGCGTGGCTCCGCCGGCGCGATCAAGGACCTGGAACGGCGGCAGAAGTCCCGCCACACCCGGGCCGCGCGCGATGCGCTGGACCGGGCCCTGATCGACCTGGCCACCTATTTTCGGGATGCGCTGCTGGTTTCGGCGAAGGCCGACCAGCCGCGGGCCAACCATCCGGACATGGCTGACCGGGTCGCTGCGCTGGCCGCACACGCGACTCCGGAGCGGCTGTTGCGTTGCATCGAGGCCGTGCTGAACTGCCGTGAAGCGCTGTCGATCAACGTAAAGCCAAAATTTGCGGTTGACGCCATGGTGGCAGCCATTGGGCAACAACTGCAGTAGCGGGGGGCCGGTCGGTCGATCCGGACTTGGGCGGACCTGCCCGCCTGCCGTAGACTCGTGCCGCCCGGAATGAGGGCACGCCGCCTTAGCTCAGTCGGTAGAGCGATTCACTCGTAATGAATAGGTCAGGAGTTCGATTCTCCTAGGCGGCTCCACCTGTACAGGTCAGGCTGGGTAATTACCCTGCCTGTTCGTGTTCGACGGCTTGAAGGGCGCGGATAGGGCGCGAATACTCATCTAGGCGGCGGTGTAGTCGGGCACCGGCACGGACTGCTCGACGTAGTGCCGCCGGGTGATTTCGCTGCTGCTGTGTCCGGCCTGCCGGGCCGAGGCTTCCAGCCCTATCGCGCGCTCTACCGCGGTGACGACGGGCTTGTGGATCGAGTGCGGCACAACCTACTTGAAGTCCTCGCCGCGGATCGCCCGCCAGCGGGTGCGGATATTGGCCTCTGGCTGGTGCGTGCCTCGGCGGGGCGTGCTCTCGCAGCGTCGCGGCTCCGAACTCCGGGGTCGTGACGGTGTAGGGCTCGCCGCCGGCCTTGTGCCCGGTGGGATTTCTTGTCGAGTCGGTTACCGATGTACACGGTGACGGGACCGTCACCGTCGAGGCCGTGGATGTCGTCCCAGGTGAGTGCGAGCACTTCGCCGATGCGGGCGCCGGTGGCCAGCAGTACGTCGAAGATGCGCAGCCGGTCATACCCGCGCGCGGGTCCGCGATTCGATCGACCGCTCTGCCATGCAGCGATCCTCCGCCGCATCTCCACGGCGTCGTCGGGGGTGGGGGCGCGCGGTTTGGTCGCTGACCGTGGTGGTGTGTACGCGGGCGTCGACGGGGGAGTAGCCGAGCGCAGGTACCGGTCGACCCGTTGTGTGGTGAGTTCACGCAGTCGGACGGTCCGCAGGGCTGGGATGAGCAGCTTGCCGATTACCCCGGCGTAGGCGTCGAACGTGTCCTCGGTTTTGCGCGGCCCGGCGCCGTTGGTGTGGGCCGGAGCAGTGTCGGCCCGGTACGTGTTGCGGGACGCCGTCGATTACATGGCCAACGAGACATGATGTTCGTACATCAGCGGTGGAGAACCGTGCTGTGTTTCCTTGATGGGCAAGCCTCTCTGCAATGTCAGCGCTGTCGACTATGCTGGTCAGACCCGCAAAATCAGATGAGGTGTTTGTCCAGGTGACCGAGTTGCAGAAGGCGAAGCGGCGCATCAGGACTGTCAGGGCAACCCGCCGCAACACCGAGCTGGAGGGCACCCGCAGCACCGCCGCTACCCGTGCCGATCAGGACGACTACGCCCGCGGCAAGATTACGGCAGCCGAGTTAGGTGAGCGCGTCCGCCGCCGGTACAACATCCAGTAACCGGGCCTGGAGTGCCGCATCCATGGGACACCGGCGATCACGAACGGAACTGGCAGGGCTACTTCATCCCCGGTACTTCCGTCTTACGGAACCGGGTCGGCGCCCGAACGCATGCCGAACTGCGTGACGCCGAGAACGACCTCGTTGAGGCCCGGGTGATCGAACTCCGCGAGGAACCCAATCTGCTGGGCGACCGCACCTACGATCTTGCATACCTGCGGGCGATTCACCGCCAGCTGTTCCAGGACGTTTACGTCTGGGCGGGAGACCTGCGGACAGTCGGCATCGAGAAGGAAGACGAGTCTTTCTGCCCGCCGGGTAGCATCAGTCGGCCCATGGAGCATGTCGCCGCGGAGATCCACCATCTCGACCGGCTCAGAGCGATCGACGACGGCGATCTCGCTGGCAAGGTCGCATACCTATACGACCACGTGAACTATGCCCACCCGTTCCGCGAGGGCAACGGCCGCTCCACCCGCGAGTTCTTCGATCTCCTGTTGTCCGAACGCGGTTCTGGCTTCGACTGGGGGAAGACTGACCTGGAAGAGTTGTACGGCGCTTGTCACGCAGCGCGCGCCCACTCTGATCTCACAGGCATGGTCGCGATGTTCACGAAGATCCTCGACGCCGAACCCGCTTACGACTTCTGATCGCACTGTACCTCCTGCTGTCAGCTGGTAACGGTGCGTGTTCAATCGGTGCGAGTTGGTCGGCGGCCCGCCGGGGAGTGGCTCCTGGGTGGGAATGACCTGTTCGACTACTTCCTTGGGCCACGGTTCGAAGCCTTTCCAAAGACTTCCCACCTGGTTGGGGATGGTGTCAGACTTCCTCATGGCCACCGACAAGACGGGGTTGGTGCTCCTGCACGGCGGGGCTGGGTCGGGCAGGGCATGGCAAGACGTGGTACCCGTCGTTTCGAGATATCACCAGGTGCATGCGCCGACGGCTCCCGGCCACCGAGGCGGACCCCCAGTGCAGAGGCGGCCAGCGACCGCGGCGGATGAGCGCTACCTCGACGAGCAAGGACTTCAACGCCCGCATCTGGTCGGCCATTCGATGGGCGGCTATTTGGCGATCGAATTGGCTCGGCGCGGCCGCGCAGCAACAGTGTGTGTGTTTGCGCCAGGTGGCTTCTGGGCGTCGGGTGACGGGCTGCGAGAAAGGACGCTGTCACGAGCGCTGGGAGGCGCCGGAATCGCTCGCCTGATGCGACCCATCATGCCGCTGGTGTTGAAGTCGCCGAGGGTCCGCCGACTTATGTTCCAGGATGGCGCGTGCCACGGCGATCGGATAAGCGCGCACCGGGGTGTTGAGATCTTTGACGACTTCCTCGGATGCACGGTCGCCAACGAAGTATTCTCAACCGACGAGGAGCAGATTGCCCCTTTGGACCCGTTGCCCTGCCCCGTCACGGTGGCGTGGTCGGAGAAAGACGAAATTGTTCCCGTCACGTCTTACGGCCCTCGTGCGCGTGCGCGCCTGCCGCAGGCGACGTTCGTAACTCTGCCTGATGTTGGGCATGACCCTATGGTCGACGATCCCGAACTAGTCGCACGGACGATTCTGAGCGTGACGACAGCGAATGCACCCCAGGTGTAACGCCGCAACAACAGTGGCGGCCAACGGGCGGCTTCCGGTTCCGCGACACTTCAGGCGCTGCGCATCGGCCAGTGCCCGTCTCGAAGGAAGCCGTGAAGTACAAGATCGGCCTTGTCTTGACTCTGGCAGGTATGGCAAGTCCTATCGCTCTCGCGCCCTGCGGCCTTGCAGGCCGCGTGCGCTCGCGGTCTACCGGCGTCCGCGGCTCCGGCCCGTGTTCCGGCTGGCCGTTCGTGTGGGTTGCGTGAGGTGGGTGGGTCGCTTTGTGGTGGTGGGGGTTGGTTGTCGTGCTCACTGCCGGCCTGATTGTGCCGGGCATTGGGGCGATTGTTCTCGGGGACACGCGGCGTGCATCCGTGCGTGAGAGAGGGCGGGAGAACTCGGTTCCGGGGCGCGAAAACCCTGCGCGCGCCTGCACTCAGAGGCGCACTCGAACATGCATGCGATGCTCTGAGCTGCGCGGATCTGAAATCCCTGGGAACGAGACAACGCCTGATCCCGCTTTAACCATCATGAATAGGTCAGGAGTTCGATTCTCCTGGGCGGCTCGTTTGTTTGTGGTGGTCAGCCGTGCGGGCCGGTCGCGCCCGCCGTGCCGGCGGTGCCCGCTTTGCCGTCTGCGCCCGCGGTGGCCCCGCTGTCGCCGGCACCGCGCCGCCGCTGCCGCCGTCGCCGCCGTTGCCGATCAACAGGCCACTGGTCCCGGCGTCACCGCCCCTACCGCCGACGCCGCCCCCACCACCGATGGCCATCGAATTAGCGCCGGAGCCGCCGTTACCGCCGATGCCTCCACGGGAGCTTCCGTCTCCACCGACGCCGCCCCCGGCGCCCGAGCCCCCCCGCACCGCCGGTGCCGCCGGTCCCACCAACACCGCCGTCGCCGCCGCCACCGCCATTGCCCGCCAGCACCGCCGTTGCCGCCGTTGCCCCCGGTGCCGCCGTTACCGCCGGTGCCGACAGAAGGGTCAGAGTCGCCGCCGTCGCCCCCATGACCGCCGGTGGCGGAGCTCGCTGCGGTCGCGTCGCCGGTACCCCCAGTCCCGCCGGTCCCGCCGGTCCCGCCGTTGCCGCCGCTGCCGATCAATAGCCCGCCACGGCCACCGTCGCCGCCGGTCCCGCCGCCACCGGCGGTACCCCCGTGGGCTTGCCCCGAGAAGCTCTCGGCGTCCCCGCCGGCACCGCCGGCCCCGCCATTGGCGCCGCCACCGGGATCACCGCCGGCCCCGCCCTTGCCCCCGGTGGCCGACCCCGACGAGGCAGTGGCGCTTCCGCCGGCGCCTCCGGTACCGCCGGTCTCGCCGGTCCCACCGGTATCACCGGTATCGCCGTTTCCCCCGGTCAGGGGGCCATTGCCGCTAACGTTGCCGCCGGCGGCACCGGTTCCGGCCGTCCCGGTGGGGGTGGGGTTGACACCGTCTGCCCCGGCCAGGCCGGTCCCACCCTGGCCCCCGGTACCGCCATCGCCGAACAGGAACGCGTTGCCACCGTTTCCGCCATGCCCGGGACTACCGCCGTTGACGCCCACCATGGCGGTCCCGCCTTGGCCGCCGATGCCGCCGTTGCCCCACAACAGGCCGCCGGTGCCGCCGGTGCCGCCGGTGGCACCAGCCCCACCGACACCTCCGGTGCCGCCGCTACCGGGCAACCCCGCGTTGCCGCCGGCGCCGCCATTTTGGCCGGGCGCACCGGAGCCGCCGGTGCCGCCGTTGCCGATCAAGATGCCGCCGTCGGCGCCGTTGGCCCCGCTGCCGGGTGCGCCGTCGGCGCCGTTGCCGATGATGGGACGGCCCAACAGCGCCTGGGCGGGTGCGTTGACCAGTCCCAGCACGTCGCGTTCGAGGACCTGCAAGGGCGAGACATTGGCGGCTTCGGCACTGGCATAGGCCAGTCCAGCGCCGCTCAGCGTTTGGGTGAACCACTGATGAAACTGCCCGGCTTGGACACTGAGTGCCTGATAGGCGCGGGCATGCGAGGAGAACAGGGCGGCCACCGCCGCCGAAACCTCATCCGCGCCGGCGGCCTGCAGCACGGTCGTCGGCAGCACCGCCGCGGCATTGGCTGTGTTGAGCGCGGCGTCGATACGTGCCAATTCAGTCGCCGTCGATGCCAGTAGGTCTGACGCCGCCACCACGTATGACACCGCTGTACTCCTAGATATGAAAGGTATGAAAACCGTTGTTGACTTTGCGGGCCAACGCTACCGCCAAATTTCGCTGAAAGTTATTGTCTTGGAGAAAACTTCGAGACAACTAATTCATCCGGAAGGGAATTATCGCGCCGCTTATTCGGGAGCCAGAAAACCCACCGGACCGGAGGCGACACACACCGCCAATGCGGTGGTATTGGCTCGCACGGTGATCACATCGCCGGCGCCTGGCAGCCGGGCGTAGACCCGGTTGAGGCCCGGATGCACCGGAACTTTGCGCTCGGGCCCCTCCGGCAGCGCCAGCGTTATCGACCCGTCGCTGTTGGCAAGATAATTGAGTTCAACGGTCCAGTCGGCGGGCAGCAACGGGCCGTTCAGGATCAGCCGTGCGGGCTGGTCTGGCTGCGCGAAATAGCCGCATTGGGGCATGGGGCCGGGAACAATCGTCCGTATCCAGGTAACTCGCGCATCGACCAAATTTCCAGAGCTGGTAAACATTCTCAGTTTGGTTGTCGCCGTCGCGAAATCGGGGCGGTTCGGCAACAGTGCGAACATATGGCTGGCCAGGTTTTCCGGCCAGGCCACCCGTTGCAGCACCAGTGGATCGACTTCTTGATCCAGTAGCGGGGCATTCGAATTTATCTGGGCGCCAGCCAAGCTCGCTTCCGCATTCTCCAGGTATGACTTGGTCGGGTTGTCGCGCCAGCTGGTCAGAAAGGTCGCCGTCGAGTAGAGGCTGCTGGCCAGGAATAGCATCGCCGCGGCGGTGATCGTGCTGGCCCGGACGCGCGAGGCATTCAACCAATCCGACGGCCGATTCGCCGCGGTCAAGGCGACGGCGGCCAACAGCGCCAACACCACCACCAGATCGGGGAAATAGCGCAGCGTCTGCGCCAATTCCAGGGCGGTGAACCGCGATGAGCGCATCAGGTAGATCGGCACCTGGCAGGCGACGGCGTAGCCGGCCGCGGTCAGCCACACCGCGCCGATGCGTCGTTTACGGATCAGCGACAAGCCGAGTAGCCCGGCCAGCACCAGCCATCCGAGCGCCATCACCGTCGGCGGCGGCGTCGCCCACGGGGACGCCGGGGCCCAGCGATCCCAGCGCCACGGTCCGCCGGCCAGGCCCCCCACGATGCCGTGCGTGATCGATCGACACAGCAGGTCCCAGGTCATTGCCAGATCCCCACTCCAGCGCTTCTGGTCAACCACGGCCAGATAGAGCACCATCCAGCCGGCGGTCAGCGCCAGCGCCGCCGTCCACAACCGGATCCCGGCCTGCCAGGCCGTGCGCAGCGGACGCTTGTCGCCGCCGACATGGCAGACCAGGGCGCTGACCGCGAAGGCGACGAACGGGACCACCGCCGCCTTTTCGAAGAACAGCAGGCCGGCGAAGTAGGCGAGCACCGCGCTCACCGCGTATCGCTGGTTACCGGTGCGGATCAGCAGGATCGCGTCACCGCACACCCAGGCCAGCGCCGCCAGCAGCGGCAGCGAGTTCAGTGCCGCCGCCCACCACGCGAATCCGGGCACCCCCAGCGGGGTGAACAGCGCGAACGTCAGCGGGATGAGCAAGACCCGGCGCCAGCCCAGGATCACGTAGAGCGCTCGCAGCAGCGCTAGCGATGCCAGCAGCTGCAGCACCACCAGGCTGATCGCGGGTCCGGTCCAATCCAGCGGCATCAGCCGGATGATGATGCCGGCAACCAGAAATGCGCCGGGCATGACGTGGCCGTCATGGTCGTCGAACAGGTAGGTCGCCGAGAGCAGGTCCTGGGTGCCGGCCCGGCCGACCAGGATCAAATCGTCCCAATAGAAATACCCCCGGAACGCCAGCACGGCGCGGACCCCCAGCTGAATCATGATCAGCGCGATGGCGGCCACCGCGACCTTGGGCACGGGCCTGGTCCGGGTGGGCATGGTTATTTCTTACCGGTCGGTATTGTGGGCCGGTGCGTGCACTGGTCACCGGCGCGGCCGGTTTCATCGGATCGACACTGGTCGACCGTCTCCTGGCAGACGGTCACACGGTGGTCGGACTGGATAATTTCGCAACTGGCCGGGCGACCAATCTCGAGCATCTGGTCGACAACCTTGCGCATGTCTTCGTCGAAGCCGACATCGTGGACGCCGACCTGCAGGCAATTTTCGAGCAGCACCGGCCCGAAGTGATTTTTCATCTGGCGGCGCAAATCGACGTCCGCCATTCGGTGGCCGATCCGCAATTCGACGCCTCGGTCAATGTCATCGGTACCCTGCGGCTGGCCGAAGCGGCCCGGCTCACCGGCGTCCGCAAGGTGGTGCATACCTCCTCGGGCGGATCCATCTATGGCACCCCGCCGCAGTACCCGACCAGCGAGCGGGTGCCCACCGACCCGGCATCGCCGTATGCCGCCGGCAAGGTGGCCGGGGAGATCTACCTCAACACATTTCGGCATCTGTACGGCCTGGAGTGTTCCCACATCGCCCCGGCCAATGTGTACGGCCCGCGCCAAGACCCGCACGGCGAGGCGGGGGTGGTGGCGATCTTCGCCCAGGCGCTGCTGTCGGGTAAGCCCACCAAGGCGTTCGGCGACGGCACCAACACCCGCGACTACGTGTTTGTCGACGACGTCGTCGATGCCTTCGTCAAGGCGGGCAGCGACGTGGGCGGCGGCCAACGGTTCAACATCGGCACCGGCGTGGAAACCTCGGACCGCCAACTGCACTCAGCTGTGGCCGCGGCCGTCGGCGGCCCCGACGACCCGGAGTTTCACCCGCCGCGGCTGGGCGACCTGACACGGTCCTGCCTCGACATCAGCCGGGCCGAAGAGGTGCTGGGCTGGCGTCCGCAAGTCGAACTGGCAGACGGGGTGCGGCGCACCGTCGACTACTTCCGGCGAACCCACGGCAGCTGATTGGCTGGGCCGGCCTCAGCGTGGCTCCGGTGTCTGAGCTCCTTCGAGCGCTATGGCGCGGGCCAGCCGCGCGTAGCGCAGCTCCAGGTCTTTGAACCGCATGTAGGTGCTCAGCGTGGTGAAGCTGAACGCCATGATCAGTGCGTAGAGCATCAGATCGGTGCCCCGGCGCACTCCGAACCAGTGTGCGACCACCGTGGTGTCGTCCGGTCGCAGCACCGCGTAGATACCGGCCAGGACGAATAGGACGTAGCCGACTTTGACCCATGCCCGCGACCGGGCGTTGCGGCGGGAGCGCAGCAGATAGAACAGCAACGCGATGATCGACCCGATCAACAGCACCTGGATCCAGTTCATCGTCGTATCCTCCCTCGCAAAAACCCGTCGAAAATGATGTTGACGCCGTTGAGCAGGGGCTGCCCTTTCGACTTCGAGTAGTCGGTGTAGAGCACCTCGACGGGTTCTTCGGCAACGCGCCAATGGTTTTCGGCGATCAGCATGACGAACTCGGTGGCGTGGCTCATCCCGCTCATGGTGATGTTCAGCCCATCGGCCACGGTCTTGTTGAACACCCGCAGGCCGTTGTTGGTATCGGTCAGGCCCAACCGGCGACCGCGCGGACTCAGGCGCGCCGCGGTCTGCAGCACAATTCGCTTCAGCAGGGGTGGGCGGCTCCCGACGGGCCGCCCGAAGCGGGTTCCGATCACCACGTCGACATCGCCGACCGACAACCGATGCACCATGGCGGCCAGGTCCTTGACGCGGTGCTGGCCGTCGGCGTCGAACGTGGCGAAGATCTGGGCTCCCGGCTGCTTACGGGCGTATTCGACCCCGGTCTGGATGGCCGCGCCCTGGCCCAGATTGATCGGATGAGCCACCACGTGAGCCCCGGCCCGCAGGGCGATATCGCCGGTGCCGTCGGTACTGCCGTCGTCCACGCACACCACATGGCCGAAGGTCGACCGCAGTTGCGCGATCACCTCGCCGATGACGGTGGCTTCGTTGAAGGCGGGAACGACGATCCAGACGTCGGGGTGATGCGTATCAATATCCATTTTCACGGCCATCTAGGCCCACAAATTACACGCTTGGCCAGGGCCCATCATCTGCTCGCGTATCCGGCGCGCGCCAGCGCGAGCAGATGAACACCGATCCCTACCAATGGGCCACACAACAGCGCCACCACCGTGCGGGCTTCCAGCGGCAGCGGCAACAGCAGCAGCAACCCTGATGCCGCTGTCGCGCTCACCCAGCCTAGTGAGTAAGCCCGGTGCAGTGCGGCCGCCACCGCCGCGGCTCCGGTGAGCGTCAACATGGCGATCGCCACGGCGGCCGCGGTCAGCCAGGCCAGCAGGGCGCCGCTGGCCTGATATTGCTGCCCGAAGGCCGAACGCAGTAGCCACGGGCCCACCGCTCCCGCGGCCAGCACCCCGATCACGCCGATACCGCCGATGAGTGCGGCCGGTGAGATCAGTGCCCGCAGTCGCTGCGCGCTCTCGTCGACGAAATGGGCGATGAGGTTTCCCTGCATCGCGGTCAGCGGCACCAGCAGCGGCGCACGGGTCAAAGTCACCGCCAAGATGATCACCCCGCCCTGGGGGCCGAGCTCGTTGGAGGTCAGCTTCAGCAGGACCGGAAAACCCATCACCAGAATCGCGCTGGCACCGGCGGCGGTGATCGAATGCGCGGCACCCCGCAGGAACGTTGCCGTGTTGCCCGGCGTCAGCAAGCGTGCCGTCGCGCGCGCGACGGGCGAAGCCAGCAGCAGAATCAGCCAGGAGACCGAGCCCGCCACTGTCGCCCACAGGAAGCCGACCAGACCCCACCCGATGGCAAACGTTGCCGCCGAGACCGCCACTCGGATTATCGCGTCGGTCACCATCAACGATCCGTAGTGCGACCACCGGTTGGTGCCGGCCAGCATGCCCAAAAGCGTGGCATGCAGACAGAATCCGGCCAGTCCCACACTGAGCAGTCCCACCGACAACCAGCGGTCCTCCACGAACACCCGCCCGCTCCACAGCGGCGAGCTGCCCGCGATCACCACGGCCGAGGCCAGTCCGGCCATCCCGGCGATCCGCAGGGGATGAGTGCGGCCTCCTTCCGGCACGACGTCTGGGTACTGCGCGGAGCGGACTTCGCGCGTGGCTTCTGGCAGCAGCCCGTTGGCGGCGCCGGAAACCAGGCCGAATGCGCCCCAGAACACCCCGAACACGGAGAAGCCGCTGGGAGCCAAGTCCCGGGCGGCCAGATAGATCACCGTGTAACCGCACAGCGCGGTGACCGCGGTGGCGGTGCCGACGCGCGCCACGCTGCCTCGCGCGATCGCCCCCCCAGAGGCGCCCGCCGCTCCCGTTGTTCCCCCTACTTCGGTCACCCTGGCAGCACTAACGGCCAACCGACCTGATGCTGGGCACGTTTGCAGCCACGCTTGCAAATACTAAGCGTGCGGGGCGTGGGTGCTCGCCAGGCCGGTTCGGCGTTGTTTTGGCTTGCCCTGAGGGGCTCTCGGGTATAGATGAAATGCACTGGAAAGGACCCATGACAACGATCCGCGTGTTCGGGTTGTCGCTGCTGGTAACCGCGGCGGCTTTGGTTGCCGGGTATTGGCACGGCGGAGTGACCGCGCTGTTCCTGCTGGTGGTGCTGGCGATCCTGGAGATATCGCTGTCGTTCGACAACGCCATCATCAACGCCACGATCCTCAAGCAGATGAGCCAGTTCTGGCAGCAGATGTTCCTGACCATCGGGATCGTGATTGCCGTCTTCGGAATGCGGCTGGTGTTCCCGCTGACCATCGTCTGGGTTACCGCGGGTCTCGATCCGGTCCGCGCGATGAGGTTGGCGCTGAACCCGCCGCCCGGCGGCGCGCTGGACTTCCCGGACGGCTCACCCAGCTACGAGAAACTGATCAGCGCGGCCCACCCCCAGATCGCGGCGTTCGGCGGGATGTTCTTGTTGACGCTGTTTCTGGACTTCGTGTTCAACGACCGTGAGATCAAGTGGCTGAAGTGGATTGAGGCGCCGTTCGCCCGAATCGGGCGGCTGGGTCAGGTCCACGTGATGGTGGCGTGCGTGACGCTGATCTTCGCTGGTCCCGGGTTGACGGATTCCAGCGACGACCTGGGCACCGTGATGGTCGCCGGGCTGCTGGGTCTGGTGACCTACCTCGTGGTCAACGGCTTGAGCCGGGCGTTGCAGCCGCCTCGGGTCGGTGCCGGACCTGGCGAACTCGCCGCCCAGGGGGCGGTGGGCAAGGCCGGGTTCATGCTCTTCATGTACCTCGAGGTGCTCGACGCCTCATTCTCCTTCGACGGGGTCACCGGGGCATTCGCGATCACGAGCGACCCGATCGTCATCGCGTTAGGGCTCGGCTTGGTGGGCGCCATGTTCGTTCGGTCGATCACGATCTATCTGGTCCGACAGGACGCCCTGGACCGCTACGTCTACCTCGAACACGGCGCGCACTGGGCGATCGGTGCGCTCGCGGTGATCATGCTGATGTCCATCGACCACCACCTGCAGATCCCCGAGTGGATCACGGCATCGATCGGCGTGGTGTTCATCGGGGCGGCGTTCACCAACAGCGTGGTGCGCAACCGGCGGGCCGGCGGCTAAGCCGGAAATCAGTGGCCGTCGGTCTTGAATCGCTCCACCGACCGCAACACCTCGGCCTCGGCCTCTTCGCGACCCACCCAGTCGGCCGCCTTGACGAACTTGCCCGGTTCGAGGTCCTTGTAGTGGACAAAGAAGTGCTTAATGGCTTCCAGCTCGAACGCCGGAACGTTGTCGATGTCCTGGATGTGGTCCCAACGATGGTCGCCGGCCGGGACGCACAGCACCTTGTCGTCGCCACCCTTTTCGTCGACCATCCGGAACATTCCGACCGGCCGAGCCTCCACCAGCACACCCGGGAACAGCGGCTCCGGCAGCAGTACCAGGGCGTCCAGCGGGTCGTCATCTTCGCCGAGGGTGTCCTCGATGAAGCCGTAGTCGGTGGGGTAGGCCATCGGGGTGTACAGGTAGCGGTCCAGTTTGACCCTGCCGGTCTCGTGATCGACCTCGTACTTGTTGCGCTGGCCCTTGGGAATCTCGATAGTCACGTCGAATTGCATCGCGTGGCTCCTTTGACTTAGTGAGGCCAGAAGAGGCCTGGGATTAGGTCAAATGCGTCCGGTGACACCCTAGTGCAGCGGTCCTGTGGGCCTGCTGGGTGGCCGGTTGGGCACAATGGGACCGGAAAGACAGGAGAGTTATGGGTCCCAAACGTTGGCGGAAATCCACCCAGGTGTTCCTTGGGGTGGCCGTGCTGGCGTTTGTCGCCGCCGTCGTTGCCGCCGCAGCGTTCTTCACCGTCGGTGGCCGCGCGGCCAGTGCGCGGTTGGTGGTGCCGCCGCCGCGTCCACCGACGGTCAAGCCCGCGGTCACCGCCGTGGCCGACACCGGTGTGGTGCCCAACTCGGGCGCGATGGCCGCCGCGCTGGCGCAGGCCGCGGCCGATCCGAACTTGGGCAAGCTGGGCGGTCGGGTCAGCGATGCGCTGACCGGGCAGGTGCTTTGGCAGCAACTCGACGACGTACCCCTGGTGCCGGCATCGACAAACAAGGTCCTGACCGCCACCGCGGCGCTGCTCACCTTGGACCGTCAGGCCCGGATCAGCACCCGCGTGGTGGCCGGTAGCCCCAGCGGCCAGGGGTCGGTGGTGTTGGTCGGAGCCGGGGATCCGACGCTGTCGGCGGCGCCGCCCGGCGTCGAAACCTGGTACCGGGGCGCGGCGCGCATCAGCGACTTGGTCGATCAGATCCGCCGCAGTGGCATGACGCCGACATCGGTGCAAGTCGACATCTCCGCCTTTACCGGGCCGACGATGGCCCCGGGCTGGGATCCGGCTGACGTCGGCAACGGTGACATCGCCCCGATCGAGGCGGCGATGATCGATGCCGGTCGCGTCCAGCCGACCACGGTCAACTCCCGACGGTCGCTGACCCCGGCGTTGGACGCCGGACGCGAACTGGCCAGGGCCCTTGGTCTGGATCCCGCAACGGCCAGTATCGCCTCGGCTCCCGCTGGGGCGCGCCAGCTGGCCGTGGTGCAGTCGGCGCCGTTGATCGAACGGCTCTCCCAGATGATGAACGCCTCGGACAACGTGATGGCCGAGTGCATCGCCCGCGAGGTCGCGGCCGTCATCAACCGTCCGCGCAGCTTCAGCGGCGCGGTCGATGCGGTGACCACCCGGCTGAACACCGCCCACATCAACACCACCGGCGCGGGGCTGGTGGATTCCAGTGGGCTTTCGGTTGACGACCGGCTGACAGCCCGGACGCTCGACGACGCGATACAGGCCGCGGCGGGGCCGGATCAGCCCGCGTTGCGCCCGCTACTGGATCTGCTGCCGATCGCCGGTGGTAGCGGCACTCTCGGGGAACGCTTCCTGGACCGGGCCACCAACCTGGGCCCGGCGGGCTGGTTGCGGGCCAAGACCGGCTCGCTGACCGCCATCAACTCCTTGGTCGGTGTGGTCACCGATAGCAGCGGACGCGTGCTCACGTTTGCGTTCATCTCCAACGATGCCGGGCCGAACGGACGCAACGCGATGGACGCGTTGGCCACCACGCTGTGGTCTTGCGGGTGCACAACATGACCGCGGCCTCGGATGTGACCCTGGGCAACACCGTCGACTGGCAGTTTGCGGCCACGGTTGGGGGAGCGGCTGGCCCGCCCCGGTCCGCCGTCCAGTGACTACACCCGACGCCAGGCGGTCGACGAATTGATGCGCGCGGCCGAGCAAGCGGAGCCGCCGGTGCGCGACGTCACCGGTTTGATCACCACCGGTGATGTGCCCGCGGCCCGCGTTGTGGACCGGCCGGAGTGGATATGGGCCGCCGCGGAGTCGATGCGGGCCATGACCAACGGGGCCGAGAAGCCGCGCGGGCTGCTCACCGGGCGTATCACCGGTGCGCAGACGGGTGCGGTGCTGGCGTTCGTGGCCTCGGGAATTCTCGGTCAGTACGATCCGTTCGCCGCCGCGGACGGGGCCGGCATGGGCGGTCTGCTGCTGGTGTATCCCAACGTCATCGCCGTTGAGCGACAACTGCGGGTCGACCCATCCGATTTCCGGCTGTGGGTCTGCCTGCACGAGGTCGCCCACCGGGTCCAGTTCACCGCCAACCCGTGGTTCGCCGGCTACATGCAGCAGGCGCTCGGTCTGCTCACCACCGAACCCGCCGACGACATCGGACAGGTGGTGAGCCGGCTGGCGAACTTCGTGCGCAACCGCGACGATCCTGGCGACGATTCGGGCAATGTGACGGGGATTCTCGGTGTGGTGCGTGCCGTGCAGTCCGAGCCGCAGCGTCAGGCGCTGGATCAGCTGCTGGCGCTGGGCACGCTGTTGGAGGGCCATGCCGAACACGTGATGGATGCGGTGGGGCCGATGGTGGTGCCCTCGGTTGCCGTCATCCGTCGTCGCTTCGACGAGCGCCGGCAACGCAAGCAGCCGCCACTGCAGCGGTTGTTGCGCGCGTTGTTGGGCTTCGGCGCCAAACTCAACCAGTACACGCGCGCCAAAGCGTTTGTCGACGACGTGGTGGCCCGGGTCGGGATGAAGCGGTTCAACACCATCTGGACGAGTCCGCAGACGCTGCCCCTGCCGGCTGAGCTGGAGAATCCGCGGCGATGGATCGACAGGGTGCTGTAGCGCAACTGCGCAGGGCCGTCGAGAAGTTCGCGTCGACCCATCTCGACGCCACCGACCGATGGAGTATCGGGCTGTCCGGCGGTCCGGATTCGCTGGCGCTCACCGCCGTGGCGGCGCGGCTGCGGCCCACCACCGCGCTGATCGTCGACCACGGCCTGCAGCCGGATTCGGCCGCGGTCAGCGAAACCGCCCGGGCCCAGGCCGTCTCGTTGGGTTGCGTGGCCGCACGGGTGCTCCGGGTCCAGGTGGGCAATCCGGCCGGGGCCGGGGGTGGGCTGGAGGCGGCGGCGCGCACCGCCCGCTACGGCGCGCTGGACGCCCACCGCGATGGCCCGGTGCTGCTGGCCCACACCCTCGACGACCAGGCCGAGACGGTGTTGCTGGGGCTCGGCCGCGGTTCGGGCGCTCGCTCGATCGCCGGCATACGTCCGCACGATCCACCATGGTGCGCGGGGTGACCCATGACGCGTGCCGGGAACTGGGTCTGACCGCATGGCAGGACCCGCACAACAGCGACCGGCGCTTCACCCGGACGCGGTTACGTGCCGAAGTGCTGCCGCTGTTGGAGGAAGTGCTGGGTGGGGGTGTGGCCGCGGCGTTGGCGCGCACCGCGACCGCGCTGCGCGCGGACACCGAGCTGCTCGACGCCATCGCCGCCGAGGCGCTGCCCACCGCCGTCGTCGATTTCGGCCTGGACACCAGCGTGCTGGCTACGCTGCCCGACCCAGTGCGTCGGCGAGTGATCCGCAGTTGGCTGCTGGCCGGCGGGGCGATCGGGCTGACCGACAAGCAGATCAGGGGCGTGGACGCGCTGGTCACGGCCTGGCGAGGCCAGGGCGGGGTGGCGGTCGGATCGAATTTGAAGGCGCGGCGTCTGGTCGCCGGACGAGGTGGCGGCCTGCTGACTTTGCGGTCCGAGCCAATCTGAGTCGGTGAAGATGGGGACTGGCGTTGGTTGTTCGGGCGCGGACATGGCACGCTGTGCACGTGGCCCAGAGCTCCTCGGCGATCACCCCCGGACATGCAGGCGAGTTGTACCCAGGTGATATCAAATCCGTGCTGCTCACTGAGGAGCAGATTCAGCGTCGAATAGACGAGCTCGCGGCCCAGATCGGCAACGACTATCGCGAGCTGGCCGACACCAGCGATCAGGACCTGCTGTTGATCACGGTGCTCAAGGGCGCCGTGCTGTTCGTCACAGATCTCGCCCGTGCGATTCCGTTGCCTACGCAATTTGAGTTCATGGCGGTCAGCTCCTACGGGTCCTCGACGTCGTCGTCGGGAGTGGTGCGGATTCTCAAGGACCTGGACCGCGACATCGCCGGTCGCGACGCGCTGATCGTCGAGGATGTCGTCGACTCCGGCCTGACGCTGTCCTGGCTGTTGCGCAACCTCAAGAGCCGGCAACCCAAGTCGTTGCGGGTGTGCACCTTGCTGCGCAAGCCCGAGGCGGTGGGGGCCAACGTCGACATCACCTACGTGGGCTTCGACATTTCGAATGACTTCGTGGTGGGTTACGGCTTGGACTACGACGAGCGCTATCGCGACCTGTCCTACATCGGCACCCTCGATCCGAGGGTCTACCAGTAGCGAGCGCGCTCTGCCGACCTGAAACTCAGGTCAGCTCCCACACCGCGGTCACCGAGAAGCTCACCGTCTGCTGGCCTGGTTCCAGCGGCACCATCGAGGTGCGTGGCGCCGGCGTGTTCATCTCGCCGGGCGAGGGCCTGGTGCCGACTCCTTCGGATATGGAAAGCACCGTGCCCAGCCGCAGCCTGGACAACTGGGCGTATTGCTGCGCGCGGCTCTTGGCGTCCTCGAATGCACGGGCGCGCGCGTCCTTGACCAGTTGCGAGTCGTCCTCGATCGAGTAGCTCACCGAACTGATCCGGGTGGCGTCGCCGCCGGTGTTGACGATCAGTTCCAGTAGGCGTGATGCGGCATCGGGTGGACGGATCTTGACTTCGATCGCATTATCGGCGCGATAGCTGCTGATCGCCGCCGCTGCGCCGGGCTCTGGGCTGGTGTACTGGGGCTGTAGCGACACCTCGGTGGTGCGAATGTCCTTACGGTCCACCCCGGCGTTCGCCAGGGCGTCGATGACCGCCTGCTGCCGAGCGTTGGCCTGGCTCACCGCGCCGGTGACGTCCTGAGAAGTGAACTCGATGCCGACCTGCGCGGTCAGGGTGTCCGGGATGCCCTGCACCTGCCCGGACCCGAACACGGTCACCTGACGTGGATTTGCGCCGGGCGCCGCCGCGGTGTGGGAGTCGCACCCGCTCAGGCAGCCGGCGGCCGCACCGGCCACGGCCAAGGCGATCAATCTGCGGGCGAATCCCGGTGTGCTCCATTGGATTGGCATGCCTGGCACCCTAGTCGCCGCGCGGAGTCGACCGGCGGGTGCGCCGTTGTCGGCACCCAGATGTTCTCAATTCACTTCTTGTTCATCTTTGATTCCTGGGAAAGCGCCGGCCCCCGTGACCGGACATTGGTGCCCGAAAGACTGTCAGCAAATGTCATATTGACGACCTTTACGTTGAAAAATTCCAATCCAACCCAAGTTTGACTCAACAATTCTGCACCTCCATAGCAGACCCAGTTTTTGTGCTTTGCAAGAGTCGGCTAGTCCAGGGGGCACCAAAGATCATCAACCCAGCTCACAAGCCTGCTAATCAACAACGCCGGAGCCCTGTCGGCTAGTCCGACGTCGAGCCGTGGGCCCCGGTTGGGCCACCACCCCCCGCCCGGGTACTTGCCGCCGCGGCGCGACCGGGGCCGTGGTCTTGGTGATAGCGCCGGGTCGCGGCCCGGCGCTGCGGCCAGAATCCGCCGCTGAACAGGTTGATTAGCGGCAATTTGTTGATTAGCAGGGGGCTGTCCAGGGCGGCCGCGGGCGGGGCATGGCGGGGATGCAAACCGTCGGAGGCGGGTGGCTGGGGCTTTCGGCGCGGCCCCGTCGCTCGCCCGGAAGGCACGACAGAAGCCGTCTGTCCTCGATATGGGCAAAATTCTATCGAACTCAAATCATATTTGATCCAAATATGTTTCATACAAAAGAAGATATTTACCTGCGCGTTTGGCACAGCAATTGGATTGTTACCGACTCAGCAGTGAACAGGCTGTATGAAGCCTGTGGTTTTTCTACGTATCTGCCCTAACGTGTCCTGCGATCTGCTTCAGCAATGGGGGACGGACAGTCATCGGTCACCGAAAGCTGTTGCTGCAATTAAGAATTGAGGGAGAGGGAAACTCATGTCGATCATGCTTGCGCAGACAGATGTGCTGGCAGCGACTGCGGCGGAATTTCAGTCCATCAACGTGGCGGTGCAGGCCGGGAACGTCGCGGCCGCGGTACCGACCACCGGCGTGGTGCCCGCCGCCGCCGATCTGGTGTCGCTGCTGACCGCGTCGCAGTTTGCCGCGCACGCCCAGCTGTATCAGCAGATTGGAGCCCAGGCGGTGGCGGTTCAGGAGCAGCTGGCCACCACGCTGGGCATCAGTGCGGGTTCGTACGCGGCCACCGAGGCCGCCAAAGCGGCCACCATCGGCTAGGAGACACCGGGTCATGTTGGATTTCGCGCAATTGCCCCCGGAGGTCAACTCCGCGCTGATGTATTCCGGGCCCGGCTCCGGGCCGATGCTGACCGTCGCCGCTGCCTGGGACGTGTTGGCCGCCGAGCTGCAAGCAACCGCGTCCACCTACGACGTTTTGGTGACCGAACTGACCGACGGACCCTGGCAGGGTCCGTCCGCGGCGAACATGGTCGCGGCCGCCATGCCCCAGGTGGAGTGGTTGAGAAACACAGCCGCACTTGCCGAGCAGGCCGGTAGTCAAGCCGTGGCCGCGGCCGGGGCCTACGAGGCGGCCTTTGTCGCGACGGTCCCGCCGCCGGTGATCGCGGCCAACCGGGCGTTGTTGATGGCCCTGATGGCGACGAACTTTCTCGGACAGAACACGGGCGCTATCGCGGCCACCGAGGCGCAGTACGGCGAAATGTGGGCGCAGGACGCGGCGGCAATGTACGGCTATGCCGGCTCGTCGGCGGCGGCCGCGCAGTTGGCGCCGTTCGACCCGGCGGCGCAGACCGTTAGCGCGGCGGGCCTGGCCAATCAGGCCGCCGCGGTCGGTCAGGCATTGAACGGGGCGGTGGACTCACAGGCACTGGCGGAGATTCCCAAGGCGCTGTCGCAGCTGGCCGGAATATCCAACGAGCCCCCTTGGCTCACCGACCTTACTGGTGCGATCGGTCTGACCGGGCATGCCTGGAACTCCAACGGTGACGGAATCATCGTGGGCGGCGCCTTGGGTGACATCGTCCAGGGAGTGACCGGCTCCGCCGAAGTGGATGCCGGTGTATTCATGGACACCTTCAGCAAATGGGTGAGTCCGGCCCGGTTGGCGGTAACTCAGTTCAAGGACTATGTGGGCTTGGCCCATGACCTGCCCAAGTTCGCTCAGGAAGGCGCCAAAGTGGCGGCCGAGGCCGCCAGGGAATTGCCGGCGGTACTGCCGTCGCTTCCGGGCGTCGGTCTGGGCGGGATTACCGGAGCCGTCGGTAAGGCGGCGTCTGTCACTGGGCTTTCGGTGCCAACCTCGTGGATGAACTCCGTCGGTGCCGCGGCGAACCCGGCGATCGTGACGGTCAACAGCCTCGGGGCCGCCGCGGCCGAGCCGGCGCAGGCGGCGGTGGGCGGAGTGCCACTGATGCCCGCCAGTGGGGTCGGGCGCGGAATGGCGGCGCACTTCGCCGCGCCGCGCTATGGCTTCAAGCCGACGATGGTCGTGCACCCGCCCGCCGGAGGGTGACGAAGAACACATACGATCAACGCGAGGTGATCGCACTGCTGTACAGCGGGATCTTCGAGGGAAGGGGCGAGGCTCGCGATTCACCTTGATCTAGCAACGGATTTGACAACTCGTACACGAGAGGCATTCGCATGACCACACGTTTTATGACCGACCCGCACGCGATGCGGGACATGGCGGGCCGTTTCGAAATGCACGCCCAGACCGTCGAGGACGAGGCCCGCCGGATGTGGGCGTCCTCGCAGAACATCGCCGGCGCGGGCTGGAGCGGTATGGCCTCGGCAACCTCACTGGACACCATGGGCCAGATGAACACCGCCTTCCGCAACATCGTCAACATGCTGCACGGGGTGCGCGACGGGGTCCGCGGCAGGTACGCAGCGGCCCTCATCGGGCCGCGTGATGGCTTACCCGCCTCCCGGGGGTGATACCTGGGAGGCGGGTAAGTCCGTTTATGGGGCAGTTGACCTGGGTGTTGAAGTCGACGCGCGTTCGGGTGACCGCCGTGCACTTACCTATTTCCGCATTTGCGGTGCCGAAACCATGGTGGCCCCCTAGGTCATTGATCTCCGGTTGGTCGGGGCCAATATGTCCTGCGGCAACAAAAATACAATCCCTATTGATAAGCGTCGTACACAATCTGGACAAGCGGGGCGGATTTCGTCGGAGAGCCCTCCGCTGTCAACCGGGGGGTTGCCCCGAGGAGGCGCTGGCTGCAGGTGGCAAAAGGCCGGGTGGGGTCGAATCCGGTCGGCTAATACCGCTGGTCGGCGACGACACGCGCCGCGCCGAAAATTCCCCTCATGCCGCGTTTTGCGCCCCTTGGGGACTTGAATTCATCGAATGCGAAGCGTTTGGGCATTGTGAAATAGGGCTCAGATGTGCCGCCGAATTTGAATCGTTGTTAAACCGATTCTGAACAAGATGTTTACGCCTGGTGTTGGTCATCTCTCGTGGTTTTTGTAGTCCCTTGAGCCCCTTGAGTCCCTTAGCCTGATTGCCGATCAGCGTCAGCGCCGTTCGTCGCTGGACGTTATTGGCTCAATTGGTTCTTGAGAGGAGAGCGATGTCGCACGTGACTGCTCAGCCGGAGATTGTGGCTGGAGTCGCATTGGAGCTGCAGGCCATCAACTCGGCGGCGCGCGCCGGGGACGAGGTCGCGGTAGCTCCGACGACAGGAGTGGTCCCCCCGGCGGCAGACCTGGTGTCGATGTTGACGGCAGCCCAGTTCGCCGCGCATGCAAGGGTGTATCAGGCGATCAGCGCTCAGGCCGCGGCGGTACAGGATCAGCTGGTGACCGTGCTGGGTATCTCCGCTGGTTCGTATGCGGCAACCGAGGCCGCCAACACCGTCGCGGTCAGCTAGGCGAGGCCGCACATGCTGGATTTCGCGCTCCTACCGCCAGAAGTCAACTCCACGTTGATGTATTCCGGACCGGGTTCAGGATCGATGTTGGCCGCCGCGGCGGCTTGGCAGGCGCTGGGCGCCGAGTCGCAGTGCACTGCGGACTCTTATCGTTCACTGCTGTCCGGGCTGGTTTCCGGACCATGGTCGGGGCCCGCCGCCGCGGCCATGTCGGCTGCTGCCGCGCCGCATCTGGCCTGGCTGAGCGCAACCGCCGCGCAGGCTGAACAGGTCGGGAGGCAAGCGGCGGCGGCGGCGAGTGCCTACGAGGCGGCGTTTGCCGGGATGGTGCCGCCCGCGGTGGTAGCCGCCAATCGGGCGATGTTGGCGACGCTGGTGGCGACCAACCTCTTCGGTCAGAACACCCCGGCCATCGCGGTAGTGGAAGCCGAGTACGCCGAAATGTGGGCTCAGGACGCGAATGCGATGTACCAATATGCGGCGACGGCCGCGGCGGCGGCCGACCTGACCTCGTTCGTTCCGCCTCGGCCCGCTACCACCGCGAACGGACCGGCCGCTCAGGCCGCCGCAGTCGGCCGGGCCACCGGCGATCTCCTCGCGGGGGATGCGCAATCGTTGCAGCAATTGGTGGAACAGCTGCCCAACGCGCTGCGGGGACTCTCGGAGGCGGCGTTGGTGCCCTCGCTGGAACGGATCTTGCGTGCGCTCGGCCTGATCGGCTGGAAGTGGACGCCCAACGGCGACGGGATCGTGTTAAGCGGCGCACTCGGCGCACTGATAGCGGGTCTCACCGGGTCGTCGACGCTGGATGCCAGCACGCTATCGAACACCTATATCAGGCTGGTTTCGCCCTTCCGGCTCACCACCACGGCGTTGAAAGACATCGACGGTTTGTCCCACAGTCTCTTCCCGGCTGCCGCGCACGCGGGCCAGGAAGCCGCCAAGGCGGTCGAGGCCCTGCCACAAGCGCTGCCGAAACTGCCGTTGTCGGGCGTGTCGAGTGGTCTCGGGGGGATTGGCAGGGCCGCCCAGATCGGGGGTCTGTCGGTACCCAACGCTTGGGCGAGTTCGATGCCCGGGTTGGGCCGCGTTGCAACCGATCCGCTCAGCTCCGTTGCCGCTGCCGCCGCGGCCGCCGACCCCAGCCAACATGTCTTTGGCGGCTTGCCGGCTCATGGCACACCCGCGCGCGGCTTCGCCGCCTCGGCGGCCCCTCCCCGATATGGGTTTCATCCCAGGGTGATGACGCGCCCGCCGGCCGCCGGCTAGGCCAACGCGCCGCGACGTCGGGGTAACCGGGCTACGGAGTGACGAGAACCTTGCAGTGGCGTTCGGGGTCGGCGAGGTCGTCAAAGGCGGCGCCGACCCCGGCCAGGTCCACCTCGCCGGCGATGAGCGGGCTGACGTCTATGAGTCCCTCGGCTAGTGCCCGCAGTGAAGTGGCGAACTCTTCGGGGTCATAGGCGAGCACAAACTGCACGTTGATCTCTTTGGTGATCGCGAAGAACGGATGCACGGTGTCGGGCTGCATGCATACCCCGGCGACGATCAACCGGGTGCCCGGACGTGCCCGCAGAATTACCTCGTCGATCATCCCCGGGACTCCCACCGCTTCAAACACCACGGTGGCCTTGACGTGCTCGAACGGTGACGAGACGGCCGGGTCGACCGTCTGGTGAGCTCCCATGATGCTGGCCAGCTCGCGCCGCTTCTGCGAAAAGTCTGATGCCACAATCGTTTCGACACCGCGCATCCGCAGGGCCGCGATGATCGCGATGCCGATCGGCCCGCAACCGAGCACCAGGGCGGTGTCGCCAACGTCGACGCCGGCCTTGTTCACCGCATGTAATCCCACCGCCATGGGTTCGGTCAGGGCGGCATGCCTGAAGTCCAGCCCATTGGGGACGGGCAGCAGCAGCGGCGCCGAGAGCAACATCCGCTCGGCGTACCCGCCGATGGTGTCGTTGCTGGAGAAGATGGGCTCGACTCCCTTGGCGGACAGCAACACCGGGATGGACGCGACGAGCGTCCCCGCGGGGTAGGTGTCGGTGTCGGGTCCGGCCTCGATCACCTCGGCGCAGAACTCGTGACCCATGAAGACATCACGGCTCAGGTCGGTGTTTGTGTAGCCGTCGCCGTGTGAGAGTCGCGAACTCATTGCCAACACTTCTGGCCCATGCGCGGCGAAATGCAGGTCCGATCCACAGATTCCGCATGCTCGCACTCCGACCAGCACCTGGCCCGGCCCGGGGGTGGGTTCGGCCACATCGTCGCGATAGGTCATGTGTCCATTGCGCAGCACGGACGCCCGCATCAGGTCTGACCTTCTCCGCGCTCGGTCACGTGTTCGGTAATTGCCGCTACCACGGCTTGACCGGCGCGGCCGATCAAGTCCTCACGCTTGTCCCTGGCCCATTCGTGCGAGGCGCGCGGCGCCTCGAGTTGTCCCTTGAAATACGGAATCACCTTGCGGGCAAACAGATCATAGGAATGGAAGGTCGCTTGCGATGATGCCCAGTCATGCCCGAGTAGCAGCAGAGTCCCGAAGCCGCCCGAGCGATTGAGCAGATCTTCGATGTATGCGATCGCGTCCTCGGGGGTTCCGATGCAGCAATTTCCCTTGGCCGCATAGTCTTCCACGAACTCGCGAGTGCCTTCGGCGCCGTCCGTCGCGTTGGACAGCGGAACGAACCCGGCCGCGCCGAAGTACTTCGAGAAATCCGGCAGCCCGTAGATGCAGTCTTGGATCGCCTGGTCGCGGGTATCCGACAGGTGCATGATGGACAGCACGCGCCAGTCGCGGCGGTTGGGCTCCGCCCGGCCGACCTTGGCGGCCTGCTCGCACACCACCTGCCAGGTGTTCTCGAGCGCCGCATAGCCGCCGGGCACCGACATCGACAGCGACAGCAGCGACGTACCCAGGCTGCCGGCCAGCCGTGGACCCGACGGCGAGATCATGGCTGCCGTCGAGATCTCGGGATAGGGCCAGGTGTACGGGCGGATGTGCAACTGCGCGTCGCGCAGGGTGAACCAATCGGAGTGGCGGTCGATGCGTTCACCCGGTGCGGCGCGCAGCAGAGCCAGGATCGCTTCCAGGGATTCCTGCATCATCCGGCGCTGGTCGATCGGATCGATGCCCATCATGTAGGCGTCCGATGGCAGCGCCCCCGGGCCCGTGCCGAACATGACCCGGCCCCGGGTGAGGTGATCGAGCAGCACCCATCGGTCGGCCACCATGAGCGGGTGGTGATACGGCAGCGACATCACCCCGGTGCCCAGCCGGATGTGCTTGGTCCGCTCGGCGGCGGCCGCAATGAATACCTCCGGGCAGGCGATCAGCTCGTAGCCGCCGGAATGGTGTTCACCAAACCAGGCCTCGTCGTAGCCGAGGCGGTCCAGGGCGACAACGCGCTCCATGTCGTATTCCAGAGCCACCGTCGGCGATTGGCCAGTCGGGTGAAACGGTGTGATGAAGACTCCGAATTTCAGCGGCGCATCGGTCACCATTGCACTCCTTTGAGGAAGTCGAGAAGTGTGGCGTTGACCTCGTCCGGCCGTTCCTGCTGCAGCCAGTGCCCGGCGCCCTCAACCATCACTTCGCGGTATGGACCGGTGATCACTTCCGATGCCCGATCGCTACGGGCGAAAGACAACACCGGATCCTTTGTGCCGGCCATGAACAACGACGGAACCGTGATGGTGGCGCCCTCGAGATCGGCGGTGGTTTCCCAGTTGCGGTCGAAATTGCGGTACCAGTTGAGCCCGCCGGTGAATCCGGTGCGGGTGAACTCGCTGATGTAATGATCCAGCTCGTCGCGACTGATCCAGCTGGGCGGCGCGTCGGGCTCCGGCAGTCGGTAGATGAAGCCCTCGGGGCCGGGGGCGACCATCCGCAGGGCCGCGCCCTGATCGGTCGGGGATCGTTGGCCGCCGATCATCCGGCGCATCGTGCGAGCCGGGTCACCATTGAGTTCGGCGTCGGCCACCCCGGGCTGCTGGAAATAGAGGATGTAGAAGAAGTGCTCGCCGAAGCGCTGGCGGAATGCCTGGATTGGCGGCACCTGGGCGCGGGGCAACACCGGAACGCTGAGGCCGGCGACCGCGGCGACGCGGTCGGGGTGCAGCAAGGGCGCATTCCACACCACGACAGCACCCCAGTCATGGCCCACCCAGGCGGCACGCTCGGCGCCGACGTCGTCGAGCAGTCCTACCAGGTCCGCGGTCAGCTGGTGGATGTCGTAGTCCTCGATCGCTTCGGGGCGAGAGGAACCCCCGTAGCCGCGTTGATCGGGGGCCAGCACGTGGTAGCCGGCCTCGGCAAGCACCGGGATCTGGTGCCGCCAGGAATAGGCCAGTTCGGGGAAGCCGTGGGCCAATATCACCACCGGCGCACCCCGCTCGCCGGCCTCGGTCACGCGCAACCGCACGCCGTTGGTGTCGACTAACCGCTCGGTTGATGTAGCCACCATTTCACCAAAGCACAACGCCACACCGGTGAGAAGGGCTTGTTGTTGAGGGTGGCCGCCGCCCGGCCGCGGTCCGCTTTGCCCGATCGTGCCCGCTGCGCAACCCGCCGGTGTGAGCCATGCCTTTCGCCGGATTGCCGTGTTACTGCAACCATCCGGAACTACCGGTCGTTGGTCTAGCGGTAGCCTTGACATTTCCAGCTGCGTATTTGGAAGGACCAGGCCGGCACGGCCGAAGATTGATGAACCGAAAAAACGTGATCCGCACCGTGACGGCGGTCGCCGTGGTGGTGGTGCTCGGCTGGTCGTTCTTCTACTTCAGTGACGACACCCGCGGTTACAAGCCGGTCGACACCTCGGTGGCGATGTCACAGATCAACGCCGACAACGTCAAGAGCGCGCAAATCGATGACCGTGAGCAGCAGCTGCGGCTGGTCTTGAAGAAGAGCAGCAGCGACACCGACGGTTCCGACAAGGTCATCACCAAGTACCCCACCGGTTACGCGGTCGACCTATTCAATGCCTTGACCGCCAAGAACGCCAAGGTCAGCACGGTGGTCAACCAGGGCAGCATCCTGGGCGAGCTGTTGGTTTACGTGCTGCCGCTGCTGCTGCTGGTGGGCCTTTTCGTGATGTTCTCCCGCATGCAGGGCGGCGCCCGGATGGGCTTCGGCTTCGGGAAATCGCGTGCCAAGCAACTGTCCAAGGACATGCCCAAGACCACATTCGCCGACGTCGCCGGCGTCGATGAAGCGGTCGAGGAGCTCTACGAGATCAAGGATTTCCTGCAGAATCCGTCCCGCTACCAGGCGCTGGGCGCCAAGATCCCCAAGGGCGTGTTGCTCTACGGCCCGCCGGGAACCGGTAAGACGTTGCTGGCTCGCGCCGTGGCGGGCGAGGCCGGGGTGCCGTTTTTCACCATTTCCGGATCCGACTTCGTCGAGATGTTCGTCGGGGTGGGTGCATCCCGGGTGCGGGACCTGTTTGAGCAGGCCAAACAGAACAGCCCATGCATCATCTTCGTTGACGAGATCGACGCGGTCGGCCGCCAACGCGGCGCCGGCCTCGGTGGCGGCCACGACGAGCGGGAACAGACCCTCAACCAGCTGCTGGTCGAAATGGACGGGTTCGGCGATCGCGCCGGCGTGATCCTGATTGCGGCCACCAACCGGCCCGACATTCTGGACCCGGCGCTGCTGCGTCCCGGTCGCTTTGACCGCCAGATCCCGGTCACCAATCCTGACCTCGCCGGACGCCGGGCGGTCCTGCGGGTGCATTCCAAAGGCAAGCCGATCGCTGACGGCGCTGACCTGGACGGGCTGGCAAAACGGACTGTCGGCATGACCGGGGCCGATCTGGCCAACGTCATCAACGAGGCGGCGCTGCTCACCGCCCGCGAGAACGGCACCGTCATTACCGGCCCCGCCTTGGAGGAGGCGGTAGACCGGGTCATCGGCGGCCCACGCCGCAAAGGGCGGATCATCAGCGAGCACGAGAAAAAGATCACCGCCTATCACGAGGGCGGTCACACCCTGGCGGCCTGGGCGATGCCCGACATCGATCCCGTTTACAAGGTCACCATCCTGGCCCGGGGACGAACCGGTGGTCATGCGGTAGCGGTGCCCGAGGAGGACAAGGGGCTGCGGACCCGTTCGGAGATGATCGCGCAGCTGGTCTTTGCGATGGGCGGGCGCGCCGCCGAGGAATTGGTGTTCCGGGAGCCGACCACGGGTGCGGTGTCCGATATCGAGCAGGCGACCAAGGTCGCTCGGGCGATGGTCACCGAGTACGGCATGAGCGCGCGGCTGGGCGCGGTCAAGTACGGCACCGAGCATGGTGACCCGTTCTTGGGCCGCTCCATGGGCACCCAGTCGGACTACTCGCACGAAGTCGCCCGCGAAATCGACGAAGAGGTGCGCAAGCTCATCGAGGCGGCCCACACCGAAGCGTGGGAGATTCTCACCGAATATCGCGATGTGCTCGACACCCTGGCCGGCCAGCTGCTGGAAAAGGAAACACTGCACCGGCCGGAGCTGGAGTCGATCTTCTCCGACGTGGAAAAGCGGCCCCGACTCACCATGTTCGACGATTTCGGCGGCCGGATTCCGTCGGACAAGCCGCCGATCAAGACACCGGGCGAACTGGCCATCGAGCGCGGTGAGCCCTGGCCGCAGCCGATGCCGGAGCCGGCGTTCAAGCAAGCCATCGCGCAGGCTACCCAGGCGGCGCAGTCGGCCAGCGAAGGGACCGGCCGCGGCCCCAACGGCTCTCGAGGCGCCGACGCGAACCCCGGCAGCCATCCCGACTACGGCGTCCCGGCGGGCTGGCGCGCTCCCGGGTGGCCCCCGCCGTCGGAGCGGCCGCAACCATCGGGCTATTCCCCCGATCAGCCATCGGACACCGACGAGTCGTCCGAGCAGCAGGACAGGGACGTAAGCCGGTCCAACCCCCCGGCCCACGGCTGACGAACGGAGAGTTGCAATGACGCAGCTGGATTCCCGAACCGAGGCAACGACCACCCGGGCGTTCGACCAGCCGCGTGCCGAGGCCGCCGTCCGCGAGTTGTTGCTTGCGATCGGCGAGGACCCGGACCGGGGCGGTTTGCGCGACACCCCGGCCCGCGTGGCCCGTGCCTATCGCGAGATCTTCGCGGGGCTTTACACCGACCCCGACGCGGTACTGAACACCATGTTCGACGAAGACCACGACGAGCTGGTGCTGATCAAAGAGATTCCGTTGTACTCGACGTGCGAGCACCACCTGGTCTCGTTCCATGGGGTGGCCCATGTCGGCTATATCCCGGGCCGGGATGGCCGGGTGACCGGGCTGTCCAAGATCGCCCGGCTGGTGGACCTCTACGCCAAGCGTCCTCAGGTGCAGGAGCGGCTCACCAGCCAGATCGCCGACGCCCTGGTCAAAAGGCTCGGACCGCGCGGGGTGATCGTGGTGGTCGAAGCCGAGCACCTGTGCATGGCGATGCGCGGGGTCCGCAAGCCCGGTGCGGTCACCACGACCTCGGCGGTGCGTGGGCAGTTCAAGACCGATGCCGCTTCTCGGGCCGAGGCGCTGGACCTCATCCTGCGTAAGTGAGTTCGCGGCCTGTGCAGGTTATGGGCGTATTGAATGTCACGAACGACTCGTTCTCCGACGGTGGGCGCTACTGCGACGAGGCCAAGGCCATCGAGCACGGTCTGGCGCTGGCGGCCGAAGGTGCGGACATCATCGACGTCGGGGGGGAGTCGACTCGGCCGGGCGCCGCGCGGGTTGACCCGGCCGTCGAGGCGTCCCGCGTCTTGCCCGTCATCAAAGAACTGGCCGCGCGCGGTATCAAGGTCAGCATCGACACCACCCGCGCGGCCGTAGCGTGCGAGGCGCTGCACAAGGGCGCGCAGATCGTCAACGACGTGTCCGGAGGGCGGGCCGATCCGGCAATGGCCCCGCTGGTCGCCGAAGCCGGTGTGCCGTGGGTGCTGATGCACTGGCGGCCGGTGTCCGACGACAACCCACATCAGGTGCCGAACTACCGCGATGTGGTGGCCGAGGTGCGCGCCGAGCTGCTCACCGCCGTGGATGATGCGATAGCCGCGGGCGTTGGCCCATCGAATCTGATGATCGATCCCGGCCTGGGCTTCGCCAAGGCCGGACAGCACAATTGGACGCTGCTGCACGCCCTGCCGGAGTTGGTCGCCACCGGGATCCCGGTGCTGGTGGGAGCGTCTCGAAAGCGCTTCCTCGGGTCGTTGCTGGCCGGCCCGGATGGTGCGGTACGGCCGCCGGACGGGCGGGAAACGGCGACCGCGGTGATTTCCGCATTGGCGGCGCTGCACGGCGCATGGGGTGTGCGGGTGCATGATGTGCGGGCATCCGTCGACGCCCTCAAGGTCGTCGACGCGTGGCAGCGGGCTGAAAGGACTGGGCGCGATGGCTGACCGAATCGAGTTGCGGGGCTTGATTGTTCATGGCCGCCATGGGGTCTACGACCATGAGCGGGTAGCCGGGCAACGGTTCGTCGTCGACATCACCATGTGGATCGACTTGGCCGACGGCGCCCGCAGCGACGATCTGGCCGACACCTATGACTATGCCCAATTGGCGCAGCGCGCGGCCGAGATCGTCGGCGGGCCGCCGCGCAACCTGATCGAGACGGTCGGTGCCGAGATCGCCGACGAGGTGATGAACGACGAACGGGTACATGCCGTCGAGGTGGTCCTGCACAAGCCGCAGGCCGCCATCGCGCAACCGCTGGCTGACGTGGCGGTGGTGACCCGGCGGTCGCGGCGCGGGGGGCGTGGTTCGGTGATCCCCGCGGACCGAGCGGTATGAGTTCGGTAGTGCTGTCGGTCGGTTCCAACCTGGGCGACCGCCTGGCGAACCTGCGTTCGGTGGTCGACGGACTCGGCGACACGTTGGTCGGGGCGTCGCGTGTCTATGAGACCGATCCGTGGGGTGGGGTGGCCCAGGAGCCGTTCCTCAACGTGGTGCTGATCGCAGACGATCCCGCTCGCGACGGCCATGCCTGGTTGCACCAAGCTCAGGAGTACGAACGGGCGGCCGGCCGGCAGCGTCTGCAGCGGTGGGGGCCGCGCACGCTCGACGTGGATCTGGTCGCCTGTTACCAGGCCGGCCCGGCCGGTCGTACCGAAGTGCGCTGCAACGACAGCATCCTGACGCTGCCACACCCATTGGCGCATCAGCGGGCCTTTGTCATGGTCCCTTGGCTCGACGTTGACCCCGCGGCCGAACTGACCGGACCGGAGGGCCCGCGCCCGGTCGCCGCGCTGCTGGCCGGGCTGCCGCCGGCCGATCGGGCAAGCGTGCGGTTGACCTCGCTGACCGTGGCAGCCTGATGGGACCGACCCGTAGGCGCGACCTGGCCGCCGCCGCGATCGGGGCGGCGGTCGCCGGCTATCCGATGGTGCTGGTGTTGTTCCGGTCGTTTCCCCCGCTCACGGTGTGGACCGGGCTGTCACTGCTGGGGGTTGCGATCGCCGAGGCGCTATGGGCCCGCTTCGTAAGAGCCAAGATCAACGATGGCGAGATAGGGGATGGATCCGGACAGCTGCATCCTCTGGCGGTGGCTCGCAGCCTGATGGTCGCCAAGGCATCGGCCTGGGTGGGTGCGCTGGTGCTGGGCTGGTGGATTGCGGTCTTGGTGTATCTGTTGCCGCGGCGGTCCTGGCTGCGGGTGGCGGCCGAAGATATGACCGGCGCCCTGGTGGCGGCCGCAGGCGCGCTGGCGTTGATCGTTGCCGCTTTGTGGCTGCAAAATTGCTGCAAGTCGCCGCAGGAGCCGCCCGAGCGGGGCGAGGGCGCGGAAGGCTGACCACTCCCGCGGCCCGGCCCGCCGGCGTTGCTGGCTGCGGCACGGACTTTGCGGGAGAATCGCCGGACCGGCGCGACACGTGGATGCAGGTCGCGCGGGTACAGTCAGGCCATGACCGTTCTGTCCCGCGGCGCCCGGGTCCGGCGCGGCGGCCGCAGGCCGGGTTGGGTGCTATTGACGACGTTGCTGGTTCTGGCAATTGGAGCTAGTTCGGCACTGGTTTTCACCAATCGGGTGGAACTGCTCAAGCTCGCCGTGGTCCTCGCGCTGTGGGCCGCGGTCGCTGGTGCGTTTGTGTCCGTGCTCTATCGTCGCCAGGCCGAAGCGGATCAGGCGCGGGCGCGCGACATGAAGCTCGTCTACGACCTGCAGCTGGATCGCGAGATCTCGGCCCGCCGCGAATACGAGCTGGCGGTGGAGTCGCAGTTGCGTCGCGAGCTCGCCGCCGAGTTGCGGGGCGCGGCCGCCGACGAGGTGGCAGCGTTGCGCGCCGAATTAGCTTCGCTGCGAACCAGTCTGGGAATCTTGTTCGATGCGGACCTAGAACAGCGCCCGGCGCTGGAGACGGTGGACAGGGAGTCGCGCACCGCCCGCGCTGTCGCCGATCGGCTCCAAAACGGCGAGAGTCCAGCCACCGACTGGCTGCCCAGTGACCGGATTGCCATGGCCCGTCGAGACGAAAATCTCAACCGCGCCGAGGAAGCGATCATCGATGTGCCGGAGGTAGGCGTGCCGCCTCTGGACGAGCGTGACGTGCAGCCGGGTAGGGGACCGTTTCTGCAGCCCCCGCCGCCCGCGCCTCCGGGCCCCGAACACCCCGCCGAGTGGGTCGGGCCGCCCCAGGAGGCTGCGCCGGTTCAGCCTGACCTGCACTACGAGCCGCATCGTCGACCGCCGCCCGCGCCACCAGTACCCAATGCCGAACCCTCGCCTTGGCGACCGGTTGCCGCGGACGGACAGTGGTTGCCCCCCGGCGCTCCGGGCAGCCACTGGGTGGCCGAGGAGGCGGCTGGCGCCGAAACGCAGGACCGGTCTTCGGGTCGACGCCGCCGTGCCCGGCATTACGATTCCGACGAGGACCAAGGTGACATCGGTGAGTTCGACCGGGAATACGGCGGCAGACGGTCGCGATCTCGTCATTCCACCGACTACCGCGACTATGGGGTGGGCCGCCTGGGAGCGGGGCCGCCTCCAGGCCCCGGACCAGCCCAACCGCCACCAATGGCACCCGCTGCACCGCCGTGGCCGGGCCCCCAGCCCGCCGAGCCCGCGGCGCCCCGGTTGGCCCCGCCGCCCGCACCCGACCTTGCCTCCCGTCATCGCCGCCCGGAAGAAGAACGCCCCGATGTGGCGGGCTCGCATGACTCTGACTCGCAAAGCGGTGGTCAGTCCGTCGCTGACCTGATGGCACGGTTGCAGGTGCAGCCTTCCGGCGGCGGCCGGCGCCGGCGCCGTGACGGCTGAAATGGGTGTCGACCAACAAATCGACTACAGTCTTAGTGACCGTCCGGTACCCGGTCATCCACGGGACTGGAACGAACGAAGAAACCTGTGAGGTCGTCTGCGATGGTGCAGCTCGACGGTTTGCGCCCGGCCAGGCTCAAGGTGGGGATCATCTCGGCCGGCCGGGTAGGCACCGCCCTGGGGGTCGCGCTAGAGCGCGCCGATCATGTCGTGGTGGGATGCAGCGCCATTTCGCACGCGTCGCTGCAGCGGGCGCAGCGCCGGTTGCCCGATACCCCGGTGCTGCCGCCGCCGGATGTCGCCGCATCGGCCGAGTTGCTGGTGCTGGCCGTCACCGACAGTGAACTGGCGGGTCTGATATCGGGTCTGGCCGCCACGTCGGCGGTGCGGCCGGGCACCATCGTGGCGCACACATCCGGCGCCAACGGGATTGGCATCTTGGAGCCCCTGACTGCGCAGGGTTGCATACCGCTGGCCATTCATCCGGCGATGACCTTCACCGGCTCCGACGAAGACATCAATCGGCTGCCCGATACCTGCTTCGGAATCACCGCGGCTGACGACGTCGGGTATGCGATCGCCCAATCGCTGGTGCTGGAGATGGGCGGCGAACCGTTCTGCGTGCGCGAGGAAAGCCGCGTGCTCTACCACGCGGCCCTCGCACATGCGAGTAACCACCTCGTCACCGTGCTCGCCGATGCCCTCGAGGCCTTGCGCACCGCCTTGCGTGGACAAGAACTACTCGGCCAGCAATGCGTCGACAACCAGCCCGGCGGTATCGCGGAACGCATCGTCGGACCGCTAGCCCGAGCGGCCCTGGAAAACACGCTGCAGCGGGGTCAGGCCGCGCTGACCGGGCCGGTCGCGCGCGGTGACGCCGCCGCGGTCGCCGGCCACCTGGCCGCGCTCACCGAAGCGGACCCGCAACTGGCGCAGGCGTATCGGGTGAACGCCCTGCGCACCGCCATGCGGGCCCATGCACCGGGGGATGTGGTGGAGGTCTTGACGCCATGAGAGCGAATGCCGGCCGGGCGCCCGTCTTCAAGCCGGGCGAACTCAACATCTACTCGGCGCCGCGTGACGTCGGCGAGGTCAGCCGGGCGCTGCGCCACACCGGCCGCCGGGTGATGTTGGTCCCCACGATGGGGGCCCTGCACGAGGGTCATCTGGCGCTGGTGCGGGCGGCCAAACGCACGCCCGGTGCGGTGGTCGTGGTGTCGATGTTCGTCAACCCGCTGCAGTTCGGTGCCGGCGAGGATCTGGACGCCTACCCACGAACCCTCGATCAGGATCTGGCGAAACTGCGGGCCGAAGGTGTGGAAATCGCGTTCACCCCGACCGCGGCGAGCATGTACCCCAACGGTCTACGCACCACCGTGCAACCCGGCCCACTGGCTGCCGAACTCGAAGGCGGTTCGCGACCAACCCATTTCGCCGGGGTGCTGACCGTGGTGCTCAAGCTGCTACAGATCGTGGCTCCCGACCGGGCGTTCTTCGGTGAGAAGGATTATCAGCAGCTGGTGCTCATCCGGCAGATGGTTGCCGACCTCAACGTCAACGTGCAGGTGATCGGCGTGCCGATCGTGCGTGAACACGACGGACTGGCGATGTCGTCGCGCAATCGCTATCTGGACCCGGCGCAACGGGAAGCGGCCATCGCGCTCTCGGCGGCGCTGACGGCCGGGGCACATGCGGCGACCGCCGGTGTCCAGGCTGCGCTGGATGCGGCGCGCGGTGTGCTCGAGGCCGTCCCCGGGATCGTCGTCGACTATGTGGAACTGCGCGACGGCGAGCTCGGCCCGGTTTCCCCCAGCGGATCTGGCCGGTTGCTGGTCGCCGTCCGGTTCGGCACCACCCGGCTGCTCGACAACGTGGCAATTGAGATCGAAAGTATCGCCGGCACCGACGGGCAGCCTGTCGGGCCGGACGGGCGTGTCCAATCACCTTGGAGGAATTGATGTTACGGACAATGTTGAAGTCGAAGATTCACCGCGCCACCGTCACGCAGGCCGACCTGCACTACGTCGGGTCGGTGACCATCGATGCCGACTTGATGGACGCCGCGGATCTGCTCGAAGGTGAACAGGTGACCATCGTCGACATCGATAACGGTGCTCGCTTGGTCACGTATGCGATCACCGGCGAACGCGGTAGTGGCGTAATCGGGATCAACGGTGCCGCGGCCCATCTCGTACACCCCGGCGATCTGGTGATCCTGATCGCCTACGGGACCATGCAGGATGCCGAGGCACGCGCCTACCAGCCGCGGATCGTGTTCGTCGACGCTGACAACAAGCAGATCGACGTGGGCCACGACCCGGCTTTTGTGCCCGCATTCGACATTCCCGGGGCGGAGGAGCTGTTGAATCCGCGGATCGGTGCGCGGTAACCGTGCTGCTGGCGATCGACGTCCGCAACACCCACACCGTTGTCGGTCTGCTATCGGGGGCCAAACAGCACGCAAAGGTCGTGCAGCAATGGCGGATACGGACCGAATCCGAAGTCACCGCCGATGAATTGGCACTGACGATCGACGGGTTGATCGGCGAGGATTCCGAGCGGCTCACCGGTGCGACCGGGTTGTCCACGGTCCCGTCGGTGTTGCATGAGGTGCGGATCATGCTGGAGCAGTATTGGCCGTCGGTCCCGCACGTGCTGATCGAACCTGGGGTACGCACCGGTATTCCGCTGCTGGTCGACAACCCCAAAGAAGTGGGTGCCGACCGGATCGTCAACTGCCTGGCGGCATATCAGCAGTTCGCAAAGGCGGCCATTGTCGTCGATTTCGGATCATCGATATGCGTGGACGTGGTGTCGGCCAAAGGCGAATTCCTGGGCGGGGCGATCGCACCCGGCGTTCAGGTTTCTTCGGATGCCGCCGCGGCCCGTTCGGCGGCACTTCGGCGCGTCGAGTTGGCCCGGCCGCGCTCGGTGGTGGGTAAGAACACGGTGGAATGCATGCAGGCTGGTGCGGTATTCGGTTTTGCCGGGCTGGTTGACGGCCTGGTGGCGCGGATTCGTGAGGACGTTAAGGGTTTTTCAGCCGACGACGATGTCGCGGTGGTGGCGACCGGGCACACCGCGCCGCTGCTGCTGCCCGAACTGCATAGCGTCGAACACTTCGACGAGCACCTGACCCTGCATGGATTACGGCTGGTCTTCGAGCGCAATCGGGAGGCTTAGCGCGGTCGGCTGAAGCCGGCGCGCTAGCCGCCACCCGGCGACCATGCGTCCCGGCCGATTCCGGCCGGGAGCAATCTTTAGGGCGGGTTTCGCGCGCCCGGTGCCCGCGCGATGAGTGCTCAGGCGAGTTCATTTAAGCTGGCACGTCGTGAGCTCCGCCGAGTCAGACATTCCCGAGCAGTTCCGAATCCGTCGGGACAAGCGTGCTCGGTTATTGGCAGAGGGGTATGACCCCTATCCGGTAGCCATCGAACGCACTCACACGTTGGCCGAGATTCGTGCCACCTATGCCGACCTACCGACAGATTCGGCGACCGAGGACATCGTCGGTGTCGCGGGTCGAGTGGTGTTCGCGCGTAACACCGGGAAACTGTGTTTTGCGACACTGCAGGACGGCGACGGCACCCAGCTGCAGGCGATGATCAGCCTCGACAAGGTGGGCCGCGAATCGCTGGACAGGTGGAAGGCCGACGTCGACATCGGTGACGTCGTCTACGTGCACGGCACCGTGATCAGCTCCCGTCGGGGCGAACTATCGGTGCTCGCCGATTCCTGGCGGATGGCTGCCAAGGCCTTGCGGCCGCTGCCGGTCGCACACAAGGAGATGAGCGAGGAGTCGCGGGTCCGTCAGCGCTACGTCGATTTGATCGTGCGTCCGCAGGCGCGGGAGGTCGCGCGACAGCGGATTGCGGTAATCCGTGCGGTGCGTAATGCGCTGGAGCGGCGCGGGTTTCTCGAAGTCGAAACGCCAATGTTGCAGACCTTGGCCGGCGGCGCTGCGGCGCGGCCGTTCGTCACCCATTCCAATGCCCTCGACATCGATCTTTACCTGCGTATCGCGCCGGAACTGTTCCTCAAGCGTTGCATCGTGGGCGGTTTCGACAGGGTCTTTGAACTAAATCGGGTGTTCCGAAACGAAGGGTCTGATTCCACCCATTCCCCGGAATTCTCCATGCTGGAGACGTATCAGACCTATGGAACCTATGACGATTCGGCCTTGATCACCAGAGAGCTTATTCAAGAAGTTGCTGACGAGGCGATCGGAACCAGACAACTCTCGATGCCTGACGGCAGCGTGTACGACATCGACGGAGAATGGGCAACTATCGAGATGTATTCCTCCTTGTCGGAGGCACTGGGGGAACAGATCACGCCAGAGACGACGGTTGCTCGCTTACGTGACATCGCAAGCGGACTTGACGTAGAGATTGACAACAGTGTTTTTGGTCACGGCAAACTTGTCGAGGAACTCTGGGAACATGCTGTCGGCAACAAATTGACGGCGCCCACATTTGTCAAGGATTTCCCAGTCGAGACAACGCCATTGACTCGTCAGCACCGCAGTATCCCCGGAGTAACCGAGAAGTGGGATCTCTACGTGCGCGGAGTCGAACTGGCTACCGGGTACTCGGAATTAAACGATCCCGTCGTCCAGCGGGACAGATTCGCTGATCAGGTCCGTGCGGCGGCCGCGGGTGACGACGAGGCGATGCAACTTGACGAAGATTTTCTGACGGCTCTGGAGTACGGGATGCCCCCGTGTACTGGAACTGGAATGGGCATCGATCGGTTGTTGATGTGTTTGACCGGACTGTCAATTAGGGAGACAGTTTTGTTCCCGATTGTTCGCCCTCACTCCAACTGAACTGCCGGTGGTTGTGTCTGGATTGAGAATTTTGCTTACTTATGGCACATTGGTGCGCGGGGAGACTATCCATCCTGTATTGCGACGCATAGGAAGAAACGCGAGGGTAAGCCAATGGCTAAGAAAGTTACCGTCACCTTGGTCGACGATTTCGACGGTGCCGGTGCTGCTGACGAAACGGTTGAATTTGGGCTTGACGGGGTGACCTACGAGATTGACCTTTCTTCCAAGAATGCCGCGAAACTGCGCGGTGATCTGAAGCAATGGGTTGCGGCGGGTCGGCGCGTCGGTGGCCGGCGACGTGGGCGTTCGGGATCCGGACGTGGCCGCGGCGCTATCGACCGCGAGCAAAGCGCGGCCATCCGGGAATGGGCACGCCGTAATGGGCACAATGTGTCGACCCGTGGCCGTATCCCGGCCGACGTCATCGACGCATTCCACGCTGCCGGTTCATAGCGATCTCGATCTATTACCGTCGCCCAGGCTAAGCCTGGGCGACGGTGCTATGTCATTTTCGCTCGTGGCGAAACCGATCTTCGGCCGACACGGGAAACACTTCGGCGGTTTTCCTCGTTAACGTGTTGCGGTTCTGTTGTAGCAGGAAGAAAACGAGGCCGGCGCGGCTTCTCAGGGAACGCCGGAGCCCTGCGCGGCTTCTCGGGCGCCGGGTCTGGGTCACGGGTGTATCTGATTCGGGTGATTCGGGCCCCACACCGGAGTTGCAGCCGGGAACAGCACGGCACTGCAAGGTTGTTATGAAGCCTGGCAGGCCGACCATTACAGTGGACTGCAGGTACGCGGGGCCGAGCTGGACTGGTTCAGGACCGACCAAAGTACCGATGAGGGAGAGCAGGTAACCGCCGATGTTCGAACGTTTTACCGACCGTGCCCGCCGGGTCGTTGTCCTGGCGCAAGAAGAGGCCCGGATGCTGAACCACAACTACATCGGCACCGAGCACATTCTGCTGGGGCTAATCCATGAAGGCGAAGGCGTTGCGGCCAAGTCGCTGGAGTCGCTCGGGATCTCGCTGGAAGGTGTGCGCAGCCAGGTCGAAGAGATCATCGGCCAGGGCCAGCAGGCACCGTCCGGGCACATCCCGTTCACTCCGCGCGCCAAGAAGGTGCTCGAACTCAGCCTGCGCGAGGCGCTGCAGCTCGGCCACAACTACATCGGTACCGAGCACATCCTGCTCGGCCTGATTCGCGAGGGCGAGGGTGTGGCCGCCCAGGTGCTGGTCAAGCTGGGCGCCGAACTGACCCGGGTGCGCCAGCAGGTGATCCAGCTGCTGAGCGGCTACCAGGGCAAGGAGGCCGCCGAGGCAGGCACCGGCGGCCGGGGAGGGGAGTCCGGCTCTCCCTCCACGTCGCTGGTTCTCGACCAGTTCGGCCGCAACCTGACCGCGGCTGCCATGGAAGGCAAGCTGGACCCGGTCATCGGCCGCGAGAAGGAAATCGAGCGGGTCATGCAGGTGCTCTCCCGGCGCACCAAGAACAACCCGGTGCTCATCGGCGAGCCCGGCGTGGGCAAGACCGCTGTGGTCGAGGGCCTGGCGCAGGCCATCGTGCACGGCGAGGTGCCCGAGACGCTGAAGGACAAGCAGCTCTACACGCTGGACCTCGGCTCGCTGGTCGCGGGTTCGCGCTACCGTGGTGACTTCGAGGAACGCCTGAAGAAGGTGCTCAAGGAGATCAATACCCGCGGCGACATCATCCTGTTCATCGACGAGCTGCACACGCTGGTCGGGGCGGGTGCCGCCGAGGGCGCGATCGATGCCGCAAGCATCCTCAAGCCCAAGCTGGCACGCGGCGAGCTGCAGACGATCGGTGCCACCACCCTCGACGAGTACCGCAAGTACATCGAGAAGGACGCCGCGCTGGAGCGCCGTTTCCAGCCGGTGCAGGTGGGGGAGCCGACGGTCGAGCACACCATCGAGATCCTCAAGGGCCTGCGGGACCGCTACGAGGCGCACCACCGCGTGTCGATCACCGATTCCGCGATGGTGGCCGCCGCGACGCTGGCCGACCGCTACATCAACGACCGGTTCCTGCCGGACAAGGCGATCGACCTGATCGACGAGGCGGGCGCCCGGATGCGGATCCGTCGCATGACCGCGCCGCCAGACCTGCGCGAGTTCGACGAGAAGATCGCCGACGCGCGCCGGGAGAAGGAATCGGCGATCGACGCCCA
This sequence comes from Mycobacterium sp. 012931, assembly GCF_000419295.1. NCBI lineage: Bacteria > Bacillati > Actinomycetota > Actinomycetes > Mycobacteriales > Mycobacteriaceae > Mycobacterium > Mycobacterium sp. 012931. Next base: position 350,802 of record NZ_AOPX01000001.1, on the reverse strand, counting down.
GGACTTCGAGAAGGCGGCGAGCCTGCGCGACCGGGAGAAGCAACTGGTGGCGCAGCGTGCCGAGCGTGAAAAGCAATGGCGTTCGGGCGATCTCGACGTGGTCGCCGAAGTCGATGACGAACAGATCGCCGAAGTGCTGGGCAACTGGACTGGCATCCCGGTGTTCAAGCTCACCGAGGCGGAAACCACCCGCCTGCTGCGGATGGAAGATGAGCTGCACAAGCGGATCATCGGCCAGGAAGACGCGGTCAAGGCGGTCTCCAAGGCGATCCGCCGCACCCGCGCCGGGCTGAAGGACCCGAAGCGCCCGTCGGGATCGTTCATCTTCGCCGGCCCGTCCGGTGTCGGTAAGACCGAGCTGTCCAAGGCGCTGGCCAACTTCTTGTTCGGTGACGACGACGCGCTCATCCAGATCGACATGGGCGAGTTCCACGACCGGTTCACCGCGTCCCGGCTCTTCGGTGCTCCGCCCGGATATGTCGGCTACGAAGAGGGCGGCCAGCTCACCGAGAAGGTGCGGCGCAAGCCGTTCAGCGTGGTGCTCTTCGATGAGATCGAGAAGGCACACCAGGAGATCTACAACAGTCTGTTGCAGGTCCTCGAGGACGGCCGGCTCACCGACGGCCAGGGCCGCACGGTCGACTTCAAGAACACCGTGCTGATCTTCACGTCGAATCTGGGGACATCCGATATTTCCAAGCCCGTCGGCCTCGGGTTCAGCCAGACTGGCGGCGAGAACGACTACGAGCGGATGAAGCAGAAGGTCAACGACGAGCTCAAGAAGCACTTCCGGCCGGAGTTCCTCAACCGCATCGACGACATCATCGTCTTCCACCAGCTGACTCGCGACGAGATCATCCGGATGGTCGACCTGATGATCGGCCGCGTCGCCAACCAGCTCAAGAGCAAGGACATGGCGCTCGAGCTGACCGACAAGGCAAAGTCGCTGCTGGCCAAGCGCGGTTTCGACCCGGTCTTGGGTGCTCGTCCGCTGCGGCGAACCATTCAGCGTGAGATCGAGGACCAGCTCTCGGACAAGATCCTCTTTGAGGAGGTCGGTCCGGGACAGGTCGTCACCGTCGACGTCGACAACTGGGACGGCGAGGGCGCCGGTGAGGACGCGAAATTTACGTTCACCGGTACCCGCAAGCCGCCGAGTGAGCCGGACCTGGCAAAGGCCGGAGCACACAGCGCCGGGGGACCTGGGCCCACCGAGCAGTAACCGAACACTCTGAAAACATGTGACGGGCTTGCCTCTGGCAGGCCCGTCACATGTTAAGCGGACGTTGCGAGCTGCTTCCGATTTCCTGAAAGTTCGTTGAAGCTCCGCATGTCGCGGCGGGACATGGCGATACGTTTCTATTGATCTATCCGGCAGTGATCAGGCCGATGCTGGGTTGCGTCATGTGCCGAGGAGGCGAGCCATGCCGCTAGTTTTTGCCACACCGGAGATCATCGCGGCCGCAGCAACGGACTTGGCGCAGATTGGGTCGGCGATCAGCGGGGCCAACACCGCGGCGGCGGCTCCGACCACCGAAGCGCTTGCCGCCGGTGCCGATGAGGTCTCGACGGTCGTTGCGCCCCTGTTCTCCCGCTACGCCCAGGCTTATCAGGTGCTGGGCGCCGACATGGCGGCCATTCATGACCAGTTCGTGCAGGCCTTGAACGCCGGCGCAAATTGGTATGCCGGTGTGGAGTCGGCCAACAGTTCGACGCTACAAACCGTGCAGCAGGACGTGTTGGGGTTGATCAACGCACCCACGCAGGCCCTGCTGGGGCCAGGGCTGATCGGCGACGGTGCCGCGGGAACCGCATCGCACCCCGATGGGTATGACGGGGGGTTCTTGTACGGCAGCGGCGGTAGCGGCTACAACAGCGCCACCTCCGGAGTGGGCGGCGGTGCCGGCGGGGCCGCGGGCCTGATCGGCAATGGCGGGTCCGGCGGTCAAGGCGGCTGGCTGTACGGCAACGGCGGCGTTGGCGGGGCCGGCGGGGCCGCCAGCACGGCCGGCGGTAGCGGCGGTCTGGGCGGCGCCGGCGGTGCCGGCGGAGACTCGGAATTTGCCGGCGGCAATGGCAATACCGGTGGCGACGGCGGCACTGGCGGGACCGGCGGAGCCGGCGGCGATGGCGGCAACGGTGGTGCGGGCGGCGCGGGAGGTCTGCTAGGGCACTCGGGTAACCTCGGGCTTGGCGGCGAGGGCGGTACCGGTGGCGGTGGTGGCGACGGCGGTCATTGGGGCGACGGTGGGGGCCCCGGAAGTGGATCGCGCAGGGGCATGTCTGGATCCCATGGCAGTTACGGACAACCCGGGGGTTCAGGCGCGGACGGGGCGCACGGCCAGCCGGGCTGATTTTGTCGATCGACCCCTGGGAACTACCGGTTTACACTGGCCGGTGTTGTTTCATTGTTGTTGATGGGCGACGGAATCTGGTGAAATTCCAGAACGGTCGCGCCACTGTCTAGTCAGACCCGGCGCCCGTCATCGGCTACCCAAGTGGGGCGCGAGATCCCCAGAAGGAGTTGACCGTGGCGAACTCTCAGGCCGCCCAGGCCGGTTCGGTTGACCTATCGGCGGCAAGCGCAGCGCTGTGGCTGGCCGCCACGGCTGTCCTGGCGCTGTTGGCGATCTATTTCGTCGGCATCGATCAAGGGGCGGTATCGCTGGTGGGCGGCGATACCCACGTTCATGAGTTATTCCACGACGCCAGGCATTTGCTCGGCTTCCCGTGCCACTGAGCCGGGCGGCTAACGTGGAGCGGCGGCTGATCGCACGAGGTCTGCTGGCGGGCGCGGTGGGTGCCGTGTTGGCGTTCGTGTTCGCCCGGCTGTTCGGCGAACCCATCATCGGCCGGGCTGTCGAATTCGAAGACGCCCGCACCGAAGCTGCGCACGCTCACGGGGTGCACGAGCACGGTGCGGAATTGTTCAGCCGCGGCGTGCAGGCCAACGCTGGATTGGGTTTCGGAGTCCTGATTTTCGGCCTCGCGGTGGGAGCCCTTTTCGCCGTTGTGTTTTGTCTGGTGTACGGACGCGTGGGAAACCCGTCGGCAAGCCCCGCACCGCGGGTGCTTTCGATTCGGCTAGCGGCGCTGGCCTTCACCGTGGTGTATCTGGTCCCGTTCGTGAAGTATCCGCCTAACCCGCCGGCGGTCGGTCAAGCGGACACCATCGGTGCACGCACCCTGTGGTACCTGGTCATGGTGGTGGCGTCGGTGATGTTGTCAATCGTGGCCGTCTATCTGGTGCGGTGGCTCTCGATGCGGATGGACATGTTCAATGCCGGGTTGCTTGCGGCCGGTGCGTACCTGGTTGCGGTCACGGTGGTCATGGCGATCCTGCCGACTGTTGCCGAGATACCCCAGGGCTTTCCCGCCGATGTCCTCTACGAGTTCAGGTTGGTCTCGCTGGGAACCCAACTGGTGTTGTGGGCATCCATCGGACTGGTCTTCTCGGTGCTGGTAGGGCGAGGGCTGGACGAGCGGGCCGATAGCGGACGGGTGCAAAGCGCCGCGGCGTGACTGTTCGATGACCGATGTCACGCGGTTGATCCTGGTGTCGCATGGGATGACCGACGCGATGGCCGTCGGCCGCTTTCCCGACGACGAGCCGCTCAACCACACTGGTCGCCGATGGGCGGCGCCATTGGAGAGCAACCGCGACTCGCGGCAATACGCCGGGCCCGAGCGGCGTTGCTGTCAAAGCGCGGAGCTGCTGGGACTGCGAGCGGTCACCGAGCCGCGGCTGGCCGATCTGGATTGTGGGCATTGGCGCGGTTCGAGGCTGGCCGACATTGCGCCCGCTGACCTTACAGCGTGGCTGAGTGATCCCGGGCAAGCGCCGCACGGCGGTGAGTCGATTCTCGAGTTGATTGATCGGGTCGCCGGATGGTTGGCGTCGTTACAAGGAAATACGGTCGCGGTGACCCATCCCGCCGTAATCAGGGCAGCAATTCTAGTTGCCCTCGACGGCTGCCCGAAGTCGTTCTGGCGCATCGATGTTGCACCGTTAAGTCGGATAGCGCTGCATTACCGCGATCGGCGCTGGACACTGCGCCTTTAGCGGGTTGGAAAGTCCCCGATCTACCCGCCCTGCGCAATTGGCCACTCCAACAATCGGTTCGGAGCTGTGGCTGCGGTTGCGCGGCCGGATTTCGTGCGTCGCGACCATCCAAGGTTGGTTGGAAAGCCAGGGCTCCGGCGTTCCCTGTCCCAGACGGTGGAGGTGGGCAGATGTCGTAACTATTCGCGACGCCGGAGTTGGTGGCGGCCGCGGCAACGGATCTAGCCGGGGTGCAGTCGGTACTCAGCGCCGCGAACTCGGCGGCGGCCGGCCTCACCATGGCCGTGATGGCGGCCGGCGCGGACGAGGTATCGGCGTTGATCGCGGGTCTCCTCGATGCCCACGCCCGGGCGTATCAGGCACTCAGTGCCCAAGCTCTGGTGTTCCACGATCAGTTTGTCCAGATGCTCAACGCCGGTGCCAGCTCCTACGCCGCGGCCGAGGCGGCCAACGCGTCCCCGCTTCAGGTGGTACAGAACCTGGGGCAAAACGTGCTCGCCGCGGTAAACGCGCCGACCCAGGCCGTGTTGGGCCGTCCGCTGATCGGTGACGGCGCCAACGGATCGCCGAACACCGGCGCAGACGGCGGCGCGGGCGGTCTGCTGTACGGCAATGGCGGCAACGGGGGATCCGGTGGGCTGGCGCAGGCCGGGGGTAACGGCGGTGCGGCGGGGCTGATCGGCAACGGTGGCTCCGGCGGCGCGGGCGGTGCGGACTTCGCCGGCACATCGGGCGGGATGGGCGGTACCGGCGGTTGGCTGTGGGGCAATGGCGGGTCCGGCGGCGGCGGGGGCGTCGGCACCACCACGACCGGTGGGACAGGCGGTGCGGGCGGCAACGCGATGGGGTTGTTCGGCAACGGGGGCATCGGTGGCGCCGGCGGGGTCGGCCAGAACACCACCGGCACCGGGGGCAACGGGGGTGCCGGCGGAAACGCCGCGCTGCTGGGCTTCGCCGGGGCCGGCGGGGTTGGCGGGCTGGGCGGCGCCACCGGTGGTCAAGGCGGCAACGCGGCGCTGTTCGGTAACGGCGGCGACGGCGGCGTCGGTGGCTGGGGGGTGCTCGCGGCCGCCGGGGGCAAGGGCGTGACGGCGGCACCGGTGCCATCATCGGCAATGGCGGGGACGGCGGCGCAGCGGGAACCAGCATCGGCCAGTCGGCCAGCGGCGGCAACGGTGGCAATGCGCGGTTGCTCGGAAACGGCGGCGACGGCGGACCCGGCATCTTCGGCGGCGCCGGGGGCACCGGCGGTCAGGGCGGCACCCTGGCCGGAGTCCCCGGCGCTGCCGGACCCAGCTGATCGCCCCGCGAGCCGGGGCCCGCAGCCGTAACAACGGCCCCGACCTGCGCGTTGGTCTACTCGGCGGCGGCGCGGGGCGACCGCATTGATACCAAGCCGGGCGGCGCACGCGACAATGGTGCGATGAGTGGCCCCAGCCCGCCGGAGTCGCCCGCCTGCTACCGGCACCCCGGGCGGCCGACCTATGTCCGCTGCACCCGTTGCGATCGGTACATCTGTGGTGACTGCATGCGTTCGGGCGCCGTCGGCCATCAGTGCGTCGAGTGCGTGCGCGCGGACGCCCGCACGGTGCGCCAGCCCCGTACTCAATTCGGCGGCCGACAGCGTTCGGTCACCCCGGTGGTGACGTTCTCGCTGATCGCGGTGAGCGTGCTGGTTTTCGTTCTGCAGTTGGTCGTTGCCGGACTGGGGCCAGATCTGGCCCTGTGGCCACCGGCGGTCGCCGACGGCCAGCTATACCGGCTGGTTACCTCGGCATTCATGCACTACGGCACGTTGCACCTGGTGTTCAACATGTGGGCGTTATATATCGTGGGCCCGCCGCTGGAGATGTGGCTGGGCAGGTTGCGGTTTGGCGGCCTCTACGCGCTGAGCGCGCTGGGGGGCTCGGTGCTGGTTTACCTGATTGCGCCGCTGAACACGGCGACCGCCGGCGCATCGGGAGCGATATTCGGCCTGTTCGGTGCCACCTTTGTCGTGGCAAAACGGCTCAATCTCGACATCCGCTGGGTGGTCGCCCTGATCGCGATCAACCTCGCGATCACGTTTGTCGCGCCCGCGGTTGGTTCCCAGCTGATCAGCTGGCAAGGGCACGTCGGCGGGCTGATTACCGGCGCCCTGGTTGCCGCGGCCTACGTCTACGCGCCTCGAGAACGCCGTAATTTCATCCAAGGTGCGGTGACCCTGACCGTTGCGGTTGCGTTCGTGGTGCTGATCTGGTGGCGCACCAGCGAGTTGCTCGCGATGTTCGGTGGGCACCTCAACTTGGGCTGACGCCCGGCGGCGGGGCCGGGTTAGGTTGGTCGCCATGACGTGGTGGATCGCCCACGCTGAGCGGGCGCTGTCACAAGATGTGCCCGCGCCACCGGAGCGGGTGCGCGACTTCTATGTGGACCTGGACAACCTCAAGCTGGTGCACCCGCTGATCGTCGCGGTGCAAGCGCTGTCCCGAACCGAAACCCGGGATGGCTACCGGCAGAGCTACCGCGTGATAGATCGCATTCCGATGGGACCGTTGAATCTCGAGGTGCGCTACCGGGCCCGGCTGCACGTCCCGGTGCACGGTGCGGTGCACACCGAGGCCGATCAGTTCCCACGCGTGCGGCTGCGCGCGACGGTGACCTTTGCGCCGGTCGCCGCTGGTACCAGGCTCACCGAGCGGATAGCGATGGCCGCGCCCCGTCCGCTGGCCTCCTACACCACCCGCGCGGCGGTGCAGGCGCACGCGGCGATGCTGGCCGGGATCCGCAGCTATTTCGAGTCGTCCTGAGCGGGGCTCCACTGCGCGGTCAGCGCGAAGTCGGAAAGGTATTTGGTGGAGCTCCACCCACCGTCGACCACAATGGTCTGCCCGTTGATGAAGGCGCCGCCCTCAGAACACAGGAATGCCAACGTGTTTGCCACGTCGTCGACGGTGCCCAGCCGCTGATGCGGTGTCATTTCAACGTTGATCCGCCGGAATCGCTCATCGGCCAGGCGATGCTGGGTCATCGCCGTCTGGATCACGCCGGGGGCCACCGCGTTGCACCGTATTCCCTGTGCCCCGTATTGGCAGGCGATGTGGGTGGTCAGCGCGGTGAGCCCGCCCTTGGCGGCCGAATATGCTCCGCCACGAAGACCTCCTACCACGGCAAACGTCGACGTGATGTTGATGATCGCCGATCCGGGCCGCAGATGTGGCAGCACCTCACGGGTCAGGCGGAACGGTGCGCGCAGCATCAAACTCAGGACGTAGTCCAAGGATTCGTCGTCGGTTTCGTGCACCGGTTTGGGGCTGCCCACCCCGGCGGCGTTGATCAGGAAGTCGATGCGTCCCCACCGGTCCAGGGCGGCGCGGGTGAGCTGGCCGGGTGCGTCATCATCGGTGAGATCGACCGGGTGGGTGGCTATCCGGTCGGGGCCGCCGGGCAGCTGGGTCAGCTCGGCAAGCCTGCGCTCGTCGCGGCCCGTGCCCAGCACCGCCATACCCATTTCGGCGAGTTTTGCTGCGCAACCGAATCCGATTCCGCCCGTTGCCCCCGTGATGATTGCTACCTGCATGTCACTGCTCTGCCTTCATGAGCGCTGCTTTGATCCGGTGTTTCACAATCTTGCCTGCGTCGTTCTTCGGCAGGTGGTCCCAGATAACCACTTGCTCGGGGATCTTGAACCGCGCAACGCCAGCGCCTTCGAGAAACGCGCGCACGCCTGGGAGGCCGGGCGGGGGGTCAGCCGCGGCAACGATGACGGCGCAGGCTCGCTCGCCGGTGCGGTCATCGGGCAGGCCGACAATCGCGACGTCGGCGATTCCGGGGTGGGTGATCAGGATGTCTTCGATCTCTTTGGGGGAGATGTTCTCGCCGTTGCGGATGATGATGTCCTTGGCTCGTCCGGTCACCACCAGATACTCGTCGTCGACCCAATGTCCGAGGTCTCCGGTGCGGAAATAGCCTTGCGCGTCGAAAGATCCGGCTTCGTCCTCGGGGTGCCGGTAGCCGACCAGCATCTGTGGCCCGCGCACCCGAATTTCACCGGCAACCAGCTTGACGTCGGGGCGGCACCGACCCGGCCATCGGTGGCTGCGGCGTGCGCACTGCTGTCGGGTGCGCCGATCGTCGTCGCCGGAACCTCGGTGGAACCGTACACGCGGGTGACAACGGCCTTGTCGAAATAGTCTGTCGCGCAACGAATCAACGACGGCGACACCGATGCGCCGCCGCAGACGAAGAATTTCAGGTCGGGCAATCTGGTGCCCGCCCGCTGTGCGGCGGCAAGCAGCTGCTCGAGGAACGGTGTCGCTCCGGCCATGTGGGTACACCGCTTCGATGTCATGAGTTGCACCGCGCGGTCCGCGTCCCATCGGTCCAGCAGCACGGCGGTAGTGCCGAGCAGAAGTGGGCATTCGAAGGCGTAGATCGAGCCGCCGATGTGCGCGATCGGCGAAGCGACCAGGAACCCGTCACCGGGCTCCACCATCCAGTGATCCCGGATCTGACAGATCAGTGCGTGGATCGAGTTGTGGTTGTGTAGGACGCCTTTCGGGCGTCCCGTCGTCCCCGAGGTGTACAAGATCATCCGTACCGCATCGGGATCCGCCGTGGGCAAGGGCGCAGCGGCCTCCCGGCCGACGAGTAGGGATTGGAAGGTCGAAACGCCATCGGGGCACTGCCCCCGCACCTCGATCACCTCCGGGCGCGACGGCAACTGTGCGGCCACCCGCCGCAGCATCGAGGTGTAGTCGTGACCGCGAAAATCTGCCGGGGCAAAGATCATCCGGCTGCCCGCATCTTCGAGAATGAACCGCAGTTCGTGCTCGCGCAGCGAGGGCAGGACGGGGTTGGCCACCATTGCGGCCAGCGTGCTGGCCAGATAGATCACCGCGGCTTCGTGCCAGTTCGGCAGCATGAAGCTGACCACGCTGCCCGCCGGCATGCGGGAGCGCAGGTGCTGCGCCAGGGCCATGGCCTGGCGGTGCAGTTCCTGGCAGTCCAGTTGCTGATCGGCATCGACCAGCGCCACCCGCTGCGGGGTGCTCTGCGCGGCCTCGCGCAGCGCATCGGCGAGCGTGCGCCGGACCCACCAGCGGTGCGCGTAGGCGCCTGCGGCGCGATCGGCATCCCAGCGAACCCAGCGCCCATCGATGAGCCTGCGTTGTGGAACTTTCGGCCCTCCCATCGGCCGGCGCTATTGGTCTGTCACACCGGAGGATCCGGTTTCACCGCGGAGTCGACGCATCGTCATCGAGTGACGGAACCGGGACGCCGGATGGGTGTTGAGCGTGACCTGGGCCACCTGCTCGTCGGATGTCACATAGGCGCGTCGGATCTGCAAGGCCGCAGATCCCGGTTCGACCTGGAGGCCGTGGGCCAGCGCCGGTGAGATTGACACGGCCGCGATTTCCTGTTGGACCTCAACGATGCCCAATCCGAATAGGTCCTAGATCAACGGAAAGATCGGCCCGTCGTGGCGGTGTAGCAACCTGCCGACCGCCGCGAATGCGCGGTTGATGTAGTACTGGGTGCGGCAAAGTGCGGGTTCGGCCGGCTCGGCGTTCTCGGCCCGCCGAAACCCGCAGACGCTCAGCCACTGCTCGCCGCTGGCCAGCCCGGTCTGTGCGCTCACCTCATCGGCGATGGTGGCCATGGCGATGGATTCGATCACGAATCTGGTGCCGGTGGCGAAGGCCAGCAGATCGTTGATCGACATCACATGCTGCACTTACGAATCCGACGACGGTCGCGGTACCACCAGCGTCCCGGTGCGCGGGCGCGAGGAAACCAGGTTGTCTTCCCGCAGCCGGCGCAGCGCCTCCCGAATGGTGTACCGGCTCACGGCAAACCGATCACACAGCTCGTGTTCGGTCGGCAACTGCGAGCCCACCGGATAGATACCGTCCACGATCTCTTTGCGTAGCGTCCGCGCCACCTGAAGATAGCGGTGATCGAGGATCTTTGGCTCGGACAACTTTGGCGGCCTTCAGGATTCCCGGCGCAATGCCAGTACGCTGCCATCCGCGTCGGCGGAGATGTAGAGGGTTGCGTCCGGCCCGGGCGTGATTGCGGCGAACGGTCCCTGCGGGCCGGAGAACGGCGGCATTCCGCGCAGCGGCTTGGGGGTGACGCCGGCGGGTGCTCCCACCGGTAGATCCCACGCGATGGTGTGGCGGGTGCGCGAGCCGAGATCGACTGCGACGAGTTGCTTTGCTCCGGAGTCGATGACGTAGACCTGCCGGTCGCAAATGGCCACGCCCTGCGGACACTGCAATCCGTCCAACAAGGTGCCGGTATCGCCGAGCGTGCGCACCCGGCCGGCGTCGGCCTCGGTCACCACGCACCTCCCGTCGGCCGTGACGGCCACGCCAACCGGATCGCTGAGGCCCGATGCCATCACCTCGACCCCGTCCGGCCGGACCGACAGCACCCGTCCGGCGCCCCGCTCGGCCACGAACAGGGCGCCCGAACCCGCCACGGCCACCCCGTAGAGCTGGTCCAAACCCGTGGCCAACACCTCGCTTTCGGACGCCCAGGGACGGTAGCGCGCAACCTCGCCGTTGGACGTGGTCACCGCGAATTCGCCGGATCCCAGCGCGGCCACTCCGCGCAGAAACCCCGGGTACCCCGCCGAGAAGAGCATTCCGCCGACACGCAGGGTGCCGTCGGCGAGCAGAACGTAAAAGTAGGTGCCGTCGGCGATGTAGAGGTCGCCATCCGCGTCGACGGCCAGCCCCAGCGGCCAGGTCAACCCGCCCGGCAGCGTGGTCCGCGTTTCTCCGGTACCGAGGATCTCGGTGATCTCGCCGGTGAAACTCGAAACGAACAGCCGCTCGCCGACGAAGGTCAGGTTGTCCAGACCCGGGTGCAGTGCCGCGAGCACGGTGCGATCTCCGGTGCGGGGATTGATCCGCAGCACCTCACCGCTGTGCACCTGGGTCGAGACGAGGTGGCCATGGGGGTCGAACTTCACCGCGTCGGGAACTCCGAGATCGCCGGCCACACACTGCGGGACACCGCCGTCGGGATCGATGCGCCAGATCTCGTTGGCGCCCATCACCGGGAAGTACAACAAGCCGTCCGGGCCGACCTCCATGGCGTTGGGCGAGGGCAGGTTGCGCGCCAGCACTCGGGGTGCCCCGCCGTTGAGGTCCAGCTCCAGCAGTCGCCCGCCGTCGCGGCATTCACCGACGAACAACCGGCCCTGGTGAAAGGTGATGCCGTTGGCTGACGGAATGTCGTCTCGAAGCACCCGGGTGTGGCCATCGGGCGCGCGCACGCTCACCCGGCCGTCCATCACCTCGGTGGCGTAGAGATTGCCGTCCTGGTCGAAGGCCAGGTCGTCGGGCGCGATGATCGCACCCCCCTTGGGGCAGACGGTGTCCAGCCGTCCGGTGCTCAGGTCCAGCGCGCTGATCTGGCTGCCGGTCACCTGCGCGATGTAGACCCTGCCATCCGGACCGGTGCGCAACCCATTGGCGCCGAACGGCCGGCTGGGCGCGGTGAGCCGGGTCAGGGTCCAGCCTTCGGCAACGTTGGGTGCCCGCGTGACCGGGTAGCGGCCCGCGTGCTGCAACCGTCGGGTTACGGGTATCACTGCTCGGACCATAGCAATCGGAATCTGGTCCAGACAATAGCCGCGGCCATGCCGAACATTGCCCTTGACGAGGCCGCCAAAACGAGAGAATCATACTCTCTAATGAGTGCACGCCATTATCTTGTCCGGACAAATAGCGGCCAGGTCAATGACTGTTGATCTGCTGAGCCTCTCCGGGCGCGTCGTCGTGGTCGCCGGTGCCGCGGCTGGCGGTATCGGCACGGCGGTGACGCGCATGGTTGCTCGGGCGGGAGCGACGGTTGTCGCGGTGAGCCGTGGCCAGGACAATCTGGACCGCCATGTCGGTCCGCTGGTGGCCGAGGGACTGGCGGTGTTGCCGGTGGCCGCGGACGTTTGCACCGATGAGGGAATCGAGGCCACGCTCGAGGCCGTGCGCCGTGCCGACGGCGACTTGCACGGTCTGGTCAACGTCGCCGGCGGCGCCGACCCGTCGACCTGGATGCCGAGCACCCGGGTCCGGCGCAGCGCCTGGCATGAGCTGTTCGCCAGGAATCTGGAGGCGATGTTCTTCATGAGCCAGGCGATCGCCGCGGAACTGAAGAGTCGCCAGCGGCCGGGTTCCATTGTTTCGCTGTCCTCCATCAGCGGGATGAACGCCGCTCCCTTTCACATCGGTTATGGCACAGCCAAAGCCGCGATCGTGGCGGCGACCCGCACCATGGCCCTCGAACTCGCCTGCGACGAGACCGCGGCGGGATCCCCGATCCGGGTCAACGCGGTGGCACCCGGGGTGACCGAGACGCCGGCGTCGCACACCTATACCGACGTCGACCCCGAACGTGATCGCCGCGCTATTGCGATGGGGCGGCGGGGACGTCCGGACGAGGTGGCCGGGGTGATCCTGTTCCTGCTCTCCGACCTGTCCAGCTACATCACCGGCCAGACGCTGCTGGTCGACGGCGGCCTGAACCTCAAATGGGGACATCTGGGTGCCGACAACACCTCGTTGTTCCTCAAGGACGAGTCGTTTCGGGCCGCGATCAAACGCTGGGACGAGGCCTGAGGTGACCGATCACAACGACGGGAGGGCAGAACCGATGGACGCGGCCCGCCACGACGATGTCGAGGCGACGTTGACCGGTGCGGTCACCTTCGGGGTCGACGCGTACACCTGCGCGGACTACGCCCGAGCCGAGCGTGACAAGCTGTGGCGCAAGGTATGGCAGCAAGTCGGCAGAGTGGAAGATCTTCCCAAGGTTGGCAGCTACCTCACCTACGACATTCTCGACGACTCGATCGTGGTGGTACGCAGCGCAGCCGACACCTTCAAGGCCCATCACAACGTCTGCATGCACCGAGGCCGTCGGCTCGTCGACATCCCCCCGGGAGCTAAAAACGTTTGCGGCCACAAAAAGTCGTTCGTCTGCGGGTTCCACGGCTGGACCTACGACCAGGACGGCAACTGCATCCACATCCCCGAGAAGCCGGACTGGCAAGGCGCGCTGACCCCGGAGAACACCCACCTGGCCGCGGTCAACGTCGACACCTGGGGCGGCTGGATCTGGATCAATATGGATCCGGCCGCGCAGCCATTGCGCCAGTACCTGGAGCCCGCGGCCACCATGCTCGACCCGTTCCGGTTGCAGGACATGCGCTGCAAGTGGCGAAAGTGGCTGACCTTCCAATGCAACTGGAAGGTGGCGATGGAGGCGTTCAACGAGACCTACCACGTCGCAACCACCCATCCGCAGTTCAACAAGTTCGGCAACTTCCGCGGCTGGGCGGCCGCCCACGGCCGCCACAGCAACATCGGCTACGACGCGCCGAAGGACCTGGCGCAGACCAAGTCCAAGATCCGGCTCGGAACCGGAGCCGATCCGCGGGTATCCACCGCCGAAATGCAGCGCTACACGCTCGAGGAGACCAACGCGTCCACCACCAGAACGTTGGTGGACGCCGCGCTGCGTCTGGTCGAGGAGTTGCCCGAAGACGCACCCGCGGGTCAGGTACTCGATCACTGGCTGACGTCGGCACGGCGTGACGACGCCGCCCGCGGCGTGCTCTGGCCGACCATCGATCCCGAACACCTGGCCCAAAGCGGCACCGCCTGGCAGATCTTTCCCAACTTCCAGATCGGTCAAGGCCTCACCACCGCCCTGTGCTACAGCGCCCGGCCACACGGATACGACCCCGACCAATGTGTCTTCGAAGCGTCCTGCTACGAGCTGTATCCCAAAGGTGAAGAGCCGCAAACGGAGTGGGTCTACACGCCGCCGGATGACCCGGGTTGGCGCAGCGTGCTGCCGCAGGATTTCTCCAACATGGCCGCGGTCCAGCAGGGCATGAAGTCGGGGGGCTTCGGCGGCCCCAAGCCAAACCCGTACATGGAGCGCAGCACCGCCAACTTGCATCGCAACCTTGCCGAATACATGGGCACCGGCGCACCACGAGAACTCTGAAGGGGATCGGATCAATGAAGGTCAACATCGGACTTGGCGCCCACAATTCACTGGACTGGGAGCGGGTGCTCGCCGAGGACTACGATCGCCCGCCCAGCACTGCGGACTGGGAATGCGTCCAGGCCACGCTCGCGCTCGGAGACCTGGCCGAACCACTGGGCTTCGACGGCATCTGGTTGCCAGAGCACTGCGGCACACCGTATGGCATGACGCCCAACCCGATTCAGGCACTGAGCTACTTCGCCGGAAGAACCGAGCGGGTCAATCTCGGCACGTTCGTGGCCGTGGCGCCCTGGTGGCATCCCATCCGGCTGGCTCACCAGATGGCCTACCTGGACATCATCTCCAACGGGAGATACACGACGCTTGGCATCGGGCGCGGGGTGTCCAAGGGGGAGTTCGCCGCGGTCGGCGTACCGCGTGAAGAAAGCCGGCAGCGGTTCAACGAAACCCTGGACATCCTCGCCCTGGCCTTCAGTGGAAAGCGGTTCGCCTATGAGGGCGACATCTTCACCGTTCCAGAAATATCCCTTCGCCCCGAACCCTTCAGCTCCGACCTCTTCGCGCGGATCTACAGCTCATCGTCGACCGCGGAATCCCTGGAGATCCTCGCCCGCCGCGGCATGGTCCCGCTGTTCGTGGGCAACAAGCCGATCGAGGATGCCGGGCGAGAGGTGCAGCAAGTGAACACCTTCCGCCAGGAGGAAGGCCTGCCGCCGTGCCAGCCGAAGAATGTCATGTTCATGTACTGCACGGCCAGCGCCGAGCAGGCCGCCGAATCCGAGGAGTGGATCTGGACGGCCAATCGCGATGTCACCGTGCACTATGGATTCGCCGACGCCTCGAACTTCAAGGGGGTCAAGGGCTATGAGGCCTATGCCGCACGTGAGGCCAGTGCGACTGCGGTGCTGGCCTCGTCGGTGACCGGCGACGCCAAGGGCGGTCCCCCTAAAACCCCCGGTTATCACGCATCGAACCTGCTCATCGGGACGCCGGAGGAGATCTACCACCGAATCACCGCTGCCCAGGCGGCGTGCTCGTTCTGCGAGCTGACCATCGTTGTGCAATTCGGCACCATGCCCTACGAGCAGGCGATGGCCAGCACTCGCCTGTTCGCCCAAGAGGTGCTACCCGCGGTGCACCGGATGGACGCACCGCTACACCCCGCGGCGTTGCCGGCCAACGCCCTGGCGTGACTGAGATGACCGCCCCTGACTGCCCGCCCAGCCAGACACCCGGCGACATCGACCTTCCCGCGCTGCGCGAGAAATACCGTCAAGAGCGCGAGAAGCGGCTGCGCCCGGAAGGTTCCAGGCAGTACATCGAGCTGGTTGACGATTTTGCCGGATACTACGAATCCGATCCTTATTCGCCACCGCTACAGCGTGATCCGATATCGGCCGACATCGACGTGCTGGTACTCGGCGGTGGTTTCGGCGGTCTGCTCTGCGGTGCCCACCTGAAGAAGGCCGGCGTCGCTGACGTCAGGATCATCGAACTGGGCGGCGACTTCGGAGGCGTCTGGTATTGGAATCGCTATCCGGGCCTGCAGTGTGACAACGAGTCATACTGCTACATACCGCTGCTCGAAGAGCTGAACTACATGCCGAGCAAGAAGTTCGCCGACGGTAGCGAGATCTATGAGCATTGCCGGCGCATCGGCAAGCACTACGGCCTCTATGACTCCGCGATCTTCGGCACGCAGGTACGGGAGCTGCACTGGGATGAGGCGATCAGGCGCTGGCGCGTCGGCACCAACCGCGGCGATGACATCCGGGCCCGCTTTGTGGTCATGGCCTCGGGCCCGTTTCACCGGCCGAAGTTGCCGGGCATCCCGGGCATCAAAGATTTCCGTGGTCACAGCTTTCACTCGGCACGCTGGGACTATGAGTACACCGGCGGGGACAACACCGGGGGGTTGAGCGGGCTGGCCGACAAGCGCGTCGCGGTCGTGGGAACGGGGGCGACGGCTGTGCAGATCGTGCCGTTCCTGGGCCGGTATGCCAAGCACCTGTACGTCTTTCAGCGCATGCCTTCGTCAGTGGGGGAGCGCAACAACACACCCACCGACCCGGAATGGGCGAAGTCACTGCAGCCGGGCTGGCAGAAACAGCGGCAGCGCAATTTCCATTCCTGGACCTTCGAGGGGATGGCGCTGGGCCAACCCGACTACGTGTGCGATTTCTGGACCGAGCTGGGTCGCAATACCGCCGCGCGGGTGCTGGCGCTCGAGGATCCGGCCGCACTCAGCCCCGAGCAGTTCATGGCGATCCGTGAGGAAGAGGACTACAAAGTCTTGGAGCGGCTGAGGCGCCGAATCCAGAGCATCGTCGATGACACGTCGACCGCCGAGGCGCTCAAGCCCTACTACCGATTCCTGTGTAAGCGGCCGTGCACCAACGACGACTATCTGCAGACGTTCAACCGGCCCAATGTGACCCTGGTCGACGTCTCGCAGACCAGGGGCGTCCAGCGGGCCACCGAAACGGGGCTGGTGGCCAATGACACCGAGTACGAGCTCGATTGCATCATCTACGCCAGCGGCTTTGAGATCACCACACAGATCAGCCGCCGCTACTCCATCGACGAGATCAGGGGCCGCGACAACGTGTCGCTGTTCGACTATTGGCGCAATGGGTACCAAACGCTGCACGGCATGACCAGCCGCGGATTTCCCAATCAGTTTTTCACCGGATTCACCCAGGTCGGCATCTCGGCCAACATCGCCGCCGACTACGAATTGCAGGGCGAGCACATCGCCTACATCATCGCCGAAGCGCTGGCCCGGGGTGCGACCGTCGTCGAACCCAGCCAGCAGGCACAAGACCAGTGGTGCAGGACCATTCGGGAAACCGCGATCGACAACACCCAGTTCGATATCTCGAGTGCACGCCCGGCTACTACAACAACGAAGGCGGCGGCCCCGGTGCGGCCGAAGGCGAGGGAATCCGTTCCCACATCGGCGAACCCTACGGCCCGGGTTTTTACGCATTCGGTGATCTGCTTGCCCAATGGCGAAGCAAAGGCGATCTGAATGGCCTCATTCTGGAATCGTGATGACTGAACTCAGGTTCGACGATCGGGTCGCCGTGGTGACCGGCGCCGGCCGGGGCCTGAGCCGGGCGTACGCGCTGCTGCTGGCGGCCAGAGGGGCCAAAGTCGTGGTCAACGACACCGGTGGTTCGCTGGCCGGTGCCGGTGGCGACCCCGCACCCGCGCACCAGGTGGTGGCCGAGATCACCGCGCTCGGCGGGCAGGCGGCCGCGTCGCTGGACTCGGTGACGACACCCGCCGGTGGTCAGGCGATCATCGAAACCGCGCTCGAGCGCTACGGCCGGATCGACATCCTGATCCACAATGCCGGCAACGTGCGCAGCGCGCCGCTCAAGGAGATGAGCTACGAAGACTTCGATGCCGTCATCGACGTGCATCTTCGGGGCGCCTTCCACGTCGTGCGGCCGGCCTTCGGGTTGATGTGTGACCAACTTTACGGCCGCATCGTGTTGGCTTCCTCGATCGGCGGCCTGTACGGCAACCAGGGGGTCGCCAATTACGCCGCGGCAAAAGCCGGCTTGATCGGCTTGTCCAATGTCGCCGCCGTCGAGGGCGCGGCCAGTGGTGTTTTGTGCAACGTCATCGTTCCCTCCGCGGTGACCAGAATGGCTGACGGCCTGGATATTTCGTCGTACCCGCCGATGGGCACCGAGCTGGTGGCCCCGGTGGTCGGTTTGCTGGCGCACGAGTCCTGTCCGGTCAACGGTGAGATGTTGATCGCCATCGCGGGCCGGGTGGCGCGGGCGGTGGTCGCCGAAAGTCCCGGCGTGCAGCGCCTGTCCTGGTCGATGGAAGATGTTGCCGAAGGGCTCTACGCCATCCGAGATCTGGCCGCACCACTGGTCTTTCCCGTGGTCCCCAGCGGACAACCAGACCACATCCGCTACAGTTTCGAGTCGGCCGCGTGGGCGAATCGAGGAAGCGCGCACCATGTCTAATTGCGGGTCCGATTGCGACTCTAGTTTGGGGGCCGGTGCCGGGAAGCGCACCGGCCCGCTGTCCGGCGTGCGCGTCGTCGATCTCACCGCGATGGTGATGGGGCCCTACTGCACCCAGATCATGGCCGACATGGGGGCCGATGTCATCAAGATCGAGCCCCCGCAAGGCGACGACACCCGGTACGTCTCGGTTGGTCCGGCCGCCGGCATGAGCGGCGTGTTCGTCAACGTCAACCGGGGCAAGCGCAGCGCCGTCATCGACCTGAAGTCCGATTCCGGCCAGGCTGCCGTGCGGGCCCTGATCGAAGGGGCCGATGTCTTCATCCATTCCATGCGCGCCAAGGCGATCGCCCGGCTTGGGCTGAGCTACCCCGAGGTCGCCGCCATCAACCCGGCCATCGTCTACACCAACTGCTACGGATACGGCCGGCGCGGCCCCAACCGGGATCTGCCGGCCTATGACGACACCATTCAGGCGGCGTGCGGACTGCCGTCCGTGCAAGAGCAGCTCACGGGTGAGCCCAGCTACGTGGGAACGATAATGGCGGACAAGGTCGCCGGACTCACCGCGCTCTACGCGACCATGATGGCCCTGTTCCACCGGGAACGTACCGGGCAGGGCCAAGAGGTCGAGATCGGGATGTTCGAGGCCGTGGCGTCGTTCATGCTGGTCGAACACGCCAACGGCGCGATGTTCGATCCGCCGCTGGGCCCGGCGGTCTATCCCCGCACCGTGGCGCCCAATCGGCGGCCGTATCGCACCAGCGACGGCTACCTTGCCGCGCTGATCTACAACGACAAACACTGGGCCGCTTTCGTCGATGCGGTACGGCCCCCATGGGCCAGCGAGCAGTACGCCACCCTCGAGGGCCGGGCCCGCCAGATCGACACCGTGTACGCGCTGCTGGCCGAGACCTTTGCGGCGCGGACCACTCAGGAATGGCTGGATCTGCTCGAGGAGCTCGAGATACCCGCGTCAGCGCTGTCGAGTCCGGCGGAATTGTTCGACAACCAGCATCTGAATGCCGTCGGATTCTTCGAAACCATCGACACTGCCCACGGGCCGGTTCGCTTCCCGGGAGTGCCGACCTGGTTCTCCCGGACCCCGGGCCGGGTATCGGGTCCGGCCCCGCAGTTGGGCGCCGATACCAGCGCGGTGTTGGAGGAACTGGGCATCAACGCTGCCGATGCGCAACCGGCCGGCCCGGCCTAGCCCGAAATAGCGGCCAAGTCGTCGAAAAACCTTGCTACACCTAGGCGTGTCTGCAAAAGGATCCACCGCTGCCGCATCTAAGCTTGCTGGGATCACGAGGAGGGGCAGCGACGTATCGGCAGCAACTTTGGCGCGGGGCGACAGGGTGCTCCGGGCACGCTAACAGCAAGCACTGAGCCGGGCGGGTATGACCCCGCGCCGGATTCTTCTGCTACCCGCAAACGTTGGATTGCTCCGGTGCGACGTGCGGGCCGCACCGCAATCTGGGACCGCGCGGGGCGACAGCGCGGAATTCCTGCGCTGGACGGCCTGCGCGCGGTGGCCGTCGCGCTGGTGCTCGTCGGGCACGGCGGCGTTCCCGGAGTGGGCGGCGGCTTCATCGGCGTGGACGTCTTCTTCGTCCTGAGCGGCTTCCTGATCACCTCGCTGCTCTTGGACGAATTGGGTCGCTCCGGTCGGATCGATCTGACCGGATTCTGGATTCGCCGCGCGCGCCGGCTGCTGCCGGCGCTGGTGCTGATGGTGCTCACCGTCGCCGCGGCCCGCGAGCTGTTGCCCTACCAGGCGCTCACCGGACTGCGTAACGACGCGCTGGCGGCCTTCCTGTGGATGGCCAACTGGCGGTTCGTCGCACAGAAGACCGACTACTTCACCCAGGGCGCGCCCCCCTCGCCGCTGCAACACACCTGGTCGTTGGGGGTGGAGGAGCAGTACTACATCGTATGGCCGCTGTTGTTGATCGCGGTGACACTGCTCTTGGCGGCCCGGGCCAGGCGCTATTTCCAGCGGGCCACCCTCGGCGGCGTCCGGTTCACCATATTCGTGATCGGCACCCTGGGGGCCCTGGCCTCTGGCGCGGCGGCCATTGTCTTTGCGTCCGAGTCAACGCGTGACCGGATCTATTTTGGCACCGATACTCGGGCCCAGGCCTTGTTGGTCGGCGCCGCGGCGGCGGCGTTGTTGGTGCGCGGTTGGACGGCGCTCAACCACGGCTGGTGCCTGGTCTGGACCCGGTGGGGGCGGCGCGTCGCCCGCTTTCTGCCGGTCATCGGGGTGGCGGGCTTGGCGGCGCTCACCCACTTTGCCACCGGAAACGTCAACGAGTTCCGCCACGGTCTGCTGATCCTGGTCGCCCTGGCCGCGGTCTTCGTGGTGGCGCCGGTTGCGCTGGAACAACGCGGAGCGGTCGCGCGTTTGCTGGCGTGGCGCCCGCTGGTCTGGCTGGGCACCATCTCCTACGGCATCTACCTGTGGCACTGGCCGATCTTTTTGGCCCTCAACGGCGAGCGCACCGGGTGGACCGGAACGCGGCTGTTCGCCGCGCGGTGTGCCCTCACCGTGGCTATCGCCGCGTTGTCGTGGTGGCTGTTCGAGCAACCGATCCGGCGCTGGCGCCCGGCGCGAGTACCGCTGCTACCCCTGGCGGCGGCCACCGTCGCCAGCGCGGCCGCCGCCACCATGCTGGTTATCCCGGTCGGCACCGGCCCGGGCCTGCGTGAGGTAGGCCTGCCACCCGGCGTTTCGGCGGTCGCCGCGGTCTCACCGTCACCGCCGGAGCCGTCCGCGCCGGGGCCAGCCGCCGCGCCACGAGATCCGAACCGGCCATTCACCGTTTCGGTGTTCGGTGACTCGATCGGCTGGACCATGATGCATTACCTGCCCGCCACACCCGGATTCCGATTTATCGACCACACCGTCATCGGTTGCAGCCTGGTGCGGGGCACGCCGTATCGCTACATCGGTCAGACATTGGAGCAACGGCCGGAGTGCGATACCTGGCCCAGCAGATGGTCCGCCCAGGTCAGTCAAGACCGGCCCGATGTCGCGCTGCTGATCATCGGTCGCTGGGAGACCGTGGACCGGGTGAACGAAGGAAAGTGGACTCACATCGGAGACCCGACCTTCGATGGGTATCTCAACTTCGAATTGCAGCGGGCGCTCAAGATCGTCGGATCCAGTGGTGTCCGGGTGATGGTGGCCACGGTGCCCTACAGCCGGGGCGGCGAGAAGCCGGATGGCCGCTTGTACCCGGAGGACCAGCCGGACCGGGTCAGGCAATGGAACGACATGTTGCGCAAGACAGTTAGCCAACACCGAAACGTCGGGATCATCGACCTCAACAAGAAGCTGTCCCCAGATGGGGTTTATACGGCCAAGGTTGACGGGATTCAGGTGCGCAGTGACGGCGTTCACCTCACCCCAGAGGGTGTGAAGTGGCTGATACCGTGGCTCGAGGAGTCGTTGCGCTAGTCGTTAATCGGCCGTGCGACAGCTGATTTCCATGCTGTCGCGGCTTCTGGCGGGAAAGTTGAAGCTCACGTAGCCGTTGGCGGGGTCCCGGATGTAGTCCAGGTACGGCCGGGAACCGGCGGACTCGGTGTTGTCGGCAAGGATCAATGCACCCGCCGGCAGCACCGGCTCCAGCAGCCTGACGACGGGTAGGTACAGGTCTTTCCAGCCGTCGAGCAGCACGAATTGGACCGGTCCGGGCACGGTTGTCAGCGTCGCGAGCGCATCCCCTTCGGCGACGGTGATCACGTCGGCCAGCTCGGTGTCGGCGAAGGTCTGCTTGGCGGCGGCGATCTTGCTGGCGTTGAGTTCGGTGGTCACCACCCGGCCGCTGCCGTTGTCGCGAACCGCGGCCGCGAGATGGATGGTGGATATGCCGAACGACATTCCGAACTCGACGACGGTCGTGGGTCGGATCGCACGGACCAGCGCATACATGAGTCGGCCGGCCTCCGGTGTCACCGGGATGTAGAACTCGCTCATCGCGTCGGCCCGTTGCTGCGCATCCCCAGACCACAGCCGTTCGATTTCAGCGCGTCGCTCGCGCAGCGCCGTCATTTCGTTTGCGGCTGCGGCGTACATCCGGTCCAGCGCCGCGGCGACTTTGGCGTCCTGCAAAGTGGTGCCCATGCCGGCGAGGGTAGGCCGCCACCATCGCCAGTGCCATCGTTGGTGGTGGCCGTTACCAAATAGCCGTTTGACGAGCAGCGGGTTTCGGTGCGAACATGGTTCCCGCAAGCACCTCGGTAGGCGAGGCGTCTGCATGGATACAGGCCACTGACCCCGAACGTCGAGAGATGCCCCGGGTCAGGACAGCTCTTCCCGGCCTAAGGGTTGAGCCCAAGTGGCTTCCGGATAGTCCGGATACGCCGTGCAGTGCCGAAGCTCCCACGAGAGGAGTGCGTTCGACGATGCGTCGCCGTACGGTCATCCCTCTTGCATAGGTGATGTGACGACACCCCCGTGTGTCATGGCCGTGAGGAGGTGAGGGCGAGACATGAGTGACATCAGTCCGGGCGATAGTCCCTATCCGAAATCCGTCTTCCCCCGATCCGGTTCCGGCATTTCTTCTACCGCCTAAGCCTTGTCGGGCCTTCACCAGGATCTGTGCCCAATCCGTGGGGCACCAGCGCCATGAAGGCCCGGGACACCTTGACGCGTTGAATGACGTAAGCCGATCGGTTTTCCCACCAGGAGTAAGATCATGGCTTTGGTTGCTACACAACGTATTCCCTACATGACCGGTTTTCCGGGACGTTCGCTGCTCAGTGCGGGCCGGCGGCTGACCAACAAGTGGTCCGCCCACTTCGTCCTGACACCGCAGGAGCGCGCCAACCGCTACGTGTCCAGGATGCCGATCGCGGTGGTTACCGCGTCGCTGGGTGGACATCCAGATCTGGGCACCAACAACTACCGCTAATTCCCTGAGCCGCAACGAACTCGGCGGCGGACGCTGACCCGGTGTCCGTCGCCGGGAGTGGCTTGCGCTGTCCGGTTCGCCACCTCTGTATCGATAGCGAGACGTTGATGACCTCGATATCCACTTCGCGTCGCGGTGCCCCGAATTCCGCTGTGCACTCCGCCGACGCCGCCGTCCTGGATTCGGCCCATACCGGCGACATCGTTGGTGCGTTCGGCCGGATCCGGCGGGATGGCGACGGCGTAGCTTCCCGGCGGTGGCAGCGTCTGCGGACCCTGATGGTCATCAGCGGTCCCGGGCTGATCGTGATGGTCGGCGACAACGACGCCGGTGGTGTCGCCACTTACGCTCAGGCCGGCCAGAACTACGGGATGACCCTGCTCTGGACCCTGGCCTTGCTGATCCCGGTGCTATACGTGAACCAGGAAATGGTGTTGCGCCTGGGTGCGGTCGTAAGGGTCGGGCACGCGCGGCTGATCTTCGAGCGCTTCGGCAAGTTCTGGGGCGCGTTCAGCGTCGGCGACCTGTTGATCCTCAATGCGCTGACCATCGTCACCGAATTCATCGGCGTATCAATGGCCCTCGGCTTTCTCGGCTGCCCGAAGGCGGTCGCCATCCCGGCCGCCGCGGTGCTGTTGTTCGCGGTGGTCGCCGGCGGCTCATTTCGCCGCTGGGAGCAGATGATGTTTCTGCTGATCGCGGTCAACGTGGTGATCATTCCGATGGCGCTACTGGTGCATCCGACGTTCTCGGGGACGGTGGGTGGTTTGGTGCCACGCTTCCCCGGAGGACTGGACTCCACGGTGCTGTTGCTCATCGTGGCGATCGTCGGCACCACGATCGCACCATGGCAGTTGTTCTTTCAGCAGTCCAACGTGGTGGACAAGCGCATCACGGCGCGCTGGATTCCCTACGCACGAGCGGATCTGGTACTCGGCATCGTCGTGGTGATCGTCGGGGCGACAGCGCTGATGGCGGTGACCGCATTCGGCCTGGCCGGCACCTCCGACGTCGGCCACTTCAGTGACGCGGGCGCGGTCGCAACGAGTTTGACCAACCACTTCGGCTCCACCGTGGGCATCCTGTTCGCAGTCGTGCTACTCGACGCATCGCTGATCGGCGCGAACGCCATCGGGCTGGCCACCACCTATGCCGTTGGCGACGCGATGGGCAAAAGGCACTCGCTGCACTGGAAGATCAGTGAGGCCCCGCTGTTCTACGGCGGCTACGCGGCGCTACTTGCGATTTCAGCCGCGGTAGCGTTCAGCCCCGACTACTTGCTCGGCTTGGTGACCCAGGGTGTGCAGGCCCTCGCCGGCATCCTGCTACCGTCGGCAACGGTATTTCTGGTGTTGCTCTGCAACGACCATGCGGTACTGGGTCCGTGGGTAAACACCCTGCGGCAGAACATTATTGCTTGGACCACGGTCTGGTGTCTGGTCTTGCTGTCGCTGGCGCTGACGGTAACGACCTTCTTTCCGCGCCTGTCGACCGCCGCCATCGAGATAGGTCTGGTGGCCGGCGCGGCGATCGGCATGATGGGCGGCGCTGCGGTGCTCATCACCGGCCGCCGGCGCAGCGACCGACGCGACGCGGAGGCCATCTCGCAATCCCTGGGCGGCGGGCTGGATCCCGGGGAGGTCGATGAGATCAACGACGCCAAGTTGCTCAGCCGTGCCGAACGGCGTGCCATTCGCCAACAGGACCGGGCCCAGTGGTGTACCCCCAATCTGACCGACCTTGCCCGCCCGGCCATGTCGCCGGCACACCGGCTGGGCCTATTCACCCTGCGGGCCTACCTCGTGGTCGCGGTGGTGCTGGTGGTTGTCAAGGTGGTGCAGGCCGGGATCGGCTGACCGGCTGGATGATTCAGCCGGCAGCCAGCACCGTTGTGCGCGCCGCAAAGACTAGCCGACCACCTCGATCGGATCGCCGACGTTGACGCTGTCGAAGTACCACGCCGCGTTATCCGGGCTCAGGTTGATGCACCCGTGGCTCACATTGGCGTAGCCCTGTGAGTTCACCGACCACGGCGCCGAATGGACATACACTCCGCTCCACGTGACCCGAACCGCGTAGGAGGCGGTGATCATGTACCCCTCCGACGAGTTCAGCGGGATGCCGATGGTGCGGGAGTCCATGACAACGGTGCGCTCTTTGGACAAGGCGGTGAAGCTGCCGATCGGAGTGGGGCGACTGGGTTTGCCCATCGACGCCGGCATGGTGCGCAGCACGTCACCGTTGCGGCTGACGGTGAAGGTGTGCGCGGAGACGCTGGCCACACCGAGCAGCTCGTCACCGGTCTCGAAGCCGGTGGTCAGTTCCTGCACCCCCACCGAAACGCGCGTGTGGGTGGGCCAGTATCGGTCCGGCACCCACTGCACGACGTTGCTTTGGACCCACTGGAAGTGTCCGGTCATGTTGCTCGGTGAAAGGACGTGAATGGTCCGTTGGGCGGCGCGGCGGTTGGTCACTGGCGCGGTGAACGTCACCACCACGGGGTGCGCCACTCCTACCACCGCTCCGTTCGCGGGCAACACCGAAGTAACGCCCGGAATCGGCTCTGCGGCCGGCAGGGCCGCGGTGGCGGGACTGCCCGCTGCCACGACCGCCAATACTGTAATCGCAACCATAACGAATAGATAACGAATTATTCGACGCATGGCGTCCGCCCTTCGAGATGGTGCGAGCAACTAAACGCATTCTAGTTGTTAGGTGCCCACTCGCGGGGTGTAGCAAACAATTCTCAGTTAGCCAGGGGGTCGGGATTCGGGCCCATATTCGGGGTCTCGGGTGAAACTCCTCGGTGCGCCGAAAATCAATCCGAAATTGACGTTGGCGCAGATTCCGGGGTCGGATTCGCTGGTAGCGATACCGATTCCGCGTACGTCCGGGCTGGCTCGTCGCGCCGCGCCTGCGGTCCAACCGCGCTGCGGGGTAACGAGAACCGCCCAATGGCGCGCGGACCTTGTCGCGACGGTGCAGGACCTGGCGGCCCAATCGGGGACCGGCGGGC
This sequence comes from Mycobacterium sp. 012931, assembly GCF_000419295.1. NCBI lineage: Bacteria > Bacillati > Actinomycetota > Actinomycetes > Mycobacteriales > Mycobacteriaceae > Mycobacterium > Mycobacterium sp. 012931. The sequence continues at coordinate 324,804 of NZ_AOPX01000001.1, read as the reverse complement.
GACAACGGTCCGGTGGGGGCGGTAGCCTCAGCGAATCGGTACCCATGACCGAGGAGGTGTCAGTGCTCTTCCGTCAACTGGAGTACTTCGTCGCGGTAGCTCAGGAACGCCACTTCGCCCGGGCGGCGGAGAAGTGTTATGTGTCGCAGCCCGCCTTGTCCTCGGCAATCGCCAAGCTCGAACGTGAACTCAACGTCACCTTGATCAATCGGGGCCACAGCTTCGAGGGGCTCACCCCGGAGGGTGAGCGGTTGGTGGTCTGGGCCAAGCGGATCATCGCCGAGCACGACGCCTTCAAGGCAGAGGTGGACGCGGTGCGATCGGGGATCACCGGAACGCTGCGTTTGGGCACCGTTCCGTCTGCCTCGACAACTGCGTCGCTGGTGCTGTCGGACTTCTGCTCGGCGCACCCGTTGGTGAAGGCGCAGATCTGTTCCCGGTTGGCGGTCACCGAGCTGTACCGGCGGCTGCGTGACTTCGAGCTGGACGCCGCCATCGTGTATACGTCCTCCGACGATGGTCATGACGTTGACTTGGTGCCGCTGTACGAGGAGCGCCATGTGCTGCTGGCGCCGCCGGAGATGTTGCCCCCGGGCGTGTCGACGCTGAGCTGGCTCGATGCCGCGCAGCTACCACTGGCCCTGCTCTCCTCGGATATGCGAGACCGGCAAATCATCGACGCGGCCTTCGCCGACCACGCCATCACGGTCAGTCCGCAGGTTGAAACCGATTCCGTTGCTTCGCTGTTCGCTCAGGTCGCCACGGGGAATTCGGCGTCCATTGTGCCGCACACCTGGCTATGGACCACACCCGCGGGCGGTGAGATACGCCCGGTCCAACTGGTCAGCCCGGTGGTGAAAGCCCAGGTCGCCTTGGCTACCAGTTCCACCGGGCCTGGATCTCCCGTCGCCAGGGCGCTGATGACCAGCGCCCAGGGGCTCGCGTTGGATGAGTTCTTCCAAACGCGGCTGATGGAGATCAGCCGCCGGCGCTGACCCGCGCTGGGGTGGCCGCGCTAGTGGGATTTAGGCTGGCTAGGTGCCCGCTCTCCACACCGGCGGCCGGGTCGAGTTCGCAGTCGATGACGGTGGGTCCGTTGGATGCGAGCGCCGCGGTCAGCGCCGACCGCAGCTCAGTCGAGGTGGTGACGTGATATCCCTTGCCGCCGAATGCTTCTGCGATCAGCTCGTGGCGTGCGTGGGCGCTCAACACAGTGGGGGCGGGGTCGTTGGGACTGGCGTCTGTGGCCTGGGCCTTGGTGGCCTCGTCGCCACGGTAGACGCCGCCGTTGTTGAGGATGACCACGGTGACGGGAAGCTGGTAGCGGCAGATGGTCTCGACCTCCATGCCGCTGAAACCAAATGCACTATCCCCTTCGATTGCGACGACGGGCCGGCCGGTCTCCACCGCGGCCGCGATGGAGTAGCCCATGCCGATACCCATCACCCCCCACGTTCCTGTGTCGATACGGTGACGCGGCAGCTGCATGTCGATGACATTGCGGGCCAGGTCTAGCGCGTTGGCGCCTTCATTGACCACATACACGTCGGGATTATCGTGCAGCACAGTGCGAATGGCGCCAAGCGCGTTGTAGAACCGCATCGGGTGCGGATCCTCGGCCAAGCGTTGCAGCATTTTTGCTTCGTTGCGTGCCTTGCGTTCGGCGAGCTCGGTGGTCCACGGGGCCCTGGTCGCGATCGGATGCCGGGCCAGGCCGTCGGACAATGCCGCCATCACCGAGCCGATGTCGCCGGTCAGTGGCGCGGCAATCGGGCGGTTGCTATCGAACTCCGATGCCGCGATGTCGACCTGGATGAACTTGGCGTCGGCCGACCACTGCGGTGACTCGCCGTGGCCGAGTAGCCAATTCAGCCGAGCCCCGATCAGCAGGACAGCGTCGGCGCGGGCGATGGCAAGCGAGCGAGCCGCCCCCGCGGAGCACGGATGCGAATCCGGCAGTAGCCCCTTGGCCATTGACATGGGCAGGAACGGAATTCCGGTCGTCTCGATGAAGTCCCGGATCGCGTTGTCGGCCTGTGCATATGCCGCGCCCTTGCCCAGCACGATCAGCGGACGTTGGGCCTGGCTGAGGATGGTCAGTGCGCGATCGACGGCCTCGGGTGCGGGCAATTGCCGCGGGGCCGGGTCGACGAGGCGCCAAACGGTCGCCGCGGCGGCCGTCGCGTCCATCGCCTGACCGAGCACCTCGCCGGGGACGTCGAGGTAGACCCCGCCCGGGCGGCCCGAGATCGCGGTGCGCAACGCGCGGGCAATGCCAAGCCCGACATCTTCGACCCGATTGATCCGGTACGCGGCTTTCGCGAATGGGCGGGCCGCGTTGAGCTGGTCGATCTCCTGATAGTCGCCACGTGCCAGATCCACGATCGCCCGCTGGCTGGACCCGGAAATCTGGATCATCGGGACGCAGTTGGCGGTTGCGTTGGCCAGTGCGGGCAGCGCGTTGAGGAAACCCGGGCCCGACGTGGTGAGGCACACCCCGGGCCGGGCGGTCAGGAAGCCTGCGGCGGCCGCCGCGTTGGCGGCGGAGGCTTCGTGGCGGAATCCGATGTAGCGGATTCCGCGGGCCTGCACGGTGCGCGCCAGGTCGGTGATGGGGATGCCGACGATTCCGTAGATCGTGGCGACGTCGTTGGCTTTGAGTGCGTCGGCCACCAGATGGAAACCATCGGTCAATCCGCCTGCGGCTGTCGCGTCGCTGGGAGATGCCGATTGTGTGGTCATGGTGGCGACTCCTCGGGTGTGTTGGTGGCCGGTGGCTTGATCACCACTCTTATCGGGTGCCCCCGCTGTGTCCAAGACCGGTTCTCTATCCGACGATTCACTCCGTCTATCGAGCGGCGGCTACGGCGTAGGCCGGCACCACCGCGACTCGATAGCCGTCGACTATCGACTGGTAGCCGGTCAGTATTGGACAACGCGTACCGATCACCGGCAGGGTGCTGATCAGGTGCCAACTGCACCGGTAATACCTGGAGGGAGTGCACGCGATGGCATCGGACTCGATCACCGGCGGCCAGGCAGTGCCCGCGCACGTCGGGACCCAACCCTGCGACTCGGCCGCCGGCCCTCGGCTGGCGGATCTGGTGGAGCTGGCGGCGGCCCAGCTGCCGGAGGCAACCGCGGTCATCTTCACCGCCGATCGTGTCGCGGTCAGCTATCGCGACCTGGTCCGCCTGGTCGACGACCTCGCCGGGCAGCTGACTCGGGCCGGCCTGCGGCAGGGGGAGCGGGTGGCGTTGCGCTCGGGCAGCAACCTCGAGTTCGTGGTCGCGCTGCTGGCCGCGTCACGCGCGAATCTGATCGTCGTTCCGCTGGATCCGGCGCTGCCGGTCGCTGACCAACGCGCCCGCGCCGGGGCCGCAGGGGCACGCGTGGTGCTCATCGACGGCACCGGACCCGGCGACCGGGATGAACCGGCGGTTCGATGGTGGCCGATCGCGGTGAGTGTGGCGCGCGATACCGGCATTCTGTCGGTCCATTTGGACGCCGCCGGCGAGCCCACCGCGGTGGCGTCGGCGCCCCAGGGGTCGCGGGCCGACGACGCCATGATCATGTTCACCGGGGGAACCACGGGGCTGCCGAAGATGGTTCCCTGGACGCGCGCCAACATCGCCACCTCGATACGGTCCATCATCGCGGGATACCGGCTGAGCCCACAGGACGCGACGGTTGCGGTGATGCCGCTGTACCACGGCCACGGCCTGATGGCCGCGTTGCTGTCGACCCTGGTCTCGGGGGGCACGGTGCTGCTGCCGGCTCGCGGAAAATTCTCGGCGCACACATTCTGGGACGACATTCACGTCGCGCACGCCACCTGGTACACCGCGGTGCCCACGATCCACCAGATCTTGTTGGAGCGCGCCAAGACGGAACGGGAAGCCGACTCGTCCGGCCGGACTCGCGCCGCATTGCGCTTCATCCGCAGTTGCAGCGCGCCACTCACGCCCGAAACCGCGCAAGCGTTGCATGACGAGTTCTCCGCCCCGGTGTTGTGCGCATTCGGCATGACCGAGGCCACCCACCAGGTGGCAAGCACCGGTGTCGAGGGCAGCGGCTGCGACGAAAACCCCGCTGAGTCAACCGGTCTGGTCGGTCGATCAACGGGGCCCGAAATCCGGATCGTCGGGCCCGACGGGCATCCGGTCGGGCCCGGCGCCGTCGGCGAAGTCTGGTTGCACGGCCCCACGGTGGTGCGCGGCTACCTCGGTGACCCGAAGATCACCGCGGCAAACTTCACCGACGGCTGGCTACGCACCGGCGACCTCGGAACCCTGTCGCAGGCGGGCGACCTCAGCATCCGCGGCCGGATCAAGGAACTGATCAACCGGGGCGGGGAGAAGATTTCCCCGGAACGCGTCGAAGGGGTGCTGGCCAGCCACCCCGGGGTGCAGGAGAACGCGGTCTTCGGCGTCCCCGACGCGCTCTACGGCGAAGCGGTCGCGGCGGTGATCGTGCCGCGTGAGCCCGCGCCCACTGCGCAGGAACTCGCCGAATTCTGCCGGGAGAAGCTGGCGTCCTTCGAAATTCCGGCCACCTTCCAGATGGCCAGTGAGCTGCCGCATACCGCGAAGGGGTCGCTGGACCGGCGCGCGGTGGCCCAACAGTTCGGCGGGCAGGCCTAGTAGGGTCCCAGCGCCGAAGCGATGGAACCCCAGGCGGCCTGCGCGCCGGAATCGCCGACCTGGTAGGTCGCGACGAGCGTGGCCGCGGCGGCAACGATCACCAGCGCGGTGATCGTCAGGTGCGTCGCGGTGTTGACCGCACGCCCCCGTTCCCGGCGAACATGCATGACCACCAGCAGGGCGACGGCCAACGCCTGGACCGCCATGAAATAGGTCAGGGTCTCACCGAGTTCCTGGTGCTTTTCTACCATCGGTGACGGGCCCAGCCGAGCCTGAAGCCATGCACCGGCGTCAGCGGTGATCGGGGTCGCGATGAGTGTGATGACCGCCAGCAGCAGCGTCAGCCAGACAAATCGCTGCCGTGCCGGTGTCCACAAGGCACACACGATGGCCAGGATCGCGGTCAGCGGACCCAGCACCACGACCAGGTGATTGAGCAGGATGTGCGCGGGCAGTCCGTTGATGGTCGACATGAATCCGCCGGGCCGCTATGCGTGAGTCTTCACGCGGGCGGCGGCGGATTCGGGCATCGGCTCATAGCGGGCGAAGGAGCGGGTGAACGACGCCGCCCCGTGGGCCAGGGAGCGCAAATCGATGGCGTACCTGGTCAATTCGACCTGCGGCACCTCGGCCTTGACCACCGTGCGTTCGTGGCCCACCGTGTCGGTGCCGAGCACCCGGCCGCGACGTCCGGACAGGTCGCCCATGATGGTGCCGACGTAATCGTCGGGCACGAGCACCGCGATCTCGTCGATCGGTTCCAGCAGCGTCACCCTGGTCGCGGCGGCCGCCTCTCGCAGCGCCAGTGAACCGGCCATCTGGAAGGCGAAATCCGATGAGTCGACGCTGTGGGCTTTGCCGTCGAGCAGCGTCACCCGGATGTCGACAACCGGGTACCCGGCGTGCACGCCCTTGTCCATCTGGGCTCGGACGCCCTTCTCCACGCTGGGAATGAACTGACGTGGCACCGCTCCACCGACCACCTTGTCGAGGAACTCGAACCCCGAGCCCTCCGGAAGCGGTTCCACTTCGATGTCGCAGACCCCGTACTGGCCGTGCCCACCGGACTGCTTGACGTGCCGGCCGTGCCCCTTGGCGTTGCCGCTGAAGGTTTCGCGCAACGGCACCCGCAGCTCGACGGTGTCGACGGTGACGCCGTATCGGTTGGCGAGCGCGTCGAGTACCACGCCGGCATGGGCCTCGCCCATGCACCAGAGCACGATCTGGTGGGTCTCCTGGTTCTGCTCGATGCGCAGCGTTGGGTCTTCGGCGGCCAGCCGGCTCAGTCCGACCGCGAGTTTGTCCTCGTCGGTCTTGGCATGGGCTTCAATGGCCATCGGTAGTAGCGGCTCCGGCATGGTCCAGGGCTTCAGCACCAGCGGTTCGGACTTGTCCGACAGGGTGTCGCCGGTTTCGGCCCGGCTCAGCCTGCCGATCGCGCAGATGTCACCGGCCACCACTTTGGTGGCCGGACGTTGCTGTTTTCCGAGCGGAAACGACAGCACCCCGATGCGTTCGTCCTCGTCGTGGTCGGGGTGTGTGCTGGCGGCCGCGCCGTTCCCGTTGGCACTGCCGAAAAAGGATGAGAAGTGACCTGACACGTGAACCGTGGCGTCGGGCTTGATGGTTCCGGCGAAGACCCGGACCAGGCTGACCCTGCCGACGTAGGGGTCCGACGTCGTCTTGACCACTTCGGCGAGCAATGGCGAGTCAACGTCGCAGGCCAAGTCGGCGTGGGTGGCGCCCTGTGGGGTGAAGACCTCCGGCAGCGGATGTTCGCGGGGCGAGGGGAAGCCCCGCGTGGCAACTTCGAGCAGTTCCAGCGTGTCGACACCGGTGCTGGCGCACACCGGGATCACCGGAAAAAACGAGCCCCGCGCAACGGCCTTCTCCAGATCCTCGATCAGGATCGATTCGTCGATCTGCTCGCCACCGAGGTAGCGCTCCATCAGCGACTCATCCTCGGACTCTTCGATGATTCCCTCGATCAGGGACCCGCGGGCCTCCTCTATCCGGTCCGCGTCCGAAGCTCCGGGTGCCGTCTCGCAGCGCGTGCCGTTTGCGTAGGCGTACTGGGTTTGGGACAACAAGCCGATCAAGCCGTCGCTGGTCGGTAGACACAGCGGCAGTACTTTGTCCCCGAACGCGATCTGGGCGGCAGCCAACGCCTCCGCGTAGTTCGCTCGCGCGTGGTCGAGTTTGGTGATCACCACCGCCCGCGGCATGCCAACCTGGCTGCATTCTTGCCAGAGCGACTTCGTCGGCTCGTCCACACCCTCGTTTGCCGCGATGACAAATAGCGCGCAGTCCGCGGCGCGCAGCCCGGCGCGCAGTTCACCCACGAAGTCGGCATAGCCGGGGGTGTCGACCAGATTGACCTTGATGCCCTGGTGTGACAGTGCGGCGACCGCCAGGCCGACCGAGCGCTGTTGACGGATCTCCGCTTCGTCGAAGTCGCAGACCGTGGTGCCGTCGGTTACCGAGCCGGGGCGAGAGAGCACTCCGGCGGACACCAAAACCGCTTCCACGAGGGTGGTTTTCCCGCCCCCGGACGGTCCGACCAGAACCACGTTGCGGATAGCGTCCGGACCTTCGGCGGTAGGCGCAGTTCCCGAACCCGAGGAACTACCCGCTCTGTCGGCCATGACTTGCCTCCCGTTCTTCCCGGGGTTGTCCGCCCACTCCCGTACGCGGTGTGTTCCAGCCCATAGGACGCAGTAGCAACTTTTCTCTCAACTGCCCCGCAACACAAGGGTCGGTAACGGGCGCCTACCGGAGCGGACCGGAGACCAGATGCCACAACGCGCGGGGCGGGTCACGCGTGCCAGCTGGACCAGCGCCGCACGGCTACGCAGATTACCGGCCCATCCAGCAGCACCGATTGGTATTGGGCGTACTTTGCGCGCAGCAGCCGGTAACCGGTGTGCAGCACCGCTCCGGCCGGATGGATTTGGGCGACTCCGTCGGCGCGGACCCACCACAACTGCGTCCAGTCGTCGTCGTAATGATCGACCAGCAGGCTGACCTGCGGCGTGCGCTCAATGTTGGTGAGCCGGCGCAGCCTGCGGGTGGATTTCGGCTTCGCGTCGACGGCAGTGAAGATCAGGTCGTTGTCGACCGCGAAAACCACCGGCACCACATGGGGAATGCCCTCGGGGGTGACCGTTGCCAACCGCGCCACCGGGGATTGGGTGAACCTGACCGCGGGGTCGAACACTTCGCCCACCGGCCCAGCCTACGGCCCGGAGTGGGGCCGGTCGGTCTGGCCGGCGCGCTACCGTTGCTCGATGCGGGCGGAGACTCAGATCGCCAACCTGCTCTATCGCTATGCCGAATGCATCGACGCCGGCGATTTGCCGGCGGCCGCCGCGCTCTTCGAGCACGCCCGCATCCGAATCGCCGCGGACGGTGATCAGGACGGCGGTCAGGACACCGTCGATGCGGCGGGATTGTTGAAGATCTGGGAGGCCCTGATCATTGTGTATCCCAACGGGACGCCGCGCACCAAGCACGTGGTCAGCAATCCGATCATCGAGATCGACCCGCAGTGCGGAATCGCTCGTTGTCGCAGCTACTACACCGTTTTTCAGCAGGTCGACGACTTCCCGCTACAGCCGATCGTCACGGGCCGCTACCACGACCGTTTCGCCTGCGTCGACGGCAAATGGCGGTTTTCCTACCGCGACCTGACTCTGATCGACATGGTGGGTGACGTCAGCCACCATCTCAGGTATGCGCTGGAGCCCGGTCCGTCGACCTCGGCGAATAACCGGCGATCTGGGCCTTAGCAAGGCCACACATCGCTATCCTTGGACTATTCTCGTAAGACTAGGTTTTGCTGCCCGGACCTGAAGGCTGGGACAATTCTCTGATTCTTACCCCGACGCAGGAGGATGCGGGATGAGTAAATTGCGCCACCACTCACCGAGGTGGTCATGGCTAGTGGCGGTACTGGCCGTGCTGGGACTGGGCCTGGCCACCGTGCCGGCGCCGGCGCACGCGGCGCCGTCGAACCTGGCGCTGGATCGGTTCGCCGACTTCCCGACACTGCCGCTTGACCCCTCGGCGATGGTCGCGCAGGTCGGCCCGCAGGTCGTCAACGTCAACACCAAGCTCGGCTACAACAACGCGGTCGGGGCCGGAACGGGCATCATCATCGATCCCGCCGGCGTCGTGCTGACCAACAACCACGTGATCTCGGGCGCCACCGACATCTCCGTCTTCAGTGTCGGTGACGGCCGCACCTACGGCGTCGACGTGGTCGGTTACGACCGCACCCGCGACGTCGCGGTGCTGCAGATGCGCGGCGCGGGTGGCCTTCCCGCCGCCGCGATCGGCGGCGGCGTCTCCGTTGGTGAGCCGATCGTGGCGATGGGCAACACCGGCGGGCAGGGCGGTACGCCCCGCGCGGTGCCCGGACGCGTGGTCGCACTGGACCAGACCGTCGAGGCATCCGACGCGCTGACCGGCGCCGAAGAGACGCTCAACGGGTTGATTCAGGTGGACGCCGCGATCGCCCCCGGTGACTCCGGCGGGCCGATCGTCAACAACATGGGTCAGGTGGTCGGCATGAACACCGCCGCCTCCGACAACTTCCAGATGTCCGGTGGCGGAACGGGCTTCGCCATCCCGATCGGACAGGCGATGGGCATCGCCGGACAGATCCGCTCCGGCGGCGGGTCGCCCACGGTGCACATCGGGCCCACCGCCTTCCTCGGTCTGGGTGTCGTCGACAACAACGGCACCGGGGCCAAGGTTGCGCGCGTGGTTGGCAGCGCTCCGGCGGCGGTGGTCGGCATCTCCACCGGCGACATCATCACCGCACTCGGCGGCGCCCCGATCAACTCGGCGACCGCGATGTCGGATGCGCTCAACGGGCACCACCCTGGCGACATCGTCTCGATCAGCTGGACATCCAGTTCGGGTGGGCAGCGCACCGAAAACGTGACGCTTGCCGAGGGCCCGCCCGCCTGATCTCGCTGCGGCTTCTTCGCGTCGGTCAGCCAATTCGCATGGCACCGGGCGTGATTGCGCGCATCGATCTTGGCGTGATTCTTATGGTTGCGCCTCGGGTACCCGTGGCATCGTGGAATTGATGAACGAGGCAACCAACACCATCGAGCACAATCCAGCCGAGGGCAGCCACGTCGAGGGAGGTGTGGTCGAACACCCCGATGCCAAGGATTTCGGCAACGCGGCCGCGTTGCCCGCCGACCCAACCTGGTTCAAACACGCGGTCTTCTACGAGGTACTGGTCCGGGCGTTCTACGACGGCACCGCCGACGGTTCCGGCGATCTGCGCGGCCTGATGCAGCGCCTGGACTATCTGCAGTGGCTGGGTATCGATTGCATCTGGTTGCCCCCGTTCTACGATTCGCCCCTGCGTGACGGCGGCTATGACATCCGGGACTTCTACAAGGTCTTGCCGGAGTTCGGCACCGTCGGCGACTTCGTTGCCCTGGTAGACGCGGCCCACCGGCGCGGCATCCGGGTGATCACCGACCTGGTGATGAACCACACCTCGGAATCGCACCCGTGGTTTCAGGAGTCTCGGCACGACCCCGACGGCCCCTACGGGGACTACTACGTCTGGAGCGACAGCAGCGAGAAATACACCGACGCCCGGATCATTTTCGTGGACACCGAAGAGTCCAACTGGACTTTCGATCCCGTGCGCCGCCAGTTCTACTGGCACCGGTTTTTCTCCCATCAGCCGGACCTGAACTATGACAACCCGGCCGTGCAAGAGGCGATGATCGACGTCCTGCGGTTCTGGCTGGGCCTGGGGATCGACGGATTCCGGTTGGACGCCGTTCCCTACCTGTTCGAGCGGGAGGGAACCAACTGCGAGAACCTGCCCGAGACGCACGCCTTCCTCAAGCGCGTCCGCAAGGTGGTGGACGACGAATTCCCGGGCCGGGTGTTGCTGGCCGAGGCCAATCAGTGGCCGGCCGACGTCGTCGAGTACTTCGGTGAGGCCAGCACCGGTGGCGACGAATGCCATATGGCCTTTCACTTCCCGCTGATGCCGCGCATCTTCATGGCGGTCCGCCGCGAATCGCGGTTTCCGATCTCGGAGATTCTGGCAAAGACCCCGCCCATCCCCGATATGGCACAGTGGGGAATCTTCTTGCGCAACCATGACGAGTTGACGCTGGAAATGGTCACCGACGAAGAACGCGACTACATGTACGCGGAGTACGCCAAGGACCCGCGGATGAAAGCGAACGTCGGGATCCGCCGCCGGCTGGCGCCGTTGCTGGAGAATGACCGCAACCAGATCCAGCTGTTCAATGCGCTGCTGCTCTCGCTGCCCGGCTCGCCGGTGCTCTACTACGGCGACGAAATCGGCATGGGCGACGTCATCTGGTTGGGGGATCGCGACGGGGTGCGGACTCCGATGCAGTGGACCCCGGACCGCAACGCCGGTTTCTCCACCGCCAACCCGGGCCGGCTGTACCTGCCCCCAAGCCAGGACTCCGTTTACGGGTATCAGGCGGTCAACGTCGAGGCGCAACGGGACACCTCGACATCGCTGTTGAACTGGACCCGCACCATGCTGGCGGTACGACGCCGCCACAACGCGTTCGCCGTCGGCACGTTCCAGGAGCTGGGCGGCTCCAACCCGTCGATCCTGGCCTACGTGCGCGAGGCCCCGGGACCGGCCGGCGAAGACGGGGACGTCGTGCTGTGTGTGAACAACTTGTCGCGCTTCCCGCAGCCCATCGAGCTCAACCTGCAGCAGTGGAACAGCTACACGCCCGTCGAGCTGACCGGGCAAGTGGAATTTCCCAAAATCGGGCACCTGCCTTACCTGCTCACCCTTCCGGGGCGCGGGTTCTACTGGTTTCAGCTGTCCGCATCCGAGGAGGAACGATGACCGCGCCGGTGACGATGCACTGGGGGCACCGCCCGCTTGCGGGGGACCAAGCAATGAGAAGGAGCGGCGCTAAATGAACTCGCCAGCCACGCTTGCAGCCAAGCTGCCCTGGTCGGAATGGCTCCCGCAGCAACGCTGGTACGCCGGACGCAACCGCGAACTGGCCGCCGCCGAACCGGGTGCGGTGGTGGCGCTGCGCGATGATCTGGACCTGGTGCTGGTGGATGTCAGCTACACGGACGGCTCCGCGGAGCGCTACCAGGTGCTGGTGCGCTGGGATGCCGGGCCGGTCTCGGAATTCAGCACGCTGGCCACCATCGGCTCCGCCGACGACCACACCGGCTTCGACGCCCTCTATGACCCGGTGGCGCCGCAGGTTCTGCTCTCGCTGATCGACTCGTCGGCCGTGCGAAGTTCGTCCGACGGGCAGGTCAGCTTCGCTCGCGAGCCCGATGTCGAGCTGCCGCTGGATGCCTACCCGCGGGTCTCTGACGCCGAACAAAGCAATACCAGCGTGATATTCGACCGCGGGCAGGCCGCGATCCTGAAGGTCTTCCGCCGGGTGAGCAGCGGGATCAATCCCGACATCGAACTCAACCGGGTGCTGGGCCGGGCGCACAATCCGCACGTGGCGCGGCTGCTGGGCACCTACGAAATCGGCATCCCCGGCGAGCCCCCGGAGGCCGCGTGCCCGCTGGGCATGGCAACCGCCTACGCGGCCAACGCGGCCGAAGGCTGGGCGATGGCCACCGCCAGCGTCCGTGACCTGTTCGCCGAGGGCGACCTGTACGCACACGAAGTCGGCGGCGACTTTGCCGGCGAGTCCCGCCGGCTCGGTGAAGCGGTCGCGTCGGTGCACGCGACCCTGGCCGAGCAGCTGGGGACGGCACAGGCCACCTTCCCGGTGGACCACGTGCTGGCGCGGTTGTCGTCGACCGCTGCGGCGGTGCCCGAACTGCAGCAGTACGCCGGCACCATCGAAGAACGGTTCGTCAAGCTGGTCGACGAGACGATCAGCGTTCAGCGCGTGCATGGGGATCTGCATCTGGGGCAGGTTCTGCGCACGCCGGAGAGCTGGGTGCTGATCGACTTCGAAGGCGAACCGGGGCAGCCGCTGCGGGAGCGGCGGGCCCCCGATTCGCCGCTGCGCGACGTCGCGGGGGTCTTGCGCTCGTTCGAGTACGCCGCCTATGGGCCGCTGGTCGACCACGCCGACGATAAGCAGCTGGCGGCTCGCGCCCGGGAATGGATCACCCGCAACCGCACCGCGTTCTGCGAAGGCTATGCGGCCGCCTCGGGAAACGATCCGCGGGATTCGGAGCTGCTGCTGGCCGCCTACGAACTCGACAAGGCCGTCTATGAGGCCGGCTATGAGTCGCGGCACCGGCCCGGCTGGCTGCCGATCCCGCTGCGCTCGATCGCGCGGCTCACCGCCACCTAGGTCGGCGGGCGCACCGGCCGCCGGCGCCCGGCCGGTGACTGTGGCGCGCCCGAACGGGCATGGTCTGGCCTGCTGATTTCTGCGGTCGTCGAACGGGTCTGACAGCATGGCTGGGTGAGGAGTGACATTTTCGACAGCGAGGCGCGACTGTCCTGGGTGCTGGCGGTGCTGGCCGGCGTGCTGGGTGCAACCGCTTTCACCCACTCTGCCGGCTACTTCGTGACATTCATGACGGGAAACGCCCAACGCGCTGTGCTGGGCTACTTTCGGGACGACGTGTGGCTTTCGGTCACGGCGGGGCTGCTCCTGGTGTGTTTCCTGGTGGGAGTCGTGGTTGCATCGGTGTGCAAACGGCACTTCTGGGTGGATCACCCGCACGGCCCGACCGTGCTGACCACCTTCAGCCTGGTCGCCGCGACGGCCCTGGACATCGTCATCGGTGGATGGGAAGGCAGCCAGCTGGACTTCCTGCCGATCATGCTCGTGGTCTTCGGTGTGGGTTCGCTGAACACGTCGTTCGTCAAGGACGGCGAGGTGTCGGTGCCGTTGAGTTACGTGACCGGGACGTTGGTCAAGATGGGGCAGGGCATCGAACGCCATATCGCCGGCGGACAGGCGGCGGACTGGCTCGGCTACTTCATGTTGCTTGCCAGCTTCATTCTCGGCGCCACCGTGGGTGGGACCATCAGCTTGGTGGTCAGCGGAACCCAGATGCTCGCGGTCGCCTCAACGGTGTGTGCGCTGACAACCGGCTTCACCTATTTCCACTCCGACCGTCGGGCCCTGTTGAAGTAGCCGCGCCACCAAAAAAGCATCGGCAGCAGCGCTGGCCGTTGCGCTGCTGCCGATGCAGGTTTTGGAGCTAGCGAGCCCCTCAGGCGGCCGGAGCGACCGGGGCGGCGGGAGCCTCCGGGGCAGCCGGAGCCGCCGGGACGGCAGGCCCGTTGAGCACCTTGAGGATGTCGCCCTTCATGGCAACCAGCTGCTGGTTCCAGTAGGGCCACGAGTGAGTGCCATTGGCCGGGAAGTTGAACACCCCGTTGCGCCCACCCGAGGCCAGGTAGGTGTCCCGGAAGGTCTGGTTGGTGCGCAGTGTCAGGCCTTCCAGGAACTTCGCCGGCATGTTGTCGCCACCGAGGTCGCTGGGGGTGCCATTGCCGCAGTAGACCCAGATGCGGGTGTTGTTGGCGACCAAGCGCGGAATCTGGACCATCGGGTCATTGCGCTTCCAGGCCGGGTCAGTGGACGGGCCCCACATGCTGTTGGCGTTGTAGCCGCCCGAGTCGTTCATCGCCAGACCGATCAGCGTCGGCCACCAGCCCTCGGAGGGGTTCAGGAATCCCGACAAGGACGCGGCGTAGGGGAACTGCTGGGGGTAGTAGGCAGCCAGAACAAGCGCCGAACCGCCCGACATCGAAAGGCCCACCGCCGCATTGCCGGTTGGCGAGACGCCCTTGTTGGCCTGCAACCAGGCGGGCATCTCCCGGGTCAGGAAGGTCTCCCACTTGTAGGTGTAGCCCTGACCGTTGCCCTGAGAGGGCTGGTACCAGTCGCTGTAGAAACTGGACTGGCCGCCGACGGGCATCACCACCGACAACCCGGAGTTGTAGTACTCCTCGAAGGCGGGAGTGTTGATGTCCCAACCGTTGTAGTCGTCCTGCGCCCGTAGCCCATCGAGCAGGTAGACCGAGTGCGCTCCACCGCCCTGGAACTGAACCTTGATGTCGCGGCCCATCGCAGCCGACGGAATCTGCAGGTATTCCACCGGCAGACCCGGCCTGGAAAATGCCCCGGCGGTCGCCGCGCCACCCACGGCCCCAACAAGTCCGGACAACAGGGCAGCCCCTATGGCCGCGATGGTCAGCCGGCGCGGAGCGCCGGCCGCTGCGCCACGCAACTTCTCAACGAACTTCATAGCTCCTACCCAACTTTCATCTGCCGCACGGCACGGTCAAATCTGTCTGGGCGAGTGAAACACAGGGCCGCGGCCCAATTCGTCTGTCGCGGCCGGAGAAGAATGTCGCGGTTATCTAACGATTGAGAATCGGCGCCGAGTCGTTTCGACACGATAACGATTGATGCTCAGATTGGTGTTGAAAACTTGAAGAATTCGGCCGCGATGCACTATTTGCTTCGTAATTCGGTAACGCGAATGCGCGATGTTTCGGGTGGTCATTGCCTGTCGTCGACACTTGCGAGTGACTTTGTCGCGCAACTCAAAACCATTGTAGTCGTTGCTATTTGAAGAATATGTGCGATGGAAGCGGCTACTTTTCGATGTTGTGCAGGGTGACCCCGGCAAGCGCGCCGCTTTCGATTGTCGCGGTCATGTAAGTGCAATGGGGAGCTCGGCGACGATCGGTGGGAGACCCCGGATTCAGCAGCCGTAAACCGGTGCTGGTTGTGGTGTCCCACGGGATATGACTGTGACCGAACACCAGTACGTCGCTATCGGGATAGAGCCGAGACATCCGGGCCTCGCGACCGCCCGCCGCGCCGGTCTCGTGAACGACGGTGAAGCGCAGACCCGCCAGCACGACGTCCGCCCGCTCCGGTAACCGGCTGCGCAGATCGGGTCCGTCGTTGTTCCCCCAGCAGGCCACCAGCCGGGCCGCCCTGCTCTGCAGTTCGTCGAGCAACTCGACGGTTACCCAGTCGCCCGCGTGGATCACCACGTCTGCCCGGGCGACTTGCTTCCATACCTGGTCGGGTAGGTCGCGGGCACGCTTGGGGACGTGCGTATCGGCGATCAGCAGTAGCTTCACAACATCTATGCTTACCCACGAGCAGAGGAGACAGCCATGCGCACCTTCGAATCCGTCGCCGACCTCGCTGCCGCTGCGGGTGAAACCATCGGGCAAAGCGACTGGGTGACGATCACGCAGGAAGACGTCAACCTGTTTGCCGATGCGACGGGCGATCATCAGTGGATCCATGTCGACCCGGAAAGAGCGGCCAAAGGGCCATTCGGCACCACCATCGCACATGGCTTCATGACCCTGTCGCTGTTACCTCGCCTGCAGCACGAGATGTACACGGTCAAGGGCATAAAGCTGGCAATCAACTACGGGCTCAACAAGGTTCGATTCCCCGCCCCGGTGCCGGTCGGTTCCAGGGTGCGCGCCCAGAGTTCGCTGGTCGGTGTTGAAGACGTCGGCAACGGCGCGGTCCAGGCGACGGTTGCCACGACCGTCGAGGTCGAAGGGTCCGGTAAGCCGGCCTGTGTGGCAGAAAGCGTCGTCCGGTACGTCACCTGACCGGTCGGGGCGGGAGCCGTGAGAATCCATTCGCCGCACCACTTTTCGGCATCCGGACGCCCAGCGGCCGGCGTCCGGTGTCAGAACTCCGCGATGCTGTGTTCCAGGCGCTCGGCCAGCCGCGCTTCGGCCGCCGCTCGCCGGGTGGGTATGTGCTGTGACGGGAACGGCGTTGCAACAGGCTCGTATTGGCGCAGTGTCCGGCGTGCCACCGTCATCTTGTGCAGTTCGGTGGCGCCGTCGGCGATGCCCAGCGATTCGGCGGCCACCATCATCTTGACGAACGGCATCTCGTCGGAAACGCCGAGCGCGCCGTGCAGGTGCATGGCGCGCTGCACCACGTCGTGCAGCACCTGTGGCATTGCGACCTTCACCGCCGCGATGTCGCGACGCACCTTCTGATAGTCGTGGTGCTTGTCGATCAGCCACGCCGTGCGCAGCACCAGTAGCCGGAACTGCTCGATTTGGATCCAGCTGTCGGCGACCTTCTCCTGCGTCATCTGCAAGTCGGAAAGCCGGCCGTGTCTGGTCTGCCTGGATACGGCGCGTTCGCACATCATGTCAAAGGCTCGTCGTGCCAATGCAATTGTGCGCATCGCGTGGTGAATGCGACCGCCGCCGAGTCGCGTCTGCGCGGTCATGAACGCCTGGCCTTCACCGCCGAGCACATGATCGGCCGGCACCCGAACATCGTGGTAGCGGACGTAGCCGTGGCTGGCGTGCTTGCTCGACTCGGTCCCGACGCCGACGTTGCGGACGATCTCGATGCCGGGTGTCTCCGCAGGGACGATGAACAGCGACATCTTCTCGTAGGTGCGGGCCTGCGGGTTGGTCACGGCCATCACGATGAAGAACGAGGCGTGCTTGGCGTTGGTGGAAAACCACTTCTCCCCGTTGATGATCCAGCTGTCTCCGTCGCGGGTGGCGGCCGTGACGAACGACCCTGGATCCGAACCTCCCTGAGGTTCTGTCATCGAGTAGCAGGAGGTGATTTCGCCGTCCAGCAGCGGTTGCAGGTCGCGGGCCTTCTGGTCCTCGGTGCCGAACAGCGCCAGGATCTCGGCGTTACCCGAGTCTGGTGCCTGACAACCGAACACCGAGGGCGCCCAGCGCGAGCGTCCGAGGATTTCGTTCAGCAGCGCAAGCTTGACTTGGCCAAACCCCTGCCCGCCGAGTTCCGGTCGCAGGTGAGCGGCCCAGAGCCCCTGGTTCTTCACCTGCTGCTGCAACGGCCGAAGGACGGCCATCATCTCGGGGTTCTTCTTGTCATAGGGATCGAGAGCTACCAGATCCAGTGGTTCGAGTTCGTTGACCATGAACTCTTGGACCCAGTCCAGCTTCGCCTGGTATTCGGGGTCTGTTTCGAAGTCCCACACCGTAGGCCAACCGTTCCCCGGCGCAGCGCCGCACCGGCATCGATGATGGAGCCACCCCATCGTAAGGGCGCGGTGGAGCTGCTGGGTATCAGGCGGGATCGGGCCGCCCGGCGGTGCGGTGACCCGGCGATGCCATGGCGGTCCCAGATACCCTCGCTGAGATGACCCCACAGGCGCGTCCGGCGCAGAAGGCCGATATCCGTGAGCTGTCCCGAACCATGGCCTGGGCTTTCTACGACGAACCCGTGATGACGTGGCTGTTTCCCGGTGACCGGGCCCGGACCACGCAATTGTGCCGGTTGTTCGCGGCCATGACACGCCACCACCATCTGGCCCGCGGTGGCGTTGAGGTGGCCTGCGACGGACCGGTTATCGGCGCGGCGGCATTGTGGGATCCGCCGAACCAATGGCGCGAGACACGGCTCGGGGAACTGGCGATGACCCCGGCCTTGCTTCGGGTGTTCGGGTTCCGAACGGGGGTGGGACGTGCCGTGCAGTCGGCGATGAAGCGCGCACACCCCGAAGAACCACACTGGTATCTGGCCGCCATCGGCAGCGACCCGACGGTTCGCGGACAGGGTTTCGGTCAGGCGCTGCTGCGGTCGCGGCTGGACCGCTGCGACGCCGAGTACTGCCCGGCCTACCTCGAGTCGAGCAAGCCCGAAAATGTGCCCTATTACCAGCGTTTCGGTTTCACCGTTACCGGTGAGATCGCGCTGCCGCACGGTGGTCCGTCGATCTGGCCGATGTGGCGTGACCCGCGGTAAGCCGGCCCAGTCACGGCACCGTCGCTGCGGCCGGTGTCAACGCCGCGCGCGCTGAAACGCCTCGCGATCCACGGCCACCAGGGTGGTGTCGCCCACCGCTCGCACGGTCGCCGTACGCGGGACGTCGCGCAGGATCGCCTGCTCGCCGAAGCCCTCGCCGGGGCCGAGGTGGTGCACCGCGGTGTCGTCGTCGAGGACCTGGGCGGCGCCCTCGAGGATCACGTAGTAGGTATCGCCGTGGTCGCCCTCGCAGGTGATCAGCGCACCGTCGGGGCCGCCAGCACCTTGGCGGTGTCGGCGAGTTCGCGCAGCGCGCCGTCGCCGATGCCCGCCAGCGCCGGCTGCGCGGCGAGCAGCTCAGACAGCGACTGGCTGTTCAGTGCGGGATCCGGGCCGAGTTCGATGAGGCGCTCCTCGACGGGCACGGTGCCCAGCCGGGTCCGGGCGAGCCCGCCCAGCCGCAGACCGGCTGCCGTGTTGCTGGACAGCGCGGCGAGGAACTCGGCACGATCCACCGCGACCAGGTCGAGGTCCTTTCGCGCTGTCACGGTGGCCGAGCGCGCCACGTCGTGCAGCAAGGCGATCTCCCCGAACGACCCGCCGGGACCAAGGGTGGCCACCCGGCGACCGTTGACGGTGGCGTCGGCCAGGCCGTTGGCGATCATGTAGAACCGGTCGCCTCGGTCGCCCTGGCGGATCACGTCGGAGCCCGCAGGCACGGCCATCCGCGTCGCCGTGCGCGCGAGCTGCTCGAGAGCAAGTGCGGGCAGCGGGGCCAGCACCGGGGTGGCCCGGATCACCGCAAGCTTGGCGCTGTCGTCGTCGCTGAGCTTGTCGGCGCGGCGCACCTGTGGCCAGGCCAGCACCGTGATGAGCGCCGCGGCACCACTGACGATGGCCAGGGCGCCGGTCAGCCCCAACGAGCCGACCAGCACCGCCGCGATCCCCGCACCCGCGGCGATCGCCAGCCGTGACACGCTCTGCAGACTGGCCGCCGCGGTCACCATCGAGGCTCTGTTGACGTTGCGCTGAACAAGCGTCGGTGCGATGGCCCACGAGGCCGCGCTTCCACCACCCACGCCGGCGGCCAGCACCAGGCCCAATGCGGGCAGACTGGCCGCACCGATCGCCGCGAGCAGGAGCGCCTCGCTGAGCCGGGCCAAGGTGAACATGCGGGCCAGCCCGCCCCGTCCCGCGATCGACAGCATTGCCACCGCACCGAGCAGGCCGCCGACGCCGTAGATGGTCATGATCGTCGTGACACCGCTTGGGCCGAGCCCAAATTGGTCTGCGGCCAACGGCGCGCTCGCGACGTACCAGAAGCCGTCGAGCAGCGTCATGGTGAGAAGGAACAGGGTCGCCGCTGCGGCGGCCGGACGGCTTTCGATGATCGCGCGAAACCCGGCTCCGACCGCCCTGAGCTGGACGCGCGCGACACCGCCGGATGGCCGGGCACCGCCGGTATCGGGCATGTCATCGATGGGCGCCACGGTGATCCGTAGCGCCGTCAGGGCGCCGACGACGAAGAGCGCCGCCGGCAGGGTCAAGGCCCAGCCGACGCCGACGAAGGCCAGCATCACCCCGGCCAGCGCCGGCCCGGCCAGGGCGCTGGCATAGAGAAGAACCCCGGTCGCCGCGTTGGCGGTTGCCGCCTCGGCCACGCTGGTGGCCAGACGCACCACCAGCGCGGCATGCAGGGAGCGCACGGCCGCCGACATCAGCGAGTCGACGCCCAGCACCACCAAGACGACACCGAGCGGCGCCCCGGACACCACCACGATGACGGTGGCGATCGTTGTCATCCCGCGGGCGCCAACCCCGATTGCCAGGTGTACCTGGGGGCGTGGACTGGTGGCCAGCGTTGCCGCCAGCGGCGCCAGAAGTGCGCTGGGCAGCATCCGGACCAGGGTCACCACGCCGACGGTGGCGGCACCGCCCACCGAGAAGGCGAAGACGGTGAGCAGCACGCCGTGCGCGGAATTACTGGTGAGAAAGGTGGCGCATACCGCCATTAGTCTGCGCAGCTGAGGATCGCGCACCAACTTGCGAGTCGCGGCCAGAGCCACGCGTAGAACTATAGCGGCTTGAATCTGGCGCAGTGCTCGTTTGCCGAGGGGCCAGCGCGCACCTCAATCGATAGCCGCCCGAACGCGGTTCGGGGCCTGGGTGATCAAGCGGCATCAGCCCGAAACGGACTCAGGGCCTGCTTTTCCAGCCGGCGACACCGATTGCGACCATCCGCAGCTGTTTGACCGCGATCCTACGGATCTCCTCGAGCGCCTCGGAGCTCTGCGCGTCCTCGATCGCCTCGGCCGTGACAATCATGGCGTTGACGAACAGCGTCGCCAAGATGTTGAGGTCTTCGGTGCTCCACTCATTGAGCCCGGGAAACCGCGCCAGGTCGGTGGCCAGTTCCGAGGTGATCAGCCGGATCTCGGTACGGATGGCGTAGCGCAGCACCGATAGGCCGGTGGAGCGCTCGCGCACGATGAATCGCCAGTGCTCGCGGCGTTCGGCAACGCTGCCTATCAGGATCTCGACGGACGATTCGATCACCCGGTTCGGGTCCAGGCGGCCCGCCCGCGCGCCGCGCAGGGTGTCGCGCAGCGTTCGGAACGACTCGTCGATGAGAACCAAGCCCAGGGCTTCCATCGATTCGAAGTGGCGGTAGAACGCGGCTGGCACGATTCCGGCTTCGCGCGTGACTTCACGCAGACTCAGCGCGCTGAAGCTGCGATCATGCACCAGCTTGAGGGCGGCGGCGATGATGGCACGCCGGGTGGCCTCCTTGCGCTCCTCGCGTGACGGGCTGTCCCGGGAGCGGCCCGATCGGTGCGGGCGTGAGCTAGGAGTACGTTCATTCACTATGTGAACCCTACCACAGAGCTGCGGAAAAACCTTGACGACCAGCGTCGTCACGTCACACCGTGTACATATGTTCACTCAAACTTTGACCCAAACTCTGGCAAAGCGGGTCCTGGGTTCCGGCCTGGTCGACCTGCTCACCGGTCCGCACGGAATCGATCGATACACCGAGTTGGTGGAGCCGACGTGGACGCTGGGCGAGGCCCGCGCCAAGCTCATCGACGTGCGGCGCACCACGCCGCGCAGCGTCACCCTAACGCTGGCCCCCAATGACACGTTCCGCTCGGCCATGGCGGCGGGTACCGGCCCCCTGGCCGGTCAGTACGTCAACCTCACCGTCGATATCGACGGCCGACGTCACACCCGGTGCTATTCGCCGGCCAACGCCGAAGGCAGCGAGACTCTCGAGCTGACCATCGGTCGCCACGACGGCGGGCTGGTATCGACCTATCTCTATGACCATGCCCGTCGCGGCATGGTGGTGGGCCTGGCCGGTGTCGGCGGCGACTTCGTGCTGCCGCAGCGCCGGCCGCGCCGCATCCTCTTCGTCTCCGGCGGCAGCGGCATCACGCCCGTGCTGGCGATGCTGCGCACCCTGGTTGCCCAGCACCATCTGCACATTCACGGTGCCGAGATCGCCTTCATCCACTACGCGCGCAATCCCGCCGAGGCCTGCTATCGCGCCGAGCTGGCCGCACTGCCCGGGGTGCGGGTCCTGCACGGCTACACCCAATCGGGTGGCGGCGACCTCGTCGGCCGATTCGGCCCGGATCACCTGGCCGCCGCGATGGACGCCCCGGACGCGGTGTTCGTTTGCGGTCCCACCACTTTGGTGGACGCCGTGCGGGAGAACTGTGAAAACGTGTTCACCGAAAGCTTCGTGCCGGCGCCGATCGAAGCGCCCGCGCAACCATCCGGCGGCCGGGTGAGGTTCGCAGACAGCGGCATTGACGTCGTCGACGACGGCCGCTCGCTGCTCGAACAGGCCGAATCGGCCGGACTGGCACCGGAAAACGGCTGCCGGATGGGCATCTGCCACACCTGCACGAGGCGCAAGACCTCCGGCACGGTGCGCAACCTGGTCACCGGTGCGGTATCGGTCGCTCCGGACGAGGACGTCCAGATCTGTGTATCGGTTCCGGTCGGTGACGTCGACCTATCGCTCTAGCCATCAATCCACATCAACCTTGGGAGGGGAAACCCATGGGAAACAACAACATCGCAACCATTGCAGAAACCGCAACCCGCGCAAATTTCGCCCTGACGCCCGAACAAGCCGAGGCATTCGGCCGCGAACTCGACGCCATCAAGGAACGCGTGATCGCTGACCTCGGCGAAGCGGACGCCGACTACATCCGCCGCGTCATCAAGGCTCAGCGGGCGCTGGAAGTCGGTGGACGCGCACTGCTGTTCGCCGGCATACTGCCACCGGCCTGGCTGGCGGGCACCGCAATGCTGGGCTTGTCAAAGATCCTGGACAACATGGAGATTGGCCACAATGTCATGCACGGCCAGTACGACTGGATGCGTGACCCCGCGATTTCCGGGCGCTCCTTCGAGTGGGACACCGCCTGCCCCGCCGATCAATGGCGGCATTCGCACAACTACATGCACCACACCCACACCAATATCGTGGGAATGGACCGCGATATCGGTTACGGCATCATCCGGATGAGCGAAGACCAGCCCTGGCAGCCGTACTATTTGGGCAACCCCGTCTACGCGTTCCTGTTGATGGTGCTGTTCCAGTACGGCGTCGCGCTGCACGAACTGGAGACCGAGCGCATTCGCTCCGGCGAGATCACGCTCCGCGACAAGCGTGAGACCTTGACGGAGATCTGGAAAAAGACCAGACGTCAGACCCTCAAGGACTACGTCGCCTTCCCGCTGCTGGCCGGGCCGTTTGCGCCGTTCGTTTTCGCCGGAAATCTCACGGCGAACCTGATGCGCAACGTGTGGTCGTACATGATCATCTTCTGCGGCCACTTCCCCGACGGCACCCAGGAGTTCAGCGTCGAAGAAACCCAGAACGAGTCTCGGGGGCAGTGGTATTTCCGCCAGGTGCTGGGCTCGGCCAATCTGACCGGCGGCAAGACCTTCCACCTGCTGTCGGGCAACCTGTCCCACCAGATCGAGCACCATCTGTTCCCCGACATCCCGGCCCGCCGGTACGCCGAGATTGCCCCCGAGGTGCAGGAGATCTGCGAACGCTACGGCATTCCTTACAACCGGGGCCCGCTGCTGCGCCAGTTCGGCACGGTTGTTCGCAAGATCGTCAAACTGGCATTCCGTGGCTCCGATCGACAGGAAGCGCACGCGTTGGCCTAGCACCGTGTCGGTGGCTACCGACGACGCCGGCACCCGCACCAAGCCTTGTCCAGAAAGTGGACATCGGCGAGCTGTCGATGTGCTCCCCCAATCGTGACCAAACCGGTACGTTGGGCCCAAGCGTGGTCACCGGCAGCGGAATTGCCTAACGCCAGATGAGTTCTCGCAGATCGTTGCGTGCATCGCCGGCGAACCCGCAGGGCTGAAATCCCCGTCGAGCGGCCGTGGTGGCGACGCTCACGTCTATTGCACGTTCCCGCTGGAGGACAATGGGATCCGTGGAGTGGACGGGCGCACGCTATGCGGACAGGCCGACCGTGGAGGCCTCGACGTGGATTGACGCCGAGCCCGAACGGGTCTGGAGCCTCATTTCCGACATCGCGCTGATGCCGACGCTCAGCAACGAGCTGCAGGCCGTGGAGTGGGTTGGCGGCGTCAGCGAACCACGCGTCGGCGCCCGGTTCATCGGACACAACCAACACGAGGCGTTCGGGCAATGGACCAGTACATCCCAAGTTGTCCGATGTGATCCGCCCCGCGAATTCGCTTGGGCCGTCGGTGAACCCGACTATCCGGCCGCGGTGTGGCGGTTTCGTCTGGTCCCCCGCGACGGTGGCACCAACCTGACTTACCGGACGCAGATCGGGCCAGGGCGCTCGGGATTGTCCAACGCCATCGATGCGATGCCGGACAAGGAAGAAAAGATCGTCTTCGTGCGACTGCGGGAGTTCGAGGCGGCGATCGACAAGACCCTGGCCGCGATCAAGAGGTTGGCTGAGCACGGAGTGCGTTGATGCGTACGGCGACGACGGTCGAGCTGTCCGGCGGCAAGGACGGCAAGGACACGGTCGACTTCGTCGTCGAGGCCGAAAAGCTCGGCCTACACACCTGCTGGGTGGCCGAAGCGTGGGGCAGCGATGCGCCATCCGCGCTGGGCTACATAGCGGCCCGGACCGAACGGATGCAGCTCGGTTCGGGGGTGCTGCAGGTTGGTACCCGATCCCCGGTGCTGGTCGCGCAAACGGCGATCACCCTGTCCAATCTGTCGTGCGGCCGTTTTCTACTCGGGTTGGGGGCATCCGGCCCACAAGTGATTGAAGGTCTACACGGTGTCGCGTTCGACCGGCCGCTGGCTCGGCTCAAGGAAACGGTCGAGATCGTGCGGCAGGTGTTCGCGGGCGGCAAAGTCAGCTACTCCGGCAGTGAGTTTCAGATTCCCCGCCGGGGCGGGGAGGCACGGCCCATGCGATTGTCGACTCGTCCCGAGTACGACATTCCGATCTACCTGGCCGCGTTGTCGCCGGCCATGTTGCGGCTGACCGGCCGGATTGCCGACGGTTGGCTGGGTACCAGCTTCGTTCCCGAAGGCGCCGGTGACGCGTATTTCACGCACCTGGATGCCGGGCTGGCCGCTGCTGGTCGCAGCCGAGCCGACATCGACTTCTGCCAGGGCGCTGAAGTGGCGTTCGCATCCGGTGTCGAAGAGCTGCGGGACATGGTCGCGGCGCGCAAGACGGAACTCGCATTCAGCTTGGGCGGGATGGGGTCGGCGAGCACCAACTACTACAACCAGGCCTACAGCAGGCAGGGCTGGTCGGAGGTCGCGGCCGCGGTACGCGAGCGCTGGCAACGGGGCGACCGGAAGGGGCGGCCAGGCTGGTCACCGACGAGATGGTGCTGGCCACCACGCTGATCGGGACCGAGGAGATGGTCCGGTCCCGGCTGGTGGCGTGGCGCGACGCGGGGGTGAACACGGTGCGGCTCTATCCCGCGGGCGACACGATGGACGCCAAGCTTTCCACGCTGGGCCGGGCCATCGAGTTGGTCCGTGCGGTCGGGTGATTCAAGCCACCTCGGTCGGGGCATCGGCGAGCTTCACCAGCTTCACCTCCGGCCGCGCCGGCACGCCGTCGGCGAGAAACCAGCGGAAGGCGAGATTGCCGCGGGGATAGTCCAGCGTGGTCAGCGAGTTCGGGTGTGTGGTGACCCCGCGGGAGAGCACCACGGTCACCGAGCCATCGCTGTTGGCGATGGCGCTGTGGCCGTTGACCGAGCACCGGGCATCGGCGGCGCCACAGGTGGCCATGAACTGGTTCCACACCACCAGGTTCCAGAACCGGCACGACGGCGGTCGGTGCGTGATGACCAGCGCCTCGTCGTCGTCGAGCACAAAACTGCCGTAGCAGTAGCACGCGTCGCGTGCCGACCAGCCGAAGTTGGCGTCGGGCACCTGGTAGGGGTCGGCGAACTGGTTCGCGGCGTGGGCGGTGTTGTGCCCAAGCGCGTGTTCGTCTGGCAAGTCCTGGTCCCGTGTCCCAACGGGCAGCGGCATGATGGCGAACATGGTGCGCAACCAGGTCGCAACCGACCGCAGGCCGGCAGCGGTCTGCGGATCTGCATGTCGGATCGGGTCGGGCTCGTCGAGCGCCTCGATGTGCCAGGTGATCGGGCGCCCGGTCAGTGGGTTGGCCTGGTAGTCGCGGGTCATCAACACCGCCGCGTCGGGGGTGGGGCCCAGTTCGAAGGAGAAGTTGCCGTCGGCGTCGACGTCGAGATCGCTATCGCGAACGATCGCAACGATCCGGTCTGACCACGCGCCCGGTGCTGGTTCGTTGTAGGCCGTCACCGAGAAGTACACGCTGTCGCCCTTGTTGCCGCTGATGCGGTAGCGGCGATCGGGGTCGACCGGGCACATGAAGTAGTAGGCGTCGGTGTTGTCGCCGCCCCATCTGCGGTCGCGGCGAAACGGCGTGTTCACCGCGACGAACTGGGGCCGACCGGGCTCGGGAAAGAGGTAGGCGTCGAAGGCGACGCCCAGCGTGGTGGCGAGCATGCGGTAGCCGTCGGCGACGTGACGGTCGTCGGTGACGGCGCGCTCTCCCTCGAGGAACGAGCTGTCCAGAGTGCGCAGGATGTCCAGCAGCTCCTGCCACGCGGCGGTCGACTCGTATGTCATTGCGGGGTTCCTTTCCGGATTCCTTTCAGCAGCAACGTCGTCGTGCGGTCGATCGAGGCGTCCCCGACGCCGGGCTCGAGTTCGCCCGGGCGGGTCAGCAGACCGATCAGGACGATGCCGGCGATCGCCTCGGCCAGTTCGGGTGCGGTGACATCGGCCCGGACCTGGCCCCTGGCCGCGGCATTGTCCAGCCAGGTGGTGAGCCCATGCCCGAAGATCTCGCCGAATCGCACCAGCAGCGCGGAATGCAGCGTTGGGTCGGCGGCCATCTCGCCGATCAGCCCCGGCAGGGCCGCCTTCGCGGCCGGGGTGCTCAGCACGGCCGTCGTGCGCCGCACCATTTCGCGTAGATCGTCGACCGGTGATCCGGTATCGGGGACTGCGGTGGCGGCGTCGATCGGGAACACCGCCTCATGCACCAGGTGCGCCTTGCTGGGCCAGCGCCGGTAGATCGCGGGCTTGCTGGTGCCGGCGCGTTTGGCGATGGCGGAGACCAGCAGCCCGGCGTATCCGGTTTCGGCGAGCAGCTCGACCGTCGCGCGCAGCACGGCGCCGTCGATGCGCGGGTCACGAGGCCGGCCAAAATCAGCTACCATTACGAAACTCAGAGTAACATAAGTTGCCATGACGAAAGCCGCGCTCGTGCGCCTCGACGATCTGTCCCGGCCTCAGTTCAGTGTCGAGGCTCAGCAGATCCTCGACATGATGGCCGCCCTCGCCCCGGACTGTTCGTTGGATTCCGACGCGCTGCACGCAAAGGCCAGCGCCGACACCGGGCTGCACGATTTCGGCGAAGGCGACTACCGGGAAAGGCTCGACGTCTATCTGGCCGCCCTGGCCGAGATCGACGGGATGCAGCCGGCCGGAGTGGTCAACTTCTATGGGCAGCTATTGCAGCTGCTGAAGAACCGGCTGTTGTTGAGCGACCTGCGCCACCGGCATCCGGAGATCGACGACATCGAACTGCAACCGCCGGTGGTGATCGCTGGTCTGCCCCGCACCGGCACCACCCACCTGCACAACATGCTCGCGGCGCCGACCACATTCCGGACCATGCCGTACTGGGAGAGCGTGGAGCCGTTTCCCCTGCCCCAAGAGGCGGGGGTGGAGCCGGACCCGCGGCGGGTCCGCATGGATGTGGCGGTCGGGGTCATCAACACCGTGATGCCGCACTTTTCGCTGATGCACGAGATGACCGCCGACCACGTCCACGAAGAGATTCAACTGCTGGCCAATGACTTCTCGACGATGCTCTTCGAAACGCTTGGCCACGTGCCCCGCTGGCGCGACTACTACCAGACCCACGACCAGACGCCGCACTATCAATACCTGGCTACCCAGCTCAAGGCGATGCAATTCCTGCGTGGCGGCCGGCGCTGGCTGCTCAAGTCGCCCCAGCATCTGGAACAGGTTCCGGTGCTGGATCGGGTGTTCCCGGGCAGCATCGTGTTGTTCACGCACCGTGACCCGGTGCCGGTGGCGTTGTCGATGCTCGCGATGATCACCTACTCGGCCCGGATGCACCGCTGGCCGGTCCCGGTCGAGCGGATCGCCCACTACTGGGTCGATCGCCTCGACCGGATGCTCGCCACACTCGTGCGCGATCGCGACACCATCGGTCCCGAGCGCTCGATCGATATTCGGTTCGACGACTTCATGGCCGACGAGGTCGGCGTCGCGGAGCGGATATACGCGCTGGCCGGCGAGCCATTCACCGACTCGGCGCGCACCGCAACGGCCGGCTACCTCGCGGGCCACCAACGAGGCCGGCTGGGCACCGTGCAGACATCCTGCGAGATGTTCGGGCTGACCGAGGAGAGTCTGCGGGCTCGCTTTGCGCCCTACCTGAAGCGGTTCCTCAGTTAGCCGACCGGGATCCGCCGCGTCCACTACCTTCTCAACACATGAGCACTCTTCCCGCCCTCGACGGTGTCGAGCACCGGTTTGTCGATCTCGACGGTGGCATCACGATCCATGTCGCAGACGCCGGCCCCGCCGATGGCCCGGCGGTGATGCTGGTGCACGGCTTTCCGGAGAACTGGTGGGAATGGCACGAGCTGATCGGTCCGCTGGCCGCGGACGGGTATCGGGTGTTGTGTCCCGACTTGCGTGGCGCCGGATGGAGTTCGGCTCCGCGCTCGCGCTACACGAAAAAGGAGATGGCCGACGATCTGGCGGGTGTGCTGGATCGGCTGGGCATCGCCTCGGTGCGCCTCGTCGCCCACGACTGGGGTGGCCCGGTGGCGTTCATCATGATGCTGCGCTACCCGGCCAAGGTGACCGGATTCTTCGGAATGAACACTGCGGCGACGTGGTTCCCGCGCGATCTCGGCATGGTGCGCGACATCTGGCGGTTTTGGTATCAGATCCCCATCTTGCTGCCGGTCATCGGCCCCCGGGTGATCGCGGATCCCAAGGCTCGCTACTTTCGGGTGCTGACGTCTTGGGTCGGTGGGGGATTCACCATTGCTGACGAGGATGTTCGCATGTATGTCGAACGCATGCGCCAGCCGGGGCACGCGGTGGCGGGCTCGCGGTGGTATCGCACGTTCCAGAGTTCGGAAGCGTTGCCCTGGATGCGCGGCGAATACGCCGACGCTCGGGTCGATGTTCCGGTGCGCTGGTTACACGGCACCGACGACCCGGTGCTCACCCCGCAGCTGTTGCGCGGATACGAGGACCACATCAGCGATTTCGAGGTCGAGTTCGTCGACGGGGTGGGCCATTGGATCGTCGAGCAGCGGCCGGATCTGGTACTGGACCGGCTGCGCGCGTTCCTTCGTATCGAGACTTAAACCGTTGCGCCACTTCTCGGCGCGTCGGGTGCGTGGTTTAAGTGTCGTGGAGGCGCGTGCTCGTCAGGGCTGGACCAGGATGCGGATCGGGTTGCCGTCCTGGCGTTCCAGCTTCTCGATACCCAACGGCAGGTCTTCAAGCGGGACGATCTCGCTGATGGAGCGCGAAAGATCCAGGCGCCCAAGTGAAACCAGCTTCGCCAGGGTTTCGATATCGACGTTCTGGTAGCCGAGGTGACCGAGTACCTGCTTGTGGGTCAGTCCGAACATCGAGGTGGGTCCCACGGTCGGTGATTCGGCACTCATGCCAACACCGACCAGCCGGCCTCCGGCGGTCAGCGATCCGAGCGCCTGCTCGAAGGTGGCCTTGAGACCGACCGCGTCGAACGCCACGTCGAGCATGCGGCCGCCGGTGATCTCGGCGAGCTTGTCGTGCAGTTGGTCGTCGCGGGAGTCGAAGGCGTAGTCGGCGCCCAGTTCCAGCGCCCGGTCGAGCACCACGGGATTGATGTCCAAGGCGATCACCGGCACCGCGCCGACCAAACGGGCCAGTTGCACGATGTGGGTTCCGACGCCACCCACGCCCCACACCCCGACCGATTCCCCGACGGCCACTTTGCCGGTCCGCACCACCGCACCGAACGGTGTGGACACCGCATCGGCCAGAATCGCGGCTTGGTCGAGCGAAACATTGTCGGGCACCCGGGTCAGACCGGCCGCCTGTGCCACGGTGTACTCCGCCCAGGCCCCGTCGTAGGCGAACGCCATCAGCTGGATCCGCAGGCAATTCACCGTGTCACCGCGTCGGCAGTTCGGGCAGCTCTGGCACGGCCGGCCGGCGGCCACCACGACGCGGTCGCCCTCGGACCAGCCGTCAACCTCGGGGCCGAGTTTGGCTATGGTGCCCGACGCCTCGTGCCCCTGGGTCACCACTGGCGCCTGGGTGGGGAAGGTGCCGTTGATCAGACTCAGATCGGAGTGGCAGATCCCGCAGTAGGCCACTTTGACCAGGACCTCGCCCGGCCCCGGCTCCGGTATCGGAACATCTTCGAGTACAACTGTTTTGGAATCGGCGTAGAAGCGCTCGGCTCGCATCGTGGCCGCCATGTCGGACTACTCGACTCCGATTGTGACTTCGGTGGACTTGATGAACACCGTCGCCGGCTGGCCGACCGCGAGGCCGAGGTCGGTCGCGGCATCCTTGGTGACCGAGGAGGTGATGACCTGGTCGCCGCCGTCGAGCCGCACCTTCACAACCGCCATCACGGCGCCGAGGTCCACCTCGATGATGGTGCCCTTGAGCTGGTTTCGGGTCGACAGCCGCATCGTTAGGTCCTCCGTCTACTAGAGCTACACAGTCGGGCACCGCGCCTAGTGCCGTGGGCCGACCAATACGATGGACGCATCCACCGCCGGTTCGACGATTTCCCGGATGTCTCGTCCGTCCTCGACGGTCAGCGCGGTCAGTTCACGNAAACCCCCCAGCAGGATCACCGCCAGTGCCCCGGGCACCGCGGGCAAGCCGGCCCGCCGGAATCCGGGGCTGGCGCTGAGCTCGACGAGCAGGCTGGTCAGCAGGTTCATCCCGTGCCTTTGGACGGGGTAGGAGATGGGTCCCAGGGAGGGGAATTCGCGGATCCAGCTCAAGGTGACTGCCAGCCGGGATTCGATGTGGCTCAGGTAGGCCTCGACGGCTTGGCGTATCTGGGCCTGCCAGTCCGCTTCGGGATCGACGGCCGCGCGGATCCGCTTGGCGAGTCGCTCGTTGTCCGCCCGTAGCAAGTCCAGGAAGCACTGTTCCTTGCTTTCGAACCGGTCGTAAAACGTGCGTTTGGAGGTTCGCGCGTGGCGCACGATGTCGGCGACGGTGGTGGCGTGGTAGCCACGTTCGCCGATCGAGGCGACCAAGCCCTCGAGCAGGCGCTGCCGAAACGGGTCGCTGTCCAGGGCCGCCGGGCTGCTAGCAGCTGCCGTCACGAGCGCGCCTCCTCGGTCGACCCGAACTCCTTGTCAGGACTGGTACCAAAGAGTACCGTACTAGAAAAGCGAGTGGTACACGGTGGTACCAACCCCGTTTCGGGGGCAAGTGTTGGGAGCGATACCCCCATGAATCAAGCGATCTCCGACGCGCCGGCAGTGCCGGCGGTCAAAATGGCGCAAGCGACCCGAATTCCGAAGTTGTTACAGGGCCTGGCCTTTGCCACCTCCCGGCGGCGGATGATGGACTGGCTGAGCCGCCGCAACGGCGACGTTTTCGCACTCAACGTCCCGATCTATGGCCACATGGTGGTGGTCAACGACCCACAACTGGCCAAGCAGGTCTTCACCGCCAGCCCGGAGGACCTGGGCAACATCCAGCCCAATTTGAGTCGGATGTTCGGGTCTGGCTCGGTGTTCGGGCTCGACGGGGACGACCACCGCCGCCGGCGGCGGCTGTTGGCGCCGCCGTTTCACGGCAAGAGCATGAAGAACTACGAAATCATCATCGAACAAGAGACCCTGCGCGAAACCGCCAATTGGCCCGAGGGGCAACTTTTCCCGACGCTGCCGTCGATGATGCGCATCACCCTCAACGCGATCCTGCGCGCGGTCTTCGGTGCCGATGGCGCCGAACTCGACGAACTGCGCCGGATCATTCCGCCCTGGACCACACTGGGCTCACGGCTGGCGTCGATGCCGAAGCCGAAGCGGCGATACGGCCGCTTCAGCCCGTGGGGTCGGCTCGCCGAGTATCGGCGCCAGTACGACGTGATCATCGACAGGCTGATCGACCAGGAGCGGTCGGACCCGAACTTCTCGGATCGGACCGACGTGCTGGCCCTGATGCTGCGCAGCACCTACGACGATGGTTCACGTATGTCGCGCAAGGATATTGGCGACGAGCTGCTGGCATTGCTGGCGGCGGGGCATGAAACGACGGCGTCCACGTTGTCGTGGGCGTTTGAGCGGGTGACCCGCCACCCCGATCTGCTGGCGGCCCTGGTGGCCGAGGCCGAGGATGCGGGGGGCGAGCTACGCCAGGCCACCATCCTGGAAGTGCAGCGAGCCAGGACGGTCATCGATTTCGCGGCCAGGCACGTCTATGCGCCGCAATACCAGCTTGGCCAGTGGATGATTCCGCGCGGGCAATCGATCCTCGTCAACATCGCGCATATGCATGCCAATCCCGACATTTTCCCAGACCCGCAGCGCTTCGATCCGCAGCGTTTCATTGGTGGTAGACCGTCCACCTTCGGGTGGATCCCGTTCGGTGGCGGAACCCGGCGGTGCGTGGGTGCCGCGTTCGCCAACATGGAAATGGACGTGGTGCTGCGAACGGTGCTGCGCAACTTCACCATCGAACCGACCACCGCTGCCGGCGAGCGGCTGTTTTGCCGGGGTGTGGCCTACACCCCCAAGAACGGTGGCCGGATTGTGGTGCACCGTCGCTGATCCCGGGGCCGGGCTTCAGGGCCAGCGGCGCCGCGGCTATTGGCCGGCGGTGGCCCGTCGCGGCAGCTTCCACCCCGGCCGGATGAAGTGGCAGGTGTAACCGCTGGGGTAACGCTGCAGGTAATCCTGGTGTTCGGGCTCCGCCTCCCAGAAGTCCCCGGCCGGGCTTACCTCGGTCACCACCTTGCCGGGCCACAGGCCGGACGCTTCGACATCGGCGATGGTGTCCAGCGCGACTCGTTTCTGCTCGTCGTCGAGGTAATAGATGGCCGACCGGTAGCTGGTGCCGCGGTCATTGCCCTGGCGGTTCGGCGTCGTCGGATCGTGGATCTGGAAAAAGAACTCCAACAGCGTGCGGTAGTCGGTGGCTTGGGGGTCGAAGATGATTTCGACGGCCTCGGCATGAGTTCCGTGGTTGCGGTACGTCGCGTTGGCGACGTCGCCGCCGCTGTAGCCGACTCGCGTCGCGATCACACCGGGCTGCTTGCGGATCAGGTCTTGCATTCCCCAGAAGCAGCCACCGGCCAGTATTGCCTTTTGCGGGCTCGTCATCGTGGTCCTCCTCGCCAGCCGGGGACTCCGGGTACCCCAGGGACCCAGGCCGTTCCCAGGCTACACTCCGGCGATGTGGTGTAACGGTGTCAGAAAGCTTGACGTGAGATCCGATGCCGGCCAAGAAATTCGCTCTTCCAGCAGATTCATGGTCTTGTGGTGAGTGGGCCGGAGTTTTCTCGCAGCGAACTGGCGGCGGCCTTCGAGAAGTTCGAGGACACCGTTGTCCGCGCGGCCGCGTCGCGGGATTGGGATGCCTGGGTGCAGCACTACACGCCAGACGTCGAGTACATCGAACATGCGGCCGGCACGATGCACGGCCGCGAGCAAGTGCGCGCCTGGATTTGGCAAACGATGACGACCTTTCCGGGCAGTCACATGGTGGCGTTCCCGTCGTTGTGGTCGGTCATCGACGAGTCCACCGGACGGATCATTCTGGAACTGGACAACCCGATGCGCGATCCGGGTGACGGCAGCGTGATCAGCGCGACCAGCATTTCGATCATCACCTATGCCGGCGACGGCCAGTGGTGCCGTCAAGAAGATATCTACAACCCGCTGCGCTTTCTGCGAGCCGGGCTGAAGTGGTGCCGAAAGGCCGCGGAGCTGGGCACGATCGATGAAGCCGCCGCGAACTGGATGCAGCAGTACGGGGGCTCGCAATGAGTGTCGGGCCCAAACTCGTCATCGGCGCCAATGGGTTTCTCGGCTCGCACGTCACCCGCATGCTGATCGAGGATGGCGCGCAGGTACGGGTGATGGTGCGGCCCACCGCCAACACCCGCAGCATCGACGACCTGCCGGTCACCCGATTCCATGGCGACATCTTCGACACGGCCGTGGTGCGCGAGGCAATGCAGGGCTGTGACGACGTCTATTACTGCGTGGTCGACGCGCGCGCCTGGTTACGCGACCCGGCGCCGCTTTTTCACACCAACGTCGAAGGCCTGCGTAATGTCCTCGACGTCGCCAAGAACGCCGGCCTGCGCCGCTTCGTGTTCACCAGCAGCTATGCGACGGTGGATCGTCGGCATGGGCACGTGGCGACCGAGGAGGATCGGAGCGGGTCACGGCGGGTCTCGTCCTACGTCCAATCCCGGGTTCAGGCCGAAGATCTCGTCATGGACTACGTGGCCCAACATGGACTGCCCGCGGTGGCGATGTGCGTCTCGACGACCTACGGCAGCGGCGACTGGGGTCGCACCCCACACGGCGCCTTCATCGCCGGTGCGGTGTTCGGCAAGCTGCCGTTCTTGATGAACGGCATCAAGCTGGAAGTGGTGGGTGTCGACGATGCGGCCAGGGCGATGATCCTGGCCGCCGAACGCGGGCGCAGCGGCCAGCGCTACCTGATCTCCGAGCGGATGATCGCGTTGAAAGAGGTGGTGCGGATCGCGGCCGACGAGGCCGGGGTAGCACCGCCGCAACGGACGATCTCGGTGCCGACGCTCTATGCCCTGGGTGCGCTGGGCAGCTTGCGGGCGCGGCTCACCGGCAAAGACGCCGAACTCAGCCTGGAATCGGTGCGGATGATGCGCGCCGAGGCCGAGGTCGACCACGCCAAGGCGGTGCGCGAGTTGGGCTGGCAGCCGCGGCCCGTCGAGGAATCGATACGCGAGGCAGCGCGGTTCTGGGCGTCGATGCGCAAGAACACCCAAGGCGCCAGGACGGGACAGTCGGAGTAGCCGCGGGATCGCGTCGCCCGAGCGGTGCGAACACCGGACCAAAGGTGGGAAGTCTGCAACGCCATCGAGCGTTGCAGACCAAAGACTCGGATCCGAGGAGGTACTGACCATGAGCCATCGAAAAGTTCTAGAGCCCTCGGCGGGGCACCCGATCACCATCGAGCCGACCAAGGGACGGGTTCAGGTGCGGGTCAACGGCGAGCTCATTGCCGACACCGCCGCGGCACTGGAATTGCGCGAGGCTACTTTGCCTGCGGTGCAATACATTCCGCGTGCTGACGTGGTTGCTGACCGGTTGACCAGCACCGACACCAGCAGCTATTGCCCGTTCAAGGGTGATGCCAGCTACTACAGCGTGACCACCAGCACCGGCGACACCGTCGCGGATGTGATCTGGACTTATGAACAGCCCTATCCCGCGGTTGCCGAGATCGCCGGGCGCGTGGCCTTCTACCCCAACAAGGCAGAAATCAGCGTCATACCGGATTAGCGCCGGCCGGGAACACCGCCGCGAAGGACTGGGTGTCGCTGTATTCCCGCAGCGAGACGATCAGCCCGTCCTTGGTCTCGAAGATGCAGACAAACGGGCTGTCGTAGCGCACGCCGGTGGCCGTCATGCCCTCGGACTGTCCCTCGATCACCACCGTTTCGCCCTCGTTGACGCAGCGCCGCAGGTCGATGTTGATCTCGAAGACCTTCTTGCGTTGTTCCACCGCGCGGCGCAGCGCATCCTTTTCGAACGCGCTGCGGGTGATGATGCTCCAGTAGGTGAAATCGTCGCTGAGCAGCGCGAAACCCTCGTCTAGATCCCCGCCCTCGCACATACTTTGCAGAAACATCCACGCCAGTTCTGCCTGCGGGTCATCGAACGGCGTCATCACGTAAGTCATCCTGTCTCGGAAGCCAGTTTGCGGTCAATTGACCGGGCCGTCGGAATACGGAGTTCTCAGGTGAAGATTGAGCGCACGGTCACGTTCGCTGGGGCCGCTGGGTTCGGGCACACCCTGGCGCCGCTTCGCCGCGGCCGCGGGGACCCGTGCTTTCGGGTCCCGGGGGACGGCACGATCTGGCGTACCAGCCTGCTGGGCTCCGGCCCCGTCGCCGCCCGGTTCAGCCGCTGCGCGCCCGATACCGCTCATTGCGAGGCCTGGGGGAGCGGCGCCGAGGAATTCATCGATCAGCTACCGGCGTTGCTGGGTGCCGACGACGACGCCGCGGATTTCGTACCGCGGGATCCGACGGTTGCCGCCGCGCACCGACGGCTGCCGAATTTGCGGTTGGGGCGCACCGGACAGGTGCTGGAGGCGGTGCTTCCCGCGGTCATCGAGCAGCGGGTGCCCGGCGCGGAGGCGTTTCGGTCCTGGCGGTTGTTGGTCACGCGGTATGGGACCCCGGCCCCCGGTCCGGCGCCGGACGGGATGCGGGTGCCGCCGTCGGCGGATGCGTGGCGGGCCATTCCGTCCTGGGAGTTTCACCGCGCCAACGTCGATCCCGGGCGGGCACGGACGGTCGTGGGCTGCGCGCAGCGGGCGTCGGCACTGCAACGGCTTGTCACGCGGCCCGCGGGGGAGGCCCTGGCCGCGCTGACGAGCTTGCCCGGCGTCGGGGTGTGGACTGCCGCCGAGACCGTGCAACGCGCGTTCGGTGATGCTGACGCGGTATCGGTGGGGGATTACCACATCCCGAAGATGATCGGCTGGACGTTGCTGGGCCATCCGGTCGATGACGCCGGCATGCTGGAGCTGCTGGAACCGATGCGGCCTCACCGGCATCGGGTGGTTCGGTTGCTCGAGGCCAGCGGACTGGCGCGCGAGCCCCGCCGCGGGCCGCGGCTACCGGTGCAGAACATCCGCTCGCTCTGAAGATGTCGTGGCAGCCGTCGGGGCCCCATCGAGGCTCAGACGCGAAGACCCGGCAACCGGCGCCGATGTGCGGCCCAATCCCGCGGTGTCGCGTCAGTTTCCGCGGTCGGCGGCCCTAGCTGCGCGTTCGGCTTCGGCGGTTTCGCGATTGAGCCGCTGCGCTTCGTAGATGGTGACGTTGGTGCGAGACATCAACAGCGATGCGATCCCGACCGCGAGGATGGCCCCGGGCACCACCGAGAAGGAGCCGGTCATTTCCGCGACCATGATCATGACGGCCAGTGGGGCACGTGAGACGCTGCCGAAACAGGTCATCATCGCCACGACGACGAAGATTCCCGGCGCGTCTGGCACACCGGGCAGTCCGGTTAGCTCGCCCAGTCGCCAGATCGCGGCCCCCACGAAGGCGCCGATGACGATTCCCGGGCCGAACAACCCGCCGGAGCCACCGGTTCCAATGGACAGGGAGGTGGCCAGGATCTTGGCGACCGGCAAGACGATGATGATCCACAACGGGATTGCCATGAGTGCATTGCGATCGGCCGCCAGCTGCGCCCAGCCGTAGCCACTGCTCAAGATCTGGGGAATCAAGAGTCCCATCAGCCCGACCAGCAGTCCGCCGACCGCCGGCTTGATGACCGGACCACCGGGCAGGCGGTGCGCAAGTCCCACCGACGCGTGAAACACCCGCGCGTACAGGTAGCCGATGGCCGCGGCGACCACCCCGATCACCACGAACCACAGCAGGGGCCAGGCCTTTTCGAAGCGATACTCGGCGTCGATGTAGCCGAACAGGGGGTCGAAACCCATGAACGCGCCCAGCACCGCGTACGCTGTGCCGGAGGTGATGAAACCGGGCAACAGACTGCGGTAGTCGAAGTCATCGCGGTAGGTGATCGACGCGGCCAGCACCGCTCCGCCCAGCGGCGCGGCGAAGATAGCGCCGATGCCCGCACCGATACCGAGGGCCACCGCGGTCCGGCCGTCCTCGTCGGATAGGCCCAACCGGCGGGTCAGAAAGGAACAAAAGCCGGCCGAGATCTGTGCGGTGGGGCCTTCCCGGCCACCTGAACCACCCGATCCGATGGTCAGCGCGCTGGCCACCATCTTCACCAGGACCGCCCGGCTGCGGATGCTGCGGGGATTGGTGTGTACCGCCTCGATGGCCTCGGCGGTGCCATGCCCGGTGGCCTCCGGCGCGAATCTGGCCACGATGAATGCCGAGAGCAGCGCACCACCGGTGGTGATCAGCGGAATCGCCCAGGGGCGCACGAAACCGCTGGACCCGTGGCTGCCGCCCTCCCCGACCGGCGTCGGGATGTGGTAGTCCGCAAGGTAACCGAGCAGAAACTCGCCGGTGTATTTCAGCGCGAGATAGAAGACCACCGCGCCAAGCCCGGCGATCCCACCGATCGTGATGCCCAACAGGAACCACTTTTGTAGGTAGCCAGCATTCCTGATCGAGGCGCCGAATCTCCCGCCGGCGGCGGCGGGAGACACCTCTGTTGACTCGTTGGGGTTTGGTTTCTGGTCGCTCACAGCACGGCCCTGACAAGCATTTGACCATCCTATGACAGACCGGAATAAACGGACTCTAGTCCGGTTATACCGGTAGTCGTTTGAATAGGAGGTAGTGATGCCCGCTGTTACCGCAGACACGCTCACGTTGCCCCGGGTGCGTCCGCCCCGGCCCGTCGACACGGAGCGTCCGGTCCGTTCGATCACATCCGGCCCGCGCGGCTACGAGGGTGAGGGATTCCCGGTGGTCCGGGCCTTTGCGGGGGTCGGCATGGCCGACCTGGACCCGTTCGTGCGCATGGACCAGATCGGCGAAGTGGAGTACGAGCCGGGAGAGCCTCGGGGCACCGACTGGCATCCGCACCGAGGGTTCGAGACGGTCACCTACATGATCGACGGGAAACTCGCGCACCAGGATTCTCATGGCGGCGGAGGCCTGATCACCGACGGTGCGACGCAATGGATGACGTCCGGATCGGGCGTCCTACATATAGAAACACCGCCTGTCGATACCGTCTTGCGCGGCGGAACGTTCCACGGCATTCAGTTGTGGGTGAATCTGCCGCGGAAAAAGAAGTTCACGCCACCGCGCTATCAGGCCATCGAAGGCGGCGACGTTGAGCTGCTCGCGTCCGCGGATGGTGGGGCTCTGGTTCGCATTATCGCCGGCGAGATCGACGGCCATCGCGGGCCCGGAATCACCCATACGCCGATCACCCTCGCGCACGCGACTGTCCACGCTGGTGCTCAGCTGAACATTCCATGGCAGCGTGATCTAAATTCGCTGGTGTACGTTCTGGCTGGCCGTGGCGCGGTGGGGCCGGCCGGCCACCCAATTCACCTGGGGCAACTGGCGGTCATGGGTGCCGGGGACCGGATTACCGTCGTCGCCGACTCTGCGCCGGACAAATATCGTGGTACGGCTCTTGAACTGCTCATCTTGGGCGGTCGTCCGATCCGGGAACCGGTCGTTCACTACGGGCCGTTTGTGATGAATTCCAAGGCCGAAGTGATCGAGGTCTTCGAGGATTATCAATCTGGGAAGTTCCGTAGCATCCCGGCGAACGCGCTGGAGCCGCATCGCGGCGGTGGCACACTTGAGTGATGCAGTTAACGGCCAGCCGAGGTCCAGGCCGTCCCCCCGCCGCGAAAGCTGACGACACCCGCCGGCGCATCGTTGGTGCTGCCCGCGAAGTGTTCAGTGAACGCGGATATGACGGGGCGACGTTCCAGGCGATTGCTGTCAGTGCCGATTTGACCCGGCCGGCGATCAATCACTACTTCGCCAGCAAGCAGGCTTTGTATCGCGAAGTGGTGGTTCAGACCAACGAACTGGTCGTCGCCGCCGGTGTTGAACGGGCTCGCTCGGTGCAGACCCTGCTGGGGCAGCTGTGCACGTTCGTGATGGTGGCGAAGGAGGCCGATGCCTCCCATCCCGCCACCACGGCGTTCCTGGCCACGGCCGTGCTCGAATCGCAGCGGCATCCGGAATTGCGGCGCAGTGACCACGACGCGGTCGCGGCCACCCGCGAATTTCTGGACACCGCCGTTCGCGATGCGATCCAGCGGGGGGAGCTCGAGGCGGGGGTTGACGCGTCTCAGTTGGCGGAGGCGCTGTTGCTCCTGCTGTGCGGCGTGGGCTTCTATGCCGGGTTTGTGGGCAGCTACCGGGACATGGAAAACATCCTGGACACGCTGTGCAAGATGATGGCCGGCACGCTGTGGAAGCCGCGGTCCTAGCGGAGCGGTCGCAGGCGTAATTGCTGGATTACTGGCCAATTGCCGGTGTAGGCCCGGTTGTAGCCCCAACGGTGGATCCGCTTGCCGTAACCTGGGCCACACAGAGTATAGGTTGCCTAACTTACTAGGTAGCATGGTTTGGTCATGACAGAACTTGATGAGGTCGACTCCCTGCGTAGTGATGGTGACAGCTGGACCGTCACCGAAAGTGTTGGCGCGACCGCATTGGGCGTCGCCGCCGCCCGGGCGGTCGAGACGGCCGGTGCCAATCCCCTGATTCGCGACGAGTTCGCCGCGATCCTGGTGTCATCGGCCGGCCCGGCGTGGGCCCGGTTGGCCGATCCCGACATCGGCTGGCTCGATGACGACCCGCACGGGCAACGTCTGCACCGGCTCGGCTGTGACTACCAGGCGGTGCGTACCCACTTCTTCGATGAGTACTTCGCTGCCGCTGCCGGTGCCGGGATCGAGCAAGCGGTGATCTTGGCTGCGGGGCTGGATTGCCGGGCCTACCGCTTGAACTGGCCGCCCGAGGCCGTGGTCTTTGAAATCGACCAGCCGAAGGTATTGGAGTACAAGGCCCAGATCCTGGAATCACACGGGGTGACCGCCGCCGCGACACGACATGGGGTCGCGGTGGATCTGCGTGAGGACTGGCCGGCCGCGCTGCTGCGCGCCGGATTCGACCGGGACCGGCCGACGGCGTGGCTGGCCGAGGGCTTGCTGCCATATCTGCCCGGCGATGCCCAGGACCGACTCTTCGAGATGATCACGGACCTCAGCGCGCCGCGCAGCCGCATCGCCGTCGAGTCGTTCACGATGAACCTGACCGGCAACAAGCAACGCTGGAATCGGATGCGCGACCGGCTGGGTCTGGACATCAACGTCGAGGCGTTGAGCTATCGTGAACCGGGCCGCGCGGACGCGGCCGAATGGCTGGCCAATCACGGCTGGCAGGTGTACAGCGTGAGCAACCGGGAAGAGATGGCCCGGCTGGGTCGGCCGGTTCCCGAGGACCTGGTGGACGAGGCGATCACGACCACACTGCTACGAGCATCACTCGAGATTTCGCGATAGAGCGGAGGACGCGATGAGCACAATGCGCACCCACGACGACACGTGGGACATCAGAACCAGCGTCGGCGCGACCGCTGTCATGGTGGCAGCGGCCCGGGCCGTCGAAACCAGCAAGCCCGAGCCGCTGATCCGCGACCCGTACGCCAGGATGCTGGTCACCAACGCCAATGCCGGCGTCATCTGGGAAGCGATGCTCGATCAGGAGATGGTGGCCAAAGTCGAGGCCATCGATGCCGAAACCGCCGCCACCGTCGAGCACATGCGCAGCTACCAGGCGGTCCGGACGAACTTCTTTGACACCTACTTCGCCGACGCGGTCGCGGCCGGGATCCGGCAGGTCGTGATCTTGGCGTCGGGACTGGATTCGCGCGCCTACCGGCTGGACTGGCCGGCGGGCACCACTGTCTACGAGATCGATCAGCCTCAGGTGCTGGCCTACAAGTCGGCCACCCTGGCCGAAAACGGGGTAACGCCGGCGGCCGAGCGCCGTGAGGTGGCCATTGACCTGCGCCAGGACTGGCCGAGTGCCCTGCGCGCCGCCGGGTTCGATCCGAGTGCGCGAACCGCATGGCTGGCCGAGGGCTTGTTGATGTACCTGCCCGCCGAGGCGCAAGACCGGCTGTTCACCCAAATTGGCGAACTCAGCTGCGCGGGCAGCCGCATTGCGGCCGAAACCGCGGGCAACCACGCCGATGAGCGGCGCGAACAAATGCGGGAGCGATTCAGAAAGGTCGCCCAGACACTCGGCCTCGAACAAACCATCGACGTGCACGAGCTGATCTACCACGACCCGGACCGCGCGCTGCTCGGACAGTGGCTCAACGAGCATGGCTGGCGGGCCAACGCCCAGAACGCCTGCGACGAGATGCACCGGGTGGGGCGCTGGGTCGAAGGCGTGCCGATGGCCGACGACAAGCAGGCCTACTCCGACTTCGTGACCGCGAAACGGCTGTAATGCCGCGCACCGCCGACGATTCCTGGGACATCGCGACCAGTGTCGGAGCGACCGCGGTGATGGTCGCGCTGGCTCGGGCCGCCGAGACCGCCAGCGAGACCCCACTGATCCGTGACCAGTTCGCCGAGCCGTTGGTCTCCACCCCCGAGCTGGCGGCGGTTCGCGAACAGGTCGCCGCCTGGTGGGCGCAGACCGATGACGACGATGATCCCGACTTCACCGTCGACTCCCAACAGATGACCGACTATCTGGCCGTGCGCACCCACTTCTTCGATAGCTACTTCATCGATGCGGTAGCGGCCGGGATCCGCCAGGTGGTCATTCTGGCGGCCGGTCTGGATTCCCGCGCCTACCGGCTGGACTGGCCGGGCGGTACCACGGTCTACGAGATCGATCTGCCCAAGGTGCTGGACTACAAGGAACACACCCTGGCCCGCCATGGCGCCGCACCGGTCGCTGCGCTGCGGGCGGTACCGGTCGACCTGCGCCACGATTGGCCGCAGGCGTTACGTGACGCGGGTTTTCAGACGTCGCTTCCGACGGCCTGGCTGGCCGAAGGGCTGCTGCCGTTTCTGCCGGCGGCCGCCCAACACGCGCTGTTCACCGCCATCGACGCCAACAGTGCGACCGGCAGCCGGGTGGCCGTCGAGATGTTCGGGGTAGACGAGGACGCTCGCCGAGCGGCCGAAGAACGGGCCCAGAGGTGGGCCCGGCAGCGCGCCAAGCGCCAGGCCCGCGGTCAGGACACCTCGTTTGATCCCTTTGACCTGTGGTTCGACGACGAAGGCCAGCCCGACCCCGCCGATTGGTTCGCCGCGCACGGCTGGACGACGGATTCGGTCCAGGCGGGCGCGGAAGCCCTCCGGCTGGGCCGGACGGCGCACTCGCAGGAAGGGCCGTTCGTCAACCGTTTCGTGACCGCGGGTAAGCCCTGACGAATCCGTCGACCGTTGGCGTTGTGCGGGCGGATGCCCGGATCCGGCACGATCTTTCTATTGCTGCGCTGGCCGGGTGACTAGGATCGCGGTTATCACCGGTGTGCGACCACGCGACGTAGCCTGGGCACCGCCGGAAGGGAAGGACAATGATGACCACCGAATCGGTTGCAGCCAAAGCTCAGGAGCGCGGAGCAAACGGAGCCGGCGGAGTTCGAGCCCCGTCCGACGATTCCAAGCCAACCGATGTCGGTGCCACCGTCGCCCGGCTGCGCCAGACGTTTGCCTCCGGGCGGACCCGCAACGTGCAGTGGCGCAAACAGCAACTGCTGCAGCTGCAAAGGTTGATGGAGGAAAACGAAGACGCCATCACCAAAGCGCTGGTCGAGGATCTGGACCGCAACCCGGTAGAGGCGTTCATCGCCGACATCGCAACGACCATCGCCGAAGCGAAGTACGCGGCCAAGAAGGTACGCAAGTGGATGCGGCGCAAGCACGTCTTGCTCGAAGCGCCGCAGTTGCCCGGCCGGGGCTGGGTGCAGTACGAGCCGTACGGCACCGTGCTGATCATCGGCGCCTGGAACTATCCGTTCTATCTGACGCTGGGTCCGGCGGTCGGTGCGATCGCGGCCGGCAACACCGTCGTTCTCAAACCCTCCGAAATCGCCGAGGCATCGTCGCGTTTGATGGCCGAATTGGTGCCCCGCTATCTGGACCGTGACGCGATTGCGGTGATCGAAGGCGACGGCGCGGTGAGCCAGGAGCTGATTGGGCAGGGCCTGGATCGGGTGATGTTCACCGGCGGCACCGAGATCGGCCGCAAGGTCTACGAAGGCGCCGCGCCGCATCTGACCCCGGTCACCCTCGAACTCGGCGGCAAGAGCCCGGTGATCGTAGCCGCGGACGCCGACATCGATGTCGCGGCCAAGCGGATCGCCTGGATCAAACTGCTCAACGGCGGCCAGACCTGTGTTGCTCCCGACTACGTGCTGGCTGACGCAACGATTCGGGACGAACTCGTGGGC
Source organism: Mycobacterium sp. 012931 (assembly GCF_000419295.1). Classification (NCBI taxonomy): domain Bacteria; kingdom Bacillati; phylum Actinomycetota; class Actinomycetes; order Mycobacteriales; family Mycobacteriaceae; genus Mycobacterium; species Mycobacterium sp. 012931. The sequence continues at coordinate 280,715 of NZ_AOPX01000001.1, read as the reverse complement.
AAGATCGGCGCCGCCGTCACCAAGTTCCGCTCCCAAGACGACCCCGACGGGCTGCGGATCGTCAACCGGCGCCAGTTCGACCGGTTGAGCGGCTACATCGCGGCTGCCGAATCCGAAGCCAAGGCCGGGGGTAAGTGCAAGGTTGAGGTGGGCGGCAAGTGCACGGCGGAGAGCCTGCGCATTCAGCCGACCGTGGTCGTCGACCCCGATCCGAGCGGTCCGGTGATGACCAACGAGATCTTCGGGCCGATCCTGCCGGTGCTCACCGTCAAATCGCTGGATGATGCCATCGGTTTCGTCAACTCACGGCCCAAGCCGTTGTCGGCATACCTGTTCACCAAGTCGCGCGAAATCCGCGAACGGGTGATCAACGAGGTGCCCGCGGGCGGCATGATGGTCAACCACCTCGCCTTCCAGGTGTCGACGGCGAAGTTGCCATTCGGCGGTGTCGGCGCCTCGGGCATGGGCGCCTACCACGGCAAGTGGGGCTTCGATGAGTTCAGTCACCGCAAGTCGGTGTTGACCAAGCCGACTCGCCCCGACCTCTCCAACATCATCTACCCGCCCTACACCGAGCGGGCCTTCAAGCTGGCTCGCCGGCTGTTCTAGCCTGACGCCCATGCCCAACGGCTTCGGCCTGGTGCCGGGCCGAACCCGACCGTGTCAACAGAGAGGAACCTGATGCCCGGAGTACAGGATCGCGTCGTCGTCGTCACCGGAGCCGGTGGGGGACTGGGCCGCGAATACGCGCTCACCCTTGCCCGAGAGGGAGCCAGCGTGGTCGTCAACGACCTCGGTGGGGCTCGCGACGGCACGGGCGCCGGATCGGCGATGGCCGATCAGGTTGTTACCGAGATCCGCGAGGGTGGCGGTCGCGCGGTCGCCAACTACGACAGTGTTGCCACCGAAGACGGCGCGGCGAACATCATCAAGACCGCGCTCGACGAGTTCGGCGCCGTGCATGGTGTGGTGAGCAACGCCGGCATCCTGCGTGACGGAACCTTCCACAAGATGACGTCGGAGAACTGGGACGCCGTGTTGAAGGTGCATCTCTACGGCGGCTACAACGTCGTCCGCGCGGCATGGCCACACTTTCGCGAGCAGAGCTACGGCCGGGTCGTCGTTGCCACCTCCACCAGCGGCCTGTTCGGCAACTTCGGGCAGACCAACTACGGCGCGGCCAAGCTCGGGCTGGTTGGCCTGATCAATACCCTGGCGCTGGAGGGCGCCAAGTACAACATCCATTCCAACGCGGTGGCCCCGATCGCGGCCACCCGGATGACCCAAGACATCATGCCCCCCGAGGTGCTCGAGAAGCTCACGCCGGAATTCGTCGCGCCCGTGGTGGCCTACCTGTGCACCGAGGAGTGCGCCGACAACGGGTCGGTGTTCATCGTCGGCGGCGGCAAGGTGCAGCGCGCCGCGCTGTTCCAGAACGACGGCGCCAACTTCCAGACGCCGCCGTCGGTGCAGGACATTGCGGCGCAGTGGGCTCAGATCACCGATCTGTCCGGCGCGCAAAAAGCCGGATTCAAGCTGTAACTATATGAAAGCTTGTGTCGTACAAGAGCTTTCTGGTCCGTCCGGCCTGGTCTACACCGAGGTAGACGACGTCTCAGATGGCGGCGGCAACGTCGTCATCGATGTTCGGGCGGCCGGGGTGTGCTTTCCGGATCTGCTGCTGACCAAGGGCGAATACCAACTGAAGCTGCCGCCGCCGTTCGTGCCGGGGCTGGAAACCGCGGGTGTCGTGCGGTCGGCGCCCGCGAGGTCGGGCTTTCGGGTAGGAGAACGGGTTTCGGCGTTCGGCGTACTCGGTGGCTACGCCGAACAAGTGGCGGTTCCGGTTTCCAACGTGGTGCGTAGCCCGGCCGAACTCGATGACGCCGAAGCGGTGTCATTGCTGGTCAACTACAACACCATGTACTTCGCGCTGGCTCGCCGGGCCGCGATGCGGCCGGGTGAGACGGTGTTGGTGCTCGGTGGTGCCGGCGGAGTTGGCACGGCGGCCATCCAGATCGCCAAGGCGATGGGCGCCGGCCAGGTGATAGCCGTGGTGCACCGGGAGGGTGCGATCGACTATGTCGCCTCGGTGGGAGCCGATGTGGTGCTGCCCTTGACCGAGGGCTGGGTCGAGGAGGTGCACAAGCACACGCACGGGCGGGGCGTGGATATCGTGGTCGACCCGATTGGTGGCCCGGTCTTCGATGATGCGATTCGCGCGCTGGCGATCGACGGCAAGCTCGTGGCGATCGGCTTCGCCGCGGGCAGCATCCCGACGCTCGCGGTCAATCGCTTGCTGCGGCGCAACGTCGGCGTGCTGGGTGTCGCGTGGGGCGAATACCTCAACCGGGTGCCCGGTTCGGTGTACTTGTTCTCCTGGGGGCTCAATCACCTGGTTTCCCTGGGGCTGAGACCGCCTCCGCCGCAGCGTTTTCCGCTCAGCGAGGCGCAAGCCGCGCTGCAGAGTCTGGCCGACGGCGCCGTGCTGGGCAAGATCGTTCTGGAGCCGTAGCGGGTGGGGGCCGGCCCGTGCCGGCGTGATTTGCGGCTCGTCGGACAGAGGTGGGACGACGAGGCCGCGAAGGCAACGATGCTATGAGGTTGGTGGCTCGGTGGGCGATTCGGTCGCCCGATCGCTGGGCAGCCCGGAACCCGCTGCTACTTGGCGTCGGTTCGCGACCTCTTTGGCGAACTCCTTCGCGATGCAGTGAAGGTATTCCGACAGCGCGGCCGGATCGCCGAGCACCTGTTGTATTCGCTGTTCGATCGTTTTCATCTTCGCCTGTGCGAAATCGTCATCGGTCTCCTGCGCCACGATTTCAAGGATTCGCATGCCGGCGCCGACGAAGTGCAGTGCGGTAATCGCGGGCGCCTCTTGATCTGTGAGCGCCGCCGATCCAAGAAGGTACGCGACGATGGAGACGAGTTCGTCCTGTGTGGGCTTCTTCACGGAAATCCCCGCCCTTCTAAACAATTCATGGTGCGGTGCTCTCGGTCGGCTTCCCGAACCGGTTGTAATGCACCCCCGGTTGGAACGCGGCGCGGGGCGGGGCGGGCAGTGGGTTGCGGATCGGAATACCGATGCCGATGACGACATCTGGCCGAATGTGATCAGGAATATCCAGTACCGCTTGGACCGCGCCCTCGGTAAAGCTGCCGACGGTACAGATTCCGACGCCGAGTCCGACTGCTGCGAGGGTGATATGCGCCAGGGCGGCACCCGCATCGAGTTTCGTGTAGATGTCCACCGCGCGCGATCCCGCTAATGCAGCCGCCTTGTCGACATCGGTGCACAGAACAATGGCCGCCGTTGCGTTGCTGACCCAGCCGGGCACGACGTCGCCGAGTGTTGCGACCGAGGCGGGCTCGGTAACCACGACGATGTGACGAACTCCCGGCCGGAATGTCTGGGCACTTGCCGCCGCCTCGACCAGGGCACCGATTGCTTCAGTCGAAAGCTCTGTTTGCTCGAAGTCGCGGTGAGTGCGCCTTTTACGGAAGGCGTCCCACAATTTCAGATCTCTGTGGTCGTGATCAGCACTGGTACCCATATGCCTCCAGCCCGGTCCAAAGTCTGAGCGAGCCCCTCCACCGCCAGCCCGCCAAGCCGACAGCGCTTCGCCAGATAATCAGCGACGCAAACGTCATGACTTCTCATAACGTCATCGAGATCGCGCGCATCACGTGTCGCCGCTGGCCACCAGGTCAAGGATTCGTGCCGAACCTTGGGCTGTCCGCTTCCTGACTATCACAGACCGTGATGCTTGGCACCCTGACGCGCCAGGCGGAGGGTGTTTGCCGGGTGCGGTCGAGTCATCGTCGCAATGGTTGATGCCTCTGGTGGGGCCACCGAGTGCTGTAGCGGTCAGAGACCTCGGAGTTGCTGCACGAAATCGCAACTATCCGTCTGAGATTGAAGAGTCGGTTGGCCAGCACCGCCCACCGCGGCGGAATCCGCCCGTCCAAGACCGGCGCGAGTGTTGTCCAGGCGAACGTGAATTTCTATCGCCGAGCCGGCAACATCCCGATCCGCGCGCACCTGCTGGACGAAGGTTTGGTGAGACGAGGAACCGGCCGATGGCCGGGTAGAGTGCTTTAACCGGCGTTTACTCAGGGTGATTGCTCGACGAGGGCGGGATGCGCGATTGCGGATCGTGGGATGGTTAGTCAGCTGATCGGGCAGTTGGGCGCGGATGGGTTTGCCGACGCGGTCGAGGTGGGCCGTGGTGGTTTCGGGGTGGTGTACCGGGCCCGGCAGGTGGAATTGGATCGGGTGGTGGCGGTCAAGGTGCTGACCGCTGATCTGGAACAGAACCGGCCACGTTTTGAGCGTGAGCAGCGCGCGATGGCCAGATTGACCGGCCACCCCAACATCGTCTCGGTGCTGCAGGTGGGGCACACGCCCGGCGGCTATCCGTACCTGGTGATGCCGTTTTGCTCGCGCGGATCGGTGCAGGAGGTGATCACCGAGTGCGGCGGGTTGGCGGTCAGCGAGGTGCTGCGGCTGGGGGTGGCGGTAGCCGCGGGTCTGGAATCCGCCCACCGGCTCGGCATCGTTCATCGTGATGTCAAACCGGCCAATGTGTTGCTCACCGAGTTCGGTGACCCGGCCCTGACCGATTTCGGGATCGCCCACATGGTCGGCGGATTCCACACCGCCAGCGGCGTTTTCTCAGCCACCCCGGACTTCACCGCCCCGGAAGTCCTCAGCGGCAAAGAACCCGACCAGGCCTCAGACGTCTACGGGCTGGGAGCGACCCTGTTTTGCGCGTTGACCGGCCAACCACCGTTTGCCCGCCGCGACGGGGAAGTGCTCATGGCGCAGCTGCTGCGCATCGCCACCGAGTCCGCGCCCGACCTGCGCGCATACGGCGTTGACGACGACCTAGCCGTGGTGATTGGCGCGGCGCTCGCACCCGAACCCACTGCCCGCCCGGCCATGGTTGAGTTCGGCGAGGCGCTGCAAGAGCTTCAGGCCACCCGCGGCTTGGCTATCGACGCGATGGCGTTGCAGGGCGCCAAGCACACGGGCAAGACCGCCGCCGCCCGACCCGTGCCGCCGCCGCGAGTCCGGGGCAACCTGCCTGCTCCGTTGAGCGAGTTCGTCGGCCGCGCCGCCGAACTCGCGGCGCTGGCCGAGCTGTTCTCGACCGCGCGGTTGGTGACACTGGTCGGGGCCGGCGGGGTCGGCAAGACCACCCTGGCGCTGCGGGCCGCGCGCACCCGGGCCGCCGACTACCCAGCCGGGGTGTGGGTGATCGACATCGGCGAGTTGCGCGACGGCGCCCTGCTGCCCGGGCTGGCCGCGGGCGCCCTGGGAATCCACGATCAGGGCAGCAGGGCGCTGCCCGAGGTGATGGTCGACGCCATCGGCGAACGCGAAATGTTGCTGGTGTTCGACAACTGTGAACACGTCATCGACGAGGCCGCCGCGCTCATCGACACCCTGCTGCGCGGCTGCCCGAGGTTACAGATCGTGGCGACCAGCCGCGAACTACTCAGCCTCGACGGCGAAGCCGTGTTCGCCGTCTCCCCGCTGCGCTACCCAGACACCACCACCGGCACCAGCCGAGCCGCTCTCGCCGACTACGACGCGGTAGCTCTATTCGTTGAGCGGGCACAAGCCGCTCGGCCCGGCTTCACCCTTACCGAGCACAACGCCGGCGCCATTGCGCTCATCTGCTCGCGCCTCGACGGGGTCCCGCTGGCCGTCGAACTCGCCGCCGCGCGCGTGCGTGCCATGCCGGTGCAACAGATCGCCGCCCGGCTCTCCGAAAGCTTCGCGCTGCTCAGCCGCGGCTACCGCGGGTCGCCGACGCATCAACAAACTCTGCGCTGCTGCATCGACTGGAGCTACCAGCGCTGTTCCACTGCCGAACAACAACTCTGGGCGCGCCTTTCGGTATTTGCCGGCAGCTTCGACCTGGACCTGGCCCACCACGTCTGCGCCCCCGACACCTGCCCCGATGACCTGCTCGACCAGCTCTGCGAACTGGTCGACAAGTCGATCCTGAGCCGCATCGACAACAACGACGACGCCGAAGTGCGCTTTCGACTGCTGGCCACACTGCGCGAATACGGCGCATCGTGCCTGACCGCGGCCGACCACCAGCTCCTACGGCAACGCCACCTCGATGGGTATCGGCAACTAGTGGCCAAGGCCCACGCCGAATGGTTCAGCGAGCACCAAGTCAACTGGATCCGCCGCATGCGCCGCGAGCTGCCCAACGTCCAGGAAGCCCTGCAGTTCGGCCTGACTCATGCCCCCGACACCGCCCTGGAAATGGTCGCCGACCTGCGCATGCTCTTTATTGTCTCCGGCAAACTGAAGGAGGGCCGCCGCTGGCTCGATAGGGCATTGAGCGCTACCCCCGAGAGCTCAACAAAGAACCGGATCCGGGGGCTTACCACCGGAGTCGGTTTCGCTTACTTTCAGATGGACTGGCCGGCCGTGACGCAGTGGTTGGCCGAGGCCCGCAACCTGCTCGAGCTCGAGCCTTATCCCGAGATGGATGGCTTGTTCTGCGGCTACGACGGGTTCTCGACCTTACTGCGCGGCGAAATCGACCAGGCCCGCGTCAGTGCCGAACGCGGACTTGCCATCACCGGCGATTATGACGATTACCAGGTCCGAATTGGGCGCATGTGGGTGATGTCATTTCACTCCGCGCTGGTCGGTGACGCCGATCAGGCGCTGCACTGGGCTGAACGGGCATACGCCTTGGCCGAATCACGCCACGAGGTGCAGATGCGGACGTTCACTGTGAGTGCACTCGTAGTCGGCTGGCTCACGCGGGGCGATGTTGAACACGCCGATAGTGCGCTCCGGAAAGCCCTCGAGCTGTGCCGCGCCAGCGACTACCCCTTTGCTGGCGCCCAATGCTTGGAGGGGATGGCCTGGACGTCGGCGGCCAACAACAATCTGCGACGCGCGGTGGTCCTGATGACGGCAGCCGCCACGATCAGCCAGATAACTACCGGTTCCAGCACAACATTTTTTGCTGTGATGGGTCCATTTCATGCCGACTGCGAACGTCGGGCCCGCGCCGAATTATCCGAGACGGAGTTTGAAAGCGCTCGCATTCAGGGAGAATCACTAACCTTCGATGAGGCAGTGGCTTTTGCGTTGGGCCACGAATGGTAGCTCTCTGAAGTTTGCCGGCCCATGCGTGGCGTGCCCGCCGCACTGACCAAGCCGCGACGCATCGGACCGCTCATAGTGGTCGGGGTCGGCTACATCGCGCACCGATCGAATCGGTGAATCGCGGTCAGAACCGGTCACAGAATCACTACACTCGTCAATTAGCGAGCAAGACTGTTCGACGCAAGGCGTGTGGCTTGATCAACCCTCTGGCTGAGCAGCTCAACGTGGATGGCTTTGCCGACGCCGCGGAAGTCGGTCGCGGCGGTTTCGGTGTCGTGTATCGCTGCCGGCAAGTCGATCTGGATCGGGTAGTGGCGATCAAGGTGCTGACCATCGACCTTGACGAGAACCGGCCTCGCTTCGAGCGTGAGCAGCGGGCGATGGCCAAGCTGACCGGGCATCCCAACATCGTCTCTGTGCTCCAGATCGGTGAAACCCGCGACGGCCACCCGTACCTGGTGATGCCGTATTGCCGGCGGGGTTCCGTGCAAACCGAAATCAGTCGGTTGGGCCGGCTATCGTTGGCGGACGTCTTGCAGCTCGGCGTCGCCCTGGCGGCGGGGCTGGAATCGGCACACCGGCTGGATATCCTGCATCGGGATATCAAACCGGCCAATGTGTTGCTCACCGATTTCGGCGAGCCCGCCCTGACCGATTTCGGGCTCGCCCACATGGCCGGCGGATTCAGAACAGCCACCGGCCTGTTCACCGCCTCCCCGGCCTTTACCGCCAGCGAGCTGGCTCGCGGCGGTGAACCCGATCGTGCGTCGGATGTATACGGGGTGGGCGCGACGCTGTTTTGCGCGCTGACCGGTCACGCTCCCTTTGAGCGCCGCAAGGGCGAATCGGTGATCGCGCAGATATTGCGGGTGGCCAACGATCCAGTTCCCGATCTAGCCGAGTATGACGTCGCCGAAGACGTCGCGTCGGTGGTGAACAGGGCACTGTCTCGTGACCCAGCGGCTCGACCCACCATGGTCGAGCTTGGTGAGGCGATTCAGAGTCTGCAGGCCGCCCATGGCCAGGCCGTCGACGCAATGGCGCTGGAGGGCGGCAAGCGGTCCACCTCCGTCTCAAGCGAATCAGCCTGGCACGTATCGGCAAGACAAACTCGAGGAAATCTGCCCGCGAAGCTCGCGGGTTTTGTCGGGCGCCAGGCCGAACTCGCCGAGCTTGGTGCCCTGATCTCGACGTCGCGACTGGTCACCTTGACCGGGGTGGGCGGGGTCGGCAAGACCTCCCTGGCGGTGCAGGCTGCCGGGGAACATGTGTCCCATTTCCACGATGGCGTGTGGCTGGTCGACATCGGCGAGCTCAGCGACGGGGCGCTACTGGCCGGGCTGGCGGCGCGCATGTTGGGTATTCGGGATCAGGGTGCAAGACCGCTGACCGAGGTGCTCACCGACGCCCTCGCCGAACGCGATGCGCTGGTGATCTTCGATGGCTGCGAATACGTCATCGACCACGCCGCCCAGCTCATTGACACACTGCTGCAAGGCTGCCCGCAGCTGCACATCCTGGCAACCAGCCGCGAACTCCTCGGTATCGGCGGGGAGGCGGTGCTGGCCCTGTCCCCACTGCCCTACCCTGACGCAGCGTCCGTTTCCAGCCGCAGCAGCGTAGCCCGCTATGACGCCGTGGCTTTGTTCGTGGAGCGTGCCCGCACCGCCCGACCCGGCTTCACCTTGACCCAGCGCAACGCGGCCGCGGGTGCCCGTATTTGCGAGCGGCTCGACGGATTGCCGTTGGCAATCGAGTTGGCCGCCGCACGCCTGCGTGCCATGTCGGTCGAGCAGATCGCCGACCGGCTCTCGGACCGCTTTGGCTTGCTGACCCGTGGCCAGCGCGGCGCACCAACCCGTCAGCAAACTTTGAGCTACTGCATCGATTGGAGCTACGACCACTGCACGCCCATCCAACAACAGTTGTGGGCGCGGTTATCGGTGTTCGCCGGCAGCTTCGACCTCGACGCGGCCCAATACGTCGCCCCGCAAGACATGGACGCCGACGACCTGCTCGACGAACTTTGCGCACTGGTGGACAAGTCGATCCTCATTCGCACCGAAGATGATGGTGCGGTGCGGTTTCGGCTGCTGAGCACGATGCGTGAGTATGGCAATTCACGCATCGACGCTGAGCAGTACCAAGGCCTGCAACAGTCACACTTCGACTGGTGTGAGCGGCTGGTGACCCAGGCTCACCTCGAATGGTTCAGTCAAAAGCAGGTCGACTGGATTCACCGCCTGCGCAGCGAACTTCCCAATATCGAGGAGGCGCTGCAGTTCGGGCTGGAAAAGGCTCCGGAGAGCGTCCTGCTGATGGCGGCCAAGCTCCGCAATCTCTTTGTCGCCTCAGGGAAATTACAGGTCGGAAGGCTTTGGGTGGAGCGGGCGTTGAGCACGACGACCTCCGCTCAGCCATCCGGTGCACGGATCGCCGCCCTTGCCGCCCTCGCAATGTTTGCCGTCCTACAGACTGACTGGCCGACCGCACAATCATGTGTGGCGCAAGCACACGAACACGGCGCGGCGGTGCCCGACCCCATTGCCGAATCGCTGCTCGGGGTTGCGCGGGGCCTCGGCGCTCTGCTGCAAGGGCAGGTTGAGCAGGTCCAGACCGATGCCGAGCAAGGATTGGCCGCGGGCGACTTTGAGCTGCAAGTGCTCGGCATGTGGCTGATGTCGCTGCGCCACTTGGCAGTTGGCGATCCTGAACCCGCACTGCGCTGGGCGGAGAAAGCCCACTCGGTGTCCGAATCGCGTGTCGAAGTCCAGATGCGGACATACTCCTTGAGCGCCCTGGCGGTGAGCCACCTGATGCTGGGCGACACCGGGTCCGCCGAGCGCAGCCTGCGGGAGGGCCTGAAACTGTGCCAGGTGATCGATGATCCCTGGTCGGGGGCCAGCTACCTGGAGGGGCTGGCCTGGACCGCCGGGGCCAACGGAAACCTGCGACGTGCCGTGGTGCTGATGGCAGCGGCCGCCGCGCTGAGCCGCTCCAGCGGAGCGGGATCCACCGTCATAGCGCTGGTGGGGTCCATGCACCAGCAGTGCCAACGCGCGGCACGGGAAGAGCTATCCGACGCCGTCTTTGAGGCTGCCTGCGTCGAAGGTGAGTCGCTGAGCTTCGACGAGGCGGCGGACGTTGCGCTGACCGAGCCGTAGCGCGGAGCTTTCCTTCCCGGCCGCAAGGCGATCCGGCTCCTCGCCATGGGGTGGGTATTCGCCGGGCGCAGCGGGCGCCTCCATCACGGGTGGGCGCCGCGGCGAGATCGGTGTCCAAGACCTGGGATACGCGTATCCCTTTCGCGGCAATCGCAGTCTGGATGCTTATCGGCCCGGCCGGTCAGCGCGAAAATCCGAGCACGCGTCGAAAGTCCTCGGCGAGCCAGGACAACAGGGCGGCTGCGGTACGGACAAAAAAATGACCACCGGGCATGGCCACCACCTCGAATGTCGCGCTGGTCATTTCGCCCCATCGGGTCAGCTCGGATTGGTCGAAGGTGACGTCGCCAACCCCGCCCAGTGCTGTTATCGGGCACGATAACGGCGGTGCCGGGCGGTACAGATATTCCTCGCAGGCGGTCAGATCGGCTCTCGCGATCGGCAGCATGAGATCCATCAACTCAGCGTTGTGCAAGAGTTCGCTGGGGGTACCTCCGAAGCTGTTGAGGCGGCTGAGCAGCGCACTGTCGGACAAGGCCGAAAGATATTGCCCACGATTAGGGGGCCAAAAAACGACCGGGGGGCGGCTGGCCGCTGCATAAAGCTTCACCGGCAGCGGCGCGCGTTGCTGCCTCAGTTCTCGGGCCAGCTCAAAAGTCACCAGGGCGCCCATGCTGTGCCCGAACAATGCGTACGGTCCGTCAAGATCAGCCGCGAGCTCTCGAGCAAACACGCAGGCGATCTCGCCGATGGCGGTCAGTGGCGGCTGGCCGAACCGCCGCCCGTGACCCGGGTACTCGAGCGGCACCACCCGAACCCAGGACGGCAACCGGTCAGACCACTCACCATAGAGCGACGCACTGCCAATCGCGTGCGGGACACAGTAGACCCGGAGCGCCGGCGGCATCACGCTCAGCCGCTGCGCCGGGCGGTCGCACCCTTCGGGGGTGCACCATGCGGTCGTGCCAGCCAATAGCTGAGTCGCTCGACGGTGGCTCCATTGAGAAGTTCTCGCAGCGGCGGCTCGCAACCGAACGCCACCGCTATGCGCTCACTGACCACCAACGCCTGAATCGAGTCGCCGCCACTGTCCTGCAAACTGTCGTGGGCACCCACCGGCCTACCCAGGACGTCCTCCCAGATTCGCCCTAGATGTGCGCGGGCCGCGGCTTGCGCGTTGGCGGCCTGGCGTAGCGCGACCCGACGACTGGCGTGCAGGCAGTGCAGTCGTGTTTCGCTGGCGAAATCAGGCAGCGGCGCCGATCCCCCGTCCGCGAGCGCGGCGATGGCTTCCTCGTAGGCCTCGAGGATCATGTGGACGTAATCGGCGGCAAGCAATCGAGGATCGAACTCCACCCCTATTCCGAGCGCCCCCGCTTCGCGACTGAAGACGATGACGAACGGCAGATTGGTGTGTTCAATTATCTTGCGGCGCAGCACCGTGGCTTGTTCGGTTACGGAGTCTTCGGCCTTCGCGGGATCCAAATCCACGTAGTTGAACGCCGTATCGAAGAGCCTTCCGATGCCGTTGTCGCGTTGAATCGTTCGTAGCGGCACCCGGCGGTGGGGCAGGCCATCGTGCTCCGCGGCGAACACGCCGTCGAGGAGCGCCGCGTAGCTCGCAGCGTTCAATCTGATCCGCAGCGGGACGGTATTGAGGAACATGCCCAGCACACTCTCGGCGTCCTCGGTCTCGGGGCGGCCGTTGACCACCAGTCCGGTCACCACATCATCGCTAGCCGCCATCCGGCCCATGACCACCAGGTGCGCCGCAAGAAGGGTGCTCTTGATTGATACTCGCCGCTGTCGTGCCAGATCGCGCAGGCGCCCCTCAGCCTCGCTTGGCAACTCGTGGAATATCACCTCGAGGCGGCTGGTCCCTGAGCGGGTGGCCGGGAAAAGACACGGGATCAGCCCCTGCAACTGGTGTCGCCAGAACGCCCGCGACGGGCTGCCCTCTGCCTCGCTCTCGAGCATGATGAAGTCACGGAAGTGCGTTTGCAGACGCTCGCGGGTCGGCGGCTGCCCGGCGGTCCGGAAAGAGTCGTAGCTGCAGAGCAAGTCGCGCTGCAACTCCACCACGCTCCACCCGTCGAGCAAGGCGTGGTGGAAACTCAGGCTCATGTCGAACCGGTCCTCGCCACGCACATGGACTATCAACTCCAGCGGCGTGCGAGTGCGCCACTCTATCGGGCGACGGGCCTCAGTTTCCATCCACTCCGACAGCGACGCCTCCTGTTCGGCCTCGGTCAGACCGGACAGATCGAAGACCTTCAGCGGCGTCGACACGGACTCGTGCACCAGCTGCAGCGGTACCGAATAAGCCGACAAATCAAACGTTGTGCGCAGGATCGGATGGCGCAGCGTCATCTCGAAGAGCGCCGAGCGAAACGCGTTCTCATCCCACGGCGACTGCACCAGGTAGCTGACCACGTCGTGGTACACACTCGGCCCGTCGACGCGGCTGTGGAAGAGCATGCCGGCCTGCAGCGCCGACAGCGGATAGGCGTCGCTTACATCGGCGGGCAAGGCACCTTCCGGGCCCTCCGGGACCAGCAGCCGCTTGGCCTTGCGTTCTATCCTCGCCGGTTGCTGCGGTGTCTCGGTTGGTACCAGCCCCGTGGCGAGTTCCGCGGGCGTCTGGTGCCGGAAGACATCCTGGACTGACAGCTGCAGACCGAGGGCCTTGGCCTTGGCCGATACCCGCACGGCCATCATCGAGTCGCCGCCGATGTCGAAGAAGTTGTCGTCGGCGGCGACCGAGGACAGCTCCAAGACCTCGGCGAACACACCGCAGATCCGGTCGAGCACCGGCCCCACGTCATCCGTCGACTTCTTGATGAGCTTGATGGTCGCGTCCCGCGCTATCCGGATCGTGTTGTTGAGATCAATTCGTACCGTGAGCTCTTCGACGGTGTCACCTGCCGCCGGCGCACTCGGACCAGTCCGGGCCTGCGGTTCTCTGGGCGCTGGAAGGGCCGCTCGATCGATCTTTCCGTTGACCGTCAGCGGCAAGGATTCCAAGGTGACGAAGGACGACGGGAGCATGTAGTCGGGGAGACGCGAAGTGAGGGCTCGGCGGGTCTGGGCAACCGGCAGTTCCTCGCCCCCACGCGTGACAACGTAGGCCACCAGGCGGGGTTCGCCGCCCTCGGTCCGGACCATCGCGTAGCAAGCCATTACGTGTTCGAGTCCGAGGACCGCCGTCTCGACCTCGCCGAGTTCGATGCGGAAACCGCGCAATTGGACTTGGTGGTCCAAGCGGCCGAAATACTCGATCTCCCCGTTGGATAGCCGTCGACCGCTATCCCCGGACCGATAGAGTCGCTCGCCCGCGCGGAACGGGTGCTCGATGAAACGTTGCGCGGTCAGTTCGGGCATCCCAAGATAGCCATTCGCCAGGCCTGGCCCGCCCACGCAGATCTCACCTGGCACGCCGTAGGGGACCAGGTTGCCCACCGAATCGGTCAGCAGACACTCCAAGTCAGGTACCGGGCGACCGATGATGGAGCTGTGCGCACCGAAGATGTCGGCGCGCATCAGCCGGCGGAATGTGACATGCACCGTGGTCTCGGTGATGCCGTACATGTTGATCAACTCAGGATGCTCATCACCGTGGGCCTTGACCCACGGGATGAGGTCCGCGAACGTCAACATCTCCCCGCCGAAGATCACATACCGCAGGAAAAGTCTGCTCGCGGCACCTTCAATGTCGGCGTCGGCGTCTCGGACCAGACGAAACGCTGACGGAGTCTGACTGAGCACGGTGATCCGCTCGTTGGACAGCAGCTCGCGGAATTCCGCGGGATTGCGGGTCACCAGGTAGGGCACGACCACCACACACGCACCATGCAGCAGCGCCCCCCAGAGCTCCCACACGGAGAAGTCGAACGCCACCGAGTGGAACATCGTCCACCGGTCGTCGCTGTTGAACTCGAAGAGTTCGTCGGTCGCGCTGAATAGCCGCACGACGTTGTGATGGGTCACCGCAACGCCCTTGGGCCGACCGGTCGAACCCGAGGTGTAGATCACGTAGGCGGTGTCGTCGGCGGACACCTCGACGTGCCGTGCTGGGGCGGGGGTTGCACTGATGACGTCGACCTCGATCGTTGGCGCGCCATGTGCAGACACCACGTGCCGCAGGGCTGACTCGGTGACGATCATCGACGGACCACAATCGCTCAAGACGAGCTCGACGCGTGCGGCTGGCCAGCTCGGGTCGATGGGCACGTATGCAGCGCCGGTCTTCAGGATGGCCAGGATCGCGACCGGTAGGCGGTCGGTTCGCTCCAGCAGCAGTGCCACCTTGTCGCCGTGTGCGACCCCGCTATCGATCAGCAGGGCGGCCAGGGCATTGGACTCGGCGTCAAGAACTGCATAGCTCAGGTCACGGCCGGCAAACCGCACGGCCGTTGCGTCCGGGTGTGCTGCGGCCTGCACCTCGAATCCGCGGTGCAGCGTCGGGTAGGCCGGAGCAATGTCGCGGCGTGCGTCGAGGACTTCCAACTCGTCGATCTCGTCATCGGTCAACATCGAGAAGCCTGCGAGCGCGATCCGCGGTTGAGCCAGCGCGGACTTCAACAGGGTGACCAGGTGGCCGGCCATCCGCTCGATGGTGTCGGTGTTCCACAGCGCGACGCTGAAATCGAAGACCAGGTGGAGGCCGCCCGCAGCGTCGGGCTCCACGCTCAGCCCCAACTTGAACAAGGCGCGGCCGGGATCGTGTGGCACGGCGGTTACTCGTACACCGTCGATCACCGGGCCCGACGAGCCCGATATTTCCGGTACGAAGGACACCTCGATCAGCTGTGCGGACTTGGCCAGTTGCGGGCCGAACCGCTCCAGTAGGTCATCGAAAGACACATCGCCGTGGGCGCGCGCCTCGCCCAGACGCGCGGCCGTGCGGGCGGCGTGTGTCGCCAGCGTCAAGCCCTCGGCGAAGTCGGCGCGAATCGGCGACAGGTCGGCAAAGTATCCGATGGTCGTCGACGGCACCGAAGGCGGCCGGTTCGGGGTTGGCACGCCGACGACCACCGTGTCCTGGCTGGTGTAGCGGTGCAGCAGGTATTGCCACATCGCCAAGATGATCGTCGAGCGATCCACGTCCAGGCGGCCGGCAACCTCATCGAGCTCAATCCGGACGTCATTCTCCAACTGCAGACTGACGCGGGCGCCACGGAACGAGGGACTAGTGGTCTGCGGCCGGTCGGTGGGTAGTTCCAGGCGCGCGGGCATGCCCGTCAGGGTGCGGTCCCAATACGCCAGGCTCTGCTTGTTATGCGGCCCAGCCGATCTCGCAACCTGCGCCCGAGCCAGCTCACTCATCGTGATGTCCCGGCCAGGGCCTGACGCGCCATGACGCGGGTTGGCGTAGATCGCCGAGAGCTCGCCGAACAATTGGGCTTCGGCCCAGAAATCCGCGACGATGTGGTGGTAATTCATCCCCAGGATCAGCCGGTCGTCGTCGATTTGAATGATCATCGCCCGAAACGGCGGATCGACCGCGATATTGATCGGGCGGCGCGCATCGGCGTCGATCAAGTCCTGCGCCAGCTGTTCGCGGATGGCTGCGTCGCGGTCACGCAGGTCGTGCATCTGCACCCGGCTCGGCGACCCGATGATTTGCACGACACCCTGGTCGCGCTCGGGAAATATGGTGGCCAGCGAGGGATGCCGCCGGGCCAGAAGTTCGAGCGCCTTGCGCAGCCGCACCGCGTCGATATCGCCGAGCAGGTTGAAGTACCGCTGCGAGCACAACTCCTTGCCGCCACCGCTCATTCGGTCGAGCAGCCAGATCCGGCGCTGCGCCTGTGTCAGCGGCGCCGGTTCTTGGCTCCGGTCCTGGCCGGCCGGACACGCTCGGCGTGCTCCTCCACCGTGCACTCCGAGTTCGTTACCAGCTCCCGGAGGGCGGCGGTGAACTCGGCGGCAAGCCGCTGCGCGGTACGTGCCCGGAACAGATCGGCGTCGTAGTCGAGGAAGCCGCTGAGGGTGGCGCTCTCGTCAACAAACGACGCCAACAGGTCAAACTTTGCTGATCCTGGGTCGACGGGCAGGTTATGCACGTGCGCGCCCTCAACTTCGAGAGGCGTGACATCACCGTCGTAGAGCGTGACGGCGGCCTGGAAGACGGGATTGCGGCTGCCGACGCGTTCGGGTTTGACCGCGTTGACGACTTCCGGGAAGGACAAGGCGGCGTGGTCGACCACCGTACGAATCTCGTCGCGGGTACGCACCACGAGCTCTTCGAACGTGGGATCGTCCCCCAACTGGCAGCGCAACGCGACCATGTTGGCGAAATTGCCGATCGTGCGCTCGACGCTGGGGTGGTTGCGCCCGGCGGTCACTGCCCCGACAACCATGTCGCGCTGCCTGCCGTAGGAAGCGATCCACACCATGAACGCGGCCACGAGCACGCTGTAGGGAGTCGCGCTGTGCTGGCGGGCCAGGGCGCGAACGGCTTGGCGGTCGGCCTCGGTCAGGGCGATCCGGACGCGGCCGCCCCGGAAACTGCCGAGCGCGGGGCGGGGGAAGTCGCGCGGGAGTTCGATCTCCGGTGGTGCGCCGTCGAGGTGGTCGCGCCAAAAATCCTCGAGTTCGCCGCGCCGCTCGGTACTGAGTAGCCGGCCGGCCCACTCCACGTAGTCAACGGGCTGGACGTCCAGGCTCGGTAGCCGCTCGCCGGCATCCAGCGCCGCGTAGGCCTTGCTCATCTCGGCGGGCAGCAGGCCCGCGGCCGACCAGCCGTCCGCAACGATGTGGTGTAGTACCCAGGCCAGGTAGTGGTCGTCGTCGGCGAGAGTGACCAAAAGTACCCGCACCGGGGAGTCGCGGAAGAGGTCGAACGGGCGCGCGGCCAACTTGGCGATGCGCTCTTGACCGGCCGCCTCCCGCTGATCGGCGGGTAGGTCGGTGAGGTCGGCATGCTCCAACTGGACGGGCCCCGGTGGCAGGATGACCTGCACCGGTTGGCCCTCGCGCGCCGGGAAAACCGTTCGCAGCGCCTCGTGGCAAGCGACCACCTCGGCGAACGCCGCCCGTAGCCGTTTGGCGTCCACCGGGCCTCGGATACGAACGGCTTCGGGAATGTTGTATGCCGCCATGGTCGGCACGAGCTGCTGCAGGTACCACAGATTCGCCTGCACGGGCGACAGCGGCAGCGGTTTGGTGCGGTCGATCGGCACGGGTCCGGTGATCGCGGCGTCATCGATGGGCTCGGCCTGGCCGCGTTTCTCCTCGATGAGCGCGGCCAGGGCGGTGAGGCTACCGGCGCGCACGAAGTCCCGCATCTGAAGCGTGACACCCATGCGTTCCCGAAGCCGCATGATGACGCGCAGAGCCGCGAGAGAATGCCCGCCGATGTTGAAGAAGTTGGCGTCGGCATTGGTTACCGGGGTGCCGAGAATCTCCTCCCACACACGCGCGAGCGGGATCAAGTCCTCTGGCAGCGGCCCGGCGCCGGGCCCGGCATCGTCGAACGATGCGGACGGCAGTGCGGCTAGATCCACCTTTCCCGAGGGGGTACGCGGCAGCGAATCGAGCAGCACGAGCGCGGCCGGCACCATTGTGGTGGGCAACTTGTCGCGGACATGATCGAGCACGGATTCCGGGTCCAGGATCTTGTTGGGTGTGCCCGCGACGACGTACCCGATCAGGGCCTTCTGCCCGGGGGCGCGTTCACGTACGTCGACCACCGCATGTTGGACGCCCGGGTGCCCGCAGAGCGCCCGTTCGATCTCGCCTGGCTCGATCCGCACTCCGTGGACCTTCAACTGGCGGTCGAGGCGCCCCAGGAATTCCACGGTTCCGTCCGCGCGCTGGCGCACTCGGTCACCGGTGCGGTACACCCGCAGGCCCTGCTCGGGCGCGCGTACGTCGCGACGAAAACGTTGAGTTGTGAGGGCCGGCGCACCCAAGTAGCCCAGCGCAACCCCGGCGCCGCCGATCCATAATTCGCCCGGCTGTCCCTCGACGGCCAGGTCGCCTTCGGTGTCGACGATGTAGAGCCGCGCATTGGCGATCGGTCGACCGATCGGTGCCCAGGATGCCTGATCGGTTATGTCGGCGCGCCAGTACAGGGCGTCGATCGCCGTCTCGGTCGGACCGTACAGGTTCACCAGCTGGGCATGGGGGAGGATCTCGGCAAATCGGCGTGCGGTGGCCAGCGATAGCGGCTCGCCACCGCAGAAGACGTACCGAAGGCTCTGGCACTCGCTGAGTCTGGGCTCGTCGAGAAGGACGTCCAACTGCGAGGGGACGATCTGTAGCACGGTGATTTCAAACTGCAGAACATGTTCGACGATGGTCGACGGGTTCCACTCCCGCCGAGCCGCATCCATGAACACCAACCGGGCCCCCGCGACGAGCGGTCCGAACAGTTCCCACAAGAAGATGTCAAAACCGGGGGAAGCGCTCTGCAGAATCGCGTCGTCGGGGCCGAGGTCGAACTCGTCGCGCCGCCAAAGCAGCTGATTTGCGAAGGCACGGTGCGCACCCATCACCGCCTTGGGCCGGCCGGTGGAGCCGGAGGTGAAATTGACGTATGTCGGCGCATCTGGGTCGGTACTCATCGGTGGCACCGCCACCTCGCCGATGTTGTCGACCTCGATCAATTCCGGTGCGTCGGAGGGAAGAATTTCGCGGGTCTCGGCGTCGATGATCACGCACCGGGCGGCGGCATCCGCGAGCATGCCGGCCACCCGGCTGATCGGGTGGGCGGGATTCAATATGAGCAGGACGGCGGCGGCTCGTTGAACGGCCAGAGCCGCCACCGCAACATGAACACTGTTGCTGAGAAACACGCCGACGACGTCGCCGCTGAGCACGCCGAGTTCGGCGAGTCGCCCGGCGAGTGCGTCGGCGTGCTCGCCGAGTTGGGCGTAGGTGATCGACAGGCCCGTGCTTTCGAGCGCGACGGCATCTGGCGTGCGGTCAATCTGGCGATAGACCAGCCCATGCACGGTGTGGTGCCACCCCGGTCGATCCGGGCCGACTATGGGTTCGCCGCGCTGGCCCAGGTCGACCACCGGCGCCAGCAGGTGGTCGACCACCGCCGCCCGCGAGGTCAGATTCTCATCGAGCGTGCCGACCGCCTCGGCGTAGGTGGGCAAGACTTGCTCGAATGCCTCCTCGAGCCTTGCCGAGGCTCCCGCGCGCGCCCGTTCGCTGTGCCAGGCGTCGGCGATGAACGCCATCGCGGCAGAGCCCGGCTCGGCAACCGCCTCGAGAACGGCCCAGACGCACAGCCAGCCAAGATGATAGAAGGCATTGACCGACTCGTCGACGACAAGCTCGTCCACGGCCTCGCGCAGCCTGCTGATCAGGTCCGCGTTGGCGGTGCGCTCGTCAATCCAGTGATAGATGGTGTCGGAGCGGGCTGCCAGTCGTGCCCCCAACTCGGTCAGCAAGGCCTCCGACGGGCCCTCGCCAATGCGCAGGAAGCGCGCGTCGCGAAGCAGACGTGCCACCTGATGGTTCTCGACGTATCCCCGCCAGCCCAGCATTTGGACGGCGTCGTCGGCGGCGCGATAGGCAAATTCCGATGACGCCACTTTGAGTGCCAGCGAAACATCCTGGGGCACCGCGGGATTAGCGGCGATATCGGCCAGCACCGCCTCGATTGCGGTGATCTCCGAAGTAATCCGGCCGATTCGGCGCACTACCACCGGGTCGGCGATGAGTCGGCCGGTGGCAACCTCACGGCGGGATGCGAAGCGATACATGACTTGCGCGCAACGCTTCATCACGCCCGCGGAGATTGCGCCGGTGCAGATCCGCCCGATCAAGAATCCTTCGCCGACGACATCGAGCCCCCGCCGATCTCGCCGAGAATCTGCCAGGGTTCGATCCGGACGCCATCGAAGCGGATGCCACACACTGGCACCGACCGCAGTCCGATGGTGTCCTCGCGGGGCGCGATGGTCACCCCGGGGCTGTCTGCCGCAACCGCCACCGCGGTCAGCGCTGTGCCCTCGTCGACGGTGAACGGGACAACGGTGACCAACAGGCCGGCCCAACCGGCCGCGGTGATGCACGATTTCGTGGCATCGAGAACCCAGCCGTCAGCATCGCGAGTCGCCTTGCTCGCCAACATCCGTGGATTCGAACTCGACACCTCCGGCTCGGTGATGGCCAGTGCTGCAAGAGTCTTGCCGGCGAGCAGTTGATCCAGGTAGCGCCGCCGCAGCTCCTCGTGTCCGTGCCGAAGGACGGCTTGCAGAGCGGCGTGATGCACGGTCAAGACGGCGGCATGGCCCACGTCGGTGCCGGCGGTCCGTTCCACATCCGGCAGCAGGGCCTTGAGATCCACCCGGTCGCCGGGTTCCGTCGATGACACGTGCCCGAAGTGCGCGACGCTGTCAGTGAACTCGGCAAGCTGCGGGTCCAGCGGTGCGGTCGGTCCGACCTGATGACCGTCCACGCGACCCGTTTCGGGATTTTCACCGTCGTCGGAGACGGACGTCTCCGCTCTCACCGTCATGCAAGAACCCTCGGGTAGATCGTGGA
Organism: Mycobacterium sp. 012931; assembly: GCF_000419295.1. NCBI lineage: Bacteria > Bacillati > Actinomycetota > Actinomycetes > Mycobacteriales > Mycobacteriaceae > Mycobacterium > Mycobacterium sp. 012931. The sequence continues at coordinate 259,898 of NZ_AOPX01000001.1, read as the reverse complement.
GCACCCAATCCGCACACGCCGCAAGGCGTGCTGGACTTGCAAGACGGCGGGAGCCTTTCGATGTGGCACTCGCGAGAATAGTAGGTAGCGCCCGAATATGGGCGTAGATGATGAATATTGCGGAATGTCAATTGATATGCAGCATGTCGTCGTCACAATTCACCCGGTGGTTGCCGACCGCGGCCACACCGCCGCCGTCGACGCCGACCGGATGAATTCAGCCCACTGTCACGAGCCGCATCGCTTTCGTCCATACCCGCAGGTATCCGTTGGCCGGCGGGATTCGGCGCGCTGACGCAGGTAGGCCGTCGCTTTATGCTCCCGCGCGGGTGGGTGTTGGTGCGCTGTAGCGAAATGGAAAGCGGCACGGCGTGATTCGCGCATTCTCGGCACTGATGAATTCGGGGGGGCACCAGGGCTCCGGCGTTCCCTGGGGGGGTCACCAACGCCGCATTGAACCCGTCCGGCGCGTCGGTGATCTCCTTGCCCGCGCCGGACACGTTCTTCGGCATCAAGGCCGTGGCGGCCTGCCGCGGGAGTCAGTTGTGAGCAACTCGGCGGAGCAGGCGCTCGCGTTGGCCCGCGGGGTGATCCGCGCCCGCGCGAGGATAGCGGGCACCGCTCGAATAAATGCCTTGCGGTCAAATTTTTGTTCGGGCATACCATTTCCGCCTGGCCCACGGCAACACAAACCGGACACAAACGGCAGACCCCACAATGGGCAGAGAATCGCTTAGAACGCGCCGACGATGTCGCTGACCACCTCCTGGGCGGTGTCGGCCAGGACGATGACCTCGAAGCCGCCGGCGAGCGCCGCCACGGCCACATCCGCAGCGATCGGATAGCCGATGGCGTTGATCAGGCCGACGGGGTCACCGTTGACGAACTGCTGGATTCCGTCCAGGAACAGGTTGACGTTGTAAGACGGAACAGTGGTCAACACGGTGTTGATGATGTCGGCGGTCGGAAGCAACGCGGCATAGGTGTCGGCGGACACATTCGTGATGGCGTTGGCGATATTCGTGTTGGCCGCCTGGAGGGCGTCGATGAATCCGTTGATCGAGGCATTCGTGACGGTCGGCACGGCCGGCAAGGTCGACGGCACCGGCGAACCGCCGGTCTGCGAAAAGTCCGGCAGCGAAAGGCTGGGCAGTGTCGCCGGAATTGCGCTGATGTCGTTGACGAAGGCGGTCACACCCTGTTGGGTGCCGTTGACCATGGCACCGGCGAAGCCCACCGGGTCGATCGGGGGAGCAGGCCAAACGGTGTGGTTACGTCGGCATACCCGGTCGAGTAACCGTAATTGGGATCGCCATAACCGAGGTTGACCAGATAGGTGAGATTGGGCTCGACCAGATCCGCCAGCGGATTGCCGATGACCGGGATTGCCCGCAGCGGCTCCAGGATTGGCAGGCCCGGGTAGGTGATCATGTAGTAGTTCCCGAGGCCGTTGTTGCCCGGGGAGACCGGCAACTGCACCAGGTTGTAGCCCGCAGGAAGGTTGTTTGGATCCAGATCCGGGTAGTCGCCGTGGACGAATTGGATGCCGGCGAATGCGTTGAGGTCGGCCAACAAATTGAGTGGGTACTGCGGGAAATCGGCGTATCCGTCGTACAGCAGTGTGTACTGATTCAGCTCGTAGCCGGTGTTCGACGGTGTCCCTCCGTAGAAGTCCAGGCCCAGCGCGGGCAGCGACAACCCGGGGAAGCGCGACAGCAGGCCGCCGTTGGGGGCCATCGGATTACCCAGCAGGGTGAAAGCGAGATTGTCGGTGTTCGGGCTGCCGAGTGCTTGCAGATTGCGCATCTCCAGCGAAGAGACGACGGCGCTTTGCGAGTAGCCCAAGACGTTGACGTTGTTGCCCAAGGTGATCAGGCCCTGGGGCCCGAAAAGCGCGTTGTCCAGTATTTGAACGCCGTTGGCCACCGACGTGTTCAGCGGCAGATCCTTGATGGCGGTGAGCGGATACAGCCCCTCAGGTGTGTTCAGCGGCAGCAATTGGGTGGGCATGCCGGGGATGTAGGGGGCGACGTCCTGCAGGTAATCCGGCGGCGGAATCGGCGTGCCGCTGCCGCCCATGATCAACGCGACGAATGGGTCGGCCAGTGCCGCGGGCGCCACCGCCGCACCTCCCGCCGCGACCGTCGAGGCCGCACCTCCGCCGAGCAGTGACTGGATGGGTGTCCTCAGCGCGTTCAGTGCACCAGAGATCGTTGCCGTATTGACCGCTTCGGCCCCCGCGTATGCGGTGCCGGCGGCGGCCAATGTCCGGACGAATTCCTCATGAAATGCGGTCACGTGGCCGATGACGGACTGGTATTCCAGGGCGTACCCGCCGAACAGCTTCGCGGCGGCCGTGGACACCTCGTCGGCGGCGGCGGCAACGAAACTCGTCGTCGGCCCGGCCGCGGCGGCATTGGCCTGTGTCAGCGCCCAACGGATACCTTCCACATCTGCGGCCGCGGAGGTCAACAGCTGCGGCTGCGCCATCATGTACGTCATTGACTGGTTCCCTTCAGATGCAGGGCGTTTCGCTCTGGTCCCGCGCCGGTCGTCGCGCAGCTCGTCATGTTGTCGGGGTAAATCTGTCCGGTCGACCGCATCGTGTGTTTCCCTGTGAGTGTTGCTGCGCGTTGTGCGTCAGATGTGTTGGGCCGGCCCGAACTGGGGTGCCGATGGGCTGCGGCTTGTCGAGTAGCTACCTGGCGGTTGTCCTACCCGGCGAGCGGACCTCTTTTCCGGCCGCGCCGCGACTCGCACCTCGGCCGAAGCGGCCAGGGACAGATTATGGCGCTACCGGGGCCCGCGTCCGGGTTTTGCGTTAACCGGGACGTCATACCTGTGAGATGGGGCGGAAACAATGGCCGGCGAAGTCATGGAGGTGCGTGCCGGTGGGCCGGTGGCCGGCCTCAGGGGATGAGGGAGCCGATGTCTTGCACAGTCGTCTGCGCTGCCGCGGCGATGGTGAGGAATTCGACCGCCCCGCCGATCGTGAGCAACCCCACCGTGGCTGCGATCGGGTACCCGAACGCATCGATGAGGTTGCCTTGCAGGAGTTGGTCGAAGAAAAGTTGGGTGCTGTATAAGGGCAACGTGGTGACAACGGCAAGCCCGATGTCGGCGGTGGGTAGCAGCACCGCGTAGTCGTTTGCGACCACCGCGGTCAAAGTATTCACCACCTGTGCCGGTGACGGCAGCTCTGACAACTTGCCCAGGATGTCGGCCGGGGTTGGCGGCACGATGTCGGGGGTCGGAATCGGTTGTCCGAACATGGCTTGCAGGTCGGCGGTGAAATCTTGGATGCCTTCCTGGGTTCCCGCGGCCAGGGCGTCCACGATGGTGCTCGGGCTGACGTCGGGGAACAAGCCGAACGGCGTGCGCACATCGGCGTAGCTGGTCGAGTAGCCGTAGTTCGGGTCGCCGTAGCCCAGATTGACGATGACCTTCAAGTCCGGCTGGATCAGGTTTGCCAGCGGGTTGCCGATCACCGGAATCGCTCGAAGCGGTTCTAGCAGCGGCAGATTCTCCGTCGGGATCACGTAATAGCTGGTGACGCCCGAGTAGCCCGGCGACGTCGGCAATTCGATCGCGCTGTCGACCTGTGCCGCGGTGAGGTCCAGATATTTGACGTGTACGAAGGGGATGCCCATCACCGCATTGAGGTCGGCGATGAAATTCAGTGGATAGCGTGGGAAGTCGGCGAATCCGTCGTATTCGAGGGTGTAAATCGCGGTTGGGTAAATCGTATCGGAAGGTGTGGCGCCATAGAACGTCAAACCGAGGCTCGGCAGGGATAGATCCGGGAAGCGGGCCAGCATTCCGCCGTTCGGGTTCATCTCGTTGCCGACGAGCACAAAGTTGAGTTGGGATGCGGTCGGTGCGCTTGGCCCCAGGGCGGCGAGTTTTTGCATCTCCAGCGATGCGATTATCGCGCTTTGCGAATAGCCGAACACGGTGACGCTGTTTCCGGGGATGCTGAGCTGCGCCATGATCGCGTTGTCGAGAATGGTCAGGCCCTCCTCCACCGAGGCGTTGAGGGTCAAGCTCTTCACGCCGGTGAGTGGATAAAGCTCTTCCGGTGTATACAGCGGGCGCAAAATATCGGATGAGCGGACGAAAAGATTGTTGGCGGCTTGCACATACGATTCGTCGGGAATCGGAACTCCGGTGGGCCCCAAGAACAATGAGGTGAGGTTTGCCGTGAATGGCGGAATTGTGCTCGCGCTCGATACGGCCGGCGCGGCGCTGGGTATTCCCAGCGCGTCGCGCAGGGCGGCGAGGCTGGCGGCCTCGGTCTGCGCGTAGGCGACCCCCGCGGCGGCCAATGTCTGGGCGAATTCGCTGCGAAACGCCTCGACCTGTGCGAGGACGGCCTGGCACTCCCGGCCATAAACGCTGAACAGGTTGGCGATAGCCCCCGATACCTCGTCGCCGGCGGCCGCCAGCAGACTCGAGGTCGGGCCGGCCGCGGCCGTGCCGGCGGTGCTGATCGCCGATCCAATCCCGTCGATCTCGGTGGCGACCGAGGCCAGCAATTCCGGCTCAGCGAGCAGATACGACATTGGTCTCGTCCTTCCCGACGACCCAAGCTTTCTGGCCTGTTGCTGCCTTGCGAATTGCCGGCAATTCGCAATGGCGGCGGGGCGGTTTCAGTAGCCTAGCGGGAGCGAGAACCCCGGCGTCGCATTTTCGGGAGGAGTCTCGCCCCCGGGCTTTACCGCTGGTAGGCGGCTAGAAGTCGGTGACAATGGCGCCCAAGAGCACCAGGGCTTCAAGGCCGCCCGCCAGTCCGAGCAACGCCGTGTCGGCCGCGATCGGATACCCGATGGCGTTGATCAGTCCGATGGGATCGCCATCGACCGCCTGCTCGATCCCATCCAGAAATAGATTGACGTTGTAGGACGGAACCGTGGTGAGGCCGGCATTGATGATGTCAGCGGTAGGCAGCAGCTTCGCGTAGCTGGTTGCCAGGACGTCGGTGAAAGCGTTGGTGACAGTTGTGTTTGCCGTCTGCAGGGCGTTGATGAAGCCGTCGATTGACATCGGTGCCACCAAGCTGGCCGGCGGTGGCAACGCGATCGACGCCAGCGGATTGGGGATGTCCAGGAACAGGCGCGGGGTGGGTGGTGATGGCTGCGGTGCGACCAAATCGTGTGCGGCACTGTGGAATCCCTGCTGAGTACCGATGACCAGCTGTTGGGCGACCACCTTCGGGTCGACCTCCGGGAACAGGCCGAACGGTGTCTCGATGTTGGCCGGCGCGGTCGAGTAGCCGTACCGGGGATCTCCGTAGCCGAGATTGACGATCGTCGTCAGATCCGGTTGCAGTAGATCTGCCAACGGATTTCCGACTACCGGGATGAACCGCAGCGGTTCCAACAGTGGCAGTCGCTCGGTATGGATCAGGTAATACGAGGTGTTACCGGTGTAATCGGCAGACGTGTCCAATTTGATCAGGTCGCCGGGCGGAAGGGTCTCGGGATTGATCGTCGGGGTATCGGTGTGCACGAACGCTATGCCCGCAATGGCGTTGAGATCCGACACGATGTTGAGCGGGTAGCGCGGGAAGTCGGCGAACCCGTCGTATTCGTGGGTGTAGATCGAGGTCGGATAGATCGTGTCGGCGGGGGTGGAGCCGTAGAAGTCCACGCCCAGACTGGGCAGGGCCAGCCCGGCGAAGCGCGATAGCAGGCCGCCGTTGGGGTTCATCGGGTTGGCCAGCAGTAAGAAGCCGAGTTGGTCGGCGGTCGGAGCGGTGCCGGGCGGCATGGCCGCGAGATTTTGCATCTCCAGAGAAGCGATGATCGCGCTTTGTGAATAGCCGCCGCCGACGACGCTGTTGCCTTCGGCGATCTGACCCAGGATCGCGTTGTGCAGTATCTGGACGCCCTGGCTCACCGATATGGCCAACGGCAGACTCTTCTCGCCGGTGAGCGGGTAGAGCTGCTCGGGAGTGAACAGTGCCTGACTTGTGGTGACACCGAATTGCGGGGTGATGTAGTTGAAGAAGTCCGCCAAGTAGTCGGGCCCGGGCAACGGGTTCCCGCTGCCGCCCATGACCAACGAAACCGTGGGTCCCGTCAGTGGGGTGGTGGTGATCGAGGCGGACGGCGTGGCCGATGCCGCGGCATTGCCACCTCCCAGCAGCGAATGGGCTTGTGTCCCAAACGCTTCTAATGCGTTGGAGATTGCGGCGACCGACGAAGCCTCGGTCTGGGCATAGGCCAGCCCGGCGGCCGCCACGGTCTGCGTGAACTGCTGATGAAACGCGGCGGCGTGGGCGACGACGGCCTGGTACTGCTGGCCGTAACCGCCGAAGAGGCCGGCAATGGCCGTCGAAACTTCGTCGGCGGCAGCGGACACCAGCCTTGACGTCGGGCCGGCGGCCGCGGCGCTGGCGGCGTCGATCGTCGAACCGATGCCCTCGAGATCCGCGGCCATCGTGGTGATGGTCTCTGGTTCAACGAACACGTACGTCATGGGTTCGTTCGTCCTCCCAACAACCAGGGTTGGCAAGGGTGGCCCAGCTAGCCTAAGTCCGTCTCGCCGGTCTGTCGGGCGTTTGGCGCCGAGCGGCCACTAGAGATACAGACTCTGCAGATCCTGGGCGATCTCGGCCGCGGCTTCCATCACCGCGATGAACTCGATCATGCCGCCCAGCGCGCCCAGCCCGAACGTGGCGGCCAGCGGCAGTTCGATCGCGGCCCGGAGATCACCCTGCGCCAGCTGGCTCAGGAACAGGGTGAGGTTGTAGGCGGGCAGGCTGGTGACGAATCCCAGACCGATGTCCGCGGTCGGCAGCAGAACCGAGTAGCCGGTCGAGACGACAGAGGCAAGCGTGTTGGCGATGTTGATCGGCGTGGCCGGCATCGGCGGCGGCGCGGGCGGCAGCACCGACTGCACGTACGGCGGGAATTCCAGCGGAGCGATCTGGGGTGTGGTGCTCAAAGCGGTCGGCAGGGCGGCGCCAAAGTCGTTGATGCCCTGGTGTGTTCCGGCGACCAGCGCATCGGCGACAACCTGCAGGGAGACGTCCGGGAACAGGCCGAATGGGGTGGGAACGTTTGCCGGGCTCGTTGAGTAGCCGTAGTTCGGGTCGCCGTAGCCGAGGTTGACCAGCACCTTCAAGTCCGGCTGGACCAGGGCGGCCAGCGGCTCTCCGATCACGGGGATCGCGCGCACCGGGTCCAGTAGCGGCAGATTCTCGGTGCGGATCATGTAATAGGTGCCCGTCGTCGGACCTTCGGTCGGCAGCAGCGTGGCCGAGGCGATCTGTTCGGGAGTGAGGTCCGGGTAGGTTCGGTGCACCGTGAGAATGCCGAACACGGCATTGACGTCGGACAGGACGTTGAGCGGGTAGCGCGGGAAGTCGGCGAAGCCGTCGTACTCGAGGGTGTAGGTCGTCGTGTAGTAGGGATTGTCCGGCGTCGCCCCGTAGAACGGCAGACCCAGGCTCGCGACATTGAGACCGGGGATACGCGCCAAGATGCCCCCGTTCGGATTCATCTCGTTGCCGGTCAGGATGAAATTGATCTGGCTGGGGTCGGGGGCATTCGGGCCCAGGGAGATGAAATGCTGCATTTCCAGCGAGGCGATGACCGGGCTTTGGGAATAGCCGAAAACCGTCACATGGTTTCCGGCATTGATTTCGTTCCAGATCGAGATGTCGAGGATTTTCAGGCCCTCTTGTGCCGAGGTCTGGAAGGGCAGGCTCTTGACGCCGGTGATCGGGTACAGCTGTTCGGGGGTGAACAGCGCTTTGGCGATCGCGCCGGGCGCAATGTGCTGAATGTAGAGCGTGTTGACGGCGTCGAGGTAACTGGTCGAAGGAATTGGTGTTCCGGTTCCGCCCATGGCGATCGCGACGTAGTCGTTGAACACGGCCGGCACAGTCGGCGGCGAATTCGGCGAATAAAGTCCAGCGGTCGCTTCTTCTAGCAGGGCGGCGTTGTTGATTTCTTCGGCATTGATGTAGTAATTCGCAACCGTGGCCAGCCGCTGAGCGATCTGCGCGTGAAACGCGGCCAGTTGTGTGCTGATCCCGCCGATATTCGGCGCCGAACGTGCCCAACAGTTGCGCGATGGCGGTCGACACTTCGTCGGCGGCCGCCGACAGGATCGCGGTGGTGGGGCCCGCCGCAGCGGCGGTGGCTTCACTCAGGGCCGAACCGATACCCGTCAGCTCAGTAGCCGCCGCCGCTATTGCCGGCGGTTGCGCAACTACGTACGACAACGCGCTGTCCCTCCTGGCAAGCGGGGGCGGTTACTCACCCCGCAATGCCGGTACCCGTTGAGCGTAAAGCGATTCCACGCTCGCGTTCGGGCTTTTGGAGCAATCAGCGCCGACCCGTGGTGCGTCAGCCGAGCAACGCGCTGCGCAGCTGGTGCCGGTCGGCTTCGGTGATGCCGGAGTCGGCTAGATAGCCATCCAGTGAGCCGAAAGTCTCGTCGATCGTCTGCCATGCCGCGGCCAGGTATTCGGGGCGGACGCCGAGGACGCCATCGGATAACCGGGCCTTGGTGAAGGTCACTACCTCGGGCGTCAGTTCGACGTCGGTGCGCTCTCGGATCATTTCCGAGATCCGGTCACGCAGCTGCGGAACCGCGTCGTTGCTGCGCAGATAATCCGCCAGGATCACCTCGCGGTCCACGCCGACGGCTTCGAGCACCGTGGCGACCACAAAGCCGGTGCGGTCTTTGCCGGCAAAGCAGTGCGTGAGCACCGGGCGCCCCGCGGCCAGCAGCGTGAACACGCGGTGTACCGCGCGCTGGGCCCCGGTGCGCATCGGGAATTGCCGGTATTCGTCGGCCATGTGGCGGGCGGCGACCTGATCGATCGCCTCGCTGGATTCACCCGCGTCGCCGTCGGTCAGGAGTCGTTTGAACGCCGTCTCATGGGGCGCGTTGTCGTCGGTGCCGGCTTGGTCGTCGGCGAGATCGGGAAACGGCAACAGGTGGACGTCGACCCCGGCCGGCACCTGCCCCGGCCCGCGCCGGGCGACCTCGCGCGACGAGCGCAGGTCGGCGACGTCGGTGATCTTGAATCGGCGTAGGGCGGCACGGCCCTGATCGTCAAGACCGCTCAGCTCGCTGGACCGGAACAGCCGTCCCGGGCGAAGCGCCGCCGTGCTGTCGGCAACGTCGCGAAAATTCCAGGCGCCCGGAAGTTCGGGACCGGTCTCAGCCATGGGAGGTGACCGCCGCCGCGAACGCGGATTTTTCCCGTCCGAGTTCGGCACGTGCGATGGATCGCATGTGCACCTCGTCGGGGCCGTCGAAAATTCGCATCGCGCGATGCCAGCTGTACAGCCGGGCCAGCGGGGTGTCGTTGCTGACGCCCGCGGCGCCGTGCACCTGGATGGCGCGGTCGATGACGTCGCAGGCCACCTGAGGGGCCACCGCCTTGATCATCGCCACAAGATGGCGGGCTTCCTTGTTGCCGTGCCGGTCGATCGTCCACGCCGCCTTCTCGCACAGCAGTCTGGCCTGGTCGATCTCGTTGCGGGATTTGGCGATCGCCTGCTGCACCATGCCCTGCTCGGCCAGCGGCCGACCGAATGCCACCCGGTTGCGGGCGCGGTCCACCATGAGCGCCAACGCGCGTTCGGCCCCACCCAGCGCTCGCATGCAGTGGTGGATGCGCCCTGGTCCCAGGCGCGCCTGCGCGATCGCGAACCCGGTTCCCTCTTCGCCGAGCAAATTGGTGGCCGGCACCCGGACGTTGTCGTAGACCACCTCGCAGTGGCCGTGCTGATCCTGCCAGCCGAACACCGGCGTCGACCGGGCGATCGTCACCCCCGGGGTATCCATCGGGACCAGGATCATCGACTGTTGCTGATGGGCGGCCGCATCGGGGTTGGTGCGGCCCATCATGATGAGGATCTTGCAGCGGGGATCGGCGGCACCCGACGTCCACCACTTGCGGCCGTTGATGATGTAGTCGGCGCCGTCACGCGAGATGGTGGTCTCGATGTTGCGGGCATCACTGCTGGCCACCGCCGGCTCGGTCATGGAGAAGGCGCTGCGAATCTCGCCGTGCAACAACGGGTCCAGCCACTGCTGGCGCTGCTCGTCGGTGCCGAACATGTGCAGGATCTCCATGTTTCCGGTGTCCGGCGCCGCGCAATTGAGTGCCTCTGGCGCAATCTCGAGACTCCACCCGGTCAACTCGGCCAGCGGCGCGTATTCCAGGTTGGTCAGGCCGGACTCGGCCGGGAGAAACAGGTTCCACAGGCCGCGCGCCTTGGCGTTGGCCTTGAGTTCCTCGACGACGGGCGGGACGGTGTGATCGTTCGGACCGGCGTCTTCGCGGTACTTGTCGTAATCCGCCTCGGCCGGAAATACGTATTCCGTCATGAAGTCGGACAACCGCTGGTGGTAATCGATGGCCTTGGCCGACATCGCGAAGTCCATTCCGCCACGATAGGACACGTGTCACGGCGCCGAATCTGAGGTCGTCAACGCGACACTTAAACGCCTGCCAAGACACGCCGTTGGGTATCGCAATGGCTTAAGTCTGGGCGGGGCTGTCGGCGGGTCCTGCCAGGGTCTGGTCATGGACGCCAGGGAGGCCAGGGCCGCCAGGAGCGAAGACGTGTTCGTGGGCAGCGAGGCGGTGCGGCGGGGGAGGCTGAGCCCGTATCGGCTGCGAACCGAATTCCGCGCCATCTACCCCGACGTCTACCTGCCCGCCCACGCCGCACCGTCGTTTCGAACGCGCTGCAAGGCGGCGTGGCTATGGACGGGCCGGCGGGGCGTGCTGGGCGGGCTTGCGGCCGCCGGGTTGCATGGCTCGGACTGGATCGGCGACGACGAGCCGGTCGAGTTGATCTGGCGAAACCCCCATCCCCCGGCCGGGGTGATCACGCGCAATCAGCGAATCGAGCCCGACGAGGTGACGCGTGTTGCCGGGCTGGCGGTGACCACGCTGGCGCGGACGGCCTTTGACCTGGGGCGGCAGCTACCCGGCGGCGAGTCGGTGGCGCGGCTGGACGCGTTGATGCGGGCGACGGCGTTCTCCGGCGAGGATGTGCTGCTGCTCGCCAAGCGGTACTCGGGAGCGCGCGGGCTGCGGCGGCTGCGCGCCACGCTTCCGCTGGTCGACGCGGGCGCCGCCTCGCCCCGGGAAACCTGGCTGCGGATGGTCTTGATCGATGCGGGCCTGCCCGTTCCCGTCACCCAAATACCGGTGCACCAGAACTGGCGTCTGGTCGCGGTGCTCGACATGGGCTGGCAGAAATACCAAGTGGCTGCCGAGTATGACGGTGACCAGCATCGCTTCGACCGCCGGCAATATGCCCGCGACCAGTGGCGGCTGCGCAAGCTCGACGAGTTGGGCTGGATCGTCATCCGGGTGATCGCCGGGGACGCACCCGAAGACGTCGTCCGTCGGGTCCGCCAAGCCCTGGCCCTGCGGGGCCATCGCGAGACATAAGGGGTTGCGACTTGCTGCGGCGTGTCCGCGCAACCGCTTCAGTGTCGCGTCGGTCGAGGCGCACGATGAACCCCATGACTGAGAGCCGGCCCCCATTTCCGCCGTTCACCTTCGAAACCGCTACCCAGAAGGTCCAGGCCGCCGAGGACGCGTGGAATACCCGCGACCCGCAGCGGGTCAGCCTGGCCTACACAGTGGACTCGCGGTGGCGAAATCGCGACGAGTACGTCGTCGGCAGGGAACAGATCGTCGCCTTCTTGACCCGCAAGTGGCAGCGCGAACTCGACTACTCGCTGCGAAAGAGCCTGTGGAGCTTCGGTGAGGACCGCATTGCGGTGCGGTTCCAGTACGAGTCGCGTGATGCCACGGGTCAGTGGTACCGCAGTTACGGAAACGAACTGTGGGAATTCACCCCCTCGGGACTGATGGCCCGCCGCGAGGCGAGCATCAACGATGTGGCGATCACCGAACCGCAGCGACGCTTCTTCGGCCCGCGACCGGCCGCTGAACACGGCCAAGAGATCCCGATGTGGTGAGCGGCCAGCCGGTGTGACGCGGCGGAAAATACAACGCCATCTTGTGGCGCCACAACACCTGGACCGGTACCGGAGGCCGGGTGAACGGCGCACCATCAAGCGTTGAGTTGATGCTTCGCGATCAGCTCCCCGTGGACAGCGCAAATCGGTGTTTCGGCTGGCACACGTTAAGATAGCCAAGCGCGCAGCCGAGCAAAACGGCAGATGAATCGCGCCGGAGAGTTTAGAGGAAAGTAGACGCGCCATGACAGATCCGCAGACGACGGTGGGCGTGGTGGTCGAGTCCACGCCCGACGAGCGCCGCGTCGCGCTGGTACCCAAGGCGGTCGGCTCGCTGGTGAACAGCGGGGTGGCCGTGGTGGTGGAATCCGGCGCCGGTGAGCGAGCGCTGCTGCCCGACGATCTCTACACCGAAGCCGGCGCCACCATCGGTGATGCGTGGGCCGCCGACGTAGTCGTCAAGGTCGCACCGCCGAGCGCCGACGAGGTCGGCAAGCTGCGCAGCGGGCAGACCCTGATCGGCTTTCTGGCCCCCCGCAATGCCGACAACTCAATCGGTGCGTTGAAGCAAGCCGGTGTCCAGGCCTTTGCGCTGGAAGCCATCCCGCGTATCTCGCGTGCCCAGGTGATGGACGCGTTGTCATCGCAGGCCAACGTGGCCGGCTACAAGGCCGTGCTGCTGGCGGCTTCGGAATCGACTCGGTTCTTCCCGATGCTGACCACCGCGGCGGGCACGGTGAAGCCGGCCACCGTCTTGGTGCTCGGCGTCGGGGTGGCCGGTCTGCAGGCGCTGGCCACGGCCAAGCGGCTGGGCGCCCGGACCACCGGGTACGACGTGCGTCCCGAGGTGGCAGACCAGGTGCGCTCGGTGGGTGCGCAGTGGCTCAACATCGGTATCGATGCCGCCGGTGAGGGCGGGTACGCCCGCGAACTCACCGACGAGGAACGTGCCCAGCAGCAGAAGGCGCTGGAGGCGGCGATCAGCGGTTTCGACGTGGTGATCACCACGGCGCTGGTTCCCGGCCGCCCCGCGCCGCGGTTGGTGACCGCCGCCGCCGTCGAGGCGATGAAGCCCGGCAGCGTGGTGGTGGACCTGGCCGGCGAGACCGGAGGCAACTGCGAACTCACCGAGCCTGGGCGGGTCGTGGTCAAGCACGATGTCACGATCGCCTCGCCGCTCAATCTGCCGGCGACGATGCCCGAGCACGCCAGTGAGCTCTACAGCAAGAACATCACCGCGCTGCTGGATCTGTTGCTCACCGACGGCAAACTGGCCCCGGACTTCGACGACGAAGTCATCGCGGACTCCTGCGTGACCCGCGGCGACGACTGAGAGGACTGCTCAACGATGTACGACGAGCTATTGGCCAACCTGGCGATCCTGGTGCTATCCGGGTTCGTCGGGTTCGCGGTCATCTCCAAGGTGCCCAACACCTTGCACACCCCGCTGATGTCGGGGACCAACGCCATCCACGGCATCGTCGTGCTCGGCGCGCTAGTGGTGTTCGGCGAGTTCGAGCATCCGTCGCTGGCGGTACAGATCATCCTGTTCGTCGCCGTGGTGTTCGGCACGCTCAACGTCATCGGCGGCTTCATCGTCACCGACCGCATGCTGGGCATGTTCAAGGGCAAGAAGAAAGTCGCGGCCGTCAAGGCCGAAAAAGCAGAAGGGTCCGCCGCCAAATGAACTACTTGGTGATCGGCCTCTATATCCTGGCGTTTTCGCTGTTCATCTACGGCTTGATGGGCCTGACCGGGCCGAAGACCGCGGTGCGCGGCAACCTGATCGCCGCGGTGGGCATGGCTATTGCGGTGGCCGCCACGCTGGTCAAGATCAGGCACACCGATCAGTGGGTGCTGATCATCGCGGGCCTGGTCGTGGGTGTCGCACTGGGTGTGCCGCCGGCCCGGTTGACCAAGATGACCGCGATGCCGCAGCTGGTCGCGTTCTTCAACGGCGTCGGCGGCGGCACCGTCGCGCTGATCGCGCTGTCGGAGTTCATCGAGACCAAGGGATTCTCGGCGTTCCAGCACGGCGAGTCGCCGACCGTGCACATCGTGGTGGCCTCGTTGTTTGCGGCGATCATCGGGTCGATCTCGTTCTGGGGCTCGATCATCGCGTTCGGCAAGCTGCAGGAGCTCATCTCCGGCGCGCCGATCGGCTTCGGTAAGGCCCAGCAGCCGGTCAACCTGCTGCTGCTGGTCGGGGCCGTGGTGGCAGCGGTGGTGATCGGTCTAGATGCGCATCCGGGCAGTGGCGGGGTGTCGCTGTGGTGGATGATCGGCCTGCTGGCCGCCGCCGGCGTGCTGGGTCTGATGGTGGTGCTGCCGATCGGCGGTGCCGACATGCCGGTGGTCATCTCGCTGCTCAACGCCATGACCGGGCTGTCCGCCGCGGCGGCGGGTCTGGCGCTGAACAACACCGCGATGATCGTCGCCGGCATGATCGTGGGCGCCTCGGGTTCGATCCTGACCAACCTGATGGCCAAGGCGATGAACCGCTCCATCCCCGCGATCGTCGCGGGTGGCTTCGGTGGCGGGGGCGTGTCTCCCAGTGCTGACGGCGGCGGTGACAAGCACGTCAAGGCCACCTCGGCCGCCGATGCGGCGATTCAGATGGCCTACGCCAACCAGGTGATCGTGGTGCCCGGCTATGGTCTGGCCGTCGCGCAGGCGCAGCACGCGGTCAAGGACATGGCCTCGCTGCTCGAGGACAAGGGTGTGGCGGTGAAGTACGCGATCCACCCGGTCGCCGGCCGGATGCCCGGGCACATGAACGTGCTGCTGGCCGAGGCCGAGGTCGACTACGACGCCATGAAGGACATGGACGACATCAACGACGAGTTCGCCCGCACCGATGTGGCGATCGTCATCGGCGCCAACGACGTGACCAACCCGGCGGCGCGCAACGACGCGTCCAGCCCGATTTACGGGATGCCGATTCTCAACGTCGACAAGGCCAAGTCGGTGATCGTGCTGAAGCGTTCGATGAACTCCGGGTTCGCCGGGATCGACAACCCGCTGTTTTACGGCGAGGGAACCACGATGCTGTTCGGTGACGCGAAGAAGTCGGTCACGGAGGTCGCCGAAGAACTCAAGGCGCTGTAGCGCGCCTCGAGAGCCGGGCTCGGCGGGCCCGGCTCTCGAGGCGCCTAGACGGGCGGGTAGGCCGGTGGCGGGTAGCCGTTGCCGTCGGTTACCCCGCGCAAGCCCCACGTCAGGTAGTTGAAGAAGAACTCGATCTCGTCGCTAGCGTCGTAGTCAGGACTCGGATCCATTACTCCACCTCTCGACTCGCGACTTCGTCCGCTAGTCGACTCGCGACTTCGTCCGCTAGCGAGTCTAGCCCCAACCGCGCCGGTGCAACAGGCGGTGCAGCCGTTGCATAGACTGTCCAACCAGTTGATTGGTAAATGCCTGATTCTGTGGCCCGCCCGGCTCGGCCAGGCAGTGACGATAGCGAGGGCAAATGCCGTCCGAAACTGGACTTTCACGTCGTGAGGAGTTGCTGGCAGTAGCGACTAAGTTGTTTGCTGTCAGGGGCTATCACGGCACTCGGATGGACGACGTCGCCGACGTGATCGGGCTGAACAAGGCGACGGTTTACCATTATTACGCCAGCAAGTCGCTGATCCTGTTCGACATCTACCGCCAGGCCGCCGAGGGCACCCTGGGCGCGTTGCACGCCGAGCCGTCGTGGACGGCTCGCGAGGCGCTCTATCAATACACCGTCCGGTTGCTCACCGGAATCGCCGACAACCCCGAGCGCGCCGCGGTGTACTTCCAGGAGCAGCCCTATATCGCCGAGTGGTTTACCCCCGAGCAGGTTGCCGAGGTCCGCGAAAAGGAAGCCCAGGTTCACGAGCACGTGCATGGCCTGATCGACCGCGGGATCGCCAGCGGGGAGTTCTACGAGTGCGATTCGCACGTGGTGGCGCTGGGCTATATCGGGATGACGCTGGGTAGTTACCGCTGGCTGCGGCCACACGGTCGGCGTACGGCCAGAGAGATCGCGGCCGAGTTCAGCACCGCTTTGCTGCGCGGGCTCATTCGCGATGAATCCATTCGCAACCAGTCGCCGCTGGGGTCGTGAAGTCGGCAGGTTCCTAGCCGGGGTTGATCGCCGGAAGCCTTTGCAGCACCGGCCCGATGGCATTGGTGACCAACGAAATGTCGGTGACGCCCGGCTGGCCCAGGAAGAAATTCAGATCCGTGTCCAGGGACGGAAGATACGGATAGGCATTCGGTAGCGCCGATGCCGGCAGCAGGCCAAGATCCACCGCCAAGGCGGTGGATCCGTGCACGGCCCCGATGACCAGATCGGTGCCGATCACAAAGGGGTTGGGTATCGGGAACAGCGTGGCCGGGGTGGGGACGTTCGCGTAATCCTGGCCGGATCCCCAATCCGAATAGCCCAGGTCCACCAGCACCCGCAGGTCGGGCTGGATGAAGTCGGCTATCGGGTTGCCGATGAAGGGGATGGCGCGAACCGGTTCGAGTAGCGGCAGGTTCTTCGTCATGAACATGTAGTAGGTGGTGTTGCTGGTGTAGTCGGGTGAGGTTGGCCGCTGGACGGCGTTACTGACGTCGAGATACGGATACAGCTCGTGTTGGCCGAGGCTCATCAAGGTGTTGAGGTCGGACAGGATGTTGAGCGGGTATCGAGGGAAATCACTGGTGGGGTCGTATTGGGTGGCGTAGATGGTGGTCGGGTAAGGGGTGTCCGGCGGGGTCGGCGAGGTAAACGTCAAGTCCACGAAGGGGATGTGCATTCCGGGGAAGCGGATGAAGATCCCTCCGTTGGGGGTGGCGGGATTGCCGGCCAGCACGAAGGACAGGTCACTGGGGTCCGGTCGCATGTCGACGGGCAGGGCCATCAGGCGCTGCATTTCCTGGGTGGCCACCACCGCGCTTTGTGAGAATCCGAAATTGATGACGTGCTGGCCCCCGTTGATCTGCACGCTGAGTGCGTTATTCAGGTCGATGACGCCTTCGGCGACCGACTGATTGAGCGTCAGGCCCGAGGTGAGCGGCCAGAACTGTGCGGGATAAGACAGGCCCACCGAGGTCGCGCCGGGGAAGAAGGGCTGGATGAATGCGTTGTTGATGGTCGTCACGTACAAGGGGAACGGTTGCGGGTCGAAGGTTCCGCCCATGATCAACGCGAATTCGGGGGTCAGCGACGGCTCGTTTGGTTGGGGATTAGGTCCGGTGGCGATGTTGGAGCCGACATAGGTATAAGCCGGGTCCCACAGCTGTATGAACGGCTCGCTGAATTCGCCCACCGCGTTCGTCAGTGCCTCGGCGTTGTCGACCTCCGCCTGGGCGAATATGCCCCCGGCATTGGCCAGCAGTTCGGTGAATTCGTTGTGAAACGCACTTACCTGGGTCAGGACCGCCTGGGCCGACAGCCCGTAGCCGCCGAATACCTTCGAGACGACGGTCGACACTTCGTCGGCTGCCGCCGCCAGCAGGTTGGTCGTCGGGTCGGCGGCGGCCAAGCTGGCGTCGGAGAGCGCCGATGGGATAGGGCGAATCCGGCGGGGTCGCGCCATTGAACAACACATCCACAATCGGGAGGTAAAGACCGTTGAAGCGTTCGAGGACGCCGCCGTCGGGGTTGTTCGGATTGCCGGTCAGCACAAACGACAACTGGCTGGGACTGGGCGGATTCAGCTGGCTCATGAAAGCGCGTATTTGGTTGGTGGCAATCGTGGCGCTTTGCGAGTAGCCGAAGACGACGGCGGTGTTTGCCGGGTCGCTGAGTTGGGCACTGAGCGCATCTCGCAATATGGCCACACCCTGGGCGACGGATTGGCCGAACGTCAGGCTGCCCAGATTGCTGGTAAATGGCCAGAGTTGCTCCGGCGTGAAGAGGACCTGTGTGGTGAACCCCGGGAAATGGGGATCGATGAAGAGATCTTGGACCGCCGTCACATACGTCGCGTCGGGCCAAGGTATTGCGGTGCCGCCCATGACGAACGCGACGTGGGTGCCCGCGGCCAGTGGGCCCGTCGCCGAAGTCACCGCGGCGGTGCCGAAGGCCCCACCCAGCAACGTCTGGGCTTGCGTGTTGAGCGCACCAAGCGCGTTGGAAGCTTCGGTGATCGCGTAGCTATCCCCCGCGGTCGCCAGCAACCGGGTGAACTCCGTTTGGAATGCGCCGGCTTGCGCGACGACGGACTGGTATTCCTGGCCGAACATGCCGAACAGTTTTGCGATGGCTCCCGAAACCTCGTCCGCGGCCGCGGCCGCCACACCGGTGGTCGGACCCGCAACGGCGGCGCTGGCCGCCTTGATCGCCGACCCGATCCCGTCCAGGTCGGTTGCCGCGGTCGTCAACATCTCGGGCGACGTGATCACGTACGACATATCCGCGCCCTTTCTAGACCGGGGCCGCTCGGCTGGGCCGGGACAAACCCGGAACCGGCGGAGCTGAGGTACGCAACCGACAGTAGAGCGAATCCGCGGGCCAGCGCGGCATTTTCCGCAAGCTATTGCTAGTGCCACTCATGGAAGCCACTCATGGAAAGACAGGTGGCGGAATCAGATGAAATATGTCTCCGAGGCCACCGCTGAGCAGCGATAGCAGCGTCACGCTCGGCTGGCCGAGGTAGAAATTCAGGCCCGGGTTGAGCGAGGGCACCCATGGATAGGTGTCGGGGAAGGACTCCGGTCCCAACAATCCGGCTTCGACCCCGATTTCCACCGCGGCACCGTAGGGCGCTTGCAGGCTCCCCTTGAGCAGGTAGTAGCTGACGGCGAACGGGTTGGGCACCGACAACAGTCCGGCCGGGGTGGGCACGTCCGCGTAGCTCAGGCCCGGTCCGTAATCGGAGTAGCCCAAGTCGACGAGCACCCGAAGTTGGGGCTGGATCAGGTCGGCGAGCGGTGGTCCGGCATAGGGGATGTCGCGAATCGGTTGGACCAGCGGCAGGTCCTGGGTCAAGTACATGTAGTAGTCGGTGTTGCCGGTGTAACCCGGAGACGTCGGCAACTGGATCGCTTGTCCCGACATCAGATCCGGGTAATTCCCGTGCACTTAGAAGTACCCCATGATGGCGTTGATGTCCGACAGGATGTTCAGCGGGTACTGCGGAGCGTGCGCGATCCTGTCGTATTGCGCCGTGAAGATCGAGGTTGGGTAGGGGTTGGCCGCGGGGGTCGCACCGTTGAACGGCACGTCCAGGAACGGGATGTAGAAGCCCGGGAAGCGGGCCAGCAGGCCGCCGTCGGGATTGTTGGGGGCGCCGACCATGATGAACGACAGGTCGCCAGGGTCGGGGGCACCGGTCCCCATCGCCATCAGCGCCAGGATTTCGTTGTTGACGATGGTGGCGCTCTGCGAGTAGCCGAACGCGACGACCTTGTTGCCCAGAGCCAGCTGCGTGTTGATGGCGTCGTTCAGCAGCGTCACGCCTTGCGCGACGGACTGGTTGAACGTCAAGTTGCCCAGCCCGGGAGTCACCGGCCAGAACTGTTCGGGAGTAAACAACGCTTGTGGGATGGCTCCGGAGAACAGCGGCTGGATGTAGTTGTTGTTGATGTCCGAAACGTAGCCGGGCCCGGGCAGTGGGACGCTGGTGCCGCCCATGATCAGCGCGACTACCGGATCGGCCATCAGGGTCGAGCTGACCGCGGTGAGGGCACCGGCGCTGCCCGCGCCTCCGGTGCCGATCGCCGCCGGCCCCAACAGCGACTGGATCGGTGTGGTGATGGCGGTGAGCGCGTCAGACACCCCGGCGGTTATCAGGCTCGCGTTCGCGGCTTCGGCTTGCGCATAGGCGGCTCCCGCGGCCGCCAGCGCGCGAGTGAATTCGGTATGGAAAGCCGACGCCTGGGCGATGGCCGCCTGGTACTCCTGGCCGTAGGCGCTGAAGACCTTCGCGATCGCTGCCGATACCTCGTCCTGTGCCGCCGCCAGCAGGCTCGAGGTTGGGGCCGCGGCCGCCGAATTGGCCACCTGGAGCGTCGCGGCGATTCCGTCTACATCGGTGGCCGCCGACGCTAATAGGCCGGGCGCTGTGAGAACGTACGACATCTCCCCGTCCTTCCCCGCAATCCGGGCCCAGGCCCGGTCGATCAGGACCAACCCGGAACCGCGGGTATTAGGTATCAATCAGAGGGTAAAACGGTGTCGCCGTTAATTCCGGCGTTTGGGCAACCTCTTAGGGCTGGCCGGCCGGCTTCAGGTGCTTGTCGAGGAAGCCGAGTTGATCGGCCACTACGTGTTCGAAGGCGTCGCCGAGATAGATGGCGAAGTGCCCCTCTGGATAACGGATGACCTCACCGCGAGGAGCCCGGGCGGCGTAGCGCAGGGTGGGACCGGCGGGCGCGACGGAATCGGTTTCGCACACGCAGAACAGGATTGGGCAGGCGATCTTGCGCGCGCTGCGTCCCGGACGGTAGCCAAGCACCTTGATCCCGATCCGGGCCGCGACCTCATTGGGCACCTGGGTGCCCTGCCGCATCAGGCCCAGGTAGCCCGGGTAGGCGTCCGGAGCGGTCATCAGGGCAACCTCGCCCGGTTTGCCCGCGGTGGGAATCATCACCGGCGGCCTGCCCAACCGGGATCCGATGAGGTCGCGCATCGACCGCGCCGTGACACGGATGGCCGTGGTCGGCGCGATCGCGAGCACCGAGGCGATGCCATCGGTGAACGGGCACTGCGCCACCACCGCGGCGATGCCCGGTAGCCGGGCCGCCGTCGCGATCACATGCCCGCCGCCGAAAGAGGTGCCCCACAGGCCGATCCGGGCCTGGTCGACCCCGTCGCAGGTGCGCGCGTAGGCCACCGCCGCCGCCCAGTCCTGCAGCTGCATTCTGATGTCGAGTAGCTGGCGGGGCTGGCCCTCGCTGTCGCCGAAGTTGCGGTAGTCGAACACCAGGCAGGCGTAGCCGGCCGCGCTGAACCGTTGTGCGTAGGCGTCCAGGCGCATGGTGCGAACCGCGCCCAGACCATGCGCCATGACCAGCATAGGCACCGGGCGCGCGGGGTCGGCGCCGGCGGGCCGGTAGAGCCACGCGCTGATCAATGCCTCGCCGCAGGGGAACCGCACGTCCTGGCGTTGTGTCATCGGGGCTCTCCTTTGCGGCAGGGGCCGACGGCGTTCGTCACCTCCAAGAATTATGGACTACTGTCTAGAAAAGTTGCAGCGTTGCGGCGGGATGGAGGACACCCCATGGCGATCCGGGTTGCTCACGTCGGAACCGGAAACGTCGGGCGGCTGGCCCTGAGCGAGCTGGTGACCAACCCGGCGTTCGAGCTGACCGCGGTGTGTGTATCCACGCCCGAGAAGGTGGGCCGTGACGCCGGCGACCTCGCCGGGGTGGGTATCGAGACCGGGATCGCGGCGATCAACGATCTGGATGCGGTGCTGGCCACCGCGCCCGAGTGCGTCGTCTACTGCGCGATGGGAGACACCCGGCTGCCCGACGCAATGGCGGACGTGATGCGCATCCTGGCGGCCGGCAGCAATGTCGTGGGCTCTTCGCCCGGCTTGCTGCAATACCCCTGGGGCGTTATCCCCGACAAATACATTGCCCGGGTGCAACGCGCTGCCGAGCAGGGGAACTCGAGCATCTTCATCACCGGTGTCGACCCGGGGTTCATCAACGACCTCCTGCCGTTTGCCTTGGCCGGAACCTGTCAGCGCATCGAGCAGGTGCGCTGCATGGAGATCCACGACTATGCCTCCTATGACGGCGCAGAGGTCATGCACTACATGGGGTTCGGCAGATCCCTGGACGAGGTGCCCATGCTGCTGCAGCCGGGCGTGCTCGGCATTGCCTGGGGGACGGCGATCCGCCAGTTGGCGGCCGGCCTGGGTATCGAGGTTGACGAAATCACCGAGTCATATCAGCGTGAACCGGCGCCGGAAGATTTTGAGATCGCGGTGGGGCCGGTGGCCAAGGGCGCCCAAGCCGTGCTGCAATTCGAGATCCGGGGCATGGTCGACGGGCAGGCCGCCATCGTCATCGAGCACATCACCCGGTTGCGGCCCGACCTACGACCCGATTGGCCCCAACCCGCCTCCGGTGGAGGGTCCTATCGCATCGAAATCACCGGCGAGCCGTCCTATGCCGTGGACATCGTTCCGAGCAGCCGCAACGGCGATCACAACCACGCCGCCATCGTCGGCGCCGCGGGCCGCATCGTCAACGCGATCCCGGCGGTCCTCACGGCGACACCGGGCATCAGGACGACACTGGACTTGCCCCTAATCACGGGTAAAGGGCTGTACACGCCCATGGTCTCCAACTAACCGAAAGGATCACGACGGCATGGGACGGGTAGACGGAAAGGTTGCACTCATCAGCGGCGGCGCCCGGGGCATGGGCGCTTCACATGCGCGACTGCTGGTGCAAGAAGGCGCCAAGGTGGTGATCGGCGACATCCTCGACGAGGAGGGTAAGGCGCTGGCCGAGGAGATCGGGGACGCGGCGCGCTATGTGCACCTTGATGTCACCCAACCCGACCAGTGGGAGGCCGCGGTCGCGACGGCCGTCGACGAGTTCGGCAAGCTCGACGTGCTGGTCAACAACGCCGGGATCGTCGCGCTCGGGCAACTCAAGAAGTTCGATCTCGGCAAGTGGCAGAAGGTGATTGACGTCAACTTGACCGGGACGTTCCTAGGCATGCGGGCGGCGGTCGAGCCCATGACCGCTGCCGGTTCAGGCTCGATCATCAATGTGTCGTCGATCGAGGGCCTGCGCGGCGCTCCGGCGGTACACCCCTATGTCGCGTCCAAGTGGGCGGTGCGCGGCTTGACCAAGTCGGCGGCCCTGGAGTTGGCGCCGCTGAACATCCGGGTGAACTCGATTCACCCCGGCTTCATTCGGACGCCGATGACGGCCAACCTGCCCGACGACATGGTCACCATTCCGCTGGGGCGACCGGCGGAGTCCCGTGAGGTGTCGCCCTTCGTCGTGTTCCTGGCCAGTGACGATGCGTCCTACGCGACCGGTAGCGAATTTGTGATGGATGGGGGCCTGGTCACCGACGTGCCGCACAAGCAGTTTTAGCACTTGCTATAACCACGAGCATGCTGCGCAGTCTCGCGAATGTGGTTGGTTCCAGTCATGTCCTCACCGATCCGGACGTATTGGCCGGCCGCAGCGTCGACCACACCGGCCGCTATCGGGGCCGGGCCAGCGCGCTGGTGCGCCCGGCTTCGGCCGATCAGGTGGCCGAGGTGCTGCGGGTGTGCCGGGATGCCGGGGCGCACGTCACCGTGCAGGGCGGCCGCACCTCGCTGGTCGCCGGGACCGTGCCCGAACACGACGACGTGCTGTTGTCCACCGAACGGATTTGCGACGTCGCCGATGTCGACACCCTCGAGCGCCGAGTCGCGGTGGGCGCGGGGGCGACTCTGGCGGCGGTGCAGCGCGCCGCGACCGCGGCCGGACTGGTGTTCGGTGTGGATCTGTCGGCGCGGGAGTCCGCGACCGTCGGCGGGATGGCATCCACCAACGCCGGCGGGCTGCGGACGGTCCGCTACGGCAACATGGGCGAGCAGGTCGTCGGCCTGGACGTGGCGTTGCCCGACGGTTCGGTGTTACGCCGGCACAGCCTGGTGCGCAGCGACAACACCGGCTATGACCTGCCGGCGCTATTCGTGGGAGCCGAGGGAACTCTCGGTGTCATCACCGCGCTGGACCTGCGGCTGCACCCCACCCCGTCGCACCGGCTGACCGCGGTCTGCGGCTTCGCCGACCTCGAGGCACTCGTCGATGCCGGCCGGGTGTTTCGTGATGTCGGCGGGATTGCGGCACTGGAACTGATCGACGGCCGGGCCGCGGCGCTGACCCGCGAGCATCTCGGGGTGCCGGCTCCGGTGCCGGGGGACTGGCTGCTATTGGTGGAACTGGCCGCCGACCACGACCAAACCGAGCGGCTGGCCTATCTGCTCGACGGCGTACGGTTGTGCGGTGATCCGGCGGTGGGCGTGGATGTTGCTGCGCAGCAACGGTTGTGGCGCATCCGGGAATCCTTGGCCGAGGTGTTGGGTGTATGTGGTCCGCCGCTGAAGTTCGACGTTTCGCTGCCCCTGGCGGCGATCAGCGAATTTGCCGCCGCAGCGGCGACGTTGGTCGCGGCGCACGTGCCCGAGGCGATTCCGCTGCTGTTCGGCCACATCGGCGGGGGCAACCTGCATTTGAATCTGCTGCGCTGCCCGGTGCCGCGCGAGCCGGCGCTGTACCAGGAGATGATGTCGCTCATCGCGCAGTGCGGCGGCAATGTCAGCTCGGAGCACGGAATCGGCAGCCGCAAGCGACCGTATCTGCAGATGTCCCGCGAGGACACCGACATCGCGGTGATGCGGGCCGTCAAGGCGGCGCTGGACCCGACCGGCTACCTCAACCCCGCGGTGCTGTTCGATTGATTCCGTTCAGCCGCCCTTGAGGCCGACGGCATGGCGCAGCTGGGCGAGGAACTGGTCGGCGTCATCGCTTCGAACAATGTAGTGCGAGATGGCAATTCGGATCGCTGTTGCCGCCTTGACGGCGGCGTTGGGGCCGGGCAACAACCGCTGCAGCCCTTCGCGCATTTCCGGGATCACACCCGACATCTGGGAGATGACGAGCTCCGGTTCGATGTCGACCATCCGCACGCCCGAGTAGGAATATTGGTAATCGACGATGAATCGTAAAGCGGCGTCGAGCTTGTCGACGCCCTTCAATCCGGCGGTGGCCTTGCTCAAGCCGCTTTCGAAGACCTGGCGCTCATAGCGTGAAAACGTGGCGAGCAACTCTTCTTTGGAGGCGAACCAGCGGTAGAGCGTGGGGCGCGATACGCCCGCCTGGGCGGCGACTTCGGAGAGGCTGAGCTTGGTCTTGCCGCTGCGCGCCAGCACTTCGGCGGTGGCCGCGAGGATGCGCTGACGCGTCGACGTGTCGCCGTCAGTGGTGTCGATTGCCCCAAACGCCTGGCTCATGTCTGAAACCTTACGAAAGATCCGCGGGTGTCACCGATTTTGGCGCTGCTTTCCAACATCATCGGGCCCGCCGGCGCACCAGGACCGATTGCGCGATGGTGCCGACCGCACCTTGCTGGTCGAACAGGGTGCCCGCCGCCGTGCCGATTCCGTCGGGTCCGTAGCTGGTTTCGGCACGAATGCCGATCCAATCCCCGGCCGGGATCCGGAACACGTGCACGGCCAGGTCGGTGTTGAGGAAGGTCCACTTGGTGATATCCAGCTTGCTGCCGATGCCGTTGGCGCAGTCCGCCACCGCGAACAGCCGTTCTAGCGGCGTCATGGTCTCGCCGTTGACCAGATCCACGGTCGGCTTGATCCAGCATTCACCCGGGCCCGGGGTCATCGGCTCGGTGAGCCAGCGCCAGTCCAGGCTGTGCACGTAGTTGCGGTCCCAACTCATCGGCGCCAGCTTGCGGTTGCGGGCCTCGGCGAGCGGGCGGGGCGGCTGTTCGGCCGCGTGGCGGAGTTCTTGGGTGTCCAACTGGGCTAGTCGCCATCCGCTGGCGCGGGCCACCGCCCGGGGCCGGCCATCGGGGCCTGGCGCGGCCAGCTCGGCGCTGACCAACTCGATCTGCTTGCCGCCGCGTTCGATCCGCGAACTCACCCAAAGGTCGCCGTCGGCCGGCACCGCTCCGATCAAGTCGACGACCACCCGGCTCAGCCGGGTGTCTTCACGCCAGGCGCATCGCTGCAGCGCTCGGACCAGCAGCGCCGACACCGGAGCGCCGTGTTGGATCGAGGCCGACCAGGTGCCGCGCACCAGGTCGGTCGCGGCAAACTTCTCGCCCAGCGCATCGGCGTCATCGATCAGCTCGTAATAGGAGTCGGTCATATCACCACTCTTCCGTGTTGGGGCCGGGGCCGGGGCCGGTCAAGGCAGGCCGGCGCCGGGGGTGGCCACGGTGACGGCATCCAGCTGGGAAAGCCGGGTGCCGATCAGCCGCTTGGGATACGCGTCGGTGCTGGACAGCAGGAACAACGTGCGGCGTCCGGGCCCGCCCAATGCGCATGCGATGGCAACCCGATCACCCATGTCGATGCGGTCGGTCACCACCCCGCCCGCGACGATCCGCTCGAATTGGTGAGCCAGCGTCATGGCCGCCCAGACCGCGCCCTCGGCGTCGAGGGCGATGCCGTCGGGGGGCCCGTCCAGGCCCGCGGCGAAGACCCGGCGGTCGTTGAGCGCGCCGTCGGCGCTGACGGTGAATGCGCTGAGCCGGCGGCCGACCGACTCGGCGACGATGAGCGTGTCGTGGTCGGGGGTAATGACCATCCCGTTGGGGAAGTCGAGGTCCTCGGCGACGACCTGTGCGCTGTTGTCGGTATCGAGCCGGATGATCACGCCGCCCGAGAAGGACTGGCACCCGATATAGGCGCGCCCCGCACGGTCGATCACCATGTCGCCGAGGTCGGCGGGTGCCAAGTCGCGCAGATCGGCGACCGTGACCACGGTGTCGCCGTCGTAGCGCAGGACCAGCCGGTCGTGCGCCGACGCAATCAACAGTGTCCCGTCGGGCCGGAACCCCAGCCCGCAAGGGGAGTGGCCGGGCAGCGGCAGGGTGGTCAGCGAGCCGTGCATGTCCGAGGTGTGTACGGCCTCGCCCAGCATGTCGGAGAACCAGAGCAGCCCCTCGAACCAGCGCGGCCCCTCGCCGAAACAGAAGCCGCGAGCCAGCGGGCTTACCTCTCGACGCGTGCCGTTACAAATCACGGCAAAAGTGTCATGCGCTTCGGGTGCCGCTGTCAACGCGGGGCGACCCGGCGTCCGTGCTTCACAAACAATGTCCAAAATGTCACGCTGAGCCGGGAGCTGACAGCGAGGTGAGCGCATGACCACAGATTCTGAACAGGCCCAGTGGTCAGTCGATGGCCTGCTCGAACTTTTCCAGGTGCGCGCCGAGGGGGTCGATCGGTTCACCGCCGACACTGGAATCGCCGGCCACGACGGGCGGCAGGTGGTGGAAGGCACCCAAGTGGTCGCGCAGGCCATCATGGCCGTGGCGAGCCGGTTCGAGGGCAAGTCGGTGCGCTCGGCGCACGCCGTTTTCTGCCGCGCCGTCATCGTCGGCCCGCCGCTCGAACTGGTCCTCGACGTAGTCTATGAAGGCCGATCGACGGCCACCGCGATCGTCGCGGCCAATCAGAACGGCAAGCGCTGCTTGACCGTGACGGTGCTGGCCGACATCCCCACCGGGGATGTGATCAAGCATCACCTGCCGCGCCCACCGGTGGTTGCGCCCGCCGACGCCAACGTTTCGGAAATGCCGATGGCCGGCCGGCAGTTGCGGCTCGTCGATGTCGTCGACGTCAACAGTCCCGACGAGGTGGGGCCGCCGGAACTGTATGCGTGGCTGCACTACGAACCAATTCCGGACCGCGACGACCTGGCCAAGGCGCTGATCGCGTATTTCACCGGCCACCTTGGGATTTCAACCACCATGCGGGCGCATCCGGGCATCGGCACCAGCCAAGCCCATCTGAGCGTGTCGACCGCGCCGATGACGATCTCGGTCGCTTTCCATGAACCCGTGCGCTGGGACGGTTGGTTGCTCTACAGCCACGAGAGCACTCAGGTCGGCGCGGGAATGTCCTATGTGCGCGGCACGGTGCACACCGAACAGGGCGCCCTCATCGCCTCGTTCGCCCAGGAGGCGCTGATCCGGCCGCTTCGTACCAGTGACACCTCGATCGATGCCCGGTCGCGGTTCTAGCGGCGGGAATATCGTTGCGCTTCATCATCACCCACCCGATGCACAGTCATCCGTACCACCCCGAACTCGCCTCCGGCGCCGGCGTCGCGGCCGTCGCGGCGGCGGCCGAGCGGGCCGGCTTTCACGGCTTCGGCTTCACCGACCACCCGGCACCGTCGCAGCGCTGGCTCGAGGCGGGAGGCCACGACTCGCTGGATCCCTTTGTCGCACTGGGCTTTGCGGCGGCACAAACGACGTCACTGCGCTTGATTCCCAACATCGTCGTCTTGCCGTATCGCAACCCGTTTGTGGTGGCGAAGTCCGCTGCCACGCTGGACCTACTGTCGGGTGGTCGGTTCATCCTCGCGGTCGGCGTGGGTTATCTCAAGCGGGAGTTCGCGGCGCTGGGTGTGGACCATGCCGAACGCGCCGAGCTGTTCGACGAGGCACTGCAGGTGATCCGGGCGGTCTGGACCAGCGACGACATATCCTTTGAGGGACGCCATTTCAGCGCGCGGGGAATCACCGCCCACCCCCGCCCGGCCAGCAATCCCTACCCGCCCATCTGGGTGGGCGGTAACACGGCGGCAGCGCGCCGACGCGTCGCCGTCCACGGGGACGGCTGGTGTCCTTTCCCTGCGCCGGCACCGCTGGTGCAGACGGCGGGCACTGCGGCCATCGACTCGCCGCCGGTATCGACGATTTGCGGCGCAAATGTGACGCGGCGGGCCGGGACTTCTCCGCGATCGATGTCACCTTCACCAACTTCGACGGCGGCGGTCCGGCAAGCGCGGACTTCAATGCCGACGCCTACCTGGGCGGTTTGGAAAAGCTGGCGACGCTCGGGGTGACGTGGGTGCACGTCGGTCTGCCCGGTGACGGCCTTGCGCACGCGCTGGAATGTATCGACCGATTTCGCGTCCAGGTGATCGAAGCGGCCTGAGCCTGGCGCCCCGATGTGCCGGCTACCTTGCTGGCAACTCCGCGGTGACCTGCACGGCCCCTTCGTCGAAGCTCAAGAACCCTTTGATCGGAACGCTTTCCGGCGGCGGATCTTCGTAACTCCAGGCGATGTCAGGGGCGACCATGTCGCCGACGACGGCCGACCAGTAGGTCGCCACGCCCTTGTAGTTGCAGTAGCTGGAGGTCTGTGACCTCACCAGCAGGTCGGTGCGTACCTGCGCGGGCGTCACATACAGACGTGGTTGCAGCGAAGTTTCGAACACGATCACCGTGTCCTGGGTGTTCACCAGCGTGGTGCCGGCCAGCTCGACGTGCAGCTGCCGCGTGGTCGGGCGGCAGTCGACGCGGTGGTAGGGATTCGGCGGGTAGTGCACGAGTCGGCGGCCCTCTTCGAGCCACATGTCGACGGCATCCCACCGAACATGGACGAAGCCGGGTGCAGCGGTCTCGGGCTGAGTCGGTAGGTCAGTGATCTCGTCGGTGGGAAACACGTAGCGCAGCGGGTGGCCCCGTCGGTGCACCATCAGCGCGCGCTCGGTGTCGATTACCAGGCGCCCATTGCGAAATGCCTGGATAAGCCGAGGATGTGGCTCGACGTATACCAAACCATCGGGCACCGGCGGGCAGAAGCGCCCGGCCGGATGCGTGCTGAGCGGGCCATGCCCGGCCGCCAGGCTCATGACATTCCTCCTAGATCGGCGGCCCGTAACGCGGCCACGGTCTGCAGGTCGTGCAAGGCCGCGACTGTCAGGTCCAGGCCGGTGAGCGCGATGTCTGCGGCCTGCATGCCGCCCAGGCCGGCCACGATCGTGGTTGCGACATAGGCGTAGGCGGCGGCTTGTCGATAGCGCAGCCATAGCTCTTCGCGGTCCAGCTCCGGTCCGCCGGCGGCGGCCAATGCACGGCGGTAGACGCCGAGCAGTTCGCGCTCGGTGACCCGACGGTCGGTGGTGGTCATGCCGGTGATCAGCGTGTAAGCGAGATCGCGGGCGGGGTGGCCGAGCCGGACCGCCTGCCAGTCGAGCAGACCCGCCGCGAGCGGGCCGCCCGATGAGCGGAAATACCAATTACCCGGGTGCGCGTCGCCGTGCAGCACGGTGTGTGGCGGTGCGTCGATGAGTCCGGTGATCGCCCGGTAGTGCTCGAAGACAAAGTCGCGACCTGGCAGGAGCGCCGCGGCGTGCCCGCCCAACCTGCGCCACGAGGCCCGCAGCATGGTGGGAACCAGCGGCACGCTCGGATCACGCGAGGCCGCATACAGCCATCCAAATGGTCGGACACCGCCGTGATTGAGCCGTACCCAGTACGTCGCGTGCAGGCGGGCAAGCAGTTCGACCACCAGGGCGGCCTGATCGTTGTCGAACGGATGCAGCGTGTCCGAGAAATCGCATGTCCCTTCGGCGGGAGCTGCCAAGTCTTCCAGGACAAGCACGAATCGGCCGGTCAGCGGATCGAACGCGCAGCCGTATGCCGTTGGGGCGTCGGGCGCTAACTCGGGGGACAGGTCGCGGTAGAAACCCACCTCGGTCTCGGCCAGCCGGCCCAGCTCGCCGATAAATCTGGTCGCGGCCGTAGCCGCCGCCATCTTGACGAACACCGACTCGGGAACGTTGCCGCTCAGCGCTAGTCGGGCCCGCGACGTCGTCCCACTGCTGTCATCGAGCACCGACACCGAGGACACCCTGCGCCCCATGATTTCCGACAACGCCGGCGGATCCAGGTCGTGGATGCGGCGGGGGAATGCTCTGGCGTTGCGCAGCACGGCGCCGGTTGCCACCCGGCCGAGGCCACGGCCGAGATGAGTGGCTAGGCGAGCCAGCGCGATCACCCTGTTCTCCGGCAAGGCACCACCCCTACATTACAAATGTTGTAAACAGTGTAAATGCAGGGCCTGGGTGCCGATGCGGGCGCGATGCCGCGTACCTACCGGAGTAGGAAGGAGCCATGGCGGGACCGGTGGAAGGCATCAAGGTTGTCGAGCTCGGGGTCTGGGTCGCGGCGCCGGCCGCGGCCGCCATTCTGGCCGACTGGGGTGCCGACGTGATCAAGATAGAACCGCCGGCCGGCGATCCGGGCCGGCTGTTCGGCCGGATGCTGGGCTGCGATCTCGGGATGAACCCGCCGTTCGAGATGGACAACCGCTGCAAGCGCAGCGTCGTGCTGGACCTGTCCACCGACACCGGCCGCGAGCTTGCGTACGAATTGCTCTCCGACGCTGATGTTTTCATCACCAACGTGCGCCCGGCGGCGTTGCGACGGCTGGGGCTCGACTTCGCTGCGGTGTCCGATCGCAACCCACGCCTCGTCTACGGGCTCATCACCGGGTACGGAGAGACCGGGCCCGACGCCGATCGCGCCGCCTATGATGTGGCGGCCTTCTGGTCGCGCGGTGGCCTCGCGCATCTGCTCACCCGGCCCGGGGACACGCCGCCGTTTCAGCGCGGCGGCATGGGGGACCACACGACCGGCTTGACCTTGGCCGCCGCCGTCTGTGCCGCGCTGCTGGCGCGGGAGCGGACCGGGACGGGCCAGTTGGTGAGCACATCGCTGTATCGCCAGGGGGCCTACACCGTCAGGGGGAGCCCTGCCTACACCGTGAGCTTTGACCTCAACACCTACCTGCTCACCGGTCAGCAGATCGCAATCGGACAACGTGAATCAATGGGCAACCCGTGCATGAACAACTACACCGCCGGCGACGGGCGACGATTCTGGATCGTCGGACTGGAGATCGACCGGCACTGGCCCGCCCTGTGTCGCGTCGTTGAACGCCCCGACTGGCTGGCCGATCCGCGCTACGGCGATGCGCGCGGGCGTGCGACCAACGCGGTAGAGCTCATCGCGCAACTGGACCAGATCTTCGCGACCAGGTCTCTCGCCGAGTGGACCGAGATCTTCGACGCTGAACCGGATTTCTTCTGGTCGCCGATCAACAGCCTCGAAGACATCGTCGCCGACGAGCAGTTCCATGCCGCTGGCGGCATCGTTGACGTGCCGGACGGGGCCTCGAGTGTGCCGATGGTGGCAACCCCCGCCGACTTTCACGGCACACCATGCACGCCACGTTCGGTGGCGCCGCAGCTCGGTCAGCACACCGACCAAGTGCTGGGTGAACTGGCGGCGCGCCGCAAGTCCTGACCGCGCGCGAGCCTTTACAAAAAGTCCCGAAAGTGTCACGCTGTCCGATGAGGGGCGGGCGGCTCGGTGTGGCGGGCGGCCCATGGCAAACGCGGCAGTCCGCGCGGGTCCGGCTGTGGTCCCGTGCAAGAGGGATGGATCGATGCTCACTCCAACTTTGGACCTCGGCGCCACGGCGGACAGGGGCACGCTACGACGAACCGGTGCCGACGACGACGGCCTGCACTATCGGGTCGAGGTCGTGGCCGCCAGCGTCATCGACGTAGTTCAGGCGGCTGGAGGCTGGCTGTGCGACCGGGTGATGGCCGGCTGGCAGGTGCGAGTGCTGGTGCCCGGCGGCGACGATATCCGGCCGCTGCAGATCCTCGGGGCAACCGCGATGGACCTGGAAGCGGGTCTGACCGGCCGCGCTCCGATGGGCCACAGCCTGGCCGTCGGCGCCGCCGCCTTTGCCGCCGATGAGCGAGTGCGCGCGAAGCTAACCGAAGCCCTGCAGTGCCGGTGGACCGAAGTTGCGCTGTGGGGTCAGGGGTGGCCGCTGGGGGGTCGATCGCGCGATCGCCCCGGTGCAACACGTGCTCAGTGCCGCGGCACTGGCGTTCAAAAGGCAGGCGCTAACGGCGGCCGGAATTCCTTACGGCTGTGTTGTTTCCGTCGAGCAGCTACTCGCCGACACGGCGTGGTCGGGCTAGCCGGGGAACCCGGTGAACCCGAGGAACCTGAGGGTCGATGAAAAAATATTACGGGCATACGCTGCTGTATCTGCACGAGACGATCAAGCTGGGATCCGGGCGAAGCGACCGCTTCACCGAACTGTTTGTCCAAGTCTGTCAGCCGATGATGGAGGAGCTTGGCGCCCGGCTGTTCGCGATCTGGGAGTCCACCCCCTACAACGGCCGCTGGCCAGAGGTGACGATCATCTGGGAGATAGATGGCTTCGCCGACTATTCCAGGATTGGTGCCGCACAGGCCAAAGGCGGCAGCCAGGAGGCCGCGGCCGGGAAGTGGGCCGCATTCCTGGCGGACATCGGAGCGCGTGGCGAGGGGCGGATCATGTACCCGGGTCCGGCCAACAAGACCCTGGCACAGCTACGCGCATCCAATTTCACTGCCCCGCTGGTGATTCAAGAGATCATGCAAACCAAGCCGGGCCGCCAAGATGACTACATCCGAGAACTGGAGCGACTCTATGTGCCCTGGTCGGAGCGCACGGGCAAACACTGGCTCGGCTCCTTCACCACGACGTTTCGCTACAACGAGGTCATCCACTACTGGGCGCTGGAAGGCGGCTGGGAGTGCTTTGCCAACCACTACCCGTCCTGGAAGGAGAGCCCGCCCGCCGAGATCGTCACATGGATGAGCGTGGCCCCGGCGCTGCGTGACGGCTGGGAAGACTCCATTCTGCAGTCCCTACCGCCTTCGCCGCTGCAGTGAACTTCAGCTACGATCCTTTCGGCGCCCGGGTGATGGCCGACCCGTTGCCCTACTATCGCGTCCTGCGCGACCAACAACCGGTGTACTACCTGCCGCAATGGGATACCTTCGCGATCTCGCGCTTCGACGACATCTGGCGGGTACTGGAAGTCAACGACGGAACGTTCGTCGCGTCGGAGGGGACGTTGCCGGCCGCGTCGGTGCTGGCCCGGCACAATAGCGGCCCGGTGGACGACCCGCCGTGGCATCCGCTGCCGTTTCATGCGGTCTTCGACGCACCGTTGTACGGCGAGATCCGCCGCGCGCACTCCCCACCGCTTCGGCCCAAGTCCGTGGCCGGGCTCGAAGCCAGAATCCGCGAGCTAGCCAACGAACGACTCAACCGGCTGCTGCCGCAAGGCCCATTCGACCTCACCCAAGACTACGGCGGTGTGGTGGTGGCCAGCATCGTATGCGAACTACTGGGAATGCCAGCCTCTTTGGCGCCAGAGGTGCTTGCCGCCGTCAATGCGGGCAGCCTCACCGAACCTGGCGTCGGCGTCGACACCGCCGAGACTCGGCCCAACTATCTGGAGTTCCTGGTCCCGGTCGTGCGGCAGCGCCGGGCGGATCCGACCGGGGAGCTTCCGGTTGTTGACGGCCTGCTGCGCTACCGATTGCCCGACGGCAGTTCGCTCGACGACACCGAGGTTGCCACCCAGATGCTCTGCATCTTCATCGGGGGAACCGAGACCGTGCCCAAGATCGTGGCGCACGGGCTGTGGGAGCTCAGCCGGCGTCCCGACCAGTTGGCGGCGGTGCGCACCGACCCGCAGTCCAACGTGAACGTCGCGCGCGAGGAGATGATCCGCTCTTGTGCCCCCGCACAATGGTTTGCCCGAACCGCACGCAAGCCGTTCACCATAGGCGACCAAACCATCGAGCCGGGCCAGCGCGTCATCACGCTGCTGGCTTCGGCCAACCGCGACGAGCGTGAGTACCCGGATCCCGACGAGTTCATCTGGGATCGGCCGATCCGGCGCTCCCTGGCGTTCGGCCGTGGTCAGCACTTCTGCATCGGGTATCACCTGGCCAGGCTCGAAATCTCGGTACTACTGCAGGAATGGTTCCGGCGGGTGCCCGAATTCCAGATCTGCGCAGCGCAGGCCACCCGATTGCCATCCAGCTTCCAGTGGGGATGGAACAAGATCCCGGTGGAGGTTTGACGTGTGGTCCTATCGAATCATTGCCCCCTGCCTCTTCGAGCGCACCTCGATCGCCGACAAGACACCCGAGTGCTTGGCGGAAGGGCAAGTGCTGCTGCGGTTTCAGGCCGCCGGGGTGTGTGGCAGCGACCTGCCCGCCTTTCGCGGCGCCAGGGGACACCTGCCCGGAGATGACGGCCACAGCGCGGCGGCCAAGGACGGCTTCCCGATTCACGAAGTGGCCGGTGAAGTCATCGCCAGCAGGCATCGCGCCCACCACCAGGGCGACCGCGTGGTGGGCTGGGCATCGGGATTCGACGGCCTGATGCAGCGGGTGATCGCGGATGGGGACGGCTTGGCGCCCTATGACCCGGGGCTTACTCCCACTCAAGCGGTCGGCCTGCAGCCGCCGGCCTGTGTGCTGTACGCCTGCGCGCAACTACCGGATCTGGCGGGTCGGCACGTCGCCGTCATCGGACAGGGGTCGATCGGGCTGCTCTTCTCCCATGCCGCGAAAGTGGCGGGGGCCCGCCGGGTAACCGGGGTCGATCCGATCGACCGGGAGAACCTTTCGGCAACATTCGGAGTCGACGACGCCGTCCGGGCCACCAGCGATCGCTGGGTGAGCCAGCTGGGCGCCGGCGATCGTGCCGACATCGTCATCGAAGCCGTCGGACATCAGGTCGCTACCCTGGGGCACGCCATCGACGCCGCGGCGCCGGGGGGCACCGTGTTCTATTTCGGCGTCGCCGACGACGACGCCTACCCGATCAGCATGCGCACCATGCTGCGCAACAACCTGACCCTGAAATCCGGTGTCACCCAGGATCGCCGGCGCATGCTCGAACTCGCCGGGAAGTTCGCCGCCGAGCACCCCGAACTGCTCAGCGGCTATCTCACGCACAATTTCGACGTCGAAGACGTGCAGGCGGCGTTCGAACTGGCGTGCCGGCCGGTGCCCGAACGGGTGAAGATCGCGATCACCGCATGAAGGTCGTCAGCAACCTCCAACAGCGGCTCGGCCGGGGCACGCCGCTCTGGGGCGGCTGGATCACCGGTCCAACGTGGCTGGGGTCGGAGGAATTTGCCAGGACCGGCTACGATTACGTCGGTTTCGACACCCAGCACGGTTACCTTGACGACGCCGACGTTGCCGGCCTGCTCCGGCGACTCGAAGGTGTGCCCATCGCCACCGTGGTGCGGTTGCCGAATGCGGATCCGGCACCGATAGGGCGGGTGCTCGACGCCGGCGCCGATGCCGTCATCATCGCGATGATCGAGTCGGCCGAACAGGCCGCCGCGGCGGTGGCCGCCACCCGCTATCCGCCGGCCGGGGTGCGCAGCTACGGCCCGCTGCGGGCAAGCCTGGGCGCCGATCCCGCCGAGCTGCAATCCCGGGCGGGCGTCTATGCGATGGTCGAGACCGCCGCGGCGCTCTCGACCATCGATGACATCTGCGCGGTTGACGGTCTGGCCGGAATCTATGTCGGACCCGCGGATCTGGCGATTTCGCTGGGAACCGGCGTCGTCGGCGCCCTCGATCACGCAGCGGTCCGGGAGGCCGTCGTCGGAATCCACCGCGCGGCTTCGGCGGCGAGCCTACACACCGGCATCCACGCCGGCGCCGCAAAGGCGGGTAAAGCGATGGCGCAGCTGGGATTCGAGATGATCACCCTGGCGGCCGAGTCCTAAGCGCTGCGCCGGGGAGCCGCGGAATACTTGAACGAGGCGACGGCGGGCACCCGATGACCGGCGGCGGGCGCGTCGCGCTGGTAACCGGAGCCGCCGGCGGGCAGGGGTGGGCGATTATCCAACGACTGCGCGCCGAAGGCCACTCGGTGGCGGCATGCGATCTACGCGCCGACCGACTCGATGCGCTGGTCGCCGAGTCGGGCGACGATGCCGTGATTTCCCTGGCCCTGGATGTGACCGATGAAGCGCAATGGCAGGAGGCCGTCGAGCGCGCCGTCACCCGATTCGGGGCGTTGACCGCACTGATCAACAATGCCGGCGTGCTGCACCGTGCGGCGCTGGTCGATGAGACGGCCGCCGGCTTCGAAAGTGCTTGGCGGGTCAACTGTCTGGGTGCCTTCCTTGGCATGCGGGCGGCGCTCGGCGCGCTGAGCGCGGCCGAAGGCCCGGTGATTGTCAACATCTGCAGCACCGGGGCGATCCGGCCATTCCCACACCACTGCGCCTATGGTGCGGCCAAGTGGGCACTAAGGGGCCTGACCCAAACGGCTGCGGCCGAATTGGCGCCCGCCGGTATCCGGGTCAACGCGGTGTTCCCGGGGCCGATCGCGACGTCCATGCTCGATGAGCCGACTCAGGCTCGGCTGGCGGCGGTTTCGATGTTCGGCCGGCTGGGCCGGCCCGCCGAAGTCGCCGATGCGGTGGCGTTCTTGGTCTCCGAGAACTCATCATTCATCACGGGATCCGAACTCGTGGTCGACGGCGGACAGTGCCTGCAGGTGCCATGACCAGCCCGCTATCGGTCGGCATCATCGGCGCGGGCCCCGGCGGGCTGGCGCTGGGAATTCTGCTGAAAAACCGTGGCTTTGAGAACTTCACCATCTTCGACCGAGAATCCGACATGGGTGGCACCTGGCGGATCAACACCTATCCGGGACTGGCCTGCGACGTGAAGTCGCACCTGTACTCGTACTCGTTCGACCTCAATCCGGGCTGGTCACGGCTGTGGTCCGGACAGCCCGAGATATTGGCATACTTTCAGCGCTGCGCCGATCGGTACGGGCTGCGACCCCATCTGCGGCTGGGCACCGAAATACGATCCGCACGTTGGGAAAGCCAGACCCGGCAGTGGACCCTGAGCACCGCGGACGGTGAACAGCACCAATTCAGTGTCGTGGTATCGGCCGTCGGCATCTTCAGCCGGCCGGCCTATCCGGATCTCGTTGAGCAGCAGCGCTTCACCGGAACCGTGATGCACTCGTCGCGGTGGGATCACTCGGTGCCGCTCGCGGGCGCCCGAATCGCGGTGCTGGGTACCGGTTCGACCGCGGCGCAGCTGGTGCCGGAGTTGGCCAAGGTCGCGGATCGGGTGTACTCGATACAACGGTCACCGACCTGGATATTGCCCAAGCCGGATCGGCCCTACTCCCGCTGGGAACGCTGGGTCTTCGCCCACGTTCCGTTTGCCGCGCGGCTATACCGGACCCGGCTGTGGCTGCGCAGCGAGTCGAATATCTCCGTGATCGAGCACGGCAGCCCGAAGACCAAAGAGTTCACGGAGCTGGCGTTGCGGATGCTCGAAAACACGGTCAGCGACCCGCAATTGCGTCGCCAACTCACCCCGGACCATCCGATGGGCTGCAAGCGCCTGGTGTTCTCATCGGAGTTTCTGACCGCCCTGACCCGCCCGAATGTTGAGCTGGTGACCAGTCCGGCCCGCTACCTGAGGCAACGATCGTTGGTCACCGCGGACGGCGCCGAATACGACGTCGACGTCGTGGTGTGCGCCACCGGCTATGCCGCGGCCGACTATCTGGGTCAGCTGGAAGTCCTCGGAGAGGACGGTGCTGGGCTGCATGAAGTCTGGCGGGACGGGGCGCACGCTTATCTGGGGATGGCCGTACCCGGCTTTCCCAACTTCTTCATGCTCTACGGACTCAATACGAATGTCGGCTCCAACAGCGTGATCTTCATGCTCGAAGCCCAGGCCCGCTACATTGTGGCGGCGCTGGCCCATCTGCGGCGCAAATCCAAGACCTACATCGCGGTGCGTCCGGGGGTGCTGGCCGAATTCATAGCCAAGGTCGACCGGTGGATGACAGGGACGGTCTGGACCACCGAGTGCAGCAACTACTTTCGTGCGCCCAACGGGCGTGTGGTCACGCAATGGCCGCGCAGCGCGCGTAGCTTTTGGGGGATGACGCGCCGCTTCAAGCCCGCAGACTTCAGCTTCCAGCCCGCTGCCGTGTTCGCCGCGGACGGTGGCGACCGCAACGCGGGGCAGCGGTGACCCAACCCGAGGCCGTCGATCGGCTGGACCCCTTGCTGCGCGCCGTCGCGACGGCGCGAATCGACTTCACCGCGGAGTCGATCCTGACGATCCGCGAGTCGATGAACCAGCGCCGCCGGGAGGCGGCCGCGACCGAGACGGCCGCCGCCGGGGTAGCGGTGGCCGACGATGTTGCCACCGGGGAGGCCGGCAGGCCGGTGCCGGTCCGCATCTACCGGGCTGCCCCGACGCCGGCGCCGGTAGTCGTTTACTGCCACGCGGGTGGCTTCGCCTTAGGAAATCTCGACACCGACCACCGGCAGTGCCTGGAGCTGGCTCGTCGTGCCCGCTGTGCGGTGGTTTCGGTCGACTACCGGCTGGCGCCCGAACACCCCTACCCGGCGGCATTGCGCGACGCGATCGAGGTGCTGACGTGGGTGGTTGGCAACGCGACACGGTTGGGATTCGACGCGCGGCGGCTGGCGGTGGCCGGTAGCAGCGCCGGCGCCACCCTGGCCGCCGGCCTGGCGCACGGCGCCGCCGACGGGTCGCTGCCACCGGTCATCTTCCAGCTGCTGCACCAGCCGGTGCTCGACGATCGCCCCACCGCATCCCGGTCGGAGTTCCGCGCCACCCCGGCCTTCGATGGTGAGGCGGCGAGTCTCATGTGGCGTCATTACCTGGCCGGGCAGACACCTTCACCGGAGTCGGTCCCGGGCCGGCGCGGTCAACTGGCAGGCCTGCCAGCGACGTTGATCACCTGCGGCGAGATCGATCCGTTTCGCGACGAAGTGCTCGATTACGCGCAGCGGCTGCTGGGAGCCGGGGTATCCACCGAACTGCACATCTTCCCGCGCGCCTGCCACGGGTTCGATTCGCTACTACCGGAATGGACGACCTCGCAGCGGCTGTTCGCGATGCAGGGTCATGCCCTGGCGGACGCGTTCTACCCGGATTAGTGGGTCAGAACACGATGATTTGACGCACGGCGGTGCCGTCGGCCAGGTGGTCCATCGCCTCATTGAGGTCGTCCAGCCGAATCGTCGCGGACACCAGCGATTCCACCGGCAGGCGTCCGGATTGCCACAACGACACGAACCGCGGGATGTCGCGGCTGGGGACCGCCGAGCCCAGGTAGCTACCGATGAGTGAGCGCCCCTCGGCGACGAAGCCCAACGGTGCGACGCTGATGCGCGCATCCGGCGGGGGCAGGCCGACGGTGATGGTGCGGCCGCCGGGTGCGGTCAGCC
Organism: Mycobacterium sp. 012931; assembly: GCF_000419295.1. Classification (NCBI taxonomy): domain Bacteria; kingdom Bacillati; phylum Actinomycetota; class Actinomycetes; order Mycobacteriales; family Mycobacteriaceae; genus Mycobacterium; species Mycobacterium sp. 012931. Next base: position 220,328 of record NZ_AOPX01000001.1, on the reverse strand, counting down.
CGATCGCGGTCTCCAGCGCCGCCGGGTGCCCGGCCGCCTCGATCACCACGTCGGCTTTCACGCCTGCGGCAGCGGCCTGCTGTGGGGTATAGGTGGCGCTGGCCCCGAGGGCTTCTGCGGCCGAGAGCTTTTGGGGCAATTGGTCCACGCCGAATACCGCGACGCCGTCCTGAGTCAAGGCGGTGAGCACCGCGGCCATCCCGACCCCCCCGAGCCCGACGACGGCGACCGACTGCCCGGCTACCGGCTTGCCGACATTGAGCACCGCGCCTCCGCCGGTCAACACCGCGCATCCCAGTAGTGCGGCCACCTGCGGGGGCACCTCGTCGGGCACCGCAACCGCGCTGGCCCGATTCACCACGGCATGTGTCGCGAAACCCGAGACGCCGAGGTGGTGGTAGATGGGTTGCCCAGAACGGCTGATCCGGATGCCGCCACCGAGCAAGGTTCCGGCGGCGTTGGTCGCGCTGCCCGGTGCGCAGGGGGTGATGCCCTCGGTGGCGCAGGGCGGGCAGTGGCCGCAGCGCGGCAGGAACACCAGCACCACCCGCTGGCCGACGGCCAGATCGTCGACCCGGTCGCCGACCCGCTCGACGATTCCGGCCGCCTCATGGCCCAGCAGCATCGGCACCGGCCGGACCCGATTGCCGTCGACCACCGACAGGTCGGAGTGGCACACGCCCGCGGCCTCGATGCGGACCAGCACCTCGTCGTCGCCCGGAGGATCGAGATCGAGATCGACGACGCTGATGGGACGAGATTGGGCGTACGGCCGGGGCGAACCGATTCGCTCCAGGACCGCACCCCGGATGTGAATCATGTTGGAATACAACCATGGCTGAAGTCCCAGTTCCATCGGTGCCCGCGGGGCCGTCCCCGGACGAGCTGTCCAGCGGTGATTTTCCGGTGCTCTGGCCGGTGCTCACCCGCTGGGCCGACAACGACATGTTCGGCCACCTCAACAACGCCGCCTACTACCAGCTGTTCGACACGGCCATCAACGCCTGGATCAACACCCGCACCGGCCTTGACCCGCTCACCACCGCCGCGCTGGGCATCGTCGCGGAGTCGGGCTGTCGATACTTCTCCGAACTGCATTTCCCGCAAGAGCTCGTGGTGGGGCTGGCGGTGACGCGGCTGGGCCGCAGCAGCGTCACCTACCGCCTTGCAGTGTTCAACTCCAGTCCCGGGGCCGGGGAGGGACCGGCTGGGCCGGGGCCGATCGCCGCGCTGGGGCGCTGGGTGCACGTCTACGTTGACCGCGTCAGCCGCAAACCCGTTCCGATCCCCGAGACCATCCGCACATTGCTGGCCACCGCGTGCGTGAATTAGGTACCGGCACACCCTAATCACCGGCCTGGCTGCACGCCCGGCGCCTGCCGAGTGCCCAGGTATGCTTCGCCAATGCCAGTTTTGAGCAAGACCGTCGAAGTCAGCGCCGACGCCGGATCGATCATGGGGATCGTCGCAGATATCGAGCGGTACCCCGAATGGAACGAAGGGGTCAAAGGGGCTTGGGTGCTGGCTCGCTACGACGACGGCCGTCCCAGCCAGGTGCGGCTTGACGCCTCGGTTCAAGGCTTCGAGGGCGTCTACATCCACGCCGTGTACTACCCGGGCGAGAATCAGATTCAAACCGTCATGCAGCAGGGCGATTTGTTCCTCAAGCAGGAGCAGTTGTTCAGCGTGGTGGAAGCCGGTGCCGCCAGTTTGCTGACGGTGGACATTGACGTCGAGCCCAGCATGCCGGTGCCGCCGCCGATGGTGAAGCTGCTACTCAACAATGTGCTCGAGCAACTCGCCGCAAATCTCAAATTGCGTGCCGAACAATTGACCGCCGGCTAGAAAATTCAGCGGAATTCCACGGGGTCAGTTGAAGATTCCGTTGGTCTCCAGCATTTGCGTCAGCCGGTGCGCGGCATCGGTGAATTGCCAGACACTGTGCTCGATCACCGCCGCGGTATCGCGGCGCCGCAATGCCGCGATCAATTGCCGATGATTGTCCACCGCTGCGGCACCCCATTGCGGGTCGCTGGCGTAGAGCTGCGCGGGCATGTAGCGCGCGGCATTGAGCAGAAACCAGGCCAACTTGATCCGCCCGCTGGATTGGTTGAGGACGCGGTGGAACGCGAATTCCAGCGCGGCGATCGCCTCGGTATCGCCGGCCCCGACCGCCGCGGTGAGCGCATCGTTGATGTGCTCGAGTTCCCCGATGTCGACTTCACTGATTCGTTCGGTGGCGGTGACCGCAAGTTCGCGGGCGATGGTGGCCTGCAGCCAGAAGATGTCGTCGATGTCCTGGCGGGTCAGCGGCAACACCACATGACCACGGTGCGGCTCCAGCTGCACCATGCCCTCACCGCGCAGCTTCAGTAGGGCTTCGCGACCCGGGGTGATGCTCACCCCGAGTTCGGCCGCGGTCTCATCGAGGCGGATGAACGTTCCCGGTCGCAACGTTCCGGACATGATGGCCGCTCTCAGATGGCCGGCGACTTCGTCGGACAACTGCGCGCGGCATAGTGGCCGCCGGCTTTTGCGACGCGCGGACAGCGGTATGTTCATACGGCCTGCCAGGTCTTTCCGGAGCGTGGCGGGGCTTTACGTGGTCTTGTCTCGGGTCTTGTTTGGGGCCGCCGGGCACATTAATGTGACCCAGGCAACACCATGTTTTATCAAATATCAGTCTGACGCAAGCGGTGCGCAAGTGAAGGGACTGCATAGTTGACCGCGGAACTGGCCAGCCACCTGCCGCAGGCCGCTCACGCCCTGGAGCAGCCTTATTTGGCTCGCCGGCAGAACTGGGTCAACCAACTCGAGCGGCATGCCATGATGCAGCCGCGGGCCACCGCGATCAGGTACCTCGGTCACACCGTGACGTGGGCTGACCTGCGATATCGGGTTGCCGCGCTGGCCGGTTCCCTAAGCCGCCGAGGGGTCGGCTTCGGGGACCGGGTGATGATCCTGATGCTCAACCGCACCGAGTTCGTCGAGTCTGTTCTGGCCGCCAACATGCTGGGTGCCATCGCGGTTCCGCTGAATTTCCGGCTCACGCCGTCCGAAATTGCGTTCCTGGTGGAGGACTGCGCACCGCGTCTGGTCATCACCGAAGAAGTGCTGGCCCAGGTCGCCGTGGGCGTCCGCGAGATCGCTCCCGCACTGAGCACGATCGTGGTAGCCGGCGGCGCATCCGATCCCACCGTGGTGGGCTACGACGAGCTCATCAGTGAGACCGGTGACCCACCCGAACCGGTCGACATCCCCAATGACTCGCCGGCGCTGATCATGTACACCTCCGGCACCACCGGCCGGCCCAAGGGCGCGGTGCTGACACACACGAACCTCACCGGCCAGGTGATGACGGCGCTCTACACCGGCGGCGCCAATATCAACAGCGACGTGGGTTTCATCGGCGTCCCGTTTTTCCACATCGCCGGGATCGGCAACATGCTCAGCGGAATGCTGCTCGGCGTCCCCACCGTGATCTATCCACTGGGCGCGTTCAACCCCGGCCAGCTGCTCGACGTGCTGGAGGCCGAACGGGTCAGCGGCATCTTTCTGGTGCCCGCCCAGTGGCAGGCCGTCTGCGCGGAACAACAAGCCCGGCCACGTGAACTGAGCTTGCGGGTGATGTCGTGGGGGGCCGCACCGGCACCGGCTGCGTTGCTGCGTCAGATGTCAGAGGTTTTCCCGGGAACGCAGATCATGGCGGCGTTCGGTCAGACCGAGATGTCTCCGGTCACCTGCATGCTGCTCGGCGAAGATGCGATCCGAAAGCGAGGTTCGGTCGGCAAAGTGATCCCGACCGTCTCCGCTCGCGTCGTCGACGACGAGATGAACGACGTGCCCATCGGTCAGGTCGGCGAAATCGTTTACCGGGCACCAACACTGATGAGCGGATACTGGAACAACCCGGAAGCGACCGCAGAAGCGTTCGCCGGCGGTTGGTTTCATTCCGGGGATCTGGTCCGGATGGACGAGGACGGCTACGTCTGGGTGGTGGACCGCAAGAAGGACATGATCATCTCCGGCGGAGAGAACGTTTACTGCGCCGAAGTGGAGAACGTGCTTGCCAGCCACCCCGGCATTGTCGAGGTCGCGGTGATCGGCCGAGCCGACGAAAAGTGGGGCGAGGTACCGATAGCGGTCGCGGCTGTAACGAAAGACCACCTTCGCATCGAAGACTTAGGTGAGTACCTGACCGAGCGGCTTGCGCGTTACAAGCACCCGAAGGCGCTCGAGATTATAGACGCACTACCGCGAAACCCTTCCGGGAGCAGGGCTCCGGCGTTCCCTGCTTCCGGGAAGGTGCTAAAAACTGAATTGCGTTTGCGCTACGGAGTAGGCGTCTACTCCGAAAGTCGTTCTGTGTCAAGGTCATTTGAATTCAGAGAGGGAAGCTAAGAAGGTCGAAAATGTTCGCTGGCTGCAGACGATGTGTTAATTGTGTGGATGCGGTTCACACGTAGACAGGCATCAGGTACATTCCTGTGGTCTCGGTTACTGCCTGCCGGTAGTGAGCCGTCGGTCACACACCTAGGGACGGGGGAAGGAGGAGGCGTGCGACGAGATCGGCCGTGTAGCCGCGATCCGCGTGCTCCTATCGGGAAGGGGCAACGGTGACGACGTCTTCTGGCCCGCACCTGATGGGCTACCTTCGCGACCAGCTAGAGACACCGCTGACGATGGTCGGCGGGTTCTTCCGGATGTGTGTGCTGACCGGAAAGGCGCTATTCCGTAGGCCGTTCCAGTGGCGGGAACTCATTCTGCAGTGCTGGTTCGTCATGCGGGTGGCGCTGCTGCCGACCATCATGGTCTCCATCCCGCTGACGGTGCTGCTCATCTTCACGTTGAACGTCTTGCTCGCCCAGTTCGGTGCGGCCGACATCTCCGGCGCCGGTGCCGCGATCGGTGCGGTCACCCAGCTCGGCCCGCTGACCACCGTGCTGGTGGTGGCCGGTGCCGGCTCGACGGCCATCTGCGCCGATCTGGGAGCTCGCACCATCCGTGAAGAGATCGACGCGATGGAAGTGCTGGGCATCGACCCCATCCACCGACTGGTGGTGCCGCGCGTCATCGCCGCGACCTTCGTCGCCACCCTGCTCAACGCCCTGGTGATCACCGTCGGCCTGGTCGGCGGTTACCTGTTCGGTGTCTACCTGCAGAACATCAACGGCGGCGCCTACCTGGCCACGCTGACCACCATCACCGGCATGCCCGAGGTGACGATCGCGATGGTCAAGGCGGCGACGTTCGGCCTGATCGCCGGGCTGGTCGGGTGCTACCGCGGGCTGACGGTGCGCGGCGGTTCCAAGGGTCTGGGTACCGCCGTCAACGAGACAGTTGTGTTGTGCGTGGTCGCGCTCTACGCGGTCAACGTCATCTTGACCACGATCGGCGTGCGATTCGGGACGGGGCACTGACATGTCGACAGCCGCAGTACTGCGGGCCCGCTTCCCGAGGGCGATTGCGAACTTCAATCGCTACGCCGGCTCGGTCACCCGGGGACTCGATGAATCGGGGCGCCTGGCGTGGTTCATTCTGACCAGCCTCGGACAGTCGGGTCACGCGCTGCGTTACTACCGCAAAGAGATTCTGCGGCTGATCGCCCAGATCGGCATGGGTACCGGCGCGATGGCCGTCGTCGGCGGTACCGCCGCGATCGTCGGCTTCGTGACGCTCTCCGGTAGCTCGCTGATCGCCATCCAGGGTTTTGCGTCCCTGGGAAACATTGGTGTGGAGGCGTTCACAGGGTTCTTCTCCGCACTGGTCAACGTGCGTATCGCCGGTCCCGTGGTGACCGGGGTCGCGCTGGCGGCCACCGTCGGTGCCGGCGCGACGGCCGAGCTGGGAGCCATGCGGATCAGCGAGGAGATCGATGCCCTGGAGGTGATGGGCATCAAGTCCATTTCCTACCTGGCGTCCACTCGCATCATGGCCGGCCTGGTGGTGATCATCCCGCTGTATGCGTTGGCGATGATCATGTCGTTCTTCTCCCCGCAGATGGTCACGACGGTGCTCTACGGACAGTCGTCGGGCACCTACGAGCACTACTTCCGGACGTTCCTGCGTCCCGACGACGTCTTCTGGTCATTCTTGGAGGCCATCATCATCGCGGCGATCGTCATGGTCACGCACTGCTACTACGGCTACAACGCCGGCGGTGGACCGGTGGGTGTGGGCGAGGCGGTGGGGCGCTCGATGCGTTTCTCACTGGTCTCGGTCAATGTTGTTGTTTTGTGTGCCGCGTTGGCGCTCTACGGCGTCAACCCCAACTTCGCACTGACGGTGTAGCGCCATGACAAAACCGGGCAAGCTCAACAAGGTCAACGAACCGCCGTACAAGATCGCGGGCATCGCCCTGTTCTTGGTCGGCCTGCTTATCTTGTCCTTGGTCTACCTCCAGTTCCGTGGCGACTTCGATCGCAAGGTCAAGCTGACCATGTTCTCCGAGCGCGTGGGCCTGGTGATGGATCCGGGCTCGAAGGTCACCTACAACGGGGTCCAGATCGGGCGAGTCGACACCATCTCGGAGATCACCAGGGACGGCAAGCCGGCAGCAAAATTCGTCTTGAACGTCTATCCGCGATACCTGCCGCTGATACCGGAAAACGTGGACGCGCAGATCAAGGCGACCACGGTGTTCGGTGGCAAGTACGTGTCACTGACAACGCCGGAACATCCGTCGAACAAGAAGCTTTCGGCCCACAGCGTCATCAACGCCTCGGCGGTGACCACCGAAATCAACACCTTGTTCGAGACCCTGACCTCGATCTCCGAAAAGGTGGACCCGGTCAAGCTGAACCTGACGCTGAGCGCCGCCGCGGAAGCCCTCACCGGACTGGGTAACCGGTTCGGCGAGGCGATCGCCAACGGCAACGAGATCCTCGACGACATCAATCCGCAGATGCCTCAGGCTCGGCGCGACATCCAACAGTTGGCGGCCCTGGGTGACGTGTACGCCGACGCCGCACCGGATTTGTTCGACTTTCTCAACAACTCCGTGCCGACCGCACGCACCATCAATGCTCAGCAGCACGACTTGGACGCGGCGTTGTTGGCGGCGGTCGGATTCGGCAACACCGGCGCGGACGTCTTCGAGCGGGGTGGACCCTATCTGGCGCGCGGCGCCGCCGACCTGGTGCCAAGCGCCCAGCTGCTGGATACCTACAGCCCGGAGTTGTTCTGCACCCTGCGCAACTACCACGACGTCGAGCCGCAGGCCTACAAGTTCCTGGGCGGCAACGGCTACTCGCTGAACAGCCACACGACGCCGCTCTCCGCGTTGGGAATGATGCTCAACCCCGCCTCACTTGTGCCCCTGCTGATCTCGCAGGTCGGTGGCCTGGCTGCCGGTCTGGTCGGCGGGGCGCCCAACCCCTACATCTATCCCGAGAACCTGCCACGGGTGAATGCACACGGCGGGCCTGGGGGTGCGCCGGGCTGCTGGCAGAGCATCACCCATGACTTCTGGCCCGCGCCGGAGCTGGTCATGGACACCGGCAACAGTCTTGCGCCCTACAACCACTTGGAGACCGGTTCGCCCTTCGTACTGGAATATGTCTGGGGTCGTCAAGTAGGGGATTACACGATCAACCCATGAAAATCACCGGTACTGCAATCAGACTCGGCATCTTCTCGTTGGTGCTGATGCTCTTCAGCGTGATGATCATCATCGTGTTCGGTCAGATCCGCTTTGACCGTACGTATGCGTACTCGGCCGAGTTCAGCAATGCCAGTGGTCTGCGGCCGGGCCAGTTTGTTCGCGCCTCCGGGGTCGAGATCGGCAAGGTGAAGTCGGTATCGCTGATCGACGGCGGCAAACGGGTGCGGGTGAATTTCGACGTCGACCGATCGGTGCCGCTGTACCAGTCGACGAGCGCGCAGATCCGCTACCTCGACCTGATCGGCAATCGCTACCTCGAGCTCAAACGCGGCGAGGGCGACGGCTCGGATCGGATCATGCCGCCGGGTGGCTTCATCCCGTTGTCGCGGACCTCGCCGGCGCTGGACCTTGACGCCCTGATCGGTGGTTTCAAGCCGGTGTTCCGGGCGCTGGACCCCGACAAGGTCAACACCATCGCCTCGGCCCTGGTCACCGTATTTCAGGGGCAAGGCGGCACCATCAACGACATTCTCGACCAAACCGCTCAGCTGACTTCGCAGCTTGCCGAGCGCGACCAGGCGATCGGTGAGGTGATCAAGAACCTCAACACCGTCCTGGCCGCGACCGTGCGGCATCGCAAGGACTTCGATCAGACGGTCAACAACCTCGAGGTGCTGATCACCGGGCTCAACGAGCACCGCGACGATCTTTCCGGTGGCATCGCGCATGTCAGCAACGCGGCCGGAACCGTGGCCGACCTATTGGGTGAGGACCGTGCGCTGCTACACAAGACGGTCAACTACCTGGACGCCGTTCAGCAGCCGCTGATCGACCAGCGCCAAGAGCTCGCCGACTTCCTGCACAAGGTGCCGACGGCATTGAACATGATTGGGCGCGCGATCGGGTCCTATGGAGACTTCGTGAACTTCTACTCCTGCGACATCAGCCTCAAGATCAACGGGCTGCAGCCTGGTGGGCCCGTCCGAACGGTTCGACTTTTCTCGCAACCGACGGGTAGGTGCGCACCGCAATGAGGACACTAGAACCCCCCAACCGGCTTCGCATCGGGCTCATGGGCATCGTCGTGATGCTCGTGGTCGTCGGCGTGGGTCAGAGCTTCACCAGCGTGCCGATGATTTTCGCCAGGCCGAGCTACTACGGGCAGTTCACCGACTCCGGCGGAATCAACAACGGCGACAAGGTACGCATCGCCGGGCTGGACGTCGGCAAGGTCGAGGGCCTGCGGATCGACGGTGACCACATCGTCATGAAGTTCTCGATCGGCACCAACACCATCGGCACCGATAGCCGGCTGTCGATCCGTACCGACACGATTCTGGGTAAGAAGGTCGTCGAGATCGAGGCGCGCGGCAACCAGCCGCTGCGGCCGGGTGGCACGCTGCCGCTGGGCCAGAGCACCACGCCGTACCAGATCTACGACGCATTCTTCGACGTCACCCGGGCCGCCACCGGCTGGGACATCGACACGGTCAAGAAGTCGCTGCACGTGTTGTCGGAGACGATCGATCAGACCTATCCGCACCTGAGTTCCGCGCTCGACGGTGTCGCCAAGTTCTCCGACACGCTGGGTAAGCGCGACGACGAGCTCAAGCACCTGCTCGCCCAGGCCAACCAAGTGGCTAGCGTCCTCGGGGACCGCAGCGCGCAGGTCGACCGGCTGCTGGTGAACGCGAAGACTCTGCTGGTCGCCTTCAACGAACGTGGCCGCGCGATCGACGCGCTGCTGGGGAACATCGCATCGTTTTCAGCGCAGGTTCAGGGGCTGATCAACGACAACCCCAACCTCAATCACGTGCTTGAACAACTGCGCACGGTCAGCGACGTCCTGATCGAACGCAAAGAAGATCTCGCCAAGGGCCTCGAGATGGTCGGCGCATTCCTGCCATCGCTGAACGAGTCCATCGCGTCGGGCCCGTTCTTCAAGGTCGTCATTCACAACCTGGTCCCGGGCCAGATCCTGCAGCCGTTCATCGATGCAGCGTTCAAGAAGCGTGGCCTGTCCCCAGAGGACTTCTGGCGCAGTGCTGGGCTGCCGGAGTACCGGTTCCCCGACCCCAACGGCACTCGGTTCCCCAACGGCGCTCCGCCCCCGGGACCTCGGGTGCTCGAAGGTACCCCGGACCACCCGCTTCCCGCGGTGCCACCCGGATCGCCCTGCTCGTACACGCCGGCCGCCGACGCGCTGCCCCGGCCGGACAACCCGCTGCCCTGCGCGGGCGTGCTGGAAGGTCCGTTCGGTGGGTTCGGCTTCCCGGCTCCGTTGGACGGTGTCGAGTCGTCACCGCCGAATCCGAACGGCCTGCCGCCGACGCCGGGTATTCCGATCGCCGGGCGGCCGGGCGAACCCGCGCCGGATGCTCCCGGTACCCCGGTGCCGTTGCCGCCGGATGCGCCGCCAGGTGCCCGCACCGAGCCGGTCGGACCGGCCGGGCCGACGCCACCCCCGTCAACGTTCGCTCCCGGGCTGCCGCAGGGTCCGCCCGCACCGCCTGGGCCCGGGCCGCAGCTGCCCGACCCGTACATCACCCCAGGTGGCACGGGAGGTAGTGGTGCGACGGGAGGTAGCCAGAATTGAGCACCATCTTTGACATCCGCAACATCCGGCTACCCAAGGTTTCCCGGGCGACCGTCATCATCGGGTCCCTGGTGTTGGTGCTCGGCCTGGTTGCCGCGTTCGTCGGCTTGAAGCTGTATCAGAAGCTGACCAACAACACCGTGGTCGCCTACTTCCCGAGTGCGAATGCCCTCTACCCGGGGGACAAGGTCCAGATCATGGGCCTGCAGGTAGGCAAGATCGACAACATCGAGCCGGCCGGCGACAAGATGAAGGTCACCTTCCACTACCAGAACAAGTACAAGGTGCCGGCCAACGCCTCCGCGGTGATCCTCAACCCGACCCTGGTCGCATCGCGCACCATCCAGTTGGAGCCGCCCTACAAGGGTGGCCCGGTGCTGGCCGACAACGCGGTGATCCCGCTGGAACGCACCCAGGTGCCCGTTGAGTGGGATGAGCTGCGCAACAGCATCACCAACATCATCGACAAGCTGGGCCCCACCAAGGATCAGCCGACCGGGCCGTTTGGCGAGGTTCTCGAATCCTTCGCGAACGGCTTGGAGGGCAAAGGCAAGCAGATCAACACCGCGCTGGACAGCCTGTCGCGGGCATTGACCGCGCTGAACGAAGGCCGTGGCGACTTCTTCGCGGTGGTGCGCAGCCTGGCGCTGTTCGTCAACGCGCTGCACCAGGACGACAAACAGTTCGTGGCGCTGAACCAGAACCTCGCCGACGTCACCGGCCGGCTGGTGGGCTACGACCGCGACCTGTCCAATGCGCTGCAGCAGTTCGACAGCTTGCTGTCGACGGTGCGGCCGTTCCTGGACAAGAACCGCGAAGTGCTGACCTACGACGTCAACAACCTGGCCGAAGCGACCAACACTCTCCTGCAACCTGACCCGTTGAACGGTCTGGAGACGGCGTTGCACGTGCTTCCCACGGCCGCGTCGAACGTGAACCAGATCTACCACCCGGCGCACGGTTCGGTTGTCGCCGTACCGGAAATCACGTCCTTCGCGAACCCGATGCAGTTCGTCTGCAGCTCGATTCAGGCCGGCAGCCGGCTCGGCTACCAGGAGTCCGCCGAGCTGTGTGCGCAGTATCTGGCGCCCGTGCTGGATGCGATCAAGTTCAACTACTTCCCGTTCGGGTTGAACGCGTTCAACACCGCCGAGGTGCTGCCCAAGCAGGTCGCCTACTCCGAGCCCCGGCTGCAGCCGCCGAACGGATACAAGGACACGACCGTTCCGGGCATCTGGGTGCCGGACACTCCGCTGTCGCACCGCAACACCCAACCCGGCTGGATCGTCGCTCCCGGAATGCAGGGCCAGCAGGTCGGGCCGATCACGGCGGGCCTGATGACTCCCGAGTCGCTTTCCGAGCTGATGGGTGGGCCCGACATCGAGCCCGTTCAGTCGACCCTGCAGACACCGCCCGGACCGCCCAACGCCTACGACGAGTACCCGGTGCTGCCGCCGATCGGCTTGCAGGCTCCGGTACCAATACAGCCACCGCCGCCGGGTCCGGAAGTGATCCCAGGTCCCGTCGCCCCGACACCGGCGCCCGGACCGGCACCGGCACCAGTTGGAGCACCTTTGCCCGCTGAGGCAGGGGCAGGACAGTGAGGTGCGGCGTGAGTGTGATGGGTGCGATCGGTAAGTCGAAGCAATCGGCCGCCAGACGCGGTGTAGGCGCGATGCGCGCGGTATCGCGCCGGGCCTGGCAGGGCCTGGCACTGCTGATGGTGGCGCTGGTCCTGAGCTCCTGTGGCTGGCGTGGCATCTCCAATGTCGCGATCCCGGGTGCGCCGGGGACCGGCAAGGGGTCTTACACCGTTTATGTGCAGGTGCCCGACACCCTGGCGATCAACGGCAACAGCAAGGTGATGGTTGCCGACGTGCCCGTCGGGTCGATTCGCAACATCCAGCTCAAGAATTGGGTGGCGACCCTGACGTTGGGCATCGACCAGGGCGTCAAGCTGCCCAAGAACGCGCTCGCCAAGATCGGCCAGACCAGTTTGCTGGGTTCCCAGCACGTTGAGCTGGCCGCACCGCCCAACCCGTCGTCGCAGCTACTCAAGAACGGCGACACCATCCCGCTGAAGAATTCCTCGGCGTACCCCAATACCGAGCAAACGCTGGCCAGCATCTCGCTGATCCTGCGCGGCGGCGGCATCCCCAACCTGGAAGTGCTGCAAAACGAGGTCTACGACATCTTCCACGGGCGCGGCGATCAGATCCGGGGCTTCCTCACCAGGCTTGACACCTTCACGCGGCAGCTCAACGAACAACGCGATGACATCACTCGCGCCATCGACTCCACCAACCGACTGATGGCCTACGTGGGTGGCCGGGCCGACGTGGTGGATCGCGCGCTGACCGATCTGCCGCCGCTGATCAAGCATTTCGCTGACACCCGCGATCTGCTGATCAACGCCGTGAACTCGGTGGGACAGCTCAGCGACGTCACCGGCCGCTACCTGTCGGAGGCACGGGGCAACCTGCACACCGATCTGCAGTCGTTGCAGTGTCCGCTCAAGGAACTCGGTCGCGGCTCGCAGTACCTGATCGGGGCCCTGAAGCTGATCATCACCCAGCCGTTCGACATCGACGCCGTGCCGAAGATCTTCCGCGGTGACTATCAGAACGTCTCGGCCACCCTGGACGTCACGTTCAGCGCCATGGACAACGCGGTGCTCACCGGTACCGGCTTCTCCGGCGCGCTGCGCGCCCTGGAGCAGTCGTTCGGCCGTGACCCGGAGACGATGATTCCCGACGTCCGGTACACCCCGAACCCGAACGACGCACCCGGCGGTCCGCTGGTGGAAAGGGGTGACAGGCAGTGCTGACTCCATTCATCAAGCGCCAGCTGATCATGTTCGGGACGCTGACCGTCCTGTCGCTGCTGGTCCTGGGCGTCTACTACTTGCAGATCCCGGCGTTGCTGGGGGTGGGGCGCTACCCGCTCAAGGCCGAGTTGCCGGCCTCGGGTGGTTTGTATCCCACGGCCAACGTCACCTATCGCGGCATCACGATCGGCAAGGTGACCGGCGTCGAACCCACGGCAACCGGTGTCGAAGCCACGATGAGCATCGACAGCCGCTACAAGATCCCGGTCGACGCTTCCGCCAACGTGCATTCGGTGTCGGCGGTCGGCGAACAGTACCTGGACCTGGTGTCCACCGGCGCCCCCGCGAAGTTCCTCTCGCCCGGGCAGACCATCACCAAGGGAACGGTACCCAGCGAAATCGGTCCTGCGCTGGACACCGCGAACCGCGGGCTCGAGGTGCTGCCGGCAGACAAGATCCCGGTGCTGCTCGATGAGACCGCGCAAGCGGTCGGCGGCTTGGGGCCCGCCCTGCAGCGGCTGGTCGACGCCACGCAGGCGATCGTCGGGGACTTCCACACCCAGATCAACGACGTCAACGACATCATCCAGAACTCGGGCCCGATCCTGGACAGTCAGGTCAACTCGGGCGATGCGATCTCGCGCTGGGCACACAACCTCAACGTCCTGGCCACCCAGACGGCCGAGCGGGACCAGAACGTGAAGAGCATTCTTACTCAAGCCGCGCCCACCGCCGACCAGCTCAACTCGGTCTTCAGCGACGTGCGCGACTCGCTGCCGCAGACGTTGGCGAACCTGGAAGTGGTGTTTGACCTGCTCAAGCGCTACCACAAGGGCCTGGAGCAGGTGCTGGTATTCCTGCCGCAGGGTGCCTCGATCGCCCAGACGGTGGCCGCGCCCTTCCCGAACATGGCCGCCCTGGACATGGCGCTGGCGATCAACCAGCCACCACCCTGTCTGACCGGCTTCATCCCGGCCGAGCAGTGGCGTTCCTTCGCCGACATCAGCCTGCAGCCGCTGCCTAAGGGCACCTACTGCAAGATTCCGATGGACACGCCGGCCAACAGTGTGCGCGGCTCCCGCAACATCCCGTGTGTGGACGTCCCCGGCAAGCGGGCAGCGACCCCGCGTGAGTGCCGTGACCCCAAGCCGTACGTCCCGGCGGGTACCAACCCGTGGTACGGCGACCCCAACCAGCTGCTGACCTGCCCGGCGCCCGGCGCGCGCTGCGACCAGCCGGTTAAGCCCGGCCTGGTGGCGCAGGCGCCATCGGTGAACAACGGGATGAACCCGGCACCGGCGGACAAGCTGCCTCCGGGCGGAACGCCACCTCCGATCAGCGATCCGCTGCAGCGACCGGGATCGGGTACGGTGCAGTGCAACGGCCAGCAGCCCAACCCGTGTGTCTACACTCCGGGCCCCCCGACGGCTGTCTACAGTCCCCAGAGCGGTGAACTGGTAGGGCCCGACGGAGTCAAATACTCCGTCGAAAACTCGACCAAAACAGGAGACGACGGATGGAAGGAGATGCTGGCGCCAGCCGGCTGAACCCCACCGACGCGGATGATTCGTTGCGTACCGAGGCGACAGCTGAGGATTCGTCGGAATCTGAGGCCGAAGCCGTACAGATCAGTCACGACGTGACGACCGAGGATTCAGCGGAATCCGAGGCCGCACCGGATTCGACTGAACAACCGGAACCCGAGGCCGCGGCCGAACCCGAGGCCTCGGCCGGTTCGCACGACGCTGCCCAAGAGCAAGCCGAGGACACCGAGCAGTCCGGCGATGGCCAGGCTGTCGAGCCCGGTGTCGAGCGCAGACCTTCGCGGCTGGGGCGGGGCTGGCTGGTGGGCATCAGCGCGGTCCTGCTGTTGGCCGCCGGTGGCATCGGCGCCGGCGACTACCTGGCGCTGCGTTCGCACCAGGAGAGCCAGGTGATTGCGCGCAACGATGCGGCGGCCCTGGAAGCGGCGAAGGATTGTGTCGCGGCTACCCAGGCCCCCGACACCAGCGCCATGGCCGCCAGTGAACAGAAGATCATCGATTGCGGCACCGATCAGTACCGCTCTCAGGCCGTGCTCTACAGCAGCATGCTGGTGCAGGCCTACCAGGCCGCCAACGTGCACGTGCAACTGACCGACATGCGTGCAGCCGTTGAGCGCAACAACCCGGACGGCTCGGTGGACGTGCTGGTCGCGCTGCGCGTCAAGATGTCCAACGATCAGGACCAGAATCAGGAGACCGGCTACCGGCTGCGGGTGCGGATGACGCCCACCGAAGGGCAGTACAAGATCTCCAAGCTTGATCAGGTGGCGAAGTGACGGTGGTGGTCGACAAGATCGAGACCACGGACGTCGTCGCAGAGTTACCCCAGAAGGTTCTTGCCCCCTGGCATCTGCGGCTGGGAGCCTTCGCCGTCGACGTGCTGTCCGGTGCCGCCGTGGTGGCCACGTTGGGGCTGGTCGCCGAGACTGTGCCGCCGGACAGCGTCTGGTGGTGGGTGTGCGTCTCCCTTCTGGCGCTGGTCGTTTTGGTCATGGCGGCCAACCGGCTGCTGCTGCCGCCGATCCTCGGCTGGAGCTTGGGACGGGCCCTGTGCGGAATCACGGTGGTGCGCCGCGACAGCCACGACGGCGATGATGCCCTCGGACCGTGGCTGCTGCTGGTCAGAGACCTGGCTCACCTGCTGGATACCCTTCCGCTGTTGATCGGGTGGCTGTGGCCGTTGTGGGACTCTCGGCGGCGCACGTTCGCCGACCTGCTGCTACGCACCGAGGTTCGCTACCGCGATCCCGAGCAGCGCCCGGCCCACGTCAGGCAGTGGACGGTGGCGGCGTTGCTCACCGCCGCGGCGCTGTGCGTCGGCGGCTCCGCGCTGAGCTACGGTCTGGTCTACGCCAGAGACCAGGCGACCGATCAAACCCGCGCGGAGATCGCGACGCAGGGGCCGAAGATCGTCGCACAGATGCTGACCTACGACCCGAGCACGCTGCAAGAGGACTTCGCCCGCGCCCGGTCGCTGACCACCGACAAGTACCGCGAGCAGTTGGCCGTTCAGCAGGAGACCGTGGCCAAGGGACACCCCGTCCTCAACGAGTATTGGGTGACCGACAGCTCGATACAGGCGGCGACGCCCGATCACGCCACCATGTTGATGTTCATGCAGGGCCGTCGAGGCAGCCCACCCGAGATCCGCTACATCAGCGCAACCGTGCGGGTGAGCTTCGCCAAAGACGGGGCCAACCAGTGGCGGGTGGACGATCTCACCGTCCTGACCAAGCCCAAACCCCCTGGGAATGGGAAATGAGTCCGCGGCGCAAGTTTGTTCCCGGCGAGGCCTCGTTACTGGTCGCGTCCTATCCGGAGGTGCCGAAACGACAGTGGGGGCTGTCACTGGCGGCCACCGCCGCCGCCGTGCTGATGGCGGCGGCGATCACCGTGTGCAGTCTGATGTTCGCCTCGCACGTCACGCGCTACCACGCCGCCAGGAAAGACCATGAGGTGGTCAACTCGGTGAAGTCGTTCATGAGCGAGTTCACCTCCGTCGATCCGTATCACGCCAACGAGTACATCGAGGGCATACTGGCGCACGCGACCGGCGATTTCGCCAAGCAGTACCGCGAAAAGGCGAACGAGATCCTGATACAGATCGCCCGTGCCGAGCCGGCCACCGGCACCGTGCTGGATGCCGGCGTGGAGCGGTGGAATGACGATGGCAGCGCCAACGTGCTGGTGGCTACCGAGGTGACCTCCAAGTCACCGGATGGCAAACAGGTCTTTGAGAACACGAATCGCTGGGCTGCCACGGCAAAGTGGGAAGGGAATCAGTGGAAGATCAGCAACCTGCTGCAGGTGATCTGACCGACGCCGTCTCCGACGGCGAGACCGAGGCTGCTGCCGCGGCATCCGACGACGAAGCTCAACCGGACGAGGCCGTCCAGACGCCGGCCGCCGGGGCCGAGCCCGCCGAGAGGGCCGCTGACGACGAGGCCACGACCGATTCCGTGGAGGACACGGGCGAAGCCAGCGCCGACTCCACCGACCCGGATACGGATGCGGAAGCGGATGGCGCGAAGGGCAAGGCCGCGGCCCGCCCCAAGAGACTGACCGGCCGCCGGCTAGCGGCGGTGGGCGCGGCGATCACTGCGCTGCTCTTTGTGGGTTCCGCGGCATTCGCGGGTGCCGCCGTGCAGCCCTACCTGGCCGATCGGGCGGTGGTGGCGATCAAGCTCAACGTGGCCCGCACCGCCGCGAACGCGATCACCACGTTGTGGACCTACAACCCCGAGAACATGGACGGCCTGCCCGATCGCGCCGCGACCTATCTCAGTGGCGACTTCGGAGCCCAGTACCGCAAGTTCGTCGACACCATCGTGGCGCCCAACAAGCAGGCCAAGATCACCAACAACACCGAGGTCACCGGGGTAGCGGTGGAATCGCTGGATGGCCCGAACGCCATCGCGATTGTCTACACCAACACCACGACGACCAGCCCGCTCACCAAGAACATCCCGTCGATGAAGTACCTGTCCTATCGGCTGATCATGAAGCGGGACCGGTCCCGGTGGTTCGTGACCCGGATGACGACCATCACCTCACTGGACCTGACACCGCGCGTCTAGTCCACCCGCGGCGGACCGACGGCCGACGGTGAACGTGAACGTGACGGCCAGGTGCTGGAGCGGCGGGCTAGTTGAACGCGAGCCAGCTGGGCAGCGCCCGCTCGTGCGAATCGCACAGGACCTGGCGGGTGTCACACGAGCCTTTCGGTGCTCCCGCCCCGGCCCACATGCCCCCGGTGTCGCGGCGCAACACGATCGCGGACGACCCACCGCCGTCGAGCAGGATGGCAGTGTCGCTGCCCAGGCCTCGGAACAGGTCCTGGATGTTGTCCGGGGTGTAGCTGCCGCCCTCAAAGATGTACATCTCGTCTTTCGGCTTGGAGTAGGCAAGGGCCGTCCGCGCCGCACTAGGGCCGCCGTCGTGCAGCTGTCCGATATCGCCGGGGGACAGCAGGCCGATGCCCGCGACCGCGACGAATTTCGCATTCTTGTTGAGCAGATCCTGGATCACCGGGGTGGCGAGGTCGTAGTCCTGCCTACCCTTGGGGCGCAACACATATGGTGCGCCGCCGACCGGAATGATCATGGTCGTCAGGGACGTCCAAACCTCATTTCCGCCGGACAGTCCCTGCTTGCCCGCGTAGGCGACGGTGCCGGTCACGGCCTGGTTGGCGCGTCCCATCCCGTGGGTGTTGTCAACGAAGGCGCCCAGCGGCGAACTGCAACCGGTGGTCCGCCACGAACCGCCCTTCTGCCCCCGCACGTCGAAGAAATTGGCGTTGATGGCAATAGTCGGCTGTCTCATCCGCTGCCACGCCTGAAGCGGCGGGTAGATCTCCGACGCCTGCCATAGCCCTTCGCTGGTGCGGGCCCCCGGGTTGCGCTCGCAGCGGGCCTGGTCGCCGGTGTGCGTGTCAACCAACAGATGCGGCTGCAACCGCTGCGACGCATTCTTGATGATCATCAGATGCCCGCCATTGTTCATCTCATACCAATGGCCGGCCCCGTTGAGCAGCGGCATGGGATGGCCACCGCCGAAGTTGTAGACCAGATAGGAGCCCCGGGTGGTGGCAATGGCGTGCTCGAGCATCTCGCGTCCGTCAGCGGCGCGGGCCAGCGGCCGTCCTGTGGTGGTGGCCAACGTCGCGCACACCGCCAGGACGGCAAAGCAGGCCGTGAGTCGGCGCAGGCTGGCAAATGCCGTCAGCACGAGGTAGCCCTTTCGGCCCAGGTCGAGGAGCAACCCCCCTAGCATCAGACACATCCGCCCCATTGTCAACAAAAATCACAGCGGGGTGACGGCACGGCCGCACCCTAATTACGTTTCCTCGCTTGAGCTTTCAGTTGAATCACGGTCGCGGGCGCGCTCCTTGGCCTGATGCTGCGCTTGGTGCTCCGCCGCAATCGCCATCTCCACCGCGCCGGGAATCCGGTGGAAGCCCTTGCGGTCATAGAGGTGGGTGGTGAGGCCACCTAGCAACAGGCCGATGACCAGGCCGATCGCCGTCATCAACAGCGCGTGCGACAACCCGGACTCCGGTTGACCGTTGAGATACAACAGCGATCGCACGCCCAGAAATACCTGGTGCATCGGCTCGAATTTGGCCAGCCAGCGGAAGAACGGCGGCACCGCCTCCAGTGGGACCGTGGCGCCGGCCGACGGCAGGCCGAGGATGACAAAGACCAGCATGCTGGCCAGCAGGCCCATGGAGCCCAGCACCGCGATCAGCGAACTGGACGTCACGCCCACCGCGGTGATCGCGAACACCCCGTATAGCCATAACTTCCAGCCCGCCGGAATGGGCATGCCGAGCCCATGGGCGATGGCCATATAGACCGCCGAGGTGAGCAATGCCAGCACCGTCATCAATCCCCACTTGAGCAACAGGGTGCGGAATCGCGAGATGTTGACCTGCTCGGCGAAGCGGTAGACGGGGCCGAACTCGGCCGGCACGTATCCCAGCAGTGAGTCCACCAAGGTGCTCACCATGATGCTGCCTGTGAAGCCGGCCAGCAGCAGCAACAGCGCGTAGTAGAAGGCCGACAAGCCGTTGCCGGTCCCGTTGGGCAGCGGATTATACACGGTGGTCTTGACGTCGATGGGGCTGGCCGGCCCGAGCGCCGATGCGCCGGACAGTGGCGCGCCGCCGGTCTGCGCCGCCACCTCGGCCGTAACACGTTCGCCGACTTTGCTATTGGCGGCCGCCATCGCCTGCGTCAGGGTATGGCCGGCGATGCTGGCGCCCAGGGTGCCGGCACGCGGATTGGTGGAGATGGTGATCACGGGCCGGTCGGTGGAACCGGGCTGGACCGCGCTTACCGCGAAGTCGCGCAGCTGGGAGGAGAAGGTCGGCGGTATTACCGCCGAGCCGTAGACCTGGGCCCGGTCCAGCAGCCGCTGGGCCTGTTCGTGGTCGACCACCCGGACATCGAATTTGTTCTTGTCCAATCCGGCGACGATGCCGTCGACAATCTGCTTGCCGGCGGGCCCGGCGTCCTCGTTGACCAAGGCGATGGGGAACTGGCGCAGATTGGTGGTCGGATTCAGGATTCCGCCCAGGTACAGCGCCGCCAGCGCGGACATCAAGGCCAGGGTGATGACGACCGGCGCCGTCCAGAACCGCACGGTCCGAAGCGACTTGATACTTCGCTTGGGGTTCGGCGCCGCATGGCGCGGCTGCGATTGAGACATGTGGGCTCCTGTCTGTCGTGCCCACTCTATGTGGCCTTGCTGGATATCCTCAGCTGCCCAGGATCGAGCGCATCTCCCAGATCAGTACCTCCGCGGGCGCATGCGCGCTCAGGCGCGGGGCTTCGACGTCGGTGAAGCGGACCGCATCTCCGGTGCTCACATCACCGAATGATTCCAGTCCGAGCCGTCCCCGGGCAACGAATAAGTGCAGGTAGGAGGCCGACGGCAGGTCGATGGTGTCGCCCGGGCGCAACCGCGCGCAATGCAGCGCGGCGTGGCGGTTGTGCAGGGTGATCGCCGCGTCCTGGCCGGGGATACCCGAGGCGACGGTGACCAGGCCGCCGTCGAACAGCCGGTGATCGATTCCACGCTGTTGGTAGCTCGGTGTGATGCCCGTCTCGTCGGGCGCGACCCACATCTGCACGAAATGCACCGGCTGTGACTGCGAATCGTTGGTCTCCGAATGCAGGATGCCGCTGCCCGCCGACATGCGTTGGGCCAGGCCGGGATAGATCACGCCGTGGTTGCCTGTGGAGTCCCGGTGTGTCAGTTCGCCTTCGAGTACCCAAGTCACGATCTCCATGTCCCGATGCGGGTGCGTGTCGAAGCCGCTTCGGGGTTGCACCACGTCATCGTTGCTGACCAGCAGCAAGCCGTGGTGGGTGTTGTCGGGGTCGTAGTGGTCGCCGAACGAGAACGAATGTCTGGACGTCAGCCAGGATGTGGTGGTGACGGCTCGGTCGGCCGCGCGCCTAATCTGCACGGTGGCGGGCATGGTCTCCACATTAATCCGGTACAGGGGCCCCGCGCGTGCGCCCCGCGTCGTGCGTCGAATCACTTTGTTGCCGAGGTTGATTCAGATTCACCGCAGTCGAACCGCCCTGCCTTCCGGTGAACGCGTGCTGCCGCAGCGCCGCGGGAATGGCATCAATATCGTTTGCTGCCTGACGGTTTGGCCGGCGATGCGCCCAGCGCTAGCGGCGCGTTAGGCGCTGCGATCCGGAGCCGGGGAAGGTGGCGGTCGCGAGTTGGAGGATCTCGCCGCGGTCGGCCGACAAGATGAATCCGCTTTCGATTGTCCGGTCCAGCGCGGCGCTGAAGTTGTCGAGATACTGTTGCGCTCCGCCCGGATAGAGCCGGTCCAAGGTGGCGGCGTCGAAGGGTTCGCCGGAGCCGAAGATGGCGGCCATGATGCTGTCCTGGGCGCCGTGGCCGGATGTCCGTGCGATCGGCACATCCACCCACGGGGTTCGGATGCCGTCGGTGGCCAGGCCGTTGCGATCCAGCACGGGCCGGGCCAGATCGCTGTCGTGCATCGCGATGCGAGCCGCGTGTGGCGCCGGCTCGCCGGTGCGGACCCAGGAGCTCAGCGCGCTCACCGCCGCCTGAACCACGTAGTGGTGCTGCGGCGCAAAGTTGATGTAGTAGTCAAGTTGGCGCCCCATCAGGGTGTCGGTCGGCGCATAGGCGGCCACGATCGCGTCCAGCGGCGCGTCGCCGGTGTCGATCGGTGCGACCTGGATCGTGTAGTTGTCGGCATGAGCGGCCCCGGGAATCTCCCAGACCCGCAGCCACTGATTGTCGGGCTGACGCGTGTAGACGTAACCCCGGCGCACACCCCCGAACAGGTCGGTTTCGGTGATGATCGTGATCAGTGGGGCCCGAAGATCCGGACGGAAGGTGACCGCTTGTGGTGTTTCGGATTCCTCGAATACGGAGCCGCCGTCCAGCGGTGCGGCGGAGGCGAATCGCGAATGCACGAGGAATCCGTCGTAGATCTCGGCCAGCGGGTCGACGGCATTGATGTAGGTCGTCAAGAACATCGCCGATTGGGACTCGCCCATGGCCACCAGGTGTTGTAGGCGCAGACCGCGCAGCAGGTCATGAGGATCGGCATCCCGGAGCAGTCCGCCGGCCTGGGAGAAGATGTCGTAGCAGAAGGCGTCGCCGGGGTGGTGCAGGGATCGGTAGCGCGCTGGGTCTTGGTTCTTGAGTGACAGGTCCGCGCCAAGCAGGCCTGGGCCACCTTCGACGCCGACCCGTTGGGCCGAGATCGCAACGTAGGCGTATCCGGCGCGAACAATTTCGCGATGCGCCATCATCCATACCGCTGGAGCGTCGATGCCGCCGCTGACGTTGAGCCATTCCAGCAGCACCGTGCCGTTGAACCTGGCCGGATCCGCCGGAGTCAGCACCACCATCCGGGTCGTGTAATCGGCGGTGTCCGAAGGTATTACGTCCCAACGGCCATCGGCGCCGAGCTCGGCCGCGGGGACATAGGAATGCGCCGTTCCGGAGACGAAGAACTCCTCGACGAGGTAGCCCAGCCCGCCCAAATCGAAGGCGCCCAACAGCAGCGCCGGCTTGCCGGGCACGGGCGCGACGCGCAAGGAACCGGCCATCGTCAAATCGAAGCCGGCAGGCCGAATTTCGGGAACAGTGAGCCGTCCAGGAAGGCTGTCACATGTGACACTCGGCCGTCAACCATATCCAGCACATGCAACTGAAAGGGCACATGGGTCTCACCCGCCCGCATGTACATGGCCGCGGCGGGCTGGCCGTTGGTGACCAACGGAATAAGTCGCATATCGCCGGGACATTCGGCCGGGCACTGCTGGTGAATGAGCGTGATGATGTCGCGCGCGCCCTGATACCAGCCGGCATAGGGGGGGCATCTCCCAGATCGCCTCGGCGGTGAATATCTCCACCAGCCGGTCGATGTCGTGGGCCTCGAATGCGGCGATGTAGCGAGTCAGCAGGTCTTGGGCTTCCGGCGAATCGGGTGCGACCAGTCCGTCATCGGCACTGGGCTGGGCGGTCTCGAGCTGTGCCCGGGCCCGTTGCAGCAGGCTGTTCACGGCGACGGTGGTCGTGCCGATCGCTTCGGCCACCTCGGCGGCCTTCCATTGCAGCACGTCTCGCAACAGCAGCACCGCTCGTTGCCGGGGAGACAGATGCTGCAACGCGGCGACGAAGGCCAACCGGACCGATTCCCGGGAGCCGACGATGACCGATGGATCCGCCGGATCGGCCATCAAATCGGGCAATGGCTCGAGCCAGGGCACTTCGGCGCGCTCGACCAGCGGTGCCGTCGGATCCGAACCCGAGGCCGCCAGCCCCGTCGGCAAGGGCCTGCGTTGCCGACCCTCTAACGCGCTCAGGCAGGTGTTGGTGGCGATCCGGTGCAGCCAGGTCCGCAGCGAGGACTTGCCCTCGAAGCGGTGGTAGGACTTCCACGCCCGCAGCAGCGTCTCCTGCACCAGATCCTCGGCGTCATGTACCGACCCGGTCATCCGGTAGCAGTGGGCCAGCAACTCACGCCGGTAGGGCTCGGCGTGGACAGCGAATTCGTCGCCGGCCGGCCGTTCGCGTTCGGCGGCGGGGGCGGTGAAGTTCGCTATGGAGTTCTGCGTGGAGTTCCCGGCGAGCGCACTCACGTCAATGAGCCTACGCAGAGTCGCTGACATTCCCAGTCCTCGAGCAACTACGCTGCCGGTAATGAATACGACCCGCACTGAACGGACCTTCGACGGTGTCGGCGGCGTGCACATCGTCTACGACGTCTGGACGCCGGATGCCGCGCCGAAGGCGGTCGTCGTGCTGGCTCACGGGCTGGGTGAGCATGCCCGCCGTTACGATCACGTCGCCCAACGGTTGGGAGCGGCCGGGTTGGTCACCTATGCCCTTGACCACCGTGGCCACGGCCGCTCCGGCGGCAAGCGGGTGCTGGTTCGAGACATCTCCGAGTACACCGCCGACTTCGACACCCTGGTGGGCATCGCCACCCGGGACAACCCGGGCCTGAAGTGCATCGTGCTCGGACACAGCATGGGCGGCGGGATCGTGTTCGCCTACGGCGTCGAGCGCCCGGACAACTACGACCTGATGGTGCTCTCGGCGCCGGCGGTGGCGGCCCAGGATCTGGTGTCACCGGTGATCGCGGCGGCCGCCAAAGTTCTTGGCGTGGTGGTGCCGGGGCTGCCGGTACAGGAACTGGACTTCACCGCCATATCCCGCGATCCGGAGGTGGTGGCGGCCTACCAGAACGATCCGCAGGTCTACTACGGTCGAGTCCCGGCCGGAATCGGTCGGGCGCTGCTGCAGGTGGGGGAGACCATGCCTCGGCGGGCTCCAGCCTTGACGGCGCCACTGCTGGTGATACACGGCACCGATGACCGATTGATTCCGATCGAGGGCAGTCGTCGCCTGGTCGGACATGTCGGATCCGCCGACGTCGAACTCAAGGAGTATCCCGGGCTGTACCACGAGGCCTTCAACGAGCCGGAGCGTGATCAGGTGCTCGACGATGTGGTCTCCTGGATCACTGCGCGGCTGTAAACCGCATGGACCCGGAAATGTCGGATCACTTCCGTAGTTTGGCGCCATGACCGACGACAAGATGCTGGCCCGTATCGCGGCCCTGCTGCGTCAGGCCGAAGGCACCGACAACGCCCACGAAGCCGATGCTTTCATGAGCGCTGCCCAACGGCTGGCCACCGCGGCCTCCATCGACCTGGCCGTGGCCCGCTCTCATTCGGCCCATCGGTCCGCCGCTTCGGCGCCGACCCAGCGCACCATCACCATCGGGACGGCGGGCACCCGCGGTCTGCGGACCTATGCCCAGTTGTTCGTGCTCATCGGCGCGGCAAATGACGTGCGTTGTGACATCGCAACGAATTCGACGTTCCTCTACGCCTATGGGTTCACCGAGGACATCGATGCGACCCACGCGCTGTACGCCAGCCTGGTGGTCCAGATGGTGCGGGCGTCGGATGGCTACCTGGCCACGGGCGCGCACCGGCCCACCCCGACGATCACCGCCCGGCTCAACTTTCAATTGGCGTTCGGGGCGCGGGTCGGTCAGCGCCTGGCCGAGGCGCGCGAGCAGGCGAAAACCGAAGTTGCCATGGACCGAAGCCGGGCGCCGGGCACCGAGATCGCGCTGCGGGACAAGGAACTTGAATTGCGCGACCATTACCGCAGTGCGTCGCAGGCGCGTGGTACCTGGCGGGCCACCAGGGCCTCTGCCGGGTATTCATCGGCGGCGCGGCGCGCGGGCGACCGGGCCGGGCGCCAGGCGCGGCTTGGGAAAAGCCCCGAACTGCCCGGGGCGAGGACCGCCCTGGATCGGTGACAGCGGCGGAGTCGTCCAAAAGGGACTTCCAGCGTGCCAAGGTGTACGCGGCCGAGGAGTTCGTCCGGACCCTGTTCGATCGTGCCGCCGAACACGGCACACCCAGCGTGGAGTTCTTCGGAACGCAGTTGACACTGCCGCCGGAAGGCCGGTTTGCGTCGGTGTCGTCGGTGCAGAGTTATGTCGATTCCGTGCTGGGGCTGCCCGCGGTGCGGCAACACTGGCCCGCCGTGTCACCGCTGCGGGTGCGGGCGCGCCAGGCGGCCACCGCGGCGCACTACGAAAACCGCGGTGGCGTGGGAACCATTGCCGTTCCCGGCGCTGGTCCCGGCCGTGGCGCCGGCGATTGGGCGATGCGCGAGCTGGTGGTGCTGCATGAAGTGGCGCATCATCTGTGTCAGGTGCCGCCGCCGCACGGCCCGGAGTTCGTGGCGACGATGTGCACCCTGGCCGAGTTGGTGATGGGGCCCGAACTCGGTCACGTGCTGCGGGTTGTGTACGCGAAAGAGGGTGTGCGGTGAGCTCGTCGGGTCACGATGCCCCCGCTGACGTCCGTGCCCGCCAAGTTGAGTCCGAAATGACCGACGAGGAGCGCTTCTCGCTGTTGCTGGGTGTGATGGGGGCCGGCGACCTGTGGCCGCTGCGTGATGAACGCATACCCGCGGACGTGCCGATGTCTGCCGGGTACGTGCCGGGGATTGCGCGGCTCGGGGTGCCGGCGTTGCTGATGAGCGATGCCGGCCTGGGCGTCACCAATCCCGGGTATCGCCCCGGTGACACCGCCACCGCATTGCCGGCCGGACTTGCGCTGGCGGCCAGTTTCAACCCTGCGCTCGCCCGTAGCGCGGGTGAAGTGATCGGTCGCGAGGCCCGCAGCCGCGGGTTCAACGTCCAATTGGCGGGAGCGATGAACCTGGCTCGGGACCCGCGCAACGGGCGCAACTTCGAATATCTTTCCGAGGACCCGTTTTTGACGGCGGCCATGGTCGCAGAGTCGATCATCGGCATCCAGCAACAGGGTGTCATCTCAACGGTCAAGCACTTTTCGTTGAACTGCAATGAGACCAACCGGCACTGGTTGGATGCCGTCATCGATCCCGATGCCCACCGCGAATCGGACTTGCTGGCCTTTGAGATTGCCATCGAACGCGCCCAGCCTGGCGCGGTGATGGCGGCGTACAACAAAGTCAACGGTGTGTATGCCGCCGCCAACGGGGAGTTGATCAATGAGGTGCTCAAAGGGGCCTGGGGATATCGCGGTTGGGTGATGTCGGACTGGGGCGGCACGCCGGGATGGGAGTGCGCGCTGGGTGGCCTGGATCAGGAGTGCGGCGCCCAGATCGATGCGATCCTTTGGCAATCAGAGGCATTCGGCGATCCGCTGCGGGCCGCGTACCACGAGGGGCGGCTTCCCAAAGCTCGCCTCTCGGAGATGGTCCGACGCATCCTGCGGTCGATGTTCGCGGTCGGTGTCGATCGCTGGGAGCCGGCACCGGCGCCCGACATGGATGCCCACGACGAGGTCGCCGCTGAGATCGCACGCCAGGGAATTGTGCTGCTGCAGAACAGGGGAGTGCTACCGCTGACGCCGGCGCCGGGCACCCGCATCGCCGTCATCGGCGGCTACGCGCAGCTTGGAGTGGTGGCCGGCTACGGCTCCAGCGCTGTGGTTCCCCCCGGCGGCTACGCCGAGGTGATTCCGATCGGCGGGGCAGGACTGACGGCGGGCGTGCGCAACCTCTATCTGCTTGGGTCAAGCCCGCTCGATGAGTTGCGTACCCAGTTTGGCAACGCTGAGCTCGAATTCGATCCGGGGATCAACCCAGCGGAGGCGGTGGCGGTGGCCCGGCGGGCCGACGTCGCGGTGGTATTCGCAATCCGGGCCGAGGGCGAAGGCTTCGACAGCGCCGACTTGACGCTGCCGTGGGGGCAGGACGCGGTGATCAGTGCGGTGGCGGCGGCAAACCCGAACACGGTGGTCGTGCTCGAGACCGGCAACCCGGTGGCCATGCCGTGGCAAGACCCGGTGAACGCGATTGTGCAGGCCTGGTATCCGGGCCAGGCGGGTGCCCGGGTCATCGCGGAAGTCCTGGCCGGCCGGGTGAATCCGTGCGGGCGGCTGCCGATCACGTTTCCGGTCGGCCTCGGCCAGACACCGCGCCCGGAGCTCCCCGGCTACGGGGCGCCGGTGGGAGCGCCGATGCGCATCCACTACCGCGAGGGCGCCGATATCGGCTACCGCTGGTTCGCTACCACCGGAGAGGTTCCGAACTTCGCGTTCGGGCATGGGCTGACCTACACCAGTTTCGGCTACCGGGACCTGGCGGTCAGCGGCGGCGACACGGTGACGGTCACGTTCGGGGTCGCCAATACCGGCGATCGAAGCGGGGCGGATGTCCCGCAGGTGTACCTGACCGCGGTCACCGGTGAGCCGCGGTTGCGGCTATTGGGGTTTGAGCGAGTCGAACTCGAACCGGGCCAGTCGTGTGCCGTGGAGATCGTTGCCGATCCACGACTGCTGGCCTGCTACGACGGCGCCGCCGGGTGCTGGCGCATCGAAGCGGGCACCTACACGGTCGCGGTGGGCGCCTCGGCGGCCGCGCTGAGCGCGGCCGCCGAGGCGGAGCTGGCCGGCCGGACATTCGGACGCTGATCGCCGGAATCGACGAGTTCCCGGGATCCGGCCGGCCCCTCATGCCTACTGGACGGGAACCAAGGCGTCACCGCAGGTGCAGCGGTAGGGCTCGCCGGAGCCCGAGCAGTGGCACGGTACCTCGATCCGAACGCGACAGCCGCAGCCTTCGTGGCCGCAGGTCAACATGGTCCCGGCCTCGTGAGTTGCCATCGGTATCTCCCTCATCCAAGTCATGGGACTGAAGTCCCTCCGGTTTACCTCCGCAAGATTTTATACCCTATACGGGTATCTGGTAAAGGATGATGGGTGATTTTGGGGTAGCCGATCGGGTCGTCGGGCTCAGCTGGTGTGGCCGCCGAGGCCGTCCGCGCCGGTCTTGCCCGGTCCGCCGTTGGCTCCGCCGGGCGGGGTGCCGGTGCCTCCGGTGCCGCCGGTGCCACCGCCGCCGCCGATGCCGCCCACAGCGCCGCCGCCTCCGCCCTTGCCGCCGTCGCCCCCGTCGCCGCCAGTCTGGCCGGCCGTGGTTGCGGTGCCGCCTGTCCCGCCGTAGCCGCCGGTTCCGCCCTTACCTCCGGTTCCGCCGTTTCCGGTGCCGTTCGCGATTCCCCCGGTGCCGCCGAACCCGCCGGCGCCGCCGGTGCCGCCGGGCCAGGCCGGGAGCGCCGTTGGCGCCGGCTCCGCCCTGGTCACCCGGGCCGGCGTTTCCGGCGTAGTAGCTGTTGCCGCCGGTGCCACCGAACCCGCCTTCGCCCCCGTTACCGGCACTTCCGATGCTGCCGGCGGTGCCCGCGCCGGTGCCGGGCAATCCACCCTCGCCGCCGGCGCCGCCGGTTCCGCCGACGCCGCCGGGCATGCCCTCGTAGGTGCCGTTGGTGATGCCGCCGTAACCGCCCTTGCCGGCGTATCCGCCTTGGCCGCCGGTGCCGCCGCTGCCATTAGCGGCACCGGCACCGGCCGAACCGCCAGTGCCACCGGTACCGCCCTTGCCGCCATCTCCGCCGGCAAACCCCGCTGAGGTGGCCCCGCTGCCGCCGGTGCCGCCGATGCCGCCGGCGCCACCATTGCCGGCGGCACTACCGCCGGGCCCGGGGGCACCGCCTGTCCCGCCGGTGCCTCCGGTGCCGCCGGCGTATCCCGCCGTTCCGAAGCCGGTGTCGCCGTACCCGCCGGGGCCGCCGGTGCCGCCATCGCCACCGTTGCCGCCGATACCGCCGGGGCCCGGGTTGCCGCCTGTGCCGCCGGTTCCACCGATCCCGCCCATGGCGCCCGCCGCATCAAAGCCGGTGCCCCCGTAGCCGCCGCCTCCGCCGATGCCACCGGTGCCGCCGTCGCCGCCGACGGCCGCCGTCCCGCCGGTCCCCGGGTCACCGCCGGTGCCGCCGGTCCCCCCGCTGCCCCCGGCATAGCCGTTTTCGTTGTAGTCGCCCGGGCCGCCGGAGCCGCCGTTGCCGCTGGTGCCGCCGGTGCCACTATTGCCGCCGGTACCACCGGTGCCGCCGGCGCCGCCAGTGCCGCCGGGTTGCTCGAACGAGCCGGCGCCGCCGTAGCCGCCCTGTCCACCGTCGCCGCCATCGCCGCCCCGGCCCCAGGCCACCTGGGTGCCGTCGCCGGACGTGCCGCCGGCAGCGGAGTTGCCGCCGGTGCCGCCCTCGCCGCCAACCCCGCCGGTCCCCCGGATGCTGTTGCCCCCGTAGCCGCCGCCCCCGCCGCCACCGCCGTCGCCGCCATAACCGCCGTAGCGGTCGGTTCCGGCGGTGGCGTTCGCGCCGGTGCCGGCCGCTCCGCCCGCTTCGCCCTTGCCGCCGGTGCCGGCCACACCGTCGGCGCCATCACCATGCCCGGGCAAGCCGCCACTACCGCCGTAGCCGCCGTCTCCGCCATCACCGCCCCCGCTGCCGGTATCGGGGGTGCCGGTGCCGCCCCTCCGCCCTCGCCTCCGGTGCCTCCGGTGCCGCCCGCGCCGTTGGTGCCCCCGGGAAGACTGTTGCCGCCGTTTCCGCCGTCGCCGCCGTAGCCCCCGCTGCCGCCGATGTCTCCGGTATCGCTCTTGCCCGCTGCGCCGTTGCCTCCGGTGCCGCCCGCCCCTCCCGTGCCTCCGGCGCCTCCGGTGCCGCCCGCGCCTCCGCTACCGGCGACGCCGCTGACCCCTCCGGTACCGCCCTTGCCGCTGCTGCCCCCGTTGCCCGCACCGCCGCCGGTGTCGGCGGTGCCGCTGCCCCCGTCGCCACCGGCGCCTCCGAGGCCGCCGTTGCCGCCGCTGCCGTTCGTCCCACCGGCGCCGCTGTTGCCGCCGGAGCCACCCTGGCCACCAGCGGCGCCGTCGCTGCCGTTGTCGCCGGTTCCGGCCACCGCGTTGGCCCCGGCCCCACCCGTGCCGCCGTTTCCGCCCCCGCCGCCGTTGCCGTAGCTACCGCACCGGCCCCGCCGTTGCCGAAGAACCCGCCGTTGCCCCCGATTCCACCGGCCCCGCCGGCGCCACCGTGCCCGCCCGCACCGCCATTGCCGAAAAATGCCGCGGACCCGCCGGCGCCGCCGATCCCGCCGGCACCGCCTTGGCCGCCGATGCCGCCATTGCCGATGAGGCCGGCGGATCCGCCGGCGCCGCCGGCCGTTGCAGCGTTGGTGCTGGTTCCGCCGTTGCCGCCGTTGCCGTACAAGATGCCGCCGTCTCCGCCCGGCGTCCCGACCCCGTTGACCGTGGTGCCGTTGGCGCCGTTGCCGATCAGCGGCCGGCCCAGCAGTGCCTGAGTGGGCGTATTGATCACCCCGAGCAGGGCGTCGGCAGCATTGGTCGCCTCGGCAGAGGCATATGAATTCGCGCTAGCCAGAACGGTTTTTGTGAACCGGTCATGAATGGCGGCCAGCTCGGCGGCCAGCAGCTGATAGGTCTTGGCGTGCTGGGAAAACAGTGCCGCGATCGCTGTGGACACCTCATCGGCCGCGGCGCTGGCCACGTTGATGGTCGGGCTGGCGGCAGCGGCGTTTCCCTGGGTCAGTAGCGCCCCGATGCGCTCTATGTCGGCCGCGGCCGACGCCATGGCTTCCGGGGAGACCAGTACAAACGTCATCGCGCACCTCGCTGTACCTCACGAATCCATCGCCCAGCAGGTGCTGGGCGATGGATTCCACGATGGTATCGCCAAGGTGTGGCGCCTGTCGCGGTTGTCGTGGAAACGCGCGGCATCCCAGGGCGCCGGTGGCGCAGCCGTGGGTACGGCCCGGGTGGCGGGCACCGGCCCGGGCGGCTGGTGGTTCCAGAACCGCTCAACCACAAGCCATCCGGGCTTATCGGGTTAGCCGCAGACCGCGCCGATCGCGGCGGAGCCGACCAGCTTGACGTACTTGGCCAGTACGCCGGTCTTGTAACGCGGCGTCGGAGGAGTGAAATTCTGTTGACGGGCCGCGAACTCTGCCGGGTCGGTCAGAACGTCGAGCGTCCGGCCGGCAACGTCGAGCCGGATCCGGTCGCCGTCGCGCACGAACGCGATCGGTCCGGCATCCACCGCCTCGGGCGCGATGTGTCCCACACAGAAGCCCGTTGTGCCGCCGGAGAATCGACCGTCGGTCAACAGCAGCACGTCTTTGCCGAGCCCGGCGCCCTTGATCGCGCCGGTGATGGCGAGCATCTCCCGCATCCCGGGGCCGCCCTTGGGTCCCTCGTAACGGATCACCACCACGTCACCGTGGGTGATGGTGCCGTCCTCGAGGGCATCCAGCGCGGCCCGCTCGCCGTCGAAAACCCGTGCCGTTCCTTCGAATACATCGGTGTCCAAGCCGGCCGTCTTGACCACGGCACCTTCGGGGGCCAGGGATCCACGCAGGATGGTGATGCCCCCGGTCGCATGGATCGGGTTGTTCAGCGCGCGTAGCACCTTGCCGTCCGGGTCCGGCGGAGCAATGGCCTCCAGGTTCTCGGCCACGGTCCGGCCGGTCACGGTCAGGCAATCCCCGTGCAGCAGG
Source organism: Mycobacterium sp. 012931 (assembly GCF_000419295.1). Lineage (NCBI taxonomy): Bacteria > Bacillati > Actinomycetota > Actinomycetes > Mycobacteriales > Mycobacteriaceae > Mycobacterium > Mycobacterium sp. 012931. Next base: position 188,320 of record NZ_AOPX01000001.1, on the reverse strand, counting down.
CCGGCATCCAGCAAAGTCTTCATGACCACCGGCACGCCGCCGATGTGGTCGACGTGGGACATCACATGGCGGCCGAACGGCTTGACATCGGCTAGGTGCGGCACCTTCGAGCCGATCCGGCTGAAGTCGTCGAGCGTGAGCTCGACGTTGGCCTCATGGGCGATCGCCAGCAGGTGCAGCACCGCATTGGTCGAGCCGCCGAATGCCATCACCACCGCGATGGCGTTCTCGAACGCCTCCCGGGTCATGATGTCGCGAGCGGTAATGCCCTGGCGCAGCAATTCGATGACGGCTTGACCGCTTTGCCGGGCGAACCCGTCGCGGCGGCGGTCGGTGGCCGGGGGCGCCGCGCTGCCCGGCAGCGACATGCCAAGTGCTTCAGCGGCACTGGCCATCGTGTTGGCCGTGTACATCCCGCCACAGGCACCCTCGCCGGGGCAGATCGCGCGCTCGATGGCGTCGACGTCGGCTCGGCTCATCAACCCTCGCGAGCACGCGCCGACCGCTTCGAACGCGTCGATGATGGTGACCTCGCGTTCGCTGCCGTCGGAGAGCTTGGCGACCCCCGGAAGGATCGAGCCCGCGTAGAGAAACACCGACGCCAAATCCAAACGGGCGGCGGCCATCAGCATTCCGGGCAGGGATTTGTCGCATCCGGCCAGCACCACCGAGCCGTCGAGGCGCTCGGCCTGCATCACGGTTTCCACGCTGTCGGCGATCACTTCGCGCGACACCAGGGAGAAGTGCATGCCCTCGTGACCCATCGAAATGCCGTCGGAGACCGAAATCGTGCCGAACTCAAGCGGGTAGCCGCCCGCGGCGAACACCCCCTCTTTCACCGACTTGGCCAGCCGGTCCAGCGAGAGGTTGCACGGCGTAATCTCGTTCCAGGACGAGGCAACCCCGATCTGCGCCTTGGCGAAGTCTTCGTCGACCATGCCTACCGCCCGCAACATGCCACGGGCAGCGGCTTTTTCCAGTCCGTCAGTGACGTCGCGGCTACGGGGCTTGATATCGGCTTCTGGCATTGCCCAAGTATGCTCGCAGGGTCATCGTCGCCAAAATCGGGACCTCATACCCCAACGGGGTATATCATGCAACTGAGTCCCTCCGGCAAGTGTGATCAGAGACTTCCGTCGGGGGAGCGTTCCGCGCGTATGGAGAGTTATGACAACCGCACACGGGTATTCGCAGCAGAAGGAAAATTATGCCAAGCGGCTGCGCCGGATCGAGGGTCAGGTGCGCGGCATCGCCCGCATGATTGACGAGGACAAGTACTGCATCGACGTGCTCACCCAGATCAGCGCCGTCAACAGCGCACTGCGGTCGGTGGCCTTGAACCTGCTCGACGAACATCTGAATCACTGCGTCACCCGCGCGGTGGCCGAGGGGGGCACCGACGCCGACGGCAAGCTCGCGGAGGCGTCCGCGGCCATCGCACGTCTTGTTCGTTCGTAACGCGAGGGTGTGTTGCGGGGCCACCGGGTTTAATGCCGCCGGTGTGGTGCGTACGGTGAGAGCAGCGTGATCGGTCGTAGCACTACCGCAGTACCGGCCGATCCCGTCGCACTCGCCATGACTTCCGAAGCCCGAACCGCAACCACCGCAGCGCGACCGTGGACGCCACGAGTCGCTGCACAACTGTCTGTGCTGGCGGCGGCGGCCTTCATCTATGTGACCGCGGAGATCCTGCCGGTTGGCGCCTTGTCGGCCATCGCGCGGAACCTGCACATCAGCGTGGTACTGGTGGGGATCCTGTTGTCCTGGTATGCGCTGGTTGCGGCCCTGACGACGGTTCCGCTGGTGCGCTGGACCGCGCACTGGCCGCGCCGCCACGCCCTGATGGTCAGCCTGGTGTGTCTGACCATCTCGCAGCTCATCTCGGCGCTGGCGCCCAATTTTGCGGTGCTGGCCGCCGGACGGGCGCTGTGCGCGATCACCCATGGCTTGCTGTGGTCGGTGATCGCCCCGATCGCTACCCGATTGGTGCCGCCCAGCCACGCCGGACGCGCCACCACCTCGATCTACATCGGGACCAGCCTGGCGCTGGTGATCGGCAGCCCGCTCACCGCGGCCCTGAGCCTGATGTGGGGCTGGCGGCTGGCCGCGGTTTGTGTGACGGTCGCGGCCGCCGTTGTGACGGTGGCCGCCCGGCTGTTGCTCCCCGAAATGGTGCTTAGCGCCGATCAGTTGCAGTATGTGGGCCCGCGGTCGCGGCATCACCGCAACCGGGCGCTGATCATCGTCAGCCTGATCACCATGGTCGGCGTCACCGGCCATTTCGTTTCCTATACCTACATCGTGGTGATCATCCGGCAAGTCGTCGGTGTGCGTGGGCCCAGCCTGGCCTGGCTGTTGGCCGCCTACGGTGTCGCGGGTGTCGTCGCGGTGGCGCTGGTGGCGCGACCGCTGGACCGCCGGCCAAAGGGCACCATCATTTTCTGTGTGGCCGGGCTGACGTTTGCGTTCGTGCTGCTGACCGCGCTGGCATTCGGGGGTCACCTGGCCCCGATGACGGCGTTGGTGGTCGGGACGGGGGCGATCGTGCTGTGGGGCGCCGCTGCGACCGCGGTGTCGCCGATGCTGCAATCCGCGGCGATGCGCAGCGGGGCCGACGACCCGGACGGCGCCTCCGGCCTTTATGTGACGGCATTTCAGGTGGGCATCATGGCCGGCTCGTTGATCGGTGGGCTGCTCTATGAGCGGAGTGTGGCGATGATGCTGACCGCTTCCGCGGGCTTGATGGGCGTGGCGCTGGTCGGGATGACGTCGGCTCGCCGCGTGTTCGAGGCCCCGGTCGCGGTTGCTGGCGCAACTTCACACAACCAGTAAAGTCGCAGTTCAAAGACTCGGAATCGTCGGCTGACGGGGTTTTGGACGGTCGCGGAATGGGCATCGGGTGGCTGTGCTATGCCACACTGGGTTCCAGGACGTGACCGGAGGGATGTCATATGTCGCGCTGGACGAGAGGCCGAATCAGGGGAAGCCTCTTCGCCGCTGTCAATGCGGCCGGAGTCGTTGGCGTGCTGCTGCTGGGTGCCGGCCCCGCTGTTGCCGACCCGGATGACGCTCCCGGCGATCCGCCGGTGATTGCCCCGGCCGAACCCGCGCCGGACCCGCCGGGGCCGCTGGCGCTGCCGCCGATGCCCGACCCGCTGGCGCCGCCGCCGTTCCCCGACCCGTTGGCCCCGCCGCCATTGGTGCCGGTCGCTGCCGGTCCGGTGGCCGGGCAGGACCCGACTCCGTTCTTCGGCCCGCCCCCGTTCCGGCCGCCGTCGTTCAACCCGGTTGACGGTGCGATGGTTGGAGTGGCCAAGCCGATCATCATCAACTTCCAGGTGCCGATCGCCGACCAGGCGATGGCCGAAAGCGCCATCCACATTTCGTCGATTCCGCCGGTGCCGGGCAAGTTCTATTGGATGACTCCGACGCAGGTGCGCTGGCGGCCGTTCCAATTCTGGCCGGCCAACACCGCGGTGAACATCGACGCGGCGGGCACCAAATCGAGCTTCCGCACCGGTGACTCGTTGGTGGCCACCGCCGACGACGCCACGCACCAGATGACGATCACCCGCAACGGGGTCGTCGAGCAGACCTTCCCGATGTCCATGGGCATGGCGGCCGGTAACCACCAGACGCCCAACGGCACGTACTACGTGCTGGAGAAGATGCCCACGGTGGTGATGGACTCCTCGACCTACGGTGTGCCGGTCAACTCGCCGCAGGGCTACAAGGTGACCGTCGCCGACGCCGTCCGGATCGATAACAGCGGCAACTTCGTGCACAGTGCGCCGTGGTCGGTAGGGGACCAGGGCAAGCGCGATGTCAGTCACGGCTGCATCAACCTCAGCCCGACCAACGCCAAGTGGTTCTTCGACAACTTCGGCAGCGGTGACCCGATCGTGGTGAAGAACTCGGTGGGGACCTACAACAAGAACGACGGCGCGCAAGACTGGCAGATCTAGCGGTGCCGGTGCTGGTGCGCGCCTGAGGGCGCAATACCGGCCCTAGATCGGCCCTGAATCTGCACTGAATCGCGCCCGTCGCCCAATTTCGCGAGTGCGCTCGCATGTCGGGGACTGCTGAACCCACCGCAAATTCCCGATGTCGATTTCTGAACAGGGCTTTCGCCGGTCCGGGTGTTATGTATAGCAGCATACATATGCCGAGTCCGCGCGAACGGATGGTCATTTCAGCCGTACTTCTGATTCGCGAGCGTGGTGCGCGCGCCACCGCCATCTCCGATGTGCTGCAACACAGCGGCGCACCGCGCGGGTCGGCCTACCACTACTTCCCGGGCGGACGCACTCAGTTGTTGTGTGAGGCCGTCGACTACGCCGGCGCGCATGTCGCAAAGATCATCGGTTCGGCGAACCGGAGTTTGGACCTGCTTGACACCCTCATCGATCAGTATCGTGAGCAGCTGCGCGCCAACGATTTTCGCGCTGGCTGCCCCGTCGCGGCGGTCTCGGTCGAAGCCGGCGAACCATCGGATCGGGAACGGATGGCTCCGGTGGTCGAGCACGCGGCAGCGGTGTTCGACCGCTGGTCGGATCTGATCGCGCAGCGGTTCGTCAGCGACGGCATACCCCTGGATAGCGCCCACGAGTTGGCGGTGACGGCGATGTCGACGCTGGAAGGCGCACTCCTGCTGGCTCGGGTGCGGCGTGACCTGACGCCGCTGGATGTTGTTCACCGCCAACTGCGCAGCATGCTGCTGGCGCAACGGCCGGAAGGGAATCGCAATGACCACAACTGACTGGCAGCCCACGGCCTGCATCCTGTGCGAATGCAATTGCGGCATCGTGGTACAGGTCGAGGATCGTACGTTGGCCCGCATTCGTGGCGACAAAGCGCATCCGGCGTCACGGGGGTACACCTGCAACAAGGCTTTGCGGCTGGACCACTATCAAAACAGCCGAGGCCGGCTGACGGCGCCGTTGCGGCGCCGCCCGGATGGGACCTACGAGGAGATCGACTGGGACACCGCCATTGTCGAGATCGCCGAGGGGTTCAAGCGCATCCGGGATGTGCATGGCGGCGACAAGATCTTCTACTACGGCGGAGGGGGCCAGGGCAATCACCTCGGCGGTGTCTACAGTGGCGCCTTCCTGAAAGCCCTGGGCTCCCGCTACCGGTCAAATGCGTTGGCACAGGAGAAGACCGGGGAGGCGTGGATAGACGGGAAGCTCTACGGCGGTCATACCCGTGGTGAGTTCGAACACGCCGAGGTGTCGGTGTTCATCGGGAAGAACCCCTGGATGTCGCAAAGCTTCCCCAGGGCGCGGGTGGTGCTCAACGAGATCGCCAAAGATCCCGCCCGGTCGATGATCGTCATCGACCCTGTCGTCACCGACACCGCGAAGATGGCCGACTTTCACCTGCGGGTGCACCCCGGCGCCGACGCCTGGTGCGTCGCCGCATTGGCGGCGGTTCTGGTCCAGGAAAACCTCTGTGACGAAGCATTTCTCGCCGAGCATGTGCGCGGTGTGGAAGAAGTCCGCGAGGTCTTGGCTGAGGTGCCGGTCGCCGAGTTTGCGCAGCGTTGCGGGGTCGACGAGGAGTTGCTGCGCGCGGCCGCGCGGCGCATCGGCGGCGCCGCCAGCGTCGCGGTGTTCGAGGACCTCGGCGTCCAGCAGGCACCCAACAGCACGCTGGTTTCCTACCTGAACAAGATGCTGTGGATTCTCACCGGAAATTTCGCGAAAAAGGGCGGCCAGCACCTGCATTCGTCGTTCGCCCCGCTGTTCAGCATGACCTCCGGGCGCACCCCGGTCACCGGGGCACGGATCATCGCCGGACTGGTGCCGGCAACGTGGTTCCCGAGGAGATTCTCACCGACCACCCCGACCGATTCCGCGCCATGATCGTCGAGAGCGCCAATCCCGCTCACTCCCTGGCTGATTCGGCGGCCTGCCGGCAGGCGTTCGAGGCGCTGGAACTGATGGTGGTCATCGATGTGGCGATGACCGAGACCGCCAGGCTCGCCCACTACGTGCTACCGGCCGCTTCGCAATTCGAGAAGCCCGAAGCCACCTTCTTCAACCTGGAATTCCCGCACAACGCGGTGCATCTACGGCGCCCACTGCTGGACCCGTTGCCGGGCACGTTGCCCGAACCCGAGATCTGGGCCCGGTTGGTGCGCGCCCTGGGTTTTGTCACCGACGATGATCTGCGGCCGCTGCGGGAGGCGGCGCAGCGGGGGCGTCAGGCGTACACCGAGGCGTTCCTGGTGGCGGTGGCCTCCAATCCGAGCGTGGCCAAACTGCTTCCCTATGTGCTCTACGAAACGCTGGGCCCCACCTTGCCCGACGGTATGGCCGGCGCCGCCGCGCTGTGGGGACTGGCGCAGAAGACGGCGATGACCTACCCGGATGCGGTTCGGCGGGCTGGGCACACCGACGGGAACGCGCTGTTCGACGCGATCCTCAACGGTCGCTCCGGGGTCACCTTCACCGCCCACAACTACGAGGACGACTTCGAACTCATCAATAACGACGATCACAAGATCGCACTGGGCATTCCCGAAATGCTGGACGAGATAAGGTCACTGGCCGACCTGAAGATGTCGTTGACCACCACAGAGCTGCCGATCGTGCTGTCGGTGGGCGAGCGCCGCGCCTACACCGCCAACGACATCTTCCGTGACCCGTCGTGGCGCAAACGCGACGCCGATGGCGCACTGCGTGTCAGCGTCGAGGATGCCCAGGCTCTCGGGCTTACCGACGGATGCCGGGCCCGGATCACCACCGCGGCCGGCGCCGCCGAGGCGACGGTGGAGGTCACCGAGGTGATGCTGCCCGGGCATGCCTCGCTGCCCAACGGTTTCGGCCTGGACTACGTCGACGGCGACGGCCGAACCGTTGTTCCAGGAGTCGCCCCGAACGCGCTCACCTCGACCAAATGGCGCGACCCCTACGCCGGGATGCCCTGGCACAAGCATGTGCCGGCCCGAATCGAGGCCTGCCGAGCAGACGCGTAATCGCATATCCAGCCGCGAAACCGTGCGAGTTTGTGTCTGCTCGCCGGGGTCAGGGGCTAGTTCCAGATCCTGACCCGGCTCTGCGGAGTCAGGAACAGCTCGTCGTCCTCGGCGACGTCAAACGCGTCATAGAACGCGTCCAGGTTGCGCACGACGCCATTGCACCGGAACTCCGGCGGGGAATGCGGGTCCACGGCGAGCCGCCGGATCGCCTCGGCGTCACGTGATTTGGTGCGCCACACCTGAGCCCAGCCGAAGAACACCCGTTGCACGCCGGTGAGACCGTCGATGACCGGAGCCCGCTTGCCCTGCAGCGAGAGCTGGTAGGCCAACAGGGCGATGGACAGTCCGCCCAGATCGCCGATGTTCTCACCCACGGTGAACGCGCCCTGGACATGCGGCGGGCCCTCGGAAGCCGCCAGATCCCGCGGCACGTAGGCCTCGTACTGGTCGATCAATGCCTTGGTCCGGTGTGCGAACTCGGTACGGTCGGCATCGGTCCACCAGTCGACCAGGTTGCCGTCGCCATCGTATTTGGCGCCCTGGTCGTCGAATCCGTGCCCGATCTCGTGTCCGATGACCGCGCCGATTCCCCCGTAGTTGGCGGCGTCATCGGCCTGCGCATCAAAGAACGGTGGCTGCAAAATCGCTGCCGGGAACACGATTTCGTTCATCCCGGGGTTGTAGTAGGCGTTGACGGTCTGCGGCGTCATGAACCACTCATCGTGGTCGACCGGGCCGCCGAGCTTGGCCAGCTCCCGGTCGTGGTCGACCGCGTAGCCGCGCCGGAAATTGCCGTAGAGGTCGCCGCGGTCGATCACCAACTTGGAGTAGTCGCGCCATCTGACGGGATAGCCGACCTTGGCGGTGAACTTGGCCAATTTGGTCAATGCCCGTTCGCGGGTCTGGGGGGTCATCCAGTCCAGGTCGGTGATGCTGACCCGGTAGGCCTCCCGCAGGTTGGCCACCAGCTTGTCGACGCGGTCCTTGGCATCCGGCGGGAAATGCCGTTGCACGTAGAGCTTGCCGACGGCGTCACCGGTCAGGCTCTCCACCAGCGCCACCGCCCGCTTCCAGCGGTCCCGAATCTGCTCGGCGCCGGTCAGCCTGCGGCCGTAGAACTCGAAGTCCTCGGCAACCAGGTCACTGGTCAGCCACGGAGCGCGGGCCCGGATCAACCGCCAGCGCGCCCAGCACTTCCAGTCTTCGAGGCTTTCGCTGGTCCACAGCGACGCGAAGGTCCGTAGGTAATCGGGTTGGCGCACCACCAGTTCGGCAACGGCGGCCGGGGTGGTGCCCACGGCGGTGACCCAGCCCGTCCAATCGAATCCCGACCCTTCGGTCTGCAGTTCGGCAAACGTGCGCAGGTTGTAGGTGAGTTCGGCATCGCGGCGTTTCACCACATCCCAGTGGGCCGCGGCCAGTTTGGCTTCCAGCGCCACGATGCGCGCCGCGACGTCGGCGTGGTCGGTGCTGTCGCCGCCGAACACCAGGCTGAACATCCGGGCGATGTGCCCGGGGTAGGCGGCCAGCACCGCGGCGTGGCGCTCCTCCCGAAACTAGGACTCGTCGGGCAGGCCGATGCCCGATTGGGAGAAGTGCATGAGATAGCGGGTCGAGTCCTTGGAATCGGTGTCGACGTACAGCCCGACGCCACCGCCCATCCCGGTGCGTTGCAGGGCCCCGATAGCCGCGGCCAGGGCGTCGCGATCGGCGGCGTCATCGATCGCGGTCACTTCGTCGTGCAGCGGCTGCAGGCCGACGCGCTCGACGGTCTCCTCGTCGAGGAAGCTGGCGTAGAGGTCACCGATGCGCTGCTCGTCGGTCCTGGTAGCGGCGCCCTGCTGACTGGCTTCGATGATCAGCTCGCGCACCTGCTCCTCGGCGCGGTCGAACAGGTGGCGAAATGCGCCGTCGGTCGCCCGGTCCGCGGGTATGTCGTATTCCTTCAACCAGCGACCATTGACGTGGCCGAACAAGTCGTCTTGCGGACGGGCATCAGGATCTACATGGCTCAGGTCGATACCCGAGCGAACAGCCGCATACGTCACCCCGCCATCTTTTCACCTCATTTCAAGTGCGACGATCGGGCCATGCCAGACGACGCCGCGGCCGATACCGCCAAAGACTCCGATCCGGATTCTGCAGACTCAGCGCCCGCCGCTACCGAGGGGGAGTCGTCCGGCGAAGGGATGTTCTCCAGCTATGGCGTCGGCTCGGCCTTCCTCGGCGTGCTGTCGGTGGCCGCGGTGGTGCTCGGTGTGCTGATCTGGATCGGCCACCGCGACGAAATCTCCGAGCGCGTCTACCTGACCCGTGTCATGCAGGCCGCCGCCGAATGGACGGATGTGCTGATCAACATGAACGCCGGCAACATCGACTCCAGCCTGCAGCAGCTGCACGACGGCACGGTCGGACAGCTCAACACCGACTTCGACGCGGCCGTGCAGCCCTACCGGCAGGTGGTGGAGAAGTTGCAGACACACAGCAGCGGCCGGATCGAGGCGGTGGCGATCGAAACGGTGCACCGCGATCTGGACACCCGGCCCGGTACCGCTCGGCCGGTGGTGACCACCAAGCTGCCGCTGTTTGCCAGCAGAACAGACTCGGTGCTGCTGGTGGCGACATCGGTCGCCGAGAACGCCGGCGTCAAGCCGCAGACGGTGCATTGGAGCCTGCGGGTGGAAGTCTCCGATGTCGACGGCAAGCTGTTGGTCTCCGGGCTGGCTTCGATCCGATGAGAAACGCATGGCGGCTTGCCGCATTCGACATCTTGGCCCCGCTGGTCGCGATCGCGGCGCTGGTCATGATCGGTTTCATCCTGGGCTGGCCGTGGTGGTGGATATCGGCGTGCTCGGTCCTGGTCCTGTTGGTCCTGGAAGGGGTGGCCGTCAATTTTTGGCTGTTCCGCCGCGATGCGGTCACTGTAGGCACCGACGACGAGGCGCCCGGGCTGCGCCTGGCGGTGGTCTTTTTGTGCACTGCTGCGTTGGTGGCCGCGGTGCTGACCGGATACACCCACTGGACGTCCCCCGACCGCGACTTCAACCGGGACTCGCGAAGGGTGGTCGCGATCGCCACCGGAATGGCCGAGGCGGTGGCCTCCTTCTCGCCGGGTGCGCCCAACGCGTCTGCCGACCGGGCCGCCGCGATGATGGTGCCCGAGCGGGTCGCGGAGTTCAAAGCGCAGTACGCCAAATCCAGCGCCGATCTGGTGCAACACAAGATCACCGCCCAGGCCGACACGCTGTCGGCCGGGGTTGAGGCGCTGGGGCCGTCGGCGGCCAGTGTCGCGGTGATTCTGCGGGTGACCCAGAACTCGCCCGGTCAACCGCCCAGTCAGGCCGCGCCCGCGTTGCGGGTGAGTTTGACCAAGCGCGGCAACGATTGGCTGGTGCTCGACGTGGTGCCGATCAACTCCCGCTAGCCGCGTCCTGGTCGGAGTCGGCCGCGCGGGTGTTCTTGACCCGCACGAACCGGTCGGACAGGCGACGCATCCGGATCATCAGCGAAGCCGACGGGCTCACGCTGCCGTCCAGGTAGGCGGCCAGGTCCTCGGGCGAAACGCCGATGCGGGACGCGAATTCCTGTTGGCCCAGACCCGATCGATCCATCAGCAGCTTGACGTGACGGGCGACCTCGGCGCGCTCATTGGCTTCCAGATGGGCTCGGGCCCGGTCCAGCACCTCCCACAGCGCTTTGGAGATGCCAATCGGCCGGGCTCCGCCGAGGACCTCTTCCACCTGGCGCGCGGTGCGACCGTAGGGGTCGCGCTTGAGCGCGGCGGCGATGCGCTTCCAGGTGGCGATATCGCCGCTCTGTAGCGCGGAACGGATGGCTGCCGTCGGCCAAAATTCCACCGGCTGGTCAACGAAGTGCTCGCGGTTGTCACCATCGGGGCGGTGCGGCGGCTGTACTTGCGCAGGTTTCCGCTGGTCGGTTGCCAACGTCACCTCGCCTCCTCCAACATGGCTACTGCCACCGCCAGACAGCGTTGCCGGACTTCCTCCCAGTCTGCCTTGTCATCGGGCTGGGGCCACTCAACGTCGACATCAGACGGATGCGGATCCGCAAGACGCCGAACCAGCTGGGTGGCGATCCATTGCCGCCTTGGCGGTTGACAACAGTAGTACCTGTCCATCCCCGCCAGTACGACGGCCGCGGTCTCGGGTTCCATCGCTTCGACCATGTCTGCAAGTTCGGCGTAATCCCGGCTGCTGTTACGGCTCATGATCAGGTAGCCCTTGAGACGCAACGTTTCGGCCCCGGTCGGGATCAGCAGCCGGTCCCCGGTGGGCAATTGGACGTTGGTGGTTTCCACCGGGCTGCGCCGCCGGTAGCTGGGCTCTCGCCCGCTGCCCGGGCCGGCCCGCCGCTCGGAGGCGTTGGTTTCCAGCGCGTCCAGTGCGATCGAGAGCCGCCCGCGCCACACGGTGACCGGATGGACCGGGCGCTCCGCCCACGACATCGCGCGCGCGATGCCGCTGCGGTAGGCCAGGCCGACGGCCTTTCGCGCGGCCGACTGCCCGTTGGAACCGTTCTTGGCCTCAGCGGCACCGCCCGGTCCCGCGGTGTCGGTGCCGCCGGCCAGGTTGAGGCCGTCCTTGACGAGCTCGGGAATCCGCTCCGGCCCCTTGCCGACCCGCTCACAGCCGGTGAATGCGAGGGGGTCCGCCACGCAGATGGTGTCGGGTGCCAGCTGCTTGAGCTTGGCCGCCGACTTGAGCACCATGCGCAAGTCGGCGCCAGGCGGAATCGTCGCGGCGATGTCCTCGGGAATGACCACGACGTCAGCGAGGTCGACCTCGGGCAACGGCCGGTCAAAGTCCACCGACGGCAGGATCCGGCCCAGCCATCTGGGCAACCACCAGTTCCACTGCGAGAACATCGCCATCAGGGCCGGCACCATGATCAGCCGCACGATCGTGGCGTCCACCGCGATCGCGACGGCGCAGGCGACGCCGATCTCGGCCACCAGCGGCATGCCGGCGAAGGCGAATCCGCAGAACACCGCGATCATGATCAGCGCCGCACTGGTGATGGTGCGTGCGCTGGTGCTCACGCCGTAGGCCACCGCGTCGCGGGTCCGGCCGGTGTGCAGGAAGCGTTCCCGGATTCGGGTGAGCAGGAAGATCTCGTAGTCCATGGACAGCCCGAAGGTCATCGCCAGGACCAGCGGCGGCACCGTGGAGTCGATGGAGGTCAGCTGGGGGAAGCCGAGCCGTTCCCCCCAGCCCCATTGGAACACCATGACCAGGCTGCCGTAGGCCGCCGCCACCGACAGCAAGGTCATCAGCACGCCCTTGAGCGCCAGCAGCACCGAATGGATCGAGATCAACAGCATCACGAAGGCGATCAGCGCGACGAAGGCCAGCACCAGCGGCTCGGTCGCCGACACCCGGTCATCGAAATCCTTGATCAGCGCGGTCGATCCGCCGACGTCGACTTGGGCGCCGCCGGCAGCCTGCGGTAGCTCGCTGCGCATCCAGTCGACGGTGTGGCGGGCACCCATGTCCTCGGGATCCACCGACAGCACCGCGCTCAGCAGCGCGCTGTCGTTGTCCTCGGCGAATTTCGGCGGTGCCACCGTGGTGACGTTGGGACCTTGGGCCATCCGCTGGCGGACCGCGCCGACCGTCTGGCTGTGTGCGGGCGTGGAGGCGCCGCCGTCGGGGAACTTGATCAGCACCTGGACCGGACCCAGCGCGCCCGGTCCCAGGGCCTGGGCCGCCGCGGACACCCCGGCGCGGATCTCGTGCGAGGAATCGAACTGGCGTAACAGGCTGTTGCCCAGCACCATCGACGCCGCCGGTGCCGCCATCAGCAGCAGCACGACCGAAGCCGACAACGCGGTGATCCAGGGCCGGTGCATCACCCAGCCCACCCAGCGGGTCCAGAACCGGGACTGGGTGCTTTCCGGCCGGCGCGACCAATGCAGCAGGGCCGACCTCTTGGCGGCGGCCCGGGCAAAGGTGGCCAGCACCGCGGGCGTCAGGGTGGCCGATGTCAGCATGGCGACGGCCACCGCGAGGATCGCCCCGGTGGCCATGGATCGCAGCGCCGGGGTGTTGATCAGGTAGATACCGCTGAGCGAGGCGACGACGGTCATGCCGGACAGCGCCACCGCCAGCCCGGACGTGGCCATGGCGGCGTCCACCGCCTCCTGGGGCTGACGGCCGGAGCGCAACTCCTCGCGGAAACGCATCAAGATGAACAGCGAGTAGTCGACGGCCAGCGTGATGCCGAACATCGACACCGTCGACGTCACGAACACCGACATCGTGGTGTGCATCGACAGCAGGTAGACCAGGCCCATCGTGACCACGACGGTGCAGATCCCCAGCGCCAGCGGGATGGCCGCGGCGGTCAGCGAGCCGAACACCGCCAACAAGACGATCAGGATGATGGGCAGGTTCCAGCGTTCCGCGGCGGCGATGTCGTGCTTGGTGTTCGCCGCCGCAGCGGCGCTGAGCGCACCCTGGCCGATGACGTAGAGCCGTACCCGGCCATCCGCCGTCTGTCCCGGTTTGTCGCCTTCCACGCCGACTCGCGCGCGCAGCTTCTTGGCGAGGTCGCTGGTGCCCGCGTTGCGGGCGTCCAGGCGCAGCGACACCACGTAGGGCCGATCGGGTTGCGGGGGCCGCTGGGTGGGGTCGGGCACCTCCGAGACCCCGGGAAATTCGCCGGCAATTCGTCTCAGTTGCGCGACCGCGTCGGTGATGTCCTGGTAGCTGGCATCCGGGCGCGGGGTCGCCACCAGGGCCAGCGAGGATGCCCCCTGGTCGGGGTATTGCGCCTCGAGCACATCGTGTACCCGAAGTGACTGGGACCCGGCGACCTCGAAGCCGCCACCGGTGAGATTCCCTGACTGAGTCAGCGCCAGATAGATTGCCGGGACCAGAGCCAGCATCCATCCGGTGAACACCAACCAGCGGAATCTGCGCAGGTTGCGGCTCAGGCGCATCATGAACTGCTGGATGTCGGACTCCCCGTAATTCTCACGCGACGCGTTGCTCGCGAGCCTACCGCAGACAAATGTGGAGTAGGTCCGTTTATTGGTTGCTGAGCCGCAACGATGCCGACACTGCCAGGACGCTCGGAAGACACTGTGAAGTTCACCGGGTGGCCGCAGGGCCGCGGCGCGAGTTGGCGGTGCCCGCGCCGGAGATGGCAGTATGGCTGATGTCCACGCGGGGGACTTGGGTCGATCCGAGTACCAACCCGGGACAGTCCAGACAGATCGCGACGGAATGCGTCGCTGATCGCCGCCACTGGCGTGGCAAGGGAATTCGTACGTTATGCAATCCATGAGGAGTTATCCATGAAGTCAGGCAATGCGACAAAGCGCCGCGGGCTGTTCGCCGCATTGGTCGCCGTCGGGCTGCCGGGCCTCGCGCTCGTGACGGTGGCAGAGCCGACGGCCACCGGTGCTACCGATCCATGTGCCGCCAGTGAAGTGGCCAGAACGATCGGTTCGGTCGCCAAGCAGACGGGCGATTACCTGGACTCGCATCCGGAGACCAATCAGGCGATGACCGCGGCCTTCCAGGGCTCCGCGGGCCCGCAATCGTTCGGATCGCTGAAGAGCTATCTGGAGAAGAATCCCAAAGTCGCCAGCGACCTGCAGTCGCTGTCGCAGCCGCTGACCAATCTCTCAACGCAGTGTCGGCTGCCGATCACGCTGTCGCAGGCGGTGGGGCTGGCGCAGGCGGCCCAAGATGGCGGTGCTTTGTCGGGACTACCGGCCGTTGGGCTGCCGCTGACGCCGGGGAATCTGCCCGTGGCGGCGGGCCCGCTGCCCGGGCCGGCGCCGGCGAACCGCGCCGGCTGAGCTAGCCGACGCGTCCGGGGTTGCCCTCGCACCCGCGGTCGGGGGGCGGTAGCGGACCTTGCAGGGCCGTTTCGGCCGGGTCCTCGTACAGTTCGCCCGGGATGGGGATGACGATCGCCAGATTTGGGTCGGTTGGCGGGTCGCCAGCGTCGGAATCGGCGGCCTTCTCGGTGCGGAACATGAAGAAGAACACCACCCAGCCGATCGCGGCGATGAACAACCAGCTGATCAGCCGATAGATCAGCATCGCGGAGATGGCGTTGGGCAGGGCCATGCCGCTGGATACCAAACCAGGCACCAGCACGGCCTCGACCACCAACAGTCCACCCGGCATCAACGGGATGGTGCCCACCGCGCGGGCCGCCGCATAGGCAACGGTCAACCCGGCGACCGACGCGTGGTCGCCCGCGGCGTATGCGGCGAAGCCCAGACACGCGACGTCGGCGATCCAGTTGAAAAGCGACCAGCTAAATGCCACTCCCAAATCGCGCCGGCTCAGGCTCACCGACTCGAGTTGCATGAGAATCTGACGCCACTTCTCCATGCCGGTCGCGGCCGGCCGGCCGCGGATCGAGTTGACCCACGCCAGCACCCGGCGGCCGATTCCCTCGAGCAACTCCGGACGTGAGGCCACCGCCTGGGCAAGCAGCAGCAACGCGATGAACCCGCCCAGGGTGAACAGCAGTGAGAACGGGTTGTTCTTGGCGCCCAGGAAAAAGGCACCACCCAGGCCGAGCAGTGCCAGGCCCACCGCCTGCAGCACTCCCGACATCACCAGCTGCCACGACGCCACCACCGTAGAGGCGCCCCAAATGCGTTGCTGGCGCAGCAGGAACGTGGCCGACAACACCGGACCGCCGGGGAGGGTGGTGCTCAGCGAGTTGGCGGCGTAGAACGCGGCTTCGGACCGAAGTTGGCGGACGTGCACACCCGCGGACTTCAGCAGGGTGCGCTGGATTTGCGCGAAACTGTGCATCGACGCCGCCGCGGCCACCATCGCCGCGAGCAGCCACCACCACTTGGCCTGATACATGCTCATCCAGGCTTTGGCCAGCTGGTCCCAGCCCAGCGCCACCTCGACGGCAAGCACGATCGCGACGATGCCGAGCACGGCCCACCGCAGCCACCAGTACTTGCCACGGGGTGCCTCCGTCCCGCGAGCGCGGGGCAGCGCCCCCACACGCTGGCGGAGTTTGCGGACGGGGGCGTCAAACGACATCGAATAAGGGTAACCGCGCAGGTGATGCCACGATCGCCGCACGTCACTGACCGTGTCTGCCTCGTTCTGGGGTCGTGACCGGATCGTGGTGGCGGTGGCAGCCCGAAGCGCCGCGGGCGCCCGCGATCAGCTCGGGGGAATTTGCGGGAGAGCCGGGTCCGGCGCCCGGTTAGGCTTGCCGGATGTCGGCGAGCCTCGACGATGCCTCGGTAGCCCCGCTGGTCCGCAAGACGGCGGCCTGGTCGTGGCGCTTACTTGTCATCCTGGCCGCTCTGGTGGCCCTCTTGCTGGTGATCAAGAAGCTCGAAATCATTGTCGTGCCGGTGCTGCTGGCGCTGATGCTCAGCGCATTGCTGGTGCCGGTGGTGGACTGGCTGGACGCCAGGGGGCTGCCACGTGGTGCCGCGGTGTCGCTGGTCTTGCTGGGCGGGTTTTCCATCCTCGGCGGCATCCTGACGTTCGTCATCAGCCAGTTCATCGTTGGTCTGCCCGATCTGGCCTACCAGGTGGAGCACAGCATCGACTCCAGCCGCAAATGGCTGATCGAGGGGCCGCCGCACCTGCGCCGTGAACAGATAGACAACGCGGGCAACGCCGCGATCGAAGCGCTGCACAACAACCAGGCGAAGTTGACCAGCGGCGCGATCTCCACCGCGGCCACCATCACCGAACTGCTGACCGCCGCGGTGCTGGTGTTGTTCACGCTGATTTTTTTCCTCTACGGCGGCCGCAACATTTGGCAGTACGTCGCCAAGATCATCCCGGCCCATGTCCGTGACCGCGCGATGGCGGCCGGACGCGCGGGCTATGGGTCACTGATCGGGTATGTGCGGGCCACCTTCCTGGTGGCCCTGACCGACGCGGCCGGCGTGGGGACAGGGTTGGCGGTTATGGGTGTTCCGCTCGCCCTGCCGCTGGCCTCCATCGTGTTCCTGGGCGCGTTCATCCCGCTGATCGGTGCGTTGATCTCCGGCTTGCTGGCGGTGGTGGTTGCCTTGCTGGCCAAGGGGCTGGTGTATGCCCTGCTCACACTGGCCTTGCTGATTGCCGTCAATCAACTCGAGGCGCATTTGCTTCAGCCCTTGGTCATGGGCCGCGCGGTCTCGATTCACCCGCTGGGTGTGGTGCTGGCCATTTCCACCGGCGGCGTGCTGGCCGGGATCGTCGGTGCTTTGCTGGCGGTCCCCACCGTCGCATTCCTCAACAATGCGATGCGGGTGTTGTTGGCCGAGGATCCGATCGCGGAAGCGCAGCAGCAGGACCAGGATCCGCTGGCCCTCATCGCGGCGCAACCCGACGAGCCCGACGAGGGTACTGAGGCCGAAGCCGGCGCTGACCAAACTCGCGCTTAGGCGGTCGCGTAGAACCGCTGGCCGTACCCGCAGCGCCCGGTTGCGGGCGCCGGGGCGTTGCTACAGGCGTCCCTCACGACGCAGCAGATCCTGGGCGCTGAGCCCGCCGGCCCCGCCCGCTCCGCGGCGGCGTGGCCGCGGATTCTCGCCGCCGTCTGGTTGCCCACCGCGCGCATTCAGCTGCTCGGTGGCGGCCTCCGTGTCGGTCCCTTCCGGGCGCTGGATCGGTAGCGCGGCCGTTGGATCGGCCGGGTCGCCGCCGGTGTCGCTGGAACGGTTTGTCGGAATCTGCATGGCTCGCGTCTGACCGGCGGATGGCGCCGGCGGCGGGGCCGGTGCGGGAGGCGCCGGCGTGGTGGGCCGGGTCTGCGCCGGTGGAGCCGGATTGCTGGATCCGCGAGCGGGTGGCGCCCCCGGTGCCGTGAGCCGGGTGGTCGGGGGGTCGCTTGGCTGGCTGGCCCTGGTCTGGATCTCTTTGGTGCCGGCGCTGGACGGACCGCTCTGGGCCGACCCGAGCTCAGTTCGCGCGGGCCCGCCCGAACGGGACGGCCGAGCCGCCTCGGGGGCCGACGGGTGGGTGGGGTCATGCGGTGCGCGGGCCGTGGCCGCGGCCAGGGCGGCCTTGACGGGTGGGCGGGCGCTGCCGTTGTTGGCCGGGCGCTTCCGCTCGTCGGGCAACTGGATCTCGCCGAGCCCGATGCGGGTCTGCAGGCGGCGCATCCAGCGCGGCGCCCACCAACAATCATCGCCGAGCAATTTCATCACCGACGGCACCAGGAACATCCGGACCACGGTCGCATCCAGCAGCAACGCCGCCACCAGCCCGAACGCCAGATACTTCATCATCACCAGGTCGGAGAACACGAACGAGCCGGCGACCACGGCGAGCACCAGTGCGGCCGCGGTGATGAGGCGACCGGTGGTTGCCGTGCCGATCCGGATCGCCTCCTGAGTCGACATGCCGTTTTCGCGCGCCTCGACCATGCGGGATACCAAGAACACCTCATAGTCGGTGGCGAGGCCGTATCCGACCGCCACCACCAGCGCGATGACGGGCGCGGTCAGCGGGGTGGCGGTGAAGTTCAGTACGCTCGACCCGTGTCCGTCGACGAAGATCCAGGTCAGGATGCCCATCGTGGACCCGAGCGTCAGCGCGCTCATCACCGCCGCCTTGATTGGCAGCACCACCGAACCGAACGCCAGGAACATCAACAGCGTGGTGGTCGTGAGCAGGATGACCAGCATCGCCGGCATGTTCTCGAACAGGCTGTGAATCGAATCCTGTTCCAGCGCCGGGGTCCCGCCGACAAATATCTCGAGGCCCTTGGGAGGTGTGATCGCGCGTAGCTCCGCGAGTTTGGTGGGCGCGTCACCCGGGTTGATCAACCCGTTCTGTAGGACCCGGACCGACGGATCCTTGGATCCACCGGGCGCATAGCTGCGCTCCTGCCACATACTGTCCGCGTCGTTGTCCTGGTCGATGAACCCGCTGATCGACATCGCCTTGCTGCGAATATCGGCAATCTGCTGGTCGGTGACCGGCTGATTGTTGGTCGATTTGATCACCAGGGTCAGCGGATTGGTGCGGTATCCCGGGAAGAGTTGGTCGAAGTGTTCCTGCGACTGGCGCACCGCATTGTTGGGTGGCAGATACTTCTCGCTCATGCCGCCCAGCGACAGGTTGAACAGCGGGATGACCAGCAGGATCATGCCGAGGACGATCGGGATGGCGAACACCAGCGGGCGGCGCATCACCCGGTTGGTGAGGTTGCCCCAGAAGCCGGCCTCGACCTCTTCGCGGGTCTTGGTCTTCTGCAGCCGGTCGGCCAGCCAGTTCAGGTAGGCCCGCGACACCTTCCAGTTCCGCAGGAACGGCACCCGGAACGCGGTCCGGACGCCGAGCGCGTCGACGTGCCTGCCCAGCACGCCCAGGCACGCGGGCAGCAGTGTGATCGACAGCAGGGCGGCCAGGCCGACCGCGGCTAGCAGGGCGTAGGTCAGCGATTTCACGAAGCCCTGGGGCAACATCAGCAGGCTCGCCCCCGAGGCCATGATCAGGACCGCGGAAAAGGCCACCGTGCGCCCGGCCGTCATCACCGTTCGGCGTACCGCCGTCTCGGTGTCATAGCCTTCGGCGATCTCTTCTCGGAACCGGCTGACCACGAACAGCCCGTAGTCCACCGCGATACCCAGACCGATCAGGGAGACGACGGGTTGGGCGAAGAAGTGCACCGGCCCGAACACCGCCACCAGCCGCAGGATGCCCAGGGCGCCCGCGATGCTCAGCCCGCCCACCATCACCGGGAGGCAGGCCGCCACCGCGCCACCGAAGACCAGGAACAGCACCACGGCCACCAACGGCAGGGCCAGCACTTCCATCCGGCGCTGGTCGGTGGCGATGGTGCCGGTCAACCCCTCGGCCACCGGCTCGAGGCCGGCGAGCTGGACCGTGCCGCCGTCGAGCTTCTGCAGCGACGGCGCGATGTCCTTGTAGTTGTTGAGGATGGTGTCGTCGTCGTCGCCCTTGAGTGGGATGGAGACGAACGTGTACTTCTTGTCATCGGTGGCCATGCCCTTGATGACCGGGCTGGTGCTGTCCGGTGCCCTGAGGTAGCCGGCCCAACCCAGCACCTGATCAGGGTGGTCTTTCACAAACTGGTTCAGCTGGTCGGTGATTTTCTTCGACCACGCCGGGTCATTGACGGTTTTGCCGTCCGGGGCCTTGAAGACCGCGACGATGTGGCCGGTTCGGTCGCGGCCGTAGACCTCGTCGCCAAGGATCGAGGCCGTCACAGATTGACTGCCCTCGTCGTAGAAACCACTCTGCGTGACGTGCTTACCCAGGCTCAGCCCGAAGACGCCGCCGCCGAGGCATAGTGCCACCGTGACACCGATTACGATGAATCGGTAGCGGTACACAGTTCGACCCCACCAGGCGAACACGTGAGCTCCTTACTGGATCGTTAACGACCCGCGCATTGCTCTGCTTTGCTTCGCAGCGCTTTTCGATTGTCGGTGAGACGTGGCCTTTTCACACACACGAGATTCTCACGCCCGCGAGTTCAGCAGCGAGGACAGCGGCCGGAACGGCTGCAGCCAAGCTCCCTGCTCAGGCAGCGAATCGAGGCCGATTCGCGGGAGCGGCTCGCGGAAAACACCAGCAATGTCCTCCAGGTCGACAAACTCTAAGGTATCCGACGCTAGCGCCCAACTGGCGTGTTCACGAAATCCGAGCACCTGAACAGGGGTTCCGGCTCGCGAAATCTTTTCCAGCGGCTGCCGGAATGCCTGGCCATCCGCGGAGGCAACTACCAGCGCCGCGAGTCCCTCCCGGTACCGCTGATCGATGTGCTCGAGCATGTCACGGTCGACGTCGCTGTCCTCGTCGATCTTGGGCTTGGCGAAGACCGCGAATCCGACGTTGCGTAGCGCGTCCACCCATGGGCGAACCACTTCGGCGCTCCCGGGCGCGATATTGGTGAAGACGGTTGCTTCGGGTTCGACCCTGACGTCCGGGCCGTCCGGTGCCGTGGCGGACACCTGCGTCGTGCGGGCCAACAACCAGCGCCCGAGTGCGTCGAACCGGGGTCTTTCCAGCGCAGTCGGCCGTCGCCCGAGGATGGAACCCAGCCCCATGTCCAGGTTCGGGGCATCCCACACCAACAGGACCCGGCCCGCCGGCGCCGCGGAGCCGGACAGGCCGTCGCGCGACAAATCTCCGGCCACCATCGGCGGCTCCGCCACAGGATCGGACCCTTGTGTGGTCACATCTTCGGTCAGGCTCATTTGCTCATCTAATTTCAGGTTTCCCTATCGGCCACGTCTAACGCTGCTTTTTCCATATCAACTCGTTAATGCTGCTGCCCGCGTTATGGGCTTTCATCTCGTACTTGGTGGTCGGACGGACCACCGAGACGGGAAGCGAATCGACGCCCGGATCCACTCGTGCCAGCGCTGGCTCGGCATCGCCGGCGGCGATGATGTGCTCGGCGTAGCCGGGATGGTCGGTTGCCGCGTGAAAAACACCTCCAGGGAGTAGCCGGTCGGCGATCAGGGCAACCGTGCTGGGCTGTATCAGCCGGCGCTTGTGATGGCGCGCCTTGGGCCAGGGATCGGGGAAGAAGACGCGCACTCCGGTCAAGGATTCCGGGGCGATCAGATCGCGCAGCACGTCGATCCCGTTACCGCGGATCAACCGGATGTTGATTCGCTGCAGGTCCGCCCGGTCGATCGCGCAGAGCAGTTGCGCCAGCCCCCGGCGATAGACCTCCACCGCGATCACATCGACGTTGGGCTCGGCCTGCGCCATCGCCAGCGTCGAGGTGCCGCTGCCGCAGCCGATTTCCAGCACCACCGGTGCCTCCCGGCCGAACCAGGCCCGGGCGTCGATGGGGTCGATGGGCTCATGGCCGCGTGCCGATGGCTGGGAGTGTGCCGTTGCCTGCCGGCCCAGCTGCGGCCATCGCCGCTCCCAGGTCTGCTGCTGGATGCTCGACAGTGCCGAATGGCGCGAACGAAAGGCGGTCGGGGGAAGATAGCCCCACGCGCTCTTCTCGGCCTCTGGCTCGTCCGCCGGGCCTGACCCCGTGCCGGTCGAAGACGACGTGTCGGACTGGAGCCCCACCCCGGGCTGGACATGCATTGGTCCATCGTGGCGCATGAAGCCCGGCCGTAGCCGCTCCTGGTCCAGATTGATACCCAACAGTTGTCTTCGGGTGGTAGCGGCCGGCACATCTCTAACTAGTTGTGACTCGCGCCGTCGCGCCGCAACTGTCACCATGCGAGTGGCCGCGAGGAGGATGCCATGGGGGTGATGGTTGCGATGCAGACGGGGCATCAAGCTTTTGTCGATGAGCTCACCTGTCTCGCCGCCAGCACCGCTGACCAGCGTATTCGCGCGATCGCGGAGCGGGCCGCGCGACCTTTACGGGTGGCCGTGCGGGGACGACGCGGGGTCGGCCGCAACACGCTGGCGCGGGCATTGGACGGCGCGGGAAGCGCAGCGGGGCTGGCTGCGACGTCCGGCGGCGACCCCGCCGACGTGGTGGTCTACGCCCTTGCCGAAGTGGTCAAGCCCGAGGATCGCGCAGGGATCGCCGTGCTCGAGCCGACCGAGCGTCCGGTGCTTGCGGTCCTGACCATGGCCGACAAGACCGATGTCGTCGGATTCGCGGGTGCCGGGCCGATGGCCGGGGCGCTGCAGCGGTGCGAGCTCTTGTCGACGCTGGCCGGCGTGCCGGTGGAGCCGATCAGCGCACTGTTGGCAGTGGCCGCGCTCGACGATCTCGATGAGCGGTCCTGGTGCGCCTTGCGCGCGCTGGCCGCCCATCCAGCGGCCGGTGCCGCCCTCGATGGCTCCCATGCCGGCTTTCTGTCCGCGGATCTTGGGGTGCCCACCGGGCAACGGCTGCGATTGCTGGAGTCACTCGATCTGTTCGGGGTCGCGATCGCCATCGAAGCGTTGCGGCGCGGTGCGGCCCGGACGCAGGTACGGGCGTTGTTGCGCAAGATCAGCGGAATCGATGCCGTCGTCGCGAACGCGGTCGCCGCCGGTGCCGGTGTGCGCTACGGCCGGGTACTCGAGGCAGTCGCCGCACTCGAGGTCCTGGCCGTGGCGGACGAGCAAGTCAGCGAGTTCCTGGCCGGTGAGGCCGCCGTGCTGGCCCGCATGTCGGCCGCCCTGGATGCGGCGTCCACGTGGGGGCTCGACCCCTTTGGTGCGGCCGTGCCCCCTGACGATCCGGGCGCCCAGCTGCAGCGGGCGCTGCGCTGGCGGCGCCACCGGTCTCAGCGCGGCCCCGCCGCTGAGAGCCCGGACAGTGACCTACGGCGTTGGTGCGGTGCCGACATCGTCAGGGGATCGCTGCGGCTCTGGTCCCGGGCCGCGGGATCGCTGGCGTGCGCGGGTCCGCCGGAGGGCGGGCGGCCGCGGTGATCGGCAGCGCCCACCACGAGGCGGTGGCCCGGGTTGACGAGCTGGTCCTAGCGATCGGGCCGAAGCTGGGTGCGCCGTCGATCAACCGGCGCGATGTGGTGCTGGTGACCGGTCCGTGGCTGGCCGGGACGGGCAGTGTGATCACGGCATTGCGGCGGCGGTTGCCACAGCACAGATTTGTTGAATCGCCGCGGCTGGGAGCCGGTGCTGTGCCGACAGTGGTGGTGTTCGTGGTGTCCGCGGCGACTCCGATGACCGAATCCGACTGCGCATTGCTGGATGCCGCCGCCGGTCACACCGATGTGGTGATCGCCGCGGTGACGAAGATCGACCTGCACCGCACCTGGCGGGAGGTGCTGGCGGCGAACCGCGCCAAGCTCGCCGCCCACGCGCCGCGCTACGGCGCGGTGCCCTGGGTGGGCGTCGCCGCCGCGCCACAGCTGGGCCCACCGGGAGTGGACGACCTGGTGGCGACCGTGCGAACCGAGCTGGCGGCCCCCGATATCGCCCGGCGCAACAGGCTGCGCGCCTGGCACGCCGGGCTGCTGCTGGCCGGGCAGCGCTTCAACCGCGACGCCGCGGGTGCCGGCAGGCGGGCGCGCGTGGACGGATTGCGGGAAGAGCGCGGCTCTGTCCTGCAGCGGCGGCGTCAGGACCGGACCGGGCGCACCATCGCGCTGCGCGGTCAGATCCAGCAGGCGCGGGTCCAGTTGTGCTATTTCGCGCGCAGCCGCTGTGCGTCGGTGCGCACCGAACTGCAGGAGGACATCGCGGGGCTGGCCCGGCGGCGGCTGGCCGATTTCCAGAGCTATGCCCGGGGCCGGATCGACGAGATTGTCACCGAGGTGGGCGATGGCATCACCGCCCAGCTTGTCGACGTCTCGCGAGAGATGAGTTTGCCGGTGGACTTCCCGCCTGCCGACCCGCTGCCGGCCGTTGCGATGCCCGCCCCGCCGTTGGCGTCGCGGCGGCTGGAAACGCGGTTGATGATGGTCTTGGGTGTCGGTTTTGGACTCGGTGTGGCGCTCACGCTGAGCCGGCTGCTGGCCGGGTTGGCTCCGGGCCTGGATCTGGGGCTGACCCTGGCCGGAATCCTCGGGTGTGTCGTGGTGGGCCTGGCCGTGGCCCTATGGGTGGTGCGCACCCGTGCCCTGCTCGCCGACCGTGCGGTGTTGGAACGCTGGACCGCTGACGTGTTGTCGTCGCTGGGCTGCACGCTGGAGCAACTGGTCGCCAGCCGGGTGCTTGCCGCCGAAACACTGTTGGCCACCGCACTCTGGGGCAGCGACGAGGCCGCGAACGCGCGGGCGGCCGCGCAGGTCAGCGCCATCGACAGCGAGTTGCGTGAGCATGCCAGGGCGGCGGCTCGTGCCGCCGCGCGACGCGACCGCGAGATGCCGACAATCCGGGCCGCGCTCGAGGCGGTGTGTGCGGAACTGGGCGAATCGGGTACATCATCGGGTACCGCTACGCCGTGAACCGCCACGGCCGGTGGTGGGGCCGGGCTTCCGCGACATTCTGAGGCAAATGGCCGCGATTTCGGGAGTTAGTGAGGCTTTCTGAATCGGTCTTGTGAGGAGGCTTATACCCGCCCACGGCTTCCCCCACAAGTGATGCGCGATAACCTGTATGAAAGCACTACCGGGTCGAAAGTCGTGCCGGCAAAAGCTTGAGCAGACCTATCGCATCCCAAGAAGTCGATGGCAAGTAAGTAAACCAAAGAACCGAAGTAACAGAATCCAGGAGAGTTCGATGACCTCAGCGACCATCCCCGGTCTGGACACCGCGCCGACTAATCGCCAGGGGCTGCTGTCCTGGGTGCAGGAGGTCGCCGAACTGACCCAGCCCGACCGGGTTGTTTTCGCTGACGGTTCCGACGAGGAGTTTCATCGGCTCTCCGCGCAACTGGTCGACGCCGGTACCTTCACCCGGCTCAACGACGAGAAATTCCCGAACTCCTACCTAGCTTTGTCTGATCCCTCCGACGTCGCGCGGGTGGAATCACGCACCTTCATCTGTTCCGAGCGCGAGATCGACGCCGGCCCCACCAACAACTGGATGGACCCGAGCGAGATGCGCACGCTCATGACCGACCTGTACCGCGGTTGCATGCGTGGCCGCACCATGTACGTGGTGCCGTTCTGCATGGGTCCGCTGGGTGCGGAGGACCCCAAGCTTGGGGTGGAGATCACCGACTCCGAATACGTCGTGGTTTCGATGAAGGTGATGACCCGCATGGGCACCGCCGCGCTGGAGAAGATGGGTCAGGACGGCTTTTTCGTCAAGGCACTGCACTCGGTCGGCGCGCCGCTGGAAGACGGTCATGCGGACGTGCCGTGGCCCTGCAGCGACACCAAGTACATCACCCACTTCCCCGAGACCCGGGAAATCTGGAGCTACGGCTCCGGCTACGGCGGTAACGCGCTGCTGGGCAAGAAGTGCTACTCACTGCGGATCGCCTCGGCGATGGCTCGTGACGAGGGCTGGCTGGCCGAGCACATGCTGATCCTCAAGCTGATTTCGCCCGAGAACAAGGCGTACTACATTGCGGCGGCGTTCCCGTCGGCCTGCGGCAAGACCAACCTGGCGATGCTGCAGCCCACCATCCCGGGCTGGCGCGCCGAAACCCTCGGCGACGACATCGCCTGGATGCGGTTCGGCAAGGACGGCCGCTTGTACGCGGTGAACCCGGAGTTCGGTTTCTTCGGGGTGGCCCCGGGCACCAACTGGAAGTCCAACCCCAACGCCATGCGCACCATCGCCGCGGGCAACACGGTGTTCACCAACGTCGCGCTGACCGACGACGGCGAGGTCTGGTGGGAAGGTCTGGAGGGCGACCCCCAGCACCTGGTCGACTGGAAGGGCAACGAATGGTACTTCCGCGAGACCGAGACCGAGACCGAGACCGAGACCGAGACCACGGCCGCGCACCCGAACTCGCGGTACTGCACCCCGATGTCGCAATGCCCGATCCTGGCCCCCGAGTGGGATGACCCCCAGGGCGTGCCGATTTCGGCCATCCTGTTCGGCGGCCGCCGCAAGACCACCGTTCCGTTGGTCACCCAGGCACGCGATTGGCAGCACGGTGTGTTCATCGGCGCCACCCTGGGCAGCGAGCAGACCGCCGCCGCCGAGGGCAAGGTCGGCAACGTGCGGCGCGACCCCATGGCCATGCTGCCGTTCATGGGCTACAACGTCGGCGACTACGTCCAGCACTGGATCGACATCGGCAAGAACTCCGACGAGTCCAAGTTGCCGCAGGTCTTCTTCGTCAACTGGTTCCGTCGTGGCGAAGACCACCGCTTCCTGTGGCCCGGCTTCGGCGAGAACAGCCGCGTGATGAAGTGGATCGTCGATCGCATCGAGCACAAGGCCGGCGGTAAGACCACACCGATCGGTACCGTTCCCACCGTCGAGGACCTGGACCTGGAGGGGCTGGACGCCAACCCCGCCGACGTGAGTGAAGCGCTCGCGGTCAACGCCCAAGAGTGGCGCGAAGAGCTCCCTCTTATCGAGGAGTGGTTGCAGTTCATCGGTGAGAAGCTGCCGACCGGCATCAAGGACGAGTTCGACGCGCTCAAGGAGCGGCTGCGCGACGCCGAATGACGTCGCAGCATGCAGATTCGCCAGCACGTCGGGGCGGATAAGCCTGCAGTCATTCTGCATCCGTCGGGGACGGTAGTCAGTTTCGACGAACTGGAAGCGCGGGCCAACCGGCTGGCGCATCGGTTTCGCCGCGCGGGACTGCGCGAGGGCGACGCCGTGGCCATCCTGATGGAAAACAACGAGCACATCCACGCGGTCATGTGGGCGGCTCGACGTAGCGGGTTGTATTACGTACCCATCAATACCCATCTGACCGCGGCCGAAGCCGCCTACATCATCGAGAACAGCGGTGCCAAGGCCATCGTCGGTTCGGCGGCGCTGCGCGATACCTGTGCCGGTCTGGGCGAACATCTTCGGGCGGGCCCGCCCGAGCTGCTGATCCTGGCCGGGCCCGAAGGCTGCCTGACCGGCTGGGAGCCCTATCCGCAATGCGTGGCCGATCAACCCGACACTGCGATCGACGACGAGCTCGAGGGTGACCTGCTGCAGTATTCGTCGGGAACCACCGGACGGCCCAAGGGAATCAAGCGCGAACTACTCCACGTTGCCCCGGATGCTGCGCCCGGGATGATGTTGGCCCTGGTTGGCTATTGGATGGACGCCGACTCGATCTATCTGAGCCCGGCGCCGCTCTATCACACCGCGCCGTCGGTGTGGTCGATGAGTGCGCAGGCCGGCGGAATCACCACGGTCGTGCTGGAGAAGTTCGACCCCGAGGGGGCGCTCGAGGCGATCCAGCGCCACCGGGTAACGCACGCACAGTTTGTGCCGGCCATGTTCACTCGGATGCTGAAACTTCCTGAGAGCATTCGTAATTCGTATGACGTATCCAGTCTGAAGCGAGTCATGCACGCCGCCGCCCCGTGTCCTGTTGAGATCAAGAAACAGATGATGGACTGGTGGGGGCCGATCATCGACGAGTACTACGCCTCTTCGGAGGCGATCGGCTCGACATTGATCACCGCCGAAGACTGGCTCGAGCACCCGGGTTCGGTCGGCAAACCCATGCAAGGTGGCGTGCACATCCTCGGCGCCGACGGCGTCGAGCTGCCGCCGGGCCAGGCCGGCGAAATCTACTTCGAAGGCGGCTATTCCTTCGAGTACCTCAACGATCCGTCGAAAACCGCCGCCTCCCGCGACAAGCATGGTTGGGTGACGGTGGGCGACGTCGGCTACCTGGATGACCAGGGGTACCTGTTCCTGACCGATCGCCGCCACCACATGATCATCTCCGGCGGGGTCAACATCTACCCGCAGGAAGCCGAAAACATCTTGGTGTCCCATCCCAAGGTCATGGATGCGGCGGTGTTCGGCGTACCCGACGACGAGATGGGCCAGCGCGTGATGGCCGTCGTGCAGACCGTCGACCCGACCGATGCGACCAGCCAGTTCGGTGACGAACTCATGGAATGGCTGCGAGATCGTCAGTCGCACTTCAAGTGTCCGCGATCGGTTGCCTTCGAGGCGCAGCTGCCCCGCACCGACACCGGCAAGCTCTACAAGAACGGACTGATCGAAAAGTATTCGGGATAACCATGTTCGGTGTGGTTGACCTCTCACGTGCCCCGGATGCCACCCGTGCCGCAGGCGAAATCTCGGCTCCGGGGGTGACCGTGGCGCACGGCTGGGCCAGCGAGCTCGCCGAAGCCGAACCATGTTTGAGTGCCGCAACTTTCACCTTGGCCGAAGGCCCGTGTGCCGACCGCAGGGTGATCACCGTGGAGTCGGTGTCACAGACTCTGGCCGAGCTAAGGCAGCGGTGCCAACGGTGGCCGCAGGCCAGCGCCGTCTGCGACGACGTGCTGCGCACGATAGATCCCGATGGCCCGACACTGGCCGGCGTGCTGACCGAATCGCTGGCCTATTCGACATTGCAGGCCGGGCCGGAGTTCGCTCGCTGGCTCGACGAACGCGGACCCGCTGACCTGCCCGACATCGCCGATCCCGTGCAGACCGAGCGCGACGATGACACCCTGAGAATCAGATTCAATCGGCCCCAACGGCACAACGCATTTTCCGGCGATGCGCGGGCCGCGCTGCTGGAAGCGCTGACCGTAGCCCAGCTGGACCCCTCGGTGAGCGGGATCGTGTTGAGCGGCAACGGTCCATCGTTCTGTAGTGGCGGCGATCTGGCCGAGTTCGGTACCTTCGCCGATCCCGCCAGCGCTGATCTGGCGCGCACCAGGCACAGCCCGGCGCTGGCGCTGGCTGCGCTCACCGCCCGGCTGGGCCGGGCCTGTCGCGCCGAAGTGCATGGCCGGGTGCTGGGTAGTGGCCTGGAAATGGCCGCGTTCTGTGGGTGGGTGCAGGCGCATCCGGATTCGGTATTCGGCCTACCGGAACTGAGTCTGGGACTGATCCCCGGTGCCGGCGGCACCGTCAGCGTGACGCGTCGAATCGGACGCTGGCGCACCGCATATCTGGTGCTTTCCGGGCGAACCATTGACGCCGGCACCGCACGGGACTGGGGGTTGGTCGACTCGATCGCGGTCACCGGCGACTAGCCCACCAAAGGTGGCTGCCGCCTAGCCGTGTTGATCAGAAGTCGGAATACGTGGTGATGGTGGAGGGAGTGTTGTGGTCCACCGAAACCGCCACCAGGATAAGGGCGATGTAAATCACCGCAAAGGCCACCGCGACCACCACTCCGCCGATTGCGCTGATGATGGCCCACTTCTTGGCGCTGGCGGAGGCGGCCTGCGCCTCGGCGTAGCGCCCTTGCGCCCACAAGCCGGAAACCTTGGAGGAGTAGACGATCGAGACGATCCCAAGGGGCAGGCAACAAAACAGCGTGGTCAAGATCGCCCAGATGAGGTAATTGTCCGGCTCCGGTGCGTAGCCCGGCTGCTGGGCCGGCCAGCCGGGTTGCGGTGGCTGCCAGCCCGGCTGCTGACTCTGCGACTCTGGGGAACCTCCGCAGGGCCCTGGCGGATAACTCATGGCGGCTGCCTTCCCTCGGGTTACCTGTGGTCCAACAGTGTTGTGCCGCGCCGCTTTGCTGGTGGGCGAAGTCAGGCAGCAAATATACCGCACGGGCGCTGCGGTGCATCAAGCTGACTGTCTGCCCGTTGGTTGTCCACCGTTATTGCCCTCCGTATTGACCCTCGGTTCGACAGCCTGCCAGCATGTGGCGTTGTGCATACTGGGTACATGGGCATCCGTGAGGGCGGGCCCTACTTTGACGACTTGTCCGTGGGTCAGGTGTTCGACTGGGCGCCGGCGTTGACCCTGTCGGCCGGCCTGGCGGCCGCCCATCAGGCGATTCTGGGGGACCGGCTGCGGCTGGCCCTGGACAGCAGCCTGTGTGGCGCGGTAACCGGCGCACCGGCGGCGCTGGCGCATCCGGGGTTGGTGTGCAACGCGGCGATCGGGCAGTCCACCCTGGTCACCCAGCGGGTCAAAGCCAACCTGTTCTACCGCGGGCTGACCTTTCATCGGTACCCGCTGATCGGAGACACCATCTACACCCGCACCGAGGTTGTGGCGCTCCGGGCCAACACGGCCAAGCCGGGCCGGGCGCCGACCGGAATGGCCGCGCTGCGGATGACCACCATCGACCAGGCCGATCG
The DNA here is from genome assembly GCF_000419295.1 of Mycobacterium sp. 012931. NCBI lineage: Bacteria > Bacillati > Actinomycetota > Actinomycetes > Mycobacteriales > Mycobacteriaceae > Mycobacterium > Mycobacterium sp. 012931. The sequence continues at coordinate 157,826 of NZ_AOPX01000001.1, read as the reverse complement.
GCTGGTGCTCGACTTCTATCGCTGCGCGATGCTGCCGGCCAGCGCGGACTGGGATCCCGCCGGCGCCGCCGACGACGACCTGTCGGGCATCGGCGCCGACGCGAAGCCACCCGCGATCGATCCGACGGCGCACTGGGATGCCGAGGCCTACCGCACCCGGGTCCCGGGGCCCCATTTTGACGCCGGCATTGCGGGCAAGGTCATGCACAGCACCGGAGATCTGGTCAGCAGCGCGCCCGAGCTCGCCCGACTCACGCTCAACATTGCTGCCACACATCATGATTCGCGGGTGGCTGGGCAGCGGCTGGTCTACGGCGGGCACACCATCGGCCTGGCCTTGGCGCAGGCGAGCCGACTGATGCCCAACCTGGTCACGGTGCTGGGGTGGGAGCACTGCGACCACACCGGGCCGGTACGGGAGGGCGACACCCTCTACAGCGAGTTGCACGTCGAGTCGGCGGAGCCGACCGCCAACGGGGGCGTGCTTGGCCTGCGTTCGCTGGTCTACGCCGTCGGCGACTCGGAGCCCGACCGCCAGGTGCTGGACTGGCGGTTCACCGCACTGCAGTACTAGCTGAACTCCCGGGCTTGTTTACCGGCGATTCCGGTGGCACCGGCCTGGACTGCGAGCAACATGGTGGTGTGAGTGCGGTGCCATCCCGCTGGGCCAGCAAGTGGGGAAGTAGTGGGCTGGCCTACCTGACCGGTTTGCCCGGCGGGCCGCCCGACTTTTCGCGCGCCAACATTTTGGGACGCGCCGAAACGATTGCCGCCGACGCGGCCACCTTGCTGACCGGGCGGGCCGGTCTGCTCGGGCTGACTCGCCGGGGCCGGGTCTCGGCGGGCGGCGCCACCCGGCTGCTCGCGGCCGCCGACGGCTGGTTCGCAATCACACTGTCGCGCCCGGACGATGTCGATGCGGTCCCCGCGCTGCTGCGGGCCGACGAGGTGCCCGACGACCCATGGGGATCGCTGCAGAGGTGGGCCACAACGCGTCCCAAGTCCGCCATCATCAAACGAACCGAATTGCTCGACATCCCGGCTTCCGCCCTGGGGGAGGCCTACCCCGCCCCGCCCCGAATCCGTCGGGCCGGAGCGCGAGCTCGCGCGCGTGACCCCGCTGGTCTGCTCGTTGCCGATTTGTCGTCCATGTGGGCGGGCCCGTTGTGCGGTCAGCTGCTGGCCCGGGCGGGAGCTACCGTGGTCAAGGTCGAAAGCCCGCGCCGGCCGGACGGCACACGCGCCGGCAACCGCGCCTTCTTCGACTGGATGAACGCGCAAAAGCTCTCCTACTGCCTGGATTTCGACGACGATGCGGAAGAGCTGCGCGAGCTGTTGGAGGCCGCGGACATCGTGATCGAGGGTTCGCGTCCCGCTGCCCTGGCGCGACGCCGGCTCGGCCCGGAGCACATCGCAGCGCGGCCCGGGCGAATCTGGCTACGCATCAGCGGATATGGAGAGCACTCCCGGCGGCCCGCTTTCGGCGATGATGCCGCCGTGGCCGGTGGCCTGGTAGGAGTCGCGGCCGACGGCCCGGTGTTCTGTGCGGATGCCATAGCCGACCCGCTGGCCGGACTGGAGTCAGCCCGGGCCATCACCGAATCGCTACGGCGCGGGGGTGGTGAGCTCATCGACGTCTCCATGGCCGGCGTTGCCGCGACGTATGCCGCACTGCCCGTGGGGGCCGCGGCGGCCACGCATCGGGCCTTGCCGCCACAACCGCCGGCGCCGCCGTCGCGACCCGCCGCCGCGCTGGGGGCCGACGGTGACCTGGTGCGGCGGCTGGTCCGCGAAAGGGACGGGCACTAGTGCTGATTCGGCGAGCCACCTTGCTGGATGGGTCCACGGCCGACATCCGGGTGTGTGCCCGCATTCAGGAAGTCGGTCAGGGGTTGGTCGCACGGCCGGGGGAGCGGGTGCTCGACGCCGCCGGCCAAACCGTGCTGCCCGGCCTGCACGACCACCATGTGCACCTGCGCTCGGCCGCCTCCGCCCTGGATTCGCTGACTCTGGGGCCGCCCACAGTTGATTCCAAAGAGAAATTTCGGCAACATCTTTCGAGCGCGCAGCCCGGTCCGGACGGATGGATCCGCGCCGTCGGCTATCATGAATCCGTTGCCGGACCACTGGACCGGACCGTGCTGGATGCGCTGGTGCCGCACCTTCCCGTGCGCGTTCAGCATCGCAGCGGGGCGCTGTGGATCCTGAACTCGGCGGCACTGAACCGGATCGGGCTGGCCGGTCATGTCGACGGCCGCCTGCGCAGCGCCGACTCCGACTGGTCGGATGCTTTGCCGCGACGCAAGACCGACCTCGCGGCGCTCGGTGACCGGCTCACCGCGGCCGGGGTCACCGGAGTCACCGATGCCACACCGGATCTCAGCGACGAAGACATGGCCGCACTCACCGTTGCGCATCAGCGCGGGGAGTTTCGTCCGCGGGTCCGGTTTCTTTCTCCCGGCAAGAAGATCCTGCGTGACGATCACCTGGACCTGGAAGCGCTGATGGCCTGGATCACGGACTCGCATGGCGCCGGACAACCCGTTGCCATCCACTGCGTAACCGCGGCTCAGCTGGTCGTGACGATCGCGGCGGTGCGCGCCGTGGGCCGCCATCCGCATGATCGAATCGAGCACGCCGCGGTGGTGCCCGATGACCTGGTGGCCGACTTGGCCGGGCTCGGGCTGACGGTGGTGACGCAGCCCAACTTCGTTGCCGAGCGCGGCGATCAGTACCTCGACGAGATCCCCGCCGCCGAGCACGGGCAGCTGTGGCGGGTCGCTTCACTGTTGAATGCAAACGTGCCGGTGGCCTTGTCCACCGACCTGCCGTTCGGGTCCGGCGACCCGTGGGCGGCGATGCACGCCGCGGTGCATCGCAGGACCCCTCGCGGGGTCGTTCTGGGCGTCGATGAATGCGTCACGGCGCGTGCGGCTTTGACCATGTTCTTGGGCCGGCCGGATCAGCCGGGGCGGGTGCGTGCCGTGGCCGCCGGTCAGCCCGGGGACCTCTGCGTGCTGGCACAGACACCGGCGGTGGTACTGACCGAGCTGGACGCCGGCCTGGTAAGCGCGACGATCATCGGTGGCGAAGTCGCCTATGCGGCCTAGCGCCGCCGGCACCGGCCTGGCGGTGCTCACAGAGTTCGGTACAACGGCGCAGTCGCCGACGGACCGGGCAATTATTCCTTCCCTACCGCCAACGATGTGTCAGCAGATCTTGGGTTTCGGCCCCAAAAAGTGTGAGTTGCGCCCAAATTTGCCTACTTACTGAACCATTCCGCCCCTTGTCTACGTAGCTCTTGCAGGCTTGGTGTAGTCGATAAAATATCGGGGTACCGGTGGAAGTGCTGGCGCAAGCGGTTCCTGTCAGCGTGTTACCCGGGCGTGGACGTCCGGCCTGGTCGGGCTCGATGCAAGGGGCGTGAAATGCTGGGGCATCTGTACGAGCGGGCGCTAGGTGGCGAGCGGTGCTGGATCCGCCATGAGGACGGTGAGCTCCGCCCGTTGCCGACTCACCGTTGGTTGGGGGCCGGGGCAGCCGAGCGCGGTTGCGCTTCGGCCGAGGGTTCTTCTTCCGGTGACGTCGGCACCGGCGACGAAGACGCCGCCTCCGACGAGGACTTCGATGAAGCCGTGGCGCAGATGTGTAGCGGGCCGACCATCGAGCTGGGCTGTGGACCGGGCCGGCTGGTGGCCCGGTTGGTGCAGCGGGGAATCCCCGCGCTGGGCATCGATCGGTCGGTGACCGCGATCCGATTGGCCGGTCGCGGCGGTGCGCCGGCGATACTCGGCGATGTTTTCGAGCCGTTGCCCGGGATGGGGCGTTGGCAGACGGTGTTGTTGGTCGACGGGAATGTCGGCCTCGGTGGGGACCCGCTGCGGATCCTGGGCCGGGCCGCCGAGTTGTTGTCCCGCGGCGGGCGGTGCGTGGTCGAATTCGATGCCCAGACCATCGGGGTTTGCTCCCGCTGGGTTCGTCTGGAGTCGGCGCGCGATGTCGGGCCCTGGTTTCGATGGGCGTCGGTCGGCGTGGACAGCGCCGCAATGCTGGCCGCACAGGTAGGTCTGACGCTGATCGGCGTCAGGATGCTTGGCGGACGGGTGATCGCAAACCTGGCGGCCCTGTGAACTGCCCGGCTGAAGACGACCCCGAGCGGGAGCTGGAACCGGAGCCGGCCCACGGGTTTCCCGCCCGGCTGTGGCGCACCTTGGAGCGACACCCGCCGCCGGGGGTGCGGCGATTGGCCGCGTTTCGAAGCCCGCTGCGGGGACCGTGGCTGACCTCGGTGTTCGGGCTGGTGCTGTTGGTGGCAATGCCGATCGTGATCCTTACCGGATTGCTGTCCTATATCGCCTATGCCCCGCAGTTCGGGCAGGCGATCCCGGCCGATGTCGGCTGGCTGCGCCTGCCAGGTTTTGACTGGCCCGCTCATCCGTCTTGGCTGTACCGATTGACCCAGGGCCTGCACGTAGGACTGGGTCTGGTGCTGATCCCGGTGGTGCTGGCCAAGCTCTGGTCGGTGATCCCGAAATTGTTTGTTTGGCCGCCGGCGCGGTCGATCGCCACACTGCTGGAGCGGCTGTCGCTGTTGATGCTGGTCGGTGGGGTGCTGTTCGAGATTGTCACCGGCGTGCTCAACATCCAGTACGACTACATCTTCGGCTTCAGCTTCTACGACGGCCACTACTTCGGCGCCTGGGTCTTCATCGCCGGTTTCCTCATGCATATCGCGGTCAAGATGCCAAAGATGATCACCGGACTGCGGTCATTCTCGATACGAGAAGTCTTGCGCACCAATGTGACTGACACGCGCCCCGAGCCGCCCGACGCATCGGGGCTGGTGTCCGAAGATCCCGCCGAACCGACCGTGAGCAGGCGCGGAGCGCTGGCCCTGGTCGGTTCGGGTGTGCTGCTGCTCGGCGTCTTGACCGTCGGCCAAACCTTGGGCGGGCCACTGCGCAACATCGCCCTGCTGCTGCCAAGAGGCCGGCCCGCACAGGGCAACCGGGAATTCCCGGTCAACAAGACCGCGGCGGTCGCCGGAATCACCCCCGAGGCTGTGGGGCCGGCGTGGCGGCTGGTGCTCCGTGGCGGTCCCAACGAGGTCGTGCTGGACCGCGCCGCCCTGGCCGGATTGCCGCAACACACCGCCCGCCTACCGATCGCCTGTGTTGAAGGGTGGTCGACGGTTCAGACCTGGACCGGGGTGCGACTGTCGGAGCTGGCCCGCAGGGCCGGAGTGGCCGCGCCCCGGTCGGCGCGGGTGACGTCGCTGCAACGCGGCGGCGCCTTTGGTGAGGCGACGCTGCAGGGCAATCAGGTCGGCGCTTCGGATGCGCTGCTGGCGTTGCGGGTCAACGGCGAAGACCTGCCGCTCGATCACGGCTATCCGGCGCGGATCATCGTTCCCGCATTGCCCGGCGTGCACAACACCAAATGGGTCGCCTCGATCAATTTCGAGGCTGGTTGAGATGCGCGAACTCACTAGGCGCTTCGGTCGCTATTACGGCGCGCACCCGCTGCATCTGCTGACCATGCTCGCCGGCCTCGCGCTGGTTGGCTACATCGTGGCGACCTTCAAGATCGCCACACTGTGGAATCCGGGTACCTGGTGGCAGTCGATCGCGGTGTGGTTCGCGGCCGCCGTCATCGGCCACGACCTCGTCGCATTCCCAGTCTATTCTCTGGTTGATCGCATCTTTGCGGTGCGCTGGGGCCGCGCCCGCTCCGGAAGTCGAGAAGTCTCGGTCCGCAACTACCTGCGGATCCCGGCGATGGGGTCCGCCCTGACGCTGCTGATATTCCTGCCCGGCATCATCGAGCAAGGTGCGTCGACCTACCACGCGGCCACCGGCGAAACCCAGCAGCCGTTTTTGGGTAGGTGGCTGTTGCTCACCGCGGTGATGTTCGCGCTCAGTGCGGCCACCTACGCCGTCCGACTGGTGCTCGCGCATCGGCGGCGCGTGAGCGAAGTCCAGCTCAGCCGTTGAATAGCGGGGTTGGCGACCCTGGCAAATCATCGGTCGGGCGCAATCATTTGCCGTCGGACCCAACCCGGACGCGAGCCGGTGCGGTGGCGGCCAACAGGAGTACGCTCCCCCACATGGCTGCCACCGGCCCGACAACGATGTCGATGACGTCGATGATGTCCCGTGTCAAATGGATGCTGCGCGCGCGTCCTGCCGACTATCTGCTGGCCATGAGTGTCGCCGGGGCTTCGCTACCGGTGGTGGGCAAGCATCTCGAGCCGCTGGGTTGCGTCACCGCAATGGGGGTCTGGGGCGCGCGCCATACCCCGGAGTTCGTCGCGGCAAGGGCAAAGGATCTGTTCACTCCGGGTATCAACGTGACGCGTCAGCGCGACCGGGACAGCACGAACGAAGTCTCGGCGGCGGCGCTGCGGGGGATCGTCTCAACGGCGGATTTGGATGTCGAATGGCCGGCGCCCCAGCGCACGCCGCCAGTGTGCGAAGCATTTCGTCACCGCCGCTACCTACATCGGGGCGGGGTTCACTACGGCAACAGCCCGGCCCAGGTGCTCGACGTGTGGCGCCGGGACGACCTGCCCACCGAGCCCGCGCCGGTGCTGATTTTTGTTCCCGGCGGCGCCTGGATACACGGCAGTCGAGCAATCCAGGGGTATGCATTGCTGTCGCGGCTGGCCGAACAGGGCTGGGTGTGCCTGTCGATCGACTACCGAGTCGCGCCGCATCACCGGTGGCCCCGCCACATCCACGACGTGAAAGCGGCCATCGCCTGGGCCCGCGCCAATGTCGACAAGTTCGGCGGTGACCGCAACTTCATTGCGGTGGCGGGGTGTTCGGCCGGCGGTCACCTGTCCGCATTGGCCGGCCTGACCGCCAACGATCCGGATTATCAAAGTGAGCTTCCCGAAGGGTCCGACACGTCGGTGGACGCGGCCGTCGGGATCTACGGTCGCTACGACTGGGAGGATCGATCCACCGCCGAACGGGCGCGGTTCGTCGACTTCCTGGAGCGAGTGGTGGTCAAGCGCTCGATCAAACGTCACCCGCAGGTGTTCCGCGACGCATCACCGGTTGCCCGGGTACACACCAACGCGCCGCCGTTTCTGGTCATTCACGGCAGCCGCGACGGTGTCATCCCGGTGGCGCAAGCGCGCAGCTTCGTCGAGCGGTTGCGTGCGGTGTCGCGTTCACTGGTCGCCTACGTCGAACTGCCCGGGGCCGGCCACGGCTTCGACCTGCTGGACGGGGCCCGCACAGGCTCGGCCACGCACGCGATTTCGTTGTTCCTCAACCAGATTCATCGCACTCGGGCGCAGCTGTCGAAAGAGGTCATCTAACGCGTCGGTCGATAGTGAGGTCACGCCATGACTAGAGGGCTGAGATGAAACGGCTCAGCGGTTGGGACGCGGTACTGCTGTACAGCGAAACGCCCAACGTGCACATGCACACCCTCAAAGTTGCTGTTATCGAACTCGATCCGGACCGCCGCGCGTTCGGCGTCGACGCGTTCCGGGCAGTCATCGGCGAACGCATGGCCAAACTGGAACCTTTCGGGTATCAGCTCGTCGACATCCCGTTCAAGTTCCATCACCCGATGTGGCGAGAGCACTGTGAAGTTGACCTCGACTACCACATCCGCCCCTGGCAGCTCAGACCCCCAGGGGGTCGGCGCGAGTTGGGCGAGGCGATCGGTGAGATCGCCAGCACGCCGCTGGACCGCAGGTACCCGTTGTGGGAGATGTACTTCGTCGAAGGCCTGGCCAACCATCGAGTCGCGGTGGTGGGCAAGATCCATCATGCCCTCGCCGACGGGGTCGCCTCGGCGAACCTGATGGCACGCGGCATGGACTTGTTGCCCGGCCCCGAGGGCGATCCGTACGTGAGCGACCCGGCTCCTACCAAGCGGGAATTGATGAGCTCGGCGTTCCTGGATCACCTGCGCCACCTTGGCCGGATCCCCGCGACGATGCGCTACACCGCGCAGGGCCTGGCCCGCGTGAGACGCAGCTCGCGAAAGCTGTCTCCCGAGCTGACCCGCCCGTTCACCCCGCCACCGACGTTCATGAACCATATGCTCACCCCGCAGCGCAGATTCGCCACCGCGACGTTGGCGCTTGCCGACGTGAAGCAGACCGGTAAGCAGCTGGGCGCGACGATCAACGACATGGTGCTGGCGATGTCCACCGGAGCGCTGCGGAACCTGCTGTTGCGCTATGACGGCCGGGCCGAGCCACTGCTGGCCTCGGTCCCGGTGAGCTACGACTTCTCGCCGGACCGCATCAGCGGGAACTACTTCAGCGGGATGATGGTGGCGCTGCCCACCGACTGCGCGGACCCATTGGAGCGGGTACAGGCCTGTCATGAAAATGCGTTATCGGCCAAGGAGAGTCACCAGCTGCTGGGGCCCGAGCTGATCAGTCGCTGGGCGGCGTACTGGCCGCCGGGGGCAACCGAAGCGGCCTTCCGGTGGGCGTCGAGCCGGGACGGGCAAAACAAGGTCCTGAATCTGAACATCTCGAATGTTCCCGGCCCGCGCGAGCACGGCAGGGTGGGTGGTGCGCTGGTAACCGAGATCTATTCGGTGGGGCCGCTGACCGCGGGTAGCGGCCTGAACATCACCGCGTGGAGCTATGTCGACCAGCTCAATATCTCGGTCCTGACAGACGGTGCCACCGTCGAGGATCCGCATGAAGTGACTGAAGCCATGATGGCTGACTTCGTCGAGATACGAAGGGCGGCTGGGCTTTCCGCAGAGCTGACGGTCATCGAGGCAGCGATGGCGCAAGCTCGATCAATGAATGAAGGAGCTGGGAGCGCGTGAGTGAACTAAACGGCGACACCGAACCCGAAGTCCTGGTCGAACAGCGGGACCGAATCCTGATCATCACGATCAATCGGCCCAAGGCCAAGAACTCGGTCAACGCCGCGGTGAGCCGGGCCTTGGCCGATGCGATGGATCGCCTCGATGCTGACGCCGGCCTCTCGGTGGGGATCCTTACCGGAGCGGGTGGCTCGTTCTGTGCCGGCATGGACCTCAAGGCGTTTGCCCGCGGCGAGAACGTCGTGGTCGAGGGCCGGGGGCTGGGGTTCACCGAGCGCCCACCGGCCAAACCGCTGATCGCGGCGGTCGAAGGATACGCCTTGGCCGGCGGCACCGAGCTGGCCTTGGCCACCGATCTGATTGTGGCGGCGAGGGATTCGGCGTTCGGAATACCGGAGGTGAAACGGGGTCTGGTGGCCGGTGGCGGGGGATTGCTGCGGCTGCCCGAGCGCATTCCCTACGCGATCGCGATGGAACTGGCGCTCACCGGTGACAACCTGTCCGCCGAACGCGCCCACGCACTCGGCATGGTCAACGTGCTGGCCGAACCCGGGGCAGCCCTGGATGCGGCGATCGCGTTGGCGGAGAAGATCACTGCCAACGGTCCGCTCGCGGTGGCCGCCACCAAACGGATCATCACCGAATCCCGCGGCTGGAGTCTGGACACCAGATTCGCCCAGCAGATGAAGATCCTGTTCCCGATTTCCACCTCCAATGACGCCAAGGAAGGTGCGATCGCGTTCGCGGAGAAACGTCCGCCCCGCTGGACCGGTACCTGACCGGCGCCGACCACGGCTTCTCCCCGGGAAGCCGGGCCCGCCGATGGGTTACACTGAGGCCAAGTTTTGTAAAGGGAGGGCTTCCTGAAGGGTCCCGGATGAGCGTTTCGTTGCTGCTCGAAATGGCTGCGTCAGCTAGTCCTGACCGCATCGCCGTCGTCTCGGGCGACTTGCGGCTGACGACTCAGCAGCTCAGCGATCTCGCCGACGGGGGTGCGGGGGTCATCGCCGCATCCGATGCCCAGCATGTGGTGTACGTCGGCACCGGCGGGGCGATGCTGCCGCTGCTGATCTTCGCCTCGGCGCGCGCCGGGCTGCCCTTCACCTCGATCAACTACCGGCTGTCCGCCGACGGCATCGCAGCCTTGATCCGCCGGTTGCCACGGCCCCTGGTGGTCGTCGACGAACGCTACCGGGACACGATCGCAGCCGACCAGTCGCTGAGCTCCCAGCAATTTCTGGAGCTAGCCGGCCGCGCCGAACCGGTCGCGGAGTTTCCCGGCCCGGACTCGGTGGCCATCGTGCTGTTCACTTCGGGCACCACCTCGCAACCCAAGGCCGTCGAGCTGACCCACAGCAACCTGACCAGCTATGTCACCACGACGGTCGAGTTTGGGTGCGCCGCGCCCTCCGACGCGGCGCTGATCTGTGTGCCGCCGTATCACATCGCCGGGGTAAGTGCCGTCCTGTCGAATCTGTATGCCGGACGAAAGATGGTCTACCTGACCAACTTTGACGCGCACGAGTGGGTAAGGCTGACCAATGCGGAACAGGTCACCACCGCCACCGTGGTGCCGACCATGCTGGACCGCATCGTCGCCGTGCTCGAGACCGGCGAACACAAGCTGCCCTCGTTGCGCAACCTGGCCTACGGTGGCTCGAAAGTCGGTCTGCCACTGGTGCGCCGGGCCCTCGAGCTGTTGCCGGACGTGGGCTTCGTCAACGCCTACGGGCTGACCGAGACCAGCTCGACCATCGCCGTGCTGACGCCCGATGACCATCGCGCCGCGCAGTCCGCGGCGGCGGCTGGCCTGGCCAGGCGGTTGGGCTCGGTGGGGCGGCCGGTGCCCGGCGTCGAGCTGCAGATCCGGGGCCAGGACGGCAGGGTGCTCGGGCCCGGTGAGACCGGCGAACTGTTTGTGCGGGGTGAGCAGGTGTCCGGACGCTACACCGGAATCGGTTCGGTGCTAGACGGCCACGGCTGGTTCGGCACCAAGGACATCGCCATGCTCGACGAAGACGGCTACCTATTCATCGGCGGACGCTCCGACGACACCATCATCCGCGGTGGGGAGAACATCGCGCCGGCCGAACTCGAGGAAGTGCTGATTGAGCACCCGCAGGTGCGCGACGTGGCCGTGGTCGGAGTCGAGGATGCCCAGTGGGGCCAGGAGATCGTGGCCGTCGTGGTGCCCGTCGCCGGCGTCGACCCAGATCCGGAAGAACTACGTGAATTCGTGCGAAGAAGTTTGCGGGGGTCGCGCACCCCGGACCGGGTAGTGTTTCGTCGCGAGCTGCCCACCACCGCCACCGGCAAAATCCTTCGCCGGGAGATCATCGAGGAACTGGCAGGTACGAAATCATGATCAAGAACGGAACCCGGCTGGCCAGCCAGGTGTGTGACACCCAGGTCATCGTGGTCAGAAGCGCCGACACCCTCGACGATCTGCGGTGCGGAGGCGCGCCGATGGTGGAGATTGGCGTGCAGCGCTCGGGCTAACTCGATCCCGAGTTCGCCGACGGCTCGGTGCTGGGCAAACGCTATGTCGATGAGGCCGGTGCCGAGTTGCTGGTCACCAAACCGGGCGCCGGGTCGTTGAGTGTCGGTGCCACCAAGCTGGCGCTCAAGGAGGTCAAGCCGCTTCCGGCCAGCGACTGATCCAGCCGGCCGATGGCAATCGGTGCCCCCGCGCATCGGGGTTTTTGCTCCAGGTCTGGCGTTTTGGTCTAGCAACAACCCGCCGAGTCCGGCTCCACCGCCGGTACCACCGAACCCGGCCTGGAAACCCAGCCGGCCGGTTCCACCGTTGCCTCCGTAGGCGGCGATGGCCGCAAAGGCGCCCAATTCGGCGTTCCCACCGAACCCACCGTCGTCGCCAACCCCACTGTTGCAGCCACTCACCGTTGTCGCCGCCCCGCCATTGCCGGGGTCTTGGCTGTCCGCGCCGTCGTTAGTGCCCCAGCCCGCCGGCCTACCGGCGCGAGAGTGGTTGTGTTCGAACTGATCTAACGCCAAGGGCGGTGAAACCCCGGCGGCGCCAGTTAAGAATTCATTGAGCAGCAATTGTTTTCATGGTCAAGATGGCGTTGTCGTTGGGTTGGTGCAAAGTATCGAACCTGATGCTGAGCAAGGGGGGTGGGCCGCGGCTGCTCGCGGTTCGGGGCTTCGTCCAAGCCATCGATCAAGCAGGAAGGTCAGGGAGACACTGTGAACGAATCGATTCCAGGGGGACGAGTGGCGCACCTTCCTCCTCCCCACCTCAATCTCGTTGAGCGACTGGCATGGCGCGCGCGCAATCAGCCTGACGAGCTGGCGATGGTCGAGCTGCGAGGCATGCGTGGCGAGACGGACAAGGCTACCTAAGCGCGGCTGGACGCTCGCGCCCGGGCAATCGCGTTTCAGCTGAAAAGTCTTGGTAATCAAGGTGATCGCGTGCTACTCGTGATGGGCAACTGTCTCGACTATGTCGTCGGCTTCCTGGCATGTGCTTATGCTCGCCGTGTTGCGGTGAATCTGCCCGTGCCGCGCCGTGCCAAACACCTGGATAGGCTCGCCCACGTCGTGGCCGACTGTGGGGCGGAAGTCTTGCTCACGAGCGGGCCCGAGGCGAAAGAGTTGACGGCAAGCGTGGCTGCCGATTTGCGCCTGGACTTCCTGACGGTACTGCGCCTCGACTGGCTGTTGGCCATCCCTGATGAAGATTGGCAACCCGTCGCACCGGCATCCAAAGACGTATGCCTACTGCAGTACACCTCCGGCTCCACAAGCGCACCGCGCGGGGTGGTCGTCACCCACGACAACCTCATGTTCAACTGTGCCCAAATCCAATACGGCTTCGGCCTTACCGCGGAAGACCGTGCGCTGAGCTGGCTTCCGCTGTATCACGACATGGGCCTGATCCTCGGAGTGCTCACGCCCATCTTCGCGGGCTTCCCGGTTGTGCTCGCCGATCCGCTCAGCTTCGTTAAGCGTCCCGACCTCTGGCTCCGTGCGATCTCCGACTACCGCATCACCTTCACCGGTGGCCCTAACTTCGCCTACGACCTCTGCGCAGACGCCGCCTCGTACGCCGATCTCAGCGGCATCGATCTCTCCTGTTGGAATGTCGCCCTCAACGGCGCAGAACCCATCCGCGCTACCACTCTGGAACGCTTCAATGCGGCCCTTGCCCCCTTGGGCTGGGCTCCAACCTGCATGCAGCCCTCGTACGGCCTCGCCGAGAACACCCTGGCGGTCTCTACCAAGATTCCTGCGACTGAGCCAACCGTTGTGGAGATCTATGTCGCGGCTCTGCGGCAGTCACAGGTGTGTGCACCTCGCGGTGACTCCCCGTCGCGGCGGCTGGTGAGCAGCGGGCGCATCTTGGCGGGGACGATGGTGACGATCGTCGACCCCGAGACCGGACACTCGGTGGGCCCGGACCGGGTGGGCGAGATCTGGTTAACCGGCAGGAGCGTCGCGAAGGGCTACTGGGGCAGGGACATTCAGACGGAGGAGGTCTTTGCGGCGCGCCTACCCGGTGATCCTGCCCGCTATCTGCGTACGGGAGATCTCGGCTTCTGCCGCGACGATGAACTATTTGTTGTCGGTCGTTTGAAAGACCTCGTCATCGTCCATGGCGCCAACCATTACCCGCAGGACCTAGAAGAGACCGCAGAGGGCGCCCATCCGGCTGTGCGCTCACACTTCGTGGCCGTGTTCGCCGAGGAGCGAGAGGACCGTGAGGCCCTCATTGTCGTTGCCGAGATCCGCCGGGAAGCAGAACGGGGCCTGGACCCGCGCGACGTAGGGCAGCGCATCGCGCGCGCCATCACCCGAGAGCACGAGGTATCGGTCGACGCGGTATTTCTCGCGCGATGCGGCGAGGCTCCCAAGACCACCAGCGGCAAGATCCAGCGGTCCTTGTGCCGAGAGCTGCTGCGCCAGGGTGGCCTCGCTTTGCACGGCGCGTTGGAGAAATGAGACAGGCCGATTGGGCCTGAGGCGTTGAGCTCCGGTGCCCACGGCGGGTAGCCGAGTGGCTCGAAGAGATTAAGCACCCGAAGTCAAACCCACCCACTCCTAAGGAGCGCGATGTTCAAGGAAGATGTCGATTTCGTGGCCAGCGGTGGAAACACGACGACCGTGCGCAGTCTGGAGACGTTCCGCGACTGGCTTCGGCATGAGATAGCCAAGAGCAGCGACGCCGGCTTCACCGGTGTCGATTTTTCACGCTCGCTAGCCGACTTGGGGTTCAGTTCGGTTCATACCGTACGTCTGGCCGGCGAACTGGAAAAGCTACTGGAAATCGACATGGAGCCAACCCTGCTCGCCGAATTCGAGAGCATCGATGCCATGTGCGTCACTCTCTTCCGCATGCGCGAGGGAATGCGTAACCGCGACACCAACGCGCCCTACGTGCAAACGGTGCGTGTCGCCGCCTCATTCACCGCTGAGCTGATCGAGCCGACCGTGTGCAACCTGCTCGGTCGCTTGGGCATGCCGGCGAACGTCCAATTCGCCGGGTACAACCAGGTGTTCCAGGCCTTGCTCAACCCCGAGGGTGTATTCGCAGGCGAGGGCGGCATAAATGTCGTGCTCATGCGCGTGGAGGACCTCTTTCGGCACCACAACACGCCTCCCGGCCGGGAGGAACTCGAGCGTGCCGTCGCGGAGCTTTGCGACGCACTGCTCGGCCATGCTGACCGAAGTGGTGCGCCGACTCTGGTCGCTCTGGCGCCGCACTCCCCCCACTCGGTACGCGCACTCGGTCTGGCAGAGCTGCTGGAGGATTTGGACCAACGCATCATCGCCGCTGCTGGCTCCCACCCCAGTCTCTTCCCCGTGGACCTGCGCCGAGTTTACGAGGACTGGCCGGTTGTGCGCATCTGGGATGAGGCCCGTGACAGCCTTGGTCACCTGCCCTTCACTCAGGGGTGTTTCAGTGCCATCGGGGCCTGTATCGCCCGGCGCATCGCTGCCGTGCTCAGCGAACCGGCAAAGGTGATCGTGCTGGACTGTGACAACACCTTGTGGGGCGGCGTGGTGGGGGAAGACGGTCCGGAGGGCATCACGCTCTCCGAGCATTTTCTGGTCCTCCAGCGTTTCATGGTCGCCCAAGCAGAGGCAGGAAAGCTGCTATGCATTGTCAGCAAGAACAACGATGCCGATGTATTGGCCGCCTTCGCCGCTCACCCTGACATGCCGCTCGGCTTGGAACACATCTGTCTTCGTCGGATCAACTGGCTACCCAAATCAGAGAACATGCGCTTGCTCGCTGACGAACTCGGACTGGGGCTGGACACATTTATCTTCATTGACGACAGTGCCATGGAAGTCGCCGAGGTCAGCGAGGCGTTGCCGCAGGTGCTCGCCATCGAGCTGCCGCAGCCCGAGTGCTTCGAGTCATTCCTCAACCACCATTGGGCCTTCGACGCGGCGCGTACCACCGAAGAGGATCGGAGTCGCACCGCGATGATGCGCCAGAGCGTCCAGCGCGCCGAGATCGAGGCGAGTGCGCCCACCATCGATGATTTTCTTTCCCGGCTGGATCTCGAGATCGACCTCGCACCCCTCTCGCTGGAAGACGAGCTTGCGCGCGCCGCGCAGCTCACTCACCGCACCAACCAGTTCAACGCCCGCAAACGATCGATGTCCGAGGCGGAGCTGCGTGCGTTCTGTCGCGAGCCGGGCCGGCGCACGTGGCGCGCTCGCGTCAGTGATCGCTTCGGCGACTATGGATTCGTCGGTCTGGTATCCGCGGTGTCGCGTGACAGCGCCCTAGTTTGCGATCTTTTCCTGATGAGTTGTCGCGTACTGGGCCGTCGGGTGGAGCAGGCGCTGGTGCGCAGGCTGGCAGTGGATGCCAGCGAGGCCGGTTGCGACCAGCTTTTGCTGGAGCTGGAGACCAGTGCGCGCAACGTTCCCGTTCGCAGCTTCTACGACAGCCTTGCCGGCGTCAGTGTGCCCGCGGGGGTCGGCGACGTACAGAAGATAATTCTCGAGGTGGCCGATATCGAGGCTCACCTGCTCGCTCCCACCCGGGTGATCTTGCGGGAGGAGACCGACCCGGCGCGGGATGAGTCCGCGCCCGTGCCGTCCCGGTCTGGCGCCCGGACCCGGGCCGCCGGTGGTTACGCTGAAATTGCCCGCATTGGCTCGAACGTCGATGCCCCGATGACCGCCTTGGCGGTGACCGCCCACGCGCGTCGTCCGGCGCTTGCCACGCCCTACGTCACACCCCGTGATAGCCAGGAGAAGGCGATCGCTCGCATCTGGTGCGATGTGCTGGGCATCGACCGGGTGGGAGTGAACGACAACTTCTACGAACTCGGCGGCGACTCCCTGCGCGCCGCCGAGGCCTTTGCCCATATGTGGGACATGGGTGTAGCAGAGTCAATCTCGCTGCAGACCATCATCGAGCCCACTGTTGCCGTGCTGGCCCAGGCGATAAGGGACGTGGAGGCCGGCCGCGCCCCGCAGCTGCTTGCTGATTCCTTCTCGCTCAAGGAAGAAGGCCATCTTGCCGCTGACATTTGTCGGCCGGGCTATGACCCCAGTACCTACGACCGGCCCATGCACCACATTCTGCTGACCGGCGGTACTGGCTACCTGGGCGCATATCTCATCCGCGAGCTGTTGATCCAAACCGAGGCTCGCATCTCTTGTTTGGTGCGTGCGTCAACCCCCGAGGAGGGGCGGCAGCGCATTCTGAACAACCTTTGCCGGTACGGGCTCTGGGATGTCACCTTCGAACCGAGGGTTGACGTCGTGTTGGGCGACCTGACCGCGCCCTGGCTGGGGCTGGACGGCCTGGCGCCGTTCCAAGTGCTTGCTCGCTCCATCGACACCATCGTGCATTCCGCGGCATGGGTCAACTTCGTCTATCCCTACCAGCATCTCAAGGCCACCAATGTGGAGTCCACGGAGACGATCCTGCGATTGGCAGTGTCCAGCGAGGCCCCCATCCAGGTGCACTTTGTTTCAACCCTTGGCGTGATCATGTCGACCGGCTACGGTCGACACTCCGTTGTGCAGGACCGGGAGGCGATCACCCACTGCGACGACCTGCTAAACGGCTACGAGCAGACCAAATACGTCAGCGATGTGATGATGTGGCAAGCATTCACCGAACGAGGTATACCCGGTGCCATCTACCGGCCGGGCATGGTGTCTGGACTATCCGACGGTACCTACCACAAGCTCGACGAATTCCTGCCCCAGTTCCTCAAGGGATGCATCCAGCTCGGCGCCTGGCCGCTGCTGGACACCACCTGGGAGATGGCGCCCGTGGACTTCACTTCCAAGGCCATCGTGCACATCGCAAAACGCCCGCAGAACCTCAATCAGGCTTATTTTGTGGTGCATCCGCGCTCCAGGCAGGTTTCGGACTACATCGATTGGCACCGCGAGGTGGGCTACGACATTCGTGGACTGCCGTGGGATGTCTGGAAGAGGGAGTTGCTCGGCCTCGGTACTGAGGGGCTGCGGAAAAACGCGCTCTTCCCCTTCGTGGACTTCATCCGCGCGCTCTCCGAGGAGCAGGTATTCTTTCCGCCCACCGGCCGCGCGTTGTTTGATTCCGCCACAGCGGATCTGGACTTCGACGTGCCCGATCAACTGGAGCTGTTGGCCCGCTACACGCGCCATTTTGTGGCATGCGACTACTACGACCAACTGCCCAGCAACCCGCGTGCCGGCCTATCCGACGAGCCTGCGTTGGTGCTGCACCCCCCGGGAGAATCCGGGCAGGCTTTGGATGATCGCCTGCGCTTCGATGGCGTCCAGCTGGATTTCGTCGAGACCTATTACGTCCTCTTCAACGATCCGGTGCGGGGCCTCAGCTTTATGGCGCGCTACGTGCTGCACAACGGCTTTCTGGAGTCCGACAAACTCGCGGAGGTGTGGTCTACGTTCCGCGACCGCCAGCGCCCGGGTACGGAGTTGGCCATCCGCCAGCGTTATCCACTAGGTCATGCCCGGCTCGAGAACTCGGCGAAAGTACGTCTTGAGATCGGTCCTTCGGGCTATGGCGAAGAGAAGGTATGGGGCCGCGTGGATTCCGCGGACGGGGTGATCGAGTGGGATCTCGAATTGGACCGGAGCGAGGCGATCTCCTTAGATCGCCTACCCGAAGCCTCGGCCTACGACTTGCTTCCACACTTCCAGTCGAACGGGGCAAGACAGCACCTTCGCGGTGTTGTCACGGTTTGTGGCCAGACATACGAGATCGGCCGCACGGTGGCGAGCGACGGGCACTATTGGAACACCAAGAATCTGCGCGAGTCCGCCTGGGTGCATGGCGCCAACTTCGAGGGTGATCCTGACTTCCTCATCGAAGGCTTCGGCGCCCGCTTCAACGATTGGTCTCAGACCTCGCTATGGCTGACCTTCAGCTACAAGGGCGAGTGCATCGAGAGCAACCTGATCGATGCTTTTCATCACAACCGCGAGTTGGATTCAGCCACGGACTCTTGGGACTTCGTTGCCGAGCGTGGCGACCTCCGCTTCGTGGTGCGTGTCAAAGCGGACCCGGCGCGCATGCTGCTGTCGGTCCGCCCGTTGCCCGGTGACGAATACGTTTACACCCATTTCACCGACGAGGCGGACGTGACGATCGACATCGAACAGCGCTCCGGCCGCGGCTGGTGGAAGAGTGACCAGCGCATCGCCCGGGGCACAGCGGTTTTCGAGTCAACGCGAAAGGTGCGTAACCCGGGCGCCACGCGGGAGTTCCGCATCGTGAGGGGGAGGTGCTGAAGGGCACACTGCCGCGGAGACGATCGAGACGTTTCTGACCGATCGCGACCGCGGACCAGTGGCTACCGCTGCGGTTTCTACTCGCTATCCAGTCTGCTTTGTGCGACGAATCCCCTTGCTTTTACCAAGAATTCGAGCTGCTCGCCGACCTGGCGCAGCGGTTCGACGCTACGCGTGGACCGGCACAGCATGATGGCGCCTTCCAACGCGGCGATGGAGGTCACCGCCAGCGATGCTGCGGTCGATTCGTCGAATCCGTCGGCAACAAAGGCCCGGCCCAATGCGGCGCACCAGCTGTCGAGGATGGTGCCGGCTTCCGCCGCTAGCTCGACTTCATCGTCGGCGGGGCCGAGGGCGGCTGCCACCACGGGGCAGCCGGCGGCAAAGCCCCCGTCGGTAAGCAGGTGCTCCCACAGCCTGACGAATTCGCGCAGCAGGGCCCGGGCGCCCTTGTCGGCGGCCTTGTCGATCACCGCGGTGATGGAATCGCCGGCATAACGCAGCGCTTCGATCAGGATCTGATTTCGGCCGTCGGGAAAGTGGTAGTAGACCGAACCGCGGGGGGCGCCGCTGCGGGCGAGCACCGAATCAATGGTGACCCCGGCCGCGCCCCGCTCGCGCATCACCTGAGCGGCGCTGATCAACATCTTCTCGCGGGTGCCGCCACGCTTCGGCGTCGATGTGCTGGGCGGTGTCATGCGGCGGGGGAATGTCCGTGCGAGTGGCGCAGTACCGGCCAATGCAGGTGGCGGGGGCGCAACCGGGCTTGCTTGCGGGGCAGATCGGGCATCTCGCGGGTGAAGCGATAGCCGGCAACGTTGAGCTCGATGATCCACACGGTATCTCCCGGCATCTGCGTTATCCCATGCGCCGGGGCCGCCGGCCCATGATTATGCAAAGCAGCATATAAGCGTGGGCGGAGATAGAGAAACCCCTGCAACCAACTCGTAATGCCCGACAATTGGACGGTATGAACTATTGCATATGACATATTTCTGCGGTTTACTGTGCAGATGACTACGACGGAAACTTCCCTGCCCAAACTGGCAACCGTGTCCCTCGAGCGGGATGGCCACGTCCTGCTGATCGGCCTGAATCGGCCGCAGAAACGCAATTCGTTCGACCGGGCAATGTTTGCTGACCTGTCGCGCGCCTACGCGCTGCTGGAAACCGACGACTCGGTGCGGGCCGGCGTCCTGTTCGCCCATGGTGACCACTTCACCGGCGGCCTGGATCTGGTTGACGTTGCGCCCAGCATCGCGGCCGGACAGTCCCCGTTCCCCGCGGATGGTCGCGACCCGTGGCGGCTGGACGGCCCGTGGCGCACACCGCTGATCGCTGTCGCACACGGCTGGTGCATGACGTTGGGCATCGAATTGCTGCTGGCCTCCGACATTCGCATCGCGGCGGCCGGAACCCGATTCAGTCAACTCGAAGTACAGCGCGGGATCTACCCGTTCGGAGGCGCGACGATCGGGCTGACCCGTGACGCCGGGTGGGGTAACGCGATGCGCTGGTTGCTCACCGGCGACGAGTTCGATGCCGCCGAAGCGCATCGCATCGGGCTGGTCCAAGAGGTGGCCGACGATGCGGCGACGGCTCTGACCCGGGCTCGGGAGATCGCGCAGACCATCGCCGACCGTGCCGCACCGTTGGGCGTGCGAGCCACCCTCGCGTCGGCGCATCTGGCTCGCCGGGAAGGTGAGGCCGCGGCGATCGAGCGCCTGGTCCCCGATATTCGGGCGCTATTCACCAGCGCAGATGCCGCCGAGGGAGTGCAGTCTTTCATCGAACGCCGACAGGCCCGATTCACCGGCCGCTAAGCCCAGGCTCCTGATTCCAAAGGGCGGCGAATTGCGGTGGTATTCGGCCTCCTACCGAAGTGGGCTAGCTTTCGAGCGTGTAACCCATCGGCATCAGCACGCTCTTCTGCTGGGTGAAGTGCTCGACGCCCTCGGGCCCGTTTTCGCGACCGATGCCGGAATTCTTGTAGCCGCCGAATGGGCAGCACGGATCAAAGGCGTACCAGTTGATCGCATACGTGCCGGTGCGGATCTTCTCCGAGATCTCGATGCCCTTGGGCACGTTGGAGGTCCATACGCTGCCGGCCAGACCGTACACCGAGTCGTTGGCGATCTTGATCGCATCCTCCTCGGTGTCATAGGGGATCACCACCAGCACCGGCCCGAAGATCTCCTCTTGCGCGATCGTCATCTTGTTGTCGACGTCGGCGAAGACGGTGGGCTGCACGAAGAATCCGTTGTCCAGACCCTCCGGGCGGCCGCCGCCGGAAACCAGCCGGGCGCCTTCCTCGATGCCCTTGGCGATGTAGCCCTCGACCCTGGCCCGCTGCTTCTCCGAGATCAGCGACCCGATTTGGGCGGCTGGGTCCGACGGCGGCCCGACCGGTAGTGCTTGTACGAAGGCGCTTACCGCCTCCACGATCTCCTCGTAGCGGGACCGGGGGGCCAGGATGCGGGTCTGGCCCACGCAGGCCTGCCCGGTGTTCATGATCCCGGAGAAGACCATCATCGGGACCGCGGTGCTCAGATCGACATCCTCGAGCAGGATGGCCGCCGATTTTCCGCCGAGTTCCAAGGTGCACGGCTTGAGCATCTCCGCGGCCCGTCGCCCGATCTCTTTGCCGACGGCCGAGCTGCCGGTGAAGGTGAACAGGTCCACCCCGGGGTTGGAGGTCAGGGCTTGCCCGGTCTCAACCCCGCCTGGCACCACCGACAGCACGCCCTCGGGCAGGCCCGCCTCGGCGAACACCTCCGCCAACGCATTTGCGGTCAGCGGTGTTTCGGCAGCGGGTTTGAGCACCACCGTGCAGCCCGCCAGCAGCGCCGGACCCAGCTTGTTGATCGCCAGGAACAGGGGCACGTTCCAGGCCACGATCGCGCCCACCACACCGATCGGCTCCCGGTGGACGATGGTCTGCCCGTAGGACCCGTTGCGGATCTCTTTCCACCTGACCTGGTCCACGGCGGGGCCGGCGAAGAAGTTCAGCGCCCCGATCGAGCCCATCCAGTGCATCGTTTCGACGGTCATCGGCGGTTGGCCGGTCTCGTCGGCGAGCAGCTTGGCGAAATGGTCTTTGCGCTCCTCGAGCAGCTTGAGGGCATTGGCGATGACGGTCGCGCGTTCCTTTGGCGGCGTGGATGGCCACGGACCGTTGTCGAATGCCGCGCGCGCGGCGGCAACCGCAGCGTCGACGTCGGCGGCGGCCGCCAACGGCACCTTGCCCACGTACTCGCCGGTGGCCGGACAGTGCACCTCGATCACTTCCGAGGTCGACGGCTCCGTCCACCTGCCGCCGATGAAGAGTTTGTCGTATTCGGTTTTCTCGCCCATGGCGCCACCCTACCCAAGCGAAAGCAAAACAAGAACACGTTCCATTACCGGGGCGACAGCACCAGGACCAGATTGCTCACCAGGAACTCGCGAAGCATTGGCACCGAAGTCATCCACCAGGCCCATCGGGGGTGGTAGCGGGGAAATGCGGCGATCAGGGTTCCCGTGCCCTCCGCCCATCGCAGGCCCTCGGCGGCTGACACCGCGAACAACGACGACCCGTAGTTATTCTTTGTCGGATGGCCGTGCCTGCGGGCATACCGTGCGGCGGCTCGCGCGCCGCCCAGGTAGTGGCTCAGGCCCATCTCGTGCCCGCCGAACGGGCCCAGCCAGACGGTGTAGGAAAGCACGGCAAGCCCACCCGGCCTGGTCACCCGCAACATCTCGGCCCCCAGTTGCCAGGGGCGCGGCACATGCTCGGCGACATTGGAAGACAGGCAGATGTCCACCGAGTCGTCGGCGAGCGGTAGGGCCATGCCCGAGGCGCGGACAAACGAACCGGGCCCACCCGCGTGCGCGGGCCCGGCCGCATGCATTTCGTTGGGGTCCGGTTCGACGCCGATGTACCCGACGCCAGCGGCCGCGAACGCGGACGCGAAGTATCCGGGACCCCCGCCGACGTCGAGCAGCGTGCGGCCGGCCACCGATTCACCGCGGGCGGCCAGCCACAAGTCGCTCACCAACGTCGCGGTGTCGGCTGCGAGTGCTCCGTAGAAGCGCGCCGGGTCGGGTTGCTCGTAGCGGAATTCGGACAGCAACCGCAGCGACCGGGACAGCGTTGCCCGCCGCGCAAACCTGTCGGTGACGGCCATCGGCACACCCTACGGCTGGCGTTGGGGACGCTCGCGCGGGCTAGGCTAGCCACTGATGTCTGATCTGCGCTCCGTGCTGCTGCTGTGTTGGCGCGACACCGGACACCCACAGGGGGGCGGTAGCGAAACATATCTGCAGCGCATCGGCGCGCAACTGGCGGCCTCGGGGATCGAGGTCACCTTGCGCACCGCCCGTTACCCGGGTGCTCCGCGATGGGAGCTGGTCGACGGGGTGCGGGTCAACCGCGCGGGTGGCCGCTACTCGGTATACGTGTGGGCGCTGTTGGCGATGGTCGCGGCGCGAATGGGTCTGGGTCCGCTGCGACGGGCGCGGCCCGCGGCGGTCATCGACACCCAGAACGGGCTCCCTTTCCTGGCTCGTCTGGTGTACGGCCGGCGGGTGGTGGTGCTGGTGCACCACTGTCATCGCGAGCAGTGGCCGGTGGCGGGTCCGGCGCTCGGGCGGTTGGGCTGGTTCGTGGAGTCGAAGTTGTCGCCATGGCTGAACCGGCGCAACCAGTACGTGACGGTGTCGCTGCCCTCGGCCCGCGATCTCGTCGCGCTCGGTGTCGACAACGAGCGAATTGCCGTGGTCCGCAACGGCCTCGACGAGGCGCCCGGGCAAACCCTGTCCGGACCGCGGGCGGCGACGCCGCGGGTGGTGGTGTTGTCCCGGCTGGTGCCGCACAAGCAGATTGAGGACGCGCTGGAGGCTGTCGCGCAGCTGCGGCGACGCACGCCGGGCAGCCCGAATCTGCACATCGACGTCGTCGGCGGCGGCTGGTGGCGACAACGGCTGATCGATCATGTGCACCGGCTCGGCATTTCCGACGCGGTGACTTTCCACGGTCACGTCGACGACGTGACCAAACACCACGTGCTGCAGAGTTCATGGGTGCAGCTGCTGCCGTCGCGCAAGGAAGGCTGGGGGCTGGCGGTGGTCGAGGCGGCCCAACACGGGGTGCCCACCATCGGGTATCGATCCTCGGGTGGTCTATCCGATTCGATCATCGACGGAGTGACCGGCATCCTGGTCGACAGCCACGCCGAACTGGTGGATCAGCTCGAACGACTGCTGGCCGATCCGGTGCTGCGCGATCAGCTCGGCGCCAAGGCTCAGGTGCGCAGTGCCGAGTTCTCCTGGCAGGAAAGTGTCGACGGGATGCGTAGCGTCCTGGAAGCCGTACCGGCCGGTCGGTTCGTCAGCGGCGTTGTGTAGCCCCGAGACTTAATCCGCTGCGAGATCCGTCGGCGATTCCTTGCGACCGCTTAAGTGTCGGCCGGACCCGGCCGGCGGCCATCCCGGCGCCACCCGCGAGCAACATCGACAACCACGCCCAATGCGCGAGCATCATTGCCCGACGATCCCCGGCCGGGACACCCGCGGACCGGCCACCGATCCGGTACAGGGCCAGCTCATCGTCGCGGTAGGTCGGCGTCAGGCGGTCCAGTGTGCGTCCGGCTTCGCCCACCTCGCCGCCGCCGTGCACTTCGACGACGAGCCAGCCCACCCCGGCCTGGGCCAGGGCCTCCGGATCAGCCCCGGCGAGCAGCAACTTTTGGATCGTTCGGGCGCGCACGCCATCGCCGGGCACCAGCACCCCGGAGATGACCAGATCGCCGCTGCTCAACACGTCCGGTCGAACCCAGCGGGGGAGCGGGTCGAGCACCGGCGCCCGACGGGACCAGGAGAATCGCCGCATGGTGCCGATGGGCAAGACCGCGACGGTCCCAGGCTGATGGTTGATCGCGGTCGCCACGGCGGTCCACCCCGGCGGGTAATGCACCGGCGCAACCCGGCCCAGCACGCCCCATGCCAGATCGGGCAGGGCCAGCACGAGCGCCAGGCAGCACGCCGACGCCGCCAGTGTCGATTTCAGGGGCGTTGCGGCCGTCTTGCAGCGTGACAGGGTCGACACCGCGGCCGCGGCGGATACGGCATAACCCGGCATCGCCAGCGCCACCCATTTCTGCCCGTCGCGGAGCACCCCCAACCCGGGTGCGGCATCGACCGCGGCAGCCAAGATGTGCAGGCCCGGGCCGGTTGCCAGGGCGGCGGGCACCAGCACCGACACCGCGGCCAGCACTAGCAGCGGCACCAGCGCCGGCCGTCGCGCCACGGTGGGGAGTCCGACCGCCACCACGACCAACAGGACCGCGGCGGAGGCCACCGCGAAAAGAGTGGTTCGCGAACCGGGCACGGCATCGCCGTTCCAGATTCCGCCAAGACTGGCCAAGCTGAGGAGCGTGCCCAGACCCGGTTCGGCGCGCGGCGCGAACGCGGCAACGCCGAGTCCGTTGGCGGCCGTGTGGGTGGTCAGCGACGAACCGAGGGCCGACGCCGTCAGCCAAGGCAGGGCACCGACCAGCGCGGCCGCTAACGCGGCCGTTGCGCACAGCCACCGTGGTTTGCCGCCACCGGGAGCAGCCACACAGGTCAGGGCTACCGTCGCGGCCAGCAGCAACCCAGTTGGGGTGAGACCGGCGAGCGCGATCCAGAAGGCCAGCCCGAAGAATCCGGTCTGGCTTGCCTCCGGTGCGCGCAACCCCAGCATGGTGGCCGCGACCCAGGGCAGGCAGCCGTAGCCGAGCAGCAGGCTCCAATGGCCTTGCAGGAGGCGTTCGGCCACGTAGGGATTCCAGATCGCCAGGGTGATCGCGACGAACTGGCCTCCGGCGCCGGCCGCGGGCAGTGCCCGCGCTACCAGCACGGCCGCACCCCAGCCCGCCAGCCACAGCCCCAAGACCAGCAGTGCCTTGACCAGGATCCCGCCGTCTATCACCTGGGAGGCCAGCGCTATCGCGAAATCCTGCGGCGTCGCCCGCGGCGCAGCCATCAACCCCAGGGCGCTGTCGGAGAGATATGACCGCGGGGTGGATACCGCGTCGCGCAGCAGCAGATATCCGGGCCCCAGCACCGGCCCGACCACCAGCAGCGCCAGCACCAGCGCGTACCCCGGCCGCCACCAGCACGCGCAGCGCGGCGAGGCCCAACCTGCGCCTTCTCCCCGGGCCATCTTGGCCCGCATCGTCGGCGGGCTAGGTCCGTTCCTCGGGACCAGAGGGCTCAGCCGAGCCCGACTCCGACGACGATTCGGCCGAATCGGGCGGAGTCTTGTCCGAGTCAGGACCGTCGTCCGACGAGTCTGGACGCTGCGCGGGCAGCTTCTCGGTCTCGGCTTCGGCTCCCGGCACCGGCTGCTCGAGTCCGACGCGCCGCAGGAAGTCGGTGTCGTCGCGGTCCAGGCTCGGATCCATCAGGATGCTTTCGGTCCGCAGGCTGAACGAGGTGAGCAGCCCGCCGCCGACCAGCGCGACCAAGCCGATTGCGGTGAACGTGATCGGCAGCACCCGCGACCACAGCGCCAGCCGGTCACGTTCGTCGCGGGCGGTGTTGACCTGGGTCTCGACCGTGTCTTCGTTGGAGGTGACCTTGTAGTCGGCTAGGGTTACCTCTGGCTTCATCGCCTCACGGGCGAAGTAGTGGTTGGCGTGCACGGTCTGCTTGACGATGGTGCCCGTGACCGGGTCCACCCAGAAGGTGCGTTGCGCCGCGTAGTAGCGGGTCATCGTGATCTCTTCGTCCGGCTCTCCCGGAACACCCCACATCGCGGCGGTCGTGGTGACCTTGCCGTCTTCGTCGCCGGCGTACAGCGACGGGTACTTGACCGGTGCGACCAGCTTGCCTTCGGAGTTGTAGCCGATGTTCTGGGTGAACCGGTAGGTGGTCAGGCCGTTGACGTCCTCTTCGCTGTCATAGTTGGCGTCGAATGGCTTCTGTGCGATCGGATCGAAGTAGGGGTAGGACTTCTTCTCGGTGTGGAACGGGAAGCGGTAGGACAAGCCCTCGTGCCGCAGCGGGATAGCGGTTGGCGGGCTTTCGTCGCCGAAGCCACGCGGTTTCTGGACCGTTCCCCCGGTGTGGGTGTCGTCGGAGATGGCCATCGCCGTGTGCCGGTTGAGGGTGACCGTGTCCACGATCGCCAGCAGCAGACCGGTGTCCTTCTGCTTGTCGGTACGCCGGACCGAGGTTCCGACCTGCAGGGTGACCACATCGGCATTGGCCGGTGACTCGACCGTGATCTGCTGTTGGGACACCAACGGCACGTTCTGGTTGATGACGATGTGGTCGGTGGCCAGCGAGGCCGAGTCGAGCGCCGATCCCTTGCCTTCGCTGATCAGGGTGGCATCGATATCGAGCGGGATTTTGGTGATCTTGCTGCTGGTATAGGTCGACAGCAGCAGCGCGGCGATCAGGAGAGCGGACCCGAGTCCGATCGTTCCCAATGCGGCGATCCGCAACATGACTGCTCGGTTCACGTTGCTGTGACCTCCTTCTGGACCAAAGACTCGTTGGCCGCGACCTGTTCCCACCCGAATAAGTAGGCAGTCAAACCCGTTTGACCCTAACAGCAGAACGTATGGTCCCGGTGTGCGAACCTGCCCCAACTTTGCCGGTGTACCCGATTCGGCCGCCAGTCGATGATGGGCAGACTGTGATGGTGACCGACGGCCAGCAGGTGGGGGGGACACGCAGCTTTCTGCCTCCCGTGGAGGGCATGCGTGCCTGCGCGGCAATGGGGGTGGTCGTCACCCATGTCGCCTTCCAGACCGGCCACTCCAGTGGAGTCGCCGGCCGGCTGTTCGGCCGCTTCGATCTGGCGGTGGCGGTGTTCTTCGCGCTGTCGGGGTTTCTGTTGTGGCGGGGGCACGCTGCGGCCGCTCGGGGCGGATCACCGCGTCCCCGCACGGGTCACTATCTGCGGTCGCGGGCGGTCCGGATCATGCCCGCCTACGTGGTCGCGGTGGTTGTGATCTTGTCCCTGCTGCCGGATTCGGACCACGCGAGTTTGACCGTGTGGCTGGCGAACTTGACCCTTACCCAGATCTACGTGCCATTGACGCTGACCGGGGGCCTCACCCAGATGTGGAGCCTGTCCGTCGAGGTCGGCTTCTACCTGGCGTTGCCGCTGCTCGCGTTCCTGGCCCGCCGTGTGCCAGTCGGGGCCCGGGTGCCCGTCATCGCCGCCGCGGCCGCGCTCAGTCTGGCCTGGGCGTGGTTGCCGGTGGCCGCCGGTTCCGGGATGAACCCGCTGAACTGGCCGCCGGCCTTCTTCTCTTGGTTCGCCGCCGGCATGTTGCTGGCCGAGTGGGTGCACAGCCCGATCGGGCTGGTACACCGGTTGGCGCGCCACCGCGTGCTGATCGGTGTGGTGGCGATGCTGGCGTATCTGGCGGCGGCATCACCGCTGGCCGGTCCGGCCGGCCTGGTCCAGGGCTCGGCGACGCAATTCGCGGTGAAGACCGCGATGGGTGCCGTGGTGGCGTTCGCGCTGGTGGCGCCGTTGGTGCTGGACCGGCCCGGCACGCCCCACCGGCTACTGGGCAGCACCACCATGGTGACCCTGGGGCGCTGGTCCTACGGGCTGTTCATCTGGCATTTGGCCGCCCTGGACATGGTGTTCCCGGTGATCGGCACCTTTGCGTTCACCGGACGGATGCCGACGGTGCTGGTGCTGACATTGATCTTTGGCTTCGCGATCGCCGCCGTCAGCTATGCGCTGGTGGAGTCACCCTGTCGAGAAGCATTGCGCCGCTGGGCGAAACGGACCGAGCACAGCGCCGGGCAGGACATCGACCGGGAAGCGGACGCGATCGCGCCCTGAGCGCCGCACAGCTACGGCGACCCGTTCATCCCGTCCAGTCCGAACAGGAAGCCACCCGTGCCCGCGGTGCCGCCGACACCAGCGGTAGCCCCGGTCCCGCCGTTGCCGCCGTTGCCGCCGTCGCCGATCAACAGGGCGCTGCCGCCATCGCCGCCCTTACCGCCGGTGCCGGAGAAGCTCTGGCCCCCGGCCCCGCCGGTGCCGCCGCTGCCGATCAGCCCCGCGTTACCGGCGGCTCCTCCCGCACCGGCGAGACTGGCAAGGGAATTTCCACCATCGCCGCCGTTGCCGAGCAGCATCGCGCCGGCAGCTCCGGCCCCGCCCTTGCCGCCGACATTTCCGATTCCGCCATGCCCGCCGGAACCCCCGTTTCCGCCGAGCAAGGCGGCGGCCCCGTCCTCCCCGCCGGCGCCCCCGAAGGTGACGCCGGCGCCGGCGTTTCCGCCGTCCCCACCGGTGCCTCCGCTGCCGAACAGTGTGGCGGCCGCTCCTCCGGCCCCGCCTTTGCCTCCGACGTTGATGCCGTCTCCGCCGCCTCCGCCGGCCCCGCCGTTGCCGAACATCGCGCCCCCCTGTCCGCCGGCCCCGCCGGTCCCGCCGCTGTCGCCGCCGCTGCCGCCGACCCCGCCGACCCCGCCGGTGCCGAACAGGAGCGCGGAGGAGCCGCCGGTTCCCCCGGATCCGCCCGCTCCGCCATCGCCGATCAGCCCGGCGACTCCGGCGCCGCCGGGCAGGAAGCCGCCGGTCCCGCCGCTCCCGCCGCTCCCGCCGCTCCCGCCGGTGCCGCCGGTGCCGGTTATGCCGTGCCCGCCGATACCGCCGTCGCCGCCCCCACCGAAGAACACGCCGCCGTTTCCGCCGTCCCCGCCCGCGCCCCCGCTGACTTGGCCGAGCCCGCCGGCTCCACCGTGCCCGCCGATGCCGGACAACGTGCCGCCGGCCCCGCCGGCCCCGCCGTTGCCGCCGGCCGCTCCGGAGCCACCCGCGCCGCCGTTGCCGTACAAGATGCCGCCGTCGCCCCCGTTTGCCCCGGATCCCGGGGCCGCATTGGCGCCGTTGCCGATCAGCGGGCGTCCCAGCAGCGCTTGGGTGGGCGCATTGATCGCGTCGAGCAGGATCTGTTGGACGCTGGTGGCCTCGGCGCCCGCATACGACGCCGCACCGGAGGTGACGGCGCGCACGAACTGGTCGTGAAGGGCCTCCACCTGCACGCTGAACGCCTGGTAGTCCCGCGCGTAGGCGCCGAAAAATGATGAGACGGCCGCCGAAACATCATCGGCGCCGGCGGCCAACGCCGCGGCAGTGGGGCCGGCCGCGGTGGCATTGGCCGTGCTGATCGTCGATCCGACACCGGCCAGGTTCGTGGCTGCCGCAGTCAGCTGTTCAGGGATGACGGAAACGAACGACATGAGCCAGTCCTCTCGTCAGCTCACCGGCCGCCGCCTGGTCAGTGGGTCGAGGAATCAGTCAGGAATACAGCGTATCGCGGTCTGGTGGGCGCGATGGGCAGTTCATCCAACGTTGACGCGCTGGTAGTCGGGCATGTCGTCACCGCCGGCCGGACCTGGGGCCCGAACGCCGATACCCCCAGTGGAACGCGCCAACCGCTCCCGGCCCAGGGCTCCGGCGTTCCCTGGCTCCCGGCCCTGCCCGCCGCCGCGGCGGGTTGAAGCGGCGCCCCTGGTGAGGGAGGCAGCGGCAAGTTCAACGGCTTGTTGACTCCATTGAATGGCGGTGGTTTGCAGCTGTCGGACAGCGACCCGCAGCAGACCCGGCTCCATCCCCGGAAAGTGTGACGGCGGGCTCAGGGGCACCCATCGTAGGCCGAGCCATCGTGCAGCCTCGTAATCGGACCACCTGGCCCGGGCCGTGCGACGCTACTTCGTGGCGCATCTGCAAGAACACGTCTTCCCACTGATCGGCGGTCTGAGTCCAGTAGCTAGTCGCTTCGATCAGATGCCCGGTGCTCCATGCCCGAACCTGGGACAGGGTCGGCACCACCTAGACCAACCTGGGTTGCACGGCAGCCATCTCGGCTGGTGAGGTCGTTTCGTTGGTGGCATACCGTGTCGCACCGCTCTCGACGGCAACGATTGTCTCTTGGGTGCGGGTTGTAAGCGCTGCTGCGGCGAGGCCAACAGCTGTGTGGGCACTGCTCACCGCGGCTGTGGTGGGCTGAAACGGCTGTCCTGGTGAAGGGGGTGTTAAGGCGGCCAGAGTGGCGCTTCGTTGACTCCATTCGCCAGCCGTGGCTTCTAGCTGAGGGACCTCGACCCGCAGCTGACCCGGTTGCATTCTTGGGGGTTTAACGGCGAGCTCATGGATAACAACTCACATCGCAAGCCAGATGGCCATCGCGCCACAATGGCTCAATCACGCGCGGTTCCGTGCTCTGCGATCGCGCGGGAGTCTTGCTCGAGGTGACGCTACTTAGATCAGCTATGGATGTCTCTTTTCTAGAGATTTGAGCTCGAATCTCGTCTCGATCCTGCCGACGTATCGCTGGACCGCCGAGCCGCCCACTGTTGCAAGCTCACCCGCCTTGCACAGTCTCGTTTATAAAGAAACGTGACGACTGGGTTCTTGTCCCCGGCCGAAGGTGCCACGATGATGGGAACGCTGTCCTGTCCTCGGGGACACGGCAGGGAACGCCGGAGCCCTGGGGGACGCGGTGTCTACCTGTATATGGGCCACGCTTCGAGGTAGGCGTCAATTGCGCGTTCAACCGCTAGTCCATAGTCGTTTGGTACATGCCCTGGCCCGTAGTTCGCGCTCAACGCATGCGACAGCGCATCCACAACGGTGTCGCTCTGGTCGTTGGTTGGCTTCTGCACGGTGCGAAGCTCCGCAAGGAGATCGGGGTTACGGCGTGTCAGCTCATCCATGATAAGAACGCGGTGCTCGGATGGAACGACATCGAGAATGTTGTTCACGGATTCCTCCATCCATTGCGGCTATTTGCCCAGGCCGTTGTCACTTGCCCGTTTTCGTTCAGACTAACCGTCGCGTCCTTGCCGATATATCGCCAGGTGCCACCATATTGATCAGGCATGAACTGTGGTGGCTCTATCGGATGCGCGACGGCGTCTTGCATTGCATTGTCGTTGACCCCGTGGCCGTCTCGCCCTTCGACACGTTGTGCTCCATGTTCTGTCAGCCCGTTGATTCGGGTGGGTGGTGGAAATGGTGGTTCCGCGGTTCCTGGGTGGGTTGGGTCTTCGCCTTCGACGGGTATACTTAGTTGCCCGAGGCGGGCTCGGATGGCAGCTTGGCGATCGAGTAGGGGTCCTTTGTCGGCGATACAGGCGTCGTAAGCGCCCTGTTCGGTCGGCAAGACGAAGGTGCGCCCGCACCGGGCGTTGTACTTGCCTATTTCACTGTTGATGTCCGCCCATGCTGCGCGAGCCTCCTCTGCGGTCATGTCCTTGGGGTCGACCGGCGCTGGTGGCGGGTTTTGTTTGAACGTGCGGTTGTCGACGGCGCGGACCGGGTTGCCCATTGGCGGGGCGGCGGGTGCAGGAATTTGCGGGAAACTGCTGCCGATCCCGGCCACCGCGGCCGTAACTTTTGTGGCGACTTGAGCGTCCAGGCCCACCAGTTGGGCGGCACGCTGACGGAGGTCGCCGGCGAAGGCCTGGGCTTGGGCTTGCCGGGCCGCGCGCTGGGCCGCTGATCCGCCCGTCATGCGATCGGTGACCGAAAGGTCTTCTTCTACTTGAAATCCCGCTGCCTGGGCGTCGGTGACTGCGTACCGCACCCGCGAACGGGCGGCGTAAAGATCCGAGGCCCCATTACGCGCGACACGGGCCGCTTCCTGCAACTGGTCGACTGCCGCGCTGGTAGTTTGCAGGTCGGCGTGCGTTGCGGCGCGCAACGCGCCGGCGGCATGGCCGCTCCAATCAATCGACGTTGCATCGCGCCACAGCTGGTGGGCCACCGCATAGGTGTGCTCGCCTACGTTGTCCCAATGAGCAGCCGCCTCAGTGAGATGATCGGTGGGCCAAGCCAACAACGCTGACAGGTCCGGAATTCCCGACGCTGCCATTACTACACGCGGGTCACCGATGGAGCCACCGCTGCCAGCACATCGGCCGAGGCAGCTTCATTGGCCAGATAGCCACTATCGGCTTGAGTCACGCCCGCGGTGCGTGCGTTCACCTGAATGGCTAGCCCGGTAGTAAACGCCGCCACCTCACCATGGGCGGCATCGACTGCGGCCGCGCTGAGCTGGCAGTACAACCCCAGCCCCGCCGGCGCATCCATGCTGGTCAGCTCCCCAGCTGCGATACCCCACCGCCAGGCCATCGCCTGCACGCCCGCGGTATCCACACGCAACGAAGACCCCACGAACCGAAGTGTAGGCAAACACAACAACGGCGGCCAGCTACCATCCCAGGGGCTTGGGCGAACGCCCGACGTGTCTCACTTCTAGAGAACCGAGACGCCTCACATCTTGTCTCAGAGGGTGCCCGGACCCGGAGGGCTTCACGGGCGTCGAGTTGGCGCGAGACACGGGTCAGGGACTACGGGCGTGTCGTCGTCGGGAGTCGCAAGATTGCTGGACTGGCTAAAACCTGGTCAAGGTAGCCCCATCATCGTGGCAGTCGACACCCTCGTACGTCAGGTGCTGGCCGTACGATCGACTCAATGACAAATTCCTCTGAGTTGGTGGCGGTCGAGCTGACCGGGGATGAGCGCGATTTCATTCGGCAGACATTGGACGAGTGGCGGAGGTCGGCGGCCGGGAAGCCGTTTCCGTTCCAGGTGCTGGGGTTATCAACCTGGGAGCAGTTCGGCGAACTCATCGTGCGTCTTGAGCGTGCTGTCACCGATCGTGAGCCCTTGACAGATCTGGATTGAGCGCGGGTGCTGTTATTGTCTGAAGTCACGTTCGCCAGCAGCTTGATCGGTGCGGGTCTGGATTTCGAGATCGGTACAAGGTTCTCTGACGCCGAGCCAATGGGCTTGCTGCGTGGCCTGCAACGCAAAATCGGCGGCTACGAGCGCGCCAAATTATTGTTTCCGAACGGCGGCCGCATCCGCACGGCCGAGGAAATTGAGAATATCGAACGGTGGGGGGAAGGAATACGTCGCGAGCAGCGGAGGCGACAGTCCCCTCCTGGGGTGTAATCGTCTGGTCACGCAGCACTTTGAGACGCTCTAATCCGTTGTCTTAGAAAGTAATTAAGTTCCTCTTGTCATCCTGGGTTGAATTCACCTAAGTCCGGTAGCTCGTCTTTGCCCAGCACAGGTGGCCCGTGGTGGCTGTGCGGCGGTTGAACGGGGTGTGGGATGGATTCTGGCGGTACCGGGCCGCCCGCAATGGGGCCGCCTAGACGGGCTGGTGGCTCCATAGGTGTGCGCACAACAGGTGGGGGTTCGGCCGGCGCGAGATCGGCGCCGCCCCGTATCGGAGGCTGCGGTGGGGGTGCTGGCAGTCTGGGGGTCGCCATTTCGCCTGGGGTCAGGGGCGGCAGCCGTCCCGGGGCAGGAGGCGGCAGCGGCTCGACTGCGCGTTGGCGGATGTCGGTAGCGAGTGCTTGTGCTTGTGCTTGTGCTTGTGCTTGGCGGGCTGCTTGCTCGGCGGAGCTGCGGCTGGTTCGGATATCGGTGACTGAGAAGTCTTCTCCGACAGTGAAACCGGCGTTGTGGGCGTCTTCAACGGCATGGAGCACCCTGCGTTGGGCAATGCCGATGGTTCCGGCGCCATCGCGGGCGATTTTGCTGGCTTGGCGTAGTTCGTCGGCCTTGGTGCTCACGATCGCCAGGTCAGCACCGGTTCGCTGCCGTAGCGCATCACCGCCAGCGCCTTCCCACACGAGGGTGTGGGATTGGTTGCGCATTTGGAGAAACACGTCTTCCCACTGATCGGCGGTCTTGCTCCAGTAGGTGGCCGCCTCGATCAGGTGCTCGGTGCTCCATGCCTGGACTTGGGAAAGGGTCAGCACCATCTAGACCAACCTGGGTCGCACGGCGGCCATCTCGGCCGCTGCGGTCTCTTCGTTGGCGCCATACCGTGGGCTACGCCTGCGTCAGCACCGCCGGTCAGGACCTCGACGCCCTGCTCGTGGCGCTTGCTGCGACCAGGCATGCCTTGGAACGCGTCATTGCCGACAAACTGTTGGGATCGGCCAAGGGGGCCCGACCGGGTTGTCGGCGATGCCCGACTATTCGCGCCTTGGAGACACCGTGGTCGTTGCTGCCATCGACCGGCTTGGCTGCTTCGTGACCGACGTGGCCCGAACGATCACCGACCTGAGTGAGAATCGAATCTTGTGGTCCCCAAATTGTTTCCCAAAAGCGCCCGGTCCATACGGGGGCATTTGGAGTGCATACATGATCCCGCGCGCCCCGCTGACGCGGTGATCCCTATTTGTCATCTTTGAGTCCTCGTGATTCCACGATCGCCCGAACAAATGCCCCTTTGGGACGAGTTCGGGCAACAGCCCCTCTTTGCGCAGTCGCCGTTGCTGCTCGGAGCCCTGGGGGAGCGGGCCGCTCCTTGGTGGGTAATTCTCTACAGAACGGGTCAAACATTGGCCCCACAGCCGTCTCGTGGTGAACTCCATGACTTCAAAGTAGTTCCCGTCGCGCGTTCTAATTTGATTGAACGCCAGGCTTCCTGTTGGGGGTCCGTTTACTCTTCGGCAGGATGGGAGCCGCCGAATCGAGGAGTAGTAGACGTGGCCGGTTTTGCCGTCCTGGACTTCGAGACCACCGGATTCGCCGCCGAGTACGACCGTGTGGTCGAGGTTGGCCTCGTGCTGCTGTCGGCGGAGGGGGACATCGAGGACGAGTGGTCAACTCTGATCAATCCTCATCGCGATGTTGGTGCTACCGAGAGGCATGGAATCCGGGCGCATGCCCCACGAGGACGACCCTCGCGTCGAGTCCTACCTCGAAATCCTCGAATCCGCCCTCCTCGACTGTTACCTGTCCTGCCACGAGGAGGATGCGCTGGTTGAGATGGCCGACAGCTTGGGCCTCTCGCGTCGGCTGCTCGACGAGATCCACCACGACTACCTGCGGTCGATGGCGAGGGTTGCGGTTGCCGATGGGGTTGTCACCGACGACGAGCGCGCTGACCTGATTCAGGTCGCTGAACTCCTCGGGCTGTCCGCCGACCGCGTGGATGCCGCTCTGGCAATGGCTTCTGCACGTTCGGCCTGCGCCGAGTTCGCGTTGGCGGCGGGCGACGTTCTATGCCTCACGGGGTCGATGCGGCGCCGCCGGTCTGAGTGGGAGGCAGAACTAGCTCAGCGCGGCATCGAGGTCGGGTCGCTTACCCGCAGGACGCGCCTGTTGGTCGCTGCCGATCCCGACTCGGCCACTGGAAAGGCAAGGAAGGCGCGCAAGTACGGCATCCCCATCATTAACGAGGATGCGCTCAGTCGTCTGCTAGGAGCTCGAACCTCTGGCGAATGAAGTCCTACCCCGCGGCTTCAGCAGCACACGCAGCCCACCCTGCTAAGCGGACCCGTTCGACCCGTTCTGGCCAAGCAGCAGCCCG
The DNA here is from genome assembly GCF_000419295.1 of Mycobacterium sp. 012931. Taxonomy (NCBI): domain Bacteria; kingdom Bacillati; phylum Actinomycetota; class Actinomycetes; order Mycobacteriales; family Mycobacteriaceae; genus Mycobacterium; species Mycobacterium sp. 012931. Next base: position 121,935 of record NZ_AOPX01000001.1, on the reverse strand, counting down.
CCGTAGCCGCCGGTACCAGCGGTGCCCCGAATTGCCCCGATTCCCGCATGTCCGCCGTGGCCGCCGTTGCCGATCAGCTGGGCGTTGCCGCCGTTACCGCCGTTGCTGCCGTTCCGGCCGGCCCCGCCGCTTCCGCCGCCGCCGATCAGCCCGGCTTTGCCTCCAGCCGCGCCGTTTCCACCCGCAGCACCCGTGCCGGTCCCGCCGCCCCCGCCGTTGCCACCGGCGCCTAGCAGCAGGCCAGCATCGCCGCCGGCCCCGCCGTTCGCGCCGGTGCCATTGATACCGTTGCCGCCCTGTCCGCCATCGCCGCCGTTGCCGATGAGCAGGGCCGCGCCGCCACCGGCTCCGGCGTGCCCGCCGCCGGTGGTTCCTATCCCGCCGTCGCCGCCGGCTCCGCCGTTTCCGATCAGCGTGTTGTTGTTGGATGCGCCTTCGCCGCCCTGCCCGCCCGTGCCGAACAGCAAGCCGCCGTCGCCGCCTGCTCCGCCGTTGCCGCCAGAGCCGCCAAGGCCCCCTTGCCCGCCGTCGCCGCCCGTACCGAACACCGCGCCGCCCGGCCCACCTGCCCCGCCGTTGCCGGCGATACCTGCTCCGCCGTGGCCGCCGCTGCCGCCGGCGCCGCCCGGGCCCCAGAAGGTGCCGCCGGCTCCTCCCGCCCCGCCGGTACCTCCGCCGCCGCCACCGCCTCCGCCGTTGCCGAATAGCCCAACGGACCCGCCGGTTCCGCCGGTTTGGCCGGCTCCTCCGTTGCCGCCGTAACCGCCCTTGCCCAACAGCCCGGCATCCCCGCCGTCGCCGCCGCGCTGGCCGGGCGCGCCGGAGCCGCCGTTGCCGCCGTTGCCCCACAGGATGCCGCCGTCGCCACCGTCTTGTCCGGTCCCGGGCGCGCCGTCGGTGCCATCGCCGATCAGGGGCCGGCCCAGCAGCCCCTCGGCGGGCATGTTGAGCGCGTTGACCAGGTTCTGGCTCGCGTTGGCGGCCTCGGCACTCGCATACGAGAACGCGCTGGAGTTGAGGGTCGTGACGAATTGTCCGTGCAGGTTTTCGGCCTGGGCGCTCAGTGCCTGAAATGCCTGGCCGTGTGAGCCGAACAGTGCGGCGATGGCCGTCGATACTTCGTCAGCCCCGGCGGCTAGCAGCGTGGTGGTGGGGGCGGCCGCGGCCGTATTGGCCGTGCTGATGGTCGAACCGATGTTCGCCAGACTTGTTGCTGCTATTGATAGTTGCTCGGGAATCGTGACCACAAAGGGCACGCTGCTACCCCTCTCTTCTCCCGCTTACCGACCATCGTGCCTGGTCAGCTGGATTGAGTATTCGGCCGCGCGGCGAGCATATCGCATTCCGGCTTGCCGATCCGGCGCTTCGCCGGACTTCGGTGAATTTGCTGGCCTATCCGCGAACGCGCCTGCGGCGGGGACGCGTCGCTACTGGTAGCCGCCCTGTCGTTCAAAGATCCGGCGCGGATTGTCCACCAGCATGGTGTGCACCTGTTCGTGGGTCACCCCTCGTTCTTTGAGCGCCGGGATCACGTCGTTGTGGATATGTAGGTAGTGCCAGTTCGGCGTGGCCACCGCTGTCAGCTCCTCGGGCAGCGCGTCGAAATAGCAGTTGGCGTCGTGGGAGAGCACCATCTTGTCGGCGTGGCCACGCTCGCACATCGTCGCCACGATGTTGACTCGGTCCTCGAACGGCAGGATCAGGTCGATGCCGAAGCGGTCCATCCCCAGGTAGGAGCCAGCGGCGATGAGCTCCTCGAGGTAGCCGACGTCGGTGCTGTCACCGGAGTGCCCGATGATCACCCGGCTCAGGTCGACACCTTCTTCTTCGAAGATGCGCTGTTGCTCGAGTCCGCGTCGCAGCCCGGCGTGGGTGTGGGTGGAGATCGGCACCCCGGTGCGCTTGTGCGTCTGGGCCACCGCACGTAATACCCGCTCGACACCGGGGGTGATGCCGGGCTCGTCGGTGGCGCACTTGAGGATGCCCGCCTTGACGCCGGTGTCGGCGATGCCCTGTTCGATGTCCCGGACGAACATGTCGGTCATGATCTCCGGGCCGTCGAGCATCCCACCGGGGCCTTGATAGTGGAAACGATATGGGACGTCGTTGTAGGTGTAGAGGCCCGTCGCCACGACGATGTTGAGGTCGGTGGCGGCGGCGATCCGGGCGATGCGCGGGATATAGCGGCCCAGGCCGATCACGGTCAGGTCGACGATGGTGTCCACACCGCGCGACTTCAATTCGTTGAGCCGGGTGATCGCATCAGCCACCCGCTTCTCTTCGTCACCCCAAGCCTCGGGGTAGTTCTGGGCGACTTCGGTGGTCATGATGAACACGTGCTCGTGCATGAGCGTGACGCCTAGATCAGCGGTATCGATGGGTCCGCGAGCGGTATTTAGCGCTGACACATCAGCGATGCTAGGTCGATAATGGCCTGGCCAACAGGGGTGTTTGCCCGGCTCATTTCCGTGCTCGAACCGGCCAAATCCTTCGCGCCGCGCGGCCGCACCAGGGGCCGGGAATGGCTCACCGCTATTACGGTGTAGCGGATGTGGCGGCCGCCGGAATACACATTCGTGGCGGCCGGAAACGGAAAGAACGCAGCGAATTTCAGCCGAATTGCTGATTGGCTTTAGCCGTTCGACCTGGCGTTATCGACGGTTTGTGCCTACCGGCGCGGTCGCGGTGAGGCGCGTGGCGTACCGTCTAAGCTCGTCCTTTTCGAAGTCAAGTCATGGGAGCTCCCCTCATGCTGCTCAACCCCAACCGCCTGCAACGCAAATACCCGGACGCGCGCTCGGCGGAGATCATGGCCGCGACAGTGGACTTTTTCGAGTCCCGCGGAAAGGCGCGCCTCAAGCGCGACGACCACGACCGGGCCTGGTACTCGGACTTTCTCAACCACATCGCCGAGCACCGCATCTTCGCCTCGTTGTTGACGCCGTCCGAATATGGCGCTGACGATTGCCGCTGGGACACCTACCGCATCAGTGAGTTCGCCGAGATTATCGGTTTCTACGGGCTGAGCTACTGGTACCCGTTCCAGGTGACGGCGTTGGGCCTGGGCCCGATTTGGATGAGTGACAACGAGGACGCCAAGCGCAAGGCGGCCGCGCAGTTGGAGCAGGGCGAGGTCTTCGCCTTCGGACTGTCCGAGCAGGCCCACGGCGCCGACGTCTACCAGACCGACATGATCCTGACGCCGTCCGAGCACGGCTGGACCGCCAGCGGCGAGAAGTACTACATCGGCAACGCCAACGTTGCGCGGATGGTCTCGACCTTCGGCAAGATCGAGGACTCGTCAAAGGAACCGGAGTACGTCTTCTTCGCCGCCGACTCGCAGCACGATCGGTATGAGCTGAAGAAGAACGTGGTGAATTCGCAGAACTACGTGGCGAATTACGCGCTGCACGACTACCCGGTCACCGAGGCCGACCTGCTGCACCGCGGGATGGGGGCCTTCCATGCCGCGCTTAACACGGTCAACGTCTGCAAGTACAACCTGGGCTGGGGCGCGGTCGGCATGTGCACCCACGCCTTCTACGAAGCCATCACGCACGCGGCCAACCGCCACCTGTACGGCACCGTCGTCACCGACTTCAGCCACGTGCGTCGGTTGTTGACCGACGCCTATGCGCGCCTGGTCGCCATGCGGCTGGTGGCCAGCCGGGCCAGCGACTACATGCGCAGCGCCTCGGCCGAGGATCGTCGCTACCTGCTCTACAGCCCGCTGACCAAGGCCAAGGTCACCAGCGAGGGCGAGCGCGTGATTGCCGCGTTGTGGGACGTCATCGCCGCCAAGGGAGTGGAGAAGGACACCTTCTTCGAGACCGTGGCCCGCGAGATCGGCCTGCTGCCCAGGCTGGAGGGAACCGTCCACATCAATATCGGGTTGTTGGCCAAGTTCATGCCCAACTTCCTGTTCGCCCCCGACGCCGCGCTGCCGCTGATTCCCCGTCGCGACGACGCGGCCGACGACACCTTCCTGTTCAACCAGGGCCCCACCGGCGGGCTGGGCAAGGTGCGCTTCCACGACTGGCGCGCCCCGTTCGACAGCTACGGTCACCTGCCCAATGTCGCGCTGCTGCGGGAGCAGATCGACGTGCTGACCGAGATGCTGGCCGGCGCCACCCCGGATGCGTCCCAGCAGAAGGACATCGACTTCGCGTTCGGTGTCGGCCAGATCTTCGCGCTGGTGCCCTATGCGCAGCTGATCTTGGAGGAGGCGCCGCTGTCGGGCGTGGACGACGCGCTGCTCGACGAGATCTTCGGCCTGCTGGTGCGGGACTTCAACAGCTACGCCGTCGAACTGAATGACAAGGCGGCCACGACCGACCAACAGGCCCAGTTCGCGATGCGGATGATCCGCCGCCCGGCGCATGACGCGGCGCGTTACGACCAGGTCTGGAAGGAACACGTCCTGCCGCTCAACGGCGCCTACGAAATGCGCCCCTGATTCGGTAAAACCGTGGCAACCTCGGTGCGGGGCGGTAATCGTTAACCGTGAGCCCCGCACAGTGAAATGACCAACGGTCATTGGCGCGAGGAGGCTTGATGCCGACGGTGACTTGGGCGCGGGTGGATCCGGCTCGTCGGGCGGTCATCGTGGAAGCCGCAGAGGCCGAATTCGGGGCACACGGCTTCTCCCAGGGCAGCCTGAACGTCATTGCCCGCCGTGCTCGGGTCGCCAAGGGCAGCCTGTTCCAGTACTTCGCGGACAAGCGCGACCTGTATGCGTACATCGCCGACACCGCCAGTCAGCGGGTGCGCACCCACATCGAAGGTCTGATCCGGGAACTCGACTCCAGCCGGCCATTCTTCGAATTCCTCACCGACCTACTCGACGGCTGGGTGGCCTACTTCGCCGAGCACCCGCGCGAACGCGCGCTGCATGCCGCCGCGACCCTAGAGGTCGACACCGATGCCCGCATCAGCGTGCGCAGCGTCATACATCGCCATTACCTGGAGGTGCTGCGGCCGCTGGTGCGAGATGCGCTGGCCCGCGGGGATCTGCGTGCGGATTCGGATACAGATGCGTTGTTGTCGCTGCTGCTGATGATTTTTCCGCACCTGGCGCTGGCGCCCTACATGCGTGGTCTGGACCCCATCCTCGGGCTCGATGAGCCCACCCCGGAGCAGCCTGCGCTGGCCGTGCGCCGGCTGGTGGCGGTGCTGGCGGCGGCCTACTCCCCGAGCCTGACCGTCGAGGTTCGAAAGGTCACCTGACGCGCGTGTGGGCGCGCGCGCCGCTGGCGGAGTGAGGCCGTCGCGGCCAGGGCGACGTTTCGCAGGACGTTGCTCGAACCTTCCTGCAAAACGTCGACCTCGAGCCGAAGCCGGCGCGCGTCTAGCCGACCCAGACGGTCTTGATGTTGCACAACTCGCGGATCCCGTGCCCGGCGAGCTCGCGGCCGTAGCCGGACCGCTTGATGCCGCCGAATGGGAGTTCGGGGTAGGAGACCGTCATGCCGTTGATGAAGACCTGACCGGCTTCGATGTCGTTGATGAAACGGCGCTGCTCCGCCTCGTCCTGGGTCCAGGCATTGGATCCCAGCCCAAAGGTGGTGGCGTTGGCGATCTCGATCGCTTCATCGATGTCGGCGGCCCGGTACACCGAGGCGACGGGGCCGAAGACCTCTTCGGTGTAGAGGTTCATGTCCTTGGTGATGTCGGTGATCACCGTCGGCGGGTAGTACCAGCCGGGGCCGGCCAGGGGCTTGCCGCCGCAGCGGATCACGGCCCCGGCCGCGGCGGCGTCATCGACCTGCTGGGCGATTTCGTCGCGGCTTTGTTCGGTGGCCAGCGGACCGACCTGGGTTTGCGGATCGGTCGGGTCACCCACTGTCAGCGCCGACATCTGCTCGACGAACTTGTCGACGAACGCGTCATAGATGTCGGCGTGGGCGATGAATCGCTTGGCGGCGATGCAGGATTGGCCGTTGTTCTGCACCCGTCCGGTCACCGCCGTGCTGACCGCCTTGTCCAGGTCTGCCGACGGCATCACGATGAACGGGTCGCTGCCGCCGAGCTCGAGCACGGTGGGCTTGATCTCGTCGCCGGCGATGGCGCCGACCGATTGACCCGCGGGCTCGCTACCGGTGAGCGTGGCCGCGGCCACGCGGGGGTCACGCAGGATGCCTTCCACCGCGCTGGCGGAGACCAGCAACGTCTGGAAGCAGCCGTCCGGGAAGCCGCCGCGGGCAATGACGTCGGCGAGGTAGAGCGCGGACTGCGGCACGTTCGAGGCGTGCTTGAGCAGCCCGACGTTGCCGGCCATCAGAGCGGGCGCGGCGAACCGGACGGCTTGCCACAACGGAAAGTTCCACGGCATCACGGCCAGCACCACACCCAGCGGCTGGTAGTGGGTGTAGGCCTGAGAGGCGCCCACCTTGCCGGCGTCCGCGGGCTCGTCGGCGAGCAGCGCCGCAGCGTTGTCGGCGTAGTAGCGAAAACCCTTGGCGGACTTGAGGACTTCGGCCTTGGCCGATGCGATCGTCTTGCCCATTTCAAGCGTCATCAGGGCGGCAGTCTGGTCAGCCTCGGCCTCTATCAGATCGGCCGTGGCGTGAGCCCACTCGGCGCGCTGGGCGAACGTGGTGTTGCGGCGGTAGTCCTGGAACCGCGCGTAGGCGCGCGCTATCGCGGCGTCGACCTCATCGTTGGATGCTGCAGTGAAAGTCTTGACTGTCTCCCCGGTCGCCGGGTTGGTCGTGGCGATTGGCACGCTGACTTCCTTATCGCTGGGTTGATTACATGAATCGGGCCAGTATCCAGCCTGCCACTACGGCGCCAGGGCTCCGGCGTTCCCTGTCCCGGTGGGTCGCTGACTGTCGGTTCGGCGACGCGGCCGCCGTTGCGGGCGGCAACGGCGTTCGGGGGCCGCGGTGAGGGGCGAAGCGCGGGCCCGGCGGACTCGACACTACAGCGCCGCTGTGGATGGCTTCTGCGCCGGAGGCGCATTCGGCGCTGCTGAGCGCGGGGCCGGGACCAGGTTCACTGCTGGCGGCGGCGCAAACCTGGACGGAGCTCAGCGCCGAATACCTGGCGGTGGCCGAAGAACTGACCGCGATATTGACCGGTGTCCAAGCCGGCGCCTGGGACGGCCCCAGCGCGCAGTGTTGCATCGCGGCTTATCTCCCGTACCTGTCCTGGTTGATGCAGGCCAGCGCCGACAGTGCGGCAACAGCAGCGGCCCATCAGGCCGCCGCGACGGCCTACACCGGCGCCCTGGCCGCGATGCCGACGCTGGGCGAGTTGGCGGCTAACCATGCCACCCACGCGGTGTTGGTGGCCACCAACTTCTTCGGCCTCAACACCATCCCCATTGCGCTCAACGAGGTCGACTACGTGCGGATGTGGATCCAAGCCGCCACCACCATGAGCGTCTACCAGGCGGTTGCGGCTGATGCGCTACTCGCCGTACCGCGCACGCCCCCGGCGCCGGTCATCATCAAGCCCGGGGCCGATGCCGCAGCGCAATTCGCCAGCGCCGTCGTCCAGGCTGTCGCTGAAACGCCGATCCAGCGGTTATTGCTCGAGTTGGCGACGCTGGTCGGAGCCGAATTCATCAATGTATTTGAATTGATTGTCGGCATCGTTGTGCTGTCGACGTACGGACTGAAACTCCCGCTGCTGGCGCTATTGGATTTCTTGACCGGCCAGTTTTCCGTTGCGCTTTCCCTGCTATGGAATTACGCGATGCTCTGGTTTGGCTTTGTCGTGCTGCCGGCGCTGCAGATCGTGTTCGATCCGTTGTTGGTCGTCGCCGCGGTGATCGAATGGATTCTCGGTGGCGGTGCGGCTTTGGGCTCGGTTGGGGCGTTGGGTGCCAATCTTGCCGCGGGGTTGGCGCTGCCGGCCGTTGCGGCTGCGCCGGTCGCGGATGCCGCGGTGGGTTCACTGGGGGTGCTGACGAGCGCGGCAGCGGTGACCGCCGCAGCCGCGGCGGCGCCCGGTCAAGGCGTTGGCCTGGTCGGATTCGCCGCAACCATGCCCAACCCGACAACCCTGCCGGCCGGTGGGTTGGTCACCGTCGGCGGCGCCGACCCGTGCGCCGGCGCGCGGGTGCCGATGCTGCCGGCCAGTTGGGTAGCACTGGCGTAAGCGCGGTCAGCATCAAACCATCCAGTCCTGCAAGGAGTTTCAATCCAGGGCCCGTGCCGGGGGCGGTGCTGGCCGGTGCCGCGAAGCCGCGGCTGCGTCGGCCGGAGTACCTGTCAGCGCAATCCCCGGATGGGGCACCGGAGTTGTGCTTGAATCTGGATCGACGGCTGGCCGGGGTAAGGGGAGCTCATGTCTGGTGTGATCGCGGCCCTGGACACCTTGACGGCGGCCGCCACGGATGTGGCCGGTCTCGGTGCGGCTATCAATGCGGCCAATGCGGCAGCCGCGGTTTCGACCACCCGGCTGATGGCCGCTGCCGGTGATGAGGTGTCGGCCGCCATCGCGGCGTTGTTCTCCGACCATGCCCTGCAGTACCAGGCCGTGAGCGCTGAGGCGGTGGCGTTCCACGGCCGGTTCGTCCAGGCGCTGACCGGTGGCGTTCAGATGTATGCGGCCGCCGAGACCGCTAATACGGCGTCGTTGCAGACCCTCGGGCAAGACCTGCTGGGGATGGTCAACGCGCCCGCCGCCGCCGTGTTGGGGCGCCCCCTGATCGGCAACGGCACCAACGGTGCCCCGGGAAGCGGGGACGCCGGCGGACCCGGCGGGCTGTTGTTCGGCAACGGCGGCAACGGCGGATCGGGTTCGGCGGGGATGGCCGGGGGCGCCGGCGGGTCGGCCGGGCTGATCGGCAACGGCGGGGCTGGTGGTGCCGGAGGCGCGGGAGGGGCATTCATCGCGATCGGCGGAGTCGGTGGCGATGGCGGCGCCGCTAGCAGCGGAACCGGCGGAGTCGGCGGCGCCGGAGGCAACGCGGACGGCCTGATCGTCAGCCTCGGCGGAGCCGGCGGACACGGCGGCGATGCCACCACGGGAATCGGCGGTGCCGGCGGCGCCGGAGGCATGGCCACCGCTCGTATCCCCGCGGGGATCAATTTCAACGTCGGCGGTGCTGGCGGGCACGGGGGCGCCGGCGCTACGGGCGGTGCCGGAGGTGGCGGTGGTTCCGCTTATTCGGGCTATGTCGGAATCGCCTTCGGCCAAGGCGGCGCTGGAGGCATCGGCGGTGCGGCGAGCACGGGGGATGGCCGGGGCGGGCGGTAGCCCGGCGCGACCGCCGCGGCCGGCGGCGCTGGCGGTCTCGGCGGGACGGGCTTCGGGTTGATCGCGGCGGGCGGCGACGGTGGCGGCGCCGGCACCGGTGTCGGCAGCAACGGCGGTGACGGTGGTGGGGGCGGTGGCGCCCACGCAGTGCTGGCCGCCATTGCCGGATCCGGAGGTCAGGGTCAGGCCGGTACCAGTGGTTTCGGCGGGTTCGGTGGATCCGGTGGCAGTGCGGAGAGCCTGTTTTTCAGCATCGGTGGGGCCGGCGGCGCCGGCGGCGACGCTTCCACCGGCGGCGGTGGACTCGGCGGCAACGGCGGAGTGGCCGTCGCCCACAGCCCCATCGGGATCGACATCGGTATCGGTGGTGCCGGCGGGCACGGCGGTTCGGGTACTAGTGGCGCCGACGGCGGCGCGGGCGGCGTCAGCATTTCCGAGGGCATCTTTGCCATCGACGTGAACCTGGGCGGTGCGGGCGGCGACGGCGGCACGGCGACCACCGGGACCGCTGGGAGCGGCGGAAATGGTGGCTTCGTCGAGAATTTCGACTTCTTTGGGTTCGGTGTGGCCCATGGCGGCGACGGCGGCTCCGGTGGTGCGGCCTCCGGTGCCGGTGGAATCGGCGGGGCCGGCGGCAACGGTGGCTCGGGGACGACGCCGCTCTTCGGCGCCTACAGCGGCGGTGCCGGCGGAGACGGTGGAGCCGCCACCGGGACGGGTGGGGCGGGCGGCAACGGCGTTGCGGGCGGGGCCGCCAGTGGATTGGGGGTTGGCATCGGCGGTGCCGGCGGGCACGGTGGTGCGGCGCCCACCGGTAACGGCGGCAACGCCGGGTTGGTCATCAACGGTACTTACGAAGCGTCGCCGTACGGCAACGGCGGCAACGGCGGCAACGGCGTCAACGGCGGAAGCGGCGGCAAGGGCGGTAGCGCCGGCCAGGTTGGCGGCACACCGGGTCAAAACGGCCGAACGCGCCGTAGGTGTTGACCAGGTGCACGGGGTTGAACGACATGTTCATTCGCTGCCGGGGGGAGAGCATGTTGCGTGCCGGCCAGTAGCTGAGGACCAACACTGTTGCCGCGAAGATCAGCACGAGTGCGGCAAACCACGTTGGCGGCGGCGGCAGTGCGGCCCGCACGGGTATGGGTAGCACCTTGCGCGCGGCTGACTGCTCGATCGCGCTGCACGCCAGCAAGATCGTCAGCCAATTGAGCCAGGAGAAATTGCCCGACATCACCAACCACAGTTGGGTGACGATGATGATCACGGCCGCGATGCTGGCGATCGGTTGCGGAGCGAACAGTCCAAACGGCACCACGAGTTGAGCAAAGTGGTTGCCCGCCACCTCGATACGGTGCAGTGGTCGGGGCATGCGATGAAAGAACCAGCTCAGCGGTCCCGGCATCGGCTGTGTCTCGTGGTGGTAGTACAGGCAGGTCAGGTTGCGCCAGCATGCGTCACCGCGCATTTTGATCAGTCCGGCGCCGAATTCGACCCGAAACAGCAGCCAGCGCACCAGCCACAGCATCACCAGCGGTGGGGCAACCCGGTCATTGCCGAGGAAGACCACCAGGAAGCCGGTTTCCAACAGCAATGATTCCCAGCCGAACCCGTACCAGACCTGACCCACATTGACGATCGACAAATACAGCACCCACAGCGTCAGCCACATCAGCATTGCGCCCCACAGCGGCACCAGGTCGGCGGTCCCGCCGACCACCGCCGCCGACAGTGCTGCGCCCAACCAACAGACTCCGGCGCAAAGCCGGTCAGAATAGCGGAAGTGAAATACGCTCGGCGTCCTCCAAAAGGACCGGTGGGCCAGATACCTCGGCACCGGCAGCATGCCGTGCTCGCCGATGAGGGCCCGGAACTGCAGTGCCGAGGCGACAAACGCGGTGAGATAGACGGCCGCAACGCCACGTTCGAGCACGAGGCGGCCCAGCCAGTATTCGGATGCCGAAAACCATTCCATGGCAGTACTCCTCAGCCGGTGACAGCCCTAGAAGCCCATAACAAGTCAAAGCGTGCTTGCCCGAGTGCCCCCGGCACGTCGGTCCAACAGATCAATCATGTCTGTTGCTCCAGGCGGTTTCGCGCTACCACTCTCCCCGCGCGCCGAGCACATCACACAGCACATCCGCGCGATCGGTGATGATTCCGTCCACGCCGATGTCGAACAGCGCGTGCATCATGGCCGGGTCATCGATGGTCCAGGCATGAACCTGCCGCCGCGATGCGTGAACCGACCGCACCAGTGCCGGGGTGATGACGGGCAGGCCGCCGAATCGCGCGGGCAGCTGTAGGCAGTCACTGTCGCGCAGCATCCGCATCGCCGATGCCCGTCGACCGGCCGTTCGCGCGGCCATGAACCCCAGGAATGCCCCCATGCCGGCCGCGCTGGCGACCCGCTGGGACATCAGACGCAGCGCGCGTTGGCGACGGCGTTCGGAGAACGACGCGATCAGCACTCGGCGATGTGCCTGCAACCGCTCGATGACCTCGACCGTCGGCTCGACCGCCGAATCGGCTTTGATGTCGATATTGAACCGCATCTGCGGCAGCGCCACGAGCAGCTCCTCGAGGGTCGGGATCGGTTCTCCGCCCCCTAGGTCCGCGGTGCTGACCTCCGGCCAGGTCAACTGGTCGACCGCGCCGGCCACTCCCGATTCGGGTGCCAGCTTGCGGTCATGCTGGATCACTGCGACGCCGTCGCGGGTGGCCCGAACATCTGTCTCGATGTACCGGAACCCGATCTTGGCCGCCTCGTGGAACGCTCCCATGCTGTTCATGGGAAACCTGAACGAGGTGAATCCTCGGTGCGCCATGGCAATCCGCCGCGCATCGCGAAGGAATTCCACCTCCTGCGGGTGAGCATCTCCGCCCATCGGCTAAGTATCTCCCATGCGGCGGCGGCAGCCAACGGCATGATCGGCGGCCGCGGTGTTGCCAGACTCATCTCGGGGCCAGCGCATGTGGGGTGCGACCCCTTTGCTAGGTTTCATCATCCGCGTCGTTTGATCGTTGATGGAGGGGAACGTGAACAGCGCTGAACACATTGGCTTGAAATTGGGGCGCCGGCGATTACTAGAGCTTGGCGCCGGGACTCTCGGGCTGGGTGCGCTGGCTTCCAACGCGCCGGGCAACGCGACAACCGACCCGCCGCCGGAGGGCTACGAAGCGTTGCTGCTGATGTGTATCGACCCCCGCTTCGTGCACCCCACCAACGAGTACATGGTGCAGCGCGGTCTGCTCAACCGGTACAGCCAGTTTGCGTTGGCCGGGGCCGCCGCCGGAGCCGTTTCCCAACATTGGGAGTCGTGGCACAACACCTTCTGGGATAACCTCGCGGCCTCGATCGAGCTGCACTCGATTGACGGAGTGATTGCGGTCAATCACCGCGATTGCGGCGCCGTGCAGATCGCTTACGGCGAGGATTCGATCTCCACGCCGGAAATCGAGACCGCCACCCACGAACGAATCCTCGGCACTTTTCGGCAGGAAGCGCTCAGGCGCCATCCGGGTATCGATGTGGAGACCTGGTTGATGGCACTTGATGGCACGGTCCAGAAGATCGGCCCGTAGCGCTCACTTTTCCCCACGCGTAAGGCCTGGCGCCACCGTGGCCGCCACCAACGCGGCGATCGAAATTAGTGCCAGCAGTTGCACGATCGCGGAATGGCCGGCATAGCCGTCCACCGAGCGCCAGGGGTGACGGGATAGCGCCGCGCCGGCCAAGATCAGCCCACCCGCACTGGTTGCGATGGTGAGTCGGTCACGCAGGCGCTCCCGTCGGCGCAAGGCGTAACAGACACCGAGGGCGGCTCCCACCAGCACCGCTCCGAGGGGCCCGGCAATCAGCGCACCGGCCGCCAGGGCCGCGACCGCGGCCGCCCACCCGGTTGTCCATGGCCGCGCCGGTGGGTCGTCCGGACCGCGTCGGCGCGCCCGCCACAGGACGAGCAGAACCAATACGGGCAGCAAGGACAACCCGATCGCCAGGCCGGCGCGGTACAGCGAGTTGGCGGCAAAGCTCAGTGTGATGGTGCCCGGGTCTCCGGCGGGTACCACCCAACCCTGCTGCCATCCGTTGACCGCGACGGGTGTCAGCTGGGCTCCGGCGCCGGTGCGGGCCACCCAGCCCGGATTGATGCTTTCCGGGATGACCAGCACCCGGGGGGTTTGTGATGCGGGGGCCCGCACCTCGCGACGAGTCGCACTCCAGGCGCCGGTCTCCGCGGGTACCGCCGCGGCGCCGGGTAATTCGCCAGCCGCCGGCGGCGTCAGCTGGGCGCCGTCGACGACGAACTGGGTGCCGGGGCTGATCAACAGCTCTTGCTGGCCGGGCGGCAGCGCAATCGGCTCGGGCTCGCATGGCTGCGCCTGAATCGGTTCGTCGTCCAACAGTGCGCCGACCGTGGTTCGCACCGACATGTGCACGAAACGGCCGGCCACCGCGATGACCGGGCCATGGTCACAGCCGATCCTGACCTCGCGCGCGCGGTTGTGTGCGGCATCGGCAGGCGCGATTGGGCGACCGCCCGCACCCAGCACTACCAGCTCGGCCAGCCCGGGGGGCTTGAGCTGGTCGAAGCCCAGAGCGTTGCGGTCGATGACGTCTTCCCAGTCGAGCAGGCTGACGGTGACGGTGCCGGTGACGCGCGGATGCAACGAGACGGTCTGCGGCCCGCCGTCGGGGCTCAGGCTCCGGATCTGCGGACCGTCGCCCAAGTTGATGGCCACCATCGTCGGATGGGCGGGCAGTGCCGACCGGCTGGGAGCCACCCGCAGCCCGGTCACCTCGGTGGGCCGCGGCAGGGTGAGCGTCAGCGTCGGCGGCGTTTTGCGCTGTACCACCCGCTGCGGCGCCGTCCACGAGGTTGCCCGATCGCCATCGGTGGCCGCATACGCCGAGCCGAGGACTTCCAGACCGTCGGAATCGCCGCGGGCGCGGGTGGTGTCCGGTTGGGCGATCAGATCGGCCAGCTTTGGGCCCTGACGTGGTCGCACCCAGACCGTCGGGGTCACCGTCATCGGGTGCGGCACCGTCAGCGTGCGGCTCAGATTGACCGGCTCTTCCGGCGCCAGAGCCATCGACGCCGCACAGCGCATCGTGTCCGGTGCCGGGGCGCAACCCGGCCGGCCCAACAGTTCCGATCCCAGGTCCCAGCGTGCGATTTCCGCGCCCGGTGGGGGCCCCGGTACCAAAACGGTATGGCGCAACTGGACCGAGTGTGCGAATCCGGATGCGTCGTATTGGGTGATCGTCAGGTCGGTGATGCCGAACTGCACCCCGGGGGATCCGTCATCGGTACCGGCCGCGGTGATCCGCACCCACGGAGTCTCCCCGTAGGGCAGCGCCGCGGTCAGGGGCTTTCCCGCGTCGTCGAACCGCAGGGTGGTGCTGCCGTTGACGGTCTCGACCAGGATGCGGCGCACCTGGGCGCCGACGGCGGTCGGGCTGGGCGTCAATGTGATGACGGCGTTGGTCACCGGATGGTCGAAGTCCACCTGCAGCCACTGCCCGACCGCGGCTTGAAGCGCGTTGGACACCCACGCGGTCGCCGGGTCGCCGTCGACCGCGGCCGCCACCGAGGCCCCCGGGGCGACGTCGGGCATGGCGGTGGAGTCCGACGACGAACTCGAAACGGTGATGCGGCCGCCGGTCCACCCCCCGTAAACCACCTCGGCGCCGGGTACCGGATAGTCGGGTACCCGGTTGTAGGTATGCCGGGCGTCGCCCGGGGCCCGGACCGCCGAGGAGTGCTGATCGACCCGGCCATAGTCGGTTTCCCGTGCGACCGGAGTGTCGGTGACCGTGACGACGGGGACCGGCAGCTGCGCGGCCCGAGCATCCTGGGTCAGCAGCACCGGGCCCAGCGCCGTCTGCCCCAAGAGCCGTCGGCGTTCGTCGAGGCGCAGCAGCACCTCGGGGCCGCCATCAACGCGCGGCAGCGACGCGGTGTCGGCGAAATACGGTGCGCCCGGATTGCCGGCGCCACCCACCTGGTCGATCACCCGGAATATCTCGATGGCGGAATACCGGGGCCGCAGTCCGCTGTCGTTGACGAAACCCGCCAGCGAACCCGGCCCCACCGGTTCCCCGAACTCGGCCACCTTCTGCAGTCGCGGTGATCCCGTGATGGCGCGATGCGCCAGGATCGGACGGGCCGACCGGGATGATTCGGGATCCAAGTCGTTGCGTAGCACCAGATATGAGATTCCCTGGCGGGCAAGGCTATCGGCCAGCCCCACCGAGGGGCGTCCGGACGCGATCAGGCGCTGCACCGAATCCAGGGCGCGGATGGTTTGCGGCGGGGTCAGCGGAATGGAGTCGCGCACACCCCATGGACTCGCGCCCAAAACCTGCAGCACTTCGTCATGGCTGGTGCCCCAGACCTGGGTGGCGAACGGCGCGCCCGGGACCACCAGCACCCGCCCCGGCGCCGGAGCGCCGGTGTTGTGCTCGCTGAGCCAGTCGGCGGCCTGGTGCCAGTACGCAGGTATCGCGGTGAACGTGCCGGGCGGGGTGAGCCGGCCCGTCCATGCCAGCGAGGTGCTGACCAGCAGCGCCGTCAGCGCGACGATTCCCGCCGCGACCCGTTTGTCCCGTTCGGGGTGGGCGAATGCGCCCAGCCACACCGGCTTCGGTGCGCTGCCGGGCAGCGGAATGCGCCCCAGCAGCTCCGCGAGGCCCAGCACCAGTGGCAGCCGAATCACCGGCCCCAACTTGTGCACGTTGCGCAGCGGTGTGCCCTCGGCGTCGAGAAACGCCTGGACTTGATGGGCGAGTGGCGAACCCAGGCCACCGCTATAACCGACGGCCAGCAGGACCACCCCCACCGGCAGCATCGTCACCAGCCGGCCCCGGGCCGGCATCTCCCGGCTCGCCAGACCGGCCAGTCCCGCGGCCGCCACCAGGCAGGTCCCCAGTATCGCGACGGACCCGGTCACCAGCGGTGCGCCGGCGGTGGCGTTGGGCGCCACGAACGGAGTCCAGCTGTCGGTGCCGCGCAGCATCTCGACCAGCGAAGACCACTGGGTCGTCACACCGGAGGATTCGATGAAGTCCAAGAACGGCGGGCTGACACCACGCAGTTGGGTCAATGCGACCAGCCACCACAGCGTCGCCAGGAGCAGCGCCAACATGAACCATGCGGTGTAGCGCCACCACCGCCGATTGGGCCGATGGCAGGCCAGCCAGATCATCGCGGGTAGACAACCCGCCAACGTCGCGATGGCATTCACCGCGCCCATCAACGCGACCGCCAACCCGGCCTGGGCGGCCAGCGTTCGTAGTGGTCGCTCCGATGTCGCCCGCAGGGCCAAGATCGTGGGCAGCAGCACCCAAGGCGCCAGCATCATCGGCAGGGTTTCCGACGAGATCGAGCCCAGGGTGGTCAGCACCCGGGGCGACAGCGCGAATGCCGCGGCCGCGATGATGCGCGAGGTCGGGCTACCGATGCCCAGCGCCTCGGCAACCCGCAGCAACCCCCAGAAACCGATTGTCAGCAGCAGCGCCCACCACAGCCGTTGGGTAATCCACCCGGGTAGCTGCAGCAGGTGTCCGACCAGGAAGAACGTGCCGTGCGGAAACATGTAGCCGTAGGCCTGGTTCTGGGATTGGCCGAACGGGAGTTCGCTGTTCCACAGGCTGGTTGCGCGGGCCAGGAACCGCAGCGGATTGGCGGTGAGATCGAGCTTGGTGTCGGGGGAGACGCGCCCGGGGGATTGGGCGAATGTCAGCGCCAACGAGACGGCTGCCACCAGCAGCAGCCATCGGCGCGAAAGCGGTGTGACCGGCGGGCGAGCTGCCGTTTGTGCAGCTCCGGCCTCGGGGGCCTGCGCCGCCGGACTAGCTACGGTTGCCGTACTCGACCCGGTTGAGCACTGACGACGACGGATCGCCCCCGGGAAGTGGCGGTTTCGTGTCCTGCTGCACCATCACGGTGATCCCGAAGATTGCGGCCGCGCCCAGCAACAGACCAACCACCACGCTCGCGGCGGCAGGCGCGACGATCCGGTTCATCGAATGGCTCCTTGAGGCGTGGGGTCGTGGCTAGAAAAACCTAGCCGTCAACCTAGCAGAACAAGCGCTCATGGCTGCCGGGAGCGATCGGCCGGGCGTTGTTGACTGTTCAAACACGTCGTCTCACCGCATGGGGGTGGGCAGTAGTCATGCAGGCAACGGTCCCCGTACTCCACGATGGTGGGCGCTGCGGGATCCGACGGCACATCGGTGGAGACCGTGCTGCCGCTGTGCACCACGAGGGTTAGGCCAACGGTGGCCGCCGCACCGATCGACAGGCCGGCCGCGATGCTGGCCGCCGCGGCCAGGGTGAACCCGGGCATACAGCTCGTCCCTCTAGCCCCACTTCGGTACGGGGTCGGTCGACAACGTAACAGGGGTTGCCCCCCGGGCCCGCGATGAAACACAGCGTGACAGCATGTCCGGATGGCTTTTCCGCGCACACTGGCGGTACTTGCCGCCGCGTCAGCGCTGGTGGCGGCCTGCAGCCACGGCGGAACACGCACCGGATCCTCCTCGACCACGACCTCGGCGGGCGCTAGCCCGTCAGCCACCAGCTCGACCCCGATGGCCGCTGCGGCCCCCCGGATTTGTGCTGACCCCGCGGCCGTGCCGGCGGCGATGCCCAACGTTCGAGACAAACTGGCCCAGTTGCTCATGGTCGGCGTCCGCGATGGCGATGACGCCAGGGCCGTGGTCACCAACTACCGCGTGGGCGGGATCCTCATCGGTAGCGACACCGATTTGTCGATCTTGACCAACGGTGTGCTGAAGGACATCGTTGCCGGCTCCGGCCCGCTGCCGGTGGCGGTGAGCGTCGACGAAGAAGGCGGCCGGGTGTCCCGGCTGAAGTCATTGCTCGGAGGCCGGGGGCCCTCGGCGCGGGAGCTGGCCCGCACCGACACCGTCGACCAGGTCTACGACGTGGCGCTGCAGCGGGGCCGCAAGATGAAGGAGCTGGGCATCACCGTTGACCTGGCGCCGGTGGTTGATGTCACCGATGCCCCGGACGACACCGTGATCGGGGACCGGTCGTTTGGTTCTAACCCGGAGACGGTCACCGAATATGCCGGTGCCTACGCGCGCGGCTTGCGCGACGCCGGGCTGTTGCCGGTGCTCAAACACTTCCCCGGGCACGGGCGTGCCTCGGGTGATTCGCACACCGGCGGGGTCGTTACGCCGCCGCTGAGTGACTTGCAGGACAGCGATCTGGTGCCCTATCGGACGCTGGTGACCCAAACCCCGGTGGCGGTGATGCTCGGCCACCTCCAGGTCCCGGGTCTGACCGGCGACGAGCCGGCCAGCCTCAGCAAGAACGCGGTGGAGCTGCTGCGTAACGGCACCGGTTATGGCGGACCGCCGTTCGATGGCCCGATCTTCAGTGACGACCTATCCAGCATGGCCGCGATCTCCGACCGCTACGGCGTGACCGAGGCGGTGCTGCGCAGCTTGCAGGCCGGTACCGACATCGCATTGTGGGTAAGTACTGAAGAGGTGCCCGCCGTGCTGGATCGGTTGGAACAGGCGCTGGCCGCCGGTGAGCTGCAGATGTCGGCGGTCGACGCATCATTGGTCCGGGTGGCGCGGATGAAGAACGTCAGCGCCAGCTGTGGGCACTAGCGGGTGTGCGGCGAGGCGGTATTGCCTACTCTAGGGTCAGATAGACCGGCTAGTGAGGCCAAGAAAGGGCCAAAAAGGGGATAGCAATGGCAGGTGGCACCAAGCGGCTACCGCGCGCCATCCGTGAGCAGCAGATGCTTGATGCGGCCGTGCAGATGTTCTCGGCCAACGGGTACCACGAGACCTCGATGGACACGATTGCCGCCGCGGCGCAGATCTCCAAGCCGATGCTCTACCTGTACTACGGCTCGAAGGAAGATTTGTTCGGCGCCTGTCTGAACCGTGAGATGAGCCGGTTCATCGATGCGGTGCGCGCCGACATCGACTTGAGTCAGAGCCCCAAGGACCTGTTGCGCAACGCCATCGTGTCCTTCCTGCGCTATATCGACCAAAACCAGGCGTCGTGGATCGTGATGTACACCCAGGCGGTCAGCTCACAGGCCTTCGCTCAGACGGTGCGGGAGGGGCGCGACCAGATCGTCGAACTGGTGGCCGGGATGCTGCGCGCCGGCACCCGGAGCCCGCGCTCCGACGCCGAAATCGACATGATGGCGGCCGCCCTGGTGGGCGCGGGCGAGGCCGTGGCCAACCGGCTCAGCGCTGGTGACACCGATGTCGACGAGGCGGCCGAGATGATGATCGATCTCTTCTGGCGCGGCCTCAAGGGCGCGCCGTCGGATCGGGAGATCGGCTCGAACTTCGCCGCGGGCTAGATTCGGGCGGTGACCATATTGCCCGCCTCCTTCTCGGGCCGCTTCGCGTCCGTCCTCAGGCGAGCATCCCGGCCCGATGTCGACTTCTTCTGTGCGGTAGTCATTGTCGGGCTGCTGGCCGGGGTCGCCGGATTGTCCACCACCGTGGTGCTGCGCTTCGTCGAACACCTCACCTACCACTACGCTTTCGGCTCCCTGCTGGAAGGCATCACTGGCAGCAGCCCCGTTCGCCGGGCCCTGGGGCCGATGGTTGGGGGAGCGTTGGCGGGCCTGGGCTGGTGGTTACTGCGCCGCAGAACCGATGTGCCGCCGCTGACGGGAACCATCGCCGATCACGCCCGGATACCGCGGCGGACCTGGAGCATCGGTGCGCTGCTGCAAGTTGTGTTGGTCGGCTCGGGTGCTTCGCTGGGCCGAGAGGGCGCCCCACGTCAATTCGCAGCGGCGTTAAGCGATTTCGCGACTACGTGGTTGAGGCGGCTGTCACCCGGAGATCGAGAGATTCTGCTGGCCGGGGCCGGGGCCGGGGCCGGGGCCGGGGCCGGGGCCGGGGCCGGGGCGGGGGCCGGGCTGGGGGCGGTCTATGCCGTCCCGTTGGCAGGGGCGCTTTTCGCGCTGCGGATCATGTTGAACACCTGGAATATCCGGGCCCTCGGTGCGGCGCTGATCACGTCCAGCCTGGCCGTCGCGATCGGTTCGCTCGTCACCCACGATCGGCCCGAACTCGATTGGCCCAGTGCGGAATCAACGTATCTACTGAGTGCACATGCGTTGGCGTTGGCCCCGGTGGCCTTCGTGGTGGGTGTGGCCTTCAATCGCATCATGGCCGCGGCGCGGCCGGCCAGCCTGGTGCGGTCCTGGACGTTGATCCCCGGCCTCGCCGCCGCCGGGCTGGCGATCGGCATCGGTTCGCATTGGTGGCCGGAGCTACCCGGCAACGGCAAGAGCATCCTCACGGTCAGCCTTGCCAGCGGGATGGCGCTGTCGGCCGCGGCCGTGATCTTGGTGCTCAAACCGCTGCTCACCGCGCTGTTCTTGCGGGTCGGGGGAGCGGGCGGCATGCTCACGCCGTCGTTGGCCACCGGCGCCGCCGCCGGATCATTGCTGGTCCTGGCAATCGACGCGGTCTCCGGAACCCACCTGCATGGGCCGGTGATCTCGCTGGCCGCTGCCGCCGGAGTGCCCGCGGTCACTCAGGGCTCACCCATCTGGGCGGCGATCTTCGTCTGGGAGCTGGCCCGGCCACCGATTTGGATGCTGGTGGTCTTTCTGGTCACCGCGGTGGGCGCCCACGGGCTCAAGACGCTCGTGCTGGGGCGTCGACTGCCCCTGCGCGACCACCGGGCGGGCTGAGCCCCACCGCCCTAGAGCGGCTTAATGGTCGCGGTCAGGTGCGGGTAGCCCTTGGACATGTTGCGCAACGCAATTTCCCAGCCGGGGTCGGCCGCGTCGGCCTCGTCGATATAGAGGCCCGCGGTGGCCGGCAGCAACACCGGCTTTCCGAGCCGGACCGAATACCGCACCGCATCCGGGATCTTGGCTTCGATGTTCACCAATACCGCTGCAGCGCTGAACATCCCGTGCGCAATAACGGTAGGGAAGCCAAACAGTTTCGCCGCGATCGAATTGGTGTGGATCGGGTTGTGATCGCCGCCGACCGCCGCGTAGCGGCGGATTTGGGCAGGCGTGATCCGCAGCACCGCTGCCGGCGGCGGCAGCTTGGGCTGCTTCTGCGGCGGCGGCTTGGGTTCGCCGGACAGGCTCGTGCGTTGCTGGTGCAGGAACGTCGTCACCTGATGCCAGGCGAGTTCGTTGCCGACGTTGATGTCGGTGACCAGGTCGACCATCAGGCCCTTGCGGTGCTCTCGCAGGTTCTCGGCGTGCACCTTGACACCGACGGTGTCGGTCACCGCGATCGGCCGGTACTGCGTGATGTGGTTCTCGGTGTGCACCGATCCCATTGCGGCAAAGGGAAAGTCAAACCCGGTGACCAGTGCCATCACCGATGGAAAGGCCAGCACGAACGGGTAGGTCAGCGGCACGTTGTTGCGGTACCGCAAGCCGGTGACCGCCGCATAGGCCGCCACGTTGGTGTGGTCGATGGGAAGTTCCTCGACGCTGACCGTGCGGTTGGGCAGCGCGTCCCCACGCGGCACCACGGGCAATGCCCCTGCCGCCGCGCGCAGCATGTTTTTCAGGCCGCTTGGCTGGTTCACTTTGATTCCCCTTCGCGGTCAGGCGCCGATCATGGCCTGGCCGCAGACGCGAATGACGTTTCCGGTCACTGCGTTTGATGCCGGGCTGGCGAAATACGCGATGGCTTCGGCGACATCGACGGGCTGTCCACCCTGCAGCAAGGAGTTCAGCCGGCGTCCCACCTCGCGGGTGGCCAGCGGAATGGCGGCAGTCATCTTGGTCTCGATGAATCCCGGCGCGACGGCGTTGATCGTGATGTCCTTCTCGGCCAGGCTCGGTGCCAGCGCCTGAGCGATGCCGATCATGCCGGCCTTGGTGGCGCCGTAGTTGGTCTGCCCACGGTTGCCCGCGATTCCGGCGATCGAGGACAGCCCGACCACCCGGCCACCCGCACCGATGCTGCCATTGCCGACCAGGCCCTCGGTGAGGCGCAGCGGGGCGAGCAGATTGACGGCGATGACCGAGTCCCAGCGGGCGTCGTCCATGTTGGCCAGCAACTTGTCTCGGGTGATGCCGGCGTTGTTGACCAGGATGTCGGCCTTCCCGCCGTGGTGGTCGCGTAGATGCTCGGTGATCTTGTCCACGGCGTCGTCGGCGGTCACGTCCAGCCACAGCGGGGTGCCGCCGACGCTGGCGGCCGTCTCGGCCAGCGCGTCTGCGGCGGACTCCACGTCGATCGCGACGACGCTGGCGCCGTCACGGGCGAACACCTCGGCGATCGTCTGCCCGATGCCGCGGGCGGCGCCGGTCACGATGGCGACCTTGCCCTCTAGCGGCCGGTCCCAGTCGGCCGGCGGTGTGGAGTCGGCCGCGCCGACGTAGAAGACCTGGCCGTCGACATATGCCGACTTCGCCGACAAGATGAACCGCACGGTCGATTCCAGCCCGGTGGCGGCCGGTTTGGCCTCCGGCGACAGGTAGACCAGCGCCGCGGTGCTGCCCCGGCGCGATTCCTTGGCCAGCGACCGGGTGAAGCCCTCCAGCGCCCGCTGCGCGATCCGCTCATGACTGTTGTCGATGGCGTCGGGTGTGGTGCCCACCACCACCACCCTCGCGGAGGCGCCCAGATTGCGCAGGACGGGCTTGAAGAAGTCGTGCAGCCCTTTGAGTCCGGCCGGGTCGGTAATGCCGGTAGCGTCGAAAACAAGGCCGCCGAACGAGTCGGCCCAGCGCCCGCCCAGGTTATTGCTCACCTGGTCGTAGTCCTTGGCGAGGGCGGCGCGCAGCGGCTCGGCCACCCGGCCCTCACCCCCGATCAGCAGCGAACCGGCCAGCGGCGGGTCCCCCGGGCGATAACGGCGCAGCGTCTCGGCTTGCGGAACACCAAGTTGCTTGGCCACAAACGTTCCGGGGCCGGAGTTGACGACCTGCGAGAACAGATCGGACGAGAGCCGGGGTGCCACTGAGCTGCCTTCCGTGTCGGGTGTGCGATGTAGGAGCCACCGTATCGAGGACGAACTTACTTCAGAGTAAGAACAGTGGGTAGTATGGCCCCCGACTGCCGATCCCCCAAAACCCAAAGCTCAAGTACATACGTACATACCGAGAGCTCAAGTACCTACGGAGAGAAAAGTGGCCCCTGCTGCTGAGAAGAATGCCCAGACCAAGCGGCGAGTCGCCGTCCTGGGGGGTAATCGAATCCCCTTCGCCCGGTCCGACGGCGCTTACGCCGAAGCGTCCAACCAGGACATGTTCACCGCGGCGCTGGCCGGGCTGGTGGACCGGTTTGACCTGCGCGGGCAACGGCTGGGCGCCGTCGTCGGTGGTGCCGTGCTCAAGCACAGCCGCGACTTCAACCTGATGCGCGAATGCGTGTTGGGATCAGAGCTGTCCCCGTACACCGCGGCGTGTGACCTGCAGCAAGCCTGCGGGACCGGCCTGCAGGCCGCGATCGCTGCCGCTGACGGGATCGCCGCCGGACGTTATGAGGTTGCGGCGGCCGGCGGCGTGGACACCACCTCGGACCCGCCGATCGGGCTGGGTGAGGACCTGCGCCGCACCCTGCTGCGGCTGCGTCGGGCCAAGTCCAACGTGCACAGGCTGCGCCTGGTGGGTGGGCTGCCGGCCAATCTGGGAGTCGAGATCCCGGCCAACAGCGAGCCCCGGACCGGGCTGTCGATGGGCGATCACGCCGCCATCACCGCCAAGCAGATGGGTATCAAACGCGTTGACCAGGACGAACTGGCTGCGGCCAGTCATCGCAACATGGCCGACGCCTACGACCGCGGATTCTTCGACGACCTGGTGACGCCATTCTTGGGGCTGTACCGCGACGACAACCTGCGCCCCAACTCGAGCGTCGAGAAGCTCGCCTCGCTGCGCCCGGTATTCGGCGTCAAGGCCGGCGACGCCACCATGACGGCGGGCAACTCGACTCCGCTGACCGACGGTGCCTCGGTTGCGTTGCTGTCCAGCGAGCAATGGGCGCAGGAGCATTCGTTGTCGCCGCTGGCCTACCTCGTGGACGCCGAGACGGCCGCGGTGGACTACGTCAACGGCAACGACGGTCTGTTGATGGCGCCCACCTACGCCGTGCCGCGATTGCTGGCCCGCAACGGGTTGACGCTGCAAGATTTCGACTTCTACGAGATCCACGAGGCCTTCGCCTCGGTGGTGTTGGCGCACCTGCAGGCATGGGAGTCCGAGGAGTACTGCAAGCAGCGCCTGGGACTGGACGCCGCGCTTGGTTCGATCGACCGGTCCAAGCTCAACGTCAACGGTTCATCGTTGGCCGCCGGGCACCCGTTCGCGGCGACTGGTGGACGGATACTGGCGCAGACCGCCAAGCAGCTGGCCGAGAAGAAGGCCGAGCGCAAGGGATCGGCCCAGCCCGTGCGCGCGCTGATCTCGATCTGCGCTGCCGGCGGTCAGGGCGTGGCCGCAATCCTGGAGGCCTGAACCCCCAGTTGACGCCGGCCGCGCGGCGGAACTTCGGTGCCCGCGGTTTGTAACCCCATCTGATGGGTATCTAACTGATTGGAAAGCCCCGTATTGTGGTCTGACCCCCGACCCCGACCGCAACGCGGGGCAATCCGTTAGATCGACCGCCGGTCATCGGTATTGACGGGCGTACGAAAAGGGCCGCCGCTGGAACGAGGGGAGCCAGCGGCGGTCTTTTTGGTTGAGAAAAAAGTTGAGCCCCCGTTCCTGGAACGGGGGCTCAACTGTTGATCGGGGCGCTCTAGAAGGCGGCTTCGTCGAGCTCCATGATGTCGTTGTCCAGCGTGTCGATCACCTCGCGGGTGCTGGTCAGCAGGGGCAAGAAGTTCTTGGCGAAGAACGACGCCACCGCCACCTTGCCCTCGTAGAACGACCGCTCGTCGCCGGTGGCGCCCGCGTCGAGTGCCGCGACGGCCACCGCTGCCTGACGCTGCAGCAACCAGGCGATGACCAGGTCGCCGACACTCATCAGGAAGCGCACCGAACCCAGGCCGACCTTGTAGAGGCTGTTGATGTCCTGCTGCGCGGCCATCAAGTAGCCGGTCAGGGTGGCTGCCATTGCCTGCACGTCGGTGAGCGCCTTGGCCAGCAGTGCGCGTTCGGTCTTCAAACGGCCGTTGCCGGTCTCGCTGTCGACGAACTCTTGGATCTGGCCGGAAACGTGGGCCAGCGCCACACCCTTGTCGCGGACGATCTTGCGGAAGAAGAAGTCCTGAGCCTGGATGGCGGTGGTGCCTTCGTACAGGGAGTCGATCTTGGCGTCCCGGATGTACTGCTCGATCGGGTAGTCCTGCAGGAAGCCGGACCCACCGAGGGTCTGCAGGCTCTCGGTGAGCTTGGCGTACGCCTGCTCGGAGCCGACACCCTTGACCACCGGCAGCAGCAGGTCGTTGATCTTGACCGCCAGCTTGGCGTCCACACCGTGCGCGGCCTCGGCGACCGCGGCGTCCTGGAAGGTGGCGGTGTAGAGGTACAGCGCACGCAGGCCCTCGGCGTATGCCTTCTGGGTCATCAGCGAACGACGCACGTCGGGGTGATGGGTGATGGTGACCCGGGGTGCCGTCTTGTCGGTCATCTGGGTCAGGTCGGCGCCTTGTACGCGGGACTTGGCGTACTCAAGTGCGTTGAGGTAGCCGGTCGACAGCGTGGCGATCGCCTTGGTGCCGACCATCATGCGGGCCTGCTCGATGACCTCGAACATTTGCGCGATGCCCTCGTGTACCTCCCCGATCAGCCAGCCCTTGGCCGGCACGCCGTGCTGGCCAAGCGACAGCTCGCAGGTCGCGGATGCCTTCAGGCCCATCTTGTGCTCGACGTTGGTGACGAATACGCCGTTGCGCTCGCCCAGCTCGCCGGTCTCGAAGTCGAACAGGAACTTGGGCACGAAGAACAGCGACAGCCCCTTGGTGCCCGGACCGGCGCCCTCGGGGCGGGCCAGCACCAAGTGGAAGATGTTCTCGAACAGGTCGTCGGAGTCACCCGAGGTGATGAACCGCTTGACCCCGTCGATGTGCCAGAAACCGTCGGCCTGCTCGACGGCCTTGGTCCGCCCGGCGCCTACGTCCGAGCCGGCGTCCGGCTCGGTGAGCACCATCGTCGAACCCCAGCCGCGCTCGCTGGCCATCACGGCCCACTTCTTCTGCTCCTCGGTACCGAGGTGGTACATGATCTGGGCGAAGCCAGCGCCGCCGGAGTACATCCACACCGCCGGGTTGGCGCCGAGAAGGTGCTCGTGCAGCGCCCCCATCAGGGCCCGGGGCATCGGCATGCCGCCGAGTTCCTCGTCCAGGCCGGCCTTGTCCCAACCGGCTTCGATGACGGCACGCACCGAGTCCTTGAAAGACTCCGGCAGAGTCACCGTGTGGGTCTTCGGGTCGAAAACCGGCGGGTTGCGGTCACCCTCGATGAACGACGCGGCGACCGGGCCTTCGGCCAGCCGGCTGATCTCGGTCAGCATTTCGCGGGCGGTGTCGGTGTCCAGATCGCTGAACTGACCTTCGCCCAAAGCCTTGTCAACGCCCAGCACCTCGAAGAGGTTGAATACCTGGTCACGGACGTTGCTCTTGTAGTGGCTCACTACGGTCCTCCTCGTTGAAGAATGCCACATGATGGTTGGGTACTAGGTTCTAAGTTACCCACCAGTAACACTGGTAAAATATATCGGTTTGATACTTGTTCGCAAGTTGATGTGAGCTACATTGCACGACCAAACCAACCAACCGGTTGGGACCATGGTTTCCGATCCACCGGCGGTGTCCTCTAGCTGCGGTGATGGCGGCGGCATGGCGGATGTGGGGCGCGTCACCACGGGGTCGAATGGCGGATCTGCGGGCCAACCGGGCCTGCGTAATGGCCGCCGCGTGGCCGCCCACGCACTGCGTTTGTGCCATTTCCTCGGAGGCGGTGCGCGCGACCCGTTTATTGGTGTCGGTCAGCGATTCATGCCTAATTCGGCTCCCCCGATCGGGGCGGCGGGCTCAGTTGGGGGTGCGGACTCGCGCCGCCAGCTCTGGACAGCCCGATTGCCGGTCATCCCGATCTGGTCACTGCCCGCGGGCATCCGGCGAGTAGGGTCGGTGACCAGAAATTGTCCTCGGCTCAAGGGGCGCTTGAAGTCTGGTGAATCCACAGAGCAACCTGACACCATCGTCGCTGCGCGAAGCGTTTGGCCACTTTCCATCCGGTGTGGTAGCGATCGCCGCGGAGATCAATGGCGCGCGGGAAGGCCTCGCGGCCAGCACCTTTGTTCCCGTCTCGCTGGATCCGCCGCTGGTTTCTTTTTGTGTGCAGAACGTTTCGACGACCTGGCCCAAACTCAAAGGCGCACCCATGCTGGGTATCAGCGTGCTCGGCGAAGCTCATGACGAGGCGGCGCGCACGCTGGCCGCGAAGACGGGGGACCGCTTCGCCGGTTTGGAGACGGTGTGCAACGACAGCGGTGCCGTCTTCATCAAGGGCACCAGTTTGTGGCTGGAAAGCGCCATTGAGCAGCTGATTCCCGCCGGGGACCACACCATCGTGGTGTTGCGGGTCAGCGAGGTCACCGTGGACGCGCAGGTGGCGCCGATCGTATTTCACCGAAGTGTGTTTCGTCGCCTGGGCGTGTGACCAGTCGAACTTCTCGAACACGATCCGCCGTGTTCTGGTGGGGAATCACGGGTCTTGACCTGGCGGTGATGATCCGGCGCACCATTTTCGGGCCGGCGTAGCGCGCGGGGGTCGCTTTCTTTTCGTGCGGGTGCGGGTGTGGGGCGCCAAATTGTGGACACGAATGCCTGGCGCCGCGGCGGTACTAATTAGTACCCTGTTTTTTTGCGTTTCCGTGCAGGAGGTGCAGATGGGAATCGACCGCGACTTCGCCCACTCGATTCCTGGTGCCCCCGATACCGCAGATTCTGATGCTTTTGCGGCGATCATTGGTGGGGCTGAGGGCGTTGCCGGATTGATCGCGTCACCCATGCGCTGGAAGGGCCCCTCGGGCCATTCGTGCTGGTTTGCGAATGCGCCCGACGTGGGGGCGACCCGGGTGGCCGGCGGGTAGCAGAACGTGGTGGAAACATCGCGTCCGGAAGGACGCATCGATGGCCCGAGCAAGCGTGTTCTGTGGCTGGTCATCACGCAAAGTGGCTTCTACCGGACGGCACTTCAGCTTGGCAATGTCCCCATCGTTTTGCCGTTTGTGGTGGCCGAACTCCACGCGGAATTGTGGATGGCGGCACTAATTTTTCCCGCGTTCACAGCCGGAGCGGCAATTGGAAATATGCTCGCGCCCGCCGTGCTCGCCGCGGTCCCGAGACGCCGCCGATTGGTCATTATTGTGTTCGGGCTGACCGTCCTGGCCGCCGTCAATGCGATGGGCGCAACCATGGGCGACGGAAACGAAGCCGGATCGCTGTTCTTGGTGAATGTGCTCTTTATCGGGGCGGTGTCAGCCTTCTCCTTCGTGGCGTTCGCGGATTTGGTGGCAGCGATGCCGTCGGGAACCGATAGGGCGCAGGTGCTGCTCACCGAAGCCGGCGTCGGCGCGGCGTTGACGGCGATCGTCACCGTGGCGTTGTCCTTCGTGCCCCATGAAGACCACTTGACCAACAACATCCGCCTGCTGTGGACCGCCACTGCGGCGATGGCAATCTCCGGGCTGATTTGTCTGGGGTTGCCGCAGCGGATCGTCCCGCCCGTGCACAAGGCCCCGGGGCTGAACAAGGTCGTGCACGTCGGGCTGGCGGCCCTGCGTCGTGAAAGTTGGTATCGCCGCTACCTGGCAGTTCAGCTGCTGTTCGGATCGGTCGTGCTGGGGAGCTCGTTCTACAGCATCCGCGTTGCCGCAATACCCGGGGACGAGCACGACAACGTCGTCGTCTTGGTCTTGTTCGTCTGTGTCGGACTCGTGGGTGGGATACGGGTGTGGAATCGGATCCGCGAAAGATTCGGGCTGGTCGGCTTGTTTGCGGGCAGTGCGATTCTCAGCATCGCCGCGGCAGTGATCGCCATCGCGTTTCAGCTGGCCGGATCCTGGCCCAACCTGGTGGCCATCAGCCTGGTGATCGCATTGGCGTCAATCGCCAACCAAAGCGTGTTCACCGCGGGGCAACTGTGGATTGCCCACAATGCCGATCCCACGCTGAGAATCTCGTTGATCGCCTTCGGGCGACTTGTCATCAGCGCGGGCCTGGTGGGGTTGAGTTCGCTGCTAGGCATCCTCGCCCAGTTCCACGATGTGGTGTGGCCGGTGATGATCGTTCTGCTGCTCAATGTGGCGGCGGCCTACTCGGCCAAGCGGCTCGCTCCCGCCGACTAGGCCCGCATCGGCTACCCGATTTCTGTCCGCGGCCAATCCGCTACGGGCGGTCCCCGAGTTCGTCTCGGTAGCCCGCGATACGGCGCTCGATCTCCGCGGCGTCATCGTGGCGGCCCTGCTTGTGCGCGAGTTCAGCGCGGACGGTCAACTCGCGGATCGCGGTTCGGATGTCGCTAATGCTGGTCGTTTCTCGCATCACTGCGGGGTACCCGGCGCGGCCCCGGGCCTAACGCTAGGGCCGCCAAGTCAGCGTCGGAACAGCTTGTTGCCCAGCCACACGACCGGGTCGTACTTGCGGTCGACCACGCGCTCCTTCATCGGGATCAGCGCGTTGTCGGTGATCTTGATGTTTTCCGGGCATACCTCGGTGCAGCACTTGGTGATGTTGCAGTACCCCAGGCCATGCGCCTCTTGTGCCTCGTTGCGCCGGTCCCGAGTGTCGAGGGGATGCATTTCCAGTTCGGCGATGCGCATCAAGAACCGCGGACCGGCGAACGCCTTCTTGTTCTCCTCGTGGTCGCGGATCACGTGGCAGACGTTCTGGCACAGGAAGCACTCGATGCACTTGCGGAACTCCTGCGAGCGCGCGACGTCGACCTGGGCCATCCGGTACTCGCCCGGCTGCAGCTCCTCGGGAGGCGCGAAAGAGGGAATCTCGCGTGCCTTTTCGTAATTGAACGAGACATCGGTGACCAGGTCGCGAATCACCGGGAAGGTGCGCAGCGGCGTCACGGTGACGATCTCGTCTTCGGCGAAGGTCGACATTCGGGTCATGCACATCAGTCGCGGCTTGCCGTTGATCTCCGCCGAGCAGGATCCACACTTGCCGGCCTTGCAGTTCC
The DNA here is from genome assembly GCF_000419295.1 of Mycobacterium sp. 012931. Taxonomy (NCBI): domain Bacteria; kingdom Bacillati; phylum Actinomycetota; class Actinomycetes; order Mycobacteriales; family Mycobacteriaceae; genus Mycobacterium; species Mycobacterium sp. 012931. Next base: position 91,590 of record NZ_AOPX01000001.1, on the reverse strand, counting down.
AGCGCACCGCCAGGTCGGGCGTTTGGGTCTGCTGCAGACGGTGGATGACATCGAGCACCACTTCACCCTCGTTGACCTCGACGGTGAAGTCGCGCAGCTCGCCGTTGCTCTCGTCGCCGCGCCACACGCGCAAGCTCGCGTTGTAACCCATTACGTTCTCCGTCCTGGATGGTCGGCCAACTCTTCGGCGGTGTAGTACTTCTCCAGCTCGGAAATCTGGAAGAGGTCCAGCAGGTCCGGCCGCATTGGTACCTGCGGCTGGCGGGTGATGGTGATGTGGGAACCGTCGGTGGCTTCCTGGGCGGCCCGGCAGACCAACAAGACGTTGCGCCAGTTCGGGTCCATGCCGGGATGGTCGTCGCGGGTGTGCCCGCCCCGGCTCTCGGTGCGTTCCAGCGCGGCCCGAGCCACACACTCGCTGACGGTCAGCATGTTGCGCATGTCGATCGCGAGGTTCCAGCCCGGGTTGTACTGGCGGTGGCCTTCGACCTGCACATGCTCGTAGCGTGCCCACAGCTCCCGTAACAGGGTCAACGCCTTGCTGATCTCGTCGGCGTTGCGGATGATGCCGACCAGGTCGTTCATCAGGAACTGCAGGTCCATCTGCAGCGCGTACGGGTTTTCCGGAGCGGTGCCGTCGGTGGGCCCTTCGAACGGCGCCAGGGCCAGCCTGGCGGCGGCGTCGACGGACTCCGGTGAGACGGTCGGACGGCTGCTCAGCGCGCGCACGTAGTCGGCGGCGCCCAGGCCGGCCCGCCGACCGAAGACCAGCAGGTCGGACAGCGAGTTCCCGCCCAGCCGGTTGGAGCCGTGCATGCCGCCCGAGCACTCGCCGGCGGCGAACAGCCCGGGGACCGTGGCCGCGCCCGTGTCGGCGTCGACCTCGATGCCGCCCATCACGTAGTGGCAGGTCGGCCCGACTTCCATCGGCTCCTTGGTGATGTCGACCCCGGCCAGCTCCATGAACTGGTGATACATCGACGGCAGCCGGCGCTTGATCTCCTCGGGGGTCAGCCGCGACGCGATGTCGAGGTAGACGCCGCCGTGCGGGGTGCCCCGGCCCGCCTTGACCTCGGAGTTGATGGCGCGGGCCACCTCGTCTCGCGGCAACAGGTCAGGGGTGCGACGGGCCGAGTCGTTGTCTTTGAGCCACTGGTCGGCTTCTTCGGCGGTCTCCGCGTATTGGCCTTTGAACACCGGCGGGATGTAACCGAACATGAATCGATCGTCATCGGAGTTCTTGAGCACCCCGCCGTCACCGCGAACACCTTCGGTGACCAGGATCCCCTTCACACTGGGCGGCCACACCATGCCGGTCGGGTGGAACTGAACGAACTCCATGTTGATCAACGTCGCGCCGGCCCGCAGTGCCAGGGCATGCCCGTCGCCGGTGTACTCCCAGGAGTTGGACGTGACCTTGAAGGACTTGCCGATCCCGCCGGTGGCCATCACCACGGCGGGCGCCTCGAACAGGATGAAGCGGCCGCTTTCCCGCCAGTAGCCGAAGGCTCCGGCGATCCGCCCGCCGTTTTCGGGACCGTCTTTGAGTAGCTCGGTGATCGTGCATTCGGCGAACACCTTGATCCGAGCCTCATAGTCGCCGACCTCGGCGAAGTCCTCCTGCTGCAGCGACACGATCTTCTGCTGCATGGTGCGGATCAACTCCAGGCCGGTGCGGTCACCGACGTGGGCCAGCCGCGGATAGGTGTGCCCACCGAAGTTGCGCTGGCTGATCTTGCCGTCTTTGAGGCGGTCGAACAGCGCGCCGTAGGTTTCGAGCTCCCAGACCCGGTCCGGGGCTTCCTTGGCGTGCAGTTCGGCCATGCGCCAGTTGTTGAGGAACTTCCCGCCTCGCATGGTGTCGCCGAAGTGGGTTTTCCAGTTGTCTTTGGGGTTGCTGTTACCCATCGCGGCCGCGCAGCCACCCTCGGCCATCACCGTGTGGGCCTTGCCGAACAGCGATTTGCACACGACCGCGACTTTCAGGCCGCGCTCGCGTGCCTCGATGACCGCCCGCAGCCCCGCGCCGCCGGCACCGATCACGACAACGTCGTAGGAGTGCCGTTCGACCTCAACCATTGAAAACCTCGCTCAGCTATTTCTTGATAAATCCTGAAACGGCTTGTCAGCCAATAAATCTGAGATCTGTGATGGTGTTAGTAGCCACCAGCATGATGTAGAAGTCGGTGAGCGACAGGGTGCCCAGCGTGATCCACGCGAATAGCATGTGCCGGGTATTGAGCTTGCTCACTTGTGCCCAGATCCAGTAACGCACTGGGTGTTTGGAGAAATGCTTTAGACGGCCGCCGGTTGCGTGCCGGCATGAATGGCAGGAAATGGTGTAGGCCCAGAGTAAGAGCACGTTGGTCACCAAAATGACATTGCCTAAACCGAATCCAAAACCCGTGGGCGAGTGGAAGGCCATAATTGCGTCGTAGGTGTTGATAAGTGACACCACTACCGCAACGTAGAAGAAATACCGATGGCTGTTCTGAATGATCAGCGGCAGACGGGTTTCCCCGGTGTAGTGCGCGCGTGGTTCGGGTACCGCGCAGCCGGTCGGTGATTGCCATACCGAACGGTAGTAAGCCTTGCGGTAGTAGTAGCAGGTGAGCCGGAAACCGAGCAGGAACGGTAATACCAGACTTCCCAACGGAATCCACCAGGGAAAGTGCCCGAACCAGACACCAAGGTGGCTTGCGCCCGGTGCGCAGGACGCGCTGACGCACGGCGAGTAAAAGGGTGTCAGGTAATGGTATTTCTCCACCCAGTAGCCACTGCCCCAAAACGCCCGGGTGGTGGCATAGACGATGAACGCCAGGAATCCGATGTTGGTGACCAGCGGCGCCCACCACCAGAGGTCGGTACGTAGCGTCCGCTGCGGGATTTTGGCCCGGCTGGGTGAGAAAACGCCAGTATCGGGACGGTTCGCCGTGGGTGCGCTCATCTAGTGCGATCCTCTTCGAGTGGTATCTCGTCGAAGGGTACACAGATAGAGGACCCTGATTTCGGCGGGGCTTGATTGTCAGTATCTACTGTGACCCCCGACACCTTCGTCGTCGACATCGCGCCAGAAATCGCGGTCATAGTCGGTGTCGGGGATGGCGATCTTCTCGACGGATTGCTGCACCGAAGCTCGATCCAGGTCCAATTCTGCGATATCGGTGTCGAGTAATTGGATGTCGGTGAGGATCCGATCGGCATCGATGACGACGCGGCGCATGCCTGAATCGTCGCCGTATCGCGACTTCAGCGAGGTCACGCACCGCCTCAGATCGCCGATGAGATCGTGCAGTTCGGCGAGTTCGTTTGTGGGGGACAACGCATGCTCCCTACGGGCTGATGGTGTTACGGATCACAGTACGCCCACCGATACTATCCACAGTCTCTGCCAGACGGCAGTCAAGACATAGCGCGGGCAGGAAACCAAGGTCGCCATGCCATCCGAGCAAGGTTTGAATGTCACCGCCGAGCGCGCCCTGGCGTTGCTCGCGCTGCATCAGCCCGGCAACCCGGTGGTGCTGCCGACGGTGTGGGACGCGTGGTCGGCGCGGCTGGCCGCGAACGCCGGCTTCGCCGCCCTGACGGTGGGCAGCCACCCACTGGCCGATTCGATCGGAAAACCTGACAACGAGGGGATGTCGTTCGACGACGTGCTCGCCCGGGTCGCGCAGATCACGGCGGCCGTCGACATCCCGGTGTCGGTGGACATCGAATCCGGGTATGGGCTGGATGCGCAGCGGTTGATCGAGGGCTTGCTGAGCGTGGGCGCTGTTGGGCTGAACATCGAAGACACGGTGCACTCCGAAGGCGCAAGACTGAGGTCTCGCCGCGAACACGCCGAGTTGGTCGGCGCGTTACGGTCGGCCGCCGACGCGGCCGGCGTGCATGTCGTCCTCAACGCGCGCACCGATCTTTTCCTGCGTCGCGACGGTGACCCGGCAGACCGCTTCGAGCGGGCCGTGGCGAGGTTGACCGAGGCCGCGGCCGCCGGCGCCGATGTGCTGTACCCGGTGGGCCGTCACGACCCGGATACGTTGCGGCGGTTGGCGGCGCAGTTGCCGCTGCCGATCAACGCGATCGCGCTGCCCGACCAGGACGATCCAGCCTCATTCGGCCGGTTGGGTGTCGCCCGGATCAGCTTCGGCCCCTTTCTGCAGGCCGCCCTGTCCGGCCGGGCGACCGAGCTGCTGGCCCGCTGGCGCTGACCGGAGTCGAATGCCGCTGACCCGGCGGAGCCGTTCACTCCGCCGGATCAGTGCGCCCAGCGAGCCGGCCGGACCTACTTGGTGATTGCGATGCGCTGCGGCTCACTCGCCGCCGGATCCCGGTAGGCGCCTTGCACCCGCACGGTCAGCACGCCCGCGTCATAGGAAGCCGAGACGGCCTCGCTGGTGACGTGTTCGGGCAGCTGGAACGACCGGCGGAACGATCCGTACCGGATTTCGCGCAACGTGCGGCGGTCGGCTTCCCCAGCTTCCTGGGCGTGCTCGTCGCGGTGTTCGCCGCGAATGACCAGCTCGCCGCGCTCCACCTCGACATTGACGTCGTTTTCCACGTCCACGCCGGGCAGCTCGAGGCGGACCACTGCGTCGTCGCCGTCCTTGACGATCTCCGCGGCCGGATTGAATCCGGTGGCCAGCGGCTTGTACCAATCGGATGCCGCCGCTGGTCCGAAGAAGTCCCGCAGCCAGCGATCGGTGCTCCAGGCCGGACGCGACCACAACGCGAGATTGCTCATGATTTTCTCCTTATGCTTCCGTGTGAGTTAGCTGTGTCCGGCTCCTCGCCGGTCGGCTACTAGCAAGAACATGAGTTGACCACGCTAAAGTTCCACCTGGGGTTTCGCCCAGAGCGAACGGGGTCACACAGTCCGTTGGCAGGTGTGAGCGCCACGTCACCCACGTGTCACATTTGGCGATTTTTCGGTAATTTCCCGCCTCTAGCCTTCATGCCATGGCCCCAGGCGGAACTGTGCGTGCGCACGATGCGAACCCCGGTGTCCCGCGACACGTCATCGTGGTGGGCCACGGCATGGTGGGCCACCGGATGGTCGAGGCGCTTCGGGCCCGCGACACCGACGATCGCTGGCGGGTCACGGTGCTGGCCGAGGAAGCGGATGCGGCATATGACCGCGTGGGCCTGACCTCCTACACCGAAACCTGGGATCGGGCTCAGCTGGCATTGCCGGGCAACGACTACGCCGGTGACGAGCGGGTTCGGGTGCTGCTGAGCACGCGGGTCACCGAGATCGACCGCGCGGCCAAGTCGGTGGTCACCGCCGACGGCACGCGACACGGTTATGACGCCCTGGTGCTGGCCACCGGGTCCTACGCCTTTGTCCCTCCGGTGCCCGGCCATGACCTGCCCGGCTGCCACGTGTATCGCACGCTCGATGACCTCGACGCTATCCATGCCTGCGCTGAACGCGCACTGCGCGATGGCCACGGTGGCGCCGGCGTGGTCATCGGCGGTGGCCTACTCGGGCTGGAAGCCGCCAACGCGTTGCGCCAGTTCGGGTTGCAGACGCACGTCATCGAGATGATGCCGCGGTTGATGGCCCAACAGATCGATGAGGCCGGGGGCGCGCTACTGGCCCGGATGGTTTCCGACCTCGGGATCGCTGTGCACGTCGGGACGGGCACCGACTCGATTGAGTCTGTCGAGCATTCCGATGGCGCGACGTCGCTACGGGTGCGGCTGGCCGGCGGCGACGTCATCGACGCCGGCGCATTGATTTTCGCGGCGGGTATCCGGCCCCGCGACGAATTGGCCAGGGCGGCCGGCCTCGCGATCGCCGAGCGCGGCGGCGTGCTCACCGATCTGTCCTGTCAGACAAGCGATCCCGACATCTACGCGGTCGGTGAGGTGGCCGCCATCGAGGGGCGCTGCTACGGATTGGTCGGGCCCGGCTACACCAGCGCCGAGGTGGTGGCCGACCGGTTGCTCAACGGTGTCGCGGAGTTCCCCGAAGCCGACCTGTCGACCAAGCTCAAGTTGCTCGGCGTTGACGTGGCCAGCTTCGGCGACGCGATGGGTGCTACCGAGAACTGCCTCGAGGTAGCCGTCAACGACGCGGTGAATCGCACCTACGCCAAGCTGGTGCTCTCCGATGACGCCAAGACGCTACTGGGCGGCGTGCTGGTGGGCGACGCTTCTGCGTACGGGGTGTTGCGCCCGATGGTCGGCAGCGAGTTGCCCGGCGATCCGTTGGCGCTGATCTCGCCCGCCTCTGGCGACGGTGCTGGTGCCTTGGGCATTGGCGCACTGCCCGATTCGGCACAGATCTGTTCCTGCAACAACGTCACCAAGGGCGAGCTGAAGTGTGCGATCGCCGACGGCTGCGCCGATGTGCCCGCGCTCAAGGCGTGCACCGCGGCCGGTACCTCGTGCGGTTCGTGCGTGCCGCTGCTGAAGCAACTGCTGGAAGCCGAGGGTGTCGAACAGTCCAAGGCGCTCTGCGAGCACTTCAGCCAATCGCGCGCGGAACTCTTCCAGATCATTTCGGCTACCGAAATCCGGACCTTCTCGGGACTGCTACAACGCTTTGGTCGCGGAAAGGGTTGTGACATCTGCAAACCCGTGGTCGCGTCGATCCTGGCGTCCACCGGGTCCGACCACATCCTGGACGGCGAGCAGGCTTCGCTGCAGGACTCAAACGATCACTTCCTGGCCAACATCCAGAAGAACGGTAGCTACTCGGTGGTGCCGCGGGTCCCTGGTGGCGACATCAAGCCGGAGCATCTGATTCTGATCGGCCAAATCGCCCAGGAATTCGGGCTTTACACCAAGATCACCGGCGGCCAGCGGATCGACATGTTCGGTGCGCGAGTCGATCAGCTGCCGCTGATCTGGAAGCGGCTGGTCGATGCGGGCATGGAGTCCGGCCACGCCTATGGCAAGGCGTTGCGGACGGTGAAGAGCTGCGTGGGTAGTGACTGGTGTCGTTACGGGCAACAGGATTCGGTGCAGCTGGCCATCGACCTGGAACTGCGTTACCGAGGCCTGCGGGCGCCGCACAAGCTCAAGCTGGGCGTTTCGGGTTGCGCGCGCGAGTGTGCCGAAGCCCGCAGCAAGGACGTCGGCGTCATCGCCACCGAAAAGGGCTGGAACCTGTACGTCGGCGGCAATGGCGGCATGACTCCCAAGCATGCTCAGCTGCTGGCCAGCGACCTCGACACTGAGACGCTGGTCCGCTAGATCGACCGGTTCCTGATGTACTACGTCCGAACGGCCGATCGGCTACAGCGCACCGCGCCGTGGGTCGAATCACTTGAGGGCGGACTCGATCACGTCCGCGAGGTCGTGTGTGACGACTCCTTGGGCCTGGCCGAAGAGTTCGAAGCGGCGGTGCAGCACCACGTCGCCAACTACAAGTGCGAGTGGAAGGGCGTGCTGGAGGACCCGGACAAGCTGTCGCGGTTCGTCTCTTTCGTCAATGCCCCCGACGCCGCCGACCCGACAGTGACATTCACCGAGCGTGCGGGACGTAAAGTTCCTGTCTCCATTGGCATTCCGCGGGTCCGATCATGAAGTCGCGAAGATTCTAGGAGGTAGTGTGACACTTCTCAACGACATTCAGGTATGGACCACCGCCTGTGCATACGACCATCTGATCCCCGGCCGGGGTGTGGGTGTGCTGCTCGATGACGGCAGTCAGGCGGCTCTGTTCCGGCTGGACGACGGCTCGGTGCACGCGCTGGGAAACATCGACCCGTTCTCCGGTGCGGCCGTGCTGTCCCGTGGCATCGTCGGTGATCGGGACGGCCGTGCGGCAGTTCAATCTCCGATTCAGAAACAGGCGTTCGCGCTCGACGACGGTAGCTGCCTTGATGATCCACGCGTTTCGGTGCCGGTGTACCCGGCGCGTGTCACTGCGGAAGGCAAGATTCAGGTCGCGCGGTTGGCCGCCTGACCGGGTCTACGGATTTGGGCGTGAGCCCACGGATCCGGGGGTGCAGCCGTGGCGATCCAGCTCACGATGTGACGCCCCATGCGCACGGTCAAGCCCCAGGATGCCCGCCCGATATCGTGGCAGGCGGCTTGGGCGCCTACCCCCGGCTGATGTCGCCGACAAGGTAGTGCTGCATGGTGGGGCCGATGGCGTCCACCAACGCATCCACTGACATTGAATGCATTGGTTCGGAGCGCAACCCGTAGCGCATGATGCCCAAGCCGACCAATTGCGAGGCACATAATGACGCGCGGACGGCGATCTTATCCGCGCCGAGCATTTTGAGCAGTGGGTTGAAGATGGGCCCGATGAACATCGACTGGACGATTTCGGCCATCTTGGCCAGGCCGGTGGAGGCGACAGCGCTGGCGGCGAACGGGCCGCCGCCCACCGCGTCCCACGTGGTGATCAGCATGTACAGAGTCCGGCGGCCGACCTGGTTGACACTGCCGGCGACAATCTCGTCGATGAACTCCGGTGTGCCGAAGGGCAAACGCAGCAGCTTCGCCACCGGATCGAGGAGCCCGCGGGAGGGCTCTTCGTTATTGGCCATGGTGTCAGGATCACCCGGATATGGTCAAAGATCAAGCATTGTCCACGTCGGCGTTCTCAACCAACAATGCTTTGTGTTTCATGTGATTCGGCTCGGGTGTGCATCGGTGATCGTGGAACCGTAGGCACCGCAGCCGAGATGGCGCTGTGGAACCGCGTCGCGATCAGTTCGGCCAAGCCGGGGTGGTTGCCCAGCGGCGGGGTCACCACGTCGGCGCCGCAGGCGCGCAGCCGCTCCTGGAACAGGCCTTCGGCCAGCAGATAGGAGACGACCACGACCCGGCGGGCCCCGTTGCGCCGCGCGGCGCGAACAGCGGTGCGGAGGTCGGGACGGCCGGTTGCGGCAAACCCGAGGGTCACCGGTGAACCGGTAAGTGCGCACAGGAACGCGCGCGCCGTGCGCAGGTCGTCGAGCGCCCGTCGATCCGATGTCCCAGCCGCGGCCAATATCACCGAATCATCCGGGCGCCAGCCGGATTCCAGCAGCTGCTGGATGAGGATTCTGGCGATCTCTCGGCTGGGGCCCAGTGCCGGGGTGACGGTGACGTCGGGGTGGCCACTGGCCGCGACGTGCGCCGGCAGGTCGATGCGGACGTGGTAGCCGCGGGACAGGAAGGCGGGTACCACGATTGCCGATTGCGCCGAGCCCCGTCCCGGCGCAGGTCGGCCGAGCACTTCGCTGGGTGTGGGACCCAACACGTCGACAAACGCCACCTGCACGGTCTGCTTCAGCAGCGCGCTCACCCGCGCCGCCAGGTCGCCGATCATCGCGACACCGGCCGGCCGGCGGGTGCCGTGCGCCGTGAGTATCAGGTGCATGCGGTGTCGTCCTGGGTGTCGAGCGCCAGCCGGTAACCACGCTTGACCACCGTCGCGATGATGTTTTTGTCGCCCAGCGCCGTGCGCAGCCGCAATACGGCGGTGTCTACCGCGTGAGTGTCGTCGCCGTTTCCGGGAAGCACATTCAGCAGCTCGCTGCGGGCGACGACGTCTCCGGGGCGCTTGGTCAAGGCGCGCAATATCGCCATGCCCGACCCCGACAGTGTCTTGATGGAGCCATCGACGAGCACGCAGGTTCCGCGGATGTCGACGACGTGGCCTGCGGCGTTCACGGTGCAGGAGCCAAGTAGCGGAAGTTCCTCGGCGATATGACGGGCCAAGGCGCCCAGCCGCATTCGCTCCGGCGATGAGGTGGGCACCCCCTTGCGGATCAAGGGGCGAGAGGTGACGGGGCCGACGCACATCGCGTGTACGTCGTTGCGCAGCGCCTCCAGCAGTTCCTCTTCGATATCCAGCTTGCGGCCACGCTCGAGCACCGCGGCCGCGGCGGGCGCAGAGGTGAAACTCACCGCGTCGAACTGTCGCCGGGCGATCTCGGTGACCAATTGGTCGAACGCGCCGCCCAATGGCGTTGGCTTCCAGCGGTACACCCGAATGGGCACCACCTCGGCCCCCGCCGCGCGGAGGCCGCCGACAAACTCGGGGAAGGGATCCCAGCCATCGGCCGCGCCGTGTAGCTGAATGGCGATCCGCTGACCGGCGACCCCGGATTCAAGCAGGTATTCCAGAACTTCTTGCGAGGATTCCGATTCTGGCGACCATTCTTCGCGCAAGCCCGCCGCGCGTAGCTCGCTGGTCGCCTTCGGTCCGCGCGATATGGTCCGGCCTACCGACAACGCATCAACGAGTTCGCCGGCCAGCCCCCACCCCTCGGCCGCGGCTACCCAGCCCCGGAAACCGATACCGGTGTGGGCCACCAGGATGTCGGGTGGGTTGGCGATCAACGCCTCCGTATTGCCCTGGAGTTCGTCGTCTTCGGGCAGCGCGATCATGTTGATCGCAGGGGCACTGCAGACGTCGGCACCGTGGCGGCGCAGAAGTGCGCACAACTCCTCGGCCCGGCGAGAAGACGTCACCGCAATCCGGTAGCCCCGCAGTGGCTCAGATTTTTGCTGGGCCATATGTCGTGTCTAAGCGTGTGAGGTTTCGGATGCGTTACCAAGCAATTGCTGCCCGCATTGCCCACCCCTGCGACCCCAGTCACACTCGGGCCAGCCGGGATCCGGATGCCGTCCCCGCGGTACCGGCGACCGGGACCGCTCGGCGCCCGTATCTCGACCAGGTCAGAAGCGCGGCGCCGACGTAAAACAGCAGGAAGACCCAATAGGCGGAGGTGTCTGTTCCGGTGCTCAGATAGGACTGTCGCAGCGCCAGATTGATGCCCACGCCCCCGAGGGCGCCAAAGGCGGCGACAAATCCGATCACCGCTCCCGACATGGCCTGTGACCAGCGGCGTCGCTCGAATTCGGTGATCTGGTTCCGGTGGCTGAGCGCCTCGAAGACCGAGGGGATCATCTTGTACACCGAACCGTTGCCCAGGCCGGCGAGCGCAAAAAGGGCCAGGAAGCCGCCGATGTAGCCCGCCGTCATCGCCACGGTGGCCGGACCTGGGGTGTGGTCGCCGTGGGTACTGATGGCCACCAACAGCCCGGTAAACAACGCCATCGTGATGAAGACCGCCAGGGTGACCCGGCTGCCGCCGACCCGATCCGCCAGTCGGCCGCCGTAGATCCGGGCCAGCGAGCCCAGCGCCGGCCCGATGAAGGCGAACTCGGCCGCGTGCAGGGCGGCCTGTGCGTGGCTTTGTCCGCTACCGACGAAGTTGATCTGCAGCACCTGGCCAAACGCGAAGGAGAACCCGATCCAGGAGCCGAAAGTGCCCAGATAGAGCAGGGCCAGTACCCAGGTGTCGCGCTGGGTGAGGATGGCCCGCAAATGGCCCACGTCATAGGTGGCGTGCGCCAGGTTATCCATCTGGCGGGCCGCTCCGACGGCGACGACCGTCAACAGCAACAGATACAGTCCACACACCCAATACGGCTGGTGATAGCCGGCGATCGCGATCACCAGCAGCCCCACCAGCTGAATCATGGGGACGCCGAGATTGCCGGCGCCGGCGTTGAACCCGAGAGCGAAGCCTTTGCGCCGATGCGGGTAGAAGGCGTTGGTGTTGGTCATCGACGCCGCGTAGTTGGCGCCACCGCATCCGGTCAATGCGGCGCATGCCAGATACGGCCACAGCGGCAACCCCGGGTGGCTCGGCAACCAGATCGTGCCGATGGTGGGAATGGCCAGCACCGCAATCGAAAACACGGTCCAGTTCCGGCCGCCGAAGGTGGCGATACCCAGCGAATACGGGATGCGCAGGCAGGCCGCAACAAAGGTGGCTGTGGCGCCGAGCAGGAATTTGTCCGCAGCGGAGAAGCCGTAAACGTCGTAGGGCATGAACAGCACCAACACCGGCCAGAGCGTCCAAACCCCAAAGGCGACGTGGTCGCTATGCGGTGATCCACAGCAGGTTGCGGCGAGCGACGGCGTGGTTGCTAGCCTCCCAAGCCTGGGCGTCTTCGGGATCCCAGTGCTCGATCCGATGGTTGCGGTTCATGTTGGCGTCTGCACCTTTCGCCGACGGTGGCGCCGCTTTTCCGGCAAGCATGCGTTGAGAAGTCAGGCGAGTCTCGAGATGAATCACGAATGAAGAGGCATGCGCCACCGCCTGTTTCGATGCTCACATCGATCATGCAAGCCGGTCAACTCGAAGGGGTGGATATGGGCTGAAAGTTGAATCGCAGTTATCTGAAAACTGGCTGGCAGGAAGGCGCGGCGCCGAGGTATTACCAGACGTCTCCCGCGCGCCAGTCGCACATCAATTCGGCGGAGGTGTCCAGGCTGGCATCGACCGGCAGCACAAACACGGTTCCGTCATCATCGGGTGTGGGAGTGGGGCCGGTGGGGGACAGCACCGATGTCGGGCCGTGCCACGGCAACCAGCCTCGAGATGTGTACAGCCGGCGGGCGCCCGCCGAGGAACTGAGCGCCCCCAGTTCGTAGGCGCCACGAATCACTTGCTCGGTGGCGTCCAACACCGCAGTCGCCAGTCCTTGGCCACGCCAATCCTCTCGCACCGCAACACCTTCGACATAGCCACAACGCAGGGCGCTACCGCGGTAGATAAGGCGCCGCTGCACCACGGCGCCGTGCGCGATGATCGCGCCGCGATGCCAGATCAGGGCGTGCATACCGCCCAGGGCGTGTTCCCAATCGTGATCGGTGAAGTCGCCGGCAAAGGCGGCGGTGACCATCTGGCGAATGCCCTGACGCGTCTCACTGTCCAGATCGGCGGTATGGACCAGCCGAGCCGTGTGAACCTCGGTATGCACTATTTCTGTCTACCAGTGCCCGCGCGTCAGCGGCGAGGGCGTGCCCAGTGCAGCCATACGTGCTGACCGGGCCGCACCTGGGCCACCTTGTCGATGTCGTCATCGATCACCACACCCACCACCGGGTAGCCGCCCGTGATCGGGTGATCGGGCCCCAGGATCACCGGTAATCCGTTGGGCGGCACCTGGATTGCGCCGCGAGTGGTCCCTTCGCTGGGCAACTGGCGGTCTGGATTGCGGTGCGTCAGCGGGCGGCCGACCAATCGCGTTCCCACCCGGTCGCTTTGACCGGAGACCACCCAGTCGGTGTGTACCAGCGCTTCGGGATCAACGAACCAGTCATCGCGCGGTCCCGGTATCGCCCGCAGTTCGACCACCCGGTCGGCGATGGCGGCCACCGGCGCCTGGTCGAGTTCCGGATAATCCTGCGAACGGTCGCCGATCGGCAGCACATCCCCGGTCCGTAATGGTGCCGGGCCGATTGCCGACATCACGTCATAGCTGCGTGAACCCAGCACGGGGGTGACGCTGATACCACCGCGCACCGCTAGATAGGTACGCAGTCCCGCATTGGGAGTTCCCAGTGAGATTACCGAGCCATCGCGGACATGATGAATGCTGTTGGTGCCGAACAACGTTCCGTTGACGGTTGGGTCGGTGTCGGCTCCGGTCACCGCGATGTCGATGTCGCCGCCACGAACCCGGGCCGAAAAGCCTCCCAGCGTGACCTCGACGGTCGCCCAGTCGTCGGGATTGGCGACCAAGCGGTTCGCCAGCGTGTGCGAGCGACGGTCGGCCGCCCCGGACCGCCCGACTCCCAGGTGGCCCAGACCGGCCCGGCCGAGGTCCTCGACGATGGCCAACGGCCCGCTGCGCAGTATTTCCAGGGTTATCACGACAGATCCTCCTCGCTACGCCGGCCGGAACTGTACCCACATGCCCTGGGTGAGCAGGGCCGGGTTGGGCCGGTCAATGTCCCACAACACCGCGTCGGTATGGCCGATGATCTGCCACCCGCCGGGGGAGTGCCGCGGGTATACCGCGCTGTATTCGCCTGCCAGCGCGACCGACCCGGCCGGCACCGAGGTCCGCGGCTCGGACCTGCGGGGCACCTGCAGCCGAGGATCGCCGCCGATGAGGTAGGCAAACCCGGGCGCGAATCCGCTGAACCCGACGCGCCACCGGGTGGCGGTGTGGGCGTGGATGACCTGTGCGGTGGTCAGACCGGTATGGCTGGCGACCTCGGCAAGATCGGGGCCGTCGTAGATGACGTCGATGACCGGCGCCGGCAGCGGTTCGCCCTGGTGCTCGGACGCGAGCAGGTCGGGGTCGACGGGCAGCCGGCGTATCCGCTGCCGGGTAACCCCTTGGAAGCGGGGACCGGCGAGCTTCACCAACACCGTGCGGGAGGCCCCGACGATGTCGACCACGCCGGGCAGCGCAGCGGCGCGTAGGGTCTGCGTCCACGCCAAGACCTGCGCGGTGCTGTCACACTCCAGCATCAGCGCTTGATCGCCGTAGTCGAAAATGTTGCGCGTCACCATGTCCGCCGCAAGCTCGGTTGAGATATCGGTCACACTCATTCTTCGACGTTAGCCCCGGATTCGGCGGTGGGCGAGAAATTTTCGAGCACTGCCAGAAGGGCCTTAGCGGATGCTCAGACCCGCGCGGTCGGTGGCCGAATAATCGGCAATCTCAGCCCAATACCTTCGCGATCAGCGCGGGCAATTCGTCGGCCACCACGGGATAACTCAGGGGCGACGCAAACGCGATCGCGCCGGCCTGATCGCCGGTGGTGAAGACATGGCGTTTCTGCTCGGTCGCCGCTGATGCCGCAATCTCGGGGTCGGCCAGCAACGCCTGTTCGTCTTCGGGGCTCTCGGTCAGCCAGATCAGCACGTCGGCGGAATCGAGCACCTCCTTGATGTGATCGCGCGGGATCACACCGCGTTGATCGACGGCGAAGGGTTTGATGCCCTCGGAGATGACCAGACCCATCTCGTTGAGAAAGTCGGTCCGCCAGCCGGCCATCGTTGCGATGACATTGCCCTGCCAAAGCCGCCCCTGCAGTAACAGTGCTTTTTTGCCCATCCATTGCGGATGCTGTTGTGCCACAGCGGCGAACTTCTGGTCGACGGCGTCGATCAGGGACTTCATCTGCGCCCTCTGAAACACCGCCTCACCGACTGTGCTGGCCTGCAGCTTCCAGGGCTCGAAGAACGCGTCACCGCCCGATTGCGGGATGGTGGGGGCGATCGCAGACAGCTTCTGATAGGTCTCGGCGTCGACTCCGGCGTTGATGGCCACAATGAGATCGGGTTTGAGGTTCGCGATCTGGCCGACCTGAATCCCGTCGTCGAGGCTCAACACCACCGGCTGTGCCGCGCCGAGTTTGGGCTGCGCCCAGGGCCACACCGCGAACGGCTGGTCCCCGAACCATCGGGTGACGGCGATGGGCACGACCCCCAGCGCGAGTAAGTCGTCTTGTTCGGTAAAACCGGCGCTGACCACGCGCTTGGGCGGCTCCTTGATGACGGTCTGGCCGAACAAGTGGGTGATGGTCACCGCCCCGGTATCAGCGGTGCCCGCCTGCGGCTTGGATGACGAGCACGCCGCGACCCCGCTGGCGAGCAGCCCTGTGGCCGCCGCGACCTGCAGGAATCCGCGCCGACTCCATCCCTGTTGCATCGCGTGAGATTATCGCGTGCCTGACCGTCACCCCGCCACAGCACCGGCTGGTGCACGCTTGGCCGGGGCACCGCGCGTGCGTGGGTGCGGCGATTTTTCTAACAGCGGGGCCGCGACCGTTGTGATTTTTGCGTTGCGACGACGTAACTGCGACCACCTAGTTCGGTAACAGCCCGTCGTTAGCGTCGACTCGTTCGTGCGTCCTCGGCCCATTCGGCCGCGGATTGGCCGCTCTCTTGCACAGGAGACGTAGATGACCATCACCCCGGTACGCCAGCACACCGCACCGTGCGAGCAGCACGTCGGACGCCACTGGATTCATGACTGGCGCCCCGAAGATCCCGAATTCTGGGACACGATCGGCCGGCCGATCGCCCGGCGCAACTTGGTTTTCTCCATCTTCGCCGAGCACATCGGGTTCAGCGTGTGGATGTTGTGGAGCATCGTGGTCGTGCAGATGATGGCCGTTGGCGCACCGGGGCATCCCAGCCATCCCGCCGCGTCGGGCTGGGCACTTTCGCCCAGCCAAGCCCTGTGCCTGGTCGCTGTTCCCAGCGGTGTCGGCGCACTGTTGCGATTGCCCTATACCTTCGCGATCCCGGTTTTCGGCGGCCGCAACTGGACGACCATCTCCGCAAGCTTGTTGGTGATTCCCTGTCTGCTGCTGTCCTGGGCGGTAAGTCACCCCGGCATACCCTTTGTGCTGCTGACGCTGATTGCCGCGACCGCCGGTGTGGGCGGCGGCAACTGCGCCTCGTCGATGGCCAACATTTCGTTCTTCTACCCCGAGAAGGACAAAGGCTGGGCACTGGGCCTCAACGCGGCCGGAGGCAACATTGGCGTCGCGGTAGTGCAAAAGATCATCCCGCCGATCGTGGTCGCCGGTGGCGGGATGGCGCTGGCGCGGGCCGGATTGTTCTATGTGCCGCTGGCGGTCGTCGCCGCGGTCTGCGCCTTTGCGTTCATGAACAACCTCGCCGAGGCGAAGGCCGACGTGAAGCCGGTTTGGCAGTCGCTGCGCCACGCCGACACCTGGATCCTGGCCCTGTTGTACATCGGTACCTTCGGATCCTTCATCGGCTACTCGGCGGCGTTTCCGACACTGCTCAAGACCGTCTTCGATCGCGGCGACATCGCCTTGGGCTGGGCCTTTCTGGGGGCGGGCATCGGATCGGTGATCCGGCCGCTGGGCGGCAGGCTGGGCGATCGCGTTGGCGGCGCCCGCGTCACCGCGGTCAGCTTTCTGATGCTCGCGATCGGGGCGGCCGCCGCGCTGTGGTCGGTGCAGAACGTCAACTCGCCGCTGTTCTTCGCCAGCTTCATGTTCTTGTTCGTGGCCACCGGCATCGGAAACGGATCGACCTATCGCATGATCTCGCGGATCTTCAAGGTCAAAGGTGAGCTCGCGGGCGGTGACCCCGACACGATGGTGCAGATGCGTCGCCAAGCCGCCGGTGCCTTGGGCGTCATCTCGGCGGTCGGCGCCTTCGGTGGGTTCCTGGTGCCCCTGGCCTACGCGTGGTCGAAGGCCCAGTTCGGCAATATCGAACCCGCGCTGCGCTTCTATGTGGTCTTTTTCCTCGCGCTGCTATTCGTCACCTGGCACTGCTACCTACGCAGCAAGACTCCGATGGCGCAGCTAGGGGTGTGATCAGCCGTCGGCTCCGGGCCTGCCCCGGCCATCGGGGGGCCGGTAGCCGTGCCACGGGTTGTACTCGGCGATCAGCTCCTCCTGCGGGGGACGCGCCTCGGGCGGTATGTGCTGCAGGTTGATCCGGATGCGGTACCAGATCGAGCTCGGCCCGCGCATGCCGTCCACCAACACATCGGCGGGTTGCAGCCGATCCGCCACCGCGGGATGGCGAGCGCGCCAGGTGTCCAGGGCGGCCATCGCCTCGTCCTTGGTCTTGGTGCGGGCGACTTCGATCAGCGGCATGCTCGGCTGCCGGCGGCCATCGCTGCGCTTGCCCGCGCCGGCGGGAGCGCGCTGGGGCGGGCCCAGTTCCTCGGCCAGCATCAGCAGCCGGTCCAGCGCTCCCACGGCGCCGTCCATGCCCGACCACGGGTCGCCCAATTCTGCGAACCGATCGGGGACGGTGTCGAGGGTGAAGTCCTGCGGATCGCAGTCGGCCACCTCGTGCCAGTGCAGCGGCGTGGACACCCGGGCGTCGGGGTTGGCCCGCACCGAATAGGCCGAGGCGACCGTGCGGTCCTTGGCGTTCTGGTTGAAGTCGACGAACACTCCCTCGCGTTCCTCCTTCCACCAACGGCTGGTTGCCACGCCGGGCATCCGCCGTTCGACCTCGCGCGCGACGGTCTGCGCGGCCAGCCGAACCTGGGAAAACGACCACTGTGGCGCGATCCGGGCATAGACGTGGAAGCCCCGCGAACCAGAGGTCTTGGGCCAGGGCGTGAGCCCATAATCTTCGAGCACTTCGCGGACCACTTGCGCGACGTCGAGGATGCGGCGCCACTCGACACCGGGCATCGGGTCCAGGTCGATCCGTAGTTCGTCGGGGTGATCGAGGTCGCGGGCAAGCACCGGATGTGGATTCAGATCGGCGCAGCCCAAGTTGATCGCCCAGGCCAGTCCCGCGGCATCGTGGATGACCGCTTCCTGGGCGGAGGTGCCTGACGCGTAGCGCAGCTCGGCAACGTCCACCCAGTCGGGGCGGTTGGTGGGGGCGCGCTTCTGAAACACCGCTTCCACGTCGATCCCTTTGACGAAGCGCTTGAGCATCATCGGCCGGCCGGCCACCCCGCGCAGCGCGCCATCGGCCACCGACAGGTAATAGCGGACCAGATCGAGCTTGGTGCGGCTCGGCCGGTCGCCCTGGCCGGGGAAGACCACTCGGTCTGGGTGGGTGATCTTGACCTGCCGACCGGCCAACTCCAATGACACCGGGCCGGTCATGGGAATCAATCGTAATTCCGATGCACTCTATGGTCGCGGTGCGACCGGCGTCACATATGGTGAACTTATGCCTAACCTCAGTGACCTGCCCGGGGTCGCAAAAATTCAGCAATACGTCGACCGCGGGGCGGCCGAACTGCACTACGTGCGCAAGATCATCGAATCAGGTGCGTTCCGGTTGGAGTCGCCGCTGAACTACGCCGCGATGGCAACCGAAATCGCGAAGTGGGGCGAGTTCGGCATGCTGCCCTCGTTCAACGCCAGACGTCATCCGCACCGCGCGGCGTGCATCGACGAAGAGGGCGAATTCACCTACCAGCAGCTCGACGAAGCCGCCCACGCCGTGGCCAACGCCCTGCTGGCCAAGGGGGTATCCGCCGGCGACGGGGTCGCCATCCTGGCGCGCAACCACCGTTGGTTTTTGATCGCCAACTATGGCGCTGTCCGGGCAGGCGCCCGCATCATCTTGCTCAACAGCGAGTTCTCCGGCCCACAAATCAAAGAGGTCTCGGAGCGCGAAGGCGCCAAGCTGATCATTTATGACGACGAGTACACCGGCGCGGTCAGCAAAGCCGAGCCGCCGTTGGGCAAGCTGCGGGCGCTGGGCGTCAACCCCGATTCCGAGGAGGACTCGGGCAGCACCGACGAAACGCTGGCCGAACTCATCGCCCGCAGCAGCACCGCGCCGGCGCCCAAGGCCGGCAAGCATGCGTCGATCATCATTCTGACCAGTGGCACCACCGGCACCCCCAAGGGCGCCAACCGCAGTACCCCGCCGACGCTGGCGCCGGTCGGGGGCATCTTGTCGCACGTCCCGTTCAAGGCCAACGAGGTGACCTCGCTGCCGGCGCCGATGTTCCACGCGCTGGGGTACCTGCACGCCACCATCGCGATGTTCCTGGGCTCGACGCTGGTGTTGCGACGCAAGTTCAAGCCGCAGCTGGTGCTCGAAGACATCGAGAAGCACAAAGTGACCGCCATGGTCGTGGTGCCGGTGATGCTGTCGCGTCTTCTCGACGCGGTCGAGAAGATAGACAAGAAGCCAGACCTGTCCAGCCTGAAGATCGTGTTCGTATCCGGCTCCCAGTTGGGCGCCGAACTGGCCAGCCGCGCACTCAAAGACCTCGGTCCCGTTATCTACAACATGTACGGCTCGACCGAGATCGCATTTGCCACCATCGCCGGGCCCGAGGACCTGCAACGCAACGCCGCGACGGTGGGACCTGTCGTCAAAGGCGTCAAGGTCAAGATCCTCGACGACAACGGCAACGAGGTCTCGCAGGACCAAGTCGGCCGGATCTTCGTGGGCAACGCCTTCCCCTTCGAGGGCTACACTGGTGGCGGCCACAAGCAGATCATCGACGGTCTGATGTCCTCAGGTGACGTCGGCTACTTCGATGAGCACGGGCTGCTCTACGTCAGCGGTCGTGACGACGAGATGATCGTCTCCGGCGGGGAAAACGTGTTCCCGGCCGAAGTCGAGGATCTGATCAGCGGGCATCCCGACGTGGTGGAGGCCACCGCGCTCGGCGTCGACGACAAGGAGTGGGGCGCGCGGCTGCGCGCGTTCGTGGTCAAGAAGCCCGACACCGACCTCGACGAGGAGACCGTTAAGCACTACGTGCGCGACCACCTGGCCCGCTACAAGGTGCCCAGGGAAGTGATCTTCCTCGAGGAGTTGCCGCGCAACCCCACCGGCAAGATCCTCAAACGCGAGCTGCGTGAGATGGAGATCGAGTAGCCGGTCACTGGCTCCGCAGTTCATCGCTGCCCGTAGCGGCTGCGCTAGTTGTCAGGTGGCGGTGTTGGTGACGACCGCCTGGTATCGCCCGGCCGTCGGCGACATCCCCACCGGCATCGCACCGGGCGGTCGGTGTCCACCACCACTAACTGCCCTGCACCTACGAAGTGCCTTCCGGTTCGAGAACCTGAGCCGCCGCAATCCCACGAATTCCCTGCTGGACAGACACTTCCGTGCATCTACAGGACGACGACCTCAATCACCGGTGAACAATCCGGGGCGGGGCACGTCGATGCCCAGTGCTCGGCTGAGCCGGGGAGGCGCCTCGCTTTGGAAACGAGGACGGAGTCATGCCGAATTCATCAGTGATCGACTCATTCTTGCTTGCCTGTCTGACGATCCGTGATGAGCAGTTCGCCGGGCCGCGCCACGCTGGCAGTGAACTTCTAGAGTCCGACGGCCTGTTCCAGGCCATACAGTGACGTCTCCAGGTGTAGCAGGAGTCGCTGCAAGTGCGGGGCACTGCGACGGCACCCGACTAGGCCGAATTCGAGCGTGCCGGCGTTGCTGAGCAGAGTGATGCTCAGCGCCTGACCGTCGTGAGCGATCGACAGTGGATAGATGCTGTCCAGCCGGGCCCCGTGCCAGTACATGGGTTTGGTCGGTCCCGGCAGGTTCGACACAATGACATTGAACGACGGCTTTGTCCATGGGACGAAGCCCGGAACAGCTGTCAGCGTCAAAGGCGCCATATTGAAGGCCCACAACGCTTTTGCCTGCAGCGGGGACAATTCGGAAAATGCCTTCTTGTTTCGGCGCATCGACTGACTGATCATTTCCAGTCGTTTCGCCGGATCCGTGGTGTCGGTCGCGAGACCGCAAAGCACGGTCCCGACCATGGTGCCGCCGGAGTCATCGGTTTGCGAACGCAGGCTAACCGGGACCAAGGCAACTAGCGGCGCATCCGGTAGCGCATTCTGCTCGAGCAAGTACTGGCGCAGCGCACCGGCGCACATTGCCAGCACTACATCGTTGATGGTGACCCCCGCGCATTTCGCTACGGCCCGGAACCGATCCAACGACCATGACTGCGCTGCGCATCGGCGCGCGCCGCCGACCTTCACGTTGAACAGGGTGCGCGGAGCCCCAAATGGCAGGGTCAACTGCTGCTCAACCAGCGCAGCGCGGATCAAGGACACTGTCGATGGACCGAGTGCCATCAGAGATCCCGCCGTGTTGGCCAGCGATCCCAGCCTGGAAGAGCCAACCGCGTGATCCGGCTGCGGGGGCAGATTCCATGGTGCCCGCACTTCGGTGTCGCGAGGGTCATCCGAAAGTGCGCGCTGCAGCAGCATCAATGCCGAGGCACCGTCGAGCAGGGCATGGTGGAACTTGGAGTAGATCGCGAACCGGCCGTCTGCCAACCCGTCCACCACGTGCATTTCCCACAACGGGTAATGGCGATCGAGCAGGTGGCTGTGTAGCTGAGAAACCAATTGGAGCAACTCGCGTACCCTCCCGGGATGCGGAAGCACCGAACGCCGCACGTGATAGTCGGTATCGATCTCGTTGTCGTACTGCCAGCCCAGGTTGGTAATACCGCCCAACAATGTTGCGGGGTGCTTGCGGAATGCGGGTTGTCCCTCTCGATTTGCCGCCAGGCATCTATAGATCTCATCGACAAATCCCGGACCGGCCGCGTCGGGAGGATCGAACAGCTGCAAACCGGCCACATGCATGGGGTGCTCGCGGGACTCGGTGAACAGGAAGGACGCATCGGTCGGCATCATCAATTCCATCGAAGTCATTAGACAGCGGGGGCCCATGGCGAGCAACCGGCCTCGATGAAACTGTCGGCGGATCCCACAGCAGAGATCGTGAAATGTGCGGCGCACAACAGGCCGCCGCCGGCATCTTCATTTCATGGCGACGTCGAGTTGCTGGCTGAACCTGATCGAGCCTTGGTTCAAGGAACTGGCCGGTGCGCGAAGCCCGCCGCGGATCGAACCGAATCGCAGACAGACCGCTTGCGGCTTACGGGTCGCGGGGCAGGCCCAGCAGCCGCTCGGCGATGATGTTGAGCTGCACCTCGGAGGTGCCGCCGTAGATCGTGGTGGCGCGACTGGATAGCAGGTACTCGCCCCACTTACCGGCCAACTCGTCGGTGTCGCCGATCGCGGCATCCGTGCCGAACGACGACACGGCGAACTCCGCATAGCCCTGACCGGTGCGCATCGACAACAGCTTGGATATCGCCGCCGACGGCATGGCGTCCCCACCCGAGAGGGTCAACAGGGTGGAGCGCAGGTTGAGCACCTTGGCGGCGTGACCCTCGGCGATCAGGTGTCCGGCGCGGTGCTGGGCGACCTGATCGAACTGGCCGTCCCGGACGAACTCGACGAACTGCGGCAAGGTGGCCAGGAAGTTGTTGTCGGTGCTGCCAATCGATACTCGTTCGGCGGTCAGGGTGTTGCGGCTGACTTCCCAGCCCCGGTTGACTTCGCCCAGGACACACTCGTCCGGGACGAACACATCGTCGATGTAGACGGTGTTGAACATTTCGTGGCCGGTCAGCTCGCGCAGCGGCTTTACCTGTACGCCTTCGCTTTTCATGTCCAGCAGGAAGTAGGTGATGCCGTTGTGCTTGGGTGCGTTCGGGTCGGTTCTGGCCAGTAGCGCGCCCCATTGCGAGTACTGAGCGGCGGTGGTCCAAATTTTCTGTCCGGTGATGCGCCAGCCGCCGTCTACCCGTGTCGCCTTCGTGCTCAGACCGGCCAGGTCCGAGCCGGCGCCGGGCTCCGAGAACAGCTGGCACCAGATCATCTCGCCGCGGAAGGTGGGCGGCAGAAATCGTTGCTTCTGCTCTTCGGTACCGAACGCCACGATCGACGGGAGGATCCACGCCGCGATGCCGACCTGGGGCCGTTTTACCCGACCGGTGCTGAACTCCTGGGCGATGATGACCTGCTCGACCGGGCTGGAGGCCCGTCCCCAGGGCTTGGGCAGATATGGCAGCACCCAGCCGCCTTCGGCGATCGCGGCCTTTCGGGGCTCCCGATCCATCCGCTTGAGGGCCTCCACATCGGCGCGAATCTCGGCCCGCAGCTTCTCGGTGTCGGGATCCAAGTCGATGTCCACCGCTCGCATGCCCGTGGTGGTCGCGGTGTCCACCACCCGCTGCGGGTACTCGACGCTGCGGCCGAAACAGGCCGCCAGCATCAGGGCCCGGCGGTAGTAGACGTTGGTGTCGTGCTCCCAGGTGTAGCCGATGCCGCCGTGCACCTGTATGCAGTCCTGGGTGCAGCGCTGGGCTGCGGCCGGTGCCAGTGTCGCGGCGACGGCCGCGGCGAACTCGATGTGCGGGCTGTCCTCGTCTAGCGCGCGGGCCGCGTCCCACACGGCGGCGGTGGCGCGCTCGGTGTCGGCGATCATCTCGGCGCATTTGTGCTTGATCGCCTGGAACTGGCCGATCGGCCTGCCGAACTGTTCGCGGATCTTGGCGTAACCCGACGCGGCATCGGTGGCCCAGCGGGCTACACCCACCGCCTCGGCCGAGAGCAGGGTGGACATCAGCGCGTGGGCGGTGGTCATGCTCAGATTGCTCAGCACCACGTCATCGCCAACCTCGACGGCGTTGGCGCGGACGTGTGCGACGGGGCGCAGCGGGTCGAGGCTGCGGACCGGTTCGATTTCAAGTTGCTCGGCGCGCAGCACCACCCACTCGTCGCCGCTATCGATGGCGACCGGCAGCACCAGAATGGAGGCCTGGGCTGCGGCTGGAACCGCGCGGACCTCGCCGCGGATGACCAGCACGCCACCGTCCTCTAGCCCCTGGCGCGTTGCGGTGAGCCCCGAGTCCAGCGCGTAGGCCGCGATGGCGGCACCGCTGGCGAGTTCGGAAAGCACCTTGGCCTCGGGGTCATGCACCGAAATCAGTGCGCTGGCGATCGCCGACGGGACGAACGGACCGGGGACCGCCCCGTAGCCGAATTCGGCCAGCGCCACAGCCAGCTCGAGGATCCCGTAACCCTGTCCGCCGACGGACTCGGCGAGATGAACACCCTGCAAGCCTTGTTCGGCCGCCGCTTGCCAGTAGGGCGGTGGATTCTCGACCGGAGTTTCCATAGCCGCGTGCAGCACTTCCGACGGCGCCACGCGCGCTACCAGTGATCGCACCGAATCGGCCAGGTCCCGATACTCAGGGGTTATCGCGATCGGCATTGCTCGCCTTCCCTTGCTTTATTGCTGAACCGCCATATCGGCCAAGCACCTCCAAGCTAACAATCGGCTTGGCAGTTGACCGCATTGGCTAGTGACAGGCCGTCGCGCAGGCTGCGGCAGTTGTCGACGGCCTCGGTCAGATAGCGCCGCATGGTGTCGACGGTGTACCAGGTGACGTGGGGGGTGAGCACCACGTTGTCCAGGCGCAGCAACGGATTCTCGGGCACCACCGGCTCCACGGCGAACACGTCGAGCCCGGCGGCGGCCAGCGATCCGCTGCGCAGCGCGTCAACCAGGGCGTCTTCGTCGACGACGGCGCCGCGAGAAGTGTTGATCAGCAACGAATTCGGCTTTATCCGGGCCAGGGCGTCGGCGTCGAGCAGCCGATCGGTGTGCGGCGTCAAGGGCAGGTGCAGCGAGACGATGTCACTGGTGGCCAGCAGTTCGGGCAGGGGCCGCCAGCCGGGCCTCCCGTCGTCTCGGGTGCTGGTGTGCAGCACGGTTGCGCCCATCGCGGAGACTATGGTGGCCACCCGCTTGGCGATGTTGCCGTAACCGATCAGTCCGACGGTGCAACTGCCGATGTCGCGCACCGATTCGCCCAGTTGCGGGTCGGTTGGCCAGCCCCGTCCCTGCCGGGTCGCCGCGTCGAGCTCCGGCAGCCGGCGCAGCGCCGCCAGCATGAGCAGCACCGTGCCCTCGGCGACCGAAGGCGCGTTGGCGCCGGGCATGTTGGCGACCGCGATGCCGTGCTTGGTCGCGGTCGCCACGTCGATCGTGTTCACTCCGGCGCCGAGCTTTTGGACCAGCCGCAACCGCGGCGCGCGTTGCAGGTCGGCGCCCGAGAGTGGACGCAAGACGTGCCAAATTACCTCGGCGTGGTCCAACTCCCGATAGAAGCCACTGTCGTCGTCTTCGGCGCACCACCTGATTTCGAGCCAATCGCGCTGTGCGGCAACAAATTCAAGTACTTTCTCGCCGGGCACGAAGTGGGCCAGAACTCGTAACGGCTGGTTCACTGCCACCGCTTCGCTATCCAGTTTGTGATGGTGTCGGCTTGTTCGTCGCGTGCGCCGGGGGTGGTGAAGTAGTGGTCGGTATCGATGGAGGCGCGTGCTTTGTCCGTGCTGGCGAGCCCGTCGTAGATGCACTGCGCGTCGGAGGGGAACACTCCGGTGTCGGCGTCGGCATTGATCACCAGGGCGGGACACGTGATCCGGGCTAGGTGCGGTGCCGCCCGGGTCTGCGCCACCCGCAGGCTCCACATGCCCAGCCAGTTGCGCAGCGTGCAGGCCGCGGCGATGCCGCGCGCTGAGCGGTTTGCCCGCACCGGTTTTCCGGCGTAGCACAGATTGGGCTCTCGGTTGGTTGGTTCGATGCTGGCGTCGACCATGCGCGGATCGGCCCAGGTGCGCATCACGGTGAATGGCCGGTCGGAAAATCCCGCGGCGCGTACGCGTTTGAGTTCGTCCTCGGCCCAGTCGGTGATGCTCTCGTTGCGCGCCGCCTGCGCCGCCCGGTAGCGGCTGAGGAACTCTGGGGAGTATGGCGGCCCGTTGCGCTCGTTGAACAGGTCCAGGTCGGGATCGGTTGCAACGGGGTCGTTTTCGTCGATGACGGCGGCGTCCATCCAGGCCGTCAGCACTTCCGGGCGGCCGGGATGGGCGGCGGTGGCCACGTAGCCGTCCGCGGTGGGTAGTTCGTTGACGCCGGCCGCCGGGCGCGTTCCCGCCAGCGGCGTTACGTTTGGATCCACCGCCTGTGACTGATAGGCGGCCATCAGCGACCCGCCTCCGGAGTTACCCAGCAGCACCACCGTTTCCGCGCCGGCGACCTCGCGCAGCCAGCGCACCCCGACCCCGATGTCGACCAGCGCGTGGTCCAGCGCAAAGTTGCTTTCGAAGCCGCGAAACCTGGTGTTCCAGCCCAGGAACCCGATGCCGCGGGCGGCCATGTAGTCGGCGAGGTAGTGCTCGGAGAAATCGATCTGGTAGTGCGTGGCGATCATCGCCACCGTTGGCCTGGTTCCGGCGGCACGGTGATAGAGCCCTTGGCACGGGTGTCCGCCGGCACCGGCTCGTCCGGCGGTCGGCGAACTCAGCCCGACGAACTCGCGGTTGATCTCGGGCGTGCCGGTTGCAGCGGACAATTCAGGAGACCTCCACGCCGTAGATGGCTCGGTAGTAGATGTTGGCCAGGGTCTGGATGCAGGCCAGGTCGTCGGGTTCTTTGGTGCGAGACCCGCTGAGCTGGATGTAACAGAACTGGTTGAACATTGCCACGATCGCCTCGGCGACCAGCTGCGGGTCGTCGCCCGGGCAGTAGCCCTCGGCCTGGGCGCGCTTGACCGTTTCCTTGATGAAACTGATGGGGATTGCACACATATCGGCCCACTGTTGGGCAAAGTCCTCATTGACCATGGCCAACTGCGACACGCCGACCATCTCCGCGAGGCGGTTGCGATAGGTGTTCCAGTGCGCGGCGGCGGCTTCATAGGCGCGCTCCCGATTGGAGAGACCGTGGCTGGTCACCGACAGCGCCCGCTGGTTGACTTCATCGCGAAACCGCAGTGCCCACTGGCGGACCATCGCTTCTTTGGAGTCGTAGTAGTTGTAGAAGGATGCCGCCGAGCGGCCGGCCTCGGCGGCGATGTCGGCAATCGTGGTGGCCAAGATGCCCTTGCGCGCAATAACCGTCCGGGCGGCGGTGTCGATCGCGGCCTGCGTCTGGCGTCCGCGGTGCGTCGGGAACTCCGGCACCTGGCGTACCTCCTCTGGAACAAATCTGAATCTGATGTTAGATTCAGATTTGAATCGTGGCCAGGCCACGCACTTGATCGGAGTCAACAGATGATCAAGCCGCACAACACCAATACCGAATTCGAGTTCGGCGGAATCAACCACGTCGCGCTGGCCTGTTCGGACATGGCTCGTACCGTGGACTTCTACAGCAACATCCTCGGGATGCCGCTGATCAAGTCGCTCGACCTGCCCGGCGGCCAGGGCCAGCACTTCTTTTTCGATGCGGGCAACGGTGACTGCGTCGCCTTCTTCTGGTTCGCCGACGCACCCGATCGCGTCCCGGGCATCTCGTCGCCGGGGGCCATCCCCGGCATTGGCGACATCACCAGCGCCGTGAGCACCATGAACCATCTGGCCTTTCACGTACCGGCGGAAAAGTTCGACGCCTACCGGCAACGGTTGAAGGACAAGGGCGTGCGGGTCGGCCCCGTGCTCAATCACGACCACAGCGAGTTCCAGGTGTCGGCGACGGTGCATCCGGGGGTGTACGTTCGCTCCTTCTACTTCCAGGATCCCGATGGCATCACGCTGGAATTCGCCTGCTGGATAAAGGAGTTCACTGCCGACGACACGCCGGCGGTGCCCCGCACGGCGGTAGACCGGCGGCCTCCGGTGGCAGCGGGGCACTAGGTAAGCGTGACCGACGCTATCTTGACCGACGATCAGATCGCGGCACTGAGCCCGCAGCAACGGCGTGATCTGATTTCCTGGCTGGAACGGCCGCTTGGCGAGTTGGTGGACCCGACGATCCTCTCCCGGACTCGTCGTATCCGACTGCGGCTCATCATCAGTTGCGCGCTGGTGCTGATCCCGTGGACGGTATTTCTGGGGCTGACCTTGCCGGGCAACTACGTGGCGCACAACTGGCCGGCCACTTGGGTGGGCTTCGACATCCTGTTGGTGGCCTTCATGGCGGCTACCGCGGTGCTGGGCTATCTGCGCCGCCAACTGCTGCTGCTGACCGCTTTCACCACCGGTGTGCTGCTGATCTGTGACGCCTGGTTCGATCTGATGACGGCGGGGCCCAGCGACCGCTGGTGGTCGGTGGGGTCCGCGCTGTTCATCGAGCTACCGATAGCCGTCGTGATGATCACCGGGGCGCAACGCATCATGCGACTCACGCTGGCGCGGCTGTGGCTTATTGAGCCGGGGACGCGGCTGTGGCACCTGCCCTTGTTCCCCTGAGGCCGTAAAGCCTGGGATCGGAGAGTTCATCGAGCAGCGAAGCCAGCTGGTCGACGAGCTGGCCGGGCTCGAGTTCGACGTCGCCCTCGATCCAGGCGCTGATGGTCTGGGCAACGCCGCCGACGATGAAGTGCGCGCCCACCTTGATCCGGTCGTTGGCCGGGATTCTGAGCGCATCGCCGGCATGCTGGCCCGACAGCATGGCGAACAGTGCGCTGGATTCGGTGCGCTTGCGCACGACCACGGGATTGGCCAGGTGGGTGCTGAAGAGCAGCCGCCCGATGCGGGCGTCACCGACGATGGTGCGCACAATTTCGGCGATCCCGGCGCGGGCCTGCTCGGGAGGGGGCACCGTCGCAACCGCGGCCTGGATGGTGGTGGCCAGATCGCCGACCACCCAGTCGAAGACCCCGCCGATGAATTCATCCTTGTCGGGGAAGCTCTCGTAGAAATAGCGTGCCGACAGGCCGGCCTGGCGGCAGATGCCCCGCACCGTTAGCTCGGCGATATCGCGATCGCTGGAACCGAGCAGTTCCAGCCCGGACTGGAGTAGCTGGCTGCGGCGAGCTGCGAGCCGTTCGGTCGCCTCCACTCCCCGGTACGGACGCATGCTTGGGGCGCTGGACCCCTCGGTATTATTAGTCATTGCCAAATATCTTGACATTAAAGCGGTAGCACGACACCATCGGGAAACAGGTGTTTTCACAATTGATACCCGCGGGCAGGGGGTTTCGGTGACGATCCAGGAGGCGGCGGGCCGGCTTGCGCCGCATGTCGAGCGGCCGATCTCTGACCCGCCGCGCCAGGTCAGGCAGCGAAAACGCGGCGGTTTCGGGGATGGGCTGATGGGGGTGGCGCTGCTGGCCGGTCCGGCCAACGTGATCATGGAGTTGGCGCGTCCTGGAGTTGGACACGGCGTGATGGAAAGTCGGGTCGAAAGCGGTCGAATCGACCGCCACCCGATAAAACGGGCCCGAACCACCTTCACCTACGTTGCGGTGGCCAGCGCCGGCACCGATGAGCAAAAGGCCGCCTTTCGCCGTGCCGTGAACCGGGTCCATGCCCAGGTCTACTCGACACCGGAGAGCCCGGTGAGTTACAGCGCCTTCGACGTGGAGCTGCAGCTGTGGGTGGCGGCCTGCCTGTATAAGGGCGGCGTTGATATCTATCGAACTTTCGTCGGCGAGATGGACGACGAGGAGGCCGATCGCCACTATCGCGACGGCATGTCGATGGGCACCACCCTGCAGGTGCCCGCCGAGCTGTGGCCGCCGGATCGGGCCGCCTTTGATCGGTACTGGCAGGAGTCGCTGCAGAAGATCCACATTGATGACGCCGTGCGCGAATATCTGTATCCGATCGCCGCGTCCCGGGTGCGCGGGGTTGCCCTGCCGGGCCCGCTGCGGCGGTGGTCGGAAGGCTTGGCGCTGCTGATCGCCACCGGTTTTCTGCCGCAGCGGTTCCGTGACGAGATGCGGTTGCCCTGGGATGCGGCCAAGCAACGGCGGTTCGATCGGTTGATTGCCGTGGTGGGTGCGCTGAATCGGATGATGCCGCGAATCGTGCGCGAGTTCCCGTTCAATTTCATGCTCTGGGACCTGGACCGCCGGATCAGGACCGGCCGTCGGTTGGTGTAACGCCCGAGCGGGCGGTCCGGCCAACGCGGCTGACTCTCCATCTTACGGAAGGGGCGTGGACTTCGGCGCGCCCTGACCAGATCCGTTCGGCCCGATCCGTTGGGCCGCCCACCGGCGTTGATGGACCTGATGGCGGCCTCCAAAACCCCCAGGAAGTGGTTTCCCGCCGGACTTGCAATGTGGCCGTCCGTGGTGTCGAATGTCGATAATGACAATCATATTCATCTCTGGCAGTGCTGGCCGTGCTGGCCGTGGTGGCTCCGGTGTGGTTCGCCTCGCCGCCTGAGGTGCATTCGGCCCTGCTCAGCAGCGGCCCGGGGCCGGCGTCGCTGCTGTCGGGGGCTGCGGCGTGGGCGGGGTTGAGCACCGAGTACGCGTCGGTGGCAGACGAACTCATGGGCGTGCTCGCAGCGGTGCAGGGCGGGGCCTGGGAGGGGTTGAGCGCAGAGCTGTATGTGGCCGCCCATGTGCCATACCTGATGTGGCTGATGTGGGCCAGCGCGACCAGTGCGCAGGCGGCTGCACAGCATGAGGCGGCGGCCGCCGCCTACACCACCGCATTGGCGGCCATGCCGACCATGCCGGAGCTGGCCGCCAACCACGTCATCCACGGGGTCTTGATGGCGACGAACTTCTTCGGCATCAGCACCATTCCGATCGCCGCCAACGAGGCCGACTACGTCCGAATGTGGATTCAAGCGGCGACCACCATGTCGACCTATCAAGCGGTATCCGCGGTCGCCGTGGCGTCGACGCCACCGAGCACTCCGGCTCCGCGCATCCTGGCAGCGCCGGCCGCCGCCCATGACCATGACCATGACCATGGGGGCGATCCCACCCCGATCGACTACTTCGTTGCCGAGGTACTGCGCATCATCAGCGGCGGCAGGATCATCTGGGATCCCGCCGAAGGGACCGTGAACGGCATCCCCTACGACGACTACGTCAACGCAGCCCAACCGATCTGGTGGCTGGTTCGTGCCCTGGAGTTCGGTCAGGACTTTCAGACCTTCATCAAGGAATTGTTCACCAATCCGATCGGCGCCATCGAGTTCATGGTCGAACTCGTCTTGTTCGATTGGCCGACGCACATCGCCCAGATCATTCAAGCGCTGGCGCAATCCCCGCAGTTGCTCGCCGTTGCACTCGGTGGCGTTGTTGCCAATCTGGGGGCGATATCGGGATTGGCCGGGCTATCCGGGCTGGCCGGTCTGCATTCGGCCGCCCTTCCGGCCGCCATCGCGCCGATCGCCCCGCCGATGCCGCCCAGCGTTGCGTTGGCCCCCACGGTCGCCGCGTCGGTGGCGGCGCCCACGCCGCCATCTGCACCGCCGTCCGCGGCGAGCACGGTGGCCAACGCCGCGCCGCCGCCCCCGCCCGCCCCGGCCACAGCGGGCTTCGGGTTCCCCTTCGTGGTGGGGGGTGGTCCCGGTATCGGCTATGGCGAAGGCATGAGCGCCAGCGCGGCCGCGAGCGCCAGGAGAAAGGCGCCGGAGCCGGATTCCGCGGCGCTGGCCGCCGCGGCGGCCGCGCGCGAGGAGGCACGTCGGCGTCGGCGCAAGCGCAAGACGGAACGTGGCTACGGCGAGGAGTTCATGGACGTGGAGGTCGATCCGGACTGGGGCGGACCCCGTGACGATGAGCCGGTGGCCTCGACGCAGGGTGCCGGGCGACTGGGATTCGCCGGCACGGTGCACAGCGAATCGGCCGCCACGGCGGCGGGGTTGACCACTCTGGTCGCCGACGAGTTCGGTGGCGGTCCGAAGATGCCGATGCTTCCGGGTACCTGGGACACCGACTCGGATGCGCCGAGCGACTAGCCGCGTAATATCGGTTGGGTGCGTAGCGAAGGCGATAGCTGGGACATCACCACCAGTGTTGGGTTGACGGCACTATTCGTCGCCACGGCACTTGCACTAGAGGCGCTGAAGCCCGACCCCTTGGCCGTGGACCCGTACGCGGAGCTGTTCTGCCGCGCCGTCGGCGGTTCCTGGGCCGACGTCCTGGACGGCAACGCAGCGGACCACGAATTGCAGAGCGACGACTTTGGCAAGCACTTCGTCAATTTCCAGGGTGCCCGCACCAAGTACTTCGACGCCTACTTCCGCCGCGCGGTCGAGGCGGGGGTGCGGCAGGTGGTGGTCTTGGCGGCGGGGCTGGATTCGCGCGCCTACCGATTGTCCTGGCCGGACGGGACCACCATCTTCGAGTTGGACCGACCTCAGGTCCTCGATTTCAAGCGTGAGGTGCTCGGTGGCCATGGTGTTCGGCCGCGCACCGAGCGTCGGGAGATCGCCGTCGATCTGCGAGACGATTGGCCCCAGGCGCTACGGGACAGCGGCTTTGATGCCGAAGCTCCGTCGGCGTGGATCGCCGAAGGGTTGCTGATTTATCTGCCCGCTGCGGCGCAAGAGCAACTGTTTACCGGCATCGACAGCCTGGCCTGCCTCGGCAGTCATGTCGCGGTGGAGGATGGTGCACCGCTGCCCGACGCGGAGTTCGCCGCCAAGTTGGAGGAAGAACGCGCCGCCGTGGCTGCTGGAGGTGAGCGGCCGTTTTTCCAGCTGCTCTACAACTAGCGATGTGCCCCGGCCGCCGACTGGTTTAGCGAACACGGCTGGACCGCGCTGGGCACCCCGTTGAACAACTACCTGCGCGAGGTGGGCCGACCGGTACCCGGTCCCGGGTCCGAGGTTGCGGCGATGTTCGCGCGCAACACCCTGATGAGCGCCACCAAGCCCTGATCAGCGATTCGATGCCGTTATCGATGCCGGATTCGGTTCGGCTCGGAACTTCTGGATGCCCGGATCCGACCACTGGGCGGCTTGTGGTTTACGCCGCCCAGGCGATGCGTTCTGCGGGTGATCAACCGTGGTGAGGGGTCGGCTGGTGGGTGGTCCGGGCGTCAACCAAGTTTTGATAATGAAAATCATGTTCACTACTCCGGAGTGCTTGGTGACGCTCGGTGGGCTCGTCTGGGGAGGAAATATTCATCATGTGGATGCAAGCTGTGTGCAGTAGTCCGCCGGGGGACTATAAGTTGCAGTTCAGCGCACTGGGGCGCGAGGTCCGGTGGTGAGTAACGTGCTCGCAATCACCTCGACAGTTAGCTTATGCAATGCTAACTTCAGGGCTGATTTTGACGGTAGTTCAGAACAACGTGAGGTTCAGGAGACAGCAGAAGCGTGAAACGTGGTGATATCGGCATGCCTGCTGCTCAGTCCCCTACGTCGCGGGTAAGCGGCCGGGTGGACGCTGACGTTGTCAGCCGGTTCGCGACCTGCTGCCGCGCGCTTGGCATCGCGGTTTATGACCGCAAGCGCCCAGCTGACCTGGACGCCGCACGATCGGGTTTCGGTGCGCTGACCCGGGTCGCCAGCGATCAGTGTGACGCATGGACCGGATTGGCGGCCGCCGGAGATCAGTCAATTGGAGTCCTCGAGGCGGTCTCGCGGACCGCGGGTACGGCCGGTACGTTGCAGCGCCACGTGGAGTTGGCGGCCGGGTCGTTGGGCTTTCTCTACGACACCGGCCTTTATCTGCGGTTTCGGGCGACCGACCCGGATGGCTTTCATCTCGCGTACGCGGCGGCACTGGCGCTGGCGGGAGAGTCGGCGCAATTCGCCAAGGCCAACGAGTTGGTGTCGGGCATTGTCGACCGCCGGCCGAGCTGGCGCGACGCGCGCTGGCTCGCGGTCGTCATCAACTACCGCGCCCAGCGTTGGTCGGATGTCGTCAAGCTGCTGACCCCGATCGTCAACGACTCCGAACTTGACGAGGCCTTTGCGCACGCGGCCAAGATCACCCTGGGCACCGCGCTGGCCCGGTTGGGCATGTTTGCCCCGGCGCTGTCCTACCTCGAGGAACCGGACGGCCCCGTTCCGGTCGCCGCGGTCGATGGCGCACTGGCCAAGGCGTTGGTGTTGCGTGCCCACGTGGACGAGGAGTCGGCAAGCGAAGTCCTGCAGGACCTGTATGCCGCCCATCCGGAGACCGAGCAAATCGAGCACGCGCTCTCCGACACCAGCTTTGGGATTGTGACCACCACGACAGGTCAGATCGAGGCTCGTACCGACCCCTGGGATCCCGAAACCGAGCCCAGCGCCGACGACTTCGTCGACCCCTCCGCCCACGAGCGCAAGGGCGTGCTGCTGCACGAGGCCGAGCTTCAGCTGGCCGAGTTCATCGGACTGGAAGAGGTGAAAAACCAGGTTTCCCGGCTGAAGAGTTCGGTGGCCATGGAGCTGGTGCGTAAGCAGCGGGGGCTTGCCGTAGCTCAGCGCACCCACCACCTGATCTTCGCCGGCCCGCCCGGGACCGGTAAGACGACGATTGCGCGCGTGGTTGCCAAGATCTATTGCGGCCTTGGTCTGTTGAAGCGGGAGAACATCAGGGAGGTGCACCGCGCCGATCTCATCGGCCAACACATCGGCGAAACCGAGGCCAAGACCAACGCCATCATCGACAGCGCACTGGACGGGGTGCTGTTCCTCGATGAGGCCTACGCGCTGGTAGCAACCGGCGCCAAGAACGACTTCGGGCTGGTGGCCATCGACACCTTGCTGGCCCGCATGGAAAACGACCGTGATCGGCTGGTGGTGATCATCGCCGGTTACCGGGCCGACCTGGACAAGTTTCTGGATACCAACGAGGGCTTGCGCTCGCGATTCACCCGCAGCATCGACTTCCCCTCGTACACCTCACACGAGCTGGTGGAGATCGCACACAAGATGGCCGAACAGCGCGACAGCATCTTCGAACCGGCGGCGCTGCAGGACTTGGAGGGACTGTTCGCCAGGCTGGCGGCCGGCTCAACTCCGGACTCCAACGGAGTCTCGCGGCGCAGCCTCGACATCGCCGGCAACGGCCGGTTCGTGCGTAACATCGTCGAACGTTCCGAAGAAGAACGCGAATTCCGGCTCGACCACTCCGAGCACGCTGGATCCGGCGAGTTCAGCGATGACGAGCTAATGACAATCACCGGCTCCGACGTGGGCAGGTCGGTTGAACCGCTGCTGCGCGGCCTGGGTCTTTCGGTGCCCGCATGACGACCAATGAGCCCGATGGCGAATGGGCCGGTGCCCGGCGATCGTTCACGTCGCGTACCCCGGTCAACGACAACCCCGACAAGGTCGAGTACCGGCGCGGTTTCGTCACCCGTCACCAGGTGACCGGTTGGCGGTTCGTGATGCGCCGCATCGCTTCGGGTATCGCGTTGCACGACACCCGGATGCTGGTCGACCCGTTGAGCACCCAGTCGCGTTCGGTCCTGATGGGTGTGCCGATCTTCATCACCGGTTTGGTTGGCTGCTTCGTATTCTCGCTCATCCGGCCCAACGGCCAGGTGGGGGGCAACGCGGTACTCGCCGATCGGTCCACCGCCGCGCTGTACGTGCGGGTCGGAGACACCCTGCACCCGGTGCTCAACCTGACCTCCGCCCGGCTGATCGTTGGCCACCCCGTCAACCCCACGACGGTGAAAAGTACTGAGCTGGACCGTTTTCCGCGCGGCAACCTGATCGGCATTCCTGGTGCCCCCGAGCGGATGGTGCAGAGCGAGGCCCGCGACTCCGACTGGACGGTGTGCGACGCCATCAGCAGTGGGTCGCAAGGCGGCAGCGCCGCCCACAGCACCGGCGTTACGGTGATCGCCGGCTCGCCGGAGCCCAGCGGCCACCGGGCAACCGCGCTCGGCGCCGGGCAGGTGATTCTGGTCAATGACGGCACCAGTAGCTGGCTGCTGTGGGACGGCAAGCGCAGCCGGATGGACCTGGCCGACCATGCGGTCACCAATGCGCTGGGATTTGGCACCGACCTGCCCGCGCCGCGACCCATCGCGCCGGGTTTGTTCAACGCGATACCGGAGGCGGCACCGCTGGCGGCACCGGCCATTCCCGACGCAGGCAATCCGGCGGCCTTTGCCGTGCCCGGGCCTATTGGCTCAGTGGTTCAGGCTTACACCCTGGGTGACAACAGCATTCAGTACTATGCCGTGCTGCCGGACGGACTGCAGCCGATCTCGCCGGTGCTGGCTGCCATCCTGCGCAACACCAACTCCTACGGTCTGCAGCAGCCGCCGCGGATCGGTGCCGATGACGTCGCCAAGCTGCCGGTGTCGCGAATGCTGGATACCACCCGCTATCCCGCCACACCGATGCACCTTGTCGACACCGAAAGCAATCCCATCACCTGCGCCTACTGGAGCAAACCGGTCGGTGCGACGACCAG
Organism: Mycobacterium sp. 012931; assembly: GCF_000419295.1. NCBI lineage: Bacteria > Bacillati > Actinomycetota > Actinomycetes > Mycobacteriales > Mycobacteriaceae > Mycobacterium > Mycobacterium sp. 012931. Next base: position 55,449 of record NZ_AOPX01000001.1, on the reverse strand, counting down.
CTCGCTGACCTTGTTGTCCGGAGCGGCGTTGCCGGTGCCCGACGCGGTCCACACCGTCGACTTGGTGGGTGGCGGATCGCAAAACGGTGCTGTGGCAACCCGAGTTGCCCTGGCGCCAGGTACCGGCTACTTCACCCAGACCGCTGGTGGTGGCCCTGCGGCGCCGCCCACCGGGTCGTTGTTCTGGGTCTCCGACACCGGGGTGCGCTACGGCATCGACACCGAAGGGGAAGGCGGCCGCAAGACGGTTGAGGCGCTTGGGCTGCAAGATCCCCCGGTACTGATTCCGTGGTCCGTCCTGTCGTTGTTCGCGCCAGGCCCGACGCTGTCCCGCGCCGACGCACTGATGGCCCACGACGGGTTGGCACCTGACAGCAAGCCGGGTCGTCCGGAATCGGCCGAGGGGGAGCCCCGATGAGCAGACTGATCTTCGAGGCCCGCCGGCGGCTGGCGCCGCCGAATACCCGCAAGGGCACCATCACCATCGAAGCTCCGCCGGAGTTGCCGCGGGTGATTCCGCCGTCGATGTTGCGGCGTGCGATGCCTGTTCTGATCGTGATCCTCATCGTCGGAATGATCATCGCCCTGGTGGCGACCGGGATGAAGATGATTTCCCCGCAGACCCTGTTCTTCCCCTTCGTGCTGCTGCTGGCCGCGACCGCGCTCTTCCGCGGCAACGACAAGAAGATGCGCACCGAGGAAGTCGACGCCGAACGGGCCGATTACCTGCGTTATCTGTCGGTGGTGCGGGACAACATCCGGGCCCAGGCGGCTCAGCAGCGGGCCGCGGCGCAGTGGTCCCATCCCGACCCGGACGCGTTGGCCGCGGTACCCGGATCCCGTCGGCAATGGGAGCGCGACCCGCACGATCCCGACTTCCTGGTGCTGCGGGCCGGCCGCCATTCCGTGCCGCTCACCACCACCCTGCGGGTTAGCGACACCGCGGATGAAATCGACTTGGAGCCGGTGTCGCACAGTGCATTACATAGCCTGCTCGACACCCAACGCACGGTTCGTGACGTGCCGACCGGGATCGATCTGACCAAGGTCTCGCGGGTCACCCTCGTCGGGGACCGTGCCCAGGTGCGCGACGCGCTGCGGGCCTGGGTTGCCCAAGCGGTGACCTGGCACGACCCGACGGTGCTGGGAGTGGCGCTGGCCACCCGCGACCTGGAAAGCGGCCAGTGGTCCTGGCTGAAGTGGTTGCCGCACGTCGACATCCCCGGTCAGGCCGACGGCGTGGGCCCGGCCCGCTACCTGGCGGCCGACCCCGATGACCTGGTCGAAATGTTGGCTCCCGCGATACTCGATCGCCCCGCCTACGCCGGCTCAGCAGCAGACGCGTTGCGGCACTTGCTGATCGTGGTCGACGATCCCGACTACGACATCAACGCGTCGATGCTGGCTATGGGCCGCGCCGGGGTCACCGTCGTGCACTGTTCGTCCACCCTTCCGCACCGCGAGCAGTATTCGGATCCGGAGAAGCCGATCCTGCGCATCGAGGATGGCGCCATCACCCGCTGGCAGACCGGCGGCGGCTGGCAGGCCTACATTGACCACGCGGACCAGTTGGGTGCCGACGAAGCCTCACACCTGGCCCGCCGGCTGTCGCGGTGGGATTCCAACCCAACGCATGCCGGGCTGCGCTCGGCGGCCACCCGCGGCGCGAGCTTCACCACGCTGCTGGGCATCCCGGACGCTTCACAGCTGGATGTACAGGCAATCTGGGGCCAGCGCCGCCGCGACGACGAGTTGCGCGTGCCGATCGGCATCACCGCCAGCGGCGAGCCGTTGATGTTCGACCTGAAGGACGAGGCCGAAGGCGGGATGGGGCCACACGGCCTGATGATCGGCATGACCGGGTCCGGGAAATCCCAGACCCTGATGTCGATCTTGCTGTCGCTGTTGACAACTCACTCAGCGGAGCGGCTCATCGTCATCTACGCCGACTTCAAGGGTGAGGCCGGGGCGGACAGCTTCCGGAATTTCCCTCAGGTCGTCGCGGTGATCTCCAACATGGCCGAGAAGAAGTCGCTGGCCGACCGGTTCGCCGACACCCTGCGCGGTGAGGTGGCTCGTCGCGAGACGCTGTTGCGCGAGGCCGGCCGCAAGATCCAGGGCAGCGCCTTCAACTCGGTGCTCGAATACGAGAACGCCCGGGAATCGGCGGGCGTTGCCGGACTTGACCTTCCCCCGATCCCGACGCTGTTCGTGGTCGCCGACGAGTTCACCCTGATGCTGGCCGACCATCCCGAGTACGCGGAGCTGTTCGACTACGTGGCTCGTAAAGGCCGGTCGTTCCGCATCCACATCCTGTTCGCGTCCCAGACCCTCGATGTCGGCAAGATCAAGGACATCGACAAGAACACCTCCTATCGGATCGGGCTGAAAGTCGCCAGCGCCAGCGTTTCTCGCCAGATCATCGGGGTAGAGGACGCCTACCACATCGAGGCGGGCAAAGAGCACAAGGGCGTCGGCTTTCTGGTTCCGGCGCCGGGTGCGGCCCCGATCCGGTTCCGCAGCACCTACGTCGACGGCATCTACGAGCCGCCCCAGCAGACCAAGACCCGGGTTGTGCACAACATCCCGGAGCCCAAGTTGTTCACCGCCACCGCGGTGGAGCCGGATCCGGACACCGTCATCTCCGAGGTCGAAGAGGAGCACCCGGTTGGTCCGCCGCGCAAGCTGATCGCAACGATCGGCGAACAGCTGGCCCGCTACGGTCCGCAGGCGCCGCGGCTGTGGCTGCCGCCGTTGGACGAGCCCATCCCGTTGAGCACGCTGCTGGCCACGGCCGGGGTGGCGCAACGACAGTGGCGCTGGCCCCTCGGCGAGATCGACAAGCCATTCGAGATGCGCCGCGACCCGCTGGTGTTCGATGCGACCTCGTCGGCCGGGAACTTGGTGATCCATGGTGGTCCCAAATCCGGAAAGTCCACCGCGCTGCAGTCGTTCATGCTGTCGGCCGCCAGCCTGCATTCGCCCAGCGAGGTCACGTTCTATTGCCTGGACTACGGCGGCGGGCAACTGCGGGCGCTGCAGGACCTGGCCCACGTCGGTAGCGTCGCATCCGCACTGGAACCCGAACGCATTTGGCGCACCTTCGGTGAGTTGGAGCAGTTGCTGCTGGCGCGTCAGCAGCGCGAGGTGTTCCGGGACCGGGGTGGAAACGGTCAGGCCCATGGTTCGGTCCCCGACGACGGTTTCGGCGAGGTATTCCTGGTCATCGACAACCTGTACGCGTTCAGCCGCGACAACACCGACCAGTTCAACACTCGTAACCCGTTGCTGGCCAGGGTGACTGAGTTGGTCAATGTCGGCATGGCGTACGGGATCCACGTCATCATCACCACCCCCAGCTGGCTGGAGGTGCCGTTGGCGATGCGCGACGGTCTCGGGATGCGTCTCGAACTGCGGTTGCACGACGCGCGGGACAGCAACGTGCGGGTGGTCGGCGCGCTGCGTCGACCGGCCGAATCCGTTCCGCACGACCAGCCCGGCCGCGGGCTAACCATGGCCGCCGAGCATTTCCTGTTCGCCGCGCCAGAGCTGGATCAGGTGCCGGCAATCAACGCGCGCTACCCGGGCATGGCCGCCCCACCGGTGCGGCTGTTGCCGATCGACCTTGCCCCGGACGCGGTCGGAAACCTCTACCGCGGCCCGGATCAGATCGTCATCGGTCAGCGCGAAGAAGACTTGGCGCCGGTGGTGCTCAACCTTGCCGAGAACCCGCTGTTGATGGTGTTCGGTGACAGCAAATCGGGCAAGACGACCCTGCTGCGCCACATCATCCGCACCGTTCGTGAGCACTCCACCGAGGATCAGGTGGCTTTCACCGTGCTGGATCGACGGCTGCATCTCGTTGACGAGCCGTTATTCCCCGAAAACGAGTACACCGCCAACATCGACCGGATCGTCCCGGCGATGCTGGGCCTGGCCAACCTGATCGACTCACGACGGCCGCCGACGGGCATGTCTGCCGCGGAGCTGGCCCGGTGGACTTATCATGGCCACACCCACTACCTGATCATCGATGACGTTGACCAGATCCCGGACACGGCCGCGATGTCGGGTCCCTTTGCCGGGCAGCGGCCGTGGACACCGCTGATCGGTCTGCTGGCCCAAGCCGCAGATCTCGGGTTGCGGGTGATCGTCACGGCGCGCGCGTCCGGATCGGCGCACGCGCTGATGACCAGCCCGCTGTTGCGCCGGTTCAACGATCTGCAGGCGACCACGTTGATGTTGGCGGGCAACCCGCAAGACAGCGGCAAGATCCGCGGTCAGCGGTTCAGTCGCCTACCGGCGGGACGAGCGATGTTGTTGGGCGACAGTGATGATCCGACGTACGTGCAATTGGTCAATCCGCTTGTCGGTGAGGCCGCGACAGTTACTGAAACGCAACAGAAGGGAAATTAGTCATGACGTTGCGAGTGGTTCCGGAGGGATTGGCCGCGGCTAGTGCTGCGGTGGAAGCGCTGACCGCCCGGCTGGCGGCTGCGCACGCAAGCGCATCCCCAGTGATCTCAGCGGTGGTGCCCGCCGCGGTCGATCCGGTGTCGTTGCAGACTGCGGCCGGGTTCAGTGCCCAAGGCATTGAGCACGCTGCGGTGGCGGCCGAGGGTGTCGAAGAGTTGGGACGAGCCGGTCTCGGCGTGGGTGAGTCCGGCGTGAGCTATCTCGCCGGCGATGCGGTTGCCGCTGCTACCTACGGGATCGCAGGCGCCTGACAATGGCTGTTGCCGCCGGTCCTATCTGGATTGCGTCGCCACCCGAGGTGCATTCGGCGATGCTGAGTAGCGGTCCCGGCCCGGCTTCGCTGCTTGCAGCGGCCGGAGTCTGGAGCGCGCTCAGCGCCGAGTATGCCTTGACAGCGGCGGAACTCAGTGAGGTACTGGCGGCGGTGCAAGCGGGAGCCTGGCAGGGGCCAAGCGGTTTCCAGTACGTGGCCGCGCATCTTCCGTATGTGGCGTGGCTGCTGCAGGCCAGCGCCGATGGTGCCGGCAAGGCGGCCGAGCACGAGGCCGCTGCGGTGGCCTACTCGGGCGCGTTGGCGGCAATGCCGACGCTCACCGAGCTGGGCGCAAATCACGCCCTGCACGGTGTCCTGGTCGCAACAAACTTCTTTGGGCTCAATGCGATTCCGATCGCGCTCAATGAAGCTGACTACGTTCGGATGTGGGTGCTGGCCGCTACCACCATGGGTTTGTATCAGGCGACTGCGGGTGCGGCGCTGGCCTCGGCGCCGCGCACCGGTCCGCCGCCGAAGGTGGTCAACCCCGGCGGTGGGCAGGTGGCTCACCTTGCCGCCGACGCGGCCCAGGCGCAGTCCGGGGCCGCAGCGGCAGGGGGCTCCGACCCCTGGCAGTTGCTTTGGCAGTTGCTGCAATATCTGTGGAATGCCTACACCGGGTTCAACACCTGGATGTTCGATTTGATCTGGGAATTCCTGCAGGACCCAATCGGAAACACGATCAAGATCATCATCGCGTTCCTGACCAACCCGTTGCAGGCCATCATCACCTACGGCCCACTGTTGTTCGCGTTGAGCTATCAGATTTTCTTCAACCTCGTCGGCTGGCCGACCTGGGCCCTGATCTTGAGTTCTCCTTTCCTGCTGCCGGCGGCGCCGGGTCTGGCCTTGAGCGCCATAGCGTTCACGCCCATCCAGATTGCGGCGGAGGTACCGGCCGCGGCCGCGCCACTGGCCGCCGCGGCCGTCACTGCCAAGTCTGTGTTCCCGGCGGCCAGCCTCGCTTCGCCGGGCACCGGCTCCGCGGGGGCTCCTGCGTCGGGCGCCGGCGCCGGCGCACCCGGAACTGCGCCACCGGGCCCGGGCGCTCCGGCGCCGGCGAGTTTTCTCTATGCCGTTGGTGGCAGCGGTGATTGGGGTCCCAGCCTGGGGCCAACGGTAGGCGGTCGAAGCGGTGCCAAGGCGCCGGCTGCGACCATCCCGGCGGCCGGCGCGGCGGCGGCCAGCCGGGCCTCCGCGCGCAGCCGGCGACGTCGGCGAACCGAAATGCGGGACTACGGCGACGAGTTCCTGGATATGGACGCAAATGGTGTCACCGGGCCGGCGGCGACCGACGACGCCGCACGGGCGTCCGAGCGTGGGGCCGGGCAATTCGGCTTCGCCGGCACCGTATCCACCGAGGCGGTGTTGCAGGCCGCGGGCCTGACGGAGCTCGCGGTGGACGAATTTGGAAACGGTCCCCGGATGCCGATGGTGCCGGGCAGCTGGGACAGCCCCCAGGAAGGGAGAGAAGACGGTTTACAAAGTGAGTGACCGAAACCCACGCCGAGAGGAGACAACGAGATAGTTATGAGTCTTTTGGATGCACACATTCCACAGTTGGTGGCGTCGCAGGCAGCGTTTGGTGCGAAGGCCGGATTGATGCGCCACACCATCAGCCAGGCCGAGCAGGCTGCGCTGTCGGCGCAGGCTTTTCACCAGGGCGAGTCCGCGGCATCTTTTCAGGCCGCCCACGCGCGTTTCGTCGCGGCAGCCGCCAAGGTGAACACCTTGCTGGATATCGCGCAGGCGAACCTGGGCGAAGCCGCCGGCACCTATGTGGCTGCCGACGCTGCGGCCGCCTCTGCGTACACCGGTTTCTGAGTTCAGTCATAGAACGAAAGGGTTTGTGATGTCACAGATCATGTACAACTACCCGGCGATGCTGGCCCACGCCGGGGACATGTCGGGCTACGCCGGCACGATGCAGGGGCTGGGTGCCGACATCTCCGCCGAGCAGGCCGCGTTGTCCAGCGCCTGGCAGGGTGACACCGGGGTGACCTACCAGGCGTGGCAGGCGCAGTGGAACCAGGCGATGGAAGACCTGGTGCGGGCCTACCAGTCGATGTCTGGAACCCACGAAGCCAACACCATGGCCATGCTGGCTCGCGACACGTCCGAAGCCGCAAAATGGGGCGGCTAATCCTTTAAATGGAGTCAATGCCCAACGCAGTTGAACTCACGGTCGAGAACGCGTGGTTCATTGCGGAGATGGTTGGCGCGGGCACCTTTCCGTGGGTGCTCGCGATCACCACGCCCTACAGCGATGAGGCCCAGCGCAGTGCCTTTTTCGCGCGGCAACGAGATGAGCTGACCCAGCTAGGTCTGTTGTCCTCGGACGGTGTGGTCAATCCGGCGGTGGCCGAGTGGATCAAAGTGGTCTGCTTTCCTGAGCGGTGGCTGGACCTGCGTTACGTGGGTCCAGGCACGGGCAACGGCGGCGAGGATCTGTTGCGCGGCATCGTGGCGCAAAGTGCCGGAATCATGGGCAAGGCCGGCAAGGCCCACCCGAGCTTCAACACCGTTGTCGCGCTGCGTAAGGCCCAATTGGTCACCTTCACGGCAATGGACATCGACGACCCCAGGGCCCTGGTTCCGGTGCTCGGCGTCGGACTGTCGGCCCGGCCGCCGGCCCGCTTCGAGGAATTCAGCATGCCGATGCGGGTTGGTGCCAGAGCCGATGAGCGGTTGCGCTCCGGCGAGTCGCTCGACGAGGTTCTCGACTACCTCGGCATTCCAGTTTCGGCGCGGCCGGTGGTCCAGGCCGTCTTCTCCGGGCCGCGCAGCTACGTCGAGATTGTCGCCGGCTGCAATCGCGACGGCGAGCACACCACCACCGACGTCGGCCTGAGCATCGTCGATACCACCGCGGGGCGAGTGCTGGTCAGCCCGTCGCGCGCCTTCGACGGTGAATGGGTTTCCACCTTCAGCGCCGGGACTCCCTTCGCGACAGCGGTCGCGATAGACCAACTGATCGCCAACCTGCCGGACGGCCAGTGGTTCCCCGGCCAAAGGTTGTCCCGAGATTTCTCGAGTCAACCCTCCTAGTGACCTCCTAGCAATGAGAAAGAGAGCATGATGTCCCAGCAACGGCCGCAGCGCCTTTCGAGGGCCCAATGATGTCCGGCACCGTCATGCCGATCGTCCGCGTTGCGATTCTGGCGGACAGCCGGCTGACGGAAGTTGCGCTGCCCGCGGAGTTACCGCTACGCGAAATCCTGCCTGCCGTACAGCGGTTGGTGATTCCGGTGGCCGAAGACGGTGACGCTGGATCGGCCGACCTGGGCATAGCTGGACATCTGAGCCTGGCGCCCGTCGGTGGGGCGCCGTTCAGCCTGGACGCCAGCCTGGACACCGTCGGGGTGGTCGACGGCGATCTGCTCGTGCTGCAGCCGGTACCCACCGGTCCGGCCGCGCCGGGAATCGTTGAGGACATCGCCGACGCGGCCATGATCTTCTCGACTTCGCGGTTGCGGCCCTGGGACGCCCGGCATCTGCAACGCGGCGCGCTGGCGGCGTTGATCGGTGTGGCGCTGGCGGGATCCGGGCTGGCGGTCGCCTACCGGGCGGCCACCGGTGCACTGGCCGGACTGCTCATCGTCAGTGTGATCGCGGTGGCCATGGCGTTGGCCGGTCTGCTGTTGGGCGCCCGTTCGCCACGAACCGGTATCGCATTGTCGATCGCCGCGTTGGCGCCCGTCGGCGCGGCGCTGGCGCTGGCGGTGCCCGGATCGTTTGGTGCCGCGCAGGTGCTGCTCGCGGCCGCCGGCGTGACCGCTTGGTCGCTGATCTGTCTGATGGTTCCCGGTGAGCAGCGTGAGCGCATCGTCGCGCTGTTCACCGCCGTGGCTGTGGTCGGGGCCGCGCTGTTGCTTGCGGCCGGCGCCGAACTGCTCTGGCAGCTGCCGGTGTCGAGCATTGGCTGCGGGTTGATCGTGGCGGCGCTGCTGGTCACCATCCAGTCTGCTCAGCTCTCCGCGGTGTGGGCGCGCTTCCCGTTGCCGGTGATCCCGGCGCCGGGGGACCCCACCCCGTCGGCTCCATCGCTGCGAGTGTTGGAAGACCTGCCGCGGCGGGTGCGGGTCAGTGACGCCCACCAGAGCGGTTTCATCGCCGCGGCCGTACTGCTCAGCGTGCTGGGGTCGGTGGCAATCGCGCTGCGCCCGGACACGGTGAGCGCTCTGGGCTGGTACGTGGTCGCGGCAACCGCGGCGACCGCTACGTTGCGCGCCCGAATTTGGGATTCGGCCGCCTGCAAGGCATGGCTGCTCACCCAGCCCTATCTGGTAGGCGGGACGCTGTTGGTGCTCTACGCCGCGACCGGCCACTTCATTGCCGCCTTCGGCGCATTGGTGGTGCTGGCCGTGCTGGCGGTGGCCTGGGTTGTGGTCGCACTGAATCCCGTCATCGCGTCGCCGGAAAGCTACTCGCTGCCGCTGCGGCGGCTGTTGGGCTTCCTCGCCGCGGGCTTGGACGCCTCGCTTATCCCGGTCATGGCGTATCTGGTGGGCTTGTTCACCTGGGTGCTCAATCGATGAAGCGGGCCGGTTCGGCCTGCCTCACAGCAATTCTGGCCATTTTCACCACGGGTGCGTTGTGGGCCGCGCCGCCGGTATCGGCGATCAGCCCTCCGGCGGTTGATGACTCGGTGCAGCCGCCAAGCGGCACCCCCGGGCCCGTACAGACGATGGAGCAACGTGGCGCCTGCAGCGTCTCGGGGCTGATCCCCGGTACCGACATCAGCGTCCCGGGAGCCAGCCAAGCGATGCTGAACCTTCCTGCCGCATGGCAGTTTTCGCGTGGTGAAGGTCAGCTGGTGGCAATCCTGGACACCGGCGTGCAGCCGGGCCCACGGCTACCCAACGTCGATGCCGGTGGCGACTTCGTGGATTCGACGGACGGGCTGACCGACTGTGATGGCCGTGGCACCCTGGTCGCCGGGATCGTCGCCGGCCAGCCCGGTAACGACGGCTTCTCGGGCGTGGCACCCGCGGCACGCCTGCTGTCCATCAGAGTGACATCGGACAAGTTCTCGGCCCGCTCGAGCGGCGGGGATCCTTCGGTGGAGCGAGCGACGATCGACGTCGCGGCCCTGGGGCGGGCCATTGTGCATGCCGCCGACCGGGGCGCGCGGGTGATCAACATTTCCTCGATCACCTGTCTGCCGGCGGACCGCCAGGTCGACCAGGCCGCGCTCGGCGCCGCGATCCGCTATGCGGCCGTGGACAAAGACGTGGTGATTGTGGCCGCCGCCGGCAACAGCGGAGCTGGTGGCTCGGGCAGCGGCGGCACGTGTGAGTCCAATCCGCTGACCGACCTGAGCCATCCGGACGATCCGCGCAACTGGGCCGGCGTCACCTCGGTGTCGATCCCGTCGCTGTGGCAGCCCTACGTGCTGTCGGTGGCATCGTTGACTGCGGGTGGACAGCCGTCGAAGTTCACCATGGCCGGGCCGTGGGTGGGCATCGCCGCTCCCGGCGAAAACATTGTCTCGGTGAGCAACGCTGGCGGCGGTGGTCTGGCCAACGGCCTGCCCAACCAGCGCCAGCAACTGACGCCGCTCAGCGGCACCAGCTACGCGGCAGGCTACGTCTCCGGCGTCGCCGCACTGGTCCGCAGCAAGTATCCCGAACTGACCGCGGCGCAGGTGATGCATCGCCTCACCGCCACGGCACACAACGGTGCCAGGGATCCGTCCAACGTCGTCGGAGCCGGAATTCTGGACCCAGCGGCGGCGCTGACCTGGGAGCTGCCCGCCGCCGACGGGGGTGCGCCGCAGGTGGCACCGGCAAAGCCGGTGTCAGTTCCGCCGGCACCGCAGCCGCGGAACACCACCCCACGAAACGTGGCGTTCGCCGGCGCCGCCGCCTTGACGGTGCTCGTTGCGGGTGTAGCGGCGACCGTGGCAATAGCGCGCCGACGCAAGGACGCCGAAGGAAGGACTGCGCGTGAGCTTTGATCGATCCATACCTCGGCCGGGCTCCGGGCGGATCACCCTGGCGCTGCTCGCGGTGGTGCCCGCCGTGATGGCCTATCCCTGGCATTCCCGCAGGGACTACTGGCTGATCGGCATCGCCGCCTTCGTCGTGATCGTGCTCTTCGCCTGGTGGCGCGGGCTTTACCTGACAACCATCCTGCACCGGCGAGTGGCGATGATGCGCCGTCGGCCCGCTGAGCCAGGGGCCGAAGCCGACACCAGCACGACGGTGACATTGCGCATCGGGCCGCCCGCCTCCGACATCGACGTGCTGCCGCTGCCGGTAATAGCTCGATACCTGAACTGCTACGGCATCCGCGTTGACGCGATTCGCATCACCGGCCGCACCACCGGGTCGGGTGAAACTCAGACCTGGATCGGACTGACGGTGTCGGCGGCCACCAACCTGGCGGCGCTGCAGGCTCGCGCAGCGCGCATCCCGTTGCACGAGACCGCCCGGGTTACCGCCCGCCGGCTCGCTGATCACCTGCGCGAGATCGGCTGGGAGGTCAGCTTGGTCGCGGCCGAGGACTTGCCGTCGCTGCTGGATCCCGACTCCGATCACGCTCTCCGCGAGACCTGGCGGGGCGTGCAGCACGGCGACTCGGAGTATCTGGCCGCATATCGGGTGATTGTGGACGCTGCGCTGCCCGACACACTGGCCGAGATCTGGTCGCATCCGGCGTTGGAAACCTGGATGGCCATCGAGATCGCCGCGCGCGGTCGGTCGGGAGCCGATTATTCGGTTGCCGCCGCGTGCGCATTCCGCACCGATGAGCAACCGGCCGTCGCAGCACCGTTGGCCACCCTGATACCGCAACGGGGAAACCATGGGCCCACGCTTGCGGCCATGGAACTGTCCTCCACCCGTGCGCTCGACGGATACGCCGACGCGCCGGAGAACCTGCTGATGCGGCTGGTGTGGTCCACCCCGGGTGCCGGGTTGCACCGCGCTGCGCCGACCGAAACCGCTAGTCGAACATGAAGTCGCCCAGGAACGCGGTCATCCGCCGCAGATAGTCCAACTGACTCACGTGTAGCACGTGACTGCCGGGAAACCAGTGCAGCGCGCAGCGATCCCAGTGTTCCCAAAGCGTTTCCGCGTGATCGGGTGGAGCCATCCGATCGCCCAGGCCGGCGATGATCATCCGGCGGTGCTTGGGTAGTTGCGGCCGGTAGTTCAGCGGGCTGTGAAACGCCAGCCCGGCATCCAGCTCGCCGCGGCTGATGCTGGACAGGCACAGTCCGAGCCGGACCAGTTTGCTGGCCGGGAACCATTGCTCGAATAGCTTTGCTGGTGTGACGACCGGACAGTTCGGGATCACGGCCTCTAGCCGGTTTTCGACCGACGACACCAGCGCGGAGGTATAGCCGCCCAGCGATATGCCAGTCAGTGCTATTCGCGTGACACCGGTGTGGTGCAGGTAGTCCACGATAGACCGGAAGTCGTACACCGCTTGGGCCATCGACTCGGCGAAACCGCTCAACCCGCTTGCGAAGAATCCGAAACCGCTAAATGGCGAGAATCTTTCGGCTCGCTTCCCATGAAAAGGCAACGTGTACAACAGCACGTCATAGCCGGATCGGTAATACCACGGCAGGGAGAAAAACAGTCCGTTGAGCAAGTACGACGACCCCATGAAGCCATGAATGACGCACAGGGTGGGCCGTGGCCCGTCGTCGTGGCGCCAGTGTTGCGCGCGTACGACGTTGTTGGAAGTCAGTGCGCTCCAGTGCTGGCGCATGTTGGGGTTGATCGCGCGAAAGCCGCTGGTGAAAGAGATGTCGTCGACGCTGCCACGGGCGATCCACTCCGCCAGCGGGCTGGCCGGGCGGGCCGAAATCCTGGGCAATTCGGTGGGCGCCGCAAAGGACTTGCGTGGATCTTGTTCGGCCGCGAGCTCGGCATAGAAATTCAGGTTTGCCCGCTCACCACCGGAGTCGAGGCGGCGCAGTGCGTGAGCGACCACGGCGGGTGCCACGGTGGTGGACAGCAGTGAGGACGCGTAGGTGCGTAGCGCGATATCGCCGACTGCCGATGACTCGACAACGAGGCGTTGCCGAAGCGACAGCGCCGACAGTGGGGGCAGGCCTTCGGCACCGGCTTCCCCGCCGGGCACATCGGGAATCGGGACCGGCGGATCAATGGGATCGGTCTCAGAAGTCCCGGACGTCTCCGAAATCTCCGACATCCCGTCGATGCTATCGCGTCGATATCCCAGAGCGTGGGTTGTTCCGACAGTATCGTCAATTTCTGCGTGGGTTTGGGTGCGTGTTAGGGGCGTTTTCGGTAAGTAGGTTTGTCCTATGGCACCCATCTGGCGACGGTGTTGATCAGGAGGACCGATATGTGGGATCCCGACGTCTACCTAGCCTTTGCGGATCATCGCGGCCGCCCGTTCTATGACCTGGTCTCGCGGATAGGTGCCAAACGGGCGCGCCGAGTGGTCGACCTCGGCTGCGGGCCGGGCAACTTGACCCGATACCTGGCGCGACGCTGGCCCGAGGCGATCATCGAAGCGTGGGACAGTTCGCCGCAGATGGTCGCGGCCGCCCGGGAACGTGGAATCGATTCCACTACAGGCGACTTGCGCACGTGGAAGCCGAAGCCTGACACCGATGTGGTGATCAGCAGCGCCGCGTTGCACCGGGTGCCCGAACACGCCGACCTGATGGTCCAGTGGGCAACGGAGCTGCCGCACGGATCGTGGATCGCGGTTCAGGTTCCGGGGAACTTCGAAACACCATCGCATGCTGTGGTGCGTGCGCTGGCCCGCCGCGAACACTATGCAAAACTGATGCGCGACATACCATTTCGGGTTGGTGCCGTGGTCGGCTCACCGGCAAGCTGCGCAGGTTTGTTGATGGACGCCGGATGTAAGGTCGATGCCTTGGAGACGACCTATCTGCACCAGCTCACCGGCAAGAATCCGGTGCTGGAATGGATTACCGGCACCGCGCTGGTTCCGGCGCGGGAACGGCTCGACGACGTGAGCTGGGAACAGTTCCGCCAAGAACTGATTCCGCTGTTGGATGAGGCCTATCCGCCGCGGTCCGATGGCACGACCATGTTCCCCTTCCGGCGGTTGTTCATCGTGGCCGAGGTGGGTGGCGCCCGCCGCTCCGCTGACGTTTCCTAGTTATTGTCCTGTGCGACTTAACCTTCGATGTCACGGTCCGCCGCCGCTGACGAGTCCTCGCGTGGCGTCGGCTGATGGCTCTTCAGGTAGGTTTCGGTATAGCGCGCCGCGATGTGGGAACCGGCGAAATCCGAAGGGATCACGTCCCCGGTGCTCTGGCGCCAATCGTTGAGGAGCGCCGCCAGTTCGGCCGCGACAGGATCCGCGGACGCGGCGCCCTCGCCGGCCAGCAGGTTGGCGGTCTCGGTGGGGTCGCTGCGCAGGTCATACAATTCTTGCGCCGGACGCGGTGACGAAACCAGGGGTGCGACCGCCAGCCCGGACGGGCTTTCCTCGATGTCCTTGGGCAAATCCAGCATTGGCCGCGAGACGTAGTTCTCGATGTAGCTGTATTCCTTGGTGCGGATAGCCCGAATGGGATCGAACGAGTCGTGGTAGGTCTTCATGGCGTAGACATGCTCACGAACCGGCCGGCCATCCGCGTCGGCCTCAGGCGAGATCAGCGCGTGCGCGTGGGAGAGGCCTTCGACATCGGCGGGAATGTCGATTCCCAACAGGCTCAGTAGGGTTGGTAGCAGGTCGACCCCGCTGAACAATTCGTCATAGACCCGAGGTGGCACCGCCAGGCGCTTGGGCGGACGGACGATCATTGCAATGCCGGTACCGGCGTCATACAGCGTCGACTTGGAGCGGGGAAAGGCCGGGCCGTGATCGGTCAGGAACACCACCCAGGTGCTGGCGTCCAGCCCGGTCTGTTCGAGCGTGTCCAGGATGCGGCCGACGGCCGCGTCCGCGGTGGTGATGGCGCCATAGAAATCCGCAAGATCCTGACGCACTTCGGGGGTGTCGGGCAGGTAGTCGGGCAGGTCGACGGTCGAGCTGTCCGCGGGCTCGTAGCGTTCGTGCGGGTAGGGGCGGTGAGTTTCGAAGAACCCGGCGGTGAGCAGAAACGGCTGCCCGGCAAGGGCTGCGACGCCCTCATGCAGCCAGTTCTGCACTTTGTCCACCACGTAGTCGCAGTAGGAACTCGAGACGTCCAGCTCATCAAAGCCCAGTCGACTCGGCTGCGAAGTCTCGTGTTGCATCCCGAAAAGCGCTGAATGCCAGCCATGTTCACCGAGCAACTGGGGCAGGGTCCGGACACCGGAGCGGTACTCCCAGCCGTGATGGGCCAGACCTACCAGGCCATTGCTCTGCGGGTAGCGGCCGGTGAACAGCGAGCCGCGCGATGGCGAGCACAGCGGGGCGGTGGCGTGCGCGCGGGTGAACAGGATTGCCTCGCCGGCGAGCCGGTCCAACCGCGGGCTGTCGACATCGCGGTGGCCGTAGGCGCCCAGGTAGCGCCCCAGATCGTGCCAGTGCACGATCAGCACATTTTGCCCGCCGTCGTTGCTGCCGCTGCCCGCACCCGTCATCTTGGCCTCACCCCTTCAGCGCGCTCGCGGCGGCGACGATACCGGGTGCAGCGGATGCGCCGAAGGTCACGGCTGGTCCCACCGGTTTTCCGAAACGAACTCCGGCAGTGGCCGCGCAACGGCCCATCCGTCCAGCTCCAACGCCGGCTGCTGCGGAAACTCGGGCACCGGGCCCAGGCACAAGACTGCCACCGGTTCGGCCCCGTCGGGCATCCGCAACAGATCCGCCAACCGATGCGGGTCGAACAGCGACACCCAACCCATGCCCAGGCCTTCGGCGCGGGCGGCCAGCCACAGATTCTGGATCGCGCAGGACACCGAGGCGAGATCCATCTGCGGCAGCGTTCGCCGTCCGAAGATGTGCCCGTCGCGCCCGTCGCGCAGGGCCACCACCATCAGCTCCGCGCACTCGAGAATGCCTTCGACTTTCAGTGCGAGAAATTCCTCGGCCCGCTCGCCCAGCGCCCCGGCGGTCAGCGCCCGTTCCTCGTCGACCAGGGTGTGGATGCGTCTGCGCAGCCCCGTGTCGGTGATCCGGATGAACCGCCAGGGCTGCATCAGGCCCACGTTGGGTGCGGCGTGCGCGGCATGCAATAGGCGTGTCAGCATGTCCTCGGGCACCACGGCGCCCGGGACGAAGTGACGCATGTCCCGCCGCTCGGTGATCACGCGATACACCGCTTGCCGTTCTTGGGCGGTGAATGCGTAGTCAGTCACACAGCCATCGTAGAAATGTGAAGACTAGGAAGAGTACGAACACTAAGACGAGCATTGCGAAGGCAGACAAACGAAAGGGTGGCCCGTGAAGGTTCCCGATGTTTTCGACGACCTGCCCGCCGACCCGGCGGTCAGACGTGTCTATGGCGAGCCACACGTCACCCCCGACGGTGCGACGGTGATTCCGGTGGCCAAGATCCAGGAAGGCCGCGGCCGGCTCCGCCGCGGCCCGGACGCCGACTCCGGGCAGCCCTACGGCCTGGCTGCCGTCCCGATCGGCGTGTTCGTCATCCGCGGCGGCGACGCGAAATGGGTGCCTGCCGTCGATGCGAACCGCATCGCGCTGGTCGGAGTGCTCACCGGCCTGTTCGCGGCGGTGATCGGCAGTCTCGCGGTGCTGCGGCGTCCGCCGTGGCCCGACATCACCATCAGGGACTGTAGGTAACCCCGACCGCGCGGAAGACGTACTCCGGCGGCACGTCGAAGGCGAGTGAACGCAGCGGCAGCCGCGCCAGCACGTCCTCGGGGATGTCCGCTTTGAAGTGCAGCGAGAGGTCGCCGTGAAACCGCGGGTCGACCTTGGCGACATCGATATCGACCTGCACCCCCGTCGACGAGATCTCGGCTGTCGCCGCACCGCTGTGGGGTGCGTCCCAGCGCACGTCGATGGCCCGGCCGGCTAGCTTGGGCAGCGAGGAGAGGGTGCCCAGTACCCGCTCCTGGGTGAACGCCAAGGCGCCCGGATAGCTCGCGACGCTGTGTGAGGCCCGTACGCCCGGGATGGTTCCGGTAAATCGCCTGGTGACCGGAACATACTCCTCGAGGTAGATGAGCCCTTCGGCCTCGACCTGAGCCCGAAAATCCTCGCTGAGCTTGCCGATGCCGAACAGCCGCCGAATGATCACCGCCATGCCGCCAGTATGGGCCCGTTTTCGCGGCGCTGCATCGATGCTGGTATCCGTTGAGCATGACCCGCCCACGAATGACTTTGCCTCTTCTGCTCGCCCTGGCCGCCATCGTTGTCTACGCACTGATGTGGATCGGCTATCGCCAGGACTGGGGCTGGCTGCACGCCATGGACTGGTCGTTGTTGAACGCGTCCCATGACATTGGGGTCAAGCACCCGGGATGGGTCAACTTCTGGTTCGCCGTCTCGTTTGTGCTGGGCCCGATCACCACGCGGATCGTCGGCTTGGTGGCGATCACGATCGCGCTGGTGCAGCGCAAGATGCGGATGGCGCTGCTGTTACTGGCCTGTGTGCCGTTGAACTGGATCGTCACCATGATCGCCAAGGGACTGGCGGACCGGCCGCGACCGGTGACCAAGCTCGTCGCTGCGCATTCCGCCTCGTTCCCGTCGGGGCACGCCCTGGAGCTCACGGCCAGTGTCCTGGCGATGTTGACCTTCCTGCTTCCCATGATCCGGGTGCACTGGATGCGCATCCTGGCAGTGGTCGTGGGTGCGCTGAGCGTGTTGTTGGTGGGGATATCCCGAGTCGCGTTGAACGTGCACCACCCCTCCGACGTAATCGCCGGTTGGGCGCTGGGCTACGTGTTTTTCTTGTTCTGGCTGTGGGTGCTTCGGCCGGTCCCGGTAGCTGAGCAGGAGCCGGCCGAGCTGGTCAGCGCGGGTTAACGCCTTACCGCGCTGCGGGTTTCGCCGGGTGATCTCGGAGCAGTGGCCCAACCGGAACGAAACCTTTACTTGACCTTCAGGTTTGGCAACCTTGACGATGAAACGGTGCGTCGACTGGTAGCTGTTCTGTTCGCTGGAGTGTGCACCGTCGGTGTGGCGGTAGGGCTCGCGCCGGTGACCGCGGCGGCGGGTAATCCCTGGTTTGCCAACTCGGTCGGCAACGCCACCCAGGTGGTTTCGGTGGTCTCAACCGGCGGCTCGAACGCAAAGATGGATATCTATCAGCGCACCACCGCCGGCTGGCAGCCGCTCAAGGCCGGGATCACCACCCATGTCGGTTCGGCGGGGATGGCGCCGAAGGCCAAGAGCGGCTATCCGGCAACCCCGATGGGCGTCTACAGCCTCGACTCCGCGTTCGGCACTGCCCCGAATCCCGGTGGGAGACTGCCCTATACCCAAGTCGGACCCAATCACTGGTGGAGCGGCGACGACAACAGCCCCACCTTCAACTCCATGCAGGTGTGTAAGAAGTCCGACTGTCCGTTCAGCACGTCCGCGAGCGAAAACCTGCAGATTCCGCAGTACAAGCACTCGGTGGTGATGGGCGTCAACAAGAACAAAGTTCCCGGGGGCGGCTCGGCGTTCTTCTTTCACACCACCGACGGCGGCCCCACCGCCGGGTGCGTGGCGATCGACGATGCCACGCTGGTGCAGATCATCCGCTGGCTGCGTCCCGGCGCGGTGATCGCAATCGCCAAGTGACCCTCAGATCAATCGGCAAGAGCGCGACCGGGTTTCACCTGAAAGCCGATATTGGCCAATGACATCGTCGCCTCGTAGGTGCGGTCGTAGCCGGTGGCGGTGATCCGCCAGCCGGCCGCGGTGCGCCGGTACTGGTCGCGGTAGAACGCCGCACCGATGAGCATGAAATTGGCTTCGGCGACGATCACCCGGTCCTGCAAATACCAGCGGCCGGTCGCCGTATCGCCGGTGACGGTGATTTCCGGATGGGTAACCCGATGTTCGGTGATGATGGTGGGGCCCAGTGCTGAGCGCATGTAGTCCACCAAGTCGGTGCGGTTGGTGAAGTGCAGCTCGGTGCCGACCGACGACCCGTAGTCGCCGACGACATCTTCGGTCAGGGTGTCGGCGAATTCGTCCCAATGCTTGGTGTCCAGCGCGCGCAGGTAGCGGTATTTGACCTGTTGGATCGCCGCAATGTCGGCGGTGACATCGGGCGAGACATCGTTTCGGCTCATCACGCCATTGCAGCACAACTGCTGCCCGGCGCGCCCCGCGTCTTTGAACTCGACCCGCGGTGGCTTACCTTGGGAGTATGAGCCAATCCCGGTACGCGGGGTTGTCCCGCAGCGAGCTGGCAATCCTGGTACCTGAGCTGCTGCTGATCGGCCAGTTGATCGACCGTTCGGGGATGGCTTGGTGCATTCAGGCGTTCGGCCGCGAGGAGATGCTGCAGATCGCCATCGAAGAATGGGCGGGTGCCAGCCCGATCTACACCAAGCGCATGCAGCGGGCGCTCAACTTCGAGGGCACCGACGTGCCCACCATCTTCAAAGGCCTCCAGCTGGACATCGGCGCTCCGCCGCAGTTCATGGACTTCCGCTATGGGCTCCATGATCGCTGGCACGGTGAATTCCACCTGGACCATTGCGGCGCCCTGCTCGACGTCGAACCAATGGGCGATGAGTACGTCTTCGGGATGTGTCACACCATCGAGGACCCGACGTTCGATGCGACCGCGATCGCAACCAACCCACGCGCCCAGGTGCGTCCGATTCACCGCCCGCCCCGTAGCCCAGCGGACCGGCATCCGCACTGTGCCTGGACGGTCATCATCGACGAGGCCTATCCCGAGGTCAAGGGAATTCCGGCGCTGGACGTGGTCCGTGAAACCAAGGCCGCCGCTTGGAAATTAGCTGCGATCGATCCCTCCGAGGAGGGGCTGGCGGACTACTCGGGTGCGCTCCTGTCCGATCTGGACTTCACCGACTTCTCGCACTCCGCGCTGGTGCGGATGGCGGAGGAAGTGTGTCTGCAGATGCACCTGCTCAACCTGTCGTTCGGCATCGCGGTGCGCGAACGGGCCGGGGCGGACGCCGAACTGGCCGTATCCGTGGGCACCCGCCAGTTGACCGGAGTGGCCGGTTTGGCCGCCGAACGCATTCAACGGGCGCTGGGACTACCCGGCGGCGCCGAAGGGGTGCTGCGGGTGTTCGAACTGCATCCACTGTTCAATCCCGCTGGCTACGTTGTGGCCGAGACGGTTGCGGACCGACTGCTGGTTCATCGCTCGCCGGCCCACGACGACGGGGCATGGATTTCGCTGTGCACGCCGGAATCCGTGCAGCCGCTGCAGGCGATCGCGACCGCCGTCGAACCCCACCTCGAGGTTCGGGTGGCCGGGACGGACACCGACTGGACTGCTGAGCTGGTGCGAACCGAAAAACCGGCCGACGAGCTGCCGGAGGTGTTGGTAGCCAAGGTAAGTCATGGTGCACAGTTTCAGTTCCAGCCCAGGCGTTCGCTGCCCCTCACCGTGGTCTGATTTGGCACCGTCTGTCAAGGTGGCGTTTATACCTTTTTGATGACGACACGGCCTCGAGCGCATACCAATCAGATTGGCAAGGAACTATATACGGCCCGTTCACGACTATGGTTAACGCTGGCCACCGACCCTTTCGACGAAAGTATTCTCATATGTACGACCCGCTGGGGTTGTCGATCGGGACCATGAACTTGGTTGCGGCGTCTAACGGTAAGCCTGCCGTTATTCGCCGTGCCGTGCTCACACTGTACCCGCACTGCGCCCCGAAAATTGGTGTGCTCGGCGAGAACCCGAGCCTGGACCAGCCCGGCACCTTCATGAGCGGCTTTGTCGAGCGCATCGGTGACTCGGTCGCATTGGTGTCTCCGGACGGATCGGCTCATGATCCGGATCTTCTGATGGTCGAGGCGCTGGACGCGATGGTTGTTGCTGCCGGGGCTGATTCGAATTCCTCCGAAATTGTGATTGCTGTTCCGGCGCACTGGAAACCGACAGCGGTACAGGCGCTGCGTAACGGCTTGCGGACACACGTCGGCTTTGTCCGCAGTGGCATGGCGCCTCGGCTGGTCCCGGATGCGGTGGCGGCGATGGCGGCGGCGAACTCGGAACTGGGTATTCCGGCCGATGGGGTCGTGGGCCTGCTGGATTTCGGTGCCTCGGCCTCCTACGTCACGCTGATGGAGGCCAAGTCGGATTTCGAGCCCGTCTGCGCCACAATGCGTTACGAGGACTTCTCGGGCAATCAGATCGACCAGGCGTTGATGTTGCACGTCATCGAGGAACTTGGCCCCAACGGCGTCGACCAGGCCGGGACCGCCGCGGCCAGTCAACTCGGCCTGCTCAGAGAGCAGTGTCGTGCGGCCAAAGAGCGGTTGTCCATCGACGCGGTAACGGAATTGGCCGTCGATCTCGCCGGATCCGCGACGACCATTGAGGTCACGCGAGATCAGCTAGAAGACCTGATCCAGGATCAGCTCACCGGTTTCGTCTATGCGTTCGATGACCTGCTCGCCCGTAACAACGCCAGCTGGGCCGATCTCTCGGCGGTGGTCACCGTTGGCGGCGGCGCCAGTATTCCGCTTGTCACACAACGTCTTTCCGTCCATACCAGGCTACCCGTGCTGGTCGTGCCGGAACCGGCGTGCGCGGCGGCAAACGGTGCGCTGGCGCTGGCCGCCCGCGGCAAGGAACTCGACTTCCGCACCCGAACGTCGATCGGTTTGCCGGCGGCTTCGGCGGCTACCGCCGCAACGACAGTGATCGAGCCGCCGGCCGGTGACGTCATGGTGATCGACCAGGACGCCCTGACCGATCGCGAATTGGCCTGGTCACAGACCGACTTTCCCAGTGAAGGGCTGGTGCGATTCGAGGGCGATTCCTACAGCGAAGAGGGCCCCTGCTGGTCGATGCGGTTGAACATGATCGAACCGCTCAAAGAACCGGCGTGGCGGCGATTTCGGGTGTCCCAGGTGCTGATCGGACTCTCGGCCGTGGTGGCGATGACCGCGATCGGGGGCGTGGCATTCACGTTGACGGCCATCGAGCGCCGCCAGAGTCCGGTAGTGCCCAGTGTGGGGCCGCTACCGGCGCCATCTCGATCCATTGCCGCGAGCTCCGCGCCGCCCAAGGCGCTGGAGCCAAGCTTTGTCCCACCGCCCGCCAGCGCCGCGCGGGCGCCCAGCGCCGCGCCCGCTCCCACCAGTGTCGCGCCGCCGCCGCGTCCGGTCGCAACGGCGACAACCACGGTGGCGCCCCCGGTGACGACCACCAAGACGACGGTGCCGCCCACCACCGCCGCGACGACCACCCCGACGACCACGCCGCCGCCGACCACGACGGCGCCCCCAACCACGACCGCGCCGCCGAGCACCACCTCGACGGTCAAGATGACCACGGAGTGGTTGCATGTCCCGCTGTTGCCGATCCCGATACCCATCCGGGTGCCGGCCAGTCAGGCGCCGCCGAGTCCCGTCTCGCAGAACCCCGGCCCGCAGAACCCCTTCATGAGCCCCGGCACCCCCTGAGCTAGCACCGCAGCGCCGGCCGATTTGAGCTTGATCAGAATCGGTCCGCGCCCTGGCCCGGGCGAGTAGTGTTTGAGCTGGCAAAACTGCATACGCGCCAGCTGATCCGGATGTAACTCGTCGCACCCGCATTGCGGCGCGAAGACTGTCGACGGCGGCCCGCGCGGTGCGCTCGTCCGCCCCAGACTCCATGGCTAGCTATCACCCGGCTTGGAGGGGCTATGGACATCGTGCTTGGGGTATCGATGGAGCCCGGTGCGGTTCGCTTGGTGCTGGTCGAAGGCATTGATGCGGACGGGGTGACGGTCGAGGAAGACACGTTCGAGCTCGACACGGCCGACCGCTCGCAAGGCGCACCCGCTGCCGCGGTGGCCGCGTTGATCGGCACCCGCGAGGGTGCGATCGAAGGCGGCTACCGGCTGATGTCGGCGGGCGTGACCTGGACAGAACCCACCGACGTCGCGGCCCTGCGTGCCGAACTCGCCGGACATGATGCCGGCAGCGTCATGCTGGTCTCGCCCCTGCTGGCCGCCGCCGCGCTGGCCCAAACGGTTGGCTGCGCGCTTGACTACGAATACATCGCGATGCTGTTCGTCGAGGCCGACAGCGCGACGCTGGCCGTAGTTGACATCGGCGACGGCTCGATCGTCGACCTGCACCGCAGGTCGTTGGGTGCCGAATCCACGGCGGCCGATCTGACTTCGCTGGTGGGCGGGCTGGCGACCGCGCAGTCGGTGGCCGAGGGCGTGTTCGTCGTCGGCTGTGGGGTCGACATCGTCGCGCTCAAGCCCGTGCTGGAGGCGGCGACGTCGCTGGTGGTGAGCGTTCCCGAGGAGCCGGACATGGCGCTGGCCCGGGGAGCGGCGCTGGCGTCGGCCAATGCGCCGCTGTTCGCCTCGTCCACCTCGGCGCTGGCCTATGCGCTGGATCCGGGCACCGGCGAGGTGAATCCTCGTGCGCTCGCCCCCAGCTACCTCGACGTCTGCGCCAACGCGGACCGCGGCGCCGGCGCGCTGGCCTACAGTGCCCTCGCCGATGACGGCGAAGACGCCGTCGAGGGCCGGCGCCGGCCGCTGGTGCTGGCCGGTAGCGCGATGCTGGGGATTGCCGCCTTTGCCGCCGGGCTGATGGTGGTGACGCTCACCTCGGACGTCCGTCCCGCTGCGGCCACCCAGCCAAGCCCGCGAGAAGGGGTTCTGACCCCAGCGTCGCCGGCGGCTCCGCCGAAGACGGCGACTCCGGTGCCGGCCAAGGCGCCCGCGCAGGTGCCCGCCCCTGGTCCGGCGCCGGCAGCGTCCCCGGTTCCGGTGGCCGCCCCGCCGTCGGTGGTACAGCCACCCCCGGTGGTGCGGGCGCCGCGCCCAACGGTGGTCAAGCCGCCGCCGCAATACATTGCGCCCGCGACGCAGCCCCGGCGGACTCCGGCCCCGCAGGCTCCGGCACTGACCCCGGTGCAGGCCCCGGCCCCGGAAGTGCCGCCGCCGGTCGCGGTGCCCGAACCCGCCCCGGCCCCACCGGTGCCTACCCAAGCCCGGA
This sequence comes from Mycobacterium sp. 012931, assembly GCF_000419295.1. Lineage (NCBI taxonomy): Bacteria > Bacillati > Actinomycetota > Actinomycetes > Mycobacteriales > Mycobacteriaceae > Mycobacterium > Mycobacterium sp. 012931. Next base: position 31,649 of record NZ_AOPX01000001.1, on the reverse strand, counting down.
TGACGATGTACCTGCACCTGCCGTTCGTGTCGATTCCCATTCCGATCAACCCGCCCCCACCCCCAGCACCGCCGCCGGAGCCGGCGCCGGTCGAGCCGCCACCGCCCGAACCCGGGCCGTAGGCACGTGGCGCATCGGCTTGGGTGCGCGCAGACTGGGCATCAAGGGCATGAACCGCGAGGAGATGGTGTGGGCGACAACGGTGGTTTCGGATTTGATCCCGACGACTTCGATCGGGTGATCAGGGAGGGAAGTGAGGGGCTGCGCGACGCGTTCGAGCGAATCGGCAGGTTCGTCTCCGGCCCGGGTGACCGGCCCGCGTGGTCGATGATCTTCGAAGATCCCGGGCATCGCCGGCGCCCCGCGCCGGAAACCGCGGGCGAAGCCGGCGACGGCGTGTGGGCCATCTACACGGTGGATGCCGATGGCGGTGCCCGCGTCGAACAGGTCTATGCGACCGAACTGGACGCGTTGCGGGCGAACAAGGACAACACCGATTCCAGGCGCAAGGTCCGCTTCTTGCCGTACGGCATCGCGGTCAGCGTCCTGGACGACTCGTCCGGCGAGCCCGAGTAGTCGGTCCCGCGCCGGTGCCGGCCCGCGAGATGCGGGTGCCGCGCTGGCCAGCCTTGTTCGATGACATTCCCGCTGCCGGACTTGCTGATCTTGGGTGAGCCCGACTGGTAGGTCACCTTGTTGTTGAGTCCCGAGGCCGTGATGCGGTCGGCGGTCTCGACGGTGACCGTGTTCTGCAGCCCAGACACCGAAACGCTGGCGCAGTGGCCGGTGATGGTGACCGTGTTGGACATTCCGCTGACGTGACGATGTTGTCATTGCAGGTAATCGTCTGGCTCTGGTTGACACCCACAACGCTGATCGTGCTGCCCGCGGGCGGCCCGGCCGACGTCGATGGCCCGGCGGTCGGGGTTTGGGTCTTGTTCCCCGGGGACATCGGCCCCGGTGGGGTAGAGATCACCGTGGTGCCGGGCGACAAAGTTGTGAACGGTTCGGAAACCCGGTTTACCGCGAACAGGGCGACCGCTGCCACCGCCCCCAGGATGCCGACGACAAAAACGGCGGCAATTATCCAGAACGCCCGGTTGCCCGAGGACGAACGCGGCGTGGCCCCGGGGAAGGCCGGCTGATAGCCATAAGGCGGTGGTGACGGTGGCACCGAGCCCGGCGGCGGCTGGTAACCCGGATAACCCTGGTAGTTCTGGTAGGCAGACTCGCCGGCCGGCTGTGAGCTGCCCAGTTCGGATGCGCGCGCCGCATCGGCCAGCGGTTGCTCGAGCTGGCGGATCCGAGCTTCGGGGTCATCCTCTGGATTCATGCACAGATGCTCCCACACCGGATTCGTGCCGAATAGGGCCTCTTCCTTGGGTAGTTTCGGTATGTGTCGGACTTGCTGAACAGTCAGATCGTGTTGCGTCGTCGCCCCAGCGGCCTAGTCCAACCCGGAGACACGATGCTGGTCACCATGCCGGCACCCGAACCGGCCGACGGTGAGGCGCTCCTGCGTACCACCTACGTCGGTATCGATGCCGCCGCACGGACCTGGCTCGATGACCAGCCCGGCTACCTGCCGTCGGTGCGCTTGGGTGAGGTGATCCGGGCCGCCGGGATCGGTGAAGTGGTCGAATCACGTTGCGACGCTTACGCCGTCGGCGACGTGGTGACCACGTTGACGGGGTTTCAGGAGTACGTGATCATCCGCGACGACGTGTTCAGCACGCCGATTCCGGGCGAGGATGACCAGTTGGCGATCATGTCGGTGTACGGCCCCACCGGCGCCACCGCCTACTTCGGCATGACCGACATCGGCCGGCCGCAGCCGGGGGAAACCGTGGTGGTCTCCGACGCGGCCGGCGCCACCGGGTCGATCGCCGGGCAGATCGCCAAGATCGCCGGCGCCCGAGTGGTGGGCATTGCCGGTGGGCGGGAGAAATGCCGGGCGGTGGTCGAGAACTTCGGTTTCGACGCGTGCATCGACTACAAGAACGACGACTTGGACGCGGCGCTCAAAGCGCACTGCCCCCGGCGCGTCGATGTCTATTTCGACAACGTCGGCGGCCCGATCCTCGACGCGGTGCTGGGCCGGCTCGCCCCCAAGGCCCGAGTTGTGCTGTGCGGGGTTATCTCTAGCTATCTGACCGGTGAACATCCGGGGCCGGCCAACTACGTCAACCTGCTGTCCAAGACCGCGTTGATGCAGGGGTTCAACGCGCTCGATCAATGGGGCCGTTTCGACGAGGCCTTCGCCAACCTGCGCAAATGGGAGGCCGAGGGGCGTCTCAAGCACCGGCAGACCGTCTACGAAGGTATTGACTCCTGCGTAGATGCGCTTAACGGATTGTTTACCGGGGCAAATATCGGCAAGACGCTGGTCAAGCTCGGCGAACCCTCAGGGCATATTTCTGTGGCACGACGAGTTTGACGGCCCGGCCGGCTCTGCCCCCGATCCGTCCAAGTGGCAGGTGTCCAACCACCGGACGCCAATCCGCAACCCAGTGGGCTTTGACCGGCCCGAATTTTGGGGGCAGTACCGCGACAACCGTCAACACGTCTTCCTCGACGGCAACTCCAACCTGGTCCTGCGCGCCACCAGGAGCGGCAACGACTACTTCGGTGGCCTGGTGCATGGCCTCTGGCGCGGCGGCATCGGGACCACCTGGGAAGCCCGCATCAAGTTCAACTGCCTGGCGCCCGGTATGTGGCCGGCCTGGTGGCTGTCCAACGACGATCCCGGCCGCAGCGGCGAAATCGACCTGATCGAGTGGTACGGCAACGGCTCCTGGCCGTCGGGGACCACCGTGCACGCCAACCCCGACGGAACGGCATTCGCGACCTTCCCGATCGGTGTGGACGACAACTGGCACAACTGGCGGGTCACCTGGAACGTGACCGGCATGTACTTCTGGCTCGACTATGCCGACGGCATGCAGCCCTACTTCAGCGTTCCGGCCACCGGCATCGAGGACTTGAACGAGCCCATCCGTGAATGGCCGTTCAACGACCCCGACTACACCGTGTTCCCGGTGTTGAACCTTGCGGTCGGTGGTTCCGGTGGCGGCGACCCCGCGGCGGGTACGTATCCCCAGGAAATGCTCGTCGACTGGGTGCGCGTCTTCTAAGGGCTTCACACGCTCTACCGCGTGACCGCGGTACCCGAAGTTCCTGGCAGTTCTTGCGCTGTAGGCATCCGGTGCGCAACGGTGGCACCGGGAGACAGCATGGAATTTCTGGTCAGCATGACCATCGAGGTTCCCCGGGGCACACCGGCGGCTGAGATCGATCGGGCCCGGGTGAGCGAGAACGCCGGCTGGCGTGAGCTGGGCGCCCAGGGCCGCCTGCTGCGGTTGTGGCGTCGGCCGTGCGGACCGGGCCAATGGTGCACCCTGGGCCTGTTCGCCGCGCGCGACGAGCCGTCACTGCGCAAGCTGCTGGCGACGGTGCCGCTGCAGGATTGGCGCAGCGACGAGGTCGCCGTGCTCAGCGCCCACCCCAACGACCCGCTCGGTGCTGGGGTAACCCCTCGGCCCGGTAAGGCGCCGGAATTCTTGATCACGACCACGCTCACCGTCCCGTCCGGCACGTCGGCGCGGGTTGTCGACGACGCCACCGAGCGCGAGGCCCGCCGTTGTCACGAGCTGGCCGAGGCCGGTCATCTGGTGCGGTTCTGGGCGCTGCCGGCCGGCCCGGACGGCCCGCGGATGCTGGGGTTATGGCGTGCGCGCGACCCCGGCGAGCTGATGGCCGTCGTGGAGTCGCTCCCGCTTTCGGGGTGGATGACCATCGAAACCACCCCGCTGCGACCCCACCCCAGCGACCCGATCCGGCTGTCTTGGGCGCGCCGCGCGGGAGACTGGCGCAAACCGAACCGCCAGTGCTGAAGCCCGCGCCCGGGCGCTGGTTAGGGTGGAGCGAATGAACGGGCGGCCGTGGCAACGAGCGCGCAGCATCAAACAGATCACCCGGGGCCTGGGGGCGCTGGATCGGGAATTGTTCGAAGCGATTGCCGACATACCCACCCCGCTGCTCGACACGGTCATGCCGCCGCTGACCCGCGCGGCCGACCATTCCAAGTTGTGGTTCGCGATGGCCGCGGGCCTGCTCGCGTCGAGAAGTCAGTCCGCGCAACGGGGCGCGGTGCGCGGGGTGGTGACGCTGGGGACGGCCAGCTTGTTTACCAACCAGGTGGCCAAGCGGATCCGGCAGCGCCCGCGTCCGCTCTCGGACTCGGTGCCGCTGGCCAGACGAGTCCGACGCCGGCCGACATCCAATTCGCTGCCGTCCGGGCACTCCGCCAGCGCCGCCGCATTTGCCATCGGCGTAGGTCTGGAGAATCCGCCTCTGGGCCTAGGCTTTTCGGTGCTGGCCGCGTTGGTCGGGCTGTCGCGGGTGGCGACCGGGGTGCACTATCCCGGCGATGTGCTGGCCGGATTCGGCATTGGTGCCGGCGTTGCCGTGCTGGGCGGCCGGCTGGTCCCACCGATTATCGAGACGGCGCTGCCCAAAACGGAACCGCTCTGGGTGCAAACACCGCAGCGGCCCGACGGTTCCGGAGTGGTCTTGGTGGTCAACCCGGCATCGGGCAGCGGCACCGGGGCCCAGGTCATCGACGAGGTGCGTGCGGGCCTGCCGAAGGCGCGGATCGTCGAACTGGCCGCGGGCGACGACCCGCAGCGGGTGCTGCGCGAGGCGGCCGCACAGGCCGAAGTGCTGGCGGTCGGTGGCGGTGACGGCACGGTGGCCGCCGCCGCGGCGGCGGCGGTTGACGCGGGACTGCCGCTGGCGGTGTTTCCCGCCGGAACCTTCAACCACTTCGCCAAGGACATCGGCTGCGACAGCGTGGCACAGACCATCGACGCGGTCCGGCGCGGCAGCGTGGCGCGCGTCGACCTGTTGTGTCTGAACGAAAGCCAGATGGTGATCAACACGGCCAGCATCGGCGCCTACCCCAAATTCGTCCGGTACCGGGAAAAGCTGGAAAAGCGCATCGGCAAACCGCTGGCCAGCATGTACGCGATGTTGCACACACTGCGCAAAGACCAGCCCGTGCGCATCCGGTACGACAACAAGACGCTGCAGACATCGCTGCTGCTCATCGGCAACTCGGTGTACCTGCCGGCCGGATTCGCCCCCTCGCGGCGCACCCGCATGGACGATGGCCTGATCGACGTGCGCATCCTCGAGACCGGACGCCGCTTGGCGACCGTCAGGATCCTCACCGCGCTGGCCCTGGGCCGGCTGCAGCGCAGCCCGCTCTACCACGAACTGCAAGTGCCCGAATTCAGCTTCAGCACCGTGGACGCGCCGACCGTGCTTGCTCATGACGGCGAGGTGGGTGAGCAATACGACCAGGCCAGTTTCACCGCGAAGTATCGGGTGCTGGCGGTGTTTCGCCCGGGCCCGGGACGCTAGCCACTCCTTCGGTCAGCTCGCGCACCTGCGCATAGCGCTGGCGTACGGCGGGTGACGGCTCGCCGGTGTACTCGTCGGTTGCCGGTGGCTGCCACGAGGGTGGCCGAGTCGAGCCGCGCAGCGCCCACGCGGCCTGCCGGGCAGCCCCCAGGGCGACGTACTCCGCGGGGTCCGGAACCAGCACGGGCACACCGAATATCAGCGGCGCGATCTCGCGCAGCGCCTGCGATCGGGCGCCGCCGCCGATCAGCAGGACCCGGCGTGCGACCACGCCGTGTTCGGTGAGCTGCGCCAGGCCGTCAGCCAATGCGCACAGCAGCCCTTCCACCGCCGCCCGGGCCAGGTGCGCGGGCGTGGCGTTGGCCAGCCGCAGGCCATGTAGTGCGCCAGTTGCCTTGGGCCGGTTAGGGGTTCGCTCGCCTTCCAAGTACGGGACAAGAACCAGTCCGGCGCTGCCGGGCGGCGCCGACAGCGCCAGCCGGGACAACTCGTCGTGGTCGACCCGCAACATCGCCGCCGCCGCATCGAGCACCCGGGCACCGTTGAGCGTGCACACCAACGGCAGATAGCGTCCGGTGCCGTCGGCGAACCCGGCAACCAGACCCGCCTCGTCGCGAACCGGATCGGCCGCGACGGCGCACACCACCCCCGAGGTCCCGATCGAGACCATCACGTCGCCTTCGTCGGCCCCAGGCCCAGCGCCGCGGCGGCGTTGTCGCCCAGACCCGCGCCGAATATTTTGCTGCCGCGGGTAGCTCGCGCCGACGGTCCGAGCACCCTGGGCAGGTTGGGGCGGCGGCCGTGCATGGCCAGTTCGAGTAGGTCAAAGCGGTAGCGATCGCTGCCGGCGTCGTAGTAGCCGGTGCCGCTGGCGTCGCTGCGGTCGGTGGTCAGCGTGGCGACATCGGTGTCCCCGCGTAACCGCCACGTCAGCCAGTCATGAGGCAGACAGACCGCGGCGGTGCGGTCGGCATGTTGCGGTTCGTTGTCGGCGAGCCAGCGCAGCTTGGCCACCGTGACCGCGGCCAACGGCACCAGGCCGACGGCTTGTGCCCACGCCCGTGGGCCACCGAGTTCGTCGATGAGCGCCAGGGGCGCGTCGGCCGAGCGGACGTCGTTCCACAGCAGCGCGGGCCGCACCACCACTTCGGCCATGTCCAGGCACACCATGCCGTGTTGCTGGGCGCCCACCGCCACCGCCTCGACATCGTCGAATCCGCCGGCGGCCGCGATCGCTGTGTGTGCGGCGGATTCCCATGCGGCAGGATCGATTTCGGTTCCATCGGGGTGTGCGGCCTGGCCCCTGCGGGCCACCTCACCGGTGTCGGCGTCACATGCCAGCACCTTGCAGGACTGGGTGGACGAGTCGATGCCGGCGACGAGGGTCACGTTCGCGCCGCCGATGCCATTCGGACCGCACCGCGTCTAGACATGGGCATCAGGATCCGTCCTTGTCGAGTAGCGCCTGCAGCGTCGCGCGGGCACCGACCCGGTGCAGCGAGTCCAGCGCCCACAGATAGGGCTGTACGAAGCGGGGCTGGTCGATGAGGTCACCGAACACGGCGCGATTGGCCAGAAATGCGCGTGCGTCGTGGCGCTGCGAACGCGCTATCGGCTCCAACATGTCGGCGAGGCGATCCACCACCTCGATCGGCTGGCCGGCCTCGTCGATGCCCTCGGCATAGCGTGCCCAGCTGGCGACGATCGCGGCCGACAGCCGAACCGGGCCGGTCGAGCGGAGGTTGTCCCGAACCACCGGTAGCAGCCATTTTGGGATGCGGTCCGAGGATTCGGCGCACAACCGGGCGACGGTGTCGCGGACATATGCGTTGGCGAAGCGTGGGAGCAGTCCGTTCTTGAATTCGGTCAGGCCTCCAATCGCGGTCAGGGTCGGCGCCGCCTCTTCGTCGAAGTATCGGCGGAGGAACTCGGCGATCAGCGGGTCCTGGGCGGCTTCGTGCACCAGCCGATACCCGGCCAGGTAGGCGAAGTAGCACAGGCCCTGGTGTCCGGCGTTGAGCAGCCGCAGCTTCATCGCCTCGTACGGGGCCACATCGTCGACCAGCTCGACGCCGGCTTGTTCCAGTGGGGGCCGCCCGTGGCTGAAGTCGTCTTCGAGAACCCACATGGCGAATGGCTCGGCGGCGACGGGCCAGGCGTCGCGCACACCGAATTCGCAGTCCAGCCGCTCGATCAGCTCGGGGGTGGTGACTGGCGTGATCCGGCCGACCATGGAGTTGGGGAACCTGGTGTTTTCTCGCATCCATTGTGCGAGTGCGGGATTGGACATGTCCGCGTAGCTGGTGAACGCGCGCTCGGCAACTTTGCCGTTTTCCACGATGTTGTCGCAGGAGACGATCGTCGGTGACCCGTGGCCCCGTTGGCGACGGCGGTTCAGCGCCTCGGTCACCAGCTCGAAGGCGGCGCTGCGCGGTGCGGTGTAACCCCCCTCGGTGATGGTGAGCGAGATGATGCGGATCGCCGGGTCGGCGAGCAACTCGATGACCGACTCGGGTTCATCGGGTGCGTAACGGTAGTCGACGATCGAGCCGATCACGCGGGGCTCTCGGGTGCCGTCGGGATGCTCGAGGATCAACGTGTAGAGGTGGTCCTGGCTGCGCAGCGCATCGCGCATCCGCTCATCACCCGGCAATACGCCGATACCGCAGATGCCCCAGTCGCGTGCGAGCCCGGCGTTGAGCAGCCGGTCAAGATACATCGCCTGGTGCGCGCGGTGGAAGCCACCAACGCCGAAATGCGCGATGCCGATGTTGATTTGGCTGCGGTCATAGTTCGGGACCGGGATGTCGAGGGCGCTCGCGTTGGCTGCGGTTAGCTTCATCGGGGGGGGGGGGTCACCCCAGCCCGCCTCGCGGCTGCGCCGCTGCGCTCGGTGGCGCTGACCCCGCCATAAGTCCGCGTTGCCGATCCCATCCTGAGCATTCTGCCTGCCGTCGCCGCACCAGTTGAAACTGGTGCACCGTGCACCGCGGCAACTTTGTGGCGGCGCCGGAGTGCGGCTGAGTGGCGAAGAAAGTCAGGGGATTTGGGATCGATTCCGTCGGACCGCGGCCTGCGTGCGCTACGCGCCTACTGCTAGCGGATGGCTGCGGCGAAGCTGCGACCGACGAGCGTCCTGCGCGCGGTCGTGCGCGGCATCCGGTGTCGGCCGAACCGGGCTCACCGCTTTGCTGTCGGTCCGGCATGGCCGGGCTGGTTGGCGGGTTGATGGCGCCGTCCGGCCGCGGGACGGCGGGGCGAGTGGCCTGGTCAAACCCCAGATGGGCCGGCGGGATCGCGATAGCATCGAATCCTTCAGGATGCGTCGGCGCTGACCGGGCCATGCGGCCCGGCCGAAAGGTGTCAGATGTCGTTTGTCGTGGTGGTGCCCGAGATGCTGTCAATGGCAGCAACGGATTTGGCGAGTGTCGGGTCCGCGGTCAGCGCGGCCAACACGGCTGCCGCGGCGCCGACAACCTCGGTACTGGCCGCCGCCGGTGATGAGGTGTCCGCGGCGGTGGCGGCGTTGTTCTCCGATCATGCCCACAACTATCAGGCGCTGGGTAGGCAGGCGGCCGCGTTTCATGACCAGTTCGTGGCGGCGCTGAGCGCGGGCGGGGGCGGCTATGGGGCCGCCGAGGCCGCCAACGTTCAGCAGAGTCTGCTCAACCTGATCAATGGGCCCACGCAGGCGTTGCTGGGGCGTCCGCTGATCGGCAATGGCGCGGACGGGACAGCGCCGGGGCAAGCCGGCGGGGCGGGCGGATTGCTGTACGGAAACGGTGGAAACGGGGCGCCGGGTGCCAACCCGGGGGTGGCCGGGGGTGCCGGTGGCGCGGCGGGGCTGATCGGCAACGGCGGGACCGGAGGCTCCGGCGGCGCCGGCGGCGCCGCCGGAATCGTGGGTGAGGGCGGGGCCGGCGGGGCCGGCGGTACGGGCGGTTCCGGCTTCACCAGCGCGGTCACGACGGCCGGTGGCAACGGTGGCAATGGCGGCGCCGGTGGCGGCGGTGGGCTACTTGCCGGAAGCGCCGGCGCGGGCGGGGCCGGCGGGGCGGGCGGTGAGGCTCTCGACGGCGGCGTCGGCGGCAGTGGTGGCGCCGGCGGTCACGGCGGCGGCGGTGGGCTGCTGTACGGCAACGGCGGATCTGGCGGCGCCGGCGGCAAGGGCGGCGTCGCCGCGGGGATCTTCGACCGGGGCGGCACCGGCGGTACCGGCGGCAACGGGGGTGCCGGTGGGCTGCTGTACGGCAACGGCGGAAGGGGTGGTGCGGGCGGTGATGGCGCCAACCTCGCCGGCGGCGGCAATGGCGGCAACGGCGGGGACACTCGGTCGATCGGCAACGGCGGCGACGGTGGTCACGGCGGAAGCGGGGCTTTGGTCGGCGGCGCGGGCGGCAGCGGCGGCATCGGTGGGCGGTTGTTCGGCCAGGCCGGGGCGGCGGGCTGAAGGGCCGCTCCGACGGTCGCGGCCCGGATCTGTGGCTGGGATCGACCTCCCGCCGACTCTGTCTCCGAGTTGCTTCTGTCGATCAATTGCGACAGGTTCATGGCCGTGCGCCCAACGATGGTTTCGCTTCTCAGGGTCTTGTCGGTCGTTTCGGTCCTGTCGGCAGCTGTCTGGTTGGCAGCCGGTTGCGGCACCGGAGTTCGGGTCAACGGCCAAACCCCTTCGCCTCCAGTCGGTTTGCGGCAGATCGAGTTTGTCGACCCCCACGGGCCAGACAGTCCGCGCCGGCTGGCGGTCAGCCTGTTCTACCCGGCCGAGCAACCCTCGCCTGATGACCGTCCGTTCGCCATGCCGTTCGCCACCGAGCTGTCGTTCTATCCGGATCTGCCGCCGCGTGCGGGCGGGTCGCGGTTACCGCTGATCCTGCTGTCCCATGGTCGCGGCAGCAACGGGCTGTTCTACGCATGGCTGGCACAAGCGTTGGCCAGCAAGGGCTACCTAGTTGCCGCGCTGAACCATTACCGTGCCAATACCTACGATTCGTCGATCGTCTACCTCGCCAACAAGCTGTGGCAAAGGCCGCGCGACCTGAGCCTGACCGCCGACTTCTTAGTGCACGATCCGTTTTGGGGCCCGCTCATCGACGCCTCCAGGATCGGTGTGGCGGGGCACTCTCAGGGCGGATTCACCTCGCTGTGGCTGGGCGGGGCCCGGGTCAACCCCGACCGGTACCTGGACTTCCAGCGCGGCGTGCAGAGCGACCCGGCGATACCGGCGCATCTGCGCACCGAGTTGCCGGTGGACGCCGGCCCGGCACTCGACGTCGCCGACTCTCGCATCAAGGCGGTGTTCGCGATGGCTCCCGGCATGGTCAGGGATTTCGGCATGGACGCCGACGGCCTCCATCAGCTCCGGGTGCCCACCTACATCATCGTCGGCGCACACGATGCCCAGACCCCGCCCGGCGACAACGCCGAATTCGCCGCGGCCAACGTCCCCGGCGCTCAACTGAACGTGTTGCCCGGCAAGGTCGGCCACGAGATCTTCCTGAACGAGTGCAACCAACTTGGACGCGAACAGTTCCCGGAAGCGTGTATCGACGACCCGAGCGTGGATAGGCACCTGCTGCACGCCGAAATCAGCTCCGCTGCAACGACGTTCTTCGACACGCAGCTACGTTGAGGTGCGATTCCGGACTTGCGGCCGATCCGAGTCTTGCGTGACTACGCGCAGGCTCGCGCCGCCGCGGCGCGATGCCCGCTTGGGCCGGAGGCGGGATCGACTACCGGATGCGAGTCAGCTTGCGCCCGCCGCGATCACCTGGTCCACCTCGATGGCCCGTTCGGCCATCTCGGCGTGCGCCTTGTCCAGCGCCTCGGCCTGATCTTCATCGGCCTTCATCAGCGCCTCGATGTCGGAACCGGCCATATCGAGCACACCCATGTCCCGGAACGCCCGCTGCACCTTGCCGCCCCACAGCCCGATGTCCTTGACGATCGGCACGATGCGGCTGAACAGGTGCGAGCGGAACTGGATCATCAGCGGCGAGGTGTCGACCCACTCGGCGCATGCTTTGACGTCCATGCCGAGTGTCTCGAAGACCTCCTCGCCGCGGAACCGGTCGCGCATCAGGTAGCAGGCGTCGACCACGAACTCTTCACGCTCCTCGCGCTCGGCCTCGGTCAGCGCCGAGTAGTAGTCCTTCAGCGAGATTCGGCCGAAGGCGACGTGGCAGGCCTCGTCCTGCATGACGTAGGCCAGCACCTGCTTGGCCAACGACTCCGGCGCCGCCATGTCTCGGAGTACCCCGAAGGCGGCCAGGGCGAGTCCCTCGATGAGGACCTGCATGCCGAGGTAGGGCATGTCCCAGCGGGAGTCGCGCAGGGTGTCGTCGAGCAGGGCGGTCAGGTGCTTATTGATCGGGTAGACCAGGCCGATCTTCTCCTGCAGGAACCGCGAGAACGCTTCGACGTGGCGGGCCTCGTCCATGGTTTGGGTGGCCGCGTAGAACTTCGCGTCCAGGTCCGGGACCACCTCGACGATCTTGGCCGCGCACACCATCGCCCCCTGCTCGCCGTGCAGGAACTGTGAGAACTGCCAAGCCTGGAAGTGCTGGCGCATCTCGGATCGACGCGCCTCGTCTGCGGCGTTCCACATCGGGCTGCCGAACAGCGGATGGAACTCGTCGGGCAGCGCGATCGCGTTCATTGGGTCGACGTCTTGGCCCCAGTCGATGCGCGACTGGGCGTCCCACTGTTTGTCCTTCCCCTTTTGGTACAGGGAAAGGAGCCGGGCGCGCCCCTCGTCGTACTCCCAGGTGAAGCGTGCGTCACCGGCGCTGGGAACCTCCCATGAGTACGGCGTGGACACGTCGGTGTACTTGTCCCTTGTGGTCATGAGCTGCCACCTTTCCGACTGTCATGACCGGCGGTGATATGACTTGTATCACATTGCATCGCGTTCGGCGGCGCGCGTCAACCCTGACGTGCGGTCTTTATGGTTCGTCGAGGTAGGCGTCGGCCCAGGCGCCGATGATCCGGGCGGCCCGATGCGCCTGGCCGCGGGCGGTGAGCAGGTGGTCGGAGCCCTCCAGCGAGACGAAGCTGCGGGGGTGGCGGGCCAGGCGGAAGATCTCGGTCGCGTTGCCGATGCCGACCGTGTTGTCGGTGGGAGAGTGCAGGAAAAGCAAGGGCAGCCGCAGGCTCTTGATCTTGTCGCGCAGGTCGGCGGCGCGGACGTCCTGGACGAATGCCCGTTTCAGGGTCAGCGTGCGCCCGCCGACCATCCATTCGGCGCTGCCCTCGGACAGGCAGCGGTCGACGACTGCGTCGTAATGCTTTTCGACGTGGCTGGGGTCCACCGGCGCCGCGACGGTGACCACCGACCGCACGCCCGGTGAGTGCCGGGCCGCGGCCAGCACGGCCGCGCCACCCCAGGAGTGCCCGACCAGGATGTCGGCCGGGGTTCCGCGGGTGGTCATGAACTCGCAGGCTTTGACGATGTCGTCGACCTTGACGGTGAAAGAGCCGTCGCCCCAGCCGCCTTCCGAGTCGCCGAGGCCGAGTGCGTCAAAGCGCAGCATGCCGATCCCGTCGGCCGCTAGCTGTTTGCAGATGCGGGCCGCCGCCGGTGAGTCCTTGTTCAGGGTGAATCCGTGCGCAAACACCCCCCAGCCGCGCACCGCCGCCTCGGGCACATCGATGGTTCCCGCCAGGGTCGGGCCCGTTGAACTCTGGAACGTGACACGTTCGGCCATGGGCCACATGTAGCACGCCAGCGGCGCCGGCGGCGGCCCTAGGCGGGCACGGCGGCGCCGATCGCGAAGAATCCGCGCAGCGCGCCGGCGAGCTGGGCCCGAATCCGGGCCCCGGAGACGACCACATCGACCATCGTCAGCGACAGGTGGGTGTGTCCGCGGGCCCGCACCAGCTCGGTGGGTACCCCGGCCGCGGCGAGTGCCTCGGCGTACTCGATGCCCTCATCGCGCAGCGGATCGAACTCCGCGGCGACGACGATCGCCGGGGGCAGGGCCGACAGATCCGGGGCACGCAGCGGTGCAATCCGCGGGTCGGTGCGCGCGTCCGGATCGGCGTAGTGGTCGAAGAACCATTGCATCAGCGGTGCGGTGAGGCCATAGCCGTCGCCATTTTCGAGGTAGGAGCCGCGGGTCGGGTCGAAATCGGTGACCGGGGTGAGCAACGCCTGGCCGACGATGCTCGGCGCACCCGCGTCCCTGGCGAGGTGGCAGACCACGGCGGCAATGCCGGCGCCCGCGCTCCAACCGCTCAGCACCAGCTGGCCCGGGATGCCGCCGAGCTCCCCGGCGTGCTCGGCGATCCACTGCACGGCCGCCCAGCCGTCGTCCAGCGCGGCGGGGAAGCGGTGCTCGGGTGCGTGCCGGTAGTCCACCGACACGATGAGCGTGTCACTGCGCACGCACAGGTCGCGGCACAACGGATCGTCGGAGGTGTGGTCGCCGAGAACCCAGCCACCGCCGTGGAAGTAGACGACCACGGGGTGCGGACCCGGGCTGGCCGGACGATAGAGGCGGTAGGCCAGCGGCCCGGCGGCGCCGGGCAGGGTGCCGTCGACGATCTCGCCGACGTCGGGGCCCGGCGGGCGTGCCAGGTTCATCTCGTTCATGAGCGCGCGCGCCTGGTCGGCGGGCAGCGATTCCAAGGGCGGAAGGCCCAGCGCCTCCAGCTGCTCGAGCACCATCTGAATGTCGGGTTGCAGGCGGCGCACCACACCGTCGTTGCACTGTGAGCCGTTCGGGCCGGAGAACCGGAAGCCCAGATAGTCGCGGGCCACCACCTCCTCGCAGGCCACCCGGTAGACGTCGACCCCGGCGGTGTAGGCCATGAAGGTGCGCGGCTTTCCCGGGATGTTGGCGCCCACGTACCACGAGTTCGCCTGTGGGAAAAGCGTTATCGATGCGGCGTCATCGGAATGCTGCATCCAGCCGGCCTCGGCGAGCTCGGTGGGCTCGATGCGGTCGAAGCCGAGCTCGCGCAGATAGCTCAGGGCGTCGGCGACGAAGTCGACATGTTGTTCGATCGACACCGCCATGTTGGACAGCACCGAGGGGCTGTTGGGGCCCGCAATGAGGAACAGGTTGGGAAACCCCTCGGTGGTCAGGCCCAGATATGTGGATGGGCCGGGTGCCCACTTGTCCCCCAGCGCGAGGCCGTTGCGGCCGACGATGTCGATCGCCGCGAGCGCTCCGGTGACGGCGTCGAATCCGGTGGCGAACACGATCGCGTCGAACTCGAAAGATTCACCGACCGTGTCGATTCCGGTCTTGGTAACGCCCACCAATGGCTGGTTACGCAGGTCCACCAGCCGCACCTGGGGCAGGTTCAAGGTGGCGTAGTAGTTGCTGTCCAGGCAGAGCCGTTTCGAGCCGACCGGGTAGCCGCTGGGGCACAGCGCCTCGGCGGTCTGCGGGTCGTGCACGGTGGCGCCGATCTTGTCGCGGATGAATTCGGCGAACTCGCTGTTGGCCAGCGGATTGATCATCTCGTCGGCGTAGAGGTTGAGCGCCTCGAGAAGCTCACCGAGCTGCCAGGCGCGTTCGTATCGTTGTCGACGTTCTTCGGCGGACACCGAGAATGTCGGAGTGAGCGAGCGCTCCATCGGGACCCCGCCGAAGGAGTATCGCGCCGCGCGACGGTAGGCGTCGTCGTCGGCCAATTGGGCGAGCTTGTCCGGGGAGATCGGGCCGTTGTGGGCGGGGATCGAGAAGCAGGGGGTTCGTTGGAACACCACCACCTGCGCGGCCTGGGCGGCGATCAGCGGGATCGATTGGATGCCCGATGAGCCGGTGCCGACGACACCGACCCGTTTCCCGGTGAAGTCGACGGGTTCATGGGGCCAGCGGCTGGTGAAATACAGTTCGCCGGTGAAGTTTTCGATGCCGTCGATGTCGAGGTCTTTGGGTACCGACAGGCAGCCTGTCGCCATGATCAGGTAGCGGCAGGTGATTTCGTCGCCGCGGTCGGTGCGCACCCGGTACCGGCCGGTGTCGTCGTCCCAGTGTGCGTGGGTCACCCGGGTGCCGAACTGGATGTCGCGACGCAGGTCGTGCTTGTCGGCGACGTGGTTCAGGTAGCGCAGGAACTCGGGCTGGGTGGCGTACTTCTCCGACCACTGCCAGTCGCGCGACCAGTCGGGATCGAAGCTGTACATGTAGTCGACGCTGGGGATGTCGACGCGTGCCCCGGGGTAGCGGTTCCAGTACCAGGTGCCGCCGATATCGTCGCCGGCCTCGAATATGCGCATCGAATGCCCCGCGCGCCGCAGACGGTAGGCGGCATACAGACCCGCAAAGCCGGCACCCGCGACCACAACATCCACATCGGTGTGGTGTGCATCAGACATGCGTTTATCATTCGCCGCGGTCGCACGTTTTGGTAGCCACAATTAACGGCGCCCCGTCCGCCGATTCGGCGAAAGAAACCGCAATGCGCGCGGGTTTGACCGCGGCTCAATGCGGTCTTAATGCGTGGGGCCGCGCCCAGGGCTCCGGCGTTCCCTGATGACACCCCGAAGACAAAAGGCAGCCGTCGCCGGGTGCCGCTGACGACACTGACAACCGAGCTGCTGCGCGACTACCTCAGGGCCCATCCCCGCCGTAGTGAGCCGGACGCGCCGCTCTTCTGCGCGGTGACTCTCACGCCGTTCAAGCCGACCGGCAAGCGGGCAACCGACGACCGAGGCAACCGGATCACGCCGACCGGCACTGACGCCCTGGCGGCGCTCTCAGTCGATGAAGCAGCGGGGCGGTTGGTGTTGGACTGGTCGGCCCCGATTCGTCACCAGACGTTCTATTAGGCCGTGTTCCGGCCAGCTGTAGCCCGCTCTAACCGCCTGGCGGGTGAGACCGTGCTGTCACCTGGTCTGAAGTTTCACGCGCTTCGGCATAGCTACGCCAGCTTATGCGTGGCTGCCGGTATCCCGGCGTTGCAGCTTTCCCGGTTCATGGATCACGCCAAGATCACTACGACACTGGCGATCTATACCCATCTGTTCGATGACGACCACGCCGAAACGATGGCCGCGCTTGAGGCGATGAGCTGCCCGGTCAGCGCCCCGAACGTCGTACCGATGCGTCGGCGCAGCTAGCCGTCCATCGCGACAAGGTTCGCTAACTGGAATTTGATTGCGACCATGAGGGTGGCACCTTCACGAATCTGACGCTCACAGTCTGGTTGTCGGGATTCGCGGGGTCAGCTGTGCCTGTAAATTGGTCGACAACAAAACCGCCATGAGCGATCAGCGGCCCGAATTGCTCATACTGGAAGCCGCCAGCATCGAAAAATCCAAAGCTGCTGCCCGTCGTTGATATATCCGTATCGTCCAGGTTGCCGACCATTCCTGCGTGATGTTGCTGTCTAGGAATAAAAACACATTGATCATCCAGGCCCACTGTTTTATGAAGTTTGGCGACTTGGCGTTGGTTTTCTACCATAATCTTGATCGCGCGGTTGATGCCGTTCGTTTGGTCTACGATGCGCGGAAGATATCGCCTCAGCAACTTTTTTTTGCAACTCGTTGAGGGCGCCCCTGCGGTGTGTGAGCCGGTCTTACGCCCGTTAACCAGTTTAAATCCTTTGAGTGCAAAACTGTTCTGATCTGAGGTGAACCCTGTCGTGGTGTCGAAATTTGCAGCTCCCACACAGAGCAAGCTGCCGTTTGAATCGAATCCGGCAACGACGACGGCAAGTCGTTTGTCCCAATGATTAGGCAGCTTTCGGATAGTCTTTTCGGCTTCCCGGCGTAGTGCGTCGACTCCGTACCCGAAAACCGGATAATCGCACAAAACCTCAGCGATCCATTCTGATGTTGACTTTTTCTGCCCAATATCGATACGCGCAAGCCCCGTGAAACCAGCAGTGAACGTTTGGTTCCAACAAGTCAGCTTGGTGTATTCGTCATCGAAGACTGATCGATCAGCTTTGGTCAACCGGCAGGGCTCCGGCGTTTAAGCCTGCTAATCAACAACGCCGGAGCCCTGGGTCAACCGGCGATCCGACACCTGTATCACGTAGTCAGCCGAGAAGAACGTCTGTATGAGTGTCATCGCGGTTCAGCCCGGTTCCCTCCCGCCCCGCCGATGTCCGGTTCCTCCGATGGTCCCACCCACCACCGACAACCAGCAAACAGTTTTCGCGGGTAGTGACATCTGCAGGTCGCAGCGTTGCTTAGACCGCGTGTCCCGCCGGGTTGACGATGCTGTCTATCAGCTGTTCCCGTCGTTGGCAGATCGCGTCTGCGATGATTCGCAGCGATCGGAATAGCCATAAATCGGCGTCGCTATGTTCGCTGTAATCCGCGCTGGCCGTGTGGTTTACGCGCCCGTCGTCCTGTAGTTGCTGCACGCCCTCGTAGTTTTTTCCGCTGTGCACAGCTAGTGTTTTGCCGCCGGAGCCGCCGACGACCGAGAAGACCGGCACGTCGCTCGGGCCGTCGGCAATGTAAATCATGTTGCTGATCGGAACGCGACGCTCGTCGGGTGTCATGCGTGCGTTAACGTTGACGTTTTCGATCTTATTTATGCCCTTGTTAATTTCGAACACTGCTCGAGTCTTCGTCGTGTTATCGATGGTGTATCCGATTTGCGTCAACGGCCCGTCAGGGTCGAAGCTGGCGGGATCGAGCGCACCGTCATTGTTAATAGGCGCGTCTGGCAGTAGTTCACACGCCCAAACCCCGTCAACGTGCTCAAAAATCGGATTACCCTCAATCATCTGGCGAAGACCTGTCGAGACGACGTAGTGCTCGGCTGAGATCAAGTGTTTGGCGTACCGCTTGTCTTGTGTAACAAAATCTCTTGTCCGCTTTATGAATTCGGGCATGCCAGGCGCCAGTTCGACCTGGGCACCGAGTTCGCGTAGGAGGGCGTTTGTCAAACCTGGAAACTTTCCTGTGCGAACGTAGTTGAGAGTGTGCTCTAGGTATGCAGTGTCCTCGGCAAGTTGTAGGTCGTATCCGCCGTAGAACTTCTTGAGTGCGTTGACCTCTTGCCAGAACTTGCTTTCATCAACGTCGTAGTGCTCGAAAAGCGGCTTCTGCATATAGCCGCGGGTAAGAGTCCGGTCAAAATCCCAAATGAAGGCAATGATCGTTTGGGTTACGAGGGACGGCGGCATTCACGCGACCTCGGGGCCGGTGAACCTTATTACGTCGTCGCCTCGGTCGATCCAGCCGTACAGGATCAGTCCGGTTCCCCAAAATTCCTCATGTGCTCGACCGAGTTCCGGCATCGGCAGCACAACCCCGACGTCGATGCCTCGTTTGCGAATCTGCTTTAAAATATCCGCATAGTCCGCTGCGGACTTGGTGCTTTCAAATACCCATTCAACGAGTTTGCGCTCATGGAGGTACACAGCAGTACTGGTCAGCATTCGAACGGTAGTGTTCGACTCGTCTTGCCATCGGCGGGCGATGGTGTTTGCGATGTCTTCGACGGCGATCCGATGGTGAACCGGGCTCCCCACGTTCGTCATGGAGGCAGTGTAGGTCTGCCGGTGGAGGGCCGTCGAGATTTCCGTGTCTTCCGCGTGGTCGCTCATGCATGGACGGTATCGACGGGGGCCGACAGGTTTCCGAACGGATGTTCGATGCGTGTGCTATCTGGCGGCTGTAGCAAACGCCTCTCAAATCGGTCAGGGTCACCAGACGGTCATCGGTTAGATGGGCTAGCGATTGTGACGCTTCAGTATGGGATTTGACCAGGTCTTTCGTGGAGCCGATGACGGGAATCGAACCCGCGTATTCAGCTTGGGAAGCTGATGTTCTGCCATTGAACTACATCGGCGCTGTTGCCCCGAAAGGCTAGCACCCAGCACCGGGCGCGGTGTGCGGGATCCGCCTCACTCCATCACTCCCAGGCTGTAGAGGATCAGGAAGCCGGCGAAGAACATGATCGCCATCCACGCCCGCTCCTCGCCTTCATGGGCTTCGACGAGCAGTTCTTCCACGACCAGCCACAACAGCGCCGCCGCCGCAAACGCCAGCACGAGGGTCAGCACGGTACCTCCCGCGTTGGCGAGCACCAGCGCACCCAGCACGCCGCCCACGGCGGTCGCCAGGCTGACCCCGCCGGTGAGCGCGGCGGCCCGGGCCTTGGGTACTCCGGAGCGGGTCAGCCGCAGCGCCACCGACACCCCCAAAAACAGCACCTCGACGGTCAGCGCGATGGTGATGATGATCGCGGTGCGCCGGGAGACGGTCGCGCCCGTCGCCACCAGCAGCCCGTCGATGAACAGGTCGACGGCGACCACGGCGAGAAAACCCACCGGCACTTGACCGCCCGCACGGACGTCGTCGTGGCCGTCCTCGTCCTCGCCGTGCGGTCCGTGGTCTTCGAACTGGCGGAATCCGACCAGCAGCGCGACCCCCGCACTGAACCCGAGAATGATCAGCCACAGCGGGCCCCGCGCCCGCAGGTCCGGCAGCACCTCGGTGGCCACGGCGGCCATGACCACACCGGCCGCGAAATGCTGCACACCGCTGACCAGCGCCGCCGACGGCGTGCGCACGACTGCCACAGCGCCACCGATGATTCCGGCGATCACCGGGAAGGCGACCAAAGCCGCAGCGGTTGTCAGGGTGCTCACGCCAAACCTCCCGGGGCCGATTGAGACGAACATACTCGGGTGCGCTCGATCGGCCGGTATCGGCGGAGGCCGGATGGCGCGCCGGCGTATACAGTGCTCGGCGGACGGGCCGACGGCACCGGAGCCTCGGTTCGTACGTTTCCGACGTGACGCACGCTGGCCTCGCGGGCCACCGTGACCCCGACATCCAACAGACGCGAGCGTTGCGGAACTCGACGGCACCGGGTCCTCACGCAGGAGACACGATGGCCGTTTTAGACACCGGTGAACGCTCGCTGGAAGCGCGCACGATCCGCAAACTGGGCATTCGCATCGTGCCGTTCTTGATGGCCCTGTATTTCGTCAACTACCTGGACCGCACCAACCTCGGCATCGCCCGCGCCGACATCAGCGCGCACCTACAGCTCACAGCGACGATGTTCGGCCTGGCCTCGGGCATCTTTTTCATCGGCTATGTGCTGGTCGAGGTTCCGTCCAATCTCGCGCTGGATCGCTACGGCGCCCGACGCTGGCTAGCGCGGATCGCGGTGTCGTGGGGAATCGTGGTGGTGGCCACCGGCTTTGCGCCAAACGCGACGACGCTGTTGGTGTTGCGGTTCCTGTTAGGGGTGGCCGAGGCGGGCCTGTTCCCGGGGGTCATCTACTACCTGAGTCGCTGGTTCCCGCGCGACTACCGGGCCCGGGTCGTCGCGCTGTTCATGATGGCCAGCCCGATCGCGGCAGCGCTTGTAACCCCGTTGGCGGCGTGGCTGATCCACCTCGGCAACGGGGTGTTCGGGCTGGCGGGCTGGCAGTTCATGATGATCGCCGTCGGTGTCCCGGCGATCGTGTTGGGGTTCGCCTGTTGGTACTACCTGGTCGACCGGCCCGGTGACGCCGCATGGCTAGAGCCCGACGAACGGCAATGGCTCGTCGACACCCTGGCCGAGGAGCAGCGCCAGGTTGCCGGCGACTTTCACTTTCCGCTGCGCCGCGCGCTGACCAGCCCACGGATCTGGGCGCTGGCCCTGGTCTACTTCGGCATCGCCTACGGGCTCTACGCCCTGACGTTCTTCTTGCCGAGCATCATCTCGGGCTTCAAGAAGACCTTCGGGATCGACTTCTCGATCGTGCAAGTGGGACTCATCGCGGCGATCCCGTACACCTGTGCGGCGGTGGCCATGTACCTGTGGTCGCGGCACGCGGACGCCACCGGTGAGCACGTGTGGCATGTCGCCGTCCCGATGTTGCTTGGCGGGCTGGCCATTCCCGTCGCGCTGCACCTGCACACCCCGGTGCTGGTGATGGTGGCCGTGGCGATCACCGCGATGGGGGGTGTTCGCTGCCATCCCCAGCTTCTGGGCGTTGCCGTCAAACTTCCTGACCGGCACCGCGGCAGCCGGCGCCATCGGGCTGATCAATTCGGTGGGCAATCTGGGCGGGTTCGCCGCGCCCTATCTGACCGGGGCGCTCGAACAAGTGACCGGGACCGACAAGGCGGGCATGTGGGCGGTGGGCGCCATGATGCTGATGTCGGCCTTTGTGGTGGTCCTGCTGCGCGCCGTGCCGGGCTCCCCGACGGCTGCCGAGCGCCCGAATTGATGCCGTGGCGCCGAGCGCTGGCCGCAACGCGACCAACGGGAATCGCCAACACCACGTACAAATAGAGGCGACGAGGGAGATCGATCGTGCACATCGTTCCGACACCGCAAGCGGCTGAGGCGATGCTGACCGCAATGCCGCCCGGCCCCTTCGTCATGCTCAACCTCTACCGCATCCGCGAGGTCGCCGATTACTCAGCGAACCCCGAGCTTGCGCCCCCGGCGCCGATCAGCGGTCGCGAACTGTTCGAGCGCTACGCCGCCGGGATGGAGTCGGTGCTGGCGAAGGTCGGCGCCGAGCGGGTCTTTGTGGCCGACGCCGGCGGCTGCTTCATCGGCCCGCCCGAGGAGCGCTGGGACGTCATTCAATTCGTGCGGTATCCCTCGCTGAAAGCCTTCATCGCGGTGATGTCCAGCGAACAGGTGCAGGCCGATCTTCCGCATCGGTTCGCGATGCTGGAGGATTCCAGGGTGATACCCATGGCCGAACGCCCGCTCACCTAGTTTCGACCAGGAAGGAACACCACATGACCAAGGTGCTGGTTACCGGGTTCGGACCGTATGGCGTGACGCCGGACAATCCGGCCCAGTTCACCGCCGAGGCGCTGGACGGACGCACCATCGCCGGGGCGACGGTCGTCTCGCGGATTGTGCCCGGCGCCTATTTCGACTCGATCGCGGCGGCTGAGCAGGCCATCGCCGAGGTGGATCCGCAGCTGGTGATCATGCTGGGCGAATACCCGGGGCGCGCCATGCTGACCGTCGAGCGGCTGGCCCAGAACATCAACGATTGCGGGCGCTATGGCCTCGCCGACACCGCCGGCAAGGTGTTGGTGGGCGAGCCGACCGATCCGGACGGCCCGGTCGCCTACCACGCCACCGTCCCGGTCCACGAGATGGTGCTGGCGATGCGCGCGGCCGGGATCCCGGCCGATGTCTCCGACGCGGCGGGCACCTTCGTGTGCAACCACCTCATGTACGGCGTGCTGCACCACATCGCCTCGCGGAACCTGCCCATCCGCGCCGGCTGGGTCCATCTGCCCTGTCTGCCGATGGTCGCCGCCCTGGATCGCAACCTGGGTGTTCCGAGCATGTCGGTGGAGACGGCGGTCGCGGGACTGGTCGCCGGCATCGAGGCGGCGGTGCAGCATGCGGCCGATACTCGCCAGCCCGTCCCGTCACGTTTGCAGATCTGAGGGCACTAAACTCTTGGCGGCCAGACAATCTTGTTCGGCTGTGTCTTATGGCGCAAGAAATGTCGCGCTGAGCAGGACAAATGGCCCCGCGTCAAGTCGGGTGCCATTATTGTCTTGATAAGTGGCAAACTGCGATATATGCCACAGGATTGCTAACCAATCCGGTGTTTATTATTTCGTTATCGTGTCGTAATCTGCTTCCGTGGGTCGGCACGAGTTAGCCAGGAAGCGGCGCAAGCTGTCTGTTCTGCTGGCTGCAGTGGTAGCGCCCGCGGCCGCCTTCTTCGCGGTGGCAGGGGATATCGGCCCATCGTCCGCGCGTGATCGCATCGACCAAATGGCCGTTGGTGATGAAGCGTGTTGTGTGGAGATTGTCGCGGCAACGCCCATCGAGTTGTCGTCGAAAATATCCAGCGGTGCGGTGGGGATGGGTTTTGCGGCCGGTCAGTTCGCCGCGGCATCGAGATTGCGGGTGGACAGGTCAGCGCGCCTGCTGCCGGTCGGGGTGGCACCGGAACGCGGGCTACAGGTCAAGACCATCCTGGCGGCGCGCAGCATCAGCGCGGTCTTCCCGGAGATTCACGAAATCGGTGGGGTGCGCCCCGATGCGTTGCGCTGGCATCCGAACGGATTGGCGCTCGACGTGATGATCCCCAACCCCGGCAGTGCTGAGGGGATAGCGCTGGGCAACGAGATCGTCGCCTACGTCTTGGCCAACGCCGAGCGCTTCGGGATGCAGGATGCGATTTGGCGTGGCGTCTACTACACGCCCACCGGTGCAACCAGAAGCCGCCTCGGTCACTATGACCACGTCCACGTCACCACCACTGGTGGCGGATACCCCACTGGCAAGGAAATCTACCTCCGCTGACTCGTCGCGCGGCGGCGGCGATCCGAGAGCAGATACGCTCATCGCGTGCTGCTCTCTGATCGAGACCTCAGAGCCGAAATTTCCGCCGGGCGGTTGGGTATCGACCCGTTCGATGACAGCCTGGTTCAGCCGTCCAGCGTCGACGTCCGGCTCGACTGCATGTTCCGGGTGTTCAACAACACCCGGTACACCCACATTGACCCGGCGCAGCGCCAGGACGAGTTGACCAGCGTGGTGGAGCCGACCAAGGGGGATCCGTTCGTGCTGCACCCGGGCGAGTTCGTGCTGGGTTCCACGCTGGAGATCTTCTCCCTGCCCGGTGACCTGGCCGGGCGGCTGGAGGGCAAGTCGTCGCTGGGCCGGCTGGGCTTGCTCACCCATTCCACTGCCGGGTTCATCGATCCCGGCTTCAGTGGGCACATCACGCTGGAGCTGTCCAACGTCGCCAACCTCCCGATCACGTTGTGGCCCGGCATGAAAATCGGCCAGCTGTGCATCTTGAAATTGACCAGTCCGTCTGAGCATCCCTACGGGAGTTCCGGAGTAGGGTCGAAATACCAGGGTCAGCGGGGGCCCACGCCGTCTCGTTCATACCAGAACTTCATAAGGTCTACATAGCTGCCGCATAGCTTGCGCGATAAGGATTAGTAGACCGTTGGCTCGGCTATCCAAGAGCCATTGCCGGGCCATCCGGAGCCATCCGCGCCGTGTTCTCCTCCGCAGCGACCGTGGTGGGTTGCAAGACCTTGGGAGGGGTTTTGGACGTCGTACTTGGGGTATCGATGGCAGCGGCTGACGTCCGGATGGCGTTGGTCGAAGGCGAAGACGGCGACGGCTTGATTGTCGAGGAAGACAGTTTCGACCTCGACCGCAATCCGGTCACGTCGAGCGCATCCGATCAGGTGGTCGCGGCGATTCTGGGCACTCGGGAGGGTGCGGCCGACGCCGGCTTGCGGTTGTCCTCGATCGGCGTGACATGGACCGACCCGGTTCAGGCCGCGGCGCTGCGCGATGCGCTGGCCTGGCACAAGGTCGAAAACGTCATGCTGGTCTCGGGTTTTCTGGCTGCGGCCGCCCTGGGGCAGGCGGTCGGCGGCGCCCTCAGCTATGCGCGGACCGCGGTGTTGTTCATCGAGCCCGATACGGCGACCCTGGCCGTCGTCGACACCGCGGACGGCTCGGTCAGCGAGGTGCGCCAGCAATTGTTGGCCGAAGACGACGACGCGGCGGTGGCCGAGGTGGTCGCCATGGTGGCCGCGGCCGAGTCTCTGCCGGCGCGTCCGGACGGTGTCTATGTGGTCGGCACGGGTGTGGACGTCGCCATGATCAAGCCGGCACTCGATGCGGCGACGTCGCTGACGGTGAGCGTGTCCGAGGAACAGGAAATGGCGCTCGCCCGAGGCGCGGCGCTGGCCTGCGGCAATGCGCCCCTGTTTGCCGCCACCACCGCCGCCCTGGCATATGCGCAGGACCTCAATGATCCTGACCCGCTGGCGGAGAGCGACCTGGTCGACGAGCTCTCGCCCGACCAGGAACCCGCCGGACGCCGATCCGGGCTTTTGATCGGCAGCGGCCTGGCCGTGGTCGCCACCGCGGCGGTGGTGGCGCTGGAAGTCGCCCTGGCGATCGACATCCGCCCGACGGTGGCCCTACAGCCCAGGCCCAACGAGAACCACCTGGTCGCCCCGCCTCAGCAGGCGGCCGCGCCGCCGCAAGTGGCCGCTCCCGAGCCGAAGATCGAGTTGCCGCGCCCCCGGGTGGTGCCGCGCGCGGCCAGCCCGCAGCTGCCGGCCCCGGCGGCGCCGGCGCAGAGGGCGCCAGAGGTGCCGGTGTTGCCCGCCCCCGCCATTCCTGAACCGGTGGTGGCCGTGCCGCCGCTGGTGCCCATCGTCGTGTCGCCGGTCCGGGTACCCAGCGGGGTCGACACCTTCCTGCGCCCCTCTGTCCCCAATATCCAAGCGCCGGTGCCACGTCAGCAGCCCAAGGTGCCCGCCCCCCGTGTTGAAGTTCCAGCCTCGCCCCCGCCGGTGGTGAGTCCGAATCCGCGCGGGCGCGGCGGTCTGAGGCTGCCCGGGCTGGGCCGGATACCCAACCCCGGTCGTGGGCCCGCTGGCGGCAGCCTCGGTCCTGGCCGGCGCGGGCACTTCGGCGGCGGCGCTCCCGGTCGTAGCGGTCCGTCCGGCGGCGGCGGCCATGGGGGCCAGTTCGGCGGCGGCCACGGGGGCCACTTCGGTGGCGGCGGTCACGGCGGTGGGTTCGGCGGTGGCCGCGGTGGCGGTGGCCATGGTGGCGGGTTCGGAGGATTCGGTGGCGGCCACGGTGGAGGTTTCGGTGGGGGCCACGGTGGTGGTTTCGGTGGCGGCCACGGGGGACGCTGACAGCTAATCGTCTGTTCGACGGTTAGGCATCCTTTTACTGCTGAAATGTGCTGACCCAAGCCGATCCGGCAACTAAGGCTCCGGTATGCACCCCGGGAGGCGCGTAAAATCGGCGGCTACAGGGTTGGGGGACCCGCGTAGGCCCGCTGTATGCGATGGTCGAACAGGTATTGGGGGAGCTCTTGGACACCGTGCTCGGAGTATCTGTGGCACCGACGGCAGTGCGGTTGGTGCTGGTCGAAGGCGAAAACGGCGATGGCGCGCTGGTCGATGAAGACGCGTTCGATGTCAGCGGTGATGGCGACGCGGCAACCATCGGGGCCGCCGAACAGGTGATCTCGGCGATCCTGGGAACCAGGGAAGGCGCCTCCGAGGGCGGCTACCAGCTGACCTCAACCGGGGTGACCTGGAGAGACCCGGCCCAAGCCGCCGCCCTGCGCGACGTCTTGGCCCGGCGCAAGATCGAAAACGTCGTGCTGGTCTCGGCGTTCCTGGCCGCCGCCGCGCTGGCTCACGCGGTGGGCAGCGAAACCAACTATGCGCAGACCGCGTTGCTGTTCATCGAACCCGAGGCCGCCACGCTGGCGGTTGTCGACAGTGCGGACGGCTCGGTTACCGACATTCATCGACTCTCACTGTCAGACGACGATGACACGGCCGTGGGCCAGTTGACGGAGTTGATTTCCCAGGCCGAGAGCCTGCCGACCCGTCCCGACGCGGTGTTTCTGGTGGGCTCGGGTATCGATCTGCCATTGATCAAGCCGACGCTCGAGGCGTCGACCACATTGCCGGTTACCGCGGCCGAGGAACCGGATACCGCGCTTGCCCGCGGTGCCGCGCTCGCGGCGGCGAGCAGCCCCCTGTTCGCGTCATCCACGGCGGCGCAGGCGTGGGCCCAGGATCCCGGCAGCGGGGTGCTCTACTCACACGCGCCGTACGGGCTCGATGCCGCCTACTTCGACGATGTGTCGGACCAGTTGGGGACGGGTCAGCAGGCTCTGGCCTACAGCGCGGTGCCCGAAGAGCAGCATGAGCGAAGGCCGTTCGCGCTGCTGGCCAGCATCATGGGGTCAATCTTCATGATCGGTGTGGGTGCCTTGGCCGTGTCTCTGGCGGTCAGCATCCGCTCCGAACCCGGCACCCGCCCCGATCCCGGCCAGAGCGTCGTCACACACCTGCCCGCGCCGGCGCACGCGGCCCCGGCCCCTCAACCCCAGGCCCCGGCACCGCAGGCTCCGGCGCCCCAAGCCCAAGCCCAAGCCCCGGCGCCCCAGGCCCAGGTTCCGGCCCCAGCCCCGGCGCCCCAAGCCCCCGCCCCGCGGGCGCCGCAAGCCCCGGCCCCCCAGGCGCAGGTTCCGGCTCCGAAGGCCCCGGCGCCGGTGCCGGTACCGGTTGCCCAAGCGCCAGTGCCCGTGCCGCAGGCTCCCGCGCCAGTTCCGGTTCCGATTCCTCAGGCTCCCGCACCCGCGCCGGAGGCTCCGGTGCCGGCTCCGGTGCCCATTCCGGTGCCCATTCAGATCCCGCTTCCCCAGATCTTTGGTCCCGGTGGCGGCGGCGGGTTCCCCGGCGGTGACGATGACCGTGGCGGACGTGGTGGTGGACGCGGCGGCCGGCACGGCGGCGGTCACGGCGGTGGGCACGGGCGGGGCGGGTTCAACATCCCGTTTATCCCGGGTATCTGATCTTGCCGGGTAGCTGTCATCTGCCGTTCAGCGTCGCGATGCAGTTCGCTCATCGCAGTCGCCTACACACGGTGTTATGCGATGCACCGTCTTTGGCACCGGCTATCTAGGCGCCACCCACGCCGTTGGAATGGCGCAACTTGGGCACGAGGTTGTCGGGGTCGACATTGATCCGGGCAAGGTGGCCAAGCTGGCCGGGGGCGATATCCTCTTCTACGAGCCGGGTTTGCGAGAGCTGTTGAGGGACAACCTTGCTGCTGGACGTCTGCACTTCACGACCGACTACGACATGGCCGCCGAGTTCGCCGATGTGCACTTTCTGGGTGTTGGCACACCCCAGAAAAGGGGGGAATACGGCGCCGACTTGCGTCACATTCACGCCGTCATCGATACCCTGGTGCCGCGGCTGACCAGAACGTCGGTGCTCATTGGCAAATCGACGGTCCCGGTCGGAACGGCGGCCGAGTTGGCCCGGCGGGCGGCCGGGCTGGCAGTGGCCGGCGTTGGTGTGGAGATCGCCTGGAACCCGGAGTTTCTGCGCGAAGGTTTCGCGGTCCGCGATACGCTGCGTCCGGATCGGATTGTGCTTGGTGTGCAGGAGGATTCGATCCTGGCCGAGCAGTTCGTCCGAGAACTGTACGGACCGTTGCTGGAGGCCGGGGTGCCCTTCTTGGTGACCGATCTGCAGACCGCGGAATTGGTCAAGGTCTCCGCCAATGCCTTTCTGGCTACCAAAATTTCGTTCATCAACGCGATCTCGGAGGTATGCGAGGCCGCCGGTGCCGACGTCAGTCTGCTTGCCGATGCCCTCGGCTACGACACCCGCATCGGGCGCCAATGTCTCAATGCGGGTTTGGGATTCGGTGGCGGCTGCTTGCCCAAAGATATCCGCGCGTTCATGGCCCGTGCCGGCGAGCTCGGTGCCAACCAGGCGCTGACCTTCCTGCGTGAGGTCGACAGCATCAACATGCGGCGGCGTACCCGGATGGTGGAACTGGCCACCACCGCGTGTGGCGGTTCGCTGCTGGGAGCCAACCTCGCGGTGCTTGGCGCGGCGTTCAAACCCGAATCCGACGACGTTCGAGATTCTCCCGCGCTCAACGTCGCCGGACAGCTACAGCTCAACGGTGCGGCGGTCAATGTCTATGACCCCAAGGCCCTGGACAACGCGAACCGACTGTTTCCCACGCTGAACTACGCGGTCTCGGTTGCCGAGGCCTGCGAGCGAGCCGACGCCGTGTTGATACTCACCGAATGGCAGGAGTTCGTCGACCTCGACCCCGACGATCTGGCCGACCGGGTGCGGGCCCGCGTCATTGTCGACGGCCGCAACTGCCTTGATGTCTCCCGCTGGGAGCGGGCTGGCTGGCGAGTGTTCCGGCTGGGGGCTCGGATTCGGGCGGCGTCCTAGTCGGCCGCGTCCGTCGGCGAATTCGGGCTGCGGGCAACCCGGCACGAGTAGCGTTACCGGGGTGGACCAGGTGGCGGCATACCTTGACCAGACCCGTGCTTTCGGCGAACTCATCGGCGACAATGACCAATCCACGCCAGTGCCCAGCTGCCCGGGATGGAACCTCGGGCAGCTGTTCCGTCATGTCGGACGCGGCGACCGGTGGGCGGCCCAGATCGTGCGCGACCGGCTGGACAGTTTTCTGGATCCCCGCAATGTGGCAGGCGGAAAGCCGCCGGCAGCTGTGGACGACGCGATCGCCTGGCTGCAAGACGGCGCGCAGCTGATGGTCGACGCCGTCGAGCAGGCGGGCGCGGAAACGCCGGTGTGGACATTTCTTGGGCCGCGCCCGGCGCACTGGTGGGTTAGGCGCCGGCTGCACGAGGTGGTGGTGCATCGGGCTGACGCCGCCATCGCGCTCGGGCAGCAATTCGTCCTGGAACCCGAGATCGCGGCCGACGGCATCAGCGAGTTTCTGGAACGCATTGCGGTCCAGGCGGGGCGCGACGGCGCGCCGCTGCCGATCGAGGACGGCGACACCGTGCATCTGCACGCCACCGATCCCGGTCTCGGTGACGTCGGGGAATGGACCGCCGCCGTCGAGGACGGCCACATCACCTGGTCGCCTGAGCACGGCAAAGGCACCGTGGCCGTGCGCGGCGGCGCCGCGGAGCTTCTGCTGGCGATGACGCGGCGGGTCTCGGTGCCCGACACCGGGATCGAGGTGTTCGGCGACCAGGCCGTATGGCAGAAATGGCTGGAGCGCACGCCTCTTTAGCGTGCGGACTAGGCGAACACGGTAATTTGCAGGCCATGACCACATCGGAGATTGCCACCGTGCTGGCCTGGAGCGACGCACTCAACGCCGCTGACATTGACACCCTGGTGGCCCTGTCCAGCGACGATATCGACATCGGCGACGCGCACGGAGCAGCCCAGGGCCTCGAGGCGCTGCGGCGCTGGGCCAGCTCGCTGCAGACGACCGCCGAGATGGGCCGCATGTACGTGCACGACGGTGTTGTGGTGGTCGAGCAACGGATCATCGGCCGCGACGACCCCGACAGCGTCGCGAACGCCGCCTCGGCATTCCGGGTGGTCCGCGATCACGTCACCTCGGTTTTCCGCCATGACGACTTGGCGTCGGCGCTGGCGGCCACCGAACTCACCGAGGCTGACCTGGTCGATTGAGTTCGACGAAAGGCAACTAGGAGCCACTCATGCGCGGGATCATCTTGGCCGGCGGTTCGGGCACCCGCCTGTACCCGATCACCATGGGTATCAGCAAGCAGCTGTTGCCGGTCTATGACAAGCCAATGATCTACTACCCGCTGACCACCCTGATGATGGCCGGCATCCGCGACATCCAGCTGATCACCACCCCCCATGACGCTGCCGGGTTTCACCGCCTACTCGGCGACGGAACGGATTTCGGCGTGAACATCACCTATGCAACCCAGGATCAGCCCGATGGTCTGGCCCAGGCATTCGTCATCGGCGCCGACCACATCGGCACCGACTCGGTGGCATTGGTGTTGGGGGACAACATCTTTTATGGCCCGGGTTTGGGCACCAGCCTGCGCCGATTTCAAGACATCAGTGGCGGAACGATTTTCGCGTACTGGGTGGCAAACCCAACTGCCTACGGTGTTGTCGAGTTCAGCGCCGACGGGACCGCGCTCTCCCTGGAGGAGAAACCGGCCACCCCGAAGTCGCACTATGCGGTGCCAGGCTTGTATTTCTACGACAACGACGTGATCGAGATCGCGCGGAGCTTGAAGAAATCCGCGCGCGGCGAGTATGAGATCACCGAGGTGAACCAGGCCTATCTGAACCACGGCCGGCTCAACGTCGAGATGCTGGCCCGCGGAACGGCCTGGCTGGACACCGGCACGTTCGACTCGCTGCTAGACGCCGCCGATTTCGTCCGGACGCTGGAGCGGCGGCAGGGACTCAAGGTGAGTGTTCCCGAGGAAGTGGCATGGCGGTTGGGCTGGATTGACGACGAACAACTGATGCGGCGCGCACGCAGCCTGGTCAAGTCCGGGTACGGCAGCTACTTGCTGGAGTTGTTGGAAAGGAACTGATTTCAGCGCCAATCCGGTGCCCGACGGCTCGTACTATCAGGTATTCCCGATCGTGCCGATCAACAGCCCGCCGTTGCCCGGAAGGCCCGGGGTGCCGGCGCCCGATAGCCCGACGTCGCCGCTGTTTCCGCCATTTCCGATCAGCGCGGCATCGCCGCCGTTTCCGCCGTTTCCGCCGGAGAAGCCGCCGTTCGGGCCGGGCGCCCCGCCCGCGCCGCCGGCCCCACCGTTTCCGATCAGCCCGGCCCTACCACCGCCACCGCCGTTGCCGCCGTCACCGGCGGAACTGGGGCCGACGAAGCCGGCTCCGCCGGTGCCGCCGCCACCACCGTTACCGAATAGCGTGCCGCCGGTACCGCCCTGGCCGCCATTGCCGCCGGTGGCGTTCATGAGGATGTTGCTGGTGTATGCGG